>NZ_CP195205.1:0-3725000 GCF_057597255.1 Mesorhizobium sp. MC2-1-1
TCGTGTCCCATCAGGTGGTGTAGCTGAGGGTTATGAAGCCGCTCGCGAGCGCGCCGTTAGTTGTGCTGTAGCGAGTGAGCGGCCTGTCGGTGGTCATCGGCGCTTTCCGGTAGGGTTTGGTTGTTGACGCCAACCCATTTCGGAAGGACCACCGATGACCGACGACATGATGAACCTGCGCACGCTCGTGGAGAAGACCCCGGATGCCGATCTGCTGCGCGAGATGATCGGCTTTGCCGCCGAGCGGCTGATGGAGTTGGAGGTGGGCGCGGCCACCGGTGCCGGCTATGGCGAGAAGACCCCGTTGCGGCTCGCTCAACGCAACGGCTATCGCGAGCGGGATTGGGAAACGCGAGCGGGAACCGTCGAACTTCGCATTCCCAAGCTCAGGAAGGGTTCTTACTTCCCGGGCTTCCTCGAACCGCGCCGCATGGCCGAGAAGGCGCTCACCGCCGTCATCCAGGAAGCCTATGTGCAGGGCATCTCGACGCGCTCGGTCGACGACCTGGTCAAGGCGATGGGCATGAGCGGCATCTCCAAGAGCCAGGTCTCGCGGCTGTGCGAGGAGATCGACGGCAAGGTGAAAGCCTTCCTCGAGCGGCCGATCGAGGGCGATTGGCCATACTTGTGGATCGATGCCACTTACCTAAAGGTGCGCCGCGGTGGGCGCATCGTATCGGTCGCCGTCATCATCGCCGTCGGCGTCAACGCAGACGGCCGGCGCGAGGTGCTTGGCATGGAGATCGGCGCCTCGGAGGCCGAGCCGATCTGGACCGAGTTCCTGCGCAAGCTCACCCGCCGCGGCCTGCGCGGCGTCAAGCTCGTCGTCTCAGACGCACATGAAGGTCTCAAGGCGGCCGTCACCAAGGTGCTGTGCGCCACTTGGCAGAGATGCCGCGTCCACTTCATGAGGAACGTGCTGGCGCACGCCGGCAAGAGCGGCCGCAGGGTCGTCTCGGCCTTCATCGCCACCGCCTTCGCCCAGGAAACGCCCGAGGCCGCGAGCACCCAATGGCGCGCCGTCGCTGATCAGATCCGGCCCAAGGTCCCTAAGCTGGCGACAATCATGGATGACGCCGAGCCCGACGTGCTGGCCTATATGACCTTCCCGAAGGAACATCGCGCCAAGCTCCACTCGACGAATCCGATCGAGCGTCTCAACGGCGAGATCAAGCGACGCACCGAGGTCGTCGGAATCTTCCCGAACGACGATGCGATCGTGCGCCTCGTCGGGGCGCTGCTGCTCGAACAGAATGATGAGTGGGCCGTCCAGCGAGCCCGCTATATGACCCTTGAGACGATCAGCCAGATGAGTGATGATCCCCTCATCAGCCTGCCAGCCGTGGCGCGCTGATCAGCCCGGCCCATGCCGGAGAGCTCGGCGACCAATGCCGCCAGCTACACCACAGCCCGGGACATGATCCGGTATCCCTCTGTCAGGAAATTTCGAACTGAGACACCCCGACGGCAGGTCGGTTGTTAGATCGTGACAAAGTGCTAAGGTCGGCGATGTCCGCTTTGACGACGCCCTTAATTCGAAAGCTCGAAAGCCTGGGTCCGCTGTCACAGGTTACCTCAACCTGCGAGACTCGCCTTACCTGGATTTGACGCCAGCAGCCGGCCGTTAGCCGACCCCAGGTGCAACGGAAATGGATGCGTCCGCCGACCTGCCAGACGTCCCTGACCGTCTCGCCATGTCATCAATCAGCTTCTCTTGAAAGTTTGGGGCGGCACGAGGCCTGAGATCGGTGCGGCGTGCGGTCGCTGATAGTCGATCGGCCGGTCTCTCAACAGGTTCACCGCCTCGCGCATCTGCTGCTTGAGCACGCCGATGGCGTCATAGTGCGGGCGAAACGGCGTCAGCGACAGGCTGGCGGCATCGAGGGCCATGTCGAGGCTGTGCATCTTTTGCTCGATGGCCCAAAGATGGCCTTCCGAAATGTCGTCGTGACGCCGCCGACGGGGCATGGATTTCGTTCTCCCTTTTGGAGAACGAAATGAGAACAAATTCCTTGCCCGTCAAGCCGGTCCGTGGAATCTTTTTGATTTGAGTAGATGTCGGGCCGCCGCTGCGACATGGCGGAGCGTTCAAACCAGCTCGTCGCGTTCGGTCCGGGTGGCTGCCCAAAGCGCGGTTCACAGAGCCGCTTTCGGACGAAAGTCGGGCGAGAGCGCGCATTGGTCCCAATGCTGAAAACATACCGCCTTATATCCCATTTGAAATCGAAGGCTGGCGAGCATCGTCCCTCTTGTCGGCAATTTCAAACAAGCGCCCGCCGCAACCTGCGAGGCGGCGGCTCATCCGGAAAGCGCCGCATGCAGCTTGGCGAAATAATTGCAAATGTGTTCGCCGCCCTGCTCCTGTTTTTCGTGCTTGCGGCCGTCATCGTCGTTGCTAACGAGCCACTTTGGCCGGAGCATCATAAGGGAAGGATGGTCATTCTGATTCCTCGCGATGCAATCACCACAGGATCGGTCAAGGCAACTGCGCATGCCCATTTGCCGAACGTGGTCGACGGAAGTCTTGTACAGCCGAGACCTTAGCGGCATTGAGCTGCCACCGATTTACCACTCGTTCACGATATTAGCCCATCCTAAACCAAGGTCATGCTTGTACCGATTACATGCCCAAGCCCTGGCGCCGATCCCCCTCAGCGCCGGGGCTTTTTGCGAATGATCCATTCGACGATGCTGTGGTCAACGTCGCCGGTCATGAGGCGGACAAGCTTAGTCGCTCGCGGTCGCCACCGGTCTTCAGGGGCTTAATCTTCGTCTACCCAGCGCTGAAATGCGGCGCGCATAGGGCTATTTCATACCGCTGCTTCGATTTTTTTGTGTGAATGTCGTCTGCGGTGAAACAGATCTTAACGACGCGCTGGTCTTCGACCCGCACGCCGTCGCTTTGTAGCGGACCTGAGAATATTCACTTCGACGCGCCTCGCACAGGTTGAAAAAATGGATTAGCTGGAAAGCGAAAAAGAAAGCCCGTCGCAGCTAATAAGCGTAAGCGACGGGCTTCCCGCGATTATTTGCGGCTGACATCTCTAGGACCGACCGCGACTAAACAACTAAAGCAAGCTGAGTTGGTTGCATACAATTTTAAAGGAAGCAGGCTCAAAGGCTTTCAGCCCCGGTCCCGAGCCGGAACAAGCCTTTGTGATCCTCGTTGGGTTCCGTGACCCAAAGGGACGTCGTGCATGAAGAAATACGAGGTAGAAGAGATGGCTGGCGACACGCCAGTGTCCCGTATCACCGTAATCGCCAATACGCCGTGGGAGGCTGCGACCATCGCCACAAGGAAAGAGGTTCAGGTGCGTAGAGATGAACCATCTTGGGTTCGCGTCACCGAGGAAAGCAGCCGCGGGGTCTATAAGTACGCGTTCAAGTAGACGTGGTGGGTAACACTCCCCTTATCAGGCGCGCAACTTTCCCAACTCCAAGCATGGCACAACCTACCACGGCTTTTGCAGAAGGTGGGAACGTACCTCTCGTGCTGCCTGTCAATGCGTGCCTTTCATGAAACGCGCTTCTCTCACGAGCGAGCTCCAATCGGCTGTCCGAGAAGCTTGATCAGCTCGCGGGCCTCATTTTCCGGGATGTTGGCCTCTTTAGCCAACCGAGGCACCAACAGGTCGGCTTGCCCCTCATTGTGGTCTATGCCGTCGCGGCCCACCACACCGACTCCGTGATCCTTCGGATTAACTCACGGTTGAGGGTCAAGGTCTCGCTGGAGCGTCGGCTGAACAGAACGTAAAAAACCCGCCAGCCGAAGCCGGAGGCCAAGCAGGGGTCTCGGCCCCGCCAGGACCGACCCCATGATCGCCCACAAGTCGGGCAAGACGCCTTTACAAATGTTAAGGCGCCATTTTTTTGGGGCTTCAACATGTGGACGGCGGGCGGAACAAAGGCCTCTCGAAAACGGGCGTACAGAGTATTATTTCACGCCGCGCGGGGAATGCTTTCGCCCCCGCCTAGGGTGAGGGAAGAACCATGGCGAATTCGACTTTGTCGGCAGTGGATGCCGAAATCCTGAAATCTGTTTTCCGAAACGAGATACGCGACAACAGACGCCGGAAAGCGAATGGCGCGCGTTGGCAACGAAGCTGATCCAGTCGTACAGCGGCTCCCAGTCGGTCGATCCAAATTTGCTCGAATGGATCGTGCGGAGGTGAGCGGATCCGGCCCGTTATGGCGATGCTTGTTTATCCCGCAGTTCGTGTATCTGGCGTCATCCAGGACATGAAGCGCCACTCGTTGCGAGTGACCGCCCCTGTGCGCAGGTCGATGATCGCGCCTTCCATTCGCTAGCGGTCCTCGACCCCACGCTGAGCCCGCCAATCCATTTCCTGCCTGGATACCTTGTTCGCGGCGAGTTGCTGAATCGCCTTGCTGGTTTGCGCTGAGGCTGGATAAGTCGACCTGTCTCGATATACTGGGCCTTGAGATCGTTGGTGCTCTCACGGATTGGCCAGTAAACTAACCCGCCAAAGCACGACCTCGACCCGACAGCGCTCCAGCCAAAGCATGTCACTCAATGGCTACTCCCTATAAGTTGATCTGCAAGGTCTTGGCCTTTCGGCCTGAAAGTTCTCGGCCACTGACGCCGCTTGCCCTCGACTCTACAGGAGAGCGCAGCTCTTCTGGGCGATTGGAAGGCTAGGTGTAGAGACCCGCCCTCGGCACGTCGAGCCGAGCTCCATGCGGAACTTGGCCTATTGATCATTCTTTGATCGGGAAGAGAAGGATGGTTCAATAAATCAGAGAAAAAACTATTGAGGTTTGTAACGTCATCAGTTCGACTTCAAACAGCTTCAGACGATTGAATAAGGCAAGACGGCGCGCATGTCGGGGTGGATCCGCAATCGCCGCTTAAGGGGTGGCACTGCGCGTTGACCGCAGTCAGCCCGTTCACAGATACGGCAGGAGATTCCGATGGGCTGGAAGCCTGCGCGGTTGGTCAGGTTAAGGCCGTCGGCATAGACGAAGTCGTCCGCATGCGAGATATCGCAGCCAAGCGCGATGGCATAGCGCCGTTGCGGCGCCGCAAAGCCGCCGCTGCGCTTGGAAATCTCGGTGGCAATCGACAGATAGCGCGCTCCGTCCGGCATCTCGGCGAGTTGGCGCACGAAGCGCCCGGGGGTCTCGAAGGCTTCATAGGCATTCCACAACGGGCAGGCCGCGCCATAGCGGGCGAACTGCAGTTTCGCGGCGCTATGGCGCTTGGTGATGTTGCCGGCCCTGTCGATGCGGGCGAAGAAGACCGGCACGCCTTTCTGCCCAGGCCGCTGCAAGGTAGAGAGCCGGTGGGCCACCTGTTCGAGACTGGCGCCGAAGCGCGCCGCCAGCAATTCTACGTCGTGGCGCACTTCCTTCGCGGCGCCAACAAAGCGGGCATAGGGCAGCACCAGCGCCCCGGCGAAATAGTTGCGCAGCCCGATGCGGCATATGTCGCCCGCCTCGGCCGTGCGGAAGCCGGCGCGCGCGATGATCGCGTCGACCTCCGTCCGTCGCTCAAGCGTGGCGATCTGGAAAGCGATCTGGAAAGCGCGCGAGGCGCTGTCGAGATAGGGACTGAGATAGAGCACCCTGGCCTTGCCGTCATAGCGGCGCAACGTCTCGCTGTCCTCGCCCGAACTGGCAACGCGCACGCCGTGCCGTTTATCCAGGTGCTCCGTCATGGCGGCGATGGCGTCCTGCTCGCCGATCCGCAGATCGCCCGCGAGCTGCTCTGCCGCCTGGTCCAGATCGTCGATGTAGTTGTCGACGAAATGGAAGAAGTCGCGCACCTCCTCATAAGGAGTCGGCTCGGAGAAGCTGTCGGTGCGTACCATCTGGTCGTCGAGGCTGGCGAGCTGCTCGCTGTTGCGCCGGTAGGCCTGATGGCAGGCGAGCAGCGCGTGTGCGAAGGCGGGCGCGCTCTGCGCCACCAGCTTCAGCTCCTGCGATCCGGGCGACAGCACGTCGAACAGCGGATCGGCCAACGCCTCGCTGAGCGCCGTAAGCAGCCGGTCGCTGTCGCTGCCGGAAAAGGCGGACAGGTCGACCCGGAATTTCTCCGCCAGCGAAAGCAGCACCGAGGCCGAAACGGCGCGCTGGTTGTTTTCGATCTGGTTGAGATAGCTGGTCGAGATCCCCAGCCGCTCGGCAAAGACGGCCTGGGTCGCCTTGTTCGCCTCGCGCAGTTCGCGGATCTTGCGGCCGATAAAGAGCTTCGAGGGCGCCATTTGCAAATTCGCATTTTTCTATTTGCAAAACCGCTTGCATAGCTTTTGCACCTTTTCAACCGTTTTCTCAGCGCCGGGTTGGGGCTAGCAGTCCGCCTATCACTCGATGGGAGAACACGATGACTGCCCTTACCGCCATGCAGTTGCGTCTTCAGGCCGCAGCGCTGAATTTGGTGCTCCCGCTAGCGGCTACGCTGTTGCTGACGGCCTCAGCCAAGATTTCTGTGCCTTTCTATCCGGTGCCGATGACGCTGCAGACCTTCGTTGTCATCGGGTTAGGCTTTGTGCTCGGCTCGCGTCGGGCAGCCGTCGCAATGCTACTCTATCTGGCGGAAGGGGCGGCCGGCCTGCCGGTCTTCTCCGGCACGCCGGAGAAAGGCATTGGCCTTGACTACATGCTGGGACCAACGGGCGGTTATCTGCTCGGATATCTTGCGGCCGTTCTGCTCGCCGGTTGGACCGTCTCACGCGGCTGGGCAGTCAACGCGCTCGCGGCATCTTTATCGGCGTTGCTTGCCGGCGCCATTGTCTACCTACCCGGCCTTCTGTGGCTGGGCGCGGTGATCGGCTTCGACAAGCCGGTGCTGCAGTATGGCCTCTATCCGTTCATTCTGGGCGACGTCACGAAAGCTATCCTTGCGGCGCTGCTGTTCATCGCTGGCCGGGGGGGAATCAAGGGCAGGGCGGGCCGCTGATGCGCGCCGTGCTGGAACAATTGGAGGCCAGGCGTGTCGAAGCGCGCCTCGGCGGCGGTCAGAAGCGCATCGACGCCCAGCACGCCAAGGGCAAGCTGACAGCGCGCGAACGGCTCGACGTCCTTCTCGACGAGGGCTCCTTCGAGGAATACGACATGTACGTCACCCACCGGGCGACCGAGTTCGGGATGGCTGCTCAAAAGATCGCCGGCGACGGGGTCGTCACCGGCTGGGGCACCATCAACGGCCGCATGGTCTATGTCTTCAGCCAGGACTTCACCGTGCTCGGCGGCTCGCTGTCGGAGACGCATGCCAGGAAGATCTGCAAGATCATGGACATGGCGGCCAGGAACGGCGCGCCTGTCATCGGCCTCAACGATTCCGGCGGCGCACGCATCCAGGAAGGCGTGGATTCGCTCGCCGGCTATGCCGACGTCTTCAAGCGCAACGTGGACGCCTCCGGCGTGGTGCCGCAGATCTCCGTGATCATGGGGCCGTGCGCCGGCGGCGCCGTCTATTCGCCGGCCATGACCGACTTCATCTTCATGGTGCGCGACACCTCCTACATGTTCGTCACCGGACCGGATGTGGTGAAGACCGTCACCAACGAGATCGTCACGGCGGAGGAGCTCGGCGGCGCCAGCACGCACACGCAAAAATCCTCCGTGGCCGACGGCGCTTTCGAGAATGATGTCGAGGCGCTGGAGGCGATCCGCAGACTGTTCGACTTCCTGCCGCTCAACAATCGCGACAAGCCGCCGGTCAGACCCTTCCACGACGACCCCGCGCGCCTCGACATGCGGCTCGACACGCTGGTGCCCGACAGCGCCAACAAGCCCTATGATATGAAGGAACTGATCCTGTCCATCGCCGATGAGGGCGATTTCTTCGAGATCCAGGACGCCTATGCCAGGAACATCATCACCGGCTTTCTGCGGCTCGAAGGCCAGACCGTGGGCGTCGTCGCCAACCAGCCGATGGTGCTGGCGGGATGCCTCGACATCGATTCCAGCCGCAAGGCAGCCCGCTTCGTGCGCTTCTGCGATGCTTTCAACATCCCGCTCCTGACGCTGGTCGACGTGCCCGGTTTCCTGCCCGGCACGAGCCAGGAATATGGCGGCGTGATCAAGCACGGCGCCAAGCTTCTGTTCGCCTACGCGCAGGCGACGGTGCCGATGGTGACGCTGATCACGCGCAAGGCCTATGGCGGCGCCTATGACGTGATGGCCTCCAAGCATATCGGCGCCGACGTGAACTATGCCTGGCCGACGGCCGAGATCGCGGTGATGGGGGCCAAGGGCGCGACCGAGATCCTCTATCGCTCGGAACTCGCGGACGCTGGCAAGATCGCGGCGCGGACCAGGGAGTACGAGGCACGCTTCGCCAATCCGTTCGTGGCGGCCGAACGCGGCTTCATCGACGAGGTGATCATGCCGCATTCGTCGCGCAAGCGCATAGCGCGCGCCTTCGCCGCGCTGCGCGGCAAGAACCTCGAGCCGCGCTGGAAGAAGCACGACACCATGCCCCTGTGAGGTTTCATGTGCACGCAGGTCCAGATTGACGGAATTCTCTGCTCGACCCCGCGGCAGCTGGCCGCCCGGCTTGCCCCCGGAGGACTTGGTCCCGAAAGACCTGGCCCCGAGAGGCTTCTCGAATGGGTGGACCGCCATGGCGAGATGGACTGGTGCCTGTGCGTGATCGACGTGCCGGGGACGTTGGAGCGTTCCGCGCTGAAATGGACGCGCAAAGACGAGTCGGAAACTTTTGTGGTCGAGCGATAATGTTCAGGAAGATCCTCATTGCCAACCGGGGCGAGATCGCCTGCCGCGTCATCAAGACAGCGAGGAAGCTTGGCATTGCAACGGTGGCGGTCTATTCGGATGCCGATCGCGACGCGCTGCATGTGAAGATGGCGGATGAGGCAATCCACATCGGGCCACCGCCTTCCAGCCAGTCCTACATCGTTATCGGCAGGATCGTGGACGCGGCGAAGGCCGTGGGCGCCGATGCGGTGCATCCGGGCTACGGCTTCCTGTCGGAGAACGCCAATTTCGCCGATGCGCTCAAGGATGCCGGCATCGCCTTCATCGGCCCTCCGGTGGCGGCGATCGAGGCGATGGGTGACAAGATCACCTCCAAACGCATCGCCGTCGCGGCCGGCGTCTCCACCGTGCCCGGCCATATGGACCTGATCGAGGATGCGGACGAAGCCGTGCGCATCGCAGCATTGATCGGCTATCCGGTGATGATCAAGGCCTCCGCCGGCGGCGGCGGCAAGGGCATGCGCATCGCCTGGAACGACCGCGAGGCGCGTGAGGGATTTAAGTCGTCGAGGAACGAAGCCAAGGCCTCCTTCGGCGACGACCGCATCTTCATCGAGAAGTTCGTCACCGAGCCGCGCCATATCGAGATCCAGGTGCTGGGCGACCAGCATGGCAACATCGTCTATCTGGGCGAGCGCGAATGCTCGATCCAGCGGCGCAACCAGAAGGTCATCGAGGAAGCCCCATCGCCCTTCCTCGATGCGGCTACCCGCAAGGCCATGGGCGAGCAGGCCGTCGCGCTGGCGCGTGAGGTCGGCTACTTCTCGGCCGGCACGGTCGAGTTCATCGTAGACGGCAAGAAGAACTTCTACTTCCTGGAAATGAACACCCGGCTTCAGGTCGAGCATCCTGTGACGGAGCTGGTCACCGGTCTCGACCTCGTCGCGGAGATGATCCGGATCGCCGCCGGCGAAAAGCTGCGCTTCGGCCAGGGCGATGTGAAGCTGGACGGTTGGGCGATCGAGACCCGGCTCTATGCCGAGGACCCCTATCGCAACTTCCTGCCCTCCATCGGGCGCCTGACACGCTACCGGCCGCCGGTCGAGGGGTCGCGCGACAACGGCACGATCGTGCGCAACGACACCGGCGTGTTCGAGGGCGGCGAGATCTCGATGTATTACGATCCGATGATCGCAAAGCTCTGCACCTGGGCGCCGGACCGTGCCGGAGCGATCAACGCGATGGCGCGGGCGCTCGACGACTTCGAGGTGGAAGGCATCGGCCACAACCTTCCCTTCCTGTCGGCTGTGATGGCGCAGCCGCGCTTCCGCGAGGGCCGGCTGACCACGGCTTATATCGCGGAGGAGTTCCCGGACGGTTTCCAGGGCGTCGACCCGGACGATGCCCAGGCGCGCCTGCTCGCGGCCGTCGCCGCCTTCATCAATGCGAGGATCGTTCGCCGGTCGGCACGGATATCGGGCGCCCTCGCCAACCATCCGCGCAGCATTGGCAAGGACTGGGTCGTGACGGTGGCCGAACGTGAATTCGCGCTCGTCATCGCTCAGGACGCAGCCGGCGACACCATCGCCTTTGCCGATGGTCCGAGCCTCACGGTGTCCAGCGATTGGCTGCCGGGAGACAGCCATGCGGCCTTCGCCGTGAATGACGAATCGGCAGGCGTCAAGGTGTCGCTTAATGGCTCCGGGCTGCACCTGCGCTGGCGGGGCATCGACGTCACGGCATTCGTGCGCTCGCCGCGCGTGGCCGAGCTTGCCCGGCTGATGCCGGTGAAGACGCCGCCCGACACGTCGAAGATGCTGCTGTGTCCGATGCCCGGCGTCATTACCTCGCTGGCGGTCCAGGTGGGCGACACGGTCGAGGCCGGGCAGACGCTTGCGACCGTGGAGGCCATGAAGATGGAAAACGTGCTGCGCGCCGAACGCCGGGCGGTGGTCAAGGCGATCGCGGCAAGAGCCGGCGCCAGCCTCGCGGTCGACGAGCTCATCATGGAGTTCGAGTGATGGCCGACGAGCTCGAACAGTGGCGCACGCTCGCCGAAAGGGAGATCAAGGCCGACCCGGACGCGCTCACCTGGCGCACGCCGGAGGGCATCGACGTCAAGCCTCTCTACACGGCACGGGATCTCGAGGGGAATGGCTATCTCGACAGCCTGCCGGGGCAAAAACCGTTCCTGCGCGGGCCGCGCGCCACCATGTATGCCGGCCGCCCGTGGACCATCCGGCAATATGCCGGCTTCTCGACCGCGGAGGCCTCCAACGCCTTCTACCGCAAGGCGCTCGCCGCTGGCCAACAGGGCGTGTCGGTGGCCTTCGATCTCGCCACCCATCGCGGCTATGACAGCGACCATCCGCGCGTCGAGGGCGATGTCGGCAAGGCGGGCGTCGCCATCGATTCCGTCGAGGACATGAAGGTCCTGTTCGACGGCATCCCGCTCGACAAGGTCTCAGTGTCGATGACCATGAACGGCGCGGTGATCCCGATCCTCGCCAGCTTCATCGTGGCGGGTGAGGAGCAAGGCGTGCCGCGCGCTCAGCTCTCAGGCACGATCCAGAACGACATCCTCAAGGAGTTCATGGTCCGCAATACCTACATCTACCCGCCGGAACCCTCGATGCGGATCGTCGCCGACATCATCGAGTACACGGCGAAGGAGATGCCGAAGTTCAACTCGATCTCGATTTCCGGCTATCACATGCAGGAGGCCGGGGCGACGCTGGTGCAAGAGCTTGCCTTCACGCTGGCCGACGGGCGCGAATATGTCCGCGCGGCGCTGAAGAAAGGGCTCGATGTCGACGACTTCGCCGGCCGGCTGTCCTTCTTCTTCGCGATCGGCATGAACTTCTTCATGGAGTCGGCCAAGCTACGCGCGGCGCGGCTTCTGTGGACCCGCATCATGGAGGAGTTCCAGCCGAAGAAGGCCTCGTCACTGATGCTGCGCACCCACTGCCAGACATCCGGCGTGTCGCTGCAGGAGCAGGATCCCTACAACAATATCGTACGCACCGCCTTCGAGGCGATGAGCGCGGCGCTGGGCGGCACGCAGAGCCTGCACACCAACTCCTTCGACGAGGCGATCGCGCTGCCGACAGAGTTCTCGGCCCGCATCGCGCGCAACACGCAGCTCATCCTCCAGCACGAGACGGGCGTGACCAGGGTGGTCGATCCGCTGGCCGGCTCCTATTATGTCGAGAGCCTGACCAAGGAACTCGCCGATGCGGCATGGGCGTTGATCGAGGAGGTTGAGGCAAGAGGCGGCATGACCAAGGCCGTCATCGAGGGGCTGCCCAAGCGCCTGATCGAAGAGGCCGCGACCCGCAGGCAGGCTGCAGTCGACCGCGGCGACGAGGTGATCGTCAGCGTCAACAAGTATCGTCTGGAGAGCGAGGACCAGATCGAAATCCGTCACATCGACAACAAGGTCGTGAGCGAGGCGCAGGTGAAACGCCTGGAGCAGACGCGCCGACAGCGGGATTCCAACCGGGTCGAAGCCGCGCTCGCCCTGCTGGAAAAGGTCGCGCATACCTGCAGGGGCAACATCCTTGCCGCCGCCGTCGATGCCGCCCGAGCGCGCGCCAGCGTCGGCGAGATTTCCGATGCCTTGCGCCGGGCCTTTGGCGACCACGCCGCGACGCCCAAGGTGGTGCGCGGCGTCTACGGCCGGTCCTATGCGGGGGAGCCCGAATACGAGACGCTGGTTTCGCGGTTGAACGGCTTCAGTGCCGAACTCGGCGAAAGGCCGCGCCTCATGGTCGCCAAACTCGGCCAGGACGGCCACGATCGCGGCGCCAAGGTCATTGCGTCGGCGTTCGGCGATATCGGTTTCGACGTGATCGCCGGCCCCCTGTTCCAGACGCCGCAGGAAGCCGCCGAAATGGCGGCAGTGTCGAAAGTCCATGTGGTTGGCATGTCCTCACTCGCCGCGGGCCACAAGACCCTTGCGCCTCTGCTGGTCGAGGCGCTTAAGGAAAAGGGCGCTTCGGAAATCATAGTGGTGGTTGGCGGCGTCATACCAAAACAGGATTACCAGTTTTTGTTCGACCATGGTGTTTCAGCCGTCTTCGGACCCGGAACGAACATCCTCGAAGCCGCTCGGAGCGTGTTGGACCTCCTCGAAGGTCGCCGGCGGAACGTTTAGCACCTCACCTGCGGAAACCGTTCTGGTGCCGCAAATGTGGCTTGCCAGCGAGAATCCTGAATGTAGCGACCAGCGACGCAGTCGGCCTCGCCCGGCTTTGTCACGCTATTCAGGTCGCCTTTTTTGCAAAGGCCCATACCATCAGCGGGTATTCCTCGTCGTTGCTCAAATCCCGCCATACGCCATAGGCCCGAACCGGCCCGCCGATGTGTGCTTTGGCGCAGGCCTTGTTGCCCCAGCCGAAGGCCTGCACGTCATCCTCGGCGAAACCGCCCTCGACCATCAACTGCTTCAGGCCCGCGGGTGTCCAGCGGTTGTAGTCGTGCGGGCGGGCGTGTACGCGAAAAAGAAAGGGCGTCGCCACCATCGCCCAGCCGCCAGGCTTCACCATGGAATGGATGTTGGCGGCGGCCGCTTGCGGGCGCTGGACGTGTTCAAGCACCTGGTCGGCGATGACGATGGAATATTGCTCCTCGGTGCGGTCCCGGCAGATGTCGAACTCCGGGAATTCGACCGAGCGATAGTTGGGGCACAGCGCCCGCCAATAGCGGTTCCAGCCCGGCGAAATCTCGATCACGTCGCGCGACTTGCGGTTCGCCGCTTCGAGGAACGTGGTGAAGGCTTCGATCTGGCGGATGCGCAGCCAGTTGCGGCTGTCGTAGCGCAGCAACCGCTTCGCTGCTTGTTTGCCGCGATTTTTCAGCGCGACGGCAAGGCTTGTCATTTTTCGACCTCCTCCTGCCCGTCCGCACCTGGTGTGTAGCATCGAGAAGGTGCGCAAAAGATGACGGCACGGAAGTTTCCCCAGCCCGTGGGGCAGGGAGAGTGGCGTGGAGAAACCGCGCCGAAACCATGATTTGCGTTGGCGCTTGGACTGCAACCGAAGGTCGATTGCTTCCGGCCGCGATCCGGAGCCGACATGCGACCTATACTGAAACTGCTTCCTCTGGCTCTCATAGGGGCTGGCGCGCCGATGCGATCACATCGGCCGAGGCCAGGATGCGCAGCCTGGTCAACGATCCGGCGGCGACCTTCTCGCATGTGGACCTGACCGGCGATAGCGCGACCGGTCAGACCTGCGGCATCGTCACCAGCAAGGTCGGGATCTTCACCAAGGAAGCGCGATTCATCGTCTATATCGACGGCGCCGGTCCCTATGTTGAACCAGGCCTCGGCTTATCCATGTCGCAGGCCGATTTCGACTGGGCCCGGAAGAACGACTGCGTGAATGAAGGATATAGGGCCTAGAGCCGCTTGGGGCCTGATCACCAGCGCGCGGAGTGCGCGCTGGTGAAGTGTGACGCCCCTCCTTCCTCAGTCGGAGAGGCGACAAAGGTCAATAGTTGCCGTTGTAGTAGCGGTCATCGCAGGGCGCGGTGTAGATGCGGCCGTAGCGGTCCTGGTAGCGGCAGAGCTGGTCGCCGCGGCGCTGCGGCGTCGTGGCTGAGCCGACGACGGCACCGAGCAGCGCGCCGCTGGCCGCGCCGATCACCGTGCTCTTGGTGTTGCCACCGATCGCCTGGCCGACCAGGGCGCCGCCGGCGCCGCCGATCAGTGCACCGGTGGTGGCTCGCTGCTGGCCTTCGGTCTGCGTCTCGCAGCCGGCAAGTGCGGCGGTCATCAGCACCGCCAGAATAGCCTTCTTGATGATCATCACTAGAACTCCTCTGAAGCCCCAGGGACTGACGACGGGGGCGAACAGCGCTGAACTGCGGTCGCATTGCGGCGGAACGGCGGCGCGCCGGCTCACGAAGTAATTCACGGTTTCCCGGCAGTTGACCACCATGGTTGCCAAACGGGAAAAGCCACCCTCCCGGCAGTAACCTTTCACTGGATCGTCAATGGAACCATGATGGTTGCATGTTCCTGATGGTCGGTGTCTGCCAAGACATTCTCAAGAAAAGTGGGATCAGGAACAGCCTCGCCGTCGTCGATCATACCTTCAACGTGGAAGGCGAGAGCCTGTTCGGCGAGCTCGCGCGCCTCTTCGAGACTTGCGCCGGCCGTGACCACGCCCGGAAAGTCGGGAAAAGATACTCCGTAGTCGCTGGCGCCTTCCTTGTGGATCAGCCCGACGTATTTGCGCATTTGCTTCCTCTTGCCGCGAAGCCACTGACCCCTAGTTTAAAACACCGGAACGACGGTGCAAGGCGATGGACAAGGTTGCTGGGACCCGCGACCCTCATGTGGGGAGGCGAAGGGTTCGTGCTGCTCAGTACTTGCGGATGTCCACCGATCAGCAGACCTATTCCATCCAGAACCAGAGGGATGCAATCCTCAGTTATGCTGATGTCATGGGGTATGACATCGTTGCCACATATGAAGACCCAGGCCGGAGTGGACTACACATCGAGGGGCGGCCCGGTCTGCAGAAGTTGCTGTTCGATATTGAGCACGGGGATGCCGATTTTGAGACGGTTGTCGTCTATGACGTCAGCCGATGGGGCAGATTTCAGAACATCGATGAAAGCGCCTCCTACGAGTATCGATGCCAGATGGCTGGCGTACGGATTGAGTTTTGCGCCGAGCAATTCGCAAATGACGGCACCGTCGGATCGGATGTGCTTAAGGCCATTAAGCGCAGTATGGCCGCAGAACACAGCCGTATGCTGTCGCAAAAGGTCTTCATGGGCCAAGTGAGGCTGGCCCGGATGGGGTTCCACGTGGGCGGCGTGCCGGGCCTTGGACTAAGGCGTCTGATGATTGACCAGTCTGGTCGCCCGAAAGTCATCCTCGCGCGCCACGAATACAAAAGCCTTCAAACGGACAGGATCATTCTCGTACCGGGACCACCGGAGGAGATAGCGACTGTGCGATTGATCTTTCGCCTGTTCGTCGGATCACACAAAACCGAACTCGAAATCGCAAATTACCTGAATGACCGCGGGATCGTGAACGACTTCGGTCGCCCATGGCAACGCGAAGCCGTGCGCCATGTTCTCACCAACGAGCAATATATCGGCAACAATGTCTGGAACCGTCGTTCCACGAAACTCAAAGGCAAGATGGTGTGGAATTCCGAGGACCAATGGGTCAGGGCAGACAACGCTTTTGAGCCGATAGTTAACCGCAGAGTGTTCGAAAAGGCGCAAGCAATAGTCAAATCCCTCTACCTTCGTATGAGCGACGATGAGATGTTGACGGCTCTACGGAAGCTACACAAACGTCATGGGAAAATATCTGGCGCGATTATAGACGCTGCGCCCGAATGCCCTCCAAGCAGCCGCTACCGATCGCATTTCGGTAGTCTGCTCGATGTATACAGGCTCATCGATTGCCAGCCACCAAACAATTGTCAGTTCATAAATACCAACAAGCGCCTCGAGGCTACCCGCTACCGGGTCATGGCTGATCTACTGGTCGCGATAAAAAAGGTGGGCGGGCAAGTATCCTATGACCCTGGAACGGACCTCATCCGGATCAATGACGAGTTTACCGTAGTGGTCGCCATCGCACGTTGCCGCGTTTCGCACTATGCCTATCCCCGCTGGTCTTCACGGGCTAGGCGAGAGACTACGGCGGACATCTTTGTTCTCATCCGAATGCATCCGGGCGATCAGGTCATTCGTGACTACCTGATCGCCCCCACGCACGAAATCGTTGACATCAGGGGGGAGCTCCATGTCAACAATGGGATGAAGCTGGATGCGTTTCTCTTCCGATCCCTAAATCCGCTTGTTGCCCTGGCCGAGCGAGCATTCGTGGGGAGCGCCACATGAGAGTCCGCGATCCGGGCTTAAGCCGGGACGTTGCCTACCGCGTCTTGCAGAATAGCCGCACCAGACACGCTGCGCTGCTGGAGAAGATGCACGAGCCCGGCAGGTGGTTTACCGGCAGCATGCTGCTCAGGACATATAAGGCTGAATGCGAGAGAACTCGCAAAAAGACGGCTGATGCGAAGGTCCCTCGCCATCGGCTGGAAACGATAGCTGGAGCTTTGCGAGATCCTTTGAAGCAGGAACAGTTCCGCCGCCTGCTATCGGCCGAAGACCTCGCGCTGGTGCCAAAGGCGCTGGCTGAGCGGGTCGGTGCCCGGCAACCTGCGCAAAGCGCGTGTGCATCTATTGAACCGAAGCCGCTGGTCACCGGAATTCTGCCCGAGGTTCTAGATCTCCTGCAGGATTGGTACGTGCCGCCCCAGGTCTTCGCATCCTTGCGCAAGATGGTGCCGGAAAGGCAGCTAAAAGCGGCAAGGCTAATGATCGCCCTGAAGCGGGTGAATTTCAAATACGTGAAGCTTCTCATCACACTTACACAGTCGTCGCAGTTGGCCGATCCATGCGAGCCGAGAAAGAAGTTTGTCGGTGTTACAGCCGATCAACTGGCTGCCATGGAAGCTGAGTTTGACGCGCTGAATGAAGAATTCCTGTATTGCGCCAACTTTCGCGGCATCTGGGCGCTTGAGCTCATGGCAGCAAGGTCCTATCTCGATCGGTTGATGGAGAACGCGCGGGCGGTTAGATACCTTGCGCAAAATTTCCCGGAGCAGCTCGCTGCGTTTCAAGCGATCTTGGATCTTCCAACGAATCAGGAAGCGTTGACGCGCCACCCGAAAAAACCCGGACCAAAGCCCAAGCACCTTGTCTTTTGACTAGTCGCCTTCGGGCAAGCTACCAACCGTGCGCTACTCCTTCTCCATTGCCTCACAGCGCACAACCGCAAGCGGTCAAGGCAGATATGCCATCATAGCCGTGAAGCTTAGCGCGGCGATTATCTCAGCCGGGAAGGGGGCTCTCAACAGCCAGCACTTCAAGGCCCTCAATCTCTTGCATTACCTTTCCGGCGATCCCCTGCAAGTCGCCATACATCCCCACTGTCGATTCGATCACTCCTTGAATTTGCGCCTCTCGCTTGGCCCACAGCCGGATCGTGGCCTTTCGTTCACGTGCGAGGTCATCCTGCATGTCAGCGAACTTCTCTACGATTGCCTCGATACGCTGTCTGAAACGCGGGCCGGTCAAATACCCATAGACCAGTTCCATTTTCGAGGCCTGCCCGACCTGCACGAGCCTTGAATTACTCAACTCGATCAGCGACTGCCGCAGCATAACAGCGATTGGAATGGCGCACTTCGGATGGGCGACATATACGCCGTCAACAAGGTCGAATGTCTCAACGCCAGCGGGCAGGGCTTCAGTAATCAGCAAAGCGATGTCTGCCTTCGCTGCTCGCTGATCAGTCCTCAGCTTAGCGAGCCAGCCCTGGCTCCAATTCTTGGTGCGCTTTGACTCCCAAAGTATCGCCCCGCATGGCTGACCTGCCGGACCGACAACCCGCTGAAGGACGTCACCACCAAACTCGCCCTTCGCCACCGGCTCGATCACGTCAACCGGGAAGCGACCGCTAATCAGCCCTTCCAGTTCCAACTCCAGAGCTTCACCCTGTAACTGCTGGGAGCCCTGTTCAGCGCGTCGCTTCAGATCCTCGATCTGGCGCTGCATGCCGGCGATTTGTTCCTCTTTCTCCACGATTTTCATTTTGAGGCCGTCTTCGGCATCAGACCTGGCCTTTGTGCGAACAGCGTCCAGTCCTTCCTGGACCTTTCGCTCGATTGTCAGAGCCATTTCTCTCCGCTCGTCCTCCAGCGCGCGCTGCTTCGTGAGGAATTCTGCTTGCTGCTTCTGCGCCTGTACGAGCTTGTCATCGCGAGCCTTCAGCGTTTCCTCCAACTCGGCCACCTTACGGTCGCGTTCCTCCAAGTCTGCCGAGAGCAAAAGTTTGGCCTTACGAGCCTCATCGGCAACAATGTGAGCTCGCTCGACTCTGACCTTTTCGGCAACGACACGTTCGACGCCTTCCTTAGCCTCAGCAACTTCATGGCGCTGGCGCTCGAGCTCTTCTTCTCTAATGGCGATGGCTGCATTGGTCTGGGCAATGCGTTGCTCGTACTCCTCGCGCGTAGCAGCGATCAGGGGCCCCGCGAGAGATTCGTTGAGCTTGATGTCAGTCCTGCAACTGGGGCAGGTGATCGTCGGCTCGTTGAAGAGCTTATCGCCGTGCAGAGTCTTGCTGACAGGTTGAATGGTCATTGGAATTCGCCTCGGAAGAATCGGTTTCCCATGGCGATAGTATAGGGGATGCCGCCCGCCTCGAATAGAACAAAGGAAGAACGTCACTGCAATCACACGACTAGTTCGGACTAAGGCCGCGAAGATGATTTACGCGAAGCCGGACGGTTGCCGGCGTCGCCGTATTGAGTCGCACTGGATCGGAGATCAATCTAACGCCATGCCCGCTCGCCGAAAAATCGACCCGACTTCAAAGCTTATCGCAGAGTGGCCGCTCTCTCCGACGGCAACTCTTGGATCGTCAGTCTGGGTATAGGGCATTTCCTTGGATCGCCTAACTGTCATACGCGGTACTCATTCCAAGGGAAATCGGCTAATCGGCCAGGGAACTTACGGCAAGCGCTATAGGCAGTTACAAAACCATACCCATGGTTAGCCAGCCGCCCAGCAGATAACCCAGATGCGCATCCGGTTCCCGGAAAAATTCCACTAAGATCCGCGAAACGCCATAAGCGATGAAGAAGGCACACCGACGACCCCCGTCGTCTTTAACTTCAACTGCGAATGGGTGAGGGCGCGCAGGAAAACAAACAAGACCAAGCCTTCGAGCAACGCTTCGTAAATCTGACTTGGATGGCGCAAAAAGGGGCGCCCATTCGGAAATTCAACTGCCCACGGAACGCTTGTCACCTCGCCCCAGAGAGCGCAACGCGCTCACTGGGGCGAGCAAATTAGATACGATGCGCCTGCTGGCGCGGCTGCCGCCTCCAACATCGTACACGCCGTGTCCATTGCTGTTGCGCCTCATTGCACGCGCGGACACTGACGGACGGGCAATGGAGGCTTATCTCGACATCATTCCAGGACCGATACCGCCGGAGCGCCCAATGCCCATGCCCATCATCGGCAGGACAATGTCGTCAGCAGCCTGCTTTTGCTCATCACTCAGCTTTGCGTACAGTTTTTCGACTGCCGCCCTGACAGTTTTAGTTTGCTCCAGACGCGCTTCGAGATGGGTTTGCTGGTAGGCCAGCCGCTCAGGCAGGGGCTTCTTCAGGAATTCACCGTCGTGAAATTCCTTGAGCATTCCCTGCATCTCCGCATTGTGGGACTCGGCTGTGCTCCGGATGACACCAGCAAATTCATTCCAAGAGGGCGTCTGCTGGTCGGTGATTTTCAGTTCTGTCTTGAGGAAGGCGAGGCGCCCGTCGATCCGGCCGAGCATCTGGTCTGAATCATACCCGCCCATAGGACCGCCCCATTGCCCCATCATCATTCGACCCATTCCCCAACGAGGCCACCAACCGGAATCGTTGTCCTGAGCTCCAGCCATTACAGGCATCGCGACAACACCCAGCATCAGGCCTGCGGCAAAAACACTGCGCAAATTGAACATGGACCGTCTCCTTCAGAGAACACCAAATGGCGAGAAGATCAGAAGGTGATGATGACGGCATTGATTTGCATCAACGAGCGCCTGCCTTCCTCCACGCGACATCCAAGGACGCACTCGTGGTGGCAGTCGCATTGGATCGGACTGCGACTACCCGACGTGCAGCGAGATTCTGTCGCGATACGCGCAAATTTCCTGTGCTGTGTTGGGATATAAAGGAATAGGGAAGCCGTTGCGGCTCTGCGCCAGCGAAAGCTGGCGCAGAGCCAGCCATCATGACGGTAGCGTTCCGGCGCCGGAGGTTGGCCTTAATGGTGGCGTATGCGCCGCGCGTCACACATGCCGCTTGCGGCTATCACCACAATGGAGACTATGATGCGATGATAGCCTTGCCTTTGGTCCACTGTCTCTGTGAAGCGCATTTCGGCCGAAGATAACGCCGGATGCAGCGCGTCGCCTTGTTCAATTTCGCCCGGTGGCAGCAAGCAACACCGAGAACGTGTTACATATTGTGATACCTATTGTGCTACAAATCCGCGGTTTTGTTTGAAAAAGCTCAATAAAATCAATACATTGAGCGAGGTTTTGATCCAAGCCAACGGTACCATCGGCCTTCGCTGTAAACATTTGAAATTTTTAAATAAATTGCAACCTGACCGCTTCTTACGATTGGGAGCCAGTCACTTTCACTAATACCGACGCGTTCCAAAGGAACTTAGGGACGTTGACGAACGTGGCGAGCATGTCCGGCGTGCTCGTGCCGCCGATCCGCTACGAACCAGCGGACGGCGTCCCAACGCGGCGGCACGACTGCTCCCTGACGTCAAGGCAGAGTCGCTTCTGCTACCTGGACAATGACCGCCTGGACAATGACCGCGCTATTGGCCGCGCGCGACGAGGAGCAGATTGTCGATCGTGACGCCGCTCAAATGGCGCGAGCTCCTCGTCGACCACCTCTGAAATCAAATCCCAGCCCGCCCAGAATTTCGACTTCGTTCGTTGTGGGTATTTTTTGACGCAAGTGCCCAGGAGCAACTCCCCGACGCGAGCCGTTTCGGGAACGATATTCGTGCTTGATTGATGGATGGTCTGGCTCTGTCCGATAGTGGACGCCAACGTGAACCGTTGCTCGGCACTTGTCCTAACCAGCCTGATCCAGCCAATCGCGCAGAATGCTCCAGGGAAGAAGCACGTTCGGCGCATAGCGCAGCAGGCCATGGAACGGGATTGGCGCCGGCGGCGCGAGCGGCAGCGGGAGATCGTGGCCTTCCGTCCCAGCCGCCCAATCGGCCAGCACCTCGCCCATGGCCGTGGTCATGGCGATGCCGCGTCCGTTGCATGCCCGAGCCGCCATCAGACCTGGGCCGAGGTCGATCAGATGCGGCAGGAAATCCGGCTCGACGGCGGCCATCCCCGACCAGCTGTATTCCAGCGGCGGCAGGTCAGGCAGTTCGAGACGCTTCGCCAGCCGCCGCCAGATTGCCTGCGGCACCCGCCTGTCGGCGCCCGCGCCTACCACATGCATGCCGCCGCTTATCAGCCGGTTCCGTGCATCGAAGCGGAAGGTGAATAGATTGCGTCTGGTGTCAGAGAAGCTCTGGCCGTCGGGCAGCAGGCGCCGGCGCATATGCGGCTGCAGCGGCGCCGTCGCGATCTGGAAAACCTTTAGCGGAAAATAGGTCCGCCGCAGCGTTGGGGGAAGCGCTCCGCAATAGGCGTTGGTGGCGATCAGCACTTTGCCAGCACGCAGTGAGCCGGACGGCGTCTTCAGCATCCATCCGTCGGACGAACGGTCGATCGATGTGACACGCGTGTGCTCGAAAATCCGCGTGCCGGCTTTTTCGGCTGCATCGGCCAGCCCGCGCGCGAATTCGACTGGATTGAGCACGCCGCCCGAGCGGTCCATCCAGCCGCCGGCATAGAAGCGGGCGCCGGTCAACGCCTCGGTCTGCTGCCGATCCAGTATGACTGCCGGCCTGCCGCGCTCCGCCCACTGCCTGGCGCGGGATCGAATTTTTTCGAGAGCAGTCTCGGAGTGTGCCGCCTGTATCCAGCCTTTCTGCACGGCGTCGCAGGCAATTCCATGCCGCTCGATCAGATTGAAGACGAGCTCGGCGCTGCCGGCGGCAAACCCGATCAACCGCTCGCCGCGCTCCGAGCCGAGATGCGCCACTATGGCGTCCGGATCCATCTTGGCGAAGTTCGGCACGACGAAGCCTGCATTGCGGCCGGTGGCGCCCCAGGCGATGATCTCGGCTTCGAGGACAGCCACCGAAAGGCCTTTGCCGGCGGCGTGAAGGGCGGTCGACAGGCCGGTGAAGCCGCCGCCGACGACGGCAAGGTCGACATCGAACCTATCTTCCAGCACGGGCCGGGGATGGGAAACGCGGCTGACCGCATGCCACATTGAAAACGCTTCCTGCGGCGCCATCGCGTTCAGGCCTTGCTTTCGCCAGCGGTGGCCTTCACCTGCTTGCGGAAAAGCGCCCGCCTCGGCCTGTCGCCGAACAGGCCGTTCGGCCGCAGCAGCAGGATGAGGCAGAGCATGACGCCGATGGCGACGATCTGCAGCGAAGCCGCGCGGGCCTGCTGCTCGGGCGAGAAAAGGATGCTGGTCATGGCGCCCGAGCCAGCCCAGATCGCCCAGACCAGCACGCTGCCGACAACGGCGCCCGCATTGCTGCCTGAGCCGCCGACGATCAGCATGACCCAAACCTGGAAGGTCAGGATGGGCAAGTAGTTGTCGGGTGCGATGAAGCCGATGAAATGCGCCTGCAGCGCACCGGCAAGCGCCATGATCGCGCCGCCGACGGCAAAGGCCTGGACGCGGTAGAAGCGCGCGCTCTTGCCGAGCGAGACCGCCGCGCGTTCGTCCTCGCGCAGCGCCTTCAGCACCCGGCCCCATGGGCTGCGCGAGAGATGTTCCAGAGCAAGATATGCGGCCAGAGTCACAGCCAGAACAATCCCCAGATTCGACAGATTGAAGAGCAGCGGTGTTTCGGCGAGGCCACCGAACGGGCGTGGAATGAAGCCGATGCCGAAAGGTCCGCCGGTCAACACCTGCGCATTGAGCGCCACGAGTTGCACGACCACCGCGACGCCGAAGGTGGTGATGGCCAGGTAATCCGACTTCAGCCGCAGCGTGGCGAAGCCGGTGAGGGCCGCGGCCAGAGCGCCGACGACCATCGCGCCTAGCCACCCCAAGACGATCGGCAGGCCAAGACCGCCTAGTCGCGCAGGATCGCCGGGCGTGGTCAAGAGCGCGGATGTGTAAGCGCCGATCGCCACGAATCCGGCAAGCCCGACATTGAACAGGCCGGTCAGGCCCCATTGCAGATTGAGCCCCAACGTGATCAGCGAAAAGATCAGCGCTGTCGTCAGAAAGAAGGCGCCGTAGCCGATCAGATCCATCATCTTTCCCTCACGCCAAAGAGCCCGATCGGCCGCACGAACAGCACCGCCATCAGGATGATGAAAGACACCGCGGCGCGCCATTCGGCGCCGATCAATTGCACCGCGCCGGCCTCGGCGAGGCCGATGATGAGCCCGCCGAGCACCGCGCCCGGAATGCTGCCGATGCCGCCGAGGATCGCGGCTGCGAACATCGGCAACAGCATGTCGAAGCCCATGAAGGGCCGGATCTGGACGAGGATGCCGATCATCACGCCGGCGACGCAGGCGAGTGCTGCGCCAATGATCCAGGTGACGCGCACGACGCTGGCGACGTCGATGCCGACGACGCGCGCAAGGGCCGGGTTCTGGCTCATCGCCTGCATGGCGCGGCCGGTCTGGGTGCGTGTCGTCAAAAGATGCACGCCAAGCACCAGCACCGCGGTCAAAAGCAGCAATGCGATCTGGTCCGGGGTGATGCGGATCCCGAAGCCGACCGGCATGGCGATCTGGATGGCGCGGCTGAAATAGGTCGGGCGCGAGGTGAAGATGAATTCGAGCAGGCTTCTGAGAGACATCGAGGCGCCGAAGCTTCCCATCACCACGATGATTGCCTGTTCCTGCCTGCGCAGCCGCGAGAACAGCACCTTGTCGAGCAGCAGCGCGAGCAGGGCCGTAAACGCCATGCCGGCGGCCAGCGCGACGATGAGCGGCCAGCCGAACGACAAAGGCGCAATGGGCGCCACCTTGCCGAACATGGCGGTGATGGCGCCGACGGCGGCCAGTGTCGCATAGGTGCCCCAGGCCATGAAATCGCCATGGGCGAAGTTCGAAAAACGCAGGATGGAATAGGTCAGCGTCACGCCGATGGCGCCGAGGCCGATCATCGAGCCGGTCAACATGCCGTCGACGATGAATTGCAGGCTCATGCCGCGCCTCCCGCTTCCCGCTTGAGCGGTCGCTGGCCAAGATAGAGCTCGGCGACAACCGGATCGTCCCACAGCGTCGAGGCGACGCCTTCATGCCGCTCCTTGCCCTCGACCAGCACATAGGCCCGATCGCCAATGGCAAGCGCTGCCTTGGCATTCTGCTCGACCAAAAGGATGGTAACGCCGGACTTGCGGATGGCGGACAGCATCTCGAACACCATCGACACGAATTTCGGTGACAGCCCGGCCGACGGCTCATCGAGCACCAGAACCTTGGGGTGGACGATCAGCGCCCGCGCCACGGCCAGCATCTGGCGCTGGCCGCCCGACAGGTTGCCGGCAGCGCTCCGCTTCTGGCGCGCGAGGTCGGGGAACATCGCATACATCTCCTCGATGCGGGTGGGCGCCTCGCGCCGTTCGAGAATGCCGCAGGCAACCTTCAGATTGTCCTCGACCGACATCAGCGGAAAGACGTTCTCGGTCTGCGGCACGAAGGCGAGGCCGAGGCGAACCATGGTGTGCGCGGGCACCGCGGTGATGTCGTTGCCGTCGAGCAGCACGCTGCCCCGGCTGATCGGGACGAGGCCGGCGATGGCCTTGATCAGGCTCGACTTGCCGGCGCCGTTCGGCCCGAGCACGACGACGATTTCGCCCTTGTTGACGGCGATCGAAGCGCCACGGACGATCGGCACGCCGGGTTCGTAACCGGCCTCGAGATCGCGCACGTCAAGCACGGCCTCGCTCATGCCGTGCCTCCGAGATAGGCCTCGATGACGCGCGGGTCGCGCGCCACCTCGTCGGCGGTGCCCTCGCACAGCAGCTCGCCGCTCGCCATCACGAGAACGCGGTGGCAAAGCCGCGTCACCATGTCGATGTTGTGCTCGATCAGAAGGAAAGTGATGCCGCTCCGGTTAATGTCGCGGATGCGCTCGATGATGACTTCGAGCAGAGTGGAGTTGACGCCGGCAGCCGGCTCGTCGAGCAGGATGATCGCCGGATCGGCCATCATCACGCGGGCGAGCTCGAGCAGCTTGCGCTGACCGCCGGAAAGCACGCGCGCCGGTTCATGCGCCAGCCGGGTCAGCGAGACGAGCTCCAGCAGATCGGCCGCTTTCTTCACCGCGGCCTTCTCCTCGGCGGCGACCCGCCACGGCGTGAGAAAATTGGCGAGCAGTCGCTCGCCGGTCTGCCCTTGCGCGGCAAGCATGACGTTCTCGATCAGCGTGAGGTTGGGGAGCGGCCGGGGGATCTGGAACGTGCGCCCGAGGCCACGTCCGATGCGCAGGTGCGCGGCCTCGCCCGACACCAGCGCGCCATTGAGTCGTATCTCGCCGCTGGTCGGCAGGATGCTGCCGGCGAGCAGGTCGAACATCGTCGTCTTGCCGGCGCCGTTGGGGCCGATCAGCCCGAGGATCTCGCCCGCCCTTACCTCGAACGACACGTCGTTGACCGCGACCAGGCCGCCGAAGCGCCTGACGACGTTCGTCGCTGTCAGCACCGGCGCATGAGTTTCCGACCCATGCTGTCTCGCCGTCTCGCCCATAAGTCCCTCTGGCCGAAAGCGATCATTGCCGCTTCCTGATTATTGATATGTGATCACACTTGCCTTGATCACGCTATTCGGCTTTACTTTGTTCTGCAAGGCCGAAAACGGCCCGACCCACCGCACCAAGGGTCGAGAATGGGAGCGCCATGCAGAAGGCCGCTATCGAGCGCAACAATGATGCGATCGCCGCGCAGCTCGCGCCGGTCGGCCGCGAGACTGTGCAGGATCGCGTCTATTCCGAATTGCGCCGCGCTCTGATCGGCGGCCTGTTCGAGCCAAGCCAGGTGCTGACCATTCGCGGCCTTGCCGACGCTCTGGTCACCTCGACCATGCCGGTGCGAGAGGCGATCGGGCGGCTGATCACGGAAAAGGCGCTTGAGGCGCTGCCCAACCGCTCGGTGCGCGTGCCGCCGATCACGCTTGAGCGCATCGACGACCTGCTGCGCGCCCGCATCCTGATTGAGGGCGAGGCGATCTCGCTCGCGGCCTCGCGAATGGGGTCGCGCCAGATTGCGACGGTCGACGGTCTGTTGCGCGAATGGGACGAAATCCGGGCGTTGAAGCACAAGAAGGACGTCGACCGCGAGGTGACGCTGAACCAGAGCTTCCATTTTGAGATCTATCGCGCCTGCGGGTCGGCGGTGCTGATCCCGATGATCGAAAGCCTCTGGCTGCAATCGGGGCCTTGCATCCGTGTCGCCATCTACGCCTTTTCGGAAGCCGGCGAGGTCGACACCGCACACTACCACCGAAGCATCGTCGCAGCGCTCTCGGCGCAGGACGCCCGGGCTGCGCGCGAGGCGCTGGTCGCCGACATCAGTCGGCCCTTCGCCTTCCTGCGTGACAAGCTGAAATCCGCTGCCGGGACACACGCGACATGACAAGACGCGCCATAAAAATCAGCGAGCCGCGCTCCGGCCTGTCCGCCACCGCGCTGCTGCTCCCGGAAAAGGCGCCCGAGAACGCCGCCTTCCTGTGGGCTTACCTGGCAGAGCCGCGTGTTGTCGCCGGCATCCACGCGATGTGGACAGGTCCGGAGATTTCCTGCCCTGTGCCACCGGCGCATCTCGATGGACAGAGCTACGCCCGGCCGCTGCCGGCCGAGAACGCGACCCTGACCCCGCAGCCCGGTGACATTGTGCTCTCCTATGTGCCGCCACGCATGTGGGGCGGCAATCCGAACGCAATTTTCGACATCGGCCTGTTTTACGGACAGGGCGCACGCCTCTTCTTTCCGATCGGCTGGCTGGCCGGAAGCGTGGTCGCGCAGGTGCCACCCGAGCAGCGCGAGCCGCTTGCGGCCGCCTGCGGCATCATCCGGCGCAACGGCGCATGCGACGTTACCTTCTCCCGGGCGGAGATTTGAGATGACGGAACGAGACGACAGTTTCGAGCTCTTCGACCTTCGCGTCGAGGCAGTCATCCCCGAGGGCAAGCCGATCTATTGCGGCGCCAGGGCCGGCGACTATTTCGAGCTAAAGGGCGAGATGCTGTCGCTGCCGGCGGGGCAGGGCTTCTCGATCTATTCGATCGCGGCCGTGCTGCCGCTGCTGGCCGCCAAGCAGCGCCCGACGCACAGGAACGACTGGATGACGTCGGACGCCGAGATCGCCTGTCCCGACCCGAACTGCGCCAGCCGGCTCAGGATCGTCAGGGTGGCCAAGCGGCAGTTCAGTCACGCCGCAACGACGGCAGTGCCTTTGCCAGAGGAGACGGAGCGCAAATGACCGGGAAGACCTTCGACCTCGCCCCCGGCTACACCATCTCGCGCATCATTCGCGGCGGCTGGCAGCTGGCCGGCGGCCATGGAGCGATCGACCGCCAACAGGCGGTGGCCGACCTGATCGCTACTTTCGACGCCGGCATCTTCACCTATGACTGCGCCGATATCTACACCGGCGTCGAGGAACTGATCGGCGCTGCGCGCCTGCGGCTGGCCAACGAACATGGGCTCGACGTCGCTGCCAGGATGAAGGTTCACACCAAGCTGGTGCCTGACCTCGAACGGCTGGCCACCGTGAGCCGCGACTATATCAGGGGCATCGTCGACCAGTCGCTGCGCAGGCTGAAGACCGAGCGGATCGACCTCGTACAGTTCCACTGGTGGGACTATGCGCAGCCTCGCTATGTCGAGGCCATGGTCTGGCTGGATGAGCTGCGCCGCGAGGGTAAGGTGCGCAATCTCGGCACCACCAACTTCGACACGCCGCGGCTTGCCGAAATCCTGGCGGCCGGCATTCCGCTGGTCAGTCAGCAGCTGCAATATTCCGTGCTCGACCAACGCCCGGCCCGAGGCCTTGCCTCGCTGGCGAAACAGCACGACATGCATTTCCTTTGCTACGGTTCCGTCGCCGGCGGCTTCCTCAGCGATCGATGGCTCGGCGCTGCCGAGCCGGCAACGCCGCTCGAGAACCGCTCGCTGGTCAAATACAAGCTGATCATCGATGATTTCGGCGGCTGGGACCTGTTCCAGCATTTGCTGCGGGCATTGAAGACCGTCGGCGACCGCCACGGCGTCGACATCGCCACCATCGCCAGCGCCTGGGTGCTGGAACAGCCGCGGGTCGCAGCCGTCATCGTTGGCGCCCGCAACCAGGCGCATGCGCTCGCCAATGCCAGGATCATGGACGTCGTGCTGTCGGCCGAGGATCGCGCCGCGATCGGCGCCGTGATCGCCCGAAGTCCAGGCCTCGAAGGCGACGTCTACATGCTGGAGCGCGATCGCCACGGCCGCCACGGTTCGATCATGCACTACAATTTGAACGCAGGCCGGGTATGAGCGCGGCGATGGGCACCTCGCTGCTTTCCCGCGCCAGCGCCGAGGTGGTCGACCTGCATCGCTTCTTCGTCGACTGGTTCGACAAGAGGCGTTGCGAGGCGGCGGATTTCAGCCGCTTCGAACGCGTCATGGGCGAGGACTTCACCATGGTCGTGCCGACCGGCCAACTGCTCGATCGCGCTGCGGTGCTCGGCTATGTCAAGGCAAGCCGCGGAACGTTCGACGGCGACTTCGCCATTTCGATCGAGGACATCCGGCCAGGATGGCAGTCCGGCGATGTCATCGTCCTCACCTATGTCGAGGCGCAGCAACGCGCCGGCCAGGCGAGCCGGCGCCGGTCCAGCACCATCTTCACCGTCAGTTCATCGGCGCCCAATGGCGTTGAATGGCGGCATCTGCATGAGACCTGGCTGCAGGTGCCGGGAAGCTGATCAGGCCAAGCATGAAAACAAGAGTCGAGTAACGAAAAGGGGAACAGCAATGCGTAAAACGATATTCCAGATCACCACCGCGCTCGGCCTGCTTATGGCCGCAAGCGCGGCGCACGCCGCCGACTGCAAGATCACCGTCGGCCTCGTCATGGAACTTACCGGTCCGGCCGGCGAATACGGCCAGGCGGGCGCCAAATCGGTCGAGATGGCCTTCCGCGACATCAATGCCGCGGGCGGCGTGCGCGGCTGCGATCTCGCGACCGACACGCGCGACAGCCAGAGCCAGGGCAACGTGGCGGTCGACGCCGCGACCCAGCTCGTGCAGGTCAAGAAAGTGCCGGTGATCATCGGTGGCATCATCTCGTCGGTGTCGATCCCGATCCTGACGTCGGTCACCGCTCCGGCCAAGATTGTCCAGGTCTCGCCCGCGTCGTCCTCGCCGACGCTGACCGCGCTGGGCCGCGACGGCAAGACCAACGGCATCTTCTTCCGCACCATCACCTCGGATGCGCTGCAGGGGGTGGCAGCTGCCAAATACGCCATCGACAAGGGCTTCAAGAAGCTCTCGATCATCCACGTCAACAACGACTTCGGCGTCAACATGGTCGCCGAATTTTCGCGCGCCTACAAAGCATTGGGCGGCACCATCGTCTCCGACACGCCTTACAATGAGAAGCAGTCAAGCTATGCCTCGGAAGTCACGGCGGCGATGGCGGGCGAACCGGATGGGCTCTATCTCGTCAGCACGCCGGTCGACGGCGCCACGGTTGCCCGCACCTGGATCTCGCAGGGCGGCGTGCAGAAGTTCCTGCTCAATGACGGCATGAACAGCCCCGACTTCATCGACTCCGTCGGCGCCGAGTATCTCAAGGATGCCTATGGCACCTCCTCCGGCACCAGCCCGACCGCGTCGACCGACTATTTCAACAAGAACTACAAGGAATTCTCCGGCATCGAGCCATCGAACCCGGCCGCGGATCGCTCCTATGATGCCGGTGCCATCGTCGGGCTCGCCATCGCCATCGCTGGCTCCGACGACCCGGCCAAGATCAAGGACGCCATGTATAAGGCGGTCGATCCAGCAGGCACGCCGATCTTCGCCGGCAAGGAGGAATTCGCCAAGGCCCTCGGCCTGATCAAGGATGGCAAGCCGATCCGCTACGAAGGCGTAATCGGTCCGGTCGCCTTCGACAAATACGGCGACATCACTGGCCCGTTCCGTCTGTGGAAGATCGTCGACGGTAAGGTGACGACCGACGGCGAAATGACCACGGACGACGTCAACGCTCTGCAGGCGAAGTTGAACAAATGAAGCGCCGACACGCGCATGGACCCCGGATCGTCGATCCGGGGTCCATACGCCCCTCATAAATTGAAGGACCGTCTAAGGGGGCTTTCGTCTCCGACGAGCACGGGTCGGTTCTCAAGCATACCATCAAGTACCGTCGCTCTCGGCTGAGGTGCCGTCTTTATTGACGATCAAATCGTCCTCCCATGCAGGATTCTCGCTTGACAAAAAATGAAACTGAATTCATTTTCATATTATGGTTTAGAAACGACGCTTAAGTCGCGCAAAAGGGGAAGCAGAAATGAAGACCTTGATAGCATTTTCGTTGGCCGGCGGCACAGTTCTAGGGTTAACCGCCAACGCCCGGGCTGAGGACTCCGCACTGTCTGGGAAGACCGTTTGTGTGAACAGATACGCTTCCGCTCCGGTGATCGACGATATCCTCAAGGGCATGGACGCCGAGTTCAAGGCTGTCGGCGGCGAGAAGATCGTTCAGAACATCCAAACCCCGAGGCGGATGCCGCTACACAGCAGACGATCGCCCAGCAATTCGCCAGTGGCGGGTGCGACGTCATCGTCGTGGTTGGTACTGCAGCCGCCCAATCGATCCAGCAGGCTACCAAGACCGTTCCGGTCGTGTTCGCCGGCGTTTCCACGCCGGTGGAAGCGGGATTGATCAAGGCGCTAGAAAAGCCGGGCGCCAACATGACCGGGGTGTCCGATCCGCTCCCGGTTGAATCCGAGATCGACGGCATGCTTAGCGATCCTGCCGTCGATTCAGACCATTGGCCTGATCTACAAGGTCGGCGATCCCGCAGGCGACCCCCTCGCTGCCCGTGCGACGGCGCATATCGAAGGCAAGGGGCTCAAATATGTCACCGCCGGCATCGCCAATGCGGGCGAGACCACGCAGGCGGCACAGTCGCTGGTCGGTCGCGTGCAGGCGATAGAATTTCCGTGCGACACGACCACGATCTCTGGCATGGCTGGCGCGCTGAAAGTGGCGAAGGACGCGAAGCTGCCCGTATTCGGCTGCACCTCGGACGCGGTCAAGGGGGGCGCCATCCTCGCGGGAAGCTATAGCTATGTGGATGTCGGCACCGAAACGGCCAAGCAGGTTGTCGCGGTGCTCAAAGGGGGTGACACGGCCACAATGCCTGTCATTGTTCCGAAGATCGCCGGCTATGAGATCAACAAGACCGAGGCTGCGGCGCTCGGGCTGACGATCCCGGAGGACATGCTCTCTTCCGCGGTCAAGACCTATTGAGGCGACCATGATTTTGGACGTGCTTTTGATCGGTACGCAGATCGGGCTGCTCTATGCTCCGTTGGCGTTGGGAATCTACCTCGCAATCAACGTCCTTAGCCTGCCGGACCTGACGCTTGAAGGCTCGTTCGGCATTGGCGGGGCTGCTGCCGCCAGCAGCCTCATGATGGGCTTCGACCCGCTGTCTTCGCTGGCGATCGGCATGTGCGCTGGCGCGCTCGCTGGGCTGATCACCGCTCTGCTCCATGTCGTGCTCCAGATGAACGTGTTGCTCGCCGGCATTCTGATGACCACCGCGGCCTGGTCCGTCAGCATCGCGGTGATGGGAACAGGCAATGTTTCGCTCGTCCGTTTCGAGACCTTGTTCACCTGGCTCGAAAATGTCGGAATCGGAAACCAGCAGGCGACCATTGTTGCCGCCGGGACTGTCACACTGTTTCTCGCGCTCTTCCTGGTCTGGCTGCTCCACACCGGATACGGCCTTGCCACGCGCGCGACAGGACTGAACATCCAGACCGCTCGCGGGATGGGCATCCGAACTGAGAAGCATCAGATCTTCGGCCTGATGATGGCCAATGCGCTGGCGGCCGCCTCGGGAGCGCTGGTGGCCCAGAGCCAGGGGTTCATGGACGTCTCCTTCCAGGGCGGCGTCATCGTCGTCGGCCTGGCGGCGCTGACGATCGGCACGAGCATGATCCGCTCGGACAAGGTTGCCGTCGGCATCGCCGCCGTCATAGTCGGCGTTGTCATCTATCGGTGCATCGTTGCGCTCAGCCTCAGGCTCGGCGTGCCGCCGAATTCCGTGCGCCTGATCACCGCCATGCTCGTCTTTGCCTTCATCGCCGCGCGTATCCACGCCAAAGGCAGTTTCAGCCGGTCCGGCTTCGAAGGCTGGCGCAGCCGCCGCCGTAGACACCTGCAATTTCTGGAGAATGACCGTGTCTCAAGCCTTCTTTGATGCGCGATCACATATTCCCGCAATCCGACTCTCGAACGCGACAAAGCGCTTCGACGGGCTAGGCAAGCGGGAAGTCTTCACGGCGCTTGATGCTCTGAACCTCAACGTGGCGCCCGGCAGTTGCGTGGCCCTGATCGGTTCCAACGGCGCCGGCAAATCGACGCTGCTATCGATCCTGATGGGCACCCAGCTGCTCGACGAGGGATCGCTGCACATCGACGGCGAGGACGTCAGCGAACAGCCCTCCTGGAAGCGCGCTTCCCGTGTTGCCCTGGTGCGCCAGAATCCCGAGCACAACGTTCTTTCGTCGCTCAGCATCGAGGAGAATTTCGCCTTGGCGATCATGGGTCGCGAGCGCGCTTTCGGCTTGCGCCGCTACGACCGGGCAGCGGTGCGAGAAGCGGGTGTCCAGGCATTGCGCAAATTCGGCATGGGGTTGGAGGACAGGCTGGCGGAATCCACCGGAACGCTCTCCGGAGGCCAACGCCAGGCCGTTGCGATGGCAATGGCGGCGGTCCGCAATCCGCGTGTGTTGTTGCTCGACGAACACGTCTCGGCGCTCGACCCGAAGCGCGCGAAGCTTGTCGCCGAGGTGACCGAGGACATCATACGGGCGCAGGCCATTACGACGATCATGGTCACCCACGATCTCGGTCACGCCCTGGCGCACTCGGACAGGGTTTTGATGATGCACAGGGGCAAGGTGGTCATGGACCTGTCCGGCAAGCAGAAGACCGACCTCGACCTGGCCGGGCTTGCCGCGAGTTTCGAAGCGCTGGTCGGAGAGGCGCTTCCCGACCGCACGCTGCTTGCGGCCGCGTCCTGAATCGATGAAGCGAGCGACCATGGACACGCAACATCCATCGAACCCAGCGGTCACTTCGATGGCGCTCGGCGACCGCTACGTGGCGCAACTGAACGCCCAGATCAGAGGCAATAATGGCGAGGGCAAAAGCGCTCGGACCCGAGCCAAGCTCAAGCGCGCCGCGGTCGACTGCCTGACCGAGAGCGATCTCTCCAACCTGACCATCAGTGCGGTGACGGGCAAGGCCAAGGTAGCTGCGGGAACCTTCTACCTGCATTTTGCAGGCATCCGCGAGCTCGCGATCGAGGTCTTCTCGGAATTCGCCGCGGTAGACATCGCTCCCGCTATCCCGGAGGGCAACGAATTCGATGACTTGTTCTCGCGGATGAAGGCGACTTTTCTCGAGATCGTCGGCGCGTTTCGCCGTCGTAGAAAGCTGTTCCGCTCGCTGTTCCAGATGCGCAGGCAAGATCAGGAAGCCAATGAAGTCTGGCTACGATTGACGGCGCAGTGGGCCGACGTCCTGTCCGAAATCGCGATGAAGCACACGAAGCGTCCGGTGCCGGCCGCATTCGACCGGTTCGTGGGGCATGCCACCAGCGCATTCGCCGACGAGATCATGACGCGCATTTACGTCGACGAGATCTTCGGCAGCGCGTTTCCGGAAGACCCCGGCAATGACGAGCATGTCGCCGAGCTGCTCGCCTTCACCCGCCACCGCATGCTCTTCGGCATCGATCCCGATCCGGCACTTCTGAAGGCGACTTCGTCTTTGCGCCCGGTCGGCACGGCATGACGACTGAGAGGAACCAGCCATGACACTGCGCTATCAGCATTTCATCACTCCTGAGGGCAGCAAGGAGTTTCCCAAAGTCGTTCGTGGCGAGGGGGTTTATATCTGGGACAGCACCGGCCGGCGCCTTCTCGACGGGTCGTCCGGCGCGATCTCGGTCAATATCGGCCATGCGCATCCGAGGGTCCTTGAGGCCATGCGCGACCAGATGGGCCGCATCATCTATGCCCACAGCATGCGCTGGGACAACGATCCGAACGAGCGGCTGGCGGCGCGCCTGGAGCGGATGAGCGACTGGGGCTACGGCGCGGCGTTCTTCGTCTCGGGCGGATCCGAGGCCAATGAGGCGGCGATAAAGTTCGCGCGGCAGGTCGCGGTCGCTCGCGGCCAGTCATCGCGCTACAAGATCATCAGCCGTATCCCCTCCTACCACGGCGCCACCACGGCTTTGCTGGGCATTACCGGCGACCCGGACTATGCCGCCGCCTACAAGCCGATGTTCGTAGACATGCCGAAGGTCGATGCCCCGCTCACCTACCGACGGCCCGCGGGCCAATCCGAACAGGATGTCGTAGATCGCTGCGTGCGACAGTTGGAGGACACGATCCTTCGCGAAGGGCCGGAGACCGTCCTCGCCTTCATGATCGAGCCCGTTGGCGGCGTGTCGACCGGCGCGCTGGTGTCGCCGGACAGCTACTCCACCCGGATACGCCAGATTTGCGACTGCTACGGCATCATGCTGATCTATGACGAGACCATGAGCGGGGCCGGCCGCACCGGCAAGTTCCTGGCTGGGCATCATTGGCCCGACTGCCGTCCCGACATCGTCACCCTGGCCAAGGGCGTCAGCGGCTCTTACGCGCCGCTGGGGGTCGTGCTGGCGTCCACGGATATGGTCCAGGACGTCCGCCGCAGCGGCGGCTTCAAGCACGGTCACACCTATTCGGCCAACCCGGTCAGCTGCGCGGCCTCTGACATGGTCCTGCGTGTCGTGGAGTAAGACGGTCTGATGGAGCGCGCGACCAGGCTTGGCGCCTTCATCCGATCGAGGCTGGAGGCGCTGAAGCAAAAGACAGGCGTCATCGGCGACGTCCGCGGGCTGGGGCTGCATATGGCGGTGGAGATCGTCGCCGACCGCATCACCAAGGAGCCGTTCCCGGCGCACGTCAAGGCTGGCGAGCGCATCGGGATGATCTGCCGCGAGCACGGGCTGCTGCTTTTCTCCCGCCGCACCGCCGGGGGGCGTTCGGGGAATGGCTTATGCTGTGCCCACCGCTGACGATCAACGAAGCGGAGATCGAGGAGATGCTGGAATCGTTCGAGGCAGGCATCCGCGCCTTCGAGAACGAGGTGGCGCAGGAACCGGTCCTGCGCGCGACGGCATAGCCTGACAAGACTTTCCTTGAAGCTTTTAGCGGCGCCGGATGCGGCGGCCGGAGGACCAACCATGACCAAGGCACAGATTGTCGGCTGGGCTCATTCGGTTTTCGGAAAGTCGGCCGCGCCCGATACCGAAACGCTGATGGCTCAGGTCGCGGGGCCGGCTCTGGACCATGCTGGTATCGATGCCGCCGATGTCGATGCCGTCTTCGTCGGTGTCTACAACAACGGCTTCACGCGCCAGGACTTCCAGGCAGCACTTGTCGGAATGGGCCACCCGGCGCTCGGCTCGGTACCAGCCACTCGGTTTGAGAACGCTTGCGCGACGGGTTCGGCGGCCTTGTTCGGCGCGCTCGACTTCGTGGAGGCCGGGCGTGGACGCGTCGCGCTGGTCATTGGCGCAGAGAAGATGACCGGCCTGCCGCCCAGCCAGGTCGGCGATGTGTTGATGTCCGGCTGCTATCGCAAGGAGGAAGCCGCAATCGAAGGCGGCTTTGCCGGAGTCTTCGGGCGCATCGCCCAAGCCTATTTCCAGCGATACGGCGACCAATCGGAGGCGCTGGCGGCCATCGCCGCCAAGAACCACCGCAACGCCGTGGACAATCCGGTCGCGCACATGCGCGCGGACCTTGGATTTGAGTTCTGCAACACGGTTTCAGAGCGAAATCCGCTGGTTGCGCCGCCGCTTCGGCGAACGGACTGCTCCCTTGTGTCGGACGGTGCCGCCGCGCTGGTAATTGTCGATCAGGACACGGCGATGACCCTGCAACGAAGTCTGTCGTTTCGAGGACGGTCGCAGGCCAACGACTTCATGGCTTTGAGCCGCCGCGATCCCGTCGATTTTGCAGGCGCTAGGCGCGCCTGGGCGAAGGCGCTGAGCGAGGCAGGCCTGTGCCTCGAAGATCTTGACCTAGCCGAAACGCACGATTGCTTCACCATCGCCGAATTGATCGAGTACGAAGCCATGGGATTGGCCGAGCGCGGCCAGGGCCACCGGGTCATCCACGATGGCGTGTCCGAAAGATCGGGCCGGCTTCCGGTCAATCCTTCCGGCGGGCTGAAGGCCCGGGGCCATCCGCTCGGCGCCACCGGCGTTTCCATGCACGTGATGCCGGCGCAGCAGATCACCGGCGAAGCGGGCGCCATGCAGATCCCCGGTGCAACCTTGGCCGGCGTCTTCAACATGGGCGGGGCGGCCGTGACCAACTACGTCTCGATCCTGGAACGCGCACGATGAGAGAAGACCCCGTCCCCACCGTCACGCCTGTCTCCACGCGGGTCATGAATCTGGCGCATTTCGTCACCCAGGCCGCACGCCGCCATCCCAAGCGCGTCGCGTTCGCAAGCCGGGCGCTGACCCTGACCTGGAAGGAGCTGGACCAGCGCATCGACGCCATGGCTTCAGCCCTGGTCGATCGGTTTGGCGTCGGCAAAGGGGATCGCGTGCTTGTGCAGTCGCAGAACTGCAACCAGATGTTCGAGTCGATGTTCGCGTGTTTCCGGATCGGCGCGGTGTGGGTCCCCACCAATTTCCGCCAGACGCCGGCGGAGGTTGCCTATCAGGCTCGCGCGAGCGGCGCCGCGGGAATGATCTGCAATGCCGATTTTGCCGATCATCAGGCTGCCTGCGCGGCCGCATCGGATTCGCTGCGTTTCCACATAAGCATCGGCAAGGCTTCGTTCGGCCCGGATTATGACGCCATTGTCGCCGAGCATCTCGGAAAGAAGATCGAACCGGCGTGCGTCGACCGCGACGATCCATGCTGGTTCCTGTTCACGTCGGGAACGACCGGTCATCCGAAGGCCGCCGTGCTGACGCACGGCCAGATGGCGTTCGTCATCACGAATCACCTGTGCGATCTCATGCCGGGCACGACGGCTGAAGACGCCTCGCTTGTGGTGGCGCCGCTCTCCCATGGAGCGGGTGTCCACCAATTGACGCAGGTGGCGCGCGGCGCGGCCACGATCCTTCTCGATACGGATCGCTTCGATGCCGAGGCGGCCTGGGCTCTGATAGAGAAATGGCGCATCACCAACATCTTCACCGTGCCCACCATCTTGAAACTGCTCGTCGAGCATCCTTCCGTCGATCGCTACGACCATTCCTCGCTGCGCCATGTCGTTTATGCCGGCGCGCCAATGTATCGCGCCGACCAGAAGGTTGCGCTTGCCAAGCTCGGCCCGGTCTTGGTGCAGTATTTCGGCCTGGGCGAGGTGACGGGCAACATAACCGTGCTGCCACCGAACCATCACTCTGTCGACGACGATGCCGGCGCCCGTATCGGCACCTGCGGGTTCGAACGCACCGCCATGCAGGTTTCCATCAGGACGCCGGAAGGGCATGAGGTTGCAACTGGACAGACCGGCGAGATATGCGTCATCGGACCGGCCGTTTTCGCGGGCTACTACAACAATCCGGAGGCCAACCTCAAGGCGTTCCGCGACGGCTGGTTCAGAACCGGCGATCTCGGTCACCTGGACAGCGAGGCTTTCTTTACATCACCGGCCGGGCGTCCGACATGTACATATCGGGCGGATCGAACATCTATCCTCGCGAAATCGAGGAAAAGATACTTGCCCATCCCGACATTCACGAGGTCGCCGTCGTCGGCATGCCCGATCCCGTCTGGGGCGAAGTAGGCGTCGCTGTCTGCGTCGCAAAGGCAAATGCGTCCATCACGGCCGCAGAACTGGATAGCTGGTTGAGGGACAAGATTGCCCGATATAAACAACCCAAGCTTATCCAGTTTTGGGACGCCCTTCCTAAGTCCGGCTACGGCAAGGTTGCCAAGAAGGACATCAAGGAAAGGTTGGCAGACGCCGAACCGGACAGGGTGGACAAGTTGCCGGTTGCAATTCTTTCGAGATGAGAGAGCTGGACGCGGACGACTTCAGTTTTCGCGGACTGTCGCCAAAAGCCGACCTTCCGCCGTCGGCCCAAAAGCTGGCCGTCAGAAATGCGCCACATCCCAGTCGTTCTGCTTCAGTTTGCCGTCGCTTGAAGCCGACATTGCGGCGACCAGGCTGGCTGTCGCGGTGGCGCTATGAATTAAAGTGGTGTGCAGTGGATTTTGACGTGCTGCGATGCGGTAGGGAGCTGGGGCCCCCGTCGCGGATGACGCACCTTTCGAGAGCTGAGACGGTGCGGACCTTCAGCCGCTGGCGGATAATCGCGCGCCTCTGTCCTGCCGGGCCTCTCCTCAACAGGGACGATCGGCCGTCACCTTGGCTTCGCCAATCGTCGTCGTCGCAGGAAGAGCCGGCAACGGTGCTGCCAATCTTCTCCTCCATAGGATTTGCGCAGCGCAGCTTGAGATCAGACCTGGCTTGCCTCCCTTGCGCCGGTTGTCGTCTGATCGTTCTGCACCATCGCAAGCGCCGTGCCGGACTCGCCCTCCCACAGGATCAGGCTGGCCGCGCCGACAAGGCCCGCCCGGTCGCCGAGCTCGGCCGGCACGATCGGCACGTCGCGATAGGCAGGCATCGCCCGCTCGTCGATCGTTGCCCGGATTGTCGGCGAAAGCAGGTCGAAGCCGTTGGCAAGGCCGCCGCCCATGACGATCAGTTCCGGCGAATAGAGATGCAGGAGGTTGGTAAAGCCTATGCCCAGCCACTTCGCCTCCGCTTCGACCAATTGCAAAGCCGCTGCATCACCCGTCCGAGCGGCCTCGACGACATGCCGTGCCGACACGTCGCCATTGTTGGAAAGGCGCCTGAGCAGCGACCCGTCGCCCGGTGCCGTGAGCGCAGTCGCCCGGCGACCGAGGGCGGTGCCAGAGGCGACAGCCTCGAAACAGCCCACTGCGCCGCAGAAACAGCGGTCGCCTTCGCCCGTGATCGTCATGTGGCCGATCTCGGCCGCCAGTCCGCGCCGGCCGTGATAGATATGGCCATCGGCAATCACGCCGCCGCCGATGCCTGTCGATACCGTGACGAACACCAGCGATCCGGTGCCACGCCCGGCGCCGAAGCGCCATTCGCCAAGCGCCGCCGCATTGGCGTCGTTCTCCAGCCGCACCGGCAGGCCGAACTGCCGGCTGAGGATGTCGATCAGCGGCACATTGTGCCAGCCGGCCAGGGTCGGAGGCCCGATGACGATGCCGGCCTTGGGGTCTAGCGGACCCGGCGCGCACATGCCGATGCCGGTGACTTTCGCCTGTGGGTGCTCCTTGAGCAACGTGTCCGCCAGCGTGATGATCTGACCGATCACCGCCTCAGGTCCTGCGCCGGCAAGCGTCGGCGCCGAGACACGGGCGACCACGTCGCCACCGCGCTCTACCAGCGCGCCGCGCAGCTCCGTGCCGCCCAGATCGAAGGCAAGCGCAAGCGTGCTCATCAGGCGGCTGCCGTCAGCCCGTGCAGCCAGGCCATGCGCTGCGCAAGGTCAGGATCGCCGAAGGCGAGCGAGCCCAGCACAACGGTGTCGGCGCCGGCGGCACGCAGCAACGGCACCGTCTCATGGCGGATGCCGCCATCGGCGGCGAGCACGATGTTGGCCTCGCGGCCGGCTTTCCGGATCAGCGCCCGCGCCTCCATGAGCCGCGGGCAGGCTTGCTCGGACAGGCTCTGGCCCTTGACGCCGATCGAGGTGCCGAGAAGCGTCACAAAGGCAACTTCGGGCAGGAAGGGCACGATGGCCGCGACCGGCGTCTCCAACCTGAGCACGACGCCGGCCTCGGCGCCGAGCTCATGCGCCAGCTTGACAGCGCGCAAGCCCGCCTCGCCATTCTCGGCATGGATGGTGACGAGATCGGCGCCGGCTTCGATGAACTGCCGCGTCTGCGCCTCGACGATTTCCGCCTCGACCATCAGATGCACATGGATCGGCTTCGCGGTCAGCCTGGCGATGCGCGCCACCAGGTCGGGAAAGAACAGGAAGCCGGGCGTGAAGCGGGCGTCCGCCACGTCGATATGGTGCAGATCGGCATAGGCTTCGATGCGCCTCAGGTCGCGTTCCATATTGGCGAGATCCGCCGACCAGAGCGAGAATTCGCCCAGCAGCCGGTTGCGCGGCAAGGCGGCGATGGCGGCGGGGCCGGAGAGGGATTTACTGGTCATGACGGAATGAGACTCCGGACGTTCGAGTGGGATTGCAGGAAGGTTGCGATCTGACTGTGCAGCTCGCTGAAATGCTTGGCGCTGTCGCGCGCCTTGGGCGTGATGTCGGCAAAGATCGCGTTAGGGATCGCGGCGGCCAGCGCGTAGGCGGCAGAAAGTGGGTGCACGGCATCGACCGCATTGCCGACAACCAGCGTCGGAATGCGCAAGCCGGCGGCGTCCCGTTCGGAAATGCCTGGTCCATCGGCGGCGATGTTTGCCAGCACCTGCGCAAAGGCGCGGGCGTCCGGCCGGTCGAAATAGCCGAGCAGCGAGGTGAGATTGTCAGGCGCATCGCGGTAGAGATGCAGCGCCGTTTTCGACTGCGCGAAGATCGTCTTCGCCCTTTCGGGGCCGTGTTCCAGGATCAGCTCTGCCACCTCGGCGATCGGCCGCATGTTGTCGGGCGCCTCGGTGAACGTCCAGGCCGGCCTTACCAGCACCAGACCCGTCACGCGGTGAGGGTAACGGCAAGCAAGGCGCATGGCGATCGCCGCGCCCATCGAGACGCCGCCGGCGACGAAGCTGTCGACGCCGGCCTGGTCGGCGACGGCGAGCACATCGTCGGCGAACATCTCGAAGGAGAAGGGCCGCCGATCGCCAAGGCCGGAGCCGCCATGGCCGCGGCATTCCAGCGTGATGCGGTGAAAGCCGGCGGGGAAGGTCTGCGCGACCTGCGCCTCGCCGCCGCCCAGCCCGTGCTGAAAGACGACCGCCAGACCTTCGCCGGTGTCGGTGACGCCGAGCATGGCGCCGTCGCGGAACAGCTTTGTCTCGCCCGACATCAGACCAACTCCTTGAGGAAGCGTGCGACACCGGGCGCCTCTTCGGCCGAGAGCCCGTGCGTCACCAGCGGTCCGTCGAACTCCGTCGCCTTTAGCCGGGCGATGAAGTCGGCGAAATCGACGATGCCTTGCCCGGCGGTGGCGAAGCGGCCGTCCGCGAAACGGTCCTTGGCATGGGCCATGGCGACGTGCCCCCCCGTTCGTTCGACTGCGGCAGCAACGATGGCGCGCGCTTGCGCGGCATCCGCCTGTTCGAACAGGTTTGCCGGATCGAGCACGATGCGCAGCCGCTTCGAGCGCATCTGGGCGATCAACCGCATGGCGTCACCGGCGGAGGTGACGATGTTGGCCTGTTCGGGCTCGATGCCAAGATCGACACCATGGCGCTCGGCGATCAGCAGGGCCTTTTCCATCTCGCGCGCCATATCGGCCCAGGCCGAAGGATCGGCATTGTCCGGGTGGTACGCCCATTGGTCGTCACGGTTGCGCGTTCCGGTGCAGAGCGTGACGAGCTTGGTGGAAAGCCTTGCGGCGGCTTCGATCACCACCGCCAGCCGGCGCAAGCCATTACCGCGTACCTGCTTGTCCGGATGCGCCATGTTGTAGGTTCCAGACAGCGCCACGAGGCCGACACCCGAAGCGTCGACGGCTTCATTGATGGCCTGGATCGCCTCTGCGGGAACCTCATCCGGCATCGACGGCAGGCCCGCGCAGGCGAGGTTGAACTGAGTGACCGCGAAGCCCGTGTCGCGCACGGCAGCCAAAACGCCGGCCGGCTCGCTGCCCGGGAAGGTCTTGGCGAACACCCCGATCTGCATCAGACCGCTCCCGTGACGCCGGCTATCTCGACGCGTTCGCCGCTTTCGACCGAACGCGCGATCGCCACCATGGCGCGGATCGAGGCCAGGCCGTCATCCACATTGGCGCCGCGCATCGGCTTGCCGTCGAGCACAGTCTCGGCCAAGCCTTCGAGCTGGCGGCGGAAGAAATGGCCGTCGGCGCCGAGCGGCTTGCGCGATGTCGCGTCCTTCTCGTGAAAAATGTCGACCTCGCTGGCGCGGAAGTACCAGGGATTGAAGGTCTTCGCGATCACCGAGCCGTTCTCGCCGTAGAGCTGGAACCCTTCGTGCCAGTCCATGCGCACGGCGACGGTGAGATCGAGATGGCCGAGCGCGCCATTGGCGAACTCGGTCTCGACGAACCAGCAATAGGCGCCAAAGCGTTCATTGAGCCTGGCGCGAACGGCGGTGATCTCGCCACACAGGAAGCGCGCCGTGTCGACGAGATGCGAGCCATGCGCCAGCATGAAATATTGCCTGAGATCGGCCTTCGGATTGCCTGCCGGCTTTCTCGCCAGCTTGCTTGTGACGGGCAGCGGCTGGATCGCGTCGGTGTTGGTGTAGCGATGGGTGGAATCGCAATACCACGCCTTCAGCGCCAGGATATCGCCGATCTCGTCGCGGATGAAATCGCGCGCCGCTTCCAGTGCCGGATCGAAGCGTTTCATGTGTCCGACCTGAAGCACCTTGCCTGAGCGCTTGACCGCGTCGGCGAGTTTCTGGCCTTCCTCGACCGACACGCCTATCGGCTTTTCGCACAGCACGTGCTTGCCGGCCTCGAGTGCCTTGACCGACATCGGCACGTGATAGGCATCCGACGTGGCGATGATCACCGCCTCGAGCTCAGGGTCGGCCAGCATTTCATCAAAGTCGTCATACATCTTCTGCGGCTCATAGGTGGCGCCCATGCGCGCGAGCAGGTCAGGCGCGGCGTCGCAGATCGCATAGAGGTCGGCATTGCTTGCCTTCACGCAGGATTCCAGATGCGCGAACTGGGCGATCGGCCCGCAGCCGAGCACACCAACACGTAGACGACGGTCTTTCTTGCGGATCATCGTCTCAGGCTCCGTAGCCGCGCATGGTCTGGCGGTTGGCCTTGACCGCGCCGGCCGGATTGGCGGCGGCGGTCTCAGAACTCTTCCTCCAGCACCAGCCAGCCGTTGAAGTTGGGTGCCGCACTGGCGATCTCGATCACCCTCGCCGTGTCGCAGACGCCCTTGCCCAGCATCGCCCACGTGCCGCTCGCATCGACATCCTTGAGGTGCACGTAGCGGATGCGGTCGCGATAGGTGGTGAGTGTATCGGCCATGTCCTTGTGGCCTCGCAAGATGTGGCCAGTGTCCGGCACCCAGCCGACCAGCGCAGCGTCGAGCAGGGAGAAGATGCGGTCGTAGTCGGCGCGGTCGAAGAGCAGCGTGTTGTGGTGCGAGCTAGGGTGCACCGCGACCTGCACGCCGGCCTTGCGGCCGAGCTCGCCGGCCTTGTTGTAGACTTCCGCGGCGATCGCGAATTTGTCATCGCGAGGCCCGTCGGAGACGACGGTGGCCGAGCCCATCGAAACCAGCGCGCCCGGAAAGGCGGCGGCGAAGTCGATCCAGCGCTCGGCTGTCTCGAGGTCGGCGCCGATCTTGTCCTTGAGGGTGAAGCCGCTCTTTGAGCCGAACGCGAAGGAGACCAGCGTCAGGCCGCGTGACTTCAGCGCCGCGGCGAATTCGGCCGGCTTGCCGGCATAGCGGCCGATCATCGTGTCGGTGATCTCGATGCCGGCATAACCGCCATCGGCGATCGCCTTGATGAGGTCATCGGGGCCGCCGGTGAACCGGTCTCCCAGCATTTCCCAGGTGAAGGTCTGGCAGCCGACTTTAAGGTCTTTCACGTTCATCCTTTCATTCCTTGGTGCGGCAGGTCCCTATTTGACCGAGCCCGCGGTCATGCCGGCGAGGAAGAACCTCTGGGCAATGAGGTAGATGAGCAAGAGCGGCAGCGAGCCGAGCACGCTCATCGCCATCATCTGGTTCCACTCGAAGGCGTGCTGTCCCATCAACAGCTGGATGCCGATCGGGACGGTGCGCATCGAGGTCGACTTCGTCAGCGTCAGCGCAAAGAGAAATTCGTTCCAGCACAGGAGGAAGGTGTAGACCGACGTTGCCACGATACCTGGCAATGAGATCGGCACGATCACCCGCCAGAGCGCCGTCCAGCTGCTGCCGCCATCGACAGCCACCGCTTCATCGAGATCGCGGGGCAAGGTGTTCAGATATCCCGTCATCAACAGGATCGCGTAGGGTAGCGTGAACACCAGGTAGGTCAGGATCAGCGCGACATAGGTGTCGAAGATGCCATAGGAGACGACAAGCCCGAAGAAGGGGATCAGAAGCGTGATCGGCGGGATCGTCTGCGTGCTGATGATCAGTGTGTTCAAGCTGCCCTTACCGCGGAAGTTAAAGCGGCTGAACCCATAGGCCGCCAGCAGGGCGATCAGCACCGTCAGCACGGTCACCGCTCCGGCGACGAAATAGCTGTTGAAGAAGAAGCGCAGCTTCACCGGGTCGCCAAGGATGGCTTCATACGCTTCCAGCGTGAAGGCCTTCGGCAGTATGGTTGGCGGCAAGGCGAAGATTTCGGTATTCGACTTGAACGAGCTGCTGAGCATCCAGTAGATCGGAAAGGCCGCGAAGAACAGTCCCGCTGCAAGACCAACATGCAGCGCGACGGTGATCAGCCTGTCTTTCGGCGAGTGTCTTTTCCTCATGGCGACTACCGGGCCTTTTGATAACGGATATAGAATAGCGTCAGGCCGAGAGAGATCAGCAGGATGACCACGGCGCTCGCCGACGCCTGAGACAGGTTGTAGCTCGAGAACGCCAGCTTGTAGGTGTAGGTGCTGAGCACCTCGGTCGAGTAGATCGGACCGCCGCCAGTCGTTATCCAGATCAACGGGAATACCTGCATGGTCCAGATGAAGTCGAGCAGCGAGATGCTGATGATGATAGGCATCAGTTGCGGGATGGTGATGAAAATCAGCTTCTGGTAGCCCTTCGCCCCGTCGATGTCGGCGGCCTCGTAGAAATCCTTGGGAATGCCCTGCAGGCCGGCGAGCAGGCTGACCATGAAGAGCGGGTAGCCCGCCCAGATATTGGCGAAGGTGACGGCATGCAGCGCGGTCTCGGGCGAGGAAAACCACTCGACCTTGGAACCGATGATGCCCAGCTGCATGAGGATGCTGTTGACCACGCCGTTCGGCTCGAGCAGGAGGCGCCATATCACGGCGATGATCACCGCGGTGAACAGCCAGGGCAATATGTAGAGCACGCGCAGGATATTGCGCAGCGTCGGATTGATGCGGTCGCTGTTCAGCATGAGCGCGAAGATCATGCCGATGGTCATGTGGAAAACGACGCTCATGCAGGTGAAGTAGAGCGTGTGCCACAGCGAGGCCCAGAACACCGGATCGTCGTAGATCGCCTGGTAGTGTTTCAGTCCGGCAAAGGACGGGTCGCGACGCAGCACCGCGCTGTTCTGGAACGAGTAAGCGACCACCGTCACCATCGGCAGCAGCATCAGAAGGCCGATGATGATGAGCGAGGGCGACAGGTAGAGATAGGGTGCGACCGCTCGTTTCAGCTTGTGGTGGGAGCGCTTCTGCCGGGTCATGTGCCAACCTTGGGATACGCCTTCAAGAGAAGGTGAGCGTCAAAAACAAATTCATCTCAGATTGCCGATCCGTTGTTGCCGGGTGGCCGGCCGAAGTCAGGCCACCCGGTCGAAAATAGCAAACGGGAACAGGATCAGAATTTCGCCATCCAGCCCTTTTGAGCATTGGCCGCGGCTTGTTCCGGAGACTGCTCGCCCGCAAGCATCTTCTGGGCTTGCACGTCGAACTGGGTCATCAGGTCCTCAGCCACCGGCAGACCCGTGAACTCGTTGGCGAGATAACCGGTCTTGAAGATTTCGAAAGCCTTGCCGAAAGCCTTGTCGGAGGTCACGAAATCGGGCTTGGCGTTGACATTGCCCGGGAAGGCATTCGCAAGCGATACGAGCTTGGCGTTCACCTTTTCACTCATCAGATATTGCACGAGTTTCCAGGCTTCCTCCTGATGCTTCGAGCCGGCGGAGATGCCGATGCCCCATGAGGCATAGGGAAGGCCGCGCTTGCCGGTGTAGCCGTCCACCACCGGGACCGGGATCAAGTCGAAGTTCAGCTTGGGATTGCGCTTGCGGATGAGATTCACATGCGCGAGCGAGTCGATCATCATCCCGACGCGGTCGTTGACGAATTCCTCGACCTTTTCCTGTTCGGTCTTGGTGGCGATGCCGGGCGAGATGGTGCCGGCGTCGTTGAGCGATTTGACGAAAGTAAGCATATCGACGACCGGCTTGGCCTCGAGAGCCGGCTTGCCGTTCGCCATCATCGACTGACCCGAAGCCCAGACCCAAGACATCATGTCGTTCTGGACCCCGGACGGCGTTTGCAACGAGAGCGGCAACACCCAGCCATACTGGTTCTTGTCGGCATGGGTCATCTTTTTGGCGGCTTCGAGAAACTCCGCCCGGGTGGACGGCAGCTTGGTCACGCCGGCCTGGGCGGCGAGGTCCAAATTCACGAAGACCGGATAGACGAACGAAGCGACCGGGAACATCACCGCCTTGCCGTCCACCTTGATGATATCGGCGACCTGGGTTTTGTCGAACTTGCTCGCATCCATCATCGGGTTCATGTCGGCGAGCGCATTCTGCGCGTTCAGATTGTTCACCCAGGCGCCGTCGAGACCGACGACGTCGCTGAGCGTTCCGGTCGCGGCGCCAACCGAGATCTGATCTCGCGTGGTCGCATAGGGGCCGCTTACCAGCGTCACCTTGATTCCGGGATTCGCAGCCTCGAAATCATCCATGATCTTCCGCAAGGAGCCTGCGGGCAGCTCTGGCTCCCACCATTGGGTGAATTCCAGCGTCGTGTCCGCCATCGCGCCGGTTGCGCCAAGCAACCATGCGGCCGCGGCTATTTTCAGCATCGCGGGTCTTATTCGAAACGTCATCTTCTCCTCCTTCTTTAAGATCGGCCGCACAATGCGGACGATCGTCTGGTTTATTCAGAAGCCTTCTTTCGCAGGCGCCTCGCTCCCGCCTGCGGGCCTTGCCGCAAATCTTCAGATCGCCAGATGCGTCTCGGGATCGAAGAAATGAAGCTTGGTATCATCCAGGGCCAACCGGATTTCCGAGCCGGACCGGACTTCGCTGACCGGTTCGAATTTCGCCACCGCGTTCGACGCCAAGCCGAAATCCTTGACCGCGTCCGGGTCGCCGGAGTCCACCTGGACCGCGTCGATGTTGAGATGGACGATATGTTCGGACCCGAGTTCTTCGATCGAGGTCACCTTTGCCGGTATCGTCTGGTATTTGCGGCCGGATTCGAGGCTGCTGTCGTAGAGGTCCTCCGGCCGGATTCCGAACACGACCTTGCGCCCGACATACGATTTCAAGCTTGGCCTGCGCACGAAAGCCGCATCCTGAAGCCGGATGGCGAAGGCGCCGGACATCAACTCGGTGCCCGCCAGCGTTGCCTCGAAAAGGTTCATCGATGGAGAGCCGATGAAGCCGGCGACGAAGGCGTTCACCGGTGATTCATAGAGCCGCTTGGGTGTGTCGACCTGCTGCAGCACGCCCCCCTTCAACACCGCGACTCTGTCGCCCATCGTCATAGCTTCAGTCTGGTCGTGAGTGACGTAGATGGTTGTGACGCCCAGCTGCTTTTGCAGGCTGGTGATTTCGGCGCGCATTTGCACGCGCAGCTTCGCGTCCAGGTTGGAAAGCGGCTCGTCCATCAGAAAGGCGGCCGGCTCGCGCACCATGGCGCGTCCCATGGCAACCCGTTGACGCTGTCCGCCTGACAGGTTGGCTGGCTTGCTGTCCAGCAGCGACGTCAGCTGAAGCGTCTTGGCGATCTCGTCCACGCGCTTCTTGCGCTCGGCCTTCGGCTTGCCGGCCAACCGCATCGAAAAGGCGATGTTTTCGAATACCGTCATATGCGGGTAGAGCGCGTAGCTCTGGAACACCATCGCGATGTCGCGGTCCTTGGGCGGCATGTCGACGACGTCTACGCCGCCGATCCGGAGGCTGCCGCTTGTGACGTCCTCCAATCCCGCGATCATTCGCAACGCGGTGGATTTGCCGCACCCGGACGGCCCGACGAGGATCAGGAACTCGCCGTCCTCGACCGACAGGTTCAACTGGTCGATCGCGTGAAAATTGTTCCCGTAGGTCTTGCAGATATTCTCAAGAACGACTTCTGCCATCTTCCTCCCTCCACAAGTCTAAGCCGCTGATTTTGTCGTTGTTCTCGGCCTGTATACGCTTGCGAATGTTTCCTCGGACAAGGTCCGCTCTAGGTTCCGGTATCGAGCCGCGCATGCTTCAGTTCGGCTGCCGACGGAGCGTTCGCCGAAGCCAGGAGTTGCATGACCTGATTTTCGTTCGGAAGCGCCTCGCGCCCGCCATGACCCGTAACCGACAAGGCTGCGGCCGCAGCCGCGAATGCGACCCGTCCCGCGGTGTCGGCGCCGCGCGTCAGTGCATGGGCATAAGCGCCGTGGAAGCAGTCGCCCGCGCCGGTCGAGTCGACGACGGCAACCCGGTGCGAAGGTAGGTGCCAGAGCCCCGTCTCGTCGCGTCCGCGATAATAGACGCCCCTGCCGCTATCGGTCAGAACCACGGCGGACCGGGACGGCGACCACAATGCGTCGAGCATCTCGGCGGGCGAGCGGCACCCCGTGGCGGTCCGCGCAAAGCCGAGCGGAAGAATGAGATGGTCGCAAAGCGCGATCAGTCTCTCCGTGGACGGGCCGCCGCTCCATTCGATATCGCCGAGGATCGCCAGGCCGAGCTCGCGACCCCGGGCCACGACATCCAGCGACCGGATCGCATAGCCGTCGACAATCAGCACGGCCGCGCGGCTGAGGACCTCGTCCGGAAAGTCCGGCGCGGTGCCCAGCATCGCGTCGTCGTCATAGGCTATGAACCGGTCCCCATCCGAACCGACGGTGATCCGCGAGCGCACCGGGCGGGCATCCGGGTGGCGTGGCGCGAATGCGGTTTCGACACCGCTCTCAATGAGATCGCACAGCACTGCGTCGTCCGCGGCATCGCTAAGCCAGCCAATGAATCCGGCGTTTCCGCCGAGCCGCGCGACGGCGGCAAGAGCCGTCGCAACATTTCCGCCGAAAGCGCGCGTGCTTTGCAGAACCTTCCCCTTGCCCGCCGACAACGGCCGGTCGACATAGGCGATGTCGTCGATCGCAATGGCGCCGAAGCCGAGGATGGAGGGGACGGCGGGCATCGTTCAGGCGCCTGCCTTTGCAAGCGCTTCCTGCGCCGAAAGGCCGTCATGGATGACACCTCGGAAAGCAAGCGCCGCCTTCTGAGGATCGCCATGTCCCCAGAGATTGCGACCTACCACGGCGCCGCGCGCGCCGGCACGGATGGCATCCGCCGTCTGCTGAAGCGCGCCGAGCAGCGTATCGGTCTTCGGCCCGCCCGCGATCACGACCGGCACCGGGCAGGTCCGAACGGTCTCCCGGAACGACTCGAAGTCGCCCGTGTAGCCGATCTTGATGACGTCGACGCCGGACTCGTAGCCGATCCGCGCCGCATACGCGATCTCGTCGGGGGTAAAGACGATCTTCGCCCCGTCGGTGAAATCGCGCGGATAGATATGCGCCACCACTGGCATGCCGTAGCGGGAAGCCGCATTCACCGAATCGGTCAGCCAGCGTATGTATTTGCCCTCGGTCGCGCCGCGCACCGGAATGGCCACGGCCAACGCGTCGGCGCCAGCCCGCACCGCGTCCTCTGGCGTTGCGATCAACTCGCTGATGCGATCGTCCGGAGTGAAGCAGCCCGCCTGAATCACCAGACAAGCCTTGCCCGCATATTGCGGCCACAGATGGCGCGCGGTGCCGGGCTGGATGCTGACATAGTCGGGTTTGCCCGCCATGACGCGTGCGAGCGCGCCCGGCAGGTCGGCAAGACCACCTTTGCGCACGTCGCCATAGCCGACGAAGTGGTCGACCGCGCCGCCAAAAAGATTCCCCGATGGATGCGAGAAGAGGCGCGCAAGACGAACTTTGGTTCCTAGGCTCATCAGGTCAAAATCCCGTTCGTTTGTTTTTCAAGATCCCGGTGCTCAGCGTTTTCACATGCTCTATAAAAAATTTACGCGCGTCAAGAATTAAAATGTTGTATAGCGGCTTCCGGCTGTGATCCATTGCTGGCGCAACGGGGCGGCCGGGCCATGGCCGCGTTGGGAGGTAAGATCTGAAATGCACGGAAAATCAAAGACGAAGCTGGGCATCGGCGTCATCGGATGCGGCAACATCTCGATGACCTATCTGCGCAATGCGAGCCTATTCGGCGGGGTCGAGCTGCGCGCCTGTGCCGACATTTCAGCCGACATGGCCGCGCTCCGTGCCAAGGAATATGGCATCCGTGCACTCGGCGTCGACGCGCTGCTGGCCGATCCCGACATCGACCTCGTTCTCAATTTGACGATACCGGCGGCGCATTTCGACATCTCGTTTTCGGCGCTGTCAGCCGGCAAGCACGTATTCACCGAAAAGCCTCTGGCGACGTCCGCCGCCGATGGCCGCCGGCTGGTCGACGAGGCGGCAAAGCGTGGGTTGTTGCTCGGTTCGGCCCCTGACACCTTCCTCGGCGCTGCCGGACGAAGGGCGCGCCGGCTGATGGACGAGGGCGCGATCGGCCGCGCCGTGACCGGCACCGCCTTCATGATGGGCCGCGGCATGGAGCACTGGCATCCCAATCCGCAATTCTACTACCAGCCTGGCGGTGGGCCGGTCTTCGACATGGGCCCCTATTACCTGACCACGCTCGTCAACCTGCTCGGCCCGGTCGCCCGCGTCATGGCGATGACGTCGCGCGGCCAGGACGAGCGCCTGATCACTGCTGAGGGACCCTACAAGAACACCAGCTTCAAGGTCGGCACGCCCACCAACATCCTGTCGCTCCTGGAATTCCGCTCCGGCGCCACCGTCACCTTCGGCGCCTCCTGGGACGTTTTCAGACACTCGAACCATCCGATCGAATTGCACGGCACCGAGGGCTCGCTCAGGTTGCCCGACCCGGACACGTTTGGCGGCACGGTCTCGCTCTCGGCGCGTGGCGCCGACTGGAAAGACTTCGAAAGCGAGAGAGAACTCTACGGCGCGCGCAATTGGCCCTTTGCTGCGCCCGACCGCGCCAACTACCGCATGCTCGGTGTGGCGGACCTGGCACGCTCGGCGTCGGAAGGCAGGAAGCCGCGGGCGTCGGGCGAACTCGCGCTGCACGTGCTGGAGATCATGGAAGCGATCCTTGTCTCGGGCGAAAGCCGCGGTTCCGTCGCGATCAACGGCACGGTCGACCAGCCGCCGCTGCTCGGCGAGGACGAGGCGGCGAGTTTGCTGGCCTGACAGGAGGTCCGCCAATGACGACATCGCCACGGATGGAACCACAATCCTCGACCACGCTTGATCCGCAGGCGCGGCGTGTTCTCGATGTCGGCCGCCGGGCGAACGGGCCGGCCTTCGAGGCCGGCACGCCGGAACAGGCGCGCCGTGCCTATGTAGACGGTCTTCCAGATATGCAAGGCGATCGCGAGCCGGTGGCCTCGGTCACCGAGCGCACAATCGCCGGACCGGGTGGCCCGCTGACGCTGAGGATCTATCGCGGGCAGGGCGCGCCTGATGCCGTTGCTCCAGCACTGCTCTATCTGCATGGCGGGGGCTGGGTAATCGGCAATCTCGATTCGCATGACGAGATCTGCCGATGGTTCGCCAACATCGCGGCTTGCCTGGTCGTGTCGCCTGATTACCGGCTGGCGCCGGATCACAAATTTCCGGCTGCCGTGGAAGACTGCCGCGCCGTGCTGTCATTCATGCAGGATCATGCCGCCGATCTCGGTGTCAGCGTGAAACGCATCGCCGTCGCCGGCGACAGCGCCGGCGGCAATCTGGCCGCTGTGGTCAGCCTGCTCGCGCGCGACGACGACCATCCGCTGACGGCGCAACTGCTGCTCTATCCCAACACCGATGCCGCACAGACGGCCGACAGTTACCGTCGCTTCGCCGAAGGCTTTGGCCTGACCGCCACGACCATGGCCTGGTTCCGCGATCACTATATCCGCAAGGCGGCCGACATCGGCGATTGGCGCGTCTCGCCGCTCAAGGCGGCAAACCTTGCAGGCGCTGCTCCCGCCTTTATCGCCATCGCCGGTCATGACATCCTCGCCGACGAGGGCGAAGCGTATGCCGGGCGCCTACAGGACGCCGGAGTGCCGGTCGTGCTCAGGCGCTGGCCGGGCCAGATCCATGGCTTCGTCTCGATGGGCCGCCACGGGCCGGCATCACGACAGGCGGTCGAGGCGGCGGTTGCCGCATGGCGTGGCTTCGATCGCACCTTCGCCAAAGATCAGGCCGACTGACGCATCACCAGCGTCGCGTCGAGTTTGACCTTGGGCGCGACCACCGTCCCGTCTTCGTTGAGCAGGGCAAGCAGCGTTTCGACGCTGCGGCCGGCCATGGCCGCGAAATCCTGCGCCATGGTGGTGAGGCCAGGGCATGCGTAGCGGCTCAGCGGATGGTCGTCATGGGCGGCGACGCGCAGGTCGCAATCCGCCTTGCGGCCGACCTTGAGCCCCCGGGAGAAGGCCGCCGCCATCAGGCCGAAGGCCAGGCGATCGTTGTTGCAAAGGATGGTTTTGCCCGGCAGGTCGCCATTGCCAAGCATTCTTTCCGTCTGCTCGTAGCCGATCCGCTCGAAATCCCAAGTGTAGTCCTTGGTGTTGCCGATGACGATGGGTTCATGCCCGAGTCGTTTCATCGAGGCGACATAGCTGCTCAGCCGTTCGGGCGAATTGTGGTTGACGTGCGGGATGTCGAAATAGACCGGCGCGTCGCCAGAGCGGCAGAGATAGTCGACGATGGTCGCGACGCTCTGCGTGTTGTTGTTGCCGACGAAGGGCGTGTGGCCCTCAAGATAGCTGTCGAAATAGACTATCGGGATCGCCTGCGTCAGCTTTTCCAGCGTGCGATGGTCGGAACGCCGCCCGAGCGGCGCAACGAGCGCGCCCGAGACCTTCAGGGACAGGATGGTCCGCGTCGCCTCGACCTCGAGCTCGGTGGAGCCATGCGAGGAGATGACGATCGGCCAATAGCCTTCGTCGCGCAGCCGGAGCTCGATGCGGCTGACCATCTCCGAATAGAACGGATCGGTCAAAGTCGGCACGACAATGCCGATGCTGCGCGTGCGCTTGCGGTTGAGGTTCCGCGCAAACAGATTAGGCTGGTAATCGGACGAGCGCAGCGCTTCTTCGATGCGCTTGCGCGTGGCCGGCTTGACGCTGGTCGGATCGTCGAAATATTTGGAGAGCGTTGGCCGGGACACGCCGCACGAACGGGCGAAATCCTCCATCGTCTTGTGCGTCATCGCCATTCAAACCCTCGCAGCATGGATTATGGGCCCATGAGCTGTCCCGACGCTTTCCTTACGGTGCGCCGGAGCGTGACTGCAAGTTCAAATTTTACAGGAAGCCCTGCGAGTTATCAACGCGTCGACAAAAATTATTGCATGCGTAAATTTATTAATTGACGTGAAGAATCACAGATCGTATCCGTCTTGAAGATCATACGCCGCGCGCTTGAATGCGGGGACATAGATGAAGAAGCTCGTCTGCGCCGGCGAAATCCTGGTCGAGATCATGGCAGAACGCATCGGCCAGAGCTTTCTCGAGCCTGGACCGCTGGCTGGCCCTTTTCCGTCCGGCGCGCCGGCGATCTTCGTTGGCCAGGCAGCCGCGCTTGGCCAGCCGGCAGGCCTCATCGGCGCCGTCGGCGAGGACGATTTTGGCCAGCTCAACATTGACCGGCTGCGAGCGCTCGGCGCCGACGTTTCGGCGATCGCGTCCCACAAGGGCCATGCCACCGGAACTGCCTTCGTCACTTATCGGGCCGATGCCTCCAGGCATTTCGTCTTCAACATCCGCAACAGCGCCGCCGGCCTTCTGGAGATCGACGACGCGGCGACGCGTCTGCTTGCCGGCGCCGATCATGTCCATGTCATGGGCTCGTCGCTGTTTTCCGAGCGCGCCATCGACGTCGCGCTGGCCGCTGTCACCGCATTGAAAGCGCGCGGGGGAACAGTGTCCTTCGACCCCAACATCCGCCGCGAGATCCTGCAGGCCTCCGGCATGCGCGCCGCGCTCGACAAGGTGCTGGCAGAAACCGACGTCTTCCTGCCCAGCGGGAACGAATTGTTCCTGTTCTCTTCGGCAGGTGACGAGAGCGGCGCAGTCGATGATCTGCTGGGCCGAGGGATTTCCTGCATCGTGTTGAAGAAGGGCGCAGATGGCGCCGCCTATCACGACCGGCAGGGCGCGGTCGCTTTGCCCGCTTTTCCGGTCGAGGAAGTCGACCCGACTGGAGCCGGGGACTGCTTCGGCGCCGCTTTCGTTTCGATGTGGTTGCGTGGCGCTGCACCTGTCGACGCCCTGCGTGTCGCCAACGCCTGCGGCGCACTTGCCGTTACCCGCAAGGGACCGATGGAAGGCATTCATCGGCTCGCCGATGTCGAGGCCTTCATCGCCAACTCCGGGGCGCACGCATGAGCGGCGCCACCGCACGTTTTGCCAACATCGCCGCGCGCCGCGCCGCTGGTGGCAAGGGCGGCATTACCTCGATCTGTTCGGCGCATCCGCTGGTAATCGAGGCGACGCTGCGCCACGGCGCGGTGCATGGCGCCGATGTGCTGATCGAGGCGACCTGCAATCAGGTCAACCACGAAGGCGGCTATACCGGCATGACGCCGGCCGCTTTCCGTGCCTTCGTCGAAAAACACGCCGCCAACACCGGCTTTCCGCTCGACCGGTTGATACTCGGTGGCGATCATCTCGGCCCTAATCCCTGGAAGCATCTGCCCGCCAACGACGCGATGCAAAAGGCGAAGGCGATGATCGGTGCCTATGCCGAGGCCGGCTTCGCCAAGCTGCATCTCGACACCAGCATGGCCTGTTGCGGCGATCCTCTTACGCTCCCCGATGAAACGATCGCCGCCCGCGCCGCCGAGCTTGCTGCGATTGCCGAGGCGGCGGCCGCGCGTACCGGCGGTGAAAGGCCGGTCTACATCATCGGTACCGAGGTGCCGGTGCCCGGCGGCGCGCTCGAAGCGCTCGAGCACATGCGTGTCACCGACCCCGCCGATGCACTCCGCATGGTCGAGGTCCACAGCCGGGCCTTTTCCCGCCTCGGCCTCGATCGGGCCTTCGCCCGCGCCATCGGCGTGGTCGTCCAGCCCGGCGTCGAATTCGGCAATGCCGACATCATCGCCTATGAGGCGGAGAAGGCAACCAAGCTGGTCGCGGTGCTGGAACGCATGCCGCAATTCGTCTTCGAAGCGCACTCGACCGATTACCAATCGGCGGAAGCGCTGGGCACGCTGGTGCGCGATGGTTTCGCCATCCTCAAGGTCGGCCCCTGGCTGACCTTCGCGCTGCGCGAGGCGCTCTATGGCCTGAGCCACATCGCCGACGAACTGGCGCCCGATCCGTCGCGCGAAACCCTGCCGGCGGCGATGGAGCGCGTGATGCTCGCCTCACCCGGCAACTGGCAAAAATACTACCCTGGCACGCCCGACGAGCAGCGTCTGCAGAGGCATTTTTCCTTCAGCGACCGCATCCGCTACTACTGGCGGGCGCCGGAAGCGCGGCGCGCCAGCGAGGCGCTGCTTGGCGCGCTTGGCGAGCGCGAAATCACACGCCCCCTGATCAGCCAGTATCTCGGCCACTTCGAAGATGGTGTCGCCGCCGGCCGGTTCAGGCCGACCGCGCACGAGCTTCTCATAGGCAGCGTCACGCGCATCCTCGACATCTACCGCGGCGCAACGAGCGCGTAGCGAAAGAGAGTCCAGTTCGGCCGGGTTTCTGGAAGCTTTTCGAACTTTCTGGATCGCGCCCCAGCCTCAATTGCAGCTGCTTATGGGTAAAGCGCGCCAATACATACGGCTTTAAGCCGACTTGGGAGTATCGAATGTGGACGGCATCTTTGCGCCTTCATTTCGGACTGTGCGACGGAGTCTGCCGCATCCTACAAGCAGACGTCATCTTTCTCCTATACTGTCCTACCATCCTGAGGGGTCGAAAATTCGAGTGCTGGCGCTAGGCCAGTCGGTCGCAATGCGATCCCAAGCCGACCGCTCAGGGCGACTCCTCACAGCGGCCCGACGTTGATCATCGAGCCGTCGATTAGCCGAGCGAACCGGAAGGGGGTCGGATCGACGCTTGGCGTCTCATTGGTGATCAGTTCCGCGGCAAGATAACCTACGCCAGGGCCAAGGCCGAAGCCGTGACCTGAGCAGCCGGCTGCCAGGTAAAGCCCTCCAAGCGTATCGATACCGGATATCACCGGTATCGCGTCTGGGGTGCAATCGACATAGGCGCCCCATGCGTGATCGATTTCGAGGCCTGCCAGTTGGGGAAACGTTCCGCGCACATTGTCCATAATCACCTGGACCAGCCGTCGGTTTGGAGCGGGATCGAGAACGCGGTTGCGCTCGAAAATGGTCGCATCGTTCCCGAACAGCGCGCCCAGGGACTCGGGGCCTCCGAAGAACGAGCTGCCGAGTCTCAACTTCACCGACTTGAAGCGCTTGATAAATTGAGGCAAGAACTCGCGGGCGAAGCGAATGCCCTGCGGCGTTATTTCCAAAGTGGCCCGGCCGCTGATGGCCATGGTATAGCTGCCATCAAGCCGCCGCGTCATCGCGACATCGGGACAATAGAGGACCTCTCCGACATTGACCGTCGGCTTTGAGCGGACGACTGTTTGTCTCACGCTCGCCTGAGGGAAGATGACCCCGTGGCGGCGCATGAAGCCGGAAGCCCAGGCACCGGCGGCGCATAGGACGGCATCTGCGCGAATGTAGCCCTTTTCGGTATGTACCCCCGTCACCCTGCCATTGGTGACGTCGAGGCTCCGTGCCGCGCAGTTCTGATGGATTGTCGCGCCCAGCGCGCGGGCGCCTTCCGCAAGCGCCGGCGCGGCGATGGCAGGCTCACCCTTGCCATCCGCCACGGAGTGCAATCCACCCAACCACTTGCGTCGTGCTTGGGGAATCTGTCTGCCGGCTTCAGCTGCGCTCAGCATATGAGTTTCAACGCCGAACTCCTTCGCCGTCGGCCGCCAAGCTTCCCAGTATGCCAGCATGGCGGCGTTGTCGGTGGTGTAGATGAGGCCGGTGCGGCGGAAGCCCAGATCCTGACCTATGTCGGTTGCCAAATTGGCCCAGAGCCGCATGGAGATGAGCGAAAGAGGCATTTCGCGAGGATCGCGGTTCTGCTGCCGACACCAGCCCCAACTGCGGCTTGATTGCTCGCATGCGACATGGCCCTTTTCGAGCAACGCTACGGAGAACCCACGCTTTGCGAGAAAGTAGGCCGAGGCGGTACCGATGATCCCACCGCCTATGACCACGACGTCTACTGCCTTGGGAAGAACCTCATCGCTGGAGACAGAGCGGACGACAGGAGACATATGGAAGAACCTTGTTGGATTGACCCGGACGACGATCGGTGCGCCTTTGCGGTCGTCGTTGTGTGCGACAGAGCAATGGGAGATGTTCCGTTGGCTTGCGCGGTCACCTTTGCATCGGAAGGGTCGCGATCGCGTCCATCTCGACCAGATAGCCATAGTGCAACTCAGGCACAGGAATGACCGTGCGCGCGGGCTTCGCACTACCGAGCATCTCGCTATAGACGCGATTGAACTCAGGCCAGTTCTGCACGCCGACGATATAGGCCGCCACGCGGCAGAGGTCGTCCGGCTTGCCTCCAGCTGCCTCCAGTATCGTGAGTACGTTGGCGATGGTCTGGCGGGCCTGGATTTCGAAGCTTGTGTCAGCGAGTGACGCTTTGTCAGCCCTGGTCGGAAGCTGGCCTGAAATATACAGGCTGTTGCCCGACCGGATTGCCTGTGAATAGTGGCCTGCCGGAGGCGGCGCGTTCTCAGTCAGGATGGTTTGCGGCTTGCTGTCCATTACCAGCCTCCAAAGCGCTGCCACTCACCCTCGACAATGTCGCAGGCGCCGCGGACGACATGATAGCTGCGAAACTGAGCTCCGGTCGCGCAGGCGTGGCTGGGCAAAATCCGAACACGGTCGCCGATCCTGAGGGGGGGCAAGGCCGCCCCGGAGCCTGGACGCACCATGATGATGCCGTGCTCCTGGTTCGCATCTGCCAGTATGAGATTTTCGAATGGTCGGCCATTGCTGTCGCAGACGATGCCATAGCGATGATTGACCTCCTGCCCGGCGGTTCCAAGATCTCGCGACATCGCCATCCAGCCGGCGTCGATCAGGATCCAACCTTTTTCATGCTGATGGCCGATGACGGTCGCCAACACGGAGATCGCAATATCCTCAATCTTGCAGATGCCGATGCCAGCCATCACAAGGTCGAAGAATACGAAAACGCCCGCGCGGACTTCGGTCACGCCGGTCAGGTCGACGGCATGATGGGCGGTCGGGGTTGACCCGACGCTGACGACGGGGCAGGGCAAGCCAGCGTCTCGAAGGATGGTGGCAGCGGTGACGACAGCACACCGCTCTTTCTCGGCGCAACGCTGCAGCGCCTCGTGCCCCTGCACACCATAACTGCCGCCGGCATGGGTCAGAACCCCGCGCAGATCTGCTCCATCCATCAAGGCTCCAGCAATTGCGAGCAGCCGAACCCGGTCGTTGGGCAATACACCCGACCGGTGACCGTCACAGTCGATTTCAATCAGGGCAGGGATGGCGTTGCCGGCTTCTCGCGATGCCGCGGCGACCGCTTGCGCCTGTTCGACCGTGTCAAGAACCAGTGCAAGGTCGACACCCTGTCTTCTTAGCTCGATCACTTTTGCTAGCTTCGCTGGTGCGATGCCCACGGCATAGATGATATCCAGGACCCCAGCATCGGCGAAAACCTGTGCTTCCCTAAGAGTGGAGACGGTGGCCGGCCCCTCTGTCGCGGTCATGACGCGCCGGGCAATTTCGACCGACTTTGCGGTCTTGAGATGGGGGCGCAACGATACCCCAAGAGACGCAAGCCGTTCGCGCAATCGAGCGATATTACGGTCCATGCGATCGGCATCGAGGATGAGGCAGGGCGTTGCCAGATCGCCGAGACGTGTTGCGGTGTTCTCGTCCGGCGTGGCGTCCAGGGTTTCTGCTTCACTCACCGGTTGCTCCCTTGCGTTGAGTGCGACGATCGGGTGCGCTGCCCTCCGGCGAAGCGCGCAGGAGATTGGGCACATATCCGGGCCAGTCATGCCGGGAAATATCCCAGGATGGCTTTCGTCTCGAGATACTCCTCGAGACCAAAAACCCCGTACTCCCGCCCGTTGCCCGACTGCTTGTATCCCCCGAAGGGTGCAAAGCCGTCCCATGCGGGATGATTGATATGCACTTGACCGGCACGAATTTTTCCCGCTACCCGACGCGCACGATCGAGATCGCTCGATTGAACGTGGGCCCCCAGGCCATAGACCGTGCCATTGGCGATACGGACTGCCTCATGCTCGTCCTCATAGGGAACGAGGCAAAGCACCGGTCCGAAGATCTCTTCCTGGGCGATACGCATTCCCGGCCGCACCTCGGAAAATATGGTCGGCTTGACGAAATACCCCCTCGAAAGGCTTTCAGGTCGCCCGGAGCCGCCGCAGACGAGCTTGGCGCCCTCTGCGGTTCCGAGGCCGATCATCGCTTGCACCTTGTCGAACTGCGCAAGATTGGCGACGGGCCCAAGGACGGTGGCTTTGTCGAACGGGTTGCCGACCGTCATTTGAGCCGCCGCCGTCGCGGCCAGTTCTTCTACCTGCGAAAGTCGTCTTCTGGGCACAACCATCCGCGTCGGGGCGCTGCATGATTGGCCAACATTGCGAAACGCGGCGGCAACACCGAGAGGTACGACCCGCTCCAAATCGGCGTCGTCGAGCAGGATGTTGGGCGATTTACCCCCCAATTCCTGGGTTACGCGCTTGACCGTGGGCGCTGCGGCCTGCGCGACCAGCACACCGGCGCGTGTCGAGCCTGTAATCGAGATCATGTCGACGTCGGCGTGGGAAGCAAGCGCGGCCCCAACCTCTTCCCCGGTGCCCGTAACCATGTTGAAAACGCCCGGCGGGGTTCCGGCATCATGCATGATCTGCGCGAACAGCTGTGCGCTGAAGGGAGAAAGTTCACTGGGCTTGAGGACGATGGTGCAGCCGGCGGCGAGTGCCGGGGAAACCTTCGCTGTGATCTGATAAAGCGGCCAATTCCATGGGGTGATGAGACCGCAGACGCCAATCGCTTCCTTGGCGATCGCGGTTGTGCCCTGCTTCTTGATGAAGCTGTAATCTTCCAGCACCTCGATCGCGGCGCGGATATGAGCGAGCCCGAAAGGAACCTGCGAGGCGCGTACAAAGGCGATGGCTGATCCCATCTCATGGCATATCGCCTCAGCCAGATCGTCGAATCGATCTTCGAGAAGGGTGAGAATCCGCTTGAGCAACTTGATGCGTTCGTTCGGTGATGTCGCTGAAAAAGACGCAAACGCGCCCCGGGCGGCAGCAACCGCGATGTCGACATCCAAGGCGCTGCCTCGAGCGACAGACCCGATTACCTCTTCCGTCGACGGGCTAACGATTGGGATCGCAGCGACTGACCTTGCGGGGAGCCTCCAGCCGCCATCGAGATAAAGCCGATCGCATCGCGGCATGCCCATTGATGTGTTCTCCCATCGCCGGCCAAAAAGCGACGCCGTGTCAGGGTGCTCATCGGCAGCCGTTGCCTGATCGGGGAGATTATGCGAAGTCGTAAATAGCGCAATTAATCGATACTATATCATCAATTAACATCGATCTTAATGATAGCCACGGATGATCTGACCTTCTTCCAAGTCGTTGCGAGCGCGGCCTCGCTCGCGGAAGCTGCACGGAGGCTCAACGTTACCCCACCCGCGGTCACGCAGCGTCTGCGAGCCCTGGAGGATCGCATTGGAGTGAGACTCATCGAGCGTACGTCGCGTGGCCTCAGCCTCACGGATGAGGGTGAGCTGGTCGCTTCAGAGGGTGCTTCGATCATTGCAGCCATCGAGGATCTGTCGGAGCGGCTGGCCAGCCGAACCAGCAAGGTGCGGGGACATTTGCGTGTCGCGGCACCCTATGGCTTTGGCAGGCGATACATTGCGCCGATCGTGCAGGAATTCGTAAGGAAGCATTCCGAAGTGTTGGTGACGTTGGAGCTCTCGGAAAGCCCGATACGGCAGATGTCCGAAAGCTGGGACGTCGTCGTGCATATCGGATCACTGCCTGAGAGCGATCGTCTGGTGACCACGCTCGCCCCGAATGAGCGCATTCTGTGTGCATCCCCTGGCTATCTGCAGCATAGCTTGCCGATCCTCCAGCCGGAAGATCTCGTACAGCATCGATGTCTGGCGTTGCGAGAAAACAATGAAGACGTAACGCTATGGCGCTTTGCCCATTCCAAGCATGGCAGCACCACCGTTCGGGTAAAGCCGTGCATGTCGAGCAATGATGGAGAGATCGTCCGTGACTGGGCCCTTGCCGGGCTTGGGGTCATGGTTCGAAGCGAATGGGATGTGGCTGATGATTTGGCAGCGGGGCGACTGCAGGGCATTCTCCCTACTTGGTCATCGCCGTCGGCTGACGTGGTTGCACTGCTTCATGCCCGCCAAGGACGCAGCCGCCGCACGAACGGATTCCTGCAAACGCTCAGAGAGAGGCTGAACTCGCCTCCATGGCGTCGCTGAAATGTCAGTTTCCCGCCGGGCTTCTGCGAAGCTGCCACTGTGATGTCGGCCGCAAATACTGCGATTGATCTGCTCCGTCAGGCTTCTCAGCTGAAGCGATCGATCGTGAAATCGTCCAGCGGCGTTTCGGAACGGCCGGTCGTAATGAGTTCGGCAATCGCGTCGCCCACGCCCGGACCAAGTTGGAAACCATGTCCACTGAACCCGAAGGCGTGGAACAGGCCCGGCGTCGTCGCGGAGCGCCCGATAACCGGCAGCATGTCGCGGACATAGCCTTCGCAACCCGACCAAGTTCGTATGACCGCGACGTTTGCGATCGCCGGCAAGAGTCGCACCACGGCGCGCAATTGCACAGGCAGCCGCATCGGATCGGCACACGCGTGGCCGGGCTCGAGGTCCACTGTCACTCTTTCAGCGGCGCCTCCGAACACGATGTTGCCGCGCTCGACCTGTCGCAGGTAGGCGCCATGGTCCTTGTCCCGGGTCCAGATGCCGACCACAGGCAGAACCCGGTGCGGCAGCGGCTCGGTCACCCCCATTTGCGGTCCGCGAGCGTCGAGCGGGACATGTTCGCCGAACAGCGCGGCGATGCGAGCGCCCCAAGCGCCGGCGGCATTGAGCAGACATGCGGCGGCGAATGACCCTTTTGAGGTGGCGACACGGAAGCTGGAGCCCGTCCGCTCGATCTTTTCGACCCGAGCTTGCTCGACGATTTCGGCGCCGAGCCTGCGGGCCGCTTCGACAAATGCCGGCGCTATCAGCCGCGGATTGCCGCTGCCGTCATGCGGCGAGAACGACGCCGCGATCGCCTCCGGGCCGAGGCCGGGAAAGCGCGCGCGGATCTCGCGCGGCTCGAGTTCCTCCAGCTCGAGCCCCCACGGCCGCGCGGCCTGAGCGTAAGTCCGCATGTCGGCGAGACCGCCCTCGTCGAAGATAAGCCGAACATGGCCGGTGGCGCGGAATTCGACATCGCGCCCGAGCATTTTTTCGGCCTCGCCCCAGAGCCTGAGCGAACGATGGGCCAGCGGAAGCTGAGATAGATGGCGCCCGGTGCGCCGGATGTTGCCGAACGAGGCGACCGTCGCCCCAGTGCCGATTCGGTTGCGCTCGATCAGCGTCACGCGGGCCCCGCGCCTGGCGAGGAAATAGGCTGAAGCGGTCCCCATCAGTCCGCCGCCCAGCACAATCACATCCATACTCGTTCCTTGGCGCTGAGGCTGATCCTTGCAGTGCCATCTTGTCGCCCCCCCGGCATTGCGTCAAAGATGGGTTTGGACAAGACCCATAAGCTTTACCTATGGAGTGGCGATGCGGGCGCGGCAGCTTGAAGTGTTCATCGCCATCATGCGCGCGGGCACTGTGACCGCCGCGGCGCGGATGCTGAACATCTCCCAGCCGGCGCTCAGCCAGATCCTCCTGCATACCGAGGACGAACTCGGCTTCACTCTGTTCGAGCGGGTGAAAGGCCGGTTGCGGCCAACCCCGGATGCGCTTGAGATTTTCCCCGATGCCGAGAGGCTGTCGGCTGGGCTCGACGGGCTGCGCCGCAAGACAACGGATTTGCGGCTGGGGCGCGCCGGGCTGGTGCGGGTCGCGGCGTCCCCGCCGCCGGCTATGGCGATACTGCCGCGCGCGTTCACCATGTTCCGGGCACAGCATCCCGACATATTGCTGCGTTCCCATAGCGCCCCGATCGCCGCGATCGTGGACATGCTGCGCGCCGGCGATGTCAGCCTTGGCGTCGCAATGGACGACCGCCTACCTCCCGACATCGAAGCCGAGGTGATCGGCAGCATCGGCTTCGCCTGCCTGTTGCCCGCGGGGCACGCACTGCAGCGGAAGACCGAGCTGATGCTTGCCGACCTCGCCGGGGAAGAGTTGATCTCCTATCGTGGGAACACCCGCCCTGGCGACGTGCTGGCCCACGCAGCCCGCGCCCAAGGGGTAGCGCTGTCGCTGTCGCTCGAGATCGATGCATCCATTTCCGCCGTCGGCTTCGTCCAGGCGGGTCTGGGTATAGGCCTCGTCGATGCGCTGCTGCCTTGGCATCAGTTCGCGAGGCTTGCCGTCAGGCCTCTCGCGGCAGGGCCGGAATTTCCGATAGCACTCATCACTTCGCGCGCCAGAGCCCTTTCGCGTGCGGACGAGATGATGCGCGATGAAATCCGCGCGGCCTGTTCCGCCGTCCTCAGCGATCGGAGGTAAAGGCATAAGCAAGGCTTATATCCTTGCTCATCATCCGTCTTGGACCTTCACCGTCCTGCCGTGCCAGCTTTTGGTCGGCCAGACAGGAGAACGGTTCATGGACGGTGCCATCGCAAGCGCGGCGGATGAGACGCGAAATGGGGCCGACGACTGGAAGGTCGGCGTCGACATCGGCGGGACATTCATCGATTTCTGCGCGCTCGAAGCCCGCTCCGGCCGCGTCGCCTCGCTCAAGGTGCTGACGACGCCCGAAGATCCGGGCGCCGAGCTTATGACCGGCCTTGCCCTCCTGGCAGAACGCGAAGGGTTCGATCCTGCCCGCATGACACGCTTCGTGCATGGTACGACCATCGGCATCAACACCATCATCCAGCGCAAGGGCGCGCCGCTGGCGCTGTTCACGAATGCCGGCTTCGAGGACGTGATCGAGCTCGCGCGACTGCGGATGCCTGACATGTATTCGCTGTTCTGCTCGCGCCCGGACCCGCTGATCTCGCGCGACATGGTGTTCGGCATCCCGGTCCGCATGCGTGCCGATGGAAGTGAATCCCAGGCTCCGAACATGGCGGCGGTGGCCAGCGCTGTGGCAGCTGCGAAGGCCAGCGGGGCGCAAGGGATCGTCGTCTCCTTCCTGCATGCCTGGCGCAACGGTGCGCAGGAAGCTGCGGTGAAGGCGGCGGTCACGCGTCTGGCGCCCGAGCTCTTCGTCTTCACTTCGGCCGAGGTGTGGCCGGTCATCCGTGAATACGAGCGCAGTTCGACCGCGATCCTCAATGGCTATGTGCATCCGCGCGTCTCGTCCTATCTGACGGCTCTGGAAGAGCGGCTGAAGGACCGCCGAGTGCCGGCCCGCCCGATGCTGACGAAATCGAACGGCGGGCTGATGAACGCCGCTGAAGGCAAACGTGCCTGCGTGAACATGCTTTTGTCGGGAACGGCCTCCGGCGTCATCGGGGCCTCGTGGCTGGCGCGTCAGGCGGGCGAGAACAAGATCCTCACCCTCGACATTGGCGGCACCTCGGCCGATTTCGCGCTCATCATCGGCGGCGAGGCGCAGTTCGGCACCGGTGAGCTGATCGGCGAGTTTCCGCTGCATATCCCGTCCGTGTCGGTCAGCTCGATCGGCGTCGGCGGCGGCTCGATCGCCAGCGTCGATGCGCAAGGGGTGCTGCGGGTCGGACCGGAATCGGCCGGCTCGACGCCAGGACCGTCCTGCTACGGCCGTGGCGGTGAGCGGGCAACGGTGACGGACGCCATGGTGGTTTGCGGATGGCTCGGCCACAGCGAGATGGCTTATGGCCAGCTCAGGATTGATGCCGCCCTTGCGCACCGCGCAGTCGGCGAGCTTGCCACGCGGCTCGGACGCACAGTCGAGCAGACCGGGCAAGCGATCCTCGACATCGCGGTGTCGGAAATGTTCGTCGAGGTCGAGAAGCTCGCCTCGCGCGCCGGCGTCGACCTGCGTGAATTCACCCTGATGCCCTTTGGCGGCGGCGGCCCGATGCTTGGCGCCTTCCTTGCTCGCGAACTCGGCATGAAGCGCGTCCTGGCACCGCGCCGCCCTGGCGTTGTGTCGGCGCTCGGCGGGCTGGTGGCGGATCTGCGCGGCGATTTCATCCGCACCATCTTCAGTCCTTTATCAGCTGCCTCGCTCCCCGCGATCCGCGAGGTATTCGAGGCGCTTGCGTACGAGGGCCGTGACTGGTTGGCGACGCAGGGGCATCAGGCGGCAGCCGAACTCAATCTTTCCTGCGACATGCGCTATCTCGGGCAGAGCTATGAGATCGAGGTCGCGCTCTCGCCGCAATGGCTGGAGACCGGCGATGCAGAGGCCATTAGGCAGGCCTTCCACCGGACCCATGAGCAGCTCTATGATTTCCATGATCCGGAAGGAGCGATCGAACTTGTGAATGTCCGGCTGTCGGCGATAGGGGCGGGGCCGGCGCTTTCCTTGCCGGAGAGCGATGAGATCGACGCTGAGGCCAGTCCGGCGCGTCAGCTTTCAGTCTATACTGGCCTGGGTTTCGAGACCATCGATCTCCACGACCGCCAGGCGCTGGTCCCTGGCAGCACTTTCGAGGGACCCGCCGTGGTGGTGCAGGAAGACACCACCTTCGCCATCCCCGCCGACACGTGGGCACGCGTCGACCGCCACCTCAATCTCCTTCTGACCTTCGCGGAGTGATGTCTTTGTTCGACCGCACAAACCTTCAGGTTCTGGCAAACCATGCCCGCGCGGCGGCCGAGAACATGGCCCACACGCTGCATCGCACGGCGCATTCCGCCTTCGTCAAGGAGACGCAGGATTTCACCGTAATGCTGATGGACCGTTCTGGCGCCACCTTCGCGGTACCGCTGGAACTCGGTGCGACCTGGTTCCCGGGGCTTTCCTATCACCGCGCGATCGCGATGGTCGACGACTACCGGCCCGGCGACATCGCCTTCACCAACGATCCTTATTCCGGCTATGTCGCCACGCATGCTCCCGACACGCATCTCTGGAAGCCGGTCTTCGTCGAAGGCGAGATCGTTGCCTGGACCGGCGGCCACATCCACAACACCGATATGGGCGGCGCAGTGCCGGCTTCGATCAGCCGGGCGCTGACCGAAATCCATCAGGAAGGCATTCGCTTTCCTCCGATGAAGCTGGTCAATGAGGGCGTCTTCGACGAGATGATCCTGCGCATCATGAGCACCAATGTGCGCAAGCCCGACCTCAACATAGGGGACATCAAGGCGCTGGTCGGCGCGCTCAACACCGGTGAGCGCAAGATCAAGGCGATGGTGAAGAAGTTCGGCAAGGCCGGCTTCATTGAAGGCGTTGCCGCACTTCTCGACCATGCGGAGGCGCAGGCGCGCGACGTACTGCGCTCCATGCCCGACGGAACATGGGAGTTCGCCGACTATGCCGACGAGGATTCGGTCGAGGCCAATCCCTGCCGGCTCAAACTGAGACTGACGATCAAGGGTGATGAGGCGGTGCTCGACTTCACTGGCTCCGATCCGCAGCTAGGCTCCTCGCTCAACGTGCCTTCAGGCGGCGATCCGCGACATACCGTGCTGCTCGTCGGCGTCTATTATGTGCTTTACACGCTCAATCCGAAGATCCTGCTCAACAGCGGGCTTACCCGGCCGTTCACCTGCATCACGCCGCAAGGCTCGGTGCTGAACCCTGTCCATCCGGCCGCAGTAGGCATGCGCTCGCTCACCTGCGCCCGGCTGCGCTCGGTCATCTTCGGGGCCTTCTCGCAAGCGCTGCCTGAGCGGCTGCCTGCGGCTCCGGCCGGCAACAACTGCATCCTCAACGTCATGACCACCGATGAGCGCACCAGCCGCAGCGTCATCGCGGCGGTGAACCCCGTTGTGGGCGGTGGCGGCGCGATGCCGCATCGCGACGGCACCAACGGATCGGGCGCGGATGCCGCTTATCTGAAGAACACGCCGATCGAGATCACCGAGGCCGAGACGCCGGTCGAGTTCGTGAAATACGGACTCGCCAGGGACAGCGGAGGCGCAGGCCGTTGGCGGGGCGGGCTGGCGACCGAGATGGCCTTTCGTGTCTTTGCCCCGGACTCCCGGATCACGGCGCGCAATCGCGACCGCAGCTTCTTCCGCCCCTGGGGCGTGCTGGGCGGCAAGGCTGCCGGCCTGTCGGACATGGTCGTCAATCCGGGAACCAAGCACGAGCGGCGGCTAGGCAACATCGACACGGCGGTCCTGCAGCCGGGCGATGTGCTTGAGATCCGCTCCGCCGGCGGCGGCGGACGCGGCGATCCGTTTGAGCGCGAGCCCTGGCGGGTTGCCGACGACGTGCGACGGGGCTATCTCTCGCCGGCCGCAGCCGAGAGCGACTATGGCGTCGTGCTGCGCGGCGGCGCGGTCGACGAGCAGGCGACGGGCCAATTGCGCGCGCGGCACAAGCCGGCCGCCAGCCATTTCCATTTCGGCCCGGAACGCGAGGGCTACGAAGCGCAGTGGACACCGGCGGCCTATGACCGGCTCCACGCCCTATTGGATGCCCTGCCGATCCATTGGCGCTTCTTCGCCAAGACGGAGATTTTTCGGCGCATGAAAGGGCGTTCCGGGGCGGATGGCGTCCAGGCCGCTTTCGATGCGGTCTGCGAACGCTTCCCTGAATTGCCACGTCCGAGGCCGGCACGAGAGGCAGCGGAATGAATACCGGCCGCATCGTCCGGCTGGCCGAGCGCGACCGGGCAAAGGTGCAGTTCTTTCTTGATGGTGAGATGTGCAGCGCACTTGCGGGCGATACCGTGCTGACTGCCATGCTGGCTTCAGGACAAGCATTGCGGAGTTGCGAGTTCGGACCTGAGCCGCGCTCCGGCTTCTGCCTGATGGGCGCCTGCCAGGATTGCTGGGTGTGGCAGGAAGAGGGACCGCGTGTTCGGGCCTGCTCGACGCCTGTCACTGAAGACATGCGGTTGCGCACGACGCCGCCGGAGAACTGGCCGTGAGCGAGCCCTCATCGCCGCGGATCGTAATCGTCGGGGCCGGGCCCGCTGGCATCAGGGCCGCGGCGACTCTGGTGGAGGCCGGGCTCCATCCGGTGGTGATCGACGAAAGCCATCGCGCCGGCGGTCAGATCTATCGGCGCCCGCCGGACGGATTCGTCCGCACGCCGGAGCAACTCTACGGATCGGAGGCAGCGAAGGCACGCACATTGCATGCGCTGTTCGACCAGCTGGCCGAAGACGGGCGGCTTACCCATTGCGCGCGCAGCTCCGTCATCGCCGTGCATGGGGGGCGGCTGCACATGCTGGGGGAGGGTGGCGTGCAAGTGATCGGCTACGACCGCCTGATCCTTGCCACCGGCGCATCCGATCGCGTCGCCCCGGTTGCTGGCTGGCAGAGCGGCGGTGTCTACAGCCTTGGTGCTGCGCAGATCGCGCTCAAGGCGCAGGGAGTGGCGCTTGGGCGGCGCATCGTGCTCATCGGATCGGGGCCTCTGCTGACGCTGGTCGGTGCACAGCTCATCAAGGCCGGAGCGGATGTGGCGACGGTACTGGATACATCCTCCTGGCGCCAGCAGATGCGGGGATTCTCAGGTCTGGCAGCCCGGCCGTTGGTCGCGCTGCGCGGTCTCATCCTGCGGGCGCGGCTTGGCAGCCGCTATCATGCGGGGGTGACGCTCGAGCGGATCGAGGCCGACGGCGGCGGCGTCACGGCGATGCGCTGGCGCGATGCCGAAGGCCGCGAACGCGTCACCGCGTGCGACATGATCGGCATGGGCTGGCATCTGCGCGCCGAGACGCATCTGGCCGATCTGACCGGATGCGCCTTCGCCTATGACGGGCAGTGGCGACAATGGCTGCCGAAAACCGACGCGACGGGGCGCGCCGGCAACGGCATCTACCTCGCCGGCGATGGGGGTCGTCTCCTTGGTGCGGATGGCGCGGAGATCGCGGGCAGGCTCGCCGCGGCGGCGTGCCTGTCCGATCTCGGAATTCTGGCGCCCTCCACCAGCGCCGACCTGCGCAAGCTCAAGCGGCTTGAGCGGTTCGCGCGTGGCTTGGCCACCGCCTTTCCCTGGCCGGAGGCGATGGTCCGGTCGCTCCCCGACGAGACGATCGTGTGCCGCTGCGAGAACGTGACCGCAGGAAGCATACGCCAGACCGTGGAACATGGCGGTGGCGAGGCCAATCGGATGAAATCACTGTCGCGCGCCGGCATGGGCCGCTGCCAGGGACGCTATTGCCAACTGGCCGCCGTCGAACTCGTCGTGGCACAGGCCGGTTGCACCGCGGATGCCGTCGGCCGGTTCCGTGGCCAGGCGCCTGTCCGACCAGCGCCTATCGGGGCGTTTCTGCGGGAAGGCTGAAGCGAATGCGAAACCAGTGCACAGTCCTAGAAGTCGGCGATCTTGCCCCAAGACGAAGCGTCGAAGCGCCGTGGATCATAGGATTTCGGGTCGACGATTGGCTCGGCCCCCGTCATCAGATCGGCCACCAGATGTCCGGCGCCGGACCCGATGCCGAAGCCATGTCCCGAAAATCCGGCGGCCAGAAAGAAACCAGGAATGGTGTCAATCTCGCCGATGGCGGGCACGCCGTCGGGCGTGCTGTCGATATAGCCGGCCCAGGCGGCACTTATCCTGGTCTTTCTGAGGTCGGGCAGCAGTTCGAGCGCCCGGGCGTGGGTCAGGCGGATCGTTGCCTGGTCGGGAGTCGGATCGAGGATGCGCAACTGCTCCATTGGCGTGGGCTGGTCGAGCCGCCAGTGCTTGAGCGTTTCGTGGCCCGAACGCACGCCCTGCAGACCGCCGGGCGCGAGGCTGCGCCACCGCTTGAGAAACATGGGCAAGAACTGAGAGGCGAAACGCAGTTGCTGGGGCGTTACGTCGACGCGGCCGCGTCCACTAATGGCGAGCGTATAGCCGCCGTCGCCGCGGCGCGTGGCCGAGATCCGTGCGGTGTGCAGCGCATCCGGCAAGCCCTCGGCCCCTGGCGAGACCGACAGGATCGAAGAGCGGATCGACGCCTGCGGAAAGCGGAAGCCGAACTGCCGGCAGAAGGAGGACGCCCAGGCGCCGCCGGCCATCACTGCCAGTTTCGTCCGGATCGTTCCGCTTTCGGTGACCACGCCGCTCAGGCGCCCGCCTTCGGTCTCGATGCCGCGCGCGGCGCAATTTTGATGCACGCTGCCGCCGAGCTTCAGAATGGCGCGGGCGACCGCGGGTGCTGCGCGCGATGGATCGGCTGTGCCGTCGCTCGGCGAGAAAACACCGCCCTTCCAACTCCGGCCGGTGGCGCGGCCCCGTTCGGTGGCCGCGTTGCTGTCGAGCATATGCGTGGTGACGCCGGCAGTCCGGGCGAAGTCGCGCCAGCGCGTCCAGGCATCCAGTTCCGCGTCGTCATTGCTGAGATAAAGCAGGCCGCAGCGGCGAAAGCCGGTGTCCTCGCCGGACTCCGCGGCAAAGCGATCCAGGAGATCGAGGCTGCGGGTTGCCATCGGCAACTCTCGGGCGTCGCGGTTCTGCTGGCGGCACCAGCCCCAGTTCCGGCTCGACTGCTCGGCGCCTATGCGCCCCTTTTCGACAAGCGCCACCTTCATGCCGCGCCGCGCCAGGTAGTAGGCCGCAAAGGCACCAACGATGCCGCCGCCGATCACCACAGCGTCCGTGGATTGCGGCAGTCCGTCGGATGTCTCGATTTGCTGCAGCGGTGCGCGCATAAGCCTCTGTGTCCTGGATCGTCAATCTACAGCCTTTGGCAGGCAGCCGCTGCTGCAGTTGAGGCCACGGCAGAATTTTATTCCGGCGCAGCCGCTGGAATCGAGAGCCCCTGCGTTTCGGGCGGTGCCCGTTCGGATGGACTGGCGAGCCGGCTGTGGTAGTGTCGATGGTTGTTGTCACTGCAGCATTTTGTGCTGCGCCATGTTTTCTTCGGAGGCGGTCATGAAGCTGGATCGGATCGACATCAAGATCCTTCACGAATTGCAGAAGAACGGCCGCATAACCAATGTCGAACTGGCCGATCTGGTGCATCTGTCGCCGAGCCCATGCCTGATGCGGGTCAAGAAGCTGCAGTCGGAAGGCTACATCGAGGGCTATTCCGCGCAGATCAATATCGGCAAGTTGGGTCAGACCCTAACAGTGTTCACCGAGATCACCCTGAAGAACCATCGCCAAGTCGACTTCGCCCGCTTTCTCGCCGTTGTGGAAAAGATCGATCAGGTCATCGAGTGCCACCTCGTCTCGGGCGGCTATGACTATTTGATGAAATTCGTCACCGCCGGCATCGGCGAATACCAGACGATCATGGAGCGGCTGACCGACATGGACATCGGCATCGACAAGTATTTCTCGTTCGTCGTGCTGAAGTCTCCCATCGTCAAGGCGCACATGCCGCTGCCCAGCCTGTTTCCGATGTAGGAGCGCACTTCATCGCGCTTCAGATCCGCCAGGCAATTCCTGAGCGAAAAGCGCCGCTGGTCTTCCAGCAGCTGCTCTCAACGGTGGCCGTACCGGCTGACGAGCTCGGGGTCTCGCACGAGGCCGTCGAGCCAGGTGGGATCGAGCTTCGGCACCGATGAGAACAGCAGCTGGGAATAGGGGTGGGTTGGCGCCGTCAGCTTGTCTGGCGTGATCTGCTCCACCCGCTTGCCGTTGTACATGACCATGATCTCGTCGCAGATGGCCTCGACGACGGAGAGGTCGTGGCTGATGAAGATGTAGGAGAGTCCCAGCTCGCGCTGTAGTTCCTTGAGCAATTCGATCACGGCCGCCGCCACTACCGTGTCGAGGGCCGAGGTGATTTCGTCGCAGATGATCAGCTTGGGATTGGCCGCCAGCGCCCGTGCGAAGTTCACCCGCTGCTTCTGGCCGCCCGAGAGTTCCGACGGGTGCCTATAGCGCAAGCCTCTCGGCAGGCGCACCATATCGAGCAATTCGTCGACGCGTTTCGATCGCGCTCGCCTGTCGAGCCGGTGATAGAAGGCCAGCGGGCGGGAGATGATGTCCTCCACCGGCTTGGCCGGATTGAGCGCGGTATCGGCATACTGGAAAACGATCTGCATCTCGCGCAACTGGTCCTGGCTGCGTTTACCGGCGGAGCGCTGTAGTTCCTTGCCGTCGAAGACGATGTCGCCGGCTGCCGCCGGATGGATGCCGGCGATGACGCGCGCCAGCGTCGATTTTCCGCAGCCGGATTCGCCGATGATGCCGAGATTGCGCCCTTTCTCCACGACCAGACTAACGGCGTCGACCGCGCGGATGAGCGGCAGTCCATCCCGCACCGCGCCATAGCCGGCCGTTATATTGTCGATGCGCAGCAACTGCTTCGTTCCAGCACCGACGTCCGCATGCACTTGCCGCGGCTTCGGTTCGAAGGCGGCCAGCAGTTCACGCGTGTAGGGATGTTGGGCAGCCGAAAGGATTGCCGTCGTAGTGCCGGCCTCCTGCACCTCACCGCCCTTGAGCACCACGATGCGGTCTGCGATCTGCGCAACGACCGCGAGGTCGTGGGAAACATAGACACCCGCTATCCGGCCGGCTCGCATGGCCGATTTGAAGGCTTTCAGCACGTCGATCTGCGTCGTCACGTCGAGAGCCGTAGTCGGCTCGTCGAAGATCACCAGCTTGGGATCGCCGATGAGCGCCATGGCAGCTGACAGACGCTGCAATTGCCCGCCCGAAACCTGATGCGGATAGCGCGCGCCGATCCCTTCTGGATCCGGCAGCGATAAGGCCCTGAACAGCTCGACGGCGCGCCGGCGCGCTTGTTCGGGTGGCATCAGCTTGTGGATGCGCGTGACCTCGATGACCTGCTCCATGATGGTGGACGAGGGGTTGAACGAGGCGGCGGCACTTTGCGGAACGTAGGCAATGTCAGTGCCGCGCAGCCTAGCGCGTTCCCTTTCGGAAAGGACGGCCATGTTCTTCCCGTTGACGTTGATCTCGCCGCCGGTAATCCGGCAGCCGGGCCGCGCATAGCCCATCAGCGACAGCGCCACCGTAGTCTTGCCGGAGCCGCTTTCGCCGATCAGCGCGACGATCTCGCCGTCGGCGATGTCGAAGCTGACGCCCTTGATGATTTCGACAAGCCGCCCGGCGTCGGTCTTGGCCTCGATCCGCAGGTTTGTGACCTCGACGAGATTGCTCATGCGTCGCGATCCCTGATCTTCTGTGGAAGGTTGTCGATCAGCAAGTTGACGCTGATTGTAAGGCTGGCGATCGCCAGCGACGGCACGATGACGGCAGGGGCCGCGAAGGGCAGCCCGCCGATGTTCTCGCGCACAAGTGCTCCCCAGTCGGCGAGGGGCGGCTGCAGGCCGAGCCCGAGGAAAGAGAGGCCCGAGAGCAGGAGCACGATGAAGACGAAGCGCAAGCCGAAGTCTGCCAGCACCGGGCGGATGATGTTGGGCAGGATCTCGGACCCGATGAGATAGGCGGTGCTCTCTCCACGGACACGCGCGACGGTGATGAAGTCCATGGTGTTGACGTTGACGGCGAGCGCGCGCGCGAAACGGTAGGCGCCGGGAATATAGATGACGGCCAGCGTCAGGATCAGCACCGGGATCGACGAGCCGACAGCGGCAACGACTACAAGGCCGAACAACTTGCTAGGGATGGAGTTCATGGCGTCCAGGAAACGGCTGAGGCAGGTGTCGAGCCAGCCGCCGGTGACTGCCGCGATCATACCCAGGACGACACCTGAAAAGCAGGCGATAGAGACGGCGGCGAGCGATATGCCGACAGTGTAGCGTGCGCCCATCAGTACCCGCGAGAGCATATCGCGCCCCAGATAATCCGAGCCGAGCCACAGCCCCTGGCGCATCGGGCCGAAATAGTCGTCGTCGACAATGTCGCCGATCGAATGAGGAATGAGGTAGGGCGCGAGGATCGCGACGAGCGTCCACGCCAGGATCACCAGCGCGGCCACGACGCCCACGAGGCTGTAACTGTGGCCCAGGAAGTATCGTCGGGGGGGTGTCGCGCGCGCTACACTCATCTTAGCCTCGGATTGGACATGATGGCGACGACGTCAGCGGCCGTGATGAGGAAGAGATAGCCCAGGCAGAAGATCATCGCGCAGCTCTGGATCAGCGGCAGGTCGCGGGTCGCGACCGCATCGACCATCAGTTTGGCGATGCCGGGATAATTGAAGATGGTCTCGACGATGATGACGCCACCCACCAGATAGGACAGCGAGAGCGCGACCGCGTTGACGATCGGCCCGAGTGCATTGGGGAGCGCGTGCCGCAAGACCATCCGGCCGCGCGAAGCGCCTTTCAAAAGTGCCATCTCGACATAAGGCGTGGAAAGCGTCTCGATCACCGCGGCGCGGGTCATGCGGATCATCTGAGCGGATATGACGAAGGTTAGCGTGATGACCGGCATCGCGTAGATGCGCACGAGATCGGTCAGCGAATGCGCCTCGTTGACCGAGGACAGCGCCGGCAGCCATTTGAGATAGACGGCGAAGAGCAGGACCGCCAGCGTCGCGACCATGAATTCAGGCACGGAAATGACGCCGATCGAAAGCACAGTGACGGCGCGGTCATAGAGCGAGCCGCGCAGCATCGCGGCGGTGATGCCGAGCGTCAGCGCCAGCGGCACCGAGATGAGCGTGGTGATGGCAGCGAGCTTCATGGTGTTGGCCAGACGGCCGCCAATCAACGCTGCGACCGGCATTTGATTGGCATAGGAGGTGCCGAGGTCGCCGTGTAGCAGCCCGAAAAGCCAGCGCAGGAAGCGCAGGATTGCCGGATCGTTGAGATGCATGGCCTCGCGCAGGCCGGCGACAGCTTCGGGAGTTGCCGCCTGGCCGAGCAGGATCGACGCGGTGTCGCCTGGCAGCATGCTGGTGGCGAAAAACACGGCGAACAGCACGATCAAAAGCGTGACCGCCGCGATTCCCAGCCGCTTCAGCACGAGGTTGAGAACCCCAGACTTCATGGAAGCGCTCCCTGCGGTTGTTCGGTCACGCGATCTTGCGCAATAGTGCCGGAGGCCGGCTGACCGGCCCCCGGCTGGCTTCCCTTAGGCTTCGAGCCAGAGATATTCCGCCATTGCGTAGCCCATCATGCCACCGAGCGGGTTCGCCTCCAAACCCTTCACCTTGCTGGAGAGGGCATCCACGTTGGAAATGTAGGCCGGAATGATCGTGCCGGCCTCCTCGGCGACCATAGCCTGCATCTGGCCGTAAATCTCCTTGCGCTTGGCCTGGTCGAGCGAGCCGCGCGCCTCGATGAGCATCTTGTCGAACTTCTCGGACTTATACTGGCTTTCGTTCCACGGCGCGTTGGACGCGTAGAGGAGGGAGAAGAGGATGTCCGGCGTCGGGCGCGGATTGATGTTGCCGAAATGGATTGGTGCCTTCAGCCAGTAATTGTCCCAATAGCCGTCGGACGGAACGCGTTGCACGTCGAGCTTCATGCCGATGTCGGCGCCGGCGGCCTGGATGATCACCGCCATGTCGATCGACGAGGTCGCGGCGTCGGAAGCTATCACCGGGATGGACTGGCCGACCAGGCCCGCCTTCTGGAAATGGAATTTCGCCTTGTCGGGATCGAACGCCTTCGGCTTGAGGTCGGCATTGTGGAAGATGTTGGCTGGCGAGACGGGCTGGTCGTTGCCGATTTCGCCCAGGCCGCGCAATGCCGATTTGACGATCTGCTCGCGGTTGACGAGATACTTCATGCCGGCGACGAAATCGGCCTTGTTGCCCGGGTCCATGTCGAGCCGGATGTTGAGGTCGGTGTAGTTGCCCGAGGTCGACTTCGACAGCTCGAAGCCCTGCTGGCTTTCCAGCAGCTTCATGGCGCGCGGATTGATCGAGGCGGCGAAGGCGATGTCGCCCGAAATCAGCGCGTTGACGCGGGCGCTGTCGTCGCTGATGGCGATGAACTCGAAGGAGTCGAGATAAGGCTTGCCCGACTTCCAGTAGTTCTTGTTCTTGGTGACCACCGAACGCACGCCCGGTTCGAACGTCTGCAGCACGAAGGCGCCGGTGCCGTTGCCCTTTGAGAAATCAGTCGTGCCGTCCTGGACGATCATGAAGTGGTGCAGCGCCAGGATGGTCGGCAGGTCGGCATTCGGATCGGCCAGCGTGATTTCCACGGTCGACTTGTCGACCGACTTGAAGCCCGTCATCTGCGCGGCGATTTTGGCGACCTTTGAGCCGACCGACTTGTCGAGGTGGCGCTTCAGCGAGAAGACGACGTCGTCGGCGGTGAGGTCTTTGCCGTCATGGAAGGTGACTCCCTTACGCAGCTTCACCGTCCAGGTCTTGGCGTCCTTGCTGTCGATGCTCTCGGCCAGCTCCATCTGCGTGACGCCATCCTTGTCGAGGAAGGTCAGGCGGTTGTAGAGCGAGCAGCAGCGGACATAGTCGGTTGAGAGCGAAGCCTTCGCCGGATCGAGCGTGTCGGCGGTCGAGGACGACCACCCGGCGGCCTTGAGGTTTCCGCCTGACACAGGCGTGGCGGCGACAGCATTGGTGGCGCGGCCGAGTACCACGCTGCCCGCGGCCAACGCGGCGCCGCCGGCTAACAGTATCTTGAGCAGTTCGCGGCGGCTCGCGCCCCGCCGGATGGCGTTTTCGACCATGGCATCGTCTGCGCTGGTCCAGTTGGTGATTTTGTCGGTCATGTTCATTCCCCTTTCTGTTGGTATGATCGGCATGCTCGTCTTGCTGCGGCTTTTCCGGGCTTCGGTTCAGGTTCGCTCGTTCAGGCTTTCGCGCACGGCCGCCGCTAATGCGGCCATTGACGTGAAGTGGTAGTCCGGCACGGTGAAGCGCTCGGGCTCGATCGTGCCGCCATAGCCATTCTGGGCATGCCGGCGCTCGATCCAGCAATTGGTCATTCCAAGCGCCCTGGAGATGCCTATGTCGTGGTATTGGCTTTGCGCGACATGCAGGATGTCGCCCTTGCTGCCGCCGTGCGATGCCGCGAAATCGAAGACTTTCTGAAAGAAGGCCGGGTCTGGCTTTTCCGTGCCGGTGTCATCGGCGGTAAAGGTGGCGAAGAAGGGTGATCCAAGCTGCTTCTCGAAATGGTCGAGCGCCCAGCGCCGCGCGTTGGTCATTGCGATCAGCTTGTGCGACTTGGCCAGGTCGGCCAAGGCCGCCGCGCTGTCGGGGAAGCTCTGCCAGCCGCTGGCCGAGTCCCGCAGCAGCACGCCATATTTCTCCTCCGCCGGCAGGCCAAGTTGCGGCGCGATAACCATATACACACGTGCGAGATCGTCGGGAAACAGGCCTGCGTCGGGCATGTAGCGAGCCTGCCGGTACAGGGCCAGCGCTTCCTCACGGTCGATAGAAACGCCTGTCTCGTCGCCAATTCCGGCCAGAGAACCTGTGATGCCGCCCTCGAAGTCGATCAGCGTGCCGACCACGTCGAAAGTCATGTATTTGAATTCGCTGAAGCCCCTGGCCAAGTATGGCTCTCCTCTGCGCGCGGCTCGATTGCGTCATGCTGAACAGAACAGAATTCCGTGCTGTCCGGGGCGTCGGCCAGTTTCAAAGCCCGGCAAATCCGGGCCTCTGGCCTTGTCTTATGGTCAGTCTGGCACTTCCCCCGCGCGGGATTCGCCGAAAAGGCACGGGGCAGCGGCACAAAATTGCGAAATCGTCCGCCCCGGCGATATTTCGAGACGCGAAAATCCACGAATGTTCATGCCAGCGCCTTGCGGACATCGGGATCGTCCAGCGTCTGATCGAGCGTCAGACGCGTGCGCTCGATGATCGCATCGATGTCGCCGTCGGTACAGCATAGCGGGGGCGCATAGCCGAGAACGCCGTGCGCGAAGGCTCGGATGATGAGGCCGTTATCCCACGCCCTATCGAATACCCGCCGCGCCGGCATGGCCGATGCGGGAAGCGGGGTCTTCTTCTGCTTGTCGGTCACCAACTCGAGCGCGGCAAGCATGCCGCGCCCGCGCACGTCGCCGACCAACGGATGGTCGCTCAGCTTGGCCAGTCCAGCCATCAGGCGCGCGCCGGCCTTGATGCCGTTCTCCAGCAGGCCGTCTTCGTAGAGCTTCAACACTTCGAGCGCGACGGCGGCGCTGACGGGATGGGCGGAATAGGTGTAGCCGTGGCCGACCGCCGAAGCGCCTGCGCCATCGGCGATGACCTGGTAGACATGGTCGGCCATGAACACCGCGCCCATCGGCACATAGCCCGAGGTCAGGCCTTTCGCGGTCGTCATGAAATCGGGAACGATGTCCTCGTCCGTGCAGGCGAACAGGGGCCCCGTGCGGCCGAAGCCGGTGATGACCTCGTCGGCAATGAACAGGATGCCGTATTCCCGGCAGAGATCGCGCATCGCCTTGATCCAGCCCTTCGGCGGCACGATGACGCCGCCAGAGCCCTGGATGGGCTCGGCGTAGAAGGCTGCGACCCGTTCGGGCCCGATCGCCTCGATCTTGGCCTTCAGCGCGGCAAGCGATGCGGCGATGATCGTGTCGCCATCTTCGCCGACCGGGTTGCGGTAAGGATAGGGCGACGGGATCTTGTGCTGCCACTCGAAGGGAATGCCGAAACCGGCGTGAAAGGCCGGTAGGGCGGTCAGGCCCGCGCCGACCACCGAGGACCCGTGATAGCCCTGCTCGATCGAAATGAACTGGTCGCGCTGCGGCTCGCACCTGGCATTCCAGTAGTAGCGGACGAAACGGACGGTGCTATCGACCGCGTCCGATCCGCCCAGCGTGAAGTAGACGTGATTGAGATCCCCCGGCGCACGCTCGGCCAGTTCCGAGGCTAGCCGGATGGCAGGCTCCGAGCCGAGATCGAAATAGGCGGTGGCGTAGGGAAGCTCGCGCATCTGCCGGGCAGCAGCCTCGACGATGCTGTCATGGCCGTAGCCGGCGTTGACGCACCACAGCCCGGCGAAACCGTCGACAAGCTGGCGGCCGGACGCATCGGTCACGGTCGCCCCCTTCGCCGATTTCAGCACGCGCACGCCGAGCGCTTCGTGGCCGCGATAGGAGGAGACCGGATGGATGAGATGGGCGCGGTCGAGTTCGATCAGGGAATTGGCGAGCATTTCTGTCCTCGTGACTAGCCGAGCGCCTGGTTGGCGAGGGCGTAAACTTTTGGCCTGGCCTGCGACGCGTCCGTCATGGGCGGGCGATCCATGGCAACGCCGCCGCCGACATGAGCGAGTCCGATTTCCGTGAGCCAGCCGGCGATGCCTGTCCTGCTGTCCGTATCGACGCGCAGGAAGGCGCCGGGGCGCGATGCGGCGAAGAAGCCGATCAGGGCTCTGGCTTCCTCCTCGCTGCCCGCGACGACCGGACCGATCACTTCGCCGCGCCCGAACGGGCGAATGGCGGCATAGGCCTCGATGGCGCCGTTGCGGCGGATGACGGCAAATTCACCGCGTGCGGCCAGCGCGTCGATCAAGGCTTCGCGGTCAGCGCCATAGGCGTCGCGGTCCAGCCCCTTGATCTCTGGCAAGTCATCGATGCTGGCTGGTTCCACGCCCCCGGTCGCGTCAAGCTGAGCGACGCTGCCCTGATGCTGCAGGATGGTGCCGGAGGGCGCAAAGCCCAGTTTCTGGTAAAGCGGCATGCCGTCCGCCGTCGCGACAAGCCGCAGCGGACGATCCTTCGCAAGGGCGAAGGCCTGTTCCATCAGCCGGCGCCCGAGTCCTTTGCCACGCAAGTTGCGGTCTACGAGCACCATGTTGATCATGGCGCAATCCGCACCATAGGGCGTCACCAGGATAGTTCCAGCGACCCGGCCCTGGTCGTCGAGCGCGACCGCGCCCCTCGAAAGCTGCAGCGCCATCTGCCAGTCCTGCGGGCGATGCGGCCAGTTCTCCTGACGAGAAAGCGCCACCGCGCCCTCGATATGGTCGGGCCCAAAGTCCCGGAGTTCGATCTCGCCCTGCTGCATAAGGCATCCTTCCGTCTGCTGGGCAAGTCTCAGTGATAGTGGCGCCGCAGATCGTCTGAAGGTCTCGGTCTCCGCGATATCTTTTGCCTTTGCGCGGGGCGCGCACCGCATCTTCTGCTGGCAGCATGCTCGGTGGCAGTTACTGCGCCGCGACGGCACGATCGTCGTCAGCCAAGATTGCTACAGCGTGCCAAACCGGACGGCGGATACGGAACTTTCTGCTTTCAGAGAGCCGATTTCGGTCAAGTGGCTCGGCGCCTGCCCGCATATGATGACGTAAATCCCAGAGCGGGTGTGCTTCCACCGGAGATCGACGGACATGGCTTCCTTCAGGCCCAAATACATCACCTTCGACTGCTATGGCACCTTGACCTTCTTCCAGATGGCGGAGGCGGCGCGCGACCTCTACGGCAGCCGGCTTGACGAGCCGCGCATGCAAGAATTCATCAAGAACTTCGCGGCCTATCGGCTCGATGAGATCCTGGGCGACTGGAAGCCTTATGCCGTCGTCATACACAACGCGCTGGAGCGCGCTTGCAAGCGCAACGCTGTGGTGTTCAGCCCCGATGACGCCAAAATGGTCTATGAGCGTGTCCCGACCTGGGGACCGCATGCCGACGTTCCGACCGGCCTTGCCAAGGTCGGCAAAGAAATTCCGCTGGTGATCCTGTCCAACGCCATGAACGAGCAGATCATGTCCAATGTCGAAAAGCTCGGCGCGCCGTTCCATGCCGTCTATACGGCCGAGCAGGCGCAGGCGTACAAGCCTCGCTTCAGAGCCTTCGAGTATATGCTCGACATGTTGGGCTGTGGCCCCGGAGACATCCTTCACTGCTCTTCCTCGTTCCGCTACGATCTGATGTCGGCGCACGATCTCGGCATCAAGAACAAGGTCTGGGTCAACCGTGGCCACGAACCGGCCAACCCGTATTACGGTTACACCGAGATCGCCGACATTTCTGGTCTCCCGGCGGTGGTCGGGCTTTGAGACAGGCGGATTGCCTATGAAGCTGGTCTCTTACTGGCACGATACCGCCCCGGTATTTTCGGGCGGGGCGCAAGGCCCGGTCGAGGGGCACTATGATGCGGCAATCGTCGGCGGCGGCTTCACCGGTCTCGCCGCCGCGCGCCAACTGGCGAAAGCCGGCGCCAACGTGGTGGTGCTGGAAGCGGAGCGGGTCGGCTGGGGCGCGTCCGGGCGCAATGGCGGGCATCTTAACAATGGCCTTGCCCACAGCTACCTCTCGGCCAAGGCGGAGCTCGGCAAGGAACGGGCAATCGCGCTCTACCGGGCGCTCGACGACTCGGTCGACGTAATCGAGGCGCTGATTGCCGAGGAAAGCATTGACTGCAATTTCCGCCGCGCCGGCAAACTGAAGCTCGCATCCAAGGCGCAGCATTTCGAGGCGATCGCGCGCAACTTCGAGGCGATCCACGCCGAGGTCGATCCCGATACGGCGCTGCTGTCGGCCGCCGATCTCAAATGGGAGATCGGCTCGCCCTTCCATGGCGCGATGCTGTCGAAGAAGAGCGCCATGATGCATATGGGCCGCTATGTGGCGGGCCTGGCCTCGGCCGCCGTTCGACACGGCGCGGTCATTCATGAGAACGCCAGGGTGATGGACCGCAGGCAAGCCGGAACCAGGCACGAGCTGGCAACGTCCCGCGGCAAGATCAGCGCCGACAATGTGCTTGTAGCGACGGGCGCCTACACAACGCCGAATTTCAGCTATTTCCGCCGCAGGCTCATCTCGGTCGGCAGCTTCATCATCGCCACGCGGCCATTGAGCGATGTCGAGATCGCCGCGACCATGCCGGGCAACCGGACCTGTGTTACCTCGATGAACATCGGCAACTACTTCCGGCTCGCACCGGACAAGCGTCTTATCTTCGGCGGCCGCGCGCGTTTCTCGGCGACGTCGGACCAGCGATCAGACGCCAAGAGCGGTCAGATATTGAGGGCAAGCCTTGCGACGATCTTTCCGCAGCTCGCCGAGGTCGAGATCGACTATTGCTGGGGGGGGCTGGTCGACATGACCAAGGACCGCTTCCCGCGCGCCGGCTATCATGATGGGGTCTGGTATGCGATGGGCTACTCCGGCCACGGTGCGCAGCTTTCCACCCATCTCGGCATGATCCTGGCCGATGCCATGCTCGGCCGCGATGACCGCAATCCGATGAAAGGGCTCGAGTGGCCTTCCATCCCCGGCTATTCCGGTAAGCCCTGGTTCCTGCCGATGGTCGGCCTCTACTACAAGGCGCTCGACCGGATTCAGTGATCTGGATCCGGCGGCCGGGCTTAGCCCAGCCCGCCCATATGAAAGCTCTTCATTTCGAGATATTCCTCGATGCCGGCCTGGGCGCCCTCGCGGCCGAGCCCGGACTGCTTGACGCCGCCGAATGGAGCCACTTCCATCGACACCGAGCCGGTGTTCAAGCCCACCATACCGAACTCCAGCGCCTCGCCGACACGCCAGGCGCGCTTCAAATTCTCGGTGTAGAAGTAGGAAGCAAGCCCGTAGGGTGTGCCGTTGGCAAGCGTGATCGCCTCTTCTTCCGTCTCGAAACGGAAGAGCGGCGCGACCGGGCCGAACGTTTCCTCGCCGGCGAGCTGCATGTCTTTGGTGGCGCCGGTCAGCACCACCGGCGCGACATATTGAGGCCCCTCCGGCAGCGTCACCTTCTCCGTTATGATCGCGGCACCTTTGGCAAGCGCGTCGTCGACATGGCGGTTGATCTTCTCGACCGCCGCCATGTTGATCATGGGCCCGATGGCGACGCCGGGTCGCGTGCCTGGCCCCACCGTCATGGTGTTCACTCGAGCAGTGAGCTTCGCTGCGAACGCGTCATAAACACCGGCCTGGACAAGGATACGGTTGGCGCAGACGCAGGTCTGGCCGCCATTGCGGAATTTTGAGACGAGCGCCCCCTCGACTGCAAGATCGAGATCGGCGTCGTCGAAGACGATGAATGGTGCGTTGCCGCCAAGTTCGAGGCTGAGCCGCTTCACGCCGTCGGCCGCGCCGCGCATTAGCAACGAGCCGACCCGCGTCGAGCCCGTGAAGGAGATTTTGCGCACCGTCTCATTTGCCATGATCTCGTTGCCGATGTCGGTCGGCATGCCGGTGACGATGTTGATGACGCCGGCCGGAATGCCCGCCCGCTCGGCGAGCGCGCCAAGCGCCAGCGCCGAATAGGGCGTGAACTCGGACGGTTTGATCACCACCGTGCAGCCGGCCGCCAAGGCCGGCGCGACCTTGCGGGTGATCATGGCGTTGGGAAAATTCCACGGCGTGATGATGCCGCACACCCCGACCGGTTCCTTCAACACGATGATGCGCCGGTCCGGCGTGGGCGAGGGGATCGTGTGTCCGTTGATGCGGCGTGCTTCTTCCACGAACCATTTCACGAAGGAGGCGCCATAGCGGATCTCACCCTTGGCCTCGTCCAGCGGCTTGCCCTGTTCGGTCGTCAGGATCAGCGCCAGATCGTCCAGATGCGCAAGCATCAGGCCATGCCAGTCTTCGAGCAGCGCCGCGCGCTCGGCGTTGGTCTTGTTCCTCCAGTTACGATAGGAGGCGGCGGCGGCTTCGATGGCCGCACGGGTCTCCGCACCGGCCATGTCGGGCACTGTGCCGATCGCGGCCTGCGTCGCCGGATCGATGACGTCGACCGTCTTGCCGGAGCCGGCAGCAACCCATTCACCGCCAATCAGTCCGGCTTCGCGGAAGAGGCTTTTGTCCTTCAAGGTTTTCATCGAAAGCGACCTTGCGTTCAATTGAGCGCCGCGACGACGGCGGCTGTGATGGTGTCTGTTTTTTCCTTGCCGGCAGTGGTTCCGATGCCGCGCGCGGTCGTCTCTTCGATCGCCTTCATGATGCGGCCGGCGGCGGCGCTCTCGCCGAGATGGTCGAGCATCATCGCACCCGACCAGATCGTCGCGATCGGATTTGCGATGCCGAGATGGGCGATGTCGGGCGCCGAGCCGTGCACCGGCTCGAACATCGACGGCGCCGAGCGGTCGGGATTGATGTTGGCGGAGGCGGCGTAGCCGAGCCCGCCCTGGATCGCCGCGCCGATGTCGGTCAGGATGTCGCCGAAGAGGTTGGAGGCGACGACCACGTCGAGGCTCTCGGGCGCCATGATCATGCGTGCGGCGAGCGCGTCCACATGGTAGCTGGTCACTGTGACATCAGGATAGTCCGCCGCCAGCTTTCGCGTGATCTCGTCCCAGAAGACCATCGAGTATTTCTGCGCATTGGACTTCGTGACGGAGGCCAGCTTGCCCCGACGCGACCGCGCCTGCTCGAAGCCGAAGCGCAGGATGCGCTCGACGCCGACGCGAGTGAAGATCGAGGTCTCCACCGCGACCTCGTCCAATGTGTCCTGATGCACGCGCCCGCCGGCGCCCGAATACTCGCCTTCGGTATTCTCGCGGATGCACAGGATGTCGAAGCGCTCGGCCCGCAGCGGGCCCGTCACACCCGGCAGCAGGCGGTGCGGCCGGATGTTGGCATATTGCACGAATGCCTTGCGGATCGGCAGTAGCAGACCGTGCAGCGAAACGGAATCCGGCACCTCCGCCGGCCAGCCGACCGCGCCCAGCAGGATGGCGTCGAAGCCGCGTAGGGTCTCAATGGCGTCCTGCGGCATCATGCGGCCGGTCTCCTTGTAGAAGCGGCAGGACCAGGAGAACTCGGTGCCTGACAGGGCAAAGCCGGATTGTCCGGCCACCGTTTCCAGCACAGTCCAGGCGGCGGCGGTCACGTCGCGGCCGATGCCGTCGCCGGGGATCAGGGCGATCGAATAGCACTTCATAGGCATCTCTCTAGAGGCTGATCAGGACGCTCTTGGTCCTGCGGTTGGCGAGATACGCCTCGCGGCCAAGGTCTTTGCCGATGCCGGAGCGCTTGTAGCCGCCGGTCGGCAGGATGTGGTCGCGCGAGCGGCTGTAGCGATTGACCCAGACTGTGCCCGCTTCGAGCTTGCGTGCGAGACGAATCGTGCGCGACAGGTCGGAAGTGAATAGGCCGGAAGCCAGTCCGTAGGTCGGATGGCTGGACAGTGCCAGTGCCTCGTCCTCGGTCTCGAATGTCTGGATGGTCAGGACCGGGCCGAATATCTCCTCCACGATCGCGGGATTGGCTTGGTCGACATTGGCAATGAGCGTCGGCTGGTAGAAATAGCCGGGAGCTTCCATGGCCACGCCGCCGGTCAGGCATTCGCCCCCGGCCTCTACCGCGGCCCGCACGATGCCGTCGACACGCGCCCGCTGCCGCTCCGAGATGATGGGCGAATACTGCGTCGCCTCGTCCCAGGTCGGGCCGGGCCGCACTGCCTTCATCTTCTGCACGATGGCGGCCGTCAGCCTATCGGCCACGCTGCTCTCGACGATCAGGCGCGTGCCGGCAACGCAGGCCTGGCCGGCGTTGAGGATGACGCTGCCGGCGATCGCGGTTGCCGCCTTGTCGAGATCGGCATCGGCAAAAACGAGCTGCGGGCTCTTGCCTCCGAGCTCCAGCGTCATCGGCTTGACGCCGGTGCGCGCGACATTTTCCATGATTGCCGCGCCGGCGCGGGTCGAGCCGGTGAAAGAGACCTTCGCGATCTCGGTATGACCGGTCAGCGCCGTGCCGGTCGTCGGGCCGTCGCCCAGCACTACGTTGATCAGCCCGGCGGGCAGACCGGCTCTAACGGCGAGTTGCGCCAGATAGACGGCCGAGAACGGCGTCATCTCAGAAGGTTTTAACACTACTGCATTGCCCGCGGCCAGCGCCGGGCCGAGTTTCCATCCGGCCATCGAGATCGGAAAATTCCAGGGCGTGATTGCGCCGACGATGCCATAGGGCTCGCTCATGATCATGCCGAGACTGGCGTCGTCCGTCGGCACGAGCTCGCTACCTTCCTTGTCGGCGAATTCGGCGAAGAAGCGGATCTGCTCGGCGGTGATGGCAATATCGCCGGCAACGAGCTGGCTGACGGGTCGCGTCGAGCACAGCGCCTCGATCCTGGCCAGGGTTTCGGCTTTCGCCTCGATCAGGTCCGCCCAGGCCTGGAGTGCCCTGGTACGTTCGCGCGGCCGAACGCCGCCCCAGTTGCTGGCTTTCAGCGCCGCCTTGGCGCTCTCGACCGCACGGTCGATCATATCCGCACCTGCCACCGGGCAGGCCGCATAGGCCTTGCCGTCGGACGGACGCCGCATCTCAATAGCCCCCCCGGCCGAAATCAGATCGCCGCCGATGAAGTGGCCGACGGGGAGGGGGATCGTGTCGGGATCGAAGCTTAGGCTCATGGGCAAACCAGTCGGCAGTATCGGCTTGAGCGTAGCGCCTGCCGGCTCGCAACATGCGCTGTTCGCTGATCCACCGCCGACGAATGTTGCGTGTCGGACGTCAGCGACGGCAAAATCTTCCGCGTGGCCGCTCGCTAGCCCACGGTGACGTAGATCTTGCGCACCGTCTCGATGGTCTTCCAGACGCCGGTGAAGCCCGGCTTCATCACGAAGCTGTCGCCGGCTCTGTAGGTCACGACCTCGCCGGCATCGGGCGTGATTTCGACCACACCGGATAGGATGTGGCAGAACTCGAAGGTCGCCCCCTTGATCGAGCGGGTCTCGCCCGGTGTCGCCTCCCAGACACCGGTATGGACGAGATCGTCCTTGGCGACGTCCTGCGCCCAGGTCTTGAAGGCAGGGTCGCCAGCAATCAGTCGCTCGGGCAACGCCTTGGATTCTCGCGGTGAAAAGCTTGGGTTGGTGTCGACGGACTTGAGCAGGGGCAAAGGATGGCCTTTCGGTTGGACTTCAATAACCGCGCGAGCGGTCGACGAGCCCTATGGGATCGAGACCGGCGCGGTGGCGTTTGATATTCTCGATGACGGCGCGCGCGGCCGTTGCCGGCTGGGTGACGCTGGCGACATGGGGGGTCAGGATGATCTTGGGATGCGACCAGAACGGATGGTCGGATGGCAGCGGCTCGGGATCGGTCACGTCGATCATCGCCGACGACAGATGACCGCTGTCGAGCGCGGCGACAAGTGCTTCGTGGTCGAGCTGCGGCCCGCGTCCAGTGTGGACCAGCGCCGCGCCCTTGGGCAATTTCGCGAGCAGATCGGCGTTGATGAACCCTCGTGTTTCCTCAGTCAGCGGCAACAGGCAGACCAAGATGTCGCTGGCCACGACCATCTCTTTCAACCCAAGCTCGCCATGATGGCAGCGCACGCCCTCGATTTGGCGCGGCGAGCGGCTCCAGCCGGCGAGCGGGAAGCCGAAAGGCTTCAGCCGCTCGAGGACGGCCTGGCCGAGCTGCCCTAGACCGAGCATGCCGATCCGGCGCGACCCGGCCTGAAGCTGCGCGATGTCGCGCCATTCGCCAGCGCGCTGTTGCGCCAGATAGGCCGGTAGGTTGCGGTGAAGCGCAAGCACGGCGAGCGTCACATATTCCTGCATCATGCGCACGATGCCTTCCTCGATCATGCGCACAACCTTCACCGTCGGTGGCACCGCATCGAAGCGAAACTGATCGACGCCGGCGCCCATGGAAAACAGGATCTCGAGGTTGCGGTAACGTGCCAGGTTTTCTGGCACCGTCCAGGTGATGAGATAGCGCACCGCGTCGGGATCGACCGTCGCGGCGTCTATGGCGAAAGGGAGCTCCGGTAACTCTTTCGCGATGGCGTCGGCGAAGATGGCGCCGCGCCGCGCGTCGGAATTGAACAGGAAGGTCATCCCGGTTGTTCCTTCAGCCATGCTCGAAGGGCGCCCAGCGCCTCGATCATACGCTGGCACGCAGTGAGCTCGCTGGCCATGATATACTCGTCCGGCTTGTGAGCGCGGTTGATGTCGCCGGGGCCGCAGATGATCGCATCGAGCCCGGCCGCCTGGTAAAGACCGGCCTCCGTGCCGTAGCTGACGGCGGCCAGAGGAGTCTCACCGGTCAATTCTCCCAGCAGCGTCGCCAGGCCCGAGTCTTGCGGCAGTGACAGCGCCGGATAGGCGCTGATCGGCATCCACTCGACATCATAGCCTTGGGCGGCAAGAGCCTCGGCCTGCTTCTTGATGGGCACGAGCAGTTCGGCCGGGTCGATCCCCGGTATGGCGCGCGCCTCCAGGTCCAGAGTGGAGCTGTCTGGGATGATGTTGACCGACTGCCCCCCGGCGATCACGCCAGCCTGAAGCGAGGAATAGGCAGGTTCAAAGGTCGGGTCGAACGGACCTTGAGTCAGCCGCCCGGCTTCGCTAACCGCTAAGGTCAGGACATCGGCCATCGCATGGATGGCGTTGAGCCCGAGATCCGGCCGCGAGGAATGGCCCGATCGCCCCTTAATGATCACGCGGGCGGCCGCCTTGCCTTTGTGGCCGCACACCGCGCGCAGGCCGCTCGGTTCGCCCACGATGACCCCGAGGGGCTTGGCGCAAAGTTCAGGAAGCCGGGCGATCAGATGCGGCACGCCGCGGCACCCGACCTCCTCGTCATAGGAAAGGGCGATATGGATCGGCCGAGCAAGGGGCAGCTCGGCCAACTTGGACACAGCCGCCAGCGCGGCGGCAAGAAACCCTTTCATGTCCGTTGTGCCGCGTCCATAGAGCCGCTCGCCTTCCCGACGCAGCGCGAAAGGGGTTGAGCTCCATTGCGGCTCGCCGGCCGGGACGACGTCCATGTGGCCTGAGAGGATGTAGCCCGGAACCTCGGCGGGCCCGATCGTCGCGAAAAGATTGGAACGGTCGCCTTCCGGTCCGGGAAGCAGGGTGACCCTTGCGCCAATTTCGCTGAGATAGGCTTCGATCCAGCCGGCAATGTCGCCGTTCGGCTTGCCGGCGACCGACGGAAAGGCGACGAGACGGTCGAGGATGTCGAAGACGTCCATTCCAGCCCTCAAGGCATTTTCGGGATCGCCGGGAACGGCGCCGCCGGCCATAACTGCAGAATTGCCGCAGAGAATGGGTGCGTTCTTTCGCGATTGCGTGCCGAAAGCGGAAGTGTTTCAGTCGAATCTTGCGATGGCGCGCGGCTTTCGAGCAAATCGTATCGTACTGGTCGTTTACCGTTGGCAGGGCAGGGGGTGTTGTGTGTCACCCGTTACGCAATCTTTCAGAGGCAAGGAATTGAAGCCGTCCGAAAGCTTGAAAATCGATGCCTTCTCGATGCGGATCGCCGATATCGAAGGCATCGACCTCGATCGCTTGCATGCCCACTCGCTCTCCGTGGGATGGCCACACCGAGCCGAGGACTGGCAGTTCCTGCGGGAATCGGGGCAGGGTTTCGTGGCGCTCGATGAGATTGGCCGCGTTCTCGGTTCGGCCATGTGGTTCCCGCACGGCCCCGATTTCGCAACTATCGGCATGGTCATCACCTCCCCCCGGCTTCAGACGTTGGGGGCGGCGCAATGGCTGATGAAGAGGGTCTTCGACAAGATCCCTGGACGCGACCTGCGCCTCAACGCGACCCGCGCGGCGCGACGGCTCTATCTCTCACTCGACTTCCAGCCGGAGAAGACGCTTTACCAATGCCAGGGCATCGTCCGCGTGCCGACGAAGGGCAGCGCGGCTCAGTCGCGCGGTGACATGCGGACTTTGGATGCGGGCGACATTCGGACGGTGGTCGCCCTCGACGCGGCAGGCTTCGGGGTGCAGCGGACGGCGCTCATTGAAAAGCTCTTTGCGCATTCGACCGGCTATGGGCTTTTCAGGGAAAGCAAGTTGACCGCTTTCGCGCTCTGTCGACCGTTCGGCCGGGGCCATGTCGTGGGGCCGGTAGTGGCCGAAAGCGATGCCGACGCCGCGGCGGTACTACGGCCGCACATGGCCGACCATTCGGGGTCGTTCCTTCGGGTCGATACCCACATGGACAGTGGCGAGTTCGCCGCCTTTCTGTCGCACGCCGGATTGCCGGTCTTCGACACGGTGCTGACCATGTCTTTGGGCAAACGCCTCGCAGATTTTTCCTTGGGCGGCTTGGTTGTGCCCAAGACCTATGCTGTGGCAAGCCAAACTCTCGGGTAATTTGGCGTTGCAGTTGGTCGGCAAAAGAGCCGGCAAAGGAGCAGCCCGGGGGCAGGCAGATCGGATTCGGGGGCTCCCCGTCGAGAAGGCATTCCTCGGGCTTGCAGGGATTGGCGTCATGGGTCGGCACGGCGGACAGCAGCGCCCGGGTATAGGGATTTCCTGGATCATAAAAGGTCCCGCTCGTATCTGCGACCTCGACCATTTTGCCGAGATACATGACGGCGATGCGCGTGCGGACGGCAAGATCGTGTGAGATGAACAGGTAGGTCAGGCCATGCTTGACCTGCAATTGCTCAAAAAGGGCCAGCAGGTGCGACCGTTCCACGGGGTCGAGCGCCGACAACGTCTCATCGAGGATCACAAGACGCGGCTCAAGACCAAGGCGCGAGCGATGTTCACGCGCTGTCGCTGCCCGGCGCTCATGCTTGCGGGCAGCGAATGCAGATCGTCCAACGAAAGTCCGACTTCCCGCATGACATCACGCACGCGTGCGTCGATCTCCTTGCGGGCGACGCCATGGACCTCGAGCCCCAGCCCAATCGAGCGGCCAACGGGCAGGTGCGGAGGCAGGCAGTTGTAGGGATCCTGAATCAGGAGCTGGAACCCGCTGCGCATCGCCAGGCGCTCCCGCCCGTTCATGGCCGAAATGTCGCGGCCTTCGAACAGGATCGAGCCCTCATCGGGTTGCTCCAACATTGTCGCCGCGATGCCGAGCATTTTGCTGCTAACGAAGCGAAATCCGCAAAAGCTCGCCCAAGTGGAGCGGCAGTTGCGGCGAGGCTTGCAACTCGTCACAGCTGTCTTTCCATCGCTGAAGATATTCGCCGGCCGGAACACCGCCGCGGCCGGGCCAGCGGTTAAGTGCGCCAACAGCCTCAATGCACGTTGGAGCCTGCTCATATTTCGAGAGAATGGTCAGTGACATCGCCTGCGCGAACGGATTTAGGCCCGGAATCTCGATTTCGCTTCGATGGTCGACGAACCACGCTGCGGCGTCGCGGGTAAGCCCCTGGCTGTCGGCGAGCGCGGCATAGGCTTTGCGGATGTTCTCACGATACGTGGCAATGGCATCGCCGAAGGCGTTGTCGCCGGCGAAGGGCGGGTTCTGCTTCCAGTCCTTGGCCAGGCGCCCGAGTCCATGCACTGAGAAGGCTTCGACAATGGCTTCCTCGAGCCATTGGCACGGCGGGGCTGGCTTGGCGTCAGCCTGCCAGCTGTTGGCAAGCACATGGCCAAGTTCATGGCCGAACTGGTAGGCAAGCTTCGACCAGTCCCGCTCGCCGATGTCGACGATGACCCAGGCCATATCCCTGTTGTCCGGATGCAGCCAGATGGCGGGCTGCCCCGAAGTATGCTCGTCGACGCGAAGCCGGGTCGGCTGGCGGTCGGAGACGAGGCGAAGGCCATCGAGGCAGGCATACCGCATGCGTTCGAGAACCAGGTCTGCGGAATTGGGGAGCATACGGCCCCAATCGCCTGCTAGTTCAATGGGAGCGGTGAGGAGGGTTGGAGATCGATTGGCAGGCGGGCCCGACGGCGACATTGCATCGTAAACCTTTGTCGGCCCATCTCTAGCGGCAAGCGTGGCAGAAACCAAGCCGCCGGCTGCTGAGCAGCCCAATAGCGTAAGGAAATCCCGCCTCAGCATTGCGATTCCAGATGTTCGACGAACCACGATTGAAATAGCATGCGGATCCTCGAAGGCATGGGGTTGTAGTGGAACTCCGAGTTAAGAATAGACGGCATCATAACTGGCTGGACGTGCGGACGGCACGCTCCGTCGTCGTTCCGTGGTGAGCGAATGCTAGAACGTGTTCACGTCATCAATCTTGATCGTAGCGTAGATCGAATCGAAAGATTCTACAAAGAAAACGCCCATCTAAGTAGTATTCAGAGGGTGCCTGGAGTGGATGGTCGCGCTTTAGATCGCGGCCAGCTTTTGAAAGACAACACCATCTCCTCAGATCTGGATTACACTCCTGGTAGCCTGGGGTGCGCGATGTCTCATGTCGCTCTGTGGAAGGCGGCAGTTGAGCGAGATCAGCCTGTAACCGTCGCCGAGGACGACGCCATATTTTCTCGTCATTTCGAACGCCACATGCATTTGCTCATGGCGACTGTTAGACCTGATTGGGACTTCATCCTGTGGAGTGCAAGCCTGCGATGTTATGCTTGGCTAGATGCTCTTCCAGGTGGAACCGGTGCAAGGTTGCAATTCTTTGCAGGCGAAGTGATGACAAGAACTCAGGATTTTCAGGAGGCCGAGACGGAGCCCAGTCTTCTTCGGGCGCGCTATCTTTTGGGGCTCGTGTGTTATTCAGTTTCCCCAAAGGGCGCCCGCGCACTCCTCGATTGGTGCCTTCCAGTTCGCCCTATGGTCGTGGATTTTACAGGATTTGGCCTCAGGCTGAATAACGCTGGAATTGACTGTATCATCAATGGAGTAATGCCCTCGTTGAAGGCATATGTCTGCCTGCCACCGCTGGTCGTCAGCGACGAACGACCCGAAGAATCGGTCCGGATCAACACCTGAGCTGGCGATCCGATCATTTTGATCGCACATCGGTGGCTACGCGCCCTGCATGTTGCGATTCTCCTCTTGGAGCCGGAGAAAAAAATGGAGATTGTTATTGAGCCGCTGGTTGTCTGGGTCCAGCTCAAGCGCTTTTTGTCCCCACTCCACCGCTCGGTCCAAGGCTTTGAGGTGCCAAGACGCGATAGCTCCGAGATCGTAGAGCCGAAAACTCCAGCAGTTCGCATCATCCAGATAGCTTCCAGTTCGGTGCGTCTTTTCGATGCCGTTGCTGCATGCCCAGAACAGATTCAACCAGTCTTCCCTGCCGTGGAATTCCTCGGCCAGATCAAGCCAAATCTCACGCCTGTGCGGCGCTTCCATCCGGGCTTTGTCCAGCCAAGCTAACCTTTGCTCCGGTTGCATGCGCGCGATATAGCGCATCGCCTCGGAACGTTCCTCGCCCCATCTGCTTGTCGGCAAGGCCAGGTAGCGCTCGAGGAGTTCGACGGCCCGCTCTTGCTGATTGGCCCACATCAAGTCTCGTCCGAGCCAAAAGCAGATCTGGGCGTCTTCGGGATCTTCCTTGTGCGCCACTTCCATCAACGGCAGGTAGTTGCCGCGCGTGGGCTTGGACAAATCCTGCACCTCGTACATCACAATGTCGCTGCTGTTTGCCGTGACCTCCCGCTCTCCGGTGAACACCAGCGCCTCGTGGACGGGCCGCTTGAAGCGATACCCCCAACGGTGATGAAAGTTCTTCGTCGACCAGCCTCGCAGCGGTGTCGGGTCCTCGACACTCGATCTGTATATCGTCTGGCAATAAAGGGCTGTGGTCTCGGAAGTCCAGGCGGCCTCGAGCTTCCTTCGCCAACCGGGCTCGAGAAACCTGTCCATGTCCATCGTGCAACACACGTCGACGTCAGCGGGAAGCAGCGCCATGGCGGCATTGCGGGCGTCGTCAAAGCGCCACGGGCGGATCGCTATCTTGTACACCGTAACCCCAGCAGCTCTCAGCCGTTCCACCGTGTCGTCGGTGCTTCCGGTGTCGGCTACAACCCGGTAGTCGGCATCGGCGGCGGAATTCGCCCAACGTTCCGCGTTGGCGGCTTCGTTCAATGCGATGGTATAGACTGCGACTTTCACGAAGCCTTCCCCGCCCCCTGCGAAGTTCCTATGCGGACATGCCGGACTGGCCGCGCTTTCGGATAGCCACTAGCCCGCCGAGCAATTTTGCCCTGTTAAGCTCGTAGTGGCTGTCGAAAAACAGAATATCGGCAAATTGCCCGGCCAACCTGCTGACACCGAGCGGATCGACCGACTGCGCTACCCCGAATTCCTTGATCTCGCGCAACAATGTCTTGGTCGGCGTGATCTTGGTGGTGTCTTCGCCAGGCGGCTGCCAGTCGAGGTCCTCGATGAAATACCAGCCACCCTCGGCAAGCAGCGGAAAGAACTCGCGCAGCGTCAGTTGTTCGTCATAGGAGGCGTGGCTGCCGTCGTCGATGATTACGTCGAGCGAGCCTGGCTCGACCTTCGCGGCGACGCCGCGCAGATCGTCCAGCTTGGATTGGTCGCAAACGAACGATTTGAACCTTTCGTTGTTCAGACGAGAGAAATCAGTGAGGTCGACGCCGATAACCTGGCAGAACGGAAAGTAGCTCTGCCACAGCGAGACGGATGGGGTTTCGGTCTGGTTGCCCTCTGACAAGCCCCGACAGAGGCCGATCTCCATAAGTCTGCGCATGGACATCCGCCGCGCCGACAACAGGCGATCGTAGACCCTCGCATAAAAATGGCGGTTGCCGGTGTGCCGGTTCTTGTCAGTGTTGAATTGGTCGGCGAGTTTTGTGAACGCGGGGAAGCCGTCGAGCGGGCTGATCAGCTGCGCGATGAATGGGGCGCTTTTTTCTTCAGTCCTCGCTTCGTTGCGCGCCGTCCAAAGGTGGATTCCGAAAACGCGCTCATCGTTCAAATAGTCAGCCAGTTCCGCGATCGGCTTTTCAAACTTGTCTATCTCCGTCCAGTCGATCGAGTTGAAGAACATCGGGCTGAATAGCCAGTCGTGCAGCTCTGAGCCTGCGTCCGAGGCGATGTAATCGGAGAGAAGCTTTGGTCCGATGTCACCGAATTCCTTGCCGGATGCGGCATGGAAGCGCTCGATCGACGTTTCATAAAGCGCCCTGAGGTGTCGGCTGTAGGGTTTGGCATAGATGACGTTGCCACAAACAAAATGGCCCTTGTGCGATCCACGCCACTGCAGATTGAAGAAATGATCGCCGCTGAAGGGAAACGGCCGCAGCATGACAATGTCGGAATCCATCCACAGCCCGCCATGCTCGTACAGCACGGCGTAGCGGAAGAGATCGCTGAAATACCTGATCTCGGAATTGGCGACGATGCGCTCGAACATGGTCCGAGGCATGACATCGTCGGCGGCGCACACCTCAACGCCGTGCGGCAGCAGGAACTCCAACCGCTTCGGCGAATAGCTCCACACGCGCACCGGATGGCCGGCCGCTCTCATCGAGGTGGTGGCGGCGATAAGGGTGCGGTGCTCGGCCTTGTCGGAAAGCACCTCGTAGAAGCAGTGGATCTGCGGCAGTGCCGCGCCGTCGCTGGCGAACGGCACGATGCGCTGATCGAAATCCCGCGACTGCCGGCGCCGTTCCGCCGGGGAGTCGACCGCTGACAGGAAGGGCGCGAGCTTGCGGAAGAATTCCTCTGTTGTCCGGCCCGGACGGAACACGAAAGACCTCGGTGCGGTGGGTGCGTCGGCGCCGTTTGGGCCGTCGTCGCTGATGCGGGATCTGATCCGATCAGCATCTCCCACGCCCCCCGAAGCGAGAGGTGGTGTCGGCTTGACGCCGGCACCGGCAACGGTAAGGCCGGAAGCCAGGTCTGCAATGCTGTCGAGGCAAGCTGCGACCTCGTCAGCCTCTACCGTCGCAATCCATGAATCGCGATCGCCTGAGCCGTAGGAGATCATGAGCCTCCTGGCGTCGGGATGCCAGGCAAGCCCGGCAGCAAACTCCACACCTTTGGCATTGAAGTAGACGGGCCGCGAGACCTTGGTGAGACGGTACGCACTGTCGAACCAGACGAAGCGGTGCTGGTAGTAACGTTGGGCCTCGTTTGCCCTTGCGCGCGCCTCGTGTATCAGCGCCAGCCAGCCGCCGTTGAACGAAATTGCCTGCGAACCGCCGCTGAACTGTGGCGCTGCGATCGCTGGCTCCTGCTCCGAAAACGTCCGACCATCCTCGCCCAGTATCTTCGTGGGGTCGCACAAATAGATGAAACGGAGCCGTTCGCTGCCGTCGGAAGCGCGCTCGACCAGCGGCATCCAGTTCTTCTCGTGCTGCCGTGGGCCGGCCGGGCGGACGACGCGCCAATCGGTGAGGATATGCGGTCCGAGCCCACCGTCTTCAATTCTTGCCAGCACCTGCTCACACCATCCCTCCGGCGTGAGCTGGCGCACGCAGGCGAGCCCCCAAAGCTTGTCGCGCCAGGCGAACAGCCGCATGTCCTCAAAGCCGAGCACCTGATCGTAAGCAGGCGACGGCAGATCGGCCGGCGGCAGCACTTCGCTCACGCTCTTCACTACGAGATCGCTGTCGAGGCGCAGCAAGAAGTTGCGCGTGGTGATCGGCGCGTTGCCGGGCGTGGCGTATTGGCCGTCGTCGGTCAATTTGTAGTTTACGGTGCGCTGCAGCAGCACGATCCCGTCGCCGAGGCGCGCTACAGAAGGGTTGATGGCCACGTAACCCGCCGGCGCGGCAAAATTTATCTGCCGTGCCTTGAAGGACGGCATGATTTCGTTCGCCGGCCGCGTATAAAAATATAGATTGGATCGCGCCAGGTCCCTCGGCGCGTCGCCGATCTCCCGGTTCAGCGCCAGCCAGTTGCAAGCCGCGAAGCCTCGATCCTTACGCGCGGGATCGCGGGAGTAGTTCGCAGCGATCGCATATTCCTCCATCATTCCCGCCGTGTAGACAAAATCCTCCAGGAACAGGATGTCCTGTTCGGGTCGCCTGATCGCCAGTCCGGCTTCCGAAAACAGCACGCTGGCGTCGTTCATGCCTTTCTCGCGATAGTGGTGGGCAAGGTCGTATAGCGGCTCGGCGCGCTGCGGACGCTGGTTGAACGCGGCGAGCGCCTGGCGGATGAAGCCTGCATCGTCGCCCATCTTCTTGAGGCACCGGGCCTCCTGGAGACGGGCGTTCCATGCCTCCTCGTCCCAGCCGCCCATCGCTGCACGCTTGGCGTAGGCCACCGCCGCCTCCGCGGTCCGACCGGCATCACGGTAGGATTGTGCCAGGTAGAACCAGTAGCGATGGTTCTCCGGGTCCTTGTCCAGGGCACCCAACAGAAGTTTGATGTCGCGCTCGAATTTGTCGACGCGGTTCGAACCCGTGGCGTGATCCTTGTACCAGACACGTCCGAGTTCCTGCACGCCGCCGGGCACGTCGATATACTCGTGGGTCACGCCGTGGTAGCGCGCATTGGCGTCGCGCCTGACCAGGCGTGTGTTCCAATAGGCAAGGCCTGAATCCGCCCGTTGCAGCAACCGATAACCGGGCGCGTCGAGGCGTTCGCGGAATCCCGTGTCTTCAACAACAAGCTGCATGTCGGCGTCGTCAAACAGCAGATAGTCATAGGCGAGCGGCGACGCGTAGGCATGGTCGAGCGCGGCGTTGCGCGCCTGCTCGAAATTGTGGAACGGAAATTCATGCAGCTCGCCAGGCACATTGCGCGCGGCGAAGAACGATCGGATGAAGTTCTGCGTTCCATCGGTCGAGCCGGTGTCGCCGATGACCCAGCAATCGATATGGTCGGCAACCGCGCCGAGACAGCGCTCCAGGTTCGCCATCTCGTTCTTGACGATCATGTTGAGGCAGAGGCGCTTGCCGTTTGTCATATGAAGACTGTGGCCTTCCCTGATGCTTCAAGTCTTGGGCGGTTGCGCCGTAAGCCACCCGAAATGGCGATTGCCTTGGAAGAAAATTCTTGCGCCGAGTGCTTTGCTACATGCCCACAGCACAAGTGTCTTCGCCTCATTCATGTTAGTCAGGACTTTCGCGGTGACAAGGACCTGCGGGCCTCGACCGTGTCTCAAGCACACCCAGCCGCACTAACCTCGCCGATCGAACTCTCGTGATTTTTTCGCCGACGCGGCGCTTCCACCCTAAGTGGCGAATTTGCAAAGATATTCGGACACGAGCAGTCATGTCGATGTTCAATTGGCAAGGGCAGTCATGGTCCTGCGATTCATAATTCGGTAACCAAGCCATTTACAAGTTGATAATTTTCGAATTTACTAATACCTAATGCAACCGGGGGTGGGTCGCAGATCAAGCGAAGGGCCGCGCTATGCGGACGTCTGCGAAGCTAGGAAGGAATCCAGGAGCAAGCCACTTTCATGCGTAAGGACGTTGTTATTGGTGGCGTGCCATGGGGACGGGCGCTTTGACTTCAGCTATTGGTCAAAGTCCCGCCAGTTTTCCCAATTGAAGTTTCTTAGCAAGTAGTCGGTTCCCTCGCCGGTTCGTCGCCGCGAAGTCGCGACACGCGTGATGGAGTTGACAGTGTTTCGAGTGTTACCGGCTGCCGGATGGTGCCGTGCCAATGTTGGCGCGCACGACCACATTTCCCGGCCTTTCCCGAACTTTTCCGCTCGCAACGGTGGCCCTGACGAAACGCGTCGTCTAGCGCGGCCACGGGTCCGCGAACCTCTCCTGGAATTGAACGATTCCCAGCCCTGTCACCGGGATCCGGCCGGTTCGTTGGTTGGCCCCCCGCATCGACTGGAGCATGAGACCACGAGACAAAAGAAGACAGCGGCAGAAGCCGCCGTCGATCAAGGAGGATTGTCATGAGCTACACGGCAGGTTTTGCGGTGATGGAAGTTACCATTCGAGGTGTCTTGCCCATCGGCGAGAAGACCGAGAATGAAAACTATTTCATTCTAGATACGGCCAAGAGTGCGATTGTCGGCCAGGTTGTACTTCCAAAAACCGTCCAGCGAAGCCTCGCCGTTGCGCTCACCGTGAAGGTCCCAAGCAGCGCCCAAGCGCTTGCAATCGGCACCTTTGACGACAGCGGGAATTTTCAGGTCGCCGATTTCCTCCGTGTAGAGACCCCGACTGTCGGACATCCAGGCGGCGCTGTCGGTCCATCCGGAAGATGACTGCTCCCTGGCCCCTTTTTCCCAGCGCTCTCCGCCTAAGCCAACGGGCGGTTTCCTTTTGAATCGAATTCAAACCCAACAGGAGCCAGTCATGGCCCGTGCGTCTGAAATTCTATTTCTGGATCCTTCAGTCTCCGACCTCGACACCGTTCTTGGCAACCTCAGGCCTGAGGTTCGGGCTGTCGTGCTCGACAGCCGTAGGCCGGCAGCGCAGCAGATCGCCGCTGCGCTTGCAGATCACGAGGCGCTCGACGCGGTCCATATCATGGCGCATGGCGCGCCGGGACGGGTTCAGTTCACCGCGGGAGAGTGGTCCGCCGCCACGCTGAAGGATGAAGCCGAGGATGTCGCCACGATAGGCAGGGCGCTCGCTGCTGGCGGCGAGCTGCGGCTGTGGAGTTGCGAGACGGCCGCAGGGAATTCTGGCGAAACCTTCGTTGCGGCGCTGGAATCAGCAGTTGGCGCAGACGTTCTGGCGTCCAAATCATTGGTTGGCGCGGCGGCCCTGGGCGGCGCCTGGGAACTGTCCGCCGGCGCGTCCCGGCCCCTACCGCCGCTGACCTCGAATGGGTTGGCGCACTACGCCGGGGTGCTGGACGGGGGAAACCTGACGCTCACAGGCATCACGGATTCTGGTTCCAGTAAAAATATCAACACATACTATCTTATTGATACAAATGGCACGGCTGCTACCACTGATGATACGGTGGTTGGCAGCTTCAATCTTCCATCGGCGGCGAATTCAGCAGCTCCAAATTTTTCGATATCCGTAACTGTACCTGACTCTACTCATACTTATCTCATCTATGATTCTGGTTTTCATCTATACGGTACGCTTACTCCTGTTGTTCCTGCCACCAATCCTCCGACCTATACTTTCACGACCACGGCCATCAATAGTCCTAGCGGTTCGGGCAATGATGGCAACCACTTTACCGGAGGTCTCCTGACCGTCACGTCGACCGGTGCGACGGGCGCAACAGGCCCGGCAGGCCCGACGGGCGCGACGGGTGCTACCGGCGCAACGGGGGCCACCGGTGCGACTGGCGCAACGGGCGCCACCGGCGCAACCGGGGCCACAGGAACGACTGGCAACACGGGCTCAACTGGTGCGACTGGCGCAACGGGCGCCACCGGCGCAACCGGGGCCACAGGAGCGACTGGTGACACAGGCGCGACGGGCTGGACGGGAGCGACCGGTTCGACGGGTGCCACCGGCTCGACGGGAGCAACAGGCGCGACCGGAGCAACTGGCGACACAGGTGCCACCGGTGCGACTGGCCCAACCGGTGCGACGGGCTCGACCGGGGCAACCGGTGCGACTGGTGACACAGGCGCCACTGGCGCCACTGGCGACACGGGAGCGACGGGCTCGACTGGCGCAACTGGCTCGACCGGAGCGACTGGCGACACAGGTGCCACCGGTGCGACTGGCGACACCGGTGCGACGGGCTCGACCGGCGCAACCGGCGCCACTGGCGCAACTGGCGACACGGGAGCGACGGGCTCGACTGGCGCAACTGGCTCGACCGGAGCGACTGGCGACACAGGTGCCACCGGTGCGACTGGCGACACGGGAGCGACGGGCTCGACTGGCGCGACTGGTTCGACCGGAGCAACTGGCTCGACCGGCGCAACCGGCGACACAGGCGCAACCGGTGACACGGGTGCGACAGGCTCGACGGGTGCAACTGGCTCGACGGGCGCGACCGGTTCGACCGGAGCAACTGGCTCGACTGGAGCAACTGGAGCTACAGGTGCGACGGGCTCTACCGGCGCAACCGGCGACACAGGCGCAACCGGTGACACGGGTGCAACAGGCTCGACGGGTGCCACAGGCTCGACTGGAGCGACCGGCTCGACTGGAGCTACCGGCTCGACTGGAGCGACCGGTTCGACCGGAGCAACTGGCTCGACTGGAGCCACAGGTGCGACGGGCTCTACCGGCGCAACCGGCGACACAGGCGCAACCGGTGACACGGGTGCAACAGGCTCGACGGGTGCTACCGGAGCGACCGGCTCGACTGGAGCGACCGGTTCGACCGGAGCAACTGGCTCGACTGGAGCGACAGGCTCTACCGGCGCAACCGGCTCTACTGGAGCAACAGGCTCGACGGGGGCAACTGGTTCGACGGGTGCCACTGGCCCGACGGGGGCGACCGGTTCGACCGGAGCGACTGGCTCGACGGGAGCTACTGGCTCGACCGGAGCGACCGGCTCGACGGGTTCAACCGGCTCGACGGGTGCCACAGGCTCGACTGGAGCGACCGGTTCGACTGGAGCGACCGGTTCGACCGGAGCAACTGGCTCGACCGGAGCGACTGGTTCGACCGGAGCGACCGGCTCGACGGGAACGACCGGTTCGACCGGAGCGACTGGTTCGACCGGAGCGACTGGTTCGACCGGAGCGACCGGCTCGACGGGAACGACCGGCTCGACTGGAGCGACCGGCTCGACGGGTGCCACCGGTTCGACCGGAGCGACTGGCTCGACCGGAGCGACTGGCTCGACCGGAGCGACTGGCTCGACGGGAGCTACTGGCTCGACCGGAGCGACCGGCTCGACGGGTTCAACCGGCTCGACGGGTGCCACAGGCTCGACTGGAGCGACCGGTTCGACTGGAGCGACCGGTTCGACCGGAGCAACTGGCTCGACCGGAGCGACTGGTTCGACCGGAGCGACCGGCTCGACGGGAACGACCGGTTCGACCGGAGCGACTGGTTCGACCGGAGCGACTGGTTCGACCGGAGCGACCGGCTCGACGGGAACGACCGGCTCGACTGGAGCGACCGGCTCGACGGGTGCCACCGGTTCGACCGGAGCGACTGGCTCGACCGGAGCGACTGGCTCGACTGGAGCCACCGGTGCGACCGGAGCGACTGGTTCGACGGGAGCAACCGGTTCAACCGGAGCAACTGGCTCGACTGGAGCTACAGGTGCGACAGGCTCTACCGGCGCAACCGGTGCAACCGGTGACACGGGTGCAACAGGCTCGACGGGTGCCACCGGTTCGACCGGAGCAACTGGCTCGACGGGAGCTACTGGCTCGACCGGAGCGACCGGTTCGACCGGAGCGACTGGTTCGACGGGAGCAACCGGTTCAACCGGAGCAACTGGCTCGACTGGAGCTACAGGTGCGACAGGCTCTACCGGCGCAACCGGTGACACGGGTGCAACAGGCTCGACGGGTGCCACCGGCTCGACTGGAGCGACTGGCTCGACTGGAGCGACTGGCTCGACTGGAGCGACTGGCTCGACTGGAGCGACTGGCTCGACGGGTGCCACCGGTTCGACCGGAGCAACTGGCTCGACCGGAGCGACCGGTTCGACCGGAGCTACAGGTGCGACAGGCTCTACCGGCGCAACCGGTGCAACCGGTGACACGGGTGCAACAGGCTCGACGGGTGCCACCGGTTCGACCGGAGCAACTGGCTCGACGGGTGCCACCGGCTCGACTGGAGCGACTGGCTCGACGGGTGCCACCGGTTCGACCGGAGCAACTGGCTCGACTGGAGCCACAGGTGCGACGGGCTCTACCGGCGCAACCGGTGACACGGGTGCAACAGGCTCGACGGGTGCAACTGGTTCGACGGGTGCCACTGGCCCGACGGGTGCGACCGGAGCAACCGGCTCGACCGGTTCGGTCGGTCCGACAGGCCCGACTGGAGGAACCGGTCCAGGAGGTGAAACCGGCAGTCATGCCAACAACGGCCATGGCAACGGACAACAACCTCCGCCCGGTAATTCCGGCGACCATAACAATGGCGATAACGGCATCCACCAGGGACAGGGCAACTCCGCAGGTGGCCAAGGCAAGGGAGGTGGCGGCGGTAACAATGCCAGCGTCACAGCCAACACGCTTGGGCTCAAGGACACGACGCAGTTCCTGCAGTCGGGTTCGTCCGGCGGCGGCTCTGACGGCCATGGCACCTTCCGGCAACTCGTCGGCCAGGCGGTCAGTTCGATGACGACCGATCTCTTGAACGTTCTCAATGCGGTCAAGGGCTTCGGTGAGAACCAGAACCGGCCGTCCGGCTCCGCGTCCGACCTGACCACGGACAAGGGCAGGCAGGGCGCCGGATTCGGCAACACCGACGACACGCTGAAGAACGCTTTGAAGGATATTCTGAAGCCGCATGGGTAGGGGCGAATGGTGGTCGGACGGACTGAGTTGAAAGTCCGCCCAGGATCCAGAGAGGGTTGCGCGGGCTCTGCAGGAATGCATGGCCCGCGCATCCCCTTTCGCGGGCGAGCGGGACTCGTGCAGTCAGGCCGCTCGGCGTACAGTATAGACAGCCGCAGAGCTCCGGCGCGTGTTGGCCCATTGAGGCAGTCTCGAACGCTCGTCCGAGCGACGGAAGTAGGGTAGATGGTTGGTGTACCTATCAACGCCGAGGGCCAGCCGGTCCTGATCAGGGCCGAGACGAAAACGGATGCGTCCGGCAAGACTGGGCGAGAACGCGAAGCCCTACGAAGTCCTGGCGGGCCTGCCGAGTTCGACCGGCTTTCGCCGCGCTTGAAGGCGATGTCGCGCGTCGCTCGCTATCACGGTGTCGAGCTCGACCCCAACGAATTCAGGGCGGCGAGCGCCAGCCCGGCTCCAAGCGCCGCCGATCTTTCCCAGTGGGCGCAGAATGGCGGTATGTGGGCGCGCGCTGTCCGTATCCGCTGGTCGCATCTTCTACGCTTCGAGCAGACGGGGCCGGTCGTCCTGCTCTTCAGTGACGGTGGCGCGGGCCTGCTTACCGGGGCGAGTGTCGAACGGAATATCGTTTTCCTAAAAAGCGTCGATGCGCCCGACGATGCCGAAGGCGTGCCGATTGACGAGCTTCGGCTTTTGCAGGTTTGGTCGGGTGAAGCCGTTCTCTTGCGGCCGACACGATCCTTCATCGCGGCGGATGCGCCTTTCACCTTTCACTGGCTGGTCGACCTCGTGCGGCTGGAGAGCCGGCCGCTGCGCGATATCGGCATCGCCTCCTTCACGCTCAGCATCCTGACCATCCTGCCGCCCCTCATCGTGATGACGGTGGTGAACAAGGTGCTGCAGTTCAACAGCATATCGACCCTTGTGCTGCTGAGCGCCGTGATCGCCGTTGTCTTCGCTTACGAGACGCTGCTCGGCCACGCACGGCGGATGATCATCAATGTTGTCGGCGCCCGGCTGGACACCAAGCTGAACTTGCACGTCTTCAGCCGGCTCCTGCGCTTGCCGCTTGACTATTTCGAGCGGCATCCGGCCGGCGAAACCATGTACCACCTCGCGCAGGTCCACCGCATACGCGAATTCCTCACCGGAAAGCTGCTGAGCACGTTTCTCGACCTGATCACTCTGTGCGTGCTCATACCCGTGATGTTCTACATAAACGCCACGCTTGCCTGGATTGTGCTCTTCTGCGCGGGCGTGATCATGGCGATCATCTTTGCCTTCCTTGCGCCGCTCCGCCGGCGCTACCAGCAAGTGGTCGACGCAGAGACCTGGAAGTCGGCCGCGCTCGGCGAAACGGTCGTGGGCATCAAGACCGTCAAGGCGCTCGGTCTCGAACCGCAGCGCAAGGCGCTGTGGGATGAGCGTGTGGCGGAGGCAGGCAAGGCGCGCCTCTCTTTCGGGCAACTGGCGAATTGGCCGCAGACCCTCGTAACGCCTATAGAGCGTGTCATGGTCCTCGGCACCATGTTGATCGGCGCTTATCTCGCGATGAACGACCGATCGGGCTATATGGTCGGCAGCCTTTTTGCCTTCATGATGATCGCTCAACGCGTTGCCCAGCCGCTGGTCGGTCTAGCTCGGCTGGTCGAGGACTACGAGGAGGTCGGGGCTGCGATCGGCGAGGCCGCGTCGGTTCTTAACCGCCCGTTGGAAAGCAGTTCCGCTTCCGCGGGCCTAAGGCCAAAACTCGTCGGCGAGATAAAATTCAGCGATCTGACCTTCAGTTACATCGGAACCAAGACGCCAGCGCTCGACAGGGTCAGCTTCGACATTCCGGCTGGCACGATGTTCGGCATCGTTGGTCGGAGTGGGTCGGGAAAATCGACGATCGCGCGCCTGTTACAAGGGATTAATCGCGACTATAGCGGCTTTCTCAAGCTCGACGGGGTCGATCTCAAGGAGATCAACCTACGTCACCTTCGTCAGGGCCTCGGTGTGGTCCTCCAGGACAATTTTCTCTTTCGCGGCTCGATCAGGGACAACATCATCGCCGGACGCGCCGGCTTGACTCTTTCCGACGCCATGCGCGCAGCTCACCTCGCAGGGGCCGCCGAGTTCATCGAACGCATGCCAAACGGCTACGATACCTACATCGAGGAAGGTTCGCCCAACGTGTCGGGCGGCCAAAGGCAGCGGCTGGCAATCGCGCGCGCGCTTATCCACGATCCGACCATCCTCTTACTCGACGAGGCGACCAGCGCGCTCGACCCCGAGAGCGAGGCGGTCGTCAGCGCCAATCTTATGCGCATCGCCCGTGATCGCACCATGATCATTGTCTCGCACCGGCTTGCCTCTCTGACCGAATGTGACCAGATCCTGGTCATGGATCAGGGCAAGGTCATCGACGTCGCACCTCATTCGGTCCTGCTGGAGCGGTGTGGGGTCTACCGCCAGCTCTGGTTCCAGCAGAACCGTCATCTTGACGGCCGGCATGGCCGTCTGGCGGCCGTACCGCCTCGGCTGACGTGAGCCCGGCTAGCCATGAGCAGCACCACCTATCCCATCCTTTCTGTCCGCCGGCGCAAGACGGAAGCACGCGATCCGACACTGCCCGCCATCTTGGAATTCCAGTGGCCATCGACGGCCGTCGCCAATGCGCCCATACCGCGAGTGGCGCGAAACATCGTCTGGATCATCTGCACACTGGTTGTCGCGTTGATAACGGTCTCGGCACTGATACCGGTCGATCAGGTTGTAACGACACGGGGCCTGGTTGTCTCACAATCTCCCAACATCATCGTTCAGCCGCTGGAGACAGCGATCGTCCGCTCCATCGAGGTGCGCGAGGGACAACAGGTAAAAGCCGGGCAGGTGTTGGCTCGCCTCGACGCGACTTTCGCCTCGGCCGATCTCACGGCGTTGGCCACCCAGGTCACGACGCTCGAAGCCGAAGTTGCCCGACTGAAGGCCGAGGCCGATGGACAACCCTTCACCTATGATGGATTGGATCCGAGCTGGACGCTGCAGGCCTCGATCTTCGATCGCCGCAAGGCGGTCTACGATGCGAAGCTGGAAAGCTTTGACCGCCAGAGCGACGAGCTAAGCTCCGTCATTTCGCGCTCTCAGTCAGACGCCGAGGGCTACCGGCAGCGCCTTGCCGTTGCCGGGTCGATCGAGGAAATGCGCAAGCAGCTCGAGGTACGGCAAGTCGGCAGCCGTCTCAATACACTTCTGGCCGAGGACAACTCGGCGGAGATGTCGCGCTCGCTCAGCAACGCCGAGCAGACGACGGAAGCCGCCAAGCGCCAACAGGCCGGTCTTGCCGCAGAGCGCGACGGCTACATCCAGAGTTGGCGGGCCGAAGTTTCGCAAAGTCTGTCGGAAGCCAATTCCCGTATGTCCGATGCCCGCGAATTGCTCAACAAGGCGAAGCTGCGCAAGCAACTGGTGGAACTGAAGAGCGAGGCTGACGCCACGGTGCAATCTGTGGCCAAGGTTTCCGTAGGCTCGGTCCTGCAGTCCGGGGAACGGTTGATCACGTTAGTGCCCGCCGACGCGGTGCTCGAAATCGAGACCAATGTCGTCGGCCGCAGCAGCGGCTTCGTCCACGTCGGCGATCCGGTGGCCATCAAATTCGATACCTTTCCCTATTCTCAATATGGCTTGGCTCACGGAACGGTTCGCACGGTCAGCCCCGACTCCTTCTCGGCCAGGGAGCAGGCGCGCGACCCGAACAGTTCGTTGGCCATGTTGCCGTCCGACGCCGAGCTGTTCTATCGCACCCAGATCTCAATCGATGACGTCGCCCTGCATGGCGTGCCCTCAGGCTTCGCAGTAAGTCCCGGCATGCCGGTCACCGCGGATGTAAAGGTAGGCCGCCGCACGGTCCTCAAATACATTCTCGGCGCTATGCTGCCGATTGGTCAGGAAGCGATGCGGGAGCCTTAAGATGGCGATCCTTGATCGGTTGACTGGGTTGCACCCGTCGTTGGCGTTGCGCAGAGCGGTTCGCCTTGCCGAGAGCGGGAAGCTCGCGGAAGCCTTTCCCCATGCCGCGATCGCCGCTCGCGCCGGTATTCCCGAAGCCGAATATCGCGTCGCCCGCTCTTACCTCGAAGGTTCAGGTGTGCCGCCAAGCCGATCGGAGGGAGCGCGATGGCTGCGTAAAGCAGCTGATCACGGAAACGCAGATGCTCAGGCCCTTCTCGCAGCGCTTTTCGTGGCCGGTCTGGCCGTGAACGAAGACGACCCTCTAGGCAAGAGTTCGCAGCGCCTATTCGAAAAAGAATCCCCACAGGCGCCGGCCTTTTCGATGGCTCTCCACTTCGCCAGCAAAGCGGCCGAAGCTGGATCGGCAACCGGGCAGGCCGTTCTCGGCTACATCCTGAGCAAAGGCCCCAAAGCAATGCGCGACCTCGATGCCGCGCATAGCTGGTACGAGAGATCCGCGGCAGCGGGCTGTCCGGAAGGTTGCCTGGGTCTTGCCCTCTCGCTCGCCAGGCGCAAGCGCCCCGAGGATAGGGGAAGGATCGCCGCCGAGGTGCAACGCGCGGCGGACGCAGGTCTGCCGACAGCCATCTATCTTCTGGCTGCCCTTACTGAGCACGGGATAGGTGTACCGGTTGATCTTCAAGCCGCGGCGCAGCTGTATCAGGTCGCCGCAGAGAAAGGTCTCGCATCTGCACAGTTCAGGCTTGGTCTCGCGTTGACCGAGGGCAGCTTGGCAGGTCACGATCCGGCGGCTGGCGAGGCATGGATGCGTCGCGCCGCGGTGGCCGGAAATCTCGACGCCGCCTATCGCCTCGGCGAACGGTATATAAGAGGCCCCGAGCCCGACTACGCGGAGGCCGCCACTTGGTACAGGCGGGCCGCGGAGGCAGGGCATCCGGCAGCCGCTCGTGCCTTGGGCTCGCTTTATCTCTCTGGAAATGGAGTGGCTCAGGACGCCGAGGAAGGAAAGCGATGGCTGCGCGCGGCCGCAAAAGGAGGCCACCGGGAATCGCAGGTCGACCTTGCGAACCTCGTTCTCGAAGGTGCAGTCGGGCCTGACGACGGTGTCGATGTCGCGCGATGGTTCGAGGCGACTGCCCTGTCAGGTGACTTGGTCGCGGCCTTCAATCTCGGCCTCTGTTTCTCCGAGGGGGTGGGAGTAGGCAAGGACCAGGAGAGGGCGGCGCATTGGATGAGACGCGCCGCCGAAGGCGTGACGCAGGCTCAGTACATGTACGCACGCATGCTTCAAGAGGGGCGTGGTGTAGCCAGCGATCTTGCGCAAGCCCGCCTTTGGTTCAAGCGAGCGGCGGACGCCGGCATGGCCGATGCGCAGGCGGCTCTCGGCGAAATGCTGCTTAATGGGCGCGGCGGAGAACGGTCGTCGCTGGCCGCTGCGCACCTTTTCAAACAGGCCGCTGCCACAGGTCACGTGGGCGCAATGTTCGCGATCGCTGCGCTGTACGAAACTGGCGAAGGCGTGTCTTCCGATCACAAGGCGGCACAGAGATGGTTCGTGGCCGCCGCCGAGCGAGGTCATGGGCATGCACAACTCATGCTGGGCCGCTATCTCTCCAAAGGCGTCGCCGGCGAGCGCAACCCAGCTGCGGCTCGCATTTGGCTCGAGCGCGCGGTCGCTCAAGGTGTCCATGAAGCCGCCGATGAGCTTGCCGACCTCGAGCCGGCTTGAGATGTTCGTACCGTCTCGAGTATTTGGCGGGCTTCGGGGAAGCGGGGCGATTGTCGCGCGGCGCCACCGTCATCTGGCTGGAGGAAACTCCAACTTGCTAACGTCATAGCCTAGGGTTCGAGCCTTCCTTACCATGATCGATAGCTTGTGTCTGGTTGGGGGCCGGCGCGCGTATATCCAAAGATTCTTAAGCTGTGGGTCGGCGCTGATGAACCAGCTCTTATCTGGAGATATATACAAGACCCAATAGTTGAACGTTATAAAGAGGGGGTATCGCACGCGAAGCTTGGCGCGCGTGGTGTCGGCGTCCAAGAGGCGGCCCTTGCCTCTAACCGTCTTGAGTTTGCCGGACGGTGTCCCGGCGTGGCAGCCGTCGAGGACCTCGATCTCTTTCGGGCTTTTGCCTGCGCGATAGGTTGTAAAACCAGCAACACAGCCGTCGGTAATGAACATCGGTCTACGAGCAATCTCCAGCCATGTGCCTCTATAGTGGTCGACCGGGACCTTCGCGACATTAGGCTCGGCGGACAGCGGGACGGGCCCGAGCATGCCCAAGATCGAGATGCAGAACGCTGCCAAACGCATTTTCATTGTAGCCTCTGGTTCTATGGCTCTCGATATCTATTACGCTGCGCCCTGACTTTTGGATCGTTCAGCGCCATGCAAATTTGTCGAGCGTGCAAGGTGTTTATGGGACCGCGATGGTCGCAAGTTGAGTAAACCTTGAACGGCGACCTTGGATCGACGAGACCCAAGGTTGTGAGACGATCTTTATCGGCAGAGCCTTCGGGCGGCTTCTCGGCCGCGCGGCGCCGAAGGCCGGAAAAGCCGAGGATCAGAACCGACGATCTAGCCCTTTTCAGCCTCATCCGCGGGCTCGATATGCCTCCGTGTCGCATCGGCAGGGGCGTTCTGGTCATCACAATGCGCCACCTACAATTGTTGGGGGTGGGCTCTTCGAGAGCGCAGACGGTTGGGGCTTTCGGCCGTTACCACGCCAGCATGCCTCGCGCGCATTGGCCGACATCGGAAGGTGCGCAACCGATTCGGCCCAGAGAGCGTCTATCCGATCGATCTCAGCTTCGCTGAACTCGGCCGTGCGTTCCCAGTAGCGGCCATCCTCTACGAAGTAGCCAAGATTGGTCTCACGCGATTGCGCGAGCGATGCGGCATCGAAATCAATCCGCCCTGCGAAGGCCGCGCGAAGTGCATCGATACGTCGAGCGTTCAGGCGGGCGAGAACCTCAGGCTTGACGCGGGGGAAAACCAGGCGGCTTTCGGGCAGGCTGGAAAGATTGAGGCAAATTGCACCTCCACGCAAAGCCTTTACAAAGAGCCGTCCCGACTTTGCTTCGAGGCTCCGCAATGTGATGTCCCGCCGAAGCGGGTCTGCTGTGCCCTTGCCGTAAAAATGCGTGTGGCCCGTCTTGGGGTAGATCATATCGCAGCCGAGAAAAGCCATGACGTCGGGCTTCAGCGCGTGAAGTGCCCAATAGGCCGCGGTGAATGCCATGGTTCCGCCGGCATAGACGAAACCGCCGAATGCATTTTGCGCAGGCACGAATTCGTCCGACTTCACGATCGAGGCGAAAGGCGATTGCGCCGTAGGCAGACGATCGTCGGGAAAATCGTCGGGATAGATGAGGTAGTCCCAGTCCGTGCGGATAGCCCAGGCGTTGTTTATGGCCACAATGAATCTGAACGGTGAGCGCTCCCATGAACGACTGGCAACCGCATCGGGTGCGCTTCCGAGTATCAGAACAATCCTGGGCGCCTGGCCGGCAGTGTGCATTTTTCACCAGCGACGTTGTAGTTGCGTTGCGTGTACGTTCTTACGCAAGATATTCGCGTTTGGATCTTCGACGCCGTGTAATTCCTCAGCGCGTCAGTCTCTAACACGAGCAGGCAAGCAGGGGATAACTGCGGACAAACGCGAGGGCTTCACCGAAATGGCGGTCATGGCCCGTTTTACAGTTTACAAATATGCTTTAAATGGTCGCGACGCTCGACTTGTCTGACAAGATCGTCGGCGCGCGCGCAAGCCAGCGTCCGGTCTGGCCGCCTGCGAGCGTCCCGGGAGAGATCCAAGGCTGAAGGCTGGGCCGCGGATTTTTGCTCCGATGAAGCTAAGCCCGCTGCAGCAAAGCTGAATGAAATTTTATCGTCGGTCCGACCGTCCTAAGCTTCCTTTGATCTTGGACAAAGAATCTATGGTGAAAAATGATTTAAAATGCCTGTGTATTATCGGTAAGGAATAGAACCAGATGAAAGTTCTCATCGTCGTTTCGATTGGCTTGGCGCTTGCCGGCTGCGTCAACGAGAGTCGCTACGTCTCCGTCCCCGGTCATGCCTACAAGACCGAACCCGGGTGCAAGCGCCACGAAGCCCCTTCAAAGTTTGATCCCAACTGCGATTGTCCCGTGAAAGGATACAAAGGCTTCAAGCAGCCGATACCGTGTCCGCTGTGATACAAGTTGGGAATCGCGGCGCGGATGCAGATGGTAGCTCGCAATTTCCCAGCCTCAGTCTCGCTCGACGATTTGAGGATGATGCGGAGGGTTTTCAACGGGCTGCGCAGATGCGCTCGAACTCGCCGAAGCTACGGAAGTCTAACCGGGTGCGGCTCCATGTCGGAGTGGAGCCGTGGAAGCTATGCGCCTCCAAGTCGGCCATTCAGGGCATCTTGACGGCTATTCCACAACAGACGTCATCGACGGCAAATCTCGAATGGACCGACGAGCCCGGAAATGCTCTTTTAAGCCCATACCAATCGGGGCAGCGCGTCCGGGAGAGGACAATGTTGAAGGGTATTGATCGAACATTGTCGGCTGAAATGCTGATGGTCCTCATGTCAATGGGCCATGGAGACGAGGTTCTGGTCTGCGACGTAAATCACCCCGCCGTCACGATCGCCAAGGAAACCACCTATGGAAAACTCGTCGACATGCCTGGCTGCGACATCCCGCGTGCTGTCGAAGCCATCCTCTCGCTGATGCCTTTGGACACCTTCGTGGCACAACCGGTCAAACGCATGAAGGTCGTTGATAAGCCGGACCAGGTGATGCCGATCCACCAGCGGGTGCAGGAACTGGTCGATCGCCTTGAGGGAAGGGCGGTGCCCTTTGAAGCGCTTGAACGATTCGATTTCTATGCCGCTGCACGGGCAAGCTTTGCCGTCGTCCGAACGTCGGACCCCGGCCCTTACGGGTGCTTCATCCTTCGCAAGGGCGTCGTTTAGCCCGCAACTTTCGCCACTTGAGTACCATGTCGGCTGCAATCTCCCGATTTGCGGTTACCTTGAGGGTAGTACCGAGAAATCAAATCGCCACAACTTGACAGCTTCACAACTTTTGTATTTTTTGTGATGTTATAAGAAGGCGACCGAAATGATTGCTCCGCGTTTTGCCACTCGTTTGAACTCCTTCGGCTCTGCTCCGCAATTGTTCTGGCCCGACCTGACGGTAAAGCCGAGCATGATGCAGATGGTTCAAAGGGCGGCTACCGTCAGAGGTTTGACGGATCTGGATCTGAATTATCCCGACCATGTCAGCGGCAAACCCAAAGCATTGGGGCAGCGCATTGTTGACCTTGGCCTCAATATCAATGGCTTGGCCATGCGCTATTACACGAACCCGGGCTTTAAGAGAGGTGCCTTCACAAATCCTGACGAATCTGTAAGGCGCGAGGCAATCGATCTCACCAAGCGCGGGATAGATGCCGCGCGCGAGATGGGTGTTCATCTCATGACTGTGTGGCTTGGCCAGGATGGGTTCGACTATAATTTCCAGCTCGACTACAAGCAGGCTTGGGACTGGGAGATCGAAGGCATTCGCGAGGTCGCGGAGCACGATCCAGAATGTCAGATTAGCATCGAGTATAAGCCGGACGAGCCTCGCGCGCACAGCCTACTGCGCGATGCCGTGACCACGCTGTTGGCGATCACGGAAGCCGGGGCACCGAACCTTGGCGTCACGATGGATTTTGCCCATTCGCTTTATGCCGGCGAACAACCGGCATTTGCCTCGCATCTCATCCATCGCCGCAGCAAGCTGCTCGGTGTCCATCTGAATGACGCCTACGCCAAGCGTGATGACGGCCTGATGGTCGGTTCCGTGCATCTCCGCTCGACGCTCGAGTTGCTGCGCCAGATCCGACATGACGGCTATAGCGGCGCGCTCTATTTCGACACCTTTCCGGATGTCAGCGGGCTCGATCCCGTCGCGGAATGCGAAGCCAATATCGCCACGGTCAACCGCTTGCTCGCTATCGTCGACCGTCTCGACGGCAACAACCAGCTGGGAGTTGCCATGGCGAGCCAGGATGCGGTCGCCAGCCAGAGAATCGTCAACACGGCATTGATCGGCAGCGCCTGACCGAACGTTCGCTCGCCGGCGGCGTAGTGACCGGCTCAGGCGGGAGGAAGTCTGAGGTCCTTACGCATGAAGTCCCTTTTTGCCGGCTGCGCCTTTGCGCGTCCGAGAAACATGTTCTGTGCGACAGTGAGATCGGGGACGTGTTGCAGTTCCTGTGGATCATCACGATGCCGGCCCGTGCCGCAGCAATCGGGCCCTGGCCGACGACTCGAACCCGATCGATCTCAACGTGACCTGAAGAGGGAGGGAAGACTCCGTAGAGGATGTTCGGCAGTGTCGACTTGCCGGCGCCGTTTGCTCGATCGTTCGCACACTGCTCGGAACGTTTATCCTTGGCAGCCTCCGCAGCAGCCTCACCCTGTTGAATGCCCAAGCGTTCTACCAACTTCTCTCCGCTGGCACTATCATCCCCGTAGCGATGCTGATGATCGCGCGACGAGAGGCCGAGAATGAATATCTCCTTCAATGATCCAAGGACGGTGGGGCCACGCATCAGGATGATGATGCCCCATCTCACACCTCTGGAAGCCCGCGTGGTCGACATGATTCTCGGACGACGGGACTTCGATGCGGCGACGCCGTTGAAGACGATAGCCGACGACGCGGGTGTCTCGGAGGCGATGATCATCAAGATAGTCAAGAAGCTCGGCTTCACAGGCTTCAGGGATTTTCGCAGTGCCCTCGACGACTACAATCGCCTGCCGACTGCCGAATTGCACCAGGAGCTTTCTCCCGAAGATACAGGCCTGGAGATCGCACAGAAGGTCTTTCGGACGTCGATTCATGCGATTGAAGAGACCCTGTCAATTTTCGACCCCGCAGCCTTCGAGCGTGCGGCTGAACTGATCTTCAACGCAAGGCAGCGCGACCTTTACGGCATAGGTGGCTCAGCACAGATCGCCAGGGACGTTTCTCACAAGCTGCTACGCATCGGCGTGCGTACCAGCGTGTTCGACGACGCGCACATGATGCTGATGTCGGCTGCGCTATTGTCGGATGGCGATGTCGCGATCGGCTTCTCTCATTCTGGCACCACTACCGCCGTCATCGAACCGCTGGAACTCGCGCGCAAGAATGGCGCTCGCATCATCGGTCTCACCAACTATGCCGGTTCGCCGATAGCCTCGATTGCGGATGTCGTGCTGTGTTCGACGGCACAGGGTTCTCCGCTGCTTGGCGAGAACGCAGCGGCCCGCATCGCTCAGTTGGTGGTCTTCGACGCCGTGTTCGCGGCTGTTGCGCAGCGCGACCTCGCAGCCGCGGAAAGAAACCTGGCGGCGACGATGGGCGCGGTAACAAGCAAACGGCGGCAAACATGACGGACATGCCAATCGTCGTCGTGGTCGGCAGCCTCCACTACGACATCATGGTCGACGCACCCCACCTCCCGCGAAAGGGCGAGACGGTCACCGGCTATAGCTGGCGACCAAAGTTTGGTGGCAAGGGAGGCAACCAGGCCGTGGCAGCCGCTAAGGCTGGTGCTCAGGTCCGGTTTTCGGGCGCGGTGGGTGATGACGATTTCGGCCGGTTCCTGCTGACAGCATTGGAACAAGGTAATGTCGATATCTCGAAGGTTGCGCGTCTTGCCGATACAGCCTCCGGCATGAGCGTCGCCATCTTGGATGAAGGCGGGGACTACGGGGCGGTGATCGTCTCTGGAGCCAATCTCCAGGTAGATCCCAAGGCAGTGACGCATGCAGAGATATGGCGAGGCGCGCGCGTACTCATCCTGCAGAACGAAATGCCGGAGGCCATCAACATTGCTGCGGCTCGTGCCGCACGGGCTGCCGGCGCTGTCGTCTGTGTCAACGCCGCGCCCTATCGTCCAATGGCAGGCGAGTTCACGGAGCTGATCGACGTTCTGATAGTCAACGCCATCGAGGCCGAAGATCTATGCGGGGTGTCGGTTGCGAGTCTGGCCGACGCTGCTTTGGCCGCTGAAGCCATGTCGGGATCATTCGCCACGGTGATCGTGACTGCAGGCGGCAGTGGCGTGGTTGGGTTGAAGCGTGGCGAGGCTTTGGTCAGCCTGCCTGCACTGCCCGTGAAATTGGTAAGCACCCATGGTGCCGGAGACGTGTTCGTCGGCACGTTGGCAGCAGGACTGGCGACCGGTCTTTCCTTCTCGGCCTCTGTCGGCGCTGCAAACCATGCCGCAGCACGTCACGTGTCGGAGATGCCGCAGAGTCCCGAATAGGGCAGGAGCTGCGAAACACTGTGAGCTCTCGCCAAGCATACGCAGGCAGCGCGCCTCGATCCCGTGCCGCAGCGCCTCCACAAACAGATGGAATGTCGGCCTCCGTGGCGCTGTTGATTGGAACGAGGACACTATGGACCAGGCGACCGCCGAACTCGCCTCGGAGGCCACAGGGCAACAACCATTCGCTGTGACGTTGCGGATGGCGCACAGGCTGAGGCGATCCGAGCGGCCGGCGCTGGCAAGGAACCTCGTAAGCCTCCGGGGATTAGGGACGCAGGAGGTGCGTGATGCCGTCCTCTGCTATCCGCAACACCCACTACGATCCGTCGACGAAAATTCTTTCGATATGGTTCGTCCCAAGCGGCGACCGCTATGAGTACGCGGACGTGGAGCCGCGAACATATCTGGCATTCAAGGCTGCCATGTCGAAAGGGCGATTCTTCAACGAACACATCCGAGACCGCTACAGCTTCCGGCTTGTCGAGCATGGCAACAGACCTCAAGAACGATCAGCTTGAACGGCTCCCGCGTCCGTCGCCAAACCGCGCCAGCGGCCGCTCGCGCATTCTCGCCAGCGGGCTGCGCAACCCCAACGGCCTGTCGTTTGAGCCCGAGAGCAACGCGCTTCGTGCCGTTCAGCGGCGGCCATCCGAACGGCATCGCGCAGGACGTCATAACAGGTTTCCTCAACGACAAGGGCGAGGGGCCGTCCGGTCGGTGTTGCCGTAGACAAGTCCGGCGTGCTGCTCATCGCCGACGACGTGGGGAATACCGTGTGGCGGGTGACGGCCGCGGCTCCGCCTTCGTGAAGAGCTGTTGGGGGCGCCGCATCGGCAGCGTTCGACCCCGCTCAGCCTTCGTCTTTGGTCTTCCGGGCTTCCTCCTTGGCCTTCGCTTTCCCGTGCTCTTTGGCCAAGTCTTTTGCCTGATTTGGGGAAACGTCGGTTTGCTCAGCTATCCGCAGGGCTTCCTTGTCCGAAATGCGATGATCTTTCGAAGGGGTGTTGGCCATAACAAGCTCCATGGCGTTGATGGTGATAAGCGCGTTCCCAAAGCGAACCTTCAGATGACGCTTATGTTCCATGCTGCTGCAGATCGCCTCGGACGGTGCCGGCTGCGGTAGACAGACAACTGGTCGCGATTCCCTCGAGCCCGCGATGGAACCTGCGCTTCGCCAGCAGGTTGTTCCATCAGGCAATCCAAGAAGCAGGTATTCGAGATGGCGAACGAAGTCCCGACAAACGAAGCCCGACAGGGTCGAACCGGCACTCATGTGCTGTACATCCTCATCGGAGGTTTGCTCTTGGCCGGCGTCGCGTGGGGCATTGCCGAACTATATGGAGAGCATGCTAAATCTCCGTCGACGCAGCGCCCCGCCCAAAGTTCAACTGCACCGGCTTCCGACACATCATCCGACCCGGCAACGTCAAAGACCGACACTGTCAACGGCCAGCCGGCAGATCAAAGTACCCAGGTGGACAAGAATCCGACGCCTCAGTCCACGACAGGTGGAGATCAGCCGCGCACGCAGTCCTCGCAGCGTGCATCGCCTTGAGGTGATGAGCCTTGAGACGCCATTGGCGCCAAGTTAGGCGCGACGCACTATTGCGCCCCATCTCACTCGGCGCCGCATTGGATTTATTGAGCCGCAAGTGTCTCCACATCTAAATCTCGTCAAACCGGCTGCCCTCTCTGGAGGAATCCCGAGATAAAGCACGCTCTTCCTCATCGTCAGGAAGGGCATCGTCGCTCTCCTGGAAGGGGTTGTCGTCATCTTCTTCCGCAAGCTCTCCCTCGGCAGGGTCTTGTAAATCACCGTTGATAGTGACGGGCGGGATTCTGGTACCCCCGAGGACATCCCAATCCTGTTCCTTTATAATTGGTGCTCCGGTTTCGTCCTGCTTTGCAGGCCGCTGTTTGTCGCTCGGGCCCATGACTTTCTCCTTGCTCAGCCTCGACTGAGAACCGTTAGCGAGGAGAGAGGTTCCAGTTCGCGCGCCATGTTCGCATGGAACGGCATCGCGCTTTGCGGCTTATCGTGCGCAACCGGAAGTTCTCATGTCTCGCAAACTCGATCTCAGAAGCGGCACTCCAGTCTGGTCGGCCTATCGATCTCCCTCAGTGCCGGCGGATCGCCTGACCCGAGATGTGAAGACCGATGTCCTGATCGTCGGCATGGGTATCAGCGGAGCCATGATGGCCGAAGCCCTTGCCCGCGATGGCCACTCCATGATTTGCATCGATAGGCGCGGGCCGCTGAGAGGATCGACCGCAGCCACGACGGCGCTCGTCCAGTTCGAGATCGATCAACCGCTCATCAGGCTGGCCAGGATGATCGGAAGCGATGCCGCTCGACAGGCTTGGCGGCGCTCGCAACTGTCGTTGCTCAACCTGGGCGGACGCATTGCCGAACTCGAAATCCGCTGTCGATCGGCAAGCACCCCCTCGCTTTATCTGGCCGGCAACAAGCTCGATGCGTCGGACTTGCGCCGCGAGGCGGAAGCACGACGCGAGGCGGGAATCGGAGCGTCCATCCTGACACGCCAGCGCCTTAAAGAGACTTTCGGGATTGATCGCGCCGCGGCGATTCTGAGCCACGGCAATCTGGTGCTCGATCCCCGCAAACTGACTTCCGGACTGCTGAACACGGCCCTGCGGCGCGGAGCGCGTTTCTATGCGCCGGTGGAAGCGACTGCGGTCGAGGACAACCGGCTGGGCGTGACGGTGGCTACCCGAGATGGTCCTCTTATCCGGGCTCGCCATCTTGTTCTCACGACCGGATACGAACTGCTCGATATCGTGCCGAATACCGCCCATCGCATCATCTCGACATGGGCGATCGCGACGCGACCTCAGCCCAAAAAGCTCTGGCCGCTTGCCGCCATGATCTGGGAGGCGTCGGATCCGTACCTTTATGTCCGTGCCACATCCGACGGCCGCGTGATCTGCGGTGGTGAGGACGAGGAGTTCACCGACGAAGAACGGCGCGATGCTTTGACCGCGCAAAAGACGGATCGCCTCGAGGAGAAACTCGGTGAGATGTTCCCCCAACTCGACGCGGCGGCTGAATTCGCGTGGAGCGGTTCTTTCGGAGCCACAAGCACCGGACTGCCCATCATAGGCACTGTGCCTGGGCATCCGCGCGTGCATGCGGTGATGGGCTATGGCGGCAACGGAATTACTTTTTCACAGATCGCATCCGAGATTGTCTCGGCCTCCATCGCCGGCAGTGATGATGCGGACGCAAGTCTGTTCACCTTCGCCACATGACGGCTTCAGGCCGTTGCCAGGGGGCTATTCGATCTGTTCGAATGTGCATTGTTGCGGCGCCTTGTCGGGTCGCCAGCGCAGGAGCCTCGTGCCGTGCCGGAAACGGTCGCCGGTGACGTGGTCGAAGCGCACTTCGACGACCAGTTCCGGCCTCACCGGCTCCCAGTCGCCGCTCCGCTCCGTGCTCCATCGGCTAGGGCCACCCGGCGCCTTGCCGGTGAAGCCCGATCCTCCGCGCAGCTTCTCGAGTTTCGTGGTCAGAGCGGCGCGCTCGTCGTTGGGAATAGTCGAGGTGAAACCTACGTGGTCGAGCATCCCGCTACCGTCGTAGAGGCCGAGCAAGAGCGAGCCCACCTGCCGCTTGCCGTTCAGGTAGCGGAAACCGCCGACCACGCAGTCGGCAGTGCGCAGCCGCTTGACCTTGACCATGGCGCGCTCGCCCGGACGATAGTGGCCGTTGAGCAGTTTGGCGACCACGCCGTCCGTCGCCCCGTGGCCGGCGCGCTGCAGCCATTGCCGGGCGGTGGCGACTTCGATGGTGGACGGCGAGAGCCGCAACCCATCAGCCGCCGCCCTTGCCACCATAGCTTCCAACGCCTTGCGTCGATCGCCCAAGGGCTGTTCCAGCATGATCTTGCCGCCCGGCGCAACAAGCATGTCGAACAGGATCAGCCGTGCCGGCGTCTCGACGCTCAGCTTACGGATGCGGCTTTGCGCGGGATGCAGCCGCATCTGCAGCGCCTCGAAGGAGGCGCTGCCATCAATCTCGATGACTATCTCGCCGTCGACGACAAAGTCTTTGGCGCGCAAACCTTCCAGCGTCGCGACCAACTCGGGAAAATACCGGCCAAGCGGCTTGCCGGACTTCGCCCTGAGATCGATGATTTTGCGATCCTTGAAGGCAAGGCAGCGGAACCCATCCCATTTCGGCTCATAAAGCCAGGGACCATCTTGCTCCGGCAGGATTTCAGCGGTTCGCGCTTCCATCGGAGACGTATCCAACGGCAGCGGAAAATCGTCGTTTCGCGCCGTCACCATCGTTCTTCCGTGTCACGATGCGACAGGTCGATGCCGCCTTGCTCCGGCAGGATTTCAGCGGTTCGCGCTTCCATCGGAGACGTATCCAACGGCAGCGGAAAATCGTGGTTTCGCGCCGTCACCATCGTTCTTCCGTGTCACGATGCGACAGGTCGATGCCGCAGCAAACCCTGCCGAGCCGATGCGAGGAACCGTAATTGTGTCGAGGTTCAAGCTTGGTCGGATCGTCGAAGGTCCCGACATGCATCGCTACTTCGTCGGGGTTTGCATCATAGCCAAGCGTCAGCGGCGTGCCAGATCCGAGAGCATCCTGTCGGTGGAGGATTCCTCCCCGGCCGTCGGTGAGCGCGAAAGCGGTAAGCGACATCATATCTTCCTGTTGGGGTTCGAGACGAGGAGAAGGCAGCGCAGCGCATAGTGGTGCCTACCGCCGCCGCTAAGTGTCCAACCGCGAGCGCTCCGATATGTTCCTGCGCTTGTCGCGCACTTTCTCGATCTCTTCCGGTTCCTTCTCGTCGATTCCCGCGACCGCGTCGCTCGCCGTTCGACTTGATGTGATCAACTCGTCCAGCTTTGCTTGCAGAGCTTGCGTGTCACGGTGCTCGGCTCGCTGGATCAGCAGTGTCATCGCCCAGGTCGCGAGGGTCGCGATGCCGTGCCAGTCGAGGGTCTCCCGCTCGAAGATGAGCCAGGCCCCAGTGAAGCCGGCCAGCACAAGAAATGCCGACGGTCTCGCCGTCAACGTTCCAATGTTGGTGAGAGCTTCGCGTATCCGGTATCTTGCCATTCCTTCGAACGGCGGTTCCGTTCCATAGGTTCCCGTCGAGCTCGCACGACATGTCGCTGCTGCCGATAATTCCTGCTTCGCCCTCGCCACAATTGGGAAGCGTACAGGCGCAGAGTTGCCGCCCAACTCTTGCGCCGAACGCATTTCCGCTTGCGGAAGAAACACCCCGCTTTGAGGGCGCCGGGGCGATATCGATGCCGCTGGCGCGGAAGCAAGGCGTGATCGTTCACGAGCCGCACTTACGGGTGGTCGAAACCTCGCACGCTCGCCATGGTCCTGGTCAACAGCGCCGCGGTCTGCGTGCCGGCCAAACCGATGTCTCGGACACTGCTCATGTGGTTGGCTGCCACAAGCTTGGTTTGGGATGCGCTTAGCCTTTGCCGTTGGAGACTATCCGTGAAGGCAGCGGCCTGGCGATGGAAAGGCAGAGTTTCGTCGGACCCGACCGCGATCTCGACATGGACGGAGGGATCGAAGCGATGGCTGATTGGTGAGTACAGCTCGACTTCTTCGTCGGTGATTGCGATCTCGCTGGCGAGAAACGATGTCTGTAGCGGCTTCAAATCGTAAATGCCGCCCAGCAGGAGTGCGGCTTTGATGCCTGAAGGTCGGATGTCGTCATCGAAAAGCATCGCTGCGAGGTGGGCGCCGGCAGAATGCCCGCTAACGGTCAACATGGCAGGGTCGCCGCCGTGGCTCGCGATATGTTCAGCAACCCATCGTCTGGCGCGACGTATCTGGTCGACGATCGCAGCCATTCTCACTGCCGGCATCAGGGCATAGCCCAGGATGATCGCTATCGCGCCTGCCTTTGTTACAGTCTCGGCGACATAGGAATAGTCGCTTTTCGAGAACATGCGCCAATAGCCGCCGTGAATGAAGATGTGCACCGGCAGCCGATTGCGTCTGCCTTCGGGGAAAAACAGGTCAAGGGTTTCGCGGCGGTCGGCCCCATAAGCCACATCGGCGACCATGGGGATTTTCGCTCTCGTCTCCGCGCTTCTGCGCCGAATCTCGGCGACGATGTCGTCGAACTCCGGGACGTGATCGCGCGTGCGAAACGGATCTTTGTCCATCGGTCTCATCAGATCGTCACGGCTATGTATTTCGCCTCCATGAACTCGGCGATGCCGTGCTTCTGGCCACCCTCGCGCCCTAGTCCGCTCTGCTTGACTCCGCCGAAGGGCGCTGCAGGGTCAGACATCAGGCCGCGGTTGAGCGCGATCATGCCGGACTCGATCTTGGATGCCATGCGCATGCCCTTCGCAAGGTCGCGGGTGTATATATAGGCCGCAAGGCCATACTCGGTAGCATTCGCCTTTTCGATAATCTCCGCTTCGTCCTCGAAGCGGCTGACAGGCGCGACGGGGCCAAATATCTCCTCATGAGCCATCGCGGCGTTTGCTGGAACCTCGCTCAGCACTGTTGGCGGATAGAAGAACCCCCTGTCTAAAGATACGGTGCCGCCGCACATGACTTTTGCCCCTCGGGCGACCGCGTCCTGAACGAGCCTGTCGATCTTGTCCACCGCCTTCCTGGTGATCATCGGCCCACATTCGGTCTCGGCGTCCGTGCCCGGGCCGACTGTCAGCGCCGCCATGCGTTTGCGCAGGCCTTCCACGAACGCCTCATAGATGCCGGCCTGCGCGTAGAGCCTGTTGGCCGCCGTGCAGGCTTCGCCGGCGTTGCGCATCTTGGCAATCATCGCACCGTCCAGCGCCGTCTCGAGATCGGCGTCGTCGAGCACGATGAACGGCGCATTGCCGCCGAGCTCCATCGAACAGGAAATGACGTGTTTCGCGGCCTCCGCAAGAAGCACGCGCCCGACGCCTGTCGAGCCGGTGAAGGAGAGCTTGCGCACCCGTGGGTCGGCCAGCATGGCCGCTGTCACCGGCCCTGGATTCGAAGTGGTGATGACGTTGACGACGCCTGCCGGCACGCCGGCTTCTTCATAGAGGGCCGCGAGCGCATATGCTGTCAGTGGTGTCTCGCTGGCCGGCTTGAGAATGACGGTGCAGCCGGCTGCGAGCGCCGGGGCGATCTTGCGTGTCGCCATCGCGGCGGGGAAATTCCACGGCGTTATCAAAACGCAAATGCCGATGGGCTGGTAGTCGACCACGATCCGGTTCGCGCCTGACGGGGAAAGGTTGTACTCGCCACTGATGCGAACCGCTTCCTCGGCGTTCCAGCGAAAGAACTCGGCCGCATAGGCGACTTCGCCGCGCGCATCACGAAGCGCCTTGCCGTTCTCCAGGGAAATCAATGCCGCCAGGGTCTCGGCTCGCGCGGTCATTAACTCGAAGCAGCGCCGCAGGATCTCGGATCGCCTGCGCGGAGGGGTCTCGCGCCATTTTGTCGCCGCCGCCGCTGCTGCCTCAACCGTGGCTGCGGCATCGGCGAGCGTGGCGTCAGGAACGGCGGCGATCACTGCCTCGGTCGACGGGTCGATCACTTCGATGACGCGGCCGTCGGAGGAGGGGCGCCATTGTCCGCCTATATAGAGTCCATGCGAGAACGCGGTATACTCAGACATGTCGGAATCCTGGTCGAGTGGGTCTATAGAAATGTTCATGGGCTTGGGCTCCATCCCTCACATCGCCACGGGGGAAATATCGCCGTCATAGGCAGCTCTAACCAGGCGCCGCATCGCCTGCAGGTCGAAAGGGCGGGGATTGTTCTTGATCAGGCGGTCGATGCCGAGGGCCTGTTCTGCCGTCCAGTCGATCCTGTCCTCCGGAAGGCCGAGGTCGGCTAGCGTTCGCGTGATGCCGATGGCGCTGAACAGCCTCGCGACTTCCTTGATGGTCGCATCCGCCAGCTGATCGGTGTCCCGGCCTTGCTGCGGCAGGCCAAGAGCAACCCCGATCTCAGCAATCTCCGATGTCGCAGCTGGCAGGTTGTAGCGCATCACGTAAGGCAGCATCGTTGCGACGCCCGCTCCATGCGCAGTGTGCGTGAGCGCGCCGACAGGGTATTGCACGGCATGGGCAGCTGCGGTCCCCGCGGTTCCAAAGGCACAGCCCGCGGCCAACGCGCCCATCATGACGTCGGCGCGAGCCGCTTCGTTGGAGCTGTCACCACAGGCGGTTTCCAGGCTGCGGCCCAGCAGCTTGATCGCCAGAAGCGCGAAATGATCCGTCAATGCGCTCTTGCCGATGAAAACGTGCTTTTGCGGCAAGTCGGCATCGGTGCCTCGTCTTGAAGCGGTGAACGCTTCGATGGCATGGGTCAAGGCGTCGGCGCCGGCGACAGCGGCCAGCGAAGGTGGGCATGTCGAGGTCAGGTCGGGGTCGCAAAGGGCCACCGCCGCGATCAGATGCGGGCTTGAGATGCCGACTTTGAGCGTACGGTCCGGATCGGAGATCACCGCGACCGGGGTGACCTCAGAACCCGTGCCGGCTGTCGTCGGCACGGCGATGAGGGGGAGGGTAGGGCCAGGGACCTTGAACTCGCCATAATAATCCTGGAGCCGTCCGCCGTGGCTGAGCAGCAGCGCGGCGCATTTGGCCATGTCCAGGCAACTGCCGCCACCGATACCGATGACCATGTCCGGCCTGAAGGCCTTCGCTCCGGCTATGCAGCTCGTCACGCTGTCGCGCGGTACATCGGGCAAGGTCTTGTCATAGACCAGGGTCTCGATCGAGGCGGCCTTCAGGCCGGCGAGGATCTCGACAAATTCAGGCGTCCTTGACAGGCGCTCATCCGTGCAGAGGAAGGCCCGACTGCCGTGGCGTGCCGCGATCGCCGGCAGCGCTTTGCGCTGACCTTTGCCGAACAGGATTTCGCGCGGAAGCCGCACGGCTGCAAATAGGGTCATGGGGCGTGGTCCTTTGGAAGTGGGGGACGAAAAGAGGTCGGCCGATATGCAGGGCCGGTCCGTCAGGCCATTCGAATATCCTCGATAAAATCCTATAGGATATAGTATTGAATTGGCCAAAGCATCGTGGTAGGACTTGCCCCTGTCAAGAGGTGACGTATGGAAAATCCGGACCAGATGGTCGATAGCGAGGCCCGCCCGAGTGGCCGCATTCAGCGCGCCAACAGCCTCGCGGGCGACGTCTATGAGGCGATCTTCGCGCAACTGATGTCGCTGAAGATCCCGCCCGGCTCGCGGATCACGGTGGACAGTCTGGTGCGCGAATTCGACGTGTCGCATACGCCGATCCGCGAGGCCCTTGGCCGGCTGGAAGGCGAGGGGCTGGTGATCAAGACCCATCTGATCGGCTTCCGCGCCGCGCCGCAGATCACGCGCCGCCGGTTCGACGAGCTCTATGAACTGCGCTTGCTGCTCGAGCCGGCCGCCGCGGCCAAGGCGACAGCGACGCTGAACGCGGAGCGCCTCGCGATCCTGCAGGAAGCGGCCGGCCTGATGGCCAGGCGAGTCGGCAAGGATGAACGCCTGCGCTATTCCAATTTTGCCAGGCAGGACGCGATCTTCCACGACAAGATCATGGAGTTCGCCCGAAACGAACTCATTCGCGAAACGCTGAGCCACCAGCACACGCATTTCCACATCTTCCGCCTGATGTACCACTCGCGCGTCACCGAAGAGGCGCTGGACGAGCACGAGGCGATCCTCGCGGCCTTCACCTCCGGTGATGCGGATGCGGCCGCGAAGGCCATGCGGGTCCATATCGAGAATTCGCGGGACCGGCTCCTGCCCGCTTTCGAGTAATCCTTCCGATGTCCGTTGCCGCTCGTCTCGACAGAGATCTTGTTGCTGTGCCGACGGCCGACATGCCGGTCGATCCTGCGGTGCTGCGGGCCCCGGGTCTCTCCAAGCAATTCGGCGGCGTGACCGTCCTGTCGGATGTGACGCTCAATATTCTGCCCGGCGAAATCCACGCGATCATCAGTGAGAACGGCGCCGGCAAGTCGACTTTCATGCGGCTCCTCTCCGGCCATATCGAGTCCAGCGAAGGCACGTTGTCGATCGACGGACACGACGTGCGCTTCGCCAAGCCTGATCAGACTCAGGCGCCGGTCCGCGGTCACGTCAAGCTCGATGCAGCCCTGATCACCCAGGCCAACGCCAAGGACCACTACTTCCCCGATTCTCCGTTCTCACACCGTCACCGCAGTCCCTGGCGAGGCGCGGTTCGCGCCTCGCCATCTCAATCGAATAGGAAAAGTCATGCCAGCCAAGAAAATCCTGATGCTGACCGGTGAATTCACCGAGGAATACGAAATCTTTGTCTACCAGCAGGCCATGGAGGCGGTCGGCCATACGGTCCATGTAGTCTGCCCCGACAAGAATGCCGGCGACGTGATCAAGACCTCGCTGCACGACTTCGAAGGCGACCAGACCTACACCGAGAAGCTCGGCCACTATGCTCTGATCAACAAGACGTTCGCCGACGCCGAAAAGCAACTCGACCAGTACGACGCCGTCTATTGCGCCGGCGGCCGCGGACCGGAATACATCCGCACCGACAAGCGCATCCAGGCCATGGTGCGCCATTTCCACGAGACCAGGAAGCCGATCTTCACGATCTGCCACGGTGTGCAGATCCTGATCGCGGTCGACGGCGTGGTGCGTGGCAAGAAGGTCGGCGCGTTGGCCGCCTGCGAGCCGGAAGTCACACTTGCCGGCGGTACCTACATCGATCTGTCCCCAACCGAGGCGTACGTCGACGGCACGATGGTTTCGGCCAAAGGCTGGACCGCCCTCGCCGCATTCATCCGCGAGTGCCTGAAGGTGCTCGGCACGGAAATCCGGCACGGTTAGCCGGAATAAAGCGGTAGGTGCTAGGGGGCTAGGCTGATCCTTGCCCTCATCAATCCAGGAACAGCCCACCCAGTCGAGACGCTCTTCTCCTTCGATCCAGATCGACAGGTGGAGAGCGACTGGAAACGGTGATCCGCCCCCTTTGCATCAGGCATGGCCCTGGATTCCGAGGACGGCGTTGATCAGGCCGGTTCTCTCGCGTGACCCGTGGGCGATGTCGCGCGGATTCTCAGCGAGCGTCGTGCCGTGCGTCGCCAGCTTGGCGATCGGCCGTGGCTCGGGATGAAGAGGCGTTCCTTCTCGCAGGAGCGCCCCGCCATCTATTGCGGCGAGCAAAAGGTCGTCCTGGATGCGCTTCTGGCGCGAGCCGTCGAAGGCGTCGGCAACGCGATGCTTACGTATCTGAGGACCGTCGAGCGCAATCTTCTGGGGAGGTAGCCGCCCGGATGTCGAAGCCCGAGTCGACATTGCGTGAGGATATCACTATATAGCGGCTGCTCAGGCTGAGGCCGGGGCGACGTTGACCGGGACCCTATGATACGGTTTGTGATACAAATGCGTTGTCCAGGATAGAAAAAAGCAAGCAAAAACAACAACGATCCTTCTATCGACCCAATCAACGATCTCAAATTTCTCAACGATCTGAACGTGCACCTTGAACCCTTCCAGTCCTTCGGTTTCGCGTACCACGGGCAAGATGTCTTGCCGGTCGAGGCCGACTCGGCTCGAATGGGGCATGCATCCTTTGCGGGGTGTGGACGTTCATGGCTACCAACCGGCTTTGCCGCCAGGGAAGAAGCAGTATGAGTGAACATGCGATCGAGTTCTTGCGCGGGTGGATTGGCGAGAAAGTCCATTGCCAGCATTCGCCGATCAAGATCGAACAGGCCGAGACCCTCGCCAAGGAGTGCTGCGCCAAGGCGGCCGAGGCAGGCATTCTGCTCGAGGACATTCAGGAAGAGGTCGGCGACATCCAGGAACTGATCGCCTCGCGCCTCGAGGAAGCCGCCGAAGAGGGCGCCGGCGAAACCAAGCTGGACACGCCGGCGGAGTGAAATGCCCCTGCCGGCACGGGCAGACCGTATCTGCTAGCCGGATTTCTTCTCCAGCCAGTATTTGGGCAGCGCCGGCACAAAATTGCCGTCGCGCCCCGTCATATCCCCATTGGCGACCAGCGCGTTGAGGATCGCTTCCTCGACGCCTTGCACGATCGCGTCGAAGAACGGGTCGATGTCGACGTCCGGGATGAACTCGGCCCGCGCGATGCGACCGGAAGCCGCTTGGGCAGCCTCCGGATTGGCGGTCGAGAAGGCGAGAAAAATGTCGCCCGAACTGTGGTAGCCATAGCCGCCGGTCATGGCGATGCCGAGCGGCACGCGCCTGGCGAGCCGCTTCATCTGATGCGGCAGGAACGGCGCGTCGGTGGCGACGACAGCGATGATCGAACCCTTTTCCGCGCGCGCTGTCGCCTCGCGAATGGCCGGCTCGATCAATTCGGGACCGACGCGCCGGCCGCGAATGGTCAAATTGTGTCTTTTGCCGAAATTCGCCTGCACGAACACGCCCAGCGTATAACGCCTGTCGTGCCATTCGACGAGGCGCGAGGCGGTGCCTGACCCGGCCTTGAAGCCGAAAGAGATCATCCCGGTGCCGCCGCCGACGCTGCCCTCCTCGATCGCGTCGCTCGTAGCCCCATCGAGCGCGGCGGCGACATGGTCGAAGCCGACATGATGACCGTTGATGTCGTTGAGGAAGCCGTCATAGGTCTCGGCCGCCACCGGCAGGCCCCAGGCGCTGTCGAGCGCGGCTGGCAGCACCTTGTGCATCCAGCGCAGCGTGCCGTCGCGTGTCACACCGCACGAATGCGTGTTGGTGATGGTGATCGGGAAATTGAACGCACCCGTCTCCTCGATGATGTGCGTGCCCGTCAATTCACCATTGCCGTTCTGGCTGAACACGCCGGCGAACACCGGCGTTGCGAGTTCTTGAACCGGCCTTGGCAGGATGGCGGTGACGCCGGTGCGCACCGGACCGGTGCCGACCCGCAAGGGGCCGTCCCCCGAAATCAGCGTCGTGTAGCCCACCGACACGCCAGGCACGTCGGTGATAGCGTTGAAACGGCCCGGCGTGCCGTCCAGCGCGATGCCGAAGGAGCGCAGGCGCGGCTTGCCCGAGGGCGTGCGAAGATGCGGTTGGTGGTTACTCATGGAAACCTCAGAACAACGAGCCCTGATTGCCAGGCTCCCTGGCCTTCGCGGTCGATTTCGCGGCGAGTTTAGGCCGCGCGCCGCCGCTGGTCGCGATGGCCTCCGCGTTGCCGTCGGCGAACTCCAACTGCAATGCCGCGCCCGGCGCCAGTTCCGCGACCCGCTTGATGACGGCGCCGTCCGCGTCCTTGACCAGAGCGAAGCCGCGCGCCAGCACAGCTTTGTGCGACAGCGTTGAAAGCAGCCGGTCCGCCTGGGTGAGGGACGCGCGCAGCCGATCGAGGCGCCGCGCCATCGCCTGGTCCTGGCGGCGCGACAATCCGGCCAGTGCGTCGGCCTGCAGCTTCTGGCGCCGGATGATTGGCGCCGGCGACAGGCGTGTGGAATTGCGCTGGAAACGCGCGCGCCGTTCGCGGACGATGGCGAAGAACGCGGCTCGTGCCCTGGCAATGTCGCGGCCGGTCAGGGTGCGCGCTTCGTTGAGACGCCGCGACAGGGTCGCAGGTGTCAGTCTTTGCCGATCCAGCGTCGCCCGCTTGCGCTCGATATTCACCGTCAGCCCGCGGCCCAGCCGGCTGGTCGCATCGTCGAAACGCCGGCGCGGCAGCGCAAGCAACTGGTCGGGCGAGGGGAGCGCGCGCGCCGCGGCGCGCACCGCCTGGCGCTTGCGCTCCAGATGCCGCGAGGCGCAGGCGCTGAGCCGCGCGCCGAGGCTGGCCAAGGTGGCTTCCAGGTCGGCCCTGACGGGCACGGCAATCTCGGCCGCGCCCGTCGGCGTCGGCGCGCGCATGTCGGAAACGAAATCGATCAGCGTCCAGTCGGTCTCGTGCCCGACAGCGGAGATCACGGGGATGCCGGACGACGCCACCGCCCGCGCCAGCCCTTCATCGTTGAAGCCCCAGAGGTCTTCCAGGCTGCCGCCGCCGCGCGCCACGATCAAAACGTCGGGCTGGCGGATGGGACCGTCCCAGCTCAGCGCGTTGAAGCCGTCGACGGCGGCAGTCACTTCCCGTGCCGTCGTGTCGCCCTGGACCCGCACCGGCCAGACCAGCACGTGAAGCGGAAACCGGTCCTTGATGCGATGGATGATGTCGCGGATTACCGAGCCGGTCGGCGACGTGATGACGCCGATGACTTTGGGCATGAACGGCAGTCGCCGCTTGCGGCCGGCCTCGAACAGGCCCTCCGCCTGCAGTCGGCGCTTGCGCTCCTCAAGCAGCGCCATCAGCGCCCCGGCGCCCGCCGGCTCCAGATTGTCGATGACGATCTGGTAGTTGGACTTGCCGGGATAGGTGGTCAGCTTGCCGCTGGCGATCACCTCCATGCCTTCCTCGGGGCGGAACTTCAGCCGCGCCATGGTGGTCTTCCATACCACGGCATCGATCCGCGCGCGCTCGTCCTTCAACGCGAAATAGGCGTGGCCGGACGAATGCGGGCCGCGATAGCCGGAAATCTCGCCACGCACCCGTACATTGCCGAAGGCGTCCTCGACAGTGCGCTTCAGCGCTCCGGAAATCTCGCTCACCGTGTATTCGGTGGCGTTGCTGCGTGATTCGGTTGCTGTTTCACTCATCAGGCGATTGGGGATCGCTTATCGCCGCGCGTCAAGCCGGGACAAACCTCGCTAATATCATAACGCGATCTTAAGTCCGATTTGCTTTGACTGACGCGAGCAGAGCCGGCCGGAACGAATGAGCGCAAGCCACAACAGCAGTCCTTTGACTCACCAGGTCACCCTGACCGTGCTGACGCTGGCAGCCTTCGCTTTGGCGATAGTCGTCGGCTTCGGCTTCTACGCGGCCGGCAAGGTCGACGATGACTCGCTCGAACGGCAGAAGATGTTTATCGCCGACGGCCTGCAGGACCAGATCGAAGCCGTGCAGCGGGAGCAGGAAAGCGTATCGGTCTGGGACGAATCCGTCATCAATGCGAAGGCAGGCAACCAAGCCTGGATGGCGGACAATCTCAGCGTCTGGATGTACACTTATTACGGCCATAACCGTGTCTACATCCTTGATGACGCCAATCATCCGATCCACGCCATGCGCGAAGGCAAGGTGGTCGACCTGTCCGCCTATGGTGAGGATAAGCCCACCCTTCTTCCCACCGTTGAAAAGCTCCGTGCCAAACTAGCGCAACCAGCCCGGGCCGACGCGTCCGGCCAGCCTGCCAAGATGGTCGCCGAGGATCTGGTGTCGCTGGACGGCCAGCCGGCGATCTTGAGCGTCATGCCGCTCGTGCCGAACTCGAGCAATGTGACCCAGACGCCCGGAAGCGAATATCTGCATGTGTCCGTCGAATTCATAAACGATGCGGTGATCGGAAAGATCGCTGGAAAGTATCTGCTTGAGGGAGCAAGGCTGGTGCCGCTGTCTCAGCCGGCAGGCGCCGCGGCCGTACCGCTCATCGATTCCCGTGGCGTCATCCTCGGTTACATCGGTTGGCAGCCCTTGCGGCCAGGCCTTGCCTTGGTGCGCCAGGTCGCGCCTGCTTTGGGGATCGCGCTACTCCTCGCTGGCGGCGTGCTGGTGTTCCTGTTGCGCAGGTTGCGTCGCGCCTCGGCCGCGCTGCAGACAAGCCAGGACCAGGCGCAGTACCTTGCCTTCCACGATACGTTGACCGGCCTGCCCAACAGGGCTCTGTTCGAGGATCGCTTGCGGCGCACCCTGCTGTTCGCCAGCCGGGAGAAGACGCGCGTCGCGCTGCTCTACCTCGACCTCGATCGCTTCAAGCACATCAACGACACGCTCGGCCACCCGGCCGGCGACGAGCTTGTACGCCAGACGGCGGCGCGGCTGAGGCACACCATCCGCGAAGTCGACACCGTCGCACGGCTCGGCGGCGACGAGTTCGCCATCATCCTGATTGACGTTCCGGACGTCGCAAGCGCCGAGGACATCGCCGAAAGGCTGCTCCTGAGGCTGCGCGAGCCGTTCCGGCTGATCGACGACCAGGTCTTCGTCAGCGCGAGCGTCGGCATCGCGCTGTCGTCTGGATCGGAGACGGACGCGGATGACCTGTTGCGCAAGGCCGACATAGCGCTTTACGAGGCCAAGAAGAACGGTCGTGGCCGCTACCAGGTGTTCGCCGGCGACATGGACGATCTCCTGTTGCGCAAGCGCAAGGTCGAATCGGAACTTCGCAAGGCGCTGGACGGCGAAGGTGGCATAAAGCTCGCCTATCAGCCGGTTTTTGCGGCGGACGGCCACCGAATACTGGGCGCCGAGGCGCTGATACGCTGGGGGCATGAGGTGCACGGCGCCTTGCCGGCGGCGCAATTCATCGCGATCGCCGAAGAGCGCGGCCTGATCGGCGAGCTTGGCAAATGGGCTCTGAGCGAAGCTTGCCGCTTCGCCGTCGGCACCGAATTGCCGTGGATCGCGGTGAACATCTCGCCGATGCAACTGCGTGATGTCGGCTTTGCCGAGCAGGTCGCTCGAATCCTGAAGGAAACCGGGCTTGATCCGTCCCGCCTGCAGCTCGAGACCACCGAAAGCGTTCTGCTCGAACACAGCGACACGACCAGCACTGTGATTGCCGCGCTGCGCCAGTCAGGCGTGCGCGTCGCGCTCGACGATTTCGGCACCGGCTATTCTTCGCTGAGCTATCTGCGCCGACAGTCGATCGACAAGCTGAAGATCGACCGCTCTTTCGTGCGTCTGCTCGACGAGGATCAGAGCGCCCGCGCAATCGCCAAGACGTTTATCGAGCTGGCGCTGGCGCTGAAGGTCGAGGTGACTGCCGAAGGCGTCGAGACCGACACGCAAAAGGCCCTGCTGGTCCGCATGGGCTGCCACCAGTTGCAGGGTTATCTGCTGTCGCCACCGCTGGAGCCCGGCCAGTTGCTCGCACTGTTGGACGTTTCGTCCAACGCCCAGGAAAGTTCCGCCGTTCGCTCTATCTCCTCGTTTTGAGGCAATTCCGGACGGAAACCGCTCACACTTTTCCTGGAATGCTCCTGCCTACCATCCAGGCATGATCTGATTGGCCTTGACCCGTTTCATCTTGGCAAAGGCGAGCGCGGCGAAGTCGAAGCTTCCCGGCTCTTCGCTGACGGGGACGGAAATGTTGTCGAGGCTCTCTGCGATATGGCGGGCCAAGGCATCGACGATCTCCGGTTGCGAGGTCTGGCCGCGCATGATGCCGATTCGGCAGTCCGGCAACTGGCCGAAGCCGTCGGCCTCGCCAAGCACGCGCATGCCCGGCCTCAGCGCGCATTCCGGCAATACCGAGACCGCGAGGCCGGAAAGCACGGCCGCGGTGATCACCGTGGCCGAGAAGCTGGAGAACAGTACGCGGTACTCGCGGTTCTGGCGGTCGAGCACGTCGACGGCGGCGCGCCGCCAGATACAGTTCGGCCGACCGAAAGCCATCGGGAGGATTTCCTGTTCGTGCGTGGCGTGGTTGGCCGAGGTCACCCACAGAAGCGGCTCGCGCCGCACCACTTCCGATTGGCCGCGCGTGTCGTTGTGGGTCACCAGCGCCAGGTCGAGATTACCGCGCTTGATATGTTCGACCAGCCCCGGCGTCGGCTCGCAGACGACGGTCAGCTCGACGCGCGGGTTGGAGCGCGAGAAGCGGGCCATGATCTCGGGCAGGAAGCGGTCGGCATAATCGTCGGGCGTGCCGATGCGGATCGTGCCTTCGAGGCGCTGGTCGTCGAACGCGGCCAAGGTCTCGCGGTTGAGGTAAATCAGCCGCCGCGCATAGGAAAGCAGCCTGTCGCCCTCCTCGGTCAACTTGTTGGTGCGGCCGTCCTTTTCGAACAGCGGCTTGCCGATCCGCTCCTCCAGCCGCCGCATCTGCATCGACACCGCCGACTGCGTGCGGTGCACCTCTTCGGCCGCGCGGGTGAAGCTGCCAGTGTCGGCGATAGAGATGAAAGTTTGCAACTGATCGAGGTCGAGCGGCGCCTTCATCGGTCCAACCTATCATTGATGTTGATGCTGGAGATTAAAAACATTCGTTGGATTAATCAATCTCAGGGTGGCAAATTGGCATTGTCCACATGAAGGCATGTGCATGGAAACCGGAACGGCGCTTCTGCCAAGGCGCCGTTTACCTGGTTTCGTCCGCTCGACTCCTCGAAGGAGAGATTGACATGACCACGATTGAATTCGCTTCCGAGACCTCGCGCATCACCACGCGTCCGGCTGTTGCGACGCGCGTGCTCAATGCTCTGGGCAATGCCTTCGTCGCCTGGAAAAATCGCCGCGCCTTCTATCGCCTGGGCGAGATGTCGGATGCCGAGCTTGCCGATATCGGCCTGACCCGCGCCGACCTTCACGTCGCCGTCGCCGTGCCGTTCGGCCGCGACCCGACCGTGAAGCTGCGCGCCATCGCCAGCGAGCGCGCCGATACGATCGAGGATCTCGCCCGTTATGTGGCTTGAACGGCCGGACTGCCCGGATCTACCGGTCGCGTGAACCTTTTCACCGCTCGGCGCGGCCAAGTCTCATGCAGGCTCCCACACTCCCTGCCGGTTCCCCGCCGGCCAGCCTGCACATTGCCCGGTTCTCCTCCAGGACCGGGCATTTTTTTTTAGATGTGACGTCATTCAGGTGAGGCCGGTCTGCAAACGGCGTCTTGGGCTTCCGGTGCTGACGGACCAAGAAATGCCCCGCTGCGGCCTTCGCCGGCCGAAGCTCTCGCAGGTGTCTCCGCTCTATGAAGGGCTACGGCCGGCGTAGGCCTGTTCTCGGACTCGCCGTTTTCGACTTCGCCTGACCCGAATGGCGGCACATCTTTAGGGCAGTGCGAGACCTACCGTCGATCCATGTCGCGCTTGAACTGGTCGAAGATCGTACCGACGTTCTTTTCATACTCGTCGCGCTGTTGCGCGCCGGTTTCGAACATCTTGCCGAAGATGTCGTCGAACGGGTTCCGCGGCCGGCCGCTCGGGTTGGTCTGCGGTTGTTGCGGAGCGCTCTGCTGCGGTTGACGCTGTTGCGACTGCGGCGCCGGCTGGCCGCCGGGCAGGCCGAATCCGCCACCCTGGCGCAGCATCTCCTCGAAGATCTTGCCGAGTGGGTTGTCGCCATAGGGGCTTTGCGTCTGCTGGGGCTGCCCTTGCGACTGGGCGCCACCGCCAAACATATCCTGCAACACCTTGCCAAACGGGTTGTCGCCGTAGGGGCTGGGCGCTTGTTGGGTTGCGCCTTGTGACTGTGGTGCGCCGCCGCCGAACATATCCTGCAGCACCTTGCCCAGCGGGTTTTCGCCGTATGGATTGGGCGCCGGCTGCGGCGCTTGCCGCGTTTGCGTAGGGGCGAGGCCGCCTTGCCGCATCATCTGCTCGATGATCTCGCCGAGCGGATTGCCGCTGCCGCCGAAGCCGCCCGCCCCCTGCATCTGCCCCCCACTCAGTTGATTGTTGGTCTGGTTGAACAGCGCGCCCATCATCATTGAGGCCATGGCCGGCAGCATCTGCTGGAGCACCTGCTGGCTCAGCCCCGTGGCCTGCGCGGCTTGGGCAGCCACGGCGCGGGAAAGGTCCTTCGAACCGAACAGATGGCCGAGAATGCCATTGCCCTCATCGATGCCTTGCGGCGAAAAGGCTCTGGTCGCGTCCTCGAAATACTTGGCGTGCTGGCCGCTCGCCATCGCCGTCATGAAGGCGCCCATCCCGTAAGGATCGGCGGTGGTGCGCCGCAACCCTTGCGAGAAAGCCGGCAGCAGCGCCAGGACCGCGGCCTGCGTCTGCTGCATCGAGAGCCCGTATTGCTGCGCCAGCGCCTGCATGGCGGCGCCGTTCTGGGCCTGGGCAAACATGTCGAACAGGGAAGGCATAGGGTCTCCTCCGGGAACATCCTCGTCGAGGGAGACTATTTCCTTTCCATCATGGATTGAAGCGGCTTCTACTGACCACCATCGGGGTAGGCCGGACGTTCAGTAGGCGTATTCCATGAAAACCGGTTCGATCGAGCCGCCCCAGCGGGTGTGATAGGCCGACAGCATCTCCTCGGCGCTGGTGGTGCCGCGCGCCACGACCTCGTCGAGCGTGTTGAGGAAAGACGTCTCGTCATAGCCGTCGCGGTTCTTCTTGCCACGGTTCTTCAGGCCCATGCGCGAGATGGCGAGCACGTCGCGGCCGACGTCGCGCAGGGTGGTGTTGCGGAACGGCGCCGCAATGCCCAGCTCCGGCACTGCGTTGCGCATGGCCAGCGCCTCCTCGTAGGTCCAACTCGCGGTCAGCGCCTCGGCGGCGTTCAGCGCCTGCTCGTCATAGAGCAGCCCGACCCAGAAGGCGGGCAGGGCGCAGATGCGCCGCCACGGTCCGCCATCGGCGCCGCGCATTTCAAGGAAGCGCTTCAGGCGCACGTCGGGGAATAATGTGGAGAGATGGTTCGCCCAGTCGCCCATCGTCGGCAGGCCGTCGGGGATTTCGTTGCGGGCCGCGCCGGCCATGAACTGGCGGAAGGTGTAGCGCGTCATGTCGTGATAGTGGCCATCGCGGATGACAAAATACATCGGCACGTCGAGCGCCCATTCGACATAGTCGGCGAAGCCGAACTCGGGCGAGAAGCAGAATTCGAGCATGCCCGAGCGCTGGTTGTCGGTATCGCGCCAGATGTCGCCGCGCCAGCTCTGCAGCCCGTTCGGCCGGCTCTCGGTGAAGGGCGAGTTGGCGAACAGCGCCGTCGACAGCGGCTGCAGCTTCAGCGACACCTGCATCTTGCGGCGCATGTCGGCTTCGCTCTCGAAGTCGAGGTTCACCTGGATCGTGCAGGTGCGGTACATCATGTCGAGGCCCTTGGTGCCGACCTTCGGCATGTAGCGCGTCATGATCTCGTACCGCGACTTCGGCATTTTCGGCGTGTCGGCGAGCGACCATTTCGGGCTGCCGCCGAGGCCGAGGAAGCGGATCCCCATAGGCTCGGCGATCTCGCGCACCTGCGCCAGATGCGCGTTGCCCTCGCGGCAGGTCTGGTGGATCGATTCCAGCGGCGCCCCGGAAAGCTCGAACTGGCCACCCGGCTCCAGCGAGATCGCACCCTGGCCGGTCGGTTCGACAAGGCCGATGATGCGGCCGGCATCCATGATCGGGTCCCAGCCGAGCTTCTCCCGCATGCCCTCGAGAATGGCGCGGATACCGCGCTCGCCGCCATAGGGCACCGGCGCGTTGCCGTCGACATAGAAGGGGAATTTCTCGTGCTCGGTCCCGATGCGCCATTTGTCGCGCGGCTTGTTGCCGGCGGCCAGATAGTCGACCAGTTCGCCTATGCCTTCGATGGGCCGTGAGTCGGTTGTGTCGCGCGCCATGAAGCCCCTCCGAGCGCACTGCCAGGAAATCGACGTCGATTTCCACCGGGCACCCTGCGCAAGATCTTAGTGCTACAGCGCTTTTAGCACACCAGAAAGACGGCGTGGCGCTGCAGCGGCCGGACGGCCGCCGGCGCTAGATGGACGAAATGCCGTCAGCCGATCAAGCAAAAAATCCTGAGCCACTGCTCAACCGGATTTGATCACCAGTCGCCGATAGTCGCCTGGATCGCGGCAAGCGCTGCCACCGCCGCCGTGTCGGCGCGCAGGATGCGTGGCCCGAGCGGAATGGCGGTGACGAAAGGCAAGGCTCTCAGCATCTTGCGCTCGTCCTCGGAAAATCCGCCCTCCGGCCCGACCAGAAGCGCAAGTTTCTTCTCTTTGACCGCTTGCAACGCCGGCAGCGGATTGTTGGTCGAGGCGTCCTCGTCGCAGAAGATCAGCCGTCGTTCCTTGTCCCAGTTGCCGAGCAGCCGCTCCAGCTTTTCCGCCTCGCGCACCTCCGGCACCGCCAGGATGCCGCATTGTTCGGCCGCCTCGACGACATTGGCGCGCAGCCGATCGATGCCGGGTTTCGCCACCTGCGTATGCCGGGTTATGACCGGCTGCAGGATACCGGCGCCCATCTCGACGGCCTTCTGCACGAGATAGTCGAGCCGGGCTTGCTTCAGCGGGGCGAAGCAATAGAGGAGGTCGGGCAACGGCGGCTGCGGCCGCTGCAATTCGAGCACCTTCAGCCGGACCGCCCTTTTGGACTTTGCGGCGATCGCAGCCGACCATTCGCCGTGGCGGCCGTTGAAAAGCAGGACCTCGGCGCCTTCACCAAGCCGAAGCACATGGGCGAGATAATGGCTTTGCTGCTGCCCGGCGTCGAATTCGAGGCTAGGCCCAAGATCGTCCGGCACGAATAGCCGCTGCATTTTGTAGTTGGCGCGCATCTTTGAGGAATGGGCGAGGCAAGCGGTGCCGTCAAGTATCGGCGGTAGGATGCCAGACAGGCTGGAAGCCTCTCCGCAGCACCGCAATAGTGGTCGCTGGCGTCAGCATGCGCAGCGGCAGGTCGGCGAGGCGGTCGAAGGTAATTGGACTGGCGTAACCGGCAAACGACCATTCGAGCGCCTGGCCGGCACGCAGCGCATAGGCAGCATCGCCATGCGCGATCATCGTTCCATCGGGCAAGCCGCCGAGCTCCGGAGTGGTCACGACAGGAGGTTGTCCGCCCGATGCCAGCCGCTCCTTGTGCAGCCTTTTGTCGACCATCGGCGCGCGCGGCACATCAATGCCGAACGCCTCTCCGAAGCGGCTCACGAAATCTGTCGCCCGTTCTCGCCGGCAGAAGAAACAGGGCCGGTGGCCGGCAGCCAATGCCGTCACCTCGTCGAGGAAGAACAATTCGGTCCAACTGGCTTTTCCTCCCCTATTGCGGCCCATCGGCTCGCGCCGCACATTGCGGAACCGGCACACGCAGATGATCCAGGCCGGCAAGGCCCAGCGTTTCTTGAGGAGCGATTTCGTCTCAGGGTCGTGGATGATGCCGCGATTGCCGGTGAACTGGCCGCGTTCGGGCACCGCGTGGATCGCGCCGAAGGGATCGACCCGGTTCTGCAGTGGCATAGTTTTCTCTCTCGATCCGCATCTTGGCTGAAATATGGGCCGCATGATATCGCTCGCCTCAGCATTGTCATGTCAGCAGGATTCTAGATGCGCGTGCTGGTGGTCCAGAACTACGACAATACCGGCCTCGGTCAGGTCGGTGCCGCTCTGGCCGAAGCGGGCGCCGATCTCGACCTAAGACGCCCCTACCAGGGCGATCCGTTGCCGCAGGATGCAGGCGAGCATGATGCGATGGTCGTGCTGGGCGGTGGGCAGAATGCGCTGGCAGACGAGGAATATCCCTATTTCCCCGCGCTCCTTGAACTGACACGCGATTTCGCTGAGAAGGACCGCTCGGTGCTCGGCATCTGCCTCGGCAGTCAGCTCCTTGCCCGCGCATTTGGTGGCGACAACCACATCGGCGGCGCCACCGAGTTCGGCTGGCACCAGGTCTCGCTGACGCCCGCCGCGAAGTTGGATCCGGTGCTGGCGGCGCTGCCCGAACAATTCCCGATCTTCGAGTGGCACGACGACACTTTTGTGCTGCCTGAGAATGCCGTGCGGCTTGCGGGCAGTCCGGTGGCCGAGAATCAGGCCTTCCGCCTTGGCCGCGCCGTCTATGGCTTCCAGTTCCACTTTGAGGCCGATACGCCGATGGTGCGCGATTGGAGCACCTCCTTCGCGGCAACGATCGCCGAGCGCCATCCCGACTGGAACGACCGGCTCGACGATGAGTTGGCCGGTAATGGCCCCGAAGCCGATGCCGCCGGCCTGGCGATTGCCCGCGCCTGGGTGGCCACGATCTAGGGCGTGTGATGTTCAGCTGATGCCGGCCTGATCTGCATCTCAACACGTCCACGCGGACGCAGCGTGGCATAATTAGCACGCCTCAGCGCTTCCGCCTGGGGACAACGTTCTTCTTTCTTGGTTTGTGTCGGAGCGCTCGCTTAAGAGGGCGCGCCTTGTATCGCCCGTGCAACCGCCATGAACCTCTTGTGTGATCCAGCCGACACACCGGCGATACAGAATCTGCTTAGAAGCGCGAAATCGTCGAAACATTGAGACGCATTTTATCGTTTCAACGCATTGGTAACCGCCTCGTGCCCAGATGCAGAAAGCTTAACCAGAGATGACGTCCGTGAAAGCAGCTCTCCTGTCTTTTGTCATGCTGTCTGCCATCGTGCTCTGCGGCCTGGGCATCTATGCCGCCGACGCCGCGACCAACCACCGGGCCGTCGACGGCTACGGCGTCACCGCCTCGCTGGACTAGGGTTCCGACAAGATCGGAAGCGCGCCCGCGCCGGGGATCGCGCCTAGAGCGCCTTCCCCTGGACGGTCAGGATGCGTTTGTCGCCGCCATTGACGGCAAGCGCGCTCAGCGTTCCCGATTTCCAGGCAAGCGTGTCGACATTGACGCGATTGGCCCGCACATCCGCTTCTGCAACGGGTGTGTGCCCGTGCACGATCACCTTTGGGAAAAGCCCTGGATGGTCGTGGAAGGCGTCGCGGATCCAGATCAAGTCCTGCTGGTTCTGGAGGTCGAGTGGCACGCCCGGCCGGATGCCCGCGTGACAGAAGAAGAAGTCGCCGAAGGTGACGGACAATGTCAGCGATTGCAGGAAGTCTAAATGGCTGCGTGGCACCGCTTCCACGAGCGCCGCATGTCCCCGCCTCACGGCTTCCCCCTTACCGTCGCTGTGGGCGTCGCGGAGAATGTTCACGCCATAGGACTGCGCCGTTTGCACGCCGCCGTAATTCATGAACAGACCGTCCGGTTCGCCGTCGGCAAGGAATTCGAGCATGCCGATATCGTGGTTGCCGGCAAGCATGATGTTGCGCGGATCGCGCTTGTGCGCCTCGATAAGGAAATCGATGACGCTTCTGGAGTCCGGCCCGCGGTCGACATAATCGCCGAGATGAACGATGCGCCAGTCGGACCCGGGCGCATGTTCCAATTCGCTCTCGATGCGCCGGTGCATGGCGGCGAGCAGGTCGGGGCGCCCATGTACGTCGCCAATGGCATAAAGCCGCATGCCATCAGGCCCGCGCGCGTCGAGATAGTGGATGCTGGTTTCGGTCAATGTGGACACGTTCCCAGGGGCAGTTGGGGCCAAGCCTAGTGCCGATCGATGAACAACGCCCTAGCGACGCAAGCGATCCCTGCGATCTTGGCGCTACTGCGTCCTAGCGCCGGAGCTGCTCCTTGCCCATGTCGGTGACCAGCCGCTTGCCGCACAGCGCCATCGTGACATCCATTTCCTTGCGGATGATTTCCAGCGCCTTGGTGACGCCGATCTTGCCCATCGCGCCGAGGCCGTAAAGGAACGGCCTGCCGATATAGGTGCCCTTGGCGCCGAGGCAGAGCGCCTTGAGCACATCCTGGCCGGAGCGGATGCCGCCGTCCATATGGACTTCGATCCTGTCGCCGACCGCATCCGCAATCTCTTCCAGCACCGAGATCGAGGAGGGCGCGCCGTCGAGCTGACGCCCTCCATGGTTGGAGACCACGATCGCATCGGCGCCGGTATCCGCCGCTATCAGCGCGTCCTCCTTGTCGAGGATGCCCTTCAGGATCAGCTTGCCGCCCCAACGCTCCTTGATCCAGGCGACGTCCTTCCACGACAGCTGCGGATCGAACTGCTCATTCGTCCAGGACGATAGCGAGGAGACGTCGCCGACGCCCTTGGCATGGCCGACGATGTTGCGGAAGGTGCGGCGCGGGGTGCCGGCAATGCCCAGGCACCAGCGCGGCTTCAGCGCAAGGTCAATGATGTTGGCGAGCGTCATTTTGGGTGGCGCCGAGAGCCCGTTGCGCACGTCCTTGTGACGCTGTCCCAGAATCTGCAGATCGAGCGTCAGCACCAGTGCCGAGCACTTCGCCGCCTTGGCGCGATCAATCAGGTTGAGCACGAAATCCTTATCGCGAAGCACATAGAGCTGGAACCAGAATGGCTTCTTGGTCGCCGAGGCGACATCCTCGATCGAGCAGATGCTCATCGTCGACAGCGTGAACGGCACGCCGAACTCCTCGGCCGCCTGTGCCGCCAGCATCTCGCCGTCGGCATGCTGCATGCCGGTCAGTCCGGTCGGCGCGAGCGCCACCGGCATGGCCACCTTCTGGCCGATCATGGTCGATTCCAGCGAGCGGTTGCTCATGTCGACCAGCACGCGCTGGCGGAACTTGATCTTGCCGAAATCCTCCTCGTTGGCGCGGTAGGTGCTCTCAGTCCAGGCGCCGGAATCGGCGTAGTCGAAGAACATCTTCGGCACCCTGCGGCGTGCCAGGTCCTTGAGGTCGGCGATGGTAAGGATTTCGCTCATAGTGGTCCCCGCTAAATCTGTGCTCAGGAGCGTTTGCGTGTGGGTTCGATGTCGCCGGCATCCGAGCGTTGCCTGAGGCGCAGCCTGGACACGCGCTGCCAGTCGCCGCTGCGCTCGGCTTCCGCCATCGAGCGCTCGACATAGGTGATGTGGTCCATCGCCGCCTCGCGCGCCCCGACCGGGTCGCCCGCTTTGATCGCGGCGTGGATCGCGCGATGCTGCTGCAGCAGCGCCTCGCGCGCGCCGGGCACGCTGAACACCAGAAGCCTGTTCTGGAACACGCCTTCTGACAGCAGCCGGTAGCAGGAACGCAGCGTGTGCAGGAGGATCATGTTGTGCGCGCATTCGCACACCGCGTGATGGAATTCGACGTCGATCTCCGCCTCGTCGTCGAAGTCTCCGGTCCGGTGCGCCTCGTCCATGCGCGCCATGATACGGTCAAGCAGCGCGAGATCCTCCGGCGTCGCCCGCCGCGCGGCGTATTCGGCCGCCACCGCCTCGATCTCTCGCCGGTATTCCAGATAGTCGGTCACCGCCTTGCGGTGCGTGGAGATGAGGTCCGTCACCGGCTTGGTGAAGATCTGGCCGATGACGTCGGCGACATGCGTGCCGCCGCCCGGTCGGGTCGTCAGCAATCCGCGCCCTTCCAGCGCTTTGAGCGCATCGCGCAGGATGGGCCGCGACACGTCGAACTGGCGCGCCAGTTCGCGTTCGCCGGGCAGCCGATCGCCGGTGCGCAGCACGCCTTCGAGGATCAGGCTCTCGATCTGCTGCACCACCTCGTCGGCGGTGCGCGAATGCTCGATCCTGGAGAAAATGTCGCTCAAGGGAGACGCCTGGAGAACGGAATGGATGTCGTCCAGATTAAAGCGTCCGTCGCCAACTGGTCAAATTATTTATCCAATTCGTCAAACCCGGTCGGATCGCTGGCCGCGCTTCACCATTGCCGGATGCTAATATTTGCTGTTTACGCGTCCCGCCGATTGCCGCAAGACGACCGGGTTGCACGAAGGGTCGAGAACAGGGGGACCAGCCGTGTCCGACGAGATGTCCAGTCTCGAATTCCAGCCGCGCGCGCAAGGCAGCGTGATGGGCTTTCCGGCGCATGAGGGTCGGCCCGGCGCGATTGGCGAGGTCCATGCCCGTCCGCACCCGCTGATCGAAAAGCCGCGCGTGCTGATCCAGCTTTCCTTCATGACCGAGGGCGGCGCCGCGGTCGACCATGCCGTGCTCTCGGAGCTTTCGAGGCGGCTGGGCATAGCCGCGCCCGATCGCTACGCGCGCCACCATGCCATGAAATGGGGCAAGGGCACGCTGCGCTGGGAGCGGCATACGGAATTCTCGACCTATCTCTGGGAAGGGCCGTTGGCCGAGAACGGCCGGGGCCAGGAGGATTCGCCCTTCGGTAACGGCTTCTCGCCGCCGGGTACGGTGATCTCCGGCATCCGCCTCGAAATCCGCAAATGGACGCAGGCGAGCGAGAAGCTGATCGCGGGCTTCGATCCGACCAGCCTATGCTATTCGCTGGTCGAGCGGGGCGCCGCCGCCATCGTCACCGATTTCCGCCAGGACGGCGACGGGCTGACCCGCATGCTGGTGCTCGATCGCGGCCTGACGCCGGCCAGCACCGGCGCCTTGTCGCAGCGGCTGATCGATATCGAAACCTATCGTACGCTCGCCATGCTCGGGCTGCCGCTGGCGCTGACGCTGTCCGTCCGCGCCCGCCGCATTGAGGACCGCCTGGCCCAGACCACGCTGGAAATGAAGGCGGTCGAAACCCGCGACAGCCAGACATTGCTCGCTGACCTCACCGAACTCGCCGCCGAGCTCGAGGCCGACGCCGCGTCCAGCCTCTACCGCTTCGGCGCCAGCCGCGCCTATGACGGCATCGTCACCGAACGCCTCGAGGCGCTGGATGAAGAGCCGGTGCAGGGTTTTGACACCTGGGCGGGCTTCCTCTTGCGGCGCATGGCGCCGGCGATGCGCACCTGCCGCTCGGTCGAGGAGCGCCAGGCCAACCTGTCGCGCAAACTCACACGCGCCACCACGCTTCTGCGCACCTGGGTCGATGTCGAAGTCGAGAAGCAGAATCGGGACCTGCTGGCGTCGATGAACAACCGCGCCCGGCTGCAACTGCGCCTGCAGCAGACGGTCGAAGGCTTGTCCGTCGCCGCCGTGTCCTACTATGTCGTCGGCCTCATCGGCTATGTCGCCAAGGGCGCTTCGGTCTTCGGTCACGTTTTCGCGCCGGAAGTCGTCACCGCGGCATCCGTGCCCGTCGCCATTCTGCTCGTCTGGTGGGGCGTGCGGCGCGTGCGGCGCATGCACTCCGAACCGGCGAAACATCCCGGCGAATAGACGCGCATATCTTATTCCCTCTTTGTAGGTGGTCGATCCGCTCGGCGGTCGGGGTCAAAAGATTCATGAGGTGTCCCGCAGCCGCCAGTCCGCACTTTGTTTAGAACCTCGGCGCAAGGCGCAGCCGGGGAGCGGCAGATTGCCGCTGCGCAAGCTTGGCAATTGGGGTCGCCGCCTCCGCGCATCGAAGCATCGTTGCAACGAGACTGTCAGGCTGGTAAAAGATTTTGACCAGTCGAGCGGAGGAAGTGCCGATGTCCGGCCTTGCCATGCCCAAGCCAGATGCCGGGACACTCAACCGGCGCGCCGAGATCGTCGCCGACATGCGCATCATCGTGCCGGGCGAGGGCGTCGTCGACGCGGCCAATGAAATGCGCGCCTTCGAGAGCGACGGCCTCACCGCCTACCGGCAATTGCCGTTGGTCGTCGTGCTGCCGGAAACGGTAACGCAGGTCTCGCGGATATTGAAATACTGCAACGAGCGCAACATTCGCGTCGTGCCGCGCGGCTCCGGCACTTCGCTGTCGGGCGGCGCGCTGCCGCTGGAAGATGCGGTGCTCCTTGTGATGAGCCGCTTTAACCGCATCCTTGCGATCGACTATCCCAACCGCACCGTCGTCGCCCAGCCGGGCGTCACCAATCTTGGCATCACCACCGCCGTCGAGCAGGAGGGCTTCTACTACGCCCCCGATCCATCCTCCCAGATCGCCTGCTCGATCGGCGGCAATGTCGCGGAGAATTCCGGCGGCGTGCACTGCCTGAAATACGGCCTCACCGCCAACAATGTGCTGGGCATCGAGATGGTGCTTATGAATGGCGAAGTGGTGCGCCTCGGCGGCAATCATCTCGACCAGGAAGGCTACGATCTGCTCGGCGTCATGACCGGCTCGGAAGGCCTGCTCGGCGTCGTCACCGAGGTGACCGTGCGCATCCTGAAGAAGCCGGAGACGGCGCGCGCGCTGCTGATCGGCTTTCCGACCAGCGAGGAGGGGGGTAAATGCGTCGCCGATATCATCGGCGCCGGTATCATCCCCGGCGGTATGGAGATGATGGACCGCCCGGCGATCCACGCGGCGGAGGATTTCGTCCATGCCGGCTACCCGCTCGACGTCGAGGCACTGCTCATCGTCGAGCTCGATGGGCCGAGCGTCGAGGTCGACCATCTGATCGGCCTCGTCGAGGGGATCGCCTACAGGAACGGCGCGACCACCTGCCGCATATCGCAGTCGGAGCAGGAGCGGTTGAACTTCTGGGCCGGGCGCAAGGCGGCTTTCCCGGCGGTCGGCCGCATCTCGCCCGACTATTACTGCATGGACGGCACCATCCCGCGCAAGGAACTGCCGCGCGTGCTGGCCGGCATGCGCGCGCTGTCGGAGAAATACGGGCTCGGCGTCGCCAACGTCTTCCACGCCGGCGACGGCAACCTGCATCCGCTGATCCTCTACGACGCCAATGTGCCGGGCGAACTGGACAAGGCTGAAAGCTTCGGGGCAGACATCTTGCGCCTCTGCGTCGAGGTCGGCGGCGTGCTGACGGGCGAGCACGGCGTCGGCGTCGAGAAGCGCGACCTGATGCCGGAAATGTTCAACCAGATCGACCTTGACCAGCAGATGCGCGTCAAATGCGCCTTCGATCCCAATCACCTGCTCAACCCCGGCAAGGTATTTCCGCAACTGCGCCGCTGCGCCGAACTGGGGCGCATGCATGTGCATCGGGGACAGGTGGCGTTTCCGGATATTCCGAGGTTTTGATGGGGGCTTGGGATCAAAGTTCCTCGCCCCCGCAAAGCGGGGGAGAGGTGGCTCGGGCGAAGCCCGAGACGGAGAGGGGGACGCCCTCTCGGCCAAGCCGCCGCTCGCCCGAAAAGATCGCCCGCGCGCGCGGTCTCCGTCACGGAGACAATCAGGCGGAAGCAACCCTCTGGAACGAACTGAAGGCCAGGAAACTGGGCTTCGGACCTCACATTCGTTTTCGCCGCCACGAAGACGGGAGGCAGCGCTTTATGATGGCCCCCTCTCCATCTCGGGCTTCGCCCGAGCCACCTCTCCTCCGCTTTGCGGGGGCGAGGAACCAGGTCCATGCACCATGACCACCTTCACCCCCTCCACACCCGCCGAGACTCTCTCCACGGTCCAATGGGCGGTGGCGGAAGAAACGCCGCTCGAAATCCTGGGCCACGGCTCCAAGCGCGGCATCGGGCGTCCGCTGCAGACCGAGCACACGCTCGATCTGTCGAAACTCACCGGCATCACGCTCTACGAGCCGGCCGAGCTGGTGCTGTCGGCCCGCGCCGGCACGCCGCTCGCCGAGATCGAAGAACTGCTTGCGGAAAGCGGCCAGCAGTTCGCCTTCGAGCCGATGGATTACGGCCCGTTGCTCGGCGGCGAGCCGGGCAAAGGCACGATCGGCGGGGTGCTCGCCTCGAACCTTTCCGGCCCTCGACGTCTCAAGGCGGGCGCCGCGCGCGACCATATCCTTGGCGTCGCCGCGGTCTCGGGTCGTGGCGAGGCCTTCAAGTCGGGTGGGCGCGTGGTCAAGAACGTCACCGGCTATGACCTCTCCAAGCTTATGGCGGGAAGCTGGGGCACGCTGGCCGTGCTGACCGACGTCACCTTCAAGGTCCTGCCGGCCGCCGAGACCGAGGTGACGCTGGCAATCCGCGGCCTGCTGGACGATGCCGCCGTCGCCGCCATGGCGCTGGCGCTTGGCTCCAGCGCCGAAGTGTCGAGCGCCGCGCACCTGCCAGAGCGGGTCGCCGCGAAGGTTGCCGGCGGCGAGCACGGCAGCGATGCCGCGACGCTGCTGCGCGTGGAGGGTTTTGGCCCGTCGGTCGTCTATCGCATCGAGGCTTTGCGCAAGCTGCTCGGCAGGGCCGGGCCAGTGGAGGAGATCGCCGGCGAGGCGTCGAAGACGATCTGGCGCGACATCCGCGATTGCGTCCCTTTCGCCGACGGCGGCGCGCGGCCGGTCTGGCGCGTCTCAATGGCGCCGTCGCAGGCGCATCACATGGTTATGGCCCTGCGCATGCAGGCGGCGGTCGACGCCTTCTACGACTGGCAGGGCGGTCTTGTGTGGCTGTCAATGCGCGAGGACGAGCCCGAAGCCGACCTTTTGCGCCGCCTGATCCGCAAGCATGGCGGCGGCCACGCGACGCTGGTGCGCGCTACAGCTTCGCATCGCGCGGCGCTGCCGGTGTTCGAGCCGCAGCCGCCACATCTGGCGGCGCTGTCGGCGCGGCTCAAGGCCGAATTCGATCCGAAGCAGATTCTCAGCCCCGGCCGCATGGCCAGCGGTTCCAGCTCTGCTACTCTTCCTCGATCAACGGAGGGAGCACCATGAGTAATGTCAATCCAGGTCCGGACATGGGGTCGCGCCAGACCGATCGCTGGCTGGAGCCGGGCCAGACCAACGCGCTGGTCATCTACATTCTCTACCTCGCCAGCCTCGTCATCGGCGTGACCGGCATCGTCGGCATCGTCCTTGCCTACATCAACCGAGGCAAGACGGGCGGTTTCGTCGAAAGCCACTATACTTTCCTGATCAGGACATTCTGGATCGGCCTCCTCTACGCGCTGATCTCGGTGGTCCTGATGATGCTCGTTATCGGCTTCCTGCTGATGTTCGCCGTCGCCGTCTGGTTCATCGCCCGCTGCATTCTCGGCATCCAGGCGCTGCAACGCGGCGAGCCGGTCAGGAACCCGCAGAGCTGGCTTCTCGGACGGTAAGGATTTTTGTGTGCAGACCAATTTCTCCCTTGCCCAGCTCGCCGACCCGCATGTCGCGGAATCGGAAAAGATCCTGCGCAAATGTGTGCATTGCGGCTTCTGCACCGCCACCTGCCCGACCTATGTGACGCTGGGCAATGAACTGGATTCGCCGCGCGGCCGCATCTACCTCATCAAGGACATGCTGGAGAACGGCCGCCCGGCCGACAAGGAGATGGTCACCCATATCGACCGGTGCCTGTCCTGCCTGGCCTGCATGACGACTTGTCCCTCGGGTGTGAACTACATGCATCTGGTCGATCATGCCCGCGCGCATATCCAGGAGACCTACAGGCGGCCGTTGCTCGACCGGTTGACGCGCGCCATGCTGGCGGCCGTGCTGCCTCACCCGGCCCGTTTCCGGGCGGCGTTGAAACTGGCCGGCCTCGGCCGACCGTTCGTCGGCCTGTTCGAGAAACTGCCGGCGCTGAAGCCGGTCGCCGCGATGCTGAGGCTCGCGCCGTCCTCGATCCCGGCGGCATCGCCGATGTCTTTGCCCGGCACGCATGCCGGGCAGGGCACAAAGCGTGGTCGCGTCGCGATCCTCACCGGCTGCGCGCAATCGGTGCTCGATCCGGCGATCAACGCTACCACCATCTCTTTGCTGACAAGGCTCGGCGTCGAGGTCGTGGTGCCGGAAGGCGAGGGCTGCTGCGGCGCGCTCGTCCATCATATGGGCCGCGAGGAGGCAGCGCTCGCCTCGGCGAGGCGGAACGTCGATGCCTGGACGCGTGCCGTCGACAATGGCGGGCTGGACGCCATAATCATCACGGCATCGGGCTGCGGCACGACGATCAAGGACTACGGCTTCATGCTGCGTCTCGATCCGGCCTATGCGGAAAGAGCAGCCCGCGTTTCGGCGCTCGCGAAAGACGTCACTGAATATCTTGCCGGGCTCGACCTGCCCGAGCCGGTACGCAGGCCAGGCACGATCGTCGCCTATCATTCAGCCTGCTCGATGCAGCACGGCCAGAAGATCACGCGCCAGCCGAAGGAGCTTCTCGCCAAGGCGGGCTTCGTCGTGCGCGAGCCGCGCGAAGGGCATCTGTGCTGCGGCTCGGCCGGCACCTACAACATCCTCCAGCCGGAGATTTCGGCGAAGCTACGCGACCGCAAGGTGAAGAACATCGAAGCGACTGGTGCCGAAATCGTCGCCACCGGCAATATCGGCTGCATCACCCAGATCGCATCGGCCGCGAAGCTGCCGGTGGTGCACACAATCAAGTTGCTCGACTGGGCCTATGGCGGTCCCAAGCCGGAAGGCGTGCCCGACGCGATGCTGGTTGCCGCCGAGTAGTGGAGTTACTCCGCCGCAAGTTGGTCTGGCGCGCCATAGGTCGCGCGGTAAAGCGCGCGCTGGCGATTGAGCGCCACCATGGTGTTGCGCAACAGGATCGCGACCGTCAGCGGGCCGACGCCGCCCGGCACCGGCGTGATCCAGGAAGCCACCTCCTTGACGCTGTCGGTGTCGACGTCGCCGACGATACGTGTTTCGCCGTCGGGCCCGACCTCCGAATTGATGCCGATGTCGATGACACAGGCGCCCGGCTTCACCATGTCGGCCTTGATCAGTCGCGGCTTGCCGACCGCGACGAACAGCGCATCGGCGCGCCGTGCATGCGCCGCCACCGATCGCGTCATGTGATGGCAGACCGTGACCGTCGCGCCCTCGCTCATCAGCAGGAAGGCGATCGGCTTGCCGACGATCTCGGAATGGCCGACGACGACGACTTCGAGCCCCTTGAGATCGAGTCCGGTCTCCTTCAGCAGTTCGACCGAGGCGGCCGCCGTGCAGGGCGCCAGATCGAGCTGGTTGTAGACGATGTTGCCGATCGAGGCCGGGTGCATGCCCTCGACGTCCTTCAGCGGATGCACCGCGCCCTGCAGCGTCTTGATCGGGATATGCGCCGGCACCGGCCGCTGGATGATGATGCCGGTGACGCGCGGGTCGGCGTTGAGGCCGTGGATCGCCGCTTCCAATTCGCCGGCGGTGATATCGGCGGCGAAGCGCCTTTCCTCGAACCCAATGCCGGCCAGCGCCGCCTTGGCGCGCTGGTTGCGCACATAGACTTCGACCGCGGCGGTATCGCCGACGGTGATCGAGACGAGCTTCGGCGCAAAGCCTTCGGCTGTGGCGATTGCCGCATCCTCGCGCACCGAGGCGATGATGCGCTGGGCGACCGGGCCGCCTTTCAGGTAGCGGCTGTCGTCGGTCCGGGTCATGCTGGCGCCTCCGCTTTCTGGGGCAATTCGAGGAAAAGCGCGCATGCGGCTTCCTGTCGAAAATTGCGTGGCAACTGAGATTTGTGCGCTGCAATAGCAGAGGACCGCCCGGAAATCAGCCCCGAATGCGAACCGCATTGCTTTCAGGACGACTTGCCGCTCCATGCATGGCGCCCGAAAGCATGACCTCGGTCCTGACCCGAGGGGTGCGCAGCGGTTTTCGGACAGCGACACGCACCAACAAGAAACGAAAAGGCAGCGCGGGTGACCGCGCTGCCTTTTCGTGACCGGCCGTATCCCCACACGGCCCGTCCCCCGTTAACTCTTTGCCAGTCTAAGCATTTCTTGCTGCCGTGCGCTATGGCTTAAGGGCAACAGCAAGCCCTAAAAGAACCATTCGGCGCATCTGACCGGTCGATTTCGTTATATCACCTCGACTGTGGTTCCGACATTCACGCGCTCGTAGAGGTCGACGACGTCTTCGTTGCGCATGCGGATGCAACCCGAGGACACCGCGCCGCCGATCGTCCATGGCTGGTTGGTGCCATGGATGCGGTATTCCGTGGTGCCGAGATAGAGAGCGCGCGCGCCGAGCGGGTTCTCGATGCCGCCGGCCAGGTAGGTCGGCAGGTAACGGCCCTTGGCCGCCTCACGCTTGATCATCTCCGCCGGCGGACGCCAGTCGGGCCAGACCCTCTTGTCGGTGATCTTGTGGGTGCCCGACCATTCGAAGCCCGGCTTTCCGGTGCCGACGCCGTAACGCCGCGCCTTGCCATTCTTCTCGACCAAATAGAGGAAATTCTGGTGCGTATCGATGACGATGGTGCCCGGCTTCGCCGGCCCGTCATAGGCGACTTCCTGCGGCAGATAGATCGGGTTGATCTGGGGCCGCATCACCATGCGCCTGGCCGGCTGCTGGACGGCCGCCGTCTTCTGTCGGTCGGGCTGCGCCTGGAGGAGGCGCTGCAGCGGCTGCTGCGTCGCCGGCCGCGCGGGCCGCACGATGCCCGGCGCATGGCCAAGCTGCAGCACCCAGGGCGCCGAAAGATCGGGGCTCACCATCACTGGCGGCATGTCGGCATAGCGGTCATTGGCGAGCGAAGTCGAGGCGCCGGCGGCAAGAGAGGCCACAGCACCTAGCAGGGAACAAAACGCTGTCTTCATCGGAATGCACCTTGATCGTCGAACTCATCCGGCGGGCAGGGCGGCCCTCGGCTTCGCGATCCTTGGCGCGCAGCGGCAAGCAAAACATGAATCGGAATGCGTAAAATGCCGCTTTGTCAGTAAACCTTTCGGTGTGGTTACCGGCCGGTTCAGGAATCTGGTAAAGCCACGGTAAAAGCGGCGCCGAGGCGCATCAACGAATGGATTTGCGGCAATGGGACAGGAAAGCTCCGGTATTATCGAAGGCCCGGACGGCAAGACGCGCTGCTTCTGGCACGGCAATTTGCCGGATTATCTCCACTACCACGACCACGAATGGGGTCGCCCGGTAACGGATGATCGCCGCCTGTTCGAAAAGATCTGCCTTGAGGGTTTCCAGTCGGGCCTGTCGTGGCTCACCATCCTGCGCAAGCGCGAGAATTTCCGCGAGGCCTTCGCCGGTTTCGATTTCGACAAGGTGGCTCAATTCACCGACGACGATGTCGAGCGCCTGCTCGGCAATGTCGGCATCGTCCGCCATCGCGGCAAGATCGTCTCGACCATCAACAACGCAAAACGCGCGCGCGAGATGGTGGACGAGTTCGGTTCGCTTGCCGCCTGGTTCTGGAAGTTCGAGCCCGGTCCGCAGGAGCGGCCCGAAATCGTCGACCTCGTGCATTTGCGCGCCAATCCGACGACGGCGGTGTCGGTGAGGATATCGAAGGAATTGAAGAAGCGCGGCTGGAGCTTTGTCGGCCCCACCACGGTCTATGCTTTCATGCAGGCGATGGGCCTGGTCAATGACCATCTCGAAGGTTGCTACTGCCGCACGGAGGTGGAGAAGCAGCGCAGGGCGCTGAAGCGGCCGAAGTAGCCTGCCTTCTCCTTCTCCCCTTGTGGGAGAAGGTATCGCCGCAGGCGACGGATGAGGGGTGCTCCAGCTTGGCGCCGCCGGAGGAGTCGGCAAGTTTGCCAGCGCCACGCTCCGCTGGAACACCCCTCATCCGTCTCGGCGCTGCTTCACGAACCTGCCCTTATGGCCGCTTCCGTTGATGTTCCAGGCCAGGCTCGCGCCCGACACTGTCAGCACCAGCTCTCTGAAGCCGCGATCGTCGGGCGTGTGGTGCGTGGAGGCGGAACTGCGGCCGGCCGGGATGACCTCGACGGTCGAGCCCTTCCTCACCCAGCAGCCCTAGCCGTACTGGTCGTTGGCGCCATAGGCGAGCGCGAACTCGAAGCTGCCGTCTTTCTTCAAGAGCAGTTCGGAACCGACTTCCATGACGCCGTTAAGGTAGTAGTGGCCGGCAAGACGGGCATCGCCCGGCTGGCAGGCGTTGGCCGCGCTGGTCGCGCCAACAGCCAGCGCGCCGGCAAGGGCGCATGCAAATTGCAGACGTATGATGATACCCGATCGTTGGGTGGAGGTCAGAGATTGCCGGCGCCGCTCAGGAACAACCCCGCAATGATGGCCGCCACGGCGGCAAAAGCCGGATAAATGACCAGCAGCCCGGTCACCAGCGCGTCCCGCGTCGTCGGCTTATGTGGCTGCGTCGGCACGTCGAACGGTCCGGCCGGCTGCTGCGCCGGCTTGAGCACGGCGCCCCCGGCAGGCCGCAGCCTGGCTGGTCTGCCGCTCTCGATCATGTCTTCAGCCGTGGTCATGGCCCCGAACCCCTTGTTTCGGCGTGCTTTATGGTCGTCGATTGTGTCGGCAGCATGCCGCGCTGGTGGCGGAATTGTTTCGCTTCAGCTGTGTTTTGTTTCAGCCTCTGGCCACGAGGGGAGAAGGAAAAGGCGCCGACCCTTGCCGCTCCAAGCGCCATCGTTTAGGAAACGCGCGCCCCATTACCAGAGAAGATCATTCCATGGCCGACAAATCGGAAAAGACGAAAGCGCGGCTGCCGCGCGGTTTTACCGACCGCAGCGCCGAAGACATCCGCGCCGTCGAGAAGATGATGGCCACCATCCGCTCGGTCTATGAGCTCTACGGCTTTGAGCCGGTCGACCAGCCGATGATCGAATACACCGATGCGCTGGGCAAGTTCCTGCCCGACCAGGACCGGCCGAACGAAGGCGTCTTCTCATTCCAGGACGATGACGACCAGTGGTTGTCGCTGCGCTACGACCTGACCGCGCCGACGGCGCGCTTCGTCGCCGAGAATTTCGACAAGCTGCCGAAACCCTATCGCAGCTACCGCTCAGGATGGGTGTTCCGCAACGAGAAGCCCGGCCCTGGCCGCTTCCGCCAGTTCATGCAGTTCGACGCCGATACGATCGGCACGCCGGGCGTTGCCGCCGACGCCGAGATGGCGATGATGATGGCCGACGTGATGGAGGCGCTCGGCATCAAACGCGGCGACTATGTTATCCGGGTCAACAACCGCAAGGTGCTGGACGGCGTGCTCGAGGCTATTGGACTCGGAGGCGACGAGAACGCCGGCCGCCGGCTGACGGTGCTGCGCGCCATCGACAAGCTGGACAAGCTCGGAGCTGAAGGCGTCAGGCTTCTCCTTGGTCCGGGACGATGGGATGGCGGCAAGGAAGGCGAAGGCGATTTCGCCAAGGGCGCCGGCTTGAACGATGCAGCGGCAGATGCGGTTCTTCTCGCCACGGCAAGAGACGCCCAGCCCGGCCACGATGCCGGCGTCAGTGCCAACGCTGCCTACCAGGAAGGCGTCGGCGAACTTGCCACGATTGAAGCCCTGGTCAGGGCGGCGGGATACGGCGAAGACCGTATCGCAATGGACCGTTCTGTGGTGCGCGGCCTGGAATATTACACCGGCCCGGTCTTCGAGGCGGAGCTTCTGGCCGAAATCCCCAATGACGAAGGCCAGATCGTGCGTTTCGGCTCCGTCGGCGGCGGCGGCCGTTATGACGGGCTGGTCTCGCGCTTCCGCGGCGAGCCGGTGCCCGCGACCGGCTTCTCCATTGGCGTCTCGCGACTGATGACGGCGCTGAAGAACCTCGGCAAGCTCGACACCTCGGACGTCATCGCCCCTGTCGTGGTGCTGGTCATGGACAGGGACACGGACAGCCTCGGCCGTTATCAGAAGATGGTCGCCGACCTGCGCGCCGCCGGCATCCGCTCCGAAATGTATCTCGGCGGCGCCGGCATGAAGGCGCAGCTGAAATATGCCGACCGCCGCGGCAGCCCGGTCGCCATCATCCAGGGCGGCGACGAGCGCGCCAGGGGCGAACTGCAGATCAAGGACCTGATCGAAGGCGCCCGCATGTCGGCCGAGATCACCGACAACGCCGAATGGCGCGCCGCAAGGCCTGCCCAGGTGACTGTGCCTGAGAGCGAGCTGGTTGGAGAGGTGAAGAAGATCCTGGCGGCGCAAGCCGCCGACCGCGCCAAAGCCTAGCCATGACCACCCGCCCCGCCATCGCAGCCGACATTATTAACCTCTTCGCGTCCCGCGACACGCATGCGGTCGAAGTGGCGGTCCTGCAGCCGGCCGATCCGTTCCTCGACATGGCGGGCGAAGACCTGCGCCGCCGCATCTTCCTCACCGAGAGCGAGACCGGCAAGACCTTGTGCCTGCGGCCCGAATTTACCATTCCGGTCTGCCTCGACCATATCGCCAGCCAGGCCGGCACGCCGCGCCGCTACTCCTATCTTGGCGAAGTCTTCCGACAGCGCCGCGAGGGCGGCAATGAGTTCTTCCAGGCAGGAATCGAGGATCTCGGCGACGGTGACGTCGCCGCCGCCGATGCGCGATCCTTGGCCGACGCGCATGCGCTCTTGTCTCTGGTGCTGCCTGGAAAGCGCCTCGCCATCACGCTTGGCGACCAGACCTTGTTCGAGGCGGTGCTGGCAGCACTTGGCCTGCCGCGCGGCTGGCGCATGCGGCTCGCGCGCGCCTTCGGCTCCGCGCCGATGCTGGAAGCGGCCCTTGCCGATCTCGCCAATCCGCCGCGCAACAGCCAGCTCTCCGGTCCGGTCGCGTTGTTGGTGCTCGACGGCGATGCGGAAGGCCTTGCCGCCCACATTGCGGCCGGCATGGAGGAGGCCGGGCTGTCTGCGTCGTCCGGCCGCGCGCCGGCAGATATCGCGCGCAGGCTCATCGAGAAAGCGCAGCTGCGCAGCGTGCGGCTCTCCGACGAGGCGTTCTCGGCGCTGAAGGGTTTTCTCGAGATCGACGTCGCGCTCGACAGCGCGCCCGCGGCGCTGGAGAAATTCGCCGCCGATGCCGGCCTGTCGCTGGGACCGGCGCTGGAGAATTTCGCCGCTCGCGCCAGGTCCATAGAGGCGCATGGCCTGTCCTCGGCGCAAATCCGCTACGATGCCGCCTTCGGCCGCCCGCTCGACTATTATACCGGCCTTGTCTTCGAGATCGGGGTCCAGGGGGGCGACCGCCCGCTTGCCGGCGGTGGCCGCTACGACCGTTTGCTGACGCTGCTGGGCGCGAGGAAGCCGATCCCCGGCGTCGGCTTCTCGGTCTGGCTCGATCGCATCGAAGCGTTGCGGGAGGGCGCGCGATGATCACGCTGGCAATTCCCTCGAAGGGCCGTCTCAAGGAGCAGTCTCTCGAAGTGCTGGCCAAGGCCGGCCTGGCCGTTGCCCTGCCCGAGGACGACCGCAAATACCGAGCCCGCATCGAAGGCCTCGACGCTGTCGAAGTGGCCTTCCTGTCGGCATCCGAGATCGCCGGCGAGATCGGCCAGGGCGCGGTCGATCTCGGCATCACCGGCGAGGACCTTGTGCGCGAGAACCTCGCCGACTGGGAGGCGCGGGCCGAGATCGTCGCGCGTCTCGGATTCGGCAATGCCGATGTCGTGGTGGCGGTCCCCGACATCTGGCTCGATGTCGACAGCATGGCCGATCTCGATGACGTCGCCGCCGATTTCCGCCAGCGCCACGGCCGGCGCTTGCGGATCGCCACCAAATATTGGCGGCTGACGCAGCAGTTCTTCTCGCTCAAGCACGGCATCCAGGTCTATCGCATCGTCGAAAGCCTCGGCGCCACCGAAGGCGCACCGGCGGCTGGGCTCGCCGATGTCATCGTCGACATCACCACGACGGGCTCGACGCTGCGCGCCAACCATCTCAAGGTTCTGGGCGATGGTACGATCCTGAAGTCGCAAGCCTGTCTCGTCGCTTCGATGAAGCAGCGCGATGCGGCGGACGAGGCATTGTTGCGGGAAATCGCCGCGAAGATGAGCGCTCTGCCTTCCCCTTGAGAGGGGAACACCTCTACCTTCGGCGGGTTTTCACCGTCACGGCAGGCTGATAGGCTGGGTCATCCCGGGAGGATACGGCGATGGCGATCAAACTCGACGAGCTCATGAACGCCACCAATCTGCGAGGGCGCGGCGCGAGTGGCGCCTTCATTGCTCCGCTGGGCGGCAAGGCGCATGTGTCGGGCGACCGGTCGGTGCCTTTGCTCGACAAGACCATTCCGGAGTTGTTCTCGGACACCGTGAGCAAGTACGCCACGCTCGACGCCGCCGTCTTCGTCGGCCAGGACAAGCGCTTCACCTGGAGCGAGCTGTCTGACACGGTCGACGCCTTGGCCGCCGGCTTCCTGGCGCTGGGCCTGGAGAAGGGCGACCGCGTCGGCATCTGGTCGCCGAACCGCTGGGAATGGCTGGTGACGCAGTTCGCCACCGCCCGCATCGGGCTGATCCTGGTCAACATCAACCCGGCCTACCGGCTGGCCGAACTCGAATATGCCCTCAACAAGGTAGGCTGCAAGGCGCTGGTCACCGCCGCGCGGTTCAAGACGTCCGACTATCTCGGTATGATCGAGACGCTGGCGCCGGAAATCGCCGTTGCCGAACCCGGCAGGCTCAAGGCGAGAAAGCTGCCGGCGCTGAAGATCGTCATTCGCATGGGCGACGACAATTCGCCCGGCATGTTCAATTTCGGCGACGTGCTGGCCATGGCCGGCCGCGACGAGCATGACAGTCTCGACCGTATCTCGGAAAGCCTGAAGCCGGGAGATGCCATCAACATCCAATTCACCTCCGGCACGACAGGCGCGCCGAAGGGCGCGACGCTCACCCACGCGAACATCGTCAACAACGGCAATTTCGTGACCTCGGCGATCAGGCTCACGGTCGATGACCGGCTCTGCATCCCGGTGCCGCTCTACCACTGCTTCGGCATGTCGATGGGCACGATGGGCTGCGTCTCCAAGGGCGCGACGATGGTCTTCCCAGGCGAAGGCTTCGATGCCGGCGCGACGCTGAGGGCTGTCGCGCAGGAACGCTGCACAGGCCTCTATGGCGTGCCGACCATGTTCGTCGCCATGCTCGACCACGCCGATTTCGCGACCTTCGACCTGTCCAGCCTGCGAACGGGCATCATGGCGGGCTCGCCTTGCCCGATCGAGGTGATGAAGAAGGTGGTGTCGCTGATGCATATGAGCCAGGTGACCATCGCTTATGGCATGACCGAAACCAGCCCGGTCTCGTTCCAGAGCGGCGTCGACGATCCGCTGGAGAAACGCGTTTCCACCGTCGGTCGCATCCACCCGCACGTCGAAGTCAAGGCCATCGGCGCGGACGGCGCCACCGTTGCGGTCGGCGAGCCTGGCGAGCTCTGCACGCGCGGCTACTCGGTGATGAAGGGCTACTGGGACGACGCTGAGAAGACCGGCGAGGCGATCGACGCCGACGGCTGGATGCACACCGGCGACCTCGCGACCATCGACGCCGAGGGCTATTGCAACATCGTCGGCCGGGTGAAGGACATGGTCATCCGCGGCGGCGAGAACGTCTATCCGCGCGAGGTCGAGGAGTTCCTCTACCGCCATCCCAAGATCAAGGAAGTCCAGGTCTTCGGCATCCCAGATGACAAATATGGCGAGGAACTCTGCGCCTGGATCGTGCTGAAGCCGGGCCAGATCGCCACCGCCGAGGAGATCAAGGCCTTCTGCGCCGGCCAGATCGCGCATTACAAGGTGCCGCGCCACATCCGCTTCCGCAGCGAACTGCCGATGACGGTGACCGGCAAGGCGCAGAAATTCCTGATGCGCGAGGCAATGGTGGAGGAACTGGGGCTGGTGGCGCAGAAGACAGCGTGAACGGCATTTATGGACAACGAGTTTCCAAATTTCGCGGCGCTGAAAGCCGCCAAGATCGAAAACATAGACTATCGAATTGTCGTCCGGCGCGGCGCGCGAACCGGCGGCGCGATCGTCATGGCCCCACATGGCGGCAAGATCGAGCCTCGCACCTCGCTGATCACCGAGACGATAGCGGGGGGCGATCTCGATATGTATTGCTTTGAGGGGCTTATGACGGAATGCAACCGGGAACTGCACATAACCTCGAGGAATTTTGACGAGGCAACCGCGCTGGACCTGTTGCGGACGAAGTCCACGGTCGTTGCTATCCATGGCCGTCAGGATCGGGACGATCTTGCGACGGTCTATATGGGCGGCAAGGACGCCGTGTTGGGTTCAGAGATAATCTGGCGTCTGCGGGAGGCCGGCTTCCAGGCACGGAAGGATAACCATCCTTTTCCGGGTATCCAGGATTCGAACATCGTCAACCGAGGGCTGACAGGGAAGGGCGCGCAGCTGGAAGTGCCCTTCTCGCTGCGCCGCCGTCTGGGGAACGAGCCGGAACTGCTGGAAAGATTCTGTCGGGCGGTTCGCGAGGCCATTGATGTACTCGACGCCGGGAATGGTGCCCGGTCTCCGTTCATGTTTTGACCGGCTGACCTGGCGGGCAAAGATGCCGGTGAGCGGTGCTCACCACCCGCTTTTCCGCTAGGTTCACGGAAACGCGCGGGGTTTGGGGGCTTGAATGACTGGTTGCGGGCGGTCGATGACTTCCTACACGATGCCGTTGGCCGCGCTGGCCATGGCACTCGCGGTGAGGGCCAGCGGCCTTTCGGTTGACGAAGGATGGCTGAACGCCAGGATACTCGTTGGAGCGCTATCGAGCGCGATCATGTTCACCACCATTTTCGTGGTGCTCGACCACGCCGAGGCGGTCGCCCGGCGCGTTGGGGAGCCCTACGGAACCTTGGTGCTGACGTTTGCGGTGACGGCGATCGAAGTATCGATCATCGTCTCCATGATGCTGCATGGAGAAAACAACCCGACGCTGGCGCGCGAGTCCGTTTTCTCGACGGTGATGATCACCTCCACCGGCGTTGTCGGCATCTGTCTCACGCTCGGCGGTTGGCGCTACCGCAAGCAGGCGATCGTCCGGCAGGGCACCAGCGCCTACCTGTCGGTCCTGATCGCGCTGACCGTGCTGACGCTTATTCTTCCGACCTACACCCGGGCTACGGATCCCGGCACGTTTTCGGCGGCTCAGCTTGCTTTTGTAAGCGTTCTTTCGGTTCTGCTCTATGCAAGTTTCGTGTTCGCCCAGACCGTTCGGCATAGGGAGGACTTCGTCCAGGGACAGGCACACGACGTTCCGATGCGAACAGCCTCCGACGGCAGCATTTCCATCAGCGCCTTGCTGCTGCTGTGCGGGCTGATCGGCATAGTCCTGCTCGCCGAGCAGGTCGCCGCGAGCGTGGAGGATGCGCTCGCCGCCTATCAGGTGACGCAGTCCGACAGCATTGTAGGGGCGTTGATCGCGGGGCTGGTTTTGATGCCCGAGGCCATTTCGGCGGTTCGCGCCTCGCTCAACAACGAGCTGCAGCGCGGCTTGAACGTGGCGATGGGTTCGGCCTGCGCCACGATCGGCTTGACGATACCGGCGGTCGCGGCAGCCAGTCTGCTGACGGGCAGAGGGCTGACTTTGGGTCTGCCGGCCTCAGATGCCGTGCTTCTGGTGCTGGCACTTTTCATATGCGGCGTAAGCTTCAGCACCGAAAGAACGACGTTCCTGACCGGCATGGTCCATGTCGTGGTGTTTTTCACCTATGTGTTTCTGATCTTTGTGCCGTGAAAGGCGTCGCGTGCCGAGCATCGGGCGCAGGGATGCCGCCTCGAAAGGAGCTCACGCCGCCAGCACCGCCCGATCCAGCCTGCGTATGATTCGCGCCAGTTCAACGCACTCGTCCTGGCGCACCTTGTTCTTCCGCCAGGCCATGCAAATCATGCGCTGCGGCATTGGCTCCTGGAACGGGACGATCCTCAGGTCCGGCATGACGCCGGCGGCATTTGCCGCCATTTCCGGCACCAGGGTGACGCCGAGCCCATGGGCCACCATCTGCAAGAGCGTGGTGAGGCTGGTCGCGCCGTAGCTTGCCATCGCCATCGGTCGCAATTTGCCGCAGACAGCCAGTGCCTGCTCGCGCAGGCAGTGACCTTCTTCCAGGAGCATCAGCCGCTCCAGCGCCGGGCTTTCCGGCGGCACAGGCGGCGAAGCGAAGGCCGGATCGCCGGCGGGAACGGCGAGGAAGAAGCGGTCAGGAAAAAGCTCTTCGGCGACTATCGCCGGCTGATCGAGTGGCAAAGCCGCGATGAAAGCGTCGAGTCGGCCGGACGTCGTATCCTCGACCAGCGACGCGGTCACCGCTTCGCGCAGTTCGAGCTGCAGGGAAGGGTAGTGCTTCTTCAGCTCCGGCAGCACATGCGGCAGGAGATAGGGCGCGACGGTGGGGATCATGCCCAGCCGGAAGCGACCTTCCATGCTGGGGCGGCCGCGCCGCGCCGTCGTCTCGACGTCACGTATGTCGCTCAGAATGCGCTCGATACGCGGCTGCAAGGCAAGCGCCTCGCCGGTCATGCGCACCGTCTTGCCGCCGCGCTCGAACAACAGGCAATTCAGCCGCTCTTCCATCTCGGCAATCTGCGCGGAAAGGGCCGGCTGGCTGACGCCGGCAAGTTTGGCTGCTCGGCCGAAATGCAGCGTCTGCGCCAGCGCATCGAAATATTGCATCTGCCGAACGGTCAGGCCAATCATAAGGAAAGGTTATCAAAACAAACAGGAAAGGCAATTTGTCTTTATCGCCAAGCCGGCCTAGTCTGGAATCATTCTAGATTGGCGCTGCCCCTGGCTGCCCCGGAAACCCATTCGAAACTCAGCAAAATCGGAGACTAAGATGGACGCGAAAACCGACGACAACAGCGCTGGCAAATGCCCGGTCGCGCACGGAACCACCGGCAGGACCAATCGCGATTGGTGGCCGAACCAGCTGAACGTTCAGGTTCTTCATCAGCAATCGCCGCTGTCCGATCCCATGGGCGAGGCGTTTGACTACGCCAAGGAATTCGAAAGTCTCGATCTCAATGCGGTGATCGAGGACCTCACCGCGCTTATGACGGATTCGCAGGACTGGTGGCCGGCCGACTTCGGCCATTACGGGCCGCTGTTCATCCGCATGGCCTGGCACAGCGCCGGCACCTATCGCATCGGCGACGGCCGTGGCGGCGCCGGCGTCGGCCAGCAGCGTTTCGCACCGCTGAACAGCTGGCCGGACAATGTCAACCTCGACAAGGCCCGCCGGCTGCTGTGGCCGATCAAGCAGAAATACGGCCGCAAGATTTCCTGGGCCGACCTGATGATACTCACCGGCAATGTCGCGCTGGAATCGATGGGCTTCAAGACGTTCGGCTTCGCCGGCGGTCGCGCCGACGTGTGGGAACCGGAGCAGGACATCTACTGGGGCCCGGAAGGCAAGTGGCTTGCCGACGAGCGCTATAGCGGCGACCGCGACCTCGAGAACCCGCTCGCCGCCGTGCAGATGGGCCTCATCTATGTCAACCCGGAAGGGCCGAACGGCAAGCCTGATCCGCTCGCCGCGGCGCGCGACATCCGCGAGACCTTCGCCCGCATGGCGATGAACGACGAGGAGACCGTGGCGCTGATTGCCGGCGGCCACACTTTCGGCAAGACCCACGGCGCCGGCGACGCAGCGCTTGTCGGTCCGGAACCGGAAGCCGCCGACATCGAGCAGCAGGGCCTCGGCTGGGCAAGCAAGTTCGGCACCGGCAAGGGCGGCGACGCGATCGGCAGCGGCCTGGAAGTCATCTGGACGACGACGCCGACCAAATGGAGCAACAACTTCTTCGACAATCTGTTCAATTACGAATGGGAATTGACGAAGAGCCCGGCGGGCGCCCACCAGTGGACGCCGAAGGGTGGCGCCGGCGCCGGCACTGTGCCGGATGCGCACGACGCTTCCAAGCGTCACGCACCATCGATGCTGACGACCGATCTCGCCCTACGGTTCGATCCGTCCTACGAGACGATCTCGCGGCGCTTCCACGAGAACCCCGATCAGTTCGCCGACGCCTTCGCCCGCGCCTGGTACAAGCTGACCCACCGCGACATGGGGCCGCGTGCGCGCTATCTCGGCCCGCTCGTTCCGAAGGAGGAACTGCCCTGGCAGGACGTCATTCCGGCGGTCGACCATGTACTGATTGACGAGCAAGACGCCGCAGCGCTCAAGGGCAAGATCCTGGCATCCGGCCTTTCGGTGGCCGAGCTGGTCTCGACCGCCTGGGCGTCTGCCTCGACGTTCCGCGGCTCCGACAAGCGTGGCGGCGCCAATGGCGCGCGCATCAGGCTTGCCCCGCAGAAGGATTGGGACGTCAACCAGCCCGCCCAGTTGGCGAAGGTATTGGCCAAGCTCGACACGATCCGCGGCGAGTTCAACGCTTCGCAGCGTGGTGACAAGAAGGTTTCGCTGGCCGACCTGATCGTTCTTGCCGGCAATGCCGGTGTCGAGAAGGCCGCCGCTGATGCTGGACATGGCGTCGATGTGCCCTTCACGCCGGGCCGCATGGACGCGTCGCAGGAGCAGACGGACATCCACTCCTTCGCGCCGATGGAGCCGGTCGCCGACGGCTTCCGCAACTACCTCAGGGGGCCACAGCGCCTGTCGCCGGAGGAGTCGCTGGTGGACCGGGCGCAGTTGCTGACGCTGACGGCGCCGGAGATGACTGTTCTGGTCGGCGGCCTGCGTGTTCTTGGCGCCAATGCCGGACAGTCTAAGCATGGCGTCTTCACCAGGCGGCCAGGCACTCTGAGCAACGACTTCTTCGTCAACCTGCTCGACATGGGCACCGACTGGAAGGCGATCTCGGACGCCAAGGACGTGTTTGAAGGACGCGACCGCAAGACGGGCGAGGTGAAGTGGACCGGCACCCGCGCCGACCTCATCTTCGGTTCCCACTCGCAGCTGCGCGCGCTGGCGGAAGTCTATGCGACCGCGGACGCCAAGGCGAAGTTCGTCCGGGACTTCGTGGCGGCCTGGACCAAGGTGATGAACGCCGACCGATTCGATATCGCTTCGAAGTAGGTCTCATCCTCGCACGATAAAGGGCGCGGGCGATGTCCGCGCCCATTATCGTTTCGACGTTAGGCGTCAGTCTTTCTCGAAGATGCCGGCCTTGGCGACGACGCCGGCAATCGCCCCGCCGATCAGCGGCGCGACGATGAACAGCCAGAGCTGGCTGAGCGCGGCAACCCCCGAAAACAGTGCCGGACCGATAGAGCGCGCCGGATTGACCGAGGTGCCGGTCACCGGGATCATGGCGAAGTGGATGCCTGCCAGCGTCAGGCCGATGACCAGGCCGGCGAAAGCGGTCGTGTGCTTGGCGTTGGTGACGCCGAGGATCACCGTGACGAAGGTGAAGGTGCCGATCAGTTCCCAGAGGAAGGCCGAGCTCATACCCCACTTCGTCTCATCCCAGCCATTGGCGCCGAAACCGCCGGTGTGGCCGCCGGCCTGGCCGGAAACGATGATCCAAAGCGCCAGCGAAGCGATGATGGCGCCGATGATCTGCGCGATCCAGTAAGGGACGACATCCTTGGCCGGCATCCGCCCTGCCAGGAACACGCCGAGCGTCACCGCCGGATTGAGATGCGCGCCCGAGATCGGGCCGATCGCATAGGCCGCGGCGATCAGGCCGATGCCGAACGCCAGTCCGATGCCTTCCTGTCCGAGCGGCAGCGCGCCGCCGAAACCGCCCGTGACCACGGAGGCCGTGCCGATGAACACCAACAAGAACGTGCCGAGTACTTCTGCGAGATAAGTCTTCATTGCCCTCTCCTCATAGGATCCGTCGAACTGCGTCTGCCGCGCCGCGAATCACCGCCGGAAGAGTATTACCGTGTCCAAAACTTGGAAAGCAGAGAGGAAATCAAAAAGCTTGCTTGTACCCGCCAATCAAATACATTAGAGATCTTTCATATTCTACCTGATTTTCTTGTTTTTCGGCGGCGCTTCCTGCTTGCAAGACCGTTCGGGTTAAACGGGCGGTTTAAGAACGTGGTTTCATGGCCGGCGCGAACAGAGCTCTTTCAATCCAGGCCTGAAACGCTTTAAGAGCGGGCCGGAGCCAATTTTGCAATGTAGGCGGAAAACGGGATGCGACTGGGCGGAAGGCTGGCGGCGGCCATAGAGGTTCTTGAAGACATCGGCCGGCGCCACCGGCCGGTGGCGGACGCCTTGCGCGATTGGGGCCTGTCGCATCGCTTTGCGGGCGGCGGCGATCGCGCGGCGATCGGCAACATCGTTTATGACGCGCTGCGCCGCAAGCGCTCGGCCGGCTGGCTGTTCGGCGAGGACACTCCGCGCGCCATCGGCTTTGGCGCGCTTCTGTTGGAATGGGGTCAGACGGCGCAGTCGCTCAATGACGCGCTCGACGGTGACAAATTCGCGCCGCCGCTGCTCAGCGCCGGCGAGCTGAAGGCGGCCGCCGGCCGCAGGCTGGCAGATGCGCCCGACGTGGTGCGCGCCGATATCCCCGACTGGTGCGCGCCGCTGCTCGAGCAAGCCTATGGAGAGGCCTGGGTCGAGGAAGGCGCGGCGCTGGCGCGTCGCCCGCCGCTGGATCTCAGGGTAAACACGCTCCAGGCCGATCGCGCCAAGGTTCTGGCCGAACTGAAGGGCACGGGCGCGGCGCCGGCTGCGATCGCGCCGCACGGCATCCGCATCCCGCCGATCGACGGCGACGGCCGGCATCCGAATGTGCAGGCCGAGCCCGCCTTCCAGAAAGGCTGGTTCGAAGTGCAGGACGAGGGTTCGCAGCTTGCCGCGGCGCTCGCCGGCGCCGAGCCCGGCATGCAGGTGCTCGACTATTGCGCAGGCGCCGGCGGCAAGACGCTGGCGCTGTCGGCCGAGATGGGTAATCGGGGTCAGCTCTTTGCCCATGATTCGGAGAAGGTGCGGCTGGCGCCGATCTTCGAACGCATCCGCCGGGCGCACAGCCGCAATGTCCAGGTCCTCAGCAAGCCCACGGAGCTGGCGCCGCTCGCCGGGCATATGGACATGGTGCTGATCGATGCGCCTTGCACCGGCAGCGGCACCTGGCGGCGGCGGCCCGACGCCAAATGGCGATTGACGGAACGGCAGCTGGATGCCCGAAAGGGAGAGCAGCAGTCGATCCTCGACACGGCCCAAGCCTTCGTCAGGCCGGGCGGCTTGCTGGTCTACATCACCTGCTCGGTGTTCGACGCCGAGAATGGCGAGCAGGTCGCGGCCTTCCGCGCGCGCCATGAAGGCTTCACACCGGTCGATCATCGCCATCTGTGGGATAGTCGCTTCCCCGGCCATGAAGGAGCCGCGCGTATCGCCGGCAACGGGGGCATCTCGCTCTCACCGGCGCTGAGCGGTACCGACGGGTTTTATTTCCACGCGTTGCGGCGCTCGTAAGCCTTGACGAAAGTCTGCGTCACCCCAATTTGACTCTGGTCGCTTCGGGGGTGTGCTTGCAGAAATACCTGTCGCTTGTCGTCTTCTTGCTGATCGTCCTCGGCGGCGGCCTGCTGATTGGCTACGCCACCCTGCCTGGCGCGTGGTATGCATCTCTGATCAAACCTCCCTTCAATCCGCCGAACTGGGTCTTCGCCCCGGTCTGGTCGCTGCTTTACGTCCTGATCGCGATTGCCGGTTGGCGGACATGGCTGCTGAAACCGGGCACAGGCGCCATGAGGGTCTGGGCTGCCCAATTGGTCCTTAATTTCCTTTGGTCGCCGACATTCTTCGGCGCCAGGATGATCGGGCTCGCGCTGGTGGTCATCCTGTTGCTGCTCGGGAGCATCCTGCTTTTCATTCGTCGCACTTGGAGCACAGACAGGATTTCCTCCGGCTTGTTCGTGCCCTATGCGGCCTGGGTGGCTTTCGCCACTTTGCTCAACGCCTCGCTGCTATGGCTGAATTGATCGTGCTGCTGCAGTGCAGCAATTGACATTGCGCGGGGTTCCGGGCTCTGCAATAAGCTTCGCCACCTAATGTGAGGCGAAGCCATGGCAGCAGCCAAGATCGTACCCGCTCCCGACTTCGAGGAACGCGTCAGGACCTCGTTTGCCCGGCAGAAGGCAATGGCGACGATCGGCGCCGAACTGACACTGGTGACGCCCGGCATCATCGAGATCGAGATGCCATACTCGGCCGCGCTCACCCAGCAGCATGGGTTCTTGCATGCCGGGGTCATCTCCACCGCCTTGGACTCAGCCTGCGGCTACGCGGCCTTTTCGCTGATGCCGGAGAATTCCGGCGTCCTGACCATCGAGTTTAAGGTCAACCTGTTGGCGCCGGGCAGGGGCGAGCGCTTCCTGTTCCGCGGATCCGTGACAAAGCCCGGTCGCACCATCATCGTCGCTGACGGCCAGGCCTATGCCTTCGCCGCCGATGGCGAGGCCAAGCTGATCGCCACCATGACAGGCACGATGATGACGGTGGTCGGCCGCGACGGGATCGAGGGGTGATCCGATGGGAAACCCCGTGCGGATTGCGGGCACAAACGTTCTCTTCGTCATGGCGGCCGAGGTCGAATACGGCCCGCATCTGAGGAAGCTTTTCACGCCGCTGATGACCGGGGTCGGGCCGGTCGAGGCCGGCGTGAGGCTGGGCGCCGAACTTGGCCGGTTGAAGATTCAGGAAGCACTGCCGGAGCTTGTCGTCTCCCTGGGCTCCGCGGGAAGCCGCACACTTGAGCAGGCCGAAATCTACCAGGCCGTATCAGTCAGCTACCGCGACATGGACGCTTCCCCGCTCGGCTTCGAGAAGGGAGCGACGCCCTTCCTCGACCTGCCCGTGACGGTGCCGCTGCCCTTCGTCATTCCTGGCATCAAGACCGCCGCGCTCTCGACTGGCGGTACGATCGTCTCCGGCGCTGCCTATGACGCGATCGACGCCGACATGGTCGACATGGAGACCTTCGCCTGCCTGCGTGCCTGCCAGCTCTTCGGTGTGCCGCTGATCGGACTGCGCGGCATTTCCGACGGCGCGGCCGATCTGAGGCACGTCAACGACTGGACGGAATATCTGCATGTCATCGACGAGAAGCTGGCGGTGGCGATCGGATTTCTCGAACAGGCGATCGGCGGTGGAGCGATCCGGTTGAGATAGGGCCAAAAGGACGGAAAGCCGCAGCGCGCGGCCCATTGCGCCGACTCGTTTCTTTCTCTAAAGGCTCGCCATGACGACAGCCAATCATCCCGATACCGTTCTGCCTGACACTGTCCTGATCATCGATTTCGGCAGCCAGTTCACGCAGCTCATCGCCCGCCGCATCCGCGAGAGCGGCGTCTTTTCCGAGATCGTGCCGTTCCAATCGGCCGAAGCGGCTTTCAAGCGCATCAGGCCGAAAGCGGTGATCCTGTCGGGCGGCCCGGCCTCGACCACCGACATCGGCAGCCCGCGCGCACCGCAGATCGTCTTCGACGCAGGCGTGCCGGTCCTCGGCATCTGCTATGGCCAGATGGCGCTCTGCGTGCAGATGGGCGGCGTCGCCGAGAGCTCCAACCATCGCGAGTTCGGCCGCGCCTTCGTCGAGATCGAGAAGGAGAGCCCGCTGTTCGAAGGCTTGTGGGCGCCCGGCCAGCGGCACCAGGTGTGGATGAGCCACGGCGACCGCGTCATTGAATTGCCGCCGGGCTTCAAGGTGCTCGGCAAGTCGGAGAGCTCGCCCTTCGCCATCTTCGGCGATGTCGGGCGCAAGATGTACGGCATCATGTTCCACCCGGAAGTGGTGCACACGCCGGATGGCGCGAGACTGCTCCGGAACTTCGTCCACAACATCGCCGGCATCGAAGGCGACTGGACGATGCGCGCCTATCGCGAGCATGCGGTGGAAGCGATCCGCAAGCAGGTCGGCAAGGGCAAGGTGATCTGCGCGCTCTCGGGCGGCGTCGACTCCTCCGTCGCGGCGCTGCTGATCCATGAGGCGGTCGGCGACCAGTTGACCTGCATCCTCGTCGACCACGGCCTTATGCGCAAGGACGAGGCCAAGGGCGTGGTGGAGATGTTCCGCCAGCACTACAATTTGCCGCTGATCCTGGTCGACGCCTCCGATCGCTTCATCTCGGCGCTGGAAGGCGAGGCCGATCCCGAAAAGAAGCGCAAGACCATCGGCCGCCTGTTCATCGAGGTGTTCGAGGAAGAGGCGAAGAAGCTCGGCGGCGCCGACTTCCTGGCGCAGGGCACGCTCTACCCCGACGTCATCGAGAGCGTATCCTTCTCCGGCGGCCCTTCGGTGACGATCAAGTCGCACCATAATGTCGGCGGCCTGCCCGAGCGCATGAACATGAAGCTGGTCGAGCCGCTGCGCGAATTGTTCAAGGACGAGGTGAGGGCGCTCGGCAAGGAACTCGGCCTGCCCGAAAGCTTCATCGGCCGCCATCCCTTCCCCGGCCCCGGCCTTGCCATACGCTGCCCGGGCGGCATTACGCGCGAGAAACTCGAGATCTTGCGCGAGGCCGACGCCATCTATCTCGACGAGATCCGCAAGGCCGGCCTCTACGACGCCATCTGGCAGGCCTTCGCGGTGCTTCTGCCGGTGCAAACCGTCGGCGTCATGGGCGACGGCCGAACCTATGAATTCGTCTGCGCGCTGCGCGCCGTCACCTCGGTCGACGGCATGACGGCCGATTTCTACCACTACGACATGAACTTCCTCGGCGCCGCAGCCACCCGCATCATCAACGAGGTCAAGGGCATCAACCGCGTCGTCTACGACGTGACATCGAAGCCGCCCGGCACAATCGAGTGGGAGTGACGGAAACGTAGTTCCCGCGACTGCCGGGATCCTGTAGCGCAGACATGGTGGGCACATGTCGCGATGGAGGAAAGGCGAGAAAAATACGGTCGGGGACGGGGCTGATCGTTACGTCCCTGAGGGCATGCGCGACTGAAGCCCCTCGACAAAAGAGGTGAATGGCGGGGCCGAGGCCATGGCGGGCCGCGTGACGATGTCGATCCGGCGCAGCAATGCGGGACCGGCCGGGACGCGGACAACGACGCCCGTATCGGGATAGAGTTCGAGCGCGACGGCCGGGACGAAGCTCACGCCAATACCTTCGCTCACCATGCGCAGCAACAGCTCATAATCGTCGACGCAATGCGTGATGCGCGGGGCGAATCCGGCCAGCGCGCAGGCGCGACTGATCAACTCATAGCCGCCGGTTCCCCGCGCCCCGCCGATCCACGCGCAGTCCGCCAGCCCCGCCAGGTCCACGGTCGCCGTCAACGCCCGGTGGCTGGCGTGGAGAGCGAGCAGGATGGGCTCATCCAGCAATGGGAAGACATCGAAGCTCCGATCGATCGCCCTTGGCACGAGGCTGTGCGAATAGACGATCGCCGCATCGCACCGTCCGATGCGCACAGCGTCGATGGCATCTTCCGGCTCCAGCTCATGCAGGACAATATCGAGGTCTGGGTTACGGCTCCTGGCACTGACCATCGCCGGCAGCACGTGCGCTTTCGCAAATGTGCCGAAGCAGCCGATGTTCAAGGTGCCGCTTGGCTGCACGGAGACAGAGGCCAGGTCGAGGCGCGCGGCTTCGACAGCGTGCAGGATTGTTTCGGCATGTGCCACCAGTCGCAGGCCAGCCGGCGTCAGCTTGACCCGTCGCCCAGTGGGCTCGATCAGCGCGAGGCCCGCTTCGCTCTCCAGCGTCGAGAGTTGCTGCGAAACCGCCGACGGCGTGAGGCGACATGCCGCGGCGACGGCGGTCATAGTGCCCCTGTGGGATAGTTCACGCAGGAGCCTGAGGCGCACGAGATCGAACATTAAGTTCAGCTTATCGGAAGCATCATGTCTTTGAAATAGACCTGAAAGAAATGGGATGATCTAGATTGACGAACAGAACACTTCGCTGCCGGACGTCGACATTGTCTCTCAATTCCGTCCCTCGATGACCGAGTTCTGGAGTGCGCGGACGGACCCGGCCTCACTCGACGTTGAGCGGGCACCGTCAACATCATGACCCGGCGAGGCGCCACAGGAAAGCCTGGCTGAATTGAAGGACTTGAGATGGCGGACGAACATGACTTCGATTTCCTGTATGGGACCTGGAAGGTCCGGCATCGGAAACTGGCAACAAGGCTTGCGGGGGCGAACGACTGGTCTGAATTCGACGGCACGAGTTCGACGCGGCCGATCTTGAGCGGGCTTGGCAATGTCGAGGACAATTTCATCGACGACCCTGCTGGCGCGTACCATGCCGCAGCCTTGCGCGCCTTCGAGCGCGACGTCGGCCTTTGGCGGATCTGGTGGCTCGACCTCCGCTCTCCGTCCGAGATCGGGGTCCCCGTCCTAGGCGGCTTCGAGGGAAGCAGCGGCACATTCCTCGCCGACGACCATTGGAATGGCGTGCCGATCAAGGTGCGCTTCGCATGGCTCAAGGCGGCCGGCGCCGGACCACGGTGGGAACAGTCGTTCTCGCCGGATGGCGGGAGAAGCTGGGAGCTGAACTGGTCGATGCAGTTCAGCTGACCGGCATCGGGGCGGCCTGGGGCGGGCCCGCCATCGACAACAGTCCGAGGAGGTTCGATCATGTCTTCAGCCACGCAAATGCGTATCCGGGACTTCTTCGATGCCTATGCCGCGGCAGCCCTGGCGGGCGATGCCGAAACCGTCAGTAATTCATACTTCTCGACCTATCTCGAAGCCGCCCCGTCGACCATCGAGGCGTTCAAAGTCGATGCGGATTACGGACACGCCGTCGAGACCAAGGCGTTGGCGATGCAACGGCTGGGGCTCGCGGCATCGGAAATCAAGGTGATCGGGACGACACCGCTTGCGAGCGATCATTTTCTTGTCGATGCCGAATGGTGGCTGCGCTTTGCGCCCGAGGGTGCCAACGCAGCCGAGTCCCGCTTCAAGGTAAGCTACGTAATCCGAGTAAGGGAGGACGGCCCGAAGATACTTCTGGCGCTGTCGCATGAGGATGAGGAGAAGGCGCTGCGGGGCCTCGGCCTCGCCTGATCCGCCGGCGCTGCGACACAGGGTGAGCCGCGCGCCCGATCCCCTCGAGCACGTAGAGTTTGGCAGGGTATGTGCGCCGTACAGGCCCGGCGGCGCGGCCCGGATTGTAGAAGAGGGATCTTGCGTCAGCCATGCGCTAGCGCGGCCCGCCGCAGCTCTACGTGTCCGTTAAGCGGGGAATTGCCTCGCCTATTGTGGCGCACTCGTGCCGGATGCCCGCGCCAGGAAGTCGGTCATTATTCGGACAACGGCCGGAGCGTGAGTTTCCAACGCGAAATGGCCTGCATCAAGGATATGCGCTTCCATCCGAGGCAGCGCCCGCATCCAGGAGAGGGTTTCGCTCAGATCGAAAAACGCATCGTGTCGGCCCCATATCATGAGGGCAGCGGGCTGGTGTTTGGCAAGGAACATGGCGATCGACGAAAACGTCGCGGTATAGCGACCGTAATCCGCCACTAACGCGCGTTGCATTGCCATCCTACCGGGCAACTGCATTACCCGCCAATCCTCTTCCCAGACTCTGGGGTCAATCCGCGCCGCGATGTCTGAGGGCACGCGGGCAGTATACTGGTCGCGCGTTCCTTCAAGGGTAAGATGGGCTGTGGCCGCCGCCTCGTTTTCCACCGTCGGATCGCGCCAGAAAGCCTTCGTCGCGGCCCATTCCTCGCCCTGTCCGGCCGGTCTCATGGGCATTGGCGTTCTGGATGATGAGGCCGAGCATCTGTTTCGGCGCACGCATGGCTCAAGTCCCACGGGCGCACCGAAATCATGCAGGTAGATGTAGCGCGGCCCGATATGCAGATGATCCAGCAGTTCCGCAACGGCATCGGCGAAGGCGGAGAAGGAGTAAGTGGGCAATAGCTCGGACACGCCGAACCCTGGAAGGTCGGGGGCGATGAGATGAGCGTGGTGGGAAAGCCTCGGAAGAAGCTTCCGAAAGCTCCGCGATGAGCTCAGAAAGCCATGCAGCAGCAATATAGGCGGCTTCTCCGGCGAGCCGGCCGTGCGGTATGCGATCTCAGTGCCTGTCGAGAGCCGCAGTCGCTGCGGATGATTGGTGTCCATGACATTCAGGGAACGCGGGATGGCGTGGCGAGTTCCAACACTCGCCGGCCATCCGCGCCCAGGCGGCAGGCGAGGCGCGACGGTCCCCACCTTGGTCGCGGCCGCTGGGCGGCCGCCGCGATCCGCGCCCACATCCCCGATGAAGTAAAGTGCTTTCGAACCAGGCGCGGGTTGCGGGGCGTAGGACGGCTTGCGAGAAGGCGTGTCTGGTTTGCGCCCAAACCGGGCGTTGAAGCCCTCTTCGCCAGCGCCGAAAAGCAGACATTGCGGGTGGTCGCGCGGGAAGTGGCGATTGTACCGCATCGGAAACATCGAAGGTTCTCAGCGGACAACGATTGAAGTGGCGCCATCCAGCCCCGGTTCAACGATCCTGGCGATCTCCCCACATTGCGTCCGGCACAACCACCAGCTTGCCAACGAAGTCCTTGCCCATGAAGTCGGTCTGGGCGCGGTGGAAATCGGAAAGCTTGTAGACGCCGCCGACCAGCGGCTTGATCTTCTTGTCCTCGACGTAGCGTACGATGCGGCGGAAGTCGGCCCGCGTGCCCTGGCTCGAACCGTGAAGCTGGAGCTGCTTGAGATACATGGTGCGCAGATCGAGCTGCACCACCGGGCCGGCAATGGCGCCCGCCGTGGTGTAACGGCCTTCTGGCCGCAGAATGCGCAGCAGGTCGTTGAAGATGGCGCCGCCGACAAGATCGGCGACCACGTCGATGGGATGGTCGCCAGTCGCTTGGTTAACGGCGGCCGGCAGGTCGGCCACGCCGCGCGTGATCACCTTCTCGGCGCCGATGTCGAGCACGGCCTGTTCCTTGCCCTTGCCGACGACGGCGTAAGGAATGGCGCCGCGGGCCCTCGCCAGTTGCACGATGCCGGAGCCGACGCCGCCGGAGGCGCCGGTGACCAGCACCCGCTCGCCGGTCTTCAATGCCGCGCGTTCCAGCATCTGCTCGCCGGTGAGATAGGCGCAGCAGAAGGTGGCGAGCTCGACGTCGCTCAGATCGGTGTCGACGAGATGCGCGTTCTCGGCCGGCAGCGCCTGGTATTCGGCGTAGCCGCCGTCCCGGCCGTGGCCCATGTAATCGATGTCCGCCAGCGAATCGTCGTCGCGGTTATAGATGGAGAAGTCGACCATGACGCGTTCGCCGACACGCTGCGCAGGCACGCCGTCGCCGACGGCGACGATGGTGCCTACCGTGTCGGTGCCCTGGATGCGCGGGAAGATGAGCGTGTTGCCTTGCCGGCGCCATGTCGACACGGCGGCGGCATCCTCCTCCGTGCCATAGGCGCCCTGGCGCACCCAGACATCGGTATTGTTCATGCCGCAGGCGCTGACCTTGACCAGCACCTCGCCGGCAGCCGGCGTGGGCACTTTCACATCAGTGCGGTAAACGAGCTTTTCCAGGCCGCCATGCCCGGTAAGCTGCACGGCGGCCATGGTGGCGGGAACGGTTCTGGTCATGGCGTTCATGTCGCTTCTCAGATGCCGGCAAGGACGCTGTTCACGGCGTCGGCGGTCCTGGCGACGATGATGTCGGCTTCCTCGCGCGTGAGGCAGAGCGGCGGCGCGAAGCCGAGGATGTCGCCCTGCGGCATGGCGCGGCCGATGACGCCGCTGGCGGCGAGCGCCGTGGCAATCTGCGGCCCGACCTTCAGCGACGGATCGAAGAAGACACGGTCGTCGCGATCCTTGACGAACTCTATCGCAGCCAGCATGCCGTCGCCGCGCACCTCGCCGACATGTTTGTGGCCGCCGACGGCCTTGGCAAGCTCGGCGCGGAAATAGGCACCGGTCTCGCCGGCGTTCCGCACCAGATCCATCTCGTCGATCAGTTCGAGATTGGCCACGCCCGCGGCAACGCAGATCGGATGCGCCGAATAGGTCCAGCCATGTCCCAGAGAGCCCAGCTTGTCTGAACCCTTGACCAGCACTTGCCAGACCTTGTCGGAGACGATGACACCGGAAAGGGGTGCGTAGGCCGAGGTAAGTCCCTTGGCGATCGTGATCAGGTCCGGCTTGATGCCGTAGTGATCCGAGCCGAACATGGTGCCGAGACGGCCGAAGCCGGTCACGACCTCATCGGCGATGAGCAGCACGTCATACCTGTTCAGCACAGCCTGGATCTTTTCCCAGTAGCCGGCCGGTGGCGGCACGATGCCGCCGGTGCCAAGGATCGGCTCGCCGATGAAGGCGGCGACAGTGTCCGGGCCTTCGGCGAGGATCATCTCCTCGAGCTTGTCCGCGCAATGCTGCGAGAACTGCTCCTCACTCATTGACCGGTCGGCGCGGCGGAAATAATAGGGCGCCTCGGTGTGCATGATCGGCGCGCGCGGCAGGTCGAAGGCGTTGTGGAAGAGTTCAAGCCCGGTCAGCGATCCGGTCATGACGCCAGAGCCGTGATAGCCGCGCCAGCGCGAGATGATCTTCTTTTTCTCGGGCCGGCCGAGAACGTTGTTGTAATACCAGATCAGCTTGATGTTGGTCTCGTTGGCGTCGGAGCCGGACAGACCGAAATAGACACGGCTCATGCCCATCGGCGCGCGGTCGATGATCATCTTGGCCAGCGTGATCGAGGCCTCGGTGCCGTGCCCGACATAGGCGTGATAATAGGCGAGGTTCTTTGCCTGCTCGGCAATGGCATCTGCGATCTTCTGGCGGCCATAGCCGACATTGACGCAATAGAGGCCGGCGAAGGCATCGATGCTCTTCTTCCCGGTGTTGTCCCAGATGGTGACGCCTTCGCCGCCGGCCATGATGCGGGCCGGCGACTCGCCACGAGCATGCATGCCCATATGCGTCGAGGGATGGAAGAAGTGATCGCGGTCCCAGGCCGAGAGTTCGTTGGACTGTTCGAGCATTTTCTTGACTCCTGAAGATTCCGGAATGGCCTAGGCCACGTCGAGGCAAAGGTATTTGAGATCGGTGAAAGCTTCGAGCCCGTGGCGCGAACCCTCGCGACCGATGCCGGACTGTTTGACGCCGCCGAAGGGGATCGGCGCCCCGGTTATCTTGACGCGGTTGATGGCGACCATGCCGTATTCCAGGGCGCGGCCCAAGCGCGCCTGCCGGGCGCCGTTCTCGGTGACGACATAGGCGACGAGACCGTATTCGGTGGCGTTGGCACGGGCAACGACTACCGCTTCGTCGTCGAACGGCATCACGGCGGCGACGGGGCCGAACGTTTCCTCATGCATGATCAGCGCTTCGTCTGGCACGTCGACGAGCAGCGTCGGCTGGTAGAACAGCGGGCCGGCAGCGTGGCGCTTGCCGCCGGTCAGGCAGCGCGCGCCGCGCTCCAGCGCATCGGCGACGTGCTCCTCCACCTTCTTGATGGCGCGCTCATGCATCAGTGGCCCGATCTCGGCGCTCACGGAAAGCCCGTTGCCGGTGCGAAGCTGCTCGATCCGGCGCGCAAAAGCAGCGCAGAAACGGTCGTAGATCGGCCGCTGCACATAGATCCGGTTGGCGGCGAGGCAATCCTGGCCGGAGGTGGCGAATTTGGCGTCGAGCGCGATCGTCACGGCCTTCTCGATACCGGCGTCGTCGAACACGATCAGCGGCGCGTGGCCGCCGAGTTCCATCACCAGCCGCTTCATGGTCGCGGCGCTCTGCGCGGCGATCAGTCGGCCGACTTCGGTCGAGCCGGTGAAGCTCATGGCGCGCACGCGCGCATCGGCGCACATCACGCCGACGATGGTGCGCGCATCGCCGGTGACGACGTTGAAGACGCCGGCCGGCAGCCCGGCGCGCTCACCGAGCTCGGCCAGTGCCAGCGCGGACAGCGGCGTTTCCGACGAAGGATGCGCCACCACCGTGCAGCCGGCGGCAAGCGCGGCGGCGGCCTTGCGCGTGAGCATGGCCGACGGAAAATTCCAGGGTGTGACGACCCCGACCACGCCAAGCGGCTCGCGGCGCACCGACATCTCGGCATTCGACAGATGGCTGGTGATGCTTTCGGCGTTGAGGCGCTTCGCTTCCTCGCCATACCACTCGACGAACGAGGCGGCGTAGTCGATCTCGCCCAGCGATTCCTTCAGCGGCTTGCCTTGTTCCAACGTCATCAGGAGCGCCAGATCGTCCTTGGCGGCGACGATCAGCTCAAACCATTTTCGCAAGATTTTCGCGCGCTCCTGCGGCAGCAGTGCCCGCCAGGCGGAAAACGCCCGGGAAGCAGCGTTAATCGCCTTCGTCGTTTGGGCGGCATCAAGCGCCGCCACGAAGGCGACGGTGGCGCCCGTGGCCGGATCGGTGACCTCAAAGGTTGCCGCCGCATCGCTTGCCGTCCAGTGGCCATCGACATAGGCGAGCGCGCGCAGCAACCGGCGATCGGCGAGCCGGTCGAGCGCTTCATGGTGGTTGGTGCGGGCAAAATGCGCGGACATCAGTCGGGTCTCCCGGTGCCGTGGCGATGTGGGGAGACTAGTCGCGCGATCGAGACGGAGAGGCTGTTTCGTCAGGTCCAGAGAGAGATACTGTCTCTATTGGACCGACTGCCCAGACAATCTCTATTCTAAGATTGTCCTGCCAACAGGTCGGCCACTGGCAGCACGGTCGCGTCCTTGACCGTCTTGGTGACGATATAGGTGAAGTAGCGGTCGATGCCGATCTCGCGTCCGAGCAGGCCATCGACCAGCCGCTGATAGGCATCGATGTCGCGCGCCATCACCTTCAGCACGTAGTCGACGCCGCCGCCCACCGACCAGCAAGCGACGATCTCCGGGACATCGCGAACGACGCGCTCGAACCGGTCGAAGTCTGCCTGGCGGTGGTTGGCCAGGGTCACCTCCATGAGCACCGTCGCCACCGGGGCGATCGAGCGCATGGCGATCGAAGCGTGGTAACCGGAGACGATGCCGGCCTTTTCCAATTTGCGCAGCCGCATCCAGCAAGGCGTCGGCGACAGGCCGACCTTCTCGGCCAGCGCCAGCTTGGTGATCCGCCCGTCGCGCTGGATGGCGTCGAGAATCCTGAGGTCGATCGGGTCGAGTTTCGCTGCCGCCATGCGGTATCCGCCTTTCGTCCCCGACACCATGACGATGCATTATTTCGATTGTCAATTGCACTGATTTCGATCTCTAATATGTCATGACATTGTGGCAGCCAGATCCCGCACTCATCCGCCGTCCGGCCTATCTCTCGCTGGCCGACCAGTTCGCCCGCGCCATCCATGACGGTCGGCTTGCGAATGGCACGCGGCTACCGACGCATCGCAGGCTGGCGGACGATCTCAAACTTTCGGTTCAGACAGTCAGCCGCGCCTATGAGGAACTGATCCGCCGTGGGCTGATTTCAGGGGAGGTCGGCCGTGGCAGCTTCGTGCAGACCCAGCGCCGCGAGCCGGAGCCGCCTTACATTCCGGAGCGGCTGGGCGAAGTCATCGACCTCTCCATCCTGAAGCCGGTCTGCGAGCCGATGCATCTGGACAAGCTCAAGCAGGGATTGGGCTGGCTGGCCGAGAACTTGCCGGCCAGTTCAGCGCTGTCCTTCCGGCCGAACATGGTGTTTCCCCGTCATCGCGCGATCGCGGTCGAGTGGCTGAAGCTTTGCGGGCTCGAAGTATCGCCGCAGAATATCAGCGTCACCAATGGCGCCACCGCTGGCATGACAGTTGCGCTGATGAGCGTCGCGCCCCCCGGGTCGACGGTCGCCACCGAGGCCATCGGCCATCATACGCTTATCCCGCTTGCCCGCTATCTCGGCTTCAACCTTGAGGGCTTGCCGATCGACGGAAACGGTTTGATCCCGGAGGCTCTCGACGATGCCTGCCGGCTCGCGGACATCCGCGCCGTCTTCGTCCAGCCTTCGGTGATCAACCCGACGGCGACCTTGATGGACGCCCAACGCCGCGAGCAGATCGCTGCAGTTGCGCGCAAGCACGACATCGCTATCATCGAGAACGACGTGCTTGGGCCGCTGGTTCAGGGCCGGGCGCCGGCGGTCGCCGCCTTCGCGCCTGAAAGGACGCTATACGTCACCTCATTCACCAAAATCACCGTGCCGGGCTTGCGCATCGGCTATCTCGCGGTGCCCGACCGCTATGTCGCGGCCGTCGCCAATCGTCATCTCGTCTCGAACTGGATGGCGACGCCGATGGTGGCGGAAATCGCTACCCACTGGGTGAACGACGGCACGGCTTTGGAATTGGTGAACTGGCAGCGGTCGGCATTGAGGCGGCGCCAGGAGATAGCGGCAGAGGTGCTTGCGGGCGTCGATTACCGTGTCCACCGCGACGGCCTGCATCTCTGGCTCGAATTGCCGGGCGATCGCGCCGAGGAAAGTTTCGTCGCGCAGGCGCGCCTGCGCGGAGTGGCGATCGCGCCGGGTACCTCATTCCGTATCTCCGATACATCCTGGCATCCGGCAGTACGGATCTCGCTCGGATCGACCACCGAGGGGGAACTGCGCGCTGGCTTGAGCGTTGTCGCCAAACTCTTGCTTGGCGACCCGGAGCATCTCCTGCTCGCCATATGATGCACAAGCAGAGCGCAGATTGCCCTGAAATTGTGCCGCGCCAGAAATATTGTCATGATATTATTTTCCCAATTGACATGATTTGGCGGGTTTCGCATCGTTAAGGGCATAGGCTTCTCCAGAACGGGGAAATTGGTTGCCCGCACCCATCATCAAGGTAGACTCCATTTCCAAGAGCTTCGGCATGTTCAAGGTGCTGGACGGCTTGTCGATGCAGGTCATGCCGGGCGAGAAGCTGGCGCTGATCGGCCCGTCCGGCTCCGGCAAGACGACGATCCTGCGCATCCTCATGACGCTGGAAAAGATCGACGGCGGCCACATCCAGGTCGATGGCGAGCAGCTCTACCATATGGAGCGCAACGGCCAGCTGCAGCCGGCCGACGAGCGGCACCTGGCCAGGATGCGCCAGAAGATCGGGATGGTCTTCCAGCTCTTCAATCTCTTCCCGCACAAATGCGTCATGGACAACGTGACCCTGGCGCCGATGCTGACCAAGGGCATCGCGCGCGCCGCCGCCGAGAAACGGGCAATGGAGCTGCTCGACATGGTCGGTCTCGCCGACAAGGCAAAAGCGATGCCGGCGCAGCTTTCCGGTGGTCAGAAGCAACGCGTGGCGATTGCCCGGGCGTTGGCGCTGTCGCCCAAGATCATGCTGTTCGACGAGGTTACCTCCGCGCTCGACCCCGAGCTCGTCGAGGAAGTGCTCAACGTCATGCGCAAGCTTGCCGCCGAGACCGACATGACGATGCTGCTTGTCACCCATGAGATGGGCTTCGCCCACGACTTTGCCGACCGCGTGCTCTTCTTCGACCGCGGCAGGATCGTCGAGGAAGGCAAGCCCGACGAGATTTTCCGCCACCCCAAACAGGAAAGAACGCAGAGCTTCCTGAAGAAGATCATCGCGGCCGGACATCGCGTCTGACCGTTGTGCAGACGGGCGACGTCGTCGTCCCGAGGCGATGCAGTCGCCGCAACCGAGCAAACAAAGAAGAGAAACAAGGAGTTGGGAACGATGAAGAAACTTGGCATTCTGGCTGGCGTTGCCGGCCTCACGGTAAGTGCAGTGTTGCTCGCCTCCGGCGCGCGGTCGGCTGACGACGCAAAGCTCGAACAGCTCAAGCAGCAGGGCTTCGCCCGCGTCGCCATAGCCAATGAGCCGCCCTATACGGCGGTCGCCGCCGACGGCAAGGTCTCGGGTGCCGCGCCGGACGTGGCGCGCGAGATATTCAAGCGCCTCGGCGTCAACGACATCGTGGCCTCGATCTCCGAGTACGGCGCCATGATCCCCGGCCTGCAGGCCGGCCGCTTCGATGTCGTCACCGCAGGTCTGTTCATGAAGCCCGAGCGCTGCGCGGCTGTCGCCTATTCCGAGCCGGTGCTTTGCGATGCCGAAGCCCTGCTCGTGAAGAAGGGCAATCCGAAGGGCTTTAAGAGTTACGAGGACATCGCCAAGGATTCTTCCGCAACGGTCGGCGCGCCAGGCGGTGGCACCGAAGAGAAGCTGGCGCTCAACGCGGGCGTGCCGCGCGATCGCGTCATCGTCGTCCCGGACGGCCAGAGCGGGCTCAAAATGGTGCAGGACGGCCGCATCGACGCCTATTCGCTGCCGGTTCTCTCGATCAACGACCTCGTCAAGAAGGCCAATGATCCGAACTTGGCGGTGATCGCGCCGGTGGTCGGCGCGCCGGTCTATTGCGACGGCGCTGCCTTCAAGAAGGGCGATGAGGCGCTGCGCGATGCTTATGACGTCGAGCTCGCCAAGATGAAGAAATCCGGCGAATTTGCTAAGATCATCGAGCCCTACGGCTTCTCGGCCGCGGCCGCGATGTCGACGACGCGCGAGAAGCTCTGCTCGGCAAAATAAGGCGCCTCCGTTCCTTCTTCCCGTTCGCGGGAAGAAGGTTGTCACGAAGTGACGGATGAGGGGCAGGGCCGCGGCTTCGCAAGCTCCCGCGGCCCCTCATCTGCCTCTCCCCGTGAACGGGGAGAGGGGACTTAAACCGCAAGCTTTGGAACCCTATGACCCAGTGGTCCGGCTATCTCGGCCTTATATTGCAGGGAGCGCTTGTCACCATCGAGCTGACGCTGATGGGGTCGGTGCTCGCGCTGGTCATGGCCTTCCTTGCCGGCATGGGGCGCGTGTCGCGCTTCTTCATCGTGCGCGCGATCGCCACGATCTACATCGAGTTCTTCCGGGGCACCTCGATCTTCGTCCAGCTGTTCTGGGCTTACTTCGTGCTGCCTTTCGCCGGCCTTTCGTTGACGCCGCTGCAGGCCGGCGTGCTGGCACTGGGCTTGAATGTGGGCGCCTATGCAGCGGAAGTGGTGCGCGGCGCCATCCTGTCGGTCGGCCGCGAGCAATACGAAGCCTGCACGGCGCTCAACCTCGGCCGCTGGCAAGGCATGCGCCACGTCATCCTGCCGCAGGCGCTGCTGATCATGCTGCCGACCTTCGGCAACAACGCGATCGAGCTGCTCAAGGCGACCTCGGTCGTGTCGCTGATCTCGCTCGCCGACTTGACCTTCCAGGCGCAGGTGGTGCGCTCGCAGACCGGCAGCACTCTGGTGCCATTCGCTTCGGTGCTGATCATCTATTTCGCGCTCTCGCTGATCATTTCCTGGAGTGTGCGGACGCTTGAACGCCGCATGGCGCGCGGCCTCGACGGAGTGCGCGTCTGATGGATTGGGATTGGAACTTCGTTCGCGAGATCATGCCGACGCTGATCCAGGGCGTGAAGATTACCATATTGGCGACAGTTCTCGGCTCGATCCTTGCCGCCATCGTCGGCCTGGGGATCGCGCTGGCGCGGCGCTCGCCGAACCGTGCCATGGCGCGCGGCGTGGGCTGGTTCGCCGAGTTCATCCGCGGCACGCCGCTCCTGGTGCAGCTCTATTTCATCTTCTACGTGTTGCCCGATATCGGCATCCTGTTGCCGCCGCTGGTGGCTGGCGTCATCGGGCTTGGTCTGCATTACGGGACCTATACGGCCGAGGTCTATCGCGCCGGCATTGACAATGTGCCGCGCGGCCAGTGGGAGGCGGCCAAGGCCTGCAATCTCAGCGGCCACCATACCTGGACGCACATCATCCTGCCGCAGGCGATCCCGCCGATGATCCCGGCCTTGGCCAACTATTTCATCGCCATGTTCAAGGAGACGCCGCTGCTGTCGGCGATCACCGTGCTGGAGCTGATGAATCAGGCCAAGAGCGTCGCCAATACCTACTACCGCTACATCGAGCCGATGACGCTGGTCGGCGCCTTCTTCCTCGTCATCAGCCTGTGCTCGGTCGTGCTGTTGCGCTGGCTAGAGCATCGCTACGGCAGGATCGAAAGATGAGAGTCATGAAAGCATTGCCCGACATCCGCCTCGAGACGGCGCGCCCCGCGCTCGATGCGCGTCCGCTGGAAAAGCGCGTCGGGCTGATCGCGCTTGCGACCGACCACACCAGCGAGGTGGATTTCCGCCGCATGGTGGCTAGCGAGCGCATCGGGGTCTATGTCGCGCGCATCCCCTACGCCAATCCGACGACGCCGGAGAATTTGCGCAGGATGCAGCCTTCGCTTTCGGCTGGCGCGGCACTCATCCTGCCGGACGAGCCGCTCGACGCGGTCTGCTACTCGTGTACCTCGGCCTCGGTGGTGATCGGTGATGCCGAGATAGAGCAGGCTATCCAGGCAACCAAACCCGACGTTCCCGTCGTCACGCCGCCAATGGCTGGCGTGCGCGGCCTGAAAGCCTTCGGGGTGAAGCGCATCAGCATCCTGACGCCCTATACGGTCGAGACCAGCCGTCCGATGGCGGTTTATTTCGCGGCGCACGGCTTCGACATCCAGAGCTTCTCTTGCCTCGGCTTCGAGGACGACCGCGAGATGGCACGCATCACGCCGGCTTCGCTGGTCGAGCTGGCGCGCAAGGTAACGCACCCGCAAGCCGATGCGCTGTTCGTTTCGTGTACTGCGTTGCGTGCCGCGCTCGCGGCGCCATGCATGGAAGAAGCGATCGGGCGTCCGGTCGTCACCAGCAACCAGGCGAGCGCCTGGAACTGCCTGCGGCTGTGCGGCGACGAGACACCGCGGCCCGAGTTCGGCCGGCTGATGACCAAGCCGCTGGCCGTGTGACCGAGATGGAAGTCACGCTTCAGAATATTCGCGCCGCACGCGAACGTATTGCCGGCAAGGTCGAGCGGACACCTTGCATGCTTTCGCAAAGCCTGTCCGAGCGCACCGGTAGCCCGGTTCATCTCAAGCTGGAACACCACCAGACCACTGGCGCGTTCAAGCTGCGCGGCGCCTCGAACGCCATCGCAGTGCTGAGTCCACAGAAGAGATCGCGCGGGGTCGTCGCGGCCTCTACCGGCAATCACGGTCGCGCGCTGGCTCATGCGGCGCAGCTCGAGCGCATCCGAGCCGTGATCTGCATGTCGAAGCTTGTGCCCGAAAACAAGCTCGCCGCCATTCGACAGCTCGGCGCCGATATCCGCATTGTCGGAAACAGCCAGGACGACGCCCAACAGGAAGTAGACCGCTTGGTAGCCGAGGAAGGTCTGGTCATGCTGCCGCCCTTCGACCACCCCGACATCATCGCCGGGCAAGGCACGCTCGGATTGGAGATCATGGAGCAGGTCGCGGATGCAGCGGCCGTGCTGGTGCCGCTGTCCGGCGGGGGGCTGGCGTCCGGTGTGGCGGCCGCGGTCAAAAGCGTTAACCCTGGCACCAAGGTCATCGGTATCTCGATGGATCGCGGGGCGGCAATGAAAGCCAGCCTCGACGCCGGCCGGCCCGTGCAGGTCGAGGAACTGCCGACTTTAGCGGACTCGCTTGGCGGCGGCATCGGCCTCGACAACCGCCTGACCTTTGCCATGTGCGGCGAACTTCTCGACGACGTCATCCTGCTTTCGGAGGACGAGATCGCCACAGGTATCCGCCATGCCTATGAGCAGGAGCGCGAAATTGTCGAGGGGGCAGGCGCCGTAGGCATCGGCGCGCTTCTTGCCGGCAAGGTCAATGTGAGCGGCCCGACCGTTCTCATCCTCTCCGGTCGGAATATCGATATGGGCCTGCACCGCCGCATCGTCTGCGCCGACCTCCCAGGAACGGGGCGCGCCGCATGAGCCGGATGACTATTTTAACCGAGGCGGATCTGCGCAAGGTCGTGACGCTCGATCTGGCAGCTGTCGCGTGTGTCGAGAACGCCTTTCGCGCTTTGGCCACGCAGCCGGTGGCTATGCCGCCGATCCTGCGGCTCGACATTCACGAACATCGCGGCGAGGTCGACGTGAAGTGCGCCTATGTCCCCGGCATAGACGGCTTCGCCGTCAAGATCAGCTCCGGCTTTTTCGACAATCCGACGCTGGGCCTGCCAAGCGGCGGCGGCATGATGGTGCTGCTCTCGGCAAAGACCGGTGTCGTCGAGGCGCTGCTGCTCGACAATGGCTATCTGACCGATATCCGCACCGCCGCAGCCGGCGCGGTCGCAGCCAGGCATCTGTCGCGCAAGGACTCCAAGGTGGCGGCGATCTTCGGCGCCGGATTGCAGGCTGGCCTCCAATTGGAAGCGCTGCGCCTCGTGCGGCCGATCGAGGAAGCGCGCATCTGGGCGCGCGACGCGGCCAAGGCAGAGGCAGCCGCTGCCCGCCTGCGCGAGAAGCTCGGCATTTCAGTGCGGGCCGAACCGGATGCAGCGAAGGCTGCAGCCGATGCGGACATCATCGTCACGACTACCCCTTCAACCGAACCTTTGATCAAGCCCGGCTTCATCTCCGCCGGCCAGCACATAACCGCCATGGGCTCGGATGCCGAGCACAAGAACGAGATTGCGCCGGCGATCCTTCGTATGGCCAACCTCTATGTTGCCGACAGCGCGAAGCAGACGCGACGCCTTGGCGAACTCCGCCACGCCATTGATGCAGGCGTGATGGCGGCCGACGCCGAGGTCACCGAACTCGGCCAGATCATCGCAGGTGACAAGCCCGGCCGGCGCTCGGCGAGCGACATCACAATCGCCGACCTCACCGGCACCGGCGTGCAGGATACGGCGATCGCCACTTTGGCCCGCGACCGCGCCCGAGCGGCCAATGCCGGGACCATTCTTGAGAGCTGATGCTGGCCGTCAGGCCCAACAAACGAGGACCAAGAAAATGCAGCCAAACCTGAAATTCTCGCGGAGCGAATTTGCCGATCGCCTCGCCAAGACTCGCAAAGCCATGGAGGCCAAGGGGATCGACGTGCTGATCGTCAGCGATCCTTCCAACATGGCCTGGCTGACGGGCTATGACGGCTGGTCTTTCTACGTGCATCAGGCGGTGATCGTACCGCCTTCGGGCGAGCCGGTGTGGTACGGCCGCGGCCAGGACGCCAACGGCGCCAAGCGAACCGCCTATCTCGCCCATGACAACATCATCGGCTACGCCGACCATTACGTGCAATCGACGGAGCGGCATCCGATGGACTATCTCGCCGGCGTGCTTGCCCAGCGCGGCTGGGACAAGCTCACCATCGGCGTCGAGATGGACAATTACTGGTTCTCGGCCGCTGCCTTCGCCGCGCTGCAGAAGCATCTGCCGAATGCCCGCTTCGCCGACGCGACCGCGCTTGTGAACTGGCAGCGCGCCGTGAAGAGCCCGACCGAGATCGGCTACATGCGCAAGGCCGCTCGCATCGTCGAGGCAATGCACCAGCGCATCGTCGACAAAATAGAGGTCGGCATGCGCAAATGCGACCTCGTCGCCGAGATTTACGATGCCGGCACGCGCGGCGTTGAAGGCATCGGCGGCGACTATCCGGCGATCGTGCCGCTGTTACCGTCAGGCGCGGATGCCTCGGCGCCACATCTGACCTGGGATGACCAGCCGATGAAGGTCAACGAAGGCACGTTCTTCGAGATCGCCGGCTGCTACAACCGCTATCATTGCCCGCTATCGCGCACCGTCTTCCTGGGCAAGCCGACGCAGGCTTTTCTCGATGCCGAGAAGGCGACGCTGGAAGGCATGGAGGCCGGCCTCGCCGCCGCCAAGCCCGGCAATGCCTGCGAGGACATCGCCAACGCCTTCTTCGCCGTCCTGAAGAAATACGGCATCGTCAAGGACAACCGCACCGGCTACTCGATCGGCCTGTCCTATCCGCCGGATTGGGGCGAGCGCACCATGAGCCTGCGCCCAGGCGACCGCACCGAGCTCCAGCCCGGCATGACGTTCCATTTCATGACCGGCCTGTGGCTGGAGACGATGGGGCTGGAGATCACCGAGTCGATCCTGATCACCGAGACCGGCGTCGAATGCCTGGCCAATGTGCCGCGCAAGCTCTTTGTGAAGGGCTGAAACCGATGTCCGCTTTGCGTCCGTCGCCGATCGCGCCGACCGTGGACTTCGAGCGCGACGGCATCCAGCACGGCTTCCTGCGCCTGCCTTACAGCCGCGACGATTCCGCCTGGGGATCGGTGATGATCCCGGTCTGCGTCATCCGCAACGGCAAGGGCTCGACGGCACTGCTTACCGGCGGCAACCATGGCGATGAGTATGAAGGCCCGCTGGCGCTCTACGAACTTGCCCGAACACTCGATCCGAAGGATGTTTCCGGCACGGTCATCATCGTGCCGGCGATGAATTATCCGGCCTTCCGGGCCGGCACGCGCACCTCGCCGATCGACAAGGGCAACATGAACCGCTCTTTCCCCGGAAAGCCGGACGGCACTGTGACAGAGAAGATCGCCGACTATTTCCAGCGCGAGTTGCTTCCCCGCGCCGACATCGTGTTCGACTTCCACTCGGGTGGGAAGACGCTGGATTTCGTTCCGTTCTGCGCCGCGCACACGCTGCCGGACAAGGCGCAGGAGCAAAAGGCATTCGCCGCGGTCGAGGCTTTCTCGGCGCCGTTCTCGATGCGCATGACCGAGATCGATGCGGTCGGCATGTACGACACGGCCGCCGAGGAGATGGGCAAGGTCTTCGTCACCACCGAACTCGGGGGCGGCGGAACCTCGCGTGCCGAGACCGTGCGCATCGCGCGACGCGGCGTGCTTAACGTGCTTCGCCATGCCGGCATTGTTTCCGGTGCGGTCGAGAAGACTCGAACTAAATGGTTGGACATGCCGTCGGGCGACTGCTTTGCCTTCGCCGAGGATGACGGCATGATCGAAACGATGGTTGATCTCGGCGAAACGGTGGAGAATGGCGATGTGGTCGCACGCATCCATCCTGTCGGCCGCACCGGCCAGGCTCCTCAGGAAATCAGAAGCAGGATGCCGGGATTGCTTGCCGCGCGTCACTTTCCGGGCCTGGTCAAGGCGGGCGACTGCGCTGCGGTGATTGGCGTCTTGATGCCATCGTGACTTGCTTGTGCGCTTATCCAGTCGTTTGCCTCGCCGGCCAGCGGCCATACGAGATAGGCGGCGACCTCAGGTCCCACCGCTTGCCGTCATCCGCTCGATAATCTCGGCCATCAGCGCAAGGTCGCGGCGCGAATCCGCAAGGTCGGTCAGCGGCCTGATGCGGTCGATGATGTGGCGATCGAAAGCCTCGAGCTCGTTGGAGAAGGGGTCGCCATAGAGCGGGCCGATCGCTTTCGTCACGGGGTCGACCGGGCCGGTCTCCGGTCTAAGCCACTGAAATAAAAAATCATTCATGCACCCCGAGCGTTTGCAGCAGACGATCGAAAGTTACAGCACTATTCTCCGGACGCGCGTCGAATTGAACATCAGAGCTCGTGCGATGCGTGCGGATGTTGCTTGGACTGTAACCGAACTGCTGCGTGAAGGCGCGGCTGAAATTCGCGGCCGAGTCGTAGCCTATCGCCAGGCCCACTTCGGCAATCGTCCGCCGGTCGGACGGGTCCGCCAGCATTCTGTGGGCCGCCAGAAGACGATGTTGGCGAATGTACTTCGAAACACCGCCAACGGATTCAAAGAGTTCGTAGAGCCGTGTTCTCGAAATCGCAAGCTCGCGGCTCAAAGCCTCGGGCGTCAGTTCCGACGAGATGAGGTTCTTGCGGATAAAGCGCCGCGCCCGCGTCATCAAGCCGATCTGCGATACACGCTCGCTGTCACCGTCGCGATTTAGGAATGGTGCCATGGTATCGAGGATCATTTCTAGCAAGCGACTCTTGATGCCCGGCAGGTCATCCTGCGAGAGACCGCCAAGATTGGTCTCAAGGCCAGCCATCTGATCGTACAGCAACTTCACCCTGCGACCACCAAGGACGGTATTGCTGCTTGCCGGCGGCAGGCCACCGCGATCCGCAAACTGGTCGTCCGGAACGACAAGCGTAAGCGACCCCGACGCCAGGGCACGCCCCCTGAATGGGTTACCAAGCGAGCGGATCTCCATCATGCCGGGCTCGTTTTCAGCCACCCGTCCGTCGACACTTGTCCATGAGCGACCGGTCTTGAGAAAGGTGATCAGCCAGTGGTCGAGCGGACTGAACCGCACCATGTCCGGCGAGCGTTCGTAGCTGAAGGCAGGCACGGTCTGTTCCAAGAGCAGCATTCCGCCGAGGTTCCAAACCGCCTGCCGGACGGGGAAACCATCATCCGGCGCGACGTTGTCCGGCAACCGCGCTTCCGCCAGCGAGGAGATATGTTCCCGCCACGCGCGGAACTGCTCAGGAGCAGGAAGGCTCTCCGTTTCGAAGCGCAGCGCAACGAGGGACGCTGCGGTGTTCTCGTCCTTGCCGAGAGGCTCTTGAGACACGCGCGGCCAGCGTCGGCGTTCCACGGGCACTGGGGTAGGCGGGGCGGCGTTGTTTTCTTCAGGCATCTTGCAGTCCAGTCACTACCCGGATTGCGACCAACCCAAGGCCTAGAACGGTATTCGTTAAAGTTCTCCTAGTTTTGTTTATCCGCAGACTTTCTGCGCGCCGTCTCGATACGGTGACGTTTGCCCCTTGTTTTGGCGCCGGTCACGGCATGTCTGCGCAGTCCACGCTCTGACTCCGCGGCGATGGTTGCCGGAAGTCCTGAACACGGATCGAAGTATCTGCGCCATCAATTGCAAGCCCAGACGGTGTCGCAACATCCACGGGGCCAACGGCACCCCGCAAATTCACCCTCGCAGATCTTCGGAGAAATGGACGTTTTGATAAGTATCCGGATTTCCCGATATCGCTGCTCCCGGGGGCAAGCTGCTAACTCAGGCATCAGTTGGCCATGAAAGAAAACTCCCGATTGTTCCGGGATCTTCAAGAGTAACGAAGGTCAGAAGGCCGTTCTCGGAGTTAGCAAGGAACCCGGTAATGAGCATATTTTTCAGCCCCAAGAATTTCAACTCTCTGTCTAGTTCTAGGCGCAGGATACTCGTAGCAGGTGGTGCAGGGTTCCTAGGGTCTCATCTCTGCGAGCGCCTGCTGAACGAGGGCCATACAGTCCTTTGCGTGGATAATTTTTCCACTGGCCGGATGGAGAATTTGCGCCATCTCCAGGGCTTCGAAGGGTTCAGCGTCGTGCGCCACGACATCGTCGAGCCGTTCGATCTGCCGGTTGACGAAATCTACAACTTGGCCTGCCCTGCTTCGCCGCCACACTACCAGCGTGACCCGATCCACACGATGAAAACGAGTGTGATCGGCTCCCTCAACCTGCTGGAACTCGCTGTGCGCAATCACGCGCGGATCTTCCAGGCCTCTACCTCGGAAGTTTACGGCGATCCCCTCGTTCACCCGCAGCCGGAAGCTTATTGGGGCAACGTCAACTCGTTCGGTCCGCGGGCCTGCTACGACGAGGGTAAGCGCTCGGCCGAAACGCTGTTTTACGATTTCCACAAGCAGCACCGCCTCGACATACGCGTGGTTCGCATCTTCAACACCTACGGTCCACGCATGCGCCCCGACGACGGCCGCGTCGTGTCCAACTTCATCAACCAGGCCCTGAAGGGCGAGGACATCACGATATACGGCGACGGGTCACAGACGCGTTCGTTCTGCTACGTGGACGACCTGATCGAGGGCTTCCACCGGCTGATGTATTCCGAGCCGGCCATCCACACACCCGTAAACATCGGCAACCCGGGCGAGTTCACGGTCCGTGAGCTTGCGGAGCGCATCGTTGCCATGACGGGCACCAGGTCCAAGATCGTTTATCACCCGCTGCCGGTCGACGATCCGCGCCAGCGCCGGCCCGACATCTCGGTTGCCAAGAAAGAGCTCGGCTGGGAGCCGACCGTCGCGCTGGAAGACGGCTTGACGTCGACGATCGCCTATTTCGAACGCCAGCTGACCAAGACTTCCGCGAAGCTCGTCGAGGCTGCATAAATGTCCGCGAACACTGTGCTTGTGGTCGGTGGGGCCGGCTTCATAGGCAGCCATACGTCCAAACTGCTGTCGAAGCAGGGTTACGAGCCTGTCGTCTACGACAATCTCTCGACCGGGCATCGCGCGGCGGTGCGCTGGGGAGCGTTCGTCGAGGGCGACATCCTCGACACGGCGCACTTGGTGGCTGCGATCGAGGAGCACAAGCCTTCTTCGGTCATCCATTTTGCCGCCTCGGCCTATGTCGGCGAGTCCGTCGAGAACCCGGCCAAATATTACCGCAACAACGTGGCCGGCACGCTGTCCCTGCTTGAAGCATGCCGACTGACGGGCACGCGTAACGTGGTCTTTTCGTCGAGCTGCGCCACCTATGGCGTTCCCGCCAACCTGCCGATCCAGGAACGGGAAATCCAGCAGCCCATCAATCCTTACGGCCGCACGAAGCTGATCGCGGAACATATGCTCGCCGACTATTCGGCGGCCTATGGCCTGCGTTTTGTGGCGCTGCGCTATTTCAATGCATGCGGCGCCGATCTCGATGGCGAGCTGAAAGAAGCTCATGATCCTGAGACGCACCTCATTCCACGAGCGATGATGGCTGCTGCCGGCACGATCGATTTTCTCGAGGTTTATGGCAACGACTACGATACGCCGGACGGCACCTGCATCCGTGATTACATCCATGTCCTCGACCTGGCTCGCGCGCATGTTCTGGCGGTCGAACGTCTCGGCAACGAGGGTGCAAATCTGGCCGTCAATCTCGGTACCGGCCGCGGAACGTCCATCCGTGAGATCCTCGACGCCATCGGCCGTATCACGGGTCGCACCGTGCCGGTCGAGATGCGTGCTCGCCGTGCCGGTGACCCTCCGGCGCTTTATGCGGACCCTTCGTTGGCTGCCGAGAAGCTCGGGTTTCTTGCGCTCTATTCGGACCTGGACACGATCATCCGCTCCGCTGCTCCGACCTTCGGCCTCGAGCTACGAGGATGAGAATGCCCCGGCTCGACATGCCCACAGGGGAGGATTCCTTGATGGTTCCGATATTCACCGGCCGCAAACGCGTCGAATATGTCATCGGCGTGGCGATCTGGGCGACCGCGCTGATCTATTTCTGGCAATGGTGGATCCTGGACGCCGTCCACACCCATCTCCTCGGTTCAATTCTGGTCAGCGCGCTGCTGGCATGGATAACCGTTCTTCCGGTCTACTTCATCACCATCTTCTTCAATGCGCGCAAGCCCGCCGGACCGTTGCGCATCCCTGCCGGGAGCCGGGTTGCGATGGTGGTGACGAAAGCTCCGTCGGAGCCGTTCCACGTCGTGGCCGAAACCTTGCTGGCGATGCTGTCGCAGAACGTGCCGCACGACACCTGGCTCGCCGACGAGGATCCATCGCCCGAAACGCTTGCTTGGTGCCGCGACCATGGCGTGTTCGTCTCCACGCGCAAGGGACGTGCCGACTACCATCGTCAGTCCTGGCCCCGCCGCACGCGGTGCAAGGAAGGCAACCTCGCCTTCTTCTACGATCACTATGGTTACGCGAACTATGATTTCGTGTCGCAGCTCGATGCGGATCACGTTCCCGAGCCGGACTATCTGTTCCAGATGTTGCGTCCGTTTGCGGATCCGGCTGTCGGCTACGTTTCGGCGCCCAGCATCTGCGACCGCAATGCACATGAGAGCTGGTCCGCCCGCGGGCGGCTCTATGTCGAAGCAAGCATGCACGGCTCGCTGCAGGCCGGCTACAACGGAGGCTTCGCGACGGTCTGCATCGGATCGCACTATGCCGTCCGTACGGCTGCGCTGAAGCAAATCGGTGGCCTAGGCCCCGAACTCGCTGAAGATCATTCGACGACGCTTTTCATGAATGCGCATGGCTGGCGCGGAGCGCATGCGCTGGATGCTATCGCCCATGGCGACGGCCCACGCACCTTTGCCGACCTCGTCACGCAGGAGTTTCAGTGGTCGCGCAGCCTGGTGATGATCCTTCTCCAGTACACGCCCAAGCTCATCGGCCGCATGCCGTTGCACTTGAAGGTGCAGTTCCTTTTCTCGCAGTTCTGGTATCCGCTGTACGCGTTCTTCCTGGCCATGATGTTCCTGTTGCCGGTGATCATCCTGGCCCGCGGGGAGAATTTCGTCAGCGTGACTTACCCGGATTTCCTGAAGCACTTCACGCCGCAGTCGCTGATGATACTGCTCATGGCGTTCTGGTGGCGGGCAAGTGGAACGTTCCGGCCCGCCGACGGCAAGATCCTGAGCTGGGAGGCGATGTTGTTTCTACTGGCCCGCTGGCCCTGGGTCCTGGCGGGAACCTTCGCGGCGTTTCGCGACTGGCTGACCGGGACCTTCGTCGACTTCCGGGTCACTCCCAAGGGTGCGGCCGATGTCGACGCGCTGCCGCTGCGAATTCTGGCGCCATACCTGTTCGTGGTGCTGATATCGATCCTGCCGGTGCTGCTCGTCCAGGACAACTATGAGACTCGCGGCTTCTACGTTTTCGCCATCGTAAATGCGTGCTTCTACATCCTGCTGCTGGTCATGATCGTAGTGCAGCATGCACGTGAAAACACGGTCCGCTACCGCACCCGCTTCTATCAGCCAGCGCTCGCGGCCAGCCTGCTCGCTCTGGTCGCTCTGCCGACCCTCGCTACGGCCGAAAGGGGTCGCGACGGCATCGAGGCGCTCGCTTGGGGAACGCGTAGCTTCACGCTCTTCGACGATCGCTTCTCCGTCGCCGGCGCAGGCGTCGGCGGGCGCGATACGCACAAAACCATATTCAGTCCACGCTGGCGCGAAGGCGATGCCGGCGAACAAAGTCAGCAATAGGAAGGAACGTATTCACATGAAGATTGCGATCATCGGAACCGGCTATGTCGGATTGGTGAGCGGCACCTGCTTCGCTGCCTGGGGTAACGAGGTCGTCTGCGTCGACAAGGATGCCAAGAAGATCGAGGCACTTCGCCGCGGCGCCGTACCCATCTATGAGCCGGGCCTGGACGAACTGGTTGAGCGCAATTCGGTCGCCGGCCGGTTGAGCTTCACATGCAACCTTGCCGAAGCCCTCAAGGGAGCCGCGGTCGTGTTCATCGCGGTTGGCACGCCGCCGCGGCCCGGTCACGGCGATGCGGACCTCTCCTTCGTTTACATGGCCGCTCGCGAACTCGCCCCGCTGATCGACGACAATGCGATCGTGGTGGTGAAGTCGACCGTGCCTGTGGGGACCGGCGATATTGTTCAAAAGATCGTCGGATCGACGCGCAGGGCCGGGAGCTTTTCGGTTGCCTCCAACCCCGAGTTTCTTCGCGAAGGCGTCGCCATCAAGGATTTCCTGGAGCCTGACCGGGTGGTGATCGGCGTCGAGGACAAGTTCGCCGAAGAGCGCCTGGTCGCGCTTTACGGAGTTCCGCTCGAGTCTCAGAAGACACCCATCGTCGTCACGCGTCGCCGCACTTCGGAGCTCATCAAGTACGCCGCCAACGCGTTCCTCGCGACCAAGATCACCTTCATCAACGAGATGGCCGATCTCTGCGAGCAGGTTGGCAGCAATGTCGGCGAACTGGCGCTGGGTATGGGTCTCGACAGGCGAATAGGGACCAGCTTCCTGAATGCAGGGCCCGGCTACGGCGGCTCGTGTTTCCCGAAAGACACCATGGCGCTTCTGCGTACCGCACAGGACTATGGGGTGTCGGTGCGTATCGTCGAAGAAACCGTGACGGCCAACGAAGCCCGCAAGCGCCGTATGGCTCTGAAGGTCATGGACGCTCTCGACAACGACGTGCAAGGCCGGACGATCGCCGTTCTGGGTCTCACCTTCAAACCCGACACTGACGACATGCGCGACGCGCCATCGGTTCCGCTGATAGAGACGCTGCAGCGTTTCGGCGCCCAAATCCGCGCCTATGACCCCGTCGGCGTTGAGAATGCCAGCCGCATCCTGTCGGACGTCGAACTCCACGACGATGCCTATGAATGTGCGCGCGGTGCGGACGCCGTGGTCGTCGTCACGGAGTGGGACAGCATCCGCAAACTCGATCTGGCACGCCTGAAGAAGGTCATGCGTCAGGCGGTCTTGATAGATCTTAGAAACGCCTTCGCACCAGACATCGCCGAAGCCCTCGGCTTCCGGGTCTCGGCAATTGGGCGCCCAACCTCCCGACAGGATACGACTGGCAGGGGCCTGCGCGCGCATGCGGGATTCCGGGCAGCATCGACATCGCCGCAAACTCACTCAGAGAGCATGGGAGGCTCCGTTGTTAACACGTAGAAACACGTCCCGTTTCAACCGCTTCGCCAACGCCTTGTCCGCCGCCACCCTCACCTGGCTTCTTGGATCGGTCTGGAGCGCTTCAGCGCAGGAAATCGTGTTGCCCAAGACAGCGCGCGTCATGACGCCAGCCGAAATTCACGACCTCTACCACGACAGGAGTTGGCGGTGGAAAGGTGGCGCGGCTTATCTGGTGGACGAGCATCGGCGGTTCAGCGCCTGGGTCGACGACGACACCGGCAAGTCCTGGGCCGAAGGCCGCTGGATTATCACCGAGGCGGGACAGATGTGTCTCAATGCGACGTGGCATTCCAAGGCCGGCCAATTCCCGGCGACGACCTGCTTTTCACATCGCCTCGATAACGGGACAATCTATCAGAAGCGCGAGCCAGACGGCAGCTGGTACGTCTTTCGCCATGCCCAGCCTCGCGACGAGGACGAGGGAAAAAAACTGGTCCCCACGGACCTCGTGTCATCTCATATCTCAGCTGTGAAGACTGCACTCGACTGAGAGCAGCTCGCTGAATAGTAAAAAGGAGAATCCTGTGAATAGTTTTTTGAAGACAACCTTCATCTTGTTTGGGAGCGTGGTCATTTCGGGCGCTGTCTACGCGGCGAGCGGCGTCTCCGGCGCCAGTGTGGACAGTCGGAACCCGTTCCAAGATAAGCGTCCGTTCATCGCGGCCGATGCCGTCATGCCCGGTGCTTACGATCCGCATGGAGACTATACCAACGACGCCAACTCCAAGATCGAGCATATCTTTCTTCCCTGGGAAGACGTGGATCTGGCAACCCTAAGTGTTGCGGACGATTACGCCAAGCAACGCGGCCGGTCGTTGCTGCTCACCATCGAGCCCTGGTCCTGGGCCCGCGACTGGCGCGTCAGCCCGGAGAACCTGTTGAGCGGAATTCTCGCTGGTCGCTACGACGCTAACATGTCCGCGGTCTGCTCAGCGGCCGCACAGTTGAAGAGCCCGGTCACCATCCGCTGGGCGCAGGAAATGGACGACAAGAACGGCCAATTCACCTGGGCGTTCTGGAATGCCGACGGCTATGTGAAGGCCTACAGGCACGTGATCGACGTCTGTCGCAAGTACCTGCCGAATGCCAAATACATGTGGTCGCCGAAAGGGGACGAGGGTCTTCAGGCCTACTATCCGGGTGACAAATACGTCGACGTGATCGGCCTGTCAGTCTTCGGCTATCAACCATACGACAAGCTGGAAGTCGGCCACGATACGACATTCGTGGAGCGAACGAAGCCGGGCTACGACCGCGTTGCCGGTTTCGGGAAGCCGATTGCCATAGCCGAGCTGGGCTACGAGGGCGACGACAGCTACGTGCGGAACTGGGCTTCGGAAGCGAACAAGCCGCATGCCGAATTCCCCGCCATGACAGCGGTGGTCTATTTCAACGACTTGGAAGTCTATCCCTGGCCGCGAAAGGTCGGCCGGCCTGACTGGCGCGTGGCGGACCACCCGCTGAATCCGGTGACCGAAAATAACGCAGCGGCTAAACCGACTGTGAATTGAACCGCTCATTTCCGTCGCGATCTGCGACGGTCTTTTCCCTGCTACCTATTGGAAAAAAGCAAATGTCTTCAGTCCATTCAACTGTCGTAACTACGGCGCTGCTCGCGCTCCTGCTCGCGGCTGGCAATGCCGCGGCAGCGCCGAAGCCGGTTGTCGATGCCACCGCCAAGCTCGCTGCGGCCGCAGCTCCCATGAAGGCGGATGCGGTTGAGCAGCTTTACGCCAACCGCACCTGGCTGTGGGAGAAGAACGGAGCCGGATATTTTTCCGAGAACGAGCACGGCCGGAAGCGTTTCGTGGCGCGAACGCAGGCCGGTCATGGCGAAGGCGACTGGTATGTAACCAGCGGCGGCAAGCTCTGCATGCGCGCGCTCTGGACCGCCAAGAACGAACGCGGAAGCGGCGCCATTACTTGCTTCCTGCATCGCGAAAAGAATGGCGTCATCTACCAGCGGCCCAGCCTGGGCGGCCAGTGGTATGTCTTCGGCAACAATCCGGTGCGAAAGAATGACGGCGTGCGAAAGTTGGTGAAGGGCGATCGGGTCATCAAAGAGCTCTAGATGCCCTGGACTTCCCGTAAACGCAGAATGGCCGCGCCTGTCCCGGCACGGCCATTCAGTCAGATGTTATCGCAAATCACACGTCCGGCTGCTTGAAAGTGCGCATATAACAACGCGACTTCTGACCGAAACCGCTCGGGGTGCAGACATAGGGGTTGCTGTGCAGGTACTGGAAGAACGAGATCTTGTGCACCATCGCCGGGTTTTTGTTATACCGGACCATGCCGTTGACCCGGTATTTGACCAGATAGACAGTTCGCGTTTCATCGCGGGACTTGCGAACTTCTCCCGCCTGCGCGCTCGTCCCGGCAACCAGTGCAAGCCCGAGGCCGAACGCGACCGCCGCGCCCCACTTCAAACAATTCGAGAAATTCATTTTCCACCTCCAGGTCTTGTCTTTGAAGTGGATTTCGCACGGCCGGTCATAAAATTTCGGCCGAAATATCATTAAAAATGTAAGGGTCCGGATTTTGAACTGGTGAACGAGAGAGGGCCGATCTCCCTAAAGCTTGGTCCCCAGTTCGCGAGCCCAAAGACGGAGCTTTCTGCAGGCCTCGACGAAGGTGTTGATGGTATCGGGACCACCAAGCTCGATCATGCCCTCGTCGGGTTCAATGCCGGCCTTGGCAAACAGCGGCGCGGTGTCAGACGTGAAAGCGATGTATTTGCAGTGCGCGAAGGCATCGGCAACGAAGTCACGAGCCGCTGCTTCCCCCGTCAGGTGCTGTGCCGCCTCTTCGGTGAGCAGCAACGCCACCGCGTCGAAAAGGACGGAGGGCCCGCCATCGAGCATGTGCTTGGCCTCGATCCAGCTGCCGTCGGCGGCCTCCACACCGCCGACCTTTGGGGCGATGATCTCCATGACCGCGCCTTCGGCCTCGACGGCAGATTGCAGTCTCTTGAGGAGCTTGGAATCTACTCCGTTGCCCACGAGCACTCCGAGCTTGCGGCCGGCGAAGCTGTCAGGTCCGTTCTCGATAATGCTGAGGGCTGGCGATGGATCAAGATCGTCGCGCGGCTGCACCGCGGCGTCGGCCGGCTTGGGAAGGTCTTTCATCCCCAGCTTGTCGGCGACCGTCTCGGCTAGCCCGTTGTCGATGTTCAGCAGATGCGACACCATCCGTTCCCGGATGATTGGCGTCTCCACCTTGCTTAGCTCGAAGGTCAGCGCCATGGCGATGTGGCGTTGCTCCGGCTCGGTCTGACTGATGAAGAATTGGCGCGCCTGGCTGTAATGGTCAGCGAAACTCTCCGCCCTTATTCGCTGCTTCTGGCCGCTCTCGGCGTCGGTGAACGAGCGGAAACCGCGCTGCGGCGACTCCCGTGGGCCTTCGCCCCAGGAGTTTGGCTGATAGTTGGCGCGGCCGCTTGGGTTGCGCATCGCCATATGCCCGTCCTGTTGGAAATGGTGGAAAGGACATTTCGGGGCGTTGATTGGAAGGTGGGTGAAGTTGGCGCTGCCGAGCCGTTTCAGTTGCGTATCGAGATAGGAGAAGTTGCGGCCCTGCAGGAGCGGGTCATTCGAGAAATCGACGCCGGGCGGCACATTCTGCGTCATGAACGCGACTTGCTCGGTTTCGGCGAAGAAATTGTCAGGCATCCGGTCGAGGACCAGTCGCCCGATCGGCATCGGCTCGATGATCTCCTCCGGAATGATCTTGGTAGGGTCCAGGATGTCGAAATCGAAGCTGTCGGCGAAACCCTGATCGAAGAGTTGGACGCGCAGCTCCCACTCCGGAAAGTCGCCTGATTGGATCGACTGCCAGAGATCTCGCCGATGGAAGTCCGGATCGGCGCCATTGATCTTGACTGCCTCGTTCCAGACCACCGACTGAAGCCCGGATTTCGGTTTCCAGTGAAACTTGACGAATGTGGATTCGTCCTTGGCATTGACGAAGCGGAAGGTGTGCACGCCGAAACCTTCCATGAAGCGGAAGGACCGGGGGATCGCCCTATCCGACATCACCCACATGATCATGTGCATGGATTCCGGCGTCAGGCTGATGAAATCCCAGAAATTGTCATGAGCCGATTGTGCCTGAGGGAAGGCGCGGTCCGGCTCTTCCTTTACCGCATGCACCATATCCGGGAACTTTATCGCATCCTGGATGAAGAACACCGGGATGTTGTTGCCAACAATGTCCCAGTTTCCTTCCTTGGTATATAGCTTCACCGCGAATCCTCGAACGTCTCGAGCAAGATCGAACGAGCCCTTGCTCCCGGCGACTGTGGAGAAGCGGACAAAGGCCGGCGTCTTCTCGCCGGCCCGCTGGAGAATGTCGGCGCGCGTGTATTTCGCCAAGGAATCATATGTCTCGAAATAGCCGTGGGCGCCGTAGCCTCGAGCATGCACCACCCGCTCCGGAATGCGTTCATGGTCGAAGTGAAAAATCTTCTCCCGGAAATGAAAATCCTCCAGCACGGTTGGTCCGCGCTCACCGATCTTCAGAGAGTTCTGGTCATCGGCTACCAGTCCCCCTTGAGCCGTCGTCAGCGGCGGCGTGTCGCCCTCTGCGATCTGGTGCAGTTCACCGCCGTTGCCGCGGGACAGTTCTTGATCGTGAATAACAGCCTTGCTGTTAGAACTGCGCGAAGGCTTTGCCATTGGGGGCTCCTGCTCCTGGGTTCAATCCCACTGCCAGATTCAGCGGCTGGGAAGTATTTCTGATAACGCGTGCGACGCGGGTCGTTGTTTCACCAGGCGGAGGGTCGCCTCGCCGGTGTCTAACAAGAGGCTGCGGTGTTTGTTCCGAACCGAATATGCTTCGCGGCGCCATCGAAGGCGCAACGGAGAATCTTCAATGGCTCGAAATTTCGGCGGCGACCGACGACAACGCCCTGGCTATGTGGAAGAGCTTCTGTCTCTCGAACTTGCGAACGCGCGCTTCAAGCATTTCTATGCACCAGTTTCGGTCGATCACGCCCTCTGCAATGAGCGCCGCTGACTTTGCCGCCGGCGCCCGGCGGCCAGACATCTCCTGGGGTTGGATGGTTGCTTGCTCCGCGATTGGATGGGCCGGCATAACTGACATCATTCAGGCCTTTACCACTCGTTCGGAGCCGCTATTTCGCACCTTCGCGTCCTTCGAGCGATTGGCAATGGCGGGGCCGGCGCCAGCCACCTTTTGAGTGGCGGGCGACGTAGCCGCCCGCTGTGAATTTTGGCCTTCCGTGCGGTGCATTTCGTGATCGGGTCGCGCGGACAGCCCGAAGCCACCCTTCGGCTTTTTGTTTTCGGCGGCATCTTGGGAAAACTCGGCGGTGGCATCGCTGCCTTCACGAACAGGGTACTTCGTGGCACCAGTCTCGCGGTTGTTCTTGGTCGGAGTCATCGGGTTGCTTTCTGCGTCTGAAGGAGGGTCGATGTTTCCTCAATGTCGCGACTTCGTCTTGGTTCCGGGCGATGAGCGAAACTCTCCGGCCGAGGGGTAAGGAACCGGTTTTTAGGACGGCAGTTTTCGATGCATGCCGCGCGAGTAAGTGACCAATGCCCGAGAAACTGGACGACAACGACAAGCAAAAGCTGACACGACGCTATTTTCGCAATGAGATCATGAGGAGGTATCTCCGAAGCCTTCCGATCTTTTCCGCCGAAAGGTGGCTGCCGGAGCCCATGCGGGCGCTGCTGAAGCGCATCGACGCCGCTGAACGACATAAGAAATGACCACGGTTCAAGGCCACGCCGACGCGTTGGAACAGGCACGCACGCGTAATGTTTGGCCTTGCTGATCGAGCATTTTCCATTGGCGTGGAATGGTTCGAAAACCTATCTAAGGAAGCATGCCCATCCACGGAAAAATCGACGAAACTGCCAAGCTGATCGGTGAGTGGCCGCTGACGCCAGCCGCGACCCTGGGTTCTTCGGTTAGGGCGAGAGGCATCTTCCTCGAAATACGCGCCCGCCTCCCAGCGGCTCTAAGAAAGCTGCTTTACATCGAGTCTCGGGTGCTTACCCTGCGCCTGCCGCAAGGCATGGACTGCGATGTGCGTGCGGCCGCTGCCATCGTGTCGAAAGCAATGAAGGAAATCGAAGATCTGCCTGTGATCCCCCGCGAGGCTGAGAATATTCTCGCCATCAAGCCGGCGGAACGGCATCGGTGGCTGAAGGATGGTCGCTTGCAGAGCGCAGGAACCAGAACTGTGAAACTGCGTGGCCGGACCAGGAAGATCACCTTCCATGTGTTCGATCCGCGCGACATCGAGGATGTGCTCGATCGTGACCTGGTTTCCGTCTGGCGGGAGGAAGATGCAGCCACAGCAGCCGCCAACAGACGTCGAGCCGCGGGAAAAGCTGCCATGAAGCGTGCTCAGAAAAGCGGTCGTGCTTCTGCGGCTTCACCCAACTTAGCGTCGGGAGGATCCTCACACTCCGATCTTCGCGGCTGGGACGACTTTGTGCGAGATGGATTATTGCGGTGAAGCTTTGTCGCCAGGAGTTGAAGAGCAGTCGCTAGCGAAAAGCTCAAGGACCGGTCGAATTCGCAGTTGTTGATATTGCGAATTACGCCCCAGGAACTGTCGGACGGCTTGCGCAGGCTTCTCTGCCCCAGTGGGCGTGCGCCGCCAGTGGGCGTGCGGCCCGGCGCCCGTCGGGGTAGGAGCAAGGCGCCGGGCCTGACCGGCAGGATCCACTAATTCTGCGCGCCGGCGACGTAGAAATTATGCTATTGATTATAAAACAAAAATACATCCAAATGAATGACGGAGTGGTAGAGGCGTGCAGCATGGATTGCCGCCCGGCTACCCACCTCGAAGATATTTGGGTATTTAGGCATATTCCGGGACAAGATGGCTGACGTCGCTGCAAGCCACGGCTTCACTAGCCAAGTAGCTTCCAGGAGGTCGCTTAAGCGGAGCTGCAGGTGCTGAGACGTTAGCAACTCGGCACGGCTCATTCCATTGCCGCAGATATCACCGACGGGAGTCCCATCACCTCCGACGTGTTTGCGGCCTTTCCAGCCAAATCGAATGAGCCGCAGGGCATGCGGCAGTAAGGTCCCTGCGCATCGCTCCCAAAGAAGCTATGCTGAGGTTTCGGATGGCTGCAAGTCCGCGTCTGCGATAAGAGCGTTGGGACAAAGAGCGACCGGCTCAGTTATCGAGATAGCCCCCATCAAACCCAACGAACTTCTTCAGACCGGCATGATCGAGCAGTCGGACGTGGCCCTGTCGAAATTCGAGAAACCTGCGCTCACGAAGTTCCCGTAACATTCGATTGACGTGGATCGGAGTAAGGCCAAGGGCGTCAGCGAGGTCGTATTGCGTGAGCGGGCAGTCAAAGCCGTCGTGGTCAATTGCGCCAACGCGTTGCAGACGTCCTGTCAGTTCGAGCAGCAAATGCGCAGTCCGCTCCAGGGCGGTACGTCGTCCTACGTTGGCCAGATGCTGAGCTATCACAGCACCATTGCGCATAAGCGCCTCAACGATGAACGAGAACAGATGAGGCGATTTCATGGCGGCGAGCGTCAATGTCTTAGTGGGTGCCAGGAGCAAGGCGAGGTCGGTTTGAGCAACGAAGGTTCCGACAGTGCCACTTCCATACGACTGAGCCACAACCACATCGCCAGTCAGTGCAAAATCGAGAATTTGTCGCTGCCCCCCCGAAAGCTCGTGATAAATGCAGCCCCAGCCCGACTCGACGATGTATGTACGATCGTTGCTGTCGCCCTGACTGAAGATCACCGTGTTGGCCGGATATCGCTTGGAAACGAACCCGAGCGTCTTGATCAACGCGGTGTCGTCATCGTTAAGTCCAACGTATGACGGGCGGTGCTCGTCTCCTTTCGAAAAAGAACGTGAAGCAAACGTCATCCGTATCCCTCGCCCCCAAAGGCGTTTATACCTCCCTCAACCTCAATAAGTAAATGAAGTTCCACGCGACGAGCAACCCTTTCGCGAGCGGGTCCAGGAAGGTACTGCGATGCAAAATCGAGCGCCGACGCTGGCTCCCTACGATTTGCGGTCCCATCGATACCCGCTGGATTTGGTGTCATCTATGACTTACTTCTCTTAAAGTTCTCTCTCATAGACTCGACTATTTCACTCGCAACCAGGCAGCTCCGGTTGTCCGCCTGGTCGGCAGCATTGCGCAAAGTCAGCGAGGCGTCCCTCAGTAGCCCCCTGATCTCCGCCGGCGACAACACTTCTGACGCCTCGAGTTCCAAAAGGACCGATTCACTCACATGCAGCGCCGCCAGCGCGACCGCCCGCGGCCTTGTTGCCAGCAACTTCAGGAGATCGCCACTACGCCTGTCTCTCGATTTCTTTTTTGCCATAGTCGTCTTAACTACCCGGACTAAGAGCCTCTGGTTTCCAACATCTTGACGAGTTTGCGCAGCCCAAGAAGCAGAGTGGTCGGACGACCCTTCTCTTTGAGGTGTAGCCAATCGGGACGGTAACCCAGTTAGCGGCGGCGACCCAGAGGCAAGGGGATACCGAATTAGCAGTAGCTGGTATTCCCGCAATTGCCGCGAGGATATCCCGCCAGCCTATCTGCTGCTGTCGCGAGACAGCGCCCGTCGCTTCTTCAGCCATATACCTTCTTCGGCAAGAGGCTGTCCTCTTTACGGGAAGGGACCGGAAACGGTTCGACCTGGCCTTCGGTCTTGTCGAGATACTGCATCAGCGCCGTCACCAGATGGTAGAAGATGCTGGCAGGGACCTCAGTCGCCTGCGAGCGGCCGCGCTCGTCGATCCTGTCCACCCACAGGCCAAGCGGGGCAGGATCGATATGCCATCTGAAAAGACGCGCCACGCGAGCTTCGATCTCGGGTTTCAGATCAGGCCCATCGATGTCGTCCAACGCGATAGCGGCTTTGATCGCCTCGCATTGCGGCCAGCTGCGCGACAGCCGGTTGAGAGGCATCCCTTGTCGCGACACGGCCGCATACGCAAGCCCTGTGGCCCGGTTCAATCCGCTGGCGACCGCTGAGGAATAGAGCTTCCTGGCGTAGGCAGCCAGATCTTTCTGCCCGCTGGCCCGCGCGAAATCCACGAGCAGGGAGGCCCATTCGAAGTGATGCCCCGGTTCGGTCCACTGTCCCTTTTCTCCGGGCGCTGGGAGCCAGTCGGCATCGAAATACTCGCCCAGCGTCCAAGTCTCATGATCGAAGAAATGGCAGCGGAAGAGGTCGATGACGCGAGCTGCCCGACGAAGATATGCGCGATCGCCGGTTGCGGCATACCAGGCGATGAAGGATTCAAGCATGTGCATGTGCGGATTGGAGCATCTGACACCCCTCCAGCCTGGCGCCTCCAGAAAGCCGTTCAGGCTGCCATCCTCGAGGTGGGAGTCGATGAAATGAAATGTCTCTCGCGCAAGCTGAAGGGCAGCTTCGTGACCGCAGTGATAGGCATGGGCAAGCGCGAGGAGCACGCATGAATGGTCGTAAGCATCCTCCACCGGGTCGGCCACACTTCCGTTGGCATTGAGGGTACGCACCCAGCCGCCTCGGTCGGTGCGGCCATGTTTTGCGATGAAGTCGATTCCGTGATCTATGAGCTTGTCGGCTGCTCCGGTCCAACCACGTTCCTTGGCTACGGCGAAAGCATAGATCTGTCGGGCCATCGTCCGCATCCGCTTGGGTTTGTCCAAGGGTCTGGCATCGAAACCGAGCGCTTCGTGGAAGCCACCGTGCAAGCTATCGACCCCTGCGGTTGACCATAGCGGCAGGGTCTCATTGAAAAGCCAGTGCTCGACGCGCTTGCGCCATGACCCACTGACAATGACCCGGTCTTCAGAGGCCGTAAGTTTCGTCTCGAGGCGCCCGCTTTTTTCGAGCTGTTCGACGACTTTCTTCACATTCTGGCTGTGGCTGACAGGGGCCACGAATATTGCGTCAGGTGTTGCGACTACCGCCACATCCTTCATTCCGATCACGGTGAGCAGCCGACCTTGGCTTCTGAGGTAGGAATGGTCGCAATCCATGGCGACGACATCGCCCATCACCACGTTGCCGTTGCCGTCTGCGGGGCTGCACTCCAGCAACGACTGCCACGACCCAAGGTCATTCCAGCGGAAGGAAGCCGTCACCATCGCGATGCCCTGCGCGTGTTCCATGACTGCATAATCGATCGATGTGGAGGGGATCGCCGAGTAGAAGCCTTGGGGCAAGTAAAGCCCGGAGACGTCGGATCTGGCCGCCCTGAAGGCGCGCTCCGCGGTGTCCCAGATCTCCGGCTGAAACTCGAGCAAAGCCTTCTGCATCGTATCGGCGCGAAAGAGGAAGATGCCCGCGTTCCAGTAGAACCTTCCCGACTCCAGGTATCTTTGCGCCGTCTCGATGTTTGGCTTCTCGACAAAGCGCGAAACCGCAGCCGCGCCATCACCATTGGCGGCAACCTCTATGTACCCATATCCGGTCTCGGGATGAGTGGGCTTGATGCCGAACACGACGATGCTTCCCGAGCCGGCGGCCGGCATGCCCGCCTCGACGGTTTCCCAGAACTGCCTCTCGGTCGATATCTCGTGATCGGAAGGGACCACAAGTACAAGCGCATCCTTGCCGTGTTCGGAAATCGTCTGCAGTGTCGCTATGGCCACCGCTGCGGCGGTGTTGCGCCCTAGGGGTTCGAAGATCGGCTTTCCCCCGTTCAGTCCGAGTGGACTTATATCCGAGATCACCCGTTCGGCATGACGCTCGGACGCTATCAGATAGACCGGGGTTTCGCTGTCAGGCCAAGCCTTCAGGCGCCGAACCGTCTTTGCCAGCATGGAACCATTGCCCGAAAGATCGTGGAATTGCTTGGGATTGTCTTCGCGCGAGAGCGGCCATAGTCGGGACCCGACGCCCCCGCTCATGACAAAACTTACGATCCGGTGTGCCATGCTTCAGTTCCTCTCAGAATATCTGGTTGTAGGCTCCGACCTCCGGATTGCGGCGCGGGACGGCGACGTTGTCGGGCACCAAGAAGTTACCGGCAGTGCGCTGTAAGGTCCGGCCAGCGTCTTTCCCGGATTTCGGTCGAGCATCTCGCCAAAGGCGATTGCCGTGACGAGCCCGTCGTCATATCGACGCCCGATCGATGGATTTGAGAAGAAGTGCCCTGACTTCTTAAAGCCGGCGATCCGAAAGCTCGTGGCTTTGATGAGAGCGCTGTCGTCGAACGCGAATGTGTTCGGCATGGCTTTGCCGACTATCGTCAGGGTCACGGCTACCGCTCCGAAACTGCGACCATATTCTTAACATGTCGGAGAGACCCGGCCCCTTCATGAATTCGGGTAGCTCTACCCCCCGGTTCGCACCTCCTCATCCATTAGGTGATGTCGACCGATGATCGAAAGAAGGTCTCGTCCGGGCAGGGCGATCGAATATCCTGAGAGCCAAGGTCCGCGGCGGGCGCCGACCTCAATTGTGGCTATATGGTGCCGCTCACAGCTTTCAGCTTCTCTTTTCGGAAAGACGTCGATCGCAGGCGTTTCAGAGGCTTGGCCCGTGCGCTCGACGATATTCAGCCGGAGATCGAACAGGAATTGGAGCGACTTCGCCGAGCTCGTAGACGGATGATAGACTGCGCCGCATTCTCCCTGGAGGCGACGGAAAACGGGGACAGGAGCGGGTGCATGTCGGCAGGGCTCGATATTCTCACGCGGGATCTTGCGGCCAACCAGACGCGGCTGTTGCGGCTGGATCAGCAGATGTTGCTCCTCGATCGAATAAGGGCCGGTTTGCCTGCGTCTTCTTCGCTCCCATAGGGCGTAGGTCTACGCCAATTGGTGGCGTTTACCTTCCCCCGCGCCAGCGTAGTCTTCCTTGCGAAAGCTTAGGATCGAGGATACTCGGCTCGTGAGAATGTCGGTCGGACACTATACAAATCCTGCCTCGGGGTGCTGCGTGCACGGAAGCCCACCTTCATGCCTCCCCGGAGATGTTGAATGAACCGCTTGTTCGCCAGCCAGTGGCCTTTGACAGCCAATCAGCAGGCCAGTGCCGGACAGGAATTCATCAGTCTATCGGACATAACCGGATTTCTGAGACACTATTTGGGGACAATCGCGTCCTGCGTTGCCGTGGCTCTCTTGCTGGCATGGTTTTACAATTCGACCACTGATCGGGTTTTTACAGCTAGCACTCAGATTTTGATCGAGCCGAAACTGCCGCAACATCTGCAGCAGGACGGGGGCGAAATTAACCTGTCTCTGGATACCGCCCAAATCGAAAGCCAGATCGCCGTGATGCAATCCGAGAAGATCGCATCGATGGTCATCAACCAGTTGAAGCTTGTCGACGATCCCGATTTCAATCGACCACAGGACCCGACCCTGTCGGATAGAATCAAGAAGGTCGGCAGGAATCTCGTTGCGGTTCTTGGGGATGGCTCCTGGGCCACTTCCCTTCAGCGACGCCTGGACGCAGCCGATGCACCGGTGGCGATGACGGACTACCAGAAATCCCGGTACAGCATGTCGATCTTCCGTAATGGCCTCGACGTCCGACGGGTGGGCGTTTCATACGCCATTGACATCTCTTTCACGTCTGCTGACCCCGAGGGCGCCGCAAATATTGCCAACGCGACTGCTGATGCCTTCGTGCATGAACAGATCGACACCAAGGCGGAATCGGCAAAGGAAGGTGGAGCGTGGCTCGAACAGCGCCTCCAGCAACTCCGCACCCAGATGAATGAAGCGAGGGCGAGGGCACAGGCATTCCGTTCCCGACACGACTACAGCGTCAGCGGTGACGCCGGCGCCAGTGACGGCACCAATCCGGAGCCGACCCTCGAAGAGCTTGAGGTCACTGCAGACACTTACCAGAAGATATATGAGAGCTTCCTGCAGGCTTATACAAATTCAGTAAGCCAGCAATCTTACCCGGTTGCTGACGCAAGGGTGATCACGGCCGCGACGGCGCCGCTTTATCCGAGCGCACCCAAGCCCAAGTTGGTGTTGGCTTTTGCGGGTATTGCAGGGCTCCTTCTTGGCATTGGTCTTTCGTTCGTGCGGCATACGTTCGATTGGACTATTCGTTCGCCGCGTCATATTCGCGACTATCTGGGAATAGAATGCGTTGGAGAATTGCCGCCCAAGAGCAAACGGAGGGAATTCGGAAACGTCGACGAGGTGACCAGGCATCCTTGGTCGCGATACAGCCAGAGCCTTAGGAAAGCGCGCACCGAAATCAGCCTTGCGGAAACGAGCCATCCTGTAAGGTTCCTTGGGGTAACAGCTGTTTCGAACAGCAGTCAGAAAAGCTCGGTCGTGAGCAATCTCGCCACGCTCTACTCAATGTCAGGTCTCACGACTTTGGTGGTTGACGCTGATGTTCGCAGATCGACGACTACTACAAGGCTGCTCGGACGCTCGGATATCTTGGGCAAAGAGTGCCTGGATCCCATTCGGCACAACATCGTCCGTGCTTTAGGGCGGCGCTTCGACGTGCTTTCAAGTTCCGTGGTGGACGCAAGAAAACTGCTCGAGCCGAGGAACATGCAGGCATTTCTCTCCGAACTTGGCGCCGAAGATCCGGCAGCCTACGAACTTGCCGCTTACGACGTAGTCATCATCGATCTGCCGACGCTTGAATCTGGGCCGGATGACCTGATCGTCGGATCGGTTCTCGACGGTGTCGTTGTCGTTGCGGAATGGGGAAAAACGCACGTAGACACGCTAAGGGAACTCGTCCGCACCCTGCAAGCCTCCAGGTCGCAGCTACTCGGCGTCCTCCTCACGAGCGCGAGGTCGATGACGTCCAAGCACCGTCGGGTTGCGGCCAAGCATAGCGCCTTCGGAAGTCGGCAAAGCGTGTAGAGCGATCATACGTGAGGATTAGGGTGTAGCCCCTAGACCATTACGCTACCTCCTTTGCATTTCTTGCCCGGGAGCTTCGCCCTTGGAAGACTGTCGAAGTCAAACAAATAGAAAATAGCGACCGTCACATGACAAACGCCTTCGAAGAGCAGTCGCGCCAGGGCGGGCCGATCTGGGGTCAGCCAGCAGTGTCCGTCTCGGTCGAGAACAGGCCTGTCCTGAATGTTGTACCCGCGCGCGACCACGTCAGAGCCGGGGCGGTGGCAAATGAACTGTCGAACGTCATTAATGGGGGAACGACAAATCCGCCGATTGGAGGCCTCCTCAAACGGATCATGGACGTGGTCATAGCCGGCACAGCACTCGTTTTAGCCGTTCCCGTCATGATCATCGTTGGTGTGTTGATCAAGATCACGGCCGGAGGTCCGGCTATATTCTCGCACAGTCGTGTCGGCTTCGGCGGAAGGCCGTTCAATTGCTACAAGTTTCGCTCGATGGTCGCAAATTCGGATCAAGTCTTGAAATCATATCTCGATGCCAATCCTGATGCGCGCAAGGAGTGGGAAGAAACCCACAAGATCAGGAGGAATCCCCGTGTTACGTTCCTCGGACGTTTGTTGCGCAAGTCCAGCCTGGACGAACTTCCCCAACTGATCAACATACTGCGTGGCGACATGAGTTGCGTCGGCCCAAGGCCAATCGTCAGGGACGAGCTAAGGCGGTATGGCGACCACCAAGGCGAGTACCTCGCTGCGAGACCGGGACTCACCGGTCTTTGGCAGGTGAGCGGAAGAAGCAGCCTGGACTATGACAACCGCGTCGCGCTGGACAGCCAGTATGTGCGGAACTGGTCGATCTGGCTGGACCTCGCGATAGTCTTCAGAACCTTCTTCGCGGTGATGCGTTTCGACAGGGCGTCCTGAAATCGCGGCCGGGCAATCAGCCCTCGTTCCGCTTCCAGTGCACGGCCAATGCCAGCCCTATTACGTATGCGCAGGCCAATGCGAATGCCAGAATGATGAATTTGGCGACCGTTACGTAGCCGGGCAAGCCAAGGTCATTCCAGGCGAAGCTCCCAATCAAGAGCAGCGCAGTCAATGCGATCAAGGCAGGAGCCTTGAAGCGCAGTCCGATCAGAATGCCCGACGCAAATACGGCGACTATAGCCATCAGCACCGACGTCTCCAATTGTGCCACCCCTGGGGTGCCGATTGACCGCAGTTCGGAAGAATCAACATGCAATTGGTGCGGAAGCGATCGAGGCACTGATAGGCGGCCTCAAAATGCATGGCAAGCGCCGACGTGAGATGATCCACTTGCATCGGGCACTTGTCTGCACCTTTTTTGGGGGGGCGCAGCAGGCCGTCGCGGCTCAGCCGAAAGAGGGAAGGCTACCTTGGCATTGCGATCGCCACGACCGCGCGCGCGCCAAGATGCGTATAACCAAAGTGCGCAGCGGTCCTCTTGCAGCGACACCCATCAAAGCAACAAGCCAAGCCCTGTCGCCTGAATCCATTTCAAGGCGACGCGCATTAGCGATGGTCGACGACTCTTGAGGAAACAGCAGTCTGCCTTATTCCCTGATGTCGTCCTTCCGGTGCTCAGTTGGTGCCTTGAATCGGTAGCGTCTCCGCCTGCATGGCCCCGGCTGCCGCGGGCAGCGCAGCCACGCCCGACTTGGGTCGAGGAATTTCGATCTTGACGGTGTCACCTGGCTCGATCTGTGTCGTTTCGTCAGCCGAAAGCTCTTCTGACCCGCTGGCCGTCGTCCTGACGATCTTGAAGATGGGCTTGGCGTTTTGGGCGCGCTCGGCAAGTGCGAGCAAAGCGGGTGCGGTGACCTCGGTATCATGGAGCAACTGGACCGCAGTGTCGGCTTTGCTGGTAATTTCACTGAGCTGCTGCTGCGTCTCGCGCAAAGCGCCCGCAATTTCGTTCGCCTTTTGATTGCCGAGGTTGAGAATTTCGATGTCCGTCTTGCTTATGTCCTGCCTGACCCGCAGGAGCGAGGTCTCGGCCACCAGCCTGTCACTCTGCATTTGGGCAAGAGTACCTTCCAACGATAACTCCCGCGGTGCGACAGCCAACCCTTTCTGCACCAAGCTCGAGACGCCGGCGAGTTCCTTCTGGACGAGTTCGATCTGCTTGTCATGGAAGGTCATCTGCTGCCCGAGCGATTCCAGTTCCTTTTGCAGAAATTCCTTAAGTTCGTTCAGCGAACGCAGTTGTGTGGTCATCGCATCTTTACGGACGGCAAAGATTTTCCGCTCCTGCTCCATCGCAGTAGCAACCGTCGGGTTAGAAGCCCTCGCTGTCAGCTCTGGAGGGAAAGAGATGTCGTCGCTGGCAACCTGTTCGGATTCCAGCCTTGCCTTGCGTGCGAGCAGGCTGACACTGGACTGCGCCAACAGATCCACGTCTCCTTGGCCGGTTATGATTTCGCGCTCGAGCCTCGGGAGGTCCTGGTCGCGTGTCCGCAAGCCGCCGGCGATACCCATCGCCTGCAGTACCGTTAGGCCGGGTCTGTAGGGAAACTCGCCGGGCTGCGCGACGTTACCGACGATGTAGAACGGTCTGTACTGGGCAATCTCCACGGCGACATCTGGCGGCCGACCAAGGCCCATCTGCTGCATCAAACGGCTGCCGATCGCGCGCGCCAGATCGCCGGGGGCAGTGCCCTCTGCGCGTATCTGGCCGACAAACGGCAGAAAGAGCATGCCGTCGGCGCCGACGGTAAAGTTATCATTGAGTGCCGTCCACTCGAAGACTACGTCGCGCGACGCACGCCATTCATAGACTTTGAGCCTTACCTTGTCCTGCGGGCCAAAAAGATATTCGTTCGCGATGGTCGGCAGGGTCCAGCCCATCATTGCCGCCAATGACGCCGCCGCCGTCACCACCCATTTGCGCATGGTCTTGCCCACCGTCAGATTTTCAGAATGTATTCGGGTTCGATCCGCCCCATTGCGACATGGAACATCGCCAGCATGTTACCTCTCAGTCTGCCCCTGCGGTCGACATAAGGTTCGGGCCGCAGGCTCCTCGCGAGGTTGGCCGCTATGTTCCTGAACATCAGTGGAAGGGCGAAAGAGGCCGGAACGGAGCCCTTCCTGATCAGGTAGATCGGATTGGCGACCTGGGAGTAGCCGAACCGCTCCCCGCTCACCCGTCCCGTCTTGATGCCGAGATGGACGCCTTTGATCGACGTCACACAAACCACTCGACCCCTAGATCTCATCTGACTTGTGAAGTCGATGTCTTCCTGCCAGCCGTAGAGGACGAGCCTTTCATCAAATCGCAAGTCGCCGACCAACGAGGACCGAAGCGACATGTTGCAGCCGTACGCGCCGACATGGTCGACCACCGATGGCTTGTCAGCCTCATTGCTATTGGTCTCGCGCAGCGCGGCTTCGGCGTCCTGCCACGTAAGGCCCGCATTGCTGGCCCCGTCTCGCACGACTTCGCCCATCACCACTGCCCAGTCGTTATGTCCGGCAAAAGCTTTCTCTACCTGCGCCAGATAGTTGGCCGACGGAACGAAATCGTCGTCGAAGAAGGTGATCACGTCGAAGCGCCCCAAGGACGCGGCAAGGGCCGCGTTCCGCTGGGCGGCTAATCCCGTCGGCCCGAAAACGGTCGACACAGGGAAAGGGTAGCTTGCCGGCAACTCGACATGGGTAGAGTCAGGAGCCGACAATATGACCTCGTCGGGAGGTCTCGTCTGGCCGCCCAGATAGGCAAGCAGCCGCGCGAGTTGTTCCCTGCGGCCGAGAGTCGGGATGATCACAGCCAGTTTCATGCTCGATCCATACGTCGGTCGCCAAGAGGCTAGACCAGCCAGGAGAGCGAAACAGCATGCATAAAAGGAGACGCCCAGGACTCGGCCTACCCCAGTGGATAGGCTTTCGGAGTATTTCGAGCGCGGAACCCACCACCGTAAGTATTAGACAGGCATGCGCCAGAAGCAGCCGGCACCCGATCGGACAGCTTGCGGGAAGGGTGACGCGGAACGGAAATTGCCGGTCTATTGAAGCCAGGGGGACCCATGCTCCACGAGCGCTCTTCGGACTTGGCTGTCGCGGCCAGGCTCGACATGCCCATCAAGGATCTGCCGGCCGTGCCGGAGCTTCGGGTGGATAGACATGCGAGGATAGCCGTCGTTCACGACTGGTGCCCGAATTTTCGCGGAGGCGAACGGGTTCTCGCACAGATCTGCAAGCTGTTCCCCAACGCCGAAGTCTTCACGCTTTTCGATTTTCTGCCTGCCGACGTCAAGGAACAATATTTCCGCGACGTTGAATTTCACACCTCCGCGGCCAACCGAATTCCGATGGTGCAGAAATTCTATCGATCCCTTTTCTTCTTCTGCCCATTCCTGATCGAACAGTTCGACGTGACGGGCTACGACGCCGTGATCTCGTCCTCGGCCGCGTTCTCGCGCGGCGTCATCACCAGGCCGGACCAACCGCACCTATGCTATGTGCACAGCCCCATCCGCTACGCTTGGGATGAGCAGTTCTCCTATCTTCAGCAAGGGCGGCTCGGCTTCGGTCCCAAAGGAGTTCTCTATCGCTACATGCTTCATCGTCTGAGAACATGGGATACCAGGACCGCGCACGGGCCAGACCTGATGCTCGCCAATTCGAACTATGTCCGTTCCCGTATCCAGCATATCTACGGGCGAGACGCGCGCGTGGTTTTCCCTCCGGTCGCCTTGGCGGAGCTGCCGTGCGTAGATGACAAGGACGATTACTACGTCTGTGCGTCCTTCCTCGCTCCGTACAAGCGCACGGACCTGGTCATCCGCGCCTTCAACGAGATGCCGTCGCGGCGGCTGGTCATCGTCGGCGAGGGCCAGCAATCAGCCGGCCTGCGGGCGCTTGCCGGCCCGAACATAACGTTCTCGGGTTACCTGCCTCGGCAAGACTACGTGAACACCGTGGCAAGGGCAAAGGCTATGGTATTCGCCGGTTGCGAGGATTTTGGAATAGCGCTTGCCGAAGCGCAGGCCTGCGGGACGCCGCTGATTGCCTTCGGCCGCGGCGGAGCGGTCGACATAGTGCGGCGCCTCGGTTCATCGCCGGAGCCGACGGGAGTGCTGTTCAAGGCGCAGACCGTCGATCATCTTAAGGGCGCGGTCGAGCTTTTCGAGGAGAACAGCCACGCCATCGCACCGCGCGCATGCTCCAGGAACGCGGGACGCTTCTCCGCGGAGAATTTCGACCAAGCCATCCTGGAATCGCTCGGGGCCGTCCAGACGCTTCACGAGATCACGTGAATTCGCAAACCCTCGAGCTCCTCGTTCCGGTTTCCACGCCATCGGCGGCCGCCATCGCTTCGAGGTAGCGCATGGCCGTTTCCCTCCAACTGTATTTGAGCGCTCGTTCCTTTCCCCTTGCTACCATCCGCAGTTGCAGCGCCAAGGAACTGCGAAGCTCCGTGAACCGCGCGAACCACGCCTCCGGGTCGTCGGGAGGGGCAAAGAGCGCCGCGTCGCCACAGACTTCCGGTAGGCTGGCGCGGTCGGAAACCACGACCGGGCAGCCGATTGCCATCGCCTCGAGGGCCGGCAGGCCGAAACCTTCCGTGAGCGAAGGGAAAGCCAGGCAGAGCGAGTCCGCCAGCAGAGCTGCCAACTCGCTATCGGAGATGCGCCCGAGCCAATGAACGTGTTGCGCTTGGGTCGGGCTCAATCCCGAGCGGAAAACGCGCGAGTCCGACATGCCGACAATCGCGATCCTGAACCCGTTTTCGGCAAGACGGTCGGCCATGTTGAGGATGAGATCCACATTCTTGTGCGGTGCGGCGCTGCCGATCAGGACGATGGTTTCCGGCGAGGCCGCCCGCTGTGTTGCCGGCGAATGTCCAGGCGTCCATCGCAAGACATGTTCATGGCCGTTAGGCGCAACGAAAGACCGTTGCGCCGGAATGACCCTTCGGCCTACCAACTCGCCTAGCGAGTAGCCGGAGACTGTAGAGATGCTCCGCGCCGTCTTCCCGAGTCCCGGCAGCAGGGTCCTGTAGAGGCTCCTGAAGGCAAAGGAATAGCTTTGGGGGGCATTCCAGACGTTTGCGTCGTGGATGCAGACAATGTGCTTCCGCGAAAGAAGCGGCCCCGTGTTGCAGAGGCTGAGCAGTCCGCTGCCGTTGAGGGATGAGGGGAGCTGCGTCTGCTCCCAGACATGGCCGCCCGCGCTGCCGACTTCGCGTCGTACGATCGAGGCGAGGGGCATTTCGTCGGAGCCGGGCGGACAGTGAAGCTGGACTTCGATGCCGCGGGCGAGAGGCGCTCGTTCAGCGATCAAAGCGTCAAGCGAATTCACGATCTCGCGGGCATAGCGCTGGACGCCCGTCGTCGGCTGGGAAAGAAAACGCCCATTGATCGTCCAACGCCGTCCCATCCTGCGCTCCCTTTGCAGGCTTCAATATGGAGCCGCGGCCATGACGCGTCACCATGACCATCGGGTCATTCGCCGGCTTGGAATCATCCTGACGGGCGAGATTTGGAGAGCGGTCGTACCTCAAACGTCTGAGGACCTTCGCGCCTGCTGGAATGCTACTATGGTCCGTGCTGCAGAGAGGAAGGTGGAAATGGCGAAGTTCGAATTCGGCACGGAGTTGATTCTGCCAGCCGGGCCCTCGAAGTTGAACGGGCACGGCGCCAGTATCCCGTTGATAGATTCGCTCGCGGATGACGAACTGATCCTTGCCGGACCCTCGCGCCGCAATTGGGCACAGCCGGAAACGCCGAGGCGACGCTGGACGATAAACGGAGACTTCACGACGCTTAGGCCGACCGGAGTAGCCCGCTACGCCCGGGAGGTCACGATCGCGCTCGACGCCCTTGTTTCCGAAGGTCATCCTCTCGGCCGCGACCTCAACATCGACGTCGTCGTGCCGCGTGTCCCTTCCGAACCTCTCGGTCTGAATGCCATTCCCGTCCGGGTCGTCCCCGAATTCAGCAGTCCGCGACTTCCGCAGTTCTGGGTGCAGGCGCAGCTGCCATGGCATGTGCCTGGCGGATTGTTGAGCTTCTGCAACCTTGCTCCCGTGGTCCTGAGGCGCCATATCGCCTGTATCCACGACATGCACACCCGGCTCATGCCGTCGAGCTACGGACGCGGTTTCCGATGGGCGCACAGGCTGATCCTGCCGGCGCTCGGCAGGAGGGCGGCCCGGATCACCACCGTCTCCGAACTCTCGCGCAGCCATCTCGTCGCGTTCGGCGTCGCGGCAGACGAAAACATAGTCGTCACCTACAATGGCAGTGACCACACAAAGAGATGGGACGCAGCGAGATCGTCGCTGAATGTCGATCGCGGCAGGTCCTATGTCCTCTGCCTCGGAAGGCGGGGCCAGGAATACAAGAACATGGCGCTTCTCGCCAGGCTTGCTCCGCTCCTGGACGATATGGGGCTCGATCTCTGGATGCCTGGCGATGTCGACGAAGCCACGATTCTTCGCTACGTCCCGAGCATGCCCGGCAACATCGTCCTGCTCGGCCGCATCGGAGATGACGACTTCAAGAAAGCGCTCGAGGGCGCACTTTGCTTCCTGTTCCCGTCGCGCATTGAGGGTTTTGGGCTGCCTGCCATCGAAGCAATGGCGTCGGGCTGCCCCGTTATTGCATCGACCTCGCCCTGCCTGCCGGAAATCTGCGGGGACTCAGCGCTCTACGCCGATCCCGATGATGTCTCTTCGTGGGCCGAGAAAGTCCGCCTGCTCTTGCTTAACCCGACATTGCGCGAATGGCTGGTGACCAAGGGGAACGCCAGGGCGAACAGTTATTCCTGGCGCTGGATTGCTTGGAAATATCTCGAACTCATGATCCAGGTCGACGCCGATTTCGACTGCCAGGCCCCGTCCTTTGTTCGTGATGGAGCAAGCTGATGCCTTGTCCTGGGCCGACAAAAAAGCGCAGCCGGCCGGTCAGAAGGCCGCGCTGATGCCTTGCGTCGATGTCGTTATACCTTGCTACAACGCGGGAAGGTACCTCGCGCAAAGTATACGCAGTGCGCTTTCGCAGCAGATAGACGACCTTCGCATTATAATAATTGACAATGACTCGACCGACGACAGCTTGGAGGTGGCGGGCCGCTTTGCTGCAGAGGATAGTCGGATTGAAATCGTCCGCCATGACAGAAATCTTGGCCCGGTAGCATCTTTCAATGAAGGTATTGACCTTGCGCGTGGCGATTACTTCATTATCCTGTGCGCCGACGACCTCCTGGCTGATGGTTCGCTCCGGCGCGCCATTGTCGCGCTCGAAAGCAATCCGAAGGCTGTTTTTGCAATTGGTTCTGAACTTAGCATGGTCGACGGAGAGGATTTCGTCGAACCAAGTCAACCGGATCGATGGCGAGTCAGGGAAGGGGCGGGCTTCATTGAGGATTGCTGCCACCATCTAGGGTTATCCCTGGCCTTGGGAGCGATGGTGGTCAGGACGGCCGCGCAAAAAGCGGTGGGGCATTACCGGGCCTCGCTTCCCCATGCAGACGATCTGGAGATTGCACTTCGCCTTGCCCGGTTGGGTTGCGTCGTGGAGTTCGAAGGCGCCCTCGGCATTCGCCGCCTGCATCCGGGGCAAATGACGGTTGTCTACTTTTCAGACAAACTGATCCAGTTGAAGGAACGGGAGGCTGTCTTCAACAGCTTCTTCACAAGGGAAGGAGCAGCCATGCGGGAATCAAACCGGCTGCATCGCATAGCCATCCATAGAATTGGCGACGCTGCCTATTGGTCAGCAATCTCCCATCTGTTTCGGGGAAAGACAGCGTACGGTGTCGAACTGCTTAAATATTGCTTTTCGCTAACGCCGTTATCGAGCCTCTTCCCGCCGATGGGACATTTCTATCGAAAGAAGGGGACCTTTAAGCGAGCGCTGTCGGTGATTTCGGGTCGGTTGGGCTCGATCGCCAACCACTCGGAGGATCGCGCATGAGCAAGAGGCGGCTCGGTGTCGTTTACCTGACGGACGGCAGGCGTGACGATCTGACCTATGCCAGTGCTGTCGCGCTAGGCTTGAACCAAGCGCGCGAGATAGACATCCACATCGTTCAGGCTGGTTTCCGCTCCGACCCGCCGGCAACCGTGCTCAGGTTCCTCCAGGCGAAGGGGCATCGGCTGGCGACACACGCCCTGCTGACGGTCGATCGGGGTTTGCCAGGCCGCGGCCACATAACGCCCACTGCATACGCAAAGACCGACGCGATCGCGATGGCTTTAGGCGAACACGATGTCGTCTGTTACCTGGACAATGACACGCTGGCCGTGCGACCTCTCGATCTGGAAACTGCCGCGCCAAAAACGCAACCGCTGGCGGCGGCGCCCGACCTATCCGTGTCCACGGGCAGCGACAATCCCGCCTTTTTCGCTAACTGCGACAAGCACGGCCTTCAGCGACGCTACTTCAACTCCGGCCTGCTGGTCATCAATGCCTCCCGGTGGATTGCTTCGGGAATTCCCGAGCGGTACGAAGCCGCGGTCAAGGCTCATGCGGACTTCTGCCCCTATTGGGATGGACCATGCAACGATCTCGACCAATGCGCCCTCAATATCGCCGCCGGCGGATCATGGGAAACACTGCCGGTGGAATTCAACGTGCAGAAGTCCGCCTTTCAGACTGCCTATTGGGACCGTGCATTGATCCGTCACTATACCGGGCCCCAGAAATTCCTCCCCGCGAGAGCTCACCGCGCCGACCGAAAGGAGCGGTCCATACTTCGTGGCATAGCGTATGAATGCGAGGATCTCGGCCTGAAAATTCCCTCCGGCTATTTGGGCTTGCCATACTGGGCAAACCGACTGCGCAGGAAACCCGAGCGGGTCAGGATTTTACGGCTGATTGAGCAGCTATCTTGATCCAATCCCTACGATTCGGCGGGCTCTGCGGTGTGCGAGCCTGCCGAGGCACGAACCCGCCGAAAATCAGGAATGGTTCTGACGATCTCGCCGAGCAGCGGGTGCCTGGTGAGGACCAGTGCGGCTGCCCATCCGATCAGTGCCAGCAATCCCGCGCCAAATGCTTGCCCGTGGGAAAGGCCTGCACCGTAAGCCCAGGTGACGGCGAGCGGAGGGAACACGCTCGCCGCAGCCACTACAGCGCTTCTCCATATCGCCGCGGCAATATCTCTGCGTCTCAGTCCCAACCTGCGACGGACGAAGCTCAGAGCGACAAATGCCTGAAAAGGAACGGTCACCAGCATGCACCATATGGCTGCGTGCAGTCCGCCAGAAATTACGGCTATCGATACAATGACCCCGGAAAGCGGGAAGGCGATCAATGCCCGAATGAGCAAGTCGCGGATCGCGCCCACCGCCACCGTCACCGGATAATTGAGCTGGAAACTGAATGAGAAAAGAAGGGCAATAGCGACGACCTGGACGAGGGGGGCGGCCTCGACCCATTGGTGACCGAGCGTGATTTCTACGACGGGACGCGCCAGCACCGAAAGCACCAGGAGCGCGGGCCAGTGGAGCCCGGTGATGAGGGAAAGGGCGGTGAGATATGGGCGTTTCAAATCCCTGCCTTGCCTGACCTCGGCCGAAAAGGCCGGCAGCACCACACTCATCGCTCCTCCGAGGACGAGTTTGTCGGGTATCTGGCCGATCAACAAGGTGCGGCTGAACAGGCCCGCGGCATTCGGTGACACGAAGCGGCCCAGGAGCAGCAAAGGCAGGGCATCGAAGATGTAGAAGATGATGGCGATGGCGCCATTGTATCCGCCGAACGAGATCATCCCGCGCCAGTTGGCGAAAGACGGCTTGAACATCCAGAAATGGGGGCGCATGGCCAGCGCGAGCGCCGCGGCAAGCCCGCTGCCGATGAGCCATCCCCAAGCGAAGCTCATGTAGCTGAAGCCGTCAAACGCAAGCATGATTGTTGCTGCCGAAGACGTCACCGCCCCAGTGATGTTGATGGCCGCCACCTTGCCAAAGGACATTTCCCGCCGGAGGAGGGCGTTGACTAGAATGAAGCAAGCATCGAGGAACAGGCAGAGCGAGACGATGTGAAAGTATGGGACAAGGTTCGGCTGCCGATAGAATAGAGCAATTGCAGGGGAGACGGCGACGAGAATAGCCGCGATGACCCCTGTAAGGATGAACATAACCGTAAATGTCGCCGCGATATCTTCGCGGCTCAGCTCGTCGCGCTGTATCAGGTAGCTCGAACTTGAGAATTCCCTGACGGACAAGACAATCGCCAGGATAGCGGTGCCGATCGCCGATACCCCGATCTCTTCGGGCGTCAGTATCCGCGAGACCGCGGCAGCCGTGGCAAAATTCGTGGCAAACAGGACGTAGCGTTCACCCGTGCTTATCAAGAGTGCGCGTTTTACGCCGAGCATGGGTGCTGTTTTCTCCAGTCAGGCGGGGGCCGCCTCGATCACCGATAGTCCGACAAACGAGTTGGAAGATCATGCCGCCAAAAAGGCTAAGGGACGTACCCGCCCAAAGGGGTAGCGCGCACGTCACGGTTCTGCCTGTCGACCACTCGGAGCGACCTGCATCTGTCGCGCAGCAACTGAGACATGCTGCCCGATGCTCGAAGCTATGAGGACAGCCGAGTGAGGCGCTTCGCATGGCGCTGTTATCACCTCGGTCAGCAGCGGCCCTTCAGATATCCATTGGACGTAAGGCGCCCTCGCCGGAGGGATGGGTTGTGTTGCGGCAGGATCGACCTAGGATCGACAGCCTTGTTCTGACACGGCTGGGAATGCGATGGGCAGGCAGAACCGCGAGCTGTATGGGTTGCAGATGCTCCGCGCGATTGCGGCTCTTGCTGTGGTCGTTCGCCATACCTTTGACATGTCGGAGGGATCGGAAGCTGGGCGCTTCGGCCCCTACTGGATAGCAACCTCCGGTGGCGCCGGAGTCGATCTGTTCTTCGTGATCAGCGGGTTTATCATGGTGTATGTGAGCTTCCCTTTTGGCCGGCTCCCTGATTCACCAAGGGATTTCATCATCAAGCGGGCAACGCGCATTTTCCCATTGTACTGGATATGCAGCGCCGCCATATTTGCATTATCGGCAGTTGGGTTTCTGCACAACAAGCACATAGATTCGTACACTATATTAAACTCGGTTCTATTGCTCCCAGGAGACAAGCTAGTGTTTGTCGCATGGACGCTTTCGTACGAGGTATATTTCTACGTGGTATTTTCGATTTGTCTAGCGCTGGGCAAGATGGGCCCAACATCGATTGCGGCTATACTCCTGATGATCGTTGGGATTGCGTTTGGGGGTCAGATTCAGGATCCGAGATTCGCCAATTTCGTCTCCAGCCCTCTCATTCTGGAATTCTGCTTCGGTATCATTTTGGCGCTGTTGTTCGGCGCTGGAAGAAAGTGGAAAGTCCCGCAAGCTCTCGGCATCATTGGATTTATGGTTATAATAGCGGCCTCGATTTTCACGATGCCCCACGATGCCGCGCCAAATGCCACTCGGGTCGTCATGTGGGGGATTCCAGCGACCTTGATTGTGGCGGCCTTTCTCGACGTCGAGCGGCCGCGGTCTAGACTGGGCCGAGCCGCCGTGTTCCTCGGCGACGCATCTTACGCGCTCTATCTGACGCACATCTTCGTCATGTTGGCATATGGCTGGCTAATCAAGTCGACATTCGTTGGAGGGGTATCGCAAGTCCCGGTTGTCCCCACAATCATATGCGTGTGCATTATTGTCGGCGTGCTGACACATCTGTTGCTGGAAAGGCCGATTCTGGATTTCATCCGGAAGGCTATAAAACGCCAGCGCAGCCCAGCGGTCGTTGGCAGTGTGCCAAGATAATCCAACCGACTGCTGCCATAACGACGCAGCCGGGACTTGGAGTTACGTCCGAAAGGGGTAATACGGCGACTCTCTTCACCCGTATGGGCAAATTGCTTCCCACGATCGCAAACCAGACTATCGAGCCTGAGTTTGGAATCGAGCATCGAGGCGCTTGCCATGTCTCTTCGTTTTGCAGCCGCTGCGACTTGCCTGCTTGTGGCCGTAGCGCCCGCCTCCGCTGATCTCCTCTGGGGTGTCAACGGACACCCTATCGTTGCCTATCCGGGTGTCCCGTTTGAAAGGCAACTCGACTTCCTCAAGGATCTGGGCCTGAAATCGTACCGCGTGAACGTGACCAGCGCGGACAACGCGAATGAGCTCGCCGCCCTCGTCGACGCCGGAAAGGCGAGAGGGATCGAGATCCTGCCTGTCATCACGCCGGCGGGCGTCAGTATGGACAAGGACAGTCCGCAAGATCTCTATGAGAAGAGCCGGAAGCTGGCGATCGCTCTTGGCACCAGGTTCAAGAACGACATCCGGGTTTGGGAGCTCGGCAACGAGATGGAGAACTATGCCATCATCCAGCCCTGCGAAAAGCGCGACGACGGCACCCAGTATCCGTGCGCATGGGGACCGGCGGGAGGAACGGGAGCGCTCGACTATTACGGCCCGCGCTGGGTGAAGGTTAGCGCCGTCCTCAAAGGCCTGTCCGAAGGCATGACGGAGGTAGATCCCGGCATAAGAAAGGCGATCGGCACAGCGGGATGGGGCCATACGGGCGCGTTCGCGCGGATGAAGCAAGATGGGATCTCCTGGGACATCTCTGTCTGGCATATGTACGGCGAAGACCCGGAATGGGCCTTCCGTGAAATCTCGGGCTACGGCAAGCCGATCTGGGTCACCGAATTCAATAACCCCTACGGAAGTCAGCGGGGGGAGCGGCAGCAGGCCGACGGCATCAAGCAGACGATGACGCGGCTTCGCGAACTCAGCGCGAAATACAAGGTCGAAGCGGCCCACATTTATGAACTGCTCGACGAGACCTATTGGGCGCCAAGCTTCGAAGCCAATATGGGGTTGGTCAGGCTCACCGCCGCACCTGAAGGCAAATGGAGGGCCGGCGAGCCGAAGCCCGCCTACAGGACGGTGCGTAATTTGCTCCGCGGCCCGCAGCCGTCGCCCAAGCCGCTTCGAGAATGCGACCCCCAGACCACGGCTGCGGACAAGCCAGTCTATGCTAGGCAGGCAAGCTTCGCCTACTGCCTCGTTCTTGGCCGTCAGGCCGACGCGGACAGCGTGGCACGGTGGTCGGCAGCACTCGAAGACGGAAACAGCAAACTTGCCGACATGATCGTGCAAATGCTGGGCACGGACGAGTTCGAAGCCAAATACGTGACGATCAGCCTTACGGACAGCGCCTACGTCAATTTCCTTTTTCAGTTGCTTCTCGGCCGTGGCGCGGACGGTTACGGGCTGGAGACCTACGTCACTCAGTTACGTGCGGGATCCATGACACGGGAGATGGTGGCCTTCGGCATCGTCAATTCGGCCGAGTTCAACTCCAGATACGCGGCGACCCGTGCGGTTTCCACGGTGCCGGCCCCAGGTTAGACAGGAAGGTCAGCCGGAAGGAGGGTACCATGGTGATGCGCCTCGCCACCACCGCTCTCATGGCCATTGTCCTTTCTGCGGCCATTGCCACCGCAAGTTCGGCATGCGAACGCAATGGCGCGACGCAGTTCCCGTTGAGGGTCGAACCCGGCAAGAATTATCCAGTCGACCGGAATGGCCGTCCGTTCTTCATGCAAGGTGAGGCGGCGTGGTCTCTCATCGCCGATCTCAAGGATGACGAAGCTGAGCTCTATCTCGAGGACCGCAAGGCGCGCGGGTTTAACACGATTCTGGTGAACCTCATCGAACACCGGTTCTCCCGCAACGCTCCCGCAAATGCTTATGGCGAGAGGCCATTCGCGGACAACGGAAATTTTGTACTTCCGAACGAAGCATATTTTGCCCGTGCCGACCGCATCCTGCAGAGGGCATGCGACCTTGGTTTCCTCGTGCTCCTTGTTCCGGCATATCTCGGGACCGGCGGCGGTGACGAAGGCTGGTATCAGGAAATGGTGGCCGCGGGCGCGGGAAGTCTCGCCACCTACGGCCATTTTGTCGGGAGCCGTTACCGGCGTTTCGACAACATCATGTGGGTCAACGGGGGTGACTATAATCCTGTCGACAAGGAATTGGTCAGGGCCCTCGCTCGGGCCATCATGGAAGAGGACCCAGGCGCCCTTGGTACCGTCCACGGCGCTCCGGAAACGGCACCTTTGGACTTCTGGGGCTACGAACCCTGGCTGAAGGTCAACGACATCTACACATACGAGCCCACCTATGCGGCAGCGAGCCGGGAGTACGAGGCCGACAGGGGCATGCCCTTCTTCCTCATCGAGAGCGCCTATGAGTTCGAACACGGTGCCGACGAGCACCGGGTTCGCGTGCAGGCCTACCAGGCGATCCTCTCCGGTGCCTTCGGGCACGTCTACGGCAACAACCCGATCTGGCATTTCGGCGGCCCGAGCATTTTTCCGACGGAAATGACTTGGCAGCAAGCCCTTGATAGTCCGGGGACACGGAGCATGCAGATTTTGCAAGAATATTTCTCGTCCATCAAATGGTGGGATCTGGACCCTGACACAGGCAACGATTTGCTGATCAGGAGGGGCAACTACCACACCCGAACGACTGCCGCTCGGACCAAGGACGGCTCGCTCGCTGTCATCTATCTCCCCGCCGGCAGGGGCGTCACCCTCGACCTGGCAAAGCTCGCCGGGCCCGAAGTCTCGGCTCGCTGGATCGATCCTTCCACCGGAGGGAGCGAGACAGCTGCTGGATTCTCCATTTTCCACGGACGTCCTGTATCTCGCTCCGCCAAAAGGCAATCATGCCGATTGGATATTGGAACTCCGCTCGCCGCCGGTGCAAAGCCAATGATCGCCAGAATTGATGCCGACAGGTTTGATAGCTTCCTCACCACCGACGCGAAGATGGCGATGCCCCATGATGCAAGCGCAGGGGGTACCGGCTTGCGCAGGGCGCCGCAGAGAATAGCTTTGTTCGGACTCTTCGGCAGCGGCAACCTCGGCAATGAAGGCTCACTCGAGGCGATGGTCGGGTTTCTAACGAGGGAGCGGCCGGAGGCGGAACTGTCATGCATCTGCCGGGAACCCGAAATCGTCAAGGAAGCGTTCGGGATCGAGACCCTGCCTATCCGCCGGAATGGTCCGAGGGGCGGCTTTGCCGGAATGATGAACCGGCTGTTCCTGAAAATTCCGGGAAAACTGGCCGATTTCGCGCGCGCGTTCCGCTACATCCGCAAAGCGGATGTGATGATTCTCCCAGGCACCGGAATCCTGGATGATTTCGGTGAAAGGCCGGCTGGGATGCCCTATGACATCCTGAAATGGTGCCTGGCGGCCAGGCTCGCTGGCACGCGTATTGCATTCGTCAGCATCGGGGCAGGGCCCATCAGGAACCGCCTCAGCCGCCTGTTGATGATCTCGGCGGCCCGCCTGGCCCACTATCGGTCTTATCGCGACCTGCAATCCAAGGAATTCATGGCGAGCGCCGGCTTCGATGCCCGCGCAGATGCGGTCTATCCAGACCTGGCCTTTGGCCTGCCCGCGCCAACGCCCGTCCCGCCGATCGACCCGAACGTTCTGAGGGTGGGTGTCGGCGTCATGGCCTACCGAGGCTGGTTTGGTTTCGCCGAAGGCGGCCAGTCGATCTTTTCGCGATACATCGGCAAGCTGGCAATGTTCGTCGTCTACCTCCTGGACAGCGGGCACGACGTCAGGCTTCTCACGGGCGATGACGATGACATAATCGCGGTCGACGCCATCCAGGCTGCCGTGAGAGAGCTCAGGCCGGACTCGAAGCTCGCGTATGCGCAGGTCAATTCGCTGAGTGACGTGATGGGGCAGATGGCGCTTACCGACATCGTCGTCGCCACGCGCTTCCATAACATTGTTTGCGCATTGAAGATGTGTAGGCCGACTATCTCGCTCGGCTACGCCAGGAAGAACGACGTGCTGATGGAAGAAATGGGCCTGGGCGAGTACTGCCAGCACATTGAAACTTTCGATGTTGAAACGCTGGTCGCGCAGTTTTCGCAACAGGTGGCAGCTCGGGAAAAACACGAACACACAATCAGTGCGCGGTTGGTCGAGCTTGGGGCACAGATAACCAGACAAGACGCCTGCCTTCTATCCAGCGTGATCGGTTGAAGCGCGCCACCGCTCTGGATAACCGCCGTGATAGCGGAGCGGCGCAACCGCCTGCGATCAGCTGCGGGCGAGCAGCCTTGCTGCGATTTCATGCCCCCGAGTTGCGACTAGATGCCCAACGTTTTCGACCCGCCACAGGTAAGAGACGGGTGGCATGAATCTTGTGGCTGGTTCGATCGACCAGGCGAACTGCAGAAGTTCGGCCGCGCCGTGGCCCTTGCCTCGCAAACGGTGCGACACGCCAGCCCAATAGGCACGGTGCGCGATGTTGCGCCTTGCCCTTCTTCGCATCTCGGTTCCCCATGGGTAGGCGGACCCTTCGTTGGCAAAGAAGCTTTCAAACGCGGCCAAGAGTTCTTGAAGTTCGCGTTTCCAACTTCCCCAACAATCCGCGGAGATGTTCTCGCCGTGTCTCCTGCGTATTCCCTGTGTCGCGTCCATCTGTGCTGCGTTGCCAAAAGACACGAGCCGCAGCAGCATTTCCAGGTCGTCAGTGTAGTAAAGCTCCGGCCGATAGTATCCGACTTGTTTCTGAACTGACGTTCTGACCACGAACGAACCGGTTCCAATCGGCTTGTGCGGCATCGATAATATCTCGACAAATTGCCGTCCGGAGACCAAGCTGGCGTGCACTGCTCCATCGATGGCCGCTGGCACGGGACACGGATTGGGCTCCTCCCAGATGACTTGGCCGCCGTAGGCAAGAGCAACGTCGGCATTGGCTTCCAATGCCGACAGTGCTCGCTTGAGACAGCCCGGAGCAAGCAGATCATCAGCGCATAGGATCATAAAGTAGTCGCTTTCCGCCCAATCGATCCCAGTATTGAACGAAGCGTGAGGACCCAAGTTTCGTTCTCGCAGGAGCAACTCGACACGGCTGTCCGCGGTTGCGAGGCGGCGCGCGGTATCCTCGCTCCCGTCGGTTGATGCGTTGTCGATGATGAGGACACGGACATCCGTCCCCTGGCTGAGCACACTGGCGATGCATTCGGGGAGGAACCGTCCGTGATTATAGCAGGGAATGGCTATGTCGATTTTAGGCATTCGCCCAGTGTCCGGTGCCTGAGGATGACGATCTTGGTGTGCCATGAACTGGGATGGCCGAGACCCGCCGTTTTCGGATGATCCTCCTCAAACGGGTTACGACCGATCTCGCGCACCTACTTCGTTCTGCCAACTCTCGCCTACCCCCTGCACTATGCAATCAATGAATGGACGACTGAAAGACGCCAGTGCCAATGTTGAGTAATCCGAGCACGGGTTCGCCGCTGCAGTCCTGGCCGAGGATTGCAGCTGCTTATGTTTGCGATGCGAACTACCACGACATAACCCTCTATTCGGTGGCTTCGTTCGCCCGCAGTCACAGTCGCCCACTGGACTTTTACTTTTTCCAGGTCGACTACCGCAAAGACGTACCTGCCCGTCTCAAGGATTTCCTTGGGTCCCGCAACCACACGATCCGTGTGCTGGAAGCTCCCTTTGCGCGCCCGACCCCCGAGATCAGAGAACGGCCTGGCAAACATCGGCACATTACCGGAACCGCGCTTCTCAAGGAGCGTGCAATCGGGGAACTCTCTCAAGCTTACGACTACGTGCTCTATCTCGATGGAGATGTGCTCGCTTTTGGAGATCTTCATTGCGAACAGGTTACCGGGTTCAGTCAGATCGCCGCTGCCTGCCTCGACCTTTCGATCGGCACTGGGATCTACGACCCCCGGATATTCGATCGGTGCAGCGCAGCCGGCCTGTCTGCCCGTTATTTCAATTCCGGTCTCATGTTGATCAACTCTCGCAGGTGGCGGGAGACGGAAGCTGAGCGGCGATTCTTGGAAAACCTCGAACGACACCTCGATCAGTGCCCGTATATGGGCGCGTGCCCGACGCATGATCAGTGCGTCTTCAACATGACTTTCGATTCCGACACCATTCTGCTGCCCGCATCGCTCAACGTGCAGAAATGCGCCCTTCACACGCACGCCTGGCGGACGGCCACGGTCAGGCACTACACCGGACCCAGAAAGTTCCTTCCCATGCGCGCTCGCACCTGCGATCCAAGGGAACATAGGTTATTGTGCGCGATCAGCAGAGAAACAGGTCTACCCGCGCCCAAGGGGATTTACGACCACGGTCTCTCTTATCTCGTCAACCAGGTGAGGCGGCGTCGGGAGATCGCGAAATACGAGGACGCTCTCGCCCAATTGGCAATTGACGTTATGCAACCGGAGAATCTCGACGCGGGATAGTCAGTGCATTATGAGCGCGGCGCATCGCAAGCACCTCGCGGGACCCGCGGGCTCTTGGCCTCCAAGGTCCGTTGCGGAAATTCTCTCAAAGGATTAACCGCGCTCTACCCGAAAGACTTAGCCGCTGGCAAGGCTTCGTCCAACGGAGCATCCTGATCTCCCATTGGCGTCCTCCCCCGCTTCTTTGAGCCCAAGTAGCCTTTTCGCGACTGTTAGCGTCGAGAAAAGGTGCACGATGAAAGTCATGGTAACCGGCCATCAAGGCTATATTGGGTCGGTGATGGTGCCGATGCTGCTTCGCGCGGGGCATTCGGTGACCGGCTATGACAGCGATCTCTACCGGCGCTGCACCTTTGCCGCGGGAGGCGAGCGGGCGTCCGTTCCGTCGATCCAGAAAGACGTGCGAGACGTGAAGCCGCGTGATCTCGAAGGTTTCGACGCCGTCATCCACCTGGCTGCTCTTTCGAATGATCCCCTTTCCAATCTCGATCCAGAAATCACTTACGAGATTAACCACAAGGGCAGCGTTCGTTTCGCCAGAGCGGCCAAGGAAGCGGGCGTGTCGCGCTTCCTCTTTGCTTCGTCATGCAGCAATTACGGGCAGGCTGGCGATGACATGGTGGACGAAACCGGAGAACTGAAGCCGGTCACACCTTATGGCTGGTCTAAGGTGCTTTCCGAAAGGGACATTTCCGAACTGGCCGACGAAAGCTTCTCACCGGTCTACTTCCGCCCGGCCACGGCCTACGGCCTGTCGCCCCGGATCCGTTTCGACATCGTACTGAACAATCTTGTCGCCTGGGCGGTGACCAAAGGCGTGATCCTTTTGAAGTCCGATGGGACGCCGTGGCGGCCGATCGTTCACATCGAGGATATTTCCCGGGCGTTTATCGCCGGCCTTGAGGCACCGCGAGACGCCATCCACAATGAAGCTTTCAATGTAGGGCAGACGGACCACAACTACAGGATCCGCGACATCGCCGAGATCGTCGCCGAGGTGGTGCCCCGCTGCCGACTGGAGTTCGCGCCCGATGCCGGCCCCGACAAACGTTCCTATCGCGTGAGCTTCGAGAAAATCGCGCGCGCCCTCCCAGGCTTCAGGCCGCAATGGGACGCCCGCAAAGGCGCCGAGCAGCTTTACAGGGCCTATCGGCAATCGAATGTCACTCTTGAGGAATTCGAGGGCCCGCGCTTCCAGCGTATCGGCCACATCAGGTATCTGTTGGCGAACGGACTTCTGGACGAGCGTATGCGTGCCCCAGAAGCGTCGAGAACCCTGGAGGCTGCGGCGGGCTAGTCCAGATGGAACACGTGGATCCTGAGGCGATCGGCTCGGCGCCGCCGGCGGCCGTCGGGGTCGGCCAGGAAATCTATGACCTGGCCGCACGGCTTTTTCCGATTTGCAGAAGCATCACCGGCGATGGCGTGCGGGAGACCTTGGACATCCTGTCTGGGCACATAGACTTGCAACGGCATGAGGTGCCCACCGGTACGCAGGTATTCGACTGGACTGTTCCGAAAGAATGGACCATCCGGTCCGCCAGGATCACCGCCGCTGATGGGCGGACGATCGTGGATTTTGCCGACTCCAACCTCCACGTCGTCAACTACAGCCTACCCTTCCAAGGTATCCTGCCTCTCAATGAGTTGAGACAGCATATCCATACCTTGCCCGAGCAGCCGGAAGCGATTCCCTACCGCACCAGCTATTACGCCCCGGCATGGGGGTTCTGCATGGCGCATGATCGGCTGATGTCGATGTCCGACGGTCTCTACCAGGTAGAGATCGATGCGGAGCTCAAGGATGGCAGCTTGACGTACGGCGAATATCTGCACCGCGGACAGACCGAGCGGGAGTTCCTTCTTTCAGCCCATATATGCCATCCGTCACTTGCCAACGATAACTGTTCGGGCCTCGCTCTGCTCGCAACGCTGGCGAGGATCCTGAGCACCAGGAAGACAAAGTACAGCTACCGTTTCCTCTTTGCTCCGGGGACGATCGGCGCGCTGACATGGCTGTCCCGAAACGAGGACCGCGTGGAACTCATCGACCATGGTTTGGTGCTGTCATGCGTGGGCGATGCCGGATGCCCCGCATACAAGCGCAGTCGCCGAGGCGACGCCTTCATTGACCGCGCCATGGCAAATGTGCTCGGCCGCGAAGACGGTGCGAAATTGATCGATTTCTCCCCTTACGGCTACGATGAGCGGCAATATTGTTCGCCGGGCTTCAATCTCCCCGTTGGCATGTTCCAGCGTAGTGTCCACGGAACCTTCCCCGAGTACCATACGTCGGTCGACAACCTCGACTTCATCAAGCCGGACTGCTTGGAGAGCTCGTTCCGTATCCTGAACGACGTGATCGACATCGTCGAGGAAGACTGGACACCGTCGAATCTCTGCCCCAAGGGTGAACCCCAACTCGGCCGGCGCGGCCTTTACGCCGCCTTGGGAGGGGAGAAGTCGTCGGGCATAACCTCGATGTCTCTGCTCTGGGTACTCAATCTCGCTGACGGGAAACACTCGCTTTTGTCGATGGCCGAGCGCTCCGGCCTGTCGTTCAAGGAGTTGGCAGCCGCTGCGAGGCTGCTGTCGGAGCATGGGCTCTTGGCTGCGGCCTTATAAGGCCTCGATGGCGATCCGCTGCTTGACCAGGGGCCATGTGCTGTCCCTTTCCGACATCGCGGTCGGCATCAAGGGCCAATTTATTGAAAAGGCGGGATCGTTGTACCGAACGCCTGTCGATGCATGCGGCGTGTAGAACTGCGATATCAGGTACGAAACCTCGGTATCGTCAGTAAGAGTCTGGAGCCCATGTGCGAATCCGGCGGGAATATAGACTTGCCTCATGTTCGCGGGCGTCAGTTCGAAGCCCAACCAATGGTAACGCGTCGGCGAGTTCGCGCGCATGTCCACCACGACATCATAAATTGCGCCGCGGACGCAGGAGACCAGTTTCACCTCGGCATAGGGGTCTTCCTGAAAATGTAATCCCCGCAGCGTTCCTTTTTTGACCGAATGTGCCCGGCTGTGCTGGACAAAGCGCGTCGCCAAACCGCAATCGGCCATCTCCTTTTCGCAGAACAGGCGCGTAAAGGAGCCTCGATCGTCGACCACGGGTGTCGGCTCGATCAGCCACACACCTTTCAATTCGGTCTCGGCAAACTGCATGTCGCCTGAAGCCCCTTTGGCAGGCAAAAACTGAGGGGATTCTTGGCATAGCGAGTACTGACCGGAAGAGCTACCTAAGCGTTAGACGGCATCATCGATAGCGGTATGCCGGATAGGCGATCCTACTCATTCGGTTTGCCTGGTGGCGCCATTGCCTCACCCACTTGCCCTTTAAGGATTAAGGCAGCCGACGCATTGGCAAATCGAACTCGAAGGCGCACCGCCTTAGGCTTCCGTAACATTCCAGGGAGGCGAGGCGGCAGCAGGTTCATCGTCAGACCACCTCGCCTCCACCTTTCTTCAGCCAGGCGGACAAGGAGCAGCTAATGAACATTCAAGCCGTCGAAGTCGTCCGCGATCAAAACGCGATACACCGCGGTGTCGGCTGCAGGCTTTGTGGTTCGCGTCTGCGGCATCCGCTGGTCGATCTCGGAATGTCACCGCCTTGCGAGAGCTTTCTACGGGCCGACCAGCTGGACCAGATGGAATTATACTATCCCCTTAACGTCCTGGTTTGCGACACCTGCTATCTGGTGCAGCTCAAGGAGTACATGAGCCCCGAAACCATCTTCAGCGAGTACGCATATTTCTCTTCTTTCTCGACAAGTTGGGTGGCTCACGCGAAAGCCTATTGCGAGGCGATCACAACACGTCTCGGCCTTGGCTCCGGCAGCCTGGCGGTGGAGCTTGCCAGCAACGACGGCTATCTGCTCCAGCACTTCCAGCCGCTCGGTGTTCCTGTTCTTGGTGTAGAGCCGGCCGCCAATGTTGCGCGCGCTGCGCTTGAGAAAGGCGTGCCGACCAGGATCGATTTCTTCGGGGTTCGCCTGGCTCTCCAGATGGTGGCCGAAGGCCTGCGCGCCGACCTCATCATCGGCAACAACGTTCTGGCGCAGGTGCCGGACCTCAACGACTTTGTCGCCGGAATGAAGGTCCTGCTCAACCCGGAAGGTGTCGTCACCCTCGAGTTCCCGCACATCGAACGACTGATGGCCGAGAACCAGTTCGACACAATCTACCATGAGCACTTTTCATACTTCTCGTTGTTGACCATCGATCTGATGGCCAGTCGCCACGGACTGCGGCTGATCGACGTCGAGGAATTGCCGACCCATGGCGGCTCGCTACGCGTCTATCTCGCCAACGAGGAAAGCAGTTGGACCGTAAACGACCGCGTTGGCCAACTGCTCGACCGTGAAAAGCGACATGGGCTGACGGAGATGGCGACCTACGCCTCTTTCGGCGAGAAGGCTCAGCGCGCGAAGCGGGACCTGCTTGCATTCCTGATCTCGGCCAAGAACGAAGGGAAGAAGATTTGCGGCTATGGCGCGCCCGGCAAAGGCAACACGCTGCTCAACTACTGCGCAATCGGCCCTGATTTCCTCGACTTCACGGTCGATCGAAACCCCTACAAGCACGGTCGTTTCACGCCCGGCATGCACATCCCGATCAGACCGATCGACGCGATCGACCATGCCAAGCCGGACTACATCCTCATCCTTCCATGGAACTTGAAGGACGAAATCATCAGGCAGATGCATCACGTCGCCGGCTGGGGCGCGAAATTCGTGGTGCCAATTCCCTTCGTGACAGTGATCGATCCATCGGAGTTGCCGAGATGAAAGTCGTCCTTTTCTGTGGTGGCCGCGGCACGCGCATTCGCGACTATTCGGACAGCATACCGAAACCGATGATTCCGCTCGGGCATCAGCCGATCCTGCGCCACGTGATGCAGTGGTACAGCGAATACGGACATGATGAGTTTGTCCTCTGCCTCGGCTACAAGGCCAACGCCATCAAGGACTTTTTCTTGAACACCAGACCGCAGACCTTTTCTGACTGCGTCGTCACGCAAGGCGGTCGGGATGTTAAGCTGCTCGGTGACACTCCAAAGGACTGGAGCATTACCCTGCTCGACACGGGCATCTGGCGCAACATTGGCGAGCGACTTTGGGCCGCCAGGGAGCATGTCAGGAATGAGAGGATGTTCCTGGCCAACTACTCTGACGGCTTGACCAACGTAGATCTCGACGACGTAATCGCGAAATTCGAGGCAAGCGGCAAGATTGGCTGCTTCCTCGCCGTGAGGGCGCCCCTGACATATCACCTGGCCGATATCGCGGAAGATGGCCGTGTGCGTGAGTTCCGCACGACGGATACGTCCGAGATCTGGATCAATGGTGGGTACTTCGTGTTCCGGCCGGAAATCTTCGACTACATGCGCGACGGCGAGGAACTTGTCGTCGAGCCGTTCAAGCGACTGATCGATGACAACATGCTGATGGCTTACAAACACGAAGGGTTCTGGCGCTCGATGGATACGCTGCGCGATTGGCAATCGCTCGAGGACATGGTCGAAAAAGGCGACATGCCCTGGAACCGCAAGATCGTGGCCGAGAAGATCAAGCGCGGCATGGTGATGGCTGCATCATGAAGGGGCTTGGCCTCGCGCGCCGAGGGGAGCAACTCTCCGTCCTGTGCTTGGGAGCCCATTCCGACGACATCGAAATAGGCGCCGGAGGTACGATACTCACCCTGATCGCTTCAGGAGTGAAACTCGACGTCCATTGGTGCGTGTTGAGCGGCGGCGGTCAGCGATCCGCTGAGGCCAGGGCATCGGCCGAGGCCTTCCTCGAAGGATCGAACGCGTCCAAGGTAGAGGTTGCGGATTTTGAAGACAGCTACTTCCCAGTCCATAGCCGATCGATAAAACACTGGTTGATCGATGTGAGGTCACGGGTCAATCCCGACATAGTGCTCACACACGCCAGGTTCGATGCCCATCAGGACCATCGGGAAGTCAATCAGCTGACTTGGAACGTCTTCCGCGACCATCTGGTGCTCGAGTATGAGATACCGAAGTGGGATGGCGACCTCGGTCAGCCGAATGCATATGTTCCGCTTACGGCCGACGTGCTGGAACGCAAGGTTGAACTTCTCCATCAGCACTTCGGGACGCAACGTTCCAAGGATTGGTTCGACCGTGACACATTCGCGGGGCTTGCCAGACTGCGCGGAATGGAATGTAGGGCGCCCGAGCATTTCGCCGAAGCGTTCACAGTAAGAAAAGCCAAGCTTTTCTAATCCGGCGCTCGATACGGTTCTGTCAATTTGGGGGTTTCCCAATTCGCGCGCGGGGAAGCCGCACGCTATTCGGCTTAGCTCGCCGCCGCGGAAATCCGCACCTCGCCGCCCTCGTTAAATCGCCGGAAGACTACCTGGGACGGGCGTCCGACCAGGAACCGGTCTGTCCCCGATTCCAAAGCCTGCGCATACACGGCCAATGCGCTGTCAACTGCCTCTATGGTCTTGGAGATCGCGGTGTTGTCGTGGGTATAGCTGACAACCAGAGATGGCATCAGTACCCCGCGTTTGATCGTTTCCTGGAGAAAAAGCGACCGGTATGCCTGCGACGGCTTGCCGTTGGGGTCAAGCGTGGCAAATGCCAGGCAACAGGGGCGGCCGACAACCTTGAAGTGGCTATCCACGCCGTGCCGACGGGCAGCCTCCGTAATTCCCTCCTTGAGCTTTGTCCCTTGAACGTGAAGGTGCTCGATGACAGGCTCGCTCTGATATGTTCGCATGGTCGCTATGGCTGCCGCGAGCGCATGGGTCTCGGCGCCGTGCGTGGTTGACAGCAGAAATACCCTCGGGCGGTCCGTATGCTCCAGGCCGCCAAGCCGCATGTATTCGCGCTTGCCTGCCAAGGCAGAGACCGAGAAGCCATTGCCAAGTGCCTTGCCGAACGTCGTCAAGTCCGGTTCGATGCCATAGAGTTTCTGGGCTCCGGCGGCATGCCATCGGAATCCGGTTATCATCTCGTCGAGGATGAGCAGCGCCCCTTTTTCCCTGCAAAGCCGCTGAACCTCGTGCAGGAAGCCGTCTGCCGGGTCATCGCCGCGGGACGGCTCGAGGATCAAGGCTGCGAGCTTGCCCGGATATCGATCGAACAGATCTCTTACACTGGCGATGTCGTTGTAACGAAAGGTGACGGTGAGATTTCGGACCACCTCCGGAATGCCGGCATTCATCGGTGTCGTTCCGATGAACCAATCGTCCGTCGAGAAGAATGGATGATCGGCGCAGCAGGCCACGAGGTCGCGGCCCGTATATGCGCGGGCAAGGCGCACCGCTCCGGATGTCGCATCCGAGCCATCCTTGCAGAACTTTACCATCTGCGCGCCGATAAGCTCCAGAAACGTCTCGGCGCAGTCGACTTCGATCCTTGCTGGTCGCGTGAAATTGGAACCGCCACTCAACGCTGCCTCAACCGCTCTCAGCACGGTCGGGTAGGCATGCCCGAGTCCAACGGACCGGTTGCCCATGCCATATTCGATGTATTCGTTGCCGTCGACGTCCCAGACATGGCACCCGAGACCATGTTCGATAAAACCCGGCGCCAGAACAGGATACTGGTCGTCGCCCTTGGCGTAAGTGTGGCACCCACCCGGGACCAATCGGCGCGCGCGATCCTGCAAGCGGATGGATTTGCGGAAACGAAGATCCTGCTCGGACATCTATGACACTCCAGCCTCTCGGAAAGTCTACATGTCTGGTTCAGAATTTCTCGATCACCATAAGGCTGCGGATTAGCACTTATGGTGGATAACAGAGACTGTATTGGCGATCATCAATGGTGCAAACAAGGCGCCCACCACCGGCGAAATAGCCAAATGGCGAGGACAGTCCGCACAATACTACGGCCCGCCGGGAAGGCTCCCTGGCGGGCTGTCTGAACCGTTATTATTCTGCGCCGGGAGCGCCGTCTCCGAAAAGGTCGTTGACCTTGTAAGCGACCTCAGTCCTGTTGGTCGCCTTCAGCTTCTTCATGATGTTCCGGATGTGAACCTTCACGGTGCTTTCGCGCAAGTTAAGTTCGTAAGCTATGATTTTGTTAGCCTTCCCGCGCCGAAGCGCCTGAGCCACTTCAGCTTGGCGGTGCGTAAACATAGTCGTCAACGGACGCGCGTCGCGGCTGCCTGAATCGATCAGATGCCGCATGGCCAACACGCTGCTGGCCGGTACAAAGATGCCGCCGGCAGCTGCAAGGTTGACGGCTTCAACGCAGACGTCGATGCCGACGGAAGTCGGAATGTATCCACGCGCGCCGCATTCAAGGGCCGCCAAGATCTGGCCAAGGTCGTCAGTGTCGGAAAGAAGTACTACCGCAACCGATTTGAACTCAGATGAGATGAGCCTTATCTCATCCGCAATGCAGTGATCGGTAACTTTGCGACCGCCAAGATTGAATAGAATTGCGGCCAGTGGCGGGTGGCGGTCCCTGTTTCTGCGCCATTCTTCGATCGTGCCCATAGCGGCAACGGCCATGCCAAGATCATGATCCTCAAGGGCCGAAGCAAGACACTCGCGGTCCAAGGCCCTCCCGTCTAAAATAAGCAGGCACCCTTTGTCTGCTTTTTCATCACCCCTTACAGCGTTCGACGAAATTTCAGGTTGATTTGTCGAAGCGAAATTATGCAGTTCGATTGCAGAACTCATACCCGTACCCCAACTTTTGCCCAACGAGACCGCCTTCGTGACGGCCGACATAGCCCCTCAAATTCACAGGTTTATTGAAGTTTTCTGATTAACCCCTCGCGAAGGCCCTGCCGGACTTCTCCAGCTAGAGCGCTCATCGTCTCTCCCCTTTGCCACCTAGAATTGAGTAATTTATGCTTCTCAAACCGGTGCTAATTTAGGTTAACTTTTTGATAATTTTTTGTTCCCGCGATTTCTAGAAAGGCTCGAATCGGTTCCGCTGCAAATGTGGGTGGCCGGTTTGGATCGGTTCGGGCCAGGCGAGCAGTTCCTGATGCCGCAGCCATCACGCTCATCCTATAGGCGGAAGCTGGCCCGGTAGACCTCTGCGGTGTTTCACCCCAAAGGCTTCCTTGACGACATGCATTTCTCAGGTCGAACATCGGGCTTGCCAGCGTCTGCCCGGGCTTACGCGGTCTGTCTGCGGATAAAGCGAAGACAGGGTAGGGGAGCCACTCGCCCGCCCCAGTGGCTCCCCTATCGCTTTTGAATCGGGCGACACACCATCAAGGTAGAAAATAGCAATCCGCCTGCCAGCGTGGCTGACAGGCGGATAGACGCTGGTAGAATTGAAGCTCTAGGCCTCAGGCGTTTCCCTGAGGGTCTGTCTCGCTCAGCCAGCGGCCGCCGGTTTCATCGCCGAGGGTCAAGGCTTCGAAGGCGTCGATCAGCTTCTTGGCGGCCCTGTTGGCAACGTGGGTTTCAGGGTACCTAGCGGTCACAGACCGCGCCAACTCATAGATTTCCTTGAGTTGCTTCACCTGCTTTGGACCAAATGCGCTACGTACAACCGGGGTGGTCATACTGCTTATCCTCCTCCTTCTGGAACTTCTAGAGAACCCACCCCGTTATCCAGAACTCCCATTAGTCTCCATTTAACACGACGTTTTTCGATTGTAAGCAGATACGTGCCCGCAAACTGTGTATAAGTGGCAGGCTCACCGCCGTCGAGGCGTTCTTTAGTGTGCCCTCGCCAATTAGCCGTTTGCAGGAAGGAGTAGGCCGGGATCGAAAAGTGCCCGCCGCTCGAACGCGCATGTCTCTCCGCAGAAGCGGACACCATCGGCAACCGGCTCAATGACCTATCTCTGCCTCACCTGTCTCAGCACCGCTGCGCTATGGGACGTGCCGCGCAAGACGGCTTGCTGTGGGATCCAGGACTACGCCATTTGGCTCTCTTGCCCGAGGTACGTCGCTGTCGAAAGATGGATCATCGAGTAGCGTCATTCGTCAACATCGCCGCGACCAACCGAAGGCGGAGGACCGATCAGCAATGCAGGTTTCCTTGCCGGGTCTGCTGGTATGCGCAGCTGTTCTGGCCATTGCTTACTATTCGCGTGGAATGCTGATTATCGGGCTGATTGCTTCGCAGGCGTTCGGCGCTACGGCCGTCATGACCCTCACCTTCTTGGGTGGGTCGTCGCCCCTCATCTATACCTTATTCGAGGCTCTGTTGATCGCCGCCGTCGCCGCGAGACGGCGTATATGGTTCGACCTCGGGAGCGTGTTCGGTAGCATCCGCACAGTCTGGATTCTCGCGAGCCTGATGGTTTACGCGATGATCGGAGCGTGGCTGTTCCCAAGGTTCTTTGCCGGGCAGACAACCGTCTTTGTCCAGTCCAAGATGCGCGGCGCCGTGGTGGAAGCCTCGCTGGCCCCGGTTTCGGGCAATATCTCTCAGGCGGGCTACTTCATTCTCGGCGGGCTCACAACGGTGGCGCTATGCACTCTCCTGCTGCACGCGGACAGGATCGACCAACTGCGCCGCGGTTTCCTCTTGTGGTGCAGCCTGCATGCCGGCATGGGATTGATCGATTTTGTGGGCAAGAGTACAGGCTTGGGTGACGTGCTTGCCCCGATCAGAACTGCCAACTACGTGATAATAAACGGTGCTTACGAGGCCGGTTTCGCACGCATTACAGGACCGTTCTCCGAGGCTTCTTCGTTCGCAGCCGCGTCTCTGGCTTGCCTGGCATTCAGCTACACGTACTGGAGAATGGCCAAGTCGCGTCTTGCTCGGTGGCTGTCGGGCATCCTGCTTTTTCTGATCATTCTCTCGACGTCTTCCACGGCCTATGTCGGCCTCGTTTTGCTGTGCATCCCGGTCGCCCTATCGATGTCGGCATCGGTTCTCCGGGGAAAGATCGAGCGGGAAGAGGTGCTGATTGCCGTCCTCATGGTGATGGGCGTGGTCACTGTTATGGGTATCAGTCTCTACCGCGCCGACGCGCTGGATCCCCTCGTCAGGCTTGTCAACAGCACGATCATCAACAAGGCCGATTCCGCCTCGGGGCATGAGCGGACCTATTGGAATGTCAAAAGCCTGCAGTCCTTCGTCGACACCAGCGGACTTGGAGTTGGGTTCGGCAGCTCGAGGGCATCAAGCTGGCCGATTGCAGTTCTGTCCCAGCTCGGTTTCTTCGGGTCGCTGATGATGGCGATGCTACTTGGTGTTCTGGCGAGGGGATTGAGCGGGGTGCAACAATGGGTGGCGCCTGAGAAAGCTGCGGTCGTGACGAGCATCAGGAACGCCTCGTTGGCCGGGATAATAGCAAACTCGGTATCCGGCGGTAGCGCCGACCCCGGCATCCTCTTCTTCGTTGCTCTCGCGGTCGTTTCCGCCACGAGGGTCAGCGCCTTGCGTATGGCGACGAGTTATGAGCGGGGCAATCGAGCGGCTGAACTCGCGTTTTGAAGTTGCAGCCGCTTGTGCCTCAGGCCTCCTTTTCGAAGTCGATGACGATACGGCCCTGGATGTCGCCCTTGTGCATGCGCGAGAAGATGTCGTTGATGTTCTCGAGCTGCTCGGTCGCGATCGTCGCCTTGACCTTCCCATCCCTCGCGAAGTCCAGGGCTTCCTGCAGGTCGAGCCGGGTCCCGACGATTGAACCGCGGACGGTCACGCCGTTGAGCACGGTATCGAAGATCGACAGTGGGAAGTCGCCTGGAGGCAAGCCATTGAGCGATACCGTTCCTCCGCGGCCGACCATTCCGAGCGCCTGCTCGAATGCTTTCGGCGACACGGCGGTGACCAGAACTCCCTGAGCGCCTCCGACCTCCTTCTTGACGAAGGCGGCGGGATCGGCCAATCGCGCGTTAACGGCCAGCGCGGCGCCGAGGCTTTTGGCGAGATCGAGCTTCGCATCGTCGATGTCCACGGCGATGACGTTCAGCCCCATGGCCTTGGCATATTGGACCGCCAGGTGACCGAGGCCGCCGATGCCCGAGATCACCACCCAGTCGCCAGGCTTGGTGTCCGTGACCTTGAGGCCCTTGTAGACGGTGACGCCCGCGCACAGGATCGGCGCGATATCCGTGAATGATACATTATCCGGCAGATGACCGACATAGTTGGGATCGGCAAGGACGTATTCGGCAAAGCTGCCGTTCACTGAATAACCAGTGTTTTGCTGCTCCTCGCAAAGCGTTTCCCATCCGCCCAGGCAGTGTCTGCAGTGGCCGCAGGCGGTATAGAGCCAAGGCACGCCGACGCGGTCGCCTTCCTTGATATGTCTGACGCCCGATCCGACCGCCACGACGTGCCCGACACCCTCGTGGCCGGGAATGAAGGGAGGCTTGGGCTTCACCGGCCAATCGCCTTCGGCGGCATGCAGGTCGGTGTGGCATACGCCGGTGGCGGCGATCTTGACGAGGATCTGGCCGGCTCCAGGCGTTGGCACCGGAACCTCCTCGATCACGAGGGGCTTGCCGAACTGGCGAACGACGGCGGCTTTCATAGTCTTGGCCATGGGATACTCCTGGGGGTGGGCGGTTACTTCAGGAACTGACGGAAGCGGCGGAGCGAGAAGGCGAACAGGAGCGCGCTGATGACCAGCAGCGCCGCGAGCTGCGGCCACACGACATCGAGGCCCGCGCCGCGGAAGAGCACGGCCTGTGCCAGCATGACGAAATGTGTGTTGGGCGCTGCGGACATGATGATCTGGATGGCCAAGGGCATGCTCTCTCGCGGCGTGACGCCGCCGGACAGCACCTGCAGGGGCAGGAGGACCATCATCAGCAGCAGGCCGAATTGCGGCATGGATCCGGCGACCGTGGCAAGGAAGATCCCCAGGCAGGTCATGGCGACGATGTCGAGCGCCGCGCCCACCATGAACAGCGTGATCGATCCGTTGATCGGAACCGACAGCAACCCCTGGATGACGAACACGAGCGCGAGGCCCGACGCCAACAGAACCACGACGCCCATCGACCAGATCTTGCTCGTCATGATTTCGAAGGGGGTCACTGGCATGACCAGGAGATGTTCTATCGTTCCGTGCTCGCGCTCGCGGATCAGCGCTGCGCCGGTGAGCACGATCGACAGCATCGTGATGGAGGAGATGGCGTTGGTGATGGCGCCAAACCAGCCCTTGTTGAGCTCGGGATTGAATCGCGCCCTTAGGTCGAGGTCGACAGGGAGCGACGTCTCGGAGCGGTAGCGGCTCAGGAACTCGCTCACTTCTCCGGACACGATCGACTGGACGTAGCCCCCGCCGGTAAAGGCCTGCGACATGCGGGTGGCGTCGATGTTGAGCTGGACCGTTGGCGATCGGCCGGCCAGGAGATCGCGCTGGAAGTTCGGCGGGATATCCAGCGCGAATGTGTCCATGCCTGAGTCCATGCGGCTGTCCATCTCCGACTGGGAGATAAGCCGCGGCGCGGTGAAATAGGGTGGGTAGAATGCCGTGACGATACGCGATGATACCGGCGACTGGTCCTCGTCGACGATGGCGATCGGGGCGCGATTGAGCGTCTCGGGCATCGCCTTGGAGGCGGTGTAGATGGCTGCGGTGAATGCGTAGACGATCAGCACCAGCATCATCGGGTCCCGGGCGAGACCGCGCAGTTCCTTGACGCCGAGATTGTATATGTTGGCAATGCGCATCAGCGGGCCTGTTTTCTCAAGAAAGCCGCTCCGAGGCCGAGCAGCACCGGGATTGCGACAAGCAGCGGAACATACGCGCCGGACAGGTCGGCGAAGCTGAGCGCCTTGGAGAAGACGCCGCGCGAGATCGTCACGAAATAGGTTGTCGGATAGATCCGGCCGATGAACGCGCCAGCGCCCTGGAGGGACGACACCGGGTCGATCATGCCCGAATATTGGGTGGCGGGGATCATGGTGATCAGCGCGGTTCCGAAGATCGCCGCGATCTGGCTGCTCATGAAGGTCGACAGAAAGAGCCCGATTGCCGTCGTAGCCACGACATAGAGAAGCGCCGCGGCGGCGAAAGCCGGAAGGCTGCCGGTCAACGGTACGCCAAAGATGAAGACGGCGGCGACCGTCAGCAGCACGAAGTTCAGCATCGCCAGGGCAACGTAGGGGATCTGCTTGCCTATCAGGAATTCCAGCCGGGTGACCGGCGTGACGTAGAAATTGATGATCGAGCCGAGCTCCTTCTCCCGCACCACGCTCAGCACGGCGAGCATCGCCGGGATCAGCAGCAGGAGCATCGGGATAACCGCCGGGACGATGGCATCGAGACTGCGGACGTCGGGGTTGTAGCGGTAGCGGATGTCGAGCTGGAATCCGCTGGCGGTGGCGGCGTCGCCATAGATTTCGCGCGCCTTCTGTGTCAGCCAGGCGGCATGCATTCCCGAAACATAGCCTTGCACCGTTTCGGCCCGTGTCGGCATGGCGCCGTCGATCCAGGCGCCGACCGTGACGTGGCGCCCGCGCGCGAGGTCGCGTCCGAAGCCGGGCGGAATTTCAATGGCGAGGCCGAGCTCCCCGTCCTCCATGCGCCGGTCGAGATCGGCATAGTCGGTGATCGGCGCCTTTTCGGTGAAGTAGCGCGAGCCGGCGATCTGCAGCACATAGTCCCGGCTGATCGTCGTGTCGTCGCGGTCGAGGACGGCGAAGGAAAGGTTCTCGACATCCATGTTGATGCCGTAGCCGACGACGAACATCAGGATCAGGCTGCCGACGGTGGCCAGCGTGGCGCGGATCGGATCGCGCAACAGTTCAAGGGCCTCCCGCCGCGTGTACGCGAACATGCGGCGCAGATCGAAAAAGCGGCGGCCGGCTCCGCTCTTTCCGGAGCGGCTGACCGACGCCTCCGGCGCTTCCGGGACCGCCACTTTCCCGCCGGCTGCGTCCGGCGTCTCGGCTTGTGCGCCGGTCGCCTCCTCCAGATATCCGACAAAGGCTTCCTCCAGCGTCGCCGCCGATCGCCCTTTGACGATTGCGTCCGGTGTGTCGCTGACCAGCACCTTGCCGGCGTGCATGAGCGAGATGCGATCGCAGCGTTCCGCTTCATTCATGAAATGCGTTGACACGAAGATGGTCACGTTACGCTTGCGGGACAGGTCGGCGAGAATCCGCCAGAACCCATCGCGGGCAACCGGGTCGACGCCGGAGGTCGGCTCGTCGAGGATCAGCATCTCCGGAGAGTGGATCATCGCCACCGCCAGCGACAGCCGTTGGCGGATGCCGAGCGGGAGCGCATCGGGCAGCGTGTCGACATTGTCCGTCAGGCCGAATTGCTGCGCGACCTCCTCGACCCGGGACGGGATCACGGCATCGGCCATGCCGAAGAGGCGTGCATGGAGCTCGAGATTTTGCCGGACCGTCAGTTCCGAATAGAGCGAGAAGCCTTGCGACATGTAGCCGACGCGCCGCCGCACCTCGATGTCGCGGGGGTCGATCTCGCGTCCGAACAACCGTGCCTTGCCCTCCGATGGCTCAAGCAGCCCGGTCAGCATCTTCATCGTGGTCGTCTTGCCGCAGCCGTTCGATCCGAGGAATCCGAAAATTTCGCCGCGGCCGATACGGAAGCTCACATTGTCGACGGCGGTAAAATCGCCGAAGCGCATCGTGAGGTGCTCAGCCTCAATCGCGGATACGGCGTCCGCGTCGGCGGGCCGCGGCGGGATTACCACCGTCTCATGGCTGTCCCGCTTCTCCGGCGGGAGAAGGGCTATGAAGGCGGCGTCCAGGTCGGGCGCGCCGGTCCTGTGGAGCAGGTCGGCTGGGGTTCCGGTGGCGAGCACCCGGCCTGCGTCCATGGCCACCAGCCAGTCGAAGCGCGAGGCCTCCTCCATATAGGCCGTGGCGACGACGACGCTCATGCCTTCACGGCTCTTGCGGATATCGCCGATCAGTTCCCAGAACTGGCGTCGCGACAACGGGTCGACGCCGGTGGTCGGCTCGTCGAGGATCAGGAGGTCCGGATCGTGGATGAGGGCGCAGCAAAGGCCGAGCTTCTGCTTCATGCCGCCCGAAAGCTTGCCGGCCTGCCGATCGGCGAAAGGCGCGAGGCCGGTGCGCTTCAGAAGCTCGCCGATGCGGCGCTCGCGTTCGCGCCGGTCATGCCCGAACAGGCGGCCGAAAAAGTCGATGTTGTCGAAGACCGACAGTGTCGGATAGAGGTTCTTGCCGAGGCCTTGCGGCATATAGGCGATCCGGGGGTAGGCACCCTGTCTGTGGCGCAGATCGGCCATGTCGCCGCCCAGCACCTCGATATGCCCCTGCTGTATCGTTCGCGCCCCGGCGACCAAGGAAAGCAGGCTGGATTTGCCGACGCCGTCCGGGCCGATCAGGCCGACCATGCAGCCGGCGGGGAAGTCCAATGTTATGGCATCGAGAGCCCTGACCTTTCCGTAGGCGTGAGCGACATTCTCCAACCGCGCGACATGGCTTGACGGAAAGGCCTCGCCGGCATCCGGCCGCGCATTCATTGCACGAGCTTTCCCTTGAGACCGGCCGGCCATTCGGCCTGCGGGTCGAGCCGCACATAAGCCACGCCGGGCAGGCCGGTCTTGACCTGCTGGATATATTTGCGCAGCAGCTCCGGCGAGATGTGCGCCTTGATCCGGAACATGAGTTTCAGGCGCTCCTCCTCCGTCTCGACCGTCTTGGGCGTGAACTGCGCGACGTCCGCGACGAAGGTCACCTTGGCGGGGATGATGTATTGCGGCGCGGCGTCGAGCACGAGACGGACGTCGGAGCCGATCGCGACGCGTCCAGCCTGCGCGGTCGACAGGAAGAAGGTCATGTAGACATCGCCGAGGTCGACGAGGTTTAGCACGCGTCCGCCGCCCGCCAGCACCTCGCCGGGTTCCGCCACACGGTATTGGATGCGCCCGTCGCGCGGCGATTGCAGCGTGGCGTCGGCGATATCGGCATCGATGCTTTCGATCGCGGCCTGCGCGGCATCGACCGCGGCCCTCGCATCGACCACTTGCGCCCGCGCGGCGTTGATGGCCGCGTCGCTGGCGGCGAGCTGTGCCTGCGCCGCGGCAACGGCGGCCTTGGCGCTCCGCTCGGCCGCGCGGTCGTTGTCCAGAACCTGTTGCGAGACGGTGTTGTTGACGGCGAGCTGCTGGGAGCGCGCCAGGGTCCGATCGGCGGCGTCGAGTTCGGCGGCGCGTTGCTCCACGACAGCGGCGGCGGCCGTCTTTTCGGCTTCGCGTTGCGTCACCAGGCTGCCGGCGGTCTCTACCCCGATCGTCGCGCGCTGAAGCTGCGCCTCGGCCTGGCGGCGCTGCGCCTCGAGCTGCGCGGTGTCCATGCGGGCCAGCACCTGGCCGGCCTTGACGAAATCGCCCTCGCCGACAAGGATTTCCTTGATCCGACCCGCTGCCTTCGTCGAGACGTCGATTTCGACGGCCTCGATGCGGCCGTTGCCGCTGGCTATGCCTTCCGGCAGCTGTCCGTCCTTGGACCGCTGCCACGCATAGTAACCGGCTGCTCCGAGGACGATCAGGCCGCCGAGGATCAGCCATCGCGGGGAAGTCCTCATGACCGGCCTCCGGCGTTGCGCGACGCGTCAGAAACGGCTGGCGCCTGCCTGGCCGCTTCGCCACGAATGGGTTGCCGCAGCGCAATCCCCCTCCGCCAGACGCCGATCCGTTCGGCGCTCAAGGTAAAGCCGTTCATGTCAGGGACTCCGTTCAAGTTGCCGGGGCAGACCAAAACAGAGACAGCCTATGCCAACCTTGATCCACATCAATCGTGAAAGCGGTCCGGCGCCGGAGCGGTGGCCGGAACCTTCTCCGGTTCTTTGGAATTTGATCCAAATCGCTGGGATGATGCCATCCCAAGCGCTCCGCGAAGAGTTACCCCGAACAGTGCGTCTGATAATCGCGGAAAACCACTGCGTTGGATGGCGTTGCCGCGATCTGGATGTCGGTCCCTGCGCCGCGGCCCGGACGCCGTCGCGCTGCCGGGACGGCAGCTATTTCAGAGCGTCGAGGGATGGGTAGAGGTCTCGCGTCGAGGCGCCCGGTCGACCGACCGACAAGGTCGCCACCGCAGGCTCAGGCGTGTGCCGGATTGGGTAAAGGTGCTGTATTGGGTGTGCCGCGACACCGCGAACCGCCGGCCAATCGCTCCAGGCAGATCGCTACGCCCTGGCCGCCGCGCTTCTCCGGCGATCGCCGGCAGCCTCGATCCGGCGCTTGCCAAGCTCATCGAGATCCGATCCTCGCAGATCAATGGCTGCGTTCCGCGAAACCCGGCCAGGCCTGCCGGAAGCAGGAAGCGGGAACTTTTGCTCCGCTGGCGATTTTGGATATGCTGCGGATCCAAATTGCCAGAAGGTGCCGCTTATGACGAAATATCTTGCGATCGCCGCGCTCGTGCTTGCCGCCGCGGCCACGATGGCGGGCCCGGCTTCCGCCGGCGAACATCGCCACCGGGTCACCGAGCAGGAGCGTTATGTTCCGGCCAGCGACGACATCATCGAGACGCTGTTCGGCGGTCCGCGCTACTACGACCAGCAGATGTCCACCACCGCGACGGGCGCCTGCTCGTATCACCGCGTCGGACCGGATGCGAATGCGGTCAACGACATCAACGACCACTATTGCGGCAAGTAGTTCGCGGCCGCCAAGAGCGGTTCAGCCGCCAACACGGCTGACCCCGCTCTGATCGCTTTCGGATGGAACCGGACGTGCGGGTCCGATCAGGCCGCTGCCGCCTGCGAATAATCCATCCGTTCCAGGTCGGCGATCAGGCCAGGTCCTGCCGGCTGCCAGTCGAGATGCGCACGCGTCCATTCGCTCGCAGCCGGCATATCGAGGCCGGCGAACATGGAAAGCCATCCGAAATGGTCGGCCGCCTCTTCCTGTGACAGCGAGACCACCGGCACGTTGAGACCGGCCCCGATCACTTCAGCGATCTCACGCAACGGAATGCCTTCCTCGCCGACGGCGTTGTAGCGCACGCCGGCTTCCTGCTTGTCCAGCACCAAGCGGTAGAGTCGCGCTACGTCGAGCACATGGCCCGCCGGCCAGCGGTTCCGGCCTTCGCCGATATAGGCGGACACGCCCTTGGCGCGCGTCTGCGCGATCAGCGGCGTGATCAGGCCTTGCCTGACCGTGTCATGCACCTGTGGCAGCCGCACCACCGATACTTTGACGCCCTTCTCGGCCATGGCCGCGCCGGTGAGTTCGGACAGGATGCGCGGGTTGGGATGCTCCGTATTGAACACCTTCTCTTGCGCCGGCTGACCGGGTTCGGCATTGCCCATGCCGGTCCCGGATGTGATGACGAGCAGCCGGTCCGAGCCGGCCAGCGCGCTGCCCAGCGCCTCGATCGCGCGTTTGTCATTCTCGCAATTCGCCACGAAATTCGAGAAATCGTGATCGAAGGCGGTGTGGATCACCGCATCCGATTTAGCCGCGCCGTCGCGCAGGCTGTCGAGGTCTTCGAGGTCGCCGCGATGGGGCTCGGCGCCGGCGGCCGCAAGGGATCGGGCGCCGGCGTCGGAGCGGGTGAGGCCGAGCACCTGATGCCCGGCGGCAAGAAGCTCGGGCACGATCCTGGAACCGATGAAGCCGGTCGCGCCGGTAAGGAATACGCGCATTGGAGGGTCTCCTCTGTTGTTCGGAGGCCCTTCTTGCCCTATAAATCATTCTGTTAAAGTAGTGACTTTATCATGGTATAATTCCCAACAGGATCGCGATGTCCTCTCAAGAGATCGCCAACAAAGCGACGACCAACAGGCTTGGCACCTTTCTTCGGGATCGTCGCATGCGTCTGGATCCCGCAGCCTTCGGCTTCGCCACGGGGCGGCGGCGCACGCAGGGGCTGCGCCGCGAGGAGGTGGCGCAGCGCGCCAATATCAGCCCGACCTGGTACACCTGGCTGGAGCAGGGGCGGGGCGGCGCTCCGTCCCCGGACGTGCTCAACCGCATCGCGACCGGGCTCATGCTGACCGAGCCCGAACGCGAGCATCTGTTCATGCTGGGCCTCGGGCGGCCGCCGGAAGTCCGCTACAAAGGCGTGGACAGCGTGACGCCGCGCCTCCAGCGCGTCCTTGACGCACTGAACCCCAGCCCGGCAATCATCAAGACCGCGACATGGGACGTGGTGGCCTGGAACCGTGCCGCCGCGGCGATGCTGACCGATTATTCCAAGCTGCCGCGCGAGCAGCGCAACATCCTGCGCCTGATGTTCGGCAATCCCCGCGTGCGCGATGCACAGGACGACTGGCAGAGCGTCGCGCGTTTCGTTGTCGGGTCTTTCAGGGCCGACGCCGTCCGCGCCGGCGCCGGCGCGGAGGTCACCGGACTCGTCGAGGAGCTTTCCCGGGTGAGCCCGGAGTTCGCCGCGCTCTGGCGCGACAATGACGTCGTCCCCGCGCATGGCGAGGGCGTGAAGCGCCTGCGACATCCCGAGATCGGGTTGATCGAGCTGGAGTTCTCGGTCTTTGCCGTTGACGGTCGGCCAGAACTCGGCATGATCGTCTACAATCCCGCGACGCCATCGGACGCCGAACGGATTCGATCGTTGATCGCATCCCGCTCAGGGTGATGGCGTGCATCCTCAGGCCCTCGTCGCCGCAGCCTCTCCACAATGCGCTCGAGCGGCACATTGCCGGCGCCACCGTCTTCGCGCGGCCGCGAGACGTCAGCTTTGCCGCCTGCCATGACGCTTCGGGGAAGCATCGGCCCCCGCGCCCGGTTGCCTGATGTGGTCGATGAAGGCACGCAGCTTGGGCAGGACCTGGTGCCTTTCCGGGTAATAGAGAAAAACGCCCGGCGTGGTCACCGCGAAGCGGCCGAGCAGGCCCTGCAGTCGGCCGTCGGCGATCGGCGCCTCGGCGATCGGGCTCGGCACTTGCGCCAGCCCGACACCCTGGATCGCCGCGCCGAGCAGCGACGGGTAGTCATGCGCGATGAGCGGCCCCGACACGATCGCCTCGACGGCCTTGTTGCCGTCGGCAAACGACCAGGGCGCGACCGAGCCGTTCGAGCGGCGCAGGCGCAGGCAGGCATGGTCGCGCAGATCCTCGATGCGCTCAGGCGCCGTGCGCCGGCGCAGATAATCCGGACTGCCGACGACCGCCATCGGGAAGGACGGCGTCAGCCGGACCGCCACCATGTCGGGCGCGATCAGATCGCCCATGCGGATGCCGGCGTCGAACCCTTCGGCGGCGAGATCGGCCAGCTCACCGCTGGCGACGATCTCCAGCTCGATCTCGGGATAAGCCTGACAGAAGGAGGCGATCATCGGCTCCAGCAAAACCGGCACCACGGCCGGCGGCACCGAAAGACGCAACAGCCCGGCCGGCCGCTGGCCTATGCCGCGCGCGATCTCGCTCGCGGCGACCAATTCCTCGAAGGCGGGCCGGGCGCGCGCGAAAAAGCGCTCGCCTGCTTCCGTCAGGCCGACGCTGCGCGTGGTGCGGATGAAGAGCGCGGCGCCGATGCGCGCCTCGAGCGTTCGTATCGCCTGGCTGATCGCCGACGGGGTGACGGCAAGCTCGGCCGCCGCCTTGCGGAAATTGCGGTGCCTGGCCACGCTCAGGAAGGCCTCGACGCCGTCGAGCGCGCCGTGCCTGACTGTGAAGTTCTGCTTCATGACCCATCGACATTATCGCGGATAGTTCTTGGCAGAAAGCGGCCGTAATTGTTCCGTGACCTGGAAGCTTGAAAGGAAGCGGCAATGACCGATGAACTGGATCGCGTGCGCGATCACTATCGTGCGGCCGGCCTGACCAATCGGCTGAAGACCGCACTTGCTGTGTTTGGGCCGGAGGAGCAGGGACTGAAGCCCGACCAATTGGCCACGCTCGACCAGTTCCACACCCGCGGGCTGGCCGCCACGGCGGAGCTCGCCAACCTGGCGGTCATCGCCGCGGACATGTCGGTGCTCGACGTCGGATCCGGCGTCGGCGGACCGGCTCGCTTCCTCGCGGCGACCTATGGCTGCAAGGTGACCGGCGTCGACCTCAGCGAACCTTTCGTCGAGGCCGCGCGCTATCTGACCGCGCGAACCGGACAGGACGACAAAGTGACGTTCGAAACCGGCAGCGCCTTGTCGCTTCCTTTCGAGGACAGCAGCTTCGACGCTGCGCTCTTGCAGCACGTGGCGATGAACATCGCGGATCGTCCGCGGCTCTATCGGGAGATCAGGCGCGTGCTGAAGCCGGGCGGAAAATTCGCGACCTTCGACGTCGTGCTGAACAGCGGCGATCCGCTCTATCCAGTGCCGTGGGCGAAGACTCCCGGCGAAAGTTTCTTGCTGCCGGCCGAAGCCACCTGCGAGGCGATCGAAGGCGCCGGCTTCGGCACGCTCATTCGCCGCGACGACACGGCCATGGCCAAGGCCTGGTTCGCCGAGCTCCGTGCCTCCGGCCCGGCGCCTTCGCTCAATCTCGGCGTCGTCATGGGGCAGGGTTTTGCCGAACTCGCCGCCAATCTCGGACGCAACCTCATGGAGGGACGGCTGGGCATTTTGACCGCGGTGTTCGAAGCGCTCCCGATCAAGGTTTAACAGGAGGCGAGGATGTCACCAGCGATGATCTTCAACATCCATCTCGCGTTGGGCTACGTGCCGTGGCTGCTTTGTTTCGCCGCCTATATCTGGCCAAGGCTGAGGTCGATGGAGCCGATGGAGGCGCAGCGCGCCATCGCCACGCTGCACAGCTTCCGTTTCTTCGGGCTCGTCTTCCTCGTTCCTGGCGTCACCGGCCCGGACCTGCCGAGCGGCTTTGCCGGTTTTGCCGCCTATGGCGACATCGCCACCGGCCTGCTCGCCATGCTGGCGCTGCTTGGCGTCGCGAGACCCGCGATCTTTTGGCCGCTCGTCGTCGCCTTCAACCTCGTCGGCGTGGTCGACCTTGTCGGCGACTACTATCACGGCGCCATGCTCGACCTCCCTGGCCATGCCGGGCAGTTGGGCGCGACCTATGCGATCCCGATCCTCTACGTGCCGCTTTTGATGATCACCCATGTCGCGGCCTTCTACCTACTGGCGCGTTCCAGGCGCCGTCAGGTCGCGGCGACCTAATACATAGGCGTCGCCATGTGCTTCGGCGCCGGCCATTCGCTCGTGATCTCCGGCTGCACCGGACGCTCGAGATAGGTCGACAGCACGACATAGCTGCGCGTCGAGGTGACGCCCGGCGTGTCGTAGAGACGGGCCAGCAGGCCCTCCAGCGCGCGCGTATCCTCGGTGCGCACCTTGAGCAGCATGCAGGTGTCGCCGGCGACCGTGTGGATCTCCTCGACCTCCGGATATTTGGAGACCGCCATCAGTTCCGGCGTCTTGCCCCAGCCCCTGGTGTCGATATGCACGAAGGCGAGCAACGGCTTCTTCACCGCCCTCGGATCGATGATCGCCGATGTGGCGCGGATGGCGCCGCTGCGCTTCAGCCGCTTGACCCGCTCATGCGCCGCCGGCGGCGACAGGCCGACGCGCTCGCCGAGCTCGGCGTAGCTGATGGTCGCGTCCTCGACGAGAACGCCTAATATCTTTCGGTCGATCGGGTCGATCTCACGGGCCGGATGCTTGTTCCGCTGAATGTCATCTGTTTCTGCGTCCATATGGAAATTCTCCGTTGATGCGGAATTTAGTTCGGCCATTATGGAGGTATGTCGAACGCCAATCAATCAGCGATTACAACTGCGACGCCGCGCGCCCCGATCCCGGCCGCCGCCTATCTGCTGACGGGCTGCATCGCCGTCATCGGCTCCAATTCGCTGGTCCTGGGACCGATCGCGCCGGCCGTCGCTGCATCCTTCGGCGCCAGCGTGCCGGCGGTGATGACGGCTGCTGCCGCCTTCGGCCTCGGCACGTCGGCCAGCGCGCTCTTCCTGGCCCGCTACATCGACCGGATCGGCGCGCGCCGCATGCTGCAGGGCGCATTGTTCTTGCTGGCCATCGCGCTGGTCGCCAGTGCCCTGGCGCCGACCGTGACGGCGCTTGTGGCCGCCCAGCTCGTCGCCGGTATCGCCGCCGGCATAGCCATGCCTGCGATTTATGCCAGCTCGGCCGCCATCGCGCCGCCCGGCCGCGAGAGCGGCACCATCGGTGTCGTGCTGACCGGCTGGACGCTTTCGATGGTCGCAGGCGTCTCGCTGTCGGCCGTCTTGGCCGACCTGATCCACTGGCGCGCGGTTTTTGCGGCCGTGGCGCTGCTGGCGGCAGCGGCCGTTGCCGGCCTGGCGATGAGTTCGTTGCACGACACCAGGAAAAGCGGCCCGGCGCCATCGCCGCTCGGCGCGCTCGCCGTTCCCGGCATCGTGCCGCTGCTCATCGCCTGCGGCGCCTTCATGACCGCCTTCTACGGCGTCTATGGCTATCTCGGCGATCATCTGCATGAAGCCCTCGGCGAACCAGTCAGCGCCAACGGCCTGGCCGCCGTCGCCTATGGTCTCGGCTTCGGCGCGGCCGCCTTGCTCGATGGCGTCATCGACCGCCTGGGCGCTCGCCGGGTCATGCCCTTCGCCTATCTGCTGGTTGCGGCCGTCTATGTCGCGATCGCCCTGGCCAGCACCGGCTTCGGCCTGCTGATCGCGACGATCGCGGTCTGGGGCCTCGCCAACCATTTCGGGCTGAACGTGCTGGTCATGCGTCTGACCGCGCTCGACCCGTCGCGCCGTGGCACCATCATGGGCCTGAACAGCGCGGTCACCTATCTCGCCGTCACCGTCGGTACGGCTGGTTTCGGCCCGCTCTATACGAGCCTCGGCTTCGCGGATTGCGCCTTGATCGCCGCGGGACTGACGCTGGTTGCGGCGGCCGCCGCGGCATGGCGGTCATCCGCCCGGCAATAGGCTTGCATCTGCGATCGCACCTTCGCTAAGGCTGGCTTGCGAACCGGAGTCGCAGCCGATGAAGACGACGCTCGAGATCACCGCCGAGCCCTTGCCGCAGGACCTCGTTTTCCTGAGCGGAAGCCTCACCGCCTTCAACGATGCCGATGTCGGCGCGTCGGGCCGAAAGCCGCTGGCGGTTTTTGTGCGCGACGAAACCGGCGCCATCGTCGCCGGCATTTCCGGCTACACCGGCTGGGGCTGGCTCTACGTGCAGTGGCTGTGGGTCGACGAAATTTTGCGCGGCCGCCGCATGGCCGCGAGTATGCTCGACGCCGCCGAACAGGAGGCGATCGCACGCGGTTGCCACGGCGCCTGGATCGACACCTTCAATCCGATCGCCGAGAAGGTCTATCGGCGCCAGGGCTACGAGCCGTTCGGCGAACTGCCGGATTTCCCGATTGGCCGCCGCCGCGTATTCTTGCAGAAGAAGCTGCCGTAGAGCAATTCCAGGAAAGTGTGGAGCGGTTTTCCGTCCGGAATTGCGTCAAGGGAAATCAGCCCGCCAGCTTTCCGCCGCGCATCGGCTTCGGCGCGCCGGTGGTGCTCGGAAAGCTGATCGGCAGGCCGCGCAGCACGCGCACGGCGAGGAAAGCAAAGCACTCCGCTTCCACCGCGTCGCCCTTCCATCCAAGCGTTTCGGCCTGCACGACTTCGACGCCGGCGCGGCTTTCGAGCATGGCCATCATCGTCGGATTGTGGCGGCCGCCGCCGCTGACCGCGAGCCGCTTCGGCCGGCGAGGCAACAGTTCGAGCGCCTTGCCGACGGCCGACACGGTGAAGGCCGTCAGCGTCGCCGCGCCATCCTCGGCGCCGAGCCCCTCGGCCATCGCCGCGGTGAAGTCGAAGCGGTCGAGCGACTTCGGATAGGCTTTGGTCAGGTAGGGATGCTTGAGCAGCCGGGCCAGCCTTTCTTCATCGACCTTGCCGGCGGCGGCCAGCCTACCGTCGCGATCCATTTCGCCAAGGCCTTTCGACTTGATGAAATCGTTGACCGGCGCGTTGGCCGGACCGGTGTCGAAGGCGACGATATTGTCCTTGCCGTCCCACCAGGTGATGTTGCCGACGCCGCCGAGATTGAGCACGGCGGTGTCGCCGCTCGCGTCCGCTTCCTTGAGCAGCGCCGCGTGATAGGCGGCGGCGAGCGGCGCGCCTTGCCCGCCGGCCGCGACATCGGCCGAGCGGAAGTCGTACGCGACCTTTGTGCCGAGCAGCGAAGCCATCAACTCGCCGTCGCCGAGCTGGCGCGTGCGGCCGATCCGTCCAGGCTGCGGTGCGCGATGCAGCACCGTCTGGCCGTGGAAGCCGACGACGCCGATATCGGCCATCGTCATCCCCTGGCTCTCGACCAGATCCTTTACCGCCGCCGACTGTGCGCGCGTCAATGCCTCCTCGGCTTCGCGGAAGATCGCCGGTTCCGGCCCCTCGAAATTCCAGGCGCGTGCCTGGCGAAGCGTCTCTTCGAGCAGGGCGCGGATCGATCGCGGGTAGGGGGCGAGCGTGTAGGTGCCTGTGTCGGCGATGCGCTCGCCATCCGTCCTGATCAGCGCCACGTCGATATTGCCGTCGAGCACCGTGCCGGTCATCAGCCCGACGGCCCAGATTGGTTCCATGGTCGTTCCTCGAATCGCCGTTCATTCACCTGTCGGACGGATCGCACCGGCAGGCAAGTCTTTCGCCTCGTCCATCCAGGCCGCCTTTTGCGCCAAATGACGAAAATCGAGCATCCACGTCCTTGCCTCTTGCCGCCAATGGCGCCAGCCTGCGGATCCGACACCAAGCGATCTCAAGGAGGAAGCCATGGCAACCAATGTCGCAGTGATCGCGGGCGCCGGCTCCGGGCTGAGCGCTTCGCTGGCGCGGCTTCTCTCCAAGGAAGGCTTGCGCGTCGTCCTCGCCGCGCGCGACGTCGACAAACTCGCCGGGCTGATCAAGGAAACCGGCGCGCAAGCCGTGGAGACGGATGTTTCGGACGCGGGTTCCGTCGAGAGGCTGTTCGAGGCTGCGGACAAGGCTGGCCCGCTGGAAATTGCCGTCTTCAACGCCAGCGGCCGCACGCGCGGCCCGATCGCCGAGCTCGATCCCGAGGCGGTCAAGCAGGCTCTGCTGGTCGGCGCCTATGGCGGCTTCCTGGTCGGCCGGCAGGCGGCGCGCCGGCTTCTTGCACGTGGTTCCGGCTCGATCCTCTTCACCGGCGCCAGCGCGAGCCTCAAGGGCTTTTCCGGGTCCGCCGGTTTCGCCATGCCGAAATTCGGCTTGCGCGGGCTGGCGCAATCGATGGCGCGCGAGCTCGGTCCGAAGAACATCCACGTTGCGCATTTCATCATCGACGGCCAGATCGCCTCGCCCGCGAGGACGCCCGAGCGGCCGGACAGCCACCTGTCACCCGATGCGATAGCCGAGACCTACCTCGCGGTCCATCGCCAGCATCGCAGCGCGTGGAGTTTCGAGGTCGAACTGAGGCCCTGGGTCGAGACCTTCTGACGACCTACTGCCCGAACCGTACAATAACGCGCCCAGCCGCTTCCATATTATTTTAGAAAGCATGCATATATTTTGAGGTCATTTTAGCGATATGCAATATACAAAAGAGAAAGTGAAAGATACTTTTACTTAACTTCGGCGTGCATACTGCGGACTGGTCAGAATTGTTGTCCGGCTCTCTTGCACGAATTGAGAATGGGCATGCCGCTTACACGTCGCACGCTGTTTGCAGCTGGAGGCGGAGGGCTGCTGATCGCGCAGGCGCAAGCCATGGCCACGCCGGCGGCCCAGGCGCAAGACGCTCCAAAATTAATCGTGAGCGACAAGAAGCTGCGCATCGCGATGCCGGCCTTCGCTTCCGATCCGTTTTTTCCGGCCGATGGCACAGGCGACAAGGGCATCGACATGGACCTGGCGCGCGGCATAGCCGCGGAGCTTGGCGTGGAAGCTGTGTTCGACCGGTCCGCCGTGACCTTCGACGCCATGGTGCAAAAGCTGGCTTCCGGTGAGGCGGACCTGGCGATCGGCAAGCTCAGCCGTACGCTACAGCGCGGCCGCTCGATCCTCTATTCCCGGCCTTATGCCATGCTGCATCAGGGCCTGCTCGCCAATCGCGTGAACCTGGCGCGCATCACGCAAGGCAAGCCGCCCGAACAGATCATCCGCGATTTCTCCGGCGATCTCGGCGTGATCGAAGGCTCGTCCTTCGCCACCTATGCGGCGGCGACCTTTCCGCACGCCAAGATCCGGCGCTTCGCGGGCTGGAACACGGTCATCGATGCGATCCGCAACGGCACGATCGATTTGGCCTATCGCGATGATTTCGAGATCAAGAAGCTGATGGTCGACGATCCGTCGATGACCGTGGTCGCGCGCTCCATCACGCTGACCGACAAGGTCGACACGATCGCGGTCGGCGTCAGCCCGGCCAATCCGCATCTTGCCGCCTTTGTCGATCTCTATCTCGATCTCGCGCGAGGCCAGCGGGTCCTCAACACCGACGAGATCATCGCGCGCTATCGCCAGGGGAGCAAAGCCTGACGATGGCCGTCTCGGATGCAGCCGCACCCATGCCTCTCGATTGGCGCCTGTCGGCAAAGCGCATCCTGCGCTCGCCGTTGACGACGATCATCATGATCCTGGCCGGGATCCTGTGCGGGCTCTACTACCCGGCCTTCGCCCATGCGATCAGCCCAGTGGCACAGGTCTACCTGAATTTCCTCAAGATGGTCGTCCTGCCCTATCTCGTTTCGTCGGTGATCTTCTCCATCACCGCGATGGTCCAGGACCCGAAATCGGTCCGCTATCTGGGCAAGGTCGGCATAACGGTGCTGGTCGTGTCGTTCCTCGCCGTGCTGGTCAGCGGCACATATTCGCTGATTCTCAAGCCCGGCCAGATCGAGAATCCGCAGTCGCGCATCGAGCTCGGCGAGTTCATCAATTCGCAAGGCAGCGTCTCCACCGATCTCGCCTTCCCGTTCCAGCCGCCGCCGTCCACCGGCGGCTCGGTCGGCGAACGTTCGATCTTCCTGGATCTGGTGCCGAACAACGTCTTCAACGCGTTGGCCTCGGGCCAGACCATCCAGGTCCTGCTGTTTTGCCTGCTTTTCGGTTTGGCGATGGGCAAGATTCCCCAGCCCTCGTCGCTGAGCCTGTCGCAGGCGCTCAACGCGGTGTACCGGGCCTGCACGGTGCTGACCAACTGGTTCGTCTGGGGGTTGCCCTTCGCAACCTTCGTCCTGATCGCGGACCAGACCGCGTCGACCGGCACCAAGCCGCTAATGCTGATGGGCGGCTACCTGCTGGTTATGGGGCTTTCCTGCCTGACATTCCTTGCCGGCGCGTTTGCTGTCATCGCCATACGCTCGCGGCGAAGCTACTGGGCCACGATCAAGACCCTTCAACCGCTTCTGATGGTAGCCATCACGACGCGCTCCTCGGTGGCCTCGCTGCCCTGGGTTATCAACCTGTTGAGCGAGCGGCTGCGCTTCAACCTGGTGGTGGTCGAGCTGCTCGTGCCGTTGCAGGCGGCGCTGCTCCGAACGGGTCCGGCGCTGGTCTACACCTCGGGCACGCTGTTCATCGCCCAGCTCTACGGCCATCCGCTGGCGATCCCGGATCTGTTGCTCGTTGGCACCGTCTCGGCGCTTCTGGCGCTGACGACCGGCGGCATGGGCAGCCTGCTCATCCTGTCCCAGATGTCCATCGTCTGTGGCTACCTCAAGCTGCCCTTCGAGGCGGCGTTTGCCCTGTTCGTCGCGGTGGATGCAGCTGTCGATACGTTCATGACCTTGTCCAGCGTCTGCACCGTGGCGGCGAGCACGGCAATCATCGCGCCCAGCCACAGGGAGGAGGCCGCGCAGCCCGCCGAAGCCGAGGCGGAAACGCTCGAGGCCGAGCCCGTCCGATGATCGCCGACAGCATCCGTCCCCAGCTGGGCATCATCGGTGGCCTCGGGCCGCTGGCATCGGCCGACTTCTATTTCAAGCTGACCCGGATGACCGATGCGCTGCGCGACAACGAGCATGTGCCGGCCGTCATCCTCAGCGTGCCGCAACTGCCCGACAGGACCGAAGCGATGCTGGCCGGTGAAGACGGGCCGCTGGCGCCGCTGGCAGCCGCGGTCTCGACGCTCAACGAACTCGGCATCGCCTGCATCGCCATGCCCTGCAACACCGCTCACCATTGGTACGACAAGCTGGCGGCGAATTCGCGAGCCGAGATCATCCACATCGGCGACGCGGTGGTGGCGGAAATCCACCGCACCCTGGGCCGGGGCAGGGTCGCGAACCTCGCGACGCGGGGCACGCTGGCGTCCGGCTTCTATCAGGACAGGATTTCGGTGGCGGGGTTCGAAGTCTGTGTTCCGGAGGACGCCGCATTCCAGGAATGCGTGGACAGTGCAATTGCGCTCGTCAAAGCCGGGTCGATCGCGCAGGCAGCGGCCGAGACCGAAAGCGCGCTTCATCTCGCGCAAGCGGCCGGCGCCGACGCGGCACTTCTCGGCTGCACCGAATTGTCGGTGGTGGCGGCGAGCCTCAACGACACGAACGGATTGATCGTGATCGACAGCAACGCGGCCTTTGCGCGAGCGAGCCTGACGCGATTGGGCTTCGGCGTCCGGGAAGCCCGCGGCCTGCCGACGTTCCATCATTTGCGGGGAAGCGATCGGCTGAGCTGGCCCGCCGAGCAGCAGGCCTCCTAAGCGTTTACCGCTTGATCGGGTCGAAACCGGCCGCCAGCGGCCAATGTGCTCCAAGTCACAACATCTTTGAGAGAATATTTTCCGAGCCTCGCCCAAGAGGAAAAGCGCTTCTTTGCCCGGCTGGGCAGCATTGGTGATGCTGATATCAAGGCTTCGCATCCAGCCAGGCCGAAATGATTTCAGGATCGCAAGGAACGCATCATGCCCGAACGCGGCTACGCTTCAAATTCTCTCGTTACGTCAACTACCAGGCGCGCCGGACTTGCCGCGCTTTTCGCCACGGCGCTCGCCGTTGTGGGCTTCGCCGGACCTTCGCCATCTTTCGCGGAGGACAAGAAGGCGATCAAGGTCGGCATCATCAGCGGCGAGGACGAGGACGTCTGGCGCGTCGTCACCGCCGAAGCGGCCAAGAAAGGGCTGACCATCGAAACCGTCGTCTTCAACGACTACACGCAGCCCAACGAGGCGCTGGAGCGCGGCGAGATCGACGCCAACGCCTTCCAGCACAAGCCCTATCTCGACAACCAGATCAAGACTCAAGGCTATCACATCGTGCCGGTCGGCTATACCGGCGTGTGGCCGATCGGCCTCTATTCGAAGAAGCACGCCAAGGTCGCCGATCTGCCGGAAGGCGCCGTCATCGGCCTGCCCAACGATCCCTCCAACGAGGGCCGCGCGCTGCACGTGCTGGAGCACGAAGGCCTGATCAAGCTCAAGGATGGCACCGGCATCCTGGCGACCACCGCCGACATTGCCGACAACCCCAAGAAGCTCGAGATCAAGGAACTCGACGCCGGCATCGTCGGCCGCTCGGTCGAGGATCTCGACGCCGCCGTCGTCAACACCGACTGGGCGTTGAAGAGCGGCCTCGGCCCCGATAACCGCATCGCGCAGGAACCGGTGGCCGACAATCCGTATCGTAACTTCATTGCGGTCAAAGCCGGCAACGAGAGCGAGCCCTGGGTCAAGACTCTTGTCGCCTCCTACCAGAACGACGCGGTGAAGGCAGAGTTCGACAAGGTCTACAAGGCCACCGGGATCAGCGCCTATTGATCGGGGCCTGGATGGCGCAGATGGGCGGTCCGTCGCTGAGCGGGCCGCCGTCGCGCTTGCGCGGCGTTGAAACGGAAACAGAGATGAACCAGCATGTCGCGACCGGACTCGCCGATCCGCTCCCCATCCATGCGGCCGGGCCGGAGGACGTCGTCCGCCTCGTCGACCTGAAGCGGCGCTTCGGCGCGACTGCCGCGCTCGACGGCGTTTCGCTCACCGTGAAGAAGGGTGAGATCCTCGGGATCATCGGCCGCAGCGGCGCCGGCAAGTCGACGCTGATCCGCTGCCTGAACGGGCTGGAGCGGCCGGATTCCGGCGAGGTTTTCATCGAAGGTCGCGAGATCGGCCGTCTGGGCGAACGCGAGTTGCAGCCGCTGCGCCGTCGCATCGGCATGGTGTTCCAGCACTTCAATCTCTTGTCGGCGAAGACCGTCGAGGAGAACGTCGCGCTGCCGCTCAAGATCGAAGGGCGGCCACGCGCCGAGCGCATGGCTCGCGCGGCCGAGCTTCTGCAGCTCGTCGGCCTGTCGGAGAAGGCCAGGGCCTATCCTGCGTCACTGTCGGGCGGACAGAAGCAACGCGTCGGCATCGCCCGGGCCTTAGCCGCACGGCCGGCGTTGCTTTTGTCCGACGAGGCGACATCGGCACTGGACCCGGAGACGACACGCTCGATCCTGGCGCTTCTCAAGGACATCAACCTCAAGCTCGGCCTGACTATCCTGCTGATCACGCATGAGATGGAGGTGATCCGCTCGATCGCCGACCGCGTGGCGGTGATCGATGCCGGCCGGATCGTCGAGGAGGGTGCCGTCTGGCGGGTCTTCGCCAACCCGAAATCGGAAATCACGCGCAGCCTGCTTGGCGGCATCCGGCCGCAACTGCCGCCCGAGATCGCCAGCCAATTGGCGGCGGGCGAGGGCACCGAAACGATTATCAGGATCGATGTCGCCGGAGAAGCAGCGCATCGCCCGCTGCTGTCTGAGCTAGGCGCCAGCGTCCCCGGCCCGTTCCGGCTTGTGCATGGCGGCATCGACCATGTGCAGCGGCAGCCGGTGGGCACGCTGTTCGTGGCGATCCCCGGAGCGGACGCCGCGCATCTGGCGGCGGTTATCGCGTTCCTGACGAGCCGCGGCGCGCGGGTGGAGGTGCTTGGTCATGTCGCCGGTCCTGTTTGAACTTCTGCTCCGCTCGATCTGGGAGACGGTGCTGATGATCGGCGCGTCCGGTCTCATCTCGCTGGTCTTCGGCCTGCCGCTCGGCCTTGCCCTGGTCGCCACCGATCGCGGCGGCATTGCCGAGAGCCTATGGGTCAACCGCATCCTCGGCGCCGTCATCAACGGCTTCCGTTCGGTGCCCTTCATCATTTTGCTGGTGGCGCTGATCCCGCTGACGCGGCTGATCGTCGGCACCTCGATCGGCACCTGGGCGGCGATCGTGCCGCTGTCGATCGCGGCGACGCCCTACTACGCCCGCATCGCCGAAGTGTCGCTGCGCGAGGTCGATCACGGGTTGGTCGAGGCGGCGCGCGCCATGGGCGGCAATCGCTGGACGATCATCCGCGAGGTTCTGGTTCCGGAGGCGCTGCCGGGCATCGTCGCCGGCTTCACGGTGACACTGGTGACGCTTGTCGGCGCCTCGGCCATGGCAGGCGCCATCGGCGCCGGCGGGCTCGGCGACCTCGCCATCCGCTATGGCTACCAGCGATTCGAAACCAGCGTAATGGTCGCCGTGGTCATTGTGCTGATCGTGCTGGTTTGTGGCATCCAGTGGATCGGCGATCGGCTGGTCTCACGTCTGGATCATCGCGGATAGGGGCGTGCACCGGATGCGAACGCAATTTGCCGCAAAAGCCGGGAATTGAGCGCCGACATGCTCCGTTCGCAAGGAGATTGATCGGTGTGTTTCTTCTCCGGCAATGGCGCGCATGTCATCGTGCGGGCGGGGCGCTAGAACAAAGAGTTACCGCCAAGAGGAGCCTGTCCATGCCCAGAATAATTCCGGTGCTCGATCTCGACCGCCTGGAGCAGGGGCCGTCGGAGCTTCGGACCTTCTTGTTCGACCTGCGCACCGCTGCCCGCGATGTCGGCTTCTTCTATCTGAGCGGCCATGGCATCACTCAGTCGGAGATCGATGCCGTGCTCGACGCGGCGCGCCGCTTCTTCGCTTTGCCGGAGGCCGATAAGCTCGGCATCGAAATGGTGAAGTCGCCGCAGTTCCGTGGCTATACGCGCGCCGGCGGTGAACTGACCAGAGGCAAGGCCGACTGGCGCGAGCAGCTTGATATCGGCGTCGAGCGCGCGCCCATTGCGCAAGGGCAGGGGGTGCCCGCGTGGACGCGGCTCCAGGGCCCGAACCAGTGGCCGGCGGCCCTTCCCGATCTCAAGCCGGCGCTGCTTGCCTGGCAGGCCAAGGCAACCGACGTTGCGATCCGGCTGCTCAAGGCCTTCGCCGCGTCGCTCGACCAGCCGGAGGAGGCCTTCGATTCGATCTACCGCGGCGAGCCGAATCATCGCATGAAGATCGTGCGCTATCCCGGCCGCGACACGACCGGGGACGACCAGGGCGTCGGCGCGCACAAGGACGGCGGCTTTCTCACCCTTTTGCTGCAGGACGAGAACAAGGGCCTCCAGGTTGAATATGACGGCAGCTGGGTCGATGTGGATCCGATCCCGCGAACGCTCGTCGTCAACATCGGCGAGCTGCTCGAACTCGCCTCGAATGGCTATCTGAGGGCAACCGTGCACCGCGTCGTCACGCCGCCGGCCGGCGTCGAACGGATTTCGGTTCCCTTCTTCTTCGGCGCCCGGCTCGATGCGACGATCCCGCTGTTGGACCTGCCCGAGGAACTGGCTGCCGAAGCGCGCGGTCCGGCCAGCGACCCCGACAACCCGCTGTTCCGCAATGTCGGAACCAACGTGCTCAAAAGCCGGCTGAGATCTCATCCCGACGTCGCGCGGCGCCACTATGCCGATCTGTTGGAAAAAGCAGCGGCCGCCGGCTGACGATTGAGATGCGTCGGAGCGAGATTTTCCGCATTTTTGAGTTTTTTTGGAATTTCATTCGTGGAAAATAGACCGCAGAGACCCCAAATACACGTCATCGCTCGGTGTTTTCCTCCCATTGCGCCGGGCGATGTTCCCCTCTGAAGGTTATGACCTTCATGCTTGGCCGGGCCGATTTTGCGCCCGGCCTTTTTCTTTTGGGCAAACCCACCCGGATGCGCCTTGGACATGCCGGCCATCTCAGCCGCGCCGGGGAGACGAGCAACGAGCAGGCCGGCCTCCGTCGCCGGCCTGTTCCCGTGTCCCGGTCAGGCGGCCTTGACCTTCAGCTCTTCGTCGCCGCGCACCATCCTGGTCACGCCCGCGAAGTCGAGCTTGCCGGAGCCGAGCACCGGCACTTTCGGCACGACGCGCACCTCGGCCGGCACCATCAGGTCCATGGCGCCATTCGCCTTGGCGAAGGCAAGGAATTCCGCGCGGGTCGCGCCGGAAGCTTCCGTGATCAGGATCAGCTTCTCGCCCTTGCGCGCGTCTGGCACCGTCGCGACGGCCACCGGCGAGCCTTTCCAGAGTTCACCTGCCAGCGCCTCGACCGCCGCCAGCGAAATCATCTCGCCGCCAATCTTTGCAAAGCGCTTGGCACGGCCGCGTATTGAGACGAAGCCGGCGTCGTCGACGGTGACGATGTCGCCGGTGTCGTGCCAGCCGTCTTTCAGCGGCTCGATCACGCCGGGATTCTCGGCGCGCAGATAGCCTGACATGACGTTCGGACCCCGCACGAAGAGCCGTCCGCCCTCCTCGACGCCGGGCACCGGATCCAGGCGATATTCCATGCCGGGCATGATTTTGCCGACGCTGCCGGACTTGTTGTACATCGGCGTGTTGATGGCGATCACCGGCGCCGCTTCCGTCACGCCGTAACCCTCGAGGATGCGCAGCCCGAACTTCTCCATATAGGTCGTGCGCGTCGCGGCCTTGACCGGCTCGGCGCCGGCGAAGCAGTAACGCACCGAGCGGAAATCGTAAGGATGGGCGGTGCGCGCATAGCCGGCGAGGAACGTGTCGGTGCCGAAGATGATCGTCGCGTTCGACCCATAGATCAGTTCCGGCACGATCCGGTAGTGCAGCGGCGAGGGGTAGAAATAGACCGGCACGCCCGAGATCAGCGGCAGCACCGTGCCCGCCGTCATGCCGAAGGAGTGGAAGATCGGCAGCACGTTGAACACCTTGTCGCCCGAGTGGAAGTCGATGCGTGACGCGGCCTGGGCGGCATTGGCCAGAATGTTGCGATGGGTCAGCACCACGCCCTTGGGCGTGCCTTCCGAGCCCGAGGTGAACAGGATCGCCGCCGCGTCGTCGGCCTTGCGAGCCACCCGCGGCGTCGCCTTGCGCAGGAGGCCGAGCAGCTTGTCCTTGAGGCCGATCGTGGCCCGCAGGTCGTCCAGCCAGACGATGTCGACCGACCTGCCGATCTCCTCGACCACGGGCCCGAGCTTTGCCTGTTCGACGAAGGCGCGCGAGGTGAGCACGGTGCGCACCCCCGCCGCCTTGCAGGCCGACAGGATGTTCGCCGCGCCCGCGGTGAAGTTGATCATCGCGGGCACCTTGCCGGCCGACATGACGCCGAGCAACGTGGCGCACGAGCCATTGGCGTTGGGCAGCATGATGCCCAGCGTCTGTTGTCCGGCGTAGAGATGCTCGAACTTCTGGCCGAGCACGGCTGCGGCCGTCAGCAGCTTGCCGTAGCTCAGTGAGCCGGTGACCGGATCCTGCACGGCGAGTTCCTTCATGCCTCGCTCGTTGGCCGTCTCGATGATCTTCTGAAGCACCGTCTTGTCGATGTCCTGGGTGCGGAAGACGAGGTCCGACATCACCCCATAGAGCGCGGAGCCGGCCGCGGCGCGGCGCTGGCGTCCTTTCAGCTCCTGCGGCACTTCGAGCCTCACCGGTTCCAGGATGGTCACCTTGACCTTCGGGAACAGGCGATGGCGCACATGCTGCGAGGAAAGCCGCGAGAAATAGCTCTTCTCCAGACCCTCGATGCGCACCGGCACTACCATCGAGCCGGTCTTGTCGGCGACCATGGCGGCGCCGTCATAGACCTTCATCAGGCCACCGGTGACGGTGATGCGTCCCTCGGGGAAGATGACCAGCGGATCGCCGCCCTGCACGATCTTGATCAGCGTGCGTGTCGACATCGGCTTGGCCGGATTGAGCGGCAGCGCGCGGGCAAGCTTCATGAAGGGCTTCATCCACCAGGCCTGGGCGATCGTGTAGTCGATGGCGAAGACCGGCTCCTCGTCGGTCAGCGTCAGCGCCAGCGGGCCGTCGAGGAAGCTGACATGGTTGAGCGCCAGGATCGGCGCCTTGCCGGCGGCCTTGAGGTTGTCCAGCCCTTCCACCTCCAGGCGCAGGAATGCGCGAAACAGGATCGAGACGAAGTCGCGGAACGGATTGGTCGGCAGGAATTTCAGCATCAGCCAGGCGGCGACGGCATTGATCACGGCAAGGCCTGCGAGCACGCCCGCGATGGAGATGCCGGCTCCCTGGATGGCGGCGACGAGGCCGCCGCCGACTGTCATGAAGCCGGCGCTCACGACATTCACGGCCGCGACGATGCGGGCGCGCCGGTCTTCCGGCGCCCACGCCTGCACGGCCGCGAAGGCCGGCACGACGAGGAAGGCGCCAGCGATCGCCAGCCCCGCTAGGTCGATGGCGACGCGAACGGTGTTCTGTCCGGCAAAGAAGGCGCTGAGCGTCTGAGCTTGGGCAGCGCTCTGGAGGCCCCACACGTTCCAGGCGAGGTCAATCCCGAACATGGCCATCAGCGCGGTGCCGACAGGAGCCGGCAACAGCACGATGCGTCCCTGCGACATCCAGGCCGCGATGGCCGAGCCGATGGCAACCGCGACCGCGAACACCGCGAGATAGGCGGTGACGGCGATCTCACCGCCGCCAAGCGAATTCTTGACCAGCGGGGGCAGGACGGAAAGGATGATGGCGCCGACCAGCCAGAACCAAGAGGCCATCAGCGCCGCGCGCCAGATGCGCTGGTTGGTGCGCAACTCGGCGACCAGTCGCCAGGTGGAGCGCAGGATGTTCTTGTCGATCGCGAGGTTAGGCGCCGCCGAGCCTGTCGAAGGGATGTAGCGGCTGATGAACCAGCAGCCGACGGCAAGGATCATCATCATCGGGCCGAAGACGGCAACGCCGATGCCGTCGGCCGAGACGATGCCGCCGACAATCGTGCCGCCGAGAATCGCGGCGAAGGTGGCCGACTCGATCCAGGCATTGGCCTTGGCCAGCTCCTTGCGCTCCAGGTGATCCGGCAGGATGCCGTATTTGATCGGCCCGAACAGCGCGGAGATGATGCCGAACATCAACAGCGCCGTCATCAGCACCGGGATCGATGACAGCGCGATGCCGGCGACCGCGACGGCGGCCGCGGCGATCTCGGTGAACTTCAACCGGCGCGCGATGAGCGCCTTGTCGAAGCGGTCGGCTATCTCGCCGCCCAGCGCCGAAAGCAGCAGGAAGGGCGCCATGAAGACGGCGCCCGCCAGCGTCACCAGGGACGCGGCCTGGTCCTTGGCCAAGGTGAAGAGAATGAGGAAGACCAGCGTGTTCTTAAGGAAATTATCGTTGAAGGCCGAGAGGAATTGCGTCCAGAAGAGAGGCGCGAAGCGCCGCGACATCATGAGATGGTTGTTCATGGCAATTTCCATTAGGCAAGGTCATCCCGAGATCCGATCTGGATTGGAAGGACACTTGCGTGGTTGAGCCTCGTTTATCTGGAAGCGGTTAAACTTCGTTGCTGCGATTCAATCCGATCCATTTGTTTCTCGTTCTTGGCGCCGCGCATCTGTCGCCCGCGATTGGTCTCCAGCCTATGCGGGCACTCGAAAATTTGCGGGCTCGGCTGTCGGTGAGCATCGATACGATCCTTTCGTTTCAGGGATGGTGTGGCCAGGCGCGGGCTTGTTTCAGGGCTGATACAATCGGAGCGGCTTGGCCTTCTCTTTGCCGACGCCTCCGTGGGCAGGTCGGCACTCCTGCCTTGAACGTTGTTCACGGATGCACAATAGCATAGTTTGAACGGCGTTCAAGAGAAAAATGAACGACGTTCATAGTATTTCAGGGCGTCGGTTGAAAATGAAAGAAACAGGGATTGGCGGCTTCGAGCGCTACCGGAGTGCCTCACGCCTCGCTGGTCATTGGCGTTAAGATCGGATGCGAGGCTTGTCGGCGCCGGGGCGGGATCGCCCGCACCGGCCCTGTCCCGGTGAGGCGGAGATAGCCGACATGCCTTGAAACCGCTCAGGACCACGACCTTCGCCGGTCATGTCGAACGGCTCGACTGTGCAATGCCCTTCCACCAGGGGGACGGGTTGCCCGCGACCGGGATTGAGCCGGTCGCGGGACACAACGCCTCAGCCGAATTTCGGGTCGAGGCTGCCTGACTTGTAGCGCTTGGCCATCTCCGCCAGCGGGATCGGCTTGATCTTCGGCGCGTTGCCGGCGGTGCCGAACTGCTCGAAGCGCTCCTTGCAGAGCTTCTTCATCGCCGCCATCGCCGGCGTCAGATATTTGCGCGGGTCGAATTCCGACGGATTCTCGGTCAGCACCTTGCGGATGGCGCCGGTCAGCGCCATGCGGTTGTCGGTGTCGATGTTGATCTTGCGCACGCCGTGCTTGATGCCGCGCTGGATCTCCTCCACGGGCACGCCCCAGGTCGGCTTCATCTGGCCGCCATATTTGTTGATGATCTCCTGCAATTCCTCTGGCACCGAGGACGAGCCGTGCATGACGAGATGCATGTTGGGCAGGCGGCGGTGGATCTCCTCGATCACGTTCATCGCCAGCACCGCGCCGTCCGGCTTGCGCGAGAATTTATAGGCGCCGTGGCTGGTGCCCATGGCCACCGCCAGGGCATCGACATGCGTGTCGCGCACGAACTGCTCGGCCTGCACCGGGTCGGTCAAAAGCTGGTCGTGGCTGATCGCGCCCTCGACGCCGTGGCCGTCTTCCTGCTCGCCGCCGCCGCTTTCCAGCGAGCCCAGCACGCCGATCTCGCCTTCGACCGACACACCGCCCCAATGCGCCATATCGACGACGCGGCGCGTGATGCCTGAATTATAGGCGTAGTCGGCCGGCGACTTGCCGTCCTCCTTCAGTGAGCCGTCCATCATGACCGAGGTGAAGCCGTACTGTATCGCGGTGACGCAGGTCGCTTCGTTGTTGCCGTGGTCGAGATGCATGCAGACCGGGATGTCGGGGTGGATCTCGACCAGCGCATCGATGAGCTTGGCCAGCACCACGTCATTGGCATAGGCGCGGGCGCCACGGCTGGCCTGCAGGATGACCGGCGACTTGGTCTCCTCGGCCGCCTCCATGATGGCGAGGCCCTGTTCCATATTGTTCATGTTGAAGGCAGGCACGCCATAGCCGTGTTCGGCAGCATGGTCGAGCAATTGTCTCAGTGTGATGCGAGCCAACGAATAGTCTCCCGTATCTGGTTGCAGGCGCGATTTAGCAGCTTTGGGCCGAAGTCCGGCCCAACTGCTTCTGGCCGGATTTCCGACGGACCGCAACCCACTCAAGGCGCGGTCCTGAAATCCAAATCGGTTTAGTTTGGATGCGCCGTGCGCGAAGCGGTTCAGGCCGCTATTCGGGCACGCGCGGCAAGGATCTCGACGCAGGCTTTCGCGGCTTCCTTGCCCTTCACCTTGAAATGCTCGTGGAAGAAGCGGTGATGCTCGGCACTCTCATGGTAGTTGTGCGGCGTGAGCACCGCCGACAGCACCGGCACGCCGGTCGCAAGCTGCACCGACATCATGCCCTCGATGACGGCGCTTGCCACGAAGTCGTGCCGGTAGATGCCGCCATTGACGACGAAGGCGGTGCCGAGGATCGCGGCATAGCGCCCGGTCTCGGCGAGCGTCTTGGCATGCAGCGGGATTTCATAGGCTCCCGGCACGTCGCAGACCTCGACGACGAAGCCGCCAAGCGCGGCAAGCTCCGCCTCGAACGCCGCCACGCATTGGTCGACGATGTCGGCATGCCAACGCGCGCGAATGACGGCGATGCGGGGAGTTTCATAGTCTTTTGGGGAATGCTGATTCATGGGTCCTTCCTTCCGTTTCGAACCAGAATCAGGACGCACGACGCAAAAAAATCCGGCCGCATGCGCAAACCGTCTCCTGCGTACGTTCTCTTCCATCCGGACTGTAACCGTCGGCTCCGGATTCGCACCGGATCTGCTGACCCTCCTGCAGCCAGGAGGCGCTCGCGGGCTCGGGTCGAAACCCTTACCGCCGGTGGGGAATTTCACCCCGCCCTGAGAACTTTAACGCGGGCTTTATGGGAGAGGAGGGCGGCGCTGTCAATTGACGATGACATCCCGGTCGTGACGATGTGCTGGGAGGGAGACCAGCCGATCACCCACGCTCAGGGAACATTGCCTTAAGCGCCTCGCGCGAGGCCTTGGCCACGCCGCGCTCTGTGATCAGACCTGTCACCAGCCTTGCCGGCGTCACATCGAAGGCGGGGTTGGCTGCCTGCGTCGCATCGGGAGAAATGCGCACCTGCGCGATCCTCCCGTCCTCGGTCTTGCCCCACACCAGCGAAACCTCATCGCCCGAGCGCTCCTCGATCGGGATTTCCGCAAGGCCGTCGGCCACGGTCCAGTCGATCGTGGGCGAGGGTAGCGCGACATAGAACGGCACGTCGTTGTCGGCTGCGGCAAGCGCCTTCAGATAGGTGCCGATCTTGTTGCAGACGTCGCCATTGGCCGTAGTGCGGTCGGTGCCGACGATCACCATGTCGATGTCGCCATGCTGCATCAGATGGCCGCCTGCATTGTCGACGATCAGCGTATGCGGCACGCCATGGCCAGCCATTTCCCAGGCGGTCAACTGGGCGCCCTGGTTGCGCGGCCTCGTCTCGTCGACATAGACATGCACCGGGATGCCGGCCTCGATCGCGAGATAGATCGGCGCGGTGGCGGTGCCGTAGTCGACGGTCGCCAGCCAGCCGGCATTGCAATGGGTGAGGATGTTCACGGTCTCGCCCGGCTTCTTGCGCGCAGCGATCTCCCTGATGATGGCAAGTCCGTTCTCGCCGATGGCGCGGTTCAGCCCGACATCCTCGTCGGCGATCTCGGCGGCGCGCCGGTAGGCGGCCCCCGCGCGCTCTGCCGGCGCCAGGGGCTTCAGGAAGCGCCGCATCTCGTCCAGCGCCCAGCGCAAATTGATCGCCGTCGGCCGCGTCTTATGAAGCGTCTCCCAAACCGCATCGAGCGCTTCGTCCGACGGATCGTCCTTCATCTGGATAGCGACGCCATAGGCGGCGGTGACGCCGATCAGCGGCGCGCCGCGCACCCACATGTCGCGGATCGCGGTGGCGATGCCGGCGACCGTTCCGACCGTCTCGATGCGGAACTCATGGGGCAGCCAGCGCTGGTCGATGATCTCGACCGACCGCTTGTCGTCGCTGAGCCAGATGGTGCGGTAGTGGCGTTCGCCGACGTTCAAAGGCTCTTCTCCTTTTCGATCAGCGCGGCCAGATTGTTGACCTCGTCGATGCTGTGGATCTGGCGCCGGTTGACGGCAATGTGGCGGCCGAAACGCAAAGCCTTGGCCTCGCATCTGGCGCGCAGGTCTTGATCGGCAATGGTCTCGAAATCGGCATTGTGGGCGAGGCCCAGGATGCGCCGGTGCACCTCGATGCCGGCGAAACCAAGTAGGTCGGTCCATATGGAATGCAGCATGTGGTCGAGTGCCTGTTCGGAACCGAGCACGTCGCCCTGATCCTCGAACAGGCTCTTCTGGTAGAGGATGCCGGTGCGCTCGGTGCGCCATAGATGCGAAAACTCGGCGCGGAACACTGCCCATGTCTCGGCGGTGACACCGAGCAGATAGGCGCGCATTGAGTCCCGGCTGCCTTGGTCCTCATGGCCGCGTTGGGAGAAGAATGCCATCCAGAAATTGGCGAGCAGCATGCCGATGTCGAAGGCGATCGGACCATAGAAGGCGAACTCTGGATCGATCATCCGGGTCTCGGTGTCCGTCACCATGATCGAGCCGGAGTGCAGGTCGCCATGCAACATCGTCTCGGCATTGGCGGCGAAGAGATGCTTCAGGCGCTGCGCTTCGACCTTCAGGTCGCGGTCAGCGCGCAATTCGGCGACCAGCCTGTCGAGCTGCGGGCTGGTGTGCCGGTTCATCTTGGCGTCGAAATAGGGGTCGGAGAACACCAGGTTCTCGGTGATGTCGCAGAGCTCGGCATTGTCGGAAAACAGCGCCAGGTCGGCCTTGCGCTCTTTCGTCACCATCGACAGGTCCGAGCCGCGAAACAGCGTGCGGGCCATGAACAGGCCGATGTCGCGCGCGATGTTCGGCAGCTCGCGGCCGTCGATCAGCGCGCGCCGAAGGATAACGTGCGGCGGCGCCAGATACTCCATCACGATCAGCGCCTGCGCCTCGTCGAAATGATAGATCGCCGGCACCGAGCCGGGCGCTCGGCGCTCCTGCCTGGTCAGCGCGTGATATTCGAAGAAGGAGCGCTTGAGCGGCAGCGGCCAGCTGTCGCCGACCAGCCGCACATAGGGCAGCGCCTGCTTGACCACCGCGGCACCTTGGTCGCCCTCGACGATGAAGACGAGGTTGAGATTGCCGTCGCCGACCTCGCGCACCTTCCAGCGACCGGTGTCCCTTCCGATCCGCCCGGTCAGCGCCCCGGTCTCCCCAAGGCGCTTCGGCAGCGTCTCCACCGACAATGCTTCGAACTTCCCGGCCATTCTCTCCCCTCCTGCGCGTGGTGTCCGACGATAGCGGAGCCACGGCGGCGGGGCCAAGCTAGGAAGCGCTCTGGCAAATGTCAATCGTGTTGACAATTGCCGAATGAGCCCATAGCGTCACGGACCAGGGAGGAAGGAATGGGCGCTGATGCCGTGTTCCATGTGGAGGGCCTGAGGAAATCCTTCGGCCAGAACGAGGTGCTTGGCGGCATCTCGCTAGACCTCTTTGCGGGTGAGGTCACGGTGCTGATGGGCGCGAACGGCGCCGGCAAGTCGACCCTGGTCAAGATCGTCAGCGGCGTCTATGCGCGCGGCGCAGGCTCGATGCGGCTCGCCGGCCAGGCCTTCAACCCGCAGACCCCCGCCGAAGCCATCCGCGCCGGTGTCGTCACCGTGCATCAGAACATCAATGACGGCGTGGTGGCCGATCTCGATGTCGCCACCAATCTCACGCTCGACAGGCTGAGCGGCAAGGGCGCGTCGTTGCTGTTCAAGCCGCGCAATGTCCGCGCCGAGGCGAGAGCTGTCGCCGACCGCATGGGGCTTGCCATCGATCTCAAGGCGCGCGTCAGCGACTTGCAGTTGGCGGACCGGCAGATGGTCGCCATCGCCCGCGCCATGGCGCATCAGCCCAAGGTCCTGATACTCGACGAGCCGACCTCTTCGCTGTCGAGCGCCGAGGCTGACCGGCTGTTTTCGCTGATCGACCGGTTGAGAGGGCAGGGCGTCGCCATCCTCTACATCTCGCATCGCATGTCCGACATCAGGCGGCTGGCCGACCGTATCGTGTCGATGCGCGACGGCGTCATCTCCGGTGTGTTCGAGACGAAGCCGCTCGACTATGAGGGCGCCGTCAACGCCATGCTCGGCCGCAAGATCCACCTCGACCGGGTGGTGGCCAGAAGCTCGGCGCGCGCCGTCTTCACCGCAGAGGGCCTGCGGATCGCGCAAGGGTCGAGGCCCATCTCGATGACGCTTGGCGCCAGCGAGGTGGTGGCGATCACCGGCCTGGTCGGGGTCGGCAAGACGGCTCTGGCGGAAACGCTGTTCGGCGTGCGCCGGCCGCTTGCCGGCACCATGCATATGGACGGCAAGCCCTACGCGCCGGGGTCGGCGCGCGAGGCGGTCGCCGCCGGCGTTTTCCTGGTCGCCAAGGACCGCGCCGCGAGCGGCATTGTCGGCGGCTTCAACATCGAGCGCAACATCAGCCTGCCGTTCCTGAAACGCATGTCGGGCTTCGGCGTGATGAAACGGCGCGCCGAGCGCGCCGTCGCGCGCCGCCAGATCGAGGAGCTCGGCATCCTCTGCCGCTCGGAGAAGGACGAGCTGTCGGCGCTGTCCGGCGGCAACCAGCAGAAGGTGATGGTGGCGCGCTGGATGTCGCAGGCTTCTCGGCTCTTCATCCTCGACGAGCCTTTCCAGGGCGTCGACATTTCGGCGCGTCGCGACATCGCCGCCAAGCTGAGAGCCAGCGCCGACGGCCGCGCGACGCTCATCTTCGTTACCGAGATCGACGAGGCGCTGGAGACCGCCGACCGCATCCTGGTGATGTCGGAACATACGATCGTCGGCGAGCATCGCAACGCCGATATCGACCTCGACCGGCTGCTGGCGGAAGTGGCCGGCGGTCCGCTTCACAGCGCGGCATGAGGTCCAATGCATGTCGCCCAAAAGTGCGCAGCGGTTTTGGAGAACGACATGCATCAGAAAAGAGAACTTGAAGCGCGTCGCGTGAATCCGTTTCGACGCGACGCGCATTGGATTTGCACGGAGTGGAGTTGGAATGAGCTTTTGTCGGATAGCCGCGCGGCAGGGCGCTGAGTGATGGTGCGCGATTATGCCATCCGCTACGGCTTCATCGTCCTGCTGGTCGGGCTGATCGCCTATTTCGCGATCGCCGCCGACGGTTTTTCTTCGCCGCAAAGCGCCGTCTTCATCTTCCAGTCGGTGGCCATCACCGGCGTGCTGGCGCTCGGCGTCACCGCCACCCTCGTGGTCGGCGGCTTCGACCTTTCGATCGGCTCGGTCGCCACCAGCGCCATGATGGCGGCTTCCTATGCCATGGTCGTGCTGGAGCAGAATGCCATCGTCGCCGTCATCGCCTGCCTGGTCATCGGCGTCATCGTCGGCCTGATCAACGGCTGGCTGATCGTCTATATGCGCGTGCCCGATTTGCTGGCCACGCTCGGCATGATGTTCCTGCTGCTTGGCCTGCAGCGCATTCCGACGGAAGGGCGCTCGATCGCCACCGGCATGACCATGCCCGACGGCTCGGTCGCCAACGGCAAGTTCTCGGAAGCATTCCTGGCGCTCGGCCGCCACCGCATCGACTTCTTCATCCCGAACCTGATCCCGGTCTCTGTGGTGGTACTGGTGGTGCTCGCGGCGCTGATCTGGTTCTTCCTCGAATACACCCGCTTCGGTCGCATGATGTATGCCGTCGGCAGCAACGAGAGGGCGGCTGAACTCGCCGGCGCGCCTGTCAAGGCATACAAAATCTGGGCCTACGTCATTTCGGGAGTTTTTGCCTCGATCGGCGGGATTTTGCTCGCCGCCCGGCTTGGACGCGGCGACATCGCCTCGGGTAATAATCTGTTGCTCGACGCAGTGGCGGCGGCGCTAATCGGCTACGCGGTGCTCGGCGCCGCCAAGCCCAACGCCTTCGGCACGGCCGTGGGCGCGGTGTTCGTCGGCGTCCTGCTGCAAGGCCTGACGATGATGAACGCTCCCTACTACACGCAGGATTTCGTCAAGGGCGCGGTGCTCGTCGTCGCCCTTGTCTTCACCTTCGCCCTATCCGGCAGGGGCAAGAGATAGTTTCGACCGGGGCAGTGAGACAAAACGGAGGAAAACGAAGTGAGCATTACAAGAAGACTTTTGGGGAAGGCCGCACTCGGCCTCGCCGGTGCGGCGCTGCTGGCGCAGGGGGCGGCATTGGCGGCGGATCGCCCCGCGCCGTTCGACAAGCCGGGCGTCAAGATCGCGCTGGTGCGTTACCTTTCGACCGGCGACTTCTTCCAGGCCTATCTCTCCGGCGTCGAGGCGCAGGCGAAGGCGCTCGGCGTCGACCTGCGCGTGCTGGACAGCCGCCAGGATGCAGCGCTCCAGGCCGACATGGTCGACCAGGCGATCGCGCTCGGCGTTCAGGGCATCATCATCCAGCACGGCCTGACGGAATCGATGAAGGACGCCGCCCAACGCGCGGTCGATGCCGGCATCAAGGTCGTCGCCTTCGACGTCAATGTCGAGAACCCGAAGATCCCGCAGATCGAGCAGTCGGACAAGGATCTCGCCAAGCTGGCGCTCGAGCAGGCGGTGAAGGACAATGGCGAGAGCTGGAAGGCCGGCTATGTCTATGTCGCCGGCATCGCCCCGCTCGACCGCCGCAACGAGACCTGGGTGGACGTGAAGAAGAAGTACCCGGGCATCAGCGAGGTCGCGCAGTTCGGCACGCTCGACAACCCGATCGCCAATTCCGTCGCCAACCAGGCGCGCTCGGTGCTGCAGGCGCATCCCGACATCAAGGTTATGTTCGCGCCATATGACGAGTTCGCCAAGGGCGTGAAGATCGCGGTAGACGAGGCCGGCCTGAACAAGGGCATCAAGATCTATTCGGCCGACATCTCGACGTCCGATATCGCGGCGATGCGCGAGCCGGACAGCGCCTGGGCTGCCACTGCAGCCACCAATCCGGCCGTCGTGGGCCAGGTCTCGGTACGCGCTCTGGCGCAGCTTCTCGCCGGAGAGGATCCCGGCCACAACGTCATCGTGCCGCCGACGCTGATCACCCAGAAGGAGCTGATCGACAAGGACATCAAGAACATGGAAGACCTGTCGGCCAAGCTGCCGCAGTTCGCCCATGCCGATGTCGCGATGCCTGCCTGGATGCCGAACCCGAACGCCAAGTAAGGGGTCTGCTTGTCGCTGCTGAAGAGAGCGGTCCAACGGGCCGCTCTCTTTTTTCTTTTCCACCTCATCGCTGCCAGAATGGCAGTTTGGCGATCTCCGCCTCGACCTCTTTTCTCGTCAGTCCGATGTCGTCGATCAGATGCGGATTGTCCTTCGCGATCCGCTTCAGCTCGAAGCGGAAATAGGCCTGCTCGCGACGCAGCGCGATGAGACTGCGCAAGGCTGAGAGGCTGTAGCGCCGCCGGCCTTTGATCTCGGTTGGGCGAGCAGCCAAAAGTGCGCAAGGCGCAAGAATACCGTTCATGGCAACCTCCATGCAGTGGCCGGTTTGGAGACTCGTGACCTGATTGAGATTGCAGTGTGCCGCGGGCGGTCGGCGGCGTAATTAAGCCCTCCCAAATAGTTCTAAAAACTTCCAAATCGGCTGCAGCGTTTCACTGTTTCATGGAAACGGCAAAACCGCTCTATCCCTTTGTTTTTACGCAATTCCGGCCGCAAGGTTGCGGTGCAAGCGGCGAACTTAACCGCTCACACTTTCCCTGGAATTGCTCTATAGATTTGCGCATGCAGGGATCGCGCTTTGCTTTTGGACCGTTCGTATTTGATCCGGGCGCGGGAACGCTGCTGCGGGGCGATGTTCCCGTCGCCGCCAGCCATCGCGGGCTGAAGCTCCTCGAGGCGCTTGTCGCACGCCCGGGTGAAATTCTGGCCAAGGCTGAGCTGATGGACGCGGCATGGCCGGGCACGGCCGTCGAGGAAGGCAATCTCACGGTACAGATCGCGCAGCTCAGGAAGCTGCTCGGTCCGGCCACCGGCGGTGGCGAGTGGATCGCCACGGTGCCGCGCGTCGGCTATCGCTTCACCGGTACCGTCGAACAGCCCGCCGCCACGCGTAAACTCCTGCCGCTGCCCGACAAGCCCTCGATCGCCGTGCTGCCCTTCGTCAATCTGAGCAACGATCCCGACCAGGATTCTTTCGCCGACGGCCTGACGGAAGACCTGATCACCGATCTCTCCCGGATCCCGGGCCTGTTCGTCATCGCGCGCAATTCGGTGTTTGCCTACAAGGGCAAGGCCATGGACGTGCGCGCCATCGCTGGCGAACTTGGAGTGCGTTATCTGCTTGAGGGCAGCGCCAGGCGCGCCGCCGGGCGCGTGCGCATCAACGCGCAGCTGATCGATGCGCTGAGCGGCGAGCATCTGTGGGCGGAGCGTTTCGATCGCGGCCTGGAAGACATTTTCGCCGTCCAGGATGAGGCGACCGCCAAGATCGTCGAGGCGTTGCTCGGGCGGCTGCGCGAGCCGCCGGAGCGCAACCGGCCGAAGAACCTCGAAGCCTACGATCTCGTCGTGCGGGCGCGTAAAATGTTCGACGAGTCACCGCAGATGGCGCGCGAGGCCGACCTGATGCTGACGCGCGCGGTCTCGCTCGACCCGGACTACGCCGAGGCCTATCGCTGGCTCGCCATGAACCAGTGGATGGGATGGGTGCATTGGGGCGAGCCGTTCGAGCCTGCCCGCAGCAAGTCCCTGGAACTGGCGCGCAAGGCCGTGGCGATCGACCCCAACGACGCCGGTTGCCGCTGGGTTCTGGCGAACCTTCTTGCCTATCAGCGTGATTTCGAGCAGTCCGAGGCGGAATTCTCCAAGGCGATCGAGCTCGACCCGAACGAGGCCGATATCTGGGCGACATTGTCCGACATCGAAGTGCTGGCGGGACGGGTCGAACTGGGCCTGGAGCACATTCGCAAGGCGTTCCGGCTCAACCCGTTTCCACCAAGCTGGTATTATCTGACGCTTGGCCAGGCGCAGTATGCGGCCGGCGACTACGAGGCGGCCGTCAAGACGCTGCGCCGCGACGAGACCTATCGCACCAGCTCGCGCCGCTTCCTGGCGGCAGCCCTTGCTCAGCTCGACCGGCTCGACGAGGCGCGCACCGAAGTCGCGCTATTCCTCGTCGGCAATCCGCATTTCTCCACGCAGCGCTGGGTCGAGACCGAGCCGTTCCGCGACGACGCGGTGCTCGAGCATTTCGTCGACGGCTTCCGCAAGGCCGGCCTGCCGGAGTGATGCGGCGACGTGGCCAACTGGCCGCGACCGAGATTTCGAATCCTCGGGTCTTTTTCAGCGGCCGGCGCGCGCCAGCCCATGCGCCACCAGCCGGTCGATGAGCTCCGGATAGCTGATGCCGCTGGCCGCCATTGCCTTGGCGTACATGCTGATGTTGGTGAAGCCCGGAATGGTGTTGAGCTCGTTGATCAGGAAATTCATGTCCGGCATCAGGAAGAAGTCGACGCGGGCCATGCCGTCGCAGCCGAGCGCCCGGAACGCCCTGGCGGCCATATCGCGCATGCCATTCTCGACTTCCTGCGGCAGCTCGGCCGGCACGATCAGGGCCGCGCCATTCTCGTCGATGTATTTGGCGTTGTAGTTGTAGAAGCCGTGGCTCTCCGCGGGCACGATCTCGCCCGGCCGGGAGACGAGGAGCTCGCCCGCGGGGCTCTCCAGCACGCTGTACTCGATCTCGCGGCCGCGAACGAATTCCTCCGCCAGCAGCTTGCGGTCGTGCTGGAAGGCTTCCGTCAACGCGCGATCGAATTCCTGGCTGCCGTTGACCTTCGCGACGCCGACCGACGAGCCCTGCCGCGCCGGCTTGATGAACAGAGGCAAGCCGAGCTTGTCTTCCAGTTCGGCAAACGACGGCCTCGCGACCTCATCTATCGTCACCGAGCGCGCGACCGGCACGCCCGCCGCCTTCAGCAGCCGCTTGGCGATGTCCTTGTCGAGCGCCGTGGCAGAACCCAGTATGCCGCAGCCGGCGAGCGGCACGCGCGCCACTTCTGCCACTCCCTGCACCGAGCCGTCTTCGCCATGCAGGCCGTGCAGCACCGGAAACAGGATGTCGAGGGCAGGCAACTCGTGGGGCGCACCGCCGGCGGGGATCGCCAGCATCCGCCCATGGCCACCGGGCACCAGGCAGATCTCAGTGCCGCTGGAAGGCGTGGCGAGAGCGCCGTTCTCGAAACGGCTTAGCAGCCATTGCCCTTCGCGGGTGACGAAGATCGGGACAGCATCGTATTTCGCCGGGTCGAGCGCGGCCATGACATTGGCCGCCGACAGCAGCGACACCTCGTGCTCGGCGGATCGACCGCCGAAGAGCACGCCGATACGAAGTTTCTTCTCTGCCACTGTTATCTCCAGGATTGATCAGGGCCGAAATTCTACGGCGATGCCGCGATTGGCAAAAAAGCGGTCGAAGCTGACGAGTGGAAGCCTGGCGTTCGCCTGACTCTGCTCGTCGTGGCCGGACGGATTGTGGAAGCGGATTTCCCCCGAGGAGGCTGCCGTCACCAGCACCAGATGCCCGCCCTTCGCTGGCGGCTCTCGCTCGGGCCAGCGAACGCTGCTGCTCACGGACGCGATGAAGAACCGATGCTTCGACAGCAATCCGGGAAGGGCGGCAACGTCGACATTCGTCATCGTCTCTGCGGCCAGCCCGAAGCGTTCGGCCACGAAAGTTACGAACGGGGCGTAGATCAATCCCTTGATCGAGCCGGAGGCCTCGTTGACGACATAGCCGCCATAGGCCGTGCAGGCGCGGGCAAGCTCCAGTGTCGGGTAGATGTCGCCGCGCGTGGCAAGGATCATCTTCAGACAGGCCATGCCGCAAACATTGACCGCCCAGCGCGCATAGTCTTCGACCGTCTCGGCGCCGGAGTTGCGCCACAGCGGATCGCGGAGAAGCGCCGACGGTCCCTCCGCCAGAACAGGCAGGGTCATGTCGGGCGATTCCCACTGGCTGAAGAACGGCACTTCCCTGGACTGCATGTCAACTCCACTTTGCGCTCGGATGCGAGACGCAAGTCATCCCGAAGTTACGCAAACAATGAGCAAAGGATTGGGCCGGGAATTTGATCTGCTAAAGCAGTTTTCCAGCAGAAGGCGCGAGACCGCTTTCCTTCGGAACACATCAACACGAAGAGGCGGTCCATCGTTGCCAGAAACGATGAACCGCCCCACGTTCACATCGTTAACGCAGCGCCGCCGCGATGTTGCCGCCGTCCACCGTCGTCACGTCCGCCGTGGTGCGCTCGGCCAGTGCCTGGTGCAGGAAGGCCTGTGCCACGTCGTCGGCCGTCACCTCCTGGCCGAGCAGATTGCCGGACATGTATTCCTTCTCAGACACGCCTCGCGCGCCGGAGCGGCTGGCAATCATGGCGTCGGTCAGGAGGCCCGAGCGGATGCGGTCGGCGTTGACAGCATTGGAGCGGATACCATAGGCGCCGTAGTCAAGGGCGTACTGGCGCGACAGGAACAATGTCGCCGCCTTCGGGATGCCATAGGCGCCGAACTTCGGCCCGGGATTGATCGCCTGCTTGGAGGTGTTGAACAAAAGCACGCCGCCTGTGCCCTGTTCCAGCATGATGCGCACCGCATTCTGCGCCGCCGACTGGTGGGCGAAGAAGTTGAGCTCGAAGCTCTTGCGCAGCGTGGCGTCGTCGAGCTCGCCGATGCGCCCTTCCCAAGCCGCTCCCGCGTTCGAGACCAGAATGTCGACGCCGCCATAGACCGCGACCGCCTTGTCGAAGGCGGCTCGCATTTCGGCAGGCTTGGTGATGTCGGCGCCGACCCCGATCGAGTTGTTGCCCGCGGCCTTCGCCGCGTCCGCGGCCTTGGCTTGGTCGAGATCGACGATTACTGCATGCGCGCCATTGGCGGCGAACAGCTTCGCCGTCGCGGCGCCGATGGCGCCCGCACCGCCGGTGATCAGCACCACCTGGCCGGTCAGCGGCTTCGGCTTGTTCGAGGCAAGTTTGGCCTGCTCCAGGGACCAGTATTCGAGCGGGAACAGGTCGGCCTTGGAGAGCGGATGGAAATTGCCGACGGCCTCGGCGCCGCGCACCGCCTCGATCCACATCTCGCCGACATCGGAGGCGATCTTCGCGTCCTTCAGCGTGCGGCCATGGCCGAACATGCCGAGGCCTGGCACCAGCGTCAGGCGCGGCATCGGGTCGAGCATGGTGCGCTTGACGTCGTCCAGCGCGTCATTGGTCTCGAAATAGGCGGTGTAGTCCTTGACGAACGCTTCGACATGGCTGCGCAAGGCGCCCTTGTAATCGCCGAGCTTGTCTGCATCGGGCGCCGGCACGGCCATTGGTCCCGTCTTGATGCGGATCGACAGATCGGGCGTCGACACGCCGCGGGCCGCATAGTCGGCGATCTTGGCGGAATTGATGAAATCGACGATCGCATCCGAGGTGCGGAAGTCGCTGATCATACGGTCGAAGCGGCCTTCGCCGCGCGCCACGGCAACGGCGCCGCGCAGCATTGGCGCGATGTCGGCGGGCTTCGCCAGCTTCGCGGGCAGCGCCGCCTTGGCCGCCTTGGGTTTGCCGTTCCTGGCGACATATTCCTCGGCGACATTCACATAATGGATCATGCGGTCATAGGCTTGCCTGGCATCGTCGCCGAAGGTGAAGATGCCGTGCTTGTCGAGGATCAGACCCTCGACGCTCGGGTCGGCGTCATAGACGTCGGCCGCGACCTTGGCGAGGTCGAAACCAGGCTTGATGTAGGGCACGTAGCCCATCTTGTCGCCAAACACGGCCTTGATCAGCGGCTTGCTGTCTTCCTGATCGACGATGGCCAGGATCGCCGTCGAATGCGTGTGGTCGACGAATTTGTGCGGCAGGAAGGCGTGCAGCAGCGTTTCGACCGACGGATTGGGAGAGGACGGATCAATCAGGTTGGAGCGCTGCAGCGCCACCATGTCCTCGTCCGAGAGCTTGTCAAGTCCACGCGCCTTGAGCAGCGCGCTCATCTTCACCGCCGGCAGGCCTTGCGGCTCGATGACGGCCATGTCCCAGCCGCTGCCCTTGACGCACAGCACGTCCCATTCGTCGCCGACGAGATCGGTGGCCTTTGTCTTGCAGGACGTGTTGCCGCCGCCATGCAGCACCAGCCGCGGTTCGCCGCCGAGCAGACGGGTCGTGTAGACGCGCAACGCAAGGTCTCCGCCGACGCCCTTCCTGGCGTAGTCGGCAACCATCTTTTCCGCGTCGGCGTCGTTCCAAAGGTTCTTCATATCGTACCGTCCGATTCCGTTTTTCTGCTGCTCATGAACTGGAAGCCGCGACGCCGCGATGACAGAAGCGGCGAGGGTGCTTTTCTACGACGCCTTTTTGGTTGCCGCGCCGGCGTGCTGGAGCAGGCGCTCGGCCATATGCGCGCCGATCACCAGATGCGTGCAGAGCCCGCCGGCGATTGCCGCAAGCAGCGGCTCGAACTTGGTGTCTTCCTGCACCACCATCAGCCGCTTGCCTATGGCGCGCAGCGAAGCGAGTTCAGCGGAAATGACGCGCCGGTTGTAGCTGCAGTCGAGCACCTCGCCCCTGTCGTCGATGATCTGCCCGGCGATGACGCCGGCCGCACCCTGGCTGCGCAGCGCTTCCATCTCGGTCGCCGTCAGCGCGCCGCATTTCACCAGATGGCTGTCGGCGTCGACCGCGCCGACGGAGTAGAGCGCCAAATCGCAGTCGGCGATGCCGGCCAATTGGTCGCGGATCACCGGCTCGGCGCGCAGGCCTCGCGCCAGTTCCTCGGTCGACAGCACCAGCGGCGCGTAGAAGTTCAGCCCCTTGGCGTTGAGCCGCCGGGCGATCTCCATCGTGCACTGGTCGGGCCGGTAGGAATAGGGCGCGCCGAGATTGCCGCAGAGCTGCACAACGGTGACGTCCTGCAGGTCGGCATAGGACATGATGTCGGCGATGGTGTAGACGGTGCGCCCCCAGGCGACGCCGATGCGATCGCCTTTTTTCGCCAGTTCGAGAAAGACGCTCGCCGCCAGCACCGCGATATCGGTCGAGGGATCGGCGAGATAGGCGTTTTCCGGTGCGATCCAGACGGCGTCGAGCCCGAAGGCGTCTTCGACCTTGCGCGCCATGACGTCATCGGTGAAGAGCTGGGTCGAGGTCGAGATGTTGACGATGCCGGTCTCGCGCGCCTTGCGCAGATACATGGCGACCGAAGCACGCGAAATGTTGAGCTGGCTCGCCACTTCGTCCTGACGCAGGCCATGGGCATAGTAAAGCCAGGCGGCCTTGTGGATGAGCTGTTCTGCCGGTCTGATCGCCATGCCGTCTCCTCGGCTGACATTAGTCACGGCTCTCGACAAAAGTCAAATTTGGGTTGCGGGAGGCTCTTACCTGTAGGCACGGGTCCATGTGGATCGCCGTTCTGTCAAGCGGCGGGATCATAGCATTTTCAGCTATTCGTAGGGATAGCGTGACAGAGGACCAGAGTTTAGAAGGTTCGAAAAGAACTTTGGGGAGAACGGGATGGCCAATCCCTACGAACAGGATCTCGACAGGAATGCTGCCAACCATCAGCCGCTGACGCCGCTCACATATCTTGAGCGCGCGGCAAGAACCTATCCCGACCATATCGCCATCATCCATGGCCGTCAGCGCGTATCCTATCGTGATTTCTGGCGCCGTTCGCTGAAGCTTGCCTCGGCGCTGGCGAAGCACGGCATCGGCAAGGGCGACACGGTGACGGTGATGCTGTCCAACACGCCGCCGATGCTTGAGGCGCATTTCGGCGTGCCGATGACCAAGGCGGTGCTGCATTCGCTGAATACCCGTCTCGACGCAGCCATCATCGCGTTCCAGCTAGATCACGCCGACACGAAGGTGCTGATCGTCGACCGCGAATTCTCGGGCGTGGTCAAGGAGGCTCTGGCGTTGGCCAGGGCCAAGCCATTGATCATCGACTATGATGACCCCGATTACGCCGCCGACGCGCCCTATCCGAAGGGCGACCGGATCGGCGTGCTCGACTATGAGGACTTCGTCCCCGCGGGCGACGAGGCTTACGCCTGGTCGATGCCGGATGACGAATGGGACGCCATCTCGCTCAACTACACGTCCGGCACCACGGGCAACCCGAAGGGCGTCGTCTACCATCACCGTGGCGCCGCGCTGATGGCCTACACCAACACAATCCATGCCGGCATGGCCAAGCATGCGGTCTATCTGTGGACGCTGCCGATGTTCCACTGCAACGGCTGGTGCTTCCCCTGGACTTTGGCCGTGCAGGCCGGCACCCATGTCTGCCTGCGCTGGGTGCGGGCGAGGCCGATATATGACGCCATCGCCGACCATGGCGTCACCCATCTGTGCGGCGCGCCGATCGTCATGTCGGTGCTGATCAACGCCAAGGACGAGGACAAGCGCCAGTTCCCCCAGACAGTCACCTTCAACACGGCAGCCGCGCCGCCGCCGGAGGCTGTGCTCTCCGGCATGGCCGACGCCGGTTTTGCCGTCACTCATCTCTACGGCCTCACCGAGACCTACGGCCCGGCCGTCGTCAACGAATGGCACAATGAATGGGATGCGCTGGAGAAGGGGCCGAGGGCAGCGAAGAAGGCCCGTCAGGGCGTACGCTATGCCGCGCTCGAAGGGCTGACGGTGAGGGACCCGGAGACGATGGTGGAGACGCCGGCCGACGGCGAGACCATCGGCGAGGTCATGTTCCGCGGCAACATCGTCATGAAAGGCTATCTGAAGAATCGCAAGGCGACCGACGAGGCCTTCGCCGGCGGCTGGTTCCATTCCGGCGACCTCGGCGTCATGCATCCCGACGGCTACATCCAGCTCAAGGATCGCTCCAAGGACATCATCATCTCCGGCGGCGAGAACATCTCGTCCATCGAGGTCGAGGACGCCCTCTACAAACATCCCTCCGTCGCGTCCTGCGGCGTGGTTGCCCGTGCGGACGAGAAATGGGGCGAGGTGCCGATCGCCTATGTCGAGATAAAGCCGGGTAAGACGGCCACCGAAGCCGAGATCATCGAACATTGCCGCTCGTTGCTTGCCCGCTTCAAGGTGCCGAAGGCGGTGGTGTTTGCCGAGATCCCCAAGACCTCCACGGGCAAGATCCAGAAGTTCCGGCTGCGGGAAATGGCGAAGGGGGCGTAATTTGCTCCTATGCAGTGGCTGCGACGTCGACAGTTTGCGCCAGCAACCTCGACGTTCATACTAGGGTGGAGCGGTTGCGAAGTAAGGTTGCGGAACCCCGGGTATCCATCGTGACCGTGCGGCCGTGTTCCGGTGGCTGAGAATTGCCGCCGGCGGCACTACGCAATGGCGTAACATCTTGATCCGCCTCACTTGAGCGCGTCGCTTCGCTCCTTGCTCCTCCGTTGGGTGAGGCCGTCGCGGGCGGCAATGGCCAATCGTCCCCGTACCCGCTGTCCACCTCGCAACTGTCACCATCTGTCACCAAATTATACGCGTACGTCGATTCCACGTTGACTCCTCATCTGTTTCGTTTTACGAGTGACGAAAATTGAAATTCGTCACTTATCAAACGAAAGTGTCATGTCCGAAGCCGCTAACATCGTGGCCGACCCCGCCAGACAGGAGAATGTGACCCGCATTCTCGATTGTGCCGAGCGGCTGTTCCGCCACTACGGGTATGGCAAGACCAACGTCGCCGACATTGCCCGCGAACTCGGCATGTCGCCGGCCAACATCTACCGCTTCTTTGCCTCCAAGGTCGAAATCCACCAGGCCGTCTGCGGCCGCATGCTCGGCGCCAGCTACAAGATGGCCTATGAGATCATGCACCTGCCCGTCAGCGCCGAGGAACGGCTGCGGCGCTACATCCACGCCCAGTACAAGATGACGCTGGAGGTGATGCTCGACCAGGAGAAGGTCCATGAGATGGTCATCGTTGCGCTGGAGCGCGACTGGGCTGTCATCGACAAGCACGTCAACAGCATCCATGACCTCTATGCCGAAGTGATCCGCGAGGGCATCGAGGCCGGCGAGTTCAGGGAGCAGGATCCGGAGACGGCTTCGCGCTGCTTCGGCGCCGCCACCGTCATCCTCTGCCACCCGCAGATGGTGGCGCAGTGCCTCGCCAAGACCAACCGGGCGATGCCCGACGAACTAATCGACTACGCCATCAGAGCCTTGAAATAGAAGCTGTCCACCGGGTGCGGTCGACAAATCATCTCCAGTCCGGGAGTGCTAAGGTGTCCTTTTCCAGTTCCATCCTACGCAGGCTGCCGGCCTCCGGCCTCCCAGCCGTCGCCGTCGTAGCGGCCGTACTCGGCCTCGCAGGCTGCAGCCAGGAGAAGGCCGAGGTCGTCCAGGAAGTCGTCCGGCCGGTCAAGGTGGTCGAGATCGGCAAGTCTGAGACCACTCGCCAGCTCGACTATTCCGGCTCGGTGCGCGCCCGCACCGAGATGAACCTCGGCTTCCGCATTGCCGGCAAGGTCACGGAGCGCCTGGTCGATATCGGCCAGCATGTGAATGAGGGCGATGTGCTCGCCCGCGTCGATCCTTCCGACTACGAGTTGTCGGTGAAGAGCGCGCAGGCCAGCCTCGACGCCGCCGAGCGCCAGGTCGAGACCGTCGATCTCGCCAGGACGCGCGCCGAGCAGCTCTATGCCAAGAACTTCGCGCCGAAGTCGCAGCTCGACCAGGCACGACTGACCTACGACCAGGCCGTGGCGACGCGCGATTCCGCCCGCTCGACGCTGGCGCAGGCGCAGAACCAGGTCGGCTACACCGATCTAAAGGCCAGCCGGGCCGGCATCGTCACCGCCATCTCCGCGGATGTCGGCCAGGTGGTCGGCGCGGGTACGCCCGTCATGACCGTCGCTGTCGACGGCGAGAAGGAAGTGTCGATCGCCGTGCCCGAAATGGACATCGCCGGCTTCAAGCCCGGCAAGGAGGTCAAGGCAAGCTTCTGGTCGGACGAAGGGTTGAGGCTTGACGGCAAGGTGCGTGAGGTCGCAGGCAGCGCCGATCCTCAGTCGCGTACTTTCGCTGTCCGGGTCTCTCTGCCCAATGATCCGCGCGTGCTGCTCGGCATGACTGCAAATGTCCAGGCGACTGTCGGCAGCAAGGCGCAGCTCGTTTCCATTCCGCTGACCGCCATGGCCGAAAAGGACGGCAAGCAGATCGTCTGGACCGTCGATCGCGCCTCGGACACCGTGCATCCGCGCCCGATCAAGGTCGCCAGTTTCACCGCCGACGGCGTCGCCGTGGCCGATGGACTTAAGCAGGGCGATGTCGTGGTCGCTGCCGGCACCCAGTTCATGACCGAAAACCTGAAGGTCAAGCTTTCCGGCGACGCCCTGCAGTCCGCATCGGCGGAGGATGACGTCGCGACCACCAGCAGCCTGCGTTAGCCAGGCGAAACGGACGCCATTCCCGCTCTCGCTGTGTTGAGCCGCGAGCCGGGGAAGGCATGGGTTCCGGGCGGCGGCGCCCGATCGCGAGATGCCGGCATGTTGGCTTCCCCCGCAGCAGTGCCGCGTCCAGCGCGATTTGCGAGTCTCTCTCCGCTTTGAGGGCCCCGCCGCCCGGAAACCCGACCGAAATTCATGAGCAGCATGGCAAGCGCGGCTTGCCGGCCAACTGGACTGGACTTGCGTCATGACCACCACTAGCGACAGCAGCACTCAAAAGCGGCCCTTCAACCTTTCGCGCTGGGCGATCGGGCATCCGAGCATCGCCCGCTTCCTGTTCGGCCTCATCATCGTGGCCGGCGCGCTCGGCCTGATGCGAATGGGGCAGAAGGAAGATCCGGACTTCACCTTCCGCGTCATGGTCGTGCAGGCGATCTGGCCCGGCGCCTCGATCCAGGACATGGAGGATCAGGTCGTCAACAAGATCGAGCGCAAGCTGCAGGAAACGCCGCATCTCGATTTCGTGCGCTCCTACACCCGCGCCGGCAGCGCCATCATCACGCTGCAGGTGAAGGGCGACACCAATGCCGAGGAGGTGAAGGACGCCTTTTACCAGGTGCGCAAGAAGGTCGGCGACATCGCCAATGAATTGCCGCAAGGCCTACTCGGCCCCTATTTCAACGACGAGTTCGGCGACACCTTCATCACGCTGCATTCGATCAGCGGCGACGGCTTCACCTATCCGGAGCTGAAGAAGTTCGCCATCCAGGCGCGCGACATGCTGCTGACGACGCCTGGCGTCGAAAAGGCCGTCATCATCGGCGACCAGCCGGAGAAGATCTATATCGACGTCTCGTCCAAGGCGCTTGCCGAGCGCGGCCTGACTATTCTCGACCTGCAGAATGCAGTGAAGGGGCAGAACGCCGTCGATCCGGCGGGCTCCGTCGACACCGGCCTGCGCTCGGTGCGCATCTCCGTCGAGGGGGACGTCAGCAAGGCCGCGGATATCCGCGAGCTGAGGCTGCGCTCCGGCAACCAGGTGACGCGCCTTGGCGACATCGCCACCGTCTCTTCCGGTCTCGAGGATTCCTATGAGCGCAAGTATCGCTTCAACGGCCACGAGAGTGTCCAGCTCGGCGTCGTCATGGCCAAGGGCTTCAACGTCAGGGATGTCGGCAAGGATGTCGAGGCGACGTACCAGCGCTTCGAGGCAGGGCTGCCCTACGGCGTTGCGGTCGACCAGATCTCCGACCAGCCTGAGGTCGTGAAGGAGGCGGTGAGCGAATTCATGGAGGCGCTCGGCGAAGCGCTGCTGATCGTGCTTGCCGTTTCGCTGCTGTCGATCGGCTGGCGCTCCGGTCTGGTGATCGCGATAGCCATCCCGCTGGTCCTGGCAGCCACCTTCGCCATCATGTACGAGATCGGCATCGACCTGCAGCGCATCTCGCTCGGCGCACTGATCATCGCGCTAGGTCTGTTGGTCGACGACGCCATGATCGTCGTCGAGATGATGGAGCGAAAGCTGGAAGAGGGGCTGGTCAAGGTCGAGGCGGCGAGCTTCGCCTACACCTCGACCGCCTTCCCGATGCTCACCGGCACGCTGATCACCACGGCGGGTTTCATCCCCGTCGGTTTCGCCGCGTCGACCGCCGGCGAATATGTGCGCACGCTGTTCTACGTCGTCGGCATCGCGCTCGTCGTATCATGGTTCGTCGCGGTCTATTTCACGCCGTGGCTGGGCTACATGATCCTCAAGCAGCGCAAGCACGCCGGCACCCATCACGATGTCTTCGACACCGGCTTTTACCGCCGCCTGCGCGCGACGGTCGCCTGGGCCGTGCGCCACCGCATCATCGTTCTGGCGATGACGCTGGTCACCTTCGCCACCAGCCTGTGGGCCTTTCAGTTCATCCCGCAGAACTTCTTCCCGCAATCCTCGCGGCCGGAAATCCTGGTCGATCTCTGGCTGCCGGAAGGCACCTCGATCAAGGAGGTCGAGAAGCAGGCCCAGGCGCTGGAAGCCAGGATGATGGACGATCCCGACAAGCGCTTCATCGCCACCTATATCGGCGAAGGCGCGCCGCGCTTCTTCCTGCCGCTCGACCAGCAACTGCGCAATCCGAACTTCGCGCAGCTCCTCGTGATGGCCAAGGACGAGCCGGCGCGTGAGCGGCTGATCGTCAAGATGCGCAGGATCCTGGCGCAGGACTTCCCCTCGATCCGTGGCAAGGTCGACCGCCTGTTCCTCGGTCCGCCGACCGGCTGGCCGGTGCAGATGCGCGTCATGGGTCCGGACCGCCAGGAGGTGCGCCGTATCGCCGACGAGGTGAAGGCGCGGTTCCAGGCCAACCCGTTGCTCGGCGCCATCCATGACGATTGGCTGGAGCCGGTGCCGGCGATGAAACTGGTGATCGACCAGGATCGAGCCCGGGCGCTCGGCGTCTCCTCGCAACGCATCCGCCAGATGCTGCAGGCCACCATGTCCGGCGCGCCGCTCGACGACTTCCGCGACGGCGAGGAGACGGTCTCGATCGTCGCCCGCGAACCGGAGGCCACGCGTCACCTGCTCTCGTCGGTCGACTCGGTCTACATCCCGACCGATTTCGGCGGCTCTGTGCCGCTCTCCCAGGTGGCCAAGGTCGTGCCCGTCATGGAACAGGGCATCGAATGGCGGCGCGACCGCCTGCCGACGATCAGCGTGCGCGCCACGCTGCCGGACGGCGTGCAGTCGAACGACGTCGTCACCAAGATGTACAACGACATGAAGGACCTGCGCGCCGGCCTGGCGCCTGGCTACAAGGTCGAGATCCAGGGCGGCGCCGAGGACTCCGCCGAGAGCCAGGCCTCGATCGCAGCCAAGGCGCCGATCATGCTCGCCATCATCGTCGTGCTCCTGATGGTCCAGCTGCAGCATTTCGGCAAGTCTATGCTGGTGCTGGCCACCGGCCCGCTCGGCATCATCGGCGCGGCGGCCGCGCTTCTGATCAGCGGCGCGCCGTTCGGTTTCGTCGCCATCCTCGGCGTCATCGCGCTGCTCGGCATCATCATGCGCAACTCGATCATCCTGGTCGACCAGATCGACCAGGATATCGCAGCCGGCATGGAGCGATCGGAGGCGATCGTGGGTGCGGCCGTGCGCCGCTTCCGGCCGATCATGCTGACGGCACTGACCGCCGTGCTCGCGCTGATCCCGATCTCGCGCGCCGTGTTCTGGGGGCCGCTGGCCTACGCCATGATGGGCGGCATCCTCGTCGCTACGGTGCTCACCATCCTGGTGCTGCCGGCCGGCTACGCCCTGTTCTTCGGTCGCGCGCCGAAGAAGGCGAAGGCCGAAGAGCAGTCGCCAGAGCCGGTGAAGGCCGACGGTATCGAAAAGCCGCAGCTGGCACTGGCCGCGGAATAGAAACGAGGTGGCAACCCTGGATCATCCGCCATTGGCGAAGGCCGGTGGCGGATGATCCGTATCAAGGGGCCGCCGGGTGAAAATGCTCCGCGGCAAGGCTTGCGCAAAACAGAATTCCTTTTCAGTGGCGCGATGCAGGCCGATCCTGCGCGGATATCGCAGCGGCAACGCTCGTCATCACTGGATCATTTCCCATGTCAGAAAAACGGCAGTTACGGCTCGGCGCCTTCATGCGCCCCGTCAGTCTTCACACCGGCGCCTGGCGCTACCCGGGCGCCTACGCGGACGCGAACTTCAACTTTGCGCATCTGAAGCGCTTCGCGCAGACGCTCGAGGCGGCGAAGTTCGACGCCTTCTTCATGGCCGACCATCTGGCTGTGCTCAACATGCCGATCGAGGCGCTGCGGCGCAGCCACACGGTGACGTCCTTCGAGCCGTTCACGCTTTTGTCGGCGCTTGCCGCCGTCACCGATCATATCGGTCTTGTGGCGACCGCATCGACCACCTTCGACGCGGCCTATCACATCGCGCGGCGCTTCGCCTCGCTCGACCATATCAGCGGCGGCCGCGCCGGCTGGAATATCGTCACCACATCCAATCCCGATGCCGCGCTGAATTTCGGTCTCGACGAGCATGTCGAGCATGACGAACGCTACCACCGGGCGCGCGAGTTCTACGACGTCGTGACCGGGTTGTGGGACAGCTTTGCCGACGACGCCTTCATCCGCGATGCGGAGAGCGGGCTCTACCTCGACCCTTCGAAAATGCACGTGCTCGACCACAAGGGCGAGTATCTTTCGGTGCGCGGGCCGCTCAACATCGCCCGGCCGGTACAGGGCTGGCCGGTGATCGTCCAGGCCGGCTCGTCGGAGGCTGGGCGCCAGCTGGCCGCCGAAACGGCGGAGGTGATTTTCGCTGCGCCGCCCGATCTGGCATCGGGACAGCGCTTCCTTGCCGATGTGAAGGGCCGCGCGGAAAGGCTTGGCCGTTCGCGCGACGACATCAAGATACTGCCCGGCGCCTTCGTCATCGTCGGCGATAGCGTCGAGGAAGCACGCGCCAAGCGTGCGAAGCTCGACAGTCTCGTCTATTACGAAAGCGGCATTGCCTCGCTGTCGATCGCCCTCGGCCACGATGCGTCGGGTTTCGACCCGGACGGTCCGTTGCCGGACGTTCCGGACACCAATGCTTCGAAAAGCAGCCGCGAGCGCGTCATAGAACTGGCGCGCGAGGAAAAGCTTACGGTCCGCCAGCTCGCGCAGCGGCTCGGCGGCTATTCGGGCCTCGCCTTCGTCGGCACCGCCAGGTCCATTGCCGACGAAATGGAGGTATGGCTGCTCACCGAAGGCTCCGACGGGTTCAATGTGATGTTCCCCTATCTGCCGGCGGGGCTGGACGACTTCGTCGAGCAGGTTGTGCCCGAGCTGCAGAGGCGCGGAATCTTCCGGCGCGAATATGAAGGATCGACGCTGCGTGAGAATCTCGGCCTGAAGCGACCGTCGAACCGGTTCTTTGAAGAGCCGGCGGTCGGCAAGGCAGGCTGATCGAAATGAAACGGGCGCGCCGAGGCGCGCCCGTCTCTTTCAGGTTGCCATGTCAGATGACGAAGACCCAGTTGGCGATCAGCATCACCACCACGCCGGCGATCAGCGTCAGGTAGGGTAGCATGCCCGCCTTCTTGACCGAGAGGTCGGCTCCCGCCATGCCGAGGTCGGCCAGCATGTGGTCGGGGAACTTGCCGCCGTCCTGGATATAGTGGCGGAAGCAGAACACCGGGATGATCAAGGCAGCGGTGATCAGGCCGGCCCACAGCGCCATCGGATTCCACACCTTGGCGCCGGCGCCCATGAAGACCGCGTTGACATAGGCGAAGACGGCGCCGATGCCGAGCAGCCAGGTCGGCGCCCGCCACGGCCGCGCGATGTGGCCGTTGTCGATGCGGTGGATCCAGCCCGCATTGAGGTTGAGGAAGTTGAAGATGATGTAGCCGCAGTTCGACACGGCGAGGATGAAGAAGAAGCTCGTCGCGTCGGCCGAGGCGATCGCCAGCACGATCAGGTTGAAGCACAGGTCGGTCCACATGGCGCGGGTCGGCGCGCCATGCTCGTTGACGTGGCTGAGATAGCGCGGCAGCCAGCCATCGACAGAACCCTGGTAGAGCGTGCGCGAGGAGCCGGCCATCGCCGTCATGATGCACAGCACCAGCGCCAGGATCATCAGCATGACCAGCAGGCTGTGGATCAGCTTGCCGCCGCCCACCATCCCGGCCAGCGCGTCGGCGACGCCCGAGCCGTCGACGATCGGCGTCGCCAGCATGCCGTTCAGGCCCAGCACGCCCTGGAAGGTGAACGGCACCAGGATGAACAGGAGCATGCAGAGCAGGCCGGAATAGAAGATCGCCTTGAACGTGTCGGTGCCGGGGTTCTTGAACTCCGACGTGTAGCAGACCGCGGTCTCGAAGCCGTAGGTCGACCATGCGGCGATGAACATGCCGCCGAGCACGAGAGTCCAGCCGGCGATGTTCCACGAGCCGGGATCAGGCGCGTAAGCCGTAGCCAGCGGCACCAGAGGCGAGAAGTTGGCATAGTTGATCTGACCGGTGAAGATCGGCACCACGCCGACGATCAGCATCGGGATGATGACCAGAAGGCCGATATATTTTTGCACATTGGCCGTGCCGAGGATGCCGCGATGCTGGATGGCGAAGATGACCAGCATCAGCACCGCGCCGATGAAGAAGGTGGCGTTGAAGGTGAAGGAGACCGGGCCAAGCGTGTGGCCCCACAGCGACCAGGCGCGGATCGCCGGCGTTGCGGCGGCCGTGACCGCGGCTATCGCGTCGGCGGGCGCCGTCCCGGCATGCGCCGCAATGTAGGCGACTACCTCCGGCGAAGCCTCGCTGAAGGCAGGGATCGGCGCCAGCGCGTTGAGGATATAGGCGGCGGCGATCGAGCAGCCGAGCGACAGCACCGGCGACCAGGCGAACCAGTTGCACCACACCGACAGCGGCGCGATGAATTTCGAATAACGCAGCCAGGCGGTAGCGCCGTAGATCGAGGCGCCGCCCGACTTGTTCGGGAACAGGCCGGCGATCTCGGCGTAGGTGAAGGATTGCAGGAAACCCATGATCATGGACACTGTCCAGATCAGGAAGGCCAGCGTCCCGGTCGTGCCGGCAATGCCGCCGATCGAGAACAGGACCAGCGCCGGAACGCCGCTTGCCACCCAGAAGGCGCCACGCCAGTCGATGTGCCTGAGCAGCTTGCTTTCGGCAGGCTGCTCCAGGGCCGTGCTTATCGTGCTCATGTCTTGTGTCTTCCCCTTTTTTCTGTTCCCCGCCGGCGACGCCTCGGCTCTCGCGAAGCTTGCTCCCCGGCAAATTTTCGTCCGATCCTGGTGTTTCCACTCAGTCGTATTTTTTTCTTAAGAGTGAAGATCGATCCGACGCGCTTTCGCGTCAAGCGTTTTGTGGATGTCATGCACATCGCGCTTGCGAAGCAGGCTCTTCCCTTCTCCCCTTGTGAGGGAAGGCGACGGATGGGGGTGTTCCAGCGGAGTGAGGCGTTGGCGTTCCCTGGAACACCCTCATCCGTCTCGGCGCTGCGCGCCAATCCACCTTCTCCCGCAAGGGGAGATGGGAAAGTTCGCCGCTTTCAGGAACGCGGTTTGGTCTTCTGCGGATCGTAATGCGCGAAGGCGACGACTCGCGCCGGCAGCCGCTTGGCGTGGCCGTCGAGCTTGCCGATCTCGACCTCGGTGCCGATATCGGCATGGGTGACGTCGAGCCGTGCCAGCGCAATCGTCTTGCCGAGCACCGGCGAGCGCATGCCGGAGGTGACGACGCCGATCTGGGCGCGGCCGACATGCACGCAGTCGCCATGGCCGACGGCGACATTGGCATCGATGTCGAGGCCGACGAGCTTGTGCTGAGGGTGCTCCTTGCGCCGGATCAGGGCGTCGCGGCCGACAAAATCGTCCGCCTTGGTCTTGAGCGGCACGGTGAAGCCGATACCGGCTTCGAACGGATCGGTCTGGTCGGAGAATTCGTAGCCGGCGAAGATCAGTCCCGCCTCGATGCGCACCATGTCGAGCGCCTGCAGGCCCATCGGCTTCAGCCCGTATGGCTGGCCGGCCTCCCAGACGGCGTCGAACACCTTCTCGGCGTCGCGCGGATGGCACCAGATCTCATAGCCGAGCTCGCCCGTATAGCCGGTGCGCGAGACCACGACCGGCACGCCGTTGCCGCCGCCGATGCGCGCGACCGCGAAGCGGAACCATTCCAGCTCGCCGATCGAGGGCTGCACCGGCGAGGTCCAGACGACTTCCTTCAATATGTCGCGGCTCTTCGGTCCTTGCACGGCGATGTTGTGCATCTGGTCGGTGGAGGAGCGCACCAGAACATTGAGGCCGAGCTTTTTCGCCGTCTCGCGCAGCCATTCGCCGGAAAGATCGTCGCCGCCGACCCAACGGAAATTGTCCTTGCCGAGTCTCAGCAGCGTGCCGTCGTCGATCATGCCGCCATGCTCGTAACACATCGCCGTATAGACCACCTGGCCGACGCCGAGCTTCTTGACGTCGCGGGTCAGCGTGTATTGCAGCAGCGCCTCGGCATCCGGCCCGGTGACCTCGAACTTGCGCAGCGGCGACAGGTCCATGATCACCGCGTGCTGCCGGCAGGTCCAGTATTCGGCAATTGGCCCTTCCTTGGCGAAGGAATTGGCGAGCCAATAGCCCTTGTATTCGACGAAGTCGCGCGTGTACTTGGCAAAGCTCGAATGAAAGGCTGTCTCGCGGGTCATCTTCGGTTCCGAGTCGGGCTTCATGCGTCTGGCGATCGCTCGCGAGAATTTGTGCTGGCCGGAATAGCTGCGCACATGGATGTCTGTCAGGTCCCAGCCATTGGATGGCGTGGTATCGTCCGGGCAGGCCGAGGACACGCAGACGATGTCGGTCAGCGCGCGCAAGAGCACATAGTCGCCCGGGCGCGACCACGGCTCGTCCGACACCATCACGCCATGCGCGTCGATCGCCGTGTTGAAGAAGAAGTTGATCGCCATCCAGCCCGCGCGGGGGTTTACGCCCTTTTCCGATAGCGCCTTGTTGAAATTCTCCGAGCAGTTGGTGTGGCCGGGATAGCCGATGTCATCGTAATATTTGGCGGCGCAAGCCAGCGCGAAGGCGTCGTGCCGGCCGCATGTGTCCTGCACCACCTCGACCAGCGGCTCCATGTCCTGGTCGTAATATTTCGAATGCAGGCCGGGCATCGGATAGGCCGAGCCCATCAGCGTGCGCGTCGTCGTCACATCGAGCGGCAGGTCGCGGCCCTTGTCCAGCTTGCGCGCCGAAAAACACTGAAAGTCGGTGCACTGCCGGCCATCGACATCGATGATTTGCAGATAGTCGCCCGCCTTGACGAAATAGGATTCGGCGGTCGCCGATTTCACGCGAAGATCGAGCACCGGATCGGCGAGCGGATCAGGAAGCCGCGACCGGTTCTTCAGCCGGATCGTGGCGCGGCGCACCAGCACGGTCAGCGGCGTTGCCGTATTGTGGCCGTCGACCAGCATCGGCCCACCGGGTGCCGCGATCAGCAACGCGCCGTCGCGCTGGACGGCAAAACTCTGCTCGGTACCGGCTGGCGTGGCGCCCCCGAACACGCGCACCGCCTTCGGCTGGTCGAACTGCACCTTGCGGCGATCGAGGCTGAGGCGGAGCGCCGCAAGGCTGTCGTCGCCTTCGGCGAGCAGTGCCTTGATGCCGGCGGCATTGCTGTTCGACCGTTCGCCGAAAATGCCGGGATCGGTGACGCCGGATGTGTCCCAGGCCAGCAATTCGCAAGGCTGGCCGCCCTCGACATTGGTCACGCTGACGCTGTCGCCGGCCTCGACATCGATCAGAACGGCGCCAGTGCCTTGCACGGTGTAGCGTTCCACGCCCGGCGGCAGGCTGATCTGGCCCGGCCTCAGGATCAGGCTCGGACGCGGCGGTCCGGACAGGACGGCAGGATAAGGCGATTGGCTCATCTCAAACCCTCCTCCGAGCGAGAAACAAGTTTGCCTGTGTGTAAAATTATTTTCGTCGAGAGAATAGCAGCGGAGATGGATTTGGCAAGGCGGGAGGTGCCGGCTTCCCCTTCTCCCCTTGTGGGAGAAGTGTCGCCGAAGGCGGCGGATGAGGGGTGTTCCAGGGAAGCCGACGTCTCACTCCGCTGGAATACCCCCCGTCCGTCTCGGCGCTTCGCACCGATCCATCTTCTTCCCACAAGGCGATAAGGGGAAGGCGTGCGTCGTTACGCCAGTTCCTCGGAATGGCTGATCGTGACGCCATATTCCGCGGCGGAGTCCAGAACTGTATGCCACAGGCTTTCCGCGAAAGTCGCAAACACCAGCAGATTGAACACCGCCTGTCCGTTGCGATCCTGGCCGCGCCACAGCGTGACACTGGTATGATCCATCGACGTGGCCGCCGCCGCGCCGACTGCGAACATATCCGGATGCAAATCGATCGACGACAGCTTCGCGAGCATAGCGCGCGCCTTGTCGCCGGAAACGCCGATCAGCGCCCGCGCATGCGATTGGTCCGAAAGCGAAGCCGATCCGGCAAAAGCGGGAGCCAGGCTCTCCAAGGTGTGCTTGCCGCCTTTGGACAGAACGAAGAACTGATCCGGTCCCGACCAGATCAGTGTCGCGTCGGCCGCCCCTACCGCCTTCGGAGTTGGCGGCGCAGCATCACCGAAGCGTGCCGTCGCGGCCTTCGCCATATCCGCGGCCTTGCCGCGCCGGGCCATCACCTGCACGAGGTCGAAATTGCGGATTTCGGTCAGCGCCACGCCGGCTTCGCCTTGCGCGCCATATGCGCCGGCGACGAGCGTGCGGTCGAGCGGGCTGCGGACGTCCCAGGAAAAATCAGCCACGCTGGCGCCCTCCATCCGGATCGTAGAAGACGGGATTGCAGAGCTCGACATCGTAATCCTCGCCGCGCAGCGGATCATGCGCGCGCACGATCTCGCCGATGCGCTCGCGGCCGCGCTCGACGAGACCGAGCCCGATCCACTGGTCGAGCACCGGCGAGAAGCAGACCGAGGTGACATAACCCTGGTCATTGTCGGGGCCGGGGGTCTCGCCCTTTGGGATGATATGCGCGCCGGAGCGCAGGCGGCGCGCCTTGTCGGTCGGCTTGATGCCGACGACCACTTGCCGGTTAGGCGCGACCAGCGCCTCGCGGCCGGCCATGACGCGGCCGATGAAATCCTTCTTGGTCGACATCATCTTGCCGAGGCCGAGATCGCCCGCCGTGGTGGTGCCGTTGAGCTCTGGCCCGGCGACATGGCCCTTTTCGATGCGCATCACGCCGAGCGCCTCGGTGCCGTAAGGCGTCACACCGAACGGCTTGCCTGCAATCATCAGATTGCGCGCCATTGCCTCGCCATAGCGCGCCGGCACCGAAATCTCGAACGCCATTTCGCCGGAGAACGAGATGCGGAAGAGCCTCGCCTTGATGCCGCCGCGCAAGGCGACCTCGCGTGCGCCCATGAATGGGAAACCGTCGTTCGACAAATCCTCGGCCGGATCGACGATCTCCTTCAAGAGATCGCGGGTCTTCGGTCCCGCGATCGAGAACTGCGCCCACTGATCCGAAACGGATGTCAATTGCACGTCGAGCTCCGGGAACAGCACTTGGCGGCAGAATTCGAGATGCTGCATCACCAGTCCGGCCTTGGCCGTCGTGGTCGTGAGGAAATAATGGTCCTCGGCCAGCCGCGAGGTCGTGCCGTCGTCGTAGACAATCCCGTCCTCGCGCAGCATCAGGCCGTAGCGCGCCTTGCCGACGGCGAGGCTGGAAAAGACGTTGATGTAGACGCGGTCGAGGAAGACGCCGGCGTCTGGGCCGTGCACGTCGATCTTGCCGAGCGTGGAGACATCGCAGAAGCCGACGCCGCTGCGCACGGCCTTGACCTCGCGCGTCACCGATTCCAGCCAGTCCTTCTCGCCGGCACGCGGATACCACTGCGCGCGCTTCCAAAGGCCCGTGTCGACGAAGACCGCGCCCTGTTCGGCCGCCCAATGATGCGACGGCGTCAGCCGCGTCGCATGGAAATTCTCGTCGCGGTGATGGCCGGCAAAGGCGCCGATGGCGACCGGCACATAAGGCGGCCGGTAGATTGTCGTGCCCGTATCCGGGATCGATTTGCCGCTGACCGCGGCCATGATGGCGAGGCCGGCGACATTCGAGGTCTTGCCCTGGTCAGTTGCCATGCCGAGCGTCGTGTAGCGCTTCAGATGCTCGACCGATTGAAAACCTTCGCGCTGCGCCAGTTCGACATCGGAAGCAGTAACGTCGTGCTGCTGGTCGACGAAGGCCTTGCCCTTGCCGGCGACATGCCAAAGCGGGCTGATCGAGTAGGCTTCGTCGTCGGCGACCGGCATCGATCCGATATTGCCGCTGCGTCCGGCATCGCGTGCCGCGGCGGCGCCGGCTTCGAACCCTTCGCGCAGGCAGGCGCCAAGTCCGAAGGCGCCGTTGGCCGCGCCCGACGCGACCATGCCGGGCGGCGCGCCATCCGGCACGAAGGCTGCGATATCGTCGCGCCATTTCGGCCGGCCGCGGTGATAGGAGGTGAGGCCGACCGCCGGATTCCAGCCGCCCGAGACGGCGAGCCCGTCCGCCTCGACCTCGGCGCGCGCGCCGCCGGTCAGCGAGACGGAAATCTTGCGCACGCCGCCCTTGCCGCCGTCGACACCGCTGACGGCGCCGTGCAGCACCGGGAAGCCGCCCTTGCTGGCCAGCGAGCGATGCGCCTGCAAAACGTCCGGCCGCGCGTCGATCACCGCCGCCACCTGCAGGCCGGCGGCGATCGCCGTCTCGGCGGTGCGCCAGCCATCCTCATTGTTGGTGAACAGCGCGATGCGCCTGGCCGGCGTGGCGGCGTAGCGGTTGATGTAGCTGCGCATGGCCGATGCCATCATCACGCCGGGCGTGTCGTTGCCGGCAAAGACGATGGGACGTTCGATCGCGCCCGCGGCGACCACGCAGCGCTTGGCCACGATGCGCCACAGCCGCTGCCGCACCTGGTGTTCCGGCGGCACCGGCAGATGGTCGTTGACGCGTTCGATCGCGCCATAGGTGCCGCCGTCATAGACGCCGAACAATGTCGCGCGTGTCATGATGCGCACATCCGGGATCGCCGAAAGTTCGGCAACCGCGCGCGCGATCCATTCGGCGGCCGGCAATCCGTCGACCGTGCCGCCATCGGCGAGCAGGCGACCGCCGAGGACGAAATCCTCCTCGCACAGGATCACACGCGCGCCGCTGCGACCTGCGGCAAGGGCAGCGGCGAGACCCGCCGGACCCGAGCCCGCGATCACCACATCGCAATGAGCCCAGGCCTTGTCATAGTGATCCGGGTCGGGGACCTGCGCGGCGCGGCCGAGGCCGGCGGCACGGCGGATCGCCGGCTCGTAGATGGCTTCCCAGAACTTCGCCGGCCACATGAAGGTCTTGTAGTAGAAGCCGGCGACGAAGATCGGCGCGAACAACTGGTTGACCGACATGACGTCGAAATTGAGCGACGGCCAGCGGTTTTGGCTGGCGGCTTCGAGGCCCTCATAGAGCTCGGCCGTCGTCGCCTTGGTATTCGCCTCGCGCCTGGCGCCGCTGCGCAGTTCGACCAGCGCGTTCGGCTCTTCCGAGCCCGCCGTCAGTATGCCGCGCGGGCGGTGATATTTGAACGAGCGGCCGACGAGCTTGACGCCGTTGGCGACCAGCGCGGACGCCAGCGTATCGCCCTTGAAGCCAGAGAATGCCTTGCCGTCGAAGCGGAAATTGAGTGCGGCCGAGCGATCGATGAGACCGCCATTGTTCAGTCGGTTCGCCTGGATGCCAGCCATCACGCACCAACCTTGGCGGCGCCGGCGCCCGCGGCCGGCTCGACGGCCGAGATCTCATGCGTCAGCGTGTTGCGGGTGACCTTCAGCCAGGCCCGGCAGCCGCCGCCATGATACCAGTGCTCGCTCATCACGCCGGCGACGTTGTCGCGCAGATAAACGTAATCGTAGACAGCTTCCTCGCCGGCATCCGCCGCGGGGCGTTGCGGCTTGGCGTCGCCGAGATAGGTGAACTCGCCGAGTTCACGTTCGCCGCAGAAGGGACAGGCTATGCGCATGGTCGGGTCTTCAATGCAGGTTGGGTTGGGCGCCCTGGCCCTTCTCGTCGATCATCGCGCCGCGCTGGAACCGGTCGAGGCGGAAGCGGGCGGCCTCCTTGTGCGATTCATCTCGTGCCAGAAGATAGGCGAAGACGAAGCCGGAGCCGGGCGTCGCCTTGAAGCCGCCATAGCACCAGCCGGCATTGATATAGAGGCCGTCGACCGGGCTCTTGTCGATGATCGGCGTGCCGTCCATCGACATGTCCATGATGCCGCCCCACTGGCGCAGAAGCCGCACGCGGCCGATCATCGGGATCAGCGCCATGCCGCCCTCGCAGACGTCTTCCATCACCGGCAGATTGCCGCGCTGGGCATAGGAGTTGTAGCCGTCGATGTCGCCGCCGAAGACCAGCCCGCCCTTGTCCGACTGGCTGACGTAGAAATGTCCGGCGCCGAACGTCATGACACCGGGGATGAGCGGCTTGATCGCTTCCGAGACGAAGGCCTGCAGCACATGGCTTTCGATTGGGAGCCGCAGTCCCGCCATAGCCGCCACGCGTGACGAGGAACCCGCCACCGCCATGCCGACCTTGCCGGCGCCGATCTTGCCGCGCGAGGTCTCGACGCCCGTAACCTTGCCGTTGGCGTCACGTATGAAGCCGGTGACCTCGCAGTTCTGGATGATGTCCACGCCGAGCGCGCTCGCCGCATGCGCATAGCCCCAGACCACAGCATCGTGACGCGCCGTGCCGCCGCGACGCTGCAGGAGGCCTCCTTGCACGGGGAAGCGTGCATTGTCGAAATTCAGGAACGGCAGCATCTTGCGCAGTGCCGCCTGGTCGAGCAGCTCCGCGTCGATGCCGTTGATGCGCATCGTGTTGCCGCGCCGGGCGAAGGCGTCGCGCTGCGCGTCGGAATGATAGAGGTTCAGCACGCCGCGCTGGCTGACCATCGCGTTGTAGTTGAGATCCTGCTCCATCGTCTCCCACAGCTTCATCGATAATTCGTAGAAGCCGGTGTTGCCGGGCAGGCCGTAATTTGAGCGGATGATGGTCGTGTTGCGGCCGGCATTGCCGGAGCCGATCCAGCCCTTCTCCAGCACCGCGACATTGCGGATGCCGAACTCGCTGGCGAGGAACCAGGCGGTGGCGAGACCGTGGCCGCCGCCGCCGATGATGATCACGTCATAGCGATCCTTAGGCGCCGCGTCGCGCCAGGTCGGCTTCCAATTCTTGTGGCCGGAGAGAGCGGCGCGAGCGAGCGAGAAGATCGAATATTTCATCAGTTCATTCCGAGGTCGCTCGCACCGCGAGGATATCTAGATATCCAGCGTGTGGTCGCGCTCCCATTGCGTGAAGTGCGAGGCATAGGAATTCCATTCCTGGTGCTTCAGCTTTAGATAAGCCGACGAGAATTCCTCACCCAGCGCCCCCTTCAGTGATTTGTCCTTGTCGAACTCGCGCAGCGCATCCAGCAGGTTGAGGGGCAGCTTGGGCGCGCCCTTCACCGTATGGCCGAACTGGTACATGTCTATGTCGTAGCGCTTGCCGGGATCGGCCTTGGAGCGGATGCCGTCGAGACCGGCCGCTATGATCACCGCCTGCAGGAGATAGGGGTTTGCGGCGCCGTCCGGCAGTCGCAGCTCGAAGCGGCCCGGGCCGGGCACGCGCACCATGTGGGTGCGGTTGTTGCCGGTCCAGGTAACCGTGTTCGGCGCCCAGGTCGCGCCCGAAATGGTGCGCGGCGCGTTGATGCGCTTGTAGGAATTGACCGTCGGATTGGTGATCGCCGCAAGCGCGGAAGCATGCTTCATGATGCCGCCGAGGAAGTTCTTGCCCTTGGCGGACAAGCCCAGCTCCATCGAATTGTCGGCGAACACATTGGTCTTGCCGGCCTTGTCCCACACCGAGATATGGACGTGGCAGCCATTGCCGGTCAGGCCCTGGAAGGGTTTCGGCATGAACGTCGCGCGCAGACCATGCTTTTCCGCAATGGACTTGACCATGAACTTGAAGAAGGAGTGCTTGTCGGCCGTGGCCAGGACATCGTCGAAGGCCCAGTTCATCTCGAACTGGCCGTTGGCGTCTTCATGGTCGTTCTGATAGGCGCCCCAGCCCAGCGCCAGCATATGATCGCAGATCTCGGCGATCACGTCGTAGCGGCGCATCACCGCCTGCTGGTCGTAGCAGGGCTTCGAGGCTGTATCGTATTGGTCGGAGATTGTGCTGCCGTCAGACGAGATCAGGAAGAACTCGGCCTCGACGCCTGTCTTGACATGCATGCCGTCGCTGGCGGCCTCGGCGATCAGGCGCTTCAGAGTATTGCGGGGCGCCTGGTCGACGAGCTTGTCTTCCATGACGCAGTTCGCGGCAACCCAGGCGACCTCGGGCTTCCACGGCAGCTGGATGACGGAGTCTGGATCCGGCACCGCAAGCATGTCGGGATGGGCCGGCGTCATGTCGAGCCAGGTGGCGAAGCCGGCAAAGCCAGCGCCGTCCTTCTGCATGTCGGCGATCGCCTGCGCAGGCACCAGCTTGGCACGCTGCCCACCGAACAGGTCGGTGTAGGAGACCATGAAATATTTGACGCCGTTCTCCTTGGCGAATGCGGCGAGATCGTTCCCCATTGTTTTAGTCCCTCGCTTATGTGGTCTGGGTAGTCTGTGTCAGAAGCCGTTCTTCCCCGGTATCCAGTTGGTGCCGGCCAAAGGCACGCCGGCCATGGCGGCGGCTTCGATGGTGAGCGCGACGAGATCCTCGGGCTCGAGATTGTGCAGGCTGTTCTTGCCGCAGGCGCGGGCGATCGTCTGTGCCTCCAGCGTCATCACCTTGAGATAATTGGCCAGCCGCCTTCCGGCGGCGATGGGATCGACCCGCTTCATAAGTTCGGGATCCTGCGTAGTGATGCCGGCAGGGTCACGACCCTCATGCCAGTCGTCATAGGCGCCGGCCGTGGTGCCGAGTTCGTTGTATTCCGCCTCCCAGCGCGGATCGTTGTCGCCGAGCGCGACAAGTGCTGCCGTGCCGATCGAGACGGCGTCGACGCCGAGCGCCAGCGCCTTGGCGACATCGGCGCCGTTACGGATGCCGCCGGAGATGATGAGCTGCACCTTGCGGTGCATGCCGAGGTCCTGCAGCGCCTGCACCGCCGGCCTGATGCAGGCAAGCGTCGGCTGGCCGACATTCTCGATGAACACTTCCTGGGTCGCAGCCGTGCCGCCCTGCATGCCGTCGACCACGACGACATCGGCGCCGGCCTTCACCGCAAGCGCGGTGTCGTAATAGGGGCGGGCGCCGCCGACCTTGACGTAGATCGGCTTTTCCCAGTCGGTGATCTCGCGCAACTCAAGGATCTTGATCTCGAGATCGTCGGGTCCGGTCCAGTCGGGATGGCGCGAGGCCGAACGCTGGTCGATGCCCTTGGGAAGGGTGCGCATCTCGGCGACGCGGTCGGAAATCTTCTGTCCAAGCAGCATGCCGCCGCCGCCGGGCTTGGCGCCTTGGCCGACCACCACTTCGATGGCGTCGGCGCGGCGCAGGTCTCGCGGGTTCATGCCATAGCGCGAGGGCAGATACTGGTAGACCAGCGTCTTCGAATGGCCGCGCTCCTCCTCGGTCATGCCGCCATCGCCGGTGGTGGTCGATGTTCCGGCGATCGTCGCGCCGCGGCCGAGCGCTTCCTTGGCCGGGCCGGAGAGCGAACCGAAACTCATGCCCGCGATGGTGATCGGAATCTTCAGTTCGATCGGCTTCTTGGCATGGCGCGAGCCGAGCACCACAGAAGTGTCGCAGCGCTCGCGATAGCCTTCGAGCGGATAGCGCGAAATCGAGGCACCAAGAAACAAAAGGTCGTCGAAATGAGGCAGCTTGCGCTTGGCGCCGGCGCCGCGGATGTCATAGATGCCGGTCGCGGCCGCGCGGCGGATTTCGGAAAGCGTGTAGTCGTCGAAGGTCGCGGATTTGCGCGGCGTCGTCGGCGGGTTGCGGTACGTCATCTTGCCTCAATACGCGTCGGCGTTATCGATGTTGAAATTATAGAGTTTGCGGGCCGAGCCGTAGCGCTTGAACTCCGACGCCTTGACGCCGGTGACGCCGGCCTTGTCGAGCAGGCCCTGCAGCAATTCGATATGCTCTGGCCGCATCTCCTTGGCGATGCAGTCGGCGCCGAGGCTTTCGACCTTGCCGCGCACGAAAAGCCGCGCCTCATAAATGGAATCGCCCAGCGCATCGCCGGCGTCGCCCAGCACCACAAGGTTGCCGGATTGCGCCATGAAGGCCGACATGTGGCCGATATTGCCGTGCACGACGATGTCGATGCCCTTCATCGAGATGCCGCAGCGCGACGAGGCATTGCCCTCGATGATGAGCAGGCCGCCGCGGCCGGTGGCGCCAGCATACTGACTGGCGTCGCCCTTGATGACGATCGTGCCCGACATCATGTTTTCGCCGACGCCGGGACCGGCCGAGCCGTGCACCGTGATCGTGGCGCCGTCATTCATCCCGGCGCAGTAATAGCCGACACTGCCGCGCACATCGATCGAGACCGGCTGGTCGACGCCGACGGCCACCGAATGGCTGCCCTTCGGGTTGAGCACTTCCCAGGCGGTCTCGTTCGAACCGGGCGTCAGCTTGTGCAGAGCCTGGTTCAACTCGCGCAGCGAATGTTGCGAGAGGTCGAAGACCCTCGCATGGCTCTGGTCGCGCCCAGCCTTCGACATTGTGGTTGCCGGCATCAGCTCAATGCTCCCAGAAATAGACGGTTGCGGGCTCGGGTTCCCAGACCCGCGCATTGTCGATGCCGGGAAGCTTGGTCAGCGCGCGGTATTCGGAGCCGAAGGCGACATACTGGTCGGTCTCGGCCATCACGGCGGGCTTGCAGGCGATCGGGTCGCGCACCACGCCGAAGCCGTTCTTGGTGCCGACGACGAAGGTGAAGAAGCCGTCAAGGTCGGAGAGGGTGCCTTCCAGCGCCTCGCCCAGATTCTTGCCATGCGCCATGCGGTTGGAAAGGTAGGCGGCGGCCACTTCGGTGTCGTTCTCGGTCTCGAATTTCATACCGTCGCGGATCAGCTCGCGGCGCACATTGTTGTGGTTGGAGAGCGAGCCGTTGTGCACCAGGCACTGGTCGGCGCCGGTCGAGAACGGATGCGCGCCCATCGTGGTGACCGCCGATTCCGTTGCCATCCGGGTATGGCCGATGCCGTGCGTGCCGGTCATCGTGCGCACGTGGAAGCGATCGACGACGGTTTCGGGCAGGCCGACTTCCTTGTAGATCTCAACTGCCTCGCCGGCGCCCATGATGCGAATGTCGGGACGCAACGACTGCAGCGCTTCGCGCGCGGCGTCAACCTTGTCCGGTGTGGTCCTGATGACCGCGTGTGTCGAATTAACGGCAATGCTCACCGGCGCGCCGACCGCCTTGGCCAGCTCGGCATCGAGGCCGCGGAAATCGCGCTCCGGCTTGGCCGACTGGATGGTGATCTTGGCCTCGTTCTTGGACGGGGCGCCATAGATGGCGATGCCGGCGCTGTCAGGCCCGCGGTCGCTGAGCGACACCAGCATCTCCGACAGCATCGCGCCGAGCTTCGGCTCCAGCGCCTTGTCCTTCAAGAAAAGTCCGACGATTCCGCACATGCCAGCCTCCGGCGTTTTTGGCTCTCAGATGATGTACTCAATGAGTTTGCAGAATTCAATTGGTATGAAAAAAATTTTCCTGTGGTTATATATTCGATGGCGCGTCGCCCTCGGCACTATCGCCGTCCGGGCGTGACTTGTGAACCCAGATGGCATGGCGGACACGCGCGATTTTGTAGGCGTCGAGAATCGAGAAGGCATAGATCAGGAAAGCGCCGGCGTGGCGGCCGATGAAGCTCGCGTCGGCCGGCGCCAGCTTGGCCGTTATCCAGCCAAGGATCACCATGAAGAACAGGAATTGCAGCCCCCGTACCGGGACGCCGAGCATGACATGGCCGCTTGCCGGCAAGACGACGGCAGCGCCTAGCACGAGATAGGGATTGACGGGAGCAGGGGTGCCGGTTGCGTCGCTCATGCTGCCTGTCTTTCGCGCCGGTTGATCGCATCGCGAATAGCGCATGCCGCCTCGAGCAGCCTTTCGATCAAGGCGGGGTCGATGCTGGCGCCGCCGAATGCGGCCTGCCGGAACACGCCGTAGCGTGCGCGCTCGGCCTCGGCCAGCAGCCAGACGATGCGCACGCCCTTCGGCGTGATAAGCAATTCCTTGGCGCGTCCTTCGGCAAAAATGTCGAGGCGCGAGGCGATCAGGTCCTGTCGAAACGCGACGCCCTTGCGGTCCGTTTTGAGCACTGCCTCCGCAGGAAAGCCGGGCGCCTTCGGCAGCGTGTGCGCAAGATGGTCGAAATTGGAAAAGGTCGTCGCCGAATTCGGCCGCATCATCATGTCGAATACACCCGGCACCGCGACCGGCTCGGTGATTGAAACGCTGAGCCAGCGTGTCGGCAGTTTTCGCGTCGCCAGCGTGTCGACGATGGTGCGAACCTGAACGCGCTGACCGTTCCAGGAACCGGCCCAGGTGGCGACGCCGGCCGTGCCGTCGGAAATATCGGCGGCATCGGCAATGACGCTGCGGACCCTGGCCGTATCGGCGGCCAGGGAAGCCTTCGCCTTGTCGCGGCTGGTGCGAGCGAGCCAGGCAATATGGGCGACGACGCCCAGTGCGATCGCCCCGGCAAGCAATACTGAAGTCAGTTCCGACATCTCGATACGCCACGGCCCGCCGTCGACAGGCGGGCCTTCACTCCACTCAATAACCCTGCGGCTTCGGCCACGGCATGGAGAACTGGTCGCCGCGCCGCACGAACTTGTAGCGGTAGAAATGGAACCACAGCGAAATCAGGAAATAGAAGACCGTCATCGCGATCAGCTGCGAGCCGAAGCCGAGGAAGATGGCGAAGAAAGTGACCATGCACAGGCAGAACAGGACGATCGCCGGCAGCGGATGGAAGGGATGCGTGTAGCCGCGGCGGATCGAGCCCAACGGCCACTTCTTGCGGAACATCATGATGTTGATGCTCATGAAGGTGTATTGCAGCACGCCCGACAGGATCGAGAAGGTGATTGCCTGGTTGAGATCGGCGATAAAGGCGAAAGCCAGCGCGATCGGCAGCAGGAACAGGATGGAGCGATAGGGCGTGCGGTATTTCGGATGCACCGCCGAGAACCAGCTCGGCAGGTAACGGTCGCGGCCGAGCGAGAACCAGGCGCGCGCCGCGTCGTTGATGCAGCCATTGGCCGAGGCGAGCGCGGCGAGTAGCGTCGCGATGAACAGGAGGTTCTCGAGCAACGGGCTGCCGGTGAGCTTGCCGGCGTCCCACAGCGGATAATAGGTGATGCCGAGATACTCCCAGGGCATCAGCGAGGCGCAGACATACCAGGTCATGGCGGCGGCGATCAGAAGCGTGATCATGCCGGCCATCGTACCGTAGGGCAGGGAGCGTGCGGGCGAGCGCACTTCCTCGGCGGCCTGCGTGGTGCCCTCGATGCCGAGATAATACCAGATGCCGAACTGGAAGGCGGCGATCACGCCGATCCAGCCATAGGGCAGCGCGTTGCCGGGCGTCACCAGTTCGTTGAGCTTCAGAACCGCGCCCTGCGTCCAGGGGCTCACCGAGAAGAACAGGATGACGATCGAGACATAGGCGATCGCGGTGATGACGAAGTTCACGTTGAGCGTCATCAGCACGCCGCGATAGTTGAGCCAGGCGAGCACGACGATGGTGGCGGCGATGAAGGAATTGTGCGTCAATCCTTCGACGCCGGCCTTGGCGACGATCGTATCGCCGAGGAGGATGGCGTCCGACACTTCGAGCATTGTGTAGGCGAAGACCAAAAACAGCGCGACGTTGAAGGCCATCAGCGGCCCGACGATGTGCTTGGCCTGCGCATACTGCCCGCCGGCGGCGGCGACGGTCGACGTCACTTCGGAATCGATCATGGCGACCGAGGTATAGAGCAGCCCGACGATCCAGCAGACGATCAGCGCGGCCAGCGCGCCGCCCTTGTCGGCGGCGAAGTTCCAGCCGGTGAATTCGCCGACCAGCACGATGCCGACGCCGAGCGCCCAGACATGGGCAGGGCCGAGCACCCTGAGAAGCGAAACCCTGTCGCCGTGGATCGTCGTCGTTAGTCCCGTTTCAGCCGCAGCGGTCATCGTCAGTCCCCACTCAGATCCGGTGTTTTTCGGAAACGGCTTCAAGCTCGCCTTCGCGCGAGGAGGTCAGCACGCCCTCGGAATAGGTCGTATCGACCTTGAACCAATCGTAGAGCATCCAGAGCGCCAGCAGGATCGAGATGCCCCAGCATGCGTAAGAGACTGTCATCCACATGATCGTGTCCCCGAATTACGTGTCGTCGAAGGATTACTTGTCGTCGAACTTCTCGTTGATGACCTCGCGATATTCCTTGTCGGAGGCTCGGAACAGGAAGACGAAATAGGCGATCAGCACGACCGCCATGATGATGAGCGTCGGCCAGTCGATGATGTAGTGGAAGCGGTTCTGGATGATGTCGTGCGCAGTCTCCGGCGTGTAGCCGAGCTTTTCCCAGATCGAAGCCATGGTAGCGTTCTGGCCGAGGGCATCCCAGGTCTTGGCGTCAAGCGGATCGATGGATTTCGCGGCCCCGGCAAGGCCGAGCTTCAGCGGCAGCCAAAGCGCCACGAAGATGGCCACCACGACGACGGCGATGTCGAGAATCTGGCCGGCCTTGCTCTGTTCCGGCGGGATGTAGCGGGACATGGTCTCTCCCCTCAGGACTTGCGGTTGCGGAACGCGTCGGCGTTCTTGATGTCGAGGCCGTAGATGAAGTCCTTGTCTTCCTTGTAGTGGTTGAGCATCGCCAGGATGGCGGCTGTGTTGAAGATCAGCACAGCGGCAGCCGCGATCACGACCACGACCTTGATCCCGCTGTCGGGGATGTAGGCCCAGGTCATCAGGAGGACGAAGAGGATCGTCGCCCACAGGCAGACGATCAGGAGCACGGATCCACGCACGTCGGAGCGGTACAGCGCTTCGATGCGCTGCTGCATGTCGGACATCGGTTTTCCCCTTCTGGCGACGTCCGGCCCCGAAATCGACCGGGCGTCCACTCTTTCAACAGAGTGAAATTTTTTTCATAAATTCCGTCCGAATACTGGAATTGTCAAGCCGGATTTACGCATCGTAAACCGTTTGTTTCAGGTCACGAAATTTGCCTGACAATGAAATTATTTGCTTCAAGGGGATTGCAGGGCTTCGCCGTTTGCGGTCAATATTCGATCAAGCTCCGCCGTCGAGCAGGAGCAGGGAACAGCAACGACTTAAATCGCACGGAGGACGATCGGATGACGGCATCCTGGAGATTCTCGACCCTGGCGGACCGCCATCGCGCGCTCGGCTCGAAGCTCGAGGACTGGAGCGGGATGGGGACCGCCTGGACCTACGACAAGGATGCCGACGAGGAGTACATCGCGATCCGCACCAAGGCCGGCCTGATGGATGTCTCCGGCTTGAAGAAGGTCCATATCACCGGACCGCACGCCTCGCATCTCATCGACCTTGCCACCACGCGCGACGTGGAAAAAATCTATCCCGGCAAATCAGCCTATGCCTGCATGCTGAACGAGGCCGGCAAGTTCACCGACGACTGCATACTCTACCGCATCAGCCCGAACTCCTGGATGGTGGTGCACGGCTCCGGCACCGGCCATGAGGAGTTGCAGCGGGCGGCGATGGGGCGCGATGTCTCGCTGCGTTTCGACGACAACCTGCATGACCTTTCGCTGCAGGGGCCGACCGCCGTCGACTATCTGGCCAAGCATGTGCCGGGCATCCGCGATCTACCATACTTCCATCACATGCAGACGCAGCTCTTCGGCTTGCCCGTCATGATCTCGCGCACCGGCTACACCGGCGAGCGCGGCTACGAGATCTTCTGCCGAGGCCAGGATGCCGGCACGATCTGGGACCGCATTCTCGAGGAGGGCAAGGGCGCCGGCATCATCCCGTGTCGCTTCACCACGCTCGACATGCTGCGCGTCGAGAGCTACCTGCTGTTCTATCCTTACGACAATTCCCAAAAGTATCCGTTCGAGAACGAAGGCCCGGGCGACACGCTGTGGGAACTCGGCCTCGACTTCACCGTCAGCCCCGGCAAGACCGGTTTCCGCGGGGCGGAGGAACATTACCGGCTGAAGGGCAAGGAACGCTTCAAGATCTTTGGCGTCCTGCTCGACGGCAAGGAGCCGGCCGACGAGGGGGCGCCTGTCTATCGCGACGGCAAAAAGGTCGGCGTGGTCACCTGCGCCATGTATTCGCCGCTGGTCGAGAAATCGATGGGCATCGCCCGTCTCGACGTCGACTGCGCGGTGAAGGACACCAAGCTCGAGATTCGCAACAGAAGCGGCTCGATCAAGGCGACGGCGCAGCCATTGCCGTTCGACGATCCCAAGAAAGCCAAGCGCACCGCTAAGGGTTGAGGCATCATCAGCGGGAGGGATTTCGAGGCACTAGAGCATGATCCCGAAAAGTGGGACCCGGTTTTCGGAAAAGACCATGCTCCAACAAGGAGTTAGATCGCGATGACGTTTCAACGAAGCGCCATGGTGATCTAAGGAAGAATGGCAGCCAAGACGATCATCAGCCGGCCCGTTTACGGAACGCTATCTCCGCAGCCCGGCAAGCATCATCTCTTTATCGCCGATATGGAAGGCGCGCTGGCGATCACCGACATGGCCGGCAAGGCGGCGCCCGGCTTCTTCGATAGTGCCGAGATCGATTTCATTCCAGGTCCCGACGGCAGGCACATCGGCGCCCTCGAAGCGCTGAAGCCGGCGCAACTCCATCTGGCGCCGTCCTTCGCGAGCTTGCTGCCCAGATTGAAGCAAACGCTGACCAACGCGCATATGGGCCTGCGTCTCTATCTCTCGGGCACCGAGGGCCTGATCGGTCAGGCGATGCAGGCCGCGCTCGAAGCCGGCATCGACCACACCGCGATGCAGACCGAGCATCGCGGCTCGCTGGCGCGGCGCATGCAATGCGTGCACTGCAAGGGCATTACCGAGAATGTGACGACGCAGCCGGCGCTCTGCTCGCATTGCGGCCTGCTGCTTCTGGTGCGCGACCACTATTCGCGGCGCCTCGCCGCCTTCCAGGGCGTGTGCATCAACGCCGAGGATCGCTCCGAGATTCCTCCAATGGAGGAGGCCTTCCCGTGAGCACCGGCACCACAAAGCTCGATGTCGTCGTCAGCGACGTCGTCCCTGTCAACGAACTGGTCACCCGCTTCCATTTCCGCCGCCGCGACGGCGGGCTGTTGCCGACCTTTTCCGGGGGCGCGCATGTCGTGGTCGAGATGCGCGACGGCAACCGCACGAGGCTCAATCCCTACTCGCTGATGGGCTCGCCGCTCGACACGCGCGAATACACGATTTCCGTCAGGCGCGACGATCTCGGACGTGGCGGCTCGTTGTTCATGCACCGGCAGGTCAAGCCCGGCCTGGAGATGGTGATCAGTTACCCGGTCAACCTGTTTTCGCTGGATCTCAGGGCCAGGAAACATCTGATGCTGGCCGGCGGCATCGGCATCACCCCGTTCATGGCGCAGACGTCGCAACTGGCGGGCGCCGGCGGCAATTTCGAACTGCACTACACCTGCCGCACCGCCTCGCTCGGAACCTATGCCGACGTGCTGCGAGAGCGATATGGCAACCGGGTCCGGCTCTATCACGACGACCGAGAGGAGCGCATCGATCTCGATCGGCTTCTGTCCTCCCAGCCGCTCGGAACGCATCTCTATGTCTGCGGCCCGGCTGGCATGATCAACTGGGTGCGCGACCGCGCTGCCAGCCTGGGCTGGCCGCCGGAAACCGTGCATTTCGAGCATTTCGCGGCGCCCCAGCCCGGCGCGCCCTTCGACGTCGAGTTGGCCGTCAGCGGCAAGACGATCCATGTCGGCGAACAGCAGAGCCTGCTCGAAGCGATCGAGGCGGCCGGCGTCGATCCGCCCTATCTGTGCCGCGGCGGCGTCTGCGGCCAGTGCGAGACCAATGTGATCTCCTACGACGGCAAGTTCATCCACAACGATCACTGGCTGAGCGAGGAAGACCACCGTTCCGGCTGCAAGATCATGCCTTGCGTCTCGCGTTTCGAGGGCAAGTCGCTGGTCCTGGAAAGATAGGAGGCGTCAATGGGCATCACGTTTCGTAAGGAAACTTTCCGCGACGATTTCACCTTTAGGAACAGTCCCGAGCACATCAGGCGCTTTCCGTTTCCGTTCAACGAAGACGCCTACATGTATGCGGTCAACATCGAGCCGCATGTCGTCGGGCCAAAGGGCAGCGTTCTCGAAAACCTGATCGACGTCGACGAGCACTATGTCGCGGAGATGCAGGATCGCGCGCTGGTGCTGGCCGAGGATCCGCTGCGCTGCCAGTCGCTGCCGCATATGACGCTCGCCGGCTGGGACCTGCTGGAGCTTCTGATGGAGCAGCAGGCGCTCGGCTATCCCGAGCATTTCACGCTGGAGCGCGACGGCGACCGCTGGCGCTGGATCAATCGCCCGCTTGGCATCGACGACACCTTTACCTTCGGCGACACCTCGACGCTGCCCTATGGCCCGATGGAATACATCACGCGCCAGAGCCAGGGCGACTTCTGCATCCTCGATCAGCGTGACGGCAATCTGTGGATGGATGCCGGCATGGTCACCACCCAGGCCGACTGGTCGCTCGATTTCGACATCGGCATGAACTTCTTCGAGTGGCACGCGCCTGTGCCGTTGGCGCATGAAAAGGGAATCTTCACCCGCGCGCTGAAATTCCTCACCAACATCCAGCAGGGCAAGCCCGCCAGGCGCCTAAACTGGACGATGACCATCAATCCGCGCCTCGACACCAGCCCCGAGAATTATCACAAATGGGGACCGGACCGCGCGACGGTGACGCCGGAGAATGTCGGCCAGAAGGTGCATCTGCGCGTCGAGCTGCAAAGCTTCTGGCGGCTGCCGCGCTCCAATGGCATCGTCTTCCCCATCCGCTGCTACCTGATCAAGATGGATGAGCTGGTCACGCAGCCGAAATGGGCGCGCCGCCTGCACCGCGTCATCCGCGACCTGCCGGAGGAGCTCGCCACCTATAAGGGCCTCACCCGGTACAGGCCAACGCTGGTCGAGTGGTTGTCGAAGCTGGATGACGGCAGCCCGACCAGCCCGGGATTCGGGCCGGATTAGAGGCTGCCAATCTCCCCCCGCGAGGGGTGGAGATCAGCCAATCACCCTGCGCTGTTTTGCGGATAGCAGATGATCGACAGGTATCGCATCGGCAATTGCGTAAGCTCTTCCGGCCCATGCGGCGCGTCGGCGTCGAAGAACAGGCTGTCGCCCGGCTTCATCGGATAGAGGTTGTTGCCGTGCCGGTAAACGACCTCGCCCTCGAGCATGTAGAGGAACTCCATGCCCGCATGCTGGAAGGTCGGGAACACATCCGAATTCTCGGTCAGCGTGATAAGATAGGGCTCGACGACGACACCGCTGGTGTTGGCTCCGATATGGCCGAGCAGATTGTACTGGTGGCCGGCACGGGTGCCGCGCCGCTCGACATCGACGCCTTGGCCGGCCTTGACGAAAACGGCGCTGTGCTCTTCCTCGAAACGCCGGAAGAAGGCGGTCACCGGAACGCCGAGTGCCCGCGACAGCGCCTGCAATGTCGTCAGCGACGGCGAGGTGATGCCGTTTTCGATCTTCGACAGCATGCCGAGCGAAATGTCGGTGGCGGCGGCGAGATCGGCGACGGTGATGCCGAGCTTCTTGCGGAAAGCGCGCACCTCGTGGCCGATCGCCACTTCAAGCACCTTTTCGCGCGTATCGCGGATGGCGTGCGGATTCTGTGTCAGCGGCGTGCGGATCGTGCGCCCGTCGACCGAAACGCGCTTCGCCGGCGCCTTGCTCTTGGCGGCGGTATCGGCGGGTTTGGTGCCAGAAGTCTTGTTCGCCATGTCGCCCCCGATTCTCGCGGATCTATTTCACTCCAGGTGAACATATGCGGTGGCGATACAGGAGCGCAACCGCGACGGCAAGCCGCTGGATGTCGCGGCAACTCCCTATGGCGGTTTCGGTTTCCCGCCGAAATCCGTTTGGCGCAAAGCCCTTGCCCTCAGATGTCTGTTGACAGCACCAAAGGGCCAATTACTGTCACTGTCAGTGAAATTTGTTTCGCTGGGGAAATCAAAAAAGAGGAGGCCCGCAATGAAATCTCGTGTCGCCGTCATCGGAGCCGGACCGTCGGGGCTGGCGCAACTGAGGGCCTTCAAATCGGCAGCCGACAAGGGCGCGGAGATCCCGGAAATCGTCTGTTTCGAAAAGCAGAGCGACTGGGGCGGGCTGTGGAACTACACCTGGAGAACCGGCCTCGACGAGCATGGCGATCCGGTGCATGGCTCGATGTACCGCTATCTGTGGTCGAACGGGCCGAAGGAGTGCCTCGAATTCGCCGACTACACCTTCGAGGAGCATTTCGGCCGGCCGATCGCCTCCTATCCGCCCCGCGCTGTCTTGTGGGATTACATCAAGGGCCGCGTCGAGAAATCAGGCCTGCGCGACTGGGTGCGCTTCAACAGCCCGGTGCGCATGGTGACCTATTCCGACGAGACCAAGAAATTCACCGTCACCGCGCATGACCGCACCAACGACGTCACCTACTCGGAAGAGTTCGACAACGTCGTCGTCGCCTCCGGCCATTTCTCGGTGCCCAACGTGCCATATTTCGAGGGTTTTTCCACCTTCAACGGCCGTATCCTGCACAGCCACGACTTCCGCGACGCCATGGAGTTCAAGGGCAAGGACATATTGATCATCGGCCGCTCCTATTCCGCCGAGGATATCGGTTCGCAGTGCTACAAATACGGCGCCAAATCGATCACCTCCAGCTATCGCTCCAAGCCGATGGGCTTCAAGTGGCCGGAGAACTGGAAGGAAGTGCCGCTGCTGCAGAAGGTCGTCGGCAAGACCGCGCATTTCAAGGACGGCACCACCAAGGATGTCGACGCCATCATCCTGTGCACCGGCTACCTGCATTCCTTCCCGTTCCTCACCGACGACCTCAAGCTCAAGACCGCCAACCGCATGTGGCCGCTAGGTCTCTATGAAGGCGTCGTGTGGGAGAAGAACCCGAAACTGTTCTACATCGGCATGCAGGACCAGTTCTACACCTTCAACATGTTCGACGCCCAGGCCTGGTACGCCCGCGACGTGATGCTGGGGCGCATCAAGCTGCCCTCGGCCGAGGCGATGGCCGAGCACAGCGCCAAGTGGCGCGCCCGTGAGGAGACGCTGGAGGACGCCGAGCAGATGATCTGGTTCCAGGGCGACTACACCAAGGAATTGATGGACCAGACGGACTACCCGGGCTTCGACGTCGAGGCGGTCAACCGCACCTTCATGGAGTGGGAGCACCACAAGATGGAAAACATCATGACCTTCCGCGACAACGCCTACCGCTCGCTGATGACCGGCACCATGGCGCCGTTGCACCACACGCCGTGGCTGCAGGCGCTGGACGATTCGATGGAGAGCTATCTCGAGGTGAAAGGCGTCGCGGCCGAGTAGCGCGGCACGCCTCCGAGCCGTTCTTCAAATCAGCAAGGTTGGATGTCCCGCGGGACATACCATCGGCCTACCAGCAGACGTAACCGCCGTCGACGATCAGGTCGAGGCCGGTAACGAAGCTCGACGCGCGGCTGGCCAGGAACACCGTCGGCCCGACCATTTCCTCCGGCGCCGCCATGCGCCCCATCGGCGTGTCGCGTTTGAAGATCCTTATTTCCTCCGCCACTTCGGGCCGCTTGTTCATCGGTGTCAGCGTGTAGCCCGGGCTGACGACATTGACGCGCAAGCCACGGTCCGCCCATTCCATGGCGAGGCTCTTCGACATGTGGATGACGGCGGCCTTGGAAGAATTGTAGTGCGCCTGCGTCAGCCCCCGGTTGACGATGGTGCCCGACATCGAGGCGATGTTGATGATGGAGCCTCTTTGCCGCGTCAGCATCTTGCGGGCTTCCGCCTGGCAGGACAGGAACACGCCCGCCACGTTGACCTCGTGCACCTTGCGCCATTTATCCAGCGGCATCGTCTCGGCCGGTTCCGAGCCGGCAATGCCCGCGTTGTTGACGGCGACGGTCAGCGCGCCGAGTTCAGCCTCGACGCGAGCGATCGCCGTCGCAAGGTCGCTCTCGGATGTCACCGTGCCGGTCAGCGCCAACGCTTTGCGGCCAAGTGCCGTGATCCTATGCGCGGTCTCCTCGAGCCCGCCCTTGGACGCATGGCCGAAACAAGCGACGTCGGCGCCTGCTTCCGCCAGCCCGATCGCGATGGCCTGGCCGATGCCGCTGCCGGCGCCGGTGACCAGCGCGACGTCGCCATTCAGCTTGAAAAGATCCATTGCTAGCCCTCCCTGACTTCCGGGAAGGTATGCGCTGAATTGTACCTCGATCAAGCGGCCTGATCTGGCTGCGCCGGGCGCGCCTCGAAAATCAGAAATAGCCGTCTGAAGCGGCCGTCGCTTCCTTGGGGATTTCCACCCCGTCGACCAGGATCTTGTCGACCAACTCGTGATGGAAGCAGACCAGACCCTTGATGCGCTCGGCCTCGTGGACCGGCTCGGGATAGTACCAGACGAGGTTCTCGTGCCGCTTTTTCGGCGTTGTCACGTGGTAGTAGTTGGAAAGGCCCTTGTAGGGGCAGCGCGAGATGTAGCGGCTGGGCGAAAACATATCGAGCCGCGTATCCGAGATCGGCAGATAGTGGCGCACCGGATGGCCAGTCTCGAACAGGAACACGCCGCGGCGTAAATCGGCGACCTGCTCGCCGTCGAGGATCACCTGCACGCGCCGCGACGAAGGCAGGCAGTCGACACGGCGGAACGGGTCGCGGGCGTGGACGAAGATCTCCTCGTCCTCTTCATACCAGTGGGTCATCTTCGGCCAGTAGAAGGAGATGTAGTCGCCGATCGGCGGGCAACCCTTGACGGGGTCGAGGTAGCGCCAGGCGCCATCCTCGACCAGCGTAATGCCGGTGTTGAGCGAATAGTGCGTGGCGACGCCCTTGAACGGGTCTTCGGTCGTCGTCCGGCTCGGCAGCAGGAACTCCTCGCGCACATCGCTCATCGGGAAGTAATAGACAGGCAGGTGGTCGCTTTCCTGAAACACCAGCGCCTTGGTGGTGTCGGCGACGATCATTGGGCCGACCTGCACCCTGATCCGCTTGGGCGATGGCATGGTAAAGGTGACATAGCCCGGCTCGAACTCGTACTGCACGATGGTGTCGAGTACAGGGAAATGCGGCCCGCGGCCGCGCAGATGGGGCTTGCGAATGGTCGTCGTCCTCTTCTCGTCGTCTGCCGCCAGGTTCTTGCGCGCTGTAATCGTCATGACGCCACCGATACGCGGTCGAGCAAAAGACCAGCAGCGATCGGCGGCACGCCGCTGACATTCTTGCGCACCGGCACCAGGAGGTCCGGGAAATAGCTGAAGATCACCGGCGTCTCATCGAGCAGCAGCTTCTGGATGTCGGAAGCGGCCTTGCGTTGGGAATCGAGGTCGAGTGTCTTGAGATAGCCGGTGACCAGGCCGTCATAGGTGGCATTCTTGAAATGCGCCGCGTTCCACGGACCGTCGCTGACCAGCGGGCTTTTCAGGAAGACGTTCGGCACGCTGCGATGGGCGTAGTCGGTGATGCCGAGCGGGCTGTCCAGCCAGTCCGACTGGCCGAACACCGCCTTGCCGTAATACTTGTCCTGGTCCTCGATGTTGAGCGAGATACGCGCGCCGATCTCCTTGGCGAAATTCTGGAACAGCTGCGCGTAGCCGGGAATGTCGGAATAGCGCAGCGTCGTCAGCGTCATGTCGAAGCCGTTGGCCAGCCCCGCCGCCTCCATCAGCTGCTTGGCCCTGGCGATGTCTTGCGCGCGCTGCGCCACCGACTTGTCGGTGGCCGGGAAAGCCGGCGCGAACGGGCTGTCATTGCCGGTTGCCGCCATGCCGCGGCAGAGGCCGTCGACCAGCTCGGAACGGTCGATACACAAGGCCAGCGCCTGGCGCACGCGCTTGTCGGTAAAGGGCGCCATGTCGCAGCGCATATGCAGTTGGCGATGCGCGGTGGAGGCGACCCGCAGCACGGTGATGTCAGGGTTGCCCAACACGACCTGGCTGACGTCGAGCGGGATCGCGTCGAGCACGTCGACCTCGCCCGCCTGCAGAGCGAGGATGCGCGGCTGCACGTCGCCGTAGAATTTAAATTCGAGCCGGTCGGGCAGGGCCTTCTCGCCCCAGTAGTCGGGATTGCGCACGAAGCTCGCGCCGACCTTCGGCGTGTAGCTTTCGAGCCGGAACGGCCCGGTGCCTTCGAAGGTCTTCTCGTAGTCGCCCTTGTAGCTCGCCGGCAGGATCACGGCGTTGTAATTGTCGATCGACACCGAATAGGGGAAGCTGCCATTCGGCGCATCCAGATGAAACTCGACGGTGTGGTCGTCGACCTTGCGCGTGCCGCCCTTCGACAAGAGGCCCTTGAACACCGAGAGCGCGTTGGAGGTACCGTTCGGATCAGCGAGGCGATCGAAGGTTGCCACGACGTCGTCGGCCTTGAAATCCTCGCCATTGTGGAATTTCACGCCCTTGCGCAGCTTGAAGGTCCAGGTGCTTCCGTCCGCATTGGGCGACCAGCTTTCGGCCAGCACTGGCTTCAGCGTCAAGTCGGGTTGCGTCACGCACAGGAACTCGGCCGTCTGGAAGACGAGCTGGTAGCTGCCGCTGTCATAGAAGGTGACGGGATCGATGGCGCCGCCGGGCACGGCGATGCCGGCGCGCACCGTGCCGCCTGGCTTGCCTTCGGCGCGCGCTGGCGGAGCGCCGAGGCCGACCGCCGAAGCGATGCCGCCGAGGAAGGGCAACGACAGGCCGAGCACGCTGCCATGGCGCAGGAATTCGCGTCGGCCGATCCTGCCGGCGAGCAATTCGTCGATAGCGGAATTTCGATTGCGGTCAGCGTTTTGCGGGCAGCGTCGATCGTCCTGAAATGCTTCGGCATAGCGGCATTCCTCGTTTTGTCCGGGGGCTTCGGCATTTGGCCACTCTTGACCTCGCCCGGAAAGCGATATTTTTTGATTGGCGCCATCGGAAATTTCGATGACGAGCCAGTGAAGGGCGGAGCCATGGATACCGAGAATCTGCGCAGTTTCCTGGAGGTCGCGGCGCATGGCAGCTTCACCATCGCCGCTCACCGGCTGAACCTTGCCCAGTCGACCGTCAGCGCGCGCATTCGCGGCCTGGAGGAGCAACTGGGTCGCAAGCTGTTCGTCCGTGACAGCGACGGCGTCACGTTGACGCCGGCCGGCCGGCAGTTCCTGCCGCATGCCTCCACGATCACCCGCACCTGGGAGCAATCGCGCCAGGACATCACGGTTCCCGATGGTTACGAAACTCTGCTCAGGCTGACCGCGCCGGCCTATCTTTGGGACAGCATCACTTCGCCTTGGATCACCTGGATGCGCGAGAGGCGGCCGAACGTGGCGCTCAGGCTGGAAGGCAGTTTCCCGGATCTGGCGATCGACCAGATGGCCGAAGGCCTGCTCGACATCTGCATCCTGCATCTCCCCAAGCCGCATCCAGGCATCGTCTATGAAACGCTGGCAGTCGATCAGGTTGTCCTCGTCCAACACACCGAGCAGCCCGGATCGTGGACCGACAACTACATCCTGATGGATTGGGGGCTGGAGTTCCGTATCGAGCACGACCGCGCGTTTGCCGGTGTCGTGAAGCCCGCCATCTCGGCCGGGCTGGTATTCATCGGACTGCAGCATGTCCTGTCGCAGAAGGCGGCAGCCTATTTGCCGCTCAGCGCGGTGAGCGCCTATATCGAGCGCGGCGAGCTGACGCGTGTCGAGGGCACGCCCGTATTCCAGCGCCCCATATATCTTGCCTATCCCGCGAATACGGCTTCGTCCGATGCTCTCGACATCGCTTTGACGGGCCTGCGCACGCTCGCCGGGAACCTGTCGAGCGATCAGGCTTTCGCAGAGAGCGACCGCGCCTTCAGCATGGCCGGCGACCCGCTTCAGCTTTCGCCATCATGACTTGGAGCCTGTCGCGTTGCGCAGGTCGGATGGGGTCATGCCGTAGCGGCGGCGAAAGCAGCGGTTGAAATAGGACAGATTGGAAAATCCGACGTGAAAGGCGATGGCGCTGATCGTCCGCATCGCCGGCCCCGTGTCGGAGATGACGAGCTGGTAGGCGCGTGCGAGCCGCTGCTCGAGCACATATCCGGAGAATGTTCCCCCTGGCTTTCGAACAGCATCTGCACATAGCGCGGCGTCACCCGATGGCGTCGCGCAAGCGTCACTACCGAGAGCCCCTCGTCGGCAAGGTGGGCGAGAATATCGGCCTTCAAAGCCGCAAGCCTTGTCGCTTGCAGGCCGCCGGCCTCGGCGAGAACACGCGCATCGCGCGTCGGGCCAATCGCCAGGGCGATAAGGTCGCGCAGATGCGCGGCAACCGTCAGGCGCAGATCGGGCGCGGCCAGGGCTTGCCGGTCAAGCGACGTCAGATAGCTCGTCAGCAGCCGCAAGGCCTCGCTCTACGGCAAGCGGCGCGAGACATTCGCCCCCACGTCGGACAGCAGTGATGTCAGCATGCTGCGCGGCAACCGAAATGCCTGAAAGCGCGCCGGCGCGGGAAAGGTGATGCTGCAGCGGTCGCTCGTATCGAGCAGTACGCCCTCGTAAGGTCGGATCTTCCGCCTCGCGCCCGTGCTGTGCGGCGAATGCGACGCCCTCTGTATTGACGGCGAAAACGAGATCGTCGCAACCATCGGCGATCAGCTCGCTCGTCCGCGATGAGCGGAAGCCCGCGCCGGCGCCGAACATCAGCGATACTCCCGGCAGGCTGCGCAGCGTGGCGCGGTGAAAGAAATCCCGCTCGGGGAGGCGCTCATACTGCGCCCTGACCATGTGACGCCCGAACACTTCGCGCCATACCGCCACACGGTCCCACTCGGGGTAAGCGTCGGTGGAAAAATGCAGGCCATCGGCGGGGGTGGAAACACTCATCCATGGAATCCGTGGCGGGACAGCGGGCGGCTTTCAGTATCCTGTCACTCGACTGCAACACCAGTCACCAATTCGTGACAGGGTTCGCCTGCGTATCAGCCTGATTTCGCTGCTGTATTACCTTACTTCGTCTCAGTACGAGCCGCGATGACGCATGCCCTATAGCGTCCGTTCCCAACGACAATGTCATCGGGGCTTGGAATGATTGCTTATGCCTGTTCACGTTCTGCTGTGGCGCTCGCCGCCAGCGGCATCGTCTGCCTGACGGTGGCCGCATCCGCGGCCGACCTGCCGGCCGAGGCTGCTCCCCCCACGTCGCTGCCGATCGCGTCATGGACCGGATTCTACGCCGGCGCCTGGACCGGCGTGGGCGTGCAGCGCTCGCACGGCACGGACCCGACCGGCAGCGTCGGGCCCGGCACCGACCTCGACTATGTCGGCTCCGGTCTCGCGGGGGGCGGCGCGCTCGGGTACAATTGGCAGTTCGACAGCAACGTCGTCGCCGGCGTCGAGGGCGATTTCGGCTATCTCGGCCTTGGCCGCGAAGTCACGGACTTTCAGGACAACAACACCATCTACAATTCCCGGACGAACTGGCTTGCCACCTTGCGCGGGCGCATCGGCTTGAGCAGTGGACCGAGCCTCTCCTACCTCACCGCCGGCGCCGCTTGGGTGAACTTCGAAGACACCATCCAGAACGGCACGAGCCTGCAGCAAGTCACCAGCAGCAGGACCAAAAGCGGTTACGCTATCGGCGGCGGCACCGAGACCATGCTCGGCGGCAACTGGACGGCCAAAGCCGAATATCTCTTGGTCGATGTCGGGTCTGGCAGCCTCCTGACCAATCCGGGCAACGGCGCGGCCATCGAGGTCGACAAGCACCGCAGCAACCTGATGAAGTTCGGTCTGAACTACATGTTCGAGGGCAAGTCGCAGCCGCCTCTGCCTGAAAACGACTGGGGCGGCTTTTATGCCGGTCTAGTGGGCGGATCAGGCGTCACCCAGGTGCGCGCGCCCGATCCGACCGACCCCACCGACGGCGAGGTCGGAAGCAACGGCCAAGGTCTCACCATTGGCGGCATTGTCGGCTATAACTGGCAATTCTCGCCCCACGTCGTGGCCGGCGTCGAGGGTGATTTCAGCTGGCTCGGCATCAATCATTCGGAGATGAACTGGGACAATCCCGACGTGCTCGGCATCAAGACCAATTGGATGGCCACCGCGCGAGGCCGGCTGGGCTACTCCACCGGGCCCGCGCTCCTCTATCTTACCGGCGGTGGCGCATGGGTCAATGTGCGCGACAGCTGGGCGAACACGACGACTCCTGCCAGCACTTCCAGCACCAGTACACTTTCCGGCTACGCGGTTGGCGGCGGTATCGAGACGGTCCTGTCTCCGGCCTGGCTGCCCGGCAATTGGACCACGCGGACGGAATATCTCTTTGTCGATGTCGGGAACGGCAACACGCTCAGCGTGCCGGAGAGCGGCGGCGCGATCGACACCATTCGGGCCAATCACAAGTTCCACCTCTTCAGGGCCACCCTAACTTACAGGTTTGGCGGCTAGTCAAGACTAGGCCGGCTCCACGACCTTCGGCTTCTGCAACCTTGCCAATTCGGCGTAAGGGATATGGCACCGAATGGTGTGCCCTGCCTGGGCCTCGGTGAGCTCAGGTTCCCGCGTCTCGCAGATTGCGCCGATCTTGCGCGGGCAGCGCGTGTGGAAGACGCAGCCAGTCGGGGGGTTGGCCGCGCTCGGGATTTCGCCGTCGAGACGGATGCGCGAGCTCTCGGTGCGGTCGAGCTTCGGCACGGCCGAAAGCAGCGCCTCGGTATAGGGATGATGCGGGCCGGAAAAGACGTCTTCCGAAGGCCCGAACTCCATGATGCGGCCGAGATAGAGCACGGCGATCTTGTCGGAGAGATAGCGCACCACGCCGAGGTCGTGCGAGATGAAGATGTAGGAGACATCCTGCCTCGACTGCAGGTCGGCCAGCAGGTTTAGGATCGCCGCCTGCACTGAGACGTCGAGCGCCGAGGTCGGCTCGTCGCAGACCACGATGCGCGGATCGCCGGCGAAGGCGCGCGCGATCGCCACGCGCTGCTTCAGGCCGCCCGAGAGCTGGCGCGGCTTGAGGGCGAGATGGCGGTCGGTGAGGCGCACCGAGCGAATAAGCTCCTCGAGCCTCGTGTCCAGTTTCTTGCCGCTGAGCCCGCCCAGCCGTTTCAGGGCGCGGCTCAAGATATGCCGGATCGAATGCGAGCGGTTGAGCGCGGAGTCGGGGTTCTGGAAGACGATCTGCACCGCCTTGACCTGATCTTCCGAGCGGCTGGCGAGACGTGGCGCCAACTGCTTGCCATCAAGCTCGATCGAAGCGCCATCGTCCGGCGCGACGAGGCCGAGCAGGAGCCGGGCGAAAGTGGTCTTGCCGCTGCCGGATTCGCCGACCAGGCCGAGCGTCTCGCCGGGCCTCAAATTGACCGAGACGTCCTTCACCGCCCTGAGCGGGCGACCGTGGCTGGCATAGGTCTTGTTCAGCCCTTCGATCCGCAGCACCGGCGGCGCCTGCCTGGGTGCCGCGGCGATAATCTCGGCGGGCGTGGCGCGCGGCAGCGACTGCGCCTTGTCATGGTAGTGGCAGCGAGACAGGCGGCCGTCGCCCAGATCGTAGAGCGGAGGCGGCTCGCTGCGGCAATGTTCGGTCGCCAGCGCGCAGCGGTCGGCGAAGGCGCAGCCGGCGATATTGGCGCCGATGCCGGGCAGGAAACCCGGGATGGTGTCGAGACGGCCCTGGTCCTTGCGCTGGCCGCCGCGCGGCAGGCAGCGCAGCAGCGCCACCGTGTAGGGATGGCGCGGATCATTGAAGACGTCCTTGGTCGAGCCTTCCTCGACCAGCATGCCGGCATAGAGCACGCCGACGCGGTCGCACATGTTGGAGACGACCGCGAGATTGTGGCTGATGAACAGGATCGAGGCCGACAACTCGCGCCGCAGCTGCCCGATCAGGTCGAGCACTTCCGCTTCGACCGTGGCGTCGAGGCCGGTGGTGGGCTCGTCGAGGATCAGCATCGAGGGGTCGTTGGCCAAAGCCATGGCGATCGCCACGCGCTGCTGCATGCCGCCGGAAAGCTGGTGCGGATAGCGCTGCATGACGCTTGCCGGGTCGGAGATCCGCACGCGGTTCAGCATGGCGAGCGCCTTGTCTTCGGCCGCCTGTCCGGTGACGCCGGCAAGCTCGAAGATCTCGGTCAGCTGGCGGCCGATGCGCAGCGACGGGTTCAGCGCCTTCCCGGGGTCCTGATAGACCATCGAGACGCTGTCGGCCCGGGCCCGCCTGAGCGCTTCGGCGTCGAGCTTCATCACGTCCTTGCCGTCGAGCGCGATCGAGCCGCCGGTGATCGAGCCGTTGCGCGGCAGGTAGCGCACCACCGAAAGCGCCACGGTCGACTTGCCGCAGCCGGATTCGCCGACCAGCCCGTAGGCCTCGCCGGCCTTGATGGTCAGGTTGACGTTGCGCAGCACCGCGCGGTTGCGGCGGCCGACGCGATAGGCGACCGACAGGTCCTTCAATTCGAGCGCGTTCTTCTCAGTCATTGAACGCCCCATGCACGCCGTCGGCCACAAGGTTGACGCCGATCACGAGCGAAGCGATGGCCAAGGCGTCAAACAATACCGTCCACCAGAAGCCGCCGCCGATCATGCCGTAATTCGAGGAGATCGAGAGCCCCCAGTCGGGGGAGGGCGGCTGGATGCCGAAGCCCATGAAGGAGAGTGTTGCCACCGCGAAGATCGCATAGCCAAGCCGCACCGTCGTCTCGACCAGGATCGGCGGAATGACGTTGGGCAGAATCTCGACGAACATCGTGTGCAGCGCGCCTTCGTGGCGCAGCTTTGCCGCCGCGACATAGTCCAGCTCGCGTTCGGCCAGCACCGCCGAGCGCACGGTGCGGGCGATGATCGGCGCGAAGCTGAGCCCTATGACCACGATCACGGTCGCCTTCGACGTGCCGAGCGCAACGATGGCGAGCAGCGCGATGATCACCACAGGGATCGCCATGAACGCTTCCAGCACGCGGCTTACGATATCGTCGACAATGCCCCGGAAATAGCCGATGACGAGGCCGAGCGCGGTGCCGGCTATGGTCGCCAGGATGGTCGCCAGCGGCGCCACCGTGAGGATGTCGCGCGAGCCGACGATGACGCGCGAGAACACGTCGCGGCCGAGCTGGTCGGTGCCGAACCAGTGTTCGGCCGACGGCGGCGCAAGCGTATTGATGATATCGGCGTCGAGAGGGTCATAGGGGACGAAATGTTCCCCGAACACCGCGCAGATCACCCAGAACAAGAGGATGGCAAGCCCGGTCAGGAAAGTGCCGGACCTGAGCAGCGAATGCAGGACTTCGCCCCAAGGGCTGCGCTGTCCCGTATCGGGCGCCGGCGCCGGAAGGCCGGCGGGTGCGTCAGTGGCGCTCATTGCTCTGCTCCCAGCCGGATGCGCGGATTGAGGACGGAGTAGAGGAAGTCGGCGACGAGGGTTGCCACCGCATAGACGATGCCGATGGTGAGGATGCCGGCTTCCAGCATCGGAAAATCCTTGCCGCGCGCGGCGGTGAAGATCAGCGAGCCGATGCCCTGGTAGCGGAACAGCGTCTCGATAACCACCAGGCCGCCGATGAGATAGCCTGTCTGGGTGGCGATGACGGTTATGGTCGGTAGAAGCGCGTTGCGCAGCACATGCCGCCAGATCACCGTGCGCCATGGCAGGCCCTTGAGCACGGCGGTGCGCGTGTAATCTGAATCGAGCGCCTCGATCATGCCGGAGCGCGCCATGCGCGCGATGTAACCGAACAGGACCAGGAACAGCGGCAGCGAGGGCAGGATCAGGTAATAGAGCTGGGTGAAAAAGCCGGCGCCCTTGGGCCAGGCTGCGGCGATCGGCAGCCAGCGCAGCCAGACGCCGAAAATCAGGATCAGGATAATGCCGGTGACGAATTCCGGCAGCACCGTCACCGACAGGCCGCCGAGGCTGATGATGCGGTCGAGCGGACGGTTGAGATTGAGCGCGGCGATGACCCCGCCGAGGATTCCGATCGGAACCACCAGCACGAAGGCGACGAGCGCCAGCTTCATCGAATTGCCCAAGGCGTCGATGACGAAGGGCGCGACCGGCGCGCGGAAGACGTAGGAGGTGCCCATGTCGCCATGCAGGAAGTTCCAGATCCAGGTCCCGTACTGGACGAGCAGCGGACGGTCGACGCCAAGCGAGTGGTTGAGCGCGTCGACGGCGCGCTGGTCGGCGAATGGCCCCAATATGGCGCGACCGACATTGCCCGGCAGCACCTGGCCGCCAAGGAACACCATGACGCTGAGCAGGAACAGCGTGACAAGCGACAAAGCAAGGCGCCGGACGAGGAAGGCGAGGATGGCGAATACTCCTATTGGAGCCGGCTCTCCTTGGAGAGCCGGCTGTTAGGGATAAGCTTGTCCGCTTTCGTCAGGCCTTCGAGGCTTTTTCGAGGAACAGCTGCGACATGGCGGTGGGCTGCACGCCCGCCACGCCTTTCGCCGTCGCCGTCAGATAGTCGTAGAAATAGCCGAAGACCACCGGCGTTTCCTCGAGCAGCAGCTTTTGGATCTTGCCGGCGGTGGCCTTCTGCGCCTCGAGGTCGAGGGCAGCGATATAGCTTGCCGCCATCTGGTCGTAGTCCTTGTTCTTGAAGTGAGCGGCATTCCAGGTGCCGTCGCTCTTCAAAGGCGCCGCCAGATAGACGTTGGGGACACCGCGGTGGCCGTAGTCGGTAATGCCCATAGCCGAATCCAGCCAGTTCGATTTGCCGAACACGGCATCGCCGTAATAGGCGCTCTGGTCGAGAATGTTGAGCTCGAGTTCGATGCCGATTTCCTTGACCCAATTCTGGATGAGCTGGGCGTATTCCGGAATTTCAAGGTAGCGCTCGGTGGTGAGCGTCATCTTGAAGCCCTTGCCTGCGCCGGCGGCTTCCATCAGTTGCTTGGCCTGGGCGATGTCCTGCTTGCGCTGCGGCACGCTGGTGTCGGTCGAAGGGTAGACTGCGGCGAAGGGGCTGTCGTTGCCGAGTGCCGCGCGTCCCTTCATCAGGCCGGCGGCGAGCTTCTCGCGGTCGAGACAGAGCGCGATGGCGCGGCGCACGCGAGCGTCCTTCGTCGGGCCTTCGTCGCAGTGCATATGCAGCTGCTGGTGGGCTGACGATTTCAGGCTGATGATCTCGAAATTCGGATCGTTGAGGAGGGCAACGCCTGCTAGCACGGGCATCTGGTTGATGATGTCGATCTGGCCGCCCTGCAGTGCCAGGATCTGCGGCTGGATATCGGTGAAGAAGGTGAATTCGGTACGGTCTGGCAGGGCCTTTTCGCCCCAGTAATCGTCATTGCGCACGAAGGAGGCGCCGACCTTGGGTGTGTACTTCTCAAGCTTGAACGGCCCGGTGCCGTCGAAACTCTGTTCGTATCCACCCTTGTAGCTCGCTGGGATAATGACGGCGTTGTAATTGTCCGAAGACACCATGTAGGGAAAGTTGCCATTCGGCGCATCGAGATGGAATTCGACGGTATAGTCGTCGACCTTCTTGGTGTTTCCCTTCTGAAGGATGCCGGTGAATACCGACAGCGCGTTGGAAGAGTTCGCCGGGTCGGCGAGCCGGTCAATGCTGGCCACCACGTCCTCGGCCTTCATCTCGCCACCGGAATGGAATTTCACGCCCTTGCGCAGCTTGAAGGTCCACACCGTGCCGTCTTTGTTCGGCGACCAGCTTTCCGCCAGCGCCGGCTTCAGCACGAGGTCCGGGCCGTCGACGCAAAGGAATTCGGCCACTTGCTGCATCACGACCAGACCACCGGCATCGGCGATGGTAACAGGGTCGATCGCTGCGGCCGGCACGCTGCTGCCGACGCGAATAGTGGCGCCCGCGGCGCCTGCGGCACGGGCGAGCGACGGCGCGGCGCCGAAGCCAGCGGCCATGCCGATGCGGCCGAGCAGCGGCAGCGACAGGCCGAGCAGGCTGCCGTGGCGCACGAACTCGCGCCGGCTGATGCGGCCGTCGATCAGGCCGTCAATGAGGTGGTTTTCGAGCGGCGTGCGGCCGCGGCGGAGGAGATCGAGGATGCGGTAGTTCTTGATCATGGGTTTAACCCTTCCCCAGTTGTTTTGGTTGGCGAGTGCATTCGAGTTGACGAGGTCCGTGGAGTTCTCCTGTTCCCGGTCTTCATCACCAGCGGTCGATGGACTGTATCATGCGGTTCCGACCGGTCCATCCGCTCGTTGGGACGGAAAAGTCAGATTTTCTTGATGAATTGTCTCTCGGTCAGGCGACCAAGTGCCGGCTTTTTCCCGATAAGTCCTGCTTGCTTTTCGACGTCCTCCTAATTCAGCGGCAGTCTGCGGTAGGTCCCGGGTCTTTCCGGGTCGTGATATTTGTTGCAGGGGCCGTTTTCAACGAAGTCGCGGTGGCATGCGGCAAGCCTGTCCCGTGACAGTGTGACACCGAGGCCGTGGCCCTCGGGCACCCGCACCGTGTTGTTCTTCGGCGCGAACGGCCCTTCCTCGATGATGTCCATCGGCTGCATGCGAAACAGCGACTGGTTGGGCTCCCTGATCCAGCCGAGCGCGGCGCACAGATGCAGGTAGCACGCGCTGCCGATGCCGGTGTCGCCGCTGTAGCACCAGTAGTCGATGCCGGCATGCTCGCAGGCGCCGACGAAGCGCAGCATCCGGCCGATGCCGCCATGCGCCGTCGGGTTGCCGACGAAGGCGTCCGGCACCTTCGCCTCCATGGCGCGCGCTATGTCGATGTTGTGCGTGGAGAACGGGATCGAGCTGTGCCGGCGCAGCTCCCGCATCTCCTCGATGGTCGCCACCGGATCCTCCCAGTTGCGCACGCCGAGCTCTTCCAGCGGTCGCGCCAGCTGTCTGGCTGTGGCCAGCGAATAGGCCTGGTTGGAATCGATGCGGATCATCGCGTCGTCACCGAGCTTCCTGCGGATCAGCTCGACCATCTTCATCGAGATCTTCGGGTCATGCGTCGAGAACTTGCCTTCGAAGAAGGTGGTGCCGTGGCGCTCGTGGAGCTCGATGCAATAGTCGGCGACTTCTTCGGGCGTCTTCTCGCCTTTGACTGTCGCTCCGTCGCCGCGCAGCGAGAAATAATCGGTGAAGGGGATTTCTTTGCGCACCGCGCCGCCGAGCAACTGGTAGAGCGGCTGCTTCCACGCCTTGCCGCGCAGGTCCCACAGCGCCATCTCGATGGCGCCGAAGGCCATGATGCGGGTACGGTCGTTGATCGACTGCACTCCGCTCCAGAAGGGCAGGCAGACATTCTCCGCCCCTGCGATGTCGAAGGCGTCGCGCCCTGCGAGCCTAGGCGCCAGGACGTCGTTGATGATGGCCGCCGCGCCGGGCGTCGGCGCCTCGCCTATGCCGACAAGCCCGTCCTCGGTCTCGACCTCGACGATGGTCGGCGAGAAGCCGTCGAGCTCGCCGAAGACCCAGACGTAAGGAGCTTCGAGCCTATAGTTGATCGGTGTCGCCGTGACGCGCGTGATCTTCATATCAGCCGACCTCGAAGAAGGGTTCACCGAGCAGGTTCTGATCCACATCGATGCCAAGGCCGGGGCCGTCGGGAATGCCCATGTGGCTGCCGGTTGCCGGTGGCGCGTTCCTGGCCGTGCGCACCGTCACCCATTCATGGAAGGCAATCGCATGCAGCCGGCGCTCCGCCGGCGTCGACAGCGACAGATGCGCCATGGCGGCCGTATCGATCTCGGCGCCGCCAGTGTCCTCCACCGTGATCATGAAGCCGAGATCGACGGCGACGTCGCGGATCAGCCGCGTTTGCGTCACGCCGCCCAGCCGTGAGATCTTCAGCGTCAGCCCGTCGGCGGCACCTTGGCGGTGGATCTCCAGCATCTCGCCCAGTGAGGTGACGGATTCGTCCAGCACCATCGGCTTGTCGAGCATGCGGCGCACCGACATGTTCTCCTCGATCGTCATGCAAGGCTGCTCGAGAGTGTAGTCGATGCCGCGCGTCGCGTCGGCGAATTGCCGCGCCTGGTAGGGCGTCCAGCCGGCATTGGCGTCGCAGAAGATCACCGTGCCCTTCGGGACGGCAGCGGCCACCGCCGCGACCCGTTCGATGTCGTCACCCACATTGCCGCCGACCTTGACTTGCAGCCGGCGGCAGCCATCGGCGATGATCCGTTTGGCAAGTGCGGCCATCTGATCGAGCGTGCCGTGGGTGACGACCCGGTAGGTCTCCGCCATGTCGCTCTCGCGCCCGCCGAGCATGGTCACCAGCGGCACGTCGGCGGCCCGGGCGGCGAGATCCCAGCACGCCATGTCGAGCGCGGACTTGATGTAGGGATGGCCCTTGAACGCCGTGTCCATCAGCCGGCCGATGCCGGCAAACCCGCGCGGATCCTGGCCGATCAGATGCGGCGCGATCTCCGGCACGCCCGCGCGGGTTCCCGCCGGAAACGCGGCCGAATAGAAATTGCCGAGCGGCGCCATCTCGCCCCAGCCGGTCACGCCACTGTCGGAAGTGACGGCGACGATCACCGCGTCGAAGCAGTCGGCGACACGCCCCTTGGACATGCGGTAGGGTCCGTCCACGAAGGGCTGCACGACATGATAGGCCTTGATACTCTCGATCTTCACTTGCTGTCCGCTTTTCAGTTCTTCGATGCGCGCTTCTCGAGGCCGCGCGCGTAGGAAAGAAGCTCTTCGAAGTCGAGGTCGATATGCTCGCGCGCATGGCGCTGGGCGGCGCGCATGTCGGCGCCCTTGAGCAGCGCCACATAGGTCTCGTGCACATCCTCGGCCGGAACCGGCTCGTTGCGGGCGCGCTGGTGCAGGGCGAAATACATCTGCAGCCGGCTGGTCAGCCGCTGCCAGGTCTCCAGCAGCACCGAATTGTCGGCCCATTCGTAGATCAGCCCATGCAACTGCAGCGCGGTCTCGATCTGTCGCGTGGTGTCCAGTGCCCGCGTAGCCTGCTTCACCGCCTCGTGGCGGCGGTCGAGCTCGTCGAAGAAGCGCTGGTCGCGCAACGGCCAGGTCCGCTCGATGGCGAATTCGTCCAGCACCTGATTAAGCGAATAAGCGTCGATGATGTCCTTGGCCGTGACCTCGACGACGAAGGTCCCGGCATAGGGAATGCTGGTCAGGATGCCTTCCTGCACCAATTCGCGCATCGCCTCGCGCAAGGGCGCGCGGCTCACCCGCATCTGCTCCGAAATTCTGAGCTCGTTGAGCTTCTGCCCCGGCTCCAGCTGTCCGGTCAGGATGGCTCGCCTCAGCAGGGCGACGATCTCCGCCCTGCGCGTCGTATCCGCGATCGGACTGAAATCCAGCTTTGCCATGGGTCGACTCCCGGGAGGAATTTCTGCAAGACAAGCAGATTGTCGACAATCTAACAAGAGCCGAGTTCCCCGACCTCGGAAATTTGAACCGGTAGCCTCAAGCTGCCCGGCCGTAAAAACCGATGCGCTCCTCGTCGGTGAACATCACGCCGGGGCGCTCGTAGTATGAGAAAACTGCGATGATGCGTTCACGGTTGCCCTGGACAGTGGTCACACGGTGCGCGGTGTTCTTGCCGCGGAAGACATTCAGCGTGCCTGCCTTGATGCGCAGGATCTTTGCCTCGGGGTCGCGCCCTTCGAGCAGCTTCGCCACGCCGTCATAGTTCGGATCGTCCTCCGAGCGCAGGTCGGTGCGGTACTCGAAGTCGCCGCCGATCTCCGGCGCCTGCAAGAGCAGCGTCGTGGTGAATTCCGACCGGTCGAAATGCCAGTTGAGCGCTTCGCCGGCGCGGTAGCCCATCACATTGGCGCGGGCCAGCGGGTCCTGCATGACATGCAATTGGGGCTTGTCCATCGTCGCCGCCAGGAACCGCACCAGCGGCGCGTATTCGTAGATCGAAAGGACGGTGCTGCCGGGAATCTGGTCGGCGCAGACCGTGTGGCTGATCGTCTCGACCTTGCGCAGCGCCGGGTGGTCCGGAGAAAGCTCGGGGATCGAAGGCTTGAAATAGATGTTGTGCATGCGCTTATGGACATGCGAGCGCGTGTCCATCACCGGCCTGATTTCGGCGACAGCCTTTTCGGCAATGCCGGGGCGCAGAAACCCTTCCAAGTTGAACATGCCATTGGCCGCCAGCGCGGCCTTGGACTCATCAACCAGCCGCTGCCATTCGGGGCTGCCTTCGCGGTCGAGCGGGTGCCGGTCGAGGTCGAGAATGTTTTCGATCATAGCGTCCTCCAAAATCCTGTCGCCACTACACGGCAAGAAAATCTTTCCGGCAACGTGGAAAATTGTTAGGCTCCCCCTAGAAAAACTATCGAGAGGAAACGTGGAAAAGCTCCCGCCATTGAACGCGATGCGTGCATTCGAGGTCGCGGCGCGCGTCGGCAGCTTCACGCTTGCCGCCACCGAGCTCGGCGTGTCGTCGGCCGCGGTCAGCCAGCAGATCCGCAACCTGGAAGACTGGTTCGGCAAGCAGCTCTTCATTCGAAATGGCAATCGCATCGCGCTGACCGATGCCGGCCACGCCATCTATCCCCAGACGGCGCATGCGCTGGGCGAGATCGCGGCGGTGGGCCGGCGCATGCTGGAAGGCGGCTTGCGCACGCGCCTGGTGGTCAGCGTGCCGTTCTCCCTGGCCGAGCTGTGGTTGGCGCCGCGATTGGCGGTGCTGCTTGAGGGCTTTCCGCAAATGGCGATCGATGTCCGCGTCGAGGACGATCCCGTCGACGTGGTGCGCCAGAACATCGACCTGCGCATCTCCTACGGCGATTATCACTATCCGGCGCTGAAAATGGTCAGGCTCGTTCATGACGACGTCCTGCCGGTCGCGTCACCCGAGTTCTGGCGGCGTCACCGCGACGGAGCCGCCGGGCTAGCGGACATGCATGAGAGCCACTTCATCCACACCAATTGGGGGCCGAACTACGCCTCGCATCCGAGCTGGGCGGACTGGTTCGCCGCCGCCGGGGGCAGCCGCGCGCCGGACCCGTCGCATGGCCGCCGCGTCGGCCTGTCCAGCCTGGCGATCGGCGCCGCGCGGCTGGGGCTGGGGATAGCCCTGGGACAAAGGGTGATGGCGAATGCCGACCTGGAGGCGGGCCGATTGATCGCGCTCTCCTCCGTCGCTGTTCGCCTCGGCCAGCCCTATTGCGCCTTCATGCTGCCGGCCAAGGCCGAGCGCGCGGATATCGCCGGATTGGTCGAACTGCTTGCAAGCGATCCCGCGAAGCAGCGCACGGAGCCGGCGCCGGGAGCCTTCTGAAGCCTCATAGCAAAACGGCGCCCTCGACGTGGGGGTCGAGGACGCCGTCGGACCGGAAACTGATGGGGGTTATCAGCTGGCCGGTTTCGATTGCGGCAAGGGAGAAACCGGCATTCCGGGTCCGATTTTCTGCAGATTGCCCGTGATCACCTGGTCGGTTTCGGAGATGCCCGAGGTCACGGAAATCAGGTCGCCGTCGGTCGGCCCAAGCGAGACAAGCTTCTGGTCGACGGTGTTGCCCTTGCCGATGACATAGAGGTACTTGCCGAGCTGGCTTGAGCCCAGCGCCACCTGCGGCACCATCAGCGTGTTCGGCTGTTCCTTCACATGCAGGCGCACCCGCACATATTGTCCCGGCAGCAGCGTGAACTTGGCGTTGCCGATCGTGGCGCGCGCCGTGATCGTTCCAGTCGAGTGGTCGATCGTGTTGTCGATGAAGGTGAGCTCGCCCTTCTGGCTGGGCACCGTCTCGCCGGGCAACAGCACGTCGACGGCGATCGGGCCGTTGGCCTTGGCCTGCTCGATCTGGATGAGGTCGGTCTCGCTCGGATTGAAGGTCACATAGATCGGGTCGAGCTGCACCAGCGTGTTGAGCACCGTGCCGGCGACGCTGACCAGCGTGCCGACCGAGGCCTGGTTGCGGCCGATGCGCCCCGGGAACGGCGCCTTGATATCGGCATAGCCGAGGTTGAGCTCGGCCGTCCGCACCGCCGCCTGGTCGACGGCAAGGGCGGCCTGGGCCGTGCGCAGATTGCTGGTACGCTGGTCGAAGCTGTCCTTGTCGAGGTAGCCGGCTTTGGCGAGATCTGTGCCGCGGCCGAGATTGGACTTTGCATATTCGAGCGTCGCGCTATCGCGCTGCACCTGCGCCTTCGCCTGGTCCAGCGCGGCCTGATAATCATCTGGCGCGATGCGGTAGAGCATGTCGCCCTGCTTGACGTCGCTGCCGTCGGCGGCCGTCTGCTCCTGCAGATAGCCCGGCACGCGGGCCTGCAGCGTGATGCTGCGGATGGATTCCACCCGCGCGGCATAGTCGAGATAGATCGGCAGCGTCTTCTTCACGACATTCACCACCGGCACCGGCATGACGAAGGCTGCCGGCGCGGGTGCCGCGCCTGCCGTGCCGCCGCCGAGGTAGCCCAGGTTCAGCAGGTGAACACTTGCCACCGAGACCGCGCCTATCGCGACGGCGGCGCCGAGAGCGATTTTCCATCTACGCATGATTGATCTCCAATCCTATTCAGCCGCCTGAGCGAGCGGCTGAAGCGCCGGCTCGGCGGTCGGTTCAATTTCTTCCGGGGCAGGGGCGTGGTGTCCCTCGGATGGTTCCTTTTCGCTGCCTTCGCGCAGTTGCTCGATCACCGCGTAGAAGACCGGCACGAAGACGAGCGAAAGGATGGTCGCCGCCACCATGCCGCCAAAAACGGTGGTGCCGATCGACTGCCGGCTGGCGGCGCCTGCACCGGTGGCGAACATCAGCGGCAGCACGCCGAGGATGAAGGCGAAGGCGGTCATCAGGATCGGACGCAGCCTCAGCCTCGCGGCTTCCATCGAGGCCTCGACGATGGTGAGGCCTTCCTCGCGCCTGCGTCTGGCGAACTCGACGATCAGGATCGCGTTCTTCGCCGCCAGGCCGATCAGCATGACGAAGCCGATTTGCGAGTAGACGTCGATCTGCATGCCGCGCAGCATCAGCACCACGAAGGCGCCGAACAGAGCGAGCGGCACGGCGAGCAGCACCATGAAGGGCATCGCCCAGCTTTCATACTGCGCCGCCAGGATCAGGAAGACGAAGACGATCGCCAGCCCGAACACGACGGACGCGATCGATCCGGCCTTCAGCTCCTGATAGGTGATGCCGGTCCATTCATAGCCGAAGTCGCGCGGCAGGACATTCGCCGCCGCCCGCTCCATGGCCGCCACCGCCTGTCCGGACGAGAAACCGGGGGCAGCGCCGCCATTGATGAGGGCCGAGGCGTTGTTGTTGTAATGCGGCACGGTCTCGGGTCCGACGATCGGCACCAGCTTGCCCAGCGTGCTCAGCGGCACCATGCCGCCGGACGCATTGCGCACATAGAGCCGCGAGATGTCGGTGGCGTCGGCGCGCGCGTCCTTGTCGGCCTGGATCGTCACGCGGAAGGTGCGGCCGAACAGGTTGAAGTCGTTGACGTAGAGCGAGCCGAGATAGATCTGCAGCGTGTTGAAGACGTCCGGCAGGTTGAGGCCGAGCAGCTTTGCCTTGCTGCGGTCGAGGTCGTAGTTGAACTGCGGCGTCGAGGTCGAGAAGGACGAGAACAGCTGTTGCGGGTTGAGCTCCGGCTGCTTGCGCGCCTCGGCAATCAGCGCTTGCGTGACGTCGTTGAGCGCGGCACTGCCGCGGCCCGAGAGGTCTTCGACCTGGAACTCGAAGCCGCCGGTGGTGCCGATGCCCGGGATCGAAGGCGGATCGAAGGAGAGCGCGAACGCGTCCGGCATCTGCAGGAGCTTGCCTCGCACCTGCTCGACCAGCTTCGAGGCGCTCTGTTCAGGTCCGCGCTCGTCCCACGGCTTCAAGATGGCGAACTCGACCGCCGAGTTCGACTGCGCGGCGCTGGTGAGGAAATTCAGGCCGCTGATCGAGCCGACGATGTCGACGCCGGGGGTATTCTGCAGGATATCGCGCGCCTTCTGCGCCACCGCGTCGGTGCGCTCGAGCGAAGCGCCGTCCGGCAACTGGATAACGACGAAGAAATAGCCTTGGTCCTCGACCGGCAGGAAGGTCGAAGGCAGTTTCTGCCAGACGAAATAGGTGGCGACGAGGCCGGCCGCGAACAGGCCGAGCATCGCCCAGCGCAGCTTGATCAGGATGCGCACGCCATGCGCATAGGCATGCGACAGCCAGTCGAAGCCGGCGTTGAACCAGCGGAACAGCACGAACTGGGTCTCGCCGCGGTGGCGCAGGAAGGCGGCGCTCAGCGCCGGCGACAGCGTCAGCGAGTTGAAGGCCGAGATGCCGACAGAGATCGCCACGGTCAACGCGAACTGATTGTAGAGCCGGCCGGAGACGCCGGGGATGAAGGCGACCGGGATGAACACCGCCATCAGCACCGCCGTGGTGGCGATGATAGGTCCTGTCACTTCGGCCATCGCCGCGCGCGTCGCGGCAAGCGGCTTGAGCCCGGCCTCCAGCTGTCGCTCGACGTTCTCGACCACGACGATCGCGTCGTCGACGACGAGGCCGATCGCCAGCACCATGCCGAGCAGCGACAGCATGTTGAGCGAGAAGCCGAGCATGTACATGATCGCCAGCGTCGCGATCAGCGAGACGGGAATGGCGATGGTCGGGATGATGGTGGTGCGCCAGCTCTGCAGGAAGATGAACACCACCGCCACGACCAGAACCAGCGCTTCGCCGAGCGTGATCAGTACGTCATGCATCGAGGCCGACACGAAGCGCGTCGTGTCGTAATGCATGGCGTAGTGGACGCCCTTCGGGAAACGCTGCGACAGCTCCTGCATCTTGTCCTTGACCCGCTGCTGCAGGTCGAGCGCGTTGGAGCCGGGCATCTGGTAGACGGCAAGCACCACGGTCGGGTCCTTGCCGAAGAAGGCGGATGACGAATATTGCAGCGCGCCGAGCTCGATGCGGGCGACGTCACGCAGCCTGACCAGCGAGCCGCTCTGAGAGTTGGCGCGCACGACGATGTCGCCGAATTCCTTCGGGTCGCTGAGGCGGCCCACCGCGTTGACCTGCATCTCGAAGGCGGTGCCGGCGGGCGCCGGCGACTGGCCGATCTTCCCGGCCGCCACCTGCACGTTCTGTTCGGCGATCGCATTTTGCACGTCGACGGCGGTGATGCCGAGATTGGCGAGTTTGTCCGGGTCGAGCCAGACGCGCATCGAATAGCGGCGCTCGCCGAAGATCTGCACGTCGCCGACGCCGGGCAGCCGCTTCAGCGGATCGACCACCTGGAGATAGGCGAGGTTGCTCAGCGCCACCGGATCGACCGAGCCGTCCGGCGAGGTGAGGTCGACGATCAGCACGAAATTGGGATTCTGCTTCTTGATCGTCACGCCGCCCTGGTTGACGATGGCCGGCAGGGAGGATGCCGCCTGGCTGACGCGATTCTGCACGTCTACGGCCGCCGTGCTCAGCGGATAGCCGACATCGAAGGTGATGGTGATGGTCGAGGAGCCGTCATTCGAGCTCGTCGACGACATATAGGTCATGCCCTGCACGCCGTTGATCTGCTGCTCGAGCGGCGTGGTGACAGTATCGGCCACGACCTGCGCGCTGGCGCCCGGATAATGGGCGCTGACCACCACTTGCGGGGGCGTGATGTCGGGGAATTGCGAAACCGGCAGCAGGAAATAGGCGATCGCGCCGGCGAGCACCATGATGATGGCGATCGCCGACGCGAAGATCGGGCGGTGGATGAAAAAGTTTACCATGACGCGGACGCCTCGCCGAACGGTCTTGCAACATGGCGCAGGCGCCTGGCCCGGCCGGAGCCGGAGTCCGCCAGGAAGGATGGCGCGATGCCGTCGCCCAGCGCCTGGTCAGCCGCGCGCGAACGCAGCATCCGTTCGAAGGCCTTGGGGTCGATCCCGTCCGCCTTCATCACCAGCCGGATCATCGGATCCCGGATGGCTTCGTCGATCGTCAGGTCTTTGCGCTTTTGCATAGGAGCGGCTCCTTGCGCGGTCCGTATCGCATGATCACGGACCGCCTTTTTCTCGAATTCACCGGCCGAAGCCGCATGACAGGCAGGTTTTGCGACCTATCTCACTCTGGCAGGGCTATCGGAGGGCCTTGTCGTTTGACGGCGAGTGATATAGGTGTTACCAGTAAGTAACATTCTGGAAGTTACAGACCGGTAACACCCTAGTCAAGAGGTGGCGACGGTTTTTTTGGAAACGACGAAAGGAGATCATCATGACTGACGGCGTCGCGGAGCGTTCCCGCCCCCGGGATCGAATCCTGGAGACGGCGCAGGACATGTTCCACAAGCACGGCATCAAGGGCGTGGGCGTCGACGCCATCACCGAGGCTGCCGGCACGAACAAGATGACGCTTTACCGCCACTTCGAATCCAAGGACGAGTTGGTCATCGAATGCCTGCGCGCCACGGCGGCGAAGGCTTCGAGAATATGGGACGAGTTCGAGGCCCGGTATCCCGGCGACAAGCTCGCCCAGTTGCATGCCTGGGTCCAGAAGGCTTCGGAACTGCTCAGCGCCGACAGTCGCGGCTGTGACATGGCCAATGCGGCAGTCGAGCTCACCGAGACCGATCATCCGGCCAGGCGCGTCATCAAGGAACTGAAGGAAGCCCAGCGCGAGAAGCTTGTCGCTCTTTGCCGCGATGCCGGCATCGGCCAGGCGGAGCTTCTCGCCGACACGCTGTCGCTGCTGCTCGAAGGCGCCCGAGTCTCCATGCAGAGCGTCGGCGCCGAAGGCCCGAGCGCGCAATTCGTGCGCATGGCCGAAAGCCTGATCGCTTCGTTCCGGGCTCGCTGACTTTCTTTCCCTCGGAGAGAGGCCGGATTCTCGGGATTGTCCGTGCCGCCCCCTCGGTAATCCGGGTAAGAGGAACCGCGCCTGTTGCGGGCAAAGAAAAAGCCCGCTGCCGGGAGGAGGTGGCAGCGGGCTCGATTTCGAACACGGCACGGGAGGAGGTGCACCGTATTCAGCGTCGGCATCACATCTGGGAGGAGGAGACGGCCGACACCCAGATATCTACGAGTTGCCCAACGATTCGGCAATTGCGAAACGTGCATAGCTGCTGTGCAGATTTGCCGGATCAATCGTCGGACAAATCTGAAGAGCCACGCGCCGGTACCGCCGCCGGTCTACTGCACCGGCACGTTTTCCTTGAAGATCAGCCGCGGCTCGATGAATTTCTTCGTCAGGTAAGGCACCGACGAGGCGATCGAGCCGAGCAGGCGGATCACCGACTGCTCTGCAATCAGCCTTGCGTTCTGGTCGATGACGACGTCGGCGAGATCGTCGACGAGATAGCGGCGCGTTTCCTTGGTCAGGTCGTGACAGATGAAGACCGGCTTTCTGCGCGGCCTGACTTCCAGCAATGCCTTGGCCACGCCGGAGCGTCCGGCGCCGACGCAATAGATGCCGAGCAACTCCGGCTCGTTGTGCAGCGCCTTGATGGTGGCGCTGTAGCTGGCGTCCGGCTCGTCATTGATCTCGACCGCGCTGGAAACAGTGAGGTTGGGGAATTCCTCGGCGAGAACCGAACGAAAGCCCATCTCACGCTCTTCGTGGCCGCGATAGGAGCGCGAGCCGACCACCATGGCCAGATGCCCGGTCCTGCCGCCAATGAAGCGTCCCATCAGAAATGCCGCGGTGCGCCCCGCCACCCGGTTGTCGATGCCGACATAGGCTGAACGCGGTGCCGCCGGGACATCGGAGACCAGTGTGACCAGCCTGATTCCCGCCTCGACCAGCTCGCGCAGGATGTTGCGCGTGCGCGGATGGTCGACGGCGATCACGCCGACGCCGTTGGCCTTGAGCGACAGGTTCTCGACCGAGGCCTGCAGTGCGCCCGGCGAAATGCCGCCAAGGTTGTGGATCCGGCAGGAAGCGACCAGCGGCAGGCGCTGGGCATAATCCTCGATGTGATGCGCGAGGTCGGCCATGAAGGCGTTGCTCCCGATCGGCAGGAAGAATTCGAGATGCGCCGGCTTCGAGGGCAGTACGACCTGGTCGAGCGTCGGCAGGTAGCCGAGTTGCTTTGCCGCCTCCATCACGCGCTGCCGGTTGGCCGCGCTCGCGCCTGGGCGGTTGTTGAGCACCCGGTCGACCGTCGCGGTCGACAGGCCGCAGTTTCTTGCGATGTCGGCTACGGTGGCTTTCATGGGTCGAGTCATAGGGACTGATGCAATCTTGTGCCAGCAAATGCATGTCGCCCAGAAGTGTGCAGCGGTTCTGGGGCATCGACATGCATCAAAACAGAGACCTGAAGCGCGTCGCCTTAATCCGTTTCAGCGCGACGCGCTTTAGAGGCGTGAAGCGGCTGCCGGGCGCCGATGTGGCCAGCAATCAGCCGTGCTGTTGCTGGCCGTCGCTGATGGCGTCGCGGATTTCCTTGTCCGACATGCCGGTGATGACGCGCTCGACTTCGGCGACAGTGGTCTTCTTCGGATCAATGTCGTCGGCCACCACCTTCCCCCGGCGCATCACCACGATGCGGTCGACCACCTGGAAGACGTGGTGGATGTTGTGGGCGATGAAGATGCAGGAGTGCCCGGAATCGCGCGCGCCGCGCACGAAGCTCAGCACGCCTTGCGTCTCTGCGACGCCGAGATTGTTGGTCGGCTCGTCGAGGATGATGAGGTCGCTGTCGAAATGCATGGCGCGCGCAATCGCCACCGCCTGCCGCTCGCCGCCAGACAGCGAGCCGATCGGCGTCGTCGGCGGGATGTTCTTGGAGATGCCGACTTGCTTGAGCAGGTCGCGCGCTACCGCGTTCATCGTCTCCTGGTCCATGCGGTTCAGGAAGCGCGGCGGCTTGATCGGCTCGCGCCCGAGGAACAGGTTGCGGGCGATCGACAATTGTGTGACCAGTGCGGAGTCCTGGTAAATGGTCTCGATGCCGTGTGCGATGGCGTCGCTGGTCGAGCGCAAAATTACCTTCTTGCCTCGAATGAAGATGTCGCCGCTGGTCAGCGGCACGGCGCCCGACAGCACCTTGATCAGCGTCGACTTGCCGGCGCCGTTGTCGCCGAGCAGGCCGACGATCTCCCTTTCGTTGACATGGAAGTTGGCGTCCACCAGCGCCTGCACGCGCCCGTAGGACTTGCGGATGTTTTCCATGCGGATCAGCGGTTCTGCCATGGTTCTAAGTCCCCGCCTGGTGCCGGCGTTCGAGCCATGAATGCAGCGCCATCATGCCGAGGATGATCGCGCCGATGAAGATGTTGTAGGCCAGCCCCGGCACACCGATCAGCACGATGCCGTTGCGCATGACGCGCAGGATCAGGATACCGAGCACCGTGCCGACGATGGTGCCGCGTCCGCCCGTCAGCGCCGTGCCGCCGATCACCACCATGGCGATGACCTCGAGCTCGTATCCGGTCCCGCTGTTGGGATTGGCCGCGGAGGTGCGCAGCGACGAGATCACCCCGGCCAGCGAAGCCATCACCGCCGACAGGATGAACAGGCCGACCTTGACGCGGTTGACGTTGACGCCGCGCGCGCGGGCTGCAAGCGGATTGCCGCCGGCGGCCTGGATCCAGTTGCCGGTGCGGCTCTCAGTCAGCACATAGCCCAGCACGATCGCGGCGCCGATGAACCAGAACAGCGAGGCATAGACGCGGAACGGTCCGACGTAGAAGTCGCCCACCAGAATGTTCGCCAGCCAGCTCCCTTCCGCGCTCCAGGTGCGCTGCGGGAAGCCGTCGGTGATGAACAGTGCCGTGCCGCGCACGACCAGCAGCATGCCGAGCGTCACCAGGAAGGACGGGATTTTCAGCCGGGTGACGAACCAGCCATTGACCAGGCCGACGAGCGCGGCGACCACCAGCGCGATCAGCAGGCCCATCTCCAGTGAGGTGACGCCGCTGTTGTAGAGCGTCCACATCAAGACCGGCGAGAAGCCGAACAGCGAACCGACCGAGAGATCGAACTCTCCGGACGTCATCAGCAGGGTCATCGCCAGCGCGATCAGGCCGAGCTCGACGGTGAAGGCCAGGATGTTGGAGATGTTCTGCGGCGACAGGAAGTCGGGATTGATGCCCCAGAAGACGACGATCTCGACGACGAGAAGCACCAGCGGACCGAATTCCGGCCGCGCGATCAGGCGTTGGATGAGGGAACGGTTTTCCATTGAACCCGCGACGTAGCGCCGCCATCCGATTGGGGCGGCGCGGGGAGAAGGAAAAACGGTCGCGACAGGGACGTCGCGACCGTTCGCTTGAGGGTTATTTGCCGGACAGGATCTTGTCGTAGACGCCGGCGGTGTCCTTCTCATAGAGCGCGCCGGTGATGACGTTGAAGCCTGGGGGGATGCCGCTGGCGGCCATGTTGGCCAGCGAAAGAGCCACATAGCTGGTCGCCTGCGGGTCCTGCCACTGCGCGGCGTTGACATAGCCGTTCAGTACTTCCTGCGTGGTGTCCAGCGAGTTGCCCCACCCGACGACCGGGATTTCACCTGGTTTGACGCCGACCTGATCGAACACCCGCTTGATCGAACCGGTGACCAGGTCACCCAGGCCGATGATCGCCTTCACCTTGCCCTTGTGGGCGGTGAGATAGTCGACCATGCGGTTGATCACTTCGGCCTGGTCGAGCGTCGCTTCGGTCACTTCGTAGGTGATGCCGGCTGGCCCGAACACGCTCTTGATGCCTTCCTCTTCCTGGACGCCATAGGTGGCGCCGGGGATCTCGACCGGCATCCAGACGAAGTCGCCCTTCTTCACCAGGCCCTTGTCGACCAGGTATTGCGCCCAGTGCTTGCCGAAGGTGACATTGTCGCCGCCGACATAGGCGTTGAAGTTGGCCTTCGGATCGGGCGTGTTGAAGTTGATGATCGGGATGTTGGCCGCGCGCGCTTCCTTGGCGAGTTCGATCAGGCTGCCCGGATCGGGACTGGTGGTGACGATGCCGTCGGCCTTGGCCGAGATGGCGGCGCGGATCGCCTCCTGTTGCGACGCGACATCGCCATTGTGGAAGGACGTGTTGACCTTGTTGCCGGTGTCGCTCGCCCATTGCTTGGCGCCGGCGAGGAAGTAGGTCCAGACCGGATCGGCCGGACCGCCATGCGAAATCCAGTAGAACGTCTTGGCCTGCGCCATCGCCGGAATGGCGAGCATGGCTATCAAGCCAAGAACGAGCAGTCTTAGCCGCGAAAGCATTCGATTTCCTCCCATGTTGAAATTCTCCTCCCTCATCCAAGCGCCATGCGGCCTTGGACCGCGTCTCCCGCCAGCGCCGAACGGAACGATCAGAGCATTCCCTTTTTGGGGCTCTGGCAAGCCTCCACAGCCAATGGATGTTGGGTGAGGCCCGCACGCCATCAGCAATCCCATCAGATTGCATCAGTTGCTCGATATTTGCGGGCAAACCCTCGTTTCGCGCCGTCAGCCCGCGGCGATGGGCACAAGCGTCGCCCGCCGCTAGATCAGACCTGCCCTGGCCAGGTCGCGCATCAGGTGGCTGGCTCCGTAGGTCCAATGCGGGCAGTCCGGCGACAGCCGCACCCGGTTGGCGAGCGCGCCAAATTTCTCCGACGAGATGGTGACGATGTCGCCCACCTTGTGGGTAAAGCCCTTGGCCTTCTCGCCGCGATCCTTCGAGGGCACGAACATGGTGCCGAGATAGAGCGCCAGCCCGTCAGGGTACTGGTGATGCGGCCCCATCGCCGCCTTGACCAGCTCTTCCGGCGAGCGGCTGATCTCGGCCATCGAGCTTGCGCCCTCCAGCGAAAAGCCATCCTTGCCCTCGACGCTGAGCCGCACCGTGGCCGTCTTCACGTCGGCGATGGAAAACGTCTCGTCGAAAAGCCGGATGAACGGTCCGAGCGAGGCGGAAGCGTTGTTGTCCTTGGCTTTACCGAGCAGCAGCGCGGAGCGTCCCTCGACGTCGCGCAGATTGACGTCGTTGCCGAGCGTGGCCCCGACGATGCGGCCCGAACTGTCGGCGATCATCGCGATCTCCGGCTCCGGATTGTTCCAGGTCGAGACGGGATGCAGGCCGACATCCGCGCCGAAGCCGACCGAGGCCATCGGCTGGCATTTGGTGAAGATCTCGGCATCGGGGCCGATGCCCACTTCCAGATATTGCGACCAGGCGCCACGCGAAATCAGCTTCGCCTTGATCTCCATCGCTTCCGGCGAGCCGGGCCTGAGCTTCGACAGGTCATGGCCGATCAGCCCGGCGATGTCGGCGCGGATTGCCTCCGCCTTTTCCGCCGAGCCGCGCGCCTGCTCCTCGATGACGCGCTCCAGCAGGCTGACGACGAAAGTGACGCCGGAAGCCTTAACGGCCTGCAGGTCGACGGGCGAAAGCAGTATCGGCATCTTCGCATCGCGTTTTTCTTCGAAGCTGTTCGCCGCTATGTCGGCGAGCGCGCCGATCGCCTTGCCCTTTGCCGAGCGTACATGACCAGCCGGATCGTCCAACTCGCAGACATCGCGCACCGTGGGCGCCGCACTCGAGGTGATGTCGATCAACTCACCCTCGCGCACCGTGACCACAAGCGGATGGGGCACTTCGCCGGTTCTGGCGCGGCCGACGAAAATTCCGTCGGCGGGCAGGTGGGTTGGGTCGGTCATGGTGATGCTTCCTCTCATTCTGCGGGCGGCACTTTTCCCCTATTTCGCGGAAACGTCTATCCCGCCGGCCGCAACATTTATGGCCATCGCTGTGCTGTCATACAGCCATGTGTGGACTGGCCCATCGAAACGCACTTTCAAATTTGTGAAATCGACAATAGGATTTTCACGAACTCCAGCGCGTAGGTGAACTCTTGCCCGCAGCCTTCTCCGTTCCGGTCTGGCAAAAGCCGCAGGACACCCCGGCGTTTCAATCGGACTTGTCGGCGAGTGGGACGCTCGACGTGGTCATCGTAGGCGGCGGCATCATGGGCCTTTCGACTGCGCTGCATGCGGCGCGCGCCGGCCTTTCCGTCCAGGTGCTTGACGCAGGCGCGATCGGGCAGGGCGCTTCGGGTCTCAACGGCGGCCAGGTCATCCCCGGCCTAAAATACGATCCGGAATGGCTCATCGGGCATTTCGGCAAGGAGCGCGGCGGGGCCCTCGTCGACTTCGCCGCTTCCACCGCCGACGCCGTGTTCGATGTGATCCGTGACGAGAAGCTCGCCGTGCCGTTCACGCGCAATGGCTGGATCCAGGCCGCGCACACGGAAACGGCGCTGACGGCGGCGGCCAACCGGGATCGGCAATGGCGCTCGCGCGGCGCCGACGTCCAACTGCTCGACCGGGCCGGGATCGCTGCGATGACCGGCGCCAGGGGCTATCTCGGCGGTTGGCTCGACCGCCGCGCCGGCGTCGTCGATCCACTGTCCTACACGCTTGAGCTCGCCCGCGTCGCCTTGGCTGCCGGGGCGAAAATCGCCGAGCGGCAGAGGGCGGTGAAACTCGCCAAGGAAGCCGGCATATGGCAGGTCTCGATGGAAGGCGGCGCCAAGCTGCGTGCCAAGGCGGTCGTGCTCGCCACCAACGCCTATACGGATGGCCTGATGCCTGGTCTTGGCCAGACGATCGTGCCACTGCATTCCTTCCAGATCGCCACCGCGCCACTGCCGGCGGACCTTGTTGCCAGCATCCTGCCGGATGGGCAGGCGGTTTCGGACTCCCGCCGCATCCTGGTCTACTATCGCCGGAGTCCCGACGGCCGGCTGGTGCTGGGCGGGCGGGGCCGCATGGCGCTGCCTTCAAGCGCCGCGGACTGGGCGCATCTCGAACGCGCGCTCATTCGCCTCTATCCGGCGCTCGGCGGCATCGCGATCGAAAAGCGCTGGTTCGGCCGCGTTGCGCTGACACCGGACCACCTGCCGCACCTGCACGAGCCGGAAAATGGCCTGATTGCCATCGTCGGCTGCCAGGGCAGGGGCGTCGGGCTGATGAGCGCGCTGGGCAGGCGCATGGCGAACTACCTTGCCAGCGGCGACGCAAGGCAATTGCCGTTCCCGCTGTCGCCGGTCAAGCCGATCCCGTTCCACGCTTTCCGCCAGATCGGCGTTGCCGCCGCGATCACTTGGTATCGCATGCTCGACGCCTTCGAGCGCTGATCACGCGTGCGGCGCACAAGCGATTCAACTTGACAGTTTCATGAATATGAAAAAGCATTAGTCAATTTCAGAATCCGATGGAAAGTTCGATGTCGTCGACCATCGTTGCAACACGGCCCTTGCCCGAGAGCCGCATTTCGCCTGTGTTCCGCTTCGCCATGTTGCTGCCGGGCGGGCTAGTCACCTTCTTCCTCATTCTGTTCGCGCTCGGCCTCGTGGTCTTCCTCTCCTTCCGGGGGAATGACGGCTCGCTGCTCGGCGTCGGCCTGACGGTCGCAAACTTCGTCACCGTCGCAACGGATCCGCTCTACTGGTCGGTGACTTTGCGCTCGCTGGTCATTGCCGGCCTTGTGACGCTGGCAACCGTTGTTACTGCCTATCCCGTCGCCTACTATCTCGCCTTTCATGCCGGCCGCCGCCGCAATCTGCTGCTCTTCCTCGTCACGTTGCCTTTCTGGACCAGCTACCTCTTGCGCGTCTTCGCCTGGAAGATCGTGCTTGCCTATAACGGCGTGCTGAATTCGGCTTTCATCGAAAGCGGGATTTGGAAGGAGCCGACGCTGGCCTTTCTCAATACGCCGACGGCCGTGGTGGTGACGCTCGCTCACGCCTACGCGCCTTTCGCCATCCTGCCGATCTATGTGGCGCTGGATACGATCCCGAAATCGCTGCTAGAGGCAGCGTCCGATCTCGGCGCGCGGCCCTTTACATCGTTCCGGCGTGTCGTGTTGCCGAATTCCATGCCAGGCGTGCTGGCCGCCGCGCTGGTCGTCTTCGTGCCGACCGTCGGCGACTATGTCACGCCGGCCATGGTCGGCGGCCCGGCCAGCACCATGATCGGCACGCTGATCCAGTCGCAGTTCGGCAAGGCCAACGACTGGCCGTTCGGTGCGGCGCTCTCTGTCTGCGTCATGCTGGTCATCCTGTGCGTGGTGCTCGTCGCGCGCGGCGCCGACCGCCGGTTCGGCAGCCGCACATGAGCGCGCGTAGAGACACCAATGCGGGCGGCCGCTGGCTCGGCCTCTACGTGCTTGGCTATCTCGTGTTCCTTTATCTGCCGGTGCTTTTGATCCCGCTGTTTTCCTTCAACAACTCCATCCAGGCGGCGTTTCCGCTGCAGGGCTTCACGCTGGAATGGTACCGCACGCTCTACGGAAATCCGGCGCTCTCCGGCGCCTTGGCCAACAGCCTGGTAATCGGCGTCATCGCCGCCTCCGGCGCGACGCTCTGCGGCATCACCGTTTCCTACATGGACCTCTACGGCCGCTCGCCGCTCGCGGTCACGATCAGCGCCATCGCGCGGCTGCCGATCCTAATCCCCGGCGTCATCGTCGGAATTTCGCTGCTGATCCTGGTCAATCTGATCGGCCTTGGCCCGTCGCGTGTTTCCATCGTATTCGGCCACATCCTCGTCGCGCTGCCGACGACGGTCGTGGTGATGCGCAGCCGCTTCGCAGCCATCCCGAAGACCATCCGCGAGGCCGCGCTCGATCTCGGTGCCTCCGACTGGACGACGTTCCGGCGCGTGATGCTGCCGCTCAGTCTGCCTGCCGTGCTGTCGGCCTTCATGCTCGCCTTCCTGATCTCCTTCGACGAGTTCATCGTCGTCTTCTTTCTCGCCGGCACCGAGCCGACACTACCGCTCTACATCTGGAGCCAGCTGCGCTTCCCGCGCTCGCTGCCGACCGTGATGGCGCTCGGCACGATGATCCTCGCTGTCTCCTTCATCATCGCCGGCACCGCCGAAATCCTTCGCCACCGCGGCTTCAGCACCGCGCGACGCAATTCAGCCTGAACCACAACAACGAAGAGGAGAACGAAAATGACCATACACCTGAAATCGATCACTGGCCGCAAAGCCCTGGCGGGTCTCACGGCGCTGGCCATGGCGCTGTCGTCGACGGTTGCTCTGGCCGCCGACAAGCTGCAATATTTCACCTGGTCGGGTTATGAATTGCCCGACTTCAACAAGAGCTTCCTTGCCGCGCATCCCGATGGCGTCGAGGCGACGATCTTCGGCGACGACGACGACGCCTTCACCAAGGTCAAGGCCGGCTTCCGCCCCGACATTGCGCATCCCTGCTATGACAAGGTGGCGCGCTGGAACAAGGAAGGCCTGCTGCAGCCCATCGACACCAAGCGCATCAAGAACTGGGATTCGATCTTCCCGGTGTTCAAGAACCTGCCCGACCTGCAAGCCGGCGACGGCAAGGTCTGGATGGTGCCGTGGGACTGGGGCAACACCTCGATCCTCTACCGCACCGATCTGGTCAAGAACCCAGAGGCGAGCTGGAACCTGTTGTGGGACAAGCAATATGCCGGCCGGATGGCGACCATCGATGCGGTCCATGACACGCCGATCGTCGCGGCGCTGTTGGCCGGCGTGAATCCCTTCGACATGACGCCGGACCAGATGGACAAGGTGGCCGCAAAGCTGCGCGAGCAGCGGCCGCTGCTGTCGAGCTACACCACCGACATGACCTCGGTCGAGCAGGCTTTGGCAAGCGGCCAGCTGGTCGCCGCCATGACCTGGAACGCCTCGGCCACTTCGCTCAAGAAGCAGGGTGTGCCGGTCGAGTTCATGAAGCCGAAGGAAGGCATGCTGACCTGGGCCTGCGGCTTCGTCATGCTCAAGGACGCCAAGAACGTCGATCTCGCCTATGACTTCATCAACAGCCGGCTCGACGCCGAATCGGGCAAGTTCCTGATCCAGTCCTACGGCTATGGCAGTTCGCTCTCGACCGCCTTCGCTGGCGTCTCGAAGGACGAACTGGACAAGCTGCAACTGCCGGCCGATCCGGAGGTGATGTTGAAGACCACCATCTTCACCGGGCCGATGAAGCAGAACGACGATATGGCGAAGATGTTCGAGAAAGTGAAGGCCGGGGGTTGAGCGGCAGGACTCCCCTTCTCCCCTTGTGGGAGAAAATGGATCGGCGCGCAGCGCCGTGACGGGTGAGGGGTGTTGGACGGATCGCCGTCCTCGCCAAGCTGGAGCACCCCTCATCCTTCGCCTTCGGCGACACCTTCTCCCAAAAGGGGAGAAGGGGACGCATGGCGGCGCTGCGCCGCGCCGGTGAAGAGACTAACGAGGATTACTGCATGGACATTCTTGACGAAGCGGCGGCAAAGCCGAAAGACGATGCCGACATCCGCGTCGGCCGGCGCGTGCGGGCGCTGAGATTAGAGCGTAACCTCTCGCTGGCCGAGCTCGCGGCAAAAGCCGGCATCTCCATCGGCGCGCTCAGCCAGATCGAGCGCGGCATGTCCTCGTTGCGCGTCAAGGTGATCTGGCCGCTGGCCGCCGCGCTCGACATCGAACCGTCGGCGCTGATCACCGACGGCAATGATGCGGTCAACGATCTCTATTGCGTGCGCGCCGACAAGCGGCGCGCGATCCCGGTGAAATCGGAAGGCATCGCTAAGGCGCTGCTGTCGCCGCCCGCCGCGACGCTTACCGGCATGCTGGTGACGGTGGAGGCCGGCGGCGGCACGGCGGAAGCCTATGCTCATGCCGGCCACGAATTCGGCTTGGTCATGACCGGCGAGGTAGAGTTGGTGGTCGACGCCACGACCTACGTGCTCAAGGCAGGCGACAGCTTCGCCTTCAAGAGCACGCTGCTGCACGCCTTCCGCAACCCTGGCTCCGAGCGCTGCCAGATACTGTGGGTCAACACGACCAAGCCTTCCGAGGTGCGCGATGGCGCCTGAACCACTCGTTCGGCTGCAGAAAGTCTCGAAAGTTTTCCCGGGCGGCGTGGTCGGCCTCGACGCCGTCGATCTCGATATCGCCCCCGGTGAGTTCCTGACCCTGCTCGGCCCTTCCGGTTGCGGCAAGACGACGAGCCTGCGCGTCATCGCCGGCTTCGAAAGCCCGACCAGCGGCGATGTCCTGCTCGAGGGCCGCGACATCACCGGGCTGCGGCCCTTCGACCGCCCGGTCAACACCGTCTTCCAGGACTATGCGCTGTTCCCGCATATGGATGTCGCGGCCAATGTCGGCTTCGGCCTGTCGCTGCGAAAACTCTCCGGAGCCGAACAGGCCAGACGGGTCCGCGAGGCGCTCGACATGGTCGGGCTCGCCGACAAGCTGCGTGCCCGCGTTTCCGAACTCTCCGGCGGCCAGCGCCAGCGCGTCGCGTTGGCTCGCGCCATCGTCTGCGAGCCGCGCGTGCTCCTGCTCGATGAGCCGCTGTCGGCGCTCGACGCGCATCTGCGCGAACAGATGCAGGTCGAATTGAAGCGGCTGCAGTCGCGGCTCGGCACCACCTTCGTCATGGTCACCCATGACCAGACCGAGGCGCTGTCGATCTCCGACCGCATCGTCGTCATGAACAGGGGTCGCATCGAGCAGACTGCTGCGCCGGCCACGCTTTACGATCGGCCCGCGACGCGCTTCGTCGCCTCCTTCATCGGAACGATGAACATCCTGCAGTCGCGCTTTCTCGGCCGCGACGGCGAGCGCCTGCGCTTTGTCGCCGGCGAATTGCCGCTGGAGGCGACTTCCGAAAGCGGCGAGACGCCGACCGCCGGCGACATGCGTACCATCGGCGTGCGCCCTGAGGATCTTCTGGTGGCCGGCGAGGCGGGCGAGGGAACCGCGCCGGCGCGGGTGAGCGGCGTCGTCTTCCATGGCCGCACGCTGCGCCTTCATGCCGAGCTGGGTGAGGGGACCGAGATCGTCATAGATGCCCCGCGCCGTGCCGACGGTTTTCAGTTCGGCGTCGGCGACGTGGCGCATGTCAGCCTGCGGCGCGGCGCCAATTGTCCCATGCTTGCGAGCTGATGCGATAGACCGCTGCCTTTACGACGCCTTGGCGAAGAATCCCTGATAGTCGGACTTGGCCTGCAGCAGGCGCAGGATATTCTCGCGCGAGCCTCGCACATGGGCGCGCGCGCGCTCGCCGGCCAGCGTGACGTCGCCGGCGCAGATGGCGTCGACGATGCCGGCATGTTCCTCGCGGGTCAGCTTCCATTCGTCCAGCCACAGGAGCTCCGTCCACACATATTGCTGGCACTTGTCGAGGATACCGCAGAGCATGCCGTGGAGCATCTCGTTGCCGCTGATCTCGGCGATTACCCGGTGCAAGTCGATGCCGACCTGCAACTCCTCGAATTTCTCCCTGGTGCTGCGCTCCGGGATCGCCGCCAGCCGCTCGCATTCGGCGAGCATGTCGCGCAGCTTTGCCTTGTCGGCGGCGGTGGCGTTGGCGGCGGCCAACTCGGTAGCGCGCCCGTCGAGCAGTTCGCGGATGTCGAAGGCTTCGCGGAACATTGTCAGGTTGAACTCGGCCACCACATAGCCCTGCCGCGGGCGCCCGATCACCAGCCCGTCGCGCTCTAGCCGGTTGAAGGCCTCGCGTACCGGCGTGCGGCTGACCTTCAGGCGCTCGGCGATGTCGTTTTCGGTCACGCGGCCGCCCGGCGGGATCTGGCCAGTGATGATCAACGCCTTGAGCTTCTCGAATACCGAGTCGCGCAGCGTGTTTTTTCTCTCCTTGGTCAAGCGTCCAGCCTCCAACGGTCAGTCATGGAATCGCAGTCTAGTGCTTTTTGGCGCCTGCTTGAAACTGCGCGCTTTCGGCAGGGACAAACGCGCCGAGCCGAGCCCTGATGCGTCCCCACCAAAAACCACATATCTCATGTTGACAACGGCTTCCGGTAAATTACACTCGAAATTGTATACAAATTCGCATACCAAATCAACGATAACGGGAACACCGGTTGGAGAAGCGAAAATGACGAAGAGACTTTGTATTCATGGCATCGCCGTCACCGGCCTGCTCGCCTCGGTCGCCGTTCCGGCGTCGGCCGCCGACACCATCACCGTCGCCTCATGGGGCGGCACCTATCAGGAGGCGCAGACCAAGGCCTTCTTCGATCCGACGGCCAAGGAACTCGGCATCACCATCAAGCAGGACACCACCAACGGCCTCGATGATGTGCGCCTGCAGGTGACGGGCAACGCAGTCAAATGGGACATCACCGAGCTTGGCGCCGACGAATGTGCGCGTGGCGCCAAGGAAGGCCTGTTCGAGAAGCTCGACTACAATGTCATCGACAAGAGCGGCATTGACCCAAAGCTCGTGCATGACGATTGGGTCGGCATTTCCTACACCTCCGTCGTGCTGATTTACCGTACGGACGTCTTCGGCGACAAAGGCCCCAAGACCTGGGCCGATTTCTGGAACGTCGAGAAATTCCCGGGCCGCCGCGCGCTCTCCGGCAGCCAGGCGACCGAGACACTGAGTGTCGCCGCCTTGGCCAAGGGCATCCCGATCGACAAGGTCTATCCGGTCGATATCGACGGAGCGCTGCAATCCGTCGACAAGATCAAGGGCCATATCGATGCCTGGTGGACCTCCGGCGCTCAGGCCATGCAGCTCGTCAAGGACGGCGAGGTCGATATGGCGAGCATTTGGAACGGTCGCGCCGGCACGCTGAAGAAGCAAGGCGCGCCGGTGAGCTTCTCCTTCGACCAGGGCGTGCTCACCGCCGACTGCATGGTCATCCCGAAGGGCTCGAAGAACAAGGACATCGCCATGAAGGCGCTGGCCAAGTTCGTCAGTCCCGATCTCCAGGCCAACCTGCCCCTCTATGTCGACAACGGCCCGGCCAATCAGAAGGCATTCGAGACCGGCAAGATCCCGCCGGAGCGCATCAAGGACATCAACTCCGCGCCCGAGAACGTCAAGAAGCAGGTGCTGCAGGATCCGGCGTTCTGGCGCGACAACCTCGTCGATGCGACCGAGAAGTTCAACAACCTGATCCAGCAATAGACGGATCGCCCTCGCCGGGGCGGCACCTCGCGGTGCGGCTTCGGCGGTTTCCGCCATGGAATGATCCGGAGCCCAAGGAGATGCTTTTGTCTATTGCGCGGTCCGCGCTTCCGATCGTCATCGGCGGTATCGAGAAGCGCTTCGGCAGCGTGTCGGTGCTGCACGATCTCGGCCTGGATGTCGCCGCGGGCGAATTCCTGACGCTGCTCGGTCCATCGGGCTCGGGGAAGACGACGCTCCTGATGATACTGGCCGGTTTCGTGCGGGCCAATGCCGGCTCCATCAAGGTCGGCGGCGAGGAGATCATCGCCATGCCGCCGCACAGGCGCAACATAGGCATGGTGTTCCAGAACTATGCGCTGTTCCCGCACATGAACGTCTTCCACAACATCGCCTTTCCGCTGAAGCAGCGGCGCGTATCGGCGGCGGAAACCGCTGAACGCGTCGGGAGGGCGCTGGACCTGGTACAACTGAAAGGCCTCGGCGAGCGTCGCGTCGATCAGCTCTCCGGCGGCCAGCGCCAGCGAGTGGCTTTGGCCCGCGCCGTCGTCTTCGAGCCCCGCATCGTTTTGATGGACGAGCCGCTGTCGGCACTCGACAAAAGCCTGCGCGAGCACATGCAGATCGAGCTGCGCAACCTGCATCGAAGGCTCGGCATGACGACGGTCTACGTCACCCACGACCAGCGCGAGGCGATCACCATGTCGGACCGCATCGCCGTGATGAATGCCGGGCGCATCGAGCAGATCGACCGGCCGGAAGTGCTCTACGCCAGTCCCAAGACACGCTTCGTCGCCGGCTTTATCGGTGATTCCAGTTTCATTCCGGTCGAATGCCGCGATGGCAGCGTCTGGTATCAAGACAGGAAGATACGCATGACGGCCGCGGCGCCGTCCTCCGGCAGTCATCTGATGGTGGCGCGGCCCGAAAAGCTGCATCTGGTCTCCGATGGAGAGACGGCGGGCAAAGCCAACGTCATCCCGGCAACGGTCGGCGACGTCATTTACCAGGGCGACAGCTTCACCTGCTACGCCATTCTGCGCGATGGCCGTCAGGTGGCGCTGCGTGACTATTGCCGCTCCGACGCGTTGGCGAAGCTGCCGAGGCCCGGCGAGCCTGTCAATCTCGGCATCGATGCCGATGACGTGGTGCTGGTGGCGGCGGACTGATGAGCATGCGATCCGCAAGTCTCCAGGACGACGTCGGCGCGACGCTCAATGCCGATGCGCTGCGTGCCGATGCGCGCCGGGAATCCTTCGGGCTGCTGGCGCTGCTGTCGCCGGGCCTTGTGCTCGTCCTCGCCGTCATCATCGTGCCGATCGGCTGGCTGTTCTGGCTCTCGCTTTTTGATGAAGCTGGGCAAATGAGTGCCGCCAACTATGCGCGCTTCTTCGAGCAGGCTTCCTACATCAAGACCTTCGTCACCACCTTCAAGGTTGCCTTCACGGTCACGGGCGCCTGCGTCGTGCTCGGTTATCCGCTGGCCTATATGCTGTCGCAGCTGCCGCGCCGCGCCGCCTCGATCTGCCTGATCTTCGTCATCCTGCCGTTCTGGACGTCGGTGCTGGTGCGCACCTATGCCTGGCTGGTCATCCTGCAGCGCAAGGGCCTGGTGAACACGTGGCTGATGGATCTCGGCGTCATCTCGCAGCCGCTGCCGCTCGCCAACAATTTCGCCGGCGTCGTCATCGGCATGACCCACATCATGCTGCCTTTCCTGGTGCTGCCGCTCTACGCCTCGATGAAGAGCATCGACACCGACTGCCTGCGCGCCGGCATGAATCTCGGCGCCAGCCCGGCCGCCACCTTCCGGCAGATATTCCTGCCGCTGTCGCTGCCCGGCCTCGCCTCGGGCGTGGTCATCGTCTTCGTGCTGTGCCTCGGTTTTTTCGTCACCCCGGCGCTAATGGGCGGCGGCAAGGTGATCATGTGGGCGATGCGCATGGAGCAGACCACAAGCCTCTATTCCAACTGGGGCGCGGGCGCGGCGCTCGGCGTGGTGCTGCTTGGCGTCACGCTGGCGCTGCTTGGCCTCTTTCAATGGCTGCTCGGCGCCCGCGCCACCGGTGTGTGGAGCCAGCGATGAGCATGGAAAACAGCCTGCCCATCTCGCATCGGCAACGCCTCTGGCTCTATGCGCTTGGCGGGCTCGTCATGCTGTTCCTGATCGCCCCTTCGGTGATCATCGTCATCATGTCCTTCTCCGGCTCGAGCCTGCTGCAGTTTCCGCCGCAGGAATGGTCGCTGCGGTGGTACGAAAGCTATTTCGGCTCGCTCGAATGGCGCGACGCCACCATCGTGTCCGTCAAGGTGGCGGTGATGACGGCGATCGTGGCGTCGCTGCTCGGCACCGCAGCGGCCTACGCCATCAACGCCCGCACGCTCAGGCTGACCGGCGCCATCAACGCGCTGCTTACGGCTTCGCTGATCATCCCGGTCATCCTGATCGGCATCGGCACTTTCTTTCTCTATGCCCGCGTCGGCCTCAACAACACGCTGACCGGCCTCGTCATCGCGCACACGGTGCAGGCGCTGCCGCTGGTCGTGTTGACCGTGCTCTCGGGCCTGCGCTCCTATGACATGAACCAGGAGATGGTAGCGCGCAGCCTCGGCGCCGACCGTTTCTCGGCCTTCTTCCAGGTGACGATGCCGCAGATACGTTTCTCGATCGTCTCCGGAGCGCTGTTTGCGTTCATCACCTCTTTCGACGAGGTGGTGGTCTCGCTGTTCATCTCCGGCGGCGAGACCACAACGCTGACGCGGCGCATGTTCAATGCCCTGCGCGACCAGATCGATCCGACGATCGCCGCCATTTCCACTTGCCTGATCGTGCTATCGATCGTCTTGTTGTCCGCCGCGCAGCTTTTCGGCCGCGGACGTTGATTTGGGGGATACCAGAACCAGCATGCGTGACTTCCAGCTTCCAGGCCGCTCGGCCGTCCGCGCCACCGAGGCGATGGCCGCGACCTCGCATCCGCTCTCCACCCTTGCCGCGATCGACATGTTGCGCTCGGGCGGCAACGCCATGGACGCCGCGGTCTGCGCGGCCGCCGTCCAGGCCGTGGTCGAGCCGCAATCGACCGGCATCGGCGGTGACTGCTTTGTCCTTTATTGTCCGAAGGGTGACGGCAAGGTTCTTGCCTTCAATGGCTCGGGACGCGCCCCCAACGCCGCGACGGTCGACTGGTATCTGGGCCAGGGATTCACCGAACTGCCGCTGCATGGCCCGCACGCGGTCACCATTCCTGGCGCCGTCGATGCCTGGTGCCGTTTGCTCGAGGATCACGGCTGCAAGGGCCTGGCCGACGCACTCGCTCCGGCCATCCACTACGCGGAAAATGGCTATGTCGTGCATGACCGAGTCGCCTTCGACTGGGAGGATCCGGAGACCGACCTGTCTGCCGACGAGGTGGCTACGCGCATCTTCCTTCCGGGCGGCAAGCCGCCGAAGCCAGGCGATATCCACCGCCAGCCGGAGCTGGCGGAGACGCTGCGCATCATCGCCAGGAAAGGGCGTGCGGGTTTCTATGAGGGCGAGGTGGCGGACGATCTGGTCGGACGACTTCGCGCGCTTGGCGGCCTTCACACGCTCGACGATTTCGCCGCCACGAAGGGCGATTACCGGACCCCCGTAAGCACCTCCTATCGCGCTCACGAAATCCACCAGATGCCGCCCAACAACCAGGGCCTCACCGCGCTTTTGATGCTGAACATGCTCTCGGGCTTCGATCTGGGCAAGCTCGATCCCGCCGGCGCCGAACGTCTGCATCTGGAGATCGAGGCGGGCCGGCTGGCCTATCAGGATCGCGACGCGTTTCTCGCCGACCAGGACCACGTCGACGTGCCGGTGAAGGCCCTGCTTTCCGGCGCCTATGCCGCCCGGCTGCGTTCCGCGATCGATCCTCAGCGCGCCATGACCGACCTGCCGCGCCTCGATCTTCCCGGCAGCGACACGGTCTATATCAGTGTCGTCGACCGCGACCGCAACGCGGTGAGCTTCATCAACTCCACCTACTATTCCTTCGGCAGCGGCGTCGTCGGCCCGAAGACCGGGGTCGTGCTGCAGAACCGTGGCTCCAGCTTTCGCCTCGATCCGAAGCACCCGAACGCGATCGCGCCCGGCAAGCGGCCGATGCACACGATCATGCCGGGCATGATGACCAAGGATGGCCGCGCAGTGATGCCCTTCGGCGTCATGGGTGGCGGCTACCAGCCCTTTGGCCATGTGCATGTCGTGACCAACATGATCGATTTCGGCATGGATCCGCAGCAGGCGATCGACGCGGCGCGGGTGTTCTACAACCACGACGTCGTCGAGGCCGAACGAGGCGTGCGCACCGAGACGATCGCAGGCCTGCGCCGGCTTGGCCACAAGGTGGTTGAGTCCGGTCATCCGCTGGGTGGCGGCCAGGCCGTGCTGATCGATTGGGAAAAGGGCACGCTGACCGGCGCTTCCGATCCGCGCAAGGACGGCCTGGCGCTCGGATATTGAGCAACCATTTGCTCGACATAGGCCGATCGTTCGAAACATAGTCTGGAACCATGAAAAACAACGAAAACGCCTCCGATCTTCCTCATCGCCTCGCACCAGGCGCCAACGACGCGCCGGCCATCGCCGCGCCTGAGCGAGCGGACCTCTCGCATGGCGGGTTGCGCTGCCTGATCGGCGACACCGTGGCGCGGCTCAACGCGCTCGGCATCGGCCGCGGCGACCGCGTCGCCATCGTGCTGCCCAACGGCCCGGAAATGGCAACGGCCTTCATCGCCGTGGCAGCGGCCGCGTCCACCGCGCCGCTCAATCCGGCTTACCGGGCCGACGAACTGGACTTCTATCTGAGCGATATCGGCGTCAAGGCGATCCTCGTCGGCAAGAGTGAGACAGGTCCTTCGGTCCAAGTTGCCGAGCGCCTCGGCATCCCTGTGCTGCGGCTTCTGGTGCCGGAAGGCGCGCCGGCCGGCGTCTTCACGATCGAGGGCGAGCCGGTCGGATCACCGGTCTCAGCGGGATTGGCTGAGGATGGCGATGTCGCGCTCCTGCTGCACACCTCCGGCACGACGTCGCGTCCAAAACTGGTGCCGCTCAGCCATGCAAACCTTGCGGCGTCGGCAAAGAATATCGGCACGACGCTCGGCCTGACTCCAGCCGACCGCTGCCTCAACATCATGCCACTGTTCCATATCCATGGGCTGATCGCGGCGGTGCTGTCCTCGCTCGCCGCCGGCGGCAGCGTATTCTGCACGCCGGGCTTCAACGCGCTGCGCTTCTTCCAGTGGCTCTCCGAAGCGAAACCAAGCTGGTATACCGCAGTGCCCACAATGCACCAGGCGATCCTGCCGCGTGCCGCCCGCAATCCCGAGCAGCTTGCCGAGGCGCGGCTGCGCTTTATCCGCTCGTCGTCGGCCTCATTGCCTGCGCAGGTGATGGCTGAGCTGGAAGCGACCTTCGGCTGCCCGGTGATCGAGGCCTATGGCATGACCGAGGCCGCGCACCAGATGGCGTCGAACCGCTTGCCGCCCGGGCTGCGCAAGCCCGGCAGCGTCGGCGCGTCGGCCGGACCGGAAGTTGCCGTCATGGCGCCGGACGGGCGGTTGCTCAAACCCGGCGAGACCGGCGAGATCGTCATTCGCGGACCGAACGTCACCGCAGGCTATGAGAAGAACCCGGAGGCCAATGGCAGCGCCTTCGCCCATGGCTGGTTCCACACCGGCGACCAGGGCATCCTCGACGAGGACAATTACCTGCGCGTCACTGGCCGGCTGAAGGAGATCATCAATCGCGGCGGCGAAAAGATATCGCCGCTCGAGGTCGACGACGTGCTGATGGATCATCCGGCGGTGGCGCAGGTCGTCACCTTCGCCATGCCGCATGACAAGCTGGGTGAAGAGGTGGCGTCCGCCGTCGTGCTGCGCGAGGGGCAGAGCGCCAGCGAGGCCGACATCCGCGGTTTTGCCGCCACCCGGCTCGCCGATTTCAAGGTTCCGCGCAAGGTGGTCATCCTCGACGAGATTCCGAAGGGGGCGACCGGCAAGCTGCAGCGGATCGGTCTCGCGGCCAAGCTCGGGCTCGGCTGATGCGCATCACGGTCTTCGGCGCCGGCGCGATCGGCGGATATCTCGCCGCGAAGCTTGCGATCGCCGGCTCGGCCGATCTGTCGATCGTGGCGCGCGGCGCGCATCTGGAAGCCATCAAGGCCGACGGCCTTCGTCTGGTCGAGGGCGGCAAGGAAACGGTGGCGCAGGTGAAGGCGGCAGAGCGCGCGGAAGAGCTCGGCGTGCAGGATTATGTCGTGCTGGCGTTGAAGGCGCATTCGCTGGCGCCGGCGCTTGATCAGATCGCGCCGCTGCTGGGCAAGGGGACGGCCGTCGTCACCATGCAGAACGGCGTGCCCTGGTGGTATTTTTACAAGGCGGGCGGCGCGCTCGAAGGCACGCGGCTCGACGCGGTCGATCCAGGCGGCACGATCTGGCAGCGCATCGGCCCGGAGCGGGTCATCGGCTCCGTCGTCTACCCGGCCGTCGAGGTCGACGCGCCTGGCCTCATCCGCCATGTCGAGGGCACGCGCTTTTCACTGGGCGAACCTTCGGGCGAAAAGAGCGAGCGAGCCGCTGCGCTGGCCCGCGAAATGGTCAAGGCCGGGTTGCAGGCGCCGGTACGCGAGGACATCCGATCGGAGATCTGGGTGAAGTTGTGGGGCAATCTTTCCTTCAACCCGATCTCGGCGCTGACCGGCAGCACACTTGCGGCAATCGTCGCCGACGAAGCCACACGCGCAGTCGCCCGCGCCATGATGCTGGAAGCTCAGGCGATCGGTGAGCGCCTCGGCGTGCGCTTCCTCATCCCGGTCGACCGGCGCATCAAGGGCGCCGGCGATGTCGGCGAACACAAGACCTCGATGCTGCAGGATCTCGAACGCGGCCGACCGATGGAGATCGACGCGCTGGTCACGGCAGTGCAGGAGCTCGGCCGCCTGACCGCCCAGCCGACACCGACGATCGACACCGTGCTGGCGCTGGTGCGGCGCCTGGCGATCGAGCGCGGGTGTTATTCGCCCTTGTAATCCCTGCGGCGGGCCACGCGCTCCACTGTCATGCCATCGCCTCGGACGATGGCTATAAGTCACCGGCCGGGCGCCTGCATCCTGACATGAATTGTCACCTTGGAGCGGCGAGCGGGTGGCAGCCAAACAGTCTGCCCCCTACCTGCAGATCGTCTGAACAGGAGGAAATCATGACCACTGCCGAAATTGCCAAGGATTTCACCGACCTTCTCAAGCAGGGCGACCATGATGGCGCCGCCGCGAAGTACAATGCCGACGACATTGTCAGCTACGAAGCCATGGAGGGGCCGATGGCCGTTTGCCGTGGCAAGGATGCCCTCAAGCAGAAGAGCCAGTGGTGGCAGGAAAACCATGAGGTCCACGGCGGCTCGGTCGAAGGGCCTTATCTCAACGGCGACCAGTTCGCGGTCCGCTTCAGCTTCGACATAACCCCCAAGTCGACCGGCCAGCGCGTCACCATGGACGAGGTCGGACTTTACACAGTCAGGAACGGCAAGATCAGCGAAGAGCGGTTCTACTATTGAGGCCTGGCGGTCTTCGCCGAGCCCTTCGCAGCATGAATTGGCGGTCAGGACACCCTGACCGCCACATGGCTTCTCAAATCGACTTCACATACTCCGCCAGTTGGTCGGCCACCGTGCCCCAGCCGTCGAAGAACCCCATCTCCTCGTGGCTGTTGCGGGTCGCCTCGTCGCGGTGGATGGCGGTGGCGGTGTAGCGCGTACCTTTGCCTTCGGGCGTCAGCGCGATGACCGCGGTGATGAAGGGTTCGCCGGATGGCCGGTAGCCCGGCAGCAGCGCGTCGGTCCATACAAGCCGCTCGTTCGGCTCGATTTCCAGATAGCAGCAATGGCGGTCGCTCACCTCCTTGCCGTCCGGCGACTGCATGCGCGTGCGGAACAGCCCGCCGGGCCTGAGGTCGATTTCGCAGTCGGTGATGCTCCAGGGCTTCGGCGTGAACCACTGCTTGACATGCTCCGGCGTCGTCCAGGCGCGCCACAGCAACTCGCGCGGCGCGTCGAGGAAGCGCTCCAGCGTCAGGTCCAGTTTCGGGTTCGGCTTGAGCGGATAGGTCACTTTTCATTCTCCTTGAGGCTCATCACATAGGCGTCGAACTGGTCGAGGCGGCGCTCCCACAGCGCGCGTTGTTCGGCGAGCCAGTTTTCCGCGAGTTTCAGGGGCTCGGCCGAAAGACTGTAAGTCCTGACCCGGCCGGCCTTTTGCGACCGCACCAGCCCGCAGCCTTCCAGAACTTTCAGGTGCTCGACGAAGGAGGGAAGGGCCATGCCGAAGGGCTCCGCCAGTTCGCTGACCGAAGCCGGGCTCCTGTTCAGCCGCTCCACGACCCGCCGTCGGGTGGGGTCGGCCAGCGCGCGGAAGATGCCGTCGATTGGCGGAGTCTGCGCAACACTTTGCAGGCCCATCGTCAAATCTCCTCGCCGCGAAGCACCTGATAGGTGAGTTCGACCGCGCCGTTCGCGAAAGAATGCGTGGCGGTCAGCCTCAGATTCGTCGCGTCCTCCGTTCGGTCGAAGAACTGCGCGCCGCTGCCCAGGATGACGGGAAACACCATCAGCCGGTATTCGTCGACAAGCCCGCGCCGGTGAAGCGCGTTGGCCAATGTGCGGCTGCCTTCGACGAGAATATCGCCCTTGAGACTCTGCTTGAGCCTGGCGACGGCCGCCATAGGCTCGCCCTGCAGCACGCTCGTGTTGTTCCAGCTTGGGTTGTTCAGCGTGGAGGAGACGACATATTTTGGCATCCCGTTCATGCGGTCGGCGAACGGACCCTCATAGGTTGGCCAGGCGTCCGCGAAGCTTTCATAGGTTACCCTGCCGAGCAGCAACGCCTCGTGATCGAGCACTTCCTGGAATTTGTGCTCGATCTGCCTGGCCTCGTGGCGCTTGCCGACCCAATTGGTGTGCCGGTAGCCCGGCTCGCCGCCGGGCGCCTCGCTCACACCGTCGATCGATATCAATTCGGCAACGACAAGCCTGCCCATGTTTTTCCTTTTCGGATCGTTGGATCTCAGATCGATACATTACTTAGGAAAAAACCTTAGTATTGGCAAGGCCCAAACCGCGGCGAAGCAAAGCGCTGGCAAAGCGGGCAGGGCGAGCCTAGGGTTTTTCGGATTCGCAACTCCATCCGACCGAGGCTGCCTTGACCATCACCATGTACGGCATCACCGCCTGCGACACGATCAGGAAGGCGCGCGTCTGGCTGGAGAGCCAGGGCGTGGCGTATCGTTTTCATGACTACCGGGCCGAGGGGATCGAGGCGGAAAAGCTGAACGGTTGGGTCGGCAAGGTCGGCTGGGAAAAGCTGCTCAACAAAGGCAGCACGACGTTTCGCGAGCTGCCGGAGGCGGACAAGGCCACGCTGGACGAGAAAAAGGCGAAGAAGCTCATGCTCGCCAAGCCGACAATGATCAAGCGCCCGGTGCTGGAAGTGGGTGACCGGATTTTGGTGGGGTTCAAGCCGGATGTCTATGAGGAGGCGGTGAAGTAGGAAGTAGGGACGGCGAAGCTGCCAATCTCCCCTGAAAGCCTACGTGAGGAGATGCATCACGCCCTTCGCAAATAGTCCGCCAGCGCCACTGCATTGTTATGCGCTTCGTCATGCGCGCCATAGAGCAGCGTCACCTTGCCTTCGCGCAACAGGCTGCGCAGTTCCGCCACCGCTTCGCTATTTGCATCGAGCTCGGCCCGATACCGCTTCTGGAACTCCGCCCAACGCTCGGGCTCGTGCCCGAACCATTTGCGCAACGCGTCGCTCGGCGCGATCTCCTTCAGCCATACCGCCAGTTCGGCGTTCTTCTTGCTGACGCCGCGCGGCCAGAGACGGTCGACCAGCACCCGTTGGCCGTCGGCTTTCGCCGGCGGCTCGTAGACGCGCTTCACCGCAATGTCGAAGGCCATCATACCTCCGTACCAAGCAATTCCAGGAAAAGTGTGCAGCGGTTTTCCGTCCGGAATTGCGTCAATAAAAGCGCCTCAGGCCCACTCGCCCTTGCGCATCACCGGCACGCGGCTGCCGTCCTTGGCGACGCCGTCGATGTCGATCTTGTCCGAGCCGATCATCCAGTCGATATGGATGAAGCTCTTGTTGCCGCCGCGCGCCGCGATCTCGTCCTGGCTGAGGGAGGCGCCGTTGACGAAGCACTTCGAATAGCACTGCCCAAGCGCGATGTGGCAGGCGGCGTTCTCGTCGAACAGCGTGTTGAAGAACAATAGCCCGCTCTTCGAGATCGGCGAGGAATGCGGCACCAGCGCCACTTCGCCGAGCCGGCGCGCGCCCTCGTCGGTGTCGAGCACCTTCTTCAGCACGTCCTCGCCCTTCGCGGCCTTGGCCTCGACGATCCGCCCGCCCTCGAAGCGCACGGAAATCTCGTCGATCAGCGTGCCCTGGTAGGAGAGCGGCTTGGTCGAGGAGACGTGGCCCTCGACGCGCCTTGCATGCGGCGTCGTGAAGACTTCCTCGGTCGGGATGTTCGGATTGCAGGTGACGCCGTTCTTAGCCGTCGAGGCGCCGCCCATCCATTCATGGCCTTCCGCCAGTCCGACGGTCAGGTCGGTGCCCGGCCCGGTGAAATGTAGCGCGTGGAAATTATGCCCGTTCAGCCATCTCGTGCGCTCGGCCAGTGCGGCATTGTGCGCCTTCCAATTGCCGATCGGGTCATCGACGTCCACCCGCGAGGCCGAGAAGATGGCGTCGGCGAGCTTCACCACCGCGACGTCGTCCGGCTCGCCCGGAAACACTTGGCGAGCCCATGCAAGGTCGGGATAGGCGACGATGTTCCAGTTGATGTCGAAGCCGGTGATCTTCTCCAGTGCCGGCTGGTAGGCCATCGAGTTGGCCTTGTTGGCGCGCGCCACCTTGGCCGGGTCTTGCGCGGAAAGCAGCGACGGGTCCTCGCCGCGCACCGCGAGTCGCGCTGCATTGTTCGAGAAGGCCTTCGCCATGCCTTCATAGAGCCAGCCCGCGGCGCGGTCGAAACCGGCGTCGGCGCCGTAGCGGAAGCGCGCCAGCGTGATCTCGTCGTCGTTGAAGATCGGCGTCACCAGTCCGGCGCCGGCCTTGTAGGCGTGCTCGACGATGCGGCGCGTCAGCGGCAGCGCCGCGATCGAGGAGGTCAGCACCAAATCCTGGCCTGGCTGCAGCTGCAGCCCGACCTTGATGGCGACTTCCGCCAGCCTGTCGAGCTTCACCGGGTCGATGCTTGCTGAAACGCCGCGCGAATGTGTGGTCATGATCCTGCCTGTCGTGATGTTTGGGGTCTGGTTCTTACATAGACCGCCGCGGTTGGCCTTTCCACCGCGATCGAATAGGCCTGTTTCAGGCAGCGCTTTCCAGCGCCCGGAACTGCGCCATGGTCGCCTCGATCTCCTCGCGGATCCAGGCCTTGAAGTCGCGCACCTTGCGGCTTTCGCTTTTGGTGGCGGAGGTCACCAGCCAGTAGCCCAGCCCGCTCGCGGCCCTGATCCCGAAGGGCGCGACCAGTCTTCCGTCGGCCAGCGCGTCGGCGGTTAGCAATTGCCAGGCCAGCATCACGCCGTGGCCGGCGATCGCCGATTCCAGGCAAAGCATCGGATCGGTGAAGCGCGCACCTTTCTGGAAGGTGACCGGCTCGACGCCGGCCGCCTGGAACCAGCCGTCCCAACTGAACATCGCCCGCTCGTCGGTGATCGCGCAGGTCCGCGCCAGGTCGTCGATAGAGTGCAGCCTGGCCGCGATCGAGGGCGCGCAGACCGGAAACACTTCCTGGGCAAGCAGGAGCTCGGCGCGCGCGCCAGGCCATTTGCCGTCGCCCAGGCGGATGGCGATATCGATGTCGGACCGGTCGAGGTCGGCGACCCGTGCCGAGGCGTCGATGCGCAGCAGCACGTTCGGATGCCGCGCGAAATGTCGCGACAGCCTGGGCAGCAGCCATTTCGAGGCGAAGGCCGGCGCCACCGCGACGACCAGCGTGCACTCGTTGGCCTCGTCGGCCAACGCCACCGCTTGCGCGAGTTCGCGGAAGCCGGCACTGAGGCGCGCCGTGAAGGTGGCGCCGAATTCCGTCGGCACAAGCCCGCCCGGCGTCCGCTCGAACAGCGCCTGTCCAAGCTGTTTTTCCGTGCGTTTCACCTGCTGGCTGACTGCGCTGACCGAGACGTTGAGCTCCCCGGCCGCTCCCGCCAGAGATCCCAGGCGGGCAACGGCCTCCACGGCGCGCAAGCCGTTGAGATGGACGCGATTCAGCATAGCCATTCAGTTTTTCTAAAGTGAACGGACGGAAATCTCAATTGAAACCTGACTGAAAAGGCCGGAATTTGGCCGGAGTAGCCATGCCCCCGGAGGATTTCCGATGAAGATTTTATCTTTTCTGACATCGCCTTCCGGCGCCAGGATGGGCCCGCGTGACGACGGCGAAGTCGCCCGCTGGGTCGCCGATCCGCTATCCCATCCCGCGCTCGACACCATGTCGGAGCGCGAGCTCGGTGACATGCCCTTCCGCCTGACGGCCCGCCGTACAGCATATGAAGCGGACTGCCGCTCGACGAGGACCTAAAACCGAGCAAACCGGCCGCGCTGGCCCAACGCAAGCGCATTGTTTCGCGAACGCGCATTCTTATTGTGCGCCGCAATGAACGCCTCGCCATCCCCTCTGCGCCTCGCTCTTGCCGGTATGGTCGCGCTTGCCGTAGCGCAAGGCATAGGCCGCTTCGTCTACACGCCGATCTTGCCCGGCATGATGGAGGGATTGCATCTAACGCCGGCCGATGCCGGCTGGATCGCGTCAGCCAATTATCTTGGCTATCTCATCGGCGCCCTTGCCGCGGCCGGAGGCTGGGCGCATGGCCACGAGCGCAGGTTGATGTTCGCGGGCCTCGCGGCCAGCGCCGTGCTCGCGGGTCTCATGGGGCTCAACGAGACGATGGCCGCCTTTCTCGTCACCCGTTTCCTCGCCGGTCTCGCCAGCGCCTTCGTCATGGTCTTCATGGCCTCGATCGTCTTCAGCCATCTGGCGGAGACCGGCCGCGGCGATTTGCAGGCGCTGCATTTCGGCGGCGTCGGCCTGGGCATTGCCGCATCCTCCGCGCTGCTCGCAATCCTGGTTTCCGAACATGCCGGCTGGGCCGCGGGCTGGCTTTGGTCCGGAGTGCTCTCAGCGGTTGGCCTGGTCATCGTCATGCTGCTCGCCGGCTCGGCCACCCCGGCCAACGGCGTCGACGGGCGCGAGCCGGCGCTGCCGAAGGACCGGGCCCTGGTGAAGATGATCGTCGCCTACGGGCTGTTCGGCTTCGGCTATGTGGTGACGGCCACATTCCTCGTCGCCATAGTGCGCCAGGGTGGTGGCGGGCGCGTCTTCGAGGCCGTCGTCTGGATGGTCGCCGGCCTTGCCGGCTTTCCGTCGACCTGGTTCTGGCAGAAGCTCGCCGCCCGGATCGGGCTCTATGCCGCTTATGCCGCGACCTGCCTGATCGAGGTGGTAGGCGTCGCCGCCAGCGTCGTGGTCAAGGGGGCCGCCGGACCGCTGATCGCCGGCGTCCTGCTCGGCGGCACCTTCATCGCCATCACGGCGCTGGGGATACAGATGGGCAGGCTGCTCGCGCCGCGGGCGCCGCGCCGCATCTTCGCGGTGATGACGGCGGCCTTCGGGCTCGGCCAGATCGTCGGGCCGGTCGCCGCCGGCCTGCTCGCCCAGGCCTCGGGCAATTATACGCTCGCCTCCCTGATGGCGGCGGCGGCATTGCTCGCCTCCGGCGTCATTGCCTGGTCGGCCGCGCCAAAATCGCCATGATTTGCGGCCTTGTTCGGCGCCGGGCATCGGGCAGGGCATTTTCTTTGCCGCTAATGTGTGACTTTATGCCCGCCAAACAGCAACGCCGCTGATTTGCGGTCAGACGAGGAAACCCGCCACAGTGTTCGTATCCTTCTTCCCGCAGCCGAAGCTCTTCTTCACCTCGGCCGCCGTCTGGAGCCTTGCGGCGATCCTGTTCTGGTTTTTCGGTGGTGAGCAATTGGGCGCTGTCTTCGGCCTGCCGCCGGCAGCGGCGGGCACGCCGCCCATCATCGGCATTGCGGTGCTGTGGTCGAAGCCGTTCCTATGGTTCTATATCTACTTCGCGGCGTGCGTAGCGATCTTCTACGCGTTCTGGAGTTGGTACGCCCCGCACCCGTGGCAGAACTGGTCGATCCTGATGACCGCTGTCATCCTGTTCTTCATCTATTTCAACGTTCAAATCTCGGTCGCGGTCAACAACTGGTACGGTCCTTTCTTCGACTACGTTCAGGGTCTTATGTCCGGAACGACTCCCTCGACCAATACGGAGTTCTACAAGGGGTTGGCCGATTTCTCCTGGCTGGCGCTGGTCGGCATGAACGTGCAGGTGGTCAATGCCTTCATCGTCAGCCACTGGATCTTCCGCTGGCGCACCGCGATGAACGATTACTTCATGGCCAACTGGGGCCGGCTGCGCCACATCGAGGGCGCCTCGCAGCGTATCCAGGAAGACACGATGCGCTTTTCGCAGATCATGGAGGACCTCGGCTCGACCTTCGTCCAGTCGATCATGACCCTGATCGCCTTCCTGCCGGTCTTGATTCAACTGCAGGCTCACATCACCGAACTGCCGATCATCGGCACGGTCCCGCAGCCGCTGGTCGTTGCCGCATTGGGCTGGTGTCTGTTCGGAACGATTTCCGTCATGATCGCCGGTCTCAAATTGCCCGGCCTGCAGTTCCGCAATCAGCGTGTCGAGGCAGCCTATCGTAAGGAGCTTGTGTACGGTGAAGATCATGCCGACCGGGCTCAGCCGGCGACGACGAAACAATTGTTCACCAATGTGCGCCGCAATTATTTCAAGCTATATTTCCACTACATCTATTTCAACGTTGTTCGTTACACCTACCTGCAGGCCGACAACATTTTCTCTCTGCTGATCCTCGGGCCTTCGCTGGTTGCGCACAAGATCACGTTCGGCGCGCTGAACCAGATATCGAACGCATTCGGCAAGGTGACGAACTCGCTTCAGTTCCTGTTGAATTCCTGGTCGACGATTGTCGAACTGCAGTCTGTGCACAAACGTTTGCGTGCCTTCGAGGCGACGCTGCAAGGCGAACAGCTGCCGGTTATCGATCAGCATTATCTAGAACGCGAGCGGGCTGGCATGCGCCCCGAAGATCAGCCGGTAAGTTAAAGCGCGGCTATGTCCGGTTGTCAGCCGCCCGCGACTGCCTGCCTTTGCCCGGCGCGCTGCCGCTCAACGTAGTCGCGGAAGCTGATGCACTCGACATCCGCCTTCACGCAGACTTCGCCGGCGAAGCGCTCCAGCGCGTTCCAGTAGGCGCCGTTGTTCATGAGCGTGAAGTGGAAGCCTAGTTCCAGCGGCAGGCGCTTGCCGTCGTACTGGGCATCGAAGGCTGCGTGGAACGCCTGGTAGGCGCGCTCGGTGAACTCGCCCGCCATCGCCGGCCTTTCGGTGCCGCCCGAGTGGCGGACATAGAGATTGTAGTCCATGGCAACCACGGGCTTCGCCTTCGGTCCTTCCGGGATAAGCGGCAGGCCAAAACGGGTCGTGCCATTGAGGGTTGGCGGCACGGTCGGACCGTTCGAAACGCTGCTCGCATCGTATTGGAAGCCCGCCTCGGGCAGCGCCTCGTAGAGCGCCTTGTTTGTCGAAAGATAGGGCGCGCGGAACCCGACCAGCGCATGATGCGCGAAATCGTGCCACTCCGCCGGTTCCGGGATGCCGTTGATCGCATAGGCGTTCTCGAAGATGCGCCGCATGGAGGCGAACTCGGCCAGCCAGTCGGCCTTGCTCCACGCCTTGCCATCGAAATGGCCGCAGGCATGGCTACCGATGTCGTGGCCTTCGGTGGCCGCCAGCCTGACCTGGTCGAGCCGGTCCGCGACGTCCTGCTTCGACGCGCCGAAGCCGACATTGGATTTGCCGGAGGCCTTGCCGGGGCCGGCATAGTCCTGCCGCGTGTCCGGCGAGAGCAGGAAGACGCAGGACAGGAAATAGGTGAAATGCGCGCCCGTGCGCTTTGCCAGCGCCCGGCTGCGCTGCCATTGCGAGATCTCACGGGCAGCATCGAACGAGATCAGCACGACCTGCTTGGGTTTTGCAGGCGAGGCGGCCGGCGATTTCGGCGGATCGGCGAAGGCTGTATTGACGCAGGCAAGCGAGGCGAGGCTGAACGCAAGGACGCGGTACGAACGAAGCATAGGCACCTTCTGGCGGGGACGTCTCCGGCTGATCGGAAGCCGGCTATCGCGCAAATGTGGCGCGGTTGCGTTCGGGCAAGCCCTGCGGCGCCGGGCATTGTCAGCCGATTTTCCGGCCAGCCCCCTTCCATGCCGACGAAATTTCGCTAAAACGCGGGCTCAAGAAGCGCCCCGCCCCGGGCCGCAATGGTTTTTGATTGATGTCGGACGACAGTTTTATCCGCGAAGTGAACGAAGAGATTCGTCGCGAGCAGGCGCAGGCGCTGTGGGACCGCTTTGGCCCGGCCATTCTCGGCATCGCCATCCTCATCGTGCTGGGAACCGCCGCCGTCGTTGGCTACCGTTACTGGGACGAGACCCGCGCCAACCGTTCGGGCGATGCCTTCTCGGCCGCACTCAAGCTCGCCAATGACGGCAAGAACGACGAGGCGATCGCGGCGCTCGATCAACTGGAAAAGGACGGCTACGGCGCCTATCCGCTGCTGGCCCGCATGCGCGCAGCTACCGTCAAGGCCGACAAGGGCGATGCGGACGGCGCGGTCAAGGATTTCGACCAGGCCGCCGCCGACAACGCCATTCCCGCCGGCATCCGCGACATGGCGAGGCTGAGGGCGGCGCTGCTGCTCGTCGACCACGGCTCCTTCGCCGATGTCTCAAGCCGGGTCGAGGCTCTCACCGCCGACACCAACCCGCTGCGCCACTCTGCGCGCGAGGCGCTTGGCCTAGCCGCCTGGAAGGACGGCAAGTCGGCGGACGCGCTCAAACTGTTCGACCAGATCTCTTCGGATGACGGCGCCCCGCGCAATGTGCGCCAGCGGGCGCAACTGATGTCCGAGCTGATCCGCGGGTCGGGCAACGCGTCGTGATCTTGGATGGGCTTCAAAGTCGCCATCATCGGCCGTCCTAACGTCGGCAAATCGACTCTTTTCAATCGGCTGGTCGGAAGGAAGCTCGCGCTCGTCGACGACACGCCTGGCGTGACGCGCGACCGCCGCGTTCACGCGGCAAAGCTCTACGATCTCCATTTCGACGTCATCGACACCGCCGGCTTCGAGGATGCGGCGGCTTCGACGCTGCCCGGCCGCATGCGCCAGCAGACCGAGATCGCCATCCGCGAAGCCGACCTCATCTTCTTCACCGTCGACGCCAAATCCGGCCTGATGCCGGACGACCGCACCTTCGCCGAAGTGGTGCGCAAGTCGGGCAAGCCGGTGGTGCTCGTCGCCAACAAGGCTGAGGCGCGCGGCGCTCAAGGCGGCATGCTGGAGGCCTGGGAGCTCGGTCTCGGCGAGCCGATCCCGGTGTCGGCCGAACACGGCCAGGGCATGCCGGACCTGCGCGACGCGGTGGTCGAAGCCTTGGGCCAAGAGCGTGTCTTCGGCAAGGACGAGGAGGAAGACAGCGACGAGATCGCCGCCAGCGAGGTGCTGATCGGCGAGGACATCGCCGATCCCGACGCCGAACCCGCATATGACGATACGAAGCCGCTGCGAATCGCCGTCGTCGGCCGCCCAAACGCCGGCAAGTCGACGCTGATCAATGCGCTGATCGGCGAGGAGCGGTTGCTCACCGGTCCGGAGGCCGGCATCACCCGCGATTCGATCTCGGTCGATTGGGACTGGCGCGGCCGCCGCATCAAGCTGTTCGACACCGCCGGCATGCGTCGTAAGTCGAAGGTGCAGGAGAAGCTCGAGAAGCTCTCGGTGCAGGACGGTCTGCGCGCCATCCGTTTCGCCGAGATCGTCATCATCGTGCTCGACGCCACCATCCCATTCGAGAAGCAGGACCTGCAGATCGCCGACCTCATCATCCGCGAGGGCAGGGCGCCGGTCATCGCCTTCAACAAATGGGACCTGATCGACAACCCGCAGGAACTGCTGGCCGAGCTGCGCGAAAAGACCGGGCGGCTCTTGCCGCAGGTGCGCGGCATCCAGGCCGTGACGGTGTCGGCCGAGACCGGCCGCGGTCTCGACAAGCTGATGGAAAGCGTCATCAAGACCCACAAGGTCTGGAACAGCCGCGTCTCCACCGGCAAGCTCAACCGCTGGCTGGAAGGCATCCTGGCGCATCATCCGCCGCCCGCCGTCGCCGGCCGCCGGCTGAAGATCAAATATGTCACGCAGGCCAAGACCCGCCCGCCGGGCTTCGTCGTCTCCTGCTCGCGTCCGGACGCAATGCCGCAATCCTACGTCCGCTACCTGACCAACAGCCTGCGCGAAGCCTTCGACATGCCTGGCGTGCCGATCCGCATGGCGCTGCGCGCCTCGGACAATCCGTTCGCGGGCAGGGCGAAGAAGCGGTGAGGCTCAGGCGACCTTCCTGACCGCGTCATAGGCCTGCGCTCCCTCCGGCAGCGTCTCCACCGCCGCCTGCAGCAAGATCTCGGCCAGCCGCGCCGCCACCGGATCGAGTTCGGCGTCTTTCTGGTGCAGATGCAGCGCCATCTTGGGCAAGGCCGGCAAATCGAGCACGCCCGGCGGGATCGCCCTGACATTGGCGGGCAGGCCGATATCGGTGCGGATCGTCAGGCCGAGTCCGGCCGCCACCGCCGCCCAGATGCCGCCGAGGCTGGGGCTGGAGAAGGCCATGCGCCAGGGCATCCCTGCGCGGTCTAGCGCTTCCGTCGCGACCGTGCGCAAGAGGCAAGGGGCTTCGAACACCACCAGCGGCAGCGGCTCGCCATTGCGCGGGCCCGCCTCGATCGGCTTCGCCGGGCCGATCCAGCGCGCCTGCACATCGGCGACATGGCGGCTGTAGGGCAAGGTCATGCCGTCATGCCAGGCAAGCGCGATGTCGAGATTGCCGGAAAGGACGCGCTCGGCCAGGTCGTGACTGCGCCCGATCCGTGCCTCGATCCGGACCTTGGGATGTGCACGGGCGAAGCGCCCGAGTACGTCGGGCAGCACGGCCTCGCCGAAATCCTCCTGCAGGCCGAGCCGCACCCAGCCTTCCAGTTCGACATCGCGAATGGCGGCAGCCGCCTCATCGTTAAGCTCGATCAGCCGCCGCGCATAGCCGAGCATCGTCTCTCCGGCCTCGGTGAGCGCCAGGCCGCGCCCTGCCTTGCGGAAGACCGGCGTATCCGCCTGCTCCTCCAGTTTCTTCAGTTGCGCGCTGACGGCGGACGTCGAGCGCCCGAGCCGTTCGGCCGCCTTGGCGAAGGTTCCCACCTCCATGCCGGTGACGAAGGTCCTGAGGACATCGAGGTCGAAAGTGGCGCGCCGCATGGATCGTCCTGATTTTCAGGATTATTGATCAAAAAATTCCTGATTTTGTGGATTAACCTATGGCGCTACATCCCGTTCGTCAAGCCGCCCGCCGGGCGTTATGGGAATCGAATCATGTCCGCCATCGTCGCGCCAAACGACCGCCAACAGCCAAAGGGGGACACTGGCGCACTCGTGCGTCGCCCCTTCGGCCCCAACCATCGCTGGAAGGTTCTGGGCATCGGCGTTGCCGCCAATGCCGGCTTCTCCGCCACCTTCTCCGGCATTCCGGCAACCGCGGTGGCGATGCGCCAGGGCTACCACCTCGACAATGCCTCGCTCGGCCTCGCGCTCGGGCTTCTCGGCCTCGGCGTGGCGCTGAGCGAATTGCCCTGGGGCGTGCTCACCGACCGCTGGGGCGACCGCCGCGTGCTCCTGACCGGGCTCGGCGCGACGGCGGCATGGCTTCTCGTCATGGCACTGCTCGTCGTGCCTACGAAAACAGCCTTTCCCAGCGTCGCGCTGCTCTCGCCAAGCCTGCTCGTCGCCGGCCTCCTCGGCGGCAGCGTCAACGGCTCCAGCGGCCGCGCCATCATGGGCTGGTTCGCGGAGGGCGAGCGCGGCTTCGCCATGAGCATCCGGCAGACGGCGGTGCCGCTTGGCGGCGGGCTGGGCGCGCTCGTCCTGCCGTCGCTGGCGCAGGCTTTGGGTTTTGGCGCGGTCTTCGGCCTGCTTGCGGCCGTCTCCGCGCTTTCGGCCTGTTTTGCCTGGCGCTGGTTGCACGAACCGCCTGTCGAAGGCGGCGGTCACGCCGCCGCCGCGACAAGCGGCCCGGCGCCCTTGCGCAACATCGCGGTGTGGCGCATCTCGACCGCGATCGGGCTGCTATGCTTTCCGCAGGTCGCGGTGCTCACCTTCGCCACGGTCTTCCTGCATGATTTTGCCGGCATGGGCACATGGGTGACCAGCGCCAGCCTCGCCGCCGTGCAGATCGGCGCCATGGTGATGCGCGTCTGGAGCGGTCGCTTCACCGACCGACACGGCAACCGCCGTCCATTTCTCCAACTCTGCAGCGCGCTGAGCGCAATGGCTTTCTTGGTGCTCTGCCTGCTGGCGACCGGCGCCGCCGCACTTCCGGCCTTGCTTCCGCTGCTCCCACTGACGGTCGTCGTCGCAGGCATATCCGTGTCGGCCTGGCATGGCGTCGCCTACACCGAGCTTGCCACGCTTGCCGGCGCCGGCCATGTCGGCACGGCACTCAGCCTGGCCAACAGTTTTGTGTTCGTCGGCTTCTGCCTTGTGCCGATCGCCATTCCTTGGCTGCTGCTTGTCTTCGCATGGCCGGGCGTGTGGCTGGCGGCCGCGATCTGCGCGGCGCTCGCCTGGCCGGTCTTCCTGCGCCCCGCCTCATTCAACCGAACCTGATGCGCCGCACCCAGGCCTGGTCCTTGATCGGGCGCAGTGGAACCGGCAAGCCGGTTGCCTCAAACACGAAAAGAACACGATCGATGTCGTTAACCCCGCATCAAGGTTAATGCTTCATTTTGGCTCTCTGGGGTCAGTAGCGTTCTGGAGAGTTCCGTGCACCGACGCGTTTCAATGCGGCTTGCCGCCGCCGCCGTTGCGAAAAGACGTTCCTTCCTTCCCCCCTTGGTTCTGGGGCTCGGCATCTGGATCGGCTTTCCGTCGGTCGTCGCTTATCAGGATATGACCAGCCTGATCTCCGGTCTGGAGGCGCCCAACGTCCGCTGGAACGCCTATATCGAGACATCCGCCGCCGGCTCGGTGCATGCCGCCGAGATGCCGTTCATCGATTCCACCACCACCGGCTCGATCTCCGGCTCCGGCGTGAACCTGCCGGGCGTGGGCACCGTCGCCTTCCGCGGCAAGGGCAGCGCCGCGGGCGCCACGCCCGATGAGGATCGTGTCGTGCGCGCTGACAAGAAGGGCCGCCTCGTTCAGATCTCGCCCGTCGCGCCGCCCAAGAACTTCAGCGCCGGCTCGATCTTCGAGCGCACCTCCTCGCTGCTGCGCCCGAGCATGGACAGCGGCCTGAAGCTCACCTTCGCCAAGCCCGGCATCAAGGGCAAGGAAGTCCAGATCGCCCAGGCCTTCCATATTCGCGAGGACAAGAAGCCTGATCCGGCCCTGCCGGCGGCACTTGTCGCCCTCGTCAACAACGACAAGCCGGATATCCTCGCCACGGCCTATGCCCAGTCCGCGCCCGACTACGCAAAAGCCTCGCCCTTCGAGGCGCTGCTGCAGGATGACCCCAACGATGGCCGCTTCATCCCGCCGATGGGCAAGGGCGATCATGCCTGGATGCAGAACCCGCTGCCGGCCAGCGTCTTTTCCAAGCCTGAGCAGGCCTGCCTTGCCAAGGGCATCTATTTCGAAGCGCGCAGCGAGCCGGTTCGCGGCCAGGCGGCGGTCGCGCAAGTGATCCTGAACCGCGTCCGCAACCCGGCCTATCCGAAGACGATCTGCGGCGTCGTCTACCAGAACGACGACTGGTTCAACCGCTGCCAGTTCTCCTTTGCCTGCGACGGCAGGAAGAAGATCATCACCGACCAGGCTTCCTACAAGACAGCGCAGGAGGTTGCCATGGCGGTGACCGCCGGCAAGATCTTCATTCCCGAGGTCGGCTCCTCGACGCATTACTACGCCAACTACGTCCATCCCGGCTGGGCACGAGCCATGCAGCGCATGACAAGGATCGGCCTGCATATTTTCTATCGCACCTATGGCGGCGGCTGGAGCTGAGCCGCCGGACGGCTTGAACTGACCCGCTTGACGACGCCTCCGGCAAGCTCCCCGGCGGCCTTCCGCCCGGGCCGATTGGCGCCGCTTGCCGCGCGGATTCGCGCCGTCACCTCACGCGGGCGTGAAGGGCACGATGTCGCACCTCAATAACCCATTGATTTTATTTCCGAAAATACATCGCTTGGAAGTTCGGCCCGTGGCTTGACGGGCGCGGACCCTCTAACTATGTTGCCGGCGACTTTAGAAGCGGACGGACAGCGATCGTCTGCCCGGGCAGGGGGGTTGCGATGGCCGACAAAACCGGGCCAGACGGGACCGGAGAAACCGGCCGCGGCAGGCAGCCAGAAGCCACCATCCGCGACGACGAACTTGAGCGCCGCCGGCGCGATCTTGAAGCATCGCTTGCGACGAGACGCACGGACAGGCTCGAGGGGAAAGACGAAGCGAGAGCTGCGACCGGTTACGGTCAGGCGCTGAAACTATCCAGCGAGTTCATCGCCGGGGTGGTGGTCGGTGTCGGCTTGGGCTGGATCATCGACCGCCTGGCGGGAACAACGCCCTGGGGTCTGATCGTCGGCCTGTTGCTGGGCTTTGGCGCCGGTATACTCAATGTCCTGCGCTCGGCGGGACTGGCATCCGAATTCGGCCAGAGCGGCAAGCCGCCGGAGCCGAAAAAATGAAGTGGGGCGCCGCAAGGCGCTGAAGTGAACTTAAGAAGCCGTGTGGCTTTGACGGGGATTTAAAGTGGCTGCTGCTGACAAGGTCGATCCGATCCACCAGTTCCAGATCCATCCGATCATCCCGCTGCATATCGGCGGCTACGACGTTTCGTTCACCAACTCCTCGCTGTTCATGGTCGTCACGATCGTTCTCGCGTCGGGCTTCCTCTACATGAGCACGGCCGGCCGCGCACTGATCCCCGGCCGCCTGCAGTCGATTTCCGAAATGGCCTACGAATTCGTCGGCAACATGCTGCGCGACGCCGCCGGCAAGCAGGGGATGCAGTTCTTCCCGCTGGTGTTCTCGCTGTTCATGTTCGTGTTGGTCGCCAATTTGATCGGCCTGTTCCCCTATTTCTTCACCGTTACCAGCCACATCATCGTGACCTTCACGCTGGCGATCCTCGTCATCGGCACGGTCGTCGTCTACGGCTTCGCCAAGCACGGATTGGGCTTCCTCAAGCTGTTCGTGCCGCATGGCGTGCCGGGCCTTCTCCTGCCGCTGGTGGTGGCGATCGAAGTCATCTCCTTCGTCTCGCGTCCCGTCAGCCTCTCGGTTCGTCTTTTCGCCAACATGCTGGCCGGCCACATCACGCTGAAAGTGTTCTCCGGCTTCGTCGTCAGTCTCAGCGCGCTTGGCGCCGTCGGCATCGCCGGCTCGGTGCTGCCTTTGGCCATGGCTGTCGCGCTGACCGCTCTCGAGCTGCTGGTCGCCTTCCTGCAGGCCTATGTCTTTGCGGTGCTGACCTGCATGTACCTCAACGACGCGCTGCACCCGAGCCACTGATTGATTTTCACCGGCGCCCCGGCGTCAGCATACCCAACGTACCAACTGCAACGAACAAGCAAACCACAGGAGTTTTGAAATGGACGCAACTGCAGCAGCTGCTATCGGCGCTGGTATCGCCTGCATCGGCATGGGCGGCGCGGGCATCGGCCTCGGCAACATCTTTGGCAGCTACCTCTCGGGCGCGCTCCGCAACCCGTCGGCTGCGGACGGCCAGTTCGGCCGCCTGATCTTCGGCTTCGCCGTGACCGAAGCTCTGGGCATCTTCTCGCTCCTGATCGCTCTGCTCCTGGTCTTCAAGTAAGATTGAGAGCTGACGAAACGGGCCGCATGGTGCGGCCCCGTTCCATGGACAGGGGAATGAGATGTTCGTGACATCTGCCTATGCGCAAGAAGCAGCGCCGGCCGCGGCCGAGGGCGATACGCATGCGGGCACCGCCGTGCCTGCTGCGGAGCATGAAGCGTTCCCGCCGTTCGATGCCAAGACGTTCCCGTCGCAGATCCTGTGGCTGGTCATCACCTTCGGGCTCTTCTACCTGTTCCTCAAGCGGGTTGTGATGCCGCGTCTCGGCGCCATCATCGATGTCCGCAACGATCGCATCACCCAGGATCTCGACCACGCCGCAAGGCTGAAGAGCGAGGCCGATGCCGCCGTTGCCGCCTATGAGCAGGAACTGGCGGAAGCCAAGGCCAACGCCAACAAGATCGGCCAGCAGGCGAACGACGCAGCCAAGGCGGACGCCGAGAGCACGCGCAAGAAGCTTGAGGCCGAGCTTGAGAAGAAGCTCGGCGAGGCCGAGGCGAGCATCGCCTCGATCAAGGCCAAGGCGATGAAGGAAGTCGGCACGATCGCCGAGGACACCACGTCGGCCATCGTCGAGGCGCTTGCCGGCGGCAAGGCCGACAAGTCTGAGATCGCGGCCGCGGTCAAATCCGCGAGCCGGTGAGGGAGCGGGATCATGGACGCCACATCACTCGCCACGCTCTGGGCCACCATCGCCCTGATCATCTTCCTCGGCGCCATCATCTATCTGAAGGTGCCGGGCATGCTCACCAAGTCGCTCGACGCCCGCGCGGTCAAGATCAGCGCCGAGCTCGAGGAGGCACGCAAGCTTCGTGAAGAGGCGCAGCAACTGCTTGGCCAGTACCAGCAGAAGCGCAAGGAAGCCGAGAAGGAGGCCGCCGACATCGTCGCCGCCGCCAGGCGCGAGGCCGAGTTGCTTGCCTCCGAGGCGGCCAAGAAGACCGAGGAATACGTCGCCCGCCGCACCGCGCTTGCCGAGCAGAAGATCGGCCAGGCCGAGCGCGAGGCTGTGAGCGAAGTGCGTGCCAGCGCCGTCGACATCGCTGTCGAGGCCGCCCGCGCGCTGCTTGCCGCCAAGGTCGACGCCAAGGCCGGCGCCGATCTGTTCAAGTCGGCGCTCGACGACGTGAAGGCCAAGCTGAACTGAGCTGACCACAGTTACGAATGAGAAAGCCGCCTGGGCAACCCGGCGGCTTTTTTGTTTGGCGAGGGAAGCGCGACGACGACGCTGCGGATCTCCCCCCTTCTGGGGCCCGGCAGGGCAGAAGGGGGGTGAGGATCCCGGCGCTGCAGGGTCAAGGCTCCTCGCCCCACGAATGTGGGGAGAGGTGGCTCGGCGAAGCCGCGACGGAGAGGGGAGCGCCGTACGAACGCCCCTCTCCGAGGAACCCAAGCATTGTTACGTCGGCGGGACAGCGCTCCCCTCTGGGCTGCCGGCTATCTCCGCACAAGGGGAGAGATCAGCTACTGGTCCAACCCGGCCAGGCTCTCTTCCTCAACCGCCTCGGCTCCGCCCAGGCGGAACGGCGCGAACGAGGTCCGGTGCAGCCTTGCTACTGGCCCATGCGCCTCGATCGCTGTGCGGTGGCGGACAGTCGCATAACCCATATGCACCTCGAAGCCGTAATGCTCGTGATGGCCGCCGCAGCCGCACATCATTCGGTCCCGCATCACCTTGGCAACGATCGAGGCGGCCGCGATCGACTGCGAGCGCTGGTCACCCTTGACGAGCGCCCTGCCTTCGCAGGTGAGACCGGGAGGAACGTCCCGGCCGTCGGCCAGAGCAAGTTTCGGCTGCAGCGACAGGCCGGCGACCGCGCGGCGCATCGCTTCCAGGCTCGCTTTCAGGATGTTGCTGTTGTCGATGCCTTCGGCGCTGATCGAGGCCATCGAGATGCTGAGCGCCGAGCCGAGAATTTTGAGGAACAGCGCTTCGCGCTGCAAATGGGTGAGGCGTTTGGAATCGTCGAGGCCTTCCGGGATACTGGCGGGGTTGAGCACCACAGCGGCGGCCACTACCGGTCCAGCGAGCGGCCCGCGGCCAGCTTCGTCCATGCCGGCGACCGGCCACAGCCCGTCGGCCATTGCCTTCGTCTCGATCGAGAAGTCGGGCTTCTCGACCATTTCAAAGAGTAGCGGAGAATCGGAACGCGCGCGAGCCATGGTGCGGCGAGGTTCGCATCGGCTCCGATTCTCCGCAAGTCCCTCCGGGTCGGGTGGGGCGCCGGACCGGGAGGGCACCGTCTCACGGCCGGGGGACAGGGGCCGGACGGATTCTTCAAAAGGACCGCAATTCCAGACGGAAAACCGCTTTGCCTGGAACTGCTTGGTGCCGGCCAGCTATCGCCGGCACCCAGGTTAAAGCAGCATCAGCTGCTCGCCGGCGCCGGAGCCTGCGACGAATTGATCGATGCGAAGCTGCCGCCGTTCTGCGTTTAGGCCGAGACGCTTGGCCGCGATCTCAAAGCGCCGGCCGATCTGCCAGGCATAGGGACCGGCGCCCTTCATGCGCTTGCCCCATTCGGAATCGTAGTCCTTGCCGTCGCGCATCGAACGGATCAGCGACATCACATGCCGGTAGCGGTCCGGATAATGGCGCAGCAGCCAGTCCTTGAAAATCGGCGCCACTTCGAGCGGCAGGCGAAGGATGACATAGCCTGCCTCCCGGGCACCCGCGGCTCTCGCCGAGTCGAGGATGCGTTCCATCTCCGGATCGTTGAGGCCGGGAATGACCGGCGCCACCATCACCGATGCCGGAATGCCGGCATCCGAGAGCTGCCTGATCGCCTCCAGCCGCTTGGTCGGCGTCGACGCGCGAGGCTCCATCGTTCTGGCCAGCATACGGTCCATCGTCGTCACCGAGAGCGCAACCTTGGCCAGGCCACGCTCCGCCATGCGCGACAGGATGTCGATGTCGCGCGTAACGAGCGCCGACTTGGTGACGATCCCGACAGGATGGCCGCGCGCCTCCAGAACTTCCAGGATCTCGCGTACGATACGGTACTGCTTCTCGATCGGCTGGTAGGGATCGGTGTTGGTGCCGATGGCAATCGTGCGCGGCTGGTAGCCGGGCTTCGACAATTCCCTGTCCAGCATGCGCGCCGCATCCGGCTTGGCGAACAGCTTCGATTCGAAATCCAACCCCGGCGACAGGCCCATGAAGGCATGCGTCGGCCTGGCGAAGCAGTAGACGCAGCCATGCTCGCAGCCGCGATAGGGGTTGATCGAACGGTCAAAGGAAATGTCGGGCGATTCGTTGCGGGTGATGATGGTGCGTGGCTTCTCGACCTGCACCTCCGTCTTGAAGGGCGGCAACTCTTCCAGCGAGTTCCAGCCATCGTCGAACACATGCCGGCTGACCGGCTCGAAACGGCCGGAGGGGTTGATGCCGGCCGAGCGGCCGCGATTGCGGTCGGGCCGCACGCGCATGCCGCTCTGTTCGATCATCGCGTTTGCCATTTCGGCTCTGCCTGCTCCGAAAGCAGCAATGTCGGCGCGCACGATCTGTTCCATCTTCGCCCTCTCCCAGGGACTGTCGGCAGGCTGTCGAATCGCTCGGTTCATGAAACTATTCCTATTTGGCCGATGAGAACAAAGCAAGAACTTTTTGAACCTGAAAGCGTAACTGGCGCAAGAGGCGGCTTTCCGCTATTCGGCTAGGGATGCTCAGCGTTCTCATCGAGACCCGCAATGACGAAGAGGGGCTTGCCCGCACGCTCGCCTCGCTGGTCGGCGGCGCGGTCGAAGGCGTTGTGCGCGACGTCATCGTCTGTGATGCCGGCTCGACAGATCAAACGCATCGGGTGGCCGAGCACGCCGGCTGCCATTATGTGACAGGCGGGATCGGCGCTGGCATCGGCCAGGCCAAGGGCGATTGGCTGCTGCTTCTCGAGCCCGGCGCGCGGCTTGCCGAGGGATGGATCGACGAGGTCGTCGCGCATACGGCAAAGCAGACCATGCCGGCCCGTTTCTCGCGCGCCCGGGCCGACCGAGCGCCTTTTCTGGCTCGTGTCTTTTCAGGCAACCGCGCGCTGGCCGAGGGTCTCGTCATCAGCAAGCGGCAGGCCTCGGCCCTGGCAAAGAACGCGCGCAGCGCCGAGGCCCTGGCGCGCGGACTTGCCACCAGAAGGCTGGACGCCGAGATCCGGGTGGCTCCGCTGAAGTAAGTTCAAACTCTTCGCGCCTCGCGGGACGAGTCTCCATCGTCGCCGTAAGTGTGGGAAAATTCACCACGAGCATATGATTGTGCATTGCACAAAATCTGCCGCGTTAGTAGCATCCTTGATGCGGGACAAACGGGGTTGGGCAAGACCGAATTCAAAGGCGGCTGTCGCTTGGGATGCCCAATAGCTAGAGGACCCGATGAACCTCGGTAACCCAGACAACTCAGCCGCGGCCAGTCTGGAGGCGATCGCCCGCGACGGCAGCTTGTTCAAGCGCATGGCCGTGCGCATCCCGACCTATCTGACGGACCTGCGCGAAAATCCGGCCTGGCTGCCGATGTTCGTGTTGGCGCGCACCATGCCGGGGCGTCGCATGCACTGGCTGGCCGCCAGGCGAGCCCGTCCGCCCGAGGATACGGCGGAGACAATGTTTACCGGCGTTGATCGCCAAGCGGTGGTCAAGGCCTTGCGCTCGGATGGCTTGTTCCCGGGCCTCGTTCTTCCCCGGGCGATCCACGAGGAGATCGCCGCTTTCGCGCGGCGCACACCCTGTTTCGGCAATTTCGACCGTCGTCTCGAATTCATGCCGAGCGAGCATCTCGATGCCGAGAAGCGCCTCGGTCGCTCGCTGCTCAGCGGCCATTATTTCGAACGCATCCTGGATTGCCCCGCGGCCCTCGCCATCCAGAAGGACCCACTGCTTCTCGACGTCGCCCGGCATTATCTCGGCGGTCAGGCGAAGCTGATCACCACCCGCGTCTGGTGGAGCTTCCCGACGGGCAAGGCTTCCGATGCGGACAAGAACCTTGCCTCGCTCGGCAAGTACCATTTCGACCTCGACGACTGGCGCATGCTGAAGTTCTTCTTCTACCTGGAGTCGGTCGATCAAGGCGCTGGCCCGCATGTCTATGTCCGGGGCAGCCACAAACGCCGCGCGCTCAAGCATCAGCTGACGCTTCTGGTGGGCCATCCGGCGGGGGAGGTGCTCGCCGTCTACGGCCCGCAAAGCCCGGTCATGTTGACCGGCGAGGCGGGGTTCGGCTTCGTCGAGGATCCGTTCGGCTTCCACATGGGCACCGTGCCGGCACACACGCCGCGGCTGATGATGGAGATCGGCTTCGGCGTCTCCAAGCCGTCGCGCCGCCGTTTTCACGGCGAGCCGGTCATCCGCTGAGCAGGGTCGGACTGGCTTTTTTAGCCGCTGGCCCTGCCGCCGCGCCGGAGATGCTCGTCGAGCCGCGGCATGATCTCGACGAAGTTGCACGGCATGTGCCGGTAGTCGAGCTGCGCCTTGATGATGCCGTCCCAGGCGTCCTTGCAGGCGCCGGGCGACCCGGGCAGCACGAAGACGAAGGTGGCGTTGACGACGCCGCCGGTCGCCCGGCTCTGGATCGTCGAGGTGCCGATCTTGTCATAGGAGATGCGGTGGAAGACTTCGGAAAAGCCGTCCATGCGCTTCTCGAAGATCGGCTCCAGCGCCTCCGGCGTCACGTCGCGGCCGGTGAAGCCGGTGCCGCCGGTGGTGATCACGACATCGATGTTTTCGTCCTTCGACCAGCCGAGAACCTTGTCGCGGATCTTTTCGCGGTCGTCGGTGACGATGTCGCGGGCGGCAAGGGTATGGCCGGCTTCGGTGATGCGGTCGGCCAGCGTCTGGCCGGACTTGTCGTCGGCAAGGCTGCGCGTATCCGACACGGTAAGCACCGCGATGCGTACCGGGATGAAAGGCCGGCTCTCGTCAAGCTTCGCCATCGCTCACCTCCATGCTGCGCGTCGCGGCGACGAACCATTCGGGATGGCGGGCGCGGATCTCGATCGCCGCGCGCTTGGCGACATTGCCGGTCTCGAACAGGCCGAAGCAGGTGGCGCCCGAGCCGGACATGCGCGCGAAGGCGGCGTCGGCGCGCTTGAGCGCCTTGAGCGCCTCGCCGATCGCCGGCTGGATCGAACGGGCGGCGACCTCGAGGTCGTTGCGCGTCGCCTCCAGCCAGCCTCGGATGGCGTGGAAGTCGAGGCGTCCCGGCAGCGGCGGCAGCGCCTCGTTGTCGCGGCTGGAGAGCGCCTTGAACACGTCCGGCGTCGAGACCGCGACGCCCGGATTGACCAGGACCAGGCCAAGCGCCGGAAATGCGGAGAGCGGCGATACCTCATCGCCGATGCCGCGCGCGACCAGCGGTTTTGACTTGAGGCACATCGGCAGGTCGGCGCCGAGCGACAGCCCGATCCGGGCCAACGAACCATCGTCGATATCGAGGTCCCAGAGCCGCGCCAGGCCGTTGAGCGCGGCCGCCGCGTCGCTGGAGCCGCCGCCGACGCCCGAGGCGACCGGCAGGTTCTTTTCCAGCCTGATGGCCACTGGCGGCGTGCGTTGCGCGCCGGCTTCCCGGCGCAAGGCATCGCGCGCCTTCACCACCAGGTTGCCGTCGTCGAGCGGCAGGCCCGCGGCATAGCGCCCCGACACCGAGAACTCATCCTGCTCCGCCGGCTCGATCTCGAGCCGGTCGCCGAAACGGGTGAAGACGGCAAGGCTGTCGATGAGATGGTAGCCATCGGCGCGCCGTCCCGTGACATGCAGCGCCAGGTTGATCTTGGCAGGCGCGAGCCACGTCCGGACCTTTGTGCCGGGCTCCAGGATGTCGGCTGCTGGCAGGATGGCTTCAGTCCTTGGCGAGACGATATTCGCCGGTCTTGGGATCCTTGACCAGCGTGCCCATCGTGCCGTTCGCCGCCTGTTTCTCGGTGCGCCGGATCTTGGCCGTCACGCGTTCGGCCTCGCGCACGAAAGCGCGGTAGCCGAAGTAAGCGGCGGCGCCGACAACAGCGAAGAAAATGACCTGCGGCATCTCACAATTCCTCCCGCGTCCTCGCGGCAAGGCCGGCCGGATAGGCCGGTCACCTGTTATGGTAGACGCAATCATGGCTTTTTCAAAGCCCGAAGCGTGCCCACAGCGCGCGCTCTTCCGCCGCATCGATGACGCCGCCGACCGCGGCTGCGGCGATGTCGGGCACCGATACGCGCGAGCCGAACAGGCCGAAACGACCGATGAGACCGCGCGGCGCGGTGATCAGCTTGAGTTGTGTCTTGTCGCCGAAACGCGTCTTGAGCACACCGCGCATATCGCCAAGGGCGTCCACAAGGCCGAGCTCGAGGCCTCGCCTGGCGGTCCAGAACAGCCCGGTGAACAGGTCCGGGTCGTCCTTGAGCTTTGTGCCGCGCCGCTCCTTGACGAGGTCGATGAAGGTCTCGTGCACTTCGAGCTGCAGCGCCTTCAGCCGCTCGACGTCCTCCTTCTTCTCCGGCTTGAACGGATCGAGCACGGCCTTGTTCTGTCCGGCCGTATGGACGCGACGCTCGACGCCGATCTTCTTCATCAGTTCCGGGAAGCCGAAGGAAGCGGAGACCACGCCGATCGAGCCGACGATCGACGAGGGATCGGCGAAGATCTCGTCGCCGGCGATCGCGATCATGTAGCCCCCCGAAGCCGCGACGTCCTCGACGAAGACCAGCACCTTCTTGTTCTTTTCCACGGCGAGATCGCGGATGCGCTTGAAGATCAGCCGCGACTGCACCGGCGAACCCCCCGGCGAATTGATCGAGATTGCGACAGCCGGCGCGTCGAAGCCGAACGCCTTCTCGATGAGGCCGGCCGTCGACGCGAGCGACAGGCTTGGCCGGAACTGGCCGCCGCCGGCCATGATGGTGCCTTGCAGCCGTATGACCGGAATGGTGACGGCTGTCGAGCGCCAGGATTTCGGCAGCAGGCGATTGAAGAGGCGTTTCACGAACTGGTGTCTCCGGATAGAATGCAAGGGAGCAGGCCGAGGTCAGGCAAGTCGGTAATGTCTCTCGGGCGCGACGTCATCTGCCTGCCATGTAGGCATTCGCCCGCCAAGGGCAATGCCGCATCGCCGGCCCGGGATCAATCGCCGAACAGCGATGCCAGCCCATTGTTGATCATTTCCGTCCGCTCCGTCGGCTCGTTGCCTGAGGCCCCGTGCAACGCGAGGGGCGGGCGGATCGACAGTTTCCCGCGCGCGCCAAGCACTGCCCTGACGACGATGCGGATAGCGGCCGCGTCCGGCCGAGGATGCACGCACAGCAGTTCGGCATCGCCGAAGCGCCCCTCGACCGCATCGAGGATGGCAACCAGTTGCTCGGGCCGTGCGATGACGGCCAGCCCGCCGCGTGGCCTCGCTACGGCGGCGGCGCTCCTGATCCAGCGCTCGAACAGCCCTTCCTCGACGACATGCGCCTCTCTGCGCAATGCGTCCGGCGTGGAACGATCTTCGGCCGCGTTGAAAGGCGGGTTCATGATGACGAAGTCGAAGGAATTGTCGGCAAGCCCGGCTTCCGCGCGCGCGCGGCCGGTCAGCGTCACGTCGGCCGTCAGCACCGAGGCGCGGTCGCCGAGATGCGCATTGCCGGGATGCGAAAGCGTGGCGGCGGCGAACCCGGCCATTTCGGCCGAGCGTTCGACGAGCACGGCCCGTGCCGCCGGGCAGCGCGACAGCACGGCAAGGGCGGCGGCGCCGGCGCCCGCGCCGAAATCGGCAAGCCGCCCGGAAAAGCCGGACGGCACGGCGGCCGCCAGCATCATGGCGTCCATGCCGGCGCGATGAGCGCCCCTGCTCGGCTGCACCAGCCAGAAGCGTCCGCGATGGAAGGCATCCACCGTGTGTGCCGGCGTATCCGGGGCGGGGGCGGTGCGGGTTGCCATTACTTCTTGCGGATCTCGTTTTCGATGCCGGCGTCCTTGAGGATGCGCCGCGCCGCATCGACCTTCTCGGCGTCGACCATCACGCGCCGGGGCAGGATGCCGAGCGAACCGTCGAGCACGCTCATATTCTGGTCGGCGACGAAACAGGCGATGCCGGCGTCGCGCATCAGCAATTCGACAAAGGAGATCACGACGGCGTCGTTGGTGCGGACAAGCTCGATCATGGAACGAAAATCGCAGGTTGCGGCGTTCGTGTAAACGTGCGGGTGGACACACCGTCGGCGGAGCGCGCTAATTCGCCTCTTGCCGTGCCCGGTTGTGCCGCCCTAGAGTCGGCGCGAGATCAAGGGTGCCGTCGTGCGCGTCAACTCGCGCGCGTCAAATAGACGGGAGTTTTTGTGGTGGGTGTCGTTCTCAACATCGAAGGCAAGCGCGAACCCGCTTCCATCAAGGACCTGATCGATCTGACGGCAGCCGACATGGGGCGGGTCAACGAGTTGATCCTGTCCAAGGCCGGCTCCGACGTCGAGATGATCCCGGAGATCGCCAACCACCTGATCTCGTCGGGCGGCAAGCGGCTGAGGCCGATGCTCACGCTCGCCGCCTCGCAGATGTTCGGCTATTCCGGGGAGGGCCATGTCAAGCTCGCCACGGCGGTCGAATTCATGCACACGGCGACGCTTCTGCATGACGACGTGGTCGACGAGAGCGCGCTGCGCCGCGGCAAGAAGACGGCGCGCATGATCTGGGGCAACCAGGCAAGCGTGCTCGTCGGCGATTTCCTGCTCGGCCAGGCTTTCCGAATGATGGTCGAGGTCGGCTCGCTGGAAGCGTTGGACATCCTGTCGGCCGCCGCCTCCATCATCGCCGAGGGCGAGGTGATGCAGCTTTCCGCCGCCAAGAACCTCGAAACCACCGAGGACGAGCATTTCGCCGTCATCAAGGCCAAGACCGCTGCGCTGTTCTCGGCCGCCGCGGAAGTCGGGCCGGTGATCGCCCAGGCCTCGCGTAACGATCGCGCGGCGCTGCGTTCCTACGGCATGAATCTCGGCCTTGCCTTCCAACTCATCGACGACGCTCTGGATTACGGCGGCTCGAGCAAGGATCTCGGCAAGAATGTCGGCGACGATTTCCGCGAGGGCAAGGTGACGCTGCCGGTGATCCTCGCCTACCGGCGCGGCACCAAGGCCGAGCGTACTTTCTGGAAGCGCGCCATCGAGGAGAACGTCACCGACGATGCCGGACTGGAAAAGGCGATCGGCCTGATGGCCCGCCACGGCGCCATAGCCGACACGATCGGCCGCGCCCGCCATTTCGGCGAGATCGCTCGAGACGCGCTGGCGCCGCTAGAAGCGACGCCGCAGAAATCGGCCCTGATCGACGTCATCGATTTCTGCATCAGCCGCGTCAACTGAGCCTGCTTGGCGTCCCTGGGCTGGCTTGGCATCGGCCGGTGGTGTGCCTATGAATCCCGCGGCAGCCGTCTCGACAAAGGGCGGCCCGGCAAATTATCTATAAAATATGGCCAGCACAGAAGACACGATCGCCGTCCGCATCAGCAAGGAACTGGCGGATCGCATCATTTCGGGCGCGATCGAGCCCGGATCGCGGCTGCGCCAGGACCATGTCGCCGAAGAATTCAACACCAGCCATGTCCCGGTGCGCGAGGCTTTCCGCCGCCTGGAGGCTCAAGGCCTGGCGATCAGCGAGCCGCGTCGCGGCGTGCGCGTCGCCTCCTTCGATCTCGGCGAGGTCAGGGAAGTGGCCGAGATGCGGGCGGCGCTCGAAGTGCTGGCGCTGCGCCACGCCGCGCCGCATCTGACGGCGTCGATCCTCGACCTGGCCGAGGAGGCGACCAAGGCCGGAGACAAGTCACGCGACGTACGCTCCTGGGAAGAGGCCAATCGCACCTTCCACCGGCTGATCCTGGCGCCCTGCAACATGCCTCGTCTGCTCTCCACCATCGACGACCTGCACGCCGCCAGCGCGCGTTTCCTGTTCGCGGCCTGGCGCTCCGAATGGGAGACCCGCACCGACCAGGATCATCGGGCGATCCTGAGCGCGTTGAGACAAGGCAATACAGAATCGGCCGCCGCGACGCTCGGCCGCCACGTGCAGTGGATCGGCCAGAAACCGGTCAAGACAGCTTCCGGCACGACCCGCGACGCCTTCGCTATCGTCGGTTAGCGCATGCGATTGGTCGGGGCCCCGGCTTCGTGATGTATGGACAGCCCCTCTTGGGCAAGAGGCAATAGCGGGCGCCGGTTGGCTGGGGCTTGCCATGCTCGCGAAAATATGGATTCGATAATAGATGAAGTTCAAGAATTATCTATAATTTCGATCCAGCCAAGGAAGACACCGTGACCAACGCAGCAGCTTCGACCTACAAGCCATCCTTCAGCCCGCTTCGGCTGCACAACCGTTCGCTTGCCTGGCAGATCGGCGCCGTCATTCTCGGTTCGCTGTTTCTGGCGCTGTCCTCCTATATCGAGGTGCCGATGGTGCCGGTGCCGGTGACCATGCAGACTTTCGCCGTCACACTGGTCGGCGCCCTCTATGGCTGGCGTTTCGGCGCGCTTACGATTGCCGCCTGGCTGGTTGAAGGCGCGGCAGGGTTTCCGGTGCTGGCGGGCGGGGCGGCCGGCATGCAGCATTTCGTCGGCCCGACCGGTGGCTACCTCTTCGCGTTCCCGGTCGTCGGCGCCGTCGTCGGCTGCCTGGCCGAGCGCGGCTGGAACGGCAACCGCGTCATGCTCGCCTTCGCCGCCATGCTCATCGGTAACCTGCTTTGCCTGGTTCTCGGCACCGCCTGGCTTGCGGTAATGATCGGCGCCGGGAAGGCTATCACCTTCGGCTTCCTGCCTTTCATCGTCGGCGGACTGCTCAAGTCGGCGCTGGGGGCCGCGACGCTGAAGCTGTTTTCGGGCAACCGGCCGGCCGGTCCCCGATAATCGGTCCCGGTAATCGATCGCCGACACCAGATGACCGTCAGGCTGCGCGCCCATCATCTGCTTTGCCTGCTGACCTATGTCGGCAAGGGATATTCGCCCGCCTTTACCGCCAACTACGACAAGGTGATCAAGCGGCTGCAGGAGGGCGAGGGGGTGGTGATCGTTTCCGGTCCGGACGACATCTGCGCACCGCTGCTCGCAGAGCCGGACGTCCATTGCCTGCGCGAAAGCGCCGCTGATCGCGACCGCCTCGCCGCCCGCGACGTGGGGGCCTTCCTCGGCCGGCCGATCCAGGATGGCGACCGGTTCGCGTTGGACGCCTCCAGCCTGGCAGGGATGCGCAAGGCCTTTTCCGCCGGACAGACACGCCAGGCGTGCTCTGGCTGCGAATGGTCCGGCCTGTGCGATACGGTCGCGGCCGGCGGATTCGGCGAAACGCCGCTTTAGAGCATGATCCCGAGAAGCGGGACCCGGTTGTCCGAAAAAATTATGCGGCGGCAAGCAGTTGGATCAGGTTGACGATTCAATGAATGTCGTCCTGATCCAGGCGGTCCGATTTCGGCATACGGACGTTCCTGGCCTTCACGGGAGTTTTTTCGGCCGCGCGGCATCGTTTTTTAAGCCGGATGATTGCATTGTGATTCGCGCTGGATTGAAGCCCGACCCCAAAAAGGCCATGCTTTGACCGGAAAAGATCGAGTCTAAGGGCGGCCTGCCAAGGGTGGGATCGCGTCTGGCTGAAAGGAATACGATGCGGCAACGACGTGCGCGCTGGCTGAAGAGGCTGGCATTTCTGACCGGTGTGGCGCTCTGGGTGCTGCCGGTCCAGGCCAAGGAAGCAGGCCAACCGCTCCAGATCACGTCTTTTTCGGGCGCCTATCTCGCTGCCCATATCGCCGAAAGCGACAACGACCTCGACGACGCGATCGCCTATTACAAGCAGGCGCTGGCCTTCGCGCCTGACGACAAGGACCTGCAGCAGAGCCTGATGCTGGCCCTGGTCTCGCAGGGCCGGTTCGAGGAATCGCTGGTCTATGCCGACAAGCTGAAGGAAGTACCCGATGTCGAGCGCTTCTCGCGACTGGCACTGGCCATCGATTCCTTTCACAAGAAGGACTACGCCAAGGCACAGTACTGGCTGAAGCTGTCGCTCGAATCCGATCTCGACAGGCTGCTCTCGGGCGTCATGGATGGCTGGGCCAAGGAAGGCGCCGGCAACGCGTCCGAGGCGATGGAGTCCATCGAGAAGCTCAAGGGCCCGGATTGGTTCGGCTTGTTCAAGTCGTTCCACCGCGCGCTGATCGCCGACGCAGCCGGGCTGAACGACAAGGCCGAGTCGATCTACGCCGCCACCCTGGCCGATACCACGGCGGGCGGTTCCGCGCCCGAAACCTGGATGCGCAATGCCCAGGCCTATGCCTCGTTCCTGGCCCGCAAGGGCGACAAGTCGAAGGCGCTGGCGGTTTTGAACCAGGCCGAGGCCTTCGCGCCGGGCAAGCTCGAGATCACCACGCTGCGCGACCGTATCGCTAAGGGCGACAAGATCGAGCCGCTCGTCGCCGGTCCGGCCGACGGCGCGTCCGAAATCCTGCTCGACCTTGCCACGGCGCTCAACCGCGGCGGCGGCGAGCCTTTCGTGCGGCTCTATCTGCAATACGCGCTGGCGCTGAAACCCGATAGCGACGCGGCTCTGGTGCAGCTTGCCGCCGTTGCTGAGCAGCTTAAGGACGGGGAGGGCGCAGTCGCGCTTTACCGCCGCGTTCCGGCGTCCTCGCCGCTGAAGGAGCTTTCCGACCTGCAGATCGGCCTGAACCTCGCCGACCTCGACAAGCATGACGAGGCGATCGCCCACCTCAAGGCCTATCTCGAAAAGCATCCGGACGATATGCGCGCCTATCTGGCGCTTGGCGGCGTCTATGGCTCCAAGGAAGATTTCCGCTCCGCTGCCAATCTCTACGACAAAGCCGTCGAGCAGCTGAAGACGCCGACCGCGGCCAACTGGAACATCTTCTACCAGCGCGGCATCGCCTATGAGCGGCTGAAGGAATGGCCGAAGGCCGAACCCAATTTCCGCAAGGCGCTGGAGTTGCAGCCCGACCAGCCGCAAGTCATGAACTATCTCGGCTATTCCTGGGTCGATATGAACATGAATCTCAAGGAAGGCCTGGCGATGATCCAGAAGGCCGTGGATCTGCGGCCGAACGACGGCTACATCGTCGATTCGCTTGGCTGGGCTTACTTCCGCATGGGCCGCTTCGACGACGCCGTGCGCGAGATGGAGCGCGCCGTCTCGCTGAAGCCGGAGGATCCGGTCCTCAACGACCATCTCGGCGATGCCTACTGGCGCGTGGGCCGCAAGCTGGAGGCCACCTATCAGTGGACCCAGGCGCGCGACCTGAAGCCCGATCCGGATGTGCTCGCCACCTTGCAGCAGAAGCTGCTCAAGGGCCTGCCGCCGATCGAATCCAACACCGCGCAGGAAACCCCGAAGGTGAAGCCGGAGCCGGCGCCTGTGCCGAAAGGCTGAGACCTGCAGCAGCGCTTCCAGGAAACGGGGCTCCTTTGGGCCCCGTTTGCGTTTCAGCCCGGCCCAGCGACGCACAGCCGTTCAACCATCGCGGGTTTAGCCTGGCCGCCTTGACGCCTGCCGGCCCGGCAACTAGGGAAGCGTCATCCTGCGCTTTCCGAGGCCGCCGTGACCATCGAGATCCCCGCCCATATGCATCCCAGCCGCTCCTTCCAGGGGCTGATCCTCACCTTGCACAATTACTGGGCGGACTATGGTTGCGTCATCCTGCAGCCCTACGACATGGAGGTCGGCGCCGGCACCTTCCATCCGGCGACCACCTTGCGGGCGCTGGGCCCCCTGCGCTGGAACGCAGCCTACGTGCAGCCCTCGCGCCGGCCGAAGGACGGCCGCTACGGCGAGAACCCGAACCGCCTGCAGCACTATTATCAGTACCAGGTGATCCTGAAGCCCAATCCGCCGAACCTGCAGGAGCTCTATCTCGGCTCGCTCGCGGCGATCGGCGTCGATCCGCTACTGCACGACATCCGCTTCGTCGAGGACGACTGGGAAAGCCCGACGCTGGGCGCCTGGGGGCTCGGTTGGGAATGCTGGTGCGACGGCATGGAGGTCTCGCAATTCACCTATTTCCAGCAGGTCTGCGGCATCGAGTGCGCGCCGGTGGCGGGCGAACTGACCTACGGGCTGGAGCGGCTCGCCATGTTTGTGCAGGGCGTAGACAATGTCTACGACCTGAACTTCAATGGCCGCGAAGGCGCCGAGAAGGTCACCTACGGCGAGGTCTTCCTGCAGGCCGAGCAGGAATATTCGCGCCACAATTTCGAATTCGCCAACACCGCCATGCTGTTGAGACATTTCGAGGACGCCGAGGCCGAGTGCAAGGCGCTGCTCGATGCCGGCACGCCGAAGCCGAGCGACAATCTGGCGATGCACCGCATGGTCTTTCCAGCCTACGACCAGTGCATCAAGGCAAGCCATGTCTTCAACCTGCTCGACGCGCGCGGCGTGATCTCGGTCACCGAGCGCCAGAGCTACATCCTGCGCGTGCGCAATCTGGCCAAGGCTTGCGGCGAGGCGTTCCTGAAGACGCGGGCTGGCGGGCTGGCGGCGGCTTAGAGCAATTCCAGGAAACGTGCATAGCGGTTTTCCGTCCGGAATTGCGTCAAAACAAAGAGCTATAGCCAGAGCGAATCTGCCGTTTCCGAGAAACGGTGGATCGCTCTAAGCCGATACGGCTTTCACGGTCAGGGCGGCGGTGCCGGCCGGCAACACGATCTGCGCGGATGCGCCGTCGATCGTGCGGAGGGCCTGCCTGATCCCCGGCATCGCGATCGCGCCATGCATCTGGGCGGCGAAGCAGGCGCTGAGCGCCAGGATCTGCAGGGTTCTCGATGTCGTCTTCATCGTCGTTCAGCCAATAGGTCTCTGCCTGAGCGTGTGTCGCTTCAGCGCAGCATTCGGTTCATGGGAAGTTCAGCTCCAAGGACGGGTAGGTTCGCTTCGCCCCGACAGCGGGTCGAACGATTCAGCGAAATCGATCGAAACGGTGATCCGCTTGCGGGGTGACAGCGGCCGGCCGAGTTGCTATTTCCCGCCGCATCCGTGACACCGGCGCTATGCGCCGACCTTCCCCGTCCAGGGGAGGGTGAGGAGTTCAATTTATGCCCGACCTGCTTTTGGAACTTCGCTCCGAGGAAATTCCAGCCCGCATGCAGCGCAAGGCTGCCGGCGACCTCAGGAAGATGCTGACCGACGGTCTGGTCGAGGCGGGTTTGACCTATGAGGCGGCGCGCGAATATTGGACGCCGCGGCGCCTGGCGCTCGACATAAGGGGCTTGACCGCGCGCTCCAAGGATATCCGCGAGGAGATCAAGGGTCCCTCGACCACGGCGCCCGAGCAGGCGGTGCAGGGTTTCCTGCGCAAGGCCGGGCTTTCATCGATCGCCGAGGCGCATGTCCATTCCGACCCGAAGAAGGGCGACTTCTACGTCGCCCATATCTCCAAGCCGGGCAGGGCGGCGGAAGAGATCATCGCCGACCTGGTGCCGGGCATCATTCGCGCCTTCCCCTGGCCGAAGTCGATGCGCTGGGGACCGGCCTCGGCCAAGCCCGGCTCGCTGCGCTGGGTGCGGCCGCTGCAGTCGATCGTCTGCACCTTCGGCCCGGAGACCGAGGAGCCGGTGGTGGTCGATTTCGAGATCGACGGCATCCGCGCCGGCAACGTCACCTATGGCCACCGCTTCCACGCGCCGGGCGCCATCACCGTGCGCCGCTTCGACGACTATGTGTCGAAGCTCGAGGCGGCCAAGGTCGTGCTCGACGCCGACCGGCGCAAGGAGATCATCCTGCACGACGCCCGCAATCTCGCCTTCGCCAATGGCCTCGATCTCGTCGAGGACGAGGGCTTGCTGGAGGAAGTTTCCGGCCTGGTCGAATGGCCGGTCGTGCTGATGGGCGAGTTCGAGCAGGATTTCCTCACCATTCCGGGCGAAGTCATCCGCCTCACCATCCGCGCCAACCAGAAGTGTTTCGTCACCCGGCCGCAGGGCGCGGGCGAGGACCTGTCGAACCGCTTCATCCTCGTCGCCAACATCGAGGCGAACGACGGCGGCAAGGAGATCGCCTACGGCAACGGCAAGGTGGTGCGCGCGCGTCTGTCAGACGCGATCTATTTCTGGAAGACCGACCAGAGCGACCTGCCGGACCTCGACCAGCTTGGGGATTCGGCGGCGAAGTTCGACCTTGATTTGAAGAAGCCGCTCGACCAGCGCATGGCGCGGCTCGACCATCTGAACGTCACCTTCCACGCCAAGCTTGGCACGCAAGGGCAGCGCGTCGAGCGTATCAAGCGGCTGGCGGAAGAACTGTCGCCAGTCGCCGGGACCGATCCCGCGCTCGCCGCCCGTGCGGCGGTGCTCGCCAAGGCCGATCTGCAGACCGAGGTGGTTGGCGAGTTTCCGGAACTGCAAGGCGCCATGGGCCGCAAATACGCGCTGCTTCAGGGCGAGCATCCGTCGGTCGCCGCCGCCGCGGAAGACCACTACAAGCCGCAAGGCCCGTCCGATCGCGTGCCGACTGATCCGGTCTCCATTGTGGTTGCGCTGGCCGACAAGCTCGATACGCTTACCGGATTTTGGGCCATTGACGAGAAGCCAACGGGCTCAAAGGATCCGTTCGCCCTGCGGCGAGCCGCGCTTGGCGTGGTCAGGATACTCATCGAGAACCGGATTCGCCTGGCGCTGTCGTCTGTTTTCGCCAAGGCTTTCGCAAACTTCAAAGGTGGCGCGGATCAGTCGTCCGACCTTCTCGCCTTCTTCCACGATCGCCTGAAAATCTATCTCCGTGACCAGGGCGCGCGGCACGATCTGATCGACGCCGTCATCACGCCGCGGTCCGACGACCTGCTGCAGATCGTGCGTCGCGTCGAGGCGCTGGGCTCCCTGCTCGATACCGAGGAGGGCAAGAACCTGCTCGCCGGGACCAAGCGCGCCGCCAACATCCTGGCCGCTGAAGAGAAGAAGAAAACGGCGATCGCCGAGACTGTTGAGCCGGCTCTGTTCCGCGAGGGCGCGGAAAACAAGCTCTATGCCGCGGTGAATCAGGCCGAGAAGGAAGCCGGCCAAGCGATTCAAAACGAAGATTTTTCCGCCGCCATGCTGGCGCTTAGCGTGTTGCGTGAACCGGTTGATTCATTCTTTGAGGGCGTTCTCGTGAATGATGAGGACCAGGCTGTGCGCGCCAACCGCCTGGCGCTCCTCGCCCGCATTCGCGCCGCCACCGGCCAGGTCGCGGATTTTTCGAAAATCGCCGGCTGAAGGCGCAGGTATCGCGCCTTCTGCAACTGCCCGCATCCGCCAGGCTCCCGGCACGCTTGGACAATTTGCCGTTCGAAATTTAATGCGCCGGAGCCGGCTTACAGTCATACGGCGATGACCTCCGCGTGGGAGAACCGATGCATGTCGCCCGGAAGTGCGCAGCGGTTCTGGGACTACGACATGCATCAGACAAAAGACGTTCCCAAACCACGGAGGCATGCCATGAATTCCGTTGACGATATCGACCTGATCGAAGAGGCCCCGGCCGCCGCCGAGGCCATCGAATCCGCTTCGGACAACCTCCTCGACCGCGCCGCCGCCGCGGCGGTCGAATCCGCCGATCCGTCCGAAGACAATGAGGACGAAGAAGACGAGGACGCCACCGCCTCGGACGACGATGCGTCGGACGAGGACGAAGACGGCGACGACGAAGAAGCCAAAGCCTCGGCCGAGGATGAGTCCGATGACGAGGATGAAGATGGCGACGAGGATGAAGACGACGCCGATGAGTCCGACGATGACGACAGGGAAGAAGCGGCCTGAGCCGTCTCCCGTCGCCGGAAGCATAAGGGGCGGCGCGTAACGCGTCGCCCTCTTTCGTCAGGCTAGCCTCGTCAATCTTCCAGGAAGATTGACCAGTCAATCTTCTATGATGCTGACCCGCACGCTGTCCGGATAAACATCGACCTCGATCAGCGGCTCGCCGTTGACGATCGCGCGCCGTGTGGCGGTGTTCATGGCGCCGCCGCGCTCCAGCATGCGCTGCAGGTCGGCGCGCGAGCCGTCGCTGCGGAACCAGGGGTCGCCCTGGTCGTCGCTGTCGCGCCGGTTGAATTTGTGCCAGTTGGCGCGGTCCTGCCGCACCATCTGCGCCGCGCTGCTGAGCGGATAGCCGTCGCTGGCGCGATGATCGCGATCTGAAATCCGCGCCACGTAAGAGCCGAGCATGTCGTCGGCCCGCGCCGTGCCCGCGCCCAGCGCGGTTGCCGCCATCAGCCCGGCAACGGCCATTGCTTTCGAAACAGTCATGAAATCCCCCTTTTTGAAACGCCAGCGCCAACGTGCCCGATCCCGATGACGGGAATGGGACAGAGCCAAGCGCCTAGCGCAACTCCAGGAAAGTGCGTACGGCTTTCCGTCCGGAATTGCGTAAAGACAAAGAGCTAAGCGGCTCACCGTTTCCGTGAAACGATGAACCGCTTTAGCACATCGCGGCGGCGACCAATGTGATCTACATCGCCTTGCCGACGCGCGGCAGTGGCGTGTGATTTTGCGGCTGCGTGCCGCCCGACGCATTGGCTGTCGCGGTCGGCTGGCTGCCGGCCTTGTCGTTGCCCTTCGGGGCGGCGGCCGTGCCGTTTGGCGGCGTTGCCGTCGAAGTGCCGTTCGCCGGCGCGGGCGTCGCGGCTGCCGGTGCCGTGGGCTTGGCCGACGCGGCCGCCGGGGGTGTTGCGAAGGCGCCGCCGACGATGCCGGCCCGGATGATCATCGGTGCCTGCTGGTGCCCGGACTTTTCGGGAATTGCCGCGACTTTTTCGTCCGTGACGGCAGGCATTGGATCGCCCAGCGCTATCACCGACGGCGTTAAGGCCGCCGACAGCTCGGCTGGTTCGATCGCCTTGAGGTGGATGACCGAAGGCGTCGAGGTCGACGGTCCCACAACGACGATCGACGAAGCCTGTGCCGCGCCGTGCATCGCCAAAAGGCTGATGCTTAACGCTCTGAGCAAACGCATCACAAGAAACTCCCAAGCCCGCAACCACAACAACCGCACCTTAGGGCCGGCACATTGAAGACGGCTTGCGCGGAAACTTAACATTTTAGGGATTGATAAATCGCCAATGCCCGCACTTGCCCGATAAAGGCGCCCGTATTACGGGACCGGGATGTTCAGGACTGGTGGCGGATTTGGCTGAGATATTGGCGGTTGGCGAGGCGCTTGAGCAAGCTTTGGCGTTGCTTCGAGCCGGCGACATCGTCGCCATCCCTACCGAGACGGTCTACGGGCTAGCCGGCGATGCCACTAACGGCGTCGCCGTGGCTCGTATCTTCGAGGCCAAGGGCCGGCCGCGCTTCAACCCGCTGATCGCCCATGTCGCCGATCGTGCGATGGCGGATCGCATCGCCGGCTTCGATCCGCTCTCGGCAAGGCTCGCCGACGCCTTCTGGCCCGGCCCGCTGACTTTGGTGCTGCCGCACAGGGCGGACAGCGGCATCCATCCGCTGGTCACCGCTGGGCTGGATACGATCGCGCTGCGCATGCCGCGCGGGTTCGGCGGCGAGCTTATCGCGCGGCTCGGCCGGCCGCTTGCAGCCCCCAGTGCCAATTCCTCAGGCAGGATCAGCGGCACGACGGCGGGAGCGGTCGCCGCCGATCTTGGCGGCAGGATCAAGCTGGTCGTCGATGGCGGCGCGACGTCTGTCGGCCTGGAGTCGACCATTCTAAAGGTCGAGAACGGCAAATTGCGGCTGCTGCGGCCTGGCGGCATCGGCGCCGAGGAGATCGAGGCGGTGGCCGGCGCGAAACTGTTGCGCGGCGCCAGCGGCATCGAGGCGCCGGGCATGCTTGCCTCGCATTACGCGCCGGGCGCCCCGATGCGGCTGAACGTCGAGAGCGTGGCCGAGGGCGAAGCGCTGCTCGCGTTCGGCCGCAATCGCGCCCGCGGCTGGGAACGGGCCGTTGCGTTGCGCAATCTCTCCGAAACGGGTGACCTGCGCGAGGCGGCAAGCAACCTCTTCGCCCATATGCAGGCACTCGACCGGGTCGGTGCCGCGACCATCGCCGTCGAGCCGATTCCGTTCGAAGGACTGGGCGAAGCAATCAACGATCGGCTCGCCCGCGCCGCCGCCCCCCGTGACAAGCTTGTCTGAGCACCATAGGTTCCTGGCGTCATGAACGATCAGCCCTTCGACCTCGACCCCGCCGTCATCGACCGCTTCGCGTCAATCGTCGGCGACAAATACGCCCTGCGCGATCAGGCCGACATCGCGCCCTACATCACCGAGCGGCGCGGCCTTTGGCATGGGCGCACATCGCTGGTCCTCAGGCCAGGCAGCGTCGAGGAAGTGAGCCGCATCATGCGCCTTGCGACCGAGACCGGAACGCCGATCGTGCCGCAAAGCGGCAACACCGGGCTGGTCGGCGCCCAGGTGCCGGACAAGATCCGGCCGCGACATCGTGCTGTCGCTGTCACGGCTGAACCGCATCCGCGAGATCGATGTCCTGTCGAACACGGTCACAGCCGAGGCCGGCGTCATCCTGCAGACGCTGCAGGAAGCAGCCGACGCCGCCGACCGCCTGTTTCCGCTTTCGCTCGCCGCTCAAGGGTCGTGCCAGATCGGCGGCAACCTGTCCTCCAATGCCGGCGGCACCGGCGTGCTTGCCTATGGCAATGCCCGAGAACTCTGCCTCGGCGTCGAGGTCGTGCTGCCGACCGGCGAGGTGTTCGACGATTTGCGCAAGCTGAAGAAGGACAACACCGGCTACGATCTGAAGAACCTCTTCGTGGGCGCCGAAGGCACGCTCGGCATCATCACCGCCGCGGTGCTGAAACTGTTTCCGAAGCCGAAGGGCAGGGAGGTCGCCTTTGCCGGCCTGCCGTCGTCCCCGAAGGACGCGCTGTCGCTGTTCACCCTGGCGATGGACCGCGCCGGCGCGTCGCTCACCGCCTTCGAATTGATCGCCAGAAGGCCTTATGATTTCACGCTTAAGCATGGGCAAGGCATTACGCGGCCGCTGGCCGACGACTGGCCGTGGTATGTGCTGATGCAGGTTTCGTCCGGCCGTTCGGAAGAGGACGGCAAGGCGCTGATCGAGGAGATTCTTTCGGCCGGCCTCGAGCAAGGCATCGTCGGCGACGCGGTGGTGTCGGCAAGCCTGGCCCAGGGCGACGCCTTCTGGAATTTTCGCGAGACGCTTCCTGAATGCCAGAAGCTCGAGGGCGCCTCGATCAAGCACGACATCTCCGTGCCGATCGCCTCGATTCCCGAGTTCATCGAAAAGGCGGCCGGCGTGGTCGAGAAGGTCTGTCCGGGCGCGCGCGTGGTGTGCTTCGGCCACATGGGCGACGGCAACCTGCACTACAACATCTCGCGCCCTGTCGATTGGCAGGACGACGCCTTCCTCGACCTCTACCATCCGATGAACAAGGCCGTGCACGATGTCGTGCGCTCGTTCCATGGCTCGATCTCGGCTGAGCACGGCATCGGCCAGCTGAAGCGCGACGAACTGATCGCCACGGCGCCGCCCATGGCCATCGACCTGATGCGCCGGGTGAAGGCGGCCTTCGATCCGGCCGGGGTCATGAACCCCGGTAAGGTTATCTGATCCTTCCCTGGTGGCATTCCGATAACCATCGCCGAGATCAGCAAAATTTAACCGACTTTCTTAAGCGCGCCGGTAAGGAGCCAGCGCTAATGTTTCTTCCCATAACGAGGCCGGAAAAACCGGCCCTGAGAGAACCGGAAAAACGGCCCTCAGGAATAACAGGGAAGACATCGATGAACACTGGACTGAAGCCAGTCTGGGCCGGGCGCAATATGCGTCTTGACCCGTTTCGCCTGCCGCAGATGGTGAGCTATGCCACCCGCGACGACTACGGCGATGTCACCTTCACCATCGACCAGCGCGGCGCCGTCATCCGCCGCATGCTGGAAATGAGCGGCGTGCCGGCGATCATCGCGCTGCCCGCCAAGGCGTTCCGCGGCGTCGCCGCGCGCGCCATGGAGGATCCGGACGGCAACGTCACGGTGACGCTCGAATTGCTGCACAATGATCCAATGCTGTCGGTGCCGCTTCTGGTGGCCGACGACCTCGACGACGTCGCCGCCGACTGGCGCGCCTGGGCCGATGCCTATCGCCTGCCGATGCTTCTGATCGAGGCCGACGGTATTGCCCGCACTCTGGAAGAATCGCTCGGCGCCGCCATCAAGGCGCTGCCGCCGCAGGAGCGCCGCAAGGGCCGCGCCTCCACCATGCGCCGCCCCCGCTTCCTCGCCCGCCGCAAGGCCGGCAACCTTGGCTTGAGGCTAGTCATCGACGGCCAGGAGATTATTGCGCGGGAGTAAGCTCGGCGCCCTTCCTCCCTCCGGGGAAGAAGGGGAAGCGCGCCGCTACACCAGCGGCTTCAGCCATATCCACACTGACCCGCCGATCAGGCCGAGGAAGATCAGCCAGCCGACCTGGTTGTTCGACTTGAACAGTTTCAGGCACTGGTCGGGATTGTTGATGTCAAGCCGGATGATCTGGCGCGCCATATGCGCGCCGGCGGCGATCAGCCCGGCCAGCGCCACGATCGGCACCTGTGCCGAGGCGAAGGCGATGGCGAAGCAGATCAGCGCGCCGCCATAGAGGCCGGCGAGCCACATCTTGGTATTGTCGCCGAACAGCCGCGCCGTCGAGCGCACGCCGACGATGGCGTCGTCTTCCTTGTCCTGATGCGCATAGATCGTGTCGTAGCCGATCACCCATAGGATCGAGCCGATATAGAGCATGATGGCCGGGTCATCGATGTCGCCGAACTCGACAGCCCAGCCCATCAGCGCGCCCCAGGAGAAGGCGAGCCCGAGCACGAATTGCGGCCAGTTGGTGATGCGCTTCATGAAGGGATAGACGGCCACGATCGCCAGCGAGGCGATACCGAGCGGAATGGCGAAGCTGTTGAACTGCAAAAGCACGGCAAGCCCGATGAGGGCCTGGATGATGACGAAAGCCCAGGCCTGGCGTCGCGTCACCTTGCCGGCCGGCAGCGGCCGCGAGCGGGTGCGCTCGACCTGGTTGTCGATGTCCTCGTCGGCAAGGTCGTTATAGGTGCAGCCGGCGCCGCGCATGGCGACGGCGCCGATGAAGAACAGGAACAGATACCAGGGCGCCGGCAGCAGCGTCAGCAGCGGGTCGGTTGGGCGCGGATAGGCGCCCGCGGCGAGCGCCGCCGACCACCAGCACGGCCATAGAAGCAATTGCCAGCCGATCGGCCGGTCCCAGCGCGCAAGCTGCGCATAGGGCCAGAGCCAGCGCGGCAGCACCCGGTAGACCCAATGGCCGCTCGGCGCGTCGGCGACACGGCCCTGGATCGCTTTCGACTGGACGGTTTCCATCACCATGGAGTGGCAGCAGCAAGGGGCGGCGTCAAGCGATCGTGTTGTCGCTCAAGCGGTGAAAACATCGTGACCGGCAAACCATGTCTTGGCGACCTCGATGAACGCCATGGCCGCCTTGGACAGGCGCTGGCGCGTGTCATGGGTGAGGATGATGCGCTGCATGGGGAGCGGATCGGATAGTGGTTTGCAGACCAGTGGCAGCCCGTCATAGCTACGGTCGCCATAAGGCCTCGTATAGCTGATCGCGACGCCGAAACCATTGGCCACCATGGAGCGCTGCAATTCGAACGAACTCGTCGTCGCCCGGGAGACCGGCGACAGGCCGCGGCTGAGGAAAAGGTCCAGCATGTGCTGCCAGCTATGCGGCTGGTCGGTGGTGATCAGCGGATGCTGCGCCAGCTCGGCCAGGCTGACGGCGTGCTTGTCCGCCAGCGTATGGCCGACTGGCAGAAGCGCATGCGGCCGCAATTCGTGGAGGAGGACGCGCTTGAAATGTCCGGGCAGGCCGAGATCGTAGGTGAGGCCGATATCGATGGCGCTGTCTGCCAGGCGCCGCCCCAGCGTGTCGAAGCTCTCGTCCCCGATGACGATCGTGACGGCCGGGCAGCGCTTGGCGAAGGCGCGCATCAGCGCCGGCGCGAAATAGGGCGCGAGGTCCTCGAAGCAGCCGAGCACCAATTCACCGCCGACGTCGGCATCGCGCGAACCGAGCGCCGCCAGCTCATCCGCTTCGCCCAGCACCTGCCGTGCTTTGGCGACGGCCCTGCGTCCGAAAGAGGTCAGCGCAACGCCGCTGCCCCGCTGGCGAACGAACAGTTTCTGGCCAAGCGCATCCTCGACATGGTCGATCGCCACCGAAATCGATGGCTGCGAAACATTCAGGGCTGCTGCGGCCACGGTCACGCTGCCGTGGCGGGCCACGGCGACCACATAGCGCAGTTGGGTGAGAGTCGGTCTCATAGGAGAAAACTATAAGCTGGATGACAAGTTATTATTTTACGCGATGTCGGGTGCTTGCGATAGTCGGCCACCGAACCAAGCAGCAATTCCAGGAAAAGTGTGCAGCGGTTTTCCGTCCGGAATTGCGTAAAACAAAGAGAGATGGAGCGCCATGGCCGGCCCAAGGATCGATGCTTCGACGATTGCCGATTACCAGCGCGACGGCGCTGTCTGCATCCGCGGCGCCTTCAAGGACTGGGTCGACGTCATCGCCGACGGCATCGAGCGCAATATGCAGAACCGTAGCGCCACAGCCTCCGACATCGCCGGCGGCAAGGGCAGCTTCTTCGACGATTACTGCAACTGGGAGCGCATCCCGGAATTCGTCAGGATCGTGCGCGAATCGCCGGCCGCCGAGCTCGCCGCCGCGGTCATGCAGTCGCGCAGCGCCCAGTTCTTCCACGACCACGTCCTGGTGAAGGAGCCAGGCACGCAGAAGCCGACGCCCTGGCACCAGGACATTCCCTATTACTTCGTCGACGGCAGCCAGACGGTCAGCTTCTGGATCCCGATCGATCCGGTGAAGGAGGCGACGCTCAGGCTGATCGCCGGCTCGCACAAATGGGAAAAGATGGTCCTGCCGGTGCGCTGGCTGAACGACGACAATTTCTATGCCGGCGAGGGCGACTATCTACCGGTACCCGATCCCGACAACGACCCGTCGATGAAGGTGCTGGAATGGGAGATGGAGCCCGGCGACGCCATCCTGTTCGACTTCCGCACGGCGCACGGGGCGCGCGGCAACATGACCTCGGCGCGGCGCCGGGCGCTGTCGCTGCGCTGGGTCGGCGACGACGCGCATTATGTCGAGCGTCCCGGCCGCACCTCGCCGCCCTATCCCGGCCACGACATGAAGCCCGGCCAGAAATTGCGCGAGGACTGGTTCCCGGTCGTCTACCGGGGCTGAGTAGCTCTCGCGGAGCGGTCAGCCGCCTGGTCCTCTTCACGTTTTGACGAGGGCCATCTTCCAGTGCGCAATTGCCGCCAAAAATGCCAAGACGCCTTGACCGGTCGCCCGCGGACCAATAGCGGGTTCTCTCGACGAGGACGATCGGCAGCAAGAGGTGGCCATGAATGTTCTTCTTCTCGGCTCGGGCGGCCGCGAACATGCGCTCGCTTGGAAGATGTCTGCCTCGCCACTGCTGACCCGGCTCTACGCCTCGCCTGGCAACCCGGGCATCGGCCGTATCGCCGAACTGGTCAAGCTCGACGTCGCCGACCATGCCGCCGTCACCGCCTTCTGCCTGGAGAGAAAGATCGGCCTCGTCGTGGTCGGTCCGGAAGGGCCGCTGGTCGCCGGCATCGCCGACGATTTGCGGGCGGCCGGTATCCGTGTCTTCGGTCCGTCCAAGGCCGCGGCAAGGCTCGAGGGCTCCAAGGGCTTCACCAAGGATCTCTGCGCCAAGTTCAACATCCCGACCGCCGCCTATGGCCGTTTCGGCGATCTCGCATCGGCGAAAGCCTATGTCGAGAAGACCGGCGCTCCGATCGTCATCAAGGCCGATGGGCTTGCCGCCGGCAAGGGCGTCACCATCGCCATGACTTTGGACGAGGCGAACGCCGCGCTCGAAGCCTGTTTCGAAGGCGCCTTCGGCGCGGCCGGCGCCGAGGTGGTGGTCGAGGAATATCTGACCGGCGAGGAGGCGAGCTTCTTCTGCCTGTGCGACGGCGTCACCGCGCTGCCCTTCGGCAGCGCCCAGGACCACAAGCGCGTCGGCGACGGCGATACCGGGCCGAACACCGGCGGCATGGGCGCCTATTCGCCGGCACCCGTGATGTCTCCGGAAATGACCGACCGCACCATGCGCGAAATCATCGAGCCGACCATGCGCGGCATGGCCAATATCGGCGCGCCTTTCGCCGGCACCCTCTTTGCCGGCCTGATGATCACCGACCAGGGCCCCAAGCTGATCGAATATAACACCCGCTTCGGCGATCCCGAGTGCCAGGTGCTGATGGTGCGGCTGAAGGACGACCTGCTCGTCCTCCTCAACGCCGCCGTCGACGGCCAGCTAGCGCACCTGTCTATCCGCTGGAGCGACGAGAATGCGTTGACCGTGGTGATGGCGGCGAGGGGCTATCCCGGCACGCCGGAAAAGGGCTCCGTCATCCGCGGTCTCGACGAGGTGGAAGACGAAGGCGTCCAGGTATTCCATGCCGGCACCGCCATCAATGGCGGCGCGCTGGTCGCCAATGGTGGACGCGTGCTCAACGTCACCGCGCTCGGCGCCACCGTCGGCGAGGCGCAGGCAAAGGCCTACGCCGCGATCGATCACATCGACTGGCCGCAAGGCTTCTTCCGCCACGACATCGGCTGGCGCGCAGTCGAACGCGAGACGGCGCGTGGTTGATATCGGCCCGACGAGGCCGCAAATCAGCGCTTGGCGCTGTCGAGCGCAGTAGAGGCGGTGCTGACGGGATCGGCGGCGGCAAAGGCCGCGTCGATCTGCTCGGGCGTGCGCTGTCCCGACCGCTTCCAGGCGACATATTGCACGATGCCGAAGCCGGGGCGCCGCGGCACAGTCTTCACCACCGGCATGCGGAAGCCGTCGCGGAATTTCTCCCAGCGCGCGCCGATCACCGCGACAATCTCCTCGACGGTCGGCGGCGTCGCCACGTCGGCATAGGTGATGGTCACCTTGCCGGCGAGGGCAGTTTCGCGCGGAACCGGCACCGGGATCGAGGCGAGATAGTCGGATGGCACGTCGATCAGGCCGCCAGAGGCCCATTGCTGGCGCAGTTCGTCGGCGCTCATCGGCGCGACGCTGACGTCGATATCATTGGGGGTGCCCGGCACACGGTAGGGACAGGAGAAATGGCCGCAATTGGCCTGCGCCGAGAATTGCCACAGCGCGTAGCCCTGCCAGTTGCCCATCGGGAAATGCACGTCGATGTCCGGCTTGTAGCGCGCGTACCAGAGCGGCAACCGCGACAGCAGGCGGTACTGATAACGGTTGTCGGCGATATACTGGGCTGTCTTGCCGTTGACATAGAGCACCGGAAAGCGGCCGAGCCGGCGATGCACCTGGCGCACGAATTCCTCGGCGTCCTCCAGCGACATCCATTGCGTGGCATCGATGCCTTCGATGTCGAGAGCCAGCAGCTCATCCGGCGCCGGGTCCGCGAAATCGATGAAATTATTGGCCTGCTCGACCGGGTTGCCCGGGCGGGCAAGATGATAGGCCCCCCATTTCAGGCCAAGCGCCTTGGCCACGACCTTGCGCGTGAGGAACAACTCGCGCGTCACCGCATAGCGCTTCCATTGCGCCTTGCAGAGTTTCACGTCCGCTTCGGCGCCGAAGCAGAAATAAGGTGGAGGCAGCCCGTCGGATGCCTTGTTGATGAAGCCGGCAACGCGCTTGTCGGTGACGAGCTGCTGCCAGTCGATCGAATTGTATTCGTAGGCGTCGATCACCAGCGGGCGGTCGGCATTCTTCCACGGCTCGGAGAAATCCGAGGCCTTTGCTGCCGTGCCAAGCACCATCGCCGCAGCGATCAGCGCCAGGCGGCGAAGTACGCGCGCCGGCTTTTTCAATCAGGGTGTCCCCACTGACGTAGAGAACGATCCTGAACCGCTATGGTTAAGGAAGTGCTTTAAAATCGGGTAGGCTCAGCGCCTGAATAGCGGCGGGACCTCGAACGGATCGGGCGCCGGTTCCTGCGGCAGCGTACCTTCGGCGGCGCGCTTCTTGTGATGCGCGAGCGAGCATTGCGGCGAGCACACTATGCCGCGATCGGTCCAATAGGCGGGGCCTTCCTCGATCATGCCGTGATAGTAGTGGAAGCCGGTGGCCCGATACGGCAGCCGCACTCGATACAGCGATAGGCGTCAGGTCTGGCAAGCATGTGTCTGTCCGGTGTGCCGGCGACATGCCGGCCTCGTTTAATCTAATGGGCTGAGACAAGAACGCAAAATCCGCGTGACAAAATTTGACGTTTACGTAAAAAGAAGATGACGGGGCGACCAAAGGCGGATGGTTTTGCCTTGGCTGAGGTCCTATGACCGAACTGCCGAAACGACGGCGGAGGAAAAGACAGCATGTATCGCGCCCCGGTCGAGGATATCGCCTTCACCCTGAAGCAGGTGGCCGGGCTGAAGCCGGCGCTCGATTCAGGTGTTTTCGGCGATCTCGGTGAGGACCTCGTCGACGCCATCCTTGCCGAAGCGGGCCGTTTCGCCAGCGAGGAGGTCGCTCCCCTCTACAAGGTCGGAGACGAGCATGGCGCGGTGCTGAAGGACGCGGCCGTCACAACGCCGCCGGGCTGGAAGGAACTCTACCGGCGCTGGATCGAGGGTGGCTGGAACGCGCTGTCCGGTCCGGAGGAGTTCGGTGGCCAGGGCCTGCCGACCATGCTCGGTGTCGCCGCGCTCGAAATGTGGAACTCCGCCTCGATGGCCTTCGGCATAGGCCCGACGCTGACCATGGGCGCGGTGGAGGCGCTCGACAAACACGCCTCGCCGGAACTCAAGGCCAAATACCTCGCAAAACTCGTCTCCGGCGAGTGGATGGGCACGATGAACCTGACCGAGCCGCAGGCAGGCTCGGACCTCGCGGCCCTACGCAGCAGCGCCGAGCCGGTGGGCGACGGCACCTACCGAATTTTCGGCCAGAAGATATTCATCACGTATGGCGAGCATGATTTCACCGACAACATCGTGCATCTGGTGCTGGCCAGGTTGCCCGACGCGCCGGCCGGCACGCGCGGCATCTCGTTGTTCCTGGTGCCGAAGTTCTTCGTCAACGAAGATGGTTCGCTCGGCGCCCGCAACGATGTCTTCTGTTCCGGCCTGGAGCACAAGCTGGGCATCCACGCCTCGCCGACCTGCACCATGATCTATGGCGACGGCTTTCAGGGCGCGACGCCCGGGGCCATCGGCTGGCTCATCGGCGAGGAGAACAAGGGGCTGGCCTGCATGTTCACCATGATGAACAACGCCCGCCTTGCTGTCGGCATGCAGGGCGTGGCAGTGGCAGAGACCGCGACGCAGAAGGCGATCGCCTATGCCAATGAGCGCCGCCAGGGCAAGGCCTCGCACTATTCGGGCCCCGGCATGGCGCCGATCGTCCATCATCCGGACGTGCAGCGCAATCTCCTCACCATGAAGTCGCTGACCCAGGTCGCCCGCTCGATCAGCTATTGCTGTGCGCATGCGATTGACCGCGCCCGCCTCGGCCAGGGCGAGGCCGCCGCCAACTGGCGCGACCGCGCCAACCTGCTGACGCCGCTGGCGAAAGCCTTCTCCACCGATGTCGGCGTCGAGGTCGCCTCGCTTGGCGTCCAGGTGCATGGCGGCATGGGCTTCATCGAGGAGACCGGTGCCGCCGCCCTTTATCGCGACGCGCGCATCGCGCCGATCTATGAAGGCACCAACGGCATACAGGCGATCGACCTTGTGGCGCGCAAGCTGCCTCTCGGCGGCGGCCAGCATGTGCATTCCTATATCGGCGAATTGAAAGCCGTGGCCGATGCGGTGCGCACCTCCAATATCGAAGGCTTCGGACGCACCGCCGACAGTCTCGACCATGCGCTCGCCGATCTCGATGAAGCGACCCGCTTCCTGCAGAAGCTGACGGCAGAAGGCAAGGCCGATGCCGCGATGGCGGGCGCCACGCCCTATCTGCGCCTGATCTCGCTTGTCGCCGGCGGCGCCTATCTGGCGCAGGGCGGGCTCGCCGATCATGGCCGTATCGCGCTTTGCCGCTTCTTTGCCGAAAACCTGCTCGGCGAGACACGCACGCTGAAGGAGCGCGTCATCGACGGTGGCGAAAGCCTTGCCGTCGCCGGCAAGTCGCTGATTTCCGCTTAAGCATCCCGACGCTCAAAGGACCAGCCGTGACAGATCATATCCTCGTCGAGCGCCAGGGCGCCGTGCAGATCATCCGCATCAACCGCCCGGACAAGAAGAACGCGCTGACGCGCGCCATGTACGCCAGCATGTCGGCCGCCCTGGCCGAAGGCGATGCCGATCCGGCGGTTCGCGTACATGTGTTCCTCGGCGTTCCGGGCGCCTTCTCCGCGGGCAACGACCTCGCCGACTTCCTGGTCATCGCCACTGGCGGCGAGGGTGGCAATGAGGTCTGGGATTTCCTGATGGCGCTGGCCAGGTCGCAAAAGCCGATGGTATCGGGCGTGGACGGCATCGCGGTCGGCATCGGCACCACGCTCAACCTGCATTGCGACCTGACCTTCGCCACGCCGCGCACGCTGTTCCGCACACCCTTCGTCGACCTTGGCCTTGTGCCGGAAGCCGGCTCAAGCCTGATCGCGCCGCAAATCCTCGGCCGCCAGGGCGCCTTCGCGCTGCTCGGCCTCGGCGAGGGCTTTTCGGCCGAGCGCGCCAAGGCCGCCGGGCTGATCTACGAGGTCGTCGCGGAAGAGGCCTTGGAAAGCACGGTGCTGGCCGCCGCCGCCAGCATCGCCGCCAAGCCGCCGCAGGCGCTGAAAATTGCCCGCGACCTGATGCGCGCGCCGCGCGAGGAACTCGTCGCCCGCATCAAGGTCGAAGCCGAGCATTTCCGCCAGCGCCTGACCTCCGAGGAGGCGCGCGCCGCGCTCACTGCTTTCATGACGCGCAAGAAAGGCTGAACGTCTCGCCCACGTTCCCCTCTCAAGGATAGAGCCGCGCCTTGTCCCAGCCACCGTCGGCGTTGCGCGAAAAGACGACGCGGTCATGCAGCCGGAACGGCCGATCGTGCCAGAACTCGATCATCCGCGGCACGATGCGGAAGCCCGACCAGTGCTTCGGACGCGGGATCTCGCCGATGGCGTAGCGGGCCGTGTATTCAGCCACCGCTTTCTCCAGCGCGAATCGGCTCTCCAGCGGTCGCGACTGTTTCGAGGCCCAGGCGCCGATGCGGCTACCGCGCGGCCGCGTGGCATAGTAGGCGTCGGCCTCGGCGTCGCTGACGATCTCCACCGGCCCGCGCACGCGCACCTGCCGGCGCAGCGATTTCCAGTGGAAGCACATCGCCGCCTTCATGCTGCCAAGAATCTCGCGGCCCTTGGCGCTCTCGAAATTCGTGTAGAAGACAAACCCCTTTTCGTCGAACCCCTTGAGCAGCACCATCCGCACATCCGGCATGCCGTCGGCGTCGACGGTCGCCAGGGCGACGCCATTGGCGTCGTTGATCTCGCTTTTGGTGGCGTCCTCCAGCCATGCGGCAAAGAGCCTGAAAGGCTCCGCGGCCTCGGTGAAGTCACCGCTTGTTAACTCAGTTTCGTTCATAGTTTTCCGAATATTTACCGTTGCGGGAGGAGTTCGCCGATTGTTGCGTATCGCGCAGGCTTTTGACAGCAGGCAATGGGGCGTTATCGCTTCGGCCAGCGTCAGGGCTGTGGTCGTGACGGCGGCCCTTCCCCTCGCCGCTTGCGGCGCCGGCGGTTTCAGCCTGGAAAAGGCTGAGGTCGACCGCTCGATCGTCACCTCGAGCGCGCCTTCCTCGCCGGCCGCACCGGTGGCCGACAACGACTCCGACCAGACCACCATCGGCAACGCGGTTTCATCCGCCGACATCAAGGAACTTGGCGGCCAGGCGGTGCCATGGGCCAATGCCGGCACGGGCTCGCGCGGCGCGATCACCGAATTGGTGGAACTGAAGGATGGCGGCCTGACCTGCCGCCGCTTCAGCGCCACGCGCGAGAGCTTCGACGGCGTTGCCCTCTACAAGGGCGAGCTGTGCCTTGCCGGCGCCGGCGGCTGGCGCATGCAGGAATTCAAGCCGCTCTGATTCCGCCCTGATTTGGGCCCCCTGATTTTGGCTCCTGATTTTCGGGCGGTAATTCCCCTTGCGCCACTGGAATTTCTTCCTATGCGAGCGCATATAGGAGGCGACTACAATCCATTCTCTCTTTCAGGCAGGAAGCATGCGCGACCCCTATGAGGTGCTGGGCGTTGCCAAGAACGCATCGGCGAAGGACATAAAGGCGGCTTACCGCAAGCTCGCCAAGAAGCATCATCCGGACCAGAATCCGAATGATCCGAAGGCGAAGGACCGTTTTGCCGCCGTCAACCAGGCATATGAAGTCGTCGGCGACGAGAAAGTGCGCGGTGCCTATGACCGCGGCGAGATCGATGCCGAAGGCAAGCCGAAATTCCAGGGTTTCGAAGGCGCGGCCGGCGGCGATCCGTTCGCCGGGTTCCGCCGTCAGCAGGGACCGGGCGGCGCGCATTTCGAATTTCGCACCGGTCGCCCGGGCGGCGATCCGTTCGACGGCAACAGCGACATCTTCAGCCAGATCTTCGGCGATGCCTTTTCCGGCGCCCGCGGCGCCGGTCCAAGGGGAGGCGGGCCAGGCGATCGCCGGCAGGCGGCCCAGGCGGCCGACTTGAACGTCAGCATGGATATCAGCGTCGAGGAAGCCGCGATCGCCGACAAGGTGACGGCGATGTTCCCCGACGGCCGCAAGGTGGCGGTCAAGCTGCCGGCCTATGTCGAGGACGGCCAGACGATCCGCCTGAAGGGCCAGGGCCAGCAGGGCCCGGGCCAGCCGGGCGACGCGCTGGTCAAGATCCACATCCGCCGCCATCCGCGCTACCGCATAGAGGGCCGCGACCTGCATGTCGATCTGCCTGTCGATCTGGCCGACGCCGTGCTCGGCGCCAAGGTGGCGGTCGAGACGCCGACCGGCAAGCTCGCGGTCAACGTGCCGGCGTGGTCGAGCTCGGACAAGGTGCTGCGCATCAAGGGCAGGGGGCTGCCCGAAAAGGCCGGCGGCCACGGCGACCTCTATGCCCATGTGCGGCTGATGCTGCCGGAAGGCGGCGATGCCCAGCTCGAGGCTCTGATGCGCGGCCGAAAAGGCTCATAGAGGGAATTTTGTTCCTGTTGCCGTGTCTTTTGGGCGCTTGAAGGGGCTTTGTGCCTGTGCGATAGGGCTCTCCACAAAGCAGATATTTTGCGGAGAGCTTGCACATGGCAGCTGGACAGGGCCTGATGGCCGGTAAGCGGGGCCTGATCCTCGGCGTCGCGAACAATCGGTCGATCGCTTTCGGCATCGCCAAGGCTTGCGCCGATCATGGCGCCGAAATCGCCCTGACCTATCAGGGCGAGGCCTTCAAGAAGCGCGTCGAGCCGCTCGCGGCCGAACTCAACGCGCATGTCGCTGGCCATTGCGACGTGACCGATCCGGAAAGCCTCGACGCCGTCTTTGCCGACATTGCCAAGCACTGGGGCAGGCTCGACTTCCTCGTCCATGCCATCGCCTTCTCCGACAAGGACGAGCTCACTGGCCGCTATGTCGAGACGACGCGCGACAATTTCCTGCGCACCATGGACATCTCGGTGTATTCCTTCACCACCATCGCCAAGCGCGCAGAGCCGCTGATGACGGACGGCGGCTCGCTTTTGACGCTGACCTATTACGGCGCAGAGAAGGTGATGCCGCACTACAACGTCATGGGTGTCGCCAAGGCGGCGCTCGAAGCGAGCGTGCGCTACCTCGCCGTCGATCTCGGCGCCAAGAAGATCCGCGTCAACGCGATCTCGGCTGGGCCGATCAAGACGCTTGCCGCCTCCGGCATCGGCGACTTCCGCTATATCCTGAAGTGGAACGAGTACAATTCGCCGCTGAAGCAGACGGTCACCCAGGAAGAGGTCGGCGATTCGGGCGTCTATTTCCTGTCGGACTTGTCCCGCGGCGTGACCGGCGAGGTCCATCACGTCGATTCCGGCTACCATGTCGTCGGCATGAAAGCGGTCGACGCGCCGGACATCTCGACCGTTAAGGACTGATCCGCTCTCCGCCTGCCGCTTCGTCCAAGCCTTGGCCCGACCTCGGAAGACCTGATGTACCCGCTCGTCTACATCTTGCGCCACGGCCAGACCCAGTGGAATGCCGAGCGCCGCCTGCAGGGCCAGGCCGATACCGACATCAACGCAGTCGGCCGCGAGCAGGCAGCGCGGAACGGTCGCCGGCTGGCCGCGTTGATCGGCAAGGGCGACGGTTTCGACTTTGTCGCCAGCCCGATGCGGCGCACCCGCGAGACGATGGAACTGATGCGCGAAGCCATGGGGCTGGACCCATCCGGCTATCGTACCGATCCGCGACTGGTCGAGATAAGCTTTGGCGACTGGCAGGGCTTCACCTTCGCCGAACTCGAGGAGCGAGCCCCTGGTTCAACCGACGGACGCCGCGCGGCCAAATGGGATTTCCGGCCGCCCGGCGAGGGCGCCGAAAGCTACCAGATGCTGCTGGAGCGGATAAAGCCCTGGCTCGACGCGCTTCGTCAGCCGACGGTCTGCGTCACCCATGGCGGCGTCATCCGCTGCTTCTTCCGCATCGTCACCGGCCTTTCCAAGCAGGAGGCCGCCGGCCTCGATGTCCCGCAGGACCGCCTGCTGCGGCTGCAGGGCCGGAGTTTGGAGTGGCTTTGAAGGCAGGCGCGCCCCCGCGTCGTCATTCGATGCGCTGAAGCTTCGTCATTCTAGGGTCTGCGCGCGTCGCTACGCTCCTTGCTTCGCCCTAGAATGACGAAACACGGACATTTCAGCCTCCAATTCGAAAGCTAATTCTGGTCGCTGTCGGGCAACTGCATATCGGTCACGACATTTTCGCCATTGGTCACGTCATAGGCGATGACGATGTCCATGCCGGGCTTCAGCGAGTCGATATCGGTCTCGGCGTTGAGCTTGTAGGCCTTTCCGTCGTCAAGCGTCAGGGTCAGCGTGTCCTTGTCGACCTTCTTGATAAGGCCTTCGGTTTGGCCGGCGAACGCGGCGGCGGTGGAAATCAGCAACATGGCGCAGGCGGCGCCAATAACGGTACGCATCGTCGTCCTCTTCAGGTCATTGCGCCGTCTGGTGGCGGCGGATCCTCAACGGCGGATGGAGGAGAGCAGAAACCAACCGAATGTGTCAAAACTAAATCCGCAAGATCACAGTTTGATGCACGGTTTGACCACCGGGGAAAACGCCAATAGAAGGCAAACCGGCGGCGCCGCGTGTGCCTTTGGATGCGTGAGGGACGCCGCGCCACTTTAGATTGCCGGCTACGCCGCCGGGCAGGACGCTTTCATGTCTCACAACACATTCGGCCATCTCTTCCGCGTCACCACCTGGGGTGAAAGCCATGGCGCCGCGCTTGGCTGCGTTGTGGACGGCTGCCCGCCCGGCATCCGCTTCAAGCGCGAGGACATCCAGGCCGAGCTCGACCGCCGCCGCCCCGGCCAGTCGCGCTTCGTTACCCAGCGCCGCGAGCCGGATGAGGTCAAGATTCTGTCTGGCTTCATCCTGGACGACGACGGCGAGACGATGATCACCACCGGCACGCCGGTTTCGATGCTGATCGAAAATGTCGACCAGAGGTCGAAGGACTATGGCGAGATCGCCCGCCAGTATCGTCCCGGCCATGCCGACTACGCCTATGACGTCAAATACGGCCTTCGCGACCATCGCGGCGGCGGCCGCTCCTCGGCGCGCGAGACGGCAGCCAGAGTGGCGGCCGGTGCGCTGGCGCGCAGGGTAGTGCCCGGCATGACGGTGCGCGGCGCGCTAATCTCTATGGGCGAGAAATCGATCGATCGCTCGAACTGGAACTGGAACTTCGTCGGTGACGCCGAAAATCCCTTCTTCACCCCCGATCCGGCCTCCGTCGCGGTGTTCGCCGCCTATCTCGACGGCATCCGCAAGGCCGGCTCCTCGGTGGGCGCTGTGATCGAGATCGTCGCCGATGGCGTGCCGGCGGGGCTCGGCGCGCCGATCTACGCCAAGCTCGACCAGGACATCGCGTCCGGCCTGATGTCGATCAACGCTGTGAAGGGCGTCGAGATCGGCAACGGTTTCGAGGCCGCCCGCATCACCGGCGAACAGAACGCCGACGAGATGCGCATGGGCAATGACGGCAAGCCGGTGTTTCTGTCCAACAACGCCGGCGGAATATTGGGCGGTATCTCGACCGGCCAGGCGATCGTCGCCCGCTTCGCCGTCAAGCCGACCTCGTCGATCCTCACGCCGCGAAAGTCGATCGACAAGGATGGTCGCGATGTCGAAGTGATGACCAAGGGTCGGCACGACCCGTGCGTCGGCATCCGCGCCGTGCCGATCGGCGAGGCCATGGTTGCCTGCGCGATCGCCGATCATTATCTGCGGCACAGAGGACAGACGGGGAAGGGAGGGCAGTAGGGTAGTATGCTAAGCAGCCCCGCAGAAACAGCCAGAATTTCCTTTTCCCTACTCCCTTGCTGCCTTATTCCCCTACTCCCCTAGCGAAGCTTGCGAGCGCCCATGCCTTACGACCAGAAGAAGATCGTCGAAGCGATCCGCGCCTTCGAGCGCGGCGAGATTGTCGTCGTCATGGACGATGACGGGCGCGAGAACGAGGGCGACCTGATCGTCGCCGCCGTGCACTGCACGCCGGAGAAGATGGCCTTCATCGTGCGCAATACCTCCGGCATCGTCTGCACCCCAATGCTGCGCGAGGACGCCAGGCGGCTGAACCTCGCGCCGATGGTGGCGGACAATGACTCCGCCCACACCACCGCCTTCACCGTCAGTGTCGACTTCAAGCATGGCACGACGACCGGCATTTCCGCCGACGACCGCACGCTCACCGTGCGCAATCTCGCCAACGGCAATGTCGGTTCGTCGGATTTCGTGCGCCCCGGCCACATCTTCCCGCTTATCGCGCGCGAAGGCGGCGTGCTGATGCGCTCCGGCCACACCGAGGCCGCGGTCGATCTGTGCAAGCTCGCCGGCCTGCCGCCGGTCGGCGTCATCTCCGAGCTGGTCAATGACGACGGCACGGTCAAGCGCGGGCCCCAAGTGCAGGCCTTCGCCGAGGAACATGGCCTGAAGCAGGTTTCCGTGGCCGATCTCATCGCCTACCGCCAGCGCAAGGAAACGCTGGTCCAGCGCATCGCCTGTTCCGACATCGAAACGCCCGGTGGCAAGGCGCAGGCCTTCACCTACACTCTGCCATGGGATTCCATGCATCACCTGGCCGTGGTCTTCGGCGACATCCGTGACGGCGAGGACGTGCCGGTGCGCCTGCATCCGGAAGACGTGGTGAGCGACGTGTTCGGCACCAGCCACCGGCTCGACGGCATCATGAAGGCGATGGGCGAGCGAAGGCGCGGCGTCATCGTCTATCTGCGCGAAGGCTCGGTCGGCGTCGCCCACCAGGAGCGCAAGCGGCCGGCAAGCGGCGACCGCGAGGATCATGATGAGGCCCGCCGCCGCGAGAACGAGTGGCGCGAGATCGGCCTCGGCGCGCAGATACTGAAGGATCTCGGCATCTCCTCGATCAACCTGATCGCCTCGCGCGAGCGCCACTATATCGGCCTCGAGGGCTTCGGCATACACATCGCCAAGACGGAGATCCTCTAGGTACGACGCAGGTTTAGCCGGACGATTTCGTTTCACGCTGCAGGGACGATGCACTCGCCCTTGTCCACATCGCAATCTCCCGTCGCCAGCAGGCATTGACCAGCGAGCACGGTGGCCAGCGCGATCGCACCGGCCGCCACAGAGACCCAGAACCCGTTCTGCGGACCGAAATTGTCGACCATCCAGCCGGCGGCGAAGGAGCCCAGCGCCATGCCTATGCCGATTCCGGTCGTCACCCAGGTGACGCCTTCGGTGAGCATTGCCGGCGGAACGTGGCGTTCGATCAGGCCGAAGGCGGTGATGAAGGTCGGCGAGATCGCGACGCCGCTGATGAAGACGGCAACCGCCAGCGTCGGCACTGTGTCGACGAAGAGCAGCGGCAACGTGGTGAGCGCGATAACAGCGACCGCGAGCGCCAGTTGCCGCTGCAGCGGCGCCTTGAGGCTGAGCGCGCCGACGATGATACCGAGCACGAAGGATCCGAGGGCGTAGACGCCGATGACGAGGCTCGCCGCTTGCGGTTGGCCGAATGCCTTGGTGATCGCCACGGTCGCGACCTCGGTGGTGGCGAAGGTTGCGCCCACGAAGATCAGCGCGAAGGTGATGACCTGCACCGGTCGCAGGCGGATCGCCGAACCGGTCGCCCTATGTTCCGCCGGGCGGATGACTGGCTCGGACGACCGCTGCAGCAGGAATGCCGCCGAACCGAGCGCGAGCAGCAGCGTGCTTACCACCATGCCGGCTTCGGGAAACAGCGCGGCGCTCAAGCCCACCGACAGCGAGGAGCCGGCGACATAGACCAGTTCGTCCGCCGCCGATTCGAAGGCGAAAGCCGTGTTGAGTTCCGGCCGGTCGCGAAAAATCTCGGTCCAGCGCGCCCTGACCAGCGCCGGGATGCTGGGCATAGCGGCGGCAAGCAGCGCCGACCCGAACAACGTCCAGGCCGGCCAGTGCTGGTTGGCGGCAACGATCAATGTCGCGAAGGCAAGCACCGAGATGAGCGTCATCGGCGCGGCGATCGCCGTTTGGCCGCGCCGGTCCACCAGCCGCGACACCTGCGGCGACAGGAAAGCGTTGACCAGCGCATAGGTCGCCGAGACCGCGCCGGCCAGCCAGTATTCGCCATGCGTCTGCGACAGCATCGCCACGATGCCGATCGGCGCCATAGCGATCGGCAGCCGCGCGATGAAGGCGGCTGCGGCGAAGCCTTTGGCACCGGGGGCCCGAAGGATGTCCGCATAGGGGTTTCGCATGATCCTGCTCCTCGACAAGGGTAAATGCCGCCATTACATACGTGGCGTATGAATGTGAGATAGTTCATACGCTTCGTATGTCAATTGGCATACGACGCGTATGTGAGTAGGGCCAGAGCCATGCACAGACCGCGCAAGGAGATGATCGCCCAGACGCGCGCCAAGCTGATCGCGGCCGCCCGCCACGCCTTCGGCACTGTCGGCTATGCCGAAGCCTCGATGGACGATTTCACTGCCTCGGCCGGCCTCACGCGTGGCGCGCTCTACCATCATTTCGGCGACAAGAAGGGGCTGCTGCAGGCGGTGATCGCCGAGATCGACGGCGAAATGGCCGTGCGGGTGAACGAGGTGGCGTCGAAAGCGCCGACCCGCTGGCAGCATTTCGTCGATGAATGCACCAGCTATATCGAGATGGCGCTGGAGCCGGAAATCCAGCGCATCATGTTCCGCGACGGCCCGGCCGTGCTCGGCGACCCGGCGCAATGGCCCAATGCCAGTGCCTGCACGGCGTCAATGACCGATCACCTGACCGCGCTGCAGGAGGAGGGCGTCGTCGTTGCGGATATCGATCCCGAGACGACCTCGCGGCTGATCAATGGCGCCAGCAGCCAGGCCGCGCAGCGCATCGCCAATTCCAAGGATCCCGAAGCGACCTCGAAGAAGGCGATCGCGGCGTTCAAGCAACTGCTCGAAGGCTTGCACAAGAGGGTTTGACCGCACGCCTGAGCACGCAAGTCACCGGGTTGTGCACCGGTTTCGGGCCGGCGCAATCCTGCCGCGATTGACAATAGCCGGGGCCAGCGCATCCTCCAACGCCAACTCTTGGAGTGGGAGAGTCGGGGCATGTGGGACTTCAGCATCGCCAGGTCTGTGTCCATCATGATGCGGACATGGCCGTTCATCGTCTTTCGCATGATCGTCTATTTCGGCATCACGGTCGCCTACATCATGGCAACCGGCACGGGCGCCAGCGTCGGCTACGGCGTCGGTCACATTTCGACCGACCCCGACGGCCCGATGTCCTTCGCGCTCTGGGGCGGCGTGGTCGGCTTCGGCGTCGTCTCGATCGCCGTCTACTGGATCCGCGAATACATTCTTTACGTGCTGAAGGCCGGCCATATCGCCGTCATGGTGCATCTGATCGACGGCCACGACGTGCCTGACGGCCAGAACCAGATCGCCTATGCCAAGGAAGTGGTCACCCAGCGTTTCGCCGAGGCCAACATCCTTTTCGTCGTCGACCAACTGGTCAAGGGCGCCATCCGCGCAATTACCGGCCTGATCGGCGGCATCGCAGCCTTCCTGCCGATTCCGGGCCTGAGCGGGCTGGTCAGCTTCATCAACACGGTGATCCGCCTGTCACTCACCTATGTCGATGAGATCATCCTCGGCTACAATATCCGCATCAATTCGAATTCGCCTTTCGAGACGGCGCGGCAAGGCGTCGTGCTTTACGCTCAGAACGGCAAGCACATGGTCAAGAACGCCATCTGGCTGGCGGTTATCATGTGGGGCGTGTCCTTCGTCATCTTCCTTCTGATGCTGGCACCGGCGGCCGCGATCCTGTGGGTCATGCCCGGCCAGCTTGCCGGTTGGGCCTTCGTGCTGGCCATCGTCTTTGCCTGGGCGTTCAAGGCGGCCTTCATCGAGCCTTTCGCCATCGCTTCGCTGATGCAGGTCTACTTCGAAGCCATCGAAGGCCAGACGCCCAATCCGGAATGGGATCGCCGCCTCGCCGAGGCGTCGTCCAAGTTCAGGGAACTGCGCGACAAGGCCCTGGGCTCCTACGGTGGCGGCTCGCGCTGGGATACGCCCCGGGCCGCTTGACCGGCGACCAATCAAGGCGTCGACTGGCCGCCAAGCCGCGCGATCGCCGATTTGAGCGGCGCCTCGCCGGCGCCGCGGAACGTCTCGCTCATTACCAGTTCTGGCAGCGGCAGGCGCTTGCCCCAGCCATGCGCTTCCAGGTCCGGCTTCGGCGCGAAGGCCGAGACGCGGCCGACGCACAGATAGGCGATCGGCGTGACATGCTCGGGGATCGACAAGAGCTGCTTCAGAGCCTCGGTTTCGATGATGCTCACCCAGCCGACGCCGACACCTTCGGCCCGCGCCGCCAGCCAGAAATTCTGCACCGCGCAGACGGTGCTGTAGAGGTCCATCTCCGGATTGTGCCAGCGCCCGAGCGGCGAGTCCTTTGACCGCTGCCGGTCGCAGGTGATGCACAGATTGAGCGCGCTTTCGCAGATGCCCTCCAGCTTCAGCGTCCTGTACAGCGCCTGCCGCTCCCCCTCGATCGCCGGCAGTTCCTGCTTGCGTGCAGCGAGGAACAGGTCGCGCACCTGCTGGCGCCTTGCCGCGTCGCGGATCACGATGAAGTTCCACGGCTGCATGTAGCCGACTGACGGCGCATGATGGGCTGCAATGAGAAGCCGCGCCAGCACACTGTCATCGAGATCTTCGGCGGTGAAATGGCTGCGCACATCACGTCTGGTGAACATCGCACGGTAGACCGCTTCGCGCGCCGATTGGTCAAAATCATCGCCGCTCGCGGCGATCGCTGCTGCCGTCATCGCTTTTCCCCTTGCGACAAGCAATCACCCGCCTGACCATGCGGATGACCATGTCTGCCAGGCCGGTCTTCTGGCTCGGGATCGTCCCGCATCCGGCGCCTTCCCGTCTTTCGACAGTGGCTTTGCCGGCGCGGTCCCCCTCACAGCGTTGGGCACGCCACGGAGTTCAACCGTGTTCCCGATTCTCCCGCATCGCGGGCACCAGGCAGCGGGCCGGACCTTACCGCGAAGCATGGGCCGCGCCAATGGCGCGGGCGACATGGGCTGACGCAATTTTCCCCAGCCATTCGGCGCTGGAACATGGTCATCCACGCAGCGGGTGCCTAGATTAGGCGCCATGGTCACCCGTCTCTACACGCATCCCATCTTCCTGGAACACCTCACGCCGCCCGGCCACCCCGAGCGGCCCGACCGCCTGCGCGCCATCGAGCGCGTGCTGGACGATGAGGCTTTTTCTGAACTTGAACGCGTCAAGGCGCCGGAGGGCGACGAAGCGACGCTCCTTTATGCGCACCCTGGGGACTTCGTCGAGCGTGTGCGCTCTGCGATCCCTCAAAACGGCATCGTCTCGATCGACGCCGACACCAGTGCCAGCCCGAAGAGCTGGCAGGCCGCGGTGACGGCGGTCGGCGCCGCCAATGCGGCGGTGGACGACGTCTTCGAGGGGCGCGCCGACAATGTCTTCGTGGCCGCGCGTCCGCCCGGCCACCACGCCGAAAAGGCCACGGCGATGGGGTTCTGCCTGTTCAACACGGCGGCGATCGCCGCCCGCTACGCGCAGAAGAAGCATCAGGCAGAGCGCGTCGCCATCGTCGACTGGGACGTCCATCACGGCAACGGCACGCAGGACATTTTCTGGGATGATCCGTCGGTTCTCTATTGCTCGACGCACCAGATGCCGCTTTACCCGGGCACCGGGGCCAGGAGCGAGACCGGCGCCGGCAACATCGTCAACGCGCCGCTGGCGCCCCGGACCGGCAGCGAGGTCTTCCGTGACGCCTTCCTGTCGCGCGTGCTACCCTCGATCGACGCGTTCGCGCCGGACCTGATCATCATTTCCGCCGGCTTTGACGCGCATCACCGCGACCCCCTGGCCGAGATCAACCTGACCGAGGACGATTTCGACTGGGCGACAGGTCAGCTGATGGAGCGCGCCGGGCGCCACAGCGGCAACAGGCTCGTCAGCTTGCTGGAAGGCGGCTACGATCTGCAGGGATTGGCATTTTCAGTCGCCGCCCATGTCGGGCGGCTGATGAAGGGATAAAGCATGGCTGTTGAAGGCAATGAGGACGTCAAGGCGATGAGCTTCGAACAGGCGCTCGACGCGCTGGAGAAGATCGTCGACGATCTGGAGCGCGGCGACGTCCCGCTCGACCAGTCGATCAGGATCTATGAGCGCGGCGAGGCGCTCAAGGCGCATTGCGACTGGCTGCTGAAGGCAGCCGAGGACAAGGTCGAGAAGATCAGGCTGTCGCGCGACGGCAAGCCGGTCGGAACGGAGCCGCTGGACGCCGACTGATTTGGAGTGGTGGGCAGAGCAAGCAGGTAAGGAGTTCAAGCCATGTGCCGCAACATCAAGACCCTGGCCAATTTCGAGCCGCCGGCGACCAATGACGAAGTGCATGACGCTGCGCTTCAATTCGTGCGCAAGCTGAGCGGCTCGACGAAACCTTCGAAGCGCAACGAGCATGCTTTCCATCATGCCGTCGAGGCAATCGCGGCCGCCGCGCGCGAATTGATCGACTCGCTCGAAACCAACCAAGAACCGCGCAACCGCGAGGAAGAGGCCGCCAAGGCAAAGGCCAGGTCGGCGCTTCGCTTCGCTTGAGGGAGCAGTCATGAGTTTCTTTCCGGGAAACGATCCCGAACCCGGCGACGCCTTCGCCTGCGATCAGATCGAGCTGATGGTGGTTCCGAACGCCAAGGATATTGGGGGGTTCGAGGTGCGTCGCGCCCTGCCGACGGCAAAGCGCCGCCTGGTCGGGCCGTTCATCTTCTTCGACCGCATGGGGCCGGCGATCCTGCGCGCCGGCCACGCGCTCGACGTGCGCCCGCATCCGCATATCGGGCTTTCCACCGTCACCTACCTGTTCGACGGCAAGATCAGGCATCGCGACTCGCTCGGCACCGAAATGGTGATCGCGCCGGGCGACGTGAATTTGATGACCGCCGGGCGCGGCATCGTCCACTCAGAGCGCACGCCGGAGGAACTGCGCGGCGCGCCGATGTCGGTCTCCGGCCTGCAAACCTGGCTGGCGCTGCCGGACGGCAAGGAGGAGATTGCCCCGGTGTTCGCGAACACGGCGGCGGCCCGCCTGCCCGAGATCGATGCCGAAGGCGTCAGCGGCCGCGTCGTCATCGGCGAATTCTCTGGGTTGCGCTCACCCGTCGCGACCGCCTCGGATACGCTCTATGCCGATCTGCGTCTGGCGGCGGGTGCTGCCGTGAAAATCCCGGCCGATGCCGAGGAGCGCGCTATCTACACGCTGGACGGCGAGGTCTCGATCGCCGGCGATGTTTTCCCGGCCGAACGGCTTCTGGTGTTCAAGCCTGGCGAGGAGATTGTCGTTTCCTCCGGACGCGGCGCGCATTTCATGCTGTTCGGGGGCGCCTCGCTGGGCTCCCAGCGCTACATCTGGTGGAATTTCGTCTCGTCCTCGAAGGAACGCATCGAACAGGCCAAGCAGGAATGGAAGACAGGCCGCTTCGACATCGTTCCTGGCGATGAGGAAGAGTTCATCCCTTTGCCCGACAACTAGGGATCGCTCAACCCGCGCGTCACTGGCGCGCATTTACATTCGCCGGCCGGCGGCCTATTGCCGCGCATGATTATGGCGCAATTTGCTGGTAGCGCCGTGTTCGATCGATTGAAGCAGGACGCGACCGAGTGAAGCCAGACACGCCGCTGCTCGACAAGGTCCGCATTCCGGCGGATTTGCGGACGCTCGACGAAAGCGCGCTGCCGCAGCTTGCCGCCGAACTGCGCGCCGAACTCATCGACGCCGTGTCGCAGACGGGCGGCCATCTCGGCGCCGGCCTCGGCGTCGTCGAACTGACTGTCGCGCTGCACTACGTCTTCAACACGCCGGACGACCGGCTGATCTGGGACGTCGGCCACCAGGCCTATCCGCACAAGATCCTGACCGGCCGCCGCGACCGCATCCGCACGCTGCGCCAGGAAGGCGGCCTATCCGGTTTCACCCGGCGGGCCGAGAGCGAATACGATCCGTTCGGCGCGGCACACTCCTCGACCTCGATTTCGGCCGGCCTCGGCATGGCCATGGGCCGCGACCTGTCGGGCCGCCGCAACAATGTCATTTCCGTCATCGGCGACGGCTCGATGTCGGCCGGCATGGCCTTCGAGGCGCTGAACAATGCCGGCGCGCTCGATGCCCGCCTCATCGTCATCCTCAACGACAACGACATGTCGATCGCGCCGCCGACTGGCGCGATGAGCGCCTATCTGGCCAGGCTTGCCTCCGGCAAGGCCTATCTCGGCCTGCGCGATTTCGGCAAGAAGCTGACCTCCTATCTCGGCAAGCGCGCCGACCGTGCCATCACCCGCGCCGTCGAGCATGCGCGCGGCTATGTCACCGGCGGCACCCTGTTCGAGGAGCTCGGCTTCTACCACATCGGTCCGATCGACGGGCACAATCTGGAGCACCTGATCCCGGTGCTGAAGAACGTGCGCGACAACGGCAAAGGCCCGGTGCTGATCCATGTGGTGACCCAGAAGGGAAAGGGCTACGCGCCGGCGGAGGCCGCGGCCGACAAATATCACGGCGTCAACAGGTTCGACGTCATCACCGGCGCGCAGGCCAAGGCGCCGGCCAACGCGCCCGCCTACACCAAGGTCTTCGCCGAGAGCCTGATCCAGGAAGCGCGCGAAGACGACCGCATCGTCGCCATCACCGCAGCCATGCCGAGCGGCACCGGCCTCGACCTCTTCGGCGAGGTGTTTCCGCAGAGAACCTTCGATGTCGGCATTGCCGAGCAGCATGCCGTGACCTTCGCCGCGGGGCTGGCCACCGAAGGCTACAAGCCTTTCGCCGCGATCTATTCCACCTTCCTGCAGCGCGCCTACGACCAGGTCGTCCACGACGTGGCGATCCAGAAGCTGCCGGTGCGCTTTCCCATCGACCGCGCCGGCTTCGTCGGCGCCGACGGCGCCACCCATTGCGGTGCTTTCGACACCACTTTCCTCGCTTCCCTGCCGGGTTTCGTCGTCATGGCCGCCGCCGACGAGGCGGAACTTCGGCATATGGTGCGCACGGCGGCGTTCTATGATGACGGCCCGATCGCCTTCCGCTATCCGCGCGGCAATGGCGTCGGCGTCGACATGCCGGAGCGTGGTTCGGTGCTCCAGATCGGCAAGGGCCGCGTCCTGAAGGAAGGGACCAAGGTCGCGCTGCTGTCCTTCGGCACGCGGCTGCAGGATTGCCTGTTGGCGGCCGAGGAACTCGGCGCGGCGGGCTTGTCCACCACCGTCGCGGACGCCCGCTTCGCCAAGCCGCTGGACGAGGATCTGATCCGGCGGCTGGCCCGTTCGCACGAAGTGCTGGTGACCGTGGAGGAGGGCGCCATCGGCGGCTTCGCCAGCCAGGTGCTGCATTTTCTTGCCCATGAGGGCCTGCTGGAAAGCGGCCTCAAGGTGCGGCCGCTGGTGCTGCCGGATGTGTTCACCGACCACGCCAAACCGGAAAAGATGTATGCCGACGCCGGCCTGGATTCGGCGGGCATAGTGCGCACCGTCTTTGCCGCGCTTGGCCGTGGCGTTGAGGCGCAGCGCGCCTGAATCGAAAGATCAATTGCCTGAATCAAATTGCCGGCGTCCGGCTTCAAGCTTTTGTTAACGCTTCGGTTTGGCGGTTCGCTTACCCTGTCTTTTGGCCGATTTTCAAGGGCGCCCTGCTAGACCCTCAAGCCAGGCAGGGAGTTAGAAAATGAAGACGCTTCTGTGCGGCATGATCCTTTTGGCGTCCATGGCGGCGCCGGCGACAGCCGAGACGCGTTACGACCGCAACCTTGAAAAGGCGGTGCTGGATATTGTCGCCGGCAAGATGGGTAACATCCGCGGGGGCTTTTCCTACAGGCAGGCGCCACAGCTCGTGGTGTTGCCGGATACCCCGCCGTCTCCGCCGCCTCCCGTTGAACCGTCGCGCAAGCAAGCCTCCGGCATCGATGGTCTGGCGCCGGCCGTCGAGCGCCCGGTTTCGCGCACCGTCTTCTAATCTAGAACCACATATCGCGCACGCAGCGCCCGTCGCGCGGCAGGTCGTCGAAAGTATCCAGGCCGTCGAAGTGGTCGATCGGCAGGTCGGCGACTTCCTCCGGCGGCGCGAGCCTGACATTGACGGCGATGCGGGTGCGGCCGCTCTTGTCGGAACGCAGGCCGCGCCAGGCGAGCACGCAGGCGCAGGTCGGACAGAACAGGATTTCCAGCACCGGTTCCGCCACCTCGGCCCGTCTGTAGGATTCCAGCGGACCGGCGACGCTGATACGCTCATCGACATAGTCGTAAGCCCAGAGCGTGCCGTAGCGGCGGCAAAGCGTGCAGTTGCAGGCGGTGATTCCACCGGGATCGCCTTCCAGCGTCCAATGGCTCGCGCCGCAATGACAGGTACCTTTCAGCATTGCCACCTCCATCGGCTGACGAACGGCCAGTTCATGCCGGCATTCTGCAGCCTGGCGCGCGATATTCAAACCCATTGCGTTCGCGTCCGGCTTTCGCCAATGAAGGCCGATGAATTCCGCTTTGCCAGCCAGCCAGCGCCAGCGGCTTGACGAATTGCTCGTCGCGCGCGGCCTGTTCGCCAGCCGCTCGCGCGCTCGCGACGCGATCGAGCGCGGCACGGTAACGATTGACGGCATTGTTGCCCGCAAGCCCGGCCAGCCCGTCGCGCCGGACTGCCAGATCGCCATCGACGATCCGGCGCGGGCCTATGTGTCGCGTGCCGCGCTGAAGCTGATTGCCGGTCTCGACCGTTTCGGCCTGGACCCTGCGGGCTGCGAAGCGCTCGATATCGGCGCCTCGACGGGGGGCTTCACCCAGGTGCTGCTCAATCGCGGCGCGGCGCATGTCACGGCGATCGATGTCGGTCACGGCCAGATACATCCCGACATTGCCGGCGACCGGCGCGTGACGGTATTGCAAGGGCTCAACGCGCGCGATCTGACGGCGGCGGATCTCGGTGGCCGCGTTCCCGGTTTCCTGGTCTGCGACGTCTCCTTCATCTCCCTGAAGCTTGCGCTGCCGCCGGCGCTGGAACTGGCGGGCGAGGGCGCCAAGGCAATTCTCCTGGTCAAGCCGCAATTCGAGGCCGGACGCGAGGCAATCGGCAAGGGCGGGCTGCTCAAGGAGCCGGCTGATGCCGAACGTGTCGCTGCTGGGCTGCACGATTGGCTGTCCTCCATTCCGGGCTGGCGGGCGCTGGGACTTCACCCGTCGCCGATCGAAGGCGGCGACGGCAACCGCGAGTTCCTGCTCGCCGCCGTAAAGGACGCGGGTTCGCGATGAGCACACGCTTGACGATCGCAAGGCTCGGCTCGCAAGGCGACGGCATTGCCAATGCCGAAGGCGGGGAGGTCTTCATCCCGTTCACGCTGCCGGGCGAAACCGTCACCGCCGCGCGTCAGAAGGATCGCGCCACGCTGATATCGGTGCTGGAAGCCTCGCCGCTCAGGATCGACCCGGCCTGCCGCCACTTCACCGAATGCGGCGGCTGCGCGCTGCAGCATTACGAGGCCGCGGCCTATCAGCAATGGAAGCGCGAGAAGGTCGTGCAGGCGTTGAAGGCCAAGGGCATCGCTTGCGACATGGCTGCGCTGGTGCCATGCGCGCCGCATACCCGCCGCCGCGTCACCTTCAGCGCCAGGCGCACCGAGGCCGGCATGCTGTTCGGCTTCGTGCGAGCGCTTTCCTCCGAGATCATTCCGATCGAGGAATGCCCAATCTCGCTTCCGGCGATTGTTTCTGCGCTCGACAAATTGCGCGCGCTGGCCGAATTGGTCTGTGCGACGCCGAAGGCCTTCCACTTGACGGTGACCGTCACTGCGTCAGGCCTCGATATTGCGGTCCATGATTCCGGCAAGCTTGGCGATCACCAGCGCCGCATCGCCTCCAACTTTGTCATGGCCGAGGGTCTGGCAAGGCTTTCTGTCGACGGCGAGATCGTCGTCGAGCCGAATAAGCCCGTGGTGCAGTTCGGACCGGTCGCGGTCGCCGTGCCGCCCGGCGCCTTCCTGCAGGCGACGGAAGCCGCCGAGCGGACTATGGCGGACCTTGTCGGGCAGCATCTGTCGCGCGCGAAGAAGGTCGCGGACCTGTTTGCCGGTTGCGGCAGCTTTGCGCTTCGGCTTGGCGCGAAGTCTGAGGTCCATGCCGTCGAAGGCGATGCGCCGGCGCTTGCCGCGCTCGACCGCGCCTACCGCTTCGCCGGCGGCCTGAAGCGGGTGACCAGCGAACGCCGCGACCTGTTCCGCCGGCCGCTGACCTTCAAGGAATTGAACGCCTTTGACGGACTGGTCTTCGATCCGCCACGCGCCGGCGCCGAGGACCAGTCGAAGCAGATCGCCCGTTCCGACGTGCCGCTGGTCGCAGCCGTCTCCTGCAATCCGGTGACGCTCGCACGGGATTTGCGGATATTGATCGACGGCGGTTACGCGCTGAAAAGCGTCACGCCGATCGACCAATTCCTGTGGTCTCCGCATGTCGAGGCCGTGGCCTTGCTGGAGAAGCCGAAGCGGCGTCGGTAGGGCGGTTTCACCGTTTCTCATGGACACGACGAAACGCTCTTTTCCCGGAATTGCCGTTACCGGATCGGCTCTCGCGCCAGGCCAATCATGATCACATTTCGTTGATGGCGCCGTTTCCGGCGCGCTTGCGGGCAGCCTGAGGGGAGCGCGCCGCAAAGCCGCCTCTTTGCGCCTATCTAGTTCGGACAAGCTGGAGGAGGGTTAGGCTTCCCCAGAGCCGGTTGCTTTACCCATGGTGGCCAGAAAATGCGCACGCTCCGGAAATTGCTCGGTTTCTTCGTTCTCGTCGTCTTCGTTGCGGGTTCGGCGACGGGCGCGCTGGCGCAACAGCAGAAACGCCTTGCCTTCGTCATCGGCAATGCCGCCTATCCGTCGGGCGCGCTGGCAACGCCGTCCAACGATGCAGGACTGATCGCGCAGACTTTGCAGGCTGCGGGTTTCGACGTGGTCGGCGCGCGCGACGTCGACCAAGAATCGCTGCGCGGCGCCTATCGCGATTTCCTGACCAAGGTTTCGGCCGCCGGTCCCGACGCGGTCGTCTTCGTCTACCTTGCCGGTCATGGCGCGCAGTTCGAGGGCGAGAATTATTTCCTGCCGGTCGATGCCAAGATCGCCAATGCGGCCGATGTGCCGATCCAGGCGGTGCGCATTTCCGATCTCACGAGGCCGCTCGCTGCGTTGCCGACCAAGGTCAACATCGTCGTGCTCGACGCGGCTCGGCCGAACGATTTTCTCCAGTCGGACCAGCCGCTGGCCGGTGGCCTGGCGCTGGTCGATCCCGACCCGAACATGCTGATCGCCTTCAACGCCGCGCCGGGCACGGCGGCTCCGGAAGGCGAGGGGCCATATGGCGCCTATGCCCAAGCGCTCGCCGAGATGATGCGCGACGGCGGTCTGTCGCTCGAGGATGTGTTCGACCGCACCCGCCTGCGCGTCAACGAGGCGACCAAAGGCGCGCAAGTGCCGTGGGACGCCTCGAAGATTGATGCGCCCTTCGTATTCTTCGACCGCGCGCCGGACGCGCCGGCGCCCAAGGTTTCCGAGGCGCAATCCCAGGCTGACCGCACAAGGGATATCCGCGACTTCGACGCTCGCGACGCCTATTTCGCGGCCCTCGATCGCGACACGCTGCGCGGCTATGAGGATTTCATCGTCGCCTATCCGCACGATCCGATGGCCAAGCGCGTGCGCGCCATCATCGCGGCTCGGCGCGAGGCGATCACCTGGCGCGAAACGTGGCTGCGGGATACCCCGGAAGCCTACTGGTCCTATCTCCGGCGCTACCCGCATGGCCCGCATGCCTGGGATGCCCGCCGCCGGCTCGAGCATTTCGAGGCCGCCCTGGAGCCGCCGGAGGATTTCACCGTCTACGCCTATGACGTGCCGCCTCCTCCGGAGGAGGAGATCGTCTATGTCGACCGTCCGGTGATCTATTTCGACGATCCGGACTTCGATTTCGAACCGCCGCCGCCCGTCGCGGTGGTTTTCCTGCCGCCGCCGCCGCCGGACTTCGTGGTGTTGGCGCCACCGCCACCGCCGATCGGAATTTTCGTCCTGCCGAGCCCGGTCTTCGTGCCGTTCCCGAGATGGATCAATCCGCCGCGTGACATCGTGCCGCCGCCGGACAACATCATCTTCAACAACATTCACAACACCACGATCATCAACAACACCACGATCAACGAGAACGGCAATGCGCAAGGCGGCCTGACCACCGGCCAGAAGCTGACCGCCGGTGCGGCCGGGTTGGGCGCCGCGGCGCTCGCGACCAAGGTGGCGTTGCCGCCGCTGCTGCAGAAGAAGGCGGTGCTTGAGCAGGGCAAGCAGCCGGGCCTTGTGACGCCCTTGAAGAAGCCGCTAGCCACCGAGCATGCCTTGCCCGGGGCCGGTGGCACCACCATGCCGCTCGTCAATGGCAAGCCGCTACCGCTTGCCAAAGGCAAGACGGTCCCGCTTTCGAACGGCAAGACGGTCCCGCTTGTGAACGGCAAGACGTTGCCGACCGTCAACGGCAAGCCGGCGGTGGCTGATAGCCATCTGAAGACGCTCGGCAAGCAGGGTGAGGGAGTAACCGGCCAGGGCGCCGGAGCGCAGACCGGCAAAGGCAAATTGCACAAGCTGCCTACCGTCAAAGGCGTACCTGTCACGAACGGACCGACGGCGCAGGACAAGCTCAGGAAAAACAACCCTGCTACCCTGTCCGATCAGAACGTCAGCAAACCTAAACGGCTCACGCACAAGGATCTTGCCACCGGCGCGCCCCTAGCTCCGAACGAAAAGGGGACAGGCAATGGCGGTGACGGCGGCAAGAAGTTCCGCAAGCAGACCGGGGCCGCCGGTGGACCGGCCGGCGCCGAGGTCAATGTCGAGCGCAATTTCAAGGTCAACAAACCGAACCCGCAGGTGCTGTCCAAGCCGGTAAAGCCCGAATTCCATGCGCAGCCGAAGTTCCAGGTCCAGCAGCAGGAGCGCCGCGTCCAGCAGCAGCCCAAGCCGCAAGGAAACAACAAGCCGCAGCCGCCGCAGGGAAACAAGAAGCCGACATGCGGGCATCCGGGTGAGCCGCCCTGCAAGTAGCATGCTGGTCACGGCCGAGGCGACAGTTCTGCGTTGATGGGCCGGGTTGCCTGGCCTGTCAAACCGCCGATCACCAGATGGTGGGTCCGTAGCGCGTCAATCCGGTTGCGGCCGGCCGACCGTGCGGGCAGGCAATGTCAGTCTATGAGCTCGGAGAAAGCCGTTTCGCAGTGCCGCCCCGCTGGTTCAGCGAAACCCAAATGTTCGGATCCTGCTGCGACTGTCGTTTGAGGAAATAGTAACCGGTCGCGTTCCAGGGGCGGATTTCGTCGACCAGATTGTCCAGGATGAGATCGCCCTTGTCGGTCTTCACCGTCAGGATTGTATGGCCTTCATTGTTGAGGTCGCGCACCACCGTCATAAGCAGCGCCTGCCGGGGAAATCCCGCCTCCTGCAGAAGCTTTCGCTTGTAGAGCGCGTAGATCTTGCAATCGCCCTTGCCGTCCACCGGGTAGTCCCAGTGGTCCATCATCGTGCCCCAGTGATCGTAGTTGCTGACGGGCTTGATGAACCGGTTCGCTTTCTGGTTTATCCGCTTGAGAATGCTCAAGTTCTGCGCGGTCAGCTTGACGCTGGTGGCCGGCAGCGCGGGCACCTTGCATTCTTTCGGCCGGCGATGACAGAAATCGAGCCAGCCATACGGGACGCTGGTGCTGCCCCCAACCGATGCGAAACTGGCTGCAGGTCGTGTCGACGCCAGCTTGAACAGCGACGGCTGCGCCGCCGCGGCTCCGACCAGCAGCGACGAAGCGCCGATCAACGAGACGAGGCCAAGGAAGAAAGAAGAGGTCGGGACACCACGGGAACGCTGCATTGCCAACACCACCGCAACGAGGAGACTGGCCACAGGCTAATGCGCAAAAGCCGGTCCGGCCAATTAAACAATTAATAATGTCCTAACACGATTGTGTTCAGTTCAAGGTGCAGATGGGGCAGGCGAAAAAAATCATCCCGTCAGCCTGTGCCTGACGGGATGCGCTTCAGAAGGGGGGCAGCCTCGCACGCTGGCAGAACGCTCCGGCGCGCCAGAACCTCGCAATCCGCTTATGCCATGACTGAATTCAGGCCAGATCGGCTCAGACCTCAAACCCTGGTGCCGCCCACGGTCATCTGGTTCATCCGCAGATGCGGCTGGCCGACGCCGACGGGCACGCCCTGTCCGGCCTTGCCGCACATGCCGATGCCATTGTCGAGCTTCATGTCGTTGCCGATCATGCTGACGCGGTGCATTGCGTCCGGCCCGTTGCCGATCAGCATCGCCCCCTTGATCGGTTGCGTCACCTTGCCGTTCTCGATCATGTAGGCCTCGGTGCAGCCGAACACGAACTTGCCCGATGTGATGTCGACCTGGCCGCCGCCGAAGGATACGGCGTAGATGCCGTTCCTGACCGAGGCGATGATCTCTTCCGGCTGCATGTCGCCCGAGGTCATGTAGGTGTTGGTCATGCGCGGCATAGGCTGGTGCGCATAGCCCTCGCGCCGGCCGTTGCCGGTGGCCTTCATGCCCATCAGGCGGGCATTCTGGCGGTCCTGCATGTAGCCTACCAGTACGCCGTCCTCGATCAGCACGTTGCGCGCCGAGGGCGTGCCTTCATCGTCGACGGTGAGCGAGCCGCGCCGCTCGGGAATCGTGCCGTCATCGACCACGGTGACACCCTTCGCCGCCACTTGGCTGCCCATCAGCCCGGCAAAGGCCGAGGTCTTCTTGCGGTTGAAATCGCCTTCCAGCCCGTGGCCGACCGCCTCATGCAGCATCACGCCCGGCCAGCCGCTGGACAGCACGATGTCGAACGTGCCGGCCGGCGCGGGAATCGCCTCGAGGTTGACCAGCGCCTGCCGCAGCGCCTCGCCCGCGGCGTGCTTCCAGCTTTCCTCGCTGACGAACTCGCCAAAACTCTTGCGGCCGCCCATGCCGTAGGAGCCGCTCTCCTGCCGGTCGCCGCTGCCGACAACGACCGAAACGTTGATCCGCACCAGCGGGCGGATGTCGCGCACGATCTGGCCGTCGCCGCGCACGATCTCGACATGCTGCCACGAGGCGGCGAGCGAGGCCGTCACCTGGCGCACGCGCGGATCCCTCGCGCGCAGCCAGCCGTCAATCTCCTGCAACAGCTTGGCCTTGGCTTCGAAGGAAGGGGAGGGGATAGGGTTTTCATCGCCATAGAGATGGCGGTTGGTGCGGGCGGGCGCTCCTGCGAGCGTGCCGGAATAGCCGCCCTTGACCGCCGAGACGGCATCGGCCGCGCGCAGCAGCGAGGCCTCGGAGAGATCGCTCGAATGCGCATAGCCGCTGGCCTCGCCGGCCACGGCGCGCAGGCCGAACCCCTGATCGGTGTTGAAATTGGCCGTCTTCAGCCTGCCATTGTCGAACATCAGCGCCTCGCTCTCGCTGTATTCGAGGAACAGCTCGCCGTCGTCGGCGCCCTTGATGGTGTCGGCGACGATCTCTTTGACGCGATCGTCGGAAATGTCGAATTGGCCGATCAGGCTGTTCATGGCAGGGTATCCGCTGGGTTCTGGTCGTTCCCCCGATGTAGGGGCGCAGGCACATCAAGACAATCGGCGGCGTTCACACGCGATCGTCACCGCCCGCGAATCCGTGGACAACCCCAGCCACGCCGGGTTCAGGGCAGGGCGGCGAAGCCTTCCGCGAAGCCCTTGAGATCGACGGGAATGCCGATGCCTTCCTCCGGCGTCTGGAAGACGATGAAGGTGGCCGAGGTGCCGCTCTTGAGCGTGTCGAGCAGCGGCTTTTCGAGGATCACCTCGGCATAGCAGCCATCCTGGAAACAGCGCACGAAATAGGCCCGGCCGATATCCTTGCCGTCGACATTGAGTCCGAGGCCGTTGGGCAGGAGCACGCCGAGTGGCGCCAGCACGCGCAGGATCTCGGCCTTGTTGTCGGCGGTGCGCAGCACCACCACCGAAAGGCCCATTTCAGGACGATCCTCGGCGACGACGTTCTGCATCATCACGCATTGCTCGGAAGTCGCTCCCGCCGGGGTATCGCATATGATCGACCATGCGCCATGCGTCGACTTCACCGTGCCGCTGGGCGGCGTCGCGTTGTTCGGCGAGGCGGCGGCGCCGACGGCTATGCCGACGCCGAGCAAGGCGACGGCAAGAACGACCTTCGCCAAGGTTCTCGAAAGCCAGGAAGTCATAACGGCTCCATTGCGAATCACGGCACTTTAAGCTGCGCCCGGGCCAAGTAAAGGACGAGACCGCCGCCGGCCCGCCCCGATACCGGCAATTGCGTGCTTTTCCAAAGCAAATTCGCCCGAATTGGGGCCGCTGCGCATATAGCATGGCGGGCGCCGAACACGGCCTTCGGCTTGCGCGCAAAAATGCCGCACGGTTTCCTCTGCTCCTTTCTTGCGGAGGGAAAAGGAGTATGGTTTGAACCACCCTAGGGACAGACCGGGATTCCCAATCCCGGCGTCGTCCGTTATTGGTGCGACCAGATCGCGGGAAGTGGGAGACGATGAGGGCGATGAGGAAATTCCTGGCAAGCGCTGAATTCTTGGCAGGTACGGCAGCTTCGGCCGTGCTCTTCTCCGGTGCCGCGGCCCGTGCCGACCAGCCCCGGCCATGGGAGGTAACCTTCCAGGACCCCGCGACCGACATGATGCGGCAGATCGAGCGGTTCGGGAACTACACCATGTGGTTCATCGTCCCGATAACCGTGCTCGTGCTGGTGCTTCTGCTGGTCTGCATTGTGAGGTTCCGCGCCAGCGCCAATCCGGTGCCATCCAAGACCAGCCACAATACGCTCATCGAGGTGGTATGGACGGTGGGGCCGGTTATCGTGCTCTTGCTCATTGCCATTCCTTCCTTCCAGTTGCTCACCGCGCAGTACACCCCGCCGGAGGAAGCCAAGCTCACCGTGAAGGCGACCGGCAATCAGTGGAACTGGGACTATGAGTATCAGGTTGACAAGACCTTCTCGTTCAACTCTGCGGTCCTGCAGGACGGCGACCGCGCCAAGGCCGGGAAGGAAGACCGCGCCCTTTATCCGCGCCTGCTTGCGGTCGACAACGAGCTGGTCGTGCCGGTCAATACCACCACCCGCGTGCTGATCACCGCGACCGACGTCATCCACTCTTTCGCAGTGCCTTCCTTCGGCATCAAGATGGACGCCGTTCCCGGCCGCACCAACGAGACCTGGTTCAAGGCGGAGAAGGAAGGCCTCTATTACGGCCAGTGCTCGCAGCTCTGCGGCAAGGACCATGCCTTCATGCCGATCGCCGTGCGCGTTGTTTCCGATGCGCAGTTCAAGACCTGGCTGGAGACGGCCAAGACCGACGTGCCCGCCGCCAACAAGGCGCTGATGGCCGAGATCGATGGTACCAACAAGGTAGCGGCCGCCGGCAACTGAGCCGCGGGTTAGCAAGATTTAGGGAACGGAGCGGAACATGGCAGAGGCTGCAGCTCACGACCACGACGACCACAGGCCGCATGGCTGGGTCCGCTGGGTCTACTCGACCAACCACAAGGACATCGGCACGCTCTACCTGATCTTCGCGATCATTGCCGGCATCATCGGCGGCGCGCTCTCGGTCGCCATCCGCATGGAATTGCAGGAGCCGGGCATCCAGATCTTCAGCGGTCTGGCGCAGATGGTCTATGGCATGCAGGGCGACGCCGCCATCGACGGCGGCAAGAGCATGTACAACGCATTCGGCGCCGCGCACGGCCTGATCATGATCTTCTTCATGGTCATGCCGGCCCTGATCGGCGGCTTCGCCAACTGGATGGTGCCGATCATGATCGGCGCGCCGGACATGGCTTTCCCGCGCATGAACAACATCTCCTTCTGGCTGCTGCCGCCGGCCTTCATCCTGCTGCTTTCCTCGATGTTCGTGCCGAGCGCGCCCGGCGCTTTCGGCGTCGGCGGCGGCTGGACGATCTATCCGCCGCTCTCGACATCGGGCCAGCCGGGTCCCGCGATGGATCTCGCGATCCTGTCGATCCACATCGCCGGCGCCTCGTCGATCCTCGGCGCCATCAATTTCATCACCACCATCTTCAACATGCGCGCGCCCGGCATGACGCTGCACAAGATGCCGCTGTTCGCATGGGCGGTGCTGATCACCGCCTTCCTGCTGCTTCTGTCGCTGCCCGTCCTGGCGGGCGGCATCACCATGCTGCTCACCGACCGCAACTTCGGCACCGCCTTCTTCGTGCCGGATCAGGGCGGTGACCCGCTGCTCTTCCAGCACCTGTTCTGGTTCTTCGGCCATCCCGAAGTTTACATCCTGATCCTGCCGGGCTTCGGCATCATCAGCCACATCGTCTCGACCTTCTCGAAGAAGCCCGTCTTCGGCTATCTCGGCATGGCCTACGCCATGGTCGCGATCGGCGCGGTCGGCTTCATCGTCTGGGCGCACCACATGTACACCACCGGCCTTTCGCTCGACACGCAGCGCTACTTCGTGTTCGCCACCATGGTCATCGCGGTGCCGACGGGTGTGAAGATCTTCTCCTGGATCGCCACGATGTGGGGCGGCTCGATCTCGTTCAAGCCGCCGATGCTGTGGGCGCTGGGCTTCATCTTCCTGTTCACGATCGGTGGCGTCACCGGCGTCCAGCTGGCCAATGCCGGCCTCGACCGCTCGCTGCACGATACCTATTTCGTGATCGCCCACTTCCACTACGTGCTGTCGCTGGGCGCCGTGTTCGCAATCTTCGCCGGCTGGTACTACTGGTTCCCGAAGATGACCGGCTACATGTACTCGCCGGTGATCGCCAACACCCACTTCTGGGTCACCTTTGTCGGCGTCAACCTGATCTTCTTCCCACAGCACTTCCTCGGCCTCGCCGGCATGCCGCGCCGCACCGTTGACTATCCGGACGCTTTCGCCGGCTGGAACATGGTGTCGTCCTACGGCTCCTACATTTCTGCCGTGGGCGTTGCGATCTTCCTCTACGGCGTGTTCGAGGCCTTCCAGAAGAAGCGCGTCGCCGGCGCGAACCCGTGGGGCGAGGGCGCCACCACGCTCGAATGGCAGCTGCCTTCGCCGCCCCCGTTCCACCAGTGGGAACAGTTGCCGAAGATCAAGTAGGCGGCATCCGCCGACGCATACGAGACCGCCGGCTAGTCCGGCGGTCTTGGCCAACGGAATGATGGATTTTAAGTACGCATGGCCCTTGTCGAAGACAGATTGATGGAGGAAGCGGGCTTTCGCATATCGGAAGCGACCGCGGGTGATTACTTCGCCCTGTTGAAGCCTCGGGTCATGTCGCTGGTCGTCTTCACGGCTTTTGTCGGCCTGGTCGCGGCCCCCGTCGCCATCAACCCCCTGCTGGCGATGATCGCCATCCTTGCGATCGCTATCGGCGCGGGCGCCTCGGGAGCGCTCAACATGTGGTACGACGCCGACATAGACGCGGTGATGACCAGGACGGCCGGCCGTCCGGTGCCGGCCGGCCGCGTCAGCCCGGGCGAGGCGCTGAGCTTCGGTTTGGTGCTGTCGGTGCTGTCGGTCATGACGCTCGGCGTGCTGGTCAACTGGCTGTCGGCATCGCTTCTGGCCTTCACCATCTTCTTCTACGCCGTCGTCTACACCATGTGGCTGAAGCGCTGGACGCCGCAGAACATCGTCATTGGCGGCGCCGCCGGCGCCATCCCGCCCGTGATCGGCTGGGCTGCCGTGACCGGATCGGTCAGCCTCGAAAGCGTGATCCTGTTCCTGATCATCTTCCTGTGGACGCCGCCGCATTTCTGGGCGCTGGCGCTGTTCAAGTCCGATGACTACGCCCGCGCGGGCATCCCGATGATGCCGAACGTCGCCGGCCCGGCCTCGACCCGCAGGCAGATCTTTGCTTATGCGCTGATCCTGGCGCCGGTCGGTGTCCTGCCTTGGGCGCTCGGCTACACCACGGCCGGCTATGGCGTTGTTTCGGCCGTCCTCGGCGCGGGCTTCGTCTGGTATGCGTGGAAAGTGCTCGGCATGGCCGACGGCGATCGCGCGATGAAACCGGCCAAGGCGTTGTTCGGCTATTCGCTGCTTTATCTCTTCGCGATCTTCGCCGCCTATCTCGTCGACTGCGTGGTCGGGCGAGCCTTCATGATGGGGGGACTATGATCGTGGCCGAGAAGAACCTCGAACTGGTCACGCTGACCGAACGCCAGCAGAAGGCGCGCCGAAACCGCTCCATTGCAATTGGGTTCGCGCTGGCGGCGCTGGTCGTCATCTTCTATGCCGCCACCATCGTGCGTTTCGGCCATCAGGGCGCCAGCCTCACCGGCTCGGGCCTGCTGGGAGGCGGCTGATGAGCGGCGACTCGAGCAAGCCCCGCAAGCTGAACAACGGCATCGTCGCCGCCGTCTGCCTTTCGTTCTTCGCCGGCATGGTCGGCATGGCCTACGCGGCGGTGCCGCTCTACAAGATGTTCTGCCAGGTCACCGGCTATGGCGGCACCACGCAGCGCGCCGAGAGGCAATATGCCGGCCGCGTGCTCGACCGTGACATCACCATCCGCTTCGACGCCAACACCAACGGCATTCCGTGGCAGTTCGAGCCTGTCGCCCGTTCAGTGACGATCAAGATAGGCGAGACGACGCAGGCGCATTACAGCGCCACCAACAGGTTCGACCGCCCCGTCACCGGCCGCGCCTCGTTCAACGTCCAACCCGAGATGGCCGGCGCCTACTTCAACAAGGTGGAGTGCTTCTGCTTCACCGACACGACGCTGAAGCCCGGTGAGACGCTGGACATGCCCGTCTTGTTCTATGTCGATCCAGACATCGTCAACGTGCCGGAACTCAAGGACTTGAAGACCATCACCCTGTCCTACACGATGTTCCCGGTCGAAAAGAAACAGCCGGTGGCCTCCTCAGCGCCAGCCGCTGGCACCAGCAAGAAAATTCCAGATTCCGAAGCAAGCCTCGGGGGTTGATATGGCAGACGCGCACGCAAAACCACACCACGACTACCATCTCGTCAACCCAAGCCCCTGGCCTTTCCTGGGATCGGTCGGTGCGCTGGTCACCGCCGTCGGCGGCGTCTGCCTGATGCAGTATCTGAAGGGCGGCAACTTCCCGGTCTTCGGCCACAACATCGCCAATCCGTGGCTGTTCTTCATCGGCATGATCATCGTGCTCTACACGATGTTCGCCTGGTGGTCGGACACCATCAAGGAAGCCCATGAGGGTCACCACACGCGCGTCGTGTCGCTGCATCTGCGCTACGGCATGATCATGTTCATCGCTTCCGAGGTGATGTTCTTCGTCGCATGGTTCTGGGCCTTCTTCGATGCCAGCCTGTTCCCGGGCGAGGCACAGCAATACGCCCGCACCGCCTTCACCGGCGGCGTCTGGCCGCCGAAGGGCATGGAGGTCCTCGACCCCTTCCACCTGCCGCTCTACAACACCATCATCCTGCTGTTGTCGGGCACGACGGTAACCTGGGCTCACCACGCGCTGCTGCATGGCGACCGCAAGGGCCTGATCAATGGCCTGGTGCTGACCGTCGGCCTCGGCATGCTGTTCACCATGGTGCAGGCCTATGAGTACATGCACGCGCCCTTCGCGTTCAAGGAGTCGATCTATGGCGCCACCTTCTTCATGGCGACCGGCTTCCACGGCTTCCACGTCATAATCGGCACGATCTTCCTGCTCGTATGCCTGGTGCGCGCGATACGCGGCGACTTCACGCCGAAGCAGCATTTCGGCTTCGAGGCAGCCGCCTGGTACTGGCACTTCGTCGACGTGGTCTGGCTGTTCCTGTTCAGTGCGATCTACGTCTGGGCTTCGAACGGCGCGCTGATCGAAGGCCACTGATCTCATGAACTGAAATCAAGGGGGCGGCCGCGGCAACGTGGCCGCCTTATCTTTTTAAGCGAAAGCGTCTACGGTGCCGGCATGAGTGAAGACAAGGCAATCTGGCCTCCCATCGATCCCATTTCGGCGGGCCTGCATGGCCGTTGCCCGCGCTGCGGCGAAGGCAAGCTGTTCTCGGGTTTTCTCACCGTCGGCCAGCGCTGCTACAATTGTGGCCTCGATTATTCCTTCGCCGATGCCGGGGACGGGCCGGCGGTTTTCGTCATCCTGATCATCGGCTTCCTTGTCGTTGGGCTCGCCCTGTGGATGGAGGTGGCGCTCAACCCCCCGCTCTGGCTGCACTTCATCTTGTGGATACCGCTGGCGCTGGTGCTCTGCCTGACGGCGCTGCGGCTGATCAAGGGCGTGCTGATAACCTTGCAGTATTCGAAGAAGGCCTCCGAGGGCAGGCTGGAATCCAACGAATGACCGAGACGACGGGTTCGGCTGCCGGCCGTTCGCGGCAGCGCTCGGCGTTGCTGCTTGGCCTTGGCCTTGTGCTGTTCGCCGTACTGGTCGGGCTCGGCACATGGCAGGTCCAGCGCCTGCACTGGAAGGAAGGCCTGCTCGCGACCATCGACAAGCGCACCCATTCCGCTCCTCTCGCGCTGGCCGACGTCGAGAAGGAATTCGCCGCTTCCCATGATGTCGACTACACCCCGGTGACGGTGACAGGCACCTTCCTGCATCAGGGCGAGCGGCATTTCTTTTCGACCTGGGAAGGCGACAGCGGCTTCAATGTCTACACGCCCCTGCGGCTCGATGACGGTCGCTTCGTGCTGATCAATCGCGGCTTCGTTCCCTACGACCTCAAGGACCCGGCCAAGCGCCAGCGGGGCGAAATTGCCGGCAAGGTGACGGTCACCGGACTTGCCCGCAATCCGTTGCCCGGCAAGCCGTCGATGATGCTTCCCGACAATGATGTCGCCAAGAACATCTTCTTCTGGAAGGACCGCGACGTCATGGCGGCGACCGCCGGGCTGCCCGCCGGCTTTGTGCTGGTGCCTTTCTTCATCGATGCCGACAAGACGCCGAATCCCGGCGGGCTGCCGATCGGTGGCGTCACCATCATCGATCTGCCGAACAACCACCTGCAATATGCGGTGACGTGGTACGGGCTGGCCGCCGCCCTTGCGGCTGTGCTGATCCTCAGGCTTCGCCGCCCGGCGAAGGAAGCTTGAAGCCGGCCGCTCTTGACAGGGCGGGGGCGCGCACCTCATTTCCCTCCAGCTTTCCGACTGAACCGGCCCGTTTTCATGACTGAGAAAAAGCCTCCGCTGACGATCAGGCTCTGCCAGCCACGCGGCTTCTGCGCCGGCGTCGACCGCGCGATACAGATCGTCGTGCTGGCGCTGAAGAAATACGGTGCGCCGGTCTATGTCCGCCACGAGATCGTGCACAACCGCTATGTCGTCGAGGGGCTGCAGAGCCTGGGCGCGGTCTTCATCGAGGAACTGTCCGAGATTCCGCCGGAGCATCGCCAGTCGCCCGTGGTCTTTTCCGCGCATGGCGTACCAAAGTCGGTACCGGCGGATGCCGAGGCGCGCAATCTCTTTTACCTCGATGCTACGTGCCCGCTCGTCTCCAAGGTGCACAAGCAGGCGATGCGTCACCAGCGGCTCGGCCGCCATGTGCTTTTGATCGGCCACGCCGGCCACCCGGAAGTGATCGGTACGATGGGCCAGTTGCCGGAAGGCGCCGTGACGCTGATCGAGACCGAGGCCGATGCGGCGCGCTTCGTGCCGGTCGACGCTTCGGCGCTGGGCTTCGTCACCCAGACGACATTGTCGGTCGAGGATACCGCCGGCATCATTCGGGCGCTCCAGGAGCGGTTTCCCGAATTGCACGCGGCTGCGGCCGAATTGATCTGCTACGCCACCACCAACCGCCAGGAAGCGGTGAAGGAAACGGCCTCCGGCGCCGATCTTTTCCTCATCGTCGGCGCTCCCAATTCGTCCAACTCGCGTCGCCTTGTCGAAGTGGCGGAGCGCGCGGGTGCTGCGATGTCGCTTCTCGTGCAGCGCGCCGCCGAGATTCCGTGGGATGAGATCGCCGGGATTTCGACCCTCGGCCTGTCGGCCGGCGCCTCGGCGCCGGAAATCATCGTCGACGAGATCATCGACGCGTTCCGGCAGCGCTTCGAAGTCACCATCGACCTGGCCATCACGGCCACGGAAACGGAGGATTTCCCGGTGATGCGGGTACTGCGCGATGTCGAACTGACGGCGGCCGACATGGCCTTCGTCAACGGAGCGGCGTGAACCGAATGGCCGTCTACACCGACGTCAACGAAGGCGAACTGACCGCATTCCTCAAAGCCTATCCGGTGGGGGAGCTGCTTTCATACAAGGGCATCGCCGAAGGCACCGAAAATTCCAATTTCCTGGTCCATGCCTCGACCGGTTCCTACATCCTGACGCTTTACGAGAAGCGCGTCGACAAGGCCGACCTGCCGTTCTTTCTGGGCCTGATGGGCCATCTCGCCAGGAAGGGCATTTCCTGTCCGCTGCCGGTCACCGCGCATGACGGCACCGTCATCGGAACGCTTGCCGGCCGGCCGGCCGTCATCATCACTTTCCTTGAGGGCCTGTCGCTCAGGCGGCCTGCCGCCGCGCATTGCGCGGAAGTCGGCAAGGCGCTCGCCGGCCTGCACATCGCCGGCCAGGATTTCCAGATGAGAAGGCCTAACGCGCTGGCGATCGACGGCTGGCGCAAGCTGTGGGCGGCCTCGCGCGACCGCGCCGAGGAGGTCGAGCCGGGCTTGGCGGCCGAGGTCGACGCCGATTTCGCCGATCTCGAGCGCAATTGGCCGAAGGGCCTGCCGCAGGGCATCATCCATGCCGACCTGTTTCCCGACAATGTCTTCTTCCTCGGCGAGAAGCTGTCGGGCCTGATCGACTTCTATTTCGCCTGTGACGACCTCTACGCCTACGACGTCGCCACCTGCCTCAACGCCTGGTGCTTCGAGAAGGATTTTTCCTTCAACCTGACCAAGGGGGCGGCGCTGCTTGCTGGCTATCAGTCGGTGCGGCCGCTCGGTAGCGACGAGAAGGCGGCGCTGCCGATTCTGGCGCGCGGCTCGGCGCTGCGCTTCATGCTGACGAGGCTCTATGACTGGCTGACCATTCCGGATGGCGGGCTGGTCATGAAGCGCGATCCGACCGAGTATATCCGCCGCATGCGCTTCCATCGCGCGATCAGGTCGCCATCGGAATACGGACTGACATGAACAAAAAGATCGAGATCTTCACCGACGGCGCCTGCTCGGGCAATCCGGGGCCGGGGGGCTGGGGGGCCGTGCTGCGCTACAACGGCGTCACCAAGGAGCTGTCGGGCGGCGAGGAGGAAACCACCAACAACCGCATGGAACTGCTTGCCGCCATCACGGCGCTCAACGCGCTGAAGGAGCCTTGCGCGGTCGATCTCTACACCGACAGCAAATACGTCATGGACGGCATCTCCAAATGGATCCATGGTTGGAAGAAGAACGGCTGGAAGACCGGCGACAGGAAGCCGGTCAAGAATGGCGAGCTATGGCAGGCGCTCGACGAGGCCAACCGGCGCCACAAGGTCACCTGGCACTGGGTGAAGGGCCATGACGGCCACCCGGAAAACGAGCGCGCCGACGAACTGGCGCGGCAGGGCATGGCGCCGTTCAAGCCCATGCGGGCGAGGCCCGCGCCGGCTGCTGCCGCGCCAAAGCAGGAAGGCGCCCCGGCAAGGAAGCCCGCGCCAAGACGTTCGACCCAGAGCTATTGAGAGGTCGACGGCTACACCCGCTCAGCGGATCAGCAGCGCCGTCGAGAACATCCCGAGTGCGAACACAGTGTGCGCCACGAGGTTGAGCGCGCGCACCTTCATAGGATTGGGCGCCTTGGATGCGGCCCAGCCGGCGCCCATGCCCGGCGCCAGCAGGAACCAGCCGGCGCCGACGGTGACGATGCCTAGGATGAAGGCCGGCAGGAAGGTCGGCGCCGCCAGCCAGCCCGCGCCCGCGAGCACCACGAGGATCACGCCGTAAAGGATCCCTACCAGATAGTGAAAGACCCAGCCCAGCGCCTTTTCATGCGCGTAGGGCGCGGCCTTGCCGATATCGTCGTGGAAGATTTTTTCCGGCAAATGCCAAACCCAGCGTCCCACGAGGCCCCAATTGGGCCGAGCCAGGCCGAACGCCTTGTTGAGGATGATCGCCCAGATATCCATGAACACCGTGGCGCCGATGCCGATCGCTACCGCGCGCCAGGCGATGTCGAGCATCAGAGCATGATCCTGAAAAGTGGGAACCGGTTTTTGGACAAGATCATGCTCCAACAAGAGTTAGATCAGGAGGGCGGGTCAACGAAACGTCATCCTGATCTAAAGCTGCTCGAGGATCTTGGCGGCACCGCTCTCGTTGACGCCCGGCTTCGTCTCGACATTGAGCGCGGTTACCTTGCCGTCATCGACGATCATCGAAAACCGCTTGGAGCGCAGGCCCATGCCGGCCACGGACAGATCGATGTCGAGCCCCACGGCCTTGGCGAAATCACCGCTCCCATCCGCGAGATAGAGGATCTTGCCTTCGCCGCCCGAGAAGCGCGCCCAAGCGCCCATGACATGGACGTCGTTGACCGAGACGACGGCAATCGTGTCGACGCCGCGCGCCAGGATGGCGTCATGGTTTTCGAGATAGCCTGGCAAATGGTTGTTGCTGCAGGTCGGCGTGAAGGCGCCGGGTACACCGAACAGCACCACCTTCTTGCCGGCGAAGATTTCATTGCCTTTTATATCCTTCGCGCCATCGGCGGTCATCGTCTTGAAGGTCACGTCAGGCAGTTTTTCGCCAACCGAAATGGTCATGGGAGCCTCGCTTTGGGGGGATGGGAAGGGCTGGTATCTTCGATATCGGACTGCGCGGCGGCCAGCAACCTCTCACAGCAAGTCCAGGAAAGTGCGCGCCGGTTTTCCGTCATCAATGGCGGCTCAAAGGGCAATTACGGCCCGGCTCACAGAGACGCCGGATCAAGGAAAAGGCAACAGCCCGTCCACTGAACCCTCGGCGCTGGTCAGCGTATAATACAGCCCGCCATCGGTCGGCGTCGCCGACGGCCGGTCGAGGATCGGCACGGTGAAGACGAGCTTGCCGTCCTTCTCGCTGCGCACCGGCGCGCCGAACATGTAGTCGCGCTCGCCGGCGATGAAGAAGTCGACGGACGCCGGATCGCCCGGCGACTGCGCCTGCACGACAAGGGTCTCGTGATCGCCGGACAGCATGCTGATGCCGAAATCGGACCGAGCCGGAGAGGGTAGCGTCGCAATCGCGGTTTTGACCAATGCCGCGTCGGCTGGGTTATCGGGGTCGGAACCAGGATCGACGCTGAGCCGGGTCTGCACCGGAATGCAGATCGTTTCGCAGATGCCGAGGAATACGTTGGCGTCGATGGTCGCCGGCTGGCCGGGCGAAGACAAGGTGAAGGTCACCGGAAGCGACACCGGACGATCATAGCCGGCCCATTTGCCGTAGCCGTCGTCATGCCGCTGCGGCGGCGGGAACGACAGCTGGGCGTCCGCGACATTGGTGCTGCCCGATATGTCGAGTTGCGGCGGCACGCCGGCGTCGCCCGGATCGCGCCAATAGGTCTTCCAGCCGGGCTTCAGCGCGATGTCGAGCACGCCGCGGATCTTGCCGGCGTCGTCAGGCTTGCCGGTTGTCACCAGCCGCACCTTGCCGCCCTCGCTGTTGTACCAGATCGATGAGGAGGCTTCGGCCGGGAGACCAGTAACCCACCCGAAAACGACGCCGAGAACAATTGCCTTCATGTATCGCATGGCGGTGATTTGATCGTCCGTTCTTGGCCGTGCAATGACTTCGTCGCTCTCCCGGTATCATATTTGCGTTACATCGGGGACCGGCACCATCTTTTCGGCGCTGCCGAAAAGCGTTACGCTTAAGCCATGGACTTGCTGCGCCACAAGAAACCAGCCGCCGGACGCGGCTTCCTCGACGACCAGTTCCTGATTGCCATGCCTGGCATGAAGGACGACCGTTTCGCGCGCTCGGTCATCTACATCTGCGCCCACAGCGACGAGGGCGCGATGGGCCTAATCATCAACCAGACCCAGCAGATGCTGTTTCCGGATCTGCTTGTGCAGCTCGGCATAATGAACGAGCAGGAGGCGATCCGCCTGCCGGCCCATGCGCGCGATTTCGTCGTGCGCAATGGCGGGCCGGTCGACCGCAGCCGCGGCTTCGTGCTGCATTCCGGCGACTATCGCGTGGAATCCTCGCTCAACGTTTCCGATGACATCTGCCTGACCGCAACCGTCGACATCCTGCGCGCTATCTCCACCGGTCGCGGCCCGCGCCATGCGCTTATGGCGCTCGGCTATTCCGGCTGGGGCGCCGGCCAGCTCGAAAGCGAGATTGCCGAGAATGGCTGGCTCACCTGCCCGGCGACGCAGGAACTTCTGTTCGACACGGATATCGAGCGCAAATACGACCGTATCCTGGCATCGATCGGCATCGACCTCGCTCATCTGAGCGCCGCCGCAGGGCACGCTTGACCTGCGCGCCGACGCCGAGGCCGTTTCGAAACTCTCTCATTCGATCATATGGCGGTGATTTCGAGAACCGCAGCAGACCGTACTTGAGGTACGCAAGCACAGGAAGCGCAGAAACCCCCGCCAGATGGCCATAAGGGCAGCGTTTCCAGGCCGCCTTTAAGCCTGCGTCAGCGGATACTGCTCCCGCAGCGTCTTCAGCACCTGGTCGCCGGGCATCGGCGCGCCGAACATGAAGCTCTGGACATATTCGCAGCCCATCTGGCGCAACTCAAGCGCGTCGCTTTCGTCGGAAATGCCCTCGGCCACCACCGACAGCCCAAGCTCATGCGCCATGTTGACCATGGATTTGATCAGCACCGCGCGCTTCGGCGTCGCGTCGTCGACGAAGCTCTTGTCGATCTTGATCGTGTCGAAGGGGAAGCGCGTCAGATAGGAGAGCGAAGAATAGCCGGTGCCGAAATCGTCGAGCGACAGCCCGATGCCGAGCTGTTTCAGCTTGGTCAGCACATGCGCGGTCTGCTCCGGGTTGTCCATCACCAGCGATTCGGTGAGCTCGAGCCGGAAGCAGCGTGGCTTCAGGTTGGCGCGCGCGATGACGGAGCGGACATCGCTCACCAGATCGCGGCGGATGAGCTGGCGGCTCGACAGGTTGACCGATACCGACAGCGGCGCGTCGCCGATCTGCTTCTGCCAGGAGGCCAGGTCTTCGGCCGCCTGTTGCATGGCGAACAGGCCGAGTTGCACGATCAGTCCGCAATTCTCGGCCACCGGGATGAAATCCCCCGGCGGGATCATGCCGCGGCGCGGGTGGTCCCACCGAAGCAGCGCCTCGAAGCCGGCGACGCTGCCGTCTTCCAGCCGCACGATCGGCTGGTAGGCAAGCGTGAACTCGCGCCGCTCGATAGCGCGGCGAAGGTCGGATTCGAATTGCAGCCGGTCGGTGCCGACGGTGCGGAAGGCGGGCCGGAACGGCTCGATCCTATCGCCTCCGAAGCGCTTGGCCTGGTGCATGGCGAGCTCAGCGTCCTTGACCATGTCCTCGGCCGAGGTCTGCGCCGTCGTCCAGGTGATCAGGCCGATCGAGGCGGTCAGCACGATCTCGCGCTTGGCGAAGGTGATAGGGTTGTTGATCGCGTGCTTGATGGCATCGGCGATCGCCGCGATGCGGGCGGGTTCCTGCTCCGAAAGCAGCATCAGCGCGAACTGGTCGCCGGCGAAGCGCGACAGCGAATCCTTCGGTTTGAGCAACCGGTGCAGCCGGCGGGCGACGGTCAGCAGAATGGTGTCGCCGGCGGAAATGCCAAGGCCGTCATTGACCTGCTTGAAGCGGTCGATGTCGATGATGAAGACCGTGGGCCGTACATTGTCCTCGGTACGCGCGATCGAGATGATCGCCTCCAGCCGGTTCATGAACAATTCACGGTTGGGCAGGCCGGTCAGATTGTCGTGCACGGCGTCGTGCAGCAGCCTTTCTTCGGATTTCTTCTGCTCGGTGACGTCGACCATGGTGCCGACGCAGCGGATCACCTCACCGTCAGAGCCGATCACTGGGCGGGCGCGCAGCGAGAACCAGTGGTAGTGGCCGTCGGCGCCGCGCAGGCGGAAGTTCTGCGCCACCTTGCCGCGGCGGTGCTCCAGGACCACGTCGAGCGTGGTGCGGAAAGTGTCACGGTCGTCGGCGTGCAGAACCGGCAGCCAGTTGCGGGCAGCGCCGCCAAGGCTGTTGGGCGCAAGGCCGAGCTGCAGGCTTATGTCCGGCTTGGTGACGACGCGGTCGCGCAGCACGTCCCAGTCCCAGACGATGTCGCCCGAGCCGGCGACGGCGAGCGCCTGCCGCTCGAGGTCGGAGAACAGGCCCTGGTGGAGAGCGCCGCCGGCAAAGGCATGCTGCATGACGGTGAAGCCGATCAAGAGGATGATCAGGATCAGCCCGCCGCCGAGCGCCGGCTGAGCGATGTCGTTGTCAAGCATGCCGGTGATCGCCATCCACGATCCGCACAGCCACAGCAGCACCATCACCCAGCTCGGCACCAGCATTATCGCGCGGTCATAGCCGCGGATGCCGAGGAAGATGATCAGGCCGAGTCCGGTGAGCGCGGTAGCGGCGAAGGAGATGCGGGCGATGCCGGCGGCTACCGCGGGATCTACGATGGCGACGCCCGCGATCAGGAGCAGCCCGAGGATCCAGACCAGCGCGCCATAGCTGAAATGGCCGTGCCACCGGTTGAGGTTGAGATAGGCGAACAGGAACACCACGAAGGTTCCGGCAAGCGCCACCTCCGTGCCGGCCCGCCATATCTGCTCGTTGCCGGGCGATATCTCGATGATTTTGTTGAGGAAACCGAAGTCGACGCAGATATAGGCGAGCACCGCCCAGGCGAGCGCCGCCGTCGCCGGGAACATCGAGGTTCCCTTGACAACGAACAGGATGGTCAGGAACAGCGCCAGAAGGCCCGAAATGCCGATGACGATGCCGCGGAACAGCGTATAGGAATTGACCGAGTCCTTGTAGGAATCCGGTTCCCAGAGATAGACCTGCGGCAGCTTCGGCGAGGCGAGTTCAGCGATGAACGTCACCACCGTTCCCGGGTTCAGCGTCACCCGGAACACGTCGGCGTCCGGGCTTGTCTGTCGGTCGAGCGCGAAGCCTTCGCTGGGCGTGATCGCGGCGATGCGCGTCGAGCCGAGGTCGGGCCAGAAGATGCCCGAATTCACGAGGCGGAAATGCGGCGCCACGATCAGCCGGTCGAGCTGCTGGTCGGTGGTGTTGGCCAGCGCGAACACGGCCCAGTCGCCGCTCGAACGTGCGTCATTCGCTTCCACCTCGATGCGCCGCACGATGCCGTCGGGGCCTGGTGCGGTCGAGACCTGGAAATTCTCGCCCTGGTTCCGGTAGATTTCCACCGCGCCGGAGAGGTCCAGCGCCTTGTCGTCGCGCGCGATCTTGATCGGCTCGACAGCAAAAGCCGGCATGGCCGCGCAAAACGTGACGACGATCGCCAGGATAAGGGCGAGCAGCGACGCGAATCGCGAAAAATTCGTCACATTCAGCCCTTCGTTCCATCGCCCGGCGGATCGTCCGCGATCCGGGCGTAGAGGTAGTGATCCTGCCAGATGCCGTTGATCCTGAGATAGGATCGCAGCAGTCCTTCGCGCCGGAATCCGGCTTTTTCAAGCACGCGCATCGACCGGGCGTTTTCGGGAATACAGGCAGCTTCGATCCGGTGCAACCGCAGCGTATCGAAGGCAAAGCGCGACACCAGCCTGACCGCCTCGGTCATCAGGCCGCGACCGCCGAAGCGTTCGCCGATCCAGTAGCCGATATGGCCGCTCTGCGCGACACCGTGGCGGATGTTGCCGAGCGTGATGCCGCCGGCAAGCTTGCCGCTCGATTTCTCGAAGATGAAGAAGGCGATGGCCGTGCCCTGCGCGTAATCCTCGCGGTAGCGGCTGATGCGCAGCCGCCAGGCGTTTCGGTCGAGCTCGTCCGGCTGCCAGCGCGGCTCCCATGGCTCCAGGAAGGCGCGGCTTTCGCCACGCACCGCCGACCATTCCCGGTAGTCGTTGGTCAAGGGCACGCGCAGCGTGACCTTGTCACCCTTCAGTGCCGGCAGGTCCCGGCGAAAGAAAGGGAGTGCGAACACGGTGCCTGCTCTAGGCAGATATTCGTGGGATGCCCCACGAATATCTGCCTAGATTCCCTGGTTTCTCGCAGGATTTGATCGCAAGACCGTGGGACATTTTTGCGGAACCTGCTTGGGCTCAGACGGCGAGCCGGCGGGCCGTCGTCTGCGGACCCGCAAGCGATTCGAGGATCGCCTCATAGGGCGCAAGCGTGCCCACTGGCCCGACCGCGGTAAGCGTCGGCTTGGTCGAGAACAGCCGGGAGGAGAGGTCGGTCAGACGCTCGATCGTCAGCGCCGAGAGCCGCTCCATCAGTTCCTCCTTGGCGATCGGCCGGCCAAACAAAAGCATCTGCCTGGCGATCTGCGAGGCCCGGCTTGCCGGGCTTTCGGCCGACATGATGAGGCCGGCGCGATATTGCGCGCGCGCCCGGTCGAGCTCCTCCTGGTGGATGCTTTCGCCGGCCTTCTGCAATTCGTCGACGATCACCGGCACCAGTTTGGCGATATCGCTCTGCCCGGTCGCGGCATGCACGCCGAAAATGCCGGTGTCGGAAAAACCCCAGTGGAAGGCATAAACCGAGTAGCAGAGGCCGCGTTTCTCGCGCACTTCCTGGAACAGCCTCGACGACATCCCGCCGCCCAGGATCATCGACAGCACCTGCGAGGCATAGAAATCGCGAACATGGTAGGCTCGCCCTTCGAAGCCGAGCACGATCTGCGCATCCATCAGGTCGCGGTCCTCGCGGAAGTCCCCGCCGACATATTGCGCGTATTGCGGGATGTTGCCCGCCGCCTTGGCGCGGAAGCCGCCGAGCTGCTTCTCGACCTCGCGCACGAAATTGTCGTGCTTTATGTCGCCCGCCGCCACGAGGACCATGCGCTCGGCGTCGTATTGCCGCTCGATGAAGTCGTGCAACTGTCCGGACGTGAAGGATTTGACCGTCTCCGGCGTGCCCAGGATCGAGCGGCCGATGGTCTGGTGGCGGAAGGCGGTCTCGGTGAAACGGTCGAAGACGATGTCGTCGGGCGTGTCGTGCGCGGCGCCGATCTCCTGCAGGATCACATGCTGCTCGCGCTCAAGCTCTTCCGGGTCGAATTCGGATTCCTGCAGGATGTCGGCCAGGATGTCGACCGCCAGCGGCACGTCGTCGGAGAGCACCCTGGCATAGTAGGAGGTCGTCTCGACGCTGGTGGCGGCGTTGATCTCGCCGCCGACATTCTCGATTTCCGAGGCGATCTCGAAAGCGCTGCGGCGCTTGGTGCCCTTGAACGCCATGTGCTCGAGCAGATGGGCCATGCCATGCTCTTCGTCGCGTTCGTTGCGGGCGCCTGACTTCACCCAGGCCCCGAGGGCAACCGATTCGATGCTTGGAAGGGTTTCGGTGGCGACTGTCAGGCCGTTCGACAGACGGCTTACCTCAACACCCATATGGCAAGTACTCCCTAACGCGCCGCCCGCGAGTGGCGGTTCACGTAATCTTCCACCATTTTCAAGTCGGAGGGAAGTATCGTGTATTTTTCGTCGGCTGTCATCAAGCCGCCTAGCCATGCGGGCAGGGCAGGGGTGACGCCGCTGGCGGCTTCGACCGCCGCCGGGAATTTCGCCGGATGCGCGGTGCCGAGCACCACCATGGGCACCGGACCGGAGACATGGGCGGCGGCGACATGAACGGCGGCGGCCGTGTGCGGATCGAGCAGGTAGTTGCTTTTCCCGAGTGTCGCGCGGATGGTGGAGGCAACCTCGTCCACCGCGGCGCGGCCGGCGTCGAATTCGGCGCGGATGCGCTCGAGTTCGCCGGCCTCGATGGTGAAGGCGCCGGACTGCTTCAGCCCGTTCATGTAGCGCCGCACGGTCTCGGCATCGCGGCCTGCCGCCTCGAACAGCAGGCGCTCGAAATTCGACGACACCTGGATGTCCATCGACGGCGAGGTCGTGGCGAACACGCCCTTGGTGCGGTATTCGCCGGTTGCAAGCGTACGCGCCAGGATGTCGTTGTCGTTGGTGGCGATGATCAGCCGCTCGATCGGCAGGCCCATGCGCTTGGCGGCGTAACCAGCGAAGATATCGCCGAAATTGCCGGTCGGCACGGTGAATGAGACCGGCCGGTCCGGCGCCCCCAGCGACAATGCCGACGAGAAATAATAGACGATCTGGGCCATGATGCGGGCCCAGTTGATCGAATTGACGCCCGATAGCGACACCCGATCGCGAAAGCCGTGGTCGTTGAACATGTCCTTCACCAGGCCCTGGCAGTCGTCGAAATTGCCTTCGACGGCCAGCGCATGGACGTTGGCGGCGCTCGACGTCGTCATCTGGCGCTGCTGCACCGGCGAGACCTTGCCGTGCGGGAAAAGGATGAAGATGTCGGTGCGGTCGCGGCCGGCGAAGGCGTCGATCGCGGCGCCTCCGGTGTCGCCCGAGGTCGCGCCGACGATGGTGGCGCGCTGTCCGCGCTCGGAAAGCACGTGATCCATCAGCCGCGCCAGCAACTGCATCGCCACGTCCTTGAAGGCCAGCGTCGGGCCGTGGAACAGCTCGAGGATGAAGGTGTTTTTCCCGGTCTGGACCAGCGGGCAGACAGCCTCGTGCCGGAATGTGGCGTAGGCCTCGCGCACCAGCCGCTCGAAGACGGGCGCCGCGATCTCGCCGCCGAGGAACGGCGTCAGCACGCGGATGGCAAGGTCGGGATAGGCAAGGCCGCGCATGGCGCGGATATCGGGGGCGGAAAATTGCGGCCATTCGCGCGGCACGTAAAGCCCGCCGTCGCGCGCCAGGCCGGCCAGCACCGCATCTGAAAATCCAATCGCGGACGCATCGCCGCGGGTACTCACATATCGCATCGTAAAAGGCCCATTGCTGCCGGTCGCGTCATCCACGGCATTTGGTTAATTTTCCGAGCCGGCTCAGTCGCATTTTTGCCGCGCGGTTGCTATACGTCACCGGCTTTGTGAGAGGGAAGTGCAGTTTCATGGCGTTTTATTCGGTCAACCGTCGTCTTGTCGCGGGTCTGGCGCTCACCGGCTTTATGCTTGCCGCCGCCGGCTGCCAATCGAGCGACAATGGCATCCTGAACCTGGGTTTCGGCAAAAAGACCGACCCGACCGCGCCGCCGCCGCCGCAGGACCCCAAGATTCTCGCCAGCCAGCTGCGCGCCTATTGCCCGAAGGTGACGCTCCGCGATGGCACCGCCTATTTCAACACCTATGCCAAGGGCACGAAGGCCAAGCCCAAGAAAAAGAAGGGTGATGCCACGGCGCAGGCCGAGGCCGAGGCGGCCGCCGCCGCCCAGACGGGACCCAACGGTCAGCCGATCGATCCCGATCACGATCCGACGAAGATCATCTACCAGGCCTCGATTTCGGACACGACGCGTGACTGCACCCATGCCAATGGCCAGATGTCGATGAAGATCGCCGTCGCGGGCAAGGTCGTGCCGGGCCCGATGTTCGCGCCCGGAACCATCACGATGCCGATCCGCATCGCCGTCCAGCACGGCGACGAGGTGCTTTATTCGCAGGTCCATCAGTACCAGGTGCAGGTCGCCGATCCCTCTGCCGCAACCCAGTTCGTCTTCACCGATACCAATGTGGTGGTACCGGAGCCTTCCGCGCGCGACTATCAGGCCTATGCGGGCTTCGACGAGAACACGCCGGCCCCGGCCGGGGAAAAGTCGAAAGGCAAGAGGAAGAAGCGCGCTCCGGCGACGAACTAGCCAAAGCCTGGGACCCACGCGACTATGCGTCTTCCGACCACTCCGACAGTGCCGCGATCGTGCCGTTGAGTTCCGCCCAGCGCCGGATCACAGTTTCGGCGCCGGCTTCGGTCAGCGCGTCGGCATGGCCTGGATAACTGTGCCCGGCGCCGGTGAAGCCGATGACGCGCATGCCGGCCGCCCTGGCGCCGGCGATGCCACGTACGGAATCCTCGATGACGAAGGTGTTATTCGGGCTGGCGCCGAGCTTCTCGGCGGCGTAGAGGAACACGTCCGGCGCCGGCTTGGTCTTTTTGCTCGGGATATCGAGCGCCGAGAAGATGCGGCCGGCGAACAACGGCAGCAGCCGCACCTTCTCGAGCATGAATTCGATCCGCTCCGTGCGTGAGTTGGAGCAGACGGCGCGTGGCGTGGTCACGGCGGCGACCGCCTCCCGGGCGCCGTCGATGATGCGTACGTCGCTGCGCAGCTTGCGATCGACCAGCTCCTCCGCGCGGTCTATCAGCGAGGCCTGGAACGGAACGTTCGATTTCTCTTCAAGCCGCAGCATGATGTCCTTGAACGTCAGCCCGGCATAGGTCTCGAAGATTTCCTCGGCCGAAATCTCGAAGCCGGCTGACGTGAGAAGCTCGGCCTCGACGCGCGCGGCGACGATCTCGGAATCGACGAGCACGCCGTCGCAATCGAAAATGACAAGGTCTGGCTGGGGCATGGCAATCCGGAAACGTTGGGAAAGGGGCCTGGCGGCTCAAGCGGCGCGGCATACACCAATGGGCGGGCTGGCGCAAACCGCATGAGCCGGGTCTGAGGCCTTCACCGAATGTTTACGCTGATCGGTAACCATAACAGCCAGTAAACCGTAACGCGTGCTTTTGGGTGTTTTGATGTCTGCCGTGCGTCTTCTCGACGAGCTTTCCCACGCCCCCCAGCAGTCCGAATGGCTGGACACGATCCTGAAGGGCGATTGCGTCGCCGCGCTCGACAGGCTGCCGGAAAAGTCGGTCGACATCATCTTCGCCGATCCACCCTACAATCTGCAGCTTGACGGCGACCTGCACCGGCCCGACCAGTCCAAGGTCGACGCCGTCGACGACGACTGGGACCAGTTCGAGAGTTTCGAGGCCTATGATGCCTTCACCCGTGCATGGCTGCTCGCGGCGCGCCGCGTGTTGAAGCCCAGCGGCACCATCTGGGTCATCGGCTCTTATCACAACATCTTCCGCGTCGGCGCCCGCATGCAGGATCTCGGCTTCTGGATCCTCAACGACATCGTCTGGCGCAAGACCAACCCGATGCCGAATTTCCGCGGCCGCCGTTTCCAGAATGCGCATGAGACGATGATCTGGGCCTCGCGCGACCAGAAGGCCAAGGGCTACACCTTCAACTATGAGGCGCTGAAGGCCTCCAACGACGATCTGCAGATGCGCTCCGACTGGCTGTTTCCGATCTGCACCGGCGGCGAGCGGCTCAAGGACGAGAACGGCAACAAGCTGCATCCGACGCAGAAGCCGGAAGCGCTGCTTGCCCGCATCATGATGGCTTCGACCAGGCCGGGCGATGTTGTGCTCGATCCCTTCTTCGGCTCCGGCACCACCGGCGCGGTCGCCAAGCGTCTCGGCCGCCACTTCGTCGGCATCGAGCGCGAGCAGGCCTATATCGACGCCGCCAATGAGCGCATCGCCGCGGTGCGACCGCTGGAAAACGCCGATCTCACCGTGCTTTCGGGCAAGCGAGCCGAGCCGCGCGTCGCCTTCATCAGCCTGATAGACAACGGCCTGGTGACGCCGGGCATCACGCTTTACGACGCCAAGAAGCGCTGGGCGGCGAAGGTGCGTGCCGACGGTACGCTGGCCATCGGCGACAGCGCCGGTTCGATCCACAAGATCGGCGCCGAAGTGCAGGGGCTGGATGCCTGTAACGGCTGGACCTTCTGGCACTATGAACGCAGCGGCGGCCTGACCCCGATCGACGAGCTGCGCCGCATCGCCCGCCTCGGCATGGAGCGGGCAGGCGGCTGAATCGACACTTCAACGGATCGCTGCAAGCGATTCGGATCAAACAGCGATTCCGAGCCGTTCAAGATCCGCTTCAAGCGTCCCGGCATCGGTAAAAAGCACCGCCTGCCAGCCGGCGGCCCTGGCGCCGTCGACATTCTTCTGGCTGTCGTCGATGAACAGCGAAGCCGCGGGGTCGAGCCCGAAGGAGGCGGCGTGATGGTCGTAGATGGCCCGGTCCGGCTTGATCAGTCCGATGTCGCCCGAGACCGTGACGCCGCGCGGTTTTTCGAGGAACGGAAAGCGCTTGCGCGACTCGCGGAAGGTGTCTGAGGCCCAGTTGGTGAGCAGCGTCACGTCGTGGCCGTCATCGATAAGGCTTTCCAGCAGCGCGACGCTGTCTTCATAGGCATGCGGCACCATCTCGTGCCAGTGGCGGCGGAAGTTGCGGATGTTTTCGGCGTGGTCGGGATGCTCGGCGATCAGCAGCGCTTCGGCTTCCTCCCATGTCCGGCCGCGGTCCTGCTCGAGATTCCAGGCGCTGGTGCAGACATTGCCGAAGAACCAGGTCCGCTCCGCCGCATCCGGGATCAGGCGGCTGAATGGGATGTCGGGATCGTAATGGAGCAGCACCTTGCCGATGTCGAAGACGATGTGGCGGATTTCGGTCATGCCTGTCCTTTCACAGTGGGCGTCGTTTCCTGGTTGCGCCCGGTATCGCCGCCTCGATTACCTTTTTCATGACGGTGGGCAGTGCTTCCCCGGAAATTTCATGGGCCAGCGACCAGAAATGACCATCGGGCGCATCGCCTTTGATGTGGGCATGGAAGACTTCGAGTTCGAGCGCGAAATGCGTGAAGACATGCCCGATCTGCCCGGCGCGCCGCCAGTCGGCGGGAAAGGGCGCGGCCTCTGCGGTCGTGGCCCCGTCGACCCGCGCGGTCCAGCCGGTCGTCGGCACCTCCGTCATGCCGCCCAGCAGGCCCTTCTCAGGCCGTTTGCGCAACAGGATGGCGCCGTCCCCGCGCTCGGCGACAAAGGCGGCGCCCTTGCGCAGGGGTTTGTCGTTCTTCGGCAGGCGGACCGGGAAGCGTTCCGGATCGCCGGTGAGAATAGCGCTGCAATCCTCGCGCACCGGGCAGAGCATGCAGCGCGGCCGCTTCGGCGTGCAGATCGTGGCGCCGAGGTCCATCATCGCCTGGGCAAAATCGCCGGGGCGTGCCTGCGGCACCAGTTTTTCGACCAACGCGCGGATTTCAGGCTTGGCCTCGCTGATCGGCGTCTCGATCGAATAAAGCCGGGTCATCACCCGCTCGACATTGCCGTCAACGACGGCGGCCGGATGGTCGAAGGCGATCGCCGCGATGGCTGCCGCCGTGTAGGCGCCGATGCCGGGCAGTTCCCGCAGGCTGGCTTCGGTCTCGGGGAAGCGGCCGCCTTTTTGCGCCACAAGATCGGCGCAGGCCTTCAGGTTCCGTGCCCTCGAATAATAACCGAGCCCGGCCCAGGCCTTCATCACTTCCTCGGCGGGTGCCGCCGCCAGCGCCTCGACCGTCGGCCATTTCTCGACGAAAGCGCGGAAATAAGCTTTTACCGCCTCGACCGTGGTCTGCTGCAGCATCACCTCCGACATCCACACGCGGTAAGGATCGGCCCTTACGCCACGCGCGAACGCCCCGGGCGTCACGCGCCAGGGCAGGTCGCGGTGATGCGTGTCGTACCAGGCAAGCAGACGGGCGGCGATGCTGACATCTCCGGATACGGTGGTCTTGGCCTTGCGGGTCTGGTCTTGCGGTGCCATTGATCGGATGGACTGGGGACTGGAGAACGCACATGGCAGGGAAAAGGCCCTTCGGCAATCCCGTTCCGGTCAGCGATCTCGCCACCGCGATCCTTGATCCCGTGCTGAAGAAGCGCGCCGGCATCTCGATCGGGCTGGTGCAATCCTGGGAGGAGATCGCCGGACCGCGCCTGGCCAGCCTTTCGCGGCCGGAAAAGATCCAGTGGCCGCGCCGCCTGCACGAGGACGACCCGTTCGAGCCGGCGACATTGATCATCGCCTGCGAAGGCATGGCGGCGCTGCATCTGCAGCACGAGGCGGGCGAGGTCATCAACCGCGTCAACGCCTTCCTGGGCTTCAACGCGATCGGCCGCATCAAGATCCTGCAAAAACCGGTGGTTTCGCAAAAAGCCCGGCCGAAGCCCGTGCCACTTCCCTTGAACGCGGTGGAGAAATCGAAGCTTTCCCAGATGGTCGGGAAGATCGAGGATGACGGACTGCGCACTTCGCTGGAGCGGCTAGGCGCCACGATTATGGGTGAAAGAAAGCGCAAAGGATCGTAAGAAGCGTCATGAATGCGTCACCAATCTCGCGCATTCGTGATGCTTATGATCAAGTTTCGCGATTGGATTGGGGATCGCGATGCCTTAATTCGCGCCAACTCTCGCCTTTTCTAGCCCTTGCATTGCAAAATCCAACCGATATCAGGTGATTCGCATGAACCGTGCCCCGTTTGGCAATAGCTTGTCCCGCAGAAACCTTCTGACCACGCTGGCCGCTGTGCCCGCGGTGGCATTGCTTGCCGCATGCAGCGACTCCGGCGAGGAGGCGAAGGCCGCCGATGTGAAGCCCGCCAACCCGTCGACGCCTGCCAAGCCGGCCGCGACACCGGCGGCTGTGCAGGTGCCGGAAGCGCAAGGCACGGTCGACATGGCGGAACTGCTGAAGCCCGGCGCGCTGCCCGAAAAGCAGCTCGGCAAGGACGACGCCAAGGTCACCATCGTCGAATACGCGTCGATGACCTGCCCGCACTGCGCGCATTTCGCCATGACCACTTTCCCCGAGTTGAAGGCCAAGTATATCGACACCGGCAAGGCCCGCTATATCCTGCGCGAATTCCCGTTCGACCCGAGCGCCGAGGCCGGCTTCATGCTGGCGCGCTGCTCGAAGGACAACTACTTCGCCATGGTCGACGTGCTGTTCAAGCAGCAGCCGAGCTGGGTTGGCGTCAACAATACCAAGGAAGCGCTGCTGCAGATCTCCAAGCTCGCCGGTTTTACACAGGAGTCCTTTGAGTCCTGCTTGACGGACCAGAAACTTCTGGACGATGTGAGAGCAGTCCAGAAACGCGGAGCGGACGAGTTCAAGGTCGACTCGACGCCGACCTTCTTCATAAACGGAAAGACCTACAAAGGGGCGATGTCGATTGAGGAAATGTCGGCCATCATCGACCCTCTGCTCTGACATCCAGACCGCGCCGAAGCGTTCCGGCCTCGGTGCTTTGGCCTGCAGGATGGGGCGGCGCGAATGAAATTTTCGCGCCTTCGCCTTCTCGGTTTCAAATCCTTCGTCGAGCCCGGCGAGTTCGTCATCGAACGCGGACTTACCGGTATTGTCGGGCCGAACGGCTGCGGCAAGTCGAACCTCGTCGAAGCCTTGCGCTGGGTGATGGGCGAAAGCTCATACAAGAACATGCGCGCGTCCGGCATGGACGATGTGATCTTTTCCGGCTCCGGCGCGCGCCCGGCGCGCAACACGGCCGAAGTCACGCTTTTCCTCGACAATACTGACCGTACCGCGCCTTCCGCCTTCAACGACGCCGACGAATTGCAGGTGTCGCGGCGCATCGAGCGCGAGGCGGGCTCGCTCTACCGCATCAACGGCAAGGAAGCACGCGCCAAGGACGTGCAGCTTCTCTTCGCCGACCAGTCGACCGGCGCTCGCTCGCCCTCGATGGTCGGACAGGGCCGCATCGGCGAGCTGATCCAGGCCAAGCCGCAGGCCCGCCGCGCGCTGCTCGAAGAAGCCGCCGGCATTTCCGGCCTGCACACGCGCCGCCACGAGGCGGAACTCCGGCTCAAGGCCGCCGAGCAGAACCTCGAACGGCTGGACGATGTCGTCGGCGAGCTGGAAGGCCAGATCGACAGCCTGAAGCGTCAGGCGCGCCAGGCCTCGCGCTTCAAGAACCTCTCTGCCGATATCCGCAAAGCCGAAGCGACGCTGTTGCATCTGCGCTGGACACTGGCGAAAACCCAGGAAGGCGAGGCGCGTTCCGCGCTTGCCGTCGCCACCACGCTGGTTGGCGACCGCGCCGCCGCCCAGATGGCGGCCGCCAGGGAGCAGGCCATCGCCGCGCACCGGCTGCCGGACCTGCGCGAGGCGGAAGCCGCCGCCGCCGCGGCTTTTCAGCGCCTGTCGATCGCCAAGACGCAGATCGAGGAAGAGGCCGGCCGTATCCGCGTCCGCCAGACCGAGCTCGAACGCCGCCTCCAGCAGCTCGATGCCGACATCGCCCGCGAGGAGCGGATGGTGCGCGACAACGCCGACATCCTCGAGCGCCTGCGCACCGAGGAAGCCGAGCTCAATTCGGAAAACGCCGGCGCCGCCGAGCGCGAGGCGACCACGCGCGCGGCTTTCGAACAAGCCGGCGCGACGCTGTCGCAAAGCGAGGCAAAACTTGCCGCGCTGACCGCCGAACGCGCTGAGGCGGCCGCCTCGCGCCACCAGATCGAGCGCAGTCTGCGCGAGACCGCCGAGCGCCGCGACCGCTTTGCCCGCCAGCTCGCCGAGGTCGATCGCGAACTCTCCGACATTGCGGCGCGCATTTCCGGCCTCCCGGATCCGGCCGAGAAGCGGCTGCTGGTCGAGGACGCGCTGGCCCGGCTGGAAGAGAGTGAAGCCGGCACTATTGCCGCGGAGCAGGCCGTCGCCGAGGCACGCGCTGCCGAAAGCGCTGCGAGGCCTCCGCTGCAGGAGGCCAGGGCGGAACTCGCCCGCATAGAGACGGAAGCGCGCACGCTGGCTAAGGTCCTGAACGCCACCAGCGGCGGCGATCTTTTCCCTTCGGTGCTTGAACAGATCAGCGTCGAGCGCGGCTACGAGACCGCGCTTGGCGCGGCACTTGGCGAGGATCTCGACGTGCCGCTCGACCGCAGCGCCCCGGTGCATTGGGGCGAAAGTGCGGTGCAGCCCAGCGATGCGGAGCTGCCCGAAGGCGTGAAGAGCTTGGCAAGCGTCGTGCGCGCGCCGGCGCAGCTTGCGCGCCGCCTGGCGCAGATCGGCATCGTCGATGCCGCCGACGGCCGCCGGCTTCAAGCATTGTTGGCGCCCGGCCAGCGACTGGTCAGCCGCGATGGCGCGCTCTGGCGCTGGGACGGCCTGACCGCGAGCGCCGACGCCCCGACTGCCGCCGCGCTGCGGCTGGCGCAGAAGAACCGCTTGGCCGAGCTCGATGCAGAGGCCGTGCAGGCGACGCGCATCGTGCGCGAGGCCGAGGAAGCGCTGGCGCACGCCGAGCGGACGATGCGCCAGGCAAGCGAGGCCGAACGCAATGCGCGCCAGGCCGGCCGTGACGCCCAGCATGCGCTGGATGCCGCCCGCAACGCGCTGGCCGAGGCCGAAAAGGCCGGCGGCGAGCTGGCGAGCCGCCGCGCCGCCCTGGATGACGCCCGCGCGCGCATCGTCGAAAGCCATGAGGAGACGCAGGCCGCCTTCCTCGAAGCCGAGGAGATGCTGAAGGACGCGCCCGATCTCGGCGACCTGCAATTGCAGCTCGAACAGGCCTCCGCCAATGTCTCGCGCGACCGTGCCACGCTCGCCGACGCGCGCGCCGTGCATGACGGGCTGCGGCGCGAGGCCGAGGCGCGCATGCGCCGGCTGGATGCTATCGGCGCGGAGCGCAAGAACTGGCTGGAGCGCGCCGAAAACGCCTCGACGCAGATCGCGGCGCTCGGCGAGCGCAAGGCCGAGGCCGAAGCCGAGCGCGAGAGGCTGGCCGATGCGCCCGACGAGATCGACGCCAAGCGCCGCGCCCTGCTGACGCAGCTTTCCGAGGCCGAAGCGCTGCGCCAGGCAGCCGGCGACCGCCTGCAGGAGGCGGAGAACAAGCAGGCTGAGCTCGACAAGGCCGCGACCGCCGCCATCCAGTCGCTCGCCGAAGCGCGCGAGACGCGCGTCCGCGCCGAGGAACGGCTGACAGCGGCGGATGAACGCCGCGCCGAGGTCGAGGCGCGCATCCAGGAAGCGCTGAACACGCCGCCGCATCTGGTCGTCAAGCATACCGGCCTCGAAGCCGACGATCCGATGCCCGACATGGCCGAGATCGAGCGCCAGCTCGACCGGCTGAAGATCGAGCGCGAGCGGCTGGGCGCCGTCAATCTGCGCGCCGAGGAAGAGCAGAAGGAATTGTCGGAGCGGCTGGAGACGATCGTTTCCGAGCGCGAGGACATCGTCGAGGCGATCCGCAAGTTGCGCCAGGCGATCCAGAGCCTCAACCGCGAGGGTCGCGAGCGGCTGCTTTCGGCCTTTGAGGTGGTCAACGGCCACTTCCAGCGCCTGTTCTCGCATCTGTTCGGCGGCGGCACGGCCGAGCTGCAGCTGATCGAGTCGGAAGATCCGCTCGAAGCCGGGCTCGAAATCCTCGCCCGCCCGCCCGGCAAGAAGCCGCAGACCATGACGCTCTTGTCCGGCGGCGAGCAGGCGCTGACGGCGATGTCGCTGATCTTCGCCGTGTTCCTCACCAATCCGGCGCCGATCTGCGTGCTCGACGAGGTCGACGCGCCGCTCGACGACCACAATGTCGAGCGTTTTTGCAATCTGATGGAAGAGATGGCAAAGACCACCGAGACGCGCTTCGTCATCATCACCCACAACCCGATCACCATGGCGCGCATGGACCGCCTGTTCGGCGTCACCATGGCCGAGCAGGGCGTCAGCCAATTGGTCTCGGTCGACCTGCAGGCCGCCGAGGCAATGCGCGAGGCGAGCTGATTCAGGGTCTCGTTACCTGAGGAGCTAGATCCGCCCACTTGCCGCGCAGCAACGCCTTCGCTACTGCCATTCCATGGCAACGCACAAGCTCATCAACACCACGTGGCACAATGTCCTCGGCACGGTCGCGCCGGCGCTCACGATTGCATCCGGCGATGTCGTGATCACGGAGACGCTGGACGCTAGGGGCTTCGACAAGAACGGTGCGCGACCGGCTCATGGTCCAAACCCGATGAACGGCCCGGTCTTCGTGACGGGAGCCGCACCGGGCGATGCGCTCCGCGTGGACATCCTGCGCATGGATCCTATCCGCCCCTCCGGCTGGACGATCTCGTCGCTGGCCGCGAATGTTGTCGATCCCGAGGCTGCTCGCCAATTGCCGGCGAGGGACAGAGCAGACTGGCTGATCGATTTGGAATCGCGAACCGTGAAGTTGCAGGAGCCGCCGCCGGGCCTTGAGAACTTCGTGCTGCCGCTCGAACCGATGATCGGTTGCTTTGGCGTGGCGCCCGCGATGGGCCAGGCTTTCTCCACCGCGACAAGCGCGGAGAATGGCGGGAACATGGATTATCGCGGCTTTCGGCCTGGCGTGACCGTTTGGTTTCCCGTTGCCGTGGAGGGTGCGCTTTTCTTCGCGGGCGATTGCCATGCGACGCAGGGCGATGGGGAGATCGTCGGAACCGGGATCGAGACCTGTTTTGAAGTGCAGCTACGCCTTAGTGTGGAAAAGAACAGGCGGTTGACATGGCCTCGCGGTGAAAACGAAACGCATATTTTCTCGGTCGGCAACGCTCGGCCGCTGGATCAGGCCCTTCAGCATGCGACCACGGACATGCTCAACTGGCTGACCAGCGATTATGGATTGTCTGCTGCCGCCGCGTCGCATCTGATGGGACAGGTTGTCCGGTATCACGTCGGAAACGTCTTTGACCCTGCCTATACGATGGTCTGCCTTGTCGAAAAGCGATGGCTTCCGAAACCGGCCTCCGTCGGTTGAGGAGCGCGCGGCCCAAGGTGCGCCAACCGGAACCGCTGCGTGGCTCCGGTTGGCAGGCATCAGATTGCTGTGACGGCATGAAACGGACGCGTGCCGACCGGCTCTCGCCGGGCGCGAGCACCATGCAGCCGGTGCCTTCCTCAAGCCGGTTGAAGGCGTCGGTGATGTTGCTCACCGGCTCGGCGCAGAAGAACGGCTCGCCCGGCGGTGTGTAGAGCACCAGGAAATCGAGCGGTGCTTCGGCCTCGATATCCAGCAACCGTTCTTCATCCGGCCAGGTGATGCGCGCCCGGCGTGTCCATCCGGTGAAGACGGTGTCGAATGCGGCCTCGGTGACGTCGAAGCCCGTGGTCGGATCGCCGCCCGCGGGCGGCGAAACGTGGCGTGTGGGCAGAACCTCTGCGTCGGTTTCCCACATCCCGGTGACATCGGCCTGGACATGCGTCCACGGCGTGGCGGGAAAGTAGGGGTGAAGTCCGAACCCGGCCGGCATGGGCGTGTCCGAGAGGTTGCGCAGCGAGATCCGGATGCTCAGGCAGCCCCGTGCGAGTCCGATCCTCTGCTCGGCCTCGTAGCTCCAGGGCCAGGAATCGGCCTCGTGGCGATAGCGCAGGATCGCCGTGGCGTCCTGGTGCCCGGCCAGCGTCCACGGCCGTCGCCAGCCATGGCCGTGCTCATAATGCGGGTCGTCCGGTCGAGTCGGCAGTTCGATGGCCCGGCCGGCGAAAGTGAAGCGGCCCGCCCTGACACGATTGGAGTAGGGGACGAGCGGAAAGCAGGCCATCGCGCCGGCGTCGCGGCTGTCGAGCGCGGCTGGTCCGGCGGGACGTAGCCAGTCGACGGCATGTCCATTCTTCTTGCGCCAGCGATACGACGCCAGCGCGCCGCCGGCGGCCGGGGCGATCCCGACCGTCGCCAGGTCATCGGCGATCGTAACCAGCCCACCCGCACCCCCCGTCTCAAAATTCCCGTCCATCCTCTCTCCAGCGGCTTGACTCTCATCCTCGGCTGGATAAAGACATATCATATGAATAGTATGAAGAATACCAAATCCTTCAGCACCGCACGCACGTCGCGGGTCGTCGCGGCGGTCGCCAGCGGCTCGACGGCGCTGCATGCGACGGTCGTCGAGCAGATCGGACTGCGCATCGTGCAGGGCGATTTCCTGCCGGGTGAGGCGCTCCCCAATGCCGACGACTCCAGTGAGATGCTTGGCGTCAGCCGCACCGTGTTGCGCGAGGCGATCAAGGTCCTGGCAGGCAAGGGGCTGGTCGAGTCGCGGCCGAAGACCGGCACTCGGGTGCGCCCGCGGTCCGACTGGAACTTCCTCGATCCGGACGTCCTTTCATGGCGCTACGCGGCGGGCGTCAGTGCCGAGGATGTCACGGCCCTTTTCGAGCTCCGTCGGGCGATCGAGCCGATGTCGGCCGCGCTCGCGGCCAAGCGCGCGACGCCGGAGCAGCTTGCGGAGCTCAACGCCGCTCTCGCCGAAATGGAAAGCGTTGGCGACGACGGCGACCGCTTTGCCAAGCCCGACCTGGTCTTCCACCAGACCATCCTGCGCATGACGGGCAATGAGCTGATCGGCTCCCTGGCGGCGTTGGTGGAGACGGCCCTGATGATGAGCTTCCGTCTCTCCAACGACAATCCGGAGGGACAGCGCCACTCGCTGCCGCTGCATCGCGAGGTGGCCGAGAAGATCGCCGCCGGCGATGGGGGCGGTGCTCAGCAGGCTCTTCTCGTCCTCATCGACAACGCCGAGGACGATGTTCGCCGCAGTGTCGAGAACCGTAACAGGCGCCGTAAGGAACAGAGATCGTGAGCGAGCAAAAGCCAAAGCTGCGATCGACGGCTTGGTTCGGCGGTGAAGGCAAGAACGCCTTCATGCATCGCAGCTGGATGAAGAACCAGGGCATTCCGGCCGACGCGTTCGACGGCCGGCCGGTGATCGGAATCTGCAACACCTGGTCGGAGCTCACCCCATGCAATGCGCATTTGCGGGCGCTCGCCGATCACGTCAAGCGCGGCGTCTATGAGGCAGGCGGCCTGCCGGTGGAATTCCCCGTCATGTCGCTCGGCGAAAGCAATATGCGCCCCACGGCCATGCTGTTCCGCAACCTGGCGAGCATGGATGTCGAGGAGTCCATCCGCGGCAACCCGATCGACGGCGTCGTGCTTCTGGTCGGATGCGACAAGACCACGCCGGCCCTGCTGATGGGCGCGGCATCGTGCAACCTGCCGACCATAGCGGTGTCCGGCGGGCCGATGCTCAACGGCAAGTTCCGCGGCCAGGACATCGGTTCGGGCACCCATGTCTGGAAATTCGCCGAGGAGGTGAAGGCCGGCCGCATGAAGGTCGAGGATTTCCTGGCGGCCGAGCAGGGGCAGAGCCGGTCGGCCGGCAGCTGCATGACCATGGGCACCGCCTCCACCATGGCCAGCATGGTCGAGGCGCTGGGCATCGGCATGCCTGACAACGCGGCGATACCTGCGGTCGATTCACGCCGCGCCGTGCTTGCCCAACTGGCGGGGCGGCGGATTGTCGAAATGGTCCACGAAGGCGTGACCATCTCGCAGATCCTCACCAGGCAGGCCTTTGAAAACGCCATCCGCGTCAATGGCGCCATCGGCGGATCGACCAATGCGGTGCTGCACCTCATCGCGATCGCGCGCCGCATCGGTATCGATCTCGGCCTCGACGACTGGGACCGCCTCGGCCGCAATGTGCCGACAATTGTCGACCTGATGCCGTCGGGCCGGTTCCTGATGGAAGATTTTTACTATGCCGGGGGGCTCGCCGCGGTCATGGCGTCGCTTGATGAGGTGGGGTTTCTTCATCGCGATGTCATGACCGTCAGCGGCAGGACCATCGGCGAGCTGGTCGACGGCGCGCCGAACTACAATCCCGAGGTCATCAGGCCGCTCGACCGGCCGCTGACCGGCGAAGGCGGCATATCGGTGCTGCGCGGCAACCTTGCGCCCGACGGCGCCGTCATAAAGCCGTCGGCGGCGACGCCGGCGCTTATGCAGCATCGGGGCAGGGCGGTGGTTTTCGAGAACATCGAGCACTACTACGCCCGCATCGACGACCCGGATCTCGACATCGACGCCTCGTCGGTGATGGTGCTCAAGAATTGCGGGCCGCGCGGCTATCCGGGCATGGCAGAGGTCGGCAACATGCCGCTGCCTGCGAAGCTCCTGAAGCAGGGCGTATCCGACATGGTGCGCATCTCCGATGCGCGCATGAGCGGCACCGCATACGGCACCGTTGTCTTGCACGTTGCTCCCGAGGCCGCGGCGGGTGGCGCGCTTGCCCTGGTTCGCGATGGCGATCTCATTGATCTCGACGTGGCCGGCCGGCGTCTCGAGTTGCTGGTTTCCGAAGAGGAGCTTGCCGCCCGCCGCCGCGACTGGAAACCGCCGGCGCCGCCGGAGGGCGGCTATCAGAGCCTCTATGTCGAACGCGTCCTGCAGGCCGACCAAGGCTGCGATTTCGATTTCCTCGTCGGGCGCCGCGATGCCGGCATCCCCCGCCATTCGCATTAGGTGCCGCAATGAGCGACGAGACCGCGAGCTATGCGATCTACCCCAGCCTCAAGGGCCGCAGCGTCTTCATAACCGGCGGCGGCAGCGGCATCGGCGAGAGCCTCGTGCGCCATTTCTGCGCGCAAGGCAGCCGTGTCGCCTTCGTCGACATGGCGGCGGAGCCTTCCCGGCAGCTGGCGGCTGCGATCGCGGCGCAAGGCCATCCCGAACCGTTCTTCATTGCCTGCGATCTGCGCAATGTAGAGGCGCTGCAGGCGGCCGTCGAGCAGGCGAGGGAGCGCAATGGTCCCATCCAGGCTCTCTGCAACAACGCCGGCAATGACGATCGCCACCAGACCGCCGATGTCAGCGTCGCCTATTGGGACGACCGCATGGCCGTCAACCTGCGCCACCAGTTCTTCGCCGCGCAGGCCGTGCGCCCGCAAATGAAGGCGCTTGGCGGCGGCTCGATCATCAATTTTGGTTCTATCACCTGGATGGTCGGCGATCCGGATTGTCCCGCCTACGTGACGGCGAAGGCGGCCGTCTACGGCATGACACGGGCGCTTGCCCGTGAACTCGGCCCCGAGCGCATCCGCGTCAACTGCATGGTGCCTGGCTGGGTGATGACGGAGCGCCAGATGCGTTTGTGGCTGACGCCGGCCGGCGAGCGCCAGATCGAGGAAAGGCAGTGCCTGCCCGACAGGTTGCAGCCTTCCGACATCGCGCGGATGGCGCTGTTTCTTGCCGCCGATGACAGCCGCATGTGCTCGAGCCAGCAATTCATCGTCGATGGCGGCTGGGTGTGACCGCCATCGGACCGCAGCAAAAAGGTAGCATCATGCGTCTCGTTCAGTTCGAATTGCCCGATGGCAGCCGTCGTGTTGGCCGCGTCGACGCCGATGGCGATCACCTCAATATCCTTGACGACACCGAAACCGTCCTCGAACTTGCCACGGCGGCCATCGCCGAGGGCAGGTCCATAGCGTCGCTCGTCGAGGAGCGGACCAGCAGCGAGAAAGTCGATTACGACCGGCTGCTGCGCGAAGGCCGCGTGCTTGTCCCGGTCGATCATCCGGAGCCGGCGCGTTTCCTCATCACCGGCACCGGCCTCACGCACACGGGAAGCGCCGCCGCGCGCGACAAGATGCATGTGCTGACGCACGGCGAGGACGCCGCCGAATCCGATTCGCTCAAGATCTTCCGCATGGGGCTGGAAGGCGGCAAGCCCGCGCCGGGACAGCTCGGCGTCCAGCCCGAATGGTTCTTCAAGGGCGTCGGCACCTGCGTCGTGCCGCCCGGCGCCGCGCTGCCGCTGCCGGCCTACGCCAAGGCGGGCGCCGAGGAGGCCGAGATCGTCGGGCTCTACCTCAACGGAACGGACGGCCGCCCCTATCGCATCGGCTACGCGCTGGGCAACGAGTATTCCGACCACGTGACCGAGGCCGAGAATTATCTCTACCTCGCGCACTCGAAACTTCGCTCCTGCTCGATCGGTCCCGAACTGCTGATCGGCGAGCTGCCGCAGGAGGTGCGAGGCACTTCGCGCATCCGGCGGGACGGCGCCGTCATCTGGGAACAGGAATTCCTCTCGGGCGAGGCGCACATGTCGCACTCGATCGCCAATCTCGAGCACTACCACTTCCGCTACCCGATGCATCGCCGGCCAGGCGATCTGCATGCCTATTTCTTCGGCGCGGCGGTGATGAGTTACGCGTCCGGCATCAAGACGGCGCCGGGCGACGAATACGAAATCCAGGCACCGGAATTCGGCAGGCCGTTGCGCAACCGCATGCAGGCGGTGCCGGACGAGGGGCTGGTGGCCGTCACACCTTTGTGACGGCAAGACCCGCGGACTGAGATCATCACAACAAAAAATGGGAGAATGATCATGCTGTTGAAGAGACTGCTTCTAGGAATAGCGAGTGTCGGCCTGGGCATCGGCCTGATGGCATCGTCGGCGCTCGCGGCGAACCTGCGCGTTCTGGCCTGGGACGGCTACGCCGACGCCGACTGGGTCAAGGAGTTCACCGCCGAAACCGGGATCGGCGTCGATGTCGTCTTCATCGGCAGCGACGACGAGATATGGGCCAAGATCAAGGGCAGCGAAGGGCAGGACTTCGACGTCTTCGCCGTCAACACCGCGCAACTGCAGCGCTACATCAAGGCCGATCTCGTCAAGCCGATCGACGTGTCGAAGCTCTCAAACCAGAAGGATGTGCTGCCGCGCTTCCGCGACATCTCCAAGGTCAGCGGCGACACCAAGGACGGCAAGGTCTACGGCATTCCCTTCTGCTTCGATTCCATCGGACTGATCTACGACACCGACAAGGTGAAGCCGGCGCCGACCTCGATGTCGGTGCTGTGGGATCCGGCCTACAAGGGCAAGGTGCTGGCCTATGACAATGGCGAGCACAATTTCTCCTTCACGGCCCTGACGCTGGGCTACGAGGACCCGTTCAATCTCAGCGCCGAGCAGATGGCGGCGGTCAAGGCCAAGCTGGTCGAGCTGAAGCGCAACGTGCTCAGCTTCTACACGACCGCCGACGAGGCCCAGCAGATTTACCAGAACAACGACGTCGCCCTGATCTGGGCCAACTACGGCCAGCAGCAGGTCAAGGCCCTGCAGAAGATTGGCGCCCATGTCGCCTACATCAATCCGAGCGAAGGCGCGCTCGCCTGGCTCGACAACTGGGTGATCTCAAAGGGCGTTCGCGACAATGACGCGGCTGAGAAGTGGATCAACTTCATGCTGAGCAAGAAGGTGAGCGGCGCGCTATCCGAGCGGACCGGCTTCGGCAACACCGTGGTCGAGTCCGGCAGCGCCGGCAGCAACGACAAGCTGGTCTGGCTCAACAATGTCGAGGATCCGCTGAAGCGCTCCGACCTTTGGAACGAGATCAAGGCTACGCCCTGAGCCGATCCCGCTCCACTCGACGATCTGGCGGTCCGGACCCTTCCGGACCGCTTACACGCCATTCTTGAAAGTAGGCCATGAACCAGACCAGTGACCTGCTCACGCTGCACTCCGTCTCGAAATCCTATGGCACGGTTCCCGTGCTGCACGGAGTCGACCTTTCAATCCGGGACGGAGAGTTCCTCACCGTGCTGGGGCCGTCCGGTTCGGGCAAGACCACGGTGCTCAGGCTCATCGGCGGCCTGGAGCCGCTCACGGCGGGTGAGATACGGCTGGATGGCCGGGACATCAGCGGCATGCCGATCAATCGGCGGCCCTTCAATACCGTGTTCCAGGACTACGCCCTGTTCCCGCATCTCACCGTCGCCGGCAATGTCGGCTACGGCCTGTCGGTCCGCCACGTGCCGCGCAAGGAGATAGCGCGCCGGGTCGCGCAAGCCCTGGAACTGGTCCAGCTCGGGCGCTTCGCCGAACGCTTTCCGGCCCAGTTGTCGGGCGGCCAACGGCAGCGCGTGGCGCTGGCGCGGGCGCTGATCTGCCAGCCCCGGCTCGTCCTGCTCGACGAGCCGCTTGCGGCACTCGACCTCGAACTGCGCCGGCAGATGCAGGAGTTCCTGAAATCCATCCAGCGCGAGGTCAAGACCACGTTCCTGTTCGTCACCCATGACCAGGAGGAAGCCATTGGCATGGCCGATCGGATCTGCGTCATGCAGGCCGGCCATATCCGCCAGCTCGGCAGTCCGCACGAGCTTTATTACAAGCCGAACTGCGAGTTCGTGGCGCGGTTCTTCGGCGAGAACAATCTTGTGGCGGGCACGCTCGGCGAGACGCAGGGCGAGTTCCGCGCGATCGAGACGGCGCTCGGCCGGCTGGTCTGTTCGGTCGCCGGACAGCCGCATCTCAAGGCCGCGGCCACCGGTGCCCGCGGCTTCGCCGCCTTCCGCCCCGAAGCGCTGCGCCTTGCCGGCGACGGCGATGCCGGGAACCGTCTTTCCGGCGCTGTCGCCGATGTCGCCTTTGCCGGTTCCTCGACGGTCGCCACGATCACGGCCGGCGGCGACGCCGCGCAGCGCCTGAGGCTGCGGTTTCCAAGCAGGGTGGAGGGCAGCGCGCTGACGGCCGGCGAGACCGTGGCGCTTTCCTTCGCGCCGCACGAAGGCCATCTGGTGCTGGCATGAGAAACGCTGGCCTGGCGCGTCCTGCCTCCATCCGCTGGTCGCCGCTGGTCCCCGTGCTCGCCTTTGCGCTGCCGGTGATGTTCGTCCTGGCGCCGCTGGCGATCTTCCTCGTCTACAGCTTCTTCAGCGTCGACCAGGGCCAGATCGTCTACGTGCCGACGCTCGCCAATTATGTTCGCTTCTTCACCGACCCGGTCTTCCTTCCGGTGTTCTGGCGCACGATCGTGCTCTGCCTCTCGGTGGCGGCGATCTCCATCCTGCTCGCCTATCCGGCGGCCTATTTCCTGACAACGCTCAAGGGCCGCTGGCGCTACGCCTTGCTGATGCTGCTGATGGTGCCGCTCTTGATGAGCTACGTCATCAAGATCTACGCCATCCGCAGCATCCTCGGCCTCAATGGCTTTCTCAACAAGGCTCTGGTGGGACTTGGCATCCTGTCCGAGCCGTCGACGCTCTTCGTCTTCAACATGAACGCCATCCTGCTCACGCTGACGCTGTTGTTGATCCCCTTCGCGATCCTGCCGATCTTCCTGGCGCTGGAGCGTATCCCGCAGGTGCTGCTGCGCGCTTCCGACGACCTCGGCGCAAGCAGCCTGCAGACCTTCCTGAGGATCACCCTGCCGCTTTCCTTGCCCGGTGTCGCCTCGGCGGCGAGCTTTGTTTTCGTGCTGGCAATCGGCGACTTTCTCACGCCGCAGATGGTCGGCGGGATCAGCGGCTTCACTTTCGGCCGCATCCTCTACAGTCAGTTCGGCACCGCCTATAACTGGCCTTTCGGCGCCGCACTGTCAGTTGCCCTGGCCGTCGTGGTCATCGTCGCCATCCTTCTCGGCGAGCGCTTCGGGCGCAATCGGGGGGCCTCGCTTTGATCGCCCCGCCGCGCCTGTCCACGATCCTTCTCGCCGCGATAACCGTGCTGGTCGCGGTGCTTCTCTACAGCCCGCTATTCGTGCCGATCGTGTCGTCCTTCTTTCCGGTGGCGCGCGGCGAGGTCGACTGGTCGGCACCGACCATCGAGACCTATGTCGCGCTGACTGGAAACCACGAGATCCTTTCCGCCCTCCGCACCACGCTCGTCGTCGGCTTCTGCACGGTCGTCCTCTCGGTGGTCGGCGGCACGCTGCTTGCCCTCTATTACCATGGCCGCCGCGCCGGCCGCTCGGCGCTGCAGTTCATCATCTTCCTGCCGTTCCTGATGCCGCCCATCATCAGCGGCCTTGCGTTGCTGATCTTCTTCCGCGAGATCGGCCTCGAGCGGTCGCTGCTGACCGTGATCATCGGCCATACCGCCTTCGTGCTGGCGATCGTCTACCGCACGGTGCTGACGCGCCTGCAGTCGATGAGCCGCACGCTGATCGAGGCCTCCTACGATCTCGGCGCGACCAAATTGCAGACTTTCTGGCGCATCATCCTGCCCAACCTGTCGAGCGCGATGGTCGGCGGCGCCATCCTGGCTTTCGCGCTGTCGTTCGACGAGACCATGATCACCATTCTGGTCACCGGCACCCAGTCGACGCTGCCGGTGCGCCTGTGGGCGATGATGCGACTCGGTTTCTCGCCGGACATCAATGCGCTGGTGGCGCTGATTCTGATGTTCACTGTCTTGCTCTGCGCCCTTGCGGCCCGGTTCCTCGTTCCGAGGCAGATCGCCACGCAACGCGCTTGATCGGGGCCGACGCCGCGCCGGACTGCGCTCCCCGGCTAAGCCGGCCGGACCGGGAGAGGATGGCTGGGGCGCCAGGATTCGAACCTGGGAATGTCGGTACCAAAAACCGATGCCTTACCGCTTGGCGACGCCCCAGCAGGCGGTCATGCCCGCTGCGCGCGGCCTTATAGGACGAGGCGAAGCAAAGCTCAATGCCGGGAGATCAACTAAAAGCGAGGCCATACGGGCCGCCATACCCCGCCGGTTCGTCGCTGGATCGTCTACGATGTGCGGCAAGCCCGCGCACCCTGGCTACCGCTCGCGCCTGCGGTCGATATGGGGGCAGTCCGGTTCAAGCTGGAGCGCGGTGCATATCCATGCTCAAGCCTGGGCCACGCGAGCGCGGCAATCCTCCAGAACGGCCGCAAGCGTATCTTCGAAAGGATGCGCGGGCGCCCAGCCAAGCCGTGTCCGGGCGCGCGTCGCATCGCCAACGATGCAGGGCAGGTCGCTCCGGCGAAGCCGCAGGGGATCGTGCTCCGTCACGATCCTGGCGCTGCTTCTGGCCAACAGCAGGTCGAGGATGTCGCTCATCCTCCAGGAGAGGCCGGACGAAACATTGAAAATGCTGTTCGGCGCAAGCTCGTTGCTCTTCAGGACCACGCGCGCATAGGCATCGGCGACGTCGCGTGCGTCCAGGAAATCGCGCCTTGCGTCGAGATTGCCGACGCGGATCACTGGCTCGGCAAGGCCCGCTTCGATCCGCGCGATCTGCATGGCGAAAGCTGGCACCGCAAATGCCTCGGTCTGACCCGGTCCCGTATGATTGAACGGACGCATCCGAACACATTTCAAGCCCTGGTATGAAAGCGCGCCGAGCGCGAGGTCGGCCGCAGCCTTGGTCACCGCGTACTCGTCGATCGGAGCAAGCAGCGCGCCTTCGTCGAGCGGCAGTCCGGTCTTCGCGCTTTCGCCATAGACCAGGCCGGATCCGACATGAACCAGCCAGCAGTCAGGGGCTCTGTCGATGATGGCATTGGCCAGGTTGAGCGCACCGTCCACATGAATGCGCCACGTTTTCCGGGGATCGGCCTGGGCAACATCAAGGGCCGCGACCGCCGCCAGGTGAATGACATGGGTGGGTCGGTGACGGGCAACGGCCTCACGGACCGCGGCCGTGTCGGTCACGTCAAGGGCCTCGACCCGGCCGAAAGCGGGATGCGGGCCCCCATCCTTGGAGGTCGCAACAACGACAACGTCGTCGCCGCAAATCCTGCGCAGCGCATGGCGCACATAGGGGCCGACGAAGCCGTTCGCGCCGGTTATCAGAACTCGCATGCCGGCCTCCCTGACCACGACACATTGTCCCCGAGTGGATGGGTGGGATAACGCGGTCCGTCAAGCCATCGACGCGAAATGCATGAGCTTCCTGTCAACACGCGGCCGAGTGGCGCGCAAGATAGGCGTCCACCATTTCGCGGATCGTCTCTTCCAGGGAGATCGCCGCTTCCCATCCGAGCTTCGCCCTTGCCTTGGCCGGATTGCCGGGCAGCATTTCGACTTCCGCGGGCCTGAACAAATCGGGATCGATGACGAGATGATCGTCTATCGTCAACCCGGCATGCTCAAACGCGATCCTGCACATGTCGCGCACCTGCTGCAGCGCCGGCACCGGTCTCGTTATCGGGCCTGGCTAATCCGCCAATGTGGCGGCCCGCGCCCGTTCAAGCGCCGACGCCACGATTTCAGCCGCCCTTTCGGGGCTGGCGGCCTCGGCATAGCAACGAAATTCGGGGGCATTGCCGGAGGGCCGCAGATGGACGATCTCGCCGCTGGCCATCCGCGCCCTGAGGCCGTCGGTCTCATCGACATCCGCGACGTTTCCGAACGGGGCAAGGAATTCCTGCAGCGCATCGCGGCTGGTGAGCCTGCGCATCAGGGCACGCGATTTCTCCACCGGGAAGTTCTCGAGCCGCTCGCTGGCGCAGACCGGGAGATTCCAGGTTTCACGCAGGCCGGACAATGATTTGCCGGTCGATGCCGCAGTGCCCAGCACCGCCAGGATCGGCAGGAATGAATCCCGTGTCGGCAGCGCCGACAATGTTTTGCCGTTCAACAGACAGTCCGACCCGAGCAGAACCCCGCCATTGGCCTCGAAACCGACCACAGTGCCGACTGCCTGCCGCGCGGCCTCCATTCCCGCTATGACGAAGGGGGAGCCGACCTTCGTTCTCAGCACCCTGAAGCCGAAAGCTTCGGAAATGCCCGAATTGGAGGTCACGGGCGTCACCACGATGTCAGCCTTGAGGAAAAGCGCCGTAGCCAGCCCGATCAGGTCGCCGCGGAACAGCTCGCCGTTTTCGTCGATGACGAGAGGGCGGTCGGCATCAGCATCGGCCGATAGCACGGCGTCGAACTTGAACTCGCGCACCCAGCCCTTCATCTTCGCGATCGTTCCCTGGCCGACGGCCTCCGTGTCGACGGGGACGAAAATTTCAGATTTCCCGACAGGGGTCACATCCGCGCCAAAGGACCTCAGGACCTCGATCAGCAACTCCGCCGCGACGGTGCTGTGCTGGTACACGCCGAGCCTCATGCCGGAAAGGGCGCGAGAGGTGAGAATACCGCCCACCCGGTCTCGAAAGGCCGCGAGCGCCTGTTCGTGCGCGGTCTGCCAGTCCGCCTGCGCCGGCGGCCAGGGATATCCGTCCGACAGCTCAGCGACATAAGAGGTGATCGCGGCCTCATCCGCCTTGTCGATCTCGCCTTTCGGTCCATAGAACTTGATGCCATTGCGGTCGGCGGGAATATGCGAGCCGGTTACCATCAGCGCGGCGGCGCCGTGCTGGCGGGCATAATAGGCAAGCGCTGGTGTTGGGATCGCACCGCAATCGACCGGGTGGAAGCCTGACGCGGCCAGCGCGGCCATGCAGTCCTGCGCGATTGCCGGGCTGCTGTCGCGCAGGTCGCGCCCCACGAAGACCTCGCCTTGCTGGAATCCAGTCGACCGCAAACGTCGGGCAAAGCCTTCAGTGTAAAGTCCGCTTGGCCTTCCGACCAAATCGCAAGCCAAACCTCGAACGCCGCTGGACCCGAATTTCATCAGCCTGCTTTTGCTGTTGGAAGATCGCCATTGTTTGTTGAAGTGAGCCTAGCCCGGCTGTCAACAGCAAAAAATACCTCGAAATCCGCGCCCTTTCTAGTTTCCCCACACCGCAAGCTCGTTACCGGCCGGATCGGTGAAATGAAACCGCCTGCCGCAGGGGAAGGAAAAGATCGGTTTGACGATGGCGCCGCCGGCGCTCTCGACCGCTTGCAGCGTTTCCTCGAGATTGTCGGAGTAGAGCACGGGCAGCGGTTTTTCGGGCGCCTCGCTGGCATCTGCCTGGAAGCCGCCGTCGAGCCCCTGGGCGAAAGCGGAATAGGTCGGACCGTAGTCGGTGAACGACCACGAAAAGGCCGCACTGTAGAAGGATTTGACGCTGTCCAGCGTGCCGCCTGTCGCTGGCAGTTCCAGATAGTCGAGTTTACCGTTGAGTTTCATAACGCTACTCCACTTTGTTCTCTTTATGTTCTATATCGCCTCCATGCGTCCGGCAAGTCTTGTTGCCGCAGCTTTTGCTTAATCGATTGTAGTGACTGCGAGCGCGGCCGGTCCCTTGCCTTTCGCACTGCAGCATCCTATCGCTCGGGCCGGCGAGGCGGGGAATGGGCTTCAGCCCGGATGTTTCCAACTTCCACGAACTGGAGGGCAAGCATGACCAAGTGGGTTTACACCTTCGGCGACGGCGCCGCTGAAGGACGGGCCGGCGACCGCAATCTTCTCGGTGGCAAGGGTGCCAATCTGGCCGAGATGTGCAGCCTTGGGCTGCCGGTACCGCCGGGCTTCACCATCACCACGGAAGTCTGCAACGCTTATTACGCCAATGGACGCAACTATCCTGAGGCGCTCAAGGCCGATGTCGTTTCCGCCCTCGACCATATCGGCCGCATAACCGGCCGCCGTTTCGGCGATCCATCGAGGCTGCTTCTGGTCTCTGTGCGCTCCGGCGCCCGCGCCTCCATGCCCGGCATGATGGATACGGTGCTCAATCTCGGCCTCAACGACGAGACGGTCCAGGCTCTGGCCGCCGATTCCGGCGATGCGCGTTTTGCCTATGACAGCTACCGCCGCTTCATCCAGATGTATTCCGACGTCGTCATGGGCCTCGACCACGAGGTGTTCGAGGAAATCCTCGAGGACCAGAAGGCCAGCCTCGGTCACGAGCTCGACACCGAGCTGACGGCCACGGAATGGCAAGGCGTGATCGCGCTCTACAAGGCCAAGGTCGAGGAAGAGCTCGGCAAGCCGTTCCCGCAGGATCCGCAGGAACAGCTCTGGGGCGCGATCGGCGCCGTGTTCTCGAGCTGGATGAACAACCGCGCCATCACCTACCGCCGCCTGCACGACATTCCCGAAAGCTGGGGCACGGCGGTCAACGTCCAGGCCATGGTGTTCGGCAACATGGGCGACACGTCGGCGACCGGCGTCGCCTTCACCCGCAATCCCTCGACCGGCGAGAGGCAGCTCTACGGCGAGTTCCTGGTCAATGCCCAGGGAGAGGACGTGGTGGCCGGCATCCGCACGCCGCAGAACATCACCGAGGCGGCGCGCATCGCTGCCGGCTCGGACAAGCCGTCGCTGCAGAAGCTTATGCCCGACGCCTTCCAGGCCTTCGTCGACATCTCGGACCGGCTCGAGAAGCATTACCGCGACATGCAGGACCTTGAATTCACCATCGAGCGCGGCAAGCTGTGGATGCTGCAGACCCGCTCCGGCAAACGCACCGCCAAGGCGGCACTGAAGATCGCCGTCGAGATGGCGAGGGACGGGCTGATCAGCAAGGAGGAGGCGGTTGCCCGCATCGACCCGGCTTCGCTCGACCAGCTCCTGCACCCGACCATCGACCCGAAGGCGGCGCGTGACGTCATCGGCATGGGCCTGCCTGCCTCGCCGGGCGCCGCTACCGGCGAGATCGTCTTCTCGTCGGCAGATGCCGAGGAGGCCCGGGCTCTGGGGCGCAAGGCGATCCTGGTGCGCATCGAGACCAGCCCGGAAGACATCCACGGCATGCACGCCGCCGAGGGCATCCTCACCACGCGCGGCGGCATGACCAGCCATGCCGCCGTCGTGGCGCGCGGCATGGGAAAGCCCTGCGTCTCGGGCGCCGGCTCGCTGCGCGTCGACTACAAGGCCGGCACGCTGGTCTCGATGGGGCAGACCTTCCGCAAGGGCGATATCATCACCATCGACGGCGGCAACGGCCAGGTTCTGAAGGGCGCGGTCGCCATGCTGCAGCCGGAGCTGTCGGGCGACTTCGCCGCCATCATGGAATGGGCAGACGCCGCACGCCGCATGAAGGTGCGCACCAATGCCGAGACGCCGCTCGACGCGCGCATGGCGCGCTCTTTCGGCGCCGAGGGCATCGGGCTTTGCCGCACCGAGCACATGTTCTTCGACGGCGACCGCATCGTCGCCATGCGCGAGATGATCCTGGCCGACACCGAGAAGGACCGGCGCGCCGCGCTCGACAAGCTCCTGCCGATGCAGCGCTCGGATTTCCTCGAGCTGTTCGAGATCATGGCCGGCCTGCCGGTGACGATCCGCCTGCTTGATCCGCCTCTGCATGAGTTCCTGCCCAAGACCGAGGCTGAGCTCGCCGAGGTCGCCTCGGCCATGAACGTCTCGGCCGACAAGCTGCGGCAGCGCACGGAAGCACTGCACGAGTTCAACCCGATGCTCGGCCATCGCGGCTGCCGGCTCGCCGTCTCATATCCCGAGATCGCCGAGATGCAGGCGCGCGCCATTTTCGAGGCGGCGGTCGAGGCCGGCAAGAAGGCCGGCGCGCTTGTGGTGCCGGAAATCATGGTGCCCCTGGTCGGCATCGTGAAGGAGTTGGAATACGTGAAGGCGCGCATCGACGCGGTGGCGCAAAGCGTCATGCAGGAGACCGGCACCAAGATCGACTACCTCACCGGCACGATGATCGAATTGCCGCGCGCGGCGATCCGCGCCCATGTCATTGCCGAAGCCGCCGAATTCTTCTCCTTCGGCACCAACGACCTCACCCAGACGACATTTGGCATCTCTCGCGATGATGCCGCGTCCTTCCTCGAAACCTACCGGCAGAAGGGCATCATCGAGCAGGATCCGTTCGTTTCGCTCGACGTCGATGGCGTCGGCGAGCTGGTGCGGATCGCGGCTGAGAAAGGCAGGGCGGCCCGGCCGGGCATCAAGCTCGGCATTTGCGGGGAGCATGGCGGCGATCCGGCCTCGATCCGCTTCTGCGAGGAGGTAGGGCTCGATTATGTGTCGTGCTCGCCCTACCGCGTGCCGATCGCCAGGCTTGCGGCCGCGCAGGCGGCCTTGGCGATGGCGAAAGGTTCCGCCAAACGCGGCTGAGGCGCGTTGCGGAGCCGACTCCAGGCACCTTACGATTTCGTATGGAATGTCACGCGAACGTGCGCGTGACCGCACTGAATATCGACATCGTTTCAAGGAATGGTCGACGCGGTGCTGGAACTCCTGGCGCGCACCGAGATGGCTCTGGAAGAAGCGGTCTGACACCGGTGGAGATTTCGTGCGGCCTGTCGGCCGCATTGCAAAAAGCGAAATAAAGGAGTTTCGCTATTCCATGAGACGGTGACAGGCTCTGCCGGCACGTGCGAGTCACTCTGGCCCACGACCTTGTCGTCTTGTATATGGGGGCCACGTGAACCATGCGCCTGGCGGCCCCGAATGTCGACGTCTCAACCTAGTTCTGGTGCACGGACACCGATATTGCAGGGTCCCTTCGTGGACGTCCGCTCGATCCTTATACTGCAAACAAAATATATCGGCGATCTGGTTCTTGCCTCGGCGCTGGCGAAGAATCTGCAGATCGCTTATCCGGACGCCAAGATTGTCTTCCTTTGCGAGGCTCGCTTCGCAAGCTTCCTGACTGCCCATGGTATCGCGGCTGAGACCGTAGCTTTCAGGCGCTCGAGCGCGCGTGGCACGCTGATGCAGCGCGGCGTGGAACTCTCCCAGGTGCTGCTAAAGCTGCGTCGCTTGGCTTTCGATATGACCATCGACTTGACCGATTCAAAAACGACGCACTTCATCGCCATGGCACTCAACGCCAGGATCCGGGTCGGCTATTTCCCCACCGAGAAGCGATTGCACCGGTTCGAGCGCCAATCCGCAAACGTCAGGGCCAAGCCCTTCGGCTATGGCGAAAGGCATTTCCTTTATCGCTATCTTTCTCCGCTGGAGGCGCTTGGGGTAGATCTGCGCGTGCGGTTTCCTTCGATCGAGCCGCTGCCATCGGAAACCGCGCGGGTCCTGACATTGCTGGACAGATGCCGCCTTCGGCGCAAAGCCTACCTGGTGGTGCATGCCGGAGCAAGCTTTCCGGGGCGCCGGTGGCAGCCCGAGCGTTTCGCCGCGGTCATCGATATGATATCGAGCGAGACCGGTCTCGCCGTCGCCCTGGTCGGCGGTCCCGACGAAGCCGAGGCGAACGACCAGATCATGGCCGCGGTCAAGGCGCCGGTCGTCAATTTGGTAGGTAAGCTATCGCTCGAAACGTTGATGGCGCTCCTCAAGGAGGCGCGGCTCTTCCTCGGCAACGAAAGCGGCCCGATGCATATGGCCGCCGCAGCCGGCACGCCCGTCGTCGGCCTATTCGGCCTGACGAACCCGGTTGCATGGGGTCCGGTTGGCGTACCCAGCATCTCGCTGCGGCCCCCAATGCCTTGCGAGTGCATCGCCGCCGACACGTGCCACCGGACCAATCCAGCCAAGGCGTTTTGCGTCTGGCGGCTGGAAGTGGACTCGGTCGCCAAAGCGGTGCGCGAACTGCTGGCGCGAACGGAGACTGCCTCGGAAGCCGAGATCTAAGGCGAAAGCAATTTTTCGCGATTTCTCCTTTTGCGCTGTCGGACGTCCCACTTTCGCCTAGATGCCGGTCTGTTGGGACGAGCGGAGGCAAGTTTTCTTGGGCGCGATGCGGCGACTGGCCGGGCGCGCCGGCTTGGAATGGATGATGGGTCTGCTTCGATACTCTCTTTGCGCAATGGCGCTGTCGCTGTTCGCTGTGTCCGCGGGCAATGCCGCGACGCTGGTCGAGCCGACGCTGCATCTGAAGCCTGATGTTGCGGAAGGAGGCGGGCGAGTCTCCCTGACGCTCGACGCTTGCGGCGGAAAGACCGACACTCGGATTCTTTCGGCTCTTGTCGACAACAAGATACCGGCGACGATCTTCGTTACCGGCATCTGGCTGAAGCGCAACGCCGCGGCCGTCGAGATCATGCGGGCGCATCCTGATCTGTTCGAATTGGAAAACCATGGCGGCCGCCACATTCCGGCGGTCGACACGCCGCGGACGATCTATGGCATCCGCAGCGCGGGCAGTCCGGAGGCAGTACAGGCCGAGGTTGAATCCGGCGCCGCCGCTTTGGTCAGCGCCGGCGGTCCGGCGCCCAAATGGTTTCGCGGCGCCACCGCCGAATATAGCCCCTCGGCGATCGCGATGATCCGCAAGCTGGGTTTCAAGATCGCCGGCTTCTCGATCAATGGCGACGGTGGCTCGCTGCTCGGCGCGAAGGAAACGGCACGCCGCATCGGCGCCGCCAAAAACGGCGACGTCATCATCGCCCACATCAACCAACCGACCCATGCGGCCGGCGAGGGCGTGGTTCAGGGGCTGCTCGCCCTGAAGCAGAAGGGCATGACCTTCGTGCGCCTGGACGACGCCGAGGGTATCGGCAACAACGGCACCACGGATTGAGCGGCGCGATGATGTCCGGGTGATGCCGGCCTGCGAGGGGCTGCGTGGCAGATAAGGCTGCGGCCAGTCAGGCCGGTACTCGTGATGCCCGCGCCGCTCCGGTTCCCAGAACCATCATTCTCCACTCGGCCCAAGTCTCAAATCGCCATGGGCGGTCCTTACCCAAGGACGATCAGTCGGGCTCGGTTTCCACCGTCACCTTGCTCGCATAGAACGCGCCGTGATTGCGTATCTCGGTCATTTCGTCGAACGGCCGCTGATAAGCCCACATCGCGTTCTTGCCGGCTTCGCCGGCCGCCCGGACGCTCCAATAGCTGGCATCGCCCTTGTACGGGCAATGCGTGGAATGCTCGGTGCCGACGAGCTTGCTGAAGTCGATGTCGTCGAACGGGATATAGAAGACCGCCGGGTAGGGCGGTTCGGACAGCAGCTTGGCCCTGGTCGATCGGGCGATGATGGTATTGCCGACGCGCACGGTGACATTGCCGCGATAGGGTTCGACAGCGATCACCTTGTCGGGATTGCGCTGGGAGCCGGGGGCGGGGTTGGCGAGCATATCCATGAATGGTCTCCTGGAGCAATCCGGAACGTGCGAAGCGGCTAGGCTCGGCGGTTCGCCGTAGCCTCCCGGAACTGCGTCAAACGAAGAGAAATCGTTTCACCGTTTCCATGAAAACGGTGAGACATTCTCGGGGGAGACTTACATGTGTCGGACAAGCGCGTCGCGCAAGCGCGGGGCGCCATCACCATTCATTGAACGTGTGTCACCCCTGGGAAGCTGGCGGTCAGGCGGCCTTCTTGAAGGCATCCATGAGACCGGCATAAGCGGCAGCGATGCCTGCCACCGGATTGGTGCTTCTTGCCGCGGTCTCCACCTTCAGCGCGCCGCCGGTTGTCGGCAGTGTGAGCAGCAGGAATTGGCGATTGTCGGCATCGCCAATGCAGGCAGCGGCGACATGCTCTCCGTTCTCGCCGTTTTCGACGCGCATCTTGAACAGCAAAGTTCCACCGACCGCCTCCAGCGCGCCGCCGACGACCTCGGCAAATTCATCTTCGGAAACGGTTTTGGTGTCCGGCGTCAGATCGTCCAGACTTTCGGCAAGGGTGCTTTCGAGGGCCTTTTCGTCGAGCTGCGCGTCCATGCGAACATCTCCATTCGCCAATCTCACCCAGCCCGTTAACGAAACTTAACGCCGACGATGGCCGGATTATGGCGGTTTTCCTGGTTCTTCGATCCATCCGCGGGCTTCGACTTATGGCGGCTGGACAATCCGCCGGTTCGTTCCACAATGTGAGGAACAAACGACGCGAATGCGCCAAGGGGAGGAACAGATGCTCGGATTGATGCAGGAATGGCCGCTGCTATGTCACAAGCTGATCGACCACGCAGAACGCCAGCACGGCGGCCGGGAGGTCGTGTCGCGTTCGATCGAAGGCCCGATTGTGCGCACGACCTTTGCCGAAATCCATCACCGGTCGCTCAAGGTGGCGCAGCGGCTGGAGCGTGACGGCTTCAGGCTCGGCGACCGCATCGCCACGCTTGCCTGGAATACGGCCCGCCATGTCGAGGCCTGGTACGGCATCATGGGCATCGGGGCGATTTATCACACGCTCAACCCGAGGCTTTTTCCCGAGCAGATCGCCTGGATCATGAACAATGCCGAGGACAAGGCGATCTTCGTCGACCTGACCTTCGTGCCGCTCCTGGAGAAGATCGCCGGCGCCGTCCGATCGCTGCGCAGGGTGATTGTGCTGACCGATCAGGCGCATATGCCGCAAACCTCGCTGGCGAACGCCGTCGCTTACGAGGAATGGCTGGCCGAGGCCGATGGCGACTTCGCCTGGAAGGCGTTCGACGAGAACACCGCCGCCGGCATGTGCTATACCTCGGGCACGACGGGGGACCCGAAGGGCGTGCTTTACAGCCACCGCTCCAATGTCCTTCACGCCATGATGGCCGCCATGCCCGACGCCATGGGCATATCAACCCGCGATGTGATCCTGCCCGTCGTGCCGATGTTTCACGCCAATGCCTGGGGGCTCGGTCAGAGCGGACCGATGATCGGCGCCAAGCTGGTGATGCCCGGTTGCAAGATGGACGGCGCCTCGATCTACGAACTGCTCGACACCGAGAAGGTGACGTTCAGCGCCGCCGTGCCGACCGTCTGGATGATGCTGCTGCAATATCTGGAGGAGACCGGCAAGAAGCTGCCTCACCTGAACAAGGTCGTCATCGGCGGGGCGTCCTGCCCGCGCGCCATCATTGCCAAGTTCCAGGACAATTACGACGTGCAGGTGGTGCATGCCTGGGGCATGACCGAGATGTCGCCGCTCGGCACGCTCTGCACGCTCAAGCCGCAATATGAGTCGTTGACCGGCGAGGCGCGGCTGGATGTCCAGGGCAAGCAGGGTTTTCCGCCCTTCGGCGTCGAGATGAAGGTGACCGACGACGACGGCAACGCGCTGCCCTGGGACGGCAAGACCTTCGGACATCTCAAGGTTCGCGGCCCGGCTGTGGCCCGCGCCTATTATGGCGGCGCCGGAGCCGGGCAGTTCGACGCCGATGGCTGGTTCGACACCGGCGATGTCGCCCATATCGACGCTACCGGCTATATGCAGATCACCGACCGCGCCAAGGATGTCATAAAATCCGGCGGCGAGTGGATATCCACCATCGACCTGGAGAATCTCGCCGTCGGGCACCCGGACGTGGCGGAGGCGGCGGCGATCGGCATCCCGCATTCGAAATGGGGCGAGCGGCCCTTGCTGGTCGTGGTGAGCAAGCCGGGCAAAGAGCCGAGCAAGGGCGACATCCTGACCTTCATGAGCGGCAAGGTGGCGAAATGGTGGATGCCCGACGACATCGCCTTCGTCGGCGAAATTCCGCACACCGCCACCGGCAAGATTCAGAAGACCAGTTTGCGCGATCAGTTCAAGGACTATCGCCTGCCGACGGATTGACGAAAAAGTTCGATCTTGCGGCTTCAAGACCGCGCCGAAAACCGCTAACTCTCGGCCCGGGTTGGGACGATACGGCAAAGAATGGCATCTATTCCTGAACGGCAGACGTCGAGGGCGGCCGGTTGGTCGCGGAGGATCGGCGCATTTTCCGCCGTCCTTTTGCTCACCTCCGTTGCCGGCTACCGGCTCGGTCTCGTCGAGACGCCGCCCTTCCTGTGGGTGCTTGCGGTCGTCGCGCTGCTGGCCGCGCTCGCCCTGTTCCTGGCGGGCCTCGGCCTGTCGAGGGTCTGGAGCTTCGGCGATCGCGGCGGCCGCGATCTCAGCGTCGGCGCGCTGCTGGCGCTGCTCGTGCTCGCGCCCTACGGCGTCGCCATCTACTGGGCGACGCTCTATCCGCCGCTGCGCGACATCTCGACCGATCTAGACGACCCGCCGGTCCTGGACACCAGCGACCGGACAAGCGACATGAACGAGCTGACGCCGCCGACGCCGGGCGAACAGCGCTTGCAGGCCGACGCTTATCCGCTGGTCAGCGGCCACAGCTACAATCTGCCTTTCGAAACCGTCGTCGACGCCGTCGAAACCGTGCTCGACCGCCGCGACTGGCAGCTGACGGCGCCCTATCCCGACATCAACGGCCAAAGCGAGGCGACGATCAATGCGCTGGCCAGGGGTTTCGTGCTCGGACTGCCGGCCGATGTCGCCATCCGCGTCACCGACGATGGCGAACAGGTGATCGTCGACATGCGCTCGGCCTCGCGTTACGGCCGCTACGACCTCGGCGACAACGCCGCCCGCATAACCGAATTCCTCGCCGAGCTCGACCAGGAGGTCGCCGGGCAGGTCGGCGCGGCCCCGGCCGAGTGATCAGCCTGCGGGGCTGAAAATGCCGTCGATGGCGGGGTCGCCTTCGGTGGCGATCAGGCCGCGCGCGACCAGATCCTCGATATGGGCAAGCACCGAGAGCCCAGCGGCGCCATGCAGCCGCGGGTCGGTGTCGCGATAGATCGCGGCGACCATTTCCGCGATCGTCCGGTCGCCGGCGCGGATGCGTTCCAGGATCGCCCTTTCGCGCATCTTGCGATGTGTCTTTAGGCCGCGCATGAACCTTTGCGGGGCGATCACGGGACCGCCATGGCCGGGCAGCAGCAAACGATCATCGCGCGCCAGCAGCCTGTCGAGGGAGCCCATGTAATCGGCCATGGCGCCGTCCGGCGGCGCGACGATCGAGGTCGACCAGGCCATGACATGGTCGGCCGAAAACAGGGTGCCGGTTCCCTCGAGGGCAAACACGGCATGATTGGCTGTGTGGCCAGGCGTAAGCACGGCGCGGATTGCCCAGCCGTCGCCCTGGGTCAGGGCACTGTCGGCCAACACGACGTCGGGAACAAAGGCCAGGTCGGCGCTGGCGTCGAGCGGATTGATCTCGCCGATGCGCAAAGGCCGCGCCGGCCGATGCGGACCTTCGGCAAGCGTTGGCGCGCCGGTATGCTCCTTCAGCCGTGCCGCCAAAGGCGAATGGTCGCGATGGGTGTGGCTGATGAAGATGTGGCTGACGGGCCGGCCCGCAATCGCCGTAAGCAGGGTTTCCAGATGCGCGTCGTCTTCCGGCCCTGGATCGATCACCGCCAGCGTGTCGCGGCCGACGATATAGCTGTTGGTGCCGTGGAAGGTGAACGGGCTCGGATTTCTTGCGGTGACGCGCAGCACATCCGGCGCCACCGCGACCGCCCGGCCGTAGGCGGGATCGAAGCTGGTATCGAATTCAAGGGCCATGCCGGACTCCGCTGCAACGCGGCAAAATGATTGCCGCCCGGTACGGAAGCCAATATAGGAAAATCGAAGACAGCAAATCAGCCAGAATGGGGAAGACCATGGCAATTGCAACCACGATGCGTCCGCTCGTTTCTCTCACTCTGCCGGAGCGGGGCGCCGCGCGGCTCGCGACCCAGCTATTCCTGGCGCTGGCCGGAACGCTGCTGCTCACGCTTTCGGCCAAGACGAAAGTGGTGCTCGGCCCGGTCGACATTTCGCTGCAGACGCTCGCCGTGCTGTTGATCGCCTCGGCGTTCGGCCTGAGGCTGGCGGTGGCGACGCTGCTTCTCTATCTCGCCGAGGGCGCTTTTGGCCTGCCGGTTTTCCAGGGCACGCCGGAAAAGGGCATCGGCATCGTTTACATGCTGGGTTCTACGGGCGGCTATCTTGCCGGCTTTGTGGTCATGGCGGCGATCGCCGGCTGGGCCGCCGATCGCGGCTGGGACCGCAATCCGCTGAAGCTGTTCGGCGCCATGCTGGCAGCCGAGGTCGTGATGATGGCCATGGGCTTTGCCTGGCTGGCAATGCTCATCGGGCCGGAAAAGTCCTGGCAGTTCGGCGTCCTGCCCTTCATCGCTGGAGATCTGATCAAGGTGGCTTTGGCCGCCAGCCTGGTGCCGGCCGTGTGGGCATTGCTCAAGCGCGGCTGAGCGCGATGGACGAAAAAAGGGCCGGCGGGCGACAGGCGCCCGCCGGCCCTTTTTAATGGCGCGGTCGGATTTCGCTCGAACGCACCGCCTGTCGGATGATAGAAAGCGCAAGCAGCGTCAGCGAGGAATCAAAGCCGACATTGACAAGCCGGTACCCGAAACCTAAGCACGGGCAACTTGGCATCGAGGTGGGGGCCGCGGTAGTTCAAGGAGAGCTTGTTGAAAGGAATTATCCTTGCGGGCGGCAGCGGAACACGACTTTATCCGCTTACATTAGCTGTATCTAAGCAAATACTGCCGATCTACGACAAGCCTATGATCTACTACCCGTTGAGCGTGCTGATGCTCGCGGGTATCCGCCAGATCCTGGTCATTTCAACTCCGCGCGACTTGCCAGTCTTTCAGGCGTTGCTGGGCGACGGTTCCGAATTCGGCTTGGAGTTCTCTTATGCCGAGCAGCCGCAACCCAATGGCCTCGCCGAAGCCTTCATTATCGGCCGCGACTTCATCGGCAAGGACAGCGTGTCGATGATTCTCGGCGACAACATCTATTTTGGCGGCGGCCTGTCGCAGCTCTGCCGCGAGGCGGCAACGCGCGAGAGCGGCGCCTCCGTCTTTGCCTACTATGTCGACGATCCCGAGCGTTATGGCGTGGTCTCCTTCGACAAGGTCACCGGCAAGGCCTTGACGATCGAGGAGAAGCCGCAAAAGCCGAAGTCCAACTGGGCGGTGACCGGTCTATATTTCTATGACAACAACGTGGTCGACATTGCCTCGACCATCCGCCCTTCGGCGCGTGGCGAGCTCGAGATCACGGCGGTCAACAATGTCTATCTCGAGCGTGGCGAGCTGCATGTCCACCGCCTCGGCCGCGGCTATGCGTGGCTCGACACCGGCACGCATGACAGCCTGCTCGAGGCATCGTCTTTCGTGCGCACCATCGAGCATCGCCAGGGCATGAAGATAGCGTGCCCGGAGGAGATTGCGCTGGAGCAGGACTGGATCAGCGCCGACAAGGTTCTGGATCGCGCCGCGCGGCTCGGCAAGAACGAATATGCCGCCTACCTGCGCCGGCGGGTGGCCGAACTGACGGAGGAACGCGGTGCTTGAGGTCAGGCCGCTCGGCCTCGACGGCGTGCTGGAAATCGTGCCGAAACGGCATGGCGACGCGCGCGGCTTTTTCAGCGAGACCTGGAATGCCCAACGCTTCGCCGAAGCCGGCATCGATCTCCATTTCGTGCAGGACAACCATTCCTATTCCGCCGCGGCCGGCGTGCTGCGCGGGCTGCATTACCAGCTGCCGCCGCGCGCGCAAGCCAAGCTGCTGCGCGTCGTCAGGGGCAGCGTCTTCGATGTCGCGGTCGATATCCGCCGCGCCTCGCCGACTTTCGGCAAATGGGTGGCGCTGGAGGTGTCGGCGCGGAAGGGCAACCAGATCCTGGTGCCGAAGGGGTTCGCGCATGGCTTCGTCACGCTCGTGCCGGATACTGAGGTGCTCTACAAGGTGACCGACACCTATTCGCCGGAGCATGACCGGTCGATCCGCTTCGACGATCCCGCGATCGGCATCGAATGGCCGGCGCTTGCCGGCGGATTCCAGCTTTCGGACAAGGACCGCAGTGCGCCGTTGCTCGCCATGGCGGAGGTGTTTGCGTCGGCGGAGGGGGTGACATGAATTTCCTGGTCACCGGCGGCGCCGGCTTCATCGGCTCGGCCGTTTGCCGGCATATGTGCGCCAACCCGGCCTACCGCGTCACCAATCTCGACAAGCTCACCTATGCCGGCAACCTCGCGTCGCTCAGGCCGATCGAGAACGCGCACAATTACCGCTTCGAGCAGGCCGACATCTGCGACGAGCGCGCGGTGCTGGAGATATTGCGCCGCGACGACATCGACATCGTCATGAACCTGGCCGCCGAAAGCCATGTCGACCGCTCGATCGACGGTCCCGGCGCCTTCATCGAGACCAACATCGTCGGCACCTACCGCATCCTGAACGCGGCGCTGGAGTACTGGCGCGGGCTGCCGGAGGCTCGCCGGAGCCGCTTCCGCTTCCATCACATCTCGACCGACGAAGTCTTCGGCGATCTTCCTTTCGACGGCGGCATGTTCGTCGAGGAGACGCCTTACGCGCCATCGTCGCCCTATTCGGCGTCGAAGGCGGCGTCCGACCATCTGGTGCGGGCCTGGCATGAGACCTACGGCCTGCCGGTGGTGCTTTCCAACTGCTCGAACAATTACGGCCCCTACCATTTCCCCGAAAAGCTGATCCCGCTGGTCATCCTCAACGCGCTCGATGAGAAGCCGCTGCCGGTCTATGGCGCCGGCGCCAATGTGCGCGACTGGCTGTTCGTCGAGGACCATGCGCGGGCGCTGGAACTGGTGGCCACCAGGGGGCGGCCGGGCGAGAGCTACAATGTCGGCGGCAATTCCGAGCGCACCAATCTTGCCGTCGTCGAGACGATCTGCGACCTGCTCGACGTGAGGCGCCCGCGCGCGGGAGGCGCGAGCCACCGCGACCTGATCAGCTTCGTCACCGACCGCCCCGGCCATGACCGCCGTTATGCCATCGATGCCTCCAAGATCGCGCGCGACCTCGGCTGGGCGCCGCGCGAAAACTTCGACAGCGGCCTGGCAAAAACGGTCGACTGGTATCTCGACAACAGATGGTGGTGGGGGCCGATCCGCGAGCAGCGCTACGCCGGCGAGCGGTTGGGCCGAGCTGCGGTCGAAAGCAGCCCGGTCCAGGACAATCCGATCGAAAGCGGCCCGGCCGGGAGCAAGGCCGAGCGCGGGAAGGTGCCGACGTGAGGCTTGCCGTCACCGGACGCGAAGGCCAGGTCGCCGCGAGCCTGATCGAGGCGGCGCGGGGCCGCGACGACGTGGAAGTCGTCTCCGTCGGCCGGCCGGCGCTCGACCTGGCGCGGCCGGACACGGTGTTCGCCGCACTAGAAGCGGCAAGGCCCGACATCGTCGTGTCAGTCGCCGCCTACACCGCCGTCGACCAGGCCGAGGACGAGAAGGACCTGGCCTTCGCGGTGAACGCCACCGGCGCCGGCAAGGTGGCGGAAGCGGCGGCTCGCCTCGGGGTGCCCGTCATTCATCTGTCGACCGATTATGTCTTCGACGGCGCCAAGGACGGCGCCTATGTCGAGACCGACGCGACCGCCCCGCTCGGCGTCTACGGCGCCTCCAAGCTCGCCGGCGAACAAGCCGTGGCCGCCGCCAACCCGCGCCACCTCATCCTGCGCACGGCCTGGGTCTACAGCCCCTTCGGCAGGAACTTCGTCAAGACGATGCTGCGGCTGGCGGGCGATCGCGACGAGATTTCGGTCGTTGCCGACCAGTGGGGAAACCCGACCTCGGCGCTCGACATCGCCGACGCGATCCTGCACGCGGCGGCGAGGCTGGTCGGCGACCGGAATTTCACTGCCTTCGGCATTTACCATCTGGCGGGAACCGGCGAGACCAACTGGAGCGGCTTTGCCCGTCACATCCTGGATACGAGCAAGGCCTTGGGCGGCTCGCACGCGACGGTGCGGGAAATCGCGACGAGCGATTATCCGACCAAGGCCAGGCGCCCAGCCAATTCGCGGCTTTCGAGCGCAAAGTTTGCGGGCGTGTTTGGGTGGCAGGCGCCGGATTGGCGGGAGGCGGTGGGGAGAGTGGTGCGATTAGTCGTCTGCAACAAGCTATTTTCACCCACCACACAACCTTAGCTTCAAGATCTTTCGGCCTCAGATACATGTAATGAGGAGTCAGCGATTATAAGAAAATTTATTGATCATCTCCGGTTTGGCTGTGTTGTTGAAGGCCGTCGTGAAAACATCCGCCGAGATGGACGGTATAATAGCAGAGAGTTTCCTAAAAAGATAAGCGGCGTCCGTAGCTGATCTCGGAAATGAAATCAGCGTGATAGGTATATCATGACGCACAAGGGCCTCCACAAGGTTTGCGAATTTTCTGCTCAAAACATCGGCCTGGTCTTCAGCTGTTTCAGTCCCCCACAGTCCGCCGTTGACGCTTTTTCCATCCTTCGCTCCCGTGGTTTCAAGTTGAACATGAGCCCGGCTGGCTGCTGCGTCGACCATTCTACGGACTGGGATGATTACATGGTCAATTTTGATGCCCGAGAGGAGCGCTTCGTCGACATAGTCGCAAAGGAACGGTGTTTTCACAATGGTAGGGATGTTCGCGTCGAATACATCTCGCTCTAGTCCCGCCCGCGCGTTGGGAAAGTAATCGTCGTCGGACCATGTGCCGGTATCAAAGCCCAATTGTGTAAAAAGTTGGATCAGGAATGTTGTTCCGGCGCGGCCGGTCCCGCTAATGAATATATGGCCTTGCGATCCTGAATCGAAGCGTCCGCTTAGACCTTCCATTTTTGCTATCCGTTAGCTACAACAGATCAATAACCGGGCGTATTCCAGAGAACCGCAGAATTCCCACAGAAATGGACTTTCACCGGATTGGTCGTCAACTTGGTTCTAGTTACGAAGAAGACTACCCAGGCCGCTCGCCACGCTGGCAGAACACGCTGGGGCCACATAACGCTCAATGACGTGCTGGTAGAGAGCAAGGTCAACATTCACCAGCGGATAGAGTTGGTCGCGGAGTGAAACAGGGATATCGCTAAGACTTGGTCGTGTCTGGGTTACGTTGCTTCGATCCATGCGAGTGTCTATCGGGAGGCCAAGTTTCCGGTCAATCTCCGTAGCCAACAACGGCATAGCCTCAGTTATACCCACAACCTCGAAGCTCTCGAGGTTTTTGATGGCTCTTTTTAATAGTTGATCTGCCGATATATTCCTGTGTTCATCGCGCGCGCTAAGCGTCGTTCCAAACGCGATCTGCCATGTTTGCGCGTTAACGACGTCTAAGACGACTGCATCGTCACGGCTATCGAGAAATTCCTCAAAGCTCACCAACTTAGCAATTCCTGGACCGAAGTCGGCGCCAGGAACTTCTCTCCAGTAATGATATAGGCTCACGATCCTATCAAAGGGATTGCGTAGCACAGTTACTAAGTGGCCGTTTAGCTTCGAAGCTACGTCGTAACCGATGTGGCTATCGAATAGCTTAAATGCGGCCAATTCGTCTAAATTATTCGAAAATTGCGATTCAAACTGGAGCTGACAAACTTCCTCGTGGTCATAAAATGGGCGCAGGGCATCTTTCAACCAAGTCCCTCCTGTCTTCCCGATATGAACGATCACGACGTTTGGCGAATCTGACATTCTCTTCCCCCTATGCGTCCGATAATTGGGGGTGTGCGTCTGGGTCAACCACCAACTGCGTGCTCCACTAAAATCTAACGCGGTCAGGGGGATTTCTTTTGACCCGGGAGACTTTTTTTGATCTACCGCCCCAATCAAGATGCGAGATTGCCCCCTCCGATATCAGGCGAGACCTTCGCAATGCGAAGTGGCACTAACGGTATCGGCTTTCTCTTGTGAACCGACAATGTACCGACATTTCAGGGGAATCCGAGTCGATGAAGACTGAGCGGCGGCTCGCGCCAGATTATGCCGACACAGATTACGTTAGGAACGAGCGGCAACTGGACCTCGAAGTTGCGTTGGAGAGGCAAGCCAATCGTATCAGGGCCTTGGAGGCTCAGGTCGATGCGCTGAGAGCGCAGGTAGCGCTTCGCAGATCGGGATTCAGGCGGTTTACGCAGTTGATGCGGCATACGATCAGCTGGTTTCCGGGCGGCCCTCGTCTTGTGAGCCTTTACGCTGCGTGGAAGGCTCCAAGTCTGTCCGGCTTTGCGGTGTCGGCCGACATTCCGCCAGCCATCGCCGACCTCGCCTCCGAAAGATCTAGAGCTCTTTTTTCCGATTGGCATGTTGGGTGTGTTCGAGCCTCCAGGCAAGCTGAACCCAATGCTCCTTTTGTCGATATCTCGATATCTGTTGTCCTTCACAATAGTTCTCGATGGATAGAGGGATTTACGTCATCCATTCTGAAGTCAAATTATCCGCTCAGTAAGGTGAACGTGATATTCGTTGACAACGATTCAAGGGACGACACGGTAGAAAAGGTCACCTCTTGGATCCAAAGCGTCGGAAGAGCTGTGGGGAGCACTTCGATTATTCGCAGGAAAAACGACGGGTATGGCGCAGGGAACGATGCGGCGATTGCTCTAAGCAGAACAGAATTAGTTCTTGTCACCAATGTGGACGTAGAATTCGATCCAAATCTGCTGCGTTGTATGGTCGGCGCTGCGATTGCTGACGAGCCGGATGTCGGTTGCTGGGAGGCTATGCAAGTGCCTTTTCAGCATCCTAAGTATCACGACCCGGTTACGCTTCAGACCAACTGGTGCAGCCACGCTTGCGTATTGCTTCGAAGGAGTGCTTACGTATCCGCAGGCGGATACGAAAAACGGCTCTTTATGTACGGGGAAGATGTCGAGTTGTCGTACCGGCTTCGCTCGGCAGGTTGGCGTTTGCGATATATACCCTTTGCTCGCCTTCTTCATCACCACGATGTCGAGAAGCAGGAGTTTCGCCCGTTGCAACTTTCTGGTTCCTTGGCTGCAAACGTGCTTCTTCGTCATAGGTACGGCCGGCCAATCGACGCATTTGTAGGGGAAGCGCTTTTGCGGGCGTTAAGGGCGACGACGCACGATCAACCTCGACTTCGAGCGATCCACGCTGCAATCCGGACCGTTCGCAGGCATAGGCGAGCGTTTATGACTACTCGTAAACGAAGGAACGGGTTCTTTCCGTTTTCCGGGTTCGACTATGACATCATTCGCGACGGAGCTTCTTTTAAACACAAGGCAAATATATCAGATGGTGTTCTGCCTACTGTTTCGATCATAACGAGAACTATCGAGGGGAGGGAATGGCTTCTCAGAGAGGCTATATGTTCAGTGCTTACGCAGACATATCCTTATATACAGCATGTCATTGTTGAGGATGGCAGTACGAGTGCAGGGCAACTGGTGGAGGATGTCCGAAATGCGTACGGGGCTGATATTTGCTATTGTCGCTCCACGAAGGGCGGGCGGACAGCCGCCGGCAACGCCGGGCTAAAGGCTGCCACGGGGGATTTAATCCTTTTCCTTGATGATGATGATCTTCTGTTCCCAGATCATATTGAGACGCTGGTTCAGACCATACAGAAGAATCCGCGCGCGATTTGTGCCTACTCGCTTGCCTGGATGGTTCGAACCGAAACCGATGCGGTGGCGAAGACGTATCGAGAATTGTCACACGATGTTGTGGCTTCTCATCGTCTGCCTTTCGACAGAAGTAGGCTCCTTGTGGAGAATATTGCCGCTATTCAGTCGGTGCTTTTTCGACGGCTCGCGTACGAAAAATGCGGCGGGTTCCATGAAGATATGGACCTTTTGGAGGACTGGAACTTGTGGTGTCGATTCTCGGCGCTCGGTTCTTTCGCTTTTTGCGAGAAGTTGACGTCGATCTATCGAGTCCCGGCGGACCCTGCTGTAGTGGCCTCCAGACAGCGGGGGTTTGACGAAAGCTATGAAGATGTCCGCAATCGAAACTTAAATGACATCTCTCAGCAGATGCTGGATTCCGAGCGGCTGACCAGACTCTCCGACATTGATGGAAACTGATGACTGACGAATTGTTCGTTCCGCCGGGGCATTTCTACAGCCCCATCCCGTCCCTTGAAGACCGTGAGTTGGCGCTACGCCAAGCCTGCGCCGCGGTCGGTTCGGAAGTTGATGGCCTGAACATCAATGCTGACGCAATGGTGGCGCTCTGGCGACGCATAGCACCTCGGACACTCGAAATGCCTTTCGGGGACGAGAAAGGGGCCGGCGGATATCGGTACCACTTTGCTAACGACATGTACTCCTTTGGTGATTCTGCTATCTACTTTGGTCTCGTTTGGCATCTGCAGCCAAGACGTATTATCGAGATCGGGTCGGGATACTCGTCCGCCCTCGCGCTGGACATGCGTGACGTCTTCAGGCGCGAAATAGCGCTTACCTTTATCGAGCCCTACCCTAATACGTTGAACGGACTCCTGCGCGAAGCCGATCGGTCGGATGTGACAATAATCGAAGACAAGGTCCAAAACGTCCCGGTTCACCATTTTGAATCTCTTCAAGCTAACGATATTTTGTTCATAGATAGCTCCCACGTTGTGAAGGCTGGGAGTGACGTCTGTTTCGAGATATTCAATATACTGCCGAAGTTGCGACCAGGAGTCGTGGTGCATTTTCATGATTGCTTTTGGCCGTTTGAGTATCCAAAGCAGTGGCTTGTTGAGCAAAACAGAGGTTGGAACGAGCTATACTTTCTTAGGGCATTTCTATCATACAATACGGTATTCGAAATAATATTCTTTAACAGCTATTTCGCGGCGACGCATCATAAAGAGCTTGCCGCTTTTCCAAGGACTCCCGTGCTTAAGAACCCGGGAGGAGGACTGTGGCTAAGGAAGAACAGATAAACTCATGTGAGTGAATTACAGGTCAGTCCTCAGATACACCGGGAAAGGATGATTAAGGGGATGGAGGGGACGCATTCTAGTCGACGGATCAATGCCATAGCTGAGGTAGTCGGTGCAAAGACCTACCTTGAGGTTGGCGTAGCTGACGGCGAAACTTTTTTTTCAGTATCTGTTCCGAACAAGACAGGCGTTGATCCGCATTTCAGGTTTGATCTCAAGAGTAAAGAATCAGAAGAAAATATATTTTGGCCGATAGAATCTGATAAATATTTTTTGGAAATTGTGGAAGAAGAAAAAAAGTTTGACATTGTATTTCTGGACGGATTGCATACGTTCGAGCAGACATTTCGCGACTTTTGCAACACAATTTTTGTTACACACAAAACGTCATTGATAATAATAGATGATACTATCCCATCTGATATTTTTTCATCAGTGCCAGACATGGATCTAGCTATTTCAACTCGAATACGCGAAGGTGGAACAGGTGCTGCATGGCACGGCGATATCTACAAGATGATCTATGCCATCCATGATTTCTTCCCGAGACTTTCGTATCTAACCGTCTCTGATAACGGGAACCCTCAGACATTTGTTTGGAGGGAGCCCAGAAGATATTTTGCTCCCCGATTTGGATCCCTTGAGGCTATTAGCCGAATGACTTGGTTCGACTTTCAAGGGAATATGGATTTAGCTTGTTTGACGCAGGAGAAATATGCAATCGCGGAAATCATCTCGAAGTTGTCGCCAAGTTCGATTTAGGTAAGACCGGAACGAGGGATTCTTTCCTGCCACTTCGCAATGTGAGCAGCTTCGTGCACAAGTTATTGAGTAGGCTTTCACTATGGCTTGCTAGAATAATGATACCTGCCTTTTCGGCTAACTCATCCATCCGCCTCTTGGCCTTCGCTTGAAACGAGGCGTCGCCGGCGCCAATCCACTCGTCCATCAGTAGGATTTCGGGGTTGAGCGCTGTCGCGACGGAAAACGCGAGTCTTGCTGCCATCCCTTGACTATATGCTTTGAATGGAAGGTCGATGAAGTCGCCGAGTTCGCTAAAGGCGATGATGTCCTCCATTTTCTCTTCGATCTCAGCCTCAGACCATCCGTTTATTAGCCCTCGCAGAACGATGTTTCTGCGGCCCGTCGCCTCTGCCCGAAATCCTAGGTTGATGTTGAACAACGCGTCAACCTTACCCTTTATCGCAACGGTTCCTCCGGATGGTTCATAGATTCCGTAGAGAACTTTCAGCAAGGTGGTCTTCCCTGCACCGTTGGGTCCGACGAGGCCAAGCCGGTCACCGGCACTCAGTTCGAAACTGATGTCTTCCAATGCCTGTACGTACTGCTTTCGGCCAGATTCCTGAATGGTGCCGCCGGTGACGTTCATGCGCCGGTCTCGGGCTGAGAGGGTCAATTTTTCGTGCAGCGTGTAAACCAGGCTCACGTTATCCAGCTTGATGGAAACCATGGGGATCTCAGATCATAAAAACGATTTGCCGGCGATATTTGCCTAGTAGCAGCAATGCGATCGCCCACATACCTATGGAAACGGTGCTGGTGACGGCAAAAGCATGAGCTGGGAATTCGCCGGTAAGGATGGGAACGCGAGCAATGTCCAGGAAATAGCTGAACGGGTTCCAGTGATGCGCATACTTTTGAATTCCGTCTTGCCCGGAGTAGACCCAAAAGACGGGTGTGAAGAACATTCCGACCCGCATCATATTGCCGATAATGAATTCGCTATCTGGAAAGAAGGCACCGGCAAATGCGAACACGGTGACGATGCCCGGAGTGGCGAGGAGAATCAGGAACAGACCGGCGCCCGACCAAAGCCAAGCTGGCGTGACGTCCGAACCGCTAAGCAGGAGAATGACAATACACCCTGCCACGGCATAACCCGCACGGATCGCAGACTGCATCGTCAGACGCATCACATAGACGAACAAAGGCAGTGTTGTGCCTTCGATGAAGCTGCGCTCACGCCTGAAGAGCGGTACACTTAAAGAAATGATTTCCATCAGGTAGAACCACACCATCAGGCCAATGGCCACATAGGCGGAATAACCGGCCGCATCCTTACCTGCGGGCTGGAACACGAAGACGAAAGTGCCAACGAAGGCGAGGTAGTTCACCAGCAGCCAGAGCGGTCCAAGCGTGGTGCGCCTGTGCTGGTCGCCTATATCCTCGTGGGCGAGGGCGATCCACACCCTTCGCAACTTCATCGCCCTGAAGATATCGTCGAGGGCGCCGTTCAGTGCCGAAATCATCGTTGTGGTGCCAGTTGTTCAGGTGCTTCGTCCCGCGCCCACACGCCACCGAGCACCCCTTCATAACCATTGCGACGGCCTTATGGCAACTCGGTGCGGCTTAATGAAGCCGGCTAGTCCTAATGTGAATCTATTAGCATAGCCTGGTAGATATCGCGGCAGTGCTCGCAGCGCGTTTAACAGTCTGAGCTGTTGTTGCTTCAAGACTTATCCTTAACATGATTTCCTGTGCAAAAAACCGCTAGCTCTCCTGCCGAGTCCGCGCTAATGCGGTAAGTGGGTGACGGGGCAGGGGATTCACAATTCAGAGTGGTGCCGGAGGATGGTTGATCCGGCGCGTTCTGGTAGTAGTTTCCTTTCGCCTGGAGTTCAGTACTACCCAATGACCGCATACGTAGAAGCCGTATCGGGACTTCGACCGAAGATGCGGCGCGCCATCATCATGGTCCAGGACCTCGTCATGGTCCTGGTCGCGGTGGCGCTTAGCCTGATCCTGTCGCAGTCGCGGCTTTCCTTCGCCGCGTTCTCCGCCGAGGGGCTGGCCTGCTGGGCGCTCATCGTGCTCGTCGCCCATGTGCTGTTTCGATTTTGCGGCCTTTACAACACCGTATGGCGCTTTGCCTCCACGCCCGACTTCTTCAACATCCTCAAGGGCTGCGGCAGCCTGTCGGTTGTCCTCTATCTGACCTCGCTTGCCTTCCGCTTCTTTTTCCAGCCGGTCTCCGGTCTCAACGAACGCCAGTTCATCGTTTTCTTCCTGGTCTCCTTCACCATCATTTCGGCGCCCAGGCTTTATTATCGCTTTCTCCGCGACGGCGCATCCTGGCGCATCCTGCGCCGCGCTCCGGGCGACGCGCCGGTCAAGCAGGCGCTGTTCATCGGCCGGCTGAGCGAGGCCGACGTGATCGTCCGCTTCACCCGCACGGCGGTGCCGGCCGAATACGCCATTGCCGGCATCATGGCGACCGAGGTTGAAGCGCCGCCCGGCACGCGGATCCGGGGCGTTCCCGTCGTGGCGCTGCGCCCGCGCCTTGTCGAGGTGCTGGAGGACTATGTCAACGGCACGGAAAACCTCGACCTGCTGATCTTCGGCAACGGCGCCGAGCGCGATATCGAGGACTATGCCGAATTGGTGCGCGTCGCCCGCCACAGCGGCATCGCCGTCGTCCAGTTTTCCGGCCTTTCCGAATTGGGGCAGGGCGGCAAGCTGGTCCTCGACGCGGTCGAGATGGAAACCATCATGCGCCGTTCGGCGGTCGCCACCGACACGGCGCGTATCGGTGCCTTCGTCGGCGGCAAGCGCGTGCTGGTCACCGGCGGCGCGGGTTCCATCGGCCGTGTCCTGGTCAAGCGCGCGCTGGAGCTCGGCGCCGAGGCGGTGCTGGTGGTCGACAATTCCGAGTTCGGCATTTTCCAGCTCGATCAGCTGATCGACGACAAGGACCGCGACCGGTTGACCAGCCGCATCGTCGACGTCACCGACCGGCCGCACATGTTGCGCCTCGTCAGCGAGTTCAAACCCTCGATCCTCTTTCATGCCGCGGCGCTGAAGCACGTGCCGCTGCTGGAAGAGAACTGGGAAGCGGCGATCGAGACGAATGTCTTCGGCACGCTCGCCTGCGCGGAGGTGGCGGCCGAATGCGGGGTGCCGCAGTTCCTGCTAATTTCCAGCGACAAGGCCGTCGATCCCACTTCGGTGCTCGGTGTCACCAAGCGGGCGGCCGAGCAGATCGTCTCCTCGCTGCATGAAACCCACGCGGCGCCGTCGCGGGCGCAGGGCGGCGCGGCGGACGCTCAACGGGCCGGCGCGCATCATGCCCGTCACCTCGGCGTGCATGGTTCCGGCACCAAATTCGTCGCCGTGCGCTTCGGCAATGTCTTTGGCTCCAACGGCTCGGTGGCGACCATCTTCCAGGCGCAGATCGAGGCCGGCGGGCCGGTCACCATCACCGACAGGCGCATGACCCGCTATTTCATGACCGTGGCGGAGGCGGTCGATCTCGTCATCATGTCGGCCGCCGATGCCGAGCAGCGCCAGGGCAGGGACGACTATGCCATCTACATGCTCGACATGGGCAAGCCCGTGCCGATCTTGGAAGTCGCCGAGACCATGATCCGCATGGCCGGCAAAAGCCCCTACACCGACATTCCGATCCGCTTCACCGGCATCAGGCCCGGCGAAAAGCTGCACGAGATGCTGCATGGCGAGAACGAAGAGGTCGTCAAGCTCGACACCGCCAAGATCTTCGGCCTCAGGGGCGACGTCGTGGAGTGGCGAAGGATCGAGGCCGCGCTGCCGGCGCTGGTGGCCGCGATGCACGATCGCGACAAGGCGGCCGCGCTTGCCATCCTGGCCGGGCTCAACCTGGCGGGGGAACACGCCGGCGCGCCCGCGCGTGCGGTGCCGAAAGCGGCAGGACAGATCGGTTAGCATGTCTCCCGAAAGTCGAACCCGGTTTCGGGACAAAGACATGCGTGATATCAACAACCTAAAGCGCGCTACGCGCTTTAGGCCTGTGCCGCCCGCCCGCAACTGGCTGCTGGCGCCTCTCCGAACGCCGCGCGGGTTCTGAGGCCGTGACCGGAAAAGATGAGCGCGTGGCCGTTCTCATGGGCACCAAGGATGGCGCGGCATTCATCGGCGAGCAATTGGAGTCCCTGCTCGCGCAGTCCTGGCCTGCCGTCGATCTCTGGGTTTCCGACGACGGCTCGACGGACGCCACGGCCGCAAAGGTCGAGGCCTGGCGGTCCCGCTGGAACAAGGGTTCCCTCACGCTGGTGGAAGGACCGCGAGAGGGTTTCGCCGCCAATTTCCGCTCGATGATCATCGATCCCCGTATCGATGCCGATTACTATGCCTTTTGCGACCAGGACGATGTCTGGGAGCCGGACCGCCTGGAGAGCGCCATCCGCTGGATGCAGGCAGAGGATATTGAAGCGCCGCTCCTGTTCTGTTCGCGCACGGCGACCATTTCCGAGACCGGCGTCCCGGTCGGCCATTCGCCGCCGTTTCGCCGCCCTCCGTCCTTCCGCAACGCGCTGGTGCAAAGCATCGCCGGCGGCAACACCATGCTCTTCAACCGGAAGGCGCGCGACCTTCTGGCGAAAGCATCGGCAAGAACCGAATTCGTCAGCCATGACTGGTGGGCCTATCTCATCGTCACCGCCGCCGGCGGCAAGGTCCGCTACGAGCCGAGGCCGCTGGTCAGGTACCGGCAGCATGCGGCAAACCTCGTCGGCGCCAATGTCTCGTGGCGGGCGCGACTTTCAAGGCTCGGGCGGCTGTTCCAGGGCCAGTTTGCCACCTGGACCGACAGCAATCTCAGGGGCCTTGCCGTCAATCGCGACCTCATCACGCGTGACGCGGCGCTCTGTCTGCGCCTGTTCATCAGGGCGCGCAAGGGCAGCGCCTTCAGGCGCTTCAGCCTGCTTGGCAAAAGCGGCGTCTACCGGCAGACCCTCATGGGCACGCTCGGGCTCTACCTCGCCTTCCTCTTGCGGCGGATCTGAGCCGTGACGGCAAAGCGGGCCTTTGACTTGGCTGTTGCGGCGGTGATGTTGGCGGTGACGTCGCCGATCGTGCTGGTCGCGATGCTGGCGATCCGGGCGACGTCGCCCGGCGCCGCCATCTTCTCGCAAATCCGCGTCGGCCGGGGCGGGGCTCTCTTTTCCTGCCGCAAGCTGCGCACGATGCGTCGGAACACGCCGTCCTTGCCCACCCATGAGGCGCCGGCCGGGTCGGTCACCGCGGTCGGCAAGGTGCTGCGCGCAACCAAGATCGACGAACTGCCGCAGCTCTGGAACGTGCTCAAGGGCGAGATGAGCCTTGTGGGGCCGCGTCCATGCCTGCCGACGCAGACGGAACTGATCGAGCGGCGCAAGGAACTGGGCGTGCTGGCAGCGCTTCCAGGCATCACCGGGCTCGCGCAGATCAAAGGCATCGACATGTCGGACCCAAGGCGCTGCGCCGAGGCCGACGCGGCCTACGTCAAGGCTGCCTCCATGGGCCTGGACCTCAAGATATTGCTGGGTACGTTCTACCGCGCATAGGGCGTTTGACCGCTGCACGGAAACGGCGAGCCGCTACTCTTGCTTCGATGAAATTCCGGACGGGAGACCGCTTACGCTTCTCCTGAAGCTGCTTTACCGGCCTGCCTTGCCAGTTCCTCGAGCCGGCCGAGCGTTTCGGGTTCCGGCATCCAGCCCTCCGAGGCCAGCAGCGACGAATCGCAGATCTGTGTTGCCACCAAAGCCTGCCACGACGTCTGTCTGCCGACCAGCGTGGCCAGCAACCGGAGCGGCCAGGCCGGCATGGGGAGAAGCCGGGTCGGCCGGCCATATCCGCGCCGGAACGCCCTGATGATTTCGAACGTCGCAACCGGCGAAAGGTCTCCCAGCACATAGATCGGGCGCGGCTCTGCGGGGCGAGTCAAAAGATGCGTCACGGCGCCGGCTACGGCGTCCTGCGAGATAAGCGTACGGACCGCCGTCAAGGCGGCTGTCGGCAGTGGCAGGCCGCTGGCTGCCAGCCGCATCAGTCCGCGCAGATTTCCCTTCATGCCTTCGCCGTAGACCGGCGGCAGCCGCAGCGTCGTCGCGCCCTCGCGTCCGGCCGCGGCAAAAGCCTCCAGCATTGCGATCTCGCCTTCGCGCTTGGAGCGTCCGTAGGCGCATCGCGGGGCAGGGGGCGTGGCCTCGTCGATGGTGCCGTTGAAATCGGCTCCCACGACGGCCCGGATCGAGGAGAGATAGATGAAGCGCCCCTCGGCGTGATTGGCGGCCGCCTGGGCGAGCCTTCCGGTCAGCGTCGCGTTGATGGCCCGCAAGTCGGCCTCGCCGGCGCCGCGATCGTTGTTGAGCGCCGCGCAGTGAACGACATGCGTTACATCGCGCATCAGCGCCAGAAAGGCTTCCTCCGGCGCATCGGCGCCCGGCAAGGCGACGGCGTCATCGGCGCCCGCCAGTCGGTGCGGCAGGCGCGAGGCGATCCGCAAGTCGAACCCGGCCTCGCGCAAACGGCCGATGATCCGCCCTCCGACGAAGCCTGTCGCGCCGGTGACCAGGACCTTCATGGCCGCGGGGTGACGCCCGGCGCCATGGCTGGCCCGCCTTTCCCGGTCGGCGCCACCGTTTGCCCGGACGCAAGGTAGGTTCCCGAGATCAGGAACACCATCAGCGTGGCGTCGAGGATGTCGTGTCCGATGAGGATGCCGGTCAGTCCGGCGATGAGATAGGTAATGACCGCGACAAGGATCATCGTCGCGCCGAAACGCTCCACCGGATCGGCGCTGATACGAAGCGTCCTTGTCGCGTTCCAGGCGGCAACGACGAAGATCGACGCCAGGGCCAGAGCTCCCAGCAGGCCGGCCTCGACCAGCGCTGTCAGGAAGCCATTGTGGAAATGGCTGAGGGTCACCTGCACGCCGAACTGGTCCTGAAGCCCTTGCTTCATCAGCGCGCGGCTCGCCGAGATGCCGTGGCCGAAAATCGGCATTTCGCGAAATGCCTTGACGCCGATTTCCCACATCGCCACGCGCAGGCCCAGCGCCGTCGAATGGTCGCCATTGGCATTCAGCGCATCCCAGTCGCTGACGAGGAAGTCGGCTCGATCCAGGATGACGTGAAAGCCGACGGCGCCAATCACGAGGGCGACCGCGCCGCCGAGGACCGCCAGGCGCGCCATGCTGGCGCCGGCGAACCGGCGGCGATTGATGAGAAGGACGACGATGCCGGCGATCGGCACGGCCACCCAGATCATGCGCGATCCCGAATAGACGATCGCCATGGTTCCGGCCACCGCCGCCAGCACCAGCAGCTTCCAGCGCTTCTCGATCCCCGACAGGGCGCCGGCGAGGCACAACATGACGGCAAGGCAGGTCACTGTTGCGAACACGATCGCGTTTCCGGCGCCGCCCTCGGCTCTCGTGGCGAGCCAATGATACTGGACGATTGCGAGCGCCAGCGCGCCGAAGCAGGCCGCGGCGCTTGCCAGAATGGCGATGCGCGCCAGCGTGGTCTTCCCGGTGATGCTCCAGGTCGAATAGGAGATGGGGAAGAACAGGAAGGTGATCAGCGGCAGGAACAATCGCAGATCGGCCGACAGCCTGCCATTGACCACCGAAGCGAGAAACAAGGCCCCGCAATAGGCATAGATGGCCGCCGTCAGGGCGAGCATCGGCCGATCGATGTTGAAGCGCCGCCGTTTCGTAGCCAGCAGGATTACGGACCATACACCGCCGGAGTTGAAGGCGATGCTGACCAGCGACCCGAGCACCGGCGGCGAGAAGAAGCAGACGATCGAGAAATAGATGTTGATCTGGGCGGGCGTCAGGTGGCGCCGGAGCGTTGTCAAAGGGTTCAAATGCTTGCTTCGCAATTTCCAGGTTTGCGCCCGGATCCGCGATGTCAGCCGATGGCTGGCCCGAGGGACTCCGTTTGCCGCGCCTTGCCCGTTCCCGAGCCCATATAACCGCTGGCGCCGTTCCGCGATAGGGCGGCTGACGAAGTACCGACAGAAATCCTTGGTCCGCGAGACCGCCGGACCTACCGGATGCCGGCCTCCTCCTCGCTTTCGTGTTTCGAACGCCCGGGCAGGTTTTTTCCGCTTTCCCGGTCTCTCTTGGAAAATTCGTTCGCTAATCACCTCAGGCCGGGCGCGTCCTGCATTGTTAGGAATGGCGCCGATCTGTTAGAACGCCCGCAGAAAACAGTTTGTCCAGGTGAAATCTGCGCAGGGCGGCATGGGATTGCGCCTGCGATGCCGGATTTCCGCTCGGCGGCACGAGAGAACGCTCGACAGTCCATGAATATCGCGCTCACGCATCTACAGCGGCTCGAGGCCGAATCCATCCACATCTTCCGCGAGGTCGCGGCGTCTTTCTCCAAGCCGGTGATGCTCTATTCGGTCGGCAAGGATTCCTCGGTGCTGATGCATCTGGCGATGAAGGCCTTCTATCCAGCAAAGCCGCCTTTTCCGTTCCTGCATGTCGACACCACATGGAAGTTCCGGGAAATGATCGCCTTTCGCGACCAGATGGCGCGCAAGCTCGGCTTCGACCTGCTCGTCCATGTCAATGAGGATGGCGTTCGCGACGGCATCAACCCCTTCGATCATGGCTCCAACACCCACACCCATGTGATGAAGACGGTGGCGCTGCGCCAGGCGCTCGACAAGTACGGCTTCGACGCCGCGTTCGGCGGGGCCCGCCGTGATGAGGAGAAGTCGCGGGCCAAGGAACGCATCTTCTCCTTCCGCAATGCCCAGCATGCCTGGGATCCGAAGAACCAGCGGCCGGAAATGTGGAAGATCTTCAACACCCGCATCGCGCCGGGGGAGTCGATCCGCGTCTTTCCGCTGTCCAACTGGACCGAGCTCGACATCTGGCAGTACATCCTGCAGGAGAACATCCCGATCGTGCCGCTCTATTTCGCCAAGGAGCGCCCCGTGGTCGAGCGCGACGGCATGCTGATCATGAAGGACGACGACCGCATGCAGTTGCGTCCCGGCGAGGCGATCGAGAACCGCCTGGTGCGCTTCCGCACGCTCGGATGCTATCCGCTGACGGGCGCCATCGAGTCGGACGCCGATACACTGGAAGCGATCGTCGGCGAGATGCTGACCGCTCGCACTTCCGAGCGCCAGGGCCGCCTCATCGACCGCGACGAGGCGGGCTCGATGGAAAAGAAGAAGCGCGAGGGATATTTCTGATAATGCGCCACATCATGGCCAAGAGCCTCGCCCAGACCGATCAGATCCGCGACTACATGGCCGCGCAGGAGAAGAAGTCGCTGCTGCGCTTCCTCACCTGCGGCTCGGTCGACGACGGCAAGTCGACGCTGATCGGCCGCCTGCTCTCGGACACCAAGCAGATCTTCGAGGACCAGCTTGCCGCGCTCGAGAAGGACTCGCGCAAGCACGGCACCACCGGTGACGACATCGACTTCGCGCTGCTGGTCGACGGGCTGGAGGCGGAGCGCGAGCAGGGCATCACCATCGACGTCGCCTACCGCTTCTTTGCCACTCCGAAGCGCAAGTTCATCGTGGCCGACACACCCGGCCACGAACAGTACACGCGCAACATGGCGACGGGCGCTTCGACCGCGGACCTCGCCATCGTGCTGATCGACGCGCGCCAGGGCGTGCTGCGCCAGACCAGACGTCATTCCATCATCGCCTCGCTGCTCGGCATCCGCCACATAGTGCTTGCGGTCAACAAGATCGACCTCGCCGGCTTCGACAAGGCCGTGTTCGACCAGATCGTCGCCGACTACGGCGAGTTCGCGAAAGACCTTGGCTTCGTCAGTGTCGCGCCCATCCCGATGTCGGCGCGTTTCGGCGATAACGTCACCAGCCGCTCGGAGCGCACGCCCTGGTATTCCGGGCCGTCGCTGATCGAGCATCTTGAAACCGTGTCGGTAGACGAGGCGGCGATCGAACTGCCGTTCCGCTTTCCCGTCCAGTATGTGAACCGCCCGAACCTCGATTTCCGCGGCTTTGCCGGCACCATTGCCTCGGGCACCGTCTCTGAAGGAGACGAGGTTGTCGTCGCCAAATCGGGCAAGGCTTCCCGGGTCAAGCGCATCGTGGCGCATGGCGGCGACCTCGAGCAGGCCATCGCCGGTCAAGCGGTCACGCTCGTCCTCGAGGACGAGGTCGAAGTGTCGCGCGGCAACATGCTGGTGGCGCCGGCGGCACGGCCGCAGGTGGCCGACCAGTTCGCCGCCAACATCGTCTGGTTCGACGAGCAGGCGCTGCTGCCCGGCCGCTCTTACATCCTGCGCACCGAGACCGACCAGGTCAGCGCCACCGTCACCGACCTCAAGTACCGGGTCAACGTCAACGATTTCGCGCATGAAGCTGCGAAGTCGCTCGACATCAACGAGGTCGGCGTCTGCAACCTTTCGACGCGCGCTCCGATCGCATTCGATCCCTTCGCCGAGAACCGCACGACCGGCGCCTTCATCCTGATCGACCGCATCACCAACGCCACCGTCGGCGCCGGCATGATCCTGCATTCGCTGCGCCGCGCGGAAAACATCCACTGGCAGTCGCTCGATGTCGGCAAGCGCGGCCGCTCCGACCTGAAGAACCAGCGTCCGGCCGTATTCTGGTTCACGGGGCTGTCGGGCTCGGGCAAGTCGACCATCGCCAACCTGTTCGAGAAGAAGCTGTTTGCGTCTGGCCGCCACACCTACATCCTCGACGGCGACAATGTCCGTCACGGCCTCAACCGCGATCTCGGCTTCACCGATGCCGATCGCGTCGAGAACATCCGCCGCGTCGCCGAAGTCGCCAAGCTGATGGCCGATGCCGGCCTGATCGTCATCGTCTCCTTCATCTCTCCCTTCGCCGCCGAGCGCCGCATGGCGCGGGACCTGATGGCCGAGGGTGAGTTCGTCGAAGTGTTCGTCGACACGCCGTTCGAGGAATGCGCAAGGCGCGATCCGAAGGGCCTTTACGCGCGCGCCCTGAGCGGCGAGATCAAGAATTTCACCGGTGTCGATTCTCCTTATGAGGCGCCGGAGAAACCGGAAATCCACCTCAAGACTCTCGGCAGGAGCCCGCAGGAGATGGCGGAAGCCCTGGAACACTGGCTGATCGAGCGCGACATTGCCGAAGAGCAGTATGACAATGGCGGCGGTATCTGAAGACGAAGTCATGCTGGGCGTCTTCGAACGCCTGGCGCTGGACGCGGGGCGCGAGGTGATGCGCGTCTTCCACGAGGGCTGCGCCGTCGACAGCAAGTCCGACTCCTCGCCGGTGACGGAAGCCGATCGAGAAAGCGAAAAGATCATCCTGGCCGGCCTGCGCGCCGCCTATCCGGATATCCCCTGCGTGGCTGAGGAAGAGGTCGCCGCCGGAATTGTCGCCCCCGATCTCGACGGTGCCTTCTTCCTGATCGATCCGCTCGACGGAACCAAGGAATTCGTCAACCGCCGCACCGACTTCACAGTCAACATCGCGCTGGTCCGTAGTGGCGTGCCGGAAGTCGGAGTCGTTTACGCGCCGTGCACCGGACGCTTTTTCTCCGGTCGGCCGGGCAGGGCCGAGGCATTGGAGGTCGATACCGACTATCGCATTGCCGGCCGCCGGTCGATTGGTGTGCGGCAAGCGGCGACGCCGCTCGCGGTCGTTGCCAGCCGCTCGCACAACACGCCCGAGACCGAGGCTTTCATCCGCGACCTCGGCGCCGCCGAGATCGTCTCGGTCGGCTCGTCATTGAAATTCTGTCTGCTCGCCGCGGCGGAGGCCGATATCTATCCGCGCTTCGGCCGCACCATGGAATGGGACACGGCGGCGGGTGACGCGGTGCTGCGTGCCGCGGGAGGCATGACGTGCACGCTGGACGGCCAGCCGCTCGTCTACGGCAAGCGCAACCAGGCCGGCGACAGCGATTTCGCCAATCCCTATTTCATCGCAACAGGGAAGAGCGCCGCTTAGAGCCTTGACGATTGGCAGCCGCCAATTGTGGCGTCGTCATCCTAGGGTGGAGCAAGGAGCGAAGCGACGCGCGCAGACCCTAGGATCCGTGCCGTTACGCTAAAGCGTTGCAGCGGTTACAGAATTCCGCACCCTTGTGCTCGACGTCGAAGGTCACGGCAATGGATCCTCGGGTCAAGCCCGAGGATGACGAAGGTGGTGTTTACGCCGCCGCCACATGCGCCGAGTTCGAGCCGATGTAGTTGCGGATCGTCTCGATGATGCGGTCCTGGTCGGCTTCGCTGAGATAGGCGTGCATCGGCAGGCACAGGATCTGCTTGGGCAGTTCTTCCGAGACGGCAAGACCCGTCGGCGTGCGCGGATAATCCTTGTAAGCCACCTGGCTGTGCAGCGGCTTTACATAATAGATCACCGACGGAATTCCCTTTTCGCCGAGATGGGCCTTCAGCCCGTCGCGCTTCGGCGTCTCGATCGCATACTGCGCCCAGGCCGAGCGGCCGTTTCCGAGATTGCGTGACGCCTTGACGATGTCGCCCAGGCCCTTGGCGTAGCGGTCGGCGACCGCCTGGCGCGCCACCAATTCATCCTCCAGGACGGCAAGCTTCTCGATCAGGATCGCCGCCTGCAGGGTGTCAAGGCGCGAATTGATGCCGACGCGGACATTGTCGTATTGCGTCTCGCCCTTGCCGTGGAAGGCGAAGGATCTCAGCTTGTCGGCCAGCGCGCTGTCATTGGTGAACATCGCGCCGCCGTCGCCATAGCAGCCAAGCGGCTTGGCCGGATAGAAACTGGTCGAACCGACATGGCCGAAAGCGCCGCACATCTTGGCGTCGGCGGAACCGCCCATCGACTGGGCGGCGTCCTCGATCACCAGCAGGTTCTCGCGCTTGGCGATCGCCATGATCGCGTCGTAGTCGGCAGCAAGCCCGAACAGGTCGACGGGGATGATCGCCTTCGGCTTCAGCCTTCCTTCCTTCCTGATCATTTCGATCGCAGCCTCAAGGCTGGCGATGTCGATGTTATAGGTGTCTGGATCGACGTCGACGAACACCGGCTCGGCCTTGGCGAGCGCCACCACCTCGGCCGTCGCGGCAAAGGTGAAGCTCGGGACGAACACCGCGTCGCCCGGGCCGATCCCGGCGGCAAACAGCGGCAGTAGCAGCGCATCGGTGCCGTTGGCGCAGGCGACCACATGCTTGACGCCGACGTAAGCCGCGAGCTTGTTCTCGAACTCGGTGACCTGCGGCCCGAGAATATAGCGGCCGTCCTCGACAACATGGTCGATCGCGGCCTTCAGCCGGTCACGGATACGTTCGCGCTGCGCGCCAAGATCGATGAATTGCATGTCGGCCTCAAAACTGCCCTTAAAACCGGCCCGCTGGTAGCAGACTTGAGCCGGCGGAGAAAGCCGGTGGCTGTGGACGCAAATTGCGTATGTATCGCAGCCTGTTACCGATTTGCCGGCGCAACGCCTGAAAAAGCTGGAAATCCGAGCTTTGAAAGACGGTCGCCAGCCTCTCTTATCGCGCCGTCCTCTCGTGGCGAAACATAAAGTGATCAGGCAGGGATGGCGGTCTCGCGCCCATTCCGATGCCGGATCAGCCGATTTCGTGCCGCCACGGCGGGTTTGCGCCGGCCCGCGAAACGGTCACTGCGGCCGCCTTGGAGCCGAGCTCCAGCGCCTTGCGGATGGCATCCTCGGAAAGATCGCCGATCGCCGCCTTGGTGAGCAGTCCCTGTTCGTGCAGCGAGGCGAGTATGCCGGCGTTGAATGTGTCGCCGGCGCCGACCGTGTCGACCACCTTGACCTTTTGCGGCATGACGGTGACTTTGTGCGCCTTGCTGTAGCCGACGGCGCCTTCGCCGCCATGCGTGACGACAATCAGCTTCGGTCCGCGATCCAGCCAGTTGCGCACCACTTCCTCATGCGAGCCGGCCTCGTCGAACCATTCGAGGTCCTCATCGGAGAGCTTGACGATGTCGGCCATCGCCATCATCTCGCGGATACGCCTCAGATGCTTTGCCTTGTCCGGGATGAAATTCGGCCGGATGTTGGGATCGAGCATCATCACCCTGCTTTGGTGCTCGCGCCGCATGAATTCCTCATAGGCCGAACCAGCCGGCTCCGAAATCAGGCTGATGGCGCCGAACAGCATCGCCTCGATTTCGGATCCGAGCTTCGGCAGGTCCTCGACGGTCAGCATGCGCCCGGCGGTGTTCTCGTCATAGAAAGTGTAGGTCGCCTGGCCATTGGTTAGCCGCACGAAGGCGAGCGTCGTCGGACGCGGCGACGTGTGCGCATAGGTGGAGCTCACCTTGCTTGCGCCCAGCGCCTCGCGGAACTGGCCCCCGAACAGATCGGAGGAGAGGCCGGAGAAGAAGCCCGCCGGGGCGCCCAGCCGGCCGAGCGCGATCGCCGAGTTGAACACCGCGCCGCCGACATAGGGCGCGAAGGCGGCTTCGCCTTCCGTCGTTATGCGAGGCAGCATGTCGATCAGGGCTTCGCCACAGCAAAGGATCATTATGTGTTGGTCTCCGGGGGATGGATCACGCCCTTGCGGATGATGATGTTGGCGAAAAGCCTGGGTTCGCTGGTTGCCACGATCGCGTGCGCGGCCTTGACCCGTGCATAGAATTCGGCCCCGGCCAGCGCAATCACCTTTTGGCCCGGCGCGCGCCTGGCGCAAACCTCTTCCATCTCGCGATGCACGGGGTCGGCCAGCGCCGGGTCACCCTTCACCGAGGCGCGGAAGAGCGCCTGCGGCACCGCCTCGTCCACCGGCAGCACGCTGAGCACGGCGTCAAGCACCGGGATGATGTGGTGGCCATCCGCGCGAACCAGCCGGCGGGCCTGTTCCTCGGCCGGATAATTGCCGTCGACAATTGCTATCTCGTCGCCATGGCCCATTGCCCTGAGCGTCGCCAGGAACTGCGGCCCGAGCAGAGACGGAATGCCGATCAGCATGGTCAGGCGCCTCCGGGCGGGTTCGGTCCGATCAGGAAACGCTCGGAAAGCGGCAGGCTGGCGCCGCCTAGTGCCCGCGCATGGATGCCTACGGTTCCCTCGCGCACGAAAGGCAGTTTCAATCCTTCGGCGTCGATGCCGGAGATGGCTTGCCTGATTGCCTCGACAAGTCGGCGCCGCACGTCGAGCGGCATCCAGCCGTCGATGACCGCCGCTTCGAAATCGATGACGGATGAGGCCGCGACGATGGCAAAGGCGAGCGCGCGCGAGGCGCTGGCGATCCACTCTTCGAATTCGGGGCCGATGTCGCCCCAGTCCTGTGGCGAGGTCCATAGATGGGAGCCATCTATGCCCTTGGCTGAAAGCGCCTTCTCCAGCATCGCGATCGAGGCGACGTCGATGAGCTGCGTCGGCTTGCCGTCCGGCCCCGGCACCGGCATCGATCCGAGCGCGCCAGCATTCCCCTTCGGGCCGCTGTAGAGGCGGCCGTTGAGAACGATGCCGCCGCCGGCAAAGGCGCCGATGTAGAAATAGACGAAGTCGCGCGCCGCGCCAGCCTGGCCGAAGACGAGCTCGGCGCCGCAGGCCGAAGTCGCGTCGTTCTGCAGGTAGACTGGGAACTCGCACTGCGACTGGATGTCGGCGCGGATGTCGCGATGGCGCCATTCATCCATGACGTCGCGCGGCGCGCCGGCCGTGTCGGCCCAGTTCCACAGTTCGAACGGCATGGCGATGCCGAGGCCGGCAATGCGCTTGTCCTGCGCCGGCGTCAGCTCGCCGCGCATCGTCTTGATGCCTGTGGTGACGAACTCGACGGTCTCGCGCGGCGCGGGATAGCGGTAGGAATGCTGCAGCATCGCGCGCACATTGCCGAGAAAATCGATCAGCACCAGTTCGGCCGAGCGTCTGCCGATCTTGAGGCCGATGAAGAAGGCGCCTTCAGGGTTGAGCGCCATCGGGATGGAGGGCTGGCCGATCTTGCCGCGCAACGGCGCCTGGCGCACGAGCAGCCTGTCTTCCTCGAGCTCGCGCATGATCACCGACACCGTCTGGGCCGAAAGCCCGGTCATGCGCGCAATGTCGGATTTGGCCAGGCTGCCATGCTGGCGCACCAGGGACAGCACCAGCCGTTCATTGTGGTCGCGCATGCCGCTCTGGTTTGTGCCGCGATGCAGCCGGCTCTCCAGAGCCTCGGGCGAACCGTGCCTCGCAATGCCGGTCTCCACCCTGTTCCTCCCGTCGTTTCCCCTTGATGCTTTTCGTTCAGAATGAGTGAACAACGCAAGTCTGTCAATAATAAATAAGAGTGATTTAATTATTGACAGACGTTACGGACTGGTGTTGTTTGAGGCGGCGTCCACGCTGGGAGAAACGGTGGGCGCGCTCGAGGCGCCGGGCGTCCGGTGTCCGAAACAGTTCCATTGGGAGGAAAATCGTGACCAAGAAATCACTGCTGAAGTCCACTGTGTTCGCGGCTGCCGGCTTGGGCCTCATGGCGTTCGCTTCGTCGGCGTCGGCCGCCGGCGTCGGCGCCTGCCTGATCACCAAGACCGACACCAATCCCTTCTTCGTGAAGATGAAGGAGGGCGCGACCGCCAAGGCCAAGGAACTCGGCGTCGACCTCAAGACCTATGCCGGCAAGATCGACGGCGACAGCGAAAGCCAGGTGGCGGCGATCGAAAGCTGCATCGCCGACGGCGCCAAGGGCATCCTGATCACCGCCTCCGACACCAAAGGCATCGTGCCGACAGTTAAGAAGGCGCGTGACGCCGGCCTGCTGGTGATCGCCCTCGACACCCCGCTCGACCCGATCGATGCCGCCGACGCCACTTTCGCGACCGATAATCTCGAAGCCGGCAAGCTGATCGGCGCCTGGGCCGCTGCTACGCTCGGCGACAAGGCCAAGGATGCCAAGATCGGCTTCCTCGACCTGACCCCCTCGCAGCCGACCGTCGACGTGCTGCGCGACCAGGGCTTCATGATGGGCTACGGCATTGACGTGAAGGATCCCAACAAGATCGGCGACGAAACCGATCCGCGCATCGTCGGCCACGATGTGACGAACGGAAACGAGGAAGGCGGCCGCAAGGCGATGGAGAACCTTCTGCAGAAGGACAACACCATCAACGTCATCCACACCATCAATGAGCCGGCGGCCGTCGGCGCCTACCAGGCGCTCAAGGCGGTCGGTCTCGAGAAGCAGGTGCTGATCGTCTCGGTCGACGGCGGCTGCCCCGGCGTGAAGTCGGTGGCCGAGGGCGTGATCGGCGCCACCTCGCAGCAATATCCGCTGCAGATGGCGGCGCTCGGCATCGAGGCGATTGCAAAATACGCCAAGGACGGCACCAAGCCGAAGCCGACCGAAGGCAAGACCTTCTTCGACACCGGTGTCAACCTCGTCACCGACAAGCCGGCCAAGGGCGTGAAATCGATCGACACCAAGGAAGGCCTGGCCAAGTGCTGGGGCTGATACTGGCCTGACCGGCCGACAAACCTTGCGGCCGGGGGCTTGATCCCCGGCCGCATAGGGTGGACGATGCGCTTTCGCAAGCGCTGATAATCCTGGCGACAGACCGGATAGCGTTGGCGCGTGTGGAGCACTGAGAAAGCTTCACGCAGACGGGAGGAGACATGTCTCAGATTCAGGAATTCGAGAAAGTACTCTCGGGCAGCGACACCAGCGTCGCGGCCTTCGACGAACACGGCAAGTCGTTCGTCAAGCGCGCCCAGCATTTCCTGCATTCGACGCCGGCGGCGGTGCCGCTGATCGTGCTGGTGCTTTCGATCGTGATATTCGGCATCGCCATCGGCGGGCGGTTCTTTTCATCCTACACGCTGACGCTGATCCTGCAGCAGATCGCCATCGTCGGTATTCTCGGCGCCGCCCAGACGCTGGTCATTCTGACCGCCGGCATCGATCTGTCGATCGGCGTGATCATGGTGATCTCGGCCGTGATCATGGGCAACTGCGCTCTCACTTACGGCATGCCGACCCTTCTTGCCGTGATTGTAGGGCTTGCCGCAGGCGCTGCTTGCGGGGGGCTCAACGGCCTGCTCGTCGCCTATATGAAGCTGCCGCCCTTCATCGTCACGCTCGGCACCTGGAACATCGTCATGGCCACGAATTTCATCTATTCGGCCAATGAGACGATCCGCGACGCCGACGTCGACGCCCAGGCGCCGCTGCTGCACTTCTTCGCGCTGAGCTTCCGGGTCGGCTCGGCCGTGCTCACGGCCGGCGTGATCGCCATGGTGCTGCTGGTGCTCGTCCTCTGGTACGTGCTCAACCACACGGCCTGGGGCCGCCACGTCTACGCGGTCGGCGATGATCCGGAAGCGGCCAAGCTCTCCGGCATCCAGACCAAGAAGGTGCTGATGGCGGTCTACACGCTTGCCGGCCTCATCGCCGCCTTCGCGGCCTGGGTCTCGATCGGCCGCAACGGCTCGATTTCGCCGTCCGCCGCCGTTACCGACTACAATTTGCAGGCGATCACCGCGACGGTGATCGGCGGCATCTCGCTCTTTGGCGGCCGCGGCTCGATCCTCGGCACGCTGTTCGGCGCCATGATCGTCGGTGTCGTCTCGATGGGCCTCAACATGCTGGGCGCCGATCCGCAGTGGAAAGTGCTGCTCACCGGCGTGCTGATCATCGGCGCCGTGGCGATCGACCAGTGGATCAGAAAGGTTTCGGTGTAACCATGACTGAGAAGGCTGTCCTGACCGCGCGCGGTCTGACCAAGCGCTATGGCCGCGTGACCGCGCTCAACAACTGCGACTTCGATCTCTATCCGGGCGAAATCCTGGCGGTGATCGGCGACAATGGCGCCGGCAAGTCGACCTTGATCAAGGCGATTTCCGGTGCGGTGATCCCCGACGAGGGGATCATCGAACTAGACGGCAAGCAGGTCTTGTTCCGCTCGCCCATCGAGGCTCGCGAAGCCGGCATCGAGACCGTCTACCAGAACCTCGCTTTGTCGCCGGCGTTGTCGATCGCCGACAACATGTTTCTGGGCCGCGAACTCCGCAAGCCTGGTCCGCTCGGCAGCTGGTTCCGCATGCTCGACCGCCCGGCGATGGAAAAGCGCGCCCGTGACAAGCTGACCGAACTCGGGTTGATGACCATCCAGAACATCAGCCAGGCGGTGGAAACGCTTTCGGGCGGCCAGCGCCAGGGCGTGGCGGTGGCGCGTGCCGCGGCCTTCGGCTCGAAAGTGGTGATCATGGACGAGCCGACGGCCGCGCTTGGCGTCAAGGAAAGCCGCCGCGTGCTGGAATTGATCCTCGACGTCAAGAAGCGCGGCCTGCCGATCGTGCTCATCTCGCACAACATGCCGCATGTCTTCGAGGTGGCGGACCGCATCCATATCCATCGGCTTGGACGGCGCCTGTGCGTCGTCGATCCCAAGCAGATTTCCATGTCGGACGCCGTGGCGCTGATGACCGGCGCCAAGAAGCCGCCGGAGGACGCGCTGGCGGCTTGATCACCTCAATGGATCACACATTGCGGTAGGGCTGTTGACGGGTCGCTTGTCTAATCGATTGAATATATGCTGCAACGCACTAAGGTAGACTGGGAGGAATGGCGAAAGCCGCTATGATCAGGCCAAATGAACGAGAGGCGAAATGACATCCGCCATGACGATCGAAGTCCCTGTTCTCGACAATCCCGATCCCAAGACGCTCGCAGAAGAAGTCCTGCTGTCGCTCAAATACCGAATCGGCAAGGACACCACGGTCGCCACGCCCTATGACTGGCTGACCGCCTCGATCAAGGTGGTGCGCGATCGCATCGTCGATCACTGGATCCAGGGAACGAAGGAAGCATACGAGCAGCAGGAAAAGCGCGTCTACTACCTATCGCTCGAATTCCTGATCGGGCGCCTGATGCGCGACGCCTTCTCCAATCTCGGCCTGATGGAGAACATGCGCGAGGCGCTGTCCTCGCTCGGCGTCGACCTGGACCTCATCGCCGGCCTCGAACCGGATGCCGCGCTCGGCAATGGTGGCCTCGGCCGTCTCGCCGCCTGCTTCATGGAAAGCATGGCGACAGTCGACATTCCGGCCCACGGCTACGGCATCCGCTACGCCAACGGCATGTTTCGCCAGGAAATCCAGGGAGGCTGGCAGGTCGAGCTGCCGGAGACCTGGCTCGACCACGGCAATCCATGGGAGTTCGAGCGGCGCGAACGCTCCTTCGAGGTCGGCTTCGGGGGCTCGGTGGAATCGATCACTTCGAAGGACGGTCGGCTCGAGCGCCATGTCTGGAAGCCGACCGAGCATGTGCTGGCCGTCGCTTACGATACTCCGGTGGCCGGCTGGCGCGCCAACCGCGTCAATACGTTGCGGCTATGGTCGGGCATGCCGATCGACCCGATCCTGCTCGACAAGTTCAATGCGGGCGACCACATCGGCGCGCTGGCCGAAAGCAACAAGGCGGATGCGCTGTCGCGCGTGCTCTATCCGGCCGATTCCCATATGGCCGGGCAGGAGTTGCGGCTACGGCAGGAATATTTCTTCTCGACCGCCTCGCTGCAGGACATAGTCCAGCGCCATCTCAGCCAGTATGGCGACCTGAAGTCGCTGCCGGACAAGGCGGCGATCCATCTCAACGACACCCATCCAGCGGTCGCGGTGCCGGAACTGATGCGGTTGCTGATGGACGTCCATGGCATGGACTTCGACCTTGCCTGGGACATCACCAAGCGCACCTTCGGCTACACCAACCACACGCTGTTGCCCGAGGCGCTGGAAAGCTGGCCGGTGCCGCTGTTCGAACGGCTGCTGCCGCGCCACATGCAGATCGTCTACGCCATCAACGCGCAGGTGCTGCTGGAGGCCCGCGCCACCAACCAGTTCTCGGACGAGCAGATCGCCCGCATCTCGCTGATCCAGGAAAATGGTGACCGCCGCGTGCGCATGGGCAATCTGGCCTTCGTCGGCTCGCATTCGATCAACGGTGTCTCGGCATTGCACACCGAGCTGATGAAGGAGACGGTGTTCGCCGATCTCCACAAGCTCTACCCCGGCCGCATCAACAACAAGACCAACGGCATCACGCCGAGGCGCTGGCTGATCCAATGCAATCCGGGCTTGACCTCGCTCGCCCGCGAGGTGATCGGCGATCGCTTCATGGACGACATAGAAGTGATCAAGGATCTAGATCCGCTCGCTGACGACGCCGCTTTCAGGGAGAAATTCGCTGGCGTGAAGCGGCAGAACAAAGCAAGGCTGGCCAATCTCGTCGCCGACCGGCTCGGCATCAGGCTCGACCCTTCCGCGCTGTTCGACATCCAGGTCAAGCGCATCCACGAATACAAGCGCCAGCTGCTCAACATCCTGGAGGCGATTGCGCTTTACGACCAGATCCGCTCGCATCCTGAGCGGGATTGGATGCCGCGCGTGAAATTCTTCGGCGGCAAGGCGGCACCCAGCTACCACAACGCCAAGCTGATCATCAAACTGGCCAATGACGTCGCCAAGGTCATCAACGGCGATCCGTCGGTGCGCGGCCTGCTGAAGGTGGTTTTCGTGCCGAACTACAATGTCAGCCTCGCGGAGGTTATGATGCCGGCCGCCGACCTCTCCGAGCAGATATCGACCGCCGGCATGGAAGCGTCCGGCACCGGCAACATGAAGTTCGCGCTGAATGGCGCGCTGACCATCGGCACGCTCGACGGCGCCAATGTCGAGATCAAGGAGCATGTCGGCGACGACAACATCTTCATCTTCGGCCTCACCACCGCCGAGGTCGCCGACCGGCGCAACAATGGCTACGATCCGCGCGGCGTGATCGAGGCTTCGCCCGAGCTTTCGCAGGCCGTGTCGGCGATTTCCTCCGGCGTCTTCTCGCCTGATGATCCCGGCCGCTATCGCGAGCTGATGAACGGCCTCTACCAGAGCGACTGGTTCATGGTGGCGGCGGATTTCGATTCCTACGCCGCCTGCCAGCGCGAGGTCGACGCCGTCTGGCGCAACAGTCCCGACTGGTACGCGCGCGCCATCCGCAACGTCGCCCGCGTCGGCTGGTTCTCGTCGGATCGCACCATCCGTCAATACGCGAAAGAAATCTGGAACGTGCCCGTCTGATGTGCTTGCATGGGATCACGAACAATGTGGTCTCGTGCATGTCGCCCGAAAGTGCATAGCGGCTTCAGGGATAACGACATGCACAAAACAAACTGGTACCCCGGGGAGGGAAACACCGCCTGATGAGGAAGCCGCGCGTGACCGCTGCGAAAAGCGGGCCGGACGGGCTGGCGCCAGCCGGCGATGTCGCGACGATTGTCGCGGGAACGCATGGCGATCCTTTCGCGATCCTGGGTGTGCAGGAGGCGGGCAAGGGGTTCGTTGCACGCTGCTTCGTGCCGCACGCCGAATTCGTCACCGCCTATACGCTGACCGGGAAGGAGGTGGGCGAACTGTCGCGCCGTGATGATGCCGGTTTCTTCGAGGGCAGGGTTTCGATCCGCAAGCGCCAGCCCCTGCGCTATCACGCCAGGAATTCCGGCGGCGGTTGGTGGTTGACCGACCCCTATTCCTTCGGTCCGGTGCTCGGGCCGCTGGACGACTACTACATGGCCGAAGGCTCGCATCTGAGGCTTTTCGACAAGCTCGGCGCCCATATCATCGACCATGAGGGCGCCACCGGCGTGCATTTCGCCGTCTGGGCGCCCAACGCGAGGCGCGTCTCCGTGGTCGGCACCTTCAACGACTGGGACGGCCGCCGCCACACCATGCGCGACCGCAAGGACACCGGCATCTGGGAATTGTTCATCCCCGATATCGGCGCAGGCCAGCCTTACAAGTTCGAGATCATCGGACCAGACGGCGTGCGGCTGCCGCTGAAGGCCGACCCGTTCGCCTTCGAGTCGGAACTGCGCCCTGCGACCGCCTCGGTGACGGCGCCGCCCATGGCACATCGATGGGGCGACGAGGCGCATCGCAACTATTGGCAGAAAGCCGATCCCCGGCGCGAGGCGATGTCGATCTACGAGGTCCATGCCGGTTCCTGGCAACTCCGTGACGACGGCACGTTCCTGTCCTGGGACGAACTCGCCGCGCGGCTGATCCCCTACGTGATCGACACCGGGTTTACCCATATCGAGTTCCTGCCGATCTCGGAGCACCCCTACGATCCATCCTGGGGCTACCAGACCACCGGCCTCTATGCGCCGACCGCCCGCTTCGGCGACCCCGACGGATTCGCCCGCTTCGTCGACGGCGCGCATCGCGCCGGCATCGGCGTCATCCTCGACTGGGTGCCTGCGCATTTCCCGGTAGACGAGCACGGGCTTGTCCACTTCGACGGCACCGCGCTTTACGAACATGCCGATCCGCGCCAGGGTTTCCACCCGGACTGGAACACCGCCATCTACAATTTCGGCCGCCGCGAGGTGGTGTCGTTCCTGGTCAACAACGCGCTGTTCTGGGCCGAGAAATATCATGTCGACGGACTGCGCGTCGACGCGGTCGCCTCGATGCTCTACCTCGACTATTCGCGCAAGGCTGGCGAGTGGATCCCCAACGAGAAGGGCGGACGCGAGAACCTGCAGGCCGTCTCCTTCCTGCAGAAGATGAACAAGGAGCTCTACGGCCACCATCCCGGCGTGATGACGATCGCCGAGGAATCCACCTCATGGCCCAAAGTGTCGCGTCCCGTGCATGAAGGCGGCCTCGGCTTCGGCTTCAAGTGGAACATGGGCTTCATGCATGACACGCTGGAGTATCTCTCCAAGGAGCCGATCTTCCGCAAGCACCATCACAACGACATCACCTTCGGCCTGGTCTACGCCTTCTCGGAAAATTTCGTGCTCCCGCTGTCCCATGACGAGGTCGTGCACGGCAAAGGGACGCTGCTGAACAAGATGGCCGGCGACGACTGGCAGAAATTCGCCACCCTGCGCGCCTATTACGCCTTCATGTGGGGCTATCCCGGCAAGAAGCTTCTGTTCATGGGCCAGGAATTCGCCCAGCGCCGCGAGTGGAGCGAGGCGCGCGCGCTCGACTGGAACCTGCTCGAATTCGCGCCGCATCGCGGCGTCTGGCAGACGGTGCGCGACTTGAACTACCTCTACCGTTCGCGCCCGGCGCTGCATGCGCGCGACTGCGAGCCGGAAGGTTTCTCCTGGCTGATCGTCGACGACCCCGACAACTCGGTCTTCGCCTGGCTGCGCAGCGCGCCGGGCGGCAGCCCGATCGCCGTCATCTCCAATTTCACGCCCGTGCCGCGGCAAAACTATCGCGTGCCGCTGCCGAAGGCGGGAAAATGGCGCGAAATCATCAATACGGATGCTGCCGACTATGGCGGCTCCGGCATGGGCAATGGCGGCATTATCGAGGCGAGCGGGGAAGGGGGCGGCGTATCGGCGACGATGGTTTTGCCGCCGCTGTCGACGATCATGCTCGAATTCGTCGCGGACTGAAGCGGTTGATATCTTGCCAAGGTTTCGGGCCGGGCAGCTAGTTTGGGAGGGTAGCAAAATGGCAGAGATCAAGAGAACCCAGCCGCTGGCACGCGATGCCATGGCCTATGTGCTGGCCGGCGGCCGCGGCAGCCGCCTCAAGGAACTGACCGACCGGCGCGCCAAGCCCGCCGTCTATTTCGGCGGCAAGACGCGTATCATCGACTTTGCCCTCTCCAACGCGCTCAATTCCGGCATCCGCCGCCTCGGCGTCGCCACCCAGTACAAGGCCCACTCGCTGATCCGCCACCTTCAGCGCGGCTGGAACTTCCTGCGGCCCGAGCGAAACGAGAGCTTCGACATCCTGCCGGCCTCGCAGCGCGTCTCGGAAACGCAGTGGTATGAGGGCACGGCCGACGCCGTCTACCAGAATATAGACATCATCGAGGCCTATGGGCCCGAATACATGGTGATCCTCGCCGGCGACCACATCTACAAGATGGATTACGAGCTGATGCTGCGCCAGCATGTCGATGCCGGCGCGGACGTCACCGTCGGCTGTCTCGAGGTGCCGCGCATGGAGGCGACCGGCTTCGGCGTCATGCATGTCGACAAGAAGGATAACATCATCGCTTTCGTCGAGAAGCCGGCCGATCCGCCTGGCATTCCGGACAAGCCGGAATTCGCCCTGGCCTCGATGGGCATCTATGTCTTCCAGACCAAGTTCCTGATGGAGCAGCTGCGCCGGGACGCGGCGGAGCCCGGTTCCAGCCGCGACTTCGGCAAGGACATCATCCCCTACATCGTTCAGCACGGTAAGGCGATCGCCCACCGTTTCGCCAAATCCTGCGTGCGCTCCTCGCATGAGTCCGAGCCTTACTGGCGCGATGTCGGAACGGTGGATGCCTATTGGGAAGCCAATATCGACCTCACCGACATCACGCCGGAGCTCGACCTCTATGACCGCGACTGGCCGATCTGGACCTACGCCGAATTGAAGCCGCCGGCAAAATTCGTGCATGACGAGGACGGCCGCCGCGGCGAGGCCATATCGTCGCTGGTCTCCGGCGATTGCATCGTTTCGGGCGCCTCGCTGCGCCGCAGCCTGATTTTCACCGGCGCGCGCATCAACTCCTATTCCAAGCTCGAGGAAGTCGTGATGCTGCCCGACGTCACTGTCGGCCGCAACGCTCGCCTCAAGGGCGTCGTCATCGATCACGGCGTGCATATCCCGGAGGGGCTGGTGGTCGGCGAGGACCCGGTGCTCGACGCCAAGCGTTTCCGTGTGTCGGAAAAGGGTATCTGCCTGATCACGCAGGACATGATCAACAAGCTGTCGACCTGATAAGGTTGATCAAGCCGTCAACCCGCCAGGGTTACCGGCAGCCTGTAGGGTCGATCAGCCTTACGACTGATCAACAGATTGTCACTTTGACCTGTCATCTTGAGATCGGAATGTGGAGCGCATGCAGGTTCTGTCGGTCACGCCCGAAATCTTTCCGCTGATCAAGACCGGCGGGCTTGCCGACGTGACCGGCGCCTTGCCGATCGCGCTTGCGGGCAAGGGCGTGGCGATGCGCACGCTGATCCCCGGCTATCCCGTCGTGATGGCCGCCTTCGCCAGGAAGAAGGCCGTGTACCAGTATCCGCTGATGCAGGGCGGCAAGGCTTCGATCCATGCCGTCAAGATCGGTGACCTCGACTTCTTCGTGCTCGACGCGCCGCATCTCTTCGATCGTCAGGGCGGCCCTTACGGCACCGCCTCCGGCGCCGACTGGCCGGACAACTGGCGCCGCTTCGCGGCACTGAGCCAGGCCGGCGGCGACATAGCCGGCGGCGCTATCTCCGGTTATCAGCCCGACATCGTGCATGCCCATGATTGGCAGTCGGCGATGACGCTGGCCTATATGCGCTACGGCAAGGCCGTCGGCGTGCCGTCGATGATCACGGTGCACAACCTCGCCTTCCAGGGCCAGTTCGGCGCCGGCATCTTCGGGGAGCTCGGCCTGCCGGCGGTGGCCATGCAGCTCGACGGCGTTGAATATTATGGCGGCGTCGGCTTTCTAAAAGCCGGCCTGCAGGCCGCCTGGGCGATCACCACTGTGAGCCCGACTTATGCGCAGGAGATCCGCTCACCGGAATTCGGCATGGGCCTCGATGGGCTGATCAACATGCGCGCCACCGACCTCTACGGCATCGTCAACGGCATCGATGTCGACATCTGGAATCCCGAGACCGACAAGCATCTGGTCGCCAGATACTCAGCGGCGACCCTTCAAGCCCGCGCAAAGAACCGCAAGGCGGTAGAGGAGCGCTTCGGCCTGGAAGGGGACGGCAGCCCGATCGTCTGCGTCGTCAGCAGGCTGACCTGGCAGAAGGGCATGGACATTCTGGCCGCGGTCGTCGACGGCATCGTCGCCGCCGGCGCGCGCCTCGCCATCCTCGGCTCGGGTGACGCCGGCCTCGAAGGCACGCTGCTTGCCGCCGCGGCCCGCCATCGCGGCCGCGTCGGCGTCGTCGTCGGCTATGACGAAGGCCTCTCGCACGTCATGCAGGGCGGCTGCGACGCCATCATCATTCCGTCCCGCTTCGAACCATGCGGGCTCACCCAGCTCTATGGCCTGCGCTATGGCTGCGTGCCGGTCGTCGCCAGGACAGGAGGCTTGGCCGACACCATCATCGACGCCAATGAGGCGGCGCTTTCGGCAGGGGTCGCCACCGGATTCCAGTTCGCCCCCAACAATGGCGGCGCGATGCTGCACGCCATCCAGCGGCTGGTCGAGCAGCATGCGCGGCCGGCGACCTGGGCCTCGATCCAGCGCCAGGGCATGAAGGCCGATGTCTCCTGGGACAAGAGCGCCGAAAAATACGTCGAACTCTATCGCTTGCTGCTTTCGAAAAGGGCTTCCTGAGGCATGATCAGAACCGTCCCCACCAAACCCTACACCGACCAGAAGCCCGGTACGTCGGGCCTGCGCAAGAAGGTGCCGGTGTTCCAGCAGGAGCACTATGCCGAGAACTTCATCCAGTCGATCTTCGACGCGCTGGACGGTTTTGAAGGCAAGACGCTGGTGATCGGCGGCGACGGCCGCTTCTACAACCGCGAGGTCATCCAGAAGGCCATCGCGATTGCCGCCGGCAACGGCTTCGGCAAGGTGATGGTCGGTCAGGGGGGGATTCTCTCGACGCCGGCCGCCTCCAACATCATCCGCAAATACAAGACCTTCGGCGGCATCATCCTGTCGGCCAGCCACAATCCCGGCGGCCCGCACGAGGATTTCGGCATCAAGTACAATGCCGGCAATGGCGGTCCTGCACCGGAGAAGATCACCGACGCGATCTTCGCAAAGTCGAAGGAGATCAAGAGCTTCAAGATCGCCGACATCGGCGCGATCGACATCGATACCATAGGCACCGTCAAGGCAGGCGACATGACCGTCGAGATATTCGATCCGGTCAAGGACTACGCCGAATTGATGGAAAGCCTGTTCGACTTCGACGCGCTGAGGAAGCTCTTCAAGTCTGGTTTCCGCATGCGGTTCGACGCCATGCACGCGGTGACCGGTCCCTATGCCAAGGAGATCCTCGAACGTCGGCTCGGCGCCCCGGACGGCACCTGCCGCAACTTCAAGCCGCTGCCGGATTTCGGCGGCCATCACCCGGACCCGAACCTGGTGCACGCCAAGCATCTCTATGACGAGATGATGGGCCCGGACGCGCCGGACTTCGGCGCGGCATCGGACGGCGACGGCGACCGCAATCTGATCATCGGCAAGGGCATCTTCGTCACGCCGTCGGACTCGGTGGCGATGCTTGCCGCCAATGCCAGACTGGCGCCCGGCTACAAGGATGGCTTGAAAGGCATTGCCCGCTCCATGCCAACCAGCGGCGCGGCCGACCGCGTCGCCGAAAAGCTCGGCATCGGCATCTACGAGACGCCGACCGGCTGGAAGTTCTTCGGCAATCTGCTCGACGCCGGAATGGCGACCATCTGCGGCGAGGAAAGCGCCGGCACCGGTTCCAACCATGTGCGCGAGAAGGACGGCCTGTGGGCGGTGCTTCTGTGGCTCAACATCCTTGCCGCGCGCGGCGAGAGCTGCAAGCAGATCGTCACCGAGCACTGGGCGACCTACGGCCGCAATTATTACTCGCGCCACGATTACGAAGAGGTAGAGAGCGATCGCGCCAACGCGCTGGTCGACGAATTGCGCGCCAAGCTGGGCTCGCTGCCCGGCACCAGCGTGCGAGGCCTGAAGATCGCCAAGGCCGACGACTTTGCCTATCACGACCCGGTCGACGGCTCGGTGAGCGAACACCAGGGCATCAGGATCCTGTTCGAGGGCGGCTCGCGCGTCGTGCTGCGCCTCTCCGGCACCGGCACCTCGGGCGCGACGCTGCGCGTCTATATCGAGCGCTACGAGCCGGACAAGGCCAGGCACGACCTCGACACGCAGGAAGCGCTCGCCGACCTCATCGCCGCCGCCGACGACATCGCCGGCATCAAGAGCCACACCGGCCGCAATAAGCCGAGCGTGATTACTTGAGGGTGGAGCTGGGCTCCCCCTTCTCCCCTTGTGGGAGAAGGTGTCGCCGAAGGCGACGGACGAGGGGTGTTGGACGGATCGCCACGATGAAGAAATGGGCTCTTGCAGCATCCTATTCTTCAGGGCCTCATTCCTTCCAACACCCCTCATCCGTCTCGGCGCTGCGCGCCGATCCACCTTCTCCCACAAGGGGAGAAGGGGAGGCGCGCGCATGACCCTCGGCGCCACTGTCACCCCAGATGGCGTTCGCTTCGCCGTCTGGTCATCATCGGCGAGACGGCTCTGGGTGTCGCTCTTCGATGACACCGGCGCGCGAGAACTCGACCGGCTGGAACTGACGCCGGAAGGCGAGGGCGTGCATGCGCGGCTTGTCCCTGGCCTTGGCGTTGGCACCCGCTACGGCTTTCGCGCCGACGGCGACTATGCGCCGGAGCGAGGCCTTTGGTTCGATGCCGACAAGCTGCTCACCGACCCCTACGCCGTCGAGATCAACCAGCCCTACCAGTACCATTGGCGGCTCGCCGCCAAAAGCAACGAAGGCGCCGACACGGCCCCGCTGATGCCCAAGGCGATTGTGGTGGCGCCGCCCAAGCCAGTGCAGCCCCAGCCACCTCTCTTCCAGCCCGGCGGCCTGATCTACGAGCTCAACGTCCGCTCATTCACAAGATTGCATCCGGACGTGCCCGAAACACAGCGGGGCACCATCGCGGCGCTCGCCCATCCGGCTGTCGTCGAACACCTGAGGCGCCTCGGTGTCTCCGCGGTCGAACTGATGCCGATTACCGCATCGATCGACGAGCGGCACCTGTCGCCATTGGGCCTGAGCAACGCCTGGGGCTACAACCCCGTCACCTTCATGGCGCTCGACCCGCGGCTGGCGCCCGGCGGCCTCGAGGAATTGCGCGACACGGTCGCCGCGCTGCGCAAGGCCGGCATCGGCACCATCCTTGACCTCGTCTTCAACCATACCGGCGAGAGCGACCGGCTAGGGCCGACGCTGTCCCTGCGAGGGCTCGATGCCCAAGCCTACTATAACCATCAACCGGACGGCCGGCTGGTCAACGACACCGGCACCGGCAACACCGTCGCCTGCGACCATCCGGTGGTGCGCGAGATGGTGCTCGACACGCTTCGCCACTTCGTCCGCTTCGCTGGTGTCGACGGCTTCCGCTTCGACCTAGCGCCGGTGCTCGGCCGCGTTGATGGCGCTTTCGATCCGGACGCGCCGTTGCTTCAGGCCATCGCGGGCGATCCCGCGCTCGTCGACCGCGTGCTGATCGCCGAGCCCTGGGACATCGGTCCGAACGGCTACCAGCTCGGCAATTTCCGCCCGCCCTATGTGGAGTGGAACGATCGCTACCGAGACGATATCAGGCGCTTCTGGCGCGGCGATACCGGCGCGATCGGCACCTTGGCCACCCGGCTCGCCGGTTCCTCCGATGTCTTCGGTCGGGAAGACCAGCCGACGAGCCGAACCGTCAATTTCATCGCCGCGCATGACGGCATGACGCTGGCCGACATCGTCGCCTATGAGCGCAAGCACAACGAGGCCAATGGCGAGCAGAACCGCGACGGCCATAACGACAATTTGTCGTGGAACAACGGCGCCGAGGGCGAAACGGGCGACGACGCGATTGCCAAGGCTCGCTCCTGCGACCAGCGCGCGCTGCTCGCCACGCTCTTTGCCTCGCGCGGCACCATCATGCTGACCGCCGGCGACGAGTTCGGCCGCACGCAGAAAGGCAACAACAACGCCTACGCGCAGGACAACGCCGTCACCTGGCTCGACTGGGCCGGCCGCGACCAGGCGCTCGAGCAATACACATCCTCGCTTGCCGCATTGCGCCGCGCCTTTCCGGCGCTGGCGTATCCACGCTTCCTGACCGGCGAGCCCGCCGACGGAGCGGACATTCCCGACGTGGCCTGGCTGACCGAAACCGGTGCGCCGCTCGGCGAACCCGACTGGAACGATCCCGGCCGGCATCGCCTCGTCATGCTGCTCGGCGATGCTGGGGGCGGCCGCCTTGCCGTCATCATCAACGGCGATCGTCGCCAATGTGTCTTCACCTTGCCGGCGCGGGATGGATTTGAATGGCGCCCGGCAATCGAGACGCAGCCGGTCGATCTGGCGCGGCCGGTGGCTGGCCGCAGCGTCAATTTCATGATCGAGCGTCGGGCGAAAAAGGTCAGTGCGAGGAAAGGTCCGTGATGGCTGGCGACAATCCCGGACGAAAAGCCGAATGGTGGCGTGGTTGCGTCATCTATCAGGTCTATCCGCGCTCATTCCAGGACACGACGGGCAATGGCAGCGGCGATCTCAAGGGCATCAAGTCGCGCCTCGCTCATGTCGCTTCGCTCGGCGTCGACGCGGTCTGGCTTTCGCCCTTCTTCAAGTCGCCTATGGCCGACATGGGCTATGACGTGTCCAACTATCGCGACGTCGATCCGATGTTCGGCACGCTGGAGGATTTCGACGCGCTGGTCGCCGAGGCGCATCGGCTCGGACTGAAGCTCATCATCGACCAGGTGATCTCGCATTCCTCCGACAAGCATGAATGGTTCGTCGAAAGCCGCGCCAGCCGAGATAATGCCAAGGCCGACTGGTATGTCTGGGCCGACGCCAAGCCGGACGGCAACGCCCCAAACAACTGGCTGTCCGTCTTCGGAGGCCCGTCCTGGGAGTGGGACGCCACCCGCCGGCAATATTACATGCACAATTTCCTCGCCGCTCAGCCCGATTTGAACTTCCACAATCCGGAGGTCCAGGACGCGCTTCTGGACACGGTGCGCTTCTGGCTGGAGCGTGGCGTCGACGGCTTCCGGCTCGATACCGTCAACTACTATTTCCATGACCGCTGGCTGCGCGACAACCCGCCCTTGGCGTCAAGCGTCGCCGGCACCAATGGGTCGACCAGCACCTATGGCTTCCAGGAGCATCTTTTCGACAAGACTCGTCCCGAGAACCTCGACTTCCTGAAACGCTTCCGCGCGCTGCTCGACGAATATCCCGACCGCGCCTCGGTCGGCGAGGTGGGCGACGAGGAGCGTTCGCTGCAGACGCTCTCCGCCTATGTGTCCGACGGCGACAAATTGCAGATGTGCTACACTTTCGACCTGCTTGGCCCGCAATTTTCCGCCGCCCATGTGCGAGGCTGCGTCGAGGCGTTCGAGACGACCGCCCCCGACGGCTGGGTCTGCTGGGCCTTCTCCAACCATGACGTCGTGCGCCACATCAGCCGCTGGATGCGGCCCGGCGAGAGCCCGGACGCGATGGCCAAGTTCTCGATCGCGCTGCTCGCCTGCCTGCGCGGCTCGATCTGCCTCTATCAGGGCGAGGAATTGGGACTGGAGGAAGCCGAACTCGCCTATGAGGATCTGCGCGATCCGGTCGGTATCCGCTTCTGGCCGGGCGTGAAGGGCAGGGACGGCTGCCGAACGCCGATGGTTTGGCAGGCGGACGGCGAGAATGCCGGCTTCTCTACGGCCAAGCCCTGGCTTCCGGTGCCGCAGGCGCATCGCGCGCGCGCGGTCGACATTCAGGATGGCGAGGGCGGTTCCGTGCTCGCGGCCTATCGTTCGATCCTTGCCCTGCGCAAGCGCCATCAGGCGCTGAACGCCGGCTCGATCCGTTTTCTCGGGGCCGAGGGCGACGTCCTGGCTTTCATCCGCCTGGGTGCAGATGAAGAATTGCTGTGCGTCTTCAACTTCGCCCGGGAGCCGGCGTACTGGGCGTTGCCGCCGGAGGTCCGTCATATCGAGATCGCGGCTCTTTCCGTCGATGTCGCCGGCGTTCTTGGCGGTGTTCTCGAAGAGGCCGCGCTGGTGCTGCCGCCTTTGGGCAGTTTCATCGCAAGGATTGGCTGACGGCGGTCTACTGGCTGGCGTCGGAATAGATTCGTTATGCAACCGTGCCGAACAGCAACAGGATGAATATCGGCGCAAGCATGGCGATTTCGATCGCGGTGCCTGCGCATCTGCCCGGAAACAAGACCAACGGACACGGAATTTTCGGTTTTCAGCATGACGCGGAGATTCCAGGACCCCGCCTGCAGAAACAGAAAACGCGCCGAGCATCCGGCAGGTGTGCCAAGTTGAGATACGCTTTAGAGCATTAGTATTCGCTGTTTTAATGTGATGACGGCTCACTTTGCGTCAAGCAGGCGATGGTTGAAATAAGATTTGGCTCTGTCTAGTCTCCTGCCACCAGCCTCCGGAAGGGACCGGCGGCACGCCTGAGAGGGGCTGTTTCAACGGCTCCGGGCGCCAACACTTAAGAAGGCGCGGCTGAGGGGTCGCGCCGATAGGGAGAACTTAATGCTGAAGAACATGCTGAAGGCGACGGTATTCGCCACCACCATGGCTCTGGCCACGGGCTCTTTTTACACGCAAGCTTTTGCCGAGGTGGTCTACAACCGCGGCAGCGCCGCCGAGCCGGAATCGGTCGATCCGCACAAGACTTCGACTGTCTACGAAGCCAACATCCTGCGCGACCTTTTCCAGGGCTTGGTCATGCAGGACGAGAAGGCCAATCTGATCCCGGGCGCCGCCGAAAGCTGGACCGTCTCGGACGATGGCACCGTCTACACCTTCAAGCTGCGCAAGGACGGAGTGTGGTCCGACGGCACGCCGGTCACCGCTGAGGACTTCGTCTTTGCGTTCCACCGTCTGGAAGACCCGGCAACCGGCGCGGAATACGCCTCGATGCTCTATCCCGTGAAGGGGGCGGAGGATTTCAACACCAAGAAGGGCAAGGCCGAGGACATGGGCGTGAAGGCGATCGACGCCACTACGCTGGAAGTCACCCTCAAGGCGCCGACGCCATACTTCCTGGAAATGTTGACCCACCAGGCAACCTATCCGGTCAACAAGGCTTCCATGGACAAGCTCGGCGCCGACTGGATCAAGCCGGGCAAGCTCGTCTCCAACGGCGCCTATACGCTCGCCGAATGGGTGCCCAACGACCATCTCAAGCTGGTCAAGAACCCGAAATTCTGGGATGCCGCCAGCGTCAAGATCGACACCGTCAACTATATCCCGACCGAGGACCGTTCCTCGGCCATGAAGCGTTTCGAGGCCGGCGAGCTCGACAGCTATGACGATCTGCCGACCGAGCAGCTGGCCGATCTCAAGACCAAGTTCGGCGACCAGATCAAGGTCGGCCCGTATCTCGGTACTTACTACTACGCCATCAAGACAGACAAAGAGCCGTGGAACAATGTCGAGCTGCGCAACGCCATTTCGATGGCGATCGACCGCGACTTCCTGGCCGAGAAGGTGTGGCAGAACTCCATGCTGCCCGGCTATTCGATGGTGCCTCCAGGCATAGAGGGCTACACGCCCGCGATGGCCAAATACGCCGACATGTCCCAGATCGACCGTGAGGACGAGGCCAAGAAAATCCTGGAGAAGCTCGGCTATACGCCAGAGCATCCGCTGAAGATGGAGATCCGCTACAACACCTCGGAGAACCACAAGAATACGGCGGTTGCGATCCAGGAACAGCTGAAGCCGCTCGGTGTCGAGGTGACGCTTCTCAACACCGACACCAAGACCCACTACGGCTTCCTCGAGCAGAAGGGCAATTACGACGTCGCCCGCGCCGCCTGGATCGCCGACTACAAGGATCCGGAGACCTTCCTCGGCATCTCGCGCAAGGCAAGCGGCAACAACTACTCGAACTACGACAGCCCGGCCTACGAGGCTGCCATGGACAAGGCCGCTGCTGCCGGCGGCAAGCCCGAGGAGCGGATGAAAGAGCTGGCGGATGCCGAGCGCATCCTCATCGACGACGTCGGCCAGATCCCGCTGCTCTATTACAGCTACCACGACATCGTCTCCTCGAAGCTGCATGGCTTCACCGACAATGTCATGGACATTCATCCGTCCCGCTTCATCTCCAAGGACTGACGATCAACCCTTGGCCGCGCCGCCGCCCCTTCTTCCGGGCGGCGGTGGCGGTCTGTCGTCGTGCCGGGCCGAAAGTCGGGTTGGATTTTCAGGCTACCCGGTGCGAAGATCAGAGATGCCGGTGCCACGGTCTCGTCTGGAGAGCCGTCGCCTTGGCTGAAGCGGAGCGCCGATGCTGCGTTATGTCTTCCGGCGGTTGTTGACCGCCATTCCCACGCTTTTCGTCATCGTGACGGTGGCGTTCTTCCTGATCCGCGTCGCGCCTGGCGGCCCGTTCAACCAGGAGAGGGGCTTGAGCCCCGAGATCAAGGCCAATCTCGAAGCCCAGTTCGGCCTCAACGATCCGCTCTGGCTGCAGTATCTGCATTATCTCGGCAATCTCATGCGCGGCAATTTCGGCCCGAGCTACAATCTGCCGGACTTCACCGTCACCGAACTCTTCGCCAAGGGTCTGCCGATCTCGATCCAGATCGGCGCCTCGGCGCTGGTGCTGGCGCTGCTGCTGGGCTCCTTCCTCGGCACCATCGCCGCGCTCAACCAGAACAGGCTGGCCGATTATTCGGTGATTGCCTTGGCCACCGCCGGCAGCACCATCCCGACCTTCGTCATCGCGCCGGTTATCCAGCTCGTCCTCGGCCTGTCCTGGAAGCTCCTACCGATCGGCGGCTGGGGCGACGGCGCCCTCATCAACAAGGTCGGCCCCGTGCTGACACTGGCCTTGCCGCAGATCGCCATCGTCGCGCGCCTGATGCGCGGCTCGATGATCGAGAGCCTGCGCTCGCATCATATCCGCACGGCCCGCGCGCTCGGCCTGTCGGACTGGTCGGTGGTGGTCAAGCACGCGCTGCGCGGCGCCGTGCTGCCGATTGTCTCCTTCACCGGCCCAGCGGCCGCGGCACTGCTCACCGGCTCGATCATCGTCGAGACGATCTTCTCCATCCCGGGCGTCGGCCGTTACTTCGTCGATGCCGCGCTCAACCGCGACTACACGCTGGTCATGGGAACCGTGGTGGTGATCGCACTCTTCACCATCGTCTTCAACCTGATCGTCGACCTGCTCTACGCGGTCGTCGACCCGAGGGTGCGCTATGACTGAGATCGCTGCCGCCGTCGCTCCCCCCGCCATCGTCGGCCGCTCGGCCTGGGGAAATGCCTGGGCGCGGCTGAAGCGCAACCGCGCCGCCATGTTCAGCCTCTATTACCTGGCCCTTGTCGCCGTCATCAGTGTGTTCGGCCCATGGGTCGTGCCGCATGAATACACCACCATCTACGGCGACTATGTGCGCATGCCGCCGAGCCTTTCGGCCTATCCGAAACCCGACATGATCCAGGGCGCGCTGGGCGACGCCATAAAGCGCATGCGCGCCGACATCAAGGAATGGCACCAGGACGGCAATCGCGTCGTCGTCACCGTCACCTCGACCAAGCCGATCGACGACCGCAACATCCGCTATCTCGACCGCTCCGACGCCTTCGACCACACCAGGATCGAGAACAAGTCGCCCGACGGCCTCGAAGTGACGATGAGCTCGGCCGTGAAACAGCAGTATTTCTTTTTCGGCACCGACAACACCGGCCGCGACCTGCTCTCGCGCACGCTGATGGCCGGGCGCATATCCTTGGCCATCGGCCTGCTCGCCGGCGTCGTCGCCGGCGTCATCGGCGTCGTCTACGGCGCAACGGCGGGCTTTGCCGGCGGCAGGGTCGATGAGGTGATGATGCGGATCGTCGATGTGCTCTATTCTCTGCCCTTCATATTCTTCGTCATCATGCTGGTCGTGTTCTTCGGCCGCAACTTCGTGCTGATGTTCCTGGCCGTCGGCGCAGTTCTGTGGCTCGACATGGCGCGCATCGTCCGCGGCCAGGCGCTGTCGATCCGCAGGCAGGAATATGTCCAGGCGGCGGAAGCCATGGGCGTCGGCCAGCGCGGCATCCTGTTGCGCCACGTCATTCCCAATCTGCTCGGCCCGGTCGTCATCTACATGACGCTGCTGGTGCCGCAGGTCATCATCCTGGAGAGCTTCCTCTCCTTCCTCGGCCTCGGCGTGCAGGAGCCGATGACGAGCTGGGGCGTGCTGATCTCGGTCGGCGCCAAGAACATCGGCTACGCCAACTGGTTGCTTCTGTTCCCGGCCTTCTTCCTCGTGTCGACGCTGTTTGCGCTGAACTTCGTCGGCGACGGCCTGCGCGATGCGCTAGACCCAAAAGATCGATAGAGGGAGATCGCCGAAATGGCTTCCGAAACGATCCTCAGCGTCAAGGACCTCCGTGTCCGTTTCCAGACCCTCGACGGCACCGTCGAGGCGGTCAAAGGCATCAACATCAAGGTCAGTGCCGGCGAGACGGTTGCCGTCGTCGGCGAATCCGGGTCCGGCAAGAGCCAGACGATGATGGCGGCGATGAACCTTTTGTCGTCCAATGGCGAGGCGAGCGGCGAAGTCGACTATCGCGGCCGGAACCTTCTGGCCATGTCGAAGAGCGACCTCAACAAGGTGCGTGGCCGCAAGATCAGCATGATCTTCCAGGAGCCGATGACCTCGCTCGATCCACTCTACACCATCGGCAACCAGCTGATGGAGCCGATCCGCCGGCACCGCGGTCTGAACGCCAAAGCCGCGCGCGAGGAAGCGCTGAAACTGTTGAGGCTGGTGCATATCCCCGATCCCGAAAGGCGCATGAAATCCTATCCGCACGAGATGTCGGGCGGCCAGCGTCAGCGCGTCATGATCGCCATGGCTCTGGCCAACGATCCCGACATCCTGATCGCCGACGAGCCGACGACGGCACTCGACGTCACCATCCAGGCGCAGATCCTGATGCTGCTGGCCGAATTGCAGCGCAAGCTCGGCATGGCCATCGTCTTCATCACCCACGATCTCGGCATCGTGCGCCGCTTCGCCGATCGCGTCTACGTCATGCGCCAGGGCGAGGTGGTGGAGGAGGGTGAGGCGGAAGCGCTTTTCGCCAACCCGCGGCACGCCTACACCAAGATGCTGCTTGCGGCCGAACCTACGGGCACAAAGGCGCCGCCGCCCGCCAATTCACCGGTGCTGCTCGAAGGCCGCAACGTCGAGGTCGTCTTCAGGATCGGCGGCGGCTTTCTCGGCGGCGAGCCGCTGATGCTGCGCGCGGTGGACAGGATCTCGATCCGGCTGAAGCGCAACCAGACGATTGGCATCGTCGGCGAGTCCGGGTCCGGCAAATCGACGTTAGGTCGCGCGCTGCTCAGGCTTCTGCCCAGCGATGGCGTCATCCGCTTCGGCGACCGCGACATTTCCGCAGCCGACCGTCAGGCGATGCGGCCGCTCAGGCGCGAGTTGCAACTCGTTTTCCAGGATCCTTTCGGTTCGCTGTCGCCGCGCATGACCGTCGGCCAGGTGATCACCGAGGGCCTTTTGGTGCACGAGCCGTCGCTCACGGGCAAGCAGCGCGACCAGCGTGCCGTCGAGGCGTTGCGCGAGGTTGGCCTCGACCCCAACGCGCGCAACCGCTACCCGCACGAATTCTCTGGCGGCCAGCGCCAGCGCATCGCCATTGCCCGGGCCATGATCCTGAAGCCGAAAGTGGTGGTGCTGGACGAGCCGACCTCGGCGCTCGACAGGTCCGTGCAGAAGCAGATCGTGGAACTTTTGCGCAAGCTGCAGGCCGACCACGAACTGTCCTATCTCTTCATCAGCCACGACCTCGCCGTGGTGCGCGCCATGGCCGACTACATCATCGTCATGAAGCAGGGAAAGATCGTCGAGGAGGGCCCGACCCAAGAGATATTCGACAATCCGCGCGAGGCCTACACGCGCACGCTGATGAACGCGGCGATCGATTCGACACGGTTCCGCGTCAGCGCTTGAAGCCGGGCGGGCCTGGCTGGCGCCGGCTTATTGCGCGGAGGGGCACCGTTGATTTCTGGTCGCGATGATCGACTGCTGTTGCTGCTGCAGCCGTTCGATCTTCGCCGTTTCGCGATTGGCAACCACGGTCTTCACGCGCTCGCCGCCGAGCAGCCAGTTCGGCACGCTGGTGTTGGCGACCTTGCCGCGGGCGATTGCGGTGCGCGAAATCTCGGTGGCGGTATCGCCGACTTCATTGTTGAGCTCGGGGCAGTTCATCTTCTCGTATTTCGCCGGACTCACCGATGCGGTGGTCGAGCAGCCCGCGCCTGCAAGAAAGACACCGATCAAGACAGACGGCAAAAGGGTCCTCGGCGCGAATGTCATGGTCTCACCCGGTCTTGCCGTTTCAATGGTCCGCCACCTCTCAAGATACGGAAGCGTAATCATTAGAGCATGATACCGAAAAGTGGGAACCGGTTTTCGGAAAAGATAAAGCTCCAACAAGAGCTGGATCAGGATGAGGGTTCGACGAAGCGTCATCCTGGTCCAGGTAGTCGATGGCCCGTTGTCGGCCACCCGGACGACTTGACCTGTAGCCCCATCGCCCGAACGATACGCGCCGCGGCACACACTTGAAGCCGCCATCGCGCAATATGCCAGGCAAAGCTTGCTGGCCTTAAAGAGCAAGAAGGCCGGTCAGCAAGGCGCGCCGCCGTTCCTGGCCGGTCGCAGCTCATTCCCGCCCGGCGTTGAGTATGAGCGGTCCTTCCGTCTCCAGGCGAACGCGGCCCCGGCCGATCCGAACGATCTTGATCGGAGCCTGTTTTTCCTCGAGTCGGCGGCGTAGGAGAAGCAGCCGGGTCTCGAGGTTGTCCTTTATCTCCGGCATGCGGGCGCCGACCGCGAGCCGCATTTCCCGGTTTGTAAACTCGCTTCGGCCCTCGCTCAGGTGCCATTCGAGCATAAGGCGCAGCAGCGTTCCGGCAACGCCCTTCACGATATATGTGCCGTCAACGAATACGCTGTCGTCGAAGCGATGATGGGCGACGCGGATTCTCCCGACCGGTGGCGGCAGGTTCCGGGGTCGCCTGCCTCGGTTCGGCCGCCGCTGCCTCCCGCTCGCTTGCCCGCAGGGCACTGGCAGCCTGACCAGCCAGGATTTCCAGGACCGCCTCGTCGTCCTCGCGGAAGGCCAGCCGTTCCTCGCTCTCGATGAACAGCACTCCGGTCACCGTGCCGCCCGCAGCCAACGGAACGGCGATCTGGCTCATTGCCGTGCGCAACTGCGGGAAGGAGACGCTGCGCGAGGTATTTTCCGCTGCCTCAGTCTCCAGGCCGATCGCTTCGCCGAACCGGCGCACACGGCTCATGTCGTTGACCTTGATCGTTTGACCGCTCGTCGCGGCGGCGCCGATCAGCCCCTCGTTGCCCGCTATCTCCGATCCCAGGCCCGAGCGCTCGTAGCCGATGCTGCCGGTAGTGATCAGGCAGCCGCGGTGGCTGTCGCGGATGAGAACGAGCGCGTTGCCATAGCCGAGCACGCGCCGGACGCCGCTGAGTAGGCTGTCGATGATCTCGTCCGCCTCCGCCTGCCGCTCGATGACCTTGACCGCCTCCGAAAGGGCGGGAAGGTTGACGGGCGCGCGGCTGGCCGTGGCCAGCGCGGTTTCCACGGGAGAGGGGACTTTTTCAATCCCATGCACGCGGAAGATATCGGCGCTCCGGAGCCGCATGATCTCCGACATGCCGATCTGCGCGCTGCTCGCCTTCAACTGCAGCGCGATCCTGTCGAAAAGCGGGCCGACATCGACCGACCGCACGAAGCCGATGTCGAGCAGGAACTGGTCACCCGTGATGCCGTCGACGAGGATCAGCGTGACCTTGGGATTGGCGCGCACATTGGCCGCCGTCTTGGCGAAGAACTGGTTGGAGAGCGCGACATGCTCTTCATCGACCCGCGCCACATGGGAGAGGTAGGAGACGTTCGGCATGCCATCGGCCGACGCGGTGGCTATGATGGAGGGAATGACGCCCTCGAAACAGGCGGAAAGGTCGGAAAGACGCAGGCTCATAACGTCCTCGCGCCCGCCAGCATGCCGGCGAGTGGGCCGGGTGTCTGGATATAGGTTTCGCTGACTTCGAGCTGGGCGACGCGCGCCTCACGGGCGGTCAGCCATGGCGCGATAAGCCGCCGGGGCACGCCGAGAGACTCTAGTTCGTTCGTGGCCGCCGTCATGAAACGGTCGGCGCGATCGAGATCTGGCGCCTGCGTGTCCCGCATGGTGGCGGCCCCCTTGATCTGGAAGCTGACATAGTCCGAAGGGCTGACGAAGGTAGCGGCGATCCGCCCTGTCTGCCGGATGCAGGGTTCGAGCCGCGGCCATTGCCAGGCGGAAAAGATCACCTCGATCGTCCCGCGGTCTTCCATGAGATGGAAGCCGACGCCGCGCCCCGCGGATGGTCGCCCGGCCGCGTCAGCCGCGGCGATGATGCACATCAGCGGTCGCCTGAGGAATTCGAGAAGCTTGTCGTCGAGCCGCACCGCCACCCCTGTCGCCCCTCCCGTCCCTATCGCCTGTCCCAAGTCTGTTTAGCAAACATTTAGGATATCCGGCCCGCCTTGCACATTCATTTAGGAACGCCCGCTTTCCTGAGGCGCTAAGGAGGCGCCGCAACGGCTGGACGGTCTGGAGAACAAGCAACGCCCTTATCTGGTCCGGTGGAGGCACGCCGCTCAAGCGTGCCTGCCGCCGCAAGACGCAAGGCTCGCGGCAAGCCGCTTTGAAACACAGCATCGAGAAACTCAACAACGGTCCATCGAAAGGAGACTGAGGGATGACGCACGCGCCTTCGAACGAAAACGGAACAGCTATGACAGCGGCCCAACTGGACGCCTATCTCGCAAGGATGGGCGTGGAGCGGCCGGCCTCTGTCGACATCCACAGCCTGTCGAAACTGCACCGCGCCCACCTCATGACCTTCACCTGGGAGGCGCTGGATGCCTTCATGGGATGGCCGTCATCGATCACCACGGCATCCGCCTTCTCCAAGATGGTGGAAGGCAAGCGCGGCGGCTGGTGCTACGAGATGAACGGCCTCTTCGGCGCGGCGCTGGCAGCGCTAGGCTTCCGGGTAATGCGCCTTTGCGGCGGTGTTAACCGGGAAACACTCGGCGACATCGCCATCGGCAACCACTTGACCCTGCGGGTCGATCTCGATCGCCCCTATCTCGCGGAAGTCGGCGTCGCCGACGCCATCTTCGAGCCGGTGCCGCTTGCCGTCGGGCCGATCAGCCAGCGCGGTTTCGACTTCTCGATAATGCCGGCCGACGGCGGCTGGCTGCGCTTCAACAATCATGCGCGCGGTATCGCGAAGAGCTTCGATTTCCGGCCCGATCACAGTGACGAGGCCGCCATGGCCGCGACGCATGGCTGGCTGATGCAGGATCCCGGTTCGCCGTTCACCAATGCGCTCGCGGTCCTGCGGCACACGGCGGACGGCTATGTTGCCCTGCAGAACGATGTTTTTCGCCGGGTGACCGCGAACAGCTTCAGCGAGCAGCGCATCACGAGCGCCGACCATCTCGCCGACACGTTAGCCGCCGTTTTCGACCTCGACGTTCCCCAGTCCGGAAGCGTCTGGGAAAAGATCCAGGCCATTGGTCGCGACAAGGCCGCCTGAACCGGCTTCCCCTTTCATATCAAGCATTCAAGGAAACACCCATGCTTCGTCTAGCTGTACTCTCGATCGGTCTGGCATTGAGCACGACCTTCGCCGTTGCCAGTGATCCGGCGCCCGGCGGCGCTTACAAGACCGACCCCTCGCATTCGAGCTTCAACTGGTCGTTCAACCACTCCGGCCTGTCCCACTACACCGCGCGCTTCACCAAGGTTGATGCGCGGCTCGACTGGAAGCCCGAAAAGCCGGAGGCATCCACGCTGTCGGTTACGATCGATCCGCTCTCGGTCCGCACCGATTACCCCTGGCCGGAAAAGGTCGACTTCGACGCCGAGATCGGCGGCGACGAGACGTTCCTGGCCGCCAAGCCGATCACCTTCGTTTCCAAGACGATCCGCGTCACGGGCGAGAAGATCGGCACGGTCGACGGACTCCTGACCTTTCGCGGCGAGACGCATCCCGTAACCCTCGACGTCACGTTCAACGGCTCGATGGCCGAGCATCCGATGATGGGTGTTCCCAAGATCGGCTTCTCGGCGACCGGCAGCATCCGGCGCAGTGAGTGGGGACTGGACTTCGCGATTCCCGAACTCGGCGACGAAGTGACCTGGCCATCGAAACGCAGATGGTCCCTGCCGACTACCAGTTCCCGTGATCCGCGAGGAAGGGGCACATTCGACGATCACCCGATCAAGAACTTCGATTGAAGGCCGCGTGAATGTCATGGGAACGGCAAAAGCCCCACATGGGGCGTGAGGCGCGCCTCACGCTCCGGCGATGGTTCAATCGCCGAAACGGCGCAAGCCATTGCGCCACAAGGGAAATCCGGGGAATTTTCGGGAAACTTCCGGCTGGTCGGAGTGGCAGGATTTGAACCTGCGACCCCCTCGTCCCGAACGAGGTGCGCTACCAGACTGCGCTACACTCCGTGACCAGACGGCGGGCTTATAGCCGCCGCCTCTCGATCCTGCAAGCGGCAATGGCAGCACTTCTGTCGCATTTCGGCGGCTTTCGTCGCCCCGGTCGGGACGGCGGCTGATCGCGGCGGTTCGCCAAAGGCGACTTCCAGCCTTGTGTGATCAACCATGACCCCGCTAGAACGGGTCGCCCGGCCGCCTGGAGTTCCGAATCTTGCCTCAGCGCATTGTCAGTTTCGTCATGAGTGGCGGCGTCGGTTCGCGGCTGTGGCCGCTGTCGCGCGAGGACAATCCCAAGCAGTTCCACGATCTTTCCGGCGACGGCTCGATGCTGGCAAAAACCTTGCGCCGGTTGGCGGCGCGGCCGCAGGGCGAGACGCCCATCTTCCTGATCGCCTCCGAACGTCATGCCGATCGCGTCCATGCCGATCTTGCCGGTGTCGATCTCGGGGGCGGCGGACCGCTGTTCGAGCCCACGGGTCGCAACACCGCTGCCGCGGTGGCGCTTGCCAGCCTGCGCACGCTCTCCGAATATGGCGATGAACTTGTGCTGGTGGTGCCGTCTGATCACGAGATTTCGACGTCTGGTCAGTTCTGGCAAAGTATAGAGGCCGGCGCGGCCGCGGCGAATGCCGGCCGGCTCGTGGTGTTCGGCCTTAAGCCGACGCAGCCCGAGACCGGCTATGGCTATATCGAGGTCGGAGCGGACAGGGACGGTGTGTTCGATGTCTCGCGCTTCGTCGAGAAGCCCGATCTCGCCACCGCGCAGACCTATGTCGAGGCCGGCAATTTCTACTGGAACACCGGCATCTTCCTGTTCCGCGCCGGCGCCATGCGCGATGCCTTCGCCGCCTTCGAGCCACGGATCTGGGAGGCGACGGAGGCTGCCTACAAGGCGGCAACCAGCGATCTTTCGGGCCTTTATATGCCGATGGAGCTTTACGCGGCCATCCCCTCGACCTCGATCGACTACGCCATCATGGAGCGTGCGCAGGGCATCGCCATGGTGCCGGCCGGCTTCCGCTGGAGCGACCTCGGTATCCTGGCAGTCGCTGCTCGATGTCGGCCCGTCCGACAAGGACGGCAACGTCATTCTCGGCGATGTCGTCGCCATCGATTGCGAGAACTCCTATATTCGCGGCGAAGGCCGCCTGCTTTCGGCGATCGGCATGAAAGATGTCGCTATCGTTTCGACGCCAGACGCCACCTTCGTCGCGCCGGTCAGCCACAGCCAGCACGTCAAGAAGATCGTCGAGCAACTGGAGAAATCCGGCCGGCTGGAGACGAGGTTCACTCCGGCGCATGACCGCGTCATCGAGAGCGGCGCCTGGCGGCGGCGCGTGCGCCATTGGCTGTTCGAGGAGACGCTGCCGCTGTGGTCGACGGTCGGTGTCGACGAGCGCCATGGCGGCTTCCATGAGGCCCTCGGCTTCGACGCCACGCCCTTGATGAAACCCAAGCGAATGCGCACGCAGGCGCGGCAGGTCTATGCCTTCGCGGTTGCCAAGGAGCGCGGCTGGGACGGCCCCGCCGACAGGCTGATCGCCCATGGCATCGACTTCATGGCCGGCCAGGGTCGCACAGGGCGCGGCGGCTGGGTGCGAACGCTCAACATCGACGGCTCGGTCGCCGATCCGGTCGAGGACGCATACGATCATTCCTGCGTACTCCTGGCGCTCGCCCACGCCCATATGTCGGGCCATCCCGACGCGTTGCGGCTCGGCGAGGAGACGTTTGCCTTCCTCGACGCGCATCTGGAAGATGCCCGCATGACCGGCTTTCTGGAAACCTCCGACGGCGCCGGCGAGCGGCGTTCGAATCCGCATATGCACTTTCTGGAGGCTTTTCTGGCCTGGCATCAGGCGACCGGCGAGCGTGCCTATCTGCGCCGCGCCGCGCGCATCATCGACCTTTTCCGCAGTCATTTCTTCGACGCGGAAAGCTGGACGCTTGGCGAATATTTCGATGATGGCTGGAAGCCGGCGCCCGGTGAGAAGGGGAACTGGACGGAGCCTGGCCATCACTTCGAATGGGCCTCGCTGCTGGTCGATTTCGCCGCGCGCAGCGGCCAGAGCGAACTCACCGGCTTTGCCCGCAAGCTCTATGCCTCGGCCATCGCCAACGGCCTCAACCGCGCCACCGGCCTCGCCTATGGCGCCGTCTCGCGCCAGGGGCTGCCGCTGGACACGGTCTCTCGCGGCTGGCCGCAGGCCGAGGCGATCAAGGCGGCCATCGCGCTCGATGGGTCGGGCGGGCCGGACCTCAAGCCTGAGATCGAGGCGCGCGTCGGCCGCCTGTTTCGCTGGCACATCGATCCGGCGCCGCTCGGCCTCTGGATCGACCGCATCGACGAGCGCGGCCGCTCGCTTGCGAGCGAGGTGCCTGCAAGCATCTTCTACCATCTGGTCTATGCGCTGACACAGTATCTGGACGGGACGGCGGGGAAGGGGTGAGGCGGTACTGGCATGGCCAGACCGGGCGTCGTCAGATCATGGCGACGCACTCTCGCGGATGAGCAGCGATAGCATCGCGACGACCGGCGGCGCCGCGAACGACCAGACGCCGATCTGTACATGGAGCAGCGCGGCGGTTCCGCACCCGAGGGCGAAGACGGCCACCATGCCCGACATCCGCGCGAGGCGCGACCGCGATGCGGCTATGTCTTCGGCGGACGAGCCGTGGATCAGGTCGGCCAGGTCGAGCATGATCTGGGTCGTGGTGCCCGTCATCAGCGTCGAAGGCGGCAGGCTGGCGAGATGAACGCGATGCGCCGCGTTCTGCACGGCCATGGCCGAGACCAATGTCATCCCCGTGACGATGGCGGCCCAATGGTCGCCATCCGGGAACGGTCCCAGTCGAACCACCAAGGCGGCGGCTGCTGTCAGCAATATGAGCTTAATCGTCAGCAACGAGCGGAAAACCGGCAACCGTCCGCTTCTTAACGCATGCGACAACAACCGGCTGAGGACGATCACCACGCAGAAAACCGGCAACGCGAGCAGTTTCGACAGCGCTCCCGACGTGCCGAGCGCCAGGGAAGCGCCGAGCGTCACGAAATTGCCGGTGACATGCGCGGTAAACAGCCCCTGTAGCGCCAGGAAACCCATTGTATCGACATAGCCGCCGTTGAAGCCCAGCAGCAGCGGCAGCACGGCGGTTCGCTTGTCCCTGGCTTCGCCCGCCATCTTAGTCTCCTTTACCTTCGTCGCCGCAAACCGGGGCAAGGAGAACAGCGCGATGCCGGAGCGGATTCCAACATCAATAAGGCGCCGCCACGTCTCCCATCTCGACATAGACCGCCTTGAGTTGCGAATAATGCGCCAGCGCGGCAAGCGAATTCTCGCGGCCGATGCCGGATTGCTTGACGCCGCCGAAGGGCATTTCCACGGGCGTCAGATTGTAGGCGTTTATCCAGCAGGTGCCGGCCTGCAGTTCGGCGATCACCCGATGCGCGCGCGGCAGGTCGCGCGTGAAAACGCCGGCCGCCAGCCCGAACTCGGTGTCGTTGGCGCGCTCGATCACCTCGTCCTCGCTGTCGAATTTCAAGACGCTCATCACCGGCCCGAAAATCTCCTCGCGCGCGATGCGCATGGTGTCGGTCACGCCGGTGAACACGGTCGGCTCGATGAAGAAGCCGCCCTCGAAACCCTGCAGCGACGGCACGCTGCCGCCGCAGGCGAGCCTCGCGCCGTCCTGCTTGCCGGCTTCGATATAGGAGACGACCTTCTCCTGCTGCAGCCTGTTGATCAGCGGCCCCATCTGCGTGTCCGGATCGAGAGGGTCGCCGATGCGGATCTTCTTGGCGCGCTCTATGAGCCGCGCGACGAAACGGTCATGCAGGCCCTTCTGCACGAAGACCCGCGTGCCGTTGGAGCAGATCTGGCCCGTGGAGTAGAAGTTGCCGAGCATGGCGCCGCCGATGGCGTTATCGAGATCGGCGTCATCGAAGACGATGAGCGGCGACTTGCCGCCGAGCTCCATCGTCGCGTGCTTCATCTTGGAGCCGGCGAGCGACATCACCTTGCGGCCGGTCGGCACCGAGCCGGTCACCGAGACCTTGGCCACGACATCGTGCCCGACGAGGCCGGCGCCGACATCGCCATAGCCCTGCACGACGTTGAACAGCCCGTCGGGCAGGCCCGCCTCTGAGTAGATCTCGGCCAGCGCCAGGGCCGAGAGCGGCGTGTTCTCCGACGGTTTGAACACCATGGCGTTGCCCATCGCCAAGGCCGGAGCCGATTTCCAGCCGGCGATCTGGATCGGATAGTTCCAGGCGCCGATGCCGACACAGACGCCAAGCGGCTCACGCCGCGTGTAGGCGAAGGGTCCGCCGAGATCGATCATCTCGCCGTTGAAGGCGGCGACCGCTCCGGCGAAATATTCCAGGCAGTCGGCGGCCGACGGCGCGTCCGCCACCAGCGTCTCCTGGATCGCCTTGCCCGTGTCCAGCGTCTCGATGCGGGCGAGATCGGCATTGCGCGCCCGCAGGATGTCGGCCGCCCGGCGCAGGATGCGCCCGCGCTCCACTGGCTTCAGCCGCGCCCAGGCCGGCTGCGCGGCGCGGGCCGCCTCGATCGCCAGCTCCAGCACGTTCGGCGTGGCCGAATGCAGCTTCGCGATGGTCTCGCCGGTCGCCGGATAGACCACCGGCAGCGGAGTGCCGCCCTCATCCTCGATGTAGCGGCCGTTGACATAGTGCGATGCCGTCGGCTGGGCGCGCATGGCTTTTCTCCATTCATGGTCGCAGGGCGGGGAGGGCGCCCGCCCGACAATGCCCTATCGGTCCGCCACCTGCCAGCGCGGATTGATCCAGGGTTCCTGGTTGGAGGGCGCCAGCGGCGTGCGGCCGAGGATATGGTCCGAGGCCTTTTCGCCGGTCATGATCGAGGGCGCGTTGAGATTGCCGTTGGTCACCCGCGGGAAGATCGAGGAGTCGGCGACGCGCAGGCCCTCGACCCCGATCACTCGGCATTGCGGATCGACGACGCTGGTCAGGTCGTCGGCGCGGCCCATCCGGCACGTGCCGCAGGGATGGTAGGCGCTCTCAGCATGGTCGCGGATGAAGGCGTCGAGCTCGTCATCCGACTGCACATGGCTGCCCGGCGAAATCTCCTTGCCGCGGAACCCGTCGAAGGCCTTCTGGCCGAAAATCTCGCGCGTCAGCCGGATGCAGTGGCGGAACTCGCTCCAGTCGTCGGGATGCGACATGTAGTTGAAGCGGATCACCGGCTTCGCCTTCGGATCGGGCGAGCGCAGCGTCACCGAGCCGCGCGACTTCGAGCGCATGGGGCCGACATGCGCCTGGAAGCCATGCGACTTCGCCGCCGACTTGCCGTCATAGCGCACCGCCGCCGGGATGAAGTGATACTGGATATCGGGATAGTCGACGCCGGCCCGCGAGCGCACGAAGGCCGCCGCCTCGAAATGGTTGGTGGCGCCGAGGCCGGTCTTGAAGAACAGCCACTGCGCGCCGATCAACGCCTTGGAGAAAGGATTGAGCACGGAGTTCAGCGTGATCGGCTTGGTCGATTCCTGCTGGATGTAGAGTTCCAGGTGGTCCTGCAGATTGGCGCCGACGCCCGGCCGATCGGCGATCACCTTTATACCGTTCTCTTGCAGATGCGCGCCCGGGCCGATACCGGACAGCATCAGGATCTTCGGCGAATTGATCGACGATGCCGCGACGATCACCTCACGCCGCGCCTTAACGACCTGAATCTGTTTGTCAGCTTCGATCTCGACGCCGACGGCGCGTTGATTCTCGATCACCACGCGTCGGGCGAAGCCTTTGACCAGACTCACATTCTTGCGTTTGAGAGCTGGCCTCAGATAGGCGTTCGCCGCCGACCAGCGGCGGCCGCCGAGGATCGTCTGCTCCATCGGCGCAAAGCCTTCCTGCTTCGAGCCGTTATAGTCGTCGGTGAGCTCGAAACCGGCTTGGCGGCCTGCCTCGACGAAGGCGCCGTAGAGCGGATTCTTCCGCGTGCCGCGCTGCACGTGGAGCGGCCCGCCGTGACCGCGCCAACCGTCCTCACCGCCGTCGGAATCCTCCATGCGCTTGAAATAGGGGAGCACGTCGGCGAAGGCCCAGCCGGCGGCGCCTTGGTCGGCCCAGTGGTCGAAGTCATGCGCATGTCCGCGCACATAGACCATGCCATTGATCGAGGACGAGCCGCCGATCACCTTGCCGCGCGGCGTGGCCAGCACGCGGCCGCCGAGATGCGGCTCGGGTTCGCTCGCGAAACCCCAATCGTAAAGGCTCATGTTGAGCGGGATCGACAGCGCCGACGGCATCTGGATCAGCGGCCCCATATCGGTGCCGCCGAACTCGATGACGATCACCGAGTGCTTGCCGTCTTCCGACAGCCGGTAGGCCATGGCCGAACCGGCGGAGCCGGAGCCGATGATGACGAAATCCGCTTCAAGCATTGTTCATATGCGCCCATCGTTCATATGCGAGATGAAATCGGCGAGCGAGACATTGCCGCCGGTTGCCACCACGAGGACGGTCTTGCCCGCCACATCCACCTTGCCGCCGAGCAGCGCCGCCAGCGATGCCGCGCCCGAAGGCTCCAGCACCAGCTTCATCCGCTCGAAGGCGATCTTCATCGCCTGCCGCACCGAGGCATCGTCGACGGTAACGCCGCGCACGCCGGCAGCACTCACCGCCGCGAAGGGCGCGTCGCCGGGCTTGCGCGCCATCAGCCCGTCGCAGATCGATTTCGGACCGATCGGCATGGTCTCGATCGCGCCATGCGCGAGTGAAGAACCCATGCCGTTGAAGCCCTCCGGTTCGACGGCGATGATTTCGGTCTTGGGCGATACATAGTGGAAGGCGAGCGATATGCCGCCGATCAGCCCGCCGCCACCGACCGAGCAAAACACCAGGTCGGCGTGAGCCTTCTTCGCCGCCAACTGGTCGAGCGCCTCCAACCCGGCGCCGGCCTGGCCCGCGACGATCTCCGGATCGTCGAAGGGATGGAGCAGGGTGAGGTGCTCTGTCTCGGCGATCTCGCGCGCCTTGGCGGCGGCGACCTCCTCGCGCGCGCGGTCGCCATGATCGGTCAGCACCACTCGCGCGCCGTAGCCGGCCGTCGCGTCGCGCTTGGCGGCGGGCGCATCGATCGGCATGACGATGGTGACCGGAATGCCCAGCGCCTGGCCGGCCGCCGCCAGCCCCTGCGCGAAATTGCCGGAGGAATACGCCACCACCCCTTTTTTCGCTTCATCCGGCGAAAGCCGGCTCAGTCGCCAATAGGCGCCGCGCACCTTGAAGGAGCCGGCCCATTGCAGCGACTCCGGCTTGACGAAGACGCGCGCGGCCCCCGTCTCCTTGGCCAAAGCCGCAGACTCCAGCAGCGGCGTCACCTGAGTGGCGGTCGAGGTGACGGCATAGGCCTGCTTCAGGTGATCAAGCGTAGGGACGAGAATGTCGGCCATCATTCGCCTCTCGGATACCGTTTGCTCTCTTCGAGATTGTCGAGGTTCATGTGATTGCGCATGTAGCGTTCCGAAGCCTTCTGCAGCGGTTGGAACTCCCATGGGTAGTAGGCGCCGTTGCGCAGCGCGGGGTACACGACCCAGCGGCGAGCCTGGCTTTCGCGGACGGCGGCGTCGAAACCGGCCATGTCCCAGCGCGCGCGGACCTTCTCCATGAACACCGAGACCAGGTCCGCATGCATCGGATCGGCGGCAAGGTTGGTGAGCTCGCGCGGGTCGGCCTCGAGGTCGAAGAGCTGCGGAGGATCGAGCTCGCAATGGACGAATTTGTATTTGCCCTCGCGGATCGCCACCATCGGCGCGTAGGAGCCTTCGGCCGCATATTCCATCAGTACCGGCGCCGAGCGCTCCTTGCCGCCGGCAAGCGGTCGCAGCGACTGGCCGTCCGTCCAAGGCGCGATCCCGCTCATGTCGATGCCGGCGAGGTCGCAGAGCGTCGGCGCCACATCGAGATTGGAGACAGGCGTCTTGATCAGTCCGGCTTCTATGCCCTTGCCGGCCATCATCAAAGGCACCCGCGCCGCGCCTTCATAGAAGCACATCTTGAACCAAAGGCCGCGCTCGCCCAGCATGTCGCCGTGGTCGGAGCAGAACATCACGATCGTGTCGTCCAGCATGCGGGTGCGTTCCAGCACCGACAGCAAGTCGCCCACCTTGTCGTCTAGATAGGAGATGTTGGCGAAATAGCCGCGCCGCGACCGGCGGACCTGCTCCGGCGTGATGTCGAAACTGTCGTAGTCGGATGCCTTGTAGAGCCGCTTCGAATGCGGGTCCTGGCTGTCGTAGGGTATGAAACCCACGTCCGGCTCCAGAGCCGGGCAATCCTCGTAGAGGTCCCAGTATTTGCGCCGCGCGACATAGGGATCGTGGGGATGGGTGAAGGAGACGGTCAGGCACCAGGGGCGCCGGTCGGCATCGTCAGACGCGCGCGCGAATTCATACAGCTTTTGCGTGGCGTGGAAAGCGACCTCGTCGTCATATTCCATCTGGTTGGTGATCTCGGCGACGCCGGCGCCGGTGACCGAACCCAGATTGTGGTACCACCAGTCGATGCGCTCGCCGGGCCTGCGATAGTCCGGCGTCCAGCCGAAATCGGCTGGATAGATGTCGGTAGTCAGCCGCTCCTCGAAACCGTGCAGCTGGTCGGGGCCGACGAAATGCATCTTGCCCGAGAGCACGGTGTGGTAGCCGGCGCTGCGCAGATGGTGCGCATAGGTCGGGATCGAGGAGGCGAACTCGGCGGCGTTGTCATAGACCTGGGTGCGCGACGGCAGTTGCCCGCTCATGAACGAGGCGCGGCCCGGGGCGCAGAGCGGCGAGGCGGTATAGTTATTGGCGAAGCGAGCCGAGCGCGCGGCAAGCGCCTTAAGATTCGGCGCATGCAGGAAATCGGCCGGCCCATCCTGGAAGAACGTGCCGTTGAGCTGATCGACCATGACGATCAGGAAATTGGGTCGTCGGGTAGTCAAGGCAGGCTCCGTCCATTGAGCTTGGTTTCGAGATAGTCCTCGACGAGCGCGATCGCGGTCTGCGCATCGGGCACGCCGTCCTTCAGTGCGCGGCGGATGTAGAGCCCGTCGATCAGCGCCGCGGTCGCTTCCGCCACACGGTCGGCCTCGGTCCGAGGCAGGATGCCGGTCAGCCCACTCATCAGGTTCGTATGCAGCCGCCGCGCATAGATGCGCAGCAGCCGCCGCAGCTCGGAAGATTTCTGCGCCTCGACATAGAAGGCAAGCCAGGCCGCGATGATCTGAGGCTGGAACTGGCCGTCGGAGAAGCTGACCGCGACGACGGCCGAGACGCGCTCGCGAGGTGTCATGGCAAGGCCGAGCGCGCGCCTTGTGTCGGTGTTGAGCTCGGCGAGGATGTGACGCATCGTTGCGAACAGCAACTCGTCCTTGGCGCCGAAATAGTGATGCGCCAGCGCCGAGGACACGCCCGCCCGGCCGGCGATCTCCGACATCGTCACGTCCAGCGATCCGCGCTCGCCGATCGCTGAGATCGTCGCGTCGATCAGCGCCTTGCGGCGCACTGGCTCCATTCCGATCTTTGGCATTTGGGGATCCGGTTTCGCCAGGAGGTTATTTTTTATTGACGCGTCAATCAATAAAAAATTGGCGTCGAGATCAACCGATCGTGTGGCTCTGGCCCATACCAAGGTCTGGAAAACGGTTCATTGTTGAACAATATTGAATGACGTGCCGCGCGCGACCGTGTTAGGTTGCGGCGCAAATGGAGGCTGCCATGACCGCATGCATCGTCGGCTGGGCGCATTCGCGCTTCGGCAAGCTCGAAGGCGAAACGCTGGAGGGCCTGATCACCAAGGTCGCCGTCGAGGCGCTCGACCATGCCGGCATCGGCCCGGACGATGTCGACGAGATCGTACTCGGCCATTTCAACGCCGGCTTCTCGCCTCAGGATTTCACCGCCAGCCTGGTTCTGCAGGCCGACGACCGGTTGCGTTTCAAGCCGGCGACGCGCGTCGAGAATGCCTGCGCCACCGGTTCGGCGGCGGTTAGGCAAGGCATCCGCGCCATCGACGCCAACGCCGCCCGCATCGTGCTGGTGGTCGGCGCCGAGCAGATGACGACGACGCCCGGTCCCGAAATCGGCAAGAACCTGCTCAAGGCCTCCTACCTGCCGGAAGATGGCGACACGCCGGCGGGCTTTGCCGGCGTCTTCGGCAAGATCGCCCAGGCCTATTTCCAGCGCTACGGCGACCAATCGGACGCGCTGGCGATGATCGCCGCCAAGAACCACAAGAACGGCGTCGACAATCCCTATGCGCAGATGCGCAAGGATTTCGGCTATGAGTTCTGCCGCCAGGAAAGCGAGAAGAACCCGTTCGTCGCCGGGCCGCTGAAGCGCACCGATTGCTCGCTGGTCTCGGATGGCGCGGCAGCGCTCGTTCTCACCGACACCGCGACCGCGCTGAAGATGCGCCGCGCCGTCGCCTTCCGCGCCAATGAGCATGTCCAGGACTTCCTGCCGATGTCGAAGCGCGACATCCTCGCCTTCGAGGGCTGCGAGCACGCCTGGAACCAGGCGCTGAAGAACGCCGGCGTCACGCTCGACGACCTTTCCTTCGTCGAGACGCATGACTGCTTCACCATCGCCGAACTGATCGAATATGAGGCGATGGGCCTGGCCAAGCCCGGCGAGGGCGCGAAACTGGCGCTGGACGGCACGACGGCCAAGGACGGCCGCCTGCCGGTCAATCCGTCCGGCGGCCTCAAGGCCAAGGGCCACCCGATCGGCGCCACCGGCGTGTCGATGCATGTGCTCACCGCCATGCAACTGGCCGGCGAGGCTGGCGGGATCCAGGTGCCGGGCGCGAAGCTCGGCGGCATCTTCAACATGGGTGGCGCGGCGGTCGCCAACTACGTTTCCATTCTCGACCGGATCAGATAGAAGCAGCCCGCGTTCAAGCGGCGCTCCCCTGGGCGCCGGTGCGGGAGGCAACATGGCAAACCCGGTTCTGGTCGAAGTCACGCGTGGTTCCGTGGTCGAAAGCTGGCACCGCGGTGCGGTTTCGGTCTTCGACGCCGACGGCAAGGCCGTCTGGGAGATCGGCGATACGGAGCGCCCGGTGTTCCCGCGCTCCGCAGTGAAGGCAATACAGGCATTGCCGCTGGTCGAATCGGGCGCCGCCGACGCCTATGGCTTCGGCGACCGCGAACTGGCGCTGGCCTGCGCTTCGCATTCGGGCGAGCCGGTCCATGTCGAACTGGCAAAGGCGATGCTGGCAAAGGCTGGCCTCGACGGGACGGCACTGGAATGCGGCGCGCATTGGCCCTCGAGCCATGACGCAACTATCGCGCTCGCCCGCGCCGGTGGCGTGCCGAATGCCCTGCACAACAACTGCTCCGGCAAGCATTCCGGCTTCCTCTGCACTTGCGTCCACTCAGGCATCGCCCATGGCGGCTACGTCAAGGCGGGCCATGCGCTGCAGGAAATGGTGCGTGATGCGATGCAATCCGTGACCGGAGCCGTGCATGACGTCGACCATTGCGGCACCGACGGCTGCTCGATCCCTACCTATGCCGTGCCGTTGAAGAGCTTCGCGCGGGGCTTTGCCCGCATGGCGACAGGCAGGGGCTTTTCGCCCGAGCGCGCCAGGGCGGCGAAGCGGTTGATTTCGGCCTGCATGGCCGAGCCGTTCCTCGTCGCCGGCACCGGCAAGGCCGATGTCGCGCTGATGCAGGCAGCACCGGGCAGGATCTTCGTCAAGACCGGCGCCGAGGGCGTCTATTGCGCGGCATTGCCCGAACTTGGCCTGGGCATCGCCTTGAAATGCGATGACGGCGCCGGCAGGGCGGCGGAGGTGATGATTGCCGCAGTGTTGGCAAAGCTGCTGCGCGGCGATGATGCGCTTGCGGCAAAGCTCGCCGAACTCGCCCGTCCCGCAGTCGAAAGTCGCGTCGGCGCCAAGGTCGGCTCGTTGCGGCCGACGGCGGCGCTCAACTAGCGCCGACTTTACCGGCGTGCATATCCCGCGCGGATGAGCCCAATACGAAAATTATGTGCTAGCTTCCTCCCTATCAAACGGGACGGCGCGGGCTGACCATGCTGGAAGCGGACAAGGTGTTTGCCGGGTCGATCCCGGAAAATTACGATCGCCATATGGTGCCGCTGATTTTCGAAGCCTATGCCGAGGAGACCGCACGGCGGGCGGCTTCCTTCGCGCCATTGGCCGTTCTGGAGACTGCCGCTGGCACCGGAGCCGTCACTCGCGCGCTGGCGCCAAAACTCGCTTCTGACGCTACTTATATCGTGACCGACCTCAACCAGCCGATGCTCGATTATGCGGCTTCGCGCCAGGGGCCCGACAGCCGCATCGCATGGCGCCAGGCGGATGCCTTGAAGCTGCCTTTCGAGGATGCGGCGTTCGACATCGTCTGCTGTCAATTCGGCGCGATGTTCTTTCCCGACCGCGTCGCCGCCTATCGCGAGGCAAGGCGGGTCTTGAAATCCGGCGGGCATTTCCTCTTCAGTGTCTGGGATCGCATCGAGGAGAACATATTTGCCGATGACGTGACGAATGCCCTGGCCAGGATTTTTCCGCACGATCCGCCGCGCTTCCTGGCGCGCACGCCGCACGGCTACCACGACAAGGCGCTGATCCGCACCGATCTGGAGGCTGCCGGCTTCTCCGGTGTGACGATCGATACCATAGCCAAGCAGAGCCGTGCATCCTCGCCGCGCGTTCCGGCAGTGGCCTATTGTCAGGGCACCCTGCTACGCAACGAGATCGAGGCGCGCGAACCGGGGCGATTGGCGTCAGCGACCGATTACGCCGAAGCCGCGATCGCCGACAGGCACGGCCGTGGCGAAATTGCCGCCAAGATCCAGGCCCACATCATCGTGGCCTCGGTCTAGCTCACCTTGTTACGCTCGACAGTGAGATGCGCGTAGCCGGTATCGGTCGACTGGGAAAGGTCCCCGGTCACCGGATCGGCCCAGCGCTGGCCAATGATGGCGCCGTTCTGCGTGCCGTCGATGACGTTGTCCGAGATGACCGCGGTGCCGGAACCTTCGACGACGGATACGACGATGCCGGTGCCGGCCTTGCGGATGACATTGCCGGTCGCCACGACATTGCGCAGGTAAGGCCCCCAGCCGAGCTGCATGCCGTAGAGCGGCGCGTTCTCGACGACATTGCCGGAGACGGTCGTGTCGGCCTCGGCGCTGATGCCGACGCCGAAGCCGGGCGGGTCCGCGGTGTACGGGCCGGTGGTCGAGAGGTTGCGGACGATGTTGTTCGAGCAGACCGCCATGCGGCCGCCTTCGTTGAAATTGACGATCGAGATGCCGTTGGCGGCGCCGTCGACGAGATTGTTGCTGAGGATCGCGCCTTCGAAGGAGAATTCCGAATAGATCCCCGTCTCGCCCGAGCGCGAGCAGGTGTTGCCGGTGATCTGGAGATTGGTGGCGCTATTGGCGCGGATCGCGGTGAAGGCGCAGTCGGAGACGACATTGCCCGATATGATGACATTGCCGGCGCGGAAGGCGTTGATTCCATTTCCGTTCTGGCCGGTGCCGCCGCTTCTTGCGCCGATGCGCTGGACGCGGTTGCCGCTGACGATCGTGCCGTCCTCCGCCGCCTGCCAGCGATGCACCAGGATGCCGCCATTGGCGCAGTCGGATACGGTGTTGCCGGAAATCTCCAGCCCGCCGGCCTCGACCGAATAGATGCCGGCATCGGCGGCGCCCGAAATATCGGAGCGGACGACACGGCCGACGGCATGCTCCAGCGCCAACCCGTTCTTGCCGCTGCCCGTGACCTGGCAATTGTCGATGACGAGATGGGCGACGCGGCGCAGGTCGAGCAGCCCTTGCGTGTAGTCGGCCAGCCAGCGATTGCTGCCGTCAAATACCAGGCCGCTCAGCTCGATATGCTCGGCCTGTTCGGCCATCATCAGATGACCGTTGCCGCCATAGACGATCCGCGTCGCGCCGGGCACGCCCGACAGGCGCGTGCGGGCCGGCAGCCTCAGGTTCGAGACGAGATAGGTGCCGGGCGGCAGGAAGATTGGCGCGTCGCGGTCGCTGGCCTCGGCAAGCATCTTGGCGAATGCCTTGCTCTGGTCGTCGACCGCGCCGGGCTGCACGCCGATCTCGGTCGCGTTGATCGAGCCGCGCATCGCGGCCATCTCGATGCCCGGCAGCGCCTTTGCCGATGCCTTGCCGGCGAAGGCGCCGGCGACGGCGAGGCCGGCGGTCCGGGCAAGCAGCATTCGTCTGTTCAACATCGGCACAGGTCCTGGCATTTCCCCATGCATGTCGCAGGAATCGTGCCAGGGTTGCCTCATCGGCAAATCGCTTGTGCAGTCGCCTCGCCAAGCCTAAGTTCATCGCATGAGCAGAGCTTTCACCCGCGAAGAAGACAGCGAAAACGCCATTGCCGGCGTCGGCGAGCGGCCGATCAGCACGCACCGCAACCTGGTGACGGAGCGTGGCCTGGCGATGATCGAGGACAATCTGGCCGACCTGCGCGACGCGCTGGCCAGGGCCGAGAGGAAAGGCGACCGCGAGCGCATCGCGGTGGTTTCCCGCGACCTGCGCTACTGGACCGCGCGGCGCGAGAATGCGGAGCTTTCTGTGCCGGAGCCCGGCAGCGACGTGGTCCGCTTCGGCATGGGCGTCACGCTGGAAGGCGACGACGGCAAGAAGGTGCATTGGCGCATCGTCGGCGAGGACGAGGCCGAGCCGTCGAAGGGCAGCATTTCCCATGTCTCGCCAATGGCCGTGGCCCTGTTCGGCAAGAAGGTCGGCGAGGTCGTCACCGTCAACGGGAAAGAATGGGAAATCGTCAAGCTCTCGGACAAGGCCGAGAGCTAACCGCTAGCCAACGCAGCAAGCTTCCGTAGCTCAGCTTCGTATTTATCCGTGACAAAGCGAGCGGCGTTCATTTGCCGTTCGTGGTTGTCGTGTCGGACTGGCCTTGGGAGGCCATCGTCGGTTTCAATGATCTGGAACTCATCGCCAACTTGAAGATTCAAGCTGTCGAGCATCTCGCGCATGGATGATTGTCTTAGACATCATCGCGTCCTGGTTGTGTCGATTGCCATCGAACAACCCTTCAGGCAAATCGGCAAGAGCCTCACCGATCGCCTAGCAATCGGTCCATCAGCCGGTTCGCCGCTTCCGGAATGACGGTTCCCGGCGGGAAGATCTCCGCCGCGCCTGCGGCCAGCACGGCGTCGTAGTCCTGAGGCGGGATGACGCCGCCGGCGACGATCAGCATGTCGGGATGGCCGAGCTTCTTCAGCGCTTCCTTGAGTTCCGGGATCAGCGTCAGATGGCCGGCCGCCAGCGAAGAAGCGCCGACGATGTCGACGTCGTGCCGCACCGCCAGCTTCGCGATCTCGTCCGGCGTCTGGAACATCGGTCCGACGGTGACGTCGAAGCCGAGATCGGCAAAGGCGCTGGCGATCACCTTCTGGCCGCGATCATGGCCGTCCTGACCCATCTTGGCGACCAGGATGCGCGGCTTTGCGCCGGATTTCTTCTCGAACGCCTCGATCTTCTTCTGCAACCGCTCAAGCGCCGGATTGTCGCCGAGCGCATCGCGATAGACGCCCGAGATCGTCTGCACCGCCGCCGTGTGGCGGCCGAATACCTTTTCCAGCGCCAGCGAAATCTCACCGACCGTGGCATTGGCGCGCGCGGCGCGGATCGCGAATTCGAGCAGGTTCTCGTCGCCCTCGGCCGCGCGGGTAAGCGTCGCCAGCGCATCTTCCAGGGCCGCCACGTCCCGCGTACCCTTCAATCGCTGCAGTTTGGCCAACTGCCTGGCCTTCACCTCGGCATTGTCGATCTTCAGCACATCGACTTCGATATCCGTCTGCGGGCGGTGCGCGTTGACGCCGACCAGAATCTGCTCGCCGGAATCGATGCGCGCCTGGGTGCGCGCGGCCGCTTCCTCGATGCGCAACTTCGGGATGCCCTTCTCGATCGCCGCCGCCATGCCGCCGAGGCTCTCGACTTCTTCGATATGGGCGAGCGCGCGCGCCGCCAGATCGTGCGTCAGCCGCTCGACATAGGCCGAGCCGCCCCACGGATCGATCATGCGCGTGGTGCCGGATTCCTTCTGCAGGATGAGCTGCGTGTTGCGCGCGATCCGCGCCGAGTGATCCGTCGGCAGCGCCATCGCCTCGTCGAAGGAATTGGTGTGCAGCGACTGGGTATGCCCCTGCGTCGCCGCCATCGCCTCGATCATCGTGCGGGTGATGTTGTTGTAGGGGTCCTGCGCCGTCAGCGACCAGCCTGACGTCTGGCAATGGGTGCGCAGTGACAGCGAGCGCTCGTCCTTCGGCGCGAAATTCTTCTTCATCAGGCTCGACCACAGAAGTCGCGCGGCCCTGAGCTTGGCGACCTCCATGAAGAAGTTCATGCCGATCGCCCAGAAGAAGGAGAGGCGCGGCGCGAAGCGGTCGATGTCGAGGCCCCCCGCGACGCCGGCGCGCGCATATTCAATACCGTCGGCGATCGTGTAGGCAAGCTCCAGATCGGCCGTCGCGCCGGCTTCCTGCATGTGGTAGCCGGAGATCGAGATCGAGTTGAACTTCGGCATATGTCTGGAGGTATAGGCGAAGATGTCCGACACGATCCGCATCGAAGGCTTCGGCGGATAAATGTAGGTGTTGCGGACCATGAACTCCTTCAGGATGTCGTTCTGGATGGTCCCGGCGAGATCCTTCTGGGCGACGCCCTGTTCCTCCGCCGCCACGATATACAGCGCCATGATCGGCAGCACCGCGCCGTTCATCGTCATCGACACCGTCATCTCGTTCAGCGGAATGCCGTCGAACAACTGCCGCATGTCGAGGATGGAATCGATCGCCACGCCTGCCATGCCGACATCCCCGGCGACGCGTGGGTGGTCGCTGTCATAGCCGCGGTGCGTGGCGAGGTCGAAGGCGACCGACAGGCCCTTCTGGCCGGCAGCGAGGTTGCGCCGGTAGAAGGCGTTGGATTCCTCCGCCGTCGAGAAGCCGGCATATTGCCGAATAGTCCACGGCTGCTGGACATACATGGTGGGGTAGGGGCCGCGCACGAAAGGCGGCATGCCCGGATAGGTGTCGAGATTGGCGATCCCCTTGAGGTCGCTCTGCGCGTAGAGGTGTTTGACGGCGATGCCTTCCGGCGTCATCCGCTGGCCTTTGATCTCGATTGGCGCGCGGCGCGGCGCCGACCAGCCGATCTGGCTGAAATCCGGAATCATGATCCGGCTCCGATCGACTGGTCGATGCGCGCGGCAAACAGCGGCTCGCAAGTCGCAACGCCTTCGGTCAGGGCCGGGCCCCGCTCCTGGGGCAGCGTCTCGACCGGCCGCTCGTTCGGCGCGCGATAGAGCGTGGTGCCGACGATGCCTCGCTCCCCCGACCGATAGGCCGCGTTGCGCTCGGCGGCGGCCGTCCGCACTCGGTTCTGGATATAGCCCCGCTGCAGGCTGGCGAGCACGCCGCCCTCGGCTTCGATGCGCTGGAATTCCTCCCAGGCCGCGGCGCAAAGATCGTCAGTCAAGGCTTCGACCGCCCCCGAGCCGCTGGCGGGGTCGGCGACATAGCCGAGATGGCTCTCCTCGGCCATGATCAACTGGGCGTTGCGGGCGACGCGACGGGCGAAACCGGCCGGCAGACCATGCGCGATCGTGTGCGGCAGTATCGAGATCGAATCGGCGCCGCCGGCCGCCGCCGCGAAGCCCGCGATCGCGGTGCGCAGGATATTGGTCTCCGGGTCGGCCATCGTCATCATGCGATAGGACGTCTCTGCGTGGACGCTGGCGGTCGAGGCCGGGATCGAGCAGGCCTCCTGGATGCGCGCCCAGAGCTTGCGCAACGCCCGCACCTTGGCCATCGACAGGAACTGGTCCTGGTCGACGCTCAGCGCGAAGCCGATATGGGGTGCTGCGTAAATGAGTGGCTGGCGCGCCTTCTCGAACATCCTCAGATAGGACACGACGGAGGCCATCATCGTGCCGAGCTCCTGCGCCTCCGTGGCGCCGGCATTGTGGAAGACGCGGCCGTCGGCCTCCAGCAGCACGCCCGGCACGCCCATCGAGAAGAAATGCGCCAGCGACTGCGGCATCGATTCCTGCAGCGCCTCGATCGAGGTGCGCAGCCGACCAGTTCCGGCGAAGATAGCCGCCGGGTCGATGCCGAAGGAAAGATTGAGCTTGGTCGGATCGGAGCGGCGCCGGCTCAGGAAAGCGAGCAGCCAGTCGGCCACGGCGCGGCTCCAGGGATGCGCGTCGATGCGCACCTGCACGCGGTTGAGCGGTACGCCGTCGAGCACGGCCTCCAGCGCCTCCGCGGTGCGCGGCAGGCCATAGCCGAAGGCGTTCGGCGCGCCCTCGAAGACGAGCGAAAGTCCTGTCGCGCCCTGGGCGATGTCCTCCAGCGCTTGCGCGCTGGCCCGCGCGACGTCCGGGTCGTCGATGCGCTGGCTGACGATCCAGGGCGCCGTGGGATTTGCGCGCGGCAGTGGCTCGGCGGTCGTCGAGCGCTGGCTGAGCGGCTCGATGCGGATGCCGTCATCCGTGTGCGAGACGAGCTTTTCCTCGAACGAACCGCCGGCAAGCGCCTTTTCCACCAGCGCCTGCCAACGCTTGGCATCCGGGTTCGGAAGGTCGACATCCCTGGTCAAGGCGCCGGCGCCCATCGCTCTCCTCGCTTCTCAGCCGCATCGGCCGGTCCAGCCAATCTAAGGTCGGGAACCGTATATCACAATGCACCATCCGGCCGGGTTCTCTCGCGGCCGCCTAACCGATTGCCAAACATGGGCAAAATCCGCAAGCGCCAAAGGCCAGATTCGAAATCGCGCAAACCCGACACGGGCCATTGCCGCATGCTGCCTGCGTTACTATACCTCGAGTGAGGCCTTTGTACGGAAACAGATTGCGGAGACCATATGGCTGACGACACCAGCATCTTCATTGGCGCCAGCCGCAAGCCCGACGATTCCTATCAGCGCGCGGAAGAGCTGCTGCTGCGCTATGGCAATCGCCACGGCCTCGTCACAGGCGCCACGGGCACCGGCAAGACGGTCAGCCTGCAGATCCTGGCGGAGGGCTTCTCGAATGCCGGCGTGCCGGTCTTCTGCGCCGACATCAAGGGCGACCTGGCCGGCATATCGATGATGGGCGAGGCCAAGGATTTCCTGGTCAAGCGCGCCCGAGAAGTAAAGCTTGATCCCTACCAGTTCCAGGAGTTCCCGGTCATCTTCTGGGATCTGTTCGGCGAGCAGGGTCATCCGATTCGCGCCACCGTTTCGGAGATGGGGCCGCTGCTTCTGTCGCGGCTCATGAACCTCACCGAGGCGCAGGAAGGCGTCATGAACATCGCCTTCCGCATCGCCGACGAGGAAGGCCTGCTTCTGCTCGATCTGAAGGACCTGCAAGCGCTGCTCGTCAACATCGCGGAGCGAGCCGACGAGCTCAGCGCCCGCTACGGCAACGTCACGAAACCTTCCGTCGGCGCCATCCAGCGCACGCTCCTGGTGCTGGAAGGGCAGGGTGCCGCGAACTTCTTCGGCGAGCCGGCGCTGCGTATCGCCGATCTGATGCGCACCACGCGCGATGGCCGCGGCGCGATCAGCGTCTTGGCCGCCGACAAACTGATGATGAATCCGAGGCTTTACGCCACCTTCCTGCTCTGGCTGATGTCGGAGCTGTTCGAGGAACTGCCCGAGGTGGGCGATCTCGACCGGCCGAAGCTGGTCTTCTTCTTCGACGAGGCGCATCTTTTGTTCGAGGACGCGCCGAAAGTCCTGATCGACCGCGTCGAGCAGGTTGTGCGGCTGATCCGTTCCAAGGGCGTCGGCGTCTATTTCGTCACGCAGAACCCGCTCGATATCCCGGAAAAGGTGTTGGCCCAACTCGGCAACCGCGTCCAGCACGCGCTGCGCGCCTATACGCCGCGCGAGCAGCAGGCTGTGCGGACGGCCGCCGAGACATTCAGGCCCAACCCCGATTTCGACTGCGCCACCGCGATCACCCAACTCGCCACCGGCGAGGCGCTGGTGTCGATGCTGGAAGACAAGGGCGTGCCGGCCATGGTCCAGCGCACGCTGATCCGGCCGCCATGCTCGCGGCTCGGGCCGATCACCGCGGACGAGCGTCGCAGGATCGTCGCCGAGAGCCCGGTCGCTGGTCAGTACGATCAGCTCGTCGACCGCGAATCGGCCTTCGAGATGCTGCAGAAGAGGGCCAAGGAAGCACAGGACGCGCAGGCGCAGGCAAAGCAGGAAAACAGCGGCGGCTCACGCTGGACCATTCCGGGCTTCGACGATGCCTCGGGAACAGGCAATCGGCGGCCTTCCAACCGTCAGACCGTCACGGAAGCCGCCATCAAGTCGGTGGTGCGCTCGGTCGGCTCCTCCGTCGGCCGCGCCATCGTGCGCGGCATCCTGGGGAGTCTCACCCGGGGGCGGTGAAGGACGTCAGGCGACCCCTTGGCGTGTCACAACGGAATGAGCGGCGCGACCTCGCGGTCTGAGGGCCGGTCGCTCGATGAGAGGCCAGCCACGACACCGGCACGATCGGCGGCGTTGCGGTTCTGGCTCATCTTGCGCTTGCCTTCGAGCTTCGTGATCGGCATGCGCAGGCCGACGATACCCTTCAACTGCGACTGGATGAAATCCGCCGGCGCATCCGACACGGCCCAGGGCAAGACACGCTCGCCTTCATGCAGGTTGGTCAGACGGGTCACGACCTCGAGCAGCCTGTCGGCATCCTCGAAGAATTCGATCGGCCCATGGGCGTGGACGGCGACATAGTTCCACGTCGGGACGACCTTGCCGGTTTCCTGCTTGGTCTGATACCAGGCCGGCGTCACATAGGCGTCCGGCCCCATGAACATCGCAAGGCCATCGCCCAGCGGCGGCACGCGCCACTGCGGGTTTGCCTTGGCGACATGGCCGTAGATCACGCCATGCTCGCCCTCGTTTTCGTCGAGCAAAAGCGGCAAAGGCGTCGCCAGCGGGCCTTCCGTCGTGGCGGTGACCAGAATTGCCAGCCGAGCGGCGCGGATTGTGGCCGTGAGGCTTTTCTTATCGTCGTCGCGAAAGGCGGGCGGTGTGTACATGGCAAAACTCCTTGCGCATAAAATGCCTGAAGCCTTGCCAGCTTAGAACATCCGGCGCTGAAAGTTTTGTGTGGTCCAGCGCCATGGCATGCCGATGCGGTTGCCGGGATGATGGATTATCACCGCAGACCGGTTGCGGTGCTGGCTACATCGGCCAAGCACCGCTGACCCGAAGCCCGGGCTCAGAACATCTCGTTGGTGAGCTTCTTTACCGGGCCGAGCAGGATCGAACCCGTCGGCACGCCGTTGTCGATCGGAATGGCCTTGCGCTCCGGCATGTTCTCTTCAGGCGCGCCGATATTGGCCGTCACGATGACCGGGGTCTTCGTGGGCACGCGGTCGTAAAGGTCGATAATGTCCTGGTTGATCAGGCGTACGCAGCCCGAAGACACCGACTTGCCGATCGACCACCATTCGGGCGAACCGTGCAGGCGGTAGAGCGTGTCCTGGGTGCCCTGGAAGAGGTAGAGAGCGCGCGCACCGAGCGGATTCTTCAGACCACCGGGCATGCCGCCATTCTTGGCGCTGTACTGCGTCAGTTCCGGCTGGCGCGCCACCATCTCGTCCGGCGGCGTCCATTTTGGCCATTTCTGCTTCCACTGCACCTTCGCGTCGCCCGACCATTCGAAGCCGGCGCGGCCCAGGCCGACGCCGTAGCGTATCGCCTGGCCGCCCTCACGCACCAGATAGAGGAAATGGCCGGTGGTATCGACGACGATGGTGCCTGGGCGCTGGCCCGTCGGATCGGGCACGATCTGGCGCAGGAATTTGTGATCGATCTTGTTCACCGGAATGGCCGGCAGGTCGAAGCCATTGTCGGACATCGCGCCGTACATCGTCGCGTAGTCGCCAAGCGGCGCTTCGACAGGCGCCTGAGGCGGTGGCGTCTGGATGGGCGCGGGGCCTTGATCGCTGGTCGTGGTGCAGGCGGACACGGCGGCCGAAGCAGCGCCAAGGGCTGTGAAATTGAGGAAGCCACGGCGGCTGATACGGAAGGAAGCGTCTGACATGGTTGCCTTTTCTAGGTCTTAATTCGCAAGAAAACATGAATGCGCGGGCACGGCGGCGCTTGCATAACAGTTGGCCGCGATAGGCGGTTCCAATTCTGGCCTGAGGGTGGACAGAAAAAGGCGAAGCTGTGACCGCGTCACAACTGTTGCGCTGTCGCCACAGAGGGCTCAGACCTCTGCCAACAGCCCTTCGAGCGAGGGCAGGATCAGCCCCGGCGGAAAGTCGCGGTATTCGTCTGGCTGGCTGGTTCGGTTGATCCAGACCGTGCGGAAACCGAATTTGGCGGCCCCTGCTATGTCCCAGCGGTTTGACGACTGGAACGACACCGCGCCTGGATAGAGCCGCCAGCCTGTGACCACCATGTCGTAGACCGACGGGTCGGTCTTGAAGCGTTTGACCTGATCGACCGAAAACACGTCGTCGAGGATCTGGTCGAGCGCCGCGGATTTGACCGCCGCCTCGAGCATTTCGGGCGACCCGTTGGAGAGGATTGCAAGCTTCGCGCCCGATGCCTTGAGCGCCTTCAGCACGGAGGGCACTTCCGGGTAGCAGTCGAGGCGCCAGTATGCCTCCAGCAGCTTCGCCCGCAGCGTCGAATCGGCCGAGGGCACCTTGCGCAACGCAAAATCGAGCGCCTGCTCGGTCAACTGCCAGAAATCGGCGTATGAACCCATCAGTGTCCTGACCCAGGAATATTCGAGCTGCTTGGCGCGCCAGATCTCGGAAAGCAACTGGCCGTCCGGGCCGATCTCGCCGGCATGGCGCCGCACGGCGGCATGCACGTCGAACAACGTGCCGTAGGCGTCGAAGACATAAGCCGCGTGGTGCATGGCAGGAGTTTTGCGGCGCGACGGCGCGCCACGCAAGCGCTGATTGCAGTTAAGTGCCGCTGGCCTCAATGATTTTCGGCCATGTCGGTTGACGCCGGCCGCCAAAGCATCGTCCTATGAAAATCTAAAATCATCGATATGGACAGCGAACATGACACTGGCGCAAGCGGCGCAGACCGCGACTTGGACCTATGTGGACGGCGACTGGTACGAGGGCAATGTCGCGATACTGGGACCGCGCAGCCACGCCATGTGGCTCGGCACCAGCGTCTTCGACGGCGGCCGCTGGTTCGAGGGCGTCGCGCCCGACCTCGATCTTCATTGCGCCCGCGTCAACGCTTCGGCCGCGGCACTTGGCCTGAAGCCCTCGATGACGGCCGCGGACATCGTCGGGCTCACCTGGGACGGCCTGAAGAAATTCGACGGCAAGACGGCGGTCTATATCAGACCGATGTATTGGGCCGAGCATGGCGGCTACATGGGTGTGCCGGCCGATCCGGATTCGACCCGCTTCTGCCTGTGCCTGTATGAATCGCCGATGATCTCGCCGGCCGGCTTCTCGGTCACCGTCTCGCCGTTCCGGCGACCGACGATCGAGACGATGCCGACCAACGCCAAGGCCGGCTGCCTCTATCCCAACAATGGCCGCGCCATCCTCGAGGCCAAGAACCGCGGTTTCGACAATGCCCTGGTGCTCGACATGCTGGGCAATGTCGCCGAGACCGGCACGTCCAACATCTTCCTGGTCAAGGACGGCCATGTGATGACGCCGGCCCCGAACGGCACGTTCCTGTCGGGCATCACCCGTTCGCGTGTCATCAACCTGCTCGGCGACTACGGCTTCAAGGCCACCGAGAAGACGCTGTCGGTGCGCGATTTCCTCGACGCGGACGAGATATTCTCGACCGGAAACCATTCCAAGGTCGTGCCGATCACACGCATCGAGAACCGCGACCTTCAGCCCGGACCCGTGGCGAAAAAGGCGCGCGAACTCTATTGGGACTGGGCGCATTCGACACCCGTCGCCTGAGCCGCGGGAGCGTTTCACCGCTTCGCTGAAACGGCGAACCGCTCCCGCACTTCGATTTTTGCGCAGTTGCGGATCGAAAACCGTTTCGCACTTTTCCAGGAATTGCTCTAAAACTCGCTCGGCGCTCCATTCCGGAGTTGCCCCGACCCATTCCAGACCTATCTTAACCCGGTAGTATCACCGGACTTTTTCCTCGAGGGAGTACAATCCATGGCTTTTGAGTTGCCCGCCTTGCCTTATGACTATGAGGCCTTGCAGCCTTACATGTCGAAGGAGACGCTGGAGTATCACCACGACAAGCACCACAAAGCCTATGTCGACAACGGCAACAAACTGGCCGCCGAGGCTGGAATGGGCGACCTGTCGGTCGAAGAGGTGGTGAAGCAGTCCTTCGGCAAGAATGCCGGCCTCTTCAACAACGCGGCCCAGCACTACAACCACATCCATTTCTGGAAGTGGATGAAGAAGGGCGGCGGCGGCAACAAGCTGCCGGGCGCGCTGCAGAAGGCCGTCGACAGTGATCTCGGCGGCTATGACAAGTTCAAGGCGGACTTCATCGCAGCCGGCACCACTCAGTTCGGCTCCGGCTGGGCCTGGCTTTCGGTCAAGAACGGCAAGCTTGAGATTTCCAAGACCCCGAATGGCGAGAATCCGCTGGTCCACGGCGGCTCGCCGGTCCTCGGCGTCGACGTTTGGGAGCACTCCTATTACATCGACTACCGCAATGCGCGGCCGAAGTACCTCGAAGCATTCGTCGACAGCCTGATCAACTGGGACTATGTCCTGGAACTCTACGAGAAGGCAAAAGGCTGAGCGATTTCGATGAAAAGCCCCGCACGTCGGGGCTTTTCTTTATCTGCCAACTCGGGAGATTCAACGCCAGGGCGAAATCGTGACGGCAGCGGGGAATATTCGCATCCTTAGGTCCGTTAACGTTTGGTCGTCTCACAAAGGAGCCAATTGAATGAGAAAGCTTGTCCTCGCCATCTCCATGCTAGCTCTTGCCGGTTCGGCAGCCTTTGCCGACCCGATCCAGGATCGCCAGGCCCTGATGAAAGAGCGCGGCATGCTTGCCGGCCAGTTGTCGAAGGTCGTCAAGGGCGAGGAGGATTTTGATGCTGCCGCCGTGCTGACGACGCTCAAGGCCCTGCAGGCCAATGCCGAGAAGTTCGACGCCGACAAGCTCTTCCCCGCCGGCAGCGACAAGGGCGACACCACCGCCGCGCCGAAGATCTGGGAAGACATGGCCGGCTTCAAGGCCGCCGAGGACAAGTTCCTGGCCGACGCCAAGGAAGCGGTCGCCTCGCCGCCGGGCGATGTCGACGGTTTGAAGGCACAGCTCAACACTCTTGGCGGCGATTGCGGCGCCTGTCACCAGAGCTACAGAATCAAGAAAGGCTGATCGTCGGCCATGGCCTGGCTGAAGAAGCTTGTCGGTGCCGTCATCGTGCTGGGCGGCGCCGGCGCGGTCGTCGGCTGGGCCCTGTCGGCGCCGGTCAGGCTTGACGCCGGGGCCTTGGCCCAGCTCGGCCCCGGCGACGCCGCCAGGGGCAAGCGCATCTTCTATGCCGGCGGCTGTACCTCCTGCCATTCCAGGCCTGGCGCCGAGGGCGACGCCCGGCTGCAACTGGCCGGTGGGCTGGAGCTCAAGACGCCGTTCGGCACCTTCGTGACACCCAACATCTCCCAGGATCCGAAGGACGGCATCGGCGCCTGGAGCGAGGAGGACCTCGCCAACGCCATGCTCAGAGGGGTTTCGCCCTCTGGGGAGCATCTCTATCCGGCCTTTCCCTATGCATCCTACTCACGCATGAAGCCGGCCGACATCGCCGACCTCTATGCTTTCATGAAGACGCTGCCGGCGGTTGCCGGCAAGGCGCCGGATCACAAGCTTTCCTTCCCCTTCAGCATCCGCCGCGGCATCGGCCTGTGGAAGCTGCTCTATCTCAGTGCCGAACCGGTGATAGCTTTGCCGGACGACGCGCCGGACAAGGTTCTGGCCGGCCGCTACCTTGTCGAGGGTCCCGGCCATTGCGGCGAATGCCACACGCCGCGAGATTTCGCCGGCGGTATCAAGAAAGGCGAATGGCTGGCGGGGGCAGTCGCAGCCGAAGGCTCGGGCGTCGTGCCCAACATCACCCCCGACGGCAAAAGCATCAAGGACTGGTCCGAGGCTGACATCGCCAACTATCTCGAGACCGGCTTCACGCCCGATTTCGATTCCGTCGGCGGCTCCATGGTCGAAGTGCAGCGAAATATGGCGCAACTGACAGCCGACGACCGCGCTGCGATCGCCGCCTATCTAAAGGCTGTCCCGCCGCATCCCAACGGCTATCCGGCGCGCAAGCCTGCGAACTGACCTCGCTTGCGCTGGCTCGCATCCGGTTACAGGTGGCGATCGCCCAGGAAATCGAAGCCGTCTTCGAAGAAGTGGTTGTAGTTGCAGGTCAGTTCTTCGCCTGGCGCGATGTCGCGCAGCGCGTAGGTCTCCTCGGGCGAGGAGACGTCGCAGTTCGGATCGTCGTGATGGTTCATATAGCGTGCGTCGTCGGCCTCGAAGACGATAAAGCGCGGATCCTGCCGGTCCGGATAGGAATAGCGGTCGAGATAGGACTTCACCGGGCCGATCTGGGCCTCGTAGGTCTCGACCGGGATCCGGCGGTCGAACCGCGGGTCGAGCCTCCAGACCAGAGTGCCCTTGGCGATGTGGTTCCTGGCGAAGACGCCGATGCCCTGAATGGCGGATTTGTCGAGATACGTGTCGACGAGCAGCATGAGGATCCTTGCGAGTGAATGGTCGCGGCCGGGAGGAGCCGTTTTGAAAAAGGGCGGCATTGGGTAACGCGCGCCCTTGCCGATTGCGAGCGGAAAATCAGGTCCTGCCGGTCACTTTCAGGGCATAGGCATAGATGTAGGCGATCTCCTCCAACCGCGAGAAGCGGCCCGACGCACCGGCATGGCCGGAATCCATGTTGATCTTGAACAGGACCGGGCTGCCGCCCGCCTTGCGATCTCGCAACCGGGCCACCCATTTGGCCGGCTCCCAATAGGTGACGCGCGGATCCGTGAGACCAGCCAGCGCCAGGATCGGCGGGTAGTCGAGCGCCGCGACATTGTCGTAGGGCGAATAGGCGGCGATCGTCTTGTAGTCGTTGGCGGACGCGATCGGGTTGCCCCATTCCGGCCATTCCGGCGGCGTCAGCGGCAGGCTGGCGTCGAGCATGGTGGTGAGCACGTCCACAAACGGCACCTCGGCGACGATGCCGCCGAAATCTTCCGGCGCCATGTTGGCGATCGCCCCCATCAGCATGCCGCCGGCGGAGCCGCCTTGCGCGACGATGCGATCATGGCGCGTGTAGCGCTCGGCTACGAGATGGCGGGCACAGGCGATGAAATCGGTGAAGGTGTTCATCTTCTTCGCCCGCTTGCCGTCTTCGTACCAGCCGTAGCCCTTGTCCTTGCCGCCGCGCACATGCGCGATGGCGTAAACGAAGCCGCGGTCGACCAGCGACAGGCAGTTGGTGTTGAAGGCGGAAGGGACGGTGATGCCGTAGGAGCCGTAGCCGTAGAGCAGGCAGGGGGCCGAGCCGTCCAGCGGCGTATCGCGATGGAAAAGCAGGGAGATCGGCACCAACTCGCCATCGGCGGTGGGAGCCATCAGCCGGCGCGTGACATAGTGTTCCGGATCGTGACCGGAGGGCACTTCCTGCGTCTTCAAGAGCACGCGTTCGCGGCTGCGCATGTTGTAGTCGAACACCTGCGCCGGCGTCGTCATCGACGAATAGGTGAAGCGCATCGTCTCGGTGTCGTATTCGTAGGAGCCGGAGAGGCCGAGCGAAAAGGCCTCCTCGTCGAAGGAGATGAAATGCTCTTCGCCGCTGGCGCGTTCGCGCACGACGATGCGCGGCAAGCCGTCCTTGCGCTCCAGCCTGACCATATGATGCTTGAATCCGAGGACCGAGAGAATCAGCCTGCCGGGCTCATGCGGCACCAGTTCCTGCCAGTTGGCGCGCACCGGGTTGTCTACCGGCGCGGTCATGATCTTGAAGTCCTTGGCGCCATCGGCGTTGGTGAGGATGAAGAAGATGTCGCCGCCTTCTTCCAGGTCGTATTGCAGCCCGGCCTCCCGCACCGCCACCAGCCTGGGAGTCGCGGATGGATCATTGGCGGGCAGCAGCCGGTATTCGGATGTCTCGTGATCGTTGATGCCGATCATGATCCAGTCGTTGGCGCGCGTGCCGCTGACGTCCATGAAGAAGCCGGGATCGGTCTCCTCATAGATCAGCCGGTCGTTCTCGGGTCTGTCGCCGAGCGCGTGGAAGAATACCTTCGACGGGCGATGGTTGTCGTCGAGGCGGGTGTAGAAGAAACCGTCATCCGAGGCGTTCCACACTCCCCCGCCGCCCGTGTCGGGGATCAGGTCGGCAAGGTCGGCGCCGCCGGCGAGGTCGCGCACGCGCAGCGTAAAGAATTCCGAGCCCTTGTCGTCGAAAGCCCAGATAAGCTTCTTGTGGTCCCCCGAATGATCGACGCCGCCGAGCCGGAAATAGGCCTTGCCCTCGGCTTCCGCGTCGCCGTCGAGCAGGATCTCTTCGGCGCCGCCATCACGCGGCATGCGAAAATAGCGCGGCTGCTGGCCGCCGAGCTTGAATGACGAGCCATAGGCATAGGGGCCGTCCTTCATGGGCACGGTCGAATCGTCCTCCTTGATGCGCGCCTTCATCTCGGCGAACAACTGGCCGCGCAGGTCCGCGGTGCCGGCCATGAGCGTGGCCTGGTAGGCGTTCTCGGCCTCGAGATGGTCGCGGATGCGCCCGTCGAGCAGGGAAGGGTCCCGGAACACGGCCTGCCAGTTTTCGGCCCGCATCCAGGCATAGTCGTCGCTGCGGGTGACGCCGTGATGCATGTCGGAAACGGGGTGTTTCTCAGGCGCCGGCGGGGTGGCGATCGGAAATGGGGAAATCAAGGCGGAGGTTCTGGTCATTACGTCTCGCTGCGGAATTTGCTTGAATGACGAATGAACACGCCGCTCAGCGGCGGTTCAAGGGGCGCGGTTCAAGGTGGTCTACGGAAACCAAGCTGAAGGGGGAAAGATGAAATCCTGTGTTTCTACCGCAATGGCTGCTGCCGTCATCGCCGCGGCTCTGGCGTCTTCCAATCAGTCTCATGCAACCGTCTTTGCCGCCTGGCAAGTGGCGGGCGTGCCGTTCGGCGATACGCTCAACGCGCGAAAATACCCCTCCGACGTGTCGCAGAAGCAGGCCGCCTATCCGAACGGCGCCGTGCTGCAGATGACCGGCCGCTGCACCGGAGGCGTAAATCTGCTCGATATCGCCCGGCAGCCGCATTGGAAGCAGCGTCAGGCAATCCGCTATCGCTGGTGCGAAATCTGGCACGACCCGGCCCGAAACGGTCATTTCGTCACCGGCTGGGTCTACGGCAAATACATCGCGCCCTATTGACGGATTCTCGTCACTTTGCCTTGTCGGCCCGTCCCGCTGGATTGGCCCTTGCGCTCCGTTGCGCCACAGGATTCATCGTGCTGGCGCAACAGGCATCCAAGCATTGACCAAGCATTGATTGCCACGTTGAATGGCGATTGGATGTCTATCATGTGCATGCCGTAACGTCACGGCATGCTGGTTTGACCAGAAAAATCTCGCGAAGTTGCACGACGCACGAATTTTTGAAGCTGAATCGGCAATATTTGAGGAATATCCGCGAACATAAGTCAATATGCGAATTGACTTACTTGTGATGCGGCGTCATTAAGATGACCCGACGCGAATCGCAGGGCTTTCCTGAATGAAATTCGCGCGATGCCCGATCCCGGAAAAAAAAGGGCGCAGTTTTAGAAACAACTCTCGTTGGGGCCTTAGCACTATGGAAATCGTCGAAACACCTTCGAAAAACGGTGATGCGCTGATCGAGCTGACAGCCGATGTCGTCGCCGCTTATGTCAGCAACAATCCGGTGCCGGTTGGGGAACTGCCGAACCTTATCGCCGACGTTCACGCCGCGTTGGGCCGCGTCGGTGGGGCGCCCGAGCAGCCGTCAGTCGAAAAGCAGAAGCCGGCCGTCAATCCGAAGCGCTCGGTCCATGACGACTACATCGTCTGCCTCGAGGACGGCAAGAAGTTCAAGTCGCTGAAGCGGCACCTGATGACCCATTACAATCTCACGCCGGAAGAGTACCGCGAGAAGTGGGGCCTGGACGCCAACTATCCGATGGTCGCCCCCAATTATGCGGCTGCCCGTTCGCAGCTCGCCAAGAAGATGGGCCTGGGCCGTAAGCGCAAGGGCCGGTGATCGGTCTCAGCTCACAGGCAATTCGACGGCGCCCTTGCGGCGCCGTTTCGCTTTCTTGGTGGGAGCGACATCGGCCGGATCAGGGGCCGGATCAGGCCGTCTGCTTCAACGCAGCTTCCGCGTCGCGCTTGATGCGCTTGACCATGGAGCGCAGCCCATTGGCGCGCTGCGGCGACAGATGCTCGTCGAGGCCGAGCTCCTTCAGTGTCGCCTCGGCATCCGTCTTCTGGATTTCGCTTGCCCGCCGGCCAGAAAACAGCGCCAGCATGATGGCGACCAGACCGCGCACGATGTGGGCGTCGGAATCACCCTGGAAGCTGATGACCGGATCGGCGCCCGCTCCTTGCTCGGTGGTCAACCATACCTGGCTGACGCAGCCGGGCACCTTGTTCGCGGCCGTGCGCTCTGTCTCGGGAAAAGGCGGCAGGCCTTCACCAAGCTCGATCACATAGCGATAGCGGTCCTCCCACTCGTCGAGCAGGGAAAAGTCGTCGCGGATCGTCTGGATCGGGGTGGTCATCGCCCCGCATATAGTGGGCCGGCAACGCCGCGTCACGGAAAAAGAAAGACGCCGCGGGCGTCGAGAGGTCGGACGCGCCCGCGGCGTAGAGCAATTCCAGGAAAAGTGCGAAGCGGTTTTCCGTCCGGAATTGCGCTGAAACTGAATAGGAGCAATTCCAGGAAAAGTGCGAAGCGGTTTTCCGTCCGGAATTGCGCCAGAACTAATAAAGAGCCGCGCGAACGGCTGAAGAAGGTCTCAGTTCTTTGCCATCACCGGAATGTTGACCTTGGCGGGCAGCACGATGTCCTCGGCTACGCTGCCTGTGGTCGTGACGGCGCCGTCATCCGCAACGTTGGTCGCGGGCGCGTCTGCCTTCCCGGACTGCTGGTCGTCGATCATGGCCGCGGCGATCTTGGCCGTTTCCTTGGCGCGAACGCTGATGGTGTACATGGCCGACTTGCCGGTTTCGCAGACATCGGGCTTGCGCTCGCAGAGCCCCGCAATGTCGCCGACCGCCTCGCGCGCCGCAAACAGCGCCTGGATCGGCCCGACGCTCTGCTGGCCGTTCTCGCCTGGGCCGACGCCGAGCGGCAGCGCCAGGAGCACCAGTGAAAACCAGAAAGCCATTCTGATCAGAAAGCCCATCTTACTTGCCTCTCATCCGGGATGGATGTTGCATCCATCCGTGACGGATCATGCATCCATCGGCATGACCTCTTTTATGGGCACGATAATGGCACGATCACGCAAAGGACGGCTTGCATCGAAGCAGCGAATTTGTCTCAAATTTTAGGCAAATTCGAAAGGATCAGTTTTGATATCGACTTGTCTCAAATCCCACTGACCGGATTAACTTTACAATAACCATATATCTAATTGTTATTAAACGATATAATCTGAACTGGCGGTTCGCCGGATCACGGTTCTGCCCATTTTGGCACAGGCCTCGCGGCTAACGCGCCGTTTACCATGGCGGCAACTCGGCCTGCTTTGGGCGGCGCGGCGTCACGATATTTGCCCGGGGCGGGCAGCCGGCTTCGCCAGCCTTATCCATTCCTTAAACGCTGGATGCGAGTTTCAAGCCGATTGATGAGTCACCTGCCAGGCAGGGCGTTTTTGCGACCGGGTACGCGTGCGTTGAGTTCTATTTCAGCCAGATACGTTCAATTGCCTGGCGCGGTTGCCGCCGGTTGCGAACGCATGGTTCACCCGACCGTGACGGGTGAGGCGGAACGCCTGCGCCAGCGCCGCTTCATCGGGGTCATGCTGGCCGCGCCGTTTCTTGCCGCGGGTGCCGCGGTCACGCTAGTCACGTCGAGCCTCGGCGCGGCCGTCACGGTGGCCGCGATCTTCGCCGCCTTCGGTCTGTGCTGGTTCGCCGCTCTTCTGGTGGCGGCCACCGGCCGGATGGCGCTCGCCGCCCGCCTGGCCGTGTTGCTGGGCGGCTTTACCCTTGCGGGCGCCATGGCGGCCGCTGGCGGACTGGCTTCGCCGGTCGCCCTGCTTGCCCTCGCATTTCCGGTTGAAGCCTGGTGGGTGTCAGGGTCGCGGCGCGCCGCGTTGTCTGGCGCCCTGGCGGCGATTGTCGCCATCATTCTGCAGCCCTTCGCCGGTCAGTTCCTGCCGCCCGGCGAAATCGCCGCCTGGCATTGGCTGCTGCCGCTCGCCTGGGCGCTGACGCTGTTGCCGCGTGCCGCCGCTTTCGCCAATCCGGCCCATTTGCGGCCGGCCGAGCCCGCCGGCGATCGTCTCGAGGACGTCATCGACGCCGTTGTGCTGCGCATGGGGCGCCAGGGAGAAGTGCTCGAAGCGTCCGCCAGGGCGCGTTCGATCCTGAAACTCGCGCCGGAGCTCCTGCTCGGAACCGGTCTCTTCGATCGCGTTCATCTTTCCGATCGCGTCGCCTATCTCACCGCCTTGGCCGATATGCGCGAAGGAGCGCCGAAGCGCCGGCTCGAGCTGCGCATCCGCCTTCCGCGCGAGGGTGCCGGCGCCGCCGACAATTTTCGCCCCTTCAGCCTCGACCTGCTGGCCGGCGAGACAGATCGCGACATCTTCACGCTGGTCCTGCGCGAAAACGAAGATGTCGCGGCGCTGCGCGAGGAGCTCGTGCAAGCCAGGGAGGCCGCCGCGGCGGCCGAAGTGGCCAAAGGGCGCTTCCTTGCGGTCGTCAGCCACGAGCTGCGCACGCCACTCAACGCCATCATCGGCTTTTCCGACATGTTGCTGCATGAGATGTTCGGCGCTTTCAAGGATCCGCGCCAAAAGGAATATGTCAGCCTGGTCAGGGATTCCGGCCAGCATCTTCTATCCGTCGTCACCTCGATCCTCGATGTCTCGCGCATCGAGGCGGGCGCCTATGCGACCGAGATGGAACCGTTCCGTTTCGTCGAGGCCGTCGACATGTGCCGCTCAATGATGCGGCCGCTGGCTGACGCCAAGAGCATAGTCCTTGCCACGCAGATCGCGCCTGATGCCGGCGAGATCAATGCCGACCGCCGCGCGGTGCAGCAGATCCTGATCAATCTCGCTTCGAACGCCATCAAGTTCACGCCCGATGGCGGCAGCGTGGTGATAGGCGCCAAGCGCGTCGGTTCGCGCCTGCATTTCTGGGTCAGCGACACCGGCATCGGCATCGCCGAGGAGGATATGGCCAATCTCGGCAAGCCGTTCATGCAGATCCAGAACGACTACACCCGTCGTTTCGAGGGAACCGGGCTAGGCCTGTCGCTGGTCAAGGGCCTTGTGGCGCTGCACGAGGGCACGATGTCGATCGAGAGCGCGCCCGGCGAGGGCACCACGGTGACGATCGGCTTGCCGGTGGCCGGTCCGAGGCGGCGCTCCGGCACGCCTTCAGGCGTGCTGGCCATGCCGGCCAAGCCGAGGGGGGATGCAGATGGGGAGAGAAATGGCTCGCTCCGCAAAACGGCCTAAGGTGGTCGAACCCGAACGCGGCGTCCTCGCCGAGGGCGCGGTTGCCGTCGGTCAGTTGATTGCAAGCAACCCGGTTCTGGTGGGCGGTTCGACCGCCTTCCTGGTGACGCTGTTCTATGTGTCCGCCAACGCGCTCTGGTACCAGCCGTTTCCGCACACTGGCGCCTTCTTCGCCACCCGCAGCGTCGAGAATTTTCCGCACACCGTCTCCCACGAGCCGGAGACCACCATCAACATCGTGCGTCAGCCGCCGGCGCAGCCGGTGGCCAAGCCGGATCCGGTTGTCCAGCAGGTGCAGGGTATCCTGAAAGACCTCAGCTTCTACGACGGCACGGTCGACGGTCTCACCGGGCCCGCCACGCGCAAGGCCATCCAGGCCTATCAGCTGAAAGTCGGGCTGCCGGGCTCGGGCGAGATCGACTCGGCGCTGCTCGACCAGCTTGGCGCTCGCCAAACCACTGCGGCCATTCCGCATCCGGCGCCCCGCCCGGCCGACACGGCAGCCGCACCGCCGTCCGCCAAGCCGTCGGTCATTGCGGTCTCGGCCCCGGCCGATGGCGCCACGCAATCGCCCGACGCCCGCATCGTCAAGATTCAGGCCGGCCTGAAAGCCTTTGGCAATGACGACATGCAGCTCGACGGCAAGGTCGGCGCTCGCACCAGGGCCGCGATCAAGGAATTCCAGGCCCTGTTCGGCCTGCCTGAAACCGGCGAGCCGGACGAAGCTGTCTATGTCAAGATGCGCGAGATCGGCCTGACCAACTGAGAGTCGGCACGGCACGTTTCGGTTCCTTCATCCTTGCTGTAAGAAGCCGCGCATGCCATCCGGAACCCTCCCATGCGCGTGACCACCGATTTCTGGGTCTCGGCCCTTGTCCGCCGCGTCTTCGCCGGCGGCGGCTTTGCCGCTATCGTCAAGCGCGGCGCGACGGAGGCAGGCGCCGTCTTCGTCCTGTCGCGGGGGCGGATGGGGGAGGTGGCCCTCTATGGGCCGGCGCCACAGACGAGCTACGATTCGGCCAAGCCGGACGAGCGTTTCTTCAGCTTGCTCGACGCAGGCGACGATGGCTCGGACGTCTATGCGCGACTGGAGCGGGAGAAGAAATTCGATCCCGACATTTGGGTGGTTGAGATCGAGGCCGGCACCGTTCCCGTCGAAGAGCTTCTTTCCGTGAAGACGCAATAGCCGCGTCAGGATGCCCTGAGGCCGGAGCTCGCCTCGTCTCTGTTCGACGCGTCGCGTTGCTCGTCACCGATCGCCGAGTCGGGGGCCTTGTCGCGGATCGCTCGCGACAGAGTCTCGGCCTTCCAGGCGCGCACCTTGTCGAGCGCCGCGTCCCGGTGCAGCAGCCTGTAGCGGTCGAGGAACAGGCGGATCGCCTGCGGATGCGGGAACTCGCCGGGATAGACCGCGACCGCGATCAGGAAGGCCCTGTCCTCGCTGAGGTCGAGGGCGCGCAGCGCCGCGAGCAAGGCGGTGTAGCTCGACTGCCCAGTCACCGAGCGGGCTGTCGCGAAGTCGATCTCCAATGCGTCGGCCAGGGCGGTCTGGAAGAAGGCCGCATTGCCGGTCAGGGCCGTTTCTCGCAACCTCACATAGGCCGGCTGGCCGAGGAAAGTGTTGACGTCGGCACTTCGGCCGGCCGGGCGCATCATCGAACGCAGGCGGCGCCGCGCGTTCTCCGCTGCCTCGCTGGGCGCGGGACCACCAGTGTCCACCTTGGCATCGGGCTCTGGCCTCGGCGCAAGCCTTGTGAGCGCCTCCGGCGGCCGCACCTTGACCAGCGTCGGCCTTTCCAGCGCGCGGATCAGGTCGGCAATCGTCGGGTTGAGCTCCTTGCGGCGCGCGATGGCGCGCGCATGCGGCAGCCCATGCCGGCCGATCAACGCGATGAGGTCGATGTCGCTCAGTGCGTTGGAGCGGGTAAGCAAGGGGGCCGCGATCTCGACCGGCTCCTCGGCCAGCCGTCTGACCAGTGCGGTTGGCGCATATTCGCATTCGGAAAGGGCAGCGGCGACATAGCGGCGCGATTCGACCGAGACCTCGTCGAACAGCGGCAGCGTCAGGTCCTCGATCTGGGCGATCTCGCGGCGCGATGGGCGCGTCAGCGAGCAGAAGGCCGACACGGCGGCGCGGAATAGCCTTTCGGCCTTTCCCGCTTCGGTCCGGATAGCGATTTGCCTGAAATCCGAAGATGACACGGAGGATACGCCCGACACTCGACACACACCCGAACCCGCGCAATCCGGCCGGACCGGTTTCGCATCTTCGGGAAAACAAACATCAAGTTAGCCGCGATACGTTAGCGCTCCGTTAACCCTCTACGCCTCTTAATCAGCTTTGGAGGCGTTGCGTTGTGCTCCGGGAACACCGAGAGGAATGCGCGAACCATGGGCATGGTCCTGTCTTTTGTGCCGCGTGCGGCACCTGTAAACAGAGCAAGTCACGACACCAGCACGGCGGCGGCGGTCATCATTTTCCCCGGCGTCCGCTATGAGTTGCATCCGCAGGCCGGCGAGACCCGGCCTGGCGATAGCGGCGCCGACAGGCCAGGCTCCCCGCCGCCTGTGAAGCCGCACCACTGATCGCGTCGTTCTCAGTAGTCCTGCAATTCGCAGGCGCTCTGCTCGAGGAAGCGTGACACGATCGGCTTCCAGCTCTCGTCCGGCACGAAGGCGCGGACGACGAAGATGCCTTCCTCGATCGGCGCCTCGACGAAGATCGCGCCTTGCAGATCCTCCGGAAGGTCGCGCCGCACTTCGATCATCTGCGCCGGCGTCAGCACCACCGCGTCGAGCTTTTCGTCATTGGCGTTGTGGTCGTTGAAGGAATAGATGTTGTGGCCGCTGCGGTCATAGACGGAGGCCGACCAGAACGGCACGTCGCCCGGCGCCCTGATCCGAACCAGGCCGTCGGCGAGGTCGAAGCGGCAGGCGGCGGCATAAAACAGCGGGTCGACCGATTTCACCACCGGCGCGCCGCCAGCCTCCGCGTCCAGCCGCGTCATCCTGTAGACGTCGGAGGCCATCGCCAGCCGCGACCAGGCATCGCGTTCGGAGAATTCCGGCACCAGGAACAGCACCACGATATGCACGATGCCCGCGCCAAGCAGGCCGACGATCAGGGCGTGCAGCAGGCTACGCATCGCAGCCCGCCTTCAGGATGCGCGGCAGCGTCACGTCGGAAAGGCCGGTGCTCGAGGCGATCGGCGTGTCGTAGAAGGTCAGCACGAAATACATCCTGCCGGAGCCGCCGGTGAGCAGCCAGTTGCCGGGGGCCGGGCGGCTGCCGACGGAAATGACGACGGAATTGTCTGGCTGGCGCAGCACTTCGAAGGACTGCAGCGCCGACTGCCTCGGCTTGCCGGTGTCGATCACTCCAAGCGACTGGTCGGCGGCATAGAGCGTCCAGAATCGGGCGGTCGGATACCCGCCCTCGATCGTATAGGTGCATTCGCGCTTCAGCGGCTCGCCTGAATCGTCGCGCTCGGCGACGAAGGCAAGCCCTTCGGCCTTGCCGAGCGCCAGCACGCCTTCGCGCGCCACGCGTGCCTTGGAGTAGGGGTCGGCGGCCAGCGTTCCGACTTCGGGGAAGGCGGTCCATTGGCCGATGCGGATCGCGCCGACACCGTCTTGCGCGTTGAGCGCGTACCAGACGCTGTAGCCGCCGAGCCCAATGGCGATGGCAAGCGAAAGCAGCGTCAGGATGGCGTTCTTGAGCATGAGATCCGCAAACAGAGGATGTTGCCCGGGATATCGCGGCGCGGGGTGCCGTGGCAAGCCGGCTCCACGCGAGGGTGGCTGGATCAGGATGACGTTTCGCTGAAACGTCATCCTGATCCAATTTGTTGTTGGAGCATGATCTTATCCGAAAACCGGTTCCCACTTTTCGGGATCATGCTCTAAAGCGCCGAAAGCGTCTCCGGCAGGGCGGGGGGATCGAGCACGGGCGCGGCCTGGAACGCCTTGGTCATTTCCCTCAACGTCTGGGTAGTCCTGCTGGAGAGCACCGGCGGGCGCTCGGCCTCCGCCTGCGCCGCCGCGGCGTCGGCTTCCTTCTTCGCCGCTTCCTCGGCCTTGGCCGCGACCTCCGGATCGACGAATGGATGATCGAGGCCGGGGATCGGCTTCAGGTCGATGTTTTGATGGGCATAGACCATCAGCCGCTGCCAGACCATCGCCGGCAGCGAACCGCCTGTCATCTTGTTGGTCGGTGTGAAGTCGTCATTGCCGAGCCAGACGGCCGCCGTGTAGTTGCCGGTGAAGCCGACGAACCAGGCATCGCGATAGGATTGGGTGGTGCCGGTCTTGCCGGCGACCACGATATTGGGAAGCTGGGCGCGCCTTGCCGTGCCGATCACCGGCACCGCGGCCAGCATTGTGTTCATGTATTTCAGCGCCTTTTCCGACAGCACCCGATGCGGCGGCTGGGCATCCTTGGTCCAGTCGTAGACCACCTCTCCGGTGCGGGTGACGAGCTGGGTGATGCCGTGCCTTGAGCCGACGAAGCCGTTTTGCGCAAAGACGCTGTAACCCGTCGCCTGGTCCATCACCGTCATGCCGGACGTGCCGAGCACCATGGTCTTGTGCGATTCCAGGGGCGATTCCACGCCCATCGATTCAGCCATGGCCTTGATCGGGGGAATGCCGAGATAATCCTTGGCCAGCCGCACCGGCACGGTGTTGATGGACTTGGCGATCGCGGTAAGCAGCGTGACGTTGCCCGCCGACCCGCCGCTGTAGTTGTGCGGCGACCAACTGCCCCAGCTGACAGGGCCCCCGGAAACCACCGAATCCGGCGTGAAACCATGTTCCATGGCGGTGGCGTAAACGTAGGGCTTGAACGATGAGCCGGTCTGGCGCAACGCCTTGGTGGCGCGGTTGAACTGGCTGGCGCCATAGTCGCGCCCGCCGACGATGGCGCGCACCGCCCCGTTGGTCTCGATCACCACCACCGCGCCCTCGGTGACGTTGTACTCCTTGCCGAACTGGCGCAGGTGGAACTCCATCGACTTTTCCGCGGCCTTCTGGATGTTGGCGTCGAAAGTCGTGTGGGCAACCAACGAATGCTGGCCGGGCTTGGCGATCTTCTTGACCTCGTCGAAGGCCCAGTCGAGGAAATAGTCCGGGCTCTTCAGCTCCCCGCGATCGACGACGTTTGCCGGATGCAGTCGCGCCTGCAGCACCTGGCCCTCGGTCATGAAACCGGCGTCGACCAGGTTGGACAGGACCACATTGGCGCGTGCGCGCGCCGCCGGCAGGTTGATGTGCGGGGCGTATTTGGTCGGTGCCTTGAACAGCCCGGCCAGCATCGCGGCTTCGGCAAGGTTAAGGTCCTTGACGCTCTTGCCGAAATAGAAATCCGCCGCCGCCTCGATGCCGAACGTGCCGCCGCCCATATAGGCACGGTCTAGATAGAGCTGCAGGATCTCCTTCTTGGACAGGTTCGCCTCCAGCCACAGCGACAGGAAGGCTTCCTTGATCTTGCGCTCGAGGGTGCGCTCGTTGGACAGGAAGAGGTTCTTGGCGAGCTGTTGCGTGATGCTGGAACCGCCCTGTACCACCGAATTGGCGCGCATGTTCTCGAAGAGCGCTCTCGACAGGCCCAGCACGTCGATACCGTAGTGGTCGAAGAAACGCCGGTCCTCGGTCGCCAGCACCGCCTTGATGACGATGTCCGGCATCTCGTCGACCGGCACGGAATCGCGCTGGATGATGCCGCGCTGGCCGATCTCGTTGCCATAGCGGTCGAGGAAGGTGACGGCGAAGTCGCCCTGGTTGCGCCAGTCGCCGGTGGTGATGTCGAAGGCCGGCATGGCGAGCGCGAGCAGCACCACAAAGCCGCCGGCGCCCATGGTGAAGCCTTCGCTCAGCACCTCGATGATTGCGCGGCGCCAGCCGTGGACGCGGAAACGGCGGGAGAAGATGGTTGCTGCTTCCCAGAATTCACGCGCCTTGAAACCGATCTCGTAGAGAGAGGTATCGAGCCACGCGTCCACAGCAAGCAGAGCCGAAGCGATCCGGCCTCTTCTCTTGCTCGGTTTCGAAGGACTTGCCATCCTAGACTTCCGTCCCAACGCACTTTCGCCCGGAAACTGCATGGACAGGTCCGAGCGCCACCCCCGCCAGACTAATCGACCATTTTAGCACTGCTCACAAGGGCGACGAAGCCACAGTGCAGGCTTTGTTGGAACACAGGGCCGTGCGGATCTCTGTCACAGCCACTTTACGGCGGCTCTGGAGGCATCACGACCGCGACGCTCTCCTTCGGCTGTTGACTTAGCCAAACGATTTTTATAGAACCGAATAGTTCCAGAACTAAATGGTTCCAAATGGCCATCTCTCTCGATCACACTTTCGCCGCTCTTGCCGATCCGACGCGCCGGGCGATCCTGGCTCGTCTGCTCGAGGGGGAAGCTTCGGTCGCCGAGCTCGCGCAGCCCTTTGCGCTCACCGTGCGAGCGGTTTCCAAGCATGTCGGTGTGCTGGAGCAGGCCGGCCTGGTTACCCGCAGCCGGGCGGCGCAGAAACGCCTGAGCCGGATCGAGATCGAGCCGCTGCGCGACATAGACGGTTGGCTCTCTGACTACCGGAGGCTCTGGGAAGGACGATTCGATCGCATGGAGGATCTTCTAAGGTGCGAGCAGACGGAAGGGGCGGGCGAATGAGCGCAAGTCAGCCCGCTGGGCGGCAAGCCGAACGCAGCTTCAAGATCGAGCGCACATTCGGTGCGCCGGTCGAACGCGTATTCAGGCTTTGGACCGATCCGCTGTCTGTCGCGCAATGGTGGGGCATCAAGGGCTGCACCATCCCGTATTGCGCGATCGATGCGCGGGTCGGCGGCAGATGGCGCATCGATATGCGCACCGCCAGCGGCGCGCTCTATCGCAATGAGGGCCAATATGTCGACGTGGTCGCGAATTGTCGGCTCATCTACACCGATGAACCGGCTGCTGAATTGCGGGAATGGGCCGGCAACCCGCCGGGACCAAGCCTTCACACGGTCACGTTTGACGCGGACGGCGCAAGAACTCATGTCTGCTTCGAGGTGATGCTGGCAAGTGCTGCCGACCGGGAGCGGCTGCTGGCGCTGGGTATGCGCGGCGGCTGGATGCAAAGCTTCGACAGGCTTGAGCGCGAGATCGGCCGGCTCGCTTCGCTGCAAGACGCCGCCATGCCCCCCGAGTGATTGGCTGACCAAAAATCCGTCGTAACAATTGTGGAGTGCATCCCATGCAACAGGCCGTGCAAACACCGCGGGATCGTGACGCGCCCATGGCCGGGCGCACAGTCCTTGCCGATGCACCAACGCAAAAGACTATTTCGGCCGACGGCACGCCGATCGCCTATGAACGCCGGGGAACAGGTCATCCGCTCATTCTCGTAGATGGCGCGCTCTGTTCGCGCAGCATGGGGCCGAGCCGTCCGCTTGCCGCGGCGTTGGCGGCGCATTTTACGGTGTTCATCTACGACCGCCGCGGCCGCGGCGAGAGCGGAAATGCCGTGCCTTACGCGGTCGAGCGCGAAGTGGATGACATCGAGGCCGTGCTCGCCGAGGCAGGCGGCGAGGCCTTCGTCTGGGGCACTTCGTCAGGCGCCATGCTGGCGCTGATGGCCGCTCAGCGTCTGCCAGGTGTCAGGAAGCTTGCGCTCTATGAGGCGCCGCTGATCGTCGATGACAGCCGCCCGACCACCGAGGCCGACTGGGCCGACATCCGGACAGCCGTCGCGGCGGGGTTTCGCGGCGACGCAACGCGCATCTTCCTCAAGTCGGTCGGCATGCCTCTCGCGCTTGTCTTCCTCATGCGGCTAACGCCGATCTGGTCCAAGCTCACGGCGGTCGCCCATACGCTACCTTACGATGGCGCCGTCGTGGCCAATGATCAGCTTGGCAAGCCGCTAGTCCCCGGCCGGTGGGCCTCAATGACGGCGCCGACATTGGTGACGGATGGCGGCAAGAGCCCGTCCTGGATGCGTCACGGCAACAAGGCGCTGGCGGATGCCCTCCCGAACGCCCGTTATCTCACGCTGGCTGGCCAGAACCACATGCTGAAGCCCGGCCCGCACGTGCCCGTTCTGTTGGACTTCTTTTACGGGGCATAGCGGCGACGCCGACCTTCCGTCTCTGGATCACCGCGCAGCGATGAAGCGCATGAAATGCGCCACGTCCGCCTCGCTCGGCTCCAGGCCGGTGAAGGAGCGCAGATAGGCGGCGAGGTGGCTGACGCGTGCCTCGACCGGTTCCTTGAGGTCGAGCACGTAATAGCCGATCTGCATGTAATAGAGGACGCGGGCGCGGATGAAGGCGTCCTCGTCGTCATAGCCATGCCGGCGGTACATGTCTCGGATGGCCGTGAGGCGATCGTCGTCGGCCTGGTCGATCATGCGCCGCACGTCAGCCGAGCGCCTGGCCCATTCGCGCACGGCGAAATCCAGCCTTGGGTCGAACAGGCGTTCGTCCGCCCAGCATTCGAACACGTTCATCACGCCCATGATGATGGTCTCGGCCGGACGCCGGGCGCGCTCCACGATCGCCGTGGTGTTTGTCTCGTGCCAATGCTTGAGCAACTGGTCGAGCAGGTCCTGCCGGCTGTTGAAATACCAGTAGAAGCTTGAGCGCGAGACGCCGAGCTTCTGGCCGAGTGTCAGCACGCGCACGTTGCCGATGCCGTCTGAAATCAGCGTCTCGAGCGCCATATTGATCCAGTCCGCGCGCGTCACCTTGATATTGCCGGGCGTCGGTTCGGGCTGGGGTGCAGTCATGGTCATGACCAACAAGTGGCATGGCGCGAAGCCGCGCGCAAGCTCTAGACATAAGTGTCTAGACACTAGTGTCCATCAGATTTAATGTGAGGCGTCCAACGAGAGGGAGAGGCTCGTGAAGTCGCATTACCGCGCGGTCGTCATCGGAGGAGGTGTGGTCGGCGCCTCGGTGCTCTATCATCTGACTCGCTTCGGCTGGAGCGACGTGGCGCTCGTCGAGCGCGCGGAACTGACGGCCGGCTCCACCTGGCATGCGGCGGCCGGCTTCCATGCCCTCAACGCCGATCCCAATGTCGCGGCGCTGCAGGATTACACCATCAAGCTCTATCGCGAGATCGAGGCGGAGTCCGGCCAGAATGCCGGCCTGCACATGACCGGCGGCGTCAACATGGCGAGCGACCCGCAGCGCTGGGAGTGGCTGAAATCGGCCTGGGCGGTGTTCCAGTCGGTCGGTATCGAGACGGCCCGCCTGGTGACTCCGGATGAGATCAAGGAAATCTGCCCGATCGTCGATGTCAGCGACGTGCTCGGCGGCCTCTACGATTCCAACGAGGGCCATCTCGACCCTTACGGCACGACGCATGCCTATGCGGGCGCCGCCAGGAAGCGCGGCGCCGAAATCATCCTGCGCAACCGCGTCGTCGAGCTGAAGCAGCGCGCCGATGGCGGCTGGGACGTAGTCACCGAGAAGGGCACGATCGTCGCCGAGCATGTCGTTAATGCCGGCGGCCTGTGGGCCAAGCAGGTCGGCCTGATGGCCGGCGTCGACCTGCCGGTGACCCCGATGGAGCACCATTATTTCGTCACCGAGGACATTCCGGAAGTCGCTGCCCTCGATAAGGAACTCGGCCTTGCCGTCGATCTCGACGGCTTTTCCTACCTGCGGCAGGAGCGCAAGGGCGTCCTGCTCGGCGTCTACGAGCAGAACCCGAAACACTGGAACATGGACGGCGCGCCCTGGGACTACGGCATCGAGCTGATCCCCGAGGACATCGACCGCATCAGCCCGGAGCTTTCCAAGGCTTATCAGCGCTTCCCCTGCCTGGCGAAGGCCGGCATCCGCAAATGGGTCAACGGCGCCTTCACCTTCACTCCGGACGGCAATCCGCTGGTCGGACCGGTGCGCGGCTTGAAGAACTACTGGGTCGCCTGCGGTGTGATGGCCGGCTTCAGCCAGGGAGGTGGCGTCGGCAAGTCGCTGGCCGAGTGGATGATCCATGGCGAGCCGGAGGCCGACATCTTCGGCATGGATATCGCCCGCTACGGCGCATTCGCCGCCAACCGGGAGTATCTGCGGCAAACGACGGGCCAGTTCTATGCCCGCCGCTTCGTCATGACCTTTCCCAATGAGCGGCTGCCGGCAGGCCGGCCCTTGAAGCGTCCTGGCGCCTATGACGGCATGAGCGTCGCCGGCGCCGAATGGACGGCATCGTGGGGACTGGAAGTCCCTGCCTATTTCGCGCCGGTGGGCTTTCGCGAGGAAACGACGCTGAAGCGCTCCAACGCTTTCGAGCTCGTCGGCGACGAGGTGCTGCAGGTGCGCCGCGCCGCTGGCCTCGTCGATACCACGGCGTTCTCGCGCTACGCCGTGTCGGGACCGGGCGTCGAGGCCTGGCTCGACCGGCTGCTCGCCTGCCGGCTGCCGAAACCCGGCCGCGCCAAGCTTGCGCCGATGCTTGGGTTCGACGGCCGGCTAAAGGGCGATCTCACCGTGCTCAATTGGGGCGGCGAGTACTGGATCATGGGCTCGTATTATCTGCGCGAATTCCACATGCGCTGGTTCGAGGCGCATCTGACGGATGGCGTTGCCGTGACCGACATTTCCGATGCCTTGTCCGGTTTCCTGGTCACCGGACCGAACGCAAGGAAGATCGTCGAGCGCACCACGCATCAGGACCTCTCGGCCAAGTCCTTCCCTTTCATGGCTTGCGGCGAGTTCGACATCGGCATGGTGCGCGCCCGGGTAGCAAGGCTCTCCATCGCTGGCGAACTCGGTTTCGAGATCAACTGCCCGGCTACCCTGCATGCGACCCTGCGTGAAACTTTGCTTGCCGCCGGCGAAGACCTCGGCCTGGCCGAGATCGGATACTACGCGCTGAATTCGCTTCGGTTGGAAAAGAGCTTCGGCATCTGGTCGCGCGAGTTCACCCAAGGTTACACGCCCGGTCAGACCGGGCTTGACCGGTTCATCGCTTTCGACAAGGGCGATTTCATCGGCCGGCAAGCCGCGCTCAAGGAGCGCGAGGCTGGCGTCTCGCGACGGATCGTGACGCTTGAGGTCGACGCTGTCGACGCCGATGCCAGCGGCTTCGAGCCGGTCTGGCGCGAGGGCCGGCGTGTCGGCTTCGTCACCTCCGGCGGCTACGGCTACAGGCTCGGCAAGAGCGTCGCTCTGGCGTTGCTCGATGACGATTTCGCCGGGGAGGGGACTGAACTTTCCGTACACATTGTCGGGGTCGAACGGCCGGCGCGCGTCATCGCGGCTTCGCCCTACGATGCTGAAGGCAAGGCGATGCGGCAATGAGGAGGACCCCCCATGACTGAGGAGGCCGCACGCGACCTGAGGCGCGAGCGCCGCCGCGGACGCACCGGCGAGGCCGGCAGCGAGTCGAGCCGGCACCCGAACTACAAGTCGTTGAAGAACCCCTTCCTGCCGCAGCCGGTCTTTTCCGATGACCAGGTCGCCGCGATCCACGATACGGCGCTGCGCGTGCTAGAGGAACTCGGCATCAAGGTGCTGCTGCCCGAGGCGCGCGCCATCTACGCCAATGCCGGGGCATTGGTGGACGAAGAAACCCAGATGGTCAGGATCGGCCGCGACGTGGTGGAGGCAGCCCTTGCCTCGGCGCCGCGCTCGATTCGCGCACTAGGTGGCGATCGCTCCAGCGATCTCGTGCTCGAACTCGGTTACATGACTTTCCTTGCCGGCTCCGGCGCGCCCAACGCCACCGATCTCGAGCGCGGCCGGCGTCCGGGGACGCTCGCTGCCTTCGAGGAATTCGTCAAACTGATCCAGCATTTCGACGTGCTGCACATGCTTGGACCTTGCGTCGAGCCGCAGGACATCGACAACCGCGTCCGTCACTATGCAGTCAACCGGGCGCAATTGACGCTGTCGGACAAGTTCCCCTTCATCTTCGCGCGTGGCACCCCGCAGGTCGAGGACGGTTTCGAGATGATCCGCCTCGCGCGCGGCCTCTCCGAGGACCAGTTCCGCGCCGGCGCCCATTGCTACACCGTCATCAACACCAACTCGCCGCGCCAGCTCGACATACCGATGGCGCAAGGCATCATCGACTTCGCGCGCGCCGGCCAGATATCGATCATCACGCCCTTCTGCCTGGCTGGCGCCATGGCCCCGATCACGGTGGCGGGTGCGCTGACGCTGCAGCACGCCGAGGCATTGGCCGGCCTGACGCTTGCCCAGATCGCACGTCCCGGCTCGCCGGTGGTCTATGGCTCCTTCTCGTCCAATGTCGACATGAAGTCCGGCGCTCCCGCCTTCGGCACGCCGGAACACATCAAGGCCACGCTTGGCGCGGGCCAGCTTGCGCGGTTCACCGGGCTGCCTTGGCGATCCGGCGGCGGCAGCGCCGCCAACATTTCGGACGCGCAGGCCGCGCATGAGACGCAGTTTGCGCTGTGGGGCTCGGTGCTGGCCGGCGCCACCGTCTGCATCCACGCCGCCGGCTGGCTGGAAGGTGGCCTGAGCGTTTCCCTGGAGAAGCTGATCACCGACATCGAGGCGCTGCAGACCGTCGCCGAGCTGTGCCAGCAAACGCCGGGCGACGCGGACGCCATCGGCTTCGAGGCCATCGCCGAGGTGCAGCCCGGCGGGCATTTCTTCTCCGCGGCCCACACGATGGCGCGTTACCGTACCGCCTTCTACGAGCCGCTGGTGGCCGACTGGTCGAATTTCGGCAACTGGACGCAGGCCGGCTCGAAGACGGCGACGGAGCGCGCGACCGGCATCTGGAAGCGGATCCTGGCCGATTTCCAGCCGCCTGCCTCCGCTGTCGCCACCGCGGGCGCCCTCGACGAATTCATTGCCAGGCGCACCGAACAGGGTGGTGCTGTCCCAGTCTCGTGAGCTGACGAAAACGTAATAAATCCGAGACCTTCGCCATTCACGTTGTAGCCAAGCGATTCGCGATCTGGCATCGGATCGCGAGCGCGGCTAGTTTGCCGGGGATTGGCGGCGGCGTGGAGAGATGTATTGGCGATGGACGGTAGATGACGGCGCCTGGCGATTTGATGCAGGCCTTGTTCCTTAGGCTTAAGACCGATGCGTCGCTGTCGGCGCTGCTTGGCGGGGCGGGTCTGCTCGAGCGGGTCAGCGACAAGGCGGCTTTTCCCTACGTCACCTACGGCCGGACTAGCGCGTTCAACCTGGAATCCGGCGCCGACAACGACAATGACCAGCTCGTCACCTTCCATGTGTGGTCGAAGACCCACGGCAACTCGGAAACGCTCTTGATCATGGAGAGCATCAAAACGCGGCTCGATGGCGCGGCCTTTTCCATCGGCTCGCGCGGCCAGACGCGCCTGTCGCTGGAATTCGCCGAGTCGCGCTATGACGAGGATCTGGCCGTCCATCACGGGTTGCTGCGCTTTCGCGCGCTGACGCAGGACGGCATCTGAAGCATCGGAGTTGTGCTAAAGCTGCGCCTGGATGGCCGCTTTGTCTATGACCGACCATACCTCGCTTATCCGCCTGCCTTGGAATTGATAGAAGACATTTTCGGCGAAGCTTACTCGCTTGCCGTGGACCGGCAGGCCGAACAGCATGCCCTTGGGCCGGCAGTCGAAATGCAGACGCGCCGCCACTCGCGGCGGCTGGCAGATCAGAAGCTCGATGTTGAAACGCAGGTCGGGAATAGCCTCGAAATCGCCCTCCAGCATGCGGCGATAGCCCGAAAGGCCGATCGTCTCACCGTTATGCCGCACCTCCTCGCCGACGAAGTGGCCGAGACTGTCCCAATCCTGGCGGTTCAGGCAGGCGATGTATCCCCTGTAAAGCTCTGCAAGATCATCTCCCGTCATCGCATGCTCCTGATGGTCGGGGAAGATTCTACATCAACTGGCGCCAGGCGGAAATTCGGCGGCAAAAAGCGTAGCGGATCGACTGTCTTTCCGGCTATCAATACGGGGTGGGCTGAGGGAGCCACGGCAGTGGCTGGATGTCGCGAAGGGGAAGCGGCGGGCATGGATTTCGATCGTTCACCGTTCATTTCACGTTCAGCCCATTTGCGTTAGAACCGTGATCATGAAGAACGTTGCCTCCCATCTCCGCAAAGCAGTGCTGGCCCTTGCCGCGGCTGGCCTGTTTGCGTCGCAGGCTGTTGCCCTGCCGGTCATCGAGCCTTCGGTCGAACAGCCGGTCGTGCTTGCCGCCGGCGATTGCTACGCCATAGGCCAGCAGGTTGCGGCGCAGAATGGGGGCACGCTGGCCAAGGCCTCGCAGGCGACGCGGGGCGGCCAGCAGGTCTGCGTCATCGTCGTGCTCGTCCCCGGCAAGGACGGCCAGCGGCCGCGCCGATCGGAAATCGTCGTCCCCATGGGCTGACTTCACTCGTTTCCAAGGCCGGCGGAATCGGCCTATACGTTCACCCAAAACAGGCTTCAACCCATGCGCGTGCTCGTCGTCGAGGATGACAAGGATCTCAACCGGCAGCTGGCCGATGCGCTGGTCGATGCCGGCTATGTCGTCGACCGGGCCTATGATGGCGAGGAGGGCCATTTCCTCGGCGACACCGAGCCCTACGACGCCGTGGTGCTCGACATCGGCCTGCCGCAGATGGACGGCATCAGCGTCGTCGAGCGCTGGCGCCGCGGCGGCCGCAAGATGCCCGTGCTGATCCTGACGGCGCGCGACCGCTGGAGCGACAAGGTGGCCGGCATCGACGCCGGCGCCGACGACTATGTCACCAAGCCCTTCCACATCGAGGAGGTGCTGGCGAGGGTGCGGGCGCTGATCCGGCGCGCGGCCGGCCATGCATCGTCGGAGCTCATCTGCGGCCCGCTGCGCCTGGACACCAAGGCGTCCAAGGCCGATGTCAACGGCGTGCCGCTCAAGCTCACTTCGCACGAGTTCCGGCTGCTTGCCTATCTGATGCACCATATGGGCGAGGTGGTGTCGCGCACCGAGCTTGTCGAGCATCTCTACGACCAGGATTTCGACCGCGATTCCAACACCATCGAAGTATTTGTCGGCCGGCTTCGCAAGAAGATGGGCATCGATATGATCGAAACCGTGCGTGGCATGGGCTATCGCATGCGTGAACCGGAGGCGTGACGCGGAACCGCTGAAGCCAACCATAAGCGCGCGGCTTTCGAGCCTGCGGCTCTGGCCGCGCTCGCTGACCTTTCGCGTCATCGCCTTTTCGACGATCTGGGCGATCCTGACGCTGGTCGTCATCTTCACCCTCATCACCACGCTCTACCGACAGGCCAGCGAACGCGGCTTCGACAGCCTGCTCTCGGCGCATCTGTTCAATTTGATCGGCTCGGTCGGCATTTCCGACAACGGCGCGCTGACCGGCTCGCCCGACCTCGGTGACCTGCGCTTCTCCGAGCCCAATTCCGGCTGGTACTGGTCGGTGGAGCCGGCCTCCGAAGGCGTGCATGGCGAAATCCATTCCTCCTCGATGACGAGCTCGCTCCTGTCGCCGAGCGTCGCGGAGGTTCCGTTCAACTCCAACTTCCAGCGCAGCTACTCGATGGAGGGCATCAAGGGCGAACAGCTCGAAGTCTTCGAGAGCGAGTTCGTCCTGGACGCCAAGAATCGCGCCGCACGTTTCCGCGTCATGGGCAACCACAGCGAACTCGAGCAGGAGATCGCCAGCTTCCAGCGCCGCCTGCTCACCTACCTCTCGCTGTTCGGCGTCGGCATGATCGCCATCAACGCCATCGCCATCCTGCTGGGGCTCCAGCCCTTGCGCCGTGTCCGCAATGCGCTTGCCATGGTGCGCGAAGGCACGGCGCAAAGGCTCGACGGCAGCTTCCCGGCCGAGATCGAGCCGCTGGCCAACGAGACCAACGCGCTGATCGAGAACAACAGGCGAATCGTCGAGCGCTCCCGCACCCAGGTCGGCAACCTCGCCCATTCGCTGAAGACGCCTCTAGCGGTTCTGATCAACGAGGGCCGCGCGCTCGGCGGCGCCAAGGGCCAGCTCATCGCCGAGCAGGCAGCCTCGATGCAGAAGCAGGTTGAACACTACCTGCAGCGCGCGCGCGTCGCCGCGCAGCGCGACAGCGTCGTCTTCCGCACGCCGGTCTCGCCGGTGGTCGAGCGCATGGTGCGCGTGCTGCGCAAGCTCAACCCGCAAACGGGGCTGACACTGTCCCTGCCGCCGGCCGAGATCGTCTTTGCGGGCGAGCGCGAGGACCTTGAGGAACTGCTCGGCAATCTGCTCGACAATGCGATGAAATGGGCAAAGAGCGCAGTCGCTGTGACGATCGCCACTATTTCGGGAAGCGGCAACCTGTTTGAAATCGTTATAGAGGATGACGGTCCGGGCATTCCCGAGGACAGCGCGCGGGAAGTGTTGAAGCGTGGCAAGCGCCTTGACGAAACGAAGCCGGGAACAGGGCTTGGGCTGGCCATTGTCGCCGACCTCGTCAACGAGTATGGAGGCTCGCTGGCGCTGGAACGATCCGGCATGGGCGGCTTGAGGGCGGTGGTGAGGTTGCGGAGCCTTCAATGATGTTCTTTATCGATTTGCAAGCGACGGCCGACGGCCAAATTTCCGACAAATATCAATACTATGGCCAAGGTCGCTCCCCTTCGGCGCGCGCCCCAAGCCATCTCGTTCAAGAAGTGTATTTCGCTCAGGAAGCTCGTCCCGCTCAAGAGAACCGGTTGTTGGCATGAAGATCCGCGTCGCGCTCGTTTCCACCCTGATCGCCGTCTCCGGCTGCACGACATTGGGCGGGGGCGGACCCGGCTCTCCCATCACGCCTGTGTCGACGCCGCCCACTGGCGGCAAGGTGTCGACCAGCATCGTCTCGGCCATGAATGGCGGGCTTGTCGGCGGATCGATCGGCTCTGGCCTGAGCGACGCCGAGAAGCGCAAGGGGCTGGAGGCGGAATACAAGGCGCTGGAATACAACACCAGCGGCCAGAAGGTGACATGGAAGAGCGACACCTCCTCCCATTACGGCGAGGTCGTCGCCGCCCAGCCTTACCGTGTCGGCTCGCAGGACTGCCGCCAGTACACCCACACCGTCTACACCAACGGCGCGGGCGTCACCGCGCGCGGCACCGCCTGCCGCAACGCGGACGGCAGCTGGACGCCGCTGACCTAGAAATCAGACCGCGCGAGCCCCATTATTCGACCGGGTTGACGCCGATCAAGGTCAAATGACCGATCGGCCGTCAAAGCGTCGCAGTATGCTTGTGTTGGCAGGGCATGGCTCTGCCTTTATTGGAGAGCCATGCTGTTCTGGGTCATAGCCGCAATCCTCACGCTGGGCGCTAGCCTGGCGGTGCTTCTGCCGCTCACCGGCGGCATGAAGGGCGTGTCGCCGGCCGGCGATCACGACCTCGAAGTCTATCGCGATCAGCTTTCCGAGCTGGATCGCGACGTGGCGCGCGGCCTGATACAGCCCGGAGAGGCCGAGGAGGCGCGTGCCGAGATCGGCCGCCGCATCCTGCGTCTCGACGCGGCTGAGCGGCGCGGCTCCGCCAATCCCGCATCCTCTCGCGGCGCCAGGTTGGTCGCCAGCGTGGCCGTGCTTACCGTTCCGCTGCTGAGCTGGGGGATCTACGGTATGCTGGGTTCTCCCGATCTGCCTTCGCAGCCACTGGCCGAACGTCTCGCCAAGAACCCCGCCGATGCCTCGGTCGACGAACTGGTCGCCCGCGCCGAAGCGCACCTTGCCGCCAATCCGTCGGACGGCAAGGGCTGGGACGTGCTGGCGCCGATCTATCTCCGCCTGCAGCGCTTTCCCGACGCGGTGACGGCCTATCGCAACGCCATCCGACTCGACGGCGACAGCGCGGTGCGCCAGTCGGGGCTCGGCGAAGCGATCGCCAATGCCGCCGGCGGCATCGTGTCGGCCGACGCCCAGAGCGCGTTCGAGGCGGCCCTGAAGCTTGATCCGGCAAACGCCAAGGCGAGTTTCTACCTGGCGGTCGGGCTTGCGCAGGAAGGCAGGAAAGCCGAAGCCGTCGCCGCCTGGCAGAAGATGCTCGACCAACTAAAGCCGGATTCGCCCTGGCGCAGCGCCGTCCAGCAGGCGCTCGCCGAGGCCGGCCAGCCGGCCGTCGCGGCGGGCGCGTCGCCGAGCGGCCCTGACGCGCAACAGATGGAAGCCGCGCAGCAGATGGCGCCGCAGGACCGGCAGGCGATGATCGAAACCATGGTCGCTGGCCTCGACGACAAATTGAAGCAGAACCCCCGCGATGAGGAAGGGTGGATGCGCCTCATTCGTTCCTATGTCGTGCTCGGCAAGGCCGATCAGGCGCGCGACGCGCTTGGCCGCGCCGTTGCCGCCTTCGGGGCGGACAGCGAGCAGGCCAGGAAATTCACCGCCTTCGCAGCCTCCCTCGGCGTGACGGCGACGGAGTAAGAGATGACGCGCAAGCAGAAGCGATTGTCGGTGATCGTGGCGGGGCTGGCCTTCCTCGCCGCGGCCGCCGGACTCACCTTCTACGCGCTCGGCCAGAAGGCCTCCTATTTCTACATGCCGGCCGAGCTGACCACGGCAAGCCTCCAGCCTGGACAACGCATCCGCCTTGGCGGTCTCGTCGAAAACGGCACCGTCGTGCGCGGCAACGGTGCGACCGTGGCCTTCTCGGTCACCGACACGCAGAAATCGGTCAAGGTGACCTATACCGGCATCCTGCCCGATCTCTTCCGCGAGGGGCAGGGCGTCATAACCGAGGGCGCTTTCGGCTCGGATGGAGTTTTCGTCGCCGACAGCGTGCTCGCCAAGCATGACGAGCGCTATATGCCCAAGGAAGTCGCCGACGGCCTGAAGGCCAAGGGCGTCTGGGTGGAAAGCAAGAGCCAATGATGGTTGAGACCGGACATTTCGCCCTCGTGCTGGCCTTCGCGCTGTCGCTGGTGCAGATGCTGGTGCCGCTCGTCGGCGCCCGCACCGGCAATCAGCGCCTGATGGCGGTCGGGGGCCCGGTGACCGTTACCGGCTTCGCGCTCACCGCGCTGTCCTTCGTGGCCCTGACAAGCGCTTACGCCGGCTCGGACTTCTCGGTGGCGAACGTGTGGGAGAATTCCCATTCGTTGCAGCCGATGATCTACAAGATCACCGGCACCTGGGGAAACCACGAAGGCTCTATGCTGCTGTGGGTGCTGATCCTGACCTTCTTCGGCGCGCTCGTCGCCGTTTTCGGCAACAATCTGCCGGCAACGCTCAAGGCCAATGTGCTGGCCGTGCAGGGCATGATCGGCGCGGCCTTCTTCCTCTTCATCCTGACGACCTCCAACCCGTTCACGCGCCTCAATCCGGCGCCTGTCGAGGGGCGGGATCTCAACCCGGTCCTGCAGGACCTCGGCCTCGCCATCCACCCGCCGCTGCTCTATCTGGGCTATGTCGGCTTCTCGGTCTGCTTTTCCTTCTCGGTGGCTGCGCTGATCGAAGGCCGGATCGATGCCTCGTGGGCACGCTGGGTGCGGCCGTGGACGCTGGTCGCATGGATGTTCCTCACCGGCGGGATCGCGATGGGATCCTACTGGGCCTATTACGAACTCGGCTGGGGCGGTTTCTGGTTCTGGGATCCGGTCGAGAACGCTTCTTTCATGCCCTGGCTTGCCGGCACGGCGCTGCTCCATTCGGCGATCGTGATGGAAAAGCGCTCGGCGCTGAAAATCTGGACGCTACTGCTCGCCATCCTCACCTTCTCGCTGTCGCTGCTCGGCACTTTCCTGGTTCGTTCGGGCGTGCTGACCTCCGTGCACGCCTTCGCCACCGACCCGGCGCGCGGCATCTTCATCCTGTGCATCCTGACGCTGTTCATCGGTGGCTCGCTGGCGCTGTTTGCGCTGCGCGCCTCCACCCTGACCGCCGGCGGCCTGTTCCATCCGATCTCGCGTGAGGGCGCGCTGGTCCTCAACAACCTCTTTCTCACCACCGCCACCGCGACGGTGCTGGTCGGCACGCTATACCCGCTGGCGCTCGAAGCGCTTACCGGCGGCAAGATCTCGGTCGGTGCGCCCTTCTTCGACCTCACCTTCGGCCCGCTGATGGTGCCGCTGCTGGCAATTGTGCCGTTCGGCCCGTTGCTCGCCTGGAAGCGTGGTGATGTGATTGCCGCCTCGCAACGGCTGATGGCGGCCTTCGCCCTGGCGCTCGCCGCGATGCTGGTAACCGGTCTGTTCATCGACGGCGCCTCGGTGTTCGCCGCGCTCGGTGTCGGCCTTGCTGTCTGGCTGGTTGCCGGGGCGCTGACCGACCTCGCCGTCAAATCCGGTGTCGGGTCGGTGGCGCCGGCCGTCATGCTTCGCCGCTTCGCAGGCCTGCCACGCTCGGTCTTCGGCACGGCGCTTGCCCATCTCGGCCTCGGGTTGACCTTGCTTGGCATCGTCGCCACGCTCTGCTTCGGCACCGAGAAGATCCTCACCATGCGACCCGGCGAGACGGTAGAGCTCTCCGGCCATACGCTGCGCTTCGACGGGATTTTTCCCCAGAAAGGCCCTAACTTCACCGAGGATCGCGCCCGCTTCCGGCTGATAGGGGCTGACGGCAATGCCTACGGCGAGATCTCTTCGGCAAAGCGCTTCTTTCAGGCCCGGCAGATGGCAACGACCGAGTCCGGCATCAGGACGATTGGGTTGAGCCAGCTCTATCTCTCACTCGGCGACGAGAACAATGACGGCTCCGTCGTCGTGCGCCTCTGGTGGAAGCCGCTGGTCACCCTGATCTGGGGCGGCGGCCTGGTGATGATGGCGGGTGCGGCCATGTCGCTGGCCGACCGCCGCCTGCGTGTCGGCGCGCCCGCAAGGCGGCGCAAGCCGGCCGCCGCGCTGGCGAGCCCGACATGAGGGCAAGATTTTCCCTCGCCTCCCTTGTCCTGCTGCTGGCCCTGGCTTTCGCCGGCGCCGCGCAGGCGGTGAAGCCGGATGAAGTGTTGCAGGACCCGGCATTGGAGGCGAGGGCGCGAGCGCTGTCCGAGGGCTTGCGCTGCATGGTCTGCCAAAACCAGTCGATCGACGAATCGGACGCCGATCTGGCCCGCGACCTGCGCATCCTCGTGCGCCAGCGCCTCGTCGCCGGCGACACCGACCAGCAGGTGATGGACTATATCGTCTCGCGCTATGGCGAATTCGTGCTCTTGAAGCCGCGCTTCAGCCTGCGCAACGCGCTTTTGTGGGGCACCCCAGCGCTCCTGCTCCTGGCCGGCGGCCTGTTCATCGTGCTCAGCGCGCGCTCGCGCCGACCCGTGCCGGACAGCACCCTCAGCGCCGAAGAACGCGCGGCGCTGGACAAGATGCTGCGTGACTGACCGCCGACATTACAAAACTTTCATGTACCGGAAATGGCGCCGTAATGTGCGCCTCTCTAATCCTTTTGCCCGAGGATGCTTCGCCTGAGCGCATCCGCGTCGATAGAGGATAAGAAACCCCATGAATAATGCCCCCAATTCATTTTTGAGCACCCGAAAGCGCCTGATGGCCGCCGTCGCTTCCCTGGCCGTTGTCGGCACGGTTGGCGCTGGCATGCTCGCAACCGGCACTGCCCCCGTGCTGGCCGATGCCGTGCGTGTCGAAGCCCCGCAGGTGCCGAGCTTCGCCGATGTCGTCGAGCATGTCTCGCCGGCGGTGGTCAGCGTCAAGGTCAAGGCCAAGATCCAGCCGACGGCCGATAACGGCTCCGACAATCAGGATGGCTTCGACAACCTCCCCGACAATCCGCAGATGCGCCGCTTCTTCAAGGAGTTCCGCGGCTTTGGCGACCAGGGCGGCCAGTTCGGCATGCGCCGCTTCGGCCATCGCGACCGCGGCAATGGCGAGCCGCGCCCGGTTGCCCAGGGCTCGGGCTTCTTCATCTCGGAGGATGGCTATCTCGTCACCAACAACCATGTCGTGTCGGAAGGCTCGGACTTCACCGTCGTCACCAATGACGGCAAGGAACTCGACGCGAAGCTGATTGGCACCGATCCGCGCACCGACCTCGCCGTGCTCAAGGTCGATGGCGGCGGCAGCAAGTTCACCTATGTCGACTTCGCCGACGACTCCAAGGTCCGCATCGGCGATTGGGTGGTTGCCGTCGGCAATCCGTTCGGCCTTGGCGGCACCGTCACCGCCGGCATCGTATCGGCCCGCGGCCGCGACATTGGCGCCGGCCCCTATGACGATTTCATCCAGATCGACGCTTCGGTCAACCGCGGCAATTCGGGCGGTCCGACCTTCAACCTCAACGGCCAGGTGATCGGTATCAACACCGCCATCTTCTCGCCGTCCGGCGGCAGCGTCGGCATTGCCTTTGACATCCCGGCCTCGACCGCCAAGCAGGTCGTCCAGGACCTGATGAAGAGCGGCTCCGTGCAGCGCGGCTGGCTCGGCGTCGAGATCCAGCCGGTCACCTCCGACATCGCCGAGTCGCTCGGCCTGAAGTCGGACAAGGGCGCGCTGGTCTCGAGCGCCCAGGACGCCGGTCCGGGCAAGAAAGCCGGCATCGTCGCTGGTGACGTCATCACCCAGGTCGACGGCAAGGACGTCGCCTCGCCCAAGGAACTGGCCCGCATGATCGGTGCATTCGCGCCGGGCAAATCGGTCGATGTCACGGTCTGGCGCAACGGCAAGAACGAGACGGTCAAGGTCGATCTCGGCACGCTGCCCTCGAGCGACAAGCAGGCCTCGAACGAGGACAGCAGCAAGCAGACGGCGCCCGCCGCCAAGGCGGACACGCTGGCTGATCTCGGTCTCACCGTCACCAAGGCGGAAAACGGCAAGGGCCTCGTAGTCACCGATGTCGATCCCGACAGCGACGCGGCCGACCGCGGCATCCAGCCGGGCGACGTCATCACCTCGATCAACTCGAACGACGTCAACACCACCGACGACGTATCCAAGGCAATGACGGACGCCGCGAAGGCCGGCCGCAAAGCGGTGCTGATGCAGATCACACGCGACAACTCGAACCGCTTCGTCGCGCTGCCGGTCGGCAAGGGCTGAGGTGCCGCGCATGGCCCCGAAAACTTCATGGGTTTTCGGAAAGGATCATGCGCCACTGGAAGACGTTCAGATTTTCCCTGCGGCGGTATCAACACCCCCGAGTCGCCGCCGGGAAAACATGGGGCCGAGCACGTAAGTCAGTCACCGTGTTTCGCTCCTGGCGGCAGCGGGTTTCCCATCACCCGCTGCCGCTTTGACTTCGCGCATGTCGCCCAAAAGTGGGGACCGGTTTTGGGATTACGACATGCGAACGAAATGCATGTTGCCCAAAGATGGTTGCCGGTTTTGGGAAGAAGACATGCGACCAACAAGGCAAGGCATGAAGAATGGCCGCCTCTCAAACTTCCAATGAAATCGCGTATAACGGCTCCATGAAGATTCTCGTCATGGAAGACGATCGCGAGGCAGCGGACTACTTGCAGAAAGCCTTCGCCGAGGCGGGCCACACCGCCCATGTCGCCGGTGACGGCGAGACCGGCTTCGCGCTCGCGGATGCCGGCGACTATGACGTGATGGTGGTCGACCGCCTGATGCCGCGCCGCGACGGCCTGTCGGTAATCGCCGCTCTTCGCTCGCGCGGCAATACCACGCCGGTGCTGATCCTGTCCGCGCTGGGCGAGGTCGACGACCGCGTCACCGGCCTGCGCGCCGGCGGCGACGATTACCTCACCAAGCCCTATGCCTTTTCCGAACTGCTGGCCCGCGTCGAAGTGCTGAACCGCCGCGCCGGCACGCGCGAATCCGAGACCGTCTACCGCGTCGGCGACCTCGAGCTCGACCGGCTGTCGCATTCGGTCAAGCGGGCCGGGCGCGAGATCACGCTGCAGCCGCGCGAGTTCCGTCTTCTCGAATACCTGATGCGCCATGCCGGCCAGGTGGTGACGCGCACCATGCTTCTGGAAAATGTGTGGGACTATCATTTCGATCCGCAGACCAACGTCATCGACGTCCATGTCTCGCGCCTGCGCGGCAAGATCGAAAAAGGCTTCGACAAGCCGATCCTGCACACGATCCGCGGCGCCGGCTACATGCTGAAGGGCGGGTAAAGCCGATCATGGCTCTTTCCCTGCCGGCCATTATGAAGACGACGGCGGCTCGGCTCTCGGCGCTTTATCTTCTGCTTTTCGCGCTCTGCGCGGTGCTGCTGGTCTTCTACATGACGTCGCTGTCGGCGCGCATGCTGACCGCGCAGACGCAGGAGACCATCAACGACGAGGTGCTGGGCCTGGCCCGTGCCTATCAGCGCGGCGGCCTTCCGGTGCTGGTGCGGGTGGTCGAAAACCGCTCGCGCCAGCCGGGCGCCAATCTCTATCTGATTGCCGACGCCAACGGCCAGATCCTGACAGGCAACGTGCAGAGCCTGGAGCCCGGGGTGATCGAGACGGAGGGCTGGACGACCGAGCCTTTCTCCTACCAGCGCTTCGGCGAGGGCGAGCTCGACCGGCTGCGCAGTGGAGCCACGGACCAGACCACGCCCCCAGCCGGCGATGGCAACAGTCCGCAGTCGACAGGGGAAAAGGGCCACAACGCCATCGCGCTGGTGCTGAGGCTGCCCAACCAGATGATCATGCTGGTTGGCCGCGACCTCGGCGAACCCGAGCGTTTCCGCGCGGTCATCAGCCGCGCGCTGACCCTGGCGCTGGGCATGATGGGCCTGGGCGGCATCCTGATCTGGTTCTTCGTCGGGCGCGCCGCCCTGAAGCGCATCGACAGCGTGTCGGACGCAAGCCGCCGCATCATGGGTGGCGACTTGTCCGGACGGCTCCCCGTGACCGGCGCCGGGGACGAATTTGACCGCCTGTCGGAAAACCTCAATTCGATGCTGGCGAGGATCGCCATGTTGAATGAGGGGCTGAAACAGGTCTCCGACAACATTGCCCATGATCTGAAGACGCCGCTGACCAGGCTGCGCAACCGTGCCGAGGCTACGCTCGCCGGCAAGCACAGGACGCAGGACTACCGCCAGGCGCTTGAACGCACGATCGCGGAGTCCGACCAACTCATCAAGACGTTCAACGCCATCCTGATGATCTCGCGCCTGGAGGCCGGCTATTCCTCGGAACAGACCGGTCCGGTCGATCTCGCCGCCACGGTGAGCGACGTCGTCGAGCTCTACGAACCGGTGGCGGAGGAGGCAGGCGTCGCGCTTGAAGCGACAGTGCCCGAAGGCTTCACGATCAACGGCAATCGCGAGCTGATCGGCCAGGCGCTGTCCAACATCGTCGACAACGCCATCAAATATTCGACCGATGCCGTCGAGGCGCCGAAAGTGCGGGTGACGCTGGAGCGTCTCGGCAACGAGATCAAGCTTACGGTCAGCGACAACGGCCACGGCATTCCCGACGACGCCGACCGCGCACGGGCCACCGAGCGCTTCGTGCGTCTGGAAAAGAGCCGGTCGCAGCCAGGCTCGGGCCTCGGCCTCAGCCTCGCCAAGGCAATCATGACTTTCCACAATGGCAGGCTTGATCTTTTGCCCGCCAATCCCGGATTGTCCGTGGTCATGAGTTTCCCGCTGCGGGAGACGCATTGATGGCGAGGACAATGGCGAAGAAACCAGTCGAGCCCGAATGGCGGCTTGCCCCCACCGTGGCGCTCCGTCCCCTGGACGCGAAACATGCCGGGCGCCAATTGTCGGAAATCGCCGATGCCGCCGAAGAAGAAGGGCTTTCCCGTCTCGCTGCATTCCTGGCCGACGAGGGGCCGCTGCAGAACACGCTGGCGGCCATCTTCGACCTTTCGCCCTTTCTGCGCGATGTGGCGCGCCGGCGGCCGGCAATTCTCAACACGCTGTTCGACGAGACGGTCGAAGCGCGGCTCGGCGCCATCAGCGCGGCGATTGGCGGCGCGGCAAAGGCTGACGACGCCTCCGAGCCGGGCCTGATGATGGCGCTGCGGCAATGGAAGACCGAAGCGCATTTCCTGATCGCGCTGGCCGACCTTTCTGGCGAGGCGGAGACTTCGGCGACGGTACGCCGCCTCAGCGATCTCGCGGACGCCTCTACAAACGCCGCCGTCGATTTCCTGCTTCTCGACGCGCATCGGCAAGGCAGGCTCAAGCTGCCGAATCATGCGGAACCGGCCAAGGGCTCGGGCTGGATCCTGCTCGGCATGGGCAAGCTTGGCGCGCATGAGCTCAATTTTTCCTCTGACATCGACCTCGTCGTCTTCTTCGACCCGGAGGCGCAGGCCGTCATCGATCCGCTCGACGCGACCGAACTGTTCTCCCGGCTCACCCGCCGTCTCGTGCGCATCCTGCAGGACCGCACCGAGCACGGCTATGTCTTCCGCACCGACCTCAGGCTGCGCCCCGATCCGGGCTCGACGCCGCTGGCGATCCCGGTCGAGGCAGCGCTTCGCTATTATGAGGCGCGCGGCCAGAACTGGGAGCGCGCGGCCATGATCAAGGCGCGGCCGGTGGCCGGCGACCTCGCCGCGGGCGCGGCCTTCCTCAAGGAATTGCAGCCCTATGTCTGGCGCAAATACATGGACTATGCGGCGATCGCCGACGTCCACTCGATCAAGCGCCAGATCCATGCCCACAAGGGTCATGGCGAGATCGCCGTGAAGGGCCACAACGTCAAGCTCGGCCGCGGCGGCATCCGCGAGGTCGAGTTCTTCGTGCAGACCCAGCAGCTCATCGCCGGCGGCCGATTCCCGGAATTGCGTGGCCGCGAGACGGTGCCGATGCTCGCAGCACTCGCCGCGCGCGGCTGGATCACCGCCGATGCGCGCGATGCGCTGACGCGCCAATACTGGTTCCTGCGCCGTGTCGAGCACGCCATCCAGATGGTGGCCGACGAGCAGACGCACATTCTGCCGGACAGCGATGAGGAACTTAAACGCATCGCCCTGATGCTTGGCTTTGCCGGCGAGGCGGACTTCACGCAGGCCTTCCGGGCTTCGCTGCAGGAGGTCGAGCGCCACTATGCGGCGTTGTTCGAGACAGCCCCCGAACTGTCGGCCGGCGTCGGCAACCTGGTGTTCACGGGCGATGTCGACGACCCCGACACGCTACAGACCCTGCACAGGCTGGGTTTCCAACGACCGAGCGATATCTGCCGGGTCATCCGCGGCTGGCATTTCGGCCGCTACCGCGTCACACAGTCGGCGGAAGCTCGCGAGCGGTTGACCGAACTGACTCCGGCGCTGCTGAAGGCCTTCGGGCAAACGCGGCGCGCCGACGAGGCGCTGATGCGCTTCGACGAGTTCCTCGCCGGCCTGCCGGCGGGCATCCAGCTTTTCTCGCTGCTGCAGTCGAACCCGGCGCTGCTCAAGCTGATGGCGACGATCATGGGCGCGGCGCCGCGGCTGGCTGCCATCATCACCAGACGCCCGCACGTTTTCGACGGCCTGCTCGATCCGGCGCTGCTTACCGAACTGCCCGACCGCGCCTATCTTTCGGCACGGCTTGCCGCCTTCATCGAGGGCGACCGCGCTTACGAGGACGTGCTCGACCGCCTGCGCATATTCGCCTCGGAGCAGAAATTCCTGATCGGCGTGCGCTTGCTTGCCGGCTCGATCGACCCCGCGCGGGCGGGGCGGGCCTTCTCCGATCTCGCCGATCTCACCATAGAGGCGGCGCTTCAGGCTGTGATCGCCGAATTCGCACTGCGCCATGGCAGGATCGCCGGCGGCAGGGTGGCACTGCTCGGCATGGGCAAGCTTGGCAGCCGCGAACTTACTGCGGGCTCCGACGTCGACCTTATCCTGCTCTACGACCACGATGCCGACGCGGAAGATTCCGACGGCGACAAGCCGCTGGCGCCGTCGCACTACTATACCCGCATGACGCAGCGCCTGATCGCTGCGGTGTCGGCCCCGACGGCCGAAGGCGTGCTCTACGAACTGGACTTGCGCCTGCGCCCTTCCGGCAACAAGGGGCCGGTCGCCACCCATGTCGACGCATTCAAGAAATATCAGCGCCAGGATGCCTGGACCTGGGAGCACATGGCGCTGGCCCGGGCCCGCGCCATCGGCGGCGATGACGAGCTTTGCGCCGAACTCGAGACGGAAGTAGCGGCGGTTCTGGCGCAGCCGCGCGATGCCCCCAAGGTCAAGGCCGAGGCCTCGGAAATGCGGGCGCTGATCGAGAAGGAGAAGCCGCCGCGCGATCTTTGGGACATCAAGCTGATCCCTGGCGGGCTCATCGATCTCGAATTCATCGCCCAGGTCGCAACCATCACCGGCAAAATCGAGCCCGGGCGCCGGGTGACGGCGACCGCTGATATTCTGGCGCGGCTTTCTCCGGATTTTGCCGCAGCCGATGTGCGCGAAGAGCTTGGCGAAGCCTACAGGCTCTATCTGGCGCTGACCCAGATGATCAGGCTTTGCCTGACCGGCGAGTTCCAGCGCGACGACGTCCCGCCGGGGCTTTCGGACCTGCTCCTCGCGGTCACCGATCTGCCGGATTTCGGCGTGCTGGAAGCACATCTCGAGGAGACGTCGCGGAACGTCAGGAAGGATTTTGACCTTCTTCTGCGGAATGCGGGCGCGCCGAAGCGCGGTTAAACTGCCTTCGACCCAGCGCTGCTTCTTTTCAACGAACCTTAGGCCGCCACCTTCACCGTTGGCGGCGCCTTCTTCAGCGGAATGCGCACCGACACGATCGTGCCGACGCCTTCGGTCGAGCGGATCTTCAGCGCGCCGCCCTGCAGTTCGGCCAGCGAGCGCGAAATGGCCAGACCGAGACCCGAGCCGGTATGGTTTTTTGAGAACTGGTTCTGCACCTGCTCAAAGGGCCGGCCGAGCTTGCTCAGCGCATGCTTGGGGATGCCGCAGCCATTGTCCTCGATGGTGAGCAGAAGCGCCCCTGAAGTGTTGCGTGCCCTCACCGTGATCTTGCCGCCCTGTCCGGTGAACTTCACCGCGTTGGAGAGCAGGTTGATGGCGATCTGCTTGATGGCGCGTCGGTCGGCGTAGAGCCGTATCGAGTCGGCGATGCGCGTCTCGACATTGATCGACTTTTCCGCCGCCTGCAGCGAGATGACCCGCACCGTCTCCTTGATCAGCGGGCAGAGGTCGATCTCCTCGCGGTCGAGCGAGAACTGGCCCGCTTCGATCTTCGACATGTCGAGGATGTCGTTGATGACGCCGAGCAGATATTTTCCGCTGCCGTTGATGTCGGTCGCGTATTCCTCGTAGCGCTCGGAGCCCAGCGGCCCGAACAGGCCCTGCTGCATCAACTCGGAGAAGCCGATGATGGCGTTGAGCGGCGTGCGCAACTCGTGCGACATGTTTGCGAGGAACTCCGACTTGGCGCGGTTGGCCGCCTCGGCGCGCTCGGTTTCCTTCATGTATTTGCGGTTGAGCTCCACAAGTTCGCTTGCGCGTTCCTCCTCGGCGCGGCGGGCGAGGCTGAGGTCGTGGATTGTCGCCATCAGCCGGCGCTCGCTGTCGACCAGCTTCTCCTGGTGCAGCTTGATCTGTGTGATGTCGGAGCCGACCGAGACGATGCCGCCGTCGCGTGTCCTGAGCTCGTTGACTTGCAGCCAGCGGCCGTCGGCAAGCTGGCGCTCCAGGGTAACGCCGCCATGCGGGCCGTTGGCGTTGGCGAGCCTGCGCTCCGAGGCGAAGGCCAGCATCCTCTCCTCCAGCGCGTCGCGACCGACGCCCGGCACGACGTCGCGGTCAGACAGTCCGTTGTCCTTCTGGAACTTCGAATTGCACATGATCAGCCGTTCGGAGGCGTCCCACAGCACGAAGGATTCGTTGATGTTCTCGATCGCGGTCCTGAGCCGCATGTCGGCCGCTTCCGACCGCAGCGCCAGGTGCCGCTGCTCGGTGACGTCCACGGCGATACCGATCAACTGGATTTCGGGCGCCTCCGGGTCGATCACTTGCGCCCGGGCCCGCATCCACACCCATTGCCCATCGGCATGGCGCATGCGGAAGACCTGGTCGATATGGTCGATCTCGCGTTCGACGATGCGGTTGGCGAGCTCGAACAGGTCGCCGTCCTCGGGGTAGATGATCTCGTCGACCTCGCCGAAGGATAACATCGCGTCGCAGGGTTCATAGCCCAGCATGTCGTACATCGAGCGCGACCAATACATCTTGCCGCGCACCATGTCCCAGTCCCACAACCCGCAGCGGCCGCGCACCAGCGCCATGTCGATGCGTTGATGCGCCTCGAGATAGATGCGGTCCGCCGCCTGGGCACGCGCCGCCTGACCGAAATACGCATAGAGGATGACGATCAGCACGCCCGCGGTCAGCACGAAAAGCGTGACGTTGAGCGACATCGACTTGCGCCAGTCGTCGAACACCGCATCCTGCGGCACGAGCACCGCGGCTGCATTCTTGCGGTTCCCGCTCAGGCTGACGGCGGCGAACCAGTCTTGCCCGGCGATGCTGACATCCATCACGCCGGCACGGTCGCCGAACATGAACAGCGGCTGGCCGCCCAGCACAAGGCTGTCGAGCGCACGGCCCTGCCATCCGGTAGAAAGCGGCGAAACGGCGGTGACCTTGAAGTTGGCGTCGGTGATGGCGAGCACGTGGGCGCGGCTCATGGCGCCCAGGCGGCTGGTGTTTTCCAGCAGGCTTATGGCATTGGCGCCGGCGGCGGTGGGGTCCGCGGTGACCGCCTGCGCCATCTGGCCGGAGGCCAGCGCCAGCACCGCCTTGGCGTCACGCTCGATCTGGTCATGCTGGTTCATCAACGACAGGAAGCGCAGCGCCGCGATGACGATGAGGAAGATGACGATCAACGCGGGGATCGAACGGCGCAGAATAGGTTCGGCGGCTAGCAGCCGCTGATAGGTGGGTTCGGCGATCAGGCGCGTATTGCCGGCAAGCCCATCGCTCCTTGACTTGCGACGCGCAAAAGCCTTCCCTCCGGGCGCGCCCCACGCGTCCGCCTTGGCCATAAATGGCACTCCCCGATCTGCCGTGTACTTGGATGACCCGGATACGCCGCACGCCCGAATCGCCATTAAAGAATCAAACGTGATTCGCCTTGTCCAGAGGCACGGGCGAAAAAGATTAAAAGTTGATTGAAATTCGCCTTTTTCCCTTCTTCCGCAAGGGTAGAAGGCGAGGGTCGTGCTACGCCAGCGTCCTTTCCACGATGTCGCGCAAATCGGCCGACAGGTTCTCGACCTTGGCCATGTCGAGCAGCGCCTCCCTTGCCTTGGCCTGGCGTCCGGGCTCCAGCGAGCGCCAGGAGCGCAGCGCCGTCGCCAGCCGCGCCGCCACTTGCGGGTTGCGCTTCTCGACCTCCAGCACCGTCTCGGCGAAGAAGCGGTAGCCTTCACCGTCGGCGCGGTGGAAACCGGTCTGGTTGGCGCTGGAGAAGGTGCCGATCAGCGATCGCACCCGGTTCGGGTTGGCGATCGAGAAGGCCGGGTGCCGCATCAACTCGCGCACCTTCTCTACGGTCCTGGCGCCGGGCACGCCAGCCTGGATCTGGAACCATTTGTCGAGCACCAGCGCATCGCCGCGATAGCGGGCCTCGAAGCCGGCCAGCGCTGCTTCCGCCTCGAACGTGCCGGAATGGCGATGCGCCAATACGGCGAGCGCGGCGGCGCGATCGGTCATGTTGGTGGCGGCGGTGAAGTGCTGTGCAGCGAGGCCGGCGCCACCCGTCATCAGCGAAAGATAGTCGAGCAGGATGTTGCGGAGGGCCCTGCGTCCCGCGCTCGCCGCGTCCGGTGTGAACGGGCCCTTGTCGGCGAGGCTTTCATAGAGCGCCTCGAAGGCATCGCGGTTTGCCTGGGCGATCGTCCGCGCCAGCGCCTCGCGCGCTGCAAAGATGGCGTCGGGGTCGATGTCCCTGCCGATGTCGCGGGCAATGTCGGCTTCGCCGGGCAGCGCCAGCGCCAGCGCCCGGTAGGCCGGTTCCAGCGCTTCGTCGCCGGCGATCCTGCCGGCAAGCTCGGCGAGCCGTGCCGCGAAGACCGGCTCCCTGCCGCCGAGGATCTGGCGGAAGGCGGCGATCAGCGCGTCGGTCAAAAGCGTGTTGAAGGCCTGCCAGCGCGAGAAGGCGTCGCTGTCATGCGCTGCGAGGAAGAATTGATCGTCGGACTTCTGCTGCACCGAAAGTGTGATCGGCGCCGAGAAGCCGCGGTTGAGCGACACCGAAGGGCGCTGCGAAACGCCGGAGAAGCGCACCGTGTGCCGGCGCTTGCGGATATGGATGACGCCGTCGTCCACCGTCGCGCCCTCGACCGCGTCCCAAGCGACAGGCTTGCCGTCGGCGCCGACAAGTCCGAACGCAAGGGGAATATGCATCAGCCGCTTGCGGCTTTCCGACGGCGTCGGCGGCACCGACTGTTCGATCTCCAGCGTGAACTCCCTGGCCGCCGCATTGTGCGTGTAGCTCACCGTCAGGTTCGGCGTGCCGGCCTGATGGTACCAGAGCGCGAACTGCGCCAGATCGCGGCCAGAGACGTCCTCGAACACTTTGAGGAAATCCTCGATGGTCGCGGCCTGGCCGTCATGTCGCTCGAAATAGAGGTCCATGCCGGCACGGAAGAGTTTGGCGCCGAGGATGGTGCGGATCATGCGCACCACCTCCGAGCCCTTCTCGTAGACGGTCGCGGTGTAGAAATTGTTGATCTCGCGGTAACGGCGCGGCCTGACCGGATGCGCCAGCGGTCCCTGGTCTTCCGGGAACTGATGCGCGCGGAGCGTGCGCACTTCGGCGATGCGCTTGACCGCTCGCGAGCGCTGGTCGGCGGAGAACTCGTGGTCGCGGTAAACGGTCAGCCCTTCCTTGAGGCAGAGCTGGAACCAGTCGCGGCAAGTGATTCTGTTGCCGGTCCAATTGTGGAAATACTCATGCGCGATGATCGCCTCGATATTGGCGAAATCGGCGTCCGTCGCGGTCTCCTCGTCGGCCAGAACATATTTGTCGTTGAAGACGTTCAGGCCCTTGTTCTCCATGGCGCCCATGTTGAAGTCCGACACGGCGACGATGTTGAAGACGTCGAGGTCGTATTCGCGGCCGAAGGCTTCCTCGTCCCATTTCATTGAGCGCTTCAGCGCGTCCATCGCGTAGCCGGCGAGCCGCTCCTTGCCGGGTTCGACATAGATGCCGAGCTCGACCTCGCGGCCGGACATGGTGGTGAAGCTGCCGGCAACCTTGCCGAGCGCGCCCGCCACCAGCGCGAAGAGGTAGGAAGGCTTGGGGAAGGGGTCGTGCCAGACCGCGTAGTGCCGGCCATTGGCGAGCGCGCCGCGTTCGACGGGATTGCCGTTGGAGAGCAGCAGCGGCGCCTCGTTGTGCGGGGCTTCGATGCGAACGGTGTAGACCGACAGGATGTCGGGACGGTCGAGGAAATAGGTGATGCGGCGAAAGCCCTCGGCCTCGCATTGCGTGCAATAGACGTTGTTGGAGCGATAGAGGCCCATCAGCGCCTCGTTGCGCGAAGGCGCGATTTCCGTCTCCAGGCGCAGCTCGAAGCGCGGCGTTGGCGGCGGCTTCAGGATCGTCAGCTGGTCCGGCGTCGCCTCATAATCGCTGGCCGACAGCGCCTGCCCGTCTATCGCCACGCCGAGCAGCGTCAGCCCGTCGCCGTCGAGCACCAGCGGCGCCGAAGCGGCGACACCTTCTCGCCGCTCGATCGTGAGCAGCGCGGTGACGCGGGTTGCGTCCGGCGACAGGCGGAAGTCGAGGCCGGTCACGGGGATGAGATAGTCACTGGGGCGATAGTCTTCGAGCTTGAAGATATGGCCGGTATCCGTGCGCATTCCTTGAACTTTTCCTGTCGATTTCGGGCGAGAGCGAGCTTGGCTGATCCAAGAATTTCGAGCTGCGCGCTCTTTACACGAAACGCCCACGCGACAAAACTGCGCGATAGGGTGTGTTTTCGCAATTCTGGTCACACACTTTTCCCGGAATTGCACTTAGGCTATTTCGCGGCTTCTTTTTGCGACCACCCTCACGAGGCGAGATGACCATCGATCATGCCGTCGGCCACGACACGCTGCGCGGCATCACGCTGAAGATCGTCTCGGTGGCGGTCTTCGTTGGCATGCAGACCTGCATCAAGGCGGCCGGCGACGTACCCGCCGGGCAGATCGTCTTCTTCCGCTCCTTCTTCGCCATCTTCCCGATCATCGCCTTCCTGGCCTTCAAGGGTGACCTCGCCACCGCATTCACGACCAGGCGCCCCTTCAACCACATTGCTCGCGGTCTCGTCGGCGTCGGCGCCATGGGGCTTGGCTTCTTCGCGCTGACCCGGTTGCCGCTGCCGGAGGCGATCACGCTGAACTACGCCCAGCCGCTGCTGGTCGTCGTGTTCTCCTCAATCTTCCTCGGCGAGACGATTCGCGTCTACCGCTGGAGCGCGGTCGCCGTCGGCCTTGCCGGCGTGCTGATCATCTCCTGGCCGGAACTGACGCTGCTCAATTCCGATCAGGCCCTCGACGACCAGGAGGTGCTCGGCGTCATGGCGGCGTTGATCGCCGCCGCGATCTCGGCGGTCGCCATGCTCCTGGTGCGCAATCTCGTGCAGACGGAGAAGACGGCGACCATCGTTCTATGGTTCTCCTCGACGGCTTCGGTCCTGTCGCTTTTCACGCTGCCCTTCGGCTGGCAGGCGCTGACGCCGATGCAGGCCGCGCTGCTTGTCGTTGCGGGCTTCTGCGGCGGGCTCGGCCAGATCCTGATGACGGCGGCCTATCGCCATGCCGAAGCCTCGGTGGTGGCGCCTTTCGAATACACCTCGATGATCCTTGGCGTCGTCGTCGGCTATTTCGTCTTCGGCGACGTGACCTCGCTCAACACGCTCGTCGGCGGCGTGATCGTGGTCGCCGCCGGCATCTTCATTATCTGGCGCGAGCGGCAGCTCGGCCTGGAGCGCACGCGCACCAGGACGGTCGCGCCGCCGCAGGGGTGAGGCTCTACGAAGCAGTCGCCCGCTCTTTTGCCAGCCGCACCAGCAGCGCTCGTGTCTGCTCGTCGGCCGGGAAAAAGGATTCGATCGCCAGTTCCGACAGGGTGACATCGAGCGGCGTGCCGAACACGGTTATGGTGCTGATGAAGGACAGCACCTGATCGCCATGCGCGAGCCGCAGCGGATGCACGATGCCGCTCGTCTCGACCGGCGCGGGCTTGGTGCTCTTGAGCCCCGAAGGATAGGTCCGCAGCTCGCGCTCCAGCTCGATCAGCACCGGATCGCCGGTCGCGTCGTTCTGGTGCTTCAGCCGTTCGAGCAGATGCGCGCGCCATTCCGCCAGATTGACGATGCGCGGCGCGACACCGCCTGGATGGAGGCTGAGCCTCAACACATTGACCGGCGGTGCAAGCAGGAACGACTCGGAAATGTCGGCGAGAAACGGCGCAATCGCGGTGTTGGCCGAAACGAGGTTCCAATGCCGGTCAACCGCCAGTGCCGGAAAGGGCTCGTGACCCTTGAGCACGGTCTCGACCGCGGCCATCGCCGGAGCCAGCGTCGCATCGGTGAGCGGCTTTTCGCTGAAGCTCGGCGCGAAGCCCGCCGCAAGCAGGAGCTGGTTGCGCTGTCTGAGCGGGATCGAAAGCTGCTCGGCCAGATGCAGCACCATGTCGCGCGACGGCTGGGCGCGGCCGCTTTCGACGAAGGAAAGATGCCGCTGCGAGATATCGGCCTCCATGGCAAGGTCGAGCTGGCTCATGCGCCGCCGCGTGCGCCATTCGCGGATAAGGCTGCCGGCGGAGATTTCGGAGGTGGTCATGGGGGAATGAATAAGGCGGCCAGGGGAGCAGTTCAATTACCTGGGAGGTTATGGCTCCTCCTTCTCACCTTGTGGGAGAAGGTGTCGCCGAAGGCGGCGGATGAGGGGTGCTCCAGGGAACGCCGACGTCTCGCTGCGCTGGAACACCCTAATCCGTCTCGGCGCTGCACGCCGATCCACCTTCTCCCACAAGGGGAGAAGGGAAAAGTGCGCTTACCCCGACGCCTTCAGCTTCGCCTTCACCTCGAGAAAATCCCGCCACGCCAGCTTTTTATGCGCGGGGGTCCTGAGCAGATACGCCGGGTGCAACGTGGGCATCGCCGGAATAGCGATGCCGGAAGCGGTCGTATGCACACGCCAGTTGCCGCGCAGGCGCAGGATGCCTTCGGTCGTGTTGAGCAGTGTCTTGGCCGACGGTCCGCCGAGATTGACCAGCACTTTGGGATTGACCAGCTCGATCTGCCTTTCGATGAAGGGCCGGCAGATTTCGGTCTCGTGCGGCGTCGGCGTGCGGTTGCCGGGCGGCCGCCACGGAATGACGTTGGCGATATAGGCCGAGTTGCGATCGAGGCCGATCGCGGCAAGCATGCGGTCGAGCAGCCGGCCGGAGCGGCCGACGAAGGGCAGGCCTTCGAGGTCCTCGTCCCGGCCAGGCGCCTCGCCGACCAGCATCAGCTCGGCGTTCGGGTTGCCGTCGGCGAAGACCAGGTTCTTGGCGGTGAATTTGAGATTGCAGCCATCGAAGGCGGCCATGTGCTGGCGCAGCTCTTCGAGCGTCGAAGCACTTGCGGCGAGCTGCCGTGCCGCGGCCGCCTGTGCCTCGTCGGGGACAGCGGCGGCAGCCGGCATCCGCGCCGGCGCGTCCGGAATATTGCGCGCGTCGAGGCCGGATGAAGGCGCGGGCCGGTCGGGCGCCTGGGCTCGCGCCGCGGCCTGCTCGGGTGCCGGCCGAGTCTCGGACCTGGTCTCGAGGCGGGGGCCGGCCGGCGCGCGCTCGGCGGGGCGTTCAGCCGGTCCGCGTCCAGCCGACCTTGCCGCCGCTTCGGCAAACCGGTTGATCGGCGCGTCCTCAAGCGCGTCGTCGACGCCGGCGCTGGCATAGAATGCGAGCAGTTCGGCGATCTCGGCGGGTGTGCTGGGGGAGGCGGCAGTCATGGCGACACCATCGTCCGCGCGGCGCCGATTTGCAACCGCGATCAGATCATCCTGTCGGGATCCGCGGATCCTGCACGATGTAGAACGTCCAGCGCGGCGTGTAGTCGGTGATCAGGAAATCGAAGGTCGCCGTCTTCAACGGGTCCACCGTGCCGTTCCTGAACAACAGCCGGTCATAGGGTTCGAACTGGCGATCGAAATCGACGAAGTTGCTCGACCAGATGTTGTCGGGCGTCTTGTTGCGCTGGTCGAAGGACAGGCCGTCTCCGAACACGCTCGGCTGGTCGAGGATCTCCTGCAACTCGAACTGGAATTCCACCCAGGGTAGCGCGCTGTTGTTGAGCACGTCGATGCGCATATACATCACGCCGTTGGCAACTTCGCCGGCCTTGCCGAACGGTTCGATAGGCTTGGTCGCGCGGATCGTCAGCGTCACCGGGGTCGCCGAGTTCAACTCCTCCTTGATGATCAGCGGGTCTTCCCTGGTGCCGATGCCGGAAGCGCCGGTGATGCGGAAGCCGCCAAGCTCATCGGAGAAGGAATAGGCGCCCGTCGCCCACACCTTCACCGGATCCGCCTGCGCCGGCGCGGCCAGAAAGAGGAGCGGAAGAACCGCGCGCCAGACCGCGCCTGGCGTGAAGAGTAAGCGCTTCGATAAAAAGCCGGCTGGCTCTGGACTGCGCATGGCGTGAAGTATTGCCGATAACCAAGCCGTCGAACAATTAAAAACATGCCCGCACCGCCTGGCCTGCCAACCAATTGGCGCTGGCCTATGCTTGGCCATGGCCTCAGACGCGGCCTTTTCGTAGGGAAAACCGCGACTTTTTGTCGAAATCGGCGTTGTCACGTCAGCGCCGGTTTCGCGTCGCGAATTGATGCGCTATGCAGCGCGTGAGCCAGCACAATGCGAGAATGCGGCAAGCCATAGAGGGGTCGATGAGCGAAATCGAACGCGAAAGCATGGAATTCGACGTGGTGATCGTCGGCGCCGGTCCCGCCGGCCTTGCCGCCGCGATCCGTCTGAAGCAGATCAATCCGGACCTCTCCGTCGTTGTGCTGGAGAAGGGCGGCGAGGTGGGTGCCCATATCCTGTCCGGCGCTGTCGTGGACCCGATCGGCATCGACCGCCTGTTGCCCGGCTGGCGCGAGGAGAGCGATCATCCGTTCAAGACGCCGGTGACGGCGGACCATTTCCTGGTGCTTGGCCCCGCCGGCTCGTTCCGCCTGCCGAACTTCCTGATGCCGCCGCTGATGAACAATCACGGCAACTACATCGTCTCGCTCGGCAATGTCTGCCGCTGGCTGGCTACCAAGGCCGAGGCGCTCGGCGTCGAGATCTATCCGGGCTTCGCCGCGGCAAGCCTCGTCTACAACGATGCCGGCTCCGTCACCGGCGTCATCACCGGCGACATGGGCGTCGAGAAGGACGGCACGCATGGCCCGGCCTACGCGCCCGGCATGGCGCTGATGGGCAAATATGTGCTGATCGGCGAGGGTGCGCGTGGCTCCCTGGCCAAACAACTCATCGCCAAATACCGGCTTTCCGACGGCCGCGAGCCTGGCAAGTTCGGCATTGGTCTCAAGGAGCTGTGGCAGGTCAAGCCCGAGAACCACAAGCCGGGTCTCGTTCAGCATTCCTTCGGCTGGCCGCTCGACATGAAGACCGGCGGCGGCTCCTTCCTCTACCATCTCGAGGATAACCAGGTGGCGGTCGGCTTCGTCGTCCACCTGAACTACAAGAACCCCTATCTATCGCCCTTCGAGGAGTTCCAGCGCTTCAAGACGCATCCGGCCATCGCCGGCACCTTCGAAGGGGCCAAGCGTATCGGCTATGGCGCGCGCGCCATTACCGAGGGCGGCTGGCAGTCCGTGCCGAAGCTGTCGTTCCCGGGCGGAGTGCTGATGGGTTGCGCTGCCGGCTTCGTCAACGTGCCGCGCATCAAGGGTTCGCACAATGCGGTTCTTTCCGGCATGCTGGCGGCCGAGCATGTGGCCGAGGCGATCGCCGGCGGTCGCGCCAATGACGAGCTTGCCGCCTATGAGGAGGCCTGGCGCGGCAGCGACATCGGCAAGGACCTCAAGAAGGTGCGCAACGTCAAGCCGCTTTGGTCACGCTTCGGCACCATCGTCGGCGTCGGCATCGGCGGGCTGGATATGTGGCTGAACTCGCTGTTCGGCTTCTCGCCCTTCGGCACGCTGAAGCACGGCAAGGCCGACTATGCGGCGCTCGAGCCGGCGGCCAAGCATCACAAGATCGCCTATCCGAAGCCGGATGGCGTCCTGACCTTCGACCGGCTCTCCTCGGTGTTCCTGTCGAACACCAACCATGAGGAAAACGAGCCGGTGCACCTGATCGTCGGCGACATGGCCCTGCAGCAGCGGTCCGAGCACGACGTCTTCGCCGGCCCCTCGACCCGCTACTGCCCGGCGGGCGTCTATGAATGGGTGGATAAGGACGGCAACGCCGCCGCCGATCCCTCGGCCAAGGACGTCCGCTTCGTCATCAACGCGCAGAACTGCGTCCACTGCAAGACCTGCGACATCAAGGATCCGAACCAGAACATCAATTGGGTGCCGCCACAAGGCGGCGAAGGCCCGGTTTATCAGGGCATGTGAGCGGCCGGGTCATTTCGACCGCTAGCTTGGGAACCGCCAAGCCCGTTGAAGCCGCGCGCCGAGTATGGTCTCTTCGCCGCGCAAGGAGACGGACATGCGGCGGATCGGCCTGGCAACAATAGCAGCTGCCTGCGTGCTTTCGTGCGGGGCCGCTTCCGCCGATATCAGGGTGACCGTTCATGCGCGCACCTATGACGTCTCCGGCAGGACCGGCGCGGAACTGGTCGAAGCGATGAACCGCCAAGGTCCCAAGCACGGCTTCATGACCCGCGCCATAGCCGACACCAGCTACGTCGTGAATTGGGACCTGGACGTTGACCGCGTCGACGGCGTCTGTCGATTGCGGGGCGCCGACGGGACGATGGAACTCAAATACACTTTTCCTCGCCTTGTTTCGCCGCCGACACCTAAGCTCGAGCGGCGCTGGCGGCGCTTCCTCGCCGGCGTCCACGCCCACGAGCACCACCACGGACGCATCGCCAAGGCCATGATGCGCGCCACCGATAAGTCCATTGCCGGCCTTGAAATGGCCGACAACTGGTTCTGCACCGCCACCCGTCGCGAGGCCAGGCGCCGGATCGACGACGTCTACGCGAAATATGAGGCGAGACAGAACGCCTTCGACGCGCGCGAGCACCGCGACGGCGGGCATGTCGATCGGCTGGTCCATGCGCTGATCAAGAACTAAGCCGGGACGCGGCTATTTCGCCGGAGCGCGGTGGCCGACACTGCGTGCGTTGGGGTGCCTATCCGCGCCGCATGCCGAGCGCCTCGTTCGCCGCCAGCGCCGACTGATGCTCGTGCTGGGGCGCGTTGCTGTCAGGCGGCAGCGTGAATTCGACCAGCACCGGCAGATGGTCGGAGCCGGTATCCTCCAGGCGGGTGGACGACAGGATCGTCACCCCGCCCTTGCTGAACACCTGGTCGATCGGCAGGCCCGCATAGCGGCGCAGGACGTCGGGCAAGGTCCGGTGAATCCAGGTCGGGCCGGCCGACGGCATCAACGTCATGCCGCTGAGCCGAGCCACCCGCTGCACCGCCGCGCTCCATGGCACCGCGTTGCAGTCACCTGCCATGATCGCGGTTTCGCCGAGGGCGGCCAGCGGCTCCGCCAGTTCGCCGATCTGCCAGTACTGCTCCTTCGGCCACGGCCAGCTCAGATGGATCGCGGCGACGTCGACAGGAACACCGTTGAAGTCTAGCGTGGCGGTCGCCATCGCCCCGCGCGGCTCGCAACGCGGCGCGGTGCCGGCCGCGAAAGGACGGCGCGAGAGCAGCGCCACGCCGAATATGCCGTTGGGATAGTCGCAAAGGATGCGGTAGGGGTAGGCGCTCGCAATATAGCCGAGCTCTTTCGCCCACATGCCGGACACTTCATCGAGTGTGATCACGTCCGGATTGGTGCGGCCGATCAGCGACAGCACCTTCTTCGGCGTCGGGTTGTTGAAGCGCAGGTTCATCTGCAGCAGGCTGTAGACAATCCGGTCGGTTGGCTTTGCGACCGCCTGCTGCTCAGACAATCTGGGCAGCGCGCTTGTCGTCGTGGCGAAGCAGGCGATGGCGAAGACCAGTGCCGCGACCGCCTGCGCCCGGTAGGAACCGGCAAGCAGTGCCAGCGCGAGCAAGGCCGTCAGCAGGCTCAGATGCATGCGGAAATGCGAGAAGGAATCGAAGGCCGGGTTTAGCGCGCCGAAGAACCCGGCCAGCAGCGCGACCGAGCATGCCGTCATCGCCAGGAATGTCAGCTGAGCCATCATGCTCAAGCGCGCACCGCCCGTTGTCATTTATTCCGACTGCTCCAGGCTTTCATGCGGACCGCTTATCGGCCGAATTGCGGCCCAAGCAAGACGACCGATTGCCTCGTCAATGGCTGGCCGGCACGCGCCTACTGGAACGCAGTCTCGGAAAAGCTCCTGAGCTTGCGCGAATGCAGCCGCTCCATCGGCATCTCGGCCAGCTTCTCCATCGCCCTGATGCCAATGGTGAGATGCTGCGCGACTTGCCGCTTGTAGAACTCGGTCGCCATGCCCGGCAGCTTCAGTTCGCCATGCAGCGGCTTGTCGGAGACGCACAGCAGCGTTCCGTAGGGTACGCGGAAACGGAAGCCATTGGCGGCGATGGTGGCCGATTCCATATCGAGCGCGATGGCGCGCGACTGCGACAGGCGCTGCACCGGTCCGCGCTGGTCTCGCAGTTCCCAGTTGCGGTTGTCGATCGTGGCGACGGTGCCGGTGCGCATGATGCGCTTGAGGTCGTAGCCGGAAAGGCCGGTGACTTCGGCGACCGCCTCCTGCAGCGCCACCTGAATTTCGGCCAGCGGCGGGATCGGGACCCAGACCGGCAGATCGTCGTCCAGCACATGGTCTTCGCGCACATAGGCATGCGCCAGAACATAGTCGCCAAGCGCCTGGGTGTTACGCAGGCCCGCGCAATGGCCGAGCATCACCCAGGCATGCGGCCGGAGCACAGCGATATGGTCGGTAATGGTCTTGGCGTTGGAAGGGCCGACGCCGATATTGACCATGGTGATGCCGCCATGGCCGGGCTTCTTCAGGTGATAGGCCGGCATTTGCGGCAAGCGCTGCGGCGGCGTGCCTTCGCTCGGCGCGTTTGCCCCGGCTTTGGTGACGACATTGCCGGGCTCGACGAATTCGCTGTAGCCGCCACCGCCCTTGTCCATCAGGTCGCGGGCCCGCGCCACGAACTCGTCGATGTAGAACTGATAGTTGGTGAACAGCACGAAATTCTGGAAATGCTGCGGGCTGGTCGCCGTGTAATGCGTCATACGGTGCAGCGAATAGTCGATGCGCTGCGCGGTAAACGGTGCCAGCGGCCTTGGCTCGCCCAGCGCCACCTCGAAAGTGCCGTTCGCGATCTGGTCGTCGGTGCCGTCGAGGTCCGGCACATCGAACAGGTCGCGGATCGGCCGCCTGATACGCTCCGCGGCCGATCCGTCGACATAGGTGCCTTCAAGGAAGGCGAAATGCAGCGGGATCGGGGTCGTCGATTCCGATACCGTCACCGTCACGCCGTGGTTGCGCATGATGAGGCGAAGCTGCTCGATCAGATAGCTCTCGAACAGTTGCGGCTGGGTGACGGTGGTGGCGAAATGTCCGGGCGTCGGCATATGGCCATAGGCCTGGCGCGAGTCGACCTGGCTGAACGAGGTCGTGGTGACGCCGATCTGCGGATAAAACGCTCGGTAGCGCTTGCTCTCGTCGGCGCCGGCGGCAAGTGCCGCGAAGGAATCGCGCAGGAATTTGGTGTTGCGGTCGTAGAGCGCCTGCAGCGCCGCTACGGCCTTCTTGGCGTCATGGAAGCTCTGCGCGCCGAAGGGCTCCGGCATGACGACCGATTCGATGGCTTGGGGATAGATTCGCTTTTCCATGGCTCAATATAGAGACTCAGGAGAGCGCTTGGGAGGGGGAGGCAGGCTCGAAGCGAGCGCGCGCCGTCGTTTTTCCGGCGCCGTGTTATCCGCGCTGCAGGCTGATCAGCAGCACGAAGCCGACGCTGGTGTTCCTTTGCGGCGGCGCCTCGATCCTGTGGCCCGTATCGGCGCGCATCATCGGCATGGCCAGCACCGGGACGGCGAGGAGCGTCAGGATGAGCATCGCCCGCGGCAGCAGTCTAACGATCTTCGTTGCGTTATCGGCGATGCGGCTCATTGTGGTGCCCCGTTGTAAGTCTGTTCGATTCTCAAGTTTGTCGTTTCGGCGCCTGAATTGGTTCACGAAGCCGGAAACGTGGCCACCGGCCGCTCCCACGAGCGGGTGGGATGGCCGGCCTCCGCCACCAGGATGGCGAAGAGCATGCCGAACAGGCTCATCAGCAGGCAGACGATGGTGAAGCGGCGGGCAAGCATTTCTTTCTCCTTCAATGCGGGAGAAAATGCCGGAATGCCTCTGAACCGGTCCTGAGACCGGTATTCATCCGCGGTTCAAAATGATTGACGAGGTCTTGAACAGGCGACAAGGGCCGGGCTGCGGAGCGCTGAGGCTCCAAACGAAGACGGGGCCGCGCGGGCCCCGTTTTTCATTTGATCGTCTGGGAGATCAGAGCTTATGCCAGGTCTGGCTCTTGCAGATCAGGCCGCCGAACACGCAGCCGCTCATCTTGAGCGAGGTGCCGGAAATCGTCGCTTTGCCGGAATAGGTCTTGTCGGTTTCCGGGTCGGTTATGGTGCCAGTGTATTTGTTGTCGCCGGCCGCCTTGAAGGAGCCGATGGTCTTGCCTGCATACTTGCCGGACTTCAGCGTGATCGAGAACGAACCGCTGCCGGCGATCGCCGCCGTCGAGCCGGCCTGCGTCTTCCAATCGCCCTCGATCGGGTCGGCCCACGCGGCGCCCGCCATGATCATGGTGGCCGCCAGGGCCAGACTCGTCACTCGAAACATCTTGTCCTCCTCCCAGTCGGGTTGCTGCGGGCTCCGGTCCGCCACTCGCCCTTTACGCAAAGGTAAAGCTAATCCAGCTCCCACCGAAAAAAAAGCGGTGCCGCCACGGAAGGTTGCAAGGATTTTAGCGCTCGCGATTGCCCGGAATAAACGAAACACGAAAAGCGCTTCGGTTTCCGTGGTTAGCGAAGTCTTGATTCCGCTCCAGGCAATTCTCATCGAATTTTACGCAAAACCGCGCAAATGCTGGATTCCCATGCTTAACGGTTTTTCGCGTTTACCTCTTGTTTTAGCTTTGTTTTCCTCAAATTAAGCAAGCCATTTAACGACGGATTCAAGGCCAGCCGTCATCCTCGGAAGCATCGAAAGAGCGGCCCGCCCAAGGGAAAAGGAGGCAGCTCTCGGGAGCCAGACAGGGGATTTGAAATGGCACGTTTTGAAATGCTTGAAGACGGCTTCGGCGCCATGGGGGCAACCGCCCAGGCCGACATTCTTTTCGAACTGGGCATGATGTATGCGACGGGCCGCGATTGCGAGACCGACGTCGTTGCCGCCCACAAATGGTTCAACATCGCCGCGATCAAAGGGTCGGTCCGCGCCGCGGAGCTGCGCTCGGAACTCTCGGCCACGATGTCGAAGGTCGACATCGCCAAGGCGCTGCGCGAAGCGCGCGAATGGATGACGATGCACTGATCCTGAGGGATCGGTCCGAAGGGTTCAGGGGACAAGGCCGCGACAAGACGGCCGTTGGACAAGACCAAGAACGCGGCAGGCCAACAAGCCAGAGCCGCGCGCCAGATACAGGGAAGCGAGCGGGTTTCGGGCGCGGGGGCCTCTGGAGAGCTCGACTGCAAAAGCCGCGACCGACCGAAACAAGGTCGGCGCGGCTTCTTGCTTTACGTTTGGTAATCGGCCGTGTGGCCCAAGAAATCCCCGCCTGAATGAACCAAAACCCTCCGACTTGTCCTCTCGACAGTTCCAGCGAAGGGTGAAATTGTCCCGGCTCTCTGGAACAAGCGCGGCCAGGTCGCCGCGCGCAAGTGGAGGAGTACTTATAGTCATGAAAAAATTAGGTATTTTGAGCGCGGCCGCATTTGGCCTGACGATGAGCGCCACGGTTGCCTTCGCCGACGACATCACCATTTCGGTGGTCGGTCCGATGACCGGTCAACTCGCCACCATCGGTGACCAATTCAAACAGGGCGCGCAGGCCGCCGCCGATGCCATCAACGCGGCCGGCGGAATCAACGGCTCTAAGATCAAGCTCGACATCGAGGACGACCAGTGCGACCCGAAGCAGGCGGTCTCCGTGGCCAACCGCATCGTTGCCAATGGCGTCAAGTTCGTCGACGGCCATGCCTGCTCGGGCTCGAGCATTCCCGCGTCGGCCGTCTATGCCGAAGCCGGCACGCTGATGATGAGCCCGGCCTCGTCGAATCCGGTGCTGACCGACGCCGCCGCCAAGGCCGGCTGGCCGACGATCATGCGCCTCTACACGCGTGACGACGCGCAGGGCGCCTTCATCGGTCCGTGGATCGCCAAGAAGTATGCCGGCAAGAACATCGTCATCCTGCACGACAAGAGCGCTTACGGCCAAGGCGTTGCCGACGCCGTCAAGGCGACCATGAATGCCGGCGGCCTCAAGGAGGTCGACTATGAAGGCATCAATGCCGGCGAGAAGGACTACTCGGCCCTCGTCACCAAGCTGAAGGAACTCAAGGCCGACGTCGTGTATTTTGGCGGCTATCACCCCGAGGCCGGCCTGATCCTGCGTCAGGCGGCAGAACAGAACGTCAAGTTCCAGCTGATCATGCCGGACTCGATCGCCTCTCCGGAATTCTGGCAGGTCGCCGGCCCGGCTGGTGAAGGCACCCTGTTCGTGTTCCCGTCCGATCCTCAGGCCAAGCCCGAGGCGAAGGACGCGGTCGCCAAGATCAAGGCCGGCGGCTTCACGCCTGAAGGCTTCACGCTCTTCTCCTATGCCGTGATCCAGGCTGTCGCCGAAGGCGTCAAGCGCGCCGGCACGGACGATCCGGCCAAGGTTGCGGAAGCGCTCAAGGACGGCAAGCCGATCAGCACCGTCGTCGGCGACGTCATCTTCGACGAGAAGGGCGACCTGAAGAACGCCAGCTACGACATCAACCAGTGGCACGACGGCAAATACGCGCCGATCCAGCCGTAAATCGGTTACGCAATCGAGGAAATGGCCGGGCTCGTCCCGGCCATTTTCGTTTAATGCATGTCGCCCAAAAGTGACCTCGGTTTTGGGAAAACGACATGCATAAAAACAAAGAGCTAAAGCGCGTCGCATCAATCCGGTTCAACGCGACGCGCTTTAGCCCTGGCCGTCCTCGGCGAACCGCACCAGCACCGTGCCGTCGCTCACCTGCGCCCCTTCGGCCGCGATCTCGGCGATCGCGCCATCATGTGGGGCGGCGATCGTGTGCTCCATCTTCATCGCTTCGAGAATCAAGAGCGGCTGGCCCTTGATCACGGCATCGCCCGGCTTGGCGCGCACCAGCTTGACCAGCCCCGGCATCGGCGCGCGCAGGCTTCCCGATGCGGCCCCCACCTCGTCGGCCTTGGCAAGCGGATCGGGAACCGTGAACGTATAGCCCGCCGCGCCTTCGAAGACCGTGACGTGGCCGGGCCAGCGGGCGGCATGCGGCATGGTCCGCAGATCATGCGTGTTCACCGCGTCATGCGGCGCCTCCAGCGCCACCTGGAAGCGGCCGTCCGGCCGGGCTGAGACCCTGGCCAGTATGGTCTCCTCGCGATAGTGCAGCCTGATGCGGCGCGCGAGCGCATGGAAATGCGCATAGCCCGAAAGCGCCGACCATGGATCGGCGGCCGCACTTGGCGCGCCGGCGCCCGCTGCGGCCAGCGCCGCCGCGGCGATCGTCTCGTCGCTCGGCGCGGGAATGGCGGTCAGCGTCTCCCGATGCCTGCCGATCAGGCCGGTATCGACATCGCCCGCCGCGAAATCGGCATCGGCCGCGAGCGCCGTGAGGAACGCGGTGTTGACGGTCGAGCCCGCCACTTCCGTCCGCGCCAGCGCTTCGCGCAGCGCGCCGAGCGCGCTGGCCCTGTCCTTGCCGTGCACAACCAGCTTGGCGATCATTGGATCGTAGAAGGGCGAGATCGCATCGCCGGCGCGCACGCCGGTCTCGATGCGCATCGCTGCACCCTCCGGGGCTGCGTCGGGGAATTTGAGATGATGCAGTGTGCCCGTCGCCGGCAGGAACCCCTTCGTGGCGTCCTCGGCATAGAGGCGCGCCTCGAACGCATGGCCGTCAAGCGCGATCTCGCCTTGCGTTTTCGGCAGTTGCTCGCCGGAAGCCACGCGCAATTGCCATTCGACAAGATCGACGCCGGTGACCATCTCGGTGACGGGATGTTCGACCTGGAGCCTCGTGTTCATCTCCATGAACCAGAAGCGGTCGGCTTTCAGGCCCTGGGAGGCGTCGACGATGAATTCGATTGTTCCTGCGCCCGAATAGCTGATGGCTTTGGCGGCCTTAACCGCGGCTTCCGTCATCGCCTTGCGCAGCGCCGGTGTCATGCCGGGGGCGGGGGCTTCCTCGATCACCTTCTGGTGGCGGCGCTGGGCCGAGCAGTCGCGTTCGTAAAGATGCACGACATTGCCAAAATTGTCGCCGAACACCTGGACTTCGATATGGCGCGGCTTGTCGACATATTTTTCCACCAGCACGCGGTCGTCGCCGAACGCGGCCTTGGCCTCGCGCCGCGCTCCGGAAAGCGCTTCCGAGAAATCATCGGGGTGGTCGACGCGCCGCATGCCCTTGCCGCCACCGCCGGCGCGCGCCTTGATCAGAACCGGATAGCCGATCTCGCGCGCCTTGGAGGCAAGCAGCACGATTTCCTGCGCCTCGCCGTGATAGCCGGGCACCACCGGCACGCCGGCCGTTTCCATCAGCCGCTTGGCGGCGTCCTTCAATCCCATGGCGCGGATCGAGGCGGCGGACGGGCCGATGAAGACAAGTCCGGCCGCCGTCACCTGGTCGACGAAGTCGGGGTTTTCCGACAGGAAGCCGTAGCCGGGATGGATTGCCTCCGCGCCGGTGTCCAGCGCCGCCGCCACGATCCTGTCGCCGCGCAGATAGCTCTCGCCGACGGGCGAGGGACCGATATGCACCGCCTCGTCGGCCATCTCGACATGCAGGGCCTTGGCGTCGGCGTCGGAATAGACGGCAACGGTGCGCACGCCGAGCTTGCGCGCGGTGCGGATGACGCGGCAGGCGATCTCGCCGCGATTGGCGATCAGGATCTTGCCGAACATGGTGCCCTCCCGTTTTTCCGCGGGTGGCGCCAGTCCAGCAGGCGCCGATTTACTTCGAAACCGCGATCGCGCAGCCGCCGCTCGCGGTTTTTACCTTCCACCTTTTGAAGCCGCTCTGACAGGCGCGCAAAGCAATATCTTCTGCGGCTTTCTGCGAGGGGGCGTTCAGCTTCACGCTGCAGAAAATGTGCAGATCCACGACGCGCGAATAGAACGTCGTGGCGTAGGCCGAATGTCCGCTCGCCGCGATATAGGCAAGGTAGGATTTGTAGCAGGCTTCCTTCGGATCGAGCGAGAGAGTGGGGGAGAAGCGCTTGTCGCCGATCTTGCCGGCCAGCGATTCCGCCGAGGCGACGCTTGGGGCTACGAATATAAGCAATCCTGCAAGTATCGAAGCAATCGCCTGCCGCGAGTATTTCAATGTCATTTTGACCCCGTCCCCATTTGGAAATGCAGGATGAGGAGTAACAAATATTTTTCGCCCGTGCTAGCCGCCTGGATAAGACCGTCGCTTGCCTGCGCCAAGGAATCCGTTGATCCATAAGTTCAGCCTTCCTCAGGAACAGCAACGGCACGCCGGTATAGTTCTGCCACTTGTTCGTCGAAACAGCAGAAAGTAACGGTCTCGATCAGCGGGTCTTGGCGCAAAATGTCAGCTACGGTGCCGACGGCGATTCCGGTCGCTTCATCCTTCGGATAGCCGTAGATGCCGGTCGAGATTGCCGGGAAGGCGACCGTGCGGCAGTCATGGGCATGGGCGATTTCGAGCGAGCGCCGGTAGCAGGAAGCGAGCAATTCGGCTTCACCCTTGCCGCCGCCTTGCCAGACCGGCCCTACCGTATGGATGATATAGCGCGCCGGCAGGCGGTAACCCTTGGTCAGCTTGGCGTCGCCGGTCTTGCAGCCGTGGAGCGTCCGGCATTCGGCAGCCAGCTCAAGCCCGGCCGCGCGGTGGATGGCGCCGTCGACGCCGCCGCCGCCGAGCAGCGACGAATTGGCGGCATTGACGATGGCGTCGACCGCGAGCCTGGTGATGTCGCCGGTGTGGATGCGGATCCTGTCGCCAAAAGCGCTCATCGTCACATCCTGAACACGCCGAACTTCGTCTCCTCGATCCCGGCGTTGAGCGCCGCCGAAAGGCTGAGCGCCAGCACCTCGCGCGTCCTTGCCGGATCGATGATGCCGTCGTCCCAAAGCCTCGCCGAGGAATAGAGAGGATGGCCCTCATGCTCGTATTTCATCAGGATAGGCTTCCTGAATTTCGCTTCCTCCTCGGCGCTCCATTCCCCGCCCTTGCGCTCGATGCCCTCGCGCTTGACCATGGCGAGCACCGTCGCCGCCTGCTCGCCGCCCATGACCGAAATGCGCGCGTTCGGCCACATCCACAGGAAGCGTGGCGAATAGGCGCGGCCGCACATGCCGTAATTGCCCGCGCCGAAGGAGCCGCCGATGATAACGGTGAGCTTCGGCACCTTCGCGGTGGCGACCGCCATCACCAGCTTGGCGCCGTCCTTGGCGATGCCGCCGGCCTCATATTTTCGCCCGACCATGAAGCCGGTGATGTTCTGCAGGAAGATCAGCGGAATGCCGCGCTGGCAGCAGAGCTCGATGAAATGCGCGCCCTTCAGCGCGCTTTCCGAGAACAGCACGCCATTGTTGCCGATGATGCCGACCGGCATGCCATGGAGATGGGCAAAGCCGGTGGTCAGCGTGGTGCCGTAATTCTGCTTGAACTCGTCGAACTCCGAACCGTCGACGAGGCGGGCGATCACCTCACGCACGTCATAGGGTTGGCGCAGGTCCGTCGGCACGACGCCGTAGAGCTCGCTCTGATCGTAAAGCGGTTGAATCGGCTTCCGCAAAGTCAGGCCTACGGCCTTGTTCCGATTGAGGTTCTTGATGATCCGCCGGCAAATGGCCAGCGCATGCTCATCGTCCATGGCGTAGTGGTCGGCGACGCCGGACAGCCTGGTGTGCACATCGGCGCCGCCGAGATCCTCGGCGCTGACATCCTCGCCGGTCGCGGCCTTCACCAGCGGCGGGCCGCCGAGAAAAATGGTCGCCTGGTTGCGTACCATGATCGTCTCGTCCGACATCGCGGGCACATAGGCGCCGCCCGCCGTGCAGGATCCCATGACGCAGGCGATCTGCGGGATGCCGGCGGCCGACATGTTGGCCTGATTGTAGAAGATGCGGCCGAAATGCTCGCGGTCGGGAAAGACCTCGTCCTGGTTGGGCAGGTTGGCGCCGCCACTGTCGACCAGGTAGACGCAGGGCAAATTGTTCTGCAGCGCGATCTCCTGCGCCCTCAGATGCTTCTTCACCGTGAGCGGATAATAGGTTCCGCCCTTCACCGTGGCGTCGTTGACGACGACCATTACCTCGGTGCCCTCGACGCGGCCGACGCCGGTGATGATGCCGGCGGCCGGTATGTCCTCGCCATACATCGACCACGCCGCGAACTGCCCGATCTCGAGGAAGGGCGAACCGGTATCGAGCAGTTGCGCAAGGCGCTCGCGCGGCAAAAGCTTGCCGCGCGAGACGTGGCGTTCGCGGGCCTCGTCGGAGCCGCCGCGCTCGACGCTCGCCGCCTTCTCGGAAATGTCGGCGACCAGCGCGCGCATGCGCTCGGCATTGGCGCGGAAAGTGTCGGAGGAGGGGGAGATCTGAGTTTGCAGCGTGGCCAATTTGTCCTCACACCTCTTGATGCCGCAGCGGAACCAGTGTAACAGGCCGCCCCCGGATGCCGCGTGCCAAGCGTGGCATCTTTTGTATGTATGACACCCTCAGGAGGCGACGATGGAAAGCATGAATATGCGTTTCACCAGATGTCTCCCTTCGGCCATGGCCTGACGCCGCCGAAGGGCGGCCTTCCACGTCCCGAATTTGAGCGGGAGGAACACGGCGCCCGCGGGCGCCGTGGGTGTCATCATGTATTTGCGGTTTGTAACGCCGCTGATCCATCCGAACAGCCGGGTGGAGACCGGCTTTTTCCATGCGTCCTGGTACCTGTACCGGAACGGATGCCCGGACTGGATCCATGACGAGTTGGGCGATCAGTTCGACTGGTTCAACCTGCATCTGCCCATTCCGGGCCGGGTTGGCCGGCATTTCAAGCGCCGGAATTCGATCTGGGGCATCTGCTGGTTCCATCCGGACGCCAGGGAAGCGATCAGTCGCGCGCGCTATTGCGCCTGGCTGATCGAGGAAGGCGGCTTGCCGGTGCGGCCGATCACGTCGCCGCGCCAGCGCGAGGTTCTGTGGCGCGACGCGCATCAGATCGTCGCCAAGCCAACCGATGACCTGCCGAAAGCCTTCGGCTGAAGTGGTGGAGGGGAGCACTAGACCCCCTCCGCCATGATCTCGCGGCCGATCAGCCAGCGGCGGATCTCGCTGGTTCCGGCGCCGATCTCGTAGAGCTTGGCGTCGCGAAGCAGCCGGCCGGTCGGGTAGTCGTTGATATAGCCGTTGCCGCCGAGCAGCTGGATGGCGTCGAGAGCCATCTGCGTCGCTTTCTCGGCCGCGAACAGCACGCAGCCGGCGGCGTCCTTGCGCGTGGTCTCGCCCCGGTCGCAGGCGGCGGCCACCGCATAGACGTAAGCCCGCGCGGCGTTCATCGTCGTGTACATATCGGCCAGCTTGCCTTGCACCAGCTGGAAGGTGCCGATCGGCTGGCCGAACTGCTTGCGCTCATGCACGTATGGCACGGCGACGTCGAGGCAGGCCGCCATCAGCCCGATTGGTCCGCCCGAAAGCACCGTCCGCTCATAGTCGAGCCCGGACATCAGCACCTCCACGCCGCGACCTTCCTCATGCAGCACGTTCTCGAACGGCACCTCGACGTCTTCGAAGACGAGTTCGCCGGTGTTGGAACCGCGCATGCCGAGCTTGTCGAGCTTCTGCGCGACTGAAAACCCGGCCATGGTTTTTTCGACGATGAAGGCGGTGATGCCGCGCGAATGGCGTTCAGGATCGGTCTTGGCATAGACCACCATGGTTCCCGCGTCGGGGCCGTTGGTGATCCACATCTTCGAGCCGTTGAGCACGTAGCGGTCGTTACGCTTTTCGGCGCGCAGGCGTAGCGATACGACATCCGAGCCGGCGCCGGGTTCCGACATCGCCAGCGCGCCGACCGTTGAGCCCGAGCATAGGGCGGGGAGGTATTTCTCCTTCTGAGCAGGGGTCGCCCAGCGGTTGATCTGGTTCACGCAGAGGTTCGAATGCGCCCCGTAGGAGAGGCCGACCGAGGCCGAGGCGCGCGAGATCTCCTCCATGGCCACGACATGCGCGAGATAGTTCATGCCCGTTCCGCCGAAATCGGGGTCGGCGGTGATGCCGAGCAGGCCGAGCGCACCGAGTTCGCTCCATAGGTGCGCGGGGAACTCGTTGGAACGGTCGATCTCCGCGGCGATCGGCGCGATCCTGTCCTGAGCGAAGCGCCGTACGGTGTCTCGCAACGCCTCGATGTCGGGATCAAATCCGAAGTTCAGCGTATTCGTGTACATGCCGTTCCTCCCTGCGCACGCCCCGGTCTTCGCGAAGATCGTGTCCGTATCAGAGCGCCACGGCGTCCTCGGCGCGTCCGTAGGAACGCGCGGTGCCATGGCTGGTTGTCGCGCCGACCAGGCGCATTGTCATCGAGAGATATGAAGTCGTGACTTCAGCGACCGACAACCGTTCGCCCGGCCGGAACCAGACGATGACGCCGGTCATCATCTGGATCAGCGCCATGGCCGTGAGTCCGGAATCGTCGATCTGAAACAGACCGGCATCAGCGCCGTCGCGCAGGATGGCGCGCAGTTCCTTCTCATAGGCCGTGCGCATCTTGAGGATCCGCGTCAGCCTTTCATGCGAGAGGCTGCGCAACTCCATGTTGGAGACATGGGTCGCCTGGCGTCGTTCGATATGGAAGGCGATGTGGTTCTCGACATAGGCGGCAAGGCGGGTTGCCGGATCGGCGCTCGCCGGTCGCGCCGCCTCCCAGGCCGCGAGCAGACCATCCATATGCTCGCGCATCAAGGTGAACAGCAGGTCTTCCTTGGTCGAAAAGTAGCGATAGAGCGCCGCCGCCTGCACGCCGACCTCCGCCGCCAGCTGCCGCATCGACATCGCCTCATAGCCCAGCCGCGCGATCAGCTTGACCGCAGCCTCGCGGACTGCGGCTTCAGTCTTTTCCCCGTCGGATCCTGTGGTGCGCGCCATGTTCGCCTCGTGTAGACGAAGTTAATAAAACGAACGTTCAATTAATTCAAGCATTATTGATCAGCGCGGCCAATGGCAGGGATGTGCCTGCCGAATCTAGACGACGATCCTGAAGTCGGCGGACACATCGGCGGCGGTATCCACTATCTCGACTTTCGAGACAGCCGCGCCCCGGGGCCCTTGCCACAGACGTTCGACCATCGCGGCAACGGCGCTGTCCGCGCCGGCGATCAGCGCCGACACCGAACCATCGCTTTCGTTGCGGACCCAGCCAGTCAACCCGAGCCGCACGGCCTCGCCGCGTGTCCAGATCCTATAGCCGACACCCTGTACCCTGCCGGAAATACGAGCTCGAACGACCCGTTGCTGGCTCCGCATCGCTCATGCTCCGTGCGTCATGCCAGAATCTGGCACAGGACCGGCTAAAGGCAACAGGCTGAAGCTGTCGGATGCGATCGAGCCTAATTACCCCGCGCGGCCGCCAGTGCGCCGGGCAGTTCCTCAGCGAAGATGTCGAGCTCACGGTCGAGCCCGACGCTCACCCTGATGCAGCGGTCGAGCCTTGGCGCCATCGGCTTGCGGATGAACACGTCGCGCGACAACAGGCCCTGCATCACTTTCAGCGCGAAGTCGCCGTCGCGGCCGCAATCGATGGTGACGAAATTGGTTGCCGACGGCAGCGGCTTGAGATCGTTCTGCCTCGCGATGGCTGAAATGCGCTCGCGGCCCGCGGCCACGCGCGCGGCCACCGACCGCAGGTAGTCCTGGTCGGCAAGCGCCTCGAGGCCGGCGATCTGCGCCATGCGGCTGACGCCGTAGTGGTTGCGGATCTTCTCGAAGTCGCGGATCACCTCCGCCTCCGCCACGGCGTAGCCGCAGCGTATGCCGGCCAGGCCGTAAGCCTTGGAGAAGGTGCGCATGCGGATGACGTTCGGCCTTGCGACGTCGATCGCCGGCAGCGCCGAGGCCGGTCCCAGCTCGCCATAGGCCTCGTCGAGCACCAGCATGGTGGTTTCCGGCAGCGCTTCGATGAAGCGGACGACGTCCGGCGCTTCCCACCAGCTTCCCATCGGATTGTCGGGATTGGAGAGATAGACCAGCGGCGCCTTTTCGCTCGCGACCTTGGCAAGAAGCCCTTCCAGGTCCTCCTTGTCGTTGGCATAGGGGATCGTCACGAGGCGGCCGCCGACGCCGGCGATATGGAAATTGAAGGTGGGATAGGCGCCAAGCGAGGTCACCACGGCATCGCCAGGCGCCACATACATGCGCGCCACCAGGCCGAGCAGGCCGTCGATGCCTTCGCCGACGACCACGTTCTCGACGGCGACGCCGTGATGCGCGGCGACCGCCACCTTCAGCTCGTAATTGTCGGGATCGCAATACATCCACTGGTCGCGCGCGACGCTCTCCATCCGGGCGATGACGCGCGGCGAAGGCCCGAAACTGCTCTCATTGGCGCCGATACGGGCGCGAAAAGGCCGCCCGCGCTCACGCTCCTGCGCCTCCGGGCCCACAAACGGCACCGTGGTGGGAAGCGCACCGACGATCGGTGTGAGGGAGGGGCGCTGGCGCATGGCAAAGCTCGCGTGAAAGGGCGTCCTTGCCTAGCGTGAGCGAAGGCCGGGTGCAAGTTCCCGCTTGCGATTGGAAAGCCGACGGGACGTTCCGCTCAATGTATGTGGACGACGACGTAGCGTCCGTTGTAGGCCTGATAATACGTGCCGCCGCAGTGCCACAGCACAACGCCGCTGACCGAGGTCTTCACGCACGCCGCTGGAAGCCTTGTCACGTAGATTGTTGAACGACGGATCGTTCGGCGTGTGGTCCTTCGCGCAACACCTGCGACACTGCCAGGCGTGAGCGGATTGCCAACGGTCGCTTGCGCCTCGCCGACGAACGAGGCGAGCGGCGCAACTGAGTCAATAAGGTCGCCGGACATCATAGCGACGACGGCCATGCCAGCACCGAGCAGCCTGAAGCCAAACCTTGTCATTGTGCATCCTTCCAAAAAACCGACGCCGCATGTCCTTGAGATCAGCCGCCTAGGCTAGCAGGCGGGGCCACCAATGATCTCGGTAAGGCCTGTACACTGTATGCTGCCGCAACTTGTCCCTTGTTCAGATGCTACTAATTCTCGAATGCGCCCTCTATCCGGATTGCGCAAATGCGTCCGACTGGTTCGACCCTGGCGATGGCAATTCCGCAACGCCAGGCATTGGTCAACGTTTTCGGGAACCAAGATATGTCTCCCGGGGGGACTCACCGAAAAGCGATCGATAGCTCGCGGCAAAACGCCCAAGATGAGTGACGCCGACCTCCATAGCGACTTTCGTCACACTCAACCCATTCTCACGCGCGGTGATCAGCATCCGCCTGGCTTCATTCAGGCGCAGTGTCCTGATGAATTCGAGCGGACTTATCCCGAACTTGGTACGAAACGCATATTCCAACTGTCTGCGGCTTACCCCGATTTCCTTGCAAAGCCGAATGATCGGGATTTCTTCGCGGATGTGAGCGCGAATGAAATCTTCGGCTGCCCGCGCTTGGCGGAGATGTCGGCCTGCAGAGCGGGTTGTCCAAGGCAGAAGACCCGTCGCGATCGCCTCGGCGTCAGCAATTGCACCTAGATATTCGAGAAGCATCGTCGGAGGCCGCTCTGGCTGAACCTCACTGCAGACAGATGCTGCGAGCGCGCCTGCCATTGGCTCAAGATGACTGCGAATCGCTTGAGCGTGACCTGGCGAGAGACGAACGGCGCTGGGACTATCGGTTGCCTGCTCGGCGATCGTACCCGCGGCAACCGTCTGGATGATTTCCGCCCAGATGGCTCCTGGAACAACGGCAGCAGCGTAGATGAGACCGGGATGGACGGTCGCCGTGACTGTGGTGCCGGCCGGAATCGTCACGATCATGTCGTCTTGGAGAGGAATGCCGCAGATCGTCGAATCGCACGCGCGTTGGACGGCGACAAGGGCGACGGAGTCAGGATTGAAGCTGCCGATGGCGCGGAAGGCGCAATTGAATTCAGAAAGGTCAAGCGCCCATCTACCCGGCGACTGGATCTGCCGAATTCGCGACGGAAGCCACCCGGACGAAAGCCTGTCGATCTTTACGGGAAGACCGGAGGCGGCACTGGTAAGCTCGTCAGGGCCAAGCTCAACGTCCCTGTACGAGGGCAATGGCGGCCATTTTGTCAAACCCTTCATCCTTTGCGCAAAGTGGATAGCCTGATGCTAATATGAGATGTAGCTCATACGCAAATTGCGGGCGGATCAAATTGGCGCGAGTGGCCGGCAGGCGGCGTGGGGGTTTACTGCCGCGAAGGTCCGTTCCTGACGGGTGTGCGGGCGATGCCAAGTCCACTGCCGTGGACTGCCGGTATGGGCAAGGTCGAGACGTGAACCTCGCTGGCCAATCTATAGTTGAACTGGAAACTGGACGGGGAAATGACTGGAAAACTCTTACGGCGCGCAGGCGTGGCCTGCACGTTTCTTCTTGCTTCTTATGCACTCGCGCAGGCGCAGGACGACCTGGGACCCTTCATGCCTCACACGGGCGCAGTGATGACCACTGCCTGGGACAACGCCCAGGGACCTGATGCCGAATCGTGGATTAAGTTCGCCGACGTGACTTCAGCGAAAATAGATATCGACTATTCGAGTTCGCGCGGCACGGTTGCGAAACGGCGCCTGATGATCTCCGACAGGGCTACGGCGCGGAGCATCGTCCTGGGCTACGGCAAGAACATGCCACTGGTCATTCCGAACACGACGTCGCTTGGTACTTCGAGCGCGGTTTTGGACGAACTGCGCTCGTCCGGTCACGCCAACGCCGGTCTGATCTACAACGATGCGCTACACGCCATGCAAGGGCAGTTCACGTTGGCGGAACCGCATGTGACGATGAAGGTCATGGTTGATGACAACGAGGTGGATGTCCCAACGGTTCACGCCCGCGGACAGTTCAAGAATGGGCAGAAATCCGCTCAGGGCGACTTTTACTTTCTCGACAACCGCAATAATCCGATCCTGATCCAGTACAGCGTGCAGTTCAGCGGCGAAAAGGAACCGCGCACGGAGCGGATCGTGCATATCTCGGTAGGCGCGTCCCAGCGCCCTGCGATGGAACAGGCACTGGCCACAATGAAGGCCTACGATCTGTACGGCATCCATTTTGATTTTGGCAAAGCCACCATTCAGCGGGACACCGCGCCCTTGCTCAAGGACATGGCCACCACGCTCAAGAACAACCCGCTGTGGACCCTTCGCATCGTAGGTCACACGGACTCAATTGGTGATCCCAAGTTCAACTTGAAGCTGTCCAAGGAGCGGGCGGCGTCGATCAAGGCTGAACTCGTGAAGCGCGGCATCGCCGCGGCGCGGCTTGAAACTGACGGCCAGGGTGAGAACAACCCCAAGGGTGGCAACGACACTTTGGAAGGCCGAGCCATCAATCGCCGGGTTGAACTGATCCGCACTGACCGCTGACGACCAACGGTCGGCGCCACAGTTCCGCGAACTGGCGATGGCGGGTCGAGCTCGGCCATTGCCTTGCGGCCAGGCGGTCGACCGGTGAAGTTTCAGCCGGCGATCCGCCTTCGGACGCGAGAGACCTTCCTGATTGACCCAGCCCACCCGGGCGGAAATGAAGATTGTTGCAGTCGAGTTGATGGCAAAACTTCACGAATGCTGCGGTAGCGCGGGTGACGGCAACCGGGGAAAGGCTCCTATTGTCAGATCGCAATCGGCCCGAGTTGAACCCACCTGCCAAATCCTCGGGGCGGTGTATGCGGTTTGGCCGGACCGTTTCCGTTCCCACAATTGACCCGCAATTGAAATGGCGCACTTGCCTGGCCGTCTCCGCTCCGCAGCCCTGCAATTTGGCAAACCAGTGCAATTCTGGATCTGGCTACTGTTGCAGTCCGTTGCCGACACGATCGTGCTGTGGGATGGAATTCCTTTTTACCGACGGCTGCTGTCGGCCGGTCAACAGTTCGACCCATCACTCTATCGAATTGCCGGTCTCTGCTCGATCGTTGGCCAGGTTGGTTACTGGTCAGCGATGTCGCTGCGCGGCCGAGTGACCTTGCCTCGTAGCGTCGTCGCGGGCCACGTGGTCCAGTTCTTGGCGCGGCTCAATTTCATCTATGCCAGCGCCATGTTCTCCGTAGTGTTTTTCGTCAAGTTCGACGAACTGGATATCAGGCTGTGGAAGGTTGTCCTTCTGGTGGCCGTGCTGTTCTCGATGTTCTGCTATTCCTCTCAGCTGGAGTGGATTGGCAAGGCGCTCACTGTGGGCACGGCGGGCAAGCAAGCAAAAAGTGAGGCCGTTCCGTCGAAAGGCTGAGCCGTCTTCCTCCGGCGGTACGCGTCAATGAAAAGCTCACCGCCGCCACAGCGGCGCCGCAGAGCCCGTTGCCCGAAATTCGAGCGCTGCGTTCGCTGGCTGCGAAAATCCGCGCGGGACTGACAAGGTCACCGCAGGCACGCTGCGGCCGTCAGATTTCCGCCCGATCGGGACGATGGCGGCGCCACAGCGGAGATTGGCTGGACGGTCGGCGTCGATGCCCTTGGGCAGTCGGTTTCCTGCCGTCTGTCTGCCCGCGGGTCCGCTGCTGGCGTCGGGCGCGCAGCCGCGCGCAATCGCCTGGGGGTCGTTAGCCCGTGCCCTGCTGGTCCGTTGGTGTCTGACTTGGTGAGAGCACGACATAGTTTGCGCAAAATGGATAGAAAGACAGGTGCTTGAGGAATAGCTTTCTTAGCAATTGCGCAAGGTCAATTGCGCGGCATCCATGACGCGCGGCCTGCGGGGGACCATGCACATAAATTCCGAGGACGGTGCGGCCGGAACAGCGGATAGCGTGTTCCGGACTGCGGCGAGTTACAGAATCGGTCCTGCTGGCGCGCCATGACGATGGACGGATGCGGGCGCGTACGCGCCGGCCGAGTTTAGAAGATCGAGCAGCACTTGAGGGGATGATCGTGAAAAGATTTCGTTTGGTAGCCTTGGGAACGGTTGTGATATCGGCGCTTTGTGCGGTCAACGCATCTGCGGCGGACATCGCCAAGCAGCAGTATGAGGGCTGGACGTTCACTGTCGCCCCGTATCTCTGGGCCTCGGGAATTAAAGGCGAAAGCGGACTCTTCGGACTGCCGCCTCAGGATGTCGATGTGAGCTTCAGCGACGTGCTGCACCACCTCAAATTCGGCTTCATGGGGCTCACGGAAGCTCGCAACGGGCCTTTCACAATCAGCACGGACATCGTGTACGCCAAGCTCGACGCCAACATAGGCACCCCGAGGGGAATCCTCGCCTCGAACATCGATGCGACGGTGAGCACTTTCATGGGCACGGCGCTGGGTGGTTACAGCGTTTACTATCAGGATGGGACGAATTTCGATCTTGTCGCCGGTGCCCGCCTCTGGTCGGTCGACAACAGTTTCGATTTCCACGGAGGTGCGCTGGATGGCAGGTCAGCGAGCGACGGCGATACTTGGGTCGATCCGGTGATCGGCGCCAAATTCAAGGCCGATGTCGGTAACGGATTCTACTTGGCTGGCTGGGGCCTCGTCGGCGGTTTCGGCGCAGGCTCCAAATCAATGTGGGATGTGATGGGAGGCGCCGGTTATCAGTTCAATGACAAGATGTCGATGTTCGTCGGTTATCGGGCCGTGCACGACAATTATAGCCACGACGGCTTCGTGAACAAACTCACTCAGCAGGGTCCGATGCTGGGGCTCACTTATCAATTCTCGCCAGCCCATTCGGGATAATGGCGGATTGACATGACGTGGTTGGCTCTCTGCGGCGCTTGCATTCGGTGTGCGGGGAGAGCGTCTGAGCCGCGGCGTGATAGCCGCAGCGATGCTCTCCTGGCACGGCCGGTCAGGATGACAAAAAATACCTCCTTTGCGCAAAGTGGATAGCGGTATGGTTTTCTTACCAATAACTTAAACGGAAGCGGCGCGAGACTAAATTGCGCGCAATATCGCCGATGCGCGGCGAGTGGGGAACATGAACAGGCGGGGCTATTCGCAGGCGTGCGCAGACGACATTGAGCGCGCCGCGGCAAAGGCAACGGCAGACGTGGATGCCGAGCCGCCGCGTTGGATTCCAGGCAAATGATTGGCGCCAGAAACACCAGACGCGCCACGGTTTTGAGCAGAACGGCGTGAATTAGCAGAGCAGGGGCATAATATGAGCAACGATCGAGACTTGTCGGCCGAGGCCGGTATCAACAAAATCACGCGGCGCGCGGCGTTGATGGCCGGCACGGCGGCCGCGGTCTCGCGGTTTGCGGCGCCGATCGGCCTGACTGGCGCGCTCGCCAGTCTTGCGGGCGTCGAAGAGGCGTCGGCCCAGGCGTTACGCCCCAACATTGTCTACATCATTACCGACGATCAGGGCTGGAAGGACGTCGGCTTCCACGGCTCGGACATCAAGACACCCAACATCGACAAGCTTGCCGCTGAGGGCGCACGGCTGGAGCAGTACTACGCCCAGCCCATGTGCACTCCGACCCGCGCGGCGTTGATGACTGGCCGTTATCCCTTCCGGTATGGCCTGCAGACCGCCGTGATCCCGCAGGGCGGTTCCTACGGCTTGGGGCTGGACGAGTATCCCCTGCCGCAAATGCTCAAGGATGCTGGGTACGCCACGGCGATGAGTGGCAAATGGCACTTGGGGCATTCCAAGACCGCATACTGGCCGCGCCAGCGCGGATTCGATTCATTCTACGGTGCGCTGCTCGGCGAGATTGACCATTTCACGCATAAGGCGGCAAACGGTAACCCCGATTGGTATCGGGACAACAAACCTCTCAAAGAGAAGGGGTACGACAACTTGTTGATCGGCGCCGAAGCGGTGCGGGTGATCAACAAGCACGATCAGAAGGCCCCGCTGTTCCTGTATCTTGCCTTTACGGCGCCGCACACTCCGTTCCAGGCGCCGGACGAATATCTTCGCCGCAACAGCCAGATCGCCGACGAGAGTCGGCGGAAGTACGCGGCTATGATTTCGGTGGTCGACGACCAGGTCGGCAAAGTCGTCGAGGCTCTCGAAAAGCGCGGCATGCGCGAAAATACCCTGATAGTCTTTCAGAGTGACAACGGCGGTGTGGTCGACGCGCAATTTGCCGGCGAAAGCGCGGTCAAGGGCAAGCTTCCCGCCGACAATGGGCCTTTCCGGGAGGGGAAGGGCACAACGTATGAAGGGGGCACGAGGGTTCCTGGCTTGGTCAACTGGCCGGGAAAGATCAAGCCGGCGTCGGTCGATGGAATGATGCACGTCGTCGACATGTACCCAACGCTTGCAGGCCTGGCCGGCGCCAAGCTCGGCAAGAACAAGCCGCTGGACGGAATGGATATGTGGCCTGTGCTCAGCGAAGGAAAGTCCTCGCCACGAACCGAACTCGTCTACAATATAGAACCGATGGCGGCCGCGGTGCGCGAGGGCGATATGAAGCTCGTTTGGAAAGCGACACTGCCGCAAAGGATTGAGCTTTTCGACCTTTCGAAGGATCACAAAGAAGCGAACAACCTGGCCGATCAGAATCCGGACATGGTCAAGAAGCTGCAGGGACGCATTACCGAACTCGCGACCCAGATGGCTCCCCCGCTTATAATGATGGATGCCGTGAAGATGGTTCTGCACTCGGACACGTTGCTGCCCGACGCGTCCGAAATGTTCAACGTGGGAGACTGATTTTCGTCACCATGGACACGCCGATCGGGGCGCTGACGCGCGAGGACATGGTATGGATTCCTGGTGGCGAGTTCCTCATGGGATCGGACAGCCACTATCCAGAAGAGGCGCCGGCGCACCGCGTGATCGTCGGCGGCTTCTGGATGGATCGCACGACGGTCACGAACAACGAGTTCAGGCGCTTTGTCGAGGCCACGGGCTATCGGACGCTGGCTGAGCATCCGGCGAACGCGGCGGATTATCCTGGGGCCAGCGCCGAGGCATTGGCCCCTGCCTCGGCCCTGTTCGTAAAACCCCCGCGCGGCATCAATCGCGACAATCATTACAATTGGTGGGCCTACGTTCGAGGAGCAAGCTGGAGGCATCCGCGAGGGCCCGCCAGCGGACTGAAGGGGCTTGAAAACCATCCAGTAGTCCACATCGCGTATGAGGATGCCGAAGCCTATGCGAACTGGGCGGGCAAAGCGCTGCCTACCGAGGCTGAATGGGAGTTCGCCGCGCGCGGCGGATTGGACGGCGCCGAGTTCGTTTGGGGCGACGAACTGACCCCGGGCGGCCAGCATATGGCCAACACCTACCAAGGGGAATTTCCTTACCAGAATGCCTGCGAGGACGGATACGAATGGACTGCGCCGGTCGGCTCGTTTCCGGCAAATGGCTACGGGCTCTACGACATGGCCGGCAATGTCTGGCAGTGGACCGTGGATTGGTACCAAGACCACCGCCAGATCGAGAGCCCATGTTGCACGATGACCGATCCGCGGGGGGGCGAGCGCGAAGCGAGCTACGATCCGGCGACGCCTGACATCAGGATCGCCCGCAAGGTCACTAAAGGCGGGTCCTTCCTTTGCGCTCCCAGCTACTGCCGGCGTTATCGTCCCGCCGCTCGGATGGCGCAGCCGGTGGATACTTCCACTTGCCACCTTGGGTTTCGTTGCATCCGGCGCGCGGGGTGATCGAGCCTTCTGCAGGCTCGGCGAGCGTAATGTGCGAAAGATCTGACGGTGAGTGTTGAGCAAGGCGTGATGAAGCAATCTCCGGTAAAGAACCGGCGGGTCAACAAAGTCATACCCGCTTTGCTTTTGCTTGCGCTCACGGCATGTGCAGGAAGGCCGGAAGGCGTTCTCGCGCCGATTCCCGCGAATTTGGTTTCACCGGCAGCCTCGGATGTGACGATGTTGGTGGCGACGAGCCGCAAGCCGTCCGGAGATCCGGCAACCTTGTTTACGGGCGAGCGCAGTCCGGCTCTGTCCCTTACCGACCTGACGATCTCGATTCCGCCGAACCGTGCGCCCGGCACGGTCGAGTGGCCGAAAAAGCTGCCACCAGACCCCCAAAAGGATTTCGCCGTCCTTGCAGCAAGGAACCTGTCGATTCCCGAAGCGCACAAATGGCTGCATGCTCATAATTCGAACGGCCGCGTTCTCGTCTTCGTGCATGGCTTCAACAACCGCTACGAGGATTCGGTCTTTCGCTTCGCGCAGTTTGTGCATGACTCCCGGGCAAAAGTGGTGCCGATACTCTTCACGTGGCCGTCGCGCGCAAGCGTGCTGGGTTACAATTACGATAAGGAGAGCACCAATTTCTCCCGCACGACATTCGAGCGGACACTGAAGGCCTTGGCGGACGACCGGAGCGTGACGGATATCACCGTCATGGCGCATTCGATGGGCAGCTGGCTCGCGATGGAATCGTTGAGGCAGATGGCGCTGGAGGACAAGCAGGTTTCGCCTAAGATCAAGAACGTCATCCTCGCGTCTCCCGATCTCGATGTGGAGGTCTTCGGTCGTCAGTGGACCGAGCTCGGACCGAAAAAACCCAAGTTCACCATCACCGTCTCGCGGGACGATCGGGCGCTTGCTCTCTCGCGTCTGATTGCAGGCAACGTCGATAGGGTCGGGCAGGCCGACCCGTCGAAGGAGCCGTACAAATCGAAGCTGCAGGCGGCCGGAATAACGGTTCTCGACCTGACCGACGTGAAGACTGCGGATAATTTGAACCACAGCAAGTTCGCCGAAAGTCCTGAAATCGTGCAACTCTTGGGGGGGCAGTTGGCTTCCGGCCAAACCCTGACGGACTCGAGGGTGGGACTGGGCGATGAACTGGGCTTGATCATTGCTGGCTCGGTCGACGCCGTCGGCAACGCGGCGGCAAAAACGGTCAGTGCGCCGGTCAGCGTGGAAGGAAAGAGTACCAATCTTCCGCCAGACGAACTCGCGACGATTCTGAGGGGTGACGCGACGACCCAGTGACGGGCCGTAGCGGCGCCGGATTCGCCTGGCGAAGACATCGGCTGGCGGTCTCTTCACGGCGCGGTCACAGGCTGGATTCTTTACGCCGTTTTTGCTAGCGAGGCGCCATGAACAATCGTCTGCCGCCTGCTTGGTCCAAGCACCTCAAGTCCGGCCCCGCGCCGAAGCCGAAATGGCCACAGGCAACTCCGCCACAGCCGAGCTTCCGGCAACCGAACTCGCTTGCCCGCGCGCAGGCCGATGACGCTTTGCTGATGAAAGCCTATGAGCATCAGCAAGCCAAACGGCTCGATGAAGCACAGGACCTGTGCTTCCAGGTGCTGGAGCGAACACCGAACCATCCGCTGGCCCTCTACATCATGGGCACCGTTTGTCTGGGTTACGACGACGAGGCGGCGTTGCGCTATTTCGCGCGGGCGATCGCCGAGGAGCCCAGGAACCCTTATTACCATCTCAGCCTCGGCGAGGCCTATGGCAAGCTGAGTGAATATTCGGCGGCTATCAAGCATATTCAATATGCCTTGGAAGTGCAGCCAGATTTGATCGAGGCGCTTTGTGCCCTGGGACGCGTCTACACCCAGTTCGACAAACCCGACCTGGCTTTGCCGCTTTACGAGAAGGCGATGAAGATCAACCGCGACCATCCCAAGGCGCGGATCGGGATAGCGGCCGCGCTCACCGGCCTTGGGCGCATGGATGAGGCTGCTTCCTATCTCGAGGAGGCGATCGAACGCCGCATCGACGTGGCGGCCGCCTACTACGACCTCGTGCAGACCCGAAAATTTACCGAGGAGCCCGCGGAACTCCAGTCGATCCTCGGCGAATTGAGCAGTCCTGGACTCACGCCTGAGGCCAAAGCCAGTCTCAACTACGCCGCCGGCAAGGTGGAGAACGACCTCAAACGCTATGCGGAAGCCTTCGACCATTTCAAGAGGGCAAAGCAAGCGGAAGGCCACAAGTTCGACATCGACCAGTATCGCCGCTTTATTGACCTGACGATTGAAACCTTCACGCCGGAGCTGTTTGCCGCAAGGTCCGACTACGGCAACCCGTCCGAAGCGCCTGTGTTCGTGGTGGGCATGCCACGTTCGGGTACGACGCTTACCGAACAGATCTGCGCCAGCCATCCCGAGGTTCACGGGGCGGGCGAGCTCAGCAAGCTGAGGCGGGTGGCGAACGCGATCGGCCTGCAAGCCTCGGCGGCCGATTTCAACAAACCGATCGCGACGATCACCGAGGCCTTGTCGAAGACTTTGGCCGAAGAACACCTTTCCTATCTGCGGGAGCGTGCCCCGACCGCGCAGCGCATCATCGACAAGATGCCGCACAATTTCGAACTGATCGGCCTGCTTACGCTTCTGTTCCCAAAGGCCCGCATCATTCATTGCCGCCGCGATGCAATTGACAATTGCGTATCGTGCTACGTCCTGCCCTTCAGCTCGGCGCACGGCTACAATACGGACCTGCAGGCGCTCGGCCTCTATTATCGTGAATATGACCGCCTGATGCGTCACTGGACTGAGGTTTTCCCGGACCGCATCTTCGAGAATCGCTATGAGACCCTTGTCGAGGATCAGGAAGCGCAGTCGCGACGGCTCATCGAATATCTGGGGCTGCCGTGGGATGATGCCTGCTTGCGCTTCTTTGAGAGGGAAGGGGCTGTCACCACGCCCAGCCGCTGGCAGGTCCGTCAGCCCATATACAAATCCTCCGTGAAGCGTTGGAAGAATTTCGAAGGCGAAATTGCCCCGCTGATCGAAGCTTTGGGCGACTTGGCAGCTACCTGATCTTCGGCAAGATGCGGTAAGCGGATGGCGGTGCGCCGGGAGGCATCGCCGTGAAAGTGCGTCGCCGGTTCTGTTCTGCGTGAGCCGATTCGAATGCCGCCATTCTATGAAGCCGGTTCCGGCACATCCATCAGCTCCGCCTCAACCAACGGGAAATCCATCGTCGAAAAATCCCGCTCTATCCCAGCGCCGGAGCGGGCTGTCGTCCGCATATTCGCGCGGTGTAGGCCCGTAGCCCGGCCCGGACCGAGCTAGAACATCCAGACAGCTTCACAGGCCGACTGCGGCACGGCGGCGAGCCGCAAGGCTGGGCGGCAAGCTCGCTTGAGATGGCGGATCCAATGAAAAACCCGGCGGTTGCCCGCCGGGTTTTCCTATTTGCCCAGAAATATCTGGCCTTAGAAGTCGCGCTGGAAGCGGAGCATACCGCCCCAGCTGTTCTTCTTGGTGGCATTGGTCCAGTTGGAATTGTCCGCGTCGTTGAACCTGCCGTCGTGGAGGAAGTCCACTTCGGGCGTGATCGTCAAGCCGGGAACGACGGTGTAGGCAATGTTAGCTGCAACGCCGTAGTTCTTGAACTGATCGCCCGACACCTGAAGGTTGAACGAAGCCTTGTCGCTGAACTTGTAGGTGCCACCGGCCCAGAAGCCCCAGTGACCACCCCAGGCCTTGTAGAAGTCGCGAGCGAGACCGACGTCGCCGAGCTTGCCGTCGCTGCCGTAACCGAACATGCCGAACAGCGTCAGTTCGTTGGACACGTTCACATCCAGGCGAACCTTGCCGGTCACGTTTTCGTAGTTGCTGTTATAGGCAACCACGCCGGTGATCGCGCCCCAGCCCTGCGTCCACTTAACGCCGCCGACGACATGCGGGACATAGCTGTCGATCGTGTTCACGCCATAACCATTGTAGTTATGAAGAGCGCCAAAGGCGGAACCCGAACCCTCTTCAAGCGAGACCACGGCCGAGAAACCATTGCCGGCATCGAAGTAGTACTGGACGACGTTGGTGTCGAAGCCGCCGTAAGGAACCAGCGTATCCTGGATGACGTTGCCCGCGTAGCCGATGAACGTATCGAAGGCCGATTCGTCCTTACCGACGCGGAGACCACCGAGCTGGATCCACGCAAAGTTCAGCGAAACACCGCTGTTGCCAGCAATGTTCGGGTACGCGTCGCCCTGGATGTTCTGGAAGTTGAAACGGGTCTCGGTGTAGGTCTTCAAGGTGCCGAGCTCGGTTTCCTGGCCGGTCCAGGTCTTCAGGGTGAAGCGGGCATGCTTGTAGAAGGTGCCCTGGTCCTTGCCGTCGATGACGTCGTGGGCACGGGCGCCGTCAAACGAGCCGATGTCGCCAACGCCGATGTCGTAACGGACATAGCCGCCGATGCGCAGGCAGGTCTCGGTGCCCGGGATATAGAAGTAGCCGGCACCGTAGACGTCGCAGATCTTGACGTATTCGGCCGGTTCCGGCTCGGCGACGGTCACAGCGTCGGCGGCGCGAGCACCGGAAACTGCGATCAGGGCCGCAGCGGAGCCGAGAAGAAGGCTCTTGATGTTCATTTTCTGACCTCCAGTCAGAATCGAACACCAGAGTCGAGTGAGCCGCGCTTAAGCACCCTCTTTTCCTTTTTATTTCAGATGGATAGACATTGACTCGGTTAGCAAGGTTCCGTCCGCCAAAACCGCTTGCTGGCGAAGACCTTGCCGGATCCGGTCTTGAAATATTGCTCGAGTTGGCGCGTTGCCTCGGTTTCGACCCCGATATAGGCCTTCAAGATCACAGGCAGATAAGCCTTGGTCGAGGTGACGCGACCCGATCGACGCGATTCGAAACGACGCCGGGAGATCGTCTGTCGACCCGAGACAGACATCGCCGCTCTGGAGCTGCAGGAGATAGACGCACCACAATAGCCCCGCTACGTCGTAACTTCGGGCGACATTTCCAGGCCCAAAATGCGGTTCCGGGCGACCTGCCACCCAAAGCTCGAAGAGCGAAGCAGGATGGCGGAGAGGATGGGATTCGAACCCACGAGAAGCTTTTGACCTCTACTCCCTTAGCAGGGGAGCGCCTTCGACCACTCGGCCACCTCTCCGTCGCGCCGGTGGATAAAGAAAAGCGCCGGCACAATCAACAAGCCGGCGCCATAATCAGCGAAAATTCGGCAGTCCCATGCGCTCCCCCCCTCTTCGATGGCGATTCTGAGGCAATTGCCTGGCGGCCGACTCGCCTGCGCGTCGCAATTCGGTCGACCCTTTGCCGGATTCGACCGGATTCAGGCGCCACAACGGCCTCGATGGTTAACGAGAGCTTTCTGAGTGAGGCCAAATCGTGTCATTTGTGCAACAACCCTCGGCGATAGCGTCCCGACAGTCCTTGCGCCGATACGATCCTGGTTGAACGGCGGCGGCTCATGGGTAATGTCAGCTTCGAAGGAGCGGCGCGGTGCGCATCTTTTTCGGTAGTGGGGATGGGGCAGGGAACGCTGTCCTTCAGCAAAAAATACCCAGACCCGTTTTTTAACTTTTGACTGGAGGTCAGAAAATGAACATCAAGAGCCTTCTTCTCGGCTCCGCTGCGGCCCTGATCGCAGTTTCCGGTGCTCGCGCCGCCGACGCTGTGACCGTCGCCGAGCCGGAACCGGCCGAATACGTCAAGATCTGCGACGTCTACGGTGCCGGCTACTTCTATATCCCGGGCACCGAGACCTGCCTGCGCATCGGCGGCTATGTCCGTTACGACATCGGCGCTGGCGAAGTCGGTTCCTTCGATGCCGCGCGCGCCACCGACGTCAAGGACGGGTCCGAACAGGGAACGTGGCAGAAGAATGCCCGCTTCACCCTGAAGACCTGGACCGGCCAGGAAACCGAGCTCGGCACCTTGAAGACCTACACCGAGACCCGCATCAACTTCGGCAATACCCTGTCGAGCGGTCTTGCCAGGTATGATACCGTGAACGACGTTTATGTTTCCGGCCCCGGTGCCTTCAACAAGGGTGTCTCGCTGAACTTCGCCTGGATCCAGCTTGGCGGCCTCCGCGTCGGTAAGGACGAATCGGCCTTCGATACGTTCATCGGCTACGCCGGCAACGTCATCCAGGATACGCTGGTTCCCTATGGCGGCTTCGACACTAACGTCGTCCAGTACTACTTCGATGCCGGCAACGGCTTCTCTGCCGTGGTTTCGTTGGAAGAGGGCTATGGTCGCTTCACGATCGACAGCTATGTTCCGCACGTCGTCGGTGGTGTGAAGTGGACGCAGGGTTGGGGCGCAATCACCGGCGTCATCGCTTATGACAGCAACTACGAAGAGGTCGCTGGCAAGGTCCGCTTGGATGTCAACGTCAATGACGCGCTGACGCTGTGGGTGATGGGTGGCTACGGCTCAGATGGCAACTACAAGGACGGCGGCTACTTCCTTCCGGGTGGCGATCGCGGCATGTACAAGCTGTGGGGTGGCAACTGGGCAGTGTGGGGCGGCGGCACCTACAAGTTCAACGAGAAGACCTCGTTCAACGTCCAGGCTTCTTATGATGAGTCGAAAGACTTCGGTCTCGCGGCGAACGTTGCCTACACCGTCGTTCCTGGCATGACGATCACGGCCGAAGTTGATTGGGCTCGTACTGACCACTCGACCTTCGGTAACTGGACCGGCATCCCCGGCGACAAGAAGAACGCAGTCGGCGGTTTGCTCCGCTTCCAGCGCGACTTCTAAGGGCTGAAACCCTACAGGTGAAATCCGGCCCGGGCGTTTCCATGCCCGGGCCGTTTTGTTTTCGCGGCTGTGGCAATTCGAACGAAAGGATGGGGGTGAAACGGTAAGCTGAAGATCCGTGGGATGGTTTCGTGGAAGCCGCCTGTTGGTGGATGAAATCACAACCGCGTGATCGAAACTCTTGAAAGGATGCTCCCAAACGGTTAGGGCTGGTTCCTTAACCACGGGGGTGTGGCTAAGAATGTCGAACGAAGCGGTTCAAGAGGCTGATGCCTCTGGTCATTTTGCGTTCTTTTCTTCTCAGAATTCGAAGTTCAACTACACGTTTAACAAGATCAGAGAAGTAAAGTCCTTTAGGATCGGGGAGCTTTTCGCAGCTTATCGAGATATACTCTGGGATGATGGGCGGCATAAATACAATGTCAGCTCTTTCATCGGTGAAATAGACGAGATCCTCCTTGGGGAGCGTTTCAGCACCTTCGACCAGAACACCCTGGACAATCTTGTCGGTACATTGCGCCAGCGCGGCAACAGCAACGCAACCATCAATCGCAAGATGGCTGCCCTCAGCAAATTGCTGCGCAAGGCTCATAAGATGGGAGATATCCACAGCCTGCCCGAGTTCCGCCGCCAGAAGGAGCGGGCCGGACGGATTCGTTTCCTCGAACGGGACGAAGAGGCGAGGCTGTTTGCGGCTATAAGGAGCCGCAGCGAGGATGCCTACAGGCTTTCCGTCTTCCTGGTCGATACCGGCTGCCGCCTCGGCGAGGCGCTCGGCCTGATCTGGAACGATATTCAGGAACATCGGGTCTCCTTCTGGATCACCAAGTCCGGTCGCAGCCGCACTATTCCGATGACCGAGCGGGTCAAGGAGGTGATCAAGCTGCCACCGAACACGGAAGGGCGCCGGCCGAAAGGCCCGTTCACCAAGCTGACCCAGGCACAGTATCGCGCGATCTGGAATGAGGCGAAGACGGAGGTCGGTCTCGGCGCCGACGAGCAGGTGGTGCCCCACATCCTGCGTCACACCTGCGCTTCACGCCTCGTCCAGGGCGGCATCGACATAAGGCGCGTGCAGATGTGGCTTGGCCACCAGACGCTGTCGATGACCATGCGTTACGCCCACCTTGCCACCAACGATCTCGATGGCTGTGTCGTCGTTCTCGAGAAGCCCCGCGCAGATGAAGCGTCGTCGCGCTCGGCGGAAGGCTCTGTGTTTGCTTCACCCCTCACCACGCCGACTTCTGCCACGTCGTCTAGCAAATCGAAGCGGCCGGAGCCGGCCAAAGCGCCCCGCAAGCGCTCGAAAGGCGAATAGGCCGGTCGGAAACGACCCTGCCGGTAGGGCAAATCTATATTTAAGTGGAAGGCTCGGGGCTGGTATAGAATCGGGCTTTATTTCATTTCGCCTTGATTTTCGACCCGATCGAGAAACGCGGCGATCTTCTCCGGCAAGTCACCGGTTTCGAGGAAGGGCGCGTGGCCCTGTCCTTCGACGATGATCGATTCCATGCCGGGATGACGTCTGTGCATCTCCCCAAGCGTGGCCAGGGACAGAAGCTTCGAGTTTGCGCCGCGAATGGCAAGCAGCGGGATGGCGGCCAGAGCGTCGAACTGCGGCCAAAGATCCGGCAGCGGCTTGGAGAGATCGACGCCGGCCAGCGTCTCGACCAGGGCGGGATCGAAATCCGGCAGCCAGCCGGCCTCCGTTTCGCGGCAGATCGCGGCCACCATGCGCGCCCAGTCGGCATCCGCGAGCATTGGAAAATCGGCGCCATGCACGCGCCGCTGGGCGTCCATCGCTTCGGCGAAGGTCCTCGGTTTCGGCGCGCGATCGAGATAGCTGCTGATATGGATGAGGCCTTCTCTCTCGATCACTGGGCCTATGTCGTTCAGCACGACCGCCCTCAGCGCGGCCGGCTTCAGCGCGCCGAGCACATGGATGATCAGCCCGCCGCGCGAGGTGCCGATGAAGGTGGCCTGTTCGATACCGAGCGCCGACAACCCGGCAAGCACGTCGCCCGCCTCGACCCCTACGTTATAGTGGCCGCTATCGGGATCGTAGTCCGACTGGCCGCGGCCGCGATAGTCGAAGGCGATGACTTTGCGCGGCTGTGGCGCTCCGCTCGAAAGATGGAGCGCGAGCTCATGGAAATCGCGGGCATTGCGGGTGAGGCCGGGCAGGCAGACGACAGGCCAGCCGGCTGAAATTGCCCCACCGTAGATGCGGGCGTGAAGCCTCAGCCCGTCATGCGATGTATAGAAGAAGTCGGAAAAATCGCCCGCCATCGGTGCTGTCCTTGCCGGATTGACCTGACAGCTACAGGCGAGGGGGAAGATCGTCAAATCGTCGAGGCTCGCCCTGCTCGCGGGAGGGGAGGAGTGGGCCTTTCAGCTCCGCCCGTTCACGAGATCCCCCACGATGTCGTATTTGCCTGAAATACGCATCTTGTAGACCTCGTAATTCTCCATCACGCGCTGCACGTAACTCCTTGTTTCCGTGTAGGGGATCCGCTCGATCCAGTCGACCACCTCATCGACCTGCTTGCCGCGCGGATCGCCGTATTTGGCCACCCATTGGGCGGCGCGGTTGGGGCCGGCATTGTAGCCGGCGAAGGTCAGCACGTAGGAGCCGCCGAACCGGTCGAGCTGTTCGCCGAGGAAGGCCGAACCCAGCGTCGCGTTGTAGCCGGCATCGCTCGTCAGCCTCGCTTGCGAGAAACTCATGCCGGCCTTCTTGGCCAGTTGCCTGGCCGTACCCGGCATCAACTGCAGCAGGCCGCGCGCGCCTGCGCTGGACACCGCGCCGACATTGAACTCGCTTTCCTGGCGGGCGATGGCATAGGCCAGCGCCTTGCCGGACCCGGAAATATTGGCCGAGTCGGGAATGACGCCGAGCGGATGCGACAGCGCGCCGACATCGATGCCGCGTTGGGCGGCGATCTTGCCGACCTTGAGCGCCATGAAGTGGTTGCCCTGTTTTTCGGCCAGCAGCGCGAGCAGGGCCAGTTCGCCCGGACTGGTCAGCTGTCCGGCAAGGTCGCGATAGAGCGTCTCGGCGTAGCGGTCATAGCCCGCTTCCTGTAGCCGTTTGATCGCGCTCACCGCCTCGCGGCCGTCGAAACTCTGGCGGTCCGCGTTGCTCGGCTTCGGATAGGCGATGTTGAGGGTCCTCAAGCCCACGCGCTCGCCCGCGAGCTGGCCGTAGAACGTCGTGCCATAGCTGGCAGCGCGTGTGAAATAGTCCCTAGCGCTGCCCGGACCTCCGACTTCCGCGGCGCGGCCGAGCCAGTAATAGGCGCGCGACAGCGACACCGGCCCCCGGGCGAATTCGGTGATGCGATTGAAGTGGCTGGCTGCGGTTGCGGGATCGTTGAGACCGCGCAACGCGTACCAGCCGGCATGGAACTCGGCTTCGGCGGCGTTCAGCGGGCTCTCGGCGGCGTGCATGGAGACGATCTTGTAGGCGGTCTTCATGTCGCCGAGGTCGACCAGCTCGCGCGACAGCACGCGACGCTCGACCCACCAGGCGTCGGGGTCGACCAGGGCCTTGCCGTCGGTCGGCGCTTTCATCACGACCGCCGCGGCATCGGCGAATTTCTGCTGCTTGCGCAGATATTCGGCCTCGGCGAAGAAGTAACCGGCCGAACGCTGAGCCGCGGGCACCGCCTTCAACAGTTTGGCCGCGTTCTTGTCGCCCCTGTCGGCCGCCGCCCAGGCATCCGCCAACTGCTGCGCTCCCGCAAGGCCGGCGACGCGCAGGGCCGAGGAGGGCCGGTCGGCATAGAACATGCGCTCCATGCGGTAGCGGTGGTCGGCGGCCGGAATCAGCGCGCCGAATTCCTTGATGACGGTCGCCTCGTCCTTCGCTTCCAGCTTCTCGGTGCGCCAGAACGGCACCAGCACCGCGCGCGCCGCGGCCTGGTTGCCCAGCGCCACCTGCGAGCGGGCAAGGATGATCACGCCTTCCGGCGTCAGCGGCTGGCTGCGGCCGAAGGCCTGCACCACAACTTGCGGCGGCGGGTTCTCGCGATAGAGCGCGCGCTCGCTGTTCTTGCGCAGCGCGATCGTGCCGGGCCACCCGGGCAGCATCCTGGCCGCGTCGGCGATCTCGCCGCTAGGCACCTGATCGCCGCCGTAAAGCGCGATCGCCCAGGCAAGGATGTGACGGTCGAGCGAAGTGGCGGGCAGTGTGTCGCGCGCATTGCGCGCGCCTACGATGTTGTTGGCGGCAAGCGCATCGAGCCCGCTCTTCAGTTCCGCAATGTCGGGGGCGATCGGCGTCTGGCCCGGCGCCTGTGGTGCGTCGGGGGCCGGAATCGAGGCCGTCGCGCGCACGTCGACGCTGCCGCCGAGCGCCATTGTTGGCGTCAGCGCGGCGATCGCGCCCAAAAGCGCGAAGAAATGAGGCCGCCTCATCGGCATATTCAATCCTAGCACATCGTCAGCGGGTACGGCGTCAGAAGCCTAAACGGACTCTAAACATAGGTGGTGAAGGGCTCGTAAACAAAAGGTTATCGAGGCCGTTCGAATTGCACCCGCCCGTGTCCCGGTTCCGAAATTCGCAATGACTTTGGCATCGGGCGCGGCGCGAATTTCAGAACCGAAAGGACACCGGGCGACCGTAGAACAGTGTCGTGGTTCTCGAGGCTCGCTCCGAACTCGATATCGACGTCCAGCGAACATCGAAAACCACGACACTGGCTCTATTGCGATCCTTGCCGCCGAACCATGTCGAGACTATGGTGCGCGGCTTCGCTTTCGGTTAGAAGGCGCGCAGGTAACCCAACCGACAAACCTGACACGTTCCTGAGAGTTCCAAGGAGTTTGGAAGACATGCTGAGAGGCTCGCTGACTGCGCTCGTCACACCGTTCGAAAAGAGCGGGCGTTTCGACGAGAAAGCCTTTCGCGCTTTCGTCGAATGGCAGATTGCGGAGGGTACCAAAGGCCTCGTTCCGGTCGGCACCACCGGCGAGTCGCCGACGCTGTCGCATGATGAGCACCGTCAGGTCGTGAAGGTCTGCATCGAGGTGGCCAAGGGCCGGGTCCCGGTCGTTGCAGGCGCAGGCTCCAACAACACCGAGGAAGCGGTTGGGCTGGTGCAATATGCCGAACAGGCCGGCGCCGATGCCGCCCTTGTCGTCACGCCTTATTACAACAAGCCCACGCAACGTGGCCTTTATGAGCATTTCGCCGCCGTTGCCCGTGCAACCAAGCTGCCGATCATCATCTACAACATCCCGCCGCGTTCGGTGATCGACATGACGCCCGAGACGATGGGCCGCCTGGCGCACGACTTCAAGAACATTGTCGGCGTCAAGGATGCCACCGGCAAAGTCGAGCGCGTCTCCGAGCAGCGCATGACCTGCGGCAAGGATTTCATCCAGCTTTCCGGCGAGGATGCGTCGGCGCTCGGCTTCAACGCCCATGGCGGCGTCGGCTGCATTTCGGTGACATCGAATGTCGCGCCGCGGCTCTGCGCCGAATTCCAGGAGGCCACGCTCTCCGGTGACAGTGCCAAGGCGCTCGAGCTGCAGGACCGGCTCTTGCCGCTGCACAAGGCGATCTTCCTGGAGCCTGGCGTTTCCGGGTCGAAATATGCGTTGTCGAAGCTGGGCAAGGTCGAGAACGTGGTCCGCTCGCCTTTGGTGACGGTCGAGGCCTCGACGGCCGAAAAGATCGACCAGGCGATGAAGCACGCCGGCTTGATTAATTAGGGATGAGGCGCCACCTCTCCGCATTATGAATCAAGTCAAGAAAGCCGACCCCAACAACAGGACGGTCGCCGAGAACCGCAAGGCGCGCTTTTCCTACGAGGTTCTCGACACGATCGAGACCGGCCTGGTGCTGACCGGCACCGAGGTCAAATCGCTGCGCCAGGGCCAGGCCAACATCCAGGAAAGCTACGCGTCAGCCGAGGGCGGCGAGATCTGGCTGATCAATTCCTATCTGCCGGAATATCTCCAGGCCAACCGCTTCAACCACGAACCGCGCCGCCGCCGCAAATTGCTGGTCTCGAAGCGCGAAATGGCCAAGCTCTCGCAAAGCGTCGAGCGCGAGGGCATGACGCTGGTGCCGCTGAAAATCTATTTCAACGACCGCGGCCGCGCCAAGCTGCTGCTCGCGATCGCCCGCGGCAAGAAACTGCATGACAAGCGCGAGACGGAGAAGCAGCGCGACTGGTCGCGCGAGAAGGGCCGGCTCTTGAAAGAGCGTGGCTGAGCTTTCGCCGGCGGAAAGGGGCCGCCTGAAAAAGCAGCCGGCCGTTTCTGGTCCGGCGCAATCTCACTTTCCGACGGGGGATGGGTCTTGGGGAAGCGGATTGTTTTCTGGGGCCTTGCCGGCGCGGTTGCCGCCTGCGTCGTCGTCGCTGGCGCCTATTTCTGGTTTCGTGGTTTTTCGCCGGATCGCTCGGAGTTCCCGATCCGGGGCATCGATGTCTCCCACCATCAGGGAAAGATCGATTGGCGGCGCGTCGCGGCCGACGACGTCGCCTTCGCCATCATCAAGGCGACCGAGGGCGGCACCCATGTCGACACCCTGTTCGCGACGAATCTGCGCGAAGCGCGCGCTGCGGGTCTTGCGGTCGGCGCCTATCACTTTTTCACCTTCTGCCGGCCGGGCGCCGATCAGGCGAGGAACTTCATGGCGGTGGTGCCGTCCGGCGAACCACTTCTGCCGCCGGTGGTCGACATCGAGTTCGGCGGCAACTGTCCGCAGCGCCCGTCTCCGGAGCAGTTGAACAGCGAGCTTGCCGCTTTCCTGGGCCCGGTCGAGACGGCGTTCGGCAAGCAGGCGATCCTCTATCTGACCGACGAGGCGGCCGCCGCCTATTCCGGCAGCATCATTGCCCGCCGGCGCTGGGTGCGCTCATTGGCGATGAAGCCCAGCGAGAACGACTGGATCTATTGGCAATACCACAATATGGGCCGCGTCGACGGCATCGAAGGCGATGTCGATCTGAACGTTCTGAAGGGCAGCCGCGAAACGCTGGCCGGGTTGTTCGCGCCGACGCCTAGTCCTTCAGGAACGCCGCGATCTCCCTGAAGACATTGACGAACATCTCTTCCGTCAGCACGCCGGTATTGGTGTTGTAGCGCGAGCAGTGATAGCTGGAGAAAAGCGTGATGCCGCCGGCCTCCTGCCGACCGCCATGCCGGAACGGAAGGGCTGCGACGCGCCCGCCCAGCGCCCGCACCGTCGACTGATGCGCGATCGAGCCCAGCGTCAGGATGGCGCGCAGATTGGGAAAGCGCGCGATGGTCGGCCTGAGGAAGGTGCGGCAGGTGGTGATCTCGGCGCCGACCGGCTTGTTCTGCGGCGGCACGCAGCGCACCGCATTGGTGATGGCCGTTGCGATGAGCTCCAGCCCGTCATCCGGTCTCGCCTTGAATTCCCCGCGCGCCAGCCCTTGGGCGATCAGCGTGCCGTAGAGCAGGTCGCCGGCATAGTCGCCGGTGAAGGGGCGCCCCGTGCGGTTGGCGCCGCGCAGGCCGGGCGCCAGCCCGACGATCAGCAACCGTACGGAGTCTTCACCCTCCGGCGGCAGGAAGGTCGGCACCGGTGCGTTGAACCAGGCGGGTTCGCGCACGCGCCAGCCCGCGATGAAGTCATGCAGCCGCGGGCAGAGCGGGCAATCATGGCTGGGCTCGGGGGAGGGCAAGGCGGTCAAGGCCGCCGCCCGTCAATAATCGTCCCCGTCGACTTCGGCGGGTTCCGGCCGGCGCACCGGTCGCTCGGAGGGGTCGCGGCCGACTTCGCTCTTCAGCGTCATCAGGTCGATGAAATGATCGGCCTGGCGGCGCAGATCATCAGAAATCATCGGCGGCTGCGAAGCCATTGTGGATATGATGGACACCTTGCGGCCGCGCCGCTGCAGCGCCTCGACCAGCGTGCGGAAGTCGCCGTCGCCGGAGAAGATCACGTAATGGTCCACCACATCGGCCAGCTCCAGCGCGTCGACGGTGAGCTCGATGTCCATGTTGCCCTTGATCTTGCGGCGCCCGGTCGAGTCGGTGAATTCCTTGGCGGGCTTCGTCACCACCTTGAAGCCGTTATAGTCGAGCCAGTCGATGAGCGGCCGGATCGAGGAGTATTCCTGATCCTCGACCAGCGCGGTGTAATAATAAGCGCGTAAGAGATAGCCGCGCTTCTGGAAGCTCGACAGAAGCTTGCGGTAGTCGATGTCGAAGCCCAGCGCGCGCGATGTGGCGTAGAGATTGGCGCCGTCGATGAAAAGAGCGATCTTTTCACGGGGATCGAACATTGAAAAACATCCCTTTCAAAAATGTCTGTCGTCTAAAAGCATTCGACGAGCAGGTCCGACAAATGGCCACGGTGCCGTCACACCCGAGATAACGCGCAATTTATGGATATCCAAGGGCACGGCCCGCATTGCAAGCAATTGTGATCGCAACCATGTGAGCCATGTCATGGCGCGGTCCGATCATGAGCCATGCTTGGACCCGTAAAGCCGACGCCGACGCCATTAAGCTTGTATTTCGGGCGCGCCCGCGTTATGGAGCGCGCCAGCTTTCCGTCAAATCCATCGCATGAAAGGGGCAGTCCATGGCCCGCGTAACCGTTGAAGATTGCATCGACAAGGTCAACAACCGTTTTGAACTCGTGCTGCTCGCCGGCCACCGCGCCCGCCAAATCAGCCAGGGCGCGCAGATCACCGTTCCGCGCGACAATGACAAGAATCCGGTCATCGCTCTGCGTGAGATCGCCGACGAGACGCTGTCGCCGGATGACCTCAAGGAAGACCTGATCCACTCGCTGCAGAAGCATGTCGAGGTCGACGAGCCGGAGGCCGAAGGCGAGGCGATCGCCGATCAGACCGGCGCGCCCGCAGCTGCGGCCGACGCCGACGATGCCGAGGAGAACATCGCTTTCGACCGCATGAGCGAGGAAGACCTGCTCGCCGGCATCGAGGGCCTGGTACCTCCGGAAAAAAGTGACGACTACTAAGCTTCGACAGAACCCGCCTGGATCAAGCATCCGGCACTTCCGTCCCGTAAGTTTCGTGGCTATCTATGGGATGCGTCGCACGTCGGTGCGGCGCATCAATCATTTCAGCACCGCGAGATCCCGCCATGATGCGTCAGTATGAGCTTGTCGAGCGCGTCCAGCGCTACAAGCCTGACGTGAACGAGGCGCTGCTCAACAAGGCCTATGTCTACGCCATGCAGAAGCATGGCCACCAGAAGCGCGCCTCGGGCGATCCCTATTTCTCGCATCCCCTCGAAGTCGCCGCCATCCTTACCGACATGCATATGGACGAGGCGACCATCGCAGTCGCCCTGCTGCACGACACGATCGAGGACACGACCGCGACCCGGGCCGAGATCGACGAGCTCTTCGGTCCTGAGATGGGCAAGCTGGTCGAAGGGCTCACCAAGCTGAAGAAGCTCGACCTCGTCTCGAAGAAAGCCGAGCAGGCGGAGAATCTGCGCAAGCTCCTGCTCGCGATCTCCGAGGATATTCGCGTGCTTCTGGTCAAGCTCGCCGACCGCTTGCACAACATGCGCACGCTCGACCACATGCCCGAGTCCAAGCGCCTGCGCATCGCCGAAGAGACGATGGACATCTATGCGCCCCTGGCCGGGCGCATGGGCATGCAGGGCATGCGCGAGGAACTGGAGGAAATCGCCTTCCGTTACATCAATCCGGAAGCCTATCGCGCCGTCACCGCGAGGCTGGCCGAGATTTTCGAGCGCAACAAGGGCGTCCTGCAGGAGATCGAGACGGCGCTGTCGGGCCTGTTCGAAAAACATGCCATCAAGGCGAGCGTGAAGAGCCGGCAGAAAAAGCCGTGGTCGGTGTTCCGCAAGATGGAGGCCAAGGCGCTCTCCTTCGAGCAACTCTCCGACATTTTCGGCTTTCGCGTCATCGTCGATTCCGTCGACGACTGCTACCGCTCGCTGGGCGCCATACACACCACCTGGTCGATGGTTCCCGGCCGCTTCAAGGACTATATCTCGACGCCCAAGCAGAACGACTACCGCTCGATCCACACCACCATCGTTGGCCCGTCGCGCCAGCGCGTCGAACTGCAGATCCGCACCAAGGAGATGAACAAGATCGCCGAATACGGCGTCGCCGCGCATTCGATCTACAAGGATAGCGGCGGCAAGATGAACGGCGCAGGCCATGCCATCTCCAAGGAGACCAATGCTTATGCCTGGCTCAGGCGCACCATCGAGCAACTGGCCGAAGGCGACAATCCGGAGGATTTCCTCGAGAACACCAAGCTGGAGCTGTTCCAGGACCAGGTCTTCTGCTTCACGCCCAAGGGCATGCTGATCGCCCTGCCGCGCGGCGCTACCCCCATCGACTTCGCCTATGCCGTCCACACCGATGTCGGCGACACCTGCGTCGGAGCCAAGGTCAATGGCCGCATCATGCCTTTGATGACGGAACTGAAGAATGGCGACGAGGTCGAGATCATCCGCTCCAAGGCGCAGGTGCCGCCCGCTGCCTGGGAATCGGTCGTGGTCACCGGCAAGGCGCGCGCCGCCATCCGCCGCGCCACCAAGAACGCGATCCGCAAGCAATATTCCGGCCTCGGCGCCCGTATCCTGGAACGCGCCTTCGAACGCGCCGGCAAGACCTTCACCAGGGAGAGCCTGAAGCCGGTGCTGCACCGGCTGGCGCGCAAGGACATAGAGGACGTGCTTGCTTCCGTCGGCCGTGGCGAGCTGAGCTCCACCGACGTCATGAAGGCGGTTTTCCCCGACTATAAGGACGAGCGCGTCACGGTCGCGGCGCCCAAGCAGCGCGAGGAGGGCTGGTCGAAGATCAGGAACGCCGCCGGCATGCTGTTCCAGATGCCCGGCACCCGCGCCGCGCGCAAGGACAAGAGCCAGCCGCGTGACGGCGCGGTGCCGATCCGCGGCGTGCGCGGCGACCTGCCGGTGCGCTTCGCGCCGGAAGGCGCGGTTCCCGGCGACCGCATCGTCGGCATCATCCAGCCGGGAACCGGCATCACCATCTATCCGATCCAGTCGCCGGCGCTGCAGGCCTTCGACGATCAGCCCGAGCGCTGGATCGACGTGCGCTGGGACATCGACGAGCGCACCAAGGAACGTTTCCCGGCGCGGATCTCGGTCACCGCCATCAATGCGCCGGGGTCGCTGGCCGACATCGCCCAGGTGGTGGCGTCAAACGACGCCAACATCCACACGCTGTCGATGATACGCACGGCGCCCGATTTCACAGAGATGCTGATCGACCTGGAGGTCTGGGACCTGAAGCATCTCAACCGGCTGCTGTCGCAGCTCAAGGACAATTCGAGCGTCAGCGATGCGCGGCGCGTCAATGGGTGAATGGTGAATGGTCGTGAGTAGCGAGCGCACCTTCTTTCACCATTCACTATTCACCATTCACCGTCCGCCACGGACATGGAGCGAACAATGAACACCGATGAAGTGCTGGGCATTTTCCGTGAGGCCGGCGCCGTTCTCGAAGGTCATTTCATCCTGACGTCCGGCCTGCGCAGCCCGGTCTTCCTGCAGAAGGCGCGCGTCTTCATGCATGCCGACAAAACCGAACGCCTGTGCAAGGCGCTGGCGGGGAAGATCCGGGAAAGCGTGCCGGGCAGGATCGACTATGTGGTGGGCCCTGCCATCGGCGGCCTGATCCCGGCCTATGAGACCTCGCGGCATCTGGGTGTCCCGGCAATCTGGGTCGAGCGGGAAGGGGGCGAATTCAGGCTCCGCCGCTTCGAGATCGCCAAGGGCTCGCGCGTCGTCATCGTCGAGGACATCGTCACCACGGGCCTGTCGATCCGCGAGACGATCGCCTGCCTGCGTGAGCTCGGCGCCGAGGTTGTGGCGGCCGCCTGCATCATCGATCGCTCGGCCGGCAAGACCGATGTCGGCGTGCCGCTGATCGCGCTTGCCGAATATGAAGTGCCGGCCTACCCCCCCGACCGCCTGCCGCCGGAACTTGCCGCCATTCCGGCCGTTAAGCCCGGAAGCCGCAACATCTGAGGTCATAATGCGCAAAAACAGGCGCTTGGGCGGTCAGGTTGAATCATTGTCGGAGCTCTGAGTATCGATGATCACCGGCATCGATCACTTCGTGCTGACGGTCCGTTCGGTCGAAGCAAGCTGCGACTTCTACGGGCGTGTGCTCGGCATGAGGCGTTTGGACCAGCCGGACCGGCCGACGGCGCTTCTGTTCGGCTCGCACAAGATCACCCTGCATGAGGTCGGCCGGACCTTCGAGCCGAAGGCAAGGACGCCCATGCCGGGTTCCGGCGATTTCTGCCTCGTGGCGGCGGTGCAGGCCAGCCTCCAGGCCAACGGCGTGGCGATCGAAGTCGGACCGGTCGAACGCACCGGCGCGCGCGGCCAGATGATGTCGGTCTATTTCCGCGACGCGGACGGCAATCTGGTCGAGATCAGCGAGTATCCGCTTACCTGAGATCGAGACGCATGGCGCAACGCTGGTCCAACGCCATGCCGTGCTCGGCCTCGTCGCCGAGCAGGCTTGCCAGCCTCTCGTCGATCTCGGCGCCTTCCAGGACACGAAACCCGAGCTTGCGATAGAAGGGCGCGTTCCAGGCGACGGCGCGAAACGTGGTCAGCGTCATCGCGGCCAGGCCGCGCCGCCTGGCGTCCGCGATCGTCCGTTCAAGCAAGGCCCGGCCGATGCCCGAGCCCTGCCGGTCGAGCCGCACGTCCAACTCCCAGACATGCAGCGTATCGCCCTCGATCCCGGCGCTCAGGAATCCGATCGGCCGGTCCTGGTCGTCGGTGGCAATCCAGCATGCGCCGTCGGCGATCAGCTCTCGATGCCTTTCCGCGCTGACATTGTCTCCATCGGCGAGCCATGCCAGTTCCGCGATGGCGCGAAACGCCAGTCCGGCGGACTGCTCGATCTGCGGCAGGGCCTCGGCGTCCTCGGTTCGCGCCGGTCGAATAGTGATCATTGGCTCTGAATTCCCGCTTGTTTTCCTCAGTTTCGCCAGAATGAGGCTCTTGTTACAGCCTGCGGCAGACAATCGCGGCGGCGTTTCGTTGTTGCGCGGCCTTGTCGTCGCTATATCAAAGTCTTGTTGCCTTAGTGCGCCCTCGGAGCGCAAGATATGTTGGCGCGACCCGGTGGGCAGGGGCAGCGCGTGTTGGACCGGGAACGGGAAGAGAGTGCTTTTTCGACGCCGAGAGCCTGATGGCCTCCTTGAGCGGGTGCGTACTTACCTCTGGCCGCGCCGCTCGTTCTCGCGTTCCGTTCAGTATCTCTCCAAGCGCATTCTCAGGCTGAAGGCGACGCCGCATTCCGTGGCCGCCGGCGTCGCGGCGGGCGTGTTTGCTTCCTTCTTCCCGCTGGGCATTCATTTCGTCGTTGCCGCCGTGCTTTGCTGGGTGATCGCCGGCAACCTTGTCGCGGCAGCGCTCGGCGCCGTGTTTTTCGGCAATCCGCTGACCTCTCCGCTGCTGTGGGGCGCGTCCTGGGAGACCGGCAAACTGCTCCTGCAAGAGCGCCTGCCCAAGCACGGTTCGCCCGAGCATCTTGGCGAAATGATGCATAAGCTCTCCTTCGCGAAGCTCTGGCATCCCGTTCTGGAGCCGATGCTCATCGGCGCGGTGCCGCTCGGCCTGGTCTTCGGGCTGGTGTTCTACGGCGTCACGCGCTGGGGCATGACGGTGTTCCGCGCGCAGCGCAAGAAGCGCATGGCCGAGCGTGAGGCGAAGAAACCGCCGCGGGGCGGGCGGGAATTGCCCGCGCAATGATCATCGGCATCGGCAGCGACCTGATCGACATCAGACGCATCGAGAAATCGCTGGAGCGGCATGGCCAGCGCTTCGTCCAGCGCATCTACACCGAGGTCGAGCAGGCCAAGTCAGAAAAGCGTGGCGCGCGCGCGGCGTCCTACGCCAAGCGCTTCGCCGCCAAGGAGGCCTGCGCCAAGGCGCTGGGCACCGGCATGGCCGAGGGCGTGTTCTGGCGCGACATGGGCGTGATCAACCTGCCGAGCGGCGCGCCGACCATGGCGCTGACCGGCGGCGCCGCGGCCAGGCTGAAAAAAATCCTGCCGAAAGGCCATCGGGCGCTGATCCATCTCACCATCACTGATGATTTCCCGCTTGCTCAAGCCTTTGTGATCATCGAGGCAGCGCCCGCCGAATAAGTGCCACATTCATTCCATCTGACCACGAGCGGCATGACGTTGCCCAGCGCGCGCCGAGACTCTATACCAACATCGCACAACTGAGGACGACATGAGCGTGGCTGAAAAATCGCAGAAGAAATCCGGCGGGCTGGGTGAAACCTTCTCCGTCATCATCCAGGCTCTGCTGCTCGCGCTCGTCATCCGCACGCTGCTCTTCCAGCCTTTCTCCATCCCGTCCGGCTCGATGCGGCCGACGCTGCTCGAGGGCGACTATCTCTTCGTCACCAAATGGGCCTATGGCTATTCGCGCTATTCGCTGCCGTTCGGTCCGGATATCTTCTCGGGCCGCCTGTGGGGCTCGGAGCCCAAGCGCGGCGACGTGGTGGTGTTCAAGTTCCCGCCGGATCCGTCCGTCGATTACATCAAGCGCGTCGTTGGCCTCCCCGGCGACAAGATCCAGATGAAGAACGGCCAGCTCTTCATCAATGGCGTGGGCGTGCCGCGGGTCAAGACCGGCCAGATCGAAAATCCCGACATCACCGAAGTTCCGCAGCCGGTCGACGTCTACCGCGAAACACTGCCCAACGGCGTCAGCTACGACACGCTCGACCTCACGCCGAATTCGATCGGCGACAACACGCGCGAGTTCGACGTTCCGCCGGGCCACTACTTCATGATGGGTGACAATCGCGACAATTCCTCCGACAGCCGTTTCACCGTCGGCTTCGTGCCGGCCGAAAACCTGGTTGGTCGCGCCAATCTCATATTCTTCTCGATCGCCGGCAAGGCGAGCCCGCTCGAGATATGGAAGTGGCCGTCGCTCATGCGCGCCGGCCGCCTGTTCCATTTCGTCCACTAAGGCCATGGCGGCCAGCAAGCGTTTGACCGCCGATGCGCTAGCCGAAGCGCTTGTCGAGCGTACCGGCCACGTCTTCGCCGACCGCCAGCGCTTGCAGCGCGCGCTGACCCATGCCAGCGCGCGTTCGACGCATGCCGGCGTCGATTACGAGCGCTTCGAGTTCCTGGGCGATCGCGTTCTCGGCCTTGTCGTGGCCGACATGCTGCTTGCCGCCTTCCCCGATGCCGCCGAGGGCGAGCTTTCGCTGCGCCTCAACGCGCTGGTCAATGCCGAGGCGCTCTCCGACATCGCCGAGGAGATCGGCCTGCCGGAGCTGATCCGCGCCGGTTCCGACGTGCGCAACCTCGATGGGCGCAAGCGCACCAATCTGCGCGCCGATGCGCTGGAATCGCTGATTGCCGTGCTTTACCTGGATGGCGGCCTTGAGGCCGCCCGCGCGTTCATCCACCGCTATTGGCGGCCGCGCTCGCAAGCGATCGGTGCCGCGCGGCGCGACGCCAAGACCGAATTGCAGGAATGGGCGCACCAGGCTGCTGCAGGCGCAACGCCGGCCTACCGCGTCGACGGCCGCGAGGGGCCGGACCACGATCCGCTGTTCACCGTCAGCGTCAAGGTCGGTGATTTCGCGCCGGCGACCGGCAGCGGCCGCTCGAAGCGCGAGGCCGAGCAGGCCGCGGCGGCTACTCTTTTGCTGCGCGAGGGCGTATGGAGCGCGGCATGAGCGCAAACCAACCCCCCGAGACCCCCGTCACCCGCTCCGGCTTCGTCGCGCTGATCGGCGCGCCCAATGCCGGCAAGTCGACGCTGGTCAACCAGCTTGTCGGCGCCAAGGTGTCGATCGTCACCCACAAGGTGCAGACCACGCGTGCCATCGTGCGCGGCATCGCCACGCATGACGACGCGCAGATCGTCTTCGTCGACACGCCCGGCATCTTCAAGCCGAAGCGGCGGCTGGACACCGCGATGGTGACCACCGCCTGGGGCGGCGCCAAGGATGCCGATATCGTGGTGCTGTTGATCGATGCCGAGCGCGGCATCAAGGGCGATGCCGATGCCATACTCGAGCGGCTGAAGGACGTCCGCCAGCCGATGCTTCTGGTTCTCAACAAGGTCGACCGCGTCAAGCCGGAGACACTTCTTGCCTTGTCCGCGGCAGCGAACGAGAAAGTGCCGTTCAAGCGCACTTTCATGGTGTCGGCCCTGACCGGCTCCGGCTGCAAGGACCTGCTCGACTATCTTGCCGCGACGCTTCCCTCAGGCCCTTGGTACTATCCGGAAGACCAGATCTCGGACCTGCCGATGCGCCAGCTCGCGGCCGAGATCACGCGCGAGAAGCTATATCTCAGGCTCCATCAGGAGCTTCCCTATTCCTCGCATGTCGAAACCGAGAAATGGGAAGAGAAGAAGGACGGCTCGGTGCGCATCGAGCAGGTCATCTATGTCGAGCGCGACAGCCAGAAGAAGATAGTGCTCGGCCACAAGGGCGAGACGATCCGCGCCATCGGCCAGGCCGCGCGGATGGAAATCGCCGGCATCCTGGAACAGAAGGTGCATCTCTTCCTGTTCGTGAAGGTGCGCGAGAACTGGGGCGACGACCCCGAGCGCTACCGCGAGATGGGGCTGGAGTTTCCGGGGTAAGCCGGGCAAGCCGCGCTCATCCACATTGTGACCTGTTGGACGACGCGCAAAGGTGCGAGCCGAAAAGACCGCCTAGAGCCGAGAGGTTAGCCGCCGATGGGCGCCCAACGTCCTGATTGGGGCCGCAAGCGGTCGGTCAGCTTTCGGTGCGACACCAGTTGCTGCATCCAGCTCAAGCTTTTGCAAGCTTCACGAACTTCCTGCTTTGCACCTTTGCCAAATCTTCTGGGCCTATGGCGACGCGCTCAACTCGCGCAGCGCGGCCTTGGCCGCGTGGTATTCGTCGAAGCTCCGGGGGCAGTCGCTGGCGGCGACCCGGTAAAGGCGCAAGGCTTCATCCCCCAGATCGCGCAACCGGCTGAACTCGGCCGTATAGAAATTGGCCTCGCAGACCTGTCCAGTTTTCGTGGTTGCATCCGGATTTTCGGCTGCCCTCAACGTGTCGGCGGGGGTGCTGGCGCCCAGCAGCATGCGGACAACGGGCGCCGGCCACTTCGTCATATCGAGCCTGCCAGCCGCGTCTTGCAAGTGGCCCGCCTCGCCGGCGCGCCGGTCGGCCAGATCCAGCCAAATCGCTAAATACGCATTGTCAGGGATCAGGGCGGCGGCCTCTCCGAAATCGGCCCGTCCCTTGGCCAGCGATCCCGAATAGAAGTATTCAAGGCCCCGATCAAAGTGGGCGAAGGCGTCTTTCGGATCGAGGGAAATCGCCCGGCTGAAATCATCCAGGGCGCGGGTATGATCGCCTTGGTCGCTCCATACCTCGCCACGGTGCCGGAAGTACTCGCCGTTTGACGGCGCGAGCGCGATCGCCTGGTTGAAATCGGCCAAGGCTCGATCGTTCTCCCCTTTGTCTGCCCAAGCCAGGCCCCGGTTGGCATATGAGGCTACGTGCTTAGGATCGAGTGTGATCGCTCGATTGTAGTCAGAGATCGCGCCGTCTCGGTCACCCTTCTTGTACCGGGCTGCGCCACGGACGCCATGTAGCCCGGCATTTGACGGATCGAGGAGGATTGCCTGGCTGTAGTCGGCAATCGTGCGGTCATAGTCTCCTTTGATGAACCAGGCTTTGCCTCGGTTGGCATAGGCGGTGACAAACTTGGGATCAAGACCGATGGCCTTGTTGTAGTCGGCTATGGCGCGGTCATTGTCGCCCATCTGCGCCCATGCGATGCCTCGGTTGGAGTAAGGGATGGATTGCATGGGATCAAGGTTGATGGCTTGGCCGTAGTCGGCGATCGCTCTGTCGAATTGGCCCTGCCCAACCCAAAGCACACCCCGGTTGACGTATGCGGCGACAAACTTGGCGTCGACCGTGATCGCCTGGCTGTAGTCCGCCATCGCACGATCCTTGTCGCCCTTTTGCGCCCACGCCAGGCCTCGATTGTAATAGGTGCGGGGTTGCTTCGGATCGGAGGCGACCGCCACGTCGAAGTCAGCGATGGCGCGGACAACTTCTCCCTTGCCTAACCACGCCAGTCCTCGGCCATTGTGCGCTCCGGCATGGTTTGGATCGAGGCTGATCGCCTTGTCGTAATCGGCAATTGCAAGGTCGTAGTCGTTCTTTCGTGCCCGGATCATGCCGCGGTTCACATGGGTGTCTACTTGGTCGGGGTCGAGGCTGATCGCCTTGTCGAGATCAGCGACAGCGCGGTCAACATCGCCTTTGGCCAGCAAGGCGGCGCCTCGGTTGCCGTAGGCGTTCGCGAACTTTGGATCGATGCCGATCGCCTGATCGGAATCGGCGATGGCTTGGTCATAATCGCCCGCTTTCAGCCTCACAAGGCCACGATTGCCGTATGGATAGGCATCTTTCGGATCGAGGCGTATCGCCTCGTCGAAATCTGCAAGCGCGCGGTCGGCCATGCCCTTGCGCAACCAGGACAAGCCGCGGTTGTTGTAGATGATCTCGGATTTTGGGCTGATACCAATTGCTTGGTCGAAGTCGGCAATGGCGCGATCGTCCTCTCCCTTTTTGTGCCAGGCCATGCCACGGTTGGTGTAGGCCCTGAAATTCTTCGGATCGAGGGTGATTGCCTGGCTGTAGTCGGCGATCGCATGATCGTTGTCGCCCTTGGCAAACCACGAGTTGCCCCTGTTGTAATAGGCGTCGCCTAATTTTGGATCGAGGCTGACCGCCTGGTCGTAGTCGGCGATTGCACGTTCATGATCGCCCTTGTGCGCGAATGCCAGGCCCCGGTTGGAATAGGAGATGGCGATTTTCGGATCGAGGCTGATCGCCATGTTGTAGTCAGCGATGGCGCGATCATGGTCACCCTTGGTGTCCGACAGCAGTCCACGATTGACGTAGGCGTAGGTAAATTTCCGATTGAGCGTGATTGCCTCGTCGTAGTCAGCGAGCGCGCCGTCATTGTCGCCCGCCTTACCTCGAGCACCCGCACGCCTGTAAAAGGCCTCGGCGTCCTTCGGATCCTGGCTTATAGCGGTGTCGAAGTCAGCGATAGCCTTTTGATTGTCGCCCTTGTTTACCCAAGCGCTGCCGCGATTCAGGTAGGCATAGGTAGCTCTAGGATCGAGGCTTATCGCCTGGCCATAGTCAGCCAAAGCGTGGTCATAATCGCCCTTGCGTTCCCAAGCGATACCTCGGTTGTAGTAGGAAATCGAATGCTTCGGATCGAGATCGATCGCTTGATTGTAGTCATTGATGGCGCGGTCATTCTCGCCCTTGGTAACCCACTGCAAGCCACGATTATTGTAGGCATTGATGTTCTTGGGGTCGAGATTGATCGCCTGGTCGTAATCAGCGATCGCCCGATCACTGTCACCTTTGTGTGCCCATGCCACGCCTTGGTTGTATAACGCTGTGCCATTTTTCGGATTGAGGCTGATCGCCCTGTCATAGTCCTCGATGGCACGGTCATAATCCGCATTTGCGGACCAGGCATTGCCGCGCATGAGGTAAGCGGCGCTGCGCTTGTCCGCGCCTTGAGCACCATCACTGATGATCTTCGTGCAAGCCTCGATTTGCCGGTCCGCGCCAACGGGCTGACCAACACAGTCGGCATAATCTTGGTCAACCCGACCACAGCCGGCCAGCCCCAACAAAATGACTACGCCGCTCAGCAAGCGCGACATCAGCATATTCCCTCCCCCTCACCGAAGCGGTCATCTACTGATACTTGAAGCAAGAATAGTGTACAAATATCTGCGAACGGCTGTAGTCGCACGCCCCGAAATAAGACGTCTCAGGCGCACATAGTGACTGCCGCAGCCAACCGAATTGCCCGTTTGCCGCCGAAATTTTCGAAGTGGGCCAACCGCTGCGAAAGTCCGCTCTCAGGCGACGCACAACCTGATAAACACGGCCGTGATAGGGCGCATTACCGCCATTCTCGACACAGCCAATGAAAATCGCCAACGAGCCCGAGCCGACAATCAGCCGGCGGGCCGCTCGTGTCCTTGATTTCGCCGCGCAACGGGTGAAAAGCTCGGCGCATGGAATGGCGCGACGAGGGAATCGTTCTCGGCACCCGCAGGCATGGCGAAACCAGCGCCATCCTCGAGGTGATGACGCGCGCCCATGGCCGCCATCTCGGCCTGGTGCGGGGAGGGCGCTCGCGCAAGCAGCAGCCGGTGCTGCAACCCGGCAACCGCGTCGAGCTTATGTGGCGGGCGCGGCTCGACGAGCATCTCGGCGTCTTCCAGGCTGAAGCGATCGAGATGAATGCCGCGCGGCTGATGGACAGCGCGGTCGCCGTCTACGGCCTGCAGACCATGGCCGCGCATCTGAGGCTCCTGCCCGAGCGCGACGCCCATGGTGGCCTCTATGAGGCGCTTGCCGTGATGATCTCCCATCTCGACGATGCCGATGCCGCGGGCGAGCTCGTGGCGCGCTTCGAACTGCTCATCCTCGATGAACTGGGCTTCGGCCTCGATCTCAGCCAATGCGCGGCGACCGGCACCAGCCAGGACCTCGCCTATGTCTCGCCGAAATCCGGACGCGCCGTCTCGCGCGGGGCCGGCGCCCCATGGCACGACAAGATGCTGGCGCTGCCGGCCTTCCTGCAGCGCGGCTCCGGCCTGCGCGCGGATGCGGCGTCGCTCGAGGCGGCGTTCCGGCTGAGCGGCTTCTTCTTCACCCGCCATGTCTACGAGCCGCGCGGCCTCGAGCCGCCCGACGCCCGCGCCGGCTTCCTGGCCGCGCTGCGCCGGCATCATGCTTCAGTAAGGGCGCTTGCGGGCGAAGCGGGATAGCAGGGCAGGCCGCCAAAAGCGGTTCAGCGTTTCGCAGAATCGGGGACCGTTCCAAGTCTCTGTTTTTTCGCAGTTCCGGACGGAAAACCGCTACGCACTTTTCCTGAAATTGCTTTAGCCGGCGCCGCGCCGCTCCAGGAAATCGTCCAGCATGGCGCGCTGGCCTTTCAGGATCTTGAGGCCGGCTTCGGGCAGCGTGAACCAGCCGGCCCGATCCACCTCGGGAAACGCCTTCATGCTCCCCGATTTCGGCGGCCACTCCATGGTGAACATGTTGCTCTTGATGGCATTGGCGTCGAGATCGGCCTCGACGCTCCACGCCACCACTATCTTGCCGCCCGGCTGCCTGTAGCTGCCGAGCGGCTTGAAGTCGCCGTCGATGGCGACGCCGAGCTCCTCCTCGGCTTCCCGCCTGGCGGCTTCGAGCTCATCCTCGTCGTCGCCGATCAGTCCCTTCGGGATGGACCATGCGCCCTCATCCTTTCGCGCCCAGAACGGACCGCCCGGATGGACGAGCAGGAATTCGAACACACCGCTTATGTGCCTGTGAATCAACAAGCCCGCGCTTTTCTGCGGCATCGGTCACCTCGCGGCATCTATTCGCCCGCGTGAGAATAGCACGAGTATTTCGCCGCGCAGGTCACGCAATCTCGCCGGCAGCCCCTGCGGTCTAATATTGGATAAGCCGGCAAGTTGCTGGCATTCGGCCGCGAAACATGCTCGATCTTGTTAGCCGGCCCGATCTTGTTAGTCGGCCCGATCTTGCTAGCCGGCAAGGCGCTGATTTGGGTCAGCCGTCTCATCGCCGCATTTGTTGGCCACGCTTGGTCTGGTTTTGAGGGAAACCACCATGTTTTTCAGCCTGATCTCCATTGCCGCCGTCATAGCTCTTTTCGTCATCGTTTCGCGCCAGCAGAACCGCATCGCGCTGGTCGAGCGCGAGGTCGGCGTCCTGCGCGGCTTGGTGCAGTCGGGCGCTTCGCTGTCCGCGCCCAAGGCGGCCGCCGCCGCGCAGGAAGGTCTTGCTGAGAAGGCCAAGGCAGCCGTGGCGCCTGCGGCGCAGTTGGCTGGCGGAGACATCGCCGCGAAGCCGGAGCCGGCCGAAGAGGAGATAGCAGCGGGACCCTGGACGAAGGCCCAGGCGGCCGCGGCGCAATCCGTTGAGTCACCAGAATTGGTAGAATCGGCGCAACCCGCCACCGTCGCCGAGACGCCCGCAGCAGCGGCGCCCGCAAAAGCGGCGCGCCAGACAGACGTGGAGACGGCGCTGGGCACGCGCTGGGCGGTCTGGGTCGGCGGCATCGCGCTGGCGCTGGGTGGCCTGTTCCTGATCCGCTACACCATCGAGGCCGGCATTTTCGGTCCCGGCGTGCGCCTCGCCATGGCCGGCATCCTTGGCCTAGCGCTGATCGCCGGCGCCGAATTCATCCGCCGCACCGGCTTCAAGGTGCCGGTGCAGGGCGCGGCCGGCGCTTACATCCCCTCCATCCTCACGGCTGCCGGCGCCTTCATCCTGTTCGGCACGGTCTACGCGGCACACGGCATCTATGGCTTCATCGGTCCGGCGACCGCCTTCGCGCTGCTTGGCGTCATCGGCGTCGCGACCATTTGCGCTTCCCTGGTGCATGGCCTGGCGCTGGCCGGTATCGGCCTCGTCGGCGCCATGGTCACGCCGGCGCTGGTCGCCTCGCAGGCACCCAATCCCTGGGCGCTGTTCGTCTATCTGGCGATCGTGCTTGCGGCGAGCGCTGCAACCGCCCGTATCCGCGACTGGAAAGCGCTCATGGCGGCTGCGTTCGCCGGCACCGGCATCTGGACCATTCTCTACATGGTCGACGCGCCGGAGGTGAACCTCGCCGCCGTCCTGTTCATCAGCCTGGCCACGCTCGCCGTGCTTGCCTTCGTCTGGCTCGGCCTTTTCCTGGCTGCTGGCCGCGACGCGCCGGCGCGTGGCTTCGACTGGCCATCCATCGTGCCCGGTTTCTTCATTGCCTTGAGCGCGCTGGGCCTGTCCGTCGATCCGGCGTTCGCCGGCGCCGGCGGTGCCTGGCACGGCGCCGTCCTGCTGGTTGCGCTGGTCGCGGCCGCGCTCTACCGGCCGCGCGCGCTTCCGCTGGTCTTTGCCGCCGGTGTCGCGACAGTGCTGATCTACCTCGGTATCATCCCGCCCGCCACGCTCGGCGCCGATGCGCTCGATGTCGGGCTGGACGCTCAGCCCCTCGCGTCGGCCGACACGCTCACATTCCGCATCGGCATCGCGCTTGGCCTGGTCTTCCTTGCCGCCGGCTTCTGGGCGGCGCGCCGCTTCGCCGCCACCGCTCCGATACGCGCGGCCTGCTGGGCAGCCTGGGGAGTCATTGTCCCCCTGGCGGTGCTCACCGCGCTGTGGGTGACCTTCGGCGATATCGACCGCGACCTCGGCTACGCATTGCCGGCGCTGTTGCTGGCGCTGGTCTTCACTGCCGGCGGGGAATGGATCGCGCGCGCGGAGGAGCCGCCGCTGACCGGCGGCCCGGCCGTGTCATTCGCGCTGGCCGGCGCCGGTATCGCCGGCCTGCTGATGCTGCACATGGCCTTCGGCTCCGGCTGGACGACCGTGCTGCTCGGCGCCGCCGCGATTGTTCCGGCGCTGGCCACGCGCCGGCGCTCCTACCCGGTGCTGGGCTGGATCGCGGTGGGCGCGGCGGTCGCCGTGCTTGCCCGCGTCGCCTTCGATCCGACCATCGTCGGCGCGGCGTTTCTTTCCAGAACACCGGTCTTCAACTGGCTGCTGCCGGGCTATGGCATTCCGGCGCTCGCCTTCGGCTTCGCCGCCTGGCAACTCGCCCGCACCACCAACGGACGCCCGCGCCTTGCCATGGAGGCGGCCGCGGCGCTGTTCGCGCTGCTCACCATCGCCATGCTGGTGCGCCACGCCATGCATGGCGGCGTCATCGACACCGGCGCGGTGACCCTCGCCGAACAGGCTATCTACACGCTGATCGCGCTCGGCGCCGGCGCCATGCTGGTCGCCATCGACATGCGCTCGCCAAGTTCGGTGCTGCGCTATGGCTCATTGGCTGCCGGCGTGGTCTCGGCGGGCTTGATCGCCGTCCAGCATTTCGTGGTGCTGAACCCGCTGCTGACGGACGAGTCGACCGGCACGATCCCGGTCTTCAATCTCCTGTTCCTCGCCTACCTGCTGCCCGCGATCGCGGCTGGCGCGCTGGCGCTCTATGTCCGCGACAAGCGCCCGCGATGGTATTCCGCGATGCTGGCGCTGATCGCCGCGCTGCTTGCCTTCGCCTATGCGACGCTCTCGGTGCGCCGCCTGTTCAAGGGAGAGTTCATCGCCTTGTGGAGCGGCCTCGGCCAGGTCGAGACCTACACCTATTCGGCGCTTTGGCTGGCCATAGGCGTGGGGCTGCTGACCGCCGGCGTATGGCTGAAATCGCAGGTGCTGCGCATCGCCTCCGCGGTGCTGATCGCGGTTGCGGTGGTGAAGGTCTTCCTCTTCGACATGTCGGAGCTGGAAGGCGTGCTGCGCGCGCTCTCCTTCATCGGCCTCGGCGCCGTGCTGATCGGCATCGGGCTGTTCTACCAGCGGCTGCTGACGCGGGCGGCAAGGCAGAGCGGCGAGAATTCTTGAATGGATATTCGTTATCGTATATAGAGAATATTCATCGGAGGATATTCGGATGCCGCTCTACATACGGGACGATGAAGTGGACGCGCTGGCCGCAAAACTGCAGCGTGAGACGCAAGCGCGGAGCAAGACCGAGGCAGTGCGGACAGCTCTTTTGAATGAACTGGAACGCCATCGGGCCAAGATTCCGCTGCGTGACCGGATCATCAGGCTGCAAGAGGAGGCGAAGAAAATCGGTCTGCCCAATCTCGATTTCGACATGAAGAAATTCACCGATGAGATGTGGGAAGATTGATGTTTGTCGATGCTTCGGTGATCGTCGCCATCCTCAACCAGGAAGCTGGCTGGGAGGGGCTGTCCAAAAGACTTTCCGAGTCTGTCAGCTTCCACGTCTCCGCGATGGTCCGTTTTGAGGCGACGCAGGCTCTGGCCAGAGCCGGCGCGGGTCCTCGCAAGCCGACTGCTGAAGCGCTCCTGAAGGCTCGCGATCTGGTAGATCAGCTTATTGTCGAAATCGGCGGTGAAAATGTGCCGATCGGCGACGAGATCGGTTCGCAAGCTATCGACGCCAGCGCTCGCTACGGCAAGGCAGTCGGTCACGAGGCTGATCTGAATATGGGCGACTGTTTTGCCTATGCCTGTGCCAAGGCGCTCGATATTCCGCTTCTCTACAAGGGTAACGATTTCCAGCTGACTGATTTGAGATAATTGGCTTTCTCGCTGATTGGCCGGAATAAAACGGCCTACGCCATCGTTGTTCTCGTGCTTGGGTAATCGCAGCGGTTCGGCCGCTTAGCGCTGACTGCTTGCGCCGCGCCGGGAAGGCGCGTTCAATCGGAATGCAAAGCGACCTCGAAACAAAGCGGTCATGGACGACAAGAAGGCAGCGATCCTGAGCGAAATACCGCGGTTGCGGCGCTATGCGCGCTCGCTGCTGCGCGACCGCGATTCCGCCGACGACCTTGTCCAGGATTGCCTGGAGCGGGCGCTGGTGCGGCTCGACAACTGGCAGACTGGAGAAAACCCCCGGAGGTGGCTGTTTACGATCATGCATCACTTGTTCATCGACCAGATGCGCAAGGTCAACCGGCGCGGCGAGGCGGCGATGCTGCCTCTCGAAGCCGGTGAGGCCCAATCCGCGCCCGCCGATCAGGTCGAAAGCATCGCCTCGCGCGAGATCATGGATGCCCTGCAGGCGATCAGCCCCGATCGCCGCGCGGCATTGGTGATGGTCGCCATCGAGGGCTTTTCCTATGCCGAGGCCGCCAACATCCTTGGCGTGCCGGCCGGCACGCTGATGTCGCGAATCGCCCGCGGCCGCGAGGAATTGCGAGGCCTGCTCGAGGACACATCGCGCCGCCGCTCGATAAGGATCGTCGAGAAATGACCCGCCGCGATTTCACCGAACGCGATATCCACATGGCCATCGACGGCGAGCTGCCGGGCGAGGAGCGCATGGCCTATGACGCCTGGCTCGAAGCCAATCCCGAGATGAAGGCGAAGTCGGCGCGCTACATTGCCGATCGCGCCGCCATGCGCGCCGCCTTCGCGGGCGTGATGGACGAGCCGGTGCCGGCGAGGCTGCGGCAGGCAGTATTTGGCGAGGCGTCCGCGAAGGCGACTGCCTGGCGCTCGCGCTGGTGGCTCTCGGCCGCCGCCGCCTTGGTACTGGCCGTCGGTGGGCTCGGTGGCTATGTCGCCGGCATGGACGGTATCGGCCGCGGCCACGACAGCGACGATCAGCTCGCCGAGCAGGCGATCGCCGCTCATGTCATCTACGCCGCCGAGAAGCGGCATGCCGTCGAGGTCGCGGCGAGCGACAAGGACCATCTTCAGACCTGGTTGTCGAACCGCGTCGGGCTGAAGCTGGTTGCGCCGGACCTTGCGGCCGAAGGCTTCGAACTGGTCGGTGGCCGGCTGCTGCCGGCCGGCAATCAGGGCAAGGCGGCGATGCTGCTCTACGAGGACGCCAAGGGCGAGCGGATTTCGCTCTTCGTCACCGCCGATTCGTCCGCGACCTCCAAGGGCACCTACGCGGCCGAGGCAGGTGGGCCGGAGGCGGTCTACTGGCTGGACAAAGGCTATGCCTGCGCGGTCGTCGGCTCGTTACCGCCGGATCGGCTCTCGGATGTGGCAAAGAGCGCTTATGGCCAGCTCGTGGCAGGCATATCGAGCTGAACCGGCTGCGTTTTTCGGCGGCCGGCAGCCCTTTGAACGTCAATTCCGTTCAAAGGCTTCCTCCTTTCCTGCCGTGGCGGAAACTGTCACAATTCGGCCCTAATCAAGGAGCGATAGCGCTTGATGGAGACCGGCATCTTGGCCGGTGTTCGCGACGCATCCACCGGGGCCGTTTCCACAACCCAATCGAGGTTCTCCCAAGCCCTTATGCCTGCCGAGATTCGCAAGGCCCGCGCGTCAGACGTCGATGACCTAGCCGCCATCGAGAAAGCGGTGTTTCCGGGCGACCGGCTGTCGCGCCGTTCCTTCCGTCAATTCATCGAACGCGAAACCGCCGAGATGCTGGTGGCTGAAAGCGAGGGCCGGGTCGCCGGCTATGCGGTGGTGTTGTTTCGCAAGGGCAGCGGCGTGGCGCGTCTTTATTCCATCGCTGTCGGCCCTTTCTTCGGCCGCCTTGGCGTCGGCCGCCTTCTGCTCGCCGCCGCCGAGGAGGCAGCGTATGAGCATGACCGGCTGTTGCTGCGCCTCGAGGTGCGCGAGGACAATGATCGCGCCATCCATATTTACGAGCAAGCAGGCTATCGAAAATTGGGCCGGGAGCCCGACTATTACGAGGATGGCGCCACGGCGCTGCGCTACGAGAAGACGCTGCGCGGCGACACACCCACGGCGACCAGGGTGCCGTTCTACCAGCAGACCTGCGAGTTCACTTGCGGCCCATGCTGCCTGATGATGGCGATGGCCAATTTCGACCCTGGCTTCGTGCCGGACCCGGTTATGGAGATCCGCCTGTGGCGTGAGGCCACCACCGTCTTCATGATGTCGGGACCCGGCGGCTGCGAGCCTTTCGGCCTGGCGGTCGCCGGCTATGAGAGCGGGCTCGCCGCCGAGATATTCGTCTCCTTCTACGGCGCGCTCTTCCTGCAATCGGTGCGCAGCGAGGACAAGCGCCGGGTGATGGAACTTGCCCAGGTCGATTTCCGCCGTCGCGCCGAGCTTTACGGCATCCCCGTCAACTACCGTCCGTTCGGCATCGGCGACATCCGTGACGCCTTGGCCGAGGGCAAGCTGGTGGTGGTGCTGGTCAGCGGCTTCCTCATGTTCGGCAAGAAGGTGCCGCATTGGGTGCTGGCCATCGGCGACGATGGCGACCATATCCTCATCCACGACCCTTGGGTCGAGGATGAAAGGCAGGAAACGATCCTCGATGCCGCGAACATTCCGGTGCCCTACGACATCTTCATGAACATGGCGCAGTTCGGCCGCGACGGTTTGCGCGCCGCCATCACTCTGGGAAAACGCTGAGACAATGACCTGGGTAATCCTGACAGGCAGGCAGAACGATCTCGACCAGGTGGCCACGCCCCACAAGATCATCACCAATCGCGACTATCTCGCGCATCCGGCGCTGTTCCGCGGCCAGCGGCCGAAGGTGATCAACCTGTCGAACAATTACGCCTACCAGAGCCGCGGCTACTACGCCTCGCTGCTTGCCGGCTCGCGTGGTCACCGGGTGATCCCGACCGTCGAGACCATGATCGACCTTTCCGAGCGCAAGCTCTACGAGCACGCGCTGCCGGAGCTCGAGCTTGCCTTGAACAAATGCCGCAAGGACCTTGGCGGGTCTTTTCCGGCCAAGGTCGCGATCTTCTTCGGCATCGGCCCGTCCAAGGTCTGGGACCGCTTCACAAGGCTCCTGTTCGACTGGTTCCGCGCGCCGGCGCTCGAGGTCCATATCAAGGACAGCGCCGAATGGGCCTCGATCCGCAAGATCGGCTTCCTGCCGCTCGCCCGCATGACGGAGAGCGAGGAAGAGTCCTTCCTGCAGTGCCTGGAGACCTACACCAGCCGCGAGTGGCGCGACACGAAGGGCCGCACGCCCGCGCGCTACACGTTCGCCACGCTGGTCGACCCGCATGAGGAACTGCCGCCGTCGGAGATCTCCTCATTGCGCTACTGGGCGAGGATCGCCGAGAAAATGGGGGTCGAAGTCGAGCCGATCACCAGGAAGGATCTCGCCAAGCTCGCCAACTACGACGCGCTGTTCATTCGCGAGACCACCTCGATCTCCAACCACACCTACCGCTTCGCGCGCCGCGCCCAACAGGAGGGCATGCCGGTGATCGACGATCCGCTGTCGATGATCCGCTGCACCAACAAGGTCTATCTCAACGAGTTGATGACCTACAACAAGGTGCCGGTGCCGCCGACGGTGATGATCGCCGGCTCGTCCGACCTGGAGCTCGCGGCGCAGACGCTGGGTTTCCCGCTGGTGCTGAAGATCCCGGACTCCTCCTTCTCGCGTGGCGTCAAGAAATGCGAGAACATGGCCGAGCTGACCAAGCTCGCGACCGAATGGCTGGAGGACTCCGATCTCCTGATCGCGCAGAAATTCATCCCGACAGAATATGACTGGCGCGTCGGCGTGCTCGGCGGCCAGCCACTGTTTGCCGTGCATTACCTGATGGCGAAGAAGCACTGGCAGATCGTCAACCACAAGGCGAGCGGCAAGCCCGACCAGGGCGGCATCAAGACCTTCACGCTGAAGCAGACGCCGCCGCATGTCGTCGAGACGGCTGTGAAGGCGGCCAAGTGCATCGGCGACGGCCTCTACGGCGTCGACCTCAAGGAGACCAAGGACGGCGTCTTCGTCATCGAGGTCAACGACAATCCCAATCTCGACCATGGCTGGGAGGATTCCGGCGAGAAGGACGAGCTTTGGATTCGGCTGACGCAGTGGTTCCTGGAACGCCTGGAGCGGTAATCATTTGGGGGAAGGATGCTGTTTTTCGTCATCGAGGATTTTCACGGCTCGGACCGCAAGGAGATCTACCGCCGCTTCCGCGACAAGGGCCGGCTGAAGCCGGAAGAGCTTGTCGTGCACCACAGCTGGATCGCCGGCGATATGAGCCGCTGCTTCATGGTGGTGGAAACCGATGACGTGACGATCCTGCAGCGCTGGGTCGTGGAATGGGCGGATCTCGTGGAGTTCGAGATCGTTCCCGTGGCCAGCAGCAAGGACATGGTCGCGGCGCTTGCCGGTCATCTTTGAACGGGCATGCTTTGCTGCCGCCAGGCTGGCGTCGCGACAAGCGCCGGCGATCCGACGTCGCGCCGGCATTCCCCGATCAGCCATTCGCGGAACGCCGCCACGATGTCTCGCCTTGCGCTGCGTTCGGGGATCGTCAGGCAATAGGGCTGGCGCAGCGCCAGGGACCGGCTAACCGGCCGGACCAGGAGGCCCGCTTCCAGGGCCTTGGCGCAGTAGACCCCTTGCGCCAGCACCACGCCAAGACCCGAGATGGCGAGATCGAGCGCCGCGCGCGACGAGTTGGCCGACAGGCCGCGCCGCGCCGCGCGACCCGGCTCGTTTCCCGCCGCTTCGAACCAGTTGCGCCAGGATGGGAAGGATGCTCCGGTCGGTCCCCAATCGGTGTGGATGAGTGGCAAGCCGGCAAGGCTGTCGGATCCGGTCGTGCCCGCGAGCGTCGGCGCGCAGACGGGATAGACGGCGTCCCTGACGATCTCCTCGGTCGGATGCTCTCGGTAATGAGGACCGTAAGAGAGGCGGATGTCGATCAGTTCATGGTCGAACGGCGCCGGATCGTCGTCGCCCCTCAGCGATATGTCGGCGGCGCCATGGCGGGCAACGAAGCCGGCGAGGCGCTCGGAGAGCCAGCCCATCGCCATTGAGGGCGGCACCGAAACGACGAGCCTTGGCCGGAATGCACCGCCTCCGACATCCCTCGCGACACTGCTGATTTCCCTGAAGGCCATGCTGAGCCTCGGCAGCATCTCCACCCCGGCCTCGGTAAGCACCGCGCGGCGGTTGACCCGGTGGAACAGTTTTCGTCCCATCTGCTCCTCGACGGTGCGGATGAGCTGGCTGACGGCTGCGGCCGAAACCGACAATTCCTCGGCGGCCGCGGCGAAGCTGCCTGTGCGGGCCGCCGCTTCGAAGGCCTGAAGTCCGCGCAAGGAGGGAAGGGCGACCATGACAAACCAAAAGATAAGCTGACCTTACCTGTTTTGCAGAAATCTTCGTTTTTCGAAAGGTTTCTTTCTGGGTAACGTGATCCGATGAACTCAATCGCCAACGACGACACCGTTGACCATCGCCAAATCATAGCCTCGCTGACGAATGAGGAGCGCGGCCGGCTGACCGGAAAGTCCGACGGGCCGGGCCTTGTCCAGTTCGCTCTCCATCTTGGCGCGATAGTCCTCCTGGGCGCGCTGATCGCCGCCAGGGTGCCGTTCTGGCCGGTCCTGATGCTGCCGCAGGGCATCCTCATCGTTTTCCTGTTCACGCTGCTGCATGAAACGGTGCACAGGACGGCCTTCGAAACGCAGTGGCTGAACGATATCGTCGCGCGTTTCTGCAGCCTGGCGATCGCGCTACCGGCCGATTGGTTCCGCTATTTCCACTTCGCCCATCACCGCTTCACCCAGGACCCGGAAAACGATCCTGAGCTGGCTTTCCCGAAGCCCGAGACCGTGCGGCAATACATCGTCCACGTCTCCGGCCTGCCGGTCTGGTGGGGGCATTTCAAGACGCTTAACAGCAATGCACTGGGGCGCTGCCGCGACAGCTACGTGCCGCCCAAGGGCCTGCCGAAGGTGAAGGCCGAGGCGCGGGCGATGATTGCCTTCTATGTCGTCCTGCTGGTGCTAGCGGTCTGGTTCAAGGCATCGGTGCTGCTCTATGTCTGGATCGTGCCGGCGCTGCTCGGCCAGCCCTTCCTCAGGCTCTACCTGCTGGCCGAGCACGGTCGCTGTCCGTTCGTCGCCAACATGCTGGAAAACACCCGCACCACACTCACCAACTGGTTCGTGCGCAAGCTTGCCTGGAACATGCCTTATCATGCGGAGCATCATGCCTATCCCGGCGTGCCGTTCCACCAGCTGCCGGAATTCCACAGGCTGATTGCGCGGCATCTCAAGGTGGTCGAGCCCGGCTATGTGAGCTTTCACGAGAAATATGTCGCGACGCTGCGCCAGAGCAATTCCAGCAGAATTGCGTAGCGGTTTTCCGTCCGGAATTGCGAAAAAGGACTTGGAGCGGTCGCCTCAGCTGCTCACAAATACGCTCCGCCCTGGCCTTCGCCGGCAGAAGCCGTCCTTAAGGGTCTCCGCTCCATGAAGGTTCCGGCCGGCGTAGGCCGGTTCTCGCAATCCCCCATTTCCGGCGCAGTCTGACCTCAATCTCGACAAGGGCCGGAATCAGCCCTGCTGGTGCAGCAGCGCCTGCGCGCGCAGCAGCCGGCGTATCTCGGTCTCCTTGGTCGGCACGCCGATCAGATAGCCTTGCGCCTCGCCGCAGCCGGCCTTGCGCAGCATGTCCAGCTGGGCTTCGGTCTCGACGCCTTCGGCGGTGACAGTGATGCCGAGTTCGGCGCCAAGCCCGATCACGGTGCGCACGATCGCCGCCGTGTCGCGCTTGTCGAGGTCGTGGATGAAGGAGCGGTCGATCTTGATCTTGTCGACGGGGAAGCGTCGAAGGTAGCCGAGCGAGGAATAGCCGGTACCGAAATCGTCGAGCGCGATGCGCACGCCGAGGGCGCGCAATTGGCTGAGCGTCTTCAGCGCCGCGTCGCTTTCGTTCATCATCACCGTTTCGGTGATTTCGAGCTCCAGGCGGTCGGCCGGCAGGCCGGAAAAGGCGAGCGCCGACATGACACCGCGGGCGAAGCCCCCGCTCTTGATCTGCGCGGCCGAGACATTGACGGCCATGCGCACGTCCGGCGGCCAGTTGGCGGCCACGTTGCAAGCCTTGCGCAGCGCCCAGTCGCCGAGCTGCACGATCAGTCCGGTTTCCTCTGCGGCGGCGATGAAGTTCTCCGGCGACACCAGGCCGCGCGACGGCGAGCGCCAGCGCATCAAGGCTTCCGCGCCGACAATCCTGCCGGAGCCGATGTCGAAGATCGGCTGGAAATCGAGCTCGAACTCGCGCTTGGAGAGTGCTGTTTCGAGATCGATTTCAAGCGCACGGCGCTCCCGCACCAGGGCGTCCATGCCCGGCTCGAAGAAGCGGTAGACGTTGCGGCCCTCGCTCTTGCCGCTGTAGAGCGCCATGTCGGCGTTGGTGAGCAGCGTGTCGGCGTCGTGCCCGTCGCCGGGATGGAGCGCAATGCCAAGGCTCGCGCCCACATGCATTTCGCGTCCCTTGTCGCGATAGGGCTTGCCGACGGTCTCGATGATGCGCTTGGCAAGCTTTTCGGCGTCGGCGATGCCCTTGATACCGAACTGGATGATCGCGAACTCGTCGCCCCCGAAGCGGGCCACCACGTCCTTGTTGCTGCGCACGCAATGCTGCAACCGCTTGGCGACGCATTTCAGCAGCCAGTCTCCCGCCGGGTGGCCGAACGTGTCGTTGATGGCCTTGAAGCGGTCGAGGTCGAGCGAGAAGATCGCCAGCGGCCGGGCCTCGGCTTCGGCCAGCGTCTGGTCCAGCCGTTCGCGAAACATCGAGCGGTTGGGCAGGTTGGTCAGCGTGTCGTGATGCGCAAGATGGGTCATGCGCTCCTCTGCGCGCCGACGCTCCGTCACATCCTCGAAGGTCGCCACCCACCCGCCGCCGGTGAGCGGCCGCCTCAGGACGAAGAGCGTTCGGCCGTCGACCAGCGCGCGATAGCTCGATCGCGACTGACCGGCCTTCAGGCTGGCCTGCGTTTCGCTGATTTCGACGTCGACTTCGACCGGCGCGAAGATGCCGAGGCGAATGAGTTTGTCCAGCATCTGGCGATGTGTCATGCCGAGCGGGAAATCCGCCGCCTTGGCGTTGCACAGATCCAGAAAGCGCTGGTTTCGCACGATCAGGCGGCCGTTCTCGCCATACATCAGCAGGCCTTGCGACATGTTGGCCAAAGCGGCGTCGAAGCGGCGGTGTTGTTCCTTCAGTTCAGCCTCGTCGCGCCGCCGGCTGGTCACATCTTCATAAATCGAAACCCAGCCGCCGACGGCGATGGGCCGGTGCGAAATGACGATGATGCGTCCGTCCGACAAGACTTCCTCGTAGGTCGAAGGCTTGGCGCCGTCGATATAGGGCTTGCGGATGGCGTAGAGCTCGCTGGCGCTGTGCGAGGCGATGCCGAGATCGACGCTGTGCTGCAGGATGTCCAGGAAAGGGATTCCTGGCTGCACCACATTCTCATCCAGGCCGAAGAGGTCGATATAGTTGCGGTTGCAGATTATCATCCGCTCATCGGCGTCGAACATGCATAGCCCGTGCGACATGTTCTCGACAGCCGCCGCGAAGCGCTCGTTCTGAGCCCGTAATTCTTCCGCGATCAGCCGCGTCGGACCGGTGTCGGCCATTTTTCGCCTGCCGGCGATGGAAGCAGTCTTGATATGTGCGCCTGGCATGAGAACGCCTTCAGACCGTAACCGAACGCGATACTGTCCGGCAGCCGGTTAATTTAGCGTTCTTTCACGGGGCGGAACTCGCGGCAGGCGAAGTCTGGCGCCTGGCCTCCAGCGTCGTGAAACGTTTGAGGAAAGCCGTTTGCGCCCAGGTCACGGATCTTGGCGTGAAGTCGAAGCGGTCGGCTGAGAAGCCGCGCGGTCGGCCGAAATACTCGGTCGCTTCTGCCGTCGAAAAGCCGGCGAGCAATGTCGCTTCGAAATATGCGGCTATCTGGTCGGCGCGCTTGATGTCCTTGCGCAAGGGGGCGCCGAGTTCGGCCGGCAGCGAGAAACGCAGGTGTATGGCGCGCTGCAGGCGCAGTTCGCAGTCCTTGTAGGAACCGCCCATCACCGATTTGAACGGCGAGATCATGTCGCCGATGACATATTCGGGCGCGTCGTGCAGCAGCGCGGCGAGGCGCGCTTCGGCCGTGGCCTCGGGCGCCAGTTCACCGTAGAGCGTCTCGACCAGCAGCGAGTGTTGCGCGACCGAGAACGCATGGTCGCCGCCAGTTTGGCCGTTCCAGCGGGCGACGCGCGCAAGGCCGTGCGCGATGTCGGCGATCTCGATGTCGAGCGGCGATGGGTCGAGCAGGTCGAGCCGGCGGCCCGACAGCATGCGTTGCCAGGCGCGCGGCGGCGCGCCGGCCCGGTCGGCCGCCATCAGGCCTCCTCCGCGCTGGCCGCGTCCTGCGGGAAGGAGAACTTCGCCCAGCCGGGAATTGCGAGCTTGACCGGAACCGCGCCCGCCATGATCGCCTCGCCGGCATCGAGGGCCGCCTTGACGCGGTCGATGCGGGCAATGGCGAGACCGGTCCGGCCGCCGACGGACCCGAGCGCGCCCACCGGCCGGCCGGCAACGGTGAGTTCCGTCCCCGGAGCGGGCAGGGGACCATCTGCCGATGCGATCAGCACACGTCGCCGCGCGGTGCCGCGGTGCTGCATGCGCGAGACCACCTCCTGGCCGATATAGCAGCCCTTCTTGAAGCCGACGCCGCCGGTCTCGTCGAGCAGCACGTCGTGCGGAAAGGCGTCGCCAAGCTGGTAGTCCGAACCGCTTTCCGCGATACCGTTGCCGATGCGCAGCGTCCGCCATGCCTCGGGGTCGCCGCCTTCCGCCGAGCCGCCATGAACGCGTCTGACAGCCACGTCGAGAAAACGGGCGTCGACGAGCGATGTGGAACCGGCCCCGAATGAATCAAAAGGTGAAGCGATTGAATCATCGCCCCACGCGATCGTGACAAGCGCTTGGTCCTGCTTGGCAATCTCGGCTTTTGCCCTCAGCCGATAAAGCATCAGCCGGCGTACGAAATCGTCGGCGATGTCGGACCGGCATTCCAGTTGGAAGCCGTTCTCGCCGGCGCGCGAGATCAGGAAATCGAACAGGATCTTGCCTTGGGGCGAAAGCAGCGCGCCGGGCTTTGCCTCGCCGGGCTTCAGCGTGTCGAGGTCAGTGGTGAGGATGTTCTGCAGGAAATGCCCTGCGTCGGGGCCAGATACGGAGATGAGCGCGCGGTCTTTGAGCTGGGCAAAGGGCATGGGCGTGAAATCGGCCTGATCTTGCAAAATGGTCGGTCATTACGTAAGCCGGCCACACTCCCCCCGCAAGAGATTGGACCTGCCCATGGCAACCACCTTCGACCTCATCCTGACAGGCGGCACGGTGGTCAACCATGACGGCGAGGGGCGGCGCGACATCGCCGTGAAGGCCGGACGCATCGCGCGCATCGGCGATCTCGGCCAGGCCTCGGCCGGCGAAACCATCGACTGCACGGGTCTGCACATCCTGCCGGGCGTCGTCGACAGCCAGGTGCATTTCCGCGAGCCGGGCCTGGAACACAAGGAGGACTCTGGAGACAGGTTCCCGCGCGGCGGTGCTGGGCGGCGTCACCGCCGTCTTCGAGATGCCCAACACCAATCCGCTGACCACCAGCGAAGCGGCGCTCGCCGACAAGGTGCGCCGCGCCACGGGCCGAATGCATTGCGACTTCGCCTTCTGGGTCGGCGGCACGCGCGACAATGCCGGCGATGTCGGCGAACTGGAACGGCTGCCGGGCGCCGCCGGCATAAAAGTGTTCATGGGTTCGTCCACCGGCGACCTGCTGGTCGAAGACGACGAAGGCGTCGCCTCGATCCTGCGCAACACCCGCCGTCGCTCGGCCTTCCATTCGGAGGACGAGTTCCGCCTGCGCGAGCGGCTTGGGCTGCGCATCGAGGGCGACCCGTCATCGCATCCCGTCTGGCGCGACGAGACCGCAGCACTTCGGTGCACGGAACGCCTGGTGCGCATCGCAAGGCAGACACGCGCGCGCATCCATGTGCTGCATATCTCGACGGCCGAGGAAATCCTCTTCCTCGAACAGCACAAGGATGTCGCCACCTGCGAGGCCACGCCGCATCATCTGACGCTGAGCGCCGACGACTATGCGCGGCTGGGCACATTGATCCAGATGAACCCGCCGGTTCGCGCCGCCCGCCACCGCGACGGCGTCTGGCATGGCGTTTCGCAGGGCATCGTCGATGTGCTGGGCTCCGACCACGCGCCGCACACGCTGGCGGAGAAGGCAAAGGCCTATCCGGCCTCGCCTTCGGGTATGACCGGCGTACAGACGCTAGTCCCGATCATGCTCGACCACATCAATGCCGGCCGGCTCACCTTGCAGCGCTTCGTCGACCTTTCCAGCCACGGTCCGCAGCGCATCTTCGGCATGGCCAGGAAAGGGCGCATCGCCGCCGGCTACGATGCCGATTTCACGATTGTCGACATGAAGCGGCGCGAGACCATCACCAATGCGCAAGCCGGCTCCAGGGCCGGCTGGACACCCTATGACGGCAAGGAGGTCACCGGCTGGCCGGTGGGCACCGTCGTGCGCGGCGCGCGCGTCATGTGGGAAGGCGAGATCGTGTCGCCCGGCCAGGGCAAGGCGGTCGAGTTTTCCGAGGCGCTGCCGGCTTAATCACCGGCGACGAAGAACAGCCACTGTCCCGTCGGCGTGATGCCGACGCGGTAGAAGATGTAGGCCCCGAACCGCTTCATGTCGTCATAGTCGCTTGCGGTGACCAACTTAAACAGTTCGACACGTTGCCTGGGATCGAGCTTGTCGAGCGGCAGCGCGAAGAAATAGGGCCAGACATAGAGTTCCTGCGGCGTGCCGGTGTCGACATGGACGTAGCCCGCCGACAGCACCTCTTCGAGGATGGCAAGGATTTCCTGGCCGTCGCTGTCGCCTGAAAGGCCCTTGAGGAAGGTGATCGGGTCGCCGTCTATATCGCCCAGCGACAATTGCGTCATGGAATCGCCCTTGCCGATAAGCGACCTCAGCTTCTCGATGTCGCCGGTCCGACAGGCCTCGATGATCAGCCCGTGCATGCGCCTGACCGGTTCGGGAAGCGTGTTGAGGTCGTAGACCACCGCCGGCGGCGGCGCGTCCGGATCGGCGCGCGGGCTGGTGACGCCGCCATTGGCGGGAGGCGTTTGCGGCTTCGACTTGTCCGTGTCGTCGGCCGGCTGGCCGCTGTCCGGGGGCTTGGAGCCGGGCGTCTCCGGCATCGGCACGACACTGCCGGGCAGGGCGCTGTCGCCATTGGCGGGCGGGGCGACAGGGGAAGGCAGATCCTCGCGCTGGATCTCGCTCAGCGCGAGTGAAGGCGTACTGGCGAGGCACAGAGGCAGCGCCAGGCAGGAGGCGGCGACCAGGATGTTGAGGGTCAGCCCGCGTGGCCGGCCTGACATCGAAAATCTCACCGCTTGCCTCTCCGTTGTTCCCGGGGGTCGCCCGTCGGCCGGCGCTCAACATGTGCGAGCGCTTGGGCATTTTGCCCAAATGGCGTGTCGCCGTCAAAAAATCGTGGTCGAAAATTCGCTGTCGAAATGGGCGGCTAGTGCTTCAGCCGTTCCGGCTCGAAGGCGCCGGCTACCACCTTTTCCCGCATGCGGTCGAGGAGGGCCAGCGCGGAGGTTTCGCCATTGGCGCGCAACATTTCGCCGAAGGCGGTCTCCAGCGCCGCCTCAGCGATGATTTCCGGCTCTATGCCAGCCGACAGGCCCTCCGCCCAGGCTTCGCTGTGGCTCTCGACCGCAGTCAGGCGCTTTTCTTCCCTGACCAACGCATCGATGTCGCTGACACCATGTTCCATTGCGATGTCCACCTTACTGCAAGCGGCGATCCGATGACGGATCCGGCTTGGCTCTCAGTTTGTCCGCAGTCTCAAATAAGTCTTTGTAAATACGACATTTTTAGGGTCGAAATCTACTTTGCCGGCAAGACTGCGCTCAATCGATGTCAAGCTTAGCCGATTAGACCGGCTTGCGGGATCAAAACCTTCAGTTTGAGTTAATTCCACAATTATGCGCTAACGTTTCGTTAGTACTGTTGCGAAACTGCAACACATGATTGCACCAGAGCGGGACAGGAGACAAGAAGGCAGCTCACATTGGCGCCGATTGGGGCAGGAAAAACCGCCAAAAAACGCGAAGCAGCCGCTGATCCGACCTCAATTGCCGTAGCGGGAAGCGATGTCGCGCGACAACGTCTCGCCTTCTTTCATGTAGCGGGCGATGGCCTCGGTCGCGGAAGGCGTGCATCGTGTATAGGTGCCGCTGAAGGAGCGGTAGCCGCGGTTGAAGGATGCGATGAAGCGGGCGCGCCGTTCAGGATCGGGATTTTCCGATTCGAGCAGCTTCTCCATCTCGACTCGCCACTGGTCGCCCTTCTCGCCGCACAGATTGCGCAAGAAATGCAGCGATCCCAGCACCTCGGCGAGCCGAATCAACCCGGGCTCGAAAGGCGCTTCCACGGCGCGCGCCGGAGACGCCGCGACGGCGATGCCGATGGCGAGGCAAGCGGCGAGGACGAGAGAGGCGCGCATCATCAGGGCCTTGGCGAGAGAGAGCCAAGGCTTTTTGGCGAAACATTTTGTCGCCTGCAAGGCCATTCTGGATGCTTACCGCTCGGCCTCTGGAGTGCACCCGAGCAATTCCTCGGCGACGGAAAGAACGTCGCCGGCAAGCGGCATATCGGCCATCTCTGCCAGCGAGTAGAACGCCGCGGTCTCGGCGTCGTCGCTGGCCACCGGTTCGCCGCCGGCATAGGCGGCGCCGAACACCGTCAGCAGGTAGTCGACCGCGTGGTTTTCACCGCTCCCGTCGATATGGATGTCGCGCAGCGGGCGGTAGCCCGTCGCCTCGAGCCCGGTCTCTTCCAGCAATTCGCGCGCCGCAGCGGCGGCGAGCGCTTCGCCCGGCTCGACCTTGCCGCCGGGATAGGCATACAGCCCTTGCGATGGCGCCCGCCCGCGCTTGACCAGAAGCACGGTGCCGCCGCGCACGACGGCGACGGAGACGGCCGGTATGATCTTGCGCTGTTCCATGGATCGCCGTTTTCCCGCAGCCTGTTGTGGACCGATCGGCCCGACCGGTTATTACCCGTTGCGGCGCAGCGGTTCCACCGCCACTTTCCATAGCTATCGATTGACGAGCCCAGATCCATGTGCGGACGCTTTGCCCTGACCGCCACGCCGGACAAGACCGCGGCCTTTCTCGGCCTTGCCGAACTGGAGGACTTTCCGGCGCGCTACAACATCGCGCCGACGCAGCCGGTGCTCATGGCGCTCGCCGGCCCGCAGCGGGAACACGGCTCGAACCTGCCGGACCGCCAGGCGATGCTGGTGCGCTGGGGCCTGATTCCAGCCTGGGTGAAGGACACCAGTGAATTCCCGCTGCTGATCAACGCGCGCTCGGAAGGGGTGTTGGAAAAGGCGTCGTTCAAGACCGCGATGCGCCATCGCCGCGCATTGGTGCCGGCATCTGGCTTCTACGAGTGGCGGCAGTCGGGCGGAGCCAAGGGCCAGCCTTACTGGATCCGGCCGAAGCAAGGCGGGTTGATCGCCTTCGCAGGGCTGATCGAGACCTATGCCGAGCCGGGCGGCTCCGAGATGGACACCGGCGCCATCCTGACGACGCGGGCCAATGCCGCCATCGCCAACATCCATGACCGCATGCCGGTGGTGATCGAGGAACGCGATTTCAGCCGCTGGCTCGATTGCCGCACGCAGGAGCCGCGTGACGTGCTCGATCTGCTCGAGCCAGCCGAGCCCGACTTCTTCGAGGCGATTCCGGTTTCCGACCTTGTCAACAAGGTCGCCAACATCGGGCCGGAAATCCAGGAGCGCGGCATCGTTTCGCCACAGGCTGAAAGGCCCAGGCGACAGAAGCCTGGCGCGGACGAAAACCAGCTGACTTTACTTTAGCGAAGGCTGCTTGCCTCGAAAGGCAGCTTTGGGACCTTCATCTCCAGGACGCCATGGCGTCCTCTTCGCCGGTGTCCCCATCGCCGGGGGCCCTGCCGGTTGCGCCGTTTCAGGCAGCGCGCGGCGAAACGATCTTCTGCGCCGGCTTCTTCTTCTTCGCGGTATGAAGGAGGGCCGCGACAATTGCGGCCGGGCCGATCGCGCGGTATTGGCTGGCCAGCGCGGGCTGCGTTTGTCGGTTCTGTTCCTGCTTGCTGCGAGCCATGGTTCTCTTCCCTGGTAACGGTTTCGTGTTCGGCGTTTGCCGGTTGATTCGGACCAAATCGTGACGTTCGATGCGTCTAGCCGGCGAATGTTTCATCACTGTGCCGACATGTTTAATAAAATGTTTCGGGTCCCATTTACCTGTGATGCAGCGACATCTTTCCTGAGTGGAGCGACTTGACGGCAACAGCTGCCAGCGCGATAAAGCCGCCCATGAAAACGTCTTTCGCCATTTGTGGCATTTGCATTATTGGCTAGCCTCGCGCTGGTCCGGACGTTTTCGCCTCATCTTCCCCCAGATTGGACAAACGCCCCGGCCAGCAGGCTGGAGCCCGATTGCGCCCCGGCGCAAGGAAGGTTCCATCCAAGTTCTAAGGGATCGGAAGGGCACGCATGTCTGACGCATCGAAGGGCCTCAGCCTCTACAACACGCTGACGCGGACGAAGGAAGCTTTCCTTCCGATCGATCCGCGAAACGTGCGCATGTATGTCTGCGGCCCGACGGTCTACGACTTTGCCCATATCGGCAATGCGCGTCCGGCGATCGTCTTCGACGTGCTTTTCCGTCTGCTGCGCCATCTCTACGGCGAAACGCACGTCACGTATGTGCGCAACATCACGGATGTCGACGACAAGATCAACGCGCGCGCGCTTCGCGATTTCGGCGGCGAGATCGCGGCCGGAACGCTCTCGCTCAACGACGCGATCCGCAAGGTCACCGAGAAGACCGCCGACCAGTACCACAAGGATGTGGCTGCGCTCGGGTGCCTGCCGCCGACCTACGAGCCGCGCGCGACCGAGTTCGTCGCGCCCCGCGCCGACGGCAAGGCCGACATGCTGTCGCTGATCGGGCAGCTGATCTCGCGCGGCCACGCCTATGTCGCTGGCGGCGAGGTGCTGTTCGACACCGCTTCGATGCCGGATTACGGCGAATTGTCGAAGCGCAATCTCGACGAACAGCAGGCGGGCGCCCGCATCGCGGTCGACGCGCACAAGAAGAATCCTGGCGATTTCGTGCTGTGGAAATTGTCGAGCCCCGAAGAGCCGGGCTGGGAGAGCCCGTGGGGCAGGGGCCGGCCCGGCTGGCACATCGAGTGCTCGGCCATGTCGGCCGCCTATCTCGGCGAGGTCTTCGACATCCATGGCGGCGGGCTGGACCTGATCTTCCCGCATCATGAGAACGAGATAGCCCAGTCGCGCTGCGCCCATGGCACCAAGGTCATGGCCAATGTGTGGATGCACAACGGCTTCCTGCAGGTCGAAGGCCAGAAGATGTCGAAGAGCCTCGGCAATTTCTTCTCCATCCGTGAACTGCTGGAGACGGACACCTTTGGCGGCAGGAAATGGCCGGGCGAGGTGCTCAGGCTGGCGATGCTGATGACGCATTATCGCGAGCCGATCGACTTCTCCGTGCGCAAGCTGGAAGAAGCGGAAAACACGCTGCGCAAGTGGAAGCGCGCCGCCGACCTGGCGCCCATGGCCGCGAAGGAACTGCCGGCCGAGGTGGTGGAAGCGCTTTCGGACGATCTCGCCACCTACACCGCCTTCCAGCGGCTGACGCAGCTTGCCGGCGAGTTGAACGATGCCGGCGGCGAGAAAGCCGCCGCTTCCTTGAAGGCGGCGCTGGCCTTCCTCGGCTTCGACGTCGGCGCCGCCAAGGTGGATGAAGCGGCGATCGCGAAGGCGATCGCGGATCGGCTCGCGCTGATCGCTGCCAGGAACTGGGCTGACGCCGATCGCGTGCGTGACGAACTGCTGGCGCAGGGCGTGCAATTGAAGGACGGTAAGGACCCCGCCACCGGCCAACGCGTGACGACCTGGGAGATCAAACGGTGAGGGTGGATGCCGGCAACGTTAAAATAGAGAGATTGGCGCGAGGCGCGCCCCTCTTGGAGGCGCTGGGCTGGACCAGCTTGCGCTTCTGGAACGACGACGTGATCCGCGATATCGACAATGTCTGCCGGCACATCGTCATCGTGGCCGGCCTGGCCGTCGCGCCCGCGACACCAACGGAGGAGCTCGTCATATGATCGATCATCTCGGCATAAACATTGCCGATTTCGACGCTTCCAAGACCTTCTACGACAAGGCGATGGCGCCGCTGGGCGCCTCGCTGCTTTACATGGTGCCGCAGGAATATACCGGCGGCGCCAAAGTCGGCGGTTATGGCCGCGACCGGCCGGTGTTCTGGCTGAGCGACAGCACGGACAAGCCCAGATCAACCCAGCATGTCGCCTTCACCGCGCGCAGCCGTGCCGAGGTCGATGCCTTCCATGCGGCGGCACTTGCCGCCGGCGGCAGGGATAATGGCGGTCCGGGCCTGCGCCCGCACTATCACCCCAACTATTACGGCGCCTTCGTCCTCGATCCCGATGGTAACAACGTCGAGGCGGTCTGCCATGACCCGGAATGAGCCCCAGAAGCAGTCCATGATCGGGAGCGCGCCATGAGCCTCGACAACCGGCCGATCTACACCGGCGGCTGCCAGTGCGGCGCCGTGCGTTTCCGCGTCGAGGGGGCGCTGGGCGACGCCTCGGTATGCCATTGTCGCATGTGCCAGAAGGCGAGCGGCAATTTCTATATGCCATTGGTCTCGGTACGCGGCGCCACGCTGGACTGGACGCGCGGCGAACCGAAACGCTTCCGCTCGTCGAACGCCGCCTTGCGCGGCTTCTGCCCCGAATGCGGCACGCCGCTTACCTTTGAGGCGTCCGACGGCGTGGCGCTGGCGATCGCCGCCTTTGACGATCCGAGTGGCATCGCGCCGACGATCCAGTGGGGCGTCGAGGCAAAACTTCCTTATGTCGACGGCATCCCAACACTGCCGTCAGAGGACACGATGGCCGATATCACCTCGGCCCCTTATCTCGCCGAGCTCGTCTCCTATCAGCATCCCGATCACGACACCGACCAATGGCCGCCGGAGGAAAGACCATGACCGATGAAGTTCGAACCGGCGGCTGCCAGTGCGGTGCCGTGCGCTTCCGCGTGCACGGCAAGCTCGGACGCCCGTCCATCTGCCATTGCCGCATGTGCCAGAAGCAGTTCGGCTCCTTCTTCGGCGCGCTGGTGACGGTGCCCAGGGACGGCGTCGAATGGACCCACGAGGAGCCGAGCTACTTCCAATCCTCGGTCAATATCGATCGCGGCTTCTGCGCCCGCTGCGGCACGCCGCTGACTTATCGCCAGCCCGGCGGGCTGGAGATCGCCATCGGCGCCTTCGACGACCGCTCCGACCTCGCGCCGCAGATCCAGGTGAACTATGCCGCGCGGCTGCCTTGGGTGGAGAAGATCTTCGACGCGCCGGTGCATGACGACCCCGACTATTATCGACGGCAGGAGCAGATCATCTCCTTCCAGCATCCCGACCACGAGACGGCCAACTGGCCGCAGCAGGGCTTGAAACTATGACCATCCAGGGCAGTTCCTTGCGCACGCTCTACCCGGAGATCGAGCCGTTCGATTCCGGCATGCTCGACGTCGGCGACGGCCACACCGTCTACTGGGAGCGCTGCGGCACCCGGGGCGCCAAGCCCGCCGTGTTCCTGCATGGCGGTCCGGGCGGCACAATCTCGCCAAAACACCGGCGCCTGTTCGACCCGAAGCTCTACGACGTCATCCTGTTCGACCAGCGCGGCTGCGGCAAGTCGACGCCGAACGCCTCGCTCGAAGCCAACACCACCTGGCACCTTGTCGCCGACATCGAGCGCCTGCGTGAGATGGCGGGCTTCGACAAGTGGCTTGTCTTCGGCGGCTCCTGGGGCTCGACGCTGGCGCTCGCCTATTCCGAGACGCATCCGGAACGGGTCAGCGAACTGGTCGTGCGCGGCATCTACACGCTGACCCGCGCCGAGCTCGAATGGTATTATCAGTTCGGCGTCTCCGAGATGTTCCCCGACAAGTGGGAGCGCTTCCTGGCGCCGATCCCTGAGGCAGAGCGCGGCGACATGATGGCGGCTTACCGCAAGCGGCTTGTCGGTTCCGACCGCGCGCGCCAGGTGGAGGCGGCCCGCGCGTGGAGCATCTGGGAAGGCGAGACGATCACGCTGCTGCCCGAGCCCGAGACCAGCGACCCGTTTGGCCAGGACGATTACGCCGTCGCCTTCGCGCGCATCGAGAACCACTATTTCGTCCATGCCGGCTGGCTGGAGGAAGGTCAGCTTTTGCGCGATGCCTGGAAGCTCAAGGACATTCCCGGCACCATCGTCCATGGTCGCTATGACATGCCTTGTCCGGCAAGATACGCCTGGGCGCTGCACAAGGCCTGGCCGAAGGCGGATTTCCACCTCATCGAGGGCGCCGGCCACGCTTATTCGGAGCCGGGGATTCTGGATCGGCTGATCCGGGCGACGGATCGGTTCGCGGGGAAATAAACCATGCAGCTTTGTGCTCTACGGCGCCCCCCTCTGGCCTGGCGGCCATCTGCCCCACAAGGGGGGAGATTGGCGCGCGAAGGATCGCGGCCTTTCGAGCTACAGCCATGACAAAGCAACGCCTCTATCTCTTCGACACGACGCTGCGCGACGGCCAGCAGACGCCGGGCATCGACTTTTCCGTCGAGGACAAGATCGCGATCGCAAAACTCCTCGACAAGTTCGGCATCGATTATGTCGAGGGCGGCTATCCTGGCGCCAACCCGACCGATACGGCCTTCTTCCAGAAGAAGCGGACCGAAAGCGCGAAGTTCGTCGCCTTCGGCATGACCAAGCGGGCAGGGGTGTCGGCTTCGAACGATCCAGGGCTGGCCGCGCTTGTGCAGTCGAAATCGGACGCCATCTGCTTCGTTGCCAAGAGCTGGGACTACCATGTGCGCGTGGCGCTCGGCTGCACCAACGAGGAGAACCTGGAGTCGATCAAGACCTCGGTGGAAGCCGCGGTCGCGGCCGGCAAGGAGGCGATGGTCGACTGCGAGCATTTCTTCGACGGCTTCAAGGCCAATCCGGACTACGCATTGGCCTGTGCCAAGACCGCTTACGATGCCGGCGCGCGCTGGGTGGTGCTGTGCGACACCAATGGCGGGACGCAGCCTTCCGAAGTGCGCGCCATCATCGAGAAGGTGGTCGCAGCCGGCATCCCGGGCAGCCACCTCGGCATCCATGCCCATGACGACACCGGCCAGGCTGTGGCGAATTCCCTCGCCGCGGTCGAAGCCGGCGTGCGCCAGATCCAGGGCACGCTGAACGGCATCGGCGAACGCTGCGGCAACGCCAACCTGATCACCATCGTCCCGACGCTTTCGCTGAAGCCGGCCTTCTCCGACCGTTTCGAAACAGGCGTATCGGCTGAGGATCTGGCTGGAATATCCAGGCTCTCCCGCGCCTTCGACGAGTTGCTCAACCGCGCCCCGGAAGCGCAGGCGCCCTATGTCGGCTCCTCCGCCTTCGCCACCAAGGCCGGCATCCATGCCTCCGCTTTGGCCAAGGAGCCGGCGACCTATGAGCACGTCCCTCCCGAGGCCGTCGGCAACCGCCGCCGCGTCATGGTTTCCGACCAGGGCGGCAAGGCCAATTTTCTGGCCGAGCTCAATCGGCGCGGCATCGAGGTGCCGAAGGACGATCACCGGCTCGACTCCCTGATCGCCGTGGTCAAGGAGCGCGAGGCCGAAGGTTATGCCTATGAAGGCGCCGACGCCTCGTTCGAGCTGCTGGCGCGCAAGATGCTGCACGGCCTGCCCGAATTCTTCAACGTCACCTCCTTCCGCTGCATGGTCGAGCGCCGCTTCGACGCCAACGGCAACCTGAAGACCGTCTCCGAGGCGATCGTGAAGGTCGAGGTCGACGGCGAGGAGAAGATGTCGGTGGCTGAAGGCCATGGCCCGGTCAACGCGCTCGACATCGCGCTGCGCAAGGACCTGGGCAAATATCAGAGCGAGATCGTCGACCTGGAGCTCGCCGACTTCAAGGTGCGTATCCTCAACGGCGGCACCGAGGCCATCACCCGCGTCCTGATCGAATCGCACGATTCCACCGGCGCCCGCTGGTGGACGGTCGGCGTCTCGGAAAATATCATCGACGCGTCCTTCCAAGCGCTAATGGACTCGATCGTCTACAAGCTGATGAAGAACCGCGAGATGGCCGGGCTGGTGGCGGCGGAGTGAGCTATGGGCAGCTTTCCTCCCCCCTGCGTGGGGCGAGGAAAGGGCGCCCGACTGGCTTGAACCATCACAAAAAGTCCATTGATCCATCATAATTTTGTGATGGTCTTGGACGGTCCGCTGGGCCATAGCGTTGGGCCATGGTCACCGCAACAGCCGATCTCGATCAAGACGCCAAGGGTCGCCGCGGCTTCCTTCTGGCGCTTGGCGCCTACTTCCTCTGGGGATTGCTCCCCTTCTACATGAAGGCGGTGGCGCATTTGCCGCTTGCCGAGGTGATCGCCAACCGCGTCGTCTGGTCGGTGCCGATCGCGGCGGCGGTGCTCGTCTGGGCCGGCCGCACCGCCGATTTCAAGGCGGCGATCCGTTCGCCCAAAAGCCTCGCCATGGCGGCGCTGACGGCGGTGCTGATCTCGGTCAACTGGGGCATCTATGTCTGGGCGATCGCGGTCGACCGCACCGTCGAGACCGCTCTCGGCTATTACATCAACCCGTTGGTCAACGTCGTCGTGGGCGCCGTGCTGCTCGGCGAGAAGCTCGACCGGCTGCAGATCGCCGCGGTTGCGCTGGCTGCGGTCGCGGTCACGGTGCTCACAGTCGAGGCCGGCATGCTGCCCTGGGTGTCGCTGGCGCTCGCCTTCTCCTTCGCCGCCTACGGATTCTTCCGCAAGACGCTGCCGATCGGCCCGAGCCAGGGTTTCCTGCTCGAAGTGCTGCTGCTGTCGGTGCCGGCGCTCTGCTACATCCTTTACCTGATCGCTACCGGCCAGGATCATCTGATCTCCAGCACCGGCACCGACACCGTGTTGCTCATCGGCTGCGGCCCGATCACCGCTGTGCCGCTGTTGCTGTTTGCCTTCGGCGCCCGGCTGCTGCGCCTCTCCACCATCGGCATCATGCAATATATCGCGCCGACCATGGTGTTCCTGATCGCGGTGCTCGTCTTCCACGAGCCGTTCGGAACCACACAGGCCATCGCCTTCGCGCTCATCTGGATCGCGCTCGCGATGTACAGCTGGTCGATGTTCAGGGGCCGTGAAGCGCGCACGGCGACGCCTGCGACGAGGTAAGCAACTCCAGGAAGAGACTCCCCATGTACGTGCTGCATATCGGCAACAAGAACTACTCGTCCTGGTCGCTGCGGCCATGGGTGCTGATGCGAACGCTCGGCATTCCTTTCGAGGAGGTGCTGACGCCATTCCCGGCCGGACCGAGCTTCAGCCTCTTCCGCTCGTTTTCGCCCAACGGCCGCGTGCCGTGCCTGGTCGACGAAGGCTGGGCGGTCTGGGATTCGCTGGCCATCGTCGAATACCTGGCCGAGCGTCATCAGGCCGTCTGGCCCGCGGATGCAAAGGCGCGGGCCTGGGCGCGTTCGGCCGCGGCCGAGATGCATTCCAGCTTCACCGCCCTGCGCAATGACTGCCCCATGAGCTGCGGCATGCGCGTCGAGCCGGCACCGATGTCCGATGCGCTGAAGCACGATCTTTTCCGTATGGGAGACTTGTGGAACGACGGGCTTGCGCGCTTCGGAGGCCCGTTCCTTGCCGACGACCATTTCACCGCGGTCGATGCCTTCTTCGCTCCGATCGCCTTCCGGGCGCAGTCTTATGGCCTGAAGTTCGAAGGTGTAGCGGGCAAGTATCCGCAGCGGCTGCTGGACCTGCCGGCCATGCGTGAATGGTACGCGGCCGGCCTCGCCGAAACCTGGCGCGAACCCGGCCATGAAGCCGAGGTCCAGGCCGCCGGCACCATCGTCGATGATCTGCGGGCCAAAGCCTGAAGGTTAGACCTTTCCCAACCGCCGCACGAACATATAGACGATGCCGGCGATGACGATCGAGATCGCCGTCACCACCCAGAAGCCGAAAGGTGTGTCGACCAACGGCAACCCGCCGACATTCATGCCGAACAGGCCGGAGATGATCGTCATCGGCAACAGCACCGCCGTCATGACGGACAGGATGTAGAGCAACTGGTTCGACCGCTCGGTCAGCTTGGCCATCAGCTCGTCCTGCAGCAGCCTTGTGCGCGCCTGCAATTGCTCGCCGTCGTGATGCAGCGTTTGCGCCCGGTGCGACAGCCGAGCGGCCATCTCGTTGATCGGGTCCGGCAGGTCGTCGCGATGCGAGTGGTCGAGGTGGCGAAAGAGGCTGGTGAGCGTCGCCATCTGCCGGTGGATGATTACCAGCTGCCGGCGTGCGTCGACCAACGCCTGCCGCTCGCTATGCCATGCGTCGACGACGATGCGGTCCTCGATGCCGTCCAGTGTGTCGCCCATCTTGTTGAGCTCGGCCGCCATGCCGTCTAGCGAATGGCCTATCACTGCTTCGATCAGTTCTGCGGGCGTGCGGAATTTTCGCGAGCCGTTCTCCACCAGCTTGCGGATCTTGTCGATCGATTCCAGCGGCTGCTTGCGCGCGCCGACCAGCATCGTGTCGTTGAAGGCGAAGCGGAAATGGGTAAGCCCGCGCGCCTCGGCGAAGTCGTGCCTGAGGTCGGGCAGGTCGCCATAGAGGAAGTCGTCCTCGAAATCGATCTGGCAGCCATGGCTGGGCGACAGGAAAGCCTCACGCACCGGCGCCGGCAGGGCATGATCGGCGCCGATCTCCTGGCGGGCGCGGATGTCGGTGATCTGGTAGCTGCGCCAGGTCCAGTACGCCTCGGCCGGGTCCCTGGTGCGGGAGCCGTCGGCCTTGAAATGATAGATGAAGAACAGCCCGTGCTCGTCCGGCATGTAGGGCGAAAGGTCGGTGCCTTCGGAGGGGAGGGCAATGTTCATGGCGGCTTCGCCGGCTCTTGATTCGGTCGTGGCCGCAGAGGAGGCCGTGGCAACCTACCATGGCGATTGCCGCCTGGTGTGACAGTTCGGTGACCGTGTTTCCGGTGGCTGTTCTCTCGGCACCGCCGACCTATTCTTGCCCGCTTGCCGAACAGGCGCAGTCGGCTGCGGCGCGGTCACCGGCTGTTCGTACGGCGGCATCGCCCGTCTGGCTATCCGGCTGCCAGCCATTTGCGCGACTGCGCAAAGGTCCTGAACGATTTCTCGTCCATCGGGCGTCCGAATGCGTAACCCTGCAGGATGTCGCATCCGAGCTCTTTCAGGATGCTGGCGTGTTCCATGGTCTCGACGCCTTCGGCCACGACGCCGATGCCGAGGGATTTGCCGATCTCGATGATGGACGATACCAGCCGCCGCTGCGACGCCGAGCCGGTTATCGGAGTGACGAGCTGCCGGTCGATCTTGAGACGGCGCGGCTGCAGCTTGAGCAGGCTGACGACGGACGCGTGGCCCGTGCCGAAATCGTCGATCTCGATATCGATTCCAAGTTCCTTGATGTGCTCGATGTTCCAGGTGACGAGGTCGTCATTCTCATCCAGGAAAATGGACTCAACGAGCTCGAACGAGACGGTTCCCTTTTCGATCGCCAGCTTGCGCAAGCCGTTGATCAGATCCTTGTCCTCCAGCCTTCTTGCCGAGACATTGACCGAAACTCGCGGGATGTTCATCCCACTGAGCGACCAGCGCCGGAAATTCTCGAGCGTCTGTTCGAGGATCGCGCGGTCGATCAGCGAGACCACATTCAATTCCTCGGCCACTTTGAGGAAGACATCGGGGGCGAGGATGCCGCGCCGTGGATGACGCCAGCGCGACAGCGCCTCGACCCCGACGATCTCAAGCGTCTTGGCATCGAACTGGGGCTGGTAGTAGGCGATGAACTCGTTACGCTCCAGTCCGCCGAGGATTTCGTCCGCGGTCTGCTTGGTCTTGACGATCTCGCTTTGCAGCTCTTCGTTGAAGAACTCAAAACGGTTGCGGCCGCGGCTCTTGGCCCGATAGAGGGCAAGATCGGCGTTGACCAGCAACTGCTTCGCATCGATGCCGCCGAGGGCTGCAATCCCGATGCTGACCCCAAACCGGCATTGGTGGCCCCTGTAGTCGACAGGCTGGCGCATTTCCTCGATGATCCGGTCCGCCAGGGCGGCAAGTTCCTTGTTGTCGCGTCCCTGGCACACCACAACGAACTCGTCGCCGCCGATGCGCGCCACGAAGTCGTCCGCGCGGGCGTTTGCCTTGATGATCCTCGAGGCATGCATGAGCATGGCGTCGCCCGCCGCATGGCCGAGCGTGTCGTTGATGTCCTTGAAGCGGTCGAGATCGAGATGCAGCAGCGCAGTGTGATCCTCTGGCGAACTGGCCAGCATCTCGTCCAGGTAACGGCGATTGGGCAGGCCGGTCAGCGAATCGTGTAGCGCAACATGCTCGATGCGCGCCTTGGCGGCCTCGAGTTCCGCATTCTTCGATTCCGACAATTGCCGTTCACGCATCAGATTCTCGTTGAGCAGAACGTCCCCGGTCACATCCCATTCGGCGCCTATCAACTTGGGTGTGTCGCCGGCGTCCTGGAGGAAGTTTGCCCTCGTGCGTACGTGGCGAACGGTGCCGTCAGGCAAGACAAGACGGTACTGCGAGGAATATCGGCCTCGGCTAGCCACCGCCGCGTCGAAATCCTCCTTTGCGCGCTGCAGATCGTCGGGATGGATAGCCAGGGCCCAGTCGTCGTATCCGCGAGGCTTGCCGTCCGCTACCCGACCGTAGATCTCGTTGACGCGTTCGTCCCACAGGAGCTGCGAGGTGGCGAGGTCATGCTCCCATACGCCGATGCCCGAGGCGTCGAGTGCAAGCTCCAGCCGCTGCGACAGTCTTCGCAACTCCGCGTAGTTCTTCTGTCGCTCGCCGAATAGCCAACCGGCTACGAGGATAGGCAGTACCACCAGTGCGCCAGCCAACGCCATCGTGGCGCGTAGGGCAGTCTCGTTCTTCGGCGTAGCCGGCCAGCCGTGCTTCGGCGTCGCTGACAGTTGCCAGGATCCCAACGGTAGCTCCACCTCGGTCGTCACCGGGTTGCCATTGATTACGCTCTCGCTCCCGAAGAAACGTTGGCCACCGCCACCCAACGCGTCCTTGCCCGTCAGAGCGACGTCGATGTCGAGGCCCGGATCGGTCAGGCCGCTTGCGGCGTAGAGCCTGTCGACATCGATTACAGCGGAAAGGATGCCCCAAAACCGATCACCGCCGCCCACTGTCGGTACGAAGATCGGAATCCTGCCGATGAAGCCTCTGCCGCCCTGGGCAAGGTCTACGGGGCCGGCGAGGACGAGGGCGCGTTGGTCGCGCGCGCGAAGCGCCGCCATGCGCTGCCCTTCGTTCTTGCGGTAGTCGAGCCCGAGCGCCTTTTCGTTGCCCTTCATCGGATACATCAAGGAGATCACGAGATCAGGCGCGCCGGCGATATTGCGCAGCTGCGACTTCTCCTTGAACAGGTTCGCGGCAAGCGATGCGAACCTCTGCTGTCCCATATACGGCTCGGTCACCACCGCCGATGCAAGACCCTGCACCAGCTGCAAATTGCCATTTATGTTGCCTTCGAGCTTGGCGCGGATGATGTTGACCTTGGCGAGCACATCGGCGCGCGCCAGTTGGTCGGACACTCTTCTATTCTGCTCATCGACAAAGATAGCGCAGATCGCAAGCACAAAAACAGCGATCGCCGCCGGCAGATTGGCGGTAGAAAAGACGGCCTGCCTGATGCGGCCGATATTGAAGCGCGTCCCGGTCATTCAACCCGAATAGCTGTTCGGACCGAGGTCCATCGACTGAATATAGAAGAAACTGCTTAAGCTAAAACTTCCGTTTCGGTCTCAAGTTGCGTCATCGGCGGCCTGGAAGCTTGTTTTCTGGCTGCAAGCGTAAGCCATGATTAATGCGGGCTAACTGACCGCGGATTCCGAATTGTCCAAAAATCTCGATTCTCGCTTTCCCAAAAGATTCTTCCGCGTCCCGGGAATAAAGCCCGGGCCTTCCGGGTCTTGGCTGTAGCGAGGCCATCCTCCCAAGGCACGCATCAACCAACCCGGAAGGAATACGCATATGAACAAGCTCATCTTCGCCTCAGTCGCCATTCTCGTCGCCAGCGGAAGCGCCTTTGCCGGCAGCGACCACTTCTCCGCATCGACCCCCGGCCAGCAGGCTGTCGTCGTAGACACGGCTACCACCGCTTCGATCGCGAAGCCCGACATGGACCGCCACGAGATGCGGCCGGCGGCCAGGATTGCTGCGGAAGAGCCCGGCCAGGGCATCTGGGGTCGCTGAGCAGGAGTCGGGACCAGGAGTCCCGAACCTGGGCAAGGAAGGCACGCCTCGTCCCGGCTCGGCGACCCGAATCCCGATTTCCCCGGAGCCGGTCGGTCCTTCAGTCGGATCGGCCGGCCCCGGTTACCGCAGCCGGCGGAGGGCAGCACCGGCCCTCCGCCATTCTCTCTGCATGTCGCCCAAAAGTGCGCAGCGGCTTTGAGACGACGACATGCGGCAAAACCAACTGACTACCGCCTGAAACTGAAGCAAACGCGCAAGCCATCAAGAGGAGATTTCCGATGTTCAATATGACACGCCGCATGGTGCTTGGATCCGCCGCGGCGGCGGCCGCCTTCGGCATCGCCGGCAAGCTGGAATTCGCGCCGGCGGCTTACGCCGAAACGCCGGTCGAGCCGTCGGTCGGCTTCTACAAATACAAGGTGGGCTCGCTCGAGGTCACCGCCGTCTATGACGGCATCTGGCGCAAGCCGCACGACCCTGCCTTTATCAAGGGCGTGTCGGTCGAAGACACCAAGGCGGCGCTCGCCAAGGCGGGGCTGACTACCGAGTTCATGCCGATCCCGCTCACCGTCGTCGTTCTCAAGATGAACGGCCGCACCATAATGATGGACGCCGGCTCCGGCGTCGGCCAATGGCAGGCCAACGCCACGCATCTGCCGGCCAACATGAAGGCCGCCGGGATCGACTACAAGGCGATCGACACCATCATGATCTCGCATTTCCACCCCGACCATGTGTGGGGCCTGATGGAGAAGGGCACCAACGATCCGGTGTTCCCGAATGCCGAGCTGATCGTCAACGCCACCGAGTACAACTGGTGGACGGATCCGAGCCGGCTCGCCAAGCTGCCCGAGGGCCGCAAGCCGGCGGGCAAGCGCATCGCCGAGAACTTCCCGAAATGGAAGAACTGGAAACTGGTCGACGACGGCGCGGAAGTGGTGCCCGGCATCCGCCTCATGGCGGCGCCCGGTCACACGCCCGGCCATTCCGTCTACCATGTCGATGCCGGCTCAGAGCAGTTCCTGGTCTCGGCAGACACCATGTACGTGCCGGCGCTGCTCGCCCCGCATCCCGAATGGCAGGGCAGCTACGACCAGGACGGACCGATGGCGATCACCACGCGCCACAAGATCATCGACCAGGTGATTGCCGACAATGTCCGCATCTGCGGCTCGCACTTCCCGTTCCCGGGCACAGGCAGCTTCGTCAAGGACGGCAACGCCTACGCCTTCACCCCAACGCAGATCTGAATCGGATCCTGAACAGAAAGCGACAACTCCCATGAAACACGCACTTTTCGCGGTGCTCGGCGCCATTGCGGTGCTGACCGCGGCGCCGATCGCCATCGCCGTTCCTGCCTATGCGGTGGACGACATCGAAGGCGCCGATGCGCCCGACCTGACGGCGGTTAAGGCCAAGATCGAGGCCAAGGACTACAAGGGCGCGCTTGCCGCCCTGCGCGACCTCGCGCAGGATAACCAGCAAGCCGATGTCTACAATCTGCTCGGCTTCACGCTGCGTAAGACCGGCGACTACCAGACCTCGCTGACTTACTACACCAAGGCGCTGGAGCTTCAGCCCGACCATAAGGCCGCGCATGAATATCTGGGCGAACTCTATGTCGAGACCGGCGACATGGCCAAGGCCAACGAACAGCTCGCCTCGCTGCAGAAGCTTTGCCCGGCGGGCTGCGAGGAGCTTTCCGACCTCAAGCAGGCGATCGACACCAAGGTGACGAAGTAGGGACCCGCAAGGGCCAGCCATCCTTTTGGGCGCCACGGCGGTAGCGCCCGAAAACCGGAGCCGGCGTCCTCTCCCTCGCGCCGGCTCCGACCCTTCAACCTCGAGCGCGCGGGCGCGTGTCCAAACGGACGCATGGCGCCCCGGCTCATTCGCAGATACCAAAGATTGGAGCCGACGATGACACCGATCGAACTTGCCGAAAAACTTCACGCCAGGGATGTCGTCCTGCTTGCCGGCCGACTGCTCCTGTCCCTGCTCTTCGTGCACGAGGGACTGGAACTTGCGACCCATTTCGAAGGAGCCCAGAAGGCGATGGCGGCGCTCGGCGTCGGCACGCCCCTGCTTGTCGCCACCATCGCGCTGCAGCTCGGTGCTGGCCTGTCGGTGGCGCTCGGTATCCTGGCGCGTCTGGGCGCCCTCGGTCTCGGCCTGTTCTGCCTGATGACGGCCAGCCTCTTCCACACCAATTTCGCCAGCCAGAACGAGTTGCTGCATTTCGAGAAGGACCTCGCCATTGCCGGCGGCATGTTCATCCTGGCGCTGAGCGGGGCGGGGAGGCTGTCGGTAGATCGGTTGCTGGCGGGTGTCGCCAAGGGTGACAGGATTGATCCGGCCGTCGAGCGACATCTGTCGGTGGGTGAGACGAGCTTGCCGGTTTGACGATACGTCGGCCGCGCGTCACAACACGCTCGTGATCCCGCCATCCACCAGCAGTGTCTGCCCGGTGACAAAACTCGCGGCGTCCGAGGCCAGGAACACCGCCGCGCCGGCCAGTTCCTCAACATCGCCCCAGCGCCGCATCGGCGTGCGGCCGGTGAGCCAGGTGGAGAATGTCTCGTCGGCGACGAGCGCCGCGTTGAGCTCGGTCTTGAAATAGCCGGGCGCGATGGCGTTGACGCGTATGCCGTGCTGGCCCCATTCGCCGGCCATCGACTTCGTCAGCATGGTGATGGCGCCCTTGCTCGCCGCGTAGGGTGCGATCGAGGGACGGGCGAGCACGCTCTGCACCGACGAGACGTTGATGATCGAGCCCCTGCGGCGCGAGATCATGCCTTGCACCGCGGCGCGGCTCACCTTGAAAACACCGTCGAGATTGGTCGCCATCAGCGCATCCCAGTCGGCGTCGGAAAAAGTCTCAAGCGGCGCGCGGCGCTGGATGCCGGCATTGTTGACGAGTATGTGGATCGGTCCGGTGCCGGCTTCCGCCGTCGCGATCGCCGCGTCGACCGATTGCGTGTCGGTGACGTCGATCACCGCTTCCGCCACCGTGTAGCCATTGCCGCGCAAACGGTCGCCGGCAGCCTTGAGCTCGTCGGCCTTGCGGCCGCCTATGGTGACGCGCGCTCCGGCGGCGGCCAGCGCTTCGGCGAAGGCGAGGCCCAGCCCGCGGCTGGCGCCGGTGACGAAGGCATGCCTGCCTTCGAGGCCGAAGAGACGGCCGAGATAATCAGTCGAACGCAATTTTGAACCTTCATCGATTGCGATTTGTTGCTGGCCAGCCTGAAGGCCTTTCGGCAGCACCGCTGCTTCGCCTGGATTCGGATCCCGTGCCTAGAGCATGATCGCGAAAAGCGAAAGCCTGCTTTCGGGAAAGATCATGTTCCAACAAAGAGTTAGCTTAGAACGACAACGCAACGAAGCATCATTATACGACTAGCAGGAAAACAGTGACGGCTTCAACCATTTATCTGACAAATCAGATGATATGGACAGCCGCGGGTTCGGTGCGGTATCAACCTGACCGTTCATCACTTGGCTGGCAGACTCGAATGGGCCGGGACAAATGGCAGGCGACCAGACCTCGTCGGTGACCGACGAGATAACCAATAGTCTTGGCCGCGAGATTCTCGGCGGGCTGTTTCCGCCCGGCTCGACCTTGCTTGGCGAGGAGGAGATTTGCGCTCGCTTCGGCGCCAGCCGCAGCGCCGCCCGCGAAGCGGTGAAGATCCTGTGGGCCAAGGGCCTGCTGGTCACCCGCCCACGACGTGGATCGCGCATTCGTCCGCTGAAGGACTGGAATTTTCTCGACCCGTCGGTGCTGGGCTGGCTGCGCGAGAGCGCCACGCCGCGCCACTTCATCGCCGAACTCCTGGAGGTGCGGCTGGCTTTCGAATGCGAGGCGGCGGCGCTGGCCGCAAGCCGCAACGACACAGACGAAATCGCCGCCATCCGAGAGGCTTTCGAGGCCATGCGTGCGGCATCCTTGGGCCAGGGTGATCCGGTACTATCGGATGCCGCTTTCCATGAAGCGGTGCTTGCCGCCACCGGCAACCGCTTCTTCCTGCCGCTCACGGCGCTGATCCACACCGCCCTGCAATACAGCGTGCCGACCACCAATGCGCTGTTCGGCCATCCGGTAGGAGACCTAGACGCGCATGGAAAGGTGCTGAAAGCGATCGAGGCTGGCGACTCCGCCGGGGCGCGCAAGGCGATGCACGAGATGCTCAGCGAAGTGCTAGCCCGCGTGCGCACCGCTGTCGAATTGACCGGCGCGGCCTGAGCCTGCAAAGGCCGGAATAACCACCCCGGTCTGCCTCGTCGTGCTAGTGCAGGTAGCCGAGCAGCCAGAGAACAAGGATGACGGGCAAAGGAATCCCGATAAGCCAAAGCAATCCGCCTCGCAGCATGACGATCTCCAAAGATTGTTGTCGTGTCTGACGCAACGCTAATGCAGTAGCTTGGTTCCGATGCGGGAATCTGTTGAAGTTGCTGCAGCGGACGGAGGGGCCGATGCTTAAGTGGGGTGGCATTCTGGGTGCGTTCGGCTTTCTCGCCGGCTTCGTCGGCCCGGTCATCTTCACCCCGGAGGCAAATCAAGGTCCGTTGCTTGGCATCTTCATCACCGGCCCGCTCGGCTTCATGCTCGGGCTGGTCGTCGGTTTTGTCCTGCGGATCTTGCCGGAGCGCCGCTAGCCGCTTCGCGGCCCTTCTCGGCGCGCTGCCGCTGGCGATCGAGACCGGCCCCGTCGCGGAACTCCTTCAGCTGCTCGGCGCGGCGATCGTCTGCGGCTTTGTCGGCTCGCAGTTTTGACGCTCTACACCGCGCCGATCATCTATCTCTATTTCGACCCTTTGAGCGCAAGACGGTCAGCGCTGGGGGTCGCTCCGGCCGGCGAGAGAACGCGGGTCTTGAGACTGCCGTCTGGGAGCCTCAAGACCAAGCTTGCTCACCGCTTCGGCCCGAAGCCGGGATAGGGATTGAGCGGCACGATCGCCGTGACGTCCATCATGCCGGCCTCCACCAGCGGCAGCGTGCCGAGATAGCTGCGGACTTCCTTTTCGTCGGCCGCCTCGAACATCATGCCGCTGCCGGGGATGTCGCCCCGATTCCAGATCTGGCGCACGGCGCCTTGGGCATAAAGCATCTTCCGCTGCTCGGATTCGGGCGGCAGCAGCGGCGCGAAATCCGCGTCGCTGAATTTTTCGGTGTTGCGGGTGAGCAAGGCAAAGAACTGCATGGCGGCCTCCTTCGTGGCTGGTTGACGGGGGAGATATCGCGCCGGTTGCCCAGACTGTCCAAGACTGATTAGGATAAAGTTCAGACCTGTAAGGACTGAATTTGGAGCGAAAGAATGCTCGACCTGCGCCAGGTAAGATATTTCGTCGCCGTCGCCGAGGCCGGCAATGTCGGTCGCGCCGCCGAGCAATTGCATATCTCGCAATCGCCCTTGAGCCGGCAGATCATGCAACTCGAGGAGCAGCTGGGCGTCGCCTTGTTCGAGCGGGCGAAGCAGCGCGTCCACCTCAACGCCGAGGGCAGGGCCTTCCTTGCCGAGGCCCGCGCATTGCTGGCCAATGCGGCGCGGCTGGAGGAGTTCGGCCGTAACCTCGGCAGCGGCGCCACGGGCAGCCTGGCCATCGGCTATGTCGAGGGCGCCGTGCATGCCGGGCTGGTCGCCGCGATGCTGAAGGATTTCCGCCGCAACCGTCCGGATTTCCATGTTCAACTGCGCAGCCGGCGATCGGCCGCGCAGTTAGAGGACCTGAGGCAGCGCGTGCTCGACCTCGGTTTCGTCTATTCGCCCGCGCCGGATGGCGACCCCGATCTTGAAAGCATGCTTGTGCGGCGCGAGCCGCTGGTGCTCGCGATGGCGGAGAGCGATCCGCTCGCCGAGGTCGCCGCCATCGCGCCCGGCCATCTCGACGGGCGCGTCTGGATCACCGTGGTGCGCCAGCCTGGCGACACCAACCGCGCGCAGTTCCTGGCGGCCTGTGTCGAATCCGGCTTCGTGCCCGACATCGCCTATGAGACGGCCGATCCCTTGACCTCGCTCGGCCTGGTCAGTGCCGGCCTTGGCCTCGCCACGGTCCAGGAAAGTCTGCGAAGCGCGGCACCCCCTGGCGTCGTCTTTCGCGATCTGCCGTGGTTCAAACGCACCGTGTCGATCTACCTTGCCTGGCGGCGGCAGGATCTAAGGGCGGTGATCGGGGATTTGAGGAACGCAGTAAGAAGTACGCAGTAAGTGTAATGCCCAGTCCCTGCTGCCTACATTTTATCTATCACCGACTGCACTCCTTCCGTCGGTGCGTCGACGGACGAGCCCGCCACCATGATGGCGGCGACGATCGCGTCCGGGTCATTGACCACCAGCGGCTTGACCCTGTGCGCGGTGTGGATGAAGCCTTCTTCCGACATGTGCTCGATCAGCGCCAGCATCGGGTCCCAGAAACCCTTGACGTTGGCGAAGACGATCGGCTTGCGGTGGTGGCCGAGCTGCGCCCAGGTCATGATCTCGACGATTTCCTCCACCGTGCCGATCCCGCCCGGCAGCGCCACAAACGCGTCGGATTTTTCGAACATGCTGTGCTTGCGCTCGTGCATGTTGTCGGTGATCAGAAGCTCGTCGAGCTTGTCGAGGGCGGTTTCGGTCGCCTCCTTGTTGATCAGGAAGCGCGGGATGATGCCGGTGACCTTGCCGCCGGCCTTGAGCGCGCCGTCGGCGACAGCGCCCATGATGCCCTTGGTGCCGCCGCCATAGATGAGGCGCAACCCGGATCTGGCAAGCGAGCGGCCAAGCGTGTGGCCGGCCTTGATATAGGCCTCGTCGCGGCCCGGAGACGAGCCGCAATAGACGCAGACGGATCGAATCGTGTTCATGGCGATGATTGGTGATGGGGACGGTTGGCGCGGTCAAGCCCGCGGACGGGCTTTTTCTTGTGAGCTTGGAGAAAACACGCTAGACCGGCGTTAGGTGGCTAAGGGGGCAGTATAAAGTTATGGCTATCAATCCTTCTAAGGCGTTTTTGTTCGCGGCGGGTGGCGTGGCCGTCGTCGCGGCGGTCGCCTACGGGTCGGGTGCGCTCGATCCCTACATCAAAAGTCAGAAACCGGCGCAGGTCGCGGCGCTTCCGCAGACCGAGGCAAAGCCGGCTGAATCCTCAAGCACGACAACCGAGGGGCGCGTGCCCCAGGCTCCGGCGAACACGATGGCTCCGGCCAACACGATGGCCCCGGCCAACAAGATGGCGCCGGCGAACAACGCCATGGCGCCGGCCGACAAGAACAACGCGACGGCGCCTGCCGCGCAGGCTCCCGCCGCCGCGACCGGCCCGACACTGCCGACTTTCGACGTCGTGCGCGTTGAAAGCAATGGCTCGATCGTCGTGGCCGGCAGCGCCGCGCCCAACGCCAAAATCGAGATACTCAATGGCGGCACGGTGCTCGGCTCGACCAACTCCGGCCCAGACGGCGCCTTCGCCATCGTGCTCGACGACCCGCTGAAGCCGGGCGACTATACGATCACGCTGCGTCAGACGGTCGGCGGCACTGCCGTCGCGTCGGCCCAGACCGCCGTCGTCTCGGTGCCGCAGAGCCCGACCGGCCAGGTGCTTGCGATGGTCGAGGAGCCCGGCAAGGCCTCGCAACTGATCACCGTTCCGCAGGCCGAGACCAAGGCGGGGCCGGCGGCCCAAGCTCCAGCAACGACAGCCCCGGCAACGACCGCTCCGGCCGCGTCCAGCGAGACCCCGGCACCCGCGGCGACCGGGCCCGCCGCTACGGCGCCGGCTGCCCCGGCGCCCTCCGCGACCGAGCCCAAGATCGCCGTCGAAGCGGTCGAGATCGACGGCAGCAAAATTTTCGTAGCCGGCACCGCCGATCCCGGCCGCAAGGTGCGCGCCTATGCCGACGCCATGCTGCTCGGCGACGCACAGACCTCCGCCGACGGCCATTTCCTGATCGAAGCCAAGCGCGACATTCCGGTCGGCAACTACACCATCCATGTCGATGGCCTGGATAGCGACGGCGTCAAGGTCGTCGCGCGCGCCGCAGTGCCGTTCGAGCGCGAGCCCGGCGAGTCGGTCGCCGCTGTCGCGCCAAGCGAGACGAAGGATGGTGGGACAAAGACCGGCGAGGCCAAGCCGGCCGAAACCTCCACCCCTGCCGCGACGACCGCAGATGCGGCAAAGCCGACGGCGCCCGCAGCCGCCAAGGTTGCCGAGGCGACGCCTTCGACCGATGTCCCCGAGACCATGGCGCCGAAGCTCGAACATGCCGACGGCGCCGTCATCATCCGCCGCAACGACACGCTCTGGCGCATCTCGCGCCGTGTCTATGGCCATGGCGTGCGCTATTCCACCATCTATCTCGCCAACCAGGACCAGATCCGCGATCCCGACCGCATCTGGCCGGGCCAGGTGTTCAAGGTGCCATCCAAGTCCAAGGAAGGCGAGGATGCCGACATGAAGGCGATGGGCGAGCAGATGACCACGCCGAAGACGGAATGATGCCGGCGATCGGCTGATCTTTCCCTTGCGGGGGAGATGCCCGGGAGAACAGCGCCGGCGCTGTCCCGCCGGCGTCTCAATCTGCCCATCCGCCTAGCTTGCCCTCTTGCCGGTCATCGTCTATCGCCGATGAACGATGACCGAATCCTCCGAAAGCCGCTGCGCTGACAGCCGCGCCATCGCGCTGCGCCTGGCGGCGCTGTCGCATCCGGCGCGCATCGAGATACTGAAACATCTCTCGGTCAGTTCCTGCTGCTCCTGCCGCGAGGTGGTCAACCATCTCAATCTCGCCCAATCGACCGTTTCGCAGCACCTGAAGGTCCTGGTCGAGGCCGGGCTCGTCCGCTTCGAGACAGACCGCCAGCGCTCGCGCTACGCGGTCGATCACAAAGCGCTCGCTTGCGTCTGCGCCTCGCTCGCCGAACTCGTCGACTCCTGCTGCTCCAGCTTCTCACCCAAAAGGCAAGACTAGTGGCCGAAAAGACCGTATCCGCCGAAGCCGGCACCCTCACGACCCTGCGCAACCTTTGGCCCTATATGTGGCCGGCCGAGCGCGCCGATCTCAGAGCCCGCGTCACCTGGGCGACGCTGCTCCTGGTCGTGGCCAAGGTAACCCTGGTCGCCGGTCCGTATTTCTTCAAATGGGCGACGGACGCGCTGGCCCACGCCGCGAAGACGCCGCCGCCGCTGCCGGCTTTCCTGCTCGCGCCGGTCATGCTGGTCATCGCCTACAACGTGCTGCGCCTGATCCAGCTCGGCTTCAACCAGTTGCGCGATGCACTGTTCGCCCGCGTCGGCCAGTACGCGGTTCGCCAGCTCGCCTTCCGCACTTTCGTCCACATGCATCAGCTGTCGCTGCGGTTCCATCTCGAGCGCCGCACCGGCGGCCTGTCGCGCATCATCGAGCGCGGCACCAAGGGCATCGAAACGATCGTGCGCTTCATCATGTTGAACACGGCGCCGACCATGCTCGAATTCGCGCTGACGGCCGGCATTTTCGCCTTCACCTATGGCTGGAAATACGTCGCCGTGGTCGCCGTCACCGTCTGTCTCTATGTCTGGTTCACGGTCAAGGCGAGCGACTGGCGCATCTCGATCCGCCGCGACATGAACGACAGCGACACCGACGCCAACACCAAGGCGATCGACTCGCTGCTCAATTTCGAGACGGTCAAATATTTCACCAATGAGCGCATGGAGGCCGAGCGCTTCGACCGCTCGATGGCGCGCTACGAGATCGCCGCGACCAAGACCTGGACATCGCTCGGCTGGCTGAATTTCGGCCAGGGCCTCATCTTTGGCCTGGGCACCGTCATCGTCATGTGCATGTCGGCGCTGGAGGTGCAGGCGGGCACCCAGACGGTCGGCGACTTCGTCTTCATCAACGCCATGCTGATCCAGCTCTCCGTGCCGCTCAACTTCATCGGTTTCATTTACCGCGAAATAAGGCAGGGGCTGACCGACATCGAGCATATGTTCGACCTGCTCGACGTGCCGCAGGAGATCGTCGACAAGCCCGATGCGAAGCCTTTGAAGGTCGGCGCCGGCAAGGTCGAGTTCCGCGACGTACACTTCTCCTACGATCCGAACCGCAAGATCCTGAAGGGCGTCTCCTTCGAAGTGCCGGCCGGCAAGACGGTGGCGATCGTCGGCCCCTCCGGCGCCGGCAAGTCGACCATCTCCAGGCTTCTGTTTCGTTTCTACGACGTGCAGGGCGGCCAGGTGCTGATCGACGGCCAGGATATACGCGACGTCACCCAGGAGAGCCTGCGCGCCGTGCTCGGCATGGTGCCGCAGGATACCGTGCTGTTCAACGACACCATTGCCTACAACATCCGCTACGGCCGCGTCGGCGCCAGCGAGGAGGAGGTGCGCAAAGCGGCCGAGCTTGCCCAGATCGGCCCGTTCATCGAAAAGCTGCCCGAAGGCTACAAGTCGATGGTCGGCGAGCGCGGGCTGAAGCTTTCCGGCGGCGAGAAGCAGCGCGTGGCGATCGCCCGCACCATCCTCAAGGCGCCGCCGATCCTGATGCTCGACGAGGCGACCTCGGCGCTGGACAGCCACACCGAGCAGGAAATCCAGGCAGCGCTCGATCAGGTAAGCAAAGGCCGCACCACCATCGTCATCGCCCACCGGCTGTCGACTGTGGTCTCGGCCGACGAGATCATCGTTTTGAAGGACGGCCAGATCGCCGAGCGCGGCACCCACGCCGCGCTGCTCGCCAAACACGGCCTCTACGCCTCGATGTGGGACCGCCAGCGCGAGGCGACCGAAGCCGAGGAGCGCCTGCGCATCGCCCGCGAAAGCGACGAACTTGGGGTGATCGTGCGCAGGAGAACCTCGGAGGTCAGCTAGCGCCTCTTCGGCGCCTGGCGCCGAGACGGAAAATCGGCGCGAAAATTCCCCTTGACCTCAACATAGCTTGAGCTTGCAAACCCGTCTCCGAGCCTCCTGCCAAGCAAACTTCCAGATGGAGATGAACAAAGTGAGCACCAAGAATCATCACAATGGCAGCGTGTTCCGGGTCGACAAGTTCGTCGTCCCGGCGGAAGCCCGGGACGAAATTCTGGGCAAGGTCCGCATGACGCACGAACTGCTTCGTCAGCAGGAGGGCTTTGTGCAGGATTTCCTGCTGGAGCAGTTCTCCGGCCCGGGCGAATTCAACATCGTCACCATGGTCGAATGGGAAAGCCAGGCGGCCGTCGACAAGGTGGTGCCGATCGTCAAGGCGGCGCACGAGCGCATCGCCTTCAGCGCGCAGGAAACGATCGAGCGCCTGGGCGTCAAGGCCGACATCGCCAACTACCAGCGCGTGCCGGAATTGTAGGAAGGCCATCCGGCTCCGGGCACGGAAACAGCGGCGCTCAGCACCTGGCCGGTGCGGGCGTCGCTCACCATGTTTTCGAAACCGCGCCATTCGGCCGCGAGAATGAACAGCGTCTCGCCGTCGGCTCCGCCCAGCATGCAGGCAAAGCAGCCGCGATCGACTTGAACCCGGTCGATTTTCGCGCCGCCTTCGCGCACTCGGACACAGTGCCGGTTCGGAACGTCGGCATACCAGACGCAGCCTTCGTCATCGATGCAGATGCCGTCGGGATAGTCGTTGCCGAGATCGGCCCAGACGCGCCGGTTGGAAAGGCCACCGTCTGCGCCGATGTCGAAGGCTGTGAGCCGCCTGGCATGGGACTCGGCGACGATCAGCGTCCGGCTGTCCGGCATCACCGCCATGCCGTTGGCGAAGGCAATGTTGTCGGCCACTTGCCGCACCGCGCCGTCCGGTGTGATCAGCACGATGGTGCCCGGTCCGAAATGCTCGCCTGGCGCCGGTGCCGGCCCGCCGCCATTGACGTAGATATTGCCGCGCCCATCGACGACGATTTCGTTCCAGGGGTTTTTCGAGAGCTCGCGCAGATCGGCGTGGCTGACGAGCGTTCCGTCCGGTTCACGCCGCAGCAAAAGACCTTCCCGGCCGGAAACGACAAGCAATCGTCCATCCGGCAGCCAATCGATCGAATAGGGCAGGAGGGCCGGCACCGTGAGCACGACCTCGCTTTTGCCGTCCTCGGCCAGGGCGACGATCTCGCCCGTGCCCCAGTTGCAGAGCCAGAGCCGGACGTCATGCCAGCGCGGTGACTCGCCGAAGGCGAGACCCTCGGTGATGATATTGGCTTTCCTTGCGCTATTCGACGACGACATTGGCTGGTTCCCCGGGCGCGTTATCCAGCCTAGGACGGATGAGATAGCCAGGTTCCTACAGTCGACGCTTGAAGTCATGACCATTGGCGACGACACCCGCCTTGCCCATCCTTCCATTGTTGCGTTGCGGGCAGGGGGGCTTTCCGCTATTGAGGCGCAACCTGAAACAGGGACCGCCCCCAAGCCCTATGACGCTTCTCGACTCGGTCAAGAATACGTTCGTTCCGATCCATCGTGAAGGTTATCCCTTCATCGCGGCCTTCGCCGCGGCAACGCTGTTTCTCGGCTATTTCTCCTCGATCCTGTTCTGGATCGGGCTGATTCTCACCGCATGGTGCGTCTATTTCTACCGCGACCCGGAGCGCGTCACGCCGGTCGACGACCGGCTGGTGGTGAGCCCGGCCGATGGCGTGATTTCGGCGGTCGGACCGGCCGTGCCGCCGGGCGAGCTTGGCTTGGGCTCTGGCGAGATGACCCGGATCTCGGTGTTCATGAATGTGTTTTCCTGCCACATCAACCGCGCTCCGGTGCGCGGCCGGATCACGCGCATCGAGCATAAGCCCGGAAAATTCCTCAATGCCGAACTTGACAAGGCGAGCGCCGAGAACGAGCGCAACGGCCTGGTCATCGACAGCCCGAACGGCACGATCGCTGCCGTCCAGATCGCCGGCCTGGTGGCGCGGCGCATCGTGTGCTGGGCCGAGGCAGGCGGGTCGATCGCGATCGGCGAACGCTTCGGCCTGATCCGCTTCGGCTCGCGCGTCGATGTCTTCCTGCCGCCGAATGCCGTGCCGCGCGTCGCCGTCGGCCAGACGGCGGTGGGTGGCGAGACCGTGCTTGCCGAGTTCGGCGGCGCAGCGGCAACGCCCCTGGTCAGGATTTCCTGAGCGTTGGGCGCGCCGTTCAAAAAATTCGAAGCCCATGCCAGCGGCGGTCCGCGCATCCGCGAGATCCCGATGCGCATGGTGCTGCCCAACCTGGTTACGGTGCTTGCGATCTGCGCCGGACTATCGGGCATCCGCTTCGCCTTCGAGAACCGTTTCGAGATCGCGGTGGTCATGGTGCTGCTTGCGGCCTTCCTCGACGGCATCGACGGGCGGCTGGCGCGCATGCTGAAAGCCACATCGAAATTCGGCGCGCAGATGGATTCGCTGGCCGACATCGTCAATTTCGGCGTGGCGCCGGCCCTGGTGCTCTACGCCTTCCTGCTCGACCGCGCCGGCTCGCCGGGCTGGATAGCAGCACTTCTCTTCACCATCGCTTGCGGTATGCGGCTTGCCCGTTTCAACGTGCTTGCCGAAGACCACGACCAGCCGGCATGGCAGACCGAGTATTTCGTCGGTGTGCCGGCCCCGGCCGGAGCGGTGCTGGTCATGCTGCCGCTCTATCTCTATTTCCTGCGGCTCGGGCTGGAGCCATCCCGCGCGGCCGCCTTCATAGCCACCGGGTTCACGGTGCTCGTAGCCTTCCTGCTGGTCAGCCGCCTGCCGGTCTATTCGGGAAAAAGCGTCAAGGTGCCGGGCGACAGGGTGCTGCCGGTCATTCTGGGCGTGGTGCTCTACATCCTGCTCCTGATGACCTACCCCTGGTACACGCTGACTGCCTCGGTCGCGGGCTACCTGCTCTTCCTGCCGTTCTCGGTGCGCGCCTATTCGAAGCGGGCCAGGCTTGAAGGGGAAAAGGTGCCGCCTTCTGATATCGGCTAGATCTGAAGGCCACGGATAAGTAAATCGCTCCATGCCGACACGAAGCGTTCATCGCTTACATCGATCGCGCGCTCGCCCCAGATCGCTTCGAAGACGCGGAACATGGCGACGCTGCCGACGATGACGGCGGCCACCGCCTCGCTGTCGTGCTGACGGAGTTCGCCGCGTCGCTGGTGCTCCCGCAGCCATTCGGCCACTGCGAGATATGTCTTTCTCATGATCTCGTCGCATGCTGTAGCCTTCAGATCCGGAAAATGCTCGAGATCGCGCCACAGAATTCTCAGCACCTCGCGGTTGGCGGCTAGCCTCTCGAGCATGCCTTCAGCGAGGTGCCGGGCTTTCTGGTCGATAGGATGCGTTGTCTCGGCAAGCTCCGAGCGACCCTCTCGCGCGGTTTCGACGAACTTGTCGATCGCCGCGCCCAGCAGCGCTTCCTTCGAGGCGAAGTGCTTGTAGAGGGCGCCGGAACCGCGTGACAGGCCAGCGGCGGCTTGAATTTCAGGGATGCTCGTACGGTCGTAGCCACGATCGGCGAACAGGCGGATGGCTTCACGCAGAATGCGCTCTCGTCCGGTTGATGGCGATTTCATCGTGGTTCCTGTTTCGCTCGGCTTTGTCTCGGGATTCGAGAGGGAGGATAACATCGCTGGGTGATATCCAAGACTGTCCAACTAAAGCATGTCTCCCGAAGGTGGGCCCGGTTTCGGGACAAAGGCATGCTTAAAATCAAAAACTGAAAGCAGGCCGCGTGATCCTTTTTCACGCAACCTGCTTTAAGCGACGCAGCGGTCGCCATCAGGGAGCAATCTGCGCGGAGTGCGCCGGGTGCCTACGTTCCGAAAGCCAGTCCGTCCAGCTTCTCTGGCCAAGCCGTTCGGTTGTTTCGACCAGCCCCATGGCGCGGCTCATCTTCCTGCTGAACGGCAGCGGTATGACGAGGCGCCGGAACCCGGCTGCATCGTGGTATTGCCGGGCGAAGGTCGAAAACGGCATCACTTCGGGACCACCGATCTCCGGCCGCATGCCGCGTTGGCCATCACTGACCGCTTCGGCGAGATAGGTGGCGACATCGCGTGTATCGACAGGGTTTGACGGCGACGCGGGCAGCAGCCAGACCGGCAACCATTTCAGCCCGGCAAGCATCTGCGCCAGAAGGTAGTAGAACGGTGTCGCGCGGACGACAGACCACGAAAGCGGCGACTCTCGCACTAGGCGCTCGGCTGCCAGCTTTACGCGGCTATACGGAAGGGCACAGCCTTCGAGGCCGACAATCGACACGAAGATGAAATGCGAAACACCGGCGCGCTGCGAGGCCGCCAGCAGCCTTCGCGTGCCGTCTATATCGACATCGGACGGGCTGGAAACGAAGTCGATCGGCCTCATTCCTCGCTTGGCGATCGGCGACAGAGTCGCGGCATGGATGACCGTGTCGACGCCGCTCAACGCGTCGTCCAGTCCGGCTCCGGTTGCAAGATCGCCGAGCGCCCATTCCACGGGGCTGTCAGGGCGTTTGCGGGTCAACAGTTTGACATCGTGACCCGACACAATCAGGGCCGGCACCAGATCGCGGCCAAGATGTCCGGTACCGCCGGTGACAAGGATCTTTGCCATTACAATTCTCCCTTGTTTCAAGCCAAAGGTGAGTAAATACTCACTCACCAATGATTGTCCACCCGAGAGAGTGCGGCATACGGCGCGGCCGGGGCCGCGTCGCGGACGGAATTTATTCAGAGTATCGCCGGTGGAGGCGCAACTAGGCCGCCGCGCTCAGTCCAAGCCTGTCGATCGCCAGCTTGCGGGCCGAGTTGTAATCCGTCTTGCCCGAGCCCAGCACCGGGATTTCTTCCACCTTGATGATGTCGTGCGGCACCATCAATTCGGCCGCGCCCGCCTTCTTGCCGAACTGGCGCAGTTCTTCGGCATTGGCGTCGGCGGTGGTGACCAGTACGATCCGCTCGCCGCGCCGTTTGTCGGGCACGGCCACCGCCGCGTGGCGCTCTTCCGGCCAAAGCGACTGCACCAGCATCTCGACCGCGCCCAGCGACACCATCTCGCCGGCGATCTTGGCGAAGCGCTTTGCCCTCCCGCGGATGGTGATGAAGCCGTCGCGGTCGATCGAAACGATGTCGCCGGTGTCGTGCCAGCCTTCCAGCGGCTGCAATTCGCCGGGGCGGTCGGCGCTGATGTAGCCCATCATCATGTTGGGTCCGTCGAGCCAAAGCCGGCCGCCCTCGGTGATGCCTTCGACGGGCTCCAACTTCATGCGGATGGCCGGCAGCGGTCGCCCGACCGTGCCCTCGCGGCCATGGATGGCCGTGTTCACCGCCACCACGGGCGCGGCCTCGGTCAGGCCGTAGCCTTCGACGATCGAGGCCTGGAAGCGGTCGCGGTAGGTGCGCCGCGTTTCCGCCTTCACCGCCTCGGCGCCGGCCACGACGAAGCGCAGGCTGGAGAAGTCGCCGTCCTTGGCGGTGCGGGCATAATTGGCGAGGAAGGTGTCGGTGCCGAACATGACGGTCGGCTTCACCTTGCGGGCGATCTCGGGGATGATCTTGTAGTGCAGCGGCGAGGGGTAGAGGAACAGCTTTATGCCGAGCACCAGCGGCAGAATGGTGCCTCCGGTAAGCCCGAAGGAATGGAAAGCCGGCAGCACGTTGAGCAGGGTGTCGGCCGGCGAGACCGAGACGCGCGCCTCGGCCTGCATGATATTGGCAAGCAGGTTGCGGTTCGACAGCACCACCGCCTTGGGCATGCCTTCCGAGCCGGAGGTGAACAGGATAACCGCGGGTTTGCCCGCCTGCTGCCGCTGCAAAGGCCGGCGCCAAAGAAGCGCGGCGGCGAGCTTGTCCAGGGTCGTCACGCCGGCGCGCACATCCTCCAGCCAAAGCATCCTCGCTCCGCCCGCCTCGACCGCGGCGACGATGTCGTCGATGCCGGCCTTCTCGATGAAGGCGCGGGAGGAAACCACGGTGCGGATGACGGCGGTGCGGATCGCAGCGGTCACGCTCGCCGGGCCGGCGGTGTAGTTGATCATCGCCGCCACGCGCCCTGCCGAGATCAGGCCGACGAAGGTGAGCGCCATGCCATTGGCGTTGGGCAAGAGCACGCCGACCGCCTCGCCGGGCGCCGTCACCGCCTCGAAACGGCGGCCGAGCACGCGCGCGCCGATGAACACCCTGCGATAGGAAAGCGAGCCCGAGATCACGTCCTCGACGATCGGGCGCGAAGGGCCGATGCGGTCGGCGGCGTCGCGCATGGCAAGGAACAGGCCGCGATCGAGATTGGTGCCGTAGAGCCGCGCTTCGGCGAAACGGTCGAACAGCGCGTTGGTGTTCGAGGCCATGTCGGGATTGCGCGCCACGAGTTCGGCGATGGTCATCGGCTCCAGCACGCTCATCGAAAGCCGCGGGAACCAGTGCCTGGGCGCTTTCTCCTTCGGCGTCAGCGACACCGGCAAGTCGCGCGCTCCGGCGACGAAGATCGGCACGATGCGGGCGTCGGCCTGCATGGCGATGCGGGTGATGGCGCGAAACAGCCGGAAGGATTTGACATCCGGCTCGACATAGTCCGGCAAATAGACGGCGAGCCTCCCATTGCCCTTCAGCACGCGCACCAGCCGGCGGCTGACGAAGACATGCTCGGCGTTGAAGGCGATCGTGCGGGCAAGCTCGCGCCACGGCTCGAGCCAGGGCGAGCGCGCCGAAGCCTCATCCAGGATATGCAGCGTGTCGTCGGGAAGCAGAGACAGCATCAGCGCCGGCTCGATGCGCGACTGGTGGGAGATCACATAGATGACCGGCGTCTTGGCGGCGCGGGCAATGCGGATGCGGTTGTCGGCGATACGGTAGGCGAGCTTGAACGGCACATAGAGCAGCGCCTGGGTGAAGCGCAGGTCGAGCCGGAACCTTTCGATCATCGCGATCAGCAGCCAGGCCACAACAAGGCCCGCCAGCAGCGCCAGGGTCAGGATCATGCCGCTCTCTCCCCGCTGTCTCCTCGGCGCGGCTCTTGAGCGGCCGCTTGCGGGGGCAGAGGGTAGCGGAAGTCGGGGGAAGGTCAATGCGGGAAGGTGCGGTCGTCCTCGTCTCTGACAAGAGAGAAGGGGACGACCGCGTCACGCTGCCTTCAGCCTGCCGCTGATGAAGCGGAATTCTTGCGTCTTGCCGCCATAGCCATAGGCCGCGGCCGGCACCTCATGCACGAAGGCGTAGCTTTCCTCATGCACGCCGCCGAGCAGCCGGCCGAAAGCCTCGAAGATGGCCCTGAGATAGGCTTCCAGCTCAAGCTTGGTGTTGGTGCCGTCGACCACCTTGATGTCCAGCCAGAACGTGTGGCTGCCCTGCTCGGCCAGCGACTTGCCGCCGGCGAACCAGTGCCGCGGATCGACATAGGTGACGGCGACCGCGGTGATTGTCGGGTCCTTGCGCAGCTCCTTGGCGGTAATGTCGGTGGCCTCCCTGGCAATGGCGGCGGACAGTTCGGCGTCGGGCTTGCCGGTGACGCTGATATTGATGATGGGCATTTGTCTCTCCTCGGGTTGAGCGCCTGGCGGCTTCGATGAGAGAACCATGTCACTACGCTGGAATCAAAAAAATCGAATTGTTTTTGATAAACACTTCGATAATTTCGAAGTATGGAAACGCTCGATCCCGACCTGCTGAAAACCTTCCTCGCCTTCGTCGACGGCGGTTCGCTTGCCAAGGCTGCGTCCACTGTCGGCCGAACACCGTCGGCGGTGACCGCGCAGATGCAGCGGCTGGAAGAGATCGTCGGCGAGCCGCTGCTGATCCCGCAGGGCAGGGGGCGCGGGCTGAGCCCGGCCGGCGAGGACCTTGTCGGCCACGCGCGGCGCATCCTCGCCGTCCACACCGAGGCATGGCTGGCCCTGAAAGGCGCGCGCGCCGGCGGCCGCATCGCCATCGGCACGACGCAGGATTTCGCCGATCAGGGCCTGCCGGACCTGTTGCGCGCCTTCGCCGCCAGCCATCCGCGCGTCAGGATCGAGCTGCGGGTCGGCCGCTCACTGGAACTCGGATCGGCCCTGCAGGCTGGCCAGCTCGACCTCGCTATCACCATGCGCCATGCCCCGTCGCCGGACGAAGCAGCGGTGATCAGCGAATCGATGCTGTGGCTTTGCTCGGAAAAGGGGCTGGCGGCGCGGCAGGAAGCGGTGCCTCTGGCGCTGCTCGACCCTTACTGCGGTTTCCGCGAAGCAGCGCTCAACGCGCTAGATGCTGCCGGCCGCCGCTATCGCATCGCCGCAGGCAGCGCCAGCCTCGCCGGTTTGCGCGCCGCGGTCGATGCCGGCATCGCACTGACGCCGCGCACACGACGTTTCGCCCATTCGGGCATAATCGAAGCGCCTGCCGATTTCGATCTGCCGACCCTGCCCGCTGCCGATTTCGCCATCCGGCTCGGCCGTGAGGCTCCACGACCGGCTCTGGATCTGGCTGAGCTTCTCGGCAATGGCCTCGCCTTGCCTTGAAAAGAAAAAGCCGACCTTTTGCGGGTCGGCTTCTAGTCGGACGGGTCGAGGGGTTTGGGGGGACTTGGGGGGTGACCCGTCGCACCGATAATGCCTGGATCGCGCGATGGTTCCGTGAACGGAGAAGATTTTTTATCGAGCGGCCGATCTCGCCTTCAGCCAGTCTCGTCCGGCATGGGCGAAAACCGCGCAAAGCACGATGACGCCGCCGATGACGCTGGCCAGCGGTGGGACTTCGCCGAGGAAGACGAGGGCAAACAGGATGGCGAACGGCACTTCGGCGGAACCCAGCAGCCCGGCTTCCGCCGACGGGATCAGCCGCGAGCCTTCCGTCCACAGGATCGAGGCCAGCGCGAAAGAGCAGCCGAAGGCGGCAAGCAGCACCATGTCGCGGGCGGAAACCGCCAGCGGCTCGGTGACGAACCAGCCGAGCACGAAAAGCAGGAAAGCGGAGACCGCTCCGGCCCACACGACCGGTGAGTCGCGGAAAGTGCGAACCATGATCATGTAGAGAGCGCTGCCGGCGGTCATCAAAAGCGCCAGGGCGTCGCCGAACAGATGCCCCTTGCCGAGGCCGGCGCCCACCATGATGGCGACGCCGCAGAGCGATACGGACGCCGCAACCATCGTCTGCAACCGGATTTTCTCCCGCACCAGAAGGAAGGCAAGGAGTGCCGCGATGAAGGGCGATGTCGCGTAGATCACCGCGACATTGGCGACATAGGTGAATTTGAACGCAGAGATGAAGGCGATGCTGGCCGCGGCGCCCTCCAGCGCCAGCAGCCAGCCGCGCCAACCCAATCTCAGGCTTTCGCGCCCGCCCGAGCGCCGGCGGCGCCACAGCACATAGAACGCGATCAGGATCGAGCCGAAAAAACCGCGCCAGCAGGTGATGGTCAGCGGGTCGGCATGGATAGACTTGGTCAGCACGCCGGTTAGCGCGAAGGCTACGGCCGATGCGGACACCAGGATGATGCCGAGCGTTCGCTCGGTCGCTACGTCGGCGGCGGGCGCGAGTTTTTCCGGCATGTCGAGCGCATCCGTCATGGCGTCAGCCTACCTGGCTGCTGCTGACAGCCCTCTGTCATCAGGCCTCCTCCCGCTTGCGGAAATGCTCGTTGCCTACGATCAGCAGGCCGGCGCCGACGATAAGCGCCGCCCCCATGAACACTTCCGTGCGCGGCAGGTCGCCCCAGATGGCGTAGCCCAGCGCGAAGGCCCAGACCAGAGAAGTGTATTCGAAGGGAGCAACGATCGAAACCGGCGCGCGCTTCATGCCTTCGAACAGCACGTACTGCGCCACCCCGCCGAGCGCCCCGACGCTGATGAGAAGAAGGAGCTGCCGCCAGTCGGGCATGTGCCACCAGATGAGCGCAGGTACGGCCGAAAAGAGCAGGAAGTAGAAATTGTTGAGCACGAGTTGGATGATCGTGCGCTCCTGCAGCGCCGTCTTGCGCAAAAGCACCACGGCGATGCCCCAAAGCACGGCCGCCGCCAGCACCAGAAGCACCGGCACGGAGAGGCCGAGCCGCGTCGGATCGCAGGCGATGAAGACGCCGACGAAACCGATGAACACGGCCAGCCAGCGCAGCAGCGGCACCTTCTCGCCAAGGAGCAGCACTGACAGCACGGTGACGATGATGGGTGCTGCGTAATAGATGGTGGTGAGCTCGGCGAGCTGCAGCGATCGCGCGGCGTTGTAGTAGCAAAGCCAGGCGGCAAGCGTGAAGGCGCTGCGCACCAGCATCGGCCTGACGATCGGCGAGTCGAGCGTGTCGGCGAACAGGCGCTTGCCACCGATCGCGGCGCAGGCGACGAGCACACTGATCGAGCGGGCGAACATGATCTGCCACACCGTCATGCCGGCCACGAGGAGCTTGATCGAGGCATCCTGCGCCGAAAACAGGAAATAGGCGGCGGCCGTGAACAGGATGCCGGCCAGCACCCTTTCGCGGCTTTCGAGGACGACGACATCGGCCATTTGGGTTCAGCGTGCTTGCGTGAGGCGGTTCCGCCCCAGTCGGAGCCGTTGCTCCAGCTATACGGGCGAAAGCCTGCAAGGCGCTGCTCCAGCCGGGCGCTTGCGTTGGCGCAGGGCGTTCGTCGCGGGCCGGTCGGGGACTACTGCGTCGCCTGATAGAGCTCCGAGGCAGCGTCCTTCAGCGCGCGCCGTCCATCCGGCCGCAGATACATCATGTGGCCTCCCTCGACGACATCGAGCCGGATCGGCTTGGCGTCGGCCAGCGAGGGAACCTGGTTCACCAGATAGCGCGAGGCGAGATAGGGCGTGACGAGGTCGGTATAGCCGTTGACGATCAAGACGCTCAGCGCCGGGTTGAGCGAGCGGGCGCGCTGCAGGTCGTTCATCACGCCGGCATAGCCCTGGCCTGACGTGCCGTAGTCCCAGTTGCGGCTGATCTCGCCATTGAGCAGCCGGTAGCTGACGTCGGTGCGGTAGTTGAGTTCGTCGCGGGCATAGGCCACGAAGGCGGAGGTCAGCACCGGGACGCTGCGGTCGAGCACCGGATCGGGGGTCCCGTCGCGGGCGCTTTGCGGCGCGATGTCGGCGGTGCCGATGGTGGCGTCGTAAGGGCTGAGCACCTTGCCGGTGGCGCGCTGGAATTCCTTGGCGAAAAGCCCGGTGGGGATGCGGGCGAAATTGCGCTGGACAAGGTCGAGCGGGAGGCCGGTGATTTCCGAAACGCGAGTGCTGGCGAGCTTTCCGCCTTGTTCCAGCCCGCTGTTCAACGCCGTCAGGTAGTCGCCGAGCGCGTAATGCTCGACCTCGGCCAGCCTGTCGCGCAGGGCGTCGCCGGTCACTCCGTCGCCTTTCAGCCGCGTCGCCGCCAGGGAAGGAAGTTCGAGCGCCCAGTGCAACTGATCGAATTGGTCGGGGCGCACCAGCATGAACTCCAGGGCCGGCGAGATCAGCACGACGCCGCTGGGGCTCAGGCCGACGTCTTCCTGCAGCGTTCGAGCGAGCAGGGCCGCGCGAAAACCGCCGTAGCTCTCGCCGGCGAGGAACAGCGGCGATCCCGTGCGGCCGTTCTGCGCCAGGTAGAGCCGGATGAAGGCGCCGACCGAGCTTGCATCCGCGTCGACGCTCCAGAATTCCTTTGGCTCGTGGCCCGGCGCCTCGCGGCTGTAGCCGGTACCGACCGGGTCGACGAAGACGAGATCGCTCATGTCGAGCCAGCTGTCGGGATTGTCGATGAGCTTCTGCGGCGGCCGCAGGAACTCTCCATCCGCGGCCGTCTCGACGATGCGCGGCCCGATCGCGCCGAGATGCAGATAGGCCGAGGCAGCACCGGGCCCACCATTGAAGATGAAGGTGACCGGCCGATCCTTCGCTGGCGCCGGCGATTGCTGCGTATAGGCGACGTAGAAGATCTCGGCCGTGACCTCGCCCTTGGCCGACAGCAGCGACAGCGTGCCGGCCTTGGCCTGGTAATCAAGCTTGCGCCCGCCAAGCGTGATCGAATGCTCGGTCACTTGCGGCGCCGGCAACAGCGACAGCACGCCGCCGGATGGGGCCTGGCGTTCGGGTGTCTCGGCGGCGAGGACTGGCTGGGCGAGGGCGGCGAGCGCCAGTATCGCGAGGGAGATGAGCTTGGATCGCATGAAGGCTCCGATGGAACGAACTCCGCAAACCTATGGCCGGAGCGGGCGAAGTCAAAGGGGCGTCTCAAGACTTGGGTTGCTTGCTCTCCCCAGGGGCGGGGCAGAGATGTCCGGGGCGCGGACGGAGAGAGGTCTTCGCAGGGGGCTACCCTTCTCGTTTTCGTCTTCGGCGAGCCACTTCTGCCGCACCTTCCGTAGGGGCGTGGAACCCACGCCGGAATTATGTGCTATCAACTTCCAACACCCGTTGAAAGGAAAGTGACCTATGGACGCAACCGCGCTCAAAGCCATGCAGGCGCCGCTGAAGGACGCTTATCGCGAGGATGCGGCCAAGGCATTGATCACACTCAGAGCCCGCGGCACGCTCGACGACCAGTCGATCGCCTGCAAGGTGGAGACTGGCCGGGCTCTTGCCGTTGCCGGGCTTCATCCGGCCACCGGCGGTTCGGGCCTCGAACTATGCTCGGGCGATATGTTGCTCGAGGCGCTGGTCGCCTGCGCCGGCGTGACGCTGAAAGCGGTGGCGACGGCGCTGGAGTTCAAGCTCGGCAACGCCGCTGTCGAGGCCGAGGGCGACCTCGATTTTCGCGGCACGCTTGGAGTCGCCCGGGACGCGCCGGTCGGTTTTCGCGAGATAAGGCTGAAGTTCAACCTCGACACAGACGAGCCGCAGGAACGCATCGATTCGCTGATGAAGCTCACCGAGCGCTACTGCGTGGTGTTCCAGACGATCAATAACAAGCCGGCGCTGACGGTGAGCGCACAGCGTTGAAGCTGCCGATCCCCCGAGGGGTAGGATTGGCCGTTTTCAGCGCCTGGCGCTACTGCGCTGACGGCGTCTCCGCATCACCTTCATCCGTGAACGGCGAGGCACTCGGCACGCATTGCACGGCCCAGCCCTGCGGCGTCGGCTGCTTCTGATATTCGGTGATGGCGTTGGTGCACTGTTCGCGGGTGTCGAAGGTGCTGGGCAGCACCACCATCCCGCCTTGCGGGCCGGCGATCACCAGATACCAGACCAACGCTACGCTGGGAGTAGCAGCCATGGGAATTCCTCGCTTTGCTGAAATGTGGGAGTCGAACCGATCCTAGCAACTCCCTTGGTGCGGCGAAAGCGGGGCGGCGACACACGCTTTCGCCGCCCGTTCACAGACCCGTGAACGGGCGGTCGGGTTTCAGGCTCACTCGACCGCGAAGCAGTAGAACAGGCCGCCGCCGCCGGTGCCCCTGAGGGCTTCCTGGCTGCAGCCGCCGCGCGAGGCATGCGAGGAATTCCAGGACTTCGCGGCCGCCGAATCATCGAGCCCGGTGCGGTCGTGATGGCCCATCATGGCGGCGCCCTCGGCGCCGCTCATCGTCCAGTCGCCGCAGGTCTGATCGGCGATCCTGGTGCCGTCGGCCTTGGAGCCGGTCAGCATGTCGTGGCGGTTCGGCTTGTCGCCGCGGCCGTTGATCATCTCGCCCTTCTCGGTCAGTGCGGTCTGCTTTGTGATGCCGTTGGCGTCGCTGTGCAGCGAGGCCACGTCATCGGCGATCTTCTCGCCCTTGGCGTTGAACCAGGGACCTTTGCCGATGCGGTCGCGCGCGTCTTCGGTGCTGGAAGAGAGATAGGCGTGCCAGGTCTTGCCGGTGACGCCGGCCGCTTCCGCCAGCGAGGCGCAATGGGCATCGGCGCCTTTCAGGCCGCCGAGATCAGCGCCCTTGCCGGAGCCGACGCTTGTGACGAAGAAACTCATGGTCTTGCCTTGCGAAAGAGCAACGCCGGCCGTGGCCGCCAGTGCGGCGGCAATGACGGCGGCGGCAAGAAGAGTGGGTCTGCGCATGTCGGTCCTCCGGTTTCGAATGTTCTACATTCGAACAACGTTGCCGGCGGCCTGTTTCATCCGCGTCGCGCTCAGTTTTGTTCGAGACTATTCCGGCTGCCGGTAGGCGACGAAGCGGTTGTGCTTGGCCTGGAAGATCAGGCCCGTCTCCTTCAACTCCGGACTGGCCAGAGGCACGATGCGCTTGGCGATCTCGGACGGATGCGGCAGCGTCTCCGGGTCTTCACCGGGCATGGCCTGGGCACGCAACGCCGTGCGGGTCGCGCCCGGATCGGCGGCGTTGACCCTTAGCGCCAGGCTTTCGGTCTCATGCGCCCAGGAGCGCATCATCGTCTCGACCGCCGCCTTGGAAGCCGCGTAGGGCCCCCAGAAGGCGCGCGCCGAATGCGCCACGTTGGACGACATGATGATGGCCCGGCCGGCATCGGAGAGCCTCAGCAGCGGGTCGACCGAACGGATCAGCCGCCAGGTCGAGGTGACGTTGATGGTCATCACCTTCTCGAATGTCTTGGCCTCGACATGGCCGATCGGCGAGATCACGCCGAGCACGCTTGCATTGGCAACCAGGATATCGAGCTTGCCCCAGCGCTCATGGATCGCGCCGCCGAGCCTGTCGATGCCCGCCATGTCGGTGAGGTCTAGCGGCACCAGCGTCGCCTGGCCGCGCCCGGTCCTGGCGGCTTCGGCCTTGATCTGGTCGTCCAGCTCTTCCAGTCCGCCGACCGTGCGCGCCACCGCGATCACATGCGCGCCGGCCGCCGCCAACTCCCTGGCGATGAAATAGCCGATGCCGCGCGAGGCGCCGGTAACGACCGCCACGCGGCCGGAAAGGTCGAGGGTCATGCCGAAGCTTCCGTGAAGTGCCTAAGACCCGTTCGACGCCAGCAGCGACAGCGTGCGCACATTGTCGTGGCCTTCGAAGTCGAGCAGGCGGGTTGGGTACTGTCCGGTGAAGCAGGCGTCGCAGAATTGCGGCTGGTCGTTGTCGCGCCTCGCCTCGCCGACGGCGCGGTAAAGCCCGTCGATCGACAGGAAGCCCAGCGAATCCACACGGATGAATTCCGCCATCTCCTCGACCGACATGCGCGATGCCAGCAGCTTCGACTTCTCCGGGGTGTCGACGCCGTAGAAGCACGACGCGCTGGTCGGCGGCGAGGCGATGCGCATATGCACTTCCCTCGCGCCGGCGTCGCGCACCATCTGCACGATCTTCTGGCTGGTGGTGCCGCGCACGATCGAATCGTCGACCAGCACCACGCGCTTGCCCTCGATCATGCGGCGGTTGGCGTTGTGCTTGAGCTTCACGCCCATGTGGCGGATCGAATCGCCCGGCTGGATGAAGGTGCGCCCGACATAGTGGTTGCGGATGATGCCGAGTTCGAAGGGGATGCCGGCGGCCTGGGAAAAGCCGATGGCGGCCGGCGTGCCGGAATCCGGCACGGGCACGACGATGTCGGCCTCGACCGGGTTCTCCTGCGCCAGCTCGGCGCCAATCCGCTTGCGCACCTCATAGACGTTGCGGCCTTCGACAGAGGAATCCGGCCGCGCGAAATAGACATATTCGAAGACGCAGAAGCGGGTCTTCTGCGGCTCGAACGGGAAGAGGCTCTCGATGCCCTTGGAGGTGACGACCACCATCTCGCCAGGCTTGATGTCGCGCACGAAGCGGGCGCCGATGATGTCGAGCGCGCAGGTCTCGGAAGCGAGGATCCAGGCGCCGTCGAGGTCGCCCAGCACCAGCGGCCGGATGCCCAGCGGGTCGCGGCAGCCGATCATCTTCTTGGCAGTCATCGCCACCAGCGAGAAGGCGCCTTCGACCTGGCGCACCGCGTCGATGAAGCGCGAGTTCAAATCGCGCTCCTTGCTGGTCGCGACAAGGTGCAGCAGCGTCTCGGTGTCGGACGTCGAGGAGAAGATCGAGCCCTGCTTCTGCAGCGCGCGCTGCACGGTGAGCGCGTTGGTGAGGTTGCCGTTGTGGGCGACGGCGAGGCCGCCTTCGGCGAGCTCGGCGAAGAAGGGCTGGATGTTGCGCAGGCCGGCGCCGCCGGTCGTGGCGTAGCGCGTATGACCGATGGCGCGATTGCCCTGCAGGCTGTCGATGACACGCTGCTTGGTGAAGGTGTCGCCGATCAGGCCGACATGGCGTTCGACATGGAATTGGGTGCCGTCATAGGAGACGATGCCGGCGGCTTCCTGGCCGCGATGCTGCAAGGCATGCAGGCCGAGCGTGACGATGGCCGCCGCGTCCTGCCGGCCGAAAATGCCGAACACGCCGCATTCGTCGTGGAAATGGTCGTCGGCCTCGGCGGAAAGGACACTGCCTGCATCTGCCGTTGAGTTTGCCATCTGGTGCTCAAGCTCCGCTAAAGCCGCCATATAGGGCGATCGCTCGCCGAACGCAACGCACCTTGTCAGGCATTGGCAAATTGCCTCAGGCCAGCACCATGGCTGGCCCGGATTTCAGTTTGCCGGCGCTGGGGCGGGAGCCGGAGCAGGCGCCGGGGTGGGCGCCGGAGCCGGCTCGTTGTCGGCAGGCGCCTCGCCCTCGCTGTCGTCGGGTGCCGTCGCGTTGTTGTCGTCGCCCGCCGGCGGCTCGGCCGCGGGCTGGTCGGTGGTGGCCGGCGCCCCGGCCTGCGGGGTGCCCTTATGCGTGTATTTGTTGACCAGTTCCTCGGTGTTTTCCGGCAGCACGCTTTCCAGCTTGGCGCCGATCGTCTCGAGCAAGGGCCGCGACTTGGCGTTCGCGATCCAGGCAGGCGCCTTGGCGCCGGCCAGCCAGTTGAAGAACAGCAGCGCCACCGCTACCACCAGGACGCCGCGCGCGGCGCCGTAGAGGAAACCGAGCGTACGGTCGAGCGCGCCGATGCGCGAATCGATGATCCAGTCGGCCAGCTTCATGGTGATGACGGAAACAACGATCAGCGCGATGAGGAAAACCACGCCCGCGGAAGCCGCCATCGCGATCTTGTCGTTCTCGATATAGGGCTGAACATAGGGCAGGACCGGCTTGTAGAAGAAGAATGCCGCCGCCGCCGCTGCTGCCCAGGAAACCACCGACAGGACTTCGCGGGAGAAGCCGCGCACCATCGCGAGCATCGCCGAGACCAGTGTGAAGCCAACGAGGATTCCGTCAAGCAGCGTAATCGGCATGGTTCTCGCCCCACTTCCTGTCTTACGGCCCGACGAGCCGTGTCACTCCTCGTCGTCGGCGCGGCCGCGCCGTGAGCCGGCTATGCGCGCCACAAGGTCGGCAAGCTCGGTGGGCTGGAAAGCGCCGGCCCCGATCCCTCCGGCAAGTTCCTCGCTGCCGAGCGGCAGCACCGCGCTTCCAAAACCCAGCTTTTCGGCTTCCTTGAGGCGCTGCTGCGCATGCGCGACCGGCCTCACGGCACCCGATAGGCTGATTTCGCCGAAATAGACGCAATCGGCGGGAAGGGCAATACCGGTGAGCGACGAAACCAGCGCCGCCGCGACCGCGAGATCTGCCGCGGGTTCCGAGATCCGGTAACCGCCAGCGACGTTGAGATAGACGTCTTGCTGGCCGAAGCGCACGCCGCAATGGGCTTCGAGCACAGCGAGCACCATGGAAAGCCGCGCGCCGTCCCAGCCGACGACGGCGCGGCGCGGCGTGCCGAGCGAGGAGGGCGCGACGAGCGCCTGGATCTCGACCAGGACCGGCCTTGTGCCTTCCATGCCCGCGAAAACCGCGGCGCCCGGCGACTTGGCGTGGCGTTCGCCGAGGAAAAGCTCGGATGGATTGGAGACCTCGCGCAGGCCCTTGTCCGACATTTCGAACACGCCGATCTCGTCGGTCGGCCCGAAGCGGTTCTTCACCGTGCGCAGGATGCGGAAGTGGTGATTGCCTTCGCCTTCGAAGTAGAGCACGCCGTCGACCATGTGCTCGACCACGCGCGGGCCCGCGATCTGGCCCTCCTTGGTGACATGGCCGACGAGCACGATCGCGGCGCCTGTGGATTTCGCGTAGCGGATCATCGCCTGTGCGGCTGCGCGCACCTGGGTGACGGTGCCCGGCGCCGAATCGGCAAGGTCGGTCCAGAGCGTCTGGATGGAATCGAGGATGACGAGGTCCGGCCGCTTGCCGTCGGCGATGGTCGCCAGAATGTCCTCGACATTGGTCTCGGCGGCAAGCTCGACCGGTGTGTTCGCGACGCCGAGCCGCTGCGCCCGCAACCTGATCTGCGCGACGGCCTCTTCGCCCGAGACATAGACGATGCGATGGCCCTTCGAGGCGAGCGCGGCCGCGGCCTGTGTCAGCAGCGTCGACTTGCCGATGCCGGGATCGCCGCCGACCAGAAGTGCGGACCCGCGCACGAAACCACCGCCGGTGGCGCGGTCGAGTTCCCCGATTCCGGAAACGATGCGCGGCGCGTCCTCGATGTCGCCGGCGAGACTGGTGAGCACAACGGCGCGGCCCTTGCGGGCGTTGCGCGTATTCGCCGGCCCCGAGCCGATGCCGCCTGACGTGCCTTCCTCGACCAGCGTGTTCCACTCGCCGCACGCATCGCATTTGCCGGCCCAGCGCTGGTGCACCGAGCCGCAATTCTGGCAGATGAACTGAACACGCGATTTCGCCATCAGGCGCGGCCCGACACTGGATAGGCTGGCGGGACAGCGTGAGAGAACGAGGCCTTTGCCAAGAGCTACTCGAATCTCTCAGGCAGATGGTGCTCTTCCGCCAGGTCCGAGAACCGCGTGAATTCGCCGTGGAAGGCGAGGCTGACGGAGCCGGTCGGTCCGTGACGTTGCTTGGCCACGATCACCTCGGCCTTGCCGCGCGCCTCGTTCATTTCGTTTTCCCACTTGACGTATTCCTCGGTGCCGAGCTTCGGCTCGCGGTTCTTGAGGTAATACTCCTCGCGATAGACGAACAGCACCACGTCGGCGTCCTGCTCGATCGAGCCGGATTCGCGCAGGTCCGAGAGCTGCGGGCGCTTGTCGTCGCGGCTTTCCACCTGGCGCGACAGCTGCGACAGCGCGATGATCGGCACGCCGAGCTCCTTGGCCAGCGCTTTCAGGCCCGTGGTGATCTCGGTGATTTCCTGCACGCGGTTCTGCGAGGCGCGCGCGCTCGATCCCTGCATCAGCTGGATATAGTCGATGACGATGAGGTCGAGGCCGCGTTGGCGCTTCAGGCGCCGCGCCCGGGCGGAGAGCTGCGCGATCGAGATGCCGCCGGTCTGGTCGATGAACAGCGGAATCTTCTGCATCGTCTGCGAGCAGGCGACCAGCTTCTCGAAATCCATCTCGGTGATCTCGCCGCGGCGGATCTTCGACGACGAGATCTCGGTCTGCTCGGAGATGATGCGGGTGGCGAGCTGCTCCGACGACATTTCCAGCGAGAAGAACCCGACGACGCCGCCATTGGCGGCCTTGAAGCTGCCGTCGGCCTGCTGCGCAGGGACGTAAGCCTCGGCGATGTTGAAGGCGATGTTTGTGGCCAAGGAGGTCTTGCCCATGCCTGGGCGTCCGGCGAGCACGATCAGGTCGGAAGGCTGCAGGCCGCCCATGCGGCGGTCGAGGTCGCGCAAGCCGGTCGCGATGCCTGACAGGTGGCCGTCGCGCATATAGGCGGCATTGGCCATGTCGACGGCGGTCTTCACGGCGTCGTTGAAGCTCTCGAAGCCGCCGTCATAACGCCCGGTTTCCGCCAGCTCGAACAGCCGCCGCTCGGCGTCCTCGATCTGGTCGGAGGGCGACATGTCCACCGGCGCGTCATAGGCGATGTTGACCATGTCCTCGCCGACGGTGATCAGCGCGCGGCGCGTCGCCAGGTCGTATATGGCGCGGCCATAGTCGGTCGCATTGACGATGGTGACGGCTTCGACGGCAAGCCGCACGACATATTGCGCCACTGTCATGTCGCCGACCTTTTCGTCGGCCGGCAGGAAGGTCTTCAGCGTGATCGGAGTCGCGATCTTGCCCATGCGGATGAGCTCGGCCGCGACCTCGAAGATGCGGCGGTGCAGCGGCTCGTAGAAATGCCCCGGCTTGAGGAAATCAGAAACGCGGTAGAAGGCGTCGTTGTTGACGAGGATGGCGCCGAGCAGCGCCTGCTCGGCCTCGATGTTGTTCGGAGCCTCGCGATAAAGCGGCGTTTCCGCCACGCCGAATTTCAGTGCCGCCTCTGCCATGATGTCCCCGATCTCGATCCCGCTTCCTCGATACCAGAACGGTGAGATTCGATGCTGACCTTTCTGCAACAGTACGTGTCGCCGAGGGCGTGATTCCCGTTGTTCACAGGATTCGCAAAGCCATCCACAGGACAGTATTCCGGTGGCCCGATTCCAGTTGACTCGGCAAGGGGTGATTCTTACGCGCGGGTTCGGAACGAAGCAAGAACAATTTTAGCGGCTGATTGCGCCTGGGCCGCTCGCGACCGGCGTGCTACCGCGGCTTCTCCCCATGTCATGAAGCCCACAGGTCAATCCAGTGTGTCGCCCCAATCGGCGCGCCGCGCCACCTTGAAGACATCCCCGTCGCGCTTGCTGAACAGGCGATCGCCGGCGCTGCCGTCCGGCCGGCAGAGTTTCAGCACCACCTTGCCGGAGCCGCCTTTCGGCGGCGCGATCACCCGCTCCCCGCGTGCCGGCGCGGGCTGCCTGGAAGCCGCGAGATACATGAACTTCTCGTCTTCCCACGGCACCTCGGCTTCCTTGACCAGGCGATGCAGGCGCGAACGGGCGACGCGGCGCGCAAAATGGCACCAGTCGGGCGGCGTGAGAGGGCAGGGCGCCTCGTGCGGGCAGGGCGCCAGGACATGCGCTCCAGCTCCGATCAATTGTTGCCGGGCGGCAAGGATGCGCTGCCAGCCGGCGGGCGTGCCGGGCTCGACGAGGAGCAGCGTGTCGGCCGTGAGTCGCCAGAGGCGGTCGATGAGCTTCGCCAGTGAGGCGGGCGCGATCTCGTCCAGGACATAGGCGGCGCTGACCAGGTCGGCGCGCTCGATGCCGTCGAGGTCGACGGTTGCGTCGCCGGCGATCCAGTCGGCGCGGGCCGCGAGTGCCCCTTCAGCAAGGGACTGCCCGGCCTTGCGCACCGCGGCGCTCGCCTCGACCAGAACCGCCCGTTCGAGCTTGGGCCATGCGTCGGTCGTGGCCCAGAGCATGGTGCCAGGTCCGGCGCCGATGTCGAGCAGGCTTGCCGGTTGGAAGTCGGGGCGGGCCTCGCTCAGCGCTTCGAGGTTTGCACGTATGGCGGCATAGGTGGCGGGCAGCCGCGTCGCCAGATAGGCCTTGACCGCCACGTCCTCGCCCATATGCAGGCGACCGTCGCGCAGCTCGGCGCGGTAGCGCTCGGAGAGCGTCTTGGCGGCCTGCTTCAGCGTCGGCAGGGGCACCTTCTCCAGGAGGATGTCGACGCCTTGCCGCAACCGGGCGGGAAGCTCCATCGCTCAGGCCCCCTTGGAAACGCAATGATCAGACATCATGTCGTCCGCAAGCAGATCCACGCTCTCCGGCATCATGCCCTCGGCGCAAGCAGGATGACGGAAGCGCCGACGATGCAGAGCGCCGCGCCGGCCAGATCCCAGCGGTCGGGGCGAACGCCTTCGACCAGCCAAAGCCCGGCGAGCGAGGCGGCGATATAGATGCCTCCATAGGTGGCGTACGCTCGGCCCGCCGCGTCCGTGTCGACCAGCGACAGCAGGAAGGCGAACAGCGCCAGCGAGACAAGACCGGGGAGTAGCCACAGCGGCGACTTCTCAAGCCGCCACCAGGCCCAGAACGAGAAGCAGCCGGCGATCTCGGCAAGCGCTGCGGCGATGTAGATGAGATAGGTCATTAAAAAGGTCTCGCGAACGAGACCTTTTTCGTAGCGTCAGGCCGCAATGGCAAGCGGCAATGCGTCTCTACTCCACCGCCTTGCGGCGGCGGGTCGGCTTGGGCGCGGAGGCGGGCGCCGCCGGCTCCCGGTGGCCTCCGTCGCGCAGCTCCAGCGCCTTCTCGCATTTGGCCATGTAGTCGCGCGTCATCGGCAGCGTGTCGTTCTTCTTGGCGATCTGGAACTGGAAGATCACCAGGTCCTGCCAGCGGAAGGCGGCCTCCGAAGCGGCGAGGTAGAACTCCCACATCCGGCAGAAGCGCTCGTCATAGATCGCTTTCGCCTTGTCGCGGTTGGCAGCGAAGCGTTGGCCCCAATGCTTGAGCGTGTCGGCGTAGTGCAGCCGCAGGATTTCGATGTCGGTGACGACGAGGCCGGATTTTTCGATCGCCGGCATCACCTCCGAAAGAGCCGGGATGTAGCCGCCCGGGAAGATGTATTTGCGGATGAAGGCGCTGGTCGCCCACGGCACGCCGGAACGACCGATCGTGTGGAGCAGCATCACGCCGTCCGGCTTGAGCAGTGTCGCCGCCTTGTCGAAGAATGTGCGGAAATGGTTGAGGCCGACATGCTCGAACATGCCGACCGAGACGATGCGGTCGAAGCGCTCGTTGAGCGCCCGGTAGTCCTTGAGATCGAAATGCACGCGGTCCTGCAACCCCTGCGCATGCGCGCGGTCGGTTGCGACGCCATGCTGCTCGGTCGACAGCGTGACGCCCTGCACGTCGACGTCGAAGGCCTTGGCGAGATAGAGGCCCAACCCGCCCCAGCCGGAGCCGATGTCGAGCACCGTCTGGCCGGCCTTGAGCCGCAGCTTGGCGGCGATGTGCCGCTTCTTGGCAAGCTGCGCTTCGTCCAGCGTCATGTCAGGCTGCTCGAAATAGGCGCAGGAATACTGCATGTCGTCGTCGAGGAAGAGCTTGTAGAGCTCGCCTGACAGGTCGTAGTGGCGCTGAACGTTGCGGCGCGAGCGCGAGGCGGTGTTGATCTGCTGCAGGCGCCGGAAGGCATGGCGCAGCCCCTCGATCGCCTTCGACCAGGTCACGTCGATGCCGCTCGCGCCCATGTTCTGGAACGCGATGCGCATCAGCCCCAGAACGCCGCCCTCGAGCACGTCGAGCTCGCCGTCCATGTAGGCTTCGGGCACCGCCAGCATCGGATCGAAGGTGATGGCGCGCTCGGCATGCGTTGTCTTGATATGGATATGCACCGGCTCGCCGCCGCCGTCGCCGAACTTGTGCGTCGTGCCCTTCGGCCCGGTCACCTTGAGGTCGCCGACCCGCACCAGGCGTTCGAGAACGTGTTTCAACAGGATGTTCATGACCAAATGTCCCCTCAGTCGGATCACCCGGTAATCGGACTGGAATGCCAGATCGAAGATGCCACGGCGCGACGCCCGCGTCCAATCGACGCGCCACGCTGTAATGTGCACAAGATATGGGGTGTCGGAAAGTTCCGTTTGGCACAAAAAAGCCCGGGTCTGAGACCCGGGCGTTGGTCCAGAATCCTGGACGTATAAGAGCTGAAGTGGTGCTTCGGGAGCCTGCTGGGCCCTTGGATCAGGCGCTCTCTTCGCCGTCTTCGAACTCGGCGTTCGGGTCGAAGAAGTTGTCCGGCCGGGCGTTGTCGTTGATGTCGTCGCCATAGATGGCTTCAGCGGTGGTCAGCGTCTCGCCCTTGGCCTGGCGCTCCGCCTCTTCGGCCGAACGGGCGACGTTGAGCGTCACCGTGACCTCGACTTCCGGGTGCAGCGCGATCACCACATTGGACAGGCCGATGGTCTTGATCGGCTGGTTGAGCTCGATCTGGTTCCGGTTGACGGTGAAGCCTTCGGCGATGATCAGCTCGGCGATGTCGCGGGTCGACACCGAGCCGTAGAGCTGGCCGGTCTCGCCGGCCGAGCGCACCACGATGAAGCTCTTGCCGTCGAGCTTCTCGGCGACCTGCGTGGCTTCCGACTTGCGCTCGAGGTTACGGGCTTCGAGCTGGGCGCGCTGGCCTTCGAACTTCTTCTTGTTGGCTTCGTTGGCGCGCAGCGCCTTGCCCTGCGGCAGCAGGAAATTGCGGGCGAACCCGTCCTTGACCTTCACGGTCTCGCCCATCTGGCCGAGGCGGGAAATACGCTCGAGGAGAATGACTTCCATGGTTTCGTTCCTTTCGTCTGCGCGTCGATCGACGATCGATGCTGAATTGGAACAGGTCAGGAAGCTTGGCGCGGTGCTGCCGCCTTGTCGCTGTCCTGCCTGTCTGGGCAGTTAGAGGCAATTGGCCTCAACTCGGGATTTGACTTCAGACCGTCGCGGCGCCCGTCGCCGTGAGGGGAGGCGGGCGGCGAACCGCCCGCTTGAACTTCATCGGGCCTCAGCGGACGACGTAGGGCAGCAGGCCGAGGAAGCGGGCGCGCTTGATCGCCTTGGCGAGTTCGCGCTGCTTCTTCTGGCTGACGGCGGTGATGCGCGAGGGCACGATCTTGCCGCGCTCGGAGATGTAGCGCTGCAAGAGGCGCACGTCCTTGTAGTCGATCTTCGGAGCGTTGGCGCCCGAGAACGGGCAGGTCTTGCGGCGGCGATGGAAAGGACGCCGGGTCGGGATCTGATTGATGTCGACCATTATTCTGCACCCCCTTCAAAGCCTTCGCGCGGACGGCGCGGGCCACGATCGCCGCCTTCGCGGTCGCCGAACGAACGCGGACCACGGTCGCCGCGGTCGCGGTCGCCGAAGGAACGCGGGCCGCGATCGCCACGATCGCGGTCGCCGAAGCTGCCGCGCTCGGAGCGCTCTTCGCGCTTCTGCATCATCGCCGAGGCGCCTTCCTCATGCGCGTCGACCTTGACGGTGAGGAAGCGAAGGACGTCTTCCGACAGGCCCATCTGGCGCTCCATTTCGTTGAGCGCGGCCGGCGGGCAGGTGATGTCCATCAGCGTGTAGTAAGCCTTCCGGTTCTTCTTGACCCGGTAGGTGAGAGACTTCAGTCCCCAGTTCTCGATCCGGCCGACGGAGCCGCCATTCGCGGTGATGACGCCCTTGTACTGTTCGACAAGCGCGTCAACCTGCTGCTGCGACAGGTCCTGCCGGGCAAGAAACACATGTTCGTAAAGAGCCATTATGTCTTTCTGCCTTTCTTCGTTTCTCTGGACCGGCCCTCGCGGCTAAGCCTCTGCAACTTGTCTGACCCGAAAGCACGGGGAAGAAAGGAGCATCGCGAGACGGTCGAGAGCGGAGACACGGGAGGCTGGAAGCGCTTCTGGCTTCGTGTCGTGGCGCCTTTGACGGCCACGGCCCTCCGTTCAGCCCCCAGCAAGGACCGGCAGATTGCGTGCGTCTATACAGCAATTTCGAGGGAAGGCAAGGCCGGAAGACACCGCCTCCTCGCAAGAGCCTAGCTCGTGTGCGCGACGAGCTTGTCCACCGTTTCGGGGAAGAAGTCCGGCGCCGAGCGCCGCTTGCCGAACATCATGTCGTACTGGATCAGCCGGAAATCGTTGATCTTCGGATCGATCTGCTTCTGCCGCGACCAATCCGGCGTCGCGTCGCCCGAAGGCGACAGGAGCAGGTTGCGGTCGACAACGCGGTAGTGTTCGCGCAGCGCGCCGAGGAAGCCTGTGTAATACGGGTGGGTGATGCCCGCCTTGGTCAGGATATGGTAGGGCAGAAAGGCCGGGCTCACCGCGCCGAGATTCTCCACCGGGCCGGAGCGGTTCGACCAGATGACCAAAGGCGTGTTGTGGTGCTCGAGCGCGGCGTCGGCGCTAGGCTCCTTGCGCGGCGCGACATTGTCCTTGAGGAAGCCAGTCTCGACATAGACCGGTCCGAGCGGCGGCAGGTGGTCGCCGAAGAAGGCGACGATGGTCGGCCGCTGGCGGGCCTTCGCCCAGTCGATCAGCCGCTGCAGGCCGCGGTCGGCGTCGGCCGAGCCCTCGGCATAGGAAAGCAGCGATTCCCGCGCCCAGGAACTGATCGGCGCGTCGACCGAATGCGTCGGATTATAGTAGCGGTAGGGCTCGTAGGGTCCATGGTTCTGCAGGCTGACGGCGAACAGGAACACCGGGTCGTCGCTGGCGTCGGCCTCGCGGATGATCTCGTCGGTCATCGCCGCGTCGGAAGCCAGCGGCCCGCGCTTTTCCATCGGCGGCAGCGTTTCCTCGGACCGGAAGTCGCTGAAGCCGAAATCGGCATAGACGGCGCCGCGGTTCCAGAACCAGTTGGTGCCGGGATGGATGGCGCGCGCCCGGTACCCCTCGCTCTTCAGGAAGGTCGCCAGCGACGGAGTGGGGGAGCGCACATATTGCTGGTAGGGAATGGAGCCGGCCGGCAGGAAGGCGTTGGAAAAGCCGGTCAGCGCCTCGAACTCGATATTGGCGGTCATGCCGCCGAATTCGGGCGAGAACATCGAGCCGGAGCGCAAGGCGCGCACCGTCGGGATCGGGTCGGGCTTTATCGTCACCCCCGGCAATCGAGTCGGATCCCAGAAGGATTCGCTCATCACCACCACGATGTCCGGCTTCTCGTCGGGCACCGAAGCGGCGACGTCGGGACGCTGGATCGCGTCCATCGTCTTGTCCGTATAGCCGGGCGGCGCCGAGACATGTGCCATCGGCACATTCATCGCGAAGGCCAGGGCGAAGCCGTTGGAGGCGTAGTTTTCCTTCTGGTCCCACATGATCGGGATGATCTGCAGCCGGTCGCGCGTCCACGAGAAGGTGGCGTAGTCCATGATCGAGACGAAGAAGGCGAGCAACGGCACGGCAAGCGCCAGCCGCGCCAGCCGGCCCTTGCGGCTGAGGATCGGCACCCGCCGGCGCCAGGTCCGCCACCCATGGACCAGCAGCGCCAGGCCGCCGACGATGCCTACAGCCAGCATGACGGCTGTCCATGGGCGCTCGCGCACCAGAAGCGGCAACAGCGCCACGATCTGGCGGGCAAACAGGAAGTCCGTCGGATAGAGCGGATCGCCGAGATAATGCGATTTCTGGTGACCGACGAAGGCGAGCGCCAGCGTCAGCGGCGCCACGATCATCAGGCTCTGGTGACTGCGCCCGAGCACCGCGTCGAGCCCGACCAGCATCAAGGCGAAGACAATGATGGTTGTCCAGCCCGGCTTGAACGGCTGCAAGAAGAAATCGACCGTGCCGAACAAATCGCCGCGCACGATCCATTCGATCGAGAATACCAGAAGAGCGGAGACGAGAAGCGTGGTCAGGCCGTAGCGTATAGTCGGCCAGGCGCGTCCCGGCAGGTAGCCGGTGGACGGGTCGTCTTCTAAAAACTGCGGCACGCGCTTAGCCGCGCGGTTCCTGATCCTTGCCACGTTACATCCCCCGGCCCACGCGACACGCCTTCCACGCCCGTCACGCTTCTGTCATCGAACTGTCACGCGAAGCTAGCGCCTGTGGCGGAAATAAGAAGAGCCAGCAAACTAAACGTGAGCGGTTTTCATCAGGTGTGATCGCCAAAAAGCCTTTTGGAACAGGGAGGCAGCCGGTTTTTCCAGCTGAAATGAGGATCGTGGGGGCGCCCGCGGGCTTGACTTGGCCGTCCGCCTTGCGCCAGAGGCAGACAAAACCAGCGCTGGAGAGACCAAAATGGCCGTCGCATTCACCTTTCCGGGGCAAGGCAGCCAGGCCGTCGGCATGGGCAAGGACCTTGCCGATGCCTTCCCGGAAGCGCGCCGCGTCTTCGAGGAAGTCGATGCCGCGCTCGGCGAAAAACTGTCGAAACTCATCTGGGAAGGGCCGGAAGAGACGCTGACGCTGACCGCCAACGCCCAGCCGGCGCTGATGGCGGTGTCGCTGGCGGCCATGCGGGCGCTGGAGGCGCGCGGTTTTTCTCTGACGGACAAGGTAGCCTATGTGGCGGGTCATTCGCTGGGCGAATATTCCGCGCTTGCCGCGGCGGGCTTCGTTTCTGTCGGCGACGCGGCGCGGCTGCTCAGGACCCGCGGTAACGCCATGCAGGCGGCGGTCCCCGCGGGCGAGGGCGCCATGGCGGCGATCATCGGACTGGAGCAGGCCGATGTCGAAGCGGCCTGCGCGGAAGCGTCCAGCGGCTCCGTCTGCCAGGTCGCCAACGACAATGGCGGCGGCCAGCTGGTGATTTCGGGCGCCAAGGCTGCGGTCGAGCTGGCGGCGAAGCTCTGCACCGAAAAAGGCGCCAAGCGGGCGCTGATGCTGCAGGTTTCCGCCCCCTTCCATTCGGCGCTGATGGCGCCGGCGGCCGACATCATGCGCGAGGCGCTGGCGGGTGTTGCGAAATCCTCGCCGGCAGTGCCGGTCGTCTCCAACGTGACGGTGACGCCGACCAGCGATCCGGATGAAATCGCCCGCCGCCTGGTCCAGCAGGTGACCGGCCGCGTGCGCTGGCGCGAGACGGTGGAATGGTTCGGCGCCAACGGCGTCGCGACGCTCTACGAGGTCGGCGCCGGCAAGGTGCTGTCGGGTCTGGCGCGCCGCATCAACCGCGACATCGCCACCGGCGCCATCGGCACGGCGGCGGAAGTCGAGGCTGCGCTGGCCGCGCTCGCCTGACAGGCTGGCGATTTGACCGCACCTGTGCCAAGGGTGCGCCCTTAGATCAGGAGACAACAATGTTCGAACTGACCGGCCGTAAGGCGCTCGTCACCGGAGCATCGGGAGGCATCGGCGAAGCGATCGCCAGGGTGCTGCATAGCCAGGGCGCGATCGTCGGCCTGCACGGCACCCGGGTTGAGAAGCTGGAGGCTTTGGCGGGCGAATTGGGCGAGCGCGTAAAACTGTTTCCGGCCGACCTGACGAACCGCGACGCGGTCAAGGCGCTGGGACAGAAGGCGGAAGCCGATCTCGAGGGCGTCGATATCCTGGTCAACAATGCCGGCATCACCAAGGACGGCCTGTTCGTGCGCATGTCGGACGCCGACTGGGACAGTGTGATCGAGGTGAACCTGACCGCCGTGTTCAGGCTGACCCGCGAGCTGACCCATCCGATGATGCGCCGCCGCCACGGCCGCATCATCAACATTACCTCGGTGGTCGGCGTCACCGGCAATCCCGGCCAGACCAATTACTGCGCCTCCAAGGCCGGCATGATCGGCTTTTCCAAATCGCTGGCGCAGGAGATCGCAACCCGCAACATCACCGTCAATTGCGTCGCCCCGGGCTTCATCGAATCGGCCATGACCGACAAGCTCAACGACAAGCAGAAAGAGACGATCATGGCCGCGATCCCGACAAGGCGCATGGGCACCAGCGCCGAGGTTGCCTCGGCTGTCGCCTATCTCGCTTCCAACGAGGCGGCTTACGTCACCGGCCAGACCATTCATGTGAATGGCGGCATGGCGATGATCTGACGGGGACGATGATTGGAAGGGGCGTCAGACGGCTGTGAAAACAGCCATTTCGGCTTGGACGCTCGCCATTTTTCGTGTAATGCGGCCCGCAACCCGGCGGTTCGGGCAAAAACCGGTCCTGCGCTTTGCGTAGCCCGCAAGACCATCTTTCAGCTTGATTAGCGGCATTCCGCCCGCTAACGAAGACAGACAACATAAGACGAGGATTGCCCCAAATGAGTGACACCGCAGAGCGCGTCAAGAAGATCGTCATCGAGCATCTGGGCGTCGATGCCGACAAGGTGACGGAGCAGGCCAGCTTCATCGACGATCTGGGCGCGGACAGCCTCGACACGGTCGAACTCGTCATGGCGTTCGAAGAAGAGTTCGGCGTCGAGATTCCGGACGATGCCGCTGAGACCATCCTCACCGTCGGCGATGCCGTGAAGTATATCGACAAGGCCTCGGCCTGAGTTCTTTCGCAGGCATCACCGGGGAGGACCTGCGATGAGGCGTGTCGTCGTCACGGGCCTTGGCCTGCTTTCGCCGTTTGGCATGGGCTTCGAGCACAGCTGGCGGGAATTGCTCTCCGGCCGCAGCGCTTGCCGCAGCGTCACCGAGTTCGAGGTGGACGATCTTGCCTGCAAGATCGCCCACATCATCCCGCGCGGCGACGGCTCGAACGGCACCTTCAATCCGGAGGCCGTGCTCGAGCCCAAGGAACTGCGCAAGATCGGCGAGTTCATTCTTTACGGCATCGCGGCCGCCGACGAGGCGCTGGCCGATTCCGGCTGGAAGCCCGAGACATATAAGGACCAGTGTGCCACCGGTGTCCTGATCGGCTCGGGCATCGGCGGCATCGACGGCATTGCCGAAAACGCGATGATCCTGAAGGAACGCGGCCCACGCCGCATCAGCCCGTTCTTCATCCCTGGACAGATCATCAACCTGGTCTCGGGTCAGGTCTCCATCCGCCACGGCCTGAAGGGGCCGAACCATGCGGTTGTCACCGCCTGCTCGACCGGCGCGCACGCCATTGGCGACGCTGCCCGGCTGATCATGTGGGGCGATGCCGACGTGATGCTGGCCGGCGGCGCCGAGGCGCCGATCACCAGGCTGTCGATTGCCGGCTTCGCCGCCTGTCGCGCGCTGTCCACCGAGCGCAATGACAGCCCCGAAACGGCTTCACGCCCGTATGACCGCGACCGCGATGGCTTCGTCATGGGTGAGGGCGCGGGCGTGGTCGTGCTGGAAGAGCTGGAGCATGCCAAGGCGCGCGGCGCCAAGATCTACGCCGAGGTCACCGGCTATGGCTTGACCGGCGATGCCCACCATATCACCGCGCCGGCCGAAGACGGCGATGGCGCATACCGTTGCATGACGGCGGCGCTGAACCGGGCGAGGCTTTCGCCGGCCGACGTCGATTACATCAATGCCCACGGTACCTCGACCATGGCCGACACGATCGAGCTCGGCGCGGTCGAGCGGCTGGTCGGCAACGCCGCCTCGAAGATTTCGATGTCGTCGACAAAGTCGTCGATCGGCCATCTGCTGGGAGCCGCCGGCGCCGCGGAAGCGATCTTCTCGATCCTTGCCATCCGCGACAACGTCGCCCCCGCAACCATCAATCTCGACAATCCCGAACGCGAGACGGCCATCGATCTCGTGCCGAACAAGCCGCGCCAGCGCCAGATCGACGTAGCGCTGTCGAACTCGTTCGGTTTCGGCGGCACCAACGCCTCGCTCGTGTTCCAGCGGTATGGTGGCTGAAAAGCCGGCCGGAGCGATTCCAGGAAAGTGCGCATCGATTTTCCGTCCAGGATTGCTCAGAGACAGACAGCATAATCGGCAGTCCCGCCACCTGCCGTCATTTTTGCCAAATTCTCCCCTAGCCTTCGGCCGGGGGATTCGTTGCGAGATGAGACGGTAGGGCGCTATGAATACAAATCCGGGCGGCGGGGAATTCGGACAGCGTCAGACGCAAGGACCGATCGTGCCCAAGACAGCCGCCGAAGCCCTGCGACCCGAAGCGGGGACACCGCCGCCGTCGAAGCGTTCGCGCGCCTCGCGCAGCCAGGTCGTGGTGTTCCTGAATTTCTTCCTCTCCGTGGCGATCCTTGTCGTGCTCGCCTCGGGCGCTGCGCTCTATTTCGGCATGCAGGCCTTCGTCGAGCCCGGCCCGTCCGCCAATGGCGATACCTTCATGATCAAGCCGAACACCGGCGTGCAAGAGATCGCCGATCAGCTGGAGCGGCGCAGCCTGATCAGCGACGCCCGCATCTTCCGGCTCGGCGTGCGCGCCACCGGCAATGAATCGGCCCTGAAGGCGGGTGAATACGCAATCAAGCCGCGCGCTTCGATGCGCGACATCATGGAGCTCTTCAAGAGCGGCAAATCGGTGATGTACTCGCTCACCATTCCCGAAGGGCTGACGGTAGAGCAGGCGCTCCAGCGCGTTGCCGACCAGGAGGCGCTGACCGGCGACATGCCGAAGACCTTGCCGCCGGAGGGCAGCATTGCCACCGACACGCTGCGTTTCACCCGCGGCGCCACCCGCCAGCAGATGGTCGACAAGCTTGTCGCCGACCAGAAGAAGCTGGTCGAGGACGTCTGGTCGCATCGCGCGCCCGACCTGCCGATCGCCAACATCGATGATTTCATCACGCTGGCCTCGATCGTCGAGAAGGAAACGGGCAGGAGTGACGAGCGCTCGCGCGTTGCCGCCGTCTTCCTGAACCGCCTGGCCAAGGGCATGCGGCTGCAGTCCGATCCGACCATCATCTACGGCCTGTTCGGCGGCAAGGGGAAGCCGGCAGACCGGCCGATCTACCAGTCCGACCTCGACAAGCAGACGCCTTACAACACCTACCTGATCAAGGGCTTGCCGCCGACGCCGATCGCCAATCCGGGGCGCGCGGCGCTCGAAGCGGTCGCCAATCCGTCGAAGACCGACGATCTCTATTTCGTCGCCGACGGCAATGGCGGACACGTCTTTGCCGCGACGCTGGAGGAGCACAACCAGAACGTCGCCCGCTATCGGGCGCTGCAGAAGAAGCAGGCCGACGCCGCCGCCAAGGCTTCCGGCCAGACGACGGCGCCGGCCATCCCCGACAGCAGCGCCGACGGCAATGCCGCCGCTGATGGCGGCGAGAACGGCGATGCCGGAGGCGACGCCGCGCAGTAGGCTCGAACAATGCCGCACCGTAAGCGCGGCGGTGTCGGGACAATGACATTCCTTGGATAAGGCCATGCAGCGCCTCGCCTGGATCCGTTCGGCGGGATGCGTTGGTCTCGCCGCGTGCGTCCTTTGACGCGACGCCATATTCATGTTTTGAGGGGGCACCGGCTTCGACCGGCTTTTTGAGGCGCATAGCGCCGGGCCATGTACGCTGGCCCGCCACAGGGGGATGACAGGCACGATGAACCTGCAAAGCATGACCGGTTTCGCGCGGTCCACCGCCGAAAGCGACGGCACCTCGATTGCCTGGGAGGTGAAATCGGTGAACGGCAAGAGCGCCGAGGTGAGGCTGAGGCTGCCGCAAGGTTTCGACCGGCTGGAGACTGCCGTTCGGCAGACCGTTCAGAAGCGTTTCGCGCGCGGCAACTTCCAGGCGACGCTGACCGTCGGCCGCGCCGCGGCCAGGCAGGCCCAGCCGGTGGTCAACGAGGCATTCCTCAAGGACCTGGCAGGGTTGGCGAAACGCTTGCAGGAACAGTTCGGCACCGAACCCGCGACGGCAGACGGCCTGCTCTCCCTGCGCGGCGTGCTCGACATCCCCGAAGCAGTCGAGACCGAGGAGGAGCGCGCCGTTCTCGATGCATCGATCCTGTCGGCGCTCGAGGCGGCGCTTGCCGGCCTTGAACAGGCCCGCCACAGCGAAGGCGTGGCGCTGGGCGCGCTGCTTTCAGCGCATATCGACGCCATCGAGACGCTGACGCTGAAAGCCGAAGCCGACCCGTCGCGCGAGCCCGCCGCAATCCGCGAGCGCATCGCAGAGCAGGTGCGTGTCCTGATGGATGCCTCGGCCAATCTCGATGCTGTCCGCCTGCATCAGGAGGCAGCCTTCCTCGCCACCAAGGCCGACATACGCGAGGAGATCGACCGGCTGAAGACGCATGTCGCTTCAGCGCGATCGCTGCTCAAAAGCGGTGGCGCCATTGGCCGCAAGCTCGATTTTCTTGCTCAGGAATTCAACCGCGAATCGAATACCTTATGCTCCAAGTCGAACGCCGCCGCGGTCACCGCGATCGGGCTGGAGCTCAAGGCGGTGGTCGACCAGTTTCGCGAACAGGTCCAGAATCTGGAGTGACGGGTATGGTTGCCAAGGAGCCGACGGCTGCCAGGGATCTGGGGTCCCGCATCCGCCGCCGCGGATTGATGCTGGTGCTGTCGTCGCCGTCGGGCGCCGGCAAGTCGACGATCGCGCGCAATCTTCTGGAAAGCGATCCAAGCCTCGAGCTTTCGGTGTCCGTCACCACGAGGCCGCGACGCGGTTCGGAGATCGAAGGCGTCCACTATCATTTCCGCACCATGCGAGAATTCGAGCGGTTGCGCGATTCCGACGCGCTGCTCGAATGGGCGGAGGTTCACGGCAATTGCTATGCGACGCCGCGCGAACCGGCGGAGGTCGCGCTGGCCGAAGGCCGCGACATGCTGTTCGACATCGACTGGCAGGGCGCCCAGCAGCTCAAGGAGAAGATGCGCGCCGACATCGTCTCGATCTTCATCCTGCCGCCGTCGATGAAGGAATTGAAGGCGCGCCTGAAGCGTCGCGCCGAGGACCAGGAATCCGTCATCGAGACGAGGCTGAAGAACGCCCGCCTCGAAATCGAGCATTGGAAGGAATACGACTTCGTCATCGTCAACGATGATCTCGATCGCGCCTTCGCCGAGGTCCGGGCCATCGTCGCCGCCGAGCGCCTGCGCCGCGACAGGCGGCCCGGGCTGTTCGATTTCATTTCCGCGTTGCTGGACGAGAAGACGGGGTGAGGCAGGCGCCGCTGCGTTGCCAAGCCGATAAGAAATCGGATCAACTGGCCGGCAGATCGTCTGGCCACTGCTGTGCCCCGTGAAGCACACGCAGGATTCGAACCCTGCCCTGGGTCAGTTGATAGGCTGCGACATATGGCGTGCCAACGATGACAAGCTCTCGTGTGCCTGGAAGTCTGCCGGTCCGGCCACTCTCGGGAAAGTCTTGAAGGTGGCTGACGGCGGTGACAATCCGCTCATCGACCGCGATCGCGGCGACAGGGTTGTCAGCCTCGATATGTGTGAATATCTCATCGCGATCGGAAAGCGCGAAGGCCGACCATACGATCTTCAAGACTTGGGCTCGTCGGCCTTGTGACGCGCCGCAGCGCGTCTTTCAGCGAAATGCGCCTCGACCTGATCATCAGGAATGTCAGGCCGGGTGTCGCCAAGTGCCTCGCGCACTTTGGCGCGAAACCACGCATCGTAAGCCTCGCTGTTTGCGACGAGATCAATCGGCAGCGCACCTTCGTTGGCGGTTCGGGTGAGCAGTATCCGTACCGCATCCGAGACTGTCAGCCCCATGTTTTCGAGCACTGCGGAAGCCCGATCCCGAATATCGGCGTCGATACGCGTCTGAACAAGTGCGTTCGCTGGCATGGCAATCTCCTTTGCCATGAATGTAATGCGTTTGAATGACGAGCGCTACCCTACCTATCATGCGCGTCACAACCCAACCCATCGACCAGGATGAGGTTGCGGCTGAGCGCGGCATCGCGAACCTCCAGCGCCGCCGCATACTCGTCGGAGCGATACCAGCGGCGCGCGGTCTCGATGTCGGGAAATTCAACGACGATCAGTGGTCTGGGTTGCCAGTCGCCTTCCAGCGTCTCCACGTCGCCGCCCCGGGCCAGATAGCGGCCGCCATGCGTGGCGATGGAGGCTGCGGCGCGGGTTCGATAGGCTTCGAACGCTTCCCGGTCGCGGATCGTAACGTCGGAAATGATATAGGCAGGCATTGCAGGCTCCAGGCGGTTTCGCCCGGCTATCTATGGCGCCGTTTTGTGGGTTCCAGTGGTGGCGCCGGCGGTCAAACCGCGTTGGTCAGCCGGACAAACTCTTCTACGCTGAGAGTTTCCGCCCGCCGCGTCGGGTCGATGCCGGCGCGTGTCAGCAACGCCTCGCCGCCCAGGCTCTTCACGCTTTGCCTGAGCATCTTCCGGCGCTGGCCGAAGGCCGCCTCGGTGACGCGGCCGAGCTTTCTGCCGTCGACGGGCAGGGGAGACGGGCGCGGCACCAGATGCACCACTGAGGAGGTGACCTTCGGCGGCGGCGTGAAAGCCTGTGGCGGCACGTCGAAAGCGATCCTCGCCTCGGTCCGCCAGCCGGCCAGAACGCCGAGCCGGCCATAGGCGTCGCTGCCCGGATCCGCCGTGATGCGCTCCGCCACCTCGCGCTGGAACATCAGCGTCATCGACCGGTAGAAGGGCGGCCAGTCAGCCACCGTCAGCCAGCGGATCAGAAGCTCGGTGCCGATATTGTAGGGCAGATTGGCGACGATCTTCACCGCCCCGCCATTCGCCTTGCCGGCAAGTGCTGCAAAATCGGTCTTGAGCGCGTCGCCGGCAATGACCTCCAGACGGTCGGGATAATGGTTGGAAACCTCGGCCAACGCTTCAAGGCAGCGCTCGTCGCGCTCGATGGCGATCACGCGTCGCGCCCCGTTGAACAGCAACGCCCGCGTCAGCCCGCCAGGGCCAGGGCCGACCTCGATCACCGTCGCTTCGCCAAGATCGCCGGCCGCGCGGGCGATCTTGCCAGTCAGGTTGAGGTCGAGCAGGAAATTCTGCCCGAGCGCCTTCTTGGCCTGCAGCCCATGCCGCTCGATCACCTCGCGTAGCGGCGGCAATCCGTCGATCGTGACGCGCCCGTTCAACGGAGCCTCACGCGGCCGCGGCTTGGCGGTCGCTATCGGCCAGCCGGCGCGCCAGCTTCAGCGCCGCGATCAGGCTGTCGGCGCGCGCGATGCCCTTTCCGGCTATGTCGAAGGCGGTACCGTGGTCGGGAGAGGTGCGCACGAAGGGCAGCCCCAGCGTCACGTTGACCGCTTCGTCGAAAGCGAGCGTCTTTGCCGGGATCAGCGCCTGGTCGTGATACATGCACAGCGCCGCGTCATAGGAGGCGCGGGCGCGCGGATGGAACATCGTATCGGCCGGCAGCGGTCCGACCGCGTCGATGCCCTCGGCCTGGAGCGCCTTCACGGCCGGGAGAACGATCGACAGATCCTCCAGACCGATCGCGCCGCCTTCGCCGGCATGCGGGTTGAGCCCGGCGATGGCGAGCCTCGGCCGCGCGATGCCGAAGCGGCACTTGAGATCATTGGCGGTGACGCGCGCCGTGGCGACGATCAGTTCCGTGGTGAGCACCTTCGGCACTTCGGCCAGGGGAATGTGGATGGTGACCGGCACGGCGCGCAATTCGGGTCCGGCCAGCAGCATCACCGGCGTCACCGCCCTGCCGGTGTGGCGCGAGGCCAGGTGCGCCAGATACTCGGTGTGGCCCGGAAAGCCGAAGCCCGCGTCGTAGAGCGGCTTCTTGGCGATCGGGCAGGTGACCACAGCGGCGGCGCGGCCGGCGAGACAGTCGTCGACAGCGCGGTCGATGGCTTCGATGGTGCCGGCGGCATTGGCCGGGTCCGGCTTTCCAGGGAGGTCGACATGGCGCGCATGGAGCGGCACGATGGGAAGCGCGCGGGCAAAACGATGCGCCGCCTGCTCCGGCAACGTCTCGGCAATCGTCACGTTTGCGCCGATACGGCGGGCGCGGGATTCGACCAGGGCGGGGTCGGCGATGAGATAGAAAGGCGGCACGCCGGCGCTGTCGCCCGCCTGCCAGGCGGCGATGGCTATCTCGGGTCCGATGCCCGAAGGGTCGCCGACACTGAGCGCCAGCGGCGCGTCGGGCTTCTTCATACTCATGCGAGTCCGCGGACCAGGCGGTTCATGCCGCGACGGAAGGCGGACTTTCTGCGGTGTCGAGGCACGCGTCGGACCCTGCCGCTCCATCCTTTGTTCTGACGCAATCCCGGAGGGAAAGAACCGCGCCACTCCTTTCCGGAATTGCTCATCAGCGTGATGCCGAAAGGCTCTATCCGACCGGAAGTCACCCGGCTCTAGCGTTCGACGATCTTGGCCTTCTGGCGCAGCTCGTCGACATATTTCTTGCTGAGCGCGTCGGCGTCCTTGTCGTTGCCGCCCTCGGCCTGGAACACCATCTGCGCGGCTTTGTCGTCGGAAACCTCGCGCGACGAGCAGATGCCGATGAATTCCACGCCGCGCTCGGTCTCGCGGGTCGGCGTCGCGCCGCCGACCTTGGTCGCCTTGATCTGCTCGGCCCAGTCCGACGGCAATTGCGGTGCCAGCACGCGGCCAAGATCGCGCACCGTGACGTCGAGCAGGCCCTTGGCGAATTCGCGCGTGGTGGTGCAGCCGCTGAAGCGGGCGCGCATTGCGTCGGCCTCGCGCTTGCGCTTGGCGAGCGTGGCGGCGCGCTCCGATGCCGGCACCACGAAGATCACCTGTTGCAACATGTATTCGGTGGCGGTCGGCTTGGCGCCGCCCTTGTCGAGCATGCGCCGCACGGCGTCCTGCTCGGTCACCGAGCCGCCTTCGCCGGAGCGGTAGCGCGCGCCGAGCGCCTGGTTCCAGGCCATCTGGGCGCGGATGAATTCCTTGAAATGCTCCTTGGTGACGCCCGACTGCGTCATGATCGCGTCGAGCTTCGCCAGCGGCATCTTGTTGCCCGAGGCGAAGCGCTGGTAGGCGGCTTCGACCTGCTGGTCGGTGATGCGGATGCCGAGCCGCTTGGCCTCGGCCAGCCGCAGCGTCTGGTCGATCATCTCTTGCTTGGCGTCGCCCTTCTTGTGCTGCAGCTTGAAGAAGGCCGCACGGTGGGCGATGTCGCCGGAGGTGATCGGAATGCCATTGACGACGTACTTGATCTCCGCGGCGAAAGCAGGCTGCACGACAGCCGAGACCGAAACCGAAGCCGCCGCCACCAGAAGCGCCAATCCTGCCGAAAACAGGTATTTCCTCATCTTATCTTCCCAGTTTTTCCGCCCCAATTTCGTCGGCGCGACATCGCCGCACATCCTCCAAACGCCTGCGCGATGCAGTCGCCCCCCATGCCCATCCTATGCGGCGAAACGATGTCGCCAGCGCATGGCCCCGAGAATCCAGTGCATTTTCGGGGGCTCACGCTCCAAATCAAGTCCAAGGCACCATCGGCGCCCGGCTCGCAGGCCACGCGCCGGCCTCGGTTACTGGATGGTATCGACCGCGCTGGTCGACGAGCCGAAATCGCCCAGCGTGCGGAACGACAGGTTGAAGCCGATATTCTGCGACACTTCCTTGGTGATGGTATCGCGTGTCTGCGAATAGGTCATGATGTAGGTGAAGCAGGAATCGTTGTATGCGAAGCCTACCCCGTCCTTGACCAGCACGTTGCTCCGGATGTCGTAGGTCCCGGTGCCGAAGAGCCGCCAATTCTGCGCCAGATGCGTCGAGGCGCCAAGCGTGACTTCATGGCGGTCGGTGGTGAAGCCGTAAAGAGGCTGCGCCTCGATGAAGGCGTATTTGGCGCTGAGCGATATCGGCAGGCTGGAATAGGCCGCCTTCACTTCGGCGCGCCTGACCTCGAAGGTCTGTTCGTCGAAACGCCCACTCAGCGAGCCGGAGAAACCGCTCGGGCTGTTGAAGCCGACCAGGCCGACATAGTCCGAGGTCTGCTTGTCCAGGCCGGATTGGGCTCCGACATTGACGAGATCGGGAGCGGCGAAAGAGTTCAGGCCCGCGAGCTGATAGGATTGGCCGAAGATGGCGTTGGTGGCCCAGCCATTGTCATAGGCACCCGAATAGCGGAAGCCGACATTGGCGCGCGTGCCGCCTTCTATACGATCATAGCCCGAGAATTTGTCGCGCTCGAACAGCGTGGTGGCGTCGAAGACGAAGCTCTGCGCGTCCTCGTTGGGGACGGCCAGCCCGCCGACATATTGTTCGTTCGGACGCACGAAGACCTGCGCGGTCGGCTCCAATATATGGCTGGAGCTCGGCATCGAGAACAGCAGCGGCCAACGCGCCTCGAGGCCGAGAGTGGCCATGTAGCGGGCAAGCGAGGAACGCATGTCGACGTTTTCGCCGAGATTCGCGCCCATCTGGTTCACCGCGGCGAGCGAAGCCGAATTGGCGTTGACGTAGCCGGCGTCGCCACGGAAGGCGAGCAGCGGCGTCAGTTGCAGGCCGCCGTCGGTGGTGAAGGTGCGTTTCCATTCGGCCTCGGCGGTGAACCGGCTGGATTGGCCTTCGAGGCCCGGAACACGCAAAACTTTCGAGTTTTCGTCAAATGTTTCATCCAACCGGTCGCGGCTGATGACGCGCGTATTGACGTTGAACGACAACTGGCCGCCCGCCACCGGCATATCGGGGATGTAGGCGTAGTCGAGCGACGGCAGCACCCAAGGCTGCTTGGCCGCGCGCGCCGTCGGATCGCTGGAGAGCGTGTCCTCCTGAACCTCGAATCGCATGGCGCGAACGTCGAAATAGTTGCGGTCGCTCAAGCCCGTCAAATAGATCGACGACTGATGGGCGAGGTCGTTGTACCCGTCGATGTTATAGGTGCGCGAGAAATTCTTGTCGGTCTGCAGCAGCACGTCCCAGCCGAAGTTCCAGCGCTCGTTGATGGCGAACTGGCCCTTGGTGCCCATCATGCCGCGGAATTTGTTCGGGTCGCCGGGCTCGCCCGAATCGACGACGTACCGGTTGCCGGTGCCGATGAACGCGTTCGGATCCTGCTGGTTGATGCCGGCGATCTTCAGCGAGTACTCGCCGTTGTTGAAGCGCTGGCGCCACTCGGCCTCGCCGAGGAAGCCCTGCTTGGTATAGCCGCTGCCGGTGACGGTGAGGTCATAGGTCGGCGAAAGGGCAAAATAATAGGGGACTTTGATGCCGACGCCGAGATGGTTGTTGTAGACGACGCCGGGGATCAGGAAGCCGCTCTTGCGCTTCACGGTCGGGTCGGCGATCTCGAAGGCCGGCAAATAAGCGAGCGGGAAGCCGAAGAACTCGAAATTGGAGTTTTCGAAGCGGACCGTCTTCTTCTCTCCGTTCCAGATGATCTTCCGCGCCTTGATGCGCCAGGTCGGCGCTTTGTCCGGCTTGTCCTCGCAAGGCTCGCAGGCGGTGTAAACGCCATTGTGGAACGTGGTCAGAACGCCGCCCATGCGCTCGGCGCTCTCGGCGGCGAAATAGGCCTTGTCGGTCGTCTCGACGCGCAGAGCGTTGGTGAAGCCGTCGGCGAAGTCGTCGGTGATGTCGATATGTTCGGAATTGACCTTGGTGCCGTCGCTGTTGATCAGCTCGACGGCGCCGCTGGCCACGAGGCGCTTGGTGTCGCGGTTGTACACCACGCGCTGTGCCACGAGCTTGTTTCCGCCATAGTCGATCTGCACACCGCCAACGGCTGTCACCGTATGCTTGTCGTTGTCATAGACAAGCGTATCGGCGGCCAGCAGCATCTGCGTGCCGGAAGGGACCGGCTTGGCAGTCACAGTCTGCGCCAGCGCGGGTGCCAGCGGCACCGCACAGGCGAACAGACATGCCAAGGCGGTCGCCCCATAGAGGCGTGCCAAACCGGCCTGCCTATGGCTGCGCAAAACCGCCTCCCTCACTAGCCGTCTTCCTTGTATAGCAGAAATGTCACCCCAAAGAACATAGCCACGACGACCGGAACCCATGCTGCCACTACCGTAGGCACGAATCCAGCCACACCGAATGCCTTGACCAGTACCGAAACGACATAAAGCAGAAAGCCGGCCACGACGCCACCCAGAATCATCGTTGCCGACTGCCCCATTCGCGCAAATCGCATTGAAACCGTTGCAGCAATCAGCGTCATGGCGACGAGCAGGAAAGGCAGCGCCACCAGCGAATCAAACTGCATGGCGAAGGCATTTGCCTTCAGCCCGAAGGAGCGGGCAACCTCGATCTTGCGCGGCAGCTCGTAGAAGGGGATGGTTTCCGGGCGCGCCAGCCGCTCCTGCACGAATTCCGGCTTGAGGTTGGTCGCCACCTTGTCGGTCGCCAGCGCCTGGATATTGCCCCCCTTGAAGACCTTGACGTCCTGCAGTTCCCAGTAACCGTCGCGCAGGAAGGCCTTGGCCGCATCCTTGCGCTCGGTGATGTTGCCCTGCTGGTCGAGGATGAAGAACACTGCGTCCGCCATCTCCAGGCCCTGATTGAGGATGGCGCGGGCGCCGATGATGGTGTCGCCTGATTCGGTCTTCTGCCTGAGCCACGGCGTGACGTTGGTGGTCACGGCGTTGGACTTGCCGGCCCGCAGGTCGTTCTCCATCTGCTCGGACCAGGAAAAGCCATGCGCGGCGATCGGGTTCATCACTGCCACCGACAACACGCCGAACATCAGCGCGCCGACGCAGCACGGGAACAGGAACTGCCAGGCCGAAACGCCGGCCGAGCGCGCGATCACCAGCTCGTAGCGGCGGTTGAGCGACACCAGCGTCGCCATTGCCGAGAACAGCCCGACGAACGGCACCGTCTGCAGCATGATCATCGGCATCCTGAGCGCCGAAATGGCGAAGGCCGTGCCGTAGGTGAAGCCCGGCAGCCCGGTCGTGCGGCCGGAAAGCTCGGTAAAGTCGATCAGGAACACCAGGGCCAGCAGGCCGAGGAAGAACCAGACGGTGATGGTGACATAGCGGAAGAAGAAATAGCGGCCCAGCGTCCAGCCCATCGTCAGGCTCCCTGGCCGGAAGTGCTGCGCCGGGCAAGCCAGAGCTTCAACGCCGCCCAGCTTTCGCTGACGCGGCTGCCGAGATTTGTCAGCCAGTCGGCCCAGGCGGCGGGCAGTTCCATGCTGCGCGAGGAAACGATGAACCAGATGGAAATCGCCGAGGCGACGATCGGAATGCCATAGAGCAGATAGACATAATACCAGACCTTGTCGGCCTTGCCGGCGGCGAAGAAGCCCAGCCAGCGCACGAATAGCGCAATCGCGATTGCCGTGATCAGCGGATGGATGCGCGCCTCGCGATGCGAGCGGGCATCGCCCGCGACGGCAAGCGCGATCAGCGCGAACACCAGCGAATAGCTCCATTCCGCAAAACGCTGGTTCAACTCGGCCCGGTAGCTGCCCGGCTCGCGCTGGAAGAGCCTGTCGTTGGAATCCGGATTGAGGAGATACGTCGTCGTGCGGTCCTTGGGCAAAAGCGTGATGTCGTTCGCCGCCGACATGAAAGCCGACAGGTCGAAGGCGTAGGACGTGAAGCGGATGACCGAGAGGTCGCCAGTCACCGATTTACGGTTGATGACGCCGTCGTTCATCATCAGCACCTTCTCGTCGCCCTTTTCGACGACGCTGCCGGTCTTGGCGTAATAGGTAAGGCTTGCCCCTTCCTCGCGCGAATCGGCCACGAATATGCCGCCCAGCCGGTTGCCGGGAAGCCGTTCGCCAACCTGCAGGTAGAGGCCCTCGTCGATCTTGCGGAACGTGCCTTCCTGGATGATCAGCGACACGAGGTCGGCGCGCGAGGCCGCGACCAACTGGCGGTTCTTCTGCCTGGCATAGGGGTCGATGGCGTTGTCGACGATGAAGGAAAAGGCGCAGGCAAAAGCCGCGAGCAACAGGATCGGCCTGGCGATCGTCCAGCGCGAGGCGCCGGCGGCGCTTAGCACGGCCAGTTCCGAATCGGTGTTCATCGCGCTCAGCGTCTGCGCCACCGCCACCACCAGGGCGAACGGCACCACGATCGGGATGATCGAGGGGATGATGAGTGCGGCGACTTCGAAGAAGGTCAGTGCCGACTGGCCGTTGTCGGTGACGAGGTCGATCTTGGCCAGCACCTGCGTCGTCCACACGATCGCAAGCGTCCAGATCAGGGCCGCCAGGAACATTCCCACGGCGCGGCGCATGATGTAGCGTTCAACGACCTTCATGAAGGCTTTTCTCGATTTTGCCGAACGGCATCATGCCCGCCGACAAGGTAATCATCCGGCGTCGCGCGCACAACTGGGTCATGGGGCGGCTTGCTCCGGTTTGTCGCCCACACCGCGTTCCCAGGCGCGGCGGAGTGTCCGCGTCAATGGATAAGAAATGCAAAACATCTATGGTTAACAGCAGGTTGCGGCAGCAAGCTAAGATAGTGCCGAGGCGAATCCCTCGTCCATGGTAGCGCTGATATAGACAGCGATTTCGGCCAAAGTCTTGCTAAATGGCTGAAAACGACCAAATGTCGCGCACGCTTGCCGAACCTATCGCTCGCTGAAAATAATCTTTGCCGGCACCTAGCGGCCACCTCCGAAAGCAGGACCTGATGACGTCGAGACCATCCATTTCTTTCGCCAAATTCGCTGCTCCGAAAAAGGGCAGCGTCTTCGTGTTCGCGGCCGACGGCGGCGGACTTGGCGAGGCGGCGAAGGCCTGCGATCCGGCCGGCGCGCTTGCCCGTGCCTTTCCGGTCGCCGATTTCTCCGGCAAATTTGCAAGTTCGGCCGAGGTGCTGGCGCCGGAAGGAACGTCGGTCGATCGGCTGGTGGCGGTCGGCGCCGGCAAGGTTTCAGCCCTCGACGACAATGCCTGGCTGAAGCTCGGTGGCGCGGTTGCCGCATCGCTGCGCAAGGCGACCGAGGTGGCCGTCATCCTCGATCTGCCGGAACTGCAGGCCGATGGCCGCCAGGCGGCGGGCCTTGCCGCCGGCATCCTGCTGCGGAGCTACGCCTTCGACAAATACAAGACCAGGAAAGACAAGGAGGACGGCCAATTTGATCCAAAGGGGGCCGACGCCAGGAAGGCCGAGGCCGCGAAGCCGGCCAGGATAACCATCCATTGCGCCGACCCCGCGGCTGCGAAGAAGGCATTCGTCGGTGAGGAGGCTGTGGTCGACGGCGTCCTGCTTGCGCGCGATCTCGTCAACGAGCCGGCGAACGTGCTGGGGCCGGTCGATTTCGCCGAACGGGTCAAGGAGCTGGAGCAACTCGGCGTCGAGGTCGAGATCCTCGCTGAAAAAGAGATGAGGAAGCTCAGCATGGGCTCGCTGCTCGGCGTCGCGCAAGGCTCGCCGCGCGGCGCCCGCCTTGTGGTGATGCGCTGGAACGGCGGCAAGGCCAAGGAGGCGCCGCTTGCCTTCATCGGCAAGGGTGTCACCTTCGACACCGGCGGTAATTCGATGAAGCCGGCCTCCGGCATGGAAGACATGAAGGGCGACATGGGCGGTGCGGCCGCCGTCACCGGGCTGATGCATGCGCTTGCCGCGCGCAAGGCCAAGGCCAATGTGGTCGGCGTCATCGGCCTGGTCGAGAACGCCGTCGACGGCCACGCGCAGCGCCCGGGCGACATCGTCACCTCGATGTCTGGCCAGACCATCGAGGTGCTCAACACCGATGCCGAAGGCCGCCTCGTGCTCGCCGACGCGCTCTGGTATACGAACGACCGTTTCAAGCCGAAATTCATGGTCAATCTGGCGACGCTCACCGGCGCCATCATGGTGGCGCTCGGCCAGCACTATGCCGGCCTGTTCTCCAACAATGACGAGCTTGCCGGCCGGCTTTTCGGCGCCGGCCAGGCCAGCCAGGAGCGATTGTGGCGTATGCCGCTCGGACCCGAATATGACAAGCTGATCGATTCCAAGAACGCCGATATGAAGAACATCGGCGGCCGCTATGGCGGCGCCATCATCGCCGCGCAGTTCCTGCAGCGCTTCGTCAAGGACACGCCCTGGGCGCATCTCGACATCGCCGGCACCGCGATGGGCGCGCCGTCGAGCGAGATCAACCAGTCATGGGGCTCGGGCTTCGGCGTCAGGCTTCTCGATAGGCTGGTGCGCGATCACTACGAAGGGTAGGGGATGGCCGACATCCTGTTCTACCATTTGACGGAATCGACGCTGGAGGAGGCGCTGCCGGGCCTGCTCGAGCGCAGCGTCGAACGTGGCTGGCGCGCCGTGGTGCAGACCGGAACCGAGGAGCGGCGCGACGCGCTAGACCAGCATCTGTGGGTTTTTCGCGACGATTCCTTCCTCGCGCATGCCACCGACCGCGAGGCCTATCCGGCCGAGCAGCCGATCCTGCTCACCACGGACGAGGGCAACCCGAACGCCGCGCAGATCCGCTTCCTTGTCGACGGCGCCAGCCCACCCGAGCTTTCCGGCTACGAGCGCGCCGTCTTTTTGTTCGACGGCCATGACGCCGCGCAGCTCGAAGCCGCCCGTGGCCATTGGAAGACAATGAAGGAAGCCGGCCACGCCGTGACCTACTGGCAGCAAACGCCCGACCGGCGCTGGGAGCGCAAGGCGTGAACGTCAGTGCCGTACGGTTTGAGGCAGACTCTTATCGAGTTCATCGCCGATGCAGCTGAGCGACAGAATCACCTGCGTCGCGGCTTCGCCTTTTCAATCGCCGGCTTGCTCGGCCATTGCCATCCGTCGCCTTCGCCATGCGCGGGCTGCGGCCGCGCCACATAGGCCAGCGCGCCATTGGCCTCGAGATAGATGCGCGACAGCATCTCGGCCAGCACGCCCGATGTCACCGCCTGCAGCCCGGCGATCACCAGGAAGAAGCCGGTGATGAGCATCGGCCTTGTGCCGATGTCCTGGCCCCAGAAAACCTTGATCGCGAACAGATAGGCCAGGATCAGCGAGCCGATGACGCCGAGCACGATGCCGATGCCGCCGAAGAAGTGGCCGGGACGGGTGCGATAGCGCATGAAGAAGAACATGAAGACGAGGTCGAGCACGACGCGGAAGGTGCGCGAGATGCCGTATTTCGAGTGGCCGTGGATGCGCGCGTGGTGCGTCACCACCTCCTCGGCGATGCGGCGCGGCGTCGTCACCGTCGCCAGCCATGCCGGGATGAAGCGGTGCATCTCGCCATAGAGGCGCACGCTGCGGATCACGCTGCCGCGGAACACTTTCAGGCTGCAGCCATAATCGTTCAGCCGCACGCCGGTGACGCGCGCGATCAGCCTGTTGGCTATGCGCGAGGGCAGGCGCCGCATCCAGAAACCTTCCTGGCGGTTCTTGCGCCAGCCGGCGACGAGGTCGAGATCCTCGGTCAAAAGACGGTAGACCATGCGCGGAATGTCGAAGGGGTCGTTCTGCAGGTCGCCGTCGAGCGTCGCTATGACGTCGCCGCGCGCGGCGTCGAGGCCGGCCTGCATGGCGGCGGTCTGCTTGTAGTTGCGCACCAGCTCCACGCCGTGCACATGCGGCCCGTAATGAGCCGCCAGCCGCCGGATTTCGGCGGGCGTGGCATCGGTGCTGCCGTCGTCGACCAGCACCACTTCCCAGGGCTGGCTGTAATTTTCCATCGCCTGGTGGATGCGCGCGAGCAGCGGCTCGACGTTGTCGGCCTCGTTATACATCGGGATGACGATGGAGAGCTTGTGTTCGGGCATGACGGCGCCCTCGGGCAACCCGGATGCCGGAATGGGAAGCACGTTCATGGCGGTCATTTCCTTGCCGGTCCCGCCGCCGGGGTCTCCGGCAGGGTCGATTTCGAGGGGAACAGCCAGGCGATCGCACCGGTTGCGACCGCCGAGCAGAGGATGAAGAGATGCAGCGCCAGCGCTGCCTGCAGCCCGTCCTTCATGGCGATGCCGGAATAGAGCAATGCCGCGGCGGCGCCCGCCTCATAGGTGCCGAAGCCGGCCACGCCCTGCACCGGCAGGATGGCAGCTGCCTCAGCGCCGACTGCGCCGGGAAAGGCGGCCTGGAACGTGGTGCCAAGCAGCATGGCGAGCAGCCAGCCCTGCACGCCGAGCTTCAACGCCCAGTTCGCGATGGTCCACCACCAGCCATAGCGCGAACGCCCGGTCGCTTCGGTGAAGATGTCTCGCAATTTGCCGAGCTTCGAGACGATCCTCCCTCCCGTCGCCCAGTTGTGCGGCGCGCGCGCCCAGCGCGGCAGGTACCAGGCGGCGGCGATCAGCGCCGCGATGCCGGCAGCCCTGAGCGCCGGGTGCAGGCCCGGCCAGACCAGGCAGGCCAGCACGCCGACGACGAAAGCGTCCTGCAGCCTGAACCACAGCAGCGAAGCGCTGGCGCGCACGATCGAGACGCCGAACACCCGGCGCAGGAGGATCGGGAAGGCCGTCTCGCCGCCGCGAAATGGCACGACGTTGATCATCGCATTGTGGATCAGGATGATGCGCAGCGTGGCGCCGAATCGGCCGTTCACGTCGTCGCGGAACTCGTCGCAGACACGCAGCGCCCGAAGCACATAGGTGACGAACAGCGCCGCCGCCACCGCCACGAAGGCGCCGGGCGTGATGGAGGCGAACGCATCGCCCACCATCTTCCAGCGCTGGTCGCTGGCAAGCCATGCCAGCAGCGCCAGGGTGACGACTATCGATATCGCTCGCTTCAACCAGATCTCCAAAGGCTTCGCCCGCTCGGCGAAGGCTGTTCCTATAGAGCAGCGGCCCCGGCGAATCCACCTGCTCCGTTGAAGCGTCGGCCGGCAGGGAAGACCCCAATGGCTGCAATGAATGGGCGGGCCAACCGCCCGCCCATTCATCGGGCAATAAGCTTTGGGCCTCACTGTCCGCCCATCTCTTTCTTGAACTGGTCGAGATCGACCTGCATGCCGTTGAAGATGGTGCTCCAATGACGCGTCAGCGCCGCCATGGCGACCGCTTCCTGGATCTCCTCGTCGGTGGCGCCGGCATGCCTGGCGTTCTCTGTGTCCGACCAGATGCAGTAGCTGCAGGGGATCTGCGCCGCGACCGCCAGCGAGATCAGCGACTTCTCCTTCGGCGTCAGCGCCGTCTTGTCGCTGAGCTCGATGGCCTTGACCTCGGCCCAGGCGCCGGGCAGACCGGCTTTCGGGAATTGTTTGACGAAGCTCGGCACGCCGCCCATCGTCGCCTGGATGTCCTTGAGGGCGGCGTCGTAGTCGTCGGCCCGGGCAGACGCGGAAGCGAGCGCTGCGGCAAAGGCGACCGCGGCGGCGATGAGCGAGGCGGAACGAAGGCAGGAATGCACGCATGACACGATGCGAATGACTGACATGATGTTCTCCTCTGGTTTTTGCTAGCCTTACGATGTAAGGTATGCGGAAGATGAACCTTACAGTGTAAGTTGTCAAGCACGGACATGGACGCATCGAGCAAGAAAAAGCGAACCCGCGGCAAACTCTCCCGCGAGATGATCGAGGCTGCCGCATTCGAGGTGATCGAGAAGGAAGGGCTGTCCGGTTTTTCGATGCGCAAGCTCGCCGCCAGGCTCGGCTGCGAGGCGATGAGCATCTATCACCACTTTCCCTCGCAGGCGCATCTTTACGAGGCGCTGGTCGACCGGCAGATGAGCGGGCTCGTCATTCCCGACGACAGCCTGCCCTGGCGCGAGCGGGCGCGCATCGGCATGCAGGAGTTCCGTCGTGTCGCCACCGAGCACCCGGCCTTCGCGCCGTTCATCGTCGTCTATCGCATGAACTCGCCGCCCTGCCTGGCAAAGCTCAACGCTATCATCGGCATGTTCGAGGATGGCGGCTTCGGCCCCGAGCTAAGCGCCCGCCTGTTCCGCGCCGCCGGCTACTATCTGATGGGCGCGATCCTCGACGAGACCGCCGGCTACGCCAAGGGGCCTTCGGCGGTCACCACCGTCAGCAGCGAGGAACTGGCGCGCGACTATCCGAGCGTCATGGCGGCCGGCGCCTATTTCGGCGCCGGCAGCTTCGACAAGACGTTCGATCTTGGCCTGGAAATGTTCCTGGACGAGATGGAGCGGCTCCGCGAAGCTGCCCGAAACGAAACCGCCAGAAAGTAGCGGCGATCCCGCCCGAAACGCCAAGGCTTTGAATGCGCTTTCTCTGTATCCTTCTCCTCGTCGCCGGCGCCGCCATCGGCATCTTCTATCCGTGGGCGATGGGCAATTTTTCCGGCCATGCGATCGGCACCTACCGCGTCTATGAGGGCGGTCGCTTCCGGCCGGTTACCGTGCAACTCGCTGCAAGCGATGCGCCGGTGAGGGTACTGGTGGATTTGACCGCGCGGGCCGAGCGGGTCGCCGGCCAGCAGCGCACGGTGCTCACGCTGACCGCGGCGAGCGGCGGCCGCACGGCGCTGGCGTCGGCGCTCTCCTTCAACCACACCGACAATCCGCGCCAGGCGAGCCCGCAACTGCCCGACAAGATCTTCCGCGACGAGGCCGGCGTCATCGAGGCCGTCACGCCCGGAGCATACGTTTTCACCGTCGGCCCGGGCGATGCCGACGGCATCGACATGCGTGCGGTCGATCTCATCCTGCGCGCCGGCACAGGCTCGATAGACGAGCGTGCGCGGCCGGCCGGCTATACGCTGATGGGCGTGGGCCTCGCCGGATTGGTGCTGTCGCTGATCTTCGGCCGCCGCGGCGGAGGCCATCCGCAGAACCCCAATTCGCAGCCGCCTCCGCCGCGGTGGGGCCGCAACGGTTCGCCACCAGCATGATGCCGAAAAATGGGACGCGGTTTTCGGTCGACATCATGGCCTCTGGAGGTAGGAACGCATGAACTATCGTCACGCCTACCACGCCGGCAACTTCGCCGATGTCGTCAAGCATGCCGTGCTCGCGCGCCTCGTGGAATATCTCAAGCAGAAGGATAAGGCCTTCCGCGTCATCGACACCCATGCCGGCATCGGCCGCTATGACCTCGCTTCGGTCGAGGCCGGCAAGACCGGTGAGTGGCAGGGCGGCATCGGCCGGCTGGCCGGGGCCGTGCTCGAGCCAGAAGCGGCGGCGCTTCTGCACCCTTATCTCGAGGCGGTGCGCGCGCAAAATCCCGACGGCGGCCTCAAGCACTATCCCGGTTCGCCGCTGATCGTCCGCCATCTGCTGCGACATCAGGATCGGCTGACCGCGATCGAACTGCATCCGAAAGATGCCGCGCGGCTGAAATCCGTCTTCGCAGGGGACTTTCAGACAAGGGTAATCGAACTCGATGGCTGGCTGGCTCTGGGGGCGCAGCTGCCGCCGAAGGAAAAGCGCGGCCTCGTCCTCATCGATCCGCCCTTCGAGGAGGAGGGCGAGTTCTCCCGCCTCGTCGAAGGGCTGCTGAAGGCGCATCGGCGCTGGCCGGGCGGGATATACGCGCTCTGGTATCCGATCAAGGATCGCAAGGCGGTGACCGCTTTCCGCACCGCGCTGAAAGAGGCCGGCATTCAGAAGCTGCTCGACATTGCCTTCGAGGTCCGGCCCGCCTCGGACGAGCCCAGTCTCGACGGCAGCGGGCTGGTGGTGGTCAATCCGCCCTACACGCTGGAAGGTGAATTGAAGATCCTCTTGCCCGCCCTCCACAAGGCGCTCGCCGTCCGGCAGCCGTCGCGCTGGACGCTCGACTGGCTGGCGGGCGAGTAGGGCGCCGGCGTTGCCTTACGCCAGCGCCGAGGGCGTCACGCCGGTCAGCCGCCGGCTTTCGCGGATCAGATGCGCCTGGTCGGCATAGCCGGCCTCGATGGCGAGCTGCGCGGCCGAGGCATCGCGCTGTTGGCGCCGCAGGCGGCGGAAGCGTTGGAAACGCAGGATGCGGTCGAGCGTTTTGGGGCCGTAGCCGAAAGCGTCCTCGAAACGCCGGCGCAGCGTCCGTTCGCTCATATGCAGGTGACGCTGCAGGAACGGAACCAGCGGCGTTTCCGGCGGCGGGCCGTCATCGACGATCTCGAAGGCCCGGCTCATCTGCCAATCGAGCGCGTCGCGCCCTTCCGTATGCTTGCCGACCGTTTCCTCCAGTTGCCGCACCAGGTCGTCAAGGTCAGGCGCGGCCTTGAGGCGATCGGTCAGCGCACGGACACAGGTGCCCCACAATTCGTCGATATCCAGCCGCGCGCCGACGATTTCGCTGGCCGGCACGCCGAGCCAGCCGGCGGCCGCACCCGGCCGGAAGCGGAAGCCGACGATCACCGCGCCGGGGGACAGCGTCTCGATCTGAGGCTCCTTGTCCGGCCCGGCTACGCGGAAGCGGCCGTCGATCCATTGCAGGTCGATTGTCGCGTCCGGCGTGATGACGATGGGTGGAACGGCGCGTTCGTCCAAGCGGTGGACCCAGACGGCGCAGAATGCATCGGCCAGACCGCCAGCGGCGGGCCGCTCGCGAAAGAAGCCGGTTGTCTGCGCCAGGACCGGTCCCATTCCATCTCCGATCTGCTCCAGCCGGTTGCCGGGTTGGCGCGACGGCTGTTTATGGCCGGAATCTTCAAGGCCGGCCATGTCTTCCATGGCAAAACGGGTGGAGCTTCACGCGCACCCGACGGCATTCGTTTGCGACCGTGGTCAGGAATATAGAAAGGAGTGAGAGAAATGAAAGCTCGCATCACCGTATTGACGCTCGGCGTCGATGATCTGGAGGCCTCGCTCAAATTCTATCGCGACGGTCTCGGCCTGCCGACCGAAGGCATCATCGGCCGCGAATTCGAGCATGGCGCGGTCGCCTTCTTCGATCTCGCCGGCGGCCTGAAATTCGCCATCTACGAGCGTGCCAACATCGCCTGGGACGCCACGGTGCCGCGGAGCGGCCGCAGCCCGACCGAGTTCACCATCGGCCACAATGTCGGCAGCGAGGCCGAGGTCGACGCCGTGATGGCCGAGGCCGTCAAGGCCGGCGCTCGCGTGGTCAAGCCGGCGCAGACAACGTTCTGGGGCGGCTATGCGGGCTACTTCCAGGATCCCGACGATCACCTGTGGGAGGTCGTCCACAACCCGGCCTTCGTTCCCGCGGACTGAACGCAGCGACGCACGTCGTCGACAGAGGAGGCCGCCATGTCTGTTCAAACCGTTCAAGCGCTTGGCACTCTCCTCATCGGCGGCGTGTTCGTCTTTGCCGGCATCGAGCATTTCCTGAAATTCGGGGCGATGCGCGACTATCTGGCAGCGCGGAAATTTCCGGCGCCGGCCTTCATGCTGGCGGCCGGTTCGGCGGTGCAGATCGTTGCGGGCTTTCTGCTTGCTGTCGGGATTGCCTGGTCCGTCGCCGCCGGCGCGCTGATCGTCTTCACGCTGGCGACGAACCTCATTCTGCTGCGTTTCTGGGCGAGCGTGGAGCCAGAGCGCCAGGTGCAGCGCAACGCATTCCTGATCAACATCGCGGTCATCGGCGGGCTGCTGCTTGCCGGCAGCCGCTGATTGGCGGCCGACTTTCGGAACGAAGTCTTGCGGAAACCATTGTTTCGCCACCCGCTTGACCGCCGCCGAGCGAATCCGCACAGTGCGCGCAACCGAGATTAAGAGGCTGTCATGACTCGCTTCGCCCGTTCCGCCCTTGCCGCGCTGGTTGCGCTGTCCACTCCGTTCGCCGCTCCGCTGGGCTTCAGCCAGGCGGCGCACGCCGCCGACCTGTCCACATACACCGAGGATGACGGAAGCGTCTGCGGGGAGGCATGGGTGCTGAACAGGATCACCGACCGCTTTTCCTATCAGGTGCATCATGTGCCGCATCTGCCGGACGTGGCGATCACCGATTTCCGCAACATTCGCCAGCACCGCTATGAGCCGGCAAGTGAACAATGGCCGATCGGCCGCCACTATTGCCGCGCCACCGTCAACCTGTCGGACGGCCGCGACCGCTCGATCTTCTACCTGATCGAGGAGGGCCAGGGCTTCGCCTCGATCGGCGACAATGTCGAGTTCTGCGTCTCGGGCTTCGACCGGTGGATGGTCTATAACGGCCGTTGCCGCGTGCTGCGATAAGAGAGACGCGGCCGCCAGGGATCGGCGATCGTTCATATCCGCTCTTTGTCCTGTGGGACGCCTCCTCGCAAGGCTGGAGATAGGATAATCGTGCTGGTCTCAGCCAAGCGTGCCAGCCCGCGCCAGCAACAGCGCTCGTTCCCGCTCGTTTCCGGTTAGCTCGGCGGCGCGGCGGAACTCTGCTGCGGCTTCCTGCATCCGTCCGAGTTTTGCCAGAAGGTCGCCGCGCACCGTGGGCAACAGATGCGTATCCTTCAGGCGCGGTTCGTCCCTGAGCGCATCGGCAATCGCCAGCCCTTGCGCCGGTCCGAACGCCATGCCGGCGGCAACGGCCCGGTTTACCTCGACGATGGGCGAAGGCGCTGCCAGCGCGAGCGCCTGGTAATAGGCGGCGATGGCGATCCAGTCGGTATCGGCCACGCTCACCGCACGGGCATGACAGGCGGCTATCATCGCCTGCAACTGGTAGGGGCCGGGTGTCGGCGTGAGCGCCATCGCGCGGTTCAGCCTGTCGAGGCCGCGCCGGATCAGCGACCAGTCCCAGCGGCCTCGGTCCTGGTCGAGAAGCAGGATCGGGTTGCCTGCGCCGTCGGTGCGCGCGCCAAAGCGCGAGGCGCTGAGTTCCATCAGCGACAGCAGAGCGATCGCCTCTGGCTGCTCCGGCATCAGCGTCGCGAGCAGGCGGCCCAGACGCATAGCCTCGTTGCCGAGATCGGCGCGCAACCAGTCCGGTCCGGAGGAAGCGACATAGCCTTCGTTGAAGATCAGATAGATCACCTCCAGCACGGCGCCCAGGCGTTCGCGCCGCTCTTGCCCGCGCGGCGTCTCGAAGGCGATGTCGGCATCGCGCAATGTCCGTTTGGCGCGAACGATGCGTTGGGCGACGGCGGCTTCCGCCACCAGGAAGGCGCGCGCGATTTCCGTCGTCGAAAGTCCACCGAGCATGCGCAGCGCAAGCGCCGCGCGCTGCTCGGCCGGCAGCACCGGATGGCAAGAGATGAAGATCAGCCGCAGCAGATCGTCGTCGATATCCTCGTCGAGCGCGGCCTCGATATCGGGCATCGCGCGCTCCAGCGCGGCGAGATCGACAGCCAACTGGCGATGCTTGCCGTCGATCAGCACGGTGCGGCGCAGCCGGTCGAGCGCCCGGTTGGTGGCGACCCTGGTCAGCCAGGCGGCCGGATTGTGCGGAATGCCGTCGCGGGGCCAGCGCTCCAGCGCCTCCACGAAGGCATCCTGCACCACCTCCTCGGCCAGCCCCACATCGCGCAGGGTGCGGGTGAGCCTGGCGGCGAGCGTCGGCTGCTCGATCCGCCAGACTGCTTCGACGGTCCCGATCGCGGCCAAACCCTACAGCCCGCTGAAACCTTCCGTCGCCTTCTGGACGTCTTCCGGAAAATCGCTGAGTTCCTGGACGCGGCGGACCTCGATCACGTCGTTGCCTGACGCGGGACAGCGGCGCGCCCATTCGATGGCCTCGTCGCGCGAGCGCACATCGATCATCCAATAGCCGCCCAGCACTTCCTTGACCTCCGGGAAGGGACCGTCGATGACCGTCGGCTTGCCGCCCTTGAAGCTGACGCGCGCGCCCGTTGACGGCGGGTGCAGCCCGTCGAGTGCCAGGAGCACGCCGGCCCGCTTCAGTTCTTCATTGTATTTCATCATCGCTTCTACAGCCTCGGCGCTAGGCATGGCGTCGGGCGCCGCGTTCTCGTAGCCCCCGGGGATCATCAGCATCATGAACCGCATGGTATCTTCCTCTGGTTGGGTTGTTTGCGATGATACGACGAATGGGGATGGGCGGAATCGACAAAGGCGCAGAAAAAGAGTCAGCGCCCGATGCCCGGAGCCTTTCTTCTCAAGAATGGAAGCAGAAGCGCTGACCCGGCGCGATCCCGGCCCTCCGGGAAGTCATGCGGGCTTGCCGCCCGACAGGTAGGCCGAGATCAGCTCGACGAGCTGCTTCTGCAACTCCGGCGCTTCGAGCATGTTGCGGCGCGCAGCATTATGGATCACGCCTTCGATCGCCGAGGACAGCACGCGCGCCATCGTCTCGGTGTCCTTGCGGCGTTTGCGGTACTGCGCGACAGCCGCCGTATAATATTCCAGGTAGCGCGCCTGGAACGAGGCATGCGCGGCGCGCGAGCCGCGATCGCCGGGCGCCTCGTCGAGCAGCACCTGGTGCAGCGTCGGATGGATCGAGTGCGCGCCGATCATGCCGCGCACCAGCTCGCGCGCGAACTGCCTCAACGGCTTCTCGTCGGCCGACGCTTCACGAATCACCGACAGCACATGGTCGAAGTGGCGGCGGCGTATTGCTTCGACCAGAACGAGCTTGTCGGGGAAATACTGGTACAGCGAACCGATGCTGACGCCAGCGGCCTCCGCCACCTTGTTGGTGGAGAAGCCCGCCCAGCCGAGCTCGCTCAGAACATGAGCACCGGCTTCGATGATCGCCTCGACGGTGGCGATCGAACGCGCCTGGCGCGGCTGCTTGCGCATGCGCGCGGCCGGCTTTGCAATGCGAGTAGACATGCTGGCCCGTCTCCCGAGAATATAAACAGGATACTCACATTCATTTCACCAACGCAAATGAACCCCGCCGCATGCCGGTTCGGTTCGCGGTCTCGCTGCTCTGGGACACCTTAACCGTCTGTGCATCGGCCGGAGCCGGAGCGTCGCCGGCAAGGCAACCGCTCGTCAGCGGGGGTCTGATGAAGGTTGGCGAGCGAATATGAGCTAGAAGCTCGCATTTCGAGGCGCAAGCTTTGGCCGGTGGGTGCGATCCGATCATCTGTAGATTTTTCTCCTGGACAAGATGAAACCCTGGTTCCGGGCCTCGTTCTTTATTGTGAGCGCATTACTCACATTCCTATGTAGTGCATTGCTTCGGGTGGATGGATGATCCGGCGATAGAAAGCGCTCGAACGTCTGTGCGGCGGGGCGTCATTTGGAAAGTGACAGATTCGCTCACAATTTCTCGCTGAGACGCATCTTCGCGCGCTTCGCGTAACCAAAATTCAATAACTGAAAATCATTGTGTTGCTTCGCTGGCTAGACAGTCGCGAGTCAGATATGCATGAGCACGCCGGGTCACTCACGACCTTAGGCAAAACGCAAGGGGCATCGCATGGCAAAGACCACAACCAAGGCGCCGGCCGCGAAAGCGCCGGCAAAGAAGCCGGCAGCTAAGGCTGCCGCGAAACCTGCAGCAGTGAAGAAGGCAGCGGCACCGAAGGCAGCCGCCAAGGCTCCGGCCAAGGCAGCAGCGAAGCCGGCCGCGAAGGCAGCGGCCAAGCCGGCGGCGAAGGCCGCGGCAAAGCCCGCAGCGAAGCCTGCAGCCAAGGCCGCGGCAAAGCCCGCCGCCAAGGCAGCAGCCAAGCCGGCGGCAAAGCCCGCCGCCAAGGCAGCGGCCAAGCCCGCCGCCAAGGCTCCGATGAAAGCCGCCGCCGCCAAGGCTCCGGCAGCCGTGAAGAAGGCAGCTCCGGCGAAGAAGCCGGCCGCCAAGAAGTAATCGCGTAGCTTCGCTCAGCGAACAGCGGCAGGTGAGGGCGGGTGCCACCCATGCACCCCTCTCGCCAATTCGGTGCGGGAGCTGAGCGGAGTCGGAGCGGACGCTCCTCTTAAGGCTCCCGGAAGTTTTGCTGCCAGCAAAACTTCCGGGAGCTTTTTTGTTGCCGCATCCGGGCCGGCACGACTTGGCTAATCCGGATAGGCTTTGCTGGGCCGTTGCCTGAACGTCTCATTCGGTCAACAGTGCGGCGAACAACCGGGAAATCGATCATGCCGAAATTGCTCTATGCTTCCACGTCCCCCTACAGTTCCAAAGTCCGCATGGCGGCCGCCTACGCCGGCATCGCCATCGACCTCGTGCCGGTCAAGACGGAGGACAAGCCCGCCGAACTGATCTCGGCCAATCCGCTCGGCAAGATCCCCGTTCTGGTGCTGGATGACGGCCGCTCGGTCTATGACAGCCGCGCCATCACTCAGCATCTCAATCGGCTGTCGAAGAACGCGCTCTTCCCGCGTAATCCCGACAAGCGGCTCGATGCGGAAGTTCTCGAGGCGCTGGCCGACGGCATTTGCGACTGCGCGCTGTCGATGGTCTATGAGCGGCGCACGCGCCCGGAAGCGATGGTCTACCAGCCTTGGCTCGACCGCCAGTGGAGCAAGATCGCCGCCGCGCTCGATCTCATCAACGCCAACCCCCCGAAGCTTCCGAAGAAGATCACCGCCGGCCACCTGGCGCTGCGCTCCACCCTTGGATATCTGGCGCTGCGTTTTTCCGGCCAGTGGGAGAAGGGCCGTGGCAGGCTTGTCCGCTGGGCCGCGCGCTTCGACGAGAAGTTCCCGCAATTGAAGGGATGTGTGCCCGCGTGAATACAGCCAAACTCCAATTTGCGGGAGAGTGGAAGTTCGCGCGCTCCACCTTGAATCTTCTCTTGCTTCCATGCTTGCCTGACGTCATCCAGATCGCGGAGTGGTGAACATGGCAAAGTCCGGCACCCAGACCAGCGTCGCGCCGGACCCGATGGTTCCACGCCTGCGCGCCGCCCTTGGCCGGCACGCCTTCACCGAGCGTAAGATGTTCGGCGGCACCTGTTTCATGATCGACGGCAACTTGTTGATCGGCACCTCGAAGCGCGGGCTTCTGGTGCGCGTCGGCAAGGACGCGCACGCGGTGGCCGCCGCCCGTCCCCATGCGCGGCCGATGGAAATGGGCGGGCGCTCGATGGAAGGTTACCTCCACGTTGCGCCGGAGGGCACGGCGAGCGAAGCCGATCTGGCTTTCTGGCTGGGTCTCGCCTTGGCCTTCGTCGGGACGTTGCCGCCGAAATCGAAGGCGGCCAAGGTCGCGAAGAAGCGCGCGTAAGCCGCTGACCCGCCACTTTGCGACCGGAGGTGTGTCAATATCGGCTGCGCTCGCGCGGACGAACATATCGGTCAGGGAGGAAGCGATGGCACTCAGTGGACATTGCATGTGTGGGGCGGTCACCTGGAAATATTCCGGCGACATCATCCGCAATCTGGTCTGTCACTGCGCCGATTGCCAGCGCGCCACCTCGTCTCCCTTCACGGCCTTCGTGGGGCTGAGGCTCGATGACCTGAACTGGGCCGGCGACATCAGGCACTATGAAAGCAGCCCGGGCACGTTTCGCGGCTTCTGCCCGTCCTGCGGCACGAGGCTCTATTTCCGCTCGGACCGATGGCCTCGCGAGATTCATGTTCACGCCGGCACCATGACCAATCCCGAGGACTACCGGCCTGATGCGCAGGTCCTCATACGTTCGCGCTTGAAATGGCTGGATCTGCTGCCGTCGACCCCTGTGCACGACGGTTTCCAGCGCCAGCCGGCGCATCGATCGGGCGCCTGAAGCCTTCGTGGGGATCAACAAAAAAAGCCGGGCGCAAGGCCCGGCTTTTTCGTGTCGTGGCTTTCGACGACTTAGAACTTCATACCGACGCCGAAGGTGACGCGGTTGTCCTTCGACTTGACGTTGCCGAGGGCGCCGAAGTCCTTGTTGCCGTAGTCGGTATAGCGATACTCGACACGGCCGAACACGTTGTCCGTGATCTTGATGTCGGTGCCGACGCCGGCCGTCCAGCCGAGCATTCCCTTGCTCTCGTCGGTGGCGGTGACGCTATCCGTGATCTTCTGGTTCTTGGCGGCGAGACCGCCGGTGCCATAGAGCAGGATTTCCGGGGTCACGGCATAGCCAAGGCGAGCGCGCAGCGAGCCTTCGAGGCCGCCCTTGGCGCTGATGCCAGAGCTGTCGCCCTTGACGCCGTTGTAGCCGAGATCGGCTTCAGCGCCGTAGACGAAGTTCTCCTGCTGCCACTGGTAGCCGCCGAAGACGCCCCCGATGAAGCCCTTGGTCTTCACGTTGACGCCGGCGTCACGAGCATCGGCATGGCCGCTGAAGCCGTAGCCGAGATTGATGCCGGCATAGGGGCCGGCCCAGGAAGCGACCGGAAGCTCGGCGACCGGGGCGGGAGCCGGCGGCTCCTCGGAAACGACGTCAGCCGCAAAAGCGGTACCACCGAGGGCAAACAGCCCGAGCGCAGCGGCGAGCGGCGCGAATTTGAGATTGGTCTTCATTGTTATACTCCTTAAGCCACAAGACACTTAGGCTTGCTTGTTCATGAAACGCCCCAGCCCGTCCGGGGGGATAAACGAGCCTGGCGCTTAACGGTTCCAAATGTCGTGCTGAAATGCGGCTGAAGCGAACCTGAACTTGGGTCATTCCCGGGCGCGAATGAGGCCGAAAGTTGACGTTGCATCTTCGCAACAGCGAATGTCAGCATGCTAATCATGTTGCGCTGCACACCGCTTGGTTCAAGGGGTCCAGCGACCTATATTCGCGTGAACGGTGCCCCGAATCCGGCGGGGCGGACGCGCGCCCTGGCCTCTTCGCCACATTCCTGCCCCAGGTGGAAATGGCATTTAACACTTGGCCCGTCATATTGTGCCGGCTTCCCGGAATCGTGAAGCCGATTGAGGATTGACAGCATGAGACAAGCCGCGGCCGTCGCGCTGGTGACGGGTGGAGCAAGGCGGATAGGCAAGGCGATCGTCGAGGATCTGGCCGCCAACGGCTTCGCCGTCGCCATCCACGCCAACCGCTCGGGTGACGAGGCCGAGGCGCTGGCCCGCGGGATCACAGGCGAGGGCGGCCGTGCCGCCGTAGTCGCCGCCGACCTCACCGACATGGCTGCGGTGGGCGACCTCGTCGGGCGCGCGCAAGCGGCACTTGGGCCTGTGACGCTCTTGGTCAACAACGCTTCCCTGTTCGTCGACGATCGTGTCGAGGATTTCGACTGGCAGGCCTGGGACCGCCATTTCGCCATCCATGTGAAGACGCCGGCGCTTCTGGCACGGGAGTTCGCCCGCGCCTTGCCAGAAGGCGAGGAGGGGATGATCGTCAACATCATCGACCAGCGCGTCTGGCGGCCGACGCCGCGCTATTTCTCCTATGCGCTGTCGAAATCAGCGCTGTGGACGCAGACGCAGATGCTGGCGCAGGCGCTCGGGCCGCGCATCCGCGTCAACGCCATCGGCCCTGGCCCGACGCTGAAGAACAAGCGGCAGGACGACGAGGATTTCGCAAGCCAAGTCGACGGCCTGATCCTGAAGCGCGGCCCGCAATTGCCCGAATTCGGCGCCACGATCCGCTATCTGTGGCAAGCACGCTCGGTGACCGGCCAGATGATCGCGCTCGACGGCGGCCAGCATCTTGCATGGCAGACGCCCGATGTGACAGGCATGGTGGAATGAGTCCGGCACAAACACACAAACGAAACGGCGGCGCCGACGACCTGCCGCCCGACATCGACACCGATGTCGACATCGAGGACGAGGCGGTGGAGGAGATCGTCGAGCCGGAGACCGTGCCGACCGGCCCCGACGTCGCCTTTACCGCGATAGACTGGACGCCGCATGCCGGCGACGCCGACGGCATGGTCGGCGCCGAGGTGATCCAGACCTTGGTCAAGCGGCTGCCCAACCAGCCCGGCGTCTACCGCATGATGAACGCCGCCGGCGACGTGCTCTATGTCGGCAAGGCGCGCAGCCTGAAGAAGCGCGTCACCAATTATGCGCAGGGGCGTTTCCACACCGCCCGCATCGGCCGCATGGTGCGCGAGACGGCGACGATGGAGTTCGTCGTCACCCGCACCGAGATCGAGGCGCTGCTGCTGGAGGCGAACCTCATCAAGCGGTTGCGCCCCCGCTTCAACGTGCTGATGCGGGACGACAAGTCGTTCCCCTACATCCTCTTGACCGGCGACCATGTCTCGCCCGGCATCTACAAGCATCGCGGCGCGCGCTCGCGAAAAGGAGACTATTTCGGCCCCTTCGCCTCTGCCGGCGCGGTCGGCCGCACCATCAATTCGCTGCAGCGCGCCTTCCTGCTTCGAAGCTGCACCAATTCGTTCTACGAAAACCGCACAAGGCCGTGCCTGCTCTATCAGATCAAGCGCTGCGCCGGCCCCTGCACCGGCGAGATCTCGCATGAGGGCTATGCCGAACTGGTCGCCGAGGCCAAGGATTTCCTCTCCGGCCGCAGCCAGAAGGTGAAGACCGAGATCTCGGCCGCCATGCAGCAGGCTTCCGAGGAGCTCGATTTCGAGCGCGCCGCCATCTATCGCGATCGCCTCGCCGCGCTCTCGCATGTGCAGGCGCATCAGGGCATCAACCCGCAGACGGTCGAGGAGGCCGACGTCTTCGCCATCCACCAGGAAGGCGGCCAGACCTGCATCCAGGTGTTCTTCTTCCGCACCGGCCAGAACTGGGGCAACCGCGCCTATTTCCCCAAGGCCGATCCGGCGCTGGAACCGGCCGAAGTGCTGGGTTCGTTCCTGGCGCAATTCTATGACGACAAGCTGCCGGCGCGCACGCTGCTTCTATCGCAGGCCGCGCAGGAACAGGAACTGCTCGCCGAGGCGCTGTCGACCCATGCCGGCCGAAAGATAACGATCTCGGTGCCGCAGCGCGGCGAGAAGAAGGATCTGACCGACCACGCGCTGCAGAACGCGCGCGAGGCGCTCGGCCGCAGGCTGGCCGAGACCTCGACACAGGCGCGGCTGCTCAAGGGCTTTGCCGAGACCTTCGGCCTGGGAAAACCGCCGGTGCGCATCGAGGTCTACGACAACTCGCACATCATGGGCACGAACGCGGTCGGCGCCATGGTGGTCGCCGGACCGGAAGGTTTCGTGAAGAACCAGTACCGGAAATTCAACATCCGCTCGACCGAGATCACGCCGGGCGACGATTTCGGCATGATGCGCGAGGTGATGCAGCGGCGTTTCTCGCGGCTGCTAAAGGAGCATGGCGACGAGAGATCGTCGGTGTCCGAAGGCCCGGCCGGCGAGGATGACGCCGGCGAGGAGGATCTGGTCGCCGGCAATGGCGGTTTCCCCGCCTGGCCCGACGTCATCCTGATCGACGGCGGCCAGGGCCAGATGACGGCGGTGCGCCAGATCCTTGCCGACCTCGGCATCGAGGACCGTGTGGTGGCCATCGGCATCGCCAAGGGCCAGGACCGCGATGCCGGCCGCGAACGCTTCTTCGTCAAGGGCAGGGACTCCTTCATGCTGCCCGTGCGCGATCCCGTGCTTTATTTCGTTCAGCGCCTGCGCGACGAGGTGCATCGCTTCGCCATCGGCTCGCACCGCGCCCGCCGCAAGAAGGAAATGGTCAAGAGCCCGCTCGATGAGATCGCCGGCATCGGCCCCGGCCGCAAGCGCGCCCTGCTTCACGCGTTCGGCACCGCCAAGGCCGTCAGCCGCGCCGCGGTCGAGGACCTGGTCAAGGTCGACGGCATTTCGGAGCATGTGGCAAAGCTGGTCTACAATCACTTCCACGAGAACTGAGGCGGTCGCGTGCAGGGTTGGCCCGAGGGGGTACTTCAAGATGCCCCGCACGCCATTTTTCGCTGTCCAATCGAATCTCGGCTGTTGACCCCCTACATTGGCTTCTGATTTGAGTACGTCTGGCGAGGAGATTACCCGAGACGACATGGCACAGCGCGCGTTCAACCTCCCGAACATCCTCACCTATGCCCGCATCGTCGCGGTGCCGCTGGTCGTGCTGTGCTTTTTCCTCGAGGGCCATCTGAAATCGTCCGACTTCGCGCGCTGGTCCGCGCTGGTCATTTTCCTGCTCGCCTCGATCACCGATTACTTTGACGGCTATCTGGCGCGCGCCTGGCAGCAGACCTCCAACATCGGCAAGATGCTGGATCCGATCGCCGACAAATTGCTGGTCGCCACTTGTTTGCTGCTGCTTGCGGCGGACACCGACCGCCATGCCGGCATCGCCGGCTGGTCGCTCTGGGCGGCAATCATCATCCTGTGCCGCGAGATCCTGGTGTCCGGCCTGCGCGAATATCTGGCCGCCTTGAAAGTCTCGGTGCCGGTGACCCAGCTCGCCAAATGGAAGACCACCATCCAGATGGTCGCCATCGCCTTTCTGCTGGTCGGCCCGGCCGGCGACAAGATCTTTCCGCTGACCACACAGATCGGGCTAGTGCTTTTGTGGGTCGCGGCGCTCGTCACGCTCTACACCGGCTATGATTACTTCCGAGCCGGCCTCAAGCATATCATGGACGAGTGAAGACAATGTCCACGAAGCTCATCTATTTCGCCTGGGTTCGCGAGCGGATCGGCAAGCCGGAAGAAGACGTCGAACTGCCTTCCGGCATCGAGACGGTCGCCGATCTGCTGCGCTGGCTGAAGTCGCGCGGCGAGGAGTATGAGAACGCGCTGCAATATCCCGAAGTCATCCGCGTCGCCATCAACCAAGAACATGTCGGGCACCGCGAGAAGATCGCGGGCGCGCGCGAGATCGCGCTGTTTCCGCCGATGACCGGGGGCTGAGATGGCCGGCGCGGTCGTGCCCGCCATCCGCATCCAGCGCGAGGATTTCGACGTCGCCGCCGAGATCGCCGCGCTGACCAGGGGCCGGGCCGACATCGGCGCCGTCGTCACCTTCTCCGGCCTTTGCCGCGACGAGCAGGGCGCGCTGTCGGCGCTCGAGCTCGAACATTATCCCGGCATGGCCCAAGCCGAGATCGGCCGCATCGCCGCGGAGGCCCTCGCGCGCTGGCCGCTGCAGGGGCTCACCGTCATCCATCGCCATGGCAAGATCGCGCCGGGCGAGAACATCGTTCTGGTCGCCGCGGCCTCGTCGCATCGCCAGGCGGCCTTCGAGGCGGCGAATTTCCTGATGGATTACCTGAAGTCGCGCGCGCCCTTCTGGAAGAAGGAACATCACGCCGACGGTTCGCAGGGCGGCTGGGTCGAAGCCAGGGAAGCCGACGATCGCGCCGCGGACCGCTGGACGAAACCGGGCGGATAAAATCCCCTTGCCATCGAACGACCGCAATCCTTCCCGAGCCTGCCAGCCGGTTTGATTTGCTTTGTGCGGAGCAGGGCCATGCTGGACCGCGTCGCGGAATTCTTCGTCTTCGGGCTGGTGCCGCTGGTCGTCGGCGTGCTCGCCGTGCCGGAAATGACCAGTGCTGCCGAAAGGACGGTGGCGGGCGAAGTGGTCTATCGCGAGCGCATCGCCTTTCCGCTGGATGCCTTGCTGGTGGTCGAACTCGCCGACGTCTCGCTTGTCGACGCCCCGATCGTAATCGCCAAGCGCCGGATAGCGCCTGCCGGCAATGTGCCGATCAAATTCGAGATCGGCTTCGACCCGAAGGCGATCCAGCAGGGTCGGACCTACGCGCTGCAGGCGCGCATCACGGTCGGCGAACGGCTGATGTTCACCACCGACACAAGCCACCGGCTCGATCCGCTGGCCGGCAAGCCACAGACGGTCGTGCTGAAGACAGCGGCCAGCTGAGTTTCACTATGGGAACTCAGGCATGCGCGGAAAATCAGGCCTGCGGTGGCGGCGCTGCCGGCGTCAGGCCGTGGCGGAGCATGATCTCCATCATCTTGGCGCGATCGGGCATTCCTCCTGTGGCCGCGTTCAGCAACGCAAAGGCCTCGCGGAAATATTCAGGGCCGATCGCCGCCGGCGTCACAACGCACAGCACTTTGGCGGTCTCGCTGCCATAATTGTCGAAGCGATGGACTGCCCCGCGCGGGATGCACAACGCCTGTCCCGGGCCGACGTCGTGCCGCTGACCGTCAACGGTCCAGGTCAGAGTCCCCTCGACCCCGTAGATGCTCTCCTCGTAATGGTCGTGGCTGTGGGCCGGGGCCAGGAGGCGCTTGGAACCGGTCACGGTCACCTCGAAGGCCGCGATGCTGCCATTAGACTGTTCGCCGCTAATCAGGAAATGCACGGTGACGCCGTCGTGGCTGAATGCCTCGTCCGCCGGATTAATGTGAATCTGGTTTAGTTGGTCTAGCATTGCATCCTCCCTGCATGGTAAATTGAATTTACTATTCGAGTAAACTCAATTTACTGATCTGTCAATGTCCCAATCCCCAGATGAAACGCCCGAGAAGCCGCCACTGATCGGCGCGCTGCTGCGCGTGCCGGCCATGGCCATCCACCGCAAGCTGATCCGCGAGCTCAGGGCTTCCGGATTTGAAGATCTCAGCCCGCCGCATATGGCGGTGATCCAGTACCCAGGCCCGGATGGGATGCGGCCGAGCGCGCTTGCCGAGCGCGCAGCCATGAGCAAGCAGGCGATGAACCAGCTTTTGAAGACGATGGAGGGGATGGGCTACATTACGCGTGCCGCTGCCTCCGATGAGCGTGGCGGAACGGTCGTGAACTTCACTGATCGCGGCCGTGCGGCGTATCAGAAAATGACTGATGTGCTCATGGATGTGGAGCACGAATGGGCCAAGGAACTCGGCGAGAAGCGCTTTCAGGAATTGAAAACGCTGCTGGGTGATTTGTGGGACACGCCGCTGATCCGGTAAAGCGCACGCACTGCAGTTGGCGCGGGGAAGAAACTCGAAACCCGGTTGACAAGATATCGATTTCTAATACTCTGAAATCGATATCTGAGCGAGGTTGGCGTGAAAAGCACGATTTCACAGGGTATTCGCGACCAGGCTTTTCTCTCGGGCAAGCCGAAGCCTCTGGGGCGCGGCAAACGCGCCATCGTGACCGCAATCGTGGTCGCGCTCGTGTCGGCCCTGGCGCTGCGCGTCATCGCCAGCGGAGCCATCAACTGGTCGATCACCTTCGGATTTTTCTTGCATCCGGCGATCCTCGACGGCCTGGTCATGACGCTCGAATTGACGGCGCTCGCGATGATCGTCGGCGTGCTGCTCGGCATCGCGCTGGCCGTGATGGCGATCTCGCGCTATCCGGCGGTGTCCGCCGCGTCGGCGCTTTACGTCTGGCTCTTCCGGGGCACGCCGCTGCTCGTGCAGCTGATCTTCTGGTTCAACATCGCGCTGGTGTTCCCGGTGGTCGGCATCGGCCCCTGGCAGGTCTCGATCAACAGCCTCGTCACGCCGTTCGCGGCGGCCTTGCTGGGATTGGGCCTCAACGAGGCCGCCTACATGGCCGAGATCGTGCGCGCCGGCATCAAATCGGTCGATAGCGGGCAAAGCGAGGCCGCCGTCAGCGTGGGTCTCAACAGGCGCCAGGTCATGAACAGCGTTATCCTGCCGCAGGCGCTCAAGGTCATCATTCCGCCGACGGCCAACCAGACGATCGGCATGCTGAAGAACACCTCGCTGGTTTCGGTCATCGGCGCGCAGGAACTGCTCACCAAGACCGAGGACATCTATGCCCGCAACTTCCAGGTCATCGAGCTCCTGATCGTGGCTTCGCTCTGGTATCTCGTGCTGACGACGGTCGCCTCCGCCTTCCAGTTCTGGCTTGAGCGCCGCTTTGGCGACAGCCGCGCCATCGAGGTCATCGCGGGTGTCCAGCCATGACCGTCCCCATGCCGATGCGTTCGAAGGAAACCGGCGTGCCGAGGCCCACGCTCAGCGCGCGCCACATCGGCAAGGCCTTCGGCTCCCATGTCGTGCTCAAGGACGTTTCGCTCGATGTCGAGCGCGGCGAGGTCGTGTGCATCATCGGTCCTTCGGGTTCGGGCAAGAGCACATTCCTGCGCTGCATCAATTTCCTCGAAGTGCCCGATGCCGGCGGCGTCTGGGTCGATGGCGAGCGCGTCGGCTGCCAGGAGGTGGACGGCGCGCTGTGGGAGGTTCCGTCGGCGGTCCTTGCCCGCCAGCGCGCTGCCATGGGCATGGTCTTCCAGCGCTTCAACCTCTTCGGCCACCTGACGGCGGTGGACAACGTCGCGCTCGCGCTGCGGCTGGTCAAGCGCATGTCGCGGCCAGCGGCGCGCCAAAGGGCCCTCTCCGTGCTCGCCTCCGTTGGGATGGAGCGCTTCGCCGGCCACCGTCCGGCCCAGCTTTCCGGCGGCCAGCAGCAGCGCGTGGCCATCGCGCGGGCCGTGGCGATGGACCCCAAGGTGCTTCTGTTCGACGAGCCGACCTCCGCCCTCGATCCGGAACTGGTCCACGAGGTGCTCTCGGTTATGGGCAGCCTGGCCGGGCAGGGGATGACGATGATCGTCGTCACCCACGAGATCGGCTTCGCCCGGGAGGTCAGCAACCGCACCGTCTTCATGGATGGCGGCGCGATCGTCGAGCAGGGGCCGTCAGCTGACGTTCTGGGCCAGCCGTCGGAACCGCGCACCAGGGCATTTCTGTCGAAGATCAAATGAGGAGCAGCCTGCGTCGTGGGCTGAGCAGGGAATGAAGGCCAGGAAGAAGATCGCGGTTGTCGGTGTCGGCGCCATGGGGAGCATGGCGCTGTGGCAACTGGCCAGGCGAGGGCACGAGGTCGTCGGCTTCGACCGCATGGGAGTGCCGCACGACACCAGTGCGCACGGCGCCGAATCACGCATCTTTCGGCTCGCCTATCGCGAGGGCAAGGAATACATCCCCCTGCTCAAGCGCTCGCTGGAACTCTGGCGGGAATTGCAATCGACCTCCGCCCGCAAGTTCCACTATCCGATAGGCTGCCTCTATATCGGCGAGCGCGGCGCGGACTGGCTCACCGGCACCATCGAAGGTGCGCGCGAGCACGATGTCCGCCACGAGGTGCTCGACGATCAGGCGCTTCGCCGTCGCTTTCCCCAGCACCGGCTTGACGGCGGCGAGTTCGCCCTTCTCGACACCGACGGCGCGCTTCTGCGCCCCGAACTCGGCGTGAGGGCCGCGGTCAAGGCGGGGCAGGCGGCGGGCGCCGCCTTGCACCAGGGCTGCGCGGTCGAGCGCATCGTCCCCGAGGCCGGTGGCGTGGCGATCACCATCGGCGGCAATACCCAGCATTTCGACGCCGCGGTCGTCACCTGCGGCGCCTGGGGCACGCGGGCGATCGAAGGACCGTCGCCACAATTCATCGCCCGGCGCCTCGTCGGCACCTGGTTCGGCGTCGACGATGTTGCTGCCTATCTCCCGGAACGCTTCCCGGTCTGTATCCGGCGCACATCAGAAATCGATTACTCGGGCTTCCCGTCCATGGATGGCTGGACGATCAAAATCATGCCGCCGGTCAATTTCCTCAGCAACATCGATCCCTCCCGCGTCGAGCGGACGGTCTCCTACGAAGATACCGCGATCATGCGCCGCGTGGCGCAAACCCTGCTCGAAGGGGTCGATCCCGAGCCGGTGCGCTCCGGCGTCTATCTCGATGGCTTCACCACCGACAATCATCCGATCATCGACCACCACCCCGCAAGCGAGCGGATCGTGATCGCGGCCGGATTTTCGGGCCATGGCTACAAGATGGCGCCCGCGGTCGGCGTCGCCGTGGCCGACCTCATCGACAGCGGCGGCGACAACTACATCCGCCACCATTTCTCGGCCCGCCGGCCAAGCCTCCAGGTGGCTTGAACAGGCATTTCAAAACCGGCCGCTAGGCCGGGCAACCGACCGCGTCAAGCGGCAAACAGAGGAGAACGGAAATGAGCATTCTTACAACGGCCGGCCGAGCGATCGCCCTTGCCTCCGCGCTTCTGGGCGGCACCTATGCGGCAGTTGCCGCGGACCTGAAGATCGGTCCCAACGGCACGCCGCTTTCCATCAGCGCCTCGACCGATCTCGCGGGCAAGGTTCCGGACGTCTTCAAAGGCGGCACGCTGAAGATCGCAACGGATCCGAGCTCACCGCCCTACACATACTATCAGGCGGACGGCCAGACGCTCGTCGGCGCCGATATCGATCTCGGCAATGCCGTGGCCGCCAATCTCGGCCTCAAGGCCGAATGGTCGGCTGTGAAATTCCCCGGCATCATCGCCGCCATCGAGGCCAAGCGCTTCGACACCGCGCTCACCGGCATGGGCGACACGCCCGCCCGCGAGCAGAAGCTGGACTTCGTCGATTACTCCACCGACGGCAACGCCATCGTCGTCCTGAAGGGCAATCCGTTGGCCATCAAGACCATCGCCGACCTGTGCGGCAAGCATGTCGCCGTGCTGCAGGGCTCGGTCATGCAGGGGCTCGTCGAGAAGCAGGACGGCAAATGCGCCGACAAGAAGATCGACATCCAGGTCTTCCAGGACATCAACCAGGCGCTGCTCCAGGTCCGCACCAAGCGCGCCGACGCCACGATGTACCAGTATGGCGTCGCGGCCTACGTGATCCAGACCTCGCCGGATGCCGCCGGTCTCGAGGTGCTCGCCTTCGAGCAGTACGGCACCGGCTACAACGCCATGCCCTTCCGCAAATCCGACAGCGCCTTGCGTGACGCCGTGCAGGCCGCGCTGAGCGAGATGAAGGCGGACGGCAGCTACGAAAAGATCCTCACCGCATGGGGCATGCAGGCCAACGGCCTCGAGAAGATCACCGTCAATGACGGGCTGCGCTTCAACCAGCCGAGCAATTGAAGGCTCGCCGAGTACCGCAAGGAGAAAGTAAAATGGCAGTTCGAGTTCTATATTGTGGGGACACCCAGGCCGAAACGCTGATCACGGCGAAAGGCATGGACACGTTCATCCACAATTACTACCGGGATTCGGCGCGCGTGCTACGGGAGGCGCTGAGCCCACGGCCCGGCATCGAACTCACCCATATGCCCGCTGACAAGATACGCGCCGAGTTTCCAATGACGCCCGAGCAGTTCGCCCAGTGGGACGTCATCATCCTCAGCGACGTAGGCTACAACAACTTCGCGCTGCTGCCGGGCAATCGCGAGCGCCTCGTGCCGATGGGGCCGGACCGTATCGGCAATTTCCGCAAATGGGTGGAGGGCGGTGGCGGCCTCATCATGGCCGGTGGCTACACCACTTTCTCCGGCATCGAAGGCAAGGGCATCTGGGGCGGCACGCCGATCGAGGCGGTGCTTCCGGTCAACATCATGCGCGGCATCGATGACCGCATCGAGGTTCCGGAGGGCGCCACCCTGGATGTGGCGGTGGCGGATCATCCGATCCTGAAGGGCGTCGCGTTCGACAAGGATCGCATCATCCTCGGTTACAATCAGGTGACCGCCAAGTCCGATGCCAAGGTGCTGATGAAAGTGCGCGGCGACGTCTTCATGGCGGTGGCCGAAGTCGGCAAGGGGCGTTCGATTGCTTACACGACGGACCCTGTATATCACTGGTGCGGCAATCTTCACGAATGGGAAGCTTATGGCTTGATGTGGGAGCGCATGGCCAAGTGGGCGGCACGCGAAATCTAGGATTTGACTTGTCGGCGCAATCGCATTGCCGCTGTTTCGAGCTTTGTTGCAAGCACGGCAGCAACAATCGAACTACATTTTGTGCCGTGAAGGTTTCATAATTATGCCTCGGCCGGCTATTGCCGGTCGGCCGAGGCTCAACATCACCGACTTTGGAAAACGAGTTGACCGCAACGATCTACGATGTAGCCCGTCACGCCGGGGTTTCGGCAGCCACGGTCTCGCGCGTCGTCAACGGCCTCAAAGTGCGCGAGGACCTCGCGGAGCGGGTGAAGGCGTCGGTGGCGCAACTGGGATACAGGCCGAGCCGCACAGCGCAGCGCATGCGCACCTCGGCTTCGCATCTGTGGGCGTTGATCGTTCCCGACTTCGAGAACACGTTTTTCACGCGCCTGGCGCGTGGCCTCGAGCAGGTTTGTCGGCCGCGCGATACCTGCGTTTTTATCGGCAGCTCTGATGACGATCCTCAGAAGGAGAGGCACTACCTCGATGTCGCCCTCGCCGAGAGGGTAGGCGGTGTCGTGATCGCGCCGTCGTCGGACGCGACCGACTTGACAAAGGTGGCCGAGGCTGGAATTCCGCTGGTCATCGTCGACCGCGCCCTGCCGGGCAACGCTTACGACACAATCTTGACCAACAATCTATCGGGCGGCGCGCTCGCGGCCGGGCATCTCGACGGGCTGGGCTTCCGCAAGGCCGTTTGCATTGCCGGCCCTCTGAATCCCACCAGCGACGCGCGCCTGCAAGGCTTTGTCGAGGCGGCGACGCAGAAGCGGGACCTGGATATCGTCCGCATCGAGCACGCGAACAACCGCATCGACGGCGGCTACCTCGCGATGCGGCGCATCCTGGAGGAGCGGACCGCCTTCGATTCCCTTTTCGTCACCAACAATTTGATGGCCGTCGGCTCGATCAAGGCGCTCGAGGACGCCGCCCCTGGGCGCAAGGACGACATCGGCATCATCGGCTTCGATCTCAAGGAGATTCCGCTGCTAAGCGGCAGGCACATAGCCTCGATCGATCAGGATCCGCACGAGATAGGCCGCATCGCCGGCGAGCGGATCCTGAAGCAGAGGCAGGATGGACCGGGTCCCGGCTGCTGGATCGAGCTGCCGCCGACGCTCGCGACATTCGATGCCAATCCGCCCCTGGTCATGCCCCGATATTCCTCCGGCGCATGAACGCTCCGTACCAATTGACGCCATCGCGACAACCGCCTAGGCTCGCACGAAAAATGGGGATGGGGTTCCCCCAAAACCGCCCTTCCGGGCTGATGACTCCTGCCAGGCGTGCTCTCTCGCGCGGCAGGATTTGTTTTTCCCGCTCGCATCATGCCTGATCTCGCGAAGTGATTCCGGTGCGGAATCGCGTTAGGAAAGGCATTGAAGCGATGACCCTTGCGGCTTGCGCCCTGGTCCTGATCGGCGGTTTCCTCGGCGGCGTCTCCCGCTTCTTCCTCTCCGGCGTGGTCGGCCGTGGCGTCGGCGAGACCTTTCCCTGGGGCACGCTGGCGGTCAACGTTTCCGGCGCCCTTGCCATCGGTGCCTTCGCGGGCGCGGCGCGGTCGGTCGGCGGCGTCTTCGCCAGCGATCTCGTGCGCGACCTGGTCGTCGTCGGCCTGTTCGGCGGCTACACCACGGTGTCGTCCTTCTGCCTGCAGACGCTCAACCTGGCGCTTGACGGCGAGGGGCGGCTCGCCGCCTTCAACGTCGTCGCCTCGTCGGTCTTGTGTGTGTTGTTCGTTGCTCTCGGCTTCCGTTGGGCCGTCTGGGTGGCGGGCTGAGCGATGACGGACAGGCAGGCGGCAACGCGGCTTTATCTGGCGGTCGGCTGCGGCGCGGCGATCGGCTCGCTTGCCCGCTTCCTGTCGGGCTATGTCATCGTCTCGCTGCTCGGCCTGGACGCGCTCTATTCGACCGCGTTCGTCAATGTCGTCGGCTCTTGGATCATCACGGCCTTCGCCACGCTGACCGGACCGGACGGGCGCATGATGATCGGTCCGGCCAGCCGCAATTTCGTCATGGCGGGCTTCTGCGGCGGACTCACCACGTTTTCGGCGATGAGCCTCGATACGTTCATCCTGCTGTTCGAGGGCGACTTGCCGCTGGCCGCGACCTATCTCGTCAGTGTGGTCGGGCTTTCGCTCGCCGCCGCCTGGCTGGGCTATCTCATGGCGTCCAGGCTCAACCGCTTGCCGGCCGGCAGGTAACAAGGGAGGAAAACATGGAACTTCCCGCGCAATGCGCGCTGCTCAGGATCTTCTTCGGCGAGGACGACAGGGCAGCCGACGGCAAGCCCTTGCACGAAGCTATCGTCATCAAGGCGCGCGAGACCGGCATGGCCGGCGCCACGGTGCTGAGGGGCCCGCTCGGCTTCGGCCGATCGAGCGTGCTGCACACCGCCAAGATCCTGCGCCTGTCGCAGGACCTCCCCATCGTGGTCGAGATCGTCGACGCCCCGGAGAAGATCGACGCGCTGATCCCCGAGATCAAGGCGTTGACCAAGGCGAAGAGCTGCCTGATAACCCGGGAGAAGGTCGAGGTCATCCGCTACGGCGACGGCGACTGAGTTCAAAAAACAAAGGGCCGGCAAAGCGCCGGCCCTTTTTGGTTCCGACCGATTGGCTCAGCCGACGATCTCGGTATCCGAGAACCAGTACTTGATTTCCTGCGCGGCGGTTTCCGGAGCATCCGAGCCGTGCACCGAGTTCTCGCCGATCGACAGCGCGTGCACCTTGCGGATGGTGCCCTCGGCGGCATTGGCCGGGTTGGTGGCGCCCATCACTTCGCGGTTCCTGGCGATGGCGTTCTCGCCTTCCAGCACCTGCACGACGGTCGGCGCCGACGACATGAATTCCACCAGTTCGCCGAAGAACGGGCGATCCTTGTGAACGGCGTAGAAACCCTCGGCCTCGCGGCGGCTCATCCACACGCGGCGCGATGCGACGACGCGCAGGCCGGCGTCTTCCAGCATCTTGGTGATGGCGCCGGTCAGGTTGCGCCTGGTCGCGTCCGGCTTGATCATGGAGAAGGTGCGTTCGATCGCCATAGGGTCGTCCTTGTTCTGGGAATGGAAATTGGAGTGGCGGGCTCTATACAAGCCGCCCAGCGGCTTGCCAAGGGGAGGCGCCTTCTGGTCAAGACGAGGCCTTTGCGGGATAATTGGGCGCTGCGAACGCGCTTCGCATCGAACCCAGGCGCGTTGCGGCAGCGGAGCCTGAGGCGATGAACCGGCGCTATTTCACGCGCGGCGACATGGCCGGTCTTCTTGTCGTGGCCGTGTTTTGCGCCGCAGTCGTTCTTGCCCTGCTTTTCTTTGAGCAGCGCGCCGACCAGAACTTCGGCTTCGGGCCGGAGTGGCAATGCGCGCGCATGGGGCAAGGCGATCCGATCTGCGTCAGGCTGGCCATCCGCAATGCGCCGAATGGGGAGGCGCGTGACAAGGGCGCCCCGAAGTAGACGCTATAGCGCGATCTCGATGGTCAGCGTCGGCGCGTCGCCGGCCTTGAGGCCCTCTCGCTGGCGCACCGAGGCCTTGATCGGCAGCAGCAGGCCGCAGGACGCCTTGTCGGGAAAGAGCGACGTTTGCCATCTGGTCTTGCCGATCACCGCCGTGATGCCGAGCGAGCCCCATGGGCGCGCAAGTCCCGCCATCGCGGCCTTGATCGGTGCCGCGACTTCGGTCGGCACCGTTATGAAATGCCAGCCGCCCTTGCCGGGATAGACCCAGATCTCGGCCTGCGTCTCGTATCGCAAAATGGCGGTCCCGACGCTCGCGCCCATCACGCCGCCGCCGGGACCTGCCGCCCGATCCCGCCATGCAGGTCGAGGCAGCGCTCGAACCATTGCCCGACACTGTCGGTGTCGTCGAGCAACCGGTAGGGCGAGGCGATGCGCGCCCACTGCAGCGCTCCGAACACGATGTAGTCGGCAAAAAGCGGCGATGCCCCGCCGATGAAGGGTTGGTAGGTCAGCATCGAGCGCAGCGGCTCCAGCGAGGCGCGGAAGCCCGCGAGCCCGGCGTCGCGGCCGGCCACCACCTCTTCCAGCCGCTTGCCCAGCCGCTGCTCGCGGTTCTCGCGGAAATAGGCGGCGTTCGGTCCGTCCTGCATGCCGTGCAGGTCAAGAAGCGCCACGCTGGTGATATAGGGGTGAATGGTGAGTTGCGACCAGCGCTCGATGAAGCGCGCCATCGCCTTGCCGCCCTCGCCGGAAAACAGCGTCGGCAGCTCCGGATAGGCCTCGTCGAGATAGAGCGCGATCGCGAAGGAATCGGCCACCACGCGCTCGCCGTCGCGGATCACCGGCACCGTCTTCGACGCGCCACCCTCGACTGCAGGCACTTCGAGGAAGCGCGTCGGCACCTTGGTGACGGCGAGCCCCTTATGCGCCAATGCCATCCTGATCTTCCAGCAATGCGGGCTGAACGGGCGGGCGGCGTCGCGGCCGACGAGGTCGTAGAGCAGAATGGTCATTGGCGGGTCCGTCGCTGCGGGTTACGAAGAGCCCGGATTCGCGATGAGCCGGGTGGGAAGAATGAAGCAGCATTTCATGATGTTTGCGGCCTACAATCAATGGGCCAACGGACGCCTCTACGATGCCGCCGCCGATCTTGACGAGGACCAGCTCGGTCGTAACGTCGGCGCCGTCTTCGGCTCGCTGCTTGGCACGCTCAATCATTTGCTTGCCGTCGATCGCGTCTGGATGAAGCGCTTCACCGGTGAGGGCGACGCGCCATCCAGCACCGCCGCTATCCTCTACGGCGCCTTGCCGGCCCTGAGATTGGCGCGCGAGGCCGAGGACAGGAGGATTGTCGACTGGATGCGCGGCATGAGCGACAAGGCGCTTGCCGGCCGTTTCTCCTACATGACGGTCGACATGCGCACCGTCTCGCAGCGGCTTCCGCCCGCGCTCAGCCACTTCTTCAATCATCAGACCCATCATCGCGGCCAGGCGCATATGGTGCTGACGGTGCTCGGCCGGCCTTCGGTGCCGCTCGACCTGATGCTGTTCCAGCGCTCCGAGGAAGGCCGCGCTTACGCCTGAGGTTGTCACGGCAAACTCTTGCATCCGTGGAAGCGGTTTCAATCGAGCGTTGAGCCGAATGCCAATGGCTTAGCCGGTATTCCTGTTCCGTAACGCCGTCTGAAGCCGGCTTATTGGCAGGATTCAGAAGGTAAGATTTGAACTAAATTATCGTATATTTTTAGCTCTGATATATATCATCGGAAAACTACAACCTATTCTTGCAATAAGGCGGTGAAACCTTGAGGGGGGTTCAACGTAGGTATTTATGCTCGGGGCCGCGCCGGTGCTCAAGCCGGTGCAGTCCAATGCAGCAGGTAGTGAGATCAATGAGGAGACTGTCATGTCAAGTATTGTAATGACTATCGCCAGAACCCTTTCCTACGGTTCGATTGTCGCTATTTTGGCCATGCCCGCGAACGCGGCTGGTCTCGGCGTGGGCGCCTCGGTCGGCGGTGCCGGCGGCGTCAATGCCGGCGTTGGCGCCTCTGTCGGAGGCTCGGGCGGCGTCAATGCCGGCGTTGGCGCCTCGGTAGGCGGCTCGGGAGGAATCAATGCCGGCGCCGGTGCATCCATAGGCGGTTCGGGTGGCGTCAATGCAGGCCTCGGCGCCTCTGTCGGCGGCTCGCAAGGCGTAAACGCCGGCCTCGGCGCCAATATCGGGAACGGCGTCAATGCCGGCGTCGGCGCCAGTGTCGGCAATGGGGTCGATGTCGGCCTGGGCGTTGGCATCGGCAATGACCCGACCAACCCAAGCAACCCGTCCAATCCCAGCAATCCAACCAAACCGGGGCTGCCTGGGGCCATCGCCAATATGTCGGGCACTCAGCTCGCGCGCATGAAGAAGCGCTGCGCCGACGTGCTTTCCAGCGAAGGCACGTATGACAGCGACCTCAGGGCTCTCTGCCTGATGATCGCGCGCCGATGATGAATGGTCCGAGCCGAAGTTCGGCGGGATTTTGCGTCAGGTCCAGGCGCCATACACTGTCCTGATGCGCCGCCGGCCGCGGTCCGCGACGCTGACGAAAACCTCCGGCCGGAAGCCCGCCGCATCCGTGGCGGGCTCCTGCTTGTGCATCGGGTGCGGAGCCGGTCTGCGTGGCCGCTCCGCATGGCGCCGCTGGATGAGAATTAACCAAGTTCGCAGTCAGGCGCATATGTTAGCAGTTCGTTTGCCTTGCTCGCTGCATCATGGCCTGACGTTACGGGAGCAACGGCATGCGCATCGATTTGTCCCCGACAAGCTGGGGCAGGGTACTGGTGGCCACCGCCGCCGGCACCGCGTTTTTCATTGCCGTCGCCTTCTTCGTCGATTCCTTCAATTTTCCCTCGCTATCACCGCAGGCCCTGCTCTGGGCGCAACTCACGGATCTCTTCCTGCCGCTCTTGCTCGGCGGTTCGTTTTTGTTCTTCCTGATGTGGAAGATGCGCCAGCTGGCGATCACGCAGAAAGAGCTCGGCGTCATCGCAGCGACCGACAGCCTGACCGCCGTCTTCAACCGTGGCGCCTTCTCGATGCTGGTCGAGGCTTATCTCGAGCAGGCGCGCAGCCAGGCCGTCGCCGATACCGGTGCGCTGCTGATCGTCGATGCCGACCACTTCAAGTCGATCAACGACCGACTGGGTCACGATTGCGGCGACCAGGCGCTGAGATTGATCGCCCAGACCATCAAGGGGCAATTGCACGGCGCCGACATTGTCGGGCGCATCGGCGGTGAGGAATTCGCGGTCTTTCTGCCCGGCGCCGACGCCACGCGCTCCTTCCTCGTCGCCGAATCGATCAGGCGTCGCATCCGCGAGGCCGAGTTTGCGCCCGAGGGTCGGCCGTGGCCGCTTTCCGTCAGCATCGGCGGCATCGCGTTCAGCGGTCCAACCACCTATCACGATATGTTCCAGGTGGCCGACCGCCATCTCTACAAGGCCAAGTCCAACGGTCGTGACCAGGTGAGCTTCGAAAGCCAGCGCGGCGTGCTTGCCGGCGATGGCGGCGGCACTATGCACTAGCACCTGCCGGTTTCGCAAAGATTGGCGGTGGGCCGAAGCGCCCATCGCATTTCGCGGCAGCCAACTGCCGGAGCGCTGTCACTCACCGGCAGTCGGTCTACATCAAGTCCAGCACGCGCATGGAAGGCACGCCGTTTGCCGGCGGGTTGTCGCGGAAGTCCTTGCCGTAGGTTCAGGCGGCAAAACCGCCATAGCCCCGCGCCACGGGCTTGACCGAGACAGCAGGCTGCTCCGAAGGCCACAATATGCCGGCGGTCGCCCCGAAGGTGATCAGCGCGTCGCGCGCGGCTTCGACCGGGATCTCTCCGTTCCGCGCAGCCTCGCAAGCCTTCACCGCGATGCCGTAGCTGAGGCGCCGGCGCGACGGTGGGAACTCGGTGAGGAAGTCATGCATGTCGAACAACGAGGCGATCATGCGCTTGTGGCCGGCGCCCACGCTGACGGCGACCGGGGTGAAGAACATCCTGTCGTACATTCGGACCTCACGAAATGGCGCGGAAGGCGGCGGGCATCTTCCGATCTTGGGGTAGGACGGCTCGACAACGCGCCTCGTGCTACAAGGTTCCGCTACGCCGAATGCAAAGGCCATCTGTTCATTGCAGCGTCCGCGCCGGACTGACTATCCCGACAGGATGGCGTCCCTCTCATAAAGCAGCGCGCGGGCCGCCGTCATGGCATCGGGAGCCCGCACGCGCCCGCCCTTGTCGGGCGGCACTACCAGTTGTTACGGGTCTTGCAGACCGTCACTTTGCGGACGACCATTTGGCCGTGGCGCCAGTGCCGCTCAACCTTCACGCGGCACTTGCGGGCATTCTTCCAATGACGCCAGTGCTCGCGGTCGCGGTGATGGTGCCGCCAATCGCGGTGACGCATATTGTCGTTATCCGTCTTGATGACCACGCTGGCCGCCTGTGACGGCACCGAGGTTACGGCAAGGGTGGAAAACGAAATCGCAGCCGCCATCGCGGCCAGTATAAGTGTCTTCATAATGAGCTCCTCGAATAAGATTTGCGTATAGAAATGACAAGGACGGCTTAATGTTCCGAAATGTCATGTGTTGACGCAAAATTATTGTAAGGAGATACGGGGATTACAGATCTATTGAAAGTTAGATTTAAATACCGCAACATATAGGGCTAATGGCTGCCGGCCTCATCGAGGCGTTGCACCAGATAGTCGGACGACACTGTGCGCGAGCCGCTCCCTCTGACGACGCGCACCAAGGCAACCCCGTTGCCCGGGGCAACCCCCGCCACCGGCTGGCATCTGCCGACCATCCCCGTGCCTTCGAGGCGGACGGAAAGAGCTGCGGCGCACTGCTCCATGCCCGCATAGATTGCCGGGCGCGTATCGGCCACATGGCAGGTCTGCATTCCGGTGCCGCAGGAAAGCAGGATCATAGCCACAGCGGTCGGGTCCATCGTCAAGTTCCGTTTGGTGCCAGCACAATAGCGGCCACTCAGGCCGGTCGCCTTGAAGAACGCCGATCCTGACCTTTGGTTGCCGCTCAGCCGGCGTCCTATTTCCACATGCCGCGCATGCGGGCGCCGAGGTCGACCTTGACGCCCGGCTTCTGGCGCGGATCGTCCTTGAGCGCAGCGCTTGCCCAGGACGATTGCTCGAAGGCCGAGAGCATCGAGGCCGGGATGAAGCGGGTGCGCGAGGCATAGACATGGCGGTCCCCGCGCGCCGGCTGGTTGTGCGGATAGAAGCGTTGCGGCACGACGAGATGCAGGCTGTCCTTGGCCCTCGTCATCGCCACATAGAGCAGGCGCCGCTCCTCCTCGATGTCCTCCTTGGTGCCGACGCCGAGATCGGCCGGGATGCAGCCGTCGACCGTGTTGAGCACGAACACGTTCTTCCACTCCTGGCCCTTGGCCGAATGGATGGTCGACAGGATGAGATAATCCTCGTCGCGATGGGGCGGCCCGGCCTGGTCGCTGGTGGCGTCGGGCGGGTCGAGGGTGAGCTCGGTCAGGAAGCGTTCGCGCGACGGATAGGTCGAGGCGATCTGTTCGAGCTGGAGGAGATCGGCCCGACGCGTGATCGCGTCCTCATGGATGCGCTCCAGATGCGGCTCGTACCAGAGCCTGATCCGTTCGAGGTCGGCGGGCCAGTTGGCGCCGGCGCGCAGCCCGCCATAGATGTCGAGGAACGCCGGCCAGGCTTCAGCGGCGCGCTGCGGCGGCCGGAAGCGGGCGAGGCCCAGCGTCTCGTCGAGCGACGTCGCCATGGTGTCCACGATCTGCGAGGCGGCGGACGGCCCGATGCCCGGCATCAGCTGCAGCACCCGAAAACCGGCGACGCGGTCGCGCGGGTTCTCGGCGAAGCGCAGCATCGCCAGCATGTCCTTCACATGGGCGGCGTCGAGGAATTTCAGCCCGCCGAATTTGACGAAGGGGATGTTGCGTCGCGTCAGCTCCACCTCCAGCGGCCCGCTATGGCTCGATGTGCGAAACAGCACCGCCTGCGCCTTCAGCGCCGTGCCTGCCTCGCGTTCGGCCAGGATCGCCTGGCAGACATAGTTCGCCTGTTCGACCTCGTCGCGCACGCTTACCAGTTGCGGCTTGTGCGACGACCGGCGCTCGGTCCACAGATTCTTGGTGAAGCGCTCGCTTGCCTCGCCGATGACCTTGTTGGCGGCGGCCAGGATCGTCTCGGTCGAGCGGTAGTTGCGCTCGAGCATGACGATCTCCGCGCCTTGCGCGAACTGCTTCGGGAAATCGAGGATGTTGCGCACTTCCGCCGCGCGGAAGGAATAGATCGACTGCGCGTCGTCGCCCACCACGGTCAGGCCCGCGCCGTCCGGCTTCAGCGCCAGGAGGATCGAGGCCTGCAGCCGGTTGGTGTCCTGGTACTCGTCGACCAGCACGTGGTCGAAGCGGGAACCGAGGTGAGCGGCGATCTCCGGCTCGGCCGCCATCTGCGCCCAGTAGAGCAGGAGGTCGTCGTAGTCGAGCACGTTCTGCGCCTGCTTGGCCTCGACATAGGCAGCGAAAAGCTCCTTCAGTTGATCCGCCCACGCCGCGCACCATGGGAAGGCCGAGCCCAGCACTTCGCCGAGCGGCGCCTGCGCGTTCACCGCCCGCGAATAGATCTGCAGGCAGGTGCCTTTGGTCGGAAAGCGGCTTTCGGTTTTCGACAATCCCAGCTCGTGCCGGGCAAGGTTCATCAGGTCGGCGGAATCCTCGCGGTCATGGATGGTGAAGGCCGGGTCGAGGCCGATCTGCTCGGCATAGTCGCGCAAGAGCCTTGCACCGATGCCGTGGAAGGTGCCGGCCCAGGCGAGGGCGTCGGCGATGATCGCGGCATCGCGCCCCAGCACTTCGCCGGCGATGCGCTCGACGCGCTTGGCCATCTCGGCGGCTGCCCGGCGGGAAAATGTCATCAGCAGGATGCGGCGCGGATCGGCGCCCTTGACAATGAGATGGGCGACGCGATGCGCCAGTGTGTTGGTCTTGCCGGAGCCGGCGCCCGCGATCACCAGCAGCGGCGCGGCCACCTTGCCGTCGCCATGCACCACCGCCACCCGCTGCTCGTCATTCAGCCGGGCAAGATAGGCGGGCGTCTCGAAGGACGAATCATGGGCGGCGATGTTCATCGCCCATCAAGCATCGTTTCTGCTTTGTTCGCAATATAGCTGATCTCGCCTCTGGCGCTCGTGACCGGTAAGAGCCGGCGAGACAGGTAACCTGCCCGCGGCTAAAACTACCGCCTCGGCGCCACTCCCATCGCTGCCGACTGCCGCCTCAGATTGCGCCTCTCGTCGCCTGGCATGTCCAGCGGCGCGACATTGCCGGGCACCTCATCAATCATCCTCACGGCAACGCGATAAGCGGTATAGGCGAAAAGGCCGGTAAGCAGCAGGCGGATCATCATCGTCTCCTCGTGCGGTTAGTTTGGCTTTCAACCGGGGGCGGGCCGGTTGGTTCCCCCCACGCGCAACCAATCCGCCACCGCCTCGTTTGCCAATCATGCAAGGGGCGAAGGAGAGGAGGTCGTCATGACGAAGGTTCCTGTGCTGCTGGCTCTTGCGGCAGGGCTCGCGCTCGCCGCCTGCGACAACAGCGTGCAGCCCACCAAGGCGCCCGGCGATGAAGTCAACCAGAACCCTCAGGTGGACAAGAACCCGGTGCCGAAATCCACCACGGGCGGCGACCAGCAGGGTACGAAGCAATAGGGCAGGGCGGGTTGATTTGTCGGCCTTGAACGAAGAAGGCCGGCGCTGCTTGGGAGGAAGCTCGATAGCGCCGGCCAAGCGGGAAATCAGGCCCGCCGCGCAAATCAAGATAGCTGAGTCTCGACCTTGCGTCATGGTGCGATCGCGGTAGCGCTACGCACCTGCGAGGAAATCACCGGGAAATCCTTAAATTCCGGCGCGGTCCGTCTTCTCGGGCCCTCGGCGGCCAGCGATGTCGGGCTTCACCCCATCGCCGATCGTCCCGGCTGTCCGCCTGCGATCTCCATGTCCAACTGGCGCTGCGTCAGCGCCGCTTCGGCCATGATCCAATGCTTGAAGAGTTCCACCTTGCGCGCGCCAAGCGCCTTGATGGGGCTTACGAAATACCATCCGGCCGTGTTGGGATGATGGACCGCGAAGGGGGCCACCAGCCTTTCGGCTCGGATGTCGCTTGCCATATAGGCGCGGTTGGCGACGGCGAACCCCATGCCGGCATTGGCCGCCTCGTAGGACATCATGCAGGAATCGAAATAGACGCTCCTGGTCTCGCCAAGCACGAAGCTGGCGCCGGCAAACCCCAGCCACGACTGCCAGTTCTGGGTGCAGGTGTCGGAGTGAAGCAGCGTGAAAAAGCGCAGATCTTCCGGCGTCACCTTGGACAGCGGCTTGTCGCCTAGAACCTGGTGAAACAGTTTGCGGCTGCAAACCGGCGTCAGGTCTTCCTTGAAAAGCAAGTCCGAGATGAGGCCAGGGAAATTGCCGTCGCCATAGCGGATCTCGAGATCGTATTCCGAGGTCGAGAATTCGTGCGTGGCGTAGGAAGTCGACACCCGCATCTCGATTTCGGGATGTTGTTGCTGGAAGGTGGACAGCCTTGGAAACAGCCAGCGCGCCGCGAAGGTCGGCAGCACGCAGATGCGAAGCACATGCGCCTGCGACTGGCCGGTGGCCTCCATGCTGGCCGCAACGATCCGCTCGAGCGCCTCGCGCACGCGCGCCACATATGTCTCGCCCTCCGGCGTCAGCGACACCGCGTTGCCGCCGCGCTCGAAGATCTTGAAGCGCAGTTGATCCTCCAGGCTCTTCACGCGCTGGCTCACGGCGGACGCGGTGATGAACTGCTCCTCGCCGGCGCGCGTGAAATTCCTGTGCCTCGCGGCGCTTTCCACGATTTTCAGCGAGTTGAGATTGACCTGACTGAGCAGACGCACGTGGCTCGGACCTTAAGCTGGGCTTACGCTAGCACCAGCATTCCTAATTTTACAGGGTGGGCGTTTAAATGACTGTTTACCAAGTGTTGCCCCCATCTTGGAGAAACAGAATGAACGCCCACACAATTCCCGAACTGCGTTGTGCAATGAGCCGCGAGGCCATCATTGGTCATGAGACCGCTTGGAAAGTGTCGACTTTCGGTGTTGCCCAGTATCGTCACGGCTATGATCTCGATTTGCTTGCCGCCATTGAGGAGGCTGCTTTGAAACTGAAGGCCAGCCATGCCGTGCACAAGCATCTCGACCTGACCTTCATAACCGGTGCCGACCGCTACATTCCGGAGATCAGGGAGCTATTGCACGACAAGCTGCGCCTGGAAAGGCTGTCTGACATGATGGGCACCAAGCTCGAGCCGTATCCGCTGTCGATCGTCGGTTCGACCGTCACCTTCATGAACCCCAGGGATGGCGCGGTCGAATGGCATTGTGACGGTGTTCCTGTGACGGAGCTCATACCGCTGTCGATCAGCGAGCCGCTCATTGGCGGCCATCTTGAAATCTATTGTGACGATTCCGAGACCGGCCGCTCGATCCTGGAATCCGGCCATGACCTGCCACGCAACAAGATCATGCGCATTGACCACAGGATGAACTACGCCACGCTCGGCCAGTTCCTGGGCGTGCTCCACCGCACCGCGCCGATCCAACTCGGCGAACGCGTCACCCTGGTGCTCAACCAGCGCTCGGCGACCAAACCCTATGTCGACGACAACCGCATGTTCTACCTTGCCGCCGACAACGACCATGACCGTGCCTGGGTGGACGAGCTGGCCGAGGATGTCTGGACCAACCAGCTGCCCGCCTATCGGCGCTTTGCCGAGGAGCATCCGGCGCCGAAGCCTGCCAGCGAAACCATTTCAGGCGGGGCGAGGGAGTCGTGGTAGCGAACCATGATTCAACCGGGGGGCGGCCTCAGGCGTCGCTCGGCCCGGTCGAGCAGGAACGTCGAAGCTGCTCCGCCGCTCGCTGGGTGGGGCTTGCCTTCGCCCTCGGTGCCGTGGCGCTGTGGGCGACCAACGCCCTGGTCGGCAAGGCACTGCTTGCCTTCTATCCGGTGCCGCAAGTGCAGTTCCTGCAGTTTTGCGGCGCAGCCCTGGTCTTCGCACTGATAAGGCTGAAAAGAACTTCTCCTTCTCCCCTTCTGGCACAACAAAAGGAGAAGGGGAGAGCCGCGCTCGCCTACGTCGTCGGCTTCATCGGTCTCGTCGGCACGATGATCCTGCAATACATCGCCTTTGCCTCGATGCCGGTTATCGAGGCGAACCTCGTAGCATACACATGGCCGCTGATGACCGCCGCGGCGGTCATCCTGCTCGGCCGGCCGCGCCGGCCGCTGCTGCTCGCTCTGGCCGCGGCCCTTGGCTTCGTCGGCGTGGCGCTGGTGATTTCCGGAGGGCGGGCGCAGGCCTGGTTCGAAGGCGGCAGCGCCGCCGGCTATCTCGCCGCTTCCGGCTCGGCGCTCTGCATGGCCTTCTACTCGCTCACCGTCGGCCATCTTGACGTGCCGCCGGAGCGCCTGCTTTTGCCTTCGGCGCTGATCGGCGTCGCGCTCGCATTTGCATGGTGTCTGCACGCTGGCATTGTGCGCCTGACCGGCGCGCACTGTCTGCTTGGCCTCTGTCTCGGCGCCGGCCCGATGGGGCTCGGATACTATTTCTGGTCGCGTGCGGCAAAGCTCGATCAGGGTGGCAGGATAGCGGTCCTGTCCTATCTGACGCCGATCGCCTCCACGTTTCTGCTGACGCTCTCGGGCGAACGCCTGTCGATGGAGGCGGTTGTCGGCGCTGTCCTCGTCATTGGCAGCGGCCTTGCGGTCGGCATCGAAGGTATGGAGACCAGGCACGATGTCTAGAATGCCCGATGACGATGACGAACGCCGAGCCAGGCAGGAAGCCCATTGGCTGGTCAGGGAATTCGGCGCGGAAGCGCCGCTCTATGCCGCCATGAAGGCGGAAAAGGCCATCGAACAAAAGGATTTCGCCCGCTGTGCGCGCTGGAAACGGGTGTTGGATATCCTTGCGGACAGGCCGCCGGCGGATGTCAGGCGCGGCGTCGCCGGCAAATGAGCGGTTTGCCACGCCGCCGCCGATTCGCGCACTCTCGACTGTTCGGCGTGCCGATTAGCCTTGCCGTGCCGGAACTTGGGTTGAACTTCGATTATCCAGCAACCCCAGGTAAAATCGAAATGCTATAGCGCATTTTGCGCGTGCAAGCTGACCGCTGGTGCTATAAAATGCCAGCTATAGCTATTAGAATTCCTAACTTGCGCGTTTGCAGGTCGCGTAGAAACCTCACCTGGTATTGAGTCTAGTAGCTTTACTGACTGTGGACGGTCCGTTGGGGGACAGGTCCATTTCGATACACCGACCAAAGTCTTAAAGAACGCCTGGCGATTTGAAGGCCAGCAGAAGGTGAAAAAATTGTCCAATATCGACGACAAGACTGCAATTGAACTGACCGCCGACATTGTCTCGGCCTATGTGGGCAACAATCCGCTCCCGGCCTCTGGCCTGCCTGACCTGATCGCCAGCGTCAGCGCCTCGGTGCGCAAGCTCGCCAGCGGCAGCGTCGTCAAGGAGGCTGTGACGCTGACGCCGGCCGTCAACCCGAAGCGCTCGGTCTTCCCCGATCACATCGTCTGCCTGGAGGATGGAAAGAAATTCAAGTCGTTGAAGCGCCACCTTGCAACCGACCACGGCCTGACGCCGGATGAATACCGCGCCAAATGGAGCCTGCCGGCCGACTATCCGATGGTGGCGCCAAGCTATTCGGCCACCCGCTCGGCGCTGGCCAAATCGTCCGGCCTCGGCCGCAAGCCCGCCGGCGATGCACCGAAGGGCAAGCGCAAAGGCAAGGGCTGAGGCCGGACCGAAGTACTGCCCTGGGCAGCGGGTCGCCGCGCCATCGTCATGGCGCGGCTATCGGAACTCCCTCGACCCGTTGCGAAGGCTGAACGCCACGCCATCCTGAACCGCAGGGGCGACCCCAGGAAAAGGGCGCCTGACGCAGCCGCCCGCTGGCGATTTTCTCACCCCTTGTAGGCGGAACAGAAGGCCGGCGGATTGTCCTTGCCGATCATGGCGCAGCCGCGCTTGATCTCATCGATCATCATGCTGCAGGCATTTTGGCCGTTGCAGGCCGGCAAAACCCGGACGCATTGCGAGACATGTTTGAATCGGCTCCGCAAACTTGCGCCTGCATAGGTTGAGAAGATGACGGCATCAAAGCCAGATCCGCGATGCAACGAGGCAAGTCCGACCAGCGACGATCGGGTAGGGGAATGATCTTGCCTCGCTAAGAGGAGGTCGGCAATGGCCGCGCGTCCTCAGTTGGGAAGCACGTCGACCGCCCCGCTCTCGAACAAAACCACTTGCGTCGCCAGCGCGGCCGTCGTGGCGACCTGGAAGAAAATGAAGGCGAGGGCGAGATAGCGGATCACGGGCGTAAAAACGCTCTGGCCGTCAACTGGTTCCAATCCGGCGGGCTTTTCCCGGCCGGTTCGCGCGGGGCTGATCCGGTTGCTGGCTCTTGCGAAGCGCCGATCTCCCGTGCAAAAGCCGCTTATGCTTATCATCAACGACCTTACGCTGCGCATGGCGGGGCGGCTGCTTCTCGATCATGCCTCACTGACCCTGCCGGCCGGCACCAAGGCCGGTCTCGTCGGCCGCAACGGCACCGGCAAGACCACGCTGTTCAAGGCGATCACCGGCGATTTCCCGTCCGAGACCGGCTCGATCAGCCTGCCGAAGAACACCCGCATCGGCCAGGTGGCGCAAGAAGCGCCCGGCACCGAGGAGCCCCTGATCGAGATCGTGCTCAAGGCCGATGTCGAGCGCCAGGCGCTGCTCGAGGAGGAGAAGACCGCCACCGATCCGCACCGCATCGCGGAGATCCACACGCGGCTGGCCGACATCGACGCCCATTCGGCCGAATCCCGCGCCGCAACCATCCTGGCCGGCCTCGGCTTCGACGATGCAGCGCAAAGACGTCCGGCTTCGTCCTTCTCCGGCGGTTGGCGCATGCGCGTGGCTTTGGCCGCCGTGCTCTTCTCCCAGCCCGACCTGCTGTTGCTCGACGAGCCGACGAACTATCTCGATCTCGAAGGTACGCTTTGGCTGGAGAACTACGTCTCCAGATATCCGCACACGGTCCTGCTGATCTCGCACGACCGCGACCTGCTCAACCGCGCCGTCAACTCGATCGTCCATCTCGACCAGAAGAAGCTCACCTTCTGGCGCGGCGGCTATGACCAGTTCGAGCGGCAACTGACCGAGCAGCGCGAACTGCAGGAGAAGAGCCGCGTGAAGCAGGAAGCCCAGCGCAAGCACATGGAGTCCTTCGTCGAGCGTTTCCGCGCCAAGGCTTCGAAGGCAAGGCAGGCGCAGTCGCGCCTGAAGGCGCTGGAGAAGCTCAAGCCGATCGCCGCGGTGGTGAATGACACGGTGCGCCCGTTCTCCTTCCCCGAGCCGGTCAAGACGGTGGCCTCGCCGATCGTGGCGCTGAACGGCGTCGATGTCGGCTACGCGCCCGGCCATCCGATCCTGAGGAAGATGACGCTGCGCATCGATGCCGACGACCGCATCGCTCTGCTCGGCGCCAACGGCAACGGCAAGTCGACCTTCGCTAAGCTGCTCGCCGGCCGCCTCAAGCCGGAGACCGGCTCGATGACGATCGCGCCGGGCCTGAAGGTGGCGATCTTCGCCCAGCATCAGCTCGACGATCTACGCCCTGAGGAAAATGCCTATGAGCATGTGCGCCGGCTGATGCCGGACGCGCCCGAGGCCAAGGTGCGCGCCCGCGTCGCCCAGTTCGGCCTGGCGACCGAAAAGATGAACACCGCCGCCAAGGACCTGTCCGGCGGCGAGAAGGCGCGCCTGTTGATGGGCCTGTCGGCCTTCGAGGGTCCGAACCTCTTCATCCTCGACGAACCGACCAATCACCTCGACATCGACAGCCGTGAATCGCTGATCCATGCGTTGAACGAGTTTCCGGGCGCCGTGATCCTGATCTCGCACGACCGCCATCTGCTCGAAGCGACGGCCGACCGCCTGTGGCTGGTCAAGGACGGCGCGGTCAGTCCCTATGACGGCGATCTCGAGGACTACAAAACCCTGGTGACAGGGGTCTCGTCCAACCGCCGCGAGCAGAAGGAGGCGGACAAGGCCTCCAAGGCCGACCGGCGCCGCGAGGCGGCCCAGCGCCGCGCGGCACTTGAGCCCTTGGCCAAGGAAATCCGCGCCACCGAGGCGCTGATGGACCGGCTCCGCAAGCGCATCGACCTGATCGAGGACGAGCTCGCCAACCCGGCCGTCTATGAGAAGGATCCCTCGACCGCGACACGGCTGGCCAAGGAGCGCTCGCAGCTGGCGCAGACGCTGGCGTTGAACGAGGACAAGTGGCTGACAATGTCGGCGGAGTATGAGGAAGGGATCGCGGAGTAGGGCGTTGTCCACCTTCTTCCGCAAAAAGAGGAGAGGGATGGCGCCTACCTGGCCCTACACCTCTCCGCCAAAACCCGCTAAACACCCCGCATGAACCAGCACGCCAAGCTCCGGATTGGCCATTCTGCCTGTCCGCATGATTGCCCCTCCACCTGCGCTCTCGAAGTCGAGTTGCTGGACGACAACCGCATCGGCCGCGTCCATGGCGCCAAGGCGAACAGCTATACGGCGGGCGTCGTCTGCGCGAAGGTCGCGCGCTATGCCGACCGCATCCACCATCCCGACCGTCTGCTGAAGCCTCTGGTGCGCGCCGGCGCCAAGGGCGAAGGCGCCTGGAAGGAAGCGAGCTGGGAAGCAGCGCTCGATCTCGTGGCGGAGAAATTCATCGCAGCCGAAGCGAAATACGGCTCGGAAACCGTCTGGCCTTATTTCTATGCCGGCACGATGGGGCTGGTGCAGCGCGACGGCATCGAGCGGCTGCGGCACGCCAAGAGATATTCGGGCTTCTTCGGCTCGATCTGCACCAATCTCGCCTGGACCGGCTGGATGATGGGTGCGGGGGCGCTGCGCGGCCCCGATCCGCGCGAAATGGCGAAGGCCGATTGCGTGGTGATCTGGGGCACCAACGCCGTGGTCACACAGGTCAATGTCATGACCCATGCGATGCGGGCGCGCAAGGAACGCGGCGCGAAGGTCGTCGTCATCGACATCTACGACAACGCCACGATGAAGCAGGCCGATCTCGGCCTTGTGCTGAGGCCCGGCACCGACGGCGCGCTCGCCTGCGCGGTCATGCATGTGCTGTTTCGCGATGGCATGGCCGATCGCGCCTATCTCGAAAAATACACCGACGACCCGCGCGGGCTGGAACAGCACCTGCGCACCCGCACGCCCGAATGGGCGGCCGCCATTACGGGCTTGAGCGTCACCGAGATCGAGGCTTTGGCGCATCTCGTCGGGACTACCAAGAAGACCTATTTCCGTCTTGGCTACGGCTTTGCGCGCCAGCGCAACGGCTCGGTCAACATGCACGCCGCTTCCTCCATCGCCGCCGTCACCGGCGCCTGGCAATATGAGGGCGGCGGCGCCTTCCATTCCAACTCTGGGATCTTCAAGCTGAACCTGGATGTGCTGGAAGGCACCGCGATGCGCGACCCAAAGGTGCGATATCTCGACCATTCGCGCATCGGCCCGGTGCTCACCGGAGCCGAAGACGCGCTCTATGGCGGCCCACCGGTCACCGCCATGCTGATCCAGAACACCAATCCGGCGAATGTCGCGCCCGAGCAGCGGCTTGTGAAACAGGGCTTTCTGCGCGAGGACCTGTTCACCTGCGTGCACGAGCAGTTCATGACCGATACCGCCAGGCTCGCCGACGTCGTGCTGCCGGCGACGATGTTCCTGGAGCATGACGATATCTACAAGGGCGGCGGCAACCAGCACATCACGCTCGGCCCCAAGCTGATCGAGCCGCCGGAAGGCCCGCGCACCAACCACTATGTCAATGAAGAACTCGGCAAGCGCCTTGGCGTCGGCGACCGTCCGGGCTTCGGCCTGACCGAGCGCGAGCATATCGACATCATTCTAGGCAAGCGCGGGCTTGGCAGCTTCGACAGCCTGAAGGAACGGAAGTGGGTCGACCTGCAGCCAGGCTTCGACGACGCGCATTTCATCAACGGCTTCGGCCATGCCGACAAGAAATTCCACTTCCGGCCCAACTGGACAGGGCAGTCGGCGCCCAACCGGCCGCCGAAAAGCATGGGCCTGTTCGGCCCGGTCGAGCGGCTGCCGGAATTCCCCGACCACGTCGAGCTCATCGAGGAAGCGGATGAGGAGCATCCGTTCCGGCTGGCGACCTCGCCGGCACGCAACTTCCTCAATTCCAGCTTCGCCGAGACGCCGGTGTCGAAGGCCAAGGAAGGCAGGCCCGAGTTGCTCATCCACCGCGAAGATGCGGCTGCGCTCGGCATCGAGGATGGCAGCCGGGTCGAAGTCGGCAACCGGCGCGGCGACCTGGTGCTGCATGCCAGGTTCTTCGACGGCGTGAAGCGCGGCGTGGTGATCGCGGAAGGCATCTGGCCGAACAGCGCGCACGAGCGCGGCGAGGGCATCAATGTGCTGACCGGCGCCGATGCCCCGGCACCCTATGGCGGCGCCGCGGTCCACGACAACAAGGTGTGGCTCAGGGCGCTTGATTAGTCAGTCCGAAGTAGCGGCTGGCTTTCGTGCGCATCGCCCATCTTGCCGAAGCCGTCATTGTCAGGGACGATAGGGTCAGGTTGTCGAAACTGTCGCCTTCACCCTTGGCTGGCATCGGCTTTGAATCAATTTGGCAGGGCGGCGTGCTAGGGCTTTGTTCCGACTCGCCTTTCGACAGGAATCGCCATGCTGCAACCGCTCAGGATAGCCATCGCCGGTGCGCTCGGCCGCATGGGGCGGCAGATGGCGCAGGCCGTCCTTGCCGATCCGCGACTGGAGCTCGTCGCCCGCTTTCATCGGCCCGGCGGAGCAGGCGAGGGCCTTGTCGAGCGCGACGCGGCGCTTTCGCTTGCAGATGTGGTCATCGACTTCACCACGCCGTCGGCGTCCGCCGAATTGGCGAGGGCCTGCGCCGCGCGCGGCGGTCCGCCGCTGGTGATAGGCTCAACTGGTTTCGAAGGCGCTGAACTGGAAGCGATTGCCGAGGCGGCGAAGAAGATCGCCATCGTGCGCTCGGGCAGCTATTCGCTCGGGCTCAACATGCTGACCGGCCTGGTCGAGCAGGCGGCGCGGGCGCTGGGCGCAGGCGACTGCGACATCGAAATCCTCGAAGCGCATCACCGCATGAAGGTCGACGCGCCGTCCGGTACCGCGCTGATGCTGGGCGAGGCGGCCGCGCGCGGACGCGGCGTCGAACTCGACGATGTGGCGAAGCGCGCCCGCGACGGCCTCGTCGGCCCGCGCCCCGCTGGCGAAATCGGTCTTGCCGTGCTGCGCGGCGGCGGCATCGTCGGCGAGCATAGTGTGAGCTTGCTTGCCGAAGGCGAGACGCTCACGCTCTCGCATGCCGCCGGCGACCGTTCGATGTTCGCGCGCGGCGCCATTGCGGCCGCGCTTTGGGTCGCCGGACGGCGGCCGGGCGAATACGACATGCATGATGTGCTGGGTCTTCAATGTTGCTAGAAAGGCTGAAAGCCAGCTGAAAGCTTGGCCATGTCATGACAACCTGGCGGCGCTTGCCGTGACCGGTCCAGGAGGGGCCGGCAAGGAGGAACGCGGCGCAGCCTGCACGGCGCGTCGCCCACGTGGAGGAAGTTACGTGACCGGTTTAATCTCTAAACGCACCCTGCGTTCGGCGGCGTTGACGCTTGGCATGGTTGCCGCGGGCGTCACGACGGCATCGGCTGCCGACAAGATCTCAATCATGGTAGGCGGCTACGAGAAGCAGATTTACCTCCCCGCCAAGCTCGCCGAGGCGCTCGGTTATTTCAAGGACGAGGGCCTCGACGTCGAACTGCTCAACGAGCCGGCCGGTGTCGACGCCGAAAACGAGATGCTGGCGGGCGCCGTCCAGGGCGTGGTGGGATTCTACGACCACTGCATCGACCTGCAGGCCAAGGGCAAGTTCGTCGAATCCGTCGTGCAGTTCAGCCAGGCGCCCGGCGAGGTCGAGCTCGTCTCGTCCAAGCATCCCGAGATCAAGTCGCCTGCCGATTTCAAGGGCATGAGCCTCGGCGTGACCGGCCTAGGCTCCTCGACCAACTTCCTGACCGAATATCTGGCGGTCAAAAATGGCCTTAAGCTCGGCGAATTCACCTCGGTTCCGGTCGGCGCCGGCAATACCTTCATCGCCGCCATGCAGCAGGACAAGATCCAGGCAGGCATGACGACCGAACCGACGATCACCCGGCTGCTCAAGACCGGCGAGGCGAAGGTTCTCATCGACATGCGTACGATGGAAGGCACCAAGGCCGCGCTCGGCGGCACCTATCCGGCAGCTTCCCTCTACATGCAGACCGAATGGGCCGACGCGCACAAGGACACTGTGCAAAAGCTCGCCAACGCCTTCGTCAAGACGTTGAAATTCATCAACACGCATAGCGGCGCGGAGATCGCCGCAAAGATGCCGAAGGACTACTATGTCGGCGACGAGCAAGGCTACGTGAAGGCGCTCGACGCCGGCAAGGCCATGTTCACCGCCGACGGCGTGATGCCGGAAGGCGGTCCGGAAACGGTGCTGACCGTTCTCTCGGCCTTCAAGAAGGAACTGCAGGGCAAGCAGATCGACCTGTCGAAGACCTACACCACGGAATTCGTCAAGAACGTGAAATAGCCGATACCGCCGGCGCGATGTCCAAGCCGGACATCGCGCCCCGTATCCTCACTGTCTCTGTGTCCGGCGATGCGCCTGCGTGGCGATCGCGCGGCCCTTGGAGTATTTCACCATGCCAGTCGAAAGACCCGCTCCGGCGATCGAGCTGATCAATGTCAGCCGCCGCTTCCTCTCCCCCACCGGCAAGTCGCTGACGGCGATCCGCGATTTCACCATGACGGTGCAGCGCGGCGAATTCGTCGCCGTTGTCGGCCCGACCGGTTGCGGCAAGTCGACGACGCTCAACCTCGTCACCGGGCTCGCCAGCCCGAGCGCCGGAGAGGTCCGCGTCATGGGCGCTCCGGTCAAGGGCATTGACCCGCGCATCGGTTTCGTGTTCCAGACCGACGCGCTGTTTCCTTGGCGTACCGTGATCGAGAACGTCATGGCCGGGCCGCTGTTTCGCGGCAGGTCGAAGGCTGCGGCACAGGCTTCGGCTCGCGACTGGCTGGCTCGGGTCGGCCTCGCGCGCTTCGAGCACCACTATCCGCACCAGCTCTCCGGCGGCATGCGCAAGCGCGTGGCGCTTGCGCAGACCTTCATCAACGGCCCCGAGATCCTGCTGATGGACGAGCCGTTCTCGGCGCTCGACGTGCAGACCCGCGTGCTCATGCATGAGGAACTGCTGCGGCTTTGGTCCGAGGCGAAGGCGTCAGTGGTCTTCGTCACCCACGATCTCGAGGAAGCGATCGCGCTGGCCGACAAGGTCTATGTGCTGACGGCCGGGCCGGCGACGGTGAAGTCCGTCTATACGATCGACCTGCCGCGCCCGCGCGTCGTCGCCGACATCCGCTACGAGCAGAGCTTCATCGACTATTCGCGAACCATCTGGGCCGACCTCAAGGAAGAGGTCGAGACCAGCTACGCCCGCGCGGCCGCGTGAGGGGGAGGCTGAGATGACCGACGCCACTATCAACATCGCGAACGCCAGCTTCAGGCCCGGGACCTCCGACGCAGAGATCGAGGCAGCCGCCGCCCGGGCGGCCACGCACCGCCGCCGCACCGTCATCTTCTGGCGCTTCGCCATCCTCATCGCCTTCCTCGGCTTGTGGGAGATTGCCGCTCGCATGGCCTGGATCGATCCCTTCTTCTACGCCATGCCGAGCTCGATCGCCGGGCGGCTCTATGAATGGATCACGGAGGGAACGTCGGAAGGGCCGCTCTGGTACCACCTCTATGTCACCATGGAGGAATCGGTGCTCGGCTTCGTCACCGGTTCGGTTGCCGGCATCGTCATCGGCGTCGCGCTCGGCCGCAACCGCATGGCCGCCGACATCTTCTCCATCTACATCAAGGTGATCAATTCCATTCCGCGCGTCGTGCTGGCGCCGATCTTCATCATGATCCTCGGCCTCGGCCTTGCCTCCAAGGTGGCGCTTGCTTTCGTGATGGTGTTCTTCGTCGTCTTCCACAACGCCTTCCAGGGCGTGCGCGAGGCCGACAGGGCGATGATCGCCAATGCCCGCATCCTTGGCGCTTCCGACTGGCAATTGACCCGTTCGGTGATCGTGCCCTCGGCGATGAGCTGGATCTTCGCCAGCCTGCATGTCAGCTTCGGCTTCGCCATCATCGGGGCCATCGTCGGTGAGTTCGTCGGCTCGCGCTTCGGCATCGGCCTTTTGATCAACATCGCCAAGGGCTCGTTCGACGCGGCCGGCATGTATGCGGCGATCGTCATCGTCATGGTGGTGGCGCTCGGCGCAGAGTATCTGATGACGCTGGTCGAAAGCAGGCTTGCGAAATGGAGGCCGCAGCCGTTGCACGAGACACAGTGACGGCCGCCACGCTTCGCTCGGAGTTATTCTAAACGTCGGCCAGCGGCAGCCGCACGTCGACGATCAGCCCGCCGGTCGCGCCATCCCCAAGGGAGACGCGGCCGCCGGCATTTTCGACGACCTCGCGCACGATTGCGAGCCCCAGCCCGCTGCCTTCCTCGGTCGTTCCGGCAACGCGGTAGAAGCGCTCGAACACATGCTCGCGCTCGTCCAGGGGAATGCCGGGTCCATCGTCGGCGACCGTCAGCCGTGCCTCGCCGTCGATGACCGCCAGCTTCACCGTGACGCTGCCCCCGGACGCCGAGAACCGCAGCGCATTGTCGACGAGGTTGACGATCATCTCGCGCAGCATGGTGCCGTCGCCGATGACCGGCACAGGCCCCGTCTCCTCCAGGCCGAGATCGATGTTGCGGCCAACGGCGATCGGCGCGTGGGTTTCGAGCACCTGCCGCGCCGCTTCGGTCAGGTCGATGCGGTCGGAACGCGGCCGTCTGCTCCCCGGCTCCGCTCTCGACAGGGTGAGCAGCTGTTCGGCCAGACGCGCCAGGCGGCCGGAACTTGCCTGCAGGGCCACAAGCGCTTCATGGCGGGCATCGGAAGCAGTCTCCCGCAACGCGTAGCTGGCCTGCGTCGACAAGAGCGCCAGCGGGGTGCGCAACTGATGCGCGGCGTTGGCGATGAAGCGCCGCTGCGCCGCCATCTGTGCCCGCACGCGCGCCATATAGGCGTTGAGCGCGTCGATCAGGGGCCGGATTTCACTTTGCGCGTCGGGAACTTCCACGGGCTCGAGTTCGCTGCGGTTCGGCGAACGCACCGCGTCGCGCAGCCGGAGCAGCGGCGCCAGTCCGCGGCGCAGCCCAAGCAGCACGAACAGGCCCGCAATCGCCACCAGTGCCAACTGTTGCGCGAAGGCGCTGAACCAGAGCCGCCGCACCATTGCGTCGTGCCCGCCAAGCGTTACGCCGACGGTAACCGTTATCGGCGAGTCATCGCCGGCGCCGACCACCGATTGGCCGAAAGTCAGCAGCCGCAGCCGGCGGCCCCGATAGGTCACCTCGGTGCCCGGCGGCCTGGATGTCTCCGGGAGATCGGGATAGCCGGTCAGCAGCCGCCCTCTGGCGGTCTTGACCTGATAGTAGACGCTGTCGCGGTCGCCGGTGTCGAACATCTCGATCGCCGCCGGGGGAATCGTGGCCACGAGCACGCCTTCGGTCATGGCAGCCTGCTCCGCAATTGTTCTTGCCGAGCCAACCAGCATGCGGTCGGTGACGAGGTCCGCGGTGGCGAGTGCATTGCGCTGGCTCGTCCACAAATTGATGGCAGACAAACCTGCGAGCGGCAGCACAACCCAGGCCAGCAATTGCAGGCGAAGGCTGCCTATCCGAAGGCTGCGGATCCTCATGGCGCCGGATCGTCATGGCGCAAGAGGTAACCCAGGCCGCGCAAGGTCGCTATCTGGACGCGCGACCCCTCGAGCTTCTTGCGAAGGCGATGGACGTAGATCTCGATGGCGCTGGGGTCGGCGTCGGTGTCGAAGTCGTAGATCGCCGCCGAGAGCGCCGCCTTGCTCACCGTGCGCCCGGCCTTGACGACCAGTTGTTCCAGAACCGCGTGTTCGCGCGGCGTCAGCGACAGCGTCGCGCCGGCAAGCGAGAAAAGCCGGGTGTTGGTGTCGAAGACCAGGTCACCGCAGGAAATGACGGGGGCGGTGCGGTCATTGGCGCGGCGCAGTTGCACCCGGATGCGCGCCTCCAGCTCCTCGATCTGGAAGGGTTTCGCCAGATAGTCGTCGGCGCCTTCGTTGAGCCCCTTGACCCGGCCGTCCAGGCTGGCATTGGCCGTGAGCACGATAACCGGCACGGGGTTGCCGCGCGCCCGCAGCCTTTTCAGCACCTCCATGCCGCCCATGCGGGGCAGGGCAAGGTCGAGGATGATCAAGGCATGATCGCCGGCGGCCAAAGCATGCTCGACATCCTCGCCGTCATGCACGACGTCGACGACATAACTGGCCTGGCGCAGCGTCTTGCTCAGCCAATCCGCCAATTCGCGATTGTCCTCGACAAGCAGCAGCCGCATCGTTCGTCGCTATTTCCTCCCAACGGCGCCGACCTTCGCCAGAAGGGGCAGGCGGCGTCCGGACTGGTCCGTGAGGCCAACCGATAGTATCGATCCGCGCGCAAGGCAACGCCGGCCTCCGGGCGGTCACGACCGCGGCCCGGCGCTTCTCGAGCCTCCTCATCGGCCGGACAAGGGATAAAACCGAACCGTTCGGTTCAATTTATGTTGACGGTTCGTGTAGTCACGGTGAACGCCGAAACGCCGAACCAGCGCGCCGCACCCTGCAACGATCGCTATAACTACCTGATATTAAACGATAAAAATGTTGACCTGCCATCGCTCACAAAATTTCAAGATCGAACCGAACGGTTCGGTTCACAACTTTTCGTGATTGGAAATGGCAGCAAGGCCGACCCATTTCGGGGTGGTCCGAGCGACGCGAATTTCCATCAAGGCACGCCACTAGACGGACACGACTTTGAAAATCCGGAGTACTTAAAATGACCAAGATTGCTCTCGCCGCTGCTGCCCTCCTCGTCGCCACGAGCGGCGCTTTTGCCGGCAGCGACCATTATGGTTCCGACAACGTCAATCAGCCGGCCGTCACCGCTCCCGCGGGCAACGTCGACAACACCATCACCGGATCGATCCGCAAGCTCGACAAGCTCGAACAGCGCGACCTCCATGTCACGCCTGATCAGAACCAGCCGCAGTCGGGCCAGGGAATCTGGGGCCGCTAAGCGGCTCCTGTCCCCCGCCGGTCCCAACCTCAATTCTTGAAACTGGAGTAACTCAAATGACCAAGATCGCTCTTACCGCCGCTGCCCTTCTGGTTGCCACCGGGGCCGCTTTCGCCGGCTCTGACAATTACGGCTCGGCCAACGCCAACCAGCCGGCCGTCACCGCTCCCGCGGGCCAGGTCGACAACACCATCACCGGATCGATCCGCAAGCTCGACAAGCTCGAACAGCGCGACCTCCACGTCTCGCCGGATCAGAACCAGCCGCAGTCGGGACAGGGGATCTGGGGCCGCTAAGCGGCTCCTGTCCCCCGCCCATGCCAACCTCAATTCTTGAAACTGGAGTAACTCAAATGACCAAGATCGCTCTTACCGCCGCCGCCCTTCTGGTTGCCACCGGGGCCGCTTTCGCCAGCTCTGACAATTACGGCTCGGCCAACGCCAACCAGCCGGCCGCTTCGGTCGACACTTCGTATACCGCTTCGATCAAGAAGTCGGATGCCGACGTCCAGAAGCCGGTCGTCCAGGGCGCCAACCACGACCTGTTCGGCAACCACTAACGGTTCTGTCGTCGACAGATCTCAAAGCGGCGGGCTTGTCCCGCCGCTCTGCATTTGTGAAGCCGGGCGTCGGCAATCTGAACCCGCTTCACAAGTTATTGTATCACAAGCATTTGTAATCGTTTGTCTTTTTCTGAGCGAAGTCCGGATCGACGCTGTTGCGGTCGCTGAAAGGCGAACGCGCCGGGAATAAATCCCGGCCGCCGAGGGTCTTGTCGGCAGCGGGGGCATCCTCCCAAGGCCGCCGCCGATAGAACCACAGGAACAAGGAAATTGAACATGACCAGGATAGCTCTCACCACCGCCGCAATGCTTCTCGCGATGGGCTCCGCCTTCGCCGGCAGCGACCACTTCGACGCCAGTAATGCCAACCAGCCGGCCGTCGGCGTCGACAGCACCTACACCGGCGCGGTCCGCAAGCACGACGTTGCCAAGCCGGCCCCCAAGGTCGATACCGGGATGAAGACGGGAGCGAGCGGCGCCGCGAATTGGCCGGGTCCGCCCGCGGACAATTGGGGCAATTGATCCACCTCTTTGAGAATACCGAAGGCGGCGGGCAAACCCGCCGCCAGTTCATCGGACCGGCAAGCTCCGGGCGCTAGCCCAAATCCTTTGGCCGCAGGTAGTGGGTCAGCCGCGCGCCGCCAAAATCGAGATTTGCCCAATCACCGTCCAGGGTGAACCGGGCGAGCGCCGCCGTCGCAAACTTCGCTTCGATCTTCGTGAACACGCTCTCGTCCGACCCGGCGCCGGCCAGCCGCAAAACAAAATGCTGCAGGCCGGGATTGTGGCCGATCACCAGCAGGTTCGTCACCTTGGCCTGTCGCACGCGCGCCAGGATGACGCCGGCTGCCGCCTCGTAGAGCTCCTCGGCAAATTGCGCCGGCACATGCTTGGGAAGTTCCTGCGCGACCAGCCGCCAAGTGTCGCGGGCGCGCAGCGCCGGCGAGACCAGGGCGAGGTCGGGCAGCCAGCCGCGCCGCGCAAGCTCCCGTCCCATCAGCGGCGCGGTCTTCAAGCCACGTGGGGCCAGCGGCCGATCGAAATCGGCCAGGGAGGAATCGTCCCAGCTCGATTTGGCGTGGCGCAGGACGAACAGCTGTTTCCGTGGCATTGCAGCCTCTAGGGCGTGATCCGCGCCAGCTGTTCGAGATCGGTCTCCTCGCGCAACGGGTCCGGCGCCATCACCATTGAGGCGGCGTTGTCGGCGTCGTCGGCGAAATGGGAAAGCACGGTATGCCCGTTTTCCATGCGCGCCTTGCCTTCAGCGACAAGCCCCAGCGCCAGCGGGTAGATCCGGTGCTCGGCCTTCAGCACCCGCGCCGCGAGCGTGTCCTCATTGTCGCCGACCATCACCGGAACGGCGGCCTGCGCGATGATCGGGCCGTCATCCATCTCGGGCGTGACGAAATGCACCGAGCAGCCGTGGACGCGAACGCCGGCTCGGATCGCCCGCGCATGCGTGTCCAGCCCCTTGAAGGCCGGCAGCAGGGCAGGGTGGATGTTGACCATGCGCCCCTGCCATTTCTCGACGAGGCCGCGACCGAGGATGCGCATATAGCCGGCCAGGGCCACGATGTCGGCGCCGAAGCCGGCGAGCGCGGCGTCGATCGCGGCGTCGAAGGCGTCCTTGCTCGCATGGTCGGCGCGCTGGATGACCTTGGTGGCGATACCGCGCGAGTGCGCGATGCCGAGGCCGGCCGCGTTGGCGCGATCGGAAATGACGCCGACGATCTCGGCCGGATAGCTGGGGTCGGCGGCCGCCGCGATCAGCGCCGTCATGTTGGAGCCGCGTCCCGAGATCAGGACGACCGTGCGTTTCCTGCTCATAGGCCGATCGAGCCCCGATAGATCACGCCGGCGTCGCGGCGCGGCACGATGCGGCCGATCGGCGTCACTGTCTCGCCGGCCTCCTGCAGCACCGCAGCGACCTGAGCCGCCTGGCCGGAGGCGACGGCGAGGATCATGCCGATGCCGCAGTTGAATGTGCGCATCATCTCTTCCGGCGCGACGCCGCCGGTCCTCGCCAGCCACGAGAACACGGGCGGCACCTCGATAGCCTCGAGGTCGAGCTCGGCCGAAAAATCCTTCGGCAGAACGCGCGGGATGTTCTCGGGGAAACCGCCGCCGGTGATATGGGCGAGCGCCTTGATGCCATGCGTGTTGCGGATCGCCTTCAGGATCGCCTTCACATAGATCCGTGTCGGCTCCAGCAGCGCCTCGGCAAGGCTGAGCTCGTCGTTGAACGGCGCCGGATCGCTCCAGCCAAGGCCGCTCGCGGCCACGACGCGGCGCACCAGCGAAAAGCCGTTGGAATGCAGGCCGGACGAGGCAAGGCCGAGCAGCACGTCGCCTTCCACGATGTCGTCCGTCGGCAGCAACTGGCCGCGTTCCGCCGCGCCCACGGCAAAGCCGGCAAGGTCGTAGTCCTTGCCGTGATACATGCCGGGCATTTCCGCCGTCTCGCCGCCGATCAGCGCGCAGCCGGCCTGCCGGCAGCCCTCGGCAATGCCGCCGACGATCGAGGCGCCCTGGCCGGGGTCGAGCTTGCCGGTGGCGAAATAGTCGAGGAAGAACAGCGGCTCGGCGCCCTGCACGACGATGTCGTTGACGCACATGGCGACGAGGTCGATCCCGATCGTGTCGTGCTTGCCGGCGTCGATGGCGATCTTGAGCTTGGTGCCGACGCCGTCATTGGCCGCGACCAGCACCGGATCGGTGAAGCCGGCCGCCTTGAGGTCGAACAGGCCGCCGAAGCCGCCGATCTCGCCATCCGCGCCCGGCCGGCGCGTGGCGCGCACCAGCGGCTTGATCTTCTCGACCATCAGGTTGCCGGCATCGATATCGACGCCCGCCTCGGCATAGGTGAGCCCGTTCTTGCGCTTGGCCTGGTCGCCCTTGCTCATCGTCGGCTCGTCCCTGTTTGTCATTGCGGGCTCTTCGCATGAATGGTTTCGGGGAGCAAGGATGACGCGCGGGCGAGCGGGCCTTGCCCCAAGGGAAAAAGCGGAAATACCGGTGGGTGGAGGGGGATACTTCGCGGGGACCTTCACCGTTCCTCCTTGCGCCCATCCTCCATCTCCCTCATCTATTTCCCAACAAGATCACGACGGGACATCATGTGACCATACCCAACATGATCACGATCATGCGGCTGCTGCTCGTGCCCGCCGTGGTGTTGGCTATGCTGCAGTCGCTTTGGGGCTGGGCTTTCGCCGGATTCCTCGTTGCCGGTGTCTCCGACGGCGTCGACGGTTTCATCGCGCGTCGCTGGAACCAGTCGTCGCGCCTTGGCGCCTATCTCGATCCGATCGCCGACAAGCTCTTGCTGGTGTCGGTCTTCGTCGTCATGGGCTTTGCGGGCGAACTGCCGCTCTGGCTGGTGGTGACCATGGTCTCGCGTGACGGGCTGATCGTCTGCGCGGTGCTCTTGTCCAGCGTGATGAGCAATCCGGTCGAGGTGAAGCCGCTCTTCGTTTCGAAGGCCAACACGGTCGCGCAGATCGCGCTGGCGGCGCTCGTGCTGGGCGAACTGGCCTTCTCCGCGCATCCGGACCCGCTGCGGACCGCGCTCATATTGCTGACCGGGGTCTTGACCGTTGCTTCGGCCGCGGCCTATCTCGTGGCTTGGCTAAGGCATATGAGCGGCTATGGCGAAGGCTCCCGGACGAGCAACTCCCAGAACGGCGACCTCAAGACCGGCGACACCAAGCCGGGTATCGGCAAGCCAGGCGGCTCCAACACCGGCGCCTGACGTTGACGGCGCGGTGATCGCCATGGACGATGCCTCGGGCGGGCTGCGCCGCCAGGTCTTCTTCTGGCTGGCTACGGCCGTCCTGATGGCGCTCTTCCTTTATATCTTCTCGGGCATCCTGTTGCCCTTCGTCGCCGGCATGGTGCTCGCCTATTTCCTCGATCCTGTGGCGGATTGGCTGCAGCGGCTCGGCCTGTCGCGCCTGATGGCGACGGTGGTGATCCTCATTGCCTTCATCGTCGTCGTGGTGCTGGCCTTCGTCATCCTGGTGCCGGTGCTGGCGACCCAGATGGCCGATTTCGGCCGCAAGCTGCCGGACTATCTCACCCGCCTGCAGTCGCTTCTCACCAGCTTCGACCCGAAATGGCTGGAGCAGCGCTTCGGCGTCAACGCCGCCGGCCTGCGCGACGGGCTGAACTCGCTGCTGACCTCCGGCTTCAGCCTGCTCACCACCGTCTTCACCTCGATCTGGAGCTCCGGCGTGGCGCTGGTCTCGGTGGTCAGCCTTTTCGTGGTCACCCCGGTGGTCGCCTTCTACATGCTGCTCGACTGGGACCGCATGGTGGCCGAGGTCGACGGCTGGGTGCCGCGCGACCATGTCGAGACGGTGCGCGCGCTAGCACGCGACATCAACACCGCCACCGCCGGCTTCGTGCGCGGGCAGGGCACGCTCTGCCTGGTGCTCGGCGCCATGTACGCCACGGGGCTGACGCTGACCGGCTTGAACTTCGCCATCCTGATCGGGTTGTTCGCCGGGCTGATCTCCTTCATCCCCTATGTCGGCTCGCTGACGGGGCTGGTGCTTGCCGTCGGCGTCGCCTTCGTCCAGTTCTGGCCGGACTGGGCCATGGTGGTGCTGGTGGCTTGCGTGTTCTTCGTCGGCCAATTCATCGAGGGCAACATCCTGCAGCCCAGGCTGGTCGGAAAGAGCGTGGGCCTGCACCCGGTGTGGTTGATGTTCTCGCTGTTCGCCTTCGGCGCGCTGTTCGGCTTCGTCGGTCTTTTGATCGCCGTGCCGGCCTCCGCCGCGATTGCCGTGCTGGTGCGCTTCGCCATTTCCCGCTATCTGGAATCGCCGCTTTACAAGGGCCATGCCACCGAGCCCGCGCCGCCTTTGCCGGCCGATCGCGGCGGCGGCCATCGCGCGAAGCCGCGGAGCTGACGTGTCCTCACAGGGATTCTATCCGCCGCGCCAATTGCCGCTCGATCTCGGCCACGGCACCGGCTATTCGCGTGACGAGCTCGTGGTCTCGGGCACCAATGCGCAGGCGGCATCGCTGGTCGACCGCTGGCCGGACTGGCCGTCGCCGGTCGTGGTGCTGGCCGGACCGGCGGGCTCGGGCAAGACGCATCTCGCCCGCATCTGGCAGGAGCGGGCGCATGCCATCGCCATCGACCCCGGCCGGATCGGCGAACACATTGCCGGGCTCGGCATCAGGCCGGCGCTCGTCGATGATATCGACAAGGCGGCGATCGACGAGCAGGGCCTGTTCCATTTGATCAACGAAGTGCGCGGCGCTGGCTCGACGCTGCTTTTGACGGCGCGGCGCTTCCCCTCGGCCTGGCGCGTCGCGCTGCCTGACCTCGTCTCGCGGCTGAAGGCGGCAGCGACGGTCGAGATCCACGAGCCGGATGACCTTTTGCTTGCCGGCGTCATCACCAAGCTCTTCGCCGACCGCCAGATCGAGGTCGAACCGCATGTGGTGCAATATCTGGTGCGCCGCATCGAACGTTCGCTCGGCACCGCCATGCGCGTCGTCGAGCGCCTCGACCGAGCCGCGCTCGAGCGCAAGACGCCGATCACCCGCGCCTTGGCCGCCGAGACCGTCGGCGCCATGGACGAAGGGCAGGGCGAGTTCGACATCTAGCACGTCTGTCCCATTTCGGATCATCCGGTAAGGCATCTATCTTGCAAGTCGACACTGCCGGCTGATCCCGGTCCCGATCGCGTTCCAGATCGGGTGTAGGCTCGCCGGGCTCGAGGGTGTTGGGGTTCTCGCCCGGCGGGTTTACCGTTGCTTCTCGATACGGACCATCGAGTAGTCTATTTTATTGGACCTGGTCCATGAGAAGCCGCCATGCGGATATCGGTGACCGACGCCAAGGGACAATTGACCGAGCTGGCAAGGCGCGCCGCCAGAGCTGTTCCAGGAAAGCTAGCTGCTCTTGGCCTTCACCCGATCACGCAACCGACGCAATTGCCGCCGCCACCATGACTTCGGCTTGCGCGGGACCAGGACCATCTTGCCGTCGATGACGGCGTCATCCACCCAGTCATGCACCCGCATGCGCCAACGCGCCGTCACGCGGGCAAGCAGCGGCAAGGGATCCTCGCCGGTAATCCGCGCCAGCTCCGGATCCTTGAGCGCGAGGCGGAAATCGCAACCCTGGGCGATGAGAGCGCGCAGGAATACGATCTGGCGCCGCATGCGGTGGAAGTCGGTACCCTGGCTATTGACCATGGTGCGGGCGCCGATCCACTGATGCAGCCGCTCGCCAGACAGCGTTTCGCCCGGCGGGTGGAAGGACACACGCCGCCGCCCGTCCTCCAGGCGGCTTGTCGGCGTCAGCGGATACCAGAAATCGAGCGGCTCGCTGATCGGCACCCTGACGCTGGCCCCGGCAAGCGCGGCCTCTGTCGCGCCGCGCCTGAGGCAGATCGCGCTTCCGGCCATGAATCCCAGTCCTGCCAGCGCTTCAAGCAGCAATGCGCCGCCGCCCTTGGCGAAGGCCGCGTTTACGCGGTCGCGGACGAGGGGAGACCACAGGTCGCGCGGCACCCATGTCAGCCGCCGCCTGGAAACGTCCACAACGACGATGATATCGGTGTTGGCGTCCCAATTGTCCCTGTCGAGGATCGCTACAACCACGGCTGCCAAGATACGAGCCCTTCTGGTCAGGATCGCCGGGCCGTGAGGCCGCCCTGGTTGTTTCTGGAGAAGCAATGGTCGGAGTGGCGTGATTCGAACACGCGACCCCCTGATCCCAAATCAGGTGCGCTACCAGGCTGCGCTACACTCCGAGGCCGGCTTCCAATAGGGTCCCACGCGGTTCAGGGCAAGCACTAAAATAGAAAATTGGAACGAACGGCATACAACTGCAGGATCCGGCGTAAAAAGTCCCGCGGATATTGGCCGGGTGTTTCCCGTTAAGTTGGGATCGGCCAAGAGCACGAAACCCGCGGCAAGGATGCCGGTGGGGATTTGTCAAAGCAGAACGGCCCGCTGCACTGGTTATGCTGGGAGCACTGCAGCGAAGCGGAGGCCTTTCTGCGATCACTCAGTCGCGCCGCACAGCGATTATGCAGACCGAGAGATCGACTGCCAGCAGGCGATGGGGCCTGGCATCCAGGCTATTCTCGATCGCATGATTGAAGCCGACTGGACGCGCGATGAGGCCAAGCGATCGATCCGCCGCCTGATCGCTGCTGACTACATGACGCATAAGGAAACGCCAGGGCCGAAACAGAGCTCGCGGTGGCGCTTGCCATGATCCGGGCGAACCACCAGCTGCGCCGGTGGATCGACCGACCCTGGCTAACCTCGCAAAATCAAGAAGTGCGAGAGTCAGCGCCTCCTGTGGCCGTTCGGAAACTGCTCAGAACCTGTAGCTAACGCCAAGCCGAATGGAATTATCACGGACCTTCATAGTCTCGACGACGGATGAGTAAGCGGGCGCCAGATTTCCGTGGGCAGTCCCGAAGTCGGTATAGCGGTACTCAAGGCGCGCAGTCCATCTTTCAGCAAATGCGTATTCCACGCCCGCGCCGATCGTCCATCCGGTCATCGTCTTTCTCCACGACTCCAGAGCCGGCGTAAAGGGAGACCCCAGGCCGGGGCCGCCCTCAAAGCGGAAGTCGCCGACAGCTACGCCACCAGCGACGTAAGGCAGGAAACGGTCGAAGGCGTAGCCGACCTTGACTCGCGCGGCGCCCTGCCACCGCAATCTAGCGCTGCCTCCGCTGAATCCGCCGAAGGGATTGTCGAAGCTGCCCTTAACGTTGGAGTAGCTGAGATCGCCTTCCACGCCGACGACAAGTGGCGTAGCGAACTGATAGTTGTATCCAACGTACAATCCCCCGACAAAGCCGTTAGGGGTAAAGCTCCCAGTTGGAACGGGGTTGGTGAAACTGTAGCTCGTCCTCGCCCAATCGTAACCAGCTTGAGCGCCTAAATATACACCTGTCCAATTGTACGCAGATGCAACGGGCGCGGGCTCCGACGCAACGACATCCGCGGCGAATGCACCGCTCGTTGCAGCAACGAGAGTCGCGGTAGCGAGTAGGAGCGATTTCATGGGAAGCCTCTGCGTGAAACTGTCAAATGAGGTATATAACCAATTGCTAAATAAGATACTCCGATATCGCGGTCCCCAACCGATTTGGGCCCGTTGTTGCCACACGGCCACAATTGAGAGGGCGCGCTTGCCACCTGTGAGCAGCGCAGAGCTAGGCTTCTTAGGAGTTCGTTAGCGAGGCGTCCCGCAGCATCTTCTCGCCCCTTAGTTCGCCGTCCGGCGTGTCACCTAAACACGAAACGGCAGGTCCCGATCCGGATTCTATGCCGCAGTATTGAAGAGCGCCGGCCCTCGGTTTCGTTGACAAGCAACAGCGCCTGATGTTGACTTTCCCTAGGGTCAATTGGGGTTGGACATGGCACGCTTCGCACGCGTCTTGGCTTTCGCACTTCCATTGGTTCTTTCTGGTCTGCCCGCGCATGCGGAAGACGCGAACAAACCTGGCGACAAGCCGGAAGTTCTTACGACGGTCACGCTGGAAGATATCCGGGACGCGTTGCAGAACGCCGGCTATCGCGGTCAGATCAAGCACGACAGCACCGGCGACTATGTGTCGAGCGCCTCGGGTGGGCAGAATTTTTTCGTCAGTCTCGGCGGTTGCGATGACCAGAAGCTCTGCAAGACTCTGTTGGCGGAGACGGGTGGCTGGACGCCCAAAACCCCTTTGACGGTGGATGGGCTCGACGCATTCAACTGGGATAATGCCGGCTGGCTCACGATCGTGAAATACAAGGACGGCAAATACTACGCCAACTATCGGGTCACGCTAATAGGCGGAGTGACAAAAGCCTGGCTGCAGTCAAACCTGGAGACCTTTGCCACATCGACCGAAAATTTCGCGGCGTTCATGCAAAAATAGCGCCCGGCAAATCGCCAAGGACGATCACAGATCGACCTTGGCGACATTGTCCTTGTATTCTTCCTTCGGGTCGTAGCCGAGCAGCATCTTGATACCGGATACCACGCTGGACGCGTCGAGCCAGATCTCGGCTTGCCCGGGATCAAAGCGCAGCAGCGTCAGTTTCGGATCATCCTTGCCGCCCTCGAACCAGGCTTCAACGAAGCGGTTCCACAAGCGATCGATGACGGCCCGATCGTTGTCGACGCGCAGCTTGCCTTGAACCGTGGCGAAAAGGTCGTGACCCTTGGAGACAAAAGTCGCGGTGGCCTTGGTCGCGGTGGCCTTGCCGGCGGAGGAAAGGCCAAGCACCAGTTCGGTGTCCTTGGCGGTGAAGAACCAGATCGGCCCCTCAGCATCGCCTTCCAATTGCGCCGTCATTGGGCGCGGGATGACGGTCGAGCCGTCGAGCCCGATCATCATCGTCATATCCGATTTCAGGGCTTTCCAGAACTTCGCTTCGATCTCGGCGGGTGTCGGCATCTCGCTTCCTTTCATTGAGAGAAAGGCAAACGGCCAATCGTCCTGTCTGTTCCCTACGACCGGCGCTTCTGGCCGACGATCTTTTTGGCGATCGCCGCGCCCTGGATTATCGCGTTGGAAAAGCAGCCGCGAATGCTCGGCCGCATGCCGGTGAACCAGAGCCCTGGCAGCTTCGGGTCGCTCGCCGCGCCGTTGAACAGCGGCACGCCCTTGGCGTCCAGCACGCCGAGCCGGCCCAGCATCGTCTCCAGTCCGGTCCGGTAACCGGTGGCGGCAATGACGATGTCGGGCGCGATAGACTGGCCATTGTCGAGAACGACGCCGTCGCGCCTGAATTCACGCAGTTGCGGCACGACGATGATGCGCCCGGCCTTGATGGCCTCGACCGCGCCGTCGTCGGCGGCGATTGCCGTATAGTCTGAGCCGAGCCGGCTGGCGCCGCCCGATGGGGCAGGCGGCAGGCCGTATTTGGTCAGATCGCCGAACACCAGGCGCTGCGTTGCCGCCATGGCCGCGTCCGCGAGCCGTGCCGGCAGCCGCGCCATGAGCGGCGAGATGCGGTGAACGGCGATCTTGCCGATGCGCTTGGGCAGCAGCGAAGGTCCATTGCGCGCCGAGAGCCAGACCTGGCCCGTCTCGACGCGGGAAAGATGGTTGAGCGCATCGAAGCCGGAATTGCCCGCGCCGACCACCAGCACCTTTTTGCCGCTATAGTCGCTCGCTTTGCCGAATTCGGCCGAATGTATGATCGGCCCCGAAAAATCCTCCATGCCTTTCCAGTGCGGGATGAAAGGCTGTCGGTCGCGGCCGGTGGCGATCACCACATGCCGCGCTGCCTTCAGGCCCTCGCTCGTCCGCAACAGCCAGTGGTCGCCGCGAAATGCGATCTCATCGACCTCGACATCGAAGGCGACCGGCAGCCGGTGCATCTCGGCGAACTCGTTGAGGTGGCGGATGACGGCGCCGCGGTGCGGGAAGGCAGGCGTTCCTGGCGGATAGGATACGCCCGGCAAGCGGGAGAGCTCGCGATGCGTGTTGAGGTGGAGATTGTCATGGCGGCGATGCCATGGCTCGGCCAGCCGCTGCTCGCGTTCCAGGATCTGCGTCGTCACGCCGGCCTTGGCCAGCGCATGCGCGGCGGCAAGCCCGGCGGCGCCTGCGCCGATGACGATTGCGCCGTCCAAAATCGCCGGCTCGCCGGCCCCCAACGGCGAGACTTCCGGTTGCGCGCCCATTCGTGTCTTTATCGTCGTCATCATGCCTTCACGTGGCACGACCTTGTATCTGATGTATGCCGCGCACGAGCCAAAAGGAATAGGCGCGTCTTGCAAAGCGCTCCGGCATTGTGTCGCGGATTTTGCAAGCGCCGGCTAATGAAGCGGGTCGGCATGGCGATGCACCAGCTTGAACGAGCCGTTCTCCAGACGGAACACTTCCGTCACGCGCAAGGTCATCTCGGTTGCCTCGCCGTTCTTGCCTATGCGCGCCTTGGCATGCTGGAGCCCGGTCCAGAATGCCAGGTCACCGCTTGCGGAGGCCTGCAGCACCTCGAGGTCGGTGCTGCCGCCCTCGCGGAAGCTGGCCGCGTCGCGTTCGTAACGGCCGGCAACGGCCTCGGCGCCTTCCAGATGGTCGCCGCGCGGCGAAAAGAACGTCGCCGGTCCGGCATGGGTGACGATCGCCTTCAGCGAGGCAGCGTCGCCATTTACATAGTCCTCGGCGATCTTCTCGCGCTGTTTCATGAAGGCATCGAAGGACGATCCGCTCGGATGCACGGCCCTGACCCAAGTTTCCAGGCTGGCCATGAACTTTTCGAGGAAGGCAGCGGTATCGCCGTTGGTCACGGCGCCCTTGTCGTCCAGCAGTTCTGCGACGTTGCCGATATAGGCCTCCGGCTGCTGCATCACCGGCATGTCGAGGAACGTGAAGGTTTGCCTGAGCGCGTGATTGGCGCCGAAAGCGCCGAGCTGGTACGGCGTGACGCTGACCACGCCGGCCGGCAGGCCCTTGAACACGTTCTTGCCTGTCGGGCGCGAGCCGACATCGAGCGCGTTCTTCAGGCAGCCGGGGATCGAGCGATTGTATTCCGGGGTGACGAACAGCACCGCGTCGCACTCGCGTATCGCCGCGCGGAACGCCGACCACGCGGGTGGCGGGCCGTCGCCGTCCAGGTCCTCATTGTAGAGCGGCAGGTCGCCGATCTGGATGAAGCGGCAGCGCACGGAATCGGACGCGCGCGCCGCGAGCGCCTTGGCGATCTTGCGGGTGAAGGATTGGGCACGCAGGCTGCCGACAAGCACGGCGAGCTGCAGGACGGGGTGTTCGGTTGCATCGGTCATGGCGAAACGTCCGTTTCGGTGGCGGCTTACGGCAAGAGGCGGCCCGGGATCGGCCCGCCGACATTTCGATAATGTCGTCAGCACGGCGAGGTTCCCTGCGCCTTGGGCCCGGCAGTGCTTGCGGACTTGCCGCCGCGGCCGTTGCACAGTAATGACGGGTTGGCGCGAGATCGGGGTTTCCGAATACGGCGCTGAAAGAGATGCCCGGATCGTCGGGCGGCAAAGAGGTGGTCATGTCCGCGCGCATTTTCAGTCCAGCCAAAACCGCGATGCAGTCCGGCAAGGCCAAGACAGGACATTGGGTGTTGGAGTTCGATCCCGCCCAGCGCAAGAAGATCGACCCGCTGATGGGCTACACAACCTCGGGCGACATGCTGAGCCAGGTGAAGCTCACCTTCGACACGAAGGAAGAGGCTGTGGCTTACGCCGAAAAGGAAAAGATCGCCTATCGCGTCGAGGAGCCGAAGGAAGCCAAGCGCCGGCAGATTTCCTATTCGGACAATTTCCGCTATGACCGCAGGACGCCCTGGACGCACTGACTTCGAGTCTCGCGTCACTCGGCATGACCAGCCGGCTTTGCCGGCCGACGGTCCCGTAGCTCAGCTGGATAGAGCACCGGCCTTCTAAGCCGATGGTCGCAGGTTCGAATCCTGCCGGGATCGCCATTCTTGTCTGGAATTTCCTGGCCCATGCGGGGGACGACGCCGAAGGCAATCCGGCCCGACTTCCGGCCTCGCCAATATGCGCACCGCAAGACTGGCCCGATGTCGCTGCCTCCAGGACAGCGAGCTTAGGTGCGCGGCAAGGCCGCACAGCTGGAATCTCAAGACTCATGGGCATCTCCGGTGAGTACCGACAGGCGGGCTTTGTGGCATCAGGAGACACCAGGTGTGGTGTCGCTATTTGCTGTTGGCGTTGACGTCGCTGCTGAAACTCTGCGATACGTTTATCCCATCGGCCTCGATGGTCAGAGTCTCGTCCAACTCCGAATCCTTCGATTCAACGGAGCGCGTAAAGCCAACCAGTTTTGCACCAGGATCGCTCGGGCGCGACTGGTTGTCGTTCAGATTGTTAATGAAATTGAAGGAGTTCGTGGCGATCCAGAATTGTTTGTCCGCCCGAACACTTCCCCACATGTTCTTATTCCTAGTGTTCTTGCTGACCTTGTATTCGTTGGTTTCGGCATAGTACCAGAATACAGACAAATGAAGCGCGCTATCGAATTGGTCGCAGCCGCCATTCGGGTTTAGCACCAGCCAGCCCCGGGAAATATACGACTCGTCGTATCCCGGCTGCGCGTATGCCATTGCGAAATAGACCGTCTGGGAGAAGTTGTTGCATATCTTGATGGCCGCGTCGGCTCGTTGAGCGCAGGTTGCCAAGAAACAGGCGAGCACGACCGATTTCAGCAAGGCGGACATTGCGACACCCCCCGTCGGGCATAATTACATAAGGTCCTGCTGTATTAGCCAAAAGTCAACATAAGGCGTCGGGGCATACCTAAAACGACCACCTGTCGCGCTGGCGCCACAGGTCCATGGGGGCTCGCCAAAGGCGATACCAGCCGGCTCTCCATATCTGTTCGGCAATCGGGGCGTCGCCGTGGGCTTTGAAGAATTGCAGCACGCGGGGGCTGGCGAAAGCCTTCTTTCCTCGCGTGTTGTAGTCGCCGACCGGTAGGCGGTGTCGTCCAAGAGTCAGGCCGCTTTGGGAAAGCGCAACGCCGATGCAGAACTGTTCGGGCGCGTCCGTCTTGGTCAATTCGCGCACGGCCAGCATCGCGGAATAAGCCTCGGCCAACGCTCCGGCATTTGCCCGATGAATGCCAAGGATTCCGCTTTGCCACATCGGTTCGTGGCCCGTCAGGGTGTAGCCTCCGATCTTGACGTTATTTCCCGAGAGAACCGGGTAAAGCCGGTGCTGGCCCTCGCACTTGCGCATGAAGGAGCGGGTCGGGGAAATCCGCCGAAAACCCCTGGATGGATCGGCATAAGGGTAGTGGTCGCAGTCCATGAAGATGAGGCGGTCCGCTCGCTTCAGGATCTCGATCAGGCATGCGGCCTTGATGCCGAAATGATAGCGCCGGCCGAAGGACATCGACTCCTTCTGGTCGGCGGTTATGGTCGTCGTCTCGACGGGATACCGGCGAAAAAGTTCAGGCCTGTCGGTTGCGACGACTATTTTGGCGCGGGGGCAATTGTGCAGAAGCTTGAGCGCGCTGAGCAGCGCTCCAAGGTGATAAACCTCGTTGTCGCCATAAGCGATATAACCAAAAACGTCGTTCATTTGATCATCGGGAGAAGTGTCCGAGATCCGCCCTCTACCAACTAACAACGCGCGCACCTGCAATCCAATCAAAAGTTCCACCATCCCGCGCGGCGGCTGGCGAATGCTCGGTCGATCGGTCCCTTGCCTCGTCCGAAGTTCCTGGTTGATGGCTCGGCCGATCCGGGGCTATGTCGGCGGGAGCGGCCGGAGGTAACTCGATGTCAGCGTTTTCCAAATGGCTGAAGGATATTCGCTCCAAATTGCCGGAGCATGTGACGGTCGGACGTCACACCTACGGCGTGACATGGCGAAAAGTGTTGTTCCCGACCAAGGATGCACCTCTGCGGGTTGGAGCCTTCTGCTCGGTCGCCGGTCAGGTGCTTTTCATGTGCTCGGGCCAGCATTCGACCGACGGCGCGACGTCGTTCCCTATATACAGCCGGTTGCTGAAGCAGCCCGAGCCAATCGCAAATGGCGGCAGGCCGGGCGGCATCATTGTCGGCAATGATGTCTGGATAGGCCATGGCGCAATTATTTTGCCGGGCGTTCAAATCGGCGATGGCGCAGTCGTCGGGGCAGGAGCTGTGGTCACCAGGAACGTGCCGCCCTACGCGATCGTGGGTGGCTCCCCGGCAAGGTTGATCAGGTACCGTTTCTCAGAGGAGATCATTTCGAAGCTGCTGACAATCCAGTGGTGGCATTGGAACGACGACAAGATCAAAGACGAGGCGGCCGTGCTTTCCGGTCCCATTGAAACGTTCGTAGCTCGGCATTTTGTGGCAGGCACAGCCAGCAAATCCGTCGGGGTAGATGACGCCGAATGACGAAATCATGTTTTTTCGTAGCGGCTGACGCCAGGTACTTTCCTTATGCCTGTCTTGCCGCGCGCCGGATACTGGATGTTTCACAAGAACCGACGGACGGCTTCATTCTTCATCTCGGAGCGAGCGATGCCGACAGGAGCGTCGCCGGTCGTCTGTTGAAAGATCGCATTCAGGTGGTTGATGTTGCGGAATTCATGGCCGCGTCAGGTTTCCGCTTTCGTCCCGGCAGCGTCGCGACGTTCATCCGGCTCTTTGTCGATCAGCTTGCGGAATTCGCGCCTTACGACCGCATTGCGCATATCGACTGCGACGTTCTCTTCAACCGGGACATAGCCGACCTGGTGGGACAACCCATTCATGCGCCTTTGCTCGCTGCGCATGATGACTACATGTATTTCCGGCCAGCCTATCGGGAAAAAATGTCCATGCAGCCGGGCGCCCCCTACTTCAACGCCGGCATCATCGTGTTCAACATGGCGCCGGTGCGCGAACAACAGCTTATGAAGGAAGCCCGCAAGCTTGCTGCCGAAGGTCAGATGAACGATCAAAACGCCCTGAACGTGGCCTTCGAGGGCAAATGGCAGACGATGCATCCGAACTGGAACCTGCAGTCGCTTGGAACGCGGGAGTTTCGGTTCTCGCAAGCCTGGGCCAGGCATTTCGCGGGAGGCAAGCCGTGGGGCAATCAAGTCGGGGTCGAACTCGATGCGCTCAGGATCTGGCGGGACCTGGCGAAGGACACGCCCTGGGGTAAGCCGTTCGAGCAGCGCATCCCCTTCGAACGCGGCGTCATGAAGCGCTTCTTCCGGCGCTTCGACGCCGTTGCCGGCCTGTTCGGCAAGGATGTGCAGCGCCGCCGGGCCAGATATGACGGTATGAAGATGCATCGGATCTATGCCAGGCACGCGGACGAAGGTGCGATGGCAGTCCAGTTTCCGGAAGTGCTTGGCGGTTTCGCCTGATCGACCATGCGCTGTGGATAGTAACCCTGCGTTTACCACGCTGAGGCGCCGGTGTTGCGGCGTGGGGCCCGACTCGCCGAAATGAACTGGCCTGAACCCGTCAGGCAACCCCTAAGCCCAGCGGCCGGCGTTTTCATGTAACCCACGGGATGCGTGCTCGAACGCATTCTTGAGTATGCGTCGGCCGTCGCTTTCGCCTGTCTGGAAAAACCGAAGCCCGCCGCGGCAATGGGAAACCGCGACGGGCTCGGCGGCGTCCGGTGGGACGCCCTGGGAAAAACGGCGCTAGGCCAGCAGGCCGGCGACCTTGGCCGCCTTGCGCAGCGTCTTGCGCGCTTCCACCGGGCTGCGCAGGCCGTCAAGCGCGTCACGGCAGACGCGGCTCGCCGAGCGCCAGGCGCCGTCGCGCGCCTGCCCCGGCCAACCTTGGTCGAGGCATTCCATCGCCTCGAAGCAGCTCGACACCTTGCGCTGGCCGTTCGGCTGGAAATCGATCACGACTGGTTCGGAAAACCAGACATCGTTCATCACTTCCTCCATTCTTATGATCGTCTTTTGAGCAAGCAATCGGCGCCCAATGCGCCCGATGCGACTCCACGACTGCGGATTGCGCATTAACCAATCATCAGGCGTAAGGTTCCGAAGAATTTTCTGGCCGGAACGGACCCGTTCGAACGACCTCATGAGCTGGCCGATACACGGTTTGTATGGCTGAAATCCCATGGCCAAAGTCATTGGGCTCACCCGCACTGGCGAGCTATCGAAGGTGCCAGGCTGACGACACGCGGCAAGACCCCTTAGGCCTATTCTATGGCTTCCTCAGCGATGGCCAGGCTCGTGGGACACGCCGACGCCACGCCTTATTCGACCAGTACGTGCGCCTCGCGTGCGGCGACGACGAAGGCCTCCCTGGCGCTGTCCGCCGCGACGTCGCCGCGGATCGCCCTGCGGCACGCCCGCAATGCCTCGCCATGCAGCGCACTGCCGGCGTCGCGCCATTGGCCGGTCAGCAGTTCAGCGGCCTGTTCGGCGTTGGATATATGGCGGATCGAGCCGGCAAGGCCGACAGCGACTTCAACTGGCCTGGAAAACCATCCCTGCATCATCGCGACACCTCCCGAAATTATCTCGGAACACGATTTATTGCTCTGGAGTTCCCCGCTGGAACGTCAACTTACCGTGAAGGCCTGTCGGGCCGGTGAAGCACGTGGCTCATCTCCCAAGGGGCCTGCGCGAAAGCGCGACCAATTCAGCCTCGTCTTTGATTCCGGCCATGTAATTGGCGATGATGCGCGAGGCGCGCGCCTCCTTCTGTTCAGCGGTCTCGCCCTCGAAATTGCCCCTGTCGTAGACGCGGCCGAGCATGGCCGTTTCGGCGGGGGTGAAGGTATTTCGGGCAATCGACGCAATGGACATGGTTCCTCCTCGAACGCCAACGTCCCCTTTTGTGATACGGCTAAGATTAGCACCGCTTCAAGCAAGGCGTGAGTCCTCGCGCGGTGGCTGCAATTCACTCGTCCAGGATTTTGCGTACTTTCACCGCAAGTTCATCGATGCTGAACGGCTTGGTCAACAGGCTGGTGCCGGCATCCAATACGCCGTTGTGAACGATGGCGTTGCGCGTATATCCGGTCGTGTAGAGAACCTTGAGGTCGGGCTGGTGCTTGCGCGCCAGATCGGCGAGATCCCGTCCCGACATTTGCGGCATGACGACGTCGGTGAACAGCAGCGAAAACGTTTTGCCGGACTCGAACAGCCGCAGTGCCTCGACCGGCGACGCGACTTCGATGACGCTGTAACCGAGGTGCTTGAGCGCCTCCACCGAGACAGCCCGCACTCTCTCTTCGTCCTCGACAACCATCACCTGCTCGGTCGGCAGCCCGCGATGGGTCGTGCCGACAACGGAAACCTTCACGGGCGCCGGGACGTCGCCATAGAAGCGCGGCAAATAGATCTTCACGCTGGTGCCGACACCGAGCTCCGAATAGATCTTCACGTGACCGCCGGACTGGCGCACGAAGCCGTACACCTGGCTCAGTCCAAGCCCCGTGCCCTTGCCGGTTTCCTTGGTGGTGAAGAACGGGTCGAAGGCTCGGCCCATGACCTCGTCGGACATGCCGACCCCGGTGTCGGCCACCGCGATCAATACATACTGACCGGAAGGTATCGCGAATTCCCGTGCGAACGCGTCATCGACGAAGGCATTGGAGGTCTCGATGGTCAGCCTGCCGCCGTCGGGCATCGCATCGCGCGCGTTGACGCAGAGGTTGAGAACGGCGCTCTCGAGTTGAGCCGGATCGACTTTGACCTGCCACAGGCCCGCGCCGAGCACCGTCTCGACGGTGATCGGCTCGCCGAGCGTGCGGGCCACCAGCTCGGTCATGTTGGACACCATGCGGTTGGGATTGACCGGCTCTGGGGCCAGAGGCTGCTGCCGGGAAAAGGCAAGCAGCCTTTTGGTCAGGTCGGCGGCGCGGCGCGCACCGTCGATGGCGCCCTCGACAAAGCGTCCGACGTCGGTCTCGCCCTTCGAAAGCTTGCGCTGGACCAGATTGAGACCACCGATGATGACGGCCAGCATGTTGTTGAAGTCGTGCGCGATGCCGCCCGTCAACTGACCCACGGCTTCCATCTTCTGCACCTGGCGCAGCTGCTCCTCGGCCTTGGCACGCTCGAGCACCTCTTCCACGACTCGTTCCTCGAGCGTGGCATTCAGCGTCTGCAACGCTTCTTCGGCGCGGCGGCGCTCCCTTATCTCGCGCTCGGCCGCCTGGTAAAGCCTGGCATTGTCGATTGCGGTCGCCGCTTGGCCGGCGATGCCCTCAAGCAGCTCTTCATGTTCCGGGACGAAGCGTGCCGGTTTGGAGTGGCCGAAGAAGAGCCCGCCAATCACCTCGCCGCTGCGCGAGGCAACCGGCACGGCCAGGTAGCTGCACACCGGCAAGTGTCCTTTCGGCATGCCGAAATGCGGGTCGTTCCGGCCGTAGCGCGGATCCTTGGTGATGTCGTCGGAGCGCACGACGCCTTCGCCGGTGAAGGTCGGCGCGAAGACTTTCGTGTTGCGCGGCATGGGGAATTGCGCGAACGCCTCGCGTGGCACGCCCGACAAGGCGTAGAGCATGTAAGACTCGCCGTTGTCGTCGATGACATTGTAGAAGAACGATCCGAATTCGGCGCCGACCAGCTCTGTGCAGGCGTCGGTGACGATCTGTACGACCTTGTCGACCTCGAGCTCGGCCGCAACATCGGCAGCCGAGCGATTCAGCACTTGCAGCTTGCGTGTTTCGGCGCGGATCGCGGCTTCGGTCTCGCGTTCCACCGTCACGTCGACATTGACGCCGATCATGCCGACGAATTCACCACGCGGGCCGATGCGGGGGCGGGCGTTGGTGACGATGGTGCGGTAGGCGCCGTCATGGCGTCGCAACCTCAATTCGACACCGAAGCTCTCGTGGTCGAGCATGCCTTTTCGGAATGGCTCCAGCGCGTCGCCATCGTCGGGGTGGATGGTTCCCAACCAGTCGAACTGCGCGACGGCTTCCTCGCTGACGCCCCAGAACTCGCGCTGGGCCCGGTTGAGGTAGACGCATTTTCCGGCGTTATCGCTCATCCACAGCATGACCGGTGCAGTCTCAGCCACCAAGCGGAAACGCTCTTCGCTTTCGCGCAACGCCATTTCGTTGCGCTTGACGTCTGTGACATCGTGCCCTTGCACGAATACGCCGGTTACCTTGCCGGCGTCGACGACCGGCTGGTAGACGAAGTCGAGATAGCGGGCATCTTCGTCCGCATCATAGAGGAGCGTCACCTTCTGGCCACGGCCGATAAAGGGTTCGCCGGTCGCGTACACCGTGTCGAGAAGCTGTATGAAGCCCTGTGAGGCGATCTCGGGCAGCGCTTCGGCAGCCGGCTTGCCCAGAATGTCGCGGTGATCGACCAGCGTCAGATAGGCTTCGTTGGCCATGGTGAAGCGATGCTCCGGGCCGCTTAGCATGGCGATGAAGCCGGGTGCCTGGTCGAACATGCGGCGCAGGCTCTCTCGCTCGGCTTTGAGTTCCTGCTGCAGATTGACCTTGCCGGTCGTTTCCACCACGACGGCGATGACGCCGACCGGTTTGCCCTTGTCATCCAGCATGGGCGAATAGTCGAGGTCGAGCCAAAGCTCCTCAGCCTTGCCGTTGCGATAGAGCGTCATCGCCTGTTCGCGGTAGGCGAGGGTTCCTCCGGCCAGGCCGACCTTCATGACATTGTCGTTGAAGTCGGCAACCTCGGGCCAGCCTTCCCGCACCTTCGAGCCGAACAACGCCGGATGGCGCCCACCGGAGAAGCGGGAATAGGCGTCGTTGTAGATCATCACGCCGTCTTCGTTCCACAGTGTGACGATGGCTACGGGAGAGCGCAGGATGAATGAAATATAGGCTCTGAGATATTCGGGCCATTGATCGATATCCCCTAACGACGTCGAAGCCCAATCGAACGACGCGATGATCTTGGCCGCCTCTCCGCCGCCTGAGAGAAACGGATACTTCTCCGCTGAATCGACTGGCAAATTCTCCCCCTGAGCGCCCTGACCACGCGAAACGGGAGAAGGAGCGTAAGGTTCCTTCACCGTTCGAAAAGTTCGTTGAGAGAGGCGCTTGGCCGCCAGCAGCGGCACAGCCTGGAAGCAAGCGTATTTTGCCGGCCTCGTTATATTCTTGCCGAATGAGCGACACGCTGGTACGCATTAGCAGCGTGGAATTTTTCCGAGTCTGCATTGGCTTGCGCTGGGAAAAAGCTTTGCGCGTATCCGAGACCAACGACTCCGACGTGGTGGCAACCGGGTTGCGAAGGGGTTCTGGTCGAAAAAGAAGCAGGGCAGGTCCCGTCTCTAATTTGGGACATGCTCACCAACGCTCTGGAACTCTGAAGCCATTTGCCCCCATGGCCTCGGAAGAGCATGAACCATGGGGAAATCGATGGTCACCAAGAAACTTACCGCCAACGCAGAAAGCGCGGCAGCCTTTCTTGCGGTGATGGGCAACGAGAAGCGTCTGCTCATCATGAACTACCTGGCCGAAGGCGAACTCTCTGTCGGCGTGCTTGCCGACAAGGTCGAACTCAGCCAATCGGCGCTGTCGCAACACCTGGCCAAACTGCGTAGGTTTGGCCTGGTCGAGACCCGCCGCGATCGTCAGATGGTCTATTATTCCTGCAAGTCTTCAGCGGCGCGCGAACTTCTGGCGCTGCTCGACGGCCTGCTGGCCAAGGACAAGCCGCTGGCGGGACCGGCAAGGCAGGCGTTTGTCGAGAGGATGCGGCGGCCGCAGGCCGCCTGAGCCACCCGCCACGCATGGACGAGGCCCCCGGGGGCCTTCGTCCGGCGCGGCGCCTCCATGTCGCGGCGCCTGGGCGGAAGGACCGCATGGCGGCGACGCCGTTGTTTTTCAATACCTCGAAGCTGCCGCGCCATTCGCCGGCGGGGCCCTCAATCACGTTTCTTTGACAGGCCGATAGTTCAAGCCCGGATGTTTCCTGTAAAGCACTGATATGGCAGGATTTCCCGCGCAGCGAAGCGGCCGGTCTGCCGAAGTATACGGATTTGTAAGTCGCACTGCCGAACTCTGTTGGCTAGATTTCGACTCGATCCACACCCCCGGATCATGACGGAGCCGGGCTTCCACTTCGGCTCCGTAAGAGGTCCGCCGCTTGCGGCGGGCCTCTTTCGTTTTTCGGCGAGAGAAATTCCAGGGAAAGCGAAGGCGGTCTCCGCCTGGAGATCGACGGCTGTCGTTTCCAGGGAAAAGGGACGTCTCTATGGCGACGCCTTCCGTCCGGTGACCACGCTGCGCACCGCCAGCACCAGCACGGTGATGACGATCAGGATCACCGAGAGTGCCGCGATCGCTGGGTCGATGTTGTCTCGCAGGCCCATCCACATCAGGCGCGGCAGCGTGATGGCGTTCACCGAGGTGATGAACAGCGTCACGCCGATCTCTTCCCAGGAGAGCACGAAGGAGAGCAGGGCGGCTGTGACGATGCCGAACTTGATGTTCGGCATTATGACGCGCGTCGCGCGCTCCCACACGCTGGCACCAAGACCGCGCGCGGCAAGGTCGATGCGCCGGTCCAACTGGCTGAGCGACACCAGGATAAGCACCGTGGCGAAGGGCACCGTCATTACCGAATGCGCCATTGCGACGCCAAGCCAGGTGTCGTAGCCGAAAAACGAGGTGACGCCGGAGACCGAGGTGAGCAGGAAATAGAGCGTCACCGCCGAGACCACCGGCGGAACCACCATGGGCAGCAGCACGAAGCCGACGAGGGTGGCGGTGAAACGCGGCTGGAACATCCACACGCCCAGGCTGAAGGCGAGGGCGAGCGCGGTGGAAAGGATGCTGCTGACGACGCCGATCCGCAGTGACAGCAGGATCGAATCCAGCCATCGGGGATCTTCGATCAGCGAGCGGTAGTGGCGCAGCGACAGTTCCCCCGTCGGCATGGTCAGCATGCGGCTCGGCGTCAGCGACACCGGAATGACGGCAAGCAGCGGCATCAAAAGGAACAACGCGACCAGCACGGCGAGCACAAGCGAAACGGGGCCGGGACGGTAGGTCGGCATCTTTGCTAAACCAATTGCTTCGGCTTGACGTAGCGGAACATAAGCGCCATCAGCGCGCCGACGAACACCACCAGCACGACGCTGATTGCCGCCCCCAGCCCCCAGTCCGGGCTCTGGAAGATGCGCAGGTAGATCAGCTCGGCGATCATCACGCTGCGGCCGCCGCCGAGGATCGCCGGCGTGACGAAGAAGCCCAGCGAGAAGACGAAGACGATCAGCGCCGAGCCGATGATGCCGGAGCGCGTCATCGGCACGAACACGGTCCAGAAAGTGCGCATGCGGCTGGAGCCCAGGCCGCGCGCCGCGAGCAGCACGCGCTCGTCCAGGCTGCGCATGGCCGATGCCAGCGGAAACACCGCGAAGGGGATGAGGAAATGCGACATGCCGACGATGACGCCGAATTCGTTGCGCACCAGCGTCAGTGGCTCGGAGATGAAACCGATCGACTGCAGCCAGGTGTTGATCAGGCCGCGATTGGAGAGCAGCGCCACCCAGCCGAAGGCGCGCGTCAGCACCGAGATCCAGAACGGCACCAGGATGCAGAACTCGGCCAGCACGCGCTGCGCCGGGCTGCCGCGCACCCACACCACCGTGATGGCGTAAGCCGCCGTGACCGAGACGATGGTGACGATCGCCGCGATGCGCAGCGTGCGGATGAACACCGATTGAACCAGCTCGTCGGTGAGCAAGGCGTGGTACTGGCCGAGCCCGGGCGTCGGGAGCGTGAAACTCCACTTCACCACGCCCAGGAACGGCCAGGCATAGGCAAAAACGAGGAACAGGAGCAGCGGCGCCATCAACAGCGCCGCGCCCATCCTGTCGGAGAGGGTGCCTCTCATGTCAGCTTGGCGTCCCGGCCGATCAGGCCGAGATGATCTTGGTGTATTCGTCGAGAGCGGCGCCGTAATTCTTGGCGTACCATTCCATGTCGAGCGGGATCTGCTTCGCCATGTTCGCCGGATCGACCGGATTGATGCGCTTCTTGTCGGCTGGGATCAGCGCGTCCGTCGCCGGATTGGCCGGTCCCTGTCCGAGCTTTTCGAACATCACCAGTTCCTTCTGCGGGTCCTGCGTGCTGGCGATGAACTTCATCGCCGCTTCCTTGCCGCCGGGGTTGTTCTTCAGCACCGCGAGCGCGCCGGGCGAGATCAGGCCCTGGTCCCAGATGAACTTGATCTGGCCGCCGGAGTCCTGCTCGATCAGCGAGGCGCGGGTCGACCACACGATCGCCATCGAAGCCTCGCCGTTGAGCAGCACGCTCTGGCTCTCGGCGCCGCCGCCCCAATAGGAGACGACGTTTTCCTTGAATGCGGCGATCTTGTCATGGGCGCGCTTGAGGTCGAGCGGGTAGAGCGAGGCGGGCGCCACGCCGTCGGCCAGAAGTGCCGCTTCCCAGCTCGACACGCCCCATTTGTAGAGCGAACGCTTGCCGGGGAATTTCTTGACGTCGAAGAAGTCGGCCATGCCGGTCGGCGCGTTGGAGCCGAACTTCTTCGAGTCGTAGGCGATCACATAGGAGAAGAAATAGGTGGACGCCGCATATTCCCAGCCGAAGCCGGGCCGCATCTTGCTCTTGTCGACGATCTTGTAGTCGATCGGCTCGAGCATGCCCTGGGCGCCCAGCGTGATCGCCGAGAACGGGTCGACGTCGACCAGGTCCCAGGTCGGCGCGCCGCTCTTGTACTGCGCCGCGATCGCGCCTTCGGTCGGGCCCGAGCCGTCCATCTTGACCGGGATGCCGGTATCCTTGGTGAAGGCCTGACCATAGGCGGCGTCATAAGCTGTGATGGCGTCGCCGCCCCAGTTGACCAGCACCAGCCCCTTGGTCTCGGCGTGGGCGCCGGTCGAGCGCAAAAGCAGCGGCGTGCCGGCGAGCACGAGGCCCGCAAGCTGCGCGAATTGCCGGCGCGAGATCTCGCCGCGCTTGGTCCGCTCGGCGAGGGATTCGATGGTCTGTTTCTTGGTATCGCTCATGTCAGTTCCCCTTGTTGTCGTTGATTTGAACCGGAAGCCGATGCGGCAATTTCAGGCCGCGGCGGCGCTCGCTACTGTCCTCCGTCCGGAAGGAGGAAACCCTTCTCCGCCGGCCAGGTAAGCCAGACGGAATTGCCTTTGCTGAGAGCCGCCGCCGCGACCTCGTTCGGCACCGAGACGGTGACCTTGGCGCCCTGGCGCGTGGTGAGGTCGAGCTTGGTGGCGGCGCCCATATAGGTCGAGGCGACAGCCGTCGCCGCAATGCCATTCTCGTCGACCGACGCTTCCGGCGCGATCGACATGTCCTCGGGCCGGATGGCGAGGATAGCGTCGCCCTTGATCGCCTCGGCCTTGCAGCGCATGTTGATCGCGCGGTCTTCGCAAAGGCCCGTCGCGCCGTTGTCTGCCGGGCGCACGCCCTTCACCGGCAGCATGTTGATCTCGCCCAGGAATTCGGCGACGAAGCGGTTGGCGGGCCGGTCGTAGACCTCATCCGGCTTGCCCACCTGCAACAGTTTGCCATGGTTGAAGATGGCGACGCGCGACGACAGCGCCAAAGCCTCGCTCTGGTCGTGGGTGACGAAGACGAAGGTGGTGCCGGTTTCCTGGTGCAGCCGCTTCATCTCGGCCTGCATCTGGCCGCGCAGGCTCTTGTCCAACGCCGAGAACGGTTCGTCGAGGAGCAGCACGCCCGGCTCGAATACCAGCGCGCGGGCCAGCGCCACGCGCTGCTGCTGGCCGCCGGAAAGCTGCGCCGGCAATTTCTTCTCGTGACCTTTGAGGCCGACGCGCTCGACCATCTCGCCGACGCGGCTCTTGATCTCGGCGCTGGATTTCTTGCGCACCTTGAGCGGGAAGGCGATGTTTTGCTCGACGCTCATATGCGGAAACAGCGCATAGCCCTGGAACACCATGCCGGCGGCTCGCTGCTCGGCCGGCCGGTTGGTGATGTCGACGCCGTCGCTGAAAAGCTTGCCTTCGCTCGGCTGCACGAAGCCGGCCAGGATCATCAGGAAGGTTGTCTTGCCGGAACCGGAAGGCCCAAGCAGCGTCAGGAACTCGCCGCGACCGATATCGAGCGTGAGATTATCCAGCGCACGGAACGAGCCGAAGCTCTTGCCGATCCCGTTCGCCTTGATCTCTGCGGCCCGGCCAGGTTGCTGCATCCTCGCTCTTTCCTCAGTTCCCGATGAAATCGTAGGCATGGCGTGCGTTCACCGCAACCGAATAGTTTTCGCCTGATCGGCAAATTTGATTCACGGGTGGTGCGATAGGGCCGGCACCGAAGCTGCCAATGCCCCGCAAAGGAGAGAATGGCGCTCGATCGCCATCTCAATACTTAGCCAAGCTGCTCTCCGACAACTTCGCCCTCAGCCAGTCGCTGAATGCGTTGAGCACCGGGTGCCCTGCCTTGGCGTGCTCGAATACGAGGAAATAGGCCCGCGGCGAGGGGACCGTCGCCTCGAACGGCTTGACCAGCCGGCCCTCGCTCAGCGCGCGGCGGCCAGTCAGTTCGTCGCCCAGCGCGATGCCCTGGCCGGCGATCGCCGCCGAGAAGACGAGGTTCATGTCGGAAAAGAAGATGCCGCCCTCGGTATCGGGATTCTCCACCTTGGACAGCGCCAGCCATCGCGCCCAGTCCTCGGTGTCGGAAAGATGCAGGAGATTGGCGCGCAACACGTCCGCGGGCTTGGAAAAGCCGCCGACCTTGTTGAGCAGCGTCGGGCTGCAGAGGGGAGTGAAGGAGACCTCGCAAAGCAGTTCCACTGCCCGGTTCGGCCAGTTGCCGACACCGAAGGCGATGAAGGCGTCGGCCTCGGGATTGGAAACGTCGTCGAGGCGTCGCGGCGTCAGCACGGAGAGTGCCACATCCGGATACATCAGCTGGAATTCACCGATATGGGTGCAAAGGAACATCGAGGCGAATCCCGGCGGGCAGGAGATGCCGAATGAACCGCCGACGCCATCGCCGTTGTTCTGCGCTCCCGCGTCGCCGAGCACCGTAAGCGCCTTTCTGACATCGGCCGCGTAGCGCTGGCCGCGCGGCGTCAGTGCCACGCCCTTGCCGATGCGCTGCAAGAGGTCGAAGCCGAGGTCGCGTTCAAGCAGCCGAAGCTGATGTGAGACAGCGCTGCGGGTGAGGTGGAGCTCGTCGGCGGCGCGCCAGACGCTGCCGTGGCGGGCAAAACTGTCGAGGGCGCGCAACGCCTGTGTGGACGGTATTCGCAAGGGGGCCTCAGGTGAACCGAATTTGCACGAACCGGGAAAACATATCACTTTTTGATGAGCCGCTTCACTGCTTTCTTTGAGCCATGGAGAAACCGGCGACGACCTCGGCGCAAGAAACCGCGCTTGCCTGCATCGACAGCATCCAGCCGCTGCTGTCGGCCTGGACGCGCACCATCTTCGATTTCGGCGAGACTGCCTGGCGCGAGTACCAGTCGGCCGCCTGGTATGTCGACCGGCTGAAGCGCGAGGGCTTTTCGGTCGAGGAAGGCTCCGGCGGCATGCCGACGGCCTTCTGCGCCCATTGGACAAATGGCGACGGCCCGGTGATCGGCATGTATGGCGAGTACGACGCCGTGCCCGGCAACTGCCAGGACGCCGCGACGGTGAAAAGGCCGCGCGAGGGCCTGGGCGTGGAAGCCGGCGGCCATACCGATCCGCATTCGGGCCTCGGCATCGGCAGCCTCGGCGGGCTTCTGGCCACCAAGGCGGCGATGCTGGAGCATGGCATCAAGGGCACGCTGCGCTTCACGGGTGAGCCGGCGGAGAAGGTGAGGGGCTCCAAGCCGATCCATGCGGCGAGAGGTTATTATGACGGCCTTGCCGGCATGATCTCCTTCCATCCCTTCTACATGCTGCCGCTCTGCAACACCGCGCGCTGGGAAACGCATTGCGGCGCGGCCTACGCGATGATTTACCGCTTCATCTGCGACGAGCCCGAGAATTGGGGCCGCGCGGCAAGCGATGGCGCGCCGATCCCGCAGGCGCACTCGGCGGTCAGGGCGCCCGGCGCCAACGACGCGCTGATGATGATGTACATGGCCTCCAAGGCGTTGCGCGATTCCATGCTGACGCATCAGGGCGGCTGGTCGATCAGCGAGGCGATCCTCACGGCCGGCCAGGCGACCGCGGATAACCTGCCGGCGGGTCTGGCCGAGATCCAGTACATGATCCGCGTGCCGACCATTGCTATGGCCGAGCAGGTGACCGCCGTGCTCGACCGCAACGCGGAAGCGGCCGCCATGATGAGCGGCTGCCGCCACGAGCGGCACTGGGTGTCGAAGTCGCGGCCCGGGCTCGCCAACCACGCCATGGCCGACATCACCTATCAGGCGCTGTCCACAGTCGGGGCGCCTCGTTGGGACGAGGCGGCGAGAGCAGTCGCCCGGGAGGTCCAGGTCAATGCCGGCGGCGAGGCGACAGACAATCCCTTCATCGACGAACTGGAGCGGTTGATCGCGCCGCGGGAGGCCGAAGCGATCCTGCGGCGCGACCTGCCGCCGTCGCAGGTGAACTCCACCTCCGACGACTACACCGACATGAGCTGGCACGCGCCCACATCGCGCTTCTATATTGCCCGCCCCGCGCTGCGAGCAGCCAAGGGCCACGTCTATCCATCCTGGGCTACGAACGCGCTAGGCGGGATCCCCGCCACCATCGACCCGATGGTCACCTGCGCCGCCAAAACGGTCGCGCTGACCGCGCTGCGCCTGCTGGAAGACAAGGCCGCGCGCGACGCCGCCATGGACGAGTTCGTCAGGAGAACCGGGGGCGGCGTCGGCGGATCGAACTGGATCGCGCCGCTCTGCGACTATGATCCGCCGATCAACTTCCGCTGGCCGGAATATGTCACCACGCCGCGTGGACGCGACTGGTGGATCCCGGCCGGCTCCATGGCATGACCCGATAAACACAACAGTCCAGAGGAGAACTCCATGACCGTCCATGACCGCATTGTCGCCGAGCCGTTCTCGCTGCAGCGCCGCAATCCCAATGGAGGCACCAAGCCGCTGACCGCCTGGGGCTTCGCCAACGAGACCGATGTGCTGACCGACGTGTTGCTCGGCTCGCCGAACTTCCTGCGCCATCTGTCGACCAGCTCGCTGTCAAGAAAACATCTTCGCGAGGCGCCCTGCAACGTCCAGATCGCGCAGGCGCAGCACAAGGACCTCGTCGCCGCCTACGAGCATTTCGGCGTCAACATCCACTGGCACGAGCCGACGCCGGAACTGCCGATGCAGGTCTATTCGCGCGATTCCAGCGTGATGACGCCTTACGGCGCCTTCATCACCGCCATGGCCAACTGGTGGCGGCGCGGCGAGAACTACGCCGCAATCCGTACCTATGAGAAGCTCGGGATCCCGATCTACGACATGGTCACGGCCGGCACGTTCGAGGGCGGCGACTTCAACGTCATCGAGGAGGGCGTGGTGCTGATCGGCTGCGGCGGCGCCCGCACGCAGGAAGAGGGCGCCCGCCAGGTGAAGGAATGGTTCGACAAGGAAGGATGGGAGACGCGTCTCGCCTTCATCGACGAATACTATGTCCACATCGACCTGATGGTTGTGCCGATCGCCGAGAAACTGACGGCCGTCTGCCTTGCCTGCACCGAGCCCGGCATCGTCGACTGGCTGAAGGGCAAGGGCCACGAGATCATCGACGTGCCCTTCCAGGACACCATGGCGCTCGGCTGCAACTTCATGTCGCTCGGCAAGGACAGGGTGATCGCGCCGACCTCCAGCAAGAGCCTCATCGGTCAGTTGAAGGCGCGCGGCTTCGAGGTCGCAGCGGTCGACATGAGCGAAATCTCCAAGACCGGCGGCGGCATCCACTGCATGGCGCAGGCCCTGAAGCGCGTGCCTGCCTGACGCACTTCCAAAGCCCGGCAATCGCTGGGCGGCCGTGGCCCCTGGTCAGTTCACCAGGGGACATCGCTTCTTGTTTGTCGCTGTCTGTCAGGAGATTTAATCGGGCCGGTTTCCGGCCGGCTCGGCCTTGCGCTAGGCTTGCGGCAGCCGAAACAGGATTGCCGCAGCGATGATCGTCCAGGCCTGCATCAACGGCGCCCGCCCCGCCGATTTCCATCCTGCGTTGCCGCTCGACCCTGAGGCCATGGAGCGCGACGCCGCGGCCTCGATCGCGGCGGGGGCGGCCGAGTTGCATGTCCATGCGCGCGGCGCCGACGGCCGCGAGAGCCTGGCGCCGGAGGCGATGGACAAGATGGTCGCAGCGCTCCGCCGCGCCTGCCCGGGCACCCTGATCGGTGTCTCAACCGGCGCCTGGATCGAGAGGGACGACCTTCGCACCCTGGTCGCCATCTCAGGCTGGCGCGAGCTGCCAGACTATGCCTCGGTCAATCTCAGCGAGACGGCGGCGCCGATCGTCATGGAAAGCCTGCGCCAGCGCGGCATCGGCATCGAGGCCGGGCTCGCTTCCATCGCCGACGCCGAACGGTTGGTCGGCCTCGACCATGGCGGGCGCGTGTTGCGCGTGCTGATCGAGATTTCGGAGCAGATGCTGGACGAAGCCTTTGCCGTGGCGGACGGCATCGAACAAGTGCTGCAACGTGCCGGCATCCGCCGCTCCATCCTGCTGCATGGCGAGAACGCTACCGTGTGGCCCTTTGTCGAAAGGGCTGCGGCGCGGAAGCTTTCGACGCGGGTCGGCCTGGAGGATGGCAAGGAATTGCCGGACGGCAGCGTGGCGGATGGCAATGCGGCGCTGGTTGCGGCAGCGGTGAGGATCTATCGCGGAAATTGATCCTGGGTCCTCTCTTCGCCGTTCGGGCCAAGGAAGGGAATCAGCGAGCGAATTTCGTCAGAGGCTGGGCGGTTATCTCAACCCATTCGCAGCGCCGGCTGTCGTGATAGAAGGACTGGAAGGGTGGGGGGAAGGACGGATCGGCGAAGGCGCCGACCGGGATGGCAACCAGGCCGGGCTGTGTGTCTATCTGGTAGTGGACGGTGGTGCCGCAATCCGGGCAGAAACCGTAGGTCACGCGGCCGCCGAGCTCGCCGACACGCGTGAACTGCGCCGATCGTCCCTCTATGGAAACGTCCGCCTCGCTAAAGCGGACATTGTAGCTGAAGGCGCTGCCGGTGCGCCGCTTGCAATCGAGGCAGTGACACACCGAGATGCGAACCGGCTCGCCCGAACAGGTGGCTGACAGCTGGCCGCAGGAACATTCGGCGCGACGCGTGACCATTTGAGGTTCCTCCCACCGGAACCTTACTGCGTATCCGCGTTGGCCCTCAACTCCCTGCGCCTATCGTTGGAGAGCACGGCAAGGTCCAGCACCTTTTGCAGGCCCGCCGCATGGCGGAAGCTCGGTTCGGTCTGCACGCCGCTCTTCACCGCCTCGACGAAGCGCTGGTAGTTGGTCGGCACCTCGCCGGCATCGAGCTCTTCCCATTTGCCGTTCTCCACATTGGCGCCGATACAGGCCTTCAGAGCCGAACCGTCGAGATTATGCACGACCTCCACGGCGCCCTTGTCGCCATAAATGCGCAGGCGCAGTTCGTTGATGTGGCCGGTGGCCCAACGGCTGGCATGCACCACGCCGAAGGCGCCGTTGGCGAAGTCGAGCGTCATGGCGAAACTGTCATTGGCATCGAGCTGGTACTCGCCAATGCGGTTGCCCGGCGTCTTGTCGTAGGCGCGCAGCCGGCAGAACACATGGTCGATGTCCAGCGCCGCGCCATAGCTCGCAAAATCTAGGATGTGGATGCCGACATCGCCGAGCACGCCGTTGGAGCCGTGGCCGCGTGACAGCCGCCACAGCCATTTCGGATCGGTGCGCCAGTCGCCCCAGAATTTCGAGACAAGCCAGCTCTGCAGGTAGGATGCCTCGACATGGCGCACGGTGCCGATCTCGCCGGTCTGCACCATCTGCCGCGCCTTCTGCAGCGCGGCCACGTTGCGATAGGTGAGGTTGACCATGTTGACGATGCCGGCGGCTTCCGCCGCATCGGCCATCTCGTTTGCCTTGGCGAAATCTTCCGCCAGCGGCTTCTCGCACAGCACCGGCTTGCCGGCGGCGACGAGCGCCATGGTGGTCGGGTGGTGGATGCGGTCGGGCGTGACATTGGCGACCGCGTCGAAATCGCCCCAGTCGAGCGCCGCCTCCAGCGAGGTGAAGCGCTTCGGGATATTGAAGCCATCGGCGAATCCGCCCACGCGCTTTTCATCGACATCGACGGCCGCCGCCAGTTCGACGTCCTCGATCGCGCCGAAGCGGCGGGCGTGTTCCTGCGCCATCCACCCGGTACCCAGGATCAAAAGCCTCATTGTCTGCTCCTTCGGGCGATTTGGTTCGATTCAATCATATGAGGCGAATGTGACCCAGGCGCTGTGTACGCGCAATCCCAGGTGAAGCAGGGAAGGGTCTTTTTCAGCGGAAGCCGGCCTCGCCATGCCCGTGAAGCTTGGGCCCGCGCTCCTCGATCGGCTCCAGCGCCTTCTCGACCGGCACGTTCGGCGCATTGAGGATGGCCGGCTTCGCCCCTTGCGGGTTGTGCGCCCACTTCACCGCGTTGCGCAGCACTTTCTGGACCGTCGCATCGTGATAAGTCGGATAGGTCTCGTGTCCCGGGCGGAAGTAGAACACATTGCCGGCGCCGCGCCGGTAGGTCAGTCCCGAGCGGAACACCTCGCCACCCTGGAACCAGGAGATGAATACGGTTTCCAGCGGCTCCGGCACGGCGAACTGCTCGCCATACATCTCCTCGTTCTCCAGCTCGAAGAATTCGCCCACGCCTTCCGCGATCGGATGGCTGGGGCTCGTCACCCACAGCCGCTCGCGTTCGCCCGCCTCGCGCCATTTCAGCGTGCATGGCGTGCCCATCAGTCGCTTGAAGATCTTCGAGAAATGGCCGGAGTGCAACACGATCAGCCCCATGCCCTCGAAGACCCTGCGCGCCACGCGCTCGACCACCTCATCGGCCACAGCGCCATGGTCCTTGTGACCCCACCAGATCAGCACGTCGGTTTCCGCTAGACGGGATTCCGGCAGGCCGTGCTCGGGCTGCTCCAGCGTCGCGGTCGAGGCCGAGATCGACTTGTCGGCGTTCAGCGCCCTGGCGATGGTTGTGTGCATGCCCTCGGGGTAAATGCCGGCGACCACCTCGTTGGTCCGCTCATGGATGTTCTCGCCCCAGACGACAGCGCGGATTGTCATGGATAGCCTCGTGATTGATAGGGAGCCGCCGCCCGCGTCATAGATAGCGCCTTCGCTCGGTATTGAAAGCGGTTTTCGACATCGCGCTGCCAGGCCTTCGTACCCGATTGGCAAGCGTCCCTTCCCGTGTGCAATATGAGCGATGGGCGAAGTGCTTGTGGGGGTGGCGATCTTTGCATGTCTGGCCGGGGCAGCGCTGGCCAGCCTGATGGTCTACCCGCGCTTTCCCGAGCATCATCGCCAGGACGACACCAGCGCGGTGGTCCGGCTTGCCGCAAACCTATTCGTGGTGATGTCGTCGCTGGTGCTCGGCCTGATGATCAACTCGGCCAAGAACACGTTCGAGTCGATCGATCGTAACGTCCACACCTTTTCGACAGACCTGATCCTGCTCGACCGCGCGCTTCGACTATATGGCCCCGAGGCGAATGGCGCCCGTGAGTTGCTTGGCGCCTATGCCCAACGCGTGGTCGACACTACCGCCAACGACGGCAGCACGACCGTCGTCCCGAACAAGCTCTCCGAACTGCTGCTCAACCAAATCGGCGACAGGCTGGAGGCGCTCGCGCCTGCGGACGCGAAGCGGTTGGCCGCGCAACAGAACGCAACGCAGCAACTCCAGAAGGTGATCGAAATGCGCTGGGTGCTGGCTGAGCAGTCAGAAGGCGTGCTCCCCGTGCCGCTGATCTGCCTGCTCGTCGCATGGCTGACGCTGATCTTCGCCAGCTTCAGCTTCCGCGCGCCGCGCAACGCGACCATTGTCGGCACCTTCATCGTCTCAAGCGCGCTGGCGGCCGCGGCGCTTTATCTGATCATGGACATGGATACGCCGTTCTCCGGCCCGATCCAGGTCTCGCCAGCGCCGCTGCAACGGGCGCTGGCGGAACTGAAGCAGTGAGATCACTGCCGGGCCAAGGCACCCACCAGCCACTCCGCCGCAGCCTTGGCGCCGTCGGCGCGGACCGCTCCGGCCAGCTCGCGGGCGCGAACCCGAACGTCCGGCGCCAGGGCGATATCCAATGCCGCCGACAACGAGGCCGCCGTCGGCGCCGGCCCGTCATGCGCCGCGCCGATGCCGAGCTCGGCCACCTGCTTCGCCCAATAGGGCTGGTCGCCGATCTGCGGCACGATCACCTGCGGCGCTCCTGCCCGCGCGGCGGCGACGGTGGTGCCGGCGCCGCCGTGATGGATGACGGCGGCGACGCGGCCGTATAGCGCCTGCTGGTTGACCTCGCCGATGGCGAGGCAGTCGCCTCCGTTGTCGATGGGGCCAAGCCCGGCCCAGCCACGCGCGAGCACCGTGCGAAAGCCCTTGGCGCGGATTGCCTCGATGGCCGCCTGCCCGGCGTCCTTGGCGACCGATATCGAGCCGAAGCCGACATAGACAGGCGGCGGGCCGGCATCGAGGAACGCTTTGAGCCCGTCGGGGAGGGGCCGTTCGTCCGGCAGGATGAGGGCGCCGGTCTGCGCGGCATCGATCAGGTCGGAGGGCAGCCATGGCCCGAGCGTCGGGTCGCAGGCGAGCAGCACCGTATCGCCATAGACGTAGTCCCGGACATTCTGCACCGGGGGCAAACCAAGCGACGCACGGTGGCCGTTGATCGCCTCGCCGAAAAGGGCGTTCTTGGTGCGGATGTCCATCTCCCACAGCAGCCGGTTGTCGGTCACGCCGGACGGCAGTGGATGGCTCGGATATTCGTGAGGCCGGTTGTGCGGCGACGGCAGCCAAATCGGGCAGAAGGTGCCGAGCATGTAGCGCATGCCGCGTTGATCCGCGACCAGCCGCGCGGCGGCGCAGGACGGGAAAAGGCCGAACGCCACCACCATGTCGCAGCCTTCGGCAGCGGCGCTCAGCGCCTCATATTGCCTGGCGACGATCTCGACCGCCTGGCCGGAAATGAGCCTGGCCCGGTCCCCGGGCGATGCCGATCGCGACCGGTTGATCATTTCCTTCGCCCATTCGCGCACCGGCGCGAAGGCCGGCGCCAGCGGCACGCCTGCACGGGCCAGAAGGGCGGCAAACTCCTCGTCGCCGGGCGCGCTCACCCTGGCCTCGACGCCTAGCACCTGCAAAGCCGCGCCCAGCGCTGCGAGCGGCTCGACATCGCCGCGCGAGCCGTAGGTCGATAACAAAATCCGCATTTGATGCTCCGTTGTGGTTTTCGGAGCAGGGTTGATACGCCATGGCGGGGGCCTTGCCGCAAGCCCGGGCTGCGCCATATCTACATCCTGGGAAGGTCGTTGTTGCTTCCCGGATTGTGACTATCGCCAGCCTCGAAGCGACCGCACGTCCGGGCGCGTCTTGGCGCCAGGCCTTTTGGATGGGCAAGTGGGGATCGACAGCAGCCGGCGACCAGCGCGCCGGCTCAGGCATGACTTAACCCTGGCGGCCTTCCTGGGCGACCTGAGTAGGGGACCTTGTCAGGCGCGGGACCACGACAAGGCGCTTGATCTTGCCGCTCTTGTAGGCGGCAAGGAAGCGGTGATAGTCCTTGAAGACGACGCAGCCATTGGATTCCGCACGCCCGCCGCGCAGCATGTAGGTGTGGGCAAGCAGGCCGTTGCGGCCATATTTGTTGCTGCCGCTGGCCGGCGTCAGCCGGATTGCCTCGACGCCGTGGAAACGCGATTCCCGCAGCGACAGATTGTAGGTGTCCGGCGGCGTCGGGCCGACATTCTTCCGGTCGACGAAACGCGGCTGGTCGACCATCGAGCCCAGTCCCGAATGGGCCTCGAGCCTGGAGCCGTCCGGCATGTAAACGGTCCTCGCCGAAATATCGTAGACGGCGACGCCATTGCCCATCGAAGGACCGTTGAACAGGTTACGGAAGGCGTTGCCGAGCCCGCCGCGCTCCGGCGTGTCCGGCCTGGCGTAGGCGAGCATCTCGGATGCCTGCGCCTTGCGCTTGCCAGGTTTGGAATCCGCCACCATCGGCTTCGAATCCGGTACGCCCGGCAGTGCCTGGTTGCCGCTTCTCGGCGAGGCCGCAGTCGGCGTGCTTTGCGCGGTGTCGGGCGCGACCGGCTGCGGCTTGGCCGCCTGAGGCTTCACCGCCTCCGGCTTCCTCGGCCTGGCCGCGTTCTGTTCTGGCGTCTCGGTGGCGCGTTCAAGTGTTGTGCGGGGGCGAAGCCCGGGCACGGCAATGGTGTCGGGCAAATCGTCCTGCGGCGGCAGTGAGGCGACCTGATACTCGCCGTCCTGGCCATTCTGCGCATTGCCGGCGACATCGGGCGTATCGCCGTTTTGCAGCGCGACGGCGGTCGGAACGTCGGCCGTGTCCTCGGGCGCGATGTTGGCGAGCGCCAGCGCCAGTTCGGAAGCGCCGGCGATTTCGGCCGGCGGCGAACCGAAGCGGGCCTCGATCGGGGCGTCCGGTTGGGCGCCGCCGAAGCGGCTCGCCGAAGGCAGGCTGGCAAGCAGGAAGGGCGCCTTCTCGGCGCGGGCAAAGGCATCGGCAAGCTTCTGCGGCGAAAGCGCCGCGCGCTTCACCACGCCATCGAAGCGGTCTGCGGCTCCAGCGGCCGAAGCCACCACCACGACCTTTTCCTGCGCCACGCTGTCGGGCGCCGGCAGCTTGAGGCGCGCCGTCTTGCCGCCGTGGTCTTCATTTCTCGGCTTTTCAGAAGCTTGGCTGTCATGCCTGAAGCTTGCCGCGAGGCTGAAGCAGCCGGCATCGCAGCCGCCTGTGAGCGAGCCAGCCTTGTAGCCGCCGGCGACGGCAAGGTGCGGCGCCCAGGCATTGGCGATCTGCCGGCGCTGGTCGCCAAGCGCTATGGTGCGCAGCGAAAGCAGGCCTTGCGGCAATCCGTTGGAGGCGGCGGTCAGCGAGGTGCTCACCGAATAGAGCCCCGCCAGGGTGGCGGCCGACCATAAGGCGAGGGCGGCGCCGACAGCAGGCACCACGACCCAACGAGAACCGAACTTCTTCGAAGCTACCTCCCCATAAGGAGCGTCACCCCGGTTTTTCAAACGCAAAAACGCCATACGACCACTCTCAATCGGCATGCCGGTTTGCTGACCTGGCACCCGTCACGATCACAGTTCGCCGGTGCCCCCTGCACCTACTCGCGTCTGTTGCCGATTGATTCAAAAGATGGACAAAGATGGTTAACCAATCCCTCCACCAATCGCCGATTTGGCGACGGTCCACACGAAAAAAGAGCCTTCCATGGTCTTCGCCACGGTAAAAATGCTCTCCCTCACCCGCTTTGCTGCCCGTTTTTCCAGCCTCTGTCAAGAAACCGTGAACACCGGAACCGCAGCATCTTCAGCCGGCTAGAGGGCGATTGGGGTTAAAAAACGGCAGCGGAAGCAAGTCGCGCGGCTGTCCTGGCATTTGTTTTTGGGCCAGGCGGAACCCGGCGTAACCCTGTCCAACCCTGTTCGATTTGCGCTTGACCTTCCAGTTGCTGGAACCCGTAGCGTGTGTTGGAGGGTCGTCCTGGCGGCGCCATCCCAGACACGATCGAGGAGACGGAAAATGCACCGACGCGGCTTTCTGGTGGCGGGCCTGGCAGCGACCCTGTCGGGATCTCGCGCGCTGGCGCAGATGAAGATGGACGGCATGCCCGGCATGGATATGGGAGACCATGCGGGCCATGACATGGGCGCCATGGGGGGCGCCGTGGGCGGGGCCTCCGCCGCGCTGCCGGAGGGCGAGGCGCTGCGCGAATTGCCGCTGCTTGCCAATGAGGCCGGGTCGCCTGGGCTGTTCAAGGCAAGGTTGACAGCCGAGCCAGCCACGGCGCGCTTCATCGACGGTCAGGACACGCCGATCCTCGCCTATAACGGCACGAGCCCGGGGCCGCTGATCGACGCCCATGAAGGCGACCGCGTCGAGATCACCTTCGCCAACCGGATCGAGGGCGAGCAAAGCACCATCCACTGGCACGGCATGCCGGTGCCGGCCGATCAGGACGGCAATCCGATGGATCCGGTGGCGGCTGGCGCCGACCGCGTCTACGCTTTCGAGCTGCCCGTGGGCTCAGCCGGCTCCTACTGGTATCATCCGCATCCGCATGGCCGGACGGCCGAGCAGGTCTATCGCGGCCTCGCCGGCGCCTTCGTCGTCAAGGCGAAGGCCGATCCGGTCCCGGCCGCCTATGGCGACACCGCGCTCATGTTTACCGACCTTCGCCTTGCCGCCGATGGCACAATGCCCGACAACACCATGATCGACATGATGAACGGCCGGGTCGGGGACCATGTGCTGGTCAATGGCCAGAAGAACCCGAAACTGGCAGTGGCGTTGGGTGCCAAACGGCGCTTGCGGCTCTACAACGCCACCAATGCGCGCTTCCTCAGGCTCGCCTTCGCCAACGCCTCGATGACCGTCATCGGCAGCGATGGCGGCCTCCTGGAGGCGCCGGTCGCTGTCGACGAGCTCCTGCTCGGCCCGGCCGAGCGCGCCGAGTTGGTCGTCGCCTTCGACCGGCCGGGCGCCGCCACGCTCGCCACACTCGACTATGACCGCGGCTGGATGGGGCCGGGCCGGCCGTCGGACGCGGGGCTGACGCTGCTTACGGTCGATGTTTCCGAATCGCCATCGGCAGCGATGCCGCCGCTGCCGGAACGGCTGAGGCCCATCGCACCGCTCGGGGCTCCCACCGTTAGCCGACGCCTCGTCCTCACCGAGGCCATGACGATGAATGCCGCGGGCATGGGAATGGACTTCCTGATCAACGGCAAGGCATTCGACATGGGGCGCATCGACTTCGTTGCCCGGGCTGGCGACGTCGAGCTCTGGGAAATCGTCAACCAGAGCGACATGGACCATCCGTTCCATCTCCACGGCACGCAGTTCCAGGTGGTCGAGCGGGAGCGCGACGGCCACGTGTCCAGGCCGCCCTATCTGGCGTGGAAGGACACGGTCAACGTGGCGCGCCGCGAGACGGTGCGGATTCTCACGCGCCAGGAGCAACCGGGACCGCGAATGTATCACTGCCACATTCTGGAGCATGAGCAGCTCGGCATGATGGGCATCGTCGACGTGCGGGCGTGAGGTTCGGCGCTCGCCCTGAAGAAGTCGCCCCGCCCGACGGCGGGGCGATCCCGGTGCCGCTTTGTTGCGGGAGGCCTGATCTCAGAGGCCTTGCAGCCTTGCCACATCTTCCGGTGTCGCCGGGCGCTCGACGATCGTTTGGCCGGTGGCGTCCTTCTGTTCGAAGCGGCCGTTCTCGATCTCTTCCCTGGTGCCGTCGGGATGAGTGACTTCGATGTTGTTGCCGGCCACCTCGACCTTGTCGCCCGTCAACTGGTCGGCATGCTCCTGGTTGTGATCACCGACGCTGTCTGCGCCATGGTCGTCGCCCGGACCGTCGTCGCTGCCGCTGCCGGAGCTGCCGCCGTCATCGCCGCCACTGCCGCCGTCGTCGCCGCCACTCCCGGAGCTGCCGCCGTCGTCACCACCGCCAGGGCCGGAATTGCCGCCTGAGCCGGAGCCGCCGCTCGACCCGGAACCGCCGGAGGAGCCTGAACTGCCGCCATGGCCTTCGCCGCCACCGCCACCATCGCCGCCGCCGCCGCCACCATCGCCTCCGTTCGCGTAGGCGGCCGCTGGCCCGATCTTGGCGGCAGTGTCCAAGGCTAGATGGTACGGTGCAACCGCAAATGCGAGCGCGGTTGACGCGCGCATTGCCAGCCAGAAGAATCGAGATGAAATCAATTTCGGCATAATGAACCTCCGTTGCTAACCTGAAGGCAACGTCGGCCTTTGGACGATTATTCCTGATTGATGTCAGAAAATCTGAATCGAAGGCCCTTAAGGCGGAGATAAGACCTTATACCGACAAGATTACAGACCAAAGTCCATGATCTACGCGGAGCGGCCATACTTGCCTTGATTTCGCCCCGTCAGGCGGATCGATGGCGTCGCACCACGCGCCACTCATGCCAGATCAGCCACATGACGGCCACGTCGAAGACGGTCAGCACGAGCAGGCCGGGGGAATGCGTGTAGGAGTAGCGGTACATCTGGTAGGCCATGAAGGCGCCGAGCGCCAACAGCGAGGCCGGATAGGACCACAGCTTGCCGCGAAGCAGGCCGATGACCAGCAGGAGCTTGATCAGCCCGTGGCTGAGCAGGTAGAAGGCATAGAACTCCTTGCTCGCGATCGAGAATCCGGCGGCCATCCGCGACAAATGGCTGGCAATGAAGTCGTTGGGATCCTCGATCAATTCCTCCTGGGTGAGCATGTTGACCCATGAGGCGATAGTTTGGGTGGTGACGAGGTAGAGCAGGATGCCGCCGGCGCACTCGATCAAGGCATGGGCGCCTTTCAGCCATACGCCGACCTCAAAGAGCTGGTGAATGCGATGCTCGCCGGCGGGCTTCAACGATCTACCTCACGATAGGCCAGGGAAATCAGACAGGAATGGACGGTTTTCTCACACACTGGATCAACTCGGCTGCCGGCGTCAGTCCGTTCCTTGATAGGACAATGATCGCCATCTCACAAATCGGAGTGCCGCTGATGGTGGTTGCGGTCGCCCTGCAATGGTGGTCGAGGACCGACCGCGCCCATGTACGCCATGCCTGCCTGTCCGCCGGACTTGCCTTCCTGCTCGGGTTGGCGATCAACCAGGTCATCCTCTTGTTCGTCCACCGGATCAGGCCTTACGACGCCGGTGTCACGCATCTTTTGATTGCTCCAAGCGCCGACTGGTCGTTCCCGTCCGATCACGCGACCGCCAGCATGGCCATCGTCGCCGCCTTCGCCATGCAGGCGCTGCCGCGCCGCACGCTTGCCTTGCTCGTCATGGCCATCCTGATCTGCTGGTCGCGGCTCCATATCGGTATCCACTATGCTGGCGACGTCGTTGGAGGCGCGGCCACCGGGATCGCGGCCGCCCTGGCGGTGCGGCTTTGCTATCGCGAGAATTCACGGCTGGATGCCTTCGCCACGAAGATCTTTTAGAGGCCAAGGGTTGCGGCTGCCACCGCCAAGTATCGGCCGGCCTTGGCGACGGTGACGATGGCGAGAAAGCTCCATAGGGGTTCGCGCAGCACGCCGGCAATCACCGTCAGCGGATCGCCGATGACCGGAACCCAGCTGAGCAGCAGGCTCCATCTTCCATAACGGTGGTAGCGCGCCGCCGCGCGGTCGAGCGCGGCGGGCTTTGCCGGAAACCATTTGCGGTCGCGGAAGCGGTCGATACCGCGGCCCAGCAGCCAGTTGACCGTCGAACCCAGCACGTTCCCGATTGTCGCGACCAGAACCAGCGCCATGGGCGAATGAGTGCCGGCCAGGAGCAGGCCAACCAGCACCGCTTCCGATTGCAGCGGCAGAATGGTCGCGGCGACGAAGGCGGTCAGGAAAAGTCCGCCGAACGCGGCAAGATCACCAAGCATTGCGGCCCGTCAGTTCGCCTTTGGCCATTTCGGCTACCGATCATCCTCGACTCGGGTCATGGAGGCCATCGCCCGGCTTCGATTTTAGCCGGCGGGTATCACAAAAGCGACGCGCACGCCCCCCGCAATTTGATAGGCTCATAAATGCAAAACAGGGCCTAGTCGCTATGGATGCCAGCCAATTGCAGGCCATAGGCGATACGCTGATGCGCCTCGTCAACCCCGGCATGACGCCGAAGGAACTGGTCAGAGCGGTGCGCAAGGAGCACCCCGGCGTCAAGAAGAAGGACATCGCCCGCGCTGCCTTCCACGCCATTATCTCCAATGCCGACCAGGACCCCGGCAAGGCGCGTAACCTCCAGGCCTTCGCGCTTGCCGAGCGCACTCGGCAATCGGAATAAATTGCCGACAATTGTAGCGTTGGCCTTGCCGGAAACTTAATAAGCGATTGCTAATTTAATGACTCAACCGGCAGTCAGCCCAAAGCGGCAATGAGTTCATGACCAAGAACCTCGGCAATGCCAGGCCTAGCGCTCCCGCGAAGGAGATAAGCTCCTCGCTGTTCAGCAAGGCGGCGCCGGCGCTGTTTCCGCTGGTGGTCGCGGCGCTCGGCTATCTGGTCGGCCGGCATTATTTTGGTTTCTGACGCGGCCGGCTTTCGCATCCATTCGGTCCACGCGCTGCCGGTCGATCCGCCTCCTCGCGGCCCGTCTCGGCCAGGCTCCTTGCTGCTTTGGTCCTAGGGCCTAGGTCGTTCTTGCCCTCGGCCGGGCGCAAGCGCATCCTTGCGGCAGCCGGCGGCCTCGCAAACTCCGGTCAGGCCCGGCCGCCGAACCCAATCACCCCCCAAAGGCAGCCGGGCCGTCGCCGTGCCGCCGCTATGCGTCTTCTCACGCAGGTTGCCGCGGGTCATCCGAATTGCCCTAATCGCTTTTATCCCCCGGATGCCCCAAACATATCGAATGTGGCGAGTCCTTTGCACTAAAGTCCAATCAGATCAGCTTTCCGGCAACTTTTGGCGCTCCAGATCGTATTGTGTCGGCTACCAATAGTTCGACCCAAGGGGCAGGAGCTGTACAGGAGCTGTATATGGTAACGGCCGAGCCAGATGGTGTCCGCGTAAAAGCCGTCAATGGCCAATGGATCGTGCGCGTCGTCGACGGCGGCAGGCTGACGCAACAATTGTTCGATATTCAATCCCAGGCCGAGAGCTTCGCCGAGGAGGAGCGGCTGAGGCTGGGATTGCCCGGAGAGCCGCCCGCCGCGGAGCCGCTTGAGCCGGTCTTGCATGGAGCACGGGCTCGCTAGCGGGCGAGGGCGCATTAAACGCGCCATGCAAGGTGGCCTGTTGACCCCAGGTGTTTGGGCACAACCGCCGATCGCACACGTCGCCGGCGGAGTGCGATATTCCGCCTTCGCTACCCCAGATGTTCCGCCTTGAGCGTCTCCTTTGTTCGCTCAAGTGCGAACTGGCCGCCTGCGGCCAGGTCATTGGCGATCTGCGCGAGCTTATCGTCGGCCCTTCGATGCTTGCTGCCCCAGGCGCCCAGCGCTGCCAGCACCGGCAAAAGGTCGATGCCGGCCTCGGTCAGTCGGTAGATCGCTTTCAGCCCGTGGCTGGGGTCGTCGCTACGGGTGAGGATGCCTTCGTCGACCAGAGTCTGCAGGCGTTCGGCCAGCGTACGTGACGAGATGCCTTCGTCCGATTGCAGAAACTCGCGAAAATGCCTTTTCCCAGCGAAGACGAGGTCGCGGATGATGAGCAGCGTCCAGCGGTCGCCGAGCAGTTCCAGCGAGAGATTGATCGGACAGCCGGACCGTCCCTTGGTCGACATTCTCTATGCTTCCGTTTTTAAATCACTTTACTATTGACATCATTCTTGCCTATGCGTCAAATGATTGCAAAAGTAAAGCATTTGAGAGAGGGGGCCGTCATGGACCAGCAAGCCAACCCCACCACCGTCGTCGTGGGCGCAACCAGTGAAGTCGGTGCCGAGGTCTCGGCGCGGCTGGCCAGGGTAGGGCACAAAGTGCGCGGCGTGGCTCGCAGCCTTGGCGTCGCGCTCGACGACCAGGCGGCGCTCGACGCCGCCTTCGCGGGCGCCGACCGCGCCTACGTGATGGTTCCCTTCGATGTCACCGCGCCCGATCTGCATCGCTTCGAGGACGAGGCCGGCGCCCGGCTGGCGTCTTCCATCGCCAAGGCGGGCCTGCGTCGCGTCGTGCTGCTCAGCGGCCTCAACGCCCATCTCAAGATGGGCACCTCGCTCGGCGCCGCGCTGATGGAAGAGCGCCTCGCTGCGCTGGGCCTGGAGGAGCTCGTATTTATGCGCGCCTCTTTCTTCATGGAGAATTTCGTCAAGGGCATGGGCTTCGTCGAGCAGGCGGCGTCCGGCACCTTCGCTTCGCCCTTCCGCGGCGACCTGCCGATGCCGTTGATTGCCGCAAAAGACGTCGGCGAGCGCGCTGCCGCGCTGCTCGACGCCGAAGACGCCTTCGGCCAACGCGTCATCGAACTGCATGGCGGCGGCTACTACACGCTGGAACAGGCGACCGCGATTCTCGGCCGGGCGATCGGCAAGGAGGTGACCTACCATGCCGCGCGCTTCGCCGATGCCCGTGCCGGCATGATAGCCAACGGCCTGTCGGCCAGCTTTGCCGATGCGCTCGGCGAGACGGCGGCGAGCTTCAACAAGGCTGAGCGCTGGGCCTTAGAAGCGCCTTCGGCCGCAAACGCCACGCCGACAAGCTTCGAGTCCTGGGCCGAGAACTTCGCCCGCTCTGGCAAACCCGCCTGAAATCGAAAACGAGGAGAACGATCCTGAAAAGGCTCATCCTTCAGATGCAGATCTCGGTCGACGGTTTCGTCGGCGCCGACGAGGACCGTCGCTGGCAGCTCTGGCAATGGAGCGACGACAGCGCTTGGGACGAGGAACTGAGGCAGGACTTCAACAGCGTCTTCGAGACCGTCGACACCATCCTCTTGAGCCGCAAGATGGCCGAAGAGGGATATCTGACCCATTGGGGCAACGCGGCGAGGAAATATCCGAAGGACCCGTTCTATGCCTTCGCGCAACGCATCGTGGAGGCGCAGAAGGTGGTGGCGAGCGACAAGCTCGAAACATCGCGCTGGGAGCGCACGCGGGTCGTCAGCGGCGACTTGCCCCGAGAGGTCGCTGCGCTGAAGCAAGACGATGGCGGCGACATCGCCGTGTTCGGCGGCGCGAGCTTCGGGTCGGCGATGATCGCCGCCGGCCTGGTCGACGAGTTCCAGCTCTTCATCAATCCTGCGGTTCTGGGCAGCGGCCGCCGCATCTTCGACCAGGGCGGCTTTTCCAGGTTGAAGCTCCTCGGCTCGAAGCCCTATGCCAGCGGAATGGTGGTGAGCCGCTACGCCCCGGCGCGATGAGAGGGAAAAATCGAGATCGCATCGCCTTGAATCAATCCGGCAGCTCGTCCTGCCACGATCCCGACCACGCCTTCGGATCGGCCCCGGCCTCGCCGGTCGAGATGGGCGGGCCTAGGCTCGACCAGCCCGACGTTCTCGCCGTGCCGTCGCTGCGCTACCTGCAGGCGGCGCTTTGATGGCTGGGTTTCCCGCTCACGAAACCGTGTTCGGCCGGGGCGCAACTGTCACAAAGGTGACAAGGCGCCGAAGTAGCCGGTCATCGATGCGGTTGCTTTGCTGCATTGCTGTCCTCCAGCCATTCCCCAGCCACGAGGCACCCCAACATGACCAGGTCCTTTCTTTCCGTTTGCCTCGCTTCCACGGCGCTGGCATCGCTCTGCGCCGCCGCTCACGCGGCTCCTCCCGGCTACGACAAGATCGATACAGTCGTCGTCATCTACGCCGAGAACCGCAGCTTCGATAATCTTTATGGCGGCTTCCCCGGCGCCAACGGCCTGGCCAACGTTTCTCCCGAGCAGGCGCGCCAACTCGACCGCGACGGCAAGCCGCTTGCCGAATTGCCGCCGGCCTGGGGCGGACTGACCGGCAAGGGCGTCACGCCGGCGGTGACGGAAGGGCAGAGCGCGCATCTTCCCAATGCCGTCTTCGCCATCGACGATGCAAAGGGTTTCAACGAGGGCACCAAGGTCGTCACGCACGACCTTTGGCACCGCTTCTATCAGGAGCAGATGCAGATCGACGGCGGCCGGAACGACAAGTTCGTCGCCTGGGCCGATTCCGGCTCGCTCGTCATGGGCCACTATGACGGCTCCAACTTGCCGGTGTGGAACATCGCCAAGAAATACGTGCTGGCCGACAATTTCTTCCAGGGCGCCTTCGGCGGTTCCTTCCTCAACCATTTCATGCTCGCCTGCGCCTGCGCGCCTTACTATCCGCATGCCGACACCAGCCCGGCGAAGGGGCAGATCGCCATCGTCGAGCAGGACGGCGTGACGCTGAAATCGGCCGACAATTCGCCGCCTTCGGCGCTGGGCGGCGTGCCGAAATTCGCCAATGACGGCGCCATCACCCCCGACTTCTACGCCGTCAACACCATGCAGCCTCCCTATCAGCCGAGCGCCAACAAGCCGGCCGAGGGCGGCGACAAGGCGTTTGCCGACCCGGCTCAGCCGACCACGCTGCCGCCGCAGCATGAGATCACCATCGGCGACCTGCTGTCGCTGAAGGGCGTTTCCTGGGCCTGGTATTCAGGCGCCTGGCAGGCGGCGCTCGACGGCAAGAACGCCACACCCGTTCCGAACTTCCAGTTCCATCACCAGCCCTTCAACTATTTCGCCGCCTATGCGCCGGGCACGGCCGCGCGCGCCGAGCACCTCAAGGACGGCGGCCTCGGCGGCGTCGAGTTCATCAAGGCCATCGACGACGGCAAGCTGCCCGCGGTCGCCTTCTACAAGCCGCAGGGGAACCTCAACGAACATGCCGGCTATGCCGAAGTGATCTCGGGCGACCAGCACCTGGCCGACCTCGTCGCGCATCTGGAGAAGAGCCCGCAATGGCCGCATATGCTCGTCGTCATCACCTATGACGAGAATGGTGGCTTCTGGGATCACGTCGCGCCGCCCAAGGCGGATCGCTGGGGCCCAGGCAACCGCGTCCCGGCCTTGATCATCTCGCCCTATGCGAAGTTGGGCACGGTCGACCACACGCAGTACGACACCACCTCGATCCTGCGCTTCATCACCAACCGCTACGACCTGCCGGTGCTGCCGGGCATCGTCGCCCGTGACAAGGCGCTGCGCGACAACGACCAGCCGCCGATGGGCGACCTGACGGCGGCGATCGATCTGACGAAGTAGCGTTTCAGGACTTGGGTTCCTCGCCCCCGGAGACGGGGGGAGGCGTCCGAAAAGCGGACGGAGAGGGGCTAGTAGTGCGCTCCCCCTCTCCGTCTTGGCTTCGCCAAGCTACTTCTCCCCACTTTCATGGGGGGCGAGTAAACGCCAACCGCCTGCGGCCCGCCTCGGCGATTGCCCCAGTGAATTCCCGTCCGCTATCAATGGGCTCCAAATTGGAGACATTCGATGGCTGAGCTCAAAATCCGCACCAGAACCACCGGCGCCTCCGCCGTCCTGCCGCAGGGCGGCCTGCCGGCGGTAACGACGCCGACCGGTGGCATCGTGGACGTGGTGACGGCGGTGAGCGCGCCGGGCTTCAACCCGCTCGACCTGCTCTATGCCTCGCTCGCCGCCTGCATGGTGCTTAGCGCCCGCATCGCCGCCACGCGTCTTGGCGTGGCCGACCGGCTTGGCGAGGTGAGGGCGCAGGTCACCGGCGAGAAAGCGAAGGACGAACCGTCGCGGGTCGAGACCTTTACCGTCAAACTGGAAATCACGGGAGATCTCGACGCCGCGACGAAAGAGCGGATCCTGGCGGACGCCGAGGACATCTGCACCGTCTCCAACACGCTGCGCGGCGCGCCGGCGCTGCACGCGACGCTGGGGTGAGCGCGATGGCGCATCTTTCGCCGATCGACTACGCGACCGCCTCCGAGGACATCCGCGCCGAACATGACCGCGAGTTGGCGTTACGTGGCCGCATGACCAACATGAAGCGCATCCTGCTGCATTCGCCGGCCGCGCACCGCATCTACGCCGAATGGTTCACGCTGCGCGACCTGCTCAAGCCCATCGTGGACGACCGCGCCATCTGGCTGTTCTCGAAGGCGATCGCCGAGACGATGCGCGCGGAGATCCCCGTGACCTTCTTCCGACGCGCGCTGATCGGCGGCGGACTCGACCCCGAGGCGATCGACCCGACCCCCGACGAGGCGCTGCTGATCGATTTCGGCAAGGCGGTCGCCGCCGACGCCAATGCGGTTCCCGACGCAACCTGGGCCGCGCTCAAGGCCCGCTACGACGAAACGCTGCTGGTCAACCTCGTCGCCTTCGCCGGCATCATGGTGGCGACCTGCGTGTTCACCAACGCGGTGAAGGTGGATCTCGATCCGGAGTTGGAGGGGTATCGGCCCAAGGACAAGACATAGGCCGCGATCCTTCGCGCCCCCGCTGTCCCGCCGGCCTCTCCGACAATCTCGCCCGCCTCCGCAGGAATCGGGTGGTCCCCAAATCGCCTCCGCTCCACTTTGGCACCAGGCAAAGGAGGCACCCCAATGACCGTCCATTCATTGAGCACCAAGCGTGCCAGCCGCTCAGCCGAATCCCGCGTCGCCGCACAGGATTGGCGCGCGCTCGTGTCAGACCTCAACGTGCACGGCTGCGCTGTCATGGAAAAGCTGCTCTCCCCGGACGAATGCGCCGAGATCGCCGCGCTCTATCCGCGCGAGGAACATTTCCGCAGCCATGTGGTGATGGCGCGCCACGGTTTCGGCAAGGGCGAGTACCGTTACTTCCGTTATCCGCTCCCCGATATGATCGAGGGCCTGCGCACCGCGCTTTATCCAAGTCTCGCCGCTGTCGCCAATGACTGGAACGAGAAGATGGGCGTTGCGCAGCGCTATCCCGCCGACCATGCGGCCTTCCTGGAGCGGTGCCACGGCGCCGGACAGCCACGACCGACGCCGCTTCTCCTGCAGTACGGTCCAGGCGACTTCAACTGCCTGCACCAGGACCTCTACGGCGCGCTCGCCTTTCCCCTGCAGGTGGTGATCCTGCTTTCCGAGCCCGGCGAGGATTTCACCGGCGGCGAGTTCGTGCTCACCGAGCAGCGCCCGCGCATGCAGAGCCGCGCCGAGGTCGTGTCGCTGAGGAAAGGCGATGCGGTGATCTTCGCCGTTCACAACCGGCCGGTGCGGGGCACCAAGGGATATTATCGCGTGAACCTGCGCCACGGTGTCAGCCGCCTGCGTTCCGGGCGTCGGCACACCGTGGGCATCATCTTCCACGACGCGGCATAGCGTCTTGGAGTCCAGCGAGGCACTTCGTTTCGCTGGCCGTTCGGTCCCGGTGAAGGTTCACACTTCGTCGACGTCGAACAGCAACATCGTCAGGTCGTCGTCGCCCGGCGCGAGTATCCGCCGGTCGGCGGCGCAGGCAATGCCGATTTCGGAGGCGAACGCGCTCTGCATGTCGGCGAGGCTGTCGAAGTACAGCGTCCCCACCAGATACGGCATCTCGCCCGCAGACCGCTTGATGATGGGCCGCCGGCTGATGTCGTAGCGCCTCAGGCCCGGAAGCTGCTTGGCGAGCGGCACATGAACCTCGAAATAATGCCGGTCGAATGCGGCCGGATCGGCCGGCGTTTTGTAGATCACGAGCATCTTGGCCATCGTCGTATTCCTGTGCTGTTGGTGTCGCTGGTCGGGGCCATGCGGGCCGCCACGCCATTGTCGTCCCGGGAGGGCGGATTTCGACAATCACCGCATTCTTGTTTTCGCACGTGCAGACGCGGGCATCGTCGCGATCTGCGGCGCTTCTGCCTCTTCCCCTGCCGCGCCCATTCGCGTACACGCCCGGGCAAATCCCGCCACTCCCGCACCAGCCTCCCCGGACCGCCCCATGATCCGTCTTGAAAACATCGGCAAGCAGAACGGCCGACAGATCGTCTTCATCGAAGCCTCGGCCGCCTTGCAGAAGGGCGAGAAGGTCGGGCTGGTCGGCCCCAACGGCGCCGGCAAGACGACCTTGTTCCGCATGATCATCGGTCAGGAGCAGCCCGACGAAGGCCAGGTCTCGGTCGATCGCGGCGTCACCATCGGCTATTTCAGCCAGGATGTGGGCGACATGGGCGGTTTGAGCGCCGTCGCCGAGGTCATGGAAGGCGCCGGGCCGGTGAGCGCGGTGGCCGCCGAGATGCGCGAGCTCGAGCACGCCATGGGCGATCCAGAACGCGCCGACGAGATGGATCAGATCATTGAGCGCTACGGCGAATTGCAGCACCGCTTCGAGGAGCTCGACGGCTATGCGCTGGACGGCCGCGCCCGCGAAGTGCTGGACGGTCTAGGCTTCTCGCAGGAGATGATGGACGGTGATGTCTCCAAACTCTCGGGCGGCTGGAAGATGCGCGTCGCGCTGGCCCGCATCCTTCTGATGCGGCCCGACGTCATGCTGCTCGACGAGCCGTCGAACCATCTCGACCTCGAAAGCCTGATCTGGCTGGAAAAATTCCTGAAGGACTATGACGGCGCGCTGCTGATGACGTCGCACGACCGCGAGTTCATGAACCGCATCGTCAACAAGATCATCGAGATCGACGCGGGTGCGCTCACCTCCTATTCCGGCAACTATGAATTCTACCAGGAGCAGCGGGCGCTGGCCGACAAGCAGCTTCAGGCGCAGTTCGAGCGCCAGCAGGCGATGCTGGCCAAGGAGATCGCCTTCATCGAACGATTCAAGGCACGCGCCTCCCATGCCGCCCAGGTGCAGAGCCGGGTGAAGAAGCTTGACAAGATCGACCGCGTCGAGCCGCCGAAGCGCCGCCAGACGGTGGCCTTCGAGTTCCAGCCGGCGCCGCGCTGCGGCGAGGACGTGGCGACGCTGAAGGGCATCCACAAATCCTTCGGCAGCCGCTCCATCTATTCGGGCCTGGACTTCCAGATCCGCCGCCGCGAGCGCTGGTGCGTGATGGGCGTCAACGGCGCCGGCAAGTCGACGCTGCTGAAGCTGGTCGCCGGCGCTTCCGAACCGGACCAGGGCTCGGTCGCGCGTGGCCCGAGCGTCAAGATGGGCTATTTCGCCCAGCACGCCATGGAGCTGCTCGACGGCGAGCGCACCGTCTTCCAGACGCTGGAGGATAATTTCCCGCAGGCCGGCCAGGCGCCGCTCAGGGCTCTGGCGGGCTGCTTCGGCTTTTCAGGCGACGAGATCGAGAAGAAGTGCCGCGTGCTGTCAGGCGGCGAGAAGGCGCGGCTGGTGATGGCGCTGATGCTGTTCGATCCGCCCAACCTTCTGGTGCTCGACGAGCCGACCAACCATCTCGACATCACGACCAAGCAGATGCTGATCGAGGCGCTGTCGCAATATGAAGGCACGATGCTGTTCGTCTCGCACGACCGGCATTTCCTGGCGGCCCTGTCGAACCGCGTGTTGGAACTGACGCCCGAAGGCGTCCACACCTATGGCGGCGGCTATACGGAATATGTCGCCCGCACCGGCCAGGAAGCACCGGGGCTGAGAAGTTAGCGTGGCTTAGAGCGCGTCGTAGACGGCGTCGATCAGCGCCTTGCGGCGTGGATCCAAGTCGTCGAACCCAACCATGCGATTGGTGACATAGCCGAATCCGAGGCCGGCTTCCGGGTCCGCAAAGCCGATGGCGCCGCCCCAGCCGGTATGGCCGAAGCTCCGCGGGGAGGCGCGGCCGGCATAGACAGGATCCTCGATCTGAAAGCCGGCGGCAAAGGCGGCCGGCAGCGCGAAGCTGTCGTCCATGCCGCGAAAGCGCGGCCTCGTGGCCTCTTCGATCGCGGCGCGACCGATCAGGGGCTTGCCTTCCCAGGTTCCACCTGCTGCCATCATCCCGTAGATAAGCGCCAGCGCATGGGCCGTTGACTGGCCGTTGCCACCCGGCACCTCGGCGGCGCGCCAGGCCCGGTCGTTGGGCGCCAGGGCGCGGGGCGTGGGATTGTCGCATGCGTGGGGAAAGGGCGAGGCGCGCACGAACTCCACCCATTCGGAAGCCTTCGGGCCCTCGATCATCTCGGCGGTGCGGTAATCCTCGCTTTGCGGCAGGCCGACATGGAAATCGGCCCCGATCGGACCAGCGATCTCTTGCGCGATGAAGCGGCCGATGCTGCGCCCGTCGACGCGCCGCAGCACCTCCCCGGCAAGATGGCCATAGCTCAGGGCGTGGTAGACGCAGCGGCTGCCGGGCTCCCACAGCGGCGACATGGAGCCAAGCGCGTCGACATAGGGCACCCAGGCGAGCATGCCCGCCTCGTCCATTGGCACGGCGAGACCGTTCAGCCCGGACCGGTGCGACATCACTTGATCGAGCGTGATGCGCTCCTTGCCGCCGGCCGCGAATTGGGGCCAATAGCGCGCGACCGGCGCGGCGTAATCCAGCTTGCCACGATCCACCAGTATTGCGAGCGCCAGCGCCACGACGCCCTTGGTGGAGGACCATACATTGACCAGCGTGCCGCGCTGCCATGGGCGGGTGCGCGCGGCGTCCGCATGGCCGCCCCAAAGATCGACGACGGTCCTGGCGCCCGCCACCACCGAGACGCCGCCGCCATGCTCGAGGCCTTGAGCGAAACACCAGGCGAACGCATCGCGCACACCCTCAAAACGCGGATCGCAGAAGCCTTCCATGGTCATGCGCGAACTCCCGTCGAAAGCGCCTCAGCCGAAAAGCCTGGTCACAAACCCGCTGAACCAGGCAAGCTGCGCCGCGTGGTGCTCTGCCATCAGCCGATCCTGTTCGTCCCGGTCCTGCGCGCCGAGCGTTCCGTAGGGCGCGCCAAGCCGCTCCTGCCAGCGCCGGAAGCCGACCGGGCCCTGCTCGGCATGGAACTGCAAGCCGTAGGTCTTGTCGCCGATCCGGAACGCCTGGTTCGGGAAAATCTCGCTCGAGGCGAGGTGCACGGCGCCCGCCGGCAGGGCGAAGGTATGAAAATGGTTCTGCGGCAGGAAGAGCGGCCGGTCGAGGAAATCGCCGGCTTCGGGCGTCGGCGTGATCTCGAAATAGCCGAACTCCCTGATGCCGCTTTCCACCGGCCCGACATCGGCGCCGAGGTGCCAGGCGATCTGCTGCGCGCCCTGGCAGATGCCGAGCAGCGGCAGGTCGTTGGCCAGGCAATGCTCGATCAGCGCGGCCTCGTCGTTTAGGAACGGATGTTCGTCGGTGTCGAAGACATTGAACGGGCCGCCATAGATGACGGCCCCTTCGACGGCGTCGAGATCGATCCGCTCGCCCTTGAACGGCATCGCGGTTTTGATCGCATGGCCGTTGGCTTCCAGCGTCGTCTGGACATGGTCGTCGCCCGGTTCTTCCGAGTGCCTGACGAGAACGATGCGCTTCATCGGGGCTCCTGCCGCTTACTCAACCGGCGAATAGCCGATACAGCTTAGCGGCCTGTCCGAAATGTGCCAGCGCCCAGTTGCCGCTGGACGCCGGCAAGCCGATCAAGCGCGGCGCGGCCCATCACCCCTTCGCCAGGCCGCGATCGATCAGCCGCGCAAGGCGCGCCGAGAAGGCCTTGGCATCGGCCGGCTTGTCGCCGTCGAGCACGCGCGCTTCGTCGTACAGGAGATGCGCTGCGTCTTCCTTGAACGCCTTCTCATCGTCGCCGAGCTTTGCCAGCGCCGCCACGCGCTCATGGCGCGGGTTGATCTCGAGGATCGGCTTGGCGGCCTTGTCGAGCCGGCCGGCGGCGTTGAGCAGGCGCTCGAACTGGCGGTCCGGGCCATGCTCGGGCGCGACGAGGCAGACGGCGCTTTCGGTCAGCCGGTCGGAGGCCTTCACGTCCGACACCTCCTCGCCAAGCGTCGTCTTCACGAAAGCCAGGAACGCCGCGATGTTTGACGACGTCTCGGTGTCCGGCTTCGCCGCGTCGTCGGGCAGCGCGATGTCGGCAAGGTCGGCCGCGCCCTGCGTCACCGACTTGAACGGCTTGCCGTCGAATTCCGGCGCCATCGTCACCCAGAAACTGTCGACCGGGTCGGTGAGCAGCAGCACCTCAATGCCGCGCGCGCGAAAACCTTCGAGCTGCGGCGAGGCTTCGAGCCGGGCGCGGTCGTCGCCGGCCATGAAGAAGATCGCCTTCTGGCCTTCCTTCATCGCTCCAGCGTAGTCGGCGAGGCTGCGCCAGCTTTCGCCCGAAGCGGTCGAGCGGAAACGGGCAAGCTTCAGCAACTGCTCGCGCCGCTCGTAATCCTCATACAGCCCTTCCTTCAGGACGACGCCGAAGTTCTCCCAGATTTTCGCATAAGTCTCGGCATCGTTTTCGGCGGTCTTGGCAAGGTCGCCGAGCACGCGGTTGGTCACGCCCTTGCGGATCGCGGCGAGCAGGGGGCTTTCCTGGATCATCTCGCGCGAGACGTTGAGCGGCAGGTCGGCTGAGTCGACCAGGCCGCGCACGAAGCGCAGGTAGCGCGGCAGGAGATCGGCATCGTCGGTGATGAATACGCGCCGCACATAGAGCTTCATGCGGCCCTTGCGGTCCTGGTCGAAGAGGTCGAACGGCCGCGATCCGGGCACGAAGGCAAGCACGCTGTATTCCTGCCGCCCCTCGGCGCGGAAGTGGATCGTAGAGGCCGGCTCGTCATACTGGCCGGCGATGCTGCGGTAGAAGTCGGTATATTCCTCCGGCTTGATCTCGCTCTTCTGTCGCACCCACAGTGCCGTGCCGTCGGCGATATCGCGCGGCTCGGCGCCGGGCTTCTCGACCAGCGTGATCGGCACCGGCACATGGCCCGACTGCGACTTCGCCAGCCCTTCGAGCCGATAGGGCGTGGTGTAGGAGGTGGCGTCTTCCATCAGGTGCAGCACCACGCGCGTGCCGCGCCCGGGCGCCGCCTCGAGCGGCGCCGGCGCGATCTCATAGGTGCCCTTGCCGTCGGACGACCAGCGGAAGGCCTCGTCGCTGCCGGCCTGGCGGCTGATGACGTCGACGCGGTCGGCGACCATGAAGGCCGAGTAGAAGCCGACGCCGAACTGGCCGATGAGCTGCGTGTCTTCGGCCGCCTTGCCGGCCTCCACGCGTTCCATGAAGGCGCGCGTGCCGGAGCGCGCGATGGTGCCCAGCGCCTCGGCCATCTCGTCACGGCTCATGCCGATGCCGTTGTCCTCGACGGAGAGTTGCTTGTTGTCCGCATCCGCGGAGATCGTGATGCGCGGCTTGGCATCGTCGCCCAGAAGCTCGGGCCGGCTCACCGCTTCGAAGCGCAGCTTCTCGCAGGCGTCGGCCGCATTGGAGATCAGCTCGCGCAGGAACACATCCCGGTCCGAATAGACCGAATGCACCATCATGTGCAGCAGCCGCGAGACGTCCGCCTCGAATGTTCTGGTTTCAGTTTGCTTGGTATCCGTCGTCATTCACAATTCCCGCGTTGGTATTTCGTCCGCCACGCCGGCAAATGCCGGGTGTCGATTTCTTCGTTGCTTTTGCTTGAGGCCCCGCTCGCTGGACGACGCCAGCGAAATGTCCGTCACCAGAATATCGGCGCTTCCCGCGATGGCAACCCGCGTTGTTCCAAGTTCCGCGCGTGCGCGTTGCCCTCGTTCTCCGCCAATCCGACCTGGATCCGGCGACCGTCCCTGGTCCGGCTTCGAACCACCAGACTCAAGGTGGCGGCACGGTGGGTTCTTCAATGTGGCCCTGGTTCAGGTGCGGAAGCTCCCTTCGGATGCGCGGCCATCGCCGCGGATCGATGGACGGCGGCGAGCGTGTTGCGGCGCGGGTAGGGGGATTGCAGGACGATCCCTTGCGGCTGCTGATAGCCAATCTCTCCAGTGAAGGCTTTGACGACTACGGGCTCCGCCGGCGTCCCTGAAATCGGCTGGTTCAGGCGAGGCCGCGGCAGTGCCCCATGGGCCTTGACCAGGGCCTCGATCCAGGCGGCGACCGCCAGAGGAACCGGCGAACGCCCTTCAAGCCAGCGCGCCACATCGTCCCTGGGGCAGGCCAGTTCCTGCGCCAGGTCGGCGGCATCCCATCGCAAGATTCTCAGGCATTCCCGCAGTCGTCCCGCAATCATGGCAACCAGGTTTCCTGTGCAATCGTCAAATCCGTTCGATAAAGTCGGTGGACCTCAGGCCGGCCCGGTTTCGCGCAGCTTCAAGAAGATGCCTCGGTGGCCGACACCTGCTTCGCGGCAAGGAACATCAGCGTCGAGGCGGCGGTCCGCCGGTTCCATCCGGCGGATTCGGCCGCGTCGAGCAGACCTGCCAACAGTGGCTTCAACACGCTTCGGCATTCGGCTTCATGGGCGAGGAATTCAGTTGCCGGATGCGTCGGCGCCGGGACCGTTTCGCCCTTCATCATCATGTCCATCGTGGCCTCCCATCGTCATGAGATGCCCGCCCCCGTTGCCGGGAGCGGGCTGTCTATCGATGTCTTAGAAGTCCATTCCGGCGCCGGCCGGCATGGCCGGCGCGGCCTCCTTCTTCGGCTTCTCTGCCACCATCGCCTCGGTGGTGACGAGCAGGCCTGCGACCGAGGCCGCGTCCTGGAGAGCGGTGCGCACCACCTTTGCGGGATCGATCACGCCCTGCTTGTAGAGGTCGCCATATTCACCGGTCTGGGCGTTCCAGCCGAAGGCGAAGTCGGTCTTCTCGCGCAGCTTGCCGACGACGATCGAACCTTCCGCCCCGGCATTCTCGGCGATCTGACGCGCCGGCGCCTCGATCGCGCGACGCACGATGTCGACGCCGTATCTCTGGTCGGGATTGTCGACGGCAACCGCATCGAGCGCCTTTGCCGCCCTGAGCAGGGCAACGCCGCCGCCCGGCAGAATGCCTTCCTCGACCGCGGCACGCGTCGCATGCAGCGCATCGTCGACGCGGTCCTTCTTCTCCTTGACCTCGACTTCCGTGGCGCCGCCGACGCGGATCACCGCGACGCCGCCCGCGAGCTTGGCCAGCCGCTCCTGAAGCTTCTCGCGATCGTAGTCGGAGGTGGTTTCCTCGATCTGCGCCTTGATCTGCGTGACGCGGCCCTGGATCTCCTCCTTTTTGCCGGCGCCGTCGACGATGGTGGTGTTCTCCTTCTCGATCGCCACCTTCTTGGCGCGGCCGAGCATCTCCAGGGTGACGTTTTCCAGCTTGATGCCGAGATCCTCGCTGATGGCCGTGCCGCCGGTAAGGATCGCGATGTCCTCCAGCATGGCCTTGCGGCGGTCGCCGAAGCCCGGGGCCTTGACGGCGGCGACCTTCAGTCCGCCGCGCAGCTTGTTGACCACCAGGGTTGCCAGAGCCTCGCCTTCGACATCCTCAGCAATGATCAGCAGCGGCTTGCCCGACTGCACGACGGCTTCGAGCACGGGAAGCAGGGCCTGCAGATTGCCGAGCTTCTTCTCATGGATCAGCACATAGGGCTCGTCGAGTTCGACGCGCATCTTGTCCTGGTTGGTGATGAAGTAGGGCGAAAGATAGCCGCGGTCGAACTGCATGCCTTCCACGACTTCCAGCTCGGTGTCGGCGGTCTTGGCTTCCTCGACGGTGATGACGCCTTCGTTGCCGACCTTTTCCATCGCTTCGGCCAGGAAGCGGCCGATCTCGGCATCCCCATTGGCCGAGATGGTGCCGACCTGGGCGATCTCGTCGTTCTTGGTGATCTTGCGGGCGTTGGCCTTGAGTTCGGCGACGACGGCATCCACCGCCTTGTCGATGCCGCGCTTCAGATCCATCGGGTTCATGCCCGAGGCGACGGCCTTGGCGCCTTCGCGAACGATCGCCTGGGCGAGCACGGTGGCAGTTGTGGTGCCGTCGCCGGCGAGGTCATTGGTCTTGGATGCGACTTCGCGCACCATCTGGGCGCCCATGTTCTCGAACTTGTCCTCGAGCTCGATCTCCTTGGCGACGGTGACGCCGTCCTTGGTGATGCGCGGCGCGCCGAACGACTTGTCGATGACGACGTTGCGGCCCTTCGGGCCGAGGGTGACCTTCACCGCGTCGGCGAGGATGTTGACGCCGCGCAGCATGCGCTCGCGGGCGTCGGAATGGAATTTTACTTCCTTGGCAGCCATGGGATCACTCCTTGCTTAGGCAGTTTTCATTGACTGGGTAGTGGTTGGATAGAAGCCCCGGTCAGGCGGCTCTCTTCAGCGTCGCGGCCTGCTCGATCACGCCCATCACGTCGCTTTCCTTCATGATGAGCAGGTCCTTGCCGTCGAGCTTGATCTCGGTGCCGGACCACTTGCCGAACAGGATGCGGTCGCCGACCTTTACGTCGAGGGGCACGAGCTTCCCACTCTCGTCACGAGCCCCCGGGCCGACGGCGATGACTTCGCCCTCCTGCGGCTTTTCCTTGGCTGTGTCGGGGATGATGATGCCGCCGGCCGTCTTTTCTTCGGCCTCGATGCGACGGACGAGTACTCGGTCGTGCAATGGACGGAACGTCATATCGTTCTCCTTCAGGACAAACAGATTGCGAGAGGTTCCTCCGCTCCGGACCGGCAGGACCGGAGCGGGGCTCGCGCGACCCTTTCGGCGTCGCGCGCATGTCGAGCTAATTTTGCCTTGTTCCACTTTCAAGAGGGGGTCGCAAATTTTTTGGCACTCTCCAGCCGTGAGTGCCAGGGCGCTGAAAACATGCGGTAATTTCCATCGCGCCGACAAAACGAGAGCTTGAATTCGCAATTGAGTTGAACAAGATTATCGGCCGCCGGCACCCCCGGACCCGCTAGGAATGTGAACCCGAACAAGGAGTTTTTGGAGACGGAGGACAGAAATGGACCGACAGACGATTTCGCCGATCATTCCTACCCTGGCTCCCGAAATATCGGACCTCTCGCTCGACCGGCTGCTGACGCCGGCCAGGCATTTTAAGCATCCGCAGGACGTGTTGGAGCAGGACTCGCTCGACATATGGGAAAAGCGGGCGATCCTTTCCTCTTGGGCGTCCGACGCTTGCGCCGTGGAATCGATGCCGGCGCTGCGCCATCCGCCGGGGGTCGAGCGCCCGGTCTCCTTCGACGACATCATGGATGCGCTGCGCCACCTCAACGCATCCGCGCCGACGCCTCCTGGGCCTGCTGATGAAGCCCGCCAGGTGGTCGACCGACTGAGCGCGTGAGGGAGGGAGGCATGGCGAGTGCCGTCAGCAGGCAATTCCGCGCGCAGATGAACGGCTATGGGCTGACCACTGCCGAGATCCATTACTATCTGCCCGACCACCCCAGTCTGCTCCAGCTTTACGTTTGGCAGGACTATGATCTCGCCCCGCATTTTCCCGAACTAAGGGGCTTCCTGGGCTTTTGGGAGCGCGAACTGGCGGGCGGCTTGCATTCCGTTCGTGTCGCCCATCACCGGCTCATCGGGCCGTCTGAATGGCGCTCGGTCGACGGGATCATCGCGATCCATTGAAGATGAGAGCCAAGGCTGTCGCGCTGGCGACAGCCTTCTGAATTGTGACGGGCCTTGACGTTCCGCTCACGAATTCCCAGATCGATTCCGTCGGTGCTTGAGAGACCGGCAAGGTCAAGGGGCGCCGCTTCCTTGGCGCCCCTCGTATCTATGTTGCTCAATGGAGGATGTAGCTATGAGAACCACTTTTGACTTCAGTCCCCTGTTCCGCTCGAGCGTCGGTTTCGACCGGATGCTGAGCGCGCTCGAAACGGCGAGCCGGGTCGAGACGGTCGACAACTGGCCACCCTACGACATCGCCAAGATCGGCCAAGACGACTACCGCATCACGATGGCCGTGGCCGGCTTCTCCCAGGACGAGCTCGACATTACCCAGGAGCAGAACATGCTCCTGATCTCGGGCCAGAAAGCCGGCGAGGATAAGGGCGAGTACCTGCATCGCGGCATTGCCGGACGCGCGTTCCAGCGCCGCTTCGAGGTTGCCGATCACGTCCGGGTCGTCGGCGCCAGCCTCGTCAATGGCCTGCTGACGATCGACCTGAAGCGTGAGATTCCGGAAGAGATGAAACCCCGGCGGATCGAGATCGCGGCGGACAAGGCGAAAGTCACGACAAAGAAGATCGAGGCCGAAAAGCAGGCCGCCTGAGCGGCCATCCCTGTCGCGCATACGAGCAACGCGCCGGGCATATCGCCCGGCGCGCAGGAAACGTTTCAGCCGACGACCAGATGGAGGAAAACATGAGTGTTCGTGATCTGCTTCCCTGGAGCCGTGGCAACGGCAACCAGGTTCCGAGCCTGTTCCGCGATGGCGAGCGCGACCCGTTCCTGTCTCTGCATCGCCAGGTGAACCGCCTGTTCGACGATGTTCTCCGTGGTTTCGACAGCCGATTGCCATCCTTGGGCGGTGTCTCCGCCCCCGGCGCCGCTTGGCCGAGCGTCGAGATCTCCAGCGGCGACAAGGAGATCAAGGTGACGGCCGAGTTGCCTGGCCTCGAACAGAAGGACATCGAGGTTCTCCTCGACGATGACGTGCTGACGCTGCGAGGCGAGAAGCGCTCCGAGACGGACGACAGGGACAGGCAGTTCTCCGAGCGCTACTACGGCCGGTTCGAACGCCATATCCCGGTCGGCTACGAGGTGAAGGAGGACGAGGTAGATGCGCGCTTCAGGAACGGCGTGCTGACCGTCACCCTGCCGAAGAGCGAGAAGGCGCAGTCGCAGGTCAAGCGTATCGACATCAAGACTTGATGCATCGACGCGGGAGGTCGCACATGCGCCTCCCACGTCCTTCCAGGGCTGCGGCCGTCGGTTGCCCGCGCAGCGCCTTTCTCAGGTCGCCCGCCAGAGAGAATCCATGCGCGGGGAGCTTCCGTCTTGCATTCTGAAGTCTTCGTATCGCTCATGTGAATGATGACAAGCACCTTGCTGTCTTGTCCCCTTGGAGGCGCGAGTTTTCAGCGTCCATCAAGAAATGAGAATAGCATATGTTATGGCCGGAACACCGCTCACCTACCGGTGCGTCCGCAGAACCCGGATCCCCTGATAACCTTAATTTCGGTTTCTTTCGGAGAGGCTTTGCCAACGCAAGCTAATGGAATAAATTAGTAATTCGTTAAGTACGACTTGGGCGCGAACTTAAGGGATGTGCCGTGATGAATTTCAAGTCTCTGATCAAGCGGGCCGAGGACGTCGATAAGGAATTTCAGGAACTCCAATCGGATCTGGCGGAGGCATTCGAGGACGTTCTCGCCGATGAAGAAAAGGCGCCGCCTGAAGGCGACGTCGCCGACCAGGACCTGGTGGCCCGAGACGACAATCCGCCATCCGATGAGCCGTCGGACGCGACGGCATCGCGGCTGACGCCGCATACCCAGACGCGGCTGGCCGCCCTGGAAGCCGTCGTCGGGCTTTTCCGGGATGGCCAGGGCCATCTGCAGGAGATCGAGGCGAAGCTGGCCGAGATCGCCAGCGCCCATCACATGACGCGTGAGGTCCTGAACGTCTTCCACCGCGACGTCTTGCGCTCCAACGAACTGGAGCTGGCAAACCTCGCTCTCACCACCGAGCACAGGACACTTACGGAACAACTGCTCGACGCCGCCCGCAGGCAGCGCGAGCGCGACGGCGCGGCAGAGGCCTGGCAACAGCGCGAGGCGAGCCTCGTCCAGGACCGCGAGCAGTTGCGGACGGCGCTTGCCGCTGCGCGGCTGGAACTCGTGGAGATGAGCAATGAGAGCGCCAGGCGCGAGACGGAGTTCGGCGAGATCGTCAAGGCTCTGACGGCAAAAACGGTGGAACTCGACAGACGCGCCGCCGAGAACAAGTTGCTGCGCGAAAAGCAGGTCGGCCTCTCGGTCGATCTGGAGCAGGCGCAAAAGCGCGAGGCGGAGGCCCGGCACAAATTCGACGAGTTTGCGGCGACCCACGCCAGCGAAACCGTCCATATTGCCGAGCTGATGGCTCAACTCGGTAACCACGAAAAGGAAGAAACCCGACTGCAGAAGATGCTGGAGGCGACGCAGGCCAGGCTCGCCGAAACGGCAGAAGCGGCGCGGATCGCCGAAAGCGACAGCGCCGCCGAATTGGCGCGCAGCCAAGCGGAAATGCGCGGTTTGCGTGCCGAGATCCAGGACCTTCAGTCGCGTCTGGACAAGGTTTCGAGCGACCATGTCGAAGCCACGGCCGAGGTCACCAGGCTCAAGGCGCAGTTGGGCGATGCGGTCACCGAACGCCAGATCGCCGAGGAAAGGCTCGCGGTCCTCAAGGAGGAAAGCGAAGCCGACAAGAAGAGCCTCTCGGTGGTCAGCACCAATCTCTCGCAACTTTCACTGCAGCAGGCATCCGAGCAGATCCAGCTCGATATCCAGAAGCAGGAATGCGAGGATCTGCGCGCCGAGATCGACGCGCTCAACGCCCGCATCCGGGAATTGCTGCCTTACGAGCGGCTGCACCGGGTGACCGACGCAAGGTCGCGCAAGGATGCCGCGCCTCAAGCCAATGGGCTGATCGCGGAAACGGCGCGCCCCGTCGCGCGGCGTGTTCCCCGCCGGAACCTGCGCGTCAACGCGAGCTGAGAAGACCGCCGCGCAAGCTGTAGTCGTGCTGGCAGGCTATTTGCCCGCCATGCCGTCGGCAAGGTCCTGGGCCTGCTTCAGCAGTGCCGGGAAGGAAGGATCGCCGGGCAGCCGCTGGGCCATGCAGGCGCGGTAGTCGGCATCGCCTTTCTCCCAGACGGCGTTGGCGGGGTCGGAAGCCTGCGGGCTGTCCTGGTCCGCGCCCTGATCGGTCTGCTGGGCTTTCTGCGCGGCCGCATCGGCTGCTGCCCAGATCGAATCGCACGCCGCGATCTTCGGCACGGCCGGCGAGGCGGGCGCCTCCGCGATCAACACGCGGTCGCCCTTGACGACCGCCACGACGACGTGTTGCTCGTAGATAGGCCCGACATCCTGCGTCCAGCCGCCGAGCCTGGCCACCACCATGTCGGCGCCGTCGGGCTTCTTCAGCGAGAAGTCGAGCGTGCCGGAGAAGGCGGCGTCGCTGCCTATCGCCTGGGTGTAGAAGGCGTCGAGCTTCAACGCCGCGTCGATGTCGGCGGGTAGCTTGAAATCGGCGTCCGTCTCGGCCGATTTGGACTTGAGCCAGCGTTCGGTCAGCCCGCGCGTCGAGACGACGATGCTGGGGCCATTGTCGCTCTGTGCATAGCGCAACCCGTCGAGCATGCCGTAGCCGATGTCGGAGGCGTTGAGGCTTTCGATATTGATCGTGCCTGTCGCGGGAAAACCCTTTACCGAAAGCGGGCCGAGGATGGCGGTGAGACGCTGCTGGAGATCGGCGAGCGCCTTCTCGTTCTGCGCGTCGATGGTTTCGATCGCCGTGTTGGCGCCTTCCTGCGCGGTGATATCGGCGATCGCCTTGTCGCGCGCCGCGATGTAATCGTCTTCCGGAGAGGCGGCGAACGCCGCGCTGCCCGCCAGTGCGAAGAGAAGCGTTAAGACCAGCCGCATTCTTTAACCCCAAATTGGCGATCGAGACCCGGCTACAGCCATCGTCTGACTTGGCGGCTTTTGCGTGGCGGAAAACAGGGCAGGGACAAATCTTTATTGCGCCCTGCGCTTCTCCACCTCCGCCTTGCGCAGCAGGAACCGCTGGATCTTGCCGCTCGGCGTCTTCGGCAGCTCGGCGACGAACTCGACCTCGCGCGGATAGGAATGCGCCGACAGCCGCTTCTTCACATGCAGGGCGAGTTCGTCGGCCAGCGCCTCGCTGCCCCTGAAGGCCGGCGCCAGCACAACGAAAGCCTTGACTATCTCGGTGCGCTGCGGGTCGGGCACGCCGACGACGGCCGCCTCGTTGACCGCCGGATGCTCGATCAGCGCGCTCTCGACATCGAATGGACCGATCCGATAGCCCGACGAGGTGATGACGTCGTCGGCGCGGCCGATGAAGGAGATCGAGCCGTCCGGCTCATATTCCACCGTGTCGCCGGTACGATAGTAGCCTCCCGCGATAGCAGGCGTCTCAGCCTGGTGGTAGCCGCCGAACCAGCGCAAGGGCGATCGAGCGATATCGACCGCGAGCACGCCCGGCTGGTTGGGACCGAGCTCGTTGCCTGCCTCATCCAGCACCACCATGCGGTAGCCCGGCATGGCGAAACCGGCCGAGCCCGGGCGCACGGAATGCCTGAGCCCGTGATGGTTGTTGACCATCATGCCGTTCTCGGTCTGGCCGTAATGGTCGTGGATCGGCGCGGCCAGGTTGGCCTCGAACCAGCGGATCACTTCCGGGTTGAGGGGCTCGCCGGCGCTGCTCACCACGCGCAGCCTGCCTTTGACGCGAGCCGCGGCCTCGGGCCCCTCCGCCATCAGCAGGCGATAGGCCGTCGGCGAGCCGGCAAGGCTGGTGACGCCCAGGCGTTCGATGATGTCGTAGGTCGATTGGGCGTTGAAGGCGCCCTCGTAGAAGGTGGTGGCGATGCCGAGCTGCAGCGGTCCGGTGATGGCGTAATAGAGCCCATAGGCCCAGCCGGGATCCGCGATGTTCCAGAAGACATCGTCGGCAGTCAGCCCGATTGCGTCGCGCATATAGGCGCCGAAGGCAATGAGCGCGCTGAGCGGCACCGGCACGCCTTTCGGGTGCCCGGTGGTGCCGGAGGTCGACATCATCATGAACAGGTCCGAGCCCTTGCGCATCACCGGCTCGCAGTCGGGGGAGGCGGCCGCGATCGCCGCGCGGAAGTCGATATCGCCTTCTGGAAGAGCATCGCCGGGGCCAAGGATGGTGGCGATGCGCGGACCGTTCTCCACCTCGTCCAGCTTGCCGCGGTTGGCGGGGTTGGTCACCAACAGCTTCGCCTTGCTGTAGCTCAGGCGATGCTCGACCGCCTTCGGCCCGAAGGCGGTGAACAGCGGCTGGTAGACCGCGCCGATCCGCCACGTGCCGAGGATCAGCGCCACCAGCTCGGGAATGCGCGGCAGCATGCCGGCAACGACGTCGCCGGGGCCGACGCCGAGCTCCTCGAGCAGAGTGCCGACGCGGCCCGACATGTCGGCGAGATCATCGAAGGAAAACTCGCGCAATTCTCCGCCGGCCGAAATCGCGCGCAGCGCCAGCCGGTTCTCGCCCGTGTAGCGGCCGCAGCATTCGACATAGGCGTTGATGCCGGTGGCCGGATTGCCGTGCAGGCGCGCGATCTCGTCCTCGATGCGGAAACGCTCTACGGCATCTTCGTAGCGCGGCGGCGCAGCTGGCGTGTCGGTCATGGCGATCCTCCCTTGGCGGCGGATCATCTCCCCATGATCGCCGCCAAGGGAGATTGCCCGAAAACACCGCGCGGGTCGATTGCTGCGAAAGTCGAGGGGCGTGGTAAGCGATCGAGGTCAGGCGCTACGGCACCACCCATCAAAAGCCTTTTCCGCCAGCAGGTTGGCACCCGTATCGGAATCATCGTGTGAACTGCCTACCCACGTTTCCGATAAAGGCTGATGGTCATTTCCTTGCCGACACCCGCCGGCGTCAACATGAAGTAATCATAGGTCACGACCTCGCCGCTCGGCCCGACCAGCCGCTTCGACCAGATCGGCGCTTCCTCCACCCGCATCTCTGCCCATAGCCGCGCGAACTCTGGGCTCAGCGCCTTGAGTGGATCGAGCACGGCGCGGATGTCGGCAGCCGACGCGTAGCCGACCGTGGCGGCACGGAACTGCGCGATCGCCGAGCGCGCCACGATCTCCCAATCGGCGAACAATGTCCGCCAGGCCGGATCGAGGAAAAGCCGTGCGAGCAGATTGCGCTTCGTCGACTCGGCCGGATCGAAACCACCGAACAGGGCCGCCGCCTGGTCGTTCCAAGCGATGAAATCCCAGGCACGGTTCAGCGCATAGGCCGGGTTGGGAGAAAGCGCGGCAAGCAGCTCGGCGATGCGCGGGTCGGCCGAGGCGTCGCCCGCCGACGCAGCATCGGGCAGCCTTTCCGGTCGTGCAAGCTTGAAGAGGTGCACCCGCTCCACCGGCAGCAGCTTTAGCACATCGGCCAGCGCATTGAGCACCGAGGCGGAGGGGTTGGCCTCGCGGCCCTGTTCCAGCCATGTGTACCAGGTGGCGCTGATGCCGGCGAGCAGTGCCACTTCTTCGCGCAGCAGCCCGCTTGCGCGCCGTCGCGTGCCGGCGCGGATGCCATGCCGCGACGGCTCGACGCGTTCGCGCATGGCGCGCAGGAAGCGGCCAAGTTCCTTGCGCCTGTCCATCTCCGCGCTTCGCTCCAGCATGGCTGCGCCTCGAAAGGGGTAGCGGCGCTACCAGCAGCGCCGCTCATCTTGTACCACCTTGCTACGAGTATAAATGACGCGGCGTATCGGACAACCATGCCGCGCCAAGTCCCGGCGCCAGACTGAGGTCTCGACCATGAACGCGCTGAAGAACATTAGGAATATCGATTACACCGTCGTGTTTGCCCGCGACATGAAGGCCATGCGCAGCTTCTATGAGGACGTCATGGGCTTTGCGGTCCATTCCCGCCTGGGCGAGAGTTGGACAGCTTACCAGGTCGGCTCGTGCCTTCTGGCGCTCACGGAGCGCGGCGTGATGTTCAATGACGCGCCGACACCGGCGAGCGCGCTTTCCGTACAATTGGCCTTCCGCGTGACGCCAGCCCAGGTCGATCAATGCGCCGAGACGTTGCGTGGGAAAGGCGTGGCGATCGAAAGCGAACCGACCGACCAGCCATGGGGCCATCGCACGCTGTTTTTTCGCGATCCCGATGGCAATGTGCTGGAGATCTACGCCGACATCTAGCCTTGCGGCAGTTGAATCCCCTGCGCCTGCATGTGCCGTCTCCATCGGTTGCGCAGTTCGCCCGTCCGGCAGCCGATGCGCTCGTCGAGGAAAGTCGCGGCCGATATACGGTCCGTGCGGAAATGCCGGAAATCCTGGCGCAGCTCGCACCAGGCGGCGAGCAGCCGCACGGTCTCGGCATAGCCGATCATCGTCGGCCAGATGACGCGCTCGCTCTCTTCGCCCTGTTCGTCGCGGTAGCGGATCCTGATCTTGTGGCCGTTGCGGATCGAGGCCCGCGCCCTCGCGATGTCGAGCCCGTCCGGACGGCTCGCGCGGCTGAGCGGCGCGCCGACGGTTGGATTGCTGACGAAGGGGCGCAGCCGCTCCGGCACGACGGTGGCGATCTTGGCGATCAGGTCGCGCGCGGCTCCCGCCAGCACCGCATCGCCTTTGTCGGCCACCCATTGCGCGCCGAGCACCGCCGCCTCCAATTCGTCCGGCGTCAGCATCAGCGGCGGCATGTCGTAATCGCGGTCGAGCACATAGCCGAGGCCGGCCTCGCCCCGGATCGGCACGCGCTGTCCAATGAGGTCGGCGATGTCGCGGTAGACCGAGCGGCGCGAGGTCTCGAGCTCCTCGGCGATCCGGCTGGCGGTGATCGGCCGGCTCGAGCGCCGCAGGATCTGGATGATCTGGAACAGTCGGTCGGCGCGGCGCAAGGCATGTCTCCTGTTGCCACTATGGTGGCAGCAGGCCTGGTCCACAAGCCCGTGCAGCGCGCCTCAACCGGCGCGTCCAGCCGCGAAGATGTCTTCGTCGGCCAGCCGACGGAGAAGACCAAATGAATTTCGTTTCGACCCGCATCATCACTGCGGACGTCAAGCGGCTCGTCGACTTCTACGAGACGGTAACCGGTGTCAAACTCACGCTCTATACCGAGGATTTCGCCGAGCTGATCACCGAGGTCGGTACGCTGGCGATCGGCAGCATGCGCACGCTTAGGCTCTTCGGCGGCGACCATGTGGCAAGCGCGGCGGCCAATCGCACCGCCATCGTCGAGTTCCGTGTCGCCGATGTCGACGAAGAATACCGCAGGCTCGCCGATAGCCTGGGCGAGGCGCTGGTGCAGGCGCCAGTGACGATGCCGTGGGGCAACCGCTCGCTGCTGTTTCGCGATCCCGATGGCAATCTGGTGAATTTCTTCACGCCGGTGACGGCGGAGGCGATCGCGAAGTTTGAAAGGTGACGGCTCACTTTCGATAACTCGGCGCTTGCGCGTCTGCGGCAGTTGACCCTGCCGGTCATCCAGCCGATATCCGCCCGGAAACTGCTGCCGAGACGCTGGATGACTTCACACATCACCCTCGAGGAAACGATCGCCGACGACCGCGCCGACGCCGCATGGCAGGCCGACATCCGCGCCGGCGTGCGCCATGTCCGCGACCTGGCCCAGCTGCCGCTCTCGCCGGCCGAGCGCGCCGCCGCGCAGGAGGCCGCCACCGCCCACAAGGTGCGCGTGCCCAAACCCTATCTCGACTTGATCGACTGGAACGACCCCGACGATCCGATCCGCGCCCAGGTGATCCCGTCGCCCGAAGAACTGGTAGCCGCCGAGGGCGAGCTCGACGACCCGATCGGCGACCACGCCTTCAGTCCAACGCCCCGCCTGACCCACCGCCATGCCGACCGTGTGCTTCTGTTCCCCACCTATCAGTGCGCCGTCTATTGCCGCTTCTGCTTTCGAAAAGAGTCGCTGACGTCGATCGGCCGCGGCTACACGGGCGAGGCTCTGGAACCGGCCCTGGCATACATCGCCGAGCATCCGGAAATCCGCGAGGTGATCCTGACCGGCGGCGATCCGCTGTCACTGCCCGACAAGGCACTGGCCGCGATCCGCGCCCGGCTGGAGGCGATCCCGCATCTCAGGCTTCTGCGCATCCACACCCGCGTGCCGGTGGCGCTGCCGGCGCGCATCACGCCCGGCTTGGTCCAGGCGCTGCAGGGCCGGCTGATGGTAACGGTTGTCACCCATTTCAACCACCCGCGCGAACTCACCCAAGCCGCCGAGGCGGCTTGCCGCGCCATGCGGCAGGCGGGTTTCGTGCTGCTCAACCAGAGCGTCCTCCTGAAAGGCATCAACGACAAGGTCGAGGTGTTGGAGGAGCTCTGCCGCGAGCTGATGTATCGTCTCGGCGTAAAACCCTATTACCTCCACCATGGCGATCTCGCGCGCGGCATGGCGCACCGACGCACCACGATTGCCGAAGGCCAGGCGCTGGTGGCGGAGCTGCGACGGCGTCTCTCCGGCATCTGCAACCCGACCTATGTCATCGACCTGCCCGACGGCGGCGGCAAGGTGCCGCTGGCGGCGAGCCATATCGAGGGGAGGGATGGAGACAAATGGCTTGTCCGCGGGCAGGACGGGAAGGCGCGGGCATATCGAGAGGTGGTTGATTAACAATTTGCGGGGAACCGGATTCAGCCCACGGCATTCTATCAGCGCAGGCTGAAGGAGCGTGGCGTGAAGGCTTTGTTGGGCATTGTCGGCGGCTTGGTACTGACCTTGGCTGTGTTCGCCAGCGGGTTGGCTTTCGCCACCTGGCTGCTGACCGCCAAGCCGGTGCGTCAGATCACGCCGGCGATCGGCGTCTCCGAACTCTGGACTGAGGACGCTCGCCCGGTCGATCCGTCCAAACAGGAGCTTGAGCGCATTCCGGCTGCCGGCGCGCCTGCCAAGCCGGATGAGACGGCCAAGGCAGACACCGGGACACGAGCCGCTTCCCTTGGAGCGCTGACCCAACCGAAGATGCAGCAAACTCCAACTCGGCAGACGCCCCAGACCGGCACAGCGCCAGGCCAACGGGCACCAGACGTCGCCTCGGCCGAACAGCCCGCGCAGCAAGCCTCGGCCGAGTTGCCTGCCGCCCATCTCGAATGGTGCGCAAACCGCTATCGCAGCTATCGGCCGGAGGAAAACAGCTATCGCTCCTACAGCGGCGAAATGCGCTCCTGCATCTCGCCTTACTTCGATCCCGACCGCCCGGCGTCGACGGGAGTACACCAAACTGACAAGGCCGGGATGGCCGACCAGGTCGCGACGGCGGATGACCAGACCGACGCGCAAGGCTTTTCCAGTTCCCTGGACGGCTACGCGACGACCTACGGCGGCCCGGAACAGCCCGAGGACCAGGCTCCCGCGGTACAGGCCGTGGGAGCGGTATCGCAGGCGTCGGCCGACCATATCGACTACTGTTTCAGCCGCTACCGCTCCTATGACCCGCAGGACAACACCTACCAGCCCTATGATGGCGGCCCGCGCCGCCAGTGCGAGTAGCGCCGACCCCAGCAGTTGGTGTTTCCCCACCCCGCAAAGCGGTGGCAGCGGTGGACGGCGAGGAGCTTCGCAGAGCGACTTCCCCTATCGAGCTTTGCACCACCCCGGCTGCGCCGAGCCACCCTTGATACGCACCGGAGACCAAGCCGAAACACAACTCTCCCACAACCGGCATGCCCGTGAAACGCCCGCGCCCGATGGTCGCGCATGCAAAACGCTGAGGAGAGCGCCTATGACACCCGATCAGATCAAACTAGTGCAGGAAAGTTTTCGCGAGGTTGTCCCGATCAAGGAAGCGGCCGCGGCCTTGTTCTACGAAAAGCTGTTCGCCCTCGACGGCAGCCTCAAGGCGCTGTTTCGCGAGACCGACATGAAGAAGCAGGGCGCCAAGCTGATGGCGGCGCTGGGCTTTGTCGTGCACGGCCTGTCGCGCGCCGAGACCATTCTGCCCACGGTCCAGGACCTCGCGCGGCGCCATGTCGGCTACGGTGTCGAGGAACGTCACTACGCGACCGTCGGCCAGGCATTGATCGAGACGCTCGAGGCGGGCCTTGGCGAGGCTTTCACGCAAGAGGCGCGCGCGGCCTGGACCGCGGCCTACGGCCTGCTGGCGGGTGTGATGATCGCCGCGGCCCGGGAAATGCAGCTGGCTGCGTAAGCCGCGCGGGCGCTCCCGCCGTGTTCGACTGTCAACTGTCCTGCCTCGGCGGCAGCGCCGCCAGCGAGCCCATCCAGGCCAGCCCAAGCACCCAGGACAGCACGATCGCAACCGATTGCGCGGAAGTGAAGCCCTGCGTGCCGGCCACCCAGCCCTGCGCCATATAAGCAAGCCCGCAGAGCCCGGCCAACCAGCCGATGGGACGCGCCAGCCATGCGACGCGCGCCAGCGCCGCGGCAAAGACGAGCAGCGCCAGGCCGAAGGTGAAATCCTGGTAGGCGCGCATGCCCCATTCCAGCCAGCGGACCGCTTCTGCGGTGGCGAAGCGGGTTGCCCTTTCGGCATCCGGCGCCGTCGTCCAGGCATTCACCGCCTGTTTCAGCGCCACGCCGTCGACCGCTTGCAATGCGCCGTAGAGCGCCAGCGCCGCCAAGGCGAAGGCGGCGCCGAGGCGGCTCAGCCACCGCGCCGCGCCGGCCTCGGTTTCGAGCGCCGCGGACAGCGCCACAAGGCCCCCGGTGAGGATCGCCATGGCGGCGAACTGCCCCAGGTGCACCGCCATCCAGATCGCGTTCGCGGCATAGGTGGCGAAAATGGCATGGTGATCGTTGGCTTCGCCGCCGGCGTGGAACTGCGTGACGGCGATGTACAGGATCTGCCCGGCAAGCAGCAGAGCGGAGGCGAGGGGCAGGCAACGCCGCTGGCTGGTGGATTGGGCAAGGGCGGTGCTGCGTTGGTCGGTGGCGGCGAGGCCATCGATGAAGGGGATGGTGGTCATCGTTCGGCTCCATTTTTTCTCGATGGCGCGCCAGATAGCCGCCCGCGCGCCTCCTGGATTGAACGTAGGGGCTGCCGGCTCGCGCGATTCGTGGCATACCGGGGCGATGGGGATCGCGGGCATCGGCAGGATCATTTTCTGGTCGGGCGGCAGCCTGTGGATCGGGCAGGCTCTGGGCCCGAGCGAAATGCATGCCCATCACGCCGTCCAACTCGCCATCGCCCTGTCCGACCGTGTCGAGTTCCGTACAGACAACGCCGCCCCATGGCAGGCCTATGCCGGCGCCGTCATCCCGCCCGACCTGCCGCACACCTTCCAGGCGCCCGGTCGCATGATCGCGCATCTGTTCTGCGCGCCGGAATCAGCGCTCGGCCAAGGCCTGATCGGCCGCTTCGGCGCAGGTGGCATCGTGGGCGTGCCGCCGGCCGAGATGGCGCCGCACGCGGCGGGCCTGCGCGCGAAATTCGATGCCGGCGACCCGGATGAGGAGCTGGAGGCAGCCGCGCTCGAAGTGCTTTACGCGCTCTCCGGAACGGCCCCGGTGGGCGCGGTCGACCCGCGCATCCTGCAGGCTGCCGCCTTCATCGACCGGCGGCTGGCCGAGCCGCTCGAACTGGAGACGGTGGCGCGGCATGTCGGCCTCTCGGCCGGCCGCTTCCGGCACCTTTTCGTGGCGGAGACCGGCATTTCCTTCCGCGCCTATCTCTTGTGGACGCGGCTCAACCGGGCGCTCGAACTCGGCTACTCCGGGACCTCCTGGACCGATGCCGCCCATGCCGCCAACTTCGCCGACGCCGCGCATTTGAGCCGCACCGCCCGCCGCACCTACGGCATCGCGCCGAGCTCCATGCGGCAGGTATCGCCTGGCGTTGCGAGGATGGCGGGGTAGGGAAGAACTGTTCCCCCGACGTCTCAGTGTTTTCTTTGCACGGGCGAGGAGCGGCCTCTCAGCCCACGACCTTCCCTGGATTCATCACATCACCCGGATCGATCATCTGCTTGATCATCCTGGCCAAATCCCGCTTCACCGGGTCGGCGTGGCGCTCATACGCCTCGCGCTTGTCGAGCCCCACGCCATGCTCCGCCGAGAACGAGCCGCCGGCCTGCGTGAGCCCTTCGTAAAGCACGTCCTCGATCGCCTCGTGCCGCTCATGCGCAACCGGCCCGTCGCAATTGACGGATATGTGCAAATTGCCGTCGGCAAGATGACCGTAGACATAGGGCGCGTAGGAAGGATCGAGCGCCTTCAGCCCCGCCTCGATGCGCGCCACATAGGCGTCCAGCCCGCCGCCCGGCACGGACACGTCGAAGGAGGGCGGCAGGTGGTGCGCGCGCTCGATCTCGACGGTCTCCTCGCGCAGCCGCCACATCTGGGCCGCCTGGGCCTCGGAACTCGCGACCAGCCCGTCGATGACGCCGGCCTCTTCCCAGATCGCCGCCAGCCCGTCCTCCAGCACAGCTTTGGCCGCCTCGATGCTGTCGGCGCCGAGCCCCAGCACCAGAAGGCATGGCGCGTCGAGCGGCAACTGCCCGGACGCGTAGCCCAGCCCCCGCTGCATGAGCTGGGCAAAGTTGCGCCACAGGATCTCTGCGGCGGTGAGCCGGGCGCTGGTCGAGCCCAAGAAATGCCGCACGATCCGCTGGGCGCTCGCCGCGTCCGGCAGGCCGACCAGCGCCGTGGCGCTGGCGCCTGCCACCGGGTCGAGCCGAACCGCGACCCGGGTGACGATGCCGAGCGTGCCCTCCGCGCCGATGAAGAGGTGCTTCAGGTCGTAGCCGGCGCTGGTCTTGAGCACGCGGGTAAGATCGGAGAACAGCCGACCGTCCGGCAGCACGGCCTCCAGCCCGAGCACGCGGTGGCGCATCGTGCCGTTGCGAAAGGCCATGATGCCGCCGGCATTGGTGGAAACCATGCCGCCGATGGTGGCGCTGCCGCGCGCGGCGAGGTCGATGCCTGGGTCGAGCCCATGCAGGGCGCAAGCCTCCTGCAACGCGCCCAGCGTCACGCCCGCCTGCACGATCGCCACCCGCGCGACCGGATCGATCTCCTCGATCTGGGCAAGCCCCCCGAGATCGCAGATGATCTGCCTCGCAACCGTCGCCGCACCGCCCGCCAGCCCCGTGCGCCCGCCTTGGGCGACCAGCCCGATGCCACGCTCCGCGCAGAATCGAACCAGCGCCGCGACGCCCGCGGTGTCGGACGGCCGCACCAGGGCGGCGGCGCTGAAATTGCGGGCATCGAAGCCGGGATCGCGGGCGGCGAGTTCGGGGGCGTCCCAGATGGTGGCGTTGGGGAGGATCGAGCGAAGGGAGGTGATGAGGGCTTGGTCGTCGCTCACGCTGGCTTTGCTCCGTCTAGCGTGTTGCGCAAAAGTGCGTGGCGGCTTTGCAGCAACGATATGCATAAGGATATAGAGATAGAGGATTTCGCCGTTTCCGTGAAACGGCGAAATGCTCCAGGAGTCCTTACTCTATAGATGCAGCGAAGCCTTGGAGCCACGCGCGTGGCGGGATCAGGGTGTCCTGTGAGCGTCTTCCCGCCGTTTGATGTCCTGGATGTTCAGTTCGACAACCAGCTTTTCGGCGCGACGTGTCTTGATGCCGACCATCACCTTCCGCTCGACCTCGGCAGGTTGGCCGGTGAAAATGTCGAAGACGGTCCAACTGTTTGGCCGCTCCATCCGAAGCGCGTAGCGGTTTGCCATGTTCATATTCCTTTTCATTTGCGCTTTGGGCGACGGCCGACCCTGTCAGGCCTTCAATATGACAAACACCGACGCTGCCAAAGCTGCGACCCACAGCATCACATAGAGCTTCAAGGCGAGCGGCCCGTGTGAAGAGAGCATCGCGAGCCCGCGCGTCGCCGCATTCTCGATGCGCTTCGATCTGGGTGGCTCCGCCACGGTAGCCGGCGCCTTGGCGCCGAACTTGCCGAAAGCAGGCGACGGCGTCGGTTCACGCATGGAAACGGCCTCGCGGCGCGCTGCACGGCGCTGCTGTGGAATGAGCGGATTTCAACGGCTGCTTCTTTCTGTGTCGGCAAGGGCGACGACGCCTGTCCTTATAGACGGCTTGGCGCACGATAGATAGGAGTGCCAAAATTAATGGCTGAACCCGGAAAAAATCGGGTGTAATAATTGCGAGAGTCGAAAAATATAGTCGGGAATGTGTAGAATTTCCGTTTATTTTTTCGAGCGCTGGTCTTGGATTTTTATTTAACCGGGAAAAATAAAAACTGGAAACCGCCTTGCTCGAAGCGCAATTGATGTGCATATATAAAACTCGTTGATTTGGTCGAGGTGGCTTTCGCATAGTGAAGCCTCGCCATCCACCTCCGAATTTTCGATAGCGAATGCATTGCGCCGCTCCCGGCGCGGCAGGTCGCTTCGTTCGAACCCTGAAATGATGCCGGCGCTGACCACGGATGTACTGGCAGTATCGGACATTGTTTCGGCGGTTCGTTTGGAACTGAAGCGGAAGGCGCAATGCGCGTTTCCGCGGAAAGCCGCAAGTGACCACTCGCACCACACCGACCGTCGTTCGCTTCAACGCGGCGTTCATGCTGGCGGGCTTCAATACGCCGCAGCCGCCCGGTGAGTATCGCGTCGATATCGACGAGGAGGCCCTGGAAGGGGCTTCGCGTATCGCATGGCGCCGCGTGGGCACCTTCATTCACCTGCCGGCGATATCCGCGAAGGGATATACGCGGCAAATAGTGCCTATCGAACCGGCAACGCTAGAGGCCGCGTTCGTTGAGGACCGGAGACAACCATGACAACTCTTTTGCAACGCAACGCACGTCCCATACGGCACGGGGCTCCCATCCGCCTTTTCGACATCGGACAAGCGGTCCGCATGAGGGGCGGGTTTGGCGCCGGTCGGAAGACTGACGAAATCTATCACGTCACCGGCACGCTGCCGACGAACGGAACCTCACCGCAATATCGCATCCGCAGCGACGGAGAACCGCATGAGCGCGTGGTGACCGAGGACAGTTTGGAACGCATCGGCAGGTCGGCATCGGACAACGGCATTGTGCTCATAGAAAGGACGTTCGGACATGGCCAAGGGACAGAGACGCTCGAACCGCGAGATCAGGAAGCCGAAGCAGGAAAAGGCCCCGGCCAAGCCTGAGATCCAGTTCGGCGGCCAGATCAAGGGCGCCGGCAATAGCCAGGCAAAGGGCAAAGGCTGACAGCGCGCGGCGGCCCCCGATGAAGGTCGTTATTGAATTCTATCGCACGCGAGTCACCGACGACGCGCATGCCCTGATCGGCCGCGAGACAGTGCTGGCAACCGATCTCGACGGTGCAATTGAGATCGCGCGGCTGCTGGCGAGGACGCTGAACATGCCGCAGCGGCCGGACGCGGTCACGATCTCCGAAGCTGACGGCGCAGCGCTCTATTCGGAGATTATTGCCGCACAGGAAAGCGAGGAAGGACAGGGATGAACAGCTCCATGGCCAATGGCGAAACCGGGAATGAACACAAGGGCAAATCCGGCTGTCCGCAGAACGATAGAGCCCTATCGACCCACGCCTTCAGGGATCGTCAATACGGCCGCCGTATCGAAGCCGATCATTCCTGGACCGTCTACCATGTCTTCACCGGAATTCCCGCGCATGTCGACGGCGCTGCGATGGTTGGGCTTACCCGCACGCACGCGACCAGGAACATGCTGGATCTCAATCGTCGCAATGTCGAGGCTCGATGGGAATGGAGCAGGACACGGCCGGCAATTGAATGTGCCGAAATAGGGGCGGGCTACCCGTGACGCTCGCCTTTCCAAATCCCAGCCGGAGCTTCGACCAGACACGCCGCGCCGTCAGCTTCATTGGCCATGACGGCATGTTCCAGGTCCGCTTCTTCGTCGAGGTCGAAGCCCTTGGGATATCCGCCGACAATGCTGGGGGTAAGGAAGCGGCCGAGATGGCATACCTCGCGGCCTTCGACGCCCTGCGAAGTTCCATCCAGGACGCCGCCAGCAAAGCATATGCGCGCCAGCGCCGAAACGCCTACACGCTCACTGCTTCCGGCTTCCGATAGGAAGTAAGCCGATTTCGCAGGAAAAGCACGCAGCCGCGAATAGCCTTAGCCTTGGCTGCCCGCTGCCACAAGAAAGGATAATGCCGATGCGTTCCATGAAAACCCCCGAGGCGCCGCCCCCCGCTGTGAAGCCTATCGTCAGGTCGTCAAGGATCATGTCGGCGCGGCTGACGATCAGGAAGGACGAGGCAGCAATGCGCAAGCTCGCCGACACCGACGGCACCGTGCGGCGGGCACGCCAGATCGCTGAACGCAATCGCCTGATTTGACTTACGGCCGCCTGCAAGTGTCGCGAGGGCTGGCTTTTCCGGTCCTGGGCATGTCCAATCCCAGCCGTTCACGCCCTGACTCGGGAGAAATACCATGGCGATAAAGCCCAACTATCGATACGAGCGCAGTCAACGCGACAAGGCGAAGGCGGCAAAGAAGGAGGCGAAGCTCGCGGCCAAAGTGGTGAAAGAGAAAGTAGCGGAGCAACAAGGCGAGCGCGAGGGGAGCGCTGATAACGGATGATGTCGCGTTAGGCCGGCCTTGGAACCGAAAATGACAAAACGAGAGTCCGACCACTTCGAAATAGATGTGGAATGTCCTCGGTGTCGGCACCACGCGAAAACGCGCGTGGGCTGGATTCGCGCTCACACCCAGATGGAGTGCGAAAATTGCGGCGAGATCATCGACATCGAAAGCAGGAACTTCAGAGTACGCGAACAGCCTTAAGGTGTCACAAGAATGGCCGCCTCGCGGGCGGCCGCGATGAATGCCTTGCGCGCGAATGAAGCCGGTCGGCGTCCGCTATTAGTATCCGTGCAGGCCTGGATGGCTGCACGGTGCTTGTCGCTTCGCTTGCCGCGCCATCTTCGCAGCAGGAAATCGAGACAGGCGGTCGCATCGCCGATTGTCTCCTGCCCGCCCGCCGGATCGGCGAGGACGGTTACCGACTGATCGAATTTTTCGTTTGCCATCACTGCGCTTAGGCCGGGGCGCGCAACATAGCAAGCACTGTTTGTTCGGGACCGTCGGATAGGCGAAAGGGGGGGCGGATTGAGCGACAAGATGTTGAGGCAGGCGCGGGGGAACCGGTACAGCTCCATTCGCATGAGCAAGCTCAAGACAAAGGCCGCTGGACAGCCCGACCTATCTGGCAAGATAGCTGCTTCTGTTGGTGTGCGGGCACTGTGATCGCGCTGCCACAGAACTTAGCCGCGCCACTTCCTTAACGGCTCCAATCCCTGAAATTAACCTTTTGTTAACCATTCGCCCGGCACCCTTTAACCATTGAGTAAGGATTCGCCCGGTCGTGACCTTCGCCGCCCCTTTGCACAACAAATCGATCCGCTTCCGCGCCCGTTCCTTCGTCGCTTTCACGCTGACGCCGGAGGCGCCGATCGCCGACTGGCTGGAGGGGCTGGATCGCTGGATCGCCAACTCGCCCGGCTATTTCGCCGGGCGCCCGGTGGTGCTGGATTTGAACCTGCTGCAACCGGGACCGGAGGAGATCGGCGCGCTGGTCGGCGTGCTCGGCTCGCGCGGCATCCGCGTCTATGCCATCGAGCTCGAAGGCGCCGAGCTCGGCCCTGAATTGCCGCCGCTGCTGGCCGGCGCCAAGGAGGCGACCGCCGAGGGATTGCTGGGCAGGGCCGCGCGCAAGGCGAGGGCGGAGGAACTGGAAGCCGCCGCCGGCGAGCGGGCGCAGGTGGCTCAGGAAATAATCCAGGCGGCGCCGGCCGAGGCTGCGCAGGCAGGGCAGGCCGAGTCGCCGCGGATCGAGATGTCCGAGGACGAGCCGGTCGACCCCGAGCTGGCGAGGCTCGAGGCGGTGCGGGTCGAGCCGGTTCAGGCTGAGCCAGGGCAAGTAGATTCGGGGCAGGGCGCCGCGCGGTCCGAACCTTCCGCCGGTACGCTGATGATCAAGGCGCCGATCCGTTCCGGGCAGTCGATCTTCCACCCGCATGGCGACGTCATCGTGCTGGGCTCTGTCGCGTCCGGCTCGGAAATCGTCGCCGGCGGCTCCATCCATGTCTACGGCACGCTGCGCGGCCGCGCCATCGCGGGTTCCGAAGGCAATATCTCGGCCCGCATCTTCTGCCGCAAGAACGAGGCCGAATTGCTCGCCGTCGACGGATGGTACACGACCGCCGAGGAGATGGAGGGCGTTTCGCGCGGCAAGGCCGTGCAGGCCTTCCTCGAAAACGATGCGTTGTGCGTGGTGCCGCTCGGCTGAGTTTGTTCGGGGCGGCAAGCTTCGGACCGGTTTCGCGTGCAATTGTTCCCGCAGAGTCCGTCCTGTCCAACACGGGCGGACCTGACAATAAAAAGCGCCAACGGAGGCTGGATGAATATGGGCAAGGTAGTCGTGGTCACATCGGGCAAGGGGGGCGTCGGCAAGACAACCTCGACGGCCGCGCTCGGCGCCGCCGTGGCCAAGACCGGCAAGAAGGTCGCGCTGGTCGATTTCGACGTCGGCCTCAGGAATCTCGACCTCATCATGGGCGCCGAGCGCCGCGTGGTGTTCGACTTGGTCAACGTCATCCAGGGCACCGCCAAGCTCTCGCAGGCGCTGATCCGCGACAAGCGGCTGGAGACGCTCTATCTGCTGCCGGCCTCGCAGACGCGGGACAAGGACGCGTTGACCGAGGAAGGCGTGGCCGAGGTCATCGCCAGGCTGCGCTCGGTGTTCGACTATGTGTTCTGCGACAGCCCGGCCGGCATCGAGCGCGGCGCGCAGCTCGCCATGCGCTTCGCCGACGAGGCGGTCATCGTCACCAACCCGGAAGTGTCCTCGGTGCGCGACTCCGACCGCATCATCGGCCTGCTCGACGCCCGCACCCTCAAGGCCGAGCAGGGCGAGCTGGTCCAGAAGCACGTGCTGGTCACCCGCTACGACGCGGCCCGCGCCTCGCGCGGCGAAATGCTGTCGATCGACGACGTGCTGGAGATACTCTCCACGCCGCTGCTCGGCATCATCCCGGAAAGCCAGGACGTGCTCAGGGCCTCGAACCTGGGCTCGCCCGTCACGCTTTCCGAACCGCTGAACGCCGCCGCCAAGGCCTATCTTGAAGCGGCAAGACGCCTGGAAGGCGAGGACCTGCCGGTGGTCGTCCCCTTCGAACGCAAGGGCTTCCTCGACCGGCTGCTCGGAAGGAGGGCCGCATGAGCATCCTCGATCTCTTCAAGCGGCGCACCAGCGCGCCGGTAGCGCGCGAGCGGCTGCAGCTGCTGCTCGCCTATGAGCGCCAGAGCCGCGGCCAGCCGGATCTCGTCTCCATCCTGCGCGAGGAGATCATGGCGGTCATTGCCAGGCATGTGCAGATCGACCAGGACTACCTCCAGGTCTCGATGGACCGCGGCGCCACAATGTCGACGCTGGAGATCGACATCCAGATCCCCAACAAGAGCGCAGCGCCGCTGGCCATGGCGGGGTGAGAAGTACTGGTTCCTCGCCCCCGCCAATGGCGGGGGAGAGGTTTGCCGCGCAGCGGGCGGAGCGGGCCTGCGCCAACGCCTCGTCACCCCCGGGGTCCGCGCGCGTCGCTTCGCTCCTTGCTCCGCCCTAGGATGACGATGGCGCGAGGCCGCCATCCCCAAGCCCTCACTCCGGCTGATACAGCTCATCCATGCTGCGTGCCGCGAGTTCCGCGAACGGCGCCTGCTTCCTCACCCTGCCATGCTCCAGGATCACCAAATCGTCGCAGAACGAGATCGTCGAGTGATGGTGACTGATGACGATCGTCGTGCGGCGGCCGGCACGCGACCTCAGCGTTTCCACGATCGCCGCTTCCGACAGCCCGTCCACCGCGTTGGTGGCCTCGTCGAGGATCAGGATGTCCGGGTCGCGCACAAGCGCGCGGGCTAACGCGATGCGCTGCCTCTGGCCGGCCGACAGGTTCACGCCGCGATAGCCGACGACGGTCTCGTAGCCCTGCGGTAGGCGTTCAATGAATTCATGCGCCTCTGCAAGCTCGGCCGCACGGCGCGCCCCTTCCGCGCTCGCCGCGTCCTTGCCGTAGGTGATGTTGTCGAGGATCGTGCCGTCCACCAGTTCCAGTTCCTGGCTGGCCAAGGCGATATGCGCCCGCCATGCGACCGGATCGATCTCGCCCAGCGGCGCGCCGTCGACGAGGATGCGGCCGCCGTCCGGCTCGACGAAGCGGCAGAGCAGGTTGACGATGGTCGTCTTGCCGGCGCCGGAGCGGCCGATCAGCGCCGTCGAGCGGCCGCTTCTTATGTCGAAGCTCGCGGCATGCAGCACCGCCGCGCGCTGCTCCTCATTGGAATAGCTGAAGCTCACGCCCTCGAAGGCGATTTTTTCGCTCAAAGACTCGAAAGGCCGGCTGCCTTGCGGCGGCGCCGGCTTGCCCGCTGGGTCGAGCAGCCAGGTCACCTCCTCCAGCGAGCCGGAAAGCCCCTGCAACTGGCTCCATGTCATCTGCAGCGCCCGCACATGCGGCTGCAGCCGGTAGAGCAGGATGAGAAAGGCAGCGACCAGCGGGAAGCTCAAGCCCGCGAGCCATGCGCCGATCACCACCGCAAGGAACAGCATGGCGTGCAGCACTTCGGTCACCGGGCCCAGAGCGCCCTGGCGGTTGGAGAGCTGAAAGGCCGCCCGGCGCACTCCGTCCGACGCCGCCTCGAACGCCGCCTTCTCGCGTGCCTCCTGGCCGAAGATGCGGATCAGCCGGCCGGCATGGACCAGGTGCAGCATCCGTGAGGCCAAGGCGCTGTTGCGCGCCGCAACACTGCGGCTGTGGCTCCTCAGATGCGCCGACAGCGTCATATGCGCGAGCTGGACCAGTGCCAGCCCGAGCATCACCAGCAGCGTCATCTGCCAGGAGAGCAGCAGCAGGAAGACAAGCAGGATGAGCGACGCCGAGGCACTGACGATCGAGCCCAGCATCGCCTGGATGGCGTCCGAGGCCCGCCAGGATTCACTGGAGATGATGTTGAGCAGCCGCCCGGGGCTCTCCTTCAGGAAAAAGGGATAGCCGATCGAAAGCAGCCGCTCGGCGAGCGCCCCGCGGATCGCCTGGCTGGCCTTGCCATAGATATGGGCGGTGAGCACCGAATTGGCGAAGCCGAGCAGGTTCTTCAGCAGAATCGAGCCGAGGATCGCGGCGGCGATGGCGATCAGCCGCTCGCGCTCGCCAAGCCCGGCGCCGACTTTCTGCAGCAGGGCCGAGAATCCCGCCATGCCGGCTGTGTCGCCATGCCCCATGATGATGCCGAGCAGCGGGATGATCAGGCCAATGCCGAAACCTTCGAGCGCGGCACCGGCTAGCCCGAGCGCGACGACGACCGGCAGCAGGCCGAGCTGCCGGCGGCTGAGCGCTTGGCGCAGCATCGGCAAGGTCGGGCGCGTGCTCATCGCGCGCCCACCTGCGCCCTGGCCTCGATGGTCCCGTTGCCCGCCTGCGGCTGCCGACCCGGCCGCCTGATAAGCACGAGAGCCATGAATTTCGCCGCGCCCGCGAGGTTCATCAGGACGACCGGCCAGTGCGACAGTTTGAGATCCTGGTCGAAGCGCGGCCCGCCGACGAGCTCGCGCATGGCCGCCCGCGTCGCCCAGTAGAAATGGCGAAGCAGCCAGGGCGCGCGGCGAAGATACTTCAGGCAGAGCGCGCCGTTGCCGAAATGATAGTCGCGGTGCAGGCGGTCGATCGCCATGCGGTCGCGCCGTCCGTGATGGTGGAAGATCGTCATGTCGGGCACATACTCCACCGCCATGCCGGCAAGCATCGCCCGCACCAGATAGTCCGTATCCTCGGCCGAGCGCAGCGCCCCGCCGGCGCCGAAGCGTTCGTCGAAGGGGCCGATGCGAGCGGCGACATCGCGGTGCATGGTCATGTTGCAGCCTAGGACGAACCCGCCCGGGTGGACCGCCGGCGTCAGTCGCTCGCGCTCGTCGCGGCGCTTTATCGTGAAGGGCAGATCGCGCGCGTCGCCGATCTCGACGCGGCCGCCGCGGATCAGCCATTTCTCGCCGCTCGCATAGTGCCGCTCGAGGTCGGCGAGATAGTTGCGGTCGAGCCTGCAGTCGTCGTCGACGAACACCAGCACCCGGCCGCGCGCTTGCGCCAGCCCCGCATTTCGCGCCGCCGCAAGCCCGGGGCGGGGCTCCGAGATGGCGGTCAGGGCGATGTCAGAGATAGCGGCGGTCGATGAAAGATAGCTGGCCGTGCCGTCGCGCGAGCCGTTGTCGACCACCACCAGCTCGGCCGCGAAGGCCGGATGCGCCCGGCACGCGGCGCGGATCGAGTCGATGCAGGCTTCGAGCACGTCCAGCCGGTCGCGCGTGCAGACGATAAAGGAGACCTCCGGGCGCTGCCTGGGCCGCGGAGGAGGGGGCAGGGCGGGGCGCAGCTGCCGCAGCAACGGATGGCGCTCGGCGTTCATGGCGCGGCCATCCTGTAGGGCGCGAGCGCCGACGTCGCCGGTGCGGATTTGAAGCGGTAGGCAAGCCAATCGGCGCGCTTGCCCGCCCACATCGAGGCCTGGCTCAGCCAGGGCGCCCAGGCGCTGGGGCCGAGCGCGTATTTCTCGCGGCGGCGGATCGCGTTCCATTTCCCGGTCAGCGTCAGCAATTCATGCGTCAGCGCCGGCCGCTCCTCGTCGTTGACCAACTGGTAGAGGAAATAGAACAGGTTGAGCGCGCCGGCCTCGAAGCTCGGCCGCGTCGGATCGGGCAATATCGCGATCCGCTCTTCAAGCGCGCGGATGAAAGCGGCCGCCTGGCGCACGGTGTCGAGGCAGACGCGATCACCGATGGCGCGCAGGTCCTCGCGGTCCTGCGCCAAACCCAGCCGCTCGAGGTTCTCGCCGACAATCTTGAGATGCGTGCGCCGCATCTCCTTGCCGTGCCGGCTGGTCACACTGCCGGGATGGACCCGGTAGACCAGCAGGCTCTCCGGCATAAGCGCGGCCGGATAGCGGTCGGCCAGCCGCCGGAAGAGGTCGAAATCCTCGGCATGCCGATAAGCGCCGTCGTAGTGGAGGTCGGCCTCGCCGATGACCTTGCGGTTATAGACCACCGTCGGGTGCAGAAAGATCGTGAAGAATTGTGCCAGCTCGGGGAGGCTGAGACGGAACACCGGGTCGAGCCGCCCCTTGAGGACGCGGCCGCGCAGCAGCGTGTCCACGAGCGCGCCGCAGAAGCCGAGCTCCGGCCGCGCGGCAAACAGCGCCACCTGGCGCGACAGCCGCCATGGATAGGCAAAATCGTCGGCGTCCATGCGCGCGACGAGTTCGCCCCGCGCCACCGCAAGACCCTCATTGAGACTGGCGACGAGGCCACGGTTTTCGCGCGATATGATCGATACGCGGCTGTCGTCCCGGCGGCAGCGTTCGAGGATCTCGAGCGACCTGTCGGTCGATCCGTCGTCGATGGCTATGATTTCGAGCCGGCCGTAGTCCTGCCGCAGGACCGACTGCATGGCGGCGGCCACGTAGGGCTCGGAATTGTAAACCGGCAACAGTACGGAGATCAGCGGCGCGGCGGTCATGGTCGGCTCCGGTCCGTCGGCCGCAGATCGAGCGCCGGGGCCGCCCCGAACCCGAGGGCCTCGCTCGCGCCACGCGGATGAGCGGGCGCGACATAGGGGAAATAGCGCTTGAGACCGTTGAGCGGCTTCTCGAAAAACACCCAGGAAAGCGATGCGACGACCACGGTGGCAGTGCCCGCGACGAGGAACCGCCCCGGTCCCTGGTCCGAGACGTTGACTGGGAGCCATGGCTGCGCCCTGACGGTCAAGGCGAGAAGGATCGAATGATAGAGGTATACGCCGTAGCTGATGCGGCCGAGCCACAGCAGCGGGGCGAGTTCGGCCATCCTGCCCAGCGTGCCGCGCAGCCCGTTTGAGCATGCGGCGACGATTGCCAGCATCGGCAACAGCGGCAGCACCTGGACCAGCGCCCAGCGCGGCCACTCCCAGGCCGAATTCGCCGGCCCGGGATCCGACCAGACCACGAATAGGAACACCACCGCCAGGGCCGGCCAGCAGAGCCGCATCCATTGCGGCGCATCCGCGCCCCTGGCGCGGCGGACGGCAAGCAGAGCGCCGCAGCCAAGCGCATCCATCGAGGCCGGCGGCAGCAGGTCGCGGGCGAGCGCCGGGTTGGCGGCGATCGGCCAATAGAACCGGTAGGCGAGCGAAAAGGCGATGACGCCGATGGCGATCGCCTCGATGTGCCGGCGCGGCGCCAGAAGCACGATCAGCGGCCAGGCGAGGTAGAACTGCTCCTCGATGCTGAGGCTCCAGAAATGGCAGAGCAGCCAGGGCGTCCAGTCGTTCTGCCGCGCGTACCAGAAATTTGAGAGGTAGAGCGCATGCCAGGCGAGCGAGGGCCTGGATTGTTCCGAGGCGAACCATGCGAGCGCCAGCACCGCGAAGTAAGGCGGGAATATCCGGATCATGCGCCTGGCATAGAAGGAACGCAGCGCGGTCCCGGTCTCGAATTTGGATGCGTCGCGCGCGTCCAGTAAAAGCCGGGTGATCAGGAAGCCGGAGAGCACGAAGAACAACCTGACGCCGAGATGGCCTACGAAGGACGAGCCGCCGGGAGCGAGTAAATGCGAGTAGAGCACCAGCGTTACCGCAATGGCCCGCAGCGCATCGAGCTGAATGTCGCGCGCGTTCGCCATCAGCGGCATTCTCCAGATCGGTCACGCAACGCGGCAGAGGGCGGGCAAATCGCGCCGCTCGGGGCCGACCACTCAGCGTCCGAGCCGGGGGCGCAATCCCTGCCGGCCGACCGAATGCCCATCCGAGTCACAATAATGGCATCCTCCAACAGGAATGCCCCCGCCCACGGTTGTCGCGGTGGATGTTGCGGTGCAACACAAAATGCTTACGTGCCTGAAATAAGATGTGATGCCGTTGTGGGACGTAAATAGTTGTGTTGAAAAAATATTCGCACCGGCCGTCCAATGGTCTTACGAAGTCATGGGCAATTGGTCTGATGCCGGAAAACTATCTATCGCCAGAGATGTCGTAGAGTCATCTCGACAACCGCAGCGGGCATGATGGAAATATTGGGAAACAGGCTTGGAGGCGATGCCAAATTCTACCGTAGAGTCCGTGAAAACATTTTGAATTTCAAGTTCTTGTGCGGTTCGGCAGGCCTGCTGCCCTAACGCAGTGGCCGCCTGTCCCAGCATCCGCCGCCCGCTGCCTCACGACGGCGCTGTCGCCAGGCCTTATCTCCGATTTCGACCAGGAGAGGGGGGCGGAGAGCACGTGACGTCGACGCCGATTGCAAAACCGCGGGCGCATGTCGGCGCCATGCCCGTCCTCGGCCTGCTCGGCGCCATGCTGTCGGTGCAGGTCGGCGCCGCTTTCGCCAAGGGCCTGTTCCCGTTGTTGGGACCGGAGGGCACGACCATGCTGAGGCTTGCCATCGGCGCTCTGATGCTGGCGGCGGTTCTCAGGCCCTGGAAGGTGCTGCCGTCGCGGAAGAATCTGCCCTGGCTGGCCGCCTATGGCGTCACCGTCTGCGCCATGAACATGCTGTTCTATGCCGCGCTCCAGCGCATACCGCTTGGCATCTGCGTGGCGCTGGAATTCACCGGGCCATTGTTCGTGGCGACTCTCGGCTCCAGGCGCCTGCTCGACTTTGTCTGGGTGGCGCTGGCGATAGTGGGCATCGCGCTGCTTTCGCCCTTTGCCGGTATCAGTCGCGGGCTCGATCCGCTGGGCGTGGTGCTGGCGCTAGCGGCCGGCGCCTGCTGGGGGCTCTACATCATCCTCGCGCAGAAGGCCGGCGCCGAGCTCGGCGTGCGCACCGCCGCCTATGGCATGGCGATCGCCGCGGTGCTGTCGCTGCCTTTCGGCTTTGGCGCCGCGCAGCCCTATCTCGCCGACCCGCGCATCATGGCGGGCGCGGCCGTGGTCGGCCTGTTCTCCAGCGCGCTGCCTTTCTACCTGGAAATGCTGGTGCTGGCCCGCATGCCAGCCAGGGTCTACGGCATGCTGGTGTGCCTGGAGCCGGCGGGCGGCGCCCTGACCGGCTTCCTGTTCCTGCATGAGAGGCTCAACCTATTGCAATGCGTCGGCATCGCCGCCGTCATTGCCGCCGCCTTTGGTACGGCGGTCGCCGCGCGGCGACCGGCACCTTCGCTCGCTTGAGGCTGGCTTTTAAATTCAAGCCGTATGACGAGCAATCTGCGGTTGAAATAAGACTTAGGTCCTATGAATGATTCGCAGCAAGTCCGAGTGGACAAGACAAGGGTCGTGGGCCACTTCCTTATGGAGAGCTGATTGAGGATGGTTACGTTGCGAAATTGCCGGTGGGGTAGTTCGGCCGACGGGCTGAAGAACTGGCGCGGGGAGAGCGGAATGCGCGCATCGCGCGTGGGCTGCGGGCTGGGCTTGCGGGCGCTGACTGCGTTGGCGCTCGTCGTCGCGCCTTTTAGTCTCTCCTTCGATGGTGTCGTTGTGACCAAGGCCTATGCCGGCAAAGGCGGCAATGGCGGTGGGAACAGCGGCGGCAATGGCGGCGGAAACAGCGGCGGCAATGGCGGCGGAAACAGCGGCGGCAATGCCGGTGGAAACAGCGGCGGCAACAGCGGGAACAGCGGCGGAAATGCCGGTGGAAACAGCGGCGGCAACAGCGGCAATAGCGGCAATAGCGGGAACAGCGGCAACAGCGGAAATAGCAACGGCAATAGCGGAAATAGCGCAAGCAGCAGCAGCGATAACGGGAACAGCAGCGCCGGCACGGCAAGCGCCGCCGATGTCGACAGTCATGTGAATGCGCTTACCGGGGACAAGGTCGAGGCCACTGCCGGCAGCATCCAGGTGACGCACCCCAACGGGATGAAGGAGAGGGTCGAGAACGGCAGGTTCAGGATGGAAGATAAATACGGACGCACCATCGTCGACCGCAAGGCCACCATGGCCGATCTCAACCGCCTGAAGAGTTTGTGAGAACAGAGTTTGTGAGAGCGAGGTTTCATCGGAGTTAGATCTTAAGGGACCGCAGGTCAGCGCTGCAAAATCAGGTTGCCACCTTTTGCTTCGTCTCTACGGTCCTGATCGTCTTGCGATAGACCTGGCTGCTCACCTTACCCCCGCCTCCGTGCGGGGGTAATTTTTTTGAACCCGGTGACGAGCGCTGGTTGCGACATTGGTCACCCGTGGCGGCGGAAATGGTCCGAACGGCCGGGGCATGGGTCGTGGGCCGCTTTCATCGCCGCGACGGAATGTGATCCTTGCCCGTCTGAGAGACACTGGTTCCGTCTCGCCCGTGCCGTGTGTGGACCTTCGGCCGTGCGGGGGTGGAGCCGCCGGAAAAGCACAGAATGCGCCACCCCGCCTGCAACAAGCTTGCCCACTTCACGCTCCGCGTCACGGCCGCGCTGGCGCTTGTCGTGGCGTCCTGCCTGCTGGTGCCGGGCAATGTGACGAAGATCGGTTCCACCGCGTACGCCAACAATGGCAATGGCAATGGAGGCGGCAACAGCAACGGCGGCAATGGCGGAAACAGCGCCGGCGGAAATTCATCGGGCAGCAGCAATGCCGGCGGCAATTCCGACAACAGCAACGCAAGCGGCAATTCCGACAACAGCAACGCAGGCGGCGGCAATCCCAATGCCGGCCCGGGAAACAACAGCGCGAAGAGTAACACCGATCCGGACGGCAAGAACAGCTACACCAATACGGTGACCGGCGACACGCTCTCGATCGAGGGCGACAAGATCACGGTCACCCATCGCAACGGCATGAAGGAGCAAGTCCAGAACGGCCGTTTCGAGATGACCGACGCGCTGGGCCGTACCATCATCGACCGCCTGGCGACGCAGGAGGACTTGTCGCGCCTGCTGAACCTGTGAGAGTCGCGGGGGAGCTACCCCCTTTCCCACGCTCCGCAAATCACCCCCGTTCCTATGGGCGGGGGTGATTTGCGTTGGGGCTGGAGAATTGAGGAACTGAGGAACTTTCTTCAATTCTCCAGTTACCCAGTTCAATTCCTTTCTCTCGCCTCATGCATCAGCAGCGCCGCCTCCGTGCGGTTGCGCACGTTCAGCTTGGCCAGCACCCTGGTCATGTGGTGCTTGACCGTCTTTTCCTGCAGCGACAGCCGGGCGGCGACCTCCTTGTTGCTCAACCCCTCCGCCACCAGGTTCAGGATCTCTGCCTCGCGGCCGGTGAGCTGGGCGAGCGGATCCGGTTTGCTGCCGGCCGGCTGCAGAAGGTCGGAAAGCAGCCTGGCCGAAAGGCTCGGCGATACATAGCTCTGGCCGTTGGCGACATCGCGCAGGATTTCGGCCAGCGCCTTGGAGCCGACGCCCTTCAACACATAGCCGCGCGCGCCGGCCTTCAGAGCCTGGGCGACGTCGGCGTTGGTCTCCGACACAGTCAGCATGACGATCTTCTGGTCGGGCACAGCCGAAAGGATGCCGGCGAGCGCGTTGAGGCCGCCGCCTGGCATGCTTATGTCGAGCAGAAGAATGTCGGGTGTGCTGGCGCGCACCAGCCTCTCGGCGTCCTCGGCGCTGGCGCCTTCGCCGACAAGCTCGAAGCCGCCTATCTCGCCGAGGCTGCGCGCCACGCCTTCGCGAAACAATGGGTGGTCGTCGACGATTGCGATGCGGATGGGTGTGCTCACGGTTGCTCCTCGACAGACAGTGTTATCACCAGTCTGGTTCCTCCGGGGCCGGTCAGCGTTTCAAACTGCCCGCCTATGCTTTCGATACGTTCCCTCAGGCCGGCAAGCCCGAGGCCTTCGCTTCTGGCCGGATCGAAGCCCGGGCCGGCATCCACGACCTCGACGAGGAGCTTGCCGCCCTTCGTCGTGGCCCTGACCTGCTGGCCCTTGCCCTTGCCGTGGCGGTAGGCGTTGTTCAGGCCTTCCTGCACGAACCGGTAGATGCTGATCTTTTCCGAGGTGCCGAGCTCCGGCAAACGCTCCGGTAGCGTCAGCAGCACCTTGGTGCTGGTGCGCCGCTCATGCTCGGCCACCGCCAGCCGCAATATGTCGACGACGGCCTGGGTCTCGATCTGCGGCAGCACCAGTCCGTTGCAGATGCCCCGTATCTCGCGCATCGCTTCGCCCAGCGTCTTGTGGATGCCGGCGATCTCGGCTTCGCGCAGCGCGCTCGACGTGGCCGGGTCGACCAGCACGGGGCTGTCCATCCTGAGCGCGGCGAGTGCCACCAGTTGCGCCGGCCCGTCATGCAGGTCGGCCCCGATGCGCCTCAGATAGCGCTCGTTGATGGCCGTGGCGCGTCGCGACGCGCGCTGGACGCGCTGTCGCAGCAACGAGTTCTGCGCCAGCGCCGCCTGCAATTCGGAAACCTTGGCCTCGAGCGTCGCCTGCTGCGAGACGATGGTGCGGCTGCCGCGGAAAACGATGCCCGACAGCAGGGCAAGCGCGGCCGCGGTGGCCGCGGCCACCACCAGCCAGCTCCACAACAGGGCCGAGCGCAGCGACTCCTCGAAGTCGCCGGACAACTCGTAGAACTCGGTGACGGCCACGACCTCGCCCGACCAGGGCTCGCGCACCGGGTTGTAGATTTCGAGCAGCGGCACGCCCAGCGACCGTTCCTTCTCGTCTTCCTCGTCCTCGAGCCTGTTGTATTTGACCATGACATTGCCGGCGAAAGCGGCGATGAGGTTGGCGTTGGGCTTGATCCGCCTGCCGATGAGGTCGGCGTCCTTCGAATAGAGCACCGTGCCATCGCGGCGCCAAAGCTTGAAAGACACCAGCCTCTTCCCAAGCGCGCCCTGGCCCAGCGTCTCGTCCAGCGCCCGCTTGACGGTGTCGTCGAGCTCCTGGCTCTTGCGCATGTCGGGCAGCAGCGGCGCGATCACGCTGTCGACATAGAGCGCGGTGGTGGCGGCGGAATTGTGCAGCACGCCGTCGCGGATCTGCGATGTCACCCACAGCCCGACCACGAGCATCACGGCCAGAAGGCCGATGCCACCGGCGATCACGAACTGCCAGGCGAGCGAAAGCCCGCCCCAGACTAGCGCAAGTCGTCTTGGATACGTCCCGAACATCGGCACCGTTCACCCACCCGTTCGCGAGAGTATAGGCAAGGGCAGGCAATTGCGACACCGACCTTGGTCCGTGCCGACGGGGACGGTTAACAACGACGGTTTGCCGGCTCCGATTGGCAAGCGGGAGGTCGCTCGCCCTGTTATTGGCAACGCAGTCGATGTCGGCAGAGTTTCACCAGCGGCCGTTGATTTTTGACGTCGAGGCCTTGCGCGAGGTTTCCGGCGGTCAGTTCAGGCGAACCCCGTCACGGGGGCGGACCAGGGGCGGCACGACGGGCATTCCGTCGACAATACGCACCAGAAGGCCAGGCAGGTTACGCGAAGCTGAGCGTTCGGGCGTCGGAAGCCGGTTGATTCGCCCTGGAATCGGCCTCGCATCTCAAGCAGTCGTCGAATCGAGGAGATAGAGCGTCACCCGTTCGAAAGCTGCTCACGCTTTTTCGCAAACAGCGTTTGCCGCTCGGACCATTGCGCTGGCGCATAGGACCTCAGCGACAATTGCGGGCTTGAGGGGAAACGGCCAGTCTGGCCGTGCGCCGGCTCCCCCCAAGGAAACCCAATGGCCGGCGCTTTAGCCCGGCTTGCCGGTCGAAGGGTCATACTCTTCCGCCACCAAGGCAAGCCGGGCTACCCCCACCACTGATCCCGGAAATCCCCCATCCTCGTCCGTCGCTCGGGCTGCGGCACCGGGGTCGCGCCCGGCGGCCGACACCGGAACGCTGTATGCGCGGAAGCCGCCGATCGTCCATTCCCAACGTAACGAAAGGCGGGTAAGCGCGTTTCGACCCCGATGCCGAGAAACCGTCACCCGCGCACGGTCGAAAGGCCTTTTCAGGCCTCAACCGATGAAGCGGAGCGTCTGGCGCGTGCGCAAAAGAATGCCCGGCTGAGGAAGCTTCGCCGCGCGCTTCGTGGCTGGCACTCGATCGGCGGGCGCATTTCCAGGAGGAGATCGACCGTTCGACCCAACTCGGCGGCCCGTCGATCCGAAAGGTCTGCCGCGACGGTTAGGGCAATTCCACGAACGCGGCTTTCCGCTCGTCAAGCGACCTGCATTCTGGCCGCGGCATCCTCTCTCGCCATCTCGACCAGCCGCGCGATCGCCATTGGAGCCATCAGCGCGAAGAAAGCCGTGACGTCCAGGAGAATCGACCGCGCCAGATCGAACCCGTCGTGGCCGTAGCAGACTGCAAACTCCATCACGCCTGACCCTTTTTGACCCGCGCGCCATGCATGCGATTTCGCACGCCCCACCAGCATGATCCTGATCTGCATCGAATACAAGAGGTCACTAATCGAACCGCATATGCGCCACTACGGTCGAGCCCGGGCAGGGGCTAGGCCGGCTTCGGCCAGAACAGCCAGGCGAGCGCCAGCGCCGCCAGCACCCAGACCGCGATCATGAAGACGAGGCCCGCCTTGCTGACCGGCTTCTCGCGCTGCATGGCTTCTTCACGGAATTCCCGCATCAGGTCGGTCGGGACCAGCCTGACCGCGAGCATGATGCCGAGGGGTACGATCAGCAGGTCGTCCAGATAGCCGATGATCGGGATGAAGTCCGGGATGAGATCGATCGGGCTCAACGCATATGCCGCGACGGCGCCCGCGGTGGCTTTCGCGTACCACGGCACGCGCGGATCACGGGCGGCGATCCACAGGGCCACCACATCGCGCTTGATGGCGCGCGCCCATTGCCTTGCCGAATCGAGAGCCGACATACGACCATCGTATACGGCTGTGCGGTCCTCGGGCCAGCGGACGGCCACCGGATTGGCCATTCAGGCGCAGTCTTTCAGTTCGACAACCTCGACGCCGAGGCGGAAGGCTTGGCCGTCGGCATAGGAGCGCGCATATTGCTCGGCTTCAAACGGGAAGATGAGCGTCGTGCCGTAGGCGGTGACCCGTACTGTCCACTTCTGGCCCCTGACGAGTTCCACGCCGTGAAGCTTCGCCGCCACCATCTCACCCTCCTCAGATCCAGCGTCCTCGCAACATCCGAATAACGTCGCGAAAGTCATTTGAATACAAATAATTCGACTTGGTCGTGTCGTTGCGATGTCGCTTCCGACATTGGGTCGTTCGAGTCCGTGAAATGGTTCACCGACAGAAGCGTTTATTGCCGCCTTCGGGGCGGAGGCTCGATGGTTATCGGAACCGCGACGGCCCCGGCGGGTTGGATTCAGGGTCCACACAGGAGGTTGCCATGATCCGCAAGCTGAAAACCGGCGAATACCGGCTCTATTCGCGCAAGGTCGATCCGAGGACAGGAAAGCGCCGCAACCTCGGCACTTTCAAGTCGCGCGAGGCGGCGGAGAAGCACGAACGCGAGGTGCAATATTTCAAGCGCCACTAAGATCGCCGCCCTGGTTTCCCGCGTGCGGTGTCGATTGCGCGCGCGGGCGAGGGTGGCCAGGCGCGTAGCCGATTGATCAAGGTCACGGCGCTGCGCGTGCCCGTCGACGCTTCGCTTTACGTCTATCACGCGCACGCATTGCAATATCCTACCCTGGAGGATAGGATATCAAGCATGACGATGCACAGTTCCCATCCAGACATCATCGCCCGACTCAAGCGCGCGCACGGCCATCTCGCAGCTGTGCTCGCCATGTTCGAGCACGGTCGCTCCTGCCTCGATCTCGCGCAGCAGCTCCATGCCGTCGAGAGCGCCGTCGGCAACGCCAAGCGCGAACTGATCCACGACCATATGGAGCATTGCCTTGTCGAGGGTGGCGAGCCGACCAGGGACACGCTGAAAGAGCTGAAGCAGCTCACCAAATATCTGTGAGGCCGCTCATGTTGGCGAAGATTCGCGACTGGTTCGGCTTTGGCCCGCACGGACCTGACCACGGCGGGCATGACCATGGCGGGCATGGTCACGACCATCACGGCCCGCACGGGCATACGCATGGCGTGATCGACGCGACGATCGCCACGACGGAGCGCGGCATCCGGGCGATCAAATGGTCATTCGTCATCCTGGCGGTGACGGCCGCGCTGCAGATCGCGGTTGTCGTCTTTTCAGGCAGCGTGGCACTGCTTGCCGACGCCATCCACAACGTCGCCGACGCCACCACGGCCATACCGTTGTGGATCGCCTTCGTGCTGGCGCGGCGCAAGCCGACCCGTATCTTCACCTACGGCCTCGGCCGCGTCGAGGACCTGGCCGGCATAGCCATCGTGCTTATCATCCTGGGTAGCGCGCTCGTCGCCGGATATGAAGCGCTGAACCGCCTGTTCAACCCGCATCCGATCCAGTTCCTGGGCTGGCTCGCCGCGGCAGGCGTCATCGGCTTCCTCGGCAACGAGGCGGTGGCAGTCTTCCGTATCCGCGTCGGCCGCCAGATCAACAGCGCGGCCCTGATTGCCGATGGCTACCACGCGCGCACGGATGGCCTAACCAGCCTTGCCGTCGTCGTCGGTGCGGTCGGCGTCTGGCTCGGCTACCCGCTCGCCGACCCGATCGTTGGCCTGCTCATCACCGTCACCATCCTCGGCATTGTCTGGCAGTCGGCGCGCTCCGTGCTGACGCGCATGCTGGATGGCGTCGAGCCGGGCCTCGTCGAAGAGATTCACCACGCCGCGGAGCATGTCGCCGGGATCGACAAGGTGGTCGACGCCAAGGCTCGCTGGCTCGGTCACAAGCTGTGGGTCGACGTGGAGATCGCGGTCAATGACGGGCTGCTGCTTGCCGCGGCGAACAACATCGCCGCATCGCTCAAGGCCGAGCTCTTCGCGCATATCCCGGCGCTCGACGTCGCAACGGTGCGCTTTGCCGCGCCCGTGGCCGCGGGCGGCGACCATCACGCGCCGGATCCGTTCCTGGTGTCGGGCAAGCTGGCCAGCGGGCTGCTGGAGATCGTCGGCACGCCACAGGGCGAGCGCATGCGGCTGCGCCTCTCGCGCCACGCCGAGGGCCTTCGGGCGAACGTCGCCATCGAACGCGCCGGCGGGGCCGTGGAAACCCTGCCGCTGTCCCCGGTCGGCGGCGACCACCACTACCTGCAAAGCCTGGTCGCGCCGGCCGAGCCGCACGAGTTCAGCGCCAGGCTGCAACTGGCGGCCGGTGCCGACAGCGAGGACCTGCCTTTCGCCATGGCGGAGCCGGAAGGGCATCACCACGAACACGAGCGCGGATGAGACGGCACTCTTTGCGCGCCGGCGCGGAATCTGCCTGATTACGACGGCTCAGATTACCTGATGCTGATCAGCGCCGTGCCGGCGATGGCCAGAAGCGCTCCGGTCCAGGCGACCATGGTCGGCCTTTGGCTGCTGCGCAGCCACACCATCGGGAGGATGATGACCGGCGTCATCGAGGACAGCGTCGAGATGATGCCGACATTGCCGTTGCGCAGCGCGGCCATCAGGCAGGACATGCCTAGCGAGGTGCCGACGAAGGCGGAAAGCACGGAGAGCCCGACCGTGCCGAACTGGACGGCCTCCCGCTTGCCCCTGCCGAACGGCGTCGCGGCGAGCGCGATGAACAGGATCGCGGCGAGGCCGGAGCGCAGCGCCATCGCGCTGAACGGCTCGACGCCGGCGGCCATTGCCGGCCGCGCCAGAAGGGTGCCGGTCGCCTGGCCGAGCGCCGTGACTACGCCGAGCACGACGCCTGGTCCGAGGCGCCCTGTGAGCGGCGGACCCGGCGCGGTGCTGACCGGCACGGTGGAAGGGGTGACGACCGGCATCGCCGGCGCCATCTCGCCGCGCTTGAGGAACCGCCGCGGCATGCCGATCGCAAGCACGATGCCGGCAAGCACCAGCGCCACGCCCAGCGCCTGCCAGCGGCTGATGGTTTCGCCGAGCACGAGATAGCCGAGCGCAAGCGCGAATGGCGAGGTGAGCGAGAAGAGCAGCGCCGTGATGCGCGGTCCGACCGAATAGATGGTCGCGAAATAGGTCGTGCTGGCGATGCTGATGCCGGCGAAGCTCGACCCCGCAAGCAGCCAGAACTCCCTTGGTCCGATCGTGTGCCAGCCGCCGACCGCCAGCGACACCGAGCCGGTCATCACGAAGGTCGCGAGCATCTGCCAGCGGGCAAGCTGGAGCAGGGGAACGCGGCCCTTGAGCTCGCTCAGGAACATGGAACTCAGCGCGCTGCATATTGCAGCGGTGACGGCGAAGGCTTCGGGGGCGAACATGGCTGCTGGCGGCTGCGAATCCGGGGGCCGGACAATTGACGATGCTTACGCCAGCGCGCGGCGATGCGCTAGCCGGACTGGCGACGGCCCGCTGCAGGCGTGGGCGTGGACCCAGAGATGCCAAGAATTGGTCGAGGACGACTGCAGGCATTGCTCGGACATGAGAGCGAAGGGCGAGTGCCCGTCGCTTCCAGGGCGTCATTCCGGCATGGGGACGCTACAGGCGCTCTATTGCATGGCTGCGGGGTTCATCCACAGGAACTCCCAGACATTGCCGTCCGGGTCTTCTATATGGCGATTGAACATGAAACCGAGATCCTGCGCCGGGTTGGGATCGGCGCGGCCGCCGGCCGCAACGCCTTTCTCGATTACCGCATTGACCGCGTCCTTGCTGTCGACGGTCAGAGCGATCAGCATCTGGCTCTCGCGCTTGGCGTCGCCGATCGGCCGGGCCGTGAACTGGCTATAGTGTTGATGGGTCAGCAACATGACCCCGATCGATTCGGAGAACATGATCGAGCTGGCCTGGTCATTCGAGAACTGCGGGTTGAGCGTGCCGCCGATCGCGAGATAGAACTCGGTCGCCGCCTGCAGATTGCGCACCGGCAGATTGAGAAAGAGCATCTGAGTCATCGGGTTGAACCTCCGTTTATTGACGGGTACTAGTCAGTCTAGTACTGTCGTGACGGCTATCATATGGGAACGGTACCGTCTAGTACCGATCGAGAGGTGCCATGAAAATTGCCGTTGAGACCAGATCGGCCCGCAAGGATCGTGAGATCATCGAGGCGGCGACGGCCTCGTTCATCGCCAAGGGCTATGATGGGACCAGCATGGAGGAGATCGCCACCAGGGCGGGCGCTTCCAAGCAGACCGTCTACAAGCATTTCAAGGACAAGGAGACGCTTTTCACTGAAGTTGTGGAGTCCACCGCCTCCCAGACCAATGACGTTGTCGAGTCCGTGACGATGCTGCTTTCCGAAGCGAAGTTCCTGGAGGGCGGCCTGCAGCAGCTTGCCCGCCGATTGACCACCGCACTGATGAACGACGAGTTGCTGAGGCTCCGGCGTCTGATAATCGCCAATGCCGATCGGATGCCCCAGCTTGGCCGCAGTTGGTACGACAAGGGCTTTGAGCGTATGCTTGCCTCGGTGGCGGCGTGCTTTCAAAAGCTCACCAGCCGAGGCCTGTTGCAGACCGGCGATCCCCGTTTGGCGGCCAGCCATTTCTTTGGCATGCTGCTTTGGATCCCGATGAACGAAGCCATGTTCACCGGAAGCAACCCGCGCTCGAAGGCCGACCTCGAGCGCCACGCCGATGCCTCGGTGGAAGCATTCCTTGCCGCCTATGGGGTCCGGTCGAAGTAGTCGCGAGGCCTGGCGCGACCTGCGCGGCGCAACGAGCCGCGTTGGTTCATATCTCGACGCAATCGACCGGCCCGATTCGGTTAAACCGCGCGTACCCGTTTTGCGCCGAAGATCGACCACGCAGCCGTCATCAGCGCCGCCATCGTGACCAGCAGCACCGCAAGGCTTGGCAGGTGGAAGAAGATGCTCCGCCAGCGCGGCTCGACGACCGCGCCGGTGCTGAAGGCCTCGCCGCTATACTGGCACAGGATCCAGGACGCGCCGCTTCGCACCATGTCGACGTCGATATCCGAGATCAGCGCCTTCGCCTGGCGTTCGGCTGAGGGCATCGTCGCCATGTAGGCGAGCAGCGCCTTGGCCGTGGCCAGATAGGCGTGGCTGCATTCGTTGAAGGGGCTTTCCTCGTCGCCGATGCTTCCCGGCATCAGGCCCCACAGGCAGTAGGTGAATTGCAGATTGCCGTGATTGTAGAGCCGCCGGAAGGTCGGGTCGGTCACGGTCTGGCGTTGCGCAAGGTCGAGGATTTCGCCCCGGTAGCGCGCGATCACAGCCATCTGGCCGTGGGTCAGGCTGGGGATCTGGATGCCCGGGGGAGGCGGGGCCGAAGACCCGCTATGCGCCTCGGCCGGAATGGCGATCAGAAGTGACTGCCAGATCGCCAAAAAGAAAATGGCCGCCAGGGCAAGGAACCGTGGCGGCCAACGCATGGGTTTCAGGCGTAGCGGCGGGCAGGGCCGCGCTGGTCGCGCGCGGCGACCAGGCGCTCGACAACCGCGCCGAAGCCGAGCCCGACGACGGCCCACAGCACGAGCTGCATGCCGAGCGAGGCGACGCGGAACTGCCACAGCACCGTCGCCGAGAAGTTTTCCGGCACTTCGTTGATGTCGGGCAGGGCTGCCTTCACCAGTGCGAAGACGACGAGGAAAGCGAGGCCCGCGACGATCGAAGCGTTCCAGGCGCCGAGTTGCTTCCACAACCGCTGCGCCAGGCCGACCGCCGCCACCATCGCCGCGATCGAGACCACGATCATGATGAAGAACAACTCGGTTCGGTAGGCGATCGTCTCGGCGTTGCCGACCGCCGGCGGGTTCGCAGGGTATTTGAGGCTGGGAACCACGATCACGGCAAGGAAGCCGAGCAGCGCGATGAGCGCCGAAGTGCCGCGCGGCCCGAGCGAACCAAGCCGGCCATAGGCATAGGCAAAGACCAGCGAGAACAATCCGCCGAGCGCCGCGCCATAGACCAGAACGCCGGTTGCGAGACCGATGCCGGCCTGCGTTGCGCGGCTGACCATCTCGGGCTCCGGCGCCTCGCCGGACGCCTGGGCCTGCTGCTCCTCGAAAGCGATCGCCTTGTCGACCTGCGGCTCGCCATAGACGCGCGCGAAAGCGAATGCGAGCACCCCGGCGACCAGCCCTACAAGCATGCCACGCAGCAAGAGTTTTCCGACCATGTCACCAATTCCTCCAGGCAATTCCAGGAAAAGTGCGAAGCGATTTTCCGCCCGGAATTGCGTCAAGCCAATCGAGCAATTCCAGGAAAAGTGCGAAGCGGTTTTCCGCCGGGGATTGCGTCAAGCCAATCGAGCAATTCCAGGAAAAGTGCGAAGCGGTTTTCCGCCCGGAATTGCGTCGAAACAACCAGGCAATTCCAGGGAAAAATGCGTAGCGGCTTTCCGTCCGGAATCGCGTTGGATCAGATCGAAAAGCGGGGTCGGCGATGCCGAGCCGCTTTAATGGCAGGGGAAGCCGAGCAGGTGGCGGCCGTCATGCACGAACTCGTGCACCGCCGTGCCACGGATCAGCGACGTCGCGCCTTCTTCCGCGCCGACGAAATAGATCGCCAGCATCAGCATCAGGCCAGCGAAGATGGCCCAGGGCAGAAGCTCGCGGACCGGGATTGCAACCGGGCCGTAGGTGGGGGCGAAGGTGGCGTCGGACATTTCGAACTCCTGTGGGATGCTGCGTCCCGTTGATCCAACCATGCTGCGGAATAAGGCCTGACTTTCGGCTGATGCCGATTACAGTGGCGCGACCGTGCCGGACTCGCACCGGCTTCCAATCCCGTATAGCGCTAAAACACTTGTCAGCACTTCGTTCGCCTGTCAACGACATGTAATGGCCGGCACGGCTTCGTGGGGCTTATTTTTCGCTGAGCCACGGAGTTTGGAATGTTCGCCCGCCTGACCATGATCGCAAGCGGAGCCACGCCCGGCATGCGCAAGGGCCGCTTTCCGAACGACGAGGCGCCGGAGCCACGCGCCTTCGAGCGCGCGGGCGCGCTGGCCGCCTCGCTGCGCCACGCCGGCCGCGCCTGGACAAGTCCGGCGCTTGCCGCGCGCAGGACAGCCGAGGCGCTCGGCCTCGACGCGACGGTCGAGCCGCTGCTTGCCGAGCAGGATTTCGCGCGCTGGGCCGGCAAAAGCCTCGAGGAGGTCCAGGCCACGGACCCGGAAGGCATGGCCGCCTGGTTCGCCGATCCGGACGCAGCACCGCATGGAGGCGAATCGCTCGCCGCGGTGGCCCGGCGCGGCGCCGCGCTGATGCAGCGGCTGGCCGGCGAGGGCGGCCACACCATCGCGATCACCCATGCGGCGCCGATCCGCGCCGCCATCGTGCATGTTCTGGGCGCCCCGCTCTCCTCGGTCTGGAAGATCGACGTCGAGCCGTTTTCGTTCACCGAGTTCCGCAGCGATGGCCGCCGCTGGGTGCTCCACGCCAGCGGCGTAGCTGTCGTCTGAACGGTCGGCGCGTGTTTTTCCCTCACGCGGATACTGCCAAGCTTCGACAACCGTCCGCACGTAATATCAAAGTAAGTGTTTCAGGAATCGCTAACGGAACGGAAACGCCTTGCTGCTATGGTGCGACCCCATGCGAGGAGAGCCTTGCCTGAGGAGCCCGCCTTATATGGCCAGTTATCCCGAGACCGAGCGTCGTCTTCATGCGCGCGAATTCGTGCTCAAGGAAGCCACCATCATTGCCGGCGCCGTCAGGATCGGCTGCTCGGTCAGGAACCAGCACGAGCAGGGCGCGGAATTGCGCGTCGCCGCTGATGCGGCCATTCCGGAACGCTTCCTGCTTGAAGTTCCGGCCGACGATATGGCCTATCGCGCCTTGGTGCGATGGCGGCGCAACGACCGCGTCGGCGTGGCGCTCTACAGCAACGCGCCGAAGGACTGAGGCGGGGTCGTCACACCATCTTCACTTGATTTCGCCCGGGCGGCGTGCAACCCAGCACGCGCGGAACGCTACCGGCACGAGCGCGTTCATTGCCGGACCAACAGGGATTCGCGAATGAGCAGGACAGCCGTTTGGGTGGCGCTGATCGCCATCGTTCTCGTGAGCCTCTACCTTCTGCAGGCCAATGGCATGATCAGATTTTAGCAACGCCGCGACCGTTTCGGCGTCAACAGCAGCGGCTCGCGCCGCAGCAGGGCTGGCTCACGGCTGCCTGTTCCTTCAGCCAGCGGTCACGCGGCTTGCAGCTTGCCGGCCGTGGCGAAAGCTCGACTTCGACCGCCTCGCCAACGAGGTTCGGCCGGGCTGCTCGATGCAGTTCCATCGGGCGCACGCCGTCGCTGACCTCGAAGGTCAGCTTCGCTGCCTGATCGAGCGCGACATGGTCCGCCACCTTGCGGATGATCGCCGCGAATTTACCGGCCGGCATATGGACCGGCCCGCCTTCCTCCACGTCCCACAGCTGGACGAAGATCTCAGACCAGGATTCCGGATTCGCCTCGCAATCCAGCGCCGAGAACTGCCCCACCTTAACCTCGGTGACATGGTATCCCGGCTTGACCGGCCGCCCGTCATAGCGGAACACCAGCGGCCGGTCCTTGTAGTCGGCCAACGCGTCCAGCAGGTCGCCGATGGTCAGGTCGGGTGGGTCGATAGCGGCGATGTTTTCCCAGTTGTCAGAAGACAGCATGTCGGCTATTCCTCATTTCGATATTTCAAGGATTATTGAATCGTGGATGAACGTCAAGCCTTGATCGCCTTCGGCGCGCTGTCGCAGGACACACGCCTGCGCCTGCTGCGCCTGCTGGTCGTTGCCGGACCGGACGGCATTTCCGCCGGTTCGCTCGCCGAGCAGGTCGAAGTCTCGCCGTCCAATGTCAGCTTCCATCTCAAGGAGCTGGAACGGGCCGGTCTCGTCGCCGCGCGGCGCGAGGCCCGCTCGATCGTGTACAACGCGGAGTACGACGCGCTCTCCGGACTGATCCGGTTCCTGATGGAGGATTGCTGCTCGGGCCGTCCGGAAATCTGCGCGCCAGCGCTTGCTGCGCCTTGCTGCCGGCCGGGCGAGGGGACACGGCAATGATTGTCGCGCCCTTTGCCAGACGGAAGGCCAGTCCATGAACAGCTTCGATCCATCGCGCCGCTTCGTCGCCGAAGCCCTGGGCACCGGCATGCTGGTGGCGACGGTCGTCGGCTCCGGCATCATGGCCGAGACGCTGACGCATGACACCGCGCTGGCGCTGCTCGGCAACACGCTAGCGACCGGCGCCATGCTCGTGGTGTTGATCACCATCCTCGGGCCGATCTCCGGCGCGCACTTCAACCCCGCCGTTTCACTGGTGTTCTGTCTCAACCGGTCGCTGCCCGCCCGCGATCTCCCCGCCTATCTGGTCGCGCAGTTCGCCGGCGGCATCGCCGGCACCATGGGCGCGCATCTCATGTTCTCGCTGCCGGTTCTGGAGGTCGCGACGAAGCCGCGGACCGGGGCGGCGCAGTGGTTCTCCGAAGGCGTCGCGGCATTCGGGCTTGTCGCCGTCATTCTCGCTGGCCTGCGCTTCGAGCGGCGGGCCGTGCCGTGGCTGGTCGGGCTCTATATCACCGGGGCCTATTGGTTCACCGCGTCCACGTCCTTCGCCAATCCTGCCGTCGCCGTGGCGCGCGCGCTCACCAACACCTTCTCCGGCATCAGGCCGGTCGATCTGCCGGGCTTCATCGCCGCCGAGCTGCTCGGCGCCCTGATCGCGCTTGCTCTGATGGGCTGGCTGCTCAAGCCCGAAACCGCTCAGCAAACCCATGCACTGAAGGCAGAGCCATGACGGTCACGATCTACCACAATCCCGCTTGCGGCACCTCGCGCAACACGCTCGCCATGATCCGTGCCAGCGGCGAGGAGCCGGTGGTGATCGAATATCTCAAGACGCCACCGAGCCGCGACCGGCTGCTCGAACTGATCGCGGCGATGGGGATCACGCCCCGACAGTTGCTGCGCGAGAAGGGAACGCCTTACGCCGAGCTTCGCCTGGCCGATCCGAAATGGAGCGACGCGGAGCTTGTCGATTTCATGCTCGCCCATCCGATCCTCATCAACCGGCCGATCGTCGAGACGCCGAAAGGAACAAGACTCTGCCGGCCGTCGGAGGCGGTGCTGCCTCTGCTCGACAATCCGGTGGAAGCGTTCGTCAAGGAAGACGGAGAGAAGGTCGTCCGCGAGCCGGGGCAGGCCTGATTGGAAGCGGCCGCGCCCACCGCCCGCAATCGCAACGTCCTCGTCACGGCTCTCGGCATCACGCAGATCCTCGCCTGGGGATCGTCCTATTATCTGCCCGCGGTGCTGGCCGCGCCGATTGCCAGGGACACGGGCTGGTCGCTCGCCTCGGTGGTTGCCGGGCTGTCCTGCGGGCTCCTGCTCGCCGGGCTTGTGTCTCCCGCCATGGGACGGCTGATCCAGCGCCATGGCGGTCGCCCGGTGCTTGCCGCCGGCTCGCTGCTGCTGGCGGCCGCGCATACGCTGTTGGCGACGGCCACCGCCTATCCGCTTTATCTGGTTGCCTGGCTGCTCATGGGCCTGGGCATGTCGAGCAGCCTCTACGACGCCGGCTTCGCAACGCTCGGGCGGCTCTATGGCCAGGGCGCGCGCGGCGCCATCACCAACCTGACGCTCTTCGGCGGCTTCGCCAGCACCGTCTGCTGGCCGCTCAGCGCCTTGCTTGTCGAGCATGGCGGATGGCGTATGGCCTGCCTTGCCTATGCCGCTATCCATGTGGCGATCTGCCTGCCGCTCCACCTTTGGGTGATACCGCCGCCTCCGCCCGCGGCGCCCGCGCCGGCGAGGGACAGGCCCAAGGAGGCATCGGCCACGGGCGGGACGCGGGCTCGCTTCATCCTGCTGGCCTCGATCCTGACCCTGGCGGCGATGATCGCGTCCATGCTCTCCGTCCACCTGCTCACGCTGCTGCAATTGCGCGGCGTCGGCCTGGCGGCTGCCGTCGGCCTCGGCGCCTTGGTCGGCCCGTCACAGGTCGGCGCGCGGGTGGTCGAGCTGCTGATCGGCCGCAACCGGCATCATCCGATCTGGACCATGCTGGCGTCGGTATCGCTGCTCGCGGCCGGGATCTGGCTGCTCCTGGCGAGCCAAGCCCTGGTTGCTCTCGCCCTGATCCTCTACGGCGCGGGCAACGGCATCCACACGATCGCGCGCGGCGCGCTGCCGCTGGTGCTGTTCGATCCGAACCAATACGCGGCGCTGATGGGCAAGCTCGCGACGCCGAGCCTCATCATCCAGGCGGCGGCTCCTTCGATCGGGGCGCTGCTGCTTGGCATGGGCGATGGACAGCTCGTCCTGATCGCGCTTGCGATAGCCGCCACGCTCAATGTCGGACTCTGCGCCAGCCTGGTTTCAGCAGTGCGCCGATAGCTCCGTCTCGCGCCGCAAAGGACACGGCCAAACTTTACATTTTTGTAAATTGCCCCAAGGGGTTAATTCGCGATACGGCTGGCTGTCGGCTCGGCCCGTTCCCCCTGCTGGGGCATAGGCGCTTCAGGGATGAGTAGGCCGGCCATCCACAATTTTGGGAGAACGCCATGATACGTAAGGTTCTGGTTGCAGCCTCGGTTGTCGCGCTTGTCAGCATGCCGGCATTCGCCGCCACCCAATATTGGGTAGCAAAGGACGCCACGACCAAGAAATGCTCGGTGGTTTCCACGAAACCCGACGGCAAGAAACTGACCGATGCGGGGACAAAGGCCTACACCTCACAGGCCAATGCCGAAAAGGCGCTCAAGCTGCTGAAAGACTGCAAGTAGGCTTATCGCGCAAGAACTTCCGCCCGCTCCGGCATGCCGGAGCGGGCGTTTTTTTGCGGAGGGCGGCCTTCGGCAGAATAATCGAAGTGCGCCCGGCCGGGTGACATCTTCCAACCCGCAACCTTTCCGCTCGAACGATCGCGGCGCGTTTAGAAGCGAAAGTTCACGAAGGCCTTCAGCGTGTGGAAAGCCACGTCGTCCTTGATTGTCAGCCCCTCGCCATTGTCGAGTATCTGCTTCGAGCCAAGGTCCACATAGGCATATTCGGTGCCGAAGGAGATGCGATTGGTGATGGCGTGTTCGACGCCGGCGCCGACCGTCCAGCCGGCGCGCGTCTGCTTCTCGTTGAAGACGGTCGTGCCGCCAACCGTCAGCGTCTGCTCGGTCTTGCCGAAGGCAAGGCCGCCATGGCCGTAGACAAGCGTGCGGTCCCAGGCGTGACCCAGCCGCGCGCGCACGGTGCCAAGATATTTGACGTCCACGTCGCCATTGAAGACCTCGGTGCCGTCCACCGAGGCCGTCACCGAGGAGCCGTAGCTGGATGCGGCGATGTCCGCCACGGCGCCGACCACCCAGCGGTCGGCGAATTGCCAGTCATAGCCGGCCTGGATGCCGCCGAGGAACCCGCTTGCGGAAATCTCGAAAGCGCCGTTGATCGGCGGCGGGTTTCCATCCGCAAAGATCTGCCGGGAATTGAGTTCCATGTCGCCCACGGCAAACGAGCCGAACCCGCCGAAATAGGGCCCCGTCCAGCTGAAACTCTCCTGCACCGGCGGAGGCTCCGGGGCCGCTTCCGGACCTATCGCATCGGCCGCGAAGGCCTTGCCGGCGGCAAGAATGATCGCCATGGCGGCCATGGACGTAGGTATGGTCTTCATCGGATACGTTCCTCGTTGGGTTGCCAATTCAAAAGTGCGTCCGCACTTCCGCCCGCCCATGCATGAGCGGGTCTCGGGGGCCGCCAATTGATTTGCGAAGACATGCGGACATGAAAATCGATAACCGCCCCCTCGACGCACCGCTAGCAGAGAAAATCCGGGTGCGTGTGGCGAATACGGAAGTCAAATTTGCAATATCGGAACAGTTGTTGTTCAGGAATTTCAGTCTTGCAAATTTGCCACACTTAACTCATTTTCGGAAAGCTGAGAGACCATTGTGGATCGGGGTCGAACCAGGTCGGAAATGATGTTTCTCAGGAGCCGGCGAGCAGGCTAACGCCATTGGAGGCCCGGCGCTGTCCAGTTCCGGGCGGTCTTCGACAGGGAGCATGATGCCGGGCGCTGATCGGGTGGCCATATTTTCGGCGGACGACATTCCCGAAGATCATCGGGACGAGTTCATCCGCGATTTCTACGGTCGCATCCAGATGCGATTGGACATCACGCCGCGTGCCGACACGCCGCTCAAATTCTCAGCCCGGACCCTGATCCTGCCGGAGATGAGCCTCACCAAGGGCACCGTCTCCCCCATGTTCTGGGAGCGCAACAGCGGGCTGATGGCCGACGGCAACGACGATATCATCCTGTCCTGGAACAAGGGCGGCTACCGTTTCACCATGCCTGGGCGCGGCGACTTCAGCACCGATCCCGGCACCGCCGCGATCCTGCCGATGGACCGTCGCTACTCGATCGTCAGCGAGGATTCGCGATGGACCATGGCGCTTCAGTTCAAGCGCTCGCTGCTGGCCCCGCTGGTAAAGAACCTCGACGATGTGCGTCCCGACAGTCTCGGCCTCACGCTCCCGGCCCACCGGCTGCTTTTCGACTACCTCTGGTCACTCCTGCGCTTGGAGGGGCCCGAGACCCTTGCACCCCTCGCTTCTCGCCATATCACCGATCTTCTCGCCGTTTCCTTCGGCGGCATGGAGGCGCATACGCATCCACCCGGTGTCCGCGCGGCAAGGCTTGCGGGCATCAAGCAGCACATCGCCCGCAACCTCACCGATCCCCGGCTCAACGCCGCGCAGATATCGCGCAAGTTCCGCATCAGCGAGCGCTATGTCCGCCAGCTGTTTGCCGGAGAGGGGACAAGCCTTTCCGACTACGTCAACGGGGAGCGGCTCGCCTATGTCCATAGCTGCCTCACCGATCGCCGGCAGTTGCTGCGGCGCATCGCCGACATCGCCTTTGAGGTCGGCTTCAACGAGCCCTCGACCTTCTATCGGCAGTTCCGGCAACGCTACGGCATGACACCGACGGAAGTTCGTGCCTTGACCGAGAAGGATGGCGACAACTGAGGCGGTGGCGGACATGCCGGCATCGGTGACGACCTGGCTGCTGTGCAGGTGATCGACTGAAAAGGAAGACCGCGCGCCTACGCCTCGGCAAGCCGCCCATGCGCGTGGGTCGTGTCGGCGAGCGTCTCGATCACGCGGCAGTCTCCGACCCGGCCGCTGGCGCATTGCTTCACCATGCGCCTAAGCTCGTCGCGCAGTGCGTTGAGGCTCGCTATGCGCTTCTCGACCTCGACCAGGCGAGACTTGGCGATCGCGTCCGCGGCGGCGCATGGCTGCTCCGGATCGTCCTGCAGCGACAGCAGCGTGCGGATGGCCTCGACCTCGAAGCCGAGCTCGCGCGCGTGCCGGATGAACGCCAGGCGGTCGAGGTCGCGGCGGTCGTAGAGCCGCCGGTTGCCTTCGCTGCGCGAGGCGGCGGGCAGAAGGCCGATCTGCTCGTAATAGCGGATCGTCGGCACCTTCACGCCGCTGCGCCGCGCCGCCTCGCCGATCGCAAAATCACTTTTCAGCATTTTCCGCTTGCTCCTCTAGTCGCTAGAGGATGTAGCACCGGGCAAAGGCTGGAGCAATTCCAGCAAGGAATGCATCGCGGTTTCCATCCGCAATCGCATGAAAACAACGACTTGCAGCAGATCGGTGATTCTCTTGCCGAACTGCCCGAACAGAAGGCCGATGCCATGGACGTCAAGGAGACCCGTTACCGTGTGACAGGCATGGACTGCGCCGCCTGCGCGGCCAAGATCGAGACAGCGGTGAGCCGTCTTCCCGGGGTGGCGAAGGTATCCGTCTCGGCGACGGCGGGCACGATGCGGGTCGCTCATGCCGACGAGGCAATCCTGTTCCCCGCCATGAAGACGCAACTGGGCAAGCTCGGCTACGGCGTCTTTCCCGCGGACGGGAACAAGGCGGACGATCCCGCCCACGACCATGCAGGTCACGACCACGGCCATGATCATGACCACGACCATGATCATGCGCGGGCCGGAACCCACGCGCATGATCATGAAGGCGGCGACGGGCAGGGCGCCTGGTGGCGGACCCGCAAGGGCATGCTCACCATCGGCTGCGGCCTGGCGCTTGGGCTGGCCTATGGCGTTGGCCGCTTGTACCCGCCGATCGAATGGGGCGCGTTCCTGGCGGCGCTTTGCGTCGGCCTGCTGCCGATCGCCAGCCGTGCCTTTGCCGCTGCCCGCGCCGGCACGCCGTTCTCGATCGAGACGTTGATGACGATCGCGGCCGTCGGCGCCGTCATCATAGGTGCAGCGGAGGAGGCTGCTGCGGTCGTCTTCCTGTTCCTCGTCGGAGAGTTGCTCGAAGGCGTGGCGGCCAGCCGGGCCCGCGCCAGCATCCAGAACCTTGCCGCCCTCGTTCCCAAGACGGCCTTCGTAGAGCGCGATGGCGCGGTCGCCGAACTGCCCGCCGAAAGTCTTTCTGTCGGAGCGGTCATCCTGGTGCGGCCTGGCGACAGGATCGCGGCGGATGGCGAGATCGTCGAGGGCGACAGCGCCATCGACGAGGCCCCTGTCACCGGCGAGAGCGTGCCGGTGCGCAAGAAGGCCGGCGACGCGGTGTTCGCCGGCACGATCAACACCGACGCCGTGCTGCGCGTGAAGGTCACCGCGGCCGCGTCCGACAACACCATCGCGCGCGTCGTCAGGCTGGTCGAGGAGGCGCAGGAGAGCAAGGCCCCGACGGAGCGCTTCATCGACCGCTTCTCGAAATATTATACTCCCGCAGTGCTGGCGCTCGGCGCGCTGGTGGCGGTCCTGCCGCCGCTGGTCGCCGGCGCGAGCTGGAGCGAATGGATCTACAAGGGCCTCGCCATCCTCCTGATCGGCTGCCCCTGCGCGCTGGTCATCTCCACCCCGGCGGCGATCGCGGCCGCCTTGTCGGCCGGTGCGCGGCGCGGCCTCTTGATCAAGGGCGGCGCCATCCTCGAGGCGCTGGGCTCGATCGACGCGATGGCGCTCGACAAGACCGGCACGCTGACCGAAGGCAGGCCCAAGGTCACCGACATCATCGCGATCGGGTCCAGCGAGGCCAATGTGCTTTCGCTTGCCGCGGCGCTCGAGACCGGTTCCAGCCATCCGCTCGCGCTCGCCATCCTCGACAGGGCGAGGGCCGACAAGGTGCCGGTGCCGCCGGCCTCGGACGCATTCGCGCTCGGAGGCAAGGGCGTCGCCGGCAAGGTCGGCGGCAAGGAGATTTTTCTCGGCTCGCCGGCGGCGGCCGCGGAGCGCGCAGCACTACCAGCCGACACGCTGGCGCGCATCACCGCCTTCAACGACGAGGGCAAGTCGGTTTCGCTGCTGCTTGTCGCCGGTCAACCGGCGGGCATCATCGCCATGCGCGACGAGCCGCGCGCCGACGCGCTGTCCGGGCTGGCTGCGCTGCGCGAGGCCGGCGTCGAGCCGGTGATGCTGACCGGCGACAACAAGCGCACGGCCGCGGCGATCGCCAAGGGCTTGGGGCTTCCAGTGCATGCCGAAATGCTGCCGCAGGATAAGCAGCGCGTCGTTCGCGAATTGCAGGCTTCCGGCAAGAAGGTCGCCAAGGTCGGCGACGGCATCAACGACGCGCCGGCGCTTGCCGCCGCCGATGTCGGCATCGCCATGGGCGGCGGCACCGACGTGGCGCTGGAGACGGCCGATGCCGCAGTGCTGCACGGGCGGGTCGGCGACCTCGCGGCGATGATCGACCTGTCGCGGCGGGCGCTCGCCAACATCCATCAGAACATCACGGTGGCGCTCGGGCTGAAGGCCGTGTTCCTGGTCACGACGATCATCGGCGTTACCGGCCTCTGGCCCGCCATCCTCGCCGACACGGGCGCGACGGTGCTGGTGACGGCCAATGCCATGCGGCTGCTGGCGTGGCGGCCCGTGCGCAACTGACCGCCGAAGTATGAAGAGCCCGGCTTTCACCGGGCCCGTCTGCCGTTCAATCGCGAGGCTCTGGATTGCTCCGTCGCGATGTCTGGTTGTCTTTAGTCGCGATGCTCCGGCATCGCCTTCAACTGGTCCTTCGTCCAACTGGTGACGGCATGGACGTCGCCGTCCTCGTCGCGCATGAATTCGAGTTGGCTGGCACTCACTGCCACGGGCTTGGCGCCGATGCCGAGAAAGCCGCCCACATCGATGACGACCTGGCTGCCGTGCAGATGGTCGACCGAGCCGATCTTCTCATCGTCCGGTCCGTAGATGGTGGCGCCTTCGAGGATGTCGGGCGTCAGCTCGGCACTGGTCAGTCTAACGTGGCTGGTGTGGTCCATGATGCATCTCCTGTGGTTGTACAGGGATGAACCTCGGATCAGGGCTAGGGTTCCAACGGCGGAGCGAAAAGCATGCGGCTCAATGGAGCGCCGCCCAGCCGGTCGCGAGGATGAGTACAAGCGTTACTGCCGCGCCCGAGACATAGAGGATCGTCCTGAGGCCACTGCCCTTGGCCGCGTCTCCGCCGCGCAGATAGATCCCCATATGCATGAGGCGTATCGCCAGGTGCGCCCAGACGAGCACGGCCAGCGTCACGGGCCCGACGCCGACCATCATCGCAAGCACCGCGGGCACGACGAAGGGTGCGAGCGCCTCGACCGAGTTCATGTGGACGCGATCGATCCTGTAGAGCGGGTTGTCGTCGTCCGCGGGGATGACCGGACCCGAGAGCTTGCCGGCAAATCCCTTGGACGAGCCGGAATAGACCGCCAGGGCCACCGACAGGAGACAGAGCGCAAGCACGCCGACAATGCTCAGCCAATAGGGTCCCATCTTCTTGGCTCCTTCCTTCGGCTGTGGCGCGCGCCTCGCGCTGCTCCCCATGCGGGGTGCTGCCCGGCGGGCCGAGATGCCAGGCCGCGCTATAAGGCCGCTTGGGAAAAAAGCGCCTGGTAACGCTGCAGGTAGAGCGGCCAGCCCTGATCGCTGTCGACGCCGCCCCTCACGCTCTCCCAACCCTGGCCATGCCGCTCGATATGGCGGTGTTCGATTTCGACGCGGGTCCGGTTTTCCGACTCGGCCGTGAAGCGGACTTCCCACTCGCTTGTCCTGGCGAGGTCGGTTTCGATCTGCCAGCGCGGCTGATGTCCCAGCTTAAGAGCAGTCGGCTCGGCGGTTCATAGGCAAGCACGCGGGCGAAGCGGCATTCCGAGCCGTCGACGCCGCGATCGTAGACGTGGCCGCCAACGCGCGGCTCGAAGATCGTCTCGGCGATCGGGACGGCGAGCAGATTGTGCTCGCGCGGTTTGAAGCTGCCGAAATCCTCGGTGAACACCTTGAAGGCGCGCGCGATCGACGCCGCGACCACGACGGAATGTCTCACGGGAGCAGGTGGCGGCTGCTTGATCATGTGTCGTCCTCCCTCGGATGCTCGACAAGCTTGGCGTAGGCCGCGAGCGTCTTCACCCAGAACTGGTCGATCTCCGCCCGAAACGCCGCGAGCCCATCCGGATCGATCCGGTATATGCGTTCCTTGCCGGAGCGCGTGTCGGCGACAAGCCCGGCATCCTTGAGCACCTTCAGATGCTGCGAGACCGCCGGCCGCGTCACAGGCAATACAGTCGCGAGCCCGCTGACCGAGCTGGGGCGGTCGACCAGCAGCTCAAAGATCTTGCGCCGTGTCGGATCGCCGAGCGCTGTCCAGTATTTCGCGTTAGTGGCCACTAACGCGAAGCTAGGGCGATGCATCTGCCCTGTCAACCCGGATCGAGATTGCCAATCTCAGCGTACGCTCGGGGCACCACCTGAAACATCATGCGTTGTGGGAAGTCTAAGAACTGTCGGACGCCAGATCTCGCGGCTGCAGGCCCCAAGAGGCGTGTGCCCTGGGGCATGCCTGTCGTTCTCACCGTGGAGCGCAAATAGGGTCTCTTCGGCTCTCTAGATGCCTCGCTTCGCCTTCAGGCTTCGCGCCGCTTGTTCGATCGCCGCGCGATCGTTGCCGAGCCGGTCGAGCAGGTCCTGCGCCTCGTCGCCTGAAATGCCGGTGCGCATCGCAAGCGCCTCGACCGTCAGCACATCGGCGCTGTCGATCTCGCGCGTTTCGGGCAGCGCATCGCCCGCCGTCAGCGGCAGTGCCGCCTCGCGGTCGATTTCCATCTCCGCTTGATGCCAGTGCCGCTCATGGTCGCCATTCAGGCAGCCTTCGCGCTGCCAGATTTCATAGGCCCGCTGCTGGATCTTTCCGTGCCGATCTTCTTCGCTCATTGCCTGTTCCTCCGTGGGTGTCAGGTCAACGCAAGACGAGGCGGAACGATCCGCGGTATCGAGAAGGTGATCGGCGGGTCTAATCGCACAGGTGCGGGACGGGGCTGATGATTATCGCCCACATCCGCGCCTGTTCCGACCGTGAGCTTGGCTGCGCCGCATCCCGCTCAGGGGCCGTATATGGCCACCGGCTTGCCGAACATGCCGGGCTCCGGCCTCACGCCGAGCCCCGGCCGCTGCGGCACGGCGATATGGCCTTGCCTGATGACGACCGGGTGCTTCTGGTCGAAATGGCCCTTGATGTATTCCTGCGCGATCCAGGCGCCTTCCATGCGGCGCGGCTCGACGGTTGCCGCCAGATGCACGCAGGCCGCGGCGATGATGTCGCCGCCCCAGGCGTCGTCGCAACTGTGCGGCAGCGAGCGGATGGCGCAGAGGTCGCGCACGGTGGTCATCTTCGTCAGGCCGCCAAGGCGCGTGACCTTGAAGCCGAAGCCGTCGGCGATGCCCATGGAGATTGCCCGAAGCACCGCGTTCTGGTCCTCGGTGCTCTCGTCGAGATAGACCGGATGCGTGACGCGGCCGTTCAGGGTCGCGATCTCGTCCATCGTGTTGCAGGGCTGCTCGAACACGAAGGGGATTGTCTGGCAGAGCCGGTCGAGATGGATCGCGGCGGCGACCGTCAGGCCCCGGTTTCCGTCGACCGCGATGCGTGCTCCGTAGCCGACCGCTTCCCAGACCTTGTGGACGACGGCCACGTCCTCTTCCAGGTCGCGCCCGCCGATTTTCACCTGCAGGCGAAGATAGCCGGCCTTGACCTTGTCGGCGGCGAACCTCGCCGTCTCGTCGGGCGGACCGACGATCAGCGAATAATAGGCCGGCACGCGGTCGGTCAGCGCGCCGCCCAGCAGCGTCGAGACGGGCACGCCGAGCTTTTGTCCAAGCAGGTCGAGGAAGGCCATGTCGAAGGCGGCCTTGGCGTAGCCGTGGCCGTTCAGGCGCTCGTCCATCTGTCTGGCGAGCAGCCTGATCGAGGCGATCTCCGAGCCGATCAAACCCGGCGCGATTTCGGCGATCGCGGCGCGGGCGCCCAGCGCATGATGCGGCTGGTAGACTGGACCGATGGGGCAGGTCTCGCCCCAGCCGGTAAAACCGTCATCGGTCACGATTTCGACCAGCGTCGAGTCCAGCGCGTCGACATCGGCGCTGGCCATGCGGTAGACGCCGCCCTTGACCGGCAGCTGCGCCGAATAGACGTTGATCCGCTCGACGCGCATGGCGGCTAGATCCGCGCCCTGGCCGAGCTCGGGTCGTAAGGCGAATCCGCGATCACTTGCGCCGTCTTCCACTCGCCCAGGATCGCCACTTCGAGCTTCGTGCCCGGTTTGGAGAAGCGCTCGGGCAGCAGGGCCAGCGCCACGTCATGGCCGAGCGCGTAGCCATAGCCGCCGGATGTGATGCGCCCCACCAGTTTGCCGTCGCTGTAGAGCCCCTCATTGGCAAGGGAGCTTGCGCCGTCGGTATCGATCCTGAGCGTCACCGACCGGCGCTGGTCGTTGCGCTCCTTGTATTTCAGCACCGCCTCGCGGCCGGCGAAATCGCCCTTGTCGAGGCGGATGAAGCGCTCCAGCCCGCTCTCCAGCGCGTTGATCTCCGGGTTCATGTCGCGATACATGGCGCGATAGGATTTCTCGAGCCGGAGCGATTCCAGCGCGTGCAGTCCGACCAGCCGCATGCCGTGCTTCTCGCCTTCCTTCAGGATCGCGTCAAGCAATTGCCGCTGGTAGGGCAGGGGGTGGTAGAGCTCCCAGCCGAGCTCGCCTTCATAGTTGACGCGCAACAGCCGCACGTCGCTGGCCAGGGCCACGCTGCCGGTCTTGACGCCGAACCACGGAAAACTTTCGTTGGAAAGGTCGATCTCCGTCAGGGGTTGAAGCACGGCCCGCGCGTTCGGCCCGACGACCGTGAAGCAGCCGCGGTCGTTGGTGGCGTTCTTCAAGGTTACGCCGCCGTCGGCGGGCAGCAGTCTGGAAAGATCGTCGAAGTTCCAGCGCTCGGCGCGCGGCGTCGAGATCAGGTAGAACAGGTCTTCGCCAAGACGCGCGACCATATATTCCGCCTGCACGCCGCCGTTGGCGGTCAGGTGATGCGCCAGCGTCACCTTGCCGACCGCGGGCAGGCGGTTGGCGATGATCCGGTCCAGCCACTGGGCGGCGTTCGGGCCGGAGACCTCGAACTTGGTCATCGGCGTCATCTCGACCAGGCCGACGGCATTGCGCACCGCCAGCACTTCCTCGCCGACGAGGTTGCCCTTGGGCGTCCAGCGCCAGCTATACTGGTCCTTGGCCTCGACCCCGTCGCGCGCGAACCAGTTCGGCATCTCCCAGCCATTGAGCACGCCCCAGACCGCACCCAGTTCTGTCAACCGGTCATAGGAAGGCGCGGTCTTTTGTGGCCGCGCGGCTGGCATGTCCTGCCCGGGATATTTCTGCTCCGCATGCGTGCCCCAGGCCTCGCGCACCTTCTCGCGCGTCCAAGCCTTGTTGGCGTAGTCGCCGAAGCGGCGCGGATCGAGATCGGAAGTGTCGAGGCTGTTGCCGCCCTCGACGATCCGCTCCGACAGGTAGTAGCCGATCGTGCCGCCCCACAGGATGCCGCCCGGCACGCCTTCTGCGAGCCAGACGTTGGGCAGGCCCCAGGCCGGTCCCATCAAAGGCAATTCGTCCGCCGTCATCTGGAACGGGCCGCGCACATTGGCCTTGATGCCGACGCGCCCGAGCGCCGGCACGAGCTGCAGCGCCTGCTCCCAGTTCCACGACACCGCCTCGAAATCCTCTTCCAGCAAGTCGGCGCCGAACCACGAGGGAACGCCGTCCTCGGCGAACAGTTTCAGGTGCTCGGTGCGCTCGTAGGGCCCGAACATCAGCCCGTCGCCTTCCTCGCGCAGATAGCCCTCGAAACCCTCGTCGCGCAGGATCGGCATTTCGGGCCGCCCGGCGCGCTTGCGCTCCACCACCTCCGGCACCGCTTCGGTGATCCAGTACTGGTGCAGGATCGGGATCGCCGGGATGTCGAGGCCGAGCAGCGCGCCGGTCTGGCGCGCGTAATTGCCGGTGGCCGTGACCACATGCTCGCAGGTGATGTTGCCCTGGTTGGTCTCGACCAGCCACTCACCGCTTGGCGTCCGCCTGAAGCCGGTCACCTCGGTGTTGAGATAGACCTTGGCGCCCAGATCGCGCGCGCCCTTGGCCATGGCATGCGTCACGTCGGCCGGCGCGATATGCCCGTCATCGGGATGGTAGAGCGCGCCGAGCATGTGCTTGTTGTCGAGCAGCGGCCAGAGCTTGCGCGCTTCGTCCGGCGTCAGCAATTGCGCCCGCATGCCCTGCACCTCGGCGACGCTCATATAGCTCTTGAATTCGTCGAGCCGGTCTCTGGAATTGGCGATGCGCAACTGCCCGCATTTGTGCCAGCCGACCGGCTGCCCGGTCTCGGCTTCGAGACCTTCATAGATCTCGATGGTCTTGTTGATCATGCGCCCGACATTGATGTTGCGGGCATAAGAGGGGATCAGCCCCGCCGCATGCCAGGTCGAGCCGGCGGTAAGCTGCGTGCGCTCGAGAAGCGCCACATCGGTCCAGCCGCGCTTGGCCAGGCCATAGAGGATACCCGCGCCGACGCATCCCCCGCCGACGATCACCACCCGCGCATGTGTCTGCATCAAACCACCAATTCCGACTGTTGGAGCAAGGATCGCGCTCGAAGCTACAGGCGGCGAATGGCCGTGTAACGCCTTCAAAAGTTAGGGGTGACGATAAATTGGGCTTATGCAGAGGTGGCGCGGGGCTGGCTCGCGATCAGGCGGCGTCCTATTGCGCTTTCCCATCCTGCCCGGTCTCGTCCTTGAAGTACCGTGAACGCCGTAATTTTCGAACGACGCGCCCGACCTGATCTGGTTCTTCTTGCGGGAACCGCGTCAAGATCATCCACCTGCTCAGTGCGGTCGGGGATGAACGAGGCGGCGTCGGCCGCCGCCTCGTTCTCATCAGGCATGTTTCGCCCGGGCATTCCCCATCGCGAGGGCGGGGACGACGCCATCCTCGACGAGAATGTCCTTTTTGCGCGCAAAGGCAACGAAGACGCCTCTTGCTGTTTCCGCGTCGATATCCCCGGCAAGCGCGGCCTTGCAGGCGCGGATCGCCGCCTTCTGCTCAGGGCTGTTGCCACACCAGTCGGTGGCGAATTGATAGGCGTCCACGACGGTGTTCAACTGACGGGGAAATCCAAGTCCGACCCAGACGCGGACAGGCTTTTCGAACGGTTTTGAGAGCATTGCAAACGACCCCGCTTCGCGATGACTCTATGCAACCACTCCGCCGCCGCGGTCGCTTTTGCCGGTCATCCAGGGCAAGGTGACGATCACGTCCTCATGGATCCTTACCGACTTTGCGAAACCGCAAAACGCATCCCTGGCGGCTGCCAGCGGATAGCCGCCGTCGAACGCTCGCTGGCACGCCCGCAAGGCGGTATCGTAGATGGTGCCGCGTCTGTTCCTGGGCCATTCGTAGAGAAATTCCAGGGCGTCTTCGAGGCACGCGATTTCCTGGACCAGGCTGTCCCCGCTCTTCACGAAAACGGGACTGTCAAACATGCGATCGTTCATAGGATCCTCCAAGTCGAACGAACAATTTGAGTTTGAATCAGGGCGGGGACCGACAGCGGTCCGCGCCTCCCTTTGATATTGGTTTTGAGGTCTCGGCCGTCAAGGTTGCCCGCTCGCAAACGGGACGGGTGGGCTTTCAGGGTGGTTTTGAACGCCGTCGGGTCGTCGTCGCGGCGCACTCGTTCAGGCTGGATTTCCCGCCTGTTTGCTCCCCGGGCAAGCTTTCACCGGCTGGAGTCGAGCTTCTGGATCCGCCCCTTGTCCAGCCGGAACACGCCCTCGGTGCCGCCCTGGCGTTCGAAGTCGACCTGAAGCTCGTCCCACGTGCCCAGATATCTGCCGCACTCGGCGCAATGGATCAGAGTGGCGGGCTTCGCGTCGGCCGGAATCTGCAGACGGATCGTGCCGCAAAACGGGCATTCCAACTTGTGGTCCAAATACTCGCCGGCCATGATCGCGAAGCATTGCGCAATCGACACGCCTTCGCAAGACCGGGACTTCGGCAAGCCTTTGCTTCAGCCCGGCTCGATCTCCGAAAACAGCCAGTCGCGAAACGCCTTCACCTTACGTTGGCGGATCGCTTCCGGCGGGTAGACCAGATAGAAACTGGAGACCGCTTTCAGCGCGTGGTCGAACGGCCGCACCAGCCTACCCGTGGCGAGGTCGGCCGAGACCAGCATGGTGCGGCCGAGCACCACGCCTTCGCCCTGGACGGCGGACTCCACCGCGAATGTGGCGGAATTGAAGGTGAGGCCGCTGTTCGGGTCGACGCCTTCGACGCCGGCGCTGGCCAGCCACGCCGCCCAGTCGATGCGGTAGCCGTCGCGGATCAATGTGTGGTGCTTGAGGTCCTCGGGCGTCCGAAGCGGGTGCGGTCCCTCCAGCAGCTTGGGGCTACAGACGGGGAACACCTCCTCGCCGGTGAGGAATTCCGAGGTCAGCCCGTGATAGTGGCCGGCGCCGTAGCGGATGGCGACATCGATGCCGTCGCCGCGGAAATTGGTCAGCCGGCCGGTGGTCGAGACGCGCACGTCGATGTCGCTATGCGCGCGATGGAAGCGATAGAGCCTCGGCACCAGCCATTTGCCGGCGAAGCCGTCCGAGGTGCTGACGTTGAGCGTCGATCCCGAATGACGCGACGTCGCCGTTTGCGTGGCCAGCGCGAGCTGGTCGAGCGCCTCGCGCACGGCAGCCGCATAAGGCTCGCCGACCGGGGTGAGCCGCACCGAGCGCGTCGCGCGCTCGAACAGCTGCACGCCGAGCTGGTCCTCGAGATGCTTCACCGCGCGGCTGATCGCGCCATGCGTCAGGTGGACCTCGTCGGCGGCCCTTGAAAAATTCAGATGCCGTGCGGCGGCCTCGAAGGCCGGCAGGGCGTTGAGCGGCGGCAGTCTGCGGGCCATGACGACAAGGCTATTTGTGAGTTATGGTAACAAATAATTGCCAAACTTTGGTTTGTCCGTCCAGCCTTTTCCAGTCAAGAATCCTCACAGAATTTGTGACCGATGCTCACTTAAGATCAAGCCTGCGAGGACGTCATGGCCACCGTTCATCCCTTCCTCTGGTTCAACCTCGATGCCGAAGCCGCGCGTGATTTTTATCTCTCGGTCTTCAAGAACAGCCGGACGCTGGGGACGATCGAGTTCACCGACAAGCCGCATGCGATCTTCGATTTCGAGCTCGAGGGTCAGCGCTTCACCGCGCTCAACGCGGGCCCGGTGCCGCCCTTCAATGAGCGGATTTCGCTCTACATCGAGACCGAGGGCCAGGCCGAGACCGACTATTTCTGGAACGCGCTGACCGCAGGCGGCGGTTCGGAACAGCCCTGCGGCTGGCTGAAGGACAAGTTCGGCGTTTACTGGCAGGTCATACCGGGCGAGGCCTTGCGGCTGATGAACGATCCGGACCGCGAAAAGGCCGGACGAGCGCGCCAGGCGATGTATTCGATGAAGAAGATCATCCTCGCCGACATCGCAGCGGCTCACGCCGGCCGCGCCTGATTTCCCACGTTATTCAGAGACGGAGAAGACCTATGGCCAATCTCCCCATGGCTGGACTCGATGGAAAGAAGATCATCGTCGTCGGCGGCAGCTCCGGCATCGGTTTCGGCGTCGCGGCGGCGGCGCTCGAAGGCGGCGCGGCGGTGGTGATCGCCGGCCGCTCCGAGGACAAGCTCAAGGCCGCAGAGGAGCGGCTCGCCGGGGCAGGGCGTGTAACGGCCATCGCCGCCGACATGGCCAGCGAGGCGGATGTCGCCCGCCTGTTCGATGCGGTCGGCGCCTTCGATCATCTGGTGGCGACGGCCGGCACGCCGCCGCCGAATGATCCGATCGGCGGGACCGACATGGATTTCGTGCGCCAGTTCGTCGACGGCAAGCTGGTCGGCGCGGTTATGCTGGCCAAGCACGCCGTGCGCAGACTGACCAAGGGCGGTTCGATGATCTTCACCTCCGGCATCAACAAGGACCGTCCGCCGGTCCCCGGTGGCTCGGTCGTCTCGGCGGTCGCCGGTTCCTTCACCTATTTCGCCCGGGCGCTCGCGCTGGAACTTGCGCCGACCCGCGTCAACGTCGTCTCGCCCGGCTGGGTGGACACCGAAATGTGGGACGAGATCGTCGGCGCGGCCAAGACAGGCTATTTCGACCAGATGGGCGCCCGCATTCCGGCGGGCCGGATCGCCAAACCCGCCGATATCGCGCCGGCCTATCTCTATTTGATGCAGAACGAATTCATGACCGGCGAGACTGTCCACATCGACGGCGGGCAAAGGCTGATATAAGGCCAGAGCTAATGGCATCGGCAAATCCGACCCAGCCGCCAAATCCGACCGTCAGGTGCGGAGTCACTTCGCTCTTAATGTCGAGACCGGCTCGCACGCCAAACTCCCTCCAGCGGAGCGATGTGGTCGCGTTATAGGTCTCGCTGAGCGTTTGTATCCTGAGAACCTGGTTCAAGGTCTGGTCGACATGCGTGTTGCCACCGAAAAACGTCAGTGATGGCGTCGCCTATGGATAATGCTGCTTCTTCGGCGCGTAGATCGCCGGATCGAAATCAAGTTCCTTCGGCAGCGGCTGGCTCGAACACTGCAGGTGCATCTGGCGGGCGAGCAGCCGCCGCTGCTGCTGCTCATGCTCCTTCACCGCCGCCACCATCCCCATGCTGTAAGGTCCAAGCAGCACGCCCATGCCCCACCCGGGATGGTCCTTCTCGCGCTTGGCATAATCAGCGGCGGCGGCGCGGGCCTGCTGGCATTCCGGCGATGCCCATTTCGGATCCTGTTGCGAAAGCGAGGCGCCATAATCGACCGGTGTGGGAACGCATCCAGCCACAGCCGCGCCAAGCGCGACGATCATCGCGATCCGCATCCTTGAGTCCTCGCTAATTTAGGCGGCAGAGTACACAGAACGTCTCTTCGCACAAGCGAGATGGCCGCAAAAAGGAGAGCTGGAAGGGCTTGGGCGTCCGGGCGATCGAAGGCAGGCTGGGGCACGTTCAAAACTTGCGGCTGAGATACGCCGACCCGGCAAGCCCGAACCGCCACTCGAACTCCACCGCCCTGGTAAGGCCGATCCGGCGGCCGCTGACGACCGCGGCCGGATCGGTCCGCGTCGGGGCGAACTCGAAAGGCGGCGCGGTGAGAGGCAGCCGATTATACGTGCCGTCGATGCCCAGCGCCTGGCAGAGCTTGCCGGGGCCGGAGCATAGCAGCCGCTCGTCATCGGTTCCGCGGCGCTCGCGCATCTCGTCGATGCCCGATTGCGGCTGGATCGCGCGGATCAGGACGGCGCTGCCCGGCAGGCACACCGCGTTCAGGCACCAGTGCAGACCGTAGGAGCGGTACACATAGGCAGTGCCGGGCGCGCCATACATCGGCGCGTTGCGCGGCGTCTCGCCGCGATAGGCATGCGAGGCGGGGTCGTCGGGCCGGTAGGCCTCGGTCTCGACGATGATGCCGCCGGCACCATCCAGGGCAAGCGTGGCGCCGATCAGCGCGCGCGCCACGACAAGGGCGTCGCGGGCGAAGAAATCTGCGTCGGCCGGGCGAACCATCGCTGGCGTTCGATCAACCGAGCAGGTTGCGCGCCGCGCGCATGAATATCCGCGAGCCGATCGGGATCAGGTCGTCGGGAAAATCATAGTCGGGATTGTGCAGCGACGGGTGCTTTTCGCCGGCGCCGAGGAAGAACATCGCCGATTTGGCGTTATGGCCGAAAATGCCGAAATCCTCCGAGGCGCGCATCGGCAGCGTCTCCTCGCTGCGTGAGACGCCTTCCTCGTCGAGCGCGCGGGCGAGATGCTCGACCGCGTCCGGCGCGTTGACGCTGGCGACGAAGATCTCGTGATAGTCGAAGTGCAGGGCAAGCCCATGGGCGGCGGCGATTTTTGCCGCAAGCGCCTCCGCGGCGGCGACCAGCTCGGCCATGCGATCGTCGCGCCTTGTGCGCAGCGTCGCCCAGACTTCCGCATGGCCAGGCGCGATGCCGAACACCGCCTCGCCCATCGCGCAGTGCGTGACGGTCACCATGCCGAAATCCTCGTCAGTGAAGGTGCCGCGTCCCAGCGCCGGCAACCGCGGCATCAGCTCGCTCACCGCCGCCATCGGCGAGATGCCGGTTTCGGGCATCGAGGAATGCGCGGTCTTGCCTTCGAGCATGATGCGCATGCCGCGCGAGGCGCAGTTGACTGTGCCGGCCTTCAACCGCGCCTCGCCGAACGGAACGCCCGGCAGGTTGTGCAGCGAAAAGGCGAAGTCCGGCGCGATCTCCGAAAAACGCGGATCGGCGACGACGCCGGCCGCGCCGTTTCCGGTTTCCTCCGCCGGCTGGAACATAAGGACGACGCGGCCGCGCGCCGGCCGCTCGCGCCCGAGCTGGCGGCCAAGCGCGGCCAGGATCGCGGTGTGCCCGTCATGCCCGCACATATGCGACTTGCCCGGCACCTGCGAGGCATGCTCGACGCCCGAAAGCTCCTCGATCGGCAGCGCGTCGAGCTCCGAGCGGAACAGCACCGTCGGCCCGGCCTTGCCGCTGTCATAGACCGCCGCCACGCCGTGTCCGCCGAGCCCCGTAAGCACCTGGTCCGGCCTGGTATCGGCGAGGAAGGCGACCACCTCCTTCGCCGTCTTCTCCTCCTCGTTGGAAATCTCCGGCCGCCGGTGCAGCCTGCGCCGCCATTCGGTCAGCTCGACGATGTCTCGGTTGGTGAGGGTCATGGGTTGGAGCTCCGCTTGGCTTTCCCGTCACAGAAAACACCATAGAGGCTTTCTTGCGCCGGCCATGTCGATCAATTTTGATAGGCCATCGATGTCCGGCGAAATCAAAGCGGTTATCTGGCCAACGCCACTTGCGCCAGGTCGCGGCTGGTCGCGCGAGAGACGACTCCGTCATAAATGGCGCGGGCGGCTGGATTTGCCAGCACGTCGCGGCAGGCGAACAGCATGCGCGTCGGAACAGTCCGCACATGGGAGATTGCGGACGCGGCATGTGGCATTCCGTGCCTAGGTGGCGGCTTGGATATCACTCGGCGGTGGCGGGCTTGTGTCCGGAAGGCGTGCCGTCTGGGTTCATGCCATAGCGTTTGTAAAGCGCCTGCTCGTCGCGCGCCAACTGGGCGTCCATCCGTGCGTCGGCGCTTCTTGCCAACGCATTTCGCGCCGCCAGCGCGACAGGCGCCTTCGCGATGCTGGAAAGGCCGGTGGGATCGGCGGAGGCAGCGAGGCTGGTCGCGCCTTGCGCGGCGCCTAGCGCCGAGGCTTCGGCGTTCAATTGCTTTTCCAAAGCCCTTGTCTCACCGGAGAAATTGGAGCCTTGGAAACTGGACTGGGAGCTTTGGCAAGCGGCCAAGCCGAACGCCGCAAATGACGCCGAGGCGACGCGGATGACATAGGTGATGAAATACATGCTCGAGATAGGCCTGCAAGGGTTGAAAATCATCGTCGGTTCCAGCCCGCCTAGTAGCAGGCGACCTGGAAGTTCCCCTGGCCGCGCGTTGCCATGGCAACCGCCGGCGCCATAGTGCGGGCTGCCAGGGTGCCGCCCGGCCCAGCCATGCTCACGGCGGCCATCGCGCCCGTGGTGGCCATCTTAGTCGCCCGCACCGTTTGTGCATGGGCCTGAAGCTTGTCGATGCACGATTGCGCCGAGGCGTAGCTCCTCGCTCGCTCCCTGTCCTCCGCGGTGCCGCCTGGACTACTGGCTGCCAGCTCAGCGGCGGCCTGGCGTCCGGCCATGTCGGCGCGCAGGGCATTCATCCGGGCGTCACTGGTGCATCCGGCGGCGAGCAGGCATAGCACGCCTGCGAACACTGGTCTGGTAATCATGTCTGAAACCCCCACGCGAATTGCGGCGCGATGCTGCGCCCCCTGCGCGGACCATACGGCCGCGGGCGAGAGATTATCTTGGGCGATACCGAACATTCCTTTGGCGGAAAGCGAACAAAACCGGCTGGCGACCAGTGCCGTGACCGCGTCGGAACGGGAGGCGCGACAGGCATCCGAATCCGCGCCGGATGCCTATCTCAAGGCTGCGGGGGCGATCGCCTGATGTCGGTAGGGGTGGCGTTGAAGCGCTGGCGAAATGCGCGGCTGAAGGTGGACAGGTCCGAGAAACCGGCATCGTAGGCGATTTCGGTGATCCTGGTCGGGCTCGCACCGCGTTCGGTAAGGAGCCGGAAAGCCAAATCGAGCCTGCAATCGCGCACGAAAGCAGTGAAGGTCGTTCCCTCGGTTTCGAACAGGCGCTGTATGTAGCGTGGCGTGACGCCCTGGCGCTTCGCAATGGCGCCGACGTGTAGACCGGGGTCGGAGAGGTTTTCGAGGATGTCGCGCCGGATAAGCCTGCGGCGGGCCGCCGCCTTGCTGTGTTCGTTGCGCTCGGCGCCTCCGCGGACGAAGCTGTCCAGGACCAATGCGGTCAGATCGTAGACATGGCGAGACGCCATGTCGCCAGCCTTGCTGGAGCAAGGCGGATAACCGCGCAGCATTTCGGCGTAACTCGCCAGCAGCGGCATGCCGGGCGCGGTCGCGGGTATCAGGTAGCTGGCCTCCAGTTCGATGCGGGGTGCGAGGTCGGCAAGCGTCTGGCGATCCAGCGAGATCAAGTCCACGCGCGTGGTTTTGTCGTATCGGAATTCATGGCATGTGCCCTCGTTGACCAGCACGACGTCGCCGGCGGCGACCCTGAACGGCGACTTGCCATTGATCGATATCTGGTGCTCTTCGCTGTGGATCAGCAGTAGGTACTGCTCTCGCCCGTCCTGGAGCAGGTCGCGCGTCCGCGCGCCGCCCATCGGGGCGTAGAGGCCGCGCGCCATCGTCAAGCCGCCGGGCAGCGGCATCGCCTCCATGTCGATCCGGATATTGTCGTGATCGGCCGGTGAGAAATGGCGTCCCCCGATATGACGGGCCATAAAGTCATGCACGAAAGCCAGCCGTTCCCGTCGTGGAATATCTTCCGTGGACAGTCGCCTCATAGGGAATGCGGATAAGCTAGCCAAATTTGTCCTCTCTCCTCGGTCTTCAAGACACCTCGATGACCTCAAGCATCATCGCGGCGAGAGATCAATTACCGAGATTTATGCGCAGTCGTCCAGAAACTATGCGTGGCTGTATTTCACGGTGGGAAGAGAAAGCTTGCGGAAGTCGGGGACACTCTCCCGACGCGCGGGCGCTTCCGGCACGACTGGCGGCCTGCCTGCATCCTCAGCCGCGCCTGGGGAAGAGGAGATAAACGACCCCGAACACGACCACGATGGTCATGTTCACGGTCAGCCGTTCCCAGAGCCGGCCTTTGAGGAACAGGACGTCGACGCAGACGATGACGATTACCATCGCCAGCACGTAAAGCACGACGGCGACACGGTGGCTTATGTACGGACCCTCTTGGCTCGGTCACTTGCAAAGGGAAATAGCACGGGCGCAGCGCTCCGAAATATGCTGTGCGCACGACGCACGGCCTTGCCGGGCCTGCCTGCCTCCATGTTGCGGCCACCGACGGGGGGCAGAGGCCGGAGGCGCCTCGCTGTCAATCGAGAAATATGCCGTAAACCTCTGAAATCCTTAACACGATTTTCATGCTGCTCGCCTAACAGCGATGGCCATGACAAGGCATGACGAGCGGCAGGCTTCGGGTCCTTCCTCCGAGGGGCGGAGCGAAGCCGTGGCCGCAGGCATCCTGAGCGATCAGCTCGCCAATCTGGGCAACGGCATCCTCGTTGCGATGGCCGTCGGCACGGTCCTTTCGGCGCTGATCCTGGTGGTGCAGCTTCTGTCCGGCGGCAGCCTTGCCGCCGTGCTGTGGTTTGCGGCGATCGCCCTGCTCAATGGCGCGCGCGTGGTGCTTGCGCTCGCCCCCACGGACACTCACGGCAGGCCGGAGGCGGCCGCCGGCCGGCTTTCCCTCTATGGCGTGCTGGCGCTGGCGTCGGGCGTCGCCTGGTCTTTTCTGGCGCTGCTGACGGACGGATACGCTACCCCCCAGGCGCCGCTCTATCTGATCGTGCTTGCCGGCACGTCGGCCGGTTCGGTCACCTATGGCGCGCCCTACGCGCCGGCTTCGATCAACTTCGTCACGCTGCCGCTCCTCACAGCCGCCGGATGCATGCTGGCGAAGGGCGGCGTCGAAAACTATGTCCTGGGCTTCACGATCCTGCTTTTCCTCGGCGCGATGATCAGAAGCGCGCTTCTGGGGCAATCCCGCTTCCGCGAGACGAGCCGCCTCAAATACGAGGCGCGCGAGTTCGCCGCCGAGATGGAGCGCAACTCCAGGCGCGACCCGCTGACGAATCTGCTCAACCGCAATGGGCTGGAGCAGGCGATCGCCAGGCTCGGCCTTTCCGACGGGCCGTTCGTTGCCATGCTGATCGACCTCGACGGCTTCAAATCCGTCAACGACACCTATGGCCACAAGACCGGCGACGACCTTTTGGTCAAGGTGGCGCGCGGGATAGAGAACCACGCCCCCGAAGGCGCCACGATCGCGCGCATCGGCGGCGACGAGTTCGTGCTGCTTTTCCCCCTAGGCGAAATCCGGCAGCCGGCGGGCGAGCTTGCATCCACCATCATCGCGGCCATCGCCAACCCGGACCCCGAGTTGAATTCGGTCCGCGTCGGCGCGTCGATCGGCATCTATCAGTCGGAAAAGCCGCGCTTGACGGAGATGCTGCTCAAGGCGGATTTCGCGCTCTACGCGGCCAAGCGGGGCGGCAGGAACGAATTCTGCCTCTTCGACGCCGCGCTCGACTGCGCGCTGGAGCGCAAGAACCGCATCGAGCGCGATCTGCGTGGGGCTATTGAAAACGGTACTCTTTGTTCCTGGTTCCAGCCGCTGGTGCGGCTCGACTCCAATTCGGTCGTCGGCTTCGAAGCGCTGCTGCGCTGGCACCACGATGTCCATGGCGCCATCTCGCCGCCCGAGATCGTCACCGCCGCGCGCGAGACCGGCCTGCTGTCGCTCCTGAGCGAAACGGTGTTCCTCAACTGCTGCGCCATGATCCGCGAACTGGTGAAGCACGGGCGCCGCGACGTCCGCGTCGCCATGAACCTTTCGCCGCGCGAGCTCGAGGCCGGCGATGTCGACGACATGATCCTCCACGGGCTGAAGGCGAAGGATGTGCCGGCCGCGATGCTCGAAATCGAGATCACCGAGGAGGCGCCGGTCGACCGTGACAGGGTCGGCGAGAAGGTCGGGCGCCTGGCGGATGCGGGCATATCGATCGTCCTCGACGATTTCGGCACCGGCTTTTCGACCCTGGTGTCGCTGAAGGATAGCCGCATCCGCAAGATCAAGATCGACAAGGATTTCGTGCGCGACCTGGCGAAATCCGTGGAGGATCAGGCGGTGGTCGAAGCGGTCATCGGCCTTGGCCGCACGCTGGGCATAGAGGTGATGGCCGAGGGCGTCGAGACGGACGCCGACCGCATGATCCTGCGCTCGCTCGGCTGCATGATTGCGCAAGGCTATCTGTTTTCGGCAGCGCTTCCCATGGGCGACGCGCTGGCCTTCGACGCGGCCGCCGCCGGGACATTCCTGGATGCGGCTGGGTTATCCAGTCCAAGGAGCGGCCACGCCGCCTGACCCGGCCCTGGCTGGCAAGCCGGGCGCTCGACACCACTCCTGCGTGACAGGCTTTCGACGCGGGAAAGGGGGCGGCGACTGGCGCCAATGCAACTTTTTGAATTGGGAGCCGTTGTGGCGGCGATGCCGAAAACCAAAGCCAGATCGAGCGCTGCCGCCATGGTCAAGTCGCAGGGCGCAGCCGAACAGCGCCGCAAGCCTGCGCAACCGTCAAAGACGCTGCGTAAGAGGCCGCGTCGGCCAAAGTCAAAGGCAGCGGAGTCTGCGGCCGAAAAGCTCAAGCAGGCGCAGCCGTCCCCGCAGATAGAAGAAGTCATCGAAGCGGCGCCGGAATCCGTGGGCGAGGATGTGCCGCCGCCGCCCGAAGAGGTCGAGCCCAGCCCGGAACTGACGCCCGAGGAGGCGGCTCAGGCGCGCAAGAAATACCTGTTCCGGCGTTTCTGGATCAGCGCCCGCGGCTACTGGAGCCTGCGCGGCGACAAGCTCGCCTGGCCCTTCACCATCGGCCTTTTGCTGCTGATCTGCATCAATGTCGCCTTTCAGTACGGCATCAACGTCTGGAACCGCTCGATCTTCGACGCCATAGAGCAGCGCAATGCCCACACCGTATATTTCCTCAGCGCCGTTTTCGTGCCGCTGGTGCTGGCGAGCGGCAGCATCGTGGTCACGCAGGTCTATCTGCGCATGACGATCCAGCGCCGTTGGCGCTCCTGGCTGACGACGGCAATGATCGCGCGCTGGCTCGCCAATGGCCGCTACTACCAGCTCAACCTGGTCAGCGGCGACCACCAGAACCCCGAGGCGCGACTGACGGAGGATCTGCGCATCGCCACGGAATCGCCGGTCGATTTCCTCTCTGGCGTCCTAAACGCCTTCCTGTCGGCGTCCACCTTCATCGTGGTCTTGTGGACCATCGGCGGCGCGCTGACCCTGCCGCTTGGCGGATCGACCATCACGATTCCCGGCTTCCTGGTCATCACCGCGGTGATCTATGCCGGCATCACCTCGACTTCGATGGTCGTCATCGGCCGCAATTTCGTGCAGCTCTCCGAAGAAAAGAACCAGGTGGAGGCGGAATTCCGCTACACGCTGACGCGTGTGCGCGAGAACGGCGAGAGCATAGCCCTGCTTGGCGGCGAGGAGGAGGAGCGCAGCGGCATCGACAGGACGTTTGCCGGCGTGCTTGGCCGCTGGGCGCGGCTGACTGGCCAGCACATGCGCACCACGCTCGTCTCGCAGGGCTCCAGCCTGTTCGCGCCGGTGGTGCCGGTGCTGCTGTGCGCACCGAAATTTCTCGACGGCTCCATGACGCTCGGCCAGGTGATGCAGGCAGCCTCCGCCTTCGCCATAGTGCAGGGTGCCTTCGGCTGGCTGGTCGACAATTATCCGCGCCTCGCCGACTGGAATGCCTCGGCGCGCCGCGTCGCCTCGCTGATGATGTCGCTCGATGGGCTGGAGCGCGCCGAGCAAAGCGACGCGCTCGGGCGCATCGGCCATGGCGAGACCAAGGGCGACGCCATGCTGAGCCTGAACAATCTGTCCGTCTCGCTCGACGACGGCACCGCCGTGGTCAAGGAGACCGAGGTGGCGATCGAACCCGGAGAGCGCGTGTTGGTCTCGGGGGAATCCGGCTCGGGCAAGTCGACCCTGGTGCGCGCCATTGCAGGGCTATGGCCCTGGGGCGGCGGCAGCGTCGATTTCCACCCCGACAAGCGCCTGTTCATGCTGCCGCAGCGTCCCTATGTTCCGACCGGGACCCTGCGGCGCGCGGTCGCTTACCCCGGCGCCGCCGACAACTGGTCGCCCGAGGAAATCAAGCAAGCCCTCGACAAGGTTGGTCTCGGCCACCTCAAGGACAGGATCGAGGAAGACGCGCCATGGGACCAGACGCTCTCTGGCGGAGAAAGGCAGCGCCTGGCCTTCGCGCGCCTCTTGCTGCACCGGCCCGATATCGTCGTGCTGGACGAGGCCACGGCCGCGCTGGACGAGAAGAGCCAGGACAGGATGATGGAGACGGTGATAGCCGAGCTGCCGAAGGTCACCATCATCAGCGTCGCGCATCGGGCCGAGCTCGAAGCCTATCACAGCCGCAAGATCACGCTGGAGCGGCGAAAGGGCGGCGCCAGGCTGGTCAGCGACATCGACCTCATTCCGCGCAAGCGCAGCCTGCTCAGGCGCGCCTTGTGGGGATCGCGCAATAAGAGCCGCTCGAGCAATTCCGTAAACAGCGCGTGACGGTTTCCCGTCCGGGCTACGCGAGCCGCTTGTGAGCATGAGGAGCGACCACAAGGCCTTGGCCCTGTAGTCGCCGGTTCGACAACTCACAGCAGGAACATCTGCCGGTCGTGCAATGTCGCCTTGATGGCGGCGATGCCGGTCTCGATTTCGCCTTTGCTGGCCAGGATGGCGTCGGCGGCCGCGCCCTCGACCATCGAACGCAAGAGCTCCGCCTGGCCGACCAGCACCGCGTCCTTCTCGGCCAGCGCGGCGAGCGTCGCCGCCTCCAGCCGGTAGCGCTGCGTCATGCGGTCGTTTTCCGGCACCGGCTGGTGGCGGATCAGCCCTTCGAGCCCGCCAACCTCGCGCCCCAGCCCCTCCAGCGCCTGGGCGTTGGCGACGACGGCCGGATCGGGGAAGGGGTTGGCGCGGCTGGGCGGCGCGATGTTCTCGCGCCGGTAGCGGCTCTCGGCCTGATCGAGGCCCGCCCGCGCGCGGCCGAGCAGCGAGCACGCCATCTGGCGCACCCGCTGGTCGTCCGCCCGGAGCTGGTTCTCCTGACGGTAGAAATTGTAGCCGTAGCCATAGAAGAGGTTGATCCCGACCTTGGCGAGCGGCCCGGCCTCGTAGAAGCCGCTCATCTGGTGGCGCCCACTTCATCGCCCAGCGGGTAGAAGCCGGTGGGCTGGCCGCCGATCTGGAACGGCACGCCGGCGGCCGCGTTAGGCGCCGACACCAGGCCCTTGTCCGCCATGCGCAGCGCCAGGTAATAGCGCACCGCCTCGATGGGGCTGAGGCCGATCGCCTGCAGCGAGATCAGCTCGCGCATGCGCTCGTCGCGCGGCATGATCAGCACCTTGAGGTCGTTGAGCATGATGCCGTAGACCTTGAGGAAATCGGTGAGATGCGCCTTCACCGCCTCGCGCACGTCGCTGATGCGCTCGTTGATGTTCTCCATCTTGGTGACCTGGATGATCTGGTTGATCGCCTGCTCGATCGCCGGCCCGGCATAGTCGGCGATCTCCTTGGTGTCGATCACCGCACCCGCGAAGGGCATGTGGGTAATGAGGTCGAGCGCCTCTTCCTTGCTGTCGATGTGGATGTAGTAGTCCACCACGTAAGCCATCTCCGCCATCTCGGCGCTGGTCGCGACGCCCTCGTTGCGCACCAGGAGCTTCGAGCGGTTGATGTAGATGACCTCGTAGACCCAGGGCGACGAGCCGCCGAAGAACCCTTGCACGACCGAGCCGACCAGCGGCTTGTCCGGCGTCTGCAGCGCGTATTGCCCGGTCTCGTAGACGTTGAGCACCGCGCCGCGCGACTTCAGGATGCAGAAATGGTTGCTTTCGACGGTGAGCAGCGAGCCCGATACGATGCTCTCGTCGACGATCTTCATCGCCACGGTCCGGGTGCCCAGCGCATCCGTGCCGTCGCGCTGCAATGACGTGATGACCTGCCTGGTGATTGCCATTTGAACTCTCCCTCGTTTGGTTGAGGGCACGCCCGCGCGTGCCCGGTGCTGTGGATTTACGATGCAGAACAAAGAGTTGGAGCGGATATGCGATTCAGTGTCGGAGCCGCGCTAACGCGGCGAGCAGAGGCCCTTGCCCCTGAAGGATTGTTCGAGCCGCGCGGTGCGATCCGTGCGCTGCCGGAAGCCGCCATCGCCGTCGAGCAGGTATTTCGTCCGTTGCTTCGTGGATGCTTGCGGCGCCGTCTTCTTCGCCGTCGCCCTGGCTGCCTGCCGGATCGGCTTTACGACCTCGGCCGCGCGGCGCTCGATCTCGGCGGCGACGCCGGACTCCTGCAAGGCGCGGCTGACGGCCTGCCCGAGGAGCTCCCGACCGGTTTCGCCAAGCAGGGCTTCGCCAAGCAGGCCTTTCTCGCCCAGGAAACCCTTTTCGCCGAGCAAGTTCGAAACCGCCTTGGCGACATCGGCGACCGCGTCGCTTGCGGTGTCATCATCAGCGTCGTCGGAAGGCGCGGTCTTCAGCGCGGCGCGCCGGCCGCCTTCCGGTCGAACGCCTTTTGCGCCGCCGCGCGCCTTGGCGAACCACTGCCAGGCGACGAAGCCGAGCGCGAGCACAAACAGAAGATGCGACATGCCAAACCCCGATCAGATCGCCGACCTCAAAATCGAAGGAGTGGGGCAAGCGGTAGTCGACAACGAAGCCCGGGACTGTGCCCGATTTCACAATGTCGCGGGTCGCCGTCTCAGTCGGCCCGCGCTCCATGGTCCGTGTCGATTGCCCGCTCTCAAGATGGCGTAACGTGCCCGCCCTCAGCGCGCCTCGCCGCCCGTTTCCGGGCGCCAACGGCCACGCCTGAGGCGTTTCAAAGGCCGTTCCGTCGCCGATCCCCCTCCATCCCTTGCCTCATTCTCAAAGACGTCTTCTTTTCCGGACGGGGCTGTCCGGGAACCATGGATGGCATGCTGCATCGTTGATAAGCGAAGACTGAAATAGCCGCCATACACATTGTCGCGAGCAGTTCGCCGTTTCGACGAAACGAAGAACCGCCTAGAGTTCCGCCGGGCACGACGGACCGGAACCACCGGGGAAGGGGAGCATGGCCATGAATGACGTCAAGCCAGTTGATCCGAGGCCGCTTTCGGAGATCGCAAGCTATCACGCCCATATCTACTATGACGGAGAGGCCGCGCGGCGGCATGCCGAATGGCTGCGCCGGCGCATCGGCGAGCGGTTTCGCGTGCGGCTGGGCAACTGGCATGACGAGAAGGTCGGCCCGCACGAGCAAGCCATGTACCAGGTCTCCTTCGCGCCCGGGATCTTCGCCACGCTGGTTCCCTGGCTGATGCTGAACCATGGCGGCCTGAGCATCCTCGTCCACCCCAACACCACCAACCCAAGGCGCGACCATCTGGTCGACCCGATCTGGATCGGCCGTCCGCTGCCGGTGAAAGGCGACATACTGCCCGAGGATCACGAGGCGGAGGAGGCGCTGGAAGTGAACACGGAGCCGACGCTGGAAGCGTAGGGAAGGCGCGCTTTCGGCAAGGCGCGCCGGCCGGATGGCCAATGCCCGCTCGCCTTGCGTCGCATCGGCAGGTCGGGCCGGCGCCCAGGCCCGGGATTCATTCGTTCCACGAGGCGTTTCATGGTGCTTTGCGGCCGCTCGGCGGTTAGGGTGCCATGCGGGCGCTGCCTTGCGGGGCAGGCCCCTTGATCCGCATCGGGAAGTGACAGCATGAACAATCAATCCCCCACCGCCGAGACGCTGCCCTATCTGTCGGCGGCGGTTCTCGATCGCCTGGCGATCTCCACGCCGGACGTGGTCGACGAGATCGAGCGCCAGATCATCGGCCAGAGGCGGGGCGAAGTCTGGTGCGCGCCGAAGGCGGCGGTGTGGCCGGGCGACGACCGGTTCATCATGGCGACCCTCGGCGTGGCGTCCGTCCCGCCGGTGCTGGCCACGAAGTCGCTGGTGGTGAACCCGCGCAACGCCGAGCGCGGACTTGCCACGATCAATTCGCTGATCACGCTGCTCGATGCCGGCACCGGGCTGCCGCTTGCCCTGGTCGATGGCAACTGGGTGACGGCCAGGCGCACGGCGGGCCTGAGCGCGGCCGCGGCCAGGCGCATGGCCAGGGACGATTCCTCGTCGGTCGCCTTCATCGGTTGCGGCGTGCAGGCGCGGGGCCATCTAGAGGCGTTCGCCGATCTTTTCCCGTTGCGGGAAATCCGCGCCTTCGGTCGCGGCGCGGCCAACCGCGACGCGCTTTGCCGAATGGCGCAGGCGCGGGGCCTGAAGGCAATCCCATGCGACACGGCGAGGGTCGCGGTGGAGGGCGCCGACATGGTGGTGACGACGGTGACCCTGGTGCCTGAACCCGAACCGTTCCTCGACGCGAACTGGCTGAAGCCGGGAAGCTTCGCCGCGATCACCGACCTCGCTCTGCCCTGGCAGCGCGAAACGATGCGCCGCTTCGATCGCATCGTCGTCGACGATCTGGAGCAGGAAACGAAGATGCCGAAACCCATGGTCGACCCGGCGCTGGTCGCCGGCGACCTGACCGGCCTGGTCTGCGGCGATTTTCAGGGCCGGCGGAGCCCGGCCGAGACCACGGCCTTCGTTTTCCGGGGGATAGCCGTGGGCGATCTGGCGGTGGCGGCGCTGGCCTATCAGCGCGCGCTGGCGGCGGGAGCGCTTGTGGCGTAGGGGCAAAGCCGGGCAAGACGGGTTCCGGTTCCGGCGCGTCTGCGCAAGCGGCGACCCATGCCCCTGGGTGGGCGCGCGGAGCGGTTGTCAGTGGTTTGTCAGGTTGGATTCGCTATGCCGCGCCAATGACGCGCGCAACGCCGTCATGGCCTGTTGGTCGAAACACCAGTCGCACTACAACTTCCCCAACCGAATGGAGATACCATGTATCGCACTCTCGTTATCGCCGCCCTCGCCGGCGTGATCGCCGGACCGGCGTTCGCTGCCGCCACTTGCAGCACCGCAGCGAAATCGAAGTTCCAGCCCAAGGCGACACTGGAGGCGCAGTTGAAGGGCGAAGGCCTCACCGTGCGCCAGATCAAGACCGAAAAGGGCTGCTACGAGGTCTATGCGGTCGATAAATCCGGCAAGAAGGTCAACGCCGCCTACAACGCCGAGACCCTCGAGAAGCTCGACAATGCCGAAGCCGGCGAAAATTGATCGAGCCATGCCGGCGGACGCGCACCCGTCTCGCGACGTGGTGCGCGTCTGGGATCTGGTCGTGCGCGGATTCCACTGGGCGCTGGTGCTGAGCTTCGCCATCGCCTGGTTCACGCCGCAAAGCGCCGAGAACATCCACTACTGGGCCGGATACGCGGCCGCCTCGCTTGTCGCGTTGCGGCTGGTGTGGGGCATCGTCGGCACGCCCTATGCGCGCTTCTCGCAATTCGTGCGCGATCCCGCCACCGTGCTGCGCTATCTCGGTGCCATCATCAAGGGCAGCGAGGCCCGCTATATCGGCCACAACCCGGCGGGCGGCGCGATGGTGTTGGTGCTGATGGCCATGATGGTCTCGGTGGCGCTGACCGGCTGGATGCAGACGACGGACGCGTATTTCGGCGTGTCCTGGGTGGAGGATGCGCACAGCCTGGGCGCGCACGGCCTGCTGGCGCTCGTGTTCCTCCACATAGGCGGCGTGGTGCTGGCAAGCCTTCGCCATAATGAAAACCTGGTTCGCGCGATGATCACCGGCCAGAAACGCAAGCCCGAATCGGCCGACATCGCCTGAACGCGCCCGCGACCGGGCAAACGCTGGCGTCGGTCGGACGCCGGTGGAACATATCGTCGCTTGCGCGATTATGCCGGGGCGCTCCCAAGGCCCCGGCATTTTCGCGCAAGCCTTGGGAAGAAGGAGTATGCCCGATGCGGCGCTATTCACAGATCACCATCGCCATCCATTGGCTTACCGCCCTGCTGGTCGTCGTCGCCTGGCTGACCTCCGAGGGCGGGCGCCATGCGCGCACCGACCCTTCCTATTTGCACTTCACCGTCGGCCTTGCCGTGCTGCTGCTGGTCGTCCCGCGTCTTTTGGCGCGCTGGCTTGGCGGGGCGCCCCACGTCGAGGATACGCAGAACCGCTGGCTGGACCTTGCCGCGCGCGCCGGACACACGGTGCTTTATCTGTTCCTTATCGCGCTGCCGCTCAGCGGCTGGTATGCCGCCTCGCGCCTCGGCATCCCGGTCTCCTTCCTGGGGCTTGACCTGCCGGCGCTCGCCGCGCCCGTGCAGGGCGCGCCGGGCCTGATCGCCGAGCTGCACGGAACCGGCGGCTCGCTGATCCTGTGGCTGGCCGGCGCCCACGCGCTGGCCGCGATGTGGCACCAGTTCGTCATGAGGGACGGAACGCTGGAGCGGATGAACCCGCTCGCGTCGAACGAGCTCGCCGGCGGCCGCGACTAGCCGGCGCCGACAGGGCACGATGAGAGGCCGCGCCGGCGCGTCCGCGAAAGGGGCGCGCTGGATGTGAATAGCCGGCCGACGTTTGACGCTTAGGGGCAGCTTCCAGTGGCCGGCGCCTGTTGCCTGGTGGGAACAGCGTCCCGGCGCCGGCCCGGCGAATTTGCGATCCGCCGCAATATTCAAGGTAGCTAAAGAACGTCTGCCACGACATGGCGCGATCGCATAAGCAGCATCGCATATGCCTGGCCGCCGCCGAAGCCGCTTGTGCCTCAGCCCGGCTTGCGCCTCAGCCCGGCGCCTGGACGGGTTGGTCCAGCCTGGCATCGTCGACGACGACATTGGCGAGCGGCGCCGAGAGCGTCCAGCGCACGAAGCCGGGCTGGCGCTCCAGCGAGGCGCTGCCTGACAGGCTGGTGGGCACGACGCGCTGCAGCACGATGCTGCCGAAACCGAGCCGCGGTTCGGCCTCTGGCGGCGGCGCGGCACTGCGCGCCGTGCGCTCTTCCCAGACCAGCTCGAAATCGCGACGTTCCTCGCCTTCGGTCGGCACCCGCCAGCTGACCCGCACTGTTCCGCCATCCGCCGACAGCGCGCCATATTTGGTTGCGTTGGTGCCGAGCTCGTGCAGCGCCATGCCGATATTCTGCACGGCGTTGAGGTGCAGCGTCAGGTCCGGCCCCGACAGCTCCACGCGCCCATCCCGCGCGAAAGGGCTCAGATGCTCTCGCACCAGGTCCGATATGCCGGCGCCGCGCCAGTTGTTCACCACCAGAAGGTCATGCGAGCGCGACAGCGCCATGATGCGCTCGCGGATCTGGACTTCGAACAGGCGCGGATCGGTCGCCCGCTTGGCCGTCTCGCGGATCATCGAAAGGATCACCGCATACTGGTTCTTCACGCGGTGGTTCACCTCGCGCATCAGAAGCCGGATGTGCTGTTCGCTCGTGCGCCTTGCCGTGACGTCGGCGGCCATGCCGAACCATTCGCGGATCTCCCCGTCCTCGCCGAGAATCGGGATCGCGCGCGACAAGGTCCAGCCGGCGGTGCCGTCGGCACGCCGCACGCGGTGCTCCAGCTCGAACACGCCGCGCTCCGCGACAGCCCGGTCGATCGCCGCCTCGACGGCGGGAATGTCCTCCGGGAAGAGATAGGCCTCGCGCCACGACACCACCGGGCCTTCCGTCGTCGACATCAAGCCCCGGCCGTCCAGCTGATGCATTTCCTGCCAGTCCGGGCTCATGCGGTAGATGACGTCGGAGCTGGCATTGACCAGCGCGCGGAACCGCTGCTCGCTTTCAAGCAGCTTTGCCGCCGCAAGCACCCGCGCGGTGGTTTCCGAAACGATGCAAAGCACCGCTTCGACAGAACCGTCCTGCGCCCGCACCGCCGAATAGGAGATGTCGAAATACACCGTTTCGCCCACCCCGCCCGAGCGCTCGATGTAGAAAGGCCGGTCCTTGGCCGAGAACGTCTCGCCGGTGGTGAGCACGCCGCTGAGCAGCGGCTCGAGGTCGTCCCACAGCTCCGCCCAGTTCTCCCGCGCCGGCCGGCCGAGCGCGCGCGGATGCTTGTCGCCGATCGTCGGCGCATAGGCATCGTTGTAGACCGCCACGAAGTCCGGCCCGCAGAACATCACGATCTGCGCCTCGGCCGCGAGCATAAGGTCGGCGGCGGTGCGAAGGCTTGGCGTCCACGCCTCAGGCGGCCCGAGCGGGCTGGAATCCCAGCGATAGTCGCGGATCAACCCCGCCACTTCACCCTTGCCCCGAGGCCATTGTGCCAGCCCGTCCACCATGGGGGCATTAACGCGCGACTCCGAAGATGTATCCGTGGGTTAAGGGGGAAATTTCGAGCGGACGTTGTGGGGGCTGGAATCTGTGGCGCGCGCCCTGTCAGCGCTTTGCCGACAGCCGATGATAGTTGCTCCGGACGCGCTTCGCTATCGGTCTAACCGCTGCCGCCGTGGCGGCGCTTGCCGCCCTGCCGTCCAGCAGCGAAGGGCTTTTGCCCGCAAGAACCTCCGGCCAGAAGCTGAGCGCCGCCCTGAACGTCGCCGCCTGCGCGGCAAGCAGGCCTTCGGTCGCAGCGAGCGCTTTTTCGTGAACCGCCATCATCGCCTCCTTGCCGTTGGGCGCCCCGCTCACCGCATCGAGCGCCATCAATGGCATCCGCATGCCGATGACCGCCGGCGCCAGCCAAAGATCGAGGCCGCCCGGCTTCCTGAATTTCCTGCGAACGGCCATGAGCACTTTACCTTCTTGTGATGAGAACGATGGCGAGACTACGCGCCAAGGGCAGGTTGGTTCCACGTGGGGGGCGAAGAAGCGGGAGAGGCGGGCGGATGCGTTTCCCCGAGGCCCAGCGCCTGGAGACCCCCGCAAACAGCGACGAATTGGGTGGTTCCGTGGGGCGAGGGGGAATTGGGGCGCGGTTTGGCCGGCCGAAGCCTGCGTTGGGGCGAAGGGATGGCGCCCGCCACTGGCGGACATCGCTTCGTTAATGCACACTCGCGCGCATGTGCAATCTCTACAACATCACCACCAGCCAGGACGCCATCCGCGAGTGGACCCGCGCCATGCGCGACATCATGGGCAACCTGGAGCCCTCGCTGGATGTCTATCCCAATATGCCCGGCGCCGTCGTGCGCAATGCTCCCGACGGCCAGCGCGAGCTTGCCAGGCTGCTTTGGGGCATGCCGACGCCGGCCGAGCGGGTGAAGGGCAAGGCGGACTACGGCACGACCAACATCCGCAACCCGCAATACGGCCACTGGCAGCAATATGTCGGCGTGGAGAACCGCTGCGTGGTGCCGGTGACGAGTTTCGCCGAGCCGAGCCCGACGCCGAACGACAAGGACCCGGAGACGGGCATACAGCGCAACTACTGGTTCGCACGAAGCGAGGAGCGCCCGCTGTTCTTCTTCGCCGGCTTCTGGACGCGCTGGCAAGGTGTGCGCAGGGTGAAGGACGGCCCGGGAGACTTCGAGCTTTACGGCTTCCTGACGACCAGGCCCAACGCCCTCATCGCGCCGATCCACGAGAAGGCCATGCCGGTGATCCTGACCACCCGGGACGAGGTGGAGACCTGGCTCACGGCCCCGTGGTCGGAAGCGCGCCACATGCAGCGCACAGCCCCCGACGATGCCCTGGTGATCGTCGAGAAGCCGGCCACCCAGATCAAGTTTCCGCAGCAGGCTCCGGAGGGAGGGCAGCTTTCGTTGTTGTGACGGCGCGGGTTCGTGTAAGCTTCCCAAATACCGGGCTGCGGGGGACACTGTGCCAATCGACTATCGACTGTCAAAGGTGGTCATCGATTGCTTTCGTGGAATTGAGCACCTAGAGCTCGATTTGCATCACGGATTTCCATCAGTTCTTATCGGCGCGAACAACGCCGGAAAGTCTACGGTCCTCAACGCCATTGCTTTGGCTTTGAACGGCGGTGGCTTTCACCAGTGGTCTCCAGAGGAAACAGACTTCTTTTGCGATAATACTGGAAACCGATCTCGAGAGTTTTCGGTTCAGGTGCATTTCCATTCTGTGAATGAGCTTGGTTACCCTGCTGTTCGAGGGATCGGGAAACCGACACTGGTCCACGGCGTCCAGGTGAAAGGAAAGACGACCAAGGGAAGCAAGGTGAGCCACACTCGCACACTGCTCGACAACGAGGGAAGAGCTGTAACTGTCGCCCCGAGGACGCCGCTTGCCGCCGATGACAAGGCTAAGTTTGCCGAGCACAATGTTGAATATAGGCTACTTAACGCCCGCCTAGACGACATATCCGAACATGCCCCGGAGGTTTGGCTTTTCAAGCCCCAGAACATTGAAGCATCGCTGTACGTTTGGAAATCGGGGCCGATAGCGAAGCTATCAAAGCTGCTCGCTTCTCGCTTCCTAAACGACACCTGGACCATGAAAGCAGCGGATGGTGTCGAGCGGCCAATGCCCAAGACATTGCATTCGGCACACAACTTCTTTCGACAGGCGGTGGAGGCCTTCCCGTTTTGGCGTGACGATATGAAGCCGAAGCTTGAGACCGTTTTCAGCCGGTATGTTGGCGCCCAAGCCAAGATCGATTTAAGGCCTGATCCTCAAGCGCTGGATGAGTGGCTTGCTCAGCAGTTAGCGGTCTCACTGGCCACAGACCCTGACAGCATTACGACCCCGCTTCGAAGCATGGGGGATGGCTGGCAAAGTGTCATACGCCTTGCCGCGCTAGAGGCCCTTTCGGAGTATCCCGAGCTAGTCAGAGAGAGGGTGGTCCTGCTGGTCGAAGAGCCCGAGACGCATCTTCATCCCCACCTCCGGCGCAAAATCAGGAAGGTAATGGGGACGCTGGCGCGGAAGGGTTGGACTGTCGTTTATAGCACCCATTCGCCAGAGTTGGTTTCTTTTGATCAAGATCAGTCGATTACGCGCCTGGTGAGGAGCCGCGGGGCGGTTGCCGGCAGAGGCATACAGACCGATGGACTGGAGCAGACTGCAAAGCTGCAATCAAAGCTGGATGACAATGGTGCACATGACTTTCTTTTTGGGTCGGCGGCGGTGTTATGTGAGGGCAAGGACGACCAGTTCGCGGTCAGACTCGCCCTGGAAAAGCTGGGCTTTGATCTTGATGCTCGATCGATCAGCGTCACACAATGTGGCAGCGTGACTGCCATCCCTGCCTTTGCCTCCGTGGCGGCAGCACTCGGCATTCGCTGGTGTGCTCTCACTGACGAAGACCTCGGGGATGACGGGAAGGTAAAGCCCAAGACTGAGGCAGCTCGCGCTTCGATTGACCGTTGCCGAAGTGAATCTGATTTGCAGGTGTGCTGGCCCACAGATTTGGAGAAGACCCTCGGCGTCTCGAAGGGAAAAGCGACGCCAGATGTAACCAGTGGCCAGCTAGAATCGGCGGCGTGGCAGACAGATCATCCGGAGTTCAGCGATGTTGTGCGGACGATTGCGCAGTGGATCGACCCGTCAGCCAGTCGGTGATGTCCGCGCCCACTGCTATTGATCGTCCTTCCACATCACCCGGCGCACCATACGGACCCCGGCAAGCCGCCTCACGCGTATCTTCATGCTCTGCACTGCGCTTGGTAAAAGAATGTCCACATCGAACTCCCGCCGCTTGCAGCGGTCGCACCGCATGTGCCGCTCCACGTCCCAGAACGGAATGTCTCCCATGAGCTTGAGGAGATCCCCGGGGAGGTAGTGGCGAGTGATGTTGCAATTGATGCAGCGGACGCGAATTAGCTGCCCGATGTCGTGGGCACGGCTTAGCGTTTGGACGACGCGGCGGGTTCGGCTGCTGGGCTCCGGCATGCTCAATCGATAGGAAGGTATTCCTCAAGGAGTCAATTCGCCCGTTGACATTTTCGTTCCCTTTTTGTTCACTGCAAGCATCGACAATTGGGAGTCAACGGATTGAACCAGATCGTCCGGCTCGACAGGCGCCAGGAGGCCGTGCTTCAAGCCACCGCCGACAAGTTCATTGCGCTTCACAAGGGCGACGCCGTGAAGGCGCTCAAGGAAATGATCGTGCTCAACGGGCACCTTCAACGGCGGTTGGATGCGCTATCGGGAACGCAGCGGAAACCATTGGAAGGACGGGGCAATTCCGCTTTCGGATAAGCTCGCGGTAAGGTGGGGGATAACCCCCAGAGGCCATAAGCCAGAATCCAGCGTCCAATCCCAGGAAAGAAGGTGTATCGCGATCGATCCACGGCTCGATGCCGGGATACCGTTCCGCCAGCTTGCGGAACAGCTCCCTTATGTCCTTGGCTTCGATCTCGTGCCTTGCCTTCCCGCCGGCGCTGAGTGAGCGCTAGACCTGGACCAGGCTGGGTCGGGCGCCGCTCGGCCCTTGAGCCTCATCCGAGACCACGAACGAGAGCGCGATCAGGTCATCGACGTCAATACAGCCATGGCCGTTGTCCAGCACGTCCGCGACCCTTTGGAAAGCCAGCATGTCATCCGTGCTGAGGTTGGCCGCTCTCAGCCTCGCTTGCAAACCCGCCAATCTGGTTTCCAAGGTCGTGGTAATCATGCTTGCCTCCGTTACTGCCCAGCGCCGCGTTCAGATGCCGACATCGGGCGCGAGAACATCACCGGCCCGATGGAAAAGGTTGATCGCCATTTTCGTCAGATGCCCGCCATCCGTGGGCAGATGGCGGGCGATCCGGCACTCCTGACGATGAAGGGACTCATTTCTCGTCAGCGCAGACCTAATGAGAACGAGGAGCATATGTTTCGCGCGATGGACCAATGCGTCGCAGAATGGGACCTCGGTCGGATCGAGGGCCGCATCAGCGGAACCTAATGTTCTTCGCGCGCTTATCGCCACATGAGCAAGCGCGGTCTCGAGTTCTTCGACAGATGGATGGCGCAGCATCTGCCGAACGTGATGACGGACGACCCCCTCGCGGTGGCCGACCTTGCCACCGAGATTATGAAAGCGGCCGGGCGGGAAGGGATCGCGGCCAGCGAGATCGACGAGGAAGTCGATAGCATCTACGAGGTGATCTTCGAGGCGCTGCAGCATGGCAATCGCGGTCTGGGCGAGAGCGGCCAGGCCGCCCTCGATTTGCTTGCCGGTCGCTTGGCGAGAGAAGCCGGCATCACCCAGGAACAGGCCGGCGCGCTGATCGAAACGATCGGAACCGACTGGGATTCCCTCCTTCGTGAGGCTCATTTTCTCCGGGATCAGGCTGGTCGACAAAGCTAGGGCAGGGCTCTTCTACGATAGCATTAGCCTTTGCCTCTGGTCCTTCCTGCTGCAGCAACAAATCGATGGCGCCCGTGTGTTCCCACGATAGCACCAGCCGTCAGGAACATTAGCCCGGCCTGATGGTTCTTTCGGAGGGATTGCCCAGCCGAGTGGAACCATGGCCGAGCTGACATTTGCCTTTGTGTATTATTGCGGGCTGACCAGCCACGATATGGTCGGCGCCGTCATGTCCCTGATGGCGGGGCTGTTTCTCCACAACCTGGTGCGCCAAGATCGGCCAGACAGATAATTCGTCGGCCCGCCCGCGGCCCGACCCGGAAGGGAAGGCACGAGCCTGGCCAGACTGACGTTCGAACTTGCCTGATCGACGGAACGTTAGTGGGCGCTAATTGTTTATCCTCCACAGGAGGATCAACCATGCACAGTATCATCTACATTGTCGGGCTCGTCGTCGTCGTCCTCGCCGTCCTGAGCTTCTTCGGCCTCAGGCGATAGGCGGATGCCCCCACGGTCCGCAAGGACCTCCATGCATCCGCACAACTCGGTAAATGGCTGGATGCGGTTGCCGGGGATTTGCTCCGAGCTTGACTTTGGCTGCTGAAGACGCCGGCGAATGAAGGCCGACCCCAAGCAGGAATCACAGTAATCGGGGGCAAGAGGCCATCGCGAGTCGCGCGATAACCTCGCGCTCACCCCCCAGCCAACCTCGGCAGCAGGAAAATCTCCGCCCCCTCTGGCAGTTCCTTGCTCCACGTATCGCGATAGATCGTCCCGTCGATGGCGACCGCGATGCCGCGGTCGATCCATGGCTCTATGCCGGGATACTGTTCCGCCAGCTTGCGGAACAGCTCCCTTATGTCCTTGGCCTCGATCTCATGCCTGGCCTTGCCGCCGGCGACGGCGCTGAGGGAGCCCCAGAGGGTGACTTCCACCATCGCCGTCAGTCCCGGTTCAGCCTTCCCGTTCCGCGTCGAGCGCCGCGAGGATGCGTGGCGGCGACATCGGGATGTGGGTCATGCGCACGCCCACAGCGTTCGACACCGCGTTGGCGATCGCCGCCAGCGGCGGCACGATCGAGGTTTCGCCCACGCCGCGCACGCCATAGGGGTGGTTGGGGTTGGGGATTTCCAGGATCTGCGTGTCGATCATCGGCAGGTCGGAGCACACCGGGATGCGGTAGTCGAGGAAGCCCGCATTCTGCAGCCGCCCGTCCTTGCCGTAGATATACTCCTCGTTGAGCGCCCAGCCGATGCCTTGCGCGGCACCGCCCTGGTACTGGCCCTCGACATAGGTCGGGTGCACCGCCTTGCCGGCATCCTGAACCACCGTGTAGCGGATCACCCTGGTCGAGCCGGTCTCGGGGTCGACCTCGATGTCGCAGATATGGGTGGCGAAGGAAACGCCCGCGCCGTCGGCCACGAGCTCGCTATGGCCGGCGATCGGGCCGCCGGTCGTGCCCGACTTGGCCGCGATCTCCTTCAGGGATAGCGGCGACAGGTTGCCGTATTTCTCGCCCTTGGCGATGGCATGGCCCTTTTCCCAGGTGACGTCGTCCACCGGGATATCCCACATCTGCGCCGCGCGCTCGCGCAGGATCTTGATCGCATTGCGGGCGGCCGAGATGGTCGCCATCGAGGAGGAGAAGGTGCCGCGGCTGCCGTCGGTCATGTCGTTGTAGCCGAGCGAGGACGTATCGGCGACGATCGCCTTGACGTGGCTGTAGTCGATGCCGAGCTCCTCCGCCGCCACCAGCGACAGCGAGGCGCGCGAACCGCCGACATCCACCGTGCCCACGGCCAGCGACACCGAGCCGTCCATGCCGATGTTGAGGTCCGTGCAGGTCTGGCCGCCGAAGTTGAACCAGAAGCCGCAGGCCATGCCGCGCCCCTGGTTGGCCTTGAGCGGCGCCTTCATGTGCGGATGATGCTTCACCGCTTCCAGCGTCGGGCCGATGCCGATCGGCCCGTAGACCGGGCCGTAGGAGGCGCGGGTGCCTTCCTGCGCGGCGTTCTTGATGCGGAAGTCCACCGCGTCCATGCCAATCTCGTGGGCGAGCTCGTCGATGGCGCTTTCCACCGCGAAGGCCGCCATCGGCGCCGACGGCGCGCGATAGGCCGCCGTCTTCGGCCGGTTGACCAGCACTTCGAAACCGACGGTCTTGACGTTCTCCAGCTTGTAGCAGGCGAAGGCAGTCATCGCCCCGATCTCGGCCCAGGAGCCGGCATAGGGGCCGCAGCTATAGCGCAGCGTCGCTTCCGCGGCGGTGATGGTGCCGTCCTTCTTCGCGCCTATTCTGACGTCGATCGAGGTGGCGCTGGTCGGGCCCGAGGCGCGGAACACCTCGTCGCGGGTCATCACCAGCTTCACCGGGCGCCCGGCCTTGCGCGACAAGGCAAGCGCCACCGGCTCTGCCCAGACATGGGTCTTGCCGCCGAAGCCGCCGCCGATCTCCGAGGAGGTGACGCGCAGCTTCGAGGCTTCCAGCCCGAGCAACTGGGCGCAATGCTGGCGGTAGACGAAATGGCCCTGCGTGCAGACCCACAGGTCCGCCGTGCCGTCCGGGTTGACGCTCGCCACGCAGGCATGCGGCTCGATATAGCCCTGGTGCGTCTGCTCGGTTTTGAAGGAGCGCTCGACCACGAAGTCGGCCTCGGCAAAACCCTTGTGGACATCGCCATGGCCGAACTGCGTGCGCTTGGTGATGTTGGAGGGCTTTACCGGCTTTTCCTCGAGGCCTTCGGTGAAGACCTGGTCGTTGATCAGCGGCGCGTGGTGGTGCGCTGCCTCGTCGACATCCGTCACATGCGGCAGCACCTCATACTCGACCTCGATCAGCTTCAGCGCCTGGCGGGCGATGCGGGCGTCGATCGCCGCCACGGCGGCCACCGCGTGGCCGTCATAGAGCGCCTTCTTGCGCGCCATGCAATTGTCGAGGATGTCGAACATCGCGGCGTCGCCGTCGGTGAGGTCCGGCAGGTCCTTGGCCGTGATCACCGCCTTCACACCGGCGAGCTTTTCCGCCTTCGAGGTGTCGATGCTCTTGATCACCGCATGGGCGTGCGGGCTGCGCAGCACGCGGCCGACCAACTGCCCGGCCATGTTGAAGTCGGCGCCGTAGCGGGCACGTCCGGTCACCTTGTCGATGCCGTCGGGACGGATCGGGCGCGTGCCGACGGATGCGAATTTGCGTCCTGAAAAGCGCGGATCGAAATTCATGGATTACGCTCCCTTCATCACGTTGGCCGCGTCCTGGACGGCGCGCACGATCTTGTCATAGCCGGTGCAGCGGCAAAGGTTGCCGGCCAGCCCGAAGCGGATTTCCTCCTCGGTGGGCGAGGGGTTCTTGGCCAACAGGTCCTTGGCCGCGATCAGGAAGCCCGGCGTGCAGACGCCGCATTGCAGCGCCGCATGCTCCAGGAACTTCTGCTGCAGCGGGTGCAACTGGTCGCCATGCGCCATGCCCTCGATGGTCTCGATCTTGCGGCCTTCGGCCTCCGCGCCCAGCACCAGGCAGGAGCAGACCAGCCTGCCGTCGACGATGACGCTGCAGGCGCCGCAGTCGCCGGTGCCGCAGCCTTCCTTGGCGCCGGTCAGGCCGAGCCGGTCGCGCAGCACTTCCAGCAGCGTCTCGTCGGGCTGGCAGAGATATTCGACGGCATCGCCGTTGATCGTGGTTGATACAGCTACACCGGCCATTATTTGCCTCCCGCACGCTTGTAGGCGATTGCCGCGGCGCGCCTTGCAAGCACGCCCGCGACCTTCCGTCTGAATTCGATGGTGCCGCGCTTGTCGTCGATCGGACGGCAGGCGCCGGAACAGATCTTGGCCAGCCGCTCGAGCGTGTCCTCGTCGAGCTTCGAGCCGACCAGCACCTGGCCCGCTTCCTCGACCAGAAGCACCGTGGGTGCCGCGGCGCCCAGCGCCACGCGGGCGCTTCTGATCGCGCCCTTGTCATCCAGCGTCAGGTTGACGCCGGCGCTCACCACCGCGATGTCCATTTCGGTGCGCGGAATGAAGCGCAGATAGGCGTCGCCCGCATGCGGCGGGCGCTTGTCGAGCAGGATCGCCTCGATGATCTCGCCCTTGGCGAGAGACGTGCGGCCCGGACCGGTCGGCACGGCTTCCACGGCAATGGTGCGCTTGCCCGAAGGCCCTACGACCACGGCCCTTGCGCCTGCCGCCACCATCGCCGGCACGCTGTCGGCGGCGGGCGAGGCGTTGCACAGATTGCCGGTGATGGTGCAGCGGCCCTGCACCTGCTTGGAGCCGATCAGGTTGGCGGCCTCGACCACGCCCGGCCATGCCTGCTTGAGCGCCTTGTTCTCGCCCAGCACCGCGCAGGGCACGGCGGCGCCGATGCGGAAGCCCTCGGCCGTCTCGGTGACGTCGCTCAGGCCGCCAATGCGCTTGATGTCGACGATCAGCTCGGGGTCGACGAAGCCGCCCTTCATCCTGACCAGAAGGTCGCTGCCCCCGGCCAGGATCGCGGCCGGTCCTACCGCCTTGGCGAGTTCGCCAACGGCATCTTCAATTGAAAGCGGACGTATGTAACGCATCGTCTCCCCTTGGTATCGCTTTGTCAGCGACCGTTATAAAGCGTCTGGTTATAATGGCCATCCCGTTCGTGCATGTCCGGGTTGGGCCAGAGCCCTGTTCCAGATGCGCCCAGCGGGCGGACCAGGGCAGGGCGGCGGCTTGATGCCCGAACTTGATGCCCGGGACGCCGGACGCGCCGATAACCGGCATTCCAGCAGGAAAACCGGCGCCGCGGGGCGCCGCGGCCAGTCTCTTCTCCGGCCACGATAAGGCGGGAATGTGCCCGAATGGCGGATGAGGGGCGGCGCCTTCGCCGATTATTGCCTGTTTCCGCGACAAACCGCAAAACTGATATTCGCCTCAGGCGACACGGCGAATGGATGGGTTGTCGTCATCGCTGAGCGCTTCGCCGTCTCCCGGCAGGGAGCGGCGATAACGGCTTCGTCCCCGATGTCCGGCGGCGAGCACGCGCGGGCCGATCCACGGCGGGAACGGGCAAATATTGTTATCGCGGCCTTGGGCCTGTAAGAGCGGGCATGACCTTCATCTCCCGTCTCGCCGCGCTCGCCCTGCTGGCCCTCATCACCTTTGCAACGCTGTCGCCGATCCAGCTCCGGCCGCATCTGGGCGATGCCAACATCGAACGTGCCCTGGCCTATGTCATGCTGGGGGTGGCCCTGGCGCTCGGCTTTCCGTCCCGCGTCGTCCAGACCGTAATTTTCGTTTGCGCGGTGGCCGGCGTGCTGGAGTTCCTGCAGCTCTTCGACCCCGGCCGGCACGCGCGTTTTGCCGATGCCCTCGTCAAGGCGGCGGCGGGTGTCGCGGGGATCGTCGTGGGGCGCTTCGTCCTCACCTTGGCAAGCCGCGCAGCCGATCGACGCTAAGCCGCCGGCTCGCGGCCGAGTGGTGTTGCGACCTGATGCAGGTCGGATTCAGAGCGCCCGGCGCATGGATTTCCGCATAAGCTGCGTTCGAACGAGGGACGGTCCCGCACGAAGATGGCCAAGAAGTTCGCATTCCTGCTGGTGCGCGATTTCACCCTGTCGCCGCTCTCGCTGTTCATCGACACGCTGAGGCTCGCCGGCGACGAGGGCGACCGCAGCCGCAGGATCGAGTTCGACTGGGAGATCGTCGGAGAGCGCGGCCTGCCGATCCGCGCGAGCTGCGGCGTCGAGCTGCTGCCGACAAGGGCGATGGGCAATCCGGAGGATTTCGACAATGTCGTGGTGGTCGGCGGCCTGCTCGACACCAACCGCAAGCTGAGCTCGGAAAAGGAGGCGTTCCTGATGCGCGCCGCCGAGAAGGGCGTGCCGCTCACCGCGCTCTGCACCGGCAGCTTCGTGCTGGCGCGCTACGGCCTGCTCGACGGCTACAGCGCCGCCGTCAGCTGGTTCCACATCAAGGATTTCCGCGCCGAGTTCCCCGATGTGAGCGCCCATGCCGACAGCCTTTATACGGTCGACCGTGGCCGCGCCACCTGCGCCGGCGGCACCGGCGCCGCCGACCTTGCCGGCTATTTCGTCTCGCAATTCATCGGCCAGAAGGCGGCGGAGAAGGCGGCGAAGATCCTGGTTCTCGACCGCATCCGCTCCAGCCGCGACGTGCAGCCGGTCGGCGACCTCTTCCCGGCCGCCGCGAGCCGCGCGGTGAAGCGTGCGCTGCTGCTGATGGAGAGCAATTTGCAGGAGACGCTCTCGGTGGCCGAGATCGCGGCGCGGCTGAACTGCTCGCGCCGCCAGCTCGAGCGCCTGTTCGGCGCCGAGCTCGGCATCGGCCCGATGGCCGCCTATCTGGCGCTCAGGGTGCATTACGCCAGGTCCCTGCTGGAAGGCAGCGATCTTGCCATCGGCGAGATCGCCTATCGCTGCGGCTTTGCCAACGCCGGTCATTTCAGCCGCGTCTTCCGCCAGCAGACCGGCATAACGCCGACCAATCTCAGGCATCCGAACCGCGGGGTTGCAGCCGTCGCGAAAGGCCAGAGCAATTCCAGGAAAAGTGCGTAGCGGTTTTCCGTCCGGGATTGCGAAAAACAAGGACTTGGAGCGGTTCCGCGATTCCTTGAAACGCTGAACCGCTCTAAAGCAATTCCAGGAAAAGTGCGTAGCGGTTTTCCGTCCGGGATTGCGAAAAGCAAGGACTTGGAGCGGTTCCGCGATTCCTTGAAACGCTGAACCGGTCTAAAGCAATTCCAGGAAAAGTGCGTAGCGGTTTTCCGTCCGGGATTGCGAAAAACAAGGACTTAGAGCGGTTCCGCGATTCTCTGGAACGCCGAACCGCTCTAAGGCGGCGCCTTGGCAGGCTTGCATGCCCTGCCTGGCTGATTGCGCCGGCGCGCAAACGGACCGTAGCTAGCAGGCGAGCGGTTATGTCGCCGCTGTTCAACGCCTGCGAGAGCCATGCCGCATTACCCCGAAGCCATGCCCGGATCGAAAGCCCTGTTCGAGCGCGCCAAAAAGGTGATGCCGGGCGGCAATACGCGCACCACCGTCTTTGTCGATCCGTTCCCGATCTATGCCGAGCGCGGCGAGGGCTGCAGGCTTTGGGATGTCGACGGCAATGTCTATTACGACTGCATCAACAATTTCACCGCGATGATCCATGGCTACGCGCATCCCGACGTCACCGCGGCCGTGGCCGGGCAACTGCCGTTGGGCACCGCCTTCGGCGCCCCGACGCTGAGCGAGATCGAGCTCGCCGAACTCCTGGTCGAGCGGCTGCCCTCGGTCGACCAGGTCCGTTTCACCAATTCCGGCACCGAGGGCGTGATGATGGCGATCAAGGCCGCGCGCGCCTTCACCTTGCGGCCGAAGATCGTCAAGATCGAGGGCGCCTATCACGGCTCCTACGATTTCGCCGAGGTGAGCCTGGATTCGTCGCCCGCCAACTGGGGCGATCTGCCGAGATCGACGCCCTATGCCAGGGGCACGCCGCGCGGCGTGCTGGACGACGTGATCGCCGTGCCGTTCAACGACACCGAGGCGCTGCGCGCCGTCTTCGCCGCCGAGGGCGACAGCATCGCAGCCGTGCTGATCGACCCGATGCCCAACCGTGCCGGGCTGATCCCGGCGCGCCGCGATTACCTGCTCGCCATGGCCGAGATCGCCCACGCGGCGGGCTCGTTGGTCATCTTCGACGAGGTCATCTCGTTTCGCCTCGGATGGTCGGGCGCGCAAGGCCTGTGGGGCATCGAGCCCGACCTGACGGCGCTCGGCAAGATCATCGGCGGCGGTTTTCCGGTCGGCGCCGTGGGCGGGCGCGCCGATGTCATGGCGGTGTTCGATCCGACCGCAGGCAAGCCGGCGCTTCCGCATGGCGGCACCTTCACCGCCAACCCGGTGACGATGCGCGCAGGGCTTGCCTCGATGCGTGCGCTGACGAAGGAAAGCTTTGCCCATCTCGATCGGCTGGGCGCGTTCCTGCGCGACGGCGTCACCGCCTCGCTCCTGAAGCATGGGCTTGCGGGCCAATGCGTCGGCCTTGGGTCGCTGTTCAAGGTTCACTTCACCTCGCACCCCGTCACGGACTACCGCTCCATCTATCCCGGCCACGCCGAGCGGAAGAAATTCGACGCCTTTCACAAGGGCCTGCTCGGCCGTGGCGTGCTCTCCGCCAGCTACGGCCTGTTCGCGCTCTCGACGCCGATGACTGGGGACGATGCCGGCGCCGTCCTTCAGGCGATCGACGAGACCCTCGGCGACGTCGCCGCGCAGTCCTGAAAGCAGGCGGACCATAGATGACAGTTTTTCCTCATGTCGTGGTGATCGGTGCTGGCACGCTGGGCATGTGCACGGCGCTCAACCTCGTCGAGCAGGGCGCCCGGGTGACGGTGCTGGAAGCCCAGTCGATCGCGTCGGGGTCGAGCGGCCGGTCGGTCGGCGTCGTCGGGTCGCAATTCACCGACCCGTTCGAGATCATGCTTCGCGCCCATTCGCTGCGCCGGTTCCGCGAGTGGGAAGGCGAGGGGCTTCGCTTCAACCATATCGGCTATCTGCGGCTGGCGCGCACGGCCAGCCAAATGGAGCTGTTCGCGCGATCGGTCGAGATCCAGGCCGAGGCGGGCTTGAGGTCGCGTCTCGTCCGCGCGAACGAACTCAGGGAGCTCGTTCCGCACATCAACCCCGACGGGCTCGAAGGCGGGTTGTTCGGCCCCGACAACGGCTTCCTCGATCCGCACGAGATGTGCAATTTGCTGGCGCAGATGGTGCGCGCGAAGGGCGGCGAGATCCGCCAGTATCGCAAGCTGGTCGGCGTGCTGAGGCGCTCGGGCGGCTACACTCTGGAGACCAATGGCGGCCCGCTGGATTGCCAGGTCGTGGTCAATGCGGCCGGCGCCTGGGCGCCTCGGGTCGCGGACCTCTTCGGCCAGGCCCTGCACATATGGCCCGAGCGCCACGAGGCCGTCGTCATCCATCTCGACGAGCCGCTCGGCTATACGATGCCGATGGTGATGGACCTCGTGGACGGAGAAGGCAGCGGGCTCAATTTCCGCCACGAAAAGCCGGGCGAGCTGATTGCCGAGATCCACAAGGTGAAGTCGATCGCGCCGGAGGATTCCGACAATTACAACGACCAGTGCGATGAGCAGTCGAAGGTCGACCTGGCGGAGCTGCTTTTGGAACGCGTCCCCGACCTGCCGGGCGCGCGGCTGGGCCGAGGCTGGGCGGGCCTGTATCCCGTCACGGCCGACCATCGCCCTTTCGTCGGACCGGTCGATGCCTCGGAGCCAACGCTGATCACCGCCGCCGGCGCCGGCGGCTACGGCATCCAGCTCGCCCCGGTGATCGGCCAGATCGCGGCCGACTGGGTACTTCACGGCGCGCCGGTTTCGGTGCCGGGTTCACAGAGCCTGGCGCCGTCGGCGCAGCGCAACATCCCCGGTCACTGACCGACGATCCTCTCAGATGCCGGTCGCAGGCCGGCTTGAAACATGAAGCAACGCCAATGACCCGGCGTCGTAAATGATGAAGGCCCCGATCGCGATCAGGGCGAATGGCACAAGCCAATGGCCATAGCGCCGGATTGGCGCGCCCAAGGCCGGGTGGTTCACCAGCCAGTGCGCGAACATGAGCCAAACCGCCACGCCCATCGCGAAGACCATAAGCGTGACGCCAATCTCGGCCTTGCTGCTTGTGGCGAAGGCCGGTGTGTAAATGCCGATGTTGTCGCCGCCATTCGCCACCGTGACGGTCGCCACGGCAAGGACGTTTCCCAATCCCGGCTTGGGAGCGCTTGCCTCGTCGTCATCACTCCCACGCCACAGGTCATGGAGCTTCTTAAAACCTATCAGGATCGGCAGGAAGCCGAGCAAACCGACATAGACCGGCGCAAAAACCAGTGAAACGAGCGATGCGACCAGGCTGACGGCCACCAGCACCGCGAACCCCAGGCATTGCCCGATGACAACTTGATAAGGACGGAACTGGCGGTGCCCGAAGAAGCCAAGCAGAACGAAAACGTCGTCGATGTTGGTGGCGGCAAATAGGGTGGCGGCCACGCCGATGGTGCTGAGCATATGGAGATTCCGCCTTGATTGGCGCAACTTGTCGCCTGCCGTCACAGTCGGGTCAATGCGTTGCCGGGAAGCTCCGTGGCCGCGGACATTGTGGAGCTGGTCCAAGCACATGGAGCCGGAAAACCACATGATCGCGTGGCTTGTCGCACGCCCGACGTCATGGGTCTGGACATGCCTAAGATGCGAGCGTTCGCGTTAACCATCGATTAACTATCCGGTCGCCTTTAATAGTGTTCTGGAGGATACTGGTGTTGGCCGCGAGGGATCAGCGCGCGGCTGCCGAAATCAGAAAAGAAGCGGCGGATCATCGCCGCCGTCTGCCGGGGAGGCGCCCAGCATCTTTGATGAGGAGCGCCGGCATGAATATCGAGGAAGCAGTCACCGCGGCGACGGCGGGATCGGGCGCGCTTCTGTCCTGTCTCGGCCAGCCTGTCGTTGCTTATCACGTCACGGCCATCATGAGCGAAACCGACAAGATTCATGCGCGGCGGATGCAGCTCGCCTTGCTGCGACGAAGCATCGAGGCGCTCGTCGACGAAGGCTTCCAGGACAGCGAGGCCAGGATTTTTGCTTCGCAGTTCGATAGCCGCGTCGGCTCGGCCTGGGAGCTTCTGCACATGGCCGGCGACACGCCGCACTGATCTCCACACAGGGCCTGCCGCCGGGCCAGCGGTTCTTGCTGGTGTGCTCGATGCCTGCGACCCGGCACGAAACGATGACCGTTCCTGCAAAGGCGTGAATGGATCGTCGAAGCAGATCGCTTAACATATGTGGATGTCTCCGCCGCCAGCTCGATCTATCGCCTTGGTGGGGCGGAGAGAATCGACATGGACTGTTTCACGAGGCTCGAAGCGCTGATTGACGCCGGCAGCGCCGATGCTGCCGAGGAGGCACGCGCTCTGCTCAGGCACCTCGCCACCGGCTCACGAGCCGCCTTCGACGCGGCGGACGAATTCCTGATCGAGTTGATGACGCTGGCCTTCCTCATGGAAGCCGGCCTTGAGGCCTTCCATAATCCCGCGCGGCGGCTCGCGCGCCTCAGGCTCTCCCGACTGAAACTCCTGCTGCCTTGATGCACCAAGCTTTCCCAAATTAGCGATTCTTGCTATTTGGCTGCGCCTTCGCAGCGTCGGCCAAGGCCAAAGGGGGATCATGGCGATCGACAAGCGCGTGAACGCATGAACGGCGGTCGGCACAGGCTGGAACTGCGCGTGCTTGGCGATCTTCAGGTCATGCGCGACGGCCAGCCGCTCGACCTGCCGCCATCGCGCAAGACGCGGGCGCTGCTCGCCTACCTCGCCGTCACCGCCAGGCAGCACCAGCGCGAGCGGCTGTGCGGGATATTCTGGGACATTCCCGACGATCCGCGCGGCGCCTTGCGCTGGAGCCTGTCCAAGATCCGCCAGGTGCTGAACGGCGACGAATCCGCCCTCATCGCCGATCGCAACGCCGTGACGCTCAATCTCGAGACGGACTATGCGCGGCTGGCGCCGCTGGTGAAGGCCGACCTTTCGTCCCACGCGACCGAGGAGCTCGAAGCCGTCCTGGCCTCGATCCGCGGCGGCTTTCTAGCCGATCTCTCGCTCGAACGATGCTTCGAATACGAATCCTGGCGGCAGGCGATCGCCAGCGAGGTGGAGATCGTCGAGATCGGCATCCTGCGCGAACTGGTCGAGCGTCTGGCGGACGAGCCCCGGTGGGCGCTGCCTTTCGCCCGGCGCTTGCACGGCCTCGTGGCTGACGACGCCGGCCTCGGCGCCGAGATCGAGGCGCTGGAGGACAAGGTCCGGTCGGCCGCCGCTCAAGCCACGGGCCGCGCGCCGCAGTCTGGGGCCGCGCGACCGGAGCGGGCGCCGCCGAAAACCGCCGCGTCGGCGCAGGATGCCGGCCGCTCGGTGCAATTCTGCCGGGCTCTCGACGGCACCAGGCTGGCTTATGCCAGCACCGGCAGCGGCCCGGCTATCCTGCGCGCCGCGCACTGGATGTCGCATCTCACCTTCGACTGGGACAGCCCGATCTGGCGGCACTGGATGCGGGAACTGTCACGCCAAAACCGGTTGGTGCGCTATGACGAGCGCTGCAACGGCCTGTCGCAACGGCACGTCGTCGACATTTCGTTCGAGACCATGCTGTCGGACCTCGAATGCGTGGTCGAGGCGACGGGTCTCGACCGCTTCACCCTGCTCGGCCTGTCACAGAGCTGCGCGGTTTCGATCGCCTACGCCATCCGCCACCCCGAGAAAGTGTCGGGCATGATCCTCTATGGCGGCTACGTCAAAGGCTGGCGGGCGCGCGGCGACGCCGGCGAAATCGCGACGCGCGAGGCCGCCGCAACGCTGATGCGCGAGAGCTGGGGCAAGCCGAACCCGATGTTCCGCCAGGCCTTCTGCTCCATGTTCATCCCAGGCGCCACGCACGAACACTTCGCCTGGATGGACGATCTGATGCTGCGCACCGTCTACCCCGACGATGCCTGGCGCCTCCAGAGCGCCTTTTCGGTCATCGACGTCAGCGATTTGCTGGAGAAGGTGCGCGTGCCGACGCTGGTGCTGCACGCGCGGGACGACAATGTCGCTCCCGTCGAATCCGGGCGCACCCTGGCAGCCGGCATCCCCGGCGCGCGCTTCATCGAGCTCGAGAGCCAGAACCATATCCTCCTCGAAGGCGAGCCCGCCTTCGAGGAGTTCATCGGCCACGTCCGCGCCTTCATCGCCGAGACGGCGGGCGTGTAACCAGCCCTTCGCGAAACGCTCAGCTCTTGGCCAGCGGCACGGTGAACACCGTCGCGCTGCCGGTCAGGCAAAGCTCGCCGGCTTCGTTGCGCACCGACGTCTCCAGCTTGGTGATCGGCTTGTCGGCGCGCACCTCCTTGACCTCGACGCGGCCGGTGATCAATTCGCCGACGCCGACCGCCTTGACGAATTTCCACGACACTTCGAGGAACACCGAGCCGGGGCCGGGAAGGTCCTGCGCCACCACGGCGTTCAGGATGCCGGACGTGACGCCGCCCTGCACGATGAGCTTGCCGAAAACGGAAGCCTCGGCCAGCGCCTTGTCGTAATGCAGCGGGTTGCGGTCGCCGGTCATCGCGGCGAAGGTGTCGATATCCCGCGGCTGCGTGCGACGCGAACGCTCCGCGAAGGCGCCCGGCTGCGGACGCCCTTTGACGACGCCGATCCAGCCGTCCTTCATGACATGTTCGGTCACGGTCTTGCTCCGGTTCCGTTGCGAAAAAGGTCCGGGCCGGCCGAGGGTTTGTCCTGGTTGGCCGGGGCCCGACAGGTGGCGGGCCTGGCGCGGCGGACCGGCGCCGGCTGCCCGGCCAGCGCCTGCACCTCGGCCTTCAGCACGGCGCTGAAGCGGCGATGCCGCTCGCCGAGCTCATTGAGCGTCCAGTCGAAGCCGGCGATCGCGTCGGTGGTGTCGAGGATCTGGTTGGCGATCATGTCGCGCTGCTGCTGCCAGTCCGTGAACGCCGCTTCGGACCCATCGAGGATCGCCCGCGCGAGACTCTCGGCGTCACGCAGCGCATCGGAAATGCCGTGCGAGGTGATCGGATCGCGGAAGAAGCCGGCGTCACCCACCAGCGCCCAGCCGGGCCCGTGCGGCTGGCGGATATAGCCCGGCACGCCGCGGAAGGCCTGCAGGCGGGCGTCCTTCGGCGCCCGGGCGGCCTGCCCGGCCAGCGCCGGCGAAAGCGCCTCGAGCACATCCATGCGGGCGCGGGCGTGGCCGAGGCGGAAGCGCTGGTCGAACAGACCCGTCGGCACGGAGGCCACGATGCAGGCGAGGCCGTCATTGGTCGGGATGAACGAGCCGGCGATGCCGTCGCGGAAGTACCAGTGATAGCCGGCGCCGGCCTCGACCGGCGCGTAGCCATAGACATGGGCGGCCGACACGACGCCGCGCCGCGAAGGCTGGGCGTCGACGCATTTCGCCACCAGCGAGCCGACGCCGTCGGCGCCGACCACGATATCGGCGCTGACCCGGAGCGATGCGCGGCCGGCGGCGCGGATTTCGATGCCGCGCACGCGACCGCGCGTGTCGGCGAAGAGATCGCCGACCGCCACCTCGTGCAGGATTTCCGCGCCGGCCTTGCGCGCCGCATCGACCAGGATGCGGTCGAGCACGGTGCGACGTGGCGCGATCAGGCCGGGCAGGTCCCCGCTTGGGGCGAGCGGGATGGTGATCTCCTCCTCGCCATAGTGGAAGGTCGTCGTCTCGATCAGCGGCGTGCCGGCTTTGAGCAGCGGCTCGAGCAGGCCCCAGCGCCAAAGCTGCAGCACGGCGGGCCGCATCAGCGCATGCGTGGACAGCGTGTCGGAGCCGTAGGGCTTGCGGTCGATCGCGAGCACCTTGAGGCCGGCGCGGGCGAGCAGCATCGCGGTAGCCGCCCCCGCGCAGCGCGCTCCGACGATGATCGCATCGTAATGGCCACGCTTGGGGGGAGCCGTGAGTGAGATAAGGTTGCTTGCCATGGTCGTGGTCCTCAGGCCGCCCTGCGGCCGTTGCAATCGAGATAACGGGAGATTTCGGCGGCGATCGCCTCGGCGTCCGCGCCGACGCCGCCGATGAAGTTGGAATCGCGCTTGCGCAGGAAGCGGAAACCGAGCGCGTAGAGGCCGGGCACGCTGGTGACGCCGCCCTGATGGGCGAGCTCGCCATCGGCGCCGAGCGCCAGCGGCTCCAGCCAACTGAACGAGCGCGCATAGCCGGTGGCCCAGATGATGCTGCGGATCGACCCGTCGGTCAGCGACAGCCGCTCGCTCGGTGCCGGCGGCACCGCTACTGGCTCGGGTCGGTAGGGTGTCGGGGTGCCGGCAAAACGGTCGATCTGGTCGAGCAGGCGCGCCTGCTTGGCTTCCGCGGCCGCGATGTGCTGGCCGAGATCGCCGGCAAAGGCGATCTCGCGGTCGCCGACGCCGTGCACCCGCCCGGTCAGCCCCACGCCGAGCGCCTGCAGGGTTGCGAGGTCGACATCGGCCCTGTCGGGCCGGCCGGCGAGCTGCAGCGAAGGCTGGCGCCGGGCGCCTTCCGGGTTCTCGAGGTCTTCCTCGCGCTGCGCCATCAGGCCCATGGCGCAAAGCCAGTAGAAGATATCCTGGCCGCGCCATGTTCTGGGCAGGCGCGTGTGCTTGCCGACCGAAAGCATCACGCGGCGCCCGGCGCGGGCCAACTCGTCGGCGATCTGCACGCCGGAGGATGACGCGCCGACGACGAGCACGCCGCCGCCGGGCAGTTCACCGGGCGAGCGGTATTGCGAGGCGTGGATGCTGAGCGGTCCGCGAAGGGTCTCGGCCGAAAATGGGATGACCGGCCGGTCGCAATGTCCCGTCGCGACGACGACCGCGCGCGCCTCCCAGTCGCCGGCGCTGGTGCGCAAGGCAAAGCCGTCGCTGGTCCGCTTGGCGGCGGTCACTTCGACATTGGTTTCGACGGGCGCGTGCCATTGCCAGGCGTAGCGCTCCAGGCTTTCCACGAAAGCGCTTTTGCTCATGAAGCCGTCGGGGTCGCCGCTCCTGTAGGGTGAGCCGGGCAGGGCGTTCAGCCAGTTCGGCGTGAGCAGCCTGAGCGAGCGCCAGCTTTGCGAGCGCCAGCGTTCGCCGATGCGCCCGCGCTCCAGCACGGCATGGTCGATACCGGCCAGGCCGAGGTAATGGCTGAGCGCAAGACCGGCCTGGCCGGCGCCGATGATGACGACGTCAGCGCGTCTCATGTTATGTTCCGTCAATGGGAGGGGAGGCGGCCCGGATCGGTCCGGACCGCCGGTTTCGGCTTACTGGATGGTTTTGATGCCGACGGTGACCGGCACGCCCTTGGTCAGCACGTCGAACACCGCCGAACGGGCGCGCGACTGCTCGACCAGCTGCTGCAGCTTTTCGGCCGGCGCATCGCCTTCGATCTCGAACGACACCTGGATGTTCTGGAAGCCGTTGCGGACCTCGTCGGAAATGCCCAGGATGCCGCGCAGGTCGATGTCGCCGTCGACCGAGCACTTCACCTTGGTGAGCTTGATGCCGCGCGCGGCGGCGATGTTGGCGACGCCCGCCATCAGGCAGCCGGCCAGCCCGTGCAGCAGCCACTCGACCGGGGTCGGCGCAGTGTCGGCGCCGCACAGGATCGCCGGATGGTCGGCGTCGGCATAATGCGGCTTCTCGTGCTTCTGCTCCTGGCCGGCGCCGAAGAAGCCGTTCATGACGGTCTTGCTGTGCGTGCCTTCGATCCACTCGTTGTGGGCGCGGAACTGGAACCTGGCCAGCTCCGGCTGCCCCGCGACGAAATTGATCGTCGCCAATAGGTTCGGCGTGTCGACGCCGTTGAGCGGAAGCCGTGCAGGTTTGGTGTTGGGTTGCATTTTCATCTCCAAAGGTTGTTTGCGGCTTGGTTGCCGTGACGGGCTCTGTTTGCCGATGGAGCGTTTGAGCCAGAGTGGATGCCACCGTGGAATTTTTGATACGCCTACCGTGGAAATTGCGTGGGACGTATCGTTTGAAACGACGTGTCGACGCCGCCCGACCCCGAATGCGCCGAGACGCAAAAAGCCCCGGGCATGGGGAAGCCCGGGGCCTTTCGACAGCGTGGTAATGATCGCCGTCGGCGGTCATCTGGCGTTGGCGGTGTCCATCCGGTCGGCGTCGGACGCGGCGTGGCGCATCGAGGTGTAATGGTCGATTTCCGAACGGGCGATTCCCATGTCCTTGAGCAGGTGGTCGGGCATGGCCTGCATCGCGGCGCGGTCGCTGCGCATCCTCATGGCGCGAAGGAAAAGCCTGAGCGCGCGGCTGGCAAAATCGATCGGGCCGAAGCCCGATCGGCCGGTTTCATGAGCCGTGCGGTACAAAGTCGTCATCGTCGTCTCCATCTTTTGCGGCGCGACCCTTCGCGTCGTCGATGGAGGGCTTCTCGAGCATGGCCGGGGGAACCAGCGTTGGAGCGGGCGTCGAAATTGCCGTGGAAACCGAGGTTTTGCGACCGGCGGCGGCAGCGACTCAGGAGATGCGCCGTCCGGCCTCGTCGAGCAGCACGCAGCCGTCCGGACCGAAGCCGAGCTCGATCGCTTCGCCTTCGCGCAGAACGCTGCCATCGATCGGGACGTTGGCGCGAATGATCGTCTTGCCGCCTATATCGACCTCGTAGATGGCGCTGCCGCCGAGGTAGGAGGCCGACACGACGCGGCCCGGCAGCCGGTTGGCGCCCGCTCCGCCGACCGTCAGCTTCTGCGGCCGCACCACCACCGTGACGGCGCTGCCCTGGGCCAGCGGCCGGGGCGACAGCACATCGACCGTCTGGCCGCTGGCCAGCGTGACAAGCGTCGGCCCGTCCGATTGGCTAACCTTGCCCGGAAGCATGTTGGCCTTGCCGAGGAAGTCGGCGACGAAGGCGGTGGCGGGCCGCTCAAAGACCTCCTCCGGCGTGCCGACCTGCTCGGCCGAGCCGGCATTCATCACCACGATGCGGTCCGACATCGACAGCGCTTCTTCCTGGTCGTGGGTGACGAAGATGGCGGTGATGCCGGTCTCCTTCTGGATCTTCTTGATCTCGACGCGCATTTCCTCGCGCATGTTGGCGTCGAGCGCCGAGAGCGGTTCGTCGAGCAGGAGCACTTGCGGCTCGAAGACGATGGCGCGCGCCAGCGCGATGCGCTGCTGCTGGCCGCCGGACAATTGCGAAGGCAGTTTCTTCTCGCTGCCAGGCAGCCGCACCATGTCGAGCGCCTGGCTGACCTTGCGCCTGATCTCGGGCTTGGCGACGTTGCGGTATTTGAGGCCGAAGGCGACGTTGTCGAACACGCTCTTATGCGGGAACAGCGCATAGCTCTGGAAGACCAGGCCAATGTTGCGCTTGTAGATCGGCACGTCGTCAACGCGCCGGCCGCCGATCATGATCTGGCCGGCCGAAATGTCGACCAGCCCGGCGATGGAGCGCAGGATCGTCGTCTTGCCGCAACCGGACGGCCCAAGCAGCGTGACGAAGCTGCCCTTGGCGATCGACAGCGAGAAATCGCGCACCGCGACGAACTTGCCGTAGGCGATGTCGATGTTGCGGAACTCGACCGCCGGGCTGTTCGCCCCGGCGGCCGCGTTCTTGTCTTCCGCCCCGGCCGAGACCGGCCGGGGAGAGAGTGTCGTGAGCTGGCCGTCAGGCACCTTTCGAGATCCTGTTCCACTGCTTGGTCCAGGCGTCCTCGTTGGTCGCCCAGTAGACCGGGTCGGCGAAGGTCAGCGCCTTCATCGTGCCCGTCGGGTCGAAGGCCGGCAGCTTGGCGATCTTTTCGGTCAGCTTGACCTTGGTCGGGTCGAGCGACGGCGGATAGCTCTGCCCCTCGGCCACCGCGATCGAGGTCGCCGGATCGAGCATGAAGTTGATCAGCTCCTCGCACTCGGCCATCGGCGAGCCCTTCAGGATCAGCATGTCCTCCATCCAGGCATAGGAGCCGGCCGGATCGAGATAGCCGATCGGATGGCCCTGGTCCTGCAGCGCCGCGACGCGGCCCGACCAGGCGTCGGTCACCACGATCTCGCCCTTGGAGAGCAGGTCCATCAGCTCGGCGCCGGAACTCCAGAACTTCTTGGCAAGGTCGCGCGTCTCGCGCACCTTGGCCCAGATCGTGTCCATGTCCTTGATGTTGTTGGGATCCTGTCCGGTGGCCAGGGCCGCGTACCAGACGCGCGTCGTCATGTCGGAATAGCCGCCCACCTTGCCGGCATATTTCTTGTCGAGCAGCAGCGCGGCGCCCTTTTCCTTGGCTTCCTCCGGCGAGATCACCTTGGTGTTGTAGGCGATGCCGGTGGTGCCGTAGTCGTAAGGCACGGCCGAGAGCTTCGGCGTCAGCTTGCGGAACGGCTCGATCATCGGCTGCAGCACATTCGCCATGTTGGGAATGTTGGCCTCGTTGATCTCCGAGGTCAGGCCGCCATTGACGTATTTGATGTAGTAGTTGACGCCCGACGAATGGATGACCTGGTAGTCGCCGGGCTTGGCGGTCTTGATCTTGGTGATGATCTCGTCCTCGTCGCCGAACGTGCCTTGCACCACCTTGATTTTGGTCTTGGCCGTGTAGGGCTGGAAAGCGAACTTGTCGATCGCGTCCTGCACCGTGCCGCCCCAGCCGTCGAAGCGGACTTCCTGCACGGCCGCGAGCGCGCGGCCCATCCAGGGCATGGAAAGCCCCGCCGATGCGGCGGCCGCCGCCGTCAGCGTCAGGAAAGTGCGGCGGCTCAGATCGCCATTGGCATACCGGTCGTGCAGCCGTTCCAGCCGCTTGGTTGTCGATAGTTTCATCATGCTTCTCCCTTTGGTTCGCCGCGTCTTTTCAACTTCGTAAGGCTCTGCAGCACGAGCCCGCCGATCAATGGGATGCCGACGGTCACCAGGATCATCACGGTGCCGAGCGCGTTGATCTCCGGGCTGATCGAGATCTTCAGCATGGAGAGGATCTGGGTGGGCATGGTCTCGACGCCCGCCGGGCGCCAGAACAGGCTGGCCGAGGTGTTGTCGAACGAAATGGTGAAGGCAAGCAGCGCGCCGCCGACCACCGCCGGGATGAGCAGCGGCAGCGTGATCTCGCGGAAGGACGAGAAGCGCGAGGCGCCGAGCGAGAGCGCGGCCTCCTCATAGACGCGCCTTATCCCCACCATGCGCGCCTGCGCGATCAGCACCACATAGGGCACCGCGAGCAGGATGTGGCCGAGCACCAGGAGCAGCATGGTGCGGGGCTGGTCGATCGCCTTGATCAGCACCAGCAGGCCGACGCCGAGGATGGTTTCCGGCACCAGCGCCGGCAGGATCACCAACGTGCTTAGCGCCTGCTTGCCGCGAAACTCGAAGCGCACCAGCGCGAAGGCCGTGACGACGCCGATCGCCGTGGTCGCGACCGCGGTGACCAGCGCGATCCACAGCGAGGTGCGGAAGGCGGTCAGCACCGCGTCATTGTTCATCAGCTTGGCGTACCATTGCAGCGAAAAGCCGGTCATCGGGAAACCGCCGAACATCGAGGCGTTGAACGACAGGATGACCGTCGCGACGATCGGGGCGAACATGAAGATGTAGACGCAGACCGTGACGAAGCCGGTCAGCCGCCAGGCCCATCTTCCTTCTTCCTTGCGCCGGGCCCCGTTCATCCTCCGAGCCCTTTGACGATCTGCGACATGCCCATGTAGCGGGTGTAGATGGCGGCGAAGAAGCCCAGCACGACAAACAGCACGATCGACAGCGTCGCGCCCATCGGCCAGTTCAACTCGCCCATGATCGTGTCGTAGATCAGGTTGCCGAACAACGCGTCGCGGCCCGAGCCCAGCAGTTGCGGCGTCACATAGCTGCCGGCCGCCAGCACGAAGCAGAGCAGCAGCCCCGCCGCCAGGCCGGGCAGCGACAGCGGCAAGGTCACCTCGCGGAACGCTTGCGCGCTGGTGCAGCCCATCGAGCGCGCCGCCGAGATCAGCGTGCGGTCGATGCCCTCGAGGCTCACATAGACGTTGAGGATCATGTAGGGCAGGAGGAAATGCAGCAGTCCCAGGATCACCGCGCCCTCGTTGTAGAGCATCTGCAGCGGCTCGTTGATGATGCCCATCTTGAGCAGGGCAACGTTTATGACGCCCTGTTCGCCCAGGATGTTGATCCAGGAAAAGGTGCGGATGGTGAAGCTGATCCAGAACGGCACGATGAGCAGCAGAAGCAGCAGCCATTTGTGCCTGAAGCTCGTCGCCCAGATGAAATAGGCCGGGAAATAGCCAAGCACCCCGCAAAGCAGCGCCGTGATCGCGCCGACCCTCAGCGTCTTGAGAAGGAAGCCGGAATAATAGCTGTCGGTGAAGAATTCCTGCCAGTTGGCCGTCGTCAGCGCGCTGGTCTCGACGCCGGCGGTCACGAAGGTGAAGAAGGTATAGGCCGCCATCACCGCGATCGGCAGCACCAGGAAGAAGATCAGCAGCAGAAGCACCGGTGCAACCAGCATCCAGGCCAGGCGTGGATCGTACAAGGTCCAGCGATTGTTCATGCGCACCCGAAGGTAGGCGCCTTCTGCGAGGCGCTTATGTTCCCATGGTGCGAGATTGGGTGATTGCCGACGCGATGTCCACAGCGGGCGGCGGCAATTCGGTTGGCCAGAAGCCGTTCCCGATTGCACCAGGGCGGACGGATGGTTGTGGGAGGATCCCCGCGAGTACAATTCGCGCTGACGGCCTTGGCAACTGGTCGGTCATTCCGGGAGTGCCGCCAAACTCAAAAGCAATATCGCTCTTGCCAGGACCAGACTGTCGAGGCTGCCTGCTTGCCCCTTTGCCCCGACTTACCCTTGGCGACGATGTATGAACCGCAGCCATTCTATGGTCTTCGATGCGGAAAACGGCGGGCTGCTTCACCCGCCATCATCCGCACGAATACGCTATCAGTTCGCGCCGCCGAGTTGCTTGGTCATTTTGCAGAAATTGTCATGCGCCTTGGCGATCGCCTTGTCGCCGCATTCCTTCATTATCCCGGCGCGGTCTTCTTCCTTCATCGCCAACCACGCGACCTTGAACTCCTTTTCGGACTTCATGGTCTTCATGCCTGAATCGGTGAAGAAGGGAGCCATTTTGGCCGGATCGTCAAGCGCCGAGGTTCCAGTGCTACCGCCAGCCATCGCTGCGCCGGTCATCATCGTGAGCGCAAGGGCTCCGATGGAAAGCATCTTGATGTTCATGATCAATTCTTCTTTCTTGATTATCGGATCGTCAAAGCTGCGATCATGGGACAAAACGGATCAGGCGGAAATTAGTTCCAAATATTACTCGAAACAGAAAATAGTATTGTCGTAAAATAATCAGCGGAGAAACTGCCCCGTCATCCCGGCGGCACCTGCCGGGCAAGCCGGCGCTGATCAACGAGATCTTGGCGGCCCGGTGGCGCCGGTTCTTGGTCCGCCCTCTTTTGCCTGTTGGCTGCTGGGAGGCGGTCCGGGTCGCTCCGCTATTCGCTGCTCAGCGAAGAATAAAGCCGGCTAGGGCGATCGTACCGAGGAGTGACAGCGGAACGGCAAGAAGCCAGGAAGCCTCCAAGATGCTTGTTTGCCAGAATTTCATTGGGGCCTTCCATTCGGGTTGCTGTCAAAACGGACAGACCCGGTCGGCGGTTCCTAGTTCTCAGGCGGGAGGCCGTTCTACGCCGCCCGCGGTATGCGCGACGTGAATGTCGCCCTGGTGATCGACACGCTGGTGCCGCTGCCGTCGCTGATGATATCAATCCGGGCCTCGAGCTGCTTCACCAGAGCCTCGACGATGGCGGTTCCGAGGCCGGCACTCGGCGCCCCGGCGGCCTTGCCGGCGCCATTGTCCGAGACCGTCAGCTTCCAGTCGCTACCGTCGGTCTCGTAAGACACCTGGATCAGCGCGTTGGCCTTCTCAATCGGGAATGCATATTTGATCGCGTTGAGAACGAGCTCGGTGACGATCAGGCCGAGGCTCACCGCCTTTTGCGAGTTTATCCAGCCACCATGAGCCGTGACGTTCACCGCGATCGGCTGGGCTTCACCGACCATCGAGGAGGCCAGGCTGCTGCACAACTTCGACAGGTACGACACAACGTCAATCTCTTCGATACCGGTCGAGGTGTGGAGATGGCGTTGCACCTCGGCGACCGAAAGCACCCTTAGATGGGCGTCCTTCAGATGCTGGCGGGTTTCCTCCGAGCTTGCCGAACGGGCCTTCAAGAGAAGGATGCTGGCGATGATCTGCAGGCTGTTGGCAACCCGGTGCTCCATCTCGCGCAGAAGCACGTCCTTCTGCCGCAGCAGGTCTTCCGTGCGTCCCAGCAGCTCTTCCTTTTCCCTCTCTATGAGGCGGCGGGCCGTTATATCGTTGAAGGCAAGCAGGATCGTCACGGCCGAGCTGTGGTCGTCGCGAACCTTTCTGGCGTTGAGCAGCATCGTGCGGCGGCCGATGGCCGGGAAATCATGCTCGACTTCGAAACCGTCGATGGCGGTCTTCTCGGGAATGATCTTTTCCAGAAGGAGGCGCAGCGCCGGGATGTCCCACTGGCCATCTCCGAGCGCATAGAGCAAAGAGCCGAGCGTCTGTTCGGGGGCAACCTTGAAGGTCTCATAGAAGGAGCGGCTGACCGCCAGGACGTGAAGGTTCTCATCAAGCACGAGCAACGGCTCGGCGATCGTGTTGACGATTGCCTGCGCCAATGTCTGGGCATCGTCGAAGTTGGCCATTGGGTGGAGCAAGGCACGAAGCCGATCTGAAGGCCCTCTGCCTTCCTTGATACCATCCTACACCGTCGCTCGGTTCGTGTCGCGAACTGAATCTCTCTCGCCAGGAGCCGCGCCGACCCCCTCGGGACCGGCCCTGCGATTGCTGTTCCAAGAAACGGACCATGTAGGCCGACGATGTCCAGCAATCTTGCCAGTTCGGCGGCACAGCATGGCCGCGCCGCCACCGCCCGGTTTGTTTGATCGAAATCAAGGACAATTCGCGCATTGCTCATAACTTTGGCGAACAGAAGACAAAGTTCGGCCATGGCGGCGTTGGCGTTCTCGGCGTGGTTCTGATCGTCGTCGTTGTCTTGGTCCTCATGGGACGAGTCTGAGCCGGAGGAAGCAATACAGCCGCCGCTTCTCGAAGAAGCAAATGCTGGCGCGGGCGCAACTTGCTGATCGTTCAAACACATGAGGGGTAATCACCCCGCTTGGAGAAATCATGAACAAGATCATATCGGGCATAATGGCGGGCGCATTGTCGGCTTCCATTGCCGCTTCCGCCGCATTGCCGGCCAATGCCATGCAGATCTTCGTGCCGCAGGCTCCGGCAGCGACAAACGACGTCCAGACCGTGGAAGCTCGAAACGGTGACCGATGGATACGTCGCCACGGCGACCGCCATATGCATCGCCATGTAATGCACGACGACGGCGTATACTGGAACGGGCACCGTGGCTACCGCGAGTACCATCGGGGCTACCGCCGGCACGGCGACTTGTGGTTCCCGCTTGCCGCCTTCGCGGCTGGCGCGGTGATCGGCAGCGCGATCGTCAACGACCAGAACCGCGTCTACGCGGGCAATGCCCATGTGCAGTGGTGCTACGATCACTACAGGTCTTATCGCGCGTCGGACAATACGTTCCAACCCTACAACGGCCCGCGACGCCAGTGCCATTCGCCCTATTGAAGGTTGACTGCGCTCCTTGGAAACCCCGCTTCGGCGGGGTTTCATGTGGGGCCGCGCGCGTCATTTCATGAATTCAGCAAGAAAGCCCCGGTGAGACCGGCGGCGAAGCAGGTGGCGCCATGTTCGAATACAACGTTGAAGCCAGGCGGACCGATGCGCGCGGCAGCGTGGCCACGACGAAGAACGCCGCGCTTGTTCTGGACACCTGTCTCGAGGGCCGGGCCGATGCCTTCAATCCGGCCGAGCTGTTTCTCGCCGCCATCGCCGCCAGCATGATCAAGGGCATCGAGCGCGTCACCCCGATGCTCGGTTTCAAGCTGCGCGGCGTCAAGGTCGCGTTGCATGCGGTCCGGCGCGACAGCCCGCCGGGGATCGCCTCTATCGACTACGAGCTTGTCGTCGATACCGATGAGACCGACCAGCGGCTGGAGCTGCTGCACAAGAACGTCCGCAAATACGGCACGATCTCCAACACAGTCGCCGCCGCCACCAAGCTCGAAGGCACGATCAGGAGAAAAGCATGAGCCGCCTGCATGTCGAGAGCCACCTTGTGTCGCGCATCGGCTGGCTGCGTGCCGCCGTGCTGGGGGCCAATGACGGGATCGTTTCGACCGCGAGCCTGATCGTCGGCGTGGCGTCGGCCGCCGCGCCGACTTCGCAGGTGCTGGTCGCCGGCATCGCCGGCCTGGTGGCGGGCGCCATGTCGATGGCGGCCGGCGAGTATGTGTCTGTCAGCTCGCAGTCGGACACCGAAAATGCCGACCTTGCCCGCGAACGCGAGGAACTCAGGACCCAGCCCGAATTCGAGCGCGAGGAACTGGCGCAGATCTACGTCAAGCGCGGGCTGGAGGTGAACCTGGCTCGCCAGGTTGCCGATCAGCTCATGGCCAAGGATGCGCTGGCCGCGCATGCCCATGACGAGCTCGCCATTTCCGAGATGACCACGGCGCGGCCGATCCAGGCGGCGCTGACCTCGGCGGCGACCTTCAGCGTGGGCGCCGCGATGCCGCTGCTCATGGTGCTGGTGTCGCCGGCATCGATGCTCGTGCCTGCGGTCTCGGCGGCGTCCCTGCTCTTCCTCGCTTTGCTGGGCGGCATCGGCGCCAGGGCGGGTGGCGCCAACATTCTTCGCGCAACGCTGCGCGTCACGTTCTGGGGTGCCTTCGCCATGGCGCTCACCGCCGGCATCGGTGCGCTGGTCGGCACGGCGGTGTAGGCTGGGGCCAAGCCTATCATGCCGGCGCATCGGTGCGTTGTCCTGCAGCGTCGGCACTACTCGTCGCACAGCCTGAAGGAATGCCCCTGCTTGCGGCCCACATTTGGGGGCCCGATCAAGGTGATGTGTTGCGCTGAATGCCGTGAGACGGCGCCGCCTACCGCTCCCGGAACGCCCGCGCGAAGGAGTCCATCATCGGGCGCACGAGATACTCGAAGAAGCTCCGGTTGCCGGTGCTGATGAAAGTGTCGACCGGCGTGCCTGGATAAAGCTGGTCGGCTTTCACGCCGGGGGGCAGGGCGTCGGCGATCTTCAGCCTGGCGCGGAAATAGGGTTCGCGGGTGGTTCCGTCGATCAGCCGGTCGGCGGAGATCTCGCTCACCGTGGCCGGGACCTCCGGCGTCAGGCGCGCGTTGAGCGCCGACAGCCTCAGCTTCGCCGGCTGGCCGACATGCACCTGGTCGATGTCCTTGGGCCGCAGCCTGGCGTCCACCACGAGGCCCGATGACGTGGGCAGGATCTCCATGATCTTCTCGCCGGGCGCGACCACGCTGCCTTGCGAGTTGTAGGCCGAGGACACCACGATGCCCGCCGCCGGCGCGGTGATCGTCGTGCGCTGCAGCACGTCTTGCGCCGCGCGCATCCGTTCCTCGATGTCGGCGAGGTTGGTGCGCACGTCGTCGAGCTTGGTCAGCGCTTCCTCGACTCGCTGGGTGGTCGCTCGCTCGGTCTGCGCCTCGGCCTCCACGATCTGCGTGTTGGCCGAGGCGAGGTCCGCCTCCAGCGCGCCGGCCTGGCCGACGAGGTCGGCCTCCGAGCGCAGAAGCTGCGAATATTCGGTGCGGTTGGTGAGGCCCTTGTCGAGAAGGCCGGTCTTGATGCCGAGCTCCTTCTTCACCACCTCGGTCTGCTGCTCGATGGCCGCCTTCTGCGCGTTCAGGCCCTTCACCGACTCACGATGCATGGCGACGCGCTGCGCCAGGATCGACTGCTCGGAGCGGAAGCGCGCGAGCCTGGCGTCGAACTCCTTCTGCTGTTCGCGCATCAGGTTCTGGAACTCCTGCTGGAACGGCGCCGGCGCGGGTTCGCCGACCGGCGCCAGCCGGTCCAGCCCGTCGCGTTCGGCCTCCAGTCGCGCGGCATTTGCCTTGAGCGCCATCCACTGCCTCGTCAGCCGGTTGAGATCGGCCTCCGGGGCGGTTTGGTCGAGCAGGATAAGCTGCTGGCCTTCGCGCACGCGGTCGCCTTCATGAACCAGCAGCTGACTGATGATGCCGCCCTCGCGATGCTGGATCAGGATGTTGCCGCCGGTGGCCGCGATCGTGCCTTGCGCGATCACCGCGCCGGCAAGCGGCGCTTCGGCTGCCCAATAGCCGAAGCCGCCGATGAGCAGCGCGGTCGCCGCATAGCCGGCCAAGGCCGCGCGCCGGAAGTCGGTGCGCGGGCCGCCTTCGAAGGTGAGGCTTCGGGCCATCGTTCAGGACCCGTGCCAGACGGTTTGCGAAGCGCGGATGATGGGCGCGAACGAACCCGTCACCACCGCGCCGCGCTGCCCACCCTTGCCTTTGTCGACCGTGGACTGGCGCAACACCTCGGCGCTCGGCCCGAAGGCCTCGATCACGCCGCCGCGCAAAACCATCACGCGATCGCTCGCCGCGGCGATCGAGGGTCGGTGTGTGATCACGATCGTGGTGACGCCGGCGGCGCGTGTGGCCGCAAGCACGGCTTCGAGTGCTGCCTCGCCGGCGCCGTCCAGATGCGTGCTCGGCTCGTCGAGAACCAGGATGCGCGGATTGCCGTAGAAGGCGCGCGCCAGCCCGATCCGCTGCCGCTCGCCGCCCGACAGCGTTCCCGCGATCGTCGTCTGGTAGCCGTCGCGCAGCGAAAGGATCAGCTCATGCGCCTCGGCGCGCCTCGCCGCGTCCACGATTGCCGCATCGTCCGCGTCGGCGTCGAAGCGTGCGATATTGTCGGCGATCGTACCGGGGAAAAGCTCCACCTCCTGCGCCAGATAGCCGATATGCCGCCCGAGCTGGTTTTCGTCCCATGTCCTGAGGTCGGCGCCGTCGATCCTGACCGTACCGCCGCTCGGCGGGGTCGCCCCGACGAGCAGCCGCGCCAGTGTCGATTTGCCTGCGCCGCTCGGGCCGACGATCGCCACCGCTTCGCCGGGCTGAATGGCAAAGCTCAGCCGTTTCAGGATGGGCTCGGCGCCGAACGTCGCATTGGGCGCGATGAAGAAAAGATCCTGCGCGGCGATCGCGCCGGTCGGGTCGGGCAGGGTGAGCTTGCGCGCATCCGCCGGCCGCGCCGCGAGCGTGCTTTGCAGCCGCACCCAGGCGCGCCTGGCGTCGCCAATCTGCCGCCAGGAACCGATCAGCTGGTCGAGCGGCTGCAGCGCACGCGACGACACCAGCGAGGAGGCGAAGATCATGCCGGCAGTTATCTGGCCCTTGAGCACCAGCCAGGCGCCGACCCCGAGGATGGCAAGCTGCAGCATCATGCGCAGCGCCCGCGATGCGCCGCTGAAGACCGCGTTGGCGCTGGCCGAACGGTCGTGCAGCATGAGCGCTTCCGCCACATGCCGGCCCCATGCGCGCGCGGCGTTTTCCACCATGCCCATGGCGCGCAGCGTCTCGGCGTTGCGGGCGAAGGCCTGCTCGGCCTGGCCGGCCAGGGCCGAGCGTTCCGCCGAGAGCGCATCGTTCCTTCCGATCGCGATCTGGTTGGCCACGACCAGCACGACCAGCAGCGCCGCGCCGGCGAGCGTCACCCAGAAGAGCAGCGGATGGATCAGGTAAAGGAGCCCCATGAAGACCGGCGCGAAGGGCAGGTCGAACAGCACCGAGACGCCGCGCGAGCGGATGAAGGCGCAGACCGAGGCGAGATCGGTTAGCGGCGAGGGCGCCTTGCTGGCGCCGAGCGAGGCCGCGAAGACCGTCGAGCCCAGCCTGTCATTGACCGTCGCGGCGATGCGCTGCGTGTAGATCGCGCGGACGGCGTCGAGGAAACCGAGGAAACCGAGCGCCGCGACCGCCATGGCCGACAGATAGACGAGCGTCTCGACGCTGGAGGAGGGCAGCACCCGGTCATAGACCTGGAGCAGGTAAAGCGGGATCACCAGCAGCAAGAGGTTGATGAGCAGCGAGAACAGGCCGACATCCGCGACGGCGCGACGAAAGACCGGCCGCAATCCCGACTGTCCAGCCATACCCGCACTCCCTCTCCAGGCCCGACCGCCGCGCTTCAGGCGGAATGCTCGTTTGCCGTGGCGAGATGGTGCTGGGTGCTGCTTGCGCTGTAGCTGGTCAGGGCCGCCGCCTGGCTTGGCAGGTCGTTCAGCGTATAGGCATGGATATAGTCGATCTTCATTTGCGCCGGTGTGGCCAGGTGGTCGGGCGGCGCGCCGGCCTGGCCGCCCACCGCGAGATCGACCAGCATATACATCGGCTTGTTCATGTCGGACGGCGTCGCCGCTGCTGCGACCTGCACGCCGTCATACGTCCACACCAGCTTGTCCGGCGTCCACAACAGGCCATAGGTGTGGAAGCCGGCGGTGTCCATGACATTCACCGTGGATCCGACCGTGGTGTGCTGGCCCGTCTGGTTGGTATGCGCGGTGACCAGCAGCGAATTGGGATTCTGGCCATACTTTTCCACCACGTCGAGCTCCGGCGGCCACGAGCCGTCTTCCGGCAGCAGCCAGAAGGCCGGCCAGGCGCCGGCGTTTTCTGGCAGGTCGGCCCTCATTTCGAAATAGCCGTAGGTCTGCGAGAACGAGTCATGCGTGGTCAGGATGCCGGATGTGTATTCGTAGTTGTTGATCAGCGGCTTGATGTCGGCCGGTGCCTGCGCCGCGGTGATCGTCAGCACGCCGTTGTCGACGCTGAACGGATGCACCGAGCTGGTCGGGCCGTAATTGGCGTCGATATACCATTGTAGCTCGCCATTGCGGGCGAGCGTGCTGCCGTTCGGCGCGCCCCACCAGAAATTGGTATCCCAGGTGCCGCCCTGGCTGTTGTGAAGGTTCAGCGTGTTGAACTCGTCGCTGAAGGACAGCGTCATGCCGGACTTGTCGATCGGCAGCTGGAAATTGTTGGGCTGCAATTTGTCGATCGTGGTGTTCTTGAATTCGAGGATCTCGCCCGATCCGAGGTTCAGCACCACATTGGGGCCCGCCTGAATCATGCTGTCGTGGACGGCGGCGAACGAAGTGAAACCGTAGCCATCGAGCCGCACGGCATCGTTGGAGGCGAAATTGAGGATCGAGTCGCTGCCGTTGCCCTTGGCGATGATAAAAATATCGGCGCCGCCGCCGCCGTCGATCAGCACATCGTTGCCCGCGCCGCCGTCGATCGTCTGGCCGCCCGCCGTGGCGGTGATGATGTTGTCCAGCGCGTTGCCGAAGGCATAGTTGTGGGAGCCGGTCACGACGAGGTTCTCGACATTGTCCGGCAGCGTATAGCTCATCCATGTGTTGATCGTGTCGACACCCTGTCCGGGGTTCTCGAACACCTTGTTGCCCGCCGAATAGAGGTAATAGATGTCGTCGCCGGAGCCGCCATACATGGTGACGTTGACGCCCGACGCGCCGTAGAAGGAGTCGTTTCCCGAGGAGCCGTTGAGCGTCGGCCCGGAGCCGGCCGCCGAGAACCAATGGTTGGATGCGCCGCTATAATAAAGAGGAACGCCTATCGCGTTGACGACGAAGCTCATCGGACAATCCTTCCGCGCTGCCCCGCCCGGAGGTTCATTGCAGGTTCAAGCGACCGCTTCGAACCAATTTGCAACGTGGACTATGGTTCCCGAAAACAAGCAAATAGTACAGAGAAAATTGCCAATATTTTTGCTGATACTCTGTGTAGATAGAATAAGGGATAACTAATGCAATTATGGCGTGATATCTTCTTAATTTTACTCAATTTTGCTAGATCTTCTGCCGAAATATTGTGCAGATAGCAATGGATGGATGCATCTGAATCGCCCGCTCATGCCTCGCCCATCGCGATCGATTTTTCGAACGCTGCCGTCAGCCCCTTGGCGACCGCCTCGTCGAAGCCGGCTTCGCGCATCGTCTCGATCGCGGCGGCGGTGGTGCCGCGATAGCCGAGGAAGGTTTCTACGGTGTCGGCCGGCGAAGCGTCCTTCATCTCGAGCAGCCGGCCGGTGCCCGTCAGCACCGTGTTGACGGCGCGCCGGGCGACTTCCGGCGCAAGGCCAAAGGCGATGGCGTGGCGCATCATGGCGTCGGCCAGGAGGGCAGGGAAGGCCGGGCCCGATCCGGTCAGGCCGGTGAGATAGTCGATGTCGCTCTCGTTGCTCACTTCGTCCTGCAAGCCGCAGGCGGAAAGGATCGCGCGCACGAAAGCGCGGTCTCCACTGGTCGCATCGGTGCTCGCGATCCATGGCGTGTAGGATCTCATGACCTCGGCCGCGGCATTGGGCAAGGTGCGCACCACGCGGCGCGTGGCGTGCTTCTGGCCGATCTCGGCAAGGCGGATGCCGGCCATCACCGAGATCACCAGCTTGCCCTTGGCGTCGATGGCGAGCGCGGGCCAGTCCTGCGGCCGCACGGAAAGCAGGATCACGTCCGAGCGGTCGGCGAGCGCCTGGTTGTCGCCGGTCCAGAACGCGCCGGCAAGACGATCCGGCCTGGCGCTGCGATAGGAGAGGGCAAGGTCACGCGGCTGAACGATACCGGCTTGAAGCGTGGCAGAAGCGATGGCGCCGCCCAGCCAGCCCGCGCCGCCGACGATGCCCAGCCTGATCGAAGCACTCATTTGATTTGCCTCCATTCCGGGGAGCACGGTAGCCGCCGGTCAAGAAATTTGACAGCCTCTGTCGGGTCGGCCGGGGCCCGTCCGTCCTTGGGCCATCGATGAACGAAACCAGAGAGGATATCGAGACATGCCGAGCACCATCCAACTGCACCGCGTCCTGACGACCAAGCCGGAGAAGGTCTACCGCGCGTTCGTTGAGGCGGATGCGCTGGCCAAGTGGCTGCCGCCGAACGGCTTCACCTGCACGGTCCACGAGTTCGAGGGCAAGGTCGGCGGCGCCTACAAGATGTCCTTCCGCAACTTCACCACCGGCGACGGCCACGCCTTCGGCGGTGAATTCGTCGAACTCGTTCCGGGCGAGCGCCTGCGCTACACCGACCGCTTCGACGACCCCAACCTGCCGGGCCAGATCGAAGTGACGGTGACCTTGAAGAAAGTGTCGGTCGGCACCGAGATCAACATCACACAGGCCGGCATCCCGGACGCCATTCCCGCCGAGGCCTGCTATCTCGGCTGGCAGGAATTGCTGCGCAACCTGGCCAAGCTCGTCGAGCCCGAGATCAACCAGTAAGTTTGAAAGCCGGCGGCGGTCGATCTTCCGGCCGCCGCCTTACCCAAGGTAAGTAAAATTTCACCATGTGCTGTTAAAAGCCGCTTCCCTGGATCGCAACAAGAACGCTGCCATGGATCGCAACAAGAACAACGACCTGTTCGTCCTGATGGCGGCGCTTGCCGCCATCGCGATCTACAACATTGCCTGCGGCATCAAGACGGGCGAAGTGCGGGGCAAGTTGCATTGGGTCGCGCTCTCGGACGATCCGACACGCTTCTGGAACATCGTGGTCGGCAATTCGATTGTCCTGGTGGGCTCGATAGCCTTCCTGTGCGTTCTGTACGTGCTCAAGTCCCGCAAGCCCGGATGATCCGAGGCGGCGTCCTCGCCGCCCTTACACCGCCCTTGTGATGCCCCCATCCACGCGGATGTTCTGGCCCGTGATGTAGGCGGCTCCGTCCGAAGCGAGGAACGAGATCGTCGCGGCGACCTCTTCCGATGTGCCGTAGCGCTTCATCGGCACGCTGTCGCGGCGCTCGTTCGTCGCCGGCAGGCTGTCGATCCAGCCCGGCAGCACATTGTTCATGCGGATGTTGTCGGCCGCGTAGGTGTCGGCGAAGATCTTGGTGAAGGCGGCAAGTCCGGCTCGCGCCACGGCCGAGGTCGGGAACATCGCGCTCGGCTCGAACACCCAGGCGGTCGAGATGTTGATGATCGCGCCCGATTTCTGGCTCTGCATCACCGGCGTCACCAGCCGGGTCGGGCGCACGGCGTTGAGGAAATAGGTGTCGATGCCCTTGTGCCAGTCCTCGTCGCTGATCTCGATGATCTGCGCGCGCGGGCCATGCCCGGCGCTGTTGACCAGCACGTCGATCCGGCCCCAGCGTTCCAGCGCGCCGTCTGTAAGGCGCTTCAGGTCGTCGTTCGACTGGTTGGAGCCGGTGACGCCGAAGCCGCCGAGCTCCTTGCCCAGCGCCTCGCCCTTGCCGGAGGAGGAGAGCACGCCGACCTTGAAGCCGTCGGCTGCCAGGCGCCTGGCCGCCGCCGCTCCCATGCCGCTGCCGGCCGCCGTCACCAGAGCTACTTTTTCGCCTGCCATGTCGCTGTCCACTCGCTGCAATTGTTGAAGGCGCCTCTGTTAGCATGGGGCGGGCAGGGCACGAACCGGATTGGATTGCGCCAAGGCGGCGGTTGGCGAAAGCGCCAGGACTGCTCATCCCGCAAGGAGGATTGGCGGTACGCGCCGGCTCCGGCCAGAAGCCTTCCCCTTCGCCGGCTGGCGAGCTTTCGGTAGTGGGTCAGCTTGAAATTTGGAAATGAAAAGGCCCCGACTTTCGCCGGGGCCAGATGCTACTCAGTTGAAAACGAATTCGGGTTGAGCCGGCTCAATGCCGGGGTACTTCATGCCCATGTTGACCTCACTGACACGCCCCTGGCTGATCCTGAAGAATGCCGCCATGTCATGCTGGCACATTCCCGTGTCCGACAACGTCTTGATCTTGGCCGCCATTTCCGGCCTGACAGGAGGTGATCTCCGCCTGCGCGGCATGGGGATGATGTCCGTATTTCCAAGGCTTTTTCTCCTTCGAGTGCGGACCTCGCACTTGTCCCGAAGAAGGGAAGTCGTGGCAAACCCTGGATTCTGCCAGGCTAGAAACCGGCGCCGAACCTATAGGTGAGGCGTGCCATGACGGCGTCGGCTCGAGCCTTGACCTTGAAAGTTTCGGGATTGGAGCCGAGCGAGCCGTCGTCGAACACGTTGTTCCCGGTTCTGGTCTTCGAACCGAGATCGATATGCGTGTAGTCGACGCCAAGCACAAGCTTGTCGGTCAGGGCGTAGTCGATTCCCGCGCCGACCGCATAGCCGTTCTGCCATCCGCTTTGCTCGTAGCCGACCCCTTGGGCCAGGGTACAACAATCATAGGCCCTGAAGCTTACTTCACCGCCGGCATAACCGCCCTTGGCATAAACCATGAATCGATCGAAGGCATAGCCAACCCGGCCAACCACCGTCGCGTAATGCTTCAGCTTGCCGGTCTCGGTGTCGCTGAGCGGAAAGTAGGGGCTGGTGATCGTCTTGTCGATTCCGGTTGCGGTCCAGCTCGCCTCGCCGCCGAGGACGAACTGGTTCCACTGGGCCTGGTAGCCTATGTGCGCGCCACCGGCGACGTTTGTATCGTTGAAATTGAACGTCGATCCCGCTCCGCCGGTATCGGTGTAGAATCCGCCATCCGGCTGCTGTGCGTCCGTCGCCTTGATGTGGCCATTGGCCACGCCGATATGCGCGCCGGCGTAGAAGCCGCTCCAATCATAGGCGGACCCCGCGACCGGACCAGCCATGTCCGCAGCCGAAGCAGCGGTCGCACCAAGCCCGGCCATCGCGGCAATTGCGATAAATCTCTTCATGGACGTGCTCCCCAACATAAAAACCCAGATAGACTATATTTATATTCATGTACGGAGTCTGTGATAAAATAGACGCACTATTGTTTGAACTTGTATTTACATCTTCTTTGAAAGAAGGAGCTAATATAAGGGCTTTCGGCGAAGTGTCCGCGACTGACCAGTGCCTGCGGGCCTTCAGATATGCTCACGCTTGTCGAGGACGGATTTTCCTTGGATCCTCTTCATCTGGCAGCCGACTTGCAAAGCACCGTTATTCACCCGCAGCGACATCACCCGGTGCCCAAGAGAAATCGTGCTCGCCTTCATAGTCGATCAACGCCGTGGTTCTGGGGATGAACTCCGCAAGAAGTCGGCGCAATTCGGGAATGTCCCATTGGCCGTCACCAAGTCCATAAGGTGCTTCCCGATCGCCTCGTAGCGATCGACATTGAATCTATCGAAAAACGCACGGCTGGCGCTTTGGACGCGCGGGCCCTCGTCCAGCACGAGCATTGGTTCGGCGACGGTGTCCACGAGCCGCGCCCGCCTGGTTGCCGCACGAGCCTTGGCCGATGAGGCGAGAGGTGGGCCGGGCGCGCTGAAAGAGCTCACGCTCCGAAAGCGCTCATCATCGTCTTGGAGAGCTTCGCGCAGCGGCCCGGCTTCACATCGCCCGCTTTCAGCGGCACGCCCTTGCCGGCGGCGACCGCCGGTTCGTACCAGGCGCGCAGCGCCTGGTCGGCCGCGCAATAGCCCCAGTTCACCAGGTCGACCGTTTCTTCGCTGCCCAGGAAATGCAGCGCGGTGGCGATATCCGCCGGCGCGGTGGCGGCGGTCTGCACGAAAGCCGGCTCGGTCGCGCCCGGGCTGCTGGCGATCGACCAGAAGACGCCGCGCGTCGCCGCATAACCGGGCCGGGTCGCGTCATCGGGCAGGCCGCGCTCGTCGGCGTCCTTGGCGGCCTGGAAACGCGCCACGAGATCGCGGCGCCGCAGCGAGCGCACCTGGTTGTCGGTGGTGTCGAGGACGCGCTTCAACTGCGAGAACCAGTTCCAGTAGCCTGCCCTGGAGGCCCGCCAGGGCGCGCCGGCATCGCTCACCAACAGCCAGCGGCAGCGCTTCAGCGCCGGCTCGATGCCGTGATTGTCGTAGACGCCGCCATCGGTCAGAACGGCACGGGAAGGCGGCACTGGCGCGCCGACCGAGGGGTCGAGCTTGTCATTGTCCCAGGCGAAGGGCGTGAGGTCGAGCCGGAGCGGCGACAGGAAGGGCGGGAAGGCCGACGAGGCGGCGATGGCGCGAGCCACCGGCAGGTCGGCATGATAGGCAAGGCCGATGCGGTAATCGGCGATGTAGCGCCGCGACAGGCGAAACAGCGAACCGGTGTCGAGATTGCTGGAGCAGAAGACGAACCAGGGCTTTTCCGGCAGGCTTTTCAACGTCGGCCGGGAGCCGTTGAACAAATCTCGCTCATAGCAGGCGGCGACTTCGCGCGCGGCGCTGGAAAACGGGTTGAGCAGGCCCTTGAAGATCGACGGCGCGTCGAGGAAGACCTGCGAGAATTTCAGTATCCTGTCGAGATAGATCTCGAAATTGGTGGCAACGCCGCCCGTGAAAATGAAGCGGGGCCAAAGCACCGCGAGAAGCCCGGCCGCGATCGAGCCGCCCGAGACCGAACTCACCATGTCGAGCCTTTCGAGCAGTCCGGCTTCGTTCAGGCGGCAGAGCGTGCCGGCATGGAACAGCATGGCGCGGTAGCCGCCGCCCGACAGGCAAAGGCCGAGATCGTAGCGCTCGGCCTTGATGTCGGTCACCGCAAGCGCTGGGTCGTCCATAAGCTCTCCCGTCTCGCCGGGCCATACGAACCGGACCCCGGCGCGTCGGACGCGGCTGTTGCCCCCAGATCAACGCAGCGCGGCCATTCTGGCAAGCGGCGGAATCGCGGACCTTCCATCCGCCGATCTTCCCTTCGGGGGAGGGAGACGGGCTGCGTTATCCCGAACCTGTTGGCCGGCACTCCCCGCGCGCCCGGCCGCGGCGCGGAACAGGCCACGTTCATGGGGGGTCGTGTCCAGGTGCTCCGCGCTCATGGTGAAGCAAGCCGCAGGTTAAGCTGGGGGCCGTTTGACAAGCCGGCTGGTCTCGCCGAAACATTGGCCGGTTTCGTGCCGCTGGAGGAGCGGCGGGATGGTGGGCTTGCCGGTTATCCAGAACATCGCGCCGGGCGCGTCTGTGCATTTGTCGACCAGCTCGCTGCCTGAGCGCGACCGGCTGGGCATCTGGCTCGAACTCTACGGTCACAAGCTGTTCAACCTGGAGATCGATCCCTTCGGCAAGGATCCGTTCCGGGCCGAGGTGACGTTGCGGTCCCTGCCGGGAATCAGCCTGTCCGCCGGCAGCCGCAGCGATGCCCACTATCGCATCAGGGGCCGCCACCTGAAGAACGCCACCGACATGGTCATGCTGATTGCGGTGCTCGCCGGTCGCGGCCACTCCGCGCAACGGAACCGCGAGGCGCTGACCTTGCCCGGCCAGGCGGTGATGATGCTGACCAGCGAGCCCGCCACCCACACGCTGGTCGAAGCCGGCCGCTATCTTAGCCTCTACATGCCGCGGGCTTCGCTGGCCGCGATCGCACCCGGCTTCGAGCGGCATCTCGTCCGGTCCATCGACGCGGGCCGCGGGGCGCTGCGCCTTCTCGTCGACTACATGCGGATGATCGGCGGCGCCGGCACGCTTGATTCACCAGGGCTTCGACACTCGGTGGCCACCCATGTCCAGGATCTTCTGGCGCTGACGCTCTCGGACGAGGGCGACGCCGTCGAGATAGCGCGTGGCCGGGGCCTTCGCGCCGCACGGCTGCAGGCCGTCATGGCCGACATCGCCGCCAATCTCCATGTGCCCGGCCTTTCGGCCGAGGATGTCGCAAGGCGCCAGGCCATCACGCCGGATTATGTCCGGAAGCTCTTTCGCGGGCAGGGCACCAGCTTCGCCGACTATGTCCTCGACCAGCGCCTCCTCGCCGTGCACCGGGCGCTCCGCGACCCGCGCCTGGTCGGGGTCCATGTCGGTGCTCTCGCCTACGATGCCGGCTTTGCCGATATCTCCTACTTCAACCGTCGCTTCCGCCTGCGCTTCGGCGCGACGCCGACCGATGTCAGGCAGGCGGCGCTAGTGGCCCGCTGACGGCCGGCGCGCCACCCTTCTGCAACAGTTCCCGTGAAGCGCCTGCAGTCGCGCCGGGTCCAAGGCGCGGTCGCGCCGGTTCCAAGCCGGCCGCCGGCTCCTCGCTTATGGTCCGGCCGATCTGAAATCATGCGGGGGCAGCTATGCGGTATCGCAATTCCATTTCCAGCCTGGGCTTCGCGCTCGCTTGCGCGGCGGCGGCCATTTTCGCCGGTGGGCCGGCCGCGCGCGCGGCCGACGCCCAGGCCGTCCCGGGAGCGTTCGACTGGAGCGGCTTCTATGCCGGCGTGAACGCCGGCTACGGCTGGGGGACGACCGACACGCATCTGACGCTCGCGAACCAACCCTTTGAATACAGCCAGGGCCTGGGCAACCTCATCGGCGGCATCCAGGCAGGCTACAACGTCCAGAACGGCGCCTTTGTCTTAGGCGTCGAAGCCGATTTGCAGTACTTCCACGACTCCTCGCTGATCAACACCGTCAACAACACGACGAATTTTCCCGATGAGACCAGCTATGATGCGCTGGGCACGGCCCGTATCAGGGCGGGCTACGCCTTCTCGAACGCCCTGGTCTATGCGACCGCGGGCCTTGCCGTGGCGAAGGTCGCCAACAGCTGGCGGGATGTTCCTCTTTCGATGGACTTCAGCAAGTCCGATCTGCTCGCCGGCGCGGTCGTGGGCGCGGGCCTCGAATATGCCATCGACCGCCACTGGTCGATCAAGAGCGAGTATCTCTACGCCGCCTTTGGCGAGCGGACCGCCGCCTTGCCGATCCACAACGCCACCGACAACGTCAAGTGGCAACGATCTCCAGAGTGTTCGCCTCGGCCTGAACTACCGTTTCTGACCTGTGGACGGTGCTGGGCATACTGGTAATGCTGCATCAGCGGCGGAGACGGCCGCGCCACCGTCCATCTTCGCTTGTCGGGGAGACCGGCAACTCCATCCTCACAGCTCCTTCTCCGCCAGTTCCCTGAACCCGTCGGGCACCGAGCGCGGGCCTTCCAGCGCCACCGTGCCGTAGCCGACGGCTTCCTTGCCGAAGCGCCGGCGGATCTTGTCGATGGCGCGGTCGGCGTCGAAGCGGGCGAGGCCCTTGCGGCTGCCGGGCTTGAGCTTCTCGTCGGCCAGGCCGAGCGGCAGTTCGAGCTGCAGATCGTGCGTCTCCTCCAGATGCGAGACGGAAATGGCCAGCAGCGTGATGTCGCGCTCGCGCGGATGGGCGGCCAGTATCCCGCGCACAAGCTCCCCGGCGATCTCGGCCAGCATCGCGGTTGCCTGGATCGGCTGGTCGAGCGTGATCGAGCGGGTGACGGCGCGCATGTCGGCGAAGCGCACGCGCACCGTCACCGTGCGCCCGGGCCGGTCCTTGGCGCGCAGGCGGCTGGCGACGCGGTCGGCCAGATGCAGCAGCGTCGGAACGACGACGCGCGGCACCGCCGGCTTCCTGCCCAGCGCCGATTGCGCGCCGGCCGAGATCGCGCGGCGATGTGTCTGCAGCTTGCGCGGGTCGCGGTTCCAGGCGAGCGCGGCGAGCTTCCGGCCGGCGGCGTGGCTGATCAACCGCTCCAGCGCGCCGCTGTGGGTGCGTGCCAGCTGGCCGATGGTCTCGACGCCGATCTCGGCGAGCTTCGCTTGGGTCGCCGGGCCGACGCCCCACATCAGCGTGACGGGCAGGTCGTGCAGGAATTCGAGCTCGGTGCCGGGCTCGACCACCACCAGCCCGTCGGGCTTGGCCACCTGCGAGGCGATCTTGGCGAGATGTTTCGTCCGCGCCACGCCGATCGAGATCGGCAGGCCGAGCTCGGCCTTCACGCGGTGACGGATTTTGCGCGCGATCTCGTCGGGTGGGCCGAAGAGGTGCGTGCAACCGGCGACGTCGGCAAAGGCCTCGTCGATCGAGATGCGTTCGACAACCGGCGTGAAATCGTCGAGCACCTTGATGGCGGCGTCGCCGAGGCGCTGGTACTCGGAAAAATGGCCGCCAACGAAGATCAGCCGCGGGCAGAGCTCGCGTGCCTTGCGGCCCGGCATGCCGCCGCGCACGCCGAACACCTTCGCCTCATAGGACGCGGCCAGCACCACGCCGCCGCCGACGGCGATCGGCTTGCCGCGCAGCGACGGGTCGAGCAATTGCTCGACCGAGGCATAGAAGGCATCGAGATCGGCGTGCAGTATGGTGGCGGGCGCGGCGTTGTTCGTGGCGGCCATCGCGAGCTCCCACGGCCGTTGGTGTGGCGTTGCAGCATTAGCTGTGTCTGTTGCAAGGGGAATAGGCAGAACATAAAGAGAACAAAAGCGGCTCGCTGTCAAGCCGCCACGCTCGATCGCGCAAGCTGCGACTGGGAGGCGCCACCCATGGCGCCTCGTTCTTCGTTTCCAAAGCCGCGGAGCGGTCGTACCCGCTATGCCGGCTTGGCGTATTGCTCGGCGCTCAGCACCTCGATGCATTGGAACGGCTGGTTGCCTTCCACCCACGCGTCATGGCCAGGCGGGATGGTGTAGGAACTGCCGGCCTCGAAGGTCTTCTGCGTGCCATCGGTCATCCGCACCGTGATCGAGCCGGACACGACATAGCCGACATGCGAGACCTGGCAGCTGTCGGTCTTGACCACCGGCTTCACGCATTCGGACCATTTCCAGCCCGGCTGCATTTTCATCCGCCCGAGCGTATAGCCCGGCAACCGGACAATTTCGACACGCGTCTTGGCGGGCGAGCGGACCTCGTCGGGATTGTCGTGCGATTTGGATTCGAGTTTCGTCACGTTCATTGCAACTTCGGCCATGGGTTTCCCTCCCGTGCGTAAAGCGGCGCCAAACGTTGCGATCGTTGGCGACCGCAACGATATTCATATGCCATTTTATGAGTGATTACTAATGTAATTGGGGCGACAGCGGGCTCGGCCGAGCGCTGGCCTACCGTTCCTGGAGGCGGATATTCCGACCGTCGGGCGAGGGTCCCAGGCGATGTTCGGACCGAAGTCTCACCGCGTTGACGCAGAGGCCCGAGGCGCCGATTTCCATGAAACAACAACGGCTTCATTGCATTGGCTAGCAAGCCGCCGGACAAAGTCCCTTCATCGGCGGTCGACCTCGGCGTGCCCGCCATTCCTGCGATATGGCGGGCACGCCTTCTCCGAGAGCTTTCGGAGGCAGGCGAGGGAACCAGTCCGCGTCTCGCGCCGTTGACTGGGCGAAGGGACGGCGCTGGCGGAGGCCGCCATGGAAAATTTCGAACTCATCGACCTTCTGTGCGTCATCGACGCATGCGCAAGCGACCGTTCGACCGGGCGCGTCGTGCCGATGTCGAGGGCCGTCGAGGAATTGCGCGTCCTGACGGGCGATTTCGTCTCTTCGGACGAAGATGCGGCCAACGCATTGACGCAGGTTGCGCTCGAGCGCGGCTGCTCGGTGCTCTTCGACGAACGGCCCGGCGCAGACATAATCGCGTGATCTTGCAAGGCGGCCGCGCTGCCGGTTCCCGGCAAGCGTTTGGCCGTCGCGGCCGCTTCGCGCTGCCAGCTCACTTTGCCAGGGTGATCATCCGGCCCGCATACATCGCCCGGCCTCCGAGTTCGGCCGAGCAGTCCGACTTCACTGCCGAGTTTCCCGTCATGGTGACAGTATCGCCGACCAGCCGCAGGCAACTGCCCTGGGCGCTCATATCGGAGTTTCCCGTGTAGGTGATGGGGGCGTCGGGGGCGTAGATGAAACCGCTCACCACCGAGCCCGATCCGCCGTTCATCGTCAGCGCCTGCGTGTTGCCGTGCGCCTGGTAGATGGTGATGCCGGCGTAGGGGCCGCTGGTCGGCGGCGACAGGTTCACCTGCTCGTTGGCGTTGACGTAGAGCTGCGAGTTCTCCATGAGGAAGATCGTCACGCCCTGGCCGCTCAGGCTGCCGTTGCCGCCGGGCTTTATCACGACGTTGCGCATGATGTAGGTGCCCGGATTGAGCGTGATCTTTCCCGACAGGGTCTTGTCGCAATAGGTGCCCGGCGAGAGCGTCACGGTTTTGCCGTTGGGTATCGGCAGGCAAAGCGTGTAGGCCGGGGGAACGACGTCGGCCAGCGGATCGAACGAGGCATACTGGTTCTCGAGCGGCGTCCCGCAGGAAAGGGTGGCGTTGGGCGGCGTCAAGCCTTGGGTGCGGCCGACGGTCGAGACGCAAGCTGCGCCGACGACAGCCGAGCCGCCGCGGTTGACGGAGTCGGCGGCGTCCGAATTGGCCGCGATCACGCAGCCGCTCATCGACACATTGGTGGAGCCCTGCATGTTGACCGCGTTGTCGGCGTGCTGGTCGAGCGCCAGCACGCAAGCCAGCGCGCCGGGCTTGACCCTGACCGAGGCACTCCGTGTCGCCTGCCAGGGCGGCATGGCGCCCAGGAAGGCCGGCCGGCTGATGCTCGACGAGGTCTTGATGAAGTAGGCGCTCGGATCGCCGCTGGCATTGGCCTGGAAGGCCGCGAGGCTGCCCGAAAGCTCCTGCGCATCGCCGGCGCTCATATTGGCCGCGAAATATGTCTGGCCGAGTTGCAGCATGTCGGCCGCCGACATGCCCGGCTGGTACTTCGTGCCGATCGCAAGGCTGGCCGCGTCCAGCGAATTCTGCAACTGGGCGGCGTCGTCGCTGGTGCCGATGAGGTTGATGGAAGCCGCCAGGCCAAGCATCACCGGCACCACGGCTACCGCGGTCGCGACCGCGAAATTGCCCCGTCTTGAAGTCCAGAAACGCGCAAACATGGAAGGCCGCCCTCGTCGCATATGCGACAGTGATAGGCACGCTGTCTCTACGGGGGATTTCCAAAAAAGATAAAATGCAGAAAGTGCTAAAATATACGGTTTTACTGATAGTTACATCTTAGGTCTGAAAGATGGTGGGCCTTAAGTCTTAGTGCGTGCGGCGCAAGACGGGGGTGGGGACACGCTGCGGTCCTAACGACGCAAGTCGAGCGAAAAAATTAGGCATTCGTTCACATCGCAATGGTGACGTCACCGCTGGGATATCGCGGGTGCACATGGCAATGGCCTTTTCAGGTCGGAACTTTCGAGACATTTTTTCGCGACTGACCGCTCGACGCTTTTGCAACGGCAAGGGCGGCAATGTCGCGACCATCTTCGCGTTCGCCCTGCCGGTCGTGATCGGCGGCGCAGGGCTCGGCGTCGAGACCTCCTATTGGTACTATTCAAGCCTGAAGCTGCAGGCGATCGCCGACGCGGCCGCCTATGCCGGCGCGCTGGAGAAGATCGCGGGCTCAGACACCGCCACCATCACCGCCGCCGCCGCCTCGTCGGCGGCCTCGAACGGGCTGGGCGGCGGCACCATCGTCGTCAACACGCCGCCCACCTCGGGGCCGAACACGGCCAAGAAAGCGGTGGAGGTGATCCTCAACCAGAACCTCGACCGCATGTTCACCTCCATCTTCACCGAGACCAAGGTGCCGGAGAAGGCGAGGGCGGTGGCGTTGATCAACGATGCTTCGAAGGCCTGCGTGCTGGCGCTGAATCAGTCGGCTTCGCAGGCGGCGCTGTTTTCCGGCAGCACCAGCGTCAAGCTCACCGGCTGCTCGGTCATGTCGGATTCGATCGCCAATGACTCCATCAAGGTGCAGGGCTCCGCAGGGCTGCAGACCGATTGCCTCATCACCGCGGGCGGGGTCGTTCTGAACAATCCCGTGACCACGGTCTGCAAGTCGCCGATCACCCAGGCCTTGCCTGCGGCCGATCCGTTCTCCAGCGTGCCGGCGCCCGCGGCGACCAACCCATGCAAGAGCGTCAACGGCAACAAGACATCGCAGACGCTGCAACCCGGCACCTATTGCAGCGGCATGAGCCTCAACGGCAACGTCACGCTTTCCCCCGGCGTTTATGTCGTTCAGGGCAGCATGAAGATCAACGCCAACGCCGTCGTCTCGGGCAGCGGCGTCACCATCTTCATGTCCGGCAGCAACACCGTCAGCATGAACGGCAACGCCACCGTGACGCTGAGCGCGCCGACCTCGGGTACCTATTCCGGCCTGCTGTTCTACGGCGACAGGACGGGGACCGCGGCGCAGAGCACCTTCAACGGCACGGCGAACTCGCTCCTGACCGGCGCCATCTATTTTCCTCGGCAGCAGGTCAACTATCTCGGCAACTTTTCCGGCGTGAACGGCTGCACGCAGGTGGTTGCCGACACCATCCAGTGGTCTGGAAATTCGACGATCAACCAGAATTGCTCCAGCCTCGGGATGAAGGACATTCCGGCCGCCCAGTCGGTTGCGGTCGTCGAGTAGAGGCGATGAGGGGGGCGGCAATCCGTTTCGGCAGGGACCGCGCCGGCATCGCCGCGGTGGAGCTTGCTCTGGTCATGCCGGTGCTGTGCGCTGTTCTTCTGGGCATTATCGACGGCTGGTCCTATGTCAGCAGCTCGCTGGCGATGCGGGCAGGAGTGAAGACCGCGGCCAATCTGGTCATGGCGGGCGGAACCGACGACAGCGCCACCCAGGCCGCCGCGCTGGCGAGCTGGGACAACAAGCCCGCTGACGCGGCGGTAGCGGTGACCCGAACCTACCAGTGCGGAACCACCGTCGTGACCTCGACCACCATCTGCAGTGGTTCGAAGCTGCCCTCGGTCTTCGTCCAGATCCAGGCCTCGGCCACCTGGGATCCTCCCTTCAGCTTCGGTCCCTATCCGGACAACACCGCCATCGGCCATCTGCAGGTGGTCCGTGTCCGCTAGGCAAAGACCTTGGTCATTTGCCGGCGACCGATCCGGCGGCGCCGGTATCGAATTCGCGCTGGTCGCGCCGTTCCTCATCATGATCCTGTTTGGCGTCTTCGCCTTCGGCTGGTCGATGAACACCATATCGAGCGTGCGTTATGCGCTGGAGGCCTCGGCGCGCTCGCTGCAGCTCAACAACACGTTGAAGCAGGCCGACATCCAGACGATCGCCACGCAGAAGCTGCAGGCGCTCGGCATGCAGAATGTCAGCGTCACCATCACCACCGATCCGCCGAGCGGCGGCTTCACCATGGCCCATGTGAACGCCAGCTACGCCTTCGTCATCAGCTTCCCCTATTTCAGCGATTATCCGATCAACTACACCACCTCCGTGACCGTGCCGCTGGTCAGCGGCTAGAGCAATTCCAGGAAACCGCAAGCGGTCAGGCCCGGCGGCGGACGTGGCATCAGTGCGCTATCTTAGAAATCTCTAAAGTCGCAAGTCTGGCTCCAGCCCGGAATGCTAGGAATTTGCTGTTATCCATATCAGGAGCGCAGCCATGACCTCTGTTGTTGGAAGCCAGCACGGCACCAGCCTGGTGCATCATCCGGGTAAAACCCGTGTTTCGTCGGAGGCCTTCCCAGGTAACAGTGCCGAAAGCATTGGCCATCTTGCAAAGGCCTCGGTTTCCGAGACGGATGCCGACGACCCGAGCGCGCAAGGAAAGGCCGCGTCCCGGATCGCCCGGATGGATCTGACGGCGCTTTCCCCGACCGGTTCAGGTGGTCAGGAGCCAGACGCCGGGTCAGACACGGGAACGGACGCCGACGGCACGAAGCTTTGACACCTTCGGTTCAACGGACAGGGACATAGCTCGGCCTCAACGGCCACGGCGCCGCGCAATCCGGGCGGCGCCGCGGGGACTCTCCTGAAATCGTTTTGGCTGTGCCTAGCAGCCTTCCGTCGTCGTTTTCATCTGGCCGGGAGCGTTCGATTTGGCACTCGTGTCCTGCTGGCCGGGCGCTGCCTGCTTCGCGCTGCCGGCCTGCTGCCCAGGCGCGCAATCCTTTGCCGAATTCGAGTTGGTTGATTTCGTCGTGGTCTGGTCCGTGTCCTGGCTACTGGGCATCGTCGTAGTGGTGGACGATGACGACGAGGACTGGGCTGTGGCCAGACCGCAAGACAAAGCAACAAAGGCGGCAGTGAGAAGAATTCGGTTCATGATGACTGTCCTTCTGGCAATGTCCCTTCGCTTTTTTAACCCTGGCCGCCGGACAGGGTTCCGATGATGCACATATTCACGATTGCGGGAAATTCGCGGTTGCAACTACCCCTGGGACCATGGTCCGGCGGGACAAGGGCCCTCATTGTTCCAAACGGCCCAAGCGCGCTCGGCCTTTTTTATTTCTATTGAATTTCAATTGGTTAAAGCGATTTCTTGCGGAAATTTGCGGACGCCGGCGGGCCTGCTCTCATTTGGCGACCGCAATTGACTAAAGTTTATCTCCCACCGTTAGGAAATTCTCATAAGAGGCTACCTAGCGGTTGGGCATGGTGAAGATTCATCTGCGGAGAAGCACAATGACATTGCGAAAGACACTTCTGGCATCGCTTGCCGTTCTGGCGCTCGCGGCAGCCCCGGCGCTTGCCGGCGCAGGCGGCAACGGCCATGGCGGCGGCAATGGCAATGGCGGCAACGGAAACGGTGGCGGCAACGCTGGCAGCAACGGCAACAGCGGCGCAACGCACGGCAATTCGGCCTCGGCCCCGGGCCACAACAAGGGCACCGACACCGCGTCGGACGACAGCTCGCCCGACAACACGACGACCGCCGCCACGCCGAACGAGCAGAACATTCACGCCAAGCTCGGGCGGCTGAATTCGTTGCAACGCAACATCAACGCCTACATGCATTCCAAGAGCAAGAAGTTCGCCGGTGTCCAGGCCTATGTGACGCAGGCTGCGGCAGCCCAGAACGCGCAAGCCGCGCTTGACGCGGCAAACGCCAAATTGGCCGCCGACCAGGCCACCCTGGCGGGTCTCCAGGCACAGCTGGCCACGGCGCAGGCGGATCCCACCACTCCGCCCCAGACGATCACCGACCTCGAAAATCAGATCGCCGCGCTGACTACGACGATCAGCACCACCGACGCCCAGGCGATCACCGACGCGCAGACCGCGGTTGCCAATAACCCGCCGCCCACGGACGCCTCCTTGGATACGGCCCTCGCCGACATGGCGAACAAGCCGGTCGATCAGGAGGTGACGAACTGGGCTAAGGGCGTGCTGGCCGGCAAGATCGACCAGGCGGCGGCCGCGATGACGACGCCGTAAAGGCCGGTTGGCCGACCAGGGGTGCCGGGTGTTGCGTGCCCCGACTGGTGAATGAATGAATGCCGCCGGGCCACGCCCCGGCGGCATTCCTGCAATTGCCCTGGAGCAATTCCAGGAAAAGTGTGAGCGGTCTTCCGTTCGGAATTGCGTGAAAACAAAGAGATAGAGCGGTTCGCCGTTTCTATGAACGGTGAAAAGCTCTAGCCGGCGTGATCGATCAGGCGGGTGGCGTCGGGACGGTCCCGGCCGTGTATGCCCCCCGCGTGGTCGATGCCTTCGACCGTGATGGCGAACGTGCCGTTCTCGGTCCTGCCGATGAAGCCCTTCGCCTTGAGATACCACAGGTGAAATTCCAGGTGTTCGCGAGGGCAGCCCGACAGGCGTTCGAGCTCGTCGTCGCCGATGCCGGGATTGTTGACGTCCCGCCGACGCCGCACATAGAGAAGCGAGAGCAGATTGGCCTGGATGGCGGCGTCCCTGTCCATGCCGCCGCCGTCGCGCGCGGCCTCCGTGAGCTCGTGGCGAAGGCCGAGATGCTCGCGATAGAGGATGTCGTACTGCGCCCGCTTGACTGGATCCCTTAGCGTATTGTGGGCCTCGACGATTTCGCTGAAGCGCGATTCGTCGCCTGTTTCCCGATTGTCGGGATGGTAGCGCATAGCAAAATGGCGGAAAATCCGCTCGATCGTCTCAGAATTGGCGTTCGGGCTTATTTCCAGAACTTCGTAGTAGTCAATGAACATGTAATCCGTGCTTCCGCAATTACGGAAACCACTCCCCCGACCCGAAACATTGCCCAAATGTAGCACATATGCAAGGCGCGAGGCAGGTTCTGACACCGCCCCCGTGACAGGCCGTTTTTCCCGGGGCGACACGCCACCAGGGCTGAAAACCCAATTGTCTCAGCCCGCCCGGGCTGGAATAAACTTCGGCCTCTGCTAGGCTGGCCCGGTTTGGAATTCAGGTGGCAACCTGGATGGGGCCGACCTCAAGCCCGGCTCCTCTTTGGCTCGCCTCGAAAGAGGCGAGCCATTTTTCGCGAGGCCGCCTTGCGGCTTTCGTCCCAAGGCCTCACCGACTTAAGCGCGCCATGGCAAAGATGGCTTGTCGGATATAGACTTCACGGATTCGGGGTTTACAGAGGCATTGGGAGGACAAGCAGAATGCCACGGGTATCGGAACTCTTCTTCAGGACAGCCATCGTCTTTTTCCTTTTGGGCATCGCCATCGGCATCAAGATGGGCATTTCGGGCGACCACGGGGCTTTCCCGGCGCATGCGCATTTCAACCTGTTGGGCTGGGTCACCAGCGCCATCTTCGGCGGCTACTACGCGCTCAATCCGGCCAAGGCCGAGAAGCGTCTCGCCATGATCCATTACGGCCTATACACGCTTGGCCTCGTGGTGATGCTGCCGCCGCTCTACCTGAAATACGCCTATGGCATGGATGCCGTGGAGCCGATCCTGGGCATTGGTTCGCTGATCGTCGCCGCCGGCGTGCTGGTCTTTGCCGTTACGGTGTTCTCGTCCGCGCAGCCCGTGCGCTCGTCGGCGACTGCCAGGGCGCGCTGATCGAGGTCCTCGCTCACAAGCCCGGGCGGTCTTGCGCCGCTCGGGCTTTGCATGTCTTCGCCGTGCAATTCAAGTAAAGCGGTCAGGCTCGGTGCTTTCGCCGCAACCTTCCGCGCGGAATTGCCTCGTAACAAAGGGGCAGGGCGCCTGTTGTTTTCGTGAAACGCCAAAAACGGGAGCGTTCCGCGGCTGTCGGTTTCGGGCTCAGCGCAGCCGTGGGAACAGTCGCGCCAGCAACGTCTGGATGATGCCGTCGCGCTCGAACGGGCCCGGCAATTTGGCGGGCGACGCGGTGGCGTCGCTCGACTTGGCCTCGTCGACCACGCGGGTCTCGCCATGCACCAACAACAGCACCGCCGCGAAGTAGCCCACCTGCAGCACTACAGCGGCAAGGACCGTCCAGCCCAACGCCGCCCAGATCGAACCGGTGGACGAGAATGTCCAGCCGAGGACCACCAGAAGCGTCGCCGCCATTCCCACAAGAAACTGCGGAAAATACATTTGCCCAACCGAGCGCCGCGACCATGTCCAGCCGTCGACGATCTCGCCCATACCTCTACCCGTCATGACCCATGCACCTTTTCCGGGTGGACCGCAAGCTTGAACAATCCGTCGGCGGCCTGGTCGCACTTTCGTCCAGTCCGGGGGGACCACGGATGCAGGACTTCAGTATAAGAACCATGAGTTGCGCTGTATCGTTCCCGAAGAAACTGCATTCAAGCAAAGCTTGATGAAGCGCGACCTCAGGAAAGGCCCGGGTAGGGGCGGCTCGGTCTTCGCGCATGCTCCCGTTGCGCAAAGAAAGGCCCGCCGATCGGCGGGCCTTTACCTCATGCCGTTATCGGCTCATGCCGTTATCGTCAGGTCAGGATCAGCACGATCTTGTATGTGTCGGGGTCGACGATGACGATGCGCCCGTCGGCCAGCACGAAATACTCGTAGGATTCATAGGCAGGCACGATCTTGACGATACGGGCCGGCAGGCGGTGCAGCCGCACCTTGTGCCGCGGCACCTCGATGCCGACCGAAATGTCGAAGTTGACGTCGCGAACCGGCTCAACCTTGGTCTCGTGGATGACCTGGGTGATCTCCGTCTTCTGCTCGACCGTCACGTTGTTGATCGAGGCCGTCTTGTTCTGGTCGGTCTCCACATTGGTGTTGCCCTGAGCGTTCTGCTCGGTCTTCGTGCCCGTCTTGGCCTGAGCGTTCTGCTCGGTCTGCATCTTCGTATTGCTGCCCTGGGCGTTCTGCTGGGTGGTGGTACCGGTCTTGCCCTGAGCTTGCTGGTCGGTCTGGATCTTGGTCTTGTTCTGGGCATTCTGTTCGGTGGTGGCGCCGGCCTTGCCCTGCGCCTGCTGGTCGGTCTGGACCTTGGTCTTGTTCTGGGCATTCTGCTCGGTGGTGGCGCCGGCCTTGCCCTGGGCATTCTGCTGCGTCTGGATCTTGGTATTGTCGCCCTGGGCCTGCTGCTTCTTGTTCTTGAGCTGCGTATTGTCCTGGGCGTTCTGGTCGGTCTTGGCGCCGGCCTGGCCCTGGGCCTGCTCATCCGTCTTCATCTTCATTTTGCCTTGGGCCTGCTCCTGTGTGTTGGCGCCGGCCTTGCCCTGGGCGTTCATCTCGGTCTTCGATTTCGTCTCGCCCTGGGCCTGCCCGCCTGCCTTGCCGCCGGTCTTGCAGTCGCTCTGGCCCGAGGCGCAATTCGTGTCGCCGCTGGGCTGGACGGATTCGGTCTGCGCCATTGCAGCGCCGCAACCGACGCCGAGCGCGATCATGCTGGTGATAAGCAGATGTTTCATGGGTTTTCTCCTCGGAAAAGTCGGTCCCTTCGCTCTGGTAACCCGGTCCGAAAGCCATTGTTCCGAAATTACCGCACCGCCGCGCCGTCGACGTTTCGCGGAGAAAAGGGGCGGTCAATTTTGCTGGAACAAGGCCCGCTTGCCGGCGTTACGCTCTACGCCTACCGGCTGTGAGATCGCAGGCGCAGCGTGAGAGGCACAATTGCTCAAACAAGGAGAAGATCATGAAAATGCATCTCACAACCGCTGCCGCGGGCCTGCTTCTTTTGACCGGTATCGGCGCCGCCGCCGCTGAGGACGTCGTCATCCAGCCTGAACAGGAAACGGTCATCCGTGAATATGTGCACAAGCAGCCGCTGGCCTCGGTTAAGCTGCCCGGTGTGCAGCTCAGCATCGGCAGCGTCCTTCCCGACACCGTCGAATTGCACGAAGTCCCGAACGTCAAGTATCGTTACGTTGTCGTCGACAATCAGACCGTCGTTGTCGATCCCGGCACGCGCAAGATCGTTCAGGTCATCAAATAAGGTCCATCTGCGCTGAGTTGACGGCCTGCCGCCGGTGCGGCGGCCGTTAACTCGCATCAATTCGTCACCTGCTAATGGAACCTTCGTTTCGGGACCGCGTTGCCGCTGCTGTGTTCGCTTTGCCTCATAGTGAACACAAGCATGCGCAGGATGCGGGAATCGGGCGGCGGCGAAACAGGCACGGGTTGGGGAGGAGTCTAACCGACATGTCGAAACGAGAAATCGGAACATCCCGTTCGCTCGGGATGCGCGTGGCCGATCTGAAGGCCAGGATGCGTGACGCCCGGATCACCGAGCATGAGATGAAGACCTTCCAGAAGGTCGCTGCCATCATGGGGGGCGGCGAGGGCTCCCTACGCATCGACGCGGACGACCTGATCGCCGCGTCTTTCGTTACCGATATGCTCGGCGAATCGACGCCGACCTGAGAACAGTTGCAAGCTGAAAATCCGCCTTGGTCCCATCGACCGTCACCTCCAGGCGACGGTCGGTCGGCTAACGGAAGCCAGACGGCCCCAGTGCCGGAGGCTGGCTGCCAGATCCTGAAACTTGCGGACAATTCCAGCGCGCGGTCGCTCAGTGCGCCGGTGGTTGCTGCGTACGGTCGCGTGCCCGGCTGCGCCGGATCCTGGCCTCTCGCAGCATCGCGACCGGATCGGCTCCGGTCCACTCGATCCCCGCCTTCCGCGCGAATACCAGGAACGCTTGCCGCGCCGTGTCGAGATCGATCTCTCCGGCTCGAGCGGCCTCGCATGCGCGTAGCGCGGATGCGTAGCTCGGACCCCGCGAAGCCAGCGGCCACTCCTTGAGGAAATTCTGCATTTCGGTGAGCGAGGCAATCTCGCGCTTGAAGCCGGCGCCAACGGCTATCGCCACGGGGGTGCGAAGTTCAATATCGCTTCTGACGTAACCTTCTTGCATGGCGGCGGCACCCCTTTACATTCCAAAGTCTTAGGGAGTTTCAAAGCCTTCCAATGCGAAGCCGAAGCAAAGGTTCCGCCGAAATCAATTAGTCATCGCTGACGGAACAACACCCCGCCGGCGGCGTTTGCCACGGGAGCTCCCATGTTCGAACCGACGATGTTTCCGCCCAGCGGAGGCAATCCGGAGCTCGCCAACGCAACAGGAGAGAAACGATGAAAACCATCCTCATTCCCGCTGTCGCCGGCCTGGCTCTGATGGCCGGCATCGGCATCGCGGCCGCGGACGAGGTGATCGTCACGCCCGAGCAGCAGACCGTGGTCAAGGAGTATGTCCACAAACATCCGATCGCCTCGGTCAACGTGCTCGGCCTCGAGCTCGGCGTCGGCTCGACAGTGCCTGACACCGTCGAGCTGCAAGAGGTTCCGGCCGTCAAGTATCGCTATGCGGTCGTCAACGACCACACGGTCCTGATCGACCCCGGCACGCGTCGTGTGATCCAGGTGATCCAGTAACATTCTGGCCCCGTAGAGCCCGATCCCGCGCCCCGACATAGGGACAGGGATCGGGCTCTTCCCGCCAAAACGCAAAACGCCTAAGGTATACAGCGGAAAGGTATACAGCGGTTTGGGAGGCAACGAAGCAAGGAGTCGTTGCCATGCATCATCCACATGTTGAATCGCCCGACATTGCGCGCCAGGTCGACAAGCTGCTGGCCGAGCGCGGCGACGGGCTACTGTCGGTCAAGCAGGCAATAGCGCTGTTGCGCGAACGGACCCAGACCGAGCGTTCAGATGCCGACCTGGCCGGGCTGATCGTCAAGAAGGCCGCGCATCTCGGCATTACCGTGCTCTCGGAGGATCGCTGAGCCTCGCCTAGTCTTGCCTCAAGAAGCGCCTGATCTTGCCTCAAGAAGAGTTTGTGCGCTGCGTCAACACCCAAGACGCGGAGCGAAATTTCCGCTAGTGTTCGTACCGGGGTACCCGTCCCAACCTAAGGAGGCGACAGTGACGGACGACAGGCACGAACGCATTCGCCAGCGCGCGCACGAGATCTGGGAGCAAGCCGGCAGGCCTGAGGGCGCGCACATAGAGCATTGGGATCGGGCGACGGCCGAGATCGATGCGGCAGGCAAGCCGAAGGCGAAGACCCCGAAGAAGGCGGCTGCCGCCAAGGTAGAAAAGCCGAAACCTGCCAAGGCGGAAAAGCCCGCCAAGGCCCCCGCCAAGGCAAAGGCGGCCAAGCCGAAAGCCAAGGCCTGAACCATCCGGCGTCTGGCAGGCGCCAATCCTTGTTCGATCGGCCGAAAGGTGCGGGCTTCGCGCAAGGCGGTCGCCTGACCGGCGCGCTCGCCATTGCGTTCGCGGCCAGCCAAGTCGGCGGCAATGCCGGGCTGCAGTTCGGCTGTAGGATAGGCGCGCCGCCGAACCGCTAGCGCCCTCCCTGCTTGCTGGCGTATTGCGCGACGGCGCAGAGGAGGGCAAGCGCCGCGGTATCGCAGGCCGCCCGCGATGGCGACGGGCCCTTGGCGAAGAGGACCGCATCCGCGACCGGAACCGTCAGTCCGTGCTTTCTGGCAAATGAGGTGACTTCGTAGGGCTGGTCCTCGGACAGTGCGCCGATGTCGATTTGCGGTTGCATCAAACGTGTTCCTCCCTGGTATGCGTCTGATCCCTCCTTCCCAGGGGAATTAACGCCCGGCCGCTCGCTCGCGTCCACCAATTGGCGATTGTGTGAAACGATGCATTTGCCGGGGCGCCGAGCCAAGGGTTGCAAGCGGCGTGATTGTTCGCTTTCCGGCGGCCCGGAATGCCTTACCCGCTCCACGACAAGACCAGAGTGAATTCTCGACCCCAAGCCATCGCTCGACCTGGCGAAGCTAAGCCCGACCCGACCAATCGTGCTCGCATTGGGCGCAAGTTGCGCGGCCGGGATCCTGCTCTCACCAAGCATCGCTCGACCTGGCGAACCTCATCCCCGCCGCGATCATCGCGCTTTCGCATTCGCTGATCAGCCTGAGGTTATGCAGATAGCGCGCCACCGTTTCCGGCAGCCAGGCGGCGCAGGCCTCGACATAGGCGCGGCCGTGCACCAGCGTGCCGGTCGAAAGCCGCTCGTCCCTCTCGGCGATCACTTTCAGATATTGCCGGATGAAGCGGATGTCGTCGGCTATGTCCTGGCTGGCCATGCGCCAGGCGCCGGCGAGGCGCTCGCGCTCGGCGAGCGGTAGCGGCGACAGCAAGGGGCGGGAGAGGTCGGCAAAGGCGGCATGGTTCGCGGTGTTCAAGCAAGTCCCCTCGAAAGAAGGGAATTATCGTACTTTATGTACGAAAAGCGGTCAAGCATGCTTCGTACAATTTGAACGATAAACCTGGCTTGAGACGAAGATCAGGCGATCCGCATGGTAAAGCCGTCGAGCTGCACGCCGATTTCGCCAAGCGCCTGTCCCAGAACCGACTGGACCATTTCATGCCTGTCCGGCCTGAGCAGGCTCAAGCCCTTTCGCAAGGCCTCCCGCCAGGCATCGCCGCGTTCCCACGCTTCCGCGAAGGCATGCGCGAGGTCGTCCCTTCTGCGCGTTGTATCCAGCGCCTCGACCAGCAAGCTCACCTGGTGCAGATCCTTTTCCCGCTTGGCGGCGCCGCTTCGCTCGCGGCGCGCCGCCACGATCAGCTTGTGGACGGCGAAGCGTTCGGGCGAGGGGACAAGCACCGGCACGCCGGAACGATGCAGCAGCACCGTCCGCACCGGATCGCGGATCAGGAAATCGAGGAAGCGCAGCGGCTGCGCCGAAGCGCCGCCGAGCGAGGGCATCGGGCTGGCGCGATCAGCATGATCGTCGCTGCCGCGGTTCGGCGTGAGGAACTCGATCCGGTAGCGCGAGGCGTTCTCGTACTGCGTCGTGCGGCCGGCATCGGTCCGGTGCGGGATTTCGCGAAACGTTTGGTCGACGGCCTTCAACACGTCGATGACCGGCGGCATGCTGTCCTCCACTTCGGTCGAAACGGAATGGAACTGCGCGAAGTCGGCATCGCCCGTCTGCAGCGCGGCGCCCGGAAGGCGCACACCCAGATATCCGGCATAGGTCTGGAACGCGACCGTGCCGACAAGCACGGCGCGCAGGCGGAAGAGGCCAGCCTTCTCCAGCGCCTCGACGACATCGCCGGTGAAAGATTCGGGTGCGCTCAGGCCGGCATCGCGGACAAGCGTGGAAACCAGCTTGCGGCGGCTCCTGAGATCGTCCTTGATCTCCCTGAAGGCGGCGACCCGCGTGGCGATCTCGGAATCCGCGGCGGGACCGACATAACGCCTCGTTTTTTCGGGACGGGTCTCCTCGAAATACCAGTAGTCGCGGCCTTTCACCGGCACGCGCACGAAATTGCCCGCCGTCGAGAAATCGGTCTCGAAGGAAGCATCCAGGCTGCGCTGCACAAGCTCGGCGTAGACTGTGCGGTAGGTGAGGTCGATGGTCTTCATCGGCGCTGTCGGTTCGTGCGTTATAAGATTCTTGCGAGTTTCTTATAATCGCGTGCCGCCAGCCCGATTGCAAGGGTGTTATAAGAAACCATTGAAAATCTTATAACTGCCGGCATCTCCCTTAGGGAGATGAGGCTGCCTGGCCCAATTGCCCGGCAAAAAAACACTTCCCCGACACGACAAACAGTGCTTTAACCCGGCCATCCACAGGGGTGCTCCGTAAGGTCGGGGCTGAGATGGTGGCGGCAAGCCTCCGGACCCTAAAGCTGATCTGGATAATACCAGCGGAGCGAGGCGGGCCATGTTTTCCGGCGCACAGATTTCCCTTTATCCCATGGCCGACGATTTCGTCGGCGTCATCCTTGGCGCGCTCGGCGCGCTCGATCCCTGGCGCGACAGGTTGAGGATCGAGACCGACGACATCTCGACGCTGCTGGTCGGGCCGCCTGAAGTGCTGTTTCCGGCCATGCGCGACCTGTTCGTGGCGGCGGCCAAGAGCGGCAAGCATTGCGTGCTGTCGGCCGCGGTCTCGCGCGGATGCCCCGGCGAGCCGGACGATCCGATCTGCCGCTCCGACGAGATCGGCGGCCCGGCGATCCCGCTCGAGGAACGCAAGCTTGCGGCCCTGCGCGCTGTCGAGGCGACGCCTTCGACCAGGCAGCCGGTGGCGGCGCAGTTCTCGCTCTATGTGATGGGCACCGGCGACCACATGGACGAGATCTATGGCTGCATCGATTTCCTGAAAAAGTCCGGCGTCTTTGACCGTTCGAAGAATTTCTGCACCAGGCTGCGCGGCGACGCCGGCGCCGTGTTCGCCACGCTCAACGAAGCCTTCTGCCGCTTCGGTCCCGGCGCCGGCCACGTGACCCTCGACATCACCATTTCGGCGAACAGCCCGTCCGCGGTTTGAGCAAAAGCTCGGGCTGTCGAGGAAGATGCCATGGCTGTTTCGTTTGACCCGCTGCGCGGTGAAGATATCTCCAATGCTGGCTGCGTCTCAGAAGCGGGAGCGCAACCTTCGGCGACTGGCGAAAGCGGGCGCGAAGCCAATTGCTTGGCTTCGCGAACGACGAACGCCCGGAGCGACAGCGAAGGGCCGGCCAGCCTGGCAAGGCAGAGGGGGGCGCTGTCCCGCCAGCGTCTCCACTGGTTGCAGGCTCGGCGTTCACCAACTTCTCAGGCCGAAGTTTCGAATGCTGGCGTTCCTTCACGCCCCCCTCTGGCCTGCCGGCCATCTCCCCCCCAAGGGGGGAGATCAGCTGTCGCGGACGCCATCGCCAAGCTCACCCCCGCTGCTCTCGCTTTCGCTTTTCTCCTCGCCGCCTGGGAGCTTTACGCCCGCCTCGGCGGCGTCGCGCCCACGGTGCTGCCCGCGCCGTCGCGCGTGGCCGCGCAGGCCTGGGAGAACCGCGCAGCGCTCGCGGAAAACACGCTGCCCACCATCCGCGCCACGCTGGCCGGCTTCGCCTGTTCGCTCGTCGCCGCTTTCGTGCTTTCGGCGCTGGTCGATTTCCTCCCCTGGCTGCGACGGGCGCTGTTCCCGCTGCTGATCGCCAGCCAGACCCTGCCGCTTGTGGCGATCGCGCCGCTGGTGGTGCTTTGGTTCGGCTTCGGCCTGCTGCCGAAGATCCTGCTCGTTGCGCTGGTCACCTTCTTCCCGATGATGGTCGCGCTGGTCGAGGGCTATGCCGCCACCGCCGAGGAGATCAGCCGGATGCTCGCCGCCATGGGCGCTGGGCGCTGGCGCGTTTTCTGGGTTGCACGGCTGCCCTCGGCGCTGCCTTATTTCTTCGCCGGCCTGAGGATCTCCATCACCTATGCGGTCGTCGGCGCGATCTTCGCCGAATATGCGGGCGCGGCGAAGGGGCTGGGCATCTACATGCTCAGCGCCAAGAACAATTTCCGCCCCGACCTGGTGCTTGCCGCCGTCGCCGTCAGCTCGGCGCTGACGCTGGCATTGTTTGGCCTTGCCGTGCTGGTCCAGCGTCTCGCCATGCCTTGGGAGAGGGCAGGGCGCGACCACAAGGACGAACCTTCGGGAGAGCGCCGGCCATGACCCGGCTGGAGCTCCGCGACGTGCGCAAAAGCTTCGGTTCGCTCGAGGTGCTGGCCGGTGTCTCGCTCGATGTCGGCGCGGGTGAGTTCGTCTCGATCCTCGGCCCCTCTGGCGCCGGCAAGTCGACGCTGTTCCAGTTGCTCACCGGGGCGATCCGGGGCGAGGGCGAGATGCGCTTCGACGGCGCGCCGCTCGATGACGCCCGCTTCGCCTTCATGCCGCAGCGCGACGCGCTGATGCCGTGGCGGCGCGTCATCGACAACGCCACGCTGGGCCTGGAGGTGCAGGGCATGACGCGCCGCGCGGCGCGCGAGCGCGTGGCGCCTTTGTTCGCAGAATTCGGCCTTGCCGGCTTCGAGCGCGCCTGGCCGGCCGAGTTGTCCGGCGGCATGCGCCAGCGCGCGGCGCTGCTGCGCACCGTCGTCCAGCGCCGCGACATGCTGCTCCTCGACGAGCCTTTCGGCGCGCTCGACGCGCTGACCCGCGCGGCCATGCAGCGCTGGCTCGAGGGGATGTGGCGGACCCACCGCTGGACCGCGCTGCTCATCACCCACGACGTGCGCGAGGCGGTGCTTCTGTCCGACCGCATCTATGTGCTTTCGGCGCGGCCCGCGCGCGTGGTGCGCGAGGTGGCAGTGCCGCTGCCGCGCCCGCGCACCGAAAGCGCGGCACTTGCCCGCGAGGCGGCCGCGATCGAGGCCGGCATCCTCGACACGCTGCTGGGCCAGCCCGAACCGATTTCCCGACCATCCGATGGAGAAATGAAATGACCGACCTTACCCGTCGCCAGGCGCTCGTCCTGGCCGCCGCCCTGCCATTTGCCGGCGCCGCTTCCCGCGCGTGGGCCGCCGCGCAGAAGATCACCGTAGCGCTCGACTGGACCGTCAACACCAACCACATCGGCCTGTTCGTCGCCCGCGACAAAGGCTTCTACAAGGATGCCGGGCTCGACGTTGAAATCCTGCCTTACGGCGACACCGGTTCGGGCACGCTGGTGGCCAACCGCGTCGCCGATTTCGGCATTTCCGGTTCGCTCGGCCTGTTCACGCAAAGGAGCGCCGGCGCCGACCTGAAGGCCGTCTATGCCGTCGTCCAGTCGGAGACCGGCCGTGTCGTCTTCAATGCCGACCGCGCCGCCATCAAGACTCCGAAAGATCTCGACGGCCTGACCTATGGCGGCTTCGGCAGCGCCTGGGAGAACGCGCTGATCTCGACCATCATCCGCCATGACGGCGGCAAGGGCGATTTTTCCACCGTGACGCTGGGCACCTCGGCCTACGACGCTTTGGCAAACGGCTCGGTCGACTTCACGCTGGAGGTCTCGACCTGGGAAGGCGTCGAGGCCAGGCTGAAGGGCCTCAAGCAGCGCAGCTTCCGCTATGCCGATTATGGCGTGCCCGACGAGCACACCACGCTGATCGTCTCCAGCAACGCCTACCTCGCCGCCAATCCGAAGCAGGCGGCCGCCTTCGTCCAGGCGACGCGGCGCGGCTACGCCTTCGCCGTCGACCACGCGAAGGATGCGGGCGACCTTTTGATCGCCGCCAACAAGGACACGCTGACCAACCCGGCGCTGATCGATGCCTCGCTGAAGGCGCTGAACGACGGCCATTTCCTGAAGAGCGCGGCCGGCGCCATCGGCACCATGGACAAGGCCAAGATGGAAGCGATGGGCGGGTATCTGTTCGCCTCGGGGATACTGCTCGACGGCAACGGCAAGACGCTGAAGGACAAGCCGGATCTGGCGGCGTATTTCACGAACGAGTTTGTGGGCTAGGAGGGAAGGCCCAGGCTTGGCGCGAAGGGTCGCCGCGCCGCGCCAGGCGCGGCCTAGTTCCTCGACGTGGCGTAGAGCAGGGCGGTCTTGATATGACGCCCGGGCTCGCCAGGCAGCGACAGGGCTGCCGCGTAGAATTTCGCCACGGCGGGACATAGCCCCGAGAAGTCCTGGTTCATATTCGCGATCGCGTCCATTTCGGCTGGCGTGCCGCCGCTCCTGGTGAAGGCGTCGGCGATCAGCGACCAGTCCTCGTCGCTGGGCTCGGTCGCGGGAAGGCTGCTTTTCTTGGCGGCGCCAAAGGCGTGGAAAAGCGTCGCGCCGATCCGATCCAGGTCCACCAGAAAATCGTGGCCGGGCGCGCTGACCGCGTCCGGCCCGTTGCGCAGGTAATTGTTGCAGGTAGCCGGCGTTTCGCGGGCCATCAGGTGATTGACCATGGTGAGCTGGGCGTCAAGCGCTTGCGACGTTTCGCGATCCGGGGCGGAGGGCAGAAGCGGCGCATATTTGCGCCGCAAGTCGGCCACCGCCACTCTGCTCGCGTCGCGCACAGCCTGCTGGTTTCCCGAACCGGCCACGAGCGTGATCTTGTCGATGAAGGCATTGTAGTCGTCCGGAAATTCCTGGGCGATTGCCTTGAAGATCTGAAAATCCTGTTTCTCGATTTCGGCGTTGACGTCGGCTCTGGTCGGCGCCTTGCGCGCGGTCGATCCCGTCACGGTCTCGTAGAGATATTTGCCGCCGGCGAAACCGAGCGCCGACGGCAGCACCTTCACCGCGACGAAAGCCAGGGCCGCCAGCGCCGCCACGCCCAATCCCTTCCAACGCGCCATCTGCAACCCTCCCGATCCCCGTGCAATTTCCACCGAGGCTCCGCGCCTTCTTGCGGTCGGCCTTGGCGCGTTTCAAATCGCCCTTGGCTGCCCAAGCCAGGCTTCGGGCGGTGTAAGCATCTGCATATCTGGGGTAAAGCTTGATGGCTTGATTGAAGCTGGCGATTGCCCCGTCCTGGTCGCCCGCTCGCGCCCGCAGAAGGCCTCTGCCGTAGTAGCCGCCGGGGCTGTTCCGGTCGATCTGGACAGCCGTCTCAAAGTCGGCCTGGGCCTGCTTCAAGTCGCCTTTGACAACCCACAAAATTCCACGATCGACATGCACCTTGGCAACGTGCGGATCGAATTCGATGGCTTTGCTATAATCTGCGATCGCGCCATCGTAATCCCCGACGATCATCCGGCTGATGCCTCGACCGTGAAAGTTCGTGGCGTAGGCAGGATCGAACTCGATCGCCTTGCCGAAATCGTCGATGGCACGTTTGTGGTCGTTCTTGGCCGTCCAGGCGAAAGCGCGAGCGGAATAATAGCTGCTGTTCTTTGGCTCGATTGCGATCGCGCTGCCATAGTCGGTTATGGCCCGATCGTAATTGTCCTTCTGCCCCCAGGCGAGACCGCGATACCCGAAAGCCTCGGCATTGTTGGGATCGAGCGCTATCGCACGGTCGAATTTCGCGATTGCAAGATCGTATTGACCCTTGTTGTACAGGGCTATGCCGCTTTTTGTGGCGTCCTCCACCGCCGCCGCGTCCGCAGTCTTTGGCTTGTATGAAGCCTTCCCCGCAGCCGCATCGTCGCGCTCCTTGCGGGCGTTGACGTAGTTTGGATCGAGACGCAACGTTTCATCGAGATCGGCGATGGCGCGGTCGTATTGCTTCTTCCTGTTCCAGCAGAACCCGCGATTGAACCATGCTTCGGCATTCGTTGGCTTCAGTCCTATCGCCTTTGTCGAATCGGCGATGATGCCATCGCAATCGTGCTTTACGGCCAGGGCTCGACTGCGCAGCACATAGGCGTCGACATTGTTCGGCTGCAACGAAATGATGGTGGTCAGATCCGCGATGGCGCGGTCGATCTTGCCTCTCTGTCGCCAGATGAGAGAACGATAGAAATAGCTGTCGGTCGACTTGGGATCGAGTTTGATTGCCTTGTTGTGGTCGGCCAACGCCCGGTCTGAATCGCCCTTCAGCGTAAAGGTGAAGCCGCGTAAGGTATGGGCACGGGCATTTGATGGGTCGGCGGCGATCGCTATGCCGTACTGCTCGAGCGCGCGATCGAGTTGGTTTTGAGTGCGCCAGATATCGCCCGCTTCGATAGCGTCTTCCGCTGCCTTGTTCCGAAGCCGGCCGGTTGGTTGCGAGGCTGCGGCCTTGCCTTTCGCCGCCAGTGCCAGTTCGCGGTCCTCGCGGGCAATCGTCATCTTCGGATCGAGCTTCAGCGCTTGGTCGAAATCGGCTATCGCCTGGTCGTAGTCGCCCTTGGCGGCGAAGGCGCCGCCGCGCCCGAAATAGGCCTGCGCGTCATTGGCGTCGAGTTCGATGGCCCGGCTCAGATCGGCAATGGCGCGATCCGGTTGGTTCTTTTTGGTCCACGCGACGGAGCGGCCGATGTAAGCGTCCGAATAGTCGGGGTAGAGCTCGATGACCTTGTTGTAGTCCTTGATACCCGCGTCGTACTTGCCTTTTTCGACAAGTGCGATGGCCCGCCCGACATAGGGCGAAGCATCTTGCGGATCGATCGCCATCGCCTTGTTGAATTCGGCGATCGCACGATCGTATTTGCCCTTGTGGTAGAAGGCATAGCCGCGATCGACGAAAGCGTCTAGCTGCTTCGAGGACGGCGCGATCGCCGTGTCGCCGCCGCCTCCCTTCCGTTGCGCGGCCGTCGCTGCCTTGCGCGCGGCGGCGTAGTTTGGATTGTGCGGGTCTAGCTTGGCCGCCTGGTCGAAATCGGCAACGGCATCGGCGTAGTTTTGTGCGTCGACCTGCGCCATGCCCCTTCCATAATAGCTGGCGGCGTATTTCGGATCGATCTCGATCGCCGCTGAAAAGGCTTCGATCGCTCGCTTCCGGTCTCCTGTGCCGTACCAGGCCGCTCCGGAACAGAAGAAGGCCCGGCTTGCTTTCGGGTCTAGCCTGATGGCCTTGATGCAATCGTCAAGCGCGCCGTCCGCGTCGCCCGCCGCGCCCTTGGCGAGACCACGGAGCGTGAGGGGCACGGCGACGTCGGGAATAATGGCGATGGCCTTGTCGTAATCGCCGATGGCGCGGGCAAAATCCTTCTTGCCGTCGAAAGCTTTGCCTCGACCGAAATAGCCGAGCGGACTATTGGGATCGATCGCGAGGGCCTCTTCATAGGCCTTGATCGCTTCGTCATAGTTTTCTTCGTGCAAGAGGCTGTCGCCCTTGGCCACCGCGACCAGGACGCGGGGATCGCTGCTGTCGATAAGCTTCGCCAACTTCGGATCGGCAGCTGGAAGATCGTCACTCGCACCTGGCTCGGCCGAAGCCGCGGTGTCAGCCGGCGCGAAGGCGGCGCCTGCCGGCTTCGCCTGATCAAGGTCTTGCGCCGACGCGGCTTGGCCGCCGTTGCCGGCTGCTTGTTCGCTGCAGCTTCCCGAACGTGCGCGATCGAGTTCGACGGCACGCTGGCAATCCGCCGCCGCGCCGGCTTGATCGCCCTTGAGCGTCCTGGCGCGGCTGCGGCCGAGATAGGCGTCGGCATTCTTGGGATCGAGGCTGATCGTCTTGTCGAAATCGAGCAGCGCGCCGTCGACGCCGTATTTGACCAGACGCGCGCCCGCGCGTTCGACCAGTATCCTGGCGGCGGCTTGATCCCGGGCGGTCTGATCCTGCGTCCCGGCGACCTGAAGGGTTTGCTGGCCGGCCATGAGCGTGGCGCATGCATCGGTGCGCCGCGGGTCGAGCTCGACGGCGCGCCGGCAGTCGCTGGCGGCAAGGGTGTCATCCCCGTTTGCGGCCGCTGCCACCGCCCTGTCGTAAACCGCGTCGGCGTTGTCTGGGTCCTCTGCGATAGCCATGCTGAAGGAATTGATCGCCCCTGCAAGGTCGCCCTGTTGCTGCAACTCCAGCCCTCGTTCGACGTCCCCGGCAGCAAGTTTTGAACGAACTTGGTTGCCGATTGCCTGCAGCGTCGCGGTTGAAGGCCCGAACTCGGCGGGCGTGTTCGCGGCCGCTGCTTCGCCGACATCCGGCCCCGCATCGCAACTGCCAGTCTTCTTCGGATCGAGCGCGATGGCTTTTCGGCAGTCGGCCGCCGCGCCGGCGCTGTCTCCTTTGCGTGAGCGCATCAGCGAGCGGCCGAGCCACGCCCGGGAATCGGTCGCATCGAGCGCGATCGCCTTGTCGAAATCGGCAAGGGCGCGATCATTGTTGTCCTTGCTCGCCCAGGCAACGGCTCGGGCGTAGTAGCCGTCGACCAATCCGGCGTCGAGCTCGATCGCCTTGTTGGCATCGGCGATGGCGCGCGCCCAGTCGTTCTTGCCGATCCAGGCGGCGCTGCGGTTGGCATAGGCGTCGGCGCTCCGGGGATCCACGGCCAACGCGGCGTCGTAGTCGGCAATGGCGCGGTCGAACTCGTCCCTGGCGGCGTAGGCGAGGCCGCGATTGAAGAGCGCGATGAAATCCGCCGGATCGATGCGGATGGCCTCGTCATATTCCGCAATGGCCTTGTCCGGTTGGCCGGTCTTGCTCAAGGCGGTGCCGAGGCCGGTATGCGCGTCGCCGTTTTGCGGATCGGCCTCGATCGCCTGCTGGAAATCGAGCATGGCTGCCTCGATCTTGCCTTGGCGAAGGAAGGCCAGGCCACGGCTGGAATAGGCGTCGCTGGCGGACGGCTCGAGGCTGATGACGGTGTTGAAGTCCGCGATCGCGCGGTTGTCGTCGCCCTTGTTGGCCCAGTCGGTGCCACGGTTGAACAAGGCCGATGTCCGCTTGGGATCGAGCGCGATCGCCTTGTCGTAGTCGGCAATCGCGCCGTTCCAGTCCTGCTTGTCGTCTCGGGCGGCGGCCCTATAGAAATAGGCCTTGGCGCGCAGCGTCTCCGTGTCGTCCTCGGCAATCGTCGTGCAGGCGGCGATGCGCTGGTCGGCCGTTGCCTTGCCGGCGTTGGCTCCGATCTTGTCGGCCGGGCCGGTGCCCGGGCCTTGGTCGCCGCCTTCGTCGCCGAAGCAAAGCGCATAGTCCTTCTCAACGGCGGCTGCCGGCGTGGCCGGGGCGCCAAGCACCGCGATCCCGGCAAGCGCCAGAAGCGGAGCGCGGGAAAGCATAGCAACGAACACGCGCGAGATCGCGCCGGTGCGGCAAAACATGGTTTTGATCCTCCCCCCGGAGTTGCCGCGATGGCGGCTGCAATTCCTGTATATAGTTCTGTCTTTGTTCTAAAATGCAAGCAGAAATTGCAGAGACGGAAGAAGTTGAAAAAACTTGTCGCCCTCGCAGGAAAGCCGGGCCTCACATGTCGATGATCGACCGTCTCACCCGCCCGATGATGGTGATCGCGCCCTCGAGCTCAGGCGGCGGGATATCGAGATAGGACGCCGGCTGGAAGGGCGGATTGTCGTTGGGGCGGTAGCGCTTGTAGGTGGCGCGTCCCGTCTCGTCCGAAATCACGTAGCAGCCATTGGTCACCAGCCGCTTGTCGCGCAAATTGACGAAGATGATCGAGTCCGGCGGCGAGATCTTGTTCATCGACGGGCCGTCGACGCGCAGCGCGATCCATTCGCCTTCCTCGAGGTCGGCGGTGGGGATCGTGGGATAGTCGGAAAGGTTGACGACGCTGTCCTGGCTGCCGAGCTCGCCGGCGCTAATCCAAGACACGATCGGCACGTCGACGGTGACGGGCGAGGGGGCGACGTGCACAGGCGCGGCCTCCGCGCCGTCGCCATCGAACAGCAGCCAGCCGGGGTCGACGCCGAACAGCCGGCCATATTTTTCCGCCGCTTTGCGCGACAACGGCCGGTTGCCGTTCTCGTGGCTGATCAGGGTGTTCTTGTTGATGTCGCGCAGCGCCCGCGCGGCATCGCTGGGCGTGGCATAGCCGGCCTGGGCGCGCGCCTGCTGCAATCTGTGCCGGGAATCCATCATCGTACAAAATGCCTGAAATCTATCGTCCAAAGTGTACGATTTCGCTTGCGCGCTATTCGTACATAACGTACGCTTAGCGCATGAATGAGCATCCCGCAAGCATTTCCGCATTCCTCGTGATTCCCGCGCAGCCCGCCGGCATCCCGGCCCTGCCGAAGACTGTCTCGGCTCTGCCCGCGAGCATCTCGGGGCTGCCCACGAGCATCTCGGGGCTGCCCACGAGCATCTCGGGGCTGCCCACGAGCATCTCGGGGCTTATCGATCGCTGGGGCAGCATCGGCGCTTTCGCCGCCGATATCGGCTGCGGCTACGAGGCGGCGCGCCAGATGCGCCGGCGCGGCCGCATCGCGCCGCAGCATTGGCCGCATGTGGTGGCGGCGAGCCGCCGGCTGGGCATTGCCGGCGTCAGCTACGAATGGCTGGCCGGCCGCGCCGCAATGCAACGGGCGGCCGCCATGCAAGGGGAGGCGGCATGAACGCGTTCCCCCGGTCCTTCCAATTCAAGTCATCTTTGGAATTCCAATCGTCCGGACTGTCCTCCTCCCCGGTCCGGGCGCGTTCCGGGGCGCTTGCCCCGGATTCCGGTCGAACCGCCCGCACCCCGGTTCACCGGAACGGCCGGAGCCGTTTCTCCCCCGGCTCCGGCCCCCAATCCGGGCATAAGCTGCATCCGCACCGAGGACGGCACCGTCATCCTGTTCGACCGCGCGTCGGGCCGCGCGGTGTCGGGCCTGACGCGGGCCGCGGCCGAAGCCAGGCTTCGCGAGTTGGAAGGGGCCGCGCGCCCCGCCTGATCCCACCCTTTTTGAACCCGACCGACGGCCTCGCGGCCGAACCCAGGCGCTTGGGGCCAGCCCGGCGCTTTCGCATGCCCATGACCCAGCAATCGACGGAATGAGAAGATGGCAGCCGCCTACACCGAGAAGGAAATCGACGAGATCGCCGCCTGGCTGAAGGAGGGGCTTTCGGCCTCGCGCATCGCCGGCCGCTTCAGCGCGCTGCGCGGCGCCCCGGTCTCGCGCAACGCCATCATCGGCATCGTCCACCGCAATGCCGGCCTGCGGGCGATCGGCTTCGCCAACCCCAAGGGCGGCCGCGCCGGCGGCAGGCCGAGGAAACATGCCCGGCCGGATCGTCCAGGCCGACGGGGCAGGACGGTGATTGGAGGGGTGGCGCTGTCGGAACCGGCAACGCTCGCAAGATACGCCGAGCTTGTAGAAGGCGCCGGCGCGGAAACTGCCAATCTCCCCCCAAGTGGGGGAGATGGCCGGCAGGCCAGAGGGGGGCGCTGTCCCGCCGACGTTTCCGATTATGGCACCTTGGTGAGTCCGGACGTCGTCACCGTGCACACACCCAAGTCCAAGAAAACCAAGGCCCGAAAACCCGCGCGCGCCTTGCCGCCGGCCTGGCTTGCCCCCGGCGAGCGCCAGAAATCCGAAGCGCATCTCTACAAGCTCCCGGCGCCGCCGCCTCCGGTGAACCCCGGCCGCCAGCCGCATGTGGCGGCCATGCGCTTCCTCGATTGCCTGTTCGGCCGCTGCCGCGCCCCGCTCGACCTCGCGCTGCGCGAGGAACCGGAGACGGATCCGCTGGGCGCGCGGCCGGGGCCGGAGATGCTGTGCTGCGGCCTGCCGACCTCGGCCACGCGAAGCTACTGCGCGCATCATCACGCCAGGTTCCACGGCCATCGCGGGAGGGGGATGTGAGGAGCGGGGCGCCGGAACTGCCAATCTCCCCCCTTGTGGGGGAGATGCCCGGCAGGGCAGAGGGGGGCGCGAAGGAACGCGAGGTCTCAGAACTGCCTTTCGCTATGGTTTGTTGTGGCGGGGTAAGAATCCCAAACGCCGATAGGCTGGCGGGACAGCGCCCCCCTCTGGCCTGCCGGCCTGCCCGGCCCTTCGCTGTCGCTTCGGGCGTTCGTCGTTCGCAAAGCCAAGCAATTGGCTTTGCGTCCGCTTCGTGGACCACTCCTCACCCCCCACAAGGGGGGAGATCAGCCAATCGCCGCCGTCAGGCCGCTCATGCGGGCTCATTTTCATGAGCGGCACGATCTGGTCGAAATTCTTCTGGTCGGACTGGGAGTCCGATCCGAACCTGCGGCTGTGCTCTCTCGCGGCGCAAGGCCTGTGGATGCGCATGCTGTGCATTGCCTCGGCGCACGAGCCGATCGGCTACGTCGCCATCGCCGGCAAGGGGCTGGACGAGGCGGCGCTCGCGCGCCTTGCCGGCTGCGCGGAGACCGAGCTTGGCGCGCTACTTGCCGAGCTCGAGGGCAACCGCGTCTTCTCGCGCGACCGCCACGGCCGCATCTATTCCAGGCGCATGATCGCCGATGCCCGCAAGGCGCGCGCAGCCCGCAAGAACGGCTTGAAGGGCGGCAACCCAAGCCTTTCGAAGGAAAGGGCTTTTTCGCCTTCGGATAAGCGGCGGGCAAGGGTAGGGGTTAAGGCGGAGCATAAAACCCAGAGTCCAGACTCCCAGAGTCCACAGGCCATCGATCCATCGGAAGAAAAAGCCCCGGCTTTTTCTTGCCCGGCTTCGCCGGACAAGACCGGAAAAGCCGCTTCAGGATCGGCAGCCGGACAGAAATGGCAGCGGCGCAAGACGCATGTCGATGCCGCCAATAAAATCATCGAGGAGATCAATGACCGCAGCCGAATTGCAGCAGGCGGCGAAGGCGCTGGCCGCGATGTTTTCCTGCTTCCCGCAATCCGCGCTGGCTGACGTCGAGATGCAGCTGCGCGGCTACCTGGCCGCCGTGCAGGATGCCGAGCTCGAGGACGTCGAGGCGGCGATCCGGCGCTTCATCCGCGGCGAGGCCAAGATGGCCAACGCCCAGTTCTGCCCCTCCAGCGCCCAGCTTTCCATCGAAGTGCGGGAGAGAAGGCTGATGCGGGAGCTGACGGCGAAAAGGGGCGGGCAACCGGGCGCGAGTTCCTCGCCCCCGCTATGCGGGGGAGCGCGGCGAAGCCGCGACGGAGAGGGGGAGCGCCGCCGACAATGACTGAAACGCTGGCGGGACAGGAACTCAGCCTCTCCCGTTAGCCACCCATCCCGCAACCCAAGGACCGTACCCATGCCCCGCAAGACCGCCAAGAAACCGCAACCCCCGAAACTCCCCAAGGGCGAGGCCGAGCAGGTGCGCATCCGCCGCGAGCTCGGCCACGATTTCGCGTTGAAGCCGGACGCCTTCGGCCGCCACCGCCTGACGCCCGGCACCGCCGAGGCGCGCCGCGTCTACGAAGTCTCGAACGGCGGCTACACTTCCACCGGCGGTATCGTGCGCCTGCGCAATGTCGATCCGCTGAAGGGCATCACCTCGCTGACGCGCCAGCAACGCGAGGCAGGCCAGCGCTTTCGCGACGATTTCGAGCGCGCCGAGCGCCACGGCCTTCAACCGCAATCCTGGAGCGAGCGCGTCGACGCCAGCCGGGTGGGCGGCGGCGTCCCCGACCGCGTGCTCTCGTCTGGCCGGGCATATGCTCATGCAGCGGCCGCACTTGCCCATTGGGAGTTGTCGGAAGTGGTGCGCAAGACCTGCCTCGAAGGCCAGTCGGTGAAGGCCATCGCCGAACGCAGCGGCGAGGGAAGGGATGTGGTGGTGAAGCTGCTGAAGGTCGGGCTGGATTTGTTGGCAGTGCATTACGGGATGATGATGGGAAGGCGGGCGGGGTAATACCCTTTTGGGAGCGAGGGGAATTTCATCCCGTTTATGTGCGCGACGAAGTTATGCTCCATTCGACAGAGTCGCCATTGCATGAAACGCAGAGAATCCGCATAGAATACAGTCATGCGGGTGACATGGGTAATCAAACTAGGAAAAGCAAACGTCGCGTTCTCGCTATGGAGCGACGAGAAGCTAAAAACAAAGGACTTCCCTCTCAGTAAAAAGAGAGGGAAAGCCTACCCACTTACCCGTCGCTACCGATGGCAGACGATTGGCTTCACCGCCAAGGGGCGCAACTACAGGGTGCTTGTCGCCTATCACACCGTTGTTCCAGAGTTTATCGCCACACTGGGCGAGGAAGTCGGTGGGGATATCCGAATTTTGGCGAGGTGGGAATTTCATGCGACCCATGGCGGCTGGCATGTTCATACAGTTTGTGGTGACACCGACAACTTGTCAGCAGGTATCATAAAACCGTCGGGAACCAGGCGCATTCCTGATCCGCGGTCCTACCATCGCCACATGAAAATGCTTAACGATGGGCATGCTATGACTGATAAGATCGCTTCGGCGATTGCGTGCAGTCTTGTCGGCATAGACCACCAACACGACATGTTTGTGATAGATGCGATGCCATGGGCTTGAAGGAGCAAATATGCAGGGCGTTCTGCGAGGACGTCCAGGTAACCGCCTTTAGCGGCGGCGTAGCTATTTGCACGCCGTACAAAAACTTCGTTTCTGGAGACCTAATCGGCATATACGCACTCGGCCCGAAGGCCGGCGTATACCGCCTTGTCGACAACGCTCTCACGATTGCGTTTCTGGAAGCGGAAGGCGCGACGATGGATGCTACCAGCAGGAGAGAGGCGCTATCGCAGATTTTAGAGCAGCACGGTGCGGTCTACGACGAGGAGATGGGAGAGATATCTATTGACGGCATAGCTGAAGCCGACCTGCCTAAAGCTGTCCTCGAATTTTCAGCGTTGCTCCTTCGCCTGAACGATCTGATTCTCTTGACGGTCGAACGTGTAAAGAATGCGTTCGAGGATGATATAAGGGCGGCGATCAGGGACGAGATGGATAGGCGCCATATCCGCTATGTCGAAGGTCAACCGGTTTCTGCCGACTTGGCCGATGTGATACCGGACATGGTTTTCTATCCAAACAATCGCGATCCAGTGGCGTTGTTCATCGCAACCAACGACGCGAAACTATGGCAGGCCATGCTCTTGCGAGTGATCGCGGACAGCGAACGACACGTCCCATTGTCGGTAATAGCTGTCTTGGAAACCGAAACGTCTGTGAGCCAGAAAGTACGTCTACAAGCGGACAACCGCCTCGACGCAGCACCGCGATATAGGAGTAGCCCGACTGACACGATTCAACGAATTGCGCGTGTCGTCGTCGGCAATGAAGCCGCAACCGTACACTGACCTAACGATGCTGAACCGTATTCCGTAGATGCATTGATAGCCCTGTTCAGTTGCTTTTCTTCAGTAGCTTCGGCTCCGCGCTCCCCGGCACCCCCTCCCACCCAAACACGCTCCTACCGCCCAGCAAATGCGACTGGTCCATTTCCCCCGCAACAATCTCCTTCAAACTCGGCCCTGTCACATACCGCTCCATCCGGCGTGACTCGCCGTCCAGCCTTCTCAGCGCCTCCAACTCCTCGCTCCGCCCGAGCCTGGCCTTCCCCACCGCCGATTTCAGCACCGCAATCGTCTCGTCATAGACCTTCAGCGGCACGGGGAAGGGGTGGCGGTCCTTGCCGCCGTGGGCGAGGGAGAAGCGCGCCGGATCGGAGAAGCGGTAGGGCGCGCCGTGCACCACTTCGGAGACCATGGCCAGCGCCCGCACCGTGCGCGGGCCGACGCCGGGGACGAGCAGCAGCTCGGGAAAATCCTTCGGGCCGCTTTCGATGGCCGAGGCGATGTTGCCGTGCAGGCGGCGCATGACGATGTCGCTCTCGCGCACATCGTGATGCGCGGGCATGATGAGGTTGGGCAGCAGCGGCTGCGCGGCGGGTTCCGGTTCGGGCCGCGGTTCCAGCACGGCCAGCTCGCTCAGGATCTTTTCCGGGCTCATGGTCTTGAGCAGCTCGACCTGGCTGCCGCGCGCTTTTTCGGCGCGCCGGTCGGTGAGGTTGACGATCTCGCCCTGGCGCTCGCCCTCGATCGCCGCATGCGGCTGGTCGACGAAGCTGGTCAAGCCTTCCGACAGCCAGTGGTAGCGGCGCGCTTGGCGGGCGTCGCCGTTCATGCCTTGCTGCACCACCACCCAGCGCCCGTCATCGGAAACGATGAAGCCGTGCAGATAGAGGTCGTAGCCGTCCTGCACGGCGGCGCTGTCCACCTTGGCCACCAGCCGGCTGGCGGTGGCCAGCGCACCGCCGTCGAGGCCGACGCGCTCGCCGATGGCCAGCAATTCGCCCGGCGTCTTGCGCGAATGCGCGCCGCGCCCGCCGCAGACATGGATGCCGAGCTCGCGGGACATCGGGTTCAGCCCGCGTTTCAGCGCGCCGATGACGGAAGTGGTGATGCCGGAAGAATGCCAGTCCATGCCCATCACGGCGCCGAAGGACTGGAACCAGAAGGGATGCGCGAGCCGCCGCAAAAGCTCGTCGCGGCCGTAATGGTGGATGATGGCCTCGCACAGCACCGCGCCGAGCTTCGTCATGCGCTCGCCCAGCCATTTCGGAACCCGCCCGCCATGCAGCGGCAGGTCGGCGCTGCCGCTTCGCTGCGTCACGTGATTCTCCCGGATGCCGGTGAGTTAGATGGCATCTTGGCGGGGATTTGCAAGGCGCATGACTGGCCGATCTCCCCCGCAAGGAGGGAGATCGGCCAGTCGAGCCGCCGGCCAGGTCCGCCGCCTAGTACCTGTAGTATCTGTGGTGGTGCCTATGATGGTGATGGTACCGGTGATGGACGTAGTAATGCCGGTGATGCCTGTAGTACCGGTAGTACCGGTGGTGCGGATAGCGGACCACGTAACCGGGATAATCGTCTTCATAGTAGCGCGGGCCGTAATAGCGGCCGCCATAATCGTAGAACGCGCCCTCATAGACCGGGCCCCCGTAGAACGGCCCGCCATAGAACGGATAGCCGCCGAACGGTCCAAAACCGAGACCGAGGAAGCCATGCGCATCTGCCGGCGCGACAGTTGCCGCCGCCGACGCCACTGCGATCAACGAAGCAAAGAGAAGCTTTTTCATGGGAAACCTCCTCCTGAAGGTTCGCAATGACAACGCTTTGCGGGCCGAAAAGCTGCCATCGGCCGTGGATCTCGCGAAAAATCACCGGAATGTGAAGCCGCGCCTGCTCTCCGGCAACGCGTACGGCTAGCCGCAGACGCGCACCTGGCGCATGAACCGGTGGTCATGGCTGCGGGTCCTCACCGTTTCGATCCGGCAATGTCGGCGGGCGTGCACGGCATTCGGCGCGGGAACATAGCTGCTGCCCTCGTTGGCGTAGGCCGGGCCGTAGCCGGGTCCGTCATCGAGGTAGGAGCCGCCCCAATAGGAGCCGTAGACCGGGGCATCACTGTAGCTGTCGTAGAAATCGCCGAAGGGGCCGTAGTCGAAGTAACTGCCACCGAGGAATACGTTGCCGGCCTTGGCCGGCGCGACGATGGCAATTGCCGAAGCGAGGGCGACGGCCGCGGCAAACATAAGCTTTGTCATGACAACCTCCTCCTGAAGGTTCACCCATGACAACGCGCGGGCACGCTGGAAAATTGCGCCGCCACGCCCGTTCAGCAACAGTTGACTGCGACGTGATCGCGCGAGCGGCAAAACTGCCGGAGGAATCGCGCGGGGCGGCATAACCGTCCCGCGCGATCATGCAGGCTTAGTAGTTGTTGTAGCCGTTGCCGCAGACGCGCACTTCCTCCGTCACGCGGTGGTGATGGCGCCAGTGCGTTATCAGCTCGGTGCGGCAGTGATGGCGGTGGTGATAGCGCACCACATAGCCGCCATTGTAGTAACCGTCGTTGTAGTAGCCGTCATTGTAGGCATGACGGTAATAGCGATGCGGGTAATAACCGTCGTTATAGTAGCCGTCATCATAGCCCGGGCCGATGCCGATACCGAGCTGCACGCCGCCGGCGCTGGCCGGCACGATCGCGAACGCCGAGGCGATGGCGATCATCGAAGCAAGCAGAAGCTTTTTCATCGCTGCCTCCTTGAGGTTGGGTGGACGCCCCTTCGACAACGAAACGGTTTCGGGGCGTTCAAGTTCCCGGACACCGGCGTCCCATCACCTTTGGACTCGAGACGCCTGGCGCCCGGCTTGGCGTATTGCTCTCTCTACGTAAGGTTATAAGCTCAGGTATTTATTAGCGTATCCGCAACTGAATGGCGCCCGGCGCGTTGCACGTCCGCGGAATATCTGTGATCCGAAACGTCTCTGATCATTGTCAGGCAGCATGGAGGCTCGATGGTGGCGGCCAATCGTGACAACGGGGTGGGTGCGCCGGAGCCCAGGCTGGCGAGCCTGCTGGCTGCTTCCAGGGGCCATCCGCGAACGGTGCTGCCGACGGTGGCCAGCGTGGTCACCACGGTTGCCGCGCTCTATTTCGGGCGCGAGGTGTTTTTGCCGATCGCCGTCGCGCTTTTGTTGACCTTCGCCATCGCGCCTGTCGTTTCCTGGCTGAAGCGCCTCGGCGTTCCGCGCATCGCGGCGGTCATCGCCAGCGTCGCCGGCGCCTTCGCCGCGCTCTCGCTGTTCTCCTTCGTCGTCGCCACCCAGGTCAGCGATCTTGCGCAGAACATCCCCGTCTACCAGATCAACATCCTGACCAAGGTCCGCGCGCTCAAGGAGAATGGTTTCGGCGGCGGCATCATCTCGCGCCTCGGCGGCGTCATCGAACGCGTGGGCCAGGAGATCGATCGCCAGGAGCCGCAGCTGCCTTCGGCCTCCGGGCAACCGAAGCGTGATCCGATCCCGGTCGAGGTCGTTTCGCACGAAAAGCCGCTGGAGGTGCTGCAGAACCTGATCGGCACGCTTATCAGCCCGCTGAGCTCGGCCGGCCTTGTCATCATCGTCGTCATCTTCATGCTGATGGAGAGGGAGGACCTGCGCGACCGCTTCATCCGCCTCGTCGGCTATGGCGACCTGCACCGTACGACACAAGCGCTGCAGGATGCCGGCAAGCGCGTCGGCCAGTACCTGCTGATGCAACTGGTCGTGAACACCATCTATGCCATCCCCATCACCATCGGGCTCTGGGTGCTCGGCATCCCCAACGCGCTGCTTTGGGGCCTGCTAGCGCTGGCGCTGCGCTTCGTGCCCTATATCGGCCCGGTCATCGGCGCGCTGCTGCCGCTGTTCCTGGCGCTCGCCGTGGCGCCGGGCTGGTCGCTGCTCCTGGGGACGGCCACGCTTTTCATCGTCGTCGAGCTTGTCACCGGCAACGTCGTCGAGCCGTGGCTCTATGGTTCTCATACCGGCCTCTCGCCCTTGGCCATCATCGTGGCGGCGATCTTCTGGACCTGGCTGTGGGGGCCGATCGGCCTGGTGCTGTCGACGCCGCTCACCGTCTGCCTGGTCGTGCTTGGCCGGCACGTGCCTCAGTTCGAGTTCCTGGACGTCCTGTTCGGCAACGAGCCGGTGCTGGAGCCGCATGCCAGGCTCTATCAGCGGCTCCTGGCCGGCGACCCGGACGAGGCGACCGACCATGCCGAGGAGATATTGGAGGACAAGTACCTGTTCGAATTCTATGGCGAGGTGGCGATCCCGGCATTGCTGCTCGGCGAGCAGGACCGCGAGCGTGGCGTCATGGAAGGCGAACAGCGCAGGCAGGTCGCCGGCAGCGCCATGATGCTGGTCGCCAATCTCGGCGACAGCGCCCTGGAAGAGGCCGAGGAGGAAGAGGCCGAGCAGGTCGCCGTGGCGGACGCCAAGGCCAAGGGCGCAAAGACGCCGGAGAATGGGACCGACAAGGCGACCGGGAAAGGGCTTGAAAAGCCGTCCGAGCTGCCTGAGCAAGCGCCGGAGAAGAGGGCGGCCGACGCCCGGCCCGAGGACGGCGGCAAGGAAGAGGTCGACCTGCCCGACGGCTCGGGTTTCAGCGTGATCTGCGCCGGCGGCCGCGGCGAGCTCGACGATGCCGCCGCCGCCATGCTGGCGCAGGTGCTGGAAGTGCAGGGCGCCGCGGCGGCGCGTGCGAGCTTTGCCGACCTCGAACCCTCGGCGGTCCGCCATCTCGACTTGGAAAGCGCCGACTGCGTCGTCATCGGCTTCCTCAACCGCCAGTCCACGCAGCATGCGCGCTTCATCGTGCGGCGGCTGAAACGCCTCAAGGGCAAGCTGCGCGTCGGCATCGTCTTCTGGTCCGAGGTCGGCAATGCCGACAGGGCGGCGGCGGCCGAGCTGGCCGCGACCCTCAACGCCGACTTCGTCGCCTTCGGCATGGTCGACGCGGTGACCGGCGCGCTTTCCAGCAAGGCGGCCGTTGCGCTGAAGGCCGCCCACCGCCGCCGCCAGCCTGCGCGCAGGAAGCAGTTGCAGGCCGCCGAGTGAAGGCGGCGCGCCGCCAGTCGCAAGAAAGAAAGACTCGCCGGACCTAACCCTGATGCCCAAAGCCCACAGGCCCGGCGAGATTTATACCTGATCCCCCGATCAGGACCGGCGGGAGGACACCGGCAATCTCTTCAGTGCAAGAAGGGTGCCAGGCATTTGGTCCCGAAACGAAACAACGATGTCCCATGCCAGCGCCTTCGCCACCTTCAGGGATGACGAAAGGCTGTCTCTATGGCATGGACGGTCGGTCGAGTGTTGCTTGCGGGTTACAGCCGATCTCCTCCAGTGGTTGTAAGGTCCACAAGCGAACCGATGAAGCCTTGAAAGGGGGGCACCATGAAGAAGGTCTATGAGAAGCCTGTTTTGGTCAGGCGCGAAAAGCTGAGCGACATCGCCGCAAGGCCACCATCTTCCATCCCAGCTTGATCTGGCATGAGACTGAAAGCCCGCCATCCGGCGGGCTTTTTGATTCATGGGGAATGCGGCTGAGGTGAATCTTCGGCCGCCCGCACTACAAATCGTCGTCACATCGCCTCTCTCTGTCGCATCGCCGCGTGCAACCGATGCCCCCGTCGGCTATGCGGTGGCCTGCCAATCCCGGCAAACCGAGGAGCCTGCAATGACCAGACCCACCATTCTAAAATTCGGCGCCGTCGAGCATGCCGAGGCCGGCGATCTGCCGGGCTGGGTCGTCGTGGAGGGAAGGCCGACCATGCAGACCGCCGTCCAGCACACCAGCGAGGACGGCAAGGTGATGTCCGGCACCTGGCGCGCCTCGCCTGGCACCTACCACGCCACCTATACCGACTATGAATTCGTCCACATGATCGCCGGCTGCATCGTCATCACGCCCGACGGCGGCGAGCCGGTCGAGGTCGGCCCCGGCGACGCCTTCGTGGTCGAGGCAAATTTCAAGGGCACCTGGAAGATCCTCGAGCCGGTGACCAAGCATTTCGTCGTCGTGGTCGGGTGAGGGGCGCCGGCGCTGAAGCTGCTTCAGCGCCCCACCTTCGAAATCACCCTTTTCTCCACCTCCGGCTCCAGCGATTCCGCGAAGGGCGTCGCCATATGGTGCTGGTCGCGGAAGGCGAGCTTGCCGTCGATGAAGACGTGGCAGGTGGTGGCGCCGCAGAAACGGTCGGTGAGGTCGACGTAAGCGGCGTTGGGGATGCTGTCGACGATGTCGCGCTCCACCGCCGCCATCTGGTCGTTGGCGGCATAGGCGCGCGACTGGTCGCAGCGTGAAGGTGTTTCGTCCCGCCACAGCGCGCGCCACGCAGGTGTCGACATTGGCGTTGTTGAACGGCACGTCGCGGATGAAGGCGACCTTGAGCCCGGCCTTGCTGAGGCTGGTGAGGGTCGAGCGCAGGCCGGCCCGCCAGTTTGCGTCCTGGCTGTCGGTGTCGCCGCCACGACCCGCCATCTTGCGCCCGCTGGTCAGCGCCAGCTCCGAGATGACCACGAGCGCCGGCCTTGCCTTGATGATCTCGGCGATCGCCTGCTCGCGCCAGCGGTCGCATTCCACATACGGCCGCTTGAGCTCGGACGACCAGACGCTGATGCGCGAGGCGCGGCAGGAGTTCTTCAGCCAGGTCATCACCCGGTAGCCGTTCTTGCGGCTCGCCTCGATCAGCGGCGTCGACCAATGGTCGGCGTGGGAGTCGCCGAACAGCGCGATGAAGCGCCGGCCGTCGCCGAACACGCAAGGGGCCGGCGTCACCGTCTCGTAGTCCTGCACGCAGCCCGCCCTGGCGCGGGCGGTGGAAGGCTCGGCCGCGCTCGCGGCGATGATGCGCTGCTGCGGATCGAGGTCGCGCACGGCAAGCCTGGCATTGCCATAGGCGGCTGCGACGCCGGTGCCGGTCAGGAGGAGGGCCGGCACCAGCGCCCGCGCCGCATTGGCCGTCAGCCAGCCGTTGCGACGGGTGGGGTTCTCGATGAGATGGTAGCTGAGCGTCGACAGCGCCAGCGTCAGCGCGAGGCAACAGAGCCGCTCGGCTGGCGTCAGCTCCGGCGCCAGCATGCCGGCATAGACGATGACCGGCCAATGCCAGAGATAGAGCGAATAGGAGAGCCTGCCGATCCACTGCAACGGTGGCAGCGCCAGGGCGGCGTTCACCCAACTCGGTTCGGAATTGCGCAAACCGCCGTCCCTGGCGCCGGCCGCTCCCGCCTTGAGCAGAAGGACCGTGCCGGCCACCGGCAGAAGCGCCAGAAAGCCGGGGAAGGGAGCGTCCTCGCTGAAGGTGAGATAAGCGGCCCCGATCATCGTCAGGCCGGCCAGGCTCGACGCCCGCCCCAGCCGCGGACGCTCCTGCAACAGCCGCGCCGGCGCCAACGATGCGAGGCCGCCGGCGGCAAATTCCCATGCGCGCAGCGGCGAGAAATAGAAGGCCCAAGGCTGCGATACGCTCGTCAGCCAGGCGCAGAGGACGAAGGAGATGAAGCCGGCGACGCCGATCGCGATCATGAAGCCGCGCCTGCCCGGTCTCAACCATGCAGCCAGCATCAGGAGCGCCGGCCAGGCGAGATAGAACTGCTCCTCGACCGACAGCGACCAGTAATGGATGAACGGGTTGCTCGTGGCGTCACTGGCGAAATAGTCGAACGACCAGCGGATCAGCCACAGATTGATCATATAGGCCGAGGCGAACATCGCGCCCTTGGAATAAAGCGCCTGTTCCTCCGGCGACAGGATGAGCACGCCGACGGCAAGCGTGGCGGCGATGACGAAAAGCGCCGCCGGCAGCAGGCGCCGCGCGCGCCTTGCATAGAAGCGCAAGAGGTCGAGCCGGCCGGTGTCGGATATCTCGGCGACAAGATGGCGGGTGATCAGATAACCCGAGATGACGAAGAAGATGTCGACGCCGGCGAAGCCGCCCGGCAGCGCCGTAAGGCCGAAATGGTAGGCCACGACACCCGCCACGGCCACCGCCCGCAACCCTTCGATGTCGGGTCGGAAATCCTGCGCCGATGCCGACACGAGTACGAACCTCTTGAATGTTCGTTCGTATCCCGCCTGCGGCAGAGGTTCGGCCCTAGGCGCCGATATCGCAATGCAACAAATCTAACGCAGTGCAACATAAGGGGAGATTGGCCCCGCGGATCACGCCTTCTTCAGGAACTCCGTCTTCAGCACCAGGCCCTTCACCTGCTTGGTATTGCATTCGATCTCGCCGGCATTGCCGTTGAGGCGGATGTTCTTCACCAGCGTGCCGCGCTTGATCGTCTCGGACGTGCCCTTGACCTTGAGATCCTTGATCAGGGTCACGGAGTCGCCATCCTTCAGCGGCGTGCCGTTGCTGTCTTTAACGATTGCGTCCGTCATGGCGGGTCTTTCATTGGCTGGATGGATAAGCAGGTTTTGCAGAAGTGTTCCGCGGTTCTGCGATCACAACCGGCGGAAAAACAAAGGGTCTAAGGCGGAAATTCGTGGGCATCCCGCGAATATCCGCCTGGCGCCCGCCTATCGTGCCGACCATGGCCTGGTCAAGCTGCGCCGGAGCCAGGGTGAGGCTCACCGCCCAACCATCACTTCGGCCTCGATCTCGACCGGGAAATTCAGGGGCAGGGCGGCGACGCCGATGGCCGTGCGGGCATGGCGGCCGATCTGCGGTCCGAAGACTTCGAGGATGAGTTCCGAAAAGCCGTTCATCACCGCCGGCGTTTCGATGAAGCGCAAGGCCGAATTGACCATGCCGTGCACGCGGCACCAGCCGGTGATCCGGTCAAGGCTGCCGAGTTCACGCTTCAGGCTGCCGAGCATCGACAGCCCGACCTTGCGGGCCGACGCTCGCGCCTCGTCCAGCGACACGCTCTCGCCGACGGCGCCGAACGGGCCGGCGGGGGAGCCGTCCGGCTCCTGCGGCCCGTGGCCGGAGATATAGGCGCGGTCGCCGCGCACATTCACCCAGGGAAAGGGCAGCACCATGCCCGGCGGAAGTTTCAAGGGCGGCGGCAGCACGATGCCGAGCGCGGCAAGCTTTTCGTCGGCACCCGGCATGGCATGGCCTCCCTCGTCGCAGCCGCGCCATCGCGGCGCCATGGCCTAAGCTTTCCGGTTCGCCGTCCATTCGTCAAGAACGAGTTGGATGTGAAGAAGGACCCGGGAGGGCCCGGGTCGACACCTGGCTGTGCAGACCGTCGCCCTTTCGATCCGCACGGGGGCACGCGCCGCCCCGCCGGCGGCGCTAGGCCACAGCCCTCGGGCTGGCCCGGCGGCTGTCGGCCGGGCCGTTCGACCATTGCCTTTCCTCGCCGATCCCGGACGGCCGACCGCCATGTGTTCGCCGCTATGGCTCTAGAAATGCAGGTCGAGCGGCTGCGGATAGGCTTGGCCCGGATCCCCGGTCTTCGGCGTCTGGCCCGGCAAAGGCACGACGCCGCCGGTTGCCGTCTGATCGAGCTGCGGCCGGTTCTTCTCGTGGCCGGAATTTGTCTCGGTCGTCAGGACTTTCGTCTTGGCCCCGGCGCCTTGCGTCAGCGCAACCGAGAGGAGAAGCACAGAAAGCGCGGATAGGACGATTCTCATGGCAGCTTCCTTTCCTGGTTTTGCGGCCTCATTGCTTGAACCCCGACGCGTCGAGCAGCGCGACCTGCTTGCCGTCGATGTAGAAGCGTATCGCGTGCGCGTCGTTGTCGACGTCGATGCGCGTAGGCTGCGCGGCCTGCGCCGCCGGCGCCGCTCTGGCGTATTTCGACTGAAATTCTCCCTCCGGCGCGTACATGAACAGCAGCGCCAGCGCGACGCATCCCGCGCCAAACAATAAGAAGGTGAGCGTCGAAGAGGCGGTCGAGGTCATCTGATGGTTCCTTCCTGATGAGGTGGTTCAAAAGTCCGGTTGTTCCCGGACTCTGCGAGTCGGGTTCCGCGATTGCTCGAAAGTCGAGCGTGTCGCTTGCTTACGAAGGAAGGGATGACGTGCTCAATCCCGCATTCAGCGCCTTTTTCATGATAATGATCTGCCCCTAGCCCGCGGTGAGCTTAGCGTCGGCCGCCCGATGACAAAGGCCGGCAGTGTGGAAGGGTGTGGAATTCTCTGGAATTCCAGCAAGATCGGTCTGTGGAAGGTTGGAAAACCGGACGTATGGCCGAGGACGAAGGTCCGGCGCGAACCATCGCGGCGATGCGTATCATCCCGAGTCGACGCCGTGCCGGCGGGCAGCCGCAGCCGGTCATGGGCAGACCGGATTCGACGGAGGGCACGGGTTCCGAGGGGGCGGGTTCGATGGCACAACATATCGCGCAGAAACTGCGGCTGACGTCGGCATTGCTCGGCACTGTGACCCGCAAGGACCTCGCGGCGGCGTTCCGCGCCGTCAACCCCAGGACCGCATTCGACCTCGGCCGCGCCGACAAGTGGCTGCAGGGCAGGGCTAACCCACGCGAGCTGAGCGTCTATGAGGACTGGGCAAGGCTGTTGCGGCTCGAGCAGCCCGGCAAGTGGGTCGCCGAAAGCGACCTGCCAAGCTTCACCGCGGCGCTGTGCGCCCGCCACGGCGTCGACAGGGTCGATCTCGAACGCCACGCCGCGCAGCAGTTCGAGACGGCGTCCTCACATGACGACCGGGCTCGCGGCGTCGCGCTCATCGGCAGCTATGCCTGCTATTCGCGCGCCTGGTCGCCTTACAATCGCGGCCAGCTGATCAGGGGCAGCCTGTCGATCGAGGGAGCGCCGGGCGTACATGGTCTCACCGCCCACTATAGCGAGGCGTTGCCGACCGGCCAGCTCATGCTTGGCGGCCCCGTGACGGCGGCAAAGCGCGGCCTGTACATGCATGTCAGGGAGGTCGGCGGCGATGCCCAGTTCTTCCTAAGCCTGTTCCCGCAGTCGCAACCAGGCAGCGTGCTCGGCGGCTTTATGTGCGGCACGGCCATCATCGGCCCGGAGGTGCAGCCCTCGCTGACCAGGATCCTCATTGTGCGCCTGCGCGAACCGGTCCCCGGGGCCGCCGAATGGGGCGGTTACCTGCAGCCCGACCAGTCGATAACAGCGGATCTGGCGAGGCTGGGCGTCTCCGTCGAGCAGCCGGAGCAGGTCGACCGGCAGCTATCGCGATTCCTGTTTGGGGGCAGCGACGGCGGCGTCCATCAGGTTCCGCCGGCCGAGTTCCGCGCCATCCTCGACATCTTCGATCGCCATTGGTTGCAGCACGCCGGTTAGCCCCCGCCCTATCTGGGTCGCACGGGATCTCGCCGGCCAGCCACAGCCTTACGCTTCCGGTTATAGCGGGCCACCATTGCACGTCGATCACGCAAATGTTCTTTGACGGGAACCCGTTCGCGCTGCGTGTTGCGGGCGCGAAACCTGTGCAAAGGGGTGACATATGAAGAAGACTTACCAGAAGCCGGTGCTGTCGAAGCGCCAGAAGCTTTCGAGCGTCGTGGCAATCCAGGGCTCGGGCCCGGTCTGACGCTTCGCCTTCCTGAACCGGGCGCCCGATAGCCGCATCGTACGGTCCGCCTTTGCCGCCTGGGCTTCGCCCGGCTTCTCGTTCCGATAGGCGCGGAAAGCAGGCGCGGTAGAATGCTCCGGTGCCCTCGATCGGGCTCGAGCAGGCGGTTTCAAGGCTGGAAACAGGCCTGGCCAGGAACGGACGGTGCACCGCGCAGGTGCCCGCCCGTCCGGCGCCGCCGCCAAGCTGCTGAAACCCCGTCCGTCCCCAACAGCAACGGTCATGGCGTGACCAGTGGCTGCGGAATGCCATTGGCGCCGTTTTCTGTCAACGCCGCCGGAGGGTGGCCGGGAAGCGCGTTTTCCTCGTGTCACGGAGCCTTTCGCGACCGTCGCAGAGCAGTTGCGGAGCTGGCGCGAAATGGCGGAATTCCGGGCTTTTTCGGCCGCCGGAAACCGTGTCAGGTATATATGCCTATCTGCTTGAATGGCTGATTTTTCACCGGGTGGTTCCGTTTCTTCAGCCCCGACTTTTTTTGGGTGCAATTCGGCGGTACTGCATTGGCGGCCGGTGGCGCCCGATCTTCTGGCGTAAAGTGCCATCGGAGGCTTCCGTGAGCCGTTTCACGGTGTTCTCGTCAAGGCATGGTAGAATGCCGTGCAGCGAACGGGGGAAGGTGCCATGGCCAACGGGTTGTTCGAGGTTCTCGCCAGGCGGCGGGTGTGGCTGGATCGGGTCGCGTTGGGGCTGCTTGTCTTCCTGGCGACGCTGGTCGCCGCGCTGATGGGCGGCGCCAGCGCCTGATTTCCCGCAAGCGCGGCTCTAAGCCGTAAGCGCCGCGTTGCGGGCTGGAGCGCTCCGGCAATTCCGCAAGACGCCGAACGGCCTAGTCGCGCAGCATTCAAGGGGCTCCATAGCCGCGCAAGCCGGTTCCGTTGCAGGCCTGGCAGGAGACCCGCCGGCCCGGGCAATTGTCACGTACCACCCCCGAGGGACAGCACGCTCCGTCCGACGCCGCTCGCTTTTCGCACTCGAAGACCTTGCCGGCGCCCTGGCATCGGGGACAGGCAAACTTCCTGAATTCGCTCAAGCAAGCCTCCGGCTGTTTTAAGGCGCCCGGCAACGCGCTGACCACGCCACGGGTTCCATCGCGGACGCGGGTTCGCCCCGCATGCGACAGTATATATTAGATACGACTAATGTTCCAGAAATATCGCCTGCAGGGTGTGGTCGCGGAAGGAGATTTTATCCCTCCTCCGGAGGGGCGAGTTTGCGTGCTCCGCCACACACTTCCCTCACCAGCCCGCGCAGCCAGCGATGCGCCGGATCGGCGTCGAGCCTCGGGTGCCACAGCAGCGAGATCGTCAGCGGGGCGAGCTTCACCGGCAGGGCGAAGGTGAACAGCCCATCGCGCAGCGCACCGGTATAGCGCTCCGGCACGGTGGCGACGAGATCCGAGCCACGCGTCAGCGCCAGCGCCTCGGCAAAGCCGCCGACCACCGTGGCGATCGTCCTGGACAGCCCGGCTAGCTCCAGCGCGTCATCCACCGGACCGCGGTCGAGGCCGCGCCTCGATGTCAGTATGTGGCGGGCGGCAGCGAAGCGGGCGGCGGTGATGCGGCCTTCGCTCAACGGATGGCCGGCCCGCGCGACGCCGACGAAGCGATCGCGAAACAGCGCCCGCGCCCGCACCTCCGGCCCGGTCGAGCCGCCGACCACGCCGGTCTCCAGATCCACCGCGCCCTCGCGCATCGGGCCGCTGTCCTTGTCCGGCTTGGGCACGAAGCGCAGTTGCACGCCCGGCGCTTCCCCGGCCACGCGGGCCAGCAGCGCCGGGCCGAAATTCTCGACGAAACCGTCGCTGTTGCGCAGCGTGAAGCTGCGCCTGAGCCGCGCGAGGTCGAGCCGCTCGACCGGCCGCAGCACCGCTTCCGCCTCCTTCACCAGCCGGCCGACCTCGGAACTCAGCTCGAGGGCGCGCGGCGTCGGCACCAGGCCGCGCCCGGCGCGCACCAGAAGCGGATCGCCCGTTGCGTCGCGCAGTCTCGCAAGCGCCCGGCTCATCGCCGAGGGGCTGAGCTTCAGCCGCCGCGCGGCCCCGGCGACGCTGCCTTCGGCAAGCAGCACGTCCAGCGTGACGAGCAGGTTCAGATCGGGTCGCGACATAAGCGCAACCATAGCATGGTTGTCGCTCGATGACATGGCGTTTGCTGCACTGATCGAGTGCAAATGCTGCGCGTTCCGCCATGTCGTCCAGGCGCCTATCTTCACCGGCAATTCAGCCGACGGAGAAGAAATCATGACCGACATCGCCGAAACCCGCGCCGCGCCCGCGAGCCGTTCGACGGCGGGCGCGCTGGCCAGCCTGTCGCTTGCCATGCTCGTCTCCTCGCTCGGCACCAGCATCGCCAATGTCGCACTGCCGACGCTGAGCGCGGCCTTCGCCGCCTCCTTTGAAGCAGTGCAATGGGTGGTGCTCGCCTATCTGCTCGCCATCACCGCGCTGATCGTGGGCGTCGGGCGTCTGGGCGATCTCGTCGGCCGGCGGCTCTTGCTGATCGCCGGGCTGGCGCTGTTCAGCGCCGCCTCCTTCGCCGCCGCGCTCGCGCCGTCGCTGGCGCTGCTTATCGCCGCGCGCGCCGTGCAGGGGCTGGGCGCGGCTGTCATGATGGCGCTGACGATAGCCCTCGTCGGCGAGACGGTGCCGAGGGAGCGCACCGGCAGCGCCATGGGCTTGCTCGGCACCATGTCGGCGATCGGGACGGCGCTCGGGCCTTCGCTCGGCGGCGTGCTGATCGGCGCTCTCGGCTGGCGTTCGATCTTCCTCGCCAGCGGCGCGCTCGGCGCCGTCGCGCTGCTCGCCGCCTGGCGCTTCCTGCGGAGTGACGAAGGAACCGCTCGTGGAAAGGAGAGAGGCAGCTTCGATGCGCTGGGAACGCTGCTGCTCGCCGCCACGCTCGCCGCCTATGCGCTGGCCATGACCATGGGGCGCGGCCATTTCGGCGGTTTGAACGCGGCACTGCTCGGCGCGGCCGCCGCCGGCGCCGCACTCTTCGTCGTCGTCGAGGCCAGGGTGGCGTCGCCCCTGGTCAAGCTCGCGCTGCTGCGCGGTCCGGTACTGGCGCCGAGCCTTGTCATGAACGCGCTGGTCTCGACGGTCATGATGGCGACCCTGGTCGTGGGCCCGTTCTTCCTGTCCCGTGCGCTCGGCCTGAGCGAGGCGGCGACCGGGGCGGTGCTGTCGATCGGCCCCGTGGTCTCGGCGGTCTGCGGCGTCATTGCCGGGCGGATCGTCGACCGGTTCGGCACGGCCGCGATGGTCCTCGCCGGCCTTGTGATGATGGTGGGTGGCTGCGCGGCGCTTGGCCTTCTGCCGGACGTGTTCGGCGTCGCCGGTTACGCGGCTGCGATCATCCTGCTCACGCCGGGCTACCAGCTCTTCCAGGCCGCCAACAACACCGCCGTGATGGCCGATGTCGACGGCGACGAGCGCGGCGTCGTGTCGGGCATGCTCAGCCTGTCGCGCAATCTCGGGCTCGTCACCGGCACCGCGGTCATGGGCGCGGTGTTCGCCTTCGCCGTGGGGTCGGGGAACATCGCGGCCGCGGCTCCCGAGGCGGTCGCCGGCGGAATGCGGTTCACCTTCTTTGCCGCGGCGGTGCTGGTGGCGATCGCAGCGCTGATTGCGATGGCCGGACGGAGGAGCGCCTGATCGCTGTCTTGGACCTCTAGGCTTCCGCGATCGCGTAATTTCGCTGCCGGCCGCGAGGACTATCTTTGCCTGGCGGCGGTGCCCATTCCGCCTTCGGCCGGTGCCTCAGCTACCCCAACCCCCGCCCACTGCGGCACCGGCCTCTCTTGTCGCGCCTGGCAAGGTTTCCGTGGCCGCAAGGTGCTCTGCCTCCATCTCCAGTTCCGTCGGTCGACCGGATCTCATGTGGGTCGCCACCATGTTCGAGCCCGGCCACGTCGTTGCGCGTGTGCCGGCTACCCCAGCAGCAAGCCGGCTATCAGCACGGTGATCAACATCGAGACCGGCACGGCCAGAAGCCAGCGCGCCTCCAAGACACTGTTGCGGTTGTCCATGTCATTGCTCCAGTTGGCAGTCTCGATGCTGCGGGTTCGACGTCGGCAAACGAGAGCGGGAAGCCTTCGTTCCCCCGATCGGGCTAGGGTCTGAGAGCCCTGTCGGACTGAGGTCGGGCAGGCGCGCAAAGAGGGCCGGGCGCCGCAACCAAAGCTCCAGCTTCGCATTTGCAACCGCGCCAATTTCCCGCGCGCCGAAAAGGAGCCGACATGAGCCTCGATAGACCCGTGGACGATGTGGAAGACCAGCCATACGAGCCAGCGGCCTTCGCCAGCAAATACGGCCTGCCGCACCGGCTTGCAAAGACGATGATCGAGGCCAATGGCGGCGGAAGACGCGCCTGCGATGCCGCGGCCACGACTTACCTCCGCTATGTCGCGCTTCGCGGCAAGCGTGGGGACTGAGGCCTGCTTTCGTCCGCCGCCGTCCCGCGTTCGCGACGCAAATCAGCTCGGAACCAAAGCGGCAGGCGGCGGTTTACATCGGCGAAGGGATTAATTCAGCAATTAGGAATAGAACAATGAAAACAGTGATTCTCGCTGCCTTGGCGCTTTGCGTCGCCGCCCCTGCCGTCGCTTCGGCGGCCGAGGCCGATGTCGTCATCAGGACACATCACAGGCATTATTATCATCATCGGCCGACCGTCGTTATCAACGAGGATGGCCACCGTCTGCATCACCGCCATCACGGCACGGTCGCTTTCTACGACAATGGCGAACGCGGCTGGCGTCATCGCCATCACCGCCGTGAAGACACCATTGTCGTCACGAGCATGCACCGGCACCATCACCGCCCCGTCGTTGTCGACGGCGGCTCCGACTACTGAGATACCTGCCGTAGAAGTCAATCGGGCCCGGCTCTTGCGTGATGATGCGCGAGCCGGGCCGCATTTTTGATGCTGCATAGGGTAGACGGCTACGCCCTAAGCCGCGCTTTTGCGCACGCCGGTCTGAACCAGCGCCGCCGCCGGGTTTAGGCTGTCCACCAGCCCGGTCGGGATCAGGATGGTGGCGCCGCGCTCCTTGGTCGTCTCGTAGATGATGTTCATGGCGCGCAACTGCAATGCGGCCGGATGGTCGGCATATGTGTTGGCCGCCTCGACGAATTTGGCCGCCACTTCCGCTTCCGCCGAACCCAGGATAACGCGTGCCTGCTTCTCGCGCTCGGCCTGCGCCTGGCGCGACATGGCGTCCTGCAACGCCACGGGGATGGCGACGTCGCGGATTTCGACCGACATCACGGTGATGCCCCATTGCGCCGTCTTGGCGCCGATGACGTCGCGCAGGTGCTCGTCGGCCGCCTTGCGGTCTGAGAGCAGCGACGACAGCATCGAGGAGCCGATCATCTCGCGCAGCGAGGTCTGCGCCACGCGGTCGATCGCCTCGCGGTAGTTGGTGATCTCCAGCGCCGCCTGGCGCGCGTCATGCACATGCCAGAAGATGACCGCGTCGACATTGACCGGCACGGTGTCCTTGGTCAGCGCCTCCTCGGCGTTGAAGGCGGTGGTCTGGATGCGCTGGTCGATGACGGCCACGACATTGTCGACGACCGGGATGATCATGAACAGGCCGGGGCCGCGCACGCCAAGCAGGTTGCCGGCGCGCAGCACGACGAATCTCTGCCAGGTGTTGGCCATCTTCAGCGAGGTGGCGATCAGCGCCGCGATGACGAAGAACGGCGCGCCCGCCCATGGCCCGGCAAGCACGCCGACGCCGGCGCCGACAAGCGCGAAGACGGCGGTGAGGAAAAGGGTGATCGGATTCATCGAAATAGCTCCTTGTCGCGGCCTTTGGTGGGTCGCGCGATGCCGCAACGGGCCTCGCGAGGAGCGCCGGCGGCCCGCATTGGACCGCCTTGGCCGGCATGTCTGGGATCGATCACGCTTGTCGCGAGGACAATCAACGCCGGCAGCACTCATATGGTGTGGGGCGACGGCGTTCGCCAATAGTGGCTGATCGGCAGCTCAATCCGCTTCGCCGCCCGAGCCTTTCCCGCACGCGGCCAGCACCTTGCCGATCGCTGCACCTGAGCCTTTCAGCGGGAAGCTCGCCGCGCCATACTTATCCGCGCTGACCGTCAGCTCGCCCTTGCCGCGCAGCAGCGAAAGCAGCGGGTCGGCGGGGCCGGAGAGCTCGGCGGTGAAGTAATTGTACATCGCCTCGAGCTGGAGGTTCTTCGTCAGGCTCTTGTCGCCGGCCTTGAAGGTGAAGGAGCCGCTGATGCCGGGCTCCAACTGTCCGCCCGCGGCGCCGAGGTCGTAGCTGAGCACCGGCTTGCCGAAACAGGCGAGCATCAGATGCGCGTCGCCCTTCGGCCCGCCGCAGACCGAAGCCGTCATCACGCTGCCGCCCTCGTCTTCCTCCATCTTGGCCGACCATGCGCAGGACGCGGCATCGGCGGGCAGGGTGGCGGGCAGAGCCGTGAGCAGTGCCAGGGTGAATGCCGATACGCTTTTCATGATCGCTCCCCCGTTGCGGTGGGGAGGAGCATACAGAGATTGGCGAAAGCGTGCGAGCTGCCAATCTCCCCCACCAGGGAGAGATCAGCAGTTCCAGCGCCGGCGGCCGGCCTTCGCCTCAGAGCAGCTTCTCCAGCGTGATCGGGAGATCCCGCACGCGCTTCCCCGTCGCGTGGAACACCGCATTGGCAATCGCCGGCGCGATGCCGACGATCGCGAGTTCCCCGACCCCCTTGCCGCCGAGCGCGGAGGAGTGCGGGTCGGGAATGCCGACCGAGATCGTCTGGATGTCGGGAATGTCGGCATTGGTGGGCAGCATGTAGTCGGCGAGATTGCCGTTGACGATGCGGCCGTGTCGACGGTCGACGATGCCTTCCTCGAGCAGCGCCTGGCCGATGCCCATGATGATGCCGCCCTTCCACTGGCTCTCCGCCAGCTTGGGGTTGTAGAGCCGGCCTGAATCCAGCGCCGACACCACGCGCGACACGCGCACCGTGCCGAAATCCTCGTCCACCCGCACCTCGACGAAATGCGCGCACCAGGAATGGCGCGACCAGTCGCCCTCGGTATGCGGGATCGACTTGGCTATGGTCGTGTAGTTCGCGTAGCGCTCCTGCGGCGTCGTGTTCGCCGGCAGCGTGTCGCCCTTGGCCTCGATCCTGTCGCGGCCGATAGCGGCCATCAGTTCGGCGATCGACAGCTCCGGCCCTTCGCCGCGCGGCGAGGCGATGCGGCCGTCCTTTACCGAAAGCGTGTTCGCCTGCAGCTTCTGGAACGGCGAGCGCGGATCGGAGAGCGCCAGCCCGACCAGCTCGTCCAGCGCCTGGCCGGCCGCCTTGTGGACGGCGCCTGTCATGACGCCGGCCAGCCGTGAGCCGCCGGTGACGCCGGCGCGGGCGAAGTGGGAATCGCCGAGCTTCACCGAGACCCGGCTCACCGGCACGCCGAGCGTTTCGGCGGCGGTCTGCGCCAGGATCGTATAGGTCCCCTGTCCCATGTCGATGGAGGAGCTTTCGACCTCGACCGAGCCGTCGGCGAGGAGCTTCACCACCGCCTCGCCATGCGCGCGCCGCACCGGATAGGTGCCTGCCGCCACGCCCCAGCCGATGAGCTGATGTCCGTCGCGCATCGAGCGCGGCTGAGGCGAGCGTTTCGCCCAGCCGAAGGCTTCGGCGCCTGCCGCGAAGGCCTCGCGCAACTGGCGCGTCGACCACGCCTTCTTCGCGTGCGGGTCCTGTTCGGCATAGTTGATCAGCCGCATCTCCAGCGGATCGATGCCGAGTTCATGGGCGAGCTCGTCGATGGCGCTTTCGATGCCGAAGGCGCTCGGGTTCTCGCCCGGCGCGCGTTTTGCTCCCGGAACCACGGTGTTGACCCGCACGACATTCTGCTTCGAGGAGAAGTTGGGCGTGGCGTACATGATCGAGGTCACGGAGCCGAGCGGCTCGACCCACATGCCGTCGACGGCCGTCTCGTTGACGCCGCGATGCACGATCGACTGGATCTTGCCGTCCCGGTCCGCGCCGATCGCGACGGTCTGCCGGGTTGCCGCGCGGCCGCCATAGGAGGTGAAGTTCTGCGGGCGGCTAAGCATCAGCTTCACCGGCCGGTCGAGCATCCTGGCCGCGGCCGCCGCCACCGCGCTATGCGCCAGGGCCAGCGCCTTGGAGCCGAAGCCGCCGCCGATATAGGGCGACACCAGCCGCACATTCTCGAACGGAACGTCGAACCACTCGGCATAGGTGCGCGCCATGCCGTCCAGCCACTGGCTCGGCTCCCAGACGGTCAGCTCGTCGCCTTGCCAGCGCGCGATCAGCCCGTGCGGCTCCATCGCCGCCTGGAATTCGCGCGGCGTGTTGTAGGCCGCGCAGATGCGCACCGGGGCCTCGGCGAAAGCGGCTTCGGCGTCGCCCCATTCCTTGGTCATGGCGTCGATCGGGATGCCGTCGCCGGCCTTGCCGTCGCTGAGGTCGACGATGGCAGGGGTCTCGTCATACCAGACCTTGACCAGCGCCGCCGCCGCCACCGCCTGCTCGAACGTCTCGGCCACCACCGCCGCGACGTGCTGGCCCGAAAAGGTCACCTCGCGCACGAGCGGCAGGTAGGTCGGCTGCGCCGGCGGGTTGCCGAACCAGTCCGACGCGCCCTTCAGCTCCATGATCGTGTCGGGCGTCAGCACGGCGAGCACGCCGGGAGCGGTCTCGGCGGCGCGCGTGTCGATCGCACTCACCTTGCCGGCGGCTATCGTCGCGCCGACCAGCACTGCATGGACCAGCCCTTCGAGCTGCTGCTCGACGGCGTAATGCGCTGCCCCCGTGATCTTGGCCGGGCCGTCGACGCGCGAGAGGCGCCCGCCGACCGCTTCGAGCCGCGCGCTGTCGGACGCGGCGTGCTTCAAGTCATGAACGGTCATGCCGTCTCTCCCAATTTGAGGATGGCGCGCGCGATCACGCGCGGCGCCAAGGCGATCTTGTAGTGATTGGCGCCATGGTCGACGGCGGCTTCCATGGCGAGCTCGCTCGCCGCGCGGACCGTGTCTTCGGAAAGCAGCTTGCCTTTCAGGGCCTCCTCGACGGCGCGCGCCCGCCATGGCTTGGTGGCGACGCCGCCAAGCGCCACGCGGATGTCGCGGATGGTGCGGCCGTCGCCTTCGAGTTCCAGCCCGACTGCAGCACTTGCCGCCGCGAATTCATAGGACTGGCGGTCGCGCACCTTGAGGTAGGTCGAGCGCCTGGCCGCGGCCGAGCCGGGAATCTCTATGGCCGTGATAACCTCGCCGGGGCGGATGTCATGCTCGCGCTCGGCCGTCGCGCCGGGGGCGAGGATAAAGTCCTCGACCTTGAGCCTGCGCTCGCCGAGATCGACCTCGGCGTCGAAGGCCACCAGCGCCACCGCAAGGTCGCCCGGATAGGTGGCGATGCAGGCCTCGCTGGTGCCGAGCACGGCATGGCCGCGCGTCACGCCGCCGATCGCCGAGCAGCCGCTGCCCGGCTCGCGCTTGTTGCAGGCCGGGAAGTTGGCCGGATCGCGGAAATAGGGGCAGCGCGTGCGCTGCATCAGATTGCCGCCGATGGTCGCCATGTTGCGCAGCTGCGCCGAGGCTGCCTGCCAAAGCGCTTCCGAGACGGCAGGAAAATAGCTCTTCACTTGCGGGTTGTCGGCGACATGGCTCATCCTGGCCAGCGCGCCGATGACGGCACGTTCGGCGCTGACGTCGATGGCGTCGAGCCCTTCGATATGGCTGATGTCGATGACCGTCGCCGGTTCGGCGACGCCGCATTTGGCGAGGTCGACCAGCGTCGTGCCGCCGGCAAGCAGCATGGCGCCGGGCAGGGCGGCGGCGTTGCGCGCGGCCTCGATGCTGTCGGCGCGGAGGTAGGAAAAATCTCTCATGAGCGCAGCTCCTGTGCGGCCTGGCGGACGGCGGCGACGATGTTGGGATAGGCGCCGCAGCGGCAAAGGTTGCCGGCCATGTATTCGCGGATTTCCTCGTCGGAGCCGGCATGGCCTTCGCGGATGCAGGCCACCGCCGACATGATCTGTCCCGGCGTGCAATAGCCGCACTGGAAGGCGTCCTGGTCGAGGAAAGCGGCCTGCACCGCGTTCAGTGTGCCGTCTTTTTCGGCCAGGCCCTCGATGGTGGTTATCTCGCGGCCTTGAGCTTGAGCGGCAAGCGTCAGGCAGGCCAATACGCGCTCGCCGTCGATATGCACGGTGCAGGCGCCGCATTGGCCCTGGTCGCATCCCTTCTTGGTGCCGGTCAGGTGCAGCCGCTCGCGCAACGCGTCGAGCAGGGTGACGCGCGGCTCGATGTCGAGCGCATGGTCGCGGCCGTTGATGGTGAGATGAATGGAAAGCGTCGTGGGACTTGTTTGGCCGTTCGAGGCAAGGCCGTCCTCGGGAGGGTCGATGATGATCTGGCTGGTCATGGGGCGTCGGGCTCCGATTGCTGGACGCTAGGCGGATGGAAATGGGGCTTGGGAGGGGAGGGGCAAGGGTAACAGTTGAGGATGAGGCGGGGCGCGGAAGTCGCTGATCTCCCCCACGAGGGGGGAGATCGGCAGCACCGCCGTCCCGCTCCACCAACCAGGCAAAGCTTTCCGTCCTTGATCTGGTGACATGACGCTTCCCCTGGTTATATGATAAAAGCACTCCACTAAAACGGAGGTGCCTCCGTTTATTTAGCTGGGGTCTGGCCGGTCATGGTTCAACCCCCCATATTGCGTTGGTGGAGAAAAAAGTGCCCGAGCGGGAAATGACAGCCGAAGCGACGCGCGACGCGCCGGCGCAAAAGCCGTTGCGCGCCGATGCGCGGCGCAACCGCGACAGGCTGGTCGAGGTGGCAGCGCAGGCTTTCGCCACTGACGGCGTCGATGCCTCGCTGGAGGACATCGCCAGGCGGGCAGGGGTCGGCATCGGCACGCTCTACCGGCATTTCCCGACGCGCGAGCATCTCGTCGAGGTGGTCTACCGCCGCGAGGTGGAAGGGCTCTGCCAGGCGGCCGACGAACTGGCGCACCAGCACCCGGCCGATGTCGCGCTGGAGCTATGGATGCAGCGCTTCGTCGATTATATCGGCACCAAGCGCGGCCTCGCCACCAGCCTGCGCCTGCTGCTCACCACCAACTCGACGCTGTTCTCCGACACCTCGGGCCGCGTCTCGGGCGCCATGCGGCGCCTGATCGAGGCCGCCGCCGCCGCGGGCAAGATCCGCGCGGACGTGGACGCCTCCGATGTCATGCATGCGCTGGGCGGCATCTACTCCGCGCCGAACACGCCCGACTGGCGGGACCGCTCCGTCCGGCTGGTGAAGCTGCTCATGGATGGGCTGCGGTTCGGGGCGAAAGGATAGGAGCCGGCGAGGCGGCTATCCCTTTTCTTCCACCAGGATGACCAGGGATTCGGGCACCACGCCGTCGAACTCCATGGCGTCGCCGGCTGCTTTGCTCTTCATCAGGGCCGCCAGCTTGTCCATATCCGGAACGTCCATCATTACGGCCACCCGGTCACGATTCTGCGGATCGACGAAGGTGCGAATGTTGGTTATTCCGAGCGGTCCGAATATCTCCTTGCGCTTCGTTGAGCTGAGCCAGTGCTTGGCGCCTTTTTTGATGTCGTGGTGTCCGATGACAGTTGGCATGAGATCCTCCCGTGGCGATGCCGGCAGGCCGAAACGACCGCCTTTTTGCGATCTGCCGTCGGTCAATCAGCGCCTTTTCAATTGACCTGTCAATTAGCGATTGCTGATGGAACGGAGCCGCCCGGGAGGCAGCAGAGGGCTCATTTTCCTCGCGACATCAACTCGTCGTCGCTTAGCCGCACACTACATAGGCGCAGCCAACCCACCTCGTAGAAGGACGTACGCATGCCCGAACAACTGACATTGAACGACGCCGCCACCATCCCGCAGATCGGGCTCGGCGTGTGGCAGGTCGATCCGGACATCACCGCCAAGGTCGTGCGCTGGGGCATCGAGGCCGGTTACCGCCTCATCGACACCGCCGAGGGCTATCGCAACGAGGAAGGCGTCGGCGAGGCGATCCGCGCCGCCGGCGTGCCGAGGGGCGAGCTGTTCATCACCTCCAAGCTGCGCAACGGCGCGCATCAGCGGGACGCGGCCTTGCGCGCTTTCGACGACACGATGCAAAAACTCGGCATCGACCGGATCGACCTCTTCCTCATTCACTGGCCGGTGCCTGCCCAAGACAAATATGTCGAGGCCTGGAAGACGCTGGTCGAGCTGAAGCAGGCCGGCCGCATCAAGTCGGTCGGCGTGTCGAACTTCAACCAGGATCATCTGGAGCGCATCATCGGCGAGACCGGCGTGACGCCCGTCGTCAACCAGATCGAACTCCACCCGCGCTTCCAGCAGCGCGACAAGCGCGAATTCCACAGGAAGCACAACATCCACATCGAAAGCTGGAGCCCGCTGGGCAGCGGCCGGCTGCTGGCCGATCCGACGCTGGAGGCAATCGCGAAAAAGCACGGCAAGTCGGTGGCTCAGGTCGTCATCCGCTGGCATTTGCAGGAAGGGCTGATCGTCATCCCGAAGTCGATCCACCAGGAGCGCATCGCCGGCAATTTTGACGTCTTCGGTTTCGAGCTGGACGCGGACGACATACGGACCATCCGCGGCATGGACAGCGCCGACGGCCGCACGGGGCCGGACCCGGCCACGGCGGCGTTCTTGTTCTGAAGGCTTGGCGTCTTTCCCCGTCGGGCGAGGGAGCGCCAGCGACGGAGCTGCCAATCTCCCCCTTGTGGGGAAGATGTCCGGCAGGGCGGAGAAGGGAGCTTAAATCCCTTCTCCATCCACCAGGGGAACGTCGTCGCCTTCCCAGGGCGTGGGCATCGATCCACGCCCCGCGCTCGGAAGCGGCATCCAGCACCGCAACTCAGGCTCGGCATATTCGACCACGCGGCCGGGCGAGGAGTCGGATGCCCGCCAGCCTTCCTCGCCGAACTGGTCCGCGCGCGACCAGTAGGCCATGTCGACCTCGGCCGGTCCCTGCTCGGAGGCGCGCACCGTTACCAGGATACGGCTGCCGTCCCGCGGCGCGCTCGCCATGTTGCGCCAGTGGTCGGTGTCGTCCATGCGAAGTCCTCCTGCTGAGAGCATTCCAGGAAAGTGCGTGACGGTTGGGTTCGGCGATCTCGCCGTAACCTTCCGCCCCGAGCCACCTCAAAACAAATCGTCGTCGGCGATAGTCGCCGCCCTCCGGGGAGGGGTCAACCCGAACTTGGCGCGAGACAGCCATTTCATTAACAGCTAATATCTAAGCCGACCGCAATCGGATATCGGATGGACGACGATGGACTTAGGATTGCTGTCTCAGGCCACCCGTCTCGGGCCGGTCCATCTCAGGGTGACCGACATTCCGGCAGCCTTGACCGTCTGGCGCGACACGCTCGGGCTCGCGCTGTTGAACGAGGACGGCGCCATTGCGGAGCTCGGCGCCGGCGGCCGGGTCCTGATCGTGCTCCATGCCGGCGCGGAAGTGCCCCTGCCGTGGAAGTCGCGCGATCTCTTCCATGTCGCCATCCATGTCACGACCCGCCGTGACCTTGCGCATACGGCCGCCCGCCTGAAGGCGTCAGGACTAAGATACAGCGCCCAGGACCACCTTATTTCGGAATCGCTCTATGTCTCCGATCCGTCGGGCAACGGCATCGAGATCTGCTTCGACACGCCGCAGCGCTTCCTGCGCCGCGAGATATCGCCCGACGGCCACGTGGCGCTGATCGCCCTCGACGGGAGCGCGCATTCCGGGCTGGAACCGCTGGACGTTTCGGGCTTGCTGCGCAATCTCGGCGATTCCGGCCATGTCGAGCCGAAGATGGCGCACGACGCCTTCATCGGCCACATTCATCTGCGCGCCCGCGCGCCCGAGACGCTGATGGGATTCTATCTCGGCGTGCTCGGCTTCCAGCCGCATATCCAGTCGCGGACCTTCGGCATGTTCGACTGCGGCACCGAGCGCCGGGCGCATATGATCGCCTTCAACATCTGGGCGCGCGACGAGCTGCGCGAGCCGCCGCCGAATGCCGCCGGCCTCGACCATTTCACCGTCGAGCTCGCTTCCGCGCGGGAACTGGCCGACGTGGTGCAGCGGCTCGAAGGGGCCAGGGTCCCGGCGACACGGCATGGCGACATGGTCGCGGTTGCCGATCCGGAGGGCAACCGCTTGCGGCTCCTCGTCGAGGAAGGTTGATCCGCGGCAATTCAACGAGGCAAAGGTAGAGGAGGGGAAATGTCGCTGACAGTGATAGGAACCGGCTTTGGCCGGACGGGCACGGATTCGATGCGCGAGGCACTGACCATGCTTGGCTTCGGCCCCTGCCATCACATGTATGAAGTGATGGAGCATGCGCAGCAGAAGCGGCTCTGGCGGGGACTTGCCAAGGGTGAGCGGCCAGACTGGGACCAGCTCTTTGCCGGCTACAAGTCCTGCGTCGACTGGCCGTCGGCATATTACTGGCGCGATCTGATCCAGGCCTACCCCAAGGCGCGGGTCATCCTCACCTGGCGTTCGCCGGAAAGCTGGTGGGAGAGTTTCCAGAATACCATCCTGCCCGCCATTGCCGACAGCAAGGACCAGGACTCGCTCGGCGTAGCGCTTGTCGCCAAGCAGGTCTTCGGTGGCCGCCCGCAGGATCGCGCGCATGCAATTCGCGTCTACGAAGCCAATGTCCAGGCCGTGCTCAACACCGTGCCGGCGGAGAGACTTCTGATCCACAAGCTCGGCGATGGCTGGGGGCCGCTCTGCGCCCATCTCGGCGTCCCCGTGCCGGACGAGCCCTATCCCGCGCGCAACACCACGCAGGAGTTCCGCGCTGCGCTTTCGCCACAGTGAAGGGCGCAGGTCGGGATTGGCGAGTAGGTTGGGATTGGGCAGTAGGCAGTAGGCAGTAGGCAGTAGGCAGTAGGCAGTAGGCAGTAGAGGGCGTCCGCGCCGTTCTGGCTTTCCAACTTCCTGCTGCCTGATCCCTGCTGCCTTCCCTCACACATGCACGTCGCCGAAGGACAACTCGCCGTCATCGGCCCGGATGAGGAAAGCTGCGGCGAGCAGCACGAGATAGCAGATGATCACGCCACTGAACACGACAATGCCGGGTACCGGCCCCAGTGTCGCTACCCGGAACGTGTCGACGAGCGAAGCGCCGAAGCCGATGGGCGAGCCGTCGCGAGACAGGCTGGGCGTGGTGATCTTCAGGATCCAGGCAAGCAGCAGGATCGTGTACATGAAGATGTAGTTGCGGCGCAGGCGGCGGATCAGCGCCGCGCGCTGCGAGATCAGGAAACGCGGCGAGCGCAGGCCTTCGCCGAGGATGGCCAGCCAGTTGGACGCATAGTCAGGCTGCGGGGAAAACACCTGCGCGAAGTAATAGCGTTCGAACTGCCGCACGCGGGCGCGATAGACATCGAAGAAGCGGTAGCGCCGCGCCTCGATCCACAAGAGCAGCGTTATCAGGAGCATGGCGAACAACAGCACGCCATGATGCGCGGAAGGCGTCGACAGCGACACCGACAGCATCGCCGCAACCACCGTGATGGCCCAGTTGCTGGTGCGGTCGAGCCGGTCGCGCCAGCCCGCCATGCGCGCGATCTCGGCGCGGTGGAAATGCGACAGCGTCGTGGTGAATTCGGAAGAACTGAGTTTCAGCGCCAGCGTGTCGGAAGCGCGCGGCGGCGTACCAGCCTCACTCGACTTCGTCGGCGTAGCCACATGAGTGGACTTTGCAGCCGCCCCGGCGTGCCTGGCATGCTCGGTCTTTGCGGATTCTGCGGCTTTCGTCTGGGCCATTCTGTGCCATGCGCCTCCCCGCTATGGCCGGCCGTATTTCGAGTCCCGGAACAGCCGGCCACAGCCAAGATACCACAACGTGTGGCCGGCCGGAATGTTCCCGCCTTTTCAGGCGGATAGCTCAGGATGCAAGTGGTGGAAGGCCGCCATTCGCGCGCCGCGGAAAGGGCAGCACATCGGCCATCGGCCTGGCATGCTGGGCCGCTGCCACCGCCTCGATGACAAGGTCGAGCGCAGCAAGCGCCGCGCGGCTCGTTTCATCGTCACCGCGCAGGTAATGGCACGCCCGGTCGAGGTGCAGGTGGGCGGCGGCATAGTCGCTTTTCATTAGCTTCTCCTTATTGCCCGCCTCGGCGCGAACATCGCCGAGTCGATTTACCGCGAAGCAAACATCGGCGATCGCATTTGATTAGAATTGTAGGGAGTGGTTCCTCGCCTTTGCGGAGCAGGGGAAAGGTCTGTGCGAAGCGGACTTAGAGAGGCAGCTCGAAGGGCGCGCGTGTCTTTAGGCCGCGCCTTCGCCGCTCGAATCGTCGCTTCCATCTCCCTCCCGACTTGACCGATCCAGCCATCCCCGCTTGCATGGGGACGAGGAAAGCCTTGCAACCGATCCGCGCGTCAAACCGTTATGGCCACGCGGGGAATGAGGGGTGCATATTTGTCCAACATGCTCAATCGGCGCCGGTCGCTGCCGGTCTGGATCGCGCTTGGTGCAGTGGCGCTTGCCCTGATGCCGGCCGTCGCGTTCGCCGCCGAGAAGAAAGGCATGTCGTCGGAAGGCATTTTCGTCGCCGAGCTCATCCTGCTTCTGGTGGTCGGCCGCGGCATAGGCGAGGTGCTGGAAACGCTCGGGCAGCCGGCCGTCATGGGTCAGCTGATCGGCGGCATCCTGCTCGGCCCATCGCTGCTCGGCTGGGTCTGGCCGGAGGCCGAGCGGCTGATCTTCGCCGGCGACGCCTCGCAGAAATCGATGATCAGCGCCATCGCCCAACTCGGCGTTCTGATGCTGCTCCTGCTCACCGGCATGGAGACGGACCTGAAGCTCGTGCGCCGCGTCGGCCGCGCCTGCTTCTCCATCTCGGCCGCGGGCGTGGCGGTGCCGTTCGCCCTCGGCTTCGCGGCCGCGCATTTCATGCCGGACACGCTGCTTGCCGCGGGCAGCGAGCGGATCGTCGCCGGGCTGTTCCTCGGCACCGCGCTCTCCATCTCCTCGGTCAAGATCGTCGCCATGGTGGTGCGCGACATGAATTTCATGCGCCGCAACCTCGGGCAGATCATCGTCTCTTCCGCCATCATCGAGGACACGATCGGCTGGGTCATCATCGCCATCACGATCGGCATCGCCGCCAAGGGGCGCGTCGAGATCGGCAGCCTGGCCTTCACCGTCCTCGGCGTCGCCGCGTTCATGGCGTTTTCCTTCACGCTCGGGCGCCGCATCGTCTTCGACGCCATTCGCTGGACCAACGACACCTTCCGTTCGGAATATGCGGTCGTCACCGTCATCCTCGCCATCATGGGCGCCATGGCGCTGATCACCGACCTGATCGGCGTGCATACCGTTCTCGGCGCCTTCGTCGCCGGCATATTGGTGGGCGAGTCGCCGATCCTGTCGCGCCACATCGAAGGGCAACTGAGAGGGATCATCACGGCGCTTTTCATGCCGGTGTTCTTCGGCGTCGCCGGCCTGTCCGCAGACCTCACCGTGCTGATCGATCCGCAGCTCGCGCTGCTCACCGTCGCGCTGGTCGTCATCGCCTCGATCGGCAAGTTCGGCGGCGCCTTCATCGGCGCGGAAGTCGCCGGCATGACCCGCGCCGAGGGTATTGCGGTGGGTTGCGGCATGAATGCGCGCGGCTCCACGGAGGTCATCGTCGCCTCGATCGGCCTGTCGATGGGGGTGCTCTCGCACAACCTCTTCACAATGATCGTCACCATGGCCGTCATCACCACCTTGATCATGCCGCCGACCTTGCGCTGGGCACTGCGCCGCCTGCCGATGAGCGAGAGCGAGAAGAAGCGCCTGGAGCGCGAGGAGATGGACCAGCGCGGCTTCGTCGCCAACGTTGAGCGGCTTCTGGTGGTGGTCGACGAAGGCGTCGTCGGCCGCTTCGCCGCCTATCTCGCCGGCCTCATCGGCGCCGGCAAGCCGACGACCGTGCTGCATTCCCGCGGCGAGACCGAGGCCGAGCCGACCGAGGGCCTGCACCTGGACGAGATCGAGAAGGGCGCCGAGGACAGCCGCGAGGCGGCGAAGAAGAGCGATGAAGCAACGGTGCGCGAAACACCCGTCACCAGGCGCCAGCATGGCGAGCTCTCGGCCGAGACGGTCGCCAGGGAGGCGCGCAAGGGCTACGGCATGCTGCTGGTCGGCCTCGGCCGCGCGGTCACCCCCAAGGGCGGCTTCTCGCACCGGCTGAATGAAGTCGCCGGCGCCTTCGACGGGCCGCTCTGCCTGGTCCTGAAGCCGGCGAGCGCCGGTCGCCAGATGCCGCAACTCGGACCCGGCTCGGGCAAGATCCTGGTGCCCGTCAACGGCACGGCGGTCGCCCGCCGCGGCGCCGAACTGGCGCTGGCCATCGCAACCGTCACCGGTGCGCCGGTCAAGATGCTCTATGTCGCCAGGGCCGGCCGCGACCAGCCGCGCGACACCGTCTCTCATCGTCGCAGGGAAGCGGTTTTGAAGGACATCGTCGCCCTTGCCGACCGCTATGGCGTCGAGATCGAGACCGCCATCAGAAGCCGGGCGGCGGCCGCAGACGCCATCGCCCGCCAGGCCGGCCGCAACGCGGCGTTGATCGTGATGGGCGTGTCGCGGCGGCAGGGCGAGGAGCTGATCTTCGGCGAGACGACGACCGCCGTCCTGCGACGCAGCCCATGCCCGGTGGTGCTGATCTCCGACGAGCGGGTCAAGCGCGACGAAAGCGATCGCGAGGCCGTGCGCACCGGCACTGGGACCGGGTGAGGAAGTTAGAGCAATTCCAGGAAAAGTGTGAGCGGTTTTCCGTCCGGAATTGCTTGAAAACAATGAGATAGAGCGGTTCGCCGTTTCTATGAAACGGTGAAACGCTCCAGGGATATCCTTCCCGGTTGGAACGACGCGAGGCAGGACAGAGGGCAGCGCTGTCCCGCCGGCATTCAGAGAGCTTGGGTTCCTCGCCCCGCCAAGGGCGGGGAGAGGTGGCCGCGAAGCGGACGGAGAGGGGCCATTCGTAGGGCGGAAAGCCTTCCGCCCTCACGCCATTTGCAACTTACGCCGGCTGGGTTGCGGCGGGAAGGCGATGGCGATGCCGGCCGCACCGAGGCCGATAAGCGCGGAGCCGATGAACAGCCAGTGATAGCTGGCCGTGGCGTCGTAGATCATGCCGCCGGCCAAGGGCCCGAGCGACATGCCGAGGCTGGACAGCATCGTCGCCGCGCCAAGCACGGTGCCGATGATGCGCAGGCCGAAATACTCACGCGCCAGCACCGCGTAGAGCGGCATCACGCCGCCATAGGTGGCGCCGAAGATGACGGCCAGGAGATAGAACTGTTCGAGCTGGCCGGCGGTCAGGTAAGCGGCGATCACAAGCCCCTGGATGGCGAGGCCCGCGACCAGCACCGGCTTCACGCCCAGCCTGTCGCCAAGCACGCCGTAGAGCACGCGCCCCCCAAGGCCGGCCAGCCCCTCGACGCTGTAGATCGACACGGCGGCCATGGGTGCTACGCCGCAGGACATGGCATAGCTCACCATATGGAAGATCGGGCCCGAATGCGCCGCGCAGCAGGCGAAGAAGGTGAGGCCCAGCACGATGAATTGCGGCGAGCGCAGCGCCTGGCCGACGCTCATGCCCGGATCGTCGGCGGCGGGCGCCGGCGAGCCGTCGCTTGCCGCGACCGCCGCAGGCGGCTGGCGCACCAGGAACACGGCGGGCAGAAGCAGCACCCAGGCCATGACGCCGATGTCGAACATGGCGGTGCGCCAGTCATAGGCGGTGATCAGCCAGCGCGCGAAGGGCGAGATGGTCATAGGCGCGACGCCCATGCCGGCCGAAACCAGCGACACGGCGAGGCTGCGATTGGTGTCGAACCAGGCGGTGGTGAGCGCGATCATCGGGGCGAAGAAGGCGCTGGCCGCCAGCCCGACGATGACGCCGTAGCTGAGCTGGAAGGTAAGCAGCGAATTGGCCCGGCTGGCCACCACCAGCGACAGGCCGAGCAGCACCGCGCCCGCAAGCACGACCGGCCGCGCGCCGACCCGGTCGTAGATCGCGCCCCAGGCGAATCCGCCCAGCCCCATCACCAGGAAGTTCAGGGTCATGGCGCTGGAGATGCCGGTGCGCGACCAGTTGGTGTCGAGCGACATCGGCTCCAGGAAGATCGCCAGCGAGAACATGGCGCCGAGCGCCACGCAGGTCATCAGCGCGCCGGCCGCGACGATGACCCAGCGATAGGAATGGTTCATGGTTCTGCTCCCATGCCGTAAGGCATCCTGTGTGATGCGGCGCGGTTTTTCCAGTCCACCGGGCCGTTTGCGTCCGAAGGACGCCGGGGCGGGAGCCGATCCTACAAATCCGATCGCATTTCTTGTCCGGATTCTTGGGCAGCCCGCGCCATCGCCATTTTGCCAGGCCGTCCGTGCGCTCGGCTTGACATATGCCGATATCGGAATATGTTGCGCGCATGGCACGAGCAGCAACGACGTCGGACGTCTTCAACGCGATCGCCGAGCCGCAGCGCCGGGACATCCTGATGCTGCTGCGGGGCGGGGAGCGTCCGGTGACCGATCTGGCCGAGAAACTGGGAATGACCCAGCCGGGGGCGTCCAAGCACCTGCGGGTGCTGCGGGAGGTCGGGCTGGTGCGGGACCGCAAGGCGGGCAAGCAGCGCGTCTACGGCCTCGACGCCCAGGGACTGCGGCCGGTCCACGAGTGGACCGGCGGGTTCGAACGGTTCTGGAACGAAAGCTTCGAGCGTCTGGACGCGTATGTGCAGGACCTCAAGAAGGCAAGGCTGGAGGAGTGAGCATGGCAGTGACTGGACGGGACGCGCAATCGGCGACGGCCGACCGCGAGATCGTGATCTCCCGGCTCATCGACGCGCCACGAGAGCTGGTGTTCGAGGCGTTCACCGAAGTGCGGCACCTGTCGCGATGGTGGGGCCCGCAGGGCTTCACGACCACCACGCATGCGTTCGAGTTTCGCGTCGGCGGGGAGTGGGTCTTCGTCATGCACGGACCGGACGGGACGGACTACCAGGAGTGGATCTGCTGGACGGAGATCGCCCCGCCGGAGCGCATCGCGCTGCTGCACGGTGAAACCCGCGGCGACCCGAACGCCTTCGCGTCGGTCCTGACATTCGAGCCCGACGGCGCGGCGACCCTCGTCGAGATGCGCGCCCTGTTCCCTACCAAGCAACTGCGCGACCAGGCGGTCGAGAAGTACCATGCGATCGAGGGCGGCCGGCAGACCTTGGGCAAGCTCGCCGCCTACGTCGCCGGGATCGTCCAAAACGGAGATGTGGATTGATGGCCAGGAAGGTGTTCTTCAGCGTGTCGATGTCGCTGGACGGGTTCGTCGCGCCCGAGGGGCGCATGGGCGAACCGCGCTGGATGGCGCAGTGGATGGAACTGCAGCAATGGTTATTCCCGCTGCGGTTCTTCCGTGAGAACCTGAAGCTCAGCGAGGGCGGTGAGGAAGGGCGCGCCAACGACATCTTGCGCGAGACGTTCGAGCGCACCGGCGCGAGCGTCATGGGCAAGCGCATGTTCGATCTCGGCGAACAGGCCTGGCCGGCGGAGGCCCCGTTCCACACGCCGGTCTTCGTCGTGACGCACCAGAAGCGCGACCCATGGGAACGGCCCGGCGGGACGACGTTCCATTTCGTCAATGACGGCATCCGGTCCGCGCTCGACCAGGCGCGCGCGGCGGCCGGCGACCGGGACGTCCGCGTCGCGGGCGGTGGCGCCACGATCCTGGAGCATCTCAACGCCGGCCTGATCGACGAGTTCTCGGTCGCGCTCTCGCCCGTGCTGCTGGGCTCCGGGATCAGCCTGTTCGGGGGCGTGGACGCCGACCGCATCGCGCTGGAGCCGGTCCGCGCGGAGCCGACGCGGCGGATGACCCACCTGACATACGCGGTCCGCCAACGGTGATCGTCGCGGCCTCGGTGCGCTCCGCCGAGGTTCGAAATGTCAGCAGCGTGCGTTGCCCGCATTGACCACGATGCGCCCCGGTCTAGATTTGACCCGATCTCAATCAGGAGCACGCCATGGAACTCTATCGCGGCCGGCTCATCGACCACCTCCAGCTCGTGGTGCGCGACCTTGCGGCCAGCCGGCGCTTTTACGGCGCGGTGCTCGAGGTGCTGGGCATCCCGATCGGCGGCGAGGCGCGGGACTATTTCTGGGCCGACGAATTGTTCGTCTCCAGCGTCGACAGCCGCGCGGCGGCGGGCGTGCTCACCGGCCGCCATCATCTCGCCTTCCAGGCGAAGGACCGCGCCATGGTCGATGCCTTCCATAAGGCCGGCCTTGCCGCCGGCGGCAAGGACAATGGCGCGCCGGGCGAGCGCCACTACCATCCCGGCTACTATGCCTGCTTCCTGCTCGACCCCGACGGCAACAACATCGAGGCGGTGTTCCACGGCGAGGCGAAGCGGAGCGCGGCGGCGGTGGACATCAGTTTCTGAGGCCTACCGGCGCCAGAACGGTTTTGCCAATTCCTCCCGCACCTCATCCATGGTCAGGCCGATATCGCCGATCAGATACGGCATGTCGCGCGTCTTGAGCGCCAGTTCCTCCCGGAATGAGGCGCGTTCGCGCCACACGGCGAAAAGGCTGAACAGGCCAGGGCGGCGCGGCAACAGGTTCTCTCCGGCCGGCGGCGCGCGGACATCGAGCAGCGCGGCGTAGCAAAAGTCGGAAATCGTATTCAATGTCGGTATCATAGTCGGCTCCTCGGAAAGAACGGCCCTCATCGAGGGCTAGCGAGGAGCCTGAACCGTCACGCTCGGTCGAGCCATCGGCCGCATGCAGTGTTTTGGGTCCTGCATTTGTAGTATTTTGCTGCGGCGGGCGTTGCCACGGTTGCCGTCTGCGGGCAGGAATCCGGGATGAAACAAATTGCGACGCTAATGCCGGGAGCGCTTTCGCCGGACGAGCCCTTGCCGGCCTTGTCCGAGCGCGAGCGCGCGGTGGCGGAGAGGTTCGCCGCCGGTATGACCTATCGCGAGATCAGCGAGGCGCTGTTCATCGCCCCGTCCACTGTGCGCACCCATCTCGCCGCGATTTATGAAAAGCTCGGCGTGCGCAACAAAGTAGCCCTTGCCAGGCACATCAACGGGACCGCTGGGCTGGAGTCCTTCGAGCCCGACGCCTTGCCGGTGCTTGCCCTGTTCCCGATTGAAAGCCTCAGGACCGAGGAACGCTGGCGGCGCTTTGCCGACGGCCTGTCGTCGGACATCACCGTCGATCTCGCACGCTATGCCGATATTCCGGTCATCGCCTTCCACACCATGAAGTCGCTGGGCAGCAAGCCCGCCGATTTCGCTGCCGACGGCAAGGCGCTGGGCGCCACCTATTTCGTCTCGGGCCAGCTGCGCGCCGATGACCGCCGCGTCCGCTTGACGATCGAGCTTGCCGACGCGCGAACCGGCTTCAGCCTGTGGAGCGAGCGCTTCGACCGTCCGCTCGAGGATGTCTTCATCTTGCAGGACAACCTGACCGAAAGCGTCATCAACGTGCTGGCCGGCTGTTTTGGGGCGATCGCCACCATCGGCCGCAACGCGATCCGGCGCAAGCCGCCGGCCAGCCTGCGCGCCTACGACTTCTATTTGCTGGGTGTCGAGCACCACAACACCTTCAGCCGCAGAGGCAACAGGGAAGCCATCCGACTGTTTTCGCGCGCGCTCGAGCTTGACCCGACCTTGGTGCGGGGCTGGACAGAGCTCGCCTACGCCTATTCGATCGAGGCCGGTAACGGCTTCGGCAGCGACCCGAAGGAGTCGATCGAGAAATGGCGCATGGCGGCCGAGAGCGCGCTGCGACTCGACCCGACCGACAGCGCGGCTCTCATGTGCTACGGAGATCTTCTGGGTTGCCTTGGCGATTTCGAAGCCGCCGAGCGCTCCTTCCGGCGGGCCCTCGAATACGGCGCCAACCACGCCGACACGCTCGCTCTCCTTTCTGGCAGCAGGGCGCTGGTCGTCGGCGATCCCGCCGAGGCGATTCCGCTGATCGAGCGCGCCATGCGCCTCAACCCGCTCACCCCGAACTGGTATTTCGGCATGCAGGGACGCATCCTTTTCTGCGCCGGCAGGCACAGGGAGGCCATCGAAGCGCTGCGTCGCAGCACTCCAGATTCTCCGAACGTGCTGATGTTCCTGGCACTTGCCCATGCCGCGACAGGCGAGGATGTCGAGGCGGCCCGCCTCGTGGCCAGGCTTGACGAAGAGTTCCCCGATTTCACCGTCGAGGGTTTTATCCTGGGCTATCCCGTCACCAATCCTGACGCCGTGCGCGCGATCCGCGACGCGGCGAAACTGGTGCCGATCCGCTAACCCCCGCCCAGAAACGCCGCGATCAGCTTCAGCATGTTGCCGTCGCGGCCGAACTCCTCTGTGTCGAAGTCGCGGCTGCCCTGGCGCTGCGCCTTGGAAAGCTGGTCGAGATAGGCCGTCAGTTCCGCCCGGACCTTCTTGCAGCCGGGGTCGCCTTCGGCGGTGAGGCCGGTGCTGAAGGCGACGATCTTGTTCACCATGTCGACGATGCCGGCGCCATGCACCTTCTCATGCGCGATCAGCCCTGCGGCGAAGGCGTCCCATCGCGCCTGCAAGGCAGGCGGCAATTTTCCCGCCGGCCTCGGCAGCGTGTAGGTGATGATCAGCTTCGGCCGCGCCGTCTTCAGCACGCAGGCGGCGCCTTGCGGCTGGTAGTCGCGCTGCCAGGTCAGCTTGAAGAACGTATGCGCGATGACGCGCCGCCCGCTGCCGGCCGCGCCGACCATCGGCCCCTTTTCGCCGATCGAGAGATAGAGCTGTTCAGCCGTCTGGCCCGAGACAGCATAGGTCTCGATCTTCTCGATGGGTTTCCAGTCTGCCTGGGCAGGGGAGGCAAGCAGCAGGGCTGCGAGGAGGAGGGCGGGTCTCATGCGGCGAGCCATAGCATCGGGCCTCGCTCAGAAGAAGCCGGCGCGCGGATTTCCGGAACCCGCTCCGCCCCTCGGCCGTTTGTCGGCATCGTCTCGACCTGTGAGGGAGGACAAGATGACCCGCAACGAGATCATTTCCGTGCTTGGACCGGTCGACGAGTCCGTCATCGCCGACATCGCGCTCACCGGCGCCAGTATCGAGGAATTGCGCGAGGCATTCGCCTGGATCGGCGCCGACGAGGCGCTGGTGAATGAAGGCCACGCCATGCCCGGCGCGCGCGTGGCGAGACTGATCGAGATCCTCGAGCCGCCGGAGGACGAACCCGAAGCGCCGCGCACTATGGAGTAGGCGCCGCCCTGTAACGGGCTCACCGGGGGAAGCCCTGGGGAACTTCCCCCACTTGTTCCTCCGGCACCCTCGTCATAGCTTTTGGCGCCTTGGGGGAGGAAAACCGTTTGGACGCCAATGTCGTCATCGTCGGCGCCGGTCCTGCCGGGCTCGCCGTCGCGGCCTGCCTGAAACAGGCGGGCGTCGATTTCGTGATCCTCGAAAAGGCCGACCAGGTTGCGCCGTCCTGGCGGCGGCATTACCGGCGGCTGCACCTGCATACGGTCAGATCCTCTCGTCGCTGCCCTTCGCGCCGTTCCCGAAGAACCACCCACGCTATGTGCCGCGCGAGAAGGTGGTGGCCTATCTCGATGCCTATGCCGAGCGCTTCCGCGTAGAGCCGCGCTTCGGCGTCACGGTCAGGTCCATCCGCCGCGAGGGCGATCGCCTGCTGGTCCAGACCGATGCCGGGCTCTTCACTGCCGCCAAGGTCGTGGTCGCCACCGGCAACAACGCCCAGCCGGTCATGCCCGATTTCGCCGGCATCGAGGATTTCAAGGGCAAGGTGCTGCACAGCGCCGCCTACACCGAGGCGGCACCCTATGCCGGCAAGGACGTGCTGGTCGTCGGCATGGGCAATACGGGCGCCGAGATCGCCCTCGATCTCGCCGAGAGCGGCGCCATGCCCATCATCTCGGTGCGCAAGGGCGTCCACATCGTGCCGCGCGAGCTCTTCGGCGTGCCGATCCAGGTGGTGGGCATAGCCAGCCGGACCATGCCGCAATCGCTCAACGACTGGATGTTTCCGAAGATACTCGACCTGGCGCTGGGCCGGCTGGAGCGATACGGCATCGTGCGGCCCAGGCAAGGCATCCTGCAAGGGATCGATGCCGGCCGCATTCCGATGATCGATGTCGGCACGGTGGCCGCGATCAAGGCGGGCAGGATCGGCATCGCGCCGGACATAGCAAGCTTCACCGGGGACGGCGTGAAATTCGTCGATGGCGTGGAAAGGAAATTCGACGCGGTGATTTTCGCCACCGGCTACCGTCCGGCCTATGACGCCTTCCTGCCGGCGGAACTCAGGCCGGACAAGAGCGGCTTGAATGCGCGGGCCTCGGAGCTCGGCGTCTATCTCGTCGGCTTCCACAACCCCGTCACCGGCCTGCTGCGCGAGATCGGCATCGAGGCGCGGGCGGTGGCGAAGGATATTGCGGGGCGGTGAGGGCGATGGCGCCGGCATGATAGGCCGCGTTCCGTCGCCCCTGGCCCTGCCGCGCATCTCCACCATGAGATGAAATCGGCGGCTTCGGCCTGCCGTCTTCCCCAGGGATGCTGCTTGTTGGCGAAAGCGTGCGTGACGGCTAATCTCCAGCTTGAAGGGGAGATGTCCGGCAGGACAGGCGCTTCGCGCTGGCTGAGGGTGTCGTGGGTTGCGAGGCTTGAATCGGGTGGCGCCTCGGCATCGCCCGTGCGAAGCCTTGACCATCGCACCAGGGGATCGTGCACATGCTTACGCTCTACGATTATCTCCCGTCGCAGAATGCCTGGAAAATCCGCGTCCTGCTCGGCCTGCTCGGCATCGGCTACGAAACCCGCATCGTCTCGATCTTCGAGGGCGAGAGCCGGACCGAAGCCTTCCTCAAGCTCAATCCCGCCGGGGCCGTCCCCGTGCTCGCCGTGGAGAACGGCCAGGCGATCGCCGAGTCCAACGCGATCCTCGTTCTCGTGGCGGAGGGCACGTCCTATCTGCCGGCGGACCGCCTGGCGCGCGCCAAGGTGATGCAGTGGCTGTTCTTCGAGCAGTATTATGTCGAACCGGTCATAGGCTCGCTGCGCTTCTGGACGCTGACGGGCCGGCTGGAGCGCAACAGGGCGCTGGTGGCCGGCAAGCAGGAGGCGGGAGCGCGGGCGCTTGGGGCGCTGGAGCGCAGCCTGCAAGACACGCTTTTTCTCGTCGGCGACGCGCTCACCATCGCCGATATCGCGGTCTATGCCTACAGCCATCGCGCGGAGGATTGCGGTTTCTCGCTCGCCGACTATCCGGCCGTCGACGCCTGGGTGGAGCGGGTCGGCGCGGCCATCGGCCCGGACTATCCGGTTCATCCCTACAGCATCGATCCGCATTCGCGCGGATGAGGGGACCGGCTTCTAGCGATCCACCAGCGACATGGTTCGCTCGTTGTATCGCGGCCCGGACACCTTGTCGGACGTCAGCGCCATGTCGAGCCCCAGCATCTCCGTGGCGTCGAGCGTGATGTCGGCCGCGGCCACGTTCTCCTCCAGATAGGTCCGGCGCTTGGTGCCGGGGATCGGCACGATGTCGATGCCGAACTCCGGGCCCTTGGCGAGCAGCCACGCGATGGCGATCTGGCCGGGCTTGACGCCTTTTGCCTTGGCGATGTCGCGCACCGTGGCGGCGGCCGCGACATTCATGTCGAAATTCTCACCCTGGTAGCGTGGGTCGCCGCGGCGGAAATCGCCTTCGGGATAGTCTTCGGCGCGCCTGACGTCGCCGGCCAGGAAGCCGCGGCCGAGCGGCGCGAAGGGCACCAGGCCGATGCCGAGCTCCTTCAGCGCCGGGATGATTTCGGGCTCGAGGTTGCGCTCCCACAGCGAGTACTCGCTCTGCAGCGCCGAGACCGGATGGACGGCATGCGCGCGGCGGATGTTGGCAATGCCCGCTTCCGACAGGCCGAAGAAGCGCACCTTGCCCTCGGCCACCAGCTCGCCGACCGCCCCCGCGACGTCCTCCATCGGCACGGCGGGGTCGACGCGATGCTGGTAGAGGAGATCTATGCGGTCGGTGGCGAGCCGCTTGAGCGAAGCCTCCACCACCTCGCGTATATGCTGCGGCCGGCTGTCGAGCCCGGCCTGCCTGCCCTCGGCGATGCGGAAGCCGAACTTGGTCGCGATCGTCACCTGGTCGCGCCGGCCCTCCAGCGCGCGGCCGAGCAGCTCCTCGTTGACGAAGGGCCCATAGACCTCGGCCGTGTCGAGAAAGGTGCAGCCGAGCTCGATCGCCCGGTGCAGCGTCGCTATCGATTCCGCTTCGTCGGCCGGCCCGTAGGCCTGGCTCATGCCCATGCAGCCGAGGCCGATGGCCGAGACTTCCAGCCCCTGGCCGCCGAGTTTGTGTCTGCCGAGGCCCATGTGTCGGTCTCCCACGAATGATCAGTGCTCGCGAGATTATAGGGCCGGCAGGTGGCGCGTCCAGCAGAGGGCGGATAGCGATTGATCCAGGTCAAGGAACGCGCAACAGGGGGGTCGTATAGTCGCCTTGTCTTGGGAAGGACACAAGGCGGGCAGGTGGTTCCGACCGACTCCACTCCCTCGGGGACCCGACGGAACCACCTAAACCGCTGCCTGGCGGGCAAAGACCCAAGGCGCGTCGCCCGAACCCGTTTCGGCGGCGCGCCTTGATGCGTTAGAGGTCCGCGATGGCTTTGCCGACGGGCTTCCGCCACGGCGCCGACGATCGGCGCGCCAGGCTTCACCTCAATAATAGGGCGACAGGCACTGCTGGCGGGGGCCGCCATAGGGCTGGTAGCTGTTGTCCCACGCTCGATAGGATCGATAGCGGTCATAGCACCAGCGCACATGGGCGGCCGCCAGGCGCGCCGCGGGGGGCGGGGGTGGCGCGACCGTGGCGGCCGCCACGCCGGCCGCGAAGGCGGCGGCCGGGAACCAGTAGCCGTTGTAGTAGCGATAGCCGGGCCGCGCGCGCCAGAAGCCCCGGTAACCATTGTAGTAATAGACGCCGCCGACGACGTAGAAGCCGCGCCGGTACCAGACCGGCGTTGGCTGGCTGGTCACGGACGCCGGGGCCGCCGGCGCGGCTGGCGGCATGGCCTCGGCCGGCGGAGCAAGGGTCGCGGCGCCAAGCATCAAGCCGCAAAAAGCAGTTGTCATTCTCATTGGTTGTCTCCTGTGGTCTGGTGAGGTCACTGGCGCCGCAGCGCCCGCAGCTCGGCGATCGACAACGCGCCGTCGCCATTGGTGTCCGCCTGCAGCAGGCGGTCGGGAATGGCGGCCGTGAATTCGTCGCGTGAGATCCGGCCGTCGCCGTTGCGGTCCATGCGGCCGGCCTCGGTCCGCAGGCCCGCGAAGCGCTCGGCCTGGAAGTCGCGCTTCGCCTTGACCTGTGCCACCGCCGCGCGCACCTCGTCCGGCTCGAGCAGGCCATTGTGATTGGCGTCCAACCGGTCGAACATCCGCGCCCGCGCCGCCTGGATTTCGCTGAACTGGAGCGTTCGGTCGCCGTTGGTGTCGATGCGCCGGAACGCATCCCTGGCGCCCTGGTCGGCGGCGAGCGCGCTGCAGCCGCCGCACAAGAGCAGCCCTGCGAAAGCGATCACGATCCTGGTCATCTGGGTCTCCGCTGAAAATCGACGGCCCGCCGCGGACCGTCCTTGCCGTGCCTCCTACGCAGGAGCCCGACGGCTCCTACGCGGCGGCCTCGCTTTTCTTTCGAGCGCCGATGTCCAAGGGCGCCCCCTGCCATGCCAGCCGGGAAAAAATCCGTCGCCGAAGCGTAGGAGCACGAGCCGGGCTGCGTATTGGCCGACAGTCGCCCCCCGCGACATGAGAGTCGAAAGGACCAATCATGAAACGCTCAGCAATCCTTGCGGGCCTGCTTCTCGGACTCGCTCCGGTCTGCGCCGCCGCGGCGCAGGACATGCCCGGCCAGCGCATCCTCCAGCGCCTCGACACCAATGGCGACGGCGCGATCTCGAAGGACGAGATCCTCGCCGGTCGCGAACGCCTGTTCAAAAGGCTCGACCGTAATGGTGACGGCGTCATCGACGAAAACGAGATCGAGACCGCCCGCCAGGCCATGGAAGACCGCGCCCAGGCAGCCGAGGCTCGCCTCGGCAATCGCCTCCGGCGCATGGACAGGAACGGCGACGGCAAGGTCACCGAGAACGAGTTCCAGGCGAGCACGCCGCTGTTCGACCTCGCCGATCGCAACGGCGACGGCAAGCTCTCCGCCGACGAGATCGCTGCCGTCCGCAGGATCCTGGCCGCTCGCGCCAACTGATCGACCCACCCGCCAGAAAGGAAATGACATGCTTTCAAGACTCAAACTTCCGCTGCTTTGCCTCGGCGCAATGGTCGTCTGGTCGGCCGCCTCTCCGGCTTCGGCCGAGGAATGGACGCGCAAGACCGTGCATGGCGGCGAACTGAGCCGCAGCGTCGGCCGGGACGGCAATATCTACACCGGCTCGACCACGCGCACGGGACCGAACGGCGGCACCTACACGTCGAGTTCCACCTGCAAGGCCGGCGTTGTTGACCGCTGCTCCAGGAGTTATTCTGCCACCGGGCCGAACGGCAAGACCGTTTCCGGTGAGCGCTACAGCGCGACGGGACCGTTTCGCGGCCGCTCCGCGGGCAGCTTCACGGGCCCGAACGGCAACACGGTTCACGGCTTCCGCCGTTGGCGCCGCTGACATCTGGTGGTGGACTTGACGTCGGAATTCGCTTTTCCCGAGAGCCGGATCGTCGCGGATGTCTCGCTGGCCGCCAGAGGCTCCTCGACCGGTGCCCGCTGTCGTGTGGGATGAGGCCTCCGGTGCCGACGAGAAGCTGCTGGTCCGCATCGCCGCAGGCAGCCAAGCGGCTTTGTCCGAGCTCATGGCCCGCCACGGCCGCGGCCTTCGGACTTTCGCCGCGCGTTATCTCGGCCATGCCGCCGATGCCGAGGATGTTGTGCAGGAGGTGTTCGTGACCGTCTGGAAACAGGCCGCGCGCTTCGATCCCGGCAAGGCGCGCGCCTCGACATGGCTCTACCGCATCACCGCGAACCGCTGCATCGACCAGCGCCGGCGCCGCGCGTTGCGCAACTTCCTCGGCCTGGACGACATCGTAGAGGAACCCGCTGCACCGGAAGCGGATGCCGAGACCGCGACGGGGGCCAAACAGGAACTGGCGATCGTGCGCCAGGGCCTGTCGCGCCTGCCGGAGCGCCAGCGGATGGCGTTGCTGCTGAGGGCGGTGGGCGAGCTTGACGTCGGTGCGATCGCCGACGTGATGGGCGCCAGCGCGGGCTCGGTCGAACAGTTGCTTGTGCGCGGGCGCCGCGCGCTCAGGGATCATCTGGCAGAGGCGGCCGGCGGCCGCGAAAGGAAATCCTCATGACACGCGAGGAATTCGAGACCAACCGGCGCCGTTTCGGCGACGATGTCGGCGACTGGCCGGCCCCCTACCGGCAAGAGGCGCTGGAGTTCCTCCGGCTTTCCGGGGACACCGATCCCGGCGACGCGCCGGACCTCGCGCTCGAGCGCCTGGTGCGCGAGGCGGCGCTGGTCGACGGCGACGACGCGGCGCTGGCGCGCAAGGTGCTCGCGCGCATCGACGCCGATCGCGCGCGCCCATCCTTGCTGCCGCGCTTTCTCCTCGCGCCGGCCGGCCTTGGGGCATGCACGGCCGCAATCCTCGTCGCCGCCATGCTGGCCGGCTACCAGTTTGCCCGCTCCCAGGATGAGGCGCAGGATGCCGAGCTGCTGGCGCTGGCCTCGGGCGCGAGGCTGACCGACGGTGGCGGGCCGGGCATCGCGGCCGATCCGGGCGAGGGGGACTCGCTATGAACAAGCGCTCCTGGATATTGACGGCCATCCTTGTGGTGCTGGCGCTGTCGCTCGCCCTCAATTTCTTCTTCATCGGCTATGCCGCCCATGGCCTGCGCCAGGCCGTGGCGGCGCGCGGCCTGATCTCGGAGGTCGTCGGCGCCTATTCTCCCGAGGTGCGCAAGGAGTTCCGCTCGGTCATGCGCGACAACCGCGCCCGCACCTTCGCGGCGCTACGCGACCTGCGCGCGGCCCGGGCCGACCTGGCGGCGGCCGAGAAGGCCGAGCCTTTCGACGAGGCGGCGGTGAGGCAGGCGATGGCCGCGGTGCGCGCGGCCACGACCAATCTCCAGTCGACGGTGCAGGATTACCTGCTGACGGCGATGAAGAACGTCCATGCGAAGCCGGCCGCGGGAGGGTGAGCCGGCTCGGCCAGCCAGCCCGCTCAGGACGGCGTTGCGTTGGTTTGCCATCCTGATCTGACGCTTTGTCGAAGCGCGATCTTGTCCGGACCGAAGGTCGGCGAGGCAAGAAACCGGTTCCCGCTTCCTGGCATCATGCCATGGGCAGCATGCGGCGCATGATCAGCGAGGCGTGCCCGCCGACGCCATGCGCGGCTTCCCGCCGTTCCACCACCTCGAAGCCGTGCTTGCGGTAGAAGGCGATCGCCCGGTCGTTGCCCTCGATCACCTCCAGCGCGATCGAGGGGATGCCGGCATGCGCGGCGAGCACGGCATGCAAGAGGTCGACCGCCAGCCCGCTGCCGAACGCCTGCGGCTCGATATGGAGCCGCTCCAGCGTGACGTCGCCCTTGCCGTCCATCGCCGCCATCGCGTAGCCGGCGATCGAGCCGTCGGCGCGTTCGGCGACGAAGGACATCTTGTCCTCGTCCTCGAGTTCTTCGGCGAGCCTTTCCGGCGCGTGCTTCTCGTCGGACAGCCGCGCAACGATCTCGCCGCCCATGATCGGCTCATACGTCCGCCGCCAGGATTGGCCGAGCAGCCGCGACACGTCGGCAATGTCGTTCCTGGTCATCGCCCGGATGCGCGTCATGTTCGTGATCCCTGTTGCATTCCCAAGATAGGGCGAACGGCGGCGCGGGGCCAACCATGGGCCGCGTGAAAGCGCCGATCCGGCGACGCGGGTGCCGAACGGTCGAGAGGATATCACGGGCGGCTGTGGAATTATCGGAGGAGGGCCGATAGCCCGCTGTCCGGCCGATAGAGGAGGGCAGCGGGCCATTGGTGCGACGGGAGTGCTGTCCCGCCGAGCAGGAGACACTGCTCGGCCATGATTTAGACCAGCCTCGCCGCAGCGGCGACTTACGGATTCGTAAACTTCCGCCCGATCAGGTTCCGAGGCGCTGCTCGGCCGGCAATTCCTGGCCTGCCTTGTCGGTGTGGCCGAGAGCGACTCCTGTTACCCCATGCGTCGCTCCACTCGGTTTAGCGGCTTCGCGAAACCGTCGGCCAAAGATCATCAAGTGACGCGCGGTGTTGTTGCGCAGGCGGCGCAGGCGCCATTCCAGCCCGGTCTCGGTGGTGATGCGCTTGGCGTAGATGCTGGCGCGCAAAGCCCTGGCATCGGCCGCGACCTTGATCGGATCGTCATAGAAGGCGCAGATCTTGTCGGCCGCCATGCCGGGTGTCTCCAGCCAGGCGGGGATATACGAACTGAGGCGATCGACATCGGTAAGAACGCGGTTGATGCCGTCGCCCTGCGCCGGGCAGGTCGTGGCGAACGCATCGCCGATGAAGACGACCCCGTCGCGGCGATGGCCCCGCGTCGTCGTCAGGCTGACCTGGCGCACTTCGATCTCGCTGGCGACGGCGAAGTTGCCGCATCGCGCGGCGATCTCCGGCATCAGCTCCAGCAGCATCTTCTGCGGGTTTTCGCGGAACGCCCGCACCCATGGATCGGCTACGGTCCTATAGACGAACATGTTTGCCCGCATCCGTTCGCCGATCCGGAAGATGGTAAGGAAGGCAATGCGATCGGCGATCCGCCTTCCGTAGAAGGTGAGGGATTGAAGGCCGAATTCCTGTGGCGTGATCGCAAGATCGAACCCCATCGTCAGCGAATGGGCCTTCGATTCCTCGATGCGCTCGACGCCGATGGCGCGCCGCAATGCCTCGCTGTAGCCGGTGGCCACCACCAGCAGCCGGGCGTCGATGACGGAACCGTCGGCGAGCACCAGGCGCTGCCGGTCGGGTCCGGTCGACACTTCGGCGACCTTGCCCACCGTCAGCGGCGCCTGCGGCGGCAGCGCCGCGCGCATGCCGTTGACCAGCGGCGCGTAGGAAAAGGCGTACTCGAAGGTCTGCTTGCGCTCGAACAACTGGCCGAAGCGGAAGATATGCAGATCGGTCATCGGCGTGGAAAGAGACCTGAACACCGGACCGAGGCCAAGCTTCTCGAACAGGCCCATCTGTTCCGCGCGGGTCTTCTCGGCCCGGAATTCGTCATGGTGGATACGGTGCGGATCGACCAGCGCTATCCTGCGGCCCGCCTTGGCGAGCGTGATCGCCAGGACGGTCCCGGCCAGCCCGGCGCCGACGATCGCCACTTCGACCTCTATCCGGCCAGGTGGCACGGCGGGAATTTCGCGCTTCTCTGCATCGCTCATAGCATGTCTCCAAGTCCTGTAGGCAAGGCGTCTCGCCGCCGGGCCTTCCAGCGCGGTGCCATTGCCGACCCATCTATGAATTCCAGTCCGCCCGCTTCGTTGAGCGTGTGCAGCTTGCGGCCGACCCAGCCGGCGCCCGGATTGAGGATCGTCTCGACGACCTGCTCGAAGCCGGTGTCGTCGAGCCGGGTGACGCGCGCTATGCCGAGCGCCGCGCCATAGCTCCTGCGGCAGTCCTGCACCGGGCGCAGAAGCTGGCCGTCGCGGCTCACCATGCGGCCGGCCGGCCGCGCCGAGGCGATGTCGATCAACAGCGGATTCTTCGGATGCGGCGTCCACGGCCCGCGGAAATCCGGCGCCGACCACAGATGAAGCTGGTCCGAGAAGGCGCCGCCGCCGTCGCGCACGGTGGCGAACATCCACCAGCGCCCGCCATGCTCGACGAGCGTTGCGTCGCTGGCGACGATATCCGACAGAAGCGTCGCTTCCTTCACCCAACCGCCGGGGAAGGCGGTGGCGCGATAGAGGTCGACGCTCCGGCTGGCGGAGCTCTCCGGCACCATCCACATCTGGCCGTCGCGCTCGAACACGAAGGGATATGAGAGGTGGTAGGGCAGTTCCAGCACCGGCTTCGGGGTGCCTGCCGGTCCGTTAGGCCCGAAAGCCACCGCCGACAGGATCGCCTTGCCGGTGCGGTGGATGTAGTCCTCCACGAACAGTGTCACCTCGCCGCGGTGAAGCACCGGGAACGGGTCGGCGTAGAAGCGGCTGCCATCGTCGGCCAGGTCGCGCCAGCCCGATTGCGGATGGGCGCGCAGATCGTAGAGATCCTTGCCTGCGGTCTCGCGCCAGCCGACCCGCCAGTGCGGGGCGTTGTAGCACAGATGATAGATCTGCTGGACGATGCGGCGCGCCGTCGCCTTGGCCGCCCGCACGCCGAGCTTCGTGGCCGACGGCATGGTCGGCGGCGCCGCCTCGGACGACGGTTCGGGCAGCACGGGCAGATGCGAGCGCGCGGCGCCATTGACCGCCGCGACGATCAGGCTGGCGCTGCGGGCCAGCATGTCCTGGAAGGACGCGAGCGAAATGCCGTGATACTCGGTGCCGAGCCGTGCCTCGGCGACGGTCGCGCCGTTCTGTTCGAGGCGTGCGCGCGGCGTGCGGCCGGCAAGGATCAGCGCCAGCAGGGCCTCCTCGCCGCAGACGCCGTCATAGGCAAGCCGCCAGACTTGCCTGCCTTGCGCCTCGACATCGCCGACGAGATCGATGGTGAGGTCGGCCGGCATGGATGGTCTCGCATGGCCGGCCAGTGCCGAAAGCGGCACACGCCTGGCCGTCCCATTGGCGGGCAGGCGATGGATCAGTGTTTCAAGCTGGAACAGCGCTTCGGCCGCGCGCGGCACGCCGCCCGCCGCCGGACGGGCGTCGACGGAGAGTTCCACGCCGGGCAGGCGCGACAGCCGATCCGCCAGCGCGACATGGAAAGCGCGCACGCAATCCCCGTCCAGGCGCAGGTTCAGGCGCATGGCCGGCGCCCGGGCGAATTGCATCCGGAACCGGCGGGCAGGCCCGCCAGGTCAAGTCCCCGCCGCATCAGCACGATGTCTCCAATTTCAGGCTGCACTTAAATTCTACTGTGTCGGTGCAAACTTCATGCCAGCGCGGGCATGAATTTATGAACATAATTAACAGTGTTTTAATCGTTGCCGGGAATAGCTAGGCCAACGCCGCATGTCTCGTCCTTGCCGGCCGATGGAGCGTTGTCGGAGCGACCTTTGCAACCATCCCTGCTCATGGTTCCTCAGCAGAACGCTCCGGAGGCGGTCGCACCAACCCCGGCCCATCACGCGCCCGCGCCGGAGCCAGCCACGGTCGAGCTCGGCGATCTCGGCCGCATCCTGCTGCGCCGCCGCTTCATGATCTTCGCAACCGTCTTGCTGCTGACAGCCGCGACGCTTGTCTACAGCTTCCTGACGCCGGCGCTCTACTCGTCGATGGCGCAGATCATCGTCGACCCCGAGGATCTCCAGGTCGTCACCAACGACGTCAACCCGAGCCGCATCTCGCCCGATGGCGGCATTACCCAGGTCGAAAGCCAGGTCAGCGTCGCGCAATCGAACGGCGTCCTGCTGCGCGCGATCAAGGCCACCAACCTCACCGAGGATCCGGAATTCAACGGGCAGGGCGCTCTCGGCCGCTGGATGGGCATGCTCTTCGGCGACAACGGCGGCGACAGGACGGCGACCACGCTGGATTCGCTGCGTCGCGTCCTTGCGGTCAAGCGCGACGACAAGGTGCTGGTGCTCAACATCATCATCACCGCCAGGAGCCCGCAAAAGGCGTCGGACCTCGCCAACGCCGTCGCCAATGCCTACCTCGCCGACCAGGCCGACGCCCGCAGGGACAAGGCCGCCAAGGCATCCGAGTCGATCACCGCGCGGCTCGACGAACAACGCAAGCGCGTCGAGCAGGCCGAGAATGCGGTCGAGGCCTACCGCTCGCAGCACAACATGGTGATGGCCCAGGGCAATCTGGTGAGTGACCAGGAACTGACCGGGCTCAATGCCGAGCTGACCGCCACGCAGGCGCGCACCCAGCAATTGAAGGCTCAGGTCGACCAGTTGCGCCGGCAGGGCGGCGCGCCGGACGCGACCTCGGAAGCCACGCGCTCCGCGACGATTTCGAGCCTCAGGGCGCAGGAAGCGGCGCTGGTGGACCAGATCGCGCAGCTCGGCACCGGGCTCGGGCCGCGCCACCCCTCGATGATTGCCGCCCAGCAGCAACTGCGCGACCTGCGCGCGCTGATCCAGCGCGAGCTCGGCCGCATCGCCACGGCCGCGGAGGCCGACTATGAGCGCTCCCTCGCCAACCAGCAGGCCCTGCAGGCCAAGATGCAGACGCTCAAGTCGAAGTCGCTCGACAACGACCAGGCCTCGGTTCGCCTGCGCGAGTTGCAGCGCGACCTCGACGCCGTGCGCACCGTCTATGCCAACTACCTGCAGCGCGCCCAGGAAACGCGCGAGCAGAGCAATGTCGACAGCACCAATGCCCGCATCATCTCGCAGGCCATGCCGGCGCTGAAGAAGAGCTGGCCGCCGAAGGGGCTGCTTCTGTTCGGCGCCGTCTTCGGCGGGCTGGCGCTGGGCGTCGGCATGGCGCTGATCGCGGAGTATCTTTCGCCCACCGTGCTTTCCGCCAACCAGATGCAGTCGGCCATCGAGGCGCCCGTGCTGGGGGTAATGCCGGGCAAGGCGCCGCGCCGCCGCTCCGGCACTGTCGCCCAGAAGACCGACGCGGTGGCGGGGCTGGCGCTGCAGCGCATCGCGGCCACCACCAGGCGCCCGCCCGACTGGCCGCTGGCGCCCTCGATTCTGGTGGCGTCGCCACCCGAGGACAAGGTGCAGCGGTCCAGGGTCGCGTGGCAGCTCGCCAATGCGGCGGCGGCCAGGGGCCGCCGCGTGCTGTTCATCGACATCAATGCCGGCAAGGGCCAGAAGGACCCGCAGCCCGGCGTGCTCGACGTGCTGCGCGGCGAATATCCGCTCGACGCGGTCAGCCGCTACGCGCCGGGCAGTTCCGTGGCGCTCATCGGCAGAGGTCGGCCGGCCGCGGTATTCCAGGAAGCGCAAGCGCTCTATTTCGCCCATCGCATGCTGGTCGAGGCCAGCCGCAGCTTCGAGCTCGTCGTCGTCGACGGCGGGGCGCTGGCGGACGACCTCAACGTGCTGCCGCTGGTTGCCATGGCCGACGAGATCCTGCTCGTCGCCAGGCTGAACGCGACGCCGATGCGCGAGGTCGCCGCGACCTCGGAGGCGGTCTCGGTCATGGGGCGGCTGCCGACCGGGGCGATGCTGGTCGACGAGGCGGCCTGACATGGCCTCGGTACTGGCTGGTCCCACCCGGGCTGCCACCGTTTCGGCCTATGGCCTGGCTGGCCGGCGCGGTGTCCCGGTCGACGCGCTGACCAGGCTCGGCCTGACGGTCGCGGTGCTGCTTCTGTTTTCCGTTTCCGGCGGCATGCTGTGGCTGGCCGGCTATAATTACGACGGCCTGCAGGGCAGTCCGCTGACCAAGATCCACCCTTCCACGTATCTCTTCGTGCTCGTCTTCGCCTGGCGCTCCTGCACCTTCGGCAATCCCGTCGGCTACGTCGTCCATGTCACCAACAAGCGGCCGGCCACCATGCTGATGGCGGTGACCGCGACGGTGCTTCTCTTTGTGGTCATCGCCAGGCAGCGCCCCGGCATGGCCGGCATGATAGACACCTTCGTTGCGCCCGCGCTGCTCGTGCTGCTGCTCAGCGAGGACGACGAGAAGACCTTTGCCCGGCTGCAGCTTCTCATCCATGTCGTCATGACGGCGAACGCGCTGCTGGCGCTGTTCGAGTTCGGAACCAGGCACCTGGTGTTCCCTTACAGGTTCGACGGCGCGGTGTTCGTCAACGACCTGCGCTCGACGGCTTTGCAGGGCCACCCGCTGTCCAACGCCACGGTGACCTCGATCTATGTGCTGTCGCTGCTGTCGGGCTCACGCTCCCTTTCGGCGCCGCTCAGGCTCGGGCTCGTCAGCCTGCAGTTCTGCGCGCTGGTCGCCTTCGGCGGCCGTTCGGGCATGGTGCTGACGATCGTGCTCGGTGGCGCCTATATCCTCATTCGCGGCCTTGCGCAGCTCAGGACCGGACGCGTCAACCTTCTGGGCGCCGCGCTGGTGATCATGCTCGCCGCCCTGCTGCCGCTCGTGATCGCGCTCGCCTTCTATTACGGATTCTTCGACGCGCTGCTCGAACGTTTCGTCTCCGACAGCGGCAGCGCCAATGCCCGCGTCGAGATGTTCGATCTCTTCCGGCATCTGGAACTGCGCGACCTGATCGTCGGGCCCGATGTCGACCTGCTCGAAAGCATGCGCCGCATCACCGGCCTGGAGCAGGGCATCGAAAACCCGGTGCTGCGCCTGACGCTCTACCAGGGCGCTTTCTTCACGCTTCTGATCTTCTTCGGCTTCGCGCTGTTCATGCACGAGGTCGCGCGCCGCTGCCACCCCGGCATCTGGCTGCCGATGCTTGGCTGGCTCATCCTTCTCAACACCTCCGAAAGCATCGCGTCGAAGACGACGCTGATGACCAAATTCGTGGTGATGGCGCTGGTGCTGTACAGGCCGGCGCGAGGTGTTGCGCTTCAAAAGACGCAGGCGCGGCGCTCCGCGTAGCAGAGTCGCCCGCACGGACATGAAGCGTCAATCCGCCGCCATGGTGAGCCCGAGCGCCTCGACCATCGCCGGGTCCAGAGCGCGTGTTTTATCGTCCATCATGCCCATGCCGTCGAACAGGTCCCACAAGGCCCACGGAAAGCCGGCCGCTTCGGCGCTTTGCCGGACATCGGCGATGTAGCGGGCGCGGTCAGGGTTGGGCGCGGCGGTGTAGCGGGCATCGGTGCGCAGCGCGCCGAACTCGCCCATGATGATGCGCCCGGGCGCGATGCCGTGGCTGTCCGCCCAGGCGCTCACCTGCCCGAGAAAATTGTCGATGAAGCGGCGGTCGGGCTGGGCGTCGAAATAGACCTTCAGCACGCGCTCGGTCTCGGCATAGGCGGCCTTTTTGGCCTCGTCCGATCTTTCCGTGTCGCCGGCCATCCGAACCCGGACCGAGGCCAGCGTCTGCTCCAGCGTACCGGCCGAGGCCGGCCACGGCACGTTGTTCAGCGCGCGGTAGACCGGCTCGCGCATCCACGGCGCGCCCTGATGGCTGAACAGGTAGGGCTCGTAGAAGTGGAAGGTGAACAGGATCGGCTCGAATTCCGCCAGCGGCGCCGGGTCGAGCGCGGTCATGCCGCGCACCATCGAGCCGCAGCCGCCGGTGACCAGAAGCGGCAGCTCTCGCGCCGAACCCCGCGCGGCGGTGAGCAACGCCGCCTGCACCCTGGGCCAGACTTCGGAGGAACAGTCCTGCGGCGGCTCGTTGACCGGCTCCAGCGCAACCCTGCCGGACGCCATGTCCTTGAGCATGCCGGCCACTTCGCCGACGAAGACCTGGTAGCGCGCGAATTCCGGCGCGCGGGTGCTGGAATACATCCTGTCGGGATTCCAGTAATGCGTGGCGCCGTTGGCCTGCACGTTGAGGATGACGCCGAGATCGGCGGCAAGCGCGGCCTTCACCGCCGCGCCCAGCATCGCCATGAGGTCGGCGCGCCGGCCCGCCTCTGCGGCGAGGAACGGGCCGGGGTCGACGGGCAGGCGGATGAAGTCGAGGCCGCTGGCGCGCAGCCGGGCAAGGTCGGCCGGCGTCGGCACCGGCCGCTGCGGCTGGAAAGGCGGCCAGTCATAGTCGGTGCGGGGCGCTGGAAATTCGCGCGTCAGGGCAAACCACGGCCAGGCGTTGACGCCGCGCCTGAAAGGCCATTCGCCGGTCGCGGCTTTCGCCGGATAGGTCGGTGGCGCCAGCGGCGCCGTGGCCGCGGCCAGCGCCGCGCCGAGGAGACGGCGGCGCGACCAGCCGGGCATGCGCGGGCCGGTCATGCGTGCTTGGCGCGGTCGGCTTTCGCTGGCGCGGCCGTGGCGGCGCCGAGCTGCCGCAACGCTTCCTTCTCATAAGCGGCGAGCACGTCTTCCCAGCGGAAGGCCTCGCGGGCGCGCGCCCGCGCCGCCTTGCCGCAGCGCGCCACCAGCGCATAGTCGGCCAGCGCCTCGTCGATCCGCGCGCTCAGGCTGTCCGTGTCGTGGAAGAAGGTTGCCGCCTCGCCGGCGACCCAGCGGTTGTAGCGGTTGTCATGCGCGATCACCATGTTGCCTGCGGCAAGCGCCTCGACGAGCGAGGGGTTGGTGCCGCCCACCGTGTGGCCGTGCATATAAGCGCGCGCATGGTAGCGCAGCGCCTTCACCGCCGCTTGGTCGTAGATTGCCCCCGGCAGCACCACCACCGAGCCCGCCGCCTCGCGCACGGCGCGGTGGTAAGGGATTTCGTCGTTGAGCGTGCCCAGCACCACCAGCTTCACGTCGCCGCGGTCGCGGCGGCGGAAAGCTTCGATGATCGGCAGGATGTTGTTGTCGGGCTCGATCCGCGCGATCGATACCAGGTATTTGCCGGGCTCGAGCCCAAGCGCGCGAACGGGTTCCTCCGGCGCCGAGCTCACCGGGTCCGCCCCATAGGCGATCGTGGCGATGGCGCGGCGCGGCCGGCGCGTCGCCAGGTGGTCGGCGATCGCCGGGTGGTCGGCGATGAGCCGGTGCGAGAGCCAGGCGCCGATCCATTCGTTGAGCCAGAACCAGCCGCGCGCCGCCGGTCCCCATTTCGGCCGGCGCCACTCGATGCCGTCCATGTTGGTGATGATCCTGCGCCGCATGAGCCTGAGCCAGGTCAGGAACACCGCGCCATTATAGCCGAGCACCAGGCACACGCCCGGCCGCCTGGCGGCGTCGAGCACGCATTGCCAGTCGAATTCCAGCGTCGCGCGCGGACCCTTGGATGCGACCTCGATGGTGATCAGGTCGATGCCGCGCCAGGTGTCGATCGACACCCTTTGCCCGACGCGCTCGACCTCCCTCTGGCAGTAGACGCCGACCTTCCAGCCGCGTCCTGCGAGGTAAAGCGCCAGGCGCTCGGCGAAAGTCTCGAAGCCGCCATGGGAGGCGGGTATGCCGCGCGTTCCCAGGATCAGGATCGAAGGCTTTTCGATCAGGGTGGAAGGTCGTTCCGGTTTCAAAGCAAAGGGTTCCCCGGGGTCCGGTCACGGTTGTTGTTGTGTCAATGACCGCCCAGCAACTTCCGTGCCAGGGGTACCCCCAGGGGAATGCTCGCATGAAGTTGTAAAATTTCCCTTCAGAAATCATGGCTTGCTTCATTATCGGTCAACCTTCCCGATGTATCCGTATCGATACGGGGCACGGCTGGGGGTTCCCGGGTCACAGCCGGGCAATCAGGCCCGGCACGATCCTTGCTCCCTGATCTGCCGAGGCCCTGCTGGGTAGAGCGGCGTGCGGACTTGGCACGAGGTTTCTTCCGCGCTTGAAGGGTCCGGTGCGATTGAGCGGACTCGGCGTGCATGGTGGAAAGATAGAAATGCGCATCGCCTGCGTTCATCAGGGCTACGAGCTCTATGGCTCGGATCGCAGCTTCGCGGAGAGCGTGGCCGCGCTACGCGCCGCGTTTCCATCCGCCGAGATCGAGGTCGTGCTGCCGCGCGAGGGGCCGATCGTCGATATCCTGAAGCCGCATGCCAGCCGCATCGTGTTCGAACCGCTCTGGGTGCTCAGGCGCCAGGCGATGCTCAGGCTCGCCACCATCGAGATGGCGCGGCTGCCTGCGGCACTCTGGCGGGCGTGGCGGCGCATGCAGAGCAGCGACCTGACCTATATCAACACCTCCATCATCGCCGACTATGCGCTGGCCGCGCGGCTTCTGCCGCGCAAGGCGCTGCTGCACATCCACGAGATCCCCGAAGGCATATTGCGCAAGGTGCTCGTAGCCCTCATGCGCTGGAGCCGCGCCGACCTCATTTTCAACTCGCGCGCCACGCGCGCCACCTTCGGCGATCCACCGGGCGTGGATGCCAGGGGTCGGCGCACGCATGTCGTCTACAATGGCGTTGCCGGGCCCGCAGCCGCCCTGCCGGTGACTTATGACGGCAGCCGTCCGCTCAAGGTCCTGCTGCTTGGCCGCGTCAACCGCATCAAGGGGCAGGAGGTCCTGCTCGAGGCGGTCGCGTCGCTGGAGCCCGCCTTGCGCGATCGCGTCGAGGTCCGTCTCGTCGGCGGCGCCTTCGAAAGCGTAGAGCGCGAGCAGGCACTGGCCGAACTGGTCGGGCGCATGGGGCTGAGCGGGCATGTCGAGGTGCTGCCTTTCGTCTCCGACCCGGCCGATCACTATCGCTGGGCCGATATCGTGGCGGTGCCGTCGCGCCGCCCGGAATCGCTAGGCCGTGTCGCCATCGAGGCGATGGCCTGGGGCCGCCCGCCGCTGGTGTCGGCGATCGGCGGGCTGGTGGAGGTGGTGGTCGACGGCAAGACCGGCTGGCATGTACCGCCCGGCGATTCGGCCGCCCTTGCCGGCAAGCTCCGCGAGATCATCCTGCGGCCGGATATTTGGCGCGGTTTTGCCGCCGCCGGCCGGGCGCGCTACGAGGCTGTCTTCAGCGAGCCGATCGCCGCGGCGGCCATCGTGGCGATCGTGACCGACAAGCTGAAGGCGGCGACGGCTCGGCAGGGGCGGGCGCGTGTCGTCCGCGAGGCGGAGACGAGCCCTTGAACTTCGCGTTCCCGGCCCATCTGGTGCGGCGCCTCATGCTGATGATCGGCGGCGAGGCGATGCAGAGCGGCTTCCATTTCGCCCTCAACCTCGCGCTGCTGCATCTTCTGTCGGCGCAAGGCTACGGCCTCTTCGCGCTCGCCATGGTGATGGGCGGCGTCGGCCTGTCCTATATCCGTTCGCTCACTGCCGTTCCCGCCACCATATGGATGAGCAAGAGCACCAATCGCGCCGGCGTCGACGCCCATGACGTGACGTTCGGATCGGCGGCGCTGGTGGTCGCGGTGCTGATGGGGGTGGGCACGGGGCTGCTGATGCGTCTCCTGGGCGACCCGAGCGGTATCGGCGCCGCCTGCTTCGTCGGCGCCTGGTCCCTGCGCAGTCATATGCGCACGGCTTTCTTCGCGCGCCGCATGCAACTCGTCGTCTCCATCAGCGACGCGGTGTTCACCCTCGCGGGCACAGTGCTGGCGGGGGCTGCGATCTGGTCATTCGAGGATGACCTGCAAGCCACTTTCTACGCGCTTGCCGCCGCCAACCTGATCGGTATCGCCGTTCTGGTGAGGCTGGCGCGCCGCAAGCTGCGCCTCTCCTTCCGCGCGCCGACCTGGCGGCGCTATGCGAAGCTGTGGCCGCAGCTCTGCTGGTCCGGGTTCAGCGCCACCACCACCAACATCCAGGGGCAATCGCTGGCGCTGCTGGTCGCGGGGATCGCCGGACCCGCCGCTTACGCGCCGCTGGCGGCGGTGCTGGTGCTGTTTGCGCCGCTGCGCATATCGAGCCTGGCCTTTTCGAACATGCTGCAGCCGGAACTCGCGAAGCTTGTGCGCAACAAGGAGTTCGACCGCGTATGGACACAGGCCAAGATCTGGGCGCTCGTCATGGGTGTCGGCAGTCTGGCCTATGGCTGCGGCGTGCTGTTCGTTTTGCCGATGATCAAGTCGCAGGCCCTGCAGCATGCCTCGGTCGGACTGATCGGAATCTTCGCCATCGCAAACTTCGTGCCGATCATGGCCTATGTCATGCCGCGCGTGGTCCTCGAGATCTTCGGCGATTTCCGCATCGTCGCCTTCATCACCCTGGCCGGAGCGGTCGTCGGGCTGGCGACGATCGGGACCCTGCTGGCCGTTGCGCCACCGTCATGGTCGCTGGCTGGCGCCGCGGTGTCCGAGACCTTCGTGCTGGTCGCCTCATGGTATTTCGCGGGCCACCGCATGTGGAACTCCAAGCACCCCAGCGAGCAGCGCCCCAGCATATTCGGCGCCTGGCGCCGCGCGGCCGCACTGGCCGTGCAGAGACGATAGGAGAATGATGTGGCAAGCCAAGCAATGCCGATGGCCGCTATGACGACCGGCATGGCCGACGACGAGGCGACATCATCAACCGGGGCCGCCAGCGGCGCATATGTGGCGCGCCTGCACACCAGCCTCGCGGCGGTCAAGCCGCTCTGGCGGCGCCTCGAGACGGACGGCGTGTGTACCGGCCACCAGCATTTCGCCTGGGCCGAGGGGATCGTTGAAAAGCTCGTGCCGCCGAACGCCGAACTCACCATCGTCGAGGTGAGGGACGCCGCGACGGGCGAGCCGGTGATGCTTCTGCCGCTGATGCGGCGCCGCGCGTTCCAGCATTGGGTGATCGAGTGGCTGAGCTGCGGGGTGTGCGACTATGCGGCACCCTTGCTCGCCGACGCGACCCCCTGGACCACGCAATCCGCCGAGGCCGTTTGGGCGGCGGTGCTGTCCGTGCTGCCGCCGGCGGACCGCGTGCACATCACCGGCATACCTAAGCAGATCGGCGGCGTCGCCAATCCGCTCGCACTGCTTTCGCAGGCGCGCGATTCCATCCACTCCCACTACGGCATCGCCATGGACGGCGACGCCGAAACCGTCGTCAAGCGCATCTGCCGCCCGTCCTTCGTCAAGGCGCTCAACAAGGACTTGCGCCGGCTCGACCGCAATGGCGGCCTGGCGCTGGTGGAAGCCGACACGCCGGCCCTGGTGGACTCCATCTTCGGCCGGCTGGTCGAAATGCGGCTCAGCCGATTTCGCGAGCTTGGCCGGTTCGACCTCCTGGCGCGGCCGCGGGTGGTCGATTTCTACCGTGGCGCCGCGCATCGTGGCCTGACGGACGGTTCGGTACGCATCTTCGGCCTGCGCTCCGGCGACGTCATGGTCGCGGTGCAGTACCTGGCGGTCCATCTGGGCACCCTGCATGCGCTTCTGGTCGCGATCGACCAGGGCGCGGTGCCCAATGTTTCGCCGGGACTTTGCATCATGGGCGAGCTGATGAAATGGGGGCGGGGAGCCGGCTTCGATTATTTCGACCTGTCGGTCGGCAACCAGAGTTACAAGGAACATATGGGCGCGGTGAAGTCGGTCCTGTCCGAACTTTGCTACGGCATGACGCTGAAGGGCGTGGCGGCGAGCGGCGCGATCAAGTATCGCGGCCAGGGCGTCGCCTTCGTGCGCGACAACCCGCGCCTGTTCAAGCTCGCGCGGGAATTCATGCAGCGCTGGCGCCGGCTGCGGGCGCCGCGCTGAGCGGTGGGTTTGGTCGGCAAATTGACTCACATTGCGCTCTCCGCCATGCTTATGGGCAGCCGCGCTTCCGGCGGCCGCGAGTTCGAGTGAGCCATGGCCAGTCCCGTCGCCAGAGAAAATTCCCGCCGCGCCGCGGTGAAGACCGCGCTCGACCGCCATAAGGTCTATGTCACCGCGCAGCGCTTTTCCGGCGGCTCCTACAGCGCCCGCGTGCTGGTCGACGGCGAGGCCTACTGGGTCGACGAGTTCCGGCTGAGCCAATTGCGGCAGGGGCTGTCGCCGGCCGAGCTGGAACTGACGCCGGCGATCGACGATTGAGATTTCATCGATGACGGCGGCAAGGCTGGCGGGACAGCGCGAAGGAACGAGGCATTTGCCGTTGTCCGCTCCGCGTCTCGGCGCCTAGTTCATGCCAGCCAAGCTCAAATCCTACCGCGCCAAGCGGGAGTTCAGCCGCACCCCAGAACCCGCCGGCGGCGCGGCATCCGAGGGCTCCAACCGCTTCGTCGTCCACAAGCACCATGCCACCGCCGACCACTATGATCTGCGCCTCGAAATCGGCGGCGTGCTGAAGAGCTGGGCGGTGCCGCGCGGGCCCTCGCTCAATCCGGCAGACAAGCGTCTCGCCGTCGAGACCGAGGATCATCCGATCGAATATATCGACTTCGAGGGCGTGATCCCCGAGGGCGAGTATGGCGGCGGGCCGATGATCGTGTGGGACACCGGCACCTGGGCGCCGATGGAGGATGCCGGCAAAAGCCTGCGCACCGGCGCCTTCAAGTTCCGGCTGGCGGGCCAGAAACTCAATGGCGGCTGGATGCTGACGCGGCTGAAGCCCAAGCCGGGCGAGGACGAGAACAAGAAAAACTGGCTCTTGTTCAAGGAGCGCGACCTAGCCTCCGACACCAGGCTCGACATCCTCGAAGCCCGGCCGGAAAGCGTGAAGTCCGGCCGCCGCATCGAGGAACTGGTGGCGCCGCCGAAAAAGCGCGAGCGCCTGCCGCCGAAGCCGGGCTCGCTGAAGCCCGGCGCGCTGCCCGGCGCCCTGAAGGCCGCGCCGCCCGCCCGCATCGAGCCGCAGCTTGCCACGCCGGTGCCGAAGCCGCCGGGCGGCGACGATCCCGCGGAGCGCACGGGCGAACTGTGGCTGCACGAGATAAAATTCGACGGCTATCGCACCATGGCGCATGTGGTCGATGGAACGGTGAGATTGATGACCCGCGCGGGCCTCGACTGGACCAGGCGCTATGGCGATCTCCCGCAGGCCTTTTCGCGCCTGCCGGTCAGCCAGGCGATCATCGACGGCGAGATCATGGTGCTCGACGACAAGGGCATTTCGCGCTTCGCGCTGCTGCAGGACGCGCTGGCCGAGGGCGCCGGCTCGAAACTTCATTTCTATGCCTTCGACCTGCTCCATCTCGACGGCTGGGACCTTCGCAAGGCGCCGCTCATCAAGCGCAAGTCCTTGCTGGCCGAACTGCTCGCCGGCCAGGCCGCCAACTCCGCCATCCAGTACAGCGACCATGTCGAGGGCGATGGGCGCGGGCTCTACGAACAGGCGACGGAACTGGGATTGGAAGGTGTCGTCTCCAAGCGTGCCGACGCCATCTACCAGAGCGGCCGCAGCAAAAGCTGGACCAAGGTGAAGGCGCTGCAGAAAGGCGACTTCGTGATCGCCGGCTACACCGTCTCCGACCGGGCGGAAGGGCTGGCGGCGCTCGGCATGGCCGAATTCGAGAACGGTGAACTGCATTATCGCGGCAAGGTCGGGACCGGCTTCGACAGCGGCATGGCGCGGGATCTGCTCGCCCGCCTGGAGCGGCTGACCGCCGGCGCCACGCCGCCGGAAGGCGCGCCGCGCGAGATCATGCGCGAGATGCACTGGGTGAAGCCGCTGCTGTCGGCGCGCATCCACTATGCCAATCGCACTGCCGACAATGCGCTGCGCCACGGCGTCTTCCGCGGGCTGCGCGATGTCGGCGGGCTCACCACGCCGGCGCCGGTCAAGCGCAAGCGGCTGATCGCCGAAGCCGACCTCGCCACCATCTGGGTGACCAATCCGCAGCGCCGCCTGTTCGGCAAGACCGGGCCGACAAAACTCGACATCGCCGTCTATTACGCGCTGGTCGGCGACTTCATGCTGCCGCATATCATCGGCCGCCCGGTTTCGCTGGTGCGTTGCCCGACCGGCCGCCCGCAGGACTGCTTCTTCCAGCGCCACGCCTTCACCGGCATGCCGGCATCGGTGGCGGTGTTCGAGAGCGTCAATTCGGAAGGCGAGACCAAGACCTATCTCTCGGTCGAGGATGCCAAGGCCTATCTGGCGCTGGCGCAGTTCGGCGTCGTGGAGTTCCACACCTGGGGCACGCACCGCACGAAGCTCGACAGACCCGACCAGATCGTCTTCGACCTCGATCCGGGCGAGGGGATTTCGTGGCGCGAGGTGGTGGAGGCGGCGGTCCACATCAAGGGTGGGCTGGAGGGCCTCGGCCTTGTGCCCTTCGTCAAGACCTCCGGCGGCAAGGGCATCCACATCACCGTGCCGGTGACCCGCAAGCAGAACTGGAAGAAGCTGCACCAGGTATCCAGCGCCATTTCGACTTTGCTGGCCGCGAGCGCGCCCGACACCTTCACCACCACCATGGGCAAGGAAAACCGCAAGAAGCGCATCTTCATCGACTTCCACCGCAACGCCCGAGGCCACACCTCGGCCGCTCCCTATTCGCTGCGCGCCCGCACCAATTTGCCTGCCTCGACCCCGGTGAGTTGGACCGACCTCGAGACCATCGACGCGCCGGAGGACCTGAACTACGCCTCGCTGCCGGGATTGCTGGAGACATCGGGGGACCCGTGGGCGGAGATCGACGAGGCGGCCAGGGATCTGCCGGTGGTGGAGAAGGAGCGGTAGCCTCTCATCTTCCATCTCCATCGACGCTTCTTACAATTTGAACTATTCTCCGCGCCAACCCCGAAAACACTTCGCTAGGGTTTTGCTTGTAAGGTCGGGGGTCGGTGTAGGATTTCCATGGCGCAGTTCGCCCTTCGGACGAAGCGCTGCAAAGAGCATGGTCCCAAAAAGTGGGAACCGGTTTTTGGACAAGACCATGCTCCAACATAGTGTCAGTGCATGGCCGCGTAGGAGTTCATCATGGCGCCCAGGGCAAGTTGGAAAGGTTACCTCAAGCTCAGCCTCGTCAGCTGTCCGGTCCGGCTCTATCCGGCCACCAGCGCGAGCGAGCGCATCTCGTTCAACCAGTTGCACAAGAAGACGCACAACCGCATCAACATGAAGCCGGTGGATCCGGAACTCGGCCTGGTCGAGCGCTCGGACCTGGTGCGCGGCTACGAATATGAGGACAAGCAGTACATCATCATCGATGACGCCGACCTCGACGCGGTCAGGATCGAATCCAACCACACGATGAACATCGAGGCCTTCGTCGACGAGGGCGAGGTCGATGTCATCTACCAGGACGCGCCTTACTACCTCGCGCCCGACGGCGCCATGGCGGAAGAAACCTTCGCGGTGCTGCGCGAGGCCATGCGCAAATCCGGCAAGCTCGCCATCGCCCGCCTGGTGCTTTCCAGCCGCGAGCGCGTGGTGACCATCGGCGCGCGCGAGAACGGCATGTTCGTCTGCACCTTGAGGAACCCCAACGAAGTGCGCGGCACCGCTGAATATTTCGGCAACATCCCGGCGGGCAAGCCTGATCCGGAAATGCTCGAGCTTGCCATGGCGCTGATCAAGCAGAAGGAAACGCACTTCGATCCGAAGAACTACGAGGATCGCTACGAGGTGGCGCTGATGGCAATGATCCGCGAGAAGCTCAAGGGCCACAAGCCGATCATCGCGGCGGCACCGGAGCGCGGCAACGTCATCAACCTGATGGATGCGCTGAAGGCGAGCCTTTCGCAGCAGGCCAAGCCCCCGGCGAAGTCGAAGAGCAAGGCCGACGAGACGCCGGCCAAGCCCGCCAGGAAGGCTGCCGCCGGCGGCGCGCCCGAGAACCCGCTGAAGGCGAACCTGCTGAAGGCCGTCGGCAAGAGCAAGAAGTGACGGGAAATGCGGGGCCAGTGATCGTTCCGGGCGCCGTCCTCGGCGTCGTCGGCGCGCTGGCCGCCTTTCCATTGCGGCTTGCCGCGCGCGAGGTCGAGCGCCGCCATGCGGAGCTCAGGCGCGGCGTCACCCGCCGAACCACCCATGTCGTGTTCGGCCGCGCCTTGCTGGCGAAGGCCGCGACGAGCCGGACGGGCGACGCCGAGATGGAGCGTCGCATGAAAGCCGAGCGCGAGGCCGGCCGCCGGCTGATCAGCGAGAACGGTTTCCTGCGCCTGCTCGGGCTGATGAAGGCGCCGGAGGCGCCCTCGCTCTCCAGGCAGTCGCTGATCGACCAGTCGCGGCTCGCGGGCGACGATCTCGACATGCTGTCGCTGTTCGACGCCTTCGAGCACGATGGCGAGCCCTACTCCTTCCGCGACCTGATCCTGGCCCGCAAATATGCCGGGTTGATCGCGAGCGGCGCCACCTGGGGCGCGATCGCGCGCTCCGTCCACCGCTCGGGCCCGGTCGCCTCGCTCACCGCCAAGTCGCTCAACCTCGGCTCGCAGCATGGCCGGCCGGACGCGATCTATCTCGATGAAGGCAGGAGCGAGCTCGACGGCCAATTGCTGTTCGACCTCGGCACCCCGCAAGACGACAGGCTGGAGGAGCTGTTCGCCGAGGCGGAGACGGCGGAGGAGGAGGGGCGCCACGACGATGCGGCGGCGCTTTACTTGCGCTGCCTGGCGATCGATCCGAAGGACGCCATCGCCGCCTTCAACCGCGCCAACTGCCTGCGCGGCGCCGGGCGCGCGGCGGAAGCCGCGCATGACTATGCCCGCGCGATCAAGCTCGATCCCGGCTTCGTCGAGGCCTGGTTCAATCTCGCCGGCCTGATGAGCGACGAGGGCAAGGTGGCGTCGGCAAGGCGGCACCTGCAGAAGGCGATCGCGCTGGACAAGGCCTATGCCGACCCCGTTTTCAACCTGGCAAGGCTGGAGTTCGATGCCGGGAATCTGGCCGAGGCGCGGCGGCTGTGGGTGAGATATCTGGAGCTCGACGCGGAGTCCGAATGGGCGCGGACCGCACAGAAGGGCATACAGTTCGTGGATCTGCACACGGCGCGCACGGCGGGGTGAAACTGCTGCCGTGGATAATCTTCCTCGTTTAGCCAGTATGGTATTTTCCGCGTGGTTTGTCGTTCTGGCGGTGCAGGAGGTCCGCGAGTTGCTCTATTATTGGAACAATGGCTGGAACTTCTTCGAAAACAGCAAAATCAGTTGGGGCACGTACTACAACCGCAGAAGCTGGCCGTTCCCGCAGCGCCCCGAGGACCGCATATCAAACAAGCAGCGCGTTTGCTTCGGTAGGCCATTCTTCATCGTGATCGTGGGAATTTTCGCAGCCGTGTTCACCCATATTACCTTGCACCCGGAGCAATGGCGCGAGGAAGTCCACGGCTCTAAAGTCACCTATCATTATATCGGGACGCCCCAACCTGATGGCCACTAGCTTCCTCTTCGACGGCGACGACACCGCCCCTGTCACCATCCTGCTCGCCCACGGCGCCGGCGCTTCGATGGATTCGCCTTCCATGACCGCCACCGCCAAGGCGCTCGCCGCCGCCGGCTTCCAGGTCGCGCGCTTCGAGTTCCACTATATGGCGGCGCGCCGCTACGGCCACCGCAAGCCGCCGCCGCGCGCCGAGACGGTGAACCCGGAATACATCAAGGCGATCGCCGACCTGCGCGCCAGGGGCGTGACCGGCAAGCTCATCATCGGCGGCAAGTCGATGGGCGGCCGCGTCGCCTCGATGGTTGCCGACGAGTTGTTCGCCAAGGGCGAGATCGCCGGGCTGGTCTGCCTCGGCTACCCGTTTCATCCGCCAGGCAAGCCGGAGCAGTTGCGGACGAAGCATCTCATCGACCTGAAGACGCCGACGCTGATTTTCCAGGGCACGCGCGACGAGTTCGGCACGAAGGACGAGGTTGCGACCTACGGGCTTTCCCCGGCAATAGAGGTGATCTGGCTGAAGGATGGCGATCACGATTTGAAACCGCGCAAGGCGATCTCGGGCTTTTCGACAGGCGATCACCTGAAGACCGTGGCGGAGACAATCAAAACCCGGATGGCGGGCTGACTACGCCGCCACGTCTGCCGAGATTCTGGTCAGGCCGAGTCGAAAATGGTGGTTTCCGAGAACCGGAGCGGAGTGTACCTTCCGTACGTGAGCACCGGAAGCGCAGGAAGCCGCCATTTGCAGGCCGGCATCACCTGAATATCGACAGACTTGATGAAACTAGCCACATTCAACATCAACAACATCAACAGCCGGCTGGAAAACCTGCTCGACTGGCTCGCAAAGGCGAAGCCCGATGTCGTCTGCCTGCAGGAGCTGAAGGCCCGCGACGCGCAGTTCCCGCTGACAAGGCTCGCCAAGGCCGGTTATGGGGCCGTCTGGAAGGGCGAGCCGACCTGGAACGGCGTGGCGATCCTCGCTCGCGGCGCCGAGCCTGTCCTGACGCGCGACGCGCTACCCGGCGACGATGCCGACCGCCAGGCGCGCTACATCGAGGCGGCGGTCGACGGCGTCGTCATTGCCTGCCTCTATGCGCCGAACGGCAATCCGCGTCCGGGGCCCAAATTCGACTACAAGCTCGCCTGGCACGAACGCTTCGCGACCCATGCCGGCGAGCTTCTCGATACCGGTCTGCCGGTCGCCCTTGCCGGCGACTTCAACATCGTGCCCGAGGCGCGCGACATCTACCAGACCCGCTCCTATGACGACAACGCGCTGGTGCAGCCCGAAAGCCGCGCCGCCTTTGCGGCACTCATCGAGCAGGGCTGGACGGATGCGCTGCGCAAGGTCTTTCCCAGGGAGGGGAGGCTCTACACCTTCTGGGATTATCGGCGGAACCGCTGGCCGCGCGACGCGGGCCTCCGGCTCGACCACATCCTGCTGTCGAAGAAGCTGGCGCGAAAGCTCAAAGCGGCGGGTATCGACCGCGAGGCGAGGGACCAGGACAACGCCAGCGACCACGCACCGGTGTGGGTGCAACTGGGCTGAGGCTTAAGCGGGCTTTTGAGCGCCCGCCGCGCGCGAACGCCGGCGGTCCCCGAGGACGATCAGCGGGACCGCAATGATGCCGCTCGCCAGCAGCATCCAATCCTGCGGCACGCCGAGGAGGAACGCGGCGCTTCCTCCGATCAAGGACCAGATCGACGGAATGGCAAGCAGCGGCCGCGACAGGGGCTGTCTGGCGAGAAGGAACAGCCCGAACGTGAATATGGTGACCGGACAGGGCGTGACGCCAAACGCCGGCATGCGGGGAAATGCGTGGCCCGTCCAGATGCCGATCAGCGGATAAAGCACGATCGCGTAGCCCACAAAGGCAATGCCGACACCCATGGCAGGCCCGAAATCCCGGCCGAAACCGAGTTGTTTCCGGATGCCAGAATTGGCCAGCAATACCGACTGCGCGACGAACAAGGCGCCAAAGACCACAGCGGCCCGGTTGATCTGGCTGAAGTAGAGCCAGTGATATGCGATGCCCGTCCACAGCCACATGGCAGCCAGGATGGCCGTGATCAGTCGATCCGCCATTGCTGGCCGCAACAGGAGCAGGACCACCGCGCAGCCGCCAAGGCCAAAGGCTGCCAGTTGAACGGGCCAGATGGCCTGGTTGTACGCGGCCAGATTGGCCAGGAACTGATCGCTGGTGAAGGGCAGCATCAGCATACCTCCGACTAGTCTTGCTAGCCGCGGTCGGGACTCGCTCCCTTGATCAGGCGCAATTTCGCGCCGAAAAAACAATAATCCCCGCCGTGGCGGGGATTACCGAAGGACCATAATTGGGTTAGCCGATCAGGGCGGAGGCGGAGGTGTAGAACCTACGGCCACAACCGCCGAGAGCTTGCCCTTGCGGACGAGCTCAGGCTTCTCGTAAGTCTTCTTCATAGGATTGCTCTCCCCGAAAATTGCAGCCGATAGTCTCATATGAATGATTTCTGTCAAGCAAGCGGCCCGGCCGGCCGAACTGTTTCTGGGGACAGCGTTGTAGCGAAGTAACGACCGCCAATAATATGATGGTCGCGGCGGCTGGCAGGTGCGGAATATAGGGCCGGCGAAGCTGGCATGATCCCGCATCTGGCCTTGGCTGATCGTCGTCACCGCGAGGCAAGAAACGGGGGATACCGATGAAGAGACCGACCGACAGGCTGCTTGCGCTGGCGATGCTCGCCGTTGGCGTTGCCCGTTTCGCCCAGCCCCGGGACAGCGGCAAGCGGTTGCGCGGCCGGCACGGCGGGGAGAGCGGCGCCCATGACCGATAACGCTGTTGTCCTTCTCGCCTCGGCTCTCGTCCTCGCGGGCGCCATCGCGCTGATCGCGCTGGCCTTGCGCCGGCGCCGCAAGCGGCGCAAGCTGCGTCGCAGCGCCGACCCGGCGCGCGACTATCAGGCCCGCGCCGACTGGTCCGCGAGCGCCCAGGCGCTGAATTATTCGTCCTTCGTCTTCATGGATGTCGATGGCGACGGCAGATTCGGCGAGGCCGACCGGCCGATGGGCGGCATTGTCGTACGGGTGTTCGACGACAAGGGCGCATTCATCACCTCGGCCCGCAGCAACAGTTCCGGCTTCGCCAACTTCCTCATGTCGACCACTAAGCGCTGGGCAAGCTTGCGCGCGCCTGGCGCCTACCGGTTTTCGGTGTCCGTTCCGAAGGGCTGGCGCGTCAGTACGGGCAATGAGAGCCAGACGTTGCGGCTGGTGGAACTGCCGGGTTCGCCCGCCGGCCTTGTGGGAGAAGATCTGCCCGGACTGGTCGGTTTGGTCCCGGGGCGCAGCCTGCGCGGTAGGGTTCCCGTGTCGGCGCTGGCGACGTTGAAGCTGATGGGCAAGGGGGAGTTGCTGCGGGCCATGCCGCTTGCGGCCGGCAGCTTCCACGTCGACCTGCCGGACGAGGCCGACACAGTGGAGATCTCCGGTCCGGATATCGGGCGGCGTCTGGCGCTTTCTCCTTATCCGACCGACCTCGGCGAACTGAGGCCGGACGCGATCGCCGGCGAGACCGTGCTGTCGCGGATCGGGTTTGACGGCGTCACCGCGCTCGTCTTCAAGAAAGTGCCTTCCGGCCATGCCGGCCTGGAGTGGCGCAACCTCAACGCCATCGTGAGGAACTACGTCAAGGACAGCGAGGGTTATCTCAACGGCAACGTCCGCGGCGACCACGCAGCCTATACCAGCAGCGGCCATCCGGCCGAGCTCATCGGCGCCACGCCCTTCGGCTTTCATTCGGTGATGCTCACCGCCGCTTGGCTGAAATCGGAAGGCGAGGTGGCCTTGATTGAAAGCTGGCTCGGCGACGAACTTGTCGCCAGCGACGAGGTGGTGCTGTCGGCGCTGGCGCCGGTTCACTACGCGCCCATGCTCAAGGCCGTGACGCGCGTGCGCGTTTCCACCAGGCACTACTGGCAGCTCGTGTTGGACGATCTTGTGCTGGCGCGCTGAGCGAAGTGGTTTGTCTACGCGAAGTGGTCCCTATGTGGCCGGTTCGGCGAACCGTCCGGAACCGCAATGAGCCGAGTCATTTGACTCCACGGGAGCCTTGGCGCTTCGTTTTCGACGTCGGCCGGGTTCCTGGAGCCTCGGATTGCCTGGGAGGCGCAATATCGGAGAGGTCTTTTCGAAATCTCGCGGCTTGCGGTGCCTGGGAGGATCGCCCCTGCTCCGTGCCCGCAAGAAATCTCTCAGGCCTGGAATTATCCAAGCGGTGGGTTGGAAAACCCCACCGGGGCATTCGCCGCGGTGATCGCCCCAAGTCTGCCTCTAAGAACCAAAGTAGGTTTCTCATAGACTTTCTTCATGCCAAGCTCTCCTGCAAAATCCCTGCCGGATGATCCCATAACATCCTGTGGTGTCAACCAAGCCGCATGCCGATCGGTCCATTCCTGGGGAATGTGGCTTTACGCCCACAGTGTGGGCCGGCCGCCATGCGGGGCGGCGATCAGGCGCGAAACATGACCCGGCTGCCGGTCAGGTCCGAAGGCGTCTCGCGGGAGACGGGTCTGTCGAAGCACGTTTATCGCCTCTCTGTGATGTCCGGCACTTGGCCTCGGCAAAGGCTCGGCTAGAAGATGATCCAGAAAAAGTGGGAGCCGGTTTTTGCTTCGCTGACCTTCGATTCGGATAAGATCATGATCCAACAAGGAATTGGATCGGGATGACGTTTCAACGAAACGTCATCCCGATCTAGGATGGCGGCCGCTTTTGCCGTCATCGGGCGGCGTGAGGTGCGGGGGGAGAGAGCGATGCAAAGATCGACGGACAGGCTGCTTGCGCTGGCGATGCTCGTCATCGGCATCGCCTGCTTCGCCAAGCTCTATCTGGCTCTGGGCGGCAAGCCGCCGGCGACGCTGCGCGCGGAAGTCTTCGGCGCGGCCGGCCTGCTGTCGGTGCTTGCCGGGCTGGTTTTCCTCGCCGGCCTGCTGCCGGCGCCGGCAAGACATGATCCGGCAGCACCTCTGTTCGGCCGCGACGCCGGGATCGCGCCGGCCGGGCATCCGCGGCTGCGCCGTATCGCGCTGACCTTGCCGCTTCTGACCCTGCTCATCATCGTCGCCGACCAGTTCGGCCCATGGCGGACCGAGGAGCCGGCGAAGGAGGTCGCCAGCGCGCCCGCCGAGCCGGCGCCCCGGCCGGCCGAGCCGACGCCCGAGCCGCAGGCGAGCGCGAAGCCAGCCACGCCGCAGGCGACTACGAAGCCAGCCACGCCGGAGGCGACTACGAAGCCAGCCACGCCGCAGGCGAGCGCGAAGCCAGCCACGCACGCGCCTGCGCAGGAAGAGGCTGCGAAACCCGCGCCGCCCGCGGAGCCGGTTGCGGCGCCCGTCCAGCCGGCATCGCCAGCCGAGCAAGCGCCGCCGCAGCCCACCCAGCCGCAGCAGACAGCGCTCGCGCCGGCCTCGCCGCCGCAGACGGTGGCGCCGCCACCGCCCGCGCCTGCCGCTCAGCCCACAGCGCCGGAAGGCCATCGCGACGCCATCGTCTGGCTGTCTGTGTCGGCCGACGGCCACGAGATCATGAGTGCCAGCACCGACCGCATGATCAAGCTGTGGGACATCGACGGCAAGCGGCTGATCCGCGATCTGGGCGAGCACAAGGACATGGCGCGCAGCGCGCTGTTCATGCCCGACGGCAAGACCGCGCTCACCGCTGGCGACGACGGCGAGATCGTGCTGCGCCAGCTCTCCGACGGCGCGGTGCTGCACGTCTTTTCGTCCGGTGCGAACGGTGGCGTCAGGCAACTGAAGATCAGCCCGGACGGCAAGCGCGCCGTCAGCGGCCATGACAGCGGCGCCGTCGTCGTCTGGGATCTGGAGAAGGGGAGTGTGCTGCACGTGCTGCCCGGCCACGACTGGTCGGTGAGCTCCGTCGCCATTTCTCCCGACGGCGCCAGGGCGCTCACCGGCAGCATCGACGGCGAGTTGAAGCTCTGGGACATCGTCGCCGGCAAGCAGTTGCGCAGCTGGCACGGCCACGAGCGCGGCGCCTATGGCGCGCTCTTCCTTGCCGACGGCCACCATGCCGTGACCGGCAGCGGCGACTACACGATAAAGCTCTGGGACCTCGACGGCTTCAGGGAGGTCCGCCGCTTCGACGGCCATTCAGGCACGGTCTACGCGCTCGCCTTGTCTTCCGACGGCAAACGGCTGGGCTCGGTCTCGCTCGACGGCACGGCGCGCATCTGGAACATGGACACAGGCGCCGAGATCGCCGAATTCGACCCCGGCACCGGGCCGATCTACTCGGTCGCCTTCGCCGCCGACGGCACGCTTTTGACAGGCGGCATCGACCGTACCATCCGCGACTGGCCGGCGGCGGGGGGCGATGGCAAGGTGCTGTTCGCCGGGGCGCCGAAGTAGCTTTTAATCACAGGGTATATTTCAGTTCGACCCAGCTTGCGCTATCAACTACTGTTGGTTGCAAATGGGCGGGTAATCTTGAGCAATTACGAATGGCCACCTAAGTCGGAGGCGCCAGTCTTTGGTCGGCGTGTATGGCGCCCCGGGCCAACGCAGTGCCTGGCCTTAGTCGTAGCCGGCTTTTTGTTGTTTGGGCCGATGCGGAGCTACTATGTTCAGTGGTCGGCCATAAGAAAAATACAGGCCGCTGCCTTGGCCGGGGATTATGCCGAAGAGTTTCGCCAACTGTCGTTGCTGGCGAACATGGGCAATTCTGACGCGGAGTCCGGCCTCGGAGTGATGTACTGGAACGGCCAAGGCGTTGAAAGAAATGAAAAGCTGGCGGTCTATTGGTGGGGTAAAGCGGCAGAACGGGGCAACGCGGAAGCAGCATTAGGGCTCAGCCAAGCCTATTCCCTGGGCAAAGGTGTGGAAAGAAACGATCAGCTAGCCTTGAAGTATGCCAGGCAATCGGCTGACAAGGGCAATGTGAATGGGCAGTTCGCGCTTGGTGTCCTGTATAGGCAAGGCCAAGGCGTTGCCCAGAGCCATGAACAGGCGCTGTATTGGTGGCGGAAGGCAGCTGACGGAGGAAGTGCCGAAGCGATATACTGCATAGGTCTCGCCTATTATCTCGGCGAAGGTGTCGAGAAGGACGACAAGCTTGCCGAACAGTGGGTGAGAAAGGCCGCCGACAAAGGCGAGCCGACCGGGCAGAGTTTGCTCGGCACGCTTTATGCGCGCGGCCACGGCGTAGAGCAGGATTTCAGAAAGGCGTTCGAATGGTGGATGAAGGCCGCGATGCGTGGCCAGGTCGACGCGCAAGCCGCCATCGGCAATGCCTACGCGCTGGGCAGCGGGGTCGGAAAGGACGATGCTCAAGCTGTCGTCTGGTACCGCAAAGCGGCTGAGCAAGGTTACATCGCTGCGCAGTCGGCGCTGGCTAATGCCTATGCGACGGGCAAGGGTGTTGCCCGGAGCGACGCCGAGGCAGTTTCGTGGTGGCTGAAGGCGGCCAATCAGGGCGATGCTTTCGCGCAGTCAAGTCTCGGGATTGCCTACTGGCAAGGCGCCGGCGTGGCCCGAAGCGAAGTCAATGCGATGCAGTGGTGGCTGAAGGCCGCCAACAAGGGCAATGTTGCAGCACAGCTTTGGGTTGCCTACTGCTACGCCAATGGCAGAGGTGTGGCCCGAGACAGCAAAGCCGCCGAAAAAACGTGGTTGGAGGTTGCAAAGACTGGCAACGCCGACGCCGAGTTCAGCCTCGGCCAACTCTATTTTCTCGGGGCTTTGGGAAAGCCGGATTACCCTGAAGCCGCCAAATGGTTTCTGAAGGCCGCGGAACACGGCAACGCCCAAGCCAAGATCTATATCGAAATGATGAAACAAAACGGCCAACTCGACAGCAAGACGCTGTGAGCGCATCGCCGACGATCGGCGAAAGCAGGCGTGACAGCCAATCTCCCCCTTGCGGTGTAAACATCCGGCAGGGCATGGGTAGTGAAACCCCACCCAACCCGAGCCAATCATGCCCACTCTCCACCTCGTCGAAGCCTCGATCGCCGATCTGCGCCGCGCGCTGGAGGAGGGCACCGTCACCAGTGTCGAGCTCACCGCGGCCTATCTCAGGCGCATCGCTCACTTTGACCGCCACGGCATCACGCTCAACGCCGTGCCCGTCCTCAACCCGGATATGTTCGAGGAAGCGCAAGCCTCCGACCGGCGCCGCCGCGAGGGCAAGACGCTCGGACCGCTGGACGGCATCCCTTACACCGCCAAGGACAGCTACAAGGCGAAGGGTCTCACGGTCGCCGCAGGCTCGCCGGCCTTCGAGCATCTTGTGGCCGGCGAAGACGCCTTCACCATCGCCCGGCTGCGCGCCGCCGGCGCGGTGCTGATCGGGCTGACCAACATGCCGCCGATGGCCAATGGCGGCATGCAGCGCGGCGTCTACGGCCGCGCCGAGAGCCCCTACAACAAGGATTTCCTCACCGCCGCCTTCGCCTCCGGCTCGTCCAACGGCTCGGGCACCGCCACCGCCGCATCCTTCGCGGCTTTCGGGCTCGGCGAGGAAACCTGGTCGTCCGGCCGCGCTCCCGCCTCCAACAACGCCTTGGTCGCCTACACGCCCTCGCGCGGCGTGATTTCGGTGCGCGGCAACTGGCCTTTGGTGCCGACCATGGATGTGGTGGTGCCGCATACGCGCACCGTTCCCGACCTGCTCGAACTGCTCGACGTGATCGTCGCCGACGATGCCGAAACGCGCGGCGATTTTTGGCGCGTGCAGCCCTGGGTGGATATCCCGAAAGCCTCGGTGCTGCGTCCGGCGAGCTACACCGCCCTTCCGCTGCGAGGCGCGCTCAAGGGCAAGCGGCTCGGCGTGCCGAAACTGTATATCGGCAAGGATGGAATCGCCGACCGCCCGATCGAGACCCGCGCCTCGGTGCTGGAGCTGTGGCGGCAGGCGGCGCGCGACCTGGAGGCGCTGGGCGCCGAGGTGGTCGAGGTCGATTTCCCCGTCGTCTCCAATTACGAGCGCGATCGTCCGGGTACGCGATCGATGGTCGATCGTGGTCTGGTGCCGAAGGACTTCGCCGAGCGCGAGATCTGGGACCTGTCCATCTGGTCGTGGGACGATTTTCTGCGCGCCAATGCCGATCCGGCCATACCCGACCTTGCTTCGGTCGACGGTCCGAAGATCTTCCCGCAGCCGCCGGGCTCGCTGCCCGACCGCTATGGCGAGGACAGCCTGGACCTTGCCGAATATGTGGAGCGAGCGAACAAAGGCGTGACGCCGCTCGCGGCCATTCCGACGATCGAGGCGGGGCTGAAAGGCCTGGAGGCAACGCGCCGCGCCGACTTCGAGGACTGGCTAGACGCCAATGGCCTCGATGCGGTGGTGCTGCCGGCGGTCGCCGATGTCGGGCCGGCCGATGCAGATGTGAACGAAGCTTCCGCCCGGCTCGCCTGGCGCAACGGCACCTGGGTCGCCAACGGCAATCTGGTCTGGCGCCATCTCGGCATTCCGACGGTGACCGTGCCGATGGGCACGATGGCCGATATCGGCATGCCGGTCGGCCTCACCTTCGCCGGCAAGGCCTATGACGACACGGCGCTGCTGATGATCGCCGGCGACTATGAACGCGCCACGCGGCGCCGCACCGTTCCGCCGCGCACGCCTGCGCTTGCCGATGATGTGTTTAAGGGCAGGGGCGCGGCGGCCGGCGATGCGCCGCTCACGCTGGCGCTCACCGCCACGACGACGCGCTCTGGAGATACCGACGAGATCGCGATCGAGCTTGAGGTCGGCGCGGACCGGCCGGCCGAAGTGAAGGTTCACGTCAATGGCGAGCCCGTCGTCATGCAGGCGCAAGGCAACCGCCACACTGGTCGAATCGTCGTGCCGGCCTCCATGCATCAGGGCTTCCACAGCGTCTGGCGCGGCGCCTACGGATCGATCGTCACGGCCGTCGCGCGGCTGCCCGAAGGGCGCTGTAAGGGAACCTTCACGATCACCGGCGGGATCGGGTGACAGGCTACGGCCGATCTGGCAGAGTGACCGTACGAGGCCGGGCTGGTCTGTACCTGTTTACTGCTCGGGAGGGGGTTCTTTGCGCGCTTACGGACCAGTCCGTTCGGTGGCCGGGCTTCGGTCGAAGTCGATCCGCGCCGCCCTGGCATTGATGGGACTTGCCCTGGCGCTCGACGGCTGCGCCAACCCCAAGGTCATCGAAAGCGCCGTGCCGCAGGCCGCCCCGCCGAAAGTCGCCGCACCGAAAGCCGCCGCGTCGAAGCCCGAGAAACTTACGGCTGCTCCTGCGGAGGCGGCGCCCGTCGTCGCATCGCAGCCGTCCTGCACTGCGCAATGGAAATCCCACGGGCACACCACCCAGCCGGAGGCGCAGGCCTTCGCGAAGAACTGCCTTGCGGGGCAGGGCGCGGTGACAAGACTGGTCGACCACAAGACCGTGACGCGCAAGCTCGCCTACCTGATCGATGCCGAAAAGCCGCTGAGCGGCCTCGAGCCTTCCGACATAGGGGTGTTCTGTCCGGGCTATCTGCGCCAGGACCGCGGCGGTCGCGCCGTGTTCTGGCGCACGCTGCTTGCTGACCTGGTCAGCGCGGAATCCGTCAACAACAGCTCCGCCGCCTATTGGGAAGAGGACCAGGACCAGTATTCGATCGGACTGTTGCAGTTGTCGCTGTCGGACGAGCAGCGATATCATTGCGGCTTCAAGTCGGAGGTCGACATCACCGATCCCGACCGCAACCTTGCCTGCGGCGTCAAGATCGTGACGATGCTGGTCAGCGCCGACGGCGCCCTCGGCGGCGATGCCGGCAATGAAATGAAGGGCATCGGCGCCTACTGGCAGAACCTGCGCCGGCCCTCGGAAGTGCGCGGCAAGCTGATCGCCGCCACCCGCGCGATCCCGCAATGCCTGGCCGATCCGAGGAACGCCTAGAGAGTGCCTGCTACTCCGGCCCGCCTGCCAGGTCGACCACCAGCGCGATGAACCCGAACGCGGCTCCGGCCGCACACACGGCATTCCAGCCGCCCCAGGCCCAGGCAATGCCGGCCAGCAGCGAGCCGATCGCGCCGCCGATGAAGAAGATGCCGACGAACAGCCCGTTGATGCGGCCGCGCGCCTTCGGCTGCAGCAGGTTGACGGCCCGGCGGCCCAGGGTCTGGTCGCCGGTGACGCCGATATCGAGCAGTACCGCGCCGATGCCCATGAGGACGAGCGGCAGCCATGCGGCGCCGGCCTTGGCCGCGCCCGTCTCCATGCCGGCCCATGCGGCGAGCCCGAGCGCCGCGATCAGCACGAGATGGCAGACAACCGTGGCAGGGCGCGTGAAGCCGCGGTCGCCTGCGCGGCCGAAGATCGGCGTCACCGCCGCGCCCCCGGCGCCGACCAGCGCGAACAGGGCGATGCCTTTCTGGCCGAGATCGAAGGGCGGGGCCGAGAGGCGCAGCGCCACCGCCGTCCAGAACACGCTGAAGGCGGCCATCACCAGGCTGGCCGTGAAGGCGCGCCGTCGCAGCACCGGCTCCTCAGCCAGAAGCCCGACAAGCGAGGCAATCAGCCTCGCATAGGTCGCATGCGCCGGCGGTTTGCGCCTTGGCAGTGTGAGGCCGAGCAGGATGGCAAGCAGCGCCAGGGCCGCGGCGCTGATGCCGTAGAAGGCGCGCCAGCCGAAAACGTCGGCGACGAGGCTGGCGATCGGACGCGAGAGCAGGATGCCGATCATCAATCCGCTCATGACGTCGCTGATGACGCGTCCTTCCTGTCCCGCCGGCGCCATGGAGGCAGCCACCGGCACCAGCACCTGTATGCAGGAACAGGCGGCGCCGAGCACGAACAGCACCGCGAGCAAAGAGGCGGCAGACGGCGCGAATGAGGCGATCGCCGCCGCGAACGCGGCCGCGCACAGCATGCGCAGCACCAGCGCTCGGTTCTCGACGAGGTCCGACAGAGGCACCAGGAAGAACAGCCCGGCCGCATAGCCGAGCAGCGTGGCCATCGAGACCAGGCCGCTCTCCGATGCCGCGGCGCCGAGCGACGGACCGATCAGCCCGACCAGCGTCTGCGGCGCGAAAAGATTGGTGACGATGATGCCGACCGAGGCGGCAAACAGCAGCGTCTGTGAGGGTGTGATGGTCCCGCCGCCGGCATGCGGCCGCCGTTCGGCGAAGCCGGCCGTCGCGATCCGGGCGTTGTCTGTTCCGTTCATGGGGTGCCTCGCTGTCCGCATAGTCGGGCGAGACTTTATTCGGAGTGGTTATAATGCTACAATTGAAATCATCTGATAATGATTATGCGAGATGCGCATGAATATCCACGACCTCGAGGCCTTTGTCGCCGTCGTCGAAACCGGTTCCATCGTCGGCGCGTCGGCCAGACTCAACCTCACGCAGCCCGGCGTAACGCGCCGGGTACAGAACCTCGAGGAGCAGCTGGCGACGCCCTTGCTCGACCGCCAGTCGAAGCCGCTCAAACCAACCGCATCGGGCCGCGAGGCCTATGAGCATGGCCGCCGCGTGCTGCGCTCGCTGGAGGACCTGAAGGCGGGCGTGTCGCCAGTGGGCGAGGTGAGGGGCGAGTTTCGCCTCGGCATCATGCCTTATCTGTCGACCAGCGCGCTGTCCGAGCCGCTCGACAGTCTGCGCGCGGCCTTCCCGCAACTGACGCTCAAGATCACCTCCAGCCTGTCGCCGCGCCTGGTGGAACAGGTGCTGCGCAGCGAGATCGACGCCGTCGCGGTGTGCCTCGCCGAGGGCGTCGCGCCGCCGCCCGAACTCGTCGGCGACGATCTCGGCGTGCAGGCGGTGCTGCTGGTCGCTTCGCCAGCCCTTGAGGTTCCGAAGCCGGCCGAGCTCGAAGACCTTGCCCGCTACCCCTGGGTGCTCAACGAAACCGGCTGCGGCTTCCGCGCCTTCATCCGCCATCGCTTCGAGGTGGCGCGGCTGCCGTTCCGTGTCGGCGTCGAGGCGCAGGGCGCCGATCTACGCATGTCGCTGGTGGCGCGCGGCCATGGCATCGGCGTCGTCACCCCCGGCGCCCTGTCGGGCAGCCAATGGCGCGACGCGGTCGAGGTGGTCGATTGTCCCGGCTTCAAGCCGCAGGTGCGTTGCTGGCTGCTCCACCGCCCGCCGGCCGGCAGGCTGGCGCGCCCCATCGCGGTGTTCCGCGACGCGCTGGCCGAAGCGCTGAAGGGTCCGATGCCGCTGATGTCATGAGTGCGGCGCTATCTTTCCCTTGGCGGAGGAGAAAGCGATTTCAACACCTTGGCAAGGCCACGTGTCAGAAATCGCAGGAAAGAGGGCGCCGCGCTGACTTCCTCTTTGCTTAAGTCGGGGGGCAGGGAAGCGAGCCAGGAATCCCAAAACTGCTGCTGCATGTCGACGAATAAAGGCACCACGTCAGGGCCATCGTCAAATATGTTGACCAAGTCGCTCTCTTTGGGACGTTCTCCCGTCTTCACCTTGCAGACCACAATCCCGCGGGTCATCCCTGTCACGGTGCCTTCAGGGAAAACATTGCCACTCGCGCCGTAGCAGAAGGGCAGTATTCCTTCCACTTCAAGCTGCCTGCGGATTTGGCAAAGCGCTTCGAAATAGTCGTCTTCGTCGGCTTCGATGACCTTGTTGCGATAACTGCAGGTGAGCCTGCATCTGGTTCCCACGTCGTGCAACGTGAACACTGCTTGCTCCTCGCCGCCCGTGTCTCCGCCGATCAGGTGTACCGTGTATTGTTCATTCATTGTCATCCCCCGATTCCTCGACGAGGTTAGTTGTGTCCTTTGAGAATCTCAATCGCAGATTGTTAAGAAGATGGTGGTCGCCGGCTTCCCCGTCTTGACCCGCCTCCCACCCACGCTATCGTCGCGCCATGCCTGACACCGCTCCCTCCGCCGCCGCGCCGCTCATCGTCATCGACTTGCAGGCCGGCATGTTCGACGGCCGTTTCGATCCGCCGATCCATGACGCCGACGCCATCGCCGAGCGCGCGCGCAGGCTGATCGACTGGGCGCGGCGCACCGGCCGCAAGGTGGCGTTCGTGCGCCATGACGGGCCGGAGGGCGACCCGCTGGCGCCGGGCGCCGCCGACTGGCCGATATGGGCGCTGCTCGGCCAGGCCGCCGACGAGCCGACCTTCGGCAAGAAGGTCGGCAACGCGTTCTCCAATCCCGATCTCGCCGAATGGGTGGCGGAGCAGGGCGCGAAGGACGTCGTGCTGATCGGCGCCCAGACCGATTTTTGCGTCGCGGCGACCGTCAAGGGAGCCTTTGCCGAAGGGCTCGGCGTCACCGTGGTCTCCGACGCGCATTCGACGCTGGACAGCGACGAGGAGAAGGCGCCCGACATCATCGCCCGCCACAACGAGGCGTTCGAGATGCAGGGCGCGCGGATGGCGGCGACGGCGGAACTGGTGGAAGGCTGAGCGCGGTTTCCCCTTCTCCCCCCTGTGGGAGAAGGTGGATCGGCGCGTCAGCGCCGAGACGGATGAGGGGTGTTCCAGCGGAGTGAGACGCTGGCTTTCCCTGGAGCACCCCTCATCCGTCGCCTGCGGCGACACCTTCTCCCACAGGGGGAGAAGGGAAGAACCCCAACCCAAGGAGCCCATCTTGCCTACGCTTTCCCTGCCCGCCGAAGGAGGCTGCCGCTGCGGCCGCGTCCGCCTCAAGATCTCGGCAGAACCGCTGCTCACCATGGCCTGCCATTGCACCGGCTGCCAGCGCATGTCGTCCAGCGCCTACTCGCTGAGCGCCGCGATCCCGGCCGAAGGTTTCGCGGTGATCAAAGGCGAGCCGGTGATCGGCGGCCTGCATGGCGCCTCGAGACATTATTTCTGCGGCTACTGCATGAGCTGGATGTTCACCCGGCCCGAAGGGATGGACTGGTTCGTCAATCTGCGCCCGACCATGCTCGACGATCATGCCTGGTTCACGCCCTTCATCGAAACCTGGACGGCTGAGAAGCTGCCCTGGGCGACGACGCCCGCCGTGCACAGTTACGAAGCGCTGCCGGCCTTCGAGGCGTATGAGGGGCTGGTCGCCGAATATGCCGGCACAAAGGGCTGATCGAGGACAAGCCGAAAGAAACGGCGACCTAGGGCAAAGGCTGCCGTCGGCGGGTCATTGGTCGACGCGGCCGTTGGGGGCGCATTGTTGGGGATGTGCTTGGGCGTCCGCGTCGACCACGGCGGCCTCATACCGCAGGCTTCATCATGGCATATTAGCGGTGCGCTGAAACTTACGCGAAAGCGGTATATGGAGAGAGCTCTTTCCTTCCCCCCTTGCGGGAGAAGGCGGCCGAGCGAAGGTCGGTCGGATGAGGGGTGTTCCAGCTTGGCAAGACCGCTTGTCCAGATGTGACCGTACGGATTCACTGGCGCCTCATTCCTTCCAACACCCTTCATCCGTCTCGGCGCTACGCGCCGATCCACCTTCTCCCGCAAGGGAGAAGGGAAGGGTGAAACACTTTCTATCCCTGGCCGCATTGACCTCGTCCCTTCGACCGGCGACCACTGACGCTTTCCTTTTCAAGGGATTGCATCGTGAACCGGACTCATTTTCTCAACGCCCGGCTTGCCGACGGGACACTTGCCGACCTCACCGTCGCAGGCGGCCGCTTCAGCGCCGTCGCGCCAGCCGCCAGCAAGGCCATGCCGCCGGCCGGCGCGACCGATCTCGCCGGCCAGCTCGTGCTGCCGGCTTTCGTCGAGGGCCACATCCATCTCGACACGTCTTTCTATGGCGATGCCTGGCGCCCGCACATTCCCTGCACCGACGGTTTCGACGTGCGCGAGCGCGTCGCCTTCCAGATGCGCAACCTCGAACAGGCGGCACCCATGGAGGAGCGCGCGAAGAACCAGCTCGAGCTGTGCGTCGGCCATGGCAGCCTCGCCATGCGCAGCCATGTCATGGTCGATGCCGATGTCGGGCTGAAGCATTTCGAGACGATCCTTGGCGTGCGGGAAAGATACCGTGACCTGGTCGACATCCAGCTCGTGGCTTTCCCGCAAAGCGGCATCCTGTCCTCGCCAGGCACTGCGGAGCTTCTCGACGAAGCGCTGAAGCTCGGCTGCGACCTCATCGGCGGACTAGACCCGGCGAGCTTCGATCGCGATGTGAAGGGCCATCTCGATGTCGTCTTCGGCCTCGCCGACAAACGCGGCGTCGGCGTCGACATCCATCTGCATGACCGAGGCACGCTCGGCCTGTTCGAGATCGAGGAGATTTGCGCCCGGACCGCGGCATCCGGCATGCACGGAAAAGTGGCCGTCAGCCACGCCTATGCGCTGGGCGACATCTCCGCCGACGCGCTGGCCAATGCTGGCGACAGGATCGCCGCCGCCGGCGTCGCCATCATGACCAATGCGCCCGGCGATCACCCTTTCCCGCCTGTGGCCGCTCTGCGCAAGGCGGGCGTCACGGTCTTTGCCGGCTCGGACAACATCCGCGATTCCTGGTGGCCCTATGGCGATGGCGACATGCTGAACCGCGCCAACATGATCGGCTACCGTTCAGGTTTCTACGAGGACCGGGAACTGGAAGCCGCTTACGACCTGGTGAGCCATGCCGGCGCGTCGGCGCTGGGGCTCGAAGGCTACGGCATCGCCGTCGGCGCCAAGGCCGACTTTGTCGCTCTTCGGGCCGCACACGTTCCGGAAGCGGTGGTGGCGGTGCCGAAGGATCGCACTGTCTATCGGACGGGCAGGGAAGTGGCGAGAGGCGGGAAGGTTGCCGGCTAGCTCCCGGCAGGGCGATCGAGCGTCGGCTACCGGCAAGGTCCGGCGCTTGACGTTCATGCGCCGATGCAGCACTTTGCGCGAAAGGTCGGGGGATTGCTCCATGAAGAAAGAATACTCAAAGCCAACGCTCGCCCGTAAAGGTCGGCTGTCGGCGCGGACCGCACAGCAGGCCGGTTCGAATTCGCCGCAATAAGGCGCGCTCCCTTCCAGGGGACGTGAATCGACATATAAGGCAACAGGCCCAGGCATCTGAAATTGCAGGGCGCGCGGGCTCACGCTATGCGCATGGATCGTGTGTGCGGTCCCATAAATTAGTTTGCATGCAAATGTTTCGAGCCGCTCCGGCTTCGTGAAGCATTTCACGGTTCGCGCGCAATCCGCCGGTTACAGACGCAAAGCAAAAGCAGCGCCGGGTGAAGAGGCGTCACCGGTTTTCCGACGCTGATTTATGGGGGCTTCCATGTTCAAAAATCTCAACCGAATCCGCGCCGCCTTCGCTGAGGCCGGCAAGCGCCGCCGCACGACGCGCGAGCTGACCGAACTGCCGCCGGAGATCCGCAAGGACATCGGCTGGCCCGGAGTCCCCAGCCAGCCGGACGAAATCCGCTTGCCGTTCTAATAGGGGATTCACTATTGGGCGCAGTTCGGCGTCGCGGGCGCGCCGTTGAACCTGTCCTGTGTCCACGCGATCAACCCGGCCTCGAGCGGCGAGCCGCCGGCCACGAGAGAAAGATGGTCGCGGCCATCGAACTGCCGATAGTCGATCTCCTGTCCCGCTGAGCATCGCTTCGCGACATAGGCCTGCTGGATGCGGGCGGGGACCAGGTCGTCGTCGGCGCCTTGCGCGATAAGGACCGGGGCATTGATCGGGCCGCTGGGCATATTCTCGTCGAGCCTTGCGCCGAACGGGCCCGAGGCCGGATCCCGACGGAAGATGCCGCCCGGCAGCAGCACGCTCTCGGCGATCGAGAGCAGGGTGGCCCTGCCGCCGACGCATCGCCCCGCCATGTCGCGGGCGAGTATCGTCGACACGGCACCGAGATAGTCGCCAGACTGGACATCGGGGTAGGCCTTGGCATAGGCCTCGGCAAGATACGCGGACACGATCTTGCCGAACATGGTGCCCTGCACGGCTCTGAACAGCGCGCGCAGGTCGGTTGCCGGCGCGAGCGCCGCCACCCCGGCCACGTTGACGTCCGGCGCATAGCCCATGGCGCGCATGCCGGCCCACAGCGCGCTATTGCCACCCTGCGAATGCCCCCAGACCACGGTCTTGCCCTCGGCATTCAGGCCGGGCATCTGGCGCGCGGCGCGCGCCGAGTCGAGCACGGCTCGCGCGGCATCCTCACCGATCAGATAGGCATGGCCGCCGGCGGTGCCGAGGCCGACATAGTCGGTCGCGACATAGACCCAGCCCTGCTCGAGCAGGGCCTCGAGTGCCGGCACGTTGTCGAATGGATGTTTCAACACCGATGGCGCGCAGCCGGGTTCCATGCCGGTCGTGCCATGCGCCCAGAGGACTACCGGCCTGCCGGCGGCGCTCGAACCCATCGAGGCCATGACAATCCCGCTTGCGACCGCAGGCGTCTCGTCGGCGCGCGTCGTGGCATAGAGCACCCGCCAGGCCCGAGCGCCTTGCGGAACGTCGCGGGTGAACGGCTCGCTGGCTATCAGAGTGCCAGGCGGCGGAATGGGGTCGCGGCGGCTGGTGTAAAAGCCATCCGGCACCGCCGGCCTGGCAAGGTACCACAGCCCGGCAACCAGCACCGAGCCCGCCAGGACGATTGCCGCGATAGAACGCGCAAGCGGCGCCAGCAGCCCACGTTTCTTCTTCGAACGCACGCTCTTGCTCATTACTGGTGACCAGCCCCCCTTGATCGATTGTGACATGGGGTTGCCAGCTTGCACCAGCGAAAGAGCGTGAGCCGGACGGCCAGCCGGCGCTTGCAGCCGGCTGACGGGTCGACATCTTCGGCGCGATTGGCCGGCCGCATCTCGCTGCCCGGCCATCGTCCAGTGACGGCTCAGTCAACCTATTTCGGCGACGACTGTCCCCGATACCGGGTCGGTGACGCCGAGATCTCCGCCGAGGTCCTCGAGCATGTCGCGGAACGTGTCGAGGATGCCGATCATCATCGGGCGCGCCGCGGCCAGGCTGTCCATGTCTCTCCATTCGCCCACCATGCAGAAGGTGCGCTCGCCGGTCTTGATCAGGACGCCCTTGCGAAAGCCCTTGGCGTTCAAGTGGACCTTCTCATGCGCGTCGACGAAGGCCTTTTCCTTGCCGGGCTTGGTGCGAAAGCGGACTACGTTGTAGGCGGTCATGGCGTCCTCCCATCGGTTTGAGGTCAGCCGGCCGGCTTGTAGGCGCCGGCGGCTTTCTTGGCGGCTGCGATCACCGCCTTCATGTCGAGTTCTTCCAGGACGACGAGATCGCGCACCGAGCCGCTCGCCCGCACGGCGAGCGCCAGGCCCATCCCCGCGGCCTGATCGGGCAGCTCGCCATTGACGATCACGTCGTATTTTCCGCGCGTGAACATGAGCCCGGTCATCTTGCCGCCGACACTTTCATAAAGCGCCCTGAGGGCGGCTTCCCGGTCCGAGCCTTGCATCAATCCCTTGGCGGCGTGGGGTTCGTAAGTCGCCAACACAGTGACTTTCATGGGAATCTCCTCCAGATCTCATGCCGCGGTCCGCCCACTCCCGTGGCCGGCACGAACTTTCCAATTCTGACATTTGACGTGGTCTGCGGACTGCCTGGGCAATGCTGGAAAGCAGGCGATCCAACCGGAGCATTGCTCCGGCTTTGCTTAATATGTGCCTATTCTAATATAACAGCAATCCCGCGATGTTCCGGGACCTTGAGGCCCGCCGGCCTACCTATTACCCAAGCAACCACCATAGCGTGCCGAGCGCCAGAGCGATGAGAAGCGCGACGCCGGCAAGCATCAGGTAGGATCCCACGATCATCTCCTTGATGATCTTCTTGATGCTGGCGCGGTCGTTGAGGTTGGGGAACGGCTCGTTCGGGAGCGCGACCCCGAGGAAATCGCACAGCGGCGCCCAGCCGTCGCTCACCTTGAACACCAGCAGCTTCTCCCGCGGCACCGCCGCCTTCACCTCCTCGATATAGGAATTGTAGCGCGCCACGGCCTTTTCGCGGTCGTTCATCACCCCCTTCAGCGTGCGGCCCCAGACCAGCTTGCGCGACATGTCGCCGAACTTGCGGCCGAAGGGCGTCAGCCATTCCAGCACTCTGAACTGCCAGACATTCTCGGTGAAGTAGATCGTGTCGATCGTGCTGTCGTACCAGGCCTCGGCGCCGCGCGGGTGCAGCGTCAGAAGCACCTTGGCGTCGGGGTAGGCCGCCATCAGTTCGCGCCAGACGCAGCAGCCCGGATTGTCGACGGTCGCCCGGTACTTGGCGAAGACCTGGTTCCAGTCGTGCTGGCTACCCGGCGGGCTGTTTGCCACTTTGCGCCAGAAATCGAGATGGCCCTTGTTGGCCTTGTTGATGATGACTTCCTGCATGTGGTAGCTCGGAAAACCGAGCCGGTTCAGCGCGGCGAAAGTCGACCACGTACCGGTGCGGCCGAAGCCGGCCCCGATGACCTCGAGCGTCATGCCCCCTCCCGTCCGGACCGATATTCTTTTTTCCGGCCCGCCGGAATGAGGTTGCATCCGCCGGCGCTTTTGCGCAACGGATTTCTATTCGCAATTGCTAAAATGAACTGGAGTGGAGGATGGCGATCCTCTGCTGGCCCGCCATCCTGCCCCCCGGGGGGGGGACCCGATCAGGCGTGGCCGGCCAGCGCGTTCAGTTTCGCGCAGAACTCGGCATGAGGCTTGCTCATCGCCGCGTCCTGGCATTCCTTCATCATCGCCGCCTGGTGCTTCTTGGACATCTTGGCCCAGACCTTCTTCATGTCGGCGTCCGACTTCATCGTCTTCATGGTCTTGTCGGTGAAGAAAGGCGCCATCATCTTCGGTTCGTCGAGAATGCCCGCAAACGCCGTGCCGGCGAGGACACACGCGGCTAATAGGCTCAGAAATGCCGTCTTCGTTTTCATGGCCTTGTTCTCCCATCATTATAGCCCCGCAATTGGGGCGCCTCATCATTAGCACCGACGGCGATCGAGTTAGAGGACAGTGATATTGAACCGGCGGTCACGTTTCGGTGAGCGCTGCGACCGATTGCGTCGTGCGACATGGACCGGATTGGCCTGTGCGCGGTTTCGCGGCTGGACTATTCAACTCGGCGAAAATCTGATAATAGGTCAGTAAAGTTGACCTAAATAAGTGCTGATTTGCCGCTCGGGAGGCGCGCCTTGACCCTGTTGAACCTTCTGGCCTCGCGCTCCTCGCGCATGAAGGCCTCCGAAATCCGCGAACTGCTCAAACTGCTCGACCAGCCCGACATCATCTCCTTCGCCGGCGGCATCCCCGACCCGTCGCTCTTTCCCGCGCAGGCCATCGGCGATGCCTACCAGGCGGTGCTGGGCGGCAAGGAGGCCGGCGCCGCGCTGCAGTATCAGGTCAGCGAGGGGTATCTGCCGCTGCGCAAATGGCTGGCGGCCTATATGGGCAAGCTCGGCGTCGAGTGCGACGAGGGCAACATCTTCATCACCTCCGGCTCGCAGCAGGCGCTCGACTATCTCGGCAAGCTGTTCCTGTCGCCCGGCGACACGGCCCTGGTCACCTGGCCGACCTATCTCGGCGCGCTGCAGGCCTTCAACGCCTATGAGCCGCGCTACGACCGGCTCAACACCGCCGGCGGCAACATGACGCCGGAGGCGTACCGCGCCGCGGCCGCCATCAATGGCGGCAAGGTGAAGTTCGCCTATCTGGTGCCGGATTTCGCCAACCCCACGGGCAACACGCTGGATGTCAGGCAGCGCGAGGCGGTGCTAGATCTCGCGGGCGAGCTCGACATCGCCGTCATCGAGGACGCCGCCTATCGTGCGCTGCGCTATGACGGCGTGGGCGTGCCGCCCATCCTGGCGCTCGACTGCGCCCGCTCCGGCGGCATCGACAACGCCCGCACGCTCTTTTGCGGATCCTTTTCGAAGATCCTGTCGCCCGGCATGCGCGTCGGCTGGGTCTGCGCGCCGCATCATGTCGTGGAGAAGCTGGTGCTGATGAAGCAGGCCTCCGACCTGCACAGCCCCTCGATAAACCAGATGGTCATGCACCGCGTCGCCGAAACCATTTTCGACGCGCAGGTGGAAAAGCTGATCGGCGCCTACCGCAAGCGGCGCGACGCGTTGCTTGGCGCGCTCGAAGCCAACATGCCGGAAGGCATTTCCTGGAGCCGCCCTGAAGGCGGCATGTTCGTCTGGCTGACGCTGCCGGAAGGCACGGATGCCACGGAACTCCTGGCGCGCTCGGTCAAGGAGGCGCGTGTCGCCTTCGTGCCGGGCAACGCCTTCTATGCCGACGGCAGCGGTCGCAACACGCTGCGCATGTCCTTCACGCTCGCCGACGACCGCGCCGTAAACGAAGGCGTTCCGCGGCTGGCAAAGCTGCTGCGGGGTTAAGCCTTCACCGCCGCCTCGCGCAGGCGTGATTGGTAGTGTGCAGGCTTGATTGTCCGCGCGCCCAGTCTCTCGGCTAATGTCGCGGTCGATCCAACACCCCCTGGATCGACCGGCCGTGGGGTCCCACCTTCATGGTCCGAACGAAAGAGCCCCGACGGCCTCCACCGGCGGGGCTTTTTCATTATCCTGGCACCTCGGCGCGCCGGCCTGCCCTTTTTCGGGCCGCTTTTGCGCTACGCTTGCATTGTTCAGGGAGGATCAGATGACGACCTTGCGTCTCGGCTTCACCATGCTTGCCCTTGTCGCCTTCGCCGGCCCGGCGGCGGCGTTCGATCTATCGAGCCCGTCTGTTTCGAACGGCAAGTGGGATGCGAAATATCTCGGAGACAAGCCCGGCTGCGGCGGTAAGAACGTGTCGATCGCGCTTGCCTGGAAGGATCCGCCGGCCGGCACCAAGAGCTACGCGCTGACCATGTTCGACACCGACGCCAATGGCGGCAAGGGTTTCTGGCACTGGCTTGCGTGGGACATCCCGGCCAGCGCCAAGGGTCTGAGCGAGGGCGCCGGCTCCGGCAAAGGCCTGCCGAAGGGCACGGTGCAAGGCAACGGCAGCGTCGGCCGCACCGGCTATTTCGGCCCATGCCCGCCGCCCGGCAGCGGCCAGCATCACTATGTCTTCACGCTCTACGCGCTGGGCGAGAAGACCTTGCGCGCGCCGGCCGATCCGCTGCCCGACATGGTCTCGGTCGCGGCCAAGAGCTCCGAGGTCGGCGAGGCGACCGTGACCTATACTTACGGCAGATAGCGCAGGCTGGAGCTACAATCTTCCCGCGCGGGGGAGATCGGCGGCTCCGACGCTTCACTCCGCCGCTTCGAGCTTGTCCTGCGTCTTCGTCTCGAAGTCGCTGGCGTCGTGGCGCTCGCGCAACTGGAAGGCCGGCTCGCCTGACATGCGGTTGACCATGCGGCCGCGGCTCACCGCCGGTCTCGCGTCGATCGCATCGGCCCAGCGCTGCACGTTCTTGTATTCATGCACCGAAAGGAACTCGGCGGCGTCGGTATAGCTGCGGCCCTTGGCGAGCCCGCCATACCACGGCCACACCGCCATATCGGCGATCGTATAGTCGGGGCCAGCGAGATATTCGCTCTCCGCCAGCCTGCGGTCGAGAACGTCCATCTGCCGCTTGGTCTCCATGGCGAAGCGGTCGATGGCGTATTCGATCTTGTGCGGCGCATAGGCGAAGAAATGGCCGAAGCCGCCGCCGAGATAGGGCGCGGAACCCATCTGCCAGAAAAGCCATGAGAAGGTTTCGGCGCGGGCCGCGCGCTCGGTCGGCAGGAACGCGCCGAACTTTTCGGCGAGATAGGTCAGGATCGAGCCGGATTCGAACACGCGTACCGGCTTCGGCTCGCTATGGTCCATGAGCGCCGGAATCTTTGAGTTCGGGTTGACCTGGACGAAGCCGCTGCCGAACTGGTCGCCGTCGCCGATCTTGATCAGCCAGGCGTCGTATTCGGCGCCCGTGTGGCCGAGCGCAAGAAGCTCTTCCAGCATGATCGTCACTTTCTGGCCATTGGGCGTGGCCAGCGAATAGAGCTGCAGCGGATGCTTGCCGACCGGCAGCTCCTTTTCGTGGGTGGGGCCGGCGATCGGCCGGTTGATCGAAGCGAACTGGCCGCCATTGGCCTTGTTCCATGTCCAGACTTTCGGCGGGGTGTATTGGTCCATCTTGCAGGCCTTGTGCATTGTGAAGGGGCGGCAATCCGCCACCGAATGCCGTTAGACTTAGGTGCCGTTTCGTGCTCGTCAAAGAAAAAAGTTCAATCTTCGTTGAACTAGCGCTTGTGCCAGTCCCGCAAGGGGAAAGATCCACCCTTGCGCGGCGCTCCTTCGGCCATACTTATAGACAAAACCCGCAACGCAGGATGGATCGATGACCGTCGAGAAAATTTCGCGCTCCGTCGTTGCCGTGCGCGCCACGGTTCCGGACGACGCCTTCACCGCCAATGCGCTGGGCACACGTCGCGAGGGCAGCGGCGTGGTGATCCGCGACAATGGCCTTGTGCTCACCATAGGCTACCTCATCACCGAGGCCGAGGAAGTGTGGCTGACCGATCAGGACGGTCGCGTCGTGGCCGCGCACGCGCTGGCCTACGACCAGGAAACCGGCTTCGGACTGGTGCAGGCGCTGTCGCCGCTCAACCTTCCGGCTGTCCAGTTCGGCGATGCCAGGAAGGCCAATATCGGCGACGCGGTGACGCTTGCCGACGGCATCGGCCAGCAGGTAGACGCCCATATCGTCACCAAGCAGGAATTTGCCGGTTACTGGGAATATCTGATCGACGAGGCGATCTTCATCGCGCCCGCGCACCCGTCCTGGGGCGGGGCGGCGCTGTTCGACCGCGAGGGCAAGCTGCTGGGCATCGGCTCGCTGCGGCTGCAGATGAGCCGCGCCGGCGAGGTCGCCGACATCAACATGGTCGTGCCCATCGATCTGCTGACGCCGATCCTCGACGATCTGATCAAGCGCGGTCAGGTGGCGAAGGCTCCGCGTCCGTGGCTCGGGGCCTTCTCGGCCGAGTCGAACGGCATGGTGGTGGTGATGAGCGTCGCCGAAGGCGGCCCCGCCGCCAAGGCAGGGCTGCGCCAGGGCGACATCATCTCCGACGTGCGGGACGGGGAGGTGGACGGGCTTGCCGATTTCTACCGGAAACTCTGGCAGAACCCGGCCGGCTCGGAAATTCCGCTGCGCGTCGTGCGCGACGGCCGCGAGACCTGGCTGCGCGTCAAATCCGCCGACCGCAATTCCTTCCTGAAGAAGCCGCAGCTGCAGTAGCCTCGAAGCGCGAATGCATCCCAGGCTGCTGAGGACGTTTCTTGCGGTCGCGCGGACGGGCAACGTCACGCGCGCGGCGCGGGAGGTCAATCTCGCCCAGTCGAGCGTCAGCGACCAGATCCAGGTCCTGGAGACCGAGCTTGGCGCCAGCCTCTTCACCCGCTCCCGGCCGGGGCTCGCCCTGGCGCCGGCGGGCGAGGCGCTGAAACCCTATGCCGAGGACTTGCTGGCGCTTGCCGATGATGCGCGAGTCGCTGTCGACGCCACCAAGTCCGGCATGGCCGGCGCCCTCGCGATCGGCGCGCTGGAAACAATCGCTTCCACCAGGCTTGCCGGCTGGCTCGCCGGCTTTCGCGCCGCTCATCCCGGGATCGACATCAAGCTCCGGATCGCCGGAAGCGGCGATTTGCTGCGCCGGCTGGGCGAAGGCGAGATCGACGTCGCCTTCTGCTTCGAGCGGCCCGCCCAGCTTGAAGATGACGGCGCGCCGGACCAGCGCCTTGCCAGGCGCGTGCTGGCGGTCGAGCCGTTGGCGCTGATCGCCCCGCCCGGCGAAAACCGGGCGGATGTCGACCTGGCGGCGCTGGCCGAAAAGCTTTTCGTCGCCACCGAGACCGGCTGCGTCTACCGTGCCATGGTCGACAAGGCCTTCGGCGAGGCGGGTCTCGGCAAGCCAAGGCTGGCCGCCGAAGCCGGCAGCATCGACGCGATCGCCGGGCTGGTGGCGGCCGGCGCCGGCTTCGGCCTGGTGCCGCGGCTCGCGGTCGCCGCCGCGATCGATCGCGGCGAGGTCGCCGAGCTTGCCTGGCCCGGCCCGGTCCGCTCGGCCGACGTCGTGATGACCTGGCGCCGTCGACGCGTCCAGCCGCCGGCGCTGAAGCAGTTGCTCGCGGATATCGGCGGGAGCTTCGCGCCGGTCAGACCAGCCGGTGCCCGCCCTCGACATGCAGCGTCTCTCCGGTCGTAAAGCCGTTGCCGATCAGGAAGCGGATTGCGTCGGCAATGTCCTCGGGTCTTCCGACCCGCCCCACCGGCAGGCGCTTCGCCATCGCGCCAAGCGTCTCTTCCTTTTTCTCGCCCGCGACGAACTCCCAGATCGGCGTGTCGACCCAGCCCGGCGAGACCGCGTTGACGCGGATCGGCGCGAGCTCCACGGCCAGCGCCCGCACCAACCCTTCCAATGCAGCGTTGACGGCCGCGACCACCGAGCCGCGAGCCGCCGGCCGGTAGGCCGCTATGCCCGACACGAAAGTCAGCGAGCCGCCGGGCGGCAGCTTCGGCGCGCCATGCTTGGCGAGCAGCAGTGGCCCGTAGAATTTGCTTTCCACCACACGCTGCGCGGCTTCCAGTTCGATCTCGGGCAGCGGCCGGTAGGCGCCTTCGATCGCGGCGGCGGTGCTGACGATATGGTCGAGCCGGCCGATACGCTGGAACAGCGCCGCGACTTCATCCTCGCGGCTGATGTCGGCCACCGCCGTTTCGAGACTTGCGGCGTTGCCGAGCTCCGCGCGCGCCACGCTCAGCTTCGCCTCGCGGCGCCCGGCGATGATGACGTTCGCGCCTTCCTCGAGACATCGCCTGGCGAGCGCCAGCCCCATGCCCGAGCTGCCGCCGACGATCAGGATTCTCTGCTTGTCCATGTCCATGCCTTTCCCTTGCATGGGCGCTGACGTGGCAGCTCGGCGCTCGTTGTGGAAACGGAAGAAACCGATAGCGGTATCGGAGGCGCCGATGGCATTGGCGCCGACTGCTGGCAGGAACTGGCGGCAGCCATTGCTGCGACCGACGTGGAATCGTCCATACTGGCCTGCGATGAAATGACGAGGTGACAATGGCCCCGATCAAGGTCGATCCGGACAAGGTGCGCGAATTCCAAGATGCCGAAAGCTTCCGTGCGTGGCTCGGCGAAAACCACGACCGCGAAAGCGAGGTCTGGATCAAGGTCCACAAGGTCGGCTCGGGGCTTGCCTCGATCACGCCCAAGGAGGCGATCGACGTCGTGCTCTGCTTCGGCTGGATTGACGGTGTGCGCAAGTCGCTTGATCAGAACAGCTTCCTGCAGCGCTATACGCCGCGCGGCAGCAAGAGCATCTGGAGCAAGATCAACATCGACAATGTGGCGCGCCTGGTCGAGGCCGGCCGCATGACCGAGCACGGCCTGCGCGAGGTCGACGCGGCCAAGGCCGACGGCCGCTGGGAGCGCGCCTATGGCGGTTCGAAGGAGATGACTATTCCGTCCGACCTGCAGGCCGCGATCGATGCCGAACCGAAGGCGAAGGCAATGCTGGAAAAGCTCTCGGCGCAGAACCGCTTCGCGCTCGCCTTCCGCACCCACAACATGAAGACCGAGGCGGGGCGCAAGAAGAAGATCGCCGATCTGGTGGCGATGCTGAAGCGCGGCGAGACGATCCACCCGCAGAAGAAATAGGGCACGGCCCGGAACCGGGAACCGCGTCTTTGGACGCGATCCTGGAAAACCAAAAACGCCGTCCTTGAAGGACGGCGTTTCCGGAAGCGATGATCCCGAACCCTGTCGAAGCGGTCCAGGATCATCCGGTCATGAAGTCTTTGGCCAATCGCTGAAAGCAAAAAGCGGTGGCGGCCTTATGCGGCGTGCTTCTTGCCGTGCTTCTTGTGGGTGTGCTTCTTCACGTGATGCTTCTTGGCGTGGTGCTTGTGGTGCTTCGCCACGTGATGCTTCTTGGTGTGATGACGGTGATGCTTCTTGTGCTTCTTGTGCGGGCCATTGGCGGCCGGCTTCGCCGTCGCAGCGGCCGGAGCCGTGGTCGTGGTCGTCGCAGCCGTCGTGGTCGCGGCATTGGCTTGGGTGGTGCCGAGCGCCGGCACTGCGAAAGCGAGCGCGACGGCCAGGCCGAGTGCGGAAAGAATGGTCTTTTTCATAATCGGCAATCCTTGGTTTGAGATCGATGTCTGTTGTCGCGCGCCGCAATCGTCCGGCCGCTCCGGTGGCGTTTATGACAGCCGGTCTTTTCGCGAGTTTTTCCGGACTGTTGAATCTTGTTTCTGGATTCTGTCTGGCGCGGCCATCGCTCCAATGGGGCGAGGGAGATGGCCACATGGCGGCCGGGCGATGGCAGCGCTTGGCCTCGGTTGAGGTTGCCGGAAGATCACGCTGTCGTGACCCTGCGCCATGCTACGAAAATAGCATTCCAGGCCCGCGAAAGGTGATGCTAGGCTCGCGTCCGTGCGCCCAAGGCACGCGACGCGATCCCGCAAGCGGAGGAATTGCAGGCACCATCGAGGCCCGATCCAAATCCGGACGGAACTGTTGAACCATTGCGAGGCCGCCGCGTTTCCCGTGGCTGGCCAAAGGGAGGAACCACCAGTGAAAGCATTCTGTCTCGTCTCGGCCGCGCTCCTTGCGGCATCCGCAATGCCGGCGGCGGCCGGCGAAATCTCCGACGGCAAGGTCAAGATCGGCATCTTGAACGACCAGTCGGGCGTCTATGCCGATTTTGGCGGCAAGTGGTCGGTCGAGGCCGCCAAGATGGCGGTCGAGGATTTCGGCGGCAAGGTGCAGGGCGCGCCGATCGAGATCGTCAGCGCCGACCACCAGAACAAGCCCGACATCGCCTCCAACATCGCCCGCCAGTGGTACGACACCGAGCAGGTCGACGCGATCATGGAACTCACCACCTCGTCGGTGGCGCTCGCCGTCCAGGGGCTTTCCAAGGAAAAGAAGAAGATCGACATCGTCACCGGCGCCGCTTCCACCGACCTTACCGGCAAGCAGTGCTCTCCCTACGGCTTCCACTGGGCCTATGACACGCATTCGCAGGCCGTCGGCACCGGCGGCGAGCTGGTGAAGCAAGGCGGGAACAGCTGGTATTTCATCACCGTCGACTACGCCTTCGGCTATTCGCTGAAGGACCAGACCGCCAAGCTCGTCGAGGCGAGCGGCGGCAAGGTGCTGGGGGAGGTGCGCTATCCGCTGGGCTCCACCGACTATTCCTCCTTCCTTTTGCAGGCGCAGTCCTCCGGCGCCAAGATCGTCGGGCTCGCCAATGCCGGCCTCGACACGTCGAACTCGATCAAGCAGGCGGCCGAGTTCGGCATCGTCGCCGGCGGCCAGCGGCTGGCGGCACTTCTCTTCACGCTCGCCGAAGTGCACGGCCTGGGCCTGCAGGCGGCGCAGGGCGTGGTGCTGACCGAAGGCTTCTATTGGGATCGCGACGACAAGAGCCGCGAATTCGCGCAGCGCTTCTTCAAGCGCACCGGCCGCATGCCGAACATGATCCAGGCCGGCACCTATTCGGCGGTGACGCAGTATCTGAAAGCCATCGACAAGGCCGGCACGGACGAGACCGAAGCGGTGGCCAAGCAGCTGCACGAGATGCCGGTCAACGACGTCTTCACCGCCAACGGCAAGGTTCAGGCCGACGGCTCGATGGTGCACGACATGTATCTCTACCAGGTCAAGAAGCCGGAAGAGTCGAAGAAGGACTGGGACTACTACACCTATCTGGCGACCATTCCGGGCGACAAGGCCTTCATGAAGGCCGAGGACAGCGGCTGCCCGCTCGTCACCAAGTGACGCTCGACACCGCCACCGCTGTCCGCCCCGACAGCGCCGAGGCAACGCCGCGGGTGGTGCTTTCCGCCCGCGGCCTCAGGCGCGACTTCGCCGGTTTCGTCGCGGTCAGGGATGTCGATCTCGACGTCCATCACGCCAAGATACATGCCCTCATCGGCCCGAACGGCGCCGGCAAGACCACGATCTTCAACCTGCTGACCAAGTTCCTGCAGCCGACCAGCGGCAGGATCGAACTGCTCGGCGCCGACATCACCCGCACGCCGCCGGCGAGGGTGGCGCGCATGGGGCTGGTGCGTTCCTTCCAGATCTCGGCGATCTTTCCGCATCTCACAGTGCTCGACAATGTGCGCGTGGCGCTGCAGCGTCCCGGCGGGCTGGGCTACCAGTTCTGGCGCCCCGTCTCGGCGCTTGACGCCCTGACGCCACGGGCGCGCGAGCTGCTCGCCATCGTCGGGTTGGAGGATGCCGCGCATCGTCTGGCCGGCGATCTCTCCTATGGCCGCAAGCGCGTGCTGGAGATCGCCACCACGCTGGCGCTCGACCCCAAGGTGCTGCTGCTCGACGAGCCGATGGCCGGCATGGGGCATGAGGATGTCGGCATGATCTCCGGCATCATCCGCGCGCTGGCCAGGGACCGCGCGGTGCTGATGGTCGAGCACAACCTTGCCGTCGTCGCCGATCTCTGCGACTGGATCACCGTCATGCAGCGTGGCCAGGTGCTGGCCGCCGGCGACTACGCCACAGTCAGCCAGGACGAGCGCGTGCGCGTCGCCTATATGGGGACCGAGCATGAAGAGGGCAGGGCATGAGTGAGCCGCTGCTTGCCGTGCGCAATCTCCACGCCTGGTATGGCGAGGGCCATGCGCTGCACGGCGTCGACCTCGATGTCATGCGCGGCGAGACGGTAACGCTGCTTGGCCGCAATGGCGTCGGCAAGACCACGACATTGCGCGCCATCATGGGCCTGATCCGCAAGCGCACCGGTTCCGTCACCTTCCACGGCAAGGACCTGATCGGCCTGCCGCTGCACCGCGTCGCGCATCAGGGCCTTGGCTTCGTGCCGGAAGAGCGCGGCATCTTCGCCACGCTCACCGTCGACGAGAACCTGATCCTGCCGCCGGTCGTGGCCAAGGGCGGCATGAGCGTGGAAGAAATCTTCGAGCTCTTCCCCAACCTCAAGGAACGCCGCAACAGCCAGGGCACGAAGCTTTCGGGCGGCGAACAGCAGATGCTGGCCATCGCCCGCATCTTGCGCACCGGCGTCGAGATGCTCCTGCTCGACGAGCCGACGGAAGGGCTGGCGCCGGTCATCGTCCAGCGGATCGGCGAGTTGCTGGCGACGCTGAAGCAGCGCGGCATGACCATCCTCCTGGTCGAGCAGAATTTCCGCTTTGCCGCCCGCATCGCCGACCGCTTCTACCTGATGGACCACGGCAAGGTGGTGGAGGGTTTTGCCGTCGGCGAGCTTTCCGCGCACACCGGAAAGCTGCACGAGGTGCTGGGGGTATGATGTCGCCATGACCATGATCTTCGGTATCCCCATCCAGGCCCTGCTCGGCCAACTCCTGGTCGGCCTGATCAACGGCTCCTTCTACGCCATGCTCAGCCTGGGCCTTGCCGTCATCTTCGGCCTGCTGCGCATCATCAATTTCGCCCATGGCGCGCTTTATATGCTGGGCGCCTTCATTGGTTATCTGCTGCTGGTGCATCTGGGCATCGGCTACTGGCCGGCGCTGGTCCTGGTGCCGCTCATCGTCGGCCTGTTCGGCATGGCGGTCGAGCGTCTCGCCCTGTCCAGGCTCTACCGGCTCGACCCGCTCTACGGCCTGCTCTTCACCTTCGGCCTCGCCTTGGTCATCGAAGGCGTGTTCCGCTATTACTACGGTGTCTCGGGCAATCCCTATGCCGTGCCGGCGCTGCTCGCCGGCGGCACCAATCTCGGCTTCATGTTCCTGCCCAACTATCGCGGCTGGGTGGTTGTCGCCTCGCTCATCGTCTGCATCGGCACATGGCTCCTGATCGAGAAGACAAGGCTCGGCTCATACCTGCGCGCCGCGACCGAGAATGCCGAGCTGGTGCAGGCCTTCGGCGTCAACGTGCCGCTGCTGCTCACGCTCACCTACGGTCTGGGCGCCGCCCTTGCTGGCCTCGCCGGCATTCTCGCCGCGCCCGTCTACCAGGTCAGCCCGCTGATGGGCTCGGACCTGATCATCGTCGTCTTCGCCGTCGTCGTGATCGGCGGCATGGGCTCGATCCTGGGAGCGATCGTCACCGGCTACATGCTCGGCCTCGCCGAGGGCCTGACCAAGGTTTTCTACCCCGAGGCGTCGAACCTGGTTGTCTTCGTCATCATGGCGATCGTGCTTTTGCTCAGGCCAGCCGGCCTGTTTGGAAGGGACGCCTGAGATGAGCGAGGCAGCCCTTCATCAGGAACGCGCCGCTGCATCGCTCAGGCTTGAGCGGGCGCTGATAGTACTGGCCATCGTGGCGCTGATCGCGGCGCCCTTCGTCGTCTACCCGATCTTCGTCATGAAGATGCTGTGCTTCGCGCTCTTCGCCTGCGCCTTCAACCTTTTGCTCGGCTACACCGGGCTGCTGTCCTTCGGCCACGCCGCTTTCTTCGGCGGCGCGGCCTATTTCTGCGCCTATGCGGTGAAAGCCTGGGGCTGGCCGCCCGAGGCCGCCATCCTGCTCGGCACCGCGGGCGCCGCGGGTCTGGGCCTCGTCATGGGCTTCCTGGCCATCCGCCGCCAGGGCATCTATTTCTCGATGATCACGCTGGCGCTGGCGCAGATGTTCTACTTCTTCTGCGTCCAGGCGCCCTTCACCGAGGGCGAGGACGGCATCCAGGGCGTTGCGCGCGGAACGCTCTTCGGAGTGGTCGACCTCTCCGTCACCATGAACATGTATTTCTTCGTGCTTGCCGTCTTCCTCATCGGCGTCTTCGCCATCTGGCGCATCGTCAACTCGCCCTTCGGCATGATCCTGCGCTCGATAAGGGAGAACGAGAGCCGCGCCATTTCGCTCGGCTACTCGGTCGGCCGCTACAAGCTCGCCGCCTTCGTCATGTCGGCGGCGCTCGCCGGCCTTGCCGGGGCCACGAAGGCGATCGTCTTCCAGTTCGCCACGCTCACCGACGTGACCTGGCAGATGTCGGGCGAGGTGATCCTGATGACGCTGCTCGGCGGCATCGGCACCATGGCCGGCCCGGCGGTGGGGGCGGGCCTCGTCGTCGGGCTGGAGAACACGCTGGCGACCTCCGGCTTCCCGGTGACCATCGCAACCGGGCTCATCTTCATGGTCTGCGTGCTGATCTTCCGGCGCGGGATTGTGGGGGAGATCTATGCGCGGTGGCTCGGGCGCTACGCGAAGGACGAGGTTGGCAAGGGCTGACGCCCCAAAATTGCGAAAGCGGTTGCGAACGCCAGCACCAGCATCGGTGCCCAGCTCTAGCAACTCCAGGAAAAGCGTGAGCGGTTTTCCGTCCGGAATTGCGTAAAAACAAAGGGATAGAGCGTTTCACCGTTTCCATGAAACGGTGAAACGCTCTAGGCCGCGCGCTTCGGTTCCACCGCGAACGGGCTGAGGCCCAGCCAGGACTGCATCTTCATCCCGATGGCCTTGTCACCGGTCAGTGCGACCTTGGCGCCGGCCTTCTCGACGGTGAGCAGTCCCATCCATATCGCAGTCATCGTGTGCAGGTCGGTCGAGACGTAGAGGTCGACCTCGAAGCCCGGATCGTACCAGCACAGATCGACCTCGCCATGCTTCTCGACGATCAGCCACCACGAGCGTTTCGAAGCCGGCAGGTCCTGATACAGGAATTGTATCACTGTCCGCCCTTCGGGCAGCGGCGTTGGGTTCAGGTTGCGCCGCATGTCCCACATCAGCAGCGACGGATCGAGGTTCTTGAGTGACAGCCGCGACTCGACCCATTTCTGCCCCCAGAAGCCCATGGCCTCGACGACCGGGCGCAGATCCCGCCCGGCCTCCGTGAGCTGGTATTCAAAGATTCCCTTCTCGCCCGGCACTTCCTTGCGCTCGACGATGCCCGCTATCTCGAGCTCCTTCAGCCGTTGCGACAGAAGGGTCGGCGACATCTTCGGCACGCCGCGGCGCAGGTCGTTGAAGCGGGTCGAGCCTGCCACCAGTTCGCGCATCAGCACCATCGTCCAGCGGGTGCACAGCACCTCGGCGGCCATCGATAGCGGGCAGAACTGCTTGTATCCGTGCTGGGCCATGATCGGTGTCCTCCCTCGATGCTGGGGGGAACATTAGACGTTCATGAAAGAAGCCGCGAGTACAGAAACTGTACCGGCCCGGTACAGATCGCGGACTGGTTGGCGGCCGCCCCGACATGCGAGCCCTTGGCCGGATGCATGGGATAGGCCCGTGCGCCGCAACCAGGAGACTATTCATGACCACTTACATCATCGCGGACATCAAGGTGACGGATCCGAAATGGATACCGGACTACGCCGCTTCGGTGCACGACCTCGTCCACAAGCACGGCGGCAGATACCTGGCGCGAAGCGGCAATGTGAAGACGCTCGAAGGCAAGCCGCTCGACACCACGCTGATCGCCCTGATGGCCTTCCCGTCCGAGGCCGCGGCGCGCGCCTTCACCGACGATCCGGCCTACGCGCCCTTCGTGTCGGCCCGCCAGCGCGGCAGCGACAGCCGCTTCCAGCTGATCGACGGCACCGATCTGGCCGGGACGATTTCGTATCTGCCGAAGGGATGACCGGCGGCCGCCGCATCGAATTCCCGGATCAATCACCAACAGGCACGGCGCTTGCCCGTTGCGCCGCCATATTTCCGGCGGCCGGCTCGCTGTGCCCTTTCAAAAAGAATGGAATGAACATGACAATCAAACTTGGCACCAGGCTGCTCATGGTTGCGGCCGTGCTCGGCGCTTGCACCACCTTCGCGCAAGCGCATCAGGAAGCGGCTGCGCCCGAGGCCGGCGTCAGTCCGCTGGCCGAGAAGGTACGCGCAGCCAACAGCCGGTTTCTCGACGTCAAGGCCGCAATCGCCGAGGGCTATGCACCCATTCCTTGCGCCAGCGGCATCACCGGCGGCGCCATGGGTATCCACTACGTCAATGGCCAGTATCTGAAGGACGACAAGATCGACATCGCTCGTCCCGAAGCGGTCATGTACGAGCCGATGGCGGACGGCACGCTGAAGCTCGTGGCGGTCGAATACATCACGTCGAAGGGTCCGGCATCGCTGGACGGCCAGCTGTTCAACTTCAACAGCGCGCCCAACCGCTACGGCCTGGGCGAATTCTACGAGCTGCATGTCTGGGCCTGGAAGGGCAACCCGACCGGTACCTTCGCCGACATGAACCCTAAAGTGTCGTGCGAAAACGCGACGGCGTCGAGCCAGTAAAGCAGGCCGCCAGGCGGCGCCATGCCGCCTGGCTCCTCATCCCACCGGCACCTCCAGCCCCACCTTGACCCGGTCCATCGCCACGAACGTGCGAAACCTTTTGACGTTGTTGTTCGCGAAGAACAGCCGCCTTGTCAGCGCCTCGTAATCGGCCATCGTCGCCACGGTGACGACGAGGATGAAATCGGCCTCGCCGGTGACGTAGTAGCATTGCTGCACTTCGGGCACCTCGGCGAAGCCGCGCTTGGCGGCGTCGATGAGTTCGGCGCGCTCGCTCTCCACCTCGACCTCGACGAAGATGGTGATCGGATGGCCGACCTTGGCCGGATCCACCAGCGCGACATTGGCGCGGATGACGCCGGTCTCCTCCATGCGCTTGATGCGCCTCTGCACCGCCGGCGCCGACAGGTTCACCGCTTCCCCTATGACCCGTTGCGGCGTGGCGTTATCCTTCTGCAGGATGGCGAGGATGGCGCGGTCGAAGGCATCGAGATCCGGCATTGCGGGCATGGCGGCGTTCCAGGCGAAACAAACTTGCAATTCAATCGCCGAAACAGAGCGCCTTTCTCGCTCGGCCTGCAATAAATTTCAGCCATCGAGATGGAGAAAGGCCGACCCATGTTCCTGCCCAATCGCCACCCGGACCATCGCCAGCCGCTGACCGAGGAAGACGCCGCGACGCTTGGGCTCGCCGGAGCCGGGGACGCGGAGCGCTTCCTTGCCGCGCGCGACAACCATGCCGAGACGCCGCTTCATGCCCTGCCGGCGCTGGCTGGCGAACTGGGCCTGGGCTCGCTTCATATCAAGGACGAGGGCAAGCGCCTGGGCCTCGGCAGCTTCAAGGCGCTGGGCGGCGCCTATGCCGTCATGCGTCTGGTGCTGGAGGAGGCCGCCAGGCGGCTCGGCCGCGCCATCGATGTCTCGGAACTCCATGGCGCGGAGGTGAAGGCGGTCGCCGCGGGCATGACCTTCGCCTGCGCCACCGACGGCAATCACGGTCGCTCGGTTGCGCAGGGCGCCGGCCTCGTCGGCGCGCGCTCCGTCATCTTCGTTCATTCGGGGGTCAGCAACGAGCGTGTGGCGGCCATCGCCCGCTTCGGCGCCGAGATGGTGCGCGTCGCGGGCGACTATGACCAGTCGGTCAGGGAAGCCGCCCGCGTCGCCGCCGAGCGCGGCTGGACGGTGGTCTCCGACACGTCCTGGCCGGGCTATGAGCGCATCCCAGGCCTCGTCATGCAGGGCTACACGATCATCGTGCGCGAGGCGCTGAAGCGCCTGCCCGAACCGCCCACCCATGTCTTCCTGCAGGCCGGCGTCGGCGGCTTCGCGGCGGCGGTCGCCGGCCATCTCGCCATCGTCCTGGGCGAGGCCCGACCGACGGTGACGGTGGTCGAGCCGGCCCGGGCCGCTTGCATCTATGAGACGGCCAGGACCGGACGTCCGGTCACGATCGCGCACAGCGAGCCGACGGTGATGGCGATGCTGGAATGCTACGAACCCTCGCTGGTCGCCTGGCGGGTGCTGTCGCGGATTGGCGATGCCTTCATGACCGTGGACGAGGAAGATGCGGTCGCCGTGATGAACCGTCTGGCACGGCCTCTCGGCAACGATCCGGCGATCGTCTCCGGTGAGAGCGGCGGGGTGGGGCTCGCGGGACTGATCCGCGCGGCCGCCGACGGGAAGATGCGCGCCGCGCTTGGCCTGGATGCCTATTCACGCGTGCTGATCATCAACACCGAAGGCGCGACCGATCCCGGCCGCTATGCCGAACTGGTGGGGATGGCGCCGGGCGACGTGCTGCTGCAGACTGCCTGAAATGAGGCTAGCCGCGCATGACCGACCTCGACGCACTGCACCGTGAGATGACTGCGTGGCGGCGCGATCTCCACGCCCATCCCGAATTCGGCTTCGAGGAGAAGCGCACCGCCGCATTCGTCGCCGCGAAGCTGCGCGCGTTCGGGCTGGAAGTGGCCGAGGGCATCGGCGGCACCGGCGTCGTCGGCACGCTGACCAGGGGCAGCGGCAACCGGGCGATTGCGCTGCGCGCCGACATGGACGCGCTGCGCATCGCTGAACAGGGCACGCAGGCATGGCGCTCGCAAACACCGGGCACAATGCATGCCTGCGGGCATGACGGCCACACATCGATGCTGCTGGGAGCCGCGAAGCTGCTCGCTTCCGAGGGCGGCTTCGACGGCACGGTGCGCTTCATCTTCCAGCCGGCCGAGGAATGGGGCAGGGGCGCGCTGGCGATGCTGGAGGACGGGCTGATCGGGCGCTTTCCGTTCGAGGAGATCTTCGGGCTGCACAACATGCCGGGCCTGCCGGTCGGCCATTTCGAGACCAGGGGCGGCCCGGTCATGTCGGCCGAGGACAATTTCGAGATCGTGCTTAAGGGCCTCGGCGGTCATGCCGCGCGGCCGCATGCCGGCCAGGAGACGCTGGTCGCGGCCTGCGCGCTGGTCGTCAGCCTGCAGACCATCGTCTCGCGGCGCCTGAGCCCGGCGGAGATCGGCGTCGTGTCGGTGACGGAACTCATCACCGACGGCACCCGCAACGCGCTGCCGGGCACGGCGCGCATCCTGGGCGACTGCCGCAGTTTCCGGCCGCAGGTCAGCGCCGTGATCGAAAAGGAGATGCGCCGCATCGCCGAAGGCACGGCGCAGGCCTACAATGTCGCCGCCGAAGTCACTTACACGCGCGAGTTCGTGCCCTTGATCAACGACGCGGCGCTTGTCGACGAAGCGCTTGCGGCGGCCCGCGCGATGCTGGCCGGCAATGCCGTCGGCATCGCCGCCGAAGACGCTGTTCGCGTCGCGGCCGAGCCGATGACGGCCTCGGAGGATTTCGCCCGCTTCCTCGACCATGTGCCTGGATGCTTCGTCTTCATGGGCAATGGCGACACCGCGCCGCTGCACAACCCTGCCTATGACTTCAACGACGAAGCCCTGCTGCACGGCGCGCGGTATCATGCGGCGATTGTGCGCCGGCGCCTGCCCGGGCTTTGAGCCGGCGGGCTTGTGATCAGCCGTGCGGGTTTTCGCCGCGTGCAATCATCATATGATGTTCCTGATGGTGCATTCCCACTGTCAGGATGCCGAAGAAGCCAAGTCCGTGCAGCTTCGCGCGGTCGGCCTCGGGAGCAAAGACGCTGAGCGTCGCGCCATCCTCGGTATCCGCCGCCACGAACCGCCACTTGCCCACGCCGTTCATCGTGGCGGCATGGGCGTTGACCATCCGGCGGATTGAATCCCGCGTCGGTCCTGACCCCGTCACGGCAAACTTCATGCCGCCGTCGATAGGCTGTTCGGTCACAGTCGCGGCCATCATCACAGCATTCATGTCCACCAGGTGGCTGCGCAGCGCATCGATATCCACCTTCGACCAATCGGTTTTCGGATCCGCCTCCAGGATTGCGACGATCTCCTGGATCGCGGCGAAGGCATCCTGTCCCGGCTGCATCGGCGCCGCCTGGCCCTTGGGCAGACGATGCATCATCTGGTGGTGCATCGTCTGGCTGTTCTGGCTCTGCTGGGCAAAGGCTGCGGCGGGGACAAGGCTTGCGGCAAGGGCAAAGGCGGCAAGGTCAAGCGCACGGAACATCGACATTCTCTCCTGTCATAGAACATGCTTGCCATGCCGGAGCTCCAGGCGACATGATAGAGATCATGTCGCCTTCGCTGTTTGCCTTGCTGGACAATCTTCCCGGCCGCCTATGCGAATTCGCCGCCGGCGAGCAGGTGTTTCATTTCGGCGATCCGATCCGCAACATCCACGCGGTGCGTTCAGGCGTCATCCATCTCATTCGACATCAGGACAATGGCTCGATTCTGGTGCTGCAGCGTGCCGGGCCGGCCTCGATCCTGGCCGAAGCCTCGATATATTCGAACCAGTATCATTGCGACGCCCGCGCCGAAACGGCTGCCCTGACGTGGGCCATTCCGCGCGCCACCCTGCGAACGCGCCTCCAGCAGGATCCGGAACTGGCGGTGGTGTGGGCGCGTCATCTGGCCCGCGAGGTCCAGCAGGCCAGGCTCCAGGCCGAGATTCTTTTCCTCAAGACCGTTGCAGCCCGGCTCGACGCCTGGATCGCCTGGCACGGCAGCCTGCCCGCAAAGGGGCACTGGTCCGTCGTCGCCCAGCAAATCGGTGTCAGTCCCGAGGCGCTTTATCGTGAACTTGCCAGACGCAGAGCGACGAAGTTTCGCGCGTGATTGCGCGGCGCCGCTGCCGCGCGGCCTTGCGCGTCGTGCTCGGGGACGGCAATGGCGGATATCCCCGGTAACGCTTTCTTCTCTGCTGTCATGCAGTATTGTCGCGACAGGAGGACGGCAAGAACAACAATGACGGACGACAGTAAACGTGACGGCAAGTTCTGGGCTGTGGCGCTTGACCGCGCTCAGCTCGGCTTGTGGGACTGGAATCTGTCGACCGGCGACTGCTACTATTCGCCGACATGGTCGAAGATGCTGGGCTACGAGCCGGGCGAACTCGCCAGCACGCCGGACCTCTGGTTGCGGCTCACCCATCCCGACGACAGGCAGCGGGCGCAGGAAAGCGGCGAGCGGCACATTGCCGGCATGGTCGGTTCCATCGAGACAGAGCTGCGCCTGCGCCACAAGGACGGCCATTGGGTTTGGGTGCTCGATCGCGGCGGCATCGTCGAGCGCGACGCCGACGGCAAGCCGCTCAGGGTGATGGGCGTCCAGACCGACATCACCCGGCAGAAAGAGGCCGAGGCGGCGCTCGAGCAGGTCAATGCCCGCTTCCGCCTGGCGCTCGCCGCCAGCGGAACCGGCATCTGGCATCACGATATCGGCACAAGGAAAAGCTATTGGGACGCCCGCACCCGGGAGATGTTCGGCCTGGTTGCCGATACCGATGAGGTGGCGGCCGACCATTGGGCCACCTACCTGCATCCCGACGATAAGGAAGCCGCCGAGCGGGCCCATCTGATCGGGCCCGGCGCGACCGGTGTCGTGGCCGTGCAATATCGCATCATCCGCCGCGATGGCGTGGTCCGCCACGTCGAATCGCTGCTGCGCTTCATCGCCGATGTCGGTTCGGCCGGCCAGGTCCTCGGCACCGTTCGCGACATAACCGAGGAGAAGCAGCGCGCCGAGGAACTAGCCTTTGCCGCGCGTCACGATGCGCTGACCGGCCTTCTGAACCGATCCGCCTTCGACCGGCTGCTTGCCCAGAACATCTCCATGGCCGAGCGCCTGCCGCTCGCCGTGTTCTATGTCGACCTCGACTACTTCAAGGCGCTCAACGACTACGCCGGCCATGCCGCCGGCGACCTCGCGCTGAAGAGCGTCGCGGCGGGCATCCTCGCCAGCCTGCCGGCGTCGGCGCATGCGGCGCGCCTTGGCGGCGACGAATTCGCGCTGCTGGTGCCGAACTGCAATGAAGACTGCGCCGAGCGACTTGCCCGCGTCGTGCTCGACGCGGTGCGCGATGCCGATCTCGGGTCGGCTGTCACCTCGCGCAAGCTTGCCGCCAGCATCGGCATCGCCTTCGTGCGCGACCGCAACATGGCCGTGGCCGACGCGCTCGCCTGCGCCGACGACGCTTGCTACGCCGCCAAGGCAGGCGGCCGCGACCGGTTCGCCGTATTCTCGCCGGAAACGACGGCGGGCGCCGGCGGCCTCAACGCCGCGCGGCTGGCAGCCGATCTTGTCGACGCGATGGAGGACGGCCGGCTGAAGTTGTTCGGCCAGGAGATCCACCGGCTCGGCCAGCCGTGGGGAGACAACCGCCACGTCGAGGTGTTGGCCAGGCTCGAGGCCCGCACAGGCAAGATAGTCCCGCCCGGAGACTTCATGCCTGTCGCCGAACGCTTCGGCCTTGCCGCCCGGCTCGACCGCTGGATCATCCGCACCGCGCTGACACGCTATGGCGAGGCGATGGGCACGGGCGGCATCTCGCTTGACTTCAATCTTTCGGCCCAGGCGCTGTCCGATCCGCAGCTCTGGGATTTCGTCGACGAGGCCATGGCGGAGAGCGGCGCGCCGGCATCGGCCATCGGTTTCGAGATCACCGAGACCGCCGCAGTCACCAATTTCGATGCCGCGGCGGAGTTCGTGCGCAAGGCGAGGCTGCGTCGTTGCCGCGTCAGCCTCGACGATTTCGGCGCCGGCATGAGCTCGTTCGAATACCTCAGGCGCTTTCCCATCGACGCCATCAAGATCGATGGCTCCTTCGTCGAGCACATCGCCGACAGCCGCTTCGACCGCGAGATCGTTTCGGCGATCGCCGCCATCGCCCGCTCGATGGGCGCCGCCGTGGTGGCCGAGAAGGTCGAGGAGAAAGACGCGCTGGAGATACTCATGGGCATGGGCGTCGCTTATGGCCAGGGCTATTTCCTGCACCGGCCCGAGCCCCTGGAGGCGATCGTGGCGCGGGCGACGGGCGGATTGACACTGCCTGCCCGGCAGCATGTATAAATAAGCGATAGCTAAAATTCGAATCGCCCGCTTAAGGGCGTCGTAACGCGGCTGGATGGATGATCAACCATCGACACCGTGGCTCGCGGGCCGGAAGGAGATCAAATGAAGGCTTTTCCCTTGCTGCTGGCGGCTTCGGTCTCCTTGCTTGGCATTCTGGCGGCGCAGCCGGCGCTCGCGAGCTCCGATCACGGCGCCGCACCCCTGCAGAGCGATCAGGTGACCGCACCGGGGCAGGGCGATCAAGAGCAGAGTGCCACGGGCAGCCAGGAGGATGATCAGGCCACCTCCGGAAATCAACAGGGCGACGATAGCGTCGACGCCGGCTCGCAACAGGCGGACCAGGGTGACGATGCGGGGGACAACAGCGAGGGCGATCATAGCCAAGGCGGGGGCAGCGGCGAAAGTGGCGGCGACAGCGGCGGCCATGACGGCGGCGGCGGTGGCGGCGGCGGCGGTGGCGGCGGTGGCGGCGGCGGCGACGACTGAGTATCCGCGCCGGATTTGCGATCTCCGGGCGGAGGTCGCGGCTCCGGCGCCGGCTAGCCCATCAGCCACTTGAGCACGCCCGCCGAAGCGACCCCGATCACCACCGTCGGCAGCATTGACAGCCGTGTGGCGGCAAGCAGGGTGATGGCGAGCGCCGCGAGGTCGGCCGGATTCTTCGAGACGAAGTCCGGCGCGATCACCGAGATCAGCACACAGCCCGGCGCGGCTTCCATCACCGCCGTGGCGCGCGCGCCGAGGGCGCGGTCCTTCAGCATCAGGTAGCCGCCGATACGGGTGAGATAGGTCACTCCGGCCATCGCCATGATGGCGAGCACTGTCATCGGGTCGATCATTCGTCACCTGCCAGGAGCCACGCTGCCACCAGGCCGGACAGCGCGCCGGCCGCCACATACCAGGCGCCGGGCACGACGAGATAGGTGAGCGCCGCCACCCCCAGGCTGACCAGCCATGGCCGCGCCGCGGCAAAGCCTTTCCACATGCCCCGAAGCAGCACCAGGAAGACGGCCGGGAAGGCCATGGCGAAGCCGTATTTCTCGACGTCGCCTAGCACCGGCCCGAGCGCGGCGCCGCAGGTCGTGAACGCGACCCAGGCGAGGTAGAAGGGCAGGGCGGCGCCCAGATAGAAAGGCAGGCTGAAGGCCGGCCGCACGCCCGCGGCAACGCGGCGCCGCGCATCGGCGAGGCCGACTGCCCAGCTCTCGTCACACATCAGGAACAGGGCCGGGAAAACCTTGCGCTTCGGCAAGTGCTTTATGAACGGGGCAAGTGCCGCGCCCATCAGGAAATGCCGGCTGTTGACCAGCAAGGTGATCGCGGCGATCAGCAGGATGTGCGGAGGCGAGGTCCAGAGCTGGATGGCGGCGAATTCCGAGCCGCCGGCGAAATTGAGGCCGGTCATCAGCGGCACCTCGACGACGGAAAGGCCCTTCTGCGCGGCCTGCGCGCCGAGCACCAGCGCATAGGGGACAATGCCGAGCAGCACGGGCACCGAGGCGGCGAGCCCGCGTCGGAACTCTGCGCCGCGCTCGTTGGCCCGGCCCTTGGCGAGGGCGATCTCGGAAACGCTCATGGCTTTGCCCGCGGCAGGCCTCGCGGCCGCCGTCCTCCCGGTCGGTTGTGGGTTATCGGTCGCCGGACCATATCCCAAATGCCCGGCAATCGGGTTGCGAAGATGCGTCGATTCTGACAGAGTTTGGCATAAGATAGCGCGATCAGTAGAATGATTGGAATCGGGAACCATGAAGCTTGACGAGATAGACAGGCGCATCCTGCGCGCCCTGCAGCGCGACGGGCGCATGGCCAACAACGATCTGGCCAGGGAGGTCGGCCTGTCGCCGTCGCCTTGCCTGCGCCGCGTCAAGCTCCTGGAGGAGGCCGGCGTCATCGACCGCTATGTCGCAGTCCTCAATCCGGCCAAGATCGGCCGCGGCCAGACCTTCTTCACACGCATCTGGCTCAAGCAGCAGGACGAGGACACGATCGAGCACTTCGCCGCCGAGGTGGCGAAATTCCCCGAGGTGATGGAGTGCTACCTGATGCTGGGCGACTGCGACGCCATGGTGCGCATCGTCGCCGCCGGCATCGACGACTACCGCCGCTTCCAGTCTGAGCATCTGAGCCGCATCAAGGGCGTCCAGAACGTCAAGACGGACGTCCCCAGCCAGACGATCAAGCAGACCTCGGAGATGCCGCTGTAGGATCACTCCCGCCCCCCGTGGGGAGAAGGGGACTCCTCAGTGATGCGCGTGGCGCTCCGCATTGCGCTTGCGCGTCGCGGCCGCCTTCCTGGCCGAGGCCGACCGATCAGCCGCGGAGCGCTCGCTCGAAGCCTTGCCGCCCATCTTGCCGCCCTTGTGCGCGGCCGGATGGCCGGTGTGCTTGCCGCGGCCGGAGCCGCCTTCCTTCTTGCCGCCGCCGTCATCCTTGTTGACGGTCGCCCAGGCGCGCCGCTCGGCTTCCTTTTCGGAAACGCCGCGCTTCTCGTAGCCCTCGGCGATATGGTCGGCCTTGCGTTCCTGCTTGTCGGTGTATTTCGATTTGTCGCCACGTGGCATTTGTCTGCTCCTCGTTGCACTGAATGAAGCCGGGGATGCGCTTCAGGTTTCCTTCTTCTTTGCGGCGTCGCCGAGATCGGACCGTTCCGGGTCCTTGTTGTTCTCGCCTGCGGCGTCGCGGTTCTCGTCGGGATCGTCCTGCGGCGGCACATAGCCGCGCGGCCGGTTGGCCTTCGGGCCTTCCCAGCGCGGCCATTGATCGGTTGTTCCGGGCGGCCCCGGACGTGGTGTGTTGTTGCTCATATCTGCCTCATCTGCGATTTGAGAGAGCGGTCAGCTCTCAGCCTTCATGGTTCGTGCGATCCCCGGCAGCTTGTCGCGATCATGTCCGTGCTCCCGGATCAACTCGCGCGCCTGCTTCGGCGACAGATCGGTGTTATCCGCCATGAACCGCACGTCGGGATCGTCGCCGCCCTCGACTGGCAGCTTGCCGCCCGGCGCATGACCCGCGCCGGGGCGATGCGGAATGTTCCCCTTTGCCTGGATCATCGGTTACTCCTGCCGCCCGCTCCGCGTCATCCCACCGGCGTCGACTGCGCGCGGCGTGCTTCCTTCTTGCGGCGCAGCACCTCGTCGGTGCCGACGATATCCTTCGAGCCGCCGGTGATCGCGGTGGAGACCACGGCCGGCGGATCGCTTGCCGGAAAAGAATCCTCGAGGCCGGACTGCAGCTGCTCTTCCAGCGTATCCGGATTCTCCGAGCGGCCTTGCGTGCGGCGGCTGTCGATCTCTTCCAGGTCGCGCTTTGCGTCGGGATGCTCGCGCACGTTGCGCAGCGTCGATACGACGAGCTCGACCGCGAACTCCTTTATGGCTTCGGCATGCGGGGCGGATACGTCGGTTTCCTCGATCAGCCGCACCAGCGACTGTTCGACCCTGTCCAGTTCCCGCATGCCCTGGCAGCGCGCCAGCTTTTGCGCCAAGGCGTGGACGAGCAGGGGACCGAAGGTCGAATAGGCCTGCATGCGGGTCTCATCGACGCGCTCGGGATGAAGTGTGTGCAAGGACATTGGTGCCTCCGTTGGAACATCGTGCGACGGCTGCTTTTTCGTGTTCTGACGCAATTCCCGGAAAACCCGCCGCGGACTGCTTCTAGGCAACTGGGGAATGGCGAAGAGGTTCCATCGGAACGCGCGGGAGGGACAATGGCGCCCCCAACACAATGGCGCCCGCAACTCGGACGCGATTTTTGAACTCAGCGCTGGCCGCTCTTGCGGCCGGGCTGAATCCACCCTCAGTAAAATCCGAACCAACGGAGATTCGATATGCCCAACAAAGGCGATCCCCACGAACAGCACGTCAAGACCGGCCAGCAGAGCCATAGGAACCGCGATGACCAATCGCGGCGCCGGAAAAGACATTCTGCGACCACGCCAGACTGAAGTCTGACCCATCCAGCGCATTGGGCTGGCTTATGCAACCAACGGACTCTTTGTGGATTTGGTGAGCGGCCGACGAGAAAGCCCCCTCTATCGCCGGCCGCACTGGTGCCCGCCGATCTTCCCCGCGCAATTCCGGCGGGCACCAATTCCATCAACGAGAAAGCCGCGCAGCCGGCTTCAGAGCGAGACGACGTTTTGACCTATATCTCTACCAAGCCCGCCCGGCAGGATGCCGAAAGCCTGCCAGCCAATGACAACCAACCCGTCGCGCAGATCGATCTTTCATTCCTCGATGTCATCAACGACGAGGACGAGGTCGCCGACATTGCAAGGCGCGCCGAGCGCCTGGGTCATGTCACGCTCGTCGCAATGGCGATCGGCCTGGCGGCCATGCCGCTGCTTTACCTGATTTTGGCATAAAGCGGGGCCCGCGGGACGCCTGGTCGAACCGGCGTCATCTCACGTCCACGCTGACTCGAGCTTCAGCGACGCTTCGAAAATCTGGTCGCGCCGCTCGTTCAGCACCTTCACGGTTATCGCAAGATGGCTGCCGCCCGGCATTTCGTCGCGAGCGACGTCGTGCAGGATTCGCAGCGCCTCCAAGCCGGCGCGCTCACGGCTGGCAAAGAGTTGCCCGTCACTGTCGAACTGGCTGTGCTCGGTGTTGTACACGTCGAAGTAGAAGCGTTGCATCGGTACTTCCCCGGCATTTCAACCTTCAATTCTCCAGCGCGGCCATGGTTCCAAACATCCAAACATATGATTCTGAGAAGAAATCGGTGATGCTCGTTCCGAGATGAGATCGGTGATATCGCCTTGCGGCACGGCCTGCCTGCAACCAGCCCGCTGTCTGCGGCGTTGCTGCTGCGAATGGAGGACTCCGGATGCTGGAATCCCTTTATCTCAACCTCGGCCAGCACGACGCCTTGTCGGAAGAAGAGAAGGCGCTGCTGACGAGCGCCACGTCGGTCGAGAAATATGTCGCCGCCGGCGAGGACATCGTTTCTGAAGGCACGCGCCCGGGGTTCAGCACGTTGATTATCGACGGGCTCGCCGCGCGCTACAAAGTGCTGGAGGATGGCGGCCGTCAGTTCACCTCGCTGCAGGTCCCCGGCGATTTCGTCGACCTGCATGCCTTCCTGCTCAAGACCATGGATCACGGCATCACAGCGCTCTCGCCCTGTCATGTGCTCGCCGCCGATCATGGCAAGCTGAAAGCGATCACCGAACAGGCGCCGCATCTGACCCGGCTGCTATGGCTGGACACGCTCGTCGATGGCGCCATTCACCGCGAATGGATCGTGGCCATGGGGCGACGCTCCAAGACCTCGCACCTCGCTCATTTGATATGTGAACTGTTCGTCAGGCTGCAGGTGGTCAAGAAGACGCGCGACATGAGCTTCCATCTGCCGCTGTCGCAGGCCCAGCTCGCCGACGTGCTCGGCCTGTCCGTGGTCCACATGAACCGGGTCATCGGCACGCTGCGCCGCATGAACGTGATAAACTGGACGAACCACACCATCGAGATTCTCGACTGGCAGCGCCTGGTCGGGCTCGCCGAGTTCGATCCCACCTATCTCAGCATGACGCGCGAGCCGAGATAAACGTCTAGCCGGGCGGCATTTTTGTTCGAGTCCACAATTCGTCCAGCATGGTGAGCGCCGCGCTCGGCTGCGCAGGCCTCAGCAGGCCCTGCTCCGCGGCAACCTTCTTGAAGGCGGCAAAGGCGACGACCGGCCGGCAGGTGCCCGCGATGGCTTCGTCGACCAGTCGTGCCGCCTTGAGATAATCCGGCGCCTCCTTGTTCTTCCAGGTTCCGGCAAGCGCCTTCTTTGCCTCGGCGACGGTGGTGACCACCATCGTGCCGCCGCTGACGAAGCGGATGGTGAGCGGCAGGAAACGGCTCATCGGTCGTTCACCATCCGAGCCATTCACGCGTGCGCCAGGCGAAGCCGACGCAGGGCGCGGCCGTGACCATGGCGGCGGCGAAGATGAAAAGCGGGCTGTTCAGACGCAAGGACTTCATTGGTTCACCAGATGAGTAGGGGATGGTTGTAAACGGCGTCTACGCCAGACGGTTGCATCCGCCCGGCGGTTCGGCAGCTACATGTTGCTCGCGGGCCGGGCAGGGGGCGCCGGCCGGTGCGGCGGACGCGGGCGCGGCCTGAGCGGCACATCGGCCAGCGAGGCGCGGATCGCCCCGGCCGGAACTGGTGGCGCGGCCGCGCGCCGGCGCAGCAAAGCAGCCGAAAGGCTGCCGATGAGAGTTCGAACGTCCATGGGACTCCTCCTGAAGAGTCCCCCCAGGGACGAAGGGTTAGCAGCGCGGCCGTGCGGCCGCATTTAACTTTGATATGTCGAAGCAACCGGCCGAGCTCGGTGGAACAAGGCCAACCTTTTTCGTCGGCATGCGTTGTCCCCCTGAAAGGAGACCACCATGCCGACCAGCAGTCGAACAAAGACCGACAGTCCCAAGAAGTCACCCGCCGGCAAGAAGACGGACACGGCGAAGACGGCGCGCAGGCAGCGTGCGGTCCAGCGCAAGGTCGACGCCGTCGATCGCGCCGGGCCGAAGCCGAAAGCGGCGGGCGCCATGCAGGCGGGAGCGCGCCGCTACCCTGCGCCGCCTTTCCCGAAACAGCATCATGCGAAGCCTGGCGAAGAATGGGCGATCGAGCCCGCGCCGCTTTATGATGCGCCGTTCTGGCAAGGCTCCGGCAAGCTCAAGGACAAGGTCGCGCTGGTCACAGGCGGCGATTCCGGCATCGGCCGCGCGGTCGCCGTGCTCTTCGCGCGCGAGGGCGCCGATGTCGCCATCGTCTATCTCAGCGAGGATCGCGACGCCAAGGCAACGAGGCAGGCCGTCGAGGCCGAGGGCAGGCGCTGCATCATCTTGCGCGGCGACGTCGCCAAGCGCGCCTTCTGCCGCAAGGCGGTGGCCGAGACGGTGAAGGCCTTCGGCAAACTGGACGTGCTGGTCAACAACGCCGCTTTCCAGGTCCACTCGGCTGACTTCGCCGACCTCACCGAAGCGCATTTCGACACCACGCTGAAGACCAATCTCTACGGCTATTTCCATATGGCGCAGGAAGCTGTGCCGCACATGAAGCCGGGCTCGGCGATCGTCAACACCGGTTCGGTCACGGGCATCGAGGGTTCGAAGGAACTGGTCGATTACTCGATGACCAAGGGCGGCATCCACGCCTTCACCCGCGCGCTCTCAGGCAACCTCATCGGCAAGGGCATCCGCGTCAACGCTGTGGCGCCCGGTCCGGTCTGGACGCCGCTCAACCCGTCGGAGAAGGAGGCCGAGGACGTTTCGCAATTCGGCGCCAAGACGCCGATGAAGCGGCCTGCCCAGCCGGAGGAGATCGCGCCGGCCTACGTGTTCCTGGCCTCGCCGCAATGCTCCAGCTACATCACCGGCGAGATCCTGCCGATCATCGGTGGCTACTGACACCCGGAGGATCCCATGAGAAAAGCCCTTCTCATCGCGGCCGTTACGCTGCTTTCGGGCATGCCTGCTGCGGCGCAGACCGCTGCCCAACCCCAGGGTCAGCCGACACAGGACTGCCAAGCCAAGCCCGACTCCAACGGCCAGCAGGACAAACAGAAGCAGCAGGCCGATACGGATGAATTGTCCAAGCAGCTCCGGAATTGCGGAGGCGTCCTGAAGCCGCCGCCGACCGGCGACCAGAACGCGACAACGCCACCGCCGACCGGCAGCGACATGCCGGTGATAAAGCCCGGCGAGGTGCCTCCGCAGACCGGACAGTAAGTCGCGGCCTCCTCCATGATTGGAAGTCAGTGCTTCTGCTTCTCGCCCACGGCAATCTTGACGGCGGACGAGACGGCGGCCTCGCGCATTATTCGCAATGCTTCTTCGGGCGTGAGGCCGCACTTGCGGGCGAAATAAAGCGCCTCGCTGATTTCAGCGGCTGAGGCCTCGCCAATGCCTGGAGCAGCCTGGCGCTCTTTCTTCTTTGCCATCGGTACACCGAGCCGTGAATCATTTAGTCAGCTAACTATAAGCTCATTCTCCGGCATTGCAAAATTCGGTGCCTCGACGCGCGTTCCATCAGTTTGCCGTCACGGAACTGACGGTACCCCCTTTGTGTTAGGCGTCGGGGCGCCGGGCTTACCGATTCCTCGAGCCTTTCGCCCTCGGGCGCCAATAAGCCCGATCTTGCCCGCCCGGCCTACTGGCTGCCGGGCGGGCCTTTTTTGTTCGGCAACCATCTTGTTCGCCGGAACCAAGGCACCGGGGCCGGGTTGTGTTTTGCGGGCCGCGTCAGCCGGACCTGGTGGCAAAGAGAACAGGGCTGGTTTCTCCGGCTTCCCGCCCTGGCCAACGAAAAGGCAGTCGAGCTCTTGTCCCACCCGGCCCGCTCCGCATCCGGCTTGGGGCATTGAATGGTAGGCAAGACACGATCCGACAAGATACGATCTGACAAGGCACGATCCGACAAGACAGGATCCGACAAGGCTCCATCCAAGAAGCCCCACGCCAGATCGCGCCCGGCACGCTTCCACGCAGGTGAGGGCACGGCGCCTCGCTGGGCCCAAGAGGGCTGGATGATCCTGAAAGAAAGCCTCGCCGGCTATATCGACGACAACGCGCTTAGCCACGGCGCGGCAATCGCCTTCTATGCCACGACGTCACTGGCGCCGATCCTTTTGATCGTCGTGGCGATCGCCGGTGTCGTCATCGGCAACGATGCTGCCCAGGTCGCGCTGTCGGCCGAGATTTCGGGTGTGATGGGGCCGCAGGCCGCCGACCTGCTGAAGGCCACGATCCAGAGCGCGGCCCACCGCTGGTCAAGCACGCTTGCCACGCTGATCGGCCTGGTCACGCTTTTCGTCACCGCCTCGGGCGTCTTTGGCGAGATGCAGCAATCGCTCAACGAAATCTGGAAAGTGAAGCCTGGCGGCGTGTCGCTGTCGCGCATGGTGCGGGCGAGGGCCGCGAGCCTTGGCCTCGTGGCGGCGCTGGGCTTTCTGCTCTTGGTGTCGCTGGCGGCAAGCGCCGCGATTTCCGCGCTGGGCGCAATGATTGACCGCAACCTGCCGTTCGGAGAACTGATCGTCAGTGCCGTCAACACGATCGTCTCCTTCGTGCTGATCGCATCGCTATTCGCCGCGATCTACAAGATCCTGCCGGACCGCGCGCTTGAATGGCGCGATGTCGGCATCGGCGCCCTGGTCACGGCGCTGCTGTTCACGATCGGCAAGTCGCTGATCGGCTGGTATATCGGCACCAGCTCCATCGCCAGCTCCTACGGGGCCGCCGGCGCACTGATGGTGGTGCTGGTCTGGGTCTATTATTCGGCGCAGATCTTTCTCTTCGGTGCCGAAATCACCCGGGCCTATTCGGTGCGCCGCGGCAGCCGCAAGGACCTGGCCAGGGTCGTGACCGCAAATGGCCACAGGCCTTCCGACGCTCCCCTCAAGCGCGGTCGGTGAAATCGAGCCCTGGAAATCAATCCGAGTGGGCATCGGCCCTCGAGGCTACCGCTCTTCCCGACGCTTCTCGATCTCGTAGGAAAGCCAGCGACAAAACATGCCGGCGATGGAGGTGATGGCGCCGCCGATCAGGCAGGCAAGCAGCAGCGGGCTTTGCGACGCGCTCGACCAGCTGACGATTGCAAGCAGCGTCACGCTGATCGTCGAGATCAGGTAACCTATGCCCTTGAGCAGGTGAAGCGGTGCTCTCTTCATCGCGAATGCCTCATCGACCATGCAACGCCCGCCCCCAGGGACGTTCCATGGTCGCTCTCGAGGCCAAGGGAAAGACAAGCCGAGGCCAGCTCTTCCCGATTGGCAGTGTTGCCAGCCTGAGTTCAGGCAGCCTCAGCCGCCACGTTGACTGCGGACTCCGCCAATTGGGTAAGCGCCGCGTCGGTTTCCTTTTCCTCATTCAGCGTCTTGTCGAGCAAGGTTACGGCTTCCGTCAGACCGAGTTCCTGCGCCCAGGTCCTGAGCGTGCCGTAGCGCGAGATCTCATAATGCTCGACGGCTTGGGCGGCGGCCAGCAGGCCGGCGTCCAGCGAGGGCGAGCCCTTGTACTCGTCCATGATCTCTGCGCCTTCTTCAGTGATGCCCATGATGGCGGCGCAGGTCTTGCCCACCGGCTTCTTGTCGATCACCTCGAAAACCTCCTCGAGACGCGCGACATGTTCTTCGGTCTGGGCGCGATGCTTTTCGAAGGCGGCCCTCAGCGCGTCGTCCCGCGCCGCCTTGGCCATCTTGGGCAGCGTCGCCAGGATCTTCTTCTCGGCGAAGTAGATGTCCTTCAGCGTGTCGTGGAAAAGTTCATTGAGGCCTTTCTTCGAGGCCGCTTTCGTCGTCGCCATATCTGCATCTCCTGAGTGGGTGGATAACCACCCAACACAGTTTTCCCGAACTTGTTCCCGAGAGAATCTTTGCCGAAAAGCGGCCAGGAAACTCAATTGTTATTGACTGCCGCGAACAGATCGGAAGCAGCACGAAAGGTTTGACCTGATAGGATGACGAGCGGCAACCCGCGCGGCGGCATTTATTTGATTTCGCCTGGAACTTTTTGCCGGAAAGAGCGCTTCCCAATAGCAGTTATTTCCAACCATGGCAGGGAGCAGACAGATGAATACCAAGATGCTTTGCATGAGCGCGATCGCCCTTTCGCTTGCGACCGGCGCGGCCATGGCCGGCGGTTCCACCGGTACGTCGGCTTTGGACGATCCGCAAAAGATGTCGCCTTTCTTCACCGATGCGGGAATGAAGACGATGAGATCGGGCGATGAGTTCAAAAAGGCATGGATGGCCCTGACGGAAGAAGACCGTGCGTCCATAAAGAAGGACTGCGGCGACGAGACCATCGCCAAGCAGCACGACAATTTCTGCAAGATGACCAAGGAACTCGGCGGCGCAAACTGAAGCCTGTCGATAAACAAGAAACGGCGGCTCTTTGAGCCGCCGTTTTTTTGCGGCGCCGGGTATCGAACGAGCCCGTTGAGCGAGGACCGTCGGCACGCGAGAGGATGACAACGGCCATCGTCAAAGCTCCGCCGGATACTTCAAGGGCTGACAGATTTGACAGGCCTTACAAGAGCCATTGCGCGACGAGGCCTGCCGAAGCGGCTGCCATGGCCAATGTCGACAGCCAGCCAAGGGCGCGCAGCCAGCCCCGGACCGGGAATTCCCCCATGATGTCCTTACGGGCGGACATCAGCATCATGACGACCATGACCGGGACGGCGCACATGCCGTTGATAACCGCGCTCCAGTAAAGCGCCTTGATTGGGTCGATGGGGGTGAACATGATGCCGGTGCCAAGGGCCGTCGCGGCGGCAAGCGTTGCGTAGAATGCGACCGCCTCCTTCGGCCTGCGCCGCAGCCCGACCCGCCAGTGCAGCGTTTCGCCGACGGCGAAGGCCGCCGAACCGGCCAGCACTGGGACCGCCAGAAGTCCGGTGCCGATGATTCCGGCCGAGAAGATTATGAAGGCGAACTTGCCGGCCGCCGGCTCCAACGCCTTGGCCGCGTCCGTGGACGAAGCAATGTCCGTCACTCCTGCCTTGTGGAGGGTGGCGGCCGTGGTGAACACGATCGCGATGGCGATCAGGTTCGAAAAGGCCATTCCGACCAGCGTGTCGGCGCGGATCCGCCGGAAGGCCCTTGAGGCCTGCCAGGGCGCCCACCTCAACGGCTTGGCGGTTGGCTTGACCTCTTCCTCCTCCACCTCCTGCGAGGCTTGCCAGAAGAACAGATAAGGCGAGATGGTCGTGCCCAGGATCGCGAGCAGCGTGGTGGCGAAGGCGCCGCTCCATTCGATATGCGGAATGAACAGCCCCTTGGCCGCCTCAACCCACGGCACATCCGCCGCGAACATCGCGACGACATAGGCGAACAGGCTCAGCGTGGTCCATTTGAGGACTTTCACATATCGGGTGTAGTCGAGGAAGACGATCGCGCACACGCAGATGATCGCGAACGCGACGACGTAGACCGGGCTCGGGCCGCCGACCAGCAGTTTCAGCGCATCAGCCATGGCGCTGAGATCGGCGCCGATGTTGATGACGTTGGCGACGAACAGAAACGTCACGACCAGGTATAGCAGCGAAGCCGGATAATGCCGGCGGAGGTTCCCGGAGATACCCTCGCCCGTGGTGCGTCCGATGCGGGCGGCGATCTCCTGGATCGCAGCCATCAGCGGGAAGGTGAACAGCATGGACCAGCCGATGTTGAAGCCGAGCTGGGCGCCGGCCTGGCTGTAGGTCCCGATGCCGGACGGATCGTCGTCCGAAGCGCCGGTGATGAAGCCGGGCCCGATCGTGCGGAGGAGCCGTTGAAACGGGCCTTTTGCCACAGTGTTGCTTTGGTCTTTCTCTACCCGTGAACCGACTTCGGTCATCGCTTGCAGTTCCTTAGTGGCTCGAGGGCGCGGCCACCGCTGCCGAGGCATGGGCGGCGCCGTTCGGGGTGGGTTGCGCGTTTGCGTTGAGGAGGCTGTTCATCAGGGAGCAACGGCGAACGAAGACATGGGAAATTGGAGCGACGATCGATCGGCTCCATGCGGTCGCCACCCTTGCATCGCGGTGCGGCACCTACATCCACATTTGTTTAGTCGGCCGGCATTCGACATGGGCTAGACCCAGAAATCCAGGATTTCATCGACCGGGGCAACTTCCACGTGATGCGAATATCTTTTGGTGAACAGCCTCAAGATGGCGTCATAGGCTTCGTCGGAAGTGCTGCAGATCGCGTCTTCGGCCAGTATCGTGCGAAAGCCGAAATCGATGGCTCCGAGCAGCGTCGCCAGGACGCACATATCGGCCTCGCCTCCGCTGACGATTATGGTCTCGGCGTCTTCCGCCAGGAGTGCGCGGCCCAGCTTGCCGTCGAACCAGGGCGAGTAGACGGGCTTATCGAATTGTCGTGCCGGCGGGACAAAGCTCTTCAGCTCCGGCGCCAATTCGATAATGTCGGCGCCTGCGTTCTGAAGCGTCATTTCCGCCCAGCGTTCGTAGTAGCTGCGCCACTGGCCGTGGCCATCTCCCGGTCGCATCGCCGGAATGAAGCGCGTGAATATTGTTCGCGCCGGCCTCCTTTGCGCAAGCCGGACAATCTTGGGCAGGGTCTGCGGAAACCATTCCACCGCCCATGGACCGGGGGGCATGAACATGCGCTGCATGTCGACGCAGATATGCACGGCATTGGCGGGGATGGGACGGGAAACAGGCATCGGGCGTCCGATCAGCGGGCGCGTTTTCGCTCGAAGGATTCCATCCCCTTCGTCAGCGAGGCGTTGGCTTCGGCGGCGTTCTTCCAGCCCTTCAGTTTGATCTTCTTGCCGGTGCCCAGCACCGAGGAAAGGAAGAACTGCTCTATTTCGCGGCGAAGATGCTCGGGCACCTCGGCGGACGCCACGGGCTCATCCTGCGCGTCTTCCTTGTGAGGGCAGAAAATATACCTGTCGTTGCGGACCTTCGAGCCGTCGGGATCGCGCTGCTTTACAGCGAGCGCGCCCAGCAGATCGCATTTAATGACGACGCCCGGAGCGCTGGCGGCCTGGTGGATCACGAGCCCGTCGAGCGGATCGCCATCGTCTCCCAGCGTCGATGGCACGAAGCCCCAGTCATAGGGATAGGTGTTACCCACGGGTAGCGGGCGGGAATATTCGAACACGCCGGTCTTCGGCTCATAGGCGAGCTTGGCGGCCGATCCACGCGGCGTTTCAATGACCACGCGGAACAGGTTGTGGAAGACTGCCGGAAGCGTCAGATAATCTGCCATCGCGAAAGACCGAGCCATCGTGCGCAAGATGAACTTCGTCGGCACCTGAATGTTCCAAGGCGAGAGATTGCCGGGCGAGATTCTCAAGCAGGGAGGGGCGGGCCGATCTTCGTGTTGTCCATGCGCGATTGGTCTTGCGGCCGAGGCACCGAACACCTTTGGCGCAGCTCCCACGGCATTCGACAGCGATTGCCGTCAGCGCGGCTCGCGCGTCATCGAGAGATAGATCGGGTCGAACTCGGCGATCTGCTGCAGCCTCTGCCAGTCGAGGATCGTTACCGTATGGTTGGCCCACACGATGACGCCGCTGTTGCGCAACGCGCTTATGACGCGGTTCATGTGCACGACCGACAGGCCCAGCACATCGGCGAGCTCGGCCTGGGATACGGGCAGGTGGAAGCTCATGTCGTTGGTGCGCTTCACCACTTGCAGCCTGACGAACAGCTCGCAGAACAGATGCGCCAGATGCGAGACCTTCGAGCGCCGCCCCATGGCGACGATCCATTCGCGGTGGATGGCGCCGTCGATCAGCGTGTCGAGCCACAAAAGCCGCGTCAAATGCGGCGCCCGCTCGGTTATGCTGCGCAGCTTCGAATGATCGGCCAGGACCACGCGACAGGGCGAGAGCGCGATGACGCCGTGGTCCATGGTCTTCAGCAGAAAGGCATAGAGGTCGACGAAATCGCCCGGCACCTGCAGCGAGGTGAACTGCCGGCCGCCATCGGCAAGCACCTTGTAGCGGGCCGCCAGGCCGTCGAGGATGAGCGTGCTGTAGGCCGGCCGCGATCCCGAAGCGACGATGTCCTGGCCGGCGGCGAAGCTGCGCTCGCCGGCCATCAAATCGCCGAGCAGGGATTGCTCCTCATCCGACAGGCTGTCGTGCTGGCCGAGGTTCAGGAAAAGCGATTCAAGCATTCATGTCTTCCATGAGCGGACCGAGCGGCCCAGTCACAGGGGATGTCACAAGTGATTCAAAACAGGCGCGTTTGACGAGGTATGGGGTTGTTGGGCAAAGTGCGCTAACATTTGATAGCCCGGCGCTTTTTCTCCCGCGAAATGCCGATGAAAGCGCTTCGCCGGCTTCGGCGCCCACCTTTTGGGAAGCGACGCAAGGTGCCGCGCCGGGAGGGGCGCGAAGGCAAGCCGAACCGGATAATGTGGAATGCCCGGGCCGCCATATCTGCCGCGTCGGGCGAGGATTTCCATGTCGGCTTCATCGGCTCGTGAACATCGCGAAGCAGCGGATTTCATCGCCGCGGCCTATCGTCCCGAGCGCGACGAGGCCGGGCTGGAGGCGATCGAGAGGGCGGCCGACCGTGTGCTCGAGGAAACCGGCATCCGTTTCCTTGACGATCCTCAGACCATCGACCTCTTGAAGCAGGCCGGTGGCGTGCCGACCGGCGATATCGTGCGCTTGGACGGGGCTGAGCTGCGCCGCATCGTGCGCCGGCATGCGCCGGCGAGGTTCCTGCTGCGGGCCAGGAATCCCACACGGGACACCCCGGTCGGCGAAGGCGCGGCGCCCGTCTTCGCGCCGATCTACGGCGCACCCAATGTCGTGCTCGACAATGGGGCGAGGGCGGCCGGCAGTCGGCAAATCTATGCCCGGCTCGTCGCCGCCGCGCATGCCTCCCCCCGGCTGACCAACACCGGGCAGATGATCTGCGTCATGGAGGATGTCGCCGAGGAACGTCGGCCGCTTGAGATGCTGCTTGCGCATCTCACCGGTTCCGACAAGCCGTTCATGGGAAGCATTGCCTCCCCGGCGGCGGCCGAGGCGGTAATCGACCTGACGGCGGCCGCGATTGGCAGGCCGTCGCGTCCCGGCGAATGCGCCCTTGTCCACCTGATCAACGCCACGCCGCCGCTCACCTATTGGCCGAACCCGTTGAAGTGCTTGCGGACAATCGCGCTGAGGGGCGAGGCGAGCATGGTCTCGTCCTACATGATGATGGGCGCCACGGCGCCCGTCACCGTGGCTGGCGCGCTGATCCAGGGCTATGCAGAGGTGCTTGCCGGCCTGGCACTGGCGCAGCTCTGGCGCCCAGGCGCGCCGGTGGTGATGGGCATCCTCGCCTATCCGTTCGACATGCGCCGGATGCTGCCCAATTTCGGCGATCCGGCATCGCAGCTCGTCCAGTTCTACGCCGCCGGACTTGGGAGGCGGCTCGGCGTGCCCGTGCGGGGCGACGGCGCCATCACATCGGCCAAGGTCGACGATGCGCAATCCGGCGCGGAAGGGGGGAGGGTGGTTTCGGCGGCGCTGGCGTCGGGGTCGCACTTCATCCTGCATGCTGCCGGCTGGCTTGAGCAGGGCCGTACGGTGTCGCTGCAAAAATTCCGTCGCGACGCCGCCGCGCTGGTGGAGCTTGGACATGGCGGACCCGTCGATCCGCCCCTGCCGCTCGATCGCGGGATCGAAATGGAGATACGGGAGCGCCTCGCGCAAGCTTGAACGGCTCGCGCAAAAAGGGCGCTGCCCGTGAGGCAACGCCCTTTGTCGAGCCGGCTGCTACCAGCCCTGGCGGCCGTACCAGTCATCGATGTCGCGGCGCACGCGATCCTTCTCGATGCCGTAGCGTTCCTGGATCTTGCCTTCGAGCTGGTCGCGCTTGCCCGCGATCCGGTCGAGGTCGTCGTCGGTGAGCTTGCCCCACTGTTCCTTGACCTTGCCCTTCACCTGCTTCCAATTGCCTTCGACGCGGTTCCAATCCATTTGCTGGACCTCCTGTTGCACACAAGGTGCTAACGACAGCGCCGTCGTGAGGTTCCTGCCGAAAAGCTATTCGCCCGCAATATCTCTGCCCGTCATGATGATCCGGAAGAGCAGGTGCCGAAAGGGCGGCACCCTTTGGGGGGGCGCTTGCGCCTCTGGGTCGCCTTCTCGGGGTCGCCTTGGAGAGTTGCGGGGCGCTCAGCCTTGCCGCCTCGAACGACCTCGCATTGCCGGTGAACTTAGCCGACCTCTCCGGCAGGCGCGTCGGGCGGCGCCTCACAAGCGCCAGCCGCGACGTCCTCGACTGAATCAAGGGGCCGAAGCCGGACTTAGTCTCGGGGCGCCGAAGCGATTAATTTGGCCTCGCGGACGAGGGAACTCCAGTCCAGGCCGATAAGGCGGACGAGCTCGCGTGCCTGTGCTTCGCTGACGCCTGTCTCCCGCACAAGACGCTTCACCACATCGTGGGAAGTTTGATTGTCGTTCCTGCTGGCCATTGCTGTCCCATCCATGAAACCGACGCGTCGTCCGGTCCAGGAATCCAACGTTCTGTGGGGACGGTCGTTCCAATTTGACAGGGCTGCCATCGCTTCGAAAGCCGGCGTTTTGGATAGTATTATTCCATGAGCCCTTGCCGGTGGCAAAATTAAGCGCTATATGTTGCAAATCGATCTTGCTGACAGAATGTTGTTTACGCGCAAAACTGCGCTCCTACGATCTTCCCTCTCAATTTCGAAGATTGCGTCGCTTGGCATTTGCCTGGCGCGCATAATTTTGCGTCGATTTGTAAGGAGATCGCAATGACTACTGGAACCGTGAAGTTTTTCAATTCCACCAAGGGTTTTGGCTTTATCGAGCAGGGCGGCGGCCAGCCGGACGTGTTCGTTCATATCTCGGCCGTCGAGCGCGCAGGACTGCGCTCTCTCGTCGAAGGCCAGAAGGTGAACTTCGACGTCGTGAAGGACGCCCGCAGCGGCAAGAGCTCGGCAGAGAATCTGCAAGCCGCCTGATCACAGCGCCTCGGGGTCTTTTGACCACGGATGTACTGGCATCGGCCGCAGAGGCGCGTTGGAGAAGGTCGGGCTTTGCCCGGCCTTTTTTGATTGAGGAGAAAACAAATGAAATCCCTACCGGACAACGGCCTGTTCAAACCGGCCCAATCCCGCACGGAAGCCAAGACCGACACGACCTCTCGTGTGGCTCGGCAGATATTGGACCTTGAAGCAAAGACCAGGACCGCCAAGACGGAGCGCTTGCGCGCTGCGCGGCTGGCCCAGGAAGCCGATGCGCCGCCGCCCGCAGCTCCACCAAAGAAAACCGTTCAGAAACGTCGCAAGAGCGCCTGAGCGAGATGCCGACGCCCACTAGGCCGGCGTCCTACGATTTTTCCCCTCGCAACTGCAGCAGATCACCGGAGGCTTCACCGCCACAGGCGCGACCATCCAGCATCTTTTCGAGGTCGTTGCGGTTGTCTTTGCCGAAGTCGCCGGGGAGGTCGAGCGCCGTCAGCGCCTCATCGTCGAACTCGATCGGCGCGCCGTAAAGCTGGGCAATCTGCATCACGAGATCTTCGATGTCTTCCCGGGCGATGTTTTCGACCAGATTGTTCAGCCGGATTTCTTCCGAAAGTCGGATGATGTTGACGATACCCTTGATCCGCAAAGCCTGCTGGACTCTGTGGTGAGCGTCGTCGCGCAATCGCATGGAAAATCGTTGGAACATGGAAAGCCTCCTTCCTGGAGGTTATCCCTCGCTCGCAACCATGCGCCCGAAAAGCATGGAAGGCAAGCAAAAAATGACGAAAGCAATAGATAAATCAATAAGTTAGCAAAGAACAACAAATGTGGTTTCGATGCAACTTTGGTATCGTTAGATTAGGCCGTCCTTCACGATTCATGCATCCTTGACGTCCTATGAGGCAAACCCTACTTCTATTCATAATGAGACACTTACTCATTCATGGCATTCTCATTCATGGCTTTGTTGTCTGTGAGGGAGGCAGGCATGGCTGAGCTCGAACGACCGCAACGGTTGCAGATCATGCTGACCGACGAGGAGTTGGCGGCTCTGGAGAACTGGCGTTTCGAAAAGCGCATGCCGAGCCGATCGGCGGCGGTGCGCGAGCTCCTGCGTCGGGGGCTTTCCTCGGATGGGTTTTTGACGGCCGGTGCTGGCTCGCGGTCGCAGGATTTCGGCGTGATATCGCTGGACAGGAAAGCAGACGATGGTTCAGGCGACTCAAAGCCGTAAGCGGAAGCGACCGAGACATTGCCTTGATTTCAACCGGCCCTAATTGATGCGCATGTCGAACCAAGGGGGGATCTTTCGCCCGAACGCCGATGCCGACGCTCGCCTCGCGGCTATCGTCGACTCCTCCTACGATGCGGTTATCGGCAAGGATCTGAACAGCATCATAACCGATTGGAACCACGCGGCCGAACGCATGTTCGGTTATACCGCCGAGGAAGCCATCGGCCAGTCGATCCTGACCTTGATCCCGGAGCACATGCACCATGAGGAAGCCGACATCATCGGCCGCATCCGCCGGGGCGAGGGGGTCGGCAGCCTTGAGACGACGCGCAAGCGCAAGGACGGTTCGTTGATCGCCGTGTCGATCACCGTCTCGCCCATCAGGAACAGCGCCGGCGAGATCGTCGGCGCATCGCAGATCGCCCGCGATATCACCTCCGCCAAGGAGAGCGAGCGCCGCATCCGGCTTCTGATGCGCGAGGTCAACCACCGCGTGAAGAATCAGTTCGCGGTGATCCTGTCCATGGTCAGGGAGACCAGCAAACGCTCGACCGATCCCGGCGAGTTCGAGCAGATGATCCGCGCGCGCATCATGGCGCTGTCGCGCTCGCACGACCTTCTGGTCACCTCGGAATGGGCCGGCGCCAGCCTGTTCGACCTCGTCCAGGAGCATTTGAAGCCCTTCGGCCACGAGGAGCGCATTTCGCTTTCCGGGCCACTGCTGACGCTGCAGTCGAATGCGGTGCAGAATCTCGGCATGGCCTTCCATGAGCTCGGCACCAACTCCTCCAAATATGGCGCCCTTGTCGCCGATGGCGGCCATGTCGAAATCACCTGGAAGGTCGAGCCCGGCCCGGATGCGCGGCGTCGCTTTCATCTCTTGTGGCAAGAGACTTCCAGCGCGGCAGGAACTGGAACCGCGCAGAAGACAGGCAAGGACAAGGCGGCCGGCGAACGCAAGGGCTTCGGGACGGTGGTGCTGCAGCGGGTGACCCCGCAGTCGCTGGGCGGTTCTTCCAGCCTCGAACGCTCGCCCGGCAGTTTGAAATGGACGCTCGACGCGCCGCTGGAGGCAATCGTCGTACCGCAGCTCGGGGCCGAGAACCCAAGCGATTTCGGCGGCTGATCGGCCTGGCCCTGAAATTCCGACTTTCCCGTGCCTGGCACGCAGGCAGCCGCCGCCGCGCGCAACCGGCGCCCTCCGCACGCCGCCTTGCGCCTCGATGGAAGCGTCGGCATTGTGCCCAGCGCGCTGGTGCCTGCGACGCTTCTCGATGTTCGCGGAATGGGAGGAATGGATAAATCTCGTCGGCGGACCCCTGGTTGATCGTGTCGCCCAGGCTGCTGGCCTCGCGGCCGATAGGAACACGATAATACGCATGCCGTGCTCGGCGTGCGCGTGGTCGCGGCGTCAGTTTGGGCCGTCCGGGCCGTTCGCCACCGGCCCGCAAGCAGGCGGCGATCGATCGGAGCCCGCTGCACGAGCGGCGAGCTCCTTTGACTCGGATGTCGGGCATAGGGCTGAACGGCGATTGCACGCTCTTCACGCAATTGCTGCAACCGGAAACGTTCTCGTGCATTCTGGGGAATGACCTCGATGTTCAACCAAGACGCTCCCGCCAAATGCTGCTCCTATTGCGGCGGCCGCGACCATGACTTCGAGGAATGCCCGAAGCGCAAGGCGGATGCGGAAAAGGAAGATGCGGCGCGGGTGGCCGAGCCGGCCGCTGCCGCGAAGCCCGGCTTCGCTGCCGAAATTCGGCCATAGCGTTCGTTCGGGTCCCCATGCCGAGAAAGTTCCCCTCTGTAAGGACTGGACGCGCTGCGCCCACGGCTCCGGGGCGCCCGACCTATCCCCTCAGCGCGCGCCCCGCCGCCTCGGCAAAGGAGATGTCGCCCTTGATCTCGCGCATCGCCATCGATGTCACGGTGCGGCGCACGCCGGGCAGGCGGCTTAGTTCCTCGCGCAACATGCGGTCGAGCGCCCTCATGTCGACGGTGACGATCTGCAGAAGATAGTCGGCCTCGCCGGTCGTGGCATAGCAGCGGCGGATCAGCGGGTGCTTCTTCACCGCCGCCTCGAAGGCGTCTGACACCTCGAAGTCGATCGACACCTGGATGAAGGCCTCGATGCCGAAGCCGATTGCCGCCGGATCGATGCGGGTCGAGTATCCGCGGATGACGCCCGCCTCTTCCAGCGCCTTCACCCGCTTCCAGCACGGCGTCTTGCTCAGGCCGACTTCCTCGGCGAGCTCTCCGAAGGAGAGCCTCGCGTCGCGCTCGAGCGCGGCGACTATCCTGCGGTCGACAGCATCCAGCATCGTTCGTTCTCCACAGTGGCGACAAAGAACTGAAGTCGTCCTTCATTTCACGCCATCTGGATAACAGAAAGGAACAATGTTCAAGTCGAAAACGCTATCCTCGCCGCACGGTCGAAAACCCCGCCCGCGAGGAGGCTGCGCCATGGACAAGACGGATTATCACGCCCGCATCGAGGCGCCGGAGATGCGCGACTACGGCGTCTACCTCCAGTGCGACAAGCTGCTGACCTGCCAGAAGCCGCTCTCCGAGATGGTCAATGCCGACGAACTGCAGTTCCAGATCGTGCATCAGGTCGAGGAGCTGTGGATGAAGCTCATCGCTTACACTCTGGTCGATGTGCTCGATTACCTGGAGAGTGAGGACACGCACCGCATCGTCACGCTGATGGGCCGCGTGCACCGGCTGATGCGCATGATGACGGCGCAGCTCGATCTGCTGGAGACCATGTCGCCCAAGGAATACCAGCAGATCCGCCTGCAGCTCGGCAATGGCAGCGGCCAGGAATCGCCGGGCTTCAAGTTCCTCTTGCGCCTGCCGCCGGATCTCTGGCGGGCCTTCAAGCATGCCTATCTCGACGGCCGCGGGCTGACGGTCGCGGACATCTATGACGAGCATTACGATCATGGCGACGCCTATGTCGTGGCAGAGGCGCTGATCGAGTTCGACGAGCTGTTCCAGAAATTCCGCGCCAACCACCTCTATCTGATCCACCGTTCGATCGGGCTGGGCGCGAAGTCGCTGAAGGGCAGGCCGGTGGAAATCCTCGAAGGCGGCGCCCGCCATCGCTTCTTCCCCGAGTTGTGGGACATACGCTGCGACATGACCGACCGCTGGGGCGCCGAATACGGCACCGTGCGGGAGTCGATCAGCCACCCGCCGCAGGCGAAGGCGGGGTAGGGCGGGCTCACCCTTCTCCCCTTGTGGGAGAAGGTGTCCCCGTAGGCGACGGATGAGGGGTGTTCCAGGGAAAGCCAGCGTCTCACTCCGCTGGAACACCCCTCATCCGTCTCGGCGCTATCGCGCCGATCCACCTTCTCCCACAAGGGGAGAAGGAGAGGCACGGCGTCCCGCCTCGCACAATTTTCCCCACCCCTGTCGGAATCCTCTTCCTCCATCCGTCCTCGGGGGCATCGACCGCTTCAACAACCCGGAGGGACACTCGTGGAAATGCAATCGACCTGGCAGACCGCCGCCATTCTCATAGCCCGCCTGATCTTCGCCGCCATGTTCGCCATGGCCGTCGCCTTCAAGCTGATGAATATCGGCGCCACCGCTGGCTACATCGCCGCCGCCGGCTTCCCGTTCCCGCTGTTCCTGGCCTGGTGCGCCGCGATCCTGGAGACGCTGCTGGTGCTTTCCTTCCTGACCGGCGCTTATCTGACGCCATTGGCGCTGATCGGCGCGGTCTATGTCGTCTTCCTTGGCTTCGCCTTCCACGGCCCGTCGCATTGGACGGGAAATCAGGCCGAGTTCGGCGCCTTCATGTCGCATTTCCCCTTCGCTGCTGGCCTGCTCTACGCCGCGGCGCACGGCCCCGGCAGCGTGCTGGCGCTCAAGCAGGGATGGCCGGGCAGGGCGTGAGCTTTTCCTTCTCTCCGTTCAAGGGGCGCCCGCAGGACGGATGAGGGCCGGCGCCCGCGCCCCGCGATTGGCGCTTCGCATTCAGGCGGGCGCCTCACATCTGGTCGTTATACGGTTCCTTCATCTGGCCTACCATGCGCGCCAGCCTGGAGAAGGACGGCATGTCGGCTTCGGGCTGGCACTGGTTGGCGAGCTCGAGGAGCCGGATCGGGAAATTGATGGCGTCGCGGTTCGAGGCCGAGATCGCCTGCGAGCGCTCCTCGTCGGTTTCGCCGGCCTCGGCCTTTCGCAGCGCGATGTCGATCTCCTCGACGGTCAGTACGCCTTTCCTGACCAACACATGGTTGATCGCGGCGACGGCCATCAGCAGGCCCTCGATCTGAAGATTGGCGACGTTCATGGCGTTCCTCCCATTGACCTCGCCTCAAGAACGCATGAGCGGCGTTTCCGATCCGGCCTTGGGCAGCCCGCGCGCCTAAGCATCCATCCACCGCTCGCCATATTCGCTCCAGAGCTGCCTGATCTCTCGGTTGCCGAGCGGCGGCGTCTGGCGGTCGCCGTAGAAGATGGCGACGGCGCTGAGGTCGTACTGACCGTCGGCCTGGGCGATGAAGCGGATCGCCTCGCCGAGTGGTCTCGAATGAAAGATCGGATCGGCCTGGCCGCGGCCAAGGCTGCGAACGCCCGAAATGCTTGCAGGCACATGCCGCATCCGAAAGACGGATGCCATGGCAGGTCTGTCCATGCTGCTCTCCGCGATTCCCCATGGGATGATCCCATAAGGTCCGGCTAATGACCAGCCTGGGAACAACCGGCCACAACCGATGGGTTGAGCGGCACAGCCTGTAACGCAGACGTCCTGCATCGAGCAAAGAAGGCCGGGCATGACGGCCCGGCCTTCTTTCGGCGTCGCCGCCGCGAGGCAGCCTCCGCAAACTACCGTTGATCGGCCGGGCTGCCCCAGCCTGGCCGGAAATCCTATCTGTGCCAGCGCTGCAGCCAGTCCGGCTCCGCGTCCGAGCTTCTGCTAATCGCCATGCCGGCCAGCAGCCCGACCAGCCCGCCGATGAGCATCGCCGTCGAGAAGGTGCCCGGGTTTTGCTGCACGGTCTCCGAAACGCTCTGCGCCTGGCTGCGCAACTGGCTTGCCGCGCGCGACGCGCGGTCCGAGGCGCCGCTGTAGAGGTTGGATGCGCGGTCTGAAGCGCTGCCGTAGAGGTTCGACGCGCGATCGGCCGCACTCTGGTACCAGCCCTGAGCGGTCTCGACCGCTTCCTCGGCCTGTTCGGAGAGCGCCCGGTTCAACCGGTTCACCTCGCGCTTCAACTCCGCGATCTGCTTCTTCATCGCGTCTTCGGATGCCTTGGCCGCGTTGCCGCGCGATGCAGGGTTGCTGCGCGACGCTCCGCTGCGCGAGGCGCCTCCGCTGCGCGCGGCGGCGTTGCGCGGACGCGCGGTGGTTGCGGTGCTGCTGCTGCTCGGGGTGCTGGTTCCGTTTGTCGCGCCGCCGCTACTGCTTTCGTTGTCTGCCATGGCTTTCTCCTTTGTGCCCCTTGCAACGGCCGGGAGGCCGCATGGTTCCGCCCGACCATGCCAAACCAGCGAAGCCGGGTTCCTCAGCAAAGGCCGTGGAGGACCCTCCACGGCCTTTGTGCTTCGGCGCTGTGACGCGCGATAGTCCTACTTGCCGCAATTGTTGTCGTTGACGTTCGGCTGCATCGTGCCGGCGGCCGTGCTGGCGTCGCCCTGTGCGCCCTGCGGGCTGTCCGGGCAGTTCTTGTCGGCGTTCGAATTCATGTCGCCGCCCGTCACGCTGCCGGTCGTGCCGGTATCGGGCGAAGCCTGGTCAGGCGAAGGGTTGGCCGGCGTGGTCGGGTTCACCGTAATCGACTGGCCGCTGCCGCTGGTGCCGTTATTCCCGGTCGTGGTGCCGGCGCTCTGGGCCATCGCCGCCGTGGCGAGGCCGATGGTCAGGGCGGAAGCTGCAAGGATCCTCGTAAGCATTGTCTTCTCCTCTGTGCGAGAGTTCGTTTGTCGCATTGGCGACTAGGGGGTGAACCCGTCGGACCAAGGTTGGTTCCGACAAAAATTCCGCACTGCTGTTGGCTGACGGCTCAATCTAGGGCTGCGGCGCGTGGGTGGCCCCGCTCGGCGTTGATTGGAAAAGGATAGGAAAATTTACCTAGACGCACTTGCCCGGTGAGGGCAGCTATGCTACTATTTTTCTCATGGTGCTGATTTGCGCCAACGACCCGCCGCCCGGCGGGTTTTTTGTTTTTCGCGCCCGTCCGTTTTTCCAAGCGCTTTGCGCAACGGACGCGACGCTTCCAACATTTTTGTCGAGGCCCGGATGCCGCGCTACGCCACCATCATCACCGCCGATGACGGCGCCGAGACCGTCAGCGCCATCGGCGAATTCGAGGGCGCAAGCCTGCCGGTGAGATCAGGCCGCGTCGAGCAGGTGGCGCCGGGCGTGCGCATCGGCATGGTGCGCGGCGGACCGATCGATGCGGTTGCCGGCTTCGGCTTTCCGCGCCAGGGCGCCGACCCATCGGCGGTTCCTGCGGCCACCGCGAAGCTGAGGGCAATGGCGGCGCCGGCGGCCGATGTGGAGTCGCCGAAGCCTGTCCGCGCCAGGCCGCGAAAGAAGCCGGCGCGCAAGACCCGCAAACCGAAGGCGGCGAAGGCATCGTCCCATGTGACCGCCCATGGCTGACGAAAGCAGGCCCGTGCGCCGCAAGTCCGCCGGCGCGAAGCAGGCGGGGCGCAGACCCGAAGCCGCCGCCAAGGCTGCCCGCCCGAAGCGCCCGCGCAAGACGCTGGTCGACGACTTCGCGACTGCCCTGCGCGCCGACTTTCGCGCCCATGGCGCGGGCGTCATCGCGGCGGTGCGGGCCGACAAGCCCGATCAGTACCTCAAGGTGGTGCTGACGCTGCTGCCCAAGGATTTTTCCCAGGATATCGATGCCGACAGAAACGATCTCGACCGGTTGAGCGATGAGCAGATCCGTAACCGTATCCGCGGCCTCGAAGCGAGTCTGCGGCCGCTCATCGATGGCGATGCGCGCCTATCTGGCCCTGCTGGAGGAGGCGGAGAAGAGACGCCGCAGTAATCTCCTGGCCGCCTACCGGCCTTATCGGACATCGTCTTCGAACTGGCGATCCGGCGGTTCAAACCGACTTCGGATTCCTGATCCTGCAGTTTCGAAGTCGCCGCCGGCACGTTTGTCAAACCGCTGGAAGTGCCCGGCCGCAACGCCTATCTATGGAGCAATCCAAAGGAGGTGTGACATGGCTTCTTCCACCGAGCGCGCGGTCCTTGCCGGCGGCTGCTTCTGGGGCATGCAAGATCTGATCCGACGCTTGCCCGGCGTTCTTTCAACCCGGGTCGGCTATAGCGGCGGCGATGTCGCCAACGCCACTTACCGCAATCACGGCACTCACGCCGAGGCGATCGAGATCATCTTCGACCCGGCCAGGACCAGTTTCCGCACCCTGCTCGAATTCTTCTTCCAGATCCATGATCCGACGACGAGGAACCGCCAGGGCAACGACATCGGCATGAGTTATCGCTCGGCGATCTACTACACCAGCGATGAGCAGAAACGGATCGCCGAGGACACGATCGCCGACGTCGACGCGTCCGGCCTGTGGCCCGGCAAGGTGGTCACCGAGCTTGCTCCGGTCGGCCCCTTTTGGGAAGCCGAGCCCGAGCACCAGGACTATCTCGAACGCTATCCAAACGGCTACACCTGTCATTTCGCGCGGCCTGGGTGGAAGCTTCCGGTCCGCCAAAAGGCCGCCGCGTCGTAGATCGGCGGCGAGGCTACAGGATCCAGCCTTGATCGCCCGAGGTTCAGCCCGCCATGCCGAGGAGGCATGGCGGGCTTTTTTGCATTCAGGATGCTTCGTTGGACTCGGCGATCCAGCTCCGATCTAAAAGCTGAACCGCTCCGGGTATCGCTCCAGGCAAATTCGGCACGGAAAACCGCGGCGCGTTTTCCCCGAATTGCGCCGGCCGGCTCAGCCCTTGGGGCGGCGGCCTTCATGTCCGTGGCTGCGATCCAGTGCCTGAGCAAACTGCAGGTTTTCCATTTTGCCAGACTGGCCCATAGGCGCCCCTAAAAGTCTACGGGTAGTCTGGATCACTGGCATGAAGTTGTGACCCCGCGCGCGGTTTGGTTGTGCCCGGTTGCTCTGGCTTTCGACCAAGGAACTCGTCGTCGTTCAGACTTAAAGTCCGTAACCAGCCCTTTCAGGCCGGTTTATTCGTCGGCCGTCGAATCGCCTGCCACCCGATCATGCTCGAACTGACGCGCCGCGGGGACGGCCGGCAGCCAGGACTCGCGCCTTCCGATCCAGAGTTCGTAGCTCGGCACCAGTCCTTCGGTAGGCGCGACGTCAAGGCTGCCGATCGTGACCTCGACCTCGTCGTCGCCGATGAACGGGACACGGCTTCCGCAGGTCGGGCAAAAGCTCCGGGCGCCATAGGCGGTGGTCATTCCGGTGGTTTCGAACGCGTGAAGAGGCCATACGGCATAGGCATGAAAGACCGATCCGCTCGTCTTGCGGCAATCCTTGCAGTGGCAGAGGCCGACCCGGGTCGGTTCGCCGGCCACATGAAACCGCACGCCACCACAAAGGCAACTGCCGCTGCGCGCGATCTCAGGCATCGCTTTTTCTCCTGCCGCTACCAGAACAATTTCGCGGCCGGCAAATTCCTGCCGGCTGCTAGAGCTCGCAACAATTTGCAGTCGTTCCGCCGAGGCACAAGAACAAGCGATCAGTCCGGAAGGCCGACCGGCTCCTCGCACCGATAGACCCGGCACTCGCCGTCCTTGGCCGGAACGGTTATCGTCATAGGCACTTCGGGCCAGTCGCACTCATTGCCGAATTGCCGCACGAAGCGGTCACATAAGTGTCCGGGCCGGTGGTTAAAACCACTGCATGGTCGCTCTTGATCAGCGCCTGCGTCTCAGCGCAAGTCATGGTGCGGGTGTCCGGCCGAGCATGGGCCGAACTCGCCGCGCACAGCACTGTAGCTGCGGCCAGCAATTTGCCGGCAAGACGTGCGATCGACAAGGTTGTCATGAGCACCGGCTCGGAGTTTCCTATGCCGAATATGGATCGCGACTAGAATACCGCAAGGTATTTGAGCAACGATATAATCCCGATGATGATGACGATGATCTGCGCGATCTGTCGCGCTCGGGCATCCAGCGGCAAGCGCTGCACGAGATAGAGCACCAGGATCACCACGAGGAAGGTAATCAGGATGCCGACGAGTACCGATGCGCCCATAGGCGTACCTCCAGTTGTCCCCAGGATTGCCCAAGCAGGGCCGCCCCCAACGCCTAAGATCCAAAAATGGTTCCGCCGGGGCGAAGTGGAACGGGAGGTACGGCGGAGCGTTGTTCAGTACCTTTGAATATACAGGATTACGAAAATGAAGGACATATTCAGCACGGCGGCCGTCATCGCGTCGATAGCAATTGCGATCGCGCTTATGTTTTTAGTCCCGATCAAGCTCGAAGCCAATCCGGGACCGCCGATCGTGTCACACCAAGCCAACGCCGAATAGCATCGAGCCGAAGCCGAGTGGAACATGCGCGCCCCTTGTGAGTTGATTTCGGTCAGAAGCGCCGGGTTGCGCTTCGGAGAGAGGAAAATAACATGAGTCTCGGAACAATTCTTATCATCATTCTTATTCTGGCCTTGCTCGGCGGTTTCAGCGGCCTGGGAGGCGGGCCCTTCTACGGCACCGGCTACTATGGCGGCGGAGGCCTGGGGCTGGTTCTCGTCATCGTCATTATCCTGGTTGTGCTCGGACGGATCTAAGGACAGCCAGACCAGTCAGGCCAGCCTATGAATCCAGGGCGTCCCTGAGCTTCGCCGCCAGCTGTTCCAGCGTGAACGGCTTGGCGATGAAGTGCACATTGTGGTCGAGTACGCCATTGTGCACGACGGCGTTGCGCGTGAAGCCGGTCATGAACACCACTTTCAAGGATGGGAAATGCTTGCGCGCCTGTTCGGCCAGCTGCCGGCCGTTCATACCCGGCATTACAATGTCCGTAAGCATTAAAGCGATGGCGGTGCTCTGGCCGAGTTCTTGCAAGGCTTCTTCACCGCCGGCGGCTTCTGTGACTGTATAGCCGAGTTCAAGCAAGGCAGCTGCCGTCGAAGTCCGCACGCGGGGATCGTCCTCGACGAGCAGCACGGTTTCGGTCGCTGCAACATCGCTCCTGCCGCCGGCCTTCGCCGGCGGCGCCGCCTCCTCAGGGCCGGTGAAGCGCGGCAGATAGATCTTGATCGTCGTGCCTTCGCCGAGCTCTGAATAGATTTTGACGTGTCCGCCGGATTGTTTGACGAAGCCGAACACCTGGCTGAGTCCGAGCCCCGTTCCCTTGGCCGCGGGCTTGGTGGTGAAGAACGGCTCGAAAGCCTTGGCCACGATGTCCGCCGGCATGCCCGAGCCGGAATCCGTCACCGCGATCATGACATACTGGCCGGCCTTCACTTCGGGATGCGTCGCGGCATAGGCCTCGTCGAGGTAGCAGTTGGCGGTCTCTATGGTGAGCTTGCCCTTTTCATCCATCGCGTCGCGCGCGTTGACCGCCAGGTTGATAATGGCATTCTCGACCTGGCTCGGGTCGGCATGAGTTTTCCAAAGTCCGCCCGCCTGCACCGTTTCGATCTCGATCGCATCGCCGAGCGTGCGGCGCAAAAGGTCCGACATTCCGGTGACGAGGCGATTGGCGTCGACGATCTGTGGCGCCAGCGGCTGCTGCCTTGAAAAGGCAAGCAGCCTGGCCGTCAGGTTGGCGGCGCGCGCCGCGGCATCGGCCGCCGCCTCGACGAAGCTCTGCACGTCATGCTCGCCACGAGCGAGCTTGCGCTGCGCGAGGTTCATGGCGCTGATGATGACGGCCAGCATATTGTTGAAATCATGCGCGATGCCGCCGGTGAGCTGGCCTACCGCTTCCATTTTCTGCACCTGGCGAAACTGCGACTCCGCCTTCTCGCGCGTCTCGATCTCGTTGAGCAACGCTGCGTTCTTGGCGCTCAAGGCATCCTGCGCGGCGGCCACTTCCTGGAAGCTGCGGCTGGACTGGCGGATCGTGTATACGCCTAGTAGGAAGATGCCCAGCAGCGCCGCGAACGAGCCGATGCGCAGCCAGCCTTCGATTTGTTCCATCCGCTCGGCGCGGGCAGCGAGGCTCGCCCCGTCGATGCGCCGGATCGCATCGACGTTGGCGCGGATCTGGTCCATGTCCAGCTTGCCCCTGCCGCCGCGCACGATGTCCAGCGCTTTCGCGGTGTTGCCCGCATCGTAGAGCCGGATCGTCTCTGCCAGTTCGGCCTGCTTGCGGGTGAGCGCGTCCTTGATGCCGACCGCCTGTTGCGCGCTGTCGCTGCCGCTAGGAAACATCTCGTCGACGCGTTTAAGCAGTGCCGGTAGGGCATCCACCGCATGCTGATACGGCAGGAGATAGCTCTTCTCGCCTGTCAGCAGATAGCCGCGCTGGCCGGTCTCGGCATCCTGAGCGAGCGAAAGCAGGCTCGACAGCAATTGCTGGGCTTCGATCGCATGGCGGCTGGCGTCGCGGTCCGCAATCTGCGCTTCGGCGAGAATGGCGCGCGCTGCTATGATCAGCGCGACAATGGCAAAGCCGGCAAGAAGTGGAAGCGCTTGCCATCGCAGGGCGCGTCGCAGTCGGACGATCATTGCTTTGCGGGGCCTGAGGAAATTATCAGTTCGCTCAGTGGTAGGCGGCGGCGAACCGCAAGGCAATAGTCGGGTCCGCGGGACGATGATTGCAACAGACACGACGGGCCTGGCGGAAAACCAAGATTCCGCTGCGGCGGCGCCGTGGGGTCGTCCGCCGGCTGTCCGATATCGCTAGGCCTCGCGCCCGCTGCATTCGAGACAGACGATGCTTTGTCCCGGACAGCTCAGCCTATGCGTGCCTTCCGGGCAGCAATGGCCGCTCGAGCTCAGCCAGAGCGCGCAAACGAAGACTTTCTTGGCCCCGTGACAGCGAGGGCATTCCTGCGGACGCATCAGTTCCTCCCGAGACGGGACGCGATGTTCCGCTTCAACGACCGTGTTCATCCGTTTAGCCCCAACGCCTGGATTATCGGTCACATATGTTAATTCAATATTCTTTACATTAGGGTTTATGAATGTGGAAACACGAAAGCGTCACTACGCTTTCACGCGCTCGAGCGCTTCCCCTTTGCGCCGCCCTTGCTAAATGTGGTGCAACCCCATGCGCCGCGAGATTCTGCCGGGCAGGGCAGGCAACGGGAACACTTTTCAATGACATGGACCGGCGCGGGCGCGCTCTTTATCCTTGTGCTTACCTATGCCGGTGTCGCCGTAGGCCGCATTCCAGGCCTGCGCCTCGATCGCGCCGGCATCGCGCTGCTTGGTGGCGCCGCCATGATCGCCATCGGAGCGATTGGCATCGAGGATGCGTACAAAGCCATCAATTTGGACACCATCACCCTGTTGCTCGGCATGATGATCGTGGTCGCGCATCTGAAGGTCTCGGGCGCGTTTCGCGCCCTTGGCGGCTTTGCCATCGAGCACGCCCATGCGCCCTTCATGCTTCTGGTCATGGTGACGCTGTTGACCGGCGTGCTCTCGGCCTTCCTGGTCAATGACGCGATCTGCCTGGTCATGGCGCCGATTGTCGTCCATGTCACTCGCGTGATCAACCGCAACCCGGTGCCGTACCTCATTGCCACCTGCACGGCCTCGAACTGCGGCAGCGTCGCCACCATCACCGGCAACCCGCAGAACATGGTGATCGGGGCGCTGTCAGGCATTTCCTATCCGGCTTTCACGGTGGCGCTGGCGCCGGTGGCCCTGTTCGGCCTGCTCTGCGTCATCGTCATCGTGCGCGTCGTCTACCGCGCCGAATTTTCCCGCCCCGCCGAACTCAGCCCGGAAGTCTATCGCGGCCGCATGCTGCCCGGGCAGGTGTTGAAGGCCACCATCGTCTGCGTGTTGCTGGCGCTAGCCTTCTTTGCCGGCGTTCCCGTCGCCAAGGCGGCGCTGATTGCCGGCGCCTTCCTGCTGGTCACCCGGGCAATCAAGCCGCGGCGCATCTACCGCGAGATCGACGGGCCGCTGCTTTTCATGTTCGCCGGCCTGTTCGTGGTGGTAGCGGGCGCCGAGCGCACGCTGCTTACGCCCGACATGATCGCATGGGCGAAGAACATCGGCCTTGACGACGTCTGGCGGCTTTCCGGCTTCACCGCGGTGCTTTCCAACATCATGAGCAATGTGCCGGCGGTGCTGGCGCTGCGCCCCTTCATACCTGGGCTGGAAAACCCGGAGCGCGCCTGGCTGGTCGTGGCGATGAGCTCCACGCTCGCCGGCAATTTCACGCTGCTTGGCTCGGTCGCCAACCTGATCGTCGCCGAGCAGGCCAAGGCGGCCGGCAAGGAGCTTTCGTTCTCCGCCTTCTTCAAGGTCGGCCTGCCGCTGACGCTGCTGACCCTTCTCGCCGGCACCGCCTGGCTGGCATTCACCTTGTAGCCGCTGAGCTTTTCGTCCCTCGAGAATATTCCTCGACCAGGTCATCGAATCGATTGCGCAAACGTTTCGATGGCACTATGGTCTGCTCAGATCCGCCGGAGAGCGGACGGGAAACGCAAGATGGGAGGGAGCGCTTGGCTGCACTCCGTACGAGCCGCCATGCCGACAATGGCTGAGGTCGCTCGCCGCGCCGGCGTCTCGGTTTCGACTGTCTCGCATGTCGTCAACCGCACGCGTTTCGTCTCGCCCGAGAAGGCGCAGCTCATCAACGACGCCATTGCCGCCATGGGCTATCAGCCCAATGAGTTGGCGCGTTCGCTCAAAGTTGCCTCGACCAACAGCGTCGGGCTCGCCATTTCGGCGATTTCCAATCCCTACTTCACCGATATCATCTGCGCGGTCGAGGCGGAATGCGCGCGCCTGGGCCTGATGGTGTTCCTGTCGGATACGCAGGAAGACCCTGACCGCGAGCTTCAGGTGGTGCGCGCGTTCCATCAGCGGCGTGTCGACGGAGTGATCCTGGCGCCGTCCGGCTCGCCTCAGCGCGCGATCGACTATCTCGCTGAAAAAAAGCTGCCTTGCGTACTGATCGACCGCTTCGCCGACGACCGCTTCGACCAGATCGGTGTCGAGAACGAGACGTCGATGCGCTCGTTGATCGACCATGTCGCTTCCTTCGGCCACAGACGTATCGGCTACATCGCCGGCCAGCCGGGGTTGGCCACCACCCGCGAGCGTATCGAGGCCTTTCGCGCATCTCTTGCAGCCAATGGACTTGAATGCCCGCCGCGCTATGTCTCGGCGGAGAATGTCGATACGGCGAGCGCCACGGCATCGACGCACGCGCTCTTGTCGCAGCCCGCGCCGCCCACCGCTTTGGTTACCGGCAACAACATGACGACGATCGGGGCAGTACGCGCTATCCGCGAGAAGGGTCTTTCGATCCCGCGCGACCTCTCGCTTGTCGGCTTCGACGATTTCGAATGGGCCGACTGCTTCGAGCCAAGGCTGACGTTGGTTGAGCAGCCTTGCGCCGAGATTGGCCGCCAGGCAGCAACGCTGCTCAGCGAGCGCATCGCTTCCAGCCAATGCCCGCCACGCGCCGTGCGGCTTCAAGCGACGCTGCGGGCCCGCGCATCATGCGCGATGCTGGCCCACACGAGGTCGGCATGAGCGCGCCGCTGCTTTCCGTAACCGGCGCCGTAAAGCGCTTCGGCGGCGTGCAGGCGTTGCGCGGTGTCGACTTCGACCTGAAGGCTGGCGAGATCCACGCGCTGCTCGGTGAGAACGGCGCCGGCAAGTCGACGCTGATGAATCTCCTGTCCGGCGTCTACACGCCGGACGAGGGCGAGATTCACATCGACGGCAAGCCGGTCACCTTCAACAACCCGCGCGAGGCGCAAGCTGCCGGCATCGCCACCATCTTCCAGGAACTCGATCTCGTGCCCTCGCTCGATGTCGCGGCGAACCTCTTCCTCGGTCGCGAACTGATGCGGCCGGGCGGCATGCTGGACGTGCCGGCGATGCGTCGTGAGGCCAAGCGGCGGCTTGAGGCGATCGAGCTCGCCATTGACCCGGCGCGCCTCGTCGCTGACCTTTCGATCGGTCAGCGCCAGGTGGTGGCGATCGTCAAGGCGCTGTCTTATGCGTCCCGCGTGTTGATCATGGACGAGCCGACGGCCGCGCTCACCGTCGGCGAGGTCGAACGTCTGTTCGAGATCATGAGGAAGCTAGCCGCTTCGGGCGTCGGCATCATCTACATCTCGCACCGGCTGGAGGAAGTGCCGGAGATAGCCGACCGCGTGACGGTGATGCGCGACGGCCGTGTCGCAGGCATCACCGACCCGCATGCCCCGCAGGCCGAACTGGTGCGCCTGCTGGTCGGGCGGCCGCTGGACGAGCTCTATCCTGATCGCGCCAGGAGCGTCGGCAAGACACTGCTCAGCCTGAAGGATGCCAGCTTCCGGCTCACCCGTGAAAGCGCCGGCTGGCAGCCTCCGAGTGGTGTCTCGCTCGAGGTCAGGGAAGGCGAGATCGTCGGCCTGGCCGGCATCATGGGGGCAGGGCGCACCGAACTGCTCTCCGCGCTCTACGGGGCGGGCCTTGCCGGTCGCTGGCAGGGCGAGGTCGCGGTCGGCGGCAAGCCGGTGAGGCTCGATTCCATAAACGCCGCGCGCAGGGCAGGCATCGCCTTCGTCACCGACGACCGGCGCGGCAGCGGCCTGATGCTGCGCATGGCGGTCGGCCTCAATCTGGTTATGTCTGTGATCCGTCGCATATCGCCGGCCGGACTGATGTCGCCGCGTCGCCAGGCCGAGGCGGTGACGCGATCCTTCAGCCAGTTCGATATCCGCCCGAAAAACCCGGACATCGCCGTCGGCGCGCTGTCCGGCGGCAACCAGCAGAAGGTCGTGCTGGCCAAGGAAATCCTCGGCAACCCGCGGCTGCTCCTGCTCGACGAACCGACCCGGGGTGTCGATGTCGGTGCCAAGGGTGAGATCTACGCACGGCTCAGGGCACTTGCGGCGCAGGGACTGGGCATTCTGGTCGCGTCAAGCGAGATGCCGGAGCTGATCGGGCTTTGCGACCGCATCGTGGTGCTGCGCCAAGGGCGCAATGTGGCAGAATTCAATGGCGGCGTCGACGAGCACACCGTGCTTGCCGCGGCTAACGGCAAGGGGGCCTGATGTCGGACCAGAAAATTTCGGTGGCGGCCAACTCCGCAGCGCCAGTTACGGGTTCGCCCAGGCACCGCGTCGACCCGCTGGCCATCGTCGTACGTTTTCAGAGCCTTATAGGCCTGGTGCTGGTGGCGATCGGCGGCGTGATCTTCTCGCCCCGGCGCCATGGCGAGATACTGTTCCTCAACCCCGACAACATAGCCAACATCGTGCGCGCCGTGTCGGAGACCGGCATTATCGCCATCGGCATGACCTTCGTGATCATCACCGCCGGTATCGATCTCTCCGTCGGCGCGGTGCTCGGCCTTTCCAGCGTCGTCACCGCCTCGATGATGATCTCGGGCGGCTTCGGCCTGATCTCGACCATCCTTGCAGTGCTTGCGATGGGTATCGCCTTCGGTGTCGTCCAGGGCACGATCTCCACCCGTTTTCGCCTGGAGCCATTCATCGTGACGCTGGCCGGCCTGCAGGCGGCGCGTGGCCTGGCGCTGATCGTGTCCGGAAACCAGTATATCAACATATCCTATGGCGACGGCCCGGGCCTTGCGCCGCCGGTCTTCGCCGTGCTGGGCGAGCGGCTGTTCGACAACACGGTGCCGGTGGCGACCATCGTCTTCATCATCTTCGCCGCCATCGCCACGCTGGTGCTCAACACCACGCGCTTCGGCCGCTACGTCTATGCCGTCGGCGGCAACGAGCGTGCAGCACGCATTTCCGGCGTGCCGGTGTCGATGGTGAAGATATCGGTTTACGCAATCACCGGTTTTGCCTCGGCAATTGCCGGCATCGTGCATGCCGGCCAGTTCAACTTCGGCAGCGCCAATGACGGCATGGGCTATGAACTGACGGCCATCGCCGCCGTCGTCATCGGCGGCACCAGCCTGTTTGGCGGCGCGGGTTCCATGGTTGGCACCGTCGCGGGTACCATCATGCTCGGCGCCTTGGCCAACATCCTTCAGCTCAACAACATCACCCCTGCCACGCAGTTGCTCGCGACCGCCGCGATCATCGTCTTGGCGGCAGTGCTTCAATCCCTCGTTCGCCGTCGCGAGGGTTTGGGTCGATAGCAGGCCGGCGGCACCGGGAAGAGACTGTAACCAGAGGTCCGGCCCCGCCGGACGAGGAGGAGAGTAGATATGAGAACGACAACCGGATCGCGCGTGCTGAAGGCCGCGCTTCTGGCAGGCGCCGGCCTGTGCGTTGCGGGCAGCGCCTATGCCGCCGAACCACTGGTAAAAGCCTGCTCGAAAGACGGCCAGTTCGTCATCGGTTTTTCGCAGGCCAACAACGCCGAGCCGTACCGCCAGCACGTCAATGACGAGCTGACGGCGGCGGCCAAGGAAGTGCCGGGCTTCACCCTGCAGATCGCCGACGGCGCCGGCAACGTCAACACGCAGACCTCGCAGGTCGATAATTTCATTACCCAGAAGGTCGATATCCTGCTGATTTCGCCCTTCGAGGCTGCTCCCCTGACCCCTGCCGTGAAGCGCGCCATGGATGCCGGCATTCCCGTGATCGAACTCGATCGCAAGACTGTGGGCGATCCGGGCAAGGACTACACGGCCTTCATCGGCGGCGACAATTTCAAGATTGCCGAGGAAGCCGGCAAGTTCACGGCCACCAAGCTTCTGCCGGACGGCGGCGAGGCGGCTGTGCTGGAAGGCCTGCCCAGCTCGACGCCGGCGGTGGAGCGTCTGAACGGCTTCAAGGAAGGCGTGAAGGGCAATGCCAAGATCCAGATCGTCGCCGAGCAGGCCGCAGACTGGGTTCCGGATAAAGCCCAGACCGCCTTTGCCGCCATGCTGCAGGCGCATCCCGACATCAAGGTGCTCTATGCTTCGAACGACATGATGGCGGCGGGCGCATTGCTGGCCGCCAAGGGTGCCGGCAAGGACGTCAAGATCATCGGCACCGACGGCCTGCCTGGCCCGGCCGGCGGAATCGAGGCCGTCGCCAAGGGCGACTGGGCAGCGACCTTCACCTATCCGACCGGCGCCAAGGAAGCGATCGAAATGTCGAAGAAGATCCTGCTCGACTGCGCGACATCGGTGGAGCCGACGGTCACGGTGGACACCACCGCGATCACGGCCGAGAACGCCAAGTCGATGATGGGCAAGTAGGCGGCGCCGGAACTTCGGAGATTGAGATGGCAAGGCCCCGGGAGGGGCCTTGTTTGTTTAAGGAAGAGCGACCGGAGCCGGCTCTACGTCTCGCGGCATCTGCTATCGGGGAGCTCCTGACCGAACGTTGCGGCGAATTCGCCGAGCCTTTCCGCTAAGCGTCCGTTTGAGTATGCAGGTTTGCGGTCGGATCACCCCGAGGGCGCGTCCTCCTCGGTCTCTTCGCTAAACCGGCCTCGCACGCGCATGAGGGTGAGCGCCTTGTAGGCGACAGTCTGTATGCGCTTTGGCCAGCCTGTGGCGATAAGTTCGTCGGCGGTCATGTTGCCCGGCGTGGCATCACAGGCATCATCGAGAATGCCGCTCACTTCGAGTAGCAGAGCTTTTTCGTCCGGGCTGATCGCACTGTTTGAGCGCATTCCACCATCCCCGCGATGAGGAACCCAGTCGTAGAAACTCTCAAAATATTCCGTTGGCCATTCGCGGCGCACGCCTTCGTCGCCGTCGGCCAAGGTTTCGACGGCTTCCATGATCCGATTGCGGATGCGTTGATCGATCAGTCGGTCTGTGGGTTGCTCTTCCATATAGGTATAGTGTGCAGCAGAACGGGGTTCATGCAAGGCGCCGGAGCAGGTTGCTGGCCATGGCAAGATGGATCATCGCCTCCGACACGTCGAGACGCTTCTCATAGTCGCGGACGAGCCTTCGCCAGCGCATCATCCAGCCGAAGGTGCGCTCGACAACCCAGCGTCGGGGGAGCACCTTGAAGCCGGAGACATCGTCAGACCGGCGGATGATCTCGACGGTGAAGTCCTGCAACGCGGCTGCGTCGAGCAGCTTGGTGCGGTCGTAGGCACCATCGCCGAACAGGTGCTTGAGCCATGGCCAGCGCCTGCGGATCGCCGATTTGATCTCCTGCGCGCCCGCGCTGTCGGAGATGTCGGCCGTGGTCAGGTTGACCATCAACAATTGCGCATCGGTGTCGACTGCGATGTGGTGCTTGCGTTCCTTGATCCGCTTGCCCGCATCGTAGCCGCCGCCGGACGAGGCCGAAGGCGCCTTTACCGACTGACTATCGACAACGGCTGCGGACGGGCTTTGCTCGCGCGCCTCGCGTTCCCGGTCGAGCATCAGTGCCACGTCGTGGATCGTGCGAAACATCAGGCGGCGCACAAAGCGTCGAAACCACCAGTAGACCGTTTCCCATGGCGGAAAATCCTCGGGCAGCATCCGCCAGCCACCGCCGGAACGAGCCAGATACCGCAAGGCGTTCAGCACCTCGCGCAGGTCCGTCGTGGGCGTGCGCCCGAGCTTAGGCGGCGCAGCCAGAAGCGGGCGAACTATCTGCCACTCCACATCCGTCAGATCGCTCGGGTAACGCTTGGCTCGCTTCTCACGTTCGGCCATCCGGTTACGGCTCTCTCGAGTCCACATCCCGAGCTTGAATCACGCAACCAGCTGACACTCAACCCTTTATCAAACGGGCTCTAAGCGCGTTTGCTGGAATGGCTGTGGGCGCCTTCGCTCGCCATCCTCGCCCGTACGAGCGTCGCTGCGGCATGGCCGGCGGCGGCGACGTAGTCTGGGTTATGATGGATCAGCATGCTGGAAAAGGCGCCGTCCATCAAAAGCACGATCTCGCGAGCCAGCATCTTGGCCTCGCCGACATCATGGTCTGAAAGAGCTCCGGCCAGCCATTTCTCGAAATTGGTCTTATGGCGCGCTCCGGCCTTCACCGCCGGATGCCCCGGCATAGCCGCGAGTTCGGCCGCCGTGCGCAGGAAGCCGCAGCCCTTCCATTTGGGATGACGGGCAATCCGCGCCAGATTGGTGAAGATCGCCTCGACCTTCTTGTCGGCATTGCCTTCCGCCGCTTCGAACCAGCCAGCCATCTGCTCGAGATTAGGCTGGTCGCGCCCTTCGAGATAGGCCGCGATCAGATCGTCCTTGCTCTTGAAATGATAGTAGAGCGTGCGCTTGGTGAAGTCCTGCCTTTTCGGCCACCGCGTCGACGCTGACGCGGCCGATGCCTTCGGCATAGAAGAGCTTGGTCGCTGCATCGACAAGGCGTTTTCGCGTGGGGTTGGGCTGCTCGCTCATCATGAATGTATACCGACTAGTGAATATACAAGCAAGCGAGAGCCTGCTCTCCTTTTCAGGCAAACTGCTGAAAGGAAAAACCATGATCGAGCTTGTACTGAGCGAGACGCGCGACCGCGTCGCGATCCTCACCCTCAACCGCCCCGACAAGCTGAATGCGCTGAACTACGCGCTGATCGACCGGCTGCTTTGGCTCCTCGATCGGATCGAGACGGACGACGGCGTGGGCGCCGTCATCCTCACGGGGGCAGGGGAGCGGGCCTTCTCCGCCGGCGCCGATATCCGCGAATTCTCGTTGAGCGTGGCCGAGGGCACCGATGTCGCGCTGCGCGATTTCGTGATGCGCGGCCAGCGCCTGACGGCGCGGCTGGAAGCTTTCCGCAAGCCGGTCATTGCCGCGGTCAACGGCCTTGCCTTTGGCGGCGGCTGTGAGATCACCGAGGCTGTGCCGCTGGCCGTCGCCAGCGACCGGGCGCTGTTCGCCAAGCCGGAGATCAGGCTTGCAATGCCGCCGACCTTCGGCGGCACGCAGCGCCTGCCACGGCTTGCCGGTCGCAAACGCGCGCTGGAACTGCTGTTGACCGGCGAGACATTCTCGGCTGGGCGCGCCGCCGAGCTTGGCCTGGTCAACCAGGTCGTCCCCCATCAAGAGCTTATGCGGGCCGCCCTTGACCTTGCCCGCCGCATTGTCTGTCATTCACCCGCGGCGGTCGCTGGCATCCTCACAGCGGTGACCCGTGGCATCAACTCGAGCATCGCGGAAGGCTTGCTGGTGGAAGCGGAGCAATTCGCCCGCATGGCTCCGACAGCAGACCTGCGCGAAGGCCTGAGCGCCTGGATCGAGCGGAGGCAGGCCGTCTATGACGGTTCATGGGCGCACCTCACTCGGCCGGACGAAACCAGGCGCGCCGCGCGGCGTCTCGACCGGGCGGCAGGCCTGCCCGGCTGAGCGGCTTGCCTGGAGCGGTTCAGCGTTTCATGGAGGCGCAGAACCGCTCGAAGGATTTGTTTCCATGCAAGTCCGGGCGGAAACCGTCATCAGCTGTCCTGGAATTGCCCTTAAGCTACCGCCTTCAACGGCGCCTTGCCTGCCTGCTGCACGCGCGCCGTCGCCGCCAGAAGGTCAGTCTGCGTGATCAGCCCGAGGATATGCCGGCCGCCATCAACGATCACCACCGCATGGCTGCGCCCATCGGTCAATAGCGGCAGCAGGCTCATGGCCGGCATGTCGGGCGAGGCTGTGCTGGCCTTGGACATCACCATTTTCACTGTGTCGGTCGCTCTCGCCAGCTCGCGCAGACCGATTGCGCCGGCGAGCCGGCCGTCCGCGTCGACCACCGGCAGGATGCGGATGTTATGGTCCATCAGCAGGTTGCGCGCCTCCTCGGTTGAAGCCGTCTCCGGCACCGAGATGACATCGCGGGACATGATGTCCCGGCAAAGCAGCGTGCGCTGCGAGCGCACCATCGCCTGCAACTCGACCTGGCGCAGCAGGCGCTCCAGGTCGTCACGGTCGATGTCGAAGGTCTCGTCGAGCGTTGAGAGCGCCGCATCGACATCCTCGGGCCGGAACCCGATGCGCTCGGCTGGCGGCCGGTCGGCGGTGCCGTGACCGCTGGTGGCCGGCACATGCACATGAGGATAGTTGCGCCGCGACAGCTTGTGGAAAAGGAGGCCGAGCGCAACCAGGATGGCCGAGTTCAGCGCTACCGGTACAAACGGGAACAGGAAGCCAGCCGCGGCAACCGCCGGCCCGCCGAGCACGCCGGTAAGTGCTGCGGCCCCGCCCGGCGGATGCAATGATCGCGTGAAGGACATGGCGGCGATCGCCAGCGCTACCGCAAGACCGGAGGCGATCACCGTGTCATGCACGAAATGCGCCACCGTCACGCCCACCAGCGCCGAGATCGTGTTGCCGCCGACGATCGACCAGGGCTGCGCCAGCGGGCTTGACGGAACGGCAAAGAGCAGTACGGCCGATGCTCCCATCGGCGCCACCAGCATCGCCACAAGCGGGCCGCTGCCCATCACGAGCCCGCTGATCATGCCGGTGAGCGCGATACCGATGGTCGCGCCCATACAGGCAAGCAGCCGCTCGCGCAGCGTTGCGCCGGCAAGGATCGGAACGAAGAGGCGAAACGCCATGGTGGATCCTGTATCGAGGAGATGGGGTTGCTCGCAATGCCGGTGAAGCGAGGGATTTGGAAGCCAATCCAATCTCAACATTCTCAGCCGGAGAGAATATTATTGCGCGCGAGCGGCGCCTGATGTGCCGCCCGCGGCCTCGGCTTTATCAATCGCGGCAAGGTGTTACGGCCATTTGTGGAATCGGCCTGGCAGCCGTATGTGGTGATCGGCTCAAAACCGTGCTCGGCGAAGAACCTGTCAGTTCCGAGCCGGTCGTAATCCTCTATCGCGCGCCGGACATGCGCGCGCATTACGCGATTCCAGGCAATCATATAATTGCCCTCCTTCGGACGGACTTCGCCAACGGCAGCGCGAAGAAATTCCGCGTCGCCTGATGACCGAGGCCTGGTCGAGGCCTGGTTGGCGCCGGTGACGACGGCGACGGTTCTCGTCAAGCCGGTTCTCCTTGCTTGCTCAGCCGAGGAAGTCGCCAATGGCGGTGGCGATTTCCCTGGCATGGGTTTCGAGCGCGAAATGGCCGGTGTCGAGAAAGCGCACCACCGCATCCGGCATGTCGCGCTTGAACGCCTCGGCGCCGGGCGGCAGGAAGAACGGATCGTTCTTGCCCCACACCGCAAGGAAAGGCGGCTTGTGGGCACGGAAATAGGCCTGGAAGGCAGGGTAGAGGGCGATGTTGCTCTTGTAGTCGCCGAAGAGGTCAAGCTGCACCTCATGCGCGCCAGGCCGGGCGAGGTAGAAATTGTCCAGCGAGTAGCCGTCTGGGGAGACCGCCTCCTGCGGGCTGCCATGCGTGTATTGCCAGGCGACCGCTTCCGGCTTCAGGAAACCGTGCAGCGCCTCGCGGTTGGCGGGCGAGGGCTCCTGCCAATAGGCGCGGATCGGATTCCAGCCCTCGCTCAGCCCCTCCTCATAGGCATTGCCGTTCTGCGAGATGATCGCCGCGATGCGCTCGGGATGTTTTGCCGCCAGCCGGAAGCCGGTCGGCGCGCCATAGTCGAAGACATAGACGACATAGCGGTCGAAGCCCACCACCTCGGTGAAGCGGTCGATAATTTCGGCGATGCGGTCGAACGTGTAGGTGAATTTGCCGGCCTGCGGCATGTCTGAACGGCCAAAACCCGGCAGGTCGGGCGCGACGATATGAAAGCGGTCAGCCAGAAGCGGAATGAGGTCGCGGAACATATGGCTCGAACTCGGAAAGCCGTGCAGCAAGAGCAGTTTCGGCGCGCCTGGCCGGCCAGCTTCGCGGTAGAAGATATTGAAGCCGTCAACATTTGCCGTCCTGTATGCGGTCATTTTTCTCTCCGTCATCATAACTTTTAAATCTCATTTTAAGGGGTTACATACGATTAGGCGCCTGCCGGAGTTTCCGGATTGCTTTGGCAGTGGTACCGACAGATTTCCAGCGTGAGTACCGGATTGCTAAAGGCTTCGACCTCCTCCGTCCATCAAGCCCATGCTTATTTCTTTTATGGATCAGATAACCGGATTTAAGGCCTCGCAATGGTTACGGGTGAAAGGCATAACTTGTCAAGAAGATCCAAACCGGTTATCACGGAGTCGTGTTTGGATGGATGCTCGCGGCAGAGTCCGCCTGCGTGAAATGGAGTTTCGATGGTCCGCACACCCGCGCTTTTTGTCGGCGACACGCCCGGCCTGGATTTCCTCAACTCGATCGCAACGCCGCTCGACATGCCTGTCGACTGGATCGCCGACGGCGAGGGCTTGCTGGATTGGCTGGGGCAGGCGCAACTGGCACCGCCGGAAGTCCTGGCGGACATGCGAAATCGGGCGTTGCCTGGAGAACTCGACAACGTGGCCGATCAGGCGCGGCATCTGCGCGAATGGTTCAGGCGTTTCGTGCATGGGCGCAAGGGACGGGGGCTGACGGGCGCCGATATGGCGGAGCTCGACCCGCTCAACCGCTTGCTGGAACGCGACGAGACCTTCAGCCGGATTGCGCCTGCTGGCGGCGGCGCGCCGTTCGCGCTTCAGACAAAGCGCAAATGGCGGACCCCCGATGCGCTTCTTCTGCCGATTGGAGAGGCGCTGGCCAGACTTGTCTGCACCGAGGATTTTTCACAGGTGAAGGCTTGCGAAGGTCCAACCTGCACGTTGCTTTTTGCCGATCATACCCGGGGGCACCGGCGCCGCTGGTGCAGCATGGCTGCCTGCGGCAACCGGGCAAAACAGGCTGCGCATCGGCATCGGCACAAGGACGATCATCATTAGGTGACGATCGCGGGAAAACAAGGCGCCGGTGCGCCCCGCTTTCCCGACGGCAGGCTAAGGGGCCACCTCGACATGGCCCTTCATGTTGGGATGGAAGCGGCAGAAATAATCGACCGCTCCCGCCGCCTTCAGCGTGACCTTGCCCTTCGACTTTGCCGGGATCATCACATCCCAGCCGCCTTTCACCGTGGCGGTGTGGGCGAGGACATCCTTGTTCGTCCATTCGATCGTATCGCCGACCTTGGCCTGAAGGCTTGCCGGCGAAAAGACCAGCTTGTCGATCGTCACCTCGATCGTCGCCGCGAGCGCCGGTGACGCACCAAGCGCCAGCGCCAGCACCGAGGCAAGAAGCTGCGGCCTCATTTCAGCATGCCGGCGACATGTTCGGCATGCTGCTCGTGCCCCTGGAAGATCTTGAGGCCGGTCTCCAGCAGGCTCTTCAGCTCGGAGTTGCTTGCCGAGGGTATGAGCAGGGTCTCGAGCGCGCCGTTGACCTGCTTGTGGTAGGCGACCTCGTTCTCGATATAGGCCTTGTCGAAATCAGCCCCCTTGAGCTTCTCCAGCTTGGCGCGCTCCTCCTTGGCGGCACTGGCCAGCGCCTTGCTCGTGTCGTTGTCCTCGGGCGTGACCTTCAGCTTCTTCACCAGGTCGAGCGCCTGCTTGTTCACCGCTTCGTGGTCGCGCTCCATGTCCTTGGCGAAATCAACGACCTCCTTGGTCTTGGACTTCTTGATCGCCAGCTTGGCCGCCTCGATATCGATCGTGCCGGCCGTATAGGCGATATGGGCGATCTGCGGGTCGGTGGGCTTTTCGGCGGCTAGCGCCAGCGGCGCCGTGCCGACGAACAAGAGGGCGGCGAGGGCAGTGGTCGTTCGCATGAACATGGCATCTCCTTCGCCCGGCGGCGCTTGCCGCGGGCTTCATCTGGTGTGGGCTGCCATTGGATGCTGGAAGGAGCCAAACGTTCCCGCGAAAACGGCCACGGACCGAAATCAGTGCTCGAACCCCAGCCTTCTCATCACCGCTTGCGTCAGCCGCTCGCAGCGCCGGCCGGCGAAGGGGAAGGCGTCAAGCAGCACCGGGCCAATCTCGTCTTCGAGCGCCTTGCGCACTAGCGTTCGCGCGCGGTGCAGCCTCGTCTTCACGGTTTCAGGCCGCACGGCCAGAAGGTCGGCCGTTTCCTCGATGCTGAGGCCCTCGATGACACGGGCGACGAAGACCGTTCGATAGACATCGGGAAGGCTGTCGGTCGCCCGTTCGACAAGCCCCAGGATCTGCCGCTGCGCCATCGTCCGCTCCGGATCGTCACTAGGATTCAAGGGAAACCGAATGATCTCGGCCTCCGGATTTTCGGGCATCGCCGCGATGCGCTTGCGCTTGCGCAGTCGGCCAAGCGCTTCGTTGATGACGATGCGCGACAGCCAGGTGGAAAGCGACGCCTGGCCGCGAAAGGCGCCGAGATTGGCGAAGGCGCGCAGATAAGCCTCCTGCACGATGTCCTCGGCCTCGGCGTCGTTGCGCACCACGCCGCGCGCAATGCGGTAGAGCCTCTGGTTGTGCACCTTGATGATGGCGCGGAACGCGTCCGGATCGCGCGCGAGAGCCCGGCGCACCAACACCATGTCGCCGGCCTCGGCCGCACCGGTTTCGGCGGCTTCAATAGCAGGCCTTCTCATCTCGCTCCGATCTCCCGGCAACGGTTGCATCCGCGATTGGATGCGCCTGCCGGCAAAAGGTTCCCGAGTGGATACTATGCTAGCGCTTCGGCCCAGGCTTGTCTGCTGCCGTGGCGGAGCCCCGGGCCTGTCACCCGGCGGCGGCCGCCGCCGCAAGCCCGCGCGAAATGTCGGCCTTGAGATCCTCGACATTCTCCAGCCCGACCTGCAGACGGATCAGTGGGCCGGCGTAAGCTCCCTTGGCGATGGTTCGGTCGCCGAGGAAGACCGGCACGGCAAGGCTCTCGTAGCCGCCCCACGAATAGCCAAGGCCGAAGATCTTGAGCGCATCGAGGAAAGCGTGCTGCGCTTTCTGTCCGCCGCCGTTGAGCACGATCGAGAAGATCCCGCTGGAGCCACCGAAATCGCGCTTCCAGATCGCATGGTCGGGATGGCTTTCCAGCGCCGGATGCAGCACCTGCGCGACGCCAGGCTGTTGTTCCAGCCAGCGCGCGATATCGAGCGCGCTCTTGCGGTGATGCTCGAGCCGCACCCCCATGGTGCGCAGGCCCCGCAGCACCTGGTAGACGTCGTCCGGACCGGAACAGCAGCCCAGAGTGCAGAAGCCGTCATAAAGCTTGGTCCAGCAGGCCTCGTTGGCCGAAACCAGACCGAGCAGAACGTCGGAATGGCCGGCGGGATATTTCGTCGCCGCATGGATCGAGATGTCGACGCCATGGTCGAGCGGCTTGAAATAGAGCGGCGTCGCCCAGGTATTGTCCATCATCACGATAGCTCCGGCCGCATGTGCCGCCTTGGCGATCGCCGGTATGTCCTGGATTTCGTAGGTGTTCGATCCCGGCGATTCGGTGAAGACCGCCCTGGTGTTGGGCTTGATCAGCGACGCGATGCCCGCGCCGATGCGCGGCGCGTAATATTCGACCTCGACGCCGAGCCGCTTCAGCATCGTGTCGGCGAAATGGCGCGTTGGGTTGTAGACGCTGTCGACGATCAACAGGTGATCGCCCGCGGCAAGGAAGGCGAGCAGCGGCACCGTCACCGCCGCCAGCCCCGAAGGCACCGCGACCGTGCCGACCGAGCCTTCCAGCGCATCGACCGCGAGCGTCAGTGCGTCCATCGTGGGCGTGCCACGCGTGCCGTAAGTGTATTTCTGGCTGCGTCCGGCCATCGAGGCGGCATCGGGGTAAAGCACGGTGGAGGCGTGCACGACCGGCGGGTTGACGAAGCCAAAATAGTCGCGCGGGTTGTTGCCGGAATGGGCAAGCAACGTGTTGGTGCCCATCTTGATGTCGTCTTTTGCCATGTTTTGCTGCCTGTCGAAAGATCTCAGTGGGGCCAGCCATAGAGCGGTGGCAAAGCCCGCGCAACCGCGCCGGGCCTGCCAAGGGTCGGGCTTCCGCTGGGCCAATCCGACGGCGCGCACGTCCAATAGAGCACCGCTATTTCCGAACGGATTCTGCCGCGAGGTCACGGATCCGCGACGGCGCGACTTGAACGATTTATGCGCATGGCCTGCCGATTTCATATGCTCTTGTCCGCAATTCAGGCATTCGCGGCGATTGCTTTTCAAACCTCTGCGGATTCGGTCATTGCTCTTGACCTCACAGGAATAATCGCCTTCGATGCGAAGCGTGAATGGGAGGCAGCGCATCGGCAATCGATGCGGGTCCGGGAGTGGGCCTTGAAGTGGGAGCTGCATTCACAAACGAAAAAAAATCAAGCGTAGCTTGGCAGCAGGGACGCTTGTAACAGAAAGAAAAGGGTCTGTGGGTCATGAAACATATTGCAATCGGCATTCTTGGCGCCGCCGCACTCGGGTTCATGGCGTCCGCCGCTACGGCCGGCACGCTTGATACCGTAAAGCAGAAGGGCTTTCTCCAGTGCGGCGTCTCGACCGGTCTCGCCGGCTTTTCGGCGCCGGACGACAAGGGTGACTGGAAAGGCATCGACGCGGACTACTGTCGCGCTGTTGCGGCCGCCGTTTTCGGTGACGCCTCCAAGGTCAAGTTCACCCCGCTCAGCGCCAAGGAGCGGTTCACCGCCTTGCAGTCGGGCGAGATCGACATCCTGTCGCGCAACACCACCTGGACCAGCAACCGCGACAGCGCGCTCGGCCTCGATTTCGTAGGCGTCACCTACTATGACGGTCAGGGCTTCATGATCAACGCCAAGAAGCTGCCGGGCGTGAACTCCGCGCTGCAGCTTTCGGGCGCCGCCGTCTGCGTGCAGAGCGGCACCACGACCGAGCTCAACCTCGCCGACTACTTCAAGAAGAACAAGATGGAATATAATCCCGTCGTGTTCGAGAAGCTTGAGGAGGTCAATGCCGCCTATGACGCAGGCCGCTGCGACGCTTACACCACCGACCAGTCCGGCCTCTATGGCATCCGCCTGACCCTCTCTTCGCCGGCCGACCATGTCGTGCTGCCCGAGATCATCTCCAAGGAGCCGCTCGGCCCGGCCGTGCGCCAAGGCGACGATCAGTGGGCGCATATTGCGCGCTGGACGTATTTCGCTCTGCTCAACGCCGAGGAGGCCGGCATCACCCAGGCCAACGTCGATGAGATGAAGACCTCGGCCGACCCGAACATCCAGCGCCTTCTGGGCACCGAGCCCGACGGGAAGTACGGCGCCGACCTCGGCCTCTCCAACGACTGGGTCGTCAACATCGTCAAGGCGGTCGGCAATTACGGCGAAATGTTCGAGCGCAATGTCGGCTCGGGCAGCCCGCTCAAGATCGCGCGCGGCATCAACGCGCTGTGGACCAAGGGCGGCCTGCAATATGGTCCGCCGATCCGCTGATCGAAGCCTGATCCGGGAGACAGGTCGTCTGTCTCCCGGTTTCTCTTTCCAGGGGACGGTCCATGGCTTCGCAGGAAATCCTTCGCGAGGAGCCCAGTCGCGGCTCCTTCATCAATGACCCCAGAATACGCGGCCTGTTCTTCCAGACGCTTGTCGTTATTCTCCTCTTCGGCTCCATTTGGTGGATCGTCAACAACGTCATCGAGAACCTCCAGCGACTGCACATCGCCTCGGGCTTCCAGTTCCTCAGAAACAGGGCCGGCTTCGACATTTCCGACACGCCGATCGCCTACACTTCGGACTCGACTTATTTCCGTGCGCTTCTGGTCGGCCTGCTCAACACCATCATCGTAGCCGTCGCCGGCATCGTCCTTGCCACCATCATAGGCTTCACCGTTGGCATAGGCCGCCTGTCGAAGAACTGGCTGATCAGCAAGATCTGCACGGTCTATGTCGAGATTTTCCGCAACATCCCCCCGCTGCTGGTCATCTTCTTCTGGTATTCCGGCGTGCTGGCCGTGCTGCCGCCGCCTCGCGAGAGCATCCATCTGCCGTTCGGCTCCTTCCTCAACCAGCGTGGTTTCTATTTTCCGCGCGCCGTCTGGGGCGACGGTTCCTGGCTGATCGGGGTCGCCTTCCTGCTCGCCATTGCAATGGCCTGGTTTGTCGCCCGAAGGGCGCGGTTGCGGCAATTGGCGACCGGGCAGCAATTCCCGGTCTTCTGGACGTCCGTAGCCCTGATTGTCGGCCTGCCGGTGCTCGCCTTCTTGCTGAGTGGCATGCCGCTCACTTTCGATTTTCCGAAACAGTCGACTTTCAACCTGACCGGCGGCTTCTGGGTCAAGCCAGAATTCCTGTCGCTGCTTCTGGCGCTCTCCTTCTACACCGCAGCCTTCATCGCTGAAATCGTGCGCGCCGGCATCCTTGGCGTCAGCAAGGGCCAGACCGAGGCCGCGGCGGCACTTGGCCTGCGCTCCGGCCCGGTTCTGCGGCTGGTGGTGATCCCGCAGGCGATGCGCATCGTCATCCCGCCGCTCACCAGCCAGTATCTCAACCTGACCAAGAACTCCTCGCTGGCTATCGCCATCGGCTATCCGGACCTGACCGCGACAGCCGGCACGGTGCTGAACCAGACCGGGCAGGCGGTCGAGGGCGTATTCATCATGATGATCGCCTATCTGGTGCTGAGCCTGGTGACGTCCTTCGTCATGAACATCGTCAACGCCAGAATGGCGCTGGTGGAGAGGTAGGGCCATGCAGGAACACGATATGTCCTGGGTGCGCACCGAGATGGCGCTCGCGCAGCCTGCACCATCTACCGAGACTGGCGCTTACGCCTGGGTGCGCAAGAACCTGATCGGCTCGGTCGGCGACACCATCCTGACCGTGCTTGGCATCGCCATTGTGGTCTGGGTCCTGCCGCAGGTCATAAACTGGGCCTTCATCAATGCCGTGTGGACCGGGCCGGACCGCACGGTATGCACGACCGCCACGCAAGGCGGCATCCGGCCCGACGGCTGGACCGGCGCGTGCTGGGCCTTCGTCAATGCCAAGTTCGGCCAGTTCATGTTCGGCACTTATCCGGTCGAGGAGCGCTGGAGGCCGATCATGGTTGCGATCCTGTTCGTGGCTCTGCTGGTGCCGATGCTCGTCCCGCGCGTGCCTGGCAAGGGGCTGAACGCGCTCCTGCTCTTCGTGGCGCTGCCGATCGTCGCCTTCTTTCTGCTTGTCGGCGGCGTGTTCGGCCTGCCGCATGTCGAAACCCCTCGATGGGGTGGACTGTTGGTCACGCTCAGCCTGTCTTTTGTAGGCATTGCCGTATCGCTGCCGGTGGGCGTGATGCTGGCGCTCGGGCGCCGTTCAAAGATGCCGATCATCAAATGGCTGTGTGTCGTCTTCATCGAGACGGTGCGCGGCATTCCGCTGATCACGGTGTTGTTCTTCGCCAGCGTCATGCTGCCGCTGTTCCTGCCCGAGGGTGTTAGTTTCGACAAGTATCTGCGGGCTCTGATCGGTGTATCGCTATTTGCCGCTGCCTATATGGCGGAGGTTATACGCGGCGGCCTGCAAGCGATCCCCAAGGGTCAGTATGAGGGCGCCGATTCGCTCGGCCTCGGCTACTGGCAGAAGATGGGGCTGATCGTTCTGCCGCAGGCGCTGAAGCTTGTCATTCCGGGCATCGTCAACACCTTCATCGGCATGTTCAAGGACACCAGCCTGGTCTTGATCATCTCGATGTTCGACCTGCTCGGCGTTGTGAAGCAGAATTTTGCCGATGCCAACTGGGCGACGCCGCAGACAGCCAGGTCCGGCCTGATCTTCGCCGCTTTCGTCTTCTGGCTGTTCTGTTTCGGCATGTCGCGCTATTCAATGTATACGGAACGCCGGCTCGACACCGGCCACAAACGCTAAAAACAAAAGGGGACCTGCCATGGCCACCGAGAACGCCGTCAGCGCCGAAGAAATCAAGGTCGATACCAAGAAGATGCATATCTCGACCACCGATGTCGCCATCGACATCGTCGGCATGCACAAATGGTACGGCGAATTCCACGTGCTCAAGGACATCAACCTCAAGGTGATGCGTGGCGAGCGTATCGTCATTTGCGGTCCGTCCGGCTCCGGCAAGTCGACCATGATCCGCTGCATCAACCGGCTGGAGGAGCACCAGAAGGGCAAGATCATCGTCGACGGCAAGGAACTTACCAACGATCTGAAGAAGATCGACGAAGTGCGCCGCGAGGTCGGCATGGTGTTCCAGCACTTCAACCTGTTCCCGCACCTGACCATCCTGGAGAACTGCACGCTGGCGCCGATCTGGGTGCGCAAGATGCCGAAGAAGCAGGCCGAGGAGATCGCCATGCATTTCCTCAAGCGCGTGAAGATCCCGGAACAGGCCAACAAATATCCGGGCCAGCTCTCCGGCGGCCAGCAGCAGCGCGTGGCGATCGCGCGCTCGCTATGCATGAACCCGCGCATCATGCTGTTCGACGAGCCGACCTCGGCGCTCGATCCGGAGATGATCAAGGAAGTGCTGGAGACGATGGTGGGGCTGGCGGAAGAGGGCATGACCATGCTGTGCGTCACCCACGAGATGGGCTTTGCCCGCAAGGTTGCCAACCGTGTGATCTTCATGGATCAGGGCCAGATCGTAGAGCAGAACACGCCGGCCGAATTCTTCGACCACCCGCGCCATGAGCGCACGAAGTTGTTCCTGTCGCAGATACTGCACTGAGCGATTCAACGTCATTCCAAAAGCCCGGCCGCGAGACGGCCGGGCTTTTTTGCATTTGGGCGATCGGGTAAGGATCACACCGTTCAGATGCGACGGAACCGCCGTGCCCGATGAAAAAATTCCTGGGTTTCCTGGCCCTGACGGTTGTCGCGGTCGTTCTCGCCGTCGCGCTCGGCACGCTGGTGCCGCGTCCTCTCTGGTCAGCGGCCGCCAAAGGCGAGAGGACGCGGCACATATTGGTGCTGAGGAACCCGATCCACACCGACATCGCCGTGCCCCTCGATGACGGCGTGCGCCAGCGCTTTGGCTTCCTGGCCGGCGCCGGCCTGCCGGTCGACGCGCCGGAAGCGCGCAATATCGTTTTCGGCTGGGGCGGCCGCGCATTCTACCTGGAGACGCCGACCTGGTCGCGATTGAAGGCCATGCCGGTTCTGAAGGCGCTGACGCTCGACGCCTCGGTGATGCATGTCGATGTTGCTGGCATGATCGAGGAGCCGCATCCGGATGTGGCCCGTTTCGATATCGACGAGGCCCATTTTGCGGCACTCCTCGATTACATCGCTGCGAGTTTCCAGACCGGCCCGGTCGCGATCGACAATGCCGGCTACTCGCCGTACGACCGGTTCTATGAGGCCAACGGCCATTTCAACGCGCTGATCGGCTGCAACACCTGGACGGCGGCGGCACTGCGCACCGCCGGGCTGCGCACCGGTTGGTGGAACCCGCTGCCGATATCGCTGGGGTGGTCGTTGAGATTGTATAACTGATCAGCTCACCTTACGGTTTTTGGGCGCTCTATCGCCTCACAACTTTCGGCTCTTCCCAGCCATAGAGCCAGTCCAGGTCGGAGGCGAGTTTTTCCGGCGGTCGCGTCGCCAGAACGAGGTTGCGGGCAACCGCAACAGGCCCCCAGGCGTGCCAGGCCGTCCGGTTGAGCGCGCCGCGCCTCAGCACCTTTTCGACGCGCGGTTGCCTGAGATTCTCCCAGGCGGCGAGGGCACGCTCGGTGTCGCCGGAAAAATCTGCGATCAGATTGGCAAGCATCGAGGCGTCCTCGATGCCCATGGCCGCACCTTGCGCCGCAAACGGCGTCATGGCATGCGCCGCGTCGCCGATCAGCGCGATGCCTTGCGGAACCGTCCAGCGCTGTTGCCGGACGGTATGCATTGGAAACGCCGTCCACGGCCCGGCCAGCGCGGCGAGTTTCGCGAGCGTTGCGGCGGTGCCACGCATTGCATTGGACAGGATGGACGGATCGGCGTGACCCGACCAGCCTTCCGCGATACGCTCGCCTTTGGTGAAGGCGGCGAGGTTGACGGTGCGGCCCTTGCTCACTGGATAGGCGACCATGTGGAAGCCGGAATGCAGGAAGGTGGTGACGCAGCCCGCCGCGCCGATCTCGGCAAAAGCCCGCCCGGCGGCGCTGTCGACCGCTACCGTGGCCCGCCAGGCCAGTCGGCCAGAAAAGCGGCTTTGCGTGAAGGCGGGGTCCCTGCCGGCAAGCTCTGCGCGAACCGAGGACCACACGCCGTCCGCGCCGACCAGCAGTCCGCCCGCGATAGGCGTGGTTTCGCCATCGATCTCGACCGTCGCGGTTACGCTTCGCGGGTCGGACGCGATGCCGGTCACCCGCCCACCGGTGACAAGCTCGATTTCGGGCTGCCCCGCCACTTCCTCCGTCAGGGCCGCCTGCAGGTCGGCCCGGTGCGCCACCAGATACGGCGCTCCCCAGCGCTGCTCGGCAACCTGGCCAAGCGGAACGCGCGCAAGCTCGCGCAGGCTCTTCGCGTCCTTCAGCACCACCGCTTCGGGCCGGACCGCGTTTGGCGACAGGCGGTCGAGCACGCCAAGCCGGCGCAGGATGCGGGTCGCGTTGGGCGATAGCTGGAGGCCTGAGCCGGCCGCCAGGAGGTGCTTTGCCTGCTCGAACAACTTCACCCGGAAGCCGCGGGCCGAAAAGGCGAGCGCCGCGGTCAGCCCGGCGATACCTGCCCCGGCTATGACGATTTGCCGGGACCGCGCCTCAATCATGGTCGGGGAAAGCTCAGGCAGCCTGATCGATGTAAAGGCAGCCGGCCGGCCGCGTCTCCGTCGCCTTCAGCGAGGGCGAATAGCGGTAGAGCGTCGAGCAGTAGGGGCAGACCTTTTCATTGTCGTCACCCATGTCGAGGAACACATGCGGATGGTCGAAAGGCGGGTTGGCGCCAGTGCACATGAACTCCCTGACGCCGATCTCGATGACCGGATGGCCCGCGTCGTTCTGGAAATGGGGAATGCTGCCGCCTGCCATCGTCGTCTCCAATCGGGTTCGGCCAGTGGGTGTGACCGGTCTGCATCTGGAGCATAACAGGCCAGTTTGCAAGATCGATGAAATCAAACTGTCGCAAAAGGCTGCCAGAGGGTAAGTTGAGCCGGTTAAGCGCATGGGCCGGGCACGGAGCGATTCCGTGACGATCATGCGTCACATACAGATGGTAGAGCGTCGCCGAACGGCATGAGCGGCGCGCCTTAGGGACAGTTGCGGGCAAGAGCGGGAACCATGAACGAACTGAAGCCGGTGCAGAGCGAGTTCATCACCGTCGAGGCGGCGAGCCCGGACGGCGGCAATCCGGACCGTTTCGTCAACCGCGAGTTTTCCTGGCTGCAGTTCAACCGGCGCGTGCTGGAAGAGTCGCTCAACGAGCATCATCCGCTGCTCGAGCGCGTGCGCTTCCTGTCGATCTCGGCCGCCAACCTCGACGAGTTCTTCATGGTCCGCGTCGCCGGTCTTGCCGGCCAGGTGCGCGAGGGTATCGTGCTGAAAAGCCCCGACGGGCGCACCCCCGAGCAGCAGCTCGAACAGCTGCTGCGCGAGGTCGAGCGCCTGCAGGAAGACCAGCAGAAGAGCCTCTCGGCGCTGATGACCCTGCTCAACAAGGAAGGCATCGAGAGCATCACCCGCGACGCGCTTAGCAAAGATGAGAAGGCCTGGCTGGAGGAGCATTTCCAAGAGCAGGTCTTCCCGGTGCTGACGCCGCTGTCGATCGACCCGGCGCACCCGTTCCCGTTCATCCCCAATCTCGGCTTTTCCATCGCCCTGCAATTGCGCCATCGAAAGAATGGCGAGGCGATGAGCGCGCTGTTGCGCCTGCCGGTGGCGCTGAAGCGTTTCATCCGCCTGCCCGACCGCAAGAACCATGTCCGCTTCATTCCGCTCGAGGAGGCTGTCGGCATCTATATCGGCAAGCTCTTCCCCGGCTATGAGGTCAAGGGCTCGGGCACGTTCCGCATCATCCGCGACAGCGATATCGAGGTGGAGGAAGAGTCGGAAGATCTCGTGCGTCTCTTCGAGACGGCGCTGAAGCGGCGCCGTCGCGGTTCGGTGATCCGCATCGAGTTCGACACGCTGATGCCGGGGGAACTGCGCGATTTCGTCGCCGGCGAGCTCGGCGTTTCGTCGAGCCGTATCAGCGTGCTGACCGGGCCGCTTGCGCTCAACCAGATTTCCGAGATCGTCGCCATTCCGCGCGACGACTTGAAGTTCACGCCCTACAATCCGCGCTTCCCCGAGCGCATCCGCGAGCATGGCGGCGACTGCCTGGCAGCCATCCGCGAGAAGGACATCATCGTCCACCACCCCTACGAATCCTTCGACGTGGTGGTGCAGTTCCTGCGCCAGGCCGCGGCCGACCCGGAGGTGGTGGCGATCAAGCAGACGCTCTACCGCACCTCGAACGACAGCCCGATCGTGCGCGCGCTGATCGACGCCGCCGAGGCCGGCAAGTCGGTGACAGCGCTGGTCGAGCTCAAGGCGCGCTTCGACGAGGAGGCCAACATCCGCTGGGCGCGCGATCTCGAACGGGCAGGCGTCCAGGTCGTATTCGGCTTCCTGGAGTTGAAGACCCACGCCAAGATGTCGCTCGTCGTGCGCCGCGAGGACGGCCGGCTGCGCAATTACGTCCATCTCGGCACCGGCAACTATCACCCGGTCACCGCCCGCATCTACACCGACCTTTCCTTCTTCACCACGGATCCGACGATCGCGCGCGATGTCGCGCAGATCTTCAACTTCATCACGGGCTATGCCGAACCGGCCGAGGAGATGCGTCTTGCCGTGTCGCCGTTCACGCTGCGCAAGCGCATCCTGAAGCACATCGCCGAGGAAGTCGTCCATGCGCGCGAAGGACGGCCGGCGCGCATCTGGATGAAGATGAACGCACTGGTCGACCCGACCGTCATTGACGCCCTCTACGACGCCAGCCGCGCCGGGGTCGAGATCGATCTCGTCGTGCGCGGTATCTGCTGTCTGAGGCCGCAGGTGCCGGGCCTTTCGGAGAACATCAGGGCGAAATCGATCGTCGGCCGCTTCCTCGAGCACAGCCGCATATACTGCTTCGGCAACGGCTACGGCCTGCCGTCCGACGAGGCCATCATCTACATCTCTTCGGCCGACATGATGCCGCGCAATCTCGACCGCCGGGTCGAAACCTTGGTGCCGATCACAAACCCGACTGTGCATGAACAGGTGCTTGGCCAGATCATGCTGGGCAACATCATGGACAACCAGCAAAGTTTCGACGTATTGGCTGACGGCACCTCCAGGCGCGTCGTGCTGGAGGAGGGCGAGGAGCCGTTCAACGCGCAGGAATATTTCATGACCAATCCGAGCCTCTCCGGACGGGGCGACGCGCTGAAATCTCATGCGCCCAGGCGCATCGCCCAGTTCAAGCGCCGCAAGAAGAATAGCGCCGCGTGATTGCAGTTTCCCAGGGCCGGCTCCAGGACCGGCGGCCACTGTCGATAATCGACATCGGGTCGAATTCGATCCGCCTTGTCGTCTATGAGGGGTTGGCGCGCTCGCCCTCGCTGCTGTTCAACGAGAAGATGCTGGCTGGCCTTGGCCGCGGCATCGTTTCGACGGGCAAGCTCGACCCCGAAGCGGTGACGCGCTCGATGGAGGAATTCCGCCGCTTCCGCGCGCTGTCCGAGCAGGCGGGCGCCGAGCACATGTATGTGCTGGCCACCGCCGCCGCTCGCGAGGCTGTCAACGGACCGGATTTCATCCATCGCGCCGAAGAGGTGCTGAGAACCGAGATCCGCGTGCTGAGCGGCCGCCAGGAAGCCTATTACTCGGCGCTTGGCGTCATCTCCGGCTTCCATCCGGCCAACGGCATCGCCGGTGACCTCGGCGGCGGCAGCCTTGAGTTGATCGACATCAATAGCAAATCGATCGGCGACGGCATTACGCTGCCGCTCGGCGGCCTGCGCCTGCAGGACATGGCGAAGAACTCGCTCGTCCAGGCGCAGAAGATCGCGCGCCAGGAGCTGGCGCGGGCCAAGCTGCTCAAGGGCGGGCAGGGCAGGGCGTTCTACGCCGTCGGCGGCACTTGGCGAAACCTCGCCAGGCTGCACATGGAGATGAACAACTACCCGCTCGGCGTCATGCATCACTACGAGATTTCGGCCGAAAGCGCGCAGGCCTTCCTCCGGCAGGTGGCCAAGGGCGAGGTCGAGAAGGTGAAGGGGATCGAAGGCGTCTCCAAGAACCGCCGCTCGCTGCTGCCCTACGGCGCTGTCGTGCTGCAGGAGATCATGTCGGCGATGCAGCCGTCGAAGATCGTCGTTTCGGCGCAGGGCGTGCGCGAGGGCTTCCTCTATTCGCTGCTCGACGCGGAGGAGCAGAAGGCCGACCCCCTGATCTCGGCGGCCGAGGAACTGGCGCTGCTGCGCTCGCGATCGGTTCACCACGCGCATGATCTGGTCGAATGGACCGGCAAGGCGTTCAAGGCCTTCGGCATCGATGAGACGGAAGACGAGGCGCGCTACCGCCATGCCGCCTGCCTGCTCGCCGACATCGGCTGGCGCGCGCATCCCGAATATCGCGGCAGGCAGTCGCTCAACATCATCGCGCATGCCTCCTTCATCGGCGTCGATCATCCGGGACGCGCCTATCTGGCCTTGGCCAACGCCTACCGCCATGACGGCATCTTCAACGACGGCATCGCGCCGGAGATCAAGGCGCTGGCGCCGCCGCGCCTGCTCGAGCGCGCCCGCGTGCTGGCGGCGATGATGCGCGTCGTCTACCTTTTGACGGCGGCGATGCCTGGCGTCATGCCGAGGTTGAAATGGGAAAGCCGCGGCAATGGCGCGCTGGCGCTGGTGCTGCCAGCCTCGCTTTCCGACCTTTATGGCGAACGCCCGGCGGGCCGGCTGGCGCAGCTCGCGCGCATCACCAACCGCCGCCTGGTGCTGGCGGTCGAAGGGGGCCCGAGCGTTTCGGTGAAGTAGGGCCGGCTCAGGTCACCTCAGCGCCTATGCCGAAGCCGCGCCCGTCGGCCGACCACGCGCCGGCGCCCGCCATGGCGAGCGCCAGGAAGCCGCCGGCAATGGCGATGTCCTTCATCAGCATCTGCCGGTGCAGGAAAGCGAGGGTCGCGTCGCCGCCGCCCTGGCCGTAATGACCGATGAAGCCTGCGACGACACAGAAGGCGGCAAGCAAAAGCGCCACGATGCGCGTCTGGAACCCCACGAGGATCAAAAGCCCGGCAATCAGCTCGAACAGGCCGGTGCCCCAGGCGGCCAAGGTCGGCAGCGGCAGGCCGAGGCCGGCGAAATAATTGATTGTGCCGGCGATGTTGGTAAGCGCCTGGAAGCCCGATGGCACGAACAGCGCGGCAAGAAGGAGCCGCGACATCAGAAGCAACGCGTTGCGGAACATTGCGACCTCCCTTGCCGGCGCCCGGTTTGTCTGGTGCCGGCTGCGACGCAGTCTACGCCTGTAACGAAAAAGCGGCGCGGAAAATTCCGCGCCGCCTGCGTTCAAAGCCTGGGAGGGAAGTTTTCAGCCGCGCTTGGCGTCGACCGAATAGGCGCCGGCGCCGGACGACGCGAGCAACAGGAAGCCGCCGGTGATTGCAAGGTTCTTGAGGAACTGGATCATCTGCATCTGGTCGGCCCAACCGGTATGCGCGACGAGGCCGGTGGCGATCGTGAAGATTGCGAGCACCCAGGCGACGATCCTGGTCTGGAAGCCGACCAGGATGGCAATGCCGCCGAGCAGTTCGATCAGGCCGACGAGAACGGCGGTCACGGTCGGCACGGGCAGGCCAAGGGCGCCGAAGTAGGCGGCGGTGCCGGAAATGGCGGTAAGCTTGCCGAAGCCGGAAAGCAGGAAGATGACTGCCAGCAGGATGCGGCCGAGCAGGATCGTGGTGGAGCTGTTGGACGCGGTGCCGTTGCTGGCGACGGAAGAGTTGATGGACATGGCGGTTCTCCGAAAGGGTTGTATGCCCAGACAGATAGACGACGGAGACTGTCCACCAGAAGCCACCTATGTGACGACACATTGTTCACAGAACTTATATTTCGAGTATCGGCAGCAGCGCGCGAAATCATGTCCCGAGGTTGGGCTATCGCAGTAAATTCTACTGCTGCGAAATGGCTCAGCCTCAACCCGAAGTTGGCGAGCGCAAGCTTCGGAGATTTGCCGACAGGCTCGTGACGTCGTCATTTCGGGGCGAAGCTCCGTCGCGGAGACCCCGGGCTGACGAAATCGGGAGGTTGCCGGCAGCAACCGCTCCGCTTCGAGGAGAACTACCCCGGATGCGTCATGTCCTCCGGCCGGACCAGCCGATCGTAATCGGCCTCGCTGACCAGCCCTGTGGCCAAGGCTTCCTCGCGCAATGTCGTGCCGTTCTTGTGCGCGGTCTTGGCGATCTTGGCGGCATTGTCGTAGCCGATGGTCGGCGCCAGCGCCGTCACCAGCATCAGCGAACGCTCGAGCGCGGCCTTGATGTTGTCCTCGCGTGCTTCGATGCCGACCACGCAATTGTCGGTGAACGACACCGAAGCGTCGGCCAGCAACTGCACCGACTGCAGGAAATTATAAGCCATCAGCGGGTTATAGACATTGAGTTCGAAATGGCCCTGGCTGCCGGCGAAGGTGAGGGCGGCGTTGTTGCCGAACACCTGCACGCATACCTGCGTCATCGCCTCGCACTGGGTCGGGTTGACCTTGCCCGGCATGATCGAGGAGCCCGGCTCGTTTTCAGGCAGGGACAGTTCGCCGAGGCCCGAGCGTGGGCCGGAGCCGAGCAGGCGGATGTCGTTGGCGATCTTGAAGAGCGCGGCCGCTGCCGCGTTGATGGCGCCATGCGAGAACACCATGGAATCATGCGCCGCGAGCGCCTCGAACTTGTTCGGCGCGGTCACGAAGGCGATGCCGGTGGTACCGGCGATGCGGTCCGCTACCTTTTCCGCGAAGCCGACCGGCGCGTTTAGGCCAGTGCCGACGGCGGTGCCGCCTTGCGCCAGTTCCTGCAGGCCCGGCAGCGTCTGCTCGATGCGCTTGATCGATGAGGCGACCTGCGCCGCATAGCCTGAAAACTCCTGGCCAAGCGTCAGCGGCGTGGCGTCCTGCGTGTGGGTGCGGCCGATCTTGATGATGTGGTTGAAGGCGCGGGCCTTGGCGTCGAGCGCCTTGTGCAAATGGTGCAGGGCAGGGATCAGGTGATGCACGACCCGCTCGGCGCAGGCGATGTGCATGGCCGTCGGATAGGTGTCGTTCGACGACTGGCTCATATTGACGTGGTCGTTGGGGTGCACCGGCTTCTTCGAGCCCATCGCCCCGCCGAGCATCTCGATCGCCCGATTGGAGATCACCTCGTTGGCGTTCATGTTGGACTGCGTGCCCGAGCCGGTCTGCCAGACAACCAGCGGGAAATGGTCGTCGAGCTTGCCGTCGATGACTTCCTGCGCGGCATCCACGATCGCTTTGCCTATCGCCGGGTCAAGCCGCTTCATCTCCATGTTCACTTCGGCCGCGGCGCGCTTGACGATGCCGAGAGCGCGCACGATCGAAGCCGGCTGCTTTTCCCAACCGATCTTGAAATTGCCCAAGGAGCGCTGCGCCTGCGCGCCCCAATAGCGGTCGGCCGCCACCTCGATGGGACCGAACGTATCGGTTTCGGTTCTGGTCTTTTGAGCGCTCACTGGAAATCTCCGGTCTGTCGATTTGCGCAAGGGCGTATCGCGTTGCACAAATGGCATCAAGCGGAGATTGCGGGCGCGAAAGATGCAAATCGGTTGAAGGGACGGCTCACACGATCGGCGGTCCGACGAGATCGATGCCGTTCTCCGCGCATAGCCTTGCCAGCCTCTCGATCATCTCCGGCGTCGGCGGCGCCGTCGGCGGCAGATCCGGCCTTTCGGCAGGGCGACTTGCCTTGCGCACCATCGTTTCGAAATCGGGACCGCGCGTGACGGTCAGCGTATGCGCGCCTTCGGGAGACTCGACCCTGTAAGTGTGCGGCAGGCCTTTCGGCGCGATGAACGTCTCGCCGGCGCCGACCATCCGCTCGTGACCGTTGATCAGAAAACGCATCCGTCCCTCGAGGACATGGAACACCTCATCCTCGTTGCGGTGCACATGCAGCGGCGGCGAATCGCCATGAGGCAGTCGATGTTCGATGACGCAGGTTCCGTCCTCGCCGTCGGCCGACGATATCTGGATGACGATCAGCGTATTGTTGAACCAAAGGAGTTCCTTGCCGGCGATGATACTGTTGGTCATTGTCATGATGTTTCTCCTGTGTTGCGGCGGCCTTGCGGCGTCGACGGCGACCTAAACAGTGATGGGGCGGCGGTGGAAATCGAATGATCGTATGCGGCGGATTGATGCGATGAATTTGAACGCGCTCGACCTCAATCTGGTCAGGGTTCTCGATGCGCTTCTGCGCGAGAAGAGCGTGACGCGCGCCGGCGAGCAGATCGGCCTCAGCCAGCCTGCGGTCAGCGCGGCACTAAACCGCCTGCGCCACGCGCTCAACGACCAGCTATTCGTGCGGCGCGGCAACGACATGGTGCCGACGCCGCGCGCCGAAAGCCTTGCCGGGCCGGTGCGCGCGGCGCTGCGCGAGATTGAACGCGCCTTCCAGCCGGCGAAAGACTTCGACCCGGCGAAGCTCGAACGGACCTTCACCTTCATGGGCGCAGATTTCTTTTCCATGCTCTTGATGCCTTCGCTTGCGGCGCGCATCGCGACCGGAGCGCCCGGTGTCGCTTTGCGATTTCTGGACAGCGCGCGCGGTGACGTATCCAGGCTGCTCCAGGACGACGAGATCGACGCCGCGCTGGAGCGCCCGCTGGAGGTTTCCGGCTGGGTCTCCAGCACGCCCCTTTTCCATTCGCCGTTCGCAATCATTGCCGCACGCGACAATGCCGCGATCAGGCTGTCCGGGATAGCGCAGGGCGACCAATTGCCGATGGAGCTCTTCTGCGAACTGCCGCATGTCCTTCGCTCCATCGACGGTTCGATGTCCGGTGCGACCGATCAGGCTTTGGCAGAGCTCGGATTGAAGCGCAGGGTGAGCCTTGCCTTGCCGCACTTCCAGGCCGTCGCGCTGGCGGTGGCGCAGGGCAACCACCTTGCCGCCGTTCCCCGGCAATTCGCGCGATGGGCGGCGAAGAGCCTGCCGATCGCCACCTACGAAGCGCCGCTTTCCATATCCGTGCCCGAAGTCAGGATGTACTGGCACGCCCGCCACGATGAGGAGCCGCCGCATCGCTGGATCCGCGAGCGCATCCTCGATGAGGTCGCAAACCTCGGACTCAGGGACCAGGACGGTCCCGAGAGCGCCCAGCCTCACTGTGTAGCGTAGACGTCATCGACAGCCCGACCTCGTCGATTGCGGATCGAACGCGGGGGCAGTCAAGCGCCGGAGCTATCGCCTGGTATGAACTTTATCCGGCCAAGCTCCACCCGACGGGGTCGGCTGGCCAATGGCCAGACGACCCGCGACGAAGTCCTTGACCTGGCGCACCGCCTGCTCGCGAGTCACGCTGCCTGGCTGGAGGCCGAGCCTGAGCCACAGCCCGTCGATCAGCGCAGTGACGCCGAGCACGATCTCTTCGGCTTGTTCCGGCGAGGCGAGGCCGCGCAGGCCGGACAACAGGTTCGAGCGCATGCGCGCATGGATGACCTTCTGGATCCGCGCCAACTTCTCGTCGCGCGGCACCTCGGCGCAGAGGGAGAGCCAGGCATGGCAGAGCGGCGGTAGGAACAAGTGCTCCTCGAAATTGCCCTCGATCACGGCGTCCAACCGTTCCAGCGCCGTGCGCGCCCGCCGGAGTTTGGTGACCACGGCGTGACAGAGCACGGCGTTGGCCTCGCGCATGGCGTGCTCGAAAAGCTCCTGCTTGTTGCGGAAATAGTGCAGCACGATGCCTTTCGAGGCGCCGGCCTGGGCCGCGACCTTCTCCAGTGTCGCGCCGGCGATGCCTTCGCGCTCCAGAACGGCGAATGCCGCCTGCCGCAACTCCTTGCGGCGTATGTCGCTGAGACGCGTGAGTTTCACCGGACCGATCCATGCATGGCGAATCCATGTTGACATCTTCGCCCGCTCAGATCAATGATTGACCAATGGGACAACAAAATGACCAATAGGTCAAAAATGATCGACAAGAGGAGAACCGGAATGTTGCGCATGCTTGCGAATGGCATCTGTGTGGCAGCCTTGATGTTGGTTTCGCAGGCGGCGCGAGCCGCCGAAGCCGAAAGCTGCAAGACAGTGCGCATGGCCGAGCCCGGCTGGAACGATCTCGCCTTCACCACGGGCGTGGCCAAGGTGCTGTTCCAGGCGCTCGGCTATGAGCCGCAGAGCGAAGTGCTCGGCATCAACGTCATCTACGAGGGCATGAAGAACAAGGACCTCGACCTGTTCCTCGGCTACTGGGACCCCGCGATGGTCACCTATTACGAGCCGTATAAGAAGGATGGTTCGATCGAGAATGTGCGCGTCAATCTGGTCGGCGCCAAATACACCTTCGCCGTGCCGACCTATGTCTGGGAGGCCGGCGTCAAGGACCTGTCCGACCTGCACAAATTCGCCGACAAGTTCGGCAAGAAGATGTACGGCATCGAGCCTGGATCCAACCAACTTATGATGGACGCCATTGCCGATCCCCAGTTTGGCCTGGACGGCTGGCAGGTGGTGGAGTCGAGCGAAGCCGGGATGCTGTCGGAGGTCGGCTACGAGATCAAGGAGAAGCAGTTCATTGTCTTCCAGGGCTGGGCGCCGCATCCGATGAACACGATGTACGACTTCAAGTACCTGACCGGCGGCGACAAGTTCTTCGGTCCGAATTTCGGCGCCGCCACCGTGACGACGCAAGTGCGCAAGGGCTATCTGCAGGAATGCCCGAACGTCGCGCGGTTCCTGAAGAACCTTGCCTTCGACATCGACATGGAGAACGTCGGCATGGGCTATCTCATCAATGACGGCATGAAGCCGGAGGATGGGGCGCTGAAGTCGATCACCCTGCACAAGGACCGCCTCGATGCATGGCTGGCCGGCGTGACCACTTTCGACGGCAAGCCCGGTCTCGCCGCCGTCAAGGAAAAGCTCGGCCTGTGAGGCCGCCGCTATACTTTCGGGAGCAGGAGGCCGAGCAGGCCGCCTGGGCCGGGCGCAAGCGGACGGTCGATGTCGGCGGTCTCGACCTTGCCTATGTCGAGATCGCCGGTTCTGAGCCGCCGCTGCTGCTCGTCCACGGCTTCACCGACACCAGTCGCAGCTTCTCGCTGCTGGCGCCGTATCTCGCCGGCCGGCGCCTGATCATGCCGGACCTTCGCGGGCACGGTGGCTCACAGGCGGGCGGTGCGTTTGGCGTCGCTGATTTCGCTGACGACATTGCCGGGCTGATCCGGCGCCTGCGGCTCGACCGGCCGGTCGTGGTAGGGCATTCGCTGGGCGGCATGGTAGCCATGCAACTGGCCTCGCGGCATCCGGAACTCATCGGCGGGCTGGTGCTTCTGGCTACCTCGCTGCGCCCGGGCATGACGCCGGATCATCCGCTGGTCGCTGGCATTGCGGCCTTGCGCGATCCGATCTCGCCGGGCGATCCGTTCTATGATTGGTGGCATCAATGTGGGCCCAGCGTGCCGCGCGCCTTTCTCACCGAACTGGCGAAGGATGCCTCGACGATGCCGGCGGCGCGATGGCGGGCGGTTCTCGAAGAAATCCGGCACACCGATCTTTCCGCCAGTGTGAGGGCCGTGCGGGTCCGGGCGCTGATCATAGCAGGTGCCACCGACCCGCTCTTCGATCGGGCGCACCAGCAGGCTTTGGCCGGCGCGCTGACAGGATCGCGCCTCGTCTGGGCACAGGATTGCGGGCACAACCCGCATTGGGAAGATCCGGCCTTTGTCGCCGAGGCTATAGCCATCATGTTGTCGGCCCGCTGACCATGGCAACAGCGATCGGGCTTTAGGGGCAGGCGCAATGTCTCTGCCGGTTTCTCCAAGGCCCGCGCCTCGACTTCCGGCCGCAAATGATGGATCGAAATCTCAACAAAATCGATCAAGCGGCTCGCTTCGCTCATGCTTTCGGCCTCGCTGCTGTCGCCAGCCGCAATATGGGGTGGTCAGGATCCGCACTCTGACAGGCTCGCTTCAGCAGCGGCAGGTCGTTGGAATCGACCAATGGCTGGGGACGCCCCATGCGAAGTCCAGGATTTGATCCAGCGCAAGGCCACCTGTGGCGCCACGTGCAATCATGTGATCACCGTTGGGCCGTTCATTGGCTCTGGAGCGGTTAATTGCCGGTAGCCACCGGTGTCTGCCGAGAGGAGTTTCGCAGTGAAAAAGATGGCAAGGAATGCGGCGCTAGGGCTTGCCGCGATTGTTACTATGGCCGGCGCAGCCCGGGCTGACAGCACAGTGCAGGTCTCATTGTGGGACAAAGGGTCGAACATGCCCATGGTTACGGGCATGACCTACGGAACTCCAAATCTCGACATGTCCAAGGCAACCATGGGCATAACCGCCACACCCGCTGAGGCCAAGGCCGGCAAGATCACCTTCAAGGTGAAGAACAGCTCAAAGGATACCATCCACGAGATGATCGTGATGTATCTGGCCAATCCCAAGGACACGCTGCCCTATGTTGCGGACGAGAATCGAGTCGATGAGGACAAGGCCGGCGACAAGGGAGAGGTTTCTGAACTCGACCCGGGCGCCTCAGGCTCGCTCGCTGTTGACCTGAAACCCGGCAAGTACGTGCTCATCTGCAATGTTCCCGGTCACTTCGCGTCGGGCATGTGGACGGAGTTCACCGTCAAGCCATAGCAACCGGTCGGTTTTGAGGCGGCTGATGCTCGGCCGGCGGCGGTTTGCCGGCGGCCGAAAGCGCCTCACTCCGCCAAAGGCTTGATCGCCTCGAATCCCACTTCGCTCTGCGCGCTGGTCCCGTCGTCGTAGCGCCGCGCCAGCACCGCCTGGAGGTCGGGCGAGTAGAGCGCGGTGAAGGCATCGATGACGTTGCCATTATCGCCGGTGATCGTTTCACCGATCACCAGCACATTGTATCTGCAGTCGCCGAGCCTGTAGGTGTCCTTGCCTTTGACGGTGAGCGCCAGCGTTTCGGTGCCTTTCGGCGCCTTTTTCGAGGACAGCCGCACGAATTCGGTCTTGCTGCTGGCGCCCGCCTTCAGCGGGAACAGCTTCTTGACGTCGTCGAGCGGGATCATCGACAGCCGCCCGGTATCGCTGTCGCGGAACACCTCGATCAGCCCCGCATAAAGATACTGCGTCTGCGGCGAATCCGACTGATATTTGTTGGTGACCGCGACCATGCCGCCGGGCGCCGGTCGAAACTCGCTGCTGATGCCGGCCTTTTCAAGCACGAAGCCGGCCTTTGCGGATTTTGCGTTGACGCAGTCCGAGGCCTGCGCGGCGAAGGTGAACATGGCGAAAACCACGCCAGCCGTCAGGACCTTCATGCTTTCCTCCCCTTGGGTGCATGCCAAAACCAATGACAGACCGCTGCCTCGCTGTCGACCAAGGAGCCTTTCGAGCCTTGGCATGAAAGGTCCTCAAAAGCGCTGGCCGGGCATTGTACTAGACGACACGGGTGGAGGATGTTTAATCGGGCGACGATGAATCGACCCTCGCCAGCAGCCATCTCGCGCCGCCTCTTCATCTCCCGTTTGGGAGGCCTCGCTGCTGCCTGCGCGCTTCCTCGCGTCGCCTTCGGCCAGACCGGGCGGCGCATCCAGCCGATCGACGCCACCTTTTTCTTCATCGCCGATATCCATGCCTGCCGCATGGCAAGCGGCCTCGGCCCCAACTGCTTGCAGGAAGGCAAGACCGACGCGGCGCTTCTGCGCAACGTCGCGGCCCTGAACGCCATTGCCGACAAGAAGTGGCCGGCCGAGATCGACGGCGTTTCCACCGGACTGCATTCAGCCGGCACTCGCATCGGCACGCCTCTTGGCCTTGTTACCGGCGGCGACATCACCGACGACGGTGGCGGCCAGGTCACCGAGCCCAGCGAAGGCACGCAGCTGCTGCAATTCTCCCAGCGCTATCAGGAAGGCGTCGGGCCGGACCGCGTCCACGTGCCGGTCTTTGTGGGTCTCGGCAATCACGATCTCGACCAGAACGGCTCGCCGCCGCATGTCGACTGGTATCGCCGCGAATTGCGCGACTATGTCGAGGTCAACCATCGTCCCGGCGTGTTCTTCAAGCCGCCGGTGCCGGCGACCGAATATGACGTCGACACCGACTGCTATTCCTGGGACTGGGGCGGCCTGCATCTTATCCAGACGCACCGCTTCGCCGGTGACACCGGCCATGGCGCGCCGAGCAGCCTGCCCTGGCTGAAGCAGGACCTCGCCACCTATGCGGGCGACGGTCGGCCCGTGATCATCTTCCAGCATTATGGCTGGGACGCTTTCTCGACCGAGCGCTGGGATCCGGTGAAACGCACCTATGATGATGATGGCGCCGGCCGCCCGCACTGGTGGGGCGAGGCCGACCGCCAGGCGCTGTTGGCCGCGATCCAAGGCTACAATGTGATCGCCGTCTTCCACGGCCACCAGCACGAAGTGCCGATGATCTACCAGCGCGACGGGCTCGATATCGTCAAGCCGAAGGCCGCCTATATGGGCGGCTTCGCGCTGGCGCGGGTGACTGCCGGCAACATGGATGTGGTGCTGGGGGAGGCGGCCGGCGACCATGGCGAGATCGTCTTTACCAACGCCTTCTCCAGGCAATTCCAGACATGAAAGGCCGCCTGGCGGCGGCCTCCATAGTCCTGCCATCGAGGCAAACGGCAGGGATCAGAACGCCTTCTTGACCTTGTCCTTCACGTCGCCATAGGCCTTCTGTACCTTGCCGGCGATCTTGTCCGCCGCGCCTTCTACTTGTGTTCGCCTGTTGCCGGTGGCCTTGCCAGCCGCCTGCTTGACCGACCCCTTCATTTGCTTTGCAAGGCCGGCGACCTGATCTCTGTTCACCATGCGCGCATCTCCTGGGTCTCAATGGAAGTTGGATACGGGAACCGCATCCGGCTCTCAAAACGTGCTGGTGCGGTATGGGTTCCCGGCCATGGCGATCTCTTTCGCGGTGCGGTTGCATCGGACAAGACAATCCGGTTAGGGTTCGCCGCGGCCGCGCGCGAACGCGACCGGGGGGAACCGGGTTTGCGTCTTCGTGTGGCTTTTGTCGCAGTCTTGATGGCCGTTGCCGGCTGCGTCGCCGACGATGTCGGGCCGATCAACACGCTGACCAGGCAAGCCGGCCATCCATCGCCCACTTTCATCCCTGACCCGACCGACGATGGCTCGACCGTCGTGGGCCTGGCGTTTTCCGGCGGGGGCACCCGCGCCGCGGCCTTCTCCTACGGCATCCTGCGCGCGCTGGACGACATCGTCGTCGACGAGCAGCCGCGCCGGCGCACATTGGTCGACGACATCCGGATGATTTCGGGCGCATCGGGAGGCGCCGTCGCCGCCGCCTATTTCGGCTACAAGGGGAGGGACGGCTATGGCGATTTTCGCGAACGCTTTCTCATCCAGGACGCGGAGGCCGACCTCAGGACATCCCTGTCGCCGGTCAACTTCATCCGCGCCTACTATGGCGGTGTCAACGACCGCAGCGGTTTTGCCAGATGGCTGAACGATCATCTGTTCGATGGTGCGACATTCGAGGCCCTGCACAGGCCGAAGGGGCCGATCGTCTGGATCAACGCCTCCGACATCTATAATCGCACGCCATTCCTCTTCACCTACGACACCTTCGCCGCGCTCTGCAGCGACCTCGACAAGGTGCGGATTGCCGATGCGGTCGCGGCATCGGCCGCCGTGCCGATCGTCTTCGCGCCGATCGTGGTTTCGGCGACAAGCCCTCGCTGCGGCTATCGCAGGCCGCAATGGCTGATCCGGGCGCTCCAGGACCCCAACGCCTCGCTGCGGCTCAAGGCCTATGCCAGCGCGCTCGATTCCTATCAGGACGATGATCCGCTCGACTATGTGAAGCTGCTCGACGGCGGGCTGACGGACAATATCGGCGTCACCGGCTTCACGCTCGAGCGCTCCGCCGCGGGCACGCCCTACGGGCCGCTGTCGCCGATGGCCGCGGTCCGCCTGACGACGCTGATCTTCATCGTCGCCGACGCTGGCAGCGACGGCGACGTGAACTGGGCGAAGTCGCTGCATGGGCCGAAGGCTTCCGAACTCCTCGACGCCGTGACCAGCACCACGCTTGCCGCCTCGGTGCGTGATGAATTCGATGCGCTGAAGCTCGCCGTCTCGCAGTGGAAAGGGGAACTGGTCCGCTATCGCTGCGGCCTCCCGGCCTCGACAGTTTCCGCTTATCGCGGTTCGTCGGGCGGCTGGAACTGCCGTGATGTCCGCCTTGTGGTCCAGCACCTTTCCTTTGCCGATGTCGACCCGGCGATGCAGGCGAAGCTTAACGAGATCCCCACCCGGCTGAGGCTGCCGGTCGAGCAGGTCGACCTCACGATCGATGCCGGCCGCAAGGCGCTTGCGGTCAATCCAGACATAAACGCGGCGGTCGCCGCGATCCGGGCCCGCGCCGGCGTCAGGTCGCCGATCACGACGGCCGAAGCGAATTGAAATCATCAGGAGACGGTCTTGGCAGAATTCACTCTCCATATCGGCAACAAGTGCTTTTCGTCCTGGTCGCTCAGGCCGTGGGTGGCGATGAAGCATCTGGATATCCCCTTCGAGGAGCGCTTTGTGCGCTTGCGCACGCCGGAGACCGCGGCCAACCTCGCCAAGGTGTCGCCGACCGGCCTGGTGCCGGTGTTGAATCATGGTGGCAGGATCGTCTGGGAAACGCTTGCGATCCTTGAATATCTTGCGGACCTGTTTCCGGACAAAAGGCTCTGGCCCGAAGACCTGGGCGCCCGTGCCCTGGCGCGCTCGGTGGCGACGGAAATGCACTCCGGTTTTCGCGAGGTCCGGTACGGCTGGCCGATGAACCTGCGCCGGCCGAAATCGCACAAGCCGCTCGATGCCGAGGGCGAGGCGCAGCGGGCGAGGATCGAAGCGATCTGGCGCCAGTGCCGAGAGCAATATGGTGAAGGCGGCCCATTCCTGTTCGGTCATTTCACCGCGGCCGACGCCATGTATGCGCCGGTGGTCACGCGCTTCGACACTTATGGCGGCGAACTGGCGCCCGTCACTCGCGCCTATGTTGACGCGCTATTGGCGACGCCCGCGATGCGTCGCTGGTATGCGGAGGCAGCCAGGGAGCCATGGCCTGAGCCTGGGCCGGACGAATAGATGCATGGCGGTCGAGCCACAGATCTGTCCTTGGGTTTCCGTGCGTCGGCAGCGAGGCGGGGGCGAGGGCCATAGCCGAGGGCGACCCAGCCAACGAATTTCTCCCCTTTTTGCCGATAGCCCCAGCGCCCGTCACGATGTGATGTGATAAGTATGCAGCAAGGCCAGGGATGCACGCGTCCGCAATTTTACCTATACCCTGTTGCTTTGTGCGTGGGCATGGCCGAAAGACGCTCAGCCATTTCGGCATCAGCCTCCGGACAGGAGAATATTTTGACCGCTAGCTCGAATGAACCATGTGGGCAGGCCTTGGTGAAGCCGGCGGGCACACGCTGATGGCCACCAAACGCGTGCCATCCACGCCGATCGCCGCCGATGCGACCATCGCCGACATGGTCGGCACCCTTGACAAGCCGGTCGAATATGTTCGCCGAGTACTGGAGAGGCTCGAACGCTGCAAGCGCGCGCATGGCGATGCCCAGGTGCGCGTCGGCGTGCGCGGCCGCGCCGAAGCCCCGAACTATCTGATCGAGTATGTGCGGGAAGACGCCAAGACCCATCAGCGCACCAGCTATCAGGATGCCGCCTACAGCGGCAGTACGCATCGTGAGCTTGCGCCGCACCACATCGAGGATGCCAGGAACTGGTCGCCGGAGGAAATGAACATCACGGCGGTCTCGGCGCTGATCGGCCGCCTGCGTAAGCCGAACGCGCCATCATCGCGCTTTTCTGACGAGGACTGACATGGCCATAAAATTCTCCGCAAAGGATCAGCCGGCAGCTCTGCCCGCCACTCCCAAGTCAGAAAAGCCGGCGGCGGAGCCGGATGCGCCCGCCGAGGTCGCGACCGATCTGTTCAAGTCGCCGGCCGAAGCGCCGGCGCGCAAGACCAGGAAGAAGTAAGGCCGTTGCCGCAGGACGCCGGTCGCACGGCCATCCCACCCGGGCTGGTCGGCCTGACCGGTCAGGCCTCTGTGTCTATCGACGAGGATGCCGGCGCGGTCGCAGTCTTCGACTGCCAGAGCTGTGGCGCCTGCTGCTCCTATTCGGCCGACTGGCCACGCTTCTCGACTGAGGACGATGAGCAGCTGGATCGCATTCCGGCCGAGTTGGTTGCCGCCGACCAGTCCGGGATGCGCTGCGAGGGCGTCCGATGCGTAGCGCTCATCGGCGAGGTGGGCAAACATACGGCCTGCGGCATCTACGAATTGCGGCCCGACGTCTGCCGCGCCTGCATGCCCGGCGGCGACGACTGCCTGATGGCAAGGGCCGCGCACGGACTGCCGGTGAGCTAGTTTCCTCTCCTTCATATTATGGGAGCGAGGCATGCGCCCCGCTTGCCCCGCCTCCCACCTCCCGGTACCTTCCAGCCTCGCGGGGCCGCGGAAAGAAACGCATGAGCATCGAATTCCTGTTGACGTCGCTGATCATCGTGGCCTCGCCGGGCACCGGCGTCCTCTATACGCTGAGCGCCGGCCTCTCGCGCGGCGCGCGCGCCGCAATCATTGCCGCATTCGCCTGCACGCTAGGCATCATCCCGCACATGGCTGCCGCCATCACCGGCCTCGCCGCGGTGCTGCACACAAGCGCCGTCGCCTTCGAGACGCTGAAATATCTGGGGGTGGCCTATCTGCTCTACATGGCCTGGAACACATTGAAGGAAAAAGGCGGTCTCAGCATCGACGAGGACGCTGCGCCCCGCTCGACATCCAGGACGATCACCACCGGCATCCTGGTCAACGTGCTGAACCCGAAACTATCGATCTTCTTCTTTGCCTTCCTGCCCCAATTCGTCAGCACCAACGAGCCGAATGCGCTGCCCAGGATGCTGGAGCTTTCCGGCGTATTCATGCTGATGACCTTCGTCGTCTTTGCCATCTACGGCGTGTTTGCCGCATCGGTGCGCAGCCACATCGTCTCGCGGCCGAGGGTGCTGACCTGGATGCGCCGCAGCTTCGCTGCTGCTTTCGTCATGCTTGGCGCAAAATTGGCGCTGGCGGAACGCTAGCCCTCCAATCCGCTCCCGGTTTCGGAAGCCTCGTCGCCTCCGGAGGCGGCCGCAGCCCGAGCGCCGAGGCGCCAGGCCGAAGGCAGGCACCGATCATATTCCTGACGACACGGTGTTGAACGCCAGTCCGATTCGTAGCCCAACACCTCGCTGAGGCGTATTCAGGGCTGGGCCCGAGCGCGGCTTGCGCACTAACTCTATTCGGTCGCGCGCATGCCGGATTATGACTTGCTTGGCTTCTGGTGCGCCTCGATGCCGGACGTCACGGACGATCTGGCCGCGATCTGCCGCTAGCGATTCGAGCGATGGATCGCACTGCTGCGAGATACCTTCATGCGGGCAGGGTTGCCCAGGCGCTGCGCTCAAATGAACCGCTCATGCGCCCTGGTTGGGGAAGCAGGCCGTGGCCCTCAGCAGCGGCCCGTTGGCCAGGGACGTCAGGAAGGACGGCAGCACGGTCGCGAAAGTGTAGGATATCTGTACGGTCGTGAAGCCGCTGAGGCCGGAACAGGTCGTGTTGTTGTTGACGCTGATGTCGGCGCTGGTGAGCGCGATGCCGTCCTGCGCCGCCATGCCGCTGATAAAGGTGATGGTGTTGACGGCGTTGTACGTGCCGTTTTGCGTACAGCCGGTCTGCAGCACGCCGACGCAGCGCGCGCCGGCTGTCGCCGTTTCCTGCAGGGCGTGCTGCGCCCAGAACATGCGACCAAATTCGACCGTGCCCAACAGCAACAAAAGGAGCGGCACCGAAAGAAGCGCGAACTCGACCGCATTGGCGCCTGATCGGTCCTGGACGAACCTTTTCATGGATGTCGAGGCGGGGCGTTTGCGCGAAGAATGTCTCATTGCGGCTGCACCATGGACCGCACCGTGATGTTGCCGCTGCTCACCACGCCGAAGCCGCCGAACAGCGGCGAGTACGCCCGACTGGCGCTGATCGTCACGAATTTGCCGCCGATTCCGCCGGCCGGGCAGGTCGAACCGCAGGTGACCGCCGAACCCCATGTGACGCTGGCCGCGCTGCCGGTCGGGCAATAGCAGAGATCGGCATTGGCCACAGTGCCGCTCTGGGTCGCTGTGCCGCTGCTGGTGCTGTAGTTGATGGTGGCGCCGTTGTTGACGACAATCTGGACGCTGCCGCCCGCACTGCCCAGGCCGTTCGCCACCACTGCCAGGATGTTGCCGGCGAGCGTGCTGCCGCCGGCGGAGTTGACCTTGTCGGCGCCGAGAAGCGCATAGTTGGAGCCAGCCGAGATCGCCGAGGAAAGATCGAACTTCGCCTTCAGCGAGCCGCCGATATCGACCAGCCCGGCAAGGATGAGGATCAGCACCGGGCTGATCAGCGCGAACTCGACCGCCGAGGCGCCGCTCGTCTCGACCCGCAGAAAGCGGGCGAGGGCGGAACCGATGTTGAAACCCGGGATCACTGGACGAGGCTCACCTTGCTGGTGGTGGTTGCGCCGGTGGCGGCGATACATTCGGACGTCGCCGCCGTGCCGCCCGAAAGCGTGATGCGCGAGCCGATCATCTGCAGGCATTTGCTCGGATCTGTCGCTGACCCGAGCACACTGGAGCCGCCGTTCATGATGATCGGGCCATAGGGGAAGTAGAACGCGCCGGAGATCTGCGCATTGGAGCCGCCTTCGGCGAAGGTGGCTCCGGCCGTTACCGAAGTCGAAGTCGGCCCGATGACGGCAAGCTTTGCCGTTGAGCCTGTCTGCGGCGCGGTAAGCACGATGTTGCTGTAGCCGGCAGCCACGCAGAAGACATAGCCGTTGCAGCTTCCCGAGTTCGATTTGGTCTTGCCCGACAGCACCAGGGTTACGTTCTTCCCGTAGACGCTGATTGTCGAGCCGCCGCAGTTGGCGCTGCCGCCGCCGCCGCCATTCACATTGCCGACGACCTGGAACACGCCCGAACTGGTGGCGTCGGCCATGATCGTCTTGGAGCCGCCCCCGAGCGTGATGGCGTCGCCGTTGCCGCCGGGGCCGATCTTGTAGCTGTTGGACGTGCCGGAACCGAAGGTTATCGTCGCGCCGCCGGTGTTGTTGAAGCCGCCGGGCAGCTCGAAAGTGCTCGGCCCGCCGAAGGTGAGCGTGCTGGTGTTGCACAGGCTGACGCGCGCCGTGCCGCTGCAAGTGTTGTCGCTGATGCCGATCTTGAACGAGCCGGCGCCAAAAGTCGTGGTGCCGCCGCCGCCGGTCGTCAGCCCCTTGGCGAAATTGAAGCTCCCGGCACCGAAGGTCGTGGTCCCGGCCGTGGTCACCTGCTTGCCGAAATTATAGGTGCCGTTAGCGAATGTGGTGGTGCCGGCCGTGGTCAGCTTGCCGGCGAAATTATAGGTGCCCGGTCCGAAATTGGTTGTGGCGCTGGTCGTGAGGTCGCCGGATATGTTGTAGACGGTGGTTGCTGGACCCGTGGTGGCGAAGTTGAGGTTGATGCCGCCGCCAATGGTGATAGTGCCCAGGTTGACTGTGGTCTTCGAACCGCAATTCAGCGTCCAGGTGGATGTCGAGGATGCCCATGTCGCCGAGCAGCCGAGCGCGGTCGCCTGGCTCTGCGTCGAGCTTTGGCTCCAGGCGAAGCTGATATCGGTCCCTGTGACGCTGGTCGGAGCCGCCGGCGCTGTCGTCGCGGACAGCGCCGCGACCGTCGCGAAGCGCGCGACCGCGGCGGTAACAGCCGTATTCCCGGCCAGCGGGTCGGGTGTCGATTTCTTGGCGATCAGCGCCGCGGTGCCGTTGGGGCCGGTGATGCCGTTGCAGGGCTGGCTGGGGACGGCCGCCGAATTGTAGTTGACGCCAAGCGCCGAGATCGTGGTGCCGCAGGGAACCGTCACCGTGTTGTTCGACGACACTGTGCACTTGGGGGCGCTGATGGCCGTCCCGCCGGAAAGCGTCACGCCGGTTTGGGTACCGTCCAGGGCCAGCACGCAACCGGGTGTCGAGGCCTGAGCGCCGAGCTCGGCGACCGAATTGGCGTAGATCTGCAATTGCTGGCGATCATCAAGCACACGCGCCAGAAGCAGCTGCTTCTGCGTGCGTATCGATACGGAAACCGCATTCATGCCGGTTGTCTTCGGCGAGGCGACGAGGCTTGCCGAGACGTCCCCTGCCGGAACGCCATTGAGCGCCGCGATGCTAACCGCCGCAGCCGCCATCTGGCTGGTCGACTGCGTTTTGTTGTAGGCGAGCGCTCCGGCAACGGCCGCTAGGTCGGCGGTGCGCTGGTTGTCGGCGCGCTCGACCAGCGCGCCGCCATATTCGGTGACGAGGGCGGCCACGCCGACGAGCAACGGCAGGAGCAGCGCGGACATGATAATGACGTTGCCGTCACGGTTACGCGAAAACCGACGGAAAATCTGCATGGACCTTACACCCGTTCGGACACACAGCCGAACCCCCGGTCCTTCAGTATCCGAGAATGTGTTAAAAAATATTGTCCGACAACGATGAGGCGCTTTATTGAAGCTGCTGATTTTATTGAGTAATCGCACGGAACTTTGATAATTGGCTTTCCGACGAGCGGTCGGGCACCTTGATGAGATCGGTATCTTGGGCTCAACCCAAGAACGAAAAAGGGCGCCTTTCGGCGCCCTTTCCGTGTCGGTCGTGGACCGGACTTCTTAGAAGTCCATGCCGCCCATGCCACCCATGCCGCCGCCAGGCATACCGCCCGGCATACCGCCGGCAGATTCCTTCTTCGGGGCTTCGGCGATCATGGCTTCGGTGGTGACGAGCAGGCCGGCGACCGAGGCCGCGTCCTGGAGAGCGGTGCGCACGACCTTGACCGGGTCGACGATGCCCATGGCGATCATGTCGCCATACTCGCCGGTCTGGGCGTTGTAGCCGAAGGTCGCGCCCTTGTTCTCGAGGATCTTGCCAGCAACGATCGAGGCTTCCGCACCGGCGTTGGCCGCGATCTGGCGGGCCGGAGCCTGCAATGCGCGACGCACGATGTTGATGCCGGCGGCCTGGTCGGAGTTGGCGCCGGTGGCCTTCACGTTGGCCGAAGCGCGCAGCAGGGCCACGCCACCGCCGGCAACGATGCCTTCTTCCACGGCCGCGCGGGTCGCGTTCAGGGCGTCGTCAACGCGGTCCTTCTTTTCCTTCACTTCCACCTCGGTCGCACCGCCGACGCGGATCACGGCAACGCCGCCGGCGAGCTTCGCCAGACGTTCCTGCAGCTTCTCCTTGTCGTAGTCCGAGGTGGTTTCCTCGATCTGCTGCTTGATCTGGGCGACACGGCCCTGGATCTCGGCCTTCTTGCCGGCGCCGTCGACGATGGTGGTGTTCTCCTTGGAGATAGACACCTTCTTGGCGCGGCCGAGCATGTTGAGGCCGACATTCTCGAGCTTGATGCCGAGGTCTTCCGAGATGACCTGGCCACCGGTGAGGATGGCGATGTCTTCCAGCATGGCCTTGCGGCGGTCACCGAAGCCCGGGGCCTTGACGGCGGCGATCTTCAGGCCACCGCGCAGCTTGTTGACGACGAGCGTGGCCAGGGCCTCGCCTTCGACGTCTTCCGAGATGATGAGCAGCGGCTTCGAGGTCTGAACGACGGCTTCCAGCACAGGCAGCATGGCCTGCAGGTTGGACAGCTTCTTCTCGTGCAGCAGGATGTAGGCGTCTTCCAGATCGGCGACCATCTTGTCGGCGTTGGTGACGAAGTAGGGCGAGAGGTAGCCGCGGTCGAATTGCATGCCTTCCACGACTTCCAGCTCGGTCTCGGCGGTCTTGGCTTCCTCGACGGTGATGACGCCTTCGTTGCCGACCTTCTGCATCGCTTCCGCGATCATCTTGCCGACCGACTCGTCGCCATTGGCCGAGATCGTGCCGACCTGGGCGACTTCCTCGGAGGTCTTGATCTTCTTGGCGGCCTTGCCAAGAGCGACGACGACTTCAGCGACGGCGAGATCGATGCCGCGCTTCAGGTCCATCGGGTTCATGCCGGCGGCAACGGCCTTGTTGCCTTCCTGGACGATCGCCTGGGCCAGAACGGTCGCGGTGGTCGTGCCGTCGCCGGCGATATCGTTGGTCTTCGAAGCGACTTCGCGGACCATCTGGGCGCCCATGTTCTCGAACTTGTCCTCAAGCTCGATCTCCTTGGCGACGGTGACGCCGTCCTTGGTGATGCGCGGGGCGCCGAACGACTTGTCGATGACGACGTTACGGCCCTTCGGGCCGAGGGTCACCTTCACTGCGTCGGCGAGGATGTTGACGCCGCGCAGCATGCGCTCACGGGCGTCGCGGGAGAATTTTACTTCTTTTGCAGCCATGGTTAGCTCCTGACAGGGGCTCGGGAAGAGCCCGAAAACTCAGTTGATGGAGAGGCCGATGTTCAGCCGATGATGCCCATGATGTCGGATTCCTTCATGATCAGAAGGTCTTCGCCATTGAGCTTGACTTCAGTGCCCGACCACTTGCCGAACAGGATGCGGTCGCCAGCCTTGACGTCCAAGGGCACGAGCTTGCCGCTTTCGTCGCGAGCGCCGGAGCCGACGGCGATGATCTCGCCTTCCTGCGGCTTCTCCTTCGCCGTATCCGGGATGATGATCCCGCCGGCGGTCTTGGATTCGGATTCGACCCGGCGAACGACCACGCGGTCATGAAGCGGGCGGAACTTGGACTTTGCCATCTTGTCTTCCTCGAATGAGAACGGTGAGAACTGTTCCTCCATCCGGCGAGGCCGCCGGACATCGGTTAGCACTCACCCAAGGCGAGTGCTAACGTGGCGCTGAAATAAGCTGGCGGGGTGTGAGAGTCAAGGCGCGCGCAAGGGGGCGATGGCGCGAAATTTTTCTAGCGCGGAACGCGAGGCGGAAAATGAACGGCCTGCAGCGAGGCACCAATGAGCAATCTCGCCGTCACTCCAGGTGCCTCGGTGCCCGCAAAACCAGCAGCGGGCAGCGTTCGGCGAGCCCGTATCTGCCGGTCGAGGCAAGGCCGACATCGCCGAAATATAACTTTGCCTCGTCGACGAGAGTCGCCGCGGGCGCGAAGCTGTAGACGGCCGGCGAGTTCCGGTAAACGTCGATGGTTCCGATGACCGGCAGTTCCCATCCGGTTCGGGCCGACAGCTCCTTGCGGTCGGGAAACATCCTGTCGAATTGTTCGAGGATGCCCCTAACCGGTATCGCGTAGTCAGGCGCGCCGCCCGTCGCGGTCATGGCCACGCGCCACTTGAGCTCGTGGAAGGTCGAGACGCCGCCGCTCAGCGCCAGGGCGCGGACATCCGACGGGTCGTCGGGGCTTTCGGGAGAGGCGTAAAGCCTGATGCCGGCGCGTCCGTCGTCCTTCAACGCGCGCGCGACCGACGCAAACAGCCTGCGCCTGAGGTCGGCGGCGCCGATGGCAGAGAGACAGCCGTCGCCGATCAGCGCTTCGACGCTTGCACCGGGAAAGGGCAGCGAGAACCAGTCGCCCTGCACGGCCTTGCGCGTGTCGCTGTCGCCGGGCCAAATGCCGGCGATCATGTCGGCGGACTCGTCGACCGATGTCATTGCCCCGCCAAGCCCGGCGAGCTCCGGCGTCACACCGAGCATGACGACATGCGATCGGGCAAGGTCAAGTTCGCGCTCGTAGGTTTCGACCACCTCCGCCGGCGGCCGCAGCGGCGGGCCGAGCAACTGCCAATGTTTGCGAATTGCATTCCAATGCTCTGTCATGCAAACCCCAGCCAGCAGCGCGTTGTATTCGATCGAATAGTCGACGACGCTTGTTAGGCCAAGTGGGGACAGGCATGGCGCGCATCGCGGTGATCACGCATGAGTTCGACCGCTTCCAGAGCCGGCGGGGGCTGCTCTTGCGGCGCGATAGCCCTTATATGCTGTTCGACCTGCTGGCGGAACTGAAGCGCCGCGGCCATTCGGTGCGGGTCCTGTGCGGCACTTCGGCCGAACCCGCCGCCGACATCGCGGTGCTCCATCTCGACGTGACCGTGACACCGCCCGATTATGTCGACTATGCGCGCCGCTTTCCCTTTTGCCTCAACATCGGCGCGGCCGATATTTCGAAACGCCGCATTAGCGGCGCCGTGATCGGCCGGGAAGATGGCTGGCAGGGAAGCGTCATCGTCAAGAGCAGCCTGAACCATTGGGGCACGCCGGAGCAGCAACTGAACCGGCGCGCCGGGCGCGCCGGCAGGCGGGAGCCGTTTCCCGGTGTCGAAGCTCTCGAAAGATACGAGGTCCATGCCTCGCTAGCCGACGTACCGGTCGAGGTGTTCGAGCGCCGGGATCTGGTTGTCGAGAAATTCATTCCAGAACCGGAGCCGGACGGTTTTGGCGCCCGTTTCTGGCTGTTCTGCGGCGAGCGCGAGCGCTGCACCCGCCATGTCTCGCCGCAGCCGCTCGTCAAGGGCGACGACACCATTCGCCGCGAACCGGTTCCGGTGCCCGACGAGCTTCGCGCGCTGAGGCGCAAGCTCGGCTTCGATTACGGCAAGTTCGACTTCGTCATGCATGAGGGCAAGGCGGTGCTGCTCGATGCCAACAAGACACCAGGGCGAGCCAGGAACCTGTCGAGCTTCGTCGCCGCCGGCAATGCCAATCTTGCCGACGGCTTCGAAGGACTGATCCGGCAGGTCACATAACCGATCGCCTAGATGTTCATGCCGCCCGACACTTCGATTCGCTGGGCGTTGACCCAGCGATTGTCGTCCGACAGAAGCGAGGCGATCATAGGGCCGATATCGTCGGCAACGCCGGCGCGCCCGAGCGCGGTGACACTGGCCACCATGCGGTTGATCTCTGCATTGTCGCGCACATGGCCGCCATTGAAGTCGGTGGCGATCGCCCCCGGCGCGACGGTGTTGGCGGTGATGCCGCGCTGGCCGAGCTCCTTGGCGAGGTAGCGCGTGAACACCTCGATGCCGCCCTTCATCATCGCATAGGCCGAGGAGCCGGGCGCGGCGAAGCGGGCGAGCCCGCTCGAAATGTTGATGATGCGGCCGCCATCATTGATCAGCGGCAGCAGCGCCTGGGTGAGGAAATAGACACCCTTGAGGTGGGTGTTCATCAGCGTGTCGAACTCATCTTCGGTCGTCTCGGCGATCATCTTGCGCAGGCCGGTGCCGGCATTGTTGACGAGATAGTCGAAGCGGTCGCGCTGCCAGGTTTCCAAAAGCGTCTTCTTCAACGCCGCCACGAAGGCCGGGAAGGTGGCGACGGCGCCGGCGTCGAGTTCGAGGGCCGCGGCGCGACCGCCGGCGGCCTCGATCTCGGCCACCGCCGACTTCGCCTCATCGACGCGCGAGCGGTAGGTGATGACGACGTCGACGCCCTTGCGAGCGAGGTTGAGCGCGGTGTTGCGGCCGAGGCCGCGGCTGCCGCCGGTGATGAGGGCGATGGGGCGAATGGTCATGGCGAAATCTCCTTCTGTTTGGCTGGAGATGCATATATCCGGCTGAGCAGCCGATATAATTGGGCATGGATTGCCAACACTATTCAGCCTGTGCGAACAATTGGCCATGGACAGGTTTGACGGCATGCGGCTTTTCACCCGCGTCGTGGAACGGCGCAGCTTCACCGCGGCCGCCGCCGATCTCGGCCTGCCGCGCTCCAGCGCGACTGCCGGGATCAAGCAACTGGAGGAGCGGCTCGGCGTGCAATTGCTCCGCCGCACAACGAGGCACGTCACGACGACGCTTGACGGCGAAGCCTATTATCAGCGCTGCATCGGCATCCTCGCCGACATCGAGGACGCCGAGGGTGGTTTCGGCGCGCATGAGGCGCGCGGCCGGCTAAGCGTGGACATCAACGGCCATTTGGCCCGCACCTTGGTCATCCCGGAACTGCCGGCCCTGCTGGAGCGCCATCCCGGGCTCAGCGTACATATCGGCGAGGGCGACCGTTTCGTCGATCTCGTGCGCGAGGGCGTCGATTGCGTGGTGCGCGCCGGCACGCTGCCCGACAGCGACATGATCGCACGGCGCATCGGCATGGCGCGCGAGGCGACAGTCGCCAGCCTCGCCTATGTCGAGCGCCATGGCTTGCCGCGATCGCCGGACGAACTTGCCGGACATATGATGATCGGCTTCGTCTCGTCGCGCACCGGGCAGGTGATGCCGCTGGAATTCACTGTCGACGGCAAGATCCGCGAGATCGTCCTGCCCTCCCGCGTCACGGTGTCCAATTCCGACACCGCCGCCGCGCTGGTGCGCCAGGGTTTCGGCCTCTACCAGGCGCCGCGTCGCCGCTTCACCACCGACCTCGATGCCGGCCGTCTGGTCGAGGTGCTGCCGGACAATCCGCCCACGTCAACCCCGATCTCCGTGCTCTATCCACGCAGCCGGCAGCTATCGCCACGGGTGCGGGTCTTCGTCGACTGGCTGGTCGAGATCCTGGGGCCCAAGCTCGATCCCTGATCCGTCAGAGGAATTGCCGCAACTGCGTGTGGATGATCGAGCGGTAATCCTCGATCGTGCGCTGGCCTTCTTCCTTGTTCTGCGTCAGCGCCAGCCGCACGACGCCGCCGGCAAGCTGGAAGATCAGGAACACGACGCGCCCGAACGCCTCGCGCTGCTCCGCGCGAAGCATCGGTGCGACATGGTCGCATAGCATCTTTGCTTGATACCTTGTCTCGGCGATGTCGAGATGCTGCAGCGCCTTGTCGGCCTGGATGGCGTTCTGCAAGTCCTGAATGGCCGGATCCGCCGCGACGCGGGCATAGTAGTCGTCCAGCATGCGGTCTGCCGCCGCCATGACGTCGCCCCGCCCGCTTATCCCGTCGATGATCGCGCCGAAGCGCGCCCGGCTTTCCTCGGAAAACCGCTCGTAGAGCATCGCCAGGATCGCCGACTTGCTGGGAAAGTAGTGATAGACCGTAGCGATCGGCCCACCGGCCAGCGCGCCGACTTCCCTCATCGTCACCGCGTCGATGCCCTTTTCGCCGATCAGCCGCATGGTCGTGGCGAGGATTGCGTCGATGCGCTCGCGGCTGCGCTCCTGTTTCGGCCTGCGCCTTGGCTCTGTCGCCCTCCGTCTTGCTTGCGTCATGCGCCAAATCTCTCACGAGAGTGCGAATTCCCGATTGACAAGAAACATGATCAAGTATCAGTTTCGTGAAAATACTGACAGCTTGTCAGTTTTTCAGCCGGGCTGCAAGGGAGGGCGCCTCGTGACTGTATCGCAATCCGCGCAGGTGGGAGATGGCGATTGGCTCGTTGGCAATCCGACGGGACTGCAACTGGTCTCGGCGCTGTGGATCGGCTCGGTCGGCCTGCTCATCCTCGGCCTGCAGCCGGTGCTGCTCGGCGCGCTTTACACGGAGAGCCATGTCACCGGCGACGAACTGGCGCTGGTCGCCACAGCCGAGATGATCGCGATCGGCATCGGCTCGGCGATCGTGGCCATGCTGCTCCCTGCCAGGAACATGCGCTGGAAGAGCGCGGCGCTGCTCGTATTGCTCGCGCTCGCCAATTTCTGGACCGCTTATGCCGGTAGTCCCAATGCGTTGATCGGGGCCCGCGCCTTGGCCGGCCTGTCGGAAGGCGGGCTCGTTGCTGTCGCCACGGAATTGATCGCCCGCTCGCGCCGGGCCGAGCGCATCGGCGGCTATTTCGTCACGCTGCAGACTTTGGCGCAATGCGCGCTGGCGCTGATACTTGCGCTCTATGCCGTTCCCGCCGCCGGCTCGGCAGGCGGCTTCATCGCGCTCGGCATCGTCTGCCTGCTGTCGTTGGTCGTCGCCTGGACCGTGCCGGACGACTATGCCGACCTGCCGAAGGAAGAGCAGTTCGCCAATGTGGCGACCTTGCCCGCGATAACCGCGCTCTTGTCGATCTTCTGTTATTTCATGTTCTTCGGCGCCGTCTGGGCTTTCCTCGAGCCCATCGGCGCGCAGTTCGGCATCGACGGCCGCACCGTCGGCCTGATGGTCTCGGCAAGCCTGGCCGCGCAGGTGATCGGCGCGATGACCGCGACCGTCCTGGAGTCGCGCATCGACTATCGTTTTGCCATCACCATCATCGGGGTCATCGCGGCGATCAGCTCGGTGTTGCTCGCATCCGGCCCGGGCCTTTCGGTGTTCTGGGCGGTGGCGCTGGTGATGGGCTTCATCCTGCTCTTCATCGTGCCTTACCAGATCCGGCTGGCGATCACCGCCGACGAGACACGCACGGCCGTGCTGTTGGTGCCGGCCGCGCAGCTCTTCGGCCTCGCCATCGGCCCGATCGCCGCCTCGCTTTTGATCGATGGCGGGAACTTTCGCCCGGTGCCCGAATTCGCCGCGGCGACTGCTTTGGCCAGCGTGATGTTGCTTGGCGTCTTCGCGCTGGTCACGCGGCGGCATGGTCGGGCCTGAACGGAAGGATCGAGATGGCAGACGCCTGGAGCAACTGGTCGGGCTTCGTCACGGCCTCTCCGAAATTGATCGCGACACCGGCCGATGCCGCCGAGCTGGCCGAACTTGTGCGCACGGCGCCAGGTCCGCTGCGCGTCGCCGGCGCCGGCCATTCCTTCACGCCGCTGGTGCAGTCCGCGGGTACCATCGTCTCACTTGAGAAGATCGAAGGGCTGGTCTCGCACGATGCGGCGAACAACCGCGCGCGGGTGAGGGCGGGGACGAGACTGGGCGCCCTGATGCATATCCTGCGGGACATCGGGCAGGGCCTGCCGAACATGGGCGACATCGACAGGCAGGCCATCGGCGGCGCGCTCGGCACGGCGACGCACGGCTCCGGCCCGACGCTCGGAGCCTATCACACGCAGTTGGAGGCGGTGCAGCTCGTCGACGGGCAAGGCAGGCTGCGCGAGTTCAGCCGGGCGAGCGACCTGGACATGATCCACGCCACCGGCGTCGCGCTGGGCAGCTTCGGCGTGCTGACCGAAGTAACGATGAACAACGTTGCGACCTATCGGCTGCGTCGCCGCAAATGGGTGCTGCCCATCGGCGAAATGCTGCGCGATTTCGAGAAGATGATGGCCGCGCATCGCTCGGCCGAGTTCTACTATATCCCCTTCGCCGACCATGCGCAGTTCATCGCCAGCGATCTCAGCGACGCAGCGCCGACGGCGCGACCGACCGAGGATGACGAGGAAGGGCTGGCGACCTTGCGCAAGCTGCGCACCGCGTTGCGCTGGCTCCCGTTCGTGCGCCGCACGCTGATCAAGGGCGCCGTCAGGAAAGTTCCGTCCGAGGACTATGTGCAGGAGTGGCTCAACGTCTATGTCAGCGACCGTCGCACCAGATTCAACGAGATGGAATACCACCTGCCTTTCGACGAGGGTCCGAAGGCGCTGGCCGAGATCATCGCGCTGACGGAGAAGCACTTTCCGGAAGTCTACTTCCCAATGGAGGTGCGTTCGGTCGCGCCCGACGAATTCTGGCTTTCGCCCTTCTACAAGCGGCTGACCTGTTCGATCGCCATCCACCACGACGCGGCGAACGATCCGCTGCCGTTCATGCGCGCCGCCGAGCCGACCTTCCGCAAATATGGCGGCAGGCCGCATTGGGGTAAGATGCACAGCCTGAAGGCGGCGGATTTCAGAAAACTCTATCCGCGATGGGACGATGCGATGGCGGTGCGCCGCGACATCGATCCGGACAATCGCTTCGTGTCGCGCTACATGGCCGGCCTGTTCGGCATAGAACCCAGTCCTTCAGGCATCCAAGGATGAGCGCCTATTTCGCCGCTCTGTCCGATGCGCTGAAAGCCGCCGACATTTTTCGGCCTTGCCTTGTGCTCGATCGCGACCGGCTCGACGGCAATATCGCGCTGGTGAAGGAGAGGTTGGCGCCAGGCCTTGCCGTGCGGCTGGTCGACAAGTCACTGCCTAGCATGCCGCTGCTATCGCATATCGCCAGAGCGCTCGGCACCGACCGCTTCATGACCTTCCATCCGCCGGTGACGCAGGCCGTGCTGGATGCTTTTCCGGACGGCGATCTTCTTTACGGCAAGCCGATGCCCGTCGGCGCCGCCAGGGCCGCGCTGACCAGGGGCGGCGCGGGCTGGTGGTCGCGTGTCTGCTGGCTGATCGACACGCCGGAACGGCTAGCCGAATATGGCGGCTTGGCCGCCGCGCTCGACACCGAATTGCGCTTCGCCTTCGAGGTGGATGTCGGCCTGCATCGCGGCGGTTTTTCCAGTCCGGCCGAGATCAAGGCGTTGACGATACCGAAGGGTCTGCGCTGCGAAGGCATCATGGCATATGAGGCGCATGCGCCGGAGATACCGGGCTTGTTCGGCGGCGCGGCCAAGGCGCTGAAGCAGGCCTCGGCCAAGGCCGCCGGGTTCGCCGCCGCGCTCGGCCCGGACCAGCGCCAGATTCTCAATATAGGTGGCTCCAAAACGGCGCTGCTGCATGGCGGTAGCGTCGCCAACGAAGTGTCGATCGGCTCGGCCTTCGTGTTGCCCAGGGACTTCGATACGCCAGGCCTGAAAGGCTTCCAGGCGGCGGCCTTCGTCGCGACGCCGATCCTGAAGGCGCTCGATCCGATGCTGCCCGGCCCGCCGGCGTTTTCCAGGGCGTTGCAGGCGCTCGGCCTCTTTCCGCGCAAGGGCTGCTATCTCTATGGCGGCAAATGGATGGCCGAGCCGGTGTTTCCCGAGGGCATGAAGGCGAATGGGCTGATCGGCCTGTCCTCGAACCAGCAATTCATGGGCCTGCCGGCCGCAGCGGATGCAAAGCCAGGCGACTACGCCTTCCTGCGGCCGACGCAGAGCGAGGCCGTGCTGCAGCACTTTGGAGCAATTGCGGTGTTTGCCGGCGGGCGCATCGCGGAGTTCTGGCCGGTGCTGCCGATGGGGTGAGAGCTACTTTGCGTAACGATCGGCTCCAAGAATTTGTTGACTCAGTCAACTAAATGGTTTCTCCTGTCCGGGATAGGAGAAACTCGATGACCATCCACGACCACCCGGGCAAGGAGCGCATCGATGTCGTGCGCGCCTTTAACCGCTTCTACACTCGGCAGATCGGACTGCTCGACGAAGGTCTCCTGAAGAGCCCGTTCTCGTTGACCGAGGCGCGGGTGCTTTATGAGCTTGCCAATCGTGATGGGCTCGTCGCCAGCGATCTGGTGCGCGACCTTGGCCTCGACCCTGGCTATGTCAGTCGCCTGCTCAAGAAATTCGAGGAACGCGGCCTGGTCGAGCGCGCCGCCACGGAGGCAGATGCGCGCCGCGCCTCGATCGCGCTGACGCCGGCGGGCAGGCAAGCCTTCGCGCCGCTCAACCAGGATTCGCACGACCAGGTGCGCGCGCTGCTCGGCCGCCTGGCGCCCGTCGATCAGGAGCGTCTGGTCAAGGCCATGCGGACCATCCGGGACCTGCTCGGCGACAGGCCCGAAACCAAGGTACCCTACATCCTGCGGCCGCTGCAGGTCGGCGATATCGGCTGGGTCACGCGCCGCCAGGGAATGCTCTACACGCAGGAGTATGGCTGGGACGGAACCTACGAGGCGCTGGTCGCCGAGATCCTCGCCGAGTTCGTCAGGAAATTCGATCCAGAGTGGGAGCGCGCTTGGATCGCCGAGCGCGAAGGCGAGGTGGTTGGTTCCGTCTTTGTCGTGCGCAAGTCGCCCGAGGTGGCGAAGCTCAGGCTCCTCTATGTGGAGCCGTCGGCGCGTGGCCTGGGCATAGGGCGGCGGCTGGTCGACGAATGCATCGCCTTTGCCCGCGCCAAGGGCTACGGGACGTTGACGTTGTGGACCAACGATATACTGGGCTCGGCCCGCCGCATCTATCAGGCGGCGGGATTCCGGTTGGTCGATGAGGAACGCCACCATTCCTTCGGCAAGGACCTTGTCGGCCAGACCTGGAATTTGGAGCTGTAGCGCTTCCCCTTTTCACCTCCTCAAGCCCACCATTGCCGGTATGCGCGTCGAACCCGGGGCCGTAACGCTCGAGTTCCGGCGCGATGGCCATCCCGGGGTCGTGGCCTGCAGTCAGTTCCAGGAGCTGACGCCGAAACATCCCCGTCGCGGCACAGTCGGATTTCGTCTTCCCCGGCTGGTGCCACGGCATGAAGCCGGACGGCTTGGTCACCCCAGACACGCTTGCCCCGCGCGGCATCAAGACGCCGGTAACTGGCCTGCTAGACCGTCCAGAAATAGCGCACGATGTGGAAGAAGATTGGCGCGGCGAAGACTAGGCTGTCGGTGCGGTCGAGCATGCCGCCATGGCCTTCGATCAGATGGCCCCAGTCCTTGACGCCCTGGTCGCGCTTGATCGCCGAGGCGACGAGGCCGCCGAGAAATCCCATCGTGCAAGCGACGAAGGCGACGGCCGAGGCCTGCAGCGGCGAGAACGGCGTGATGAAGGCGAGAAGCGCGCCAAGCAGGCTCGACGCGACCAACCCGCCGATCAGCCCCTCCCAGGTTTTCGACGGTGACACGTTAGGTGAGAAGCGATGTTTTCCGAACAGCTTGCCGAAGATGTATTGCAAGACGTCGCTGCCCTGCACGACGATAATCAAGAAGGCGATGAGCAGAAGGTTGCGGCCTTCGAAGCGAGGCACGTTGAGCGTCAGCAAAGCGGGGACATGGCTGACGCAATAGACAGAGATCATGATCGCCCATTGCTGCGCCGAGACACGCTCCAGAAAACGTTCCGTGTCGCCGTGCAGCGCCGTGATCGCCGGCATAAGCAGGAAGCAGTAGACCGGAATGAAGATGACGAAGAGACCGTACCAGGCGGTCCACACCAGCCAGTACTGGAAGGGGATGACGATGCCGAACATGCCGAGCAACACCCAATGGTCGCTGCGGCGGCTGTGTGTCAGCGTCACGAATTCGCGCAGCGCCGCGAACGAGATCAGCGCGAACAGTATGGTCATGCCGTAACGGCCGAAGAAGAAGGCGACCGCCATCAGCGCCACCATCACCCACCAGGCGTTGATGCGCTGCGTGAGATTGACGAGCGTAGCGCTCAACGGCTTCGGCGCGCGCATCGAGAGGATGCCGGCGGTGACGCTGGCGGTGCTCAGCACTACGAAAAGGCCGATGATCAGGATAATGATTTCGTGGCGCATCAATCGTCTCGGTCGGGGCGCGGATTAAGCGCCAGAAGCTCGGCACGGGCGCGCTGGAGGAAAGCGCGGCGTTCCTCCCCCGGCGCCACAACGACCGGGGCGCCGAAGACGACGCGGCAAAGCAGCGGCACCGGCAGGAACTGGCCCTTGGGCAGCACGCGTGACATGTTCTCGATCCAGCAGGGGATCAGCTCGACGTCGGGCCGCGCCATCGACAGATTGTAGAGGCCGGAACGAAAAGGCAGCAGCTCGTCGGTGGTGTTGCGGGTGCCTTCCGGGAAGATGATCAGCGAGTGGCCGCGATCGAGCACGGAAAGCATGATCGAGATCGGGTGCTCCGCTTCGCTCGTCCATTGCCGGCTGATCAGGACCGAAGACAGCATGTCCTCGGCGATGAAGCGGCGCAGCCTCGACTTGCCCCAATATTCGGCCGCGGCGACCGCGTGCGTTTTGGCGCGCTCCGTCTCGCTTAGGCAGGCCGAGAGCAGGATGAAATCGCCATGGCTGGTGTGATTGGCGAAATAGATGCGCTGCCGGTCGGACGGCTGGCTGCCGCTCCAGATCGGCCGCACGCCGGTGACCGCCCAGGCCGTCGCCGAGAGGCCGACCGAGGTTACGGTCTGCAACAGCGTGTAGGTGCGCATCGAAAGCTTGCTCATCTCGTCATCCCGAATCCGGCGCTGAGGAACGCGACGACGAAGACCGCGACGGCGATCCGCTGCCTGGCAAGCAGGCGGCGCGTTCCGGCGATGCGGTCGTCAAGCGGACGCGGCGTCGGCGAAGCGGGTTTGAGTCGCATGCGGCTCAGCATGTCGTCGACAGCGGCGCCTCCTGATATCTCGTCGCCATGCGTCGCCATCAGCCGGAACAGCAGCGCATCGAAGGCGAGAAGCGCCGAGAGCCCGAGCACCACGACGGCGCTCGCCGCCGCGACGAGAAGCGCCAGCACCGCAAGCAGCGGATGGAGCGCGCCGCGCGCCGAGGCAACCAGTGGCGCGATGCTGTCGAAGGCGATCACGATCGCGGCCGGCCATGCCGCCTGCTTGACCAGCATGGCGGCGAAGGCGGCCGTCTTGCGCTTATAGGCATCTTCGCTCATGCCGGCCCGTCCAGGCCGACCTGAAGATGCACTGGCCGGCCGGACGCGGCGAGCCGCGTGCGCGCCTGCGCCGCCGTATCCGAGCGGCCGGTTGCGACCAGCCAACGGGCGACGACGGTGGCGCTGCGCTGGAACCCTAGTGCGCAGCAGACCAGCACGGTGCCCCGCCGGCGCGCCGGCTCGATCGCCGCGACCGCCTGGTCGAGCGTGCCGACGGGCGGCGGCAGGAGATCGAGCATGGGAAAGCTGATCCAGCGGCCCGGCGTGTCGCCAGGCCGCTCCAATTCGACGGCAAGATCAATCACCGTGCCGAAGGCCTGCGCTTCGCCAGCGCCGGGAAATCTTCCGAGAAAGACACCATCGGTGACGGCCACCGTCGGCGGTAGCCTGCGCGTCCAGGCCCAGACATTGACCCTGGCGCCCAGCCGGTATGGCCAGAGCAGGATGCGGCTTGCCAGCGACACGCGGCCGTCCGCCGTCTTCTGGAACACTTTTGGACCGGCACCGGCATAGCTGAAAGCCACGATGGCCAGCGCAAGCGCCGGCCACAAAAGGATAAGCGCGAGCGCCGAGAGGAAAGCGCCGACGGATGCGCCCGCTAGCGCCAGAACCGCGCCCAGCGCGTAGTAGAGCGAGAGCCGCCGCGACTTGGCATCGGCTGTGAGGCGAAAACCGGCGAAGGGCAACTCGCCCATTGCCGGAAACAGCCATAACGCGAAGAAGCCGAGCAGGGCGCCGGTCGGGATATCGACGGCTTGGTGCTGCCAGGTCGTCAGCACCGACGCGCCGATCAGGAAGCACCAGGAGTGCCAGAGCGTGAGCAGGGGGCCGGAAAGGCGCTGGCGCCAATGATCCCAGATGATCACCAGCAATGCGATATGCAGGGACGGCGCCTGGTTGAACGGCTTATCAAAGCCACCGAGCACGGCAAACATGAAGCCCGGCAGGCCGGTCGTCGCCGGCCGCGCGAAGGTGGCGGTCAGGGGAAACAGGATGAAGCAGGAGACGGCGACGACCTGCGCGGCGAGGTAGCGACCGGCCAGCCGGTTCACACTTTGCGTGCTGTCGTTGAGCAGCAGCGACAGGGCGTAGAACAGGTTGATCGACCAGTAGGGCACGATCGTCCAGGCGAGAAACGGGACGTGGTGCTCCCACGAGAAGACGATGCTGCCGACATATCGGTGTGTCGACGCCAGCCAGTTGGCGAAGCCGTAGGTCGAATAGAAGAATGGCGCGAGGAACGCGAGCCATAGCGCCGCCCGTAGGGCGACACGTCCATAGGGCTCGGCGGCTGCGCTCGCTGGAAGTGGCGGAGGTTCGGCGCTGGCGGGCATGCGTGGACGGTCCTAAACCCGCCTTGCCAGCGAGACGGTGAAGATGCCCCATTGGTCGATGCGCTGGTCGAGCTTCTCGAATCCGGCGGCCTCGACGAGCTGATCCATCTCGGCTTGCGTGCGCCGTCGCATCACCCAGGCCTGGCCGCCGCGATGCGAGGTCAGGCTGCGCGCGATCATTTCGAGCTGCGGATGCCAGGGCTGGTTGGTGTAGATCAGCAGGCTGCCGGGCTGCATGGCGCGGGCCAGGCCGCTGAGCGAGCGGGCTATCAACGCATTGTCCGAGAAGAGCTCGTAAAGGCCAGAGACGATGGCAAGATCGGGAGCCGGGTCCAGCGCGGCGAGCCCGTCGCCGTCGAAGGCATCGGCGCGGCGGAACGAGACGCTCGCCGGCAATCGCCGATCGGCGATCAGCTGACGGCCGAGCTCGACATTGAGATCGGAATAGTCCTGCAGCCTCACGCTGGCCGGCTGCTCGGGACACTTGGCGATAGCGTCGAGCACGTAGCGGCCGTGGCCGGCGGCGATGTCGAGGATGTGGCCTGCTCGTCCGGCCGCTTTCAGCGTTGCCAGCGCCTGGCCGATCAGTTCCTCGATGTTGAGCTTGCGCTGGCGGATGCCGCGCCAGCCGATGGCGTCCAGAAAGGTCCGGTCGACAATGCGGCCGATAGGTCCGAGGCCACGTGGCTCGTTCTCGTAGACATAGTCCAGCGTCGAGCCGGAATCGAAGCCGGTGCCGACGCCGATCTTCATTCCGCGCGAGAAGAAGCTGCCGCTTCGGATGAACGAGCGGCTCATGGCCCAATAGAGGCCCCTGGGCGACAGGAGATCGAGCGGCGAGGCAAGCCTGTCGGCCTCGTCGCGCGTGTGACCGGCGATGTCCGCCTGCTTCAGGTCGACGGCTTCGGCCGGCGACGCGAATTGTCCCTCGATGAACGGCCGGATCAGGTCGAGCGCCTTGGCGCGATCGCGCTCACCCAGCGTGTCGTGGAAGAAGCCCGGCAGCACATGCCGTTCCTTCACGCGGCTGCCGAGACTGACGAAGAACTCGTGCTGGGGGCCGTGCCGCACCACCCAATCGCTGCCGGACAGCAGAAGCTGCGTCGGCACGGTGACGGCGCGAGCGTCGGAGACGATGCGCGCCGCATGCTGGTAGAGCTCGACCAGTATGTTGGAAGCGATCGGACGCGTGATCAGCGGATCGTTCTCGAACGAGGCGATGCGCACGGGGTCATGGGTCAGCAGGCTCGCCTTGACGTAGGAATTGACGAAGAAGCGTCCCTTGATCTTTTGCCACAGCGCAATGCCTTCCTTGGCGAAGGGGACATAGAGCTTGACCGAGAAAGCCGGCGAGGCGAGCACCATGGCGCGCAGTTTCGGCGCATAGTCATGCACCCAGGCGGCGGCGAGCACGGCGCCGAAGGATTGCGCGATGAGCGCGATGTCCTGGGCGCCAAAACCGTCCTTGGCGGAGATCTCACGCATGAAACAGTCGATATCGCGCACCAGTGCCGCGAAGGACGGCGCGTAGCCGCGCTCGCCGGCGGAGCGGCCGTTGCCGCGCGCATCCCAGGCATAGAAGGCGTAATCGGGCATGCTGAGTTCGTCGACCAGATGCGCCATGCGGCCGCCATGCTCATGGCCGCGATGGAAGAGCACGATCGCGCCCTTGGCCTCCTCGGAAACCGCTGGCCAGAAACGGTAGAAAATCTCCGTGCCGTCATAGCTGCGGAAGCTGCGCTCCTGCGCCTGCCGCGCAGAGCTTTCCGCCGACGCTGCTGCGATCTGTTCGTGAAGCATGCTGTTTTTCTCGGACGGCATGGCGAGCCTTACTGCTTAGCCGGAGTTGCCTGTAAGACCGGCACGTATCCGGTTTATGGCGGTTAGCAGCGAAAGCGTAGCCATGGCCGGAAACACAAACGGCGCGAGCGCCCCTGGCCAGAGGCCGACGGCGCACAGAGCCGCGATCACGCCGAGCCCCAGCGCCCTATCGCTCTTGCCGAACGGGCCCGCATAGCTGCGACCGATGCCTGCGGGGATGCCGAGAACGCCGGCGAATTCTGCGAGCATGGCTGCCATGGCAAAGGCGACGACACCCCATTGGCTGAATTGCGCAAAGGCGGCGAAGGGCAGGATCAACGCCGAATCGGAAACGACATCGCAGATTTCGTTCAGATACATGCCCAGGGTAGAGGCCTGGCCATGCTCCCGCGCCAGCATGCCGTCCATCGCGTTGAGCGCCATGCGCACGAACAGCACCAGGGGAATGAGCAGCAGAAGCAGGCGCGAGCCGGGCGCCGCCGCAATCGCCGCGCCGGCTGCGATCGAGAGGACGGCCGCCAGTAAGGTGATGAAATTGGCCGTCACGCCCATTGCCGCCAGACGGGCGACAAGCGGCCGCAGTCTGTCCTGGAAGGCCGGCTTCAGCGCATAGAGCGTCGGCATTGCGTGATCCCCCGATCCACGGTGCGAGCTTTACCACGAGCGAGCCGAGCGGCGCTAGCGTAAGGGAGGAAACACAGTGGATTTCAGACGGTTGAAGCCTTGCTGTGAATGCATCGCCTGAAACCGCAGGCTCAGCCTCCGTTCGCCGATTGGCGAATTCACCAGGCGCTAACCATGGATGCATCGCATTCCTGATATCTCGGTTTGCGGGCTTTTGGGACAAAGCCCCCCACTTGAATAGTAAGCACGCTTATAATATGTATCGCTCATGGTTTCAGATGGTATCGACAGATTGGGATTCTTGATCCACGACGTGCAGCGCCTGATGCGCAAGCGTTTCGAGGCGCGTGCCAGTGGGTTGGGGCTTTCCTCCGCGCAATGGCGGCTGCTCGTCCGCGTTGCCAAGGAGGCGGGCGTCGCGCAGGCGCGGCTCGCCGAGCTCCTCGAGATCGAGCCGATAAGCGTTTCACGCCTGGTCGACCGTATGGAGGAGGGCGGCTGGATCCAACGCCGCCAGGACGCGACGGACCGGCGCGTTCGGATGATCTTTCCGACCGACAAGGCAAATGCAGCCTATGCCGACGTCAAGAGCCTGGCCGGCGAAGTCTATGAGGAATCGCTGGCCGGCGTGTCGGCGGAGGAACGCCGCGTTCTGGTCCGCGTTCTCGACATCATCGTGCAGAATTTGACCGACGGCGAGACGTCGTCTCTGGAAAAGATCAAGAATTCGGAAGGGCGGGCAGCATGAACGCGGCAGCCAAGATAGAAGACGACAAAGTCACCAAGCTGAATGCGCCGGCGCAGCCGGTCGTTAATGCGCCCGCGCAGCCGGTCGCTGAAGCCCCGGCCAAACCGGCCGCCGCTACGGTTGCGGCTGCGCCCGAGCCGCAGCCGGCACGCGCCGCGCCGAAGAAAAAACGCCGCCTCGGCCGCTTCCTGCTGATGGTCGCCCTGCCGCTGGCGCTGCTTGCCGGCGGCTCATATGTCTGGGTCACGGGCGGCCGCTATCAGGAAACCGAGAACGCCAATCTGCAGCAGGCCAGGATTTCGGTCGCCTCCGATTCGGCCGGCCGTATCGTCCAGGTCGGCATCGTCGACAACCAGCTGGTCAAGAAAGGCGACCTTCTCTTCGTCATCGATCCCGAGCCTTACAAGATCGCGCTCGCTCAGGCCGATGCGGCGGTGGCCGGCGCGCGGCTCAATGTCGAGCAACTGCGGGCGGCCTACAGCCAGGCGACGGCACAGGAAAAGTCGGCCAGCAGCGAGGTCGAATATGCGCAGTCGCAATATGACCGCGCCGCCGATCTCGCCCAGAAGGGCATCAACGCCAAGTCATCGCTCGACCAGGCCCGCAACGACCTCGACAAGGCCAAGCAGCAGCTGGCCGTCGCGCAGCAGGGCATCATCAGTGCCAAGGCGGCGCTCGGCGGCAATCCGGACATCGAGACCGACAAGCACCCGACCGTGATGGCGGCCTTGGCGGCACGCGACAAGGCTGCCTACAACCTCGCCCAGACCACGGTGAAAGCGCCGGCTGACGGCGTCATCTACCAGGCCGCCTCCTTCAAGGTCGGCCAGTATGTAGCCGTCGGCACGCCGCTGTTCGCGCTGGTCGAGAACGAGGACACCTGGATCGACGCCAATTTCAAGGAAACCCAGCTCACGCACATGAAGCCGGGCCAGAAGGCGGAGATCGTGGTCGACACCTATCCGGGCCGCACCTTCGAGGCGACCGTCAAGGCGATCGGCGCCGGGACGGGCGCGGAGTTCTCGCTGCTGCCCGCGCAAAACGCCACCGGCAATTGGGTCAAGGTAACGCAGCGCATCCCGGTGCGCCTGGAACTGACCGATCCCGACGCCAAAATGGCGCTGCGCACGGGCATGAGCGCCACCGTCACTGTCGACACCGGCGTGGCGCGCGGCCTGCCGTCGATCTTCGGTCACGCCACGGCGGGAGAGCAAGCGCAGTAGCGACAGCGATGCCCGCCGCTATCCGGCGGACGTTCAGGGGATTGGTCAGACGGGAGGAGTGGCAAGGATCAGCAAGACGAGCCGCATGGCGGCTGGTTCGAAAGCTGAGGCCTGGGCACGGCCCCGTCGGTCCTCAGGTTTCCGGGCGGCAGGCATCCGCTCCAACAGAGACTTTCGGTCGATGTAACCCCCACATCGATAGTCGCGTCCCACCGCGATGATGGTCTCACAACGGAAGGCTTTGCCGCCCGGAAACCTGGAGCCGGATTAAATCTGAATACGGCTCCAAATCAAAGAGATAGAGCATGATGTCGCCCGAAGACCGTTCCACGCCTTTCTGCATCGGGCCCTAAGTATACACGGTTTTGTTACTGCTGGAAGTTCAGCCTCATGAGCATGCCCGAAACCTTCAAGGAAGTGCCGCATCGCGGGCTGATAACGGTCGCGCTGATGCTGGCGACGATCATGCAGGCGCTCGACACCACGATCGCCAATGTCGCGCTGCCGACGATGACCGGCGACCTTGGTGCGTCGCCCGATAACATCAATTGGGTGCTGACCTCCTATATCGTGGCGGCTGCGATCATGACGCCTGTCACCGGCTGGCTCGCCGACCGGCTGGGTCGCAAGGAGCTGTTCCTCTTCGCCGTCGTCGGTTTCACCATCTTTTCCATGCTGTGCGGCCTCGCCTGGAGCCTCGAGACGATGGTGCTGTTCCGCTTGTTGCAGGGCGTGTTCGGCGCGGCGATCGTGCCCCTGTCGCAGACCTTCCTTCTCGACATCAACCCGAAGGAACGCCACGGCCAGGCAATGGCGATCTGGGGCGCCGGTATCATGCTGGGGCCGATCCTCGGGCCGACGCTCGGCGGCTGGCTGACCGAAAACTTCAACTGGCGATGGGTGTTCTTCATCAATCTGCCGGTCGGCATCCTGGCCTTCCTCGGCATGGCCGTCTATCTGCCGGTCGTTGCCAAGCGCATACGCGGTTTCGACTTCTTCGGCTTCGCCATGCTGTCGCTCGGCGTCGGCGCGCTGCAGCTTCTGCTCGACCGCGGCGGCGAGGTCGACTGGTTCAACTCGGCCGAGATCTGGATCGAACTCGCTTTGTCGCTGACCGGATTCTGGGTGTTCGTCATCCACACGGTGACCTCCGAACATCCCTTCATCGATCCGAAAATCTTCCTCGACCGAAATTTCGTGACCGGGCTGGGCTTCATTTTCATCATGGGCGTGCTGATCCTGGCCTCGATGTCGCTGTTGCCGCCGATGCTGGCCAACATCTTCGGCTATCCGACCGTCACCATTGGCGTCGTGCTTGGACCACGCGGCATCGGAACGATGATTTCGATGCTGGTCGTCGGCCGCATCATGCACCGGATCGATGCGCGGATCCTCGTCGCCATCGGCTTCCTGCTCACCGCGCAGTCGCTCTACACGATGGCGAGCTTCACGCCGCAGATGGACAACTGGCTGATCATCACCTCGGGTATCGTCCAGGGGCTCGGCATGGGCATGGTGTTCGTGCCGCTGTCGGCGGTCGCCTTTGCCACGCTCGACGCGCGTTACCGCACCGACGCCACCTCGCTTTTCAGCCTGGTGCGCAATTTGGGCTCTTCGATCGGCGTCTCGGTGGTGGCGGCGCTGATGGTGCGCAATACCCAGATCAATCACACCGAACTGTCGGCCTTCATCAACCCGTACAACCCGAACCTTTGGGCCGCGTCTCCGGCGGCGGCCGCCGGCGATCCCGCGGCGCTTTCGCAGGTCGACCGCGCCGTGAATGCCCAGGCGATGATGATTTCCTACATCAACGACTTCAAAATCCTGATGGTGATGACGTTGGCCGCAATCCCGTTCGTCATCCTGCTCCGCAAGCCGAAAGCGGCGCCGGCGGGTGGGGCTCCGGCTGCGCATATGGACTAGGATTGGCGCAGCAATTGGTGATGGCCGGGGGTCCAGGAGCCTGGCGGCGACAAGGGCGCCTGCGATCTACCGATAGAGACCAGGGTATTTGGCCTTTTCGATTTGACAATTTCCCGCCCTCTGGACCGCCATCGCGAAAGCTCGTTCATAGACGTGGACGGCCTTTTGGACCTTTTGTGGATTGGGGGTTAGGTGTTTATCCAGCCCGTCGTACAAAAGGACGGGGACAGTAATGACGGCTTTGCCATCTTCAGTCGGCTTCAACCGACACCTTTTCATCACGCCATTCATATCGCCCGCCATCGTCGCGGCCTTATGCAGCCAGCCGTCGTTACCTTCCCAGGACCAGCGCCCAGTAACGCAGCGCCGGATCGCGTCCGTCGCGCACATAGGCGAGACCGAAGCGGCTGAAATCCGGATCGAGCATGTTGCGGCGGTGTCCGTCCGAATGCATCCAGATGTCGAACAGCTTCGCAATGTCGAAACGGCCCTCGGCGATGTTTTCGGCCGCGGCGCCGCGCACGCCATTGTCCTTCATGCGTGAGGCGAAATCCTTGCCCCAGCCGGTCGTGTGGCTCATGCGTTCGCGCGAGGCCATATAGCCGGCCTGCTGCAGCGCCGCCTGTTCGAGCTGCGCGTCGGGCACCAGGGCTGGCAGCCCGGCCGCGGTTCGAAAACCGGCCAGCGTCGCCGTGGCGGACGAGGAGACGCCGGCGCCTTCGCCCGTCGGCCACGTGACGGTGCTGCAGGCCGCGATGCCGGCAAGCGCCGCGAGGCCGGCTGCCTTGAGCAGCGTGCGGCGATTGAGGTCGGGGAGAGTTGTGGCCGGGATGTTCATCCGGCCTCTGATACCCGCGATCATGGCTTTTGCCGGGCAGGCGATGAAAATCGCGTGAAGCGGCGACTTTTCCCGGAAGACCGGTTATCATCCGGGCGTTCTTGAAAGTGGCAGCCACGGGCGGCCACCCAAGCGGTGACCGCCCCCGATATAAAACGGAGGACGGTTATGGCCGGTTTTCATGTCATGGCGGATGCGTACGGGGCTCATGTGCAGCCCACGGTGCGACCCGTATCCACTTCTGACCTTTGGGATGCGCTGAAGCTCGGCGCCGAGGATTTCTGGGCCAAGCCGTCGCACTATGTTTTCCTGTGCCTGGTTTACCCGATCGTCGGCCTGATCCTGACGCAATGGAGCTCGGGTTCGAACGCCATCCAGCTCGTCTATCCGTTGATGACCGGTTTCGCGCTGATCGGTCCGTTCGCGGCCATCGGCCTCTACGAGATCAGCCGCCGGCGCGAGCTTGGCATGAACACCCACTGGCGGCATGCGCTCGACGTCCGCCATTCGCCGGCGCTGCCGTCGATCGCGGTCATCGGCATCCTGCTCTTCGCTCTGTTCCTTTTGTGGCTGTTTACCGCGCAGTCTCTCTACATCAGCCTGTTCGGCGCGGAGCCGCCCGCCTCGGTCGGCGCTTTCGTGCGCGACGTGCTGACGACCGGAAAGGGCTGGACGCTGATCCTCGTCGGCAACGCGCTGGGCCTCGTTTTCGCAATTGTCGTCCTTGCCACCACTGTCGTTGCCTTCCCGCTGCTGCTCGACCGCGATGTCGGCGCCGTTTCCGCGATCGAAACCTCGGCGCGCGCGGTGATGGTCAACCCGCTTCAGATGGCGCTTTGGGGCCTGACAGTCGCGTTGCTGTTGGTGGTCGGTTCAATCCCGCTCTTTGCCGGACTTGCCATCGTCATGCCGATTCTTGGACACGCGACGTGGCACCTCTATCGCAAGGTGGTAGAACCGGAGCAGATTCGGCCCGTGCGCCGTCCGATGTAGGAGACGGCCGCATTCTTGGATTGAAGTTAGCGTTGCGCCTCGGTCGCCATCTTGAGCGCCAGGGCTGTCAGCACAGTGCCCATCATCCAGCGCTGGACGACCAGCCAGAACGGACGTCCGGCGAGGAAGGCGGCGATCGAACCGGCGGTCACCGCGATGATCGCGTTGACGGTGAGGCTGATCGAAATCTGCGTCACGCCGAGCACCAGAAGCTGCGACAGCACATGGCCCTTGGCCGGATTGATGAACTGCGGCAAGAGCGACAGATAGAGCACCGCCACCTTCGGGTTGAGCAGGTTGGTCATCAGCCCCATGACGAAGAGCTTGCGTGGCCTGTCCCTCGGCAGCTCGCGGACCTGGAAGGGCGAGCGTCCGCCGGGCCGGAGCGCCTGCCAGGCCAGCCACAGCAGATAGAGCGCGCCGGCGAAGCGCAGCGCGTCATAGGCATAAGGCACGGCGAAGATGAGCGCGGTGATGCCGAAGGCCGCCGACACGACATAGAACAGGAAGCCGAGCGCCACGCCGCCGAGCGAGATCAGCCCGGCCTTCGGCCCTTGCGACAGCGAGCGCGAGATTAGGTAGATCATGTTCGGCCCGGGCGTGAGCACCATGCCGAGGCAGATCAGCGCGAAAGTCAGGTGGTTGGCGGCGTCGGGCATGGGGGTCTCCGCGAAAGCGGCCAAGAGTTGCGCCGCCGCGCGAAAGCACGCAAGGGCTTGACGAAGCTGCCCTTTACGCCAGTGCGCCTCAGCCCACCACCCGCAGGTTCGACAACTCGTTGGCGATTTCCTTGAAGTTGTCGGAAAGCGTCGCTCCGGTCGCGTTCCAGAACAGCTTGGCCGGCTTGCTGGGGTCCGTCGGGTCCTTGCGGAAACGGGAGTCGGAAGAGCAGGTCTTGAGCGCGGCCATCGCCTTCTGGTCGCTCGAGCTGGTCGAGGACATGTCGAGGGCCACCGTCATCACCATGATATTGCCGGCCTTGGCGTTGTCGCACAGCTTCGCCATTTGCTCGTTCATCGCCGCGGTATAGTTGCTCGACGAATAGTTGAACTGGCCGATCGCGCTCGATGTGCCGCCGAACAGGCGGGTGACCGAAGTGCCGTTATAGCCGACGCCGGTATAGCCGTGTGCGGCATAGGTCGACTTGTTGCCTGCCGGATCCGGATTGACCGTCGAATAGGTGTTCTCGCCGTCGGTGAGCACGATGACGACCTTGTCGTTGCCGCGCTCGGTTTCGGGACGGCCCTCGGTGAAGGGCGCGGCGCTCGACACTGTGCGCCAGCCCCAGGCCATGCCTTCGGGCACGTTGGTGTTGCCGTTGGGCTGCATCAGGTCGATCGCTGCCTTGATGGCCGCTAGCCCGTCCGTCTGAGTGACATCGGTGAGCGGCGTGATCGGCGTGGTGGTGCAGCTGTAATTGGGCCCGGCGCCCGAGCTGAGCTGAGGAGCATCGATCGGCCGGGGCTGGAAATACTTGGCCATGTTCGACTGCCTGGTCTTGCCGGTGGTGCTCGACGGATTGTCGTTCCACCAGCTGTTGGCGGCGCCGTAGGTCACCGGGTTCGCCTCGTTCGGGTTTTGCGTGATCTTCCAGTGATTGCCGGGCTCGTCGGGGGCGAACATCGGCACGAACATGGTCGCCGGATCGCCGACGCCGATGCCGGTATTGTTCGGGCCGCCCGAGGCAGGGGTGTCGTCGACATTGTAGGGATAGGGGCGGACCTCGACGCAACCCTGCCAACTGGCGAACGGGCCGTAGGTATCGTTGTAGTCGTATTCGGTATGGCTGCTCTTGCAGGTATGGTTGGACCGATACGCGTCGCAGACGGTGCGCGCGCTGCCGGCGATGCGCTCGTGGCTCGTCACCACCTTCATGTCTTGATACAGCTCGAAGCGGCTCAGCACCTCGCCTTCCTCGGTGCCCCAGCCGGTGCCCTTCTTGTACCAGATGCCATTGATCTTCTGGGCGTATTTGTCGGGAGTATTCAGCGTCGACCAGTCGAAGTTTTCATTGGCGATCGGCGACAACCCGTAGACGTCCATCCAGGGGGCGTTGTCGTTGTCCGGCCCGACATTGACGGAGGCCGCGAACGGCACGAGGCTGAACTGGACCGGCTTGTCGATCTGCTTGATCTGCGCCGCCTGTTGCGCCAGCGTGTCGACAAGCTGCTTTGCAGCCTGTTTGAGCAGGTCGATGCGCTTCTGCCCCGAACCGGTGCCGGGCGTTGCCATGGAGCCCGAATTATCGAGCACCATCGCCACTTCCAGCGTGTTCTTCAGCCGCACCTGGGAGTCCATGTCCAGCTTGATCGTTTTCTTGGCGTCAACCTCGGATGCGCCGACGAGCAGCGAGGACGATGGATAGAAATAGGGATGGTAGCTCAGCGTGGCGTTCATGGTGAGCAAGCCGCCGCCGGCCTGGTTGGTCGGCAGCGTGATGTTGAGCGTCACGTCGGCAGGGTCGATATTGTTGAGGTTGGCGTTGAAGAAATCGACCGCGTAGGCTCTGATCTGATCGTCCGTGGCGCCCTCGGCAAGCCGTCGTGCGGCCGCGAAATTGGCGGCGTCGAGCGCGTTCAGCACCATGTGCTTCTGGCGGTTGAGCTCGCTGAAGTCGACCGCCAGCGCCACCGCACCCATCAGCGGCACCATGGCGATCGCGGTCATGAGGGCATAGTTGCCGCGGCGGTCATGGTAGAACTGATGCCAGAATTTGCGCATGGTAGTGAGACGGCCTCGCCAATCAATTCCTGGTCGCGCCGCACTTCCACGAAGCGCTGACGGGTGGTGTCGGCAAGCCGATCGATCGTCCAGTTGCGGTTTCACTGATTTGCCTGCGGCATAGTAGGATGGAAGACGCTCTTGCGGCGGCGCCGTGCTCAACTGACGATGCGCAGGTTCGACAATTCGTTGCCGATCGCCTTGAAATCGTCCGAAAGCGTGGCGCCGGTCGAATTCCAGAACAGCTTCGCGGGCTTGCTCGGGTTGGTGGGGTCCTTGCGGAAACGCGAGTCGGATGCACAGGCCGTAAGCGCCGAGATGGCCTTCTTCTCGGCAGTTTTCTGATTGCTGAGATCAAGCGAAACCGTCATGACGATGATGTTGTTGGCCTTGGCGTTGGCGCACAGCGTTTGCATCTGCTCGTCCAGAGCGGCGGTATAGTTGGCGTCGGTATAGGTGCTTTTGCCGATGGCTGAACTGGTGTTCATGAACATGCGAGTCACCGAGCCCGAACCGGGATATGTCAGGCCCGTGTATCCGTAGGCAGCATAGGTCGATCTGTTCTTGGCGTAACTGCCATCGTTGACGGAACTATAGGTATTAGCGCCATCCGTGAGCACAATGACAACCTTGTCATTGCCCTTTTCATTATTGTCACGTCCCTCCGTGAAAGGCTCGTTGCTGGAAAGCGTCCTCCAGCCCCATGCTAGTCCCTCTGGCACATTGGTATTGCCGGTAGGGGCCATCGCATCAATGGCATTGAGGATTGTCTGCTTACCGCTAGTCGTCGTTACGTCCTGCAACGGCGTGATTGGGCTGGTCGTGCAACCGGCATTGGGTCCATCGTCTGCGGGCACAGTCGCAGCGTTGTATGGCTTGATGAGAAAGTACTTTCGCATGTCTGATTGACGTTTGCCGACCGTCAGGCTGTCGCTCGAATCTATCCACCAATTATTGCTGTAGCCCCAGGAACTCGTGCTGGTCCGCGTGCCGTCGGTCCAGAGGTTACCAGCTTCGTCCGGCGCGAACATGGGAACGAAAAGCGTAGCGGGGGTGCCGGTGGTTGGTGTCGTGTCGTCCACATTATAGGGATAGGGCCTCGCCTCGACACAGCCTCCCCAAGCCTCATAAGGAGCGTTGGTATAGGTGTAGGTTTGGCAGGTGCCGTTGTTGTTTTTCTTGGTGCAGTTTCGGGTGGTGGACAGAATATCGTTATACAGGCTGAAACGGGTTGCTTTTGCGTTTTGGTTCACCCCCCAGCCAGTGCCGCGCTTGTAATAAGTGCTACCGACTTTCTCGATATACTTGTTTGGATCGTAACCTGCGGCATTTTTGAACATCTGCGACCAGTCGAAATTCTCGTGATGGATAGGCGAAATGCCATCCTGATCCATCCAGGTCTTATCTTTATTGGTCGACCCCACATTGACCGAGGCGGAGAATGGGACAAGTGAGAATTGTACAGGTTTATTGACCTGCCGCATCAGATCGGCTTGTCCGGCGAGCATGGTCACCAGTTCGGTGGCGGCGGCTTTGAGGAGTTCGATCCGCTGCTGGCCCGTGCCCGAACCGTTCAGACTCATGGAGCCGGAGTTGTCGAGCACCAGCGCCACCTCCAGCGTGTTCTTGAGGCGGATTTCGGACCGCGCCGAGAAGTTGACGGTGGTCTGACCCGGAGCGCCATCGCCCAGCAACATCACTGCGACCGGCAGGAAATAGGGTCGGTACTGCAACGCCGCCTCGAGAACCAGCGTGCCGCCGCCGGCGTTGTTGTTCGGCAAGGTCACCGTAAGCGCAGTGTTCGCGGGAAGGACGTGCCTAAGATTGGCTTCGAAGAACGTCCTGGCGTAGGCCTTCGCTTCGGCGTCACTCGCGCCGGCAACGATTTGCTGCGCCGTGGCTATGCCGGCCGCGTCGAGAGCATTCAGCGTTTCCTGCTTCTCCCGGACGAGTTCCGTATAATCCACCGCCAGCGCCACGCCGCCCATCAGCGGTATCATCGTGATAACCGTCATCAGGGCATAGTTACCCCGTCTGTCCTGGAAAAAATCGCGAATCATCCTATCTACCCCCGCCAAGGATCGGTGCCTGGATGCGACCATGGTCTTAGTGTGTTGTGGAACCATAGTCGTAATCGTTAAATTTCAGCTTGCGCGAAATCATCAACAGCGCACCGCCTTCTTCACGGCGCATTAACCCTGTGCTTTCGGGGCAAACCGGATCGAGCTCCGATCTGCGCTGCTCGGGAAAGCCCGTGACAGCATCAAGCGCTTCGGTTATGCGAGACCGGCCGTGGCGGGCGCCTGTCGCGGCCTGCCAGGAATCGGAATCAGGGACACGGCATGGCGGATTCGCCCGACATCATCACTTCGCTCGACAGTCTGGTAGGGCGCTACGCGGCAATACTGTGTGACGTATGGGGCGTCGTCCACAATGGCGAATGGCATTTTCCGGCGGCTGCTGCCGCGCTTGCCCGCGCGCGCGCGTCCAATGTGCCGGTCGTTTTGATCACCAATTCGCCGCGCCGCAGCGCCGACGTCCTTGCCCAGATGAAGGTGATCGGCGTTCCCGAGGATGCCTGTGACCGGGTCGTTACTTCAGGCGACGTGACCCGCGACCTGATCGCCGATGGCCCGAGGAGGATCTTCCATATCGGCCCCGAGCGCGACTTCACGCTCTATGAAGGGCTCGACGTCGACCTGGTCGAGGAATTCGAGGCTTCGGGTGTCGTCTGCACCGGTCTCTATGACGATGAGATCGACAAGCCCGCCGACTATGCTGAGTTGCTCCAGCGGCTGCGCGCGCGCAACCTGCCGTTCATTTGCGCCAATCCGGACATTCTGGTGGAGCGCGGCGAGCGCACGATCTGGTGTGCCGGCGCGCTCGCGCGCGATTACGCGCAACTGGGCGGCCGAACGCTGATTGCCGGCAAACCCTTCGCGCCGATCTACCATGTCGCCATGAAGGAGGTCGCTGCATTGCTCGGCCGCACCGTCGAGCGAAGCGAAATTCTGGCCATCGGCGACGGGATCATGACCGACATCAAGGGCGCGGCCGACAACGGCTTTGACGTGCTCTATGTTTCCGGCGGTATCCACGCGCGAGAGCATGGCGACGATCCCGCGCGGCTCGCCGCCTTCCTCGAAAAGCACGGCTACCGGCCGGTCGCCGTCATTCCGCGGCTGCAATAGGTTGATAGTTTGGCCATGACGCGGCGCCTCGACATGACGCAATCCTTCAAACGACTTTCCACGGCCGCGCCGCTGCCCGCGCATCTGCGCGGCGGCGTCGTGGCAATCGGCAATTTCGACGGCGTCCATCGGGGCCACCAGTCCGTGCTGGAGCGCGCGCTGGCTGAGGCCGGCCGCAATAACGTGCCCGCTCTGGTGCTCACATTCGAGCCGCATCCGCGCAAGGTGTTCCGGCCGGAGGAGCCGCTCTTCCTGCTGACGCCGCCGCCGATGAAGGCGCGGCTTCTGGCCGAACTCGGCTTTGCCGCTTTGGTCGAGCAGCCGTTCACGCGCGCTTTCGCTTCGCTCTCCGCCGAGGCTTTCGTGACGGATGTGCTGGTGAAGAATCTCGGCATCCACCACGCCGTAACCGGTTTCGACTTCCATTTCGGCAAGGATCGCCAGGGCGGCCCGGCTTTCCTGATGGCGGCAGGAGAGCGGCATGGCTTCGGCGTGACGCTGGTAGACGCCTTTCGCGACGAAGGCGCCGAAGTGGTCTCGTCGAGCCGCATCCGCGGACTGCTCGCCGAGGGCAAGGTGGAGGAGGCCGCCGGCCTGCTCGGCTACCGCTTCACCGTCGAGTCCGAAGTGATCGCAGGCCAGCAGCTTGGCCGCACGCTCGGTTTCCCGACCGCCAATATGCGGCTTCCGCCGGATGCCACCTTGAAGGAAGGGATCTACGCCGTCCGCTTCCGCCGCGCCGACGGCACGCTTCATGACGGCGTCGCAAGCTTCGGCCGCCGCCCGACCGTCGACGACGATGGCGCGCCGCTGCTCGAAACCTACGTCTTTGATTTCTCCGGCGATCTCTATGGCGAGCCCTGCGAGGTGTCGTTCTTCGGGTTCCTGCGCCCGGAGCTGAAATTCGACGGCCTCGAGGCGCTGGTGGCGCAGATGAAAAAGGACGAGGCCGAGGCGAGGGCGCTGCTGGCGGGCGTGCGCCCGCTGTCACAACTGGACGCCGCAATCGCTTTCTAGGGCGTCTTCGGCGCGCCTGTCTTCAAGGAAGACGTTTCCGAAGCCCAGTATCTGGGCATTGCCGCTGCGCTGGGCGCCGTGACGCTTCTTAACGTCGATTGACTGAAGCTATCGCTTCAGCGCCAGGCCGATCGCGATGAAGCTCCAGCCCTGGAACACCAGATCGATGGCCAGGAACATGCCGAGCACCCACAGGCTGCTTGCCGGCCAGCGCATCGCGATGACCAGGCCGAGCAGAATGGTGATGATGCCGGCCGCGAGCAGCCATCCCCAGCCTTGCTCCGGCCGGTGATTGAAGGCGACCCAGGCTCTCAGCAGCCCCGAGGCCACGAGAGCGATAGCGAGCAGCAGGGTCAGCACGGCCGAGGCAAGCAGCGGGTTGTCAAAGGCGAAGAAGCCGGCGACCGCATAGAGGAGGCCGCTGAGCAGCCAGTAGAAGAAGCGCCCCCATGTCCTGACGCCGAAGGCATGGATGATCTCGATGGCGCCTGCCATCAGCATCAGCCAGCCGATCACATAGACCGAAGCGACCGTGGCGATGAAAACATTGCCGAAAGCGATGCCGCCAAAGATCAGCAGCAGCACGCCCAGCGCCACGAACCATCCCCATTTGTCGCGCGTCTGGCCGATCGCGTCCTTAAGAGCGTCGCCTGGCAAAGTCATGATACTTCTCCCCTCGGGTAGTTCCCGCGCCGCACGCGGTGGAGGAAAGGTAATCCCAATGGCATTGCCCGTCCAGCAATGGACAGCCCCAGTCGCCGACCTTCCGCCGGGATTGTGGCAGCGGATCCCAATCCGGCGGCCAGCCCGGGGGAGCCATCGAAGCCCCTGAAATCAGCGCCGCGAAACCCATGAGATCCTCAAAGTTGGGCGCACCCTATATCTGGCCGGCTATTTCCCCGGCAGCGTCGAAAGATCCGCGGCCACGGGCGTGAACGAAACTCTGAGCCGGTTCCAGAGCATGGGGCCGGCCGCCCGCTTCGCCGCGCAACCGTAAAGGCAGTCATTCTCGCGACGGCCGGACTTCGTCCGCGAACGGCGCGAGCGCCGCCTCCAGAGTCTCCCGGCCGGCCTGCTCCCAGCTTCGCGCCACGAATTCGCCGGCCTTCGCCTCGTAAGCGGCCCGGCTCTCGGACGACTTGATCCACTGCCGCATGGCGCCTTCCCATCCTTCGACGTCGAGCGGGTCGAGACAGAGCCCGAACGGACCGACCACCTCGGCGATGGCGCCGCCTGTCGAGGCGATCAGGGCCTTGCCGTAGGCCAGCGCCTCGACCGGCGGCAGCCCGTATCCCTCATAGAGCGAGGGGTAAACGCAAAATGCACTGTTCTGGTAGAGCAGGGACAGCATCCCGTCATCGACGTTGTCGAGATGGACGAGGCTCTTGCCGTAGTCGGGATGGCTGTGGAGCTTCGCCAGGACGTCATCGACCATCCAGCCACTGCGTCCGACGAAAACCAGTTTCATGCCGCTATTCGCGACCGTTTCGTCGGCTGCGAGGCGCCGCCATACATTCATCAGCAGCGAATGGTTCTTGCGCGGCTCGATGGTGGAAACGAACAGAACGTAGCGACCCGTCTCGAGTCCGTGAGGCAGTGGGCCGTCCGCCTTCGATTTGCGGGCACTCTCGCAGCCGAGCGGGACCTGTTTCAGCTCCGGCAGGCGCATGCCGAGCTTGGCGGCGTACTCCTCCATATCGGCGGTGACACGCCTTGAGGTCAGGATGAAGCGGTCGGCTAGCGTGATCGCCAGGTTCACATAGTCCCTGAATCTCTTGACGTCCTGCGGCTTGTACCATTCGGGAAACTGGATCGGGATGATGTCGTTCAAGAGCACGATCAGCCTTGCGCCGGCCGAGCCGCAGGCGCGCGAAATGACCTCGATATCGGTGTGTGCCCAGTCGTTGTTCATCAACAGCAGATGGTCGCCGGGCGCCAGTCGGTACTGGCTGCCGGCCACGGTCCGCAGCGGCACGATCCGGACGCGTGAGCCGTCGTCGCGGGCGATCAGCCGCCGCTCGCTTTCCTTCATCAGCCGGCTTTCGATCCGCTCGAGGAAACGAAGGGCAATGCTGCCGGGGTTGCGCCGGCTGAACGCGCCAATCCCCGTTATCAGGATACGGCGCGCTTTCATGACCGCCATCAGCGACTGGCGCGCCCGGTTCGGCCAGCGGTCGTAGAAGCGCATCTTGATGCGGGCCGGATCCGGATGAAAACTCATGTCGCATGAGATGTCCCCGGCGATGATCTCCGCCGCCATCTGTGGCGAAACCTGCCTCAGGACGCGGTCGGTCGGGTCGAACACAGTGAACGCGACCTCGGAGGCTTTGAAGGCGGCCGCCGCCGCCGCGTAGCGGCGCTGCACGCGGACCAGCCCGACCGGAGGGCCGAGCCAGCGCGCCATGCTCGTGAGATCGAGAACAAGCCGCATCAGTCGCGCCGCATCAGTTCGGTTGCATTCTTGCGGGGCGCGCCATCACCCTGCGCCAGGCCAGCCGAGGTCCGAGCGCGAGAGTCCTGAAAGAGGGGGCGCCGAGGAGCGCCAGGAAAAGCAGTTTGCAGGTGATGGCCAGGGGTATGCCTGGTGTCCGCAGCAGCAACTCGATGTCGCGCCTCTCCCGGCCGGAGACACGGGCCCCCGTGGCGGCGCGCCATGCCAGAAAGGCTCCTATCGCCGCCGCGGGCTGACAGTCCCCCTCGAACGGCTCGGCGCGCGAGCGACGCAGCAGCGCCGACTGTCTGGCCAGTGCCGCGGCCGCTTTTTGCTGATCCTCCTTCAAGCGCGAGACTTGCCCGGGATGCGACCGCAATTTGACCAGCCGCGCGTCCAGGTTGGCCAATTTTCCGGTCTCGGAAAGCCGCAGCCACAGGTCGTAATCCTCCGCATAGGTGAAGGCGCGACGGTAGCCTCCCGCGCGATGGACAGCTTCGGTCCGAAACATCACTGTCGGATGAAGCATCGGATTGTATCGAGTAAGCGCAGCCCGCAACTGCTCGTTGCCGACGGGAACCTCCATCGGCCCCGTCGGCTGTCCGTCGCGGTCGATTAGCAGTCCGGCCGTACCGAGCAACTTCAAATCGGGATCCGCGTCGAAACATGCCACTTGCCGGCGCAACCTGTCGGGCAGCGAGACATCGTCGCAATCCATGCGCGCCACAAGAGGGGCCCCGGCAAGCGAAATCCCCATATTGAGCGCGTCGACGATCCCCTTGCCGCGATTGGCCACAACCTTGACGCGGCCGTCACGGGAGCCGAGCGATGAGGCTATAGCCGCGCTGTCGTCCGAGGAGCCATCGTCGACGACGATGACTTCGATATCGGCCAGATCCTGATCCAGCATGCTTTGCAAGGCTTCGCGGACATAGCGAGCGCCGTCTTTCACCGGAATGATCACACTTACTGTCGGCAACAGAATGTCCTTGTGATGATCGGGCGCGATCGGATGGCGCTTGAATCAGCCTTTTCGGGGAAGGGGCGTTCGCGGCTCGGACTCAAAGTTCCATCGCAAAGTTCGACCACCGTGTCGATTGTCAATCTCATCGTAGCGCTGACCTGGGCGAGGCCTGAAGGGCGGGCTCCAGCAAGCGTAGAACCGCCTCGCGCTTTCTCGCCTTCAACGACAGGTCTCCGTCGAGGCCGACTTCATGCAGCCAGCTTCCCCGCCATTCGCAATAGGCTTGTCTGAGTTCTATTCCGGGCAAGGCCGCAAATGCGGTGATCGGCCGTTGCGGCACCGCATTCGGGTCCACATCCCGATAGAGCACCTCCCAGTTGGCCCCGCCGGTGTCGAGACCGGCGAACCAATCGAGCCCGAAATCGAGCGGCTGGCGGCTGACGGCATCGAACCGGAAGAAGCAGTAGCCCGCCCACAGATACCACCGGTCGCCGGCCCGGCGGAGGTCGCCGTAAAACGCCACCCTTTCAAGAGGCTCGAAGGGATCGCATGGCTGGGTCGGGAAAATATCCTGGTCCAGAAACCCGAACGCGGCCGGCGCGGCGGGTTTCAGGACATTATGCCACATCCAGTTGAGCGCCGCGCCGTGGGACCGGCTCGGGTTCTTCATGGTCCAGGGATTGGCTGGCAACCTCGCATAGGCAGCGCCGTGGGCCGCGCACACCTGCTTGTTCGCGCGCGCGGCAGCTTCACTCGCGCTGTTGTCGGCCACGATGTGGAGGTCGTGACGGACGAGTCCCATGGTCAGCCGCAACTGCAAATCCAGGCACTGAGCATCGCCGAAGGCGATGGTAAGCAGGACATTGCTGTCCCGGGCCGCGTCACGGATGTCAGGGATGCGGCCATCCCGGGCTGGCTGGGCGAGGAACCTGCGATCGATCCTTCGGTAACGGGCAGTCTTGATGGCATGTGTCAGCGGCTGCAGCCTCAACCATTGCCGCCAGTCGTATTCGCGCAGGGCCTTTGGCACGTATGGCGGCTTTCAGCCGAACCCGGCCTGGCAGGCGCGATCGAACCGGGGGATGTGCATTGGCGCGCGCTCCAGCTTCTTCGAGACAGGACCGAAAGCGACGGCATTCGAGTCTCTTGATAACGGGGTATATACAGCATATTCGTATTTTCGACACGACTGACATCTATGCGCCCGCTGTGTTGTTTGGACGGAGAAGTCCGGGGCGCCCCCGGAGCTCTCTGTAGACCTGGTTCGGCAAGACGGCGCTCCGGAAAATGCCATGAGAATCTGCTGCGCAATCTCGGCCCTCTTCATGTACGGGGGGCTGCAACGGGATTGTCTCAACATCGCCGACCGTCTGGTCAAGCGTGGCCATGACGTCACGATCCTGACAACGCGCCAGGTCGGTCATGTCGAGAGTTCGGCGGCGATAAAAGTCCGGCCGGCCCGTGTCATCTCCAATCCAGGCACCGAATTTGCGCTGGGAAAGACCCTGCTGGCGGCCAGGCGGGATTTCGATTGCGTGGTCGGTTTCAACAAGATGGCGGGGCTGGATGTCTATTATGCCGGCGACCCGCCCTATTTTGCCTCGAAGCTCGGATGGTGGCGACCATTTTCGCCTCGCTTCAAGCGCCAGCAGAAGCTCGAGTCGATGATCTTTGCCCCCGGCAACGCCGTGCAGATCGTCGCTCTCAGCGAATATCAGGCGGCGCTCTACCGCGACTTCTGGCGAACGGAAGAATCGCGCATTCACGTTGTCGGACCGACGCTCGATCCGAAGCGCCGCAGGCCGGACCTCCTGGCCTGCGACCGCAATGAGATCCGCGATCGTTTTGGGCTTCCTCGCCAGGCCGTCATCGCCCTGACGGTCGCCAACAGATTGAAGGTGAAGGGTCTCGACCGGGCGGTAAAGGCCCTCCAGTCTTTCCCGGACATCCATTGGCTGGTGACCGGTTTTCAAAAGAACAGCGAGGAGGAAACCAGGCTCCGCGGCCTGATCGCCAAATCCGGCATGTCGCAACGGGTCACCCTGCTGGGCATCCAGGAGGACATCCCGGCTATTGTGGTCGCTAGCGATTTCATGCTGCACCCGGCTCGCCTGGAGAATACCGGCACGGTGATCCTCGAGGCCCTCGCAAACGGTTTGCCGGTCATTGTGTCGGCCGCTTGCGGATATGCAAAACATGTTGAAGCCAGTGGCGCGGGGCTGGTCGTGGCCAATCGTGACGATCCCGAAATCTGGCGGCAGGCAATCCTGAAAGCCGGCGAGCCGGTGACCCGGGTCCGGTGGCACGAGGCAGCTCTTGCCTACGGCTCGTCCACTCCGCTTACCGGGGGGCTTGAAGCAGCCTGTGACCTGATCGAGGCGTCGCGCCGCAATCGGCGTGTCGGCTAGAGCATGATGCCGAAAAGTGTGAAGCGGTTTTCGGACGACATCATGCGCTACTCTTTGATTTAGAGCCCGGCAGTCGGTTCCGATATTGCCGGCTTTAAATCAAATTTTACCGAACGCACGGCATGGCTTGGGCGCTGGCGGATAGTGTCGCCGCCGCGTTTTGCGTAAGGGGTGACGATGCGCATTGTCGGGCCTATTCCGCTGGCTGTCGCCGTGAGTCTGCTTGCCGCGCCTGTCGCACAGGCGGGCGAGGGCGGCTGGATATCCGGCGACTGGTACCTGACGCTCGGCGCCACAGCCCTCGTCGCGCCGAATTTCGAGGGCGGCAAGAAATACATGCTCAGCGCCCAGCCGATCATTTCGCTCGGCAAGGTCGGGCCGGAGGCGCGTTTCACCTCGCGCAACGACAACATCTCGCTGGCGCTGATCGATGATGGTTCCGTTCGCGCCGGGTTGACCGGCAAGTTCATATTCTCGCGGGAGAGCAAGGACGAGCTCAAGGGGCTCGATCCCGTGCGCTGGGGCGGTGAGGTCGGCGGCTTCTTCGAATTCTATCCGCTGGATTGGGTGAGGGCGCGGGCCGAACTTCGACACGGCATTCGGGCCCATGACGGTTTCGTCGCGGATATCGCCGCGGACGCCTTCTACGACGTCACGCCGACGGTCCGCATTTCCGGCGGCCCCCGTGTTTCCTTCGCGTCGTCCGACTATTTCGACGCCTACTACGGAGTCAACGCCAAGGAGGCGGCGGCCTCGGGCTTGAGCGAGTACCATCCGGGCGGCGGCGTGAGATCGGCGGGCCTCGGCGGCGCGATCACCTGGAAGGTGAGCGAGCCGATGACCGCAAGCCTCTTCACTGAATATTCGCGCCTGATGGGCCCGGCAGCCGATTCCAGCCTGGTCAAGGAGCGGGGCGACCGCAACCAATGGACCTTCGGGGTGTCGACCACCTACCGCTTCAATTTCACCATGTAGGTCTTGTTCGGCGCTGCCGATCAGGTCGGGCGAGGTTCGAGCACGAAAAGGCCGACATCGATGCTTCCGGCCCTGAAGCCTGCTTCGCAGTAGGCAAGGTAGTAATCCCAGAGGCGGCGGAAGCGCTGCTCGAAGCCCATGGCCTGCACCGCTGCCGAACTCTGGCGGAACCGCTTGCGCCATTCGGCAAGCGTGCGCGCGTAGCTCTCCCCGAAGAATTCGGATGAGGCCAGCTTGAAACCGGCCGCTTGCGCATGCTCGCCGATCAGCGCCTTGGTGGGCAGCATGCCGCCCGGAAAGATATAGCGCTGGATGAAGTCCGGGTTCCTGCGATAGCTCTCGAAGCGAGCTTCATCGATGGTTATGACCTGAAGCACGGCTTTTCCGTCAGCTTTAAGCAACCGCCGCAGCTTGTTGAAATAGGTAGCCCAATATTGCTCGCCTACGGCTTCCAGCATCTCGATCGAGACGACGCGGTCGAAGGGGCCCTGGCAGTCGCGGTAGTCCTCAAGTTCAAACCGCAATTGGTCGCTCAGATCGCTGCGCTCGGCTGCTTGCCTGGCATAGGCCAGTTGCTCGGTTGAAAGCGTGATGCCTTTGACCTTTGCGCCTGTCCTGGCAAGTCGCGTTGCCAGTGCTCCCCATCCGCAACCGATCTCAAGAATATCGGCAGAAGGCGGCGGCGACAGGAGTTCTGTAATGCGCTCCAGCTTGTTTTCCTGTGCCCGCTCCAAGGTCTCGCTGTCGTCCCGGTAGAGGGCCGACGAATAGATCATGCTCGGATCGAGCCATTCCCGGTAGAACCCGTTTCCAAGATCGTAGTGAAAGGCGATATTGCGCCTGCTGCCGCGGCGACTGTTGGCACGCAGCAGATGGCGGAGGCGATTGAAGAGCCGGATAGGAAGCAGCCCTGAGATTGCCTGCTCGATTTCCGCAATGTTCACAGCCGCGAGTTCGAGCAAGGCCGGGAGATCAGGGCTTGACCAGTCGCCATCCATATAGGCCTCTGCAAAGCCGATGTCGCCGCCCGCCAGCAGACGACGCAGCGCCCGCCAGCGATAGAGCACAACCGTCGCCTCTGGGCCGGGCATGCCAGTCTGGTGTTGGATGATTGTGCCGCTCGGTGTGCGAACGGCGATCCTGCCTACCTTCATGCAGCCGAGCAGGCGCTTCAGGAGGCGACCGACTGGAAAACCTGTAAAAAGATGGGTTTTCGTCCTGCTTTCAGTGTCCAGTGACATCCGGCTCAGTCTTCCTTTGTGACATTCTGTGCATGGCGACATGGCTGATGGGGCGAGCGGGCGGGGCAGGGCGCTTGTAAAGTCGCATGCCCTTCGCCCAGAGCAGCAGAGCTTCCCAATGAATGCCGGCGATGACTTTCAGCGTCAGCAGCGGATAAGCGAAGAATGCTCTCATCAGCGCGCCATCCGTCAACTCACGCCGACTGCCTGAGAAGCTGGCGACAATCAGTGGCCCGTCGGCGTCGCTGCCAGTGATGTGGACAGCTACCCCTTTGCCAGGCAGCCCGATCCGGAAGCGATAGCCCATTCCCATGTCGATGAAGGGCGAGACGTAGAACTGCTTGTCGCAATGCTGTCTCACCACACCCTCGTCGCCGTCGCCGTCGCCGTCATCGTCGACGGGTATGAGGTAGCTGTGGCGCTGGCCGAAGGTGTTGTTGACCTCGTAGAGGATCGCGGCAAGGTCGCCCCTGCGGTCATGGCAGAAATAGATGCTGAGCGGATTGAACGCGTAACCTAGCATACGCGGCATCGAGAGCAGCTGGATCGGTCCGCCGGTTTCGATACCCGCCTCTTCCAGTTGGCGCTCGACATACGCCTTCAGCGATGCATCTGTCCCGTCGCCATGATCTCTTTCGAAGAAGCTGAACATTCCGAACCTGTTGTGGGACAGCAGGCGAAGGCGTCGGCACAATCCGTCGATCTCGTCGAGATCCAGCAGCAGGAAGAACATGCGATAAGTCAGCCGGTGCCGGCGCGGCTTCAGTCGCTGGTGCATGACGTTGCCGGCATAGAGGGCTGACTGTTGAGCCAACATCAGGCGGCCACCAGATCACGCGATATGGCTGTATTGGGGAGCTGGATCCTGCCGGACTCGTTTGGGACGCTCCATGGGCGCCGCACTCCACCCAGTTCCTCTGCCACCGCCAGGCCCGCCTGCAGGCCATCCTCGTGGAAGCCGGCGCCGAAATAGGCGCCGCAGAACCACGTATTCCTGTCGCCTTGCAGCGACCAGAGCTGCTTCTGCGCGCGCATCGCCACGGCATCGAATGCCGGGTGCTCGTAGACTATGCGATGTCGCACCGTGCTTGCCTCCGGCTCCGCAACAGGGTTGAGCGTAACGAAGAGCTGCTGATCGTTCGGCAACGACTGCAGCCTGTTCATCCAATACGTCACGGATAGTTTGCGAGTTTCACCTTGCGTCTCGGTCATGTAGTTCCAGCTCGACCAGGCGCGTCTCCGGCGCGGCATCAGGCGTGGATCCGAATGAAGCACGGCTTCATTACGGCTGTAGCCGAAACTGCCAAGCAAGCGCCTTTCATCCTGGCTTGGGTCGGCAAGCATGCGGAGTGCCTGGTCGGCATGCGTTGCGACCACGACTTGATCGAAGCGTCGCTCGATGCCTTCATTGTCGGTGAGCCATACCGACCCGGCCCGCCTGGCGATGGAACGAATGCCGCACCCGGAAAAGGTGCGACCGGCGACCTTCTCTGCGAGTCGCGCGACATATTTGCGGCTTCCTCCATCCACCGTGCGCCAGATCGGCCGGCCGGAGAGTTTCAGCAGTCCATGATTTTCGCAGAACCGAATAAAGGCTGCTGCCGGATAGCTGCCGACGTCGAGCGCCGGCGTCGACCAGATTGCCGCCGCCATCGGGTAAAGATGATCGTCGCGAAAAGCGGCGCCATACCCTTTGGCATCGAGGTATTCTGCAAGGCTGATTTCGCCGATGCGACCGATGTCGTAAGGCGCCTCGCGATAGAAACGCAGCAACTCCTTCAGCATCATCCAGAACCGCGGACGCGCGACATTGGCGGGCTGAGCAAGCAGCCCAGCCAAGCCCGTGCCGGAATATTCCAGCCGCCCGCCGTCGAGAGAGACCGCGAAGGACATGTCGGAGGCTATGGTGGGCACACCCAGATGCCCGAGCAGAGCCGTCAGATTGGGGTAGGTGGCCTCGTTGTAGACGATGAAGCCGGTATCGACCGGCGTGCCGCCGGCGTCGATAGTGTTGCTGTGGCCGCCGAGGCGATCGTCTGCCTCGAAAAGCGAGACCCTGTGGCGCTTTGAAAGCAGCCACGCCGCGGACAAGCCAGAGATACCGCTGCCGATCACGGCGATATCCATCGTTATGTCGGGGTTGATATGTCGGATCCCGATTGTCATCCGCGCCCTCCGGTCTGCTATGGAAGGGGTTGTGTTCTCCCCCTAAGTTGAAGTTCTTACGCAGGAACGGGGGTCGAGGATCACCCGTCGGACAAATTTGCGCTGCGTGTGATCCGAAAGGGCTCGCGGCGCGTAACAGGATGCATGAATGCACCGGGTCATTTTTTCAGGGCTGATAGTGTTCACCCCGCCTTCGATCTCGCGGCGATCGGATCGGCTGTGACCATGGGCAACGATGTCGCTCTATCGGCGGATGAGGCGAGCCGATTGCTGGTAGCGGTCGCGGTCCAGCGCGACAGGGCCGCCTTTGCCGCGCTGTTTGCGTTCTATGCGCCGCGGGTCAAATCGTTCATGCGCCGGCAGGGGATGAGTCCATCGACGGCCGAGGACGTGGCGCAAGAGACCATGCTGCTGGTCTGGAAGAAGGCTTCATATTTCGACCCATCCCGTGCCGGCGTGTCGACCTGGATCTTCACCATCGCGCGCAATGCACGCATAGACCGGCTCCGCAAGGAAGGACGGCCCGCGGCCATTGCCAGCGCTTTCGACCCCTCGGATGAACCGGACGCTCCGGTCTCGGGCGAGGCGGCCGTGATGATTGCCGAGCGTGATCAGCGCGTGCGCAAGGCATTGACCCACCTGTCCGAGGAACAGGCCGAGACGCTTCGGTTGTTCTTTTTCGGCGACAAACCTCAATCCGAGATAGCCGGCGAGCTTGGTATCCCTCTCGGCACCGTCAAATCGCGCGTGAGGCTGGCGCTTGGCCGGCTGCGCCAAATTCTGGACGACCTCAAATGATCAAGCATCATCCGAGCGATGAAACGCTGTTCCGTTACGCCGCCGGCACTTTGGAACCCGGGCCGCGCATCGTTGTCGCCGTCCATGTCGGCGGATGCGCTGTCTGCGCGGATCGGGTCGGGGAATTCGAGGCCGTAGGTGGAGCGCTTCTCGAGGAGATCGAACCGGCGGAGATGGAGGCGGGTGGGCTCGATCGCGTGATGGCCTTGGTCGAGGCCGACGGAGGCGGCCGGCCCAAGGCAGCGGCAGTCCCTGGTCGTCCGCGCGCCGACCTCGGTATCCGATTGCCCGAGGTTCTGGACGACTGCGGAATCGGGCCTTGGCGTTGGATCGGGCCTGGAGTGCGGTGGAGCCGCGTCACGCTGCCGGGCGACGTCAACGCCAATGTCATGCTCTTGAAGGTTGCGGCCGGGCGCAAGCTGCCGGAACACACGCATGTGGGATACGAATACACGCAGGTCCTCAAGGGAGCGTTCTCCGACGCGCGAGGTCGCTACGGCCCCGGTGACCTGGATGAGGCCGACGACGATGTGCAGCATCAGCCCATCGTTGGCCACGAAGGGGAATGCATTTGCGTTGCCGCGGTTGAAGGCCAGACGAAGTTGCGGGGTTTCTTCGGCAGGCTGGTCCAGCCTCTTTTCGGCTGATGCCGTCCATGGGTGCGGTCCCGACCATGATTGTCGCAGCGGTCGGCCTTGCCGCGACCATGGCGATAGCCTGGCTGATCGCGATCCGCAGCGGGAGATCGGGGTGGATCGACGCGATCTGGTCCTTCGCCGTCGGCATTTTCGGCGCGCTGGCCGCTCTGATAGCATCATTGGACGGTGACAATCCCCAGCGCCAATGGCTGGTCGCCATCATCGCGCTCGCCTGGTCGCTTCGGCTTGGTTTCCACATCTTGGTCAGGACCTTGGCCGACGATCGTGACGATCCGCGCTACGGCCAGCTCAAGAGGGAGTGGGGAGGCGCCTTCCAAGGGCGGCTCTTCTGGTTTCTCCAGATTCAGGCAGCGGCCGCGTTCCTTCTCGTGCTTTCCATAATGGCGGCGGCACACAATCCCGCGCCGGCCCTCGGCGCGGCTGACTGGTTCGGCGTCGCGCTGATGGTCGTTGCAGTCGGCGGCGAGGCGTTGGCCGACCGTCAACTGCGAGCTTTCCGTGCCGATCCCGCCAACAGGGGCCAGGTCTGCGATGTCGGCCTTTGGGGGCTGTCCAGGCATCCCAATTACTTCTTCGAGTGGCTCGGCTGGACGGCATACGCGGCAATCGCCATCGGCTTTCCGATTGCCCATGGCTGGGGCTTCGTGGCGCTCGCAGGGCCGGTGCTCATGTACTGGCTGCTGGTTCATGTCTCGGGGATTCCGCCCCTCGAAGCGCACATGTTGCGGTCGCGCGGCGAAAGGTTTCGCCGCTACCAGGCGCGGGTAAATGCCTTTTGGCCTGGCGCGCCAAGGCAGGCAACCGCCAGTGAAAGGAGATGATCTTGGGCTTGATCTCATCTGCCATCCAAGCCGTCGAGCGAACACCGATCCCGGACAGCGCGACGCGCTATGGCATCGGCGTCCTGGTCGGAAGGACCAGGCGCCGCCTGGCAAGTACAGGAGCTGTCGATGAAAAGCGCTTCGCCGCTGAGATGATGCACTATTCGATCGCGGAGCACACGGCAGCCGCAAACGAGCAGCACTACGAGCTTCCGCCCGAATTCTTTGCGCTGACACTTGGCCCCAAGCGCAAATATTCCTGCTGCCTTTACCCGACCGGCAGCGAGACGCTGGCTGAAGCCGAGATGGCCGCGCTGGAGCAGACCGTCGAGCATGCCCGGCTTCGCGACGGGCAATCGATCCTTGAGCTCGGCTGTGGTTGGGGTTCCTTGACCCTGTTCATGGCGCAGCGGTTTCCATCGGCGCGCATCGTGGCCGTGTCGAATTCAGTCCCGCAACGCCTGCATATCCAGGCCGAAGCGGGGGCGCGGGGCCTTGGGAATGTCGAGGTCATCACTGCCGACATGAATGCGTTTGAGCCGCAGGGCCGGTTCGACCGCGTCGTGTCGGTCGAGATGTTCGAGCATATGTCGAACTGGCGAGACCTTCTCGCGCGTATCCGAACCTGGCTGGAGCCGGAGGGCAGACTGTTCATTCATGTATTCAGTCATCGCCATAGCCCCTATCGTTTCGACCATCGTGACGACGCCGATTGGATCGCCAAATACTTCTTCACCGGCGGGATCATGCCCAGCCACGGCTTGATAGGCCATTTCCCGGACTGCTTTACGATCGAGAAGGACTGGCGTTGGAGCGGGCTGCACTATGCGAGAACGGCGCGTGACTGGCTGGCGCGTTTCGACGACAACCGCGATCGGATCAGCGAGATCTTGTCTGGCGTCTATGGCGCCGATGCCGGGCTTTGGAGGCGCCGCTGGCGGCTGTTCTACCTTGCTACCGAGGGGCTGTTTGGGCACGCGCAGGGCAGGGAATGGGGCGTAAGCCACTATCTGCTGCGGCCGGGCGGCTGACATGAACGGGCTGGCGCGCCTGTGGCGCCGGGTCGCCGATTATGCCGCGCATGAGGACCCGCTGACCAATGCAGCCAATTGGGTGGCCATCGTCGTCGCCTGGAACCAGCCCTTTTATCCTCTCTATCTTTGGGCCGTCGTTGGTGGTGACAAGGTCTGGCCGGCCTTCCTGACATTTCTGTCGACGCCTTTCTTCCTGGCGGTTCCTGCCGTCGCTAAACGCCATTCGCTCGCGGCGCGCATCATGCTGCCGGTAACGGGCATCGCCAACGGCATTCTCAGCGCCAAGGCGTTCGGCGTCGGCTCGGGAGTTGAGATTTTCCTGATCCCTTGCGCTCTGCTGGGCGCTGCCCTGTTCAGGCCAACGGAGCGGGCGACGGGGCTGGCCGTTGTCGCGCTCAGCGCCGCAGCCTACCTCGTTCCGGCGCGCGTCTTCGGCCAGTCGCTCGCCGATTACAGCGCCGCCGACAACACCGGCATGGCCGGCCTGAACGCCGCGAGTGCCGCTGTGCTTGTCGTTTTTATCGGCCTGCTGCTTTCGGGAGCTGTCGCGACGTCGGAAGGGTTAGGCGTCATGCGCCGCGAAGAAAATAGCGGGTCAACAAGAAACCAAGAACTGCCGCCGTCGCGCTGAGCAGCGAGCCCCAACAGATATCGGCTACTGTAATGATCGTCGGCCAGCCACGTATCGTCGCCTGATTGGTGAGATCGTAGGTCGCGTAGGCGAAGAACCCGTAGAGGGCGCCATAAAGCGCGGCCGTCGTCCACCTGCCGGTCGAAAAGGCCGGCGCCGTCGCGAAAATGACGATACCCGCGATGTAGATCAGGTAGAAAGCCACAGCCGGGCCAAGATTGAACGTGTCGACCAGGATGTCGCCCAGATACCGCCGGTAAAGGCGCTGCGACATCATCGTGAGCCAGATTGCGTCGATCGCCAGGAATGCGATCAGGGTGGTTGCGTAGGCCACGGCATATCGCATCATGAAGCCTTCCTTTCGCTGCTGGAGCCTGCGGCCCTGTCCTTCATCGACTGATATCGGTCCTTCATCGACTGATAGATGATCAACGCTCTGTCGCGGGCCGCGCCGTGATCGACAATTCGGTTCGGGTAGGTCTTGCCGAGCTCGATGTTCTTGCCTTTCAGCAGCGATGCGGGCGCTTCCCATGGCCGGTGAATGTAGCGGTCGGGCAACTCGCTGATCTCCGGCAGGTAACGACGGACATAGTCGCCGCGAGGGTCGAACTTTTCGCCCTGCAGAACCGGGTTGAAGATCCGGAAATAGGGAGCGGCGTCGGCGCCCGATCCGGCGACCCACTGCCAGCCTGCCGGGTTGTTGGCAGGGTCCGCGTCGACCAGCGTGTCCCAGAACCACTTTTCGCCATGCCGCCAGTCGATCACGAGATCCTTGATCAGGAAGGACGCCGCGATCATTCGGACGCGGTTGTGCATCCAGCCCGTACGCCACAATTCGCGCATGCCGGCATCCACGATCGGATAGCCGGTCAGCCCGCGTTGCCATGCCCGCAGTGCCCGCTCGTCGTCGCGCCACGACATTGCGTCGAATTCCGGCCGGAAATTCCGTTCGGCCAAGTCTGGATTGTGAAACAGCAGATGATAGGAGAATTCCCGCCAGCCGATCTCTGAGCGGAATTTTGAGGTTCCCGAGCTTTTCGATTTGCGCAGGCTGGCAAATATCTGGAACGGCGTAATCTCACCGAAAGCGAGGTGCGGCGACAGCCGCGAGGTCGCAGGCTGGCTCGGAAAGTCGCGTTGGCGCTCATAGCCGCCAAGATCGCGCTCCACGAACTCGCGAAGCCTGGCTTGTGCGCCTTCCTCCCCGGGTGTCCAGTGCTCGCGCAAACCTGTCGCCCAGTCCGGATTTGCCGGCAGCAGATCGAGATCCTCCAAGCGCAGGCTGTCCAGTTCACCCCGCCATCCGTCGACCGCCCCAGGACGATCGACCGGATCGCGAACATCGATCTTCTCCGCCGTCGCCTTCCAGAACGGCGTGTAGACTTTGTAGGACCCGCCCGAACCGGTCTTGAGAAGCGACGGTTCGTGCAGCAGCGCACCGTCGAAGCTCTGCGCCGTGAGGCCCTTTTCGCGCAGCCCGGTCTTCAGTTCGGCATCGATCGCCGCCTCGGCCGGGTCATAGCGCCGGTTCCACAGCACGCAATCCGCTGCGGTCGCGGCAATCGCCTTGTCGACGACCTCGCCGGTGCGTCCGCGGGCCAGAAACAGTTTCACCCCAGCTTCGCCCAGCCGACGCCCAAGAGCCTCGAGCGAGTGGTGCAACCACCAGCGGCTGGCAGCCCCAATCGGCCTGAGACCCTTGGCACGATCGTCGAGAATATAGAGCGCCACCACTGGAGCACCGCGATCGGCCGCCGCCGCGAGCGCGGCATTATCGTCGATGCGAAGGTCGCGCCGGAAAAGCACGATCGTTGGGGCTGGGGCTTTCCGGCTCATTGTCCTTGGCCGGTCACTTCGCCGGCGTCCAGCGCACGTCCTTACAAAGCAGGCCTGCGGCTATGCAGCCCCGCGTGGTGAGACCGCCACTCGTCACCTTCAAGGTCATTGAATAGGTGCGGTTTCGCTTGGGGTCGTAAGCCTTTCCGGAAAGCGTTCCTTGTGGCGCCGATTTCAGCGTCATGACGAGCTTGTCGCCAGGCTCCTCGCCCTTGCTGGTGTCACGAATCCATAGATTCGTGGCGCATAGTTGCTGGCCGCACGGCGCAATTGAAACCTTGGCGTTGCCGTCGTCGCGCATCCATATTCCGCGGCTGTCCGAGAATGCATCGGCATGGGCCGCCGATGCGATTAGCATGGCACACAGGAATGCGGTCTTCCCTTGCATTGGCGCGTCCTCCGCGTTCTGACAGTTCCTGGTGGTTGTACGGCTGCGAAGCATATTCGGATCACTTCGACGATTATCACGGGGATCGGCCGCCGCGGTGATGCCGCGCTTCTTCTACGCCGCGGTTCCGCGCCTCGAATTCTGAGCTTTATTCCTGCCGCGCCATCCGCTAAAAGCCACGCCATGAAGAGCTTTTCGCGCCTTTTCGCGATTGCGATACGAATTACGGGCCCGGTGTTCCGGGCGGCCTGAGTGCCGCCGGAGCCGCCGGGAGTTTTCGCGCGCGCCCCTCGCGCTTTTTCAAGAAAATCAACGCATATCGCCCAAAAGTGGGCTCCGGTTTTGGGAAAGCGGTATGCGTCAGCTAAGACTTCAACGCCCTGGCTTTCCGCCGCCGGGCAACGCAGATGGCAGATCAATGACCGACACCCCGATGACCGACACTGCTGAAACGATCGACTATTCCAAGACGCTCTATTTGCCGCAGACGGATTTCCCGATGCGGGCCGGCCTGCCCGAGAAGGAACCCGTCCTGGTCAAGCGCTGGCAGGACATGGGTCTTTACAAGAAACTGCGCGAGGAGGCCGCCGGCCGCGGGAAATTCGTGCTGCATGATGGCCCGCCCTATGCCAACGGCAACATCCATATCGGCCATGCGCTGAACAAGATCCTCAAGGACGTGATCAACCGGTCCTTCCAGATGCGCGGCTACGATGCCAACTACGTGCCGGGCTGGGACTGCCATGGCCTGCCGATCGAATGGAAGATCGAGGAGCAGTACCGCGCCAAGGGCAAGAACAAGGACGAAGTGCCGGTCAATGAGTTCCGCAAGGAATGCCGCGACTTCGCCGCCCATTGGATCCAGGTTCAGGGCGGCGAGTTCCAGCGCCTCGGCGTTATTGGCGATTTCGACAATCCCTACACGACCATGGCCTACCACGCCGAGTCGCGCATCGCCGGGGAACTGCTGAAATTCGCCATGTCAGGACAACTCTACCGCGGCTCCAAGCCGGTGATGTGGAGCGTGGTCGAGCGCACCGCGCTGGCCGAGGCGGAGGTCGAGTATCAGGACTATGAGAGCGACACGATCTGGGTGAAATTCCCGGTCGCGAGCCTCGCCCAGCCCGTTGCAGGCGCCGCGCCTGCGCTGGACGGGGCAGCGCTCGATCTCGTCGAGGCGCATGTCGTCATCTGGACCACCACGCCCTGGACCATCCCCGGCAACCGTGCCGTCAGCTATTCCCCGCGCATCGGCTATGGCCTCTATGAGGTGACGGGGGCCGAGAACGCCTTCGGCCCGCAAGCTGGCGAGAAACTGATCTTCGCCGACGCCCTGGCGGAGGAATGCGCCACCAAGGCCAAGATCACCTTGAGCAGGCTTCACAGCGTCTCGGCCGAACAGCTTGGCAAGCTTACGCTTTCGCATCCTTTCAAGGGGCTTGGCGGCGGGTATGAGTTCCCGGTGCCGATGGTCGCCGGCGAGCATGTCACCGACGATGCCGGCACCGGCTTCGTCCACACGGCGCCCGGCCATGGCCGCGAGGACTTCGACGCCTGGATGGAGGCCGCCAGCGATCTGAGGACACGCGGCGTCGACACGACGATCCCGTTCACGGTCGACGATGCCGGTTTCTTCACCAAGGACGCGCCGGGCTTCGGCCCGGGGCGCGAAGGCGGAGCGGCGCGCGTCATCGACGACAACGGCAAGAAGGGCAACGCCAACCAGGCGGTCATCGACGAGCTGATCAAGCGCAACGCGCTCTTCGCGCGCGGCCGGCTGAAGCACAGCTACCCGCATTCCTGGCGCTCGAAGAAGCCGGTCATCTTCCGCAACACGCCGCAATGGTTCGTCTATATGGACAAGGACCTCGGCGACGGCACGACGCTGCGCAGCCGCGCGCTGAAGGCGATCGACGACACGCGTTTCGTCCCGGCGGCCGGTCAGAACCGCATCCGCGCCATGATCGAGGAGCGGCCCGACTGGGTGCTGTCGCGCCAGCGTGCCTGGGGCGTGCCGATCGCCGTCTTCGCCGACGAGGAAGGCAATGTGCTGAAGGATGAGGCCGTCAACCAGCGCATCATGGACGCTTTCGAGAAGGAGGGCGCCGACGCCTGGTTCGCCGACGGCGCCAAGGAACGTTTCCTCGGCAATCACGATGCCTCGAAATGGCATCAGGTGATGGATATCCTGGACGTCTGGTTCGATTCCGGCTCGACGCATGTCTTCACGCTCGAAGACCGTCCGGACCTGAAATGGCCGGCCGACGTCTATCTCGAGGGTTCGGACCAGCATCGCGGCTGGTTCCACTCTTCGTTGCTCGAAAGCTGCGGCACCAGGGGCAGGGCGCCTTACGAAGCGGTCATCACCCATGGCTTCACCATGGACGAGGAAGGCCGCAAGATGTCGAAGTCGCTCGGCAACACGGTCGTGCCGCAGGACGTAATCAAGCAGTCCGGCGCCGATATCCTGCGGCTCTGGGTGGTGACGACCGATTATTGGGAAGACCAGCGGCTCGGCAAGAACGTGCTGCAGACCAACATCGATGCTTATCGCAAGCTCAGGAACACGATCCGCTGGATGCTGGGCACGCTCGCCCATGATGACGGCAAGGACGTGCCGGTCGAGGTGATGCCGGAACTGGAGCGGCTGATGCTGCACCGGCTGTCCGAGTTGGATGAAGTGGTGCGCCAGGGCTACGACGCCTTCGAGTTCAAGCGCATCACCCGCACGTTGCTCGACTTCATGGTGGTGGAGCTCTCGGCCTTCTATTTCGACATCCGCAAGGATGCGCTCTACTGCGACGGACCGTCGAGCCTGCGGCGCAGGGCGGCCGTGCAGGTGGTGCGCCACCTCTTCGAATGCCTGGTGAAATGGCTGGCGCCGATGCTGCCCTTCACCACCGAGGAAGCCTGGCTCGATCGCCATCCTGAGGCTGCCTCGGTGCATCTGGACCAGTTCCCGGCGATCCCGCAAGAGTGGCGCAACGAAGCGTTGGCCGAGAAATGGCGCAAGGTGAGGCAGGTGCGCCGCGTCATCACCGGCGCGCTGGAGATCGCGCGTGCCGAGAAGCTGATCGGCTCCTCGCTTGAGGCCGTGCCGGTGGTCACGATCGACGACGCGGCGCTGGAAGCAGCCATCGCCGATGTCGACATGGCCGAGATGGCGATCACCAGCGACCTTGTCATCAAGCATGGCAAGGCGCTGGAAGGCGCCTTCACGCTCGACGACGTCAAGGGCGTGGCGGTGGTGGTTGAGAAAGCCGAGGACCGTGGCCTGGTCAAATGCGCGCGCTCCTGGCGCTACACCGCCGATGTCGGGCAGGATACGCAATTCCCGGATGTCTCGGCCCGGGACGCGGCGGTGCTGCACGAGTTGAAGGCGCTCGGGCGCCTCTAGGTGCATGCCGCCCAAGAGCCTGCGCTCGGGCTGGCCCGAGGATGCATGGCGATCTTGGGAGAACGGCATGCGCCGTCAAACAGGTGCAAAAGTAACACGCCGGGCGGCCCATATCCGCCCGTGCGTTGCCCTTAATAAGTGGTTGAGGTAAACACGCGACACTCCGGCAGACAAATTGTCGCCGGATTTCCGTCGCAAGTGCGGGAAGATGGGACCGTGCCCTTGGCCGGTGGCGACCGAAAGGCAGTTAGAGTGGGACTTTTTGGCATGACCGACAGAACGTTCGCGCGCGCCGCGCTGGTGGCGCCGCTTGTGGTATCGGCCATCGCTCTGTCGGGCTGCATGAGTTCGCCCACCTACGGAACCGACAAGACCGCCGCCGCGCAGCTTTTCGACGATGTTTCCGGCGCCGCCTCGATCACGCCGAAGCGGAAAGAACAGATCGACTACAAGCCGCGTCCAGACCTGGTGAAACCGGCGCCGGGGCAGAAGCAAAACCTGCCGCCGCCGCAGCAGAGCATCGAGACGGCGAGCGCCGACTGGCCCGAATCACCGGAGGCGCGCCGCGCCCGCATTCGGGCTGACGCCACCGCGCACCAGAACGATCCCAATTACCAGCCGGAAGCGGTCGAGGATGTGCAGACCGATCCCGTGGCGGTGAAAAAGGCGTTGGCCGAATCGGGCTCCAGCCATCCTCCGCGCTGGTCGCCGGATGATTCCAACGCTACGCGCACCGCCGAGATCCAGCGTCGGCTTGCCGAGCAGAAGCAGGGTGATCCGACGGTTCGCAAATATCTGAGCGAGCCCCCGCTGGCCTATCGCCAGGCCGCCGCCACCGCGCCGCAGAATGAGCTCGGCGAGGATGAGTACAAGAAGGAGCGGCGCCTCAAGGCGCAGGCGGAAGGCAAGAAGGGCGGCTGGTTCGACTGGCTCGGCCTGTAGGACGTGCTTCTAGCCTAGATTTCCCGTCTCTCCCGAAAGAAATCCTTCAAGATGAGGGCGGCGTCGCTCTCGCCTATTCCCGGATAGACGTCCGGCGCATGGTGGCAGATGGGCGAGGCGAAGAAGCGCGTACCGTTGACCACCGCGCCGCCCTTCTCGTCGGCGGCGCCGAAATAGAGCCGCCGCAGCCTGGCGAAGGAGATCGCGCCGGCGCACATGGCGCAAGGCTCCAGCGTCACATAGAGGTCGTGGCCGGTGAGACGCTCGCTGGCGAGCTTCCGGCAGGCCTCGCGGATCGCCAGCATCTCGGCATGCGCCGTCGGATCGGCTAGTTCGCGGGTACGGTTGCCGGCTTTCGCGATCACCGTCTTGCCGCTGACGATCACCGCGCCGACCGGCACTTCGCCGCGGCGCGCGGCCGCCTCGGCCTCTTCGAGCGCCAGGGCCATGAAATCCGGTCGTTTCAAGCGGTTTCCATTCCGATTACTCCTCGCCACCCGGGGGTGATCCTGTTATCTAGCGCGAGACCTAGAAAACCGGAATCGGTTTTTGCCGCGCCGCCGGATGCGCAAAATCAAGATGACACTGCCTGCGTTCGGCGTCCGAAAGGGCGCGCGGCGCTGTAGCAGGCGAAGACGAGCAAAGTAATGGACGACGACAAGAAATCTCCACGCGGGCCGCGCAAGGGTGGCTCGAAACCGGCTGGCCGGCGAGACGGCAAGCCGGGCTACGGCGCCAAGAAGCCGTTCGCCAAGCGTGAGCGGCCGATGGCAGCCGAAGGCGAACGCCCGGCTCGCGATTTCAAGCGCAGCTACAAGCCGCGCGAAACGGGTGAGGGCGCGGAGCGCGCCGAAAAGCCGTTCCGCAAAGGTCCGCCGCGTGACGGCAAGCCCTTCGAGAAGCGCGAGGGCCGCAAGCCCTTCACGCCGCGCGGGGACCGGCCGGTGGCCGCCGAAGGTGAGCGCCCGACCCGGGATTTCAAACCCAGCTATAAGCGTCGTGACACGGGCGGCGGTGGGGAGCGTGGCGACAAACCGTTCCGTAAAGGGCCGCCGCGTGGCGACAAGCCTTTCGAAAAGCGCGAGGGTCGCAAGCCCTATGCCCCGCGCGGCGACCGGACGGCGGCCGCTGAAGGTGCGCATGGCGAACGACGTTTCGAGCGCCCGGCGCGCGACTTTGCCGAGCGGCCGAAGCGTGATTTCAGCGACCGTGCGCCGCGCGGTGCCGCGGGAAAGCCCGAAGGCGGCTTCAAGCCGCGACCGCGTCCCTCGGAAGCTACGACGGAGACCGGTGAGCGGATCGCCAAGCGCCTGGCGCGCGCCGGCATCGCCTCGCGCCGCGACGCCGAGGAGTTGATCGCGGCCGGCCGCGTCAAGGTCAACGGCAAGGTGCTGGACTCGCCAGCCTTCAACGTCAGCGCCAACGACGTCATCCATCTCGACGGCACCGAGATCCCGCCGATCGAGCGCACGCGTCTCTTCCTGTTCCACAAGCCGGCAGGGGTCGTCACCACCAATCGCGATCCGGAAGGCCGCAAGACCGTCTTCGACGTGCTGCCGTCAGATCTGCCGCGATTGATGACGATCGGCCGGCTCGACATCAACACCGAGGGCCTGCTGCTGCTCACCAATGACGGCGGGCTGTCGCGGGTGCTCGAATTGCCGGCCACCGGCTGGCTGCGGCGCTACCGCGTTCGCGTCCACGGCAAGGTCGAGGAGAGCGCGCTTGCCGGCCTGCGCGACGGCATCGCCGTCGACGGCGTTTTCTACGGTTCCATCGAGGCTTCGCTGGACCGCGAGCAAGGCACCAATGCCTGGCTGACCATCGGTCTCCGTGAAGGCAAGAACCGCGAGGTGAAGAACATCCTCGGCGCGCTTGGCCTCGACGTGACGCGGCTGATCCGCATCTCCTATGGTCCGTTCCAGCTCGAGGACCTTCCCGAGGGCCATGTGCTGGAGATCAAGGGCCGCGTGCTGCGGGAGCAACTCGGCGAAAGGCTGATCGAGGAATCGGGCGCCAACTTCGATGCCGAGATCCAGAAGCCGTTTTCAAACAAGCCGGTGCGCGGCGGCGGTCCGCGCCGCGAAGAAGCCGACCGGCCGAAATTCACGCGTGACGGCGACCGCCGGCCGATCGGTGAGGGCGGCCTGATCAAGGCGCGAAAGCGCCGCGAAGACAGCCGCGACGAGGCGCTGAGCAAGCTCTCGACGAAGCCGGACAGGGCGTTCGGGCCGGACAGGACGTTTGGCGAGCGCGGCCCGAAATCCGACCGCGGCGGTTTCGGCGACAAGCCTCGCGGTGGGTTTGGCGACAAGCCCCGTTTCGGCGGCAAGAAATCCGAGCGCGAACAGCGGCCGATCGAGCCTCCGGGCCAGCGCAAGGCCAATGTCTGGATGGCTCCGGGCGCCCGGCCGATCGGCAAGGGCAGGGCGGAGGCCGATGCCGCCAAGGCCGCCGAGGCGAAGGCGCGCAAGGCGGCCTACAAGCCGGGCGGCAAGGGCAAGCCGGGCGCGAAGCCGTTCGGCAAGCCGCGAAGCGAGCGCTCCGAAGGCGATGGCGGCGATCGCCCGCGTGGTCCGAAGAGGGGCGGCGATGCGGATCGTCGGCGGTGAGTTCCGCGGGCGTCCGCTGGCGACGCCGAAAAGCAATAGCATCCGCCCGACCACGGACCGCGCCCGCGAGGCGGTGTTCAATGTCCTGGCGCATCGCCATGCCGACAGGCTCGAGGGCGCTCGCGTGCTCGATCTCTTCGCCGGCACGGGCGCGCTCGGGCTGGAAGCTTTGTCGCGCGGCGCTTCCTACTGCGTCTTCATCGAGGAATCGACCGAAGGGCGCGGCCTGATCCGCGAGAATGTCGAAGCCTTCGGGCTCACCGGCCGCACCAAGATCTTCCGCCGCGACGCCACCCAGCTCGGCGAGGTCGGTACGATCTCGCCCTTCGGGCTGATCTTCGCCGATCCGCCCTATGGCAAAGGGCTCGGAGAGCGCGCGCTGCGCTCAGCAAGGGCAGGCGGCTGGCTTCTGCCCGGCGCGCTATGCGTCGTCGAGGAGGCGGCCTCCGCGCCGTTCGAACCGGGCGCTGGTTTTTCCGTGATGGACGAGCGTAATTACGGCGAAACGGTCATTCGGTTCATAGAGGCCAGCTAGTTTGCTCCGGCGTCGCCTCGAAAATGCCGAACAATTCACTTTGCCTCGCCTGCTGCCTTGCCTATCGTCGCTCAACCGGGACCGGAGAACTTGATGACACGAACGGGAATTGGGCTGCGAGCGGCGCTTCTTGCCGCCACGCTGGCGCTCGTGGCGGCGTTTCCCGCCCACGCGGCGGACGACGGCGAGGTCAAGGATTTCCTGCTCGACAACGGCATGGAAGTGGTCGTCATCCCGGACCACCGCGCCCCGATCGTCACCCACATGGTTTGGTACAAGATTGGCAGCGCTGACGAGCCGCCCGGCAAGTCCGGCATCGCGCATTTCTTCGAGCATCTGATGTTCAAGGCCACGACCAACCATGCCGCCGGCGAATTCGACCGCGCCGTGTCCGAGATCGGCGGCTCCAACAACGCCTTCACCTCCTATGACTATACCGCCTTCCACGAGACGGTGCCGCCATCGGCGCTCGAGGAGATGATGGGCTTCGAGGCCGATCGCATGCGCAACCTGATCCTGACCGACGATGTCATCAAGACCGAGCGCGACGTGATCCTGGAGGAGCGCCGCTCGCGCATCGACAGCAATCCGCAGGCGGTTCTGGACGAGGAGGTCGATGCGACGCTTTGGCAGAACCAGCCCTACCGCATTCCCGTGATCGGCTGGATGCAGGAAATGGAGCAGCTGAACCGTCCCGACGCGAAAGCGTTCTACGACAACTATTACCGGCCCAACAACGCGGTACTGGTGGTGGCGGGCGATGTCGAGCCGGACGCGGTCAAGGCGATGGCCGAGAGTACCTACGGCAAGGTCGCGCGCGGCCCCGACCTGCGGCCGCGCATCCGACCGGTCGAACCGGAGCAGAACACCAAGCGCACGGTGACGCTCACCGACGCGCGCGTTTCGGTGCCGAGCTTTTCGACGCAATGGGTCGTGCCGTCCTATCGTACGGCCAAGCCCGGCGAGGCGGAGGCGCTCGACCTGCTGGCCGAGATCCTCGGCGGCGGCAACCGCAGCCGGCTGTATCAGGAACTCGTCATCAAGCAGGGAATAGCCTCCTCTGCGGCGGCATATTTCCAGGGCACGATGCTCGACGACACCAACTTCACCGTCTACGGCGCTCCGCGTGGCGATGCCAGGCTCGCCGATGTCGAGGCGGCGGTCGATGCGGAGATCGCCCGTGTCGTCAAGGACGGCGTGAGCGACGATGAGCTGGAGCGGGCCAAGACCCGTTATGTACGTTCCATGATCTTTGCCCGCGACAAGCAGGACGACATGGCCAACATGTACGGCTCCACGCTTGCCACCGGCGGCAATGTCAAGGATGTCCAGGAATGGCCGGACCGTATCCGCAAGGTCACCGCGGACGAGGTCAAGGCGGTCGCCGCGCGCTATCTAGTGCTCGATCGTTCGACCACCGGTTATCTCTTGCCGCAGCAACAGGCGGGGAATTGACGATGAGCATGGTTCTTAGCCGCATGGACGCCTTGCCTTCTTCCACACGCGCAGAAGAAGGGCGCATCTATCGCGCCGTCGTCACGCTTTGCTTTGCCCTGTTTTTCCTGCTCCTTCCGGCGCTTGCGGCTCGCGCCGAGATGAACATCCAGGAAGTGAAGTCGAAGAAGGGCATCACCGCCTGGCTGGTGGAAGACCATTCGATCCCGCTGATCGCCATCCGCTTCGTCTTCGATGGCGGCAGCGCTCAGGATCCGGCGGGCAAGGAGGGGCTGGTCAACCTCATGACCGGCCTTTTCGACGAGGGTGCGGGCAACCTCGACAGCGACGCTTTCCAGCAGAAGCTCGACGATGCTGGCGCGGAGATGAGCTTCCAGGCCGCCCGCGACGGAACCTATGGCTCGATGCGCATGCTGTCGCAGCAGAAGGACGAGGCCTTTGGTCTGCTGAAGCTTGCTGTCAACCAGCCCCGCTTCGACCAGGCGCCGATCGACCGTATCAGGGCCCAGGTGCTCTCCGGTATCCTCGCCAACGAGCGCGACCCGAACACGGTGGCGCAGCAGCGCTGGCTGCGTGCCATCTATGGCGAGCATCCCTATTCGCGCTCCGACCAGGGGACCAAAGGCAGCCTGACCACCATTACGGCTGATGACATCAGGGCCTTCCACAAGGCCAATTTCGCCCGCGGCGGCCTGCATGTGGCGGTGGTCGGCGACATCGATGCCGCGACACTGAGCAACAAGTTGGACGAAGTGTTCGGCGACCTGCCTGAGAAGCAGGCTCTGGCTCCGGTGGCGGATATCACTCCGAAGCTCGGACAGCAGCTTGAAGTGAACTACGACTTGCCGCAGACCTCGCTGCAGCTTGCCTGGCCAGGCGTTAAACGCAGTGATCCGGATTTCTTTGCCGCTGTTCTGATGAACGAAATCCTCGGCGGCTCGACCTTCACTTCGCGGCTGTTCTCGGAGGTGCGCGAAAAGCGCGGCCTTGCCTATGGCGTCAGTTCCGATCTCGTCGACAACAAGCACTCGCACTCGTTGCTGGTGACGACGGCGACGCGCTCCGACCGCGCCGCAGAAACGCTTTCGATCGTGCGCCAGGTCGTGAAGGACATGGCCGAGAGCGGCCCCACCGAGGAGGAGCTTGCGGCGATCAAGAAATACATGATCGGCGCCTACGCCATCAACAATCTGGATTCCTCCAGTTCCATTGCCGCCACGCTGGTCGAGCTGCAGGTCGACAAGCTTGGCATCGACTATATGAAGCGGCGCGCCGCGCTCATCAACGCCGTGACGCTCGCCGACGTCAAGGCGGCCGCGAAGAAGCTTCTGTCGGTCACTCCCGCCGTGATGGTCATCGGCCCGCCTCTTGTGGAGGTGGCGGGAGGCGGCAAGGGATGAGCCCGACCTTCGGGGTTGCCTTCGGCGGCGGTGGCGCACGCGGTCTCGCACATATCCATATCGTCGAGGCCCTCGACGAGCTCGGCATCAAGCCGGTGGCGATTGCCGGCTCGTCGATCGGCGCCATCATGGGCGCCGGCATGGCGTCGGGAATGACCGGCGCCGAGATCCACGATTATGCCCGAGCGATCCTCGGCAGCCGCGCCGAAGTGGCGGCGCGCATGTGGCGTTCGCGACCGGGCACGATCGCGGAGGCCATGCAGAGCGGCATCCGCGTCGGCCAGTTCAACATCGAGCGCATTTTGAAGGCCTTCCTGCCAGACGCGATCCCAGAGACGTTCGAGGCGTTGAAGATCCCGTTGAAGGTGACCGCGACGGACTATTTCGGCCATAAGCTGGCGGTGTTGGCCGAGGGTGAGTTGCATTCCGCGCTCGCCGCTTCTGCAGCCATACCGGCTGTATTCCGTCCGGTCGTACGCGATGGCTGCCTTCTGATCGACGGCGGCATCTACAATCCTGTCCCCTTCGATCTCCTTGAGAAAGACGCCGATATCATCATTGCAATCGACGTGGTCGGAGCGCCGAGCGACGCCGAGCGCAAGCATCCGACCACCGTCGACCTGATGTATGGCGCCTCGCAGCTGATGATGCAGTCGATCATCGCCAACAAGCTGCAGCAGTCCGAGCCCGACATCCTGATCCGCCCTAAAGTTTCGAAGTATCGCGTACTCGATTTCCTCAAGATCGAGGCGCTGATGGCCGAGACTGTCGAGATCAAGGACGAATTGAAGCGAGCCGTCGGCAAGGCTGTTGATGCGCATGGCAGCAGGCGGGGGAAGAAGAGGGTGGTGTGAGAGTCTCCCCGGTCACCCCGGCGCGTTCGATGGCGACGCAACTGGCAATGCCGCTGGCGGGTTGGTCGATGTCTACAATCTGATGGCTGCGGTCGTCGCGCGAGCGACGCAGGTCGGCAAGCCGGCGATAAAAAAAGCCCGCCATTCGGCGGGCTTTCCTGCTTTGGCTGGAGGCCTTCGCTTAGTTGAACTTGTACTTGGCGTCGATGCGCACGGTGTGGAAGGATGGCGTCGTGTTCGCAAGCCCGCTCGGGATCGGGAGCACGTCCGATAGGTCTTCCTTGGCGAACTGCGAATAGCGGTATTCGATGCCGACGGTCATCTTGTCCGACACGGCCGTTTCCAGGCCCGCGCCCACCGAGAAGCCGCTGGAGCCCCAATCGATGTCGAGCGGGGCCGGAGCATCGAGCTTGAAGTGCTGCCAGCTGTAACCGGCGAGCGCGTAGGCCAGCGTCGCTTCGTTGACCTTCATGCCGATACGACCGAGCACGTCGAAGCCATAGTCAGTGTTGAAGCTGACCGAGTCTACACCACCCAGGATGCCACCCAGCTCGAGCTTCGACTTGATGCCGGAAAGGCGCGCGTCGACCAGACCGCCGACGACCCAGCTGCCCATGTCCTGGTCATAACCGATGCTGGCTTCGCCGAACACGCCTTCGCCGCCAAGGCCATTGAACTTGGCGCCGACGAGTGGCGGAACCTCGATCTGGTGCACGACGGCGCCGGCGCCGAGCCCGCCGCCGACATAGAAGCCGGTCCAGTTGTAGGAAGGCGTCTCAAAGCTGGCCGCGCCGCCGTCATTGGCGTTGAAGCGGTAGCTCGCAGCAACTTCGAACGTATGACGGGAAGTGTCGAGGTTGAGTGTGCCGTCCGGCGCACCAAACTGCGACAGGAGATCGTCTTTGGTGCTGAACCGTGTGTAGCGATACTCGCCCTTCAGCGTCCAGTTGCTGTTGATCGCCGTTTCGACACCGGCGCCGACGAAGTAACCACCCTGATCCCAGTCCATGCCGAAACCGGCATTGGTGTCGAGCTTATACTTCTGCCAGGCATAGCCGCCCAGCACGTAGCCCAGCGTGCTCGGCGTCAGCAGGTAACCGGCACGCACGCCGACGTCAAAGCCGTAGGTCTCCTTGATGTCTGCATTGAAGCCGCCGGCATCGAGCGAAGTCTTGATCGTGCCGACATGCGCGTCGATCAGGCCGCCGAGCAGGAAGCGCTGCGAGACCATGTAGTCGTAGCCGACGGTCGCCTGACCGTAGACGCCTTCGCCGCCGATGCCGTTCAGCGAAACACCCGGCGCAAAATCGCTGCTGAGCTTGTGAACGTTCGCGCCGGCGCCAAGACCGAAGCCGACATATACGCCGCTCCAGTTGAAGCCGGGAGCCGCCTGCTCCTGGACGATGTCGGCTGCATGCGCCGCCGACATCAAGGCGGCGGCCGAAACGGCGCCCAGCAGAACGGATTTCGCAGAAAGACGAAGATACATATCGCATAACCCCAAGTTAGAACCCGGCCCGTTTCTAGCAGGGGTTGTTGCTATTTGTGGTGACGGAAATGCAACACCTAGGACCAAACTACCGTAGGGATAGGCGGAATTCCGGCGGCCCAGCCCAGAGAAAATCAGCCGGCCGCTGAAGTCCGGTGCAACTGGCCCGAGCGCTTGCCGGGCGCTGGACCAGTCGCGGAAATGATCTTGCGCGGCATCGGCCTTTCGGTCTAATCTCCACCTGAGAAAACCTTTTCCCAAATTGCGGCATTCGACATTTGCTTCTCGGCTCGAATGCGGCGGATTCTGTGTGAGAAAAGGTTTTCTCAAACAGGAGGTTGCGCCCCGAACATGGCTTCAGACGCCGAGTCAGCGCCTGTCTTTGCCAAGCCGGTCACCCTGCGCGAGGTGGCGGCCGCCGCGGGCGTCAGCGTCGCCACGGCGTCGAAGGCGCTGAACGGGCAGGGGCGCATGACCGCCGAGACGCGCGAGCGAATCCGCGAGACGGCGAGGTTGCTCGGCTTCAGGCCGAACAGCTTGGCACAGAGTCTGTTGCGCCGCCGCTCTTTCACCGTCGGCCTGCTCACCAACGATACATACGGCCGATTCTCGCTGCCGCTGATGGCCGGGGTTTCCGATGCGCTGGTCGACAATGGCGTCTCTGTCTTCCTGTGCAATGTCGAGGACGACTCAAGGCTTGGCCAACTGCATGTCGAGGCGATGCTCGACAAGCGTGTCGACGGCATCATCGCTACCGGCAAGCGAATCGATCGCCATCTGCCGGTCGACCTGTCCAACATGCGCATTCCCGTCGTCTATGCCTTCACTCAGCCCGATCCCGACTCGATCGCCTTCGTCTCCGACGATGCCGGCGGCGCGCGGCTGGCCGTCGAGCACTTTTTGCGGATCGGGCGCCGCCGCATCGCCCATGTCACCGGTCCGGCGGGCTTCGCCGTGGTGCACACGCGGGCGCAGGCTTACCGGGACGTGCTTGAGGAGCGTGGCTTGCCGGCCAGCGAGCCGCTGCTGGGCGCATGGTCTGAAGGCTGGGGCCACGAGGCGGTCGCAGAACTGTTCGGCAAAGCAGGCATGGGGGAATGGCCGGACGCCGTCTTCTGCGGCAACGACCAGATCGCGCGCGGCGTCATCGACGCGCTGCGGGAGCGCGGCATCCGCGTGCCCGAGGATGTCGGCGTCATCGGCTTCGACAATTGGGAGATCGTGGCCGAGGCGACGCGCCCGCCGCTGACCTCCGTCGACATGAACCTGGCGAGTCTCGGCCACGAGGCCGGGCTCGCCCTGCTTTCGCTTGTGGATGGCCAGCCGGCCGCCGCGGGCATCAGGAAACTGCCGTGCCGGCTGGTGGTGCGTCAGTCATGCGGCAGTCCGCCGGGGTGAAGGAGAAGTGCTGACGCGCCCGATCCAGCCGGGCGGCGTGGCCGAAATGGGAGGAGAACCATGAGGAGGAGAATGATGAAGACCATGATTGCCAGGCTGGCGCTCGCCGCCGCCATGATCGGTGGAGGCCTGCAGGCAGCGTCGGCCGAGACCGCCAACATCTGGGTGCGCGCTGACGGCTCGAACTTCATGCCGCGTATCGTCGACGCCTTCAACAAGGCGAACAAGGACCAGATCAAGCTCGATATCATCCCCAATGCCGAGATCATTCCGAAATATGGCGCCGCCGCCGCCGGCGGCACGGCGCCCGACGCGCTCTCGCTCGACCTGATCTACACACCGTCCTTCGCCGCCGCCGGTCAACTGGAGGACATCACCGACTGGGCGAAATCCTTGCCCTATTTCGCAAGCCTGTCGCCGGCGCATGTGAAGACCGGCACCTACAAGGGCCGCATCTATGGCCTGCCGTTCTCGGCTGACGCCTCGGTGCTGATCTGGAACAAGAAGCTGTTCAAGCAGGCGGGGCTGGACCCCGAGAAGGGGCCGGCCAACTGGGCGGAGATCGAGGCCGACGCCGAGAAGGTCAACGCGCTCGGCGGCGACATCAAGGGCTTCTATTTCTCCGGCAATTGCGGCGGCTGCAACATCTTCACTTTCACGCCGCTGATCTGGGCCTCGGGCGGCGACATCCTGTCCGAGGACGGCTCGAAGGCGACGCTCGACAGCCCGCAGTTGCGCGGCGCCGTCGACCTCTACCGATCGATGGTGAAGAAGGGGCTGGTGCCCGAGGGCGCGCAGACCGACACCGGCGCCAACTTCTTCGCCGCCTTTGCCGGCGGCAAGATCGGCCTCTCGCCCTCCGGCGCCTTCGCCATCGGCGCGCTCAACACGCAATATCCGGACATCGACTACGGCATCACCTTCTTGCCGGGCAAGGATGGCGGCTGGTCGTCTTTCGCCGGCGGCGATAATTTCGTCGTCACCAAGGGCACCAAGAAGATCGCCGTGGTGAAGGAGTTCCTGAACTTCGCCTATTCGCTGGAAGGCCAGACCATCCTGGCGAAATATGGCAGCCTGCCGGTGCGCAACGACATCGCCAAGGACGCGCTGAAGGATCTCGACCCGCGCTACCAGGTGGCGGCCGAGGCGATGGCCAAGGGCAGGACGCCCTATTCGGTGGTGTTCAACGACCTGATCAACTCCGCCAACGGTCCGTGGACGCAGATGATCAACGAGGTGTTCTTCGGCGACGACGTCGATGGTGCCATCAAGAATGCGCAGGACACCATGCAGTCGATCATCGACCAGGCGCCGAACAAGTAGACACCAGGGCCAGCCGGCGGCAGGAATCTCGCAAACGCCTCGCCGCCAAGGCTCTGACCGGCCGCCCGCCCGTCTCCCTGGTCGGGCGGCCGGGCGATGCATCGCTGAATTGCAGGGACCGACACGTTGAGAAAGCACACTCTCATTAGCATTGCCGATTTGAGGCCCCGGCGGGTTCGCGCCGCCCTTCTCCCCTTATGGGAGAAGGTAGATCGGCTCACAGCGCCGAGACGGATGGGGGGTGCTGCAGGGAAAGCCAGCGGCTCACTCCGCTGGAACCCCCCTCATCCGTCGCCTTCGGCGATATCTTCTCCCACAAGGGGAGAAGGGGGAGCCCAGCCATGACCGCCATCACAGCTTCAGCGCCGGCGCGAGCACACGCTACCAGCCTGCGGCAGTGGGTCGGACTGCTCTACGTCCTGCCGGCCGTCGCACTCGTCACCGTCTTCTTCGTCATCCCGCTCGGCATGACGGCCTGGATGTCGCTTCACAACTGGCCGCTGATGGGCGAGCATTCCTTCATCGGCCTCGACAACTACATTGCCATTTTGCGCGACACGCGCTTCTGGAACGCGCTGAAATTCACCTTCTACTACACGGTGGTCGTCACCATCGCGATCTTCGCCGTCGCTTTTCCGTTGGCGATCTTCATCGAAAGGCCGCGGCCGCTCACCAACCTCTACCGCACCGCTTTCTTCATGCCGGCGGTGGTGGGTTTTGCCTCGGCGAGCCTGCTCTGGTCCTGGCTCCTGAATGTCGATTCCGGCTTGTTCAGTCCCGCCGCCTACGACCTCGGCCTCACCGAAAGAAAGGTCAATCTTCTCGCCACCTTCCACCCGGCCTTCTGGTCGATCATCGCCATGGTGGTCTGGAAGGTCGCCGGCTTCACCATGATCATCCTGATGACTGGCCTGCAGTCGATCCCGCAGGATTTACAGGAGGCCGCCGTCATCGACGGGGCAGGGCCTTTCGCGAGGTTCAGAGCCATCACCTTGCCCTTGATGCGCCGCACGCTGGCGCTGGCGCTGATCCTGTCGGTGGCGGGTTCGATCCTTGCCTTCGACCAGTTCTACATCATCCTGCGCGGAGGGCCGCGCAACCAGACGTTGACGGCGGTGTACTGGATATTCAACCAGTCCTTCGTCTCGTTCAAGCTCGGCTATGGCGCGGCACTTTCGATGGTGCTGCTGGTCATCCTGGTCGCGCTCAGCCTCGTCCAGCTCTGGCTGCTGCGCAAGCCTGAGGGGCTCGACTGATGGCCGAGGCAATGTCGCGCAACCGGAAAGTCGGCTTCAGCCTGGCCAGGCATTCCACAGGCCTGATAGCTTCGGTGCTGTTCCTGGCGCCGATCGTCTGGACAGTGCTCTCTACCTTCAAGCCGGCGCAGGAGGCGCGCCAGCCGCCGCTGCCGCCCTGGCCGACGAGTGGCTTCTCCATCGAGAACTACGAGACGCTGAACACCTTTGGTGACGGGCTCTGGGCCTCGGCGCAAAACAGCATCTATGTCTCGGTGATGACGGTGCTGCTGTCGGTGCTGGTCAGCGTGCTCGCCGGCTACGGCTTTTCGCGTTTCCGCTTTCCGTTCCGGGATTTCTTCTTCGTCCTCATCCTGTCGACGATCATGATCCCGTTCCAGTCGATCCTGACGCCGATCTTCCTGGTGCTGACGAAGCTTGGCCTGCACAACACGCTGACCGGCCTGGTCTGCGTCTATGTCACGCTGCAGCTGCCTTTCTCGATCTTCATGATGCGCAACGCCTTCGACGCGGTGCCGCGCGAGATCGAGGAGGCCGCACGCATGGACGGCGCCGACAACGTCACCATGCTCATCAAGGTGATGCTGCCTTTGGTCTGGCCGGGCGTTGTCACCATCGCGCTGTTTGCCTTTCTTGGCGCCTGGAACGAATTCCTGGCAGCTCTCGTGCTGATGACCGACCAGTCGAAATTCACGCTTCCGGTTATGATGACGGCGCTCCAGTCCGGCCGCTTCGGCGCCATCGACTGGGGTGCCGTGCAGGCCGGCGTCACCGTGATGATGGTGCCTTGCCTGATCTTGTTCCTGGCGCTGCAGCGCTTCTACATCCGCGGCCTCATGGCCGGGGCCGTCAAGTAATCCGCATCGAATGGAGTGACGTTATGACCGCATCGCAACCCGCCGCGCAGACCGGCGTCTCCGCCAGGCCGAAGCTTGCTTTCCGGCCGCTTCCCGTGCCGCAGGTGGATGTGCGCGGCTTCTGGGGCGACCGTGTCGACGCGGTGGCTGCCAGGACCGCGGGCATCCTCTACGACCGGTGCGTCGAAGCGCGCATGTTGGAGCAGATCGATCCGGACTGCCCATCGCCAGGCGTCGTCATTCCGTTCCATGTCAACGACGGTTTTACCGCTCGGACCGTGACGACGCAGATGTTTTGGGATTCCGATTGGGGCAAGACGATCGAAACCGCTGCCTATTCGCTCTACCGGCGCCGCAACCCGGATCTGGAAAAGAAGATCGACGCCGTCATCGACATGTATGGCAAGCTGCAGCAGGAGGACGGCTATCTCTCCAGTTGGTACCAGCGCATCCAGCCTGGCCTGCGGTGGACCAATCTGCGCGACTGCCACGAGCTCTATTGCGCCGGCCATCTGATCGAGGGCGCGGTCGCTTATTTTCAGGCCACGGGAAAGCGCAAGCTACTCGACATCATGAGCCGCTACGCAGACCACATCGCCGACACGTTTGGGCCCGAGCCCGGCAAACGGAAGGGCTATTGCGGCCATGAAGAGATTGAGCTGGCGCTGGTCAGGCTGGCGCGCGCCACCGGCAACGACAAGTATATGAAGTTGGCCAAGTATTTCATCGACCAGCGCGGCCAGCAGCCGCATTATTTCGATGAAGAGGCGCTGGCGCGTGGCGCCGACCCCAAGGACTTCCACTTCAAGACCTACGAATACAACCAGTCGCACAAGCCGGTGCGAGAGCAGGACAAGGTGGCCGGCCACGCGGTGCGGGCGATGTATCTCTATTCCGGAATGGCTGACATTGCGACCGAGTACGGCGACGACACGCTCAAGGTGGCGCTGGAGCGGCTGTGGGACGACCTCACGACAAAGAGCGTCTATGTCACCGGCGGTCTTGGTCCATCGGCCGACAATGAGGGCTTCACCAGCGACTATGACCTGCCCAACGAGACTGCCTATGCCGAAACCTGCGCCTCGGTCGGCCTGGTGTTCTGGGCGAGCCGCATGCTCGGCATGGGGCCGAACGCCCGCTATGCCGACATGATGGAGCGGGCTTTGTACAACGGCTCGATCTCCGGCCTGTCGCGCGATGGCTCGCTGTTTTTCTACGAGAACCCGCTGGAGAGCCGGGGCGGCCATCACCGCTGGAAGTGGCACCGCTGCCCCTGCTGCCCGCCCAATATCGGCCGCATGGTGGCATCTATCGGCAGCTATTTTTACGGCCTGGCCGACAATGCGCTGGCCGTGCATCTCTATGGCGACTCGGCCGCGCGCTTCGAGATCGCGGGCAGGCAAGTCACCTTGTCACAGACCAGCAACTATCCCTGGGACGGGGCGGTCGCGATCGAGATCGGGACCGCGACGCCGGTCGAGTTCACGCTTCATCTGCGCGTGCCCGGCTGGTGCCGAAAGGCAGCGCTTCGTGTGAACGGAAAGATGATCGACCTCGACGCCGCGACGAGCGAGGGCTACGCCGCCATCCGGCGAGAATGGCGAAACGGCGACCGCGTCGAGCTCGACCTCGAAATGTCGATGGCGCGCCTCTTCGCCAACCCGCAGGTGCGCCAGGACACCGGCCGCGTGGCGTTGGCGCGCGGCCCGCTGATCTACTGCGTCGAGGAAACCGACAATGGCGGCGGGCTGCACCGCATCGCCCTGCCGCGCGAGGCCAGACTCGAGGCGCACAAGGAGCCTAACCTGCTCGGCGGCATCGTCACCCTCTCGGCCATCGGCAGCCGGGCCAAGACGGAAAACTGGGGCGCCGATCTCTATCGTTCCGAACCGCCTGAAACGGAGGAGATGATGCTCAAGGCCGTTCCCTATTTCGCCTGGGACAACCGCGATCCCGGCGAGATGCTGGTCTGGCTGAGGGAGGGGTAGGCTTTATCGCGTGAGCGAATTTGAGGCGCTGGCAGGGCTGAGGGGGGGAGGATCGCTGCCTCGACTGTTAGCGCATATTCTTCCGCGTCGCTGATCCCGAAGCGCCTGCCTCTCGCTGCTCCTCCAGCGCTGCTTTGACCAGCGCATTGCCCGCCCAAACCGAGAGTGCCTCGCCTTCGGTCGCCTTCTAGAGAGCGGGGCGGCGGCGCTGCAAAGCGCGGCCGCCAACACCGGCGTGACCTTCACCACGCTCGGCCTGCAAGCCGCGCCCGACTTAGCCTTGGGCGACACCGCCGCGCCGATTAGCGGCACGCTCGGTTGGCGGCATGCTTCGGCGACACCACGCCGCTCTCGATCTTTGCCCTTGCCGGCGGGTCGTCCTTCACGATCGCGGGCGTGCCTATCGCGCGCGACGCGGCTCTGGTGGAAGCCGGCCTCGACTTGAACCTGACGCCGGCCGCCACCCTGGGCGTCTCCTATAGCGGCCAGTTCGGCTCGGGTCTCTCCGACCAGTCCGTGCGTGCGGACTTCAACTGGAAGTTCTGAGAGGAAGTTTCATCCTATGCAGGCTGGATCGTTGGCGGCATCTACAGATGCACGAAAGCCGTCAGCGGCAGGTGGTCGGAAGCCACGCGTGACAGCGGCGTGTCATGCGCCTCCACCGCTGAAACCAGATCGTGCCGGTTGCCCATGATGCGGTCGAGCGCCAGCACCGGCAGGCCGGACGGGAAAGTGGGCACCGCCGGCGTCGGACCGAAGGTGGTGTGCAGCGTGTTCAGGGCCGAGCGATTGCCGAGCCGCCATTCGTTGAGGTCGCCGAGCAGAAGCGTCGGCCTTTCATCCGCGCTGCTCATGATATCGAGTACGACGCGGGCCTGCTCGGAGCGCGAGCGTCGCAGCAGGCCGAGATGGGCGGCGATCACACGCAGCGTCCGCTTCTCGTCGAGGTCGATCTCGGCGACCAGCGCACCGCGCGGCTCCAGCCCGGGCAGCTTGATCTGGTGGACATCCCGCACCGTACCTCGCTTGAACAGGAGCACGTTGCCGCGCCAGCCATGCCCCTTGCCGTTGCCCGAGACCGGCACCGGCACCAGTCCCGTTTCCAGTTCGAGCCGAGCCAGGTCGAGCAGTCCGGCCCTGTCGCCGAAACGGTTGTCGGCTTCCTGCAGCGCGATCACGTCGGGGCTCATCTCCCGGATGACCCGCGCCGTCCTTTCAGGGTCGAATCTGCGGTCGGTGCCTATGCATTTGTGGACGTTGTAGGAGGCAACGACGATTTCGGCACCGTTGACTCGCTTGCGCGGCGTGGCCTTCGCCTTCCGCTCGTTCCTGGCGCGGATCGACAAGAGCACGGTCTCCGGCAGGCTGCGTCCCTTTATGGCGTTTTTCTCCATGGTCCCGATGCTCGATATCCTGCTCTAAAGATAGGGTGATCCCAGCCACAGCAAACGGTCGAAGACGCGGATCAGGAATGGCCTTGCCTTCAGGGTCTGCAGCGTCACCGGCTTGGCGTTTGAGATGGCCGCCCCAATGCGGGCGTCGATCTCGGCGGCGAAGTTTCCGTCCAGGACTTCCATGTCGATCTCGAAATTAAGCCTCAGTGAACGGGCGTCCAGATTCGAGGAGCCGACATAGGCCCATACGCCGTCGATTGCCATCAGCTTCGAATGGTCGAACGGGCCTTCGTGGCGCCAGACGCGGCAATAGTGCTTCAACACCTGGTCGAACTGCGCCGTCATCGCATGATCGACGAGGAAAAGGTTGTTCACCGCCGGCACGACGATGTCGATTTCGACGCCACGGCGGCCCGCCGTGGTCAGCGCGCTGATGAATTCGCGATCCGGCAGGAAATAGGGCGACATGATGCGGATCGATTTGCGCGCGACCGAGAATGCGCCCATCAGCAGTTTCAGGTTGGTTTCGTTGGACGCGTCCGGCCCGGAGGCGACCGCGCGCACCAGCACCGGCCGACCGGGCTCCTGCGCGGCTTGCTCGACCTTCCAGGGCCCGTCCTTCAAGGCCTCGTTGCCGGCAAAGCGCCAGTCTTCGGCGGCAACCGAGAACAAGTCGGCCACCACCGGCCCGGTGACCTCGAAATGGGTGTCCTGTGAACTTTCGGTACCGGCGAATTCGGCCGAGAATCCCTTGCGGATGTTCATGCCCCCCGTGAACGCCACCGCGCCGTCGACGACCAGGATCTTCCTATGGGTCCGCAGATTGGCATAGGGAAGTCGCAAGCCCATGACGATATTGCCGTTGAAGAGGTCAACGGTGACGTCGGCTTCCCTGAGTTGCTTGAGGATGCTGGGCACCGAATAGCGAACGCCGACGGCGTCGATCAGCACCCGCACCGCGACGCCGCGCTTGACGGCGTTGCCGAGCGACTGGATGAAAAGCGCGCCGACGGCGTCATTGTCGAAAATATAGGTTTCCAGGATCACGCTTCTTTGCGCGGCGTCAATCGCACGGCACATCGCCGCGTAGGCCTCGTCGCCGGTTTTGAGCAAGGCGATGGTGTTTCCCGAGGTGAGCGGCCGCCGCGCCACCCTGTCGCCAAGCGTTTTCAGGCCGGTAAAGCGCTGGCCGTATTCGGCGTTGATCAAGGCCTCGAGCGCGACGTCGCGGTCATGCCTGGCGGCGGCCGCCGCGCTGGAAACCGGACGCATGGCGCTGATCGTCGCGCGGCGGATGCGGTTGATGCCGGCGATGGCGTAGATGATCGCGCCGAGGAAGGGCGACAAAAGCATCACGCCCACCCAGCCTGTGGCGGCGCGCACATCCTCCTTCGTCATGATGGCATGGACGATGCCCACCGCCGCCATCGCCAGCGAAAGGATCAGGATGAATACGGACCAGTGACTCGCGATCGCCTCAAACATCGACCCGACTATTGTGCGAGGAAGAGAGGAAGGCAATGCGGGTGGTCAAGGCTATTGCGGCAAATGCGCGCTAGCCTCGGCGGCGCGCACGAGTTGCCTCGTTTGCGGTAGGAAGGACGTTACGAGGCGGATGCCGCGAGTGTAGGACGTACGCCGCGTCCGAACTCAACGTCCCAACTGCGTTCCGCCGGGGTGGCTTCGCCACTCAGCCCGAGTTTTGGGAAAAGTAGTTCGGCGACGTTGAATGCCTCTTCAAGATGCGGGTAGCCGGACGCGATTATTGTTTCGATGCCGATCTCCTGATACTCGCGAATTCGCGTGGCGACATTGTCGGGATTGCCAACCAGGGCGGTTCCAGCGCCCCCACGCACCAGTCCAGGCCCGGCCCACAGATTCGGGCCGACAACCAGCCGGTCCCGCCGGCCTTGATGCAGCGCCGACATCCGCTTTTGGCCGACCGATTCCGAGATATTGACGAATCCGTTCTGGGCTTCGGCGATCAGGTCGTCCGTTACGTGGCTGATCAGGCGATCGGCGGCTGCCCAGGCCTCGTCCTCCGTTTCGCGCACGATCAGATGGATGCGCAGGCCGAAGCGGATCGAGCGGCCTTGCACCGCCGCCGCCTTTTTCACACGATCGATTTTCTCGGCGAGCTGATCAACCGGTTCGCCCCAACTCAGATAGGCGTCCACGTGCTTGGCGGCGATTGCAATGCCGGCATCGGAAGAGCCGCCGAACCAGAGCGGTGGATGCGGTTGCTGAATGGGCGGAAAGGAAATATCGGTGCCATGAGCCGAAAGGTACTTGCCGTCGAAGTCCGCCGGCTCGCCTGAAAGGATCCGTCGCCAGATGGTCAGGAATTCGTCGGTCTGCTGATAGCGTGCGTCGTGGTCGAGCTTGTTGCCGTCGCCGGCGAGGTCGGCAGGATCCGCGCCGGTGACGACATTGAGCAGCACCCGGCCGCCGGATATGCGGTCCAGCGTGGCCGCATGGCGCGCAAACAGGGCCGGCGTCCCGCTGCCAGGCCGGAGCGCCACGAGGAACCTCAACCGTTCGGTGAGCGGGATCAGCCCGGCCGCAACGATCCAGGCGTCCTCGCACCGCGTTCCGGTGGGCAGTAGTACACCCTTGAAGCCAAGCCGGTCGGCGGCCTGCGCGATCTCCTTGAGATATCCGAAGGTTGCCGGCCGGTGCCGCTGGTCCGTGCCGAGATAGGGTCCATCGCCATGAGTCGGCAGATACCAGTAGAGATCGAGCGGGCGGGAGTCGTTGCTGGACATCGGATCGTTTCCTTCAGCAATTGCGGAATCTTGGGCAAGCCTCAGAGCTTGCCTTTCCAGGGGATGAGGCGGTGTTCCAGCCAGCGCATGCCGCTGGTGAAGGCGAAAGCAAGGACGGCGATGACAATAAGGCCGACGAACACGACGTCGGTGGCGAGGAAATTGGCCGCCGACATGATCATGTAGCCGAGCCCGGACTGGGCGGCGATCAGTTCGGCCGCGACCAGTGTCGACAATCCGGCGCCGATGGCGATCTTCAGGCCGGTCAGGATTTCCGGCAATGCGGATGGTAGGATGATGCTGGTGAACAGCTGCAGCCGGCTGGCGCCAAGCGATAGCGCGGCGTTGATGCGTTCAGCTGGCACTGACCGGACACCAGCCTGCGCCGCAAAGCAGATCGGGGCGAAGGTCGACAGCGACAGCAGCACGATCTTGGAGGTCTCGCCGATGCCGAGCCAAATAATCAGCAGGGGAAGGTAGGCCAGCGGCGGCAACCCCCAGTAGAGGTTGATCGGCACGCTGAAGATGCCCTTGACCCAGCGGTTGAGCCCCATGAGCAGGCCAAGCGGAATGCCCACGAAAATGCCGACGCTGAGTGCCGCGGCAATGCGGCCGAGGCTTGCCAGCGTATGGTCTAGCAGCGTGCCGTTGGCATAGCCGTCGGCCGCGACGGCGCTGAACTGGGTCAGCACCTCGGCCGGCGAAGGTAGGAAAAGTGGCGACGCCCAGCCGAATTGCGCGGCGAGGAACCACAATGCGATCAGTGCGGCCAAAGTGAACAGGCTGATGCCGAACGTGCTTGCCGATGCAACTCGGCGCGCCCGGAGAGAAGGCCTTCGCAGAGCTGCCGCGGGCGGGACCAAGGTTCGGGAGTTGGCGGCAAGCGTCATTGCAAGGTTCCTGTGCGGGCGCCTTTAGGCTGGTGGATGAGCGAGCGGATTTCCTGCCGCAGTTCGATGAAACGCGGGTGGGACTGGATCGTCCCGATGTCGCCGGTTTCCGCGAAGTCGCGTACGAAGTGGGCGTCGAATCGGGCGACGATGCGGCCCGGGCGGGGCGACATCACAACGATGGTCGTGCCGAGCGTGAGGGCTTCCTCGATCGAATGGGTGATGAACAGGATCTGCTTGCCGGTCCTGGCCCAGATCGAGGCCAGAAGCTGCTGCATCGTCTCGCGCGTCAGGCTGTCGAGGGCCCCGAACGGCTCGTCCATCAAAAGGATCTTCGGATCGGTGGCCAACGCCCGCGCGATACCGACGCGCTGGCGCATGCCGCCCGACAGTTCATAGGGCGGCTTTTCAGCGAAATCGGCGAGCCCGACCAGTTCCAGCAGGTGCCTTGACCGCTCATGCCGTTCGCCGCGCGACACGCCCCGGTACTTCAGGCCGAGTGCAACATTGTCCAGCACATTGGCCCAGGGCAGCAGGGTATCCTTCTGGAACACCACGCCACGATCGCCGCCTGGCGCCACGATTTCTCGTCCGTCCAGCGTGATCGTGCCTTCGGTGAGCGGCAGGAAGCCGGCGATCGCGTTCAGCAATGTGGACTTGCCGCAGCCGGAAGCACCGACCGCGACAACGATGGAATCGGGAGCGATATCGAGCGAGACGTGATCGAGCGCATGCACGTCCTGGCCGTCGGAAGCCGGGAAGGTGACGCTGGCATCGCGGATTCGAAGCATGGTGGCCTCCTGGCGATTTGGCTGGTGTGCCAGCCAAATCGGATTTTCTTCAGGGATGGCTAGTTCGAGGCCTTGGCCACTTCCGCATATTGCGGATCGGCGAAGGCCGCATAGCTGTCCTTGACCGACGTGATCTTGTGCTGGTCCTTTAGGAAGCTCGCGGTGTCCTTGAGGATTTTCGCGACCGCGCTTTTCTCACCGCCGCCCAGCCATTTGTCGGAGACCTGCTCGTCGAGCGGCGGAACGACCGTCGTCTTCAACTGCTCCGAATTCTCGGCCGCCGTGCCACCCTGCAATTTTGCGATCAGCCTGGCGCTCTCGGAGTCCGGGCCCCATGCGGCAGGGTTGCTCAGGTAAGCCTGGTTGTAGCCGTCGATTAGCCGGACATACTGGCCGAGGAACTCGGGATTGGCCTTGGCGAACGCACCGGTGACGACCAGCGCACTGAAGGTTGGCGCGCCACGATCGGCGACCTGGCCGGCCGTGAGCAGGACCTTGCCGCTCTTCTTGAGCTCGGACAGCGCCGGATCCCAGACGAAGCCGCCATCAATGTCGCCGCGCTTCCAGGCAGCGACAATCTCGGGCTGCGGAATGGCTATGACCTGGGTCTCCTTTTCGGAAATGCCTTCTTGCTTGAGCACGGCGAGAAGTTGGTAATGATCGGTGGAGACCGGCGCCGCGGCTAGCTTCTTGCCGCGCAGATCCGCCGGCGACTTGATTTCGGGCCGCACCACCAGGGCCTCGCCGTCACGAGAGACCGACGAGATGTAGAACGCCTTCACATCGATGCCCTTGCTGACGGCGGCGGAGAACGGGCTCGATCCGACATCGCCGATCTGGACGTCGCCGGACGCGATGGCGGCGAAGATGTCGGCGCCGGAATTGAAGCGGCGGAATTCGATGTTCCAGCCGGTCTTCTTCGCGAGGTCGCCATTGGCGATGCCAAGATTATAGGGGTTGGCGCCAGTCTGGTAGGCGATCACGACTTTCTTGTCGTCCGCGGCATTAGCAGCGGTGTGAACTGAAGTCAGGGCAAGCCCGAAAAGGGCGGCGGAGATCAATTTTCGCATGGGCTTTAATCCTTTGAACAGAGGGCAGAGCCTCGATTGCAGCCAAACAGAGGGCCATGACTTAAAGTCCACTAAAATTATAGAATTAGATAGGAATGAAATTCCGAAAGCCTGTTCGTCGATAAAAAAGAATTGGACTGAGATGCCAGCTGCCTAAGAAGGGCCGTTCCACTCGGGCTTGCGGCGGGAAACCGTGGCCAGCTGACCCTCGCGCCGCGCAGCTATGCGCCGGCGATGAAGCTTCCGGCAAATGTTCAGTTTCGGTCTGAACGCTGCGCTCACCAGTCGTAGCCGGCTTACAGCTTCCTGAAGAACCCCGACAGAATATTCGGACCTGTTTCGCCGGACCGGAGCCGGATCCCGTCCTCGAAGCAGTTCATCGTCACGCATTGGAAGCCGCTGTGCGCGAGGAGTGCCACCAGCGAGTCACGGTCGAAATGGTGCAGGTGTTCGTTGGGTAGGCGCATGCGCCACTTGCGGAACCACGTGTCGCCGTCGGCGCCGAGCTCGCGCCAGCGGCAATAAGGGACAGCGATGGCCAGGTGGCGGGCCTGAAGGCGGGAGAGGAAGCTCAGATCGGGGATGTGCTCAAGCACGTCGAACATGGCGACGAGATCCCACGCGCTGGCGAGTGCCTCATCCCAACCGAGGAAGCGGACGCCCTTGGGCAGCGGAAACCTGGCAATGTCGCAGCCGGCGCAGTCCGCGACTCCGGTTATCTTGGCGGCTTCGATGAATGTGCCGGTGCCATATCCAATCTCCAGCACGGATCGAGGAATCTCGCCTGTGATGCCAAGCACCCAGCCAAGCCGCTGGTATCCCAGCTTGATGGTCCGGTCGCTCAGGTCCTCGTAATAGGAAATGTATTCCTTGTCGTACTTGATCGGTGTGAAGTCGATCTGGTGGATCACGCCAAACCTGTCGACCTCATAGTTGTTCAACATTCGCACATGGCCTCCGGATAGCGAAACCTTACATGGCGGAGCTAACGCAAGGTAATGGACAGCTGACGGTTTGGGTATTCGGGCGCGGCGGGGCGCCGTTGCACGGCAAGGCCGGAAAGATGGATGCCTATCCTCAAAATCACGGCCCACGAGAATTTGGTCACAGGTCGCGGATCGGTCGCTTGGCTCGATCGCGGGGTTATGGCCAGGCAAAGCGGTCTCCGTCGCGAATGACGGCCGGCTCGGGACTTTCCCCTAGGTATTGTCGGCTTGTGGGGGTAGATATGACGCACTGGGGATGCGCACGATGACAGACGCCTCGATACGCCGGGCGGACTTCATGATGGTCCTTGCCTATGCTTCGGACCTTGCCACCGGCCATTCGCGTGACTTCGCGCTGAAATCCTGCGTGCTTGCAATGCGGATCGCCGAGCTTGCCGGCCTTCCCGACCAGGTTCGACGCAATGCCTATCATCAGTCCATGCTGCGTTACGTCGGCTGTAATGCCGATACGGACCTGCTGTCAGCTACCTTCGGCGACGAAATCGCGCTCCGCCAGGATCTCGTCGGTCTCGACATGGGCAACCGTGCGGAACTGGGCAGGGTTTTTGTACAGGCCTTCAAACGGGTCTACTACGACCTGGCTCCTGACGCGCAGGCCAAGGCCATCGAGGCCGCGATGTCGCAGGCGCTCGCCGTGGCCCGCCCGGTGCTCACGGCGCATTGCGAGGTCGCTCAGCGGATCGGCGAGCGTCTTGGCCTATCCGAGGACATAAGGCGTAATCTCGGCCAGATCTACGAGCGCTGGGACGGCAAGGGCCTGCCTCGTGGGTTGAGCGGCGAGGATGTTTTGCCGGCCGTGCGTCTGATCACACTGGCGCAGGATGCCATTGCGCTCAGCGAAACAGTCGGTATCGACGGGATGGCCGAAACCATCGCCAGTCGCGCCGACGGCCCCTACGAAGCGGATCTGGCCCGGCTCGTCTCGGTCAACGCGGCGGGCCTGATGGAAGGCATCGGCCCGACCGTCGACCGCGATACGATCCTGGCGCTGGAGCCCGATCCGCCGGTGACGCTGAATGAGGAGGCTTGCGACGAGGCGTTCCTCGCCATTGCTGACATGATCGACATGCGCATGCCGTTCACGCTGGGCCATTCGCGCATGGTGTCGGAACTGGCCGCAGGTGCGGGCAAACGGATGGGGCTGCCCGAACCCGACGTGCGCGCGCTGCGCTGGTCTGGCTGCATCCATGATATCGGCGAGCTTGTGGTGCCGGTGGCGACGTGGATGCGAAACGGTCCGTTGTCGGTGCGCGAGCGCGACGCGGCGCAGTTGCACGCTTATTACGGTGAGCGGGCGTTGGCCTCCTTCGGCCACGACGGCGACGCGATGGGTGCGCTTGTGCTGCGTCACCACGAACGCCTGGACGGTTCGGGATATCACCGCAAGGTCGGCGGTTCCGACCTGTCTCCGGCGGCCAGGATCCTGGCCGCCGCCGAGGCCTTCCAGACGTCGCGGGAGGAACGTCCGCATCGCAAGGCGCTGTCCAGCGAGGCGGCGGCGGCGCAGCTGCGTGCGGCTGTTCGTGATGGCTGTGTCTGCCCCGACGCCGCCGAGGCCGTATTGTCATTCGCCGGGCAGCAGTCGCGGCGGGGCTTGCCGCAGGCGCTGGCCGGCATGACGCCGCGCGAAATCGAGGTGCTGCGCCTGATCGCCGCTGGCCTTGCCGCCAAGGAAACGGCTGGCAAGCTCGACATCTCGCCCAAGACCGCCGACCACCATATCCAGAGCGTCTACGCCAAGATCGGCGTGGCCACCCGCGCCGCGGCCGCGCTCTATGCGGTCGAGCACGGCCTTGTGCGGCCGGGCGATACGCCGGCATAGGGAATCCACCCCATGTGCGCCCGCTCGGGCGCGCGCATCGTGCCCCTGTCGACGGACCAATGGTGGCCGCGACCGACAGGAGGAATTGAGATGCTTCTCGCAACGACCAAGGTGGCGGACGTCGACCGCTTCATCCGCATCTTTTCGACCAAGGGCGCCGACAAGCGCCGGCTGCACGGTTCGAACGGCGCAACCGTGTTCCGCGACCCCAGCGAACCCGACCGCGTCTGGGCGATCTTCGACTGGGACGCCGAGGGCTGGAAGAATTTCGTGTCGGACCCGGAGGTTACCGCGATCCTGCAGGAAGCCGGGCATGTCGGCAAGCCGCAGGCGGCGCTGCTGCTCGGCCACTACGAGGCCTGACGTCAGCGCTGCGCGCCGCCTGCCGTTGGCGGCGGCGCGCCCGACGAAGAACTCAGAAGACGAAAACCCCAGAATGGAGAAATCAAGATGGATCCGAAACCGGTCAAGATCGGTCTCATCGCCGAACTCACAGGCCCATTGTCTTTCATGGGCATCGCCAACGCCAACCTCACCACCATGCTCGTCGATGACATCAATGCCAAAGGCGGCTTGCTCGGCCGGCCGGTGGAACTTGTCATCGAGGATGGCGAAACCATCGACAGCGTCGCCAAGGCAAAGGCGGCGAAACTGGTCGACGTGGACAAGGTCGATGTGGTCATCGGCGGCATCTACAGTTCGACCCGCCTGGCCATCAAGAGCGAGGCGGTCACCCGGGGCAGGACGCTCTACATCTATACCGAACAGTATGAGGGACAGGAGAACGATCCGCTGATCTTCTGCACGGGCCCCGTGCCGGCGCAGCAGGTCGAGCCGCTGATCCCATGGCTCATGAAGACCACCGGAGCCCGGAAGTTCTACCTGCCATCAGCCGATTACATCTGGCCCCATTTGCTGAACAGGGCTGCTAGCCGGGCGGTGCGTGCCAATGGCGGCGAGATCGTCGGCGAGAGGTATTTTCCGCTGGACACAGTCGATTTCCAACGCACGGTGCAGCAGATCATGTCGAGTGGCACCGAAGTGGTTTTCAACACTATCGTACCTCCGGGCCTGACGCCGTTTTTCGAAGAGCTGCACGAGGCCGGCTTCGGCAAACGCGGCGGCAAGATCGTCTGCACCTACTTCGACGAGAACTTCTTCAATCTGGTGCCGTCCGAGCAGATCGAGGGCCTCTACAGCTGCCTCGACTACTACCAGGAACTCGACGAACCGTTCGGTCGAGCGCTCTTGCGCCGCTACAGCGAACGATTCCCTGGCAGTGCCACGTTGACCGCGGGCAGCGGGTGCACCGGCCACTTCCGGGCGGTCAAGATGTGGGAGGCGGCGGTGAAGGAAGCGGGCAGCGTCGAACGCGATGCGGTTATTCGGGCTCTTGATCACGCCCGGATAAGCGAAGGACCGGGCGGTCCGGCCGAGATGGTTCGCGGCCAGCACCATGTTCGCATGAACATGTACATCGCGCAGGCACGGCGCGGTCAATTCCGGGTCGTGAAGAACCTGGGTCCGATCGATCCGAACGAGCGCGTGCTTACCGGTGAATCCGAACTGAGCCATGCGGGGTGAGCGTCGAGATGGCTTCCTCACTCCCTTCGCGAACTCCCGGCGGCTGACGGGATAGTCATGGCCGTTAGTCGATTAACGCCGAGGTCGGACCCTACGCCCGCCTGGCCACCAACCGTAGCCATGGAGCAAGGTGGAACGCCGCCATCAGGAGATACATCGGCACCATCCCGGTCAGCATGGTGGCTCCGGCGCCGGACATGCACGTCATGTCGGGGCCGCTATGGGCGGCCGTCAGCAGCGCCATCATGGCGAAGGTCGGGGCCGCGGCGAGACAAAGCCAGTCGGCGAGGCCGAAGCTCGGGCTGGCCGGGCGAGGGGCAATGTCGGGATTGTCGATGCTCATCTCTTCGACCTTTCGAAAAGTGGGGGCTCTCAGGGCGGGTTTAGAAAAGACCGGCTCCGGCGGTTTGCGCCGCCGGAGCCGCATCACGCTCAGGCGTCTTTGTTGCGGAACGCCGCTTCGCCGACATCCGTCACCTCGACCCATCGCTGGTCGGGGGCGGCACCTTCCTCATAATTGTCGTGCCAGTTCCACCACTTGTAGGTCGGCGTCTGCGGATAGCCTTCGGGCGAATCCTCCCACACCTCCTGGCGGCCGAGCGGGGTTGCGTCGAGATAGCTCCACACCGTGCCCATGTTCTCGTCGCCGCGGACATTGATGAAATAGGTGCGGAAGACACGGTTGCCGTCGCGGATGAAGACGTTGTGGCCGTGCCATTCGTCGACGCCGAAATCCTTGTCCCAGCTGTCCGTGATCGTGTACCAGGGCATCTTCCAGCCCATCCGCTGCTTCAGCCTGGCGATGTCGGCCTGCGGCGCGCGCGAGGCATAGGCAAGCGTGGTGTCGCGGGCGTTGAGATGGGCGAGATTGCCGACCTGGTCGGCGCCGAGCGAGCAGCCGCGGCAGGCATGTTCAGGCCATCCGAAGACGCCGGGCTCGAAGAACGCGCGGTAGATGACGAGCTGGCGGCGCCCCTCGAACAGGTCGAGCAGGCTCGCCTTGCCCTTCGGGCCTTCGAACACATAGTCTTTCTCGACGAGCAGCCACGGCATGCGGCGGCGCTCGGCGGCCAGCGCGTCCTTGGCGCGGGTGAGCGCCTTTTCCTTGACAAGCATCTCCTCGAGGGCGCCTTCCCACGCTTCCTGGGAAACGACCGGCGGTGTCTTCATATGTTGGGTCATTGCTCTTGTCCCGTTCTTGGGTTTGGTTGGGGGTGACGGGCAAAGACTTAGGGCCGGACGGCGCGATGGCGGGAGTTACAAGTGTGACGCGATTTGCTGCGACAGGCCTTGAGGCGATGGCATGGACTCGCTGATCAACGCCGCCGGTCGCGCGCTTGCGGCAGGCGATCCGCTCGGCGCCTTGAAGCGCGTCGCGCTGCGCGCCGACGCGCCGGCACTGGCGCTGCGCGGCATAGCGATGGCGCAGCTCGGCGATTTCGCCAAGGCCAAGGCGCTGCTCAAGGATGCCGCCCGTGGCTTCAGTCCGAGAGAAGCGGTGGCGCGTGCTCGCTGTGTCGTCGCCGAGGCCGAGATCGCGCTGGTCTCCCGCGACCTCGGCTGGCCGGAAAAGGCTCTGCGATCAGCCCGGGCGACGCTCGCCGCGCATGGCGACCGGCTGAACGCCGCCTATGCCGGCAGCCTCGAGGCGCGCCGTCTCATCCTGATCGGTCGGCTCGACGAGGCCGAGCGTCTGCTGTCCGACTTCGATCCGGCGCCCTTGCCGCCGGTGGCGCGCGTTGCGCATGAGCTGGCTGCCGCGGGCATCGCGGTCCGGCGTCTCAGGACCAAAGCGGCGCGCTCGGCCTTCGGCAGGGCGGCGCTTGCCGCCTATCAGGCCAACATCCCGGCGCTGCAGGCGGAAGTCGAAGCGGCGTCCCTGGTCATGAACACGCCGGTCGGCCGGCTGATCGCGCAAGGTTCGAACAAGGAATTGCTGCTCGACGGGGTTGAGGCGTTGCTGGGCTCGGGCGCGCTGGTCATCGATGCCTGCCGCAATACCGTGCGCAAAGCCGATGCGATCGTTTCGCTGGCAACGCGGCCGGTGCTCTTCGCGCTGGCGCGCACGCTCGCCGAGGCATGGCCGGCGGATGCCTCGCGCGAAGCGCTGCTGAGGCGCGCCTTCCGGGCAAGGCATGCCGATGAATCGCACCGCGCGCGGCTCAGGGTCGAGATGGGGCGGCTGCGCGCCGAGCTCGCCGGTCTGGCCGAGATCAATGCGACGGCGGCCGGTTTCGCGTTGATGCCGCTGAGGGCCGCCGAGGTCGTCGTGCTGGCGCCGCCGGTCGAGGAAGAGCATGGCGCGGTGCTTGCCTTTCTGGCCGATGGCGAGGCCTGGTCGAGTTCGGCGCTGGCGATCGCGCTTGGCGCCAGCGCGCGCACCGTCCAGCGCGCCCTGGAGCAACTGTCTGCCGAGCGCAAGGTGCAGCCAGTAGGTCGTGGCAGGGCGCGCCGCTGGATGATGCCGCCGGTGACCGGATTCCCGACTGTCTTGTTACTCCCGGGTCCGCTGCCGACTGACTAGTCTGCGGCCATTGTTCGAATGGAGATCGAAAAATGAAACGAACCGCCGCCGAAATCCTGCGCGAATACGGACCGTTCCCCGGCGTCGAGCGCGTCAATGGCGTTACCTATGACGGCGAAAATGTCTGGTTCGCCAGTGGCGAGAAGCTGCACGCGCTCGATCCCGACAGCGGCATGATCGTGCGTACGATCGATGTCGCCTCCCATGCCGGTACCGCCTTCGACGGCGAGTATCTTTACCAGATTGCCGAGGATCGCATCCACAAGGTCGACCCGAAGATCGGCAAGGTCGTCGCAACCATTCCCGCCCCCGGCAACGGGGGCGACTCAGGCATGGCTTGGGCCGAGGGTTCGCTCTGGGTCGGCGAATACCGCGCACATAAGATCCATCAGATCGATCCCGAAACGGGCAAGGTGATCCGCACGATCGAATCGAAGCGCGTCGTCACCGGCGTGACCTGGGTCGATGGCGAGCTCTGGCATGCCACCTGGGAGGGCGAGGAGGGCGATCTGGTGCGCGTCGACCCCGACACAGGCGATGTGCTGCAGGAACTGACGATGCCTTCCGGTGTGTCGGGACTGGAATCCGATGGCGGCGGCTGTTTCTTCTGCGGTGGCGGAAGCAGCGGCAAGATCAAGGCCGCGCGGCGTCCGGGCCATGAGGCCGGCAAGTAACAGGCGGGAGGGCGGCTCGGTCAGGCCGCCTCGCGCGCTGGTCGCGTCACCGGCTTGCTGGAGGTCCTGGCGGTGTTCGGCCCGTCGACATGCGCCCAGGCCGGCCTCTCGAACAGGAAGGTGCCGAAGCCGATGCGCTTGACGATGAAATAGAGCACCACCGGGCTGACGACCGAGACGAGCAGTACGGCTAGGCTGAGCATCCCGGTGTCGGTCAGGAGGCCGCTCGCCAGCATGACACCGCGGAAGATCGACATCGGTATGGTGAAGGCGACATAGACGACCAGCGAATGCTCGCCGAGCCACCGCAGCCATTCCATCGAAGCGAATTTCGACAGGAAACCGCCGGCGACGCAGAGCGCCACCGCGCCGGCGACGGCGAGCGCCAGATGCAGCGGCGGCCATGCCGCGAGGCCCATCTGCATGCCGACCGGCTGCATGGCATAACCTGGCGAATAGACGAGCAGGCCGTTGACGAGCGCCCACGCAAGCAGACCCGTAACGGCGATCGCCGGGCGAGCCTGTGTCCATTCGACCAGCCGGAAGATCAGCGGCGCGAGCACGAAGCCGAGATAGAAGAACACGAAATAGGCCGCGAACTGTTCCAGCGCGTAGCTGTCCGGCTTCGGCGCCCACATCTGGAGCGCGGCGGCGAGAGGGATGACGATCCAGTGCGGCACGCGAAGCTCGCGCAGCACGCGGATGACGACGCCGAAAACCGCCAGCATGTAGATGAACCACAGCACGCCATAGGGCTGGACGACGGCCATTGCGAGGTCGTGCAGCATACCGGCGGGATCGCGGCTGAAGATGCCGATCTTCAGCCCGATCGAGATGATCGCCCAAAGCACGTAGAAATAGAGATAGTGGACGACGCGGCGGTCGACATAGCGCCGCCATGGGCGGTCGATCACCTGCGACAGGAACAGGCCCGAGATCAGGAAGAATTCCGGCATCCGGAACGGCGTCGCGAAGCCGATGACATAATGCAGGAAGCCGACGCCGCCGGTGTATTCACCGGTGTTGTAGGCCGAGTACATCATCACCACCAGGATGATGGAAAGGCCTTTTGCCGTGTCCACCCACGGCATGCGGTTCGGGCTGCTCATGCGCGATCTCAAGGAAAATTCAACTGCCGCAATTCTAGCGGAACGGCGAATGTCCGGCAGCAACAAGCTTATGACATCGTAAACGGGATGCTTTTTCGGGGGCGGCGTTAACCATCGCCCGGCGCCGGAGCGGCTGCACGCGTCTCGCGCATCGCTATCGCGACGATCGCGCCCGACAGGAAGGTCAGCGCCGCGATTGCCGCGATCGCGGCGGCAAAGCCGAAGAAGTCGGCGATCAGGCCGGCGGACAGCGCACCGATCGCGTAGCCGAGATCGCGCCAGAAACGGTAGACGCTGAGCGAGCGCGCCCGCCAGGACGGATGCGAGGCGTCCGACACGGCTGCGATCAGGCTCGGATAGACCATTGCCGTGCCGAGACCGAGCAGCAGGCTCGCCAGCAGCCACCAGCCGAAATCGCGCGTCATGGCGGTGGCGAGGAGCCCCGCCGCCTGCACCCACATGCCGGCGACGATCAGGCCCTTGCGTCCCCACCGGTCGCTCAATGGCCCGGTCGCGACCTGGAATATGCCCCAGACAGCGGGATAAACCGCCTTGAGGATGCCGATGCGCTCGACGCCGAGCCCGTTGGCAACGAAGAAGAGCGGAAACAGCCCCCAACTCATGCCGTCGTTCAGATTGTTCACCAGGCCGGCTTGCGATGCCGCGAACAGGTTGGGGTCCCGGAATGAGGTCAGCATGAAGATCTCGCGGAAGCTGAGCGGTGAAGCCTGTTTTGGGTGGCTGGCCAGCTCCAGCCGCACATGCCCGCGCGTGTCCCGCACAAGCAGGATCGATAGCGCCGCACCCAGGATCGCATAGCCGACGCCGAGGTAGATCGGCACCGGACGCAGTCCGTAGCGGCTCGCGAGATAGCCGGTCAGGAAGGCGGTGACACCGACGGCGAGATAGCCGGCGAACTCGTTGAGGCCCACGGCTAGCCCGCGCGATTTCGGTCCGACCAGGTCGACCTTCATGATCACCGTCATCGACCAGGCAAACCCCTGGTTGATGCCGAGCAGCGCATTGGCGGCGACGATCCAGCCCCAGCTTGGGGCCCAGATGATGATGAAGGGCACCGGCAGGCCGAACAGCCAGCCCAGGATCAGCACGCGCTTGCGGCCCCATGTGTCGGCAAGCTGGCCGGAGACGAGGTTGGCGCAGGCCTTGACCACCCCGAAACTGACGATGAAGGAAACCACAAGCGTGGTCGAGGCGATCCCGAACTCCTCCGCGCCGATCAGCGGCACCACGGTCCGCTCGATGCCGACCATGCCGCCGACGAAGGCGTTGATCAGCACCAGCAGCGCAAACTGCTTCCAGTTGGCCTTGAGGCCGAGCGCGACGTCCGGCGCCGGCGTGCTCACGGCACGGCCCGGCCGTACGAGATCCGGGTCCCGACAGGGTCGAGCAGTCTGGGTGCGATGTTGGCGGTCATGAGACAACGCAGTCTAGTGAGCGAAACGATCCGCCGTTGAACCAATTATGTCAATTGGCAGTCCAGGACTCCACGCGAGCGCGCACCGAGCGCTGCCTGAAAAACGCGTCTGGGGCTACGGATATTTGCCGCTGCCGACGTGGCAGGCGCCGCGAACGAAATGACCCGCCTGTTATTCAGGCGGGCCGTCGCAAGCTGGACTCTAAGCGCTCAGTCCTTGGCACGCTCGACGTAGGAGCCGTCGGCGGTCATCACAACGATGCGCGTGCCGGCCGAGATGTGCGGCGGCACGGCTGTGCGCACGCCGTTGGAGAGAACGGCCGGCTTGTAGGAGGATGACGCCGTCTGGCCTTTGGTGACCGGCTCGGTCTCGACAACCTCGAAAGTGGCGCGTTGCGGCAGCGTGAGCGAGATCGGCACGCCGTTGAACTGCGCCAGCTGCACGGCCATGCCTTCCTGCAGATAGGGCGCGAAATCGCCAACCACGGCCTCCGAGGCCACGACCTGGTCGTAGCTTTCCGGATTCATGAAGTGGAAGCCTTCGCCGTCGGAGTAGAGGAAGGTGTGCTCGCGCTCCTCGACATAGGCCCGCTCGACCATTTCGGTCGTGCGGTAGCGCTCCGAGATCTTCACCCCGTCGCCGATGCGGCGCATGTCGAGCTGGGTCACCGGGGTGCCCTTGCCAGGGTGGATGTTTTCGGCAAAGAGGATGACATACAGCTTGCCGTCCTTATCGACGACGTTGCCTTTGCGTAAGGAACTGGCGATGACCTTGACCACGATATTCGATCCCGTTCGAGTTTTTCGGCCTGCAAGCGTCGATTGCCGCGAAGCGGCGACGGCGGCCATCGTGTGCGCCCTAGCGCATCTTGCGCCGAACCGCCAGCCTTCCAGCCGATTTTCCTGCCCATGACCGCCGCTTCGCCCTGGTGGACGCCGCATATCCATGCCGACCGCCGGCCACGGCTGATGGCGCGCAACGCCATCGCCGCCGCCCTTCGCTCCTGGTTTGCGGAGCGCGATTTCGTGGAGGTGACGACCTCGGCGCTGCAGGTCTCGCCGGGCAACGAGGCGCATCTCGCCGCCTTCGCCACCGAGGCGGTGGGGCCCGACGCATTCCGCCGGCCGCTCTATCTCCACACCTCGCCGGAATTCGCCTGCAAGAAGCTGCTCGCCGCGGGCGAGGAGCGCATCTTCAGTCTGGGCCCCGTCTGGCGCAACCGCGAGCGTGGGCCGCTGCACCACCCCGAGTTCAACATGCTCGAATGGTACCGCGTCGGCGAAAGCTATGAGACCTTGATGGCCGACTGCGCCGAATTCCTGGCGCTGGCGGCCGAGAAAGCCGGCGCCGAAAGCTTCCGATTCCGCGGCCGCGAGGCCGATCCATTCGCCGAGCCGGAGCGGTTGAGCGTGGCGGAAGCCTTTGCCCGCCATGCCGGTATCGACCTGCTCGCGACCGTTTCGCTCGACGGCCGCACCGACCGGGACGCTCTTCACGGTGCGCTGGTCGGAGCCGGCCTTCGCACTGCGCCGGACGACACCTGGGCCGACCTCTTCAGCCGGGTGATGGTGGAAAGGATCGAACCGGCGCTGGGGCAGGGGCGTGCCACCATCCTTTACGGCTACCCTATCTCGGAGGCCGCGCTCGCAAGGCCCAGCCCCACGGACCCGCGCGTCGCCGAGCGCTTCGAGCTCTATTGCTGCGGAGTCGAGCTCGCCAACGCCTTCGGCGAGCTCACCGACCCGGCGGAGCAGCGCCGTCGCTTCATCGCCGAGATGGACGAGAAGGAGCGTATCTATGGCGAGCGTTATCCTCTGGACGAGGACTTCCTGGCGGCATTGGCCGTTATGCCGCAGGCAAGCGGCTCGGCGCTGGGCTTCGACCGGCTGGTGATGCTGGCGACAGGGGCAACGAGGATCGAGGACGTGATGTGGGCGCCGATCGCTTGATTTTGGCCGCCGTCAGCCGTTGAGTCATGCCGGGATTTCCTCTCACCCCGCAAAACCAGGAATTGCTTGTAACCTTTGCGACCCATGCGGGCTCGTGGGCAAACCGCCACTTGCGAAATAATCCATTCTTCCCCCCCCATTCCCCCGGTGCTGCAGAGAGCACGCGACCAAGCCCCCCTCATCAGTGCCTGAACACTGTGCCGGTGATCGGAACCCCTTCTGGTTGCCTTGGGCGGTTTGGTCGCGGTTTCCTGATTGGCCTGCGCCCATTGCACAAGCGGCAATGGAACAATAGATGGGAGCGACAGCATCCATGGATGGCGCGGGTCCGCCCGACCTGACAGGCCGCGTGAACAAACAGGAACAACCATATGACCGATAAGCTCGACGCTGCGAAATTGACCGATCGGGTCGCGGCGCTCGTCGAGGCTGCCAGGCGTGCCGGCGCCGACGCTGCCGACGCTGTGGCGGTGCGCGGCCGCTCTGCCGGTGTGTCGGTGCGGCTGGGCAAGGTCGAGGGCACCGAATCGTCGGAGAGCGAGGATGTGTCGCTGCGCGTGTTCGTCGGCCGGCGCGTGGCGAGCGTCTCGGCCACCGCCGCTTCCGACCCGAAGGCGCTTGCCGAACGCGCGGTGGCCATGGCCAAGGTCTCGCCCGAGGATCCGTTCCAGGGCCTCGCCGATCCGGCACTGCTCGCGCGCGATTTGCGCGATCTCGACCTCTTCGACCCGACCGAGGTGCCTGCCGACCAATTGAAGGAGGCTGCCCTTGCCGCTGAGGCGGCCGCGATGGCTGTAAAGGGCGTCACCAATTCCGCCGGCAGCAACGCCAGCGCCGGCTTGGGCGGACTCGTGCTTGCCACCTCGCATGGTTTTCTCGGTCAGTATATCGCCTCGCGATTTTCCCGCTCGACCAGCGTCATTGCCGGGGAGGGCACGGCGATGGAGCGCGACTATGAATTCTCCTCGCGCCAGCATTTCGCCGATCTCGATGCGCCGCAGGACATCGGCCGCAAGGCCGGGGAACGCGCCGTGCGCCGCCTGGGCGCGCGCAAGGCGGTGACTGGCCCGGTCGACGTGGTGTTCGATCCGCGCGTCGCGCGCGGCATTGCCGGCCATCTCGCCGGCGCCATCAACGGCGCCGCGGTCGCCCGCAAGACCAGCTTCCTGCGCGACATGATGGGCAAGCAGGTGGCGTCGGCCGCGATCACGGTCACCGACGAACCCTTGCGCAGGCGCGGCCAGGCCTCGCGCCCCTTCGACGGCGAAGGCGTCGAGGGCGAGAGGCTCCTCATGGTCGAGAAGGGCGTGTTGAACCACTGGTTCTTGTCGACCTCGGCCGCGCGCGAGCTCGGCCTCGTCACCAACGGGCGCGGCTCGCGCAGCGGCTCGTCCGTTTCGCCGTCCTCGACCAACCTTGCCATCGAGCCGGGCGAGCGTTCGCCGGAAGACCTGATCGCGTCGCTGAAACGCGGCTTCTACGTCACCGAGGTGTTCGGCCAGGGGGTCGATATGGTGACCGGCGAATACAGCCGCGGCGCCTCCGGCTACTGGATCGAAAATGGCGCGCTGGCCTATCCGGTGGCCGAGGTGACGATTGCCTCCAACCTGAAGACCATGTTCCTCAACATGGTGCCGGCGAGCGACCTCGACCGCAATTTCGGCACGGCGGCCCCGACGCTCCTGATTGAGGGGATGACCCTTGCCGGCGCTTGACCAACTCACATCGAGCGCGGCCCGCGACGATCTGGCCCTGCTGCGCGATGCCGCCCGCGAGGCCGGCGCCATAGCCATGGGTTATTTCGGCAACAAACCGCGGGTGTGGATGAAAGGCGGAACCTCGCCGGTGAGCGAGGCCGACCATGCCGCGGACGCCTATCTGCGTGAGACCTTGCTCAGGGCGCGCCCGGACTATGGCTGGCTGTCGGAGGAGACCGCCGACGATCACGCGCGTTTGTCGGCCCGCCGCACTTTCGTCGTGGATCCGATCGACGGCACGCGCGGCTTCCTCGATGGCCTGCATTCCTGGTGCGTCAGCGTCGCCGTGGTCGAGGACGGCCGCTCGCTGGCCGGCGTGCTCGAATGCCCCGCCAAGCAAGAGACTTACTGGGCTCTGCGGGGCGAGGGCGCCTATGTGAACGGCAAGCGCATCCATGTGCGTCCGCTCGGGCATGACGTCGATATCGGCGGACCCAAGCCGCTGGTCGACTCGATGCCGGAAGCCTGGCGGGACAGGCTGCGGCGGAGCGCCTACATTCCGTCGCTTGCCTATCGGCTGGCCCTGATTGCCGCCGGCAAGCTCGACGCGACCTTCGTCAAGCCGAGCGCGCATGACTGGGATATAGCCGCCGCCGATCTTATCCTCACCGAGGCCGGCGGAGCGTTGTTCGACCGCGATGCCAGGCCACCCCGCTATGCCGGCGAGGTGATCAGCCATGGCGCGCTCGCGGCCGGCAGCGGCGAACTGCTCGGCGTGCTTACTAGCGTCATTGCCGGGCTTGACCAAGGGTGAGGCAGTCGGCGGTTCCAAAACCGGCCACTTTGGTCTAGACCTGTCAAAATTCATGGATACGCGAAGGATCGGCATGGCCGTGGAAGACGGAAAGAAGCAGCTTTTGCACCTTGTGTTCGGCGGCGAGCTGAAAAAGCTGGGTGGAACCGAGTTCCGTGATCTCAACGCCCTCGACATTGTCGGCATCTATCCCGACTATCAAAGCGCCCTTGGCGCCTGGAAAGCCAAGGCGCAGGCCAGTGTCGACAATGCCCATATGCGCTATTTCGTTGTTCATCTGCACCGGCTGCTCGATCCGGAATCGAAGGTCGGCGGTTGACGTCGATGGAGCATGAAGCGGTGAAAGGGGCGACGCGGCGGCGCGCTGGCAGACGCGGTGGAACGCGTACGCTTTGGCGGCGCATCCGCGAGCCGTTGGCGCAGTCGAGTTTCGTCAAGAACTTCATCGCCAGCCTGTTCGCCTGGTTCCTGCGGCTGATTCGCGTTACCAGCCCGCTGGTCGAAGGTTCGACGAAGGTGGCTGGCGGCGCCTATGCGCATCTCGAGCCCGGCATCATCGCGCTGTGGCATGGCCAGCATCTTCTGACCCCTGCCTATTACCCCGAGGGCCGCCCCCTGGTCGCCATGGTTTCGCGCAGCGCCGACGCCGAACTCCAGGCGCTGATGGTTGAGAAATTCGGCATAGAGGCCGTGCGCGGTTCCGGCGGCCGCAACAGTTCGAAACATCTCGACAAAGGCGGCGCCAAGGCCTTGATAGCGCTCAAGAGGTCGCTCGTGGCCGGCAAGAACGTCGCCATGATCGCCGACATTCCGCACGGCAAACCGCGCGACGCCGGGCTAGGCATTGTTCTTCTGGCAAGGCTTTCCGGCCGGCCGATCCTGCCCTCGGCCATCGCCACCAGCCGCCGCAAGGTGCTTGAGAAGAGCTGGGACAAGACCACCATCAACCTGCCTTTCGGGCGCTCCGCGGTCATCGTCGGGTCGCCGGTCTTCGTGCCGGCCGATGCCGACGATGCCGAGATGGAGCGCAAGCGCCAGGAGGTCACCGCCTCCCTCAACGCCGCGACGGCTGAGGCCTATCGCCTCGTGGACGGCGGCAAATGAGCGAGCGCTGGGCGCGTGCGGCCCTGACCGCTTATCGCTATGCGGGGGCGGTCGCCTATCCGCTCGTCGGTCCTTATGTCGCCTGGCGCGCCTCGCGCGGCAAGGAGGATCGCGCCCGCCGCCGGGAGCGCTATGGCGTCGCCGGCTGTCCCCGGCCGGAGGGGCCGGTGATCTGGATCCATGCCGCCAGCGTCGGCGAGACGATCGCGGTGGTGCCTCTGATCGAGAGCATCCTGGACTATGGTGTCAACATCGTCCTGACCACCGGCACCGTAACCTCGGCCAAGGTCGCCGACGAGCGCCTCGGCAACCGCATCATCCATCAGTATGTGCCGCTCGACCTGAAGCCCGCGGTCAGCCGCTTCCTCGATCACTGGCGGCCGGAACTGGCGATCATCGCCGAATCGGAAATCTGGCCGATGACCATCCTGGAGCTTGGCGCCCGCAACGTGCCGCAGGTTCTGGTCAACGGCAGGCTTTCGGACCGGTCCTTCACGTCGTGGAAGAAACGTTCCGGCGTCGCCGAGGCCCTGTTCGAGAACCTCGCCCATGTCATCGCCCAGTCGGATGTCGATGGCGAACGGTTCCGCGCGCTCGGCGCCCGGCCGGTCACGGTCTCCGGCAACCTCAAGGTCGACACCCATCCGCCGCCGGTCGATGAGCGGGCCCTGGCCACCCTGCAGCGCCAGATCGGCGATCGCCCGACCTGGGCGGCGATCTCGACTCATGACGGCGAGGAGGTTGTCGCCGCGGAGGTTCACGCCAGCCTGCACAAGCGCCATCCCGGGCTTTTGACCATCATCGTGCCGCGTCATCCCGACCGCGCCGACGCGCTTGCGGCCCAGATTTCCGGCATGGGGCTGACGGTCGCACGGCGCAGCAAGGGTGATCGCATCTCGCCCGACATCGATATTTTTCTGGGCGACACGATCGGTGAGATGGGCCTCTATCTGAGGCTGACGGAGATCGCTTTCGTCGGCCGCTCGCTGACTTCGGAGGGCGGCCAGAATCCGCTGGAGCCGGCGATGCTCGAAACCGCCGTGCTTGCCGGCCGCAACGTGCAGAATTTCCGCGAAGCCTATCAGCGCCTGCTCGACAGCGGTGGCGCCAAGCTGGTGCGCGACCGCGATATGCTGACCGGCGCCGTCAATTTCCTTCTGACCAACGAAGTGGCGCGCCATGAGATGATGGCGGCGGGTGCGGCCACCGTCGACGAAATGCGCGGCGCGCTTGCCCGGACGCTGAAATCGCTGGAGCCCTACATCCAGCCGCTGGTCGTCAAGGCGCGCCTGAAAGGCGCAAACGGGCGCTAGAACAAGCATGGGACGGGTGCGATGACCAGCGAAGCGCCGCCCTTCTGGTGGGAAAAGCCCGACTGGCGCGTGTTCGCATTGTCGCCGGCCTCCGCGATCTACGGGCTGGTCGCCGGCCGCCGCATGCGTCGCGCCCCGCGCGAGAAGGTCGCGGCGCCCGTGCTTTGCGTCGGCAACCTTACCGTTGGCGGCAGCGGCAAGACGCCTGTCGCCATCGCCTTGGCCAAACAGGCCAGGCGCATGCGGCTTACTCCCGGCTTCCTGTCGCGCGGCCATGGCGGCTCGTTCGCCAAGCCGCATATCGTCGATGCGCATCACGACGCCGCCAAGCATGTCGGCGACGAGCCGCTGCTTCTGGCCGAACATGCGCCGGTCGCGGTGACGGCGAACCGCGCCGCCGGCGCGAAGCTGCTCATCGAGGGACATGGCTGCGACTTCCTGATCATGGATGACGGCTTCCAGTCGGCGCGCATCCATATCGACTATGCGCTGGTCGTGGTCGACGCCCGCTTCGGCATCGGCAACGGCCGCGTCATCCCGGGCGGGCCGCTCCGCGCCAGGATCGTCGACCAACTGGTCTTCACCAGCGGCTTGCTGAAGATGGGCGAGGGGGCCGCCGCCGACGGCGTCGTTCGCCAGGCGGCGCGCGCCGGCCGGCCCATCTTCCTGGCGCATGTCGAGCCGGCGGATCCGTCGCGATTTGCGGGGGGCCGCTTCCTTGCCTTCGCCGGCATCGGCCATCCCGAGAAGTTCTTCGACACGGTGCGCGGAGCGGGCGGCGAGGTCGCCCATTCGCGCGCGTTTGCGGACCACCATTTCTACGCCCAGGACGAACTTGCCGACCTTCTGGCGCTGGCTAGGCGGGAGGGGCTGCGCCTCGCCACCACGGCGAAGGACGCCGCCCGGCTTCGCCACGGCGAGACACCAGCCGGTTTCCTCGATCAACTGGACGTGCTCGATATCGAGGCCGTGTTTGAACTCGATCATGTGCCCGAGCGCATCATCGACGAGACGCTAGACGCCTGGCGTCAGCGCAGGATGCGGGGCTGAATTTCGAGGCGCTCGCCTCAATTGCCGTTGATAAGCCGGCGGAAGTAGCGAACCGTCTCGCCAGTCCGCGAGAGCGACGCGAGGGGACCAGTCCAACGCCGAACGCGCCAGGCTTATGTCGGGTTGGCGCTGCTGGGGATCGTCCTGCGGAAGCGCCTTGAACTCGATCTTGGACTTGCCGCCGACAATGCGCAAGACGAGTTCGGCCAGCTCCAGGATCGTGACTTCCGTCGGGTTTCCGATGTTGACGGGCCCCACGAAATCATCCTGTGTCGCCATCATCCGGGTCATCGCGTCGATGAGGTCGTCGACGTAGCAGAAGCTGCGCGTATGGCTTCCGTCGCCGTAGATGGTGATGGGGTCGCTGCGCAACGCCTGGACGATGAAATTGCTTACCACACGGCCGTCCGAGGGGTGCATGCGCGGCCCATAGGTGTTGAATATGCGCACCACCTTGATCGGCAATTTCGACATGCGCCGGTAGTCGAAGAACAGCGCTTCGGCGCATCTCTTGCCTTCATCGTAGCAACTGCGGGGACCGGTCGGGTTGACATGGCCCCAATAGGCCTCGGTCTGGGGATGGATTTCCGGATCGCCATAGACCTCGGAGGTGGAGGCCTGAAGGACTTTCGCTCCGGACGCGGACGCAAGATCGAGCATGTTGATCGCGCCGTAGACGCAGGCCTTCGTCGTTTCGATCGGAATGCGCTGATAGTGAACGGGCGAGGCCGGGCAGGCGAGATTGAAGATCTCATCGGCTTCGGCGTGGAGCGGCACGGTCACGTCGTGTCTCACCAGTCTGAACCGTGCATTGTCCGAGAGGTGGCGGATGTTTTCGTCCGAACCAGTCGAGAAATTGTCGAGACATGTCACGTCTCGGCCTCTTGCCAGCAAAAGGTCGCATAGATGCGAGCCGATAAAGCCGGCGCCCCCGGTCACCAGAACCTTCACGCCAAATCCCCCAAATACCCGCCACCTCTATAGCTTCAGATTCACGAGCATGTCACGCACCTCGCAGAAAGTGTTTTTCGCTGCCGCGTCGATTGCACCGATTGTGTTGCGAGGCAGTCGCTAGGTGCCTTGGCGGGGCTGCCGCATCGCATCCAGGATGGCCTCGTCGCGCTCGAGGTTGAGCTTGCGTTCGAAGTCGAAATGCCGATCCCTGTCGCGCAACGCCGAAGTCGAAGCGTCGCCGCGCCGGACTTTCTGGTCGAGGTCGGCGAGCGACCGCGACCAATAGTGATTGATCCTCAGGATATCGAGCCTGGGTGACATGCCGGGGACAATCGTCCGCCGATGGGTGTCCAACCCTTCGCCAGACAGGAATTTCGACTGATGGACGCCAACCTTGTAGACCATGCGCGGGTTCAGGATTGTCTTGACCGTCGTGACGTCCGGCCCGGCTCGCATCGTGTAGGCCTCAACCACCGGGATTTCTGGCCGCTCGACATGGCCGGAGGAGCCATAGAACGCCTGCCACGCGCAAACGCCTGGAAGGTCGCGATAGTCGCTCAGAACCGAGGGCACGTCGCGTCCGTCGGGCGCGAAAAGAAACTCGTCGATGTCGAAGAATCCGATCCACAACGCTTCGCGCCAGCGTTTGCGGATGCAGTCCCTGTAAGCCGACAACTGCCCCACCGGCCGCGGCCAGTCGACCAGCGTAACCAGGCCTTCCTGGATGAACGGATCCAGTACGGTTTCGTAGTCGTCGGTCGAGAAGTTGTTGTAGAGATAGAAATGCTCAAATCCCACACTCCGGTGGAAGCTGATCCATTCGGCCAGGAACGGCGCTTCCTCACGGAATATCGCGCAGGCCGCCAGGTTGAACCTTGGTGCTTTCGAGACCGCCCGATCGCGCACTCGCGCACGCATGATAAGCGGCATGCGAACCAGGGTCTTGAGAGATTTCTTGAGGTTCTTCAATGCGATACCCTAAGCGCGGTCGAGATTGATTGCCACGGCGCCGTCGGCTCGCATGGCCTATCCCCGCTTGCGCAATTCCGGGTGCATCTCGATCTCGCGGGCAAGTGACACTGCCGCGCTCACATAGGGCTCCTGCCGGGCGACGCTCCAATATTTGAGTTCGTCGATGGGAATGTTCTCGCCCGTCACCGCGCAGCGCACGAACGAGCCGGGACTGGTGACCTGGAAGTCGCCGTCCAGATAGCGGATCCGGGCTTCCCTGCCGCCCGGGCCTTCGAAACGATTCATCATGAAAGGACGCTTGAGTTCATCGGGTTTCAATCGCCACAAATCATAAGCAACGTCAAGCTTGACGCAATGTTCATGCAGTATGGCTGAGCGCCAAATCGTTTCCGGAAACCCGGTATGGACATCACCCCGACCCGCTTGAACACGCCGATCAATGAGGCGCTCACGCCGAAGGCGGTGCCATCGTCCAAGGCCGATCCGGCGGCGGCAGCCCTGATCAAGGCGCTGGTCCAGCCGCCAGCGCCAACGACGGGGCAGGCGGCGCAAATCGCAGCCCAGTCGCTGCAAAGTGCGCAGCCACGCCAGGCCGCTCCGGCATCGCAACGTCTGTCGTCCTCCGAGGTCGAGGATGCCTACCGGGCCTTCATGGAGCCCGATGCCGCCACCGACGATGCGCCGGCCAGACCCTCGGCGGGCAGGGCGGCAACCGATGCCGATCAGGCTCCGCGCGGCTTCGTTCCGCCACCGGCGGCGGCTGCCGACAATATGTGCAGGCCCGCGGTTGCGCCAGAACTGTCCATATTTTCTCCGGCCGTCTCTTCCACTTCGGCCTTGGTCGCCGCCAATGCCAACGCGCCTCAGCCGCGCGGTGCCTCCGCCCGTCCCGCTGGTCATGCCCCGCGATCGGAATCCGCGCCGATATCGCTTTGGACGATCTCGGCTGTCACGGCCGTCGTCTCGGCGGTGACGGCAACGATCATGGTGCTTTTGCTTCGCTGAATCCCGCTCAGACGTCGTCTTGCAGGAAAGCTTCGAGCTTTTCCGGAGCGAGCCCGGCCTGTTCGGCGATGCGCCTGGCAAGGTCCGCCGCGGCCGCGCGCGGCCGGCCGACCGGACGGTCCATCCAATAGGAGACGGGATTGAGCGCAACACGCTCGTCGACGCCGACGATACGGCCGGATCGGAGCTGGTCCGCTGTCAGCGGCGGTCGCGCCAGCGCGATGCCCAGCCCGTGCGCCGCCGCGTCGAGCACAAGGTTATAGTCCTCGAAACGCCTGTCCTGCGGACGGGGGCGGTAATCGATGTCCTGCGCCGCAAGCCATGCGCGCCATCCGGATGCGTCTGAATCGTTGATCAGCGGGAACTTCAGCAGCCGGGCAGGATCGCCACGCCCGATCTCCTGTGCGAGTTCGGGCGAGGCTATGGGAAAAATCTGCTCCTCGAAAAGCTGTACCGAGACGCGGCCGGGGATGCGGCCGCGCCCGCAGCGCACCGAGAGATCGATGCCTTCGTCGGCGAGGTCCGCCTGGCGGTTGTCGACATCGAGCACGATGCGCAGTCGGGTCGGATGGTTTTCCAACGCGGCCATGCGCGGCATCAGCCACAGCCCGCTCACCGAGGGGATCGAGGCCAGCCGCACCACGGCGGTGCCGCGCGGCTCGACCCAGCGGTCGGAGTTGACCGAGATCAGCGCGAAGGCCTCGGTGGTGCGAAGATGAAGCCGGTTGCCCTCAATGGTCAGCGTCACGCCGCGCGCGTTGCGCTCGAACACCTTCAGTCCCAGCCAGCCCTCCAGCTTGGCGATTTGGCGGCTCACCGCGCCATGGGTGAGGTTGAGTTTTTCAGCCGCGGCCGAGAAGCTTCCCGTTCGTGCCGCGGCGTCGAAGGCGCGCAGGGTTTCGAGCGGCAGTATCTGGTCTAAGCTGTGATCCATTCTCACAGCTGATCCTTGAATTGGTCGTTTGTCAATTGACCGGCAATGGCGCTTTCTGCCTCCATGACACAGAAAGACGAGGTTACTGCAATGAGCGCTTACGCGGGCACGTTGAATGAGACACAGCGCATGGACACCACCGCCGCGATCGCGGTGGCGTTGACGGTCATCGGCTGGGCCTCGGCTTTCCCGGCGATCCGCGCCGGTCTTGCCGCCTTCCAGCCGCTGGAACTCGGCGCTCTGCGCTTTGGAATCGCGGCGGTTCCGGCCGCCATCTTCCTCGCCATCAAGCGTCCGGCGCTGCCCAGGTTCGACGAGCTGTGGCGCTTCGCCTTCGGCGGCGCCATCTTCGTGGCGCTCTACACGGCGATGCTCAATTTCGGCGAGCTGACTGTCTCGGCAGGCGCCGCCGGCTTCATCATCAATGTCAGCCCGATCTTCACGGCAATCATGGCCATGGCGCTGCTCGGCGAGCGCTTTTCCGGCATCGCCTGGTTGGGCACCGTAATCTCCTTCACCGGCATCGGCATCATTGCGGTCGCCGACGGACACGGCCTGCATTTCAACGCCGGCGCTATGCTGGTGCTGGGCTCCGCGCTATGTTCCGCTGTCAACACCATCGTCCAGAAGCCGCTCTTTGCCCGCCATCATCCGCTGACGATCTCAGCCTCCAACATGGTCCTCGGCGCGCTCTGCCTTTCACCGTTCCTGCCGGAAGCGTTTTCGCAGGCAGCGGTCGCCGACACCGCCGGCCTCGGCGCCGTCATCTATCTCGGCATCGTGCCCTCATTGATCGCCTATGCCGCCTGGGCGACCGCGCTGTCGCGACTGCCGGCCGCCCGCGCCTCGAACTTCCTCTACCTCGTCTCGCCGACTTCCGCCTTGATCGGCTTCTTCTGGCTGGGCGAAGTGCCGACCCTGCTGGGCGTCCTCGGCGGCGCACTGGCGCTGGGCGGCGTGATCGTAGTGAATTTGAAGAGATAGATCAGTGGTTTGGAGCCGTTTTCGGACCCGATCTGCCAAGATCCGCCTCGCCAGTTCCTGCCGCTTGATGCAGGCATCAAGCAAGCTATCCTGATCCGCCTGGACGAAGGGGGTTGGGATGCGAAGAGGGACGATCACCGCGGTTGGCTGCTTGCTGCTGCTAAGCCATAAGGCGTTCGCGGGCTGGTATCAGGTGGAAAACTACGAAGGCTCGATCGGCCCGACCCCGGTCCACCTCTCGCTGCAGAAATATGCCGGCTTCGGTAGCGGCATCACCGTCGAGGGAAGCTATTTCTACGACGCGAGGCAAACCCCGATCGCAATCTACGGCAAGGCTGACGGCTCAAGGCTCTCGCTATGCGAGATCGCGGACGACAAGGAATTCGAGCGCGTCCTGGTGACGGGCTCGAAGACTCCTGTCGACACCACCGGGTGCCCCTTCTCGCTCGAACTCACCGACAACGCCGCAACCGGCAACTGGAGCAAGGCCGGTGACATATTTCCCGTTACGCTGAGGAGGGTCGCGAGCCTCGACGACACCAGCGACTTCAAGATCGACGGGACCGTCGAAATTCCGTTTTGGGCCGAGACGACCATCGATCGGTTTGCCGGCATCTACACCAGATCCGACGCAGGCATCTGCATGACCAAGCTGCAGGTGATCAACAAGAAGAAGAGCAAGGTCGTTCAGGAAATCCGCTTCGATGATCCGGACTGCAGCGCCGGCATGCTCATGACCCCCATTTATATGAATGTGCAGAAGTGGGTGGAGGGCGGCAAGGACGTCATCTCGGTGAATTTTCGCGATGGCGGCGCCGGCTACACGCAGGATTACGCCTTCAGCTCCAAGGCCAGGGAATACCGCAAGAGGAAATGATGCCGGTCGTCGGTCGCGCTCTCACCGCCGCCCGAACAGCCTTTCGATATCGGCGAGCTTGAGCTCGATATAGGTCGGCCGGCCATGATTGCAGGTGCCGGATCCGGGCGTCGCCTCCATCTGGCGCAGCAGCGCGTTCATCTCCTCGGCCTTGAGCAGGCGCCCTGACCGCACCGAACCGTGGCAGGCCATCGTCGCGGCTATCCTGTCCAGCCGTTCTTTCAGCGTCTCGACGGTGTCGTTGTCGGCGATCTCGTCGGCGAGGTCGCGCACCAGCTGTTGCACATTCGTCTCGCCGAGCATGGACGGCGTTTCGCGCACCGCCACGGCGCCCGGGCCGAACCGCTCCAGGCCGAGGCCGAACCTTGCGAGCGTGTCGGAATGCAGCGCCAGCCGTTCGGCATCTTCTTCCGGCAGGTCGACGATCTCGGGCAAAAGCAACATCTGCGATGGCACGGCGCGCGAATGCAGCGCGTTCTTCAGCGCCTCGTAGACCAGCCGCTCATGCGCGGCGTGCTGGTCGACGATGACAAGCGAATCCCGCGTCTGGGCAACGATGTAGTTTTCATGCACCTGCGCGCGCGCCGCGCCCAGCACCATGCCGAGCAGCGCCTCCGCCGGCTCCGCGACGCCGGCCCGGGCATCGGCACTGGCGAGCGGACCGGTATCGAAGGCGGCCTGCTCGTTCTCGGCGAAGCCGTTGGACCGCGGCCGTGCTTCACCGTAGCCCATGTCGAGTGGCCGCTGCGCCGAGCGCGCCAAATTCGAACCATGGTCGAAGCCACCCGAGGCGCGATAGGCCGCCTCATAGCTGCGGTGGCCGCCGGCCGGACCGGGGTGGGAGTAGGCTGCGGCGCCGGGCCGGAAGGCCGCCATCATACCGACGGCCCCCGTGGTTGCCGCGCGGATCCCGGCACCGGCCAGCGCCTCGCGGATTGCCCCGACGATCAAGCCGCGCACCAGGCCTGGATCGCGGAAACGCACATCGGCCTTGGCCGGATGCACGTTGACGTCGACGGTCGCCGGATCGAGCGACAGGAAGAGCACGGTCACCGCGTGCCGGTCGCGCGGCAGCACGTCGGCGAAGGCGCCGCGGATAGCGCCGGCGATCAGCTTGTCGCGTACCGGCCGTCCATTGACATAGGCATATTGCTGCAGCGCGTTCGCCCGCGTGTAGGAAGGGATTGAGACGTGGCCGGCGAGATGCACGCCGTCGCGCATGGCATCGATGGCAATGGCATTGTCGGGGAAATCCTTGCCCATGACTTGGGCGACCCGCGCCAGCCGCCCCTCCGGGGTATCGCTGGTAGCGGGCAATTCCAGTGTCGAGCGGTCGGAGCCGGCAAGCGTGAACCGTACGCCGGGAAAGGCGATTGCGATGCGCTTGACGACATCGCTTGTCGCCGAGCTTTCGGCCCGCTCGCCCTTCATGAATTTGAGCCTGGCCGGCGTGGCGAAGAAGAGGTCGCGCACCTCGACGGTGGTGCCGCGATTGGCCGCCGCCGGCCTCACCGCCGAGACGCGGCCGCCCTCGATGCCGATCTCGGCTGCGTTGTCCCCAGTCGCTGTGCGCGAGCGGATCGACAGCCTTGCGACGGAACCGATCGAAGGAAGCGCCTCGCCGCGAAAGCCGAGCGAGCGGATATCAAGGATGTCGTCGGAAAGCTTCGAGGTGCAGTGCCGCGCGACCGCCAGCGAGAGTTCCTTCTCGGCGATGCCCGAACCGTCATCTGTGACGCGGATGAGGTTGAGCCCGCCGCCCGCCGTGACGATTTCGACGCGCGACGCTCCGGCGTCGAGCGCGTTCTCGACCAGTTCCTTCACCACGCTCGCGGGACGCTCGATAACCTCGCCGGCGGCGATCTGGTTGATCATCGTTTCTGAAAGCTGGCGGATGGGCATCAGAGGATTATAGGCGGATTCGAACGGTGTGGGGGAGGGGTAACTTCACGCCTGGGCCACCAGCCAGTCCCTCACCTTGCGCGCGTTGTCGCTGAGATCGCGATTCTTCGGCCAGATGACATGGAAGGCGATGCCGGTCCGCATGACATGATCGGTCAATGGCACCAGCAAGCCTGACGCCACCAGACGCTGGACCAGATGCCGCCATCCAAGCGAGATGCCTTGCCCCTCCATGACCGCCTGGATCACCAGGGCATAATCGTTGATGCGCAAGCCGCGCTCCGCATTGCGCAGGCTGGTGCCGGCGGAGGCGAACCATTCGTCCCAGGTCGGCGCCTCGCGATAGGGCTCCTCCAGGTGGATGAGCCGGTGGGTCGCCAACTCCTCGACCGTGTTCGGCTTGCCGAACTTGGCGAGATAGCTTGGGCCTGCCACCGGGAAGATCTCTTCGTCGGAGAGCGATAGCGAGTGATAGTCCGGCCAGTCCCGCGGCACGCCGCCGCGCACGCCGAGCGGAATGCCCTCGGCGATGATGTCGAGGTCGCGGTCGGCGGTCTGGATGCGCAGGTCGATGCCAGGCAGCTGGTCGCGGAACTGCTGCAGGCGCGGCATCATCCAGAACGAGCCGAAAGCGGTCGAGGCGGCCAAGGTCACATGCCCGCCCGTCGCCTGCAGGCGAAGGTCCTCCGCCGACTTGCGGATATGCGAGAGACCCAGTGATACGTCGGCATGGAAGCGCTCGCCGGCCTCCGTCAGGAGCACTTGGCGGTGGCGGCGCTGGAAGAGCTTGGCGCCAAGCTGCTCCTCCAGTCCGCGCACGGCATAGGAAACGGCCGCCTGAGTCATACCGAGCTCGCGTCCGGCGGCGGTAAAGCTGGATAGCCGGCCTGCCGCCTCGAAGACGATCAGGCTGCCGGCCGATGGCAGGAGGTGGCGCAAGCTTCGCATAAGGTGAGCTTATACTGAAGATCAGGATTTTCCAGCGTCACAGCCATATTTAGCATCGCTAACGTGGATGGCGGGAAGAAGGAGCCTCCATGAACGCACCGGCCGTCGAAATGACCGAACAGACCCACCGTCGCGGCGGTGGCCGCCTTGGCCGCAAGGCGCTCAGAAGCGCGCCGGTCGCGTCGTTTCCGACCCTTGTCCGGCAGATTCCCGTTTACGAGATCGTGCCTGACGAGGCGGTTGAGCTGATTCACGAGGAATCACTCAAGATTCTAGAGGAGGTGGGTTGCGAATTCCGCGACGATGGGGCGATCGAGCTTTGGAAGTCGGCCGGCGCTGATGTGAGGGAGACGCGTGTCCGCATCGACCGCGCGCTCCTCATGGAGCTTGTCTCGAAGGTTCCGTCGGAGTTCACGCTCCACGCCCGCAACCCCGAGCGCACCGTGCGCGTCGGCGGCAAGAACTCGATCTTCGTGCCGATGTACGGCGCGCCCTATATCCGCGACCTCGACAACAAGCGCCGCTACGGCACGCTTGCCGACCTCAACAATTTCCACAAGATGGCCTACATGGCGCCGGCGCTGCATTCGTCGAGCTCGGTCATATGCGAGCCGATGGAAATCGCCGTGCCGAAGCGGCATCTGCATATCATCCATTCGGCGCTTAGATATTCCGACAAGCCCTTCATGGGCATCGTGACGTCGAAGGAGCGCGCCGAGGACACGATGGCGATGGCGGGCATCGTGTTCGGCGAGGAGTTCGTGCGCGACAATCCTGTGCTGGTCTCGATCACCAACTGCAATTCGCCGCTGGTGTGGGATGCCACCATGATCGACGCCATGCGGGTCTATGCCAGCAACAACCAGCCGCTGATCCTGGCGCCTTTCGCGCTCTGCGGTGCCTCGACCTCGGCTTCCGCCGTCGGCGCGGTGGCGCAGGTCAACGCAGAGGCGCTTGCAGGCGTGGCGCTGACCCAGCTTATCCGGCCCGGCTCGCCGCAGATATACGGGCAGTTCATGGTCACCGTGGACATGAAGACCGGCGCGCCGATGGGCGGCACGCCGGAAGCCGCGCAGATGATGTACCTGATGGGCGCGCTGGCCAGGAAGTACAAATTGCCCTGGCGCACTTCCGGCTTCCATGTCGGCTCGAAGCTCAACGACGCCCAGGCCGGCTATGAGGCGAACATGCTCATGCATGCCGCGATCCTGTCCGGGGCCAACTACATCTGGCATTCGGCCGGCTGGCTGGAGGCGGGTCTGACCTGCGGCTATTCGAAATTCGCCACGGACTGCGAGCAGCTTGTCGCCTGGTACAAATATGCCGGCGGCGTGCCATTCGACGATTTCAAGGAGGCTCTTGCCGCGATCCGCGAGGTCGGCCCGCAGGGCCATTTTCTCGGCACGCAGCACACGCTCGAGCATTTCGAGAGCGCCTTCTTCATGCCCACTATCATGGACTTCAATTCTTTCGAGCAGTGGAGCGCCGAAGGCGCGAAGGACCACGACACGCGCGGCCGCGAAAAGGCGCGTAACATGCTCGCCGACTACCAGGAGCCGAAGCTCGACGAAGGCATTGCCGAGGGTCTCGCGGATTTGATCGCGCGACGTGAGGAAAAGCTGCCCGACAGCGTTAGTTGATGGACAGTAGCGTCAGTCAAACAAACGGGCGAAGACCCGATCAGATCAATGGGAGTAACGACAATGACACTTTTCAGAAGCAACGGCGACCGGGTCCCGGCCGCGATCGAAGCGATGGCCAAGGAGGCGCGCGCGGGCCGTGTCGACCGCCGGGAATTCCTGGCTTTGGCCAGCGCCTTCGGCGCATCGACGGCTTTCGCCTATGGCATGCTCGGCCTCGCCGCGCCAACCAGGGCGCTTGCCGACGAACCCAAGAAGGGCGGAACGCTGCATGTCGCGATGTCGGTCAAGGCGCAGAAGGATCCGCGCACCTATGACTGGACCGAGATGGCGAATGTAACGCGTTGCTGGCTGGAGCCGCTGGTGCGCTACACCCACCAGTTCACCTTCGAGCCGGTCCTGCTTGAAAGCTGGGACGTCAATGACGACGCCACCGAATACACGCTGCATCTGCGCAAGGGCGTCACCTGGAACAATGGCGACGCCTTCAACGCTGACGACGTGGTCGCCAATCTGAACCGCTGGTGCGAGAAGGGCGCGTCGGGCAATTCAATGGCCGCCCGCGTCGGCGCGCTGATCGACGCCAAGACCGGCAAGGCAAAGGATGGCGCGATCACCAAGGTCGATGACCATACGGTCAAGCTGAAGCTGGTCGAAGCCGATATCGCCATCATACCGGGCCTTACCGACTATCCGGCGCTGGTCGTGCATCGCGACTTCGACAAGGATGGCGCCGATCCGATCAAGAAGCCGATCGGCACCGGTGCGTTCGAGCTGGTCTCCTACGCGGTCGGGTCGAAGGCGGTCGTCAAGCGCCGCGAGAAAGGCAAGTGGTGGGGCGGCGAAGCACCCCTCGACGGCGTCGAGTTCATCGACTATGGCACCGACTTCAACGCCACGCTGAATGCCTTCGATTCCGGCGAGATCGACCTCGATTTCGAAACGCCGGCCGACTTCATCGACCCGCTCGACAAGATGAATCTGGTGAAGTCGGAGGTCGCCACGGCAACCACGCTCGTGGCCCGCACCAATATCACCCATAAGCCCTATGACGACAAACGGGTGCGCAACGCGCTGCAGATGGCGGTCGACAACAACCAGGTCATGCAGCTCGGCTACAATGGCCGCGGCACGGTCGGCGAGAACCACCATGTCGCCCCGATCCATCCCGAATACTACCCGCTGCCCAAGAAGGAGCGCGACGCCGCCGGCGCCAAGAAGCTGATGGCGGAGGCAGGGCAAGCAGACTTCGAGCATGAGCTGATCACCGTCGAGGACGAGTGGCAGAAGAACACCGGCGACGCCATCGCCGGACAGCTGCGCGACGCCGGCATCAAGGTGAAGCGCACGGTGCTGCCTGGCTCGACGTTCTGGAACGACTGGACGAAATATCCTTATTCCATGACCATCTGGTACATGCGCCCGCTGGGCGTGCAGGTGCTGGCGCTCGGCTATCGGACCGGCGAGGCCTGGAACGAGACGGCATATTCCAACCCGGACTTCGATGCCAAGCTCAAGGAGGCGCTGTCGCTCATCGACGTCGCCAAGCGCAAGGAGGTGATGAAGGACGTCGAGACGATCCTGCAGGATTCCGGCGTCATCATCCAGCCGTTCTGGCAGAAGCTCTACTGCCATATGAACAAGAAGGTGAAGAACTACTCAATGCACCAGACCTACGAAATGGACTTCCAGAACGTCTGGCTGGATGCCTGAGCGCGACTGGACTTCATGAGCCGCAAAAAAGCCGATATGCAGGATGCGTGGTGGTGATCTTGCCGCCACGCCGCCGAACCTCCGGAGATCCTGCATGAAGCCGATAGTGCTTGCCGCCGCCATGTCGATCGCCTTGCCCGGCGCCGCGCTCGCCGGGCCGGCGTCCAACGCCGTGAAGTTCTTCTACGTTCCTGAAGTGAAGTTCGAGGGAGACGCGAAATACCGCGACCGGTTCACCGAGCCGGTGACCAGACTGTTCGAAGCCAACGACAAGGCGCAGAAGGAGAAGCCCGATGAGGTATCCTGCCTCGACTTCGACCCCGGCCTCGACGCGCAGGATTTCGATCAGAAGACCCTGTCGAAGACACTGAAGCTCAAAGAGGCCGTCAATGGCGATACCGCCGAGGTCACGGCAAGCTTCAATCTTTTCCCGGAAGGCGATGACTCCAAACGCGAAATGGTGTGGTCGCTGAAGAAAGTGGACGGCAAGTGGAAGATCGCCGACATCACCTCCAAGACCAGCGACTGGAAGCTCAGCGCGCTGGAATGCGGTGCCTCGACGGAGTGACGCCGTGCATCGCCGTCTCATCCTTGCGCTGTCGAGCTTGTCGATGCTGGCCGCGGGGCTGAACGGCGCCTGCGCGCAGGGGCTGTTCGGCTCGCCGCCGCCGAACGCGCCCTCGGGCGGCAATGCGCCGGCGGACTCGCCGCCCGCGGCCACGGCGCCGGAAAGCAAGCCGGCCGAACCGGCGCCCGTCGCGCCGGTCTTGCCCGGATCGCCAACGGCGGTGGTAAAGCCCTTTTACGAGCGTATCGGTCTGGAATTGGACCCCGCCCAGCGTAAGAACTTCGTCGATCCGGCCAAAACGGTGCTCGACAAGAGCGACGCGCTACGCGCCTCGGGGCAGGGCGAGTGCCTCGACCCCAACATGGCGCTCGACAATGCCGACTACGACAAGCTCGCCATCGACAAGAGCCTGCGCACCATCGAGGCCGTCGATGGCGACCAGGCCAAGGTGGTTGTCGCCTTCGTCGTCGAGGGCCACCAGCACCGCCTGGAATGGAAGCTAAAGAAGGTCGGCGGCGACTGGAAGATATCCGACCTTCTGTCGGTGACGGGCGAATGGGCGCTCAGCCAATACCAGTGCGAATGAGCCCCGGATGAACTCGCCCCCGGACAATTGTCGATGAGATTTCGCGCTTTGCTTGCCCTGGCCCTTACGGCTATCTGCATCGTCGTTGGGATCGGCATGTGGCGTGTTGGAACGACGCTGATTGCGCGCGGACCCCATCAGGTCCTGGCGCCGCCCGGCGACCTGCCCGTGGAGCGCGTCACTCTCGATCAGCCTGGTGCGCCCCAGCTTGTTGGCTGGGTGGTCGACCGGACGGGCAGTTGCGGGACGATCGTCCTGCTGCATGGACGCGGGGCCAACCGGCTCGCCATGATGCAAAGGGCGAGAATGCTGTTCGACGCCGGCTATTCAGTCGTCCTGTTCGATCTTTCCGGCCATGGGGAGAGCGGCGGTGCCGTTCAGGGTTTCGGTTACAGCGAAGGAGAGGACGCCAGCCGGATCATTGCTTATGCAAGGCAACGCTTTCCGGGCCAGAAACTCGGCGCTCTCGGATCGTCGCTGGGGGCAGCGTCGTTCGTCTTCGCCACGCCGCATGCGCTGGCCGACGCCTATGTCCTGGAGGAACTTTACGCGACGTTACGCGACACGACGGCATGGCGCATGCCTTTTCATATCTTGCGTCGCTTCCAAGCCGATATCCTGCTGGCGCAGATGCCGGTTCGCCTTGGTTTCGGCGCCGACGACGTCCGGCCAGTCGATCGCATAGGCAAGATCGGCCAACCGCTGATCCTGCTGGCCGGAACCATCGATCCCTTTATCGACCGTGACCAGGTTGCGGCGCTGCAGAATGCGGCACCGTCGTCGGAACTCGTCTGGTTCGGTGGGGCCGGCCATGTCGATCTTTTGCGCTACGACGAGCAGCACTACCGCGACGCGGTCTTGCCGTTCTTTTCAAAGGAACTTTGCCGGGCCAGGGCCGATCATGTTTGACGGCCGCGCGATCCGCTCAGCCGCGCCCGCGATACGGCGCAACGCCGGTATCCGGCAGCCATGCGTCCTTGGGCGGCGCGCCGGTCTGCCAGAAGACGTCGATCGGAATGCCGCCGCGCGGGAACCAGTAGCCGCCGATGCGCAGCCAGAGCGGCTTGGTCGCCTCCACGATGCGACGGCCGATCATCACCGTGCATTCCTCATGGAAGGCGCCATGGTTGCGGAACGAGGTCATGAACAATTTCAACGACTTCGACTCCACCAGCGCCCGGTCGGGCGCGTAGTCGATGACGATGTGGGCGAAGTCGGGCTGACCGGTGACCGGGCAGAGCGATGTGAACTCGGGGCAGGTAAAGCGCACGATAGCCGGCGGGCCGTCGCCGCGCTGGAACGGCACGGTCTCCAGGACCGCCTCTTCGGGGCTCTGTGGCGTCTCGACGTGCTTGCCGAGTTGGGTGAGGTTCTTGGCGTCAGTCATAAGCGGCTCCTTGCTGCCGTCCAAGGTCGGAGTGGCAGGCAAAACAAAGCGGAAATTGCGCCGCTACCTTTCGGATGCGGCAGGTTTGGGCCGCTCATTAGCACAATTTGAAATGGCAGGAAGAAGATGACCAGCAACGACCCGCTTCTCCAACCGTACCAGCTCAAGCACCTGACGTTGAAGAACCGGGTGATGTCGAGCAGCCATGAGCCGGCCTATTCGGAGGACGGCATGCCGAAGGAGCGCTACCGGCTCTACCATGCCGAAAAGGCCAAGGGCGGCATGGCGCTCACCATGACGGCGGGCTCGGCGATCGTCTCGCGCGATAGCCCGGCCGCCTTCGGCAACCTGCATGTCTATGACGACAGGATCGTGCCGTGGCTCGCCGAACTGGCGGATTCCTGCCATGAGCATGACTGCAAGGTGATGATCCAGATTACCCATCTCGGCCGCCGCACCGGCTGGAACAAGGCCGACTGGCTGCCGGTGCTGTCGGCCTCGCCGGTGCGCGAGCCGGCGCATCGCGCCTTCCCGAAGACCATCGAGGAGTGGGACATCGAGCGCATCGTCGCCGACTATGCCTCGGCCGCGCAGCGCTGCCAGGCGGCCGGCCTCGACGGCATCGAGTTCGAATCCTACGGCCATCTGATGGACGGCTTCTGGTCGCCTCTGACCAACCATCGCGACGACGAGTTCGGCGGCTCGCTCGAAAATAGGCTGCGCTTCACCGACATGGTACTCGACGCCGTGCGCGCCGCCGTTGGCGAGAAATTCATCGTCGGCATCCGCATGGTCGCAGACGAGGATCTGGAAAACGGCCTCTCGAAGGAAGTGGGCGTCGAGATCGCCATGCGGCTCGCCAAGTCCGGCAAGGTCGACTTCCTCAACATCATCCGCGGCACGATCGAGACCGACGCATCGCTGACCAAGGTGATCCCGGTGACCGGCATGCGTTCCTCGCCGCATCTCGACTTCGCCGGTGAGGTGAGGGCGGCGACCAAGTTCCCCACCTTCCATGCGGCGCGCATTTCCGATGTCGCCACCGCGCGCCATGCGATTGCTACCGGCAAGCTCGATATGGTGGGCATGACGCGCGCCCATATCGCCGATCCGCATATCATCCGCAAAGTGATGGAAGGCCGCGAGCATGAGATCAGGCCATGCGTCGGCGCCACCTATTGCCTCGACCGCATCTATGAAGGCGGCGAGGCGCTTTGCGTTCACAACGCCGCGACCGGCCGCGAGGCGACCGTCCCGCACATCATCGCGAAAACCGAAGGGCCGAAGAAAAAAGTCGTTGTCGTGGGCGCGGGCGCCGGCGGCCTTGAAGCCGCGCGCGTCGCCGCCGAACGCGGCCACCATGTGACGGTGCTCGAAGCCTCCAGCCAGGCTGGCGGCCAGGTGAGGCTTGCCACCCAGAATCCGCGCCGCAAGGAGCTGATCGGCATCATCGACTGGCGGTTGGCCGAACTCGCTCGCCTCGGCGTCGAGATCCGCTACGACACCTGGGCCGAGAAGGACGATGTGCTGGCGCTGGGACCGGATGTGGTGATCGTTGCGACCGGCGGCATGCCCCAGAACCCGCCGCTGACGGCCGGCGACAATCTGGTGACCTCGAGCTGGGATATCATGGCCGGCAGCGTCAAGCCGGCCGAGAACGTCCTGCTTTACGACGACAATGGCGGCCATCAGGGCATGGGCGCGGCGGAGCTGATCGCCAACAGCGGCTCCAGGCTGGAACTTGTCTCACCGGAGCGCTTCTTCGCTCCGGAAATGGGTGGCATGAACCACGTGCCCTACATGCGCGCCTTCCACGAGAAGGGCGTCACCGTCACCATCAACACAAGGCTGCGTTCGGTGAGGCGCGAGGGCAACCAACTCGTTGCCGAGCTGGCGTCGGACTTCGCCGACGGCTGGCGCGGCGAGCGGCGTGTCGACCAGATTGTGGTCGAGCACGGCACGGCAGCGCTCGACGATCTCTACCTTGCGCTGAAGCCACTGTCGAAAAATGGCGGGGCGGTCGACTATGAGCGGCTGGTGAAGGGCGGCGACATCTTCCCCGCCCGCAATGCCGAAGGCAGCTTCGTGCTGTTTCGCATCGGCGACGCGGTCGCCTCGCGCAACATCCACGCCGCCATCTATGACGGCATCCGGTTTGGGATCAGGATCTGACGGACAGGTCGCCGCGCGCCAAATCGCGGCAGCAGGAAAAGGCGCTGAACAGCATTGTATCGGCACCGGGCTGCCCGCTCGCGCGGTCGGCTTCACTGCTGCGCCCAGGATCGTTTGTATATGCTTGTATGTATAATCAATGATCGGTTAGTCTCGCGGCCAGGGACAGGCCGGCAAGGCCAAGGAGGATCGACATGCGCAATGCTTCCCTCTTCGACCTGTCGGGCAGGAAGGCGCTCGTCACCGGTGCGAGCCGGGGCATCGGGCGCGGCATCGCCGAGGCGCTGAGCGCCGCCGGTGCCACTGTCGCCGTCACTGCCCGCAGCCTGGCTGCGCTCGGGGAAACGACGGCTGCGATCCGGGCCGCCGGAGGGACTGCGCACGCCATCGCCCTGGACGTCATCGACGTCGCCCGTTGCCGCGCCGCGACCGCCGAGGCCGCCGACCTGCTCGGAGGGCTCGATATTCTCGTCAACAATGCCGGCATGGAAGAGGTCAGGCCTTCGCTCGACGTCGACGAGGCGCTATGGGACAGGATCATCGACACCAATCTCAAGGGCGCCTTCTTCTGCGCCCAGGCTGCCGCCCGACTTATGCGCGATGCGGGACGGCCCGGCGCCATCATCAACATGTGCTCGCTGACCTCCGAAGTCGGCATTCCAACGGCGGTGCCCTACGGTTCGTCGAAGTCGGGCCTGCTCGGCATGACCCGGGCGTTGGCGGCGGAATGGGCCGGTCTTGGGATCAGGGTCAATGCCATCGCTCCCGGCTATTTCAGGACGGCAATGACGGAGGTGTTCTACGCCGACGAGGCTTGGCAGCAATCGATGCTCGCCAAGATCCCGCAGCACCGTTTCGGCGACCTTTCTGACCTGCACGGCATCGCCGTGTTCCTGGCCTCGGACGCCTCGGCCTACATCACCGGTCAGTCCTTTCCGGTGGACGGGGGCTTTCTTGCCTCGATCTGATGCTGTGTGCCGTGGCAGCCCCGATGGCAGAGCACGGAAAAATGCTGGCGATAGTTATACGTACATGTATATACTTTTGCCGAGTTTCTGAGGAGCAGCCATGTCCGACGTCAGCTTTCACGACCTGTCATCCGCCACATCCGAACAGCGGGCGAACCTGCTGAAGCGCGCCGAAGCCGACCTGTCTGTCTTCGTCGAGAAGGTCCGCCCGATCATCGAGGCGGTCAGGACGGAGGGCGATGCGGCCCTGCTGCGGTTCGCCCGGGACCTGGACAAAGCCGATGTGGCCGCGGGCAGTCTGAAGGTTTCGGAGGCCGAGTTCGATGCAGCCTTCGACAAGGTGGAAAAGGATGTCGTCGACAGCATCCGTTTCGGCATCGAGAACATCAGGCATTTCCATGAGGAGCAGCGCCCTGAGACCATGTGGCTCAAGGAAGTCCGTCCCGGCGCCTATGCCGGCGACCGATATACGCCGATCGCCTCCGTCGCGCTCTACGTCCCGCGCGGCAAGGGCGCTTTCCCGTCGGTGACCATGATGACCTCGGTTCCGGCCGTCATCGCCGGCGTGCCGCAGATCGCGATCGTGACGCCGCCGACGTCGGACGGTTCCGTCGATGCTGCCACCCTGGTCGCCGCCCGCCTCGCGGGGGTCGAAACCGTCTACAAATGCGGCGGCGCGCATGCGGTCGCGGCAGTCGCCTATGGCACCGAGACGGTGAAGCCCGCGCTCAAGATCGTCGGACCTGGCAGTCCCTGGGTCGTGGCGGCAAAGAGCCTGCTCTCCTCGATCATCGATACCGGTCTTCCAGCCGGCCCTTCGGAAGCGATCATCTTTGCCGACGGCACTGTCGCCGGCGGCCTCGCCGCGCTCGACCTTCTGATCGAGGCCGAGCACGGACCGGATTCCTCCGCCTATCTCGTGACGCACAGCCGCGAGGTCGCCGACGCTGCCCTGGCGGCACTGCCCGAGCACTGGTCCCGAATGAGCGAGCAGCGCGTGGAGTTTTCGCGCGCGGTGCTGACCGGCAAGCGCGGCGGCATCGTGCTGACCGCATCGCTGGAGGACAGCTACCGCTTCATCAACGACTATGCGCCCGAGCATCTCGAAATCCTGTCCAAGGAACCGTTCGCGCATCTTGGCCGCATCACCGAGGCGGCCGAGATCCTCATGGGCCCGCACACGCCGGTGACGCTCGCCAATTTCGTCCTTGGGCCGAATGCGGTGCTGCCGACCAGCCGCTGGGCGCGCACCTACGGGCCGCTTTCGGTGACGGATTTCCTCAAGCGTTCGTCGGTCGGCTATGTGACCTCGGCCGCCTATCCGGAGCTTGCCGGGCATGCCCGCAGGCTCGCCCGCTATGAAGGCTTCAGCTCGCATGAGAACGCGGTCTCGGAAATTCGCGACCGCTACCTCGGCGGCTGACGGACCGGCGCGATGAAGGCCGCCAGACTGTATGGCCCCGGCGACCTGCGCGTCGAGGATATCGCCGCGCCAGGGGCTCCCGACGCCGGCTGGGTGAAGCTGCGTGTCGATGCCGCCGGCATCTGCGGTTCCGACCTCCACAATTTCCGCACCGGCCAGTGGATAAGCCGTGCGCCGTCGACAGCCGGCCATGAGCTGACCGGCACGGTGGTCGCGGTCGGCGAGGGCGTCAGCACCGTCGCCAAGGGCGATCGGGTTGTCGCCGATTCGCGTTTCTGGTGTGGGGAATGCGTGCAGTGCCGCTCGGGCAGGCGGCATCTATGCGCCTCGCTGGGCTTCGTCGGCGAGGTTTGCGACGGCGGCTTTGCCGAAGAGACGCTCCTGCCTGCGCGCCTGCTGCATGTCATCGACGCCGCGCTCGACGAAAGGGTGGCGGCGATGGCCGAGCCGCTCGCCGTGGCGCTGCACGCCGTGAGGCGCCTGCCGAAGACGGCGGGGGCGGTGCTGGTCGTCGGCTGCGGCACCATCGGCGGCCTGGCGGCGCTGCTGTTGTCGCGAACGTTCGGCGGCAAGTTGCTGGTGACGGACCGCAATCGGGCGCGCGGCGAGCGCGTCGCCAGCGTGACCGGCGCCACGATCGTCGATCTCGACCGCGAGGCAATTGCCGCCGCGCTCCACGGCGCGCCGTTGCTTGCGGCCGTCGAGGCCACCGGCAGCATCGCCGCGCTCAACCAGTTGCTGGGCGTTCTGGACTCCGGCGCCTCCGTGGCGCTGGTCGGCATTTTCCACGGCCGCCTCGACATCGACCCCAACATGCTGGTCGAGCGCGAGATCGCTCTGCTGGGATGCCATGCCTTTGCCGACGAATTGCCCGACGCCATCGGGATGCTGGCGGACCTGTCCGGGCCGCTGATCGGCCTGATCGATCGCGAGATCGGCCTGGACGACGTTCCGGCCGCCTATGATCGCCTGCTGGCGGGGCAGGGCGATGGCTTGAAAACCATCATCCGGATGCGGCGGCCCGCCGGCGGGTGATTGCTGACAGCTTGCCGGAAAGGACGTGTGAGACATGAATACTTTGCCCGATACGGCCAGCCCTCTCTACGAGAAGGTCAAGGACTACATCCTGACCAACATTGGAACTGGTAATTGGAGCAAGGACCGCAAGCTGCCCTCCGAGAACGAATTAGTCGCGGCGCTCGGCGTGTCGCGGATGACCGTTCACCGCGCCTTGCGGGAATTGACCACGGCCGGCTTCCTGATCCGGCTGCAAGGCGTGGGGACATTCATTGCGCCGCCCCGGCCACAGTCGACACTGATCGAGATCAACAACATCGCGGCCGAGATCGTCGCGCGCGGCAACAGGCATCGCTCGGAGGTTCTCGTCCTCGAAAGGATGACTGCGACCAAGGAGCTCTCGCTGTCCTTCGAATTCGCCAGGCGCGCCGCGGTCTTTCATTCGGTAGTCGTCAACTTCGAGAACGACCTGCCCGTGCAACTGGAAGAGCGCTTCGTCAATCCGAGCCTGATACCGGACTACGACAAGCAGGATTTCTCGACGACGGCGACCTACGATTACCTGATGCAGAAGACACCGGTGACCGAGGTCGAACACATCATTTCCGCGGTCCCGGCCGATGCCGAGACGGCGCGGCATCTCGCCATCGAGATCGGCACTTGCTGCCTTCTCCTGCATCGCCGGACCTGGACGGGCGCGGTCGTGGCCACCATCAGCAAGCTGACCTATGTCGGCAGCCGCTACTCACTTGGAAGTCGCTATTCTCCTTCCCGTAAGGAGTGAAACGGGTGAGACTGTCCATCGGCGGAGCCAGGATCAGCTTGCCCAAGCTCTGCCACGGCCCCGGAAATCCGCCTCTCCAACTTGTATATGCATGTATGTATTTTAGCCTTGACATCCATTGCCGCCGACGTTGAATATCATTTCACTTCCGTCGACGTGGCGGGTAAGACGCCGAGGCACAGTGCCGCAAGAAGCAGAAGCCGCATTCTCACCGGACGGGAAGTTTGGTTCAAAAAAGCGGTCTGAATCATCAAGGGGAACAAAGATGATGCGTAACCTCAAAGGACAATTCCGCGCGCTCGTTGTGGCAGCCACCGTCGGTTTCGCCCCGCTGGCCCACGCAGCCGACGCCACCATTCCCACGACGCCCGAGGCTGGATCGTTCAAGATCGGCATCGAGCCGTGGCTGGGCTACGGCCAGTGGCACGTGGCAGAAGCCAAGGGTCTGTTCAAGGCAAGCGGCCTGTCGGACGTCCAGATCGTCAACTTCGCCGAGGACAAGGATATCAACGCTGCCCTGGCGAGCGGCCAGCTTGACGCGGCGAACATCGCGACCCACACTGCGATGGGCATGGTAGCGGCGGGGCTGCCGGTCAAGATCGTGCTGCTGCTCGACGTCTCGATGACAGCCGACGCTATGATCGCAGGCAAGGACATCACCTCGATCGCCGATCTCAAGGGCAAGCAGGTCGCCTTCGAGGAAGGCACGACAAGCGACATCCTGCTCAAATACGCGCTCGCCAAGAACGGCATGTCGATCGCCGACGTCCAGCCGGTGCCGATGCCGGCGGCGGATGCCGGCAGCGCGCTGATCGCTGGCCGCGTCCCGGTCGCGGTCACCTATGAGCCGTATCTCACCACGGCCCGGGCGCAGAACAAGGACGTCAAGCTTCTCTTCACCGCAGGCGAGGATCCAGGCCTGATCAGTGACGTGCTGGTGGTGCGCGACGAGGTGATCAAGTCGCGGCCCGGCCAGGTGCTTGCCATGATCAAGGCCTGGGATGCCGCGCTCAAGGACTACAATGCCGACACGCCCGGCGGTCGCGCTATCATCTCCAAGGCGGTCGGCTCGAGTGTCGAGGACCTCAACACCGCCTTCGACGGCGTGCGCTACTATTCTCTGGCCGAGAACAAGGGCGCCCTGACCGGCGATTTCTCCACCAAGACATTCGCCGACGTCGAGGCCGCCGCCAAGAATGCCGGCCTGCTGCAGGCCGACGTAACGCCGGAGCAGATGATCGATCCGGCCTTCGTCAAGGCCGCGCAGTAGTCCGGGCCGTGGCGGCTGCAGGGATGTCCGACGAGCCTGCCGCCAAAGCAAGCCCGTCCGGCACGGCAACGAGGCCTGCTGCCGGGCAGGCGACGCGCCGCCGCCGATCCACCGGGATCGGCGCGCCCATCGCGCGCTCCCGTTTCCTGGTGATCGCCGTGGCCGTCTTTGCCGGCCTCGGCCTGGCATGGTGGGCGGCGACGGGCCTTGAACTGGTCAAGCCGATCTTCCTGCCGTCGCCGGCCAGCGTCGTGATGCAGCTCGGAAAGCTCTGGGCCGACGGCACGCTGCTGATCGATCTCAAGGCCTCGATCTACCGTATTTCGGTCGGCTTTCTCATCGCCTCGGCGCTGTCCATTCCGATCGGCGTGCTGATCGGCAGCTTCCGGGCCTGGGAAGCGGCGATCGAGCCGCTGGTTGATTTCATCCGCTACATGCCGGTGGTCGCCTTCGTGCCGCTCTCCATCCTGTGGGCGGGAACGAGCGACGCCCAGAAATTCCTGATCATCTTCATCGGCACTTTCTTCCAGCAGGTGCTGATGATCATGGACAACGTCAAGCGCGTGCCGGCGGACTTCGTCGGTCTAGGCAGGACGCTCGGCCTGCCGGATCGCAAGATCCTGACGCGTATCGTGGTGCCCAGCGCTTTGCCGGGCATCTGGGATACGCTGCGTATCAGCCTGGGCTGGGCCTGGACCTGGCTCGTGCTGGCGGAACTCGTCGCGGCGACATCCGGGCTCGGCTATCGCATCACCGTCTCGCAGCGCTATTTCCAGACCAACACCATCATCGGCTACATCCTCTTGCTGGGCATGCTTGGCCTCGTCACCGACCAGATCATGAAGGCGCTGGGCAAGGCGCTGTTCCGCGAGGACAGCCGTTCGTGACGAGGCAAGGCCGATGAATTCCCCCAAACTTCGCATCAAAGGTCTCCACAAGAGCTTCGGCACCGGAGCCCGGCGCACGGAAGTGCTGCGCGACATCAATCTCGACCTTGCTGACAATGAGTTCGTGTCGTTGGTCGGCACGTCAGGCTGCGGCAAGAGCACGCTGTTGTCGATCGTCGCCGGACTGCAGGATTTCGACTCGGGCGATCTCGACATCGACGGGTCGCCGATCCTGAAGCCCGGCCTCGACCGCGGCGTCGTCTTCCAGTCCTATACGCTGCTGCCCTGGCTGACGGCGCAGCAGAATATCGAGTTTGCTCTCAAGGCCGCCGGCCACGACCGCGCCACCTGCCGCAGGATCGCGCTCGAGCACCTCGACCTGGTCAAGCTGCCGAACTCGGCCAACCTCTATCCATCCGAACTTTCGGGCGGCATGAAGCAGCGTGTCGCCATCGCGCGCGCGCTTTCCTACCGCCCCAAGATGCTCTTGATGGACGAGCCCTTCGGCGCGCTCGATGCCCTGACCAGGCACCAGATGCAGGAACTGCTGACCCAGATCTGGGAGGAGCACAGGCTCACCGTACTCTTCGTCACCCACGACGTCGAAGAGGCTGTCTATCTGTCGGACCGCATTGTCGTGATGGGCATCGGTCCGGGGCGCATCATGCGGACATTTGACGTCGATATCGAGCGCCCGCGCCGCGAAGAGGTCATGGAGAGCGCCGCATTCATGGACCTGCAGCGCAACGTTCATAAGGCCATTCGCGAGGCCTCCAGGCGCCCCGAAATGGCTTAGTGCATTTGAGGAAAGTGTGCAGCGGTTCGGCGCCTTCTGTAACCTTCAGTCCGGAATTGCGTCGAAACAGCAAGATAGAGCGGCTCTTGTCGTCATCTCGTCCGCCGGTTGGTGGCGCGCAACGGACCATTGCAAGGAGAGCCACCTGCCGCTTCGGTCCGTTGCGCGCCTCGCCCGGTCGGTGTCGCCGGCCGTGCGATTTCAAAACAGCTTGGCGGTCGCCATGCAAAGCACGGTGATGACCAGCAGCCCGCCGGCGATGCGTTCGCCCCGGCTCATTTTTGCCCGCAGTGCGGTCTGCGTCGCCCGATCGGCGCCAGCGAGCTGCCTGCTGGCGGAGGCCACGAGCGCGCCCTGCACGCCGGCGGCGATAAGCGCCGTCAGGATGCCCAGCGCCAGCACCTTCTCCATCGTGCCGAAAGCGCCCTCATGGAAGAAATACCAAAGCAGCAAACCGGTCAGGAACACCACACCGGAGGCGCCGAGTTGCGGCCGGATGAAGCGCTCGGCCTTGATCTCCGGATCGCGGGCGACAGCGATGGTCGTGCCGGCCCAGAACACACCCGCCATCACATGCAGGCCGACGACGATGATGTAGACATATTGCATGACCGCATTCCTCTCTCCCGCCCGCCGCGCGTCGCAGCCATGTCGCGACGCCATCAATAAGAGATAGTTAGATATCGAACGATTAGATGTCAATGCATGAAGCCGAGTTTCACCTTCCCATTGCATGCTCTACTGTAAGGTCATGACACCGTTTGACCGTCCGCCCGTCGGTATGAACCTTGCACGCACCTCGAAGGTGGTGGCGCAGGCTTTCGATGCCGCGCTGGTCGAGGCCGGCGGCACGCTGCCGGTCTGGCTGACCTTGCTGTCGGTCAAATCGAAGGAACTGGCCAACCAGCGCGAGCTCGCCGGCATGATCGGCATTCAGGGCGCGACGCTGACGCACCACCTCAACGCCATGGAGGCGCAGGGGTTGCTGACGCGCCGCCGCGACCCGGAAAATCGCAGGGTCCATCAGGTAGCGCTGACCGTCTCCGGCGAGGCGCTGTTCGATAAACTCCGACTTGCGGCGATCGCTTTCGACAAGCGGCTGCGGGCTGGCATTCCCGATGACAGGCTGGCCGAGTTCGCCGATGTGCTGGCGCTGCTGAGGCAGAACGCGGAACCGCCTCAGTCGTAGTCCGCTATCGTGCCGAAAGTGTAGTGCCGCAGCTTGAGCGCTGTGATCAACGCCGTCAGCTTCGCCTTGCCGTCAAAAGCGTCCTGGAACATCTCGTCATGCATGAGCAGGATCAGCTTGTTCGGCCTGGCGAAATGGCTGTAGACGAAGAGATGGTCGATCTCGCTGACCAAATGGTCGACGCTCTGAACCGGCTTGCCGCTGTTCTCATGTACCCATTCGTGGTCCCAGCCATAGAGCCAGAAGCCCGACGCCGTGACGAATTCGTAGTCCGGATCCTCGCGGCCGGCTTCCGCCGGTCCCAGCGAATTGTCGTTCTTTGAGTAGTTGGGCAGCCGGAATACATCGCGTCCCGGCAACCGCGCGTGTACGGCCGGCTTCAGGCCAAGCACCGCATTCGCCCTGAGCATGTCGGCGACGACGCCTTCGGTGTCACCGTAGAAATGCCGGTAGTGATTGTAGGCGTGGCTGTAGCTGTGGTTGCCGATCGTCACCAGCGGCATCGATTGCGCCCGTTGCAGCAGTGCGCGGTTGGCGGCGTTGGCCTCGGCACGCATGCCGACCATGAACAAGGTAACCGGCACCTGCTCGGCCTGCACCACATCTAGGATGTTGCTGGTTCCGTTCAGCGGACCATCGTCGAAGGTAAGGTAGATGGTGCGATCGGCGGCCAGGGCTGGCGACGTGACAAGCAACAGCATCAGTATAAGAAGTTGAAGCCGCATCCCTGAAATCCGGTGGCAATCCTCGCAACCTGCCATACCCGAACAGAGATCGGTATGGCAGGCCATGCCGGGTGCATCGAGATTCAGGTCAGCTCGAGTCGAGAATGTTGGTTTGCGGGCACCGGAGCGGAGCGTAACTAATGTACGTTAGCGCCGGAAGCGCAGAAAGCCGTCAGTCGCGGGCCGACCTCACCTGAAAAATCGGTGCGCCTCAGGCCAGGCTGCCCTGCAACACCTTAAGCTTCGCCTTCGTCGGGCTGCGCGCGATCAGCCATTCCCGCGCCTTGTCGTGCGGCATCGGGAAGGCGATCGAATAGCCCTGTACCTGGTCGCAGCCGATCGCCATCAAAGAGTCGAGCTCCGCTTCGGTCTCGGCGCCCTCCGCAACGATCGAGATGCCGAGCCCCCGGGCAAGCTCGGTGATGGCGCGCACGATCTTGCTGTTGTCGCCGTTCTCATTGATGTTCTGCACGAAGCGGCGGTCGATCTTCAAGCGGTCGATCTCGTTCGGGTTAACGTGGCTGAGCGAAGCATAGCCCGTGCCGAAATCGTCAAGCTCGAGATGCACGCCGGCGGCGCGGATATAGCGGAGCTTCGAGGCGATGCCTGTCTTCTCGTCGTCGAGAATGACGGATTCGACGATCTCGAGCGCCAGCTTCTGCGGCGCCAGCCCGGCGCGCTCCAGCGTGCCGAACAGAAAGCTGTCGAAATCCGGCTCGCGCAGTTCCGTGCCTGAGACGTTGACGGCGATGCGGCCGAAATCGATGCCGGCGCGGTCCCATTCCGCGGCTTCCTCGATCGCCCTGCTGATAACGATACGGCCGATATCGGGCATGAAGCCGCATTTTTCGGCCACGGGAATGAACTCGCCGGGCGAGATCATGCCGCGCGTCGCGTGCCGCCAGCGCACCAGTGCCTCGATGCCGCTGATCTTGCCGCTGGTCAGCGACACCTGCGGCTGGAAATAGACCTCGAAGCTCTTGTTGGCGATCGCCGTGCGGATGTCCTGTTCGAGTTGCTTGCGATGGTCGAGTTCACGGCGCAATTCCTCCGAGAAGAAGGAGAAGTTCCCGCCGCCGAGCTTCTTGGCGGAATAGAGCGCAAGGTCGGCATGGACGAGCAAGTCCTGCGCGTTGTCGGCGTCGACCGGATACACGGCTATGCCGGCGCTGGCGCCGGGCATGATCGTCGTGCCCTGGAACATGATCGGCTCGTTGATCTCGCCCAAGATGCGCTTGGCAAGCGCATGGATGTCGTCCGTGGTGCCGGCGCCATTGAGGATCATGACGAACTCGTCGCCGCCGAGCCGCGCGCAGAGATCCGAAGCCCTGCAGGAATCGCGCATGCGCTGCGCCGTCACCACCAGCACATAGTCACCGGCGGCGTGTCCGAGTGTGTCGTTGATCTGCTTGAAGCGGTCGAGATCGAACTGGATCACCGCCAGACGCTCGCGGCGCCGGTGCGCGCCCTTGATCAGCGTGTCGAAATGGTCGGTGAGAAAGGTGCGGTTGTGGAGACCGGTCAGGCCGTCATGAACGGCGATGAAGGCCATCGAGTTGCGCGCGTCGACCAGCTCGCGGGTCTTGCGCAGGATGGCGTTGGACATCGGCCGAAAGATGAACAGCGCCACCAGGACGATGACGCTGAGAGTGGCGAAGAACAGCGTCCGGTGCAGGTCGAGGATGTTGCTGGCCTGCGCGTCGGCGAAGGCGCTGATGCGCTGGCCGAGCGCGGCGTAGCCCGACAACGTCGCATTGGCGACGGAAGCGTCGAGGCCGGCGCGTTCGCCGCCGCCCTTGTAGCCGTCGCTCTGCATGCCGAGCTGTGATTCGAAGGACGACACCAGCCTCTCGCCATTGGCGACGAGGCCGATCGAGAAGTAATCCAGGTGGAAGGGCTTGTTGAACAGCACATATTCGATCGATTTGGGATCGTTGCGCGCCGGCGACAGCGGATCGGCGCCGGTCTGCTTGAGCAGCCGGTCGTAGCTCGTCTCGAATTCGGCCGTCGCCTGCTTGAGCGCCGTGACCAGCGCCGGCTGCTTGTCGCGCGAGGCGGCGCCGGTGGCGCTGGCCAGGAACACGATGCGTTGCGACAGCGCTTTCTGCGTCGCGACGATGTCGAGCAGGGAATCATTGTGCTGCTGCTGCGCCATCAGTTGCTGCAGGAGAATGAAGGAGGCCACGACCATCGCGGCAATGATCGCCAGCGCCAGCCAGTAGCCGGACTTGATGAGCAGTATCAGCTTGCGCGAAACGCTCTGCACTGGCTGCTGCGACATGACTGGTTGACCCCCTCCGGCCGACGGATTCCGGCCTTGGATGCGTGATGTGAAGACGCTTGCCCCGAAAGGGTTAACAGGTCGGCAAGGGAGGCTGGCGGCCATCGTGGCGGCGCGACAAAGCGTGCAAGATGGTTATCATGTCGTTTCCCGCGCGCGCCTTTTTGATCGCATTATCGCCGTGTCGCCGTCCGGAATTGCCTTCGAGCTTTCGCCACGCCACCGATGCGGTCGCTTTTGCGATGGATTTTTCATGCCGGCGGCGCGACAGTCCGGCCTCCAAGCGAACAGGGCCGGGCCATGAGCAGAGCTTTCCTTTCCCACATCGACAGCGAACTCCAGGGCCTGAAATCAGCCGGGCTCTACAAGTCCGAGCGCGTGATTTCCTCGATGCAGTCCGCCGAGATCGAGGTGGGCGGCGAAAAGGTGCTGAACTTCTGCGCCAACAACTATCTCGGCCTTGCCGACAGCCTGGATCTTCGCGACGCGGCAAAGCATGCGCTCGACCGCTACGGCTACGGCATGGCCTCGGTGCGCTTCATCTGCGGCACGCAGGAAGAGCACAAGCAGCTCGAGGCAACGATCTCGTCCTTTCTCGGCATGGAGGACACCATCCTTTACAGTTCCTGCTTCGACGCCAATGGCGGCCTGTTCGAGACGCTGCTCGGCGAGGAGGATGCCATCATTTCGGACGCGCTGAACCACGCCTCGATCATCGATGGGGTGCGGCTCTCCAAGGCCAGGCGCTTCCGCTACGCCAACAACGACATGGCCGATCTCGAAGCCCGCCTGAAAGAGGCGAAGGACAGCCGCTTCCGGCTGATCGCCACCGATGGCGTGTTTTCGATGGACGGCATCATCGCCAACCTGCGCGGCGTTTGCGACCTTGCCGAGAAATACGACGCCATGGTGATGGTCGACGACAGTCACGCGGTCGGATTCGTCGGCAAGCACGGCCGCGGCTCGGCCGAGCATTGCGGTGTCGAGGGCAGGGTGGACATCATCACCGGCACGCTCGGCAAGGCGCTGGGTGGCGCCTCCGGCGGCTATACCTCAGGCAAGAGGCAGGTGGTCGACTGGCTGAGGCAGCGCTCGCGCCCCTATCTCTTCTCCAACACGCTTATGCCGGCGATTGCCGGCGCCTCGATCAAGGTCTTCGACATGATCCGAAATGGCGACGCGCTTCGCGAGCGCCTCTATGCCAATGCGCAACGTTTCCGGTCTCAGATGGGCAAGCTGGGCTTTACCCTCGCCGGTGCCGATCACCCGATCATCCCGGTGATGCTTGGCGACGCGGCGCTGGCGCAGGAAATGGCGCAGCGGATGCTGAAGCGCGGCATCTATGTCATCGGCTTCTCGTTCCCGGTGGTGCCTAAGGGTCAGGCGCGCATCCGCACCCAGATGTCGGCTGCGCATTCCAGTGCCGATATCGATCGCGCGGTCGAGGCGTTCGGCGAGGTCGGCAAGGAATTGGGCGTGATTTCGTGAACGGCTGGCGCTGAAAACGATTCCGGATCAAGCGATTCAAGGAAGAAGAGAATGTCCAACATGATGAAGGCGCTGGTGAAGGCCAAGGCCGAGCCGGGCATCTGGATGGAAGAGGTGCCGGTGCCGGAAATCGGCCCCAACGACGTGCTGATCAAGGTCAGGAAGACCGCGATTTGTGGCACCGACGTCCACATTTACAACTGGGACCAGTGGGCGCAAAAGACGGTGCCGGTACCGATGGTGACCGGCCATGAATTCGTCGGCACGGTCGCCGACTACGGCGCGGCCGTTACCGAGTACAAGGTCGGCCAGCGCGTCTCGGGCGAAGGCCATATCGTCTGCGGCCATTGCCGCAACTGTCGCGCCGGGCGAGGGCATCTGTGCCGCAACACGCTGGGCGTAGGCGTCAACCGCCCCGGCGCCTTCGGCGAATACATGGCGATCCCGCAGCACAATGTGGTGCCGATCCCCGACGACGTGCCGGACGAGATCGCGGCGATCTTCGATCCGCTGGGCAATGCCGTTCACACCGCATTGTCCTTCGATCTGGTCGGCGAGGACGTGCTGGTCACCGGTGCCGGACCGATCGGCATAATGGGCGCCCTGGTCGCGCAATGCGTCGGCGCGCGCAAGGTCGTCATCACCGACATCAACCCGGTGCGCCTCGAACTGGCGAAGAAGCTCGGCGTCCAGCACGTCGTCGACGCCTCGAAGCAGAAGCTGCGCGATGTGATGCCCTCGATCGGCATGAACGAGGGTTTCGATGTCGGCCTGGAGATGTCGGGCGCGGCACCCGCTTTCCGCGACATGATCGACACCATGAACAATGGCGGCAAGATCGCCATCCTCGGCATCGCGCCGACCGGCTTCGAGATCGACTGGAACAAGGTCATCTTCAAGATGCTGCACCTGAAGGGCATTTACGGCCGCGAGATGTTCGAGACCTGGTACAAGATGATCGCGCTTGTGCAAGGGCCGCTGGATGTTTCGGGGCTGATCACCCACCGCATCGGCATCGACGATTTCCAGGCCGGGTTCGACGCGATGCGCAGCGGCAGTTCGGGCAAGGTGGTGATGGATTGGTAGAACCGTTATCTTTCAGACACCTGAACCCGGACTGGAATGCCGAGCCCAATGCTCCCGACGTGGAGCTGACCGTCGAGGGTAAAACGGTTCAGCTCACCTTTTTGTTGAACTCTTGGGCCTATGACGCCAGCGAGGGAGAGATGGGAACCCTTCGTTTCGTCGGTTGTAGTCGCTTGCGATGGGACTCCTCAGACGATCATGCCTGGTTTGGGGGTAAAGGCCTCCATAGCAAGCAGGCTCCAAAATGGGGCGAGTTCTACGAGGTGATCGGCGATGACCGGCCAGTCAGCGATGAGGATTGGGAAGTTCTCGCGCCTGATGGACCTAAGTCGCGGCAGTTTCTGTTCTGTTTTAGAGACGATACGATCGAAGTTGTTGCCGAACGCTGGTCGCTCGCTCGAAAAATGCCAACGGCTGGTTAGCCCCTATCGTCGCTGCTGCCAGCGCCGGCACAAGCTCCTCTCAACTTTGCCTCCAGCGCTGCCAACGCAATGCTGATCGCGTTGCGGTCGTCATTGTTCATCTTCGCCAGCAGGTCCCTCTCAAACGCCTTCGCCAGTGGCACCATCTCGTGATAGGCCGCAAGCCCCGCCTTGGTCAGCGCAAGGTGCTCCACCCGTCGGTCCTTCTCATCCGGTGTGCGCACCAGCCAGCGTCTGCGTTCCAGCTCGGCTACCGCGCGCGACACTTTTGTCTTGTGCATGGCCGATTGCTCGCCAAGCTCCGTCGCTGTCATCGTGCCGCGCTGGCCGAGGCCCGACAGCGTGCGCCATTCCGGCCGCGTCAGGCCGTGGCGCTTCTTGTAGATGCCCGAGAACTCGCGGCTGACGGTGTCGGCCAGCCGGTAGAGGCGATAGGGCAGGAAGCTCTCCAGCTCGAGGACGTCGGGTTCCATTTAGCGCTCCCGGTCTGCAGCGCGGACGTTGATAGTTACATTTTCGATGGTTACAGATGAAACCAGTTTGGTCAACATCGTCGGCCGGCGTGGTTGATAAGCTTGCCAGCCGGGGTCAGGGAGGATCGGATGAGCTTTTCCTACATGCCGGGGTTCGGCAATGATTTCGAGACCGAGACGCTGCCCGGCTCGCTGCCGCAGGGCCGCAACTCGCCGCAGCGACCGGCCTACGGGCTCTACGCCGAGCAGCTGTCGGGCTCGCCCTTCACCGCGCCGCGCGGCACCAACGAGCGCTCCTGGCTCTATCGCATTCGTCCGAGCGTAAAGCACACCGGCCGCTTCAAGGCCGCGAGCTATCCCTTGTGGAAGACCGGGCCCAACATCGGTGATCATGAACTGGCGCTCGGCCAATACAGATGGAACCCGACGCCAATACCCAGCGAGCCGACGGATTTCATTTCCGGCATGCGCACCTTCACCACCGCCGGCGATGCGATCGGCCAATCCGGCATGGCCGCGCATGTCTATGTCGCCAACCGCTCGATGGTGGACGACCATTTCTTCAACGCCGACGGCGAATTGCTGGTCGTGCCGCAGGTCGGCGCGCTCCGCTTCGTCACCGAGATGGGCGTGATCGAGCTGCGGGCCGGCGAGATCGCCGTCCTGCCGCGAGGCCTCGTCTTCAAGGTCGAGCTGGCCGACAAGGAGGCGCGCGGCTATGTCTGCGAAAACTACGGCGCCAAGTTCACCATGCCGGACCGTGGCCCGATCGGCGCCAACTGCCTGGCCAATCCGCGCGACTTCAAGACGCCCTGCGCCTGGTTCGAGGAGAAGGAGACGCCTTGCCGGCTGATCGTCAAATGGTGCGGCGCCTTCCATGTCACCGAGCTCGGCCATTCTCCCCTGGATGTCGTCGCCTGGCACGGTAACTACGCGCCTTATAAATATGATCTGGCGACGTTTTCGCCGGTCGGCGCCATCTTGTTCGACCACCCGGATCCGTCGATCTTCACCGTGCTGACGGCGCCGAGCGGCGAGGAAGGCACCGCCAATGTCGACTTCGTCATCTTCCCGCCGCGCTGGCTGGTGGCGGAAAACACCTTCCGCCCGCCCTGGTATCATCGCAACATCATGAGCGAGTTCATGGGCCTCATCCACGGCCAGTACGATGCCAAGGAGGAAGGTTTTGTGCCCGGGGGCATCAGTCTGCACAACCAGATGCTGGCGCATGGGCCCGATGCTTCCGGCTTCGAAAAGGCGACGCGCGCCGACCTCAAGCCGGTCAAGCTCGACAACACCATGGCCTTCATGTTCGAGACGCGGTTTCCCCAGATGCTGACCCGCTACGCCGCCGAACTCGGCACCTTGCAGGAGAGCTATATCGACTGCTGGGCCGACCTGAAGAAGCGTTTCAACGGCACGCCGGAGGGCGACTGGTCTTGAGCGCGCACAGAGCGGACCGACTTGTCCTGCTCGGTTCCAAGGGCGGCCCCGCGTTGCGGCCAGGCGGTCCTTGGCCGAGTTCGTCATTGCTGGAACTCGGTGGGCGCATCATTGTTGTCGACTGCGGGCTTGGCGTGACGCGCGGGCTGGTCGATGCAGGCATGAGCCTGAAGGCGCTCGACCTGATCTTCATCACGCACCTCCATTCCGATCATGTGCTGGAACTTGGTCCGCTGATCCACACCGCCTGGACGGCTGGGCTGGCGACGCCGGTGACCGTCTATGGACCGCCTGGAACCGGCCACTATTGGCACCATTTCTGCCAGGCGATGCAATTCGACATCGAAATCCGCGTCGTCGACGAGGGCCGGCCGGACATCAGGAGTATGGTTTCAGTCCAGGAGTTTGGCGAAGGCCTCGTTCTGGAGGAGGGCGGCCTGAGTGTGGCGGCGCTGCGCGTAGACCATCCGCCGGTGACCGAATGCTTAGCGCTGCGCTTCGAGCATGGTGGCGCAAGCGTGGTGTTTTCCGCCGATACGGCCTTCTTTCCGCCGCTTGCCGGTTTCGCGAGAGGCGCCGACATTCTCGTCCACGAGGCGATGCTGGAGGAAGGCGTGGAGCGGCTGGTCGCCAGGACCGGCAACGGCGCGCGGCTGCGCGAGCATCTCCTCGCCAGCCACAGCCTTGCCGGGGAGGCGGGCCGCATCGCCAGTGACGCCGGCGTGCGGCGGCTGGTGCTCAACCATCTCATTCCGGCCGATGATCCGGCGATCGGCGAGGCCGACTGGGTCGCCGCTGTCAGGAAAACTTGGTCCGGCGACTTGACGATTGCCCGCGACGGCCTTGTTGTACAGCTAGACGGCGCCAAAGCCGCGCGAGGAGAGGAAACCGCATGAAGCTTGCCACATTGAAGAACGGGACGCGCGACGGGAAGCTGGTCGTGGTCTCGCGCGATCTGACGCGCTTCACCGATGCCTCCTTCCTTGTGCCGACGCTGCAGGCCGCGCTCGACGACTGGCGCCGCATTGCCCCGCATCTCGCGACGTTGGCGGAATCGCTCGAGACCAACGCGGTGCCGTCGGAGCGCTTTCATGAACACAACGCGCATTCGCCGCTGCCGCGAGCCTATCAGTGGGCGGACGGCTCGGCCTATGTGAACCATGTCGAACTGGTGCGGAAGGCGCGCGGCGCCGAGATGCAGGCAAGCTTCTGGACCGATCCGTTGATCTACCAGGGCGGGTCGGACAGTTTTGTTTCCCCGCGCGATCCCATCCGCATGGCCGACGAAGCCTTCGGCATCGACATGGAGGCGGAAGTCGCCGTCATCGTCGACGACGTGCGGATGGGCGCGAGCCTCGAAGTGGCGAGGGAGGCGATCCGCCTCGTCATGCTGGTCAACGACCTTACGCTACGCGCCATCACCGGGCCCGAGCTGGCGAAAGGCTTCGGCTTCTTCCAGTCGAAGCCGTCTTCAGCTTTCTCGCCTGTCGCGGTCACACCGGATGAACTGGGCGACGCCTGGGATGGCGGCAAGGTCAGCCTGCCGCTGCTTGCCGACCTCAATGGCAAGCCCTTCGGCCGCGCCAATGCCGGCGTCGACATGACCTTCGATTTTCCGGCGCTGATCGCGCATGCCGCGAAGACCCGGCCGCTAGCCGCCGGAACCATCATCGGCTCGGGCACCGTTTCCAACAAGTTGAACGGCGGACCGGGCAAGCCGGTCTCGGCAGGCGGCGCCGGCTATTCCTGCATCGCCGAACTGCGCATGATCGAGACCATCGAGACCGGCGAGCCGAAGACGCCCTTCCTGCGTTTCGGCGACACGGTGCGCATCGAGATGAAGGACAAGGCCGGACACTCGATCTTCGGCGCCATCGAGCAGAAGGTCGAGAGATACGAGGGGTGAAGGTTGTCGGAACCGGAAGATGAGTCGGCAGCCACATATCTGGCCACCACGGCCTTCCTCAATATTGTCGGCGTCGTGTTCGTGCCGTGCGGCTTGTTTTTCTCACATGCCTCCAGTCTCGCACGACAGGAGGCGTTCTTAGCCTTCACGGCTGTTTCGATCGGCTGTTTCTTCGTCCTCGCGCGCACGTTTATCACGGAACGGCGATATCGTTTTGCCGTGTTCACCGGCGCCAGCTTCGTATCGATGCTGATCGTCAGCTGGTTGTGGATGTGGCCGGACTTGCCCAGAATTTGGGTTGGCCAGCCGCTCTTCCAATTGGTCGAGGCCGTCTGGAATTTCGACATGCAGTCTCACAACAGAAGACTGAACAGGTTGATCGGCGATCTCTTCATGATCGGCGCACTGATCGCATATGTGCTGCTGTTTTTTCCGATCATGCTCGCATGGGCAGCGAGCCGGCTGTGGACCCAAAACGCAAGCGCGTTCAACGCGCAGGTGAAAGCGGTCGGCGACAACCTAGGCAAACTCCGCACACGAAGATGAGGGATGGGAGGAGAGGGAGGGCAATGCCGGACGAGGCGCTGTATGGACTGTTCGGGTTTTGGGCGCTCGAGGCGCGCTCGCCCGCTTTGGCCAACCGCAGCGATATGCCGCGCAAAGCAATGCTGTTCCACACCATTGCCAGTATCAACGTTGCTCTGGGTGCGGAGACGCAGATGTTGCATTGCCTCAAGATCGTGCTGCTGCTCGCCGGCTTCGTCCTCACGGCGGCGGGTATCGACGTTACCGGCAGCATGGCGCGATGACCCTTCTCGAACATCTGCGCCGCATGGCGCGCAACAATCTCTGGTCGAACGATCGTCTCTACCGCGCCGTGCTTGCGCTCAAGCCTGGTGAGTTTGAGGCGGAGCGCACCAGCTTCTTCCCGTCGATCAGGGAAACGCTGAACCACGTCCTTGCGGTCGATCGTCTTTATATGGATTTCCTGACGGATGGTGGCCTGGGCGCAGCGGCCTATGACGACTATGTGCCGTTCGACAATGCGACGGACCTTGCGGCGGCGCAGGTGGATTTCGACCGCAAGCTGGTCGCCTTTTGCGACAGCCTATCGGAGGCCGATCTCGATCGCCGCGTCATCACCGACCGGCGGGAGGACGGCATGATCCCCGAAAAGATCGGCGACATCCTCACCCATGTCTTCCTGCACGACATCCATCACCGCGGCCAGGTGCATGCGATGCTTTCCGGCACATCGACAGCGCCGCCGCAATTGGATGAGTTCCTGCTCGAGTGCGACATCAAGCTTAGAAAGGACGAAGTCGAGCGGCTCAAGCTGTAGGCCGCTCGACGCTTTCCAGGCTCAGGCCGCCTTGCCGTCCAGCTTGATCACGCCGCGCTTGATCTGGTCCTGCTCGATCGACTCGAACAGGGCGCGGAAATTGCCCTCGCCAAAACCTTCGTCGCCCTTGCGCTGGATGAACTCGAAGAAGATCGGACCGATCACGGTCTTGGAAAAGATCTGCAGCAGGATCTTGGTCATGCCGCCGTCGACGACGCCTTCGCCGTCGATCAGGATGCCGTGCTTCTTCATGCGCTCGATCGGCTCGTCATGGCCGTGCACGCGCTCATGCGACATCTCGTAATACGTATCGGGCGGACCGGGCATGAACTTCAGCCCGTTGGCGGCAAGCTTGTCGGTGGCGTCATAGATCGCGTCGGTGCCGACGGCGATGTGCTGGATGCCTTCGCCATTGTACTTCTTGAGGTACTCGGCGATCTGGCTGGTCTCGTCCTTGGACTCGTTCAGCGGAATGCGGATCTTGCCGCAGGGCGAGGTGATGGCGCGGCTGACCAGGCCGGTGATCTTTCCATCGATGTCGAAGAAATGGATCTGCTTGAAGCCGAACAAGTCGCGGTAGAAATCCCACCATTTGTCCATGTTGCCGCGATAGACATTGTGGGTCAGGTGATCGAGGAAATAAAAGCCGACGCCTTCGGGCTTCGGATCGCGCTCGCCCAGCCACTCGAACTCCGCATCATAGGCTGAGCCTTTCTCGCCATAGGCTTCGATGAAATAGATCAGCGAGCCGCCAATGCCGACGATGGCCGGCACGTCGAGTGCTTTGCCGGTGCCTTCATAGGGCGTGGCGCCTTTCGATACGGCATGGTCGAAAGCGTGCCTGGCATCCACGACGCGCCACGCCATCGAGGCGGCGCAGGGGCCGTGCTTTTCGACGAACTGCATCGCATGCGAGCCGGGTTCGGCATTCACGACATAATTGATGTCGCCCTGCCGCCACACGGCGATGTTCTTGGTGCGGTGTTTTGCAACCGCGACATAACCCATGCGGGTGAACAACTCGGCGAGCTTTGCCGGCTCCGTATGCGCGAATTCGACGAATTCGAAACCGTCAGTGCCGGCGGGGTTTTGCTTGCTGATCCTGGCGGGCGGGGCGTCATGCGGGAAGGGGCCCATGGCTATCCTCCGAAAGCTGTTGCGGCCGGGCTTGGCCATCTTTCACCATGATAGCGGGGGAGCACCGCAAGGTGCTTGCATTCAAGTGCCTGAAATGCGCATCATGTGCGAAAATCGTGCATAGATGGAGAAAAATTCATGGATGATGCGCGAATAGATCAGTTTGACCGCAAGATAATGGCGCTTTTGCAGGACGATGCGCGTTATACCAATAACGACCTTTCGGAGCGAGTGAACCTCTCGCCCTCGCAATGCTCCCGCCGACGGCAGCGCCTGGAGGACGATGGCTATATCAAGGGTTACCGCGCCGTGCTCGACCGCGATCGTCTCGGCTTTTCGCTGGTCAACGTCATCTCGGTGACCCTGGCCACCCACAACCGCGACAACGCACGCCGCTTTGGCGAGTTGGTCGCCCGCCTGCCCGAAGTGCAGGAGGCGCACGCGCTGACCGGCGAGATGGACTACATCCTGAAGGTGGTGACGCCCGACCTCAAGTCGCTGTCGGAGTTCGTCAACGGCGTGTTGTTGCCGCACGAATCCGTGCAGCATGTGAAGACGGCGATCGTGCTGGAGACGCTGAAGGAAACCGGCGCGCTGCCGATCTAACCCCGCTGTTGCTGGATCAACCCATACAGGTTGGTGCTGCGTGCGCCGGAGCGGCAATAGGCGAAAACGGGGCCTTCGAGCTCGTCCAGCGCCTGGGCCTGGTCCTCGACATTGTCCATGGTAAGCTGGCCGCTGACCACCGGAATGTAGCGGAAGCCGAGGCCGGCTGCTTCCGCGGCGCCCTTGATGCTGGCGGAAGAGGGCTGGCCCGGCTGCTCATCATCCGGCCGGTTGCAGATCACGCTCTTGAAGCCTGCATCCTTGATGGCCGCGATATCCCCGGGCTGGATCTGGCCGGAGACCGAATAGCTGTCGCTGATCTGGCGGTATTCCATGATGTCGTCCTCGCGATCTCTTTTGGGCAGTCTTGCCACTCCGGGAGAGGGGCGGCAATCCGCATTGAAGGAATTCCCTGCCAAATAGCGACGACCGATCGAAAATTCCAACCGGGCCGATCCCGGCCCGGTTGGGTTCTGAACCGTTCAGCTTCCCAGGATCGCGCCTTTGATCTGAGTGATGTTGTTGTGCATCATGTCGATATAGGTCGACGCCGGGCCGTCCGACCCCGACAGGGCGTCCGAATAGAGCGTGCCGCCCACCTTGATGCCCGTTTCGCCGGCGATCTGCTCGATCAGCCGGGGATTGGTGATGTTCTCGACGAAGATCGCCGCTGCCTTGTCCTGCTTCACCTGTTCGACCAGCTTGGCGACGTCGGCGGCCGACGGCTCGGAATCGGTCGAGATGCCTTGGGGCGCCAGGAAGGTCAGCCCGTACGCATGTTCGAAATAACCGAAGGCGTCATGCGAGGTGATGACGACGCGCTTGGCCTCGGGGATAGACTGGATCGCCGCTTTCACTTCGCCTTCCAGTGCGTCGAGCTTGGTGCTGTAGGCGGCTGCATTAGCCTTGTAACTGTCGCAGCCTTCGCTATCGGCCGCGCAGAACGCGTCGGCGATGTTCTTCACATAGATCTTGGCGTTGGCGATCGACTGGAACGCGTGCGGATCGGTGACGGTCTTGCCGCCGCTGGTGCTCGCGCCTTCGGCCGCATCCGCATCGGCGAATTCCGGCTTGAAGTCGATCGGCGTCACGCCCTCGGTCAGCGTCACGATCGCGGCCTTGGTGGCGCTGGCGTCGACCAGGCGCTGCAGGAAACCTTCGAAATGCAGGCCGTTGACCAGCACCACATCGGCTTTCGCCATTGCGACAGCGTCGGCCGGGCTCGGTTCATAGACATGCGCATCGCCATCCGGCCCGACGATGGTGGTGATGTTAACCCGGTCGCCGCCGACATTTTTCGCGAAATCGGCGATCACGGTGAAGCTCGCCACCACCTTGAGCGGCGCCGCGAAGGCCGAGGACGCTGCAAGAGCGCTTAATGTTATAACGCTCAGGCTCAGGACGGCGCGGAAGGATTTCAGCATTGGTCGGTCTCCTTGCTTGGGGATTGGGTCAGGCGGTCCGGTGACGGTGATGCACGATGCGACCACGCAGCACACCGCGCGTGCCGAACAGGATCGAGCAGAAATAGACGACGCCGGCCGAAAGGATGATCGCCGGGCCGGAGGGCAGCGAGGCGTGGTAGGACAGAAGCAGCCCGGCGATGCAGGAGGCAAAGCCGATCAGCACCGCCAGCACGCACATCGGCTCCACGCGCGCCGTCCAGAAGCGGGCTGCCGCCGCGGGCAGCATCATCAATCCGACCGACAGCAGCGTGCCCAGCGCCTGGAAGCCGCCGACGAGGTTGAGCACGACCAGCCCAAGGAAGATGAAATGCACCGGGCTGCCCATGCGGCTGACCGAACGCAGGAAAAGCGGGTCGAGGCATTCGGCGACCAATGCCCGCCAGAAGACGGCGAGGCAGGCGAGCGTCACCACCACGATGCCGCCGATCAGGATCAGCGCCTCATTGTTGAGCGCCAGCACCGTGCCGAACAGCACATGCATGAGGTCGACGCTGGAGCCGCGGATCGACACCATCAGCACGCCGACGGCAAGCGAGATGAGATAGAAGGCCGCCATGGAGGCGTCCTCGCGCTGGATGGTGAAGCGCGAGACGGCGCCGGCGCCAAGCGCGACGATGATGCCGGCGATCAGTCCACCGACGGTCATCGGCAGGATTTCCAGGCCATAGAGCAGGAAGCCGGCGGCGGCGCCCGGCAGGATGGCATGCGCCATGGCATCTCCCGACAGGCTCATGCGCCGCAGCATCAGGAAGACGCCGACAGGACAGGCGCCGAGCGACAGCATCAGCGAGCCGAACAGCGCCCGCTGCATGAAGGCGAAGTCGGCGAAGGGCGCGATCAACAGGCCGTAGAGGAGATCCATCACGCCGCCCTCGGTCCTGAACCGTGCTGGTGATCATGGTGGTGATCATGGGCATGCGTGTGATCATGATGGTCGTGGTCATGCCCATGGTCATGAGCGTGACCATCCGGCTCGCACCAAGGAGCGTTCTCTTCCCACGCTTCATGGAAGCGCCGCGCCTTGAGCAGGTTTTCCGGCCGGAGCGTCTCCTTTGTGTCGCCCCAGGCAACGGTCTGGCGGGCGAGCAGCAGCGTTTCCGGGAAATTCTGCCGCACGAGATCGAGGTCGTGCACCACGACCATGATCGTGCGTTCCTCGCCGTGCCAGCGCTTGATCAGGGCAATCAGGTCGCCGACCGTCTTGGCGTCGACTGCGTTGAAGGGCTCGTCGAGCAGGATGATGTCGGCGTCCTGCAAAAGCACGCGGGCAAACAGCGTGCGCTGCAACTGGCCGCCGGACAGCGTGTCGATCGGGCGCTTCTCGAAGCCGCCCAGCCCGACCGCCATCAGCGCCTTGCTGACCGACTCGCGGTCGTCCCTTGTATATCGCCCCAGCATGCCGCGCTTCGGCCACAGCCCGAGCGAGACGAGGTCGACGACGCGCGCCGGGAAGCTGCGGTCTAGCTCCGACTGCTGCGGCAGATAGGCGACACTTGCGCCCGGCATGCGCACCACGGCGCCTTCCATCGGTTTCAAGACGCCCACGATGCCCTTCATCAGCGTCGACTTGCCCGAACCGTTGGCGCCGACCACGGCCGTCAGCGAGCCTTTGCGGACCACCCCGTTGAGGTGATGAATTGCCGGGTGACTGTTGTAGCCCAGCGTCAGGTCGCGGAAGGTCAGGCAGGCATTGGTCATCAGGGGGCGGTCCGCGAAATCGGGTGCTTGGTCGATATGTGATGTTATTACATTAGTCAACACGCCGCCGGGGCGGAATTTTGTCACGACTGGTCAACTCGCTGTGTATGCGGGTGAGGGGTGATCGGCGGATTGGCTCAATTGGTTTCGCCTTCGGCGGCCTTGCTCCAAGCCGGCTCGGACTCTAAAGAGGCGCCACCCACAACAGGAAGGAACGCCCAATGAGCATTCGTCGCATCGATGTCGGCCCGCGCATGAGCCAGATCGTGATCCACGGCAACACGGTCTATCTGGCCGGCCAGGTTGGCCAGCCCGGCGGCAACGTCGCCTCGCAGACGCGCGACATCCTGAAGACCATCGACGAATTGCTGGCCAAGGCCGGCACCGACAAGACCAAGATCGTGCAGACGATCATCTGGCTGGCCGACATGAGCACCTTCGCCGAGATGAATTCGGAATGGGACAAATGGGTGCCGCAGGGCCACACCCCGGCCCGCGCCACCGGCGAAGCCAAGCTTGCCGGCCCGGAATATCTGGTCGAGATCATTGTGACGGCGGCGCTCTAGTGCGCCGACTGCCCCTTCTTCCCTTGTGGCAGAAGGGGCATTGGCGCTAGCCCTGTGACGGCGTGAACCTTGCCACCAGCGTGTGGCTCTCGGCCGGATAGATGAAGCGCACATGCGTAACCGGGTGCTCGGCGCTCCAGGTGCGCCGCTCGACCACCAGGCAGGGCGCGCCCGGATCGATGTCGAGCGCGTCGGCGACCGTGTCGTCCGCCGCCATGGCGCGGATGCGGTGCTCGGCCTCGCTCCATGGCACGCGGCCGATCAGCCAGGGGCCGGGCGCGATATCGAGGAATTCCTCCTCGGCTGCTCCGGCCACGGCAGAAAGGTTGATCAGCCGCTGCTCTAGCGCGAATGGCCGTTCGCCGGCAAAATGCAGCCCTTCCAGCGCAAGCACCGGACCCGGCGCGGAAAGCCCGAGCAGCGCGCGGTCCTCGGCGCTGCTGCGCCGCTTCACGCGCTCCAGCCGCTCGTAGCGATAGGTCAGGCCGAGCGCCTCGACCTCGATCCTGATGTCGTGCAGTTCAAGCACTGCCGCCTGCGACTGCGGCTGGCGCACGAAACTGCCGGAGCGGCGCCGCCGCTCGATCAATCCGGCCTTGGCGAGCTGCGACAGCGCCTTGTTCACGGTCATGCGCGAGCAATTGTAGTGAGCCGTCAGCTCGTGCTCGAACGGGATGCGATGTCCAGGCGCCCAAGCGCCTGAAAGGATCTTTTCGCGGATGTCCGACAGGATGCGCTGATGCAGCGAGATGATTTCGCTGCCCTCGATGTCATCTGTCTCGACGAGGCTCATTGGACGGTCCTGCCTCAGCTCTGCGACAATGCGGTCATGACTTTGCGGAACCGCTCGGCGATCGCCTCGCGCTTGGCGTGCCTGCCACCGCTCACCTGCTTCTTGCCGTGCACCCAGACGCAGTCGACCTTGCTGCCATTGGCAAAAATCCAGGCGTCGAGGATGGCGTCGCCCGTCTTGCCGGCAAGCGACGGGTGGCCGGCGTCGAGCGAGACGAGATCGGCCGGACCGCCCGCGGCGATACGGGATGGCCCGGCGCCGAGCGCCTGGCTGCCGCCGTCGAGCGAAGCGTCGAACAGCGCGCGCCCCGTGGAGCCGCCGGACCGGGCCAGGACATTGCGGGCCCGGTAGGCGAGGCGCTGCGAATATTCGAGCTGACGAAGCTCGTCCGGCAGGCCGATCAGCACATTGGAATCGGAGCCGACGCCGAAGCGGCCGCCATGCTCGACGAACAGGGGCACGTCGAAAATGCCGTCGCCGAGATTAGCCTCGGTGATTGGGCAGAGCCCGGCGATCGCGCCGCTTTTGGCCATGGCGATCGCCTCGCTCTCGGTCATATGCGTGGCGTGGATCAGGCACCAGCGATTGTCGATCTTGGCGTTGGCGAGCAGGAATTCGACCGGACGCTTGCCTGACCAGGCCACGCAGTCCTCCACTTCCTTTACCTGTTCCGCGACATGGATATGGATCGGCCCGTTCGGCGCCATGGCCGCGACGGCATTGAGCTCGTCCGGCGTTGTGGCGCGCAGACTGTGCGGCGCGACGCCGACGACGGCCTGCTCCAGCGGACGAACAGCCTCGCGGCTCTTCTCAAGCAGGCGTCCGAAACGCTGGACATCATTGATGAATCGCCGCTGGCCTTCGTTGGGGGCAGCGCCGCCAAAGGCGGAATGGGCATAGAAGACCGGCAGCAGCGTCAGTCCGATCCCGGTGTCGGCCGCCCCCGCAGCGATCCGCTCCGCCATCTCGGCGATATTGGCGTAGGGCTGTCCGTCGCGGTCGTGGTGGAGATAGTGGAATTCGCCGACGCGAGAGAAGCCGGCTTCCAGCATCTCGACATAGAGCTGTGCCGCGACCGCTTCTGCCTGGCCCGGCGTCATCGACAGCGCGAAGCGGTACATCACCTCGCGCCAGCTCCAGAAACTGTCGGCTGAAGGGCCGCGCAATTCGGCCAGCCCGGCCATGCCGCGCTGGAAGGCGTGGCTGTGCAAATTGGGCATGCCGGGCACGACGATGGCATGGCGCTCGTCTCCGGCCTGCAGGGAAGCATCGGCCTCGACGGTGGAGATGCGGACGCCGTCGAAGGCGATCCTCACATTGCCCTGCCAGCCGCCTGGCAGCAACGCCTGTTCCGCAAAGATCGCCGTCACTTCTCTCTCCAAATCTGTATGCGCCGGCGACGTTACCACTTGCGCCGCCTTTCAATATGTATATACATAATTGCCATTCTTTCAAATGGAAAAGACAATGGGTGGAGCAAGCGGGAAGAGCAGTCTTCGGGTCTGGCGCAATGCGCGCCTGGCGACGATGGCCGATGGCGCGGCTGGCCTCGGCATCGTCGAGAACGGCGCGGTCGCCGTGCGGGATGGACTCATCCTTTATGCTGGGCTGGAGGCCGATATGCCGGCCCTGGCCGGGAAGGGCGCCGAGATCGTCGATTGCCAAGGGCGCTGGATCACGCCCGGCCTGATCGACTGCCATACGCATCTTGTTTATGCCGGCAATCGCGCCAACGAGTTCGAGATGCGGCTGGCCGGTGCCACCTATGAAGAAGTTGCGCGCGCCGGGGGTGGTATCGTCTCCTCGGTCAAGTCGTTGCGCACTGCCAGCGAGAACGAACTTGTCGCCCAGACGCTGCCGCGCCTCGATGCGCTGATCGCCGAAGGCGTCACCACCGTCGAGGTCAAGTCGGGCTACGGCCTCGACGCGGACAATGAGAAGAAGTCGCTGCGCGCCGCTCGCCGTCTGGCCAATGAGCGTCGGGTCACGGTCCGCACGACTTGCCTTGCCGCGCATGCGCTGCCGCCCGAAGCCAAGGGCGACAAGGACGCATTCATCGATCTCGTCGCTGGCACGATCCTGCCGCAAGTCGCTGCTGAAAAACTCGCCGACGCCGTCGATGGCTTTTGCGAGGGCATCGCGTTTTCGCCGGAACAGATGACGCGGGTCTTCGATAGCGCCAAGGCGCTTGGCCTGCCGGTAAAACTGCATGCCGACCAGCTTTCCAACCTGCATGGCGCGGCGCTTGCCGCGCGCTACGGCGCCTTGTCGGCCGACCATCTCGAATATACGGACGAGGAGGGCGCCGCGGCGATGGCGAAGGCCGGTACCGTGGCGGGCATCCTGCCCGGCGCCTATTACTTCATCCGCGAGACCAAGAAGCCGCCGGTCGATCTCTTCCGCCGCCACGGCGTCAAGATGGCGCTCGCCACCGACTCCAATCCTGGCACCTCGCCGCTCACCTCGCTGCTGCTCACCATGAACATGGCCGCCACGCTTTTCGGCCTCACCGTCGACGAATGCCTTGCGGGCGTCACCCGCGAGGCCGCGCGTGCGCTGGGGCTGCTCGCCCAGACCGGCACGCTGGAAGCCGGCAAATCGGCCGACCTCGCTGTCTGGGACATCGAGCGCCCAGCCGAACTCGTCTACCGCATGGGCTTCAACCCGCTCCATGCCCGTATCTGGAGAGGACAATGACCGAACTGATCCTGAAGCCCGGCGACGCGACGCTCGCCGACTGGCGCACCATCTATCGCGGCGCCATGCCGAAGCTCGATGACGCCTGCCGTCCGAAGATCAAGGCCAGCGCCGAAGCGGTCGCACGGATCGTCGCCAAGGGCGAGCCGGTCTATGGCATCAACACCGGATTCGGCAAGCTCGCCAGCGTCCGCATCCCGGCTGACGATCTGGAAACGCTGCAGCGCAATATCGTGCTTTCGCACGCCGCCGGCGTCGGCGAGCCGATGCCCGTCGCGGTGGTGCGGCTGATGATGGCGCTGAAGCTCGCCAGCCTCGCCCAGGGCGCTTCCGGCGTGCGCGCCGAGACCATCGAATTGCTGGAGGCGATGCTCGCCAACGACGTCATCCCCGTTGTGCCGGCGCAAGGCTCCGTCGGCGCCTCGGGCGACCTCGCGCCGCTCTCGCATATGACGGCGGTCATGATCGGCGTCGGCGAATGCTTTACCCCGCACGGCCGTTTCCCGGCCAAGGTCGCCTTCGTGTCGCATGGGCTGGAGCCGGTGACGCTCGGCGCCAAGGAAGGCCTGGCGCTGCTCAACGGCACGCAGTTCTCCACCGCCTTCGCACTGGCCGGCCTGTTCGAGGCCGAGACGCTCTACCAGTCGGCGCTGGTCGCCGGAGCCCTGTCGACCGACGCCGCGAAGGGCTCCGACGCGCCCTTCGACCCGCGCATCCATCTGCTGAGAAAGCATCGCGGCCAGATCGAAACGGCGGATGCGCTCCGCAATCTCATGGCCGGCAGCGCCATCCGTGAATCGCACCGCGTCGGCGATGAGCGGGTGCAGGATCCGTATTGCCTGCGCTGCCAGCCGCAGGTGATGGGCGCCGCGCTAGATGTGCTGCGCAAGGCGGCCGACACGCTTGCGACCGAGGCCAACGGCGTCACCGACAATCCGCTGATCTTCGCCGAGGACGACACCGCGCTTTCGGGCGGCAATTTCCACGCGGAGCCGGTTGCCTTTGCAGCCGACATGATCGCGCTTGCCGTCTGCGAGATCGGCTCGCTGTCGGAGCGGCGCATCGCCATGCTGGTCGATCCGGCACTGTCGGGCATGCCGGCCTTCCTCACGCCGAAGCCCGGCCTGAATTCGGGCTTCATGATCCCGCAGGTGACGGCCGCGGCGCTGGTTTCGGAGAACAAGCAGAAGGCCTATCCGGCAAGCGTCGATTCCATTCCGACCTCGGCCAACCAGGAAGACCATGTCTCGATGGCCGCGCACGGCGCGCGGCGCCTGCTCGGCATGATCGAAAATGCGACCGCGGTCATAGGCATCGAGTTGCTGGCCGCCGCTCAAGGCTGCGATTTCCAGGCTCCCCTTGCGTCCAGCCAAGCGCTGGAAGCGGTGCGCAGGCTGGTTCGCGCCGAGGTGCCGTACCTGGACAATGACCGGCATTTCCATCCCGACATGGAAAAGGCGATCGCCATGGTCCGCAGCCGCGCCGTGGTGAAGGCAGCTGGCGCCGTGGCGTTGCCGTCAATCGCGGGAGCGGCATGATGACCACGCCTTCCTGGCTCACCGTCACCCAGGGCACCGCGCCGCTCCTGGTCTCGATCCCGCATACCGGTATCGACCTTGCCGGCCTCGACAACCGGCTGGTGTCGACCTGGCTCGGCCAGCGCGACTGCGACTGGTGGATCGACAGGCTGTATGATTTCGCCGAGGACCTTGGCGCATCCGTCGTGCACACCGCCATCTCGCGCACGGTCATCGACGTCAACCGCGACCCGTCCGGCGTCTCGCTCTATCCCGGCCAGGCGACGACGACGCTTTGCCCGACGGAAACTTTCGACGGCGATCCGCTCTACAATATGGGCGACGAACCGACCCCGTCCGAGATCGACCGGCGCCGAGAGACTTATTTCATGCCGTATCATGCCGCCCTTCAGGCCGAGATCGACCGGCTGCGCGGCATGCACGAGAACGTCGTACTCTATGATTGCCATTCGATCCGCTCGGTGCTGCCGCGTCTTTTCGAAGGCACGCTGCCGGTCTTCAACCTCGGCACCAATGACGGCAGGAGTACCGATCCGTCCTTGCAGGAGAAGGTGGCCGGCATCCTCGCCGAGACCGGCGAGACCTGGGTTGTCAACGGCCGTTTCAAGGGCGGCTGGATCACGCGCAGCTTCGGCCAGCCGCAAAACGGCGTCCATGCGTTGCAGATGGAACTTTCCAACCGCGGCTATATGCGTGAGCCGGACGAGAAGGGCGCGCCGGAAAACTGGCCGACGCCCTACGATCCAACCTACGCCGCTCCGATCCGCGCGACGCTGAAAACCATCCTCGAAACCGCCATTGAATGGGCTGGGCGCTGACGCGCCGCCTTATTGGAAAGGGACAATGATGAACGATCCCCGCCACAACATCCGTGAAGTGCGCGCACCCCGCGGCGACAAGCTGAACGCCCGCTACTGGACGACCGAGGCGCCGCTGCGCATGCTGATGAACAACCTCGATCCGGAGGTTGCCGAGAATCCGAACGAGCTTGTCGTCTATGGCGGCATCGGCCGGGCCGCGCGCACCTGGAACGATTTCGACCGCATTGTCGCTTCGCTGAAAACGCTCGGCGAGGACGAGACGCTGCTCGTCCAGTCCGGCAAGCCGGTCGGCGTCTTCAAGACCCATGCCAACGCCCCGCGCGTGTTGATCGCCAACTCCAACATCGTGCCGCACTGGGCGACCTGGGAGAAGTTCAACGAGCTCGATAGGAAGGGCCTGATGATGTACGGCCAGATGACGGCCGGCTCCTGGATCTATATCGGCACGCAAGGCATCGTGCAGGGCACCTACGAGACATTCGTCGAGGCCGGCCGCCAGCATTACAACGGCAACCTCAGGGGCAAGTGGATCCTGACCGGCGGTCTCGGCGGCATGGGCGGCGCGCAGCCTCTGGCGGCCGTCATGGCCGGCGCATGCTGCCTTGCCATCGAATGCAACCCTGACTCGATCGATTTCCGCCTGCGAACCCGCTATCTCGACGAGAAGGCCGAGACGCTCGACGAGGCAATGGAAATGATCGAGCGCTGGACCAAGGCCGGCGAAGCGAAGTCGGTCGGCCTGCTCGGCAACGCGGCCGAGATCGTACCGGAGATGTTCAGGCGCGGCATCCGCCCCGACATGGTCACCGACCAGACCTCGGCGCATGACCCCATCAACGGCTACCTGCCCAAGGGCTGGACGATGGCCGAGTGGCGCGAGAAGCGCAGTTCTGACCCCAAGGCAGTCGAGAAGGCCGCGCGTGCGTCGATGCGCGAGCATGTCGAGGCGATGGTTGCGTTCTGGAACGCCGGCGTTCCGACGCTCGACTATGGCAACAACATCCGCCAGGTCGCCAAGGACGAAGGTTTTGAGAACGCCTTCGCCTTCCCGGGCTTCGTGCCGGCCTATATCCGACCGCTGTTCTGCCGCGGCATCGGCCCATTCCGCTGGGCGGCGCTGTCGGGCGACCCGGAGGATATCTACAAGACCGACGCCAAGGTGCGCGAGCTGACCCCAGGCAATACGCATCTGCACAACTGGCTGGACATGGCGCGCGAGCGCATCTCCTTCCAGGGCCTGCCGGCGCGCATCTGCTGGGTTGGCCTTGGCGATCGCCACCGGCTTGGCCTCGCCTTCAACGACATGGTGGCCAAGGGCGAGCTCAAGGCCCCGGTCGTCATCGGCCGCGACCATCTTGATTCCGGCTCGGTCGCCTCGCCGAACCGCGAGACAGAAGCGATGAAGGACGGCTCCGACGCCATTTCCGACTGGCCGCTACTCAACGCCCTGCTCAACACCGCGTCCGGCGCCACCTGGGTGTCGCTGCATCATGGCGGCGGCGTCGGCATGGGCTTCTCGCAGCATGCCGGCATGGTGATCGTCGCCGACGGCACGCCCGACGCGGCAAAGCGCCTGGAGCGTGTGTTGTGGAACGACCCGGCGACCGGCGTGATGCGCCACGCCGATGCCGGCTACGACATCGCCATCCAATGTGCCAAAGAGCACCAGCTCAACCTGCCCGGCATCCTGGGCTAGGCGATGCGCATCCTTCGTGCCGCCGGCTATCGCGTCATGCCGTGGAAGAATGGCGGCGGCACGACGACCGAGATCGCGATCTCGCCCGACAGCGCCGGGCTCGACGATTTCGACTGGCGCGTCTCCATGGCCCGCGTCGAAGCCGGCGGGCCCTTTTCCAGCTTCGCCGGCATCGACCGCACGCTCTCGGTGCTGGAAGGCGAGGGGATTGTCCTCGATATTGCCGGCCAACCTCCGGCGCGGCTGACCACGGCCTCGGCGCCGCTCGCCTTTCCAGGCGACGTGCCGACCAGCGCCGCGCTGATCGGTGGCCCGATCACCGACCTCAACGTCATGACGCGCCGTGGCCGCATGTCGCACAAGGTCGACCGGCTCATGCTTTCGGAGGCCCTGAATGTTGAGTTGAGCGCCAGCACAACCTTCATCCTGTTGCTCGGCGGAGAACTCCTCGCACACGGTGAAAAACCGGTCCGGGTCTTGCCGCTGGACGCACTGATGCTCGATCGGAGTTTCACTGATCTTCGACTGGAGCCAGTTGAAGGTGCCTCACTGTTTGTGATCCGCATCGACCGGACCACCGCCAACGACTAGGCCGTTTGGCAGCCGAACGTTCAAGACGGACTTCAACGGAAGTTTGGACAATTCCGCGACAACTCGGCCCATGCCTTGTCCAATTCAGATTTCGACTGGGTGGTCTCAATTTGCCGCGCGGTGGCGTTGTCGATGAAGTTGCTTTCGGCGCGCATGACGTGGAAAGCTCCTCCTGAAGGTCGCTGGTAAAGTACGATATATCCGCAGTTCCGGTCGATCTTCTCGAACTTGGTGGCGATATCGACTGCCGCATAGACGCCCGGAAACGGGGCGTTCGTCGGGTCCTTCAGCCACGTGAATTTGAGTAGCTTCCGCTCGAGCAAGGGGCCGGCCTGAGAGCGGAACTTCTCGCTTTGCTCCACGAAAACAGTTACCGGGATGGAGGATTTGGCGGCATCATCCATCATTTCATACGCTCGTTCGGGATTGCCGTTGTCGAGCATCGAGAAGTAGTTGGCGATCGTCTGTGTCGCGTCTCGAATCGATTCTTGAGACGGTGCCCACTCCTGCGAATATGCAGGCGGGCCGCCGGTCAAAGTCAGGGCGACCAACGCTACGAATGCCATGACTGCACGCATCTGCTTACCTTCCCCCAAGGTGCCAGAGGCAATCTCGCCAATAGGCATATTTCAAACCGACAGAAGATCAACCATTAACGGCTGTTGCCAAACATGATCGCGGCGCGGGCGAATTATCGCCCGGCCCCTTGCATGTATCACGAAAAAGCCCGAATCCTTACCCTGATCCAATCAGGGGCGGAGAGCGAGGGGCGTTCGCCCATTGAGTTGTCGAAAGGCACGCCCCTGTCGTGGTGCGCAGAACAAACTTTCGGCCGATCAGTCATGCAACCAATTGCAATTGAACCGGTTTTAGGGCCATTGCCGTGGCGGTGACGCCGCATTGCGCCCGCCTTACGGAATTTTCAATGAACATTCAGACGACCCCGAACAAGATCGAACAGACAAGCGCCGGCTTCCCGGCGGTGACTGAAGCTCCGATACGCTCCAACTTCCTGCCTGAGGATCGGCTGCGCGCCTTGGGCGTGGCGCTCGCCAAGGGCGAGGTCAAGGACCTGTTCGGCCTCGCCCCTTTCGAGTTCCAGGCCCGGATCCGCGACAGCGCCAAGAAGATTCTCGAAGTTTACCGCTCGACGAACGCCGCCCAGGCCAAGGGCGAGACCATCACGCCGGCCGCGCAATGGCTGCTCGACAACAACTATCTGGTCGAGGAGACCATTTTCCAGGTCAAGCGCGACCTGCCCCGCCGCTTCTACCGGCAACTGCCGACGTTGACGCTGGGCGACGGGACCGTTTTGCCGCGCGCCTTCGTCGTTGCCTGGAGTTATGTCGAGCATTCCGACAGCTCGGTCTCGGCCAACATGTTTAAGGCCATCGTCGAGGGCTTCCAGTCGGTCGAGCCTATGAAGATCGGCGAGCTCTGGGCGCTGCCCTCGCTGCTGCGCTTCGTGCTGATCGAGAACCTGCGCCGCATCGCCGTGCGCGTCGATCGCACCAGGCAGATGCGGCACATCGCCAACGAGGTTGCCGACCGGGTTCTCGCCACTGACGACAATGCCGACCGCACCAGGATTCTGTCCAACTACAGCGCGCATGCGCAGGACACCACTTTCGCCACCCAGCTGCTCTACCGCCTGCGCGACGGGTCGCAGAACGCTGGCCGCGCGTTGGAATGGCTGGAAGGCGAGTTGGAAAAGACCGGCTCCGACGCCGAGGAGATCATCATCTCCGAGCATCAGACGCTGTCCAGCGGCAACGTCACCACCGGCAACATCATCCGCGGCCTGCGCCTCATCAACGACGTTGACTGGACGGTCTGGTTCGAGGGCGTCAGCCGCATCGACACGTTGCTGCGCGAGCGCACGGATTTTGCCGATCTCGACTTCTTCTCGCGCGACCAGTACCGCACCGCGATCGAGCAACTGGCTCGGCGTTCGGACCTTTCCGAATTCCGCGTCGCCGAAAAGGCGATCGAGCTCGCCGGCCATACGCCCGGCGTCACCGATGCGTCCGGCGTGCCCGAAACCGCCGACCCGGCCGTGCATACCGATGTCGGCTTCTTCCTGGTCGGACCCCGCCGGCAGGAGCTGGAGAAGGCGATCGGCTACCGGCCGCCTTTCTATGTGACCTTCAAGCGCGGCTTTGCCAGCGCCGGCTGGCTGGGCATCGTGGTGCCGGTCTTCCTGTTGACGGCGCTGTTGCTGGTGCTGTCGGGAAGGGCGCTCGCCAATCTCGGCCTTTCGGTGGAATCGATCACGCTGATGCTGGCGCTGTTCGCGGTGCCGGCGAGCGAAGGCGCTCTGGCCTTCTTCAACACCGTGGTTGCGTTGTTCCTGAAGCCAACCAGGCTGGTCGGCTACGACTACAACAAGCACGGCATCCCGGCCCAGGCGCGCACGCTGGTCGTGGTGCCTTCGCTGATCGGCTCCCGCGACGATGTCGAGGAGAATATCCGCAACATCGAGGTGCATCACCTCGCCAACACCGGCAAGGAAATCCATTTCGCCCTTTTGTCCGACTGGCCGGATTCCAAGACCGAGATCGACGCCGCCGACATCGAGATCCTGCAATATGCCCGCGACGAGATCGCCAGGCTCAATGCCCGCTATCCGTCGGAAGGCTCGCCGCGCTTCTACCTCCTGCATCGCCGTCGCCTCTACAATCAGGCGCAGGGCTGCTGGATGGGCTGGGAGCGCAAGCGCGGTAAGCTGCATGAGCTGAATCTTCTCCTGCGCGGCGACAGCGACACCACCTTCCTGCCGCTCGACGTGCCGTTGCCGGAAAAGGTCGTCTATGTGATGACGCTCGACGCCGACACGCGCACCACGCGCGATGCGGTTTCGAGCCTGGTCGGCAAGCTCGCCCATCCGCTGAACCGCCCGCATTTCGATCCGGTCAAGCGCGTCGTCAGCGCCGGCTACACCATCCTGCAGCCACGCATCACCGCTTCGCTGACCAGCGGCGACGATGCCTCCTTCTTCCAGCGCGTATTCTCGGCCAATCGCGGCCTCGACCCCTATGTGTTCGCCGTCTCCGACGTCTATCAGGATGTCTTCGGCGACGGCTCCTTCACCGGCAAGGGCCTTTACCATGTCGACGCGTTCGAGGCGGCGCTGAAGAACCGCATCGACGAAAACACCATTCTCAGCCACGACCTGCTGGAAGGCGCGCTCGCGCGGGCCGCGCTGGTGACGGATGTTGAGCTGGTCGAGGATTATCCGACCCGCTACTCGGTCGACGCCTCGCGCCATCACCGCTGGGCGCGCGGCGACTGGCAGTTGCTCGGCTACATATTCGATCCGCGCTCCGGCGTGCCCGCGCTGTCGCGCTGGAAGATGGTCGACAATCTGCGCCGCTCGCTGACCCCGATCTTCTGGGTCATGGCCTGCGTCGCCGGCTGGACGCTGCTGCCTTTCACCCAGGCCGCTCAGTGGCAGGCCCTGATGATCCTCAGCCTGTTCATGGCGCCGACCTTCGACATCGTGAACGGCATTCTGCCCAACAGTGGTGACCAGACCCCGCGCGGCCATTTTTCGGCGCTTGCGCGCGACACCGTGTTCGGCACGGCGCTTGTGGCGCTCAAGGTGCTCCTGATGGCGCATCTGGCCTGGATGATGGGCGACGCCATCATACGCACCATATACCGCCTTTTCGTCAGCCGGCAGAACCTTCTGGAGTGGCGCACCGCTTCGCAGGCAGCCAAGGGCGGGAACGATCTCGGCGCTTATTATGGCATGATGTATGGCGCGGTGATCATCGGCGTCGTCGGCCTGGCCATTCCGGTGCTGGCCGATTCCACCGGCGCCTTCGTCGCCTTCTTCTTCGCAATCTTCTGGATCGCTTCGCCCGCCGTCGCCTGCTGGATCAGCCGTTCGGCCGAAACCGAGGACAGGCTGCGCATCTCGACCGCCGACATCCAGGTGCTGCGCACCTTTGCGCGCCGCACCTGGCATTATTTCGAGACCTTCGTCACGCCCGAGCAGCACCACCTGCCGCCGGACAATTTTCAGGAGAGCCCGGCGCCGGTCGTGGCGCCGCGCACCTCGCCGACCAATATCGGCGTCTATCTGCTCTCGGTGGTTTCTGCGCGCGACTTCGGCTGGATCAGCCTGTCGGACGCCATCACCCGCATCGACGCCACCATGACGACGATCGAGAACATGCCGCGCGATCGCGGCCATCTCTACAACTGGTATGACACGACGACGCTGAAGCCGCTCTATCCGCTTTATATCTCGGCGGTCGACAGCGGCAATCTCGCCGGCCATCTGGTCGCGGTGGCGGCGTCCTGCGCCGAATGGGCTGAGGCGCCCTCCGTGCATCTGCAGGGGGATTTCGAAGGCATCATCGATACCGTCACCATCCTTGACGAAAGTCTGGACGAGCTGCCGGACGACCGCAGGCAATTGCGGCCGCTGCGCCAGCGCCTGGCCGACCGTCTGGACGGCATGCGCCGCGCGGTCGCCACCATCAAGGCGCAGCCCGAGATGGCGTCGATCCGCACCATCAACCTTGCCGTGCTGGCGGGCGAGATCCGCAAGCTCGCGACCGCCATCCACACCGAGGCGGCGTCGCCGAAAAGCGATGTCATCGCCGACTGGGCGGCGCGTCTGGAGGCAACCTGCGAGGCGCATGTGCACGATTCGCACAATGACGAGAGCGCCGTCGCCGCGCTGCGCGCCAAGCTGCTAGCCTTGCGCGAGCGCTGCCGCCGCTATGCCTTCGAAATGGATTTCTCCTTCCTCATGCGGCAGGAGCGCAAGCTTCTCTCGATCGGCTACCGTGTCGAGGACCGCCAGCTCGACGAGAGCTGCTATGACCTGCTCGCCTCCGAGGCGCGGCTCACCAGCCTGTTCGCCATCGCCAAGGGCGACCTGCCGACCGAGCATTGGTTCCGCCTGGGACGGCCGATCGTCGAGATCGGCTTCCAGGGCGCGCTGATGTCCTGGTCGGGCTCGATGTTCGAGTACCTGATGCCGCCGCTGGTCATGAAGGAGCCGCAGGGCTCGATCCTCAACCAGACGAGCAAGCTCATCGTCAAACGCCAGATCCAGTATGCGCGTTCCAAGAATGTGCCGTGGGGCATTTCGGAGGCGGCCTACAACGCCCGCGACCGAGAGCTCACCTATCAGTACACCAATTTCGGCGTGCCCGGCCTTGGCCTCAAGCGAGGTCTTGGGCAGAACACCGTTATCGCGCCCTACGCGACGATCCTGGCGGCGCAGTTCAGCCCGCGTGAGGCGGTGCAAAACCTGCAGCGGCTGCGCTCGATAGGCGCGCTCGGCCGCCACGGCTTCTACGACGCGGTCGATTTCACGCCGCAGCGTGTGCCCGAAGGCACCGACCACGCCGTGGTGCAGAACTACATGGCGCATCATTCCGGCATGTCGATAGCGGCGGTCGCCGATGCTATCTTCGAGGGCCGGCTGCGCGAGCGCTTCCACAGCGATCCGGTGATCGAGTCGGCCGAGCTTCTGTTGCAGGAGAAGGCGCCGCGCGACATTCCGACCGCGACCGTCCGGACGGAAGCCGACGAGCGCTCCAAGGACGAGACCGAGACCGAGAGCCCGGACAGCCGCGTCATCCTCGACCCGATCAAGGCGTTGCGGGCGACCAACGTCATGTCCAACGGTCGCTATTCCGTCATGGTCACCGCGACCGGCTCCGGCTACAGCCGCTTCGGCGAGCTTGCCGTCACCCGCTGGCAGCCGGATCCGAGCGAGGATCGCCTCGGCTCCTACATTTTCCTGCGCGACACGGCGACTGGCGACTGGTGGTCGGCCACCGCCGAGCCGAAGCGCGCCGAGGGCGAACGCGTCCAGACGCTGTTTGCCGACGACAAGGCGAGCTTCACCAAGACGGTGGGTTCGCTGCGCACCGAAGTCGAATGCATTGTCATTTCCGAGGGCAATGGCGAGGGTCGCCGCATCACTCTCTACAATGACGGCGCGACCGACCGGCATATCGAAGTGACCTCCTTTGCCGAGCTGGTGCTTGGCAACGAAGCCTCGGACAACGCGCATCCGGCGTTCTCCAAGATGTTCGTGGAGACCGAGATCGCGCCCAACAACGGCGCGATCTTCGCCACGAGGCGCAAGCGCGACAAGAACGATCCCGACCTCACCATGGTGCATTTCGTCACCGACCCGTCGGGCCCGTCGCGCGATGCCGAGGCCGAGACCGACCGGCGCGCCTTCATCGGCCGCGGCCGCACGATTGCCGATGCCATTGCCTTCGATCCGGGCGTCAGGCTTTCCGGCAGCCAGGGCTTCACGCTCGATCCCGTGGCGGCGCTGCGCCGCCAGGTGCGAGTGCCGGCCAACAAGAAGATCTCGCTGACCTTCTGGACGGCTGTCGGCGCCAATCGCGAGGAGCTCGACGAGGCGATCGCCCGCCTCGACCACCAGGAGAGCTTCGCCCGCCAGGCGATGCTCGCCTGGACGCGCAGCCAGGTGCAGACGCGCCACCTTGGGCTCAGCCTCACCGACGCTGCCAATGTCCAGAAGCTGGCGCGCTACCTGATCTATCCCGATCCGTTCCTGCGCCTGCCGGCGGATTCGATCGCGTCGGGCCTCGGCCGCCAGTCGAGCCTCTGGCCGACCAGCATTTCGGGCGACTTCCCGATCTTCCTCGTGCGCATCGGCGACGTCGCCGACCTCGAGATCGTGGCCCAGGCGCTGCGCTTCCAGGAATACATGCGGGCGCGCGGCATGATGATCGACTTTGTCGTGGTCAACGAGCAGGCGTCCTCCTACGTGCAGGACCTGCAGCGCGCGGTGGAGACGCTGTGCGAGAACAGCCGCCTGCGCGGCCGGGAGCTGGGACCCCGCCAGCACATCTTCGCGGTGCGCCGCGACCTCATGGACGAGCCGACCTACAAGACCCTGTTGTCGGTCGCGCGGGTCGCTTTGCATACGCGCAACGGCACGATCTTCGACCAGCTCGAACGCGCCGAGACCGCGGCCCTCCAGGCCCGCGATGCCTTGCTTCAGACGGAAGGCGCAACGCCGCGCGAGCCCGCTCCGCCGCTCCCCTTGCCGGTGCGAGCGAGCCAGGCCGGCCGCGACATTGCCGCCGACGGCAGCGGCCTCAGCCTCTGGAACGGCTTTGGCGGCTTCGAGGGCGACGGCCGCCACTATGTGACGCGGCTGACCGGGCGGCGTTCCACGCCGCAGCCCTGGATCAACGTCATCTCGAACGCTTCCTTCGGCTTCCATGTCTCGGCCGAGGGCGCCGGCTTCACCTGGAGCCGCAACAGCCGCGACTACCAGTTGACGCCCTGGTCGAACGATCCGGTCTCGAACCGGCCGGGCGAGGGCTTCTATGTTTTCGATATCGCCAGCGGCAAGGCTTTCTCGCCGATGGCGGCGACGGTTCGCGACCCGTCGATGACGTATGAGACCTGGCACGGCCAGGGCTTCTCGACGTTCCGCTCGCGGCGCGGCCCATTGTCGATGGATCTGACGCAGGTGGTTGACCCGGCCGATCCGGTGAAGATCACCCGGCTGCGCATCCAGAATTCCGGCTCCGTGCCGGCGCGGCTGCGCGTCTATGCCTATGCCGAATGGGTGCTGGGCGGCCACCGCTCGCGCACCGCGGCGACCATCGTGCCTTCCCGGGATCCAGCGACCGGCTCCATGCTGGCGCAAAACCCCTATGGGCTCGATTTCGGCGACCGCGTCGCCTTCCTCGCGGCAAGCCATCCAGTGCATTCGGTGACCGCCGACCGCTCCGAATTTATCGGCAGGCACGGCACGACGGAATATCCTCAGGCCGTGCTCGGCGGGCTCGCGCTGTCCGGTCGTGTCGAGGCGGGCGACGACCCCTGCGCGGTTCTGGCCAGCGACATCGACATTCCTGCTGGCGGCGACGTCACGCTCGCGTGGCTGCTTGGCGACGCGGCCACGCCCGCCGAGGCCAGCGCGCTGGTGCAGACCCATCGCGGCAAGGATTTCGATCAACGCCTGGCCGACAATGAAAAGGCCTGGCGCGGCTTCCTCGACACCATTCAGGTCCAGACGCCCGACGAGGCCATGAACGCCATGGTCAACCATTGGCTGCCTTACCAGAGCCTGGCCTGCCGCATCCGCGCGCGCTCGGCCTTCTACCAGGCCAGCGGCGCCTTTGGTTTCCGCGATCAGTTGCAGGACACGCTGGCCCTGCTGGCGCACGACCCGCAGCTGGCGCGCGACCAGATCCTCAACGCCGCGCGCCGTCAGTTTCCGGAAGGCGACGTGCAGCATTGGTGGCTTCCGCGCACCGACGCCGGCGTGCGCACCATGATATCGGACGACGTGGTCTGGCTGGCGCATGCGACGGCCCGCTACATCGAGGTGACCGGCGATGCCGGTATCCTCGGGGAGCAGTTGCCCTTCATCGACGGGCAGCAGCTCGGCGAAGGCGAGCATGACGCCTTTTTCACGCCGGAGATCACCAAGAGCACCGCGCCGCTCTATGACCATTGCGCGCGGGCGCTTGATCTAGCGATCGAGCGAAGCAGCCCTGCCGGGCTGCCGCTGATCCTCGGCGGCGACTGGAACGACGGCATGAACCGCGTCGGCGAGGGCGGCAAGGGTGAGAGCGTGTGGCTGGGCTGGTTCCTGTTGAAGACGCTCAACGATTTCGCCCCCGTCGCCAGGGGACAGGGCGACGCCAAGCGGGCGCAAGCCTGGGCCAACCATGCGGATGTGCTCAAGCGAGCCTTGGAAAGCACCGCCTGGGACGGCCAATGGTACCGGCGCGGCAGCTTCGATGACGGCACGCCGCTCGGCTCGCGCAGTTCCGACGAGTGCAAGATCGACTCCATCGCCCAGTCCTGGAGCGTGCTGTCGGGCGGGGGCGATCCCGCGCGTTCGACAACGGCCATGGACCAAGCGACCGAAATGCTGGTGGATGACGAACTCAAGATCGTCAAATTGTTCACGCCGCCCTTCTCGAAGAGCGAGAAGGATCCCGGTTATATCAAGAGCTATCCGCCGGGCGTGCGCGAGAATGGCGGCCAGTACACCCATGCCGCCACCTGGTTCGTGATCGCGCTGGCGGAAATGGGCCGCACCGACGAGGCCTATCGCTGCTTCTCGATGTTGAACCCGGTCAATCACGCCTCGGACGAAGCGGCGGCGGAACATTACCGCGTCGAGCCCTATGTCGTGGCCGCCGACATCTATTCCGGCGAAGGCAAGGGCGGTCGAGGCGGCTGGACCTGGTATACTGGCTCGGCAGGCTGGCTTTATCGCGCTGCGGTTGAAGGCATCCTCGGCATCGAGCGCCGCGGCAAGGAGATCACGTTTAAGCCGAAGCTGCCTGGCCACTGGGACGGCTACGCCGCCACACTCAAAATGTTCGGCGGCGAGATCAAGCTTAGCGTGATCCGCGACAAAAAGACCAAGTCGATCTCGCTGGAAGTCGACGGTTCGAAGAAAAAGTCGACCTCTTTTGAGCCGAAAGCCGGTGAGAAGACCGAGGTCGTCGTAAGAATTCCTGCGTAAAATCAACAACTTGTTCGAGCGGCCGCGCACTTTTCAGGGTGCGCGGCCGATCGGCGCTTTTACTTGACCGGCGTTTCGCGCCCGTGCCGCGGCCCTTCCTTCAGCGCATGCTAAACAAGCGGCGTGTGACTAAAAATGTGGCAGCGGGGGCCAAGTGCCATTATTTTGCCGCAAGGCTGACATTTCACCTTTTATCTCAAACCGTTAGGTGATCACGTCAGATTTCGTACCGTCGTTATCTTTTGTTCGCTAAATGGGAACGGAGGGGATAGACGGGGCATTGTTTCGCGACACGTTAACCGATACGTGTCAGGAAATGGTGCGGTGCACAATACCGGCATTGAGCACAGACAAGAGTTTGGCGGAGTAGCTGAAGTGTCACTTCTGCAGATCTACTTTAGAGCGCTGGGTTATCTGGCGGCCGACAAGAAGCGCGTCGCGCTGATATGTGGCGCCAATGTCGCGCTTGCGGCGATCGCAATCCTCGAGCCGATCCTGCTGGGCCGCGTGATCGGTGCCATCTCCGAAAAAGGCCCCGTGTTTTCGACACTCGCCGCGTGGGCCGCCATAGGGGCCTTCAACGTCGTCGCCTTCGTGCTTGTGGCGCGCGGCGCCGACCGTTTCGCCCACGCCCGCCGCTCGGAAGTGCTTTGCCAGTCCTTTGAGCGCGTGATCACGATGCCGCTTGCCTGGCATCATCAGCGCGGCACGTCGAATTCGCTGCACACGCTGCTGCGCGCCGTCGAGACCCTGTTCAGCCTATGGCTCGAGTTCATGCGCGTGCATTTGTCCACCGCCATCGCGCTGGTGCTGCTTGTGCCGACCGCGCTCGCCATGGATATCCGCATGTCGGTCGTGCTGCTCGGCCTGGGCGTTCTTTACGTCGGCATCGGGCGCATCGTGATGCGCCGCACCAAGTCGGGGCAGACCGCTGTCGAACGCCACTATCATACCGTCTTTGCCCATGTGACCGATAGCGTCAGCAACGTCGCCGTGCTGCAGAGCTACAACCGCATCGGCCACGAGACCGCGACGCTGAAGCGTTACGTCAAGGACCTGCTCGACGCGCAGAACCCGGTGCTCGACTGGTGGGCGATCGCCAATGCGCTGAACCGTCTGTCATCGACCATCTCGATGATGATCGTGCTCTCGATTGGCGCTTATCTCGTCACCCGGGGCGAGCTTCGCGTCGGCGACGTGGTGGCCTTCACCGGCTTTGCCGGAATGCTGATCGCCCGTCTCGACCAGATGTCGGCCTTCACCACACAGATTTCCGAGGCCCGCGCCAAGCTTGAGGATTTCTATCGCCTCGAGGACTCGGCTGCCGAGACCGCCGAGCCGGACGGCCTGCGCGAGCTCGCCAACGTCACCGGCCATGTGCGCTTCGAGGACGTCAGCTTCGAATTCCCGAATTCCGGCCATGGCATCGAGAATGTGTCGTTCGAGGTCAAGGCTGGTCAGACGGTCGCCATCGTTGGCCCGACCGGCGCCGGGAAAACGACGCTCATCAATCTCCTGCAGCGCGTCTTTACGCCTTCAAGTGGCCGTATCCTGATCGACGGCATCGATACCAAGACGGTGACCCGCAAGTCGCTGCGCCATGCGATCGCCACCGTCTTCCAGGATGCCGGCCTGCTCAATCGCTCGATCGAGGACAATATTCGCGTCGGCCGCGCCGATGCGACCTATGACGAGATTCACGCCGCGGCGATCGCCGCCGCCGCGCAGGACTTCATCCTGGCCAAGAGCGGCGGCTATGACACCGTCGTCGGCGAACGCGGCGGCCAGCTCTCGGGTGGTGAGCGCCAGCGTATCGCCATCGCTCGCGCCGTGCTGAAGGATGCGCCGATCCTGGTGCTCGACGAGGCGACCAGCGCGCTCGACGTCGAGACCGAGGACCGAGTCAAGGACGCGATCGACGAACTGCGGCGCAACCGCACGACGTTCATCATCGCCCACCGCCTGACCACGGTCCGCGACGCCGACCTCGTGGTGTTCATGGACAAGGGCAAGGTGGTCGAGATGGGCGGCTTTACCGAGCTGTCACTGCGCAACGGCCGCTTCGCCGCTCTTCTGCGAGCCGGCGGTCTGCTCAACGACGAAGAGGTCCGCCGCCTGAGCCGCCCGGTCACGGAAGCGGCCTAAAGGCATGACCTTACCTTCTCCCCATGGGGAGAAGGTCGCCGCGCAGCGGCCGGATGAGGGGTGCTCCAGCTTGGCGCCCCTCTTTTGTTGCAAGGGACAAGTCTCACCTCTCATTCCTTCCAATGCCCCTCATCCGTCCGGCGCTACGCGCCGATCCACCATCTCCACCAGAGGGAAGACGGAAAGAGTGCGATTGCCCCTGACGCGTCACCGGTTTATCTAGGGCGCCATGAGCGACACCACTTCACGCTTTTCGGGCTGGGCGGATCTCGCCAACCCGACGCGCTTCGTCGGGCTGGCCGATAAGGTCATTCCCTGGCTGGCGACGCTTGCCGCGATGCTGCTCACCGGGGGCTTGTATATGAGCTTCACGGCGCCCGAGGATTTCCAGCAGGGCATCACCGTACGCATCATGTATATCCACGTTCCTTTCGCCTGGCTCGCCATGATGTGCTACACGATCATGGCGATATCGGCGCTGGGCACGCTGGTCTGGCGCCATCCGCTGGCCGATGTCGCGCTGAAGTCGGCGGCCCCGATCGGCGCAACCTTTACCGCGCTGGCGCTGATTACCGGCTCCATCTGGGGCAAGCCGATGTGGGGCACCTGGTGGGTGTGGGACGCGCGGCTGACCTCGGTCTTCGTGCTTTTCCTGATGTATCTCGGCATCATCGCGCTCACGCGTGCGCTGGATGATGCCGGCCGTGCAGCCTGGGCCGCCGCCATCATCACGCTCGTCGGCTTCATCAACATTCCGATCATCAAATTCTCGGTCGACTGGTGGAACACCCTGCACCAGCCCGCCTCGGTCTTTCGGCTCGGCGGCCCGACCATCGACCCCTCGATGCTGTGGCCGCTCGCCGTCATGGCGCTGGGCTTCACCGTTCTGTTCTTCGCCCTGCACCTGATGGCGATGCGCACGGAGATATTCAGGCGCCGCGTCACCGCGATGCGCAGAGTGGCAGCGCGGCAAGCCGAGCGTGCCTAATTCCCAGTTGCGGGGTCGCTCATCATCCCGTCTTGCCCCGCGCCGCTACCGGCAGCGTATCCAGCACCTTGTCGCCCTCGATCAGATGCACCTGGTCGAACAAATTCGTCACCACGCAGCAATGATCGGGTACGACGCGCACGCGCTCGCCGATGCGCAAGGCTGCGCCGTGCGATAGAGTCACGGTGCCGTGCTCCTCGCTGAGGCCCGTGACAAATGCGCCCGGCACGCCCAGCAACTCACCGAACTCCGGCAGTCCCAGCGTGTCCGAGGATAGCGCCTTGCTGCCGCTGTCGAGGATGGCGCGTGTGGCCGTCGGATGACTGACCACCGTGGCAAGCACCGTCAGTGCGCAGTCGTCCAGCGTGCCGACGCCTTTGGCGACCTGGTAGCGGTCGAGATAGATATAGGTGCCGGGCCGGTATTCGGTGACGACACTGTCTTCGCCAGAGCGCCACATATCCGGCGTGCCGCCGCTGGAGACGCGTTCGCATTCGAGGCCGGTCGCCGCAAGCGCATCGCGCGCGGTCTTCAGCCATGCCTCGGCTTCCGCCGCGCGCCCCGCCGCCGGATATGTCATCAGTCCGCCGAAGGAGAGCCCCTTTGCCTGATCGATGAATTTTGCCAGCGCAATCGCCTCGACCGGGCTCTGCACACCGCAGCGCCCCATGCCTGTGTCGCACTCGACCAGCACCGAGAGCGGATGGCCGGCATCGGTGAAGGTGGCGGCAAGCCCTTCCAGCGTTTCATGGCTGTCAGCAGTGACCGACAATGTCACGCGGCCATGCAGAGCCTTCAGCCGCTGCAGCTTGGCGCGTCCCAGTATGTTGTAGGGCAGGAAAATGTCCTCCAGCCCGGCATCGGCCATTACCTCGGCCTCGCCGATCTTCTGGCAGGTGATGCCGACCGCGCCCGCCGCGACCTGCTTCTTCGCCCAGTAGGGCAGCTTGTGGGTCTTGATATGCGGCCTGAGCTTCAATCCATGCGCGTCGGCATGCGCCTGGGCGCGTCTAATGTTGGCTTCGGCGCGGGCCGCGTCGATAAGGATCGCCGGCGTGTCGAGGTCGTCTATGCTGGGCATGAAATCACCATTCAAAGCATGTCTTCCGAAATTGTGAGCCTGTTTCGGAACAAGGACATGCGCAAAAATCGAAAAGGACCTGTTGGGTTTATGGTCCCGATCCGGCCGTATGTCACGGGGCCAGAGCCGCGGGTTTGCGTCGACAGCGGACCGGCATTGGGCTATTCGGATGGCAGATTTTCAGCAAGGCATCGGCCCGAGGAGGACACCCATGAAGCGCTCCAAGATCAACGACATCATCCGCGAAGCCGATGCCTTCATCCGCTCCTTCGGCTATATCATGCCGCCCTTCGCCTATTGGTCGCCGGAAGAGATGAGGGCGCACAAGGCCGACTCCCCGGCCATCTTCACCTCGCGCCTTGGCTGGGACATCACCGACTACGGCCAGGAGAAGTTCGACGAGCTCGGCCTGTTCCTGTTCACCGTGCGCAACGGGCGCTACGAGGACATGAAGCTCGGCATGGGCATGCTCTATGCCGAGAAGATCATGATCTCGCGCAAGGACCAGCTTTCGCCGATGCACCGCCACAACATCAAGGCCGAGGACATCATCAACCGCGGCGGCGGCAAGCTGGTGCTGGAACTGTTCATGCATGATCGCGACGGCGGCATCGACCCGAAGGCTGAGGTCTCGGTGCCGGTCGACGGCACCATCACCAGATTGCCGGCGGGCGGCCTGCTGAAGCTTGATCCCGGCCAGAGCGTCACGCTGCTGCCCGGCGTCTGGCACGCCTTCTGGGCAGAGGGCAAGGATGTGCTGATCGGCGAGGTCTCAACGGTCAATGACGACCTCACCGATAACGTTTTCCGCGAGCCGATCGGCCGCTTCTCCAACATCGACGAGGACGTCGCGCCGCTGCACCTCCTGGTGTCGGATTACGAGAAGTGGGTGGGGTAGGCCGACAGCGCCTGGTTGCGCCAGCTACCGCGCATATTTGTCCGCTTTTCTATTCCCAAGCAGCAGCTTGCGTTCCAGATGCGCGCGAAGCTCGCCGTAATAGGCGGTGAGGAAGGCCTTTGAATCCACCGGCTCGACCCTGGCGCCGATCTTGCGGCCGATCGTCTCCGCCACCGCCTTCAGCGCGGCATAATCGTCGCGGCGCAGCACTTCCTCCAGCTTCTGCAACTCGGCGATGCCATAGGCGTCGAGTTGCGCGGGGCTGAACTGGAAGCGGGCCGCGACCGGGTCCTTGCGCAGCGAAAGGTCTTCGACCAGCGCCACTTTCGGCGCCTCGACCACCCAGGTGCCCGCGAGCAGGTCGCCGATCCGCAGCCGGTCGCGGTTGAAGAGCGGGAAAAGCGAGAACAGCAGCGCCCAGACCAGGCCGAAGATGGTGGTCAGCGTGTCGGCGACATCGGCGCTGGCGCGCGCGGCGAGGATCGACAGCGGCAGGAAGACCTCGATCTCGCGCATCAGGTTGCGCGCGATGACCTGGTCGAGCGTGAGGCCGGCGCCGCTGCGCGACGCCACCCTGACGCCAACCATGCGCTTGCCCGGCGTGGCTGCCCGCCGTCCCGCCTCGAAGGCGATGAAATAGACGTTGCGTAGGAAGAAGATGAAGATGATCCAGACGATGAACAGCGGTTCGGCGTCCCTCACGCCAAGCCCGCCAAGGCCGAACAGCGCGACAAGGCTGACCGCGACCGCCGCCACGATGATGATCACCACGTCGAGCAGGAATCCGGAAGCGCGGGTGCCGGCGTCCGCGAGCTTCACCCTGAGGTCGACGCCCTCCGGCGTCACCAGCGGACGGATCAGCGCTGCCGGGTCCTTGGCCTTCGCTGCCCTAGCGGTCGCCATGCCGCACCATCCGGAACAGGTAGAAATAACAGATCCAAAAGGCAAGCATGCCGCCGCCGATTGAGTAGCGGGCGACATCGCTGGTGATCGTCTGCCGGCCGATGCCTTCCAGCAAGCCGGCAAAAAGCAGCATCACCGTGACGCCGATCATGGCGGTCGCCGCGACGCGCCCGGCCCGGGCGGCGGCCGCCATGCGGGTCAGCTCGCCGGGAAAGGCGATGCTGGTGCCGATGCGCATGCCGGCAGCACCCGCGATGGCGATGGCGAACAGCTCCGTCGTGCCGTGGATCGAAAGCCAGCCGCCGAGCGCGAAGCCCAGGCCCTTGGCGGCATAGATCTGGAAAATTGCGCCGAGCATGCAGCCATTCATCAGGATGATCAGCACGCTCGGCACGGCGAAGGCGAAGCCCAGCGCGAAGGCCAGGATCGAGACCTGCGTGTTGTGGGTGAAGAGATACGCGGCAAAGCCCGACAGAAAATGGTCGCCGCCACCGTAAAGCACGGCCCGCAGTGTCTCGGCCGACGAATCCGGGTTGCGCCCGCCCGCCAGGCTCGGCGCGATGATGGCGTCGTACCATCGCTTGTCGGCAGCGACCAGCCAATAGCCGGCGATCGCGCCGATCACCGTGAGGGCGACCGATGTCCATACTTCGCGCCACAAGTCTCGGATCGCAGCCGGCCAGTCGTGCAGGAAGAAGTCGCCGATGCGCGTTCGCAAGCTCCGTCGCGCGCCGTAGAGATAGAAATAGCCGCGCAGGCACAGCGCCTCGAGATAGGAAATCAGCGCGCTGTCGAGCGAGGTCGCGCGCGCCACCGAAAGCGACGACAACGCCGAACGGTAGAGCAGGGGCAGCGATAGCAGCTCGTCCTCCGAGAGCGCGCGCGGCGCTCGCTTCTCGACGCGCGCCAGCAGCGCCTCGAAGGCCTTCCAGTCGGCTTCCCGCTCCTGGCGGAAGCTTGCCAGCGACTGGCGCACCGCATCGGTGCCGGCCGACAGCGTCATAGGAGGTTCTCCTCCTTGAGCTGGATATAGCGCTCGACCAGCGCCGGGCCGAGCCGCTGGTGGTCAGCCTCGATGACATGCGCGCCAAGCAGCCTGAGCCTGCCGATCACCACCTGCCGCTGCCGCAACAGGTCGCCGGCAGTGACGGAGCGGGCGACATCCTCCGGCGTTTCCGGCGACATGTCGCAGAGCGTCTCGAGTTCCACATCCTTCATCAGCATGAACAGCACCAGATGCCGCTCGGTCAGCCGGCCGACGGTGCGCAGCATCAGCTCGGCGCTGATCGGGTCGACGAAATCCGTGAAGACGATGACCAGCGAGCGCCGGTCGAGCCTGGCCGAAAGCGTAGTGAGAGCCAAGGTGAAATTGGTCTCCTCGGTGGAATAATCGATCTCGGCTGCGCGCTTCTGGATCATAATGAAACTCGGCGAGCCGCGCACCGCGCCGCTGGAGACGCGCGGCCTGGCGTCGAAGGAGAACAGGCTGACGAGATCGCCGCCCTTGAGCGCGATGAAGGCCGACAGAAGTGCGGCCGTCACGGCGCGGTCGACCTTGGGCACGCCATCGACCGGCTCGCACATCAGGCGGCCGCTATCGATCGCCAGAACGATGTTGTTGTTCTCCTCGATGCGGAATTCGCGTGCCAGAAGCTTGCCGTGGCGGGCGCTGCGCTTCCAGTCGATCATGCGCCGACCCATTCCGGGCTGGTAGTCCTTCAGCGCCTCGAACTCGCGGCCCTGGCCGGCACGCTTCTGCGCGTGGCCGTCGGCAAGGGCCGAGCGCTGCAGGAGAGTGATCGCCTCGTCGCGCGCGCTGCTGACGTCGGGCAGTACCGCGACCTTTCGGTCGACCGGCAGGATGACCTGGTTCCACACCAGCCCGAACGGGCCCTGCCAGCGCAACCAGAGCCGGTCGAAGCTGGCGATGCCGCGCCGGATCGCCTCGAACTCGAGGTCGAGCGTACCGCCATTGGCAGGCAGAGCGCCGCCGGTGCCCGCCACCGGCTGCAGCCGCTGATCGTGCCCGACCCGCGCCTGCAGGCGGCGCAGCTTTGCCCTGACATCTGCCGCGATATGCAGCGTGAAGCGCCCGCCGACGCCAACCTGCGGCGGCGCGATCAGCGTGGCATTGAGCGAGGCGCGGCCGCGGCCGGCCGCCGCATCCACCGCGACGAAGGCCAGCAGCACACAAATCCACAGCAAGCCGAGATACCACACAGAGGGCAGCGCGAGCGCGATCAGGAAGGCGGGGATTGCCCCCGCCGACGCCGCCCAGACCGCTCTGCCGCTCGGATAGATCAACGCGGCGCTTCCGTATGGTCGACGAGGTCGGAGACGATCTGCTCGACCAGCCGCCCGTCGATCTGCGCCGCCGGCGAAAGCACGACGCGGTGGCGCAGCGCCGGAACGGCCAGCGCCTTGACGTCGTCCGGAATGACATAGTTGCGGCCGTCGAGTGCAGCCCTGGCGCGCGCTGCCCGGGCCAGCATGGCGCCAGCGCGCGGACTGGCGCCGACTTCGAGGTCCGGGCTTTCGCGCGTGCCGCGCACGAGCGCGGCGATATAGCCGACGACATCGTCGACCAGCATGACGTCGCCCACCGTGGCCAGTGCCGCTTCCAGCGCCTTGCGGTCGGTCCGCGCCTTGATGCCGTATTGCTCGATGTCGTGCGAGGCCGAGCCGCCGCCGTGATTGACGATGATGGCGCGCTCTTCCGCGAGGTCCGGATAGCTCACCCGATGCTTGAACAGGAAGCGGTCGAGCTGCGCTTCGGGCAGCGGATAGACGCCCTGATGCTCGATTGGGTTCTGTGTCGCCACCACCATGAAATTCCGGCCGAGCGGATGCGTGGTGCCGTCGAAGGTGACGGCGTGCTCCTGCATGGCTTCGAGCAGGGCTGCCTGCGTCTTCGGCGGCGTGCGGTTGATTTCGTCGGCAAGCAGAAGGTCGCAGAAAATCGGGCCGCGCGTCAGCGTGAACTGCCCGGTCTGGAAATTGTAGATATTGGAGCCGACGATGTCGCCGGGCATCAGGTCCGGCGTGAACTGGATGCGGCCATAGGCAACGCCCAGCGCCTGCGCGAAGCAGCGCGCCGTCATGGTCTTGGCGGTGCCGGGCGGTCCCTCGAGCAGGATATGGCCGCCGGCGAACAATGCCGTCAGCATCAGATCGACGGTATCGTGCTGCCCGGTGATTGCTTTCGCCACTTCCTCCCTGATCGCGTTCGCCAGGGCCTTCACTTCATCGACGTTCACCGAGCCTCCTTGCCGTCCAGTCATGCAGTTGTTCGGCTGCTTCATGCATTGCGGCCAGATTGTTGGATTCGTTCGCTGCCTTGAAGCGCCGGGTGAAGCCATGCGCCTCGTCTTTGTCGCGGGAATCGAGCCAGCGGTCGAGCGCTTCGCCCTGCAGCCCGTGTGGGGCGCCGAGCAGTGCGCCGGCGCGCTGACGCACCAGCGTCGCATAGCGGTCGCCAAGCCCTGCCAGCCGCCCGGCGCGCCTGAGCAGCATCGCCGTGGTGTCGACCAGCGCCCGCTTGCCGAAGGCGATGGCGCGGCCTTCCGCGCGCGGCGGGCCAAAGCGGCCGAGCCCATGCAGGAAGGCGAGCCCGGCCGCCACCAGCACGGACAGCGTCAGCGCCAGGAAGGGCGGCTCGACCAGAAGCTTGGCGAGGTCATAATTCTGGCCGATGCCATGCAGCGTCAGGTCGAACATGACCGCGCCTTTGGCAGGCTCCAGCATGGCGATCATGTCGAGCGCGGCGGCAGCCTTTTGCTCGTCGGCCAACGCTGCGTTGTTGAGGAAATCGGGATCGGTGAGGATATAGAAGGGCTCTTTGTCGAGCTCCGTGAGGATTGCCCTGCCATCGCCCGCCGCGATCAGCGGGTGATCATCCGCCACCCATTGCAGTTCGTCCGGCACGGCGATCTTGCGGCCTTGGACATCAATCGTTTCGACCGTCGGCTTGCCTTCGCCCAGCTTCGCCTTGGCGATGCGGCCGAGCCAGTCGTTGACGACCGAGTTCGGCAACCGCTCGATTTTCGTTTCCCAACCCTCCCGGCCCGGCAACGGCATGGTCTGCCATTTCGGCAGCACGAAAAGCGTGTCCTTGCCCGAGCGCCGCTTGATGAGGTGCTCAAGCGCGGCCGGATCGCTGCCGGGCGCGATGGTGACGACGAGCAGGAAGGTGGAAGCAAGCGGAGACTCCAGATCCTTCTCGCCGCGCTCCATCGGCGGAGCCTGTCCATTGGTCAGCTTCAGCCATTCGACAAGCCCGGCGTAACCCGTGCCGCCCTTCGAAAGCGGCGTGGCGCCGCCTTCGGGTTGGCGGAAATCGGGCGCGTAGGTGGACAGCAGGAAAAATCCCGCCGCCGCCAGCAGGCTGGCGAAAATGCCCCAGAACAGGGTTCTGCGGCTGAACGGTTCTTGCGCTGCCCCTGTCATCTGCGCGGTCATGCCCAGGCATCCCGGAAGGCGAAACGCTCATAGGCGCCGCGCGCCTGCCGCCAGCCCTCGGCGCCGACGGGACGGCGGGCGAACAGCGCGGCCTCGACGATGCGTGCCATTTCGCTGAAGGCGGCGCGGGGCCGGGTGGGGATGGAACCGGCGGCGGCAATATCGCGCGCGGTCAGCGACGGGCGCAGGAAATCGGGCAGTCGGGTGGCGATGTCGGCGACGCTGCGGCGCAACAGAAGATGCACCGCCTCGTCATATTCGCCGCGCGCGGCGAGCGCATCCGCCTCGGAGAGCAGGATCTGCGCCGCGCCGGCATCCGGGCGCCACTCTTCCTTCGTCTCGGTCTCTTTGTGTTTCCCCCGCCAGGGCAGACGCCAGGCAACGCCTTTGGCCTCGAGGAAAAGCAGGAATGCAATGATCGCGACGCCGATGATCACCGCACCCCAGAACAGGTAGATCATATAAGGGCCAAGCTTGGCCAGGCCATCCAGAAACGGCTTCAGCCATTCAGGCGGCTCGGGCCGTACATAGGACGGCAGCGCGAACTGGATCGAATCGTCAGTCAGCAATTGCTTGTGCAACTGCGCCAGCCGTTCCGCGTCTTCCGTCCCTGCGGCTGCCACCCGCTCGTTCCCCCTGCAACCTGCGGTTCGGAGCCGACACTGGCAATACGCCAGGACAATTGCAAGCGCACTGGACGCAGCCCTCCAAACTTGGCAAATTTACTTTGAAGTCATCGAACCTGATGCGGCGGTGACTCGGGGGAATTGTCATGACCACTGCAACATTAGGACGCTCCGGCCGATTCGAGATCGGCAGGGTATTCAGCAACACGTTCGGAGTGATCACACGCAACATCGGACTTTGCGTGGGACTGGCACTGTTGTTTTCAGGGCTGCCGGCGCTGATCATACGGCTGCTGACCCAACCGCAAATCGATGCAATGGTGCACCAGGATCCGGCAGCGATGGCCGACCCGAGCGCCGTGTTCCGCAATTCCTACATCACCATCATCGCCGGATTGATCTCCTTCGTGTGCGCGCTGCTGCTGCAATCCGCGCTCGTGCGGGCGACCATCGAGGACCTCAACGGCAAGCGGCCGTCCTTCGGCGACTGCATCCAGATAGCTATCCGCTTTCTGCTGCCGACGCTGGCGATCGGCCTTCTTGTCGGTCTCGGCGCGGGCCTCGGCCTGATGCTGTTGATCGTACCCGGCATCATCCTATGGCTCGGCTGGTCGATGTCGGTGCCGGTCCTGATCCAGGAGCGGCGGGGCGTGTTCGGCTCGATGTCGCGCAGCCGCGCCTTGACCAAGGGCAGCCGCTGGCCGCTTTTCGGCCTGTTCCTTATTCTGATCGTCATCGCGATGATCATCCAGTGGGGAATGTTGCTCGTATTCGTGCTGTTCGGCGGCATCGTGGCCGAGATCGGGGCCGCGCTGGTGCAGACCCTGGTGTCCATGGTGCTCTCGATCGCGACGGCGGTAAGCTACGTCGAGCTGCGCCAGGCGAAGGAAGGCGCCAGCATCGACGAACTGGCGGAGATCTTCTCGTAGCGGGTGCAGATTGTGTCGCTGGAAACGCCGGGACCAGGCGAAAAATTCCGGCTGGGGAGGGTAATCGGCAATGCCGCCGCTTTCCTTCGGCGGAACGCGATCTTCACGATCGCGGTTGGCCCGATGTTCTTCATGTTGCCGCCTGTTCTTATCGATCTGTCGATCTTCAAATACTGGCCAAGGGTGGCAAATCAGCTGGGCGCAGTAGGCGGCGGCACTTGGGCGCTCGCAGTTTATCTGACTCTCAATCTGGGCGCCAGGCTTATCGGCATGGTGCCGAACTTCCTGGGACAAGCAGTGTTGGCGCGGGCGATCCTCGACGACGTCAACGGCAATCGACCGTCGGTTGGCATCTGCGTTCAAGCGGCGCTCCGCCAACCCCTTCCGGTGCTGGGCATCGGTTTCGTGTTCTACTTCGGGGTTTTTTTAGCTGTTTTCGGGTCATCCCCGGGAACATCGCTTGTTTCCCCCGAGACGGGCGGCTTCATGTTTCTCATACTGGTCGTTTTCATGGTCGGGTGGGGAGTCGGAAGTTCTGTCGCGGTTCCTGTTGCGGTGATAGAGGGACTGACAACGGTCGCTTCGATAGCGCGCAGCCGTGCTTTGACCAAAGGAAACCGGTGGCGGATTTTTGGATTGATCTCCGCGGTCATGATCGGCGTGGCGCTGGTTCTATGGCTTGGCGTTGAACTTGGTTTCGCCTGGATGCCATCCCGCGGTCTTCGGCAATCGGCCCTGGTTCTGATCTCAGTGCGTTGGGCAGTAGTATCGGCGATAGCTTGGACGCTGTTGTCGATCGCGCTCGCGACGACCTATGCCGAACTGCTGCGCGTCAAGGAAGGCATCGGTGTCGACGAATTGGCCGAGATATTCTCTTAGAGAGTGCTTGCCTTGGAGCGCTGGCCGCTTCCCTTCAATGACAGCAGCTGTGCTGGGATCGCACGCTCGTCCGGCACAGGCATGACGATGTGATCGCCACATCCGCCTTGGCCAGCGCCACTGCCAGCTTCGCTTGCAGTCCCGGAAATTCGTCTCTTTCGCCGCGCCGCTTCAAACATTCGACCAGCCCATGCAGCGCCCAGACATTGTCCGGGTGCTGGGCGCAGCGCTGCACGGCGCCGCTCAGGCCCAGATCGTCGCGATAGACCTGCTCGGCCTCGGCCGCATGGCCCTGGTCGAGCAGCAGGGCCGCCAGTGCATGGCGCGGCGGATGCATCCATGCCCACGGCTCGGTGTAGGAAAGATTGTCGTCGAGCTCTACGGCGCGCAGCAGATGCCTGTACCCCTCGTCGTGGCGCCCCTGGTGGTAGGCAAGTTCGCCATCGAGCAGTGCCGCGCCTACGGCGAGCGAGGCTTTTGTCGGGTTGCTGAGGAAGCGGCGCTCCGGCGGGATGCGCTCGAGTTGCCGACTGAACAGCTCGCGTTCTCGCTCGGCGGAAGCGAAGTCGCGTAGCGTCGCATGCGCCACGCCCTTGGCATAGTGCTGCATGGCCGCGGTCAGCACATAGAGATCCGGCTCGGCCACCATCGGCTCGTCGATGATCTCGCGCCACCGCCCAAAGCGCACCTGAACATGCGATTTCATCGCATGGTAGCCCTCGACCGTTTGCGTCAGCTTCGGACGCTCGGGGATGCTGACGACATCGCGCGTCACCAGGCTGCGCACCTTGTCCGCCGCCCACAAGGCAGGTCGCGACTGGCCGAGGAACATGCAGGTGAACATCATCAGATGCAGGTCGTGGCAGCAGCCGAGCAGGTAGTAGGTCGGCTCGCCGGCATAGGCGAGGTAGAGGTCGTTGGCGCGCACCGCCTTCTCGCTGGCCAGCTTTGCCTTCTCATACTCGCCGCAGAGCACGTAAATGTGCCCCGGCATGTGGTTCATATGGCCGGCATCCGGGCACATCGTGCCCAGCCGTTCCGCCGAGCGCATGCCGCGCTCAGGCTGCGTCGACATTTCGAGCAGGTGGATGTGCAGATGCAGGGCCGCCGGATGCGGCGTGGCGCCTGCCTCGCCGGAAAGCCGGATCGAGCGCTCGCAAATCTCCAGCGCTTCGAGCACGTCCGAATTCGGCGCCGGTGCGCCGGTCTTGAGGTTCCACAGCCGCCTTACCGTGCGCATCATCAGCGCCTCGGTCGTCAGCGCCATCACGTCATGGTCGTCGGGAAACTCGCGATAGACCTGCCGCATCGCAGCGGCATAGGCGTCGTCCCATTTTTCGAATTCCGCCGCGCTCACGCCATGCGGCTGCTGGAAGCGGGCGGCCAGCGCCTCGATCAGGCGCTGCTCGACCGGGCTCGCGCTCGCAGCCTTGGCTTGCGCAAGCCGCACATGCTCGAAGCAGCGTTTGGCCACCTGGGCGGCCTCGGCCTTGCCATGCTCCTTCCAGGTGAGGTTGTAGAAAGGCCCGGCGGCATAGGCGATGCCCCAATGGACGAAGGCGCAGGCTGGGTCGGTCTCGAGCGCCTTCTCGAAGCATTTTATGCCTTCGTCGTGGTTGAAGCCGTAGCACCAGTTCAGCCCGATATCGAACCAGCGCTGCGTCTCAGCCGAGGAGGTGGAAATAGGACGGCGATAGGTGCCGAGGTCGAACTGGTCCATGCCTTGCTGCTTCTCGCATTCGCGCCGGCGGGCGTCGGCGCAATTTCAGCCGAAAGGCAACAGCTTGGCAAACGGCTTCTCAGCCCTCGAAGCGCGAGGGGCGAAACGGCTCGAGCAAGGGACTGGCCGTCCCTGTGACGATCTCGCCGGCCAGCAGTTCGCCAGCGATGAGCCCCAGCGTCGCGCCACTGTGACTGAAGACGACATGATAACCCGGGATACCGGTCAATTGGCCGACGACCGGTTCGCCGTCGGCCGGAATGGGCTTCGGCCCGACGTGAAGGCTTTCCAGGTCGAGCCGCGGATTGCCCTCCAGCACCGCGGAGGCTTCCTTGAGCAGCCCCGCGATCGTGGACGGCTTTGCCTCGTACGTGCCATCGTCTCGCACGATGACTTCCTCTTCCGACCATGCCGAATCCAGCGCGAAGGCGCCCTTCGGAGTGGGCCTGATGGCGACGCGAGGCGTGTTGAGCACGGCGCGCAGCGGATGCGGAACCGGTTTGCTGAAAACCAGCAGCGCACGTGTCGTGCCGTCGCCTATACGCCTGCCGACCTTTGCAGCCATCGCCGGCACTGCCGGGCCCGTTGCGACAACCACGACGTCGGCATCGACCACCTCGCCGGAAGTGGTTTTCACGCCGCTGGCGCGGCCGTTGGCGAGTGTGACGTCCACCTTGCCGGCATCGATGAGAGTGCGGCCGCCAAGGTCACGGAGCTCGCTCAGCAACAGGCCGATGAGGGAAGGCAGGTCGACCCAGCCTTCGCCGGCATTGAAGATGGCGCCCTGAGACGAGACAGCGCGCGGGTCGACACCCGGCGTGACGGCGGCGATCTCGCCAGGCGCGAGCAGTCGAGTCTCGTAGCCGATCGACTGTTCGTGGCGGTGGATGTCCGCGATCTGGTTGGAGGCGTCATCGGCATCCCAGGTGAGGCCGCCGTCGAAGCGCAGCCAGGCGGCCGAATCATGTTTCGTTGCAAAAGTCCTGTAGCGCTCTATGCCCTGCACGCGCAGCCGGTGGTAGGCCGCGGAGCGCTTTCGCGCCGAATTGAGCCAGGCCAGCGAGCGCGACGATGCGCCGTTGGCTGCGGCGCCGTCGTTCACAATGGTGGTTTGGACGCCGAGGCGCGCGAGGTGGACGGCGGTGGAGACGCCGAAGATGCCGGCGCCGACGACGACGGCCTTGAGGGCGGTGTTGTTGGTCATGGTTGCAGCTTTCGATGGTTCAGACGATGAGTTCTGTGGGCATGCGGGGATTGGCAGGCTGGGCGCCGCGGAATTCGTTCACAGCACCTCGGCCAGGAATTGCTTGAGGCGCGGGCTCTTCGGCCTGTCGAAGACTTCGGCCGGCGGACCGACCTCGACGATACGGCCTTCGTCCATGAACGCGACCTGGTCGGCGACCTTGCGGGCGAAACCCATCTCGTGGGTGACGACGATCATGGTCATGCCGCGTCGCCCGAGATCGGCCATCAGGTTGAGCACGCCTTTGACGAGTTCGGGATCGAGCGCGCTGGTGACTTCATCGAAGAGGATGACCTCGGGTTCCATGGCCAGAGCCCGCGCGATTGCAACGCGCTGCTGCTGGCCGCCCGAAAGGCGGCTCGGTCGGTAGTCCGCGCGGGCGGCGAGACCCACTTCCGTCAGGCGTCCCTCGGCAATTCGCCTGGCCTGGCTTTGCGCCATGCCTTTTATCCTGGTCAGCGCCAGCATGACGTTCTCGATTGCCGTATGGTTCGGGAACAGGTTGAAATGCTGGAACACCATCCCCACGCGTCGCCGCAACTTCTCCGGCCGCATCGTCAGGATGCTTTCGCCGTCGAGCATCACGTCGCCGCCTTTGGGTTCGACAAGCCGGTTGAGGCAGCGCAACAGGGTCGATTTTCCTGAGCCGGACGGGCCGATGATGCAGGTGACCGTCCCCGGCTCGACCTTGAGCCGGATCTGCTTGAGAACCTGATGCTCGCCATAGGCCATGTCGAGGTCGCGGACTTCGAGGCTGCCGGCCTTGATGGCCGGTTCCTTCTCGACCTTGGCCACCGAATCCTTCAACTCGCCCACCTCGACGAGGCCGCTGACAACGCCGCCCGCCTTCTGTTTGCCGAGGCGCAGCCGGTTGTCGATGTAGTTGACCACATGGGTTAGCGGGACGGTGATGACGAGATAGAAGACGCCGGCCAGGAGCAGCGGCGACAGATTGCCGGTTACGACCGCCTGGTCCTGTCCGATGCGGAAAATCTCGCGTTCTGAAGCCAGCAGGCCGAGAAAGTAGACGAGGCTGGAATCCTTGACGTTGCCGATGAACTGGTTGACCAGCGCCGGAAGCACGCGGCGTATGCCCTGCGGGATTACGATCAGCCGCATGCCCTGGTTGTAGCTCATGCTGAGCGCGCGGCAGGCCTCCATCTGGCCGGTTTCGACGCTCTGGATACCGGAGCGGAAGATCTCGCCGATATAGGCGCCGGCAATCAGGCTGAGCGCCAGGATGCCGAGCGGGTAGGGGGAGGGGCCGAAAATCTCACGCCCGATGCGGGCGAATCCCTGGCCGATCAGCAGGATGGTGAGGATGGCGGGGAGGCCGCGAAAGATGTCGGTATAGACGCGTGCCGGGATGCGCAGCCAGGCGGAGCGGGAGATGCCCATCACGGCGATCACCATCCCGATCAGAACGCCGAGGACCGTCGAAGCGGCGGCGAGGATCAGCGTATTCTTCAGGCCGACCGCAAGCAGCGACGGCAGCACCGATGCCATCGCGTCCCAGTCGAAGAAACTTCGTTGAAGATTTGCGAGCCAGTCCATCCGTCATCCTGCCTTGCGAGCGGCGCAAATTGCCGCCCGGCTGATCATTTGCAGCCTGCCAAGGGAATGGCCGCCGGCATTTGCGCCGGCGGCCAAATTGGCGTCAGTTTTTCTTGGGGAGGTATTGATCCGGCATCGGCGATCCGGGGAACCATTTTTGATAGAGGTCCCGCCAGGTGCCGTCCTGCATGGCTTCGTGGATGCCCTTGTTGAGCGCCTCGCGGAACGCGTCGTTGCCCTTGCGCACCACAAATCCGGCGGGTGCGTCGAAGGACGGGATGTTGACGGCGATCTTCAGGGTCGGATAGCGCTCGCCATATTGCTTGGCGGCTTCATAGTCGAGGAAGTGACCGTCGATCGTGCCGTTGTTGAGCGCGGCGATGGCCGAGTTGTTGTCCGGGAATTTCACCAGGTCGGTGTTCTTGAAATTCTTGGTGGCGTAAATCTCCTGCAACGTCCCCTGGACGACGCCCAGCCGCTTGCCGGCAAGGCCGTCGGCGGAGGTGATCTTGGGGTCCGACGTCAGCACCGACAGGTATCCGGCGAGATAGCCGTCCGAGAAATCGACGGTCTTCTTGCGCTGCTCGGTCGTTCCTATCGCGGCGACCGCGACGTCGAAACGCTGGTTGGCGACCGATGGCATCAGCGCCGAGAATTCCTGGCCGGTGAAGGTCACCTGGTCTGGCTTGAATCCCATCCGGCCCACCACGTTCAGGAAGAATTCGAGGTCGAACCCGGTAAACTTGCCGTCAGCCGTGGTGAAGGCATAAGGCTTGGCATCTCCCATCGTGCCGACGCTGATCGTCTTTGGATCTATGAGATTGTATGGGTTGTCCGCCGCCCAGGCCTTGGGCAGTGATAGGGCTGCAAGTGCGACTGCTAGGATCAAGGAGCCGACGCGCTGACGCCGGCTTGATATGAAAAGACCTCTGATATTCATGGTTGTTCTCCACTCTGAAGATCGTCCCGTGCGGGGGGCACAGCGAACAATTGTCTGTACGGCCTGCGATCCGGCGCCTGTCGCGCTCTTGTTATCAAGAGACCGGTCTCAAATTGCCGTGAGACCGGTCTCTTGACATTTGTAGGCACGACGAACAGCATCCGTCAACGAATTTGAAGAGTGACTTTTCCACAATGAAGCGCCCCGCCAGGATATCTGCGATCACCGTCAGCGACGTCGCCCGGGAGGCGAAGGTTTCGAAGGCGACCGCCGCGCGCGTTCTGGGTGGCTATGGCCGGGTCAGCCAGGCGGTGCACGCGGCCGTTTTGGAAGCGGCGAAGGCGCTGGACTATCGGCCGAACGAGCTGGCTCGCAGCATGACAACCGGCCGTTCGGGCAGTATCGGCGTGGTCGTCGGCGATATCGAAAACCCCTTCTTCTCGCTCGCGGTGCGTGGCATCACCGATATCGCGCGCTTATCGGGCATCAACGTCATCCTGGCCAACTCGGGTGAGGACGTCGAAGCGGAAAGGAGCGCCATACGCGTGCTCTTGGCAAAGCAGGTCGACGGCTTGATCGTCACGCCCGCCCAGGCCGGAGACATCGCCCACCTTCGCGAGATTTCCTGCCCGCTGGCGCTGCTCGACCGGGCACTGCCGGAGCTCGATGTCGACACGGTGACTGTCGACGACCGCAACGCCGCGCTGCGCGCTACGCGCAAGTTGGCCGAAGCCGGGCACTGCAGGATCGCCTATGTCACCGCCGCGGTCCTGTCCGGGGATTTTCGCGGTGCCGCTTCAAGGATCAACACTTCCACGGTGCGCGAGCGCATACTGGGCTTCCTCGAAGCCTGCCGCGAAGCCGGCATCGAGGATGCGGAGCGCAACATCCATTTCGGCAGCGGGCGGTCGGAGAAGTCGCATGCCTCGCTGCTGCGGTTGCTCCGGAGCGCCGCCAGGCCAACCGCAATCCTGGCCTCCGACAGCGTCGTGGCGCTCGACCTGTTCAAGGCGATCCGGGAATGCGGCCTTGGCATTCCGCGGGACATATCGCTGGTGACCTTCCACGATGCCGACTGGACCAGCGTGACGACGCCCCCTATCACCGTGATAGATCAGCCGGTCTATGAGCTCGGAAAATCGGCGGCGGAGCTGCTCATCCGCCGTCTGAAAGGCGATGACCGGCCCCCTGAAAGGATAGTCCTGCCGACGAAGATCATAGAGCGGATGTCAGTAGGTGGTCCCCTGAGCCAACCGCCCGATCGATCCTGACCCGGGCAGGGCCGCCACAAACCGGACGACGCGGCGGGAGGGTTTCGCCAGCCGCCGCAGTCCCGGAAGGATCAGCTCTCCAGCCACACTTTCTCGAAATGCTGCTCGAGCGCCTGGTGCTGCTCGCAGCCCTGCACGCCCTTGCGATAGGTGCGGTAGACCGAGCGCCAGTAGGGTTGGATGATGATGCCGGAGTCGCGCAGGTTCGTCTCGATCTTGGCCATGATCTCCTTGCGCGCCGCTGCGTCGGGTGTCGCAAGCGCCTTGTCGAGGAGCTCGTCGAACTCCTTGTTCGCATAGGCGCTTTCGTTCCAGGCCGCGCCCGATTTGTAGGCCAGCGCCAGCACCTGGACGCCGAGCGGGCGCCCGAGCCATTCGGTGCAGGAATAGGGGAACTTGCTCCAGTCGTTCCAGAAGGTCGCGGCCGGCAGCACGGTGCGCTTGATCTTGAGGCCGGCCTCGCGGATCTGCGCGGCGATCGCGTCGGCGGTGCTCTTTTGCCATTCGATGTCGACCGAGATCAGCTCATATTCATGGTCGGCCTTGCCGGCTTCGGAAATCAGCTTCCTGGCCTGATCGACATCGCGCTTGGCCGGGCCGACATCGGCGAATTCGGGATGCATCGGGCCGACATGGTGGTTGTCGGCGGTTTTTCCGCGCCCGTCGAGGCCGAGCTTCAGCACGGCAGCATTGTCGACGGCAAGCTGGGCGGCGCGGCGCACCTTGATGTCGTCATAGGGTGCGTTAGAGACATTGAAGCGCGCGACGATGGTCGAGCCGGTGGCGATCTCCGAATTCTGCAGCCCCATCTTCTCCGTTTGCGATACCGCGTCGGACGCAGTCTCGTGGTCGGTGTCGATCTCGCCGGATTCGAAGGCAGAAAGCATGGCGTTGGGGTCGGAGCCGTAGTCGACCCATTTGATGCCGTCGAGATGGAACTCGCCCTTCCACCATGGCTTGTCCTTGCGCTTTACCTCGGCGCCCGTCTCGGCGTCCCAGCTCACCAGTTCACAAGGGCCGGTGGTAATGGCCAAGGCCTTCTTCGGATCGGCATCGCCTTCATAGGAGCGGTGCATGATCAGCGCCGGATAATCGGCCATGCCGGCGATCAGCGAGATGTCGGGCTTGGGCAGGTTGAGCTTGACGGTGTAGTCGTCGACCTTTTGGATGCCGCCCTCGACCGGCTTCTTGGTGTCGGCGTTGACCAGCGTGCCCATGCGCGCGGCGACCGAATTGCCGGCGACCGAGGCGTCGCACCAGCGGTTGAGGTTGTGAATTACGTCGTCGGCGTTGAAAGTGTCGCCGTTCGACCAGGTAACGCCCTTGCGCACATGCAGCGTGATCGTCCTGGCGTCGTCGCTGGTTTCCCAGCTTTCGAGCAGCCATGGCTCGAAGCTGAAATCGGTTTTCCAGCGCACCAGATATTCGTTGCACTGGCGCGCGACATTCGACATCTCGACGCCGTCGAAGGTGCGCGGGTCCTTGAAACCCTTGACGTTCATCGCGACGCGCAGCACGCCGCCCTTCTTCGGCTCGGCGGCGCGGGCAGGCGAGGGCGCGATCCCGCCCAGCGCCATCGCTCCGGCCGCGCTGACGCCGAAGCCGGCCATCAGCGCCAGATATTCGCGCCGGCTGATCGCGCCTTTCCTGAAATCGTCGGCGATCGGCTTGGCACGCGGATGCAGTTTCCTGTCGGTCAGCATGAATTTCATCGTCGTTCCCTCTTGTTGGGCGCTATGGGCAACCGCCAGTCGCGGGGCGGATGAGACCCGCCGGAGCGCCGTTGCCTGCTGAGGGATGATAGGTCCGCCTTCCGCGGCCAAATGTTTGATTTTCCGCAATTCTTATGCGCTGTTCCGCGGATGGCTGGTACAGCTGATCTCCCCCACAAGGGGAGAGATTGGCGCGTCATCGCCGGCGCCTAGTCTGACAACATCCGTAATAATCCTCGCAAACGCCTCCGCCGCGCGCGGAACCATAGAGCGCGCCCGCAGGAAACTGTGCACCAGGCGCGGTTCTTCCCGCCATACGGCTTGCCCGCCGGCGGCGAGGATGCGGTCGCGATAGGCCCGGCCGTCGGAGGAAAGCGGATCGCATTCGGCGGTAACGATGATTGCACGCGGCAGGCCGGAGAAGTCGCGGTCGCGGAGCGGCGAGAAGGTCGGATCGTCCGGCGAATGCAAGGGCGTCGAGCGGATGCGCCGGTAGAAGTCGATATCGCCGAGCGTCAGCAATGGCGCCTCGGGGTGTTTCAGATAGGAGCTGCCGGTCCCGTCGCCGCCGAGGTCGGGATAGATGAGCATCTGGCCGACGGCATGTCTTGGGTGGTGCCGTGTGGCATGCGAGACGGCCGCCGCGAGATTGCCGCCGGCGCTCTCGCCGCAAAGCACGATCGGCGATGCGTCCGTGGCCGCCACCCATTCGAACACGGCCAGCGCATCTTCGAAGGAAGCCGGATGAAGATGCTCGGGCGCCAGCCGGTAGTCGGCCGACACGACTTCGAAGCCGGTGCCGGCGCATATTTCCGCGCAGATGTCGTCATGGCTGTCGAGGTCGCCGAGCACGAAACCGCCGCCGTGATAGTAGACGACGACCGCCGCCGCGATCCTGTTCGCCATGCGGTAGCGGCGGACCGGGATCGCATGCGTTGCCGTGGCGACGAGGTCGTCGCTGCTTCTAACCCCTTCCGGACGGCCCCGGTGGAATGCCGCGCACATTTGATTGTAGACCGATCGCTGCTCGGCGATCGGCGCGGTGACGATCTCCGGCGGGTACCAACTGTTGACCTTGTCGATATAGTCCCAGAGTTCCGGATCGAGCACGGCGGCATATTTGCCGTGCTTGGCGGGATCGGGGTTGCTGGCCATCGCCGTCAGAGCTCGGCGTAGAGCCGTGCCGCGTTCTCGAAGGTGAAGCGCAACGGCACCGACCCTTCCACTTGCCAGACGCTGACCGTCTCGCCGGCCAGCAGCCGGCAGGCGGCGGCCGTATCGGTGACCGCGCCGCCATAGAGCCGGTTGGCAAGGTTAAGGATGCCGGTCTGGTGCATGGCCGCGCTGCCGCTGCCGCACGCGTCCTTGACCAGAAGCACGCGAAAACCGTGGGCCACCGCGTCCTTCACCGTGGCGTCGACGCAGGCCTCGGTCCACACGCCGGCAATGACCAGCCATTCGATGCCGGCTGCCTTGAGATTGTCAGCGAAGTCATTCCGACCGAAGGCGCTTGCCTCCTGCTTGGCCAGCAGCGCCTCCCCGTCGCGTGGCGCCACCTCATAGCAGATCGCCGTCAGCGGGTCGTCCTTGTCGGAAAATGCCGACTTGCCGCTCTCGTCGACGGGATGGAACGGCCGCGCCTTGGCGAGATCGACGATATAGGCCCAGTGATGGAGCGGCACGTCATTCGCCCGCGCCGCCTCCTGCAGGCGCTGGACATTGGCGAGGATGTCGTCAAAACCCTCAACCAGATAGCGCTTGTCCTTACGATGCTCTTCCTGGAGATCGATGAACACAGCGGCCACCGTGCCGCGCCGGATGGAGATTGGGTTCTTCATGCGAATGCCGTCGGCGCGTCGGTGTTACTTGTCAAGAAACTCATCTTCATACGGGAAGCGCGACAGCAGTTCGGTGCCGGTCTCGGTGATCAGGATCTCGTCCTCCAGCTTGACGCCCTCGCGGCCGCCCTTCTCGCCGATATAGCTTTCCACGCTCACCACCATGCCCGGCACCATAATGCCGTCGCGCCCATAGGTCGCGTAGTCCATGGAATGCGCGATGAAGGGTGTCTCGCCATGCATGCCTACGCCGTGCATGACCGAGGTATAGCGCTGGTCGACGAAGCGTTCCGGGATCTTCCAGGCCTTTTCGGCGATCTCGCGGAAGGCCATCCCTGGTTTCACGATCCCGATATTGTGCTGCACCTGGTCGTACGCCATGCGGTAGAGCGACTTCTGATAGGGGGTCGGCTTGCCCGGGCCGCAGCGAAAGGTGCGCGAGAAGTCGGAGAAATAGCCGTAGCAGCCGATCGTATCGGTATCGAGCGCGACCAGTTCTCCCGGCCTGATCTTGCGGCCGCTCGCCTCGTTGAACCAGGGATTGGTGCGCTGGCCCGAACTGAGCAGGCGGGTCTCGATGAATTCGCCGCCCTGGCGGATCACCTCGTGATACATGATGGCGAAGAGCTCGTTTTCGGAAACCCCGGGCTTGATCGCCTCCCGCACGGCCGCCACCGCGGCTTCGGCGCCCGCCATCGAGACCTGCAGGCATTTCACTTCCTCGGGCGTCTTCACCGCGCGCACGGCAAGGATCTCGCCTTGGCAGTCCTTCACCTCGCAGCCGCGATTTTCCAAGGCCAGCGCCTGCAAATGGCTGCATCGGTCGAGTCCGAGCTTCATCGAGCCGCCGCCATGCTTCTTCAGAAGCTCGGTGATCTCGTCGGCGAACGGCCCCGCGGTCTCGTCGTCGCGCCCGGAGACGGAGGACCATACCAGCTTCGACGGCCGCGCCTCGTCGATCGTGTCGAGCACCATCGAGACATGGTAGCTCTGCGGATATTCGAACAGCACGATCGGCCCTTCGGTGGGGATGAAGAAGTAGCGCGTCGAGTTACGCAGGAAGTAGCCGAACATGTTGCGCGAGCCGGTGGCGTAACGCTGGTTGTAGGGATCGAACAGCACGACGCCGCCGTAGCCCGCCTCGCGCATCCAGGCGCGCAACTTGGCAAGGCGGCCCTTGCGCAGCGCGTCGGCGTCGATGAAGGACGGCTCGGTGTCGGACAGCCACATGCCGCCGGCGGGATCGGCCGCGGCCGGGTGGCGCATGCGGTCCTTGAAGTCCACATCCTCGGTGCTGTCCGGGTCGAAAACGACGATGCTCATGGGTCCCTGGCCTTGGTGGATTGCAAGCCTGGACCATGGCGCAGGAGCGCGACACGAGTTGTGCGAAAGGCCGCACATGTTGTGCCGGATACCGCTCCGTTAGATGCGGGGGCCAAATACTGCGGCCGCTGTCCGCGACCAATGGGCCGAATTCCTAATGCCGCCGCATCGCCTTGGGCGCGTGCCCGTGCTCTTCGCGAAACGCCCTTGCAAAGCTCGACATCGAGGCGAACCCGCAGGCCAGCGCCACGTCGCGCACCATCAGCGTCGAATGCGCAAGCAGGTCGGCTGCCCGCTTGAGCCGCAACCTCCGGTAATATCCGTTTGGCGAGACGTCCAGTTCGGCGCGGAAATTGCGCTCGAGCTTGTCGGGCGACACGCCGAGCCGTTCCGCCAGCTCCGCCATACCGAGCCTTTCCTCCACCGCGTCCTCCATGATGGCGATGGCCGAGAGCACCAGCTCGTTCTGGACGCCGGTGCGCAGCCTGAGCGGCATCAGCTTGCGGTCGACAGAGGACCGCAAGGGCGAGTGCACAAACCATTCGGCGACGCCCGCCGCGATCTCGGCGCCGTAATCCTGCGTGATGATTTCCAGCATCATGTCGAGGCTGCCGACGCCGCCGGCCGAGGTAAAGCGCTTGCGGTCGATGACGAACAGATCGCGGCGAAGCTCGATGTCCGGAAAAGCCTCGGTAAAGGCGGCCTGACTCGTCCAGTGCAAGGTGCAGGCATGGCCGTCGAGCAGGCCCGCTCGTGCCAGGAAGAACGCCGCATCCGCCACGGCGCCGATATGCGCGCCGCCGCGCAAGCTTTTGCGGATCCAGTTCATCGCCTCGTCGGCAACGAGATGGTCGGCATCGCCGCCGGAGCAGACCACGATGCGATCGACTTTTGGCGCATCGGCTGCTGAAAAGCCCGGCTGGATGGCGACGCCGTTGGACGCCTCGATCGTGCCTCGATCGGCGCCGACGATCACCCAGCGATAGCAGTCGCGCCTGGCAAGGACGTTGGCGGCGCGCAGCGGCTCGATGACCGAAGAAAACGCCATCATCGGAAAGCCGGGAAAGACCAGCACCGCGAAGGTTACGGGCGCTTCGTGCGTGGCCTGCTTTGCCTGGCTCCGCCCGCTCATGGCTGGCCGTAGCGCAGCACGATCTCGGCCGTCAGCGGGGCGAGGTCGGTGCCGCTTGCCAGTTCCCGGCTCAACCAGATCATCTCTTCGATTTCGGCCGCCGGGATCGGCTCGCCGGTGATGGAGAGTTCGAAGAGCTCGGCTTCGACGCGGGCATGCGGCTCGTTGGCAGCGGGCGCCGAAAAGGAGCCCAGATGCGAAGCGTCGGCCGGATCGACGAGGATGCCCAGCTCCTCGCGCAATTCGCGCGCAAGGGCGGCGGCGGGTTGCTCGCCCGGCTCGATCTTGCCGCCGGCTTGCATGAAGGCGCTGGTGCCGCGCTTGCGCACCAGAAGCAGCCTGCCGTCGTCGTCGCGGATGACCGCGGCGGCGATCCGGATCGTCCTGGCCGTCGTTGTCCTGGCCTGTACTGTGCTGAAATGGCTTGACGTCACGATAGGCTGTTTCCCGGCGGCGGTTTTGGTGGCACAGAGAGGCGGACTGTAGCGGGCCGTGCGGCCGGCTTGCAACGGAGAGACAACACGATGTTCGCGGCAACGGCAATCGACACGAGCAATAAGCCTGCCTTCTACAAGGAGTTGGCCACGCAATTGAAAGCGCTGCTGGAAGGCGAGGGCGATTCCATCGCTAACGCCGCCAACACGGCGGCGCTGATCTACCAGATGGTGCCTGACCTGAACTGGGCAGGCTTCTACTTCCTCGCCTCCGAGGACGAGCTGGTGCTCGGGCCTTTCCAGGGCAAGCCGGCCTGCGTGCGCATCGCCGTTGGCAAGGGCGTCTGCGGCAAAGCCATCGAGCTCGACATGTCGATGCTGGTCAAGGACGTCAACGAATTTCCCGGCCACATCGCCTGCGACGCCGATTCGCGTTCGGAACTGGTCGTGCTGTTGCGCGATGCCGAAGGCGCCTTCGGCGTGCTCGATCTCGACAGCCCGCTGCCCGGCCGCTTCGACAAGGAAGACCAGGCAGGCATAGAGAAGCTCGCCGCGATCTATGTCGCGGCGTGTGAGTTCGAGGACGATGACGGGGAATAGGGCATATGGGATTGCGGCGGGCGCGCCTCACCGCAATCTCAGGCGAACCTGACCAGCATCAGGCTGAAGGCGGCGATGAAGATGAAGGCCGAGCAGGCCAGAATCAGTGGCTTCAGGCCACGCGAGCGCAGCTGGGAAATGTCGGCATGAAGGCCCATGGCGGCGAGCCCCATGGTCAGCATCACTTGCGCGGCCAGGGCGACTGCTGAACGGACCTCGCCCGGGATCGCGACAAGGCTGTTAAGCGCCACGACCGCGACGAAGGCTACGACGAACCAGGGCATCGGCGGCTTGGCGCCGGAAGCGTCGGCGCTGCTACGGCGCGCCATGACGCCGAGCGCGATCACCATCGGCGCCAGCATGGCGACCCGCGTCAGCTTGGCGACTGTCGCGGTTTCGCCGGCAAGGGTGCCGTTCTGGAAGCCGGCGCCGATCACCTGCGCCACCTCATGGATCGAGGCGCCGGCCCACAGACCGAACGCATGCTGGTCGAGGCCGAAGACCGGCGCCATCAGCGGGAAGCCGAGCATGGCGATGGTGCCGAACAGCGTGATGGCGGCAACGGCATAGGTTACGTCCTCGTCGCGGGCATCGGTGACGATGTTGGTGGCGACGATCGCCGAGGCGCCGCAGATCGAGGTGCCGGCGGCGATGAGCTGCGCGAGCTTGCGGTCGACGCCGATCAGCCGGCCGAGCGTGATGGTGAAGAGGAAGGTGGCGCCGAGCGTGGCGGCAACGATGCCGACGCCGCCAAGGCCGATGCCTGCCACCTGGCCGAGCGTGAGCTGGAAGCCGAGCAGCACGATGGCGAAGCGCAGCAGGCGCTTTTGCGAAAAGCCGATGCCGGCCCTGGCGTGGGCGGGCAGGCCAAGCACATTGGAATAAACCATGCCGGCGACGACGGCGAGGATCATCGGGCTGAACAAGGTGAGGCCGGAGAAGCCGCGCGCGGAATAGGCGACGGCCGTGATCATTGCCACCAGGACCAGCCCGGGAACGACCACGGCCGGGACCGAGGTCAGGGTGGGGCGCGTGCGGTCCGCGTCGGCCGGGTTCAGGCGGCTTGGAAGATCGTTCGCGGTGGCGGGCAGGAAGGACAATTGAATTCTCCAGGCGCTTTCGCAGCCGAAATGCCATTCCGTAACCAATCTTTCCAGCGAATTATTTGAGTTACAATGATCGATTTTTCAGAATGATCTGGATACAAGCCGGGATTGCCGGACAGGGCGGTGCAGCTTCGTGTCGACGCGGCCGGCTTGACAGCGTGCCGGCTCCCGGTCCAGCTTCGCCCCATGACCGCCTTTATCGCAACTCCGCAGCGACGCCGCCGTTCGAAGGAGCGGCAAGCTGACTGCGTGGAGACAAAGGCCGGCTAGCAAGTCACCCGGTTCGTCCCATCCCCAGCCCGCCCATCGCGACGATCGGCGGGTTTCTTGCATTTGGAGTACATGAATGAGCATCGTCTCTTCCATCGGGTTTCGGTCGGCGGCACCGGCGGATGCCGCCGCCATCAAGGCCATCGTGCGCGCGGCTTATGCCAAATGGGTGCCGGTGATCGGCCGCGAGCCCTTGCCGATGCGCGCCGACTACGACAAGGCCGTTCGCGAGCACCAGTTCGAACTCGCCATCGAGGATGGCCGCATCGTCGGCCTGATCGAGACAATCGCGCATGACGATCATATCTGGATCGAGAATGTGGCCGTTACTCCCGAGGCGCAGCGCAGGGGTATCGGGCGCCAGCTGCTCGACAGCGCAGAGCGCACAGCTGTTGAAGCAGGCCTCCGCGAGCTTCGGCTGCTGACCAACGGCGCTTTCAAGGCCAATGTGTCGCTGTACAAAAGGCAGGGCTATGCGGTCGATCGCGAGGAGCCGTTCATGAACGGCACGACGGTCTATATGAGCAAGAGGTTGGCGTGACGGTGGCTTCGCCAAAACGGATGTGCTGGCTTAATAGGGCGCGCTTGCGTTTGACAGAACACATGCCGCATCGTTATCTCTGACGGTATACGACGACAACATCGCCACAATCGAGCAAAAGCGGCCCTCAGGGAGCGAAACCATGTCACACAATCTGCAGTTCTATATCGATGGCGCCTGGGTCGATCCGGTCGTGCCGAAGACTCTCGATGTCATCGACCCCTCCAACGAAGACGCTTTCGCGCAGATTTCGCTCGGCTCCAAGGCCGATGTCGACAAGGCGGTGGCCGCCGCCAAGCGGGCTTTCGCCACTTTCGGCTTCACCTCGGTCGAGGAACGGCTCGATATCCTCAACCGCGTCATCGAGATCTACAAGAAGCGCAGCAAGGACCTCGCGCTCGCCGTCTCGCGCGAGATGGGCGCGCCGCGCCAGATGGCGCTGGACAGCCAGGTCGGCGTCGGCCAGGCGCATCTGGAGAAGATGGCCGAGGTGCTCAAGACCTTCCAGTTCCGCCACGTCAAGGGCTCGTCGCTCATCGTCAAGGAGCCGATCGGCGTCGTTGGCCTGATCACGCCGTGGAACTGGCCGCTCAACCAGATCACCTGCAAGGTCGGCCCCGCGCTCGCCGCGGGCTGCACCATGGTGCTGAAGCCATCCGAGATCGCTCCGCTCGACGCCATCATCTTCGCCGAGATAATCGACGAGGCCGGCGTGCCGGAGGGCGTCTTCAATCTCGTCAACGGTGACGGTCCGGGCGTCGGCCAGGCTTTGGCCAGCCATCCCGATGTCGACATGATGTCGTTTACGGGATCGACCCGCGCCGGCATCCTGGTCGCCAAGGCGGCCGCCGATACGGTCAAGCGCGTGCATCAGGAGCTCGGCGGCAAGTCGGCCAACATCCTGTTCCCCGATGTCGACCTGGAACGTGCCGTCACCAAGGGCGTCGCCGGCTGCTTCGGCAACAGCGGCCAGTCCTGCAACGCGCCCACCCGCATGTTCGTGCCGCGCGACCGTCACGACGAAGCGGCAGGCTACGCCAAGAAGGCGGCGGAAAAGTTCACCGTCGGCCCGGCCGACGCGCCCACCTCGAAGCTTGGCCCGGTGGTCAGCCAGATCCAGTTCGACAAGATCCAGGACCTGATCCAGAGCGGCATCGACGAGGGTGCGACGCTGGTCGCCGGGGGGCCGGGCCGTCCGGCCGAGCTCAATCGCGGCTACTATGTCCGTCCCACGGTCTTTGCCAACGTCACGCACGACATGCGCATAGCGAAGGAAGAGATCTTCGGGCCGGTGCTGTCGATCATGCCCTACGACACGGTCGAGCAGGCGGTCGAACAGGCCAACGACACCGTCTACGGCCTGGCCTCCTACATCCAGGCCAAGGACATCGAGAAGGCGCGCGCCGTGGCTGCCCGCATGCGCTCCGGCAATGTCTACATCAACTACCCGACCTGGGACGCCGGCCTGCCTTTCGGCGGCTACAAGCAGTCCGGCAACGGCCGCGAATATGCCGAATATGGTCTGGAGGATTTCCTCGAGATCAAGGGCATCGCGGGGTATGAGGCGGCGGAGTAGGGGTTACGCGTTGGCAGCCTGAGGCCAGGGCTTGGAAGCAGCTTCAGAAAGGCGCGGTCGAGCTGGCTGACGAGGATGTGCTTGCCGAGCCTTTCATCCGCTTTCCCTCGGGAACGACGTCGGGCAACTGGCTCGCCACGATGTCCGAGCGGTCCGGCCTGCAGCCGAGAACCGTCGCCGAGGTGCGCCAGCTTATGACCGGCTGCCAGCTCGCGCAGGAGAACATCGGCCTGACCGTCGTGCCCGAGATCGCCGCCAGGTCATGCCCGCTGCCGGGCCTTGCCGTGATTCCTTTGCGGGACGGCCTGCCGCCGAGAAAGCTGGGGGTGGTGACAAGCGAGTTTCACCAGCCGTCGCAATTCGAGAATGCCGTTCTCTCGCAGCTTCGCGAAATGACGTGGCCGTCCCGGGGGTAAGTGAAGCGAAGGCTTTTGATGTCTTGGAGGAAAACTTGGCTGGGGAACCTGGATTCGAACCAGGACTAACGGAGTCAGAGTCCGTGGGTCTACCGTTAACCTATTCCCCAGCAGGCGCGTCTGGTATCGCGCGAAGCGGGCGGCTCATGTGCCGCGAGCGCTGCCTTGTAGCCGCCATCCCGAAATAGTCAAGCCCGCTGTCGAGTTCAACCGCAGCCTTTTTGAAGCCTTTGTCCCACGCATGTCGGTCGCCCAAAGTCGCTCGGCGCTTTTGAGCGGCATGCATTGCCCGCTCGGCCGGGCGGGCGTAAGGCCTCAGCTTTCGCGGCGGCTGTATTGGGAATGCTCGAAATAGAGCACCACGCCAAGACCGACCAACAGCGGAATGATCAGATAGAACAGACGGAATACGAGGAGCGCGGCGAGCACGCCGACCGGATCCATATCGGAAAGGCCTGTGAGGAAGACGACCTCGAATACGCCGAGAGCGCCGGGCGCATGCGAAAGAAGCCCGATCGAGAACGACACCATGAATACGCCGAGCACGACGAAATAGCCGGGATTGCCGGCCTCCGGCAGGGCGAAATAGATGATCGCGGCGGCGCCCAGCAGTTCGACCGGCCCGATCAGCAATTGCCGCGCGACGATCGGCAGCGCCGGATAGTGCACCTGGAAGCTGCCTATCTTCAAAGGTCTCAGCCGCAGCCAACTGCCGAAGGCATAGGTCCCGACGAGGATGAGCATCGCTAGACCCGCGGCGAATGCCGCGCCGTGATGCGGGGCGCCCGTGAAACGGTCGATGATCTGCGGTTCGAGAAGAAGCACCAGGCCGCCGAGAAAGACGCTGGACAGGATGAAGGTGAACCAGCAGATCGCCACCAGCACGCCGATCTCCTGGCCGGTCAGCCCGCGCGTGCCGTAGGCGCGATACCGGATCACCGCGCCGGAAAACACCGAGCCGCCGATATTGTGCGACACCGCGTAGGTGGTGAAGGAGCAAAGCGTGACGAACAGCCACGACACTTTCTTGCCGATATGCAGGAGCGCAATGTGGTCGTAGCCGGCCAGGGAGGCATAGGCAACGACGGAACTCAGCGCCGCCAGCACCCAGCCGCGCGGCGGGATGGCGGCGATGCCGGTCCAGAGGTCGTTGAGCGAAATGCCGCGCAGTTCGTGGACGAGCAGCCAGAGCGAGAACGCCACGGCCGCGATGCCTATGACCGGCCAGACATAGCGCCTCCAATTCATGGCGTCGTCATCATGCGTTGCAGCTCATTCGTTCGGATTGGCCCGGTGTGCCCGTATATGGTGGTTTTCAGACATGCCTGATTGAAGCCGGCTATTCAACCGGCAAGACATTACCCAACGTGATGCAAGCAAAATTCGAACCAATGCGCTCTTGGTGATTGCGAGGGGCACTGCTACTCTGTCGCCAACTTGAAACAAATCAAGGTGCCTGCTGCGTCCGTTTGCGGTTCGCGCGGCGCCGGAAGGAACTGAAGTGGAAGACCACGACACCGGCGCGGGCGCGTCGGCAGTGGGCATGTCCGGGACATCGCCGAAGGAGTCGGCGGGCCTTCCCGCGGGGCGTTTCAGCCGCCACGCAGGCGGGCATGCCAGGCACGCCGACCAACGACAAACTGGCGCTGGCCGGGCTGACCAGCAAGGCGATCCGACCAAAGGCAAGACGCGCAAGCGTCGCAAGCGCAGGCGCGGCCGCAAGGTGTTCGCGCGCGACGAGAACGGCGCCGTGCAGCATGCCGCGCCTGCCACCACCTCTGGAGGCCAGGTTCAGAGTGCGCCGCCGCGGATCGAGCCACGGCCGCCGCTCCAGGCCCCGCCGCGTCCGCCGCAGCAGGAATTGCCGGTTTTCGCCGCGCTCGACCTCGGCACCAACAATTGCCGCCTGCTGGTCGCCGTGCCCGGCCGCCATGGCCAGTTCCGCGTCATCGACGCCTTTTCGCGCATCGTCAGGCTGGGCGAGGGGCTGACCGCCAGCGGCAGGCTCAGCCAGGCCGCGATGGATCGCGCCGTCGAGGCGCTGAAGATCTGCGGCGAGAAGCTGCGCAACCGCAAGATCAGGAAAGCCAGGCTGATCGCCACCGAGGCCTGCCGTTCGGCCGCCAACGGCGTCGAGTTCCTGGGACGCGTCGAGCGCGAGGCCGGGTTGAAGCTGGAGATCATCGACCGCCAGACCGAGGCCCGCCTTGCCGTTTCCGGCTGCGGCTCTCTGATTGAGCGCGACACGCAAGGCGTGGTGCTGTTCGACATTGGCGGCGGCTCGTCGGAGATCGCGCTGATCGACCTGACCGGAAGGCGCTCTCAGCGGCTCGCCAACCACATTGTGTCGTGGACCTCCCTTCCTGTTGGCGTGGTATCCCTCGCCGAGCGCTTCGGCGGCCGTACGGTCACGCGCGAAACCTTTGCCGCCATGGTCGACGACGTCGCCGCGCGGTTGCGGGTCTTCGATGGCCGCGACCGGCTCGCGCATGTACTGGCCAGCCCGAACTTTCATCTGCTTGGCACCTCGGGAACGGTGACGACGCTGGCCGGCGTGCATCTCGATCTCGAGCGCTACGACCGCCGCCGCGTCGACGGGCTCTGGATGGACCGCGACAGCGTCGACCGCATGATCGAGCGGCTGATCGGCTGGGATTTCCAGCAGCGCTGCGCCAATCCCTGCATCGGCGCCGACCGCGCCGATCTCGTGCTTGCCGGCTGCGCCATACTGGAGGCGATCCGTGGCGTCTGGCCGTCCGAGCGGCTGCGCGTCGCCGACCGCGGCCTGCGCGAGGGTATCCTGAGCGAATTGATGGCCGATGACGGCGTCTGGCGCAAAGCATGATCCCCAGAAGTGGAAGCCGGGTTTTGGAAAAGATCATGCGCGAGAGAGAGCGGCGATGACGAAGAAGCCGGAAAAGCCCGGCTCGGCCGGCATGCGCGTGCTCAAGACCAGGATCAAGAAGAAGAGCGGCTTGAAGGAATCTTCGCGCCGCTGGCTCGAGCGTCACATGAACGATCCATATGTGCAGCGCTCCAAGGCCGATGGCTACCGCTCCCGCGCCGCCTACAAGCTGATCGAGATCGATGACAAGCACCATTTGCTGAAGCCTGGCATGAAGGTGATCGACCTCGGCGCCGCGCCCGGCGGCTGGTGTCAGGTGGCGGCCGCGCGGACCAAGTCGACGGCGGAAAATCCGCATGTCGTCGGCATCGACTATCTCGAAATGGACGCGGTTCCCGGCGCCGTTATCCTGCGGATGGATTTCCTCGATCCGGACGCGCCGCAGAAGCTCGCGGAGGCGCTGGGTGGCCAGCCTGACGTTGTGCTGTCCGATATGGCGGCGCCCACCACCGGCCACCGCCGCACCGATCATCTGCGCACCATGCATCTGTGCGAAGTCGCGGCCGAATTCGCGCTGCATGTGCTGAAGCCCGGCGGGCATTTCCTCGCCAAGACATTTCAGGGCGGCGCCGAGAATGAGCTTTTGTCACGTCTGAAGCAGAATTTCCGCTCGGTCCATCACGTCAAGCCGCCTGCTTCCAGGGATGAGTCGGTGGAGCTTTATTTGCTGGCGAAGGAGTTCAAAGGGTAAGGATCTGGTCCGACGCAAGGCGGATCAAAACGTCCGGCGGACGTTTTGAAAGATCCGAACGCCCGGAGCCATGGCGGAGGGCAGGGCGCCAGCCGCTACTTTCCCGCCGACCCGACCGACTCCAGCGTCTTCGGCGTGGTCAGCCGGCCATGGCCGGACACAGCATTGCCGGCGTCCGGCGTCAGCCGCATGAAGGTGATCGAGGCCGCCGCCGAGACGGCAGCGACGATGAAGAAGGCGATGTGGAAGTCGCTCAAGGTCAGCGGTCCGCCATGGACCGAGGTCGACACTTCGAGGATGCCGCCAGCCAGCGCCACGCCGAGCGCGATCGACAATTGCTGGAAGACCGCCGTGATCGGCGTCGCCTTGCTGGTGTCTTCGGCCGAGATCTCGGCATAGGAAAGCGCATTGACCCCGGTGAAGAACATGGAGCGGATGAAACCGCCGACCAGAAGGATCGCCAGCATCAGCGCATAGGGCGTATCGGGTGTGAAAAGTCCGTAGATGGCGATCGAGCCCGCGGCGATCAGCGCACCCCAGATCAGCACGCGTCGGAAGCCCGCGAGCCGAAAAAGCAACGCTGTGACGAATTTCATGCCGATGGCGCCGACCGCCGAAACGAAGGTGATCATGCCGGATTGGAACGGCGTCAGCCCGAAGCCGATCTGGAACATCAGCGGCAGAAGGAACGGCACCGCGCCGATGCCGATGCGAAACAGCGAGCCGCCGAGAACGGAGGATCGGAAGACCTGGTTGCGGAACAGCTCCAGCGCCAGCAGTGGGTTCCTGGCGCGGCGGGCATGGATGAGATAGAGCACGCCCGAGACCACGCCGACGGCCACGGTGATGAAGCCGGCCATCGGCGGCAGCGCCGGCAGGCTGACGACGGAAAGGCCGAAGACCACGCCGGAAGCGGCCAGCCCCGAGAGCACGAAACCGGGGAAATCGAGCGGCGGCGTCTCGGCCGGTTCGGTTTCCGGCAGATAGCGCGTGGCGAGCCACATGCCGGCGAGGCCGATCGGCACGTTGATCAGGAAAATCCAGTGCCAGGTGAAGTAGGTGGTGATGAAGCCGCCGATCGGCGGGCCGACCAGCGGGCCGACCAGCGCCGGCACCGTAAGCCAGGACATCGCCGCCACCAGCTCGTTCTTCGGCGTGGCGCGCACAAGCACCAGGCGTCCGACCGGCGTCATCATCGCGCCGCCCATGCCTTGCAGGAAGCGCGACACCACGAAGGCCGGCAGCGAATTGGCGAAGGCGCAGGCGACCGAGCCGGCGATGAAGACGCCGATGGCGGCTCGAAACACGTTCTTGGCCCCGAACCGGTCCGCCATCCAGCCACTGATCGGAATGAAGATCGCCAGCGAGACCAGATAGGCCGTCAGCGCCAGCTTCAGCGCGATCGGGCTGGTGTGGATGTCGATGGCGATCGCCGGCAGCGACGTCGCGATCACGGTCGAATCCATGTTCTCCATGAAAAGAGCGACCGCTAGTATGAGCGGGATGATGCGGTTCAAGGGAGCGCCCTGACTTGTATTCGCGATACGAGGCCTAGCTTTGGGGGCGAGCCGGCTTGCCGGGCGGTTATCACGCATTGGACCAGGTGTCGCATTAAATTGCTGTCACTTTTGCGCGACCGCAACCGCTGGTGGCAATCGCATAGCCCACGACGCTTGCCAAAGGCGGGCTCAGTTTAACAACAGCAGATCGTCGAAACCGGAGGATGGACGCGCGACGAGCTTTACGAGGACAGCTAGTGAAGGTCGCCCTCGACACCAATATTCTTGCCTGTGCGGAGGGATCAACGGCGCTGAAAAGCGCGATATCGTGCTCGAACTGTTGCGCCACGTTCCACAAGAGGCTGCTGTCATTCCGATCCAGGTGATTGGCGAACTCTATCATGTGCTTGTCCGCAAGGCCGGGCGATCGCCGGAAATGGCCCGCGACGCGCTCCCTGAGCCGGCGTGACGCATTTCCCGTTGCGGGAACGACGCCCGAGGCGATGGTGACGGCAGCCGATCTGGCCGCTGATCACCATTTTGGCATCTGGGATGCGGTTATTCTTTCGACGGCCTCTCAGACGGATTGCCGGCTGCTTCTGTCCGAGGACCTGCAAGACGGCTTTACCTGGGGCGGCGTGGCCGTCGCCAATCTCCTTGCCGATCGATCCGCATCACGCTTTGCTCGATGCCTTCCTGGGCGCCGGCTAGCATCCTGGCATCCCGCGCAACGATCGGCTTTTCTTCCATCCCCGGACGTGTTACCAGCCAGCGCCAATCCTGAAAGGGAAGATGAGAGTCGGCGCTGCCCAAATCGGTCCAGCGCCTTTTGCGCATTCAAAAGGACTGGCCATGTCAAAAATCATCGAAACGTCAACCGGCGCGCTGGCGCTGACCTTTGACGACGTGCTCCTGCAGCCCGGCCATTCCGAAGTCATGCCGGGCGAAACCGACATCCGCACCCGCATTGCCGGCGATATCGATCTCAACGTGCCGATTCTCTCGGCGGCCATGGACACCGTCACCGAGGCGCGGCTGGCCATCGCCATGGCGCAGGCCGGCGGCATCGGCGTCATCCATCGTAATTTCTCGCCGGCCGAGCAGGCCGAGCAGGTCCGGCAGGTGAAGAAATTCGAATCCGGCATGGTGGTGAACCCCGTCACCATCGGCCCGGACGCCACGCTAGCCGACGCATTGGCGCTGATGCGTTCCAACGGCATTTCCGGCATTCCGGTGGTCGAGAATGGCGGCGCCGGCGGCCACACCGTCGGGCGTCTGGTCGGCATCCTCACCAATCGCGACGTGCGCTTCGCCTCCGATCCGGCGCAGAAGGTCTACGAGCTGATGACCCGTGAGAACCTGATCACGGTCAAGGAGAATGTCGATCAGGAGGAGGCCAAGCGCCTCCTCCACCAGCACCGCATCGAGAAGCTGGTCGTGGTCGACAGGAAGGGCAACTGCGTCGGCCTGATCACCGTCAAGGACATCGAGAAGTCGCAGCTCAACCCTCATGCCACCAAGGATGCGCAAGGGCGGCTGCGCGCCGCCGCCGCCACCAGCGTCGGCGATGACGGTTTCGAGCGCGCCGAGCGCCTGATCGACGCCGGCGTCGACCTGCTTGTCATCGATACCGCGCACGGGCATTCGCAGCGCGTGCTCGACGCCGTCACCCGGGCCAAGAAGCTTTCCAATTCAGTACGCATCCTGGCCGGCAATGTCGCCACCGCCGATGGCACGCAGGCGCTGATCGATGCCGGCGCCGACGCCGTCAAGGTCGGCATAGGCCCTGGTTCGATCTGCACGACCCGAATCGTCGCCGGCGTCGGAGTCCCGCAATTGTCGGCGATCATGTCGGCGGTAGAGACGGCCAGCAAGGCCGGCGTGAGCGTGATCGCCGATGGCGGCATCAAATATTCGGGTGATCTCGCCAAGGCGCTGGCCGCCGGCGCAAGCGCCGCCATGATCGGCTCGCTGCTTGCCGGCACCGACGAGAGCCCGGGCGAGGTTTATCTGCACCAGGGCCGCTCCTTCAAGGCTTATCGGGGCATGGGCTCTGTCGGCGCCATGGCGCGCGGCTCGGCCGATCGCTACTTCCAGGCCGAGGTCCGCGACACGCTGAAACTGGTTCCGGAGGGCATCGAAGGGCAGGTTCCCTACAAAGGACCTGTGGCTGGCGTGCTGCACCAGCTTGCGGGCGGCCTGAAAGCCGCTATGGGTTATGTGGGTGGACGCGATCTTGCCGACTTCCGCGAGCGCGCCACCTTTGTGCGCATATCCAATGCCGGACTTCGTGAAAGCCACGCCCATGACGTCACGATCACCCGCGAAAGCCCCAACTATCCGGGCGGAATTTGATCGGGAGGCCGATCGGTCCGACCGCCAGGGCCTGTGGCATGGCTTGAGTGTCGCGGTGCTGCGGCTGTCGCGGCACGCAGCGGCGCTCTCGATCGCCTCGATCACGCTTTTCCTCATCATGACGGCGCTGGAGTTTCTCTATTTTGAGCGCCTGAGCGGCGGCCTGGCCTCGCTCGACATGCGCATCGCCGGCTTTACGCCTGACGAAGGCATGGCCTGGCTCACCGCACTCGGCCGGCGGGGCGGCGAGATCATCATCGTCTGGCACTATTTGACCTTCGATCTATTGTTCCCGGCGCTGCTGTCGCTGACGCTGGTCAGCATCATCCTCGTGTTCGGACGGCGTCTCAGCACTTTCCGCGCCATGCCGGCCCAGTTGCAGGCATTGTTCTCACTGGTCCTGGTGCTTCCCTATTCGATAGCCGACTACGCCCAGAATTTCGCCGTGGCGCGCTTGCTGTCTGATTTCCAGTCGGCCAATCCCGATTCGCTCGCCTTCGCTTCCACGTTGACCGTCACCAAATTCGCGTTGCTGGCTATCCCGGTCTTCGTCATTGCCGTCTTCGCGCTGGCCGGGCAGCGGCGACGCTGAGGGCGGCAGATGCGCCAGACCGCCATCTTCTGGCCAATGCTGGCGCATGTGCTGCTGGTCTACATCGTCTATCTGGTGATGTTTAAGCGGCGCTACGAGGCCGTGAAGTCGGGCGAGGCCAGGATCAGTCAGTATAAGGTCCGCTCGACCGAGCCGGCCTCCAGCGTCACTGTCGCCAACAACCTGATCAACCAGTTCGAGCTGCCGGTTCTCTTCCACGTGCTCTGCCTGGCGCTGTTCCTCACCAACGGCGTGAACTATCTGACGCTGGCGCTGATGTGGCTCTTCATCGTCACGCGCTACATCCACGCCTGGGTGCATCTCGGCCGAAACGATGTGCTTCGCCGCAGCCGCGCCTTCTTTGTCGGCGCGGGCTTGCTTCTCATCACCTGGATCTGGTTCGCGCTCCACCTGCTCGGGGCGGTTTGAACGCGATTTTCCTGCTCTCCGCTTACGGGAGGCGGCGCTACAGGTTGAACACCGCGATCCGGCGCTTGTCGAATTTGATGCCGATCTCGCCGCGTACCAGCCTTAGCGCCTGCTCTCCGAAGACGGTGCGCCGCCAGCCCTGCAGCGCCGGCACGTCGGCTTCGTCTCCCTCGGCCGCTATGCGGTCGATATCGTCGCTCGAGGCAAGCACCTTGGTGGCGACGCCTTCCTTCTCGGCGACGATCCTGAGCAGCACCTTGAGCAGTTCCGCTGCCGCGCTCGATCCCTCCGGCGGCTGGACGCTTTTCGGCAGTTTCGGCATCGCGTCCTTGGGCAAGGCAAGCGCGGCGTTGACCGCGCCAAGCAGCGCGGTTGCCGTAGCGGAGCGTTCCCAGCCTTTCGGCGTCGTGCGAAGCTTGCCGAGGGCGGCCGTATCGCGCGGAGCCTGCTGCGCGATCTCGTAGATCGCATCGTCCTTGAGCACGCGGCCGCGCGGGACGTCGCGCTCGCGCGCCTCGCGCTCGCGCCAGGCGGCCACCGCCTGGACGATCGCCAGCTCCTGCGGCTTTCGCAGCCGCATCTTGAGTCGTTTCCAGGCATCCTCGGGATGTGGGTCGTACGTCTCGCGCGAGGTGAGAATATCCATCTCCTCGTTCAGCCAATGGGCGCGGTCCTCGCGCTTCAGCTCAGCGCTGAGATGCTGGTAGACCTCGATCAGGTGGGTAACGTCGGCAAGCGCGTATTCGAGCTGCTTGTCGGAGAGCGGCCGGTGCCGCCAGTCGGTGAAGCGCGACGACTTGTCCAGCCGCGCTCCCGTGACCTTCTGGACGAGCTGATCGTAGGAAACGCTGTCGCCAAAGCCGCAGACCATCGCGGCCACCTGCGTATCGAACACGGGATGCGGCACAAGATCGCCGAGATGGACGATGATTTCGATGTCCTGGCGCGCTGCGTGGAAGACCTTCAGCACCGCTTCGTTGGCCATCAGCCGGAAAAACGGCTTCAGGTCGATGCCAGGCGACAATGGATCGATGAGCGCCTCGATTCCGGGCGCGGCAATCTGGATCAGGCAAAGGATCGGCCAGAAGGTCGTCTCGCGGATGAATTCGGTATCGACGGTGACGAATTCCGACTTTTCGAACGCCGCGACAACGCTCTCAAGTTCTTCCTGTGTGGTGATGATGTGCATTAAATCGCTTTTTGGCACAAATATTAAGCCTCTTTCAATTTCAGCCGCGCGCGCTTTCGTCAAGCGCCGCAACGTAATCACGCACCGCAACTTTTCGCGCGATGGCAATACCAGCTGGCTGGAAAGGATCGTCCGGGCCGCTGCAGCGGCGCGTGTCCCGTGGTAGATGCGATCGCGGAAAGGAGCGCGCGTCCCTCGGCGCTCGCAGATTTAAAAAGCCGGGGCGCGCAAATCCACTTTGCCTGGGCGGACGAGGCGGCGGGCCCGTGTGACCGATCGCCTTGACAAAGCCTGCCTCTCATGCGCTTTTCGCGCCAATTTTCAAGCCGGGCTGGTGCCCGCGATTTCCGGACTTTACCCATGACCACGCATCGTTACCGCAGCCACACCTGTGCCCAGTTGAGAAAGAGCGACGTCGGTAATTCCGTGCGCCTGTCTGGCTGGGTGCATCGCGTGCGCGATCATGGCGGACTGCTCTTCATCGACCTGCGCGACCATTACGGCCTGACACAGATCGTCGCCGATCCGGATTCGCCGGCCTTCAAGGTGGCCGAGACGGTGCGCGGCGAATGGGTGATCCGCGTCGACGGCGAGGTCAAGGCGCGCCTGCCGGAGACGGTGAACGCCAACCTGCCAACCGGCGAGATCGAGATTTTCGCGCGCGAGATCGAAGTGCTGTCGGCCGCCAAGGAACTGCCGCTGCCGGTCTTCGGCGAGCCCGATTATCCAGAAGACATCCGCCTGAAATACCGCTTCCTGGACCTGCGCCGCGAGACGCTGCACAAGAACATCGTGGCGCGAACCAAGATCATCGCCGAGATGCGCAAGCGCATGGGCGAGGTCGGCTTCACCGAATTCTCGACGCCGATCTTGACGGCATCCTCGCCGGAAGGCGCGCGCGACTTCCTGGTGCCCTCGCGCATCCATCCCGGCACCTTCTACGCGCTGCCGCAGGCGCCGCAACAGTACAAGCAGCTGATCATGGTCTCCGGCTTCGACCGCTATTTCCAGATCGCGCCCTGCTTCCGCGACGAGGATCCGCGCGCCGACCGTCTGCCCGGCGAATTCTACCAACTCGACCTCGAAATGAGCTTCGTCGAGCAGGACGATGTGCTCTCCACGATGGAGCCTGTTCTCCGCGGGGTCTTCGAGACGTTTGCCGGCGGCAAGCCGGTGACGCAGAAATTCCGCCGCATCCCCTACGACGAGGCGATGCGCACCTATGGTTCCGACAAGCCGGACCTGCGCAACCCGATCGAGATGCAGGCGGTATCGGATCATTTCCGCGGTTCCGGCTTCAAGGTTTTCGCCAACATCCTGGCCAATGATGCGAAGGCGGAAGTCTGGGCGATTCCGGCCAAGACCGGCGGCAGCCGCGCCTTCTGCGACCGCATGAACTCGTGGGCGCAGGGCGAAGGCCAGCCGGGGCTGGGCTACATCTTCTGGCGCAAGGAAGGCGACAAGCTCGAAGGCGCCGGCCCGATCGCCAAGAATATCGGCGAGGAGCGCACCGAGGCGATCCGGCAGCAGCTCGGCCTCGCCGATGGCGATGCCGCGTTCTTCGTTGCCGGCGATCCGAAGAAGTTCGTCGCGTTTGCCGGTGCGGCGCGCACCCGCGCTGGTGAGGAACTGAACCTCGTCGACCGCGAGCGCTTCGAGCTCTGCTGGATCGTCGACTTCCCCTTCTTCGAATGGAACGAGGACGAGAAGAAGATCGACTTCGCCCACAATCCGTTCTCCATGCCGCAGGGCGGCATCGACGCGCTCAACGGTCAGGAGCCGCTCGGCATCAAGGCCTTCCAGTACGATATGGTCTGCAACGGCTTCGAGATCGCATCGGGTGGCATTCGAAACCACCTGCCGGAAACCATGGTCAAGGCTTTCGAGATGGTCGGCCTGGACCGCGCGACGGTGGAAGAGCGCTTCGGCGGCCTCTACCGTGCCTTCCAGTACGGCGCGCCTCCGCATGGCGGCATGGCAGCGGGTGTCGATCGCATCGTCATGCTGCTCGTCGGCGCCAAGAACCTGCGCGAGATCACCATGTTCCCGATGAACCAGCAGGCCTACGACCTGCTGATGAACGCGCCGTCGGAAGCGACCCCGCAGCAGCTGCGCGAGCTGTCGTTGCGCGTCGCGGTGGCGAAGAAGGAAGGCTAGGACCCAGAGCCAAGCCTTTCTTTTCTGGCGATGAATCGGCCACAATAGAAAAGCCCGGCATCGCTGCCGGGCTTTTGCTTTCGGAACTGTCGCCCGATCAGTCCTGGTTCGCCTTGACCTTGACGCCGAGCGTCTTGGGCAGGTCGAGCGGGTTGGACATGGCGCCGGCCATGATCAGCGCGAAGGGCACCGACGACGGCGGCTCGGCCGATATCTCGAGGCTCTTCGGATCGTCGAGGAAGGCATTCACCGCCGACGAGACCTCCGCCGTCAGCTCCGGATTGTTGAGCTGCGCCAGGCCGAACGGCACGATCGCCTTGGCCTGGCTGGCGACGTCCTTGGCAGACATGCCCTCCTGCTTGCCGACATAGTCGAGCACCTTGCCGGTCAGCGAATCGTCCTGGAAGCGCACCGACGCGCCGTTGAAGGAAAGCTGCTGCATCAGGCCGAGCATAGCCATGCCCTGGGCGGAATTGTCGGCGCCTTGCGGCTGGGCTGCGAGCTTCTTCTGCATCTCCTGCATCGACTTGATGAAGTCTACCGTGTAGCCGCCGAGGTTGAAGGTCATGCCGAGCGTGCCGGCATTCTCCACCGAGACTTCATACTTCGACAGCTCCATCTTGCCGTCGCTTGGCTGCCAGGTGCCGGCCATCGCAATGTTGCCGGAGATGTTCTGGTAGCCGAGCGCCTCGATGGCTTCCTTCGACTTGGGGTCGTCGATCAGCGACAGGTCGGCTGTGAATTTCTCGGTGTTGGCGGTGAAGTCCATCGCCTTGCCGTCGGCCGGTGGGGTGATCTGGACGGCAAGCCCGTCCATCGCGAATGCCGTCTTGTCGCCGACCTTGACCTTCATGTTGGAGAGCTCCGCCGACTTGTACATCATCAGCGAGCCGAGCGGATCGGTGCTGCCCTCCGCCGGAACCTTCATGCCGTGGATAACCACCGGGCTGAGGTCGAGTGTCACGCCGTCCTTGCTGTGTTCGAAAGGCGAGGTCGAGACGGTGGCGATCTCATAGCCGCCACCTGCCGCGGTGACCCCTTCCAGTTTCACGTCGCCGATTGGCAGCGCTTCCTTCTCCGCCGCCGACTTGATGGAAACACCCTGCAGCACGGCGCTGGAATCGTCGCCGGACACGCCGGTCCAGGAAATGTCGACGCCCTGGGCGGCGAGGGCCGCCTTGATGCGCTCGGCCACCGCCGGGTCGGCGGCGAAGGCCGTGTTGAGCGGCAACGTCAGCAGAAAGGTTGAAAAGGCCAGTTTCTTGAGCGTTGAGCGTTGGATTGTCATGGCGAGTTCCCTGTCCTGATTAGCTATGATCAAATTGTTCTGAAACCTTCTCCATCACCAATCCGTGACGAACGAGACGGGAAAAAGGCATTTCCCTGCACATTTGTCGAAAATGGGGATGAAAGGCAAACGCCGGACGGCGGCCATTGCCCGATGCGGTGAATTAGTCATGAAGACCGGGGCTCCCCTCCGCCAGCGCGTCGCATGCCAGATAGAGGCCGCATGTAACGGATTGATGTTGGCCGGCGTCACGATGACGCCGCGGCCCGTTGCAGATCGGCGGCAACTTGCAGCCGCCGTCTCGCCGCTTCCGTGAAATCCTTCACATCGCCGGCCACGTGTTCACAGGCTGCGGCGGATGCGCCGATTTTCACGCGGCGCTTGCCGCGAATCAGCCGCTCGGCTAGTCCAAATCCATGGGAAAAAGGCTTTTGCCGCCTGATGACAACGGCGGCGGCGACAAAATCGAACCGGTCGATCTGAAAGAGGCGCTCGAGCGGCGCTATCTCGCTTACGCGCTGTCGACCATCATGCACCGGGCGCTGCCGGATGTGCGCGACGGACTTAAGCCGGTCCATCGCCGCATCATGCACGCCATGCGGCTTTTGCGTCTCAACCCGGATCAGGGTTTTGCCAAATGCGCCCGCATCGTCGGCGACGTGATGGGTAAGTTCCATCCGCATGGCGACCAGTCGATCTACGACGCCCTGGTGCGCCTGGCGCAGGATTTCTCGATGCGCTACCCGTTGGTCGACGGGCAGGGCAATTTCGGCAACATCGACGGCGATAACGCAGCCGCCATGCGCTACACCGAAGCGCGCATGACCGAGGTTGCGACCGAACTGCTTGCGGGCATCACCGAGGACGCCGTCGATTTCCGCCCGACTTACAATGAGGAGGACGAGGAGCCGTCCGTCCTCCCCGGTGCCTTTCCGAACCTGCTCGCCAACGGTTCTTCTGGCATCGCGGTCGGGATGGCGACTTCCATCCCGCCGCACAATGCCGCCGAGCTTTGCGACGCGGCCCTCCATCTGATCGAGCATCCGGAAGCGCCGGTGGCTAAGCTTATGGACTTCGTCCAGGGGCCGGATTTCCCCACCGGCGGCATTATCGTCGACAGCCGCGCCTCGATCCTCGAAGCCTATGAGACAGGTCGCGGCGGTTTCCGCGTGCGCTCGAACTGGGGCCAGGAAGACCAGGGCAGGGGCACCTGGAGCATCGTCGTCACCGAAATTCCTTACGGTGTGCAGAAGGCCAGGTTGATCGAGAAGATCGCCGAGCTCTTGATGGCTCGAAAACTGCCGTTGCTCGAAGACATCCGCGATGAGAGCGCCGAAGACATCCGCATCGTCCTGGTGCCGAAGAGCCGCACCGTCGACCCCGGCATCCTGATGGAATCGCTGTTCAAGCTTACCGAGCTCGAAAGCCGCTTTCCGCTCAACATGAACGTCTTGTCGCGCGGCAAGGTGCCGAACGTCCTGTCGCTCAAGGGCGTGCTGAAGGAGTGGCTCGACCACCGCCGCGACGTCTTGATCCGCCGCTCGAAATACCGGCTCGGCGAGATCGAGAAGCGGCTGGAGATTCTCGCGGGCTACCTGATCGCCTATCTCAACATCGACGAGGTCATCAGGATCATTCGCGAAGAGGATGAGCCCAAGCAGGTGATGATGGCCCGCTGGTCGCTCACCGACAACCAGGCCGAAGCCATCCTCAACATGCGTCTGCGCGCCTTGCGAAAGCTCGAGGAAATCGAGATCCGCAAGGAGCATGACGGCCTCATCGAGGAAAAGGGGCAGATCGAGGCCCTGCTGGCGTCGCAAGCCAAGCAATGGGCAACGATCAAATGGCAGGTCGCCGAAGTCCGCGACAAGTTCGGTCCAGACACCGCGCTCGGCAAACGCCGCACCCAGTTCGCCGGCGCGCCAGAGCATGACCTGACCGACATCGCGCATGCCATGATCGAGCGCGAGCCGGTCACTGTCGTGGTGTCGGAAAAGGGCTGGCTGCGCGCCATGAAGGGCCACCTGACTGATTTTTCGCAGCTCGCCTTCAAGGAAGGCGACAGCCTCAAGCTTGCCTTCCATGCCCAGACCACGGACAAGATCCTGGTCTTCACCACCGGCGGCAAGTTCTACACCATCGGCGCCGACCGGCTGCCCGGCGGGCGCGGCCATGGCGAACCGATCCGCATCATCGTCGACATGGAGAACGACCAGGACATCGTCACCGCCTTCGTCCACGATCCCAAGCGCAAGCTGCTGCTGGTCTCCCATGATGCCAATGGCTTCATCGTTTCCGAGGAAGAGGTCGTCGCCAACACGCGCAAGGGCAAGCAGGTGATGAACGTCAAGGCGCCAGACGAAGCCAAGCGTTGCATCCCGGTTTCGGGCGATCACCTCGCCATCGTGGGCGAGAACCGCAAGATGCTGGTCTTCCCGTTGTCCGAAATCCCGGAAATGGCGCGCGGCAAGGGCGTGCGCCTGCAGAAATACAAGGACGGCGGCGTGCTGGACTTGAAACCCTTCACGCTGGAGACAGGGCTTTCCTGGCAGGATTCGGCCGACCGCACCTTCACCAGATCGCGCGAGGAACTGGCCGAATGGATCGGCGCCCGGGCCGCCGCCGGCCGTATGGTGCCGAAAGGCTTCCCCAGGACGGGCAAGTTCGGGTAAGGCGCCAGTCTCCCTGGGGGAGATTCCCAAGAATTTGGACTATCGTCACGATTGCTGCACTATGATGGCGCATAAGCGGTCAGGTAATCGGGACAGGGGAGAAACGCCGGGTTGAAGCGGGCTGAAATCCAGAAGCCGGGGCAGCGCCTGTTCGGCCTGTCGACGCCGCTCCGGGCCGCCGTCATCCCGCCGATTTCGGCGGCGCGCTGGCTCCTGGTGCTGATTGCCGCCGCCGGCGTCTATTTCTTTCACGGCTTCCTGTTCCCGGTGCTGGCGGCGCTCGTCATCGCCTTTGCCAGCTGGCCGCTCTACCGCCGGCTGCTCGCCGCCGTCGGCGGCAACCGCACCGTTGGCGCGACCTTGGCCATTCTCTTCATCCTCGCCTTCCTGGTCGTGCCGATCGGCCTCGCGGGCACCTATGCCATCAATGAGCTGCGCGAATGGGTCACCTGGGCGATCGAGACCAACCGCCATGGCGCGATTACGCCGCAATGGATCGCCACCATGCCCGTCGTCGGCGAGTGGCTTAACGAGCAGTGGACGGCCTATCTCGGTCATCCCGGCGGCATCGGCGAACTGATCCAGCTGACCAGCGGCTCCAACATCGGCGCGATCTATCGCGGTGCCTTGGCCGCGGGCGGCAGCGCCTTCGGTCTTTTGCTGACGCTGTTGTTCATGATGATCGCGCTGTTCTTCGCTTATCGCGACGGCGAGGCTTTCGCCGCGCAGATCGATCGTCTGGGGGAGCGTATTCTGCCGACACGCTGGGAGCGGATATCGCGCGTTGTGCCCGCAACCATCTCGTCTACGGTCACCGGCATGACCATCATCGCCATCGGCGAGGGCCTCGTGCTCGGAACGGCGTACTGGCTGGCCGGTGTGCCGTCGCCGGTGACGCTTGGCGCTCTTACCGGCATCATGGCGCTGATCCCGGGCGGCGCTCCGCTCTCCTTCACGCTGGTGTCGGTCTACCTCGCGGCCAGCGGCAAGCTGTTTGCCGGGCTGGCGCTGTTCGTCTGGGGCGCGGTGGAACTCTTCATCGTCGACAAGACACTGCGCCCGAAGCTCGTCGGTGGACCGATCAAGCTGCCCTTCCTGCCGACCTTCTTCGGCCTGATCGGGGGCGTCAAGACAATGGGTTTCCTCGGCCTCTTCATCGGTCCGGTGCTGATGGCGCTGCTCGTCGCCATCTGGCGCGAATGGCTGCGCGAAGTGGAATTGATGGACGAGACAGCGCCGCTCGAAGGGGAAAGTGGGCCGCCTCGGATCGAGGCGGCGCCCGAGACCAGGAAAATTCACGCCGGGTGACTGATCGCGAGAGCGGCGCGACGTTTGCGTCCCTCATGCAATTGCCACAGCGAATGGACGACCAGCGTGACGATCAGGACCGTGCCGCCGATCAGGCTGTTGCGCGACGGCGCCTCGGCGAAGATCAGCCAGACCCAGACAGGCGCCAGCACGGTTTCCAACAGGTAGAACATCGCCACTTCCGGCCCTGAGATATATTTCGGGCCATTGGCGAGGCAGAAGAACGAGATCGGCATGATCACGGCGCCGTTGAAGATGATCCACCACGGCGCGTCGACCCGAAAGCCTGTCCTCGAAACCATGAAGGCGGCGACTGTGAAGGGCAAGATCACGCCGACCAGCGAGGTGAAGCCCATCTCCTTGCCGCTGGCCCGGGAAATGGTGATGGCGGAGGCGATGCAGAGCGCGGAGCACAAGGCCATGACGTCGCCGAACAGATGTCCGCTACCAATGGAGTCGCCGACGATGATGGCCACGCCGACGATCATCAGCCCCAGCGCCGCAAGCGTCAGAGGCCGCGGCCTTTCCTTCAGGAACAGCCAGGACAGCAGCGCCGAGAACATGGTGGTGAAGGCGAGGATGAAGACGAGATCAGCGGTCGAGGTGTGGTAGACGGCGGTGACGAAGGCAATCGAACCCAGGCCGTACAGCGTTGCGACCGCGAGTCCGGGGCGGCCGGGAACGAGCTGCGGCGCCCTGTCGCTCAACGAGCGCCAGACGATCCAAATGAGGAGTCCGGCAAGGAAGGTGGTGCCGGTGCGCAGCAACAGGATCGTCCACGCCTCGCCGTGAGCCAGCCTGATCAGCGGGATGTCGACGGTCAGCGCCATGCCGCCGATGGCGGTCAGGAGAAGGCCCTTCTGATGGTCGTGGTGGGAGGACATGCGGGTATTTTCTCGCGATGAATTGCGGGCGGACGGCCGGCGCGCCATTGTGCGCTCTCCGCCTATCTGCGGAAACACCAGCATCCTGCCCCTTGAGAAATCTAGGGTGGGCTTTGGAAAGATCGGTCAGCGCGTGAGCGCTTCGTGGTCGTAGCGCTCCCAGCCCTTCGGGCCGAGATGCTCTTGCGGCATGAAGCGCATCTTATAATTCATCTTGCGCGAGCCGTTGACCCAGTAGCCGAGATAGACGTGGGGCAGGCCCATCGCCTTGGCGCGGGTGATGTGGTCGAGGATCATGAACGTGCCGAGCGAGCGGTCCTCGAAGTCGGGATTGAAGTAGGAATAGACCATCGACAGGCCGTCGGCCATCTTGTCGGTGAGCGCGACGGCGATCAACTCGCCCTGGCCCTTGCCGGTGATGAAGGTATCCGGGCCGCGCCGCCTGTATTCGATGATCTTGGTGTCGACATGCGTGTCTTCCACCATCATCGCATAGTCGAGTACGGTCATGTCCGACATGCCGCCACGGCGATGGCGGGCGTCGAGATAGCTGCGGAACAGCGAATATTGCTCGGTCGAAGGCTGTGCGTCATGCATGGCGCCGACAAGATCGCCATTGCGCTGGATGACGCGGCGCATGTTGCGGCTGGGGTCGAATTCATGCGCCAGGATGCGCACCGAGACGCAAGCGCGGCATGACTCACAAGCCGGGCGGTAGGCGATGTTCTGAGAGCGCCGGAAGCCGCCTTGTGTAAGCAGGTCATTCATCTCCGGCGCCTTGTCGCCGACAAGGTGCGTGAACACCTTGCGCTCGAACTGGCCCTCCAGATAGGGGCATGGTGACGGCGCTGTCAGGAAGAACTGCGGCGACTGGGTCGGATGCTGCGTCATCTAATTCTTGGAAACGCTCCTGCGAATCGCCCTACCTTTGGCCCGGTTGGCGAAAAATTCAACAGGATTGTGCTGTCGCGACGTCTGCGACCTGTTCATATTTAAGTGCGGGCGGCGCAGTCGTTTGATAGGCGCGGCCGCCGCCCACCCGTCAGATGTCGGTGCGGGTGACCACCGTGCCGAGCAGCAAGTCGTGCAGCGTGCGCTTGCGGTCCGAGAACAGTGTGACCAGCAATACCAGCGGCGTAAGGACGACGTTGCCGGCCCAGAATAGAACGGAATGCACCACCGCGGTCATCCCGTCGATGCGGCTGCCGTCGAGCCTCTCCAGGCGGATACCCATGATCTTCATGCCGGTCGTCGCCTGGTCTCGGCTACCTAGGGTGTTCCAGATGTAGAGGATCGCGACCATCGGCAGCAGCACGGAAAACAGCGCCCATCCGAGGCCGAAGGTCAACAAACCGAGAATGGCGACCAGGATCGCGAAGGGGATGGTCAGCAGCCCGACGAAAAAATAGTCGAGCAGGAAGGCAAAAATGCGCCTTGTCCGTACGCCGCGATAGGCGCGTGTGTCCTCGAACCGTGTGGTGATGATCTCGCCGTCCAATACGCGCGCGTTCATGTCCATTCCTCGCTGCGGCATCCAAAATCGATGCCCGCCAGTCAAATGGTAAAGACTGCGCCGAATTCAAGGAATGGAGTTGGCCGGACCGATCCTAGAAGATGCCGGGAAGGAACCGGTAGCGAACCTTGCCCAGGTATTCGCGGTATTCCGGTGTCGTCGCAAGGATGGCCTCCTCACGCGTGAGGCGGTAGACCTGAAAGAAGGTTATAATCCCGTAGACGCCGAAATTGTACATCGAGAAATTCGACAACAGATATAGGACGTGGCCCGCCAAGTAGCCGGCGTAAATCGGATGTCTGATGAACCTGTAGGCACCACCGGTGACGACGCCACGGTTCGCGGGCAGGAGCGCGAAGGAGCGACCGAGGGAGAGCTTTCCCCAGACAGACATCGACAACGCCAGGCACTGCAACGGTGCCGCGACCGTGGTTGAAATGATCGCCACCCCCGGCTGCATCGAGATCAGACCGGAGCCGAGGCTGGCGGTCAGCGAGATGATCACGGTCAGCGGGTTCCAATCGCGTGCCTTGGGGCGCCGGGCCAGAAGCAGCCATACCAAGGTTAGCGTTTCGGAAATCGTCAGCAACAGGATGTTGATCCTGCTCGGATCCGCCACAAGATGATACATGCCCCGATAGGCAAAGATGAACGTCGCGGCCAGCGCCAGGAAGCGCAGAAAACCTTCTCGCAGATCGGCGATGATTTCGCTTGTTCCCGGCCCGGGCAGGAGCCCCGTTTTCCCTAGTGACGAATTACCGCTGAAGATGGTCACGCAGTCTGCCCCCGGTGCTACCCCAGGCTCGACCATTGCACGCAAGTCTTGCCGCAACGTTAAATCCCGTGGCGTTTTGCCTTGCGTCGCGCCGATTTTCATGCCGCAGGGATCGCGTGTTTGGCAGTTGAATATGACGCGCTCCCCAGTTTAGCCTGTTGCGGCGCAGCAAGACGCCGAGGGGGCAGGGGGACTATGGATTACGATATGCTGGTCATTGGCAGCGGCCCCTCGGGCCGCCGAGCCGCGGTGCAATCGGCCAAGCTCGGCAAGTCGGTGCTGGTGGTCGACAGGGGCCGGCGCTTGGGCGGCGTCTCAGTGCACACCGGCACCATCCCCTCGAAGACGCTGCGTGAGACGGTGCTCAACCTCTCCGGCTGGCGCGAGAGGGGATTCTACGGACGTGGCTACCGGGTCAAGCAGGATATCTCCGTCACCGATCTGGTCGAGCGGCTGCACAAGACACTCGATCACGAGGTCGAGGTTCTGCAGCACCAGTTCATGCGCAACACGGTCAGGAGCGCGCGGGCGGCGGTGAAATTCCTCGGCCCGAACAGGGTCAGCCTGACCACCGATAACGACGATTACAGCGAGGTCGGCTTCACGCACGCGTTGATTGCCGTTGGCACAAGGCCGCACCGGCCGGCCGACGTGCCCTTCGACAGAAAGCGCATCTTCGACAGCGACGAGATGCTCGAGCTCGACCGCCTGCCGCGCACGCTGACCGTCATTGGCGCCGGCGTTATCGGGGTCGAATATGCAACGATCTTTTCGGCGCTGGACGTGCCGGTGACTCTGGTCGAACCGCGCAACACGATCCTTGATTTTGTCGACCGCGAGATCATTGACGACTTCATCCATCAGATGCGTGATCGCGGCATGACGATCCGGCTGGGCAGCGCGGTCAAGGAAATCTCCTCGAAGCCGGATCATGCCGAGGTGACGCTCGCCGACGGCCGCACCATCCGCTCCGAGATCGTGCTCTACGCGGCCGGACGGACCGGCAATGTCGCCAGCCTTGGCCTCGAGGCGGTCGGCATCGAGGCCGACGGCCGCGGCCGCATCAAGGTGGATCCGAAGACCTTCCAGACCACCGCGTCCAACATCTACGCCGCCGGCGACGTCATTGGTTTTCCCAGCCTCGCCTCCACCTCGATGGAGCAAGGCAGGGTGGCCGCCTGCCATGCTTTCGGCGTCCCCCTTCCGCCGCCCCCCGAGACCTTTCCCTACGGCATCTACGCTGTGCCGGAGATTTCCACGGTCGGCCAGTCCGAGGAGCAGGTGCGCGAGAGCGGCGTCGCCTACGAGGTCGGAGTGGCACGTTTCCGCGAGACCTCGCGCGGCCACATCATGGGCGTCAATTCAGGCTTCCTGAAGCTGTTGTTCTCCGTCGAAACGCGCCGGCTGCTCGGCGCTCATATTGTCGGCGAGGGCGCCACCGAGCTCATCCATATCGGCCAGGCTGTGATCAACCTCGGCGGCACGGTGGACTTCTTCGTCAACAACACTTTCAATTATCCCACGCTGGCCGAGGCCTACAAGATCGCCGGCCTGGACGCCTGGAACCGGATGGGGCAGGGCTAAGGCAGAGCGGAGCCTGCCCGGGCTTCACCCGCGACGGCAGCGCAACTATCACGTTCGCTCAAGGCATTGGCGGCGGCGCCTCGATCTCCGCCGGCCGCACGCAGGCGCTAAGCCAATGCCGCGCGATCGCCGCGTCGGCGTCGCCAAATTCATGGCCCGAGGCGACGATACGTGCGTCGACCTCGGCGCCACGCTGGCTGAACAGCGTCACCAAGGCAGGCGCGAACGGGCCGTAGGTCTGGTCGGCGGCGCCGGCGATAATCAGCACGCGCGTTTCCCGAAGATCGGTCATCGGCGATGTGTCGAGCACCGGCATCGCCCGCAATAGCACCGCCCGCCTGACGAGGCCGGGATGAAGCAGCATGAGACTGGAGACGACGTTTGCGCCGTTCGAATAGCCAAGAAAAGTCGCGCGGCGAAGGTCGAGCCCATGTCGCGTCGCGGCCTCCGCCGCGAACTGGGCATAGGCCGCCGTCTCAGCGCGGATTGAGGTTTGCTCGAAACTGGTAGGTGTGATTCGCTCGAACCAGCGAAATCCGTCTTCCTGCGGGACGCGGCCCCGCGCCGCCACGATCACGGCGCGCGGCGCGATCCGCTGCGCCAGGGGCAGCATCGTCGTCTCGTCGACGCCCGACCCGTGCAGCACGAACAGGCTCTCGTCACCCGCGTCCGCCGGCCTCGACATGCGGTAGGCGAAAGCAAGATCGCTGCGAAGAACGCTGTTTTCGCCACTATATTCGGACATGCTCACATCCATTTGATTCCATGAGAGATTCATTGATTTGCCGGCTTCAAAACGGAATATTTTCGCGCTCCGCGAAAGTTGATTGAACCCGGCGCATTTCAGTCCGTTTCTGCGCCGATACACTCCCCATGGGAGGTTCGAAGCGGTGCGCCCCGGGGGTCGCATTGCTGGCTATGAACAACCAGCTTTGAGGCCCTTTGTCGATGACCACCCCTGTTTTCAATGGACGCGACAAGCGTATTGGAGAGCGTGACACACGTATCGACGTACTGCGCGCGCTAGCGCTGCTTACTATCTTCGTCGACCATGTGCCGGGTACCGTCTTCGAGAATTGGACCTACAAGAATTTCGGCTTTTCCGACGCTGCCGAAGCCTTTGTGCTGATTTCCGGCATCTCGGTGGCGCTGGCCTACGGGACGAAGTTCAAGCCCGGCGGCCGATTGCTCGCGACTTTGAAGATGTGGCGGCGCGCAGGCGTGCTCTACATCTCCCACATCGTCATCACGATGGTGGTGATAGCGCTGTTTTGCGCCGCCGCCGTGTTCGCGCGCCGTCCGGAAATGCTGACGATGATCAACATCGAACCGTTGATGACGAAGACGCCGCAGGTGTTGCTCGGCATCGTCACGCTCGGCCATCAACTCGGCTATAACAACATCCTGCCGGTCTATGCTGCGCTGCTTGTGGCGGCACCCGCGTTCGTGCTGTTCGTCAGCTATCGGCCGGTGCCGGCCCTGATCGTGTCGGGCCTGTTATGGCTCGTTGCCGGCATCTGGCAGATCGCGCCGCCGAACTATCCCGAGCCTGGCCTCTGGTTCCTCAATCCGCTGTCCTGGCAGTTCCTCTTCAACATCGGCCTTGCCGCCATGCTGCATGTGAGGCGGGGCGGGCGAATCCCGGTCAATCCATGGCTTCTCGGCGCCGCGGGCATCTACGTGGTCGGCGCGGCGATCTGGGTGCATAGCCCGCTCTGGGGCCAAATCACCTGGTTCAACCTGCCGGTGGTGATGGGCGGCTTCGACAAGACTTTCCTGTCGCTGCCAAGGCTGTTGCACATTCTATCGGTCAGCTATCTGATAGTCGCGCTGCCGGCAGTCTCCAACCTCTTCCGCGTCAGGCCCGACAATCCGCTCGCCATTCTGGGCAAGCGCTCGCTGCCGGTGTTCATCGCCGGCACGCTGCTTGCCATGGCGGCGCAGGTGTTGAAGCTGATCAACCCGGGTGGCCTGGCCTACGACACGCTGCTGATCGCGGCCGGCATCGCCATGCAGTTCGCGCTCGCGCTGTATCTCGAATGGCTCGCAGGCCTCGGCCCGTCCCGCGCCAGCCCTATGGGCGAGGATAGCGCGCGCAGGCCGTTCGGCGCGCAGCCGGTGCCGGCGAGGGCGGGGGGATACTGAGTCAGTCCCAGGAAAAGCCTGCAGTGGTTGTCCGTTCCTAATTGCGCGACGCTACAAGGGTGCTCAGCCTTTTCGGGCAGGGCCTGTCGACGCCCGGACGATCAGCTCCACGCCCATCGTCTCGCGCCGCACCGCGCCGTCGTGATCCAGGATCATGCGCGCGGCGCGGCGGCCGATCTCGGTGATCGGCTGGGCGATCGTGGTCAGCGGCGGCATGCAGAGCGCGCCGTCCGGCACGCCGTCGAACCCGACGATGGAGACATCGCCGGGAACGTCTAGGCCTCGCGCTTTCAGCCAGTCGATGGCGATCAGCGCCATGCGGTCCGACATGGCCAGGATTGCGGTCGGCGGCTCCCCCGTGGCGAAGATAGCCTCCAGGCCTGCCCTGGTGCTCTTGTCCTCGTTCTCGGTCTCGTAGACCGGGATCTTCGTCGTATCGACGCCAAATCGGGAAAGCTCCTCGAAATAGCCGGCAAGGCGGTCGCGCGTACCGGTGTAGACGGCGCTGCGCACCACTTCCGGCGTCGCGAAACCGGTTCGGTTGTCGGCAAACCCAAGCGACAGGACGGCGAAGCGGCGATGGCCAAGCTCGGCGAGATGGCGCGCGGCAAGTCGCGCGCCGGCGACGTTGTCGACGCCGATGGCGGACACCGTCTCGTCCTGGAAGCCGAGTTCCAGCGCCACGAAGGGCAGTTTGCGCTCGCGCGTCAGGTCGACAAGGCGCGAGCCACCTTCGATGCAGAACAGCACGAAACCGTCGACAAGCGCGCTCTGGATGTTCCAGGCGAGCTTTTCCTGGTTGGCGGCCGACACCAGCGCGATGCCCGCCCCGGTGGCGTCGCAGGCTTCCGAAATGCCGGCCATCATCACGCGCGCGAACGGATCATCGAAGAAATAGGAGAGGGGCTCGGTGGTGGCGACGCCGATGGCGTTGACCTTGCCAGCGCGCAGCAGCCGGCCCTTCGGGTCCGGGCCGGCATAGCCCATCTGTTCCGCCACCGCTTTGACCCGTTCGCGCACTTCGGCGCGCACAACCTCGGGACGGCTGAAGACATTCGAGGCGGTGCCGTGCGAGACGCCGGCGGCCTTGGCGATGTCAGCCAGCCTGATCGGCCTTGCCTGGCCTTCGAGGAGTGATGCCATGTCGTTCCTCCGAATCCGATCATGCCGCCAACATGACCGTTGAATTGCTGTCGGTCATCTAACATTTTCTTGGATCGATTCAAATACCGGCTTGACTCGAAGTGATCGAAGGGTATGATTTGAATCGATCCAAGTGTTCGCGTTAGTAGTGAGACGAGGTCTCAGGAGGAGGGGTGCCATGCATCCGGTGAGCTATTTGTTCGAGGACGTCTACCGCAACGACTGGGGCATCGCCTCAGTTGCCGCCAGCGAGCAGCGCCGGGGCAGATCGAGTCCCTGGCGGCGCGCGCCGCGCTTCCTCGTGGAGCGCAAGCGGGGCTGAGCCCCGCCCTTTTTTCTATCGTTGAATTGGATCGATTCAATCTGCAGGAAAAGCAGTCATGCATCCCATCGGTCATCTGTTTCAGGACATCTATCGCAACTATTGGGGCATCGCTCCCGCAACCGAACGGCCCGAAGGGCGCCGCGCTGACGAGTTGGTTGCGCGCGAGCGTAATCGGCACGCTGGTCGCAAGTGGTCCGGTTTGCTGGAATTGCGCTAAGGGCCGGTCGCCACAGCGCCGACACGGCGATCGCCACCCAGCCGGCGATCAGCAGGGTGCCGCCGATCGGCGCCGACATCGGGAACAGCCTTGAGCCGAGGAAGTCGCGCGCCAGCAGATCGCCGCAGAATAAAAGCAGGCCGGCGAGCAGCACGAGGCTGGCGATCCTGAGGCAACGGTTGGCGCCGGAAAGGCCGATGGCGAGGAATACCGGCGCGTGCATCAGGAGGAAGTTGGCCGCCGTGCCGGTAAACGCGCCGCCGCGATGCGCGGCCGCGGCCGACAGCGCCACGCCTGCCGCGCCGAGTAGCCCGGCGATGAAGACCAGGATACGGTTGCCGCCGTTCGACAGTTGCGCGGCGAGGCTCATTTCGGATGCTCCCTGTTGGCTGGCCGGCGCGACCGATCAGGACTCGCCAGCCTCCAGCAGCATATGCCGTGTCCGCCGCGACTGGACAATCCAGTTGTAGGCAGCACCCAGCGCCATCAGCACCGAAGTGGCCAGGAATACCGAGCGCATGCCGAAATGCCCGCCGACGAAGCCGCCCATAAGCGGCCCCGCGACCTGGCCGACGTATTGCGCCGAGATCGCCAATCCGAGAACATTGCCGCCGACGCCATCCGGGATGTTGTGACGGATGACGCTGGTGATGCAGGGCAAGAGGCCGCCCAGCGCCAGGCCCATCAGGAAGCGCAGGCCGATCAACTGCCAGCCACTGGTGACGAATGCCTGGGGAACGAGCAGCAGCGCCGACACGGCAAGCGCGCCCACCACGACGTTCCAGTGGCCGACGCGGTCGGCGAGTTTCCCCAGCCAGGATGAGGACAGGATGGTGCCGAGCGCCGCCGCCGACATGACGACGCCGGCGACCATGGTCACCTTGCCCTGGTCCTCGACGAGCTGCTGCACGTAGACGGTGATGATCGGCTCGATCGACATGGTGGCGAAGGCGAGCAGCATGCCTGTGGTCAGCATGGCGACGACCGGGCGCTTGTCGGGTATCTGGGACCAGCCGCTTTTGGGCTTCGCAGCAGAGACCCGCTTGGGCGCCGGCGGATTCTCCTTGATCAGGAAAGTCGTCGCCAGGAAGGCCAGGAAGATGACGCCGCCGGAAAGCAGGAAAGTCGCGCGGATGCCGATAAGCGGCGGCAGCAGGCCGCCGAGCAGCGGTCCGACCAGCGAGCCCGCGGTGATGCCCGCCGCCAGCACGCCCAACGCCCAGCCCGAGCGCTCCTTGGGCGTCTGCATCGCGACCAGGATCGTGGAGCCCGACGAATAGCCGCCGGCAAAGCCGATCAGCAGCCGAAGAAGCACCAACTGCCAGACGCTCTGAACCATGCCGGTCAGCGACATGCAGATCGCCATGCCGAAAGATGCGCGCACGAGCATCAGCTTGCGGCCGTAGCGGTCGCCCAGCCGGCCCCACAGGGGCGCGACCAGGGCAGCCGCGAAGAAAGTCGCGCCATAGGCGATGCCGGACCACTGCACGATCGCCACGTGGCCTTCGGCGCCGAGCTGTTCGACGTAAAGAGGCAGGAACGGCAACAGGAGCGTCATGGCGATAAGCGTGCTGAACGAGCCGGCGAAGCAGACGGCAAGGTTGCGCCGCCAATGCATGTTGAAGCCGCTCTGTCCGGGTTCCTTCTGCGTCATTTTTGCGCGCGCCGATGCTGGGGTTGTTACGGAGACCGATTTGGGATACCAAGTCGGTATCCGTCATGGACCTGATAATTGCCGCTGTCAATGCGGCTTTGGAGAGCTGGACGCCGATGTCACAGATGCAAAATGTCGAAAGGCAACTTCGCGAGATGATCCTGAGCTTGGAGATAGGGCCGGGCGAGCGGCTGACTGAACGCTGGATCGAGAGCCGGTTCGGCGCATCGCGCACGCCGGTGCGAGCGGCGCTGCTTCGCCTGGAAACGGAAGGCCTGATCGGTCGTGACGGCCGCGGCTGGGCGGTGGCGCCGATCAACCTGGCGGAACTGGGCCAGATCGCCGTCTACCGGGAGGCGGTCGAAGTCGCGGCCGTTCGCCTGACGGCGGCGCTCGAAGATCGAAGCGGGATCGACGTGATCGCGGCGATGCTTGATTCTTGCGATGCCGGGACACCGCGAGAGGAGTGGCACCGCGTCGGCATGGATTTCCACATCGAACTGGCGAGGCTTTCAGGCAACGAGTTTCTGCTCAGAGCCGTTCGCGACGCAATGACCAGGCTGTCGCGGGCGCGTTGGCTGGAAGTGCGCGATGAGACGGCGCTCCACCGCGCCTGGGCCGAACATCATGCGATCCTTGCCGCTGTCGGGGCCGGGAATGCCGATGACGCGGCGCGGCTGCTTTCCGCTCACATCGCCGGCAGCCGCGGTCGGCTGGTCACTTCGCTGCATGACGACCGGCGCGGTTTGCGCGCGCGCGGTTTTGCCGTGGTCGCGGCTTGAGGCGGAATGCGCACGCAAGATCGGCAGCACCGGCGGGCTTGAAACTTGGCCGGGAGAATGCTGTAGGTGGTCAGCGGGATGAAGCCGACTTCCACCGACCATCTTGCTGAATTCGCGGACGCATGGCCACACTCTCCCGAACCGCCTCCAAGCTGTTTTACTACGCGCGCAATTTCGCCCGTGATCGCGCTCCGCAGTCCCTGTTCCGAGATCGCCTTGCTGGCCGGCTCGAGCAGGCCAGGCTTTCAGGCAAGACGGTTCGGGAACGGCTGAACTATTACAACAAGCTCCAACAGCCGTTCGCGCCCAGTCCGGACGCCGTCCCCGTCGGGGAGCTGCAGAACTCTTCCAGCATGTACTATTACGACCTCAAGGAGTTCGCCCGCTACTTCGATCCCGGCCTCCTGATCGATTACAAGTTCGGCGACGTCGTCGACGTTCCGGAGGTTCCGAGGATCGTCAAGGACCGGCCCATCGGCGACGACAATGCGAACGGCGTGCTGATGAAGCTGAACAAGTTCCGGCACTTCTACATGCCGCCCGACAGCGTGCCTTTCGCCGCCAAGCGCCCAATGGTGGTCTGGCGCGGTCACCTCAACAATCCGCTTCGCACCCGCTTTGTGGAAAAGGCCGCAGGCCTGCCGATCTGCGATGCGGGATCCCACAAGGCCGACGCGCCGGACGGATACCGTAAGCCGTTCCTGAACATCGAGCAGCAGCGGCGCTATCGCTACATCGTTTCGCTCGAGGGCAATGACGTCGCGACGAACCTGAAATGGATCATGAGTTCCAATTCGCTCTGCCTGATGCCGGAACCGACCTACGAAACCTGGTTTGCGGAAGCCAAGGTCGAGCCCAATGTCCACTACGTGCCACTCGAGCCGGATTTCTCCGACCTGGTCGACAAGGTGGCCTATTTCGAAAAGCATCCCGACGAAGCTGAGCGGATAACCGCCGCCGCCAACGCCTATTGCCGCGAATTCCACAATGAGCCGGTCGAGCAGGCGATCTCGCTGCTCGTCCTCTACAAATATTTCGTGCTGAGCGGGCAGATCAAGCCCGACACGGAAGTCTGGCGCTTTATCGCCGGCTGAGTGCTCACCGAAGCCCTAGGCGTGGGAGCGGTCGAGCAGCTTGTCGGCCGGCCCGAAACGGTCCTTGGCCGTGAACTGCTGGTGCCAGTACGGGTAAAGCACCGGCGGCCGGCTGACGGCATCGAGTCGCTGGCGCTCTTCTTCGGAGAGCGGCAGGCTGGCCGCGGCGAGGTTGTCCTTGAGCTGCCCCTCGTTGCGCGCGCCAATCACCAGTGAGCTTACGGCCGGACGGCCAAGCAGCCATGCAAGCGCCACCTGCGCTCCCGACACGCCCCGCGCCCTGCCAATGTCGGAGAGCACTTCGACGATCCGCCACAGACGGTCCTGGTCGCGGATCGGCGGTTCCGTCCAGCCGCCGACCTGGCGCGCGGTCGGGCTGTCGCGGTGATATTTGCCGGAGAGCAGGCCCCCGGCCAGCGGGCTCCAGACCAGCACGCCGAGGCCCTGGTCGACAGATATCGGCAGCAGCTCGTATTCGGCCTCGCGGGCTTCCAGCGTGTAATGGATCTGCTGGGTGACGAAACGGGCCTGATGCCGGCTGTCGCTGACAGCCAGCGCCTTCATCACGTGCCAGCCCGAGTAGTTGGAGCAGTCGATGTAGCGGACCTTGCCCTGGTTGACCAGGGTGTCGAGCGCCGCGACCGTCTCCTCCAACGGCGTCAGGCCGTCCCACTGGTGGACGAAATAGATATCGATGGCGTCGGTCTTGAGCCGCTTCAGGCTCTTTTCGCATTCGCGTATCAGATGGTAACGCGAAAGGCCCTCGTCATTGGGCCCGGCGCCGATGCGCATGCGGGCCTTCGAGGCGATCAGCACATCATTCTTGCGCCTGCCGCCAAGCGCCTCCCCGATGATCTCTTCGGAGAGGCCGTTGGAATAGACATTGGCGGTGTCGATGAGGTTGATGCCGGCATCGATGCAGGTGTCGATGATGCGGCTGGCCTCGGAAAGGTCCGAATTGCCGACGGCGGCGAATGGGCCGGTGCCGCCGAACGTCATGGTGCCAAGCGTCAATGTCGAGACTTTCAAGCCGGATCGGCCCAGCGTGCGGTATTCCATGTCAGTCCTCGCGATTGGTTGAAGAAGCGCCGTGGCGAGCGCCGGGAAGAGGCGAGGGGATTTGTAGGACAATTCAGCCGGCGTGTCGCCCCGCTGCCGATACGGTCCGATCATATATAGGCTAACATGGATGCCGCCGGCCGGTCGCTTGCAATAAAACCGTCATTGCGCCTCTGTATCCCGGTCGGCTTACGGAGTCGCGTGTCCGCCGGGGCCGCGGCGCATTCCGAGGCGATGAAGGCTGACAGGCAGACGGAGCTGCGCGATGAATGAAGTGAAACCGAATTCAGGGGCGAAGGACTGGCTGGAGGCCGAACTCGCAGACACGCTCGACGAGGACTACGAGCTCGAGATTTCCGAGCCGGCGCTCTCGCTCGAGATCGCCAAGATCTACAAGAAGTCGCATCCGCCTTCGATCGAACGGATGACCTATTTCCGCGAACTGCTCAGGCTGCAGTCCGAGCTGATCAAGCTGCAGTCCTGGGTCGCCTACCACAAGAAGAAGCTGGTGGTGATCTTCGAAGGCCGCGATTCCGCCGGCAAGGGCGGTGTCATCAAGCGCATCACCCAGCGCCTCAACCCTCGCATCGCCCGTGTCGTGGCATTGCCGGCGCCGACCGAGCGCGAGAGGTCGCAATGGTACTTCCAGCGCTACGTGCCGCATCTCCCCGCGGGCGGCGAGATCGTGCTGTTCGACCGCTCCTGGTACAATCGCTCCGGCGTCGAGCGGGTTATGGGTTTTGCCAATGAAGATCAGGTCGAGGAGTTCTTCCGCGACGTGCCCGAATTCGAGCGCATGCTGGTCCGTTCCGGCATCACCCTGGTGAAATACTGGTTCTCGATCACCGACGAGGAGCAGCAGATGCGCTTCCTCATGCGCATCCACGATCCGATGAAGCAGTGGAAACTGTCGCCGATGGACCTGCAGTCGCGGGTGCGCTGGGAGCAGTACACCAAGGCCAAGGAAGAAACCTTCGCCCGCACCAACATCAAGGAAGCGCCCTGGTTCATCGTCGAGGGCAACGACAAGAAGCGGGCGCGGCTCAACTGCATCGACCACCTGCTGCAGCAGTTGCCGTATGAGGAGGTGCCGCATGAGGAGATCACGCTGCCGGAGCGGGTGTTCAATCCTTCCTACGAGCGCCAGGTGCTGCCGCGCGAGCTCTATGTGCCGGAGAAGTACTGAGGCGCGGTTCCTTCTCCCGTTCACGCAAGGAGTTGCTGCTCCTGTCGCCATCGGTGCTGGTGAGCCCTCTCTCCGCTAATGCGAAACAGACTTTGCCTGGCCGCCGATGCGGGAATGGACTGAAGGCGCGCTGGCCGAGCCGGAGGAGATCGTCGAGGTCGACGTGGAATTCTGACGGCTGGCCAGCGGCGCCCCTGCTAGCCGGTTTGGCGGTTTAACCCCGCAGCAGCTCCGCCACGGTCGGCGCGAAATAGGTCAGCACGCCGTCGCAGCCTGCGCGCTTCAGCGAAAGCAGCGATTCCAGCATCGCCTTCTCGCCGTCGATCCAGCCATTGGCGGCAGCCGCCTTGATCATCGAATATTCGCCCGAAACCTGATAGGCGAAGGTTGGCATCTGCAACTCGTCCTTCAGCCTGCGGATGATGTCGAGATAGGGCAGCCCCGGCTTGACCATGAGCATGTCGGCGCCTTCCGCCAGATCCTGCTCGGCCTCTCGCACCGCTTCGTCCGAATTGGCGTGGTCGATGTAATAGGTCTTCTTGTCGCCCTTGAGCAGGCCGGCGGTGCCCACCGCCTCGCGGTAGGGGCCATAGAAGGCGGAAGCGAATTTCGTCGCATAGGACATGATCGCCACGTCCTGAAAACCGTTGGCGTCGAGTGCGTCGCGGATGGCGCCGATACGGCCGTCCATCATGTCGGATGGCGCGATAATGTCGGCACCGGCGGCAGCCTGGATGACGGCCGCGGCGGCGACTTGTTCAACTGTCTCGTCATTGACGATGATGCCGTCGCGCAGGATGCCGTCATGGCCGTGACTGGTGAAGGGATCGAGCGCGGCATCGGTGATGATGCCGATCTCCGGAACCGCGTCCTTGATGGCGCGCGTCGCGCGGTTGATGACATTGTCGGGGTCGAGGATATGCGAGCCGGCCTGGTCGCGCAGCGCAAGCTCGACATTGGGGAAGGTGGCGATCGCCGGGATGCCGAGCCTTGCGGCACGCTCCGCCTCCTTTACCGCGAGGTCGATGGACAGGCGATGGACGTCCGGCATGGCGGCGATCGGCTCGCGCCTGTTCTTGCCGTCGATGACGAAGATCGGCCAGATCAGATCGTTCACCGAAAGCTGGTTCTCCTGCACCAGGCGGCGCGACCAGTCGGCCTTGCGCATGCGCCGCAGCCGCCGGCTGCCGGTGATCTCGTCGACGCTGCGCGCGCCTGCGGGCTTTGCAGGAGTGAATCTGTTCATGGCCGAGACTCTCTTTCGGGCCGGCTTTTACCACGCGTCCGCGCCGCTGACCAATGCGACACGATTGTGCCAGCCGCGCGCCAGGGTGTTGGCAGGTTGAGATTGAGGCCACGCCGAGAAGAAAATGGTGGCTGCCGAAGCAGAGCGGAGCGTATCTCGGGTTGCGCGGGCACCGGGGCGCAGGGAGCCGCCTTTCACAGACCGGCATCGGCTGAATATCGACTTGTCCTAAGGCTGTCCGTGCCCTGACAAGATCTGCGCCGCGCCTCTGATCGCAACCCGGAACGCCTCGTCGAAGCTGACGCCGCGCACCTGCCAGCGAAAGATCTTGCCGTGGTCGGCCAAGCGCCAATCGGCGATCCAGCCGAGCTCCTTGTCGCTCCACACGATGCTGCCGGCGAGCGCCCGGGCTGCTCCCGCCTTCTTGGCGAGCTTGTCGAGCCTTGCCATATCGGCCCCCGAAAGCGCCTTCTCGTCAAGGCCGCCAAGCTGCCCGGCCTTTGGAAAGGTGATACGCATCAGCAGGGGGCCCGCGGCATTGGCGAAGGATTCCCGCATCGTCTTGCCCTGGTCCTCGTCCTCCGTCAGCATGAAATGCCGCGCGCCTTGCTCGGCGCTCATGAAGACGGCGACCGGCGGCCGCTCGCCGAGCCATGGCCTGCTGCCGAGCTGCGCCAGGAGCTTGTCGACGACGGCCGGCTTGTAGAGACAGGTCAGATCGTGGGGGCGGTCATGCGTGCCTTGCTCGTCATGGATGGGGATGCCCTCGAGCCGGTCGCGATAGCGGAAGGACTGGACGAAGTCGGCGGCCTTGTCTCGCAGCGCCAGCATCTCGGGTTTTTGAGTCAGGCGCTGGTCGCCAGAGACCTTGACCAGCACCTTGTCGAGGCAGTCCTTGAAGCCGATCTGGCGGTTCACGTCTCCCGTGCCGGTGACGATCGTTTGCGCCTGGTAGAGATCGGCTATCGCGGCGGCACGGGCCGGAACCCCCAGGCACAGGAGACCGGCCAATCCAACGACGAAGCGAGAAATTCCAGGCATATCGCTGCTCGAAACCTGTCGGGGCGCGGACATAGTTCTTTGCCGGTTACCTAACATCTGGCGCGGTCGCCCGCCAGCGCAAGGATCGCCGCCATTGACGCGCCCTGACGCCCCCTTTAGCACTTCTCCCCCGCGGAGAGAGGGATTCCTGTTGATGGATTTTGGCGGAGGCGACGAGATCCGCTTCGAGCGGCTGGGCAGGGCGGGCGTTGTCACTTTGACCCGGCCGAAGGCGCTTAACGCCGTCACCCACAACATGGTCAGGGCCCTGGCCAGAGCGCTCGATGCCTGGGAGCAGGATCAGGGGGTCGGCGTCGTAGTGATCAAGGCCGAGGGCAGGGCGTTTTCGGCCGGCGGCGATATCCTGCACATCTACGAGGCCGGCCGCGCCGGCCAGCCGCCCATCGACTTCTTCGCCGACGAATACCGGCTCAATGCCCGCATCGCGCGCTTCAAGAAACCTTATGTCGCGCTGATCGACGGTATCGTGATGGGCGGCGGCGTCGGCATCTCTTTCCATGGCTCGCATCGGGTCCTGACCGAAAACGCGCAGTTTGCCATGCCAGAGGTCGGCATCGGCTTCTTCCCCGATGTCGGCGCCAGCCACCTGCTGCCCGACCTGGGCGGTTCGTTCGGCATGTATCTCGGTCTGACGGGCAACCGCATCCGCCATGGCGACGCGCTGTGGTCGGGGCTCGCCACCCACACCATCAAGGCCGAGGACCAGGCGGGCCTGCTCGACGAATTGACGACGAGCGGCGACGCCGATGCGGAACTGCGCGATTTCTTCGTGCCTGCCAAGCGCGAGACCGAGCGGCAGGACCTGGAAGCGATCGCGCACCATTTTTCGCAGAGTTCGCTCGACGGCATCATCGACAGTCTCGAGAAGGCAGTGGCGCAAGATGCTTTTGCGGCAAGAACGCTGGCGACGATGAACACCCGCTCGCCGACCAGCCTCAACGTCGCCTGGCGCCAGATCAGCGCGGGATCGACGATGTCGATGGACGAATGCATGAAGATGGAGTTCCGCATCCTGAACCGCATGCTTGCCGGCCGCGACTTCTACGAAGGCATTCGCGCCGCCATTATCGACAAGGGCTCGAAGCCCGAGTGGCGGCCGGCGAGCCTGGATGACGTCCGCGCGGCCGACATCGACGCCTATTTCGCGTCGCTGGGCGATAGGGAACTCGTGCTGTGAGCGAGGTAACCTCCAGGCGGGTGGTGCTCCAGCCCTCGACCACCGAGGTCATCTTCGCCTGGTTCCAGCGTGTGGTCGCCGGCTACTGTCTTTTGTTCGGCATCCTCTACTGGATTCGCCTGATCGGCCTCTATCCGGGCGAATTGTGGCGCTTCGACCTGATGCCGGTGCATTGGCGGGTGGCGGCGGCAACTCTTGCCGTCTTCTTTCCCTTCGCCGCGGCCGGCCTTTGGATGCTGGCGTCGTGGGGGCCGGTGATCTGGTTCATCTGCGCGGTGACGGAGACGGTGATGTATGCCGGCCTGCCCAATCTCTTCGGCCACCGGCTGCTGATCGTGATCTCGCACGCATGCGTGGCCTTGCTCTACATCGTCTTTCGCGTCACCATCTGGCTGCAGAAGCGACAGCTCAGCCAATAGGCCGAGGCTGGATTCCGGGCCGATTTCGCGGCCCGTTTTCTTCCGAAATCCGTTGGCTAAATCTTTAGGTTAATTGTTCTTGCTCGGGTGACCGATCGTTAAGCGTCTTCCGAAACCTCTTACCGGTAAGCTCTTGTTAGCCCTGGCGTTTAAGTCGAATTTTATGAGTATTCGATAGTGTCGCGATCAAGGTGAAAAACAAAAAATCACCAGGGCGACAAACGAGAGGCAAAGACAATGATCAATTCGCGTCCGGCGGCGAAGACCGCAAACGTATCCGACGATCGCCGCGAGGCTATCCGTTCGCTGTACATGGAATCGCTGCAGCTGGTGGAGCGTCTGCACCGCCGTCTGCTTGACGTGATCAAGGACGAGTTCGACCGCAACGGCCGCTCCGACATCAATGCCATCCAGGCGCTGCTCCTCTTCAACATCGGCAATTCGGAGCTGACCGCGGGCGAGCTGCGTTCGCGTGGCTACTATCTCGGCTCGAACGTCTCCTACAATCTCAAGAAGCTGGTCGACCTCGGTTTCATCAACCACCAGCGCTCGCGCATCGACCGCCGTTCGGTCCGCGTCTCGCTGACCCCGAAGGGCAACGAGGTGGCCGACGTCGTGGCCGGCCTCTACGAGCGTCATGTCGGCTCGATCGAGGCGGTCGGCGGCATCAACACCGACGAGTTCAAGCAGATGAACCGCGCCCTGCAGCGCCTCGACCGCTTCTGGAACGACACAATCGCCTATCGGATGTAAGCTCACACCAAGTCTGGGGCCTCGCCGATGAAGCGCGGCTGGGGAAAGAATAGGGGCCGGTGTCGTAGCACGCCGGTCCCTGTTCTTTTGCAAAGACCTGCTGATGGAGGGAGCTTGAGCGCCTACGGGCGCGCGACGAAGCTCGTTCTAGGCGCGATCAAGGCTCTGCGCCCGAACGGCTGCCGTGAGCGCTGGCGCAGACTTCACGAGGACGTGCTGGCTATTTGCGATGCAAAAAAGCATCGCCGCCTTCCTCTCACCTTGCCGCCCCAAGCAAATCGCGGGCCAAGGCCACGTTGCCGCCATAATCACGGTGGATGCGGATTGTCGACGATGCTGCGGGCCCATGCCCCGCGCTCCGTGGAACCCGCGAGGCGGCATCGCGTTTCTGGCAGCCGGCGATGCGGGTCATGGTTGGCGAATTGTTAAGTTTGCCACCCCTAGAGTGCGGACAAGCCGCCAGGCAAGCGAATTGAGCGAGAGCGAACAGCCAAGAATGTCTGCCATGAGAACAAGCCGCCGTTTCTTCCTTACCGGAGCCTCCGCGCTCGCCGCCGCTTTTGCCGCCGGCCACGCCAGCGCGCAGGACGTGATCGGGGACATCCTGAAGTCGTCGACGCGCGGTAATTGGGACGACCAGTTCGACGCCCGCGCCAACGACACCAACAAGGTCGCCTCGACGCTGCCGATTTTCAGCCAGCAGACGGTGGCCTTCACCGAGCAGGCGGTGGCGCAATACCAGAACATCGTGTCCCAGGGCGGCTGGGAACAGGTTCCGGCTACCAAGAAATTGCAGCTCGGCGTCGACGATCCGGACGTCGTTCCGCTCCGCAAGCGCCTGATGGTCTCGGGCGACCTGCCGCAGAGCGCCGGTATTTCGACTGCCTTCGATTCCTATGTGGACTCGGCGGTCAAGCGCTTCCAGCTTCGTCACGGCCTGCCGGCCGACGGCTCGATGGGCAAATACACATATGCCGCGATGAACGTGTCGGCGCAGGTCCGGCTCGGGCAGCTGCAGACCAATCTGCAGCGTCTGAAGGAAAAGGCCGGCACGCTGGGCGATCGTTACGTCCTGGTCGATATCCCCGCCGCCCAGGTCGAAGCGGTCGAGAACGACCGTGTCGTGCTTCGCCATACCGCTATCGTTGGCAAGATCGACCGCCAGACGCCGATCGTGAACTCGAAGATCAACGAGATCATCGTCAATCCGTACTGGAATGCGCCGGTTTCGATCGTGCGCAAGGACATCATTCCGCTGATGCGGAAGGACCCGAACTACCTGAAGGATAGCCACATCCGTCTGTTCGCGCCGGACGGAAGCGAGGTCGATCCGATGACCATCGACTGGTCGACGGACGACGCCGCGAAATACCGGTTCCGCCAGGATCCGGGCAGCAACAACGCCATGGCCTCGGTCAAGATCAATTTCCCGAGCCCGGACGGCGTCTATATGCACGACACGCCGCAGCAGAGCCTGTTTGGCAAGCTGCTGCGTTTCGACTCCTCGGGCTGCGTGCGCGTCCAGAATGTGCGTGACCTCGTCACCTGGATCCTGCGCGACACGCCCGGTTGGGACCGCCAGCATTTCGAGGCCGCGATCAAGACCGGCGAGAACACGCCGATCCAGGTCGTCAACCCGGTGCCGGTCCACTTCCTCTATCTGTCGGCATGGTCGACCGCTCCGGGTGTCGTACAGTTCCGAGACGACATATACGGGCTCGACGGCGCCCAGGAACTGCAGATCAGCTCCGCGCAGTAACTATCTGATACTAAAAACAAAAAGGCCGCTTCCACAGCGGCCTTTTTTGCAGCGTGATGCGCGCCTGAATCAGTTGCCGGTTCACCAGCCGCGCGACCGTCTTTGCGCGGTGGACCGCGCCGGGACTGTCGACATGGAAGCGCATGGTGGCTTCCGCGATGCCCACCGAGATTTCCCAGTCGGTCTTGCCCTCGCAACCAGCGCCAAGCTGTTGCTCTCGCGCCCCCTGGACGCAAGGCCGGCAATTGCTCATGGTCGGTCGAACAGCTGGAATCGCGCCATGGCCGTCGCCGTCTTCATCCTCGCCGTGCTCGCCTTGGTGACGCTTTCGGGCGCGCTCGTGCGGCTGGTGCGCATGCCGTTGCCGGTGCTGCAGATCGCGATCGGCGCCGCCCTGGCCTGGCCGGCCCGTGGGCTGCATGTCGAGATCGATCCGGAACTCTTCCTTCTGGTGTTCATTCCGCCGCTGCTGTTCGGTGATGCCTTTTCGGCGCCGAAGCGCGAACTGATCGCGTTGCGCGGACCGATCCTGGATCTCGCCATCGGCCTGGTCTTCTTCACCATCGTCGGCTTCGGCTACGCCTTGCATTGGCTGGTGCCGAGCGTTCCGCTGGCGGTCGCCTTCGCCCTGGCCGCCGTGCTGTCGCCGACCGATGCCGTGGCCGTATCCTCGATCGTCGGCCGCGATGTAGTCCCGGCGCGGCTGATGCACATATTGGAGGGCGAGTCGCTGCTTAACGACGCTTCCGGTCTGGTCATGTTCCGCTTCACCGTGGCGGCGGTGTTGTCCGGCAGCTTTTCATTCGCCGGGGCATCCTTAAGCTTTCTCCTTGCCGTGGCAATCGGCATCCTCGCCGGTGTCGCGTCGCTGTTCATCGCGGCCAAGTCGTTGCAGATCCTCGGCCGTATCACCAGCACACCGGCCGAAGCGCAGGTGCTGGTCATGGTTCTGCTCCCCTTCGTCGCCTATCTGATCGCCGAGCATTTCGGCGCTTCGGGCATTCTGGCGGCGGTCACTGCCGGCCTTCTGACCGGATATTCCGGCATTGTCCGCCACATGGTGGTCTCGGCGCGCGTCCAGACGATTTCCCTCTGGTCGACGCTGATCTTCATCTTCAACGGCTCGCTGTTCATCCTGCTTGGCCTGCAACTGCCTGACATCATCCGCAAGGCGCCGCCTGAACTGACGAGCCGGCACTGGCTGCTCGAGCCGGCATTGACAGTGCTGCTCCTGACGCTGTGCCTGATCGGCCTGCGCTTCGTCTGGATCTGGATCGGCGACATCGGCGCCGTGCTTGCCGCGCGGCTCGGCAAGCGCAAGGCCGAACCCTTTGGTTTGCGCGTCAGGCTCGCCGGCTCGATCGCCGGCGTGCGCGGCGCGGTGACCTTGGCGGGCATCCTGTCCCTGCCGCTCACCATGCATGACGGCTCGCCGTTTCCGGCCCGCGACCTCGTGATCTACCTCGCCGCCGGGGTCATCATATGCTCGCTGGCAATTGCCAGCCTCGCCCTGCCGAGGGTCGCGCGCGGTCTCGTCGAACCCGGAGAGCATCCGGGCGCCGCCGAAGAGCGCCGGGCCCGCGTCAGCGCAGCCAACGCGGCCATCGCCAGGATAGAAAGCTTGGCCAGCGACGGCAATGAAGGAGAGGCGGCGGGCATGAAGCTCGCCATCGCCGAGAGCGTCGTATCCATCTACCGGCGGCGCATCTCCCTTTCCGACGGCGCCGAGGAAGCGCGCGCCGAGGCCCGCGAAACCGGCCGAATTGAGGTGGAACTCAGGCTCGCCGGCATCGAGGCCGAGCGCGCCGAGCTTCAGGCCATGTTGCGCCGGGGCGTTATCAACGACCACACGGCGCGCAAGCTGTTCACCGAGGTCACCTTCTCCGAAGCGATCCTCAAGGGACGCGAGCCGCGGGATTAGGTTCGGTCGGCCGGTGTTGACGCAAACCGGCTAGCAAATTTCGCGCCGCAAACGTGGCGGCCCGAAAACAACTGTGTTAATGCGCGGCGACCTCGCAGACCTCCGGCCCCAAGGGAAAGCAAGCCATGTCAAATGCAGCGGCAGCCTCCAGCAAATTCGAATCCTTCTTCGAGACCACGCTTGCCGACGCCGATCCGGAAATCTTCGGCGCCATCCGCAACGAACTCGGTCGCCAGCGCCATGAGATCGAGCTGATCGCGTCGGAAAATATCGTTTCCCGCGCGGTGCTCGAGGCGCAGGGCTCGATCATGACCAACAAATACGCCGAGGGTTATCCGGGCAAGCGCTACTATGGCGGCTGCCAGTTCGTCGACGTGGCCGAGGAACTGGCCATCGAGCGCGCTAAGAAGCTGTTCGGCTGCAACTTCGCCAACGTCCAGCCGAATTCGGGCAGCCAGATGAACCAGGCCGTGTTCCTGGCGCTACTGCAGCCCGGTGACACCTTCATGGGCCTCGACCTGAATTCGGGTGGCCATCTTACCCACGGCTCGCCGGTCAACATGAGCGGCAAGTGGTTCAAGGTCGTCTCCTACGGCGTGCGCAAGGACGACCACCTGCTCGACATGGATGCTATCGAGAAGACCGCGCATGAGACCAAGCCGAAGCTGATCCTGGCCGGCGGCACCGCCTATTCGCGCATCTGGGACTGGAAGCGTTTTCGCGAGATCGCCGATTCCGTCGGCGCCTATCTGATGGTCGATATGGCGCATATCGCCGGCCTCGTCGCCGGCGGCGTGCACCCGTCGCCGCTGCCACATGCCCATGTCGTGACCACCACGACCCACAAGTCGCTGCGCGGCCCACGCGGCGGCATGATCCTGTGCAACGACGAGGAGATCGCCAAGAAGATGAATTCGGCGGTGTTCCCGGGCCTGCAGGGCGGGCCGCTGATGCATGTCATCGCTGCCAAGGCGGTGGCGCTCGGCGAGGCGCTGAAGCCGAGCTTCAAGGCCTATGCCGAGAGCATCGTCGCCAATGCCAAGGCGCTGGCGTCCAGTCTGCAGGAGACCGGCCTCGATATCGTCTCCGGTGGCACCGACAACCATCTGATGCTGGTCGACCTTCGGCCGAAGAATGCCACCGGCAAGCGTGCGGAAGCAGCGTTGGGCCGCGCCAACATCACCTGCAACAAGAACGGTATCCCGTTCGATCCGGAAAAGCCGTTCGTCACCTCGGGCGTGCGTCTCGGCACGCCGGCCGGCACCACGCGCGGCTTCGGCCAGGCCGAATTCCGCGAGATCGGCAAGCTGATCGCCGAGGTGCTGGACGGGCTGAAGGTGGCGAATTCCGACGAAGGCAACGCGGCGGTCGAAGCCGCCGTCAAGGCCAAAGTCATGGCGCTGACGGACCGTTTCCCGCTCTACCCTTACCTGGGTTGAGTCTGGCTACCGGCTGCCCGTCTGTCGGTTGACGAGGCGCCGTGCGTCATCTTTTATTCCGGCGCTTCGCGCCGCTGCTTGATCGGGCGGCGCGACCCACTGGAGTTTTGATGATGCGCACTTTCCCGCTTGCCTTGCTGGCCCTGTTCGGCTCGCTGGCCGCGTTCACCATGGCCGGCGCGGTTGCGCAGGAGCAGACGCAGCCTGCCTCCGAAATGCCTGCCACAAACACCTTCGGCAAGTGGACCACCATCGTCGATACGCTCGACACCGGGCAGGATGCGCACAAGACCTGCGCCGCCTCCACCGCTTTCGTCGACGGCAACGGCAATGCCGGGTCGCTGACGATGTCGATCTCGACTGGCGACGCGCTGCCGCCGGACGCGTATCCGGCCATCATGTTCATCATCGACAACGCGAACCTGCCGACCGGCGACAAGATCGCTGCGACCTTCGGCGACCCTGGCGTGAAAGTGACTGCGACAGTGACCTCCAACGCCGCCGCCGGTGGTCGCTCCAGCTGGATGGTCGACGACCAGGCCAAGACCAGCCTCGCCTTGCTGCGCGCCATGCGCAAGGTCACCTCGCTCGACGTGACCTTCGGAAAACAGGCCGTCGCCAGCATCCCGATGGATGGCTTCACCAAGGCGTATCGCAATCTCGGCACGTCCTGCGGGTTTTCGACCAAGGACGTCGCGCCCTGACCCGTGCCGCCAGCCGGGGAGGGCGCTGGCAATCTTGATCGCGCGTCGCTATCTCTGAAGCGCGAAAGGTCTCTCCTTTGCCAAGTCGCCAAAAGGCACTAAGCCTTTCCGCCATCAGAGAATCGCGAACCCAAGGCTCCCTATGCGCTGCCCTTATTGTCAGTCCGAAGATACGCAGGTGAAGGACTCGCGTCCCGCCGAGGACGGCGCGGCGATCCGCAGGCGGCGGGTATGTCCCGATTGCGGGGGGCGTTTCACCACCTTCGAGCGTGTCCAGCTGCGCGACCTCGTCGTCATCAAGAAGTCCGGCCGCAAGGTGCCGTTCGATCGTGACAAGCTGCTGCGCTCCGTCGAGATCGCCGTGCGCAAGCGCAATGTCGATCCCGAGCGCATCGACCGCGCCGTCACCGGCATCGTGCGCCAACTCGAAAGCTCCGGCGAAACCGAGATCGCTTCGGGCGAGGTCGGTCGGCTGGTCATGGAGGCGCTGAAATCCCTGGATGACGTCGCCTATGTCCGCTTCGCCTCGGTCTATCGCAATTTCCGCGAGGCCAAGGATTTTCATGAGCTGCTGGGCGAGCTGAAGGGCGACGAGGAAAAGACCGAAGAGGAAGCCGGCTGATCATGGCGGGACCGCAATCGGACGAGGCCGCTCAATCGGCTCTTGATCGCCGTTTCATGGCTGCAGCCATCAGGCTGTCGCGCCGCAATGCGGGCCGCACCTCGACCAACCCTTCCGTCGGCACCATCATCGTGCGCGACGACGGCGCCGGTCCTATGATCGTGGGCACCGGCGTCACGGCCGTCGGCGGCCGCCCTCATGCCGAGACCGAGGCGCTGGCTGAAGCCGGCGAACTGGCGCGCGGCGCCACCGCCTATGTGACATTGGAGCCCTGCGCGCATCACGGCCGCACCCCGCCCTGCGCCAACGCGCTGGTCAATGCCGGTATTGCGCGCGTCGTGGGTGCTGCGAGCGACCCCGATCCGCGCGTCTCCGGCAAGGGCTACGCCATCCTGCGCGCCGCGGGTGTCGAGGTGGTTGAAAAGGTGCTGGCTGCCGAAGCCGCCGAGCAGATGGCGGGCTATCTGACACGTTCTTTGAAGAAGCGGCCGGAAGTAACTCTGAAACTTGCGCTTTCGAGCGACGGCAAGATCGGCCGCAAAGGTGCGGGCCAGGTCGCGATCACGGGCGAGATCGCGCGCCGCGACGTCTATCTGATGCGCGCCGAGGCCGACGCCATCCTCGTCGGCATCGGCACCGCGCTCGAGGACGACCCGGCGCTGACCGTGCGCCTGCCGGGGCTGGAGAACCGCTCGCCTGCGCGGATCATCCTTGATCGGCAGATCCGGCTGCCGGAGACGTCCAAGCTTGTGTCCGGTGTTGACCGCGTGCCGCTCTATATCGCCGCCTGCCCCGAGGCCGACCCGCACCGGCGGGCGGCGCTCGAACGCGCGGGCGTGCGCTTCATCGGCACCGAAACCCATGACGGCGTAGTCGCTCTGCCGGAATTGCTGGAAGACCTTGCAGCGCTCGGCATGGCAAGCGTTATGGTCGAAGGTGGCGCCAAGGTGGCCAGGGCCTTCCTTGAGGAAGGCCTCGTCGACCGCATCGTGCTCTTCCAGGGGCCGGACGCTATCGGTGAGGACGGCATTGCATCGCCGATCGACCCCGATCATATCCCGGCTGGATTTCGCAAATTGCGTGACATGCGCTTCGGCGAGGATAGCTATGCCGAATGGGTGAGACCATGATTCCAAAAAGTGGAAACCGGTTGTTGGATCGGATCGTGTTCAAAACGAAAGACACTCTCTGATGTTTACGGGAATTGTGACTGACGTCGGCACCGTTGCGAGTGTGAAGCCGCTCGCCGAGGGTATCGGCCTTCGAATCGACACCGCTTATGATCCCGAGACCATCGCCATCGGCGCCTCGATTTCCTGTGGCGGCGTTTGCCTCACGGTAACGGCGCTGCCGGAACACGGCTCCAACGCGCGCTGGTTCGAGGTCGAGGCCTGGGAGGAAGCGCTAAGGCTCACCACGGCATCGAGTTGGAAATCCGGCACCCGGATCAACCTGGAGCGGGCGCTGAGGATCGGGGACGAACTCGGCGGCCACATCGTCTCCGGCCATGTCGACGGCATGGCCGAGATCGTCGGGCGCAAGGAAGAGGGCGACGCCGTGCGTTTCACGCTGGAGGCGCCGCGTCATCTGGCGAAGTTCATCGCGCCGAAAGGTTCGGTCGCGCTCGACGGCACCTCGCTCACCGTCAACAAGGTCGAAGGCACCCGCTTCGACGTGCTGCTCATCCATCACTCGCTGAGCGTCACCACCTGGGGCGAGCGTCAGGCCGGCGACCGCGTCAACATCGAGATCGACACCATGGCCCGCTATGCCGCGCGGCTGTCCGAGGCGGCGAAAGAGGGCCTTTAAGCAGAGCCCTGGGGTCACGGTTAGGCGGCGAGCCGGATTTGTGGAGCCGGCGGGCAACGCGCCTTGCGACACCGCTTCCCCGCTTCACATTGGGTCGCGCTCCGCGTAAGTTTTCTCCCGGCCGGAGGGGAAAGCCATGAGCAGCCCGTCGCAACAAGTCATAAGGCTTGGGTTCGGATTTGCCCTATCTCAGGCGCTGCGCGTCGTCATCGAACTCGGAATTCCCGATCTTCTGGCCTCCGGGGCGCGATCTGTTGACGACTTGGCGGCAGCAACCAAGACGGATGCGGAAGCCCTTTACCGCGTGATGCGGCTTCTTGCCCCTGAGGGGGTCTTCACTGAAGGTGGCTCTCGTCATTTTGCTTTGACGGAAGTCGGAGCGGTCCTTCGTTCAGATAGGCCGGGACCGCGCGACTTCATCCAGATGATCAACACTGAGCCATATCTTGCCTTCGAGCAGCTTCTCCGTTCCGTACGCACGGGAAGGCCCGCCTTCGAGACGGTGTTCGGAAGCTCGAGATTCGACTGGCTATCGGCGAACCCCGAGAAGGCCGCCCTGTTCCAGCGAGCTATGGTAGCCTTAGGACAAGGCACCAACGAGGCAGTAGCCGACGCGTATGATTTCGGCCAGTACAAGCGGGTTGTCGATATCGGCGGCGGCCATGGGCAGCTTCTCTCGGCAATTCTTGCCCGCTATCCTCATTTGAGCGGTGTTCTGTTCGATCTGCCGTCCGGGGTGGCGGCGGCGCGTCGGGGCGCCGGTGGCGACCTGCCGCGTACCGAGTTCGTCGCGGGCGACTTCTTCGAGAGTGTTCCGGCTGGCGACGTCTATGTCATCAAGAAAGTCATCCACGACTGGGACGACGAACGCGCCGGGCTGATCTTGCGGCATTGCCGCGATGCTATGGCGGCACATGGCAGGGTGCTCGTGGCCGAGACGATTGTGCCACCGGGAGGCGAGCCGGACCAGATCAAGGCCATCGATGTTGTCATGCTCGCGGTAACCGGGGGCCTGGAGCGGACGGAGGCGCAATACACAACCCTCTTCGCGGGGGCAGGACTGAAGCTCGAGCGGGTGATCGGCACCCGTGGACCGATCTCGATCCTCGAGGCTTCGCCCGCCTAGACAAGATTGTCCGAATGATCGCGTGCAGCGAGAGCCGACTCTGTCGGGACGCGGGCGAGGGCTGGGTTGTCAATCTTCCGCTTGCGATCACCGCAGCTTCGGCCTAAGTCACCGGCAACCCCCCGGAGACTTTTATGGCTGGAACATCCCAACACGGCAAAGCGTTCATTCGCCCGAAGGCGAAGGCGCATCTGCTCATTGTCGAAGCGCGATTTCACGACGATCTCGCCGACGCGCTGCTCGAGGGAGCGACTGGCGCGCTGGAAGAGGCCGGCGCCAGCTATGATGTGGTGACGGTTCCCGGCTCGCTCGAAATACCGGCCGTCATTACCTTCGCGCTCGATGGCGCCGCCGAAGGCGGTACGCATTACGATGGCTTTGTCGCGCTCGGCACCATCATCCGCGGCGACACCTATCATTTTGACATCGTCGCCAATGAATCGAGCCGCGCGCTGATGGACCTATCGGTGCAGGAGGCGATCGCTATCGGCAACGGAATCCTGACGACCGAGAACGACGCGCAGGCTTGGGCGCGCGCGCGCAAAACGGAAGGCGACAAGGGCGGCTTTGCCGCCCGCGCGGCATTGACCATGATAGCGCTCAAAGAGAAATTCGGAGCTCAATCGTGAACGAGCCCGCTTCGACCGGTGCGGTGCGCCATGCAAACAAACGCGGCGCCGCCCGTCTTGCCGCCGTCCAGGCGCTTTACCAGATGGACGTGTCCGGCAGCGGCGTCTTCGAGACCACGGCCGAATACGAAACCTTCCGGCTCGGCAAGGAAGTCGACGGCGCGCTCTACCGCGAAGCCGACGCGCAATGGTTCCGCGCCATCCTGACCGGCGTCGTCGAGGACCAGAAGACCATCGATCCCGTCATCCGCCAGGCGCTCACCGAGGATTGGCCGCTGTCGCGGCTGGATTCGACGCTGCGCGCCATTCTGCGCGCCGGCGTTTATGAACTGATGAAGCGCGAGGACGTGCCGGTGGCTGTGATCGTCTCAGAATATGTCGACATCGCAAAAGCCTTTTACGATGAAGACGAGCCGAAGCTGGTGAACGCCGTTCTCGATCGCGTCTCGCGCCGGGTTCGCGGCGAGGGGCGCGGCAAAGACGCTTCGTGACGACGGCCGCGGTCGCCGAGGCGGGCCGGGCAGGGCGCCGGACGGCGGTGCTGCTTGCCGCCGCGCAGGCGATCGTCGGTTCGGCCGCTCCGATCGCCATTTCGCTCGGCGCGCTCGCCGGTCAATATCTGCTCGGCCCGGACAAGTCGCTGGCGACGGCGCCGGTCACCGGTTTCAATCTCGGCGTGGCGCTCGGGGCTTTGCCGGCCGCCGCCATCATCCGCCGGCTCGGCCACCGCGGCGGCTTCATGACCGGGACCATGTTCACCGCGTTGGGCGGCCTGATCGCGACGCTTGCTCTCTTCCAGGCCAGCTTCTGGATGTTCGCTGTCGGCCTCTGCGTCATCGGCGCCGGTGGCGCCTTCGTCCAGCAGTTCCGTTTCGCCGCGGCCGACAATGCGCCGGCCGGATACAAGCCGCGCGCCATATCATTCGTGCTGGCGGGCGGCATCATCACCGCTATCCTCGGGCCGCAGATTGTTATCTACACACGCGAACTGCTGGCCCCGGTGATGTTTGCCGGGTCATTCGCCTCGATCCTGCCCCTGGCGGCGATCGGCGCGCTCATCCTGTCGTTCCTGCAGATTTCCCCCCGGACAGGCACCTTCGCCGAAACCGCCACGGGCGATGCCCGACCGCTGGCTGAAATCGTCACCCAGCCGCGTTTCGTCGCCGCGCTTTTCTGCACCGTCGGCAGCTACGCGCTGATGAGCTTCGTCATGACCGGCGCGCCGCTCGCAATGGTCGGCTGCGGCCTGTCGGAAGACGACGCGACGCTTGGCATTTCCTGGCACGTCATGGCCATGTTCGGGCCGAGTTTCTTTACCGGCGCGCTGATCCACCGTTTCGGCGCCGAACGCATTGTCGCCTTTGGGCTCGTCCTGCTTGTCGGCTGCGCGGCCGTGGCGCTCTCCGGCCTGGCCCTCTGGCAGTTCTGGACGGCCCTGATCCTGCTCGGGCTCGGCTGGAACTTCAGCTTCATCGGCGCCACGGCCATGGTCACGGCCACCTACCGGCCCTCCGAGAAGAGCAAGGTGCAGGGTTTCCACGACTTCGTCCTGTTTGGCTCCGTCGCATTTTCCTCGCTCATGTCGGGCGCGATCTACAACGCCTGGGGCTGGACGATGCTGAACTGGGTTGTCTTCCCGGTCGTCGCGCTTTGCTTTGTCGCGCTCGGCACTTTGAAGATGGTGGGTCCGCGCACACTTTGAAGAAGGTGGCCAGCCGTTCCAGTAGCAAGTCCAAGCGGCCGGCGTCATGCATCCGGCGGGAGCACCTGCAGGACACGCGCGATGAACATGTGGAATTCCTGCATGTAGTTGCGAAGGAAAGCTTCGGTTGACTTCACGGTCACCTCGCCGTCGTCGGTAATCAATCCCGGCGTAAACTGGATGTAGGCCTCCGGAGAGTTCATCTGGGGTGCGTTGCAGAAGCTCAGCACGCTGCGCAAGCTCTGCTGGGCGACCGCGGTTGCGATTGCGCCGGGCGATGTTCCGATGACTGCAGACGGTTTGCGCGAAAATGAGTTCTTGCCGTAAGGGCGGCTCGCCCAATCAATTGCATTCTTCAGGCCGCCCGGGATCGAGCGGTTGTATTCCGGCGTGACGAAAAGCACCGCCTGTACGGACGCGATGGCCTTTTTGAAGTCCAGTGCGACCGGCGGAAAATCGGCGTCATAATCGTAGCTGTAAAGTGGCAGGTCCTTGAAGGGGATTTCCGTCATCTCAAGCTCCGGGGGCGCCAGTCTTACGAGGGCCTTCGCAAGCTTGCGGTTGATGGAGGCCTTGGCGAGGCTGCCGATGAGGTAGCCGACTTTGTGTCTGGCCATGACATACTCCCGTGTTGGCTGCCGCCCCGCGGTCCCAGTATCCCTCAGAACACGGCAGACCGCCAGCCGACCCCTGGGTCGACGTCACATCATGTCGGGCGGAACAGGACGCTCAGCTCGACCAGAACAAAATTATTGCGTGTATCCTCCCTGTTATGAAACCGTATGCCCCGACTGGCCGTTGAAGCCATGCTCTTATGCGGTCACCGATCCATCGGCTCATAGCAAGGGATTTTTCACAATGTTTCCAATTAGAAAGCTCGCTTTCGCAGCGATAGCGCTCGGCATCGCCACGGCATCGGCGCATGCGCAGGTGGTGGTGTCTTCCAAGATCGACACGGAAGGCGGCGTGCTGGGCAATATCATCCAGCTTGTCCTCAGCGCCAACAACATCAAGACCACCGACCGCATCCAGCTCGGCGCGACGCCCGTCGTCCGTAAGGCGATCACCGCCGGCGAGATCGACATCTATCCCGAATACACCGGCAATGCCGCCTTCTTCTTCCAGAAGGCCGACGATCCGATCTGGAAGGATGCGGCCAAAGCCTATGAAGCCGCCAAGAAGCTCGACTACGACGCCAACAAGATCGTCTGGCTGTCGCCGTCTCCGGCAAACAACACCTGGGCGATCGCGCTGCGCAAGGAAGTGGCCGACGAGAACAAGCTCGTCACCTTGACGGACTTCGGCAAATACGTTGCGGGCGGCGGCAAGGTGGTGCTGGCGGCTTCCGCGGAGTTCGTCAATTCGGCGGCGGCGCTTCCGGCCTTCCAGACGACCTATGGCTTCACGCTGAAGCCGGACCAGTTGATCACGCTTTCCGGTGGCGATACCGCGGCGACGATCGCCGCAGCCGCCAACCAGACCAACGGCGCCAACGCCGCCATGGTTTATGGCACCGATGGCGGCATCCAGCCCTCCGGCCTCGTCGTGCTCGAGGACGACAAGGGAGTGCAGCCGGTCTACCAGCCCGCGCCGATCATCCGCGAAGAGGTGCTGAAGCAGCATCCCGAAATCGAGGCGTTGCTGAAGCCTGTCTTCGCCAAGCTCGATCTCGTCACGCTGCAGGAGCTCAATGGCCGCGTGCAATTGGGCGGCGAGCCCGCCAAGGGTGTCGCGGAGGACTTCCTCAAGAAGAACGGCTTCCTGAAGTAACATGAGCGCGGCGCGCCGTATTCGCGGCGCGCCGGTTCGATTGGGGACGATCGTGACCATCCGCTTCGACAAGCTCGGCGTCGTGATCGCCGCGATCGCGGCCTACGCCGCCCTGGTGGCTCCCTTTGCCACGTTCCGCGCCAACCGCATCGTGCCGGGGCAGGCGCGTTCGATCCTCGAAGCGCTGCCGCCGGTGCTTGGCATGCTGCTGGTGGCGATAGTCATGGCGGGCGCCGTCGTCGCCCTGCTGAGGACGCCGCTCATCCTCAGGCTGGCGGCCAGCGTCATCGTGCTGGTCGCGCTGTCGGTCCTCATTGGCGTCGCCGGCGGCTTCTTGACGCCCACCGGAAACACCTTTGCCCGGATCGCGCCGGCTTCCGGTTTCTGGCTGCTGATCTTTGCCTTCACATTGGTCCTGGCCGATGTGCTGACCAGATTGGATCTTTCAGCCTGGGCGCGCGTCGGCGTCCTGGTGCTTGCCGCTTTGGCCATCGCGGCGTTGCTTGTTTCGGGACGTTGGGACAGCCTCTCCATCCTCAAGGAATACAACAGCCGTGCCGACAGTTTCTGGACCGAGGCTGCCAAGCACATCACCCTGGCGCTTGGCTCGCTGGCAGCAGCCGTGGTGATCGGGCTGCCGCTCGGCATCCTCTGCCATCGGGTCGACCGACTTCGGGCCGGCGTGCTCAATTTGCTCAACATCATCCAGACCATTCCTTCCATCGCGCTCTTCGGCCTGCTGATCGCGCCGCTCGGCTGGATGGCCGTTCACCTGCCAGGCGCAGCCGCGATAGGCATCAGGGGCATCGGCACCGCGCCCGCTTTCGTCGCCCTCTTCCTATATTCTCTTCTGCCTGTCGTGGCGAATACGGTGGTTGGGCTCGCTGGTGTACCCCGCGCGGCTAACGACGCCGCGCGCGGCATGGGCATGACCGATCTCCAGCGCCTGTTCGACGTTGAGTTCCCTCTCGCCTTTCCGGTGATCCTGACCGGAATCCGCATCGTGCTGGTGCAGAATATCGGGCTTGCCACCATTGCCGCCCTGATCGGCGGCGGCGGCTTCGGCGTGTTCGTTTTCCAGGGCGTCGGTCAGACGGCGATGGACCTGGTGCTGTTGGGCGCGCTGCCCACCGTGGCGCTGGCCTTTGCGGCGGCGATCATCCTCGACGCGGTCATCGAGATGACGGCAACAAAGCGCAGGGTCGAAATGGCATGATAGAGATCGAGGGCATCACCAAGCGCTACGACAAGACGACAGTGGTCGACAATGTTTCGATGGTGATCGAACCGCACACCATCGCCACCATTGTCGGCACATCGGGGTCCGGCAAGACGACGCTGCTCAGGATGATCAACCGGTTGGTCGAGCCGACCGCCGGCGTCATCAAGCTCGACGGCGCCGACAACCGTTCCGTGCCCGGTTATCAGCTTCGTCGCAGCATTGGCTACGCCATCCAGGGCCACGGGCTGTTTCCGCACCGCACGGTGGCGCAAAATATCGCCACCGTGCCGCTGCTGCTCGGTTGGGACAGGGATCGCATCAAGGCCCGTGTCGACGAGTTGATGACGCTCTACCAGCTTGACCCCCAGGCCTACGGGCCGCGCTACCCGCATGAGCTTTCCGGCGGCCAGCAGCAGCGCGTCGGCGTCGCCCGGGCTCTCGCCGCCGAACCCAACGTGCTTTTGATGGATGAGCCCTTCGGCGCGCTCGACCCCATCATTCGCACCAAGGCGCAGGAGGATTTGCTGGCGATCCAGAAGCGTTTCGGCACCACCATCATCCTCGTCACCCACGATATGGAAGAGGCTGTGCATCTGGGTGACAAGATCGCTGTCATGGATGCCGGCAAGCTGGTGCAATACGCCAAGCCCGCTGAAATCCTGGCTCGACCGGCTAGCGGCTTCGTCGAGACGTTGGTCGGCGTCAGCGAAAGGCCGTTTCGGCTGCTGTCGCTTGGCCGCGTGCGCGATGCAGTAGAGCCGGGCGGCGCAGAGGGCGATGCGATCCCCGGTGAGGCCACGCAGCGCGACGCGCTGGCCGAGCTCCTTTGGTCGGGTCGGCCCGCGCTACCGGTGAAGGACGCCGACGGCAAGTCCATTGGCCGCGTCACCGTCGAGGGCCTGGTGAAGCGGGCGGCGAGGCCCCAATGAAAGCCTGGCTGCCCGCGCTTGTGAGGCTGGCCGTCCTGGCGTTGCTGGTGGTCTTCATCACCAGCCCCGGCTGGTTCGAGCCGCTGCTGAAACCCCTGACGGAGAACGGCGCGCCGGCGATCTACAACCAGGGCAGCCTGCTGACGTTGACCTTGCAGCATCTGCGGACCGTGCTGATCGCCACGGTCGCGGCGACGATCGTCGCGGTGGCGCTGGCTATACTTGTGACCAGGCCAGCGGGCGCCGAATTCCTGCCTTTGTCACGCAGCCTGGTCAATATCGGCCAGACATTCCCGCCGGTCGCCGTGCTGGCGCTCGCTGTGCCGGCTGTGGGCTTCGGCGAGAAGCCGACGCTGATCGCGCTCTTCCTCTATGGGCTGCTGCCGATCTTCGAGAATGCGCTGACGGCGCTGACGACGCTGCCCGGCAATGTGATGGAAGCGGCGCGCGGTGCGGGGATGACCGGCTGGCAAAGGTTGATGAAGGTCGAACTGCCGCTGAGCGCCCCTGTGATCCTGGGCGGCATCAGGCTCTCCGTGGTCATCAGCCTCGCCACCGCAACGATCGGCTCGACGGTTGCCGCCAAGACTCTGGGCGAGGTGATCATCGCCGGCTTGATATCGAACAACCTTGCCTTCGTTCTGCAGGGCGGCCTGATCGTTGCCGCGCTTGCCGTGCTAATCTATGACGGCCTCTCGGCAGTCGAGCGTTACGCGGCGCGACGCATGGGGCAGGGCGCGGAATGACCCCCAGAGGCGAGTGTATCTCGGCGCCAATTCAATCGATCTAATTCGAGACCCGCACTGGCCCAACGATTCCAGCCCTCTTCTTTTGGGCGAAAGCCGCGCAAAAACCGAACAATATCTTGACGTTCCAAGCCCTGTTTCGCATACACCCCAACCAAGGGGTGGATTCCGTCCGCGGCATGCATCTCCGTTCCAACGGCCCAGGGAGGGGTTCTTTTGGGCCATCAATCGAGGAAAATCCGGCAATGACCATCCTTTACGCCGTCATCGCCTGCGGCTTGCTGTCAGTTCTCTACGCCATATGGGCGACCCGTTCGGTCCTTGCGTCCGATCAGGGCAATCAGCGCATGCAGGAAATCTCCGCCGCCATCCGCGAAGGCGCCCAGGCCTATCTGGCGCGCCAGTACACCACCATCGCCATCGTTGGCATCGTCGTGCTCCTGCTTGCCTGGTGGCTGCTTTCGATCACTTCCGCGATCGGCTTCCTGATCGGCGCCGTGCTTTCAGGCGCCGCAGGCTTTATCGGCATGCATGTCTCGGTGCGCGCCAATGTGCGCACCGCGCAAGCCGCTTCGAACAGCCTTGCTGCCGGCCTCGACATCGCCTTCAAGTCCGGCGCCATCACCGGTATGCTGGTGGCAGGCTTGGCGTTGCTCGGCGTCTCGATTTACTACCTCGTCCTGACTGGCCCGATGGGCCTGCAGCCGAACGACCGCGTCGTCATCAACTCACTGGTTTCGCTCGGTTTCGGCGCCTCGCTGATCTCGATCTTCGCCCGCCTCGGCGGCGGCATCTTCACCAAGGGCGCCGACGTCGGCGGCGATCTGGTCGGCAAGGTTGAAGCCGGCATTCCCGAGGACGATCCGCGCAACCCGGCGACCATCGCCGACAATGTCGGCGACAATGTCGGCGACTGCGCCGGTATGGCGGCCGACCTGTTCGAGACCTACGCGGTGACGGTCGTCGCCACCATGGTTCTGGCAGCCATCTTCTTCGGCGGCACCGCGGCGCTCGGCGCTTCGATGCTTTACCCGCTCGCCATCTGCGGCGCCTGCATCCTTACCTCGATCGTCGGCACCTTCTTCGTCAAGCTGGGTTCCAACGGCTCGATCATGGGCGCTCTTTACAAGGGCCTGATCGTCACCGGCCTGCTCTCCATCGTCGGCCTCGGCGTCGCCACCTCGGCAACCGTCGGGTGGGGCGAGATCGGCACTGTCGCCGGCATCGCCATCACCGGCAAGAACCTGTTCATCTGCGGCCTGGTGGGCCTCGTGGTGACCGGTCTCATCGTGGTGATCACCGAATACTATACCGGCACCAACAAGCGCCCGGTGAACTCGATCGCCCAGGCGTCGGTGACCGGCCACGGCACCAATGTCATCCAGGGGCTCGCGGTCTCGCTTGAATCGACGGCTCTGCCGGCCATCGTCATCGTCGGCGGCATCATCTCGACCTACCAGCTGGCCGGACTCTACGGCACGGCTATCGCCGTCACCACCATGCTCGGCCTCGCCGGCATGATCGTCGCGCTCGACGCCTTCGGCCCGGTTACCGACAATGCCGGCGGCATTGCCGAAATGGCCGGTCTGCCCAAGGAAGTGCGGCACTCCACCGACGCGCTAGACGCCGTCGGCAACACCACCAAGGCCGTCACCAAAGGCTACGCCATCGGCTCTGCCGGCCTCGGCGCGCTGGTGCTGTTCGCGGCTTATTCGAACGACCTGAAGTTCTTTGCCGCCAACGGCGACAAATATCACTACTTCCAGGGCATGGGTGACGTCTCCTTCGACCTCTCCAACCCCTATGTCGTCGCGGGCCTGATCTTCGGTGGCTTGATCCCCTATCTGTTCGGCGGCATCGCGATGACCGCGGTCGGCCGCGCCGCAGGCTCCATCGTCGAGGAAGTGCGCAGGCAGTTCCGCGAGGACAAGGGCATCATGGCCGGCACCTCGAAGCCGAACTACGCGCGTGCCGTCGACATCCTGACCAGGGCGGCGATCCGCGAAATGATCGTTCCGTCGCTGCTGCCGGTGCTTGCGCCGCTCGTCGTCTATTTCGGCGTGCTGCTGATCTCGGGCTCCAAGGCCTCGGCCTTCGCCGCGCTCGGCGCCTCGCTGCTCGGCGTCATCGTCAACGGGCTCTTCGTCGCCATATCGATGACCTCCGGCGGCGGCGCCTGGGACAACGCCAAGAAGTCGTTCGAGGACGGTTTTACCGACAAGGACGGCGTCAAGCACCTGAAGGGTTCCGAGGCGCACAAGGCCTCGGTCACCGGCGACACCGTCGGCGATCCCTACAAGGATACCGCTGGCCCAGCCGTCAACCCGGCGATCAAGATCACCAACATCGTCGCGCTGCTGCTACTCGCCGTGCTCGCGCACGGCTGAGCAACATCTCGCAAAAACACCAATCCGCGGGGAGCGATCCCCGCGGTTTTTGTTTGAGCGCTACGATCGACGGCGAAGCCGCTCAGCCGGGCGGCTGGTCCTCGCTCAATTGATAGCGCGTGATCATCCGTTTCAGATCCGGTTCGCGCTCCGGCATTGGCGGCAGCCCTCGAACTTCGCGCAAAACGGCGACGAACCCGCCGCGCGTGTTTGCGATCGAACGATCGCGCGCCGATGGATGCCCGGCGTAACCATCAGCCGGCGCCTGAAATAGCGGACAGGCCCAGGCTGCCGAGGTCTCGTAGCGTCGCCGGTGTGCTGGCGTGCGGCCTCGGATGGGCGCATCGCGTCGAAGAGTTCTTCCAGTTCCCGCGCCAACATTCGCAAGCTACCCTCGGGCCATGGGCATGCCATCCCCGTGACCGCACCTGGATAACGAGTGCGTACAAAAAAAGACCCGCCGGGCGGGGCGGCGGGTCCTGGTCGTTCTGCAAGTCGTAGGTAAGCTTAAGGCGTGCCGCCGCCCGGAACGCCGGGGGCCAGCTTGCTGGCGCCGTTTATGACCTGGCTGAGGAAATTCTGGTCCTTGCCGCCGGTCGGAGTCGTCCTGGAGATGAAGTCGAAGATCTTGCCGTCCTTCAGGCCATAATTGGCGATCTGGGTGACGCGGCCGTCAGCGCCGAAATAGACCGCCAGCACATGCTGGTCGACGATGTGCGGATTGTCGAAGGCGACGTAGCGCTTGCGTGTCTGCGAGATGTAGTAGAATGCCTCGTTGTCGAAAGTCGCCGTCGTCGACGGCGTGCCCAGCGCCAGGAGCACCTGTTCGCGGCTAGATCCGACCGGCACCGAATCGATCGCCTGCTGATCGATGACGTAACCCTTCGTCAGCGTCTCGCTTGGATGGAGATCGCCGAACATCTTGGACGAGTTGCAGGCGGAAAGCGCCGACACCACGACCATCAGCGAGGCCACGCCCACCGGGGCAGGCGCAAAGAACGACTTGAATTTCAGCGCACCCAACAACAATTCTCCATCACATCCCCGCAACTTGCGCTGGGCCGCAAAACCGGTAAACCAGCTTGCATGCCGATGCAACAAGGCCAAATCAAACAACAGGTCCCCGGGAGACCGCCCTCAATGTTCCAGCGCCTTTTTGGCCGCGAACGCAATGCCAACCGCGCCATCACCGACGCGCTCTACGCACAAATCGTGGCGGCGGCGCGGCAAACGGTGCTTTATTCCGACTGGAATGTGCCCGATACGCCGCTCGGCCGCTTCGAGATGCTGTCTCTGCACATGTATCTCGTCCAGCACCGGCTGCATGGTGAGCGAGGCGTGGCGGCCGAGGTCGCGCAAGTGCTGATCGACGAGTTCTTCCTCGATGTCGACCATTCGCTGCGCGAGCTTGGAATCAGCGATGTCGGCGTGCCCAAGCGCATGAAGAAGCTGGCAAGAATGTTCTACGGACGCACCGCCGCCTATGACGATGCCCTCCGGGAAGACGACCGGGTGGCGCTCGCGGCGGCGCTTGCCCGCAATGTCAGGCCGGATGCCGGCTCCTGGCCACAGGCGCCGCTGTTGGCGGACTATGTCCGCGAGGCCTCGAGAGAACTTGCCGCGCAGCCGACCGAATCGATCATCGCCGGCACGGCCGCGTTCCCGGCCGCCGGGTCGACGAGAGGAGGCCAGCATGAAGGACGCTGAATTGCGCAGCCCGGTATCCTTTGTCGCCAACGTTGCTCGGCTTCCGCAGAAGGGCCTGCCCGTCGTGGTCGAGGCCGATCAGCGACAGCGCGAGGCGCTTGCAGCCGAACATGACTTGCTTTCGGTCGAAAGCTACCGCGCTGAGCTGCTGGTGGCCTCTTGGAAACGTAATGGTGTCAAGGTCAGCGGTCGCGTCGAGGCCGACATCACGCAGGCCTGCATTGTCACTCTGGAGCCTGTAACCGCGCATATCGACGAGCCGGTCGAGGCGCTGTTCCTGCCCGAGCGGTCGAAGCTGGGGCGCGAGGGATTCGAGGGCGGCGGCGAGATCATCCTAGACGCCGACGGGCCGGACAGTCCGGAGACATTCTCGGGCGATACGATCGACGTCGGCGCATTGGCCGAACAGTTCTTCGGCCTGGCGATAGATCCTTATCCGCGCAAGCAGGGGGCCTCGCTCGATGCCGCTGGCGACGATCAGCCCGAGGAAAGCGAATTCCAGAAAAAACTGCGTTCGCTGCTTGGAAAGTCCTGAGAGTGGTCCGGATTTTGGAAAAGTTGGTTGTGCGCAGGCGCAAAAACGCTATTTTCGCCGAACCTTCGCGAGCCCCTTTATCTTGGCAGGCGTCCGCCGCAAGCCAGGCAAACCGTGAGAAAAGCACTACGTGATCAGAATTTCCATCGATGCCATGGGCGGGGATCACGGTCCGAGCGTGGTTATCCCGGCGCTGATGACGGTCGCCATCCGCCGCCCTGACATCCGTTTCGTCATCTACGGCCGCGAAGACGTGGTGCGGCCCGAACTCGCCAAGTTCCCGAAACTCGCCGAAGTGAGCGAGTTCGTGCATTGCGAGATAGCCGTGCGCATGGACGACAAGCCCAGCCAGGCGCTGCGCCACGGCCGCTGGAAGTCGTCGATGTGGAAAGCCGTCGAGGCGGTGAAGAACGGCGGCGCACAGGCCTGCGTTTCCGCCGGCAACACCGGCGCGCTGATGGCGATGTCGAAATTCTGCCTGCGCACCATGGCCACCATCGACCGTCCAGCGATCGCGGCGCTGTGGCCGACGACGCGTGGCGAAAGCGTCGTGCTCGATGTCGGCGCCACCATCGGCGCGGATGCCCACCAGCTTATCGATTTCGCCATTCTGGGCACCGGGATGGCGCGCTCGGTATTCGGAATCGAGCGGCCGAGCGTCGGCCTCCTCAATGTCGGCGTCGAGGAGATCAAGGGCCAGGAAGAGGTCAAGGAGGCCGGCCGCATGCTGCGCGAGGCCAACATGGCCTCGATGAATTATCGCGGTTTCGTCGAAGGCGACGACATCGGCAAAGGCACGGTCGACGTGGTGGTCACCGAGGGATTTGCCGGCAATATCGCGCTCAAGACCGCAGAGGGCACGGCAAGACAGATCGCCGGCTATCTGCGCGCCGCCATGAGCCGCACGCTGATGGCCAAGATAGGCTACGTCTTCGCCAAGGGCGCCTTCGACCGGCTGCGCGAGAAGATGGATGTCGGCCGCTCCAATGGCGGCGTCTTCCTGGGATTGAACGGCATCGTGGTGAAGAGCCATGGCGGCGCCGATTCGGACGGTTTCGCTGCAGCAATCGAACTTGGCTACGACATGGTGCGCAACAATCTGCTTGACCGGATCGAGGCCGACCTCGATCTGTTCCACGCGCGCAACCCGACTGCCCAGGCAAACAGGAAGTCCGGCGTCGCCGGCGACGCCGAGGAATAGGATAGAGCCTTGATCAGATCAGTCGTGCGCGGCAACGGTGCCGCGCTGCCCCGCCGCATCATGAAGAATGCCGACTTCGAAGGCATGGTCGAGACCTCCGACGAGTGGATTGTCCAGCGCACCGGCATTCGCCAGCGCCACGTCGCCTCCGATGACGAAACGACGGCGTCGCTGGGCGAGGCGGCCGCGCGCGCGGCGCTCGACAGCGCGGGTATGACGCCCGCCGACATCGACCTCATCATCTTGGCGACTTCGACGCCCAACAACACCTTCCCAGCGACCGCCGTCGAGATCCAGAACCGGCTGGGCATGCATCACGGCTTTGCCTTCGACATGCAGGCCGTGTGCTCGGGCTTCGTCTATGCCGTCGCCACCGCCGACCTTTATATTCGTGGCGGCCTCGCCAGACGCGTGCTGGTGATCGGCTCGGAGACATTCTCGCGTATCCTGGACTGGAACGACCGCTCGACCTGCGTCCTGTTCGGCGACGGCGCCGGCGCGCTCGTGCTCGAAGCGCAAGAGGGCACCGGTGCGATTGCCGACCGCGGCGTGCTGGCGGCGAGCCTGCGCTCCGATGGCGCGCACAAGGACAAGCTCTTCGTCGACGGCGGCCCCTCCACGACGGGAACGGTCGGCCATCTCAGGATGGAAGGCCGCGAAGTGTTCAAGCATGCCGTCGGCATGATCACCGATGTGATTGAGGCGACCTTCGACGAGGCTGGCATAACGGCGCAGGATCTCGACTGGTTCGTGCCGCATCAGGCCAATAAACGGATTATTGACGCTTCCGCCAGGAAGCTTGGGATTGCCGAGCAGAAAGTGGTGGTCACCGTCGAATTGCACGGTAACACCTCGGCTGCCTCGGTGCCGCTGGCTCTCTCGGTAGCTGTCGCCGACGGCCGAATCAAGAAGGGCGACCTGGTGCTTCTCGAAGCGATGGGTGGAGGTTTCACCTGGGGTGCCGTGTTGCTCCGCTGGTAAGTGCCGAACTCGCCGGTTCGGTTCTTGACCTTGCCGGATCAATTACTTAGGCTCTGCCTTTACCTGTATCGATTTACGTTTTTGCGAGCAGATGGGACGGTCGCATGGGGGGAAAGACACTTACGCGTGCCGACCTTGCTGAAGCCGTTTACCGGAAGGTTGGCTTGTCGCGAACTGAATCGGCGGAGCTCGTCGAGGCTGTTCTGGACGAAATCTGCGAAGCCATCGTTCGCGGTGAGACTGTCAAGCTGTCGTCATTCGCCACCTTCCATGTCCGTTCCAAGAACGAGCGTATCGGCCGCAATCCCAAGACCGGCGAGGAAGTGCCGATCCTGCCGCGCCGCGTGATGACGTTCAAATCGTCGAACGTGCTCAAGAACCGCATCCTGCGCTCGCACCAGAACAGCAAGACCAAGAGCGGCAAGTAGTCTGCTGGCGAATGCGGTTGAAAACCGCGGCCGTTTTGACGTTGGGCTTGAATATCGTTTCATAAATCGCTGAAATAAGCCGCGATTCGGCATCATGCGCCGGATCGCGGTCCAGTGTGGAGGATTGGCCCATGGACAAGAGCCCCGATGCTTTCCGCACCATTAGCGAAGTCGCGGAAGATCTCGATCTGCCGCAGCACGTGCTGCGTTTCTGGGAGACGCGCTTCACCCAGATCAAGCCGATGAAGCGCGGCGGCGGCCGTCGATATTATCGGCCCCAGGATGTCGAGCTGATCAAGGGCATCCGGCATATGCTTTACGACCAGGGCTACACGATCAAAGGCGTGCAGAAGCTGCTGCGCGAGAACGGCAACCATTTTCTGGTCGCCATCGGCAATGGGGACATGGCCGCGGTGGAGGCGATCGCCCAGCGCCGCCAGGCAGAGCAGGTGCCGCTGACGGCCGCCGCGCAGCCACGCGGCGACGAGGATGCGCTGGTCGGCCAACCCAAGGTGAAGCCCAGCCGCCGTTTCTTCGGCCTCGGCAAGAGCGATGAAGAAGGCCCGGTACAACCCGACTCTTCGAAATTGTCGCGTGACAATCGCGCCTTGCTTCAGGAAGCGCTGTTCGACCTACTCGAATGCAAGCGCCTGCTCGACCAGGTTCGTTGAACGGTCGTCATTCCACTTGATGCCGCGCGGCCGTCCGCCGGAACTGGTTCGTCGTCCGCGCGTTAGGCCTTCTCGAAGAGAAGGACAACAAGCATGGCATCGTTTTCGACCCTCTCCGACCTTGACATCGACAAGCAGGTCGCGGCGCTTTCGCGGCAGTTGCACGATCTCAAGAAGGTTTTGGCCAAGCGTGGTGACGCCTATTACGAGGAAGGTCGCGAGGCGGCGTCCGACTATTATTCGCAGCTATACGATAGCCTGCACGAGGCGCTGCCGGCAATCCGGCGCAGGGGCAAGGCGATCGAGCGCACGGCGCGCAATCATCCGGCGACGGCCGCTGCCGTCGGGCTGGTCGTGGTTGGACTGCTCGCCGCCCTTCTTGCCAACCGGCGCTGATCGCTCGGCGATATGGAATAGAAATGGCGGCCGTCCTCGACGGCCGCCATCTCCGTGCCACGTGGTCGATCAGTTCCCAAGCCTGAGCGGGTCTTCGGGCCAATCTGCATGACCTGGCTGCACCTGCCGCAGATAATGCCGCGCTTGGTGCTGGCCCTAATGGACAGCTTCATATGCTGCGCGATTTTTTGCGGCTGACCGGCGATGTCTGTGTTCAACTGTCAAACTTACCGGTGCCTCGCATCGCGCATCTGGCACGCAACGCCTCGACATAGAAGCGGCTCACTCCGCGATGCGGGCGCCTGAGATAGTCCGAGTCTTCCAGTCGCCACAGCCGTGCGAGTTGCTCGGCGATTGCAGGGTTGGTCCATGTGCCGTAGCCGGCGGCGGTATAGATGCATAACTCGCCCGCGTGGAGACCTTTGCTCGTGACAAGAAAATCCACCCTGACATGGTCGAGGCTCCCGGCGATCCTTGGCGCCAGTGCTATGGCCTGTCGAACGAAATCGAGCAGGCGGGAGGTCAGCGGCAGCGCCTGATCCTCGCGTGGATAGTCCGGGTCGCGGCCAGGCAGCGGCATGCCCTGGCCATCGAACAGATGCGATCGCTGGGCAAGCTTGTCCTCCGCCCAGACATGGCTGACGATGCCGCTGCAGACATGAACCTTGATGTCGGTGGCGATCGATCCGCTTGCGAGATCAAGCCTCTCCTCGACGAGGAGCGCGCGATCGATTGGCCCGTAGGCCCATTCGCCGTTGCGCCGCCCGTAGGGTTTGCCTAGCCATCGCCTCGCCTTGCGGATGATTTCCGCCCTCTCGGGGCGGCCTTCCGAAACGAAGATGTTCATCGCGCAGCCGTGGTTCGGCTTTACGACCACGCCGCCGGCCAGCAGGTCCGCCGGAAGGTCTTCAGGGTGCAGGCCGGACCATAGCGTTTCGGGTATCGGCAACTCCGGGCAGGCAGCGCGGATATAGGATTTTGCCGCAAGCTTGTCGGTCAGCGTCACGAACAGCGGATTGCGGTCGATAATCTTCCGCCACAGCATCAGCTCGTTGTAGCGCGAAGGAGCGGCTGGATTCGGCAGATAGCCGAGTCTTATGGCGAACCGGGCAACAAGGGCCGGATGGCGAAGCGTCAACACGATGCGCGCGGCCATCAGTACCCAGCGATGCCTGGCCGGCAGGTTGGCACGAATTCCCATCATGCAAAGTCCGGAGAGCGGTTCGGCATCACCGGATGCTTAGTCACAAGAACGCCGACGGGAAAGCCGGTACGCTTAAATAGCGAAGGCCTGCCTTCCCATCGGCACGACGGAAGGATCAGGCCTTCTTGGGAGCCGTCTTCTTGTGGTGGTGGTGGTGATGATGATGGTGGTGATGGTGGTAATGATGGACGTGATGATGATGATGATGATGATGATGCTTCGTCGCCGTAGCTGCGTCAGCGCTGGTAGCGCCCAGGATCGGCATGGTGAACGTCAGGGCTAGAGCCAGCCCTAGCGCGGAGAGGAGGGACTTCTTCATGACTTCGTTTCCTTTTTACGCGGGCGTTCCGAGACTCACCGGACCAAATCGGTGACCCAAGCCCCACAGTGGGGACTATCCTCCTGGTTTTTTTCGACAATTTTTCCCAAGTGTAGATTTTTGTTTCTGGATTGTTTCCAAGGCTTCGTTATCGCAGTTCGCGCGGCCAGTCGGACGGCGGATGAGGCGATCCCGGGAAAACCACGAATGGGACTGTCGGGCTGCGGCGCGGCTGACCTCACATCGGCGGCGCGACGCCGTGATTCCCGACCACGACCCGATTCGCCACGAGTTTGCCGTCGCCGCCGCGCTTGGCGTTGACGAACACCGCGACGCCCGGCTTGATATCCGCCGGCGTGGCCGCGGCGAATGTCACGATCGGTGTCGTCTGCGGGATGGCGATCTGTTTCTTCTGGCCATTGTCATAGGTGAGCGTGACCGTGCGGCCTTTGATCTCGGTGACGTCGGCGACGGTGCCATTGGTCATCCGGCTGTTGGGCTGCAAATCCCATTCGCGGTCGCCTTCGCCCGTGCCCTTTAGCGCGGCCGGAAAGATCACGACTTCCAGCGCACCGCTGCCTCCATCGGCCTTTGAGACCGAGGCAACGCCGAGAAAGTCACCTTGCTTGATGTCGGCAGCCGACGCCTTGGCAACGCCCGAAATCTTCCACCCGTCGGCGAGGGCGATCGCATCGGTGTTGCCGTCACGATCCTTCACCGTCAGCGTCGACCCGGCAAGGCTGACGACAGTGCCTCGAACACGCGAGGCATCCCCCGCCCATGCGTTCGTCTCGCCGATGGCGCTTGAGATTGTGCCAAGCACAATTGCGAATAATTTCAGGTTCATAGCATCCGATCCTTCCGCGAGATGACCGGCGCAGCCTTTCGATTGCCGACGCCAGGAAGCTAACGAACCGAGGCGGCTAAAATGCCCACGAATCCGGTCGCGAGACCTTCAAATGAACTTGATCGGGTGCCGCGCCCGCTTACATGTATGAACCCCGAGGCATTCGCGCTTCACGATGGCGTGACGCCGCAATGGTGCTCTTGGCAAATCAATTGTTAACGAGCATTCTCCCGCCCGTCTCGGGCAACGCCAAATTTCATCGGATCTGTTTCATCTCAAGGAGTTGCCATGCCCAACACCGCACGAAACGCTGTTTCCAACGATATCATTGCCGCGTCCGGCCTCAATCCGCTGAAAGCCGCTCGCGAAACGAGGGGATATACGATCGAGGAACTCTCTTTGACCTGCGGGTTGGCCGTGGGCGAGATCGTCGATATTGAGGACGGCAAGGACGCCGATCCCGCCAAGCTCCGGCGCATCGCTTCCGCGCTGCAGATGCCGGAAGAAGAGTTGATCAGAGTGCCGGCCGCCGAGAACCGGCGGACGCAGCAATAGAGCGCGACAAGCGTTCATACAGGCCCGCCGTGGTTTCGCCCGGCGGGCTTTTTTGATACCTGCGAGACGGAAGCGCTGGCTCTTGCCAACAATGGTTGCGCCGTGCAAATCGCCGATCGCTGTCATCCGACAGACTTGCCCAGGGGTTCGCAATGAGCTTGGAATCGGTTCGCGCCTTCTTTGAGCATCATGCGCCCGACATCGAAGTCATCGTCACCGAAGCAAGTTCGGCGACCGTGGCGCTGGCGGCGGAGGCGCATGGCGTGGCGCCAGCGCAGATTGCCAAGACGATCTGCCTGCGGGTCGGCGATGAGACCATGCTGGTTGTCACCAGCGGCGTCGCGAGGCTCGACAACCGCAAGTTCAAGGACAGGATGGGCGGCAAGCCGCGCATGCTAGGCGGCGAGGAGGTGCAGGCAGTCACCAGCCATCCTCCGGGCGGCGTCTGCCCGTTCGGCTTGCCCGCGCCGCTGCCGATCTATTGCGACTTGTCGCTCGAGCCTTTCGACGAAGTCGTTCCCGCGGCCGGCGCGACCAATGCAGCGGTGCGCATCGCGCCGCGGCGCATGGCCGATCTGGTCGGCGCCGTGTGGGTCGACGTCTGCCAGTAACAAACACCGCCTGAATACCCCGTCGCGCTTCGCGAAAAGCCTGGTGAGCGGCTTCGACCGGTCTCCGGTTGTGGCGCTTTCGCTTTCATTTGGTTTTGACGGCGGCGCTCGACATCCGTCCATTTCGCCGTTGCGCCCGGACCAACTCGAAAAGCGTCGACTAATTGGCCAAACATTTGGACATTAGTCTTGACAGAAATACAGATGTTCAATACCCGTCATGCAACCAATCAGCATGCGACATGGGAGGAATAAGCGGCATGGCTTCCAATATTTCGTTGACGGGCCTTGCCCGGGATCTCGATGAACGCGGCAAGTCCGGCAAGCCCATCCGCATCGGTCTCATCGGCTCAGGCGAGATGGGAACCGACATCGTTACCCGCGTCGCCCACATGTCCGGCATCGAGATCGGTGCCATTTCCGAACTCAACCTTCCGGCGGCCACCAAGGCCGTCGATATCGCGTTCCAGGAAACCGGACATGCGCGCGAGGTTTCAAACGCCTCGGCGATGACGTCGGCCATGGAAGCCGGCAAGATCGCGGTCACGAACGATTCCAGCCTTGTCATCGGCAACGATCTTATCGACGTCGTGATCGACGCGACCGGCGTTCCGGCCGTCGGCGCCGAGATCGGCCTGCGCGCCATGGAGCACGGCAAGCATCTGGTGATGATGAATGTCGAGGCCGACGTCACCATCGGTGCCTATCTCAAGAGCGAAGCCGATCGCCTCGGCGTCACCTACTCGCTGGGCGCTGGCGACGAGCCGTCTTCCTGCATGGAGCTGATCGAGTTCGTCTCCGCCATGGGCCACCCGATCGTCGCCGCCGGCAAGGGCAAGAACAACCCGCTCAACATCGACGCCACGCCTCCTGACTACGAGGAAGAGGCGAAGCGCAGGCACATGAATGTGCGTATGCTGGTCGAATTCGTCGACGGCTCGAAGACCATGGTCGAGATGGCGGCGATCGCCAATGCGACGGGTTTGGTTCCCGACAAGCCCGGCATGCACGGTCCGGCCGCGACGCTCGGCGAATTGTCGAAGGTGCTGGTTCCCCAACAGGACGGCGGCGTGCTGTCGAAGGTCGGCGTGGTCGACTATTCGATAGGCAAGGGTGTAGCGCCCGGCGTCTTCGTCGTCGCCGACATGTCGCATCCGCGCATTTCGGAGCGCATGGAAGATCTGAAGATGGGCAAGGGCCCGTACTTCACCTTTCATCGCCCCTATCACCTGACCTCGCTGGAAGTGCCGCTCACCTGCGCCCGCGTCGTGCTTTACGGCAAGGCCGACATGGTGCCGCTGGCAAAGCCGGTCGCCGAGGTTTGCGCCGTTGCCAAGAAGGATTTGCAACCAGGCGACAAGCTCGATGCCATCGGCGAATACTGCTACCGCGCCTGGATCATGACGGCGCCGGAAGCCCGTGCGGCCCGCGCCGTTCCCTGCGGCCTGCTCCAGGGCGGCTCCGTCACGGCGCCCATCAAGAAGGGCGAGCTCATCACCTATGCCAATGCGGCGCCCGCGCCGGGCTCGAAGATCGCCGAACTGCGCGCCCGCCAGGACAAGCTCGTTTACGGAACCGCGGAGGCGTGATCATGGCCGGAGCCAGCAAAGCCGTCGTGGCCAGCAAAGCCGTCCTGGATAGCCGTGCCAATCTGCCGTTCGTCTATCGCCAGTACAGCCCAGAGCAACTGAAGCAGGTGCTGCACAAGATGTACCTCATCCGTCGCTTCGAGGAAGGCGCGGAGGAATGCTACATGCGCGGCCTCATCCACGGCACCATGCATCTCTCGATCGGACAGGAAGCGAGCGCCATGGGCATCTGCATGCCGCTCGCCGAGGATGACCAGATCACCTCGACGCATCGCGGCCACGGTCATTGCATCGCCAAGGGCGCCGAAGTCAGCCGCATGTTCGCCGAGTTCTTCGGCAAGACAACCGGCTACTGCAAGGGCCGTGGCGGCTCCATGCATATCGCCGATGTCGCCAAGGGCAATCTCGGTGCCAATGGCATCGTTGCGGGCGGCATTCCGATCGCGGTGGGGGCGGCGCTCTCTTCGAAGATGATGAAGACCGGCAAGGTCGTGGTCTCCTTCTTCGGCGACGGCGCCAACAATGAAGGTGCCTTCCACGAGGCGCTGAACATGGCGGCCATCTGGAAGCTGCCGGTGATTTTCGTGTGCGAGAACAACGGCTACGGAATGTCGACCTCGACGGCGCGCTCGACCGCGGTGAAGAACATCGCCGAGCGCGCGGCCGCCTATTCGATGCCGGGAGTCATCGTCAACGGCAACATCTTCTCCGAAGTGGCCGAGGCGTCCTTCAGGGCGGTGGAGCGCGCGCGTGCGGGCGAGGGGCCTACGCTGATCGAATCCAAGACCTACCGCCACCGCGGCCATTCCAAGAGCGACCGCAACCGCTACCGCACCAAGGAAGAGATCGAGGATTGGATGGCGAACCGCGATCCGATCACCCTGTTCGAAACCGAGTTGCGCGATTTCGGCTTCATCGACGACCAAGGCATCCAGGCGATCCGTGACGAGGTCGCCAAGGAGATCGCCGACGGCATCGAGTTCGCCAAGGCGAGCCCGGCGCCCGAGATCGCCACCCTTCAGAACTACGTTTACACGGAGCATGCGTGATGGACGCCGCGGTGCGTGAACTGAGCTACGCCCAGGCGATCCAGGAAGCCATGGCGATCGCGATGGACATGGACGATCGCGTCTTCCTGATGGGCGAGGACATCGGCGTTTATGGCGGCGCCTTTCAGGTGACGGGCGATCTCGTCGAGCGCTACGGCACCGAACGGGTGATCGACACGCCGATATCCGAACTGGGTGGAGCGGGCGTCGCGGTGGGCGCAGCCGTCACCGGCATGCGGCCGATCTTCGAATTCCAGTTCTCGGATTTCGCCACGCTCGCCATGGAGCAGATCGTCAACCAGGCGGCCAAAATGCGCTTCATGCTCGGCGGCGAGGTCTCGGTGCCGGTCGTGATGCGTTTCCCGGCCGGCTCCGGCACGGGCGCCGCCGCCCAGCACAGCCAGAGCCTCGAAGCCTGGCTCGGCCATGTGCCCGGCCTCAAGGTCATCCAGCCGGCGACGCCGCACGATGCCAAGGGCATGCTGCTGGCCGCCGTTGCCGATCCGGATCCGGTCATGATCTTCGAGCACAAGCTGCTCTACAAGATGAAGGGCCATGTGCCGGAGGGCCACTACACCGTGCCGATCGGCAAGGCCGATATCCGCCGCGAAGGCCGCGACCTGACCATTGTCGCCACGTCGATCATGGTGCAGAAGGCGCTCGATGCCGCGGCGGCACTCGAAGGCGAGGGCATCGACATCGAAGTGGTCGATCTGCGCACGATCCGCCCGATCGACCGGCAAACCGTAATCGACAGCGTGAAGAAGACCTCGCGCCTGCTCTGCGTCTACGAGGCGGTGAAGACGCTCGGCATCGGCGCGGAAGTGAGCGCGCTAGTTGCCGAGAGCGAGGCGTTCGACTATCTCGATGCGCCGATCGTGCGCCTCGGCGGCGCCGAGACGCCGATCCCCTACAATCCGGACCTGGAAAAGGCGACCGTGCCGCAGGTTCCCGACATCATCACTGCTGCCCGCGACCTCGTGAAAGGGGTCCGCTGAGCGATGCCGACCGAAGTCATTCTCCCCAAGGTCGACATGGACATGGCGACCGGACAGATTTCGCGCTGGTTTGCCGAGGAGGGCGCTCGCGTCAAGAAAGGCGACGTGCTCTTCGAGATCGAGACCGACAAGGCGGCGATGGAGATCGATGCGCCGGCCAGCGGCACGCTGCGCAACGTCACCGGCAAGGAGCGCGTTGACATTCCTGTCGGTGAGCCCGTTGCCTGGATCTATGCCGACGACGAGGTTTATGAAGCAGGGTCGGCAACCGCTCTCGTGAAGGAGGACGCGCCGGTCGCTGAAACTCCGCTGCAAGCGCCGACTGTTGCGACGGCTCTCACGGCCGGCTTGCCCGCGGCGCCAGCTGAAAACTCTGGCGGGCGCGCGACGCCGCTTGCCCGTCGCCTGGCGCGCGATGCGGGTCTTTCGATTGCCGGCATAAGGGGCAGCGGTCCACGTGGCCGAGTCGTGCGCGCCGACGTCGAAGCCGCGGTCGCCGCGAAAGGTGCGACCGCCCCTGCTCAACCTGCCGCCGAGGTTCCGGTCGAAGCTCCATCCGCCGCTCCTGCGCCTGCACCCAAGCCTATGTCGGATGACCAGGTGCTGAAGCTGTTCGCCGAGGGCTCCTACGAGTTGGTGCCGCACGACAACATGCGCAAGACCATTGCGCGGCGCCTCGTCGAGGCGAAGTCCACCATCCCGCATTTCTATCTGACGCTCGATTGCGAGCTCGATGCGCTGCTTGCGCTGCGCACGCAGCTCAATGCCGCAGCCCCAATGAGGAAGACCGACAAGGGCGAGGCGCCTGCCTACAAGCTCTCGGTCAACGACATGGTGATCAAGGCGATGGCGATGGCGCTGATGGCGGTGCCCGATGCGAACGCGTCGTGGACCGAGAGCGCCATGGTCAGGCACAAGCATGCCGATGTCGGTGTCGCCGTGTCGATCCCCGGCGGTCTGATCACGCCGATCATCCGCCATGCCGATGAAAAGACGCTGTCGGTCATCTCCAACGAGATGAAGGACCTTGCCAGCCGCGCCAGGAGCCGCAAGCTGAAACCGGAAGAGTATCAGGGCGGCACGACGGCGGTGTCCAATCTGGGCATGTTCGGCATCAAGGACTTTGCCGCCGTGATCAACCCGCCGCATGCGACGATCCTGGCGGTCGGCGCGGGCGAGGAGCGGGCGGTGGTGAAGAAGGGCGAGATCAAGATTGCGACAGTGATGTCGGTGACGCTCTCGACCGATCACCGAGCCGTCGACGGCGCGCTCGGCGCGGAGCTGCTGGGCGCCTTCAAGCGCATGATCGAAAACCCGATGAGCATGCTGGTGTAAACCACCACTCCCTGGATGGCCTTGATCTTAGGCAGCAGGTCTCAGATCACCGACTTGTCAGGGCGGCAGCTCGCGCCAATCCCGGCAAGTGCTTGAAGCCGCCGCTATTTCGTTCCACATCGGGCGTGATGAACGGCAAGATGCGGGAATGGTTTCGGAATTGGCGGTGGGCCTTGGCCGCATCGCTGTTCCTGCACGCGCTGATCGCAGCCTTCCTGTTCTATGGCCTGCCGAGGCCTGACCAGGAGCCGGACCAGCAGGAACAGCCGGTCAACGTCGCGATCGTGCCGCCGCCCGATCAGCCAAAGCCGAAGCCCGCTCCAAAGCCGCCGGAGCCAAAGCCCGAACAGAAGGCTGAAAAGCCGCCTGAGCAGGTACAAAAGCCACCGCCTCCGCAACCGCCGAAACCGCAGGACATCCCGGTTCTGAAGCGCGTTTTCCAGTATGGCGAAAAGGATACCGGCCCGCAGCAATCTCCCGAGGGAGGCAGCGCTCCAGCCAACGCGCCGTCGCCAACCCAAAGTGAACCAGCGAAACCGCCGGTCGCGCCGAAGCCTGCGACCAGCCACCCGGTGCCTGCAACCCCCGAACAGCAAGCGGACTCCAGCAAGGCCGAGCCGGCAACCGTCGCGCCGGACGAAAAACCCGTGCAAAGCGCAGAGAAGCAGGCGACCGAGGACAGCGATAAACAGCAGCAGGACAAGCAGGACGAGGCTCAGCAACCCGCCGACAAGCAAGCGGCCGAAGCGCCAATGCCGTTGAAGGCCGAGACCGGTGCCAAGCCTGCGCCGGCCGAAAAGGCCAAGGCTAAACCTGCCAAGCCGATGACCTTCAAATCGGCGAGAGCCTTGAGAGCGCCTGGCGGGAACCCGGGGAGGTCGAAATCCGTCGACAGCGCGGTTGCGGGATCGCCGATCTATTCTGGCCTGCCGGGCGTCAGAAAGCTCTATTCTCCGGGCGCAACCGGCAACGCGCTGGCCACGAGCGCGATGGAAAACGTGCCGCGCGATCAGCGCGTTGCCAATCTTTGCGCCAACGTTCTGAACCAGGAATTGCAAAGTGCCGACTACTCGCCGAAATGGCTACCGACGATTCCCCTGAAGCAAGGCAACGTTCTTAACCCTCCACAGGCCGCCTTCAGCACGACAACGCAATGGTTCGATCTGAGCTTCCGCTGCGAGGTCGACGCCGATGCGACGAGGGTGCTGTCCTTCAACTTCCGCGTGGGGGGCTTGGTCCCACCCGGTGACTGGACCCGCCGTCGTTTCCCCAGTCTCCGCTAGAGCAATTCCAGGAAAGTGTGAGCGGTTTGCCGTTCGCAATTGCGTAAAAGCAAGGAGATAGCGCGGTTCGCCTTCTGTGGAACGGTGAAACGCACGAAAGCATGGTCCCGAAAAGCTGGACCGCTTTTAGGAGCGGCAATGTCGCCGTAGACGGCCGCATAGCGAAGGAGTTGCTCAGGCTGGCACGCCCAGCTCCGCCAACTGCCGGCCGACTTCATGCCAGTCGGCGCATACGAAATCGGCGCCGGCCGCCTTCAGCCGTGCGCCATGCTCAGGATAGGTGTGACCGCCGCCGGTATAGCCGATCGCGATCATGCCGGCTGCCACCGCGCCCTGGATGCCGAAAGGCGAATCCTCGACGACGATGCAGTCGGCGGGATCTACGCCCATCTTGCCGGCGGCGTGGAGGAAGATGTCCGGCGCCGGCTTGCCGTTCTTGACCATCGAGGAGGAAAAGATCGCCTCGCCGAAGAAGCGCGACAGCCCGGTCACCGACAGGCTGTGGGTGATGCGTTCGACCGACGACGATGAGGCGACGCAGCGGTCGCCGGCAAGCGCGCTGAGGAATGGCGCGATCCCAGGCGTCGGCTTCAGCTCCTCGGAAAACAGCAGCTTGGTCTCGGCCCAGATGTCGCCGTCGGCGGCAGGCGGGAACTGATGGCCGGTCAGTTCCTTGATTTTCACGATGATGTCGGACTGCTTCATGCCGATGCATTGGGCGATGATGCCGCCATGGACGCCGGGCATGCCGTGTTTCTCATAGACGCGCTCATAGGCCTTGGCGGCCAGCGGTTCGCTGTCGACGAGAACGCCGTCGCAGTCGAAAATCATCAGTCTAGCTTGCGCCACGCGCCTCTCCCGGCTTCTGTGCCAATTCGCACACCGCTATCGATAAAAAGTCAGATGTTCAATAGTAGGCGGCTGCGCCTCAACGCCTCAAAGCCTCGCTGACCGGCGAGGACCCAAGCGCGCGCTGCATGGCCTGGCGCGACTGGGCGCGGTCGGGCGTGATCCAGTTCGGCTCGGCGCCGAGGAAGCGGTCGAGGAAGGCTACTGCATAGGCCGGCATTTCCGTCGCGTTCTCACGGTAGGACCACCAGGTGCGAAGGTCGTCGGCGCATTTGTCGATGCTGGGCGCCGTGCCGAACTCCTGCTCGTACACGGCCAGGATCGCCGAGACGCAGTAGTTGGTATAGAGGAAACCCTCCGGCCAGAACCGCACGATTTCCGCCGTGCCAGCGTTGGCTTCCGTCTCGATCATGTTGGTGAGGCCGGAAATCTCGCGCGCCGGCGCCTGCCGGATCAGTTCCCGCAGCACAAGGCCGGCGGCGAAGACGATAAAGTCCGCGCGGTCGACGGACGCGAATCGCTTCTGCGCTTCCATGACCTCGATCCAGTCCAGGAAGGCGCGCGTCAGCTTCGCCTCGTCGATCTCGAAGCGCACGCCGAAGGTTTCCGACACGACTTTCGCGCTGCTGCGGAAGGTGGCGCGGAACCACCGCAACTGCCGCAGCCGGTGGCGAAGGTCCGGCATAAGCGCCAGTTCGTGCCTGAAGGGCAGGTCCATGTCTCATAATCCCGTTTGACGACAGGCTAGCACAGCGCCGCCAATGCCGAAATCGGCTGGTCGCCTGTGGAGTGTCACGGTGTCTAATATAATACATGTTGACATCTGAAGAAACAAATGTTCTCACTTTCGGGTCGTCTCGCCTCCGTTCAATATGCGCCGGAGGAAGAGACTCGGGAGGAAACCGAAATGGCGATCTGGCAGTGGGCGCTGCTTCTGCTGTTTGTTGTGTGGGCGCTGCAATCGTTGGGCGTCTGGCTGCAGATGCGGCATTATTCGGATGTCTTCAAAGGCGTCACCAGCCAATACAAGGACGGCTTCGTCGGCGCTGGTAATTTCCGCGGGAGGCTGGCCAAGGGCACCATCGCCCTCGTGGTCGTGACGCCGGATCTCATCGTGCGCCGCATGATGGTCATGAGCGGCCGTTCAGTGCTGACCAAGTTCAAGCGACATGAAGAATTCGAGGGTATCCCCCTCGATCGACTCCGGTCCAACCCTGCGATCATGGGGGAGGGGGAACCCGGTGTGGCCGAGGCCGTGAAACGGGCGATCGAGCAGATCGACCGCGCGCGGTCGGAGCCGGGGAAGAAGCCGGGCTTGTCCGGCTTGAACGTAGCAAGGGCTTAAACGACGCCGGCAGCCGGCTGGGAATGACCGGCAGGGTCATAAGGAGGAGAAATGTCTGTAATTTCGTTATTGGCGCAGCATGCCGACCTGGCGGTGCACAACCTGCATGTCGCAGGCACCATGGTCTCGGATGCTGCCTGGCACGGCAAGCTCGGCGTCGAGCATGCCACCGATCATCTCGTGGTCCTGGCACAGGCGACGACCGACAACGCACCGGTCACCGCCGATCAGCTCAAGGAGCAGCTGAAGAACGTGCAGCAGGAAGAGCAGCTCGGCTGGCTGACCGCGATCGGCAAGTATTTCATCGGCATCTTCCAGAAGGGCGGTGAGGTTTTCGCCGGCTTCGTCACCGGCATCATCCCGACGCTGGTCGTGCTGATGACGGCCTTCTACGCCATCACCGAACTGGTCGGCGAGGAGCGCGTCCACGGCCTCGCCCGCGGCGCGGGCCGCATAGCGCTGACGCGCTATACCCTGCTGCCGGTCCTGTCGGTTTTCTTCCTCACCAACCCGATGGCCTACACCTTCGGCTCCTTCCTGGAAGAAAAGCACAAGCCCGCCTTCTATGACGCGGCAGTGTCCTATGTGCATCCGCCGCTCGGCCTCTTCCCGCACATCAATCCTGGCGAATATTTCGTCTGGGGCGGCATGCTGGTCGCGCTGCTCGACCTTGAGAAGCGCGGCGTCATCGCCAACGGCTATCACGTCAAGGTGGCTATCTGGTACGCCATCGTCGGCCTCGTCGTCATCCTGCTGAAGGGCATGCTGACCGAGCGCATCACGGCCATCATGGCGCGCCGCCAGGGCGTCGAGCTCTAAGGGCGGGAGGACACCATGGCCAAGACATACAAGGCAGTAAAGATCTCGAGGGGTTCCACCGGTTGGGGCGGCCCCCTGGTCATCGAGCCGACACAACAGCGCAACAAGGTTGTGTCGGTAACCGGCGGCGGCATTCATCCGGTGGCGCAGCTCATCGCCGACATGACCGGCGCCGAGGCGGTCGACGGCTTCAGGGCGCCGCCGATCGAGAGCGAGATGGCGGTCGTCGTCGTCGACTGCGGTGGCACCGCGCGCTGCGGCGTCTATCCGCGCAAGCGCATCCCGACCGTCAACCTGACGCCGGTCGGTCAGGCGGGTCCGCTCGCCCAGTTCATCACGGAAGACATCTACGTTTCGGGCGTGAAGCCGGCCAACGTCACAATGGCGGATGGATCCGAACCGGTCACCACTGCGGGGGGAGCAGCATCGATGAGTTCAAGCAACAACACCGCATCCAGGGCTGCTGAGCCGCTGCCGAGCGAGGGCGGGCTTATCGGCCTGATCAGCTCGGTCGGCCGCGTGATGGGCCGTGTGGTCGGCATCTTCTTCAATTCCGGCCGCCGCACCATCGACCAGGTCGTGCGCAACGTTCTGCCCTTCATGGCCTTCGTGACCATGCTGATCGGCCTGATCCTCTATACCGGCATCGGCGACGTGCTGGCGCAGCCGATGGGCCCGCTGGCCAACAATATCGTCGGCCTGCTGGTGATCTCGGCTATCTGCGGCCTACCGTTCCTGTCGCCCATCCTGGGACCAGGCGCGGTCATCGCGCAGGTCATCGGTGTGGCCATCATCGGCCCGCAGATCGCCAACGGCACCATCTCACCCGCAATGGCGCTGCCTGCGCTGTTTGCCTACAACACACAGGTGGGTTGCGATTTCGTTCCCGTCGGTCTGGCGCTCGGTGAGGCCAAGCCGAAGACGATCGAAATCGGCGTGCCGGCCGTGCTCATCAGCCGCCAGATCATGGGGCCGATCTCCGTGCTGATCGCATGGATCGTCTCCCTGATCGTGTTCTAATCACAAGTAAAAACGAGGTTCGCCATATGTCGGTTCTTCTCAAGACACGGGTCACAGCCATCGGACCCGAAGTGGCGGACCTCGCCGAGGGCGGCGTGCTCATCCTTTTCGCGGATGGCTCGCCGCCTGAACTGGCCGAAGTCTCCGTTCTGCACAGCACGGAGGAAGGTCCCAGCGACGACGCGCCGGCGATAGGCGCTTCGATCACGCTTGGACCGGTGTCGGCGACGATAACGGCCGTCGGCTCCACGGCCTGGAGCAAGGTCCGCGAGATGGGCCATGTCGTGATCTCCTTCAACGGAGCGGCCGAGGCCGAGAGACCCGGCGAAGTCTGCGCGTCCGAGGTCGATACCGAAGCGCTCGTGGCGGCGCTGACGCCGGGCGCTGTCATCACCATCGCCGCCTGATAGGATTCGCGCCGTCCCGGTATGGCGCCATAAGCTAGAGTATTGCCATGGAACGCTCGACCATCGTCAGAGTGCATGAAGGTTTGCACGCCCGTCCCGCCACGCGGTTCGTTAAACTCGCCAAGGGTTTCGAATCCGACGTCGAACTGGTCAAGGACGGCAAGGCTGTCAGCGCCAAGAGCTCGGTCAAGCTGATGCTGTTGGCGGTCAAGGAGAACCAGGAAGTCACCGTGCGGGCCAATGGCGCCGATGCCATCGAGGCGATCGAGACGTTGATCGGCTACCTGGAGAACCCGCGCGCCGGCCTCGACGACGAGGGGGAGGTTGGCTCGGAGACGGCCGCACCTGTCCCTGAGCCGACGTCAGCGGCTGCCGTCGCGCCGGCGGATGGCGCGCCCAGGCTCCAGGGCGTCGCTGCCAGCGAGGGCGTGGCGATCGGCCCGGCCTTTGCTCACTTCCCGCCGGAGATCGAGGGGCCGGGCAGGCGCCTGCATGCCGATGAGATCGAAGGCGAACTGAAGCGCTTCCGCGGCGCTGTCGCCAGTGTTCAAGCCCGCATGGACCGCACGCTTGCCGAGAACAACCTTTCCGCCGGCGATCGGGGCATCGTCGCTGCCCTGCGCGACATCGCCGCCGACGAAAGCCTGACCGGCGAGGTCGAAAGACTGATCCGCGGCGGAGACGACGCGGTGTCGGCCGTCATAGCGGCCGCGGCCACTATCGCGGCCGATTTCAGCGCGGTCGACGACCACTATCTCAACGCCCGGGCCGACGACGTCCACGCCGTCGGCCGGCAGATTTGCCTGGTGCTGCTCGGCCAGGACGAGGTCAGCCTGGAGACCATTCCGCAAGGCGCGATCCTGATTGCCGACGACATCGGTGCCTGGGATCTGGCGCGCGCGCCGCTGAAGCGCATCGGCGGCGTTGTCTGCGGCCATGGCGGAGCCACCTCTCACATCGCTATCATCGCCCGTTCGCACGGCATCCCGGCGGTGCTCGGTCTCGGTGACAAGGTCAACGAGTTGCGCGCCGCCAAAGAGGTGGCCATCGATGGCAATGCCGGGCATGTGATTGTCGATCCGGACGAGGCTACGCGCGCCGATTTCACCCGGCGCGTCGAGGCAGCCGCGCAGGAGCGCGCCGGCCTCAAAGTATTCAAGGGCGTGACGCCTACCCGCGCCGACGGCACGGTGATCGAGGTCGCGGCCAATATCGGCTCGCTGGAGGAGATCGAGGCGGCGCAGGAAGCCGGGGCCATGGGCGTGGGGCTGTTCCGCACCGAGTTGCTCTTCATGCGCCACATGCATCTGCCCTCGGAAGACATGCAGGCCGAGACCTACAGCGCCCTGGCCAGGGCTTTTGCGCCGCATTCCGTCATCGTGCGCACGCTCGACATCGGCGGCGACAAGCCGATTGCCGGCATCGAATTTCCGGACGAGGAAAACCCTTTCCTCGGCTGGCGCGGCATCCGCATGTGCCTCGACCGGCCCGACATCTTCAAGCGTCAGTTGCGGGCGCTGCTGCGGGCCGCCGTCCAGGGCAACATCAAGGTGATGCTGCCGATGGTTTCGGAAATTGCCGAGGTGACGCGCACCCGTGCTCTTGTCGATGAATGCGCGGCGGAACTGAAGGCCGAAGGCGTGCCGCATGCGAGCTTCGACCTCGGCGTGATGATCGAGACGCCCGCCGCCGTGCTGATCGCGCCGGCGCTGGCAAGGGAAGTGGCGTTCTTCTCGATCGGCACCAACGACCTCACCCAGTACATCATGGCCGCAGACCGCCTCAACCCGACGGTCGCCAGGCTCAATGACGTGACCAATCCTGCGGTGATGTCGGCGATCGAGCTGACTGCCAGGGCGGGTGTCGCCGCCGGCATCATGGTGGGCATGTGCGGCGAGGCTGCCGGCCGTCCGGATCTGATCCCGGCATTCATCAGGATGGGCCTGACGGAGCTCAGCATGAGCCCGGCCTCGATTCAGCGCGCCAAGAAGACCATCGCGGCCATGACGGCTGAGCGATAGCAGCCCTCCGCGCGGCGGTTACGTCAGATGCGCAAGCAAGGTGGCGAGAACCGGCGTCAGTTCCTGCACCGCATTCGGCTGGGCGCAGGCGTGCCGGATGCGGTCCTCCCGCACCTCGGCCGCCAGCACCGCGATTTCGAGAAGGTCGGGCTCCGGCGCCCCGCCGTCCGCCTTGGTCGCGAGTCCGCAGGCGAGAACCACGGGCGCCAGGCATTTTATATCGAGGGACCGGTCACTGGCTATCGCCGGGCCGGCTCCGATCTCGCCAGGCTGAACCGGATGATGGTTGAGGCATTCGACGAGGAGAGCCGCGCAGGCCGCTGCGACCTGATCGGTGGGAGCCGCGTCCGCCGTCGCTCCAGCCAGAAGATCAGCGTGACGCTTGCGCATCGCGGCGTGCACGGCGGAAAAACTCGCCTCGTGAACACGCGGATTGTTGATGCCGTAGCCGGAGAGGACCGTGCGGGTCAGATAATACATGTCGCGCCTGAACTGGCGTTCGCCGCCGATCTGCCGGTCTTCATCGCCGTCCGGGAAATAGGCTCGCAGGCTTTTCACTGTCGTGCCGTCGACCTTCAGCGGCCGGTAATGCGGAACGAAGGATTCGGCGATCGTCAGCGCGTCGTCGACGGCGCTCGCGGCATGCCCGAGCAGGCTGCGGCCGGGAAAGGGGGGCAGGTTGCCGGCAATATCGTGCGAGGTTTCGCCGGCGCTGTCGTGGCGGCTCTGGCGGATGGCGTCGCGCAATTCCCGAAGTCGATCCTTCAGGTTGGCGCGGACATCCTCGGAAATCTGTCGCAGCATCGTTGCCTCGAAATGCCGAAGCCGGTTAGGGCTTTTGGGGCGCCAGTCGCCCTCTCTAGATTGTTCGTGTCGATTGGTAGATCAATAGACGATATTTAACCAGCACGCAGAATCGGCGTCGGCATGGCGGAGGGGAAGTTGGGCAGGCGACGGCAGGGCGATCCCGAGAACGGCAGGCCGGCGGAGGCATCCGAGCAGATCGTCAACGAAAGCCGGACTGACCGGCTCAGGATCCGCGCCGCCTGGATGTATTTCGTCGAGCAGATGACGCAGAACGAGATCGCCGACGTGCTCGGCGTTGGTCGCGTTACCATCGTTCGTATGCTGGCCGAGGCGAGGGCGCGCAACGAGGTGAAGATCACCATCGAGAGCGAACTCCTCGAGATCGTGCGGCTGGAAAGGGCGCTGGAGAAGACCTTTGGCCTGCAGCAGGCACTGGTTGCACCGCTTTCGGACCCGAATGCCGGTCCGATCCCTGCGATCGCAGCCAAGACCGGCATGTACCTGTCGGACGCGATGAAATCCGGCATGCGGGTCGGCGTCGGCTGGGGGGTGACGCTGTTCCACACCTTGCCCTTCATCAGCGCCAAATCTCTGACCGACTTCAGCGTGATCTCGCTGCTCGGGGGTGTCGGCGTGGCGCGGCGGGTCAACCCGGCCGAGTTCGCGTGGCGATTCGCCCAGATATTCCAGGGCGACGGCTATCTGATGCCGACGCCGGCCGTCGTCGACAGCGTCGAAACCAAGATCGCACTGGTCGAGCGCTGCGGCCTGCAGGAGATCTTCGCAATGGCCGACGCGCTCGACGCGGTCCTGCTGAGCGTCGGCGGCATCGCTTCGGCCACCACCTTCTCGCGCGGCGGCTTTCTCAAGGAAGCGGACCGGGAAGCCCTGCTGGCGCGCGGCGCCGTCGGCGACCTTCTGTTCCATTTCTATGACCGCAACGGCGATCTGGTCGACCATCCCGTCAACAGCCATGTGATGTCGGTGGATGTCGATCGCCTGCGCAAGGCGCCGATCCGAATCCTGACCTCCGGTGGTGTGGAGAAGACCGAGGCGCTGCTCGGCGCCATGAACCTGATCGCGCCCACCGTGCTCATAACCGACGAGGAAAGCGCGCGCCGCATGCTGGCGGCGCATGGGGCTTAGGCGGTGCGTTTTTTCGCCTGCGCCGCCTTCGCGGGGGAATTCAAGGATTTAATGGTCGGAGTGGCCGGATTCGAACCGACGACCCCTTGACCCCCAGTCAAGTGCGCTACCGGGCTGCGCTACACTCCGGACCGGGTGGCGATGTATCGTGATAACCCTGTGCGGGTCAACCGAATTCGGTGGCTATCGCGCAGGTGAAATCGCGCGGCTGGAGACGGGCCTCGCCTGCCGCAACTCCCGCTGATACCGGTATTCCAGCGCATTCGCGCCCCAGACCAGTCCGAGCAGCAGATAGAGGTGGCGCCAGTGGTCGATGTCGATGAAGGTGCCGAGCCCGATGTTGCCGAGATAGGCGACATAGGCGCACAGCAGATAGGGCTGCCAGGGCCGGTCGCGCAAAAGGATGCGGAAGCCGGCGCCAATCGTCCAAAGCGTCAGCGTCAGGAATGACACGAAACCAAGCCAGCCGTAGTCCATCAGCGCCTTCAGCCATATGTCGTGCGTGTCCTCGCCGTAGATCGTGCCGAAGACCAGCGGGCCGATGCCGAACGGGTGCTCCATCGCCAATTGGAAACCGATCGTATAGCGGGCGAAGCGGCCGAGCCGTGCCGAATCATAACTCTGCTCGAGCTGCGCGCGCTGCGTGAACATGTCCGACACACCTGGCAATTGCAGGATGACCAGGAAGGCGATGACCAGCAGTGCCACGGCCGCGATCGTCATCACCACCACCCGCAGCCGGAATTTGCCACTGGCGCTCTGCAGGAACAGGCAGGCAGTGAGCAGGACGGCGGACACCGCGAACATGCCCCAGGCGCCGCGTGAGAAGGAAAAGAATATGCCGGCGGTGATCACGAGCAGCGGCACGGCCAACAGCGGCATTCGCGACACCGGGCCGGTCAGGAGCAGGTAGAGCAGGTAGGTGCCGGGCAGCACCAGGAACGGCCCGAACACGTTCGGGTCCTGGAAGGCGCCGGCGGCGCGGTCGTATTTGGTGAACATTTCCGCGCCTGGAAAGGCATGGAAGTAGCCGGCGATGCCGAGCAGCGACGTCGCCACCGCCGATACGACATAGGCGAAGAAGATCAGCCGGTAGAGGCTGGGCTGGACCGAGGTCACCGAAGCGAAGAACACCGCGCTGAAGGCAAGAAACAGCGAGACCGCCAGATAGAGCGGCGTGTTGGCGAGGTCCGCCATCTGCGTCATCGCGATCATTCCGCCGATGTTCATTGCCACGAGGAGCACAAGCAACGGCAAGATCGCGCGCGAGATCCTGAGGCCGAACAATGCCCAGATCGCGATCAGCCCCGCCATGTAGATTTCGTAAGGCGCGGGCTCGCTGATGACGAAGCCGGACAGCAGGATGCCAACGCCGATCGCGGCTGACGCGATCAGCGAAATCAGCTTGGCGTTTACCGCCGGCGCCGGCAATTTGTTGACTGCCCGCGGCTGCAGCTCATGGGCGATGGCGCTCAATAGGCGTTTTCCGTGTTGAGCAGGCGGATCGGCGTCAGGAACAGAATGCGAAGGTCGAAAAGCATCGACCAGTTCTCGATGTAATAGAGGTCGTATTCGGTTCGCATGCGGATCTTTTCATTGGTATCCATCTCGCCGCGCCAGCCGTTGATCTGCGCCCAGCCGGTGACGCCGGGCTTAACCTTGTGGCGGGCGAAATATCCGTCGACCACCTCGTTGTAGAGCAGGTTGTGCGACTGCGCGGCGATCGCATGCGGGCGCGGCCCGACCAGCGACAGCGAGCCGAACAGCGAATTGAAGAACTGCGGCAATTCGTCGATCGAGGTCTTGCGAATGAAGCGGCCGACGCGGGTGACGCGCGGGTCGTTCTTGGTCACGGTCTGCCTGGCGGTCGGATCCGACCGGTCAGTGAACATCGAACGGAACTTGTAGACCTCGATGATCTCGTTGTTGAAGCCATGCCGCTTCTGCTTGAACAGCACGGGCCCCTTGCTGTCGAGCTTGATGGCGATCGCGGTGGCGAGCATCACCGGAGAGAACAGGATGATGCCGACCAGCGAGAAGACGATGTCGAAGGCGCGCTTCGCGACCGAATCCCAGTCGTTGATCGGCTTGTCGAAGATATCGAGCATCGGTACCGAGCCGATATACGAGTAAGCCCGAGGCCGGAACTGGAGCGCGTTCGAATGCGCCGAGAGCCGGATGTCGACAGGCAGCACCCAGAGTTTCTTCAGCAACTGCAAGACGCGCGATTCGGCGGTCAGAGGCAGCGAAACGATCAGCATGTCGATGCGCGCGATGCGGGCGAATTCGATGAGCTCCGAGATCGTGCCGAGCTTAGGATAGCCGGCCACGATCGGCGGCGAGCGCCTGTCGTTTCGATCGTCGAAGATTCCGCAGATGCGTATGTCGTTGTAAGGCTGCTTCTCGACCGAGCGGATCAGTTGCTCGGCCGCCTTGCCGCCGCCGACGATGACCGCCCGGCGCTCCATGCGGCCGTCGCGCGCCCAGCGCCGGATGAGCGTGGACATCACCAGTCTCACGCTGAAGATCAGCACGAAGCCGACCACGAACCAGGTGCCGAACAGCAGCCGCGAATAGTCGCCTGAGGTCTTGATTGCGAAGGCGGTGAGCGCCATCAGCGCGAAGCTGCCAGCCCAGACCAGCAGCATGCGGCCGGAACTTGCGAGAGGGCGCATAAGCGCCGCGATCTGGTAGCAGTCGGTAACGTCGAGCAGCACCACGGCCAGGAACGACGTCGCGGCGATCGCCAGGGGATATTGCCAGGCCAGATAGCTGAAGAAGCCGACGTAGTAGAAATAGACGCATAGCCCCGACAGGAACAGCACCGCGAACTCGGCCATGCGCAGAACGCCGCTGACCATGATCGGCGACATCGTATCGCGCCGGTACTGCGAGGCGACCTGGCGCGCCACATCGTTTATGCCACCAGGCTTCTCGCTCCCGGCAGGAGCGTCGTACTTGCGCACCGCGTCAATGGAAAAGCGGCTCGCGGGGTCGATCTCGTTCATGGAAATTGTCCGCCTGCTTGCCTCAACTGCATAGCAAAAGAGAGCTAAGAAAGCCTTGAAACAACCGGTGGTTTTGGAGCGGTTGTGCGCGGCAGGGGGCTACTTGTTCAGTGCTGCGAAATAGGCTTTCTCGATCTCGGTCGCCATCACGTCGGCCCCGAATCGGGCCTTAAGCTCACCTAGCTGCGGCATCATCTTCCGGTAAGCGTCGCGGTCGCCGAGCGCGGTACCCATTTTGCCGGCAAGCTCGCCGGGATCCGGCCGGATCAGGGCAGGAGAACCCTCGCCGAAGATTTCCGGAATGCCGCCCACCGCGGTCGCGATCATCGGCATGCCTGCGGCGAGCGCTTCGAGCACGATATAGGGCATCGCCTCGGCGCGCGACGGCACGACGACCAGCCCGGCCAGCGCGAAAGCGTCTCTGGCCGGCATGGGCGGCAGGAAACGGACATGATTCTTCAGGCCGAGCCGCTCGACCCGCGCGTGGTAGCGCGGCAGGTCGTCGCCATCGCCAACCATCACCGCGCTTGGCGGACGGCCCAGCCCGCCACCGGCCAAGGCCAGGGCATCGATGAAGATGTCCGGGCCCTTCAGGTCGCGCATCATGCCGATGTACAGGAAATCGGCGGGGTCCGTCGCCGCCGCCACCGGTTCGAATTCGGCGGCGCGCAGGCCGTTATAGACCAGCCGGTTGGGTATGGAAGGCTCGCCGACCTTTCGGCGATAGGTTTTCCGCTCGTAGTCGGAAACGAACAGCAGGCAGTCCGTGAAGCGCGCCATGAAGCGCTCCAGGCCGAAGAACAGCTTCCCGGTCGCCGTCGTTTCGTCATAGTGGAGGGAGCCGCCGTGCGGCGAGTAAAGGCGGGCTACGCGAGACCTTGATACCCGCAACAATGAGCCGAACAGCCGGGCATAGGCGCCCCCCTTGGCGCCATGCCCGTGCAGCACGTCCGGCCGCAATTCCTGGATGATTCGATAGGTACGCGAGGCCGAGGCGAGGTCGCCCGGCCCGACATGGCGCTGCATCGGCGTACGGTGGATGCCGAGCGCCAGACTGTCCTTCATCGCCTCGAAAAGCTGCTCCTCATAGTCGCCGCCGGTGGTCGAGTCGCATACTATTCCCACCGCATGGCCGGCCGCGGCCTGCGCCTCGGTCAGGTCACGCACATGCCGAAAGATTCCCCCGACGGGCGAGCGAAAGCAATGGACGATCCTGAGGTTCACCGCCACGACGGCTTTTTCAGAACAGGCGTTCGCGGACGTAAACGGTGTCGCCGGGTAGCAGGGGGTCGGATGTCAGCACCCGGCCGGTCATCACCTTGCCGTTGATGTCGCGGGTGATGTCCACGCTTTCCTGATTGGCGCGCGGGGTGTAGCCGCCTGCAATCGCGACCGCCTTTTGCACGGTGAGGCCTGGAACGTAGGAATATTGGCCGGCGGCGCCGACTTCGCCCATGACGAAGATCGGTCGGTAACGGTCGATCTCGACCGAGACGTCGGGATCGCGCAGATAGCCCTGGCGCAGTTTGTCGGCGATCTCCTTTTCCAACTGCTGTGCGGTATGGCCGCGCGCCGGCACCGCGCCGACGAGCGGGAACGAGAGGTAGCCGGACTGGTCGACGCTGTAAGTGTTGGTCAAGCCGTCCTGCTCGAACACGGTGACGCGGACACGGTCGCCCGCGCCGAGCCGGTAGGGCTGGTCGAGCACTTCATGAAAGGCGGCGGGCGTCGGGCGGTAGCTCGAGCAGCCGGTGAGCAGCGACAGGGCAAGCAAAGCGCGGAAAACGGGAGCAGTGCTTTTCATGACCGGCCAGGAACCTTCATCGCTCTGCCGCAAGCTGCGGCCAACCCCAGGAAAGTGTGCCCGTTATCATCCTGTTAGGGTTAATGAGCGGTAAAGGAGAGCGGTGCGGGACGGCGCGGACCGGCAAAAGCCCAACTATTCTATTGCTTTCGACCTGCGTTCTTTGAGTTGTGTCTAATAAGCCTTTGCCGCGATCTTAACTCGCGAGTTACCATGGTTGTTTACGGTCCGCCCTCGACTCATAGTTCGGAGCAGGATGCATGTCCGTTCAGTCCGCGGCCGCAGATGTCGATGTAGATCTGAGGCAACTCTTCGCCAGCCTGGCGAGGAACTGGTTGCGTATTGTCTTTGTGACGCTTCTGGTCACAGGGCTGGCCTTCGCCTTCGCCTGGCTCGCGACGCCGTATTACAAGGCCACGGCCAAGCTGGAGATCGGCTCGCGCGAATCCGAATTCACCCGGTCGCCCGGCACCAATGACGACGACAAGCCGATTCTCGACGAGCAGGGCGTAGCGACCCAGGTCCAGATCATTTCCTCGCCTGATATCCTCAAGCAGGTGGCGGCCAAGCTCAACCTGGACAAGCTGCCTGAATTCGACGAGACGCTGAAGATGTCGGCGCTGGGGCGCGTGCTCGTCCTCGTCGGCTTGAAGAGTGATCCCTTTGATGTGCCGCGGGACGAGCGTGTGCTAAGTGCCATGCACGACAAGCTCAACGTCTACGCGGTCGAGAAGACGCGCGCGATCGCGATCGAGTTCGCCTCGAAGGATCCCAGGCTTGCCGCCGAGATCGCGAACGGCATTGCCGATGCCTATATCGCGTCGAGGAGCGACGCCAAGCTCGAATCAAACGCCGCCGCCACCGACTTTCTCGCGCCGGAAATCGCCGACCTGCAGAATCGCGTAAGGGATGCCGAAGCCAAGGTCGCGGCCTTCCGCGCCCAGTCCGACCTTCTAATGGGCGGCAACAATGCAGTGCTGCCGACTCAGCAACTCGCCGAGCTGTCGAGCGAGTTGTCGCGCGTGCGGGCCAGCCGCGCCGCCGCCGAGGCTAGCGCCGAAAGCGTGCGCCTGGCGCTGAAGAATGGCGGGTCGTTGGACAGCGTGCCTGAAGTCCTGTCCTCCGAACTGATCCAGCGCCTGCGCGAGCGCCAGGTGGAGCTCCGGGCCAACATCGCCGATCTTTCAACCACCCTGCTGGACAACCATCCGCGCATCCGGGCTCTCAAGTCGCAGCTTGCCGATCTGGACGGTCAGATTCGCAACGAGGCGCAAAAGATCATCCGGGGGCTGTCTGCCCAGGCCCAGACGGCCAGGGCTCGCGAGGATCAACTGGTCGCGGATGTCAACACGCTGAAAGCCGCTTCGGCCCGCGCCGGCGAGCAGCAGGTGCAATTGGATGCCCTGCAGCGCGACGCTAACGTTCAGCGTCAGCAGCTTGAATCCTATATGGCAAGCTACAACGCGGCCGCTTCCCGCAAGGATCGCAAATACCTGCCAGTCGCTGCGAGCCTGATCGCGAAAGCCCAGGTGCCGTCCCAGCCTTACTTTCCGAAGATCGGGCCGATCACCGGTGCCGCCGCCGCCGCGTCTCTGCTGCTGATGGCGATCGGCACGCTGCTTGGCGAACTGTTCTCCGGGCGCGCCATGCGGCCGGCCCCGGGCGCCCGCTTCGAGAATATAGAGCAGATAGAGCAGGTGGAGATGCCTGTCGCGCGCACCGAACCTTTGATTGCCGGGGCGGATGACGACAGTAGTGCCTTTGCTTCCCAGGAGACCGCGGCAGTGCGTTCGATCGCGGAAGCGGAACTCCCGAGCCCGGCCGAAAGCGAGCCTGCAGTGGTTCATGCCGCTGCCTCCGAGCCCGTTGTCGGGCCATCTGGCCCGGCCGAATTAGACCCTCAACCAAGGCAATCCACGCTCGGCGAAATCGATGTCGACAAGGCGGCTCAGAAGCTGATCGCCTCGGGCGCGGCTCGCGCGATCTTCGTGTCGCCGGAAGGCGATGAGGCGGCGGCCTCCGCCGTGCTGGTGGCGCGCGAAGTGTCCGACGCCGGCCTGCGCGTGCTTTTGCTCGATCTCACCGCATCGGGCGCGGCGTCGCGGCCGATGCTGGAATCGAGCCTCTTTCCGGGCATCACCAATCTGCTCGCGTCCGAGGCGCAGTTCAGCGACGTCATCCATCCTGATCTCTATTCGGATGCGCACGTCATTCCAGTGGGCACCGCCGATCCTGTCAGGGCCATGCGCGCCGCCGACCGGCTGCCGATCATCATGCAGTCGCTCACCACGGCCTACGACCTCGTCGTGGTCGAATGCGGCCCGGCCGACGCGCAAGGCATCGGCCGCCTGGTCGGCGACGGCACGGAGGTCCTCCTGTCGATGCTGGAGGCGGACGACGAGGTGACGCAGGCCGCGGTGAAGCTGATCGAGAATGGCTATCCGAACCTGACGCTGGTCACGCCGGTCGGCCACGAACCGTCGGGAACGCCGGTGCCAGGTCGACGTTCCGCCGCCTGAACGTCGCGCGAAGAATGCGTCTTGCCGAGGTGGCTGTGCCGTTCTTCAGAAAATCGAGGATCAGTTGTCGTCCTCGGCGGACGAGGCGGGAGCGGCGTGGCCCGCCGCCTTACGGCGCAGCATCTTGGTCAGCTTCCAGACAGTCGGGTTGTTCTTGATGAAGGCCTTGGCTCGTGCGCCTTGCCTCATGGTCGTCGCCAGGGCGCGGCCCTTCAACGTCAGCGGCGCCAGAACCTCGAAATGCTGGATCTCGATGTCGCACCAGAGCCGCTTGTAAGGCTCGTCGCCGACCGAGAAGTCGTACACGCCGAAACCACGCTCGCAGGCTTCCTGTATGTTGTCGAAGAACAGGAAGTCGCCGGGGCTGGTGAAGGCGAGGTCGTCCTCGGCGATGGCGCCGAATTCGCAGATCAGGCGCTTGCCCGAACGGCTGGAGCCGGTCACCGCGCGCAGCTTTCCCGCCACCTCGAGGCCATGCAGCAGGAAGGACGGCTTTTCCTCGATCAGCGCCTCGGTAAACAGCGCTCGGAAGAAGTCTCGCACTTGCCTGTCGCCGAAGACATTGGCGATGCCCATCTTGGCAAATCGCGCTTCCTTCATCTCGAGGAAGGCGTCTAGCAGCCTGTCGACTTCCTCGCGTGTGCCTGCCTCGATGCGGCGGAAGGGGCCGACCGCCTCGAACTTGCGCGTCTGCGAGCGGTGTTTCTTGCGCTTGCGCTTGCCGCTCGCGCGCGACAGCAGTGCGTCGAACCCACCTTCGAGGTCGACCGCGAGCGCGAGATTCGGGCTTGGGAAGCCGGGCATCGCGGCGAAAGGGTTGGCGACGCCATCGAGGTCGGGCAGCAGCCTTTCGAGCGAGACCAGGTCGATGTCCTGCCGCGCTTTGGCGATCGCCTTGAACAGGGAGCGGATCGCGGGGGCGTCCATGATAGGCAGGAAGCGCGGATCAGCCGCCGCGAAATTGCCGTTGGCGTGGCGGCCGCCGGTGAAACGGGCAATCTTGAACGGGCCGCGTCGGACGACATCCAGTGCCAGCGCAAGCGCTGGACGGTCATCGTGGAGAAGCGTCGCTACAACGATATCGGCGCCGGTCGCGGATGCCCAGTTGCTTACCCAGGACGCGCTTTGCGCCGGCGCGAACAGCGCCGAGGCGCAAAACTGAACATAGTCGGCAAGGGCGGCGCCGTCGCTTGCGGCTGCGGCCCACTGCACCTGATCGGCCCGCATGGATCGCGCGGGACCCGCGTTGACCACGACACGGTTGCCATCAAATGACGCGATCGCGTCAACCATACCTCAATCCTTAAGACGTATTGGTTCCGACTTGGGGGTCGCTTAGGCGCACTTCGTCCTGGGACGAGCCTAGGCGCAAAAGGTGAAGGAATGATCGACGGAGGCGAGGCAATCCGAAAACTGGCGTTGAACGTTGCCCGTTACTCCGGCCTTGCGCCCCTGGCGCGGCCGTTTGTCGGTGGCATCGGCGCCATCCTGATGCTGCATCGTGTCACCGCGACGCCGGAGAAGCCGAACAGCGTCAACCGGCATCTTAACATCGCGCCGGCCTTTCTGGACAGGCTCATCGGCGACATGAAGGGAAGGGGGTATGCTTTTGTTTCCCTTGATGAAGCGCTCGCTCGGATCAAGGCCGGCGGCAAGGGTGGGCAGTTCGCGACGATCACCGCCGACGACGCCTATCGCGACAACATGACGGAGGCGCTTCCGGTGCTCGAGATGCACGGCGCGCCGATCACCATCTACGTCGCCCCCGGCTTGATTGATGGCGCCGCCGACCTTTGGTGGGACGTGATCGAGGACATCGTGGACACCAGCTCGCGCCTGACATTCAAGACGGCGGGCGGATCGACCGTCATCGATTGCTCGACGCCCGGCAGAAAGATCCAGGCCGTCGCGCGGCTGAACGCCTGGCTGACCCTGGAAGTCGCCGAGGAAGAGCAGGGCGCGGCGTTGCGTGCGCTGGCTCGTTCGAACGGCTATGAATTCGGCACGGGCCGCCCTTGCACCTTGATGAACTGGGATGAGCTTCGCACCATGACGGCGCATCCGCTGGTGACCATCGGCGCGCACACCGTCAATCATAGGAACTTGAAGCGCCTGGCCGACGCCGACGCGCGCCGTGAAATTGGCGATGTCCGCCGCATCCTTGAGGAAAAACTCGGCCAGGAGCCACGCCATCTGGCTTACCCCTATGGCTATGCAAGCGCGGTCGCCTGCCGCGAGGTGGCCTTTGCCCGCGACGCCGGCTATGCCTCGGCGGTGACCACGCGGCATGGCGTGCTAAGGGCCGAGCATGCCGGCTTCCTGCATGCACTGCCGCGCATCTCCGTCAACGGCCGCTACCAGAGCGTCGCCCATATCCGCACGATGCTGTCCGGTATCACGACCCCGCTCGCCAATGCCGGCAAGATGGTGGTGACCGTCTAGACGAGTGAGAGCCGTCGACGTCAGTGACGGTCAGCCCTTCGGGCGCGGCTCGATGATCAGCCATTTGATGATGGCCATGGCCGGCAGGACCCAGAGAAAGCCGCTGAACAGGAAGAACAGGAGATGCGCGGTGGCCCCGTACTCGGCGAGCCTTGTGACCGCGACAGCGGAGGCGGTCAGCGCGTAGATGATGACCAGCGCCACCAGCAATATGGTTCCGATCAGCTTTTTCAGGCGAATGGGCATGTCGCGGTCTCGTTGACCAGTCCCGCTTAGGCCGATTGGAGCCCGTGCGCAACCGCCGCGGCCCGGCGCGACGGCGTGCCGCGCTGTCCAGTCTTGCCACGGCGCGAGGCTTGGTCCACCAATCCGGCGTCTCAACTGCCGGGAAAGCGAAATGGCTGCCATCACCGCCACGGCTCCTTATGCCGCACGCGACCGCGACCTGCATAACCGCGCCTTGGTGCGCGGCTGGCTGTACATCGTTGTGCTCGTGCTGTTCGCGCTGGTGCTGGTTGGCGGTTCCACGCGTCTCACCGGCTCGGGCCTGTCGATCACTGAGTGGCAGCCGATCCACGGCGTCATCCCGCCGTTGAGCGACGCCGAATGGCACGAAGAGTTCCAGCGCTACCAGCAGATCCCGCAATATACCGAGATCAACAAGGGCATGAACGTCGAGGAGTTCAAGTCGATCTTCTGGTGGGAGTGGGCCCATCGCATCCTGGCGCGCAGCGTGGGCCTGGTCTTCGCCCTGCCGCTGCTGTTCTTCTGGGCGACGCGGCGTATCGAGCGCGGTCTCGGGCCGAAGCTCGTCGGTATCCTCCTGCTTGGCGGCCTGCAAGGCGCCATCGGCTGGTGGATGGTGGCCTCGGGGCTGGTCGACCGCGTCTCGGTGAGCCAGTACAGGCTGGCGACGCACCTGACGCTCGCCGCCCTGATCTTCACCGCCACCATGGTGGTGGCGCGCGGTCTCGCGCCGCATTCCGAGCCCACCGCCGATCGCTCGACACAGCGACTGGCGGGTTTCATCGTGTTCCTGACGCTGATCCAGATATATCTCGGCGGATTGGTTGCCGGCCTTCACGCCGGCCTTTCCTACAACACATGGCCGCTGATGGACGGCACTTTGATCCCGTCCGATCTGCTTCTCCTGAAGCCCGCCTGGCTGAACTTCTTCGAAAATCCGAAGACCGTGCAGTTCGTGCACCGCATCGGCGCCTATACGGTCTTCGTCGTCGCGCTCTGGCACATGATCGCAACCTGGCGGCGCCAGCACGGCACCACCCATGCGCGCCGCGCCATGGTTCTCTTCGCGCTGGTGGTCATCCAGGCCTCCATCGGCATAGGCACGCTGCTGATGCAGGTGCCGCTGCACATGGCCTTGACACACCAGGCGATCGCGCTTGTCCTGCTTGGCTTCGCCGCCGCGCATTGGCGCGGCACCAAGGGCGCCTATCCGCTGCCGACGGAGATAAACGTCAGAAGCTGACGGCCGGCGATCAGTATCGCGAGCGAACCTCCCGAACGGCTCCGGCGACGGCCAGCTCCCGGTTCTCGTCGACCGCGTTCTTGTCCTCGCGATGCCATGCGGCCGACAGGCAGCCATAGGCGATCGCGTGGTCGAGGATGGCGCGCGGCGACTGATCGAGCGTCTTTCCGAATATGTCGGCCATATGCGCGATCCGGCGCGGATCGAGGCAGAGATCGTCGCGGTCGAGCGGATTGTAGAACATGTTGGCCGCATCGAAGCCGGGATCGCCGAGCACCCCCTTCGGATCGATCGCCAGCCAACCGCGCGGGCCGAAGAGGATGTTGTCGTGATGCAGGTCGCCATGCAGCGGCTTGATCTCGCGCGGATTGGCAAGCAGCCGCTCGGAGATGTCCGCCGCGTGGACATAGAGGCTGGTTCGCCCCATGGCCCGGTCGGTCTTGGCCGCCCGGAACAAGCTGACATACCGTTCCCGCAGCGGCTGCAGGTCGGGTGGAGGCGTGTGCTCTGACGGCGACAGCAGCTTCGCCATCACGCCGGCGGCAATTGCGGTCGCGGCATCGTCGCCGCGCTCCGCGAGATGTTCGGAGAGCAGCCGGTCGCCGGCAAATTCGAGCAGCATGCGATTGCCGTCGCGACCGAGCAGCCGCACCGCACCTTCGCCGCGCCGCCAGGCGAGATAATGCTCGCCGCGCAACTCGTCCGCGACATCGTCGAAGGGTTTCAAATCCTTGACGATTGCCGGCGAGCCGTCCTCGCACACAACCTTCCAGATGCGGCTGGAGATAGTCTCGGCGATGAGTTCGGGAGCGCTGACCTTCCAGCGCTCAGGAGACGCCTGCACGATAGTTCACTGCTTGATGCCGAGCGTCAGATCGAGATTCTGCACCGCGGCGCCCGACGCGCCCTTGCCAAGATTGTCGTAGACAGCCAGGAGCAGCGCCTGAGCCCGCTCGTCGTTGGCGAATACATAGACCTTCATCCGGTTGGTGCCGTTATAAATCTCCGGATCGATCTCGGGCATGCGCTCCATATGCGTATAGGGCGCGACCTCGACCACGCCGCCTTCGATCGACGCGTAATGGTCGGCGATGGCCGCATGAAGCTCGGCGCCGGTCGGAATACGGTCGAGACCGCCGAGCTGCAGCGGCACTACGGTGATCATGCCCTGGGCGAAGTTGCCGACCGCCGGTTGCATGATCGGGTCGTGCGACAGCTTCGCGTAGGTGCGGAGCTCCGGCACGTGCTTGTGCTGCAGCGTGAGCCCGTAGGGGAGGAACTCGGGCGCGTCCTCGCCCTTGCCCACATAATCCTCGATCATCGGCCGGCCGCCGCCCGAATAGCCGGAAATGCCGTTGACGGTGACCGGAAAATCGGCCGGCAGCAGGCCGGCGGAAACCAGCGGCCGCAGTGTCGCGATCGGCCCTTGCGGCCAGCAACCCGGGTTGGCGATGCGTTTCGCGCCGGCGATCTTGCTGGCCTGATCCTTGTCCATCTCGGCGAAGCCGTATTCCCATCCCTCGGCGACGCGATGCGCTGTCGAGGCGTCGATCACCTTGGTCGTGTCGTTCTTAATCAGCGACACGCTTTCCTTAGCTGCCGCATCCGGCAGGCACAGGATCGCGACATCGGCCGCGTTGAGGAATTCGGCGCGGGCGGCTGCTTCCTTGCGGCGATCGGTCGGGATGGAGATGATCTCCAGGTCGCCGCGATCGGCCAGCAGCGCCCTGATCTGCAGGCCCGTCGTGCCGTGTTCGCCGTCAATGAATATTTTCGGTTTCATCGCTTACCAAATTCCCTGCGATTCCAATGTCATATGCCGTGCGCGTGATTTAGCGCCGCATGATTGCCGTTGTTCAATTCGTCAAGCCTGGCCTTTCGCTCCGCCAATAGCCCCAGATAGTGCATGGCGATGATCGATCCGGCGATCGCCGTTATATCGGCATGATCATAGGCTGGCGCAACCTCGACGACGTCGGCGCCGACGATGTCGATCTGGCCGAGCTGGCGCAGCGTCGACAGCATCTTTGCCGAGGAGGGGCCGCCGGCCACCGGTGTGCCAGTGCCGGGCGCGAAGGCCGGGTCGAGGCAGTCGATGTCGAAAGTAAGATAGGTCTTCTTGCCGCCGGTGCGCTCGACGATCGCATAGGCGATGTCGGAAGCGCGCATTTCCTCGACCTCGTGCCCGTAGAGGATCTTGATGCCGAACGTATCGGGCGCATGGGTGCGGATGCCGATCTGGATCGAGCGGTCGGGGTCGATGACGCCTTCACGCACCGCGCGGGCGACAAAGGAGCCATGGTCGATGCGCTTCCCGTCGTCCGGCCAGGTGTCCTGATGCGCGTCGAACTGCACCAGCGCCAGCGGCCCGTGGATCGCGGCATGCGCCTTGAGCAGCGGCCAGGTGACGAAATGGTCGCCGCCGAGCGTCAAAAGGAAAGCGCCTGATTTCAGTATCCTGGCGGCCTCGCGTTCGATCGTGCCCGGCGTCTTCTGATGGTTGCCGCTGTCGAGCAGGCAATCGCCATAGTCGACGACCGAGAGGTTCTCGAACAGGTCGCGCGAGAACGGATATTGCGGATCGTTGTCGAGGATCGCCGAGGCGCGGCGGATGGCCTGCGGCCCGAAGCGGGCGCCCGGCCGGTTGGTGACGGCGGCGTCGAAGGGAATGCCCCAGACCACGGCATCCGCGCCCTTCACATCCTTCGTGTATTTGCGCCGCATGAACGACAGCGCGCCGGCATAGGTCGGCTCGAGCGACGCGCCCGTCTTGGAGCGGGCGGTGAAGGCGTGGTCGATCTCTTTATTCGCCATTACGGGTCCTCGGTTCTCATCGGGGCAGCCACAACTATAGAACCGGCACGCAACATGCCAGTCACAGCTTGCGGAAAGGAAGCGGCGCTCGGCGAGTGCCACGGCAACACAGGATTTGTATCATTATGGCTGAGACGGCTCTGCTCAACCTTGCGTCCGCGCCCACGGCGACCCGTGCCGGCACGATAGCAGGCGAGCGCTTCCTGGTGCTGGATTCCTGGCGCGGCATCTGCGCACTGCTGGTGGCGCTGTTCCACTTCCCGACCACGTCGATAGCTTCGCAAAGCGCCTTTGTCGGCGGCTCTTATCTGTTCGTCGATTTCTTCTTCGTGCTTTCGGGCTTCGTCATCACCGGCGCCTATGGCGGCCGGCTGAACGAGCAGGACGATCTTGCCCGCTTCGCGCTGGTGCGTTTCGGCCGCATCTATCCGCTGCATCTCCTGATGCTGGCCGCCTTCGCCGGCTTCGAGGCGCTGCGGCTCGTCCTGCCGGCGTTGCATGGAACGGGTCCCGCACCCTTCACCGCGGGTTTCGACCTGAAAAGCCTCGTCGCCAACCTGTTCCTTCTGCAGGGCATGGGCGTCCAGGACCATCTGAGCTGGAACGCGCCAAGCTGGAGCATTTCGGCTGAGTTCTTCACCTACCTGCTCTTTGCCGCCATCGTCTTCAACGCCGGCCAGCGCGCCTGGATATGGTTCGTGTCCGCCGCGGTAACGGCGCCGCTCTTCCTGCTCGCGGTCTCGACGCGTCATATGGACGTGTCCTTCGATTTCGGCTTCATCCGCTGCCTCTACGGCTTCTCGCTCGGCGCGTTGCTCGCATGGTTTCAGCACGATTCCATTGCAAGGGCGCGACAGGCGCTGAGCGGTGGGGCAGGGCGCCTCGCCTGGACGTTTGCCGAGCTGGCGATGATCGCGGTGATCGCGCTGTTCGTCTCGGCGGCGGGAGCGAATGACGCCGGCATCGCGGCGCCGGTCGTCTTCGCGCTGGCGCTTTATCTGTTTGCGCATGAGGGCGGATGGGTCAGTGCCATGCTGCGCAGCCGGCCGATGCTGCTGCTCGGTTCGCTCTCTTATTCGATCTACATGGTCCACATCTTCGTCCAGGCCCGCATGATCAATCTGGGTGGCCTGATCGAACGCAAACTCGGGCTCGGCATTGTCGGCGACCTGATGCTGCGCGGCGACCATGCGAGCGGCTTTGGCGCCGGTTCGCCCTGGATCGGCTTCGCGGCTTTGATTGCCATGTTGATCGCCGTCGTCGCCGCTTCCTGGTTCACTTGGCGCTTCGTCGAAATGCCGGCTCTGGCCTGGTTCCGGCGCCTCGCCAAGCGGATTTGACACAGGCAATTCCAGGAAAGTGTGAGGCGATCTTCCGTCCGGAATTGCGCCAAGCAAGGAAACAGCTAGCCGGCTTCGTTCACCGCCCTGTCATGGGCATCGCCTAACCGGGGTCCCGACCCGGAACGGAGCGATTCCCCGATGCGAGTACTCTGGCTGAGCCTTGCCTTCTCCGCCGCCCTTGCCACCTTTGCTGGGCAAAGCTCAGCCGGCGAGACGCGGGCGAGCCAGATCCTCGACCGCTTCCAACATGCCAACGAGTGGCGCGATCATGTGATGATTGCCGCTCACCGCGCCGGCAGCATGCAGGCCGGCAAGACGCTTTACGCCGAGAATTCGCTGGCGGCGGTCGAGGGCTCGATCGCGATCGGCGCCGAGATCGTCGAGGTCGATATCAGGCGTTCGAAGGATGGCGAGTTCGTCGTCATGCATGACAGTTGGCTGGACCGCACCACCACGTGCAACGGCGAAGTGGTGAAATACACGCTAGCCGAGTTGAGGAAATGCCGCCTGGTGATCGAGGGCACGGGCGCCGTCACCAACGAGACGGTGTCGACGCTACGCGAGATGCTGCTGACGACCAGGGACAGGATCCTGATCAACCTCGACAACAAGCTTGAGGTGACCGACCTGCCCGGCATGATCGCGGAGGCCCGCGATCTCGGCATGGCCGAACAGGTAATCGTCAAGGAGAACCTCTGGAACCGCCAACGCATCGATGCCGCAAGCGCAGCACTTGCCGAGGCAGGCGGCGGCTTCCAGTTCATGCCGATCCTCGCCGACGACGCCGTGCATGACGCAGCCTTTGCCGGTGAGGTCGACAAGGCGTTCGCGCCGCGCGCCATCGAACTGATCAACTGGCGCAATGGCGCCGAGACGCTGACCTCGACCGGCGGCCCGCTTTTCAGCAACCAGATGCGGGCGGAAGCGGCCCGCGGCGACTGGCACCTCTGGGCCGACACCTACACTATCGTCAACAAGCCGGGGGGCTTCCTTGCCGGCGGCCGCGGCGACGAGCTGGCCGTCGCCGCCAGCCTGCCGCGCGAAGCCTGGGGTTTCTGGGTCGACCATGGCGCGACGATCATCCAGACCGACGAGCCGAAAGCGGCGATCGAGTGGCTGGCGGCCAATGGGTTTCGCGTGCCTTATCCGACGGACATCAAGCAGGCTGAGCCGGCGCATACGGCGAGCATCAATTAGCGGCGCTGACGCAGCACCCCACCGGGGGGCATCGCGCCGACCTCCCGATCTGGGCGAGGTCGTTCAGAAGGCGCAGGCGGGTGACGGCGCCTTCCTACGCCGCTTTCGCAACGCCCTCCAGCTCCCGCAACACGTCCTCCGACAGCTCCAGGTCAGCCGTGGCCAGATTGTCCCGCAAATGCTCGATAGACGATGTGCCCGGGATCAAGAGGATGTTCGGCGAACGCTGCAGCAGCCACGCCAGCGCCACCTGCATCGGCGTCGCGCCAAGCCGTTTCGCCACCCCCGACAGCGTCGAGGATTGCAGCGGGCTGAATCCTCCGAGCGGGAAGAACGGCACATAGGCGGTGCCGTCGCGGGCGAGTTCGTCGATTAGCGCGTCGTCGTCCCGGTGCGCCAGATTGTACTGGTTCTGCACGCAGACGATGTCGCAGATCTTGCGGCCTTCCGCGATCTGCGCGCGGGTGGCGTTGCTCAAGCCGATATTGCGCACAAGTCCCTTGCGCTGCAGTTCGGCAAGCGCGGTCAACGGCGCCTCGATCGAGCCTTCCGCAGGACCATGCACATCGAACATCAGCCGCAGGTTGACCACCTCCAGTACGTCGAGGCCGAGGTTGCGGAGATTATCATGCACAGCCCTTTCGAGATCCTCAGGCGCAAATGCCGCCAGCCAGGACGCGTCGTCGCCGCGGCGGGCGCCGATCTTGGTGACGATGACCAGGTCTTCGGAGTATGGCGCCAGCGCTTCGCGGATTAGCCTGTTGGTGACATGCGGGCCATAAAAGTCGCTGGTGTCGATGTGGTTCACGCCCTGCGCCACCGCTTCGCGAAGCACGGCAATGGCCGCGTTGCGGTCCTTCGGCGGACCGAATACGCCCTTGCCCGCAAGCTGCATGGCGCCGTAGCCGAGACGATGAATGGAGCAGCCGCCGAATTGATAGGTGCCGGATTTTTCTATGCTGGACATCGTGGTTCTCCTTTGCTTACCGCGAGGGAGATAGGCCATGGCCGTTGTCCCGATAACCGGATATGATCGCCACAGCTTGTGCGGAATTGAGAACAATGGCGGCTGACCTCAACGATCTCCAGGCGTTTATAGCCGTGGCTCGCGCAGGAGGGTTTCGCGAGGGAGCTCGAGCGACTGCGGGCAGCGCGTCAGCGCTCAGCGAGGCCATCCGCCGTCTGGAAACTCAGCTTGGTGTCAGGCTCTTCAACCGCACCACGCGCAGCGTGGCATTGACGGAGGCTGGCACCAGCCTACTGGCGCGGCTCGGTCCTGCGCTGGGCGAGGTCGAGGCAGCGCTTGACGTGGTGAACGGCTTTCGCGACCGTCCGGCTGGCACCTTGCGGCTCAACGTGCCCGTCAGCGCTTCACGGCTGGTTCTGCCCAGGATCGTGCCGGGATTTCTTGCCGCCTATCCCGCGATTCGCCTGGAAGTGATGGCTGAAGAGAGCTTCGTCGATCTGCTGGCGGCTGGTGGCGATGCGGGGATCCGTTACGACGAGCGGCTGGAGCAGGACATGATAGCGGTGCCGATAGGGCCGCGCACACAGCGCTTCGCTACGGCCGCTTCGCCGACCTATCTCGACCGGCACGGCCGCCCGCGACATCCGCGCGACCTGCTCGACCACGCCTGCCTGCGTGGGCGCTTTCCCGGTCGCGGCGCAATGCCCTGGGAGTTCGTGAGAGACGGCGAGGTGATCCGGGTCGATCCGCCCGGGCCGCTTATCGTAAGCCTCGGCGGAGCCGTCGATCTCGCCGTCGATGCTGCTATCGCCGGCACCGGCATCGTCAGCCTGTTCGAGGATTGGCTTCGCCCGCATTTCGTCAGCGGCGTGCTCGAACCCGTTCTTGAGCCGTGGTGGGAGGAATTTTCCGGGCCGTTCCTCTATTATCCGGGCCGTCGCCTTGTGCCGGCACCGCTGCGCGCCTTCATCGACTATATCAAGACGCCGGCCGGGCACTGGTAACCGGAAACAAAAAGGCCGCCCAAGGGCGGCCTTTTCGGAAACTTGGATCTCGCGACGCTTAGCGCTTCGAGAACTGGAAGCTGCGGCGGGCCTTCGCCTTGCCGTACTTCTTGCGCTCGACCACGCGGCTGTCGCGGGTCAGGAAGCCGCCCTTCTTGAGCACCGAGCGCAGGCCCGGCTCGTAGTAGGTCAGCGCCTTGGAGATGCCGTGACGCACCGCACCGGCCTGGCCGGAAAGGCCGCCGCCGATGACGGTCGCGACGATGTCGTACTGGCCTGCGCGGTTGGCCGCGACGATCGGCTGGTTGAGAATCATCTGCAGCACCGGACGCGCGAAATATGTCGCGAATTCCTTGTCGTTTACGGTGATCTTGCCGGAACCCGGCTTCACCCAGACGCGCGCGATGGCGTTCTTGCGCTTGCCGGTGGCATAGGCGCGGCCCGACTTGTCGAGCTTCTGGACATGCACGGGCGCGGCCGGCTGCGCGGCAACGGCGCCGAGTTCTGCGAGCGAGGAAAGCTCAGCCATTACGAAGCCCTCTTGTTCTTGGAGTTCAGCTTGGCCACGTCGAGCGTGACGGGCTGCTGGGCGGTGTGCGGATGCTCGGCGCCTGCATAGACGCGGAGATTCTTCATCTGGCGACGGCCAAGCGGGCCGCGCGGGATCATGCGCTCGACGGCCTTCTCGACGACGCGCTCGGGGAAACGGCCCTCGAGCAGCTGGCGCGCGGTGCGCTCCTTGATGCCGCCGGGATGACCGGTGTGCCAATAGTAGACCTTGTCGGTGTATTTCTTGCCGGTGAACACCACCTTGTCGGCATTGATGACGATGACGTTGTCGCCATCATCGACATGCGGGGTGAAGGTGGGCTTATGCTTGCCGCGCAGATGGTTGGCGATGACGGTGGCCAGACGACCGACGACGAGACCCTCGGCGTCGATCAGCACCCACTTCTTCACCACATCCGCAGGCTTCTGCGAAAAGGTAGCCATGGTTTTGCTCTCAGGTTGACCTTCTTGCCCACGAAAGGCAGCGAAGGCGTTTCTTGTTGCTTGAATTGACGGATGAGCCGGAGCCAACCCGCCAATAACAAAACGGCGGCCTTTGCGGGCCGCTGCTTCGAGAGGGCTTATAGGCGAGGGTGCTGAGCGCGTCAAGGCGTCTGGAAATGAGTGGGGGCGAATAATTACAGTAAAAACAATGCGTTGAAAGCGTGGTATTATTTTACCACATCTGCCTCGCGCTTCTTCGGAATTGAATAGGTGCCGGTGGCATGGGCGACGGTGCGACCGTCCGGGCCGGCGACGATGTCGATGTCGAATACCATCAGGCTTTTGCCGAGCTTCAAAATCCGGCAATGGCCGTCGATCGGCCCGGCTTCCGCTTTGCGCATGAAGTTGATGTCGAGATTGACGGTCACCGAAAGCGCGTCCGGTCCGGCGTGGCTCAGCACGCAGACATAACCGCCGATGTCGGCCAGCGTGAACAACGACGGACCCGAGACCGTCCCGCCGGGGCGCAGATGCTGCTCGTCGGCGTTGAGCCGGACCGTGCAGCCGCCTGGAAACACGTCGATCGCCTCGTAGGAGGTGGAATTGCCGTTGAGCTGCGGATAGACGCTCGCCATCAGCGTGTTGACTTCGGCCGCGTTGAGCATTGGCTTCAGATCGCTTTGGGCAGGCATGGGCGGCATCCTATATAGCTGGCTCCAGGCAATTTGCCTGGACCAAACGGTGCAACGGAGAAAACACGCCTCGCGGCTGTTCTTCAACCGGCAGCATGCTAGTTCTGTTGCTCCATGCGCTGCCAGCGCCGACCAGAAAGGTTTGGAAAATGGCCGAAGTCGTCGCCATCAAGCCCGCCGTCGCCGACGGCCCCGTTCTTGTCAGCCAGGACAAGGGCATTCTGCGCCTCACGCTGGCCAGCCCGCCGGCCAATGCGCTGTCGCTGGCGACGATGGCGGCGCTACAGGCCGAGTTCGATCGCGTGAAGGCCGACAGATCCGTGCGCGTCATCATCCTGGCGGCGTCCGGCAAAGTGTTTTGCGCAGGTCACGACTTGAAGGAAATGACGGCGCGCCGGGCCGATCCCGATCGTGGCAAGGCTTTCTTCGAAGAGACCTTCGCCGCTTGTGCCATGCTGATGCAGACGATCGTGCGCCATCCGAAGCCGGTGATCGCCGAGGTCGACGGTCTCGCCACCGCCGCCGGCCTGCAACTGGTTGCCAGCTGCGACCTTGCCATTGCTTCGCATGAGGCGAGTTTCTGCACGCCTGGGGTCAATATCGGCCTGTTCTGCTCGACGCCGATGGTGGCGCTCTCGCGCAACGTCTCGCGCAAGCAGGCGATGGAGATGCTGTTGACCGGCGAGACTATCGACGCCGCGACCGCCAAGGAGTTCGGTCTGATCAACCGCATCGTGCCGCGCGAATATCTGAATCAAGTTGTCAACAAATACGCGCAAACCATTGCTTCCAAATCGTCCTTGGTCATCAAGACGGGCAAGGAAGCGTTCTACGTCCAGGCCGAAATGGGACTAGCCGACGCCTATGCCTATACAGGCCGCATGATGGTGGAGAACATGCTGGCGCGCGACGCCGAGGAAGGCATCGGCGCCTTCATCGGCAAACGCAAGCCGGAATGGATCGACGAATAGCCTTCCAGATGGGACGGCGCTTTTCCATCGTCGAGGGTCGGACGTGGCTGCTCGCAAGCAACTGACGCGGCTGAAGGCGCCCTACCTCAAGCGCATCCTGCTTGAGCCGTCGCGCGTCTCCGACTGGGAGCAATATCCCTGGAACCTGCCGATCTTCCGGGATCGCGAATTCGAGTTCGAATTCGCCTCGGCCATCACCATCATCGTCGGCGAGAACGGCACCGGCAAATCGACACTGCTCGAAGCCATTGGCGCGCTAGCCGGCTATGACGAGGCGGGCGGCGGCAAGGGCTACATGCCGGTCGACCATTCCATCGCTATCGATAAGAGCGGGGCGCCGCTTGCTGGCACGCTTCGGGCACATTGGCTGCCGAAAGTCACCGCGGGCTGGTTCTTTCGCGCCGAGTCTTTCTACTCCGTTGCGCGCTACCTCGATAGGGTTGCGCTCGACGATCCGTTCAAGCCGCCACCGCCCGATTTCCTCTCCTGGTCGCATGGCGAAGGCTTCATCCGATTCTTCGAGGAGCGTTGCCGCCGGCAAGGCATTTATATCCTCGACGAGCCCGAAAGCGCGCTGTCGCCGACGCGCCAGATCGAACTGTTGAAATTGCTCCGACGCATGGAGCAGTCCGGCACCGCGCAAGTGATCATGGCCACACACTCGCCTTTGCTGATGGCTTGTCCGAACGCGCGGCTCTTCCGCATCGGTCTCTTCGGACTGGACCCGATCGAATTTCAGGACACCGATCATTTCCGGATGATGCGTGACTTCTGCAGCGATCCGGCTGCCTTTCTCGCCGAAGCGCTGTATGAGGACGTACCATGAATCACGACAGTTACGACAACAGCTACATCGCCGGCATCCTGAATTCGGTGAAGACGATCGCCATGGTCGGCGCGTCGCCCAACGATGTGCGGCCGAGCTACTTCGTGCTGAAATATCTTTTGGCCAAAGGCTTTTCCGTGTTCCCGATCAACCCCGGCCACGCCGGCAAGGAGATCCTCGGACAGACGGTCTATGCCAGTCTCGCCGATCTGCCGCAGCCAGTCGACATGGTCGACATCTTTCGCGCCTCCTCGGCGGTGCCGGGGATCGTCGACCAGGCGCTGAAGCTCGATCCGTTGCCGAAGGTCGTCTGGATGCAGCTTGGCGTGCGCCATGACGAGGCCGCTGCCCGCGCAGAGGCGGCCGGCATCAACGTGGTGATGAACCGCTGCCCGAAGATCGAATACGGCAAACTCTCCGGCGAGATCGGCTGGACCGGCGTCAACTCCGGCGTCCTGTCGTCGAAAAAGCCCTTGATGCGCCAGGGGTTTCAGAGCTTCGGCGTGAGGCAGAAATAAGCGGGTGGCGGCCGGCGCAAAATTATTCCTGGAAGAAATGCATTTTCCAGGGCGTTCATCGCAGATCGCGCTCCGAAAGGAATTTTCTTCTTTGCATTCCAACTCGGGCTTCGCCAAGAATGCCCGGCGATTTTCGAAAGATTTGACAGGGAGGCTTCCATGACCCGTACGCCTGGTTTCAACACTTTAGCCGTTCATGCAGGCGCAAAGCCCGATCCTGCGACAGGCGCCCGCGCCACGCCCATCTACCAGACAACCTCCTTCGTCTTCGACGATGCCGATCATGCCGCCTCGCTGTTCGGGCTGAAGGCCTTCGGCAACATCTACACCCGCATCATGAACCCGACGCAGGCGGTTCTCGAGGAACGCGTCGCGGCACTTGAAGGCGGCACGGCGGCGCTGGCTGTCGCTTCGGGCCACGCCGCGCAGGTCATCGTCTTCCACAATCTGATGCAGCCGGGCGACAACTTCATCGCCGCCAACAAGCTCTATGGCGGTTCGATCAACCAGTTCGGCCATGCCTTCAAGAATTTCGGCTGGGAAGTTCGCTGGGCCGAAGCAAACGATCCGGCGACTTTCGAAAGCCAGATCGACGACCGGACCAAGGCGATCTTCATCGAAAGCCTCGCCAACCCCGGCGGCGTCTTCGTCGACATCGAGAAGATCGGCGACATTGCCCGCAAGCACGGCCTGCCGCTGATCGTCGACAACACGCTGGCCTCGCCCTATCTGGTGCGGCCGATCGAGCACGGCGCCGACATCGTCGTCCATTCGCTGACCAAGTTCATCGGCGGACACGGCAATTCGATCGGGGGCATAATCGTCGACGGCGGCACTTTCGACTGGTCGAAATCCGGCAAATACCCAATGCTTTCGGAACCGCGGCCCGAATATGGCGGGCTCGTCCTGCACGAGACTTTCGGCAATTTCGCTTTCGCCATTGCCGCACGGGTGCTCGGCCTCCGCGATCTCGGCCCGGCGATTTCGCCCTTCAACGCTTTCCTGATCCTGACGGGCCTGGAAACGCTGCCGCTGCGCATGCAGCGTCATTGCGACAATGCGGCGAGCGTCGCCGGCTGGTTGTCCAACCATCCCAAGGTTGCCTGGGTGAACTATCCAGGGCTGCCGAGCGATAAGAACAACGCGCTGCAGAAGAAATACTCGCCTCAGGGCGCGGGCGCCGTCTTCACTTTCGGCCTCAAGGGCGGCTACGAAGCCGGCGTCAAATTCGTCGAGGCGCTCGAACTCTTCTCGCACCTCGCCAATGTCGGCGACACCAAGTCGCTGGTCATCCATCCGGCCTCCACCACGCACCGCCAACTCTCCGACGAGCAGAAGGTCAAGGCCGGCGCCGGGCCGGATACGGTGCGGCTGTCCATCGGCATCGAGGACGTCAACGACATCATTGCCGATCTTGATCAGGCGCTCGGCAAGGTCTGATATGTCAGCCTTTCTTGCGGTCAATGTCGAAGCCGTCGAGCCGGAGGCCGGCGCGCCGGCTCCGGACCGGGTGGTCTCGGGCAATCCGAAATTCCGCACCTGGAATGTCGAGGAGCGCGACGGCGGCCTCTATGCCGGCATCTGGGAAGCGACGCCTGGCAAGTGGCGCATCGCCTATGACGAATGGGAGTTCTGCCACATCCTGTCCGGCGTGTCGGTCGTCGCCGAAGACGGCGGCGAGGCGCGGACCGTGCGGGCCGGCGATAGTTTCGTGCTGAGGCCAGGTTTCAAAGGTACCTGGGAGGTGCTCGAGACGACCCGCAAGGAATACGTGATCAAGCTTTGACGGCTTCGGCCGGCTCACAACAGCCGGTCGACATCATCGTCGGAAAAACCATATTCGCTCATCATCTCCCGGTGCCAGGGGCCGCCGAGAAGATCGCTCAGGCATCGATCTATCTGTTCGCGCAGAGCGGCACTGCTCCTGGCCAACGCGAACGCGCCGGCGGCGGGCTGCTTCTCTGATGCCGGCACATCGACGACATCGAGCCGCGCGTTGGTACGCCGGGCAATGTAGCCGCGATGCGCTACGGCGACGCTGGCGTAAGCCTGCGCCGCACCCTTCGCCACGGCCTCTGCCGCCTCCGCCTGTGTCGCGAATATCCTGATCCGTTCTGGTGGAACGCTGTTCTGCAAAGCGGTCTGATGCTGGATCTGATCCGATATTACGGCAAGTACCGCTGAAGGGTTCCGGCTAAGCGAGCGGTAGCCCTGCAGTCCCAGCGGATTGTCCTTCGCGACCATCAGTCCGTCAGGCAACGACCAGATGGGCCGTGTAAAATTCACGCGCCTTCTGCGCTCGTCCGATATGAACAGACCGGTCGTCATTTCCCAGCGGCCGTCGGCCACGCCAGGCAGCAATTCGGCGAACTCCGCCTCGATCGGCGAGAAGTTCCCCAGTTCGAGCATCTGGCAAATTTTCGAGGCGAGCCTTGTATCACAGCCATCGACGCTGCCGGAAACATCGGTGAAGCAGAACGGTGGTTCCTGCAGGAACGCGAATCTCATTTCGTGCCATCTCGAAGAATAACCACGAGTTTTTCCAGCCCATGGAAATGATAGGTGTCGCGGAAGCGTGGGGCTTCCGCCAAGCGTAGATCCGGCAGCCGGTCGAATAGCGTCTTGAGCGACACCTGCAGCTCCAGCCTGGCCAGCGGCGCGCCGATGCAGAAATGGATGCCGGCACCGAAGGAGACGTTCTTCTGGTCCGCGCGGGCCGGATTGAAGTTGTCGGGCTCGCCCAAGACCAACGGGTCGCGGTTGGCCATGCCGAGCAGCAGCGCCACTGTCTCGCCTGGCTTCACCACAATGCCAGGCGAAACTTCGATCTCGTCATAGGCATAGCGCAGGAACATATGCAGCGGCGCGTCGTGGCGCAGGCACTCCTCGACGGTCGCGACATTTTCCTCCGGCGTTTGGAAAAAGCGGCGCGGATCACCGCCTTGCGCGAGGATAGAGCGCACCGCATTGCCGGTCTGGTGCACGGTCGCTTCGTGGCCCGCATTGAGAAGCAGGATGGCTGAAGACACCAGCTCGTCTTCCGAGAGCTTCTGGCCGTTGTCCCGGGCCTCGATGAGCAGCGACAGCAGATCGTCGCCCGGCTTCTTGCGGCGCTCGACCACATAGCCGCGCAGGAACGAGGAAAAGTCGCGCGCGGCGCGGTTGGCCGTGTCCTCGGTCTCGCGCGTCCGGCCATGCATGTACATCGCGACCATCCGATGCGACCAGTCGAGCAGTTGCGGTCCCATCTCGACCGGAACGCCGAGCATTTCGGCGATGATGGTGATCGGCAAGGGCGAGGCGTAAGCGGGCAGAAGGTCGACGCCGTTTGGCTCGAAGCGGTCGATCAGTTCGTTGGCCAGCACCTCGATGCGCGGCCGGAGCCGCTCGACCTGGCGTGAGACGAAGGCGCGGTTGACCAGCGTTCTGAGCCGCGTATGCACCGGCGGCTCGAGCTCGAGCATGGAATTGGCCTCGATCGCGTCGAACGCCACAAGATGCGAGCGGTCGTCGCCCACGCCGCGGCTGTCGGGAATCCCGGCCGGGTTCTGGCGGCCGAAACGGCGGTCGCGCAGCAGCCGGTTGACGTCCTCGAAGGCGCCGAAACACCAGAAGCCGTAATCTTCCCAGAAGAAGGCGTTGGCGGCGCCATGCAGGAAAGCATAGGCCTCGTAGGGGTTCTGCACGAAGGCCGGCTCGTGCGGGTCGAGACGAAGGCGGCGGCTCGATAGGTCGAAGTTTAGATAGGCTGGCATCATGCTCGATCTCTAGCGCGCCTTGTCAGCACGATGCCAGACCGTGTCTTGGCGCCCACAACTCAGAAACGTTGAGCCAGGCCGGAGTCTTGCGCCGCAAGGGTCTCGTCAGAAAGCCATGGCCGACGCATCGCCGGCATGTGTGGTTCTGGAAAATCTTGTTGTGGTGGTTGGTTTAGGTTGGGCTAGACACGTCCACGACGCGGACGACCGACGGCTAATGCCCCGCCTTCAAGATGCCTGACACCTTGGCGGCGATCGCCGCATCGAGCGCCGGCCAGTCCGCCAGCAGTTCGCGAGGAAAACGATAGGTTAGGCTGAGATCGTCTCCGACCTGGATGTCGCGCTCGCAGGGCGCCAGCGATTCCTCCGCGCTCGGACCGCTCAGGCAGCGGGCGACGAACGGATCCTTGCCGGGACGTTCGGCGACGGCCAGCACTTCGTTCAGATAGCCTGATTTTTCCGCGAAGGAATAAATTGTCGTGCCGCCCGGACCGGGCGTGCCCGGCTTTTCGATCAGGGCGCTGTAGATCGGCGCGAAGCGGCCGCTCATGTCGCGCGACATCATCCGCGGCTCGAACGAGAGGAAGATGATCTTCCTGGTCGTCGTATGGTTGAAGTCGTCGCGCGCCGCGTTGCTGTAGCCGTCCATCTCGGGATAGCGCAGGTAGAGATCGAGCCGCGAGGCGATACCGTCGCGCCTGGCCTCGTCGAAGCGAATGAAGTTTGCCGGCACACTGATGAGGTTGTTGCCCATGACGATCTGTCGCGCCGTCGTGTCATCCGTATAGCCGGCCATGGCGATCGACCGCCCGAGCCATTTGCCGCCCAAGCTGATGGCCACCGAAAGCAGCGCCAGAGCCGCGAAAACATAGAGGACCCGCCTCATCAGGGTCGAGTCGACGACCTCGAAGTCCGGGCCGTCGGCGACACTTGCGTTTTTCATTCGCTCTTTCCCGATCCGCCTACCTGTCCTTTGGCGGCACAGCCCGAGCGGCATGGCTCTTGCAGCGCGTTGGCACGACTGTGCGTTTTCATGGTAAACGGTTGGTAAACATGGATCCCGTTGTGCTTGTTCTTTACGCTTTCGCGGTTGGTGTCACGGCTTGCGGACTGGCCGGATCGGCCATGGAACTGGTATCCGGCCGGCGCCTGGCCTTTGCCGAGCCTTATGTCTCGCCCCTCCATATCCTGCGCTCGCTTGCGGCAACGGCATGCGCCGGGCCGTTCATGCTCACCAACGAGGCCTTGGCTGCCCGGCGCGAAGGCCGCATCGGCACGATGGCGCTGCTGTCCTGCGGTTGCACGGCCATCGCCTGGTCGCTGGCGCTCGGCGTCGTGCTCATCGCCATTGCATCATGGGGGACCGCCAACCTAGGGTCTTTCGAATTCGCTGGTTGAAACGAATCGGAGACGAACAATGCCGGTCTATGAGATCGATGGGAAAGCGCCTGAGTTCGAGGACGTCGAGACGAACTGGATCGCGCCCGACGCCAAGCTGATCGGCAATATCAAGATAGGCCGCAACGCCGGCTTCTGGTTCGGCGTCGTCATCCGCGGTGACGGTGAGCCGATCGTGATCGGCGCCGACACCAACGTGCAGGAACATACGATCATGCACACCGATCCGGGCTTTCCGCTGACCATCGGCGAAGGCTGCACGATCGGCCACAGGGCGCTGCTGCATGGCTGCACGATCGGCGACAACAGCCTGATCGGCATGGGCGCCATCGTGCTCAACGGCGCCAGGATCGGCAATAATTCGCTGGTCGGAGCCGGCGCCCTAGTGACCGAGAACAAGGTGTTTCCTGACAATTCGTTGATCGTCGGCTCGCCCGCCAAGGTGATAAGGACGCTTGACGAAGCCGCGATCGAGCGCCTTCGCATTTCGGCCGCGCATTACGTGGCCAACGCAAAGCGCTTCAAGGCCAAGCTGAAGGTAGTGTGACGGCTGCTGGCAAGCAGCACCGCGTGTCATTCGCGGCGGCTGTTCATCGCTTCACGCAGCATAAAAGCGCCGGCTTCGAAACCGGCCTCTTCCGCGCCCTCCAGCGCCGTTTCGCAGTCGTCGATGCGGGTCCTCAGCAAAGGGTCCGAGCCGGCGAGCAGCAGCAGATGGATCGCCTCGGCGTCACGCCGTGACACCGCATAGTGCAGGGGCGTCCAATCGTTCACACCGCGCATGTTCGGGTCGGCGCCATGCGCGAGCAGGACATGGACGACGTCCAGCCGGTCCGGCCGTTCCGTCGACAACGCGGCAATGATCGAAGGAAACCCTGCAGCATCCTCATAATTCGGGTTTGAACCGGCATCGAGCAAGGCGGTGATGAACGTGGCCGGGCTCCAGTAGATGGCATATTCCAGCGGATGACCAAGGCCAAGCTCGAACGGCATCCGCTCGTCGAACCAGCGCGTCGAACCGCCCAGCGCCTTGCCAAGGCCCTCGAAATCACCTGCCTTGAAGGCGCCGTCTATGGCAATGAACAGCCGGTGTCTGACGCCGGGATCCTCGGGGAGTTCCAGCACGACCACATCACTCGGATTTGCTTTTGCCTTTTTTCGAAGCAGCTTTGATCCGTATTCGCATCGCACCGCCTTTAGGATTTTCAATATCGAATGCAGCGGTCTTTCTTACCAGGTCGCTCAGCTTTCCGAAGCCGTAGGTGCGAGGATCGAAATCGGAGAAGAGGTTTGAAAGTTGCTTGCCGAAGGTGCCGAGATGCACCCAACCATCCTCACTCTCCATCTGGCCAATGACTTTCTTCAGTATGGGAGTCGCAGCGCTCGGCGCCTGAAGCGGCTTTCTTATAGGCGCAGCATCGTGAGTATCGACGACGCTTCGGAGAAGATTTTCGGTGTAGACGAAGCGGCGACATGCCTGCCGAAAACTCTCCGGAGTCTTCTGTTCCCCAAACCCGAAGACATCAACACCTTGTTCGCGTATGCGTGCAGCAAGCCGCGTAAAATCGCTGTCGGAAGAAACCAGGCAAAAGCCGTCGAAGCGACCGCTGTGAAGCAGATCCATCGCGTCGATCACCAGCGTGATATCGGAAGCGTTCTTCCCAGTCGTATAGGCGAATTGCTGCTGTGGAATGATTGCATGCTTCGACAAGACGTCAGCCCACCCCTTCGATCGTGTATTCGAAAAGTCGCCGTAGATGCGTCGAACGCTGGCCTCGCCAATTTTGGCTATCTCTTCGAACAGGCCGTCGACAATCTTGGCGGATGCATTGTCAGCGTCGATAAGGACTGCCAAGCGCGGCGAGCGGGGTTCTACAGGCATGGTTGATGCTTCCCGTAACTTGAGTGCTCGCCGATTTCGGACTTTTTGGAGTCGTCGCCAAGCCTCGTTGCCATTTGTTCTAGCAGAGGTGGGGCGACAACAAAAATCTACGCCTTAGGCAAAGTGGCTTCCCTTGCGATTTCAATAGCCCCGAAATAGCGGAGCCGGCCCCGGGGACAGGGGCCGGCTCCTAAAACCCGGTCGTTGGGGACGGGGAGGGTGGGGACTCGACCGGGCTTTCTCCTTGGGCGCGCCGCCGCGACGTGGGCGGCGTACCCGATCGCTTGACGCCTTAGCGGACGCTGGCGACCGCGTCCTCACGGCCGTCGTTGATCGTCACCCAAACGCCCGAATTCTCGGTCGATTGACGCTTGAGGTAAGTATAGACAGTCTCGTTCCAGGCGAGCACCTTCGGCTCGAGATTGTCGAGGATGAACTCGCCAAGGCTGGTGCGCACCGTGAGCACCGCATGGCCGTCGCCATTCGGCTGGCGCACGACGGTCATCAGAAGATCGCCGGCCGGCACGCCGGCGGCCATCAGTTCGCGGCGCTTCTCCAGCCCATAATCCTCGCAGTCTCCATAGCCATTGTCCGGATAGGCCCAGTATTCCTCGACGCCGTAATTCTCCAAGTCAGTGCGTGGCTTGATTCGGGTGTTGACCGAATTGTTGACGTTCACGATCGTCGCCCACAGCTTGCGCGTCAGCTCAATCGGCGGCCCCTTCGGCGTCCGTTCATTGCATTCGGCCGGAATGCGCTGGCAGAAATCGTAGTGACCGACCGGCTGGGTGGTGCGGCCACCCGTATGCATGAAAGCCGGTCCTGCGCTTGCCGTCCCCCACGTGAAAAGCTGCATCGCCATTGCCACGAGCAACAGCTTGCCCCTCGTCATCTTCATTGTGGTAGTCTCCCCGTTTGAGAAGACTGTGCCACGATGGGATTTATTCGACGCAAAAACGCGAAGTAGACATTGAGTAAAACGCCAGTAGAATAAATATCAAATTTGAACTATCGCGGTCCCGGATTGTTCAGATTTTCGCCTGGCACGCGCGTGGGCGTTGGGGAAGCTTGCACGACCGGTTTCGCCAGGGGCCACGCAACAAAAAACCGGCCGTAGGGGCCGGTTCACTTCGCGTTTGCGGTGCGGTCGTGTCAGGACCGCGGGGCGTTGAATTCCTGGTCGAGCGTTTCCGGTCGCTGGATGACGGCGAATTCTATGGCCACGCCGTCCTCGAAATGACGCACCACCTGGCCGCGCATGGTTCCAAGCATGACCTGAATGCCGATCGCGGGCTTGACGTCGATCTCGATCGCCGCGCCCGAAAGCGAAAGGTCGATGATGCGGCACTGATACTGGCGCCCATCGGTGAGTTGCAGGACGCTCATCGGATTGCGGGGCGCCACGCGCTCGTGACGACGGTCCTCGGGCAGATCGAGCTCATGCTTGTTGGCAAGCCAGGTGAGCTGAGCGGCAAGCTTGTCCTTCTTGCGTTCCGAGGCGATGACGGTCATGGCGAAACCGTCCTGCGAAGTGCGCGTCACGATACCTTCGACGCGGCCGATATGATCGATATAGGCGATGACCTTCTCGCCCGGCCTGCCGATGCGGTCCGTGCGCAGCGCAACGTTGCCGGGTGACATGTCGATCACCTGGCAAGGATGCTCGGTGCGGTCTTCAAGCATGAAACGGCCGTAAATCTTGACGCGGACGCGCTGAAAGTTGCGCCGCTCAGCTCGTGACGGCACATACTCTACCGCCGCTGACCTCATGACTGCCTACACCCCGTTGGCGTTCCGCGCGACGATGCGTGGAATTTCATCCAGAAGTACAACGAAGCAGGTTAACAAACGGGAAAAATCGGCCGCAAAAGCCCGGGGCCGGAGGCTCGTGCGACGCAGAAAATTCAACCTCATGCGGGAGGAAAATTCGCAGCCGCCAGGATCACTCGTGTCGCCCGCCGTCGAGCACGACGAGGTGGCGGAAACGGCGCGCGCGGCCAAGGGCGGAAATGGTTTCCGGAGGATCGAATTCGCTCGGAACGAGTGAGGGAACCTCAATCGCCGGCCGGTGAGCAAGGAACATCGGCTCCTTCTCGGGGGCTATCACACGGATCGTGTCGATGAGCGCGTCGGCGAGTGGGTCCGCACCCAGCCAGAATGGCTTTGCGGCGGTGCTGATGATGCCGAGGCAGCGCGGGTTCTCGTGACCCCCGTCCAACGGCAGCGCCAGGAGTTCGAATTTGTTGGAGCGGCCATTGCGGCTGAATCCCTCGTAAGTCATGAACAGAACCGATTTCTGGTCGAAGACGCCCTGCATGAGCCGAGACACCAGGCGCTGGTCCTTCTCGCGCCAGAGCGAAGGAAACGAGAAGCCCTTGAGCTCGCGTCCGTAGTAAGCGCAGAGCCTTGTACCGGCCAGCCGGAACACCGCCTCGCCACGCGTGTCGCGCTCGAGGATGAACGTGTCGGCCAGAAGCGACTTGATATCCGCCGGCTCCACTTCCGATCGCTTCGGAGCGAGGCGGCCATCACGCAACTGGTTCCAATATTGGAACAGCGCGATCGATCCTTTTTCTTTCATTTCCATTCCGCTCCGCACAATCTGTCTTTTGATGTCCCATCGGCGAACAGACAGGGTGCCCTCCGATGACCTTCATGCGGTGCGGAGCAGGATGCGTGCCAGTATCGTTAACGTTTGTTCACCCCTCGGGGGCGTTAAGGTTAACAATTGGTTTACATTGCGTGCCGCGGAGGCCTGTGGCACATCAAAACCACTCCAAAACGGTCGCTTCAGCAGCGATCGGCAGCACATAAGTCACGAGTTTACGGGGAGCAGGGGACTCGACCGGCCGTTCAGGGAAATCCTGGACGGCCTTTTTTTGATTCGCCCTGTGGCGATTCGCTGTTTGTGATTCGAATGAGCGTGATCTACATGCTCGCCGAATAGAGTGTCCCGGACCTGCAAGGCTGCATGAGCGAACCTGTAAATCCCGCTGATACCGAACCCAGGCTGGATGAAGCTCTCGAGCCTCGGCGGCGCGAACCCGTCTTCAACCTGCCGCCGGTGGTGCTCGCCTCTATCGGCATTTGCGTGGCGGTCTACCTGCTGCAGCAATATGTGCTGAACGAAACGCAGCAAATGACGCTGCTCTATGACGGGGCTTTCATTCCGGTGCTGTACACCGGCCGGTACGGCTTCGACTGGTTCCTGTTCACTCGTCCGTTCACCTACGCTTTCATGCATGGGAGCGTCGCCCATATCGCCATCAACATGATCTGGCTTGCAGCCTTCGGCTCGCCGCTCGCCAATCGTCTCGGCGCAGTCCGCTTTGCAGTCTTCTACGCCCTCACCGGGCTGGCCTCGGTCGTTCTTTTCTGGGCGCTGCACCCCTACGGCGAGGTGCCGCTCGTGGGCGCATCGGGAGCGATCTCCGGCATGATGGGCGCCGCGGCGCGCTATGGCTTCCGCGTCGATCGTTCGTCCGGCAGAGCGGCCTTCGCCGGCTCGCCGCTGCCGGTCGCCGTCGTGTTGCGCTCCCGCGGCGTCATGACGTTTCTAGGCGTCTGGATGGTCATAAATCTAGCCACCGGCCTGCTCGGCTACGCGCCGGGCATCGACGGTCAGATCGCTTGGGAAGCCCATATCGGCGGTTTTGTCGCCGGCTTTTTCGGACTGCGATTTTTCGACCGGCCGCTGCCTGCGGTATGAGACCCGCTTCCACTTGAAATGCAGCCAATCACGGCGCACCATGTCATCCAAGCACCCGGTGTCTTGCTGAGGGCGCCGGGACAGAAAAGGCCGGTCTGGGCGGGAGCCGGCGTCAACGGCTGCGGAGGACGCCATGACGGTAAAGGCAATTCTGGAAAGCAAGGGCCATGAGGTATTCACGCTCGGACCAAATGAAAAACTGAGCGAGGCCATTCGCATGCTGGCCGAGCACAGGATCGGCGCACTCGTCATCACCAATGGCGACCGCAAGATCGTCGGCATTCTCTCGGAGCGCGACATCGTGCGGGTGGTGGCCAGGGAAGGTGCCGGGGCGCTCGATATCACCGTGCGTTCCGCGATGACGCCCAAGGTGAAGATCTGTAACGAGAACCACACGGTCAACGAGGTCATGGAGATCATGACGAGGGGCCGGTTCCGCCACCTGCCGGTAGAGAAGAACGGCCAGCTCGACGGCATCGTCTCCATTGGCGACGTGGTCAAGCGCCGCATCGAGGATGTCGAGCGCGAAGCCGAGGAGATCAAGCAATACATCGCGACCGCCTGATGCCGGGTGAAAGCCGCCGGCTGTTGCCAGCCGGCGGCGTCTAGCGCGCCCTATCGGTTGTCGAGTTCGGCGCGGACGAGCTCAAGCCCGCGCCGGGTGATGCGGTAAGGGCCGCCGCCCGTCGAGGAAACCGCTTTCTTGCGCCTCAGTTTTCGAAAGAGTTCCAGGTCGAAGCCCGGATAGCGCCAGCCGTCGCGGGTCAGGCACCGGACCGAGGCGATCTTCCTGCTCTCGTTCTTTTCGATTTCTATGCGCCCGCCTTGCGCGAGCAGGTGCAGGATGCGCTGTTCGTTGCGCGATATGTCCATTGGAGAAGAATCCCGGAAAACAACAAAAGCCGCCGCCGCGAAGCTTCGCGGCACGGGGTTTCAGGTTTTATGCCCTGCCTCGCTATGAGGTCAGGGCTTCACCGGGACTGAGCGTAAGTGGACATCCACTCTCCATTGGGATGGGCGTCCTATAGGCGAAAGCCGCCGAAAAGGCCAGAGAGCGGCTTTGCGCCCGTCTTACAAGGCTTGTCTCGCCGGGCGGTTTGCACTAGCGAAGTTGCGCACCCAAAGTGTGCAGTAATGCAACTCCGACAATTTCCAAGTCCGCAGGCTTCCATGAGCATCATCGACACCCGCACCCCCGACGCAAAGCGCCTGATCCCTGGCGCCACCGGCGACTGGGAGATCATCATCGGGCTCGAAGTGCATGCGCAAGTGATCTCGAAGGCCAAGCTTTTCTCCGGAGCCTCGACCTCGTTCGGCGCGGCGCCCAACGCCAATGTCAGCTTGGTCGACGCGGCGATGCCGGGCATGCTGCCGGTCATCAACGAGGAATGCGTCAAGCAGGCGATCCGCACCGGGCTCGGGCTGAAGGCCGCGATCAACCACAAGTCGGTCTTCGACCGGAAGAACTATTTCTATCCGGATCTGCCGCAGGGTTACCAGATCTCGCAGTTCAAGCAGCCGATCGTCGGCGAGGGCAAGGTGATCGTCTCGGTCGGCCCCGATCGCCACGGCGAGTTTGAGGACATCGAGGTCGGCATCGAGCGCCTGCACCTGGAACAGGATGCCGGCAAGTCGATGCACGACCAGCACCCGACCATGTCGTATGTCGATCTGAACCGCTCGGGCGTGGCGCTGATGGAGATCGTCTCCAAACCCGACATTCGCTCGGCCGAGGAGGCCAAGGCATATGTGACCAAGCTGCGCTCGATCATGCGCTATCTCGGCACCTGCGACGGCAACATGGACGAGGGCTCGCTGCGCGCCGATGTCAACGTCTCGGTGCGGCGCCCGGGAGGTGAATTCGGCACCCGCTGCGAGATCAAGAACATGAACTCGATCCGCTTCATCGGCCAGGCCATCGAATATGAGGCGCGCCGCCAGATCGCCATCCTGGAGGATGGCGGCACCATCGACCAGGAGACGCGCCTGTTCGACGCCGTCAAGGGCGAGACGCGCTCGATGCGCTCCAAGGAAGAGGCGCACGACTACCGCTATTTTCCGGACCCCGACCTTCTGCCGCTGGAGTTCGACCAGGCCTATGTCGACGCGCTCGCCAAGGATCTGCCGGAACTGCCCGACGACAAGAAGGCGCGGCTGGTCAATGTGCTCGGCCTATCGGCCTATGACGCGTCGGTCCTGGTGTCGGAAAAGCCGATTGCCGACTATTTCGAGAAGGTGGCTGCCGGCCGCGATGGCAAGCTCGCGGCCAACTGGGTCATCAACGATCTGCTTGGCCAATTGAACAAGGCTGGAAAAGACATTGAAAATGCTCCGGTTTCGCCTGAGCAGCTAGGCGCCGTGCTTGATCTGATCAAGGAAGGCACCATCTCCGGCAAGATCGCCAAGGACCTGTTCGAGATCGTCTGGAACGAGGGCGGCGATCCGCGCCAGCTCGTCGAGAGCCGCGGTATGAAGCAGGTCACCGACACCGGCGCCATCGAGAAGGCCGTCGACGAGGTGATAGCAGCCAACCCGGACAAGGCCGAGCAGGCGCGCGCCAAGCCGACCATGGCAGGCTGGTTCGTCGGCCAGGTGATGAAGGCGACCGGCGGCAAGGCCAACCCGCAGGCGGTCAATGACCTCGTCAAGGCCAAGCTCGGCATCGAATAGGGCGATGTTCGTCCGCACCGCCAGCGAGCGTGATCTTGTTGCGGTTCGCGCGCTGCTGGTCGAGACCTGGCATGCGACCTATGACGCCATCTACGGCGCCGAGCGGGTTGCGGCGATCACCGACGACTGGCATTCGATCGCTTCGCTCAAGGCGCGGCTGACCCGGCCAAATTCCGAGTTCCTGGTCGCCGACGACGGCAAGCGGCTCGGCGGCATGGCTTTCGCCGCCGCAACCGCCGACCCGAAGATCGTCCTTCTGAACCAGCTTTACGTTCATCCGGCCTGCCAGCGGCAGGGAATTGGCCAGCTTCTGCTCGACGAGGTCGAGGCCAGCTTCCCGGAGATGCGCACGCTGCGACTGGAGGTCGAGCCGGCGAATGCCGTGGCGATCGCCTTCTACGAGGCAAACGGGTTCCGGCCGGCGGGCAGGACCGCCAATTGCGGCGGCAATTCGGGACTGCCCGCGCTCATCCTGGAGAAGCGACTCGGCTAGATCTGCTGCAAGCATGCCTGGTCATCGCGCGGTTTTGATTTGATCGCGCCGGTCCGCGCGGTCAAGGCTGCTTCTCTCGGGCGCCGCACCCTCCACAAGGCAGAGGCGTCGTCCGCCATGGGGGATTGCAATGCCGAGCCTGCCGGAACTGATGCCGACCGAAGTGTCGGATGAGACTTTTGGCGGCGTGACCTATCACGTCGCGGGCGAACTGGTGCCGGTGCTGTCGGTCGATGTGACGAACATGCCGGTCTATTTCGAACACCACATCCTGCTCTGGAAGAACACCTCCATCACCATCGGCCTGAAGTCGCTGAAGGGGGCGCTGAAGCGCATGATCGCCGGCATGCAGATCTTCGTCACCGAAGCGTCCGGGCCGGGCGTCATCGCTTTCAGCCGCGACGGACCAGGCCATATCGTGCCGATCCATCTCCGGCGCGGCGAGGAGATCCAGGTGCGCGAGCATCAGTTCCTTGCCGCCACCGCCAGCGTTGACTACACCTTCGAGAGGGTGCGTGGGCTGGGGACGATGCTGTTCGGACAGAGCGGCTTCTTCATCGATCGCTTCCGAGGCGAGACAGGCGACGGCATCGTCTGGCTGCACGGCTACGGCAATGTCTTCGAGAAGGTGCTGGCGGCAGGCGAGTCCATCGACATCGAACCCGGCGGCTGGCTGTTCAAGGATGCTTCGGTGAAGATGGATACCAGGATCGACCGGCTCTCCAGCGGCTTCTTCGGCGCCAACATGAATTTCGTCGTCAATCGCTTCACCGGGCCGGGCCGCGTCGGCATCCAGTCGATGTATCTGCATATGCCGTCGGAAGAGTAGGCGGAGCAATCGAGAAGAGCTCGAAGCGGTTAGGCCTGGCTACTAGGCTTGGCCTCCTTCCGGATTTGCGCCACCCATTAAGTCAGATGGAGCGTATCCGCAGCTGAAGTTCGCGCTGGTCGCCGTTGCCCGTCTTGTCGAAAATGGTCGCCAGTTGCGCCGATCAGGCAGGGATCATTCAGGCGGAGGGGATTTCCACATTGTCGATAAGGCGCGTCGTGCCGAGCCAGGCCGCGGCGAGCAGGCGACCGTCGTGGCTTCGCTGCCAGGGTCCGAGCGTGACGCCAGCGCGGGCGGCGACATAGTCCACCTTTTGGAAGCCCGCCGAGACAAGAGCCTTCGTGGCGGCATCGATGGCGCCGGCTTCCTCGGCGCCTTCCGAAAGCGTCGCCGCCGCGCGGCGCAGGATCATGTTGAGCTTGCGCGCGATGTCGAGCTCGGCCTCGCCGAGATAGGCATTGCGAGACGACATGGCGAGGCCGTGGGCGTCGCGCACGGTCGGCGCGCCGATGATCTCGACCGGCAGGTCGAGATCGCGGCAGAGCTGTCTCACGACACAAAGCTGCTGGTAGTCCTTCTCGCCGAACACGGCGCAGTCCGGCGCCGCCTGCAGAAAGAGCTTGGCGACCACGGTCGCGACCCCGTCGAAGAAGCTTGGCCTGAAGTCCGTCTCGAGCCCCGTAGAAGGACCGCCCACCGAGATCTTCGTGGCGAAACCGGCGGGGTACATGTCGCTTACGCCCGGCGTGAAGGCGAGATGCGCGCCCGCATCCCGCAACCGGTCGAGATCGCGCGCCAGCTGGCGCGGATATTTGTCTAGATCCTCCGTCGGCGCGAACTGCGTCGGGTTGACGAAGATCGAGACGACGCAGCGATCCGCCCGTCCCAGCGCGATCCTGACCAGCGAGATATGGCCGTCATGCAGCGCGCCCATGGTCGGCACCATGGCGATCCTGAGGCCGGCCCGCCGCCAGTCCCGGACTTGCGCGCGAAGGGCGCTGACGCTGTCGACGACGATTGGAGCGTTCATGTCTCGTCCTTGCCGGATGCCGTCGTGAAGACGTGGGCGGGGCCGGGGAAGGCGCGGCTGCGCACCTCGGCGGCGTAGCGCGCCGCCGCGTCCGCGATCACGTCGCGCAAATTGGCGTATTCCTTGACGAATTTGGGGACGCGATCGACAGTCATGCCGACCATGTCGTCGACGACCAGGATCTGGCCGTCGCAGTCGGCGCTTGCGCCGATACCGATCGTCGGTATCGAGATATGACGGGTCAGCTCGGCGGCCACGGTCTCCATCGTGCCTTCGATGACGACGGAAAAGGCGCCGGCTTTCTCCACCGCCTCGGCATCGCGGAACAGGGCTGCGATATTCTCCCTGGTCCGGCCCTTGATCTTGTAGCCGCCGTCCTTCTCTACCGACTGCGGCTGCAGCCCGATATGGCCCATGACCGGTATTCCCTCGGCGACGATCGCCGCGATCTGGGCGGCCATGTCGACACCGCCTTCGAGCTTCACCGCCTGGCAGCCGGTCTCCTCGACGATGCGCCTTGCCGACACCACGGCTTGCGCCGGCGAGGCCTCATAGCTGCCGGCCGGCATGTCGACCACGACGCAGGCCTTGGTCGAGCCGCGCATCACTGCCTGGCCGTGCGCGATCATCATCTCCACAGAAGCGCCGAGCGTCGTGGCATGGCCATGCAGGACCATGGCGACGCTGTCGCCGACCAGAAGCAGGTCTACATGTGGATCGAGCAGGCGGGCGACAGGATAAGTGTAGGCGGTAAGGCAGACGATCGGCACACCGCCCTTGCGGCGGCGAATGTCTTCGGTGTTGATCCGGCTGTCGGCGGACGAATCCCGGGTCAATCGTCACCTCCCTCAAGGCATGCCCGAACACGGGCGGCCGAGCTTTAGAAAGACAGGCAGCGCTTGGCAAGCCGCGCAGTCGCCGGCGTCACGGCTGCATCGATTTAATGCATGTCGCACGGAAGTCTGAAGCGGTTCCGGGATGAGGGCACGCATGGAGAAGAGGACGCACGCGGCATTTGCGCCGCAGACATGGCAAAACCCTTGCCTTCGCGGTGGCGTGACGCCATAAGCAGGGGAAAGGCACGAGCCGCTGCCGCCGCGAGGATCTGGATGAAAACTTTCCTGCTGCAGTTTTTTACCTGGTGGAACAGCCAGACGCTCGGCACCCGTTTTCATACCTGGCGCTTCGGCAAGAAGGTCGGCGAGGACGAGGCAGGCAACGTCTACTACGAGGGCGGCATCGATTCGGAAGGCCGTACCCGCCGCTGGGTCATCTATCGCGACTATTCCGAAGCCTCGCAAATTCCGCCAGGCTGGCATGGTTGGATCCATCACCGCGTCAATACACCTCCATCGGGCGAGAGCTACAAGGCTCGCGAGTGGCAGAAGCCGCATCGGCCGAACCTGACCGGTACGCCCGGCGCCTATCGTCCCCAGGGCTCCATCCTGACCAACCAGCATCGCCCGCAGGTGACTGGCGACTACGACGCCTGGACGCCGGGGTCGTAATCCGTATTCGGGACGCCGCTTCGGTCCTTTGTCGCCACAATTGGCGTTTAGCTGCTTGCTGACAGCACAGCCTCGATTAGCCTTGGGCATTGAAGAATCACCCGGGCGCAACCACCGGTATTTTGCATGAGCTCTTTCGGCCACACTTCAAAGGCGCTGATCGCGGCGGCAACTGTTCTGGTTGCTGCGACGACGGCCTTTGCCGCCGCGCCGGCTCCGGCCCCGGCGCCTGCGTCCTCCGATCGCATCACCAATCCGGTGGCTGAGTTCGCCGGCATCGACAAAATCACCGGCCGCATCATCACTTTCGACGTCTATATCGACGAGACCGTGCAGTTCGGCGCTTTGCAGGTGACGCCGCGCGTCTGCTATTCGCGCCCGGATACGGAACAGCCGAAGACCGATTCCTTCGTGGAGGTCGACGAGATCACGCTGGACCGCAAGATCCGCCGCATCTTCACCGGCTGGATGTTTGCCGAAAGCCCCGGCCTCAACGCCGTCGAGCACGCCGTCTATGACGTCTGGCTCAAGGGCTGCAAGCAGAAGTCGGACGTGCCGCCGCCGACCGCGGCAAAGGCCGAGACGGGCAAGCCGAAGGCCCAGGCCGCCAAGCCCCAGGCTCCGGCGGAGCCGGCCGATACCGCGCCGGCGCCTGCTGACGACGAGCCAGCCAGCACCAACTGATCTCGGAACCTGCCCGCTCGTTGGCCGTTCAAATTCAGGAACGAGGCGAGGAACATTCCGCGATGACCACCACGAAGCCGATCACCGCCAACAAACAGGAGCTTCTCGACATCGAGAAAGGCTTCTGGTCGGGCGATTCCGCCTACTATGAAGCCAATGCCGATGTGGAGTGCCTAGTGGCGTTCCCGCAAATGGCGCAGGCAATGACCAATGCCGATCTTGCAAAGACCGCCACGAAGCCCAACCGATGGCGCGAACTCGACATCGAGCTGAAGGGCATGGTCGAGCCAGGCAGCGACATCGTCATGCTGACTTATGAGGCACGTGCGACGCGAGACAATGGCGAGCCCTATACGGCTCTGGTCAGCAGCGGCTATGTCCATCGCGCCGACGGCTGGAAGATGATGTTCCACGCGCAGACGCCGTTGGATGCGACGCAAGGCTAACCTCAAGGATAGAAGACCGCCTCGCCCTTCAGCGCCTCCGCAAGCATCTTCTCATACTGGCCGCGTGGCACGTCGACGGCACCGAAGCGCTTCAAATGCTCGGTGGTGAACTGAGTGTCGAGCAGCGCGAAGCCGCGCGCCTTCAGCCGCTCGACGAGATAATAGAGACAGGTCTTCGAAGCGTCGGTCTCCCTGGCGAACATGCTTTCGCCGAAGAACACGCGTCCGAGCGAGACGCCGTACAGGCCGCCGACCAGGCGGTCCTCGCGCCAGGCTTCGACCGAATGGCAGTGGCCGAGGCGATATAGGTCGACGTAGGCTTCACGGATCGGCGCGTTGATCCATGTCGAGCGGCGCTCGTCGCGCTTCTCGGCGCAGCCGTCGATCGTCGCCTCGAAATCGAAGTCGTAACGGATGTCGAATGGATGCCTGCGGATTGTCTTCTTGAGGCTGCGCGGTGTGTGGAATCCGTCCAGCGGGATGATGCCGCGCGTTTCCGGTCGCACCCAGAACACTTCCGGATCATTGGCGCTTTCGGCCATCGGGAAGACGCCCGATGCGTAAGCCCTGAGCAGCAGGTCGGTTGGGATGCGATAGCCTGGCGCGTAGGGGCGGGTCATCGCATCCCCGCGCTATTCATCCTTGGCCAGATGTTTTTCCAGCCAGTGGATATCATAGTCGCCATTGGCGATGTCGGGATTGCCGACAAGGTCGCGGAACAGCGGCAGTGTCGTCTTGATGCCGTCGACCACGAACTCATCGAGCGCGCGGCGCAACCGCATCATGCATTCGACGCGGTTGCGGCCATGCACGATGAGCTTGCCGATCAGGCTGTCGTAATAAGGCGGGATCTTGTAGCCGGAATAGACGCCGGAATCGACGCGGATGCCGAGGCCGCCGGGGGTATGGAAATGCGTGATCGTGCCCGGCGAGGGCGTGAAGGTGCGCGGGTCCTCGGCGTTGATGCGGCACTCGATGGCATGGCCGTTGAACTTGATGTCTTCCTGCCGGACCGAAAGCCCGCCGCCGGACGCGACGCGGATCTGCTCGTGCACGAGATCGATGCCGGTGATCGCCTCCGTCACCGGATGCTCGACCTGCAGGCGCGTGTTCATCTCGATGAAGTAGAACTCGCCATTCTCATAGAGGAATTCGATCGTACCGGCGCCGGAATAGCCGAGGTCGGCGATCGCCTTGGCGCATATGCCGCCGATGCGCGAACGCTCCTCCGCGTTGAGCGCCGGGGAGTTGGCTTCCTCCCAGACCTTCTGGTGACGTCGCTGCAGCGAGCAGTCGCGCTCGCCGAAATGCACGCCGCGCCCGGCGCCGTCGCCGAACACCTGAACCTCGATATGGCGCGGCTTCTCCAGATATTTCTCGATATAGACTGCGTCGTCGCCAAAGGCGGCGCCCGCTTCCGACTTTGCCGTCTGCAACGCGACTTCCAGGTCCGCTTCGGTGTGCGCAACCTTCATGCCCCGGCCACCGCCGCCGGCGGAGGCCTTGATGATCACAGGATAGCCGATCTCGGCTGCGACGCGTTTTGCTTCCTTCTCGTCGTTGATCGCGCCTTCTGAGCCAGGCACTACCGGAATTCCGAGACGCTTTGCCGTGCGCTTGGCTTCGATCTTGTCGCCCATGATGCGGATATGGTCGCCGGATGGACCGATGAAGGTGATGTTGTGGGCGGCGAGGATATCGGCGAACTTGGCGTTTTCGGAAAGGAAGCCGTAGCCCGGATGCACGGCGTCGGCGCCGGTGATCTCGCAGGCGGCGACGATCTGATGGATGTTGAGATAGCTCTCGCGCGAGGGCGGCGGGCCGATACAGACGCTCTCGTCGGCGAGCCGCACATGCATGGCGTCGGAATCCGCGGTCGAATGGACGACCACCGTCTGGATGCCGAGTTCCTTGCAGGCGCGTAGCACCCGTAGCGCGATTTCGCCGCGATTGGCGATGAGGATCTTCTGGAACATCTCGCTGTTCCCGGCCTACTCGAGGACGACCAGCGGCATGCCGAACTCGACGGGCTGGGCATCCTCGATCAGGATCGCCGTCACCGTGCCGGCGCGCGGAGAGGGAATCTGGTTCATGGTCTTCATCGCTTCGATGATGAGCAGCGTCTGGCCTTCCTTCACCTTCTGGCCGATCTCGACAAACGGCTTGGCGTCGGGCGAGGGCGCCAGATAGGCAGTGCCCACCATCGGCGACGGCACGGCATTCTTGGACGGGTCTGCGGGCGCCGTGGCTGCGGCCGGCAGAGCCGCCGCCGCGGGAGCCGCGATCGCCGGCAACGGGGCGGCGACGGCGTGGACGGCCTGCGACTGGCGCGAGACGCGCACCTTGAGATCGCCGAGTTCTACCTCGATCTCGGTCAGGTTGGTGTCGTTCAGAATGCCCGCCAGGTCGCGGATCAGTTGCTGGTCAACACCGGTCTTTTTTATCGACATTTTGGAGCCTTCTTCTTGGGGGCCATTCACAGGCGTGCCGCGAGTGCCCGCAGCGCGAGCGTGTAGCCGAGCGGCCCGAATCCGCAGATCATGCCGACGGCGACCGGCGAGACCATGGAGACGTGCCGGAAGGGCTCCCGCGCGTGGATGTTGGAAAGATGGACTTCCGCTACGGGCAGCGGCGCGATGGCGCGGATGGCGTCATGGATGGCGATGGAGGTGTGGCTGTAGGCGCCGGGATTGATCACGATCCCCGCGGCCTTGTCGCCGGCTTCCTGGATCCAGTCGACCAGGTCGCCCTCATGATTGGACTGGCGAAAATCGATCTCGAGGCCGAGCGAGGCGCCAGCCGCCTTGCAATCCTCGGCGATGGCCGCAAGCGTCTTGCCGCCATAAATCCCCGGCTCGCGTTTGCCGAGCGCATTGAGGTTGGGACCGTTGAGGACGAAAATCGTTTTCAATATGCCGACCTTGTTCCGCGCCGACCAAAGTCGGCGACTGCGCCTCTATAATGGGCATAGCCGCCCGCGAAAAGAGCGCAAGTGCGTTCTTTCGCTGTCCACAGTGGCCGGCTTTTGCAGCCGCAAGCGCCTAGAGCGCGCTCTTTGCCTCTTCGATCTTTTCCGCCAGGACCTGCTGGCCGAGCGCTCCGAAGATCACCTCGTTGCCGACCACATAGGACGGCGTGCCGGTGATCGACAGTTTCGTTGCGAGGTCATAGGTGCGCGAAAGCGTTTCGGCGATCCGGGAATCCTTCATCTTCTCGCGTAGCGCCGCCTCGTCGGCACCGAGCGAAAGCGCCACCTTCATGGCGGTCGCTTCGGTGGCGCGGCCCTGACCGCCAAGCAGCGCGGTATGGAATTGGCCGTATTTCTCAGGATGCATCAGGTGGAACGCCATGGAGACGACGCTGGCCTTCTGCGAATCCGGGCTGAGGATCGGGAACTCCTTGAGCACAAAGCGCAGGTCCGGGTCCGACTTGGTGAGTGCCTGCATGTCCTCGATGGCGCGTTTGCAGAAACCGCAATTATAGTCATAGAACTCGACGATCGTGACCTTCCCCTTCGGATTGCCGACGACGCCGTCGAAGGTCGAGTTGAAGATCTCGTCCTTGGCGTCCTTGATGACGCCGAGCGCGGCGAGCCGCTGCTCCTCTTTTTGCTTGGCCTCCAATGCGTCCTGCACCTCGAGCAGAACTTCCGGATTCTTCAGGAGATAATCGCGGATAATGCCCTCGACCTCCTTGCGGTCGATCTTGGTGTCGGCGGAGGCCTTGGTGTCCGTGGACGACGTGGCCTGAGCCACTTGCACTGTGCCGGCCTTCGCGGCCTGCGGGCTTCCCGCAACAAAACCGAAGGCCAGCATGCCGATCGCCACCGCCAGACCGCCAGCACTGCCAAGCAGGATTGCCTTGTTCATCATCGTCGTTCCTTTTGCCTGTTCCGGTCCGCCTTGGTCGCAGCCAACGTCCGGGAGGTTCATTTCAGTTTATTCGATGGCGTGTAGTTTATGATATCCTGGGCGCGAACCCAGCGGGGTTCGCCGCGCTTCAATTTCTGTTGAGCGCGCATGGCGAAGATCTTCGCGTTCTTGTAGTCGCCCGAATAGTAATGGCCCTCGGCGGTTGCGAGGTCGGCGGCTGGAATGTCGCCTTGCTCCCCATAAGCCTGCGCCAGGAAGCGGTAAGCGTCTGCATTCTCCTTGTCCCGCCCGATGCCATTGTTGAGCTGGACCACGGCCTTCTTCAGCGAATCAGGCGTGCCCACCGCCATCAGCGCCTGGCCGAGGGAGACCAGCAGCAATCCCGAATGCGCCGGATCGAGACTGACGGCCTTGGCATAGGCGTCCGCCGCGTCGTTCGGCTTGTTGGCCTTCATCAGGATATCGCCGCGCAACTCTTGGAAATACGGATTCTTCGGCTGCTCCTTGATCAGCGCCGCCGTCTTTGTCAGCGCTGCGCCCGGATTGCCGTAGAGATATGTCTGCTGCGCGTCGCCATAGCGTGAGGCCAGGCTTCCCGGGTTCTTGCGCATCAGCCTCGCAACGGCCGCCTGGCCCTGCATATAGGCGGCGATCTTGATGCGCATCATGTCGTGCCGCTGCTGCAGCGCCGGCGGGTCGACGACGTTGACGAAGGGACTTTGCTTGACGAGCACTTCGAGGTTGGCAATGCGCTCCTGAGGCATCGGATGGCTGATCCGGTAGGGATCAACCTGCGTGCCGGCGAGTGACAACGCGCTCTGGAAGCGGCCGAACGTCTTTAGCATGCCCATGCCGGACTGACCCGTGGCGTTCAGATAGGTGATCGCCGAACGGTCAGCGGTGATCTCTTCGGTGCGCTGGTAGGCGAGGATCGAACGCTGCGCCATCTCGCCGCCGCCGGCGGCGACGCCCATGCCTGCGCCCGCCAAGCCCTTGCTGTTGGTGGTGGCGCCGGCAACAATGGCGCCGGCGCCGAGCAGCGTGGCGATGATGGCCATGGTCTTGGCGCGGTCGAGTTGGTCGCGCAATTTCTGCTGATGGCCGCCCGCTATATGGCCGGCCTCATGCGCGATGACGCCGATGATCTCGTTCGGCGTTTCCGCGGTCACCAGTGCGCCGGTGTTGATGAACAGGCGCCGTCCGGTGACGAAGGCGTTGAAACTCTGATCGTTGACGAGAACGATGTCGATGCCGTCATTGGCAAGCCCCGCCGCCTTGAAGATCGGCCGGGCGTAGTCGCGCACCAGCGCCTCGATCTCGGCGTCGCGCACCACCGGCACGCTCTGTGCGAAGGCGCTGACAGAGCTTGAGACGGCAACGGTGGCGGCAAGCATAAGCGTCGCGAAGCCGCGTGCGGTTCGGCTGAGAGATACTTTGCCAATCGATCGGGGTCGGCTCAACATGATGTCCACTGGTAGACGAGCGGGCGAAAGATGAAAAGTCGGCGCCGGCAACTTCCTGCGTGCTTGTGATCCCCACATCAATCGGGCATTTGTGCGGCGCTGTCCTCGAACCGGGGCAGCTCAAGGGCAGGTACGTGGCGGTTTTGGTTCGGAACGTCGCCGAATAGGGCAGTTGGACGAGGTCAAATGGTCGTTTCACTTTCGCGCCGGGGGGAAGTCGAGCCCTTCCACGCGATGGACATCCTGGCGGAAGCCAACCGGCTGAAGGCCACCGGCGTGGCCGTCGTGTCGATGGCCGTCGGTCAGCCGTCCGATCCCGCCCCGATCGGCGTTCGCGAGGCGGCGGCGGCCGCGCTCAGGCATGGCCGCATCGGCTACACCGACGCCTTGGGGCTGGCCGAATTGCGCAAGGCGATCGCGGCGCATTATGGCGACCACTACGGGATCGACGTCGCGCCGTCGCGCATTGCCGTCACGACCGGCTCGTCCGCCGCCTTCAACCTCGCTTTCCTGGCGATGTTCGATCCGGGCGACCGCGTCGCCATCGCCGCGCCCGGCTATCCGGCCTACCGCAACATCATGGCCGCGCTCGGTATCGAGATCGTCGAGATAGAGCTCGGCGCGGATGCATATTTGCATGCCGATCACGTGAAGGCCGCGCATCGCGAGAAGCCGTTGAAGGGCGTGCTGTTCGCCAGCCCGGCCAATCCGACCGGCGCGGTCATACCAGCGGACGAACTTGCCGCGCTGGTGAAGACGGCCGAGGAGCTCGGCATCGCTGTGATCTCCGACGAGATCTACCACCGGCTGGCTTACGCGGCTCCCGACGTCACCGCGCTCGCGCATGGCACCGGCGTGACCGTGATCAACTCCTTCTCGAAATACTATTGCATGACCGGCTGGCGCATCGGCTGGATGGTGCTGCCCGAGGAACTGGTGCGACCGGTAGAGCGTATCGCCCAGAGCCTCTATATTTCGCCGCCGGAATTGTCGCAGGTCGCCGCTATCGAGGCCTTCAAGGCGACGCAGGAGCTGGAGAAGGTGAAGGCGCGCTATGCCTGGAACCGCGACCTTCTGATGAAACGCCTGCCGGAACTCGGCTTCGCGCTCGCCGCGCCCATGGACGGCGCCTTCTACGCCTTTTGCGATGTCACCCGTCACACCAATGACAGCATGGCTTTCGCGCGCAAGATGCTGGCCGAGGCGCATGTCGCGGCGACGCCAGGCCGCGACTTCGACCCAAGGCAGCGCCACCGCACAATGCGCTTTTCCTATGCCGGCTCCCATGACGATATGATCGAGGCGCTGGCGCGCATCGAACGCTGGTTGAAATAGAAGTCATGCCGGAACTCGAGCAGGCATTGGCGGAAGTCGCCGCCGAAATGGCCGAACGCGCTGATCGCGGCCAGGTGGCAGCCTACATCCCTCAGCTCGGCAAGGTCGATCCGAAGAAATTCGGCATTGCCGCCGTGACCAATGATGGCCGCGTCATCCTGGCCGGCGATGCCGATCAGCCCTTTTCGATTCAGAGCGTCTCGAAGGTCTTCACCTTGACGCTGGCGCTCGGCAAGATCGGCGATGCGCTCTGGCACCGCGTCGGCCGCGAGCCGTCCGGCAATCCGTTCAACTCGATCGTCCAGCTCGAGCATGAGGGCGGCATTCCGCGCAATCCCTTCATCAATGCCGGCGCCATCGTCGTCTCCGACGTGTTGCTCGCCGGCCATCAGCCGCGCGAGGCGATCGGCGAGATACTGCGCTTCATCCATTTCCTCGCCGATGACGAGACGATCATCATCGACCGCGAGGTGGCGGCATCCGAGCGGGCCACTGGCTACCGCAACTTCGCGCTTGCCAACTATATGAAATCCTTCGGTAATCTTCATCATGAGCCGGATCTGGCGCTGGGTGTCTACTTCCACCATTGCGCGATCGCCATGAGCTGCCGCCAGCTTGCCATGGCTGGCCGGTTCCTCGCCAATGGCGGCAGGAACCCGGCGACCGGGCATTCGGTCGTGTCGGCAGAGCGGGCGCGCCGCATTGGCGCGCTGATGCTGACTTGCGGCCACTATGATGGCTCCGGGGATTTCGCCTTTCGCGTCGGCATCCCCGGCAAAAGCGGTGTCGGCGGCGGCATCTTGGGGATAGTACCGGGTGTGGCGTCGCTCGCCGTCTGGTCGCCTGGCCTCAACGAGAACGGCAATTCCAAGCTCGGTTCCATCGCGCTGGAGAAGCTCGCCAGGATGATGAACTGGTCGATCTTCGCGCCGTAAAATAAAGAAATCCCGCGCCGGATATAGCGCGGGATTTGTCTAAAAAGATCAGCCTAACTACCTGAGACGGTTTAGAAAAAGCCCTTGCGCTGCCACCAGCCGGCACGCTTCGGCTTGTCCTCGGTCTTGGCTTCGTCGGACACATTCGAGGACACGACGGGAACAACCGGCGCGTCGATCGACTGCGGCTTGCGGCGCGTTGGATGGGCGGCAGGCTCCGCCTCGGTCGCCAGGGGAGCCGCAGGTGCCGGCTCAGGCACGACCGCGACGGGCGCGACCTCGGCTTCCACCACAGGTTCGGACACCGTCTCGGCCACGGTTTCCTCGGTGGCCTTCTTTGCGCGCGAGCGGCGGGGCTTCTTCGGCTTCTCAACCGCCTCGACATCGTCGCCGGTGGCCGCCGGAGCAGCGGGCTCGTCGCGCGCAACTGCTGCCAGTGTCGGCTCGCTTACGGCGTCGGCATCTTGCGCAGCCTTGTCCTCGAGGTCGCCGGCGGCTTCGTCGGCAACGGCCTCCGAACCTTCGTCCTCACGGCGATTGCGCTTGCCGCCGCGCTTGCCGCGACGCCGCTTCTTGTTGGCGGCATCCTCGGCTGCCGCCACCACGGCCTCGCCGCCGGCGGTCGCCTCGTGGGCTGCTCCTTCCGTTGCAGCCTCGGCATCGTCGTCGGCCTCGCCTGCCTCCGCCGGCGCTGCCGCGACATCGCCGCTATGTTCTCGGTCGCGATCCCTGCCGCCGCGCCGCCGCCTGCGCTTGCGACGCTTGCGATCACGGCCTTCGCCGTCCTCGGACCGCTCCTGCTGGCCGTGCTGCGGGTGGCGGGGCTGTTCGGCCTGGACCGAAACTTCCTCTTGGTCCTCTTCGACGACGATCTCGTCCTCGGGCTCGTCCGGCTCGGCATAGGCCGGCAGGCTGCGTACCTCGACGAAGCCTTCCGGCTTCTCGGCGATGGCGCCGCGGAAGATCGCGTAGTGCTGGGGGCCCAGCGTTTCGTCAGCCTCAATCGTGATCGTCAGGCCGAAGCGGGCCTCGAGCTCCACCAGGTTGGTGCGCTTGTGGTTGAGCACATAAAGCGCGGTCGCGGAGGGCGTGCGTACGATGATGTGGCTGCGCGAATCCTTCAGCAGGAATTCCTCGATCGCCCGCACCACCATCAGCGCCACGGAGGAGTCGGAGCGAACATGGCCGGTGCCGCCGCAATGCGGACAGGGCTTCATGGTCGATTCCAGCACGCTGGCGCGTATACGCTGGCGCGACATTTCCATCAGCCCGAAATGCGAGATGCGGCCGACCTGGATACGGGCGCGATCGTTCTTGAGGTGATCCTTCAGCCGCTTCTCGACGGAGCGGTTGTTGCGGTTCTCCTCCATGTCGATGAAGTCGATGACGATGAGGCCGGCAAGGTCGCGCAGCCTAAGCTGGCGGGCGACTTCCTCGGCCGCTTCCAGATTGGTGTGGAGCGCGGTCTCCTCGATCGAATGCTCCTTGGTGGAGCGGCCGGAGTTGACGTCGATCGAGACCAGCGCCTCGGTCTGGTTGATGATGATGTAGCCGCCGCTCTTCAGCGTCACCTGCGGCTGCAGCATGCGGTCGAGCTGCGCCTCGATGCCGTTGCGCACGAAGATCGGCGTGGTGTCGCGGTAAGGCTGAACCACCTTGGCGTGGCTCGGCATCAGCATGCGCATGAAGTCCTTGGCCTCGCGGTAGCCGTCTTCGCCGGAGACCAGGATCTCGTCGATGTCCTTGTTGTAGAGATCGCGCACCGAGCGCTTGATCAGGCTGCCTTCCTCATAGACCAGCGCAGGGGCCGTGGATTGCAGCGTGAGGCTACGGACGTTCTCCCAAAGCCGCATCAGATATTCGTAGTCGCGCTTGATCTCGGCCTTGGTGCGGCTTTCACCGGCGGTGCGCAGGATGACACCCATGCCCTGCGGCACGTCGAGGTCGGAAACGACCTCCTTCAAGCGCTTGCGGTCCTGGGCGTTGGTGATCTTGCGCGAGATGCCGCCGCCGCGCGCCGTGTTCGGCATCAGCACCGAATAACGGCCGGCAAGCGAAAGATAGGTCGTGAGCGCGGCGCCCTTGTTGCCGCGCTCTTCCTTGACCACTTGCACCAAAAGGATCTGGCGGCGCTTGATGACTTCCTGGATCTTGTACTGGCGGCGCACCGGCTTGCGGCGGTTGCGGATTTCCTCGAGCGCATCCTCTGCGCCGACCGATTCTACTTCGTGCTCGTCGGAATGCGACGCGGAGACGTCCTCGAGCATGCCGCGATCATTTTCGCCGGCGGCTTCGCTGCTCTGCTCGGGCTGATCCGCCTGCGGGACCGGCTCGGAAACCACGTCGGCATCGACGCTCGCCGCAATCGAGGTGGGGCCGCCTTCGGACGGCTTGCCGTCCTCGTCGTCCGTCGCGTCGTCGGCGCCGATCTCGGCGGAGGACTCTTCAGCCGTTCCCTGGCCGGCTTCGACTACGACGGCCTCGGTGACGGTCGCGGCATCTTCCGGCGAGGCATCTGCGGTCAAGCCGCCAGCTTCCTCGCTCCCAGCGGCCTCGGCGGTGTTTTCGTCAAGGGCTGCGGCCTCGGCCGGGCTTCCCTCGTTCTCCACGGAAGCATGCTTGTGCTCGCCGCGGTCGCGGTTCTTGCCGCCCCGCCGCCGGTTGCGCCGGCCGCCACGATCGCGCGCCTGCTGTTCTTCTCCATTCTCCGCCTCCTCGTCGTCTTCGTCCTGGGCTTCCTGCGCTTCGGCGCGCAGAAGAGCCTGACGGTCGGCGACCGGGATTTGATAATAGTCGGGATGGATTTCACTGAAGGCGAGAAAACCGTGACGGTTGCCGCCATACTCGACAAAGGCTGCCTGAAGGGACGGTTCGACGCGGGTTACGCGGGCGAGGTAGATGTTTCCTTTGAGCTGCTTCTTGTCCTGGGATTCAAAGTCGAATTCTTCAATGCGGTTACCGCGAACGACGACAACGCGTGTTTCCTCCGGGTGGGAGGCGTCTATCAGCATCTTGTTGGGCATTATCTTGTTTCCTGCCGGCAGCCGACAGCCGCAACGGGCGAGGCAGAGCCCGCCGCTGTGCGCCTGTATCTGTGTGCATGCCGGATAATTGAACGTCCGCCGGCCGCCGCTTGAGCGCGATGGCGGTGCCGCCCGCAGCCATTATGGCGCGGTTTGGTGCGGACCTTTCCATGATTGCGCTTAAAGCCATCGGCACCCAGCAGAACCTTTTGAACCAAAGCCCGGGCTTGAGCCGGACCAGCTTGTTTGCTCACAAAGAGCCGGCGCGGGGCAAACCCGGCCGTTTTCCACACGCAAGCGATTCCCCCGCCACGGGAGCACGCTTGCGAAAACCGTCGCGACCACCTGAGCCCGGAAGGTAAAGAAGCCGCCTTTGCGTCCGACCCATTGGCAGGAAACTGCTGAAGCGAGCGGTTCCAGGATTGCAGTGATCCAACGTCGCTTTTATGATTTGACGGGGTGGAAGGCAACCCCGATTTCGGATGCCGGCAAAAAGCGCTTCCGTTGGGGAAGGTGCCCTTCTCGCCGCTCCATGAAAGGCTTGGTTAACCTTCTCTGAATACCAATCGTTAATCGAGTTGGCGGCCTGACAGGCACTCTGCGAGAAAAGCGGGCGCAATGCGTCAAACCGGAAGCGACTGGAAAGAGATGGGACGGGCGGGCATCGCGCACAAGAGGGGTGGGACCGCGGTGAGTTTCCCTCGCATGGCATGGGCCGTGTTGCTGCTGGCGGTCCTGTTTTCTTTCGCCGCTGCCGCGCGCGCCGATGCCCTGCTTGGCGCGACCGGCTACAAGATGGCTGGCGACGCCACCAAGATGCGCATCGTCGTGAATTTCGACCGCGAGCCGGACGTCAAATGGTTCTTGTTGCGCGGCCCCAATCGCCTGGTCATCGATCTGCCGCGCACGCGATTCGCGCTCGACCCCAAGGATGTGAAGCCGCGCGGCCTAGTGCGGGCCGTCCGCTACGGCGATCAGGGGCATGGTTCGCGCCTGATCCTCACCGGCAAGGGTCCTTTCGCCGTCGACAAACTCGACGTGCTCAAGAATGACGACGGCAACGGCTACCGCATCGCCATCGACATGTCGGCTGCTTCGGAGCGGGAATTCGACGAGGCCCTCGCCAACCAGTCGCTGACCACCGGTTCGACGGTTTCCACCGAAAAGGGCGAGCGGGTCGGCACGGGACCGGTCTCTGCACCCGGCCATCGCTTCACCGTGGTTATCGATCCCGGCCACGGCGGCGTCGATGGCGGCGCCGAAAGCTCCGCCGGCACGATCGAGAAGGACGTCACGCTCGCTTTCGCCAAGGAGTTGCGCGACAAGCTGGCCGCGGTCGGCAAATACGATGTCTACATGACACGAGACAATGACGTGTACCTGGCGCTTGACGAGCGTGTGCGCATTGCCCGTCAGCATGAGGCCGATCTCTTGATTTCGATCCACGCAGATACGATCGCCGTCAAGGGGCTTCGCGGCGCCACTGTCTACACGCTATCGGACAAGGCTTCCGATCCGGAGGCCCAGGCGCTCGCCGATCGCGAGAACCTGTCTGACCAGTTCGCCGGGATGAAGATCGAGGACGACAACAAGGAAGTCACCGACATCCTAATCGACCTGATCCGTCGTGAAACCCATGGATTCTCGATGAGCTTCGCCCATACGCTGGTCGGCCAATTGTCGACCAGTGTCGGCCTCATCAATAATCCGCAGCGCTCGGCAGGTTTCAGGGTGCTCAAGGCTCCGGACGTGCCGTCCGTTCTGGTCGAGCTTGGCTATCTCTCCAACGTCAAGGACGAAGCGCAGCTGCTCAACGCCGACTGGCGCGGCAAGGCGGCGCAAAGCATAACCAACGCGGTGGCCCTGTTCGCAGCGGCCAAGGCCGGAACGGCGACGGGCGGCTGACCCTTCGCGCCCGCTTACAACCGCCGGGCGTCTGCAGTCACAAGCAGCCGTTGCATGACGACAACACCCGACGTTATTATTTGATAACCGAATGCTCAAATTTCGCGCTGCCGTATTTTGTCCACATGGTCGCGACATGGGTCTTTGATTGCGGATTGGGACCGCCCCGGGAAGCTTGCGCGACTGTCGGCTTCGTTTAGGAAATTCCCGAACCTCGGACTGGAGCGGGCATGATTCGTCTCATCGGCTATTTCTTCGGCATCGGCACGACGCTCGCGTTGCTGGTGGCGGCAGGCCTTGCCATCTATATCAGCCATGTGGCGAAGGACTTGCCTGACTACGAGGTTCTGGCCAAATACGAACCGCCGGTGACGACGCGAATTCATGCCTCCGATGGTTCGCTGATGGCGGAATATGCGCGCGAGCGGCGCCTCTACCTGCCGATCCAAGCCATTCCGGATCGCGTCAAGGCCGCCTTCATGTCGGCCGAGGACAAGAACTTCTACAACCACCCCGGCATCGACATCACCGGCCTGGGCCGCGCCATCATCGTCAACCTGCAGAACCTAGGCTCGGGCCGGCGCCAGGTCGGCGCTTCAACCATCACCCAGCAGGTGGCGAAGAACTTCCTGCTCACCTCGGACCAGACCTATGAGCGCAAGATCAAGGAAATGATCCTGGCCTTCCGCATCGAGCAGGCCTATTCCAAGGACCGCATCCTTGAACTCTATCTCAACGAGATTTTCTTTGGCTTCGGTGCTTATGGCGTCGCGGGAGCCGCGCTCACCTATTTCGACAAGTCGGTCAACGAGCTGACGGTCGCGGAAGCCGCCTATCTCGCCTCGCTGCCCAAGGGCCCCAACAATTATCACCCCTTCAAGCACGCGGACCGGGCGATCGAGCGCCGTAACTGGGTCATCGACCAGATGGTCGAGAATGGCTACGTGACCCGCGAGGAGGGCGCCAAGGCCAAGGCCGAGCCGCTTGGCGTGACGCCGCGCCGCAATGGGTCTTACCTGTTTGCCGGCGAGTATTTCACCGAGGAAGTCCGCCGCCAGATCATCGCTCGCTACGGCGAGAACGCGCTCTACGAGGGTGGCCTGTCGGTGCGCACCACGCTCGATCCCAAGATCCAGCTTATCGCCCGCAAGTCGCTGCAGAACGGTCTGCTCAAATACGACATGCTGCGCGGCTATCGCGGCCCCGTCACGCATATCGATATCTCCGGCGACTGGGGCGTGCCGCTCGGCAACGTGAAGGGCCTCGAGGATGTGCCGGAGTGGACGCTGGCCGTGGTGCTCGACAGCTCGGCCGCCGGCCTGACCATCGGCCTGCAGCCGGCGCGCGAGGTCTCCGGCGATCTCGGCAAGGACCGTGTCCAGGGCACCGTCAGCAAGGACGACATGGGTTTTGCCATGCGCCATTTCGTCAGCGGCAAGTCCGTCAGGGCGAAGTCTCCGGCCGAAGTGCTGGAGCCGGGCGACGTGGTCTACGTGCAGAAGAATGAAGGATCCGACAACACCTATATGTTGCGCCAGGTGCCGGAAGTCGAAGGCGGCCTGGTCGCGATGGATCCGCACACCGGCCGCGTGCTCGCCATGGTCGGCGGCTTCTCCTATGCGCAGTCCGAATTCAACCGCGCGACCCAGGCGATGCGCCAGCCTGGCTCCTCGTTCAAGCCGATCGTCTACTCGGCGGCGCTCGACAACGGCTACACCCCGGCGTCGGTGATCATGGATGGTCCGATCACCATCCAGAGCGGCAATACGACCTGGACGCCCAAGAACTACGACGGCACGGTCGCTGGGCCTGCTACCTTGCGTTCCGGCATCGAGAAGTCGCGCAACCTGATGACGGTGCGGCTCGCCAACGACATGGGCATGAAGCTGGTCGTGGAATATGCCGAGCGCTTCGGCGTCTACGATCATCTGGCGCCTTATCTGCCGATGGCGCTTGGCTCGGGCGAAACGACCGTCATGCGCATGGTCTCTGCCTATTCGATCATGGCCAATGGCGGCAAATCGATCAAACCCTCGCTGATCGACCGCATCCAGGATCGCTACGGCAAGACAGTGTTCAAGCAGGACGAGCGCGGCTGCGAAGGCTGCAACGCCACTGAATGGAAGAACCAGCCTGAGCCGGAACTGGTCGACAATTCCGAGCAGGTGCTCGACCCAATGACCGCCTACCAGATCACCTCGATGATGGAAGGCGTCGTGCAACGCGGCACCGGCGCCACCGTCGGCGAGCTCGGCCGCCATATCGCGGGCAAGACCGGCACGACCAATGACGAAAAGGATGCCTGGTTCATCGGCTTCACGCCTAACCTCGTCGTCGGTCTCTACATGGGCTACGACACGCCGCGCGGCCTCGGCAAGGGCGCGACGGGTGGCGGTCTTGCGGCGCCGATCTTCAAGGATTTCATGCGCGTGGCGCTCGACGGCAAGCCGAACACCGACTTCCAGGTACCGGATGGCATGAAGCTGATCGCCATCAACCGCAAGACCGGCATGCGTGCCGCCGAAGGCGATCCCAACACCATCGTCGAGGCCTTCAAGCCCGGCACCGGCCCCGCAGACAGCTATTGGGTGATCGGCATGGGCGCCGATGGCTCGAACGGGTCGGGTGGCGCGTTGTCGCCGCAGGCCAACCAGGCCATCCAGGACGGCGGCGGCGGGCTTTACTGACGTCTCGACAGTTCTCGAATGGGTCGGCAAGCCGCCGGCCCATTTCGCTTTACAGGCCGCGATGCCGTGCCTATGTATCGCGCCTATTCCGAAAATACCGAAGAACAGGACCGAACCAAGAGCCATGCGCGCGGAAACGCTCAACATTGTCGACGAGATCAGGCAGGCGATTACCCTGCTGAGGAGGCATCTTTGACTGGGATCAGGCTGTAAAACGGCTTGAGTACCTGAATTCACGCGCCGAGGATTCCAGCCTATGGAATGATCCGATCGAAGCGCAGAAGCTGATGCGCGAGCGCCAAGGGCTCGAAGAAGGTATCGCCGCCGTCAAGGGAATGACCCAGGCGCTGGAAGACAATATCGGCCTGATCGAGCTTGGCGAGGAAGAGGGCGACGAGGGCGTAATCGCGGAAGCAGAGGCGGCGCTGCGCTCGATGCAGGGCGAGGCAAAGGCCCGCCAGGTCGAGACCCTGCTCTCCGGCGAAGCCGATGCCAACGACACCTATCTCGAAATCCATGCCGGCGCCGGCGGCACCGAGAGTCAGGACTGGGCCTCGATGCTCCTGCGCATGTACACGCGCTGGGCCGAGCGCCGCCGCTTCAAGGTCGAGGTGCTTGAAGTCCATGACGGGGAGGAAGCGGGCATCAAGTCCGCCACCGTGATGATCAAGGGCCACAACGCCTATGGCTGGCTGAAGACGGAATCCGGCGTCCATCGCCTGGTGCGCATCTCGCCCTACGACAGCAACGCGCGGCGCCACACCTCCTTCGCCAGCGTCTGGGTCTATCCGGTCATCGATGACTCGATCGAGATCAATGTTTCCGAAGCCGACGTGCGCATCGACACCTATCGTTCCTCCGGTTCGGGCGGCCAGCACGTCAACACCACCGACTCGGCCGTGCGCATCACCCATCTCGCCACCGGCATAGCAGTCGCTTGCCAGGCCGAACGTTCGCAGCACAAGAACCGCGCCAAAGCCTGGGAAATGTTGCGCTCGCGTCTCTACGAAGAAGAGCTGAAGAAGCGCGAGGCGGTCGCCAATGCCACCGAGGCATCGAAGAGCGACATCGGCTGGGGCCACCAGATCCGCTCCTATGTGCTGCAGCCCTACCAGCTCGTGAAGGATCTGCGCACCGGCGTCGAAAGCACCTCTCCGTCGAGCGTGCTCGACGGTGACCTCGACGAGTTCATGGAGGCCTCGCTCTCGCATCGCATCGAAGGCGGCGCCGGCGAAGCTGTGGCCGACCTCGACTAGGATTTCCGACGCCGCACGATGCAGAAGCCGCTGACGCGCAGACTTGCCGGAAAATGCTTCTGCGGCGCCGTCGGCTACGAAGTCGCCGACGAATTTGTTTACGCGGCGAACTGCCATTGCTCGAACTGCCGGCGCACGACGGGGTCGGCTTTCAAGCCTTTCGCCGGCATCGAGCGCTGCAAATTCCGTCTCACAGCGGGCTACGGCGGCCTGCTGATCTATGGCGACGCGAGCGGCCATGATGCGCATTGCGGGCAGTGCGGTTCGCTGCTCTATTCCCTGGTGCGCGACGGCGCCTTCGTCCATATTCCCATGGGAACGCTCGTCGACGAGCCAACCATCCGGCCGAGTGCCCACATCTTTGTCGGCTCCAAGGCGAAGTGGTTCACCATCACCGACGACCTGCCGCAGTATGATGGGCATGTGACCGGCTGAGTGGCCGGAAGCGGCATTGACCCACTGCCGCTGGCAGGCGCTCGGTTGCGGATTGGCTGAACCGCTGTCGCGGTTATTGCGCCGGCCAAGGAATCAGCGCAGCCTTTGCGGTGCTGTATAGAAGCATTTATGGCCGGACGCGGCATAACTGCGACTGACGATCCGGCCACAGGGAAGACACGTTCCGGGAACGGGCAAGCGAAAACGCTTGATGCTCGAAAGGAACGCTTCGATGTCTGCTGCCAAATCAGGATCGGCCCAAGCCGTTCGACCGGCTGGCCGACTTTTATTCTCCCTGCTTGCTGTCGAGATAATCGCCACGCTGACGGCGACGGCCACTGCGCATGATGCGCAGCCTACCGCTGCCATGCCGCAGGGCTGGAAATACCCCTTCGCCTGCTGCGCCAACTTCGATTGCAAGGAGGTGCCGCAATCGTCGATCAGCGAGCGACCCGAGGGCTACGTGATAAAAGGCACGGGCGAAGTGGTGGCCTACAGCGACAAGCGGGTCAAGAATTCACCCGACGGCGAGTACCACTGGTGCGCGCATCAGGCCGGGCTCGACGCTGGCAAGACCATCTGCCTGTTCGTGCCGCCGCCCTCTTACTAGGGCCCTGAAGCTGCCGCGACAGTAGGCCGGCCCGAGGGCGCGGGCTTCGACCCATGGCAGGCGAATGCTGCTTACGCTGCTGACGGATAGTTGTCAGGACGGCTTCTTTATGTTGCCTTACCATGGAGCAATTCCAGGGAAAGTGCGCAGCGGTTCTCCGTCCGGAATTGCGTGAAACGAAAGCGCGCAATTCCAGGGAAAGTGCGAAGCGGTTTTCCGTCCGGAATGGCGTGAAGGGCGCGGCGGCAATGGGAGAGGTGAGACAATGATCATCAAAGGCAGCTGCCATTGCAAGGGGACGACCTTCGAGGTGGCCGAGGCGCCGCGGACGGTGACGCAATGCACATGCTCGTTCTGCTCCAAGCGCGGGTCGCTGTGGGCCTATTATGTGCCGTCGCAGTTCAAGCTCACGAGCCCGCCGGAGAACGTCTCGTTCTACCGCTGGGGCTCCAAGACCGTAAAGCATGGGTTCTGCGCTGTATGTGGCTGCGGCACCTTCACCGAAACGCCGGACTGGTCGACTGGCAAGCCGGATTTCGACAACCCGAAGATCAGCGTCAATTCGCGCCTTTTCGACGATTTCGATCTGGACAAGGTCGAAGTGGAGGTCATCGATGGCAAGAATCTGTGGTAGAGGCGAGGCGGGAACCGTCGCTGGGCTTTACTGGCCGCATTCCCGTTCCGTTTTTCGCCGCATTTCATGCTAAAAGGCTGCGGAAGGGCTGATTTGGCGCGGCCGCAAGGCCGTGAATTGGAGAGGGACCAATCTCATGAAGAAGACTGTGCTCGTCGCCGTGGCGACGGCTATGCTGGTGAGCGCTTGCACCACCACCGATCCGTATACCGGGGACCAGAAGATCTCCAATACGGCTGCTGGCGCCGGCCTCGGCGCACTTGCAGGCGCCAGCCTTGGCCTGCTGGCCGGCGGCAATGACCGCCGCAATGCGCTGATCGGCGCCGGCATCGGCGCGCTCGCCGGCGGCGCGATCGGCGCGACGATGGACCAGAACGAGGCCGAGCTTCGCCGTCAGTTGCAGGGCACCGGCGTCAGCGTCACCCGCAGCGGCGACCAGATCATCCTCAACATGCCGTCCGACATCACTTTCAACGTCGACCAGGACGCTGTGAAGCCCGGCTTTTATCCGGTGCTGAATTCGGTCGCGCTGGTGCTGAAGAAGTTCCGCCAGACCACGGTGGACGTCTTCGGCCACACCGATTCGACCGGCGGCGATCAGCACAATTTCGACCTGTCGCAGCGCCGCGCGCTTGCGGTCGCCAACTACCTTGCTGGCCAGGGCGTCGATCAGCGCCGCTTCGCCGTCACGGGCTTCGGCAAGACGCGCCCGATCGCATCCAACGCGACGGCCGCAGGCCGCGAGCAGAACCGGCGTGTCGAAATCCAGCTGTCGCCGCTGACCTGAGACAGGGCGCTCAGGAGCGCAACTTCGCAAGCAGAACGGCCCCGTCTGGGGCCGTTCTTATTTTAGGTGATCCACCGCCGGTCAGAAGTGTCAAGACATTAGCTTTTTCTAATTCATGCTTTTCCTTAGCCTGGGAAAGGATTAGCATTCGAGTTGTTCCAGAGGGGATGGGGCGAACATAGGCCGCGCTATAGCATTCTCCGCCTCGGTCCTGCACGGCCAGATCAAAATCTGGGAGGAATGCATGACAAGAACGGCTCGCCTTGGGCGCTGTAGCGTCCTGATTTTAACTGGTCTGTTGACGACCTGGCTCGGTGCGGTCGCGGCCCAGGCAGAGGACGCGAAAAAGGCAGACATCGAGGCCTTGAAGAAGTCGCTGGCAAAATACGAAGACTATACGGCGGCCGTCCGCGACCTCTATCTGTCGACCGTCGGTTGCGTCCACTATAACGGCGAAAAGATAGAAGGCGCGATGTACTATCCAAAGGGCGCCATGGGTATCCATTTCGTCAACGTGCCGAGCGTCGGCAAGCCGCTCGATCCGATGAAGCCCAACGTTCTGATCTACGAGCCGACCAAGAAGGGCTTGAAGCTGGTCGGCGTGGAATGGTTGGTGCCGCTGACACCGGACATCAAGGAGGTCCCGACGCTGTTCGGTCAGAAGTTCATGGGACCGATGGAGGGGCACTATCCGCTCATTCCAAGGGAGTTCGTTCACTACGACCTTCACGCCTGGCTGTTCAGGGATAATCCGAACGGGATGTTCAGCCCGACGAACCCGAACGTGAAATGCACCGGGGCCGAGTTCCCGATGCTGGAGAAGCCGACCAAGATGATGCCTGGACCGATGTAGCGCAGGGCGCGCGCTGCAAGAAAACGGCCCCATTCGGGGCCGTTTTCGTGCTGCCTGTGCTGGAGCCGGGGTCTCAGACCTTGGCGACGATCCGCATGAAGGCCGGCACGTCGTCGCCAAAGCCGACGGTCGCATCGTCTTCTTCCTGGCGGTGGCGGCCGGGGCGGTCGCGCTGCGGACGGGCCTCGCCACGCTGCTCATGACGGTCGCTGGAGCCCTTGCGCTCGTTCTCGGAACGGATCGCGTCCTTGCGGGCGCGGCGTTCGGCGATGTCGGCCACTTCGGCGACGGGCTGCTCGTCGCGCGCTGTGTCGGGCGTCTCGTCGCGCTTGGCGTGACGGTCCTTCTTGCGCTCGCCCCGGTCCTTGCGGTCCTCGTCCTTGCGGCCGGCGCGACGCGGTGCGCCGCGGCCGCGCCGCGGCTGCTCCTCGCCCTCGCTTTCGGTCACGGTAGACAGGTCGCCGTCATGCCATTCGATCTTGGTTCCGATCAGCCTTTCGATGGCGTCGACATATTTGGTGTCGGAGCGGGTGGTGATGGTGAACGACTTGCCGGCGCGCCCGGCGCGGCCCGTGCGGCCGATGCGATGGACATAGTCCTCGGCATGGATCGGGACGTCGTAGTTGAAGACGTGGCTGACATCGGGGATGTCGAGACCGCGCGCGGCGACGTCGGAGGCGACGAGGTAGCGCAGCTTCCCGTCACGGAAATTGGCCAGCATCTGCATGCGGGCGCGCTGGTCCATGTCGCCATGCAGCGCGCCGGCGTCGAAATCATGCTTGAGCAGCGAGCGGAACAGCTCGGAGACATCGACCTTGCGGTTGCAGAAGATGATCGCGTTCTTCAGGTCGGCGTCTTCGGCCTTGATCAGATTGCGCAGCGTCTCGCGCTTCTCCCACGGCTTCGTGCCGGACTTCACCAGCCGCTGCGTGATGCTCGTCGCGGTGGAGGCGGCCTTCGAAACTTCGACGCGCACCGGCGCGTGCAGGAATTTCTCGGTGAGCTTGGTGATCTCCGGCGGCATCGTCGCCGAGAAAAACAGCGTCTGGCGAGTGAACGGGATCATCTCGCAGATACGCTCGATGTCAGGAATGAAGCCCATGTCGAGCATGCGGTCGGCTTCGTCGATGACGAGTATCTCGACGCCGTTGAGCAGCAGCTTGCCGCGCTCGCGATGGTCGAGCAGGCGGCCGGGCGTGGCGATCAGAACATCGGCGCCGCGCTCGAGCTTCTTGTCCTGCTCGTCGAAGGAGACGCCGCCGATCAGAAGCGCGATGTTGAGCTTGTGGTTCTTGCCGTATTTGATGAAGTTCTCCTCGACTTGTGCGGCGAGTTCCCGCGTCGGCTCGAGAATCAGCGTACGCGGCATTCGGGCTCGCGCCCGGCCTTTCTCCAGCCGCGTCAGCATCGGCAGCACGAAGGAAGCGGTCTTGCCGGTGCCGGTCTGGGCGATGCCCAGCACGTCCTTGCCGAGCAGCGCATGCGGGATGGCGCCGGCCTGGATCGGAGTCGGCTTGGTGTAGCCGGCATCTGAGACTGCGGAGAGGACCTTGGGCGAAAGGCCGAGGTCTGAGAATGTCAACGCTTCTTGAGCGGTCGTGGTGTCTGAGGACAAGTGTTTGTTGTCTTTGGCTGGTTCGGGAAATCGCAACGCGTGTTGCGGCAGGCGCCGCGCGCCTGCAAGATCGCGGTTGCAGTTAGGCGCAAGTCCGCGATTTGTCAACAGAAACGGGCGGGAATCAGCCGATTGCGAAGACGTAACCTTAATCGCGATGCTTAATCGAGACAGTATCGGCGCGCCGGATCAGTAGCGGAACTGCTCGGCAAGGATGCGTTCGTTCCACGAATGGTTGGGGTCGAAGAGCAGAGTTGCCGTCGCCGTCGGCGATTCGCGCACGGTGACGGAAGCCACCGCCTTGACCTCGGTATGATCGGCGGCGGCATTCACCGGCCGCTTTTCGGCTTCCAGGATGTCGAAACGCACTGTCGCCTTGTTGGACAGCAGCGCCCCGCGCCACCGGCGTGGCCGGAAAGGACTGACCGGCGTCAATGCCAGGAGCGGCGCATCGAGCGGCAGGATCGGTCCATGCGCCGACAGATTGTACGCCGTGGAGCCGGCGGGCGTCGCAATCATCACGCCGTCGCAGTTGAGTTCCTCCAGCCGCACCTGGCCATCGATGGTGATGCGGATTTTCGCCGTCTGGTAGGACTGGCGCCACAGCGCCACTTCGTTGATGGCCGGGGCCGAAACGGATTCGCCGTCATCCGTCACGGCGATCATTTCCAGAGGACGGATCGTCTCGGCGACCGCGGACGCGATGCGCTCCTCGAGGCCGCCTGCGCGATATTCATTCATCAGGAAGCCGATGGTGCCACGGTTCATACCGTAGACTTTCTTGCCGGTGCTCATCGTGTCGCGCAGCGTCTGCAGCAGGAATCCATCACCGCCCAGGGCGACAATGATGTCGGCCTCGGCGACAGGTATCTGCCCGTAGCGCGACGACAGGCTTTGCAACGCTGCCCGGGCGTCGTCGGTGTCGGAAGAGACGAAGGCGAAACGGCTGGCGGCTTTGCTCATGGCTCCCGGAGGGCGGACCATCTGCGGGCCGCGCCGGCGAGGGCGTAGCATGCGACGCCGGTATCTGTGAAGCGCGACGTAACGTGCCGACCGCACTCCACAATCGCGCTTCGTGACACTCGCGACACGAATGTGATGGCCGCAATGGTTAAGAGGAAGCTTAAACACTCGTAAAGCCGGATCGATCATGTTAGCCGAGAGTGGATGGGTTGGCGGGGGCTGACCAGTCGAGAGAACCTGTCTATTGCCGGTAACACGTCTGATCATAGTCTTCCTGATGATGGGAAGTTTCGCGGTGATGTTCGCCGAGTTGGTGCGTCGTTCCGAGGAAATGAGCCAGCGGCCGCAGCCAACGACTTCTCGCTGTGGAGATGCCACCGGGACCCCCTGTCCGCAAAGGGCGCTGTAGCCCGCGCGGGGAAGACATCGACAAGGAATGCGGCATGACCGGTTTGTGGTCATGACGACCGTTGGCCGAGTCGATGCCCGGTGAAATCGAATGGGAGATCCCATCAAGTCCTGTTAGCTGCGCTCTCCACGGACTTGACTGGTCCCGGAGCCAGCTTGCCGCCTGCCGTAGCTGAGGCCTGATCTTGAGGGGTTTGGCCGGCGTGCTCAGGAAGCCCGGCTTCTCATCGACACAGTTTCCGATCGACCTTCGAAATACGGCTCGAAGACCGTCTCGAATGCCTTGAGCGCCGCGCCGATTGCCTGGTGCATGTCGAGATAGCGATATGTCCCGAGCCGGCCACCGAAGTGAGTGTTTTCTTCCCTGCGCGCGCGCGCCTGGTAGCGTTCGTAGGTTCGTTGGTCCGTGCGGGTATCGATCGGATAGTAGGGTTCATCTCCGCGACGAGCGAAACGTGAGAATTCACGCCCGATCAACGTCTTGTCGCTGTTGAATTCCCGCTCAGGGTTGAAATGCCTGAACTCGACGATGCGCGTGTAAGGCACCGCTTCGTCCGCGAAATGCATGATCCCGGTGCCTTGATAGTCCGGCGTGTCAACGTGTTCGAACTCGATGTCGATCGTTCGCCATCCGAGATCCCCTTCCGCGTAGTCGAAATACCGGTCGATGGCGCCCGTGTAGGCGATCGGAAATTTCTTGGGCACCAGTCCCTTGATGTCGAAGAAGTCGACGCCCAGCCTGGTCTCGATCAGCGGATGCGCAAGCATCTTCTGGAAGATCGCGGTATAGCCCTCGAGTGGCTGGCCCTGGTATCGATCGTTGAAATAACCGTCCTCGAAAGTGTAGCGCACCGGCAAGCGCGCGATGATCTGCGGAGGGAGGTCGCGCGGGTCGGTCTGCCACTGCTTGGCGGTGTAGCCTTTGATGAACGCTTCGTAGAGCGGGCGTCCAACAAGCGAGATGGCTTTCTCCTCGAGATTGGCCGGCTGCCGGCCGCCGAGTTCGGAAGATTGCTCCGCAATCAGTGCTCGCGCTTGTGCGGGGTTCAACCGCCTGCCGAAGAACTGGCAGATCGTGGCCAGGTTTATCGGCAAGGAATAGACCTGGTCGCGGTATGACGAGAACGCGCGATGCCTGTAGGAGCTGAATTGCGTGAAGCCATGCAGATAGTCCCAGACTTCCTTGTTCGGCGTATGGAAGAGGTGAGGTCCGTAGCGATGGATTTCGACGCCGGTTGCGGGGTCGAGCTCGGTATAGGCGTTGCCGCCTATGTGCTGGCGACGGTCGATCACCAGCACGCGACGCCCCAGCTTCGTCGCAATACGCTCGGCCAGCGTTGCGCCGTAGAACCCGGCTCCTACGATAAGAACATCAGCGCCATTCAACATGACTTCGCCCGGGCTACGGCATGAACGGGAGGCGATGAGATCGCGACAGTGGAAAGTTCGATCGCCTTGGAGTGCTGTCGCCGGACATGCCGCCACAGCAGTTTCTTCAATCGATGCGCCTGTCTGAATGTCTTCAAGCGGCGGGCATAATCCAGCGTCATGCGCAAACCGATCGCGGTTTTCGATCGCCAGATGCGACCCTTGGTGTCCACGGCCTCATAAGAGATCGGATAAAATTCATCCAGGCCAAACCTGGCCTCCAGCTGCGCGTATTCCGCATGTGGCGTAAGGCCCTTCTCCAACATCATTTGGGAAAGCGCGGATCCGACAGGGCGAGTGTGACGAACCGACAACTTGTCGAATACGGCGGACTTGCGTCGGTTGTCCGCCCGCAGGCGTGTCCAAAGGGAATCGAGACCGAAGCCGCTCAATGAACATTCGAAGAGCGGCAACATTTTCAGAATTACATCGGCCCGGAGGCAGGGAGCCATGATCTCGACCTTGTCCACGAAGCGGAACTCGAAACTGTCGCAGCGCATGAACGGCAGATGCGAAAAGTAGCTGTCGAGTGTCAAAGAGGGCTGGCCGACATCGAGGTCGAGCCGCCGCATGGTCGCGAATATAGCTTCGATCGTTTTTCTATCGACCTCGAGATCGTCATCCGGGAACCAGAAGAACTGATAGCGCTCAAGCAGGTCGGGTTGCTGACGAAACAGGGCGAAAATGCCGTCCCACTTGCCGCCTTTCTTTTCCACCCGCCTTTCGTAAGGCAGGCGGAAGGCCGTTGGATCGGATCCATAGTAACTGACAATAAGGTCGAAGTTACATTCGGGATCGTCCGCGCCCCAGCCTCGGTGCAACGAACGGTCGCCGGCTCTGACGATCACGAGATTGCGGTGGCCGGCCGGCACCGGAGATTCGCGGATGATGTTCATGCTTCGATGGGCTGCTTTTGCTGCTGGCTGCACTTACACCAATGTTGCCCGGTTCAGAAGGTGGAACGCCGGGAACGCTTGCCGAGAGGCCGGCCGCCGGTTATCGACCGACGTAATTCGGCATTTTGCGAAGATGACCCTCTGCCAGGACGAGCCATGAAACTGATCGTTGTTACCCCCGCTGGGCGCGAAAAATATCTTGGCGTGCTCAGCCATCACGTCCTCAAAAGCTCTCGTGTCCATGAATGGCATTTGTGGGACAATTGCCGCAACGAGCAGGATCGGGCCTATCTCAGACAATTGGCGGGCACCGATTCGCGGATCAAGATCAAGACGCTGCCTGATGCCAATGGAAGTTTCGACGTCATCGGACGGTTTTTCCGTTTCTGCGACGACCCCGATGCCTTCTACCTGAGGCTGGACGATGACATTGTGTTCCTCGAGGACGGTTTTTTCGAAAAGTACATGGAACGGGTGTTGCCCGAGCGAGGCTCGGCACTTTGGTATGCGCCGCTCATCATCAACAACGCCATCTGCAATACATTCATCAAGTACCTCTCGGCGGTGCAGATAGAGGGGCCCCTGACATGCCAGGCGATGTGCCCGTTCTCCTGGGCCCATCCGACCTTCCCGCTCGCTATGCATCCGGTCCTGATCGAAGCGGTGCGCACCGGCCGCCTGGATGATTTCCGCGTGCCCGACCGCGAAGTCAGGGCGTCGCGGTTTTCCATCAACGCGATCGGCTTCTTCGGCTCGGAGATCGTGGAACTGGGAGACCTTTTCCATCCTGCGGGAAACGACGAGGAAGAGTGGCTGTCGGCTGTCCTGCCCGTGAAGCTCGGGCGGCCGGGCAAGGTTTTCGGCGATCTGATCGCGGCGCACTTTTCCTTCTATCCGCAAGAAAAGGCGCTTCTGGGCACCACGATCCTCGAGAACTATTATGATCTGGCCGGGCTGCCGCCCCCTGTCTACAAGAAGACCGTGGTAAGACTGAAGGACCGTTTGAGACCCTGGAAGAAAGACCGCAAAGCCACGCCGCCGCCGAAATACCGGATCGCGCTCTCGAAGGACCGAGCGGACCCGAAGCGATAGGATGGGAGCGTCGGCAGATCCTGGTTTCCCCGCTCGGAAAAGCCGAAGCGCAGCGTCCGCCGTCGGTTCGCCTTTACCCCAGCAGGTGACAGCCTGGCTTGCGTCTGCCCTCGACATATCCGTCGATGAGTTGCCTGTAGCGCTCCTTGCCGAAGCTCGGGAAGTGGCCGCCATGCACCACCGACACGTCGAGGTCGCGCATGGCCAGCAGCGTCTCGACATACTCGCCGATGTCGGAGTGATAGACGTCGTCAATCAGCGGCCCGTCATAGACGATGTCGCCTGACAGCAGGACCCGGGTCTTCCTCTCGTAAAGCGCGATGCCGCCTGGCGAATGTCCAGGCGTATGGATGACCTCGAAGGCGCGGTCGCCGAGATCCACGACGTCGCCGTGCTCGAGCAGCCGGCTGGCTGGCGCCGGCAGGACGCGGTAGCGCGCTGTGTCCCAGCCCGCCGGTATGCCGTCGAACATCTCCTCATTGGCGTAACGGTCCGCGACCGTCCAGTCGTTGCGCGGATCGGCGAGGATTGCCGCTTCGGCGGCGTGCACGCAGCGATCGGGGAATTCGTGGTGGCAGCCGATGTGGTCGAAATGCGTGTGGCTGGCGATACAGGTGAGCTTGCGCTCGGTGACCTGCGGCACATTGCGTCTTAGGCTGAAATGGCCGAGGCCGGTATCGAACAAGAGGTCGCGGTCCCGCCCGCGCACATGCCAGATGTTGCAGCGGAAGAACGGCTTGATCCATGGCTCATGGATGAGCGTGATGTCGTCGCCCATGCGGATGGTTTCGTACCAGTCGGGAGCCTCGATCACCGGAAGCGTGCTCATGGATCAGTCCGCCAGCAGGATGATGTCTTGAGCGTCGCATGAAATCGCTATCGTGTCGCCGGCCTGGTAGGCTGCCAAAGCCGGAGCCTTGGCGATGAACTGCAATGCCGGATCCTGCGTCGAAGCGGCCAGCACGCGCTTGAAGCTGCCCTGGAAGACGACATCGCTGATCTTGGCCTTGCCAAGTGCGACATCGCCCTTTGCTTCGCCGAGCATCAGGTTCTCGGGCCGGATGGCAAGCGCGACCTTGACGCCCGCAGGCAATGCGTCGGGCAGCGAAATCGGCCCGACCGCCGTCGAGACCGTAACGATCCCGTTCTTCGCTTCGGTCACAATGCCGGCAAGGATCGTGCTTTCGCCCATGAAGGTGGCGGAAAACCGCGTCGCCGGCCGCGCATAGACCCGTTCGGGCGCGCCTTCGTCCTCGATACGCCCGTCATTCATCACCACGCAATGGTCGGCCAGGGCCATGGCTTCTTCCTGGTCGTGGGTGACATGAACGAAGGCGGTGCCGACGCGCTTCTGGATCGCCTTCAGCTCGTCCTGCATCTGGCGGCGCAGCTTGAGATCGAGTGCGCCGAGCGGCTCGTCGAGCAGAAGTACCGCCGGCTCGATGACCAGCGCGCGGGCCAGCGCCACGCGCTGGCGCTGGCCGCCTGAAAGCTGGTGCGGCTTCTTGTCGAAGGCTGCCGCCAGCCCGACGAGGGCAAGCGCATCGCGCGCTTTGGCTGCCCGCGTCGCTCGGTCGACGCCTTGCATGCGCAGCCCGAAGCCGACATTGCCGCCGACGCTCATATGCGGAAAGAGCGCATAGTCCTGGAACACGGTCGTCGTCGGCCGCTTGGCGGGCGGCACGGCGGTGCAATCCTGGCCGCGAATGAAGACCTTGCCTTCGCTGGGTGTGACGAAGCCGCCGAGGATCGAAAGCAGCGTCGTCTTGCCGGAGCCTGATGGTCCGAGCAGGATCGTATAGCTGCCGGGCTCGATCGCCAGCGAAACGTCTTTCAGCACGGGAAGCTGGCCGAAGCGGTGCGAGACGTTGCGGATGTCCACTAATGGAGCGCTCATGCCGGCTTTCTCCGCAACAGCGTCAGTTCGAAAAACACCACCAGGACGATGGAGACGGCAAAGACCAGCGAGCCGACCGCATTGGTCTTGGGGTTGAGGCCGGAGCGCAGGAGATTCCAGATTTCGACAGGCAGCGTCGTCTCGAAACGGGTGAGCAGGAAGGAGATGACGAACTCGTCCCAGGAAAAGGTCATCGACAGGAAGAAGCTGGCGAAGATCGCCGGCGCCATGACCGGCACGGTGATCATCAAGAGCACCTTCCATTCCGGCGCGCCGAGGTCGCGCGCGGCGCGCTCGATGTTGATCTGATGATCGCCCATCTGGCTGTAGATGATGGCGAAGCAGAGCGGCAGGTTGATCACCACATGGCCGATGCCGGCCGCTAGCAGCGATTTCGGCACGCCGGCCCAGTTGAACAGCACCAGCAGCCCCATGCCGATGATGAGGTAGCTGACGGTAAGCGGCAGCGTGATCAGCCCGCGCAGGATGGCAGAGCCCGGCAGCACGAAGCGCGCGAAGCCCCAGGCGGAGAGAAAGCCGAGCGTGACGGAAGCAAGCGAGGACAGCACCGCCACCAGCAGCGAATTGACCAGCGCCGAGGTGAGCCGCGCATCGGTCAGCACCGCCTGGTACCAGCGCAGCGACGGTCCGGTGAAAGGCGGGATCGGGAAGGAGGTGGCCTGCAGCGAGAACAGCACCAACACCACCACCGGCAGGAAGATGAAGCCGTAGACGGCGATGGCGTAGACCCAGGCGGCAAGGCGGACGACGGCGCGCATCGTCAGGCCCGCTCGATCTTCAGCCAGCGGGCACAGGCGAGATAGGCGATGGTCACGACGGCCATCAGGATGATCGACAGCGCCGAGGCTAGTGGGAAGTCGCCGCGGCGTCCGATCTGCATCATGACGAGCTGCGGCATGACCAGTTCGTTGTTGCCGCCGAGGATCTGCGGCGTGATGTAGTCGCCGATGCAAAGCACGAAGGTGAGGAAGGCGCCGACCATGATGCCCGGTAAGGTCAGCGGCAGCACGACATGCAGGAAGGTCCGGATAGGTCCGGCTCCGAGATCGGCCGCGGCCTTGCGGTAGCTCGGGCTGAGCTGTTTGAGGTTGGCGAAGATCGTCAGCGTCAAGAGCATGACGAAGAAATGCACGAAGCCGGTGACGGTGGCGAAGCGCGTGTTGGCGAGCTGCAGCGGTTCGCCGATCAGGCCGATGCCGGTCAGCGCCCGGTTGATGACGCCGTTCTGCGCCAGAACCAGCAGCCAGGAATAGGAGCGCACGACGTAAGACGTCCAGAACGGGAGCACCGCCAGCATCAGCGCCAGCCGCTGCCAGCGTTCCGGCACCATCTCGGCGAGGATCCAGGCAAAGGGATAGGCGAGCAGGATCGAGATCACGGTGACGGTTCCCGTCACCTCCAGCGAGTTGACCATCGCCCGCCAATAGGATGGGTCGGTGAAGAACTGGCTGTAATTGGCCAGCGTGAATCCGCCGCCTTCATGCGCCGTGAGGCTGGAAAACCCCATGGCGATGAAAGGCAGCACGAAGAACAGAAGCGTCCATGCCAGCGCCGGCGTGACCAGCGCCCAGGGCAGGGCACGCAAATTGCTGTCCGTGGATGCCATCGGCCGGTTTACTGCGCCTGCAGCATCTCGGTCCACATGTCCTGCATCTTCTTGTCGAGGTCGGCGTTCGGCGCCGGATAGGCCTGTGCGCGGGCGAGGAAGCCGGGCTGCTCGTCGAAGCGCAGGATCTTCTTCTGCTCGTCGGTGAGCGTCGCCTTGGTGTTGGAGGGCATGCCCCAGTAGCAGGAAGAGGTGGCGAGCCGCGCCTGGCCCTCGGGGCTCATGATGTACTGGATGAATTTCAGCGCCACGTCCTTGTTCTTGGAATCCTTGAACATGGCGAGCGACTGCGACCACAGCACAGCACCTTCCTTCGGGATCGAGAAGTCGAGCGCAGGGTTTTCCTTGGCAAGGCCGGCCGTCACCCATTCGCCGCCGCCGACCAGTATGTCGACCTCGCCGGTGGCCAAGGCGGTCTGGCTGGCGGTGACCTCGCCGACCAGCTTTGCGTTGGCCTTCATCTTGAGGAGTTCGGCCTTGAGAGCGGGCAGGTCGGCCTCGGTGAGGTCGGCCGTCTTCTTGCCGATCGCAAGCGCCGCCATGCCGATCACCGGCAGGTAATAGTCGTAGATCGCAACCTTGCCCTTGTATTTGTCGCTGGTGAGCGAGGCGAGCGACTGCATGTCGGCCGGATCGACCTTGGTCTTGTTGAAGCCGATCGTGTTGTAGCCGAACTTTTCGGTGATGCCGTAGCGCTTGCCGTCGACGACGGTGGACTTGTCCATCTTGACTTCAGGAAAGAGGTCGGCGAGGGGCAGCTTGTCCTCGGGCAGTGGTTCGAACAGGCCTTTCTCGACGCCGCGCGGCACGTCGATGCTGTCGATCACCATCACGTCCCAGTCGCCGGGCTGCGACTGATCGACGATGGCCAGTCCCGCGCCGGTGCCCTCGAATTCCTTGACGTTGACCTTGACGTTGTTGGCCTTCTCGAAGGGTTCGAGCAGCGCCGGATCGGAATGATCGCACCAGATCAGCGCATTGAGATCGGCGGCCTGGGCGGCATTTGCCGCGAGTAGCAGCGTAGCGGCCGCGCAAGCGGCGGAAAGATGGGACTTCAGGGCGGAAAGCGGAGTCCGGGCATTGACGGTCATCGAGTGTTCTCCCTGCCTTGCTGGCTTGTTGGAAGAAAAGTTGAACCAATTCTAAAATTGAGTCAATTATGATTTTGTGGCAGAGAAGCCGATATGAGCGGATTGCGCGAACGACAGAAGGCGGACCGGCACCGCCGCATCATCGATGCGGCCACCGCGCTGTTCCGCGAGTCCGGTTATGAGGGCGCCAAGATCGAGGCGATCGCCGCGCGGGCCGAAGTCTCGATCGGCACCATCTACAATTACTACCAGAACAAGGGCGACATCCTCGGCGCCATCGTCTCGCTGGAAGTCAACGAGGTGCTGAATGCCGGGCGAGGGGTGGTCGCCAGCCCGCCGGCGAATGTGGGCGATGCGCTGGACACGCTGATCGGCATCTATATCGAGCACTCGCTCAACTATCTCAGCAAGGAGATGTGGCGCCAGGCGATGGCGATCTCCACGCAGTTGCCCGACAGCCCCTTTGGCCAGGCCTACACCGCGCTCGACCGGGAACTGACTAAGCAGATCAGCGCCCTGATCGCGCGACTGAAGCAGATCGGCCTGGTGCGCGCGGACATAGACGGTCCGGCGGTGGGCGAGCTGATCTTCAACAACATGAACATGATGTTCATCGAATTCGTGAAGCGCGACGAGGCGAAGATACCGGAGCTGCGCGCGGCGATACGGAGGCAGAACAGGATAGTGGTGGCGGCGATCGGGATGTGAGGACGTCGGGAGGCCGCTTCGGCGGTTTTACTTCGCCAGACTTCGAGAACACTCTTGCGTCAAACGGTCTTCGGGTAGCCTGCTCCCCCAAGCTGGAAGAGCTGGTGCCCCCGGCAGGGATCGAACCCGCGACCTTCGGTTTACAAAACCGCTGCTCTACCAGCTGAGCTACAAGGGCACGGCGCTCCGGTAGCACATTTCGTGCGCCAGTAAAGATAAAACTCCGTTTTGAGGTGCCAACGGACTGCCGCCGAAGCCGGCATCCTGAAATCCGCCGGCGAGCTTCCTACATGTCATCCGGGTGCAATCGCATCGAACGGGGTGCCGCATGATCAGATTCGTCATCATCCTGCCACTCATCGTCGTGACCTGGCTTTTGCTGGTGAAGGCCATCAGCGATCTGAAGAAGGCCAATATCGACTGGACCGGCATCGCCACTTTCGTCGGCTTCATCGTGCTGGCCTTCTGGCTGAGGCATGTCACGGGGATGGGGTGAAGGGAAGCAAGGGAATAGGCAGTAGGCTGTAGCGGTAGCTAAGCTTCAATTCCCACTGCCTAATCCACTGCCTAACACCTCAACCTTCGACCCTTTTGCCGCTTTGCCATCGCCACCATCACGGCAAAGGTGATCACCTTCCTCTGACGGGAAGAACCATTTGTCTTCGAAGGGCGGCCTCGGGCCGCCTTTTTTTGCATACCCGGGACAGATCAAATCGGCGTTCGCAAAAGGGCGGAAAATCGCCGGCGAAAAAATCCGAAAAAATCTTCGAACCATTTTCCGGTCCGCCGCGACCCACGATCAAGAGGCGGATGGTTCGCCTCTCCAACGAAACCCAGGAGATCGCCATGTTCAAGCGCACCATAGTTTCCGGCCTCATTGCCACCACCGTCGCCGCCGGCTCGCTCGTCGGCACCGTTCAGCCCTCGGCTGCCCACAACCATCACAACCGCGAACTCGGTATCGGCATTGCCGCCGGCGTCGGCGGTTTCGTCCTGGGCAGCCTGCTCTCCCAGCAGCCACAGCCGGTCTATGTCGAGGAGGACGGTTACGACTCTATCCACGTTCGCCGCTGCATGGCACGCTACGGCAGCTACGATCCGGGCTCCAACACCTATATCGGCTATGACGGCTACCCGCATTATTGCCGCCTTTGACGGGAAAAGGATGGGCGACAGGAAAGAGGGGTAGCGCGCAGCCCCTCTTCTTGATTTTCGACCGAGCCAAAATGGACGCGGGCATCCGCCGGCGTCGATCTAGGGACGGGGCCTGGGATCTGGCATCGCCAATCCCGCCATGCGGCAGGCCCCGCCGACCGAGATGTCGTTTATCGCCACGAGTTCGAAGCTGTTTCCGGCGTCTGGATGGATCTTGCCGATGAACGGTTCGCTGCCGCGGGCAGAGCCCTTGTCATCGACATAGCCGCAAACCACGGTCTCGTCGCGACCGTTCAGCGTGCGCTCCCCGGCGAGTATTGTTCCGAACTTTGCGGCCAGAGGATTCTCCAGATGCTGGCGGACGCCGGCCGTGATGATTTCTTCCAGGGCCAGCGAGATCGGAATAGGATCGACCTTTGGGTTGCTGATGGGGCTGCCGACCGGTGCTGCCGGCGGCCCTGCCGCCACGCAGCCGCAAAGTGAAGCCGCGGATAGGAGGTAAACTGTTTTCCGCATGAGTGCCCTTTGGCATGCATTCCGACGCCACGACAAGACGGTCAAGTCGGCCGCCAGGCCTGGCTATGCCCGGTCGGCCCCTGCCAGACAACCAGCGATGTACAGCGATTTTGCAAGCGTTTAGTGTGGCTCTGACGCCAATCGAGAGATGGGTGGCATGGATGAGCAGGATCCCAACGAAGAACGGGTCGAACCGGTTTTCCGCAACGGCACCATCACAATCGTCGGCATCCTGCTTGCGTTTTCGCTAGGCTTCATCACGCATTGGGCGGCCAACCCGATCCCTTGGCAGTCCTACCATCTGGTTGCCGTGCTGCCGATCCTGGTCGGTATTGCGCTGCAAATACGGGCGCTGGCCATTCTGCTCGACATCAGATTCCTGCGTCGAAGTATTCATGACCGCGCCAGCCGGATATTCATCGCCGGTCTCATTCTGGCGGCCTGCGGTGTCGGGCTGGCGATCCTGCTCGATTTCTTCGACATAGCAGCCAAGAGCGCCTTGCCCGGCGCCTCTTAGTCAAGAAGCCTTCGCGCCGCCGATCATCTTCGTCACTTCGACCGCGGCGTCGCGCACCAGCGGGCCGATCTCGGCCAGCCGCTCCGGCGTGACCCGCACCGTCGGGCCGGACACCGAAACGCCGCCGATCGGCTCGCCATACTCGTTGAAGATTGCGGCGGCCACGCAGCGCATGCCGGGGTGGCGTTCCTCGTCGTCGACCGACCAGCCGCGATGCTTGATGGTCGCAAGGTCATGGGCGAGCGCTGAGATGTCGGAGAGCGTCTTGTCGGTGTAGCGCTGCAGGCCTGCCTTGCGCAGGATGGCGGCGACCCGTTCCGGCTCGAGATGCGCCAGCACCGCCTTGCCGATGCCTGAAGCGTGGAAAGGGCTGCGTGTGCCCGGCCGGAAGAAGGCGCGGATCGCCTGATGCGTCTCGACCTGGCTGACGAAGACCACGCAGTCGTCCTCGGCGACGCCGAGATTGGCGGTCTCGCCGGTCTTCTCCATCAGCTCCTGCATGACGACGCGGGCGCGGTCGACAAGCTTGCGACGGCGCAGAAAGGCCGCGCCCATGCGGTAGGTCTCGACGCCGACCGACCAGAGCTGGTCGGTCGTATCGAACTCGACCATGCCGTGGTTCTCAAGCGTCGTAAGCATGCGATAGGCGGTGGAGGCGGCAATGCCGCTTTGCGCCGCGATCTCGCTAAGCGACAGGCCGCTGGCGTCGGCGACGATAGCGAGGATACGCAGCGCCCGGTCGAGCGACTGCACCGATGCAGCCTCGGACGGGCCGTTGAAGGCGCGCGGCCGGCCGCGCTGACGTTTTTCCATCGTTTCCATAAGCGGCATTCTTTGCCGATTTGCCCTCGCATGCAATGAAAAAGTATTTCAGAGATTGCTGCTCCGGATTCTCTGGAAAACGAAAAACGAAGTGAAATCAGCCAATAAGAGCCATTTCCTCGAAATGAAAAAATATTCTGAAAAAATTGAAAAATAGAAACCGCGATGTCATTGTCAGCCAACCAACGAAATGGAGGCTTGTCATGGCTAGGATGCGCGCCGTCGACGCGGCGGTTCTCGTTCTCGAAAAGGAAGGCATCACCAATGCCTTCGGCGTGCCCGGCGCAGCGATCAACCCGCTCTACTCTGCGCTGAAGGCGCGCGGCACCATCCGCCATGTGCTCGCCCGCCATGTCGAGGGCGCCTCGCACATGGCTGAAGGTTATACCAGAGCAAAGGCCGGCAATATCGGACTCTGCATCGGCACGTCCGGCCCGGCCGGGACCGACATGATCACCGGTCTCTATTCGGCCTCGGCCGATTCCATCCCTATCCTCTGCATCACCGGGCAGGCGCCGCGCGCGCGCCTCAACAAGGAGGATTTCCAGGCCGTCGACATCGCTTCCATCGCGGCGCCCGTCGCCAAATGGGCGGTCACCGTCATGGAGCCCTATCTGGTGCCGATGGCGCTGCAGAAGGCGTTCCACCTGATGCGTTCCTCGCGGCCCGGCCCGGTGCTGGTCGACCTGCCGCTGGACGTCCAGCTTGCCGAGATCGAGTTCGAAATCGACGCCTATGAGCCGCTCAGCCCGTTCAAGCCGGGGATGACGCGCGCCCAGGCCGAGAAGGCGCTGGCAATGCTCAATGAAGCGGAGAAGCCGCTGATCGTCGCCGGCGGCGGCATCATCAACGCCGATGCCTCCGACCTACTGATCGAGTTCGCGGAAGTCACCGGCGTGCCGGTCATCCCGACGCTGATGGGTTGGGGCGCTATCCCCGACGACCACCGGCTGATGGCCGGCATGTGCGGCCTTCAAACCTCGCACCGCTACGGCAACGCGACGATGCTGGCGGCCGATTTCGTCTTCGGCATCGGCAACCGCTGGGCCAATCGCCACACCGGTTCGGTCGATGTCTACACCAAGGGCAAGAAGTTCATCCATGTCGATATCGAGCCCACCCAGATCGGCCGCGTCTTCGCGCCGGATCTCGGCCTCGTCTCAGATGCGGGCGCGGCGCTGAAGATGCTGCTCGACGTCGCCACCGAATGGCGCACGGCCGGCAAGCTGCGCGACTGGTCGGCCTGGGCGAAGGAGTGCCAGCAGCGCAAGAAGACGATGAAGCGCAAGACGCATTTCGAGCAGGTGCCCCTGAAGCCGCAGCGCGTCTATGAGGAGATGAACAAGGCATTCGGCCGCGACACCACCTATGTCACCACGATCGGCCTGTCGCAGATCGCCGGCGCGCAATTCCTGCATGTCTACAAGCCACGCAACTGGATCAATTGCGGCCAGGCCGGCCCGCTCGGCTGGACGCTGCCGGCGGCACTCGGCGTGCGCGCCGCCGATCCGGACCGCGATATCGTCGCGCTCTCCGGCGACTACGATTTCCAGTTCATGATCGAGGAGCTGGCTGTCGGCGCGCAGCACAAGCTGCCTTATATCCACGTCGTCGTGAACAACGCCTATCTCGGCCTGATCCGCCAGGCGCAGCGCGGCTTCTCGATGGATTACGAGGTGAGCCTTGCCTTCGAGAACGTCAACCGAGCGGGCGATCCGGAAGCCGGCTACGGCGTCGACCACGTCGCGGTCGCCGAGGCGATGGGCTGCAAGGCAGTCCGCGTGAAGAAGCCCGAGCAATTCGCCGGCGCCTTTAAGGAGGCGCGGCGGCTAATGAAGGAGCATCAGGTTCCGGTCGTCCTCGAATTCATCCTCGAGCGCGTCACCAACATTTCCATGGGCACGGAAATCGACAAGATCACCGAATTCGAGGAGCTTGCCGAGAGCCACGAGGATGCTCCTACAGCTATAGTGATGCTGGATTAAGCTGAGCGGAAAAGGAGAAAAAGAATGCCGCGGTTTTCAGCCAATCTCTCGATGCTCTTCGGCGAGCATGAGTTTCTCGACCGTTTCGATGCCGCCGCCCGCGCCGGCTTCAAGGGCGTCGAATATATCGGCCCCTATGATCATGCGCCCGATGTCGTCGCCGCGCGCCTCAAGAAGAATGGGCTCAGCCAGGTTCTCTTCAACCTGCCGGTTGGCGATTGGGCGAAGGGCGAGCGCGGCATCGCGGCGCTCCCCGATCGCGTGCCGGAATTCCGGCAGGGCGTCGCCAAGGCGATCACCTACGCTCATGCGCTGGGCTGCGAGCAGATCAATTGCCTGGCCGGCATCGCGCCGCAGGGCGCGGATCGCGTCGTTCTGGAGAACGTCTTTGCCGACAATCTCGCCTTCGCGGCCGAGAAGCTGGAGCAGGCCGGCATCAGGCTGCTGATCGAGCCGATCAACACCCGCGACATCCCGGGCTTCTTCCTGAACTACTCCGACCAGGCGCTGGCACTGATCGAGCGCATCGGCTCGAAGAACCTCTATTTGCAGTACGACATCTACCACATGCAGGTCATGGAGGGGGATCTCGCCCGGACCATCGAGGCGAACCTGCCCCGCATCGCGCATATCCAGCTTGCGGACAATCCCGGCCGTCACGAGCCGGGGACGGGCGAGATCAACTATCCCTTCCTCTACGACCACATCGACCGCCTAGGCTATTCCGGCTGGATCGGCGCCGAATACAAGCCGAAAGCCGGCACCGAGGCCGGGCTTGGCTGGTTCAGGGGATTCGCGGGGCAGGGGAGCGCGGCGGCTTAATAGCCGGCGCCGAAGCTGCCGATCCCGCTCGAGGGGGAGATGTCCGGCGGGCCAGACGGGGGTGCGAAAAACGCGACCTCGATAGGAATTATGGAGAACAACAATGGAAACCATCGGTTTCATCGGACTTGGCATCATGGGCGCGCCAATGGCGGGACATCTGCTCGATGCCGGCTATCACGTCATCGCCAGCGACCACCGCTCGAAACCGCCGGCCGATCTCGTCGCCAAGGGGCTGAAGACTGTCACCGGCCACGACGCGGTGGCCAAGGCGGCGGATATCATCGTCACCATGGTCCCGGATACTCCGCAGGTCGCGGACGTCCTGTTCGGCGAGAACGGCGTTGCCGGTGGGCTGTCCAAGGGCAAGCTCGTCATCGACATGAGCTCGATCTCGCCGATCGAAACCAAGGAATTCGCCAGGAAGATCAACGAACTCGGCTGCGATTACCTCGATGCGCCGGTGTCGGGCGGCGAAGTCGGCGCCAAGGCGGCGTCGCTCACCATCATGGTCGGCGGCCAGGAAAAGGCGTTTGAGCGCGCCAGGCCGGTGTTCGAGAAGATGGGCAAGAACATCACGCTGGTCGGCCCGAACGGCGTCGGCCAGACCACCAAGGTCGCCAACCAGATCGTCGTGGCGCTGACGATCGAGGCCGTCGGCGAAGCACTGGTTTTCGCCTCAAAAGCCGGCGCCGACCCAGCCAAGGTCAGGCAGGCGCTGATGGGCGGTCTTGCCGCCTCGCGCATCCTAGAAGTGCATGGCGAGCGCATGATCAAGCGCACCTTCGCGCCTGGCTTTCGCATCGAATTGCACCAGAAAGACCTCAATTTAGCGCTTGAAGGGGCGAAGGCGCTGGGCGTGTCGCTGCCCAACACCTCGACGACGCAGCAATTGTTCAATTCCTGTGCCGCCAATGGCGGAGCCAAGGAAGATCACTCGGCTCTGGTGAGAGCGCTGGAGCGTATGGCGAATTTCGAGGTTGGCGAGGAAGCAAGCGAGGCGAAAGGCAAGGCAGCGTAGGTCGAAAGAGGGTGGCGCAACGTTCCCAACCACCCTGCCTCCTGTCGAAGAGCGGGGTCCGGCGTTGTTGCCGGAGCCCGTTTCTCGTCCTCGATTGTCTTCAACTGCCGTTCCGCTCAGCCGCGCTTCAAAAACGCGTTTGCGGCGTAGAGGCTGACAGCCGCCGCATTCGACACGTTGAGCGAGTGGATCGCGCCGGGCATGTCGAGGCGGGCAAGTGCCGTCACCGTCTCGCGTGTCTTCTGGCGCAGGCCCTTGCCTTCCGCCCCCAACACGAGCGCGACCTTTTCGCCGCTGAAGGTCTTTTCGAGTTCGGCCGGCCCTTCGGAATCGAGTCCGATGGTCTGGAACCCTGCCTCGTGCAACTGTCCCAGCGCATCGGCGAGGTTCTTCACCTCGATCTGGTCGATATGCTCCAGCGCACCCGAGGCGGACTTCGCCAGCACGCCGGATTCCTGAGGACTATGACGGGCGGTGGTGATCAGCGCGCCGGCGCCGAAAGCTACCGCGGAGCGCAGGATGGCGCCGACATTGTGCGGGTCCGTCACCTGGTCGAGCACCAGCACCAGCCTGGTGTCGCCGAGCGCGTCGAGACGCTTCGGCCTGAGCGGCTCGGCCTCGATCAGCACGCCCTGATGCACGGCGTCCGACCCGGTGATCCTGTCGATGTCCTTTGGCTCGACCAGTTCGGCCTCGAAGGGCAGGGCGGCGAGCTCGCCGATTGAAAGCCGCTCGGCAGCGTTGCGCGTGACCAGCATCTTCTTGATCCTGCGGCGAGGATTGTCGAGCGCCGCCCGCACTGTGTGCAGGCCGTAAAGCCGCACCAGTCCGTCGGCGGGCGCTTCACCTGGCGGCATCGGCTGGCGCGGCCGGAATGCCGGCGGCCCGCCCGCCTTCTGGTCGCGATGCGCGCGCCTCAGCTTTGCATAATGAGTGTCCTTGCGCGTGCCGGGCTTGTTGCTTTTCTCGTCGCTCATGCGGCCTCTATAGCGGCCTCGTCCGGCTAAGGATATGGCCCGCGGCGATGAATGCGGAACATCTTGGAAAAACCCTGGCCACGCCGGTTGACACCCACGGGCCTTGCCGCCATAAGGCGCTTCGCTGATTTCGGAGAAGACATTACTCGGGCTCCGGATCGGTGCGAATGCCTCGTTGCATGGCTCCGGCGGCAGACTGGAGAGGTGCCCGAGTGGTTAAAGGGGACGGACTGTAAATCCGTTGGCTTAGCCTACGTTGGTTCGAATCCAACCCTCTCCACCACTGCCGGCCCGGAAGCCCTGAAACGAAGAGTCTCGGACCGAAAGTGCATGGCGCTTTTCGAGTAAATCCGGTACCTCAGTGCAAGGCGCGGGTATAGCTCAGTGGTAGAGCAGCAGCCTTCCAAGCTGAATATGCGGGTTCGATTCCCGCTACCCGCTCCAGATTTCCTCCTCGCATCGTCCAAAGAAAACGCGGCGCGCGGTGGCGCGCAGCGTTTCCGCGTTATGCAGCCGTTCAGCTGTTGAAGGCCGACGCAACCTGATGGTTCTGCGGCACCTGGCCGTTCGGCGTCAGCTTGTCGACAATGCCGGGCAGCGCCGTGGAGAGCTGCTGCAGAAGCTCCTGCTCGTTCATGCCGGTGCGCTGCGCGATCTCGCGGATGACCGCCGGGCCGAGCGCCGACCCGAGATCGTTGGCGTTGATCGGCTGATTCTGGCCAGTCCCCACCCAGGAGTCGGCGACGTTGCCGTGCCCAGCATTCTTGAGCCTGTCGAGCAGGCCGCCAAGACCGCCAAGCAGCCCGCCATCGGCGGACGCGTCGGTTCCCGCGGGCGTCGGTACTGGTGCTTGCGGCGCGGCCGGCTCCTCGCTTCTGCCGCTCAGCATCTTGCCTACCAGGAGCGCGCCGAGCGCGATCATCAGGGGTTTGGTGATATTGCCGCCCGGAACGGCATTGTCGAAAAGGCCCATCGTGGATCTCCCTGTCCAGCCAAGTCCGCCCCGACTGAGAATGGCGCACACGGACGGAATTTCAAGCTGTCTTGAGCTTTTGACAATCATGTGACCATGATGGCCCTGCGGGGGAACTGGAGGGAATTATGGGCATTATCAGCTGGATTATTCTGGGCCTTATCGCCGGCTTCATCGGCAGCAAGATCGTGAACAAGACCGGCGAGGGCATGATCATGGATATCGTGCTCGGCGTTGTCGGAGCCATCGTTGGCGGACTGATCTTCAGCGCCTTCGGCTCGGCGGGTGTCACCGGCCTCAATATCTGGAGCCTAATCGTGGCCGTGATCGGCTCGATCGTCGTCCTGTGGGCTTATCACCAGATCACTGGCAAGCGCACGCTCTAGGAACCAATGCGCGGCAGCTTAAACGCTGCCGCCGAAGGAGTCGTCGGGTGCCGGCCGCGCGAAGCGCGCCGTGGGCGGCAAGTCTGCTTTGAATCGTTGGGGCGGGGCAGTACGGCAATGGCGGTGCGGATCGAAGGGCTTGCCGTTACCTACTATCCGATCCCGAAAAGCGGCACCAGCAGCATCAAATACGCGCTCATGACGCTCGGCGAAAAGCGCGCCGCGCTTGCCGCGGATCCGGAAAACGAGGTCCACAGCCACCTGACGACACGTTGGGTCGACCCCTTCACTCCGGTCTATGATGGGATGGGCTGCAAGTTCACCATCGTCCGCGACCCGCTTGAGCGGCTTCTATCCGCTTATTCCAGCAGGATAATGGACGCCAACGTCCTGAGCCGGCCTTCGGCAAACCTCGAGATGCTCGCAAACTTCGGGCTGCCTTCCGATCCGGATCTCGACACGTTTGTCCTGAATGTCGAGAAATACAGCGCATGCTCGTGGGAAATCCAGTTCCATGTCGCCTCACCCCGCTGTTTCGTCGGCTCCAGCCTGTTTCTGTTCGACCATGTCTTCAAGTTCGAGGAGATGGACAAGGTCGGGGCTTTCCTGTCCTGCGTCAGCGGCAAGAAAGTAGGCATGCTTCGTTTGCAGGCGAGCCGGCAAAAGGTGAGCCCGTCGGATTCTGTCACCCGCCGCTCTGGCGAAGGCCATGCGCTTCTGCCGCTACGACTATGGCTTCCTCATCGATTATTACGACCCCGCGAGATGGGGCGGCATCCCTGATGGCGATCCCGCCGAGACCTCGACGCTGCATCTGAACGGCGATCCCACGGCGTTGCGCGACGGCCGCCTCGTCTATCCAAGAACGCTGCGCAACTTCATCGATTTCGTCGCGCAGCGGCCGCTCAAGAACAGGGTAGGGCGCGTTGGCCGGTAACGGCTAGGCGACCAAGGCCAGTCGGCGTTTTCTTTCATCGAGCGAGACGATCGCCAGGCCGCTGGCTATCACCAACAGGATGCCGCACACGGCGAGCGCGTTGGGAAACTGGCCGAACACCAATAGGCCGGAAATGACCGCCCAGACGGTGAAGCAGTAGTAGAACGGCGCGACGGCGCTTGTCGGCCCGACCCGGTAGGCCATGAAGATGAAGAAATGGCCGAAGATCAGGAAGAAACCAGCTCCTGCGATCAGTAGCAGATGATGGCCCTCGGGCATTACCCATTGCTCGGAGACGAGATGCGCCGCGCCTGCCCCGACCAGCACCACAACGACCGCTGAGATGGCGACGATCATGCCAGGCACGTCGGGGCCTACCTTGCGGCCGGCAAGATCGCGCACCGCTGCGAAACCCGCGTTGCCGAGCGCCAGCAAGGCATAGACCGAAATGCCCTGCATGGTTGGCTGAGCCACCATGAGCGCCCCGACAAAGCCGAAGCCGATCAGCGCCATGCGCGTGGCGCCGATTTTTTCGCCGAACAGCATGGAGGAGCCGACCAGCACGATCAGCGGCGTAACTTGCCCAAGCGCCGTGGAATCGGCGATCTGCATGTTGGCCAAAGCGACCACGTAACAAAGGATCGCCAGGAGCTCGAACAGGTTCCGGCGCAACACCTTGCGCTCGAAGAGCAGCGGGATCTGCCTGGCATAGCCGAGCATCAGCAGCAGCGGCACCCCCCACAGCGTTGCGGCTGCGCCCCGCAGCAACAGCACCTCATAGGGCGGCAGTCCTGCCGTCGCGAGCTTCATCATCGTGTCGTTGACGAGATAGGACCCCGTCGAGACGATCATGAACAGCGGGCCGCGGATATGGGATGGAATGAACTGCATCCGCCGACAAGATCAGAGCGGCGACGCGGCGGCAATGGGCCAGCCCGAAGCCTTTGATTTCAGTCGCCGCGCCCCTATATCCGCCTCATATCTCCTGAAATCGACCATTGGTTCGGGTCGAGCGGCAAAGCGCTCAGCCACAAGGCACTTGTGTTTTTCGGCCGTTGTCGCTAATCGCCCCGCATTCGACTGAACTGAAGGTCAAGGCCGTCCAAGGAAAGAGACTATGGCAAAAGGTAAATTCGAGCGCACCAAGCCGCATGTGAACATTGGCACGATCGGGCATGTCGATCATGGCAAGACGTCGCTGACGGCGGCGATCACGAAGTATTTTGGCGAATACAAGCGCTATGACCAGATCGACGCGGCGCCGGAAGAGAAGGCGCGCGGCATCACGATCTCGACGGCTCACGTTGAGTATGAGACGGCCAACCGTCACTATGCGCATGTCGACTGCCCCGGCCACGCCGACTATGTTAAGAACATGATCACGGGTGCCGCGCAGATGGACGGCGCGATCCTGGTTGTTTCGGCTGCCGACGGCCCGATGCCGCAGACCCGCGAGCACATCCTGCTTGCCCGTCAGGTCGGCGTGCCTTCGATTGTTGTGTTCCTGAACAAGGTCGACCAGGTCGACGACGCCGAGTTGCTCGAGCTGGTCGAGCTTGAGGTTCGCGAGCTTCTGTCGAAGAACGAGTTCCCCGGCGACGACATTCCGATCGTCAAGGGTTCGGCGCTGGCTGCGTTGGAAGACACCAACAAGACCATCGGCGAGGACGCCATCCGCGAGCTTATGGCTCAGGTCGACGCCTATATCCCGACGCCGGTTCGTCCGCTGGACAAGCCGTTCCTGATGCCGATCGAGGACGTGTTCTCGATCTCGGGCCGCGGCACGGTCGTGACCGGTCGCGTCGAGCGCGGCGTGGTCAAGGTCGGCGAGGAACTGGAGATCGTCGGCATCCGTCCGACCACCAAGACGACCTGCACGGGCGTGGAGATGTTCCGCAAGCTGCTCGACCAGGGCCAGGCTGGCGACAACATCGGCGCGCTGCTGCGCGGCGTCGACCGTGAAGGTGTGGAGCGCGGCCAGGTTCTGGCCAAGCCCGGTTCGGTCAAGCCGCACAAGAAGTTCGTGGCCGAAGCCTACATCCTGACCAAGGACGAGGGCGGCCGTCACACGCCGTTCTTCACCAACTACCGTCCGCAGTTCTACTTCCGCACGACGGACGTGACGGGCATCGTGACGCTGCCGGCCGGCACCGAGATGGTGATGCCCGGCGACAACATCACCGTCGACGTCGAGCTGATCGTCCCGATCGCGATGGAAGAGAAGCTGCGCTTCGCCATCCGTGAAGGCGGCCGCACCGTCGGTGCCGGCATCGTCGTCACCATCAAGGAATAAGCGATCCGGCACCTGCCGGTTCGAAAAGGAAAGGGCGGTCTTCGGGCCGCCCTTTTTCGTTTACTTGCGTCATCTGAGCAAGTTCTTGTCATTTGTTTGGAAGCTGTTGCATGCGCAGCCAATCATAGTTGCGGCAGTGGCGACGTCGTGGTCGCCCGCACAATTATCACAGGCTGCAATCCCCCTGGAGCGGGCTGTCTGGACGACAACGGCGCCTATATCGGGCTGATCAGCAAATTTGGGGTGGAGTGCGATTCAGCCTGCGCTCTGGTGCTTGCCGGCGGCGCAAGGCGGCTGGTCGATCCCAAGGCGCGGCTCAGCATGTCCTCGATGGGACAGAAGCGGCTTGTCAAATCCTATCTGGACGAAATGGCGATAAGCCCAGCCCTGTTCGCCGCGCTGGAACAGCGTTCGGTCGAGCGTCAGCTCGAGCCTGGTGCGCTGCTTAGGGTCGGACTGGCCACCGGCCCGCAATCGGCGGAGGCGCTGACCGGCCCCGCTATTTGCAGATCCTTGCCAAAGCCGGACAACTGCCGGCCTCCGCCGGCCGTCAGCGCGCAGGAGAAGACACCGCCAAAACTTTAGGCGTTTTCCCAGCGAGCGTTTGACCCATGGAGCTGCTGCACCCGGCAGACTGACAAGGTGGGCCCTCTCTCAAATCTGTTGCAACCATCATTGCCGCAACTAGTATGGGTTGCACTCGAGGACTTGCCAGGCGTGGTTTCGGCGTTTCGTTCAAAAGTCGTTTTGTGGCGGTACGAGCTGGTCCGGTTAGGGCTGGCCATCGCCATGGCGCTGGCCGCCTTCGGCGCCGCTGCAAAGGAGAATCCGCCTGACTACGGTCCGACGATGCGCTTCGCCGTCGTGAGGAGCAGCGCGCCGGACTGCGAGCCGAATTGCCCGGAATGGATTTCCGCCGAAGGCACAATCGAGGCCGGATCGCCTGCGATGCTCAAGCGCCTGTTGAAGACGCTCGGCGGAAGACAGTTGCCGATCATCGTCAATTCGCCCGGCCGCAATGTCGACGCCGCGCTGCAGCTTGGCCGCATCATCCGCAAGAACAAGCTCGATATCGCGGTCGGGATTACGGAATTTTCCGGCTGTTCGCCGGGGATGAAGAATTGCAGGGACAATGACGGCAAGAGCGAGCCCTATTCCGGTGCCGCTTATGACAGCGGCGCGATGTGCAATTCGGCCTGCCCGCTGATGTTTGCCGGTGGCATTCGCCGCGTCGTCGGCGAATGGGCCTATCTCGGCGTCCATCAGATCACCACCACGTACCAGCGCGAGAAGCTGCTCTACCGCACGACCTACCGTGTCGTGAACGGCAGGAAGAAGGTCATCAGCACCACGATCGTCAGCCGCAAGAAAGCGGGCAGCTACAAGACCTATGAGATGAGCAAGGCGGTCGAGAAGCGGCTGTCGGCCTATCTGAAGGAGATGGGCGTGGAACAGGGCGTGCTGGATGCGATGAAGGCGACGCCCGCCAGCGACATCAGGCAGATCGAGCCTGAGAACATGCTGGAGATGAAGCTCGTCACCAGCCTCGATTCGCTCGATTTGCTGACCGAAAAGACCATGTGCCGGCGCAATCCCATGCCGGCGAACTGCCGCGAGATACCCTCGAACGCCAAGCCGGCCGAAGTTGCGGCTGTCTATCCCGGGTCTGCCCGCACTGCACCGATCCAGGTGCCTGGGCCACAGATCCAGGAACAGGAGATGCGCTTCGTTGTCGTTCGCGGCAGCAATCCGGTCTGCAATCCCGACTGTCCGGAATGGATATCGGCGGAAGGCACGATCGTCGCAGGCACAGCCGACAAGCTGCGGCAGATGCTCGATACGGTCGGTGTGCGCGGGCTGCCCCTGGTCATCAACTCGCCAGGTGGCGATGTTCAGGCGGCCCTTGCCGCAGGTCGCCTGATCCGCCAACGTGGATTGGATGTCGCGGTCGCCCGAACGGATTTCCTGGATTGCGATCCGGGCACCGCGGGGTGCGAAGCAACCGACGGCCTCCACAGCGGCCTCACCATCGATGCAGGCGCCCAATGCGACGCCGCCTGCGCGGTGATGATCGCCGGCGGCGCCAGACGCCTCGTCGGCGCCGACGGGCATTTGCTGGTGCATTCCATGGGCATGGAAGAGAAGGTTAGGGCATATCTCGACGAGATGGCGATCGGCTCGGGCCTTTTCGTCGCCATGCAGTCGGCGAAATATGCCAGGCACCGCGAACTCAGCCAGGACGAACTGCACGCGTTCGGGCTCACGACCGGCCCGCAATCGGTGGATGCGCTGACGGGAGCGACCATCTGCAAATCATCGCCGAAACCGGACAATTGCCGAGCGCTGCCAGCCACCAATGCAGAGGCCGAGGCGCCGGCCAAGCTCTAGCGCAAGACCCGCACTGGCCATCGAGCCAGGTTGAGGCGGGCAGGGCGCTGCCGCTATCCTCCTCGCACGATTTGCGGAACGGAGGAACGGCGATGAGCGCGGAAATCTCGACTTTGTACCAGTGGGCCGGAGGCGGCGAGGCGCTCAACAGGCTCACGCGCGCTTTCTACGAAAAAGTGGGCCAGGATCCGATCGTCGGCCCCGTTTTCATCACCATGTCACCGGACCATCCGGCTCATGTCGCCGCCTTCATCGGCGAGGTCTTCGGCGGTCCGAAGACCTACAGCGAGAGTCATGGCGGTCATCGTGAAATGGTGATGCATCACCTCGGCAAGCATTTGACCGAGGAACAGCGCCGCGTCTGGATCAATCTTCTTGCCGATGCGGCGGACGAGGTCGGCTTGCCGGATGATCCCGAGTTCCGCTCCGCCTTCATGGGCTATATCGAATGGGGATCGCGACTGGCGAAGATGAACTCGACTCTCGGCGAGACTTGCGATCCCGAGACCGAGCCGATGCCGGCCTGGGGCTGGGGCCCGCCCGGCGGACCTTATAAGCCACCAGCCTGAAAGTCTTAGGGGGCGGCGCGCCGCTTGCGGGCGCGGTCCATCGCCGGCGGCAAATGGAATCCAGATTTCCGGCAAAGGTTCTAAAACCCCTGCTGAGCGCTCTTTACAGAGTGCCCGGAAGCTTTTAGGAAGCGCCTGCGCTGATCAAGCGCATGCACGGGCATAGCTCAGTTGGTAGAGCGGCGGTCTCCAAAACCGCAGGTCGTAGGTTCGAGCCCTGCTGCCCGTGCCATTATCCAAAATGACCAATCAGAAACCGTTGCGTTGAAAATTGGCGGATGGCTTGCCATTTAAGGGAAATTGGCGCATAAGCGCCGTATAGCCGGGACGGGACGACTGGATGGTTCCGAGGCGGCGTTGAGACATAAAGCGGGCGCTTGCCACTTGCGTGGATTAAGAATCGGTTTTATGTAGACTGAACAGACACGCGACGCGTGGAGCTGGGAAGCCGGCTTTACGCGTCTGATTTGCGTGGGTGAAATGGCGGCACTGATTCGGTGTCGCATGAGCCCAAGCGGTACGTCCCGGCCAGCGGGATCATCCAGGAGGCCCGGCCAACGGGTCTTGAAAACAGGCGGCACATGGCTTCGAAAACCACTAATCCCTTTACCTTTCTCCAGCAGGTCCGCGCGGAGACGGCAAAGGTGACATGGCCTTCGCGGCGCGAAACCATGATCTCGACCGTGATGGTCCTGGTGTTTGCGGTGATCGCGATGCTCTTCTTCTTCGCAGCCGACATTCTGATGGGCTATGCGATCGAGGCGATCCTGGGTCTCGGGCATTAATTCGGCGGTTTACGGAGAGGTCGTGAAATGACTGCGCGGTGGTATATCGTCCACGCCTATTCGAACTTCGAGAAGAAGGTCGCCGAGGACATCGAGAACAAGGCCAAGCAGAAGGGCCTGTCCGGCGACATCGAGCAGATCGTGGTGCCGACCGAGAAGGTCGTCGAGATTCGCCGCGGCCGCAAGGTCGATGCCGAGCGCAAGTTCTTCCCGGGCTACGTGCTGCTTAAGGCCAACCTGACCGATGCCGTGTTCTCGCTGGTCAAGAACACCCCGAAGGTCACCGGCTTCCTGGGCGATTCAAAGCCCGTGCCGATCACCGAGACCGAGGCGCAGCGCATCCTGAACCAGGTCCAGGAAGGCGTCGAGCGGCCGAAGCCTTCGGTCACCTTCGAGATCGGCGAGGCAGTCCGCGTTTCGGACGGTCCCTTTGCGTCGTTCAACGGCGTCGTCCAGGAAGTGGACGAGGAGCGCGCCCGCCTCAAGGTGGAGGTTTCGATCTTCGGGCGCGCCGTGCCCGTCGATCTCGAATTCGGACAGGTCGAAAAGGGCTGATCCGTAAAGCCGCGCCGAAAGGCGTTGGCATACCCGCGCCGCAAGGTGTCGGGAAGGCGGCGCGAAAGACGCCGCATGAACGGGTGGGAGGCGAAGACGGCACAGCCGGCCGTTGGAACCGCACCACCAGACTGCAACCGCCGGCATTGCCCGAAAATGGGGCCGGCATGAGAAAAGGCAGGAATAGAGATGGCTAAGAAAGTTGCAGGCCAGCTCAAGCTCCAGGTTGCCGCGGGCTCGGCCACGCCGTCGCCCCCGATCGGCCCGGCGCTTGGTCAGCGCGGCATCAATATCATGGAGTTCTGCAAGGCGTTCAACGCGCAGACCCAGGAGCTCGAGAAGGGATCGCCGATCCCGGTCGTCATCACCTACTACCAGGACAAGTCGTTCACCTTCGTCATGAAGACGCCGCCGGTGAGCTACTTCCTGAAGAAGGCCGCCAACCTGAAGTCGGGCTCCAAGGAGCCGGGCAAGACCAAGGTTGGCACGATCAGCCGCGACAAGGTACGCGCGATCGCCGAGCAGAAGATGAAGGACCTGAACGCAAACGACGTCGAGGCGGCCATGCGCATGGTTGAGGGCTCCGCCCGCTCGATGGGCCTGGAAGTGGTGGGCTAAGATCATGGCAAAGATTGCAAAGCGTGTTGCCAAGAGCCGCGAAGGCATCGATCCGAACAAGGCTTACGCCCTCTCCGAGGCGCTGCAGCTGCTCAAGGACCGGTCCAAGGTGAAGTTCGACGAGACCGTCGAGGTCTCGATGAATCTAGGCGTCGATCCGCGCCATGCCGACCAGATGGTCCGCGGCGTTGTCAACCTGCCGAACGGCACCGGCCGCTCGGTGCGCGTCGCGGTATTCGCCCGTGGCGACAAGGCCGAGGAAGCCAAAGCCGCCGGCGCCGATATCGTTGGCGCCGAAGACTTGGTCGAGATCGTCCAGAAGGGCACGATCGATTTCGATCGCTGCATCGCCACCCCGGACATGATGCCGCTGGTCGGCCGTCTGGGTAAGGTGCTTGGCCCGCGCGGCATGATGCCGAACCCGAAGGTCGGCACCGTGACCACCGATGTGGCCGCGGCCGTCAAGGCTTCGAAGGGCGGCGCCGTCGAGTTCCGCGTCGAGAAGGCCGGCATTGTCCAGGCCGGCGTCGGCAAGGTCTCGTTCGATGTCAAGGCGCTGGAAGAGAATGTCCGCGCCTTCGCCGACGCGGTGAACAAGGCCAAGCCTGCGGGCGCCAAGGGCAACTACGTCAAGAAGGTGTCGGTCACCTCGACGATGGGCCCCGGCCTCAAGCTCGACATCGCGACGCTCGCCGCGTCGTAAGTGTCGCCTGACCGGCTGAGGCCGGTCGTTGGAGCATGATCCCGAACAGCGGGAACCGGTGTTCGGTAAAGGTCATGCTCCACAGAGAATTCCGGACCGCCGATCCGTTGGCGGTCCGGTAACCCGGAAGCTGAAAGGTTTCCGGATATCCTGTCCGAGATTGCAGGCGGCCCGAGTCTTAGTTTGAGGATGGGGGCCTTAATTCATGTGGGCCTGCATGAGACGGGTGAAGACCCGACAATGGAGCAGGTGCTCCAATGAAAGGTTCGAACCGTGTTTGCCTTTTGTCAGCACATCGCCGGCTTGCCGACGGTGTGGCGAAAAGGGGGCAGGATCCTCGAGCGCCGTTCGGGAGATCCAGGATTTGGATGGCCCGGCCGGCAAAAGGCAACCCGACTTCTGACCTCGAAAATGAGGCAGGGGTCAACTGGAGATAGGCAGTGGACAGAGCGGAAAAGCGCGAACTCGTCACGGGCCTGAATGATGCGTTCTCGAACGCGGGTTCAGTCGTCGTGGCCCACTACGCCGGTATCACCGTGGCGCAAATGAACGACCTGCGGTCGAAGATGCGCGCTGCCGGCGGCACCGTCAAAGTCGCGAAGAACCGTCTCGCCAAGATCGCTCTTCAGGGCACGGACTCCGCATCGATCATCGATCTGTTCAAGGGACAGACGCTGGTCGCTTATTCGGAGGATCCGATTGCGGCGCCGAAGGTCGCGTCCGAATTCGCCAAGGGGAATGACAAGTTGATCATTCTCGGCGGCGCGATGGGCTCGACCTCGCTCAACGCCGATGGTGTCAAGGCACTCGCCACGATGCCGTCGCTCGACGAGCTGCGCGCCAAGCTGGTTGGCATGATCGCCACGCCGGCAACCCGGATCGCCCAGATCGTCAATGCGCCTGCGGCTTCGGTCGCGCGCGTCATCGGCGCTTACGCCCGGAAGGACGAGGCGGCATGAGGCCGTTCCTCGCTGTCAACAACACACGTTCGAACCAAGTAAAGGAATATCAAAATGGCTGATCTCGCGAAGATCGTAGACGACCTTTCGAAGTTGACCGTCCTCGAGGCGGCTGAGCTGTCGAAGCTCCTGGAAGAGAAGTGGGGCGTTTCGGCCGCCGCTCCGGTGGCTGTTGCCGCCGCTGCCGGCGGTGCCGCCGCTGCCGCTGCTCCGGCTGAAGAGAAGACGGAATTCGACGTCGTTCTCGCCGATGCCGGCGCCCAGAAGATCAACGTCATCAAGGAAGTCCGCGCCATCACCGGCCTTGGCCTCAAGGAAGCCAAGGACCTGGTCGAAGCGGCTCCGAAGCCGGTCAAGGAAGGCGTTTCCAAGGCCGACGCCGACAAGTTCAAGGCTCAGCTGGAAGCGGCTGGCGCCAAGGTCGAGCTGAAGTAACAGGCGAGGGCGGACGGTCTCGCGCCGTCCGCCCCCTTCCTCGCAAGGGAGGGTTCGTTGCGCGAGGCGTTCGAGAACCTTTTTCCTGAGGGCCGCAAGCGGCCTTCCGGAAACGGGTTTTCTCCCGTTTTAGCCGGTAGCCGCCGAGTCATCGGAAGGGGCGGCCGGGAAAACAGAATCGGGGCAGCCGCCGAGGCCGCCCTTTGGTGCAAGGCGAGCCGCGGCGAGGCTCGTCCCGAGTTTAGAGCTAAGGAGCGACGATGGCCCAGACCCAGACTTTCAATGGCCGCAGACGCGTACGCAAGTTCTTCGGTAAGATCCCGGAAGTTGCGGAGATGCCGAACCTCATCGAGGTTCAGAAGGCATCCTATGACCAGTTCCTGATGGTGGACGAGCCCAAGGGCGGCCGTCCGGATGAAGGGCTGCAGGCCGTTTTCAAGTCGGTCTTCCCGATCTCCGACTTTTCCGGCTCCTCGATGCTGGAGTTCGTGAAGTATGAGTTCGAGGCACCGAAATTCGACGTTGACGAGTGCCGTCAGCGCGACCTGACCTATGCAGCGCCGCTCAAGGTGACGTTGCGCCTCATTGTGTTCGATATCGACGAGGATACGGGCGCGAAGTCGATCAAGGACATCAAGGAGCAGGACGTCTACATGGGCGACATGCCGCTCATGACGTCGAACGGCACCTTCATCGTCAACGGCACCGAGCGCGTCATCGTCTCGCAGATGCACCGTTCGCCGGGCGTCTTCTTCGACCATGACAAGGGCAAGTCGCACTCGTCGGGCAAGCTCCTGTTTGCCGCGCGCGTCATCCCCTATCGCGGTTCGTGGCTCGACATCGAGTTCGATAGCAAGGACGTCGTGCACGCCCGCATCGACCGCCGCCGCAAGATCCCGGTGACGTCGCTCTTGATGGCGCTCGGCATGGACGGCGAGGAGATCCTGTCGACCTTCTACAACAAGATCACCTACAAGCGCTCGGGCGACCATTGGCGCATCCCCTTCAACGTCGAGCGGTTCCGCGGCCTCAAGGCTGTCGGCGACCTGGTCGACGCCGACACTGGCGAGATCGTCGTCGAGGCCGGCAAGAAGATCACCGCCCGCCAGGCTCGCCAGCTTGGCGAGAAGGGTCTCAAGGCCATCAAGGCGACCGACGAGGACCTGCTCGGCAACTATCTCGCCGAGGACATCGTCAACTACGCCACCGGCAAGATCTTCCTCGAAGCCGGCGATGAGATCGACGACAAGACGCTGAAGGTTCTGCTCGGCACCGGCGAGGACGAGATCCAGATCCTGGACATCGACCACGTCAATGTCGGCGCCTACATCCGCAACACCTTGGCCGTCGACAAGAACGAGAGCCGCCAGGACGCGCTGTTCGACATCTACCGCGTCATGCGCCCGGGCGAGCCGCCGACGCTGGAGACCGCCGAAGCCATGTTCAACTCGCTGTTCTTCGACAGCGAGCGCTACGACCTGTCGGCCGTCGGCCGCGTCAAGATGAACATGCGCCTCGAGCTCAAGGCCGAGGACACCGTGCGTGTGCTGCGCAAGGAAGACATCCTGGCCGTGGTCAAGACGCTGGTCGAGCTGCGCGACGGCAAGGGCGAGATCGACGACATCGACAATCTCGGCAACCGCCGCGTGCGTTCGGTCGGCGAGCTCATGGAGAACCAGTACCGCGTCGGCCTGCTGCGCATGGAGCGCGCGATCAAGGAACGTATGTCCTCGATCGAGATCGATACGGTCATGCCGCAGGATCTGATCAACGCCAAGCCGGCGGCCGCCGCCGTGCGCGAGTTCTTCGGTTCCTCGCAGCTGTCGCAGTTCATGGACCAGACCAACCCGCTGTCGGAGATCACCCACAAGCGCCGCCTGTCGGCGCTCGGACCGGGCGGTCTGACCCGCGAGCGCGCGGGCTTCGAGGTCCGCGACGTGCACCCGACGCATTATGGCCGCATCTGCCCGATCGAGACTCCGGAAGGCCCGAATATTGGTCTGATCAACTCGCTGGCAACCTTCGCGCGCGTCAACAAGTACGGCTTCATCGAAAGCCCGTATCGCAAGATCGTGGGCGGCAAGCTGACCAACGAGGTCGTCTACCTGTCGGCGATGGAAGAGGCCAAGCACTATGTCGCGCAGGCCAACGCCGAGCTCGACAAGAACGGCAGCTTCGTCGACGAGTTCGTCATTTGCCGTAACGCCGGCGAAGTGATGATGGCGCCGCGCGAAAACGTCGACCTGATGGACGTCTCGCCGAAGCAGATGGTGTCGGTCGCGGCGGCGCTCATCCCGTTCCTCGAGAACGACGACGCCAACCGCGCGCTGATGGGCTCGAACATGCAGCGTCAGGCCGTGCCGCTGGTGCGGGCCGAGGCGCCGTTCGTCGGGACCGGCATGGAGCCGATCGTCGCCCGTGACTCGGGCGCCGCCATCGGCGCCCGCCGCGGAGGCGTGGTCGACCAGGTGGATGCGACCCGTATCGTCATCCGCGCCACGGAAGACCTCGATCCGGGCAAGTCCGGCGTTGACATCTACCGCCTGATGAAGTTCCAGCGTTCGAACCAGAACACCTGCATCAACCAGCGTCCGCTGGTGCGCATGGGCGACCGCGTCAACAAGGGCGACATCATTGCCGACGGTCCGTCGACCGAGCTCGGCGATCTGGCGCTCGGCCGCAACGTGCTGGTCGCGTTCATGCCGTGGAACGGCTACAACTACGAGGACTCGATCCTGCTCTCCGAGCGCATCGTGGCCGACGACGTCTTCACCTCGATCCATATCGAGGAGTTCGAGGTCATGGCACGCGACACCAAGCTCGGGCCGGAGGAAATCACGCGCGACATTCCGAACGTTTCGGAAGAGGCGCTGAAGAACCTTGACGAGGCTGGCATCGTCTATATCGGTGCCGAGGTGCAGCCGGGCGATATCCTGGTCGGCAAGATCACGCCGAAGGGCGAAAGCCCCATGACCCCGGAAGAAAAGCTTCTGCGCGCCATCTTCGGCGAAAAGGCCTCGGACGTCCGCGACACCTCCATGCGCATGCCTCCGGGCACCTTCGGCACGGTCGTCGAAGTGCGCGTCTTCAACCGCCACGGCGTGGAGAAGGACGAGCGCGCCATGGCGATCGAACGCGAGGAGATCGAGCGTCTCGCCAAGGACCGCGACGACGAGCAGGCGATCCTGGACCGCAACGTCTATGCGCGTCTTTCCGACATGCTGGTCGGCAAGGAAGCGATCGCAGGGCCGAAGGGCTTCAAGAAGGGCTCGAAGCTGTCGAAGGACACGCTCGACGAGTATCCGCGTTCGCAGTGGTGGCAGTTCGCCGTGGAGAACGAGAAGCTCCAGGGCGAGCTCGAGGCTCTGCGCGGGCAGTATGACGAGTCCAAGAAGGCGCTTGAGCAGCGCTTCATGGACAAGGTCGAGAAGGTGCAGCGCGGCGACGAAATGCCTCCGGGCGTCATGAAGATGGTCAAGGTCTTCGTGGCGGTGAAGCGCAAGATGCAGCCTGGCGACAAGATGGCCGGCCGTCACGGCAACAAGGGTGTCGTGTCGCGCATCGTTCCGGTCGAGGACATGCCTTTCCTCGAGGACGGCACGCATGCCGATATCGTGCTCAACCCGCTGGGTGTGCCGAGCCGCATGAATGTCGGCCAGATCCTGGAAACGCATCTGGGATGGGCTTGCGCCGGCATGGGCAGGAAGATCGGCGAGCTGATCGACGCGTACAAGAGCGGCGGCGACATCAAGCCTCTGCGCAAGACGCTGGAAAGCTTCATGCCGGCCAACGACCGCAACGAACCGATCCGCGAGTATGACGACGAGAGCATCGTTCGCCTGAGCGAGCAGATGCGCCGCGGCGTCTCCATCGCGACACCGGTGTTCGACGGCGCGCACGAGGCCGACATCAACACCATGCTGGAGCAGGCAGGCCTGCACACCAGCGGTCAGTCGCAGCTCTATGACGGCCGCACCGGCGAGCCGTTCGATCGCAAGGTGACGATGGGCTACATCTACATGCTCAAGCTGCATCACCTGGTGGACGACAAGATCCACGCGCGTTCGATCGGTCCGTACTCGCTCGTCACCCAGCAGCCGCTCGGCGGCAAGGCGCAGTTCGGCGGCCAGCGCTTCGGCGAAATGGAGGTCTGGGCGCTCGAAGCCTACGGCGCCGCCTACACGCTGCAGGAAATGCTGACGGTGAAGTCGGACGACGTAGCCGGCCGCACCAAGGTCTACGAGGCGATCGTACGCGGCGACGACACGTTCGAGGCGGGCATTCCGGAGAGCTTCAACGTTCTCGTCAAGGAAATGCGTTCGCTGGGTCTCAATGTCGAACTGGAAAACACCCAGGTCGAGGAGGCCCCGACGCGCCTGCCCGACGCAGCCGAGTAACGGCCATGGCGCGCCGCGCTTTGAAGACGCGGCGCGCTCTTCGAAATCTACGGCCGGTTTGACCGGCCAGTCTGCGGACATTTCGTCCGCGATCGATTGAAGGGGTTATCGAGGACCCCGAAAAGGAGAACGGCATGAACCAAGAGGTCATGAATCTCTTCAACCCGCAGGCCCCTGCGCAGGTGTTCGATTCCATCCGGATCTCGCTTGCCAGCCCAGAGAAGATTCTGTCCTGGTCATTCGGCGAGATCAAGAAGCCGGAGACCATCAACTACCGCACCTTCAAGCCGGAGCGTGACGGCCTGTTCTGCGCGCGCATTTTTGGCCCGATCAAGGACTATGAGTGCTTGTGCGGCAAGTACAAGCGCATGAAGTACAAGGGCGTCATCTGCGAAAAGTGCGGCGTCGAAGTCACGCTGTCGCGCGTTCGCCGCGAGCGCATGGGCCATATCGAGCTCGCCGCGCCCGTCGCCCATATCTGGTTCCTGAAGTCGCTGCCCTCGCGCATCGGCACGCTGCTCGACATGACGCTCAAGGACATCGAGCGTGTGCTTTACTTCGAGAACTATATCGTCACCGAGCCGGGCCTCACCGCGCTGAAGGAGAACCAGCTCCTCAGCGAGGAAGAGTACATGCTTGCCGTCGACGAATATGGCGAGGATTCCTTCACCGCCATGATCGGCGCAGAGGCCATTCACGACCTTCTGGCCGGCATGGATCTGGAGAAGATCGCCGGCGACCTGCGTTCGGAGCTGGCTTCGACCACGTCCGAGCTCAAGCAGAAGAAGTATCTGAAGCGGCTCAAGGTCGTTGAGAACTTCATGGAGTCCGGCAACCGTCCGGAATGGATGATCATGAAAGTGGTTCCGGTGATCCCGCCGGACCTGCGCCCGCTTGTCCCGCTGGACGGCGGCCGTTTCGCCACATCCGACCTCAACGACCTCTATCGCCGTGTCATCAACCGCAACAACCGCCTGAAGCGGCTGATCGAGTTGCGCGCGCCCGGCATCATCGTGCGCAACGAAAAGCGCATGTTGCAGGAAGCCGTCGACGCGTTGTTCGACAATGGCCGTCGCGGCCGCGTCATCACCGGCGCCAACAAGCGCCCGCTGAAGTCGCTGTCCGACATGCTCAAGGGCAAGCAGGGCCGGTTCCGCCAGAACCTGCTCGGCAAGCGCGTCGACTATTCCGGCCGCTCGGTCATCGTGACCGGTCCGGAGCTGAAGCTGCATCAGTGCGGCCTGCCGAAGAAGATGGCGCTGGAGCTCTTCAAGCCGTTCATCTACGCCCGCCTCGACGCCAAGGGTTTCTCCTCGACCGTCAAGCAGGCGAAGAAGCTGGTCGAGAAGGAGCGTCCGGAAGTCTGGGATATCCTGGACGAGGTGATCCGCGAGCACCCTGTGCTCCTGAACCGCGCGCCGACGCTGCACCGCCTCGGTATCCAGGCGTTCGAGCCGACCCTGATCGAAGGCAAGGCGATCCAGTTGCATCCGCTGGTCTGCACCGCCTTCAACGCCGACTTCGACGGCGACCAGATGGCGGTCCACGTGCCGCTGTCCCTGGAAGCGCAGCTCGAGGCGCGCGTGCTGATGATGTCGACCAACAACATCCTGCACCCGGCCTCCGGCGCGCCGATCATCGTGCCATCGCAAGACATGGTTCTCGGTCTCTACTATCTCTCGATCGTCAACCAGAACGAGCCGGGCGAAGGCATGATATTTGCCGACATGGGCGAGCTTCAGCATGCGCTGGAGACCAAGGCCGTGACGCTGCATGCCAAGATCAAAGGCCGCTTCCGGACTGTCGATGCCGAAGGCAACGTCGTGTCGAAGATCTACGACACCACGCCTGGCCGCATGATCATCGGCGAACTTCTGCCGAAGAACGTCAACGTGCCCTATGAGACCGCCAACCAGGAGATGACCAAGAAGAACATCTCCAAGATGATCGACACCGTCTACCGCCACTGCGGTCAGAAAGAGACGGTCATCTTCTGCGATCGCATCATGGCGCTCGGCTTTGCCCATGCCTGCCGTGCCGGCATTTCGTTCGGCAAGGACGACATGCTGATCCCGGACAGCAAGCTGAAGCTGGTTTCCGACACCGAGGCTTTGGCCAAGGAATACGAGCAGCAGTACAATGACGGCCTGATCACCCAGGGCGAAAAGTACAACAAGGTCGTCGACGCCTGGGCCAAGTGCTCGGAAAAGGTCGCCGACGAGATGATGGCGCGTATCAAGGCGGTGGAATTCGAGGACAACGGCCGCCAGAAGCCGATGAACTCGATCTACATGATGTCGCATTCGGGTGCGCGCGGTTCGCCCACCCAGATGCGTCAGCTCGCCGGCATGCGCGGCCTTATGGCCAAGCCGTCGGGTGAAATCATCGAGACGCCGATCATCTCGAACTTCAAGGAAGGCCTGACCGTGCTCGAGTACTTCAACTCGACCCACGGCGCCCGCAAGGGTCTGGCCGACACCGCCTTGAAGACGGCGAACTCGGGTTACCTGACCCGCCGTCTCGTCGACGTGGCGCAGGACTGCATCGTCAACTCCGTGGATTGCGGCACCGACAAGGGCCTCACCATGCAGCCGATCGTCGATGCAGGTCAGGTTGTGGCATCGGTCGGCCAGCGCGTGCTGGGCCGCACCGCGCTCGACGACATCAACCATCCGGTGACCGGCGATCTGCTGGTCAAGGCCGGCACGCTGATGGACGAGCGCGATGTGGAGCAGATCGAAAAGGCCGGCGTGCAGTCGGTCCGCATCCGCTCGGCGCTGACCTGCGAGGTCAGGACCGGCGTGTGCGCCGTCTGCTACGGTCGCGACCTGGCCCGCGGCACCCCTGTCAATCAGGGCGAGGCCGTCGGCGTCATCGCGGCGCAGTCGATCGGCGAGCCGGGCACCCAGCTCACCATGCGTACCTTCCACATGGGCGGCACGGCGCAGGTGGTGGACAGCTCGTTCCTTGAAGCCTCCTATGAGGGCAAGGTTCAGATCCGCAACCGCAACGTGGTGCGCAACTCGGAAGGCCAGCAGATGGTCATGGGCCGCAACATGGCGGTTCTCATCCTCGATGAGACCGGCAAGGAGCGCGCCACGCACCGTGTCGCCTATGGTTCGCGCATCTTCGTGGACGATGGCGATAAGGTGAAGCGCGGCCAGCGTATCGCCGAGTGGGATCCCTATACCCGCCCGATCCTCACCGAAATCGAGGGTCGCGTGGCGTTCGAGGATCTGGTCGACGGCATCTCCGTCCAGGAGACGGCCGACGAGTTTACCGGCATCACCAAGCGCGAGGTCATCGACTGGCGTTCGACGCCGCGCGGCAGCGACCTGAAGCCCGCGATCGTCATCCAGGACGCCAAGGGCAAGGTCGGCAAGCTGTCGAAGGGCGGCGATGCGCGTTTCCTGCTCTCGGTCGAGGCCATCCTCTCGGTCGAGCCGGGCGCCCATGTGAAGCCTGGCGACGTGCTGGCGCGTATCCCGATGGAAAGCGCCAAGACCAAGGACATCACCGGTGGTCTGCCGCGCGTTGCGGAACTGTTCGAGGCTCGCCGTCCGAAGGATCACGCCATCATCGCCGAGATCGATGGCACGATCCGCTTCGGCCGCGACTACAAGAACAAGCGCCGCATCATCATCGAGCCGCATGACTCGACGCTTGAGCCGGTGGAGTACCTGATCCCGAAGGGCAAGCCGTTCCATCTTCAGGACGGCGACGTCATCGAGAAGGGCGACTACATCCTCGACGGCAATCCGGCCCCGCACGACATCCTGGCGATCAAGGGCGTGGAGGCTCTTGCCTCCTATCTCGTCAACGAAATCCAGGAGGTCTACCGTCTGCAGGGCGTGTCGATCAACGACAAGCACATCGAAGTGATCGTTCGCCAGATGCTGCAGAAGGTCGAGATCACCGTCCAGGGCGACTCGACCTACATCCCGGGCGACCACGTCGACGTGATCGAGCTGGAAGAGGTCAACGAGCGACTGATCGAGGACGGCAAGAAGCCGGCCGAAGGTCAGCCGGTGCTGCTGGGCATCACCAAGGCCTCGCTGCAGACGCCGTCGTTCATCTCGGCCGCCTCCTTCCAGGAGACGACCAGGGTGCTTACCGAGGCGGCAGTTGCCGGCAAGACCGACATGCTGCAGGGCCTGAAGGAAAACGTCATCGTCGGCCGTCTGATCCCGGCCGGCACGGGCGGCACGATGAGCCAGATCAGGCGCATCGCCACCTCGCGCGACGAGCTCATCATCGATGAGCGCCGCAAGGCCTCAGGTGTCGAGGTTGCCGAGCCCATGCTGACCGACATGATCAGCGCCGCGCAGTAAGCGGTATGATACGAGAATAGGAAGAGGGGCCCACGCGGCCCCTTTTCGCATTTTTGGCTACACGAAAGAGGAAGAGACATGAGCAGCAAGACCTGGACGGCTGTCGACGACTATATCGTTGCCTCTCTTTTCGAAGCGGATCCCGTGCTGGATGCCGTGCTCAAGGCCAACCGCGATCAGGGCCTGCCGGCGATCGACGTCTCGGCCGCGCAGGGCAAGCTGCTGGCGCTGCTGGTGCGCATCCGTGGCGCGAAGAAGGTGCTTGAGGTCGGCACGCTTGGCGGGTACTCGACCATCTGGATGGCGAGGGGATTACCGAAGGACGGCAAGGTCGTGACGCTGGAGCTCGATCCGCACCACGCCAAGGTCGCGCGTTCGAATTTCGAGCGGGCAGGGGTTTCCGACAAGACCGATCTGCGGGTCGGTCCCGCGCTTCAATCGCTTGCCGCGCTGGTTGACGAGAACGCCGGTCCGTTCGACCTGATCTTCATCGACGCCGACAAACCCAACAACCCGAACTATCTGGCTTCGGCGATGAAGCTGTCGCGCTCCGGCACGGTCATCGTCTGCGACAACGTCATCCGCGACGGCGCCGTGGTGAAGCACAATAGCGGCGATGCCAATGTCGAGGGTGCCCGCGCCGCGTTCTCCTTCATCGGCGGCGAGAAGCGATTGGACGGCACGGCCATCCAGACCGTGGGAGCCAAGGGTTATGACGGATTTGCGATCGCGATCGTGGATTGAGGCCGATCATCACCGGCACTGCTGTTGCAAGGCGGCGTAAACCTAACCCCACAACAATATCAGTGGCGATGCCAGGAACAGGACAGCGGCCAGGATCCACCGGCCGTTGCCGTAGCTGCGCATCTCGGACAGGGGCAGGAATTTGCGTACAAGCATATACCCACCGGCAATCACAGCGCTGTAGACGATCGCCCAAAGGAAGATGCGCCAGCCGCCGCCGAACAGTCCTATTGCGAGACCGAATCCGGTCAGGGCGCCGAGAACGCCGTAGCCGACATCTAACATTAGCGTGGTCGTCGTGGACAGCGGTCGCCAGATGGCCGGGAAGGCGATCGCGATCGCGGCCGTCAGCAGCCAGATGCTGATGATCGCCTCGAGCGTGGAAGATTGGGCGATAGCCGTTGCCACATTGGTAAGATGATCGGGCGTCGACAGGCGCACCAATTGCGCGAGCCAATTGATCAGCGCGGCCCAAAACCAAAGGACAAAGGCGCAAGCCGCAAAGATCGCGAAATTTCCGGCGGAACGCTTCGCAATGTCACTCGGTTCCATTTCCTTCTCCCTTGCCTCTGCAAGGTAGCATCGAAGATGGAAGGTTCAAACGCCAGATGTCTGTCCTTTCATCATGTCGACCGGCCAGACCGTCTCAACTCAGTCGAAGAACACCTCGACCACGTTGCGCTTGCCCAGCATGAAAGCGTCAGCCACGTGCTGCAGCGGCGCGAGATCGACATCGGAAGTTCCGCCGCGAATGATGTCGGCGAAGCGCTTGTAAAGCATCGGATATTCGGCTTCCGGTCCGTCGTGGACGACTTTGCCGTCGACGGCGAGCTTGGCGCCGCCACCAGACAGCACCATCTTGCCCTGGTCGGTCTCAGCCAGGATGTCCCAGCTCTGCGGGCCGGTCTGCAACCAGTCGAGCTCCATCGTCACCGGCAGGCCGGTCGACGTGCGGAAGGCGACATGCGCGGCGACCGGTGCTGCGCGGTTCTCCGGAAAATCGAGCACGGCCTCGGTGATGAACATCGGCGGCAGGATGTGGGTGGCGATCGACAACGCGTTGATGCCGGGATCGAACACACCGAAGCCGCCCGGCTCCCAGATCCATTCCTGGTTCGGGTGCCAGCGGCGCACGTCTTCTTTCCAGTTGATGGCGGCCGAAGTCAGTCTGGCCGAGGCGAGGAAAGCGCGCGCGGCTTCCACCGCCGGCGCATAGCGCGAATGCCAGCTGGCGAAGAGGGAGACCCCGTTCTTTTCGCCCAGCGCCTTGAGGTGCTCGACCTCGCTCACAGTCGCGCCCGGCGGCTTTTCGAGGAACACATGCTTTCCTGCTTCCAGCGCGGTGCGCGCGGCGTCGTAGCGGAACTGCGGCGGCATGCAGAGCGAGACCGCCTCAAGCCCGGGCTCAGCCGCAAGCATCGCCTCGATCGTCGGGTAGTTGGCAATACCGTCGACCTTGCCGTTGCGGCTGGCTGCGGCGACCAGCTGATAATTGGCGTCCTTGGCGACAGCAGGCAGGTGCTGGTCGCGGACGATCTTTCCTACGCCGACGATGCCGAGCTTGATTGTGTTGCTGGTCATGGGAACTCCAGGGAATGAAAGAGGCGTCTAGGCGAGACGGGTTGTCCGGCGGGTCTGGGAAGTGAGGTGCTGACCGCTGTTCAGATCGGCGCTTCGAAGGTGACGATCGAAACCTCGCCCTCCAACGCCCCCTGATAGGCTGACAGATGCGGTTCGTCGTCGGGCTCGCCATCCATGTCGCCGATCTGGTCGAGCTCGGCTTCGGCGTAACCTTCGGCGGCGAGCGATTCGAGCGCTCGGCGCACGGCAGAATCATCGTCGGGAGCGACCAACATCACATGCACGCCTTCCGGCTTGCCGCCCTTCTTCTTCCAGACCCGTCCGGTGATGATGGTGACCGGGCGCTCTTCATTGTCGTTCACGGGCTGATTCCTCGTTTTCCCGGAGATTGTTCAGTTCAAGCCGCCTTTTTGCACGAAGCCGGGGTACAGGACAGCGCAAAGCCGGTCACTTTCTTCCTCGCTCTTGAAAAAAGACGCAAGAAAATTACATGCGTTTTTCGCATGGCTGCCCAGCCTCGGGTTGGGCGCAATATTTGCCTCGCCGGGGTTGACGGACCCTGGGGTTGCGAGTAGAAGCCGCGACGTCAGAACCGATGTGAGGCTTTCCTGTCCGGAGCGACACGCTTTGGAGTTTGCCTCAAACAGGGTTCGTTTTACGAGCGAAAAGACATTTCCGGCGCGCATGAAGCGGCTTCCGCTTCCTCTGCAATTTGTTCGGGCAGGACCGCGAGGCGCGGTGTGTTGCCCGAATTTGCGTATGGAACTGGCGCTTTGAGCGGCCCTGACAGGGCAGACACGGAATTGAGAGACAAGAGGGTTTAATGCCTACCGTCAACCAGCTGATCCGCAAGCCGCGCCTGGCGCCGGTGAAGCGCAACAAGGTCCCGGCCATGCAGCAGAACCCGCAGAAGCGGGGCGTCTGCACGCGCGTCTACACCACGACGCCGAAGAAGCCGAACTCGGCGCTGCGCAAGGTGGCCAAGATTCGCCTGACCAACGGTTTTGAAGTGATCGGCTACATCCCCGGCGAAGGTCACAACCTTCAGGAACACTCGGTGGTCATGATCCGCGGCGGTCGCGTCAAGGATCTGCCGGGCGTCCGCTACCACATCATCCGCGGCGTGCTCGACACGCAGGGTGTGAAGAACCGCAAGCAGCGTCGTTCGAAATACGGCGCCAAGCGTCCGAAGTAAGGGTTTCCCATGTCCCGTCGTCACAGTGCAGAAAAGCGTGAGATCAATCCGGACCCCAAGTTCGGCGATCTGATCGTCACCAAGTTCATGAACGCCGTCATGTATGACGGCAAGAAGTCGGTTGCCGAGACCATCGTCTACGGCGCGCTGGACCAGGTCCAGGCCAAGACCAAGCAGGAGCCTGTCACCGTCTTCCATCAGGCGCTCGACAATGTCGCGCCGCATGTGGAAGTTCGCTCGCGTCGCGTCGGCGGCGCCACCTACCAGGTTCCGGTCGATGTGCGCCCCGAGCGCCGTCAGGCGCTGGCCATCCGCTGGCTGATCGCCGCCGCGCGCAATCGCAACGAGACCACCATGGTCGACCGCCTCTCGGGCGAGCTGATGGACGCGGCCAACAACCGCGGCACGGCCGTCAAGAAGCGTGAAGACACCCACAAGATGGCGGAAGCCAACCGCGCCTTCGCGCACTACCGCTGGTAAAGCGCGAACGAGACTGAGAGGCACCTCCCATGGCCCGCGAATACAAGATCGAAGACTACCGCAATTTCGGTATCATGGCGCATATCGACGCCGGCAAGACGACGACGACCGAGCGCGTCCTGTACTACACGGGCAAGTCGCACAAGATCGGCGAAGTCCATGACGGCGCTGCCACCATGGACTGGATGGAGCAGGAGCAGGAGCGCGGCATCACCATTACCTCCGCCGCGACCACGACCTTCTGGAAGGGTCGCGATGGCAAGATGCGCCGCTTCAACATCATCGACACTCCCGGACACGTCGACTTCACCATCGAGGTCGAACGTTCGCTGCGCGTGCTCGACGGCGCCATAGCGCTGCTCGACGCCAACGCCGGGGTGGAGCCGCAGACCGAGACCGTGTGGCGCCAGGCCGACAAGTACCACGTGCCGCGCATGATCTTCTGCAACAAGATGGACAAGATCGGCGCCGACTTCTACCGCTCGGTGGAAATGATCGGTTCGCGCCTCGGCGCGCAGGCCGTCGTCATGCAGCTGCCGATCGGTGCCGAGACCGAGTTCAAGGGCGTCGTCGACCTCGTCGAAATGAACGCACTGGTCTGGCGCGACGAGACCCTTGGCGCTGCCTGGGACGTCGTCGAGATCCCGGCCGACCTCAAGGATAAGGCCGTCCAGTACCGCGAGAAGATGATCGAAGCCGCCGTCGAGATGGACGAGACGGCGCTCGAGAACTACCTCGAAGGCAAGATGCCGTCGAATGACGAGATCCGTGCGCTGATCCGTAAGGGCACCATCGCAGTCAAGTTCTTCCCGATGTTCTGTGGCTCGGCCTTCAAGAACAAGGGTGTGCAGCCGCTGCTCGACGCCGTCGTCGAATACCTGCCGTCGCCGATCGACGTGCCGGCCATCAAGGGCGTCGATGCCAAGACCGACGCCGAGATCGAGCGTCATGCCGATGACAACGAGCCGCTGTCGATGCTGGCGTTCAAGATCATGAACGACCCGTTCGTCGGTTCGCTGACCTTTGCCCGCATCTATTCGGGCAAGCTCACCAAGGGCACCTCGCTCGACAATACGGTGAAGGGCAAGAAGGAGCGCATCGGGCGCATGCTGCAGATGCATGCGAACTCGCGCGCCGACATCGAGGAAGCCTATGCCGGCGACATCGTCGCTCTGGCCGGCCTCAAGGACACCACCACCGGCGACACGCTGTGCGACCCACTGCACCCGGTCATCCTCGAGCGCATGGAATTCCCCGATCCGGTGATCCAGATCGCCATCGAGCCGAAGACCAAGAACGACCAGGAAAAGATGGGCCTCGCGCTGCATCGTCTGGCGGCTGAAGATCCGTCCTTCCGCGTCAAGACCGACGAGGAAAGCGGACAGACCATCATCGCCGGCATGGGCGAGCTGCATCTCGACATCATCGTCGACCGCATGCGCCGCGAGTTCAAGGTGGAAGCCAATGTCGGCGCCCCGCAGGTGGCCTATCGCGAGACTATCACCCGTACGCACGAGCAGGATTACACGCACAAGAAGCAGACCGGTGGTACCGGCCAGTTCGCTCGCGTCAAGATCATCTTCGAGCCGAACACCGAGAGCGAAGAGTTCGTGTTCGAGTCCAAGATCGTCGGCGGTGCGGTGCCGAAGGAATACATCCCGGGCGTCGAGAAGGGCATCAACAGCGTGATGGGTTCCGGCCCGTTCGCCGGCTTCCCCATGATCGGCGTCAAGGCGACGCTGGTCGACGGCGCGTTCCACGACGTCGACTCCTCGGTGCTGGCGTTCGAAATCGCCTCCCGCGCCTGCTTCAAGGAAGCAGCTCCGCGCCTCGGCGTCCAGCTTCTGGAGCCGATCATGAAGGTCGAGGTCGTGACGCCCGAGGATTACGTCGGTGGCGTCATCGGCGATCTCAACGGCCGTCGTGGTCAGATCCAGGGTCAGGAAGCGCGCGGCGTTGCCGTCGTCATCAATGCGATGGTGCCGCTCGCGAACATGTTCAAGTACGTCGACAATCTGCGTTCGATGTCGCAGGGCCGCGCCCAGTACACGATGCAGTTCGACCACTACGAACCGGTTCCGACCGCGGTTGCCCAGGAAGTTCAGAAGAAATACGCGTAACTCGAGCGGGTTGCACGAGACCTTAATTCAAGGCCCGCACGGGCAGGCAGGAATGGAGAGATCACATGGCAAAAGGTAAATTCGAGCGCACGAAGCCGCATGTGAACATTGGCACGATCGGGCATGTCGATCATGGCAAGACGTCGCTGACGGCGGCGATCACGAAGTATTTTGGCGAATACAAGCGCTATGACCAGATCGACGCGGCGCCGGAAGAGAAGGCGCGCGGCATCACGATCTCGACGGCTCACGTTGAGTATGAGACGGCCAACCGTCACTATGCGCATGTCGACTGCCCCGGCCACGCCGACTATGTTAAGAACATGATCACGGGTGCCGCGCAGATGGACGGCGCGATCCTGGTTGTTTCGGCTGCCGACGGCCCGATGCCGCAGACCCGCGAGCACATCCTGCTTGCCCGTCAGGTCGGCGTGCCTTCGATTGTTGTGTTCCTGAACAAGGTCGACCAGGTCGACGACGCCGAGTTGCTCGAGCTGGTCGAGCTTGAGGTTCGCGAGCTTCTGTCGAAGAACGAGTTCCCCGGCGACGACATTCCGATCGTCAAGGGTTCGGCGCTGGCTGCGTTGGAAGACACCAACAAGACCATCGGCGAGGACGCCATCCGCGAGCTTATGGCTCAGGTCGACGCCTATATCCCGACGCCGGTTCGTCCGCTGGACAAGCCGTTCCTGATGCCGATCGAGGACGTGTTCTCGATCTCGGGCCGCGGCACGGTCGTGACCGGTCGCGTCGAGCGCGGCGTGGTCAAGGTCGGCGAGGAACTGGAGATCGTCGGCATCCGTCCGACCACCAAGACGACCTGCACGGGCGTGGAGATGTTCCGCAAGCTGCTCGACCAGGGCCAGGCTGGCGACAACATCGGCGCGCTGCTGCGCGGCGTCGACCGTGAAGGTGTGGAGCGCGGCCAGGTTCTGGCCAAGCCCGGTTCGGTCAAGCCGCACAAGAAGTTCGTGGCCGAAGCCTACATCCTGACCAAGGACGAGGGCGGCCGTCACACGCCGTTCTTCACCAACTACCGTCCGCAGTTCTACTTCCGCACGACGGACGTGACGGGCATCGTGACGCTGCCGGCCGGCACCGAGATGGTGATGCCCGGCGACAACATCACCGTCGACGTCGAGCTGATCGTCCCGATCGCGATGGAAGAGAAGCTGCGCTTCGCCATCCGTGAAGGCGGCCGCACCGTCGGTGCCGGCATCGTCGTCACCATCAAAGAGTAATTGGACTGAAACCGATCTGTCGCGGGCGCGGGAGCTGCCCGCGCCGCGCCAGAACAAGGAATTGACGCATGAACGGACAGAATATCCGCATCCGCCTTAAGGCGTTTGACCACCGGGTGCTCGACGCCTCGACGCGCGAAATCGTGTCGACCGCCAAGCGCACCGGCGCCAACGTCCGCGGCCCCATTCCGCTGCCGACGCGGATCGAAAAATTCACGGTCAATCGGTCGCCCCACGTCGACAAGAAGAGCCGCGAGCAGTTCGAGATGCGCACGCACAAGCGTCTGCTCGACATCGTCGATCCGACCCCGCAGACGGTCGATGCTTTGATGAAGCTCGATCTGGCCGCCGGTGTCGACGTCGAGATCAAGCTCTAAGGGAATTGAGAGCGCGGTAAGGGGCGGTGCCCCTGGCCCGGAACTCTAAAGGAATTGAACCGATGCGTTCAGGTGTGATTGCAAAGAAGGTGGGAATGACCCGCATCTACAACGATGCCGGCGAACACGTTCCCGTCACCGTTCTCCAGATGGAGAACTGCCAGGTCGTGGCCCAGCGCACGCAGGAGAAGAACGGCTACACTGCCGTCCAGCTCGGCGTTGGCCTTGCCAAGGTGAAGAACACGTCGAAGGCGATGCGCGGCCATTTCGCCGCCGCCTCCGTCGAACCCAAGGCCAAGGTCGCCGAGTTCCGCGTTTCCGCCGACAACATGATCGACGTCGGCGCGGAGCTGACGGTCGAGCATTTCGTCGCTGGCCAGAAGGTCGACGTGACCGGCACCTCGACCGGCAAGGGTTTCCAGGGCGTGATCAAGCGGCACCACATGGGCGGTGGCCGGGCCACGCACGGCAACTCGGTCTCGCACCGCACGCACGGCTCGACCGGCCAGCGCCAGGACCCCGGCAAGGTGTTCAAGGGCAAGAAGATGGCCGGCCACATGGGCGACACCCGCGTCACCACGCAGAATGTCGAGGTCGTATCGACCGACGCTGATCGCGGCCTGATCCTGATCCGCGGCGCGGTTCCCGGCGTTAAGGGCGCCTGGATCCTGGTTCGCGACGCCGCCAAGGTTGCGCTGCCGGCCAATGCGCCCAAGCCGGCCGCGATCCGCGCCGCTGCCGCCAAGAACGAAGCCCCGGCCACTGAGGGAGCCGAATAATGGATCTCAAGATCACAACGCTGGGCGGCAAGGACGCCGGCAAGGTGAAACTCTCCGAGGAGATTTTCGGCCTTGATCCGCGCGAGGACATCCTGCAGCGCGTCGTGCGCTGGCAGCTCGCTAAGAAGCAGCAGGGCACGCACAAGGCCAAGGGTCGCGCCGAAATCGCGCGCACCGGCGCCAAGATGTACAAGCAGAAGGGTACGGGCCGCGCCCGTCACCACTCGGCGCGCGCTCCGCAGTTCCGCGGCGGCGGCAAGGCACACGGTCCGGTCGTTCGCAGCCATGAGCACGAATTGCCGAAGAAGGTCCGCGCGCTTGGTCTCAAGCACGCTCTCTCTGCCAAGGCCAAGAGCTCTTCGCTGATCATCGTCGACGAGCTTAAGCTCACCGAGGCCAAGACCAAGGCACTGGCGGCCAACCTCGAGACACTTGGGCTGACCAACGCCCTGGTGATCGGCGGCGCCGAGCTTGACCAGAACTTCAAGCTTGCCGCCACCAACATTCCGAACATCGACGTGCTGCCCATCCAGGGCATCAACGTATACGACATTCTGCGCCGCGGCACGCTGGTCCTTTCGAAGGCCGCCGTCGAGGCTCTCGAGGAGCGCTTTAAATGACCGACCTCCGTCACTACGACGTGATCGTCTCGCCGGCGATCACCGAAAAGTCGACCATGGCTTCCGAGCAGAACCAGGTCGTCTTCAACGTCGCCAAGAAGGCGTCGAAGCCGGAAATCAAGGCTGCCGTGGAAGCTCTCTTCGGCGTCAAGGTGACGGCTGTGAACACGCTCGTCCGCAAGGGCAAGATCAAGCGCTTCCGCGGCACCGTTGGCCGCCAGGGCGACGTCAAGAAGGCGGTTGTGACGCTGGCCGACGGCCAGTCGATCGACGTCGCGACGGGTCTCTGAGCAAGGCCGCGAGGACAGGACAATGGCACTTAAGAAATTCAACCCGGTAACGCCGAGCACCCGCCAGCTGGTCATCGTCGACCGCTCGGGCCTCTACAAGGGCAAGCCCGTCAAGGGCCTGACCGAAGGCCTGACAAAGTCAGGCGGCCGCAACAATTACGGCCGCATCACGGCCCGCTTCATCGGCGGCGGTCACAAGCGTTCGTACCGTATCATCGACTTCAAGCGTAAGAAGTACGACGTCGTCGGCACGGTCGAGCGGATCGAGTACGATCCGAACCGCACCGCCTTCATCGCGCTGATCAAGTATGACGACGGCGAGCTGTCCTACATCCTGGCCCCGCAGCGTCTTGCTGCCGGCGACAAGATCGTGGCCGGCGAAGCGGTCGACGTGAAGCCCGGCAACGCGATGCCGCTGGCGTCGATGCCGGTCGGCACGATCGTTCATAACATCGAGCTGAAGCCGGGCAAGGGTGGCCAGGTCGCCCGTTCGGCCGGCGGCTACGCCCAGCTCGTCGGCCGCGACCAGGGCATGGCGATCTTGCGCCTGAACTCAGGCGAGCAGCGTGTCGTGCACGGCTCGTGCATGGCCACTGTCGGTGCCGTGTCGAACCCCGACCACGGCAACATCAACGACGGCAAGGCCGGTCGCACCGTATGGCGCGGAAAGCGCCCGCATAATCGCGGCGTGACCATGAACCCGGTCGACCATCCGCATGGTGGCGGCGAAGGCCGCACCTCGGGTGGCCGTCATCCGGTTTCGCCCTGGGGCAAGCCGACCAAGGGCAAGAAGACGCGGTCCAACAAGGCGACCGACAAGTTCATCCTGCGCTCGCGTCATCAGCGCAAGAGCTAAGAAGAGGTAACGCCAAGTGACTCGTTCGATTTGGAAAGGCCCCTTCATCGACGGCTACCTTCTCAAGAAGGTGGACAAGGTTCGTGAAGGTGGTCGCAATGAGGTGATCAAGATGTGGAGCCGTCGCTCCACCATCCTGCCGCAGTTCGTCGGCCTCACCTTCGGTGTCTACAACGGCCAGAAGCACGTTCCCGTCTCGGTGAACGAGGACATGGTCGGCCACAAGTTCGGTGAATTCGCTCCGACCCGGACCTATTACGGTCACGGCGCGGATAAGAAGGCGAAGAGGAAATAATCATGGGCAAGGCCAAAGCTCCGCGCAGGCTTGCTGATAACGAGGCGCGTGCCGTTCTGCGCACGATCCGGATCAGCCCGCAGAAGCTCAACCTGGTTGCCGCGCTGATCCGCGGCAAGAAGGTCGCGACAGCGCTTTCCGACCTCGAATTCTCGGCCAAGCGGATTTCCGGCACGGTCAAGAAGACGCTGGAATCGGCGATCGCCAACGCGGAAAACAATCACGACCTCGACGTCGATGCGCTGGTGGTGGCGGAAGCCTATGTCGGCAAGTCGATCGTCATGAAGCGTTTCCACGCTCGTGGCCGCGGCCGCGCCAGCCGTATCGAGAAGCCGTTCTCGCACCTCACGATCGTCGTTCGTGAAGTCGAGGAAAAAGGGGAGGCCGCATAATGGGCCAGAAAGTCAATCCGATCGGGCTGCGTCTCGGCATCAACCGTACCTGGGATTCGCGCTGGTTCGCAAATACCGGCGAGTATGGCCAGTTGCTGCACGAGGACATCAAGATCCGCAAGTATCTCGAGAAGGAACTCAAGCAGGCCGCGATCTCCAAGGTCGTGATCGAGCGTCCGCACAAGAAGTGCCGGGTCACCATCCACGCGGCGCGTCCGGGCCTCATCATCGGCAAGAAGGGCGCCGACATCGAGAAGCTTCGCAAGAAGCTGACCGAAATGACGAAGTCCGAAACGCACCTCAACATCGTCGAAGTGCGCAAGCCGGAAATCGACGCGACGCTGATCGCCCAGTCGATCGCGCAGCAGCTTGAGCGCCGCATCGCCTTCCGCCGTGCCATGAAGCGCGCCGTTCAGTCGGCCATGCGCCTCGGCGCGGAAGGCATCCGCATCAACTGCTCCGGCCGTCTCGGCGGCGCCGAAATCGCGCGCATGGAGTGGTACCGCGAAGGCCGCGTGCCGCTGCATACGCTGCGCGCCGATGTCGACTACGGCACGGCCGAGGCGAACACCGCTTACGGTATCTGCGGCGTCAAGGTGTGGGTGTTCAAGGGCGAGATCCTGGAGCATGACCCGATGGCCTCCGAGCGCCGTGCGACCGAAGGTGATGCCGCGCATGGCGGCGGTGGTGCCGGCGGTGAGCGCGAACGCGGTCGTCGTCGCGAGAACGCCTGAGACATTTGAGAATTTGGAGTTAGAACGATGCTGCAGCCAAAGCGCACAAAGTTCCGCAAGCAGTTCAAGGGCCGTATCCACGGTACCGCCAAGGGCGGCACCAACCTGGATTTCGGTGGTTTCGGGCTGAAGGCGCTTGAGCCGAACCGCGTCACCGCGCGCGAGATCGAGGCGGCCCGCCGCGCGATCACCCGCGAGATGAAGCGTGCCGGCCGCGTCTGGATCCGGGTGTTCCCGGACCTGCCGGTCACCTCGAAGCCGACCGAAGTCCGCATGGGTAAGGGCAAGGGCGCCGTCGACTACTGGGCCGCGCGCGTCAAACCCGGCCGCATCATGTTCGAGATCGACGGCGTCAGCGAGGAGACCGCGCGTGAAGCGCTGCGTCTCGGGGCGGCCAAGCTCTCGGTCAAGACGCGCTTCGTGCAGCGCATCGCAGAATAAGGACAGGCGATCATGAAAGCCGAAGACATCCGGACCAAGACCCAGGATCAGCTGACCGACGACCTGGCAGCCCTCAAGAAAGAGCAGTTCAACCTGCGCTTCCAGAAGGCCACCGGCCAGCTCGAGAAGACCGCGCGTGTGAGACAGGTCCGCAAGGACATCGCGCGCATCAAGACCATCGCCGCGGAAAAATCCGCGGCCAAGAAGGCTTAAGGACGAGAACCATGCCAAAGCGCATCCTGCAGGGCACCGTCGTCAGCGACAAGAACGAGAAGACGGTCGTGGTCAAGGTCGAGCGTCGCTTCACCCATCCGGTGATGAAGAAGACCGTGCGCATGACCAAGAAGTACAAGGCGCACGACGAGAACAACGCCCACAAGGTCGGCGACCAGGTGTTCATCCAGGAATCGAAGCCGATTTCGAAGGACAAGCGCTGGGTTGTCGTCTCTTCGGATCAAGCTTGATCCGGGCGAACGAACCGAATTTTGGACAGACCGGGGAGGGGTGAAAGCACCCGTCCCGTTAGAAAAGAAGAAGGCGGCCAGTCATGATTCAGATGCAAACAAACCTCGACGTCGCGGACAATTCCGGCGCTCGTCGTGTCATGTGCATCAAGGTGCTGGGCGGCTCGAAGCGGAAGTATGCCTCCGTCGGCGACATCATCGTGGTGTCGATCAAGGAAGCCATTCCGCGCGGCCGCGTTAAGAAGGGCGATGTGATGAAGGCGGTCGTGGTTCGCACGGCCAAGGACATCCGCCGCCCGGACGGCAGCGTGATCCGTTTCGACAAGAACGCGGCCGTTCTCGTCGACAATAAGAAAGAGCCGATCGGCACCCGCATCTTCGGACCGGTTCCGCGCGAGCTGCGCGCCAAGAACCACATGAAGATCATCTCGCTCGCGCCTGAAGTGCTGTAAGGAGCCGGACCAATGCAAAAGATCAAAAAAGGCGACAAGGTCGTCGTGCTTGCCGGCAAGGACAAGGGCCGTTCGGGCGAAGTCCTGTCGGTGCAGCCGAAGGAAGACACCGCAGTCGTTCGCGGCGTGAACCTCATTCGCCGTCACCAGAAGCAGACCCAGTCCCAAGAGGGCGGGATCATCACCAAGGAAGCGCCGATCCACCTGTCGAATATCGCGCTGGCCGACCCCAAGGACGGCAAGCCGACCCGCGTCGGCTTCACCGTCCAGAAGGATGGCAAGAAGGTGCGCGTCGCCAAGCGTTCGGGAGAAGTCATCAATGGCTAAGGCTGAAACCAAGCAGGCAATCGCCAAGAACGAGCCGCGCCTCAAGAAGGTCTACAACGAGACCATCCGCAAGGCGATGCAGGAGCAGTTCGGCTACGCCAACGACATGCAGGTCCCGCGGATCGACAAGATCGTGCTGAACATGGGTGTCGGTGAAGCAACCGCGGACTCCAAGAAGCCCTCCGTCGCGGCCGAGGATCTCGCGATGATCGCAGGCCAGAAAGCCGTCGTCACCCGCGCCCGCAACTCGATTGCCGGCTTCAAGGTGCGCGAGAACATGCCGATCGGCGCCAAGGTCACGTTGCGCAAGGAACGCATGTACGAGTTCCTCGACCGCCTTGTGAACATTGCGCTTCCGCGCGTTCGCGACTTCCGCGGACTTAACCCGAAGAGCTTTGACGGCCGTGGCAACTACGCCATGGGCATCAAGGAGCACATCGTGTTCCCGGAGATCAACTACGACAAGGTTGATCAGGTCTGGGGCATGGACGTCATCGTTTGTACGACGGCGAAGACGGACGACGAGGCCAGAGCGCTGCTCAAGGCCTTCAACTTCCCCTTCCGCCAGTAACGGCAGCGAAAAAGGAAAATCTGAAATGGCAAAGACCAGCTCAGTCGAGAAGAACAACCGGCGCCGCAAGCTCGCCGATCAGTACGCTGCCAAGCGCACGGCGCTCAAGGCCATCATCATGGACCAGTCCAAGCCGATGGAAGAGCGTTTCCGCGCCCAGTTGAAGCTTTCGGCGCTGCCGCGCAACTCGGCCAAGATCCGCATCCGTAATCGCTGCGAAGTCACGGGCCGTCCGCGCGCCTATTACCGCAAGCTGAAGCTTTCGCGTATCGCGCTTCGCGATCTGGGCAATACGGGCCACATCCCGGGCCTGGTCAAGTCGAGCTGGTAAGGAGACATTGAGATGTCATTGAGTGATCCTCTCGGCGATATGCTGACCCGCATCCGCAACGCCTATGGCCGCAAGAAGTCGAGCGTCTCGACCCCGGCTTCGCGCCTGCGCGCCCGCGTCCTCGAAGTGCTGAAGTCGGAAGGCTACATCCGCGACTACAGCCAGACCGATTTCGAAAACGGCAAGTCCGAAATCGAGATCGAGCTGAAGTATTTCGACGGCGCTCCGGTGGTGCGCGAAATCGAACGCGTCTCGAAGCCTGGCCGCCGTGTCTATGTCTCGGCCAAGTCGATCCCGCACGTCGCCAACGGCCTCGGCATTGCCATCCTGTCGACGCCGAAGGGCGTCATGGCCGACCATGAAGCGCGCGAGCAGAATGTCGGCGGCGAGATTCTCTGCCAGATCTTCTGATCGGCCGAGAGATTGATGAATGGGCTTCGGTTCTCGGGATCGCGCCCGGGAACTGGAACCTGAAACGAAAGAAGTGACGAGGACAACAAAATGTCTCGTATCGGAAAGAAACCCGTTTCGCTGCCCCAGGGCGTGACCGCGTCCGTCAACGGCCAGACCGTGACGGCGAAGGGCCCCAAGGGCGAGCTGAAGTTCGTGGTGAACGACGAAGTGCTGGTGAAGATGGAGAACAACGAGATCTCCGTCGAGCCGCGCGACCAGACCAAGAACGCCCGCTCCAAGTGGGGCATGTCGCGCACGCAGATCGTCAACATCCTCCAGGGCGTGAAGGACGGCTTCGAGAAGAAGCTTGAGATCACCGGCGTCGGCTATCGCGCCGCCCTGCAAGGCAAGAACCTGCAGCTTGCGCTGGGCTTCAGCCACGACGTCGTCTATGAGACGCCTCAGGGCATCACCATCACGGTGCCGAAGCCGACCGAAATCACGGTCTCGGGCATCGACAAGCAGCAGGTCGGCCAGGTCGCCGCCGAGATCCGCGAATATCGCGGTCCGGAGCCCTACAAGGGCAAGGGCGTGCGCTATGCCGACGAGCGCATCGTGCGCAAGGAAGGCAAGAAGAAGTAACAGGCCTGGCCCTGGGAAGTTGCTGACTTTTCGGAAAGGGGCCAGGTTTTAAAGTGTAACGCCGCGGGGAGCGGCCGCGGGAGGCTTGGCCTACCGCACAGGGTTGCCCCCGTTCTCTGAAGGCAAGGAACCGACAATTATGGCAAGCCCCAAGGAAACCACCCAGCGCCGCGCGCAGCGTGTACGCCGCCAGCTGAAGAAGGTCGCCGGCTCGCGGCCGCGGCTTTCGGTGCACCGCACCTCGAAGAATATCTACGTCCAGGTCATCGACGATGCCAACGGCCACACGCTGGCCGCCGCCTCGACGCTCGAGAAGAACCTCAAGGGTTCGCTCAAGACCGGCGCCGACACCGCCGCCGCCGCCGCTGTCGGCAAGCTGATCGCCGAGCGTGCGACGAAGGCCGGCGTCAAGGAAGTCGTCTTCGACCGTGGGCCGTACATCTATCACGGCCGCGTCAAGGCGTTGGCCGAAGCTGCTCGCGAAGGCGGCCTCAGCTTCTAATTTTCGCCGTCGGCGATCCCAGAATGCGGCGCCGGCAAACAGCAACCCGTGCTTCCGGAAAAGAACAAGGACTAGGATATGGCACAGGAACGTAGGGAAGGCGGCCGCGGCCGCGAGCGTGAACGCGAAGAGCGTGACGACGGCATGGTGGACAAGCTCGTCCACATCAACCGCGTCGCCAAGGTGGTGAAGGGCGGCCGTCGTTTTGGCTTTGCCGCTCTCGTCGTCGTCGGCGACCAGAAGGGCCGCGTCGGCTTCGGCCACGGCAAGGCGCGTGAAGTGCCGGAAGCGATCCGCAAGGCGACCGAATCGGCCAAGCGCGACATGATCTTCGTGCCGCTTCGTTCGGGTCGCACGCTGCATCACGACGTCGAGGGCCGTTGGGGCGCCGGGCGTGTTCTGTTGCGCGCAGCCAAGCAGGGTACCGGCATCATCGCCGGCGGCCCGATGCGCGCCGTCTTCGAGACGCTCGGCATGCATGACGTGGTCGCCAAGTCGATGGGTTCGTCGAACCCCTACAACATGGTTCGCGCCACTTTCGATGCGCTGAAGAGCCAGATGCATCCCAAGGATGTGGCAGCCGCGCGCGGCATCAAGTACTCGACCCTTCAGGCACGCCGCGGCACCGCCGTTGCGGCTGAAGAATAGTCGACGCTGACCAGGGATTTCGACCATGGCCAAGAAAGCTACCAAGACCATCACCGTCGAGCAGATCGGTTCGCCGATCCGCCGGCCGAAGGAGCAGCGCGCGACGCTGGTCGGCCTCGGCCTGAACAAGATGCACAAGCGGCGCACGCTGGAGGACACCCCTTCCGTGCGCGGCATGATCGCCGCCGTCCAGCACCTCGTCCGCGTCGTGGACGAGGCCTGAACGGAAGCGCAGGAGAAGAATGATGAAACTCAACGATCTGCGTGACAAGGACGGCGCCACGCATTCCAGGAAGCGCCTCGGTCGCGGCATCGGCTCCGGCTCGGGCAAGACCGCCGGTCGCGGCGTCAAGGGTCAGAAGGCTCGCTCCGGCGTTGCCATCAACGGCTTCGAGGGTGGCCAGATGCCGCTCTACCGGCGCCTGCCGAAGCGCGGCTTCAACAACCTGTTCGGCAAGAGCTTCGCGGTTGTGTCGCTGGCCAGGATCCAGGCGGCGATCGATGCCAAGAAGCTCGACGCCAAGGCGGCCGTGACTGCCGAGGCCCTGGTCGCCGCCGGCGTCATCCGGCGCGCCAAGGATGGCGTGCGCGTGCTGTCCGACGGCGAACTCAAGGCCAAGCTCTCCTTCGACGTCGCCGGCGCCTCCAAGGCCGCGATCGAGAAGATCGAGAAGGCCGGCGGTTCTGTGAAGCTGCCGGAAGCGTCCGCCGCCGAGTAACGGCGATTTGAAGCGCGGCCGACCGGATGAATTTGCATTTTCCGTCGAACCGCGCTTTGACTGGATGAATTGGGCGGCCGCGTCAACGCGGCCGCTTGCATGTTTGCGGTCCGGAGCTTATCTCGTGAGCTTCGGTGACACGCGCCGCCTGAGCTGCGGCATCGAGCGTGACACGAAAATCAATGAAGTAGAGCATGACGTCGTCCGAAAACCGCTCCACTCTTTTCGGCATGCTCTAGCGGAGAATCAGGCATGGCTTCGGCTGCTGAACAACTAGCCTCCAATCTGAATTTCGCGGCTTTCGCCAAGGCCGAGGACCTCAAGAAGCGCATCTGGTTCACCATCGGTGCGCTGCTCGTCTATCGCCTCGGTACCTACATCCCGCTTCCTGGCATCAATCCCGATGCGTTCGCCCAGGCCTTCTCCTCGCAGAGCAAGGGCGTGCTCGGCATGTTCAACATGTTTGCCGGCGGCGCCGTGCAGCGCATGGCGATTTTCGCGCTGGGCATCATGCCTTATATCTCGGCCTCCATCATCATGCAGCTGATGACCTCTGTCGTCCCGTCGCTGGAAGCGCTGAAGAAGGAAGGCGAGCAGGGCCGCAAGATCATCAACCAGTACACGCGCTACGGCACCGTGCTCCTGGCGCTGATTCAGGCCTATGGCATTTCGGTGGGCCTGGAGGGCGGCAACGGCATCGTCAACGATCCCGGCCTGTTCTTCCGCATCTCGACAGTCGTCACGCTGGTCGGCGGCACAATGTTCCTGATGTGGCTCGGCGAGCAGATCACCGCGCGCGGCATCGGCAACGGCATTTCGCTGATCATCTTCTCCGGCATCGTTGCCGGCTTGCCGCGGGCGATCTCCGGCACGCTGGAACTCGGCCGCACAGGCGCGCTGTCTACGGGCCTCATCCTTGCGATTATCGTGCTGGCCATCATCGTCATCGCGCTGATCGTCTTTTTCGAGCGTGCGCAGCGGCGTCTGCTCATCCAGTATCCGAAGCGGCAGGTCGGCAACCGCATGTTCCAGGGCGACACCTCGCACCTGCCGCTGAAGCTCAACACCTCGGGTGTCATCCCGCCGATCTTCGCGTCCTCGTTGCTGCTTCTGCCGGCAACCGTCGCGGGCTTCTCGCAGGCGACCAACCTGCCGGCATGGGCAAGCACGATCCTGGCCTCGCTCGGCCACGGCCAGCCGCTCTACATGATCTTCTATGCGGGTATGATCGTATTCTTCGCCTTCTTTTACACGGCGATCGTCTTCAACCCGAAGGACACGGCGGATCAGCTCAAGAAGCACTCCGGCTTCATTCCGGGCTATCGTCCGGGCGAGCGCACCGCCGAATATATCGACTATGTTCTGACGCGTATCACTGTCATCGGCGCCATCTACCTGGTGCTGGTCTGTCTGTTGCCGGAATTCCTGATTTCGGCGACTGGCGTACCGTTCTACCTCGGTGGCACATCGCTTCTGATCGTGGTCAGTGTCACGCTCGACACGGTGGCGCAGATTCAGGGTCACCTGATCGCGCATCAGTATGAGGGCCTGATCAAGAAGTCGAAGTTGCGCGGGGGAAAGAGGAGCAGATGAGGCTGATATTGCTTGGTCCGCCAGGGGCGGGCAAGGGGACACAAGCACAAAGATTGGTAGAAAAGCACGGCATACCCCAGCTCTCCACGGGTGATATGTTGCGTGCCGCCGTACAGGCCGGAACCGAGGTGGGCAAGCGCGCCAAGGCGGTGATGGATGCCGGAGAACTGGTCTCGGATGCGATCGTCAACGCCATCGTCGCCGAACGCATAGATCAGCCGGATTGCGCCAGGGGGTTCATCCTCGACGGCTATCCGCGCACGCTGGTCCAGGCCGACGCGGTCGAGGCGATGCTTGCCGAACGAGGTATTGCGCTCGATACTGTTGTCGAGCTCGTCGTCGACGACAAGGCGCTGGTTGGCAGAATCGTCAAGCGCGCCGAGGATGCCAAGGCCGCTGGCCAGCCTGTGCGCAAGGACGACAACCCGGCGGTTTTCGAAGAGCGCCTGCGCGAATATTACAAGAAGACGGCGCCGCTGATCGGCTACTACTACGCCAAAGGCAAGCTCAGGACCGTCGACGGCATGGCCAGCATCGATGCGGTGACTGCCGAGATCGGCAAGGTGCTCGCGGCTGCGGTGAAGTAGGCCGGGCCGGCAATTAAAGATTGCGCTTGGCGAGAATTGACGATTGCGCTTGACTGGACTGGGCCGGTGGGTTATGGCGGCCCGTCTTCCTATCAGGCATGGACTTTGCTTGCCCTTGCGGGCAAGGCATCCGCTTTGAACCAGAAAACTCCCGCATGGGCCGGCCTCCACCGGACGCGGGGCAACTTCGACAGCGCCGGGCGTGCCCGGCCCACATGGAGAAAGAGAAAAAATGGCTCGTATAGCCGGCGTCAACATTCCGACCAACAAGCGCGTCGTCATCGCGCTTCAGTACATTCACGGCATCGGCAAGAAGTTTGCCCAGGAGATCGTCGACAAGGTCGGCATCCCGGCGGACCGCCGCGTCAACCAGCTGACCGACGCGGAAGTGCTGCAGATTCGCGAGACGATCGACCGCGACTACCAGGTCGAAGGCGACCTGCGCCGCGAAGTTTCGATGAACATCAAGCGGCTCATGGACCTTGGCTGCTACCGCGGCCTGCGTCACCGCCGCTCGCTGCCGGTCCGCGGCCAGCGCACGCATACCAATGCGCGCACTCGCAAAGGCCCGGCCAAGGCGATCGCCGGCAAGAAGAAGTAATACGGCGGTTAGGGAGTGGGGCAGTAAGGCCATGGGCCGACTGCTGCCTCGCTGCCATATTCCCCTGCTGCCTTACCAAGGTGGAGCCGCTGGCATTACGGCGGTGTAGAGATCAACTGAAAGGACTAACATGGCCAAGGAAGCCGCTCGTGTTCGCCGTCGCGAACGCAAGAACATCTCGTCGGGCGTTGCCCACGTCAATTCGACCTTCAACAATACCATGATCACCATCACCGACGCGCAGGGCAATTCGATCGCCTGGTCGTCGGCCGGCGCGCAAGGGTTCAAGGGTTCGCGCAAGTCGACTCCGTTCGCAGCCCAGATGGCTGCCGAAGACGTCGCCAAAAAGGCGCAGGAACATGGCATGCGCATGCTCGAGGTCGAGGTCTGCGGACCCGGCTCCGGCCGTGAATCGGCCCTCCGCGCGCTCCAGGCGGCTGGCTTCACCATCACCTCGATCCGTGACGTGACGCCGATCCCGCACAATGGCTGCCGTCCGCGCAAGAAGCGCCGCGTCTGACTTTTAAGCGCCGCGCGAACGCCACGGCGTTCCTCCGCGGTTTTCCGTGTCGCCCGCCACGATTGGATGGTGGCGGGGCAAAGGAAGGAATACATTTATGATCCAGAAAAACTGGCAAGAACTGATCAAGCCGAACAAGATCGAGTTCTCTTCGAAGAAGAAGACGCTGACCACGTTGGTGGCCGAGCCGCTCGAACGCGGCTTTGGTCTGACGCTGGGCAACGCGCTGCGGCGCGTGCTTTTGTCTTCGCTGCGCGGCGCGGCCGTTACCGCCGTGCAGATCGACGGCGTCCTGCATGAATTCTCGTCCATCGCCGGCGTGCGCGAGGACGTGACCGACATCGTGCTCAACATCAAGGAAATCGCCATCCGCATGGAAGGCGATGGCCCCAAGCGCATGGTCGTGCGCAAGCAGGGCCCGGGTGCCGTGCTCGCCGGTGATATCCAGACCGTGGGAGACGTCGAGATCCTCAACCCCGACCACGTCATCTGCACGCTGGACGAGGGCGCCGAGATCCGCATGGAGTTCACCGTCGACACCGGCAAGGGCTATGTGCCGGCCGAGCGCAATCGCGCCGAGGACGCGCCGATCGGCCTGATCCCGGTCGACAGCCTCTACTCGCCGGTCAAGAAGGTCTCCTACAAGGTCGAGAACACCCGCGAGGGCCAGGTGCTCGACTATGACAAGCTGACCATGACGATCGAGACCAATGGCTCGATCTCGGGCGAGGACGCGGTCGCTTTCGCCGCCCGCATCCTGCAGGATCAGCTCGCGCTGTTCGTCAATTTCGACGAGCCGCAGAAGGAAGTCGCCGCCGAAGCCGTCACGGAGCTCGCCTTTAACCCGGCGCTGCTCAAGAAGGTCGACGAGCTCGAGCTTTCGGTGCGTTCGGCAAACTGCCTGAAGAACGACAACATCGTCTATATCGGCGACCTGATCCAGAAGACCGAAGCCGAGATGTTGCGCACCCCGAACTTCGGACGCAAGTCGCTGAACGAGATCAAGGAAGTGCTGGCGGCCATGGGCCTGCACCTCGGCATGGAAGTGCCGGACTGGCCGCCGGAGAACATCGAAGACCTCGCGAAGCGTTACGAAGACCAATATTGAGCATGAATTCCAAGGATCGGCGGCGCGAGCCGCTCGATCCGACGGTCATGCGGAAAATCATCAGAGGCCGTGGCCTCTTGAACAACTGAAGAAGGAAAAGAGCCATGCGCCACGGTTTCAAAGGCCGTCGTTTCGCCCGTAGCATCAGCCATCGCAAGTCGATGTTCGCCAACCTCGCCGTGTCTCTGATCGAGCATGAGCAGATCGTCACCACCCTGCCGAAGGCGAAGGACCTGCGTCCGATCGTCGAAAAGCTGGTGACGCTCGGCAAGCGCGGCGACCTGCACGCCCGCCGCCAGGTGATCGCGCAGATCGGCAATGAAGGCGTCGTCAAGCGCCTGTTCGATACGATTGCGCCGCGTTACGCGCAGCGCAACGGTGGCTACCTGCGCATTATGAAGGCAGGCTTCCGCAAGGGCGACAACGCCGCTATGGCGGTTATCGAATTCGTCGACCGCGATACCTCGGCCAAGGGTGCCGCCGACCGCGCCCGCCTTGAGGCTGAAGGCGCCAACGAGGAAGCCGCCGCCGCCTGAGGCGCGCGTTTCGCCAGCGACTTCAAGGGGCCTTCGGGCCCCTTCTTGCATTTTGAAGATGGTTGGATCTGGCGACGCTCTTTAGAGTCATGCTTTTGCACGACAAGTGTCGCATTTGTGTGCATTAGCCTTTCATTCTGCACAATCGTCGGGACAATGGCGCCCGATCTGGAGGGATTCGGAAATGCACCTCAAAAGACTGTTTCTTGTCGCCGTTTGCGCGCTGGCCGTTTTCACCGCGGCGCCGGCCGCAAGACAGGCTTTTGCCGAGGACGCCGCCAAGCCGGCCGATCCGGGTCTCTCCGATGTGCTGACCGAGCTCTTGCATGGCGTCGAGGGCGAGAATGGCGCGTCCGGTCCCGAAAAACGCGTGCCCTTCGGCCGCGATCAAGTGCAGCTCTCCTTCGCGCCGCTGGTCAAGCAGACGGCGCCTGCGGTGGTCAATGTCTATGCCTCGCAGACCGCCAAGGTCGTCTCGCCCTTCGAGGGCGATCCCTTCTTCGAGGAGTTCTTCGGCCGCGCCCAGCCGCGCGCGCAGTCTTCGCTTGGCTCGGGCGTGCTGGTCGATCCGAGTGGGGTGATCGTCACCAACTTCCACGTCATCAAGGACGCTGATGAGGTGAAGGTCGCGACAGCGGACGGGCGCGAGTTCAGCTCGAAGGTCATGCTCAAGGACGAGACGCTCGATCTCGCGGTGCTCAAGATTTCGGCCGACAAGCCGTTCCCGGTAATCGCCATCGGCGATTCCGACGCGCTCGAGGTCGGCGATCTGGTACTGGCGATAGGCAACCCGTTCGGCGTCGGCCAGACAACCACAAGCGGCATTGTCTCGGCCCTTGCCCGCAGCCATATCGGCGTTTCGGATTCGGGCTATTTCATCCAGACCGATGCCGCCATCAACCCCGGCAACTCCGGCGGCGCGCTGATCAACATGGGTGGCCAATTGGTCGGCATCAACACCGCCATCTACAGCCGCAGCGGTGGCTCGATCGGCATCGGCTTCGCAATTCCGGCGAACATGGTGCGCGCCTTCGCGGACGCCGCCAAGGCGGGCCTCGACTTCTTCGAACGACCCTATATCGGCGCCGAATTCGAAGCGGTGACGCCCCAGATCGCCGAATCGCTTGGCATGGAAAAGCCGACCGGCGCATTGGTTTCATCGGTCGAAGGTGCCGGTCCGGCCGGCAAGGCCGGCTTGAAGCCCGGCGATGTCATCCTGTCGCTCAACAACACACCGGTGGAAAGCATCGAGGCGCTCGACTATCGCATGGCGACGCTGTCGATCGGCACCAAGGCGACGTTCGCCGTGCTGAGCAAGGGACAGCAGGCGACACTCGAGATCCCGCTGGAGCGCGCGCCGGAAGGCGCCAAGCCAACCGTGGTCACCTTGCGTGGGCGCAGTCCATTTGCCGGCGCCAAGGTCGAGGAACTGTCGCCCAGGCTTGCCCAGCGACTTGGCCTTCGCACGGATCTCAAGGGTGTCGCCGTCATCGATATCAGCCGCGATTCGCCGGCCGCCGATTTCGGCTTCCAGCCCGGTGATATCGTGCGCGAGGTGAACGGCACCACAATCGACACCGCAACGACATTGGCACAGGTCGTCCAGCAGGACACACGCTGGTGGCGCTTTACCGTCGAGCGCGGCGGGCAGATACTGCGTCAGGTGTTGCGCTACTGAGACGGTCTTCCCATTTAGAGCATGATCCCGAACCGAAGCTCAGCTTGGCAAAAGTGCGAAGCGGTTTTCGGTTATGGATCGCGTTTCAAACAAAAGACATTCATGGCCGATCTGTTCAGTTCCGATGAACCGCAGAAGGCGCCGCCCGGGCGGCCGCTGGCAGACCGGCTACGCCCCAAAAACCTCGGCGAGGTCGTCGGCCAGGAGCATCTGACCGGCCCCGACGGCGCGCTGACCAGGCTGATCGATTCCGGCTCGCTCGGCTCGATGATCTTCTGGGGCCCGCCCGGCACCGGCAAGACGACGGTGGCACGGCTGCTGGCCGGAGAGACCAATCTCGCCTTCGAGCAGATCTCGGCCGTGTTTTCCGGCGTCGCGGACCTCAAGAAAGTCTTCGAGACAGCCAAGCTGAGGCGTGCCAACGGCCGCCAGACGCTGCTCTTCGTGGACGAGATCCATCGCTTCAACCGTGCCCAGCAGGACGGATTTCTCCCCGTCATGGAAGATGGCACCGTGGTGCTGGTCGGTGCCACGACGGAAAATCCGTCTTTCGAGCTGAACGCTGCGCTTCTGTCGAGAGCGCGCGTGCTGGTGTTCCGTTCACTGAGCGAGGAAAGCATCGCCAAGCTTCTGGCGCGCGCGGAAGAAACCGAGGGCAGGGCCCTGCCGCTCGATGAAGAGGCGCGCGCCATGCTCATCCGCATGGCGGATGGTGACGGCCGCGCCTCGCTGACGCTGGCCGAGGAAGTCTGGCGCGCCGCCAAGCCCGGCGAGGTGTTCGGCCCGGAGGGCCTGCAGCGTGTCATCCAGCGCCGAGCCCCGATTTACGACAAGGGCCAGGACGGGCACTACAATCTGATCTCGGCGCTGCACAAATCGGTCCGCGGCTCCGATCCGGATGCGGCGCTTTACTATCTCGCCCGCATGTTCGATGCCGGCGAGGATCCGCTTTATCTCGGCCGCCGGCTCGTGCGCATGGCGGTGGAAGATATCGGGCTCGCCGACCCTCAAGCGCTCGTCGTCGCCAATGCGGCCAAGGACGCTTACGATTATCTTGGCTCGCCCGAGGGCGAGTTGGCCTTCGCCCAGGCCGCGGTTTATCTGGCCACCGCGCCGAAATCGAACGCCGTCTACACCGCCTTCAAGGCCGCCACCTCGGCTGCCAAGGAGTTCGGGTCGCTGCTGCCGCCGAAGCACATCCTCAATGCGCCGACCAAGCTGATGAAAGAGGCGGATTACGGGGCGGGCTATCGCTACGACCATGACGAGCCGGACGCGTTTTCAGGCCAGGATTATTTTCCGGAAAAGATGGGCAGGCACACTTTTTACGATCCGCCCGAACGCGGTTTCGAGCGCGACATCCGCAAACGGCTGGAATACTGGGCAAAGCTGCGCGGCGAACGGAGCAGTTGAACTGGCGGCCCGGCTGTCGCCACGCTCCGAGCCCGCCGGTTGAACGTCGAGATAAGTGGAGTTGGAACTTCAAATATTTATGTTGGCCGGCTGCACAGCCTTCTCGACAGCATTGTGCCGGAAAACAAAAAATCCTATCAAGGTGCACGGCTGGCGGGGGTCGCCGTGATTTGGCTCATGGAACAGGATCGCGCTCCCCGCGCGAACGACAATGACAAAGAAAACCGTCAAAACGCTCCGCAAGGCGGCCATCGCGGTCGTGATTCTCGCGCTCGCCCTTTACTTCATCCCGATCCTGACCACGATCTGGGTCGTATGCGGCCTGATCGACGTCATGCGCAACGACCAGAAGGACTGGAGGCTGTTCGACCGCTATTTCCTCGGCAATGGCCTGTTCACTTGGTTGTTGTCGCCGTTCAACCTGATCGTCGACCTTCTCTGCTACCGCAACCCTGGCGTCTGGAAGCCCGAGCAGTTCCCGGAGGATTATCAGCGCGAGATCGATGTGGTGCTGGGCGTCTTCAAGGCGCGCAAGGACGAGATCATCGCCGATATCGATGCCAATTTCGGCGCCGGCCGGCGCGGCATGTATGTCTACCAGTGGTACGGCAAGCACAAGATCGACAACGTTCCTGAATTCAACAAGGATTACAAATATATCAAGACGATCGCGGTGTCCGTTTTCAGCAAGCGCGAATCCACGTCTTGGCATTTCGGTCCGCTTCGGCTCAGCCTGCGCATCCTCTACAATCTGATCCCGGTGAAGGCCGAGATATTCGTGCAGTGCGGCAGCAGGAAGAACTATTGGTACGACAATCCGCTGTTCATCTTTGACGACACGCTGTTCCATCGCTCGGTCAACGAGTATGACGGCCGCCGCTACTGCGTCTTCGTCGACATCATCCGACCGTCTCCTTTCCCGGGGCTGATTGCGGGCCTTCTGTCAATTGTATCGGTCAGCGTGGAACGCATCAATTCCGTCTTCTACAAGAACTGGAAGATGATCGGCTCGTCCAAGCCGAAGGCCGCCAACTGATCGTGGCGCCCGGCCGGAGCAATTCCAGGAAAAGCGCGAAGCGGTTTCCGTCAGGATTTAGAATGCAGTCTGCCGGTTCGGCCGGCGCGCGGCCGAGCCTCGGACGCCATTGTTAAACCAACGTCCTATAGCGCCGATCGGCTGCAACCGTTAGAACTCTCTCATCGGATATATCCTCACGGATATAGCGATGGGCGGAAGGAGGTCCGCTCGCTGGGAGGCTAGGTTTGAGCGGACGACAAGAAGCCGGTCATGCGGATTTCGTCCAGGCTTCGATCGCCAGGAGCGGCGCGGCCCATTCGGCGCTCGTCGCCTCGTGGCGACGCTCCCTTCAACTGCATCGCCTTGATCCGGCCGAGCGCAAGGCGCCCAGGCGGCTGACCGAAGCCGAATTGCGGCAGGCCCTACAACGCATGGAGCGAATGATCCGCGCGGCGGAAGGGAGCCTGAACCGGCTCTACCTGGCCGTCGGCGGGGTGGGCTGCTGCGTGATGCTGGCGGATCGCGACGGCATTCCTGTCGAGCGCCGGGGCGCCGTTGCCGACGACGAGACCTTCGACGAATGGGGCCTGTGGACCGGCACGGTCTGGAGCGAGGACAGCGAGGGCACCAACGGCATCGGCACCTGTCTTGCCGATCAGCGGCCGCTGACCATCCATCGCGACCAGCATTTCTTTTCGCGCAACACGCTGCTGAGTTGCACCACGGCACCGGTCTTTGACCATGAAGGCAATCTGGCGGCGGCGCTCGACGTATCGTCTTGCCGTTCCGACCTTACGGAAGGCTTCGTCCAGCTCATCTCTGTCGCGGTGGGCGATGCCGCGCGCCGAATCGAAGCGGAGAACTTCCGCATGGTGTACTCCAACGCCCGCATCCTGCTGGCGCCAGTCGCCGAGCGCGGCGCCGGCGCATTGATTGCTGTCGATCAGGACGACCTGGTGGTCGGCGCGACCCGGTCGGCCCGCCTCGCGCTCGGTATCACCCGCGAAACGCTGGCCAGGGGACTACTGGCTGCCGACATCCTCGGCGACCAGGTAAGGGCGAATGAAGACCTCGACGATGCCGAGCGCGGCGTACTGCAACGGGCGATGGCGCGTGCCGGCGGCAATGTCTCGGCGGCCGCCCAGAGCCTCGGCATCTCGCGCGCAACGCTGCACCGCAAGCTCGCGCGTTTCGACATCCGCCGTCCGCATTGATTTCCCGAAATGACCTGTCGCAGTTCTGCGACAGTCGGCACCCGCGATCGACCGGCACCGGGCTGACAAGATGCGGCCGATCCGCAACCCTTCCTCTCCAACGCGCCGCATCCCGCGGCGGGTCATTGGGAGGATGTGATGAACAAGGTGGAATTCTCGCGCACGGCCAAGGTTCCTTTCGCCGAGCGCTATGACAACTTCATCGGTGGCAGGTGGGTCGCCCCACATGCCGGAAAATACTTCGACAACATCTCGCCGGTGAACGGCCGCCCGCTTTGCGAAATCGCCAGGTCGGACGCACAGGACGTCGAAGCAGCGCTCGACGCCGCGCACAAGGCGAAGGAAGCTTGGGGCAAGACCAGTCCGGCGGCCCGCGCCCTGATCCTCAATCGCATCGCCGACCGCATGGAAGATAATCTCGACCTGCTGGCGCTGGCCGAGACGTGGGACAATGGCAAGCCGATCCGCGAGACGACCGCGGCGGATCTGCCTCTGGCCATCGACCACTTCCGCTATTTCGCCGGCGTCCTTCGCAGCCAGGAGGGCAGCCTTTCCGAGATCGACGACGATACGGTCGCCTATCATTTCCATGAGCCGCTGGGTGTTGTCGGCCAGATCATCCCTTGGAACTTCCCGTTGCTGATGGCTTGCTGGAAGCTGGCGCCCGCGATCGCCGCCGGCAATTGCGTGGTGCTGAAGCCGGCCGAACAGACACCCGCCACCATCATGCTGTGGGCCGACCTTATCGGTGACCTTCTGCCGGAAGGCGTCCTCAACATCGTCAACGGCTTCGGCCTGGAGGCCGGCAAGCCGCTGGCATCGTCGAACCGCATCGCCAAGATCGCGTTCACCGGCGAGACGACGACCGGCCGCCTAATCATGCAGTACGCCTCGCAGAATCTCATCCCGGTGACGCTCGAACTCGGCGGCAAGTCGCCCAACATCTTCTTCCAGGATGTGACGGCGGAAGACGACGATTTCTTCGACAAGGCGATCGAAGGCTTCGTGATGTTCGCGCTGAACCAAGGTGAGGTCTGCACGTGCCCCAGCCGCGCGCTGGTGCATGAGAAGATCTACGACAGGTTCATGGAGCGGGCGCTAAAGCGCGTCGAGGCGATAGTCCAGGGCGACCCGCTCGATCCGGCGACCATGATCGGCGCGCAGGCATCGAGCGAGCAGCTGGAAAAGATTCTGTCCTACTTCGACATCGGCCGCCAGGAAGGCGCCGAGCTGCTGACCGGCGGCGAGCAGAACCATCTGCCCGGAGACCTTGCCGGGGGCTACTACGTGAAGCCGACCGTCTTCCGGGGTCACAACAAGATGCGCATCTTCCAGGAAGAGATCTTCGGCCCGGTGGTGTCGGTGACGACCTTCAAGGACGATGACGAGGCGCTGTCCATTGCCAACGACACACTTTACGGCCTGGGCGCCGGTATCTGGAGCAGAGATGCGAACCGCTGCTACCGCTTCGGCCGCGCCATCCAGGCCGGTCGCGTCTGGACCAACTGCTATCACGCCTATCCGGCGCATGCCGCCTTCGGCGGCTACAAGCAGTCCGGCATTGGCCGCGAGACTCACAAGATGATGCTCGACCACTACCAGCAGACCAAGAACATGTTGGTCAGCTACAGCCCGAAGAAGCTCGGCTTCTTCTGATCTCCCAGGGTGAAGGGGAGGGAGGGCGTCGCGGTCGGTGCCCTCCCTTCAGCATAGGATTTCCATGCACAGGATTTCATTGGGAAAGGTCTCAGCCACGGCGGAGGCAGAGACGTTGCTTGCCGAGATCATAGCCGACCACGGGCCCGTTCTCTTTCACCAGTCCGGCGGCTGCTGCGACGGCTCGTCGCCAATGTGCTATCCGCGTGGCGAGTTCATGATCGGCGACAATGACGTGATGCTCGGCCAGATCGGCGATACGCCGGTCTATATCAGCTCCCTGCAGTATGAGGCGTGGAAGCATACCGACCTCACTATCGACGTCGTGCCGGGCAGGGGCGGCATGTTCTCGCTCGACAATGGCCGCGAGAAGCGTTTCCTGACTCGCTCGACGGTCTGCCCGGCGCCAACGCCTTCGGACTGTTGATCGGCTGAGGCGACGATTGGGGCAATCGTCGCGCTTTCTTGGGTCTTTGGCTCGCAACCTGCCCGCCTTAGTGCTATGGCGCCGCTTTCAAATGGAAAAGCGAAGTCATGGCAGGTGTTGAACAGATCACCGTGGAAGCCGGCGAGGCGGGCATGCGGCTCGACCGCTGGTTCAAGGTCCATTATCCGGGCCTCGGCTTCGGCCACCTGCAGAAGCTCTTGCGCTCCGGCCAGGTCCGGGTCGATGGCGGTCGGGTGAAGGCCGACACGCGCGTCGAGCCGGGCCAGACGGTACGTATCCCGCCTATCGAGGTCGACAAGAAGGGCGACGCTTCGCTCACCGGCCACTCGATCCGCAACCAGGACGACGCCGATGTGCTGGCCAAGATGCTTTTGCATGAGGACTCGAAGGTCTTCGTTTTCAACAAGCCGGCCGGCTTGGCGGTGCAGGGTGGTTCGGGTGTGACCCGTAACGTCGACGACATGCTGGAGGCCTGGCGCAGCCAGAAGGGCGAGAAGCCGCGGCTTGTCCACCGCCTCGACCGCGACACGTCCGGCGTTCTGGTCGTTGCCCGCACCCGTCTTGCCGCGATGAAGCTCTCGGAAGCGTTCCGGGCGCGCGAAACCAAGAAAACCTATTGGGCGCTGGTCAAGGGCGTGCCGCCGAAGCGCGAGGACAAGATCTCGACATGGCTGGTCAAGGAGGCAACGCCGGACGGTGACCGCGTGCGCGTTGCCAAGCATGGCGAGAAGGGCGCCGACCACGCCGTGTCCTACTACCGCGTGGTCGAGCAGGCGGCGCAGACGTTGTCCTGGCTGGAGATGGAGCCCTACACCGGCCGAACGCATCAGCTGCGCGTCCACGCCGCCTATATCGGCTGCCCGATAATAGGCGATCCGAAATATTTCGAGGCCGACACCAATTGGGACTTTCCAGGCGGCATGCAGAACAGGTTGCATCTGCATGCGCGACGCATCGTCATTCCACATCCGGATCAGGGCGTTATCGACGTGACCGCGCCGATGCCGCCGCATATGCGCCAAAGCTGGAACCTGCTCGGCTTCGACGAACAGAGCGCGGAAGACTGAACAGGGGGCGCAATTATGGAAGGATCCACCGTCACCAGCCAGTTGATTGGATGGCTGCCCTTCGTCTTGGTTTTCGCGGTGTGGTTTGCCTACACGCGGCGGATCGCGACGAGACAAGGATCGATGGCCATGATTGGCCGCGAGAACACCGAGGCGGTCAGACAAAACACTGAGGCGCTGAAGGCGCTGCTCGCAAAACTGGAAAGCCAATCGAAGCAATGACGACCGAGTCCGTATTGGATCGCCGCGATGTCGTTGACATGGCGGCGGCTGCCATCATGGTCGGGCTGACCTTCTCCTGGGGGTTGAACTACGTCGCCGCCAAGATCTCCTACGCCGGCTACGACCCCGTATTCGTGTCGATCGCACGCTCTCTCCTCGGAGGGCTCTGCGTGCTTGGCTGGTGCTGGTTGCGCGGCATCAAGCTCTTCGAAGCGGACGGCACGCTTGGCGCCGGCATCGCCGTCGGCGTGCTCTTCGGCGTCGAGTTTCTTTGCCTCTATATCGGGCTCGAATACACGACCGTTGCCCGCAACACGCTACTGGTCAACACCATGCCGTTCTGGGTGCTGATCGGCGGCCATTTCCTGCTCGGCGAGCACATCAACGCGCGCAAGCTCGGTGGTCTTGTTCTGGCCTTCGGCGGCCTTGTGGCCGTGTTCTCGGACGGGATCGTCGCCGGCACCGACACGACCTTGACGGGCGATCTGCTCAGCCTGGGTTCAGGCGTACTGTGGGCGGCGACCAGCATCGTCATCAAGCGTTCGAAACTGGTGGCGACCAGCGCGGAGAAATTGCTGCTCTACCAACTGGCCGGCGCCGCTATTGTCGGTGTCCTTGTGATGCCCTTGGCCGGCCCGCCCATTCGCGCGGTCGCCGCCTTGCCGACGCTGGCATTGCTCTTCCAGTCTATCTATATCGTGGCCTTCACCTATGTATTGTGGTTCTGGCTGCTTCGGCGCTACCCGGCTTCCGGCCTGTCGAGTTTCGCCTTCCTGTCGCCGGTGTTCGGCGTCTTGTGCGGCGCGGTGGTTTTAGGGGAGGCTCCTACGGCGAGGATATTCCTGGCTCTGGCGCTGATCGCCACCGGCCTGATCATCGTCAACCGGCCGGCGCGCAGGCAGCCCGCACCATAGAGCGGCACTGGAACGACAGGGCGGCACCATCCCGTAGTTTGACGCATTCCGGCGGGAAAGCACTTCACACCTTTCTTGGAATTGCTCTAAGGAGTTCGATATGCGCGACATCCTCGAAGACCTCGAAGCGGGCAAACTGCTTTCCGATCCCGATCCCGTACGCCGCGCCCAGATCCAGATGAAGACGCCGCTGCCGAGGCGTTTCTACAACTCGGTTGCGGTTGTCCCGGTGGAAAACGGCTTCGCCATTCATCTCGACGGTCGCCCGGTCCGCTCGCCAGGCAAGGCGGTGATGGTGTTGCCGACGGAAAAGGCCGCGGCTTTGGTGGCCGAAGAATTCACCGCGCAGGCGGAGGTCATCGATCCCGTGACGATGCCGGTCATGCGCCTCGTCAACACCGCCATCGACGGCGTCGCCTCCGAGCCGCAGGCGGTGCTGGAAGACATACTGCGCTTCGCCTCGTCCGATCTGCTCTGCTACCGCGCCGACGGTCCGCAAGGCCTGGTCGACCGGCAGAACAAGCTCTGGGATCCGGTGCTGGACTGGGCACGCGCCCGCCTCGGCGCGCGCTTCAACCTTGCCGAAGGCGTCATCCATGTCGAGCAGCCGCGCGAAACGATTGCCGTCCTCGGCGCGCATCTTGGCCAGCGTTCCGAGCCGATGCGGCTGGCAGCAATCCATGTCATGACGGCGCTGACCGGTTCGGCGCTGCTGGCGCTCGCCGTCGATTTCGGTGAGCTCGACGCCGAGGAAGCCTGGCTTGCGGCCCATGTCGACGAGGACTGGCAAATCGAGCATTGGGGCCAGGATGCGGAGGCCATGGCGCGCCGCTCGGCCCGCAAACGCGATATGTTGGCGGCAGTCAGCCTGCTCGAGGCACTGCAAGGCTAAAGCAAATCCGGGAAAAGTGGGCAGCGGTCATGCTCGACGTCTTCGCCGGGTCCTTCCCCGAGGCAATTGCGTAAAGCAAACCGGCAGCGGACCAGCGCCCCGCCTGATTGGGCCGCTCCCAATCGCTCCGACGCTTTCGCAGCGCACCTAATACCAAAGTCATAATCCCATTGTCGCGGTGCCTTTCGCCCGTTCTTTCTGTCATTTTTTCCTTCGTTGGCTGCGTTTTGAGTCTGCGTCCACAGGAACGCAAACGGTGGCGCGCAGCCAAAGAGGACAGACGGGATCTCACGGGAGGATATACAAATGGCAATGGCTTCGGCCGCCGGCGGGACCAGCCGCGGCATGACGCGAGAGGAGAAGAAGGTCATCTTCGCCTCGTCGCTCGGCACCGTTTTCGAATGGTACGATTTCTATCTCTACGGTTCGCTGGCTGCCTTCATTGGCTCGGCCTTCTTCAGCCCGAGCATTCCGGAGGCCACGCGCAACATCTTCGCGCTGCTGGCCTTTGCGGCAGGCTTCCTCGTGCGCCCGTTCGGCGCGCTCGTGTTCGGCCGTATCGGCGATCTCGTCGGCCGCAAATACACCTTCCTCGTCACCATGACGATCATGGGCCTGTCGACCTTCCTCGTCGGCCTGCTGCCCGGCTATGCGAGCTGGGGCATCGCTGCTCCAGTGATCCTAATCGGGCTGCGCATGCTGCAGGGCCTGGCGCTCGGCGGCGAATATGGCGGTGCCGCGACCTATGTCGCCGAACATGCGCCCGACGACCGCCGTGGTTACTACACCTCATGGATCCAGACGACGGCAACGCTTGGTCTGTTCCTGTCGCTCATCGTCATCCTGGTCGTGCAGGCATCGCTGAGCAAGGAGACCTACGCCAGCTGGGGCTGGCGCATCCCCTTCATCGTATCGTTCTTCCTGCTCGCCGTTTCGGTCTGGATCCGTCTGTCGCTGTCGGAGTCGCCGACTTTCCAGCGTATGAAGGATGAGGGCAAGGGCTCCAAGGCACCACTGACAGAGGCTTTTGGCCAGTGGAAAAATGCCAAGATCGCCCTTCTGGCGCTCCTCGGCCTCACCGCCGGCCAGGCCGTGATCTGGTACAACGGCCAGTTCTATGCCCTGTTCTTCCTGACCAACGTGCTGAAGGTCGATGCGCAGTCGGTCAACATCATGATCGCCATCGCGCTTGCGATCGGCTCTATCTTCTTCGTGGTGTTCGGTTGGCTGTCCGACAAGATCGGCCGCAAGCCGATCATCATGGCCGGCCTTGCGCTCGGTATCGTCTGCACCTTCCCGCTGTTCAAGGCTTTGACATGGGCCGCCAACCCGGCTCTGGCCACCGCGCAGCAGAACACCCGTGCGACGGTCACGGCAGCGCCCGGCGACTGCAAGTTCCAGTTCAATCCGGTAGGCACGGCGAAATTCACGACGTCCTGTGATATCGCGACCTCGTTCCTGACCAAGAACTCCGTGCCGTACGACGTGGTTTTAACGGCGGCGCCCGGTACCGCTGCCTCGGTCAAGATCAGCAACGAGACGGTGCAGTCCTACGACGCAGTCGCCGCCGGCGACCAAGCCAAAGCCAAGGATGCCGCCTTCGCCAAGGCGGTGAACATGGCGCTGAAGGACGGCGGCTATCCGCTGAAGCGCGCGGCGATCAAGGTGCCGGACCAGAAGCTCGATGCCTTCGTCGCGGCCAATCCCGAACTTAAGCTCGATGCGGCCACGATACGCGGCGGTGAGAAGACCACCGTCCCGGTCGAGCAGGCGATCGCGGACAAGCTGCTGACCAAGGATGAGGCAGCCGGGGCGCCCGAGATCACTGTCTACAACATCCCCGGTGGCGGTGCTTTCGCCATGTTTGCGGATCCGGCTGCGATCAACTGGGCGCTGACCATCGGCATCCTGTTCATCCTGGTGCTGTTCGTGACCATGGTTTATGGGCCGATCGCCGCGATCCTGGTCGAGATGTTCCCGACCCGAATCCGCTACACCGGCATGTCGTTGCCTTACCATATCGGCAACGGCTGGTTCGGCGGCCTGCTGCCCGCCACAGTGTTCGCGCTTAGCGCCTATAAAGGCGATATCTATTATGGTCTTTGGTACCCTGTGATCATCGCCGCAATGTCGCTCATCATCGGCATGATCTTCGTCAGGGATACGCTCGGCACCGACCTTCACGCGAAGGATTGACCTCGGTCATCCGCTCAAAAAAACCCCGGCGCGAGTGCTCGCGCCGGGCTTTCCGTTCACGGAACTCTAAAGAGGCAGATCAGCTTTTGCGCTGATTTTCTTCCTCGACGGCCGCGTCGTGGTACCAGCCGTCGAAATCAGTATGCTCGCCGCCAAGCGCTGCAAGCTCTGCCGCGAATTTGGCCTTTGCGCCTAAATTTGAGGCAGACTTGCGCCCTGCAAGCGGGAACATCAGTATTTTTGCCGACGGGCGCGGTTGCATGACTTGCATTGGCGACCTCCTTGCTTGTCGAGCTACTTGTCGATTCAACTTAGCAGCTAACATAGGTTCTGCGATTCGTTTAGGCAAGATGCCCACAAAAAGATCATTATTTGCCTAATAATTAGGCAGACACGCCGCTTGGGCGATCCGAGCGCAATGGTGAGACGGCTGAGCAAAATCGGGGTCTTGCAACGAACATTTTGCCGCACCCGCCGGAAGCGGAGTGGCATACGAATTGCTTTTTAATCATCGGCAGGCCGGCAAGCCCGGCCATGCGTTGATGCCGCCCACTTGCGGCGTCCAAGCAACGAGAGGCACTGGAATGACTAAATACAAGCTCGAGTATATCTGGCTCGACGGATACGTCCCGACCCCCAGCCTGCGCGGCAAAACCCAGATCAAGGAGTTCGCGGAGTTCCCGACGCTGGAGCAACTGCCGCTTTGGGGCTTCGATGGCTCGTCCACCAACCAGGCGGAGGGCCACAGCTCCGACTGTGTGCTGAAGCCTGTCGCCGTCTACCCGGATCCGGCCCGCACCAATGGCGTCCTGGTCATGTGCGAAGTCATGATGCCCGATGGCGTGACGCCGCATGCCTCCAACAAGCGCGCCACCATCCTCGACGACGAGGGCGCATGGTTCGGCTTCGAGCAGGAGTATTTCTTCTACAAGGACGGCCGTCCGCTCGGCTTCCCTGAGAGCGGCTACCCGGCGCCGCAGGGCCCGTATTACACCGGCGTCGGCTACAAGAATGTCGGCGATGTCGCTCGCAAGATCGTCGAGGAGCATCTCGACCTTTGCCTCGCCGCCGGCATCAATCATGAAGGCATCAACGCCGAGGTGGCGAAGGGCCAGTGGGAGTTCCAGATTTTCGGCAAGGGTTCCAAGAAGGCCGCCGACCAGATGTGGATGGCTCGCTACCTGCTGCTGCGCCTGACCGAGCAATACGGCATCGACATCGAGTTCCACTGCAAGCCGCTCGGCGACACGGACTGGAACGGTTCGGGCATGCACTGCAACTTCTCCACCACCTATATGCGCGAAGTCGGCGGCAAGGCCTATTTCGAGGCGCTGATGGCGCAGTTCGACAAGAACCTGATGGATCACATCGCCGTCTACGGCCCGGACAACGACAAGCGTCTGACCGGCAAGCACGAGACGGCGCCGTGGAACAAGTTCAGCTACGGAGTCGCCGACCGCGGTGCTTCGATCCGCGTGCCGCACTCCTTCATCAAGAACGACTACAAGGGCTATCTGGAAGACCGCCGCCCGAACTCGCAGGGCGACCCCTACCAGATCGCCTCGCAGGTTCTGAAGACGATCTCGGAGGTTCCGACCGACGCGAAGGTCTCGGCCGCCGCCTGATTCACCCAGGCGCAGGCGTCGCCTGCACAAGCGAGCAAATTGTTGAAAGCCCCGGCGTCTCCGTCGGGGCTTTTTGCATGGCAAACCAGAGGCGAGGGGACTGCGCCGCGACGGTCACGCGTCGTGACGAGCGCCGCGACAAATGGGCCGGCATGTCGGCAATCCATCGCATCGCGCCGATCGGGCGCGGTCCGACTTGTGTATGGGATGGACGTCCGCCCATGCGAAAACCCCGGCGAAGCGCCGGGGTTCCTTTTGTCACCGATAAGGCGGAGTCCGGTCGTCAGACCGAATAATACATGTCGTACTCGACCGGATGCGGGGTCATTTCAAAGCGCATCACCTCGGCCATCTTGAGCTCGATGTAAGCATCGATCTGATCGTCGTCGAAGACGCCGCCGGCTTTCAAGAAGCCGCGGTCTTTGTCGAGGTTCTGCAGCGCCTCACGGAGCGAGCCGCAGACGGTCGGGATCTTCTTCAACTCCTTCGGCGGCAGGTCGTAGAGATCCTTGTCCATGGGCTGTCCGGGATGGATCTTGTTCTTGATGCCGTCGAGGCCCGCCATCAGCATGGCGGCGAAGCCGAGATAGGGGTTCGCGCCCGGATCGGGGAACCGGACCTCGACGCGCTTCGACTTCGGCGAGGAGCCGAACGGAATGCGGCAGGAGGCTGAACGGTTGCGCGCCGAATAGGCGAGCAGCACCGGCGCTTCGTAACCCGGCACCAAACGCTTGTAGGAGTTGGTGAGCGGATTGGTGAAGGCGTTGATCGCCTTGGCGTGCTTGATGATGCCGCCGATGTAATAGAGGCAGGTCTCCGACAGGCCAGCATATTCATTGCCGGCGAAAGTCGGCTTGCCGCCCTTCCAGATCGACTGATGGACATGCATGCCCGAGCCGTTGTCGCCGAACACCGGCTTCGGCATGAAGGTGGCCGTCTTGCCATAGGCGTTGGCGACCTGGTGTACGACATACTTGTAGATCAGCATCTTGTCGGCGTTGCGCACCAGCGTGTCGAACTTGATGCCGAGCTCGTGCTGGGCGGCGGCGACCTCATGGTGATGCTTTTCGACGCGCACGCCCATCTCGGCGAGCACGGTCAGCATTTCGGAGCGCATGTCCTGTGCGGAATCGATCGGAGGCACCGGGAAATAACCGCCCTTGATGCGTGGACGGTGGCCGAGATTGCCGGTTTCGTAGTCGGTATCGTCATTGGACGGCAGCTCGGTGGAGTCCAGACGGAAGCCGGTATTGTACGGATCGGCCTTGTACTTGACGTCGTCGAACACGAAGAACTCGGCTTCCGGACCGACATAAATGGTGTCGCCAATGCCTTCCGATTTCATATAGGCCTCAGCCTTCTTGGCCGTGCCGCGCGGATCGCGGTTATAGGCCTCGCCCGAGACCGGATCGAGGATGTCGCACAGAATGACCATGGTCGACTGGGCGAAGAACGGATCCATGTGAACGGTATCCGTATCGGGCATCAGCACCATGTCGGACTCGTTGATCGCCTTCCAGCCGGCGATCGAGGAACCATCGAACATGACGCCGTCGGCGAACATGTCTTCCTCGACCTCGACGACATCCATCGTCACATGCTGCAGCTTGCCGCGTGGATCGGTGAAGCGCAGGTCGACGAATTTCACGTCGTTGTCCTTGATCTGCTTCATGATGTCTTTGGCTGTCGTCATGTCATTTCTTCCCTGTCTGATGACGTCCGGAATAGGTTGAAGATTCGGTCAGATGGCGTCGATGCCGGTCTCGCCGGTACGGATGCGCACGACTTCCTCTATGTTGGAAACGAAGATTTTTCCATCACCGATACGGCCCGTCTGCGCCGCCTTGCGGATGGCCTCTATGGCACCTTCTACGGCCTCGTCACCGAGCACCACTTCGATCTTCACCTTGGGCAGGAAGTCGACGACATATTCGGCGCCGCGATAAAGCTCGGTATGCCCCTTCTGGCGGCCGAAACCCTTGGCCTCGGTGACGGTGATGCCTTGCAGTCCGGCCTCCTGAAGCGCTTCCTTCACTTCGTCCAGCTTGAATGGCTTGATGATCGCTTCGATCTTTTTCATGTAAAAAATGGCCTCCACTGCCAAGAAGACGGGTTATGCACGCCGCTTGCGCCTCCATCTAGCACGAACCGTGCCAATCCACAGGAGTGGAGACCGTACAAAGCGTTTTCGACTCCGCATCGCGTTCGGATGCAAATTCGCGTCACCCGCTGCGTCGGATGCGTCATCGACGCCCGAGCCCTGTACATAAATCCTCCTCAAATCTGCGCAAGAAATAGGCAGATGGTGCAATTTGCAGGCAGAACCCCTCCCGGACGCGGCCGCATTGCAAACGATGCGCGGTCGCGATGGTTTGCTTCGAGCCGAAAACTGGACAATGCTTGATCGCACGGAGATCGGCAATCCCATGCGCAACGAACTTCTATCGCCGGCTGAAATGACCGAGGCCGACAGCTTGGCAATCGCGGCCGGGCCGCTCGATGGTTACGGATTGATGCGGCGGGCCGGCGAGGCGGTCGCCGCGATCGTGCTGGCGCGCTACCCCGGCGCGAAGAGGGTCCATGTAATGTGCGGCCCCGGCAACAATGGCGGCGACGGCTATGTCGCGGCGCGGCTGCTGGCCGAAGCCGGCGTCGATGTGGCCCTGTGGACGTTGGGTGAACCGCGTGCAGCCAGCGACGCCGCGCGTGCCGCGGCTGACTGCGTGCTGGAGCGGCGCCCGTTGTCGGCCTTCGCCGCCGAAGTTGGCTCACCGATAGTCGATGCGCTCTTTGGCGCCGGCCTGTCGAAGCCCTTATCCGGCGACGCCAAGACCGCGGTCGACATCGTGACGGAGATGAACCTGCCGGTTGTCGCGATCGACCTGCCTTCTGGCGTTTCCGGCGACAGCGGCGAAGTTCTAGGCTCCGCATTCCGGGCGGGCGTGACAGTTACCTTCGCGCGAAAGAAGCCCGGGCATCTGCTGCTGCCCGGTCGTGCGCGATGCGGCGAAACCGTGTTGGCCGACATCGGCATTCGCGACGAGATCATCGACCAAGTTGCGCCGCGAACCTTCGAGAACGGGCCTGGGCTCTGGAGCGCGAGCTTTCCCCTGCCGGCGGTCGATGTGCACAAATATAAGCGCGGTCACACGAGCGTCTTCTCGGGCGGACCGTCCGCGACCGGCGCAGCGCGCCTTTCGGCGCTGGCAGCTGCAAGGAGCGGGGCGGGGGCCGTCACCGTGCTCTCGCCGGCGAACGCCATGCAGGTCAACGCGGCGCATCTCACTTCGATCATGCTGCGCAAGGTCGACGCGATTGAGGATGTGCATGACCTTATCGGCGATCGCCGGCCGTCCAGTTTCGTCCTCGGCCCCGGATTCGGCGTCGGTGACAAGGGGCGTGATTTCACGCTTGCCGTGCTCGCCCGGAAACGCCAGGACAGCGGAGTCGAAGGCCTCGTGCTCGACGCCGACGGCATCACGTCTTTTCGCGATGCCGCCTCCACGCTGTTCAAGGCGGCGGGCAAGCCGGGCGCGCCGGCGCTGATCATGACGCCACATGAGGGCGAGTTCGGCAGGCTGTTCGTGGATATTGCCGGCGACAAGGCCTTGTCGAAGCTCGCCAAGGCGCGCGAAGCCGCGCGGCGCGCCAACGCCGTGATCGTCTATAAGGGCGCCGACAGTGTGATCGCTTCGCCGGATGGCCGCGGCGCGATCAACGGCAATGGCGCGCCCTGGCTGGCCACCGCCGGTTCTGGCGACGTGCTGGCCGGCATCATCGCCGGCTTGCTCGCTCAAGGCATGCCGGCTTTCGAGGCGGCTTGCGCCGCAGTCTGGATCCACGCCGAAGCCGGCAGCCGTTTTGGGCCGGGTTTGATAGCCGAAGATCTGCCTTTGGCGATTGTGCCCGTTATCCGACAACTGCTGGAGGGCACTGTACCATGACCTAGCCAGGCACTTGTGCCAGCGTTCACCTTCTTTCATCAGGATGCGCACCGATACCCTGGTCACGCCTTGCGAGACCGAGATGGGAGCATGGGCGCAGGTTTTGGTGCAGCAGTCGAAGAACAGTCAGGCGTCCCGCTTGTGCCGGGCTTGCGCCCCGGCGTCCGCCAACGCCGCGAGGACGCGTTCCTCGCTGACGCCGCGCGTGTCGAGAACCCAGCTCGGCGTCGATATTGGCGGCTCGAGATAGCGGACGTGGTCGTTCACCGGTCCAGTTTCATAGGAGCGGTTGGACCCGAAGATAAGCACGCAAGGCACGCCCAGGGCCGCGGCTGCATGGCAGAGCCCGCCATCCACTCCGAGGAAGACGGTCGAAGCAGCGATCTGGCACATCGCGTCGGTCAGGTGCGGTGTCGATGTGAAGTCCACTGCCTCGGGAAGTGTCGCCCTGATCTGGGCTGCAGATTCACGTTCTCGCGGGCCGCCGATCACCCAAATTGACCAACCGCGTTGAGCATGAGCTTTCGCAACCGAGATGAAGCGCTCGGCTGGCCAAGAACGGAAATTGCTGAAAGATGAAGTGTAGAGCGCCAGCGCCGGCCTTGCGGGATCGATTCCATGGCGGGCACGCCAATCCGAAAGCTCCGCTGCCGGCACCACCATCTGTGGCGCGGGCAACCGCATGTCCTCGCCGGGCCTCTCGCCTAGCATTGCGATCGCGCAAGCCTGTTCGAACAATCTGGTCTTTCGAGGTCCGAACGCCACAAAACTCTTCAGCCAGTCAGCCGGCAGGCGGTTGATGATTCCGAACTGAAATTCGCGCGGATAGCCGATGCGCTCCGGTATGCCAGCCAGCCAGGGCACCAGGGCTGCCTTGGTGCTGCTGGTGAGCATGTAGGCAGCCTGATAGTTCTCCTTGCGGATTTCGCGCGCGAGACGCGACCGTGCCTTGAGCCCGGGCTTCCAGTGCTTCTCCACGAGCCATGTCTTGCGGATATGCGGCATCAGGCGCGCCAGCGGCGCGGCAAGCGGCGAAGTGGCGACGTCGATCGGATGCCCGGGAAACTTCTCCGCCAGGATCTGGATTGCCGAATGGCAGCGGATGAAGTCACCGATCGCCGGTAAGCAGAAGACGAGGATGGGACGCAACAAGCGCTACCTTTTCGATCCGGAACAATGGCAGCCAATGGCAAACGTGACGATGATTTGTCACGGAAGCGCCTCGCCATCAAGGACGCGGGCATACAGTTCCAGATAGGCTTTCGCCGTCTTTTCGATCGGGAATCGGTCCGCCGCCGACTGCCGGCACCGTTGCGACGACAGGTTTGCGGCCTCTGCAAGACCGCGCGCAAACTCCTCGTCGGTTTCGAAGAACCGGCCGGTCTCCGCATCGACGGTTTCCACCAGTGCCCCGCGCGGTGTGGTGAGCACGGGCGTGCCGCAGAGCATCAATTCGACTTGCGCCATGCCGAAAGGTTCTTCCCAGGAGATTGGGTTGAGGAATGCCTTCAATTCACCAAGCAGCCGCAATTTTTCTTCGCCGTCGACCATGCCGTGGAAACGATAGCGGCCGGAAAGGCTCTTGAAGAAAACGCCTTCCCGGCGCGTCTTGCTGCGGCCGAGCAACTTCCAGCGCGAGCCTCCCGCAATATCCAGGATGAAATCGAATTTCTTGGCCAGATCGACGGCTCGGTTCAATCCCTTACCAGCCCGCGCGATGGCGGCCATGAAAAAGAGATGGTCGTTCTTCGAAGCCGCCAGGCGGTAGGCGGATACCGGAAACCCGTTGTAGACGAAAGTTCTGCGCCCGTGCAGTTCCGCGTGTCGAGCGCTAAGGAAATTCCAGTTCGGTTGCGTGCGCGGGTAATCCGGAACATAGCCGTGTTCGGTGTTGAGCGTCGGGAACGGGACCTCGACCTTCCAGGCATGGAGATTGACGATCTGCGTATCGCGCGGAATCGCCGCCCTGCATTCGGCATCGCTGACGGCATGCCGAACCTCGCACATCGGATGCGACGACCCAGGAGCTGCGATGAGGACGACATCGTGCCCGAGCTTGACCAGTTCGGTGACGAGCCATTCGACCTGGCGCTGTGTTCCACCATATCCCTTGGCCGGGATAAGGCCCTGAGCTGCAAGGGCTATTCGCATTTCTTACCAGCGCAGCTTCTCACAACGGGATATTGTCGTGCTTCTTCCAGGGGTTCTGCATGTCCTTGTTGCGCAGCATCCGGAGCGCTCGCGCCACGCGGCGCCGGGTCGAATGCGGCATGATCACCTCATCGACATAACCGCGTTCGGCGGCGACGAAGGGCGAGAGGAAGCGATCCTCGTAAACCTTTGTATGTTCAGCAATTTTCTCTGGATCGCCGATATCTTTGCGGTAGATGATCTCGACCGCGCCTCGGGCGCCCATCACGGCGATCTGCGCCGTCGGCCAGGCATAGTTCATGTCGCCGCGCAGGTGCTTCGACGCCATCACGTCGTAGGCGCCGCCATACGCCTTGCGGGTAATAACAGTGATCTTCGGCACGGTCGCCTCGGCATAGGCGAAGAGCAGCTTGGCGCCGTGCTTGATCAGGCCGCCATATTCCTGCGCTGTGCCCGGAAGGAAGCCCGGCACGTCGACGAAGGTGACGATGGGAATGGAGAAACAGTCGCAGAAACGCACAAAGCGCGCCGCCTTGCGGCTGGCGTCGGAATCGAGCACGCCCGCCAGCACCATCGGTTGGTTGGCCACGAAGCCGACCGTACGGCCTTCGACGCGGCCGAAGCCGGTGACGATGTTTTTGGCAAAACTCTGCTGGATCTCGAAGAAGTCGCCTTCGTCGGCGACCTTCAGGATCAGTTCCTTGATGTCGTAGGGCTTGTTGGCGTTGTCGGGGACCAGCCGGTCGAGGGACATGTCGTGATCCGTCACCGACTGGTAGCATTCGATTTCAGGGATCTCGGCCGTGTTGGATGCCGGCAAAAGATCGACCAGCCGGCGCATCTGCAGCAATGCCTCGACATCGTTATCATAGGCACCGTCGGCTATGGACGATTTGGTGGTATGGACCGAAGCTCCACCGAGGCTTTCCGCTGTCACTGTCTCATTGGTCACCGTCTTCACCACATCCGGTCCGGTGACGAACATGTAGGAGGTGTCGCGGACCATGAAGATGAAATCGGTCATGGCGGGCGAGTAGACGTCGCCGCCGGCGCAAGGGCCCATGATCAGCGAAATCTGCGGGATGACGCCGGAGGCTAGCACATTGCGCTGAAAAATCTCGGCGTAGCCGCCGAGCGCCGCCACACCTTCCTGAATGCGGGCACCGCCCGCATCATAGAGGCCGATGATCGGCGCGCGGTTGCGCAACGCCATCTCCTGAACCTTGATGACCTTCTCGGCATGGGCCTCCGACAGCGAGCCGCCGAACACCGTGAAATCCTTGGCGAAGATATAGACGGGGCGCCCGTTTACGGTCCCCCAGCCAGTGACGACGCCGTCGCCGGCGATCTTGGTCCTTTCCATGCCGAAATCGGTCGAGCGGTGCTCGACATACATGTCGAACTCCTCGAAGGAGCCCTCGTCGAGGAAGATCTCTATACGCTCGCGGGCGGTGAGCTTGCCCTTTTTGTGCTGAGCATCGATGCGGTCCTTGCCGCCGCCCATACGGGCAATCTCGCGGCGGCGCTCGAGTTCCTTCAGAACATCCTTCATTGCCCGGTTTCCCCGTTCGTTCGGTGTTTTGTGGTAATCGTGAGGGCAGGGCAGCGCAAGCGCCCTTGTTTTGTTGCATTGCAACATGCGAGCCCTTGCTTTTCAGGCCGGACTCGTCCATATGCAGCCTCATAGGCGCTTGGGCCGGACCTTCCGGCTTTCTCCATGAATGGGACTGGTTGCGTCTGTTTTCCCTCTTACCGGTGAATCGGCAAGGTGGCGAAAGAGCCCCGGGGCATGATGTCCGCGGGCACGACAGCGCAGCCGCGCGGACGTTTCCCGTCCGCCGCCTTGTCGTTTCCTGATGAATGTTTCGATGGCAGGTTGCGCCCTGCCGCCATTGATGTTTGCGGCCACCCGCCGCGTGAAAGAAGAATATTTTGACCAACGAAAACACTCTCCCCAACAACGACGCTGGGGAACTCTCCGGTTTCGCCGCCCTTGGCATCGGCGGCGCGCTGCTGAAGGCCACGCTTGCCGCTGGTTTTACCGAGCCGAAGCCGATCCAGATGCAGGCGATCCCGCCGCAGCTCGAAGGCCGTGACATTTTCGGCATCGCCCAGACCGGCTCCGGCAAGACGGCCGCGTTCGCACTTCCGATCCTGTCGAAGATCATCGGCCTGGGCACCAAACGCCGGCCCAAGACGGCGCGCGCGCTGATCCTGGCGCCGACGCGCGAGCTTGCCGTGCAGATCGAGGAGACCATCAAGATCCTTGCCAAGGGCGCGCATGTCTCGACCGCGCTCGTTCTCGGCGGCGTCTCACGCTTCAGCCAGGTGAAGAAGATCGGCCCTGGCGTCGATGTCCTGATCGCCACGCCCGGCAGGCTGACGGACCTCGTGCGGGAAGGCGACCTTGTTCTTGCGGACACCAAGTGGCTTGTCCTCGACGAGGGCGACCGCATGCTCGACATGGGTTTCATCAACGACGTCAAGCGCATCGCCAAGGCGACTGCGCCGGACCGCCAGACGGCGCTGTTCTCGGCTACCATGCCGGACGAAATCGCCGAGCTAGCCAAGGGGCTGCTCAAGAACCCCGTCCGCATCGAAGTCGCGCCGCAGAGCACGGCGGCGGCGGAGATCGTGCAGAGCCTAGTGCTGGCCCGTACGAGGCAGAAGCGACAGGTGCTGTCCAAGATGCTGGCTGACGAGGCCATGCACTCGGTGATCGTGTTCTCGCGCACCAAGCATGGCGCCGACCGCGTCACCAAGGACCTTGCCCGTGACGGCTTCAACGCGGCCGTCATCCACGGCAACAAGTCGCAGAATGCCCGCCAGAAGGCGCTCAACGATTTCCGCGACGGCTCGGTTCGGATCCTGGTCGCGACCGATATCGCGGCGCGCGGCATCGACGTACCCGGCATCAGCCATGTCGTGAATTTCGACCTGCCGGATGAAGCGGAGAGCTATGTCCATCGCATCGGCCGTACCGGCCGCAACGGCAGGGACGGTATTGCGATCACGCTTTGCGACCCATCCGAGAACGCCAAGCTGCGGCAGGTCGAGCGCATCATCCGCATGAAGCTGCCGGTCATTGCCGATCATCTTGGTAGCCCGGATCCGCAGCGCGAGCCCAGGGAAAAGTCCGAGCTCCATTTCGAGCCGGCCAATGACCGCGAGCATCATGGCGGCCGTCGCGATGGCCGCCGTCCGGGCAACGGCGGCAAGCAGCGATTCGGCGGCAAGCCTCATGGCGAGCGAGCACAGAAGCCGCAGGGTGAACGACCGGCGGCGGCCAAGCCGAATGGCTCGAGCAAACCCGAGGGCTTCAAGCCCTTCAAGGGCAACAACAAGCGCCGCTTCGGCGGCAAGCGTCCAGCGAACCGGGCTGCTTGACCCCGTCAAGGCGATGCAAGATGAAACGGCCGGAGGGATGCTCCGGCCGGTTCGTTTCATCGGCAGAATTCTACTTGCTTGACATCACCGGCTTGACTGCTGCTGCATCAAGGCCTTGATCCACACCACGATCCGCTCGGTCAAGAATGCGGTCGTCTGTGGCGACAGCGCATCGCCGGCGAGGACATGATTATCCGGATCGCCTGTGTCGTCGACCGGCACCAGTTCGTGTGGAGCTCCCCAGCGCCCGGCTATCTCGCGCGTACGGTCGGGTCGCACGACCTTGTCTGAATCCGAGAAGATGAAAAGGGCGGGGATCGTCGCTTTCTCGACCGGCGCCTCATAGGCAAGATTGGTCAGCGCCGCCATCGGCGGCAGCGCGGCCATCGGATACCTGGTGGTCCAGAGTTTTTCATGCAGTGCATTGCGCGGCGGAAAGCTGCGTTCCTTGCCGCCGACAAGCTCGGCGATCTGTTTGCCCCAAGGCATGGTGAGGAGATCGGCGCCAGAAGCCTTGACGCCGAAATTCGGCGAGATGAACGCGATCGCTGCGACGTCGCTGGACGCATTCGGTTGCGTTGCGGCCCACGCAGCCAGCGAGCCCCCGGTCGACGTCGCAATGACGATCACCTTGTCGCCGATGGCGCGGCCGATGGCCAAGGCCTCCTCATAATCGTTGACCCAGGCATTGACGCTCCCTTGCGCCATTGCCGCGCCGTCCTGGCCGTGGCCGGTCAGGCGCGTATAGAAGAGGTTGGCGCCCAGCTCGTCCGCGACATCGTCGGGCAAGGGCCGAATCTCGCCCTTCGAGGCTGAGAAGCCGTGGATGTAGACGACGGCCAAGGGGGTCTTGGCATGGACCAGCGGGTTCGCCCAGATGATCTCTTTGTCGAGCCCCTCGCGGATGTTGGGCACCGCGGCCTCTTCTCGCGCCAGATAGGCCTGCGGATCGTCGCCGATCACCGACGGGTTGAACCGGATCGTCGTGTCGACAGGAACGAGCGGCCCGAGGAAGAAACCGGCTGCGAGGACGACTGCAAGGCCAAGCACAGCAAGCACGATCCGCCGCCCCATTACAGTCTCCAAGCCATGATTCTCAACCTATGGCCGTCCCTGCCGGCAGGCAATCGCTGTTTCGCCGGCTCATCTCGCGCCGGCTTATGTCGCCTTGTCGCGGGAAGGATCCTTTCCGCCCGGTTGCCTTCGGTCAAAGCGCAACGGACGCCCCCACCAGCTTGTGGTGAGGCCGATGACAAAGCGGCCGATCGGCCGCGGCAGCAGGCCAAGCAGTTTCAACGGCCAGCTTATGTGCAACGGGAAGGTGACTTCGAAACCGCCTTTTTTGATGCCGCGCGCCATGCGGCGCGACGCGCGATGCACAGGCATGAGACCCGGCATTGGCAGCTTGTTCTTCTCCGTCAGCGGCGTGTCGACGAAGCCCGGATTGATGACCTGGACGCGGATGTTCATTTTGTCGAAGTCGTATTTCAGCGACTCCGCCAGGATGTTGATCGCTGCCTTGGTGCCGCCATAGGCAGCCGTTGTCGGCCAGCCGGAATAAGCGGTGACCGACCCGACCAGGACGACATGGCCGCGTCCGCGCACGCGCATGTACTCGACAACAGGCACCACGCCGTTGACGATGCCGAAATAGTTCACGGCAAAGGAGCGGTGGAAATCGCGCACCACCAGATTCTCGCCGGGGGTGGCGATGTAGTTGCCGGCATTGAAGACGGCAAGCACGATAGGCCCCATCTGCTCCTCGATCGCGGCGGCCGTGCGCGCCATGCCGTGCTCGTCGGTGACGTCGCAGGGAAAGGACTTCACATGCCCCGACATCTGCGATGTTTCGACAATCAGCGTGTCGGCGGGATCTTCCGGCAGCGAGGTCACCGCGACGGCATAGCCTTGATTGGCGAGGTCCTTGGCCAAGGCGCGGCCAAGCCCGCTGCTGCCGCCCGTGATCCAGGCGACACCGTCCCTCGGATTGGCCCGGTAGAGTGTCATGCGATGTCCTGCGAATGCCAGTGTTTGCTCTAGCGGCGAAAAAATCGAATGAAAAGAGCGGTTTTGCTCCCGACATCGAAATGACCGGGAACATTGCAGCGTCCCGAATGCGACTGGACCAGGCAAAATCTTGCCTTGAAACCGCGCCGTCCGGTTTCTAGGGTCTCGCCGCAGCATAAAGGAATCCCGCATGCCCCGTTCTGTGATCGAAGCGATCGGCAACACGCCCCTGATCCGGCTCAACAAGGCTTCGGAAGCGACCGGCTGTGAGATTCTGGGCAAGGCCGAGTTCATGAATCCGGGGCAATCGGTCAAGGATCGGGCAGGTCTGTTCATCATCCGCGACGCCGAACAGCGCGGACTCCTGCAACCCGGAGGGCTGATCGTCGAGGGCACCGCCGGCAACACCGGCATCGGGTTGACGCTTGTCGCCAAGGCGCTCGGCTACCGCACCGTGATCGTCATCCCCGATACACAGAGCCAGGAAAAGAAGGACACGATCAAGCTGCTCGGCGCCGAACTGATCGAAGTGCCGGCAGTGCCCTACAAGAACCCGAACAACTACGTGAAGCTGTCCGGTCGCCTTGCCGAGCAACTGGCGCGCTCCGAGCCGAACGGCGCGGTCTGGGCCAATCAGTTCGACAATGTCGCCAACCGCGACGGCCATATTCACACCACCGCACAGGAGATTTGGAACCAGACCGGAGGCAAGATCGACGGCTTCGTCTCGGCCGTCGGCTCCGGCGGCACGCTTGCCGGTGTCGCGCTCGGCCTCAAGGACAAGAGCAAGGACGTCAAGGTCGCGCTCGCTGACCCTCTGGGCGCCGCGCTCTACAGTTTCTACACCTCCGGCGAACTGGAGATCCGACGGCAGCTCGATCACAGAAGGTATCGGCCAAGGCCGCATCACCGCCAATCTGGAAGGCTTCAGGCCGGATTTCTCTTACCAGATCCCCGACGAGGAAGCACTGCCGATCATCTTCGACCTGATCCAGGAAGAGGGACTTTGCGTCGGCGGCTCGACCGGCATCAACATCGCCGGCGCAATTCGTCTGGCGCGCGAACTCGGGCCCGGCCATACCATCGTCACCGTGCTTTGCGACTACGGCACGCGCTACCAGTCCAAGCTCTTCAATCCGGAATTCCTGCGCGGCAAGAATCTTCCGGTGCCTGGCTGGATGGAAGAAAAGGCTGACATTTCGGTGCCGTTCGAGAAGGTGGCATGATGGCGCGCAAGACCGAGGCGTTGTTTCGCGACGACGCCTACCAGAAGACGGCGGAGGCGGAGGTCGTCGCCATCAATGATCGTGGCGGCATCCTTCTCGACCGTACAGTCTTTTATGCGACGTCTGGCGGGCAGCCGGGCGATATCGGGATGTTCGAGCGGGCCGACGGCGGCCGCGTCGCTATCGCCGCCACCATCACCGGCGAGACCAAGGACGAGATCATCCACGTGCCCGCGCCGGACCAGGTGCTGCCCGGGATCGGCGAAAGGCTGAGGCTGCTGATCGACTGGGAGCGGCGGCACCTTCTGATGCGCATGCACACCGCCTGCCATCTGCTGACGGTGGTATGCCCGTTCCCGATCACCGGGGCGGCGGTCGCCGAGGACGACAGCCGTGTCGACTTCGATCTCCCCGACACAGGCTTCACCAAGGAGGACGTGACGGCCCGGCTGATGGACCTGGTGCGCGCCGATCACCCGATCTTCACCCGTCTGATCACCGACGAGGAGCTCGCCGCCAATCCCGGCCTGGTCAAGTCGAAGAACGTACGCCCGCCCGTCGGCAGCGGCAAGATTCGCCTGGTCTGCATCGGCGAGAACGGCTCGGTCGACAGCCAGCCCTGCGGTGGAACACATGTGAAGTCGACCGGCGAGGTCGGCGAGATTCATGTCGGCAAGATAGAAAAGAAGGGTCGCGAGAACCGGCGCTTCCGCATCCGCTTCGGGCCGATGCCGGCGAACTGACGCCAAGCTCGAGCTCAGGGAGAAAAGAATGGCGCAGGATAGTCCCTTCATCGTCGACACCGACTGGCTGGAAGAGCGGCTTGGTGAGCCGGGCATCACCATCATCGACGCCTCCTGGTATCTGCCGGCGCAGAAGCGCGATGCCCGCGCGGAGTACGACGCCGCTCATATCCCCGGTGCGCGCTTCCTCGACCAGGATGCCGTTTCCGATCCGGTTTCGAAGCTGCCGCACACATTGGCCTCGCCGCAACACTTCGCGCAATATGTCGGCGCCATGGGCGTTACGGCCGACGACACCATTGTCGTCTATGACGGCCCGGGCCTGTTCTCGGCGCCGCGCGCCTGGTGGATGTTCCGTATCATGGGCGTCTCCCAAGTCTACATCCTGAACGGCGGCATCGACCGCTGGAAGGCGGAGGGGCGACCTGTGACGGCTGAGCCGACCAAGATCGCGCCCTGCGTCTTCCATGCCGATTTCGACGCAGGGCGGGTCGTAGGCCTTGACGAGATGCGCAGGATCGTCGGTGGCCGGGAGAGCCAGATCGTAGACGCGCGCTCGGCCGGCCGCTTCGCCGGAAGCGATCCGGAGCCGCGCGCGGGCGTCCGATCAGGCCATATGCCGGGCGCGCATAATGTCCCGATCACGGCGCTTGCCGATAATGGCGAGCTGCTGCCCAAGGACCGCCTGCGCAAGTTGATCGAAGGGGCCGGCATCGACCTGTCGAAGCCGGTCGTCACGTCCTGCGGTTCGGGCATCACCGCGGCGGCGATCACGCTGGCGCTGGAAACGCTCGGCCATACGGACAACCGGCTCTACGACGGCTCCTGGACAGAATGGGGCGGTCTCAGCGATACGCCGGTGGTTACGGGGAAAGAATGATGGAAAACGGCGCGCCGCAAGCTATCGATGTCACGGTCACGTTTCTGGAGATGCATGCCGCGCCGGCTGTTTCGCCGCCGGTCCCCTACAACCGGCAGATCGCGCTGTTGAAGACGAAAGATATCCCGCTTCATTTCTACCGCTATTTGATAGACCGCGTCGGGCGCAAATGGCACTGGGTCAATGTGCTGAGGATGAGCGACGAGGAGCTTGCCGCCGGTTTGCATCGCGAGGACCGTGACATCCGGGTGCTCTATCTTGACGGCGCTCCCGCCGGTTTCTTCGATCTCAAGCCGCATCTGCCGGACGAAGTGGAACTCGCCTACTTCGGCATGATGGAACATGCGCACGGTCAGGGTATCGGCCGCTGGTTCCTCGGCGCCGCGATCTCGGCAGCCTGGGCACATGGCCCAAAGAGGGTCACCGTGCAGACCTGCACGCTGGATCATCCGGCAGCGCTTCCACTTTACCAGAAGCTCGGCTTCACGCCCGTGGCGCAGAAAAAGGAAGTCGTGCGTCCGCTGACCTTCGCCGAGCGTTCGGCCAGCGTCATGCGAGGCTGAGGCCACTCGGGCGTTCCTGAAAACCAAAAGCGCCGTCCTTGAACGACCTGGGCCTGAACACCTCGTTCATCGCCGCTTCAGACTGTCTTTGCCATGGTCCGGCCGCATTGCGTGACCGAGCTTGTAGGAGAAAGACATGTTGACCCGACGTACATTTGCGGTGGCCATGATCGCGGCGATAGCCATGCCGAGCCTGGCATTCGCCCAGGCGACAACGCCTTCGGCCGCGACCATCGAGCGCCAGCTCGACGCCGCCCCGACGAAGAAGCTGCGTCCCAATGAGCGCGTCACAATTCGCGAGTTCAAGCGACGCCCGGACCTGAGACGGATGGCGCGCTCGATCGATATCCAGTCGATCAATTTCGAGTTCGGTTCGGCCGTCATCGCTCCTTCTCAATACGGCAAGGTCGAAATTATCGCCGATGCGCTTCATCGCATCCTTCGGCGCGACCGCGGCGCCCGCATCCTGATCGAGGGCCATACCGATGCGGTGGGCTCTTTCGAATCAAATCAGTACCTGTCCGAACGCCGCGCCGCCTCCCTGAAGCGGACGCTGGTGAGCGAGTTCGGCGTGCCTCGTTTCGCGTTGGAAACCGTCGGCTACGGCGAGGAATTCCTGCTCGTGCCGACCCAACAGGAGAACTGGCGCAACCGCCGCGTGACGCTGCGCCGCTTCGACGATTTCGTGCGCTAACACTCAGGGCCGGCAACCGACAATCGCGAGCCCGGTTTTGCGAAGGCAACCGGGCTCTTTCATGGGCGCGACGCCAGTCCAGTCAGGAATCGGGTGGGAGATACCATCGCCCAGGCATAATTTCCGGACATCGATACCGGAGATCTACCATGAGCATCCAGTTCAAAGCTTTGCCGACCGAAGCCGTGCGCGCCTTGCAGCGGGGAGGGCTCGATGCCTATGGACGAGCCCCCGAGCACCAGATCTCCGATGGCGACGGCGTACCCTGCAGGCACTGCATGAAGAATATTGCCGCGGGCGAAGGCTACCTGATCGTGGCTTACCGGCCGTTCCCGCAACTGCAGCCTTATGCCGAAACCGGCCCGATCTTCCTGCACGCCAAGGAATGCGAACGCGCCGCCGATGGGGATGCGCTGCCGGAGATGCTCGAAAGCAGCGACTACATCGTAAGGGGCTATGGCGAGGATGATCGCATCGTCTATGGCAGCGGCGCCGTCACGCCGACCGCCCAGATTGCCGCCCGGGCGCGCACGCTGTTTGCCCGCGACGACATCGCCTACATCCACGTCCGCTCGGCGCGGAACAACTGCTATCAATGCCGCATCGAGCGGGCGTGACCAAAAAGAAGCCCGCCGATGGTCGGGCGGGCTGTTGGAGGGTCTGACAGAAGCTGTCGGCGAGCGCTGCCGGGTCGGACTTCTCCGACCCGGTAACAGCTCAGGCCGCCAGTAACGGTAGGTCTCTAGGCGTCCTACGCGCGCAGCGAATGTGAAGCATTTCACACACGGACGCATAATGGCCCGGTCGATGGGAAACAGGCCACTCAAGACTGTCGTATTCCCGTCGTACTATTGCGCTAAACAGCAATAGCTGATGATTTGTCGACCGCGGATGGACCGGCGGCGGATCGCAGCAATCGAGGAAGCGGGGCTTTTTGCTCCGCTTTTTTGTTGCCCGGGCTACTCGGCTGAGCCAGTCATCTGCGCAACAAAAAGCCCGCCGGAATGACCGGCGGGCGACTGGATCAGATTTTGCGATTCGGTCAGGCGGCAAGCACCGCCTTCGGCTCGACCATTTCGTAGCCGAGCGCCTCGGCGACGGCGCGGTTGGTAATCTTGCCCTTGTGGACATTGAGGCCGTTGCGCAGGTGATGGTCGTCGACCAGCGCCTTGAGGCCCTTGTCGGCGAGCTGCAGGCCATAGTGCAGCGTCGCGTTGTTGAGCGCGTGCGCGGACGTGACCGGCACGGCGCCGGGCATGTTGGCGACGCAATAGTGGATCACGCCGTCGACCTCATAGGTCGGGTCGGCATGGGTCGTGGCATGCGAGGTCTCGAAGCAGCCGCCCTGGTCGATGGCGACGTCCACCAGCACCGAGCCCTTCTTCATGCCGGACAACATTTCGCGGGTCACCAGCTTGGGCGCGGCGGCGCCCGGGATCAGCACGGCGCCGATGACGACGTCGGCCGAGAAGCATTCCTCTTCCAGCGCTTCGACGGTCGAATAACGCGTATGGACACGGCCGCCGAAAATGTCGTCGAGCTGGCGAAGGCGAGGGATCGAGCGGTCGATGATGGTGACGTCGGCGCCGAGGCCGGCTGCCATCTTGGCCGCATGCAGGCCGACGACGCCGCCGCCGAGCACGGTGACCTTGCCGGGCAGCACGCCGGGCACGCCGCCAAGCAGCACGCCGCGACCGCCATTGGCCTTCTGCAGCGCGGTGGCGCCGGCCTGGATCGACAGGCGTCCGGCGACTTCCGACATCGGCGCGAGCAACGGCAGGCCGCCCCGGTCGTCGGTCACCGTCTCATAGGCGACAGCGGTGACACCCGAGCCAAGAAGACCCTTGGTCTGCTCCGGATCCGGAGCCAGGTGAAGATAGGTGTAGAGTATCTGGCCGTCACGCAGCTGAACCCATTCGTTGGGCTGCGGCTCCTTGACTTTGACGATCATGTCCGACTTGGCGAACACGTCGGCCGCCGTCTTGGCGATGACAGCGCCGGCGGCGCGATAGGCATTGTCATCGGCACCGATGCCGGCGCCCGCGCCGGTCTCGACCAGAACTTCGTGGCCATGCGCGACATATTCGCGGACCGAGCCGGGCGTCAGGCCGACGCGATATTCGTGGTTCTTGATTTCCTTTGGGCAGCCGACACGCATCTTTGTTCTCCTGTCCGCGCCCCTTGAGCGGGCGCTCTCCCTGTCACTGGTGCGCGCCACCAGCCCCAGAATACGGAGGCGACACGCATAAATGCAGTCAACCACGAATCGTTGCGTAGGTGTTTGCGAATGCTCTTGCGATATGAGGCATTCGTCGCTAATCGTTGCGCAAAATTGCCGTCAATTCGCAGGAATCACTAAAAATGCCGCTCGACAGGATTGATATCGCCATTCTGGAAACCTTGCAGAAGGACGGTCGGATACCCAACGCGGCGCTCGCCGAAAAGGTGGGCCTGTCGCAGTCGGCCTGTTCGCGCAGGCTGGACAATCTGGAAAAAGCCGGGACCATCCGCGGCTATCACGCCAGGCTGTCCAACGCCGCCCTTGGCCACCAGATGACGGCGATCGTGCACATATCGTTGTCGGGCCAGTTCGAGAAGACGTTGTCGGATTTCGAGGCGGCGATCAAGCGCTGCCCGAACGTGCTTTCCTGCCATTTGATGTCGGGCGAATACGATTACATCCTGCGCATCGCGGCGAAGGACCTCGTCGACTATGAGCGCATCCACAAGGAATGGCTGTCGGCCATGCCGCATGTGACGAAGATCAACTCGTCCTTCGCGCTGCGCGAGATCGTCGACCGCACGGCGGTCGGGCTGCGGCCGGAGATGGCCTAGGGCCTGGACTCCCGCAACCAGAAGGAGGCGTAGGCTGCTATATGATCGAAAGAACAACCATGGCCGAGTCACTGCCGGCAACCGCCGTTGTCCGCGTTTCGCGTGCCAGCTACGACCCCAGCCGGTTCGCGGAGGTCGATGCCGCGAGCAAGAAGACCTCGCAGTATATAATCCCGGCAATCAGACGGCTGCCCGGGCTCCTTCATTTTTATGCGGGCGTCTCGCCCAAGGGTTCGATCGTGCAAGTCAGTGTCTGGGACAGCGAAAAGCACGCGGCGCAGCTCGACACGCTGAAGGAGATGGTCGTCGACGGCCGAAGGGACATGGAGGCGGTCGGCGTGACCTTCACCCCAATTTTCAACTATCCGATCGACTGGACCTGGACCGTTTAGGCGGTGTTCGCCTCCGTCACCACGGTCGTCATTGGAATGTCGTGCGGCTGCGGGTAGATGGTCGGGATGCGCTGCAATTCGTAGCCGACGCCGATGACCAGCGGCCGGAACGGCATGGCGGCCAGCGTGCGGTCGAAGAAGCCGCCGCCATAGCCCAGCCGATACTTGGCTGGATCGATGCCGACGATCGGCGAAATCACGATGTCGGGCAGCACCGGATCGCCCTCGGCCGGGATCGGGATGTTCCAGACGCCCTTTTCAAGCCGGTCGCCCGGTCTGACGGCGCGAAACACCAGCGGCCGTCCTTTCTCGATGACGACCGGCAGCGCGGTTCGGCCACCTCGCTCGTTGATCGAGGCCATCCAGCCGCGCAAATCCGGTTCGCCGCGAAACGGCCAGTAGAGGCTGACCATCCGGCCGGCGATGTCTCCGATCAGCGTGTCGAGGCCTTCCGCGATGCGTGCCGACATTGCGGCCCGCGCATCGGCTGAGACGGCAAGGCGGGCGTTGATGAGCCGCTCACGCTCGGCCTTGCGCCAACGTCTGACGTCCGTCCAGTCGGAGAGAGGCTCCCGGTATTCAGGGTCGAGTTCATGCATGAAGCAGGGCGGCGAGGCGTATTGCGCCGGCTCGTCATCGTGGTCGTCAGCCATGCTTGGCTCCCGTCGTTTGTTTCACGATATACTCGCGCTTGCATGATCGCCTGCGCATTCGCGACGCCGCGCGACGACTCCCGGGCACGGTCATCACCTCGCGCATTATTGTTGCGACGCACAAAAATACTTACATCATAGGCAGCAATTGCACTTGGCAAGCTGGATGAGATGAGCGAAGCCGAACACAAGGTCGTTGTCGTCGGAGCCGGATTCGGTGGCCTCGAACTCACCCGTGCACTGGAAGGTGCCGCGGTGCGCATCACCATGATCGACAAGCGCAACCATCATCTTTTCCAGCCACTGCTTTACCAGGTTGCGACCACATCGCTTGCAACCTCAGAGGTTGCCTGGCCGATCCGTCATTTGCTGCGGAGGCGCAAGGATGTGACGACACTTCTCGGCAATGTCACGGGCGTCGACCGCGCGGGCAAGCGGGTGCTGCTCGAAGACGGCGGATCGATCCCATACGACACGCTGGTGCTCGCCACCGGCGCGCGCCATGCCTATTTCGGCCATGACGAATGGGAACCCTTCGCGCCTGGGCTGAAAACGCTTGAGGATGCTACGACGATACGGCGACGCATCCTGCTCGCCTTCGAGCAGGCGGAGCGTGAAGTCGACCCGGCCAGGCGCCAGGCGCTGCTGACGCTCGTCATTGTCGGCGGCGGCCCCACAGGCGTCGAGCTTGCTGGCACCATAGTCGAACTCGCGCATGACACGCTGCGCGGCGAATTCCGCAATATCGATACGCGGCAGGCGCGCGTCGTGCTGATCGAGGCCGGCGACCGGATCCTGGGCAATTTCGCGCCGGAGCTTTCCGCCTATGCACGCAAGGCGCTGGAGCGGCTCGGCGTAGCGGTCGAACTCGGGCGCGCCGTAACGCGGCTGGATGGCGAGGGCGTTGTCTTTGGCGACAGGCAATTGCCGGCAAGGACCATCATCTGGGCCGCTGGCGTCGCGGCTTCGCCGGCGGCCGAGTGGCTGGGGGCACCGGCCGATCGGGTGGGCAGGGTGCTGGTCGAGCCCGATCTCACGGCGCCGGGCAATCCCGACATCTTCGTCATCGGCGACACCGCGCATCTCTTGCGTCCAGACGGTAAGCCGGTGCCGGGCGTGGCGCCGGCGGCCAAGCAGGAAGGAAAGCATGTCGCCGCGACGATCAAGGCGCGGCTTGCCGGCGATACGACGCCGCGACCGTTCCGCTACCGGCACGACGGCGACCTGGCGACAATCGGCAAGCGCGCCGCCGCGATCGATTTCGGCTGGATCAAGCTCACCGGCTGGCTCGCCTGGTGGCTCTGGGGCATAGCGCATATCTACTTCCTGATCGATTTCCGCAACCGCCTGGCGGTCTCGCTTAGCTGGCTATGGATCTATTTTACGGGTCAGCGCGGCGCGCGATTGATCACGCAAGGCAGCGACGACAAGAACTGATTTCCTCGAGGCCGTCTGCTTCATCGGCGCGTCACCTTGTCGTGATCGAAAGGCTTCCGGCGCACATGGACTCAAAGCGACTTCAGCGCCATGCTTCCTGGGTAGGGCAGGGGCCATCGCGTTGTCGAAGAGGAGAAGAAGATGTCGCGACCGCCTGTCTTGCGTCCAGAGCTCTCCCGCCGCGAATTCCTGGCCGGCGTCGCTGCTGGCGGCGCGCTGATCATGCTGCATCCGTTCTCAGCCCGCGCCGCGGCCAATCAGGCGCATCTCAGGATCATGGAGACGACCGACATCCATGTGAACCTGCTGCCTTACGACTACTACGCCGACAAAGCGAACGACACGATGGGTCTGTCACGCACCGCCTCGCTGATCGACGCGGTGCGCAAGGAAGCCACCAACTCGATGCTGATCGACAATGGCGACCTGCTGCAGGGCAGCCCGATGGGCGACTATGTCGCCTACGAGAGAGGCATGAAGGATGGCGACCTGCATCCGGTCATGAAGGGCATGAACCTGCTCGGCTATGAATGCTCGACACTCGGCAACCATGAGTTCAATTACGGCCTGTCCTTCCTCGACAAGGTGCTGGCCGGCGCAAATTTTCCCTTCGTCTGCGCGAACCTGATCCGCGGCACCGCGCTCGCCACCAACCCGCGCGACGACAAGCTCTATCTGCAGCCCTATGTCATCCTCGACAGGAAGATCATGGACGGGTCAGGGGCCGAGCAATCGATCAGGATCGGCGTCATCGGCTTCGTGCCGCCGCAGATCATGGTCTGGGACCTGAAGAACCTCGAAGGCAACGTCCAGACGCGCGACATCGTCGAAGCGGCCAGGGCCTGGGTGCCGCAGATAAGGGAACAAGGCGCCGACATCGTCATCGCGCTGTCGCATTCCGGCATCGACATCAAGCAGGGCGACAGGATGGAGAACGCCTCGTTCTTCGTCGCCGGCATCGAGGGTGTGGACGCCGTCTTCACCGGCCATCAGCATCTGGTCTTTCCCGGTAAGAAGGATTTCCAATCACTCCAAGGCGTCGATACGGAAAAAGGCACGCTGCAAGGCAAGCCGGCGGTGATGGGCGGCTTCTGGGGCTCGCATATGGGCCTGATCGACCTGCTTCTGGAGCGTGACGGCTCGAAATGGCGCGTCGTCTCGGCCACCTCCGAGGCACGGCCGATCTATGAGCGCGTCGACAGCAAGAACAAGGCGACCGTCGGCGACGACAAGCGCATCATCGCGGCACTGGAACAGGATCATGAGGCGACGCTTGCCTATGTTCGCCGCCCGGTCGGCAAGACGTCGGCGCCGCTCTATTCCTATTTCGCGCTGGTTGCGGACGACCCATCCGTGCAGATCGTCAATCAGGCGCAGACTTGGTATCTGAAGGACATCTTGAAGAGCACCAAGTGGAAGGATGTGCCTTTGCTGTCGGCGGCCGCGCCCTTCAAGGCCGGCGGCCGCAACGGCGCCGACTACTACACCGACGTTCCCGCGGGCGACATCGCCATCAAGAACGTCGCCGATCTCTATCTCTATCCGAACACGGTGCGCGCGGTCGAAATCACCGGCGCCGAGGTGAAGGAATGGCTGGAGATGTCCGCCGGTATCTTCAACCACATCGAGCTCGGGAAAGCGGATCAGCCACTCATCAACACGGACTTCCCGTCCTATAATTTCGACGTGATCGACGGCGTCACCTACAGGATCGATGTGTCGCAGCCACCGAGATACGATGCCAAGGGCGGTGTCGCGAATGCTGGCTCCAGCCGTATCCTCGACCTGGAATTCGAAGGAAAACCGATTGATCCATCAGCGAAATTCGTGGTCGCCACCAACAACTACCGCGCCGGCGGCGGCGGAAATTTTCCCGGCATCAACGCCTCCAAGATCATCTACGAGGCGCCCGACACCAATCGCGACGTGATCGTGCGCTACGTCGTCAGCGAAGGCACGATCAATCCTTCCGCCGACGGCAACTGGTCGTTCGCGCCGATGTCCGGAACCAGCGTCGTGTTCGAGACCGGTCCGAAGGCGAAGGACTTCATCGATCAAGTGAAGTCCCTGAAAATCGAGCTCGTGGGCGAGGGCGAGGCGGGATTTGCCAGATACCGCATCACACTTTGAGGCCGCGGCGGGACCATCTGTGATGCGCGCTCACCCGAGTTCCTGGGCGAGTCCGATGAGAAGCCCCTCAGGTCCGCGGATGTAGCAGAGCCGATACACGTCCTTATACTGGACTACCTCGCCGACGAGCTGCGCGCCGCGCTCGCTGAGCCTTCCAAGCGTATCGTCGATATCGTCCACGGCGAACATGACACGGAGGTAGCCCAGAGCATTCACTGGGGCATTGCGGTGATCCGCGACGACGGGCGGCATGAGGAATCGGGAGAGCTCGAGCCGGCCGTGGCCGTCCGGCATACGCATCATGGCGATCTCGACGCGCTGATCGCCCAACCCAGTGACGCGCCCGGCCCATTCTCCCTCGATCGTTGCCTGCCCTTCGAGCTCGAGCCCGAGCTCGCGAAAGAAATCAATCGCCCCTTCGAGGTCATCGACGACGACCCCTACATTGTCCATCCGTTTAAGCGCCATCCGCCCAATCTAGAACGTTCCGTCTGGCCTGCAACCCGTTTGCGCCAAATCGGGCGGCGGGAAACTTTACGACGCAAGTAACAATTGCTGCCTTGGCGCACTGGTTCCGGCCGTGCACATGGGATAGTTTTGGCCATGCGTTATGTGATCGTCATCGTCGCCATCACCTTCTTTCTGATCTGGGACGGCCTCTACAACCATGGCCACTATCTCGATGTGACCGTGCGGGAAGTATCGCGCATCGTGCGCTACGTCACCGGATAAAGCTCCCGCCGATTTTCGCATCGCTGGCGCGACATCGCTGCGGGTTGACGCCCCCGAATTGTTCCCACAAAAACGCCGCGGAAATGACGATCAGGGAGACTGGCTTGATCCGGCACATCGTTTTCTTCAGTGTGCGGCGCAAGGAGGATGTCGAGGCTGTGCGCTCGGGCCTGCTGGCGCTGGGCACGATTCCACATTCGAGGCATTTCGAGGTGACGCTCAACACCAAGGTCGATTTATTCTCCAACGCGATCGATGTGGTCGTCTACGCCGAGTTCGAGGATGAGGCAGCCCTGGCCGCCTACAAGGCCCATCCGATTTATTCGGATACGACCAACAAGGTGAAGCCGCTGCGCGAGCTACGCTATTCGGCGGATGTCGTGGCCGCGGCCTGAGCCGCCCCAGCATTGATTCCGCCTGACCAGGCCTCGCTCGAGTTCGCGCCCTTGCCTGCGCCCGTCGAAATACCCGGCAAGTATGCCCGAAGCCGCCGGTAGATCGCGCGCGGCGCCAGGCCATTCCGGGCAGCCGACGAGATCATCGCGCCCTCAATCCATCGCGGCGCAATTTGGAGCTGCCGCGCGGGGGACGGACGGGCCGCGGCCCGCGCGCGGCGTCGCCCGACAATGCCGACGCTCTTGAACCGTCGGCCGGAATGGGGCACACCGCGCCGTCATGATCGACAAATCAGCTCATCCGCTCGACCATCTCGTGCTGCCGGCGCGGAGCCTCGATGCCGTGCGATCGCGTCTGGCCTCGCTCGGCTTTGTCGTGGCGCCGACAGGCGTTCATCCTTTCGGCACGCAGAACGCCTGCGTCTTTTTCGCCGACGGCACTTATCTGGAGCCGCTGGCGGTCGGGGATGAACAGGCGACGGATCAGGCGATTGCGGACGGCAACGTGTTCATAGCGCGTGACCGGCTTTATCGTCAGCGCTTGGGCGATGATGGTTTTTCAGCCGTCGTGCTTGGAACCGGCAATGCCGACGCCGACCAAGCCCGCTTTGTTGAAGCAGGGTTTTCGGCGGGCGACATGTTGAGTTTCTCACGCGTGTTTACCGATACGAACGGGAGGAGCGATACGGCGTCGTTCAAGCTCGCTTTTGCGGCCGGCAAGGAGGCGTCCGACGCCTTCCTCTTCGCCTGCGAGCGCGTCAACCCGCCCAGGATCGATCGCACTGCACTGCAGGCACATGCTAATGGCGTGACCGGCATCGTCGAAGTGGTTGCGGTCAGCGAAGTGCCTTCCGCGCAGATCGGACTGATCTCCATCGCGACCGGCGCGATTGCCACCGGGTTGGGGGCGGGCAACGACGCGGTGCGGCTGCCGAACGCAATGCTGAGCGTCGTCACGCCTGAAACCTACCTGCGGCGCTTCGGCGTGGCCTCCAAGCCGTCGTCGCAATTGCGGTTTGAGGCGATTGTTTTCTCAGTCCGCGACAAAGCTCCAGTCGCACGCGCGCTTGCGGCCGGCGCTGTCGAACACAACATGAGCGGCGATGATATCGTCGTTGCGCCGGCGCCCGGGCAGGGTGCCGCCTTCATCTTCCGGGAGATCCCATGAGCAAGCCCCTGGCGCCTAATTCATCGGTAACTGTCGGCAAGGTCGTCTTCGCCAACAACGCGCCGCTGTCGCTGATCGCCGGTCCGTGCCAGCTCGAATCGCGCCAGCACGCTTTCGACATGGCTGGCGCGCTGAAGGAACTAACGGAGCGTCTTGGCATCGGCCTGGTTTACAAGACCAGCTATGACAAGGCCAACCGCACCTCGCTGTCGGCGACGCGCGGCGCCGGCCTCGACGCCGCGATGCCGATTTTTGACGATCTGCGCAAGGAATTCGGGCTTCCGGTGCTGACCGACGTTCACACCGAGGAACAATGCGCTGTTGTCGCGCCGCATGTCGATGTCCTGCAGATTCCGGCCTTCCTGTCGCGCCAGACCGACATGCTCGTCGCCGCGGCCAGGACCGGCAAGGTCATCAACGTCAAGAAGGGCCAGTTCCTCGCGCCTTGGGACATGAAGAACGTCGTCGCCAAGATCACCGGTTCCGGCAATGCGAACGTGCTCGCCACCGAGCGCGGCGTTTCCTTTGGTTACAACACGCTGGTCTCGGATATGCGCGCGCTGCCGATCATGGCCGAGATGGGCGCTCCGGTGATCTTCGACGCTACCCATTCCGTGCAGCAGCCGGGCGGGCAGGGTGGCTCGTCGGGCGGCGAGCGGCGCTTTGTCGAAACACTGGCGCGCGCGGCCGTTGCAGTCGGCGTGGCCGGTGTGTTCATCGAAACCCATCAGGACCCCGACAATTCGACGTCGTCGGATGGCCCCAACATGGTTCCTCTCAAGCACATGCCGGCATTGCTGGAGAAGCTGATGGCCTTCGACCGGATCGCCAAGGGGCACTGATCCGGCGGCCCACCCCAGCCTGCGCCGCCTTGGATGCATTGAGCCGACGCTACCGGCGTCGCCGCAATCACGCCATCGTCCGAGAAAAGCTTTCAGGATGCGATGGAGAAGGGCGACTCGCGCGCCGAAAGACCTGAAGAACCTAGAGGGCGCTCGGATCCAGGACCAGAAGAGTGCACGGCAAAATCGCTCCCTACCGAGTCGACATGAGAGTGACGCTCATTCTTGCCGACAACTGAACAGTAAGCCGGAACTTTCGTCCCAGCCCCTCATTGTGAACGTATCGCAACGACAAAGAGGAGCACCACCATGACCACACCGTCCGGGCACACTGAAGCCATTGCCGCGTCGCGCGTCATCGGCACATCGGTCTACAACACCGAAGGCAGCAGTATAGGCAGCATCGAGGATGTCATGCTGGACAAGATGTCGAACGGCATCATGTTCGCCGTTATCGGCTTCGGCGGCTTCCTCGGCATGGGAGAGAAGTACCACGCCATCCCTTGGGCGGCCCTCGATTATGATGAGGACAAAGGCGGCTACGTTGTGCCCTTCACCAAGGAGCAACTCAAGGCTGCGCCGGCCTATTCGATCAAAGAATTGACTGGCGCCGACGGCGAAGCCGCTCGCGACGCTTCATTCCAGTATTACGATGTTAAGCCGTATTGGCATTGACCGCTTGATCGACCCGCTGAAAGCGCAAGGCCCCGGCGAGAACCGGGGCCTTGCGCGCTTTTAACTACCGAGCCGTTGCGGAGGTCGATATTTCCACCGAGCTCTGCTGGGATTTCCGATCGTCGCATGACGTCAGGAACGCCGCCGCGATCAGGAACAAACTCACGATACCGCTCAACTGGGACATGGCGAAACTCCTCCTGTTTCGCCCCGCGCGAACGTGAACATAGATGAGAAGGCCGCGCGACGTGCATGACTTATGATGACAGAAATTTGCGCTTCGTGAGTCCGGCCTGCGGCAATAATTGCTGCCCCGCCGATTGCCTTTTGCCCCGCTTTGGCTAAGACGGGCGCGACGTTTCAATCGATCAATCGGGGACATCGCACATGACCGCCATCATCGACATCGTCGGGCGTGAGATCCTGGACAGCCGTGGCAATCCGACCGTCGAGGTCGATGTGGTGCTGGAGGACGGCTCAATGGGCCGCGCGGCGGTGCCGTCGGGCGCATCGACCGGCGCACATGAGGCCGTCGAACTGCGTGACGGCGGGCCGCGCTATCTAGGCAAGGGCGTCCAGCGCGCAGTCGAGGCGGTGAACGGCGAGCTGTTCGAGGCGATCGGGGGCATGGAGGCCGAGAACCAGATCCATATCGATCGGACGATGATCGAGCTCGACGGCACGCCGAACAAGAGCCGCCTCGGCGCCAACGCCATCCTCGGCGTGTCGCTCGCTGTCGCCAAGGCCGCGGCTGAAGCCGCGGGCCTGCCGCTTTACCGTTATGTCGGCGGCGCCAACGCGCATGTGCTGCCGGTGCCGATGATGAACATTATCAACGGCGGCGCGCATGCCGACAACCCGATCGACTTTCAGGAGTTCATGATCCTGCCCGTCGGCGCTCCCACGTTGCGCGACGGCGTGCGCTGGGGGTCGGAGATCTTCCATACGCTAAGGAAAAAGCTCAAGGATGCCGGCCATAATACCAACGTCGGCGACGAGGGCGGCTTCGCCCCCAACCTGAAGAGCGCGCCGTCGGCTCTCGACTTCATCATGGAATCGATCGAGAAGGCCGGCTTCAAGCCGGGCGAGGACGTGGCGCTAGGGCTCGACTGCGCCGCGACCGAGTTCTTCAAGGACGGCAACTATGTCTATGAGGGCGAAAGGAAGACGCGTGACCCGAAGGCGCAGGCCAGATACCTCGCCAAGCTCGCTTCCGACTATCCGATCATCACCATCGAGGACGGCCTTGCCGAGGACGACTGGGAAGGCTGGAAATATCTGACCGACCTGATCGGCAAGAAGGCCCAGCTCGTGGGCGACGACCTGTTCGTCACCAACACGGCGCGGTTGCGCGATGGCATCCGCATGGGCATCGCCAATTCGATCCTGGTCAAGGTCAACCAGATCGGCTCTCTGACCGAGACGCTCGACGCTGTCGAGACCGCGCACAAGGCCGGCTACACCGCCGTCATGTCGCACCGCTCGGGCGAGACCGAGGATTCGACCATTGCCGACCTCGCCGTCGCCACCAATTGCGGTCAGATCAAGACCGGCTCACTGTCGCGCTCCGATCGCATGGCCAAATACAACCAGCTCATCCGTATCGAGGAGGAGCTCGGCAAGCAGGCGCGCTACGCCGGCAAGTCGGTGGTCAAAGGCTGATAAAGTCCATTCGGACAATCGGAAAAGGGCGGGCGTTCCCGCCCTTTTTGATTTCCGGCGGTCCCGGACCCGTCGCCCGTAACCGTCCATTAAGCACAATCGGGCGAAATAGGACTCATGGCCGCTTGCGTTCGCGGCCGCGAGGGTTCGGTTCATGTGGACACGTCAGCACAAGCAGAGAAACACCGGCAGGCTGATCATCCCCTCGCTGTGCGTGCTCTTCCTGTCCTATTTCGGCTTCCACGCCTATCACGGCGAATTTGGCATCTACTCCAAATACCGGCTTGAAGCCCAAAAGGTCGAGTTGCAGGCCCAGCTCGATGCCGTGAAGGCGCGCCGGATCGACTTCGAGCGCCGCGTGCAGCTGATGCACGAAGGCACACTGGAGAAGGATATGCTTGACGAGCAGGCCCGAAAGGCGCTCAATTTGTCCCAGCCTGACGAAATCACCATTATGTTGCCCGCCTCGACGAAATAACCGAAATTCGGTTAATCGTCGTTATTCGCAATGATTCTAATCGCTTAGATGCATGCCAGCCATGCATTTTTCGGCATGGCGCAATGCATGCTTGCGTGTTAGCTTCCTGCAAATCGGTGGGGAGGCGATCGATCTCCCTGAATGTCCGCGAAGAGACGCCAGCAGGGAGTGACGCATGGCCACCGCCGCCAAAAAAGCGCCCGCCAAATCCAGATCCGACAAACAGCCCAATCTGTCAGCACCCAAGCCCGCTGATTTCACAAAGGAAGAAGAGCTTTCCGCCTACCGGCACATGCTCTTGATCCGCCGCTTCGAGGAGAAGGCAGGCCAGCTTTACGGCATGGGCTTCATCGGCGGCTTCTGCCACCTCTATATCGGCCAGGAGGCCGTCGTCACCGGCATGAAGATGGCGCTGGTCGAGGGCGACCAGATGATCACCGCCTATCGCGACCACGGCCACATGCTGGCGATGGACCTGTCGCCGCGCGGCGTCATGGCCGAACTCACGGGCCGCCGCGGAGGCCTGTCGAAGGGCAAGGGCGGCTCCATGCACATGTTCTCCAAGGAGAAGCATTTCTACGGCGGCCACGGCATCGTCGGCGCTCAGGTGTCGCTCGGCACCGGTCTCGCCTTCGCCAACCGCTACCGCGAAAACAAGAACGTTTCGCTGACCTATTTCGGCGACGGCGCCGCAAACCAGGGCCAAGTCTACGAGAGCTTCAACATGGCCTCGCTGTGGAAGCTGCCGGTGATCTACGTCATCGAGAACAATCGCTACGCCATGGGAACGTCCGTGTCGCGTTCGTCGGCCGAGACCGACTTCTCGCATCGCGGCGCATCCTTCAAGATTCCGGGCATCCAGGTTGATGGCATGGACGTCCGCGCCGTGAAGTCGGCCGCCGATCTCGCCACCGAATGGTGCCGCGCCGGCAACGGGCCGCTGATCCTGGAGATGCAGACCTACCGCTATCGCGGCCACTCGATGTCCGATCCGGCGAAGTATCGCTCCAAGGAGGAAGTGCAGAAGATGCGCTCCGAGCATGACCCGATCGAGCAGGTTCGGGTGCGGTTGCTCGACAAGAAGTGGGCAAGCGAGGACGAGCTCAAGGCCATCGACAAGGAAGTCCGCGACATCGTCGCCGACGCCGCCGAATTCGCCCAGAACGACGCCGAGCCGGATCCGTCCGAGCTCTGGACCGACATCGTACTCTAAGGAGAGGGCAAGGACATGCCGATCGAAATTCTCATGCCCGCGCTCTCGCCGACGATGGAAGAGGGCAATCTGTCGAAATGGCTGAAGAACGAAGGCGACAAGATCGTCGCCGGCGATGTCATCGCCGAGATCGAGACCGACAAGGCGACAATGGAAGTCGAAGCCGTCGACGAAGGCATACTGGGCAAGATCCTGGTCGCCGCCGGGTCAGAAGGTGTTAAGGTCAACACGCCAATCGCCGTGCTGCTGCAGGAAGGCGAAAGTGCTTCCGATGTCGGCAAGGCGGCTGCGCCTACCAAGGCGGAAGCCCCGGCAAAGGCCGAGGCGCCGGCTGCTGCTGACCAGTCCGCAGCCGCCCCCAAGCCCGCTCCGGTCGCCGCTGCTCCGAAGATCGAAATTGCCGCCGACCCGGATATTCCCGCTGGCACCGAGATGGTTTCCACCACGGTGCGCGAAGCGCTCCGCGACGCCATGGCCGAGGAAATGCGCCGCGATGGCGATGTCTTCGTGATGGGCGAGGAAGTCGCAGAGTACCAGGGCGCCTACAAGATCACTCAAGGGTTGCTGCAGGAGTTCGGACCCCGGCGCGTGGTCGACACGCCCATCACCGAGCACGGCTTCGCGGGCGTCGGCGTCGGCGCTGCCATGGCCGGGCTGAAGCCCATCGTCGAATTCATGACCTTCAATTTCGCCATGCAGGCGATCGACCAGATCATCAACTCGGCCGCCAAGACGCTCTATATGTCCGGTGGCCAGATGGGCGCGCCGATCGTCTTCCGTGGCCCCAACGGCGCGGCCGCCCGCGTCGCCGCCCAGCACTCGCAATGCTATGCCGCCTGGTATAGCCACATCCCGGGCCTGAAGGTGGTGATGCCTTACACGGCCGCCGACGCCAAGGGCCTGCTCAAGGCGGCGATCCGCGATCCGAACCCGGTCATCTTTCTCGAGAACGAAATACTCTACGGCCATTCCTTCGACGTGCCGAAGCTCGATGATTTTGTGCTGCCGATCGGCAAGGCGCGTATCCACAAGCAGGGCAAGGATGTCACCATCGTCTCCTTCGGCATCGGCATGACTTATGCGGTCAAGGCCGAGGCGGAGTTGCGCGGCATGGGCATCGATGCCGAGATCATCGATTTGAGGACGATCCGCCCGCTCGACTTCGACACCATCATCGCCTCGGTCAGGAAGACCAACCGCCTCGTGGTGGTCGAGGAGGGCTTCCCGCAGAACTCGGTCGGAGACCATATCGCCAATCAGGTCTCGCAGCGCGCATTCGATTTTCTCGACGCGCCGGTCATCACCATTGCTGGCAAGGACGTTCCGATGCCTTACGCGGCGAACCTCGAGAAGCTGGCGTTGCCCAATGTTGGTGAAGTCGTCGAAGCGGTCAAAGCTGTGACGTACCGGGGGTAACAAGATGGTTCGCGAACTCGAGGTTCCCGCGTTAGTCGTTGAGAATCGCGAGTTCGTTGAAATACTCCGCATCTGGATTGGTGCGGACGCGGTCGTCACGATGCAAGACGTCTTCGGTCCAAACGCTCACAACTGGGGCATGGTGCTCGCTGATGTCGGTATGCACATAGCCAAGATGAGACTGGAGAACGATGGCATCCCTGAAATCGAGACGCTTCAGGCATTGGAAGACGGCTACCGTGGCAGAATGTCGGAGCAATTCAATATCCAGCACCGTTCGCTGACCGGGCGGAACTGAGGAGGAAAAATGCCAATCAACATCACCATGCCGGCGCTTTCTCCGACCATGGAAGAGGGCAACCTGTCAAAATGGCTGGTCAAGGAAGGCGATAAGGTTTCGCCCGGTGACGTGATCGCCGAGATCGAGACCGACAAGGCGACGATGGAAGTCGAAGCCGTCGACGAAGGCACCGTCGCCAAGCTGGTGGTTCCGGCCGGCACCGAAGGCGTCAAGGTCAACGCGCTGATCGCCATCCTGGCCGGGGAGGGCGAGGATGCCGGCGCCGTGGCCAAGAGCGGTGGCAGCGCCGGGCCCAAAGCTGAAGCTCCGAAAGCGGACGCCCCGAAGGCCGAGGCGCCCAAGGAAGCACCCAAGCCGGCACCGGCCGCCGCGGCGCCCACGCCGACGAAGGTCGAGGCCGCTCCTGCCCCCAACGGCCACGCCTCTGGCGATCGCGTCTTCGCATCGCCTCTGGCCCGCCGCATCGCCAAGGATGCCGGCGTCGACGTCACGGCGCTGACTGGGTCTGGCCCGCACGGCCGCATTGTGAAGGTCGACGTCGAGGCAGCGATCTCCTCTGGCGGCGCCAAGGCCGCGCCGGCGGCAAAGGCGCCCGCTGGCGCTCCATCCGCCGCTCCTGCGCCCGCACCCAAGCCTATGTCGGATGACCAGGTGCTGAAGCTGTTCGCTGAGGGCTCCTACGAGTTGGTGCCGCATGACAACATGCGCAAGACCATCGCGCGGCGCCTCGTCGAGGCGAAGTCCACCATCCCGCATTTCTATCTGACGCTCGATTGCGAGCTCGATGCGCTGCTTGCGCTTCGCACGCAGCTCAATGCCGCAGCCCCAATGAGGAAGACCGACAAGGGCGAGGCGCCTGCCTACAAGCTCTCGGTCAACGACATGGTGATCAAGGCGATGGCGATGGCGCTGATGGCGGTGCCCGATGCGAACGCGTCGTGGACCGAGAGCGCCATGGTCAGGCACAAGCATGCCGATGTCGGTGTCGCCGTGTCGATCCCCGGCGGTCTGATCACGCCGATCATCCGCCATGCCGATGAAAAGACGCTGTCGGTCATCTCCAACGAGATGAAGGACCTTGCCAGCCGCGCCAGGAGCCGCAAGCTGAAACCGGAAGAGTATCAGGGCGGCACGACGGCGGTGTCCAATCTGGGCATGTTCGGCATCAAGGACTTTGCCGCCGTGATCAACCCGCCGCATGCGACGATCCTGGCGGTCGGCGCGGGCGAGGAGCGGGCGGTGGTGAAGAAGGGCGAGATCAAGATTGCGACAGTGATGTCGGTGACGCTCTCGACCGATCACCGAGCCGTCGACGGCGCGCTCGGCGCAGAACTGCTGGGCGCCTTCAAGCGCATGATCGAAAACCCGATGAGCATGCTGGTGTAGGAAGGAAAGAAGCGGTGTGGAACGTCTTCACCAGCCTTTCGCCGTCTTTTCTTCCGGCGGCGAATCCCGCACTGGCGGCTTTAAGCGTTCGATGACGATATTTGGCAGGGGGTGGCAAAAGCATGAAGACAATTCTCTGCTATGGCGACTCCCTGACCTGGGGCTATGACGCCGCAAGCCTCGGCCGACATGCGCTGGAGAACCGCTGGCCGAGCGTGCTTCAGGCTGAGCTCGGTGACGATGTCGAGGTCATCGCCGAAGGTCTCAATGGCCGCACCACGGCCTTCGACGATCATCTGGCTGGCGCCGATCGCAACGGCGCCCGCGTCCTGCCGACGATCCTGACCAGCCATGCCCCCATCGACCTGATCATCATCATGCTCGGCGCCAACGACATGAAGCCGTGGATCCATGGCAATCCGGTCGCCGCAAAGCAGGGGATGCAGCGCCTGATCGATATCGTGCGCGGCCATGACTATCCGTTCGACTGGGATGCGCCGCAGATCCTGATCGTCGCTCCACCGGTGGTCACGCGCACCGACAATGCCGAATTCAAGGAAATGTTCGCTGGCGGCGATGACGCCTCGAAGCGTCTGGCGCCGCAATATTCCGCGCTCGCCGACGAGGCAGGTTGCGGTTTCTTCGACGCCGGCAGCGTCGCCACAACGACGCCCCTCGACGGCGTCCATCTCGATGCCGAGAACACGCGAAGTATCGGGAAGGCGCTGGCGCCGCTCGTGCGCGTGATGCTCTCACTCTAACTAACCCTCAGAAAGATCAGGGAGAAACCCGTGGCTGAATCCTACGACGTCATCATCATCGGCTCAGGCCCCGGCGGGTATGTCACGGCGGTGCGCTCCGCCCAGCTCGGCTTCAAGACCGCGATCGTCGAGCGCGAGCATCTGGGCGGCATCTGCCTGAACTGGGGCTGCATACCGACCAAAGCGTTGCTGCGCTCGGCCGAGATCATGCATTATTCGGACCATCTCAAGGACTACGGCCTGAAGCTGGAAGGCGGCAAGGTCAGCCCCGACACGGCCGCTGTGGTCGACCGCTCCCGAAAAGTGTCGCTGAGGCTCAACACCGGCGTCGGCTTCCTGATGAAGAAGAACAAGGTCGATGTCATCTGGGGCGAAGCGAAGCTCTCGAAGCCCGGCGAGGTTGTGGTTTCAAAAACGACCAAGAAAGCGATGGAACCTCAGCCGCCGGTGCCGAAAGGCGTCAAGGGCGAGGGCACCTACACCGCCAAGCACATCATCCTGGCGACCGGCGCCAGGCCGCGCGCGCTGCCCGGCATCGAGCCGGACGGCAAGCTGATCTGGACATATTTCGAGGCGATGGTGCCGAAGGAAATGCCGAAGTCGCTGCTGGTGATGGGCTCTGGCGCCATCGGCATCGAATTCGCCTCCTTCTACCGCACTATGGGCGCCGACGTAACGGTGGTCGAGCTGATGCCGGCGGTCATGCCTGTCGAGGATGCCGAGGTCTCGAAATTCGCGCAGAAGCAGTTCGAGAAACAGGGCATGAAGATCATCCTCGAAGCCAAGGTAACCAAGGTCGAAAAGGGCGCCAATTCGGTCACCGCGCATGTCGAGATGAAGGACGGCAAGGTCGAGAAGATCACCGCCGACCGCATGATCTCGGCCGTCGGCGTGCAGGGCAACATCGAAAATCTCGGCCTGGAGGCGCTTGGCGTGAAGACCGATCGCGGCTGCGTGGTCGTCGACGGCTATGGCAAGACCAATGTGCCGGGCATCTACGCCATCGGCGACGTTGCCGGCCCGCCGATGCTCGCCCACAAGGCCGAGCATGAAGGCGTTGTCTGCATCGAGAAGATCGCCAATTTCCCCGGCGTGCACGCGATCGACAAGCTGAAGATCCCCGGCTGCACCTATTGCAGCCCGCAGGTCGCCTCCGTCGGCCTGACGGAAGCCAAGGCCAAGGCCGAAGGCAAGGACATACGCGTTGGCCGCTTCCCGTTCAGCGCCAACGGCAAGGCGATCGCGCTCGGCGAGGATCAGGGCTTCGTCAAGACGATCTTCGACAAGAAGACCGGGCAGCTCCTCGGTGCCCACATGGTCGGCGCCGAGGTGACCGAGCTCATCCAGGGCTTTGTCGTGGCGATGAACCTTGAGACCACTGAGGAAGAGCTGATGCACACGATCTTCCCGCATCCGACGCTGTCGGAGATGATGAAGGAGAGCGTGCTCGACGCCTATGGCCGCGCTTTGAACGCATGAGAAGTCACTAATCGGTGTTAGATCGCCAGTCGGTGATAGACGGCCAATCCGTGCTAAATTGGTCGGGCGAGACTCACACGCGGCAGCCGGAGAAAGCTGACGGCAATGCAGTTCGTATCCGGATGCATTTTCACCTGATCGAGGAGGAATTGGCACATGCATATGAATGGCGTCGGCTGGATCACAGCCATCATCGTTGGCGGTCTGGCGGGCTGGTTCGCCGAGATGGTCATGAAGAGCAACACCGGCATCGTCATGAACATCATCATGGGCATCGTCGGGGCCGTGGTGCTGAACGCCATCTTGCAGGCGCTCAACATCCAGTCCTTTGGCGCCGGCTGGGTGGCTTACCTGATCACCGGTTTCATCGGCGCCTGCCTGCTGATCTTCGTCGGGCGGCTTGTTCGCCGCTAAGGCGCGCGAATGCGTCGCTGATAGAAAGCCGATATGCGAAAACGGCCGTGTCGGCATGCGCCGACGCGGCCTTTTTCTTTGCCTGGAAAAGTCTTAGATGACGATTGACAGGCGGCCGCCGAAATCGCGGCCGCGAAGGATTTAAGATGGTCACAGTCGTAGACACGCTAGCCAACCGGCCGCGCCCGCGGCATCCCGAGAAGGCGCATCGCCCCGACCAGGAGGTGCTGCGCAAGCCCGACTGGATCCGCGTCAAGGCGCCGGTCTCCAAGGGCTATTCCGAAACGCGCGAGATCGTGAAGTCGCACAAGCTGGTGACCGTATGCGAGGAGGCCGGCTGCCCCAATATCGGCGAGTGCTGGGACAAGAAGCACGCCACCTTCATGATCATGGGCGAGATCTGCACGCGGGCCTGCGCCTTCTGCAATGTCGCGACGGGCATCCCGACCGCCCTCGATCCGGATGAGCCGGCGCGTGTGGCGCATGCCGTCAAGCAGATGGGGCTGAGCCACGTCGTCATCACGTCGGTCGACCGCGACGACCTTGCCGATGGCGGCGCGCAGCATTTCGCCGACGTCATCCGCGCCATCCGCGCGGCCACGCCTTCGACGACGATCGAGATCCTGACGCCCGACTTTCTGCGCAAGGACGGCGCGCTGGAGATCGTCGTCGCGGCCAAACCCGACGTCTTCAACCACAATCTCGAAACCGTGCCGTCGAACTATCTGACGGTCCGACCCGGCGCGCGCTATTTCCATTCGATTCGGCTCTTGCAGCGGGTCAAGGAACTCGACCCGTCGATCTTCACCAAATCCGGCATCATGGTCGGCCTCGGCGAAGAGCGGAACGAGGTGCTGCAGTTGATGGACGATCTGCGCTCGGCCAATGTCGACTTCATGACCATCGGCCAGTATCTGCAGCCGTCGAAGAAACATCACCCGGTGATCCGATTCATTCCGCCGGACGAATTCAAATCCTACGAAACGGTCGGCAAGACCAAGGGCTTCCTTTTGATGGCGTCGAGCCCGTTGACGCGCTCCTCGCACCATGCCGGCGAGGATTTCGCAAGGCTGCGCGCGGCGCGCGAAGCGCAGCTCGACAGGGCCCGCTGACTTTCAATGCCGAAATTCGAGGCGACACGCCGCGTCGCGCATACACCGGAAGAGATGTTCGCGCTGGTTGCGGACATCGAGGCCTACCCGCAATTCCTGCCGCTCTGTGAATCGCTCACCATACGCTCGCGCAAGGACCGTGACGGCCGCGCCATCCTGGTTGCGGATATGAGCATCGGCTACAAGGCAATTCGCGAGACCTTCACGACGCAGGTCCTTCTCAATCCAGCCGAACATGCCATCGACGTCAAATACATCGACGGACCGTTCAAATATCTCAGCAATATCTGGCGCTTCGATGCCGCCGGCAGCGGCTGCGAGGTGCATTTCTTCATCGACTACGAGTTCAAGAGCCGCATCCTGGGCGCCGTGATGGGCACGATGTTCGACCGTGCCTTCCGCATGTTCTCGGAAGCCTTCGAGAAGCGCGCCGATGTCATCTATGGCGCAAAGCCCGCCTGATCCTCATCCGGCCTGACCAAGCGCCCGCAACCCGAGTTGCAGCGCGTGCCGCACAGTTTCGTGCCGGATGAATTCGCGGCCCTTCTGGCCGAACAATTGCTGTTCGGCGACAATCGGTTGACCGGCAAGCGCTATCCCAAACCAGACAAGGCCGACCGGCTTGTCCTCCGAACCGCCGCTCGGGCCGGCGATGCCGGTGACGGCAAGCGAGAGGCTGGCTTGTGAATGCGCCAACGCGCCCGCGGCCATCTCCAGCACCGTCTCGCGCGAGACCGCGCCATGGGCGTCCAGCGTGGCGGCCGAAACGCCGAGCATCTCCATCTTGGCTTCGTTGGAATAGGTGATGAAGCCGCGATCGACCACGGCGGAAGACCCGGCGATGTCGGTGAGCGCGGCGATGATCAGGCCGCCGGTGCAGCTTTCGGCCGTCGCCAGCATGATCCCGCGCTCTTGGCAGGCCTGCAGCAAAGCGATGGCGAGTTCGGCGTTGCTCATGCCGGCACCTCTCCCGGATAGACGACGCTGGCGGTGGCGATCGCAGCGATGCCCTCGCCGCGCCCGACAAAGCCGAGCTTCTCGTTGGTCGTGGCCTTGATCGAAATGCGCTCTGGGGCAATGCCGAGCATGGCCGAAAGCGCTTCCGTCATAGCCGCGCGATGCGGCCCGACGCGCGGCGCCTCACAGATCAGCGTGATGTCGGCATTGGCGATGCGGCCGCCGCGCGCGCGCACCAGCTTCGCGGCGTGCTCGACGAAGATCCTCGAGGCCGCGCCCTTCCATTGCGGATCCGATGGGGGGAAATGCGTGCCGATGTCGCCAGCGCCGCAGGTGGCGAGCAGGGCATCGGTCAGCGCATGCAACCCGACATCGGCGTCGGAGTGGCCGGAGAGTTTCCGCTCGTAGGGAATGGCGACGCCACAGAGCGTGACGTGGTCGCCCGGCTCGAACGCATGCACGTCGTAGCCATTGCCGGTGCGTATGTCCGGGAAGCGCTGCTGCGCGCTCGAGAGCCGCTGGTCGGCCAATGCGATGTCCCTTGCCCAGGTGAGTTTGACGTTGTCCGGCGAACCAGGAACGATCTTGACCGGTATCTGTGCCCATTCGGCGATCGCCGCGTCGTCGGTAAATTCCCTCTTGCCCAGATGATGGGCCTTCTCATGCGCGGCGAGCAGCGGCCAGAACGGAAAACCCTGCGGCGTCTGCGCCGCGTGAAGGCCCGCTCTCGATACCGTCTCGTCGATCATGCCGGTGGCGGATTCCCGCTTCAGCGTATCGGCGACGGGGAGCGCCGGCAGCGCGCCGTGGCGCTCGCCGATAGCCTCGATGGTGCGGTCGATCAAGCCGGCATCGACGAACGGGCGCACGGCGTCATGGACGAGCACCTTTTCGGGTGCCTGGTCCCTCAGCGCCAGCAGGCCGAGCCGGACGGAGGCCTGGCGGGACGGGCCGCCGATAACGGTTATGAGACGTTCGGCGTGCGCTCCCGCCGCGCGCTGCAAAAGCTCGGCGTCGTCGGCATGGATCGCGACGACGACCGGCCCTATCATCGGATGCGACAGAAAGATATCCAGCGTATGGGCAATAACGGCACGGCCGCCGATGCGCTGATATTGCTTCGGACCGTCTGCCTGTCCGGCGCGCGCGCCTCGGCCGGCGGCGACGATCACCACCCCGATCCCGCCGCCCTGGCCGGATGCCTGCTTTTCGCTTGCCTCGCTCATTCCGATCGGTCCTGGAGCGGTTCAGCATCTAATGAAATCGCTGCCCTGCTCTAATTCTTTTTTTACGCAATGCCGGACGGAAAACCGCTGCGCACTTTTCCTGGAATTGCTCTAGTCGGGGTGATGGCCGAAGGCCAGCATTTTCCAAAATGCGCCTTAATGTGACGTCATTGCGCGTTGCACAACGCCATAGTTCTGGCTAGAGAATGTGCAACGATTGAACGTGCTTGGTTTTTGTGCATGGCTGAACTGACCACATTGGCATCGCCACTTGACGTCGGCGGCATGAGAATTCGCAATCGCGTCTTCCTCGCGCCGATGTCGGGCATCACCGACGAGCCGTTCCGGCAGCGGGCCCATGCGCATGGCGCTGGACTGGTCGTGTCGGAAATGGTGGCAAGCGGCGAACTGGCCAAGGGCAGGGCCGGCTGCGGCCTGCGTATACGCCATTCCGGCCTGCCGGTACATATGGTGCAGCTGGCCGGCCGCGAAGCCGTCCATATGGGCGAGGGAGCACGAATCGCGGCGGGCGAGGGCGCCGATATCATAGACATCAACATGGGTTGTCCGGCGAAGAAGGTGACCGGCGGCTATGCCGGCTCGGCGCTGATGCGCGATCTCGACCATGCGCTGTCGCTGATCGAGGCGGTGGTGAGCGCTGTCTCGGTTCCGGTCACGGTCAAGATGCGGCTCGGCTGGGATGAAAGCGCGCTCAACGCGCCGATGCTTGCGCGCCGCGCCGAAGAGGCCGGCGTCAGGATGGTGACCGTGCACGGCCGCACGCGCTGCCAGTTCTACCAGGGCAGGGCGGATTGGCGCGCGATCGCACGCGTCAAGGATGCGGTCTCGATCCCAGTGGTGGCCAATGGTGATGTCGGTTCGCCGGAAGAAGCGGCTACGATCCTCGAACAGTCGGGTGCCGACGCAGTGATGATCGGCCGCGCGCATTACGGCGCCCCGTGGACTGCCGGCGCCATCGCGACGGCCGCGGCCGGCGCTCGCGCGCAGCATACTGCGCAAGCGCCGGAAGCGCTCGCCGATTACGTCGTCGCACATTACGAGGACATGCTCTCGCTCTATGGCGTTGAAAGCGGCCTGCGCCAGGCGCGCAAGCACCTCGGCTGGTACCTCGACCGCCATTCTCCAATTGTCAGCACCGAGCGGCGCAAACGCATTCTCACCTCCTTCGAGCCGCGAGAAGTCGTTGCCGAATTGCGTCGCGCGTTCGCCGAGAACTCGACATCGATCGGCCTGCGGAGCGTGGCATGAAGGCCAGTGTCCCGCAGCAGGTGGCGGACGCCGCCAGCATCGTCCTCAACACCATCCGCCGTCCGGTGATCATGGTCGATGCCGACGGCTTCATCACTTTTGCCAACGCGGATGCCGAGGACTTTTTCCGCTCCAGCGCGACCATGCTCGCACGCAACACGCTCTCCAAACTGGTGCCGTTCGGCAGCCCTCTGCTGACGCTGGTCGACCAGGTGCGCGAGCGCCGCGCGCCGGTCAACGAATACCGCGTCGACGTGTCGTCACCGCGCCTCGGCATCGAGAAGATGGTCGATCTCTATGTCGCGCCGGTGCCCGAGTTTCCGGGCTCCGTCGTCGTCATGTTCCAGGAACGGTCAATGGCCGACAAGATCGATCGCCAGATGACTCATCGCGGGGCCGCACGCTCCGTCACCGGTCTGGCCGCCATGCTGGCGCATGAGATCAAGAACCCGCTCTCCGGCATTCGTGGTGCCGCTCAGTTGCTTGAACTTTCCGCCTCCGACGAGGATCGCGCTCTCACGCGCTTGATCACCGATGAGACCGACCGAATCGTCTCGCTGGTCGATCGCATGGAAGTGTTTTCCGATGAGAGGCCGATCGAGCGCTATCCGGTCAACATCCATGTCGTGCTCGATCACGTTAAGGCGATCGCCAAGAACGGTTTTGCCAGACGAATCAAGATCCTGGAGGAATATGATCCATCGTTGCCTCCGGTCTTCGCCAACCGCGACCAACTGATCCAGGTGTTCCTCAACCTGGTGAAGAACGCCGCCGAGGCGATTGGCGCCGATCCGCAGGGTGAGATCATGCTCTCGACGGCCTTCCGTCCGGGCATCCGTGTTTCCGTGCCTGGAACGCAAGACCGCGTCTCGCTGCCGCTGGAATTCTGCGTGCACGACAACGGCCCAGGTGTTTCCGAGGACATCCTGCCGATCCTGTTCGATCCTTTCATCACCACCAAGCCGAACGGTTCGGGCCTCGGTCTGGCTTTGGTCGCTAAGATTGTCGGCGAACATGGCGGCATCATCGAGTGCGATTCGACGCCGCGCGGGACCACTTTCCGCGTACTGATGCCGGCCTGGAAGGAGACTTCGCCAAGCTCGGGCGATGCAACTGAAGGAGACCGCAAATGAGCGTTCGCGGCAATATTCTGGTCGCCGACGACGATGCGGCGATCCGGACCGTGCTTAACCAGGCGCTGTCGCGGGTCGGCCACGAGGTGCGTGTGACCTCGAACGCCTCGACGCTGTGGCGCTGGGTGGCGGCAGGCGAAGGCGATCTCGTGATAACCGATGTGGTTATGCCGGACGAGAACGCGTTCGACATGTTGCCGCGCATCAAGAAGGCGCGGCCCGAACTGCCGGTCATCGTCATGAGCGCTCAGAACACATTCATGACCGCCATCCGCGCGTCCGAGACCGGCGCCTATGAATACCTGCCCAAACCGTTCGATCTGACGGAGTTGCTCAACATCGTCAACCGGGCGCTGTCCGAGCCGAAGCGGCCAAACCTCGACGCCCGCGCCGAAGATCAGCCGGAAACGATGCCACTGGTTGGCCGCTCCGCCGCAATGCAGGACATCTACCGCATGCTGGCGCGCATGATGCAGACCGACCTCACGGTCATGATCAGCGGCGAATCCGGAACCGGCAAGGAACTGGTGGCGAGGGCGCTGCATGAATATGGCCGCCGCCGGGGCGGCCCGTTCGTGGCCATCAACATGGCGGCGATCCCGCGCGACCTGATCGAATCGGAACTGTTCGGCCACGAGAAGGGCGCCTTCACCGGCGCCCAGAACCGCTCCAGCGGCCGTTTCGAGCAGGCCGAGGGTGGCACGCTGTTCCTCGATGAGATCGGCGACATGCCGATGGAAGCGCAGACCCGTCTGCTGCGCGTGCTGCAGCAAGGTGAATACACGACGGTCGGCGGCCGCACGCCGATCAAGACCGACGTGCGTATCGTCGCGGCCACCAACAAGGACCTGCGCACGCTGATCAACCAGGGCCTCTTCCGGGAAGATCTGTTCTATCGCCTCAATGTCGTCCCGCTGAGGCTGCCGGCGCTGCGCGAGCGTTCCGAGGACATCCCTGATCTGGTGCGGCACTTCTTCAAGCAAGGGGCCAGCGAGGGCCTGCAGACCAAGCGCATCTCGTCCGGTGGCATCGAGCTCATGAAGCGCTATCCCTGGCCGGGCAATGTGCGCGAGCTGGAAAACCTGGTACGCCGGCTGGCCGCCCTATACTCGCAGGACGAGATTTCTTCGGAGATCATCGAATCCGAACTCAAGACCGGCGACAGGCCGGTCGTGCCGGACGGCGGCGCGCTCATCCCCGACGATCTGTCGATCGGCCAGGCGGTCGAGCATTTCCTGCAGCGTTATTTCGCCTCTTTTGCCGGCGAATTGCCCCCGGCGGGGCTCTACCAGCGCATTCTAGCCGAGGTCGAGTATCCGCTGGTGCTGGCATCGATGACCGCGACGCGCGGCAACCAGATCAAGGCCGCGGAGCTTTTGGGGCTCAACCGCAACACGCTGCGCAAGAAGATCCGTGAGCTCGGCGTCAACGTCTACAAATCGTCCAGGCAGCCGTAGCACCGCCGCCGTCAGCCAAGCGGATTGGCCCCTGTTTGGTGAATGAACGGGGGAAAGATTTTCGTCCCGGCCACACTTGTTGCATAATCGCCACAATGCGTTGCATACATCCGACGCAATGACCGACTCTGTAGCGCGACATGGCAGCTGAGGCTCCGACCCTGAACCAACCGCTTTTCAGCCAGGCTGGCACGCGTGACGGCCGGCGGTTGCTGGCGCTGCCCGGCGTGGTCGCTATCGCCGGCGCGGTGATCACGGCGGCGATATCGTTTGCGATCCTGGTTGGAGCTACGCCGATCGCGCCGACCGCCGACGCAACCTGGGCACTGGTGGCGGCCAATGCGGTCTTTGTTCTCTTCCTGATCGCGCTGATCGCCCGCGAGGTGCGCCGCATCGTCCTGGCGCGGCGCCACGGCAGGGCCGCCTCGCGGCTGCATGTGCGCATCGTCGCGATGTTCGCTCTGGTTGCCGCCATCCCGGCCATCATGGTGGCGATCATCGCCTCGATCACGCTCGATATCGGGCTCGACCGCTGGTTCGAGATCCGTACCAAGACGATCGTCAACTCGTCACTGTCGATCGCCGACGCCTATGTACAGGAGAACGCGCGCAACCTGCAGGGCACGACATTGTCGATGGCATACGATCTCGATGCCTCGCGCACGCTTTACGGCCTCGATAGAGGCGGCTTCCTCGATCTGTTGAACAAGGAAGCGGTTGGACGCGGGCTGGCGCATGCGGCCCTGATCAAGCCTGACGGCTCGTTCGTCATGAGCGCCAAGACCGATGCCGATTTCCCGATGCCCGAGCCGCCATCGGGCGCTGTCGACACCGCCGCCGACGGCAAGCCTGTCCTGATCGAGCCGCGCACCCGCAACATCATGGGCGCCATCATCAAGCTGCGCGAGATCGAAGGGCTTTACCTCTATACGATCCGGTTGGTCGACCCCGACGTGATCAAGGCGCGCCAGATCGTCAAGTCCAACACCGACGAATACCGCAATCTGGAGGACAACCGCCGGACCTCGCAAGTCGCCTTCGCGTTGCCTTACCTGTCGCTCACGCTGATCATCATCCTGTCGGCGATCTGGACCGGCATCGCGGTAGCCGACCGGATCGTGAGGCCGATCCGTCAGCTGATCGGCGCCGCCGACGAGGTGGCGACCGGCAATCTCGATGTCGCCGTTCCGGTACGCCAGTCCGACGGCGACGTCGCCTCGCTGGGCGATACCTTCAACAACATGATCCTCGAGCTCAAATCGCAGCGCAACGAGCTCCTTTCGGCCAAGGATCTCATCGACGAGCGCAGGCGTTTCTCCGAAGCGGTGCTGGCCGGCGTCACCGCCGGCGTCATTGGTGTCGATCCCTACGGCATCATCACCATCGTCAATCGCTCGGCCGAAACCATGCTGGGGATTTCGGCAAATGCGACGCTGGGCCAAAACCTTTCGGCTGTCTTGCCCCTCGTCGGCCGCGTTTTCGAGATCGGACGCCAGTCAGGCAAACCGGTCTACCGGGAGCAGGTGACCTTCTTCCGCACCGGCCTGGAGCGCACTTTCAATGTCCAGGTAACGGTCGAGGCCGGCGACGACGGCGAGGAAGAGAAATCCTATGTGGTCACCGTCGACGACATCACCGATCTCGTCCAGGCGCAGCGTTCGTCGGCCTGGGCGGACGTGGCGCGGCGCATCGCGCATGAGATCAAGAATCCTCTGACACCGATCCAGCTCTCGGCTGAGCGCATAAGGCGCCGCTATGGTAAGGTCATAACCGAGGACCGCGAGGTCTTCGACCAATGCACCGATACCATCATCCGCCAAGTCGAGGACATCGGCCGCATGGTCGACGAATTCTCGGCCTTCGCCCGCATGCCGAAGCCGGAGATGAAGGCGATCGATCTGCGCGAGTCTCTGCGCGAGGCGTCCTTCCTGGTCGAGGTCAGCCGCTCCGACATTGCCTTCGAGCGCGATTTCGGCAGCGAGCCGCTGAAGGGCACTTTCGATAGCCGCCTGATGGCGCAGGCCTTCGGCAATGTCATCAAGAACGCCGCCGAGGCGATCGACGGACTTGATCCGGAAGACCGCTCGCACGGCACAATCCGGATTCAAGCGGGACGCCAAGATGGCGCCATACGAATCGACGTTATCGACAACGGCAAGGGGCTGCCGCGCGAGAATCGCCAAAGGCTTCTCGAGCCCTATATGACGACGCGCGAGAAGGGCACCGGGCTCGGTCTCGCTATCGTCAAGAAAATCGTGGAGGACCATGGCGGCCGTCTCGAATTGCATGACGCGCCAGCGGATTTCCATGGTGGCCGCGGCGCGATGATCTCGATCATCCTGCCAACGGCGACGATCGTAGCCGCGCCGCCACGCGGTGAAGGTCGAAGCGAACACGAACGAGAAACTGAAAAGGTCGGTAATGGCGTCTGACATTCTCATCGTCGATGACGAGGAAGACATCCGCGAACTTGTCGCCGGTATCCTGAGCGACGAGGGTCATGAAACCCGTACGGCGCATGATGCCGACAGCGCGCTGGCGGCGATCGCCGATCGCGCGCCGCGGCTGATTTTCCTCGACATCTGGCTCCAGGGCTCGCGCCTTGACGGCCTGGCGCTGCTCGACGAGATCAAGACCATGCACCCCAGCATGCCGGTGGTGATGATCTCAGGCCACGGCAACATTGAAACGGCGGTTTCGGCCATCCGGCGAGGCGCCTACGACTTCATCGAGAAACCGTTCAAGGCCGATCGCCTCATCCTGGTCGCCGAGCGCGCCCTTGAAACGTCCAAGCTGCGACGCGAGGTCTCCGACCTCAAACAGCGCAGCGGGGAGACCTTTGACCTGATCGGTATGTCGTCGGCAATGAGCCAGCTGCGTCAGACGATCGAGCGTGTCGCGCCCACCAACAGCCGCGTCATGATCATCGGTCCGTCCGGTTCAGGCAAGGAACTGACGGCGCGCGCAATCCACGCGCTATCGTCCCGCAAGACCGGCCCGTTCGTGACGCTCAGCGCGGCCACTATCACGCCCGAACGTATGGAGATCGAGCTGTTCGGCACCGAATCGAACGGCACCGAGCGCAAGGTCGGCGCACTGGAGGAGGCGCATCGCGGCATTCTCTACATCGACGAAGTCGCCGACATGCCGCGCGAGACGCAGAACAAGATCCTGCGCGTGCTGGTCGAGCAGCAGTTCGAGCGGGTAGGCGGCACCAAGCGCGTCAAGGTCGATGTCCGCATAATCTCGTCCACCTCGCAAAACCTCGAGGCTATGATCGCCGACGGCCGCTTCCGCGAAGACCTTTATCACCGCCTGGCTGTGGTTCCGGTCATGGTGCCCGGTCTCGCCGAGCGGCGCGAGGACATTCCGTATCTCGTTGACAATTTCATGAAGCAGATCGCGCGCCAGGCCGGCATCAAGCCGCGCCGCATCGGCGACGATGCCATGGCCGTTCTGCAGGCCCACAACTGGCCGGGCAACGTTCGCCAGTTGCGCAACAATGTCGAGCGATTGATGATCCTGGCGCGCGGCGACGAAGCGGACGCACCGATCACGGCCGACCTCTTGCCCTCCGAGATCGGCGACGTCATGCCGCGCACACCGAACCAGTCCGACCAGCACATCATGGCCTTGCCGTTGCGCGAGGCGCGCGAACAATTCGAGAAGGACTACCTGATCGCCCAGATCAACCGCTTCGGCGGCAACATCTCGAAGACCGCCGAGTTCATCGGCATGGAACGCTCGGCACTTCACCGCAAGCTGAAGTCGCTCGGCGTGTAAGCAATTCAAGGAAAGTGCGCAGCGGCTAGGTTCTGTGGCTTCGCCGTAGCCTTCATCCGGAATTGCGTAGACTCCCTGGAACTGGCTTGGTCCACGCGATTGTTCATTACGGCAGAGGCGGAATCGCCTAAGAAAGCCGGATATCTCCCTGAGGAAGCCCATGCCGCGCATTGCCTATGTCAACGGGCGCTATGTCGTCCATTCACAAGCCAGCGTCCATATCGAGGACCGGGGCTACCAGTTTGCGGATGGCGTTTATGAGGTCTGCGAGGTGGCGCGCGGCCATATCGTCGACATGCCGCGCCACCTTGCCCGGCTCAAGCGCTCGCTGAAGGAACTGTCGATCGCGTGGCCGGTCTCGGAAGGCGTCCTGCCGATCCTGCTGCGCGAGGTGGTCAATCGCAACGGCGCGGTCAACGGCCTTGTCTATGTGCAGGTGACGCGCGGCGTTGCCAGTCGCGAATTTGTCTTTCCGCCGGCAGGAACCACGCCATCACTGGTCATAACCGCCAGAAAAGCCGATCCGGCCGCCGGAGCGAAGCGGGTCGAGACCGGAATCAAGGTCATCACCGTTCCTGAGAATCGCTGGGACCGGGTGGACATCAAAAGCACGGGCCTCTTGCCCAATGTGCTTGCCAAGCAGAAGGCCAAGGAAGCTGGCGCCCAGGAGGCCTGGTTCGTCGACGCCGACGGCAACGTCAAGGAAGGCGGTTCGTCAAATGCCTGGATCATCACCCGCGACGGCGTGCTGGTGACCCGGCCGGCCGAGCATGGCATCCTGCGCGGCATTACCCGCACGACGCTTTTCGACGTCGCCGCAAAGCTTGGCCTCAAGATAGAAGAACGTGGCTTTTCGATCGCCGAGGCCAAGGCGGCGAAGGAGGCGTTTATCAGCTCGGCAACGACAATTGCCATGCCGGTGGTCGAAATCGACGGCGCGCCGATCGCAAATGGCCATCCCGGCTCCATGACACTTTCGTTGCGGCAGGCCTTTTTTGACGTTGCGGAAAAAAGTCCAGCCTGATAACCGCACAACTGGAATGAACCTCAACTATCTCGTTCTGCTTGCCTTTGTATCGGCAAGAGGGGGTTTGCGCGCTTGACAGGTGCCGCGTAATTTGGCGCATTAGCTCGCAAACCGAAGGGGATCGGCGAAAGACAAGAAAAATGGCGGAACGATCGCAAAATCTTCAGGACCTGTTCCTGAATTCAGTTCGCAAGAGCAAAAATCCACTCACCATCTTCCTCATCAATGGTGTGAAGCTGACTGGCGTCGTCACTTCGTTCGACAATTTTTGTGTGTTGTTGCGGCGTGACGGGCACTCCCAGCTCGTCTACAAGCACGCAATTTCCACGATCATGCCGAGCCAGCCGGTTCAGATGTTCGATGGTGAGGAAAGCCAGGGCGCCTGATTGGCACGTGACAGAGACGCGGATCGCAGCGTTCGCGGAAAACAAGGTTATCAACTCGGGCCGGAGTCCAAGGATCCGACCCGGGCTGTTGTCATTGTGCCGGTGCTTACCCGCCAGCCGCGCGACGACGATGAGTCGAGCCGCCCCCGACTAAGCCGCTCGGCCGACGCCCGCCGCGACGAAGCAGTCGGGCTTGCCAGCGCCATCGATCTCAATCCGGTCCATACCGCGGTAGTGACGGTGTCCGACCCGCGCCCGGCGACCCTGCTCGGCAGCGGCAAGGTGGCCGAATTGGCCGACATCGTGAAGGAGCGCAACGCGGAGCTGGTCATTGTCGACCATCCGCTGACACCGGTTCAGCAGCGCAATCTCGAAAAGGAACTGAACGCCAAGGTGCTCGACCGCACTGGGCTGATTCTCGAGATATTCGGCGAGCGGGCGCGCACCAAGGAAGGTACACTGCAGGTCGAGCTCGCGCATCTCAACTATCAGAAGGGCCGGCTGGTGCGCAGTTGGACCCACCTCGAGCGGCAGCGAGGCGGTGCCGGATTCCTGGGCGGTCCCGGCGAAACCCAGATCGAATCCGACCGCCGCATCCTGCAAGACAAGATCACCAAGCTGAAGCATGAGCTGGAAACGGTACGGCGCACGCGCGACCTGCACCGGGCTAAGCGCAAGAAGGTTCCTTTCCCGGTCGTGGCGATCGTCGGCTACACCAATGCCGGCAAGTCGACGCTGTTCAACCGGCTGACCGGGGCAGGGGTGCTGGCCGAGGACATGCTGTTCGCCACGCTCGACCCCACCTTGCGGCGCGTGCGGCTGCCGCATGGCACGCCGATTATCCTGTCGGACACGGTCGGCTTCATCTCCGACCTGCCGACGCATCTGGTCGCGGCCTTCCGGGCGACGCTGGAAGAAGTCGTCGAAGCTGATCTGGTGCTGCATCTGCGCGACATTTCCGATCCCGACACGGCGGCTCAGGCGGAAGATGTCGAGCGCATCCTGGGGGATCTGGGCGTTGATGCTGCCGACACCAACCGAGTGGTCGAGGTCTGGAACAAGATCGACCTGCTCGACGAGAGCAACCGGGAGCGGTTGCTTGCAGAAGGCGCGAGCGGCAAGACACCGCCGATCGCCATATCGGCTGTGACCGGTGAAGGACTTGACACGCTGAAGGCGCTCATCGAGACGCGCGTGTCGGGCGAACTGGAAACGATGACGGTGACGTTGAGCCCCGCCCAGCTCAGCCAGGTCGACTGGCTCTACCGCAATGGCGACGTGGTTTCGCGCACCGACAATGAAGACGGCAGCGTCACCCTTTCGCTGACGGCCACGCACTCCGCCAGGCAGGAAATCGAGAGCCGCCTGCATCGCAAAGGCGGCAGCTAAGAGGCTGCTACTTGGCGCTTTTGGCTTGCTGCCACAGCGCCTCCATCTCGGCCAGCGTTGCCTTTTCCAGCGAGCCTCCCGCAGCCGCCAGGGCCCGCTCGACATAGTGGAAGCGCGAGCGGAATTTTTCATTGGTGCCGCTGAGCGCCGCTTCCGAATCGAGCTGGAGGTGGCGGCCGAGATTGACGACGGCAAACAACATGTCGCCGAACTCGTCCTTGATTGGAGCCGCGTCACCGGTGGCAAGCGCCTCGCGCAATTCGCCGATCTCCTCCTCGATCTTGTCGAGAATCGGGGCTGCCTCGCTCCAATCGAAGCCGACGCGCGCTGCTTTCTCCTGCAGCTTCAGGGCACGAGTCAGGGCAGGGAACGCCACCGGCACGCTGTCGAGAAAACCCTTGCCATGATCTTCCGGATCAAGACCGCGGGCGATGCGGGACTCGCGCTTTTCTGCCTTCTCGGCCGCCTTGATCTTCTCCCACATGCCCTTGGCCATGCCGGCACTGCGCGCCTTCTCATCACCGAAGACATGCGGGTGGCGTCGGATCATCTTGGTTGTGATGGCCTCGACGACATCGCCGAAGGTGAACTCGCCGATCTCTTCGGCCATCTGCGCATGGTAGACGACCTGAAGCAGCAGGTCGCCCAGCTCCTCGCGCAGGTCGTCGAAATCGTCGCGCGCGATCGCGTCGGCCACCTCATAGGCCTCCTCGATCGTATAGGGAGCGATCGTTGAGAAATTCTGCTCGATATCCCAGGGGCAGCCGGTCTTTGGCGCCCGCAACGCCGCCATGATCTCGATCAGACGGGAAATGTCCTTGGAGGGCTTCATGGGTCGAGCCTATTCCGCGGCCTTGTCCGACCAATGCCGGTCGGACGCCGAAACGAGTTGTCCACAGCGTCAGTCGAGCACTGAGACGATCGCCTTGGCGAGATCGTCCATGCCGTCCTCGGGCAGCCCGGCCACGTTGATGCGGCTGTCGCCCACCATATAGACGGCATGCTCTGTGCGCAGGCGTTCGACTTGCGCCTCGGTGAGCCCAAGCCTCGAAAACATGCCACGGTGGCTGGCGACGAAATCGAAACGGTCGGAATTGGACTGCCGGCGCAACGCCTCGGCGAAGGCGACGCGCAGCCTGAGCATGCGCAGCCGCATCCCTTCGAGCTCCGTCTCCCAGTCCTTCTTCAACCCGGCATCCTCAAGCACCATGCGCACCGCCGCCGCGCCGTGATCGGGCGGCATCGAATAAAGCGCGCGAGCGGCCGCCAGCATCTGGCTCATCGCCACATCCGCCTGGGCGCCGTCCTTGGCCATGACCATCGCGGCGCCCACGCGGTCGCGATAGACAGCGAAATTCTTCGAGCAGCTCGAGGCGACAACCATCTCCGGCATCCTGTCGGCCAGCAGCCGCAAACCGGCGGCATCGGCGTCCAGGCCCTCGCCAAAGCCCTGGTAAGCGATGTCGACGAAGGGTAGCAGGCCGCGCTCGAGCAGCACATCAGCAACCTTGGCCCACTGCGCGGCATCGAGGTTGGCGCCGGTCGGGTTGTGGCAGCAGCCATGCAGCAACACGACATCGCCGCTATTGGCGGTCTTGAGGGCCGCCAGCATTTCATCGAAGCGGACAGAACCCGAAGCGGCATCGAAATAGGGATAGTCGCAAACCTGCAAGCCTGCGGCGCGCATCACGGGCGGATGGTTCGGCCAGGTCGGATCGGACAGCCAGACCGTCGCGCCGGCACGTGTACGCTGCAGAAGCTCGGCCACCAGCCTGAGCGCGCCCGATCCACCTGGCGCCTGCGCGGCACGGATGCGGGAATGGTCCGCCTTCTCGCCGAAGGCGAGCTTGATCATGGCAGCGTTGAAGCCGGTATCGCCGGCAAGGCCGAGATATGTCTTGGTGTCCTGACTCGCCAGCAACCGCTTCTCGGCTTCGCGCACGGCGCGCATCACCGGCGTCCTGCCGTCGATGTCCTTGTAGACGCCGACGCCGAGGTCGACTTTGCCGGGCCTCGGGTCGTTGCGGTAGAGGCCGATCAGGGCAAGGATCTTGTCGGCGGGCGCGGGCTGCAGGGTCTCGAACATCGAAAAGGATTCCTATGGCGGCGGAGTGATACGCAAATCGCTGTCGGCACGCCAGCGGTTTCCTCAGAGACGGCGGCGCGAAAAGAAATGCCGGGCAGGGGATTAAAATCCCTACATGCTTCGTAAACAGGGCATGAAACGGTCGATGGCACGCTTCGATATCGTTGGGCAGTTGGGGTCGCTGCGGCGTTACGCGCGCTCGCTGACACGCGACGGCAGTGAGGCCGAGGATCTCGTCCACGACGCGCTGGTGCGCGCCTATGAACGCCGCGCGACCTTTCGCTCAGGTGGCAATCTGCGTGCCTGGCTTCTGGCGATCCTGCACAACATTTTCATCGACCGCATGCGCTCGCGCCGCTCCGAGGCGGCGCGCATCGAGCAGATCGGCCTCGTTGCCGACCAAAGCATGCCGGCCTCGCAGGACCATTCCGTGCGCCTGTCGCAGGTCCGGGAAGCGTTTCTTTCACTGCCCGAGGAGCAGCGCTCCGCCCTGCATCTCGTAGCCATCGAAGGGCTTTCCTATCACCAGGCCGCCGAGGTCATCGGCGTGCCGCTTGGAACCTTGATGTCGCGTATCGGGCGCGCGCGTGCCGCGCTGCGCGAAATGGAGGAGGGCGCGCCTCCTAAAAGCAAACCCCATCTCAGGATCGTGGGAGACGATCAATGACCCCCATTGTCGACCCCGTAACCGATGCCGACCTCGACGCCTATGTCGACGATCAGTTGGATGTCGCCCGCCGCATCGAGGTCGAGGCGCACCTCGCCGCACGCCCGGAAACGGCGGCGCGCGTGATGTCGGATCTGAGGACGCGCGACGAACTGCGCGTGGCACTTGCCGGCCCCGGCGGAATGGCGCGTCCGGCCACGACCGAGGCGGCGCGGCGATTGGAAAGGGCACTCGCCAGGGGGCGTATGCTTGCCGTGCTGCAGCGGGCTGCCGCCGCTGCCGTGCTGGTGGCGGCGGGCTGGCTGGCCAATGGTATTTTCGGGCCGATAGCGGTGACAAAGGTGGTCGCCTCGACACAGCCGCCGGCCTATGTCGAGGATGCGGTCAGGGCGCACCGCACGACTTTGGTGCGCGAAACCATGTCGTCGCAACAAGAAGCGCCGAGCTACGATGCCGATGAGATCCGCGCCGCCACCGCGATCGCCATGCCATCGCTGCCTGACGACTGGAAGGTCCGCGACGTCCAGGTCTATCCCTCGCAATTCGGGCCCAGCGTCGAAGTCGCGGTCGAGACCAGGGACCTTGGTCTTGTCTCGCTGTTCGCTATCAGGCCGGGCACGTTCGACGTCGTGAAGCCGACGGTGGCGCCCGCCGATGACATCTCATCGGCCTATTTCCAGATCGGCGAGGTCGCTTACGCGGTGGTCGGAAGCGGCGACGCCGGCAGTCTCGACCGTGCCGCCGAGAAACTCGCCAAAACCCTCTATTGAAGACAGAACCTCTACCGAGAACCAAGGAGAACCAAATGAACAGCCCCAATCTGGGATACCGAATAGGCACCGGCGCCCAGGCCGGAGCCGTCTATGACGAGGGCCTGCGCAAGCACATGCTGCGCGTCTACAACTATATGGGCCTCGGTCTCGTCGTCACCGGCCTCGTCGCCTTTTTCGTGGCCTCGACGCCCGCGCTATACGTGCCGATCTTCTCCAGCCCGCTGAAATGGGTGGTGATGTTGGCGCCTCTGGCCTTCGTCATGCTCTTCTCGTTCAGGATGCAGACAATGTCGGCCTCGGGCGCGCAGGCGATGTTCTGGGCCTTCTGCGCCGTGATGGGCCTGTCGCTGGCCTCCGTGTTCCTGGTGTTCACCTCGACCAGCATCGCGCGCACCTTCTTCATCGCCGCTACGATGTTCGGCGCCACCAGCCTGTACGGCTACACGACCAGGCGCGACCTCACACAGTTCTCGTCCTTCCTGATCATGGGCCTGATCGGCGTGGTAATCGCCAGCTTGGTCAACCTGTTCCTCGGCTCGACGGCGCTGCAGTTCGCCATATCGGTGATCGGCATCGCCGTCTTCGTCGGCCTTACCGCTTGGGACACGCAGACCATAAAGGAGCAGTATGCGGAAAACTTCGACGCGGAATCGCAGCAGAAGCTCGCTGTCTTCGGCGCCTTCTCGCTCTATCTGAACTTCATCAACATCTTCCAGTTGCTTTTGAATTTCACCGGCGAGCGCGAATAGGCCGAACCGTAGCAGGCAACACTGCAGGCCTCGCCGTGGCCGGAGGGAAACCTCCGGCCATTTTTTCATCGCCGCAGGACGCTCGGCGTCTGCGGGACAGCATGCCTGCGGCGCTTGAGTTCATGCACGGCCTTTTGCTAGCCTGCCGGCGGCCAGCAGCCGCGAGGACGCAATGGAACAGCTGACGCTTCAAGCCGACGGTATTTCGGCGACCATCGTCGGGCAGGGGGCCGAGCTTGTCTCGCTACGCGACGGCGACGGCACAGAGCTTCTTTGGCAGGCCGGCCCCGCCTGGCGGCGTCACTCGCCAGTCCTTTTCCCGATCGTCGGCCGGCTTAAGGGCGACCAACTGCGGTATCGCGGCCAAACCTATCCGATGACGCAGCATGGCTTCGCCCGTGATCGGTTTTTCGCCTGGGCGGAGCAGGGGCCGAGCTCCTGCACATTGGTGCTGACCGATGACGCCGAGACCCGAACGCACTACCCCTTCGCTTTTCGCCTGGCCATCGGCTACGAGCTGAAACCCCGGCAGCTTGGCGTCACCTTCGAGATAACCAACACCGGCGGCGAGCCGCTGCCGGGCTCAATAGGCGCGCATCCGGCGTTCAACTGGCCGCTGCTGCCGGAGTTGTCCAAGGAAGCCTATCGGCTGACCTTCGGAGAGAATGAGCCGGCGCCGGTGCGCCGCCTCAAGGACGGCCTGCTGCTGCCGGATCCGCAACCAACGCCCATCGAGGGCAATACGCTGCCGCTTTCCGAGAAACTGTTCGTCGACGACGCCGTCATCCTCGATCGGCCGGCCAGCAAGAGCGTGCGTTATGCCGCCGAGCGCGGGCCGGCGATCGAGTTGTCGTGGCAAGGGTTCAACGAGCTGGGTATCTGGTCCAAGCCCGGTGGCGCACCGTTCCTGTGCATCGAGCCCTGGCACGGCGTCGCCAGCCCCGTCGATTTCGACGGCGAGTTTGCTGACAAGCCTGGTGTCATGCTGATCGAGCCGGGAGCCCGGCGTGTGCTGGGCTACCGGATCGGCCTCAGCCGGGAACCGTAATGCATGGCATACGCCATCAAGGCCGAGATCGGGAACCCTCAGGCAGAAACCTTTGTGTTCGCCGCCCAGAAGACCATGTATGGCGGCAAGCGCATCGCCGAAGGCGAAGTCGTCTTCCTGTTCGCCAGCGAGATCGAAGGCGGGCAGGGGCTCGTCGCGCGCGGCATTGTGACCTCCTCGCAGGCCGTCCCTAGAAGCCCTGATCGCGAACGGCAGACACCGCGCGTCAGCGTTTCCATCCGCCGCACCGCCCTGGCGACGAAACCCTTGGGCCGTCACGAACTCAAGCGCTTCGAGGACTGGAAGGACGGTCGGCCGGAGACCGAGCTCAACTTCAAATTATACCGCCAGGCGACCGACAAGATCATCGGCATCTCGGACGCGACGGCGGCGTTTCTCGAAGGGTTCTTCTAAGACGGCAAACCGCAACCCAACTCGATTTCTTGCAAAGGACGGCCACCATCGATGAACAGCCTGCCACCTGGCTTCAACGCGGCCTTGATCCGCTTCAACGCCGCCTGACCTGCCTCAGGGTGGCGTCCGTCGAGTGCGCCGACCCGCATGGCAAAGGCCATGTCGAAGGGAGCATCACCCGTATTCAGGACAAAATCCTCGATTGCGACGCACCTGAAACCGAGCCTGCCTGCGGCTATTTCATTGTACGATCCCGCTTGCGCCAGTCGTATTGCCTTTTCCGAACGATCGATCGCCAGAATAAAGCCATCACCGATCCGCTCCGCGATGGCGCGTGCGGCAACGCCTGGACCACATCCGATCTCCAGCACTCGAAGTCCCGACTCCAACGGGAGGGCTTCGATGAATTCAGATATCCTTGCGGAGATTGGAGAAGCCATGGTGAAGCCGGGCTAGTTCTGCCGCACGATCGCGCCGATCGCATTGACGAGAAGCCGCGCCGCGGTCAGCGCCGACAGGCCGCCAATGTCGGCGGGAGGGTATAACTCAACAAGGTCGAATCCAGCGAGCCTGGCCCGCCTGCCAAGGCCGGCAATCAGGTCGATCGCCTGAGTGTAGGAGAGGCCACCGGGGGTGCGCGCCGCCACGCCCGGCATGATCCCTGGATCGAGGCCGTCGCAGTCGAGGGTGACGACGACCTGCGCGCCTTCGGGAATATACCGCAGAGCGGCATCCACCCCTTGAGCGTGGACCTCGCGCGCTGTGACAAAGCAACTGCCATAGCGCTGCGCCGCTTCGATTTCGCCGATGCGCGCGCTGCCGACGCTGCGCAGGCCGACCTGTACCATGCCGGCGACATGCGGCATTTCGCTTGCCCGCCGCATCGGGCTCGAATAGCCATGGCGTTCGCCATGAACTTCGTCGCGCCAGTCGATGTGGGCGTCGATCTGAAGAATCCAGATTGGTCCATAGCCGGCAAAGCCGGCCAGGAACGGAATGACGACGGAATCGTCACCGCCAAGCATGATCGGCACGGCCGGCAGGGATAGAACCTCGCGCGTTCTCGCTTCGATGCGGGCCCGATTGCCGGCATTGTCATGCATTATGGTCAAGATGTCGCCGGTGTCGGTGCAGCAGGCCGGTCCGCCATTGAACAGCGGCCCGCCGAGGTCGAAATCCCAGTGCTCGACCAGCGGAGCATCAGCCTGGCTGGCGGCGCGGATGGCGTTGGCGGCCTCAGCATAGCCGCTGCTGTCCTTGCCGGAATAGGTGCTGCCGTGACCGGAACCGAAGATCACGGCCCGGGGAACGCGGCCTTCACCGAGGCGGCTGGGAAAGCCAAGAAAGGAGCGCGAGGAGGTCAATGTTGCATGCCCTTATTGTTCCGCCCCAATGCCATGACAGCTTGCAGCATGGTAGTTGCTATTTCAACCGACCATGGCGTTGAGCCTCCATATCCATAAGTCGCATAAGATAGATTATGGAACTATCAGCTGAAGGCGAAGACTGGAGATTCCGGGTTTCCTGCCGGGCTATTGGAGATGCGAAAGCTCGACACGAACCTTGGCCGAGTGCCCCGGTGAGACTGCACCATACGTCAGCCGTATGTTCGATATCGCGGGTAAAAGAGCGTCACGAAGCTCTACCGAGCATCGTCTAGTCAGGATCATGGGGGATGAGATGATCAGCTTCGGGACGGCAGCCGACCACTAGCCGCCAATTAGCTTCAGATATTGAGAATTCTTCCCATCATTTTGATTCAAAGGGCATTTTCTATCACCAAACCATCATAAGCCGGTGCCACGTGATCCGGTGTCTCGGCCATCACCACGGCATAGTCCAACGGCACATGCATATGGGTCAGCACGGCGTTCTTCGGCGAAAGCTTCTCGATCCAGCCCAAGGCTTGGCCGAGCGACAGATGGCTGGGATGCGTGTTGTACTGCAGCGCGTCGATGACCAGCATGTCGAGATCGCGTAAACGCTCGGCCGTGGCGGCCGGGAAGTCGCTGATATCCGGGCAGTAAGCGAGTCCGCCGATGCGGAAACCCAGCGAAATGATGTCGCCATGGATCTGCGGCAATGGCTCGAGGGTGAGGGCACCCCCCTCGCCTTCGACCGTCACCGGCCTGGTATGATCGATCAGATGCGGCTTGACGATCGGCGGATAGGAACTACCGGGGGGCGTCTCGAAGCAATAGCCGAAGGCCTGGCGCAGCCGCTCCATCGTCGGTTCGTCGGCGTGGATGTCGATCCTGTGCCGCTGGTCGTGCACGAAGCCGCGCAGATCGTCGATGCCATGGATATGGTCGGCATGCGGGTGGGTATAGACCACGGCGTCGATACGCCTGACCGAGGCCATCAGCATCTGCTGGCGAAAATCCGGTCCAGTGTCGATGACTACCGTGGTGCGCGCGCCATTGGCGGCAATGCGCTCGACTAGAGCCGCCGTGCGCATGCGCCGGTTCTTCGGATTCGCGGGATCGCAATTGCCCCAATCGCCGGTGATACGCGGCGCCCCCGGCGATGATCCGCAGCCGAGGATGGTAAAGCGCAGCCGGTCGCTCATGTCCGCGCCACGTCCGGTCGCGGCATCTTGGTGAACAGCTTGAAGAAGTTCCCGGTGGTGATGTCCGCGATCTCGGCTTCGCTCACACCGATGGTCTCGGCGAGCACCTTTGCCGTGTTCGTGACATAGGCCGGTTCGTTGCGTTTTCCCCGATGCGGGATTGGCGCGAGGTAAGGCGCGTCGGTCTCGACCAGCAGCCGGTCGCGCGGGACGTCGGCGGCGATGGCCCGCAGCTCGGCGGAATTCTTGAAGGTCAGGATACCGGAAAAGGAAACATAGCCGCCCAGCGCGACGCCGACTTCCGCTAGTCCGCGCCCAGACGAAAAACAGTGCAGGATGAAGGGGAAAGCGCCCTTCCCTGTTTCGTCCTCGAGGATAGACGCCATATCGTCGTCGGCGTTGCGCGAATGGATGACCAATGGCAGGCCGGTCCGGCGCGAGGCGGCGATATGGTTGCGGAAGCCTTCTGCCTGCGCATCGCGCGGCGCCTTGTCGTAATAGTAGTCGAGCCCGGCTTCGCCGATCGCCACCACCTTTGGATGGCCGGAAAGCCGCACAAGCTCGTCGGCGGTGACATCGAGCTCCTCCGCCGCATTGTGCGGGTGGGTGCCGACCGAGCAATAAACATCCTCGAAAGTCTCAGCAATTTCAATGACCTGCTGAAAACGCTTCACGCGCGTCGAGATCGTGACCATGCGGCCGACTCCGGCGGCGAAGGCGCGGGCGACAACGGCCGCCCGCTCCTCTGCGAAATCCGGAAAGTCGAGATGGCAATGGCTGTCGACCAGCATCAGGCGTTCTGCTCGACATAACGCGGAAACACGCCCTCAGGCGACGGCAGCGTTGTGCCAGGCACCAGCGCGTGGTCCGCATGGACATGCTCGAACGCGCGCTTGTGCGCCGGCACGGCAAGCAGGTCGAGCAGCTTTGCCGCCGACCCCGGGATGAAGGGCTGGCAAAGCACCGTCACCCGTCTCACGAGCTCTGCTGTCGTCCAAAGCACGGTTTCCATGCGCTCCGGATTGGTCTTGCGCAGCGCCCATGGCTCCTGTGAGGCGAAATACCGGTCAGCTTCCGCCACCACCCCGAAGATCGCCGCCAGCGCCAGATGGATGCCCTGCTCCGCCATCGCCCTTCGGGAAATGGCCAGCGCTTCGATCGCCTGATCGAGGATCGACGTGTCGGCTTCGGTAAGGTCTCCGCGCTTCGGCACCGCGCCGCCGCAGTTCTTGGCGATCATCGACAGAGACCGCTGCGCCAGATTGCCGAGGCCGTTGGCAAGGTCGGCGTTGGTGCGGTTGACGATCGCCTCATGGCTGTAGTTGCCGTCCTGGCCGAATGGCACCTCGCGCAGGAAGAAATAGCGCACCTGATCAACGCCGTAATGCTCGACCATGGTGAATGGATCGATGACGTTGCCGACCGATTTCGACATCTTCTCGCCGCGGTTGAACAGGAAGCCGTGGCCGAAGACGCGCTTCGGCAGCGGGATTCCCGCCGACATCAAGAAGGCCGGCCAATAGACAGCGTGGAAGCGCACGATGTCCTTCCCGATGATGTGGGCATCAGCTGGCCAGAACCGCCATTTCTCATCATTTTCATCAGGATAGCCGACGCCGGTAATGTAGTTGGTCAAGGCGTCGACCCACACATACATCACGTGTTTCTCGTCGCCCGGCACCGGCACGCCCCAGTCGAAGGTGGTGCGCGAGACCGAAAGGTCCTTCAGCCCCGACTTGACGAAGCTCATCACCTCGTTGCGACGCTCAGCCGGGCCGATGAAATCGGGTTGGCTTTCGTAAAGAGCTATCAGCTTGTCCTGATAGGCGGAGAGGCGGAAGAAATAGCTCTCTTCCTCCACCCATTCGACAGGCGTCCCCTGCGGCCCGTAGCGCACATTGTCGGCACGGACCTCGGTCTCTTCCTCGCCATAATAGGCCTCGTCGCGCACCGAATACCAGCCGGCATAGCCGCCCTTGTAGATGTCGCCATTGGCGGCCATCGCCTTCCATATAGCCTGGGAGGAGGCGTAGTGCCGTTCCTCGGTGGTTCGGATGAAATCGTCGTTGGAAGCATTGAGCGCGGTCGCCATGCGGCGGAACTCGGCCGAGTTGCGGTCGGCGAGCTCGCGCGCCGTGATGCCTTCCTTGCGCGCGGTCTGCAGCATCTTGATGCCGTGCTCGTCGGTGCCGGTCAGGAAGAACACGTCCTTGCCGTCGAGCCGCTGGAAGCGGGCAAGGGCATCGGTGGCGATCAGTTCATAGGCATGGCCGATATGCGGCTTGCCGTTCGGATAGGAGATCGCGGTCGTGATGTAGAATGTGTCGCGTGACATGAATGAACCGTCATGAATATCTGAATCTGAGTTGTGGCGGTGGATATCGCATCGGAACGTCGATTGCCATCCCGAGGCCAATGCATGCTGGCCGAAAGTGGACCAACGGCATACATCGAACGGGCCGTCACATTCGCATCGCAGAATTCAGGCGGTCGATCATGGTCAGGGCGTGCTGCTTCTTGTCGAGATTGTAGGTCTCGGCCTCAGATATGCTGTTCAATGCCTGCTGCCAAGCCTCCGACAGGGTCTTGGCCCTGGCGAGGTCGCCGGCCATCGCCGCCTCGCTGGCCGCGGCCGAAAGCAGATTGAGCGCGCGGCGGTTGAAGATGTCGAACTGGATCGCCTGGTCGCGCCCCGCCACGGCCTCCGCAAGGCGGTGCGATGCCGCGATATCCGGCTTCCTCGCCGCCACCAGCGTATCGAGCGCGCCGGCTATCTCCAATCCGCCATACTGAGTAAGCAGGATCGCGTTGCGGGCGCTGCCCCCTGCCCGCTCGGCGAGCGCGGCACGCGCTGCCGGATCGTCCGGCGGCGGGGGCTCGATATTTTCCAGTACCGCCATCAGTTCGTCGGCCGCCAGCGGTGCCAGCCGCACCACCTGACAGCGCGAGCGGATCGTCGGCAACAGGCTGCCCGGCGCATGCACGACAAGGATGAACAGGGTGCGAGCCGGCGGCTCCTCGAGATTCTTGAGCAAGGCATTGGCGGCGTTGGTGTTCATGTCGTCGGCCGGATCGACGATGACGACGCGGTAGCCGCCGTCATGCGAGGTCATCGAAAGGAACCGGCTGACCTTCCGGATCTCATCGACGGTCAGCACCGTCTTGAAGCTCTTGGTCTTGTCGTTGGCCGGGCGCGTCAGATGCAGCACGCCCGGATGAGCCCCGGTGGCGATTTGGCGAAACAGCGAGGAAGCCGGATCGGGAACCGCAAGCGTGTCGGGCGCCGTCCTGAAATCCGGATATGTCAGAAGATGGTGCGCCAGGTGAAACGCGAGCGTCGCCTTGCCGATACCGAGCGGCCCGGCAAAGATCAGCGCGTGGGGCAACTTGCCCGCGCGGTAGGCGTTGGCAAGCATCCCTGTCGCCGTCGCGTGGCCGACCAGCCGCGCAGTTTCAGCCGGCTCGGGCACGCCGTCCAGCGTGTCGTGCTGTTCCGGGGCGATGCGTTCGAAGATCATGCAGTCGCCGTCTCAATCCTCTGCGCCGGCGTCCGCTCCTCCAGCGCCGCGAAGACGGCGGCGGTGACGATATTCTCCACCGTGTCGGGATCGGCGGAGGCGTCGATGACGATGCACCGCTCCGGCTCGGCCGCGGCGATGGCCAGGAAAGCCTCGCGCCGTCGCCGGTGGATGGCCAAGGCCTCCTTCTCGAAGCGATCGGCGGCGTCCCCTGCCCCCCGCCGCGCCGTGGCCCGCCTCAATCCCACGACCGGATCGATGTCGAAGATCAGCGTCATGTCCGGCATCATGCCATTGATGGCCACCGCTTCGAGCGCCTTCATGAAATCGGCGTCGATGCCGCCTGTGACGCCCTGGTAGACGCGCGAGGAATCGATGAAGCGGTCACAGAGCACGATCGAGCCACGCTCCACCGCCGGCCGGATTACCTGCTCGACATGGTCGGAGCGCGCGGCGGCGAAAAGGATCGCCTCCATCTTCGGGCCGAACGGCTCGGCCGCACCCGATAGAAGCACATGCCTCACCGCCTCGGCGCCAGGCGATCCACCCGGTTCGCGAGTGACCAGAACCTCGTATTTCTTGCCGCGCAAGCGCCGCGCAAGCCGCTCGATCTGCGTCGACTTGCCTGCTCCCTCGCCGCCCTCGAAGGTGATGAAAAATCCGCTCGCCAATCGAGATTGCCTCTGCCCGTGCTGGCCGCTGTCATAGCTCCGGTCCGACAAAAGGTCCACGAACTTGCCCGATCACAAATGTTTCTGACGCAACCAGCCGACGGCGAGTTCCTTGGCTGCGTCGAGCGCACGTTGCGGAAGCGTGCCCACTTGCACCGACTCGGCGGCATAGAGCGGAGTCTGCTGGCTGAGCGTGTCGCCTATCCAAACGCGCAACTCGCCGACCGGTTGCCCCGCTTCGACCGGCGCCGACACCGGGCCCTGATAAACGATCCTGGCGGTCAGCTTGTCGCGATTGGCGATCGGCAGGAAGATGTTCACCGGGCCTTTTGCTTTCAAAGCCAGGCCGGATTTGGCGCCACCGAACACCTGCGCTTCGCCGACCACCTCATCCTGCGCGAAGATCTCGGTCTTCTGGAACGAACGTGAGCCCCAATCGAGCAGCTTGCGCGCCTCCTCGGAGCGTTCGCGATCGTTCGCCAGGCCGCTGAGCGCGGCGATTACACGGACGCCGTCGTGGCTGACGGTTCCGACAAGGCCGAACCCAGCCTGCTCGCTGGCGCCCGCCACGAACCCGTCGGCTTCGATTCCCATCGCGATCAGCGGATTGCGGTTCCTCTGCGAGATCTTGTTCCAGGTGAAGTCCGGCTGGCCGTAATAGTGGAAGAACTCCGGATAGTCGCGCCACAGATGCAGCGCCAGCATCGTCAGCTCGCGCACCGTCGTCTGCTGGCCGTCGGCCGGCAGTCCGGTCGAATTCACGAAGGTCGACTTCTGGAGGCCGAGCTGGCGGGCGCGATCCGTCATCTGCGCGGCGAAACTCGCCTCCGACCCGGCCATCCCCTCGGCGAGCACGATGCAGCCGTCATTGGCGGCCTGCACGGTGACCCCCTGGATCAGGTCCTCGACGCGGACCGCGGATTTGAGCTTGGCGAACATGGTCGAAGTCCCGGACGGCGCGCCGCCGGTGCGCCAGGCGTTTTCACTGACGACGAACGTGTCATCGAGCGTCATGCGCTTTGACTTGATGGCGTTGAAGACCATCTCCATGGTCATCAGCTTGGCCATAGAGGCGGGTGGGATCGGCTTGTCGGGGTCCTTCGCGAAGAGCACGGTGCCGGTGTCGGCATCGATCATGAACGCCTGCGTCGCCTTGGTCTCGAAAAGCTGGGCGCTCGCCGGAACGACGCAAAGCAGCATCAGCACCGCTCCCAGAAGGCTGACGAAAAACGGGAAGATGCGGAATTGCATGAAATCTCGACCCAATCTGAGCAACACCGGAAAGCGCTCGGCGACTTCGCCCCGGGATTGCGCAAAGATTACCCCGCGACCACGCTATCAGGGTTTTTTCGGCCGGATCAACGGGCCGCGAGAATTTGATCAGTTACGCACAACCAGCGCGTCCGGCGCGCCATGCGACCAGGCAGCCTGAAGCAGGTCGTCGATGCTGCCATGGCCGTCCGGATAGGCATTGACCGCATACCAGTCGTTGCCGTCGAGATCGGTGCGCTGGATCTCTATCCGGCCGAACGGCTCGAGCGCAACGGCCACGCGCTGTGCCTCGGCGGCCTGGTCGAAGGAACCGGCCGCGACATAGTCGGATGCGGGCGCCTGACCCTGGAGTTTCGATTTCTTCCATGACTGCAGGATATCGGCCGGCGACATGCCGCCGCCGTCCAGCGAGGCAAAGACATCCGCGCGCTTTACACGCTCATCCGCGTAGGACAGCGAAGCCATGGCGAAGGGCGAGTTCGGCGGAAGGCCAAGATCCGGCCGTTCCGGCACGATCGGTCCGAAATCAGGCAACACGACATCGCTCGAGCCCTGCACCGAGAATGCCGCCGCCGGTTGCACGGCCGGCTGCTCCGACAGGCCAGGCTGCGCGGCGAAGGCCCCGCCCGAACTGGTCAGCTGCCCAGGGAAAGGCACGGCGGCGGGCGGCGCGCCCACCGACAGGCTCGGCGACGGGCCATTCATGGCCACCATCACACCGGTCGGCAGGCCGTCCGACGGATCCGGCCGGTTCTTGCCCGGATGATACGAGGCCACCAGATACTGCTCGTCATCGCCATCGAGCGGCGCGCGACCGACATATTCGACTTTGACCCTGGCCGTGCCGACCTTGTCATAGTCGAGCATCTGCGCCGCGCGCTCGGAGACGTCGATGATGCGGCCCTCATGATAGGGACCACGATCGTTGACGCGGACGATCACGGAACTGCCGGTCTCCAGATTGGTGACGCGGGCATAACTCGGCAGCGGCATCGTCGGATGCGCCGCGGTAAGATGCGTCATGTCGTAGACTTCGCCATTGGCGGTCAGCCGGCCATGGAAGGCATCGCCATACCAGGATGCCAGCCCGACCTTGGTGAAGCCCTTCTTGTCTTCTTTCGGATAATACCACTTGCCGCGCACCTGGTAGGGCTTGCCAAGTTGGTCGCGACCGCCGCCGCGACGCATGAACTGCACGCGCGGACTGGCCTTCACGCCATATTCCGATTCCGCGAAATACTCCTTGGAGCGGGCCTTCTTGTAGACCATGCCCTTCGGCTCGGGTTGCGAGGCGCAAGCAGCCAGCACCAGCCCCGAGAGGGTACAAAGGGCGAAAGCAGAAGCGCGACGAAGACGCGGGCGCGCCGAAGCCTGCATGATTTCGATTGTCCCCTACAGTGCAGCCACCTTGCGGAGCCAAGCGTCCGCCGATGCCAGCAACACCTTGATCCCCAATCCCTTTGTGCACAGGAATTGTTTATCACGATGTTAATCGATTATGGCCGCAACTGGGCGAGATTGTGGCGCGCGTTGACGCGTCAGATCACGCCGCGCGTTTCGGCAACGACATAGTCTATCAGGGTGCGGACTTTTCGCGGCAGTACGCGCCCTTCAAGCCACACCATGGAAACGGCCGAGGTCGGGTTGGAGTAGCCCGGCAGCACCTGGACGAGCCCCATGGCTTTCATGTCAGCGCCGATCACGAATCGCGGACAATACGAGATCCCCAGACCCTCGCGAGCCAGATCCAACGCCACCTGCGCGGAATTCACCATGAACCGCGCATGAACCGGGAATTCCTCGGTCCGCCCGTCAATCTCCAGCGGCCAGTGCATCGCATCGCGGCGGTTCGTGTCCACGATGCAGTCGTGCCGCAACAGATCCACCGGGCTTTCGGGAGCTCCTCGACGGTCGATATAGTCCTTGGAAGCGAGCATGATGCTTGAGATCGTGCCGAGCTTGCGGGTGACCAGCGACCTCTGGTTCGACTCGCCGATCCGGAAGGCCACGTCCACTCCCCGCGCGGCAAGGTCAATATAGGCATCGTCCAGTTGCAGGTCGATCACCAGATCGGGATGGCTCATCGCAAAGCCGCGCAAGAGCGCCTGTACGTGCGTCTGACCGAAGGTCACCGGCGCCGATACCCGCAGGTTTCCCGACAACCCGCTTCCCTCAGCGGTGAAGCTCGCAAGCAGGTCGTCGATGTCATCGATCAGCGCGGGGGCCCGCCGCAGCAAGTCCTCGCCCTCCGGCGTGATGCCGACGCGCCGGGTGGTGCGCTGCAGAAGCCTCACGCCAAGCCGCTCCTCCAGCGCGGCCACATATTTGGATGTCAGCCTGTTGGATATGCCCAGGCGTTCGGCCGCCTGGCTGAACGAACCGGCCTGAGCGGTGGCCACGAAAGCCCGCAAACAATCGAGAAAGTCCACGTCGCCCGCCCTACTGAGAACATTTCATTCTTACTCATTCATAACATACGTCATTTCATTCTCAAACCTACGGGGACATATTGCTGTCGACAGGCCTCGAGAGGCCGCCAGACATTGCGAAGGAGATGGAGATGAGTCTTGCCGCATCGATGCAGGTTCTGAAGAGCCGGCTGAAGGCGTCGGACCGGATGCCGGTGGTGTTCCTCGGCCACGGCTCGCCGATGAACGCGATCGAGGACAATGCCTATTCCCGTTCATGGACCGAGTTGGGCAAGGCTCTGCCGCGGCCGCAGGCGATCCTGGTGGTCTCGGCTCACTGGATGACGCGAGGCACGACGCTGGTCGATGTCTCGGCTGTGCCCCGCACGATCCATGACTTTTACGGCTTCCCGCCGGAACTCTACGCCGAGCAATACCCTGCGCCGGGAGCCCCGGAACTCGCGCGGGAAGTGGTCAGCCTGCTCGCCAGCCATCACGCCGAGGCCGACGACACCTGGGGGCTGGACCACGGCGCCTGGTCGGTGCTGACGAAGCTCTATCCCGAGGCGAATGTCCCCGTGTTTCAGCTCTCGATCGACATGTCGAAAGATCTGGACTGGCATCTGCAGATCGGCAAGGACCTGGCCGAGCTGCGCGGCAAGGGCGTGCTGATCCTCGGTTCCGGCAACGTGGTGCATAACCTGCGAACCATGCGTTGGGGCGGCAAGCCCTATGATTGGGCCGTTGAGTTCGACAGCTTCTTTGCCGAACGGCTCGCGGCGCGGGACTTCGCGGCGCTGGCCGACCGCCAGCGCTTGGGCAGCCTGTTCGCCATGGCCCAGCCAACGCCTGACCACTATCTCCCGGCTCTGACGGCCGCCGGCGTGACCGACGAAAAGGATCAGCTGACCTTCATGAACAACTCCATCGACATCGCCTCGGTGTCGATGCGCAGCTTCATTTTCCACTGACCCTCGCCGGAGGTGGGCGCCAGGCATTCAATCATGACCCGGCGTTCCGCTGGGCCAACCTAAAGGATCAAGACCATGATGGACCCTGTCACAGCCCCGTGGGGCGTGCTTCTCTTGCGGCTGGCTTTGGCCGCGCTGTTCTTCGCCCATGTCGGGCTCAAGCTCTTCGTGTTCAAGCCCGCTGGGACGGCCGGCTTCTTCAGATCGCTCGGATTGCCCGGCTGGTTCGCCTACGTGACGATCGTCTGGGAACTCGCGGGCGCCCTCGCCCTGCTGCTGGGCATCTGGCCGCGCATCTTCGCCGTCATCCTGATCCCGGTTCTCGCCGGCACAATCGCGAAGGTTCACGGCAAGGCGGGCTTCTGGTTCAACAATCCCAATGGCGGCTGGGAGTATCCCGCTTTCTGGATCGTGTCGCTGCTGACCCTGGCCGTGCTCGGCGACGGACCGCTCACGCTGGCCGCCAGCCCGTTCTGATTACGTTCGGCGTCCGGTCACCCGCTCATCGCAAGGAGATACCGAATGCTTATCGATGGAAAATGGACCGAGGACTGGCAACCCGTCCAGGCGACCGATGCCAAGGGCGGCTTCGTGCGCCAGACCTCGACCTTCCGCCACTGGGTCACGCCGGACGGCAGCGCGGGCCCGAGCGGAACGGACGGTTTCAAGGCCGAAGCTGGGCGCTACCACCTCTACGTCGCCCTGATCTGCCCCTGGGCTTCGCGCACGCTGATCGCGCGCAGGCTGAAGGGGCTGGAGGATGTGGTGTCGCTGTCGATCGTGGAGCCCGAGCTCGGCGCGCAGGGCTGGCGTTTTGCCTCGCCGGACCCGGTGAACGGGGCCACATGGCTGCATGAGATCTATACCAGGGCCGATCCGCATGTCTCGGGCCGGGCAACGGTGCCGGTGCTGTGGGACAAGCAGCGCGGCACCATCGTCAACAATGAATCCGCCGAGATACTACGCATGTTCAACTCGGGCTTCGGCAGCCTTGCCTCTGGCCCCGATCTCTACCCTGAGCCATTGCGTGCGGGAATCGACGCCCTGAACGACCTTATCTATCGGCGGCTGAACAACGGCGTTTATCGCGCAGGCTTCGCCACGACCCAGATCGCCTATGAAGAAGCCTTTCGCGACGTTTTCGCGCAACTCGATGAACTGGAGGCGCGGTTGTCGGCGGGCGGGCCGTGGCTGATGGGCAAAGCCTTCACCGAGGCGGACATCCGCTTGTTCGTGACGCTGGTCCGCTTCGATGCCGCCTACTACGGCTTGTTCAAGACCAATCTTCGCCGCATCACGGACTACCCGGCGCTGTCGGCCTATCTGGCCCGTGTGCTTGACGTGCCTGGAGTGCGCGGAACGGTCAATCTCGACCACATCAAGCGCGGCTACTACTCGATCAAGCGGCTGAACCCGACCGGCATCGTGCCCATTGGACCCGACCTGCCGGGGCTTGATCCGGTCGCTCGTCGCCTGAAAGAGGCGGCGTGATGGCCGTCTCTCTCGTCATATTGCTGCATGGCGTCGGCAGTCGGGGCGCCGATCTGGCGCCGCTGGCGGACCACCTCGCGCCGTTTCTGCCCAACGCCGCCTTCGAGGCGCCCGACGGCCCCGAGCCATTCGATCAGGGCGGGCTGGGGCGGCAGTGGTTCTCGATCTCGGGCGTCACGGAAGCCAACCGGGCCGGGCGCATCGCCGCCGCGCGGCCGGCGTTCGACGCCGTCCTGACCGCGCTGACCGAGCGACACGGCCTGAGCGGCCACCCCGAGCGCGTTGCGCTGGCGGGCTTCTCGCAGGGCGCCATCATGGCGCTGGATGCGATCGCCTCCGGCCGTTGGAGGCCCGGCGCCGTGGTCGGTTTTTCCGGCCGTCTCGCGACGCACGATCCGCTTGCGCCTTCTCCCCGAACGCGCGTTCTGTTGCTGCATGGCACCGCCGACCCGGTGATCCCGGCGACCGAGGCGCGGAGCGCGCACGGACGTCTTTCCGCCGCCGGCGCTGACATTTTCTTGAGTCTGCTGCCCGGCCTTGGCCATTCGATCAGTCGCGAGGGGCTCGACCTCGCGGCGGCCCATTTGGCCAAGCTGCCCTGATCGAATCGAGATTCCGCGGCTGAGGCCGCCACCGAAGCGGCGGGCCAAATGTAGCAGGATGCTACTTATCAGGCTCGGCCGGACGCGTGATTGGCCGCGGCCTCTCTTTCCTTGGCCATGCCGCGATTCCATCGAACCACACGCTGACGTTCAGCTTCGGGAAGTGACGGCACGGCGCCCTCCACCAGACGCGCTCGACGTCGGATTCGCCGTGCCTCGCTCCCATGGCGTCCAGCCCTTGCCTGGCCGTTCGATAAGCTCGTGATCCTGTATGGTGGGCACCTCTCGCGGGCAGGTGTGCGGATAATGCATAAGCCACCGCTTATCGGCAAACTGTATCATTCAAGGACGGGAACGCTGGCATCGGCCTTGCAAGGAATGATTGCCGGGTTGATCTCCGGCTGCTCGTCGGGCTTGAGGTAGTTGTTGGGGGCCTCGCCCGGCGAGTTTCAGCGAAACCGGTGGAACGTAATGAACCGTGATATTCATGCAGCCTAGCTAATGTAACCTTCGCTCCAGCCGACTCGCCGTACCGAGTCGGTTAGGCCCGGCGGTTCAACCCTACGCCCCCAACGCGGAACTGTCGGGCCGCCTACGGGCAAGGCGTCCAACCCTTCCGCTGCTCTGGCGTCATCGCATGGTTGGTGAACTGCAAGTTCCGATCGTCCCGGCCAGCGCCGCGGCACTCGTCGCAATAGATGATCTTGAGCGGATCCAAATGCAGACAGGGCTGGTCTAGGCCGAAGCGCTTAACCAGTTCGGCAACGTTGAGCACTGCCCTCCGCCTGCACGTAAGGCAGTCGACCGATAGGCCGGTGCCGGCCGCCAGCTTGCCGCCAAGCGTAGCTTCTGAAAATGGGTATTTGTTCGACATTGGCGATCCTCGTGGGTGGGTCGCCTCACCGATGGTGATATATTCCTAACCTTGGATTGAGCAAGGCATTACGCGATCACACCATGTCCTTTTGAGGTAGATTAGCCGATCTGCATATGCGGCGGACCTAACCCGACCGCCAGGCCGGCGCCTTTCAGGCAATTTCCACCCCAACGACGGAAGGAAGGGTGCCGGCCACCCCGTCAAATCGAAAGAGCCCGCCAATGGGGAATGAGCGGGCTCTTTATCGAGCAATGCCGAGGATGCCGGGGTACTCCAAACACAGCCCCCTAGGCCGGAGCGGGCAAACTCGCCCGACGCGGCGCGGTCAGCGCGCCGTCTGTCTATCCAACTTTCATGAGCCGATTTCGTTCCATTAGCAAATGCTTGAAGAAGCCGCCGATCGCGCCAGACTCATGGAATGGCAAAGGGCAGTATAAAAGTTGGCGACGAGGCGTCGTGTCGACGATAGTGCGGCTGGTCATATGACGGGATCAGAACGCTCACCCGATCCTCCGTCACGCGCTTGCGCACGGTTGCCATGATCGCGACGCCGCACACCAGCATCGGGCAGCAGATCGAGTTGAGGAGCCAGGTCACACGTGTCGACGATGATACGGTGACCGTCGGCGGCAAGGATCTTGGGATCGCAGTGCCGCGCGGCTCGTCACCGGCCAGGTGGCGCCGAAGCGCATTCCTTCATTGGCACCAAGCGTGAGGCGCACAAGGAATGCGCCCGGCTCGTCGCCGAACTGGATGCCGGCAGTCGAAGTCCCTTCCGCCACTATCTCACCGCACGGTCCACCACTACCGCCGCGTGCCGATCAAGGCTCTTGGGCAAGCGGTAATCTGGGAGAGGCTATCCCGCAATCCGGCAACCGCCACTAGGCCACCAAAGGTCGAGCGCAAAAAGATGCTCGCCTACGAAGTCAGCCAGACCGCGACGTTGCTGGAAAGGCTGCGGCCGACGCGCATGTACATTCCGGTGCTGCTGGCTGTGACGTGCGGCCTTCGCCGCGGCGAGATCCTTCCGTTTCGGTGGCGCCACGTCGAGCTCGGCGACAACCTGCGGCGACTGACGATCGAGCACAGCGCCGAGCAAACAGACGACGGCATGCGCTACAAGGAACCGAAGAGCGGCCGCGCCAGGACCGTTGCGCTATCGGCAAGCACCGTCGCCGAGGTGAAGGCGCATCGAGCGCGGCAGGCCGAAGAACAGCTTCGCCTTGGCATCCGTCCCGATGGTGAGAGTTTCGTCATCGCCCAGGTCGACGGATCGCCATTTCAGCCCCGTTCGCTCGCGCATGAGTAGGTCCGCGTCTTGAGCAAGACCAAACTGCTGCGCATCCGTTTTGAGACACTAGACCATCGGCATCACGTTTGACCTCTATTCACACGTCATGCCGGGCATGCAGGCCGACGATCGCTCGCCACCTTCGGATTAACGCCGGCCGAGAGAATCTGCGAGGCGTGGGTATGGCGAAGGTCTTGGAAGCGCCGCCGAGCAAGTTGACGCCGCGTTGCAGGCAGCTATAAGCATCGAGCGAAAAGCCAAATAGTTGCAAATTGCGTAGCAACCGACCCTTTCAGCGATTAAATAAAAGCTGAAAAGCGCAATGAAAGCAATTAGATGGAGGGATGGCCGAGCGGTTTAAGGCACCGGTCTTGAAAACCGGCGTGGGCGCAAGTTCACCGTGGGTTCGAATCCCACTCCCTCCGCCATATGGCCTTGAAATCATTGTATTTTTCTGCTTTCTGAAAATGCTACGTACAAGATTGCGCACACACGAAAAAGCCCGCCACCGTGAGGCAGCGGGCTAAACGGCGGAAAACTTTTCCGCTGTTTCAGTCGGCGTATTCGAGCAGTTCCGGCAAATCGCCAGCATCTTCCTGCGGCTCATCATTGATATCGCCGCCGTGCTCGTCCTCTAGCTCCCGATCATCATCCATGCTGCCGCGCTTATCGTCCTGCCACGCGACAGTTCCGCGCGGACCACGCTCGCCCCAGCCAAGCCAGGGTTCGGCATCGGCGCCGTCTTCAAGGTCGCAATCGGCTTCCATGAGGTCGAGAGCAGTGATGAGAGCCGTGGCGCGGTCGAACAGGTCGTTTAGCTGTGCCTCGATTGCCTGCCGCCATGTGCGCGGGTCTACGCCATCAGGCATGCCAAAGGGCTTGAGGGTGCGAACAACGGCGTTCATGACCGGCCTCCGTCGAGATAGGCCAACGAGAGCACAATCAGCGCCTCGACAGCATGGTCGCAGAATGCCTTTTCCTCGATCGCAAGGCGCATGGCCTCAGCCACGCCGCGAAGGCTCGACGGCAGAGGTGGGTTACGCCATAGCGTTCGAGCAGTAGGCCCATAAGTTGCCTCGACAAGCGCGTCCTCGTTTTCCCTCGTCAGCACCTCGTGCGGGATTGCCTCAAACTCTGCCGTCTTGGCGCGATATTCGGCGATCAGATCAGCGAGAGGGTCCGAAAGGGTATCTGCCGGCGCCACGGCCCCCGGAAGCGCTGTAGCGCCCGCTATGGCTGGCAAGGATGCGAATCCGCTTAGGGCGGCACGTCGGGTGATGTTGGTCATGTCCCTATGTCCTGGTTAGCAACCGGCTTCTCACGGCCGGCGACGCAGCGGAAAAGTTTTCCGTGGCGTCTGATATCGGAGGCGGTCCGAAAGCCGGGAGTTGAGAACCTGCCAGGACGACAGGCCGAACGTTTTTAAGGTTGCCCTCTGGACATAGCGTCCGCTCCCGGCCATATTCGACCGAGTTGGACGCCCGCCAAGGCGTACCTCATGCGCACAGAAACCCGCCAAGGTTTCCTACGCGATCAGGCAGCTACCTCGCCAAAGGTCGCTAGCCCTAGTCCTAGTCCGGGTTCTCAAGCCCACGGACATGATGCTCTCAGTATGTTAAAAATTCAAGCACGCCCTTCGCGGGGCGACGCTATTTCCGAGAGGATTTCTAGGACATGACTTGGGTCTATTTCGGCTTGGCAGCCCTTGGCGTTTGGGCAATGGTGCGCGATGTTCGCGGATACATGGACCGGCGCCTCGACAACATCGAGCAACGATTAGAGGTCATCCGGCAGGCCGTCTCGACGCGCCGGCAGGAAGATGATCACTGGCGCCCTTAGCCTAGCCGCTGCTTCAGGAGCATTCCGCTAAAATTCAGCCCGTTTTGCTGGAGGGCGGCAAGCAGGTTATTACCAGTGTTCCGGGCATCCCCGCCAGCACGCAAGTAGGGCATAGGAGAATCAGGTGTCTGCGCGAGCTGCTGGAACATAGTATGTAGGCGCGTGGCGAAATCGACCTGATTGGGGTCGAGCAGTGAGGCAATGTCATTGCCCTGCTGAGGGGTAAGGCCAAGGCCGGAGCCCTGTGAGGGCTGAACGTTGCTGCTGAAGAGCGACGTGGGCGCTGGATACATCTCCTGTCCCTTTGGCCCATCAGCCATCCCGGCGTATGGGTTTGGGAGGCCGGCAAGTAGGTCTAGAAGATCCATCGCGTGTTTTCCTCAGTGCATCCGCGAGCTTGTGAATGCCGGTGTAGCGCCTTGCCGCATGATTGCAGCCAATAGCGCGTTGGTGACAGGGTTAGACAGATTGGCCGCTGCCTGGTTGCCTAGGTAGGCCTGCATGGGCCGGCTCATCAGGAGGCTACCCGCGCCCTTCTGGAGGGCATAGCCAGCCGCCGCACCGGCAATTGCGCTCTGAAGGTCTCCACCATGCCCATAGCCATACCCGGCACCCAGGATCGTTGGAGCAAATGCCCCGATATTGCGAACGGCCAGCCTCGACGCGGTGCCGCTGTTCGGCAGAGGCGTCATGACTGCTTGGCCGGCCTTGGCGAGGTCAGTGAAGTCGCTGGCGCCTGTTGCGAAGCCGCCGGCATTCCCGCTCGCCGCCGCCATGCGCAGCCGTGCCGGCGAGATCATGCCGAGCCCGGCATCTTCGCCACCGCCAAGAGAGGCCTTCTGCAGAACCTTCATGTTGCCGTACTGCTTTCGCAGTGCCGACCACGCGCCGGAATCGGCAGGGTTGTTCGCGCCGATCGATCTTTCCATTGCGTCGTCCAGCGAGTTACGGAGGCCACGGAAGGCGGTCGCCAGCGTTGGATTGCCGGTCGATTGAGCCGCCAAGGAAAGGTCGCTACGGATGGTCTGGTATTCCGGGCCAGGGAGCGTGCCGCCGTTGGTCTGCACGCGCTGGATAATGCCGTCCACCATGTTGGTGATAATCGGCTTCTGCTGGGGCTCCAGAAGCTTCTCATAGCGATTCAGTGTCTTGCCCAGATCTTGGCCGAGCTGAGGGTCTGCAACCAGCGTGTTGCGGCTCGACAGGTCTTCGAAGGCCTGCCCAAGAGTACCCTGGAGGGCGGCCAGATTGTCAGGGGTGGCGAGACCGGAACCGCCAGCTTTCTGCATCGCTGCATTGGTAAAAGCCGCTCCCTGCTGATCCATCAGATTTGCAGCCTTCGCGCCGCCAAGCTCGCTTTCAGCATAGCGGAGAGTATCCGAGCCTGTGCGCTGCCCTGCCGTTACCGGAACGCCTTCCTGTGCAAGCAGATTAACAGCCGCCTCACGTTCGGCAGAGGATGCAAAGGGGCTTATGAGCTTGCTGATACCTTTGGTAATGGCAGTCGAGACAAGCGGAGCAGCGCCACCGACTGCAAAGCCCGTGCCTGCACCGATAGCACCACCCTTCAGCCTGTCAGCGAGATCCCCGTTGGCCTCACCAGCACCATAGGCGCCTCCGTACATTGCCGCGTCTAAAGCACTGCCAAGAGCGACACGCCCAAGCCCTGCACCCTGAGCTGCGGCATTTGCCCCGAAGCCCGCGCCACCAGTCGCCACGCCCTGAGCCAATCCGCCGCCGATCTGGCCCGCGAGATAGGAGCCGGGGTTTTCGGATTGAGCCTTCGAGTTCATGGCCCGCATTTCCTGCAAGACCTGATCGCGCGGAAGCCCCGACAAAGCGCTGCCAAGATAGGAGCCGAGTTCGTCACCGAAACCGAACGTGGTCGCGTCGCCGGCTCCCCAGAGGGCGGAATTACCCCTGCTGAAGTCAGTCGGCGAGAAGGCAGGGACGCCAACAGGCTGGCCCGTATTTGGATCGGCGGCAGGCATCTGTGGAATGCCGAACGCAGCGGCATACGGACCAGCAGCGACGCGGGCCTTTGCCTGAGAGATGTACGATTGCACCTGAGGGGAAAGCTGGCCGGAACCGCCCTGGTAATCCTCCCAAGGCTTTCGCTGTGCCTGCTGTGCTTCTTCCCAGGGCTTGGGTTGATAATCCAGCCACGGCAATTGCTCGCCGGCCGCCCGAGCTTTGGCCGCCGCCTCAGCTTCGGCCTGGGCCTTTGCCTGCGCTTGCGCCATGGCCTGCGCGCGCAACTGCGCCAAGCTGAGGCCCTGAGGCTCATCATCGATAGGGACAAGAGTCGGCATAGCTTTTTGCTTTCTAGTCTTGAGCGGCCTTTTCCAGAGCCGTTTCGAGGTTGCTGGTAGCTGATCGAAGATGCTTGAAAATCCGCTCTGCCGTGGGCCGCACGGAACGCGACACTTCGGGGTATTTGCGGCCGACGTATTCGGCATATTCAGGCGCGAAGCTTTGCGTCCAGTTGGCCGGGCAGATCCAGCAATCAAGGCTGTCCTTTACCGTCGCATAGTGCTCCGGCAGTTCCACGCCCTCTGCATTGAGGAAGCTGTAGACATCGGCGTCCGTCCAATCGGCCAGCGGCATCGAAATGGACACGTTCTGAGGCATCGACAATGGCACGCGCCAGCCGTCCGCGAGCTTCTGTCCGTGCAGGAGGGTCACGGGTGTATCGAGGGTGCCAAGGCGTGCCAGGATCGGGGTAACCTTCATGGCGAGGCAGCACAGCGGCCAGGGTTGCAACCTGATATCGCTGTTTACCGACATGGCGCTTGTGACGGTCGCTATTTCCGTGGGCCATCCATGGGCTTTCCAATGTGCCTGGAGGTCGGGCCGGATTTCCTCAAGGCCGTAGCGCTCGCCTTCCGCTCTAATTAGGGTCTCGACGTGAGGGAACGTGTGTCCGGTGTTCGCCCAGATCAGCCTGAACCGGCCGGCGTAGGGCTCGCACAGCTTCAGCAACGCCAAGGCATCCTTGCCGCCGCTGAAAGCTAGGAACCTCAGTCCTTCGCCGTCAAAAGCCTGTTCGACTGCCTCTCGCGCTCTGGCAAGTTGCTGGTCGGTCGGTGTCATGGCAGCATCCATCCTTGTTGCTTGCCGATATTCTATTTTTTGCCACGGCCAGGAACAACGGTTGAGGCTCCACAAAACAAAACAATATCAGACATTTACCGACATTCGCGCCCAATGAAAAAGGCAGCTCCGAAGAACCGCCTTTCACCTATTTATTGATGTAGGGCGCCTTTATGCCAAAAGGAGAATATCGCGCTGCTCTGTGACGTCGCGAACGTCCATTTCCTTCTCTGACTTGCCAGCAAAGACAATGCAGCGCCGGTAATTCGCCGCAAGATAGTTCGCCGTCGCTGTAGCCTTCTCAGAGCCATATTTTGCCGGGCTGTATTCCAACAGGATCGGCACTCGACGTTGCACCAGTTCCGACATGGACTTCAGCGCTTCAGCCTCCGCGCCTTCGATGTCCATCCAAACCAGACCGATATCGTCAGGTCTGACACCAGCTTCGTTCAAAATGCCGTCAACACGACGAAGCGGCACCCGAACCGATTGAGAACCGCCTTTCGGCTTGATCACGCTACTGGCACCGAAATTTGCGTCTCCGAAATAGAGATCGATCGAGCCGTCTTCATCTCCCGCTGCGCACTCGAAGACGGCGACCTTATCCGATAGGCCGTTGAGGGCGAGATTATGCCTAAGCAGCTTCGCATTTCGAGGATCCGGCTCAACCGACACCGCCCGATCAAACTTGCCATTACCCATCAGATAGACGCTGTGGGTGCCGATGTTCGCCCCAAGCTCAAGCAGAACGTTGCCGGCCGGTTTTCCAATCAATTCCAGAACCCTGGTCGCCAGATCGCGCTGATAATGCCCTTTGCGGAATAGGTCTTTGCCGATCGTTTCCCGTGGCGAAAACGTGAGCACGTGATCGTCAAACTGCTTTGTCACCAACACGATATCGTCTTTGAGTGCCAACAGACTTGCCGTCTGAAACCAGTCTCGCGAACGAAGATGCGCGAAAGCATTGTCGCGCAGTCGGCGAATGGCCTCTTCAACGGGTACGAGGAATTTCATGCCCCGCTTATTGGTCGAAACGGCAGGCTTTGCAAGCCTTACGCCCAGGCCCTCGCGACGAGTGCCCAGTTCGCATTTGTGATGTTCAGGAAGTTACCGTTATCCTTGCGGCTAATCTGCATTCCGCCACCGCCGTTCCTGATATTGATATTGGTGGCATCTGGAACGATGCTGATACCGCGATTTGATCCAGCTTCGTTGGAAGAGGGGTCGGGCAAGACTTCATCCCCGATGGAGTATCCGCCCTCAGCGGTAAGGCACTGAAGCACAACCATGTAAAGCTTTGGCTTCACGCCCAGGCCGTGCGCCAGAGTCAGCGAGCCGCCAGCGGTGATGGTCTGCTGGGAGCTTTCAAACGACTTTGAGAACGGCAGCGCGGCGACATTGGCCTTTACATAGGCCGTCGTCGGGATGGTCGTGCTATTATCGGCGGTGGCCGGAGTGGGGGCAGTCGGCGTCCCGGCGAACGCTGGTGATGTAGCAAAGACCGCCGCCCCAGTCCCCGTTTCGTCGGTCAAAGCAGCGCGAAGATTGGCGCTAGAGGGTGTGCCGAGGAAAGTAGCAACGCCCGTCCCAAGGCCGGAAACGCCCGTCGAGATCGGCAGCCCGGTGACGTTGGTCATCACGCCAGATGCAGGGGTGCCGAGAGCGGGCGCGACAAACGTCTTATTGCTGAGCGTCTGTGAGCCGGTGAGCGTGACGATGTTGGGGACATCAATCACTGGGTTCTGAAGCATCCAGGCGCCCGCGCCGCCGTTGAATGCGGTGCCGTAGCGAAGGACGAAAGTGCCGCCGCTTTTGATGTCGCCGGCTACAAGATCGACTTCGCCAGAGCCCACCATCTTGCGAATTGACTTCGCCCCGATGGTATTGACGTTGATTGTCGTAGCGCCCGTATTATCGGCTATCGCTCGGAAGGCCACGACTCTACCATCGGCAAGCGTGGTGAACGCCGACGTTGCCGTTAGCGTCAGTGTATTGGCAGTGCCGCCCGCCGCAATCCCCCCACCAAGATCCTTCAGAAATTCAGCAACGCGGCCCATCATCTGGCGAGCGGAGTCGTTGACCGTGGACGGCGCCTGCCCCTCAGCCCAATTGATCGAGGCGTCGGAATTGCTGTTCGACGCGGCGGTTGTGGACCAGTCGAAGATTGAGCTCAATTGCTTGCCCTCCGATCGTCAGCAAACATTGCTTCGGAGGCTAATTGCCGGATGAAGTCAGACAGGTTGAGGCCCCGCTTGGCAGCGGCGGCAAGCATTGCCTGCTTCTCGTCGGCGAAGACGCGGACCCTGATACGGTCCGGCATTCCTGAGCTGTAGCGCATGGAATTTCCCTTGGCGAAACTTGAGGGAAATTCTAGTTTTCGTGCGCTTCGGTCACAACGCGACTGGCACCATAAAAGAAAACAAGATCAGACATTTACTGACATTTTCGGTCAAGCAATTCGCCTGATTTCCTGCATCCTGGCAATCTCGGCGTATCGCTCGATTCCGACGTAGGCCAAGTCACCAGCCCGATATGCGGTCATGGCTTCCCGATCGCCGGCCAGGACGATAGCAAGGCCGACAGGATCGACGCGCCAGGGGGCTTTCGGCCTCAGTTGCTTGCCGATGCCTTCGCGCTTGCACCAGCGCACAATGGTTTCAGGAACAGTGCCGGCGCGACCGGCTGCTATGCTGACGCTAATGGGCTTGGGCCATAGCTTTTGAATCTGGACATGCATCATGCCGAACCGCCTTTCGTCCCCTCGGCCGCGTCTGCTAGGCTGCACAGGCGCTCATAGAAGGCGCTGCGGGCCGCGTGCTTCATCTGCTGCACTCGACCGGGTGCAATCGGATGGCTGGCGAACTCACAACAGCCATCGATGAAAAAGGGCATTACCTCAGCCACCTCTTGGATGCTCTGCGGTGCATTAACGATGCCGAATTGATCCGTAGCCAAGTCCTTGGCCCATTGCCTCCAGATCCTTTCGGCGCCGGTCGGATCGAAGGTCATCAAGTCGCCAAGCTCTCGCTGCTGTTCGGGGAGAAGCATCATCGCAATTCGACCTCGATCCCGGGCTCGTAGGCCAGTGCGATCGTTGCCTCAGCTTCGGCCTCTGCCATCAGCTTGGCGTGGATTCGGCGAAACTCGTCTGCCCCGATGCCCCAAGGCGTTCCGACGTACCGAGTCCAGTTTCTGAGCGTTAGCACCTCTGCGGGGCTCAAAGAGGGACTTCCGAGCAATGGAGCTACCTCCGCCAACATCTTCTGATGGCGCTTCATTTCCTTGTGCCATTCCGCACTGCCATACAAAGGCGGCGCGTTGGACGCCCTGATCTGGTCCAGAGCTTCTTGCGCCTTTTGGCGTTCCGCTTCGGAGGCGCCGCTGTCTGGGGCGATAATCGCCTCCAGTTTTTCGGCTTTGGATGTCATGCGGCTGCCTCCGCGAACTCGACGTTTCTGGAAGCGCGGAGCAGGACGGAGCGAACCCGATGGTCCATCAAGCTCGCTTGCGCCCTGCCGTTGGCGATTGCGGCAATGTCGTCTTCCGTGAAACCCGCATCTCGAAGCGTTGCCAGCATGGCCTCGCCATCTTCGCTGCCGGCTGCGATCTCAAGAATCTGCCTGACGCGAGGATCTGTTGCCGATACCGCCATAGGAGAGCCCACCAGCGCCACGGCCTCTTCCTGGCTCATGATGCTTAGGAGAATAGCCGCCATGCGGTCGGCGTCGCCGTCGTCCAGGTCAGGGTTTTGTGCCGAAAACTGCCTGTTTTCGATCTCCACCACGCGATTCCAGGCGTACAGGTGCGCCGCGTTGATACGCCCGGCCATCTCGGTAAACTGGTCGCTCTTGGCCTGTGCTGAAACCCACAATATCGCGCGGTGAGGGTCGAACTTCAGATGCGCATTTCGGTCGTGGATGACCTCAGGGAATGCCTGGCCGCAAGCCTGGACAAAATCCCATAGCTGCCTTTCAAGTTCGGCCAAAGCAGAGCCGGTGCGCTGGAGGTCCAGGGCCGCGTTTGTGGCCTCTATTTCGTACGTTGATGCCGGAGCCGTGAAAGTGGGCTGCGCAGTGCCCGCCGCTGTCGCTACGGCGTTCTCCGCTCCTATCAGAAGCCTTGCCGCTTCCTCATGGCTCGTGAGGCGCCCGCCCTTGGACTGTGACGGCTGGCGGCCGAGAAGTTCGTCCACACCCTGAGAGCGGGTTAGCCTGCCTTCGATCTTTTTCGGCTGCCGCTGCACCAGCAATTGAGCCGCTTCGCTGATATCGAGGCGGCTTTTGCCGTCATCGCGAACCTTGGCGCGGCGGCCTTTGCGGTTCTGGCGCTCGGTCTCAACCAATTCCTGTGCGGCATCGGCAATCCGCGAAATTCGCGCGCCTTTGTCGAATTTCACAACATTGCCGGTGGAGTCGAAATCCTGGGAGCTGTTGGACGGAAGGCCAACGGATGCCGGCAGGTCGGCGTACTGCTGCACTGCATCTGCGAGGGTCAGGTTGCTCATTGCGTTGGCTCCTTCAGGGCCGGCTTAATCGATCATCTTGCCGCGCTTGGCAGTCGGCTGGTTCGGCTGACGCTTCGGCGTCGCAGGGTGCATGGGATGAGCCTGCTGCGGCGAGGGTCCGCGAACAGCGGCGCGCATGGTTTGGGCGCGGGCAACGCCCGACGGTGCGGTTCGTTTGGTCGTCATGTCTTCGGTCCTTCAAATCGCCGGGAACCCGCCGGTTCGGGATTGCGCCACGACTGGATTTTGCCGCCGCGATGTTCCACGCGTTCCTGGCATTCGGCATCAACAGGATCGTGTTCGACGGCCGCTCTGCGTTCCGCCAGCCATTCAAGGGTTCCGACAAGATCGCGCGTCATACGAGACTCCTTGCGCGGGCTTCGGCGATTTGGCGTATGCGTTCGCGCTGAGCGAAATCAGCGGACGAAAGATGCTCAATTCGCCGGAAAACGACCTTGGGGCGGTCCTCACCGGGGAACGCGTTCCTGGCATGCTCTTGCCTTCGCGCTTCCTGCACCTTCAGGATTGCGAGCGGCACCCCATCAACAGCCTGCGTTGCGTCGGGCAAGGTCGGCATGCACGCCGCGATGTGCTCTGGGATAGCCACAGGATCGGCCACAGGCGGCTCAGGAAGCGTTTCCGGCTTCGGCGTCACCAAAGCTGCCAGTTTGGCCCGCTGCTCGGTGGTAAGGCCTGCAAGCACAGTGCGTATGGCGTCGAGACGGCTGCTCATGGCCGGCCTCCGTCGAGCAAGGCAAGGATCTTTGAGGCGAGGCCAACAATTTCGGGGCTGTCGTCCGGCTCGTCGGCGTGCTTCTGCTCGCCCTTGGCGGCAACGATGGTGGCGTCCAGGACGCGGATGCGCTCCCACAACTGCTCGTCGGTCATTCCATCCAAGGGGCCGGCAGATATCTCAGCCCGCTCCATCTTCGCGGCCACGAGATCGGCTATGCGGGACAATGCCGTTACCGCCGCGCTGTGATTGCCCTTGGCCAAGGCCTCGTCGTGCAGGTGCTGGAACTGGCCGATAAGGTTCATCGTCACGTCCACATGCGATGCCTTCCTGACAGGCGCCGAATGCGGCTTTACGGGTTGGGGCTTGGTGGGCTTAGCCATTGCCGTCACCATCGAGCAGGGCCAGTAAGCGGCGGGCTAGGCTGTCATCGGCTTCGGAAGCCGGGCTATCGAAGGCCAGCGATGCCACGTCTTCATCCGCTCTGGTTGGACTGACACGCCCGCTATCGCCGCCACCAATGATGACGCGGATCACCTGCCCAGCCGGGTCGTTGGTCTCACCAATCGGGCCACCAGCCATCTTGAGGGACAGGAGATCGATAAGAGCGCGGTCAGCCGCCACGGCTGCCGCCGCGTTCTGCTGAGTAACAGCTAGGTCGTGATCGGCCTGGAGCTGCCTCACCATCGCCGCCAGCATGTCCTCGCTTGCGGCTGCTTTCGGCTTAGGCTGCTTCATCGTCAGCCTCCGTACCAGCCAGGAGGGCTGGCCAGTCAATCGAGGGACCGGATGTCTCGACGGCGGGGCGTGCCGCCTTGAGGCCTAGTTGCCTGCGCTGCCTGTCGTATCGGTTGCCTTCGCGCACGGCCTGATCGTTGTCGATAGCCTCGCCGCGAAGCGTTGCGGCTGTCATCTGCTCGATGCGGACTCTGGTGGCCGCCGCGTCGTGCACGTCCAGCAATTGAATAGGCGAAACCTTGCCGCCCATCTCGGCTACCAGCAGCGCAACAAGGTCGTTGTGTCGGCGAGCCCACGCACTGCGTCCATCGACGCCAGGGAGCTTTCCTGAGTTGGTTGTCCGCGAACGCGCCAAGGGCTTTCGTAAGACAGGCGCCCGGCATGTCTGCGGCTTCGCGTCTTCTGTCGTGTGGCTTTCTGACAGCATTTCCCTTTTCGCCTGATCGCTGCAAATCACTCGATAGGATGTACGCTTATTTGTACGTAAACGCAATGCCGACCGATGGAAGCCTTGGAAATCAAGGGTTATCAGCGGAGACATGCTCCGCCAAAGCCGAAACCACGGGCTTTCTGAGGAAAAGATCGAGGCCGGAAAATTGCCGCCGGGAGGATTCGAGGGCAAAGAAAAATGGACGGTTTGAGCTTCGAGCGTGTGTTTGGCTCAAGCAGCCATTTTCCGCAGCTTCTTAAGAGGCTCCTCACAATCCTCACAACGCTAACATTCATGATCCATTGTTAGGGATGTTAGGGATGTTAGGGGGGGGGTATGGGTGATATTGCTTTGCCGCTGCTTTTGAGTTGGCGCCGCAGATACCACCCCTAACAATGCCCCTCACTTTGGTAGCCGGTAGAGACCGCGCGCTATCGCCTCCAGTTCACCAGCCTTTGCCATCTCGCGCACGAGATACCGCACGTTGTTCTCACGCATGGAGGTTGCCGCCGCGATTTCCTTGGGGCCGGCTTCACCGATCTCTCTGACAGCTTCGAGGATCTTGTTGCGCTCCTTGCTACGTCGAACCTCGTCGGCCTCGCCTAGCAATGTCCAATGACCGCTGCTGTCCAGCTTGATGGCGCTTTCGATGTCGTCCAGGTCGCGGCCTCGGCCGGTGAGGATTGTCCCTTGTCCGTCCTTTGCCAGAACCATGACGCTATCGACGCCACCCGTTAGGCCCGTGGTGCCAGACACCATGTCGAGCGGATCGTCGGCGTCCATCTTGCGCGTGTGGTGGACGATGACGATTGCAAGCTGCAGCTCGGAGGCGAGGTGTGTGAACGGTGATACCGCCCTGTAATCGGCCTCGTATGGCTTGTCGCTGGCCTTTGCCGGCGGTCGCACCTTGGCAAGGGTATCAATGACGATCAGGCGAGGGTTAGGTACAGATCTAGCCCACGCGATGATTTCAGCAAGCAATCCATCGTCCAGGCGCCGCATCGTGGTTCGCAGCGTCAATCGTTCCGGCCATGAATGGCTGGCGGGTATAACCTGGCTCATTCGACGCTTGAGGCGGCGGTTGTTGTCTTCGAGAGCGGCATAGAGAACGTCGCCCTCCTCGCATTTGACAGAGCCCAGCGCATACCCTCCGATGGCAACGGAGATGCACCAATCCAGCACCAGCCACGACTTGCCCAGCTTGGGCTTGCCGGCGAGCAGTGTTGCACCCTCGGTAAGGAAGCCGGGGATGACATACCGCAACGGCTCAAACTCCATTAGCTGAAGTTCTGCCGCCGTGAATACAGGAGGGGCGTTCATCGGCGGCTCCTCCTGTCTCGCTCGGCGCGCCACTCAATGGCCGCGTCCTGGAAATACTGCGGCACTGGCGGTTGCGGTCGCCATGGCCGGCCGTTGAACTCGGCAACGATGCCGGCAACGAAACTGTAGGCGCGCGCTGTTGCGTCGTGCTCGTAGCCAGCGTCATCAAACCGAAGGACAGCGCATTGAAGGTGGCCGCGCGCCGCTGTCAGATGACGGGTAGCGGCTGCAACGTGCATCCCCTCAATGCTTGGGATTTCTGGCCGAATCGTCATGCTCGGCCTCCATAGGCAAGGCTGGCAGTCACTAGGGCTAGTGGCAGCGACATCGGGCACCGCTGGATGATGCGAGATGCTTGCAAAAACCGTAGGTCTTCGGCTATGGTGATATCCTTGCTGCTGAGAATATCGACTTCGCGAAGCTCGCCCTGGCCGGCGGGCTTTCGCATTTCAGGAGGCATCCACATAGGCGCCTCCCATCGTCTCAGCGGCGAAGCGGGCCAGCAATGCGGCCTCTGCCCTGCCGTGGTCTTTCTTGCGCGTGAAATGGGCGCTGGAGGGCCACAGGCGGATTGCCAGGGCTCTAGCCTTTTCCTTGTCACTGTCGAGTCGGAAATGCTTCTTCCATCGACCAGGCGTTACAAGGTGCGTCGGGATGCCAAGAGCCGCCACGACGCCCCGCGCGATGCCGTAGGACATGCCAAACTTGAACGTCGAGCTTACGCCCTGCTTAGGCATGGCGCCGACTTGCTCAATGATCGCCAGCGTTGGCGAAAACTGTGTGATCGACCGGGCAAGCTCCGCCGCGTCAATCTCGCCTGCCACAAGAGGCATGTCGTTGACGGCGATAAGATCCGGCCGCGAACGGAAATAGAAGCTGATGGCACCGGAAGCGCCTGGGTCAATGCCCATGATGCAGGCCTCCGTCATGCCGCAACTCCGCGACTTGCGGCGATTCTGGCCTGCTGCCACTTGGCAACGTCTTCCTCAAGCCAGCCGGAAGCGCGCGGCCCCAACTTGATCGGCTTGGGGAACTCGCCTCGCGCTACCTTTGCGTAGATGCTGGACCGGGGAAGCCCGGTAATGCGTTCAACGTCGTCTCGTCTAAGAATGTTCTGGACCATCGGGCCGCTCCTGTTTCTAAAGCGGTCCTATGGTGTCTCACTAGCTCTCCCGTTATCAGGGACAACACCGGCCAAGAGCGGCCAAGTGCGGCCATCTACTGGCCTTTGAAAAAGCGCCGAAGTGTCTTTTCGCTAGGAACGGCGATCGAGTGCTTTCTTGCGTAAGACTGTATCTCTTGGTCGCGCCGGCTTTTTGTTAGGCCGGCTGGAACAGAGCCGCCCCAGATGTCCTGTACAGCACGAGCCGCCGTCGCCCGTTGTGCGCTCATTTCCTGCTGCTCGGTCGTCCGGTTCTCGCGCTTCGGCAAGACTTTCGGCCCGATTCCCAACAGATCATCAATCCACGCGGCGAGACTATCAGGATTGATGATCCATGAATTGGTCGCCATGGAAAGCGGGTCATTCGCGCCGTGAGCTGTCTCCACAAGCCCGCTACGTAAGGCGGTTACGAGAAGGTCTTTGGAGGCGGGTATTCCCGTGCGCAGATGGACCCTATTCAAAGCCTCATCAAACAGCATCCACTCAGCCATTGGCCTGCCCCCGGATCGGCGTGACGTTGGAGGCGGTTTTCTTTGTCGTTACGCAGAAGTCCGCCCAATCCTGCATCAAACGGGAGCGCTTTTCGAACATGTCGCCGCGCCGATAAGCGGCCTCGGTCTTGTCGCTGACAGTGTGGGCCAGAGCCATTTCCAAAAGCTCGTTCGGGTATGCGGTTTGTTCGGCCGCCCAATCGCGGAAGGTGCTGCGGAAGCCGTGCACGGTCAGATCGTCGCGCTTCATGCGCCGCAACGTCATCAACAGCGCCATATTCGAAAGCGACTGGCCTTTCTTGTCTCCGATGAAAACGGCGTCGTTGTCCTTCTCTCGCGGGAGGCCGGCGAGGATTTCGAGCGCGCGCTTTGACAGCGGTACTCGGTGTTCCTTCTTTGCCTTCATACGGCTAGCAGGGATGGTCCACAGAGCGTTTTCTGTGTCGATCTCGGCCCAACGTGCGCCAACAACCTCGCCTGTTCTGGTGGCCGTCAGAATGGCAAATTCCAACGCCCTCGGGCTGACGCCTTCCATTTCCTTCACAGAGGCCACAAAGGCGCTGATCTCGCCATATGGGAGAGCTGCATGATGCTGGACCTTGGCGACCTTGCTACGGGCTGGCAGAAGTTTATCTAGATGCCCGCGCCAACGCGCCGGGTTGTCGCCCTGGCGGCTTCCCCTCGCCGTTGCCCAATCAAGGATGCTCTCGACGCGGCCACGGACGCGAGAGGCTGTTTCCGGCTTCTCGGTCCAGATCGTTTCGAGCACCTTCAACACCATAGCGGTATCGACGCGCTGCACCGCTAGATCGCCAAAGACCGGGTAGACGTAGGTTTCGAGCGTGGCCTTCCACTGGCCGGCGTGCTTGATGTTCGACCAGCCTGCTTTGTGAGCCTTGATGTAGCCCTCTGCGGCTTCCTTAAACGACATCGCCGAAGCAGAGGCAGCGAGCTTTTCCATGCGTTCGGCCTTGCGAACCTCGATAGGGTCATCAGCATCGAGGAGCTTTAGCCGCTGCTCTGCCGCCCTCTCCCGCGCCAGCTTAAGCGGCACGGTATGGACGGAGCCCAGGCCCATCTTGCGAGGCCTGCCGGCGAGCATGTACCGGAAGATCCAAGTCTTGCTGCCGCCCTTGGCGACTTGAAGGTAGAGGCCCAAACCATCGGCATACAGACCGGGTTTGTTCTGAGCGTTGACGCTGGCGGCCGAGAGGCGGTTGATTTGCATTCGAACTCTCCATGCGGACAGCCTTACGTACAACTTACCGCTGGACTTGGCAAGACCTCACTAGACGCTATTGGACAATGAATGCATGTTTCTCAAGGGTTCCAGCCTGTCGGATAGACCGCTTTAGACCACCTTGGATTAGGCGGAGACGGACACTCCCTCCGCCAGTCAACCCCTAAAATGCCTTGGAACCCGTGGGGTTTGGCGATTTTCGGTTAGTGACCAACTAACCAATCTACTAACCAGCGTCGCTTGAGGATGTTCAATCACCCTAAACGGAACGCGCCGGCCTCGACAGGGTGTAGGGGACATTCTTGAACCTGAAAAGGTGTTGCCGGTTCCTCTGGCAGACCTTGTAGTCGCCTTCCCCGGCTATGAAGCTGATAACCTTATCAGCGTTGAGGCAAACCGGACAGATGAAGTGGATCGGTTGGCCGTCCGCCTTGTCCTCCCTCAACTTGAAAACAATGTCCTGTTGCCCGGTTTGAAAAAGCTCGTAGCGGGCCTTTTCATTCTCGAATTCGTCTTGTCGCTTCAACTCGCGGCTAAGGGCCTTGAGAGCTTCGCTCAGTTGGACATTCATAACGTTTGCGGTGGTCAATTCGGTCGCAAGCGCATTGAGCAATGTATCGGTTTCGCCACTATCAGGCTTCTTTTCAGACTTTAGCAGTTTCTTGAATGCTTCAAACGTGGCGACCGCCTTGCCGGTTGTGCCCAAAGCCGAGCTTGCAAGACCAAGTGCTGTTTCAATTTGGCTGATGTCCATGGTTCCCCTCGCTGGTGATCCCGATCACTACCACTATCCAGCATCGCCCAAATAGTGATCAACGAACATAATCTGACATTTGTGCCGCAGTTGGTCGAATTCCTCTGTGGTGCCGGGATGGCGAATAAATGGATAGGGTTGCGATAGATCGGCCGGCGTTATGTCCATGAGCACACCGTTTGGTGCAGCAATCACCGAATGTGCGGCGAAATGGAAACGTGGTCGGGGTATCAGCGGATTTCGTGATTGGTCGAAAATGACCCAACCCCGAACAGCGGAATATTCCGGGCTGCGCCATACCCATGTATCAACGTTGGCGTGGCAATGTTTGGGAGCCGGTTTCCAGCTATTCGGGTCTGATGGATCGCCGATCCCCACTCGAAAGAATGGGATAATCTGTCCCGTGTCACGCAATTGATAAAGCCGGCTCGCTAACTCTGTCAGGACTTCGGATTGGTGGCCTGCTGCCGGTTTCGTGGACACCGAGATAAGGTGTTTGACGGAACTGGAGAGTGGGAATGCAAAGAAGGAAGTTCAGCCGCGAGTTCAAGCTTGAGGCGGTGAGATTGATCAAGGATCGGGGCGTTGCGGTGGCCCAGGCTGCCCGCGACCTCGATGTCCACGAGAACGTGCTGCGCAAATGGGTGCGCGATCTGTCGACGGATCCGCAGCATGCGTTTCCCGGCCACGGGCAGATGAAGCCGGAGCAGCTCGAGATTGACCGGCTGCGCAAGGAAGTGGCGAAGCTGAAGGCGGAGCGCGACATCCTAAAAAAGGCCGCAGCCTACTTCGCGAGGGAAGTGACATGAGGTTCGCTTTCATCGCGAGGCACCGGAACATCTGGCCGGTGGCATGGCTGTGCGACGCGCTGGATGTCTCCCGTTCGGGCTTCCATGCCTGGCTTAATCGCAGTCCCAGTTCCCGCTCCCGGCACGATGAAGTGTTGGTGACGGCGATCGACCGGAGCTTCAAGAGCAGCGACCGAACCTATGGCGCTAGACGCGTCTGGCATGACGTGCTGGCCGAGGGTCTCTCCTGTGGCTTGCATCGCGTCGAGAGGCTCATGCGGGTGAACGGTCTGCGGGCCCGGCCTCGGCGCCGCGGACTGCCGAAGGACATGGGCGAGCGAGCGGCAGTGTCGGACAATCTCCTTGACCGCGCCTTCGAGGCATTGGCCCCGAACCAGAAGTGGATCGCCGACTTCACCTACATCTGGACCGCTGAAGGGTGGCTTTACGTTGCCGCCGTCGTCGACCTGTTCTCCAGGCGCGTCGTCGGCTGGGCGATGAAGGCGGAGATGACGGCGCAACTCGTCACCGACGCCCTGATCATGGCGATCTGGCGCAGAGGCAGGCCGGACAGCCTGCTACACCACAGCGACCAGGGCAGCCAATACACCAGCGAGCAGTTCCAGCGCCTGATGGCCGACCACGGCATCACCTGCTCGATGAGCCGTTCGGGCAACGTCTGGGACAATGCAGCAATGGAGAGCTTCTTCTCGTCGCTGAAAACCGAGCGGACAGCCCGCAAGGTCTACAGGACGAGAGATGACGCCAGGGCGGACGTGTTCGATTACATCGAGCGCTTCTACAACCCTCGGCGAAGGCACTCGACGTTGGGCTATATGAGCCCTGTCGAGTTCGAGGAGCAAGCTATGTTAGCTTAATCTGGTGTCCGAAAAACCGGCAGCAGGCCATATCTCGGTGTCCACGAAACCGGCAGCAGGCCAATCTGCTGAATGAGCTTGAAGCTGGGGGACGCACCCTACCCCGCTCGTCCGCACCGCTGCTGGGTGCGTTTAGTCAGCGGCGCTGAGCGAAGATATCCTTCATGAAATCTACCCTGACGACTACCCCTGCCGGTGCTTGTCGCGTCCAATAGCTGGGATAATAGTTGAATTCGTTGCGATTTATCCTCGGCACGGCTGCGCTGGCGTCTGTTTGGGTATTTGCTGCTCTGGCTGGTCATTTAAGGACGAAGGTCTTTGCAGCGTCTTCGCCGCCAATCTCCGCAAGGCTTCGGCCGGCAATGCGTTGTTTGTAGAACTGTTGGCCGCAATCGACGCCTGCCGGTTCGAGACGATCCTGGATGCGCTCGAGGGATCGCGGCCAGGCCGCGCCGAATTCATCGTCACTCATGCCAAATAGCAGTGCGGTCGAGAGGCGGAACTGTCGAATGCTTAAATGTGGGAGCTTCGAACGGCAATGCGAGATGATCGCAAAAACATCCTTGTCGCAAAGCCCCAAAGTGCCTCGAACGTCATCAAAATGGGATTGATCGCTGTAGCTTCCGGAAAATCCAAAGCATGCCGGCAACGGGCGCGAGGGGAAATCAACAGGTTGGCTACTTGCGACTAGTCAAGACTAGTCGAACTTAGGGACACTCCCTCCGCCAGATGCCGCCGGATTTGAACAACGCCTTTACGAGCGGCCTCTGAATTTCTCAAATGACGTTTAGCCGTCGCTACGCGCGCTTTTTGGAGAGGGCCATCAATGTCCATCCAAGTCCCGCGCGTTCCTTCATTCTTTCAACGCGATTGCCGAAAACAGCGCGTATCGGAGCGTTGAGCTTCCAGGAGTTCACCAACCGCATGACCCCTACTCGCGCAATTGGTGAAACTGTAAACAATTCCAGCGGCTCGAATTCAGGTTCGAGCAAATCAGCCAGTTCCTGCTTGTATACCCAGCGGCGTAGCTGACCGGGTGCGGGCGGAGGGATAGCGTTGTACTTTTCGAGAACATGGCGGTTTTGCGTCGCCAGCATCAGGTAGCCACCGGGCCGAAGATGGGTGGAGAGTTTGCGGATGAAGGCCTTTTGATCGAAGACATGTGACAAGACCTCGAGCGATACGATCACATCAAATGCTGACGCGCCAAGGTCCAGGGCCATGAAGTCGCCTGCGACGAATTTTGCTTGCGGCCAGCGTATCGCAGCGCGGTTCAGCACTTCGTCTGAAAGGTCGGTCGCCGTGACGACACCGTATCGGCCAAGCTCTGGAGCGAACCACCCGGAACCGCAGCCGACGTCAAGTATGTCGAGGTTTTTTTGGCCAATATTTTCAAGCCATCCCAGGATGACTTCAGCTTGACGAGCGCTAACTGCGCTCATGTCGTGCTCGCGATAGTCCGCGTTCCATTTGTTCCAGAACGATGTCTGAAGCTCGAGCGGCGCGTCGCCTTGCGAAAAATTGTATGGCGTCGACATAGACTTTCCTCCTGCGTCATATCTGAACGCGGAGCCCATCTGGTCAATACAACTATTTGGATAATCTCTACCCTTATGGAGGCACATGGCCTTCGGATGGCGGCCCGCGGCGTCTGAACGCTGACCGGATACTGCACCGGGTATTTTGTCGCACGGAACCAAAAAGATACTGCCAAAACAGATATGGACGCTCCCTCCGCCAGTACGTCCGTCCGCAATACTAATTTCTCGTCCGAGTTGACCTGCCGTGGGAGGCTGTCAAGCAGGGCGCAACAGGTGGCCGTCCACCAAACCCGTCCCGTTTTGGGGCGGCTCAGTTCATGACACCCGATTATCTTGAACAGGATCGAGCGCGGCAGCGCCAAGGAGCATGACCTCCTCCCTTGTCAGGGCTATCACATAGCGTTGCCTGGATTTTTTTGTGTAAATGTCATCGGCGGTCAAACAGATTTTGACCTCGCCTTCACCATCGAGATGAACGCTATCGATCTGCAGCGGTCCTGAAAATATGCACTTCGAAGCACCTGCCCTTCGGCTCGGCTGAGTATGTATCCGCATTCTCGTCCCCTTTTCTGCCGTCGAAAATATCCACTGCAAAAAGGATGCCAGACAGTCCACGGAAAGATGCACTGGTGGCGCCGCCAGGGGTTGGCCGGGGCTGTTGCGTTGGCCGCCCTCATGCGCGAGCACACCAGAGAGCGCCTCGTTCTCACAAAATGCAGTCCCGGGAACCTCTCGTGGTTGATTATGGATCTCCGCTCTTTATTCTGGCCGGACTAGCCGCGTCTGCGTCCCGTATATCGGTCGCAAGAGGAATACTTTGGATGTCAGTAATATCCGCCGCAGACCTGAACTGGATCAGAAGTGAGCTCGATCAGGGAAAGGACTTGCCCAATGGCATGGCAAGGCGGCTGCTGAACGCATATGAAGTTACTGTCCCTGGCCCCGCCAGAGACAAGATGCTAAGAGATATGGCCAAAGACCCCTTCGCGCAGAAGGATGTCCCTCCCAGATGAGGCGTGGTTAATCAGACCGTGGGTCCGCAGCGCGTGCCCGACCGCCGATGCACTGTGACGCATTCCTGGCCGCATCGCCCAACGCCCGGACGTACCCTGCACCCACCCCGCGCGGCCCCGGGGCCTGCGGCGACTCGCCGACGCTGATTGTGGTGTCGATCTGCAAGCCGAGCGAGGCGGCTCGATGCACGGCGGCCTCGCTGCCGATCGCAGCCTAGCGCTGAATCGGCTCCTAGCTCAAGTGGCGTCGCTGCGGCCCTGGTGGCAGCATCGGTAAAATAGCGTTTATTTGATTTCTCGGACAAATTATGCTGCTTGTCGCGCCCATGAGAAAGCTCTGCCTGACGCTTCTGGCGTCGCTTACGCTGGTCTTGCCGGCTAAGGCGATGGACAACGCTTTGCGCGCCGGCCTGATGAAACTCGACCCGCAGACCCGCCTTGAGCAGCGCTGTGATGCCGAGGTACTCGACCGGATCAGTCACGACGATCACAACTACAAGGCCGATCGGGTGGTGGCCTATGCCTTCGCCACGCCGCAGATGAGCGCGGACGCCATCAGGAGCTCAGGAGCCGCCTTTCGCAGCAAGGGCCAATGGTACCGGCTGAAATTCAAGTGCCAGACCGCCCCGGACCATATGCAGGTGCTGCAGTTCCGCTACAAGATCGGCGATGAAATCCCGGAATCCGACTGGGCCAGATATAATCTCTACGACTAGTTTTTGCACTGTCCGCCCGACCCGCGAACACCGGAATCCTCGGGGCTCAAGCTGGCGGCGCCGTTTTCCGGCGATGTCCGAACCTGCGCCTTGACGCCGGTGAACCATGCCTTTAGGGCCGTCTTGGCAAGGGCGACCCGGATTTCAGGCAAGGGATTTCTAGTCTATGGAAATATTCACTGCCGCAGGCCTTTCAGCTCTCGTCCAGGTCGTCGCTATCGATCTCGCGCTCGCCGGCGACAACGCAATCGTGATCGGCCTCGCGGCCGCAGGCCTGCCTTCCGATCAGCGCAAGCGTGCCATCCTTGTCGGCATCGCCGCGGCCACCGTCCTGCGCATAATCTTTGCCCTCATCACACAGCGCCTGCTGAGCATCGGCCCGATGCTGCTCATCGCCGGCGGGCTTCTGCTTCTGTGGGTGTGCTGGAAAATGTGGCGCGAACTGCGCGTCAGCCACGAGGACGAGCGTGACGCGACCGAGGCGCTGTCCAACGGCGACTACAACAAGGACGGCAGGATAGCCGGCGCCATGCCGCGCAAGACGTTCTCGCAGGCCGCATGGCAGATCGTGATTGCCGACGTCTCGATGTCGCTCGACAACGTGCTCGCCGTCGCGGGCGCCGCCATGAAGCACCCGACGGTGCTGATCATCGGGCTGGCCCTTTCGATTGCTCTGATGGGCTTTGCCGCTTCCTTTGTCGCGCGCCTGCTGCATAGATATCGCTGGATCGCCTATCTCGGTCTTCTGATCATCCTCTACGTCGCGGTGAACATGCTTCTAGGGGGCGCGGTGCGGCAGTTCCCCGACCATTTCGCCTTCCTTGCGCCCTGGTTCGGATCTGACGGCCACTGACGCTCCTTTCAGGGCGGGGGTCTGAGCGTCCCTGTCGTCATGGCCGACAGGCAGGTTTGCTTCTCCGTCGAAGCGTGCTATTGCGCGCGCGAAACGGCTGCACGCCGCGCGCCGCAGATCGCTCCTCGGAGCCTCAGGCTCAGTCCTCGATCTCGCTCACACCTCTTGGAAAACAAGTTCATGTCCGCCCCACGCGTCAGTTTCGTCAGTCTTGGATGCCCGAAGGCGCTCGTCGATTCAGAGCGTATCATCACGCGGCTGCGCGCCGAGGGCTACGAGATCGCCCGCAAACATGACGGCGCCGACCTCGTCGTCGTCAACACCTGCGGCTTCCTGGACTCCGCGCGCGACGAGTCGCTCAACGCCATAGGCTCAGCGCTTTCGGAGAACGGCCGCGTCATCGTAACCGGCTGCCTCGGCGCCGAGCCGGAGGTCATCCGCGAAAAGCATCCCAATGTGCTGGCGATCACCGGCCCGCAAGCCTATGAAAGCGTGATGGCCGCGGTGCATGAGGCCGCACCTCCAAGCCACGATCCCTATGTCGACCTGCTGCCGCCACAGGGCGTGAAGCTGACGCCGCGCCACTACGCCTATCTGAAGATTTCCGAAGGCTGCAACAACCGCTGCACCTTCTGCATCATCCCGGCGCTGCGCGGCGATCTCGTCTCGCGCCCCGCCGCGGACGTGTTGCGCGAGGCCGAAAAGCTCGCCAAGGCCGGCGTCAAGGAGATCCTCGTCATCTCGCAGGATACCAGCGCCTATGGCGTCGACATCAAATACCAGACGTCGATGTTCGGCGATCGCGAGGTGCGGGCGAAATTCCTCGACCTCGCTGAGGAGCTCGGCAAACTCGGCATCTGGATACGCATGCATTATGTGTACCCCTACCCCCATGTCGCCGACGTCATTCCGCTGATGGCGGAGGGAAAAATTCTTCCCTATCTCGACATCCCCTTCCAGCATGCCTCGCCGCAGGTGCTGAAGAACATGCGGCGCCCAGCGCATGGCGAAAAGACGCTGGATCGCATCCGCGGCTGGCGCGAAATCTGCCCCGACCTTGCCATCCGCTCGACCTTCATCGTCGGCTTCCCTGGCGAGACGGAAGAGGATTTCCAGATGCTGCTCGACTGGCTGGACGAAGCCAGGATCGACCGCGCCGGCTGCTTCAAGTACGAGCCGGTCAAGGGCGCGCGCTCCAACGATCTCGGCCTCGAGCAGGTGCCGCAGGAGATCAAGGAAGCGCGCTGGCACCGCTTCATGCAGCGCCAGCAGAAGATTTCCGCCGCGCAGTTGGCCAAGAAGGTCGGAAAGCGCCTGCCGGTGCTGATCGACGAGGCGCACGGCACATCGGCCAAGGGCCGCACCAAATATGACGCGCCGGAGATTGACGGCTCGGTGCACATCCAGTCGCGACGGCCGCTGCGCGCCGGCGAAATCGTCACGGTCAAGATGGACCGCGCGGACGCCTACGATCTTTACGGATCGGCCGTCTGATCGTCCTCGACTGCGAGGGCCGCACCAAACGAAAAGGGCGCCGAGAGGCGCCCTTTCCTTTGGTATTAGGAGGAGCTCGCCGCTTATTGCGGCAGCTTGTCGTCGACGCCCTTGACGTAGAAGTTCATGCCGAGCAGCGTGCCGTCATCGGCGACCTCGCCGTCCTTCAGCCAAGGCGAGCCGTCCTGCTTGGAGACCGGTCCAGTGAAGGGATTCCAGCCGCCGGCGATCTTCTTCTCTGTTGCCTCCGCCATCGCCTTCACGTCGTCGGGCATGTTGGTGAAGGGCGCCAGCTTGACGGCGCCGTCCTTGATGCCGAGCCAGACATTGTCCGGCTTCCAGGTACCGTCGAGTGCTGCCTGCACGCGGCTGATGTAGTACGGACCCCATTCGTCCGTGAGCGAGGTGAGCTGCGCGTTCGGAGCGAACTTGATCATGTCGGACGACTGGCCGAAGCCGTGCAGTTTGCGTTCCTCGGCGACCTGCAGCGCGGCGGTGGAATCGGTGTGCTGGACGATGATGTCCGCGCCCTGGTCGAACAGCGCCTTGGCGGCGTCGGCTTCCTTGCCCGGATCGAACCAGGAGTTCACCCATACGATCTTGACCTTGAAGTCGGGATTGACCGACTGCGCGCCGAGCATGAAGGAGTTGATGCCCATCACCACTTCCGGGATCGGGAAGGAAACGATGTAACCGGCAAGGCCCTTCTTCGATTCCTTGGCCGCGATCTGGCCGAGAACATAGCGGCCTTCATAGAAGCGGGCGTTGTAGATTCCGAGATTCTTGCCGGTCTTGAAGCCGGTCGCATGCTCGAACATCACCTTGGGGAATTTCTTGGCGACCTTCACTTCGGCGTCCATGAAACCGAAGGAGGTGCCGAAGATGATCTTGCAGTTCTCGCGCGCCAGGCGCTCGAAAGCGCGGTCCGCGTCGGGGCCTTCCGACACGTTTTCGAGGTAGGCGGTCTCGACCTTGTCACCGAGCGCCTTCTCAACCTCGAGACGGCCCTGGTCGTGCTGGTAGGAATAACCGAAGTCGCCGATCGGACCCGTATAGACCCAGCAGGCCTTGAGTTTGTCGGCAGCCTGGGCGGTAGCCGCCAGCGACAGGGCCGCGGTCGTGGTCATCAACGCAATAAGCAGTCTTTTCATCGTGTTACCTCTCTGAGTTAAGCCTTGGAGCTTCCCGTCTTCTTGTTGTTGTCAACGTTCCGGAACGAATGGCTGCCCCAACGAAGCCGGCGTGTTCATCATCGTCAGCCGCTTGTTGCGCGAGATTAGAACGAGAACCACGATGGTTGCCAGATAGGGCAGCGAAGAAAGAAACTGCGAAGGCACGGGGATGCCAAAAGCCTGTGCATGAAGCTGGCCGATCCACACCGCTCCGAAGATATAGGCGCCGGCCAGCACCCGCCATGGGCGCCACGAAGCGAACACCACCAGCGCCAGCGCGATCCATCCGCGGCCCGCGCTCATGTTCTCCACCCATTGCGGCGTGTAGACCAGCGACAGGTGCCCGCCGGCAAGACCGGCACAGGCGCCACCGAAGATCACCGCCAGGTAGCGGTAGCGGATGACCTTGATGCCGAGGGCATGCGCTGACGTATGGCTGTCACCGATCGAGCGCAGCGTAAGGCCCGTGCGCGTCTTGAACAGGAACCACATGACCGCCGCGGTCAGCGCGATTGAGATATAGAAGACCGGATCCTGCCCGAAGATCAGCCTGCCGACGACCGGGATCGAGCTGATCACCGGGATATCGAGATTGGGGAGCCTCACGCCCGGCTGGCCGACGAAGCTGGTGCCGATCATGCCCGAGAGGCCGAGGCCGAGCAGCGTCAGCGACAATCCGGTGGCCACCTGATTGGTCGCGAGCGACAGCGTCATGACCGCGAACAGCAATGAGAACAGCGCGCCGACGATGATGGCGGCAAGCAGGCCGATCCACGGCGACCCGGTCAGGTAGCCGGCGCCGAAGCCGCCGACGGCCCCCATGATCATCATACCCTCGACGCCGAGATTGAGCACGCCGGAGCGTTCGACCACCAATTCGCCGATCGCCGCGATCAGCAGCGGCGTCGCGGCGGTCGCGATGGTCAACAGGATGTTGACGGTGATGTCCATCAGCGTGCCTCCTCGAGCTTCGGCGCTGCTTCGAGTTTCGCCGCGCCGTTCGCCTTCGTCAGCGCCATGCCGATCAGGCGGATGCGGTAATGGATGAGCGTGTCGCAGCCCAGCACGAAGAACAGAAGCATGCCCTGGAATACCCGAGCCACCTTGTCGGAGATGCCAAGCGCGCTCTGCACCGCCTCGCCGCCGAGATAGGTCAGCGCCAGCACCAGGCCAGCGGCAACGATGCCCAGCGGATTGAGCCTGCCGAGGAAGGCGACGATGATGGCAGTGAAGCCGTAGCCGGGCGAGATCACCGGCTGCAACTGGCCGATGGCGCCGGAGACTTCCGAGATGCCCGCAAGGCCAGCCAGGGCGCCGGACAGAAGGAAGGTGAAGAACACCATCCGGTTGAAGCCGAAGCCCGCGAAGCGCCCCGCCCTTGGGCTGGAACCCATCACGCGCACCTCAAAACCCTTGAGCGTGCGGCTCATCATCAGCCAGATCGCCACTGCGGCAACCAGCGCGAAGACGAAACCCCAATTGGCGCGTCCGGCATCTGGCATCAACTGCGGCAGCACAGCGGAATCCCCGAACTGGATCGTCTGCGGGAAGCCATGGCCTTGCGGGTCACGCCACGGGCCGCGCACCAGCCAGTCGAGGAAGAGCTGCGCGACATAGACCAGCATCAGGCTGGTCAGGATCTCGTTGGTGTTGAAGCGCGTCTTCAGCAGCGCGGGGATGGACGCATAGAAAGCCCCGCCCACCATGCCGAGCAGAAGCATCAGCGGGATCACCAGCGGGCCTTCGAATTGCGGAAACAGCACCGGGATGATCGAGCCGAAGATCGCGCCGAAGATGAACTGGCCTTCGGCGCCGATGTTCCAGATGTTGGCCTTGTAGCAAACCGACAGGCCCACCGCGATCAGGATGAGAGGCGCCGCCTTGATCGCCAGCTCATGCAACTGCCAGACCTGGCTTATCGGCTCGACGAAATAGATTTCGAACGCGTTGAGCGGATTGACGCCGAGCAAGGCGAACATGATGGCACCGGCGATGATCGTCAGCGCGAAGGCGATAAAAGGCGACAGCACTGAAAACAGCGCCGAGCGCTGCGGACGTTTGACCAGTTCGATGCGCATCATGCGATCTCCAGGCTGTGTTCGGCGTGGCCGGGCTCGGCGCCGCCCATCAAGAGGCCGATCTTCTCGAAAGTCGCCTCGGCGATCGGCAGCGGCGCCGACAATTCCCCGTTGTGCATGACCGCTATCGCGTCCGACAGCTCGAACAACTCGTCGAGGTCCTGGCTGATGACCAAGACGGCGGAGCCGCTGCGGGCAAGCTCGATCAGGGCCTGACGAATGCGAGCGGCAGCGCCTGCGTCCACGCCCCAGGTCGGCTGGTTGACGATCATGACGCTCGGCTTGCGGTCGAGCTCGCGGCCGACGATGTATTTCTGCAGATTGCCGCCCGATAGCGCGGCCGCCTCAGGATCGGGCGCGCTCTTGCGCACGTCCATGGCAGTAATGATACGTTGGGCAGCGCTGTAGACAGCGCCGTTCCTGACCATGCCGCCAGAGCCGACGAAGGCCTTGCCGTCCGTGGCGTGACGCGAGAGCAGCAGGTTTTCCGAAAGCTTCATGCGCGGGGCGGCGCCGTGGCCGAGTCGCTCTTCCGGCACAAAGGCGGCACCCATAAGCCGCCGGCCGGTGATGGACAGCGCGCCAGCGTCCTTGCCACGAATGCGCACCGAACCGGCATCCTGTTGCAGCACCTCGCCAGACACGGATTCGAAGAATTCGCCCTGGCCGTTACCGGCAACGCCGGCTATGCCGATCACTTCGCCGGCGCGCACGGTGAGGTTGATGTTCTTAAGCGGGATGGCGAAAGGCGTCGCCGGCTTGCGGCTGAGGCGGCGGATCTCCAGGAGCGCCGGCGCGGTCTCGATACCTTCCGCAGGCGCGCGTTCCACGGCCTTCACCTCGCTGCCGACCATCATGCGGGCCAGCGAGGCCGCCGTCTCTTCCCGCGGGTTGCAATGGCCGACGACCTTGCCGTGACGCAACACGGTGGCACGGTCGCAGATGCGTTTGACCTCTTCCAGCCGGTGCGAAATATAGAGGATCGATTTGCCTTCCGAGCGCAGCCGCTCCAGCGTTTCGAACAGCTTGTCGGCCTCCTGCGGCGTCAGCACCGAGGTCGGCTCGTCGAGGATGATGAGCTGCGGCGTCTGCAAGAGGCAGCGGATGATCTCGATGCGCTGGCGTTCGCCGACGGAGAGGTCGCCGACCAGAGAGTCCGGATCGAGCGGAAGGCCATAGCTGAAGGACAGCGCCCTCGCCTTCGCCGCAATGGTGCTGATCGGTGAACCGTCATTGAGTGAGAGCGCGATGTTCTCGGCCGCTGTCAGCGCCTCGAACAGCGAGAAATGCTGGAACACCATGCCGATGCCGAGCTTCTTCGCCACGCCCGGGCTGGTGATCTTGACCGGCTTGCCGTCCCAGAAAATCTCGCCCGAGTTCGGCTCGAGCGATCCGAACAGCATCTTGACCAGCGTAGACTTGCCGGCGCCGTTCTCGCCGAGCAGTGCGTGGATTTCGCCCTTTGCGATATTGAGATCGATGTGATCGCACGCCGTCAGCGTGCCAAAAATCTTGGTAAGGCCACGAACCTCGAGCAGGTTCGCCCTGTCATGATTTGCACTCACAGTGCCTCCCATCCAGTATCCCGGATATGTTCTGTGTTCCCGTGATCATGGTATGCGCGGCCGGCTCCCATCGGAAAGCAGCACCCAACTTGAAAGAGCTTCAAGAATTTCAGCGGAAACTCAAGGGCTAAGATAAGCCTGTAGAGAAGGACGGCGAATACGCATCGCTTTTCAGCCAGGCCGTGCCTTCGGGCACGGCAGGTCGCTGAAAAACAGGGCAGTTGGCCCAGAGCATGATGCCGAAAAAATGTGATGCGGCTTTCAGGCGACTTCGGGCCTGTCTCCCTGACGTAGCGCGGCTTTGAAATTCAGTTCGATTCGACCTGACATCATCCGGCTCTAGGGGATAAGGACAGTCGTTCCCGTCGTCTTGCGAGCTTCGAGATCAGATTGTGCCTTTGCCGCGTCCTTCAACGCATATCGCTGGTTGATCTTGATCTCGACGGCGCCGCTCTTGACCACGTCGAAAAGCGCTTCGGCCGACTTAACCAGATCCTCGCGCTTGGCATTGTAGACGAACAACGTGGGCCTGGTGGCAAAAAGCGAGCCCTTCTGCGCCAGCAGCGACATCGAGAAAGGCGGGATCGGCCCGGACGACTGGCCGAAGCTGACGAACATGCCAAGCGGCCGCAGGCAGTCGAGCGACGCGGGAAAGGTGTCGGCGCCGACGGAATCGTAGACGACATCGCATTTGTTCCCACCGGTAAGCGCCGCGACGCCGGCGACGAAATCCTGCTCCTTGTAGTTGATGACATGGTCAAAGCCATGCGCCCGGGCAAGCTCGATCTTGTCGGGGGAACTCGCGGTGCCGATCACGGTCGCGCCGAGATGCTTTGCCCATTGGCCGAGGATCAGGCCGACGCCGCCGGCCGCCGCGTGGTAGAGGATCGTGTCGCCGGCCTTCACGGGGAAAGTCCGGCGCAACAGATATTCTGCCGTCATGCCCTTCAGCATCATCGCAGCCGCCTGCTCGTCGCTGATGCCGTCCGGCACTTTGACGACGCGGTCGGCGGCGATCACCCGCTGCTCGGCATAGGAGCCGACATTGACCGCGTAGGCGATGCGGTCGCCGGGTTTCAGCCAACTGACGCCGGTGCCGAGCGCCAGCACGACGCCCGCCGCCTCCCCGCCTGGGATCAGCGGAAGACCGCCGGGCGCCGGGTAAAGGCCGGATCGATAGTACACATCGATGAAGTTGAGGCCGATCGCGGTGTGCCGGACCAGGACCTGGCCCTCTCCTGGCTGGCCGGGATCGGCATTCTCGTAGGTCAGGACCTCGGGGCCGCCATGGGCGTGGATGCGGATTGCGTTGGACATCGCTCAACTCTCTGAAGGAACACGAACAGAACCACCTGTATGATGCCGAAACATCATGCTCCGACAAAAAGCCAGATCAGGATTTTCTGGCGCCCAGATTGGGAAACATCTGCATGATGCCCCCGATACAGGCGAGATAGAGGCCGGTGATCGTGATGCCGATCTTCGTGAAGTCGCTGACCTGTTCTCCCAGCACGCCGATCTTGTCATAGAAGGCGGCAAGGGCTGCCTGTGCCAGCGCCAGCGCGCCGAAGGCGCACCACAGGAGCGTCATGCCGAGATTGAGCGGCCTCAGCCTCACGACCCGCACCGGATGGATGAAATTGATCGGCAGGAAAGTCAAAATGCCGGCAACGACCACCACGGCGAAAGACACCCATTGCCCGGGCTCTATGACGAAAAGCGTGAACACCACCATGTTCCAGACGACCGGGAACCCCTTGAAGAAGTTCTCCTTCGTCTTCATGCCGGTGTCGGCGTAGTAGATCGCGCTCGATACCACGATGATGGCCGCGGAAAGGAAGGACAGATTCTCTCCCATGAAACCGCGTTGATAGAGCGCGAAGGCCGGGATCAGCACGTAAGTGACGTAGTCGATGATGTTGTCGAGGAGCTCGCCCGACCATGTCGGCAAAATCTCCTTGACCTCGAGTTTCCTGGCGATCGGACCGTCGATGCCGTCGACGAACAGCGCCAGCCCCAGCCACCAGAACATCGCCGTCCAGCGCTCCTCGCTTGCTGCTACCAGCGACAGGAAGGCGAGGAACGATCCCGACGCGGTTAGCAGGTGGACGGAGAACGCGCGCGCCTGCGGCCACGTGACCTTCTTCCTCGGCAGCGGAAGCCGATCCGCGATCTTCTTCGCCGCCTTCCTGGCTGTTGTGTTCTTGCTCACGGTCCCCGCCAGTCCAGCTTGCAGATTTCGGCCGAGCGGCCGGCGAAATTCCAGTTGCGGCCGAAGGCGCGCATCTTGCTCTTGTCGGACTTCGCCACGATGATTTCCGGCGCGATCCAATATTCGGAATTGGTGATCACCGTATCCTTGTCGCGGTCCTTGCCGGGGATCGGCGTCACCGCGCCGTCGATGATCTTCGGTATCTGGAAAACACGCGTCTTGTCGCGCGTCTCATAGGTGATCGGCACCTGTTCGACACCGAGGAATCTGCCGACGAGAATCGAAAGCAGCGAGGTGGTGCCACCGGCTTTGCCGGTGAATATCTTGGTCAATGCCTTCACCGCATAGACCGAGGCGCGCTTGTCGATGAACAGGCCGGCCGTCCAGTTGCCGCGGCTCATATAACCGGGGATTTCCATGATCAGGCCGAGATTGAGACCCGACAGGTCTACCTCACCGAAATGGCCCGCGTCGATGCGGAAGCCGGCCCAGGTCTGGCAGTAGCCCTCGGTCGGGGGATGGCTGCCGAGCGACAGCACGCAGGGACAGAAAACCGTGCAATTGCAGGAGAGCACCAGCTCCCCTTTCATCGCCCAGCTTTGGTCGGTCATCGAATTCTCCCCTCACGCCGAAACTAATAGTAGGGCTGCCGCCCACACAAGCAGTATCGCACCGGCAACCCGGCTGGCCACCCTGCCAGCGGTCTGTTTTTCGATCAAAGCGAACAAGCCGATCAGCGCCATCCAGAAGACGTTCATAGCGCCTACGGCAAACATCACCAGCATCAGCGCCCAACAGCAACCAAGGCACCAGACGCCCTGCTCCAACCCCAGACGGAAGATACGACCCGGTTTCGCGCTCCAGTTGGCGAACAAGATCGAGAACGGGTTGCGGCATTTTTCCAGGCACGCCTGCTTGAACCCGCTGAACTGATAGAGGCCGGCGATGAACAGCCCGACAGCGCCGGCAACACCGACGGCGGGATCGAACGGCCGGCCGGAACCGGCAAAGGCGTAGACCGCAAGCGTCAACAGCATGAAGCCCACGGATGCGCCGATCCATATGGTGAGATATCCGCCGACAAGCACCAGTGGGTGGACGACGGGCTCGCCCTTTATTCTCGCCGTGTCGGCGATTTCGCAATAGGTTCGGATCAACGGGGCCGCTGACGGCAGCATCGTCGCCACCGCCATCAGAAACCACATCAGCACAAGCGCCGGCACCCGCAGGCCGGCTGGCCCGGCAAGCGGCGCCGGCGCGAGGCAAAGAGCGAAGAACCGGTCCAGGAAATCCGGCAAAGGCAGGTCTGGCAGCTTTTTCAGCAGCATATCGCCGGGCGCCCCGGCAAGGCGGCTTTCTGCGCCGCGGATCGCCATCGCGCCAAGAAGGAACCATGCAAGCGCGACGCCAATGCCGATCGTAAGCATGACGGCAAGGCGCGGGCTGCGCGCCACGCCCGCCGTCGCGCGGCCAGCGCGGTCGAGATGGCTGAAATCCTGCTCCTGGCCGCTCATGGCAATCGAATGGGCTGAATCGCCGCGTTGATCAAGCCGACCGACATCATCTATATCCGGACAACGGCCCGACGGGTCGCTTTTCATTGTGGAAGCCTGGCGTGGAGCACAACGACAAAGCCCGCATTCTGGTTGCCGGTAGCGGCCCGGCCGGCCTGATCGCGGCGCTCGGCTTCGCCGAGGCCGGCTTTGGCGTGACGCTGGTCGGCCCCGACGCCAACAGCTCCGACGGCCGCACCACCGCCCTCATGAACCCGTCCCTCAAAGTTCTCGACCGGCTGGGCGTCCTTGCCGAATTGAGGCCGCAGGCCGCAGCGCTCAAGGCGATGCGCATCGTCGACGCCACGCGGCGGCTGATCCGAAGCCCGACCGTGACTTTTCGCGCCAGCGAGATCGGCGAGGAGCAGTTCGGGCTCAATATGCCGAACAATGTTCTTGTCCCTATCCTCGCCAAGGCCGTTTCAGCTCATAACGGCATCAAATGGCTGAAATCCATCGTCGAGTCATGGCGCCTCGACGCCGATCAGGCCCATGCAAGGCTGGCCAATGGCGGCGAAGTCTCCGCGTCCCTGGCGGTCGCCGCCGACGGACGCCTGTCTCCGGCACGGGAGGCTGCCGGCATTCGCGCCTTCGCGCGGCCTTATCCGCAGTCGGCGCTTGTCCTCAATTTCGGCCACAGCAGCGAGCACGGCTTCGTTTCGACCGAGTTCCACACCGAAACAGGGCCATTCACCCAGGTGCCGCTGCCCGGCAGACGCTCGAGCCTTGTCTGGGTGGTCAAGCCGGAGACGGCGCAGGAGCTTGCGGCGCTAGACGATGCAACCCTGTCGGCGCGTATCGAGGAGCAGATGCAGTCGATGCTTGGCAGGGTCTCGGTCGAGCCTGGTCGCCAGGTCTATCCTCTGTCGGCCGCTTCACCCGCCCGCTTCGCGCAAAACCGCGTCGCGCTTGTCGGCGAGGCAGCGCATGTGTTCCCGCCAATCGGCGCCCAGGGACTCAATCTCGGCATCAGGGACATCGACGATCTGATTGGGATCGCCAGCGAAAACCGCGACGACCCCGGGGCCCGCAGGAGCCTCGCCGCCTACGACACCAGGCGCCGGCCCGACATATGGGCGCGCAGCGGCGCGGTGAACCTGCTCAACATCTCACTGCTTTCAGACATGCTTCCGGCGCAGCTGGCGCGCAGCGCCGGCCTAAATGCGCTGGGCAGCTTCGCGCCTTTGCGCGCCTTCTTCATGCGCGAGGGGTTGCAGCCCGGCAGCGGCTTTCGCGCCATCGCCGGCGGCTTAAGGAAAGAGGTCGGCCGGTAGGATCCCGTGCCGGATCGCGTAGAGCAGCGCGGTCACCGTCACCACCGAAAGGCATGTCGTGATCAGCACGCTGGCCGAAGCGCGCTGCACCCACACATCATATTGCTGCGCGATGACGAAGACATTGGTCGCGGTCGGCAGCGCCGCCAGCAGCACGGCGGAAAAGACCCAGGTCGGCGAGAAATGGCCGATCCAGCTCAACATGACATAGCAAAGCAGCGGATGGAAGATGAGCTTCAACCCCGCGATCAATGCCAACTCGTGCGGCACCCGGTTGAGCGGCCTCAGCGCCAGCGTCACTCCCATGGCGAACAAGGCGCAAGGCGCGGCCGCGCGGGCGAGATAGTCAAGGAAACGATCGACAGGCATTGGCGGGCGGAACTCCACATAGGCGGCGCCAACGCCAAGCGCCGTCGCGATGATGAAGGGATGCAGCGCGATCTTCTTCACGACGCCAAACGCGAGCTTCAGCGGCTCCGCCTTCTCCTTGCCCGACAAAGCCATCATCATCGGCGCCACCGTAAAATGGACGATGTTCTCGAAGCAGAAGATCAGCGCCACGGGCACCGCCGCTTGCTCGCCGAACGCCAGCAATGCGAGACCCGGCCCCATATAGCCGATGTTGCCGTAAGCCGCGGCAAGCGCGGTGATCGTCGCGGGCGCGATCCCACCGCGGGAAACGAAGACCGACCAGGCGAACATCAGCGTGAAGATCACATAGGTGGCGATCAGCGAGCCGAGGATGAAGCTCCACTCCGTCAGTTGCTCGAACGGGGTCTTGGCGAGCAGCTGGAAGAACAAGGCCGGCAACGCGACATAGACGATGAAAATATTCATCCAGCCGAGCGCTTCCAGCGGCTGCCTGGTGATACGAGCCACCAAGAAACCGATGAAGATCATGCCGAAGAACGGAAGAACGAGGCCGATGACGTCAGACATATTCGCTCGGGCGGGAAACTTCCACGCGGGCTAACCCGTTGCTTCGGGTAAGGTCAAGCATTTCGGCTATTGAATTGCCGCGGCGCCTGCGCGAAATAGGCACCAGCCGAAAGTTGGGGTCGATTTTTGACCGGTGACGTGTAGATTCAAGGTCTTAGGCGCCTTGCGCGCAGCCACGAAAGGCGCCTCGGAACCTGAGTGGTGGATGCGATGAAAACGGCCAAATTCTCGATCGGGCAAGTGGTTCGCCACAGGCTGTTTCCGTTCCGCGGCGTGATCTTCGACGTCGACCCTGAATTCGCCAACACCGAGGAATGGTACGAGGCCATTCCCGCCGACGTGCGGCCGCGCAAGGACCAGCCTTTCTATCATCTTCTGGCGGAGAATTCGGAGACCGAATACATCGCCTATGTGTCGGAGCAGAACCTGCTCGAGGACCGCTCGGGCGAGCCGGTGCGGCATCCGCAGATCGGCGAGATGTTCGACAAGCTGCCGGACGGCCGCTACGAGCCGAAGCGCCAGTCCAAGCACTGAGCCGCTGACGCGCCGTCGCCCAAGGCGTATAGCGCGGCGTCAACAAAAAAGCGGGGCAAATGCCCCGCTTCTTTCTGAGAAACAAGCCCGGCTATCAATTCGCGGTCTTGGCCTTGTCCTGCTCGTCCTTGAGCTTCTTGGCGAAGTCCTGGTTGTTCTTGGCGACGAAGTCCTGCAGCTTCTTCTGGCGGTCCTCGATGTCCGACTGCTGCAGCGGCGGGCCATCATAGGCGCCGCTGAAGCCGGTGAGCGCGATCTTGATCGGATTCGGCTGGTTCTGGAAGTTGATCGACGTCAGCGTGATGCCCTGCCCCTTCTTGAAGGAAGCGACGAGCTGGTCGCTCAGCGGCACTTCCGCCACGCAACGATCCGGGAAGCAGATCACATAGTCGAGCTTCTGCGCCTTGCCGGTGTCGATCTGGAGGGCGATGCCCGGGGGGACGAGGCGGCCGGTCGGGACCGTGACCTGGAAGACCTTGCGGTTCACCTTGCCCTTGAGCTCGATCAGGCTGACGCCGGTGACCAGCTGGCCATTGCCGGCGGTGACGATGTTCTGCACATTGCAGATGTCGACGTCTTCCTGCTTGGTGCAGGCCTTGAACCAGCCCTGCGGGATCTGCGGCTGCTGTTGAGCCGAGGCGGTGAAAAGCCCGGCGCCCAGAACGCCGACCACGCCTGCGGCCAGCACCGAAAGGCGGTACGCGTTGATCGTCATATGGTGCACTTTCCTCTCAAAATGATCCCGGGGACCGGCTTCTTCGTGCCGTGTGGTCCAGCTACCTGTTGCCCAAATGAGGCAACAGGATGACTTCGGAGCGCGTGTTACACTGCCGGGGGCGGCGAATCCAGCCCGGTTTCCGTGATTTCTTCGTGGTTTCGTTTCCCGGGAGCGGGCATCTGGCAGCAATGGAGCGGGCAAACCCGATTCCCATCGGGGCGCCGATTCAATCGGATGGCGAAATGCTCTAGGGTGCATGGCGAATCACAAAGCCGCCCGGCAAGGAGACGGTCATGAACCGCGTTCTCGTCCGGCTGACCGCCGCGACCTCGTTTCTGGCAGTTTCGCTCCTTCCTGCGCAATCGGAGCCCAAGCACGGCATAGCCATGCAAGGCGAGCCGGCTCTGCCGCCCGATTACCAGCACTTCGACTACGTCAATCCCGATGCGCCGAAAGGCGGAAGCGTCACCTATTGCGTTGTCGGCTCCTTCGACAATCTCAACCCCTTCATCTTGAAAAGCCTGCGCACCACGGCGCGCGGTATGATCGATACCGTTTACGGCAATCTCGTCTTCGAGCCACTGATGCAGCGCAACTACAACGAGCCTTTCAGCCTCTATGGGCTGCTCGCCGACAGCGCCGACATGGATCCGGAGCGCAAGAGCATCGAGTTCCACCTCAACCCCAATGCGAAATGGTCGGACGGCCAGCCGGTCACGCCCGAAGACGTTCTATTCACCTATGACGTCTTCACCGACAAGGGCCGCCCACCCTATAGCGACCGCATGAGCATGATCGCCAAGCTGGAAAAGACTGGCGAGCACAGTGTGAAGTTCACCTTCAATGACAAAGCCAATCGCGAATTCCCGCTGATCGTCGCGCTGACGCCGATCGTCCCGAAGCACGCCTTCGACAAGGACACGTTCGACAAGACCACGTTGAAGCCGATGATCGGCAGCGGCCCCTACACCGTGGACAAGGTGCTGCCCGGCCAGCGCATCGTCTTCAAACGCAATCCCGATTACTGGGGCAAGGACGTCCCTTCCAAGCGCGGCTTCGACAATTTCGACCGGATCACCATCGAGTATTTTCTCAACGCCAATGCCAAGACGGAGGCGTTCAAGAAAGGAATCTGCGCCCTCGACGACGAGACCGATCCCGTCAAGCGCGAGCGCGACATCGACTTCCCGGCCTTTCAGAGAGGCGACGTCAAGGAAGAATATTTCACCACCGGCATTCCCCCGGTGGTGACCGGCTTCCTGTTCAACACCCGGTTGCCGAAATTCGCCAACCCGCTCGTGCGCCGCGCGCTCGGCATGCTTTATGACTTCGAATGGGCCAACAAGAACCTGTTCGGCGGCAAGTTCAACCGCACCATGAGCTATTGGCAGAATTCCGAGCTGTCCGCGCTCGGCCACCCGGCCGACGATCGCGAAAAGGCGCTGCTTGCCCCCTATCCCGACCGCGTGCCGCCGGACGTGATGGACGGCACCTGGCGCCCGCCCGTGACGGATGGTTCGGGCCAGGATCGCAAGGTACTCAAGGCTGCCTTCGAATTGCTGAAGGGCGCAGGCTTCCGGGTACAGGACGGCAAGATGCTCGATCCGCAGGGAAAGCCTTTCGGCTTCGAGATTCTCACCTCGTCCCAGGATGAAGAGCGGCTGGCAGCCGTCTATCAGCGCACGCTGGAGAAGATCGGCATAGACGTCGGTATCCGCACCCTCGACGGCGATCAGATCCAGTCGCGCAAACAGCGTTTCGACTTCGAGGTCCTGATCGGCACCAGCGGCTTCAGCAACTCCCTGTCGCCCGGCAGCGAGCAGGTCGGCCGCTGGGGCTCGGTCGCCGCGAAGACGGAAGGATCGTTCAATCTCGCCGGCGTCGCCGACCCGGCGGTCGACGCCGCGATCGACGCCATGCTGAACGCCCGCGCCAAGGAAGACTATGTCGCGGCGGTCCGCGTGCTCGACCGGCTTCTGATCTCGGGCAACTATATCGTGCCGATGCAATACAATACCCAGCAATGGCTCGCTTACTGGAGCTACCTGGAACATCCGCAAAAGACCCCCATATTCGGCTATCAGCTGCCGACATGGTGGCGAAAGCCCAACTGACCAACCCAATCGGGGCCGAACTGGAGACGAGCATGAGCGCCCAGAACTCCATCACCGTCGATGTCGTGTCCGATGTCGTCTGCCCCTGGTGCTTCATCGGCCAGAAGCGGCTCGACAAGGCCATTGCGGCGGCCGATGTCGAAGTACATGTCCGCTGGCGGCCCTTCCAGCTCGATGCGACTATCCCGCCGGGGGGCATGGATCGCCGCCAATACATGCTCGGCAAGTTCGGCAGCGAAGAACGCATCCAGCAGATCCACGCCCGCATCGAGCCGCTCGGCAAAGCCGAGGGAATCCATTTCGCGTTTGATGCCATCAAGGTCGCCGCCAATACGCTCGATGCCCATCGCGTCATCCGTTGGGCGGGCGCCGCAGGCGAGGATGTGCAGAACCGGCTGGTGCGCCGCCTGTTCCAGCTGAATTTCGAGGAAGGGACCAATATCGGCGATCATGCAGTGCTGGTGAAAGCAGCCCGCGAGGCCGGCATGGATGCCTCTGTGGTCGAGACGCTGCTGCCGACGGACGCCGATGTCGAAGCCGTCCGCAACGAGATAGCCACCGCCTCGCGCATGGGCGTCACCGGCGTGCCCTGCTTCCTCCTTGAAGGCAAATATGCCGTGATGGGCGCTCAGGATGCCGACACGCTCGCCGACGCCATCCGCCAGGTCGCTCAGGCCAAGGCGCGCGGCGAACTGGAAACCGCGAACTGAGTATTCCGTCAGCGCTATCGGGACGGAAGCGGGGGTGAAGCCGTCGTACCTGACGTCGCGCTTGCTGGAATTCCGGCTTTACTTCGCGGTCGCGTTCGCCTTGCTAAGCAGGAAGCCATGATGCTCCGGCCCGCCATCCCGAGGCTGGCAGGTGTTGGTGCCGCCGTTCGGCGCATAGATGCAGCCGATATTGCCGGATGGCGTGTTGAGCTCGACCTGGCCTTTGGCGCTGGCCGGAATGCTTTGGCCGTCGACAGCCAGACCAAGAAAGCAGGGGGCGCTACGGCAACTGTCCGTGCAGGCGTGTCATCCTTCGACATAAACCATCGCCTGGCAGGTTTGGCTCGGGGAGCCGCGTTGTCAAATCCTGTTCCGCCGCTCAACACGATCTGGTGAATCGCCGCGTATGCGGCGCCGAGTTAGAATTGGCGAGGGTTCAACTGATTTTAGGGCTACAGAATGGCGGTCAGGCGTCGCAAACTGCTGTTGGTGTGCTTACCGTTCGCCTTCGGGCTTCCTCTGACATTGCAGCGCGTGTCGGCCGAGGAGGCCGTCATGTCGGCCACCTTCGAGGGCAAGCCCTGGACGGCGTTCTTCACTCTGGCCCAGACCATGCAGATGGGCGGCAAGCCAATGCTGAACTTGTCGGGAACGGAACAGGGTTCGCCTACCAAGACCTTCAATTCGATGCTGGAGCTGAAGGATTCGAACGACCTTATTGGCAGTTATCCGCTGAAGACCGGCTCCCCCGCGAACAGCGCCAACTTCAACATCCTCGATTCCGGTGCCATGGTCGGCCACGTCCGTTTCGGCAACGGCGAGATCGTCATCGACAGATACGACGCGTCCAGCAAGACCATTTCAGGTCATTTCAGCGCCTCCGGAAAAGACGAATCGGGCCGGCTCGAAGAGCTCACGGACGGCAGATTTTCGGGCATTCCGGTCATCGCGCAGTAGCCATTTCGGCCGATCGACGCCGCTTTTGCGTTCACAAACCCGTGTTCTCCGCTTCCGCAAGGGAAGCCTTTCGCAGGCTTGTGCAATGGCCGTTAACACGATGAAATAAAAGATGAAATCGGCACCACCGGCGGTCGATCGGCGCGGCCTTTCTGTTGCGATCGCGCCACGGCGGGAAACGTCTTAACCATTCCCCCGCAGAAAATTAATGGAAAATGATCAATTGGTGTTACCCTGTGTAACAAAACTAAGAAAGGTTTGGGCGGGATCGTGATTGGGGTCGGCAGACCGCGACGTACAGTACCGGAGCAAACACCCAACGAGGCAAAGGCCTCGTCCCTGACGCCGGTATCGTCGATGCGTACATTCTGGGGGCTGATGCGAGCCTACTGGTTCTCCGAGCGCTGGAAGGAAGCCTGGATCCTCACCATCGTCATCGCATTGCTGACGGCACTGTCCAGCAAGGCTGGAGTCTGGTTTGCCGTGGCGTTGGGCGAGTTGGGCAATTCAATCGCCTTCCTCCACGATGCCGCCAACCCTCACCCCCTACAGACGATCCTTACCAATGCCGGGATACTGGTGCTGCTGGTTGTGTTGAAGGATGCCGGCTTTACCGGTGTGCGCAATCTCGTTTCAACGACCCTCCACCGCAAATGGCGCGGCTGGCTGAACGGTCAGTTCAACCAGGCCCTTCTCGACGGCAACCACACCCATTTCCATGCCCAGCATGGCTCGGTGGCCGGTGGCATCGTTGCGCCTGACAACATCGACCAGCGCATCCAGGAATCGATCAAGGACATGACAGGCGGCGCAATCGGGCTTGCCATGGGCGTACTGGGTGTGGCGACGTCGCTCTATTTCATTGGCGAAAACCTGATCGGGTCCTCGGTCGAGGTTAAGGGTCTGGAATTCCTGGGCAGCTACGGCACCGCGGTGCTGGCTTTCCTCGCCGTCGCCGTCTACGTGCCGCTGAACACTTGGATCGCGGTCAAGCTCGGGCGCCTCCTTGAGCGGCTCAATGTTCGCATGCAGCAAGCCGAGGGCAGCTACCGCGCCGAACTGACGACATTCCTGCGCCGCAGCTTCCACGTTGCCGCTTCGCATGGCGAAGGCGTCCAGAAGTCGATGCATGACAGGCTCTATGTCGATATCGACAAGACCTGGGGCCGGCTCAATATCGTCAACACCAGCTACACGTCATTCGAACTGATCTACAATTTCGTCGGCGCCCGTATCGTTGCCTACGCTCCCGGCCTGGTGTCATTCATCCACAACCGTCTGGATTACAAAGGCTACATAACCGGGTCCGAGATGGTCGCCCAGTTGATCAGCCAGTGCTCGTGGTTCATCCACGTCATGCCGGCGATTGCGACTCTCAGAGCCAACAGCCAGCGTGTGACCGAACTGGCCAACGCCATCGAGAACGTCCAGCGTCCGCGCGAATTTTATCAGCAGACCGGCCGCTCCGACTTCAACTACGGCAGCCAAAATCCGGTGTTCGGCCTGACCATCCAGAAGCTGGAGCTGGCGCATCAGGGCGAGGACGCGACGCCCTTCCTCAGCGCTGCGAACCTCCGTTTCCGCCGCGGCGAATGGACCTTCCTCAAGGGCGAGTCCGGCTGCGGCAAGACTTCGCTTATCAAGGCGATCAATGGCCTGTGGCCTTACGGCCGCGGCACCATCGTGTTCCCCGACGGCGTGACGAATTTCTACGCCGCCCAGGAGGTCAAGCTACAGCAGGTGTCGCTGAAGCAACTCGTCTGCCTGCCGGGCTCCGAGCACGACCACGGCGATACGCAGGTGGCCGCCGCCTTGCACAAAGCCGGCCTCGGCGATTTTATCGAACACCTGGCCGAAGAGAGCCGCGAAGGCAAGATTTGGGATCAGGTGCTCTCCGGTGGCCAGAAGCAGAAACTGGTGGTTGCGCGCATCATCTTGCATCAGCCGGGACTTCTCTTCCTCGACGAGGCGACCGGCGCACTCGATCCTGAGGGCAAGATTGCTTTCCACCAGGCGATCAAGGACAATTGTCCGAACGTCACCGTCATCAGCGTCATGCACGAGGCAGCGGCGCCGCGCTCGCTTTCCGGCGAAGAATTCTATCACAGCATGGTTTCGATCGCGGACGGCGTCGCCACCAAGAAGCCGCTTGCTCGCAGCCTGCCGCGCGAGCTCACGACCATCCTCGCCCAGCCCCGGCCGGCGGAAGACAAATGGCTGCGCTTCTCGCGCCGGATGAAGCAGAAATAGCAATCTTACCAAGTCTTTGTGCGGGAGGATGGCTGCGCCGGCAGGCGCCGCCGATCACAGTCTCGCGATCAGCGCGATCCGCGCGCGTTTTCCAAAATTCCGCGATTGACTCGGCGATAACCGCTCCTATGTTGCGCCCGCTCGCAGAATTCAAACTCGAACCCGGCGAGCAGAAAGGTCAACGCGCCATGCCTGGCGACAGTCACAGTCGAACGCAACAGCCGTCCGCCCTGACGTGACCTGATGGCTCACGTCCTGCCGGACGGCAAGGAGTGAGCCATGAACGAATTCGCCCCCCTAATGGACGACGAAGCCGTCGCCGTCGCCCGTGTTCTTGCCAACGATCACGTCGCCGACGTCGTCGAAGCCCTCAACCGCGAGTCCCGCGAGACAGCCATCGAGCTGCTTTGCGCCGTGCCGTTCGAGCGGCTGGTCGAGATCTTCGACCAGCCGGAACTCGAAGCAGCGCCGCAACTTGCGGAAGCTCTGCCACGCCCGAAGGCGAGCAAGCTCCTGACCGCCATGTCGGTCGACCGCGCCGCCGACATTCTGCGCGAGCTGGATGAACCGGCCCGCTCTGAGCTGCTGGGCGCGCTTGCTCCGCAGCTGCGCGCGACGCTTCTTTCTATCCTGGGATATCCGGAAGGCAGCGCCGCCTCGATTATGACGACGGAATTCGTCAGCGTGCCTTCGGACTGGACCGTCGGACGCACGCTTGACTACATCCGCAAGGTCGAGCGTACGCGCGAAACCGTCTACGCCATCTATATCGTCGATCCAGAGACGCAACTCCTGTTGCGTTCGACCGGACTGCGCCGGCTGATCACGGGTAACCCCGAGGATTCTATCCTCTCGGTGGCGCCCGATCGCATGCCGGTGACAGTGACGCCGCTCACCGATCGCGAGAACCTGGCGCAGACCATCTCCAAATACGACCTGCTGGCCTTGCCGGTGGTCGATCACGGCAAGATCCTCGGCATTGTCACCATCGACGACATCATCGACACGATGATCGAGGAAACGACCGAGGACGTGCATCGTTTCGGCGGCATGGAGGCTCTCGATGAGCCCTATATGAAGATGGGCTTCCTCGCCATGATCCAGAAGCGGGCCGGCTGGCTCTGCGCGCTGTTTCTCAGCGAGATGCTGACGGCCAACGCCATGCAGAGCTACGAGGGCGAACTGGAGAAGGCGATCGTGCTCACCCTGTTCATCCCGCTGATCATGAGTTCCGGCGGCAATTCCGGTTCGCAGGCAACCTCGCTGGTCATCCGCGCGCTGGCGCTGCGCGAGATCGGCCTGCGCGACTGGTGGCGTGTGGCGTTGCGCGAGCTGCCGACCGGACTGGTGCTGGGCTCGATCCTTGGCGTCGTCGGCATCTGCCGCATCACGCTCTGGCAGTATTTCGGCTTTTACGACTACGGCCCGCACTGGATGCTGATCGCGGCAACGGTGGGAGCGGCGCTGGTCGGCATCGTCACCTTCGGCTCGCTGTCGGGATCGATGCTGCCATTCGCGCTCAAGCGCATCGGCTTCGACCCGGCGAGCGCCTCGGCGCCGTTCGTCGCCACGCTGGTAGATGTCACCGGGCTGGTGATCTACTTCTCGGTGGCGCTGGTTATCCTGCGAGGCACTCTGCTTTGAACTAGAGCAATTCCAGGAAAAGTGTGAGCGGTTTTCCGTCCGGAATTGCGTGAAAACAAAGAGATAGAGCGGTTCGCCGTTTCAATGAAACGGTGAAACGCTCTAGGGCACCGCCGCCGGATTTGCCGGCGGCGGTGCCGACACCAGACTCAGAAGCGTTCGCCGTTCTTTACCCGATAGGTCGGTTTATACATCGTCACCAGTTCCTCGGCCGCGGTCGGATGCACGGCCATGGTGCGGTCGAAATCGTCCTTGGTGAGCCCCGCCTTCAGCGGGATACCGAGAAGCTGCGCCATCTCGCCAGCGTCCGGCCCGAGGATATGGGCGCCGAGCACCTTTCGTGTCGAGCCGTCCACTACCAGCTTCATCAGCATCTTCTCGTCGCGGCCGGACAGCGTGTGCCGCATCGGTCGGAACGATGCCCGGTAGATCTCGACGTCGGGATAACGCTTTATCGCGTCGTCCTCCGACAGACCGACGGTGCCGATCTCAGGCTGGGAGAACACCGCCGTCGGGATGGTATCGTGGTCCGGCGCGGTCGGATTGTTCTTGAAAGCGGTCTCGATGAAGCACATCGCCTCGTGGATCGCGACCGGCGTCAGCTGGACACGATGGGTGACGTCGCCGATCGCCCAGATATTGTCGATGTTGGTGCGCGAGTATTGGTCGACCATAATGGCGCCTGTCTTGCCGAGTTCCACGCCCACACCCTCGAGCCCCATATTCTCGGTGTTGGGAATGCGGCCGATCGCAAGCATCACCTGGTCGACCGTCAGCGTCTGGCCTGAAGACAGCAGCACATCCAGCCTTCCGTCCGGCGTCTTTCGCACCCATTCTGAAACAGCGGGGCAAAGGATCCTGATGCCCTTTTTCTCCATCGTTTCATGCAACGAGCGGCGCAGATCCATATCGAATCGGCTGAGTATCTCCTGACCGCGGTAGACCAGCGTGGTATCCACGCCCAGGCCATGGAAAATATTGGCAAATTCGACGGCAATGTAGCCGCCCCCCTCAATCATGATCGCCTTTGGCAGTTCTTTCAGATCGAAGGCCTCGTTGGAGAAGATGCAATGCTCATGGCCGGAGAGCGCCGGATGCGCCGCCGGACGCCCGCCGGTGGCGATCAGTATCTGGTCGGCGCTGACAGTGCGGTCCTCAGCGACCAGATAAACCGAATGCCGATCCACCAGCACGGCGCGCGAGTGAAAAGTCTCGCCGCCCGCGCCTTCGACATTTCTCTTGTAGATCGCCTCCAGCCTGGCGATCTCCTTGTCCTTGTTGGCAACCAGCGTGGGCCAGTCGAAGCTCGCCTCGGACACGGTCCAGCCATAGCCGGCTGCGTCGGCGAAATGTTCGGGAAACTGCGAGGCATAGACATAGAGCTTCTTCGGCACGCAGCCGCGGATGACGCAGGTGCCCCCGAAGCGGTATTCCTCGGCGACGGCGACTCGCTTGCCGAGGGCCGCCGCCACCCGGGCCGCCCTCACCCCGCCCGAGCCGCCGCCGATGACAAACAGATCATAGTCATAACCGGCCATGGTGATGGGCTCCTGCGCGGGAGAAGGACGGGTCACAGGTAGGCTGCAGAGAGGCAAAAGAAAAGCCCGGGCAAGGCCGGGCTTTGTGGTCCAGCGGCTGACGGCCGTTGGACGCGATCAGTTCTGCGTGTTGTCAGCTGGAGCCGATCCGTCAGCGGGCGCCGAATTGTCAGCGGGTGCTGAATTGTCGGCGGGTGCGGTGGCGTCCGCAGCCGGTGCCGCCGGAGCAGTGGCCTTGGCGGCGGCGGCAAGCGTCTCACCGACCTGCTGGGCGAGATCGCGGGCTACGCCATTCTGCCAGATGTCGGCAGCCTTCACGAGGTCTCGCGTTACCGCCGGACCGCTGTCGAGAAGCTTCTTGCCGGCATCAGAACTGTAGAAGGCGGCGATATCGTTGAGATCTTTTTCGGAAAACACCTTGGCATAGGCCAGCGCGGCTTCCTTTTCGAGATCGGCGCGGCGCGAGGCAAGGGCTAGTGCCTTCTCGGCTACGGTCTTGCCGATCAGCTCTTGCATGTCCGGGTTCTTCTGGATGAGCTGCGCCTCGAGCGCTCCGGCCGCCTGCGGCAGGATGTTGTCGAACGAGTCCGTGGCATGAATCGCGGCTACCGCCGCCCGCGCGGCCTTAAGGTGGGATTCGCTGACATCCTGCGCAAACACCGGCGAGGAAAGCGCAAGAACGGCCGAGGCCGCCAGAAGCGTCGAAAGACGGCGAACTCGTTTAGGCAACATCATAGTCGGTAGAACTCCCTGGTTTCAGGCTGCATGGACGGTTTCGATACCGTCGCCGCCGGCGATGATGGCCGTTGACGCCAGCCCGATGAATAGACCGTGCTCGACAACGCCTGGAATGGCGAAGAGAGCATTCGAAAGCGCTCTTGTATCCGGAATGCGGCCAAAAGATGCATCGAGGATAAAGTGGCCGCCGTCTGTAACAAATGGCTGGCCTCCCGTCATCCTCAATGTAAGCGGGGCGGAAAGGCCGAGCTTTGCCGCGGCGGCGCTGATCGCGATCTCGGTGGCGCGCAGGCCGAATTTGTTGACCTCGATCGGGAGCGGGAACCGGCCAAGGGTCTTCACCATCTTGGATTTGTCGGCAATGACGATCATGCGCCTGGATGCCGCCGCTACGATCTTTTCGCGCAACAATGCGCCGCCGCCTCCCTTGATGAGGGTCAGGCCCGGATCGACCTCGTCGGCGCCGTCGACGGTGAGATCGAGCTCGGGTGTCTCGTCCAATGTCGACAGCGTAACGCCCAGCTCGCGACAGAGCGCCGCGGTGCGCTCGGAGGTCGGCACACCGACAATCATGAGGCCGGTCGCGACCTTCTCGGCCAGCAGCCGCACGAACTGTTCCGCCGTGGTGCCGGTGCCGATGCCGAGCCGCATGCCGTCGCCGACATGCGCGAGCGCTGCCCGCGCGGCCTCGACCTTCAACTGCCTTGCATCCATGGGGAGCCCCGATTTCGCCGGTTTCGCGCGCCTCCTAGCATTTTTGTCCGCCCCGTCAAAGGCTACCCAGTCAAAGGCTCTGTGGACCGATCGAGGCTCCTTGCTTCAACTCCGGTCAGCCTGTATCGGCTGCGGCAACGCAATTGCCGCAGGACCTTCCATGACCCGCCCGATCATTGTCTTCGACCTCGACGGTACGCTGGTCGACACGGCGCCGGACTTGCTCGCCAGCCTCAATCACAGCCTGGCGGCAAGCGATCTGGCCGCCGTCGACGAAGCCGGCTTCAGGCGCTTCGTCGGCCATGGCGGCCGCGTCATGATCGAGCGCGCGCATGCCGCCCAGAACAAGGCACTGATGACGGAGGAGCACGACCGGCTCCTGAAGATATTCCTCGACCACTATACGCTGAACATTCCCGGCAAGTCCCGCCCCTACCCCGGCGTCATTGCCGCGCTCGACCAGTTTCAGGCCGCCGGCTACCTGATGGCGGTCTGCACCAACAAATACGAAGCCAATTCCGTGGCGCTGATGGGTGCGCTCGGCATGGCAAACTACTTTGCAGCGATCTGTGGCCAGGACACTTTCGCTTTCCGCAAGCCAGACCCGCGCCATCTCACCGAGACGATCCGGCTGGCCGGCGGCGATCCTGAGAAGGCCTTGATGGTCGGCGATTCGCAGACCGACATCGACACCGCCAAGGCGGCCGGCATTCCGGTTGTCGCGGTCGATTTCGGCTACACTGACCGCCACGTGCGCGAATTCGAGCCCACGCTGGTGATCTCGCATTTCGACACGCTGACTCCAGACCTTGCGGAGCGGCTGATGGCGGCCGCAAGCTGAGCGCTGCTCGTCGGTTTCTGGTCCGGACAAATTGTGTCCCAAGATCGTCAGCACATCGCCTTGACTTCACTCACCGGCCTACCTTATATCGCGGCTCGCTTCGGCCTCAGGGCCACAGGCGGGCGATTAGCTCAGCGGGAGAGCACACCCTTCACACGGGTGGGGTCGCAGGTTCAATCCCTGCATCGCCCACCATCCAACTCACTGATCGGGTTGGATGAATTAGGTCTTCACCCAAATCTCTGAAAACTGGTTCGGCGCCTCTTGCGACCCCGGCCCAACCGGGAATCTGGGCCGCATGATCTTAACGCATGATGCTCCAGATGGCGTCGGCGATGTGCAGGGCCGGTGATGGGCCATCCAAAGCAGGACGGCTCTAGATCGAGCCAAACGGTTCGGCAAGCCCCGCTCCGCATCGGCATTGCTATATTGGCCATTCAAAAATTGGAGCTGCCTTGTCGGTTCCGCAGGCGGTCAACCGTCTTCAAGCAGGTGCCCTGGGCTGGCATCTCGACAACGAGGGAACGACCAATGAGCAAGAAGATCTTTGTGAGCCTGCCAGTTACCGACGTGAAGGCATCCAGGGCTTTCTATGAATCGCTCGGCTTCAGGAACAATCCCAGGTTTCCCGATGATACAGCAGCCTGGATGGTGTGGAGTGAAGACATCAGCTTCATGCTGCTCAGCCGGGAAAAATGGCAGACCATGACCACGCGCCCCATCCCGCCATCAACGTCGAGCGAGGTGATGCTGGCGCTCTCCCTGGAGAGCCGCGACGCCGTGGACGCAATGGCCGCCGCTGCCGCCGCGAACGGCGGCAAGGCCGACATAAATCCAGTCGAAGATCATGGGTTCATGTACACCCGCGATCTTGCCGACCCCGATGGCCATGCTGTGGGCGCGATGTGGATGGATCTGTCCGCAATGCCCTCGGACGACAAGGCGGGTTGAGCGAGTTACCAACAGCGGCTTGATCAAGAGCGTTCGCGTCGGCCCTCCCCTCGCATTCATGCGCGGCACTGCGGTCACCAGAAGGGCGCCGGTCATGAAATACTGCGATGCGATGACGTGGTCTGTTGGAATTGCAGCCCGGCGAATAGCACGACCGTATCTGTGACCCCCTTCACATACGTCGCAAAGGCTTTGCGAGCAGATACGGCAACGGCGCCGCAAGCCCGACTGATACACAAGGTCTCGAGGACCGGTTCCGGACCGGCCGCGGTTCAGGGATTTTGATCACTTAGCCATTTTCAGGTTTGCTGTCTGCGCGCTGGGCACCTCCAACCCAAGCGCGCGGACGGCGTTCTCGAAGGATCGGTCCGTAACCGCCAGAGCGCCGGGTCTCCTTAAAGATCGTCGGCCTATCCGATTTCGACGCATCGGGCATGACATTGAACTTCCGTCAGCCACCCGCAGAATCCGGTGAGCCACCATGGAAGGAGACAACGCTTTGATCGAGCACGCACTTATCCTACAATTTCCGCCTAGCGAGAGGCGGGATCGTATCATGGCCACAAACAGCGCGGACGACAGCAACCTGCCGCGACTGGCGCGCATCGACCCGCGCCAGTTCGACCTGTTGTTCGGCGGCTGCAAGCTGGAGCGCTACGCCGCCGGCCAGCACCTCTTCGTCCAGGAGGATGCGTCCGATCGCATCTATGGCGTGATGAGCGGCACCGTCGAGATCTCGATCTATTCGCCGGGCGGGCAGAAGCTGGTGGCTAATATCGAGCTGTCCCGGAGCCTGGTCGGTGAGATCGGAGCGCTGGACGGACGCCCGCGCACGGCAACCGCCATATGCCTCACGGCCTGCGAGCTGGTTTCGCTGAGCCGGACACAACTCTTTGATCGCATTGAGAAAAACCCCTCTCTTGCGCGAGCGATGATCGAATTGCTGTGCATGCGCCTGCGCTGGGTCAGCGGCGAATTGGGCGACCAGGCCTTTTTCGGCATCGAGGCCCGGCTGGCGAAGCGGCTGGTATTCCTGAGCGGCGTCATGGCCGACTCCGCCGGCTGGATTCCGATTTCGCAATCCGAGCTCGGCGAGTTCCTCGGCGCGACGCGCGAATCCGTCAATAAGACCCTCAATGACTGGCGCAGCCGACAGATGATCGCCATCAAGCGCGGCGGGCTGCGCATCACCAACGCCGCCGCTTTGAACCAGATCGCCGATTCGCAGGATGACGACTGAGCGCTTTGCCGTCTGCTTCGGTCGGTTCGCCCGGGCAACGAATCGCTCAGCGCCCTCTTTCAGAGTCGCGAGAGCAGGAAGCGCAACGCCGAGCGGCTCGGCATGAAGAAATAGCCGCCGCCTTTCGTGGTGACGAATTGCGGCACATCCTTGAGCACTGTGACCTTTTCCCAGGAGGGAATGGAGAACCGGCCACCGCCGCCCCTTGCGCCGATCGTCGGATCCGTCTCGCCCACGAGGCCCTGGAACGAGCTGGACGATACCCAGGTCTGCTGTATGAACTCGTATTGGCGCTCGATATCGGCGTTGAGGCACATGAAGAGCAGGCCCTTCTCGATCTTTCCGCCCCTGTCCTTCTTCTCATAGGTGCGACCGACGCGCAGGATACGGTGGCGCTTGCCGATCCTGATCTGTGTCTCGCGGTCCTCGCCGAGTGAATCGCGTGGGTTGGAACGGCGTATGTGGGAGCCGAGCGGGCAAGCATGCCCCTGAGGATCCTCCGCCCCGAGTGCAAAATCATTGTCGACGCCGCGTCCCGGCCGCCCGTTCGGATTGCGCACCAGGGAGCTGCCGTCCTGCCAGCGGCCCAGCATTTTTGCCGCAACCCAGCGCGGCGTGATGGCCGCATCGCCGGTCTCGCCGGCGGCCTGAACGGCGGCCCGCCTGCAATAATCGTCGAACAGTTCCACATGCTGCTCGAACTGGCGCATGACTAGAAACGTGCCGTTGCGGCCGAAATCGCGCGGCGGGGGCGGCTGCCCTGGTATCTGGCGGTTGCGCCTTACCTGCGACAGAATTCCGGTGCGGTCCAGCGCAGCGTCGACCGAGGGCGACGCGGGATAGAAGCCATGCTCGTCACGATAACCGAACAGGAACTCGCCCGGCGCGATGAGATGCATGGGCGCAGCTCCCTTGGCCGCGCGCGCCGTGCCGCGAACGATCGGTTGCGAAACGCCGTCGACGAAGCCGAAATGCTCGACCGCCCGATTGCCGTCGCGCCGCACCTTCAGAGGCAGTTCGGCGGTCACCGACATGCCGGCAGCCGTCGTCTGTCGCTTCATGGCCGTAATCTCGGCCTTCAGCGAGTCCGGCGTCTCCGCATAGCAGACGACGACGACATCGACGGGCTTGGCGGCCGACCCCCATTGCCATTTGTCCGGAGCGTCAGGGCCCGTGTCGTTGAGGATGCGGCTGCGCTCGGACGTGCCCATGCCCTGACGGAAGGCGACCGGGAACGTGTTCAGCGGCTCCTCGTCGACGCCGCCTTCGAGCCCTAGCCGGCGCAGGCCGTTTGGACCGAAAGCCACGGTCATGGCGCGACCCGCGGGCAGGCCATCGCCGAAGCTGGTCTTGTCGACAACCCAGTCGAGCCAGGCCTTGCGCTTCGTCGCCGGCAGACCTTCCGGCACCTGGATCGCAAGCATGTGCGCATAGCCGAGAGCGCCGAAAGGTCCGAAGAAGATGGACTGGATTTCCCCCGATTCCAGCTGTTCGAGCGACGAAGACGAAGGTTCAGGCAGGCTCGTGTCCGGCTGCCGCGCCTGCGGACGCGGCAGGGAGCCGAACAGGCTCAACCAGTCACGCGCCTCGTTGCCGGTAGCCGAGGCGATGCCGCGCCTGATCCTGGAGTTGATGCGGATACGCGTGGTGTTGAGATTTGGATAGGCGGTGTACCAGAACAACGTCGGCACCTGCTGGCGCCGCGCCCAGCGCTTGAAGCGGTCGCCGTCGCGCGCGCCATCCAGGAACAGCCAGCGCGTACGCGGATAACCGTCGGTGTTGCTCCACACACCGGTCAAACCGGCCGAAGCCTTGGCGATGAAATCCTCGAGGTAGCTTTCCCAACTGCCTCCGTAATTGGAGAAGAACACCAGCCTGTCGGTGCCGGGCAACAGCACCCAGCGGGCGAAATGAATGGTGTTGATCGTGGCGAGGAAACCAGGCCTGAACACCTTCTGCGCCGATATCGAGATCAGATAGAAGGCAAGCCTCAGCGCCAGCCGCCGCAAGATGCCAGGCTTCATCGTCGAGATCGCCGTCAGATTGTTCTGGGCCGCGTGATCCTCGTGGGCAAGGATCTTTTCCAGCGCACCGATGTCCACGGGCGTGTTTGCGGGCTTGTCCATGTCCTCCAGCCGCCTCAGCGCCAGGAAGCAAAGGCCCACGAACACCGCAAGAATGGCCAGCAGGCCCATCACCGAAAGCAGAAGTGCGGTGCCGGCGATCGCGATGTTGGTAAAGGTAACGCCGTGCGGGTTTCCGAACACGAGCACATAGGTCATGCGCCAGAAGGCCAGAACGACGACCGCCACCGTGGCGAACATCGCCGGCGTCAACAGCGTCGTCGTCAGGGCGCGCGACCAGTGGCCAGGCGGCCTTTCCAGCAGGCTTTCGGCGGGCTCGAATGCCCATCCGAATTGTCCGAGGCGTTGTATATGGCGGCGCGCCTCGGCAAGCACATCCATCGCATTGCCGCTGCCCGCGCGCGGTTTTTCGGCGATCTCGCGCACGGCGTCGGCGAGCCTTGCCTCGGCAAGGATGCGGCGCACGGAATGCCCCGGCGTCCCGGCGAAGACCAGGCCCGCAGCACTGCCGAAGGACGGCGATATCTCGATGTGGTTCCTCTTCAGGAAGTCCTCCAGCGAGCCGCCGTCATGCAGGCCGCAGACATCCCTGAAGATCGGCCGCAGCCGATGGCCGATCGATAGCGCGACGGCGGCTATGACGTCGTCGGCGCTGCCGTCGCCGGAAATCTCGAACACCAGCGCGCCGGTCTCGAGCCCGGATTTCTCGTCGTTGCCAGTCGGAGCGACGGCCAGGCTGGTGAAATGAATGGTGCCGGCCTTGTCGAGCGCGGCGCGCAACTCGCCGATCGCGGGATTGCCGAGGCCGGCGACCTTGTCCCGCACGGCGTCGAGCGGTATCGGCCGGGTGATCGGGCAGACCACCGTCACCATCGACTGGTCGGCGGTGCGGCAAAGCGGCGAGCGCTCGAAATCGACCTTGAGGCTTGCCGGATAGGCGCCGACATTGACCAATCTGCCGGCCTTGCCCCGCGCGCGGGTAAGCTTCGGTTTGCTGAACAGAGCGCGGATGCACTCACCGATCTGGATACGAGCTATCTCCGCGCCGATGCACAGGTGGATGCCGTAACCGAAAACCATGTAGTCGCGATGCGGGCGCGACATATCGAACTCGTTTGGCCGCTGCACGATCTCCGGATCGAACATTGCAGAAAGCGTCGCGGGCATCACCACCGTCCCGGCCTTGACCAGGCGCTCGCGGCGGGTGCCCTTGCCGATGATCGCGTCGCGCCTGGTATAGCGCCAGGGCCCGATCCAGATCGGCTTGAAGCGCATGGCTTCCATGATCGCCCGGTCGAGCTTCCCGGTATCGGCGGCGGCGACAGCCTCGTCCACGGCCTGCCGCGCGTCGGTTCGCGACAGGATCACGTCCAGGCAATTGCTGCCGGCTAGCACATTGGTCGGGACGAAGCCCGCGATCATGCCCAGCATGATGGAGTGAATGTCCGGCAGCGACAGGCGTCCCTGGTCCATCAGCGCGACAAGGCGGGCCAGCGGTCGGTCGTCCTTACCCGCCCTTTCCCTGACCGCGGCGATTGAGCGGTCTATGACCTTGATCAGGCGATCGCCGCCGACTACGGCAAGCTGGCGCGTGGCGGGATTTGCCGTCGGGTCGGAAAAGAACAGCGCGCTGAGCGCGATCGACCAGTCGGCGAACTGGGTCTCGTCGTCGATCTCGAGGCCGAAATAATCGCGGCAGATGCGCACCGGCACAATCTTCATCAATTCGGCGACCGCATCGAAGCCTGGGCTGGCGCGGGTCATGATGTCACGCGAATGGCGCTCGGCGATAGGCCTGACGGCGGCTTCGACCTCCGCCGGCGGGAACGCGCTCAGCACCGCCGATTTCATCTGCCGGTACGCGGCGCCATCCTGCATGCCGAGAATGAAATTCGAGCCGCGGGCGAGTTCTGCCATTTCCGGTCCGTAGGGCGTCTCGAACTCGTCGCCTCGCTCAAGTATGTCGCGCACGTCCGCGCCCTTGGTGACAAGCAGGAAATTGCCGAACCCTACATTCGGCTTGAAGCGCCGCAGCAACGCCAGCAGCCAGCGGGGATCGCCTAGAAGATAACCTGCGATGCGCGAGGCAATGCCGCCCTTGGAACGCAGCCGGTAGATGTCGAAGGGCGGCATCTCTGCCACGGGACGCTGGTTCTTCTGAGCGGCGAGAACAGCGGCGAAGTACTTCAATGTGATCATGCGCGTTCAAGCCCCCCGGCTGTACACGTCAATGCGATGCCGGCACAGTCTGGCCTAGGTTTGCATCGGTCCGGCGTATGTGAATTCGTTCACAGTCATCTGGTGTCGGACGGGCAATCATGCGGCGGACTTGGCCCGATCGAAATTAGCGATCAGGAAGTTGTTCTTGGCCGGGTCCGTGAACGGTATCCAGCGTATCCGCTGCTCGGAAAAATCGGGATGCCTGGTCCTGAAGATACGGAGCTCCTGCTCTGCCTCGTCATGCCTGCCGCTTCTCATCAAGGCGCCGATTTTCAGGAACCTGGCGTAAAAGTACCCTGGTGACAGGTTGAGCGAGCGCTCGGCGGTGGCGATCGCGGCCGGCCAGTCCTCTACCAGGCAATAGGCCGCCGCCAGTTCACCCAGATTGTGGAACCGATAGAGGTCGAACGGACTGAGCCTCTCGGTATCGAGGAAGAAAGGGATTGCGCCGGTCGCGTCGCCAAGCAGCAGTTTCGCGCTGCCCATGGCCGAACGGGCGAAGGCGAAGCTCGGGTTGATATGGATCGCCTCGGTGAGATGCTCGGCCGCCGAGGCAGGAAGGCCGCGCATGATGTCGGCCACCCCGAGATAGGCATGCGGGCGGGCGTCGAGGCTGTCCATCAGAAGCGCCTTGCGCGCAAGCGTCTCTACTTTCTCGAGGTCGTCGCTGTCCCCAAAACGCAGCCAGGCCCGCCAGAAGTACCACCAGGCGAGTTCGTTGAGCACGGCGCTGGAATTCGGATCCTCCCGATAAGCCTTGTCGAAGAAATCCAAAGCGATCTCGGTGTCCCGGCGCGTGCGTCTGTTCATATGCCAGCGGCCGCGCCTGACCAGTTGCCAGGTCTCGAGGCTTTCCCAGGGCACTTGAAAGGTGCGGGCCTGCTCGGCACGATCGACTTCCTTGTCGAGAATCGAAACGATCTCGCTGCCGATCTGATCGCGCAGGCCGAAGATATCCACGAGATCGCGATCGAAGCGTTGCGACCAGACGAGGCGCCCGTTCGACGTGTCGCTGAGCGACGCATTGAGACGTATCTGCCTGTCATGGCGCGCCAGCGTGCCGCTGACGAGGTAGCGCGCGCCGAGCGCATTGCCGATGAGCTTGGTGCCAAGGGTGTCGTCGCGAAATTGAAAGCTGGATTCCTTCGCGATGACCGAAAGCCACCGCGTATTGGACAGGCCGTAGATGATATCCTCGGCGATGCCATCCGCCATATAGCCGACGTCAGGCTCGCTGCCATTGCCCTGAAATGGCAGGACGGCGATTGCCGGTGGGCCCTGGGGAATTGGTCTGTGATGCCCTGGCGCCGCGGAAACAGAGGCGAAGTTGGCCGGCGTGGCAGGCCCGTTGCCGCCGCGGCCCGCGATCAGGACACGTACCGGCAGGGCGATATTCTTCAGGCTGAACTCGCCGAGGTCGGTGAAGACCGCCGCTGTCTTGTCTTTCACATGGTGCCAGGTCGTAGCTGAGATGGCGACGCCGTCATGGGGCGCGAATTCCTGAAGCCGGGCGGCGATATTCACGTCGTCGCCGTAAAGGCGGCCGTCGCGGACAATGACGTCGCCGGTGTTGATGCCGGCGCGGAACGGCATGCGCATGTCCCCGGCGACATTGACATTCAGCGCCGCTATCCGTGCCTGGAAGTCGAAGGCCGCCCGCAAGGCCTCGATCGGATTGCCGAATTCGGCCATGATGCTGTCGCCGGCATCACCGAACGTGCGCCCGCCAAACGCACCGCAACTCGCAGCGATTATGTCGCGCCGATCCTCGAAGGCGGCGACCGCCAACTCGTCGTCGATGCCCATTAGCCTTGAGAACCCCACGGCATCGATCGAAATGATTGTCGCGAGCTGACGGGTATAGTTCCGTTCAGCCATGATTGAGCCCCCAGCTCCGCCTTCAGTCCCGAACCGGCGACCTGCACTCAACAAATGCGCCGCCGCCCGTCGACGGAAAATTCCGCGGCAGGTCCGGCGCCATTGCCACCCGGTTACACCCAGAAGTGTATCAGTCTCCTGCCGAAAGCTCTACCACGAACAGCTAATACGGCGATGCCTGTACCTTGCTCATCGTTAGTTATCCGTTATAGCCGGAGGGACGTCCGCATCGCGCTGTTACACATTGGAATCATGAACTTTTTCGCCGCAAGGCAATAATCCCCCGGCAGGCGTGCGCCGAAGGCCGGCCTATCGAGCCGATCGGCTCGCGATACCTTATTTCGACGTCGCGGAACCAACCCGCCCGGGTGCGAGTTTCTGACCGCATCCCGGCCAACACGATCTGGCCATCAGGAGATTGAGGGCTCTCATGCGCACTATCGCTTTAGCAACCGGTCTCGCGGTCGTACTCGCTGGCGCACCGGCCTTGGCGGCGAACGATCAGCCGTTGCCGCCTCAGAATGCCAAGAAACTCTCGGAAATCATTGCCAAGGTCGAGCAACGCAGCGACTTCCGTTACGTGAAGGGGGTCGACTGGGACACCGATGGCTATACGATCACATATTACACGACTGACAAGGCCAAGGTCCAAATCACCTACGATCCCGTGACCGGCGAGCCCAAATAGCGCGCCCCACCCGCGTCATCTGCCATTCCGCGAGGCTCGCATCCGGCGTACACTTCATCGTCGAGACACGCCGGTCGGGGGAGAACCATGCGGCTCCATACCTGTGCAGTCGCCCTTTTTGTGGGCGCGTCGTTCCTTGGCGCGTCGAGCCCGGCGTGGGCGGAAGGTCCGTCCTTCGATTGCCGGAAGGCGAGATTGCCGGCCGAAAGGGCGATCTGCTCCGACCCAAAAATGTCCGCCATCGACGCGCTCGTCACCAAGGCCTATGCCAGCTTCGAGCCCGCCTTCGGCGGCGACAAGCGAACGATCGCGAGGGCGCTGGTAGCCGACAGGAACGCCTGCGGAACGGATCCGGCTTGCATCGTCAGCGCGCAGAACAATGCCTTACAGACTTATGGAAGCGCGCCGTCGTGGGTAGAGGAATACAACATCGCGCTTATCGGCAAGAAGGCGCTCGACTTTGCCGTCGCGACGCCGAAACCGACCGATCAGCCCCTTCCCGCGTCGATCGGGAAATGCGGCTTCACCCATATCAAGACACTGACCACGAGGCTGGGTGACGACCCGCTGGAAACCGCCAGCCCGGAGGCCGGCAGCGCTGCTACGTTCACCAATGGCGGCACCGCGGTCTCCTATGACCGCGAACCAGGGTTGGCGAGTTCAAAGGTGGGTGACACGATCGTGATGTGCCTGATCTCGATCCCGCGCGACTGCCCGAAAGACGATCTGCGCGGCAGGGTCTATTACGCGGTCGATCTGGCGGCCAAAGGTTCATGGGCCCTGCCCGACTCCCAGCATCTGTGCGGCGGCGCCTGACGAACCCACTGCCAAGGATCAAGGCAATTCCAGGAAGAACATGAAGCCATTAAGCTCGGCGCGTTCGCCGAGCCTTCTGTCCGGATTGCTGAGAATCTGGGCCGTTCAGCTTGACGGCGTACGCACCGCTTCGGTGGCGTCCAGCGCCTGCATCAACTTGGAATCGCGGCCATAAACGTCGTCGAAATACTCGACCTTGCCGGACATGTCGGGCCAGGCAGTGAAATAGGCTACATAGACTGGAATGACCCGTGTGACATTCTCCGTCGAATGCCCGTGCTTCAGCTTCTCGGCGACGTCGTCGACCGAGATGCCGAGCACGGCGGCGGCCATTCCGCGCGGATCCTGCAGCCGGACGCAGCCATGGCTGAGCGCGCGCATGTCCCGGGCGAAGAACGACTTCTGCGGCGTGTCGTGCATGTAGATGGCATGCTTGTTGGGGAAAAGGATCTTCAATTCGCCCAAGGCATTCGCCTCGCTCGGCTGCTGGCGCACGCTGAAGGGAATGTTGGCGCCATACGCCCCCCAATCGACCGCCGAGGACGGAATGCGCTTGCCGCGCGAATCCGTCACCTCGTAGCCGGCACGATCGAGGTAGCCAGGGTCGCTGCGCAGCCGCGGCAGCATCTCATTGACGATGATCGACTGCGGTACGCCCCAATAGGGATGGAAGTCGACCTGCTTGATCTGGTCGTAGAAGAAGGCGGTCTGGTTGGTAACCCGGCCGATGACCGCGCGGGTCTTCAGCTTCTCTTCGCCATTGTCGATATAGCTGGCGGTGAAGGCCGGCTGGTTGATGAAGACGCGCGGGCTGCCGAGATCCGACGGCAGCCAGCGCAGTTCCTCGAGCGCCACCTTGACCTTCTCGATCCTGTCGGCCTTCGACGCTCCCGCCAGCGAGGCCACCGTGCGCGGACCGATGACGCCGTCGCCCTTCATGCCCTCGCGCTGCTGCACGGCCTTGATGACAGGCACCAGTTCGGGATCGTAAAGCTCGCTCTTGCCCAGCCTGGCGAGCACCTCGCCGTATTCGCCGCCCATCTCGTCGTCGAGGTTGCGGGCAATCAGCGTCAGCAATTTAGGCAGTTCCGGACTGCTCTCACCGGGCTTGAGCAACAGCTTGGGGTCGACGACGATCTCGTTTTCCTCGCTGGCCTCGAGCGCTTCCAGTTCGACGCGCAGGGCCTGGTACTCGGCATTCTGCGGATGTCGTGATTCCAGATAGGTGTGGACCTCCTGGGTGTGCGCCAGCGTCTTCAGCACGCCTTGGAGATCGAGCGGCTTGGCCGGGAAATCGTAGTAGCCGGTCATCCGGTTGGGGTCGACGCGACCGCTCTGGGCATCATGGGCGTAGCGCAGCACGCGCGCCGAAAGCGCCATCTCGAAGCGCACCAGTTCCCTGTTCCGCTCTTCGGGGGTGGCGGATGTCGAAGCAGTCGGTACGTCGACGGAATAGTCAGCCGGCGTCAGGCCGTAGCTCGCAGCCTCGCCCAACACCCGCACCGCTTCCTGTGCCCTGCCGTTGGGAGCATTGTCGCTCACCCAGATGAAATCCGGATTGGCCGAATAGTATGCGACCAGCGCCTTGGCGATGTCGGGCTCGGCGAACAGCTCGTAATCGCTCAAGCCGGCCACGGCATCGCGGAAGCTGTTGCTCGTAACCGAGGGAACGAAGGCGGCGTCTTGCGCGGCTGCAGGCTGCGGGCCCGGCAGCAGCGATTTGAAATCGACCCGCACGAGCTTGTCCGCTCTATAGGTGTTGTAGGTCGGGCTGCTGATCCTGACGCCGCCACCATCTTCACCGGCCGGCCGTATCTTGCGCGGCTTCGGTGGCGGCGGAAATTCTCCCGGCGAATCGCGCCGGATGCCGCCGCCGAACAGCATGTCGAACAGTCCTTGCGCGCTGGCGGGATTATGTCCGAAGGCAAGCGTCGCCGCGATCGCAATCGGCATGACGGCTTTCTTGTTTCCGAGGATTTTCATGCTTCACCCGCACCGGTTGTATCCGGTTCCCGTTCCGCGCCGCTGGACGGTCCCGCCCTCCGCTTGGCGGATGTATGACGTGACTATACTGATTCATACCGATTTCGTTAAGCTTCCATAAATTTCCGAAGCCGTGTTGCAGAACAGTTTCACATCATCGTGAGACCCGAAACAGCGATTGGTCCGGGTCCCACGCGGTCACAAAGGTGTCGAAAACAATCAGGCGTTGGCTCCGCCATCTATGGTCAACGATGCCCCCGTGACGAAGCGTCCTTCGGGGCCCGCCAGCCAGGCCACCATTCCGGCAATCTCCTCGGCCTCGCCGAAGCGCGGCGTCGCCATCTTGCGGCGCTGATGCTCCGCATGTGGCCCATTTGCGGGATTCATGTCGGTGTCGGTTGAGCCCGGATGAACAATGTTCGCGGTAATGCCGCGCGGACCGAGGTCCCGCGCCAAAGCCTTCGTCAGTCCGATCAGCGCTGCCTTGCTGGTCGAATAGGCGCTGAGGCCCGGATCCGTCACGCGCTCGGCCAGATTGCTGCCGATCGAGATGATCCTGCCGCCCTCCCCCATATGCCGGGCCGCGGCCTTGGAGGCGACAAAAGGCGCCCGCAGATTGACCTCCATGCTCTCGTCAAAATCAGCGAGCGACAAGGATTCGATCGGCGCGGCGCGCCAGATGCCGGCACTGTTGACAAGGATGTCGAGCCGCCCGAACGCATCCATAGCCTCTTCGACGGCGCTTTCGATCGCCCGGGCATCGCGCCCATCGGCCTTTATCGCGATAGCCCGCCCGCCGGACGCCTCGATTTCATCGACGACCGCGCGCGCCTGCGCCTCGCCATTCACATAGGTCAACGCGACGATTGCGCCGTCACGTGCGAGCCTTTTGGCAATAGCGGCGCCGATGCCGCGGCTGCCGCCGGTGACGAATGCGGTCTTGCCGCGCAGTTGGCTGGAAGACATAGGTTCTCCTTTATGTAACAATCGATACATAAATCCGTGCCAAGCTTGCACGGGGCCGTCAAGTGAATTATGTACCGATCAACACAGAAAAAAATAAGGATGTCATGTCCGAGAGAGGCCGCCCGCGCAGCTTTGATCGAACCGTCGCCTTGCGTCGGGCAATGGAGGTTTTCTGGGCCAAGGGCTTTGAGGGCGCCTCGCTCAGCGACCTGACTGCGGCGATGGGCATTAATTCGCCCAGCCTCTACGCCGCCTTCGGCAGCAAGGAGGCGCTCTTCCTCGAAGCTACCGACCTCTACACGCGCAGCGAAGGCACCGGCATCTGGTCGACGCTCGAAGAAGCCCCGACCGCCAAGCTGGCAATCGCGGGATTTTTGACCGAGACCGCCAGGGCCTATTCGCAAGCCGACCGGCCGCAGGGTTGCCTTATAGCGCTCGGAGCGTTGCATCGGGATTCTACGCAAGGGCCGATCTGCCAGGATCTGCGCCGCCGCCGCGCCGAAAATCAGACGGCGCTCCAAACACGTCTGGAGCGGGCCGTGGCTGAAGGCGAGTTGCCTGCCGGCTTCGATTGCCAGGCCGCGGCTACTTTCTTTGCAACCGTACAGCATGGCATGTCCATCCAGGCGCGTGACGGCGCAACCCACGCCGCCCTGATGGCGACCGTCTCCGGCGCCATGGCGGCGTGGACGACGATGGCCGGCGCCAACGCCTGACCCCGTGACAAACGGAAGGCTTTGTGATCGAAATTCCGGCGGCCGCAGAGCCATGGCCGGGAGGATTTGCCGTGAAGAAAGGTTATCGCCAGCTTCTCGACGAGGCGAATGCCGAGATCGAGGTCGTGTCGCCCGAGGAGGCGGCTGGACTGCTGGAGGACGACGACACGGTCTTCGTTGATCTGCGAGATCCGCGCGAGATCGAGCGCGACGGCAAGATCCCTGGTGCCAAGCATGTGACGCGCGGCATGCTGGAATTCTGGATCGATCCCGAAAGCCCGTATCACAAGCCGTTCTTCGCTAGCGGGAAGACCTTCGTTTTCTTCTGCGCCGGCGGCTGGCGCTCGGCTTTGGCCACCAAGACGGCGCAGGACATGGGCCTGGCGCCGGTCAAGCACATCCTCGGCGGCTACACCGCCTGGAAGGCGGCCGGCCTGCCGGTCGAGCCTGGACAGAAAAAGAGAGCGGATTGATCGCCGTTCAATGCAGGACCGCCTCCGACTGCCCGGTCACGAAACCCACGGCGCGTTTGACTACATCCCTGTCGGCCAGGATACGACGGTGGCCGAGCCCCTCGGCCCAATGCAGATGGACATGCTTGCCAGCGGCCGCATAACGCCTGGCGTGGTCGGCATGGACTTCGCGATCGTCCGGTGCATGGATGATCAGCGTTGGCACTGGCGCCTCGGCAAGCTGGCGGTCGCCGCTGAATTCGCTGAGCGGCCGACCCGAAAGCTGTTTCACCCTGTCCGCCATGGCAACGCGAGAGCGCGGCCCGACATTCATCATGCGACTGAAATCGTCGAAGATTGCCGGCAGCGAGCTCGGCGCGGCAATCAGAACCAGCTTTTGCGCCGCAAGCGGCGGCATGCCCTTGACCGACGCCGCGACGGCGTTGGCAGCAACCGCCCCGCCGAAGGAGTGGCCGATGACGGCGGCAAACGGACCGAACCATTCGCCCGCGACTCGCGCCGCGTCCACCGCATTCACCATGTTGAGACGGCGTCCGAGCGAATGGCCGTGCCCCGGCAGGTCCAGCGAGACGACCTTATAGCCGGCGCCACGAAAGCCTTCGATCAAAGCGTGCATATATTCGGTGCGCGAACGCCAGCCATGGATGACGAGCACCGTCCCGCGCGACTCCCCGCCCTGCTCCTCCGGGCGGAATTCATGCGCCGCGACGCAGTCCGTCTTCGTCTTCAGCCGATGGTGCCGGGCCTCGGCCATGAAGGCCGAGGCGCGTTCTACGGCGCGGCGTTCGCCGACGCTCAAGGATTTGACGTTGGGTGTGCGGCAAAACAATTCGAATGCGGCGCGGCCGCCGAGACGCGGCGCGACATGCTCGGCGGCGCCAAAAATGCCCCGGATGACCTTCATTCCAAATGATGCCATATTGGCAGTCCATCCATTCGTTCAAACATGAACATAATAGTTCAAGCATGAACATTAAGCAAGAGCTGCCTTGGGACAACCCGCGCTTCCGCAACTGGGTCGCGGTGGCGCGCGCCTGCCATGTGCTGGAGCGCACACTGGCGGTGAAGCTCGCCCCGCTGGATCTCAAACCGGCGCAGCTTGACGTGCTGATGAACCTCTACCGCCATCCCGGCATGTCGCAGCACGACCTTGCCCGCAAGCTGCTGGTTGGCCGCTCCAACATCACGATGCTGTTGCCGCAGCTTGAGGCGCGCGGACTGCTGCGCCGCGAGGGCGACGAGAAGGACAAGCGCGTGCTGCGGCTGAACCTCACCGAGGCAGGCGAAGCGCTGCTTATGAAGGCGCTCAAGGTTCACATGGCGCTTATCGAGAAGGCGATGAGCCAGTCGACGCCGGAACAATGCGACCTGATCGGCGATCAGATGCGCAAGATCGCCGACGTGCTGAAGGAAGCCTGAGCCAGGCCTTCAGTCACCACATGGTTTTCCGGGCTCGCTCCGGCCATTCCTTGTCATAGGTCTCGCCGTCGATGTTCTTGCGGCTGGTGACCTCGAGGATCTGGCCGGGCGTCGGAAGCGACCTCGGATCGACATGCCTGGCCGGGTTCCAGAGCTCGGAGCGCACGATGGCGCGGGCGCACTGGAAATAGACCGTGTCGACATCGATGACCGTGACAGAGCGGGCCGGCTTGTCCTCGACCGTGAAGGACGCGCAAAGTGCGACATCGGTCGTGATACGTGCGCGGCCGTTGACGCGCAGCGTGGTACCAGAGCCCGGCACCAGGAACAGCAGCCCGACGCGCGGATCGCGGATGATGTTCTTCAGCGAATCGGCGCGGTTGTTGCCTCGCCTGTCCGGCATCATCAGCGTCTTGTCATCGACGATGCGCACGAAGCCGGCAAGATCGCCGCGCGGCGAGCAGTCGAGCCCCTCCGGCCCGCTGGTCGCCAGCGCTACGAAGGGCGAGGCTTCGATGAAGGCGGCATATTCGGGACTCACATGGTCGAGTTCCTTGACGACCGAGGCTTCGCCCGGCAACCCGTAAAGCGCCTCGAGCTGTTCGACGGATGTGATAAGCGACATCTTTTTCGCCTCCTGGCATTTTGCCGGCGCTACTCCATGTCCATGACGCCGTGACGACAGCCGGCCGCTGAAACTGGATTGCCACGCGCCGGCTAACGATCCCGGCTCAGTCCCTTCTGGGTCAGCTCGGCGAGATAGGCATTCCAGCGCTCGTCCTTTTCATGGCCGAGCGAGTGCAGGTAGTTCCAGGTGAAGATGCCGGTGTCATGGAAATCGTCGAAGGTAATGCGCACCGCGTAGTTTCCGACCGGGTCGATCTTGAGGATAGCGACATTGCGCTTGCCTGGAACCGTCACGCGCTGCTCCGGCGAATGGCCCTGCACCTCCGCCGAAGGCGAGGCCACACGCAGGAATTCGGCCGGCAACTCGAACGGCTGATGGCCCGGAAACGTCACGGTCAAGAGCTTGCGGTCCTTGGAGACCCTCAGTTCCTTTGGCGCGGTCATCACTTTCCTGTCCGGGTTGCGCCCTTCCCTACGCGACTTCGCGCGATCCGAAAAGACCGCTGAAAGACAGCCGACACGCGATGTCGGTCGGGGAATGTTACCAAAGATCAAGACCGTCTATCTTGAACGCGGCACTGGATCGTATCACATAGCTGAATATAACGAAGCCGGACAGGCACAGGAAACGCTTGCAAATGGACATGATCGACCCTTTCGGTCGCGCCATCAGCTATCTGCGCGTATCGGTCACCGACCGCTGCGATTTCCGCTGCACCTATTGCATGGCAGAGGACATGACCTTCCTGCCGAAGAAGGATCTGCTGTCGCTCGAGGAGCTTGATCGGCTCTGCACTGTCTTCATCGAAAAGGGCGTGAAGAAACTCAGACTGACCGGCGGCGAGCCGCTTGTGCGCAAGAACATCATGCATCTTGTGCGCCAGCTGTCGCGGCATCTGGCGAGCGGTATGCTGGAAGAGCTGACGCTGACCACCAACGGCTCGCAGCTTGCGCGCTTCGCCGCCGAACTCGCCGATTGCGGCGTCAGGCGCATCAACGTTTCGCTCGACACGCTCGATGCCGAGAAATTCCATCAGATCACGCGCTGGGGCAATCTCGGCAAGGTCTTGGAAGGCATCGATGCCGCGCAAAAGGCCGGGCTGAAGGTCAAGCTCAATGCGGTTGCGCTGCGCGACTTCAACGATGCCGAGATTCCTGAACTGATGCGCTGGGCGCACGGCCGTGGCATGGACCTCACTCTCATCGAGACGATGCCGATGGGCGAGATAGAGGCCGACCGCACCGACCAATATCTGCCGCTGTCGCTGCTCCGCGCCTCGTTGGAGCGTCAGTTCACGCTCTCCGACATCCCCTACAAGACCGGCGGCCCTGCCCGCTATGCCCATGTCACAGAAACAGGCGGCCGGCTCGGCTTCATCACGCCCATGACGCATAATTTCTGCGAGAGCTGCAACCGCGTGCGGCTGACCTGCACCGGTACGCTCTATATGTGCCTAGGCCAGGAGGATGCCGCCGATCTTAGGGCGCCGCTGCGCGCTTCCGAGGGCAACGAGTTGCTCGACGCGGCAATCGACGAGGCCATCGGCCGCAAGCCGAAGGGTCACGATTTTATCATCGACCGCCGCACCAGCCGCCCTTCGGTGTCGCGGCATATGAGCGTCACCGGCGGCTGATTTTTTCCATCGATTGGTGCATGATCGCCTTCGGCTAGCGGCCGTGGGGTATCATGCAACGCCTCTTTCAACTGTCCTACGTGATGATTTCTTTGTTTGCGCTGTTGGCCGTGATTGCGCCGGCAACGGCCAAGCCGTTCACCTATGTCAATGCGCGCTTCGGCACGGTGTGCACTTTCCCGGACCAGATCTTCACCGAGCGCATGCCCGAGCCGGAAAATGGCGACGGGCTGGAGTGGCACAGCGTCGACGGAGCCAGTGTGGCCTGTTATGGCAGCTACAACGCGCTGGACGACACGCCCAAGAGCCTCATCGATAACGAAAAGTCGAACCCCGAGCCCGGCGAAAAGGTCACCTATAGCAAGTCAGGTGAGAACTGGGCGGTGCTGTCGGGCACGAAGGGTGACAAGATCTTTTATCGGCGAAGCGTGTTCGGCAAAAAGGACGTGATCCACAGCGTCTTCATCGAGTATCCGGCAGCGCTCAAGGCAAAATACGACCCGCTGGTTGGCGCCATCGCGCCCAGCCTCCACGAGGCGTCCGGATCAAACTCGAAATAAGCCATCCGCGCCGCCTTCCGTCCGATTTACCGCCGGCTTTTTCCGGCCTAGCCTCCGGGCGCGATTTTCGCTCCAGGGGGAACGCTTATGCGCACACTCACGCTTTCACTTGCAATGCTTGGGATTGCTTCCATGCCGGCCGCCGCCCAGTCGATCGGGGGCACCTACACCGTCGCCGGCACCAATTTCGACGGTTCGAAATATAGCGGCGAGGCTACCATCACGCTAACCAGCGACACGACCTGCACGATCCACTGGGAGACCGGCGGCTCGACCTCGGACGGTATCTGCATGCGCAACGACAATGCGTTTTCCGCCGGCTATGCCATGGGCAAGGAGATCGGTCTCGTCGTCTACAAGGTCGAGAAGGACGGTTCCCTGCATGGGCTGTGGACCATTGCCGGCCAGAACGGCAACGGCACCGAGGTGCTGACGCCGAAGTAAGTTTTCGCAGCCTCGGCAACTCGATCTCATGGGGCACGCGGAAACTCGTGGCCCATTGCTTTTGGCGTTGCTGTTTCCGGCGACCTGCTAAAGGTTCGATCCCAGATAGAATTCGGAAACGCCTTTGCCCCTCTCGCCAAACCTGCGCGGCGCGCTGTTCATGATCGTGGCCATGGTCGGCTTCACCTTGAACGATGCGATCACCAAATTTTCGTCCGAATCGATGAACATGGCGCAAGTCATGCTGGTGCGCGGCGCCTTCGCGTCTCTCTTCGTCGGCCTGCTTGCCTGGCGGCGCGGCGCGCTTGCCAATCCGGCAGCCATGCTGCAGCCGATGGTGGCCATGCGCGTCGCCGGCGAAGCCGGTGCCACGGTGTCGTTCCTGATCGCACTTGCGCATCTGCCGATCGGCAATGTCTCGGCCGTCATGCAGGCGCTGCCGCTGGCGGTAACCATGGGCGCGGCCTTGGTGTTCGGCGAAGACGTTGGTTGGCGACGCTGGCTTGCCATCGGCGTCGGCTTCGCCGGCGTGCTTATCATCGTGCGCCCGGGTTTCGAAGGGTTCAGCGTCTATTCGCTGGTGGCATTGGCGAGCGTTGTATGCTGCGCCGTACGCGACCTCTCCACCAGGCGTATCCCGCAAGCGATACCGACCATGCTGGTGTCGACGGCGACGGCGCTCGCCATGACGGTCCTGGGCGCGCTGCTTTTGTCGCCGATGGGCGGCTGGACGCCGATGAGCGGCCGGGCGATCGGGCTGCTGGCGCTGGCGGCGGTGCTGGTGCTCATCGGCTATCAGTTCATCATCATGGCCATGCGCTCGGGCGACATCTCCTTCATCGCGCCCTTCCGCTACACCGCGCTGCTCTGGTCGATCCTGCTCGGCCTGGTCATTTTCGGCGACGTCCCCGACCTGCCCATGATCGTCGGCGCCGCCATCATCATCGGCTCGGGCCTCTACGCGCTCTACCGTGAGCGCGTCTTGGGTCGCAGGGGGCCCGCGGCGGAAAGCGCTGGACCCGGCATGGCGCCGGACGGCATATAGGCGCGATGGACCGACATGTTGCGGGAGTCATCCTGGCGGGAGGCCAGTCACGCCGGATGGGCGGCGGCGACAAGCCGCTGCTTTCCTTGGGCAAAATCAGCCTGATCGATCATGTCTCCCGGCGACTGAAGCCACAAGTCGCGACCCTCGGACTCAGCGCGAACGGCGATCCAGCGCGATTTGCGGCAACGGGCCTGCCGGTGCTCGAAGATACGGTGCCTGGTTATGCGGGACCGTTGGCCGGGATTCTCGCCGGCCTTGACTGGACGGCAAGGCAAACAGGCTGCCGGTGGCTGACCAGCGTTGCCGGCGACACGCCGTTCTTTCCCGACAATCTCGTAGAGCGCCTGGTGACCGCGGCACACGACCGGCCCGGCGCGATCGCCGTTGCCAGTTCGAACGGCAGGTGGCATCCAACCTTCGCGCTCTGGCCGCTCGCGCTGAGCGACGCCTTGCGTCATTTCCTGGTCGAGGAGGATAACCGACGGGTTTCCGCCTTCATGGAGCGGCAAGGTTATGTCCATGTCGAATTTCCCATGATCGAGACCGGCGGGCAGAGAATCGATCCATTCTTCAACATCAACACGCCGGACGACCTTGCGGCGGCCGAGCGTGTGTTGCAAAGCCTCGGGCCATGAGACGCGTGTTCGGCATCACCGGCTGGAAGAACTCCGGCAAGACGACCCTGACGGAAAAGCTGGTCACCGAACTGGTGGCGCGCGGCTGGACGGTTTCGACGGTGAAGCACGCCCACCACGACTTCGACATCGACAAGCCGGGCGCCGACAGCTTTCGCCACCGTCAGGCGGGCGCCACCGAGGTTGCTATCGTCTCCGGCCGACGCTGGGCGCTGATGCATGAATTGCGCGACGAGAACGAGCCGGCGCTCGACGACATATTGGCGCGCCTGTCTCCCTCGGACATCGTGCTGGTCGAGGGCTACAAGCGCGAGGCGCACAGGAAGATCGAGGCACGGCGGCTCGAGGCGAAGGACCGGACGCCACTTTCGACCACCGATCCCAACATTGTCGCGGTCGCCGCCGACTTTACAGTCGAAGGCGAAGAGTTGCCTGTCTTCCACCTCGACGACGCCAAATCGATTGCCGACTTCGTCGAGCGCAGCACAGGTCTCGTGCCTCGAGCCAAGTAACGCAGCGGCACATCCCCCTTGTCGTTTGCCGTTGATTTGCAGTTGCTTTTTTCTTGGAAAGAGTGGGAGTATCCGCTTCAGCGGGCGGTAAGGAAGCTCCGCCCACAAGAGCCGCACGGGACAGCGGCCATGACAATATGAGAGGATTATCATGCGTATTGCACTGCGTATCGCGCTTGCCGCTTCGGCCGCGCTGCTGACACTTGGCGTCGCCCAGGCTCAGGAAAAGACCTTGAGGATCGGCACCGAAGGCGCATACCCGCCCTTCAACAACCTGACCTCGGACGGCCAACTGGTCGGCTTCGACATCGATATCGCCAAGGCTCTCTGCGACGAGATGAAAGTGAAGTGCACCTTCGTGGCGCAGGACTGGGACGGCATCATTCCGGCGCTCCAGGCCGGCAAGTTCGACGCCATCGTCGCCTCGATGTCGATCACGCCAGAGCGCCAGCAGAAGGTCGACTTCACCCACAAATACTACAACACCCCCTCGGCGATCGCCGTGCCGAAGGATTCGCCGCTCAAGGGCGTGACCAAGGAAGACCTCGCCGGCAAGAACATCGGTGTCGCCACCACGACGACGCACTATAATTATGCCTCCAAGACCTACACGGACAGCACCATAAAAGGCTACCCGAGCAGCCCCGAGGAACAGGCCGACCTGGCCAATGGCCGTCTCGACGCGATCGAGGACGACATCGTCGTGTTGCAGCAGTGGCTGGATACCCCGGACGGCGCCTGCTGCAAGATCCTGGGCCAGCCTTCGCCGCAGCCGGTCGAGATTTTCGGGCCGGGCGCCGGAATTGCCGTGCGCAAGGGCGAGACCGATCTGGTCAATAAGTTGAATGCCGCCATCGATGCAATCCGCAAGAACGGAAAGTACAAGGAAATCAACGACAAGTACTTCAAGTTCGACGTATACGGCGCGGAATCCTGATCGTTGCGCCAAGGGCGGTGAGGCACTCCTCGCCGCCCTTTTCTTCTTCCGGGATCGCCACGGAGACACGACCCGTCAATGCCGGCCCAAAGCATTTGGACACTTCTCAGTTGGGGACCGGATGGCTGGAGTGACGATATTGCGTCTGGCGTCGTGGTCACGATCCTGCTGGCGCTTGCCACGCTGCCGATCGGCCTTGTGATCGGCTTTTTCGTCGCCTTCGCCAAGCAGCATGAAGAACCTTCGCTGCGTCTGGCCGCAAACATCTACACCACGGTCTTTCGCGGCCTGCCGGAACTGGTGACGCTGTTCCTGTTCTTCTTCGGCATGCCGCTTCTCCTGCAATACCTCGTCAGGTTGTTCAACCCGGACGCGACGATCGACGTCAACAGCTTCGTCGCCGGCATGATCGTGCTGGCGCTGATCTTTTCCTCCTACGCCAGCGAGGTCTTCCTCTCCGCGTTTCGTGCCATTCCGAAAGGCCAGTATGAAGGCGGCTACGCCATTGGTCTGTCGAAATGGCAGACGATGCGGCTGGTGATCCTGCCCCAGCTGATACGCATTGCATTTCCTGGCCTCGAGAATTGCTGGCTCAGCCTGCTCAAGGACACGTCGTTGGTCTCCGTGGTCAATCTCGCCGAGACTTTGCGCCAGTCCGGTGTCGCCGCGCGCGTCACCAAGCATTCCTTCCTCTTCTACAGTGTTGCGGCTCTGATCTTCCTGGCGCTGGCGGTCCTGTCGTCGATCGCCACGAGCTACATCCTGCGCCACCTAGGGCGGAGGGAAGCGCGATGAGCGTCAGCCAGGCTATTGTCGTCGACAAGCCGCCGCCCCAGGCCCGCGGTTGGCAGCGAGCCCGCATCCTCGGCTACGCGCTGGTCGGCATCTGGGTTCTGTTCGGCGCCGGCATCGTTGCCTATCTGGTCTACGCCTGGAACGCCGAGTTCTTCGCCAGATACGCCCCGGCCTATCTGCAGGGCCTCGGGACCACCCTGTCGCTGGTCGCGATCTCCATGGTCCTCGGCGCCATCATGTCACTGCCGGTCGCATATGGCCGCATGTCGAAGAACCGGATCCTGTCCGGGCTCGCATACTGCTACGTCTATTTCTTCCGCGGCACGCCGCTGCTCGTGCAGACCTACCTGGTCTATTACGGCGTCGGCTCCTTCCGGCCGGAGCTGGAAACGGTTGGACTGTGGTGGTTCTTCCGCGAGGCCTTTTACTGCGGCGTCTTTGCATTCTCGCTCAACACTGCAGCCTATCAGGCCGAAATCCTGCGAGGCGCCATCGAAAGCGTGCCGCGCGGCCAATGGGAAGGCGCCGCTTCGCTTGGCCTGCACAAGTTGCAGACGCTGCGCAAAGTGATCTTGCCGCAGGCGATCATCGTCGCGCTCAGACCCTACGGCAACGAACTGATCCTGATGATCAAGGCCTCGGCGATCGTCGCCATCATCACGGTCTACGACCTGATGGGCAACGCCAAGCTCGCCTACGCGAAATCCTTCGACATCCAGGCCTATATCTGGGTAGCGATGGTCTATCTGGTGATGGTCGAGATCCTGCGCCACGGCGTCGAGTGGATTGAGCGCCGCATCACCATCCACCTGCATCGATAATTTGCCGCGCCCCGACCGCCTGCACCAGTCGATGCGGCGCCGCGTGTCTTGACGAATTTTTCGCAGGGCCTAGACCTTGCGCGATTGAAATCTCCGTTTTGTTGGAAGGCAGGCTCATGGCATCGGTTGCATTTCTCGGTCTTGGCGTCATGGGCTATCCAATGGCCGGGCACCTGATGAAAAAGGGCGGCCACGACGTTACCGTCTACAACCGCACCAAGGCAAAGGCGGAGCAGTGGGTGGCCCAGCACGGCGGCAAACTGGCGCTGACGCCGGCCGAAGCGGCCGAAGGCAAGGACTTCGTCTTCTCCTGTGTCGGCAACGACGACGATCTGCGCTCGGTCACGACCGGCGCCAACGGCGCCTTCGCCACCATGAAGAAGGGGGCCGTCTTCATCGACAACACCACCGCCTCGGCCGAGGTCGCGCGCGAGCTCGACGAAGCCGCGCGCAAGGCGGGCTTCTCCTTCCTCGACGCGCCGGTGTCCGGCGGCCAGGCCGGCGCCGAGAACGGCGTGCTGACCGTCATGGTCGGCGGCGATCAGGCTGCCTTCGACAAGGCGAGACCCGTCATCGACGCCTATGCCCGCATGGTCGGCCTGATGGGCTCGGCCGGCGCCGGGCAGCTGACGAAAATGATCAACCAGATCTGCATCGCAGGCCTTGTCCAGGGACTGGCGGAAGGCATCCATTTCGGCAAGAAGGCCGGCCTGGACATCGAAAAGGTCGTCGAGGTGATCTCCAAGGGCGCCGCCGGCTCCTGGCAGATGGAGAACCGCCACAAAACGATGAATGCCGGCAAATATGATTTCGGCTTCGCCGTCGACTGGATGCGCAAGGATCTCGGCATCTGCCTGGCCGAAGCCAACCGCAACGGCGCCAGGCTGCCGGTTACGGCTCTTGTCGACCAGTTCTACAAGGATGTGCAGGACATCGGTGGCAAGCGCTGGGATACCTCCTCGCTTCTTGCGCGCCTGGAGCGCTAGGCGCCACCATGGCCTCGCCCGACCCGGGCTGGAGCGCTGACGACATCGTCGCGCATCTGCGTTCCATCGGCTCGGCGGCGAACATGACGGGTATGGCGCGCTTCGGCATCAACACCGCGAACGCGCTGGGCATCGGCAATTCCGAATTGCGGCCGCTGGCGCGCAAACTGAAAAGAAACCACGATCGTTCGCTTCTGCTGTGGGACAGCGGTATTCGCGAGGCGCGGCTGATGGCGGCCTTCACCGGCGATCCGAAGAAAGTCGACATCGATCAATGCCGGCGCTGGGCCGCGGATCTCGACAGCTGGGAGATCGTCGACACGGTCGCCAACCTGTTTGCCGAGACGCCGTTCTGGCGCCAACTGATCGACGAGTTCGCCGAAGACGAACGCGAATTCGTCCGCCGCACTGCCTTTGCCATGTTGGCCTGGAGCACAGTGCATCTCAAGAAGGAGCCCGACGCGACCTTCATCGCCTATCTGCCGCTGATCGAGAGGCACGCGATCGACCCGCGCAATTTCGTGAAGAAAGCGGTGAATTGGGCGCTGCGGCAGATCGGCAAACGCTCCATGAGCCTGCACGCCCCTGCCCTTGCCCTGGCGGAAAAATTGACGGCATCGCCGGACAAGACGGCACGCTGGATCGGTAGGAACGCTGTCAAGGAACTGACCGATGCCAAGCAACTCGAACGCCTCGCCGCCAGGAAAACTTGACCAAGATTCCTCGACGGCTGTCAGCGCAGCCTCTGCGCTCGATGCGGTGGCTTCCAAGAGACCGGCACCGAAGGCGCGCCGGCATGTGACGCGGCTGGGCCGTTCGAGCGGTCACGACGCTTTTACTCGATTCCGCAAATGGACTGGGGGAGGATGGAACGAACATGAACAAGGGTTTCAGATCACGCGCGATGCCGGTAGCCGCGCTCCTCTTCGCGACAACTTGGGCCAACGCCGCGACCGATGTCTCGCATATCTTCTGGAAGGACCTGCGTCCCCCGACACAGGCGATTGCCGAGGATGCGAACCTGCCGATGATCGCGGCGAAACTGCCCGACCACGGCGAGACCCTGTCGGTTGATCTGCAGTACAAGACGATACAATTAGCCGGCTATGCCTTGCCGGTCGATCGCGATGGCGACCTGGTCTATCAGTTCCTGCTGGTGCCTTGGACCGGCGCCTGCAGCCATATGCCGACGCCGCCGCCGAACCAGATCGTGCTGGTGACGCCGGCGCATCCCTACAAGATGAAAGAAGCCTACGAGCCGGTGGCCGTCACCGGCGTGCTGCAGCCCGGCATGGAGAAAAGCCAGCTTTTCATCCTCGACGGCGTCTCGATCGTCCAGTCCGGCTACACGGTGCGCAAGGCCGAGGTGGCGAGTGTCGACAGCGTGCCGGACGCGGTCACGCTGCCAGTCAACTCGCCATGGAGTTTCCTCAACAAAAAGAAGAACTAAGGCCTGCGATCCGGTATCGGGATCACGCCGCGTTCGCGCCGGACTCCTTGTCCAGCACCATGTAGTCGAGCGGGATCTCGGTCGTGTATTTGATCTGCTCCATGGCGAAGGATGACGAGACGTCGCGGATCTCGATCTTGGCGATCAGCCGCTTGTAGAAAGCGTCGTAAGCCGCGATGTCCGGAACCACCACGCGCAACAGGTAATCGACGTCGCCGCTCATGCGGTAGAACTCGACGACCTCCGGGAACTCCTGGATGACCTCGGAGAACCGCCGCAGCCATTCATGGCTGTGCGAATTGGTGCGGATCGACACGAAGACGGTGACGCGCACATTGACCTTCTCGTGGTCGAGGATCGCAACGCGCCGCTTGATGACACCCTCTTCCTCGAGCTTCTGGATACGCCGCCAGCACGGCGTGGTCGACAGGCCCACTTTCTTGGCCACGTCGGCGACCGCGAGCGTCGCGTCCTCCTGCAGGAGGCGGAGAATTTTTCTGTCGAGGCGATCCATGGGAAGCTCCAGGGGAATAGTTTCCCTATAATCCCTTTTATTTCGCCCTTCCACAAGAAAGAAATTCTGCCAATGACACGAAAAGCGAGTGATTTCTTGCAGGCTAACTATTCGATACGATAGCGGATTTCCGACCGCAGGAAGGGCAGCAAATCCATTTCAAACCAGGGATTCTTCTTCAGCCAGCCGGTATTCCGCCAGGAAGGATGCGGCAGCGGCAGCACTTTCGGCGTCGCCGGTCCATCCCATATGGCGCGCCAGTTCCCGACGGTCTCGGTGAGCGAAGGCAAGCGTGTCGTACCCATGTGCCAAGCCTGCGCGTAGCCGCCAATGGTCAGAACCAGGTCGATCCGCGGCATCAGCGCCATCAGTTGTGCGCGCCAGGCCGGTGCGCATTCGCGACGTGGCGGCAGGTCGCCACCCTTGGCATCCTGGCCGGGAAAACAAAAGCCCATTGGAACGATGGCGAATTTTTCGGTGTCGTAGAACTCATCGTTGCTAACGCCGAGCCAATTTCTCAGTCGGTCTCCCGAAGCGTCGGTGAACGGCATGCCCGACAAATGCACTTTTGTGCCCGGCGCCTGGCCGGCAAGCAGGATCCGCGCGTTGGAGGACGGCCGCAGCACCGGCCTTGGTTCATGCGGCAGGGGCCGGCCGAGTGGCCGGTCCACGCAGATGCGGCAGGCTCGCACCTTCGCGGTGAGGCGCTCCAGCGCTTCTCTCATATCAGGCGGATTATCCAATTGCCGTCGCTCAGGCCGTTGCGCTCGGCCGCCTGGTGAGCGCCGCATACCAGCGCAGCACGTTCGTGCATTCCTCCGGTATCTTGATGCGGGCCGGCTTCATGAAATCGATGGCGATCATCCCGGTAATGTCGGCGACCGAATAGGCGTCGCCGGCGGCGAATTCCCGCTCCGCCAATTCGCGGTCGAGGAGATGGAGGAATTCGATCGCCTTCGGCTTGTTGGCCTCGCCCCATTCCGGGATTTGCGGCACTTCCCATTCCTTCATCGCCGGATGGATGTGCCGGAACGCAGCGGCGACGCTGCTCATCAGGTTCAGTTCCATGCGCCGCTGCCACATCTCGACCATGGCCTTGCCAAGCGCGCCCGTGCCGAACAGCGCGGGGTCGGGGTGCAACTCCTCGAAATAGCGGCAAATAGCGATCGATTCGGTAATGATGGTGCCATCATCCAGTTCGAGAACCGGCAGCCGCCGCAGCGGATTGCGCTCAGCCACCTGCGCGCCGCGATGCTCCAGCGCGCCCATGTCGACCGGCACCAGCGGGACCGTCAGCCCCTTCTCCGCGAGAAAAACGCGCACGCGCCGTGGGTTGGGCGCCCGTCCGCCATCGAACAGCTTCATTCCATCCTCCGGTTTCCCGTCCTTCTGGCCCGATCATAGGGCGCGCGGCGCTGCCGGTCACCAGAAGCGAAAAAATTCGCGCACCGCATCGCCGAACGCGGCCAAGGTGCCATGCGTTCGCTCGACCGGCGCGTCGCGATGGCTGTCGCGCCATTGCTGTGGTTCCACGAAAGTGCCCGCCCAGATGCCGGCCTTGGCCGCCCTCGCCACGGCTTCCTCGGTCTCGAAATCGCCGAAGGCAACCGCCCATCCGGCCTGCACCTGGGCCCGGTTGAGATCGGTGTCGCCTGCCTTGCACTCGCCGAGCAGCCGGCCGTAGCGATCGCGTTGCCAGCCGCTGCATGAAACAGGCCGGCCAGCGATCAGGCGCACCAGCGACTGTCGCGCCAGCTTGCCACAGGGGTAGTCGGCTCCGCCGTTCTGGCAAGTCTGTTGATATTCGGGAGCGTCGATGCCGCGCATGCGGATGCGTTCACTCCCGAGCGTGATCGAATCGCCGTCGTTGACGATCGCGGTACCTCGCTCCTTGCGGGTCTCGAAACGGTCGAGCCGCGCCGCGACCAGGATCAGCAGCCCAAGCAGGACAATAGCCAGCGCGTAATCCGGCAGCTTGCGCGCAAGGCTTCGCGGCGGGCTCGCCGCGTAGCGGCGGCGCGGTCCTCGCGGCCCGAAACGGTTCATATGGCAAACAGTCTCTTAATCATTCGAACGTAGCTTAACGAACTGACAGTCGCTGCGCGCAGAAATTGAAGTCTGTATGCCTTTGCAACGCTCGAACACAGCGGATAAATTCATTGTGGATCGCCGTAAACCGCACCGCAACAGCGATGTGGCGCGCGCGGTTCGCAAGACGCGCGACCGCCTCTCGCAGCAGGCAGGCAGCCTGGACTTCGACCGTGAACTCCTGAAACTGCATGCGCGCGCCATGGTGGTCAGCGCGGTCGCGGTCCCGCTGCTCGTGCTTGCGGTAGCGGCCGTCGGCCGGCTTGCGGGCTTAGGCAACCAGATCATCATCTGGGCTTTCTCGATGCTGCTTTGCTACGCGATCGTCGCTTTCATGTCGCGTCGCGTTGAGCGAACCGAGGCTGCCGAACTCGACCCGGCGCGGACGCGTAACGACTTCCTGATCGGCCATTTCCTGTGCGGCCTTGGCTGGGCGTGGTTTGCCTGGATCGGCTGCGACACGTGCCAGGTCGACCAGTTTCATGTGGCCAAGGCCATGGTGCTGCTCGTCGCCATGGCGACGACCGCCGTGATGGCCTCCTCGCTTGGCGGGGCGCTGCTCGCGACCTTTGCCATTCCCGTTGCCGTTTACGCCTACACGATCCTGCGCTTGTGGGCGCCGATCGAAGCCACGATGGCAGCCTTGCTTATCGCCGCACTTCCCTTCTTCGGATATGTCGCGCGCAATCTCAATCAAGCCTCGTTGATGGTGCTCTCCTTCCGCTCGGAGAAGGACGCGTTGATCGCCGAGGTGGAGACGGCGAAATCGATGTCGGACGAGGCAAGGCGGCGAGCCGAGGACGCCAATCTGGCGAAGTCGCGCTTTCTCGCCTCCATGAGCCATGAGCTGAGAACGCCGCTCAACGCCATTCTTGGCTTCTCCGAAGTGATGGCCAATGAAGTGCTAGGCCCGATGAACAATCCGACCTACCGCGACTATGCCCACGACGTGCATGAGTCCGGACAGCACCTGCTCGACCTGATCAACGAGATCCTCGACCTTTCGCGCATCGAGGCCGGCCGCTACCAGCTCAACGAGGAGCCCGTGATGCTGGTCACGATCGTCGAGGACTGCTGTCACATGATGGAATTGCGCGCCCGCAACAAGGATATCCGCATCATCCAGGATTTCGAAGCGACCCTGCCGCGCCTGTTCGCCGACGAGCGCGCCGTCAGGCAGATCACGCTCAACCTCCTGTCCAACTCGATCAAGTTCACCCCCTCCGGCGGTGAAGTGCGTGTGCGTGTCGGCTGGACGGCGGGCGGCGGCCAATACATTTCGGTCAAGGACAACGGTCCGGGCATACCGGAAGAGGAAATTCCGGTGGTGCTTTCCGCCTTCGGCCAGGGCTCGATCGCCATCAAGAGTGCCGAACAGGGAACCGGCCTCGGCCTGCCGATTGTGCAGGGCCTGCTCGCCATGCATGGCGGCGAGTTCGAGCTTCACTCGAAGCTGCGCGAAGGCACCGAGGCGATCGCCATCTTCCCGCTGAGCCGGGTGATGGAGGAACTGCCGGCCCTGCCGACCAAGACGGTCGCCGCGCGCGCGCGCCGTTAAGACGCTCTCCACCGGCTCGAGAGCGTGATGCCGAAAAACGTGAAGCGGTTCTCGGCCGACATCTTCCTCTGCTCCTTGATCTAGAGCCGCACGGCCATCGCCATGCCCGAGCTGGTCAGCGCCGCGGCCCTGACGATGCCGGCGGCCAGCGCGGCCCCTACGCCTTCCCCGTGACTGATGTCTAAATCGAGCAACGGCCGCAGTCCGAGCCGCTGGGCAGCCTTTGCGTGACCAGGCTCGGGCGACAGGCCGGCAAGCAGACAATGATCAAGCGCGCCTGGATTGGCCGCGTGAAGGACAGCGGCGGCCGCGGTTGCCGCGAAACCGTCGAGCAGGACGGGGATCTTCTGCATGCGTGCCGCAAGGATGGCGCCGCAAATCGCGGCGAACTCACGGCCGCCGACCCGTCGCAGGACCTCGAGCGGATCGACGAGACCGGATCGGTGAAATGCCAGCGCCCGGTCCACGACCTCGGCCTTGCGCGCTATCGTCGCCGCGTCCGCGCCCGATCCAGGCCCGACCCAATCCGCTCCCTTGCCACCGAACAGCGCGGCGCAAAGGGCAGCCGCGATCGTCGAATTGCCAACCCCGAGATCACCCAGGCACAAGAGATCGGCGCCGCCTGCGACCGCCTCCATCCCGAAAGCCATGGTCGCGGCGCAACCGCGCTCGTCGAAGGCGGCTTCCTCGGTGATGTCGCCTGTGGGGATATCCAAGGCAAGGTCGAAGACCTTCAGGCCGAGATCGTTGGCAATACAGATCTGGTTGATCGCGGAACCGCCGGCTGCGCAGCGCTCGACTTCATCGGCAGTCGCCGCAACCCGCCGCGGCGAAATGCCGTGCCTGACAGCGCCGTGGTTGCCGGCGAATATCGCCACCAGCGGCCGGTCGATCGCCGGCGGTGCGCGCCCGCTCCAGGACGCAAGCCAGGCCGCGATGTCCTCGATGCGACCGAGCAATTCTTTCGGTTTGTCCGCCTTGGCAAACAGCGCGCGGACGCGGGCCGCCGCCGCGTCATCGGTAGGCGGCAACGCCGCCAGCAGGCTTCGGAAATCGTCGAAAGGCGTTGCGGTCATTGATGTCGGTCGCGGTTCGTTGCGGAAATCGCAAGCGGCATAGCCGCGTTCGCCAGCCGGCACAACCGCCTGAGGATACTGCGAATGCGTCGCCTTGCGGCGCATTGCGGAGGGCTTGCATTGCTCAAGCGGTTGCACCATGTGGAATAAAGGCAAGAGAACAGCATGACCGCCATCGAATCCCCCTGCATCCTGGTCTGTTCGATCGATACGAGAACCGGCTTCTGCTTCGGTTGCGGCCGCACGCGCGACGAGATTTCCGGCTGGCTGACAATGACACCCGAAACGCGCCGGGCCGTGATGTCGGAACTGCCTGCACGGCTCGAAACGGTCGAGCGGCGGCCGCGCCGCGAGACGCGGCGCACCCGCATGGCGCGCGAGCGCGGCGCTTTGTGAGAAGAAACCGATGAACCGGCTGTTCTGGATCGTCATGGCGGTGATCGGCGTCGGCGTCGTGCTGCTCATGCTCAACAATTCGGCCGGCCGCACCTTCGGCATGGAAAACAATGATTTCGGCAGGCTGATCTGGGTGGGCGTGCTCGTGATGGTGATCGGGGCAAGCCTGCTCCGCTCCGGCCAGCCGATGGGCGATATGGCGCGCAATCTCGGCATCTGGGCCGCGTTCGTGCTCGTGCTGATCGCCGGCTACCAATATCGCTACGAACTGCAGGACGTCGCGAGCCGCGTGACGGCCGGCCTCGTGCCGGGCAGCCCGCTGGCGCTCGGCGTGGAGAATGGCCGGCCGACCGTCACGCTCGACAAAGCCGACAACGGCCATTTCGAAGCCCGGATCCTGGTCAACGGCGCGCCGGTGCGCGCAGTGGTCGATACCGGCGCGACCAGCACGGTGTTGACGTCTGAAGATGCGCAGGCCGCGGGTTTCAACCCGGCGGCGCTCAGCTACAGCGTGGACGTCTCCACCGCCAACGGCATGGCCCGCGCTGCAATGGTCAAGACCGACGAGGTGGCAATCGGCGGCATCGTGCGCAAGAACATGTCGGTGATGGTCGCCGCGCCCGGCATGCTGGACAAAAGCCTGCTCGGCATGAACTTCATCAGCTCATTGTCGGGCTTCGACGTGCGTGGCGACCGCATGATCCTGCGGGACTGACCGAAGGGTCAGGCAGCCTTTGGTTCGGCAGCCGTGAATTCAATCGCAGCGAAAGCGGCCTTCAGCACTTCCGGCCCGGCGCCGGGCTTGTTCGCATCCGTGGACAGGATCTGCCGGAAGCGGCGTGCGCCGGGCAAGCCATGGAACAGTCCGACCATGTGGCGGGTGATGTGGCCGAGCCGCCCGCCCCGCTCGATATGGCCCGCGGCGTAACCGGCCATGGCGTCGAACAGCGCCGGGTAGTCGAAGGCTGCGGCGGGCGCGCCGTACATGGCGGCATCGACGCCGGTAAGGATGCCCGGCGTGTGATAGGCGGCCCGGCCAAGCATCACGCCGTCGACATGGCAGAGATGCTCCGACGCCTCACCGAGCGACTGAATACCGCCATTGATGCCGATGAATTCATTGGGCTTTCTGGCCTTCAGTCGGTAGACGCGCGTATAGTCGAGCGGCGGGATTTCGCGGTTCTCCTTGGGGCTCAGACCCTCCAGCCAGGCCTTGCGGGCATGCACCCACAGCGCATCGGCGCCAGCGGCGAGCACGCCGTCAGCAAGCGTGTCGAGAGCAGATTCGGGATCCTGATCGTCGACGCCGATCCGGCATTTTACGGTAACGGGAACCTTCACCGAAGCCTTCATCGCCGCGACGCATTCAGCGACGAGAGCCGGCGTCTTCATCAGGCAGGCGCCGAACGTCCCCGACTGGACGCGGTCGGACGGACAGCCGACATTGAGGTTGATCTCGTCATAACCGAAAGCTTCGCCGATCCGCGCCGCCTCGGCGAGCTTTGCGGGATCCGATCCCCCAAGCTGCAGCGCGACGGGATGCTCGGCAGCGTCGAAACCGAGCAGCCGCTCGCGCGCGCCATGGATCACGGCGTCGGCCACAACCATCTCGGTGTAGAGCAGCGCTCGGCGCGTCAACTGGCGATGGAAGAACCGGCAATGCCGATCCGTCCAATCCATCATTGGTGCGACGGCTATTCTATGATCATGATTTTTCGGCATTTTTCTTTAACATCAAATCCTTAGACCCTGCCGAGTGCACACGAATCTACGCTAGGCTACGACCCTTTCGCCGCGTTTCGATCTCTCATTGCACACGGAGCGCACACGAAAACATGGCCACCTACACAAAGCTCTCGACCGGTTCCTGGCGTGTCCAGTCCGTCGCATAGGTCGCTACGTCAGCGAAACCTTCCTGGCAGAGAAGACGCGCGCCGCAGGGCAACCGAGCGCCGAGTCGATCGCGGAGAGACGCCCACCAAGTCCGCATAGCGCGCCTTAAGACCTTCGGCGAGCTCATCGGCCTCCATATCGACGACATGTGCGATGTAGGCAAGTCCCCTCGCCGCTCCAAGGCCGCAGCCCTGCCTATACTGCAAAGACATCAGGGAGGTGTAACATCGCGTCTCTCGATCGCGAACGGGCGTGACCGGGCAGCCCAAGGTGCGGACGGATGACGCTCGGCATCGACATCGGCTCCATAATGCTCATCCTGTCTCATGCCGGGGCCGTCCACGGCCTACCCGTCAAGATGGAGCCAGTTGATCTGGCGCGCATCGCCGTAAAGAGCCTCGGTCTCGTCGGCAAAGGCAGCAGCGCGATAGACGGCCGACACCAGGATGAACTCGACAAGCTGGTCGGCCAAGCATGACGTCGATCCGTCCCCGTTCTGGATGATCGCGGCCGAGCAGGGACGGATCTCCCACCGCGCCATCTCAAACCAGCCTGGAGCCAACGTTGTAGGCGGCGACGAAGTCGGCAAGATTGCAACGCAGGTGGTTGCGGCTTTCGTAGTGGAAGCGCTTGACACTCGCATCTTTGATGGTGGCGTTCATGCGTTCGACCTGGCCGTTGATTCAAGGATGCTTTGGCTTTGTGGTTCTATGTTCTGTATCGTTCTTGGCGCAGCTTTATTCGAAGGCATGAGCCCGCTATTTGCGGTGGCTACCTTATTGCATGAGAGGTTGGCTTGCAGCAGGCAATGCATGCGCTCGGCTCGGACGTGCACGTCTGGCGGATAACGCTGGACGCGGCCGCATCACAAGCAGGGATCGACACCCTGAGCGAGGACGAAGTCGCCAGGGCTGGCCGCTTTGTCTTCGAGCACGATAAGCGACGTTTTGTTGCGGCCCATACCGCCTTGCGCACGGTGCTGTCGCTTTACACCGGTCAGGGGCCCAAAGAGCTCGATCTTGGGGAAACTGCCAACGGCAAGCCTGTTCTTCACGGAAGTTCGCTTGCGTTCAACCTTTCCCATTCAGGGGCTCTCGCCTTGCTGGCCGTGGCCGACGACAGCGAGATCGGTATCGACATACAACATGTAACTTCCGGCCTCGATGAAACGACTATCGCGCGCACTTTGTTCTCGCCAGGCGAGATAGACCATCTGGCAACGCTGTCGGCGGACGAACGCCGCATGATGTTCTTCCGCCTCTGGACATGCCGCGAAGCCATGCTCAAGGCGGCTGGCGTCGGCCTGTATGGAACAGGACTTGAGATCGCCCTGGATGAACGGGGCGGAGTTTTTGTGCGGTCACCGCCCACAGGATGCATTGCCGCCGCCGTGCTCCACGAGTTGCAAATGGAAAGCGGCTATGTGGCCGCCGTCGCCTGGAGCCCGCGCACCCAGCAGGCCAAGATATGCCACTTCGACTTCAACGACTTGGCGGCTAGTGATCGCAAAAGCTCACAGCACATGAAATGAGGCCAACCTACGAAAGGCAGGTTGGCATTGAGGCATCGGTCACCGTAAGACTTGTGTCTTTAATGTAGCGCTGGCTTGGCGGGCCGCGTGCCGTAGATCGGCGGGGGCAGATGCATGAACATTCATCGCGGCGAACAGCTCGGCGACAACGATGGTGATACCAGGCGGCAGGCGGTCGCCGTAATAGGGATCGGTTGCCGTTTTCCCGGCGGTGTCAGTGACGCAGGCTCCTACTGGAAATTCCTTCAGGACAAGAAGTGCGGCATCGTCGATATCCCGGCGGACCGCTGGAACATCGACGCCTTCTACGACCCCGACCCCGACGCGCGGGGCAAGATGCGTTCGCGCTGGGGCGGGTTTCTGGCCAGCGACGTGTTTGGCTTTGACCCTAGCTTCTTCGACATGTCGCCGAGAGAAGTGACGTCGATGGATCCTCAGCAGCGCCTGGCGCTGCAAGTGGCCTTCGAGGCCGTCCAGGACGCCGACCGCACATTGGCCGACTTCCAGCGCGTGCGTACCGGCGTGTTCATAGGCATCTCGACCAACGACTTCGCCCAGAACCTGCGTCGGGGACGTGCCGGTGGTGGCGATATTTTTGCCGGCACCGGTTCGGCGTTCTCGATCGCGGCCAACAGGATCTCGCATCGCTTTAACTTGAAAGGGCCAAGCATCGCTGTCGATACGGCGTGTTCGTCGGCGCTCGTGGCAATCGACCAGGCCGTACGTCATCTCAGCATGGGTACCTGCGAGATGGCTTTGGCAGGCGGCGTCAACTGCATGCTCGATCCCGGCCCGTTTATTGCCTTCTCCAGCGCCAACATGCTCTCACCAACCGGCGGCATCTACACATTTGACGAACGGGCAGATGGCTTTGTTCGCGGTGAAGGCTGCGGCCTGGTCGTGCTGAAGCCGCTCGACCGCGCGATTGCCGATGGCGACCGGATTTACGGCGTGATCCGCCATTCGATGGTCAATCAGGATGGTTTCACGCCTACCCTGACGGCGCCCAGCGGCGAAGCGCAGCAGGCAATGCTGGAGGCGCTGACCGAGGGCGCTTCGATCGATCCGGCTGACGTCGACTATGTCGAGGCGCACGGAACCGGTACGCCGGTCGGCGACCCGATCGAGGCGACTGCGATCGGCCGGGTCTTCGGCGTCAATGCGCGCCCCAAGCCGGTCCATGTCGGATCCTTCAAACCCAACCTTGGCCATCTGGAATCTGCCTCCGGCATCGCCGGCTTCATAAAGGCCTTGCTGACGGTTTCCCATAGGGTGGTGTTGCCCAACCGGAACTTCGAGCGTCCCAATCCCAGCATCCCCTTCGACGCGCTCAACATTGCGGTTGCGACCAATCCGACGCCGATTGACCACCGGCGACGACCGGCACTGGCGGTGGTCAACTCCTTCGGTTTCGGTGGTACCAACGCCGCCATTGCGGTTGAAGAGTGGAGCGGGCATTCCGGGGAACGCATTCGAACACCAAGGCCAATGCATTTGGGCCATCCCATCGCCATCCCGATATCGGCCGGAAGCAAGGCGGGACTTGAGCTTTGGGCAGAACGTCTGGCGGACGCGCTTGATGCCGGCGGGTCTCTTGAAAACACGCCGGTCGAGGAGATCGCTGGCCATCTGATCGGCGCGCGGGACAATTTCACCCAACGCGCCGCAGTGATCGTCGAGCCGGAGAGAGCCTCTTTCCAGACGCAGTTGCTCGGCCTGGCCAATGGGTCGACCGAGCCAAGCCCCACCGGGCCGACCGTCATCACCGGCCGTGCTTCTAGCCGGCGGCTGGCGATCGCGTTTTCCGGACAGGGCGGTCAATGGTGGGCGATGGCGCGTCGCCTGTTGAAGGAGGACCGGGCGTTTCGCCAGACCGCCGACATGTTCGACGACATCCTGCGGCCGATGGTCGGCTGGTCGACAGTCGAGGAAATGCTGCGTGACGAGACGTCGACCCGTATCAACGATGCCGATGTCACCCAGGCATCTATCTTTGCAACGCAGATTGGCCTCTACGAACGCTGGACGAAGCTCGGGGTGCGGCCCGAACTTTTGATCGGCCATAGTTTTGGCGAGGTCGCGGCCACCTACGTTTCGGGTGTGATCGATATCGAGACGGCCGCCCGCATCATCGCCAAGCGCGGCCTTATTCCGCTCAAGAGCGAGCGGCGTGGCGCCATGGCGACCATCGGCCTGACAGTCGAACAACTTGCACCGTACCTACCTGACGACGGCAGCGTTGTCATTGCGGCTTACAACGGGCCAATCGCGCAGACGATCGCGGGCATGGAAGAGCCTCTAGTCGGCGTCTTGGCAAAGGTCGCGGAAGCCTATCCCGAGGCCACGGCCCGTCGCATGACGATGGATTTTGGCTGGCACAGCGCGCATCTGGAGGACTGCAAGGATTGGTTTCTTGGCGAGCTAGGCCCAGTCGCCTGGAAAGACGGCAAACTGCCGATCATCTCGACCGTCACCGGCATATTCGAAACGAAGTTCGATGCCGATTATTGGTGGGCAAATCTGCGCCAACCGGTCAGTTTCACCAAGGCGTTGGATTTCAGTCTCGATTTCGGCATCAGCGCTTTTCTGGAAGTCGGTCCGCACCGCACCCTCACGCCGCTTATCCGCGGCATTGCGCAGGAGCGCGGAACCGATGTTCTGGCAGTCAACTCGCTTGACCGCACGGCTGATGATTTCTGGACGCTGGCGCGCGCCGAGGGCAATCTGCATGTTTCCGGTGTCGCGTTCGAGCGACCAAGATCGCCGAGCGGTCGCGTGGCGCTGCCAAAGCTGCCGTGGAATAACCAGCATCTGTTGAACACCTCGGAAGAAACGAGAAGCTTCCTGTACGAAGCGCCGCGCCATCCCTTGCTCGGATGGCGGGATTTCACGGCTGGACCTTCCTGGACGAACGAGATCACGTTACGGGGTTTCAAATTTCTCGCGGATCATCGAGTCAGTGGCGACTGCCTGTTTCCAGCCGTCGGCTACATCGAAATAATGGGCGCCGCGTTGCGCGACCATTTCGGCTCCTCGACAGTGGAACTGCGCGATTTCAAACTCTACGAGGCACTGTCAATCGCCGAGGATGACGTCATCCTGTTTTCAACGACGTTCGACCCAGTCTCCAGCCGCCTGCGCATATCGACGCTTTACCGAGGCACGGACGACGGTTGGAGAATCCGCGCCGAAGCCTACGGCTTCAGCCACAATTACGAACTCGCGCCGGCGCCGGCCGATGTTCTCGATATCAGGCAAAGCCAGATGGATAAGACGGAATTCTACCGTCTCACGGAACGGCATGGGTTGGAGTATGGTCCCAGCTTCCAGTCATTGAATGATCTTCATATCGAAGGGGACCGCCTTGTTGCCAGGCTGTCGAGCCGGGACATCGAACAGTCGCGTCGATACTTCGCTTTTCCTGGATTGCTCGATGCAGTGCTGCAAGCAGGAATTGCGCTTTCTTCGCATCGCGACGGGCTGTGGACGCCGGGAGTTCCGCTCCCGCCCGCCGAAGAAGACAAGACAGTCCATCAGCTGCGTCTGCCGACCGGTGCGCGCAAGATCCTTCTCGGCTCCGCGGTGACGCAAGAGGCAATCGTCGACATCCGGCCAGGTTTCGAGCCGGAATCAATGCGGTTCGTTGTCTTGTCGACCGATGGGCAGCCGCTCATCGTGATCGACAATCTGCAGACGAAAGCATTGGGCAAGATCAAGAGCGTTGGCACGGGCGCGCCCGGGAATTCCGGATCCAGCGTTTTCGAAGAGCGCTTCATACGACAGGAGCCAAAATCCACGACGGCAACCCTGCGCTGCACGAACTGGCTGGTGGTGGGAAACGCCACCCGACGTCTCGATGCGACATTGGCCGAACTGGTCAGGCGCGGTGCCAAAGTCGAACGGACCGATCTTGGCCCGTTCCTCAACCTAGACGCGGAACAGGCTTTGACGACGGTCCAGGCTTTCATGTCAGGTTCGAGCGGCCCTGCTGGTATCCTGTTCAGCGCGGGCGTTGACGAAACGCCGGACGAAGCGTGTGATGGCGGGCAGCTTCTCGCCGCCACTATGCCAATTGTCCATCAGCTGATCACACTGGCGAAAGTGTTTGATCGGCTGCAGGCATCGCCCGACCCACGCCGGGAACTGGCTATCGTCACTTCGGCAAGCCGGCTGGTGGATGGTGATAGGCCAATGCCGATATCCGGAGTGTGCGAGAGCGCGTTGATCGGCATCGCCCGCACGATGGCAAATGAATGCAAGGGGCTCGGCGTCCGGCTGATCGACGCCGACGAGACGGCACTGTCTGGCGTGGCCGTTTGCGATGTGCTGCTCGAGGAAACGGCGGAAACGGAGTTTGTTCTGCGCGGCGCAGGCCGCTACGTTCCGCGTCTGGAGCAACTGGCGTTGCATGAAATCGTGCCTTCGTCGCGGATGCTGGAGGCGAAGCAGGATCCATCCAATTTCGCCGTGACCATGACCCGCCCCGGGAGCATCGACAACATCGTGCTGCGGGAGATTTCTGACCCGGTACTGGCTCAGAACGAAGTGCTGGTCGAAATCGCGGCCGTCGGACTTAATTTCCGCGATGTCATGGCAGCGACCAGCATCCTGCCAGACGAACTGGAAAACGACGCGGCGTACTGGCGCAATCTCGGTCTGGAATTCGCCGGCACTGTGCGGAGGGTTGGCGATCATGTCACCAACCTCAAGCCAGGCGACCGCATCATGGGCATGGGCCAGGGCTATCTCAGACGCTTCGCGAAGGTGAACGCGGAGCTTGCCATGCGCGTGCCTGACGGACTCGATCTGATTGATGCCGCGACCATACCAATAGCGTTTCTGACGGCTCACTATGCTCTCACCCATGTCGGTAGGGTGGCGCCGGACGAGACCGTGCTGATCCATCTTGCTTCGGGCGGTGTTGGCCTCGCCGCGATCCAGGTTGCGCATGATCAAGGCGCGCGGGTCTTCGGGACCGCGGGCAGCGACGTCAAGCGTGCCTTTCTCAAGACATTGGGCGTCGACGAGGTGATGAATTCGCGCGCGCTCGATTTCGCCGACGAGGTTCGTTCGCTCACAAATGGCCACGGCGTTGATGTCGTGTTGAACGCATTGTCGGGCAACGGCATCGACAAGAGCCTCGAATGCCTCGCGCCGTTCGGCCGCATGGTCGAAATCGGCAAGCGCGACCTTGCCGACGACAAACCGATCGGACTTCGCTCGCTCTATCGCAACAATGCATATTCAGTCATCGACCTCTCCACGCTTCCGGTCGAGAGGCCAAAACTCTTCAAGCAATTGCTTTCGGAGGTGGAAGCAAAGGTCGCGGCCGGAATATACAAGCCGCTCAAAGCGACCCGTTTTCCAGCCTCGCGCTCGGCGGAAGCCATGCGCATGCTCTCAAAGGCGCTGCATATAGGCAAGGTAGTTGTCACTTTCGACGAACCTTCAATCAAGATCGAGCTTGACCTCGACCGGAAAATCAAGGTGTCGGCCGATCACTCCTATCTGGTGACTGGAGGGCTCAAGGGCTTTGGTGTTGCGATCGCCGAGTGGCTCAGTCACTCCGGCGCCGGAACCATCATCCTGGCCAACCGCAGCGGCGTGCCGGATGCCCAGGCGGCCGAAGCCATCGCCGTCATGGAACAGCGCGGCACAAGGATCGTACATGCCGCGCTCGATGTGAGCAACGCGGCGGCCGTTGACAGTCTGATTGGCGCCTACGCCAAGGCGGATCATCCGTTGCGCGGCATCGTGCATGGCGCTGCCGTCATCGAGGATGCCTTCATCTCGCAACTCGATGCCGGCAAGATCGACCGCGTGCTGCGGCCAAAGGTGGTGGGCGGATGGAACCTGCACATTGCCGCTGTCAAACATGGTCTGCAGCTGGATTTCCTGGCGAACTTCTCCTCGATCGCGCAGGTGATAGGCTCGGCCGGGCAGGCCAACTACACGGCGGCCAACTCCGTTCTCAACGCCATCGCAACCTATCGCAGGGGCCGCAACATGGCCGGTTCTTCAACGGCCTGGGGCATGATCGCCGGCAGCGGTTTCGTCGCGCGATCCGAAGCCATGACCAATTATCTCGACAGCGTCGGCATAAAGCCTGTGCAGGACTTTGAGGCGGCGGCAGCCCTGTCCTGCCTGCTGCGCGCCCGGTCGGAAAATCTCGGCTTTGCCAACCTTAACTGGGCCGCCATTGCGCGCACGAACGCGACTGCCGCAAAAAATCCGAGGATATCGCAGTTGCTGGGTGAGCGAGCCGGGGGTCGTTCGCGCATCCAAGCTGAACTGCTGTCGGCGCCGCGCGAGGCGTGGAATGACCTGATCGCGGACATGATCCGGCGCGAAGTGGCCAAGGTGCTGAAGGTCGAGGCCAGTGTGCTGGCGGATGACCGCAAGCTCAGCGAACTCGGCCTCGATTCCCTGTCATCATTCGAGTTGAAGAACCGTGTCGAGGCGCAGGTTGAAGTTGACATCCCAGTCGCAAAATTCCTGCAGGCGCCGACAATTGCCGGGCTCTCCCGCCTCGTTGCATCCGCCTTCGAAGCCAAGCTAAGGGCCGCCTCGCAGCTCTCCGCGGCGCAGGTGAAACCGAATGGCGTCGCGGTGCAGGAGGCTTTTCGGCCGCTGGGGCGTCAGGTCCAAGCGATCCTGCTCGATAGCAGACCAATGACTTCGTCCGCGGCCAAAGCCGGCAACGAGATTTTCGTCGAAGTGCAGTTGGGTGGCGACGTTTCGCTGAAAGAACTATCGGAACGGCTGGGCCATTTGGTCAAGAGCAATGATGGGCTGCGCATGGCAGCGGCTGTTTCCACAACGGGAGCCGTCGAGATCAACTTTGACGCCCAGCCAGCCCTCGAAATGCTCATCCCGGGCGACCGTCTCGATGGGATCACTCTGTCGGGTCCCTTGTGGCGCGTGGCAATATCCCCAGGGCCAGATGGCCGTCGCGACTTGCAGATTAGAGCGCACCGCGCGGCGGCTGACATCACGTCGGTCCATCTCTTGCTTGGGCGGTTGATCGGGACCGATGACGACACCGTCTCAGGGGCTGGCAGCTTTGCTGACTATGCCAGCATGGCCTACCCTGCTCCCGGCTCGATCCAGTATCGCCGCGACCTCGCCTACTGGAAGGAGATCTTACACAAGGCACCCGGTATCGCGACGATTCCCGGCCGCCGTCGCGCAGCATCTCCGGCGGGCATGGGAGCGAACCGTGGCCCGGTTGGGATTCTGGAGGGCGCTCTGTCCACGTTCACAGTGGTGCCTGAAAGGCTGAGTACAAGCCTGCTTGCGGCCTATGCCAAGACCTTGGCGAACCGGTTCTCACTCGACTCTCTGGTCGTCGACGAATGGTTCAGCGAGCGCGGCGATGGCGCGGCGGACGGGCTGATCGGGCCTCTAGAAGGCTCCTGTCCGTTGGTTCTGCAAACGCTGGACCAGGCTCCTGACACTTTGCTCAGGCAGATCCAGCGTGCCAGCGAAAACAACCGTGCCCATCGCTCGATGGACACGCTGTCCCTGGAATTGATCCTTGAGGAGGATCTGCGGCTTCGCCGTGTCGCGCTGCGTCAGTTCGGCTTCGCCTTTGTCGATGGTAGCCGTGGCGCGCTGGCCGGGACCTTGGACAATCCGCTTGATGCGGTTGCGTTGGGGATGCACGAGATCCAACTGGCGGCAACGCTACGCGACGGCGAGATTCTGTGCCGGCTCAGTGTGGATCTCGATGTCTTCGATGAGGTTTTGGCACGACGGCTCTTCGATGAGTTCCTGGAGGTACTGGCTCGGCTGCTGGACAGTTCCGGATCGCTACAACCGGGCGCCACACGCTGGGTGCTCCACGGAGAAGGCGCCGAGCAGGTGAAAAAACTGCCGACCGCCAAATCGCCTCTCGACGGCGTCCCAAATGTCGAAAGAGAGATTGCGGTCACCTCGACGCAAATGGCCTTGCTGCAGTTCCAGGAGCACCCGGACGCGACGTCACATGCGCGCATCGCCTTCACCATCAGCAAAGAGCTGAAGATCCGGCCGCAGATGGACGCCGACCGTCTCAAGCGGGCGATCGCCCAGATCATGGGGCGCCATGAGGTGATGCGGACGCGATTCTTCCGGAAGGGAGCCGGATACGGCGCCTATCTGGAAAGGACACCAACGGAATTCTTTTCGGTCGAGCAAGTCGCCGACGAGGCCGAGGCTCTTGAGCGTGCAAGTGAACTGGCGCAGGAAAACATCGACATCAGGGCGCCAATGTTCCGCGTCACCCTGATCCGGTTTGGCACCGATAGCGACATCATCGTCGCCAAAGGCCATCACCTTGTCCTCGACGGCTATTCCCTTGGCCTGATCCTGGAAGAATCCGTCAAAGCCTATCTCGGTCTGCCGTTGAATCCTGTCAAAATGGGCATCGATCAGTTCATTCGCGATTTCGATCATGTCGGAAGGCCAGGCGCGTTCGAGGCGCGCGACGCATTCCTGCGCAAGCTGTACGCCGAGCCATTGCCGGAGATTCCAAATCTCGGGCGCAAGGCGAAGGGGTATCGGCCCAATGTCAACCTTGTCGATTGCAGCCTTGGCGCGGAAGTGTTCCTTTCGATCCCCTCCGAACAGCAAGACAAAGTGCGCCGACGTGCCAAGGCCGCCGGCACAACGGAAACGATGATGGTCATCGCGGCCTTCGCACAAACCATCGCGGCACGAGGCGGCGTCGATGACATGATCCTGCAGATACCATCTGCATTACGGCATGACCGACGGCTGGAGAACTACGTCAATTTTGTCGCCTCGGATATGCCGGTTCGCGTCCGGCCGTCGCGGTTCAAGACGCTCGAGGCGCTGGCCGTTTCGCTGGCAGAAGACATCGACGAAGCGACCGAATTCGCACCTTTCATGGATGCGAACTACTTTGGCGAGATCCATGACGATGTCGTTGCCAAGGGGTCTTACACCTCCCTTTTCGTCGTGGGCAGCCGTACAGTCGACAAATGGACACGAGCCACTCAGTCCGCACCCTTGCAGCGGTCCAATGCGACAGGTGAACTCGATCTCGGCATGTTCAAGGTAACGCCTTTGCCAGACATGCGGAGGCAGAGACCTTGCATCAGCGAGATCGATTTTCGCAGCTATCCGACCGGGCACGGTCTGGGGCTGGCCTTGACATTCGATCGGCTGGGCTATGACCATGCCGAGGCGCAGGATATTCTGAGGGAGATCGCTGAGCGGCTTCTGGCCGGCCAACTGGCGATCGACCCGGTCGAGGAGGTGGCGCTGTGATGTCTCCTGGTCGCACGGTGACCGGCCGACACCGGCGCGGGTAAGGGCACGTGGTTCGCTTAATCTCAATGCTAGTTGCAGTTCTGGCGGCTGTCGGCCTGTTTTCGGGATGGTATATCTGGCCAGCCGAAGTTGAGTCATACGTCGCCCGGCAACGGCTGATAGCGCGCGAGATCGCTGGGCCTGGCCTACTTGGCGCGAGCAACCAAGTGGTGGTTACAGCGCGTGTCCAAGCTTTCCTTGCCGACATCCGTGTCGACCAGAACGACGAGGTGAAGACCGGGCAGATTCTTGCTACACTCAACGCGACGGAACTCGAATATCAGCTGGCCGCCGCCGTCGCCAATGATCGGGCCGCGGCAGAAGCCGTGCGCGAGTCCGAGTTGGAGCGCGAGCGGCTGGCCATTGCGGCCGCGACGGCTCAAGCGGATCTCGAACGCCGCAAGACACTGCTGGACCGCAAGTCGATTTCCCAGTCGGAGTTCGATCTTGTCGAAAGCACGCAAAAGCAGGCTGAAGCCGAGCTCGCGCGGGCAACGGTCACGATCGAACGGACCAAGGCTCAGTCGGCATCAGCCTCGGCCGAAGTCGAACAATTGCGCAGCCGTGTCGCCGAGACCTCCATTCGGTCGCCTGTCGATGGCGTTGTGGTATCGCGCAGCAGGACTGTCGGCGACCTGCTCTCGCCGGGTGTCGAACTGATGCAGATTGTCGATCCGAAGTCGTTGCTGGTTTTTGCCAGATTTGACGAATCGGCCATGGCCTCCCTGCGCCCCGGCCAGGTCGCAACGGTCGAATTCTCGTCAAACACGCAGCGACCCTACAGCGCCTCGATCGTTCGGATCGGTCGACAGGTCGACCAGGAGACGCGGGAATTCACCGTCGATTTGAAGCTGGCCGAAGTACCGCCGACCTGGGCCGTCGGACAGCGTGCGAGCGTGACCATCCAGGCGGAGTCACCGACGCCTTGCATTGCCGTTCCGCAGCGTTTCTTGGCGAGGGATCAGGGCCGGGTGGGTTTGTGGGTTTCGCGCCAGGGGCGCGCCTATTGGGCGCCTGTTTCGCTGGGTTATTCCAGCGGCACTGATATCGAAATCACGCGCGGCTTGAACGTCGGAGACATCGTGCTGAGCCCAATCGGCCGCTTCCAGTATCAGGCCGTTACGGCCCGGGTCGCTGGCGCGTGAACCTGGCGATCAAAGACATCCGGCACAATCTTTTGAGGTTCCTCCTCACTGTGCTCGGCGTCGGCCTTTTGATGGCGGCCACTATCGGTATGCTAGGCATGTATCGCGGCATCGTCTACGAAGCGCTGGTGGTCATCGATGGCATCGGTGCCGACCTCTGGGTTGTCGAGGGCGGAAAGTCCGGGCCTTTCGCCGAATCGTCGGCCGTCCCCGCCAACCTTGATCGCCGTGTCGCCGGCGTTGTCGGCGTGGCGGGCACGCGACGCTTCATCCAGTATAATCAGCAGTTCCAGGTCGACGGAAAGCCGTTGCGAATGTCGATCACCGGCGTCGACTTTCCTAGTGACAGCGGCAGCTGGATTCCATTGATCGCCGGTCGCTACTTGCAGTCGAACCGCTATGAAGCAATTGCCGACAAGACGCTCGGGCTCGCGGTTGGCGACGAGATCAAGCTTGGGCGAGACAGCTATACGATCGTCGGCGTGTCGACAGGCCAGGTCGACATGGGTGGTGACGGGTTGCTGTTCGTCACCGTCGCGGACGCGCAGGTGATCAACCGGCTTTTGCCGAGCGAAGCCGTCCTGCTCAATCGCGTGGCCAAGGGCAAAACCCGAATGGGCTTAGGCGAAGATACAGGAAGTGTCGCGGCGGTCATCGTCGAGACGCTACCCGGTGCCGACAAGGACGTGGTGCGGGACGCAATCAAGCGCTGGGGCGACGTCGAGGTGCTGACCAAACAGGATCAGGAGACCCTTTTGCTGGACGGTCGCCTCGGCAAGCTCCGTGTGCAGATTCTGGCTTTCACCACCATGACGCTGCTGATCTGCTGCGCCGTCATCGCGCTGACCATCTACACGATGACGATCGAGAAGGTTGCTCAGATAGCGCTGCTGAAGTTGATTGGCGCTCGCGATCGGGTGATCATCGGCATGATTGCGCAGCAGGCGGCGTTGATTGGCTTCTGCGGGCTCGTGCTGGCCATGGCGATCTCTTTCACGATCTATCCAAGATTTCCACGAACCGTGGTGATCACCGAATCCGACCTAGGCGTGCTGTCGGCGGTTTTGATGGCACTCAGTCTCGCGGCAAGCTGGTTTGCTATTCGCCGCGCTCTCGCGGTTCGCGCCCAGGAAGTGTTGGCCTGATGGCGGAGCGTCGCCTGGCTGCCTTGGAGGTTCGCAACGCCAGCAAAGTCTATGACAGCGGCGGATCGTCGGTCACAGCGCTGGCCTCGGGATCCTTGATCCTCAGCCCCGGCACTGTTACCGGCATCGTCGGTCCCAGCGGGTCGGGCAAGACGACACTGTTGATGATTGCGGGGTTGCTCGACGTGCCAACCACGGGAGAGGTCTTGTTCGACGGCAAGGTGATTTCGCGTCAGGGTGCCAAGCTCAATGAACTGCGCACCTTCAGGAGGACACACCTCGGTTTCGTCTTTCAGAAAGCGAACTTGATCCCGTTCCTCTCCGCGGCTGAGAACGTTTCTATCGCAATGCAGCTCAACGATGTCAGACGCCCAGAGGCACAGGCACGCGCGCAGCGGTTACTGAGCGCCTTGGGCATGGGACATCGGGGTTCCAACTATCCGTCGCAACTCTCCGGGGGCGAGCAGCAGCGCGTTTCGATCGCGCGCGCCCTGGCTAATGATCCTACCGTCATCCTGGCCGATGAGCCCACCGCCGCGCTTGATGGCACACGAGCGGAGATGGTGATGAAAGTCTTTCGACATCTAGCCGACAACCGCAAAGTGGCAATCTGTGTTGTAACCCATGATACGCGCTGGACCAGCTATTTCGATTCTATGCTGGAATTGCAGGACGGAAGAGCCAAACATCCGAGCGGCCACGATCAGTGCCTTTAAAGAGATCGCTGCCGAACCGGCCGCGGCCCGCACTACCGAGGTGGGCGCCTTTTGCGTGCGCAAACGACCGGCGCGCCAGCCGTTTCCCGAGCACCTGCAGCGCCCCATGCGTGATCGATTTCCAGGTTTGCCAGTTGAGGACGTACCACGCACATGATCCATGATTGCATCGACCAACGGGCGGTTTGGAGCGGGATCGAGACCCCGGGTTGCGCCTACGTCGATTGCACGCCTGACGTGGTGCCGGTGGTATCCGGGATCGATGCAACTATGGGGCTTTATCTGGCAGCGCTCGCGCCATCCGCGATAGCCCGCGAGATGACCCTCGGCAGAACGGCATCCTGCTCCCTCCTGCCGTCCGCCATCGGATTTCTGGCGCGCGAATAGCGAGCCTGCCACCCCCACGCCGCCCGTCCCGTCGCGGGCGCCATCGGCATAACATCAACGAGGACAGAAATGACAGTCACCCTGCGCACTGTGGACATTCCGGATTTCGGCATTCCGGTTGAGCGCCCCGCCATCCCCGCCGCGACATATGAAACGCGCTGTGCTCACGCCATTAAGAAGTCCGGCGTCGACTGGCTGGTCGTCTACGCCGACCGCGAGCACGCCGCCAATATCGCCTTCCTGACCGGCTTCGAGCCTCGCTTCGAGGAGGCCCTGCTGCTTTTGGGCGAGGCAGGCCAGCGCATCATAGTCACCGGCAACGAGAACATCGGTTACACGCCGATCGCCGGCCTGCCTGGGATCGTCACCATGCTTGCCCAATCACTTAGCCTGATGGGGCAGGACCGCAGCCAGAAACCGGATCTTGTCGCGGTGCTGCGCGAAGCGGGCCTCGGGTCCGGCGATATGATCGGCATTGTCGGCTGGAAGTATCTCGAGAGCGAGGAATGGGATTCGGTGAAGCCGACCTTCTTCGCGCCGTCTTTCATCGTCGACGCAGTTGGCGCGATCGTCGGTCCGTCTGGGGTCGTGGATGCCACTCGCGTGCTGATGCACCCGGTCGAGGGCTTGCGAGCCGTGGTCGACGCCGACCAGATCGCCGAGGCCGAGTGGGGGGCGTCGAGGGCATCGATGGCGGTCTGGCGGATCGTTACGGGCTTCACCCTGGGCGACAGCGAGCTCACGGCAGCGTCCCGCATGGGCTATGCCGGCGAACCGATGAGCTGCCATCCAATGTTCGCCACCAACGACGCCAGCGGCCCTGTCATTGGCCTGCGCAGCCCGACAGCCCGCGTCCCGCGGCGCGGCGAAGGTGCCACGACGGCGGTCGGTTATTGGGGCGGCCTGACTGCCCGCGGCGGCCTGATCGCCGAGGACGACGCCGCCTTCCTGGAGACGACAAAGGCCTATTTCGAGGGGCTGATCGCCTGGTATGAAACGGCGGGAATCGGCGTCGAAGGCGGGGCGATCCACGAGGCCGTGATCGCTACCCTGGCCCGCGGCGGGCTGCGGCCGGCCCTCAATCCCGGTCATCTGGTCGGGCTCGACGAATGGATGCATTCGCCGATACGTCCGGGGTCGAGCGAGCGCCTTGTCTCCGGCATGCCGTTCCAGGTCGACATCATTCCTGTGCCGATGCCCGATGGCGTGACGCTCAACTGCGAGGACGCGGTAACCTTCGCCGATGCGGGCCTGCGTGCGAGCATCGCCGAGCGCTATCCAGCGCTCGCGGCCCGTTTCGCCGCGCGCCGGCGCTTTGCCGCTGACGAAGTCGGCGTCGAGGTCAAGGACGACATGTTGCTGCTGTCGGCCATTCCGCTTTGCCTGCCGCCATTCTGGCTGGCGCCCCAAAAACTGTTGGTACGGAACTGACGCGATCGGATCTGGCGGAAAAGGGGGAGCCCGCGCCGAGATCGGCGCGGGGCCTTCTCCCCAGGATTGTAGCTCCGCCCGCCCATCCACGATCAGTCGTCTTGGGAGGGTTCCGGGCTCACCTCCGGCAGGTTAGGTCGTCCAACCCGGTCGGCGACGAGCATCGAAAGCATCATCTCGACGAGGCCGTTGGCTGCCCCCTTCTCGCCGCCGGTAGCGCCGATCTGGATCTGCGGCACGAGCGGCAGCCTGCCATTCTCGATCGCCTCGGCGAAGCGCATGAGAACCTGCGAGTTGAGCTGATAGTCCGGGCCGCCGAAGGCCGCGACCTTCTTCTCTGTGGCCTCGGCCTCCGCCAACCCGATGGCGCGCACCTTCTCGGCTTCGGCAAAACCGGTCGCCTTGATGCGTTCGGCATCTGCAAGCGCGACAGCCTTGATCATGTCGGCCTCGCCCTGGCCGGCGAGGCGCACCTTCTCGGCCTCTGCCCTGGCGTTGACTTGAATGGTTTCCGCCTCCTGGCGGGTGCGGGCGAGTTGCGCCTTGCCCTCGTTCTCACTGATCTCGATTGTGAGTGCCGAGGTCGTGATCTTGGCTTGCTGTTCGGCGAGCGCCTCCTTCTCACGCAACGTGCGTTCCTGAGTGGCCGCCCTCTCCTGCAATTTATAAGTCTCGACCTTCTCGACCGCGATCTGCCGCTCGCGCAACTGGATCAGGATCTGCTCTATGCTGTTCTGGCCATTGGCGGCACGGGGCGTACCAATCAACACTTCCTGCAGCTCGAGGCTGTAGGAATTGAATTTCTCGCGCATCTCCTCGCCCGACTTGCGCTGGATATCGCTACGCTCCTGCAAAAGCTGGATCAGCGTCTTTGTCTGGGCGATATTCTTGAAGTAGGCCGAAACCATCGGATCGAGCGTCTGTTCGACGAGCCGCTTGATGTCACCGAAACGCTGCACCACGAGCGGCGCCTTCATATAGTCGATATGCACGACGACGGAGAGCGGCAGCACGGGCTCGAACGCATCCTTGGTGATCAACGACACTTCAGAGAGGTTCTCGTCCAGCCTGTGTTCACCAAACTGCTCCTTCGTCCATTTGAGGACGAAGTTGGTGGTCGGCACGGTGATGATATTGCCGGCATAAGTATTGAATGCATATTTGCCTGGGAGCAGTGGCGTCGACCAGACACCGCGTGAGCCGACTTCGACCAGCTCGCCGTGACGGTATGCCTGACCAGACAAGTCCGTGCCGTGGCGGCCGTTATAGGAGACGACCACACCCACCGTGCCGACGTCGATGACCGTCTTTCCCACCAGTTCCACGGTCGCAAAAATGCGATTGAGGAAGTAGCTGCCGTCTGCCAGCACCTGCAGTTGCCGGCCACGGTAGCCACCAGCTTTGAGAAACTTCTCCGGGTCCTGGAAATTGTTGTGGAAGTTCGGGTCGTTCGGATCGTTTGCCACGGTCGGTGCGATGATCTCGCCGTCCGGCAGAGCCGGACCGTCATGGATGGTGACGATGCCGATCATGTCCTCGGCATTATGGATGACGACCGGCTCGAAACCGCCCCGCTCCGAGATCATGCGGGACATATTAGAAAACAGACTCTGTTCCGACGCGCTCAGATTGACGGCATAGATCGACTGGGCGGTGAGCACGATGAATTGGGCGAGATTGATGGCGTAGGTGCCTTCACGCAGGATCTTGCGCTGCGGTCCTTTCTGTCCGCCTTTTTCGAGAAAGCCGCGAACATCCTGGAAATCATCGGCCTCTGTGTTGGAAGCAAGTGTCTGTGTCGGCGGAAGCGGCTTGCCATCACGGGCGAAGACATAGCCGATCTGACCCTGCGGGATGGTGACGAGATCGGCGCGATGGATTGCATATTGGAACGGCATGAAGAAATGCAGGCCGCCGCGCACGATTTCCGGCTGGTAGCCTGCCTCGCGGTTGAGCGCTATGAATCCATTGCTGACGGAACCGCGAAAACTCCATAGCTTTTCCAAGATGCCGAGCCTGTCGTTTGGGACGTAGCGGACCACGCCGCTCCACCAGAACAGGATTGCCAGCATGACGACTGGCACGGCTACCTCGATCGCCGTCCATTTGATCGGGTCGAGATACTGCAGGGCGTCCATCTCTTTTCTCCTAAGGGCGTGCGGGTTCGTTCACCCGCCGGCCGCCGGTTGGTGTTGATTGAAGAAGCGGGGGAGATCGCGCAGCTACGCGCCCGACGCGCCAAGCGCGTGTCGGACGTTTGGGCTGCTGATTGTATGGGAAAGCGACCGCGCGTCCCGAGTCCCCAGTAAGCGAGGCGTGGTCATCAGGGATTTTACATCGATGCTGCCTTGAAAGACATAACAATAATCGACGTAGGGAGCGCGCCTGCAGGTTTAAAGATACTAAGCGCGGAAATCGTAATTATTTGCGACGCCTCGATATTTCAAACGCGTGCAGGCCGACTATTTAAATCGGCAAGGTCGAGAACTGACGTGGCCGCCGTCTTCCCCAGATCTGATATGATTCTGGAGAAACCAACATCCCGCTAGCTGCGCCATCGCAGACGCGGCAGCTTTGTTTTGGAAACGTACTTCCGCCTAGCGCCTCAAGGTGCGGACGTTGTCCTTAGCCGCGCCACCCAGCGGCAACGCCATATCATCGTCGAGCAGCCGGGTGATGCGGGCGAAACCGACAAAGGCTTTCCTCGCTTCCTCGGCAGACATCTTGCCCGACACAGCCGCCGCGCAGCAATTCAGGGCGCATTGAAAAACCGGGCCGCGTCGTCCCGTTGGCCACTTCCGCAGGAACACCATTGCTTCGGTCACGCTGTCGACTTCCTCCACAGCGTGTCCCTGCCCGCGCGCGATTCGCACTGGGGTAAAGAATTGCAAGCGATTCATAGTATCCTCCCGGTCGACCGCAGCGCAGCCGAACCAGTACAAACGCACGTCTGGCGGATCGGTTCCAAACAAATTAGGTGGCCGATCGAAAAAAGTCGGAACCGGAGGCGTGCGCCTGTCTTGCTCGAAAGAGAGCATGCGACTCAGCCGGATGCAGGCTCGGACCTCGAGGATAATGGCGATTTTCGTTGAATATCTTTAAGGCGAAAGCCGGCAAATGGATTGCTTGCCGGTTCCCCTGGGTCAAGCTTAACCTCTACGGTCAAACGCGTGACGGCGCGTTTGCAACAAGGGGACAACCGCAATGACCATTCAAGGCGCATCGCCTGACCTCTACAATGAGGATCTGGCTCCGGCAACGGTCAGGAACTGGGGACCGTTTTCGATATTCAACGTCTGGACGTCGGACGTCCACAGCCTCTGGGGCTATTACCTCGCGGCAAGCCTGTTTCTGTTCTGCGGCGGCTTCGTCAACTTCATCATCGCCATCGGTATCGGCTCGTTGATCATCTATGTGCTGATGAACATGGTCGGCTATGCCGGGGTGAAGACCGGCGTGCCCTACCCCGTGCTTGCCCGCGCCTCGTTCGGCATCTGGGGCGCCAACATTCCGGCGCTGGTGCGCGCCATCGTCGCCTGCTTCTGGTATGGCGCCCAGACGGCAGCCGCGTCCGGCGCCATCGTGGCGCTGCTGACGCGCCTGCAGTGGTTCGACGAGTTCAACAAGAGCTCGCATCTCCTCGGACATTCGACCCTGGAGGTGATCTGCTTCGTCGTCATCTGGGCGTTGCAGCTGCTGATCATCCAGAAGGGCATGGAGACCGTGCGCCGCTTCCAGGACTGGGCCGGCCCCGCCGTGTGGGTGATGATGCTGCTTCTGGCCATTTACCTCTGCGTGAAGTCCGGCAGCTTCGCTTTCACCAGCGACATCCCGATGGACGTGTTGCGCGACAAGACCGCCGACGCCGGCATTCCGGGCGATCCGGGATCATGGACCGCGCTTTTCGGCGCCGCGGCGATCTGGGTCACGTATTTCTCGGCGCTCTATCTCAACTTCTGCGACTTCGCCCGTTACGCGCCGGACAAGGCGGCGCTGCGTAAAGGCAATATCTGGGGCCTGCCGGTCAATCTCATCCTGTTCTCATTGGTCGCTGGCGTCACCACGATCGCCGCCTACGACGTCTATCATGAGGTGCTTTTGCATCCCGACCAGATCTCGGCCAAGTTCGACAGCTGGTTCCTGGCGGCCCTCGCGGCGCTCACCTTCGCGGTGGCGACGCTGGGCATCAACGTGGTAGCCAATTTCGTTTCGCCGGCGTTCGACTTCTCCAACGTCTTCCCGCGCCAGATCGACTTCAAGAAAGGCGGCTACATCGCGGCGCTGATCGCGTTGGTGCTGTATCCGTTCGCGCCGTGGGAGGGCAGCGCCGCGCATTTCGTCGGCATTATCGGCGCGACGATGGGGCCGATCTTCGGGGTGATGATGGTCGACTACTATCTGATCCGCAAAAGCGAGGTCGATGTCGAGGCGCTCTATCGCGAGAACGGCGAGTTCCGCTTCCAGGGTGGCTGGCATGTGAATGCCTTCATCGCCGCCGGCATCGGCGCGATCTTCTCCTCGATCCTGCCCAACTTCACCAACTTGCTGCCTGCGTGGTGGGGTGTCTATGGCTGGTTCTTCGGCGTGGCGATCGCCGGCGCGGTCTACTACGTGCTGCGCACCATGGCGCTCGGCGCCGGAGCGAAGATGGCGAAAGCCTGAAAACAAGGCAGTAGGCAGCAGGGATCAGGCAAAAGAAAATGCCACCCACTGCCTACTGCGCCACCATCTCCGCCAGCCGGCGCACCGTGTTCCAGTTGCGCGACGTGCCGATGCCGAAGCGTTTGTGACTGGCGGCGGCGAGCAGCCGCGAACTTGGCCGCTCGCGCGAGAAGACGAGCCAGATATCGCCGTCGACCCATAGCACTTTCTCGTCGCCGGCGGCACGGATCTTGAGCGCTTCGACGGCATCCTTGGGCGCCGGCTCACGCATCACGCGCACCGCGACCTGATCGGCCGCGCCGGCCGATTCTGCTGGGAACGGGTTGCTGGCGGCAAGACTCCGCCAGCCCTCGGCGCCGCGCACGATGATGTCGACATGGCGACCGAAAGTCTTCTCGAAAGCCTCTTCCAGCCGTTGCTCGAGCTTCGAAATTTCGCCTGCCCGCGCCTTGAACACCAGATTTCCGGTAGCCGCCAGCGTGCGGGCATTCTTCAGGCCCAGCCCCTCGGCCATCGTCCTGAGATCGGCCATGACGACACGCCGCCCCTCGCCCAGAATGATGCTGTAGAGCAGCGCGACGTAGGTTTGCATGGGCCGGGCCCGAAGCCGGGGCTATACCAGCCGCGACTGATCGACGGCGGCCGAGATGAAGCTCGCGAACAGCGGATGCGGGTCGAGCGGGCGGCTCTTCAGTTCCGGGTGGTATTGCACCCCGATGAACCAGGGATGATCGGGATACTCGATCGTCTCCGGCAGCACCCCGTCGGGCGACATGCCGGCAAAGACAAGGCCGCAATCCTCGAGCCGCTGCTTGTAGTCGATGTTCACTTCGTAGCGGTGCCGGTGGCGCTCGGAAATCTGCGTGTCGCCGTAGATCTCGGCGATCTTCGAGCCCTTGGCGAGTTCGGCCTGGTAGGCGCCGAGCCGCATCGTGCCGCCAAGATCGCCGGTGGCCCTGCGCTTCTCAAGCATGTTGCCCTTCAGCCATTCGGTCATCAGGCCAACGACAGGTTCGTCGGTCGGGCCGAACTCGGTCGATGAGGCATGCTCGACGCCGGCCAGCGAGCGGGCAGCCTCGATGCAAGCCATCTGCATGCCGAAGCAGATGCCGAAGTAAGGCACCTTGCGCTCGCGCGCGAACTTCGCCGCCAGAATCTTGCCCTCCGAGCCGCGCTCCCCGAATCCGCCAGGAACCAGGATGCCGTGCACCTTCTCCAACCAGGGAGCGGGGTCCTCCTTCTCGAATATCTCGCTTTCGATCCAGTCGAGCTTGACCTTGACCCGATTGGCAAGGCCGCCATGCGAAAGCGCTTCGATCAGTGATTTGTAGGCATCCTTCAGCCCGGTGTACTTGCCGACGACGGCGATCGTCACCTCGCCTTCCGGATTGTGGATTCGGCTGGACAGCTTTTGCCACGGCTCCATGCGCGGCTTCGGCGCCGGGTCGATGCCGAACGCGGCCAGCACTTCCGAATCGAGCCCTTCCTGGTGATAGGCCATCGGCACGTCATAGATGTGCGGGACGTCCAACGCCTGGATGACGGCGCTTTCGCGCACGTTGCAGAACAGCGACAGCTTGCGGCGCTCTTCCTTCGGGATCGGCCGATCGGCACGCACCAGAAGGATATCGGGCGCAATGCCGATGCCGCGCAGTTCCTTGACCGAATGCTGCGTCGGCTTGGTCTTCAGCTCGCCGGCAGTCGGGATGTAGGGCATCAGCGTCAGATGCACATAGACCGCGTTGTTGCGCGGCAGGTCGTTACCGAGCTGGCGGATCGCTTCCAGGAACGGCATGGCCTCGATGTCGCCGACCGTGCCGCCGATCTCGCACAGGACGAAGTCGTAGTCGTCATTGCCGTCCAGCACGAAATGCTTGATCTCGTCGGTGACGTGCGGGATCACCTGCACGGTGGCGCCGAGATAGTCGCCGCGGCGCTCGCGCTCGATGATGTTCTTGTAGATGCGCCCGGTGGTGATGTTGTCCTGCTGGTTTGCCGAGCGCCCGGTGAAGCGCTCGTAATGGCCGAGATCGAGATCGGTCTCGGCGCCATCATCGGTCACGAACACTTCGCCATGCTGGTACGGCGACATCGTCCCGGGATCGACATTCAGGTATGGGTCGAGCTTCTTGATCCGCGCACGATAGCCTCGCGCCTGCAGAAGAGCCCCAAGAGCTGCTGCGGCGATGCCTTTTCCGAGTGAGGAAACCACGCCGCCTGTGATGAATACATATCGCGCCATGGGAGTCATCGCTTAACGCGGCCTGATTGATTCCGCCAGAGAAAAAACCGCCGCGAAGGCTTTTTCCCAAAATGGCGCGGCAGCCCGAACGGGCTTGGATTCTGTCAAAACAAAAGGGCCGGCGATGCCGGCCCTTTCGGCAGTTCGATGGAAACGCTCAGATAATAACGACCTTGGTGCCGATCTTGACGCGGCTGTAGAGATCCATGACGTGCTCGTTGATCATGCGGAAGCAGCCGTTGGAGGCGCTGGTTCCGATCGACTGCGGCGCAATAGTGCCGTGGATGCGCAGATGCGTATCCTTCTTGCCGTCATAGAGATAGATGGCGCGCGCGCCGAGCGGATTCTCGCCGCCGCCGGGCATGCCGTCCTTGTACTGACCGTAATGCTTCGGCTCGCGCTTCTGCATGTCGAGCGTCGGGATCCAGCGTGGCCATTCCTGCTTGTCTCCGACCGCCACTGTCCCCTTGAACTGCAGGCCCTCGCGGCCGACGGCAATGGCGTAGCGGCGGGCAGTGGAAAACGACTCGACCAGGTAGAGGCGGCGGGCGCTGGTGTCGATGACGATGGTGCCCGGCTCATAGCCGGTGAACGTGACGTCTTGAGGCACGAATTCCGGCTTCACCTTGAAGGGCCGCTTGGCGTCCTTCTTGGCCAATGCCGAATCGAGCGCGCGTGTCTCCGGCAGGTAGTTGATGGAGGTCGCTTGGGCGCCGCCGAAGAGGCCGGCGAACAGTCCGCCGCTGCTCGTCTGCTTCTGGCCGGGCTGCTCACTGCGCAATTCGCCGTTGTTGCCAGTGGCGGTGATGTTCATGGCTTCGGCCGGGATCGGCTCTTCGGCCTTGACCGGAATGATCGACGCTACCGGCTCCAGCGGCGCGATGATCTTGGTGGTCTTCTTGGCCAGCTTGGCGTCGGCGACTTCAACCGGCCCGGCCTTACCTCTCTTGGCGAGCCATTCCTGGCGCGCCTGATCCGCCTTGGCCTTGGCTGCCTCGCGCATCGCCATCTTGCGAGCATCGAGCGCCTTCTGCTTGGCGGCCTCCTTGTCGGCAGCGATCTTGGCCTCGAGCTTGCTGATCTGCGCAAGATCCTCAGAGGTCGGGTTCTTCTTCTTCTTGAGAAGCCTCAGCTGCGATGCATCGCTCTTGGCGGCGACGACGGGAATAGCGTCGGTTGTCTCTACCGAGGGGGATGTGGCCAGGTTTGCCGGTCCGGCAAAGGCCACGGAACCCATGCCGAGGACGGCACAGACTCCCAGGAAGATGAAGCTGCGAAGCTGCATGGCGAAGATCCGATTGTTCAAAAGCAAGTTGCCCACGGCGTCGCCCGGCGCCCCCCAAGGACGCCGATAAAGTGCCGCGCGCAATCTATAATCGATTAGCCGTCATCGCCTCAAGCTGAGGCAGGCGCTACGCCCGATTGAATCTTTGTGATCGGGCGCTCATTTGCCGTGACTGTGTTCAAAGAACAACAGATCAGGGCCAGCTGCCTGTCCGGCTACTGGTTCGGGACCTGCGGCGTGACCGGCAAGGTAACGCCATTGGATGCCGGCGGAGTGGCCGGATTCGCGGGCGCCGGTGCGGCCGGAGCGGGCGCTGTTGCCGGAGCCGGCGCGGTGGCGCCGTTGGCAAGCGGTGTGGTCGTCGTGCCACCAGACGGTGCGGCGGGAGCCGTGCCGCCGGCTGGAGCCGCGGGCTTGGAGGCGCCTACAGGCCCATTCGAGCCCGGCAACTGGTTGAGCACGCCTTTGCCTTGGCTTGATGTCGCCGGGCGGTCGAGGATGTCGATCGGCTTTTCGCCATAACGGGCAAGGATCGACAGCGCCAGCGACGTCACGAAGAACGCCGCCGCCAGGATCGCGGTGGCGCGGGTGAGCGCATTGGCGGCGCCGCGAGCGGTCATGAAACCGGAACCGCCGCCAATGCCAAGCCCGCCGCCTTCGGAGCGCTGCAGCAGCACCACACCGACAAGGGCGAGCACGACCATAAGGTGAACGACGATCAGTACGGTTTCCATAATTTATCCTGGCGGGGCCTTGCGCGACCGCGCATAGGACCAATGATTTGGAGGCGGCTCCTTACAATGCTTTGACGGCATTTCCAAGCCCGTGGCCGGGAATATGGGAAGCAATGCGGCCGTTACAACGATTTAGGCCGCGCGAGCCCAGGAGAGCTAAGCGATGTTCATGTAAGCTTCCGCGATGGCCAGGAAGTCGGCAGCCTTCAGGCTGGCGCCGCCGACCAGAGCGCCGTCGACATTCTCGACGCCGAGGAGCTCCACTGCGTTGGACGGCTTGACAGAGCCGCCATAGAGAATGCGCATCTTGGCCGCGACGTCGCCGAGCAGGCCGGTCAGCTTGCGGCGGATGTGCGCATGTGCCTCGGCGACGTCGTCTACGGTCGGGGTCAGGCCGGTACCGATGGCCCAGACCGGCTCATAGGCGATGATCGTGTTCGTTGCGGTGGCGCTTGTCGGAACCGAGCCCTCGAGCTGACGCGACAGTATGTCAAGCGTGGCGCCCGACTCGCGCTCGGCGCGCGTCTCGCCGATGCAGACGATGGCCACCAGCCCCGCCCGCCAGGCGGCCGACGCCTTGGCATGGACCATCGCGTCGTCCTCGCCGAACATTTCGCGCCGTTCCGAATGGCCGACAATGACGTGGCTTGCACCGGCGTCCTTGAGCATCTCGGCTGAAATCTCACCCGTAAAAGCTCCGCTCTCCTTCGGATGGCAATCCTCTCCGCCAGCCCGCACCGGCGTGCGTGACAGGATTTCGGCGGCACGCTGGAGCAACGTAGCCGGCACGCACACCAGCGCTTCTGTTTCCGCATCTAGCCCGCTCATGAAGCCGTTGCCGATCGACCGTAGCTCATTGAGCGAGGCGCTGGTGCCGTTCATTTTCCAGTTCCCGGCGACGAGCGGGCGGATTCCAGGGGTCATGGGGCGGGTTCTCCGAGCGACATTTAGCAGCGCTCTCACTACCAAAATCAGGTCACAAAGCAATCGACAGTGGACTGGAAGGGCGCTATTGCGCTTGTTTCAGACTCGGCGCATGCGAAAATGCGCATAAATCGGAAGTATGCATGCTTAGTATATTGAGAAGCGCGGCGAGCACCTGGGTCGCGAAGGCGTTGCTGTTGTTGCTGGTCCTGAGCTTCGCAGCCTGGGGCATCACCACGCGCATGGTGGGCGGCGTTCTGGGCGGCCATCACGCGGTGATCACCGCCGGCGGCACTGAAGTCTCGATCAACGAGTATCGCCTCGCCTATGATCGTCAGCTCTCGATGTTATCGCAGCAATATGGCCAGCGCGTCACCCAGGAACAGGCCAAGCTGCTCGGCGTCGACAACCAGGTGCTGGCGCAACTCGTTTCGGGCGCAGTGCTCGACGAACAGGCACGCAAGCTCGGCCTTGGCCTTTCCAAGGATCGGCTGGCCGAATTGACGCGCGAGGATCCGGCCTTCAAGGGACCTGGCGGCCAGTTCGATCGCCGGACGTTCGAGTATCTCCTGCGCCAGCTCGGCATGCGGCCGGAGGACTATCTGAGGAACCGTGCGCAGGTGGCTGTGCGCCAGCAGATCGTCGAGGCGATTTCCGACGGCCTCAAGGTTCCGCAGACCTTCCTGAAGGCGGTCTCGCTCTATCGCGGCGAGGATCGCACGATCGACTATCTTGTGCTGCCCAAGACGCTGGTCCAACCGATCGAGGCGCCGTCAGACACTGCGCTCAACACCTATTTCGACGCCAACAAGAAGAACTACGCGGCGCCGGAATACCGCAAGTTTTCCTATGTCCGGCTGGAGCCGCAGGATATCGCGGACCCGTCCGCGGTGACCGACAGCCAGGTCAAGGACGATTACAACAAGAATATCGCGCGCTACACGACGCCCGAGATGCGCACCATCGAGCAGTTGGTGTTCAAGACCTCGGACGCGGCAAAGGCGGCCTTGGATTCCCTGAAGGCCGGTGCAACCTTCGACAAGCTCGTCACCGCCGAAGGCAAGACGCAAGCCGACACGCTCCTAGGCACGCTGTCCAAGGACAAGATCGCCGACAAGGCGGTGGCCGACGCAGCCTTCTCGCTCAATGCCAACGAGGTGAGCCAGGTCGTCCAGGGGGCCTTCGGTCCGGTGCTCCTGCGCGTTACGGAGATCAAGCCGCAGGTCGTGAAACCTCTTTCGGAAGTGTCCGACCAGATCCGCAAGGACCTGGCGATAGGCGAGGCAAGCCGCATCCTGCTCGACGTGCATGACAGCTATGAGGATACCCGCGCTTCGGGTGCCTCGCTTGCCCAGGCCGCCGACAAGCTCAAGCTGAAGGTCATCACCATCGACGCCATCGACCGCACCGGCCAGCGGCCGGACGGTACGATCGTCAACGACCTGCCGCAATCGGCCGATCTCATCAAGTCTGTGTTCGCCGCCGAGCCCAATACCGAGAATGAAGGTCTGACGACCGCCGACAACGGTTTCGTCTTCTACGAGGTGCAGTCGGTCACGCCGGCGCGCGACCGCACGCTGGACGAGGTCCGCAAGAAGGTTGTGGCCGACTGGACGGAGGCCGAGACCGAAAAGCGGCTCGACGCGAAAGCGCAGGAACTGGAGAAACGTCTCAAGGCAGGCACTACGCTCGACGCTGTTGCGGCCGAGCTCAAGCTCGACAAGCAGACCAAGCGAGGCTTGAAGCGCGAAGCCGACGATGCCGATTTCGGCAAGGAGGGCGCCGCGGCGATGTTCGGCGTCGGCGAAGGCGGCACCGGCCTGATCCCCTCGCCCACTGGCGACGGCCAGATCCTGTTCAAGGTTGCCGAGGTCTTCGAGCCGGCGGGCGCCGACGGCAGTACGGTGCCGGATGACGCTCAGAAATCCTTCGCCGCCGGCATGTCGGACGACCTGCTGGACCAGTTGGTGGCACAGCTGCAGTCGCAATATGACGTTCGCATCGATCCGAACGCCGTTTCTCAAGCACAGACACGATGAGCGCGCTGAAGACACACATAGCCAAGGTCGCCGCCGGCATCGCGCTTTCCTTCGAGGAAGCGCGCGACGCCTTCGACATCATCATGTCGGGCGACGCCACGCCCGGCCAGATCGGCGGCTTCCTGATGGCGCTGCGCGTGCGCGGCGAGACGGTGGGCGAGATCGCTGGCGCTGTCGCCACCATGCGCGCCAAGATGCTGCGCGTCGAGGCGCCGCAGGGCGCGATCGACATCGTCGGGACCGGCGGGGACAACTCGCACTCGGTCAACATCTCGACCGCCTCGGCCTTCGTCATCGCGGCCGCCGGCGTGCCGGTGGCCAAGCACGGCAATCGCGGCCTGTCCTCGCTGACCGGCTCCGCGGACGTGCTGATGGCGCTGGGCGTCAAGATCGACATTTCGCCGGAAATGATCGGACGCTGCATCCATGAGGCCGGCGTCGGCTTCATGTTCGCGCCGGCCCACCATCCTGCGATGAAGCATGTCGGACCGACCCGGGTCGAGCTCGGCACGCGCACCATTTTCAACCTGCTCGGACCGCTGTCGAATCCCGCCGGCGTCAGCCGCCAGATGGTCGGCGTTTTCCTGCCGGAGTGGATAATGCCGGTGGCCGAGACGTTGAAGGCGCTAGGCGCGGAGCACGCCTGGGTCGTCCATGGCGATGGCTATGACGAGATCACCACCACGGGCGAGACCCAGGTTGCCGAACTCGCCGGCGGCGAGATCCGCACATTCACCCTGACGCCGGAAGCAGTCGGACTGAAGCGGCACACCAAGGAAGAGCTGCGCGGTGGCGACGCAGCCTACAATGCCAGGCAGTTGCGCGATATGCTGGGCGGTGCCGCCGGCGCCTATCGCGACACGGCGCTGATGAATGCCGGCGCCGGCCTGGTCGTGGCAGGCAAGGCGACCACGCTTGCCGACGGAATCGCGGCGGCGGCGCAAGCGATCGACAGCGGCCGCGCGCTTGGCGTGCTGGACAAGCTCGTCGAGATTTCGAACGGATAAGGCCTTGTCGGATATTCTGCGCAAGATCGAAGCCTATAAGCGCGACGAGATCGCGGCCGCGAAGGCGAAAATACCGCTGGCCGAGATCAAGGCACGGGCGAAGGATGCCGGTGCGACGCGCGGTTTTTCGGCGGCGCTTGAGGCCAAGCGTCGGGAGGGAAGCTTTGGCCTGATCGCCGAAATAAAGAAGGCCAGCCCTTCCAAGGGTTTGATCCGTGCCGATTTCGACCCGCCGTCACTGGCGCAGGCCTATCAGAAAGGTGGCGCCGCCTGCCTTTCGGTGCTGACAGACACCCCGTCTTTCCAGGGCGCTCCGGAATTTCTCACCAACGCGCGCAAGGCGGTGTCCCTGCCCGCGTTGCGGAAGGATTTCCTATTCGACCCTTACCAGGTCTACGAAGCACGAGCCTGGGGCGCAGACGCCATCCTGATCATTATGGCGAGCGTGGACGATGCACTGGCTGGCGAATTGGAAGCAGTCGCCTTCGAGCTCGGGATGGACGCGCTGATCGAAGTGCATGGCGAGGCCGAAACGGAGCGCGCTCTGAAATTGTCGTCGCGGCTGATCGGTATCAACAACCGCAATTTGCGGACCTTCGAGACCAGCCTTGCGACCTCAGAGCGGCTGGCGCCAATGGTGCCGGGCGGCTACCTGCTCGTCAGCGAGAGCGGCATCTTCACCCACGACGACTGCCTCAGGATGCGAAAGACCGGCATCGGCGCCTTCCTTGTCGGCGAGAGCCTCATGCGGCAAGCCGACGTGGCCGCTGCGACCAGGTTTCTGCTGACGGGCAAGGCAGCGGCCGAGGCCGTCTGAGCATGGCCCTTACCCATCTTGGCGCCAAGGGCGAAGCCAATATGGTCGATGTAGGCGACAAAGCCGAGACGACGCGCACGGCGATTGCCGAAGGTTTTGTCTCGATGCGACCGGAAACGCTGGAGATGATCCTGGCCGGCGACGCCAAGAAAGGGGATGTTCTGGGCACCGCCCGCATTGCAGGCATCATGGCGGCGAAGAAAACGCATGAGCTGATCCCCCTCTGCCATCCGCTGCTTCTGACCAAGGTCGCCGTTGAAATCGAGCCGGACCGCACGCTGCCTGGTCTCAAGGTCACCGCGCTTGCCCGCGTTACCGGCAAGACCGGTGTGGAGATGGAGGCGCTCACCGCCGCCTCGGTCGCCTGCCTCACCATCTACGACATGGCCAAGGCGGCGGACCGTGGCATGGTGATTTCCGGCATCCGGCTGGTCGAGAAGACCGGCGGCAAATCCGGCGACTACAAGGTAGGTCCCTGATGGTGCTGGTTCCGGTCGCAGAGGCGCTACAGCGCCTGCTCGACGACGCGGCGCCTTTGCCCGCCGAAAGCATTCCACTCGCGCAAGCAGCAGGGCGGGTCCTGGCGGAACCGGTTGTGGCGCTGCGTACGCAGCCGCCTTTCAACGCCTCCGCGATGGATGGCTATGCCGCGCGTTCCGCCGATGTCGCTTCGGCGCCGGCTGAGCTCGAGGTCATAGGCATGGCGCCTGCCGGGCGCGGCTTCTCCGGAACCGTCGGAACAGGCCAGGCCGTGCGCATCTTCACCGGTGCGCCGCTGCCTGAAGGCGCCGACACCATCGTCATCCAGGAAAACGCGCGCGATCTCGGCAACGGCAAGGTCGAGGTGACGGAGCCTACCGGGCAAGGCCGCAATGTCCGCCGACGCGGTCTTGACTTCGGCCAGGGGGACGTGCTGCTCCAAAAGGGTCGCGTGCTCGATGCCGCGGCACTTTCGCTGGCAGCTTCGGCCAACCACCCTGTCTTGAAGGTCGTGCGGCAGCCGCTGGTCGCCATCATCGCCACCGGCGACGAGTTGCTGCCGCCGGGTAGCACGCTCGGCCCCGACCAGATCATTTCTTCCAACGCCTATGGCGTCGCCGCTGCTGCCCAGTCGGTCGGCGCGCGCGCGCTCGATCTCGGCATCGCCGCCGACCGCCAGGACGCTATCGCCGCGTTGGTCAGGAAAGCCGTGGCGGCGCGCGCCGACGTCATCGTCACGCTCGGAGGGGCGTCGGTAGGCGATCACGACTTGATCCATGACGTACTGACCCGCGAAGGCATGAAGCTCGACTTCTGGAAGATCGCCATGCGTCCCGGCAAGCCGCTGATGTTCGGCCGCCTCGGCAATGTCCGCTGCGTCGGTCTGCCCGGCAACCCGGTGGCAAGCATCGTCTGCTCTCAGCTCTTCCTGAAGCCGCTCCTCGCTCGTCTCGGCGGCCGAGATCACAGGCAGGACGTGCGAACGGCCCGTCTGGGCGCCGCTATGCAAGCCAACGACCTCAGACAGGACTATGTGCGCGCCGTCGTGCGCGAGGACGCCGACACGCTGGTCGCGACCCCTTTCGGCATCCAGGACTCCTCGATGCTGCGCATGCTGGCCGACGCCAACGGGCTGATCGTGCGTGAGCCCTTCGCACCGGCCGCGCAGGCCGGCGACGAATGCAACGTTCTGATGCTGCGCTGAAGCCGATCCTCATTCATCGACGAGCGTACGGGTCAGGGGATGAGCGGGATCGACAAGACCGTCGACGACACTGAAATGATGCCGATCCGGCTCGACCACCGAAGCTGTGGCGGCACCAAGCCCGGTCCAGATATTGGCAAGCAACGCGCTCTGGCGCAGGAATTCCGAACGCTCGCCGCCGCCGGCCCAACAGGTGATGCGGATTCCATTCCGGGGCCGCAGCAATGCAGGGCTTTCGGCCGACGCTTCGTGCTCGTCGATATTGAGGGTCTCGTTCAGCGCGGTGAGCATCAGAGGCCGAAGGTCGTGCAGGCCTGAAATCGAAATGACCTGGCGTATGCGCCGCGCCACGTCGGGCGAGAGCGGCGATGTCGCGGTCACCATCCGGCTGACGAGATGTCCGCCGGCCGAGTGCCCGGCCAGCATCAGCGGACCATCGACCATGGCTGCCGCCCTCTCGATCGCGACCGAGGCTTCGCCGACGATGCCGCTGATCCTGATCTTCGGGCATAGCGTGTAGGAGGGCATTGCGACGGCAAAGCCTCGGCCGACCGCGCCTCCGGCCAGATGCGACCAGGACTCTCGGCCCGACCCCATCCAATAGCCGCCGTGGATGAACACGACGAGCCCCTTTGGCGTCGCTGGCGGTAGAAACAGATCGAGCTGGTTGCGCGGCGCTTCGCCATAGGCGATGTCGAGCCGCGCCCTGCCCTGGGTCAGCAACTCTTCGCGAAATGCCTGCGCCGGCTGGTCCCACGCCGCCGGCCAACGATCGCCGCCGGCGATGTTCGCGCCGTTGGCATAGGCGTCGTTCCAGTCGGCAATACGGTGTTCGAGCACAGGGCCCCTCCCGCGGTCAGGTCAACTTTGATTGGCTTCTCATGGCATCGCCGACCCAAGACTCAGGTGACGGTGGCCTTGACGGCGAAGCGCGCCTCTCGCCAGGCGCCGCTTCGCAGTATGTCGGCGAGCACCTCCACGGCGCGCCACACGTCGCTGTAGCCGACATAGAGTGGCGTGAAGCCGAAGCGCATGGTCGACGGCGCCCGAAAATCGCCGATCACGCCGCGTTCGATCAGGGCCTGCATGATCCGGTAGCCATGCGGGTGAATGAATGAAATCTGGCTGCCGCGTTTGGCGCCGTCGCGGGTACTTTCGAGAGTAAGATCGTAACCTCCGCATCTTGCCTCGACGAGTTCGATGAACAGATCGGCCAGCGCGGTGCTCTTCCTTCTCACCATCGCCAGGTCGACGCCGTTCCAGACGTCGAGCGCGCCCTTCAGCGTGCGCATCGACAGGACCGGCTGCGTGCCGCACAGGAACCGACGGATGCCGGTGTCCGGCGCATAGGCTTGCTCGAAGGCGAACGGCCGCGCGTGGCCCCACCACCCGCTGAGGGGCTGCTGCACATCGGCAAGATGCCGCTCGGCCGCATAGATGAACGCGGGTGAACCTGGCCCCCCGTTGAGATATTTATAGGTGCAGCCGACCGCGAAATCGGCGTTCGCCCTGTCAAGTTCAACCGGCATGGCCCCCGCGCTGTGACACAGATCCCATACGATCAGCGCACCGGCGTCATGCGCCTTGCGCGTGAGCGCCGCCATGTCGCGCAACTCGCCGGACTTGTAGTTGACGTGGTTGACCAGCACCACCGCGGTGCTTTCGTCGATCAGTTCCTCGATGGTTGGCGCGTGCACGCCGGCCAGGCGCAGGACGGTGTTCTTTCCGGTCGAGGCCACGCCTTCGGCCATATAGAGATCGGTCGGAAAACTGTCGCCCTCGGCAACGATCACGGTTCGGCCCGGCCGCATCGCCATCGCCGCATGCAGCACCTTGTAGATGTTGATCGACGTGGTGTCGCAGACCACGGTCTGGCCAGGCGCCGCGCCGATCAGCCGCCCGAGCTGGTCGCCCAGTTCGACCGGCATGTCGAACCATCCATCCTTGTTCCAGGCACGAATGAGGTCATGCGCCCACTCCTCGTTAGCTGCTTTGCGCAGTTCCTCGAATGCGGCGTGTGGAGCGGCTCCCAACGAATTCCCGTCGAGATAGATCACCCCTTCCGGCAGGACGAATTGATCGCGCAAGGCACGCAGCGGATCTGCTGCGTCCATAGCCTCGATCTCGGCGAGATCAGGAATTCCCCCCATTATGCTACCGCCTACATTTCGGAATGCCCGCCGCTCACGGCTGGCCAAGAGCGGTTGTCTCACCACCGTCGGCGTCCGGGCAAGAACCTTTCGTCCTGTGTTAGCTGGTCCATGGAGGGCGAGAACCGTGAACCGGCAAATCGCCGACGTTGGCATTTTGGGTTCGTTTCGTTCACGGTGCGGCATGCGCAATCGATGTATGCGCGATCGCACCCGGCACTTCCGTGATGCCGCCACCCGCTGTTCCCATTTAAGCAAGGCTGCAAATTCGAGCGGAATCAATGCCACTGCGCTACAGGTAGCGGCCAAGGCCCCTCGGATGCAACATTGTTTCGGCGGTCCTAACAAATTCACTAAACTTTAAACGGTTGCGGAACACAACTGGAACAGATAGTGTTTGTTCTGGGTTTGTTTTTCTGATTCTGGTTTCAGAACCCGTGGGGGCCGCCGATGCTGACGCGCAAACAACATGAACTCCTGATGTTCATCCATGAACGCCTGAAGGAGAGCGGGATTCCTCCATCCTTCGACGAGATGAAGGAGGCGCTCGACCTCGCCTCGAAGTCCGGCATCCACCGTCTGATCACGGCGCTGGAAGAGCGCGGTTTCATTCGCCGGCTGCCGAACCGGGCGCGCGCATTGGAGGTCTTGCGGCTTCCCGACTCGATCGCGCCTGGCTTGAATGCCGCTAAGAAGTTTTCGCCTAGCGTCATCCAGGGGGGCCAGGGCAATCTCGGTCGACAGGTCAAGCCGGCGACGCCGTCGCGCACGCCGACGCCCAGCAATGACGATGAATCCACTTCGGCCGTTTCCATCCCGGTTATGGGCCGCATCGCCGCCGGTGTGCCGATCGACGCCATCCAGCACCAGACGCATTCGATCACTGTGCCCCCGGACATGATCACCGGCGGCGAGCATTATGCGCTGGAGGTCAAGGGCGACTCGATGATCGAGGCCGGCATCTTCGACGGCGACACCGTTATCATCCGCAACGCCAACACGGCAAGCCCGGGCGAGATCGTGGTGGCGCTGGTCGACGACGAGGAAGCGACGCTCAAGCGCTTCCGCCGCAAGGGCGCCTCGATCGCGCTCGAGGCGGCCAACCCGGCCTATGAGACCCGGATATTCGGACCGGATCGGGTAAAGGTTCAGGGCAAGCTGGTCGGGCTGATCCGGCGTTACTGAGTGGGCGCCGGTTTGATGTTCGCTTTTTCCTGTCGCTTGTACGGAGGCAGCCCCCTCGCCTCGCGCGCGTATTTCCGCTGCTCGTGCCATGGCCGATACGGTTCTTGGACCGCGTAGCTGATGGCCGGCCGCGCGGTTGCCGATTGCGGATCGAAGAAGATGGCGGCGCTGCCGCCGCGCGCCAGTTGCCGTTTGGTGACGACGAGCACGCGCGGATCGCGGCATGGGTTGTAGGCCGTGGCGTCGTTGATGACGATGAGGTCCGCGAACCCGCAGGCCGACCGGGCGTTGTCTCGGGTCTCGGCGAGCGCCACGATCGCGCCGGAAGGATACCGGCCGATGCAGAGATCGCCGATACAGTAGAAGGGCGAGCCCGCCGGCAGGTCGACGGGGTCGGCGATGTCGAGCGCCCCGTTGGCGAATGTCTCCGGCGGCACGATTTGCTCGGCTTTCAGCGCCCGTTTCCAATTGTCGGTGGTGAACTCATTGGAGCGTTCGCGGTTGATGGCAAGCTCTCCGCCGCCGATCGGCATTGCCACCAGATGGGCATCCTCTGAAATGAGCACATCAGGCGTTCGGACATGCGGGATGGCCAGCAGCGCGGCGAGCGCGAACGGAACGGCGGCTAGCCTCAGCCAGGTGGTGGCCATGGTTGCGATGACGAGCGCGATGGTTGCTAGCAGCACGGACTGGATCGAGATAAGCCCGACGGCATCGACCGGCGAGCGCTCGGAAATCCATGCCGAGATGGCTATCATCGCGGTGAGCCCCTTGCCCATCACATAGAGAAAAGGACCGTCAAAGCCGAAGGGCATGGCCAGTGCGCTAAGCACGGCGAACGGCATGACGATCAGAGAGACGATCGGCATGACCGCCAGATTGGCCAGCAAGCTGAGCGGCGACACACGCTGGAAGTGCCAGATTGCGAACAGCAATGTCGCGCTGCCCGCGACAAGCGAGGTAATCGCGGCTCCACCCACTCCAACCGCCAGTTTTCGAGAGACGAAGCCGACAAACGAGCGCCTTGCCGGCGGCGTGGTCGTTTTGCCGGCGCGGTAGTCGGCAAAGCCGGCATAGGCGCCGACGAGCGCAGCAGTGGCGGCGAAAGACATCTGGAAGCTCGGGCCGACCACTTCATGCGGCGAGACGAGGATGACGGCGATGGCCGAGATCGCCAGGTTTCGCATCGTCAGCGCCGCGCGGTCGAAGAGCACGGCGACAAGCATGACCGCCAGCATGATGAAGCTTCGCTCGGCCGCCACCACGATACCGGAGATCACGAGGTAGCAGGCGATCGAGAGCAGCGCGATTGCAGCGGCATATTTCTTCACCGGCCGGCGCGACGAGAAATCGGGAAACAGCGCGAAGGCACCTCGCAACAGCACCATGATCGTGCCGGCGACCAGCGCCATGTGGAGACCGGAGATCGAGATGATGTGATAGATGCCGGTCCGCCGCATCGACTCGTTGATCGCCTCCGGAATCCCGGCGCGCACGCCGACTATCAGCGCCGCCGCGATCTCGCCTTCGGACCCGCCGATGGCGCTCCTTATGTGATCGGCTATGCCTTCGCGCGCGTTTTCTATGGCCGATGCAACGCGCGCGCCGAAGGGTGCCTCCGTCGATGCGGCCGGCGTCGGCGCAATCAGCTTTGGATCGCCCAGGAAAAAGCCGCTTGCGCCAATGCCGCTAAAATAGCTGTCGAAGGAATAGTCATAGCTTTCGGGCCGAACCGGGCCTGTTGGCGGCAGCAGCTTCACATAGCCGGTCAGTATCGACCCTGCCGTCATGTCGGGCGGAATCCTGCGCGCCGAGAGCCTGACGCGATCCGGTGCGTAGCGCAGCTTCGGATGCTCCGTGGAAATCAGATCGATGGTCAGCCGGACACGGCCGTTGGCCAATGTCTCGGCGACGATGAGGCGGCCGGTCAGCCGCGTCTGGATTTCTGACCCCAGCATCGGGGTTGCCATTCGCCAGGTTTCCACCTTGGCGGCCAGAAAGCCCAGGGCGCAGAAAAGCGCTGCCATGAAGGTCAGGTGCGTTCTCTGCCAGGAGCGCGAGACCGTCGCGCATACGGCCATCAGAGCCACCGCCGCCATCGGCCTGTAGAGGTCCGGCTCAGTGCTCAGCGAAAAGTAATAGATCACGCCGGCGGCAAGGAAGACCGGCACCAGCAGGAAGGCAACGCCACGATCGAGCTCGGTCGCGGCGGCGTCGACGATGCTTTGGCGCATCGCGGAGAACGACGCCCGGCCAAGTTGTCTGCGGAGTCCTCCGAGTGCCTCGGCCGAAGGCGAAACTGGCCGCCACGCACCGTCGCCGGACGACGGAAGCTCCGCCGGCGGATGGGGTTCCGGAACCGGCAACGGCGCCGCTTCGGCCGATATGGCGCGAGCGAACATCAGGCGCTCGCTGACGCCTGCTGTCGTTTCCCCGCCCTCTTCCGCGCCCCGGCCACGTCCAGCCATCGGGTCTGCCCCTTGCGCCCCAGACGCCCTATGCTACATGAACGCCGGTCGCGTGGAAGTCAGCGCGAAACATGCATTTCTTCAGTGCTTCTTCGAGAGTTCCATGTCCGACAAGGTCGTCACCCGTTTTGCCCCCTCGCCCACAGGCTACCTGCATATCGGCGGGGCCCGCACCGCGCTGTTCAATTGGCTCTACGCCAGGCACACAGGCGGCCAAATGCTGCTGCGCATCGAAGACACCGACCGCGAACGCTCCACGGAGGCGGCCACGGCGGCCATTCTCGACGGACTGACCTGGCTCGGCCTCTCCTGGGACGGCGAGGCCGTTTCGCAGTTCCAGCGCGCGCCGCGCCATCGGGAGGTGGCTGAGGAGCTCGTGCGAATGGGCAAGGCCTATTACGCCTATGAGACGCCGGCAGAGCTCGAGGCGATGCGCGAGGCGGCTCGCGCCAAGGGCCTGCCGCCTCGCTACAACGGCCAGTGGCGCGACCGCGATGCGTCCGAGGCGCCTGCAGGCGTCAAGGGCGCCATCCGCATCAAGGCGCCGACCGAGGGCGTGACGGTCGTGCATGATCGCGTGCAGGGCGAGGTTCGCTTCCCGAACAAGGATCTCGACGACTTTATCATCCTTCGTTCCGACGGCGTCCCGACCTACATGCATGCCGTCGTCGTCGACGACCATGACATGGGCGTCACCCATATCATCCGCGGCGACGATCACCTGACCAACGCCGCGCGCCAGACGGTGATCTACAATGCCATGGGCTGGTCGGTGCCGTCGATGTCGCACATCCCGCTGATCCACGGCGCCGACGGCGCCAAGCTGTCGAAGCGGCACGGCGCGCTGGGCGTCGAGGCCTATCGCGCCATGGGTTATCTGCCGGAAGCTCTGCTCAACTATCTGGCCAGGCTCGGCTGGAGCCATGGCGACGACGAGGTGATGTCGATCAAGGACATGATCGCCTGGTTCGACATCGGCGACGTCAACAAGGGCGCGGCCCGCTTCGACTTCGCCAAGCTCGAGGCGCTGAACGGCGTCCATATGCGCAAGATGGACGATCATGCGTTGTTCGACATCTTCGTCGCCACCTTGCCCTATCTCGAAGGCGGGCCCGCGTTTGCGGCAAAGCTCGACGACAAGCGCAAGGCGCAACTGCTTGCCGCCATGCCCGGTCTCAAGGAGCGGGCAAAGACTTTGGTAGAGTTGGTCGATGGCGCGGCTTTCCTGTTCGCCGAGCGACCGTTACCGCTGGACGAGAAGGCGGCGAGCTTGCTCAATGCCGAGGCGCGCGCGATTTTGCGCGGCGCGCATGGCGCATTGTCTTCTGTCCAGGGCGAATGGAGCGCCGCCTCGGCAGAGGCTTCGATCCGTGCGTTCGCGCAGGCCGGTGGGTATAAGCTCGGCGCCGTGGCACAGCCGCTCCGGGCGGCCCTGACCGGCCGTAGCACCTCCCCCGGCGTGTTCGACGTGCTTGCCGTGCTGGGCCGCCAGGAAAGCCTGGCCCGCATAGAAGATCAAATCGATTAGGAGCGGACTGGCCCAAGAAGATTGGCATTGAAAGGTGTGTTTCGCAGTGCAACATTAGGCCTTGGCCCAATCTGGCACGCACCTCCTAAAATGCGGTGGCGAGTTCGCGCATTCGGTGACTTCGACGTGTCGTTTGCAGGAATTTGCCTTGCCGGCATGAGGAAACAAAAAGGAGTTTGCAATGAGCGAAGCGGCGACAAAACTGGAGTTGGCCGGCAAAACGAGCCAGCCGACCGCGAAGCTTGAGCTTGCCGGCAAGACGCACGAATTCAAGGTGCGAAGCGGCTCGGTCGGACCTGACGTCATCGACATCGGCTCGCTCTACAGCACCACCGGCGCCTTCACTTACGATCCGGGCTTCACCTCGACCGCGAGCTGCGAATCGGCGATCACCTTCATCGACGGCGATGCCGGCATTCTCTTGCATCGCGGCTACCCTATCGACCAGCTCGCGGAGCATGGCGACTTCCTCGAGGTCTGCTACCTGCTGCTCTACGGCGAACTGCCGACCAAGGCGCAGAAGGACGACTTCGACTATCGCGTGACGCGCCACACGATGGTGCATGAGCAGATGTCGCGTTTCTTCACCGGCTTCCGCCGCGACGCGCATCCGATGGCCGTCATGTGCGGCGTGGTCGGCGCGCTGTCGGCCTTCTATCACGACTCGACCGACATCTCGGATCCGTACCAGCGCATGGTTGCCTCGATGCGGCTCATCGCCAAGATGCCGACGATCGCGGCGATGGCCTACAAGTACCATATCGGCCAGCCCTTCATTTACCCGAAGAACGATCTCGGTTTCGCGGCAAACTTCCTGCACATGTGCTTCGCTGTGCCCTGCGAGGAATACAAGATCAATCCGGTCCTGGCGCGCGCCATGGAACGCATCTTCATCCTGCACGCCGACCACGAGCAGAACGCCTCGACCTCGACGGTTCGCCTCGCCGGATCGTCGGGCGCCAACCCGTTCGCCTGCATCGCCGCCGGCATCGCCTGCCTCTGGGGCCCCGCGCATGGCGGCGCCAACGAAGCCGCGCTCAACATGCTGGGCGAAATCGGCCATGTCGACCACATTCCGGAATTCATCGCCCGCGCCAAGGACAAGAACGATCCGTTCCGCCTGATGGGCTTCGGGCACCGCGTCTACAAGAACTACGATCCCCGTGCCAAGATCATGCAGAAGACGGCGCATGAGGTTCTGGGCGAGCTCGGCATCAAGGACGATCCGCTGCTCGACATCGCCATGGAGCTGGAAAAGATCGCGCTGACCGACGCCTACTTCATCGAGAAGAAGCTCTATCCGAACGTCGATTTCTACTCAGGCATCACGCTGAAGGCGCTGGGCTTCCCCACCACCATGTTCACCGTGCTCTTCGCGGTCGCGCGCACTGTCGGTTGGATCGCCCAGTGGAAGGAAATGATCGAGGACCCGCACCAGAAGATCGGCCGCCCGCGCCAGCTCTACACCGGCGCCACGGAGCGCGATTACGTGCCGATCGCGAAAAGGTAGGGGATAGTGGGTAGGCAGTAGAAAGAAACCTCTACTGCCTGTTGCCTGCTGCCTTCTTGATGCACCCCATCACCACCTCTGCGGCGATCTCGCCCGAGGGCCTGTCGGTCGCCATTCGTCTGGCGATCTCGGCAAAACCGGCCTTCTGCCAGGCGCGCATGCCGGTGTCGGCAAACAGGGCTTCCAACTGCCGGGCGAGGTTCTCTGGCCGGACATACTGGTCGTAGAATTCCGGCACCAGCACGCGGTCGGAGATCAGGTTGGGCAGCAGCGCCGACCATGTCGTCACCAGATGCTGCAGAATTTGGCGCGCGATGGGGTCGAGCTTGTAGCAGGAAACCATCGGAACGCCGGCGAGCGCCAGTTCGAGCGATACTGTCCCTGACGCGATCAGCGCAGCGTCGGCCTTGCCGAAGGCCTGCCATTTGCGGTCCGGCTCGGCGATGATTTCCGGCTTGTCGTCCCAACTCGCGATCGACGTCTTCACCAGTTCGGCGACGTGCGGCACGGTCGGCAGGATGAGGCGCAGGCGGTGGCCGCGTTGGCGCAACGCCGACATCGCCTTGCCGAAAGGCTCCATCAGCCGGCTGACTTCGCCGCGGCGCGAGCCTGGCAGCACCAGCACCGTCTTGACTCGGTCCTCGGAGAGGTCGCGTGGCTGGTTCTGCGCCTTGGCGGCGCCGAGCACGCCGGGGTCTTGCGTCAGCCGATGGCCGACATAGGTGCCCGGCGGCCCGCCTAGGCGAGCAAGGGCCTTTACCTCGAAAGGCAGGATACAGAGAATGTGATCGACATAGGGCTTCATCGCCACCGCCCTGCCTGGCCGCCAGGCCCATACGCTCGGACAGACATAGTGGATGATCGGAATGGCCGGTGCTGTTGCGCGAACCTTCTTCGCGACGCGCAGTGAAAAGTCCGGGCTGTCGATGGTGACCAGGCAATCGGGCCGTTCGGCCGCGATCATCGCCGCGGTCTGGCTGATACGGCGCATCAGCCGCGGCAGGTCGCGCAGCACGGCGCTGAAGCCCATCAGCGCGATCTCGCTGCCGTCGAAGAATGGCGTCAGCCCCAGCTGCTGCAGGTGGCGGCCGCCAATGCCGACGAGTTGGACCTTGCGACCGGTCAGACGCTCGAGCGCCAGCACTATGTCAGCGCCGAGCAAATCGCCGGATTCCTCGCCGGCGACTATCGCGAGCTTGAGCGGCTTGTCAGCGGGCATCGGCCGGCTCCCCATTGGCCCGCTCCGCTGAAGGCAGGCCAACGATGAACAGGCCAAGCGCATTGGCGCGCGCCAGCGTTGCCGGAGCTTCGAGAATAAGTGAACGGCCGGCCTCGACGGCGATGCCGACAAGACCAGCGGCATGAGCGGCCTCGACCGTCTGCGGGCCTATGGTGGGCAAGTCGGCGCGCAATTCCTGTCCGGGCTTGGCGCATTTGACCAGCACGCCGCCCGTCCTGCCGGCCAGCCTGCCGTGGCCGCGCAGCTCGCGCATTCTATCGAGCAGGCCGGCGGTGCCTTCGATGCCTTCCAGCGCGACGGCCCGACCTCCGACCGCAATCGCTGCCTGGCCGATATCGAGCTCGCCAATGGCCTTGGCTGCCCTGCGCGCGGCCTCGATGTCGCGCCAGTCGGACCGATTCGGTTCGGCCGCCGTCAACGGGCCTTCGCTAGCCGTCAGTTCCGGAACGACTTCGTGCGCGCCGATGACCTTGACGCCTCGCGTTTCCAGGGCTCGGGTCAAAATCTTCAGCAGGCCGTCGTCGCCACGTCGCAATGCTCTGACCACGAAAGGTACTATCGCCAGAAGACCAAGTGTCGGCCTTATCCTGCTCAGCCGCGGCCTACGCTTGATCTCGCCGGCAAGGACAAGGTGCGTGATGCCTTGGCGACGCAGCAACGGAAACAACAGCCCGATGTCTTCCAGCGCGAGTTTTTCCCGATCAAAGGCCGCAAAATCGGCTTCCCGGTCGACCTCACCGGCGGCGATGATGATGAAGGGCGCAAAACCGTGCTTGACCAGGCCCTCCGCCACTTCGACCGGCAGGCTGCCCCCACCGGCGATGATGCCGACCCTGGAGCCCGGCGCGAGTGCAAGCCCTGCCTTGGCCGGCTCAGCCCTCGTCATCGCCATTGTCATCGTCGCCCTCACCCTTGAGCGACGGCACGGCAAAGTGCCGTTTGCCGCGACTGGTGATGAAATCGATGATCTTCATGGCCGTTGGCGATCCGGCGAACTCGGCCTTGGCGAGCTCCACATTCTCGCCGACGGTGCGGGAACGATCGAAGATCGTCCTATAGGCCCTGCGCAGCAGGTAGATCTCGGAGCGCGGCAAACCGGCGCGTTTGAGGCCAATGATGTTCAAGCCGCGCAGGCTGGCGCGGTTGCCGACGGCAATGGCATACGGGATGACATCGCCGACAAAAGCCGAGCAGCCGCCGAGAAAGGCGTTATCGCCGACGCGCACGAATTGGTGAACCGCGCTTAGGCCGCCGATATAGACGTTGTCGCCAATCTCGCAATGTCCGCCGAGCGTCGCGCCATTGGCAAACGTGGCGTTCTTGCCAACGACGCAATCATGGGCAATGTGGGCGTAGGCAAGGAAGTTGCCGTTGTCGCCGACAGTTGTCTCGCCACGGCTGGTGTCGGTGCCGACATGCATCGTGACGCCTTCACGAATGGTGCAGTTCGCTCCGACGACCAGAGTAGTGCGGCCACCCTTGTGCTTGGTGTTTTGCGGCGGCGCGCCGAGCGTCGCCATCGGATAGACCTTCGTCCCGACCCCAATCGTCGTGGCGCCCATCACCGATACATGACTGACCAGCTCGACACGGTCGCCGACGATCGAATCGGCGCTTACGTGGCAAAAGGGTCCGATGCGGACGCCCTCGCCGAGCCTGGCTCCTTCTTCGACGACCGAGGAAGGATGAATGGATGTCTCGACTTTCATGAGCATTTCGTACCGTCAGCCGGCAACCATCATGGCTGAAACCTCGGCTTCGGCGGCCTTAGCGCCGTCGACCATCGCCTCGCAGGCGAATTTCAGCAGATTGCCGCGTTTCTTGATCTTCTTCACATGGATCCTGAGCTGATCGCCCGGAACCACCGGTCTGCGGAATTTGGCATTGTCGATGGTCATGAAATATACCAGCGAGGGCCTCTCCGTGTTGAGGCTGCGAATGCAGATCGCGCCGGCGGTCTGAGCCATCGCCTCGATGATGAGCACGCCCGGCATGACCGGCTGCTGGGGGAAATGGCCCTGGAAGTGCGGCTCGTTTATGGTCACGTTCTTGATGCCGACGGCCGATTCGTCGCCATCGATATCGACGATGCGGTCGATCAACAGGAACGGATAGCGATGCGGCAGGAGCTTCATCAGCCCCATGATGTCGACCGCCTCGAGTGTCGTTGCCACCGTATCAGCCATTTCCGTCGCCTTGCTTGCGCGTCCTGGCCATCTTGCGCAGCATCGCTATCTCGCGCATGGCTTCCGCCATCGGCTGTGCCGGATAGCCTCCCCAGATCTCGCCTGCCGGCACGTTGTTCATGAATCCACTTCTCGCAGCAAGCTTGGCCCCTGGCCCGATGGTCAAATGATCAGCTAGGCCGACACCGCCACCCATCGTGACGTTGTCGCCGACGACGACGGAACCGGAGATACCCGAAAGCCCTGCTATAATGCAATTGCGGCCGATGCGAACATTGTGGGCGATCTGTACCAGATTGTCGATCTTGGTGCCCTGGCCGATGATGGTATCGGACATCGCGCCGCGGTCGACGGTCGAGTTGGAGCCGATCTCCACATCATCCTGGATGATGACGCGACCGATCTGCGGCACGCGTTCAGGTCCCTTGGCGCCGCCCACGAAGCCGAAACCGTCCTGGCCGATCCTTGCGCCGCCATGGATGATGACGCGATTGCCGACAAGGGCAAATTGGATGCTGGCGCCCGGGCCGATGAACCCGCCGCGGCCGATCTGGCAGGAACGGCCAACGACGGCGTGAGGCGCGATGACAGTCCCGCTGCCGATGGACACGCCGGGACCGATCACCGCACCCGCTTCGACAATCGCCCCTTCCTCGATATGTGCGGACGGATCGACGAAGGCATGCGCCGAGATGCCGGTTTCCCCCGTCATCGGCCCCGGAGTTGCGGCCTGCGGAAACAACAGGCGCCCGACCATTGCGAAAGCCTGTTGCGGACGAGGATGCATGAGCACCGCGATGCCCGGCGGCGCCTTGCTGGCAAAATCGGCGGGGCACAGGACGGCGGCAGCTCTCAGCGACTGCATCAACGCGAAATTGCGTTTTCCGTCGACAAAGACGAGCGCGCCGTCGCCGCCCTCGCTGGCGGGAGCCAACGCCTCGATGGCAATTTCAGCCTGAGCGGTATCAATCAGGCTGGCGCCGGTCAGATTCGCGACCTCGCCAGCCGTATACCGGCGTGAAGGCGCGAAGAACACCGGATCGGTCATTCCAGAAGCAATATCCAGCTGGGTCGGATCAGTCCACTCCGAGCCGTCAGCCGGCTCGGAGAAATCGCGACCTCAAATCAGAAGCGGGTCGCGATACCGAAGTTGAATTCCTGCGTTTTGTCGGTCGGCTCTTTCTTGACCGGGATCGCATAGTCGATGCGGATCGGGCCGAAAGGCGAAGCCCACATCAGGCCGACACCCACCGAGGCGCGAAGCTTCATGTCGGTCAATTCCTGCGCAACCGAGGTGATCTTGCTTCCGTAGAGGGTTGCTGCGTCGGCGAAAACAGCGCCGCGCAAGCCAAAGCTTTCCGGAATAACAGGCAACGGAAACTGGGCTTCGGCCGAGGCGTTGAAATATGTCGTACCACCGAGATGATCGCCCGTGAGCGGATCCACGGGGCCGATGCCGCCATACTCAAAGCCACGGATCATTCGATCGTTGCTTTGGAACTGGTCAAAGATACGCAGGCCATCGTTGCCGTATCCAGCTATGTAGCCGGCACCGCCCGAGACGAGACCGACAAGGTCCAGCTGCTCGGACAACGTCTGGTAGACGCTTGCGCGCCCGGTCACCTTGACCCACTTAGCATCTCCGCCGAGACCAGCAAACTCGGTGGTGCCATTGATGTAAAGGCCCTCGTGCGGGTTCTTCATGTCATCGATGGTGTTGTACACTAGGCCTAGACTGACCGACGACTTCAACCAAGCACCCTGGTCGATAGCATCTACGAGAGCCTGCGAAATGTTGCAGTCGCCCTGAATGCCATCATTGTTATTGTCGCAGTTGTTAAAGCCGTACTTTTCCTGAGAAATGTTATACGCCAGCTGCGTCGAAATGCTGTCGGTAATCGGCAGGCCGAACCTAACGGTCGCTCCGGTGGTGTCCGTGTCGTAGTGATCGTAATTGCGGGTCGACTTGTAGATATCGAAGCCCGCCGCGATGCGCCGGCCAAGGAAATAAGGCTCGGTGAAGGAAATAGCGTAATCGCGCGAATTCTTGCCGCCGCCGGCCGACAGCTTGATGTACTGGCCGCGGCCGAGGAAGTTGCGTTCGGTGATCGAGCCTTCGATGGACGGGCCGGGCGTGTCGCCGCCGGTCGAATATCCGGCACCGACGGAGAACTCGCCGGTCGACTTTTCAACCACGGTGACCACGAGCACGACCTGGTCAGGCGCCGAGCCTGGAACCGTCGAGATGTCGACGGACTGGAAGTAATCAAGTCTTTCCAGCCGCTTCTTCGCGCGCTGGATGAGAACCTGGTTGAATGCGTCGCCTTCGCTGACATCGAATTCGCGACGGATGACATAGTCGCGCGTGCGGTCATTGCCGCGGATTTCGATGCGCTCGATATAGGCCTTGGTGCCCTGGTCGATGGTATAGACGACCGAAATGGTGTGGTTTTCGAAATTGCGGTCGCCGCGCGGCGTCACCTGAGCGAAGGCATAGCCCGAGCCCGCGACCTTCTCGGTCAGTGCGACGATCGAGTCCTCCACGTCCTTGGCGTTATAGACATCGCCCTTATGGGTCTCGACCACGGATTCCAGCGACTTCGAGTCGACTTCGGCGATGGTGCTTTCCACGCTGACGTCGCCGAACGTGTATCGGTCGCCTTCCTGCACGGTGATGGTAACCGTGTATTTGTTGGTGGCGTCGTCAAGCTCGCCAACGGCGGACACGACCTGGAAGTCGGCATAACCGTGATTGTAGTAGAAGCGGCGCAGCAGTTCCTGGTCGGCGCGCAGCTTGTCCTCGTCATAGACGTCGTCGCGCAGCACGAAGGACAGCCAGGACGACCGCTTGGTGTTTATGACATCCGACAGGCGGCGGCTGGAGTAGGCGTGGTTGCCGACGAAATTGATCGCCGCAATCTGGGTGCGGCCGCCTTCATTGATGTTGAAGACGACGTTCACGCGGTTGTCGCCGAGATCCATGATCTGCGTGGTCACGGCGGCGTCGTCACGGCCGATGCGCTTGTAGGCGGCCTTCACCGCCTCGACGTCGGCATCGAGCGCCTGCTGCGAGAAGGTCGCGCGGGGCTTCAGCTGGATAGCAGCCTGGAGCGCGTTGTCCTTCAGCTTCTTGTTGCCCTGGAAGAGGACCTGGTTGACGACCTTGTATTCGGAAACCTTGACCACCAGGGTCGAACCGACCTGGTTGATCTGAACGTCCGAGAACAGCCCGGTGCCGAACAGCGCCTTCACGGCTTCGTCGATATCGGAGCTGGAGAAGGGCTTGCCCGGCTTGATCGAGATGTAGTTGCGGATGGTCTCCGCATCGACGCGCTGGTTTCCGCTGACCTCGACACGCGAAATGACCGCGGCCTCAGCCACCGACGTGGCGGCGAACTGCACTGCGAGCGCGCCTGGCACGACCAGAGCGGCGGACAAGGCCGCCGCGGAAGCGGCGCTCAGAAACTTGGATGCTGCCTTCATCGGGCTTTTGTACCTTTTTCTCGTAGTCCCCACGGCGAGAAAACCGGACGTGCGGTATTTTCCCTTACCGTATTAACCGGATTTTCCCTACACGCAAGGCTTCCGGTTAATTTGTATTTACTTAACCGTACCGCGTGGCTTTCGCGTCACGCATATCCCCACGCATGGTAAACGGCATCTCAATAAGCTCGGCGCTGAAGGCAAATTTCTTCATGATTTCAGCACCCAAACAGATCATTCCAAAAAACGAAGCCCATGAATCCGAGCACCAGGAAAAGTCCGGTTCGATAGGCCATCTCCATCATCCGCTCCGAAACCGGGCGCCTTATGACGGCCTCCACGCCGTAGAACAACAGGTGGCCGCCGTCGAGAGGGGGAATCGGCAGAAGATTGAGAAATCCTATCCCCACTGACAGAAATGCAACAAGCTGCACCAGCCACTCGAAGCCAAGCTTTGCCGCCTGCCCCGACATCTTCGCGATCTTGATCGGACCGCCGAGTTGGCACTTGTCCTCGCGCCCAAGGGCAAAGCGCTGCAGGAACTGGCCCGTGCGCTCGATGACGTGTCCGGTTTCCTCGACCGCAGCCACCACGGCGCCGGCCGGCGTGTAGGAAATCAAGCGTGGCTGGCCGACCTCGGCATTGTTGACGACGCCGATCACCGCGACCTTGACCTTGTTGCCCAGCGCATCCTGTTGCTCCATGGGCTCCGGCGTCGCCGTCAAGGCGATTTCCTTGCCGCCGCGCAGCATCGTGAACGTGATGGGGTCGCCTGCCCGGCCTGAAACCAGGCGCTGCACGTCGGCGAAGGTCTCCACCTTGTTGCCGTCGACTTTGACGAATCGGTCGCCTGGCAGGATTCCAGCTTTTTCCGCCGGGCTGCCCGCCGTGACCTCGGCCACCATAGGCTCCAGGACCGGACGGCCATAAAGGGAGAACAGCACCGCAAACACGGCGATCGTCAGCAGGAAATTGAACACTGGCCCCGCAACGACGGTCGCGGCCCGTTTCCAGATGGGTTGCGTGTGGAAGGCGACCTTGCGTTCGGCCTCTGTCAGTGATTCGATCTCTTCTGTACTCGGCTGGCTCGATGTCGCATTCATGTCGCCGACGAATTTGACATAGCCACCGAGCGGAATGGCACAAAGCTTCCAGCGCGTCCCGTGGCGATCGTAGAAGCCGAGGATCTCTGGCCCGAAGCCGATGGAAAAGGCCTTCACGCCGATTCCGCACCAGCGGCCGATGAGATAGTGGCCCATCTCGTGGACGAATACGACCACGGTCAGCACGAACAGGAACGGCACAAGCGTGCCAAGGACGAAGCCTTGTGTGCTGAAGACCGCGTGAAAGATATCGTTCAAGTCATGCCCTCAATTCGCCCGCACGCAACATTCCGCCGCGACTGTGGCATCAATCCGGGCGAAACCGTGGCACGCGCCCGCTTTCGCCTTGACCTTAGCGTCGTTCAGTTCGGAAACAGTCCCAGTGCCGGGTGCTCGGCGCCCGCCGCGATCCAACCAATGACGTACAGCGCGAACGCGGCCGCGACAAGCCCGTCGACCCTGTCCATGACGCCGCCATGGCCGGGAATGAGATTGCTGGAATCCTTGGCACCGTGCCGGCGCTTGACCCAGGATTCGAACAGGTCGCCGACCTGGGAAACGATCGACAGCGCCAGCGCGACGAGGCTGAGCTGGACGAAATTGCCGGCGCCGGCCGCGATTGCCAGCAGCAGGCCCGCGACAAGGCCGCCAACCGCGCCGCCCAAAGCGCCGCTCTGCGTCTTGCCGGGCGAGATCGACGGCGCAAGCTTGGGGCCGCCGACCGCACGGCCGACGAAATATGCCGCTATATCGGTTGCCCAGACCACGGCGAACAGGAAGAGAATCGCAACCAGGCCGGAATGGTTGCTATCGCGCAGATAAGCGAGCGAAAAGCCGGAAAGAGCCGCATAAGCCACCCCGGAGGCCTCCCACTGCGCAGCCTCCCTAATGCGAGCGGCGATGGCAGCGATCGCCGCCAGGATTGCGATCAGCAGCAGCATCCAAAAGGCAGGGACGCCGACAATCAGGGCGCCGATGAAGATCAGAATCAGCGCTTCCGGCAGAACGCCGATCGCCGTGCCGGTCCCAAGGCGCGCCATGCGCGTCCATTCATAGAAGATCAGCGCCGTGATTGCCGCGCAGAACAGACGGAACGGCAATGCGCCGAGCCAGGTGAGCACAAGGGTCAGGACCGCCATCACGATTGCCGAGATGACGCGCTGTTTAAGATTGCTCATGGCTGGCGCCTAAAGCGCGACATCGCGGGCGGCAAGCCCGCCGAAGCGTCGTTCACGGCCGGCGAAGTCGCGCAAGGCGTCGGCCAGATGCTCACGGCTGAAGTCCGGCCAATAACAGGGTAGAAAGACGAGTTCGCTATAGGCGGCCTGCCACAGGAGGAAGTTCGACAGCCTAAGCTCGCCGCTGGTCCGGATCACCAGCTCGGGATCGGGGATACCCCTTGTGTCGAGCGAGGCGGCAAAGCTTTCCGCCGTGATCGCGTCGCTGGCCATGTCGCCGCGCGCGACGGCCTCCGCCAGCTTGCGCGCAGTGCGCACGATCTCGTCGCGACCGCCATAGTTGAAGGCGATGACCAGCGTCAGCGCCCCGTTGTCGGCGGTCAGCGATTCGGCCTCCTGCAACAGCCCCCTTATATCGGGCTGCAACCCCTGCTTGTCGCCGATCACCCTCACCCGCACGCCGTTCTGATGCAGTTCGGCGAGATCGCGGCGGATGAACAGCTTCAACAGGCCCATGAGGTCGCTGACCTCGGATTTCGGCCGTGACCAGTTTTCCGAGGAAAAGGCGTAGACGGTCAGGTAGGAGATGCCGAGCTCGGGCGCCGCGCGGACTGTCTTGCGCAGAGCCTCCACGCCAGCGCGGTGGCCAGCGAGGCGCGGCAGGCCGCGCGCCTTGGCCCAGCGTCCGTTTCCATCCATGATGATCGCGACATGCGCGGGCGTTGCCATTGTCTCGCTTTCGAGCCGGAAAACCCGACCCTAAACCTGCATGATTTCAGCTTCCTTATCGGAAAGCAGGCGATCTATCGTGCTGATCATCTCGTCGGTCAGCTTCTGCACCTGGTCGGACCGCTTGCGCTGGTCGTCCTCGCCGATGGTGCCGTCCTTCTCAGCCTTCTTGAGGAAGTCCATGCCGTCGCGACGGACATGGCGCACGGCGACGCGCGCGTTCTCGGCATAGCCATGCGAGATCTTGACCAGCTCCTTGCGGCGCTGCTCGTTGAGCTCGGGCAACGGAATCCGCAGATTCGTGCCGTCTACGATCGGGTTGAAGCCGAGATTGGCTTCGCGGATAGCGCGGTCGACCGCGCTGACCATCGACTTGTCCCAGACCGACACCGAGATCATGCGCGGCTCAGGCACCGTCACATTGGCCACCTGGTTGATCGGCATCGTCGTGCCGTAGGCCTGCACCTGGACCGCGTCGAGCAGGTTGCTGGACGCCCGGCCGGTGCGAAGCGAAGCCAGATCGTGCTTGAAGGCGGCTATCGCCCCGTCCATGCGTCGCTTCAGGTCTTCGTACTCGCCACTCATGGTCATCTCCTCGACCCGTTCTACGGGTTCACTGCTTGTGTCGTCGTCCCGTAGCCGTTTAACGGATCCCGGCCCCGATCATTTGTCGGCGACGACCGTGCAATGGCCGCCGCCCCTCAGAATATCGCCGAAACCACCTTTTTCGTGGATCGAATAGACGATTATCGGAATGTTGTTTTCGCGCGCAAGTGCAATCGCAGCCGTATCCATGATCGCAAGCCCACGTTTGATGACCTCGGCGTGGCTGATACGGTCGAAGCGAACCGCGTTCGGGTCTTTCTTGGGATCGGCCGAATAGACGCCGTCAACCTGCGTGCCCTTGAAAAGCGCATCGGCGCCGATCTCGGCTGCGCGAAGGGCTGCGGCCGAATCGGTGGTGAAGAACGGATTGCCGGTGCCGCCGGCGAAGATGACCACCTTACCCTGGTTCATGTACGCGGTCGCCTGGCGCTGGGAAAAGCTCTCGCAGAGTTCGGGCATGGCGATGGCCGAAAGCACGACGGCGTCGACGCCGATCTTGTTAAGCGAGGTGCGCAGCGCCAACGAGTTGATGACGGTGGCGAGCATGCCCATGTGGTCACCGGTGACTCGGTCGCCGCCCTTCGACGCCACGGCGACTCCGCGGAAGATGTTGCCTCCGCCGATCACGACCCCCACTTCGACTCCCAGCGCGCGCGCTTCGGCTATGTCGGCGGCTATGCGGTCGACCACCGAGACGTCGATGCCGAAATGCTGCTCGCCCATCAACGCTTCGCCGGAAGCTTTCAGCACGACACGTCGATAGAGGGGCTTCGTCATTCTGGATCCTCGAATATCTCGGCGCGGCAATTCTGGAGGCGAACCGCCCCCGCTTCATCCGGCAATGCTGTCATGACGGGATGACCCGATACACGAAGGGCGCGGCGATGTCACGCCGCGCCCTCGTGCAAAATCCCAGGCTTTTCCGGTCAGTTGCCGCCGTTTGATCAGTTACTTGAGATGCTGACCGCCTCGCCTTCGATCATGACCGCAGGCGAATAACCGGCCGGCTTGTCGCCGATTACGGACCCACCGGTCACCCGGACCTGTATTTCGGAACCGAAATAGGAATGCGGGAACGGCGCAGGCGTGGCGCTGGCCTTTTCCAGCCGCGCGCGAAGTCCGGCAGGAATCGAAAAATCGAGCGCGCCGAGATTATCCTCAAGCTGCGCAAGCTTCGTCGCTCCAAGGATGACGGAAGCGATTCCCGGCTGCGTCGCCGCCCAGTTAAGCGCAACCTGGGCCATGCTGCGGCCTAGTTCGCTCGCCACCTTCTCGAGTTCCGCCACGATCGCCCAGTTGCGGTCGCTGAACTTCTGGAAGCCGGGATGCGTGGTGTCGCGGAAACCGTCGAGCCTCCCGGCGTTTCCGGCTGTCGTCGGCCTGTACTTGCCGCTGAGCAGCCCGCTGGCCAAAGGGCTCCACACCATTATGCCAGCGCCATGACGGGTGGCTAGAGGCACGTATTCATGCTCGATGGCGCGCTCTGCGAGCGAGTATTCGAGCTGCAGCGCCGACACCGGCTCGTAGCCGCGCAGTTCAGCGATCGCCTGGGCGCGGCCGGCATACCAGGCCGGCACGTCGGAGAGGCCGATATGGCGCACCTTGCCGGCGCGAACGAGGTCATCCAGCGTGCGCAGCACCTCCTCGGCCGGGGTGATCCTGTCCCAGACATGCAGGAGGTAGAGGTCGATATAGTCGGTGCCGAGTCGCCTCAGCGAGGCTTCCACCGCGCGCATGATGTTCTTGCGGCCATTGCCGCCGGCATTCGGATTGCCGGCCTCGGAATTCATGGTGAATTTGGTGGCGATCACTGCCTTGTCGCGTAGACCCCGCCCGGCGACGAACTCTCCGAGCCAGGTCTCAGCGGTGCCGCCGGTGTAGAGGTCCGCCGTGTCGAAGAAATTGCCGCCCGCTTCGACATAGGCGTCGAACATCGCGCGGGCGGTGTCCCTGTCAGCGCCCCAGCCCCATTCGGTGCCGAAGGTCATGGTGCCGAGCGCCAGCCGGCTGACGCGCAACCCGCTGTTGCCCAACGTGTAATAGGTCATGCTCATTGTCGTATCCGTTCCGATCCGGTTATCGTCGTTTACTGGCCGGGCGTCGCCTTGACCCAGGGATTGCCGCGCTCGTGCGTCATGCGGAAGGTGAAGCCATCGACTTTCCAGCCGGCAGCCGACCGTGTCAGGTGGTGCTCATACGTGCCCCAGACTTCCCAGAGCGGATCCCCATTGCCTTCCATCCGGTTCCAGGCATAGCCGTTGGAACGGACGGTCGCGGCGTTTGCTTCAAGCGTTACTTGATGATTGGTGCGCAGATGCAGGCTGGTCTTGCTGCCCTTGAGATTGCCCGCCCAAGCGCCGATCAGGTCGTGAGACGCAATGTTAGCCGCGGGCTGCCCGGACAGGCTGCTGAAATCGGCGGTGACACGCTCGGCGAAATAGCAGCGTGCCAGTTTCCAGTCTTGCGCGTCCACCGCGCGGTCTATGGAGTCGGCGATGCGGATCACCGCGCGCTCGTCGGCAAGCGCCTGCCAGCCGGCCGGTTCGGCACCGCCGGCATCGACCGGCGCCAGTGCCACTCCAGCTGCAAAAGTTACATGTTTCAACGCGTTCATTTCGTCTCTCCTTGAGCATCCGCGCCGTTGTGTTGACGACAATGTGGACCGGCCCAGAGGCATCGATAAGATTGCATTGTTCGCAAAGACTGTGCGATATCATTCATGAATGGATCGCGACCTACTCACACACCTGCCGGTAATCGTCGCCGTGGCGCGGCGCGGCGGGTTCGCTCTTGCTGCGGCCGAGCTCGGCATGAGCCCGTCCGCCGTCAGCCATGCAGTGCGGCTGGTGGAAGAGCGCATCGGCCAGCCGCTCTTTGCCCGCACGACGCGCAGCGTCTCGCTGACGGAAGCCGGCAAGGCGCTGGTGGAGACGGCTGCCCCGGCCTTGCAGGACATCGCCGAAAAGATGGACCGCATCCGCGGCGTGAAGGGAAGGCCGGCCGGCCTGCTCAGGATCAACGCCTCCAACATAGCGATCCCCCTGGCGGTAACGCCGGTGGTCGCGGCCATGGCCGAGCGCTACCCCGATGTGACGGTCGAGATCGTTGCCGACCAGGGACTTGTCGATATCGTGGGCGAAGGTTTCGACGCCGGCATCCGGCTGGGCGAGATGATCGCGCAGGACATGGTCACCGTCAGGATGACGCCGCGGTTCAAAGCCGTGATCATCGCCTCTCCCGCCTATGTCGGCAAGCACGGCCGTCCGCGCGACGTGGCCGATCTCGCCAATCACAACTGCATCGGCTACCGGCTGGTCCGCTCTGGCGCCTTGTATCGTTGGGATCTGACCGAGGACGGCAAGGACATCGTCGTCGAGACGCACGGCACCGCCATTGTCACCGATTCGCTCGCTGCGATTGACTTGGCGCTGGCCGGCCTCGGGCTCGCCTACGTCTTCGAGCCCCTGGTGCGCGCCGACCTGGCCGCCGGCCGCCTGGTCCAGATCCTGCCGCAGGCGGCGATCGAGGAACCTGGCCTGTTCCTCTACTTCCCGCGCCGCGCATCGATGGCGCCGAAGCTCAGGGCCTTTATCGACACCGCACAAGAAATCGGCCGGGCATCCATGCGGACACCCGGCCGAGTTGCCTGAGCTCGTGAGCTCTTCACCTTAGGGAAACGCCAAGCGTTCCCCGGGATCAGAGCTATTTCTTGACCGCCGCCGCGACTTCCGCCGCAAAGTCGGTCGTTTCCTTCTCGATGCCCTCGCCCAGCGCGTAGCGCAGATACGCGGTGATCTTGGCCGGAGCGCCGATCTCCTTCTCCGCATCCTTCAGCGCCTTCTCGACGGTGATGTCGGGATTGAGCACGAAGGCCTGCTTCAGAAGCACCACCTCTTCATAGAACTTGCGAAGGCGGCCCTCGACCATCTTCTCGATGATGGCTTCCGGCTTGCCCGACTGGCGCGCCTGGTCTGAGAAGATCGCCTTCTCGCGCTCGACCAGCGCCGGATCGACTTCCTCGGCGGAAAGCGCGACCGGGTTGCTGGCTGCGACATGCATCGCGACCTGGCGGGCAAAGGCGTTGGCGGCATGCTCGTTGCCGGTGGTCTCGATCGCGACCAGCACGCCGAGCTTGCCGAGGCCGTCGGCAACGGCGTTGTGGACATAGGTCGCCACCGCGCCATGCGCCACGGTCAGCTTGGCCGAGCGCCGGAAGCCCATGTTCTCGCCGATCGTGCCGACCGCGTCCTTGATGGTGTCGGTGACCGACTTGTCGGAGCCCGGATACTTGGCCGCGGCCACCGCCTCGGTCGTGCCGTAGGCAAGCGCGACCTTAGCGACTTTGGCGACGATTTCCTGGAAGGCTGCATTGCGGGCGACGAAGTCGGTCTCCGAATTGACTTCGACGATCGCGGCTTCACGCACGCCGGCGTCGACGCCGATCAGACCCTCGGCGGCTGTGCGTCCGGCCTTCTTGTCTGCCTTCGAGATACCCTTCTTGCGCAGCCAATCGACTGCCGCTTCCATGTCGCCGTTGGTCTCGTTCAACGCCGCCTTGCAGTCCATCATGCCCGCGCCGGTCAAGTCGCGGAGTTCTTTGACCTGTGCAGCCGAAATCGTCATTGTCGCCTCTTTGTCTCAAATGCGCCGACGCACCATCGGAACTCGATGATGCGCTCGGCAAAAGCGCTTTAGCGCGCCAACTTATTGGAAAGATGAAGGCCGGGATCCGGCCTTCCTAATCAAGCTTCCGGAGCTTCGGCAGCCGGAGTGTCGAGCGCCGGCTCGACCGGAGCCTCGGCCGAAGCGCCGATATCGACGCCGAGCGCGCCCTGCTGGCGGGCGATGCCGTCGATGGCGGCCTTCGCGATCAGATCGCAATAGAGCTGGATGGCGCGGGCCGCGTCATCGTTGCCGGGGATCGGAAAGTCGATCTTGTCCGGGTCGCAGTTCGAATCGATGATGGCCACGACCGGAATGCCGAGGCGCTTGGCCTCGAGAATGGCGATCGCTTCCTTGTTGGTGTCGATGACGAACATCAGGTCCGGCGTCGAGCCCATGTCCTTGATGCCGCCGAGCGCCTTGTTGAGCTTCTCGCGTTCGCGGTCGAGGTTCAAGCGCTCCTTCTTGGTGAGGCCCTGGGCCTCGCCGGCGAGCGTCTCGTCGAGCTTGCGCAGGCGCTGGATCGAATTCGAGATCGTCTTCCAGTTGGTGAGCATGCCGCCCAGCCAGCGCGAGTTGACATAATATTGGGCCGAGCGCTGCGCGGCGTCGGCGACAATGTCGGACGCCTGGCGCTTGGTGCCGACGAAAAGCACGCGGCCGCCCTTGGCGACGGTGTCGGACACCTGCTTCAGGGCCTGGTGCAGCAGCGGCACCGTCTGCGACAGGTCGATGATGTGGATGTTGTTACGGGCGCCATAGATGTAAGGCGCCATCTTCGGGTTCCAGCGGTGGGTCTGGTGGCCGAAGTGAACACCAGCTTCCAAGAGCTGGCGCATGCTGAAATCTGGCAGAGCCATTCTTTAGTTCCTTTCCGGTTGGCCTCCACGGACATAGGCATTTCGGACGGAATGTCCTGATGCCACCGGAGGTTTCAGCCGGATTTCTCCCGGGCAGACACCAAAGTCCGTGTGTGGAATGAGCGCGCATATAGAGGGGAAGTCCCATAAACGCAAGCCAGGCAGCGGAAAAGGCGTCCCCTGCGGCGATCCGCGTAACCGTCAACGCTTCGCTTTGCCGTTCGGCACCCTGACACGGCGAAAGATCGCGACGATTTCCTCGCGGCTGCATTCGATCGCGCCGAGCCGAACCGCGCGGTCACGCTCGAAGCCGGTGATGTCGTAATGCGGCGCCGACGTCTTGGGCGGCCCTTGATAGGAGGAAAGCTTGAGGCCGAGTTCGGTGGCGAAGCGGTGCAGCTCATCCGTGTCGTCGGCAAGAAGATGGCACCAGCGGTGGCCGGCCCATCTCCAGATCGCCGCATCGACATAGACCGCCATCAGGCCGCCGCACTCCGTCATCCCGAAACATGACGCGTCGCTGCCTGGCGTGTCCGTGCCTGGCTGCTTGCCGTCAGAGCGTTGCTACTTCGAAGCCGGGCAAGGTTTGGTCTGATCGAACAGCGACAGGTTGACCAGCTTACCGGTCATCGAGAAGTCGCCATAGTCCATCACGAGGTCGCGGGTGATGCCGTTCTCGTGCAGCTTGAAGCTGATCCGGTACTCCGGCACCTCCTCGCCGCTTTTGTCCGTATCGTCGAAATAGGCGATGTCGACCGGCCAATATTTATCGGAGGCCAGCTTGGCCAGCGCCGGTGCTTCCGGATCCGCCTTGTCGGAATCCGTCTTCTTGCCGACGATGACGGTGGTGGTCATCACCTTGTTGGCGTCCTCGGAGCCGTCGAACAGGTTGGTCTGGTAGAAATTCTCGCCCTTTTCGGCCTTGCCGATCAGCTCGACCAGATGTTGGGTCGGGAACTGGGTTGCCGCGAGCTCAAGGCTGCTTTTCTCAGGCTTGTCGATATCGACCTTGAGGCCCTTCGGTTCCCTGACGGCCACGCCTTTCACTTCCTTGTCGAGGTTCTGGTCGACGAAGGATTTCGTCACGAAGGAAAAGGTCTTGCCCTCGGCGTCCTCGAAGGTCGTCGTCTGCTGGTCCGTCAGCCGGGTGTTGTCGTTGGTGACGATCTGGGTGACGAAGCGGAACTTGACCGTGTAACCTTCGCAGGCCGAGCCGTTGAACTCGTAGACCATGCGGCCGGTGATGCCGGTAATGCCAGAACGGTCGGAGGCCTTGCTGAGCGTCAGGTCGTAGACGGCGCGGTGCGCCTGCAGCGCGGGCACCGCAAAAGCCGGCGCCATAGGAAGCACCGCCGAAAAGCAGGCGGCAGCGAGGAAAAGGCGCGTTGCGCGCATACGTTACTCCGATCGTCGCGGCCGGGAGGCAGGCCGCAGGGAAAGATGGTCCAGCATAAAAAAAGTCGTGGCGGAAGCGAGGCAAAAATAGCAATTTCGGCCCGGCCGACGCGGCGCCTTCCAGCAATAGGGAAAACCAATGAGCGAAACAATCGAAAAGCGGCTAAGTGACCTTGGCGTGAGTATTCCGGCCGCCGCCGCGCCCGCCGCCAACTACGTGCCCTATTGTCGCACCGGCAACATGCTGTTCACGGCTGGTCAATTGCCTCTGAAGGACGGCAAGCTGCAGGCAATCGGGTTGCTCGGGCGCGATATAGACACCGCCGCGGGCAAGGAAGGCGCGAAGTTCTGCGCCATCAACATCCTGGCGCAGGCCAAGGCAGCGCTTGGCGATCTTGAAAAGATCCGCCGCTTGGTCAAGATCACCGTCTTCGTCGCCTCCGCGCCGGACTTCCTCGAGCAGCATCTCGTCGCCAACGGCGCCTCCGACTTCCTGGTCGCTGCGCTCGGCGAACGCGGCAAGCACGCCCGTTCCGCCGTCGGCACCGCCTCGCTGCCTCTCAACGCCGCGGTCGAAATCGAAGCGATCTTCGAAGTCGAATGAGGCCCGAGATGTCTGACCTGTCCTGGCTGATTGCACAGCCTGTCGCGCATCGCGGCTTCCACGACATGAACAGGACACGCTGGGAAAACACGCTGTCGGCCTTTGCCGCGGCGGCCGAGCGCGGCTACGCCATCGAATGCGACGTCCATATCTCCTCCGACGGCGTCCCGGTCATCATCCATGACGGCGACCTGAAACGCCTGACCGGCCATGACGGCTTTGTCTGGCAGCGCACTGCGGCCGAACTCGCGACGCTCAAGATCGGCGGCACCAAGGACCACGTGCCGACGCTAGAGGAAGCGCTCGACCTGATCGACGGTCGCGTGCCGCTGGTGGTCGAACTGAAAGGCGTTCCGGGTCATGACGACGGACTGGTGGCAAGCGTCGGCAGGCTGCTCAAGCGCTATAAGGGAAAGGTGGCGATCATGTCGTTTGATCACTGGCTGATCCGCGACTTCGCCAGGGACGCCCCGGGTATCCCTGGCGGGTTGACCGCCTATGGCAAGGACAACCAGCTGATCGAGGCGCATTTCGCCATGCTGGCGCACAACCTCGCCTTCACCTCCTACGCAGCCGGCGACTTGCCGAACCCCTTCGTCAGCTTCGTACGGGAAAGGCTGAGAATGCCCGTCATCACCTGGACAGTGCATGATCAGCCGGCAGTCGACCTTACCTTCAAATATGCCGACCAGATGACGTTCGAGGGTTTCGAGCCCGACCTTGTGAAAGTGGCCTGAGCCGGGTGCCTCAAACGTGACTTGTAGAGGCTTCGCAGAGGCTTAAATAAGCCCCATGGATCAGGGCGACGACGACGATGGACAGGGAGCGAACGCGGACTATGCGATCCGCGTCGCGGCAGGCATCGGCGCATTCACCCGCGAGGAATGGGACAGCTTCGCCGGAACCGCGCGAGGCGATACGGAAAACGGCTACAACCCTTTGGTCTCATTCGCCTTTCTGAGCGCCTTGGAGGATTCCGGCTGCGCTGTCAGACGCACCGGCTGGCAGGGCCATCATCTGAGGCTTGAAACCCCGCAAGGCAGGCTTCTAGGAGCCGTCCCGGGTTACCTCAAATCACATAGCCAGGGCGAATACGTCTTCGACCATGGCTGGTCGGACGCCTTCGAGCGCGCCGGCGGCCGCTATTATCCCAAGCTGCAATGCTCGGTGCCGTTCACACCCGTCACCGGCCCTCGCCTTCTGGTCAGCAAAGGAGAGAATGAAGGCGCCGTCAGAGCCGGACTGGCGGAAGGCCTGAAACTCGTGACCGACAAGCTGGGCATCTCTTCCGCGCATGTCACCTTCGCCAACGAGCCCGACATCGCCACGCTGGAGGCGGCGGGCTTCCTGCATCGCACCGACCAGCAGTTCCATTTCTTCAACGAGGGCTTTTCCAGCTATGACGACTTCCTCGCCACGCTCGCCTCGCGCAAGCGCAAGGCGATGAAGAAGGAGCGGCGCGAGGCGCTGGCCGACGGCATCAGCATCGACTGGCTGACCGGCAAGGATATCACCGAAAGCGCCTGGGACGATTTCTACGCCTTCTACATGGATACCGGCGGCAGGAAGTGGGGCCGGCCCTATCTCAACCGGCAGTTCTTCTCGCTGATCGGCGAGCGCATGGCCGATGACATTCTTCTGGTGATGGCGAAGCGCAACGGCCGCTATATCGCCGGCGCCATCAACTTCATCGGCGCCGACGCGCTCTATGGGCGCAACTGGGGCTGCATCGAGGACCACCCCTTCCTGCATTTCGAGGTCTGCTACCATCAGGCGATCGACTTCGCCATCGAGCGCGGGCTCAAGGTGGTGGAGGCTGGCGCGCAGGGCGAGCACAAGCTGGCGCGCGGGTATCGACCGGTGACCATGCATTCGGCGCACTACATTTCGCATCCGGGTCTGCGCAATGCCGTCGCCGACTATCTCAGACGCGAACGGCGCGAGGTCGAGCGCATGGGCGAATACCTGGAAGAGCACACGCCCTTCCGCAAGGATCTGGGGGAATAGGGCCGAAACCGTCTCGTGCTCGGTTTCCAGTCCGCATGGCGGATCTCGCCTGAGTGCCTTGCCGCCCATCCGCGCCTTCGCTACACCGGACGGCGAATGCGCAATTGGGAGTGTCCCGCCATGGCTGAAGCCTATGATCAAGGCAACATCTTCGCAAAAATCCTGCGCAGCGAGATCCCCTCGCATCGCGTCTACGAGGATGAAGCGGTCGTCGCCTTCATGGACGTGATGCCGCAAGGCACGGGCCACACGCTGGTGGTGCCTAAGGCGCCATCGCGCAACATGCTCGACGCCGATCCGGCAACGCTCGGTCCGTTGTTCGCCGCCGTTCAGAAGGTTGCCGTGGCGGTGAAAAGGGCCTTCAACGCGGACGGCGTCACGCTTATGCAGTTCAACGAGCCGGCCTCGGGTCAGACCGTCTACCACCTCCATGTGCACGTCATCCCGCGCTTCGAGGGCGTACCGTTGAAGCCGCACTCCGGGCAGATGGAGAAACCGGAGGTGCTGGCCGATAATGCCGGCAAGATCCGGGCGGCTCTGGCGGGCTGAGATGGGGGCGATCAAAAGTTCAGATAGAGTCCCGCCAGCAGCAGAAGCTCGGCTGTGACGATGCCGACGACCATGCGCTTTCCCGACGCCAGATAGGCGACGAAACCAAGGGCCGCCGCCACAATCCTCAAGCCAAACGAAGTATGCGCAAGCGCGCCGCCTGGAAAAACAATCAGGTTGCCGATTACGGCGGCAACAAGCGCGGTCGCCATGGTGCGAACCAGCACCAACAGGTCTGAATCTTCGGAAAGCTTGCCCCCTAGATAGACACCGAGGAAGCGCCAGACATCGGTGGCGGCGAAGCCGGCAACGAGAATGAACAGGTATGGCCACCACCAGGCGCCGTTGGAAAAGTAACTCACGCCGCGCGCGCCTTGCCTCGCCACAAGTGCCAACCATAGGCGGCAGTGCCGCCGATCAGTCCGGCAACGAGCAAATCGATCCGCGGCAACACGATGTGGAACACCGGTCCAAAGACCAGACCCAGGATCATTGCCACATGCCCTGCCCGTTCGCGTGCGGAGCCCCACAACGAGGTCAGGAAATACATCGGCGTCAACATCAGCAACGCCGCCGAAAACGCGGACGGCAGCGCATCCGCCGCCGCATAGACGACGGTCACGACAATGATATTTATCGTCACCAGCGTGCAGCCGAGGCCGGAATAGTAAGTCGTACGCATCTGAGGCGGGACGCGCTTGAGGCGTTCCATGGCCAGCACCCAGGAGGTCACGGCCACGAAATGCGCCAGGAGATAGAGCACGCATTGCCGGGTTTTCCCGGTGCGCATCTCAGGCATCAGGGCCATCACCATCGGCATCAGACGTATGGCGGACAACGTGACGGCGAACATCGCCGCCGGCAGCGCCGCTCCCGACGCGATCGCGCCCACCAGCACGACCATGGATGGCAGCGCCCACACTGTTCCGGTCATGAAAGCGGCCTGTGCCGCCGTGACCCCGGCGTCCTTCGCCAAGGCGGCAAAGCCGATAAACGAGCTGATGAGGATCAGGCCAGGCAGGGAAAAGGCCGCGCGGACACCGCGCAGGAACCAGGTGGAACGAGGCGCTGTGACGTCCGAGGTCCAAGTCGACATGTGCCGGCCATAGCATGCGCGGCCATGGGATGCGACCACACCGAAAGCGGCGCATCGTCTTTCCATTGATCCAGGAAAATCTGTTGGCGGTTGCAGGACATCGGCCACGCGGGCAGCCACAAACCCTGCCCTAAAACGCGGGCAAGATGCGCGCGGCGCTGGGAAGTCGACCTTCGCCTCAGCCAACCGGTAGTTGCGTCAGGATCCGGAATGCTAACGGCTCCGGCCCGCTGGACAGGTGCACCCGAATCGCCTCTGCGCAATCCTGCGGGGTCAGCAGCGACGTATCGACTTCCAGGTCGTGGATACCGGGTTGTGCAACCCTTCCTGTCATCGTCGTACCGGCCAGGGCACCGGATCCACCGGCAGTCCAGCCAGGTGCCGCGCGAGCAAAAGCATCGACGCCGAGACTCATCCAGACGACCGAATATCTCTTGTATTGCGGTGGCGATGCTCGATTTTCGCGGGCGTAGCGCACCGTTGAGGATGCCAATCCGGCCGATTTCCACGTCTTCTTTTGCAACAAAAAAGCCCCGGCGACGGGGCTTTTCTGCAATTCGCGATAAGGCCTATCAGCCCTTGCGCGGCAGTTGCGGCACAAGGCTGCGCTTATTGCCGTCCTTGCCCTTTGGCTCCGGCTTCTGTGCCACCGCCTTCTTGGGCGCAGGCTTCTTGGCGACCGCCTTTTTTGGCTTCGGCGCGTCTTCTGGCTCTTCCTTCTTCGGCTGCACGGGCGACTCGTCGGCGAGCGATTCGAGCTTCAGGCCGGACTCGCCGGTTTCCTTCTTCTCGACGGTGACGCGCACCGTACCGCCCTTCCTGAGCTTGCCGAAAAGCACCTCATCGGCCAGGGGCTTCTTTATATGCTCCTGGATGACGCGGCCCAGCGGACGCGCACCCATGCGCTCGTCATAGCCCTTGTCGGCCAGCCAGGCGATCGCCTCCGGAGACAGGTCGAAGGTGACGCCGCGCTCGGAGAGTTGCGCCTCGAGCTGCATGACGAACTTCTGCACCACCTGATGGATCACCGGCACCGGTAGCGAGCCGAACGGAATGATCGCGTCGAGGCGGTTGCGGAATTCCGGCGTGAACAGCCGGTTGATCGCCTCGACGTCGTCGCCTTCGCGCTTGGTCGAGCCGAAGCCGATCGCCGCCCGCTGCGCGTCCGACGCACCCGCATTGGTGGTCATGATCAGGATCACATTGCGGAAGTCGATCTGCTTGCCGTTGTGATCGGTCAGCTTGCCATGATCCATCACCTGCAAAAGGATGTTGAACAGATCCGGATGCGCCTTCTCGACTTCGTCGAGCAGCAGCACGCAATGCGGATGCTGGTCGACGCCGTCGGTCAGCAAGCCGCCCTGGTCGAAGCCGACATAACCGGGAGGCGCGCCGATCAGCCGCGAGACGGTGTGGCGTTCCATATATTCCGACATGTCGAAGCGGATCAGCTCGACGCCTAGCGAGGCGGCAAGCTGCTTGGCGACCTCGGTCTTGCCGACGCCGGTCGGGCCTGAGAACAGATAGGAGCCGATCGGCTTCTCCGGTTCGCGCAGGCCAGCGCGCGCCAGCTTGATCGCCGAGGTCAGCGCCGTTATGGCCGTATCCTGACCGTAGACGACGCGCTTCAGCTCGATATCGAGGCCCTGCAACACCTTCTCGTCGTCGGCCGAAACCGTCTTCGGCGGGATGCGCGCCATGGTGGCGATCGTCGCCTCGATCTCCTTGATGCCGATCGTCTTCTTTCGCTTGGCCTCAGGCACCAGCATCTGGGAGGCGCCGGTCTCGTCGATCACGTCGATCGCCTTGTCCGGTAGCTTGCGGTCATTGATGTAGCGCGCCGACAGTTCCACCGAAGCCTTGATGGCCTCGCTCGTGTAACGGACCTTGTGGAACTCCTCGAAATAGGGCTTCAGGCCCTTCATGATCTCGATGGCGTCCTCGATGGTCGGCTCGTTGACGTCTATCTTCTGGAAGCGCCGCACCAACGCGCGGTCCTTCTCGAAGAACTGGCGGAACTCCTTATAGGTCGTCGAACCGATGCATCGAATGGCGCCGGACGACAACGCCGGCTTCAGAAGGTTCGATGCATCCATGGCGCCGCCCGAAGTGGCACCTGCGCCTATGACCGTGTGAATCTCGTCTATGAAAAGCACCGCGCCCGGATAGTCCTCGAGTTCCTTCACGACCTGCTTCAGCCGCTCCTCAAAGTCGCCGCGATAGCGGGTGCCGGCCAGCAGCGTGCCCATGTCGAGCGCGAAGATCGTTGCGTCCCGCAGCACTTCCGGCACGTCGCCTTCGACGATGCGCTTGGCTAGCCCTTCGGCGATCGCGGTCTTGCCGACGCCTGGATCGCCGACATAGAGCGGGTTGTTCTTGGAACGGCGGCACAGCACCTGGATGGTGCGATTGATCTCGCTGTCGCGGCCGATCAGCGGATCGATCTTGCCGGCCCGTGCCTTGTTGTTGAGGTTGACGCAGTAGGCCGTCAGCGCGTCCTGTTGCTTCTTCTTGCCGTTTTCTTCCTGCGGCTCGGCGCCGTTCTGGCCGCCCTGCTCATCATCGGCGCCGCGCGGCGTGCGCGATTCCGAAGCGCCGGGGCGCTTGGCGATGCCATGCGAGATGTAGTTGACCGCGTCGTAGCGGGTCATCTGCTGTTCCTGCAGGAAATAGGCGGCGTGGCTCTCGCGCTCGGCGAAGATGGCGACCAGCACATTGGCGCCGGACACCTCCTCGCGGCCGGACGACTGCACATGGATCACGGCGCGCTGGATGACGCGCTGGAAGCCTGCAGTCGGCTTCGAATCCTCGTCGTAACCGGTGACGAGGTTATCAAGCTCGGTGTCGATATAGGTGAGCACGGTGTGCTTGAGCTCGTCGAGATCGACGTTGCAGGCGCGCATCACGGCGGCCGCCTCGGTGTCGTCGATCAGGGCGAGCAGCAGATGTTCGAGCGTCGCATACTCGTGATGCCGCTCGTTGGCGAATGTCAGCGCCTGATGTAGCGCCTTTTCCAGGCCTTGGGAGAAAGCCGGCATGTTACCTCACTTTTTCTCCATCACGCATTGCAGCGGATGCTGATTCTGTCGGGCGAAATCCATGACCTGGGACACTTTGGTCTCGGCCACCTCGAATGTGTAGACACCGCACTCGCCCACTCCATGATTATGAACATGAAGCATGATGCGCGTGGCGGCCTCGCGGTCCTTCTGGAAAAACCGTTCCAGGACGTGAACGACGAACTCCATCGGCGTGTAGTCGTCGTTCAGGATGAGGACCCGGTAAAGACTGGGTTTCTTGGTCTTGGTTTTGGTGCGCGTGATGACAGCCGTGCCGCGACCGGGATCGTTGCGGTCTCCGTCACTTTGCATTCGCACCACGCCTGCCGTGGCAGTCAAACCGATCGTCACGTAGTCCAGCCTTTTCGAATCCTCATGCGAGTTCAACATGTAGGTTCTCGATGGACGATTTTAAGCCCTTCTGTTTAGCTGACAATATGGCTAGGTGGGCAAACCTCAGCGAATTTCTCAATCGTGAATGCGGCAATGTGCATCGGGTTGCGATTGTGCATGAAAAAACCCGGCCGCGTTTCCGCGACCGGGTCCTTTCCGCAGGCCGGCTGGCCGTATCGGCTGTGATCGGGCGAAATTACTTCGCCTTGGCGACCACCGATTCGAAGGGCTTGTAGGCTTCCTTGGCGAGCTCGGCATAGAGATTTCCGATCTTGCTGGCCTCGGCCACGAAGCTCTCATAGCTCTGCTTGGCGTAATCGGTCTGGATCTCGATGGCCTTCTCGATCGACTTGGCTGCGAACAGCTTCTCGAACGCGGCGCTGCCGGCCTCGAAGCTCTTCTTGGTGTATTCGCCGGCTTCGGTGGCGATCGCCTGCGCGCCCTTGGTGAGCGAGGCAAAGCTCTTCAGCCCGGTGTCGGCAAACTCTTTGCCGTATTTCGTGAAGTCCTCGTAGGTCTGGGTCATTTCATACTTCCCTTGGTTGAAACGCCCTGTGTGCCCGGGCGCCCTTGTGCAATGCATCGAACGTATTGTGCGCTGCACAAAATGTCAAGATTCCCTTGAGCAGCAAGGGATCCAAGGACCGGCGACGGCTAAAATTCGAATAAACATAGGCTCAAATCGCCGGAAAATGGTGAACGCGGCGGTTACCATAAACGGATTGGTAACGCTGAGCGCGATAGCTTGGCCGGAAGCGAGGCAGGCACTCCGTAGCCGCCTCCGGGGCAACGAAAATTCAGGGTAAGTAACGGTGCGTCAGGCGTTGTCGGGCTTCGTCTCAAAATTCTCAATTTCCTTCAAGGCGATCGCGATTGCCGCGCTTGCGGTGACGATTGTGGCCACCGACGTCGCGTCGGCTCTTGCCGCGAAGTCGGCGGCCATCGTCGTCGACGCCAAGACCGGCAAGGTGCTCTATTCGGCGGACGCCAACGGCCGGCGCTATCCGGCCTCCCTCACCAAGATGATGACCCTCTACCTCACCTTCGAAGCGCTGGCGAAGGGTCGGATCAGCAAGAACACGCCGGTCCCGTTTTCCGCGCATGCCTCCGCCGAGGCGCCCACCAAGCTTGGCGTTCGCCCCGGCGGCTCGGTTCCGGTCGAGATCGCTATTCTCTCCATCGTGACGAAATCGGCCAACGACTCGGCAACCGCGCTCGGCGAGATGCTCGGCGGCACTGAAGAAAATTTCGCCCGGATGATGACCGCCAAAGCCCGCCAGCTCGGCATGAACGGCACCGTCTTCCGCAACGCCAATGGCCTGCCCGATCCCGGCCAGTTCACCACGGCGCACGACATGGCGATGCTGGGTATCGCGCTGCGGGAACACTATCCGCAATATTACGGCTATTTCTCGCAGCGTTCGTTCCTCTATGGACGCCAGCGCATCAACGGTCACAACCGTCTGCTTGGCCGCATCAAGGGCGTCGACGGCATCAAGACCGGTTACACCCGCGCTTCCGGGTTTAACCTCGTTTCCTCCGTTGCCGATGGCGATCGCCGCCTCGTCGCGGTGGTTATGGGCGGTACCTCCGGCCGCAGTCGCGACAACCAGATGGCCGCGCTCATCAACACCTATCTGCCGCGCGCCTCGACGCGCGGTGGCGGCGATCTCATCGCCAAAGGCAATGACAATCCGGTCAAGACGCTGGCCAAGGTCTTCCTGCCCAAGCATGACGCGCCGACACCGGACGCCAAACCGGCAACGGACGACAGCGTCGTTGCCTCGACCGATGACGTTGAGGACGATACCCAGCAGGTCGCCGAAGAGACGAAGCCTGTCATGAAGAAGGTGAAGACGGTTGCTGTGGCTTCCATGGCACCGACTCCCAAAGCGCAAGACGCTTCGCCCCAGGTGGTCACCGCCTATGCAGAACCGGCGCCGGCCGCACCGGCCATCGACCCCGTCAAGACGGCTTCGGTCCCGTCCGGCTGGGTTGTTCAGGTCGCTTCCTCACCGACCAAATCTGGAGCCGAGAGCCTGCTTGATCAAACCGCCAAGCAGGCGCCCAAGATCCTGGCCGACGCTTCCGGCTTCACCGTCCCCTTCGACAAGGACGGCACCACTTACTACCGCGCCCGCTTCGGCGGCTTCGGCTCGAAGGACGCCGCCTGGAAGGCCTGCGATGCCCTGAAGCGCAAGAAGATCTCATGCTACGCCGTCCAGCAATAGGCGGCTGGTTTCAATCTCCCGCAAGGTACCCGCGTCGAAGGAGACTAATCGTGATTGGAGAGCAAGACGTCCTTGGCTTCATTGATCCGCGCCGCCAGGACAGACGTGCCGCCGACATCGGCGTTCAGGCGCTGCATCAGGCGGCGATGCGCCTTGCGGATATCCGCCGCGGCAGCCCCCGCTTCAAGACCAAGGACCTTGTAGGCCTCCTCCTTAGTCATGGCGCCCGTACGTGGCGCAACACCCAGCCCTTCGCCACCGTGCGGCTGCGCGTCCGTGCGCCAGATGGGAAAACGGCCGTCAAGATACGTCTCTAGGAGCTGTCGGCTCTCGGGATCCGGGCTGAGCTCGCCATGAAGCCGGCGCAGGTCCGTCAGTCCCAGGGCCCCCAGCATCTTGCCTTCATAGCGCCCGGCCAGCACAAGCCCCTCAAGCTTGCCGCTGTCATGGTCGAGGTCCATTTCGAGCACGGCGGTGCGAACCGTCGAATGTTTGGATACGGCCGCTCGCGCCGGCGGCCGCCTCGTGCGTATCCAGCCGACCCAGGCCAACGCCGCGAGCAAAAGCAATCCGCCGATAAGGCTGCGGCCAAAGAGCAGCATCGGCGCGCCGACCAGCCCCAGAAAAGCCGGCCCAAGCGATCGCAGACCGTCCGCCATTCTTGCCGCGTCAGCGCGCACGAAGAGCACCGCGGCGCCGAAAAGCACCACAAGGATTGCCGCCAATGCAAGGATCACGCCCATCGGTTTGCGCCGGCATATGGATGACTGAGCATAGGAAATAGGATGGGACCGAGGTCCTCCGCTTGCAAGCCCCACATCGCCCAAGCCGAAGGGCCAGCGCCTCGGCCAAGCGCGAAGCCGCGCTACAACAGGCCCAGTTCGGCGAGTTCCAGCCTGAGCTTCGGCGGCATTTCTGCGAGCGCCGCCCTGCCCTTGCCGAGGTCGGCGGGAGCGTCCGCGGGCTTGAGGTAACGCCAGCCCTGGAAAGCCCGGCGCGGCTGCCAATCGGTGCGCACCACCTCCGGATCGAGCACCAGATGACAGCGTCCGATGCCCTCGCCATCGGTGAAGGGACGGATTTCAGTGATCAACTGCCGGCACTGGACGTTACCCTTGATCACCCAGTAGAGGGAGCCGCCATCGGTGACCTCGCCGCCACGCGTCGGCACCATGCGTGTGGTGTGCCAGTGCTCGGCCGGCTCACCGGCGCGACGCCGCTCATCGAGGCGGAAAGCGATCCATTCTTCAAGATCCTCGACGCTGTCGCAGCCGACGCAAAGTTTTAGGAGATTGAGAGACATGCCCCAAGATTTAGCGCAAGGATCGACGCGTCAACGCTTTTGAGCGACTTCTCCACAGGGCCGGTCCCGGTCTTCCCGAGACCTCAGCACTCCACGACGTTCACCGCCAGGCCGCCGAGGCTGGTCTCCTTGTACTTCTCGTTCATGTCGAGGCCGGTCTGGCGCATGGTCTCGATCGCGGCGTCGAGCGGCACGAAATGCGTCCCGTCGCCTTTGATGGCCAATGACGCGGCGGTGACCGCCTTGACCGCCCCCAGCGCATTGCGCTCGATGCAGGGCACCTGCACAAGGCCGCCGACAGGATCGCAGGTCATGCCGAGATGGTGCTCGAGTGCAATCTCGGCGGCGTTCTCGACCTGCTCCGGCGTGCCGCCCATGACCGCGCAAAGGCCTGCCGCCGCCATCGCAGAGGCCGACCCCACCTCGCCTTGGCAGCCTACCTCCGCGCCGGAGATCGAGGCATTGGACTTGATGATGCCGCCGACCGCCGCGGCAGTCAGCAGGAAGTCTCGGATGCTTGGCTGGTCGGCCTCTGGATGGAAATGCAGCCAGTAGCGCAGCACTGCCGGCAGCGTCCCGGCCGCGCCATTGGTCGGAGCCGTCACCACGCGCCCGCCGGCCGCGTTCTCCTCGTTGACCGCCATGGCATAGATCGACAGCCAGTCATTGGCCAGCAACGGGTTGGGCCGGTTCTGCTGCCATTGTTCCTGCAGCTTGTCATGCAGCTGCCGCGCGCGGCGGCGCACCTTCAAGCCGCCCGGCATGATGCCGTCCTGAGACAGGCCGCGATCGATGCAGCCTTTCATCGCACCCCAGATCGCGTCGAGGCCTTCGTCAAGCTCCGCGCGCGACATGTGCTTTTCCTCGTTGGCGCGCTTCATCTCGGCGATCGAAAGCCCACTCTTTGCCGCCATCGCCAACATTTCGACGGCATTCTTGAACGGGTACGGCACCTTCTTGCCCTCGGTCGTCACCGAGCCCTTGACCTTCATGCGCTGCAATTCTTCGTCGGAAACGACGAAGCCGCCGCCGATCGAATAATAGATGCGCTTGAGCAGCAGCCGGTCGGATGCGTCATAGGCATAAAAGGCCATGCCGTTGGCGTGGCCGGTCAGCGGCGTCTTGCGGTCGAGCACGAGGTCCTTGGCGGGATCGAAGCGATAGATCGGATGCCCGGGGGGCGAAATACGCTTCTCCGTAGCGATGCGGGCGACGATGCCATCGGCCTCGTCGGGATCGACCGTCTGCGGTGTCTGGCCCGCCAGTCCAAGGATCACGGCACGGTCGGAACCGTGGCCGATACCGGTATACGCGAGCGAACCGTGCAGGCTGGCGCCGATGCGGTCGACATTGACGCCAGCGGGCCGCGGCCAGTCGCCCGCCAGTATCTCGTCGAGGAAACGGCGAGCAGCCGTCATCGGCCCCATAGTATGCGAGCTCGATGGGCCAATACCGATCTTGAACAGGTCGAAAACCGAAAGGAACACGGGGCCGTTGTCTCCTGGGGGCCGATCAAGGCTTATAGAGGAATTCGTGGGATGTTTCCGCTGTTTTGCATGTCGCGGCTCGGCGGCTGCCGACCTTGTTTGCTCCGCCAGCGACATCGGGCTCCGCCGCCTGTCGAAGCATCGGCACCCATTGTGTTAGAAGCAATGGATGAGCGATTCAATTCATCTTTCGGCCGCCGATCTGGCAGCGCTGGCTTTCTTCCTGGTGGTCTGGGTTGCGCACACCCTCGCCTCGGACGGCAAGCTCGTCCGTCGCATGTCGCTGACCACGGCAATGAACGCCCAGCGCGAGGCCTGGATGCGCAACATGGCCGAGCGTGAGATCCGGATCGTCGACACGGCCATCATGAACGGCCTCCAGCAAGGCACTGCCTTCTTTGCGTCCTCTTCGCTGATTGCTCTCGGCGGCTGTTTTGCCCTGCTCGGCGCCTCCGACCGCGTGCTGCAGATTCTGGCCGATCTGCCGTTCGGTGCGGCTGCGTCGCGTGAAGCCTTCCAGTCCAAGGTGTTCGGCCTGGTGCTGATCCTGGCCTTCGCATTCTTCAAGTTCGGCTGGGCCTACCGGCTGTTCAACTATTGCTCGATCCTGATCGGCGCCGTACCTACCCCGCATGGCCCGGCTTCGCGCAACCCGCTGAGCGAAACGGCGGTTTGGCGGGCGACGAGGATGAACGTGCTCGCCGGCAAGCACTTCAACGCCGGCCTGCGCGCCGTCTTCTTCTCGATAGGCTATCTCGGCTGGTTCGTCGATCCCCTGGTGTTCGTGGTGTCGACGCTGGTGCTTCTGGCGGTGCTTGTGCGCCGCCAGTTCTTCTCGGCGGCGCGGCAGGCAGTGCTCGGTCAGCCGCCGGGTCCGGGAAAGAATTGATCAATCCTGCCGGAAAGCCTGTAGGCGAATAGCCCGATCCACTCGCGAACAGCGATGGTGGTCGCCTGTATGGAGTCCACCGGATTGTCGCGGTAGAAGCCGACGCCTTCCCTGCCCGAGGTACGGTAGTCGACCGGCCAGGGAACGGTCGGAAAACCCGCCTTGTCGAATAGCGCCTTGGCGCGCGGCATGTGGAAAGCAGAGGTTACCAGGAGCCAGGTCTCACCCGGTTTCGGCTCGACGAGTCGTCGCGAGAACAAAGCATTCTCGTAGGTGTTGCGGGATTTGTCCTCGAGGATCAGGCGATCGGCCGGAACGCCGAGAGCGCCAAGCAGGCGCGGTGCGGTGTCGGCGTCGCCTTCTCCATCAAGGAAGAGCGAGCCGTTGCCGCCCGACACCACGATCTTTGCCTGCGGGAAGCGCCTGGCGAGGATAGCGGTCTCCACCATGCGGTCGCCGCCACTGTTCAACTCATAGCCGCCGCGCGCGAGATTGATGGCGCCCTCGAAGCCGCCGCCAAGCACGACGATGCCGTCGACCTTTTCGGGCAGTGGCGGCTTGGGGAAGCGTTCTTCCAGTGGAGTCAGCATCATCGCGCCGACGGACGTCCAGGCCGAGAGGACCATGATCACGACGGCGACCACGCCGCCGGTCGCGGCCAATCGCCGGCGACGGAAGATCGCCGCCATAAGTCCCGCGAGCAGCAGGAATATCGCCAGGTTGACCGGCTGGATGAAGAACCAGAATATTTTCGAAAGGTAGTAGAACATCCCTCACCTTCGCTCGATGAGGGACGACGCTACCACCACTTTTCAGGCTGAAATTTGCCCGCCGCCTTTTCGATGACATGCGCCGTCTGGAACAGCGTTTCCTCATCGAACGGACGGCCGATCAGTTGCAGGCCGAGCGGCAAGCCCTTGCCGTCGAGGCCGGCCGGCACGGAAATGCCCGGAAGGCCGGCCATGTTCACCGTCACGGTGAAGATGTCGTTGAGGTACATCTTGACCGGATCGGAGGCCATGTCCTCGTCGGCGATGCCGAAGGCGGCCGACGGGGTTGCGGGCGTCAGGATGACGTCGACGCCGGCGGCGAAGACGTTCTCGAAGTCGCGCTTGATCAGCGTGCGCACCTTCTGCGCCTGCAGATAGTAGGCGTCGTAATAGCCGGCCGACAGCACATAGGTGCCGATCATGATGCGGCGCTTGACCTCGCGGCCGAAGCCGGCGGCGCGCGTCTTCTCATACATGTCGATGATGTCCTTGCCGGGCACGCGCAGGCCGTAGCGCACGCCGTCATAGCGGGCGAGGTTCGACGAAGCCTCGGCCGGTGCAACGATATAGTATGCCGGCAAGGCATATTTGGTGTGCGGCAGCGAGATGTCGACGATCTCGGCGCCGGCGTCCTTCAGCCAGGCGATGCCCTTCTGCCAGAGCGCCTCGATGTCCTGCGGCATGCCGTCGACACGGTATTCCTTCGGAATGCCGACCTTCATGCCCTTGATCGGCTTGCCGATCGCCGCCTCGTAGTCCGGCACCGGGCGATCGACCGAGGTCGTGTCCTTCGGATCGACGGAGGCCATCGACTTCAACATGATCGCGGCATCGCGCACGTCGCGCGCGATCGGTCCGGCCTGGTCGAGCGAGGAAGCGAAGGCGACGATGCCCCAGCGCGAGCAGCGCCCGTAAGTCGGCTTGATGCCGACCGTGCCGGTGAAGGCGGCTGGCTGGCGGATCGAGCCGCCGGTATCGGTGGCGGTTGCTCCGGCGCACAGGAAGGCGGCCACGGACGACGCCGACCCCCCGGACGAGCCGCCCGGCACCAGTTGGGCGTTGTCCAGCGTCCGCTGCGTCTTCGTGCCGCCGGCGGAAACGAAGCCGCCGTCACCCTGATGCGTCGTCGGCATCACCACCGTATCGAGGCGCGAGCGGCGCCAGGGATTGATGACCGGACCGTAGTAGGAGGTCTCGTTCGACGAACCCATCGCGAACTCGTCCATATTGAGCTTGCCGAGCATCACGGCGCCGTCGGCCCACAGGTTGGATGTGACGGTAGACTCGTAGCGAGGCTGAAAACCGTCCAGCACATGGCTGCAGGCCTGGGTATGGATGCCTTCGGTGGCGAACAGGTCCTTGATGCCGAGCGGAATGCCTTCCAGTGCGCCGCCCTCGCCCTTGGCGAGCCTGGCATCGGAACTCTTCGCCATGTCGCGCGCCTTGTCGGCGGTAACAGTCACATAGGCATTGAGCACCGGATTGGCCCGATCGATCGCCGCGAGATAGGCCTCGGTGATCTCGGCCGCGGTGATCTCCTTGCCGCGCAGCTTGGCGCGGGCCTCGGAAATGGTGAGATGTGTGAGGTCGCTCATCAGGCAAGGCTCTTTTCGTAAAAGACCGACCACTCGGAGTCGGGATAATCCAGCACCGGTCCGCAACGCGAGAATCCGGCGCGCTCATAAACGGTCCAGGCGGCGGGATGCCGATCGCCGGTTTCAAGCACCAGGCGCGTCAGCCCTTCCTGCCGGGCAAGCGCCTCGACCCGTTCGACGATCTCGGCGCCGATCTTGCGGCCGCGATGCGAAGGCCGCGTATACATGCGCTTGACCTCGCCGACCGCGCCGTCATGACGCTTGAGCGCGCCGCAACCGACGGCGAGACCATTGTCGCGGGCGATGAACACTGTCGTATCCCTGCCCGCCATCTGCTCGACTGTGAGATGGTAACAATGTTCGGGCGGCGTCAGTTCGAGCAGCGCGGCATTCAGTTCGGCGACCAGCGCGCGCACGTCGTCCTGCAAAGGCGTCTCGACGGCGATCTCGACGGCCACGGCCTACTCCACCACCTTCGGAACAAGAAAGAAGTTCTCATCCGTTGCCGGCGCGTTGGCGACGATATCGGCGGCCTTGTCGCCGTCGGTGACGGCGTCCTGGCGCTTCTTCATCCCCATAGGCGTGACCGACCTCATCGGCTCCACGCCCGAGACGTCGACCTCGTTCAACTGCTCGACGAAGCCGAGGATGGCATTCAGCTCGCCAGTCATGCGCTCGGCGTCCTCCTCGCTCACCGCGATACGGGCAAGGCGCGCTACGCGCTTCACGGTCTGAAGATCAACGGACATGTTCTTTTCGCCTCGGCAAAACCAGTGCGGGCTATAGCGGCGCGGCGCTCAGCGCGCAACATGGATGATGCCGAAGCGATCGCGCACGTTGCTCCTCATGTCGGTGAGGCGACCTAGATCGTGATCGCCTTGCCGATCTCAGGCAGGGCCACATTGACGCCCGAGCCCTCCATGCCGGCGACGAACTTGTCTGCGGTCTGGTCGATGATCGGGAACGTGCCGAAATGGCAAGGCACGACAGTATCGAAGCCGAAGAAGCGGCGGCATGCAAGGGCTGCCACCGCGCCGCCCATGGTGAAGCGGTCGCCGATCGGCACGATGCCGATCTTAGGCTCGTGCAACTCGTTGATCAGCCCCATGTCGGAGAAGATGTCGGTGTCGCCCATGTGATAAAGCGTCTTGTCCTCCGAGAAGTGCAGGACGAGCCCGCCCGGATTGCCCAGATAGGTGTTCGTGCCGCCCTCGCCGCCGAAAGAGGACGAATGCAGCGCCTGGACGAAGGTGGTGGTGAACGGTCCGCAATCGACGGTGCCGCCGATATTGCCAGGATTGATCTTGTCGCCGCTGACGCCCTGGCCCACGAGATACATGCAGATCTCGAAATTCGCGACCAGCATGGCGCCGCTTTTCTTCAGCACTTCGACCGCGCCGCTGACATGGTCGTTGTGGCCGTGTGTCAGAAGGACATGGGTCACACCCTCGGCCGGCCCTTCCCAGCCGCCGGTCCAGGACGGATTACCGACCAGATAAGGGTCGATGAGAATGGTGGCATCCTTGGTCTCGACGCGGAATGCCGAATGTCCGTACCAAGTCAGTTTCATGAATGCTTCCTCGATTTTTCCGTTGCCGGAAGATAGAACGCTGGCCACAAATTGAAAGTGGCGCGGCGCTTCCCACCGTCAAAAGGACGTGTGACGCCCGGATGTCAGGACAAGCCGTTGGGGATTATTTCAATCGAGGAACTGCCGCAACGGCTTGCCGGCGGCAGGACTCTCGCCGGGCTCGATCTCGGCGACAAGACGATCGGCGTGGCGGTTTCCGACCGCGGGCTGTCCTTTGCCCACCCGCGCCCGGTCATCCTGCGCAAGAAGTTTTCGCTGGATGCCGCCCAACTGCTCGCGCAGTTCCAGAAGGACAATGTCGGCGCCATCGTGCTCGGTCTCCCGATCAACATGGACGGCTCGGAAGGACCTCGTGCGCAGAAATCACGCGCCTTCGTCCGCAACATGGCGTCGCTGTCGGACCTGCCCTTCGTGCTGTGGGACGAGCGGCTGTCCACGGTCGCTGCCGAACGAACGCTGATCGAAATGGATTTCTCGCGCAAGAAACGCGCCGGCAAGATCGATTCGGCGGCCGCCGCCTTTATTCTGCAGGGAGCCCTCGACCGGCTTCAGTCGCTTGGCCGAGACGATCCTCGCTGACAGTGCCTTGCCGGCGCTGCCTTATCCATTCGGCGATGTTGCGCCGGCGGCGGAAGGCCCAAAGCCCCATGAGCAGGAAAAAATCGAAAATGCAGGTCCGCGCCACCATGCCCGGGATGATCGCCGGATCGATGCCGAGCATCTGGCCATAGATCTGGAAGACGAAGTCGTGCAGCTGGCGGCTAAGCATCACATAGCCGAAATTCATGTCGTTGAGCGACAGGAAGAACCATCCCCAGAAGATCGCCATCGGAGCGGCCCAGAGTGCGAACAGCGTGCGCATCAGCGGCTGCCTCCTGGCTTGTTTTCCAGATGACCAGATATGCGGGAAAGGAGAGAGCTGTGCGCGGCGCCCATCGCCATGCGCGCGGCGGCGGCGCGTACGTCGCCCTCGGGCAGGTTCGTTGCGGCAAAGGTGGACCGGCGTTCGGCTTGCATCGCGACATAGGAAGCAAGCAGCGCCGTCATCTGTATGCCGACGATCACAAACAGCCCGTCTATACCTTGCGCCACGCCGGCGATGAGAATCAGCGACAGCAGGGACGACGCGAAGACGAAAGCGACCCTTGCAACGCTCTCGCCCGCGTCCCGCCTCGACGCGCCGTTGAGCAGCGTTTCGACAAAGGCCCAGCAGAACAGCACCGCGACGGTCAGCAGCGCGATCGAAAGCGGCGCAACCACGGCGACACTTTCGAACCGGCTGCCCTGGATTGTGAGCCCCGGCACGCCGATCGCGGCCTCGAGGCCGCCGTTGCCGTCCATGCAGATATAGGCAAGCAGGGCGAAAACCACCGCCCAATGCAAGGCCAGAACTGAACTCAACACGTGCCGCATGCGCTTCCCGCCTGGCGGAGCTCGGAGGTCATGGTTAACCCTTCCCTGCTCCAGCGGGCCGAGATTGGGCTTTGCAACGGCCCGCCGCAATGGAAACCATTTATTAAGGTTAACGGCCATCCACAGGCCGGTATCTGGTCCGGGAAGGATCAGGTCACCGGCGGATAGAGCGTGTCGATGATCATGCGCGCATCGTGGCGCGAATCGAGCATGCCGTAGGTTGTCCGCCACTGGCCGCCGAGCCGTGTCTCGACGAACGCGTCGGCGATCCGCCCCGCCCCCAGCCTTCGAAGCTCCGCCGCCGCAGCCGACAGCGCCAGCTGTTCGGTGAGCAGGCGCGCGGATTCCTCGTCGGTCGTCGCCACCTGCATGGCTGCCTTGAGCACGCCGATGGTGCCTCGCCCGCCGGTGCCAAGGTCGCGGTCGATGCCGAACAGCACCTCCTCGAACAGGCCTGGCGCGCGGCCAAGCACGCGCAGCACGTCGAGCGCCATGACATTGCCCGAACCTTCCCAGATCGCGTTGACCGGCGCCTCGCGATAGTAGCGGGCAAGCGGCGCTTCCTCGACATAGCCGTTGCCGCCGAGGCATTCCATCGCCTCGTAGAGCACCTGCGGCGTGATCTTGCAGACCCAATATTTGACGACAGGCGTCATGGCGCGGGCAAAGGCCGCCTCGCCGCGATCGCTTGCCGCTTCATCGAAAGAGCGCGCCAAGCGGAACGACAGCGCCGTGGCGGCCGCGACGTCGAGCGCCATGTCGGCCAGGACCCGCTGCATCAGCGGCTGGTCGATCAGGTTCGAACCGAACACCTGGCGATGGCGTGTGTGGTGAACCGCCTCGGCGAGCCCCGCCCGCATCAGCGCCGATGACGCAACCGCGCAGTCGAGTCGGGTCAGCGTCACCATGTCCATGATCGTCTTCACGCCCGCGCCCGGGTCGCCGACCATCTCGCCGATCGCATTGACGAACTCCACCTCCGATGAGGCGTTCGAGCGGTTGCCGAGCTTGTCCTTCAGGCGCTGGAAGCGGAAGCCGTTGCCGGAACCGTCGCCAAGGATGCGCGGAACGAGAAAGCAGGACAGTCCCTCCGGAGCCTGGCCGAGCACCAGAAAGGCGTCCGACATCGGCGCCGACATGAACCATTTGTGGCCGGTCAACCTGTAGAAACCGCTGCCGGTGCGCTCTGCCCTGGTGGTGTTGGCGCGCACGTCGGTGCCGCCCTGCTTCTCGGTCATGCCCATGCCGAGCGTCAGTCCGGTCTTGTGCACCGGCGGTTTCTGCGCCTGATCGTATTTGCGCGTCGTCACGCGCGGGGCCCATTCGCGAAAGAGCTTCGGGCTTGCCATCAAGGCCGCCAGCGAGGCGCTGGTCATGGTGATGGGACAAAGATGCCCCGCCTCGAGCTCCGCGGTCAGATAGAACCGTGCCGCCCTCACCTGATGGCGGCGACCGATCTCGGCATCGCCGTTTTCCCATACGGAAGAGTGCAGGCCGCCCGCGATCGAGCGGCGCATCAAGGCGTGATAGGCCGGATGGTATTCGACCAGGTCGAGGCGCCGACCCTGGCGGTCATGTGTCCGCAATTTCGGCGTGTCGGTGTTGGCGAGGCGGGCAAGCTCCTGCGCCTCCTGTGTCATCACGAACCGGCCAAGCCCGTCGAGGTCCTTGCGCACGGGGTCGGAAAAACGCTCGGCGAGCTGGATGAGCAACGGATCGCCCCGCCATGCATTGCCGCCCGTCAACGGCGGCGGCTGGTTGATCACCTCGTCGGTCACGCCCAATCCTTCAATTGGCAGAAAGGTCCTTAAAGCCGAAGGCCACGATCTCGAATCCGAGGCCATCCGGCCTTATAACCCAAGCGTCGTGGCGCGCGCGATGAAAATACCGGGGAGAACACCCGCAATCCAAAGCTGGTGCTTGCGGCAGGCCGGACCGCACCCTATAGCAGCGCCTTGAGATGACCGACGCTTCGTCCCTGCCGCTTTTTCCTCACCGCCATCTTCTGGGCATCCGCGACCTTTCCCCCGCCGATATCGAGCTTTTGCTCGATCGCGCCGACCGTGCCGTGGCGATCTCGCGGCAATCGGAAAAGAAGACCTCGACGCTGCGCGGCCGCACCCAGATCAACCTGTTCTACGAGGCATCGACCCGCACGCAGTCCTCCTTCGAACTGGCCGGTAAAAGGCTCGGCGCAGACGTCATGAACATGCCGGTGGCAAGCTCCTCGGTAAAGAAGGGCGAGACGCTGATCGACACGGCGATGACGCTCAACGCCATGCGGCCCGACATACTGATCATACGCCACCAGTCGGCCGGGGCCGCGGCGCTGTTGGCGCAGAAGGTCGGGTGCTCGGTGGTGAACGCGGGCGACGGCGCGCATGAGCACCCGACGCAGGCGCTGCTTGACGCGCTGACCATCCGCCGCGCCAAGGGCCCGCTGTCGAAGCTGATCGTGGCGATCTGCGGCGACATCCTGCATTCGCGCGTCGCCCGTTCAAACATCATGTTGCTCAACGCGCTTGGCGCGCAGGTGCGAGTCGTAGCGCCCTCGACGCTTCTGCCGTCCGGCATCGACAGGATGGGCGTGATTGTCTCGCGCTCGATGGCGGAGGGCCTCAAGGATGCCGACGTCGTGATGATGCTGCGCCTGCAGCGCGAGCGCATGGCAGGCGCCTTCGTGCCGTCGATCCGCGAATATTTCCATTACTTCGGTCTCGATGCCGAAAAGCTGAAGGCCGCCAAGGAGGATGCGCTGGTCATGCATCCCGGCCCGATGAACCGTGGCGTCGAGATCGCCTCCGAAATCGCCGACGGACCGCAAAGCGTCATCCAGGAGCAAGTCGAGATGGGGGTCGCCGTGCGCATGGCGGTCATGGAAGCGCTGCTCGACCCGCGCCGCAACCATGAAGGGCGCGGCGCATGAGCGTGGCTGTCTTTACCGGGGCGCACATCGTCGACCCCTCGCGCGGCGTGGACGAGATCGGCAGTGTCATCATCGACGGCAGCAAGATTGTCGCGTCCGGCAAGGCGGCCCTGAACCAGGGCGTGCCCGAAGGCGCCACCGTCGTCGACTGCGCCGGCAAGACGATCGTTCCGGGCCTCGTCGACGCGCGCGTCTTCATCGGCGAACCCGGCGGCGAGCATCGCGAGACCATTGCTTCGGCGAGCGTCGCTGCCGCGGCCGGCGGCGTCACCTCCATCGTCATGATGCCAGACACCGACCCGGTGATCGACAATGTGGCCCTGGTCGAATTCGTGCTGCGCACGGCACGCGACACCGCAAGCGTCAATGTCTTCCCGGCGGCCGCGATCACCAAGGGCCTTGAAGGTCGCGAGATGACCGAATTCGGCCTGTTGCGCGAAGCCGGCGCCGTCGCCTACACCGACGGCCGCCATACGATCGCAAGCGCGCTGGTGATGCGCCGCGCGCTCACCTATGCCCGCGATTTCGGCGGCGTCATCGCACACGAAACGCAGGACGCCGATCTCGCCTCGTCCGGAGTGATGAACGAAGGTCTCTACGCGAGCTGGCTCGGCCTGTCCGGCATCCCACGCGAGGCCGAGCTCATCCCGCTCGAGCGCGACCTGGCGCTGGCCCGGCTGACCGGCGGCGCCTATCACGCCGCCAAGATATCGTCCGCAATGGCTGCCGGCACGGTGAATCGGGCAAAGACCGACGGCGCCAATGTCACGGCGGGTGTGGCCATACACAACCTGTCGCTCAACGAGAACGATGTCGGCGAATACCGTACCTTCTTCCGGCTGACCCCGCCCTTGCGCGCCGAGGACGACCGGCTGGCGATGATCGAGGCGATCAAGGACGGCACGATCGACATCATCGTCTCCTCGCACGACCCGCAGGACGTCGACACCAAGCGCCTGCCCTTTGCCGACGCCGCCGCCGGCGCCATCGGGCTGGAGACGCTGCTTGGCGCCGCGCTTCGGCTCTACCACAATGGCGACGTGCCGCTGCCGAGGCTGATCGAGACGCTGTCCACCGCGCCGGCAAGATTGTTCGGCCTGCCGGGCGGCACGCTGAAGCCGGGCGCGCCCGCAGATCTTTGCGTGGTCGATCTCGACGAGCCGTGGATCGTCAGCGAAAGCGGTCTGCACTCACGCTCGAAGAACACCTGTTTCGAGGGTGCGCGTCTGCAGGGCAAGGTCCTACGGACGGTGGTCGCGGGCCGCACGGTGTTTTCCGCATAAGCTCCACTGCCGAGGCCGCGCGGCACAGAGTTGCTTGGCGAACCCTCTCGACTCTACCATTATGACCGATTGACGCCTGAGCAAGGTCAGCTCTTGCAAACAAAGGTTGCATAGCGCACAGTAATTCAACCTGGGGAAGCGCTCTGTGCGAGAGGAGATATGGGGGAAACAATGGGTTACGTGATCGCGCTGGTCTTCGGCTATCTGCTCGGCTCGATCCCGTTCGGGTTGCTGATCACCCGCGCGGCCGGCCTCGGCGATGTCCGCAAGATCGGCTCAGGCAATATCGGCGCGACCAATGTCCTGCGCACCGGCAACAAGGGCCTCGCCGCCGCGACGCTGCTGCTTGATGCGCTGAAAGGCACGGCCGCCGCCTTGATCGCGGGGCATTTTTCACCGGACTACGGACTTGTCGCCGGCTTCGCAGCCTTCCTCGGCCATCTCTTCCCGGTCTGGCTCGGCTTCAAGGGCGGCAAGGGCGTCGCAACCTATCTCGGCGTGCTGCTCGGACTTGCCTGGCAAGGCATGCTCGTCTTCGCCGTCGTCTGGCTGGCGATGGCCATCCTGTTCCGCTACTCATCGCTGGCAGCACTGGCGGCGGCGGTAGTTGTGCCGATCGCGCTGTATTTCATCGGCACGCCGCACATCGCCGGCCTGTTCGCGGTGATGAGCCTGATCGTCATCATCAAGCATCATGCCAACATCTCGCGACTGCTCGCCGGCACAGAGGGCAAGATCGGGGCGAAGGGATGAGCGCTACGACCGCCGGCCCGCGCCTCAGCGACCGGCAACGGCTTGCCTGGCTGCGCCTGATCCGCACGCCGAATGTCGGCCCGGCTTCGTTCCGCGAACTGATCAACCGCTTCGGCTCGGCCGAAGCCGCGCTGGAAATGCTGCCCGAACTGACGATCTCCGGCGGCGCCAATCGCATCATCCGCGTCCCCTCCGTCGCCGAGGCTGAAGCCGAACTGGACGCCGCCCGACGCGCCGGCGCCCGCTTCGTCGGCGTCGGCGAAGCCGACTATCCGCCCCTGCTGAAGACCCTCGACAACCCGCCGCCGCTGCTGGCGGTGAAAGGCGAAGGCGCCGTCTTTCGCCTGCCGGCAGTGGCGATTGTCGGCGCCCGCAACGCCTCGCTTGCCGGCATCAAGATGGCGCGCATGCTGGCGGCCGATCTTGGCCGCGAAGGCTATGCCATTGTTTCCGGGCTGGCGCGCGGCATCGACACGGCCGCGCACAAGGGCAGTGTTGCGACCGGCACGGTCGGCGTTCTGGCCGGCGGTCTCGATGTGCCTTGACGGTCACTCTACAAACAACTACGAAGCCCCCAGATGTTGCTTTGAAAACGGGGGTAAACCATGCTGCAACCCAGAGACCTCAAGGGCCGCCGCGCCATTAGCTACGCCCGCTGGTCCTCCGATGGCCAGACATCCGGCGACAGCCTGAGACGCCAGACCGAGGGGGCCGAACGGTTCTGCTCTACCTATGGGCTGGCGCTCGACCTCAAACTTAAGGACGAAGGTGTCTCGGCCTTCAAGGGCGCAAACCTTGAGGCATCCTTCGGCAAGCTAGTGGCAGACATCAAGGCCGGGGTGATCCCTGGTGACATGGTGCTGATAGTCGAGAACGTGGACCGCATCTCCCGCGTCAACTACCTCGACGCGCAAGAGTACTTCCTTGCCGTTCTCAAGACCGGCTTGACCATCGTGACCCTGCACGACCAGCGCGTCCACACCATCGAAGACTACCGTTCCAACGTCATGCTGTTGGTCATGTCCCTCATGGAGATGCAGGCGGCCAATGCCTACAGCGCCAAGATATCAGAGCGCGTCGGGTCTGAGTGGAACAACCGCACCAACAGGGCGCGGCAGGGCAAGGTCAAGATGTCCAAGGTTCCCTTTTGGATTGACCAGCAGACCCAGCAGTTGAACGCTCGTGCCGATGATGCCCGGCTGATATTCCAGCTTGCCAAGGATGGCGTCGGCCAGGGTGCAATCACCCAGCAGTTGAACGCCAAGGGCTTGCCGTCTCCCAAAGGGGGCCAATGGGGCAAGAGCGTCGTGCAGGACATCATCAAGTCCAAGGCGGCGTATGGGTCCCTCGTGGTCAAGGGTGACGAGGTACGCGACTATTACCCTGCCCTGATCACTGAGACCGAGTGGCTGTCCATCCAGCACCGTACCCGCCAGAGGGTCCACAATTCCCAGAACGGCAACACTGCCACCCTGTTCCCTCGGCTGGTTTACTGTGGGCACTGCGGGTCCGTCATGAATCTCACGTCCTCGAAGTTCAAGGAGTTCCGCTACCTCATCTGCTCTGGCAAGACCACGAAGCGGACGGACTGCAAGGCCCCCAATTGGCGCTATGAACGCTTCGAGGCCGAGATGCTTTCCCGCGTCGGGCTCCTAGCCGTTCCCATACCGGGAGAAGCAGCGGCGGGTTCCATCGACAAGGTAACGGAACTTGCCGACGCCATAGGTGCCCTTGAGGCCAAGCAGGGCAACATTCTTGCTGGTATGGCTGAGGCCGCCGACGCCGCGTCACGTAAGTTCTTGCTGGACCAGTCCACTGCCCTGTCCTTAGAGATCGAGGCGAAGCGTGGCGAGATGATGCGGCTACGTGAGGAGGTCGCTAGGGCTGAGGATGCTGAGACCTCCTTGGCTGACTTCGAGCTTGACCAGCACGAGATTGAACGGCTGGCCAAGGAGGACCGCAAGGAGGCCCAAAGGCTCCTGGGGAACCTTGTGCAGCGCATCGACCTTGAGAGCGACAGCAAGACCCTCAGACGTGCCTTGGTGACCATGCGCGGCTTTCCCGCCACCACCACCACTCTTGTCGACAGCACCGGGGCGGAGGTTACCGTGGGGGTGCGTCACACGCACGCCATCGTTTTCGACGGCACTGGAGAGCCGGACTAGGGGGTGGCACCGGCCCTCATCCATAACTCGCCGGTTATTACCTCTCCATACAGTACATAAGACACGTACTCGTCCGATTAGGTTGCCGTATGGACGGTAGACGGCCTCACCCGCGTCTCCCTGCCTGTCTTCGCGAATACCCGCCCATCATGAGAGTAGACGGCCTCGCCGGATCACCTACTCATACTGCACAAAGGACGCTCGTCCGCATCTCCCTGCTCGTTTTCACGTCTGCTCCCGGTTTTTCTCTTGGGTATGGGTCCTGTAGTTGAGGCCCTCTACACACCACACCTAGCGCCTAACGCGCCATCCAGCACAACATCCAGGATACCACTATGACCGAAACCATCGCGGCCATCGCCGAAGCTATGCGCACATCGCTGCGCCCATCCCTTGCAGCAACCTTCCACGTCGTTCGCGACCACAACGACACCCGCACGGCCCCCGTCCACATCAAGAACAACCGTGTGGCTCGCTACCTTGCCCACCGTGGAGGGATGACACCTGAGGGATGCACCGAGGCAGATTTTGAGCGGGCCCGTAGCAACCACCGGCTTCCTATCCCGGACATCAGGGAAATCCTAAAGGCTCTCTGGTCCTTCCGGCTTCTCGGCTGGCTCCCGCACGACACAAGCTACATGCATTACGGCCAGATCAGAGACATTGTGAAGGCAGGCACAACCCGTCCCGCTGACACATCCAACATGATCCCCGACTGGTTCGCCGACCGACTGAGTGTCGATGAGCAGATCGCCTTCGCGACCGGCACCAAGGACAACTGACAACTGGGCAAATTGCCCACGTAGGAATGCCCAGCCGGGCACTCGCCGCCAACACGGAAAGGTTCCAAATGACGGAGCGCAAATCACCCCACGAGGCCCTCGCGATAATCCGCAAGGCTCTTGAGAGCCACGGGTCCACACCGCCCGCTCCCCTACCGACACACCTCGACCTCAAGGGCCCCGCCGGTCCCTCGCGTATCACTTCGATGGTCGGCGCGTTCCAGCCGCGCGAACTCGAAGGCCGACAGCTAGAGAGCGACAAGCATGTCGCCACACTCCGGGATGCTATCGGCTCCCAGTCCAACCCCTCTTACCTCGACAAGCTTGTGGTCTGGTGGGGTGGTGACCGCTGGTATGTGATCGATGGACACCACCGCCGCCTCGCCTACCTCAGCGCCGGGGTCCACTCGAACATCCCCGTCGAGGTCTTCACGGGCTCACTCGAAGATGCCCTGGCGTTCGCAGCCGAGGCCAATTCAAAGGACCGCCTGCCCATGTCGCTGGAGGAAAAGCTCGACCGCGCGTGGTTCCTGACGGTGACCACCGACCTCTCACGCGACCGCATACGGCGTAGCTGCTCCGTTGCTGACGGGACCATCAAGAACATGCGCAAGGTGCGCGAGGCCCTCTTGTCTGCCGGTCAGACACCCGAGGGTCTCTTGGCACTCACTTGGCGAGAGGCGCGGGACTTACTGCAGGGCATCGAGCCCCGCGAGCCCGTGCCCGATTGGCGATCAAAGGAGGTGGACCGATACGTCAAGGCACTCAAGAAAACCTTCGGTAGCAAGCTGTTCAAGAACGCGGACATCCTCGCAGACGCTCTGGTCAAGCTGGACAAGCGTTTCCCCGAGTGGCTGGTGGAGAGTGAGGCATTCGAGGAGTTCATCATAACCAACATCGACCGCTACATGGATCAGGCCACCAATCCTCACGCCGGTCAGTCCGACTACTAAGCCAGCATCTGGGCAAAATGCCCATGTAGGAATGTCCACTGGGCAAACCGCCAGCGCCCCTGCGCTCTCATTAGCAACCACAAAGGAACCTCATGGCATCTCCCGTCACTCGGGGGCACCCGCGCGACTGGCGTGTTGGTGCCCAAGCCCCCGACAACGCCGCGCAGTTGCGCCGCCGCCAGATACTCAACGAGCAGAAACCATGCTCATGCCCCGGCTGTGACCGCAGGCGCTCAGGCATCTCACGCTACTGTGCTTCCCACAAGGAAGCCGCGAGTTCCCGTGGCGATCCCATCGCCCGCCACCCGTCCCGCAACGAACTCGCCATCTTCCGCCACGCCATCGCTGTCTACCTCCAGACCGACGCCCAGCTTGCCGCGCGCATCGCGCTGGACCTCAGGACCCTCGACCGCCGCCAGTCTCTGCCGCCGTCCTTCTGTCTCGGTCCTGGCGACATCCACCGGGGCCTCCCACAGATCGCCAAGGCTAAGGGTCTCCTCGCAAACTGGCAGCACAAGGACAAGCGGACCTATACCGACGCCGTCACCAACGCCCAGGCGCTTCTCGGGTGGATGTCTGCCTACTACGACACCGGCAAGGCAGGCGGGCTACGGGAGAACCGGAACGCCTTCCTGTTCACACGTGCCGGTGCGCTCCTCGGAGACTTCCGCAAGACCATAGCTGGAAAGCCGCTGGTTAAACGCGCTGCCTACGGGGCAACTCACCGGCTCCTTGGCCGCGACTTCGTCCGCCACGCCAACACGATCTACGGCAAGGACTTCTGGTCCTCAGCTGTCTCCACGCTGCCAAACGGCGGCTCCAACTCGGGGTCCGAAACCGCTGCTTCGCAGCATATGACCCTGCTCACCTACACCAAGCTCGCGCTAAGCGCTGCCCAACTCCTCTAAGGAAACCCCATGTCCAATCATTACGACCCCACCGCTGACAGCATGATGCGCATGCCGTCCCCAGATGTCCCAAGCTCCGGTTGGGTCGACCGCAATCCCGGGTACGCTGCTGGCTCTGCCGCTGGCCCCGCCCCTGAAGGTAAGGTCTTCGTTCCGGGTATGAACACTTACGTCGACATCGACATTGCTGAACAGCTTGGCCTTACAGGGCCCTCAGGTACCCCAGCGGTCTCCGATGGCCCAGTGCCTACCGGCACGTCGACGTTCAACAACGCAGCTGCACTCAACCCTGAGGCTATCCCTTCCGGTACCGATCCCCTCGAAGACGTCAACATCGAGGGGATGACAGACAGGGAACTTGAGGCCCTCCAAGAGCAACTTGAGATCAAGGACGCCGGGACCATCACATCACTTTCGGAGACCCTTGACGAGATTGCCGACTGCTTCACACCCACCGAAGTTACTGACAGCATCGATACCATGGTTGCCACGGGAGACCTCAGCGACATCGTAGAGACAATGCAGGACGCCTTGGGGTTCGACGCTCAGACCACCTCAACCCTGATCGAAACCACCGTCATGGAGGCGTCCCCGATTGCCTCCGAGTACATCGGCGGGGACCGCTGGTCATCTCTTGTCTACGCTGCGTCCCGTACCGATGACCCATTCGCCCGCCGCGTGGTGGCCGATGTCGTCTCAGGGAAGCTCCACCCGTCCAAGCTGGGTGGCGCCTATGGCCTTTGGTACCAGTCGCTGCCAGATGCCGACGACTAGTAGGCCCGTTCTCGCCAAAGCGTTCGGCTACATGACCACAGCCTACATCTTCGCGACTCTTACTGGGTGCCTTCTCGCCCTTTTCCCCTTGTCCTAACACCTCGAAAGGAAATCAACATGAACATGAACATCTTTGAAAATCTCACGATCCTCCGGGAAGCTATTGAGGATTTCAACTCCGACCCCGAAATTCAGTACCGCTATGCTGGGCTCCGAGCTGAAATGGACCTACTAGTCTCGTACATCGCAATACTCGAACGTCGCTGCAGCGAAGAAAGCAAAATTTGACCATGAGCAAGAAACTCGCGACCCGTGAGGAACTCCTCGCTCAACTCGAGGCCTTGGACAATTCGACTGAGATTGCCAAGCTGACCGCCGAGGTCTCCCGACTGACCGATGAAAACGCCTCGCTCGTGTCTCAGCGCACCAACCTTGAGCGACAGCTTAAACAGGAGCGGGGCGCCCTCCAAGCAATCCGCGATGCGCTCCGCAAGGTGGATGTCCAGACCCGGACCTATGGTGCAGACCGCCCGGGCTATGTCGAGATGCAAGCGGCCTCCGAGCGGTCCAGCCGCATGGCAATGGCAGAGGTACAGCACGGCATCCGCAACGGAACCCACGACCCAGCCACTGGCCAGCCGTATACAGCCGGGACCAAGCCGCAACGCGACCTGACTGCCGGGGCCCCTAAGGTAACCCGGAAGGAACTCGCGTCTTTCTTCCCAGCCCTTAGTGGCCCCGAAGTGGACGCCACGACCCACGCCGATACTCTGCTCAATGCCGAGTTGTCGGAAGCCAAGTGCGCCCTCGCAATTGCACAGGGCTAACGGAGGCTGACAGTTTGCCCATGCGTTTTGGTTACGGTCGACGCATGGGCAGGCTCTTGCTGGGCTCGGGCGCTCGAAGTGCCCAACTGTCGAAATGCTCGATACTACGAGGCCCGCTTATGAAAGAGGTCTCATCAGCCTGGCCCTCTTCCTGAGAATGTGAAAGGCTCTCAGGACTATCAGATCATTCTCCCTCTCCGACTCCTCCAGCTTCTCTTCGTACGAGGCCTCCTCGACGTGAAAGTCTTCCGCTCTTGCTGGTAGGTTCTTCCAAGCCCACTGACATGCGTCCCAGTGGTCTTGGCAAGGGATCATGCGCTCCGCGACTACGCGACCCCTGCTTCCGAAAAATACGATCTTGAAATGCGTCATGTGGTCGGCTCCCTTTAATTGGCACCATGGCCGACAGACGATGTTTCACACATTCCAACAGGAAAAAAGAGCGAAGACTGCAGCCTTCGCGCTAACGCAGACAACAACTTGGCCTCATTCAGCACAGCTGCATTACTGTTGCCATCCGATCGCCCCTCGGCTTTATTCGTCAAACGTGATTTGGGGGCGCGGATTAAGCGCGGCAACTGAATTGAGGCGTCAGATACAAATTCAACGGAGCCTGAAAAGATGTTTTCCGAACACCCGGGCAGGCGGGTAGCCATAGCCGGAGCGGTCGTTCTAGCTGGGGTCCTGTGGTTGATGCCCCACGAATTGAGGCAAACTGTGGGGCTGAAGTTGGCCCGGGGATTTGGCACTATAGCGCCTGCTGTCGCCCTCGGTGGGTTGGCAGGCTGGCTGTCCTATAACGTCCATACATGGTTTTGGGCCACGTTTAGCCTAATGTTGATCACTCTAATTATAGTCCTAGCCGATCCTACAGCAGGATTGGGATGGATCATTGCATCAGGCGGGGCCTACCTCTGCGTTTCACTGGCTTTCTATGTTTTTTACATTGTAAAATTGGAGCCTCGCAAAATCAGGGCTATCGAAAAAAAGGAAACGTGAGGCCATGGTCCCGATCAAACCAGAGGATGAATCATTATAGGCTTGCTTTAAAGGCTCTGACGCCAGACTGCAGCTATTCACGTCGGACCGCCAAGCAATTATGTCTGAGGGGCATGTCTGAGCCGATGGCAGCAGCAATTCCTCGTCGACATGCGAGCGCGGTTCATTAAGTATGGCCCGCGCACCCGATTGAGCGAGAAGCAGTCGGCAAAGCTTTACGAGATCATAGGACGTCCGGAAGGTCCCAGCACGTCCTACGAGCCGTCACAACCGCGCCCCCCAGGGCCCCCTCCATCGCCCTACAGGCCCCCCCTCCGTCGTCGTACCGGCCCAAATCGTCTCCTCCATGGCGACCACGCCGCTCGGGAAACCTACTCGAACGAGAGGCTCGCTACGTGGCGCGGAGGTTTAAGAGAGCCTTCGGAATCGCACTGGTGTTGATGCTTATAAGCGCGGTCTTCTCGCTTTTAGACAACGGCGAGCGTACCGTATCGCCAAACACGCCGTCATCGCTCGCGGAATCTGGCACAGGAGACAGGGTACCGCTTGGGAGATCACAGTTCACCATTACGGACGGCGACACTATCCGGCTTGACGGTGCCTCAAGGGGAACCCGGCTTGTCGGCTTCAATGCCCCGGAGAGCATCGAGCCGAAATGCGCCGTTGAGGGAGAGCTAGGCCGCAGGGCCAAGGCGCGCCTCATAGAACTGGTCTCTAACGCCAAGCTGGAGTTGCAGATGGTACCTTGCGCGTGCCGTCCGGGGACCGAGGGGACAAAGCGGTGCAACTATGGGCGAAGCTGCGGCTCACTTTTTGCCGATGGCCATGACGTAGGCGACGTATTGATTTCCGAGGGGCTGGCGGTGCCTTTCGCCTGCGGCGCAACAAGCTGTCCACCTACTCCGCGTCCTTGGTGTAGCTGATCCAATACGGCTCAACACGTGCCCGGCTAAGCTTGAGCTTCCCGAACCAATAGGCCTAGTGAAGAGTTGGCTCTGAAATGAACGACATCGCTTCCTGTAGTTCGGGCCAGTTTATAGGTAGTCCAACGCCGATTCGGAACCCGCTGCCGACAAGCCCCAAGCCACGCAAGAGAGCCAACTCCGCCTGGAACGGCTTTCGGGCGACACCCCCTCGGGGCGCCACCTTCCTTAAGACGTGCAAGCGCATTTCCATTTCGTCCTCAAGCCAGTTCAGATAGGCGTCTTGTTGGAAGACAGGGGGCCCGCCAGCAGCAGCAGGCACCGTGAACGCCAGCGGGTTCACGTTAAAGCGCTCCTCCGACAGTCGATAGATGTAGTGGAGGAAGGCGCCGAGAGCGCCCTCACCGACCACAGCTCGCAAGAATATAGCCTTCGGTACTCCGGCGTTCGGATTTCCATACCGTTCGCAAGCGTCGACAAAGCGATACCCAATATCCGTTAGCCTGCCGTCGGAATCCACGAAGCCGAGATGCTCGCAGCCCGAGTCTATGTCCTCGCGATAGGAATGAGCCCTATCGAAATAATTCTTGGCAAGCCTATCGTGCGCCACGTCGAGGTTGATCGCTCCAGCGTTAAGATCGCTAACGATCCGGTTCTTGATAGAATTGGACTTACCGACGAAGAAGCGCTTGAACCCGCTTCCGTCCGACTTTGTGATCAAGCTTTGCGTCCCATTGACGGTGTACGGAGGTCCGCCAACTTGCCATCCGGGGATCGCGGCCGGATGCAACACATACGAAAACCAAAAATGCCGCCAAGCTTGATCGGGCAGTTCATTGTTCACGCAATTCGAGAGGTATCGTGCAGGGTCCGCCCCCGGACGGAGGCGCTGCACCGCTGCCAACAGATCTGGGCTGAACACCGGGGCTACGGGCGCCACGATGCCGCCCCCCAAAAGCTTAACTGCCTGGAGATATCTGAAGAACGCGTCTGGGTCGGTGCTGCCTTCGCGAACATGCGCCCACTGAGTCTGCGTCCGAGTTGGCGGCAGGGGCACGGCGATCGGAGGTGCAGCGTCGACCGCCAATGTGCGGTGCATTTGAAGTTTCCCTCCAAACGGCGACACCGCAGACATATTCGGCTTGCTGTAGGAAAACACGCCGATTGCTTGTGATTGGCTCGTCAGGTTAAGGACTTCCGTTGCGTAAGCACCTGGATGGGGAAATCCGGGATAAGATTCTGGCACAACGATCACGGCGCCTGCATACCCTTTGCGAAGATAGGCATGCGACTGGCCGATCGCCGTTAGTACGCCATGAAGCCCTTCGTTTGGCCGCTTGAACTCCAACGCGACGGTGTAGTCTGCTGCGGCTGGCCCTGGAATCGAAAGTGCGATCACCCCATCCGCGTGTGGCCAAGCGTGGCGCCCCTCACGAGCAGCGTATGCACTCAGGGCTGCCGCAGCAGGAGGAGCATCAAACCAATTCTGCGGTGAAGCAAGCAGAAGCCTCACAATCTCTGCCGCTGCATACGAGGCCTCGATGTCATGGCTCATGCCACGGCCTCAAGCAAGTCGTCATCGTCACCGTTACCATCTGCGTTCGAGAGGGGCTGTGGGCCTTCAATGAGCGAGTAGTACGCGGACGCAGGCACCTGGCCCGGAAACCAGCTGTTGACCTCGGCTTTTCTGATGCAGTTGCCCAGTATTTCAGCAAGCAGCGGCGGAAAAGCGTTGCCGACTTGTATGCACTGTTCCTGCCTGGGCCCGACAAATTCTATTTCGTCCGGAAATGTCTGAATTCGCGCTGCCTCTCGCACCGTAAGGGCACGGTTTAAGAACGGGTGTATTGGAAAAGCGTTGTGGCCAGGCACCATCGTAATAGAGGGGCGGTCGCGGTGGAGACGCTTGAATACGTGGCTGTAGTTCTTCACTTCGTCAGTTCGGTACCCCGACCTGAGGTGAAAGGGCAGAGACTCGACATCCAGCCTTCCTCCTTCTGGAATGTAGCCGTATCGCTCTACCAAAAGCGGCTTGTGCTTCATAGGCACGTGGCAGGATACACGATCATGGGAGGACGGCAGAGCCAAATCGCCGATCACTTCGCCGACTGTCCGGTAAGGGTCTTGCCAGTCCTTTGGCTCGGCAAAGAACTTCCTTTTTGGCCACGGAATCACATGGCCGGTTCGATTGCCAATGATAAGAAGCCTGCGGCGAAGCTGAGGTACGCCATAGTCCGCCGCGTTAAGTACGCGGGCTTCAGAATGAGTATACCCTGCCTCTTGGAACTCTCGCAGCAACACGCGCAAGAATTGTCCGTCATCTAGGTTTGCCAAACCCGGAACGTTCTCCATCACGAACCAGCGGGGCTGCACCCTTCGCACAATTTCAACAAAGGCGAAGACCAGCGTGTTTCGAGGGTCCTTGTGCGGATCGTATCCCCGCGTATTCACAAACCGCCGGCGTCCAAACATCGAAAACCCTTGGCACGGCGGTCCACCCACGATCAGGCCAGTCTGGGACGCAGATAGCCTCTCCACTACCTCATCTACGACGCTCTGCTTGGACAGGTCGGTCTCTAAGAACGGGGTTTGGGGGAAGTTGAGGCGATGAGTGGCGCTCGCGTGTGGGTTTGCGTCCACCGCAAGGGTCGGCGTCCAGCCTGCTCGCTCCATTCCAATCGAAATGCCTCCTGCCCCGCAGAACAGATCAGCGAACGCCAGTGGGGGGCCGCTCCGACTTGCTGTCACTGTTCGAGGTTTTGATCGGGTGAGCGAGAGCGCCTTAGGTCCAGCCGCTGCCGTGCTGGCACGGGAGGTCGCAGCCGCCTTTTTGGCGACCTTAGCCGCAGCGTGTTTGATAATTGCCTTGCCGATCGCGCATCCAAGAAGAGGGGGAACGGCGTTGCCAACTAAGATGCACTGGTTGCGCCTATCTCCAGCAAATTCAATCTCATCCGGGAAGGTCTGCAAGCGGGCTGCCTCACGAGGTGTGAGGCTTCGGTTGAGTGTCGGGTGGACCGGGAACGCATTGTTTCCAGGCACCATCGTCAAGGAAGGCTTACTCCGATGAAGCCGCTTATAAGTGTTGCCGAAATTGCCACGACGTATTTCGGGAGGGAGTTGCTCGGGCGGCGGCAGGCGGCCGCCTTCTGGAATGAGCCGATATCGCGCGATGACTGTCTCTGAATGAGCGAGCGCCACGTGGTTGGGAACTTCGCTACCCTTCGTCGAAAGATCGCCGATTGCCTGCCATGCGCTCACGTAAGGCTGCTCTGCTTCAGGTCCGTGGGAAGGCTCAGGAAACCGAAAAGGAGCATTTCGCCGGGTGCCGAAAAAGAACACCCGCTGGCGAAACTGGGGAACGCCGTAGTTCGCCGCGTCCAGCACATCCCAATGCATACGGTAGCCCATGTCCTCGAAGACCCGGAGGATGTGATCCTTAAACCGCCCCCCGTACATCGTCGTGAGCGCCTTTACGTTCTCCATGAGGACGTACGTGGGCTTTACCTCGGAAACGATCCGAGCGAACGCGGCAAACAGCTCATTCCTCGGGTCGGCGGACATCTTGTCGCCCAGCGTCGAGAAGCCTTGGCAGGGCGGCCCCCCCACGATTAAGTCAGGCCCAACGCCCCCAGCCGCAGCAACTAACGCGTCCCCAGAAAGTTTGCGTGCGTCCGCCAGTATGAACGGGGTCTGTGGCTTATTCAGCGCGTAAGTGGCCTGAGCATAGGGCGAAATATCGGACGCCACAGCGACCCGAAAGCCCGCCTGCTCAAGGCCGAGATCAAGTCCCCCCGCTCCGGCGAACAATGCAAATGCCGTAAGCTGTTTGCCCCGGTTCTCCAGCATCTATCGATCCCCTTCCCTGGGGTTGCCCAGGAACCCTAGCAGTTGCCGTTGCACACCGTCGTCAACAGTGAGTTGGCACTCCCAAACCACAAAGGTCTGCCAGCCCAAGTGTTGAAGCTTCGCGAGATTTCTCCGATCTCGCTCTATGGTATTGTCTAATTTTTCTTCCCAGTAATCGCTTCGTGTTCTTGGTCGCTGCGCGTTCTTGCATTTTGGATGGGAGTGCCAGAAACAACCATGAACGAAAATCGCTTTGCGCTTGCGGCTAAACACGACATCCGGCTTCCCCGGGAGCGCAGCCACGTTCTTGCGAAACCGATATCCGAGCGCATGCAGCTTCGCGCGAAGCGTCCGCTCCGGACGGGTATCCGTACTGCGGATTGCTCGCATGATGCGCCTACGCGCCTCGGGGACTTCGGCGAAGATAGCTGGCGAGGGCGGGACAGGACTGACTCGGACCATTCCAACACTCTAGGCTGATTCGTTCTAGGCTGTCGCGAATTGCCCAAGGTGACGAATAATTTGCAAGGTCGAGAAGTTGTGGAAGTTTCAGGGACAATGACATGACAATGCCCGCTCACTTCACCGCCCTCATGGGATCCCTGGGGAAAGACCGACGTGGCATCGCCAACCGTCAGCTTAGTTGACCCTTCTCCGCGATCACTGCTCAACACAGTCGACCCGGTAGCGATTGCCGACGCCCGATGTGGGCGCTGCAACGAGACCGGCGCGAAAGTTGCTAAGCCTCGATGGCATTGAGTTCCTTCAGCACAGCGCGTGCATAATCGTGCGTTGTGAACTCGTCGCCGTTGGGTGAATAGCAGTGCATCGCGCCAGCTTTCGGAAGGCCTAGTTTTCTTGCCATTTCACGTAAGATGTCCTTGTTCTTACCGCGCTCCACGCGCTCACCCGTGTTCAAGTTCGTCATCTGGATAGGATCAACGCTGTCGATGCGATAGTCGATGAACTCATTGCGCTTTGGGCCAATGTGATCCTGGCGCGACATCTGGGTGCGGATCGTACCGGCGTTATACCCGTGGGGCGCGAGCGCGGCGACAGCTTCAGCAGCAGTTGCGTTGGGGTTCGCAGCACGAAACCGGCGTACGGCTTCGATGGGGCCAACCAGTTCAGTAGCCTCTTCGGCTGTGAGGGCGGCTTGAAGGGCATCAAGTGCCGCGTGGAGCTGCTCAAACGCGGCTACTACACTCCGGGTATTGGTCATCGTCACTGATCCTTAGCTGTCTCGAAGCATTGCGTTAAGCCGATTCACTACCTAAGTGACATTTAGATATCACACAAGTGACGATTTTGCAATTAGAATAGAGAATAGTGGAGCGGTGTCGCCGACGTTCCTGACGCGCCCTGCCTGCTGCTTTTTTAGGGCTCTACTCGATTGCCTGTAGCTGGCCTCGGTTAGCTGTAGACCGGATCATCATCTCCATCCCCCAAGAACACCCCAGCTTCCTTAGCGGCCAGTTTGAAGACCCTGCGGAACTCCTGGGGGGTAGCTCGATCCTCAAGGGCCTCAAGGGCACACCGGGTCGCCGTCTGCTGCCACCGGGCCGGAGGCCACCTGAGGAGTTCCTCCGCTCCCGCCTCGATGTTCGAGACGTTCAGCCTGCCGCCTGGGTGCCTTATGGTCACCGGGGGTTTGAACCAGTGGAGCCCTCCGGGGAGCCCTTGAGTTGCCATGGGGGGTCGGACCTTTTTGCGAAAAATGCGTTAGACCTTACGTATAACTCAGGGGGCCTCAATCCCCCCGTGCCCCCTCAGACAAACGCGCGATCATCGAGTGGGCACTGGGCAAAATGCCCATGTAGGAATGCCCAGTCGCGTCGTACATCTCGTACGTTTACGTGAGTGACCGCTACAGTGTCCCCTACCCGCCGGAAAATGCCGGCCTGTGCGACGAGATCGCCGATCGTGGCGGCGCCATCGTTTCCGAAATGCCGTTCGGCTGGCAGCCGCGCGCGCAGGATTTTCCGCGCCGCAACCGCCTGGTTGCCGGCATGGCGCTCGGGCTGGTGGTGGTCGAGGCGGCGCAGCGGTCCGGTTCGCTGATCAGCGCCCGCCTCGCCAACGAAATGGGCCGGCTGGTCTTCGCCGTACCCGGCTCGCCGCTCGATCCGCGCGCCGCCGGCTGCAACGCGCTGCTCAAGGACGGCGTCACACTCGTGACCGAGGCCGCCGACGTGCTTGGCGCGATGGCGCCGCTTGCCGGCATCAGGCTTCCAAGAACGGCCACACTTGCCGAAGCCCCCGACATGTCAAATCTGCCGCCGCCCGGCGAAAGCGAGCGTGTCGATGTTCTGGAAGCGCTTGGGCCCACACCGACAGGTATAGACGAGATCATCCGCCACACCGGCATGACCGCCGCGCAGATCGCGATGGTGTTGCTTGAGCTTGACCTCGCCGGACGGCTGGAGCGTCACGCGGGCGGTAATGTGTCGCTGGTGTTGGGGAAATCCTGAGTGGTCGCGCGTCGCGACACCACTACCGGAAGAGGTACTTAGCCACTTCCGGATTACCCCGGCGCCACATGACATTATCGAGGAAATAATGGTGCACGTTGATGAAGATCAGCACGATGAAGAAGAACAGCGAGGAGCCGAGGACCTGGCTGTCGTAGGGGACCAGGGCGGTAAGCACGAACGGGATCAGCCAGAAGCCGAGATAGCCGAGGGCGCCGCCGCCGATGATGAACCCCAGCACCCGCAGCCTGTAGCGGGGCCCAAGCACAGATAGAATTCTCGGCTCCGGATCGCGCGCGGCATCCGAGACGTCTCGCTCGACATTGGTCTGATACCGCCACACAACGGCAAGATATTGCAGCGAATGGAGCGCGGGCACCACCAGCAGCCAGAGCGGGTTTATCCTGGCGATCAGGATCCAGAGATAGAGCGAGGCGACATAGGCCACGATGCCGTTCCAAGGCAGGGCCCCACCGTTCCTTCGCCAGCGATCGGCCAGCATCAAAAGGGTGGCCGCCGTCGACCCGACGGCCGCCAGCACGGCAATGTCGGCAATCCAGGACGGCGCGGCGAAGGTGTAATATTGAAGGCCGTAATATTGCCCTCGCGTCACCGCCGTGTTCGTCTGCAGCCAGGCCAGAATCCACACCGCGTAGCTGTTGACGAGCAGGACCTTCTTGTCCCGGCCGTCGAAAAACTTGCGCTTCAGCACGGCGTCGACCATCAGCATGCCGTAGCCTTGCTTGACGTAGTGCCAGCCGACGAAGAAGAACATGGCATTGGCCGCGAATCCAAGCAGCCGCGTGTTCGACGTCGCCGCGCCATAGGCAAAGAACAGAGCCATGATCGCAGGAACGACGACGCCGGCGAAAATGTAGCGAAGCTGCAGGCTCCTTTCGTACCCGACGCCACGCGCCTTGCGCCCGAAATTGCGGTAGAAAATCTGGTAGGAATGCGCGAAGTGCGGATAGTTCACAAGGTAGGCCACGGCGACCATCGTCGCGGCCAGAGGGCCTTCGTATTCACGCGGCACGAAGAACAGCACGGGCAAGATCAGGAACGCGCTGCCGCCCAGCATCAGGAAGTCGGCGACCGGGCCGAAAAGATATCTGCCGGGCGACGTCTCCGCTTTGGTCGCCTGCGCATCCACAGAAAGGTCAAGTGTCATGCGTGAGCCTCCCTCGGAGGCCCGAGTTTAACCACGACCTTTTACCGGGACAAGGCAAGTGCCATGATCTCCTTGTCTTGGGAAAATCACACTATCACGCTGAGCCGGTCGACGCGATCTTCACAAGCCGTTTTTTGGCCTCTGCCACTCGCTTCTTTTCCAACCTTATACGGCTGCACAACGCGAGATTGATTCCGACGCCGCATTCTTCTTCCAGCATTTCTGTCGCGTGATTGAGAGAAATCTCCGCGCGCTTGACCCGCTGCCTGGCACGGGCCAGTTCCAGATTCAGTACATCCACTTTCCGCATCCTGAATTGCGGTCCCTTCATCGGGGAAACGGCCGCGCATAAGTTTTTGTTCCGACGTCCTGGGCGGACGACGGTTCGTGTTTCCATGGCCCCGGATGTGGAAGCATCCGTCGATCGGCTCTGGCGTCTGTTTGATTGTTGAATGGTGAGCGCGATGGGATTCGAACCCATGACCTACTGATTAAAAGTCAGTTGCTCTACCGGCTGAGCTACGCGCTCCCGCGGGCTCGAAACGCCGCCCTCGAAATTGCGCGGAACATAGGGAGAGTGCTGCGGTCGGTCAACCGGAAAAAGACGGTCCCCCGCCAGAGCTGCCAAGGGGTTCTGCGAAAGGTTGGCGGCCCGCGATCTGAATATCCGCCGTGTAGATCCCAGTGGCGGATTCCCGGCAGCGAAATATCTCGGAAGCTTCAGACAGAACAATGACATGAAAATCAAACGGGAACCTTCGCGCTGATTTCCCGTTTGCCCAGCACAGGGACGTCAACCAACCCTCTCTCAGGAGAAGACCAATGAAGAAGATCATATCGGGCTTGCTTGCCGCCACCTTGTCGGTTTCGTTTGCCGCCGTTGCGGCGGTTCCGGCCAATGCCGCGCAGGTATTCGTCCCGCAGGCCTCGCCGGCTTCGTCCGACGTCCAGAGCGTAGCGGAGCGCGATTTCCGCTGGAGGCACAACCATTGGCGCGACGGTCAGCGTTTTTCGCGCAATGACGGCATGTATTGGAACGGCCATCGCGGCTATCGCGAATACCGCCACGGCTATCGCCGCCATGGCGACTACTGGTTCCCGCTTGCCGCTTTCGCCACCGGCGCGCTCATCACCGGCGCGATCGTGAACAGCGAGAACAACCGCGTCTACCGCGGCAATTCGCATGTGCAGTGGTGCTACGATCGCTATCGTTCGTACCGCGCCTCGGACAACACCTTTCAGCCCTACAACGGCCCGCGTCAGCAGTGCATTTCGCCCTACTGACGGCCTCCAGTCAGTACCAGGGTCGTTGACTGAGCCCGTGCCTCGAGAGGCACGGGCTCTCTCTTTTTTGCCTAGCTAACCGCCAGAGTAATTCCAGCAAGAGTGTGAGCGGTCAGGCTCGGCGACTTCGCCGTAGCCTTCCGCCCGGAATTGCGGAAAAACAATAGATAGCGGTCAGTTTGCCCATCTGATGCTTTTGAAAACCAGATACAGCGCTCCGCCCTCGCCGCGCGGCGATCGGTAGGCTCCAAGCGCGTTGCAAACCCGAACCATAGCCCCGGTCAGGTTCCAACCAACAGCCTCCAGGTCTCCGCTCGCACCCGTGACGTAGGCCTGCGCCAGGTCATCTATGCCCTTTTCCTCGCCGAAGGCCCGAACCAGCTTCGCGTCGCCGACAAGATTGCCAGGCAGGTTCGAGTTTGCCCAGGCCCACAACCAGTTGTCAGCCTTGGCGCTGGTGGAACCAGCGATCTGGATTTCGGAGACGACCTTGAAGCCGGCCTTGTCGGAGAACGACAACGTTCCGACCGTCAGGTCGTAATCGTAACGCGGCCAGTGCCCGAGGCGGAAATCCTTCTCCAGGCGCGCGTTCTTGGCGGTGAGTTGATCATAGGCCTCATCGCGCCAGGCGGGATACCAGTCCGGCTGCATTTTCCCCCGTTCCCTCGCCCGCTCCCACGAATCCTTATCGCACGCTCAGCGTCCTGCGCACTGCGTCGCGCCAGCCAGCGAGCTTCGCCGAGCGCGTTGCCGCATCCATCTCCGGTTTGAAGCGCCGCTCCAGCGCCCAGCTTTTGGCGAAGTCCTTCGCCTTTGGCCAGATGCCCGCCTTCGATCCCGCGAGCCACGCCGCGCCCAGCGCCGTTGTCTCGAGGATCGTCGGGCGGTCGACCGGCGCGTCGAGAATGTCGGCGAGCCGCTGCATGGTCCAGTCGGACGCCACCATGCCGCCATCGACGCGGAGCACCGTTCTGGCGGAAGCGCCTTTCCAGTCCTTACGCATAGCGTCGAGCAGGTCGCGCGTCTGGAAGGCGACGGATTCGAGCGCCGCGCGCGCGAACTCGGCGGGGCCCGAATTGCGCGTCAGGCCGAAGATGGCGCCGCGCGCGTCGGCGTCCCAGTGTGGCGCGCCGAGGCCGACGAAGGCCGGCACCAGATAGACAGCTTGGGCGGGATCGGCGGACGCCGCCAGCACGCCGCTCTGCTCCGCCTTGCCGATCACCTTGATGCCGTCGCGCAGCCACTGCACAGCCGCGCCCGCGATGAAGATCGAGCCCTCCAGCGCATAGGTGGTCTTGCCGTTGAGCCGGTAGGCGATCGTGGTCAACAGCCGGTTCCTCGAGCGCACGAGGTCCGCGCCGGTGTTGAGCAGCGCAAAACACCCGGTGCCGTAGGTCGATTTCATCATGCCGGGCTCGAAACAGGCCTGGCCGATGGTCGCCGCATGTTGGTCGCCGGCAACGCCGAGGATCGGCATCTCGGTCCCGAACAGGCTCTTGTCCGTGACGCCGAAATCGTCGGCGCAGTCTTTCACCCGCGGCAGGATAGAAGCCGGTATCTTCAGGATAGAGAGCAACTCGTCATCCCAGACATTCTTCTCGATGTTGTAGACCAGCGTGCGCGAGGCGTTTGTGGCGTCGGTTGCGTGCACTTTGCCGCCGGTCAGGCGCCAGATCAGGAAACTGTCGATGGTGCCCGCAAGCAGCTCGCCCTTTTCGGCGCGCTTCCGCGCGCCCTTCACCTTGTCCAGCATCCAGGCGATCTTGGTGCCGGAGAAATAGGGATCGAGCAGCAGCCCGGTCTTGCGCGTGAATTTCTTCTCCAGTCCCTGTTTCTTTAGCTTCTGACAGAGCAGCGCCGTGCGCCTGTCCTGCCAGACGATCGCGTTGTGGATCGGCTTGCCGGTCGCCCTGTCCCAGATCACCACAGTCTCGCGCTGGTTGGTGATTCCTATTGCCGCCACGTCCGACGCTGCGCGACCGGCGGCTTTGAGCGCGGTCTTCACCGTCCCTAGCACGCTCGCCCAGATCTCCTCCGGGTCATGCTCGACCCAGCCGGAGGCCGGATAATGCTGCTTGAATTCCTGCTGGCCGGCGCCGGCGACTTTCATATTGCCGTCGAAAAGGATCGCCCGGGTTGAAGTCGTCCCCTGGTCGATAGCCAGCACAAAACCGCTCATTCCGCTCCTCCACCTTGATGCAACGGGGGAGACGGCAAAGCCGCCTCCCCCCGCATTCCTTACGCGAGCGCTGCCGCCCGCATCTGGTCTGTCACTTCTGCCAGCTCTTCACCAGGTCGTCATAGTTGATGGTGATCGGCTTTTCTTTCTCGTTCTCGATCTTGAGCTGCGGCGCGAGGTTGCCCTTCGAGACGGCATCCTTGTTCCAGTAATCGAGATCGTGCTCCTCGGCGAGCTTCGGCCCGATGTCGCCTTGGACGCCGGACTTCCCGATGCGGCCCATCACCTTCTCCTGCTCGGCGCAGAGCGAGTCCATCGCTTCCTGGGCCGACTTCGCGCCCGACGACGCATCGCCGATCGCCTGCCACCACAACTGGGCGAGTTTCGGATAGTCCGGCACGTTGGTACCGGTCGGCGACCACTGCACGCGGGCCGGCGAGCGGTAGAACTCGATCAGGCCGCCGAGCTTCGGAGCGCGCTCGGTGAAGCTCTTGTCGTGGATGGTGGAGTCGCGGATGAAGGTGAGACCGACATGGCTCTTCTTCACGTCGACCGTCTTCGAGGTGACGAACTGCGCGTAGAGCCAGGCGGCCTTGGCGCGGTCGGTCGGGGTCGACTTCATCAGCGTCCACGAACCGACGTCCTGGTAGCCGAGCTTCATGCCGTCCTTCCAGTAGACGCCGTGCGGCGACGGCGCCATGCGCCACTTCGGCGTGCCGTCGTCATTCATCACCGGCAGGCCCGGCTTGACCATGTCGGCGGTGAAGGCCGTGTACCAGAAGATCTGCTGGGCGATGTTGCCCTGCGAGGGAACCGGACCCGATTCCGAGAAGGTCATGCCTTGCGCTTCCTGCGGAGCATACGCCTTCAGCCAGTCGAGATACTTCTGTATCGAATACACCGCTGCCGGCCCGTTGGTGTCGCCGCCGCGCGCCGTGCAGGAGCCGACCGGACGGGATTGATCGTCGACCTTGATGCCCCATTCGTCGACCGGCAGCCCGTTCGGGATACCCTTGTCGCCATTGCCGGCCATGGAGAGCCAGGCATCGGTGAAGCGCCAGCCGAGCGACGGGTCCTTCTTGCCGTAGTCCATGTGGCCATAGACCTTCTTGCCGTCGATCTCGCGGCCGGTGAAGAACTCGGCGATGTCCTCATAGGCCGACCAGTTGACCGGCACGCCGAGGTCGTAACCATATTTGGCCTTGAAGTCGGCCTTGTTCTTCTCGTCGTTGAACCAGTCGTAGCGGAACCAGTATAGGTTGGCGAACTGCTGGTCGGGAAGCTGGTATAGCTTCTTGTCCGGGGCGGTGGTGAAGGACGAGCCGATGAAGTCCTTCAGGTCGAGGTTCGGGTTGGTGACATCCTTGCCCTCGCCCTCCATCCAGTCGGTCAGGTTGCGCACCTGCTGGTAGCGCCAGTGCGTGCCGATCAGGTCGGAGTCGTTGACCCAGCCGTCATAGAGGTTCTGGCCGGTCTGCATCTGGGTCTGGATCTTCTCGACGACGTCGCCTTCCTGGGTGATGTCATGCGTGACCTTGATGCCGGTAATCGCGGTAAAGGCAGGCGCCAGCACCTGCGATTCGTACTGATGCGTGGTCAGCGTTTCCGACACCACCTTGATGTCCATGCCGGCAAACGGCTTGGCGGCATCGATGAACCACTGCATTTCCTTTTCCTGATCGGCGCGTGATAGCGCCGACAGGTCGCCTATCTCCTTGTCGAGAAAGGCCTTCGCCTCGTCCATACCGGCATAGGCATTGCCCACCCCGAGCAATAGGACAAGGGCAGTCGTGGTTGTTAGAAATTGCCGTTGCATGTGTCTCCTCCAATTTAAGTTTCAAGTGCGATCCGGGGTGGCCGCCAGCACGCGGCCGCTCCGGCTATTTCCCCCTCTATACGTATCGGAACACGCCAATGGCGTAGATCACGGAGAGAGCGAGAGCCCACCACAGGTTGGGCCCTATCAGACCCAGCCAAGCGAGATGGATGAAGGCGCTGCCGAGCAGCGAAACAAAAAGCCGGTCGCCGCGCGTCGTCTCGAAGCGCAGCACGCCGACGCTCGGATTGCCGCCGGGCGAGACATATTCCCAGACGCCCATCCCGCAGAGCATCAGCGCGATGACGACGAAGAAGGCGGCCGTCGGCCAGGTCCACGCCATCCAGGAGAAGTCGAGGTTCATGGTCAGACCCTCCCCAGGGCGAAGCCCTTGGCGATATAATTTCGGACGAACCAGATCACGAGCGCACCGGGGATCAGCGTCAGCACGCCAGCGGCAGCCAACAATCCCCAATCCATGCCGGCGGCAGAAACGGTGCGGGTCATGGTGGCGGCGATCGGCTTCGCGTCGGTCGTGGTCAGCGTGCGGGCGATCAGCAGTTCCACCCACGAAAACATGAAGCAGAAGAAGCAGGCGACACCGATGCCGCTCGCGATCAGCGGCATGAAGATCTTGAGGAAGAAGCGCGGGAAAGAATAGCCGTCGATATAGGCGGTCTCGTCGATCTCCTTCGGCACGCCGGACATGAAGCCTTCGAGGATCCACACGGCCAGCGGCACGTTGAACAGGCAATGCGCAAGCGCCACCGCGATATGCGTGTCGATGAGGCCGAAAGCCGAATAGAGCTGGAAGAACGGCAGCGCGAACACCGCCGGCGGCGCCATCCTGTTGGTCAGCAGCCAGAAGAACAGATGCTTGTCGCCGAGGAACCGGTAGCGCGAGAAGGCGTAGGCCGCGGGCAGCGCCACCGCCACCGAGATCACCATGTTCATCACCACATAGGTGATCGAGTTGATGTAGCCGGAATACCAGGCCGGCTGCGTGAAGATAGTATAGTAGTTCGCCAGTGTCGGCTGGTGAGGATAGAGCGTCAGTGAATTGACGATCTCGGCATTGGTCTTGAAGCTCATGTTGATGAGCCAGTAGATCGGCAGCAGCAGCAGGATGATGTAGATCGTCGGAACGATCCACCACCAGCGCGACTCCTCGCCGCGACGGCGCATCAGCTTCGCCACCTCATCCTGAGGCAATGTGCTGCCGACTTCGGTGATGGCCGTTTCGCTCACGCGTGTCGTCTCGTTGGCGCCTGCCATGTCAGCGCTCCGCGTCGTAGTTGGTCATCACGGTGTAGAACACCCATGACAACAGGAGGATGATCAGGAAGTAGATCAGCGACATGGCCGCCGCCGGACCGAGATCGAACTGGCCGAGCGCCGTCTTGACCAGGTCGATCGACAGGAAGGTCGTCGAATTGCCGGGGCCGCCGCCGGTGACGACGAAGGGTTCGGTGTAGATCATGAAACTATCCATGAAGCGCAAAAGCACGGCGATCAGCAGCACGCGCTGCATCTTCGGCAGCTGGATATAGCGGAACACCGCCCAGCGCGACGCGCCGTCGATCTTGGCCGCCTGGTAGAAGGCGTCCGGGATCGAAACCAGCCCGGCATAGCAGAGCAGCACGACAAGGCTCGTCCAGTGCCAGACATCCATGATGATGACGGTGACCCAGGCATCAAACGGATCCTGGACATAGTTGTAGTCGATGCCGAGCGCGTTGACGTAATAGCCGAGCAGGCCGATGTCGTTGCGGCCGAACACCTGCCAGATCGTGCCCACGACATTCCATGGAATCAGCAGCGGCAGCGCCATCAGCACCAGGCAGACCGGCACGCCCCAGCCGTTCTTCGGCATGTTCAGCGCGATGAAGATGCCGAGCGGCACCTCGATCGCCAGGATGATGAAGGAAAAGATCAGGTTGCGCACCATCGCTTCCCAGAAGCGGTCGGAATGCAGCAACTCCTCGAACCATTCGGTGCCGGCCCAGAAGAAGACGTTGTTGCCGAACGTGTCCTGCACCGAATAATTGACGACGGTCATCAGCGGGATGACCGCCGAGAAGGCCACGAGCACCAGCACTGGCAGGACAAGGAACCAGGCCTTGTTGTTCCAGGTCTTGTCCATCTATGCCCCCATCTCGACGCGCCAGGAATCGGCATAGATGTTGATGCCGGCCGGATCGAAGCGGACTTTCGGCTCGGCCGGGACCTCGTCGTCCTCACCGATCACCGCGGCTATTTCGCTGCCTTCCAGGTTTGCGCGCACGACCTTGTGGCGGCCGACATCCTCGACCTTCCTGACCTGCACCGCCATGCCCTCGCGGCCGAGCCGCACATATTCGGGGCGGATGCCGAGTTCGGCCGCGCCGGTCGCGGCCTTGGGCACGCCCGGCAATTCGATGCGCTGCGCCCCGAGCTTCGCCGTCCTGCCCTCGAGCGCAATCGGCAGCACGTTCATGCCCGGCGAGCCGATGAAATAGCCGACGAAGGTGTGGCGCGGGCGCTCGAAGAGCTCGGCCGGCGTGCCGATCTGGACGATCTCGCCGTCATACATCACCACGACCCTGTCCGCGAAAGTCAGCGCCTCGGTCTGGTCGTGCGTCACATAGACCATGGTGTAGCCGAAGCGGCGATGCAGTTGCTTCAGTTGCGAGCGCAGCACCCATTTCATGTGCGGGTCGATGACCGTCAGCGGTTCGTCGAACAGGATGGCGTTGACGTCGGAGCGCACCAGGCCGCGGCCGAGCGAGATCTTCTGCTTCTGGTCGGCGGTCAGGCGGCGCGCCTTCCTGTTCGCCATCAAGGCGAGATCGATCATGTCGAGCGTCTCGCGCACCTTGCGGTCGACGTCAGCCTCCGGCACGCGGCGATTGCGTAGCGGGAAGGCCAGGTTGTCATAGACGGTCATGGTGTCGTAGATGACCGGGAACTGGAACACCTGGGCAATGTTGCGCTCCTGCGTCGACAAATTTGTCACGTCCCTGCCGTCGAACAGAAGCTTGCCGTGCGAGGGATGCAGCAGCCCCGAGATGATGTTGAGCAAGGTGGTCTTGCCGCAACCGGAAGGCCCGAGCAGCGCATAGGCGCCGCCATCCTCGAAGGTGTGATGCACTTCCTTCAGAGCGAAATCGGAATCCTTCTGCGGGTTGGGCAGATAGGAGTGGCGAATGTGGTTGACCTCGATGCGCGCCATCTGATGCTCCTCAGGCCGCCAGCTTCGGCGCCGTCACGGCGCGGCCGTTCTGGTCGAAGACCATGATATGGCGCGGATCGATGAAGACCTCGACCTCGTCGTCCGGCTCGAACTCGCGGATGCCGTGGGCGAGCATCACCCACCGAACGTCGGCAAAGTCGAGATGGACGAAGCTCTCCGAGCCCGTGATCTCGGTGATGGTGACCTTCGCCCGCACCGGCACGGCTGAATCGTTCGGCCGCTCCAGCGACAGATGATGCGGCTGGAAGCCGATCGTGTAGCTGGCGTCCGCGATACCGGCGAGCTCCCGCGGCACCGGCAATTTGACACCGCCTTCCAGCAGGAAGTCCGCTCCCCTTTTGGAGAGCAAGATGGTGTTTAGCGGCGGGTCGGCGAAGGTCCGTGCAGTCACGAGGTCGGCAGGCTTGCGGAACACCTCCACCGTCGGGCCGAATTGCGTAACGCGTCCCTCCGAAAGCGTGGCCGTGTTGCCGCCCAGCAGAAGCGCCTCGTGTGGCTCGGTCGTGGCATAGACGAAGATCGTGCCGGCGGCGGCGAAGATCTTCGGCAACTCGGCGCGCAATTCCTCGCGCAGCTTGTAGTCGAGATTGGCCAAAGGTTCGTCGAGCAGCACCAGACTGGCATTCTTGACGATGGCGCGGGCGAGCGCGGTGCGCTGCTGCTGGCCCCCCGAAAGGTTCAGCGGCGTGCGGTCGAGATAGGGCGTGAGCTTCAAGAGCGCCGCCGCGTTGCGCACTTCCTTGTCGATCCTGGCCTGCTCCACGCCGGCCACCCTCAGCGGCGAGGCGATGTTCTCGTAAACGGTCATCGCCGGGTAGTTGATGAACTGCTGGTAGACCATCGCGACGTTGCGCTTCTGCACAGGCTGCCCGGTCACGTCCTTGCCGTCGAACCAGACCGAGCCGGAGGTCGGCGCGTCGAGGCCTGCCATCAGCCGCATCAGGCTGGTCTTGCCGGAAAGCGTCGGTCCCAGCAGTACATTCAGCGAGCCGTGCTGAAGCGTCAGCGACACGTCGCGGATGTGCTCCTGCGCGCCAACCGTCTTCGTCACGTTCCTCAGTTCCAGCATCGCGCCTCCTCCCGGGCTTTGCGCTTCAGCAATAGATCCTTATTCCGCCGCCGCGACGTGACGGCTGCTCAGTCCTCGCATGAACTCTTCCAGTGCCGCCGTCTGCTCCCGGCTGAAATGCAGGCCTCGCTTGGTGCGGCGCCACAGCACGTCCTCGGCGGTGACCGCCCATTCATTTTCGGAGAGATAGCGGACTTCCGCCTCGAAAAGATCGGCGCCGAAATTGCGGCCGAGATCGGCATTCGACTTGGCGAGCCCGAGCAGCTTCTCCGCGCGTGTGCCGTAAAGCCGGGTGAGCCGGCGCGCCAGCCGTTGATCGAGGAACGGATAGGTGTTCTTCAACCTGGCAACCTGGGCATCGAAGCCGGTGGCGAAAAAATCGCCGCCGGGCAGTGGCGCGTCATGCGTCCAAGGCTTGCCGCGCTTGCCGAGAAAAGCCTCGATCTTCTCCAGCATCGATTCCGCCAGCCGGCGGAAGGTCGTGATCTTGCCGCCGAACGCGTTGAGAAGCGGGGCAACGCCCTCCCCGCCATCGGCTTTCAGCACGTAGTCCCGCGTCGCCTCCTGCGCCTTGGAGGCGCCGTCGTCATAGAGCGGGCGCACCGCCGAGTAGGTCCAGACGATGTCCGAGCGCTTCACGGGTTGCGCGAAATATTCGCTTGCGGCGGCGCACAGATAGTCGATCTCGGCGTCGGAGATCTTCACGTCATGCGGATCGCCGGGATAGTCGCGGTCGGTTGTCCCGATGAGGGTGAACTCTTCCTCATAGGGGATGGCGAAGATGATGCGGCCATCCTTATTCTGGAAGAAATAGGCGCGCGGATCGTCGAATTTTTTGCCGATGACGATATGGCTGCCCTGCACGAGGCGCACATTGTGGACTTCGTTCTGTCCGACGGCTGCCTGCAGGACGTGATCGACCCACGGGCCGGCGGCGTTGACAAGAAGCCGCGCGCGGACCTCTTCGGTGTCACCGGTGAGCATATTCTGCACTTTGATGGACCATGTCGAACCGTCGCGGCGCGCGCTGACGACCTTGGTGCGGGTGCGGATAGTGGCGCCCCGGTCGGCGGCGTCACGAGCGTTCAGCGCCACCAGGCGCGCGTCGTTGACCCAACCGTCCGAATACTCGAACGCCTTGCGGAACAACGGCTTGAGCGGCTTGCCGGCCGGATCGCTGGCCATATCCAGTGTCTTCGTCGCCGGCAGCAGCTTGCGCCCGCCGATGTGGTCGTAGAGGAACAGCCCAAGTCGGATCAGCCAGGCGGGCCTGAGGCCCTTGGCGTAAGGCAGAACGAAGCGCATCGGCCAGATGATGTGCGGCGCGTTCTTCCACAGAACCTCGCGCTCCATCAGCGCTTCGCGCACCAGCCGGAACTCGTAGAATTCGAGATAGCGAAGACCGCCATGGATGAGCTTGGTCGAACCGGAGGACGTCCCGCTCGCCAGATCGTTCATTTCGGCCAGGTATACCGAGTATCCGCGGCCAACAGCATCGCGGGCTATGCCGCAGCCATTGATACCGCCACCGATGACGAAAATGTCATGGATCGGAATTGCGTCCAAAGGGTCCTCCAACGATTTCGCATTGCACCATTTTTGTGTTTTACGAAACCGTGGCGGAATTATTTCGAACTCAAACCGAATGTCAAACGAAATATCACAGCTTTGTGAGGCGGCTGTGATGCAAGCCTATTCGAGTCCCGTCTCGACCAACCTCACCTCGGTCTCTTCGCAGATCCGACGGATAGAGGGGATATCGCAACGATCGGTGATGAAAGTATTCACTTGCGAAAGATGGCCGATGCGAACCGGCGCCGTGCGCTCGAACTTGGTCCGGTCGGAGACCAGGATGACATGGCGCGCGTTGGCGATGATGGCCTGCGCCACCTTCACCTCACGGAAATCGAAATCGAGCAGCGCGCCGTCATGGTCGATGGCCGAGGCGCCGATGACGGCGTAGTCGACCTTGAACTGACGGATGAAATCGACGGCTGCTTCGCCGACAATGCCGCCGTCCGAACCGCGCACCACGCCACCGGCGATCACCACCTCGAACGTAGGATAAATGCGCATCCTGTTGGCAACATTGATGTTATTGGTAATGACCATGAGCCCGCTGTGGTCAAGCAGCGCCTTGCTGACCGCCTCGGTCGTGGTGCCGATATTGATGAACAGCGAGGCATTGTCCGGTATTAGACGCGCCGCCGCGTTACCGATCGCTTCCTTCTCGTCGGCAGCGATCTTGCGCCTCGCCTCGTACTCCATGTTCTCGATGCCAGAGGGAAACAAGGCGCCGCCGTGGATGCGCGTCAGCAGGCGCTGATCGCAAAGATCGTTGAGGTCCTTGCGGATGGTCTGCGGGGTTACATTGAAATGCGTCGCAAGGTCCTCGACCAGCACCCGGCCACGGTCTTTCGCCATCTGGATAATCTCGGCGTTGCGCGGCGAAAGAAACATCCGGCGTCCTCCATTTTCGTTTTTCCCGTCTATATCGGAAAACGAAAGCGAAGAAAAGGCATAAGCCGGCTAACGAAAATCACCTGATTGCAAAAGGCAAACCACCGCGCAACACCCACTGCCTCAAGCCGGGCGGCGGGCCATCTCGGTTATAACGTCGAACGCCGCGTCGACATCAGCCGCGGTCGACTCGAACTGTCCCGCCTGAAAACGGATCGCCACGCGCCCGTCGACCCGCGTTTGCGTCAGGTATATGCGGCCATCGGCGTTGATGGCATCCACGAGGCGCAGATTATGCTCGTCGGTGTCGATACCCGCTGCCGCGCGATGCCGGAATGAGAAAAGCGACAGCATCGGCTCGCTGCTGAGTTCGAAGTCCGCTTCCTTGGCCAGCCGCGCGGCAAGCCCTTCGCTCCAGGCGACATGGTTGCGGATCATGTTGCGCAAGCCCTCCAGGCCATGGGCGCGCAGCAGGAACCAGAGTTTCAGTGCGCGGAAGCGCCGGCCGAGCGGCACCGACCACTCGGAATAATTGATTATGCCGTCATGACCCAGCGTCTTCAGAAACTCCGGCTTGATGGCCAGCGTGCGCACGAGGTCTTCCGGCTGGCGGACGAACTGGATCGAGCAATCGAACTGCGCACCGAGCCATTTATGCGGATTGAAGACGATCGAGTCGGCACCCTCGATGCCGGCCCAGAAATGCCGGTATTCCGGGCAGATCATCGCCGATCCTGCCCAGGCAGCGTCGACATGCAGAAAGAGCCCCTGCCGCTTCGACACGGCCGCGGCAGCGGCGATGTCGTCCGTGCCGCCGATGCTGGTGCCGCCGACGGACGCGATGATGCCCGCCGGAAGCAGGCCCGCTTCGCGATCGGCGATGATAGCCGCTTCAAGTGCCGCCGTGTCCATGGCGCGAAAGCGGCCGGCGACCGGAATGCGCACGAGATTATCCTCGCCGATGCCGGAAACCCAGATGGCGCGGTCGATCGATGTGTGGACCTGGTCCGAGGAATACACCCGCAGCTGCACCTGCCCGGCGAGACCCTTTCTGTTACCTTGCCATTCGAGCGCCCGTTCGCGCATGGTGAGCACCGCGGCGAGCGTCGCCGACGAGGCCGAATCCTGGATGACGCCGGAGAAGCCTTCCGGGAGGCCAAGCGCTTGGCGCATCCAATCCACGACGCGGGTCTCGAGTTCGGTCGCCGCCGGCGAGGTCTGCCACAGCATGCACTGCGCGGCCATCGCTGAGACCAGGTATTCCGCCACGACCGAAACCGGCGCCGCGTTGGCCGGAAAATAGGCGAAGAAGCGGGGATGCTGCCAATGGGTCATGCCTGGCACGATCTTGGCTTCGAAATCGGCGAAGATCTTCTCCATCGGTTCGGCCGTTTCGGGCGGCGACGCCTCGATGCTTCTGAAGATCTCGCCCGGCGCGATTGCCGGGCGCACCGGGCGGTCGCGCAGGTTGGCGCGATAATCAGCACCCCAGTCGGCGGCGCGCCTCGACCAGTCACGGAATTCTTGGTTGTCCATGCATCCTCCCGGCAGTCAGGCCGAGCGCGCCAGCGTATACGCGCTCACTTCATTGTTTATGCGACGCCACCGGAGCGCATGCCTTCACCACCTTACCCCGGAAAGTCCGGCAGGCTGGCAAAGGCCGTCTTGAGCGCGTTCGACCAACCGTCGGAAATGGTACGATAATAGGGATCACCCTGGGCAATCCGCCGGTTCAGGCCGACCTTGAACGCATCCTTTTCCAGGAACAGCAAATCGAGCGGCAGCCCGACCGACAGATTGGATTTCAGCGTCGAATCGAAAGACACCAGAAGCAGCTTCACCGTCTCGGCCAGGCTCATTGCCCGATCATAGGCGCGGATGATGATCGGCTTGCCGTATTTCGTCTCGCCGATCTGGAAGAACGGCGTATCGTCGGTCGACTCGATGAAATTGCCTTCCGGATAGATCATGAACAGCCTTGGCGGGCTGCCCTTGATCTGGCCGCCGAGAATGAACGAGGCATTGAAATAGGAATCGGCCTTGTCACCGCTCGGCGAGGCGTGCGCGATCACCTCCTTGACCGTGTCGCCGACCAGCCGCACCGTCTGGTACATGGACGGAGTATTCAACAGTTTCTCGTGGCGGTCGCTGACCGCTTTGTTGCGCTCGTCGAGCAGGCTGACGACGGCTTGCGTCGTGGCAAGGTTGCCCGCCGACATAAGCACGATGACGCGCTCGCCTGGCTCTTCCCAGACCTGCATTTTCTTGAAGGTCGAGATCGAATCCATGCCCGCATTGGTGCGCGTGTCCGACATGAACACGAGCCCGCGATCGATCTTGAGGCCGACGCAATAGGTCATGGTTCGCTCTTCCGGCAGAGAATCTCGCAGAGATTACTGCTCCACCGTCACGGTGACGGCAAGCCTCTCTTGCGCCCGCCCCAGCAATATCCCGGACACCGGCGAGGCGTCCCGATAGTCGCGACCGGTCGCCACCCGCACATACCGTTCGTCGGGAGAGATGCCGTTGGCCGGGTCGAAGGCAACCCATCCGAGCCCTGCGACATAAGCCTCTGCCCACGCATGGCTCGCGGCCTGCTCGACGGCTGCGTCCATCATCAGGTAGCCGCTGACGTAGCGTGCCGGAAAACCAAGGGCGACGGCCGCGGCGATGAAGATATGGCTGTGATCCTGGCAGACACCGGATTTCAGCGCCAGGGCTTCTTCCGCGGGCGTCACAACGCTGGTTGTGCCCGGCCTGTAGGCGACGCGGTCGCGGATGGCAGCCATCAACCGGTGCAGCCGCTCGATCTCGGTGCCCTGCCCGAGCGTGCCGGCCAGTTCGCGTATGCCGTTGCCGGCGGCGGTGAGTTCTGTCTGCTGTCCGAACAACCAGAGCGGCGCAAAGCCTTGATGCGCGCCCGTCACGCCCGCGGTGTCATGCGTGGTTACTTCCCCCGACGCCTCGACAGTGATCACGCTCAGGCCGCCATCGGCGCTCATCAGCCGCGTGTCGTTGCCGAAATGATCTGTAAAGCGCACCTCCTCGCGCGCGCCTTCGACCTTGACCGCCCAGGAGCCGACGGTTTGCGTCCGCCCGCTCAAGGGCAGCAGGCGCAACCGCTGCAGCAGATATTGCACCGGCGCATCGTAGCGATACTCGGTGCGATGGGTGATCTTGAGCCGCATGACGTCTGCCCTCAGCCCCGCTCAATGGAAACGGTAGTCCTGGGCTATCTCGTCGCCCAGTCTGGTGTTGTCGCGAATGAATTCCGCCAGGAACTCGTGCAGGCCATGATCGAATATGTCCTTGATCGAGCCCCTGTTGAGCATCGCCTGGATCTTCTCGGCCGTGTCGTGGCAGGCATGGCGCTCCCCATAATCGTCGGCGAGGAATTTCAGGTGCTCGCCGAGGAAGCGATAGCAGAAGGTCAGCGAGCGCGGCATGCGCACATTGAGGATCAGATAGTCGGCGATATTCGTCGGCTTATAGTCGGCTTCATAAACCCAGCGATAAGATCGGTGCGCCGACACTGAGCGCAGGATCGACTCCCACTGGTAGTTGTCCAGCGTCGAGCCGACCCAGGACAGCGAAGGCAACAGCACGTAGTATTTCACGTCGAGGATGCGCGCCGTGTTGTCGGCGCGCTCGACATAGGTTCCGAGCTGCGAGAAATCGAAAATCTCGTTGCGCAGCATCGTGCCGTAGAACGAACCGCGGATCAACGCCGTCTCACGTTTGATGGCATCGAGCACCGTCGGCAAGTCGCGCTCGTCGATCGGCCTCGCCAGCATCCGCTTCAGTGACATCCAGGCTTCGTTGATGCTTTCCCAGGTCTCGCGCGTCAGCGCCGTGCGCACCATGCGGGCATTGTTGCGCGCCGTCTCGATCGACGACATCGTGCTCGACGGGTTCGAGGTGTCGCGCAGCAGGAAGTCGGAGACGTTGGCGGCAGTGTATTCCTGGTACTTCTGAGAGAAGGCATAGTCGGAACCGGCGCTGAGCAGCACCGAATTCCACTCCTCCGACGCATTCTGCGTACGCGTCAGCGCCATGCGCAGGCCGGCATCGACGAGGCGCGCCATGTTCTCGGCCCGCTCGATGTAGCGGTTCATCCAGTAGAGACCGTTTGCGGTGCGGCCGAGAAGCATGTCAGCAGGCCCCGGCGAGCGAATAGCGAGTAGCGAGTAGCAAATAGGGAAGATTACGTTTCATGATTGTTGCGTCCCCCTGCCCGGCTCAGTCATCGAGTACCCATGTATCCTTGGTGCCGCCCCCCTGTGAGGAATTGACCACCAGGGAGCCCTCTTTGAGGGCGACACGCGTCAAGCCGCCCGGCACGATCTGGATACGATCCGAGACCAGCACATAAGGTCGAAGATCGACATGGCGCGGCGACAGGCCCTTTTCTGTCAGGATCGGACAGGTCGACAGCGCCAGCGTCGGCTGGGCGATGTAGTTCGAGGGTTTTGCCTGCAGCTTCTTGGCGAACTCCTGGCATTCCTTCTTGGTCGCCGCCGGGCCGACCAGCATGCCGTAGCCGCCGGAGCCGTGCACTTCCTTGATCACCAGCTCGCCGATGTGCTCGAGCACATATTTGAGGCTGTCCGGCTCCGAGCAGCGCCAGGTGGGGATGTTGCCGAGGATAGCCTTGCGGCCGGTGTAGAACTCGACGATCTCCGGCATGTAGGAATAGATCGCCTTGTCGTCTGCAATGCCGGTGCCGGGCGCATTGGCGATGGTGATGTTGCCGGCGCGGTAGACATCCATGATGCCCGGCACGCCGAGCGCGGAGTCCGGCCGGAAAGTCAGCGGATCGAGGAAAGCGTCGTCGACGCGCCGGTAGAGCACGTCGATCTGCTTGTAGCCTTCGGTCGTGCGCATCGCGACATGGCCATCGACGACGCGCAGATCCTGCCCCTCCACGAGTTGCACGCCCATCTGGTCGGCAAGGAAGGCGTGCTCGAAATAGGCCGAGTTGTAGGAACCCGGCGTAAGCACGGCGATGGTTGGCGCGCCCTTGGCGCTTTGCGGCCGCACCGCGGCGAGCGATTGGCGCAGGAGCTGCGGGTAGTTCTCGACCGGCCGCACCTTGATCTTCTGGAACAGCTCCGGAAAGAGCTGCATCATCGTCTCGCGGTTCTCCAGCATGTAGGAGACGCCGGACGGCGTGCGGGCATTGTCCTCAAGCACGTAGAATTCGTTCTCCGAGATGCGGACGATATCAACACCGATGATGTGGGTGTAGACGCCGGCCGGTGGCCTAACCCCGATCATCTCGGGCAGGAAAGCCTCGTTCTTGGCGACAAGCTCCCTCGGCACGCGCCCGGCGCGCAGGATCTCCTGGCGGTGGTAGATGTCGTCGAGGAAAGCGTTCAGCGCTTGCACGCGTTGCTCGATGCCCTGTGTCAGCCGGCGCCATTCGTGGCCGGAGAGGATGCGCGGCACGATATCGAAGGGGATCAGCCGTTCGGAAGCTTCCTGCTCGCCATAGACGGCAAAGGTGATGCCGGTCTTGCGGAAGACGCGCTCGGCGTCCTGCATTTTCTGGGTAAGCCTGGCCGGGTCCTGCTCCTTCAGCCAGCGATCATAAGCCTCATAAGGTCTTCTCAATCCGGATATTTCCGGAAGCATTTCGTCGAACGCTGCCAATCGCGTACTCCCCTGTGAGACCATTTCACTGGCCCCGCTGGAGAAAATCAAGCGCAATCGGTGATTTAGGAAGCGACGGCCGCCACTCCATGTAAATTGCCTAATTTTAAGGCACGAGCGGCAAGCCCGGGTCAGCTGCTGCTTCCGGGCGGGGCAAAGTCGGGCCGGTCAGAACGCCCGGAAGGTGACGATGGTGAACGTGTCCTTGATTCCAGGCAGGATCTGCACCCGTTCATTGACGAAGTGGCCGATATCCTCCTCGTCATCGACGTAGAATTTGGCTAGCAGGTCGTAGTTGCCGGCGGTCGAGTAGATTTCGGAAGCGATCTCGGCATCGGCAAGCGCGCTGGCGACATCGTAGGCTTTGCCCAGATCGCATTTAATCTGCACGAAAAACGCCTTCATTGCCCGGTCCTGCCAGCCTGCTTCATGATCAAGCGGCCCTTGTGGCAGACTGCCGCCCGGCTTTCAAGCATCAGGCCTCGCGCGCCGTGGCGGCGGCTTGCCGCAATTCGGTGACGGGCATGCCGCGGCGATGCGGCTTGCCATCGACTACCACGCGCCAGCGAGCCCCGACTTGACGCAAAATCTTCCTATTCGATGAAACCACGGCGTGCCCTGCAGCGTATGTTAGATTGAGTGTTCATGACGCAACTTCGGGGAGACAGGCCATGCGCCGCGCTTTGTTCGCACTCGCTCTGGTTCCGATATTTCTTGCATCCCTGGCCTTCGCCGGCGACGCCGAGATCAAGGCCGCGCAGACGGTCATTGACAGCCAGCTGAAAGCCTTCATCGCCGATGACGGCGCCGCTGCCTACAGTTTCGCCGCGCCGAACGTGAAGCAGATCTTTCCGACCGTCGACACCTTCATGAACATGGTGACGAACGGCTACGCACCGGTGCGCAAACCCCGCTCCTATTCTTTCGGCAGGGTCGAGCAGACCGGACCCGGTTCGCTTATCCAGCAGGTCCTGATCGTCGGACCCGACGGCAAGGATTACGAGGCGGTCTATACACTTCAGCAGCAGCCGGACGGCAGCTTCAAGATCACCGGCTGCAGCCTGCGCGCTTCGACCTCGGTCAGCGCCTGAACTCCTCAAAGGGCCGGAATATCGCCCCTCGCCCAGCCTTCGGTGATCTCGGCGGCGCGCGCTTCGAAGGCCTGCGCCTCTATGGCCCCCCTCATGTCCTGCATCAGCTTCTGATAGTAGGACAGGTTGTTCCAGGTCAGCAGCATCGCGCCGAGCGCTTCCTGCGAACGCACCAGATGATGCAGATAGGCGCGTGAATAGTCGCGCGCGGCCGGGCAGTCGCTTTCCTCGTCGAGCGGCCGCGGATCGTCCGCATGGCGGGCGTTCCTGAGATTGACCTTGCCGCGGCGCGTGTAGGCCAGGCCGTGGCGGCCGGCGCGCGTCGGCATCACGCAGTCGAACATGTCGATGCCGCGCGCCACGGATTTCAATATGTCGTCCGGCGTGCCGACGCCCATCAGGTAGCGCGGCTTGGCGGCCGGCAGTTCCGGGCAGGTGATGTCGAGCATCTCCAGCATCACCGATTGCGGCTCGCCGACCGCCAGCCCGCCCACGGCATACCCCTTCAGATCCATCGCGTTCAGTGCCTGCGCCGACCGCACCCGCAGGGCCGCGCTGTCGCCGCCCTGGACAATGCCGAACATCGCCTTGCCCGGCTGGTCGCCGAACGCCGTCTTGCAGCGCTCCGCCCAGCGCAGCGACAATTCCATGGCGCGCTCGATCTCCGTCGGCTTGGCCGGAAGCGCGGTGCACTCGTCGAGCTGCATCTGGATGTCGGAATCGAGCAGCCCCTGGATCTCGATCGACCGCTCCGGCGACATTTCGTAGGCCGCGCCGTCGATATGTGAGCGGAAAGTGACACCCTGTTCGGTCAGCTTCCTGAGCTTCGACAGCGACATGACCTGGAAGCCGCCGCTGTCGGTCAGGATCGGATATGGCCAGCGCGCGAACTCATGCAGGCCGCCGAGCCTCGCCACGCGCTCGGCCCCGGGGCGCAACATCAGATGATAGGTGTTGCCGAGGATGATGTCGGCGCCGACGCCGCGCACCTGATCCATATACATGGCCTTGACGGTGCCGCCTGTGCCGACGGGCATGAAGGCCGGCGTGCGGATCTCGCCGCGCGGCATCGAGACAACACCGCGCCTGGCCTTGCCGTCGGTGGCGAGCAGCTTGAAGGAAAACGTCTCAGCCATTGAATTCCTTGTCGTGCACAGGCGCGTCGGGCGCCTGCTCGTCGAGCGACTGCCGGTAGCGAATGCAGCCGCGCATGAATTTAGGCCAGGGTGGCACGGCGATCGACGGCTCGGTCTTTTCCGGCAACAGGTCCCAGAGATCGGGATGATGCCAGCACAGATCATGCCCGGTCGTGTCGCGATGCGCGCGGATGCCGGCGCGCAGCTTCTTCACCTCCTCGATCAGCATATCGCGGTCCATGCCGTCGAGATCATTGTCCATCGCTCGTCTCCGCTCGATAAAGCAGGCTGGCGTCGCCGTAGGAATAGAACCTGTAGCGGTTTTCGATCGCATGCGCATAGGCCGAACGCATCGTCTCCAGCCCGCTGAAGGCCGAAACCAGCATGAACAGCGTCGAACGCGGCAGATGGAAGTTGGTCATCAGCATGTCGGCCGTTCGGAAGCGGTAGCCGGGCGTGATGAAGATGTCGGTGGGGCCGGACCAAGGTTCGATGCCGCCGTCTTCGCGCGCCGCGCTCTCAAGCAGGCGCAACGATGTCGTGCCGATGCAGACGATGCGCCCTCCCCGCGCCTTGGCCGCGTTGAGCGCCGCAGCCGTCTCCCGGCTGACCGAGCCGATCTCGGCATGCATCTTGTGGCCGGCCGTGTCGTCGGCCTTCACCGGCAGGAAGGTGCCTGCACCGACATGCAGCGTGACGAAGCGGCGCTCGACGCCCCTGGCATCGAGCGCGGCAAACAGCGCCGGCGTGAAATGCAGGCCGGCGGTGGGGGCAGCGACCGCGCCCTCTTCCCTGGCATAGATGGTTTGGTAGTCAGCACGGTCGCGCTCGTCATCGTCGCGCTTCGAAGCGATATAGGGCGGCAGTGGGATATGGCCGACGGCGTGCAGCGCCTCGTCGAGCAACGGGCCGGAGAGGTCGAAGCCGAGCAGCGCCTCGCCCGCCTCGCCTTTCTCGATCACCGTCGCATCGAGCTGGCCAAGGAAGCAGGAATTGCCGTCATGGCCGAAATGGATGCGGTCGCCGGCGGCAATGCGCTTGCCCGGCCGCATGAAGGCCTGCCATCGGTCCGGCGCCACCCGCATATGCAGCGTTGCATCGACCTGCGCCACCGCCTCCCCGCGCTTGCGCACCCCCTTCAACTGCGCCGGGATGACCTTGGTGTCGTTGAACACCAGCACGTCGCCTTCGCGCAGCAGTGACGGCAGATCGCTGACAATGCGGTCCTGCAGCGTTTCACCCGGCTTAATGATCAGCAGCCTAGCGCTGTCGCGCGGCTCCGCCGGGCGAAGAGCGATACGCTCCTCCGGCAGGTCGAAGTCGAACAGGTCGACCCGCATCAGAACAGCCGGATGAGCAGCGCCCCGGCAAGCAAGAGCACGGCGCCGGCGACGCGGCCAAACGAGATTTCGCGAACCGCGACGCCAAGGAAGCCGACGCGGTCGATCAGCATGCCGGCGAGCAACTGCCCAGCGACCAGGAAGGCCATGAGCGCCGCGGCGCCGATGCGCGGCGTGAGAATGGTCGAGAGCGTCACATAGAAGCCGCCCAGCATGCCGCCGGCGATGAACAGCCAAGGCGCCGGCGCCTTCCAGTCGAGCGATATGCCCTGCACCCTCACCACAGCGAAGGCGATGATGCCGAGAACGATGGCACCGGACAGGAAGGAGAATGCTGCCGCAGCGACCGGAAGGCCGAGGCCCCGCGCCAGCTGAGAATTGATCGGCGCCTGGATGGCGATGAAGGCGCCGGACAGGATGCCGAGCAGGGACCAGACAGCGCCCATCATCGTTCCGCCTTTACTTGACGTCCGCCGCGACCTTCAGCGACACGATCTTGTCGGGATCCTGCACCGGCTCGCCGCGCTTGATCTTGTCGACATTCTCCATGCCTTCGATGACCTGGCCCCACACCGTGTACTGACGGTTGAGGAAGGCGGCATCGTCGAAGCAGATGAAGAACTGCGAATTCGCCGAGTTCGGGTTCTGGGCCCTGGCCATCGAGCAGGCGCCGCGGCCGTGATTCGCATTGGAGAACTCAGCCTTCAGGTCCGGCTTTTCGGAGCCGCCCATGCCCGCGCGCGACGGCGCGTAGGTCGGCTTCGAGGAGTTGCCGAACTTGACGTCGCCGGTCTGTGCCATGAAGCCGTCGATGACCCGGTGGAACACCACGCCGTCATAAGCGCCTTCGCGCGCCAGCTCCTTGATGCGGGCAACGTGGCCGGGCGCCAGTTCAGGGTACATCTCGATGACGACCTTGCCTTTGGTCGTTTCCATGACGAGCGCGTTCTCGCGATCCTTGATCTCAACCATTACAGAAAATCCTTTTGCAAATTGAGCGAGTTATTTGGCGTCCGAGGCGATGCGAACCTTGATCATGCGGTCGGGGTCGGCGACCGTTCCATTGTCGGCCTCATCGCCCTTCTTGATCTTGTCGACGAGATCCATGCCGCTGACGACCTGGCCGACGATAGTGTACTGGCCGTCGAGGTTCGGCGCGGGCGCGAACATGATGAAGAATTGCGAGTTCGCCGAATTTGGATCCTGCGAGCGGGCCATGCCGACCACGCCACGCGTGAACTGCTCGGTCTGCGAGAACTCGGCCGGCAGGTCGGGAAGATCGGAGCCGCCGGTACCAACGGCCTCGGGGTTGAAGCCCTTCTTCATATTGCCGAATTTGACGTCGCCGGTCTGGGCCATGAAGCCGTCGATGACCCGGTGGAAGGCGACATTGTCATAGGCGCCGTCACGCACCAGCTTCTTGATCTGCGCGACATGCTTGGGCGCCAGGTCGGGACGCAACGCGATGGTCACGTCGCCATCCTTGAGCGTGATGATCATGGTGTTTTCCTTGTCGGCCGCGACAGCCGGCCCAGAGGCCGAGAGAAGGGATGCCGCGAAAAGGCCGGCAAGCATGACGAGGAACGAAGCAAGCTTCTTCAGCTGCATAGGGAAACTCCGGGAAGCCTATTGGGTGAACTTGGCGGTGAGCGCGCCGGCAACGGCCGCCGGCACGAAGGGACGGATGTCGCCGCCCATCGAAGCAATCTGGCGCACGAGTGTGGCGGTAATGGTGCGCACCGAAGGACTGGCGGGCAGAAAAACCGTCTGCAATTCAGGCGCCATGGTCTCGTTCATGCCGGCCATCTGCATTTCGTAGTCGAGGTCGGTGCCGTCGCGAAGGCCGCGGATCATGATCGAAGCTCCCTGCTTGCGGGCTGCGTCAATGACCAGCCCGTCGAAGGCAACGACCTTGATGCGGCCTGCGTCCGTGCCGAACTCGGCCCTGGCGGCGGCTTCGATCAGTTTCACGCGCTCCTCGAAGGAAAACAACGGCTTCTTGCCCGGATGAATACCGATCGCCGCGTAGACGTTATCAGCCACCGCAAGCGATGCCTTGAGCACGTCGAGATGGCCGTTGGTCAGCGGGTCGAAGGAGCCGGCGTAAAGGGCGGTGCGTGCGGTCATGGCAGGCTTCTAGCGGGCGGGCGGGCGGAAGGCAAATCCCATTGATGGGGTGCCCATGAACCTTTCCACGCGGATGAACGACAGATGAACGATGCGATCACGAACGTTTCACGCAGCGTTCATTAGGTTGCCACTTCAAGGGATGAAACCAAATCCCCATCTTATCGTTGTAAATGCAGGAGAACACGCAAATGCTGATCTACATGCTTGCCACTGCAATGACCATCGTGATGCTGATCGCGACTGCATTCGGGTTGCACCAGGAAGCAGCGCGGGTGCGTGTAAAGGCGAACACCAAGCGGCTCGAGGGTTTCGCTCATCGCAACGCCTATCGTCGCTACTGATCACCGCCATGACCGAACCGGCCCAGAGGGCCGGTTGATCCGGACGAGAGCCTATTCGTCCCCGCCCATGTCGTCCGCGCCAGTCTCGCCCGACGTCCCTTCTTCTGCCTCTTCATCCGATTGCGGTTCCGAAATCCGCTCCACCGACACGACCTTCTCGCCTTCGGCCGTATTGAAGATCGTTACGCCCTTGGTGGCGCGGCTGGCGAAACGTATGCCGTTGACCGGCACGCGGATGACGGTGCCGCCGTCCGAAACCAACATGATCTGATCGTCATTGCCGACCGGGAAGGTCGCGACCAGACGCCCGATCTCCGCCGTCTTCGAAACATCGGTGGCGCGAATGCCCTTGCCGCCGCGGCCGGTCAGGCGGAAATCGTAGGACGACGAGCGCTTGCCGTAACCATATTCGGTCACCGTCAGCACCAGCTTTTCATGCGCCTTTAGGAACTCGTAGCGCTCGTCCGAGAGTTCGGCTTCCTCACCGATCTCCTCATTGGTCAGCGCGATTTCCTCTTCCTCGCCGGCGGTGCCGGCAGCGAGCCGGCGCTCGGCTGCGGCGCGCTTTAGATAGGCCGCGCGCTCGGCGGGTGATGCCTCGACATTCTCGATTATCGACATCGAGATGATGCGATCGGTCTCGGCCATGGTTATGCCGCGCACGCCAACCGAATTGCGGCTCTGGAAGACGCGGACATCGGAGACCGGAAAACGGATGCATTGACCGGAATTGGCGGTCAAAAGCACGTCGTCATTGTCCGTGCAGGTCTCGACGCCGAGGATCTCGTCGCCCTCTTCCTCCAGCTTCATGGCGATCTTGCCGTTGCGGTTGACCTGGACGAAGTCGCTGAGCTTGTTGCGGCGCACGGTGCCTCTCGTGGTGGCGAACATCACGTCGAGTTCGCCCCAGTCCGCCTCGTCCTCGGGCAACGGCATGATCGTGGTGATGCGCTCGCCCTGCTCGAGCGGCAGCATGTTGATCAGCGCCTTGCCGCGCGATTGCGGGTTGCCGATCGGCAGCCGCCAGACCTTTTCCTTGTAGACGATGCCGCGCGAGGAGAAGAACAGTACCGGCGTATGCGTGTTGGCCACGAACAGCCGGGTGACGAAATCCTCTTCCTTGGTAGACATGCCGGAGCGGCCCTTGCCGCCGCGGCGCTGTGCCCGGTAGAGCGAGAGCGGCACCCGCTTGATGTAGCCGGAATGGCTGACGGTGACGACCATGTCCTCGCGTTGGATCAGGTCCTCGTCTTCCATATCCGAACCGCCGTCGGTGAGCTCGGTGCGCCGCGGCGTGCCGAACTCGTCGCGGACCGCTATCAGCTCATCCTTGACGATCTGCTGGATGCGTGCGCGTGACGACAAAATATCAAGGAAATCAACGATCTCGGCGCCGATCTGGTTCAATTCGTCGGCGATCTCGTCGCGACCAAGCGCCGTCAGGCGCTGCAGGCGCAGTTCGAGAATGGCGCGAGCCTGCTCCTCGGAAAGATTGTAGGTGCCGTCCTCGTTGATGCGATGGCGAGGATCGTCGATCAGCTTGATCAGCGGCGCCACGTCGTGCGACGGCCAGCGCCGCTCCATCAATTGCTCGCGCGCCGTCTGCGGATCGGGTGCGGTGCGGATGAGCTTGATGACCTCATCGATGTTTGCGACGGCGATCGCGAGGCCGACCAGCACATGCGCCCGCTCACGAGCCTTGCGCAGCAGGTACTTGGTGCGACGGCTGACGACTTCCTCGCGGAAACCGACAAAGGCCTTCAGCATATCGATCAGCGTCAGCACTTCCGGCTTGCCGCCGTTGAGCGCCACCATATTGGCGCCGAACGAGGTCTGCAGCGGCGTGAAGCGATAGAGCTGGTTGAGGACAACGTCGGCCACGGCGTCGCGCTTCAATTCGATGACGACGCGGTAGCCCTGGCGGTCGCTTTCATCGCGGATGTCGGAGATCCCCTCGATGCGCTTGTCGCGCACCAGTTCGGCCATCTTCTCGATCATCGAGGCCTTGTTCACCTGATAGGGGATCTCGGTGACGACGATGGATTCACGGTCATTGCCGCGCTGCTCGATCTCGACGCGGCCGCGCATGACGATCGAGCCGCGGCCCGTCGAATAGGCGCTGTAGATGCCGGAGCGGCCGAGCACGATGCCGCCGGTCGGGAAGTCCGGACCGGGCACGATCTCCATCAGCGCCGTCAGGTCGATGGCCGGATTGTCGATCAGGGCGATGGCGCCGTTGCAGACCTCGGTGAGGTTGTGCGGCGGGATGTTGGTGGCCATGCCGACGGCGATGCCGCCGGAGCCATTTACCAGAAGGTTCGGGAAACGGGCCGGCAGCACCTTTGGCTCGCTGCCTGATGCGTCGTAAGTGTCCTGGAAGTCGACGGTTTCCTTGTCGATGTCCTCCAGCAGCTCATGCGCGACTTTGGTAAGCCTGGACTCGGTGTAGCGCATCGCCGCCGGCGGATCGCCGTCGATCGAGCCGAAATTGCCCTGTCCGTCGATCAGCGGCACGCGCAGAGACCAGTCCTGCGCCATGCGCACCAGGGCGTCATAAATCGAGGCGTCGCCATGCGGATGGTATTTACCCATCACGTCGGCGACCGGCCGTGCCGACTTCACATATTTGCGGTTCCAGTGGTAGCCGCTCTCATGCGAGGCGTAGAGGATGCGGCGATGCACGGGCTTGAGGCCGTCGCGCACGTCCGGGAGGGCGCGACTGACGATCACGCTCATGGCGTAATCGAGATAGGAGCGCTGCATCTCCTCGATGATCGAAATCGGCTCGATGCCGGTGGGGCCGCCATCCGGCCCGCGCGGTGTCTTCTGGTCGGTCAAATCAGGTCACAATCCAGTCGGGAATCACTGCCTGCTTATATAGGAAGCCTTGCCAAAACTCCAATCTCGCCGGGACTTTTCCAGAGACAATTTTGATGGTAATTTCAAATGGATACCGCTGATTGCGACGATATGGCCACCGTCATTTTCGCCCTCACGCGGCAAGGTCGGCGATGGATCCCGCAAAAACCGCAAGTGCTGTGAACCTGGCTTCGTGGCTGCCTTTGCGGGCGCTGAGCGGCTGGAGCGTCAAGGACCTCAATGGCGATCTGGCCGCCGGCATCACGCTGGCCGCCATTGCCATACCCGAACAGATGGCGACGGCGCGGCTCGGCGGCTTCGCCCCTGAGATCGGCTTCTTCGCCTTCGTCGCCGGCTCGGTTGCCTTCGCGGTGTTAGGTGCCAACCGGCATTTGTCAGCTGGCGCCGATTCGACGATCACCCCCTTGTTCGCCGGCGGGCTGGCGCTGATCGCCACCGCCGGTTCGCCGCATTATCTGGCGCTGGCGGCAATGCTGGCGCTGATGGTGGGGCTGCTGGTGACGCTCAGCGGCATTTTCCGCCTCGGCTGGATCGCCGATCTCCTGTCCGTGCCCGTCACGACCGGTTTCCTCGCCGGCATTTCGGTTCACATCATCGTCTCCCAACTGCCTGGACTATTTGGCCTGCCGCCGCAGAGCGGTGAAACGCTGCGACGCATGGGCGAGATCGCCGCCAACATCCATATCACTAATTTCTGGAGCCTGGCCCTCGGACTGGGCGTATTCGTGATTGTGCTTACGGCCGAGCGAATCAGCGCGCGCATACCGGCGGCTTTGATCGGCATGGTGCTGGCAACGCTTGCCGTCGTCAGCATGGGCCTCAAGGATCGCGGCGTCGAGGTGCTCGGCGCCTTGCCGAACGGATTTCCGACGCCCGGATTGCCGCTGATCAACCTCGAGGACGCGCGGGCGCTCGTCCCGCTCGCGTTGCTGATCGCCATCGTCGTCATGGTGCAGACAGCGGCCACAAGCCGTTCCTTCGCGCCTCAGGATGGTGAAACACCCGACGTCAATCACGATTTCGTCGGCGTCGGCGCCGGCAGCCTCGTGTCCGGCCTCTTCGGCGCCTTTGCGGTGAACGCCAGCCCGCCGCGCACGGCAATCGTCGCGCAAACCGGCGGCCGTTCGCAGCTTTCGGGCCTGATCGCGGCGGCAATCGTTTTGGCGCTCGGAGCCTTCGGCGGCCGCTTGCTCGCCGATGTGCCGCAAGCAGCACTTGCCGGTGTGCTGATGTACGTGGCCCAGCGCATCCTGCGCTGGCGGGTAGCCGCTAGCGTCTACCGGCAGGCGCCGGTCGAGTTCGCGCTGATCCTGATCACTATGATCGCGATCGTCGTCCTACCGATCGAAACGGGTGTCGCGATCGGTATCGGTCTGTCGCTGCTGCACGGCATCTGGGGCTCAACGCGCACGGAAGCGATCGAACTGGCGCAGGTGCCTGGCACCTCTGTCTGGTGGCCGCCGAATGGCTCGAACGCAGGCGAGCGGCACCCCGGCGTGCTGGTTGCGGCGTTCCAGGCACCGCTTTCCTTTGTCAACGCCGGCCGTTTCAAGCGCGGCCTGACCAACCTGATCGACGCCAGGAGGGAGGACGTGAAGCTGGTGGTGCTGGAGGCCAGCAACATCGTCGAGATCGACTATACCGCCGCCCAGGCGCTGATCGACACCATCCGCCATTGTCGCGACAAAGGCGCCGTCTTTGCCATCGCCCGCATGGAATTGCTGCGCGCCCAGGAGGCGCTGGCGCGGTTCGGCATCGCCGAAATCGTGGGCCCACAGCGGATATTCCACAGCGTCGACGCGGCGATCAAAACGCTTGGTCCGGGTAACCCGCAGCAGCAAGAACAGGATGGAGTGCCATGATCACCCCGCGAGAACCCATTGTGACGCCGGTCCGCGTCGAGGAATTGAGGCCGACGCAGATAACTGTCGGCATGCGGGAAGTCGGGCTGAAGCGCCAGATGATCCGGGCGCAAGACGCGAACAACAAGACCGGCGCATTTCTGGGCAAGCACATGATACCGGTCGTCCTCGGTCCAAAAAACCGCAACTACGTCACCGATCACCATCATCTCGCCCGCGCTCTCCTTGAGGAAGGTGTCAAGGATGTGCTCGTGACCGTGATCAGCGATCTGTCTGCGCTCGATAAGGACGCGTTTCTGTTCGTGCTCGACAATCGCGGCTGGATGCACCCTTTCGACGAGAACGGCCGGCGCCGCGAATACTCGGTAATTCCCAAGACGATCGGGGAACTGGTCGACGATCCCTACCGGAGCATGGCGGGCGAACTGCGCCGCCTGGGCGGCTATGCCAAGGACACGACGCCGTTCAGCGAGTTCATCTGGGCGGATTTCCTGCGTCGGCGCATCGACCGGAATGCGGTCGCGAAGAATTTCGACAAGGCGATGAAGGATGCTCTGGCGCTCGCCAGGACCAAGGACGCGGACTATCTGCCTGGATGGTGCGGCCCGACATCCGATTGACAGCCCTACCGATTGGGAACGGCCGATCCTACCGCGCGCGGCGGACGCGGTAAGCACTCGGGGCCTCCCCCATCTCGCGCCGGAACCGGCGGTTGAAGGTCGACAGGTCGTTGAAGCCGGCGTCGAAGGCGATCGTCGAGATCGCCGTGTCCGAGCTGAGCAGCCGCACCGCGGCGCGGTGCAGCCTGGTCCTCAGCAGGAATTGATACGGCGTCATGCCGGCAACCTGCCGGAACGTGCGCAGGAAGTGATACGGGCTGGTGGTCGCGCCGTCGGCGAGTTCTGTCAGCGACAATGGTCGATCGGCGTTGAGCTCGACCAGCCGCACCGCTTCGGCAACGCGTTTCTGGTCGCGACGGCTGGGTTCGTGCCTTTCCGGCACCGCATCGGAGCTTGCAGCGACAACCGCGCCGGCCATCCGCAGGGCGAGCTCCTCGAAAGGTTCTCCGTCGCCAATTTCGCGCGCCGCCTCCGCCTCGGCCAGCAAGGGCGCCAGCGCCGGCAGGGGCGGCAGGCGAGGATCGGCGAAGCGCAGTCGCTTCACGCCCGGCAGTTCGGCCACCACGCGCTCCAGATAGGCCGGAGAGAAATGGAAGGACAGGCAGCGGTCGCCAGCGCCATGCTCATGCCCGCATTCGTAGCAGGCGCCGGGATTGCCGAGCAGGATGGCGCCCGGCGCCAGCACCGCCATGCCCTGGCGCGTTCGATAGCGGAACGCTCCCCTGGTCACCGCAGCGACGCAGAATGCGCGATGCTCTTCCTCGAATGGTCTGTCGCCGGCGATCGCCGTGCACACCACGTCGGACACCTGCCAGCCATGCCCGGAGGCCAGAGTTTTCTGGGCGGTCGTCATGGCCAAAAGATAGCAATATTTCCCAAGCGAAGAACCCTGATACGCCCCTATTGCTTGGCCTCTCCTGACAAACGAGGCAGCAGCAATGACCGATCCCTTTGCCGAGGCTCTGCACAGCGACAGCCCCATGCCGGGCCTTGCCGAGAAACTGAATCTCTATGGACGCTTCGTCGGTGCCTGGACATTTGAGGCCACGCGCATCCTCGAGGATGGCACCAGGCTGACGGGACGCGGCGAGGTGCATTTCGGCTGGGTCCTCGAAGGCAGGGCAGTTCAGGACGTCTGGATCCTTCCCGCCCGAGACGCGGGCCCCTCGCCGTCGCTTGGATCGTGGACCTTCTATGGCACCACGTTGCGGGTCTACGATCCCGGCGCGAACGCCTGGCACATCTTCTGGAGCGATCCGCGCAACCAGTATTACAGCCGGCAACTCGGCCGCGCCGAGGACGACGCGATCGTCCAGATCGGTGCCGACGGCACTGGCGCCTCGGTGCGCTGGAGCTTTTCGTGCATCACCGAAAACTCGTTCCGATGGCTTGGCGAGCGGTCGCACGACGGCGGCTCAACCTGGCGAATGGAGGTCGAATTCCTGGCTCGGCGCGCGACTCCAGCCTGAGCGATCAAACAATTGTAATCATGGAGGAAACAATGCTCGATCATGTCTCGATCGGTGTCCGCGACCCCGGCGCTTCGAAACCTTTCTACGACGCCGCGCTCGAGCCGCTCGGTTATTCCTGCCTGAGCCAGTCGCCCGGCTCCCTCGGCTACGGCGCTCAGGCGGTCCAGCTTTGGGTGAATGAAGCTGGGCGGCCAGTTCCGGCGGAAGCGGCTTCCGGCCTGCATTTCTGTTTCGCGGCGCCGACGCGCGACAGCGTCGATGCCTTCCATGCGGCAGCATTGCGAGAAGGCGGCAGGGACAACGGCAAGCCCGGGCTCCGAGCGGCCTATGGAGACCACTACTACGCCGCCTTCGTCATCGACCCGGACGGCTACCGCCTGGAAGCCTATTGCGGCAATACCAACTAGCCGGCTGATTTCCCCTCCAGCCTGTTTCCAGCGCCCGGGCTTTGCTCTACCAATTGCGGAGCCTGGGCTTCGCCCGGTGGGAGAGGCCCAGCGATGCCGAGTTTCGACAGCCTGTTCAACGCCTTCGTCACCATCCTGGTGACCATCGACCCGCCGGGGCTGGCGCCGCTCTTCCTTGCCGTGACGCGTGGCATGAATCGCGAGGAGCGTCAGCAGGTCTCGGTGCGCGCCTCGGTGATCGGCTTCCTGGTGATGGCGCTGTTCGCGATTGCCGGCGCCTCGATCCTGTCGGTATTCGGCATCACGCTGCCGGCCTTCCGTGTCGCTGGCGGCTTCCTCTTGTTCTTCATCGCCTTCGAGATGGTGTTCGAGCGCCGCCAGGACCGCAAGGAGAAGATCGGCGACGTCGCTATCACCAGGGACATGATCCACAACATCGCCGCCTTCCCGCTGGCGATCCCGCTGATCGCCGGGCCCGGTGCGATCTCGGCGACCGTGCTTCTGTCGGGCCACTTCGAAGGCTTTGCCGCCCAGGCAGCGCTGGTCGGCATCATCTTCCTCTGCCTCGTCATCACCTATCTGGTGTTCGTGCTGTCGGAACGGATTGACCGCATCCTCGGCCAAACCGGCCGCTCGATCCTGACGCGATTGCTCGGCGTCATCCTGGCGGCGCTTGCCGTGCAGTTCGTGGCGGACGGCGTCCGGGCGCTGATGGCCGCTTGAGCAGCATCCTGCTGCCTAATGCGTACTGCCTACTTGGCCGCCGTATCGATGACCTCGAAATCATGCGTAACCGTCGCCGTCTTGGCCATCATCGCGGTGGCAGAGCAGTATTTCTCGATTGACAGGTCGATGGCGCGTTTCACCTTGTCGCGTGACAGCCCACGGCCCTTGACGATGAAATGCATATGGATGCGTGTGAAGACGCGCGGCTCGGTCTCGGCTCTGTCGGCGTCCAGCTCGACCACGCAATCCTCGACCGCCTCGCGGCCCTTCTCGAGGATGTGCACCACGTCATAGGCCGAGCAGCCGCCGGTGCCGATCAGCACCAGTTCCATCGGGCTCGGTCCCGGCGTCCGGCCTTCCGGCCCGTGCGCCGTGCCCAGCACGACCTTGTGACCGCTGCCGGATTCGCCGACGAAGGTGCGTTCCTCAACCCATTTGACGCGTGCTTTCAAGTTGATCTTCCTTACGAAGTGTCTGTCGCTTACTGCCCGAACACAACCGCGTGCATGATCCGGCCGGGCAACAGCGTGAAGATTCCGGCGCCGACCAGCGCGAACAGGTAGAGCTTGATCATGGCGCCGCGATGCGCGGCCACCTTGTGGGCATGCGCATACCACGCCGCCAGCGGTACGGTGACCAGCACCAGGATCGACAGGAGGTGGATCGGACTGAACGGCCCGACGAGCCGGATCTGCTGGATCCAGAAGCTCGACATGGCAATGGCCAGCATCAGCGCCACCCAGGCATAGCCCAGCACGCGGTGACGCACCGTGCCTTTCGGCAGTGCCAACTGGAGGCCGCCTGCAGCGAGCGCGGCTAAGGCAGCGAATGCATGCCATGGAATGGGAGGCGGTGCCGACAGAAGCGGTCCGAGCGACATCGCGCGTCCCTTCAAACCATCATTTCGAGGCGCTTAGAACGGGATCTCGTCGTCGAGCTCGCGCGACGAACCGCCGCCGCCCTTGGAACCGCCACCCCCACGGCTGAAACCTTCGTTCGGGCCGGACTGGCCGAAATCCGAGCCACGGCTGCTGCCGCCGCCGGAATAATTGCCGACCTGGCCGCCGCCGCCCTCGCCGCGCGCGTCGAGCATCTGCAATTCGCCACGGAATTTCTGCAGCACGATTTCGGTCGTGTAGCGGTCATTGCCGGTCTGGTCCTGCCATTTGCGGGTCTGCAGCTGGCCCTCGACATAGACCTTCATGCCCTTCTTCAAATACTGCTCGGCCACCTTGGCGAGTTGGTCGTTGAAGATGACGACATTGTGCCACTCGGTCTTTTCCTTGCGCTCGCCCGAATTCTTGTCGCGCCAGCTTTCCGACGTGGCGACGCGGATGTTGACGACCGGCTCGCCCGAATTCAGGCGGCGAACTTCAGGGTCCGCTCCCAGATTGCCGACCAGAATGACCTTGTTGACGCTACCCGCCATCGTACCTCTCCGCGCTCATCCGAAACAGATTTCAAGTCGCTCACCTTACAGCCTCGGGGTCGCCCATGCCCGCAAAGGCTGGCTTTTCCCACAAGGAATTTGTTCCCTTTTCGTTCTAGTCATGACTGCCTGCCCTGTCAAGGAATGCCACCAAGAACGAAGTCCGAACATGCGCTTCCGTATATGGCGATCAAATAGCCGCTTGCCAAATCAATAAGTATCGACTTATGCTTTATCCATGATCGAAGCAGAGATATTCCGGGCGCTGGCCGACCCGACCCGTCGCGCCGTTTACGAGCGCCTCACAGCCAGCGAGTTGAGCGTGAGCGAGCTGCGCGCCGGCATGAGCGTGTCGCAGCCGGCAGTCTCCCAGCACCTTGCCGTGCTGCGCGGCGCAGGTCTGGTGATCGAGCGGCGCGCCGGCCGCAACGCCTATTACCGCGCCGATCCGCAAGGGCTCGACCCGTTGCTCGGCTGGATCGAGCGCTACCGCGCCTTCTGGCCGGAACGCATCGAGAAATTGAAGACGGTTCTGAAGGGAATGGACCAATGACCGAGCCAGAAAGCCCGACTGCGGCCGGGGCCACGCTCAGCTTCGAATGCGACCTTCCCGATCCGCCGGAGAAGGTCTGGCGGGCGCTGACCGAGCCGGAACTGCTCGCCGCCTGGATGATGCCGAACGACATGAAGGCCAAGGCCGGCAGCCGCTTCGCCTTTGCCGGACCGGACGCGCCGATCGAATGCGAGGTGCTGGAAGCCGAGCCCGGCAGGCGCCTGAGCTATTCCTGGCGCGAGCGGCCCGGAGCGAAGGACCGGCTTCCCGCCTTTGACAGCATCGTCACTTTCACGCTCACCGGCACCCTCACGGGTGGCACGCATCTGCGCATCGTGCATGACGGCTTTGTGCCGATGGCGGAGCCTGTACTCGCCGTCTCGGGCGCCGGCTGCGGACTCTCGCTTCATGCGCGCAAGAACCCGATCGCCGCCAACGCGCCCTGCATGATGCTGCGCGCCGCCTGATCAAGAAAACCGAGGAAACCCGCCATGAGCATTGCCAATCTGGTGCCGATGGTCATCGAACAGTCGAGCCGCGGCGAACGCGCCTTCGACATCTTTTCGCGGCTGCTACGCGAGCGCATCGTCTTCATCAACGGGGAGATCAACGACAGCGTGTCGGCGCTGGTCTGCGCGCAGCTCCTGTCGCTGGAATCGGACAATCCCGACAAGGAGATTTCGCTCTACATCAACTCGCCGGGCGGTATGGTGACCAGCGGCTTCGCCATCTACGACACGATGCAGTACATCTCCTGCCCGGTATCGACGGTTTGCATGGGCTTTGCCGCCTCGATGGGTTCCTTCCTGCTGATGGCGGGCATGCCGGGGCGGCGGATCGCGCTGCCCAACACCCGGATCGTGCTGCATCAACCGCTTGGCGGCTTCCAGGGCCAGGCCTCCGACATCCAGCGCCACGCCGAGGACATCGTGCGCACCAAACAGCACATGACCGAGCTCTATGCCAAGCATTGCGGCCGCAGCTACGAGGAGGTCGAGCGCACGCTCGACCGCGACTATTTCATGAGCGCCGCGGAAGCCAAGGAATGGGGTCTTGTCGACCACGTCTACGACACGCGCAAGAAGGCGGCCTGAAGTCTAGAGCCGGACGCGCGGCAATTTGATCGCCGCGCGTCTGGCATCGCTCCAGCCGCGTCTCTATACTCCGCGCATGAAGAATCCGCTCCGATCCAGGGCCTTGTGCGCTGCGCTTGCCGCGTTTGCCGGCATGCTGATGGCCGACGCTGCGATTGCCGATGACAACTCGGCGCAGAAGCTGCCCGGTGTGACCGGCGACTACCGCATCGCCAAGCCGGCGCCTCAGCCTGAACCGGACGACGCGCTGCCTGCCGGAAGCGACGGCACCTTCAGGATCGGCAACACCGATGTCAGAATCGGCGGCAGCATAACGATCGACATGGCAACGGGCGGCACTCGCATCCCAAACCACTGATCGCGAGCGGTCGCAGGCCGCACGTTAACCCCTCGCAAAATGCAAGCCCCGCCACTGCTTCGGCAGGTGGACGGGGCTTTCATGGATCTCAAATCCAATTTTAGCCGGGAGTGGACTGCCGGCGTTCTGTTTCGGATGCAACGCGGCGTTCAGCCGACGATCCGACTATCGTCTCTGATTGTTGGGAATCGGCAAGTCACGGTTTGTCGGGCCGGCGTTTCAAGTCTGCCCTGGCACTTATGCCTGCCGCGGCTCCATTTCCGTGTGGAGCCTCAAGGGACTGTCCGGTGGCGTCATGCTCCGCTCCTGGATCCGTTGCGACAATGTCGTTCGAAGCGCTGATCGCTATCACCTGCGGCGTCTCGCAGGTCGCCAGTTGGGCGGCGAGGCCATCGAAAGACGGCCGGCTTCGTTGACGCCTTTGAGACTGCTCCCGTCAGTCGCGGGCGTCAACCTTTGAATAGCCGGTTACCGAAAAATGTGATCGCCTGGGGTTACATGATGGTATCTAGGAGTTACCTGAAGGTAATTGGCCGAGGCGGCATCGGCATCCGGTTCCGCAGCATTCGGGGCGACTGTTTCCACAACGCTTTGTCAGGAGCGTGTTCGACCTTTGTTCTTTCCGCTTGCCCGCCTGCGGGAAAGACGGTTAAACGCTTTGTGTCGGGATTTGTGGCGTCTCTCGACGTGGCGGGGAAAATACCTACATAGGGGATGGCCGGGACGAACCCGCCCAATCCAGCAAATTCCAGATCTGAGGCGGCGACCGGCAATGGCCGACCATAAATATCTTTCCATTCGCGGGGCGCGCGAACACAATCTCAAGAATATCGACCTCGACCTGCCGCGCGACAGCCTGATCGTCATGACCGGGCTGTCCGGATCCGGCAAGTCGTCGCTCGCCTTCGACACCATCTACGCCGAAGGTCAGCGCCGCTATGTCGAGAGCCTGTCGGCATATGCCCGGCAGTTCCTGGAGATGATGCAGAAACCGGACGTCGACCAGATCGACGGCCTGTCGCCCGCCATCTCGATCGAGCAGAAGACCACCTCGCGCAACCCGCGCTCGACGGTCGGCACCGTCACCGAGATCTACGACTACATGCGCCTGCTCTTCGCGCGCGTCGGCATCCCCTATTCGCCGGCCACCGGCCTGCCGATCGAAAGCCAGACGGTCAGCCAGATGGTCGACCGCGTGCTGGCGCTCGACGAGGGCACGCGCCTGTTCTTGCTGGCGCCCATCGTGCGGGGCCGTAAGGGCGAGTACCGCAAGGAACTGCTGGAACTGCAGAAGAAAGGCTTTCAGCGCGTCAAGGTCGACGGCGTCTTCTACGAGATCGCCGACGTGCCGGCGCTGGACAAGAAGTACAAGCACGACATCGACGTGGTGGTCGACCGCATCGTCGTGCGCGGCGATCTGGCGACCAGGCTCGCCGACTCGATGGAGACCGCGCTGAAGCTTGCCGAGGGCCTTGCCGTGGCGGAGTTCGCCGACCGTCCGCTCGATGCCAGCATGACCGGCGAGGACTCGGTCAACAAGTCGAAGAACGAGACGCATGAGCGCATCCTGTTCTCGGAAAAATTCGCCTGTCCGGTGTCCGGCTTCACCATTCCGGAGATCGAGCCCAGGCTGTTCTCGTTCAACAATCCGTTCGGCGCCTGCCCGACCTGCGACGGCCTCGGCAGCCAGCGCGCCATCGATCCCAACCTTGTCGTGCCGGACGAAAACGTCTCGCTGCGCGACGGCGCCATCGGCCCGTGGGCGAAGTCGACGTCGCCCTACTACGCACAGACGCTGGAAGCGCTCGGCAAGGCCTATGGCTTCAAGCTGGGGGACAAGTTCAAGGATCTGAGCGCCGAGGCTCAGAAAGCCGTGCTGCACGGCACCGGTGAGCGCGAGATCACCTTCCAGTACGATGACGGCCTGCGCTCCTACAAGACCACCAAGACCTTCGAGGGTGTCATCCCCAATCTCGAGCGGCGCTGGAAGGAAACGGAATCGGCCTGGATGCGCGAGGAGATCGAGCGCTTCATGTCGGCCACCCCCTGCCCCGCCTGCAACGGCTACCGGCTGAAGCCGGAAGCGCTGGCGGTGAAGATCGGCGGCAAGCATATCGGCGAGGTCACCGAGCTGTCGATACGCAAGGCCGACCAGTGGTTCACAGACCTGCCGGCCAAGCTCAACGAGAAGCAGAACGAGATCGCGGTCCGCGTGCTCAAGGAGATTCGCGAGCGGCTGCGTTTCCTTAACGATGTCGGTCTCGACTATCTGACGCTGTCGCGCAACTCCGGCACGCTGTCGGGCGGCGAGAGCCAACGCATCCGGCTCGCCTCGCAGATCGGCTCCGGCCTCACCGGCGTGCTCTACGTTCTGGACGAGCCCTCGATCGGCCTGCACCAGCGCGACAATGCGCGCCTGCTCGATACGCTGAAGCATCTGCGCGACATCGGCAACACGGTGATCGTCGTCGAGCATGACGAGGACGCGATCCTGCATGCCGATTATGTCGTCGATATCGGTCCGGCCGCCGGCATCCATGGCGGCCGCATCATCGCGCAAGGCACGCCGCAGCAGATCATGGCCACGCCCGCCTCGATCACCGGCAAATACCTGTCGGGCGAGCTCGAAGTGACGACGCCCGCGGTGCGCCGCGAAGCGAAGAAGAACCGACGTCTCAAAGTCGTCGGTGCGCGCGGCAACAATCTGAAGAACGTAACGGCCGAAATCCCGCTCGGCACCTTCACCGCGGTCACCGGCGTGTCCGGCGGCGGCAAGTCGACCTTCCTGATAGAGACGCTGTTCAAGGCCGCCTCGCGCCGCATCATGGGCTCGCGCGAGCATCCGGCCGAGCATGACCGCATCGAGGGGCTGGAATTCCTCGACAAGGTCATCGACATCGACCAGTCGCCAATCGGCCGCACCCCGCGTTCGAACCCGGCCACCTATACCGGCGCCTTCACGCCGATCCGCGACTGGTTCGCGGGCCTCCCCGAAGCCAAGGCGCGCGGCTACCAGCCGGGCCGCTTCTCCTTCAACGTCAAGGGCGGCCGTTGCGAAGCCTGCCAGGGTGATGGCGTCATCAAGATCGAGATGCATTTCCTGCCCGACGTTTACGTCACCTGCGACGTCTGCCACGGCAAACGCTACAACCGCGAGACGCTGGACGTGCTGTTCAAGGGCAAGTCGATCGCCGACGTGCTCGACATGACGGTCGAGGAAGGCGTCGACTTCTTCTCGGCGGTGCCCGGCGTGCGCGACAAGCTGGAGACGCTGAAGCAGGTCGGCCTCGGCTACATCCATATCGGCCAGCAGGCGACGACGCTGTCGGGCGGCGAGGCGCAGCGCATCAAGCTCGCCAAGGAATTGTCGCGCAAGGCAACCGGCAAGACGCTCTACATCCTCGACGAGCCGACCACCGGCCTGCATTTCCATGACGTGGCCAAGCTGCTCGAAGTGCTGCACGAACTGGTCGACCAGGGCAACACGGTGGTGGTCATCGAACACAATCTCGAGGTGATCAAGACCGCCGACTGGGTGCTCGATCTCGGCCCCGAAGGCGGCGACGGCGGCGGCGAATTGGTGGCGTCGGGCACGCCCGAAGCCATCGTGCGTGAGAAGCGCAGCTACACCGGCCAGTTCCTGAAGGAGCTTCTGGAGCGGCGCCCCGGAGGCAAGCGCGAAGCGGCCGAGTGATGACAGGTAACGGCCTGATTTCCGTCGAAAGCCGCTTCGGCGTTACCGAAACAATCGACCGTTTGGTTGCGACCGTCACCGGCGCCGGCCTCCGCATCTTCGCGCGCATCGATCACGCAGCCGGCGCGCGCGAGATCGGCGCGCCGCTGCGCCCGACCGAATTGCTGATCTTCGGCCATCCGAAAGGCGGCACGCCGTTGATGCAGGACCACCAGCTTGCCGGCATCGACCTGCCGATCAAGGCGCTGGCCTGGGAGGACGACCAAGGCAAGGTCTGGCTGTCCTACAGCGATGCGCAGTGGCTGGCGGAGCGCCATGGCCTCGGCGACGCCAGTCGCGATGCGGTGGCGGCGATCGCCGCCGGCATGCAGAAGGTTGTAACGGCAGCTGCCGGAGTGGATCGCTCGTGAGACAAGCCAGCCTCGACGATCTCGCCGCTATCGTCGCGCTGACCGCCGATGCCTATGCGCCTTACACACCCATACTCGGCGGACCGCCGGTCCCGGTCACGGAAGACTATACGCCGCGTATCGAGCGCGGCGAGGTCTGGCTGTTGGAAGAAGCAGGAAGGTTCGCCGGACTGATCGTTCTGGAGCGTCATTGCGACCACGCCATGATCTTCAGCGTCGCCGTTTCGCCGGCTTTCCAGGGCCGGAAGCTCGGCATCGGATTGCTCGACTTCGCCGAGGAGCAGGCAAGGTCATGGGGCGTGCCGGAGGTGAGGCTCTACACCAATTCGCGCATGGAGCGGAACATCGCGCTCTATTCAGCCTGTGGCTATCGGGAAACGGGTCGCCGAGCCAACCCATACCGGCCAGGATGGACGCTGGTCGACATGGCGAAGCCGGTCGACAAGACGGCCTGACCACATTTTTTGAAACTGGGAGGAAGACGATGAGCCAAGGAAAAATCCGTTCCGGCATGGGCGGCTGGACCTTCGAGCCCTGGGACACCTCTTTCTACCCGGAGAAGCTCGCCAAGGCCAAGCAGCTGCATTACGCCAGCCGCCAGGTCCCGACCATCGAGGTCAACGGCACCTATTATTCCAGCTTCAAGGAACCGACCTTCGTCAAATGGGCCAACGACGCTCCGGAAGGCTTCGTCTTCTCGCTCAAGGGCAACCGTTTCGTCACCAACCGCCGCGTGCTCGGCGAAGCCGAAGAATCGATGACCCGCTTTCTCGGCTCCGGCGTTGCCGCATTGGGCGACAAGCTCGGGCCGATCCTGTGGCAGTTTGCGCCAACCAAGAAATTCGATGCGGACGATTTCGAAGCTTTTCTCAGGCTTCTGCCTGAGAAGCAGGACGGTGTGCCCCTGCGCCACGCGCTGGAGGTGCGCCACGAAAGCTTCATCGTGCCGGAATTCCCGGCTCTGGCGCGCAAATACAAAGCCGCGATAGTCTATGCCGATCATGCGAAATATCCGGCAATCGCCGATGTCACCGGCGATTTCGTCTATGCGCGGCTGCAGGCCGGCAGCGACGACAATCCCGATTGCTACACCCCGAAAGGGCTCGACGAATGGGCAGGACGGGTGAAGACCTGGGCGCAGGGCAAGCAACCCACCGACTTGCCGCGCGCCGACCCGAAGACCGAGGCGCCGGTCAAGCCGCGCGACGTATTCGTCTACTTCATCAGCGAGGGCAAGGTGCGCGCGCCCTTCGGCGCGATGGCACTGATGAAGCGGGTGGCAGGCTGATAAGGTAAATCCCGCAATCTTCGCGACGATCGTAACGCAATCGATACTTCCTTGCTGCACTGATAGACCTACGTCAGGTTGCATAAACCAGGCGCCGGCAAGGACGATGCATGCTGCTTGACTACAACTCACTGCTTCTGGCCGTCGGCTTTTCCGCCGCTTGCCTCAGCCTGACGCTGTTCGGCACCTGGCTGGCCGCGCGTTCCGACAGGTTCCTGCTGACCTGGGCGGTAAGCGTGCTGGTCGTGGTGCTCGAAGTCTTTGCCTATGACGCCTATATCCAGGAGCCAGGAACTGCGCTTGGAGTGGTGACGCTGGCGGTGCTGCTGCTGGGCTTCTCGGTAATGCTTGGCGCCGCCTATCAATTCAGGACAAGACGCTCGCCCCTGCCGCTTATCGCGCTCGGTGCTGGCGTTTCCTATGCGCTGGCGCTCCCACCGATGGCGCTCGGTTATGACGGCTTGGGCTTCATGCTTGAGAACGCCCTGGCCGCGCTGATCCTGTTTGGCACCGCGTACGAATATTGGCGGGGCCGCGCGGAAGCGCCCGTCCACCTCATCGGCGTGGCACTGCTCTATTCACTGACCGCGGCATCCTTCGTGCTTTGCGCGGCCGTGCTGGCATGGGACGGCAAGCTTGTCCTCGGCCATGCGCCTGGCAACTGGGCGGAGGATCTCAGCCTCGTTATCGTCATTGCGTCCATGACGGGTATCGGCGCGTTGTCCCTGGCGCTCAACCAGGGCCGGCTCGCCCGCCACCACCAGCGCGAAGCGCAGACCGATGGCTTGACCGGCCTTCTCAACCGTCGCGCTTTGTTCGACCTGCATGGCAAGACGCCCGTCAATGCTTTCACGGCGGTGGTGGTGTTCGACCTTGACGGCTTCAAGGCGATCAACGATCAGTTCGGCCATGCCACTGGCGACGAGGTGTTGAAGGTCTTCGCCGAAGTGCTCTCCGCCGGTCAGCGCCCAAGCGACTCCATCGCCCGCATGGGCGGCGAGGAATTCGCCATGGTGCTGAGGCGCACCTTGCCCGAGACGGCTGGAGCAGCGGCCGAACGCGTCAGGGCTGCGTTCGCCGCGCGCACGATCGAAACCGAGATCGGGCCGTTGTCCTGCACGGTCAGCGCCGGCTTTGCCTTCGGCAGCGCCGAAGGCATGACCTTCGACAAAGTGCTCAGCGCCGCTGACAAGGCGCTCTATGCCGCCAAGCGCGGCGGCCGCAATCGCGTCCTGGATTTCCGCCTCGCCGGGTGACCTTTTCGGGCCGGCTACTCCCTCTCAGTGGCGAGCGATCACCTCGTTGAAGGCGTCGAGATCGACATAGAAGACCTTGGTCATTTCGCCGATCAGATCATCCTCGTCATAGCCTTGCGACATCAGGATGTTGATCGCCGTCATGATATCGACGCGCTCCGTGAGGCGCCGCTTCTGATAGTCCTCGACAAAACGTTCCATCGCCGTCCCCTGGCAAGAATCTTCTTGGACGCATTGACCGACAATCACTGCGGGGAAGGCTAGGCGGGCTTGCTTGCGTGGAACTTGCGGGCGGTGTCCGCGCCTTCCCCCTCATTCGCGACTGATACGGAAAGCGGCCGACTCACCAAGGCCAAGAAAAGACTAGCATGCAGTATTCGGCGCACCACAGTCGGGCGAAGCCGGCAGAGAGAAATATCGGGCTTGCTGTCGCTTCGCGATGTCAGCGAAGTAAGGCAATGATTCTACACTGTCAGGAACTTCCGCACATCCGCCCGGTCGAGGTCCTCGGCGGGGCCAGTGTGCACGATCTGGCCGCGATCCATGATGTTGACCTCGTCGGCAAGCTCCCGGCAGAAATCGAGATACTGCTCGACAAGAAGCACTGCGATCCCCGCCTGGTCGCGCAGATAGCGGATTGCGCGGCCGATATCCTTGATGATCGAAGGCTGTATCCCTTCGGTCGGTTCGTCGAGCACCAGGAGCTTCGGCCGCATCACCAGTGCGCGGCCGATCGCGAGTTGCTGCTGCTGGCCGCCGGAAAGGTCGCCGCCGCGGCGCGACAGCATCTGTTTCAGCACCGGAAACAGTTCGAAGACATGGGCTGGAATGTTGCGGTCGGCGCGCCTCAGCGGCGCGAAACCGGATTCCAGGTTCTCGCGCACCGACAGCAGCGGGAAGACCTCCCTGCCCTGCGGCACGAATGCGATGCCCGACCGGGCGCGGTCATACGCCGCGCTCCGGTCGAGCGCCTTCCCCTCGAAGGCAACGCTTCCGCTCGTCAGCCGGTGGTGGCCGACGATGGATCTCATCAAACTGGTCTTGCCGACGCCGTTGCGGCCGAGGACGCAGGTGATCTTGCCGGCATCTGCCTTCAGCGAAACGCCGCGCAATGCCTGGGCGGCGCCGTAGTGAAGCGTGGCATCGCGGACCTCAAGCATGGTCAGCCCCTTCTCCAGCGCTTCAGGAAGGCGAAATCGAAACGGTGGAAAGGAACCCGCCAGACCATGCTCAGCGCCCCAGATAGACTTCGACGACGCGCTGGTCGGAAGAGACGAAATCGAGCGTGCCTTCCGACAGCACCGAGCCCTCATGCAGGCAGGTGACCTTGACATCGAGCTCGCGCACGAAATGCATATCGTGCTCGACGACCACCACCGAATGGTCGCGGGCGATGTCCTTGAGCAGGCGCGCGGTCTCCTCTGTTTCGGCGTCGGTCATCCCGGCGACAGGCTCGTCGACCAGAAGCAGCTTTGGATCCTGCGCGAGCAACATGCCGATCTCCAGCCATTGCTTCTGGCCATGGCTGAGATTGGCGGCAAGCTCGCCGCGCTTGTCGCCCAGGCGGATGATGCCGAGTATATCGTCGATACGCCGCGCCTCGGCCGCGGAGCGGCGATGGAACAGCGCCGGGAAGATCGAGCGCGGCCCCTTCAGCGCCAGCATGATATTGTCCTCGACGCTGTGGCTCTCGAAGACGGTCGGCTTCTGGAATTTGCGGCCGATGCCCATCATGGCGATCTCGGCCTCGTCATGCCGTGTCAGGTCGACCTGGCCGTCGAAGAACACCTCGCCCTCGTCGGGCCGTGTCTTGCCGGTGACGATGTCCATCATCGTCGTCTTGCCGGCGCCGTTGGGGCCGATGATCGCGCGCATCTCGCCCTTGTCGAGCACCAGCGACAGGTTGTTGATGGCGCGGAAACCGTCGAAGGAAACAGAGACGCCGTCGAGATAGAGGATGGTGTTCGACTTGCTCATGATCCGCTCACTCCGCCGGCTGCGGCTCGGGCCCGGAAGCCGACCAGGCGCCCGGCGTCCTCGCCGCCGAGCGCACGATCTTCGGCTCCGGCGCCTGGGGATCGGCACCGGCTTCCGCGGCGAGCGAGGCCGCGCGCAGCGACTTGGCCTTGCCGCGCCAGCCATCCCACATGCCGACGATCCCCTTGGGCAGCAAAAGCGTGACGGCGACGAACAGCCCGCCAAGCGCGAACAGCCAGAATTCCGGCAACACGCCGGTGAACCAGGATTTGCCGGCATTGACCAGCAGCGCGCCGATGATCGGGCCGACAATGGTGCCGCGCCCGCCTACCGCGGTCCAGATCACCACCTCGATCGAATTTGCCGGATCGAATTCGCCGGGATTGATGATGCCGACCTGCGGCACATAGAGCGCCCCGGCGATGCCGGCCATGATTGCCGAGACCGTGAAGGCGAAGAGCTTGACGTTCTCGGCCCGCCAGCCGAGGAAGCGCGTGCGGCTCTCCGCGTCACGCACCGCCATCAGCAGCTTGCCGTATTTGGATCGCACGATCGCCGCTGTGACGGAGACGGCTAGCGCGAGCGTGATGGCGCTCGCCGCGAACAGCGCCGAGCGCGTTGCGTCCGCCTGCACGCCGAAGCCGAGAATGTCCTTGAAATCGGTCAGGCCGTTGTTGCCGCCAAAACCCATGTCGTTTCGGAAGAAGGCGAGCAGCAGCGCATAAGTCATCGCCTGGGTGATGATCGACAGATAGACGCCCGTGACCCGGCTGCGGAAGGCGAACCAGCCGAAGATGAAAGCAAGCAGCCCGGGCACGGCGAGCACCATCAGCGCCGCGAACCAGAAATGGTCGAAGCCGTGCCAGAACCAAGGCAATTCCTTATAGTTCAGGAACACCATGAAGTCCGGCAGGATCGGATTGCCGTAGACGCCGCGCGAGCCGATCTGGCGCATCAAATACATGCCCATTGCATAACCGCCTAGCGCGAAGAAGGCGCCGTGGCCGAGCGAAAGGATGCCGCAATAGCCCCAGACAAGGTCGAGCGCGAGCGCCAACAGCGCGTAGCAGAGATACTTGCCGACCAGCGCCACGATATAGGGCGGGATATAGAATGTGCTTTGCGGCGGCACCGCGAGGTTGAGCAGCGGCACGATGACGGCGGCCGCGAGCAGGGCGAGGATCGTAAGGGCGATGCGGCGGTCGGCACCGAAGAAGCGTTGCGTGATCATGCCTCCACCGCCCTGCCCTTCAGCGCGAACAGGCCGCGCGGGCGCTTCTGGATGAACAGGATGATCAATAACAGCACGACGATCTTGCCGAGCACGGCGCCGGCATAGGGCTCGAGGAACTTATTGACGATGCCGAGCGAGAATGCGCCGACCAGCGTGCCCCAAAGATTGCCGACTCCGCCGAAGACCACGACCATGAAGCTGTCGATGATGTAGCCGCGGCCGAGATTGGGCGACACATTGTCGATCTGGCTCAGCGCCACCCCGGCGATGCCCGCAATGCCGGAGCCCAAAGCAAAGGTCATGGCGTCGACCCAGGGCGTCCTGATCCCCATCGAGGCGGCCATGCGGCGGTTGGCGGTCACGGCGCGCATCTGCAGCCCCCAGGGCGTGCGCTTCATGACGTATAACAGCACCGCGAAAACGGCGAGCGCGAAGACCAGGATCCACAGCCGGTTCCAGGTGATCGCGAGCTGGCCGATATCGAACGAGCCGGACATCCAGGACGGGTTGCCCACCTCCTTGTTGGTCGGCCCGAAGATGGTCCGCACTGCCTGCTGCAGGATCAGTGAAACGCCCCAGGTGGCCAGAAGCGTTTCCAGCGGCCGGCCATAAAGGAAACGAATGATGCCGCGTTCAATCGCCAGCCCGACAAGCGCTGAGACGAGGAAGGCAAGCGGCAGCGCGATCACCAGCGACCAGTCGAACAGGCCCGGGAACGATGTGCGGATCACCTGCTGGACGACGAAGGTGGTGTAGGCGCCGAGCATCACCATCTCGCCATGCGCCATGTTGATGACGCCCATGACGCCGAAGGTGATGGCCAGCCCGATCGCGGCCAGCAGAAGCACCGATCCGAGCGAGATGCCGTACCAGATGTTCTGCCCGGCGTCCCACAGCGCCAGCGTCGAGTTGATGCGGCCGATAGAGGCCGACGCCGCGTCCTTGACCGCGCCCTGCGCGTTGGCCTCGACGGAGGTGAGCAGCGAAAGCGCGTCGCGGTCGCCCCGCGCGCCGATCACGCCGATAGCAGCGAGCTTGTCGGCCTCCGGCTTGTCGGAAACCAGTATGGAAGCGCCACGCGCCTGCTCCAGCAAAGCCTTGACGCTCGCGACGGTTTCACTGGCGATCGCTGCGTCGAGTGGCTCGATGTTGGCCGCATCAGGTGTCTTGAACATAGTGTCGGCGGCGGCGATGCGGACAGTCGGATCCTTGGAACCAAGCGTCAACGTACCCAATGCATCGCGGATGGTGCGGCGCAAGGTGTTGTTGGCGCCAATCTGGGTTAAGTCATCTGCGGAAGCCTCGCCCGCTGCCTCGCCGCTCAGCGGGTCGAAAAGCTGGATGCTGTCGCTCCCTTCCTTGCCGACAAACACCATCGAGTCGGCGGCGCGAACGTAAAGATTGCCTTCCGCCAATGCAGCAAGCGGCCGTTCGACAGCCGGATCGCCTGTGGCCGTCAACTCGCGAACGACTGTTCCCGTCTCGGAAAAGTCCGTTACTGTCGCGAATTTAGCGATGATGGCACGCAGGTCGGCTTCCCCAGCGCCCGAGGACGACAGCGTCGTCAGCAGGAACAAAAGCGTGAGTCCGATCGCACGGAAGATCTTCATCGGTGTATTTGGCGACCCTTGAGGGTTTAATGGGCGTCCGGACGGTGGAGGAAACCGTCCGGACGCGCGCGGTCTTGGGCATGGACCTGAACGTCCAGCCCGGGGAGGATCAGTTCGTGCCCTTGCCGCCGCACTTGCCGGTTTTGACGTTGAAGTTGCCGCAGCTGAGCGGCGCGCGCCAATCGGAAATCAGGTCCTTGGAGTCGGGCAGGTAGTCGGACCATTCGTCGCCCATCACCAGGCCCGGCGTCTTCGAAACCGTTTGGAACTGGCCATTGGCCTGGATTTCACCGATCAGCACCGGCTTGGTGATGTGGTGGTTGGGCATCATCGTCGAATAGCCGCCGGTCAGGTTCGGCACCGAAACGCCGACCATGGCGTCGATGACCTTGTCCGGATCGGTGGTGCCGGCCTTTTCAACCGCCTTCACCCACATGTTGAAGCCGATATAGTGGGCTTCCATGGGGTCGTTGGTGGTGCGCTTGTTGTTCTTGATGAACTTGTGCCAGTCGGCGATGAACTTCTTGTTCTCAGGCGTGCTGACGCTCTCGAAATAGTTCCACGCGGCGAGATGGCCGACCAGCGGCTTGGTGTCGAGGCCGGCCAGTTCTTCCTCGCCGACCGAGAAGGCCATGACCGGGATATCCTCGGCCTTGATGCCCTGGTTGCCGAGTTCCTTGTAGAAGGGCACGTTGGCATCGCCGTTGACGGTGGAGACCACCGCCGTCTTCTTGCCGGCCGAACCGAATTTCTTGATCGCCGAGACCTCGGTCTGCCAGTCGGAGAAGCCGAACGGCGTGTAGTTGACCATGATGTCCTCGGCCGGCACGCCCTTTGCCTTCAGATACGCCTCAAGGATCTTGTTCGTGGTGCGCGGATAGACGTAGTCGGTGCCTTCGAGCACCCAGCGCTTCACCGAGCCGCCATCGGCGCTCATCAGATAGTCGACGGCCGGAATTGCCTGCTGGTTCGGAGCCGCGCCCGTATAGAAGACGTTGCGCTCGCTCTCCTCGCCCTCGTACTGGACCGGGTAGAACAGGATGTTGTCGAGTTCCGAGAACACCGGCAGCACCGATTTGCGGGACACCGAAGTCCAGCAGCCGAACACGGCCGCAACCTTGTCCTTTGAGATCAGCTCGCGCGCCTTCTCCGCGAAGAGCGGCCAGTTGGACGCCGGGTCGACGACCACGGCTTCCAGTTTCTTGCCGAGCAGCCCGCCCTTGGCGTTCTGCTCGTCGATCAGCATCAGCATGACGTCCTTCAGCGTCGTCTCCGAAATCGCCATGGTCCCCGACAGCGAATGGAGAATGCCGACCTTGATCGTGTCTTCGGCCGCCTTGGCGGAAGCCGACGCCAGCAAGCCGGCTGCGACGACGCCGGCGGACAGGATTTTTGTTATTCTCGCGAAATTTCCCCTCATATACACACTCCCAAGCTGGTTGTTTTGCACCGCGATATAAGCTGTGCAAACGACGTGCCAGACAGGAATGCTCGCGACGGATTTTCAAGATAATGCTGGGATTACAGCCGGTTATCCCCTAGCCCGAACATTGTTCGATCTGCTCCAGTGCGATCGAACTGAGAAAACTTTACGCAAAGCTGCCTAGATTTTGCACAAACTGAAAAAATGCACTAAATTTCATCATAAGGTCATGGCTGCCTGATCGGCGCTGTTGCAGGGCAAAGGCAAAATGAGGCAAGGTCGGTGCAAAACGAGCGATGCCATGGCCCTGCGGACGATCCTGATTTTCCTGCTCCTCCTGTCCGCCGTCGGCGGAGCGCGAGCCGATTTCTCCGACGGCAGGCTCCCTGACGGCGTCTATCGCTGTGAGGTCTACCTGCTGGGCCAGTTCATCAACCTCGGCGACATCACCATCAAGGGCAACGTCTATAGCGGTCCGGTGACCTTCGGCACATCAGGAGCCTACAACTACCAGATGAACGCCAATGGCGAGATCAGCTGGCTTGGCCCGCTCGGCGGCTACAGCAGCGGCGGCAATTCGATCTCGATGACCCAGGCGACTTTGGACGACCCCAGCGGTCCATCCTTCGACATCATCATGAAGCAGCAGGACGGCGCCTTCACGGCCTCGACCTGCACCAGAAAATAGTCCCGCATAACGACCAGGAGATCGCGGACGTCCCGACCTATGTGCGCAACAGTTGGAGCAACGCCGCTCCGGCGGTTTCGGCCGATGACGTCGCCGCCATGCGCAAGCATTTGACGCATTAGCGTCAGCGTGCCGTGGCAACCTCCAGTGCCAGCCGCGTCATGTCGATGAAAAGCGCCTGGCGCTCCGAATAGGCGGTCTGCTCCCCGGTGACGACATGATCGACCACGGTGAGCAGCGACAAGGCCCGCGCGCCGAAATGCGCCGAAATGCGATAGAGCGCGCTGGTCTCCATATCGACCGCCAGAGCGCCGAGTGCCATTGCCTCGTCGAACCGCGCGCGGCCGTCCGGGTGGTGGAACACGTCGCTGCAGACCGTCGGACCCGCGCTGCATGCAATGCCTAGATCCGCAGCGCGTTGCAGCGCCAGCGCCTGGAGCGCCTGATCCGGTCCCGCCGGCCGGTAAAGCCCGAACACCTCCCCGCTGATCGCTCCCTCGGCACGTACGGCGCTCGAAATCACGACGCTCCGCAGCGGAACGTCTTTTGACAGTGCGCCGCACGTGCCGGTTCGCACCAGCGTCTTCACGCCGTGACAGTCGAGCAGCTCGTGTGCGTAGATCAGAAACGATGAGACGCCGATGCCGGTTGCCTGGATGCTGACCGGCTTGCCCCTGAAGAAGCCCGTGAAGCCCAGCGCGCCCCTTCGGCGGTTGACGCAGCGCGGCGTCTCGAGAAAACTTTCCGCCATCCACTGCGCGCGCTCGGGGTCGCCCGGCAACAACACCGTTTCGGCGTAATTCCCCCTCTCCGCCTCGATATGCGGCGTCACGCCCTACCACCCCCATGATAGACCCATCCGGTCGCCATCATGACAGCGTGGCCGCAATGCGCAAGCGCTGGCATACCCGAGCATGATCCCGCAAAGTGGGAACCGGCTTTCGGGTAGGATCATGCTTATCCAAAGAGCCAGGTGGTCTAGGACTCCAGCACGTCCTTGACGATCGTCGCCAGTTGCTTGAGCGAGAACGGTTTCGGCAGGAAGCCGAAATGCGCGTCCGCTGGCAGGTTCTTTGCGAAAGCGTCCTCGGCATAGCCCGAAACGAACACGAACTTGATGTCCGGTTGGCGTTTGCGCAATTCGCCAAGCAAAGTCGGCCCATCCATCTCCGGCATGACCACGTCCGACACGACGATATCGACCTTGCCACCGAGCGCCTCGAACACTTCCAGCGCCTCTACGCCCGATGACGCCTCGTGAACGGTATAACCGCGCGAGGTCAGCGCCCTGATGCCACCCATGCGCACCGCGTCTTCGTCCTCGACCAGAAGCACGGTGGCCGAGCCGGAAAGATCCTTCGCGGTGTCGACCGGCTTGACCGGGGCCGCCCCCGCCGTAGCCGGCGCTTCGCCAGGCTCGGCCTGCTTCTTCACCTCGGCGATGTGGCGCGGCAGGAAGATACGGAACACCGTCCCCTTCCCGACTTCGGAATCGCAGAAGATGAAGCCGCCGGTCTGCTTGATGATGCCGTACACCATCGACAGGCCGAGGCCGGTGCCCTTGCCGACTTCCTTGGTCGTGAAGAACGGCTCGAAGATCTTCTTCAGCACGTCGGGCGCGATGCCGCTGCCGGTGTCCTCGACGTCGACAAGCACATAGTCGGCCGGCGTCAGTTCGCGATAGGCGAAGGATTTGCATTCGTCTGCCGTGACGTTGCGGGTGCGCACGGTGAGATCGCCGCCGCCCGGCATGGCGTCGCGCGCATTGACGGCAAGATTGACCACCACCTGCTCGAACTGGCCGATATCGACCTTGACCGGCCACAGGTCACGGCCGTGGTCGATCTTCAGCTTGATGTCGTTGCCCACAAGGCGGGCGAGCAGCATCCTGAGATCGGCCAGAACGTCGGTCAGGTTGAGCACCTCCGGCCTCAGCGTCTGCTTGCGCGAGAACGCCAGCAACTGCCGCACGAGTGAAGCTGCCCGGTTGGCGTTCTGCTTGATGTTCATGATGTCGGGGAAGGACGGGTCCGACGGTCGGTGGTTGGTCAACAGAAGGTCGGACGCCATGATGATGGCGGTGAGCACATTGTTGAAGTCATGTGCGATACCGCCGGCGAGCTGGCCGACCGCCTGCATCTTCTGGCTCTGCGCCATCTGCCCCTCGAGCGCCTTTTGCTCGGTGGTCTCGACCGCGTAGACGATCGCCGATTCCTCGGCGCCCTCGCCGCCCGCGCTGTCGGCGACGGCGTTGACGTAGAAGCGGATGTGGCGCTCCTCATTACCCGGCAGCAGGGAGTCGATCGGCTCGATATTGGCCTGCCGCTGCCGGGCTTTCTCGAAGGCCGCCGCGAAGGCTGGCCGGTCCCGTTCGTGGACGACGGTCTCGAACCGCACCCGCCGGTCGACAGCATCGCGGTCGACCACCGACGAAAAGAGCTGCAGGAACGGCGCGTTGGTGCGCAGGATGCGACCGTTCGCGTCGACTCCGGCAATGGCCATCGGCGTCGAATTGAAGAAGCGGGTGAAGCGCACCTCGGAGGCCCTGAGCTCCGCCGAAGCGTCCTCGCCTTGGGTGCGATTGAGCACGATCGTGCGCGTCGGCCCGTTCACGCCTTCGCGGCTTGCCGATACCCGGTGCATGAAGCGCACCGGCAGCGCCTGGCCGCTCATGGTGGTCAGGTCGAGGTCGATGACGGCGTTACGGGTGGTGCCTGGATCCGCCTTGACCGAGCGGACCAGCGCCATGCCGTCGCCGGCGATGATTTCCGGCAGCGTGATTGCGCCCGGCGTGAAGGAGGCGAGGTCGATGCCCAGCCATTCGGCGAGCGTGGCGTTGATATAGGTGACGCGCCCCTCCTGGTCAGCCGAGAAGAAGCCCGCCGGCGCGTGGTCGAGATGGTCGATGGCTTTCTGCAGGTCGAGGAAGAAGCGCTCCTGCTCCGCCCTCTCCTGGGAAATGTCGGCGACCTGCCAGGCCAGCATCGGCAGCCTTTGCCCGGGCATGCTGAAAGCGCGGGCTCGGGCGCGGTACCAGCGCGCGCCGGGTTCGGCGCCAGGCTTGATCGATTGGGCCAGCCGGAACTCGCCGTCGCCAGGCTGGCCGTCGCGGAGGCCCGACGCCAGCCGGTAGATCGTCATCGAGGCTTCGGGAACATCCGACAGCAGTCCCTCGACCGTCTTGAGATCGGCGGCCGAGGCAGCCCCCGTCATGTCGGCATAGGCGCGGTTGGCGTAAACGATGCGACCCTTGGTGTCGGTGACCAGAAGACCTTGCGACATCGAATCCACGAAGGCTTTTGACAGTTCGTCGCTCGTGGAACGCGGCGCGATCTGCACGAAGCCGATCGCGGTCGCGAACAGGAAGCCGACGCCGATCATGGCCAGCACGCCGAGCATGCCGAGCAGGAAAGGATCGCCCAGGCGCTCGCGGAACAGTCCGAAGACGATCGCGGCGCCGGTCAGCACGACGATGAAGACAACAAGCCTGGTGACGGCGCCCGGACGCGTGTTCTGGTCGACGATCGGTACCGGATAGAAATCGCCGCGCGCTTCCTTGGCCATGTTCCCCCTGCTTGTGATTCCGGTGTCCGACAGGCGCGGACGGCCGGTTGAATCACATTCTCCTGTAACGGAAAAGGCCCCGGCGGCAAATGTCCGATAAAATCAGCGATTCATGTTTTCAAACTGTTCACGGGGCGTGAAGTGAACTTGCGGCGGGCCGTCGCCGCGGTCTAGTGTCGCCTCACCTCGAAAAGGCGATTGGGTGCACCGATGCTGCAGTGGCTGGATAGCGTGGCGGGTCCGGGTTATGTCGCTGCAATCCTGTGGACGTTCGCGGCGCTTATTTTGCTTGTCGTCGTCCTGCTTGTGATCAAGGTTGTGCGCAACCTGACCTTCGGCACCTTCGTGGCCGGCGGGAGGAACCGCAAGACGCGCCTCGCGGTCATGGACGCCACCGCCGTCGACAGCCATCGAAGGCTGGTGCTGGTGCGACGCGACGATATCGAGCACCTGATCCTGATCGGCGGACCGACCGATGTCGTGGTCGAGCGCGACATCCGGCTGGCGGCGCCTCGCCGACCGGCGCTGACGGGCGACAGCGGCCAGCAACAGGCAGGTGCCGCACCGCGCCCACGCGCGCCGCAACCGGCGCCTGTGCCCGCGACGGCGAGGCAGGCGCCCCCGCCTGCCACCCAGCCCGCGGCCACGGCGCGGCCACACGCGCCGGCGCCCGTGCCCAAGCCGATGGCGCCGAGCCCGTCGGCAGCGAAGGTGATGCCGCTGCCGGCCTACGGGGCGGCGAACGGCAGCGCCAGGCACGCCCAGCCGTCCTCAAACGACTCCATCGACGACACGCTGATGCACGAACTCGAGACCTCTCTCGACGACCAGCATGCCCAGCCGCCGATCAGTAAACCGGCGGCCAAGCCTTCGCTCGACGACGAGATGACCAAGCTTCTTGGCGAACTGGGCAGCCACAAGCGCTGACCGAGCGCATGGCCTTCCCGCGCGAACGTGTCTGTTCGGCACCCTGACATCGAAGAATGGTTACAAAAAACGAAATGGCCGGAAACCCGGCCACTTTCGAAATTCGCTGCCCTTCCGGTTCTCGCGTCAGTCGTCGCGATAAACCTTCTCGCGGCGCTCGTGACGCTCCTGTGCCTCGATCGACAGCGTCGCGATCGGACGCGCGTCGAGCCGCTTCAGCGCGATCGGTTCCCCGGTCTCCTCGCAATAGCCGTAGGTGCCTTCGTCTATGCGCTGGAGCGCGGAGTCGATTTTGGAAATAAGCTTGCGCTGGCGATCGCGGGCGCGCAATTCGATGGCGCGGTCTGTTTCGGAGGAGGCGCGATCGGCGAGGTCGGGATGATTGGCGTTTTCCTGCTGGAGGATTTCAAGGGTTTCGCGCGCTTCGCGCAGAATGTCGTTCTTCCAAGTTATAAGTTTCTGGCGGAAGTACGATTTCTGCCGTTCATTCATGAACGGCTCGTCTTCGGAGGGTACGTAATCGGCGGTAACGATATCGTTCATTCGACTCACCCAACAACCCCAAATTTGGCGCCTATATATTCGGGGACAAGAGCCTGCACAAGCGCTATCGGCGACAGTTTCACGCAATTGTTAGTCTCGCTTCGTCCCTGCGCCGGGCGACGTTGCTGCAACGGTGGAAGGCGAATTCGCACATGATTCGCCAGGGTTGCTGGCGCCGGCCATTGTGCAGGATATCGTTCTGGTGACTAATCGCACTCTGTCGCGAGGCAGCACTACGGGGGTCCGGTTGAGCAGACTTTATATATTGCGGCATGCCAAAGCCGGCTGGGCGCTTCCCGGCATGCGTGACTTCGACCGCCCGCTCGATGAATCGGGCATGGCCGATGCCGAAGCGATCGGAGAGGCCATGCGGTCCCGCAACTATGTGCCGGACGTCACCCTCTGCTCCAACGCCAAGCGAGCCCGCCAGACGCTGGAAGGCCTGGCTGGGCGCACCGACACGGGCCGGGTCCTGTTCTTCGACACGCTCTATAGCGAGGACGCGGCCGGCTATCTCGACATCATCCGCAGGAATGGCGACGCCGACCGGCTCCTGGTGATCGGCCACAATCCCATGACCGAGGATCTGGCCATGGCGGTATCGGGCGACGGGGATGAGACGGCGCGCGGGATGCTGAACCACGGTTTTCCAACCTCCGGACTCGCCGTTGTGCGCTTTCCCGGCAATCTCGCCGAGGCGGCGCAAGGCAAGGGCTATCTCGAAGCCTTTCTCACGCCTGCCGACCTCTGAGGCCATTTCAAACCCGCGGCCCAACGCCTATATCGGGCTCTGACGCGCAACCAGAGGCAGATTTGGCATCATCGCTGACCACCTTCACCGACGAGGCGAGGATTGCGCTCGACACGCTGTCGGGCCGAGCCGCCGGGCTCTTCTCCCCGTCGTTGCGTCTAGGCGTTACCGGCCTTTCCCGCGCCGGCAAGACAGTTTTCATCTCCGCCCTCGTCCACAACCTCATCCACGGCGGACGCCTGCCGCTGTTCGAGGCGCAGAAATCCGGCCGCATCGCCAGGGCCTTTCTTGAGCAACAACCGGACGACGCCGTTCCGCGCTTCCAGTATGAAGACCACGTCGCAGCGTTGGTCAACGACCGCGTATGGCCGGATTCCACGCGCGCCATCTCCGAACTCAGGCTCACCATCGAATACGAGTCGGCGTCCGGCTGGAACCGGTTGTTTTCGGCCGGAAGACTATCCGTCGACATCGTCGATTATCCCGGCGAATGGCTGCTCGACCTGCCGTTGCTCGGCAAATCCTACTTCGATTTTTCGCGCGAGGCGGTCGAACTGGCAGCCCTGCCCGTCCGTTTCGACCTGTCGCAGGCCTGGCGCGAGTTGGCCTCCGCCGTCGATCCCGATGCCGACGCCGACGAGATGACGGCGCGGCGGCTGGCCGAAAGCTTCGCCGCCTATCTCAAGGCATGCAAGCTCGACGATCGGGCGCTATCGACCCTGCCGCCCGGCCGTTTCCTGATGCCGGGCGACCTCGAAGGTTCGCCGGCGCTCACCTTCGCGCCTCTGATGACGCTCTCGCAGGGGCGGCCGCGATCCGGATCGCTGCAGGCGATGATGGAGCGCCGCTACGAGGCCTACAGGACGCATGTCGTCAAACCGTTTTTTCGCGAGCACATCACCCGCCTCGACCGCCAGATCGTGCTTATTGACGCCATGCAGGCGCTCAATGCCGGCCCTGCCGCCATGGCCGACCTCGAGCGCGCCGTGACCGAAATCCTGTCCTGCTTCAGGCCCGGACGCGGCAATTTCCTGACCGACTTCTTCGCGCGCCGCATCGACCGCATCCTGGTTGCCGCGACCAAGGCGGACCATCTGCACCACGAAAGCCATGACCGGCTGCAGGCGATCGTGCGCCGGCTGACCGACCGTGCGGTCGCACGCGCGAATTTCAGCGGCGCCGCCGTCGATGTCGTCGCAATGGCCGCGGTGCGCTCGACGCGCGAGGGCACGGTGAAGCAAGGCCGCGAGACGCTGCCGGTGATCATCGGCATCCCGCTGAAGGGCGAGAAGATCAACGGCGAGACATTCGACGAAAACACAGAAACCGCCATATTCCCGGGCGATTTGCCGGAAAAGGTGGATGCCGTGTTCGACGCCTCCGGATCGCCTCAGGACAATGCCGAACCGGCGATCCGCTTCGTGCGTTTCCGACCGCCCAAGCTCGAACGCACCGCCGAGGGCGTCACGCTGTCCTTGCCGCATATCCGGCTCGACCGCGCGCTGCAGTTCCTGATCGGAGACCATCTGGCATGACCGCGCCCCGCAAACCGGCGGCCTTCCGCATCGAGCCCGAGATGGAATTGCGGCCGCAAGCTCCGCAACGCCGCAGCGCCGGCGAACAGCCGGCACGAAAGGCCCGCGCCGTCGGGACGGATATGCCGGTGGTCATCCCCTCGGAAATCGACGTCTTCGACGAGTCGGATATCGAGGCCGCTCCCCCGCCGTCGGCGACGGCGCCGCGAAAGCGCTCGCTGCTTGCCCGATTGTTCTTCGGCGCCGTCGGCGCGCTGGTCTCGCTGGCCATCGGCCTGTGGACGGACCAGCTCATCCGGGACCTGTTCGCCCGCGCCGACTGGTTGGGCTGGCTGGCGGTCGGCATGGCGGCAATCGCGCTTTTGTCGCTGTTCGTCATCCTCATCCGCGAATTTCTCGCCATCGCCCGCCTCGCCGAAGTCGAAAAGATGCAGAAGCGGGCTTTGGATGCGGTAGCCCGCGACGACCCGAAGGCTGCGCGCGCTCTGGTCGATGAGCTCTCAGCTTTCGTCGCCGCTAAGCCAGAAACCGCGGCCGGCCGGCGCTCGCTCGCCGAATTGCGCGGCGAGATCATCGACGGCGCCAATCTGGTCAGGCTGGCCGAGACCGAGATCCTGTCGCCGCTCGACGCCCGCGCCAAGGTCATGATCCTGGAAGCGGCGAAGCGCGTTTCCCTGATAACGGCGGTCAGCCCCCGCGCGCTGGTCGACATCGCCTATGTCGTGTTCGAGGCCGGGCGCCTGATCCGGCGGCTCTCCGAGCTCTACGGCGGCCGGCCCGGCACGCTCGGCTTCTTCCGGCTGGCGCGCGGCGTGCTCGCGCATCTGGCGGTGACCGGTTCGATCGCGGTGGGCGACAGTTTCGTCCAGCAGATCGTCGGCCATGGGCTTGCCGCGAAACTCTCGGCAAAGCTCGGCGAAGGCGTGGTCAATGGCATGATGACCGCGCGCATCGGCATCGCGGCGATGGAAACAGCCCGCCCCTTGCCGTTCATCGCAGTGAAGCGCCCGGGCCTCGGCGATTTCCTCTCGGCGCTGACCTCTTTTGCATCGCGCAAGGACGGCCAGGCGGACCAGTAGGGTAAACGCGAAAAGCGCTTCAAGTGACGAAGCATTAACCAATCTTCTCCATGGTCACTCAGGTCCCAAGTAAAGACTCTGTCGTGCCGGGTGTCGTCCATGAGAAGCGTAATTCTGTCCTGCGTGCTGCCCATGACTGTTGCGATTGCCGCGCCGCTCGGCCTCGCCGAAAGGGCTTTTGGCGCGGAGCCCGACAAGCAGTTCTTCCGTTCGGTCGAAGGCAGATGGATCGGCCCCGGCGAGATCATCGCGGGCAAGTACAAGGGCACCAAATTCACCTGCGATTTCAATGGCTCCACGCCCGCCAGCCAGCTCGGCATGACACTTGACGGCGGCTGCAGGGTGGGCGTGTTCACGCAGAAGATGTCGGCCAGCGTCGAGCGCAAGGGTCGCGACGGTTACAGGGGCACCTTCATGGGCGGCTCGACCGAAAGCGGCATGGACATTGTCGGCGGCAATGTCGTTGACGCCCAGAAGGTCGTCTTCACTATCAACCGCAAGCAGTTGAACGGCGTCATGCAGGCGCGTGTCCCCGACGGCAATTCGATGACCGTGACGGTCGCAGTGCGCGTCAACAATCAGCTGGTGCCGGTCATCGGCATGAGCCTGAAGCGGGTCGACTCGGTGGAAGTCGGCGCCATCGCCAAGAACTGATACGGCGCGGCCCGTCAGCCGCGCTCGCTGCTCGCAAAGGGCGGCTCAAGTCAAGATCGGGAAGTGGCAGGCCACTTTGCGGCCTGGACGATGTTCCTTCAGCTCCGGCCGCTCCGAGCGACAGCGATCAGCCGCGATCGGGCATCGCGGGTGGAAGCGGCACCCGGACGGAGGCTTCAGCGGGCTCGGCACGTCGCCGGTGAGGATGATGCGCTTGCGCGCGCCCGCAGGTGTCGTCTCGACGACCGGAACGGCCGAGATCAACGCCTGGCTGTAAGGGTGGGCAGGCGTCGCGAAGACCTCTTCCGCCGGCCCTTCCTCGACGATCGAGCCGAGATACATGACCGCGATGCGGGTCGAGACCTGGCGCACCACCGAAAGGTCGTGGGCGATGAAGATATAGGTGAGCTTCAGCTTCTCCTGCAGGTCGGCGAGCAGGTTGACGATCTGGGCCTGCACCGACACATCCAGCGCGGAGACAGGCTCGTCCAGCACGACAAGGTCGGGGTTCAACGCTATCGCCCGCGCGATGCCGACGCGCTGGCGCTGGCCGCCCGAAAATTCATGCGGATAGCGCATCACGTGGTCCGGCAGCAATCCGACCAGCTCGAACAGTTCCGCCACGCGAGCGGTGATCTCGCGTGCCGAAAGCTTGCCGTGGATGCGCAGCGGCTCGGCCACGAGATCACCGACGCGCCGGCGCGGATTGAGCGAGGCCGAGGGGTCCTGGAAGACCATTTGCAGGCGCCGCCGCAGCGGCCTGAGCTCGGACAGGGACTTCGAGGTGATGTCGTCGCCCTCGAACAGAAGCTTGCCGTCGGTGATGTCGTACAGCCGAACCAGGCAGCGCGCCAGCGTGGACTTGCCGCATCCGGATTCGCCGACCAGCCCGACCGTCTCGCCGCGCCACACGCTCAGCGAGACATTGTCGACCGCATGGACGATCCGCCTGCCCTGCGCGGAAAAGCGGCTGCCGATCGAGAACCGCTTTGCCAGAGAACGCGTCTCGAGGATCGGGCGATCTGAAACAGTCGACGGCTCGCTCATGCCTGCGCCACCCGAAAGCATGCGGCGGCATGCGCATCGCTGCCGAGACCCGGCCTACCCGCCTCGCAAGGTTCATAGCGGACGGGGCAGCGCGGGCCGAAGGCGCAGCCTTGCGGCAGCCTGAGCAAGGATGGCGGCGAACCGGGAATGGCCGGCAGACGGCGCGGCTTTTGGCCGGTCAACGGCGGGATAGAGCCAAGCAGCGCGCGCGTATAGGGGTGTCGCGGATCGGAAAACAGCTCCGTGCGGGTGCCGCGTTCCACCACGCGGCCGGCATACATGACCATGACGCGGTCGGCGAGTTCGGACACCACGCCCATGTCATGCGTGATGAAGACCACGGCCGACTTATGCTTGGCCCGCAATTTGCGGACAAGGTCGAGAATGCCGGCCTGCACGGTGACGTCGAGCGCGGTGGTCGGCTCGTCGGCCACCAGTAGCGCCGGATCGCAGGACAAGGCCATGGCGATCACGGCCCGCTGCCGCATGCCGCCGGAAAGCTGGTGTGGATAGCGCGACATCGCCTCATGCGGATTGGGGAAATTCACCTCCGACAGCAACTCCTCGACGCGCGCCATGGCCTTGGCTTTGCTGACGCTGCGATGCGCCCGGATCTGCTCGGCGATCTGCCAGCCGATCGTGTAGACCGGCGTCAGCGCCGTCATCGGATCCTGGAAGATCATCGCGATCTCGTTGCCGCGCAGGCGCCTCAGCTCGCGCGGCGGCAACCCGACCAATTCGCGGCCCTTGTAGCGGATCGAGCCTTCGATTGTGGCGTTCGGGTCGGTGATGAGGCCCATCACGGCGAGCAGAGAGACCGTCTTGCCGGAGCCGGATTCGCCAACGACGCCGAGAATTTCGCTTTCCTCGAGGTCGAAGGAAACGCCGTCGATGGCGCGCACTGGCCCGTCATGGGTGCGAAAGGACACTTTTAGATCGCGCACCGTCAGTATCATGATGCCCTCAGCCGCGGATCGAGCAGGATGTAGACGAAATCGACGACCGCATTGGCAATCACCACGAACATCGACGCATACATGACCGTCGCCATGATCATCGGCAGATCCAGGTTCTGCAACGCGTCATAAGTGAGCTTGCCGATGCCGTGCAGGCCGAACACGACTTCGGTCAGCAGCGCCGAGCCGCCGACCAAGGCGCCGAAGTCGAGCCCGAAAAGGGTGACGAAGGCGATCAGCGACGTGCGCAGCGCATGGCGAAACAGGATACGGGTCTCCGACAGGCCCTTGGCGCGCGCCGTGCGTATATAATCCTCCTGCATGGATTCGATGATGGCCGCGCGCAGCACCCGCCCGTAGATGCCGATATAGAGGATGGCCAGCGTGATCCATGGGATGACCAGCGTCAGGAACCAGCCTTTCGGATCGTCGGAAAAGTTCTTGTAGCCCAGCGGCGGCACCCAGGAGAACGCCCAGCTGTCGTGGTACCGGCTCTGGGTGATCAGGTTCATCACCTCGCCCAGCCAGTAGACAGGCATCGAAATGCCAAGCAGGCCGAGCGCCATCAGAAGCTTGTCCAGCCAGCTGTCGCGGGTAGCCGCGGCGACGATGCCGATGATGACCGAGACGACGACCCACAGGAACGCCGCCCCGAACACCAGCGAAAGCGTGACGGGGATCGAATCCATGACGGCCGGCACCACCTTCCAGCCGCGGTTGACGAAGGAGGTCAGGTCGCCGGTAACGAATATCTTCTCCATCATGCGCGTGTATTGCACATAAAGCGGTTGGTCGAAGCCGAAGCTGTGGCGCACCGCCGCCAGCACTTCCGGCGAGGCGTTGCGGCCGGCAATACGAGCGGCCGGATCAGCGCCGGGCGTGGCGAAGAAGATCAGGAACACGATGACCGAGATGCCGAACATCACGAACAGCATCTGGCCGAAACGGCGAAGGATGGCGTAGATCATAAGTCGCGCCCCAGCCGAACCTTGGAACGCGGGTCGAGCGCATCGCGCAGACCGTCGCCGAAGACATTGAGCGCCATGACGGAAACGGCAATGGCGAGGCCAGGCACCAGCGCCACCAGCGGCCTCGTATAGAGCAGCGCCTGCCCGTCCTGGATGATGGTGCCCCAGCTGGCAGCGGGAGGCTGCACGCCGATCGACAGGAACGAGAGCGCCGATTCCGTCAGCATGTTCAGCGCCATCATGAGCGGCACGAAGACGATGAGCGTGGTGGTGATGTTGGGCAGGATGTCGCGCCACAGGATGCGCCAGCCCGGCACGCCCAGATTGATCGCGGCGAGCACGAACTCGCTGTGGCGCAGGGCAAGGACCTGCCCGCGGATCGGCCGAGCGACATAGGGTATATAAACGATACCTATGATGATGATCGGCAGCCATAGGCTGCCCGATTGGATCTCGATCGGGCCGATCGCGATGCCTTGGGCGATGGTGACGATGGAAAGCGAGATCGCCAGGAGATAGATCGGGAACGCCCACAGCACGTCGAGCAAGCGCGACAGCACCGTGTCGGTGATGCCGCCGAAATAGCCGGCGATCAATCCGGCCATCGTACCGAAGATCAGCGTGAAGATGGTGGCCGCGCCGGAGATCAGAAGCGAGTTGAGCCCGCCATAAAGCAACCTTGCCATGACGTCGCGGCCCTGGCTGTCGGCGCCGAGGAAATAGTTGCCGAGCCGCCAGGTTGGACCGATCGGCGTGTAGCCCAGCCCCAGCCCCTCGGTCGACTGTTCCATCACCGCGACGTCGGCGCCGTCGATCTGGATGACGGCGTCGAGCGTCGAGGCGAACGGGTCCGTGCCGGCCCACTTCGCGTAAAATGGCGCGCTCAAACAGGCGAGAACGATGACGAGGAAGACGGCCAGGGACGCCATGGCGGCCCTGTCCGTTGCCAGCTTCGCAAACGCGACGGCCCAGGGCCCTCGCGCCTTGCGCGGCATGGCGGAGACTTGGCTGGACACTATATGTGCCTTCCGCGGTTCGTTACTGCACTCACTGCACCCAGGATTGGGTGATAATCCAGTTGAACTGCGGGTTGAACTTGAAATTGCCGATGCGCTTGCTGACGAAATCAAGCCGCTTCGGCGTAAAGAGACCAACCGCCGGCGCCTTGTCGGTCACCTGCTTGTCGATCGCCGCCCACAATTTGTCGGCCGCCTTCTGATCGTTCACGCCGAGGTCCAGCGCCTTCTGCATCTGGGCGTCGATATCCTTGTCGCAGAAGCCCGAGATGTTGATCGAGGCGTCAGAGCCCTCGCGATACGAAGCGCAGCTGAACAGGATGTTCAGGAAGTCCGACGCTGCAGGATAGTCCTTGTACCACTGGGTGACGGACATCTGCACTTTGTTGTTGGTGTTCTGGATATAGGTGAACTGCAGGTTGGACGAGATCGGCTTGACGTCGGCGACGTAGCCGATGCTGGTCAGCACGCTCTGCAGATAGACGCCGATCGAGCGAGAGATGGCCGTGTCCTCGACGATGATGGTGACCTTCTGGCCCTTGGTGCCCGATTCCTCGACGAGCTGCTTTGCCTTGTCGACATCCGGAGCAGACCATTTCGCGCCAGGGTTCTTGGTGAAGGGGCAATAGTCCTCGTGTCCGGGGAAATCCGGCGGCAGGACCTGACAGACCGGCGAGGCAAGCACTTTGCCGCCGAACAGCTTGACCAGCGTGTTGCGGTCGACCGCGTAGGCGACAGCCTGGCGGGCCTTTTCATTGTCGAACGGAGCCATGCGGGTGTTCAGCGGCGCGTACCACCAGGCCGAAAGCGGCGAGATGTGCAGCTGGTCCATGGACTTGCTGCCGAGTTCGCCGAGGCGGTCGCTGGGCAGCGCATCGAACATCCAGTCCGCCTCGCCGTTCTGGATCGCCGTCACCGCCGCCTCTTCCGACAGGCCGAAATCATACTGCACGACATCCGGATAGCCGTCCGGCTGGGCTTCCTCGCTCCACTGCTTGAAATTGGGATTGCGGGAAACGGTCATGCCCTTGTTGGGATCGAAGGCCGAGATCATGTAGGGGCCCGTGCTGGGGATCGGCTTGGAGCCCATGTCTTCGGTCGGCGTGTCGGCCGGCAGGATCACGGCGTGCGGCAAGGCAAGCTTGTAGAGAATCTCCGCGTCCGGCTTGGTGAGATTGAGGGTGATGGTGCCGGCCGCCTCGTCGGCCACGACACCGCCTTCCAGCGTGCAGCTCTTGGTGTCGGCCAGGCATTTGTCGGCGCCGACAATGCCTGCGTAGAACGTGCCCGAAGTCGGGCCTGACACCTTGAAGATGCGCTGGAAGGAGGCGACGACGTCCTTCACGCCGAGGTCCTGGCCGCTGGAGAACTTGATACCCTTGCGCAACTTGAAGGTGAAAGTCTTGCCGTCATTGCTGACCGCAGGCAGCGCCTCGGCCAGGTCGGGAACGATCGAAAATCCATCGACGCCCTCGGCCTTGCGGAAGGCGACGAGGCCGTCATAGATCGGCTGGTACATCTGCCAGCCCTGGTCGGTGTAGTTGATGTGCGGATCGAGCGTCCCGGCCGCCGATCGGGCTAGAAGCCGGATGGTGCCTCCTCGATGCTCCTTGAGATATTCAGCCTGCGCAGGTGCCAGCCACGAGCCGGCCAGCAATGAAGCGGCCGAGGCCGCCAAAAGCAGTTTCTTCATGTCTTCTTTCCCCTTTTCAGTTGTCGTTGTGGTCCAGGAAGTCTCCAACCACCCGCATGCAAAGATCCTGCTCCTCGACATGCGGCATGTGGCTGGACTGCTCGAATATCTCCCACCGCGATCCCTTGATGCCGTCCTTGAAGGGCTGCACGGTCGCGGGTGTGGCTTCGTCGTAGCGGCCGGAGATGAGAAGCGTGGGAACCTCGATGGCCGACAACCGGTCGACGACGCTCCAGCTCTTCAGCGTGCCGATGACGTGGAACTCATTCGGGCCGTTCATCACATTGTAGACAGTCGGATTGCGCGCGATCTGGGCGAACGTCTCGGTTACCTCGGGCGGGAACGGCACGACCCGACAGACGTGCCGTTCGTAGAACCGCATCGTCGCTTCCTGGTAGGCCGGATCGTCGGTCGTGCCGGCCTGTTCGTGCTTCGCCAGCGTTTCCCGAACGAGCTCGGGCAGATCGGCGCGCAGCCGGTTGGCCTCCGCGACCCAGAGCTTCATGGAAGCCGGCGAATTGGCGATGGTCAGCGACTTCAGCCCCCTCGGCCCGGTCACGCCGTATTCGGCGCCCAGCATGCCGCCCCAACTCTGACCGAGCACATGGAAGCCGCCGCGGATGCCGAGATGGTCGACAAGGTTTTCCAGCTCATCGATGAAGAGCTGGGGCGTCCAGAAATCGGCGCCCTTCTCAGGCAACAAGGTGGAGTTGCCGCAACCCAGTTGGTCGTAGTGGATGACGGCGCGGCCGCCCCGGGCGAGAAGCTTGTAGGCATCGACGTAATTATGCGCGGCGCCGGGCCCGCCATGCAGGATCACCACCGGCGCCTTGCCGGCATCGAGCTCGCCGCTGATCCGATACCAGGTCTCATAGCCGCCGAAGCCGGCCCGGCCTTCCTTGCTGACGATCTCGGACGGCATCGCGGTTCCCTGTTCGGTCGAAGACATCTCGTTGCCGCCTAGTTCGCCGCCCTGCCGGACTGCACCCACTCTTCCAGCATCTGCACACCGAAGGCCGTGGCGCCTTCCCTGCCAAGAGGCCGATCCCTGTCAGCCAGTTCCTTGCCGGCAATATCGAGATGCACCCAGGGACGGTCTTCGGTGAAATTGCGCAGGAAGGCCGCGGCATAGGGGGCGTCGCCGTCTTCCATGTCCTTGGCGTGATGCCGGATATCGGCAAAGGGCGATTGCAGCCCCTCGTCATAGGCCCGGTCGAGCGGCAACTGCCAGAATCGCTCGCCGACCTTCTCCCCGGCCGCGATCATGCGCGAGGCGATGGTGTCGTCGGTGCTGAAAAGACCGGCGAACACCGATCCAAGGCCGCGCATTACCGAATAAGTCAGCGTGGCCAGGTCGACGATCACCGACGGATTGAAGCGCGAAGCGGCGTAATAGAGGCAGTCGGCCAGGATGAGCCGGCCTTCCGCATCGGTGTCGAACACTTCCACCGTCTGACCAGACGCCGTCGTGATGATGTCGCGCGGCTTGAGCGCGGTGCCGGACGGCATATTCTCGGCAATGCCGAGCACGCCGACGGCATGCACTGGGCTGCCTTGCCGGGCGAGCGCGATCAACAGGCCGACCACGGCGGCCGCGCCGCCCATGTCGGCCTTCATGTCGAACATCTGCTCGCCGCGCTTGATGCACAGGCCCCCGGAATCGAAGCAGACACCCTTGCCGACAAAGGCCAGAGGTTGCGCCGGAGAGCCCTTGCCGCGATAGCGCAGGACAGCGACGCGCGGCGGCCGCACCGAACCCGAGCCGACGGCCAGGATAGCGTTCATGCCGAGCTCGTTCAGCCGCGCCGTATCGAGGACCTCAATATCGATGCCGGCCTCGCGCAGCGGCTCCAGATGATCATGGAAATTGTCGGGGTGGAGATGGTTCGGCGGGAGGTTGACCAGCGTTCGCGCATATTCGACGCCGTCGGCGATGGCGTTTATCCGCGTCAGCGCCGCTTTCAGATCCGGACCGGCCGCGCCTATCAATTGTACCCGCAACGTCCGGTCGGCACCGGCGCCTTGCCGCCGGTTGCGCATGTCGAAACGATAGCGCCGCAGGCGCATGCCGAGCGCGACGCGCGCCAGGATTTCCGCCGCGGGCAGGTCGACGCCGGCGATGGGATCCAGCACCAGCGTGGCGGCGCATTCGCCCTTGCCTTCCAGATGCGCGGCAAGCAGACCGCCGGCGCGCGTCAGGGACAGCGTGGTCACGGCGTCGGCCTTGCCGAGCGCCAGCACCACCACGCGCCGGGCCGGCGCGGCCGCAGGGGCGATGACGTCGATGCAGTCACCCGATTGCGAAAGGGCGGCCGGGCCGGTGCAGGCTCGGGACATAATCCCTCCCATATCAGCATCGAGCGCCGCTGCCCGAGGGCCGAAACCGTTCTCAGCGATTTGCAGGATCACGACGACGGAGGTTTCCCGAGAAATCTCGTCCGCCACTTCAAACACCGGCACTGGCGACTGAGGCATAAAGCTCGTTCTCCCATTTACGGGGCGGCTCCTGCCAGGTCGGCAAACCTCTCCCGCCACCGGTGGAAACCGGTGAGGCCGGTTCGCGCCGTTGGGAATGGTATAGGAGTACCCAAATAACTGTTTTCTGACGGCGACTTAGTCGCTCTTGTCATTTGGGTAGCTCCGAACAGGGCGGACGATCAAACGCCAATTTTGCCCAAGTCGATTGACAAAAACTCAACTGACAATTCATGATCGGCCAATGGCCCTACCCTCACTCAACGGCATGCGCGCTTTCGAGGCCGCCGCGCGCCTCGGCAGCATCAAGGATGCGGCGGAGGAGCTGCATTTGACGCCTTCGGCCGTCAGTCGCCACATCCGGGCGCTTGAGAAGAACCTTGGCCAGGACTTGTTCGAGCGCGGTTTTCGCCAGATCACCCCGACAATAAGAGGATCATATTATGCGCGCAGCCTCTCGGAGGCATTCGAGGCCATCTGGCGCGCCACCGACGACGTCAGCTTCGCCCATGGCCCGGGGCATGGAAGGACCCAGCGTGTCAGGGTTCTCTGCGTGCCTGCGGTCCTGAATCTCTGGCTGGCGGACCGGTTGCCGAATTTCCGCAAGCTGCATCCGTCAGTGGACTTGGAGATCTCGACGTCGGGCAAGCGGGCCAATTTCGATTTGGCCATTGTCGACGAGTTCGTCTACAAGGCCGGCCCCGCCTTGACGCTGCTGATCCCGCTGGTCCTGACGCCGGTCTGCGCGCCCTCGCTGCTCGAAGGACCGGTGCCGCTCAAAACACCCGCCGATCTGGTCAACCATCACCTGATCCATGAATGCGAAAGCATGCGCTGGCGGCGCTGGCTGGAGCAGGAAGGCGTTCTAGACGCCACGCCGAAATCCAGCACTACGCTGGATGATTGCACCTTGATCATGCGCGAGGTGATAAACGGCGCGGGAATCGCTTTGGCCGACACCATGATGGCGCAGGACCTTCTGCAGCAGGGCAAGCTCGTCGCCCCGTTCAGCGCCCGCCACACCTATCCTGCCGGAATCTACCTGCACCAGCGTCGCAGCATCGGAAACAAGCCGGGCACAGGCCTCTTCCAGGACTGGCTGCTCGCCCAGATCGCCGACCATAAGCGAACCATGGCTATCGCCTAGCGCATCCCTGCAAGATGAGGGGCCGAGGCGGTGCGCAAACAAAATGCGGCGGCCGCCCGGCCGCCGCATTCGTTCGTCGACGGCTGCCCTCAACCCTTGATGGTGGCGGTCAGCTCGTCATAGGCCTTGCAAGCTTCGTCGAGCGTCGTCGCGCCCTGATATTTCGTGGTGACGGCCTGCACCTTGGCGGTCAGATCGGCCGCCTTGCTAGGATCCTTGGTGATGGCCTCCTGAAGCGCGGCAGCCATGTCCTGCGCCTTCTTGGCAGCCATTTCCTGGGTGCATTCCGGCCCCTTGGAGCAAGCCGAAACAGCCAGCGCCGCAACACCGACGGCGACGAGCAAAAACTTCTTCATGTCAATTATCTCCTCAAAAAGGCAGCCGCCCATCGCCGCTACCTCCAATGGCCGAAGCCGTACGTGCCTTAACCGCTGATTGTGGCGGGACGCAACAACCGGACCGCGTAAACTTGTGTAACGGAGCTGCAACAGGCGTTTGTCGCCTTGCCTGCTGCCTTGTATCCGCCGGCGTGGGTCCTGCCCTTTCAGCCAGTCGCCGCGCCCTTGCCTCTCACTCCCGGCCTATGCAAGGAGTGCTTCGAGTGGAACAGGAAGGCAGGCATGGCGGCTGAAGCGTCGAGCAGCGATCTGGTGCAGGTGGTGGCGCTGCTCGCCGCGGGGGTCGTCGCGGTGCCGATCTTCAAGCGCATGGGGCTGGGCTCGATCCTCGGCTATCTCGCCGCCGGCGTCGTGATCGGTCCGTTCGGCCTGCGCATCTTTGCCGAATCGGGATCGATCCTCCACGTCGCCGAGCTCGGCGTCGTCATGTTCCTGTTCATCATCGGGCTGGAAATGCAGCCATCGCGGCTCTGGGGGCTGCGTCGCGAGATTTTCGGCCTGGGCGCCCTGCAGGTCGGCCTCTGCGCCTTGCTTCTGACTCTCGTCGGGCTCGCCGGAGGCTTTCCGATCGCGCAATCCTTCGTTGCCGGCGCCGGCTTCGTGCTGACCTCGACCGCGATCGTCATGCAGTTGCTGGAGGAGCGCGGCGAGATCGCCACGCCAAAGGGCCAGCGCATCGTCTCCATCCTGCTGCTCGAAGACCTGGCTATCGTGCCGCTGCTCGCCTTGATCGCATTCCTTGCGCCTGGCGGCGCCGAGACCAGCCTTTCGGAACGCCTGACGGAAGTCGGCATAGGCATCGCGGCAATCGTCGGGCTCGTCGTGGCAGGCCGTTACCTGCTCAATCCGCTGTTCCGCATCCTGGCGGATGCCCGCGCCCGGGAAGTCATGACCGCCGCGGCGCTGCTGGTGGTGCTGGGATCGGCGCTCGCCATGCAGCTCTCCGGCCTGTCGATGGCGATGGGCGCCTTCCTCGCCGGCGTTCTTCTGTCGGAATCGACCTTCCGCCACCAGCTCGAAGCCGACATCGAACCGTTCCGCGGCATCCTGCTCGGCCTGTTCTTCCTCGCCGTGGGCATGTCGCTGGATCTCGGCGTCGTGGCCCAGAACTGGCGGCTCGTCGCGATCTATGTCGTGGCCTACATGGTCATGAAAGCGATCGGCATCTACGCCGTCGCGCGCATCCTGAAGAGCGGCCACCGCGAGGCGCTCGAACGCGCCGTCTTCATGGCGCAGGGCGGTGAATTCGCCTTCGTGCTTTATTCGTCCGCCGCCGCGGTCGGCATCATCGACGGGCAGGCCAACGCCACGCTGACTGCCATCATCATCATCTCCATGGTGCTGACGCCCCTGGCGATCATCGCGCTGCGTTACATTACCCCGCGCGACGAGCAGTCGCTCGACGGCGTCGACATCGCCGACGGCCTTAGCGGCAGTGTGCTGATCATAGGCTTCGGCCGCTTCGGCCAGATCGCCAGCCAGCCGCTTCTGCTGCGCGGGCTGGATGTCTCGATCATCGACAACGAGGTGGAGATGATCCAGGCGGCTGCCGATTTCGGCTTCAAGGTCTACTACGGCGATGGCACGAGGCTGGACATCCTGCACGCCGCCGGCGCCGGGCGCTCGCGCGCGGTGCTGATCTGCGTGGACAAGCCCGACGCCGCCGTGCGCATCGCCCAGTTGATCAAGGCCGAATTCCCGCTGGTCACCATCCTGGCGCGCGCCTTCGATCGCGGCACGGCGCTGCAGCTGGTGCGCGCCGGAGTAGACTATCAACTGCGCGAAACCTTCGAATCGGCGCTGGTTTTCGGCGGCTCCGCGCTGGAAGCGCTCGGCGTCGACCCCGAAGAAGTCGCCGACGTCATCGAGGATGTGCGGCGGCGCGACGAAGCGCGTTTTGAGACGCAATTGGCCGAGGGCGTGCGCGCCGGTCAGCGTTTCCTCAAGGGCAATATCGGCACGCCGATCCCGACCCCGCTCACCCAGCCGCGCCACGCCGGCCGGGCGCTGAACGAGGAAACCGCCGTCGTGCTGAACAAGGCAGAGACCAAGAGCTGAGGAGCAACGCATGGCAGAGCTCGACCCGCGAGCCCTTTCCGTGACCGTATTCTGGCGCGATGCCGGCGAGGACGCATGGTTCGAGAAGAATGACGCGTTCGACGCGGATTTTCGCAACCGGTTCCTCGACCTGCATTATGCCGCCGCGCGGCGCGAATGCGATGACTGGAACACGCATGCCGAAGGATCGCTGGCGCTGATGATCCTGCTCGATCAGTTCCCGCGCAACTGCTTCCGCGGCACCGGCCACATGTACGCGACCGATCCCTTGGCTCGATATTTTGCCGATAATGCGATCGCCGCGGGCCAGGACCTGGAACTTGAGGAACTAGTTCGCGTCTTTCTCTATTTGCCCTTCGAGCATTCCGAATCGCTGGCCGACCAGGAACGGTCGGTTGAGCTCACGGTCGCCAAAGCCCCCGAATATCTGAAATACGCCGAAGAGCACCTGGATATCATCAGGCGCTTCGGACGCTTTCCGCACCGCAACCGGATGCTTGGCCGCGCGACGACAGCCGAGGAGCAGGCATTTCTGGACGGCGGCGGTTTTTCCGGCTGATCAGTCGATTTCAGGAAAACCGAGGTCCTCCGTCGAAGCTGGATATCAGCCGAGCCACCATTCCCGACCGGAGGGCAGCCGCTCGATACCGGAAATATCGACGGCGACGAGCCTCTCCGAGACGCTCCTGCCACCGACCGAAAGCCCGGGGGCGATCTCGGCCAGCGGCGCCAGCACGAAGGCTCGCTCCAGCATGCGCGGATGCGGCACTTCAAGCCCGGTCTCATGGATGACCCGGTCGCCGAACACCAGTATGTCTATGTCGATCAACCGCGGCCCCCAGCGCTCCTCGCGCACGCGTTTCAATCGCCTCTCGACATCGAGGCAAAGGTCGAGCAGCGCGCGCGGAGAAAGCGCCGTCTCGACCGCGGCGGCGGCATTGAGGAAATCGGGTTGGTCGAGCTTGCCCCAAGGCGGCGTGCGGTACAGCGAGGAGACCGCGGTGACGCGCGTCTCGGCGCCGCCATCCAGCATGCGCAATGCCGCGCCCATGGACTGCGCCGGGTCGCCGAGATTCCCGCCGAGACTGAGATAGACGGTGCTATTCCGGCCAGACAACGGTCACCTCGACATAGTCCAGCACGCCAGGCACCGGAGCGTTCGGTTTGCGCACGGTAATCTCGGCCTTCCTGATCTGCGAAAACCGTTCCGTCAGCGCCTTCGCGACCTCCAGCGCCAGTGCCTCGATCAGAAAGCGGCGATGTCCCGTCACGATCTTCTCGATGACAGCGAAGGCGACGCCATAATTGACGGTATCCTCGATGGAATCCTCAGTCAGCGGGCGACTGGGTTGGACGGTCAGTTCGGCATCGACATAAAAACGCTGGCCAAGCGTCTCCTCCTCGTCCAGCACGCCGTGGCGGGCGAAGAAGGCGCAGTTCTTCATGCGGATGACGTACATGATCAGTGTCCGGGAGCGAGCTCGGTTTCGCGTGCGAGCATAGCATCGGTCACCGCCAGCGCGTCCACGTTGATTGCGACATCGTGGACGCGAAACAAGTCGGCTCCCTTCAAGCGCAGGATGACGCTGGTGGCCGCCGTGCCGGCGGCCCGCCCGGCTGGCTCGCGCCCGGTCGCGGTGCCGATGAAGCGCTTGCGCGAGGTCCCCGCCATCAACGGATAGCCAAGCGCCTGGAGCTCGGAAAACCGCGCCATAAGCTCCAGGTTCTCCTCCGCCGTCTCCTTGGCGAAGCCGAAGCCGGCGTCGAGCACGATCTGGCTGTCGGCGACATTGCCGGCACGCGCGATCTCCAGGGATTTGCGCAGGAAAAGGAACTGGTCCTCGATCACATCAGGCAATTTCCGCCGTTCGCGACCTGTATGCATGATGATGAGGCCGGCGCCGGTCTCGGCGGCGACGCGCGCGATTCCCGGCTCGCGCTGCAGCCCCCAGACGTCGTTGACGATGTGGGCCCCGGCGGCAACTCCCAGCCGCGCGGTATCCTCACGATAGGTATCGATTGAGATAAGCGCCTCGCCGGAAGCGGCAAGAGCCGCGATGACCGGCAGCACGCGCGCCTGCTCTTCCTCGGCCGTGACCGCGGCAAAACCCGGCCGCGTCGATTCCCCGCCGACATCGATAATGGCGGCGCCTTCCGCCACCATACGGCGCGCCTGTTCCAGCGCCTTTTCAGGCGCGACGAACAAACCGCCGTCCGAAAAACTGTCGGGCGTCACGTTGAGGATGCCGACGACGATCGCCTTCGGACCGAGGTCGAGATAGCGCCCATGCGCCAGCTGCCATCGCCTTGTCGTCATTGTCCATCAACCATGCGTGATCCGCCGGAAATCAATTCCGTTGCGCTGGCGACGGCCCTAAAGCAAGGTGCGTGAAGAGGCAATATGATGAAGCGATCCCTGCTCTGCGCCCTGATGCTCGTCCTGCCCGCCATGCCGGCGGCTGCGGCGAATCTTGTGAAGACATACAGCTACTACAGGGTCGGCGGCCGCACGTTGGACGACATCCAGAACCAGTTGTCGACAAACGGGCCGGAAGTGAAGAGCACCGGGTCACGCCACCCAGGCGCCACGCAGATGGCCTTCACGACACACATCAGCTACGCGCAGAGCGCGGACTCTTGCCGCGCCACCGACGCGATCGTCACAGTCAAGGTCAAGGTGATCCTCCCGAAATGGCGGGGCTCGCGCAAAACCGATCCCGACGTCAGACTGTTCTGGGACACGCTGTCGGCCGACATAAAGCGGCATGAGGAGCGCCATGTGGAGATCGCCAAGAACCATGCGCGTTTGGTCGAGGATGCGCTGAAGGCCGCGCCCGCGCAACGGACCTGCGAACAGGCAAGGGCCAAGGCAGCCGAAATACAGGCAGCTGAGCTCGCCAGGCACGATCAGGACCAGATGCGCTTCGATCGTGTCGAGAGCGTCAATTTCGAAAGCCGTATCCTTCGGCTGCTGCGCTATCGCATGGAGCGCATCCAGGCCGGCCAGTTGCCGCCGCCTTGATCCGAGGCAAGGCCCAACGGGGCCAATTTCGTCCAAGGATGGTGCCAGACCGGGAAAAAATTCGAGCGGTGGTCGAAATCGGCCTGTATCGAACGACATATAGCGGGTTAGCCCCCGGGGCCTCGGACAATGAAGAGAAATGAAATGCGCCAGGCGCAACCGACGGTCTGGACCGTCCAGGGCCGGGCATCGGCCCGCTGAAAGAATAACGCATGGACCAGACCGTCGAGAACCAGGCGATGGCGCCGAAAGCCGCGCCGCTGCTGAGCGAGAAGGAGAAGAATGCCATCATCGGCGGCGTGCTGCTGTCGATGCTGCTGGCTGCTCTTGACCAGACCATCGTGGCTCCCGCGCTGCCGACGATCGCTCGCGCGCTCGGCCATGCCGAGTATCTGCCGTGGATCGTCACCGGCTATCTTCTGACCGCGACCGCGATGGCACCGCTCTACGGCAAGATCTCCGACGTCCATGGACGCCGTCCCGTCATCTATGCCAGCATTCTGATCTTCCTGCTCGGATCGCTTGTCAGCGCGCTTGCCCCCAACATGCTGGTGCTGGTCATCGGCCGCGCCATACAAGGTGCCGGCGGCGGCGGTCTCTTCGCGCTGGCCCAGACGGTTATCGGCGATCTCGTGCCGCCGCGCGAGCGCGCCCGCTACGCGGCCTGGGTTTCGGGCACCTGGGCGGTAGCCAGCGTCGCAGGCCCGCTGCTCGGCGGCGTGTTCGCCGAACACCTGCACTGGTCGCTGATCTTCTGGATCAACCTGCCGATCGGCTTCCTGGCCATGGCGATCATCAACAACCCGCTGAAGAAGCTGCCCATCGCCGCTAGGCATCACCGTATCGACGGGCTGGGGGCGGTGCTCCTGGTCGTCGCCACCGCGCTGCTGCTTCTGGCGTTGAGTTGGGGCGGCGGCACCTACCCTTGGTTCTCATCGCAGATCCTGGGCCTTTTGACCTGTTCTGCCGTCTTCTGGGCGCTCTTCGCGCTGAGGCTGCTCAAGGCGGTGGAACCCTTGATCTCGCTCGACGTGTTGAGCAACCCGATCGTGCTCGCCGGTACACTGTCGATGTTCCTGCTGCAGGCCGCGAATATCGGCGCCTCGGTCTATCTCCCGGTCTATCTGCAATCGGTCGTCGGGCTTTCGGTCAGCGGATCCGGCACTGCCATGCTGGGCCTCCTGCTCGGCACTGTTGCCGGTGCTGCCTTCAGCGGCCGAGTGATCCCGCGCTTCGTCCACTACAAGCGCATCGCCATGTTCGGCGTAAGCCTGGCGATCGTATGCATCGGCGTGCTCAGCGCCATTGCCGACAAGGCTTCGTTGCTCGAAGTCGAAATCCTGACGACGCTGATCGGCCTGGGCAGCGGCACGACCTTTCCGGTCAGCACCATCTCGGTACAGAACGCCGTCGACCGCGCGCATCTCGGCGTTGCGACGGGCGTCCTGACCTTCCTGCGCACTCTGGGCGGCGCGCTCGGCGTCGCAATGCTCGGCGCCGTTGCGCTTGGCTTCGGGCTGCCGCTGGCCGCCGAAGGCTCGCAGACACATGTTCAGCCGACATCGGCGATGCCGTTCGTGATGATCTTCCTCACCGCCGGCGTCACGCTTGTCCTGGCGCTGATTGCGCTGGCGCTGATGCCGGAAAAGCCGCTGCGCGGCCACGACGAGCAAGCGGCGGCCGTGCTTGCGGAGTAAATGCGTCAATCGTGGACGCCAAGCTTCTTCTGCAAACTGGTCGACGAGGTCGTGTACTGGAAGACGATACGCTCACCAGGGCTGATGATGAGCTTGGCGGCCTGCGCCATAAGCGCTGCCTCGTGGAAGCCTGACAGGATCAGCTTCAGCTTGCCAGGGTACCAGTTGATGTCGCCTATGGCGAAAATACCGGGGATCGACGTCTGGAACTTCTCGGTATCCACCGGGATAAGGTTCTCGTGCAGGTTTAGGCCCCATTCTGCGATCGGCCCGAGCTTCATCGTGAGGCCGAAGAATGGAAGCATGCGGGTGCACGGGACCTCGACGTCGCCGTCCGGACCGCCCTTGATGGTCGCCGACGACAACTGGCCGCCGGCCCCGGCAAGGCCGCTGACCTGACCGACCAGGAACTTGAGCTGTTTCATTTCCTGCAGGGCATACATCTTGTTGACGCTATCGGGCGCGGCCCGGAATTCCGGGCGCCGGTGAACCAGCGTGACGCTTTTGGCGATCGGTTGCAGGTTGAGCGTCCAGTCGAGCGCCGAATCGCCGCCGCCGACGATGACGAGATCGTGGCCACGGAATTCCTCCATGCGCCGGACGGAATAAAAGACGCTCTTGCCCTCATAGCCTTCGATGCCCGGAATGGGGGGGCGCTTGGGCTGGAACGAGCCGCCGCCGGCGGCGATCACCACGACCTTGGCCTCGAACAGCTCGCCCTCGTCGGTAGATACCCGGAAACTTCCATCGTCGAGCGTCTGGAGGCTCGACACCATGCGGTTGAAGGTGAAGTCCGGCTTGAACGGCGCGATCTGCTCCATGAGTTTGTCGACAAGACCTTGTGCCGAGATCGTGGGCCAGCCGGGGATGTCATAGATCGGCTTTTCTGGGTACAGCTCCGCGCACTGGCCGCCGGGACGGTCGAGAATGTCGATGAGATGGCACTTCATGTCCAACAGGCCAAGCTCGAACACGGCGAACAGGCCGATCGGCCCTGCCCCGACGATCAGAACGTCCGTCTTGATGGTCTCGCTCATGCGATGCGCTCCCTTTTGGGAATGGAGCGAGACTGCATGAGCTATCGCCTGCTGCCAAGCAGCCAATGCAAAAGAAAATCGGAAAGCCGTCTCAGCCCTGGCGTTCGGGAACCCGAACGATCAGGCCGTCCAGCGCGTCGCGCACCTTGATCTGGCAGGAAAGGCGGGAATTGGGCCGCACATCATAGGCGAAGTCCAGCATATCCTCTTCCATCGCTTCCGGCTCTCCGACCTCGGCCGTCCAGGCTTCGTCGACATAGACATGGCAGGTAGCGCAGGCGCATGCGCCGCCACATTCGGCTTCGATGCCGGGCACCGCGTTGCGGATCGCGTTTTCCATGACTGTCGAGCCGTTTTCGGCGTCCACGTCAAATCGGGTCCCGTCATGGGCGATGTAGGTCAGCTTGGTCATTAAGTCACCTGAGGAGTCGCAGCCGAGATAATCACTCCACCGGACAAGTCAACTGCCGCGCGAAAGCGCCACGAAATGACGTTTTTCAAAATGGTGGATGCTACCTGCTTATTCCGGCGATGAAATCGCGCACTTCTTCGATCAGCGTGCCGAGCCTCATTAGCGACCGGGCGTCTTCCGGCTGCTTTTCGATGAGCGCCGCGCATTCGGCGACCCCGAAGGCGCCTATTGCGCGCGCGGAGCCCTTCAATCCATGCGCCAGAAGGACCCTTTGCCTGGCGTCCGCTTCCGTGATCTGGTCGAGAACGGTGAGCAGCTGCTGCGCGAACAGCGCCAGCACCTCCCGTTCCAGGTCGCGGTCACCCATCGTCTGACGTGCCAGATGGCCGAGATCCACCGGTCGGGCTCCGGCCGTTCCGGAGGCGTCGCCCCCCGGCATGGAGAACGCAATACCACTTTCGCCAGGCATACGCACTGCAACTCCATAAAGTGGGCAGAGGAGCCCGGAAGAATAGGCGGTTTCGGTCGCCAACGGGTTAACGGTTGCAGGGGAAAAATGTTGCCGTGAAGGCGTGCCGGATCACGCTTCCGTTAACCTTATATTTAAAGTTTTACGTATCGCCCGGAATGCATGTTTTCTTTACCCCTGTGTGTCATTACGATACGAAGGTCCATTTTTCAGCCTCCTGCTCGGGATAGACACGCCACAATCGGGCCAGAATCAGGCCAAAATCATAAGTCCCGCGGCAGCTAGTACAGGGTAGCGAAGGCATGGCTAAGAAACCAACCACGACCAAGTCTCTCGAGAATGACGTAGCCGCGGAACTGGAAAAGGCGCTCGACCTTGACCTTGGCGACGATGGCGGCCTCGATATGGCGGCGTCGATGGAGGACCTCGAGGCCCAGATTTCGGCAGCTGCCGATGAGCTCGCGCGCGAAGGTCGCAGCCAGAGAGCGGAGCCGGCAAACACCCCTTCTGCCGCCCCCCCGGCTGCCAAGGCGCCCGCGTCCAAGCCGGCCGAACTGCGTCCCGTCGAGCCGCGCAATGCGCAACCGGGAGGCTTTGCGCCGGCCGCCGGTTTCACACCCGCCAATGACGACCGCCAGAAGGATTACAAGACGCTGCTGCACAGCCTCAACCGGCGTGCGTCGAGCACCGTCTATTGGGTGATCGCCTTTATCTCGCTGGCCTGGGTCGCCGGTGCCGGCGGCCTGGCCAACCTGCTGTTCGGCCCGGGCATCTGGAAGATCCGCACCTTCGACCAGTTCTTCGCCCGTCCCGAGCTGATCGGCCTGGCGGTTGCCGCTATCGTTCCGGTCATCCTGTTCTGGGCGTTCGCCGCCATGATCCGACGCGCGCAGGAGATGCGCATCGCCGCGCAGTCCATGACGGAGGTCGCCTTCCGTCTGGCAGAGCCCGAAAACCTCGCCCAGGACCGCGTCATGATGATCGGCCAGGCCGTTCGCCGCGAGGTGGCGGCCATGGGCGAAGGCATCGAGCGCACCCTGGCTCGCGCGGTCGAGCTGGAAACGCTCGTCCACGGCGAAGTCAGCCAGATCGAGCGTTCCTATTCCGAAAACGAGGCCCGTATCCGTTCGCTGGTCGACGGTCTCGGTAGCGAGCGCGAGGCGGTCGTCACCCATGCCGAGCGCGTGCGCGCCTCCATCGCGAGCGCTCACGAGACGCTGCGCGACGAAATCGGCGCCGCCAGCGACATCATCCGCGACTCGATCCTCAACGCCTCGACCAAGCTGTCGATGACGATCAATAATTCCGGCGACACGCTGATCGACCGCATCAATGAAAGCTCTACGTCGATCTTCGATTCGGTCGAATCACGCCTGGACAATATCACCGACAGGCTCTCGACCTCCGGCGAGGCGTTCGCCAGCCTGCTCGACACCCGTATCGCCAAGCTGACAGACACCACGGACGGCCTTACCCGCTCGCTGACCGACCTCCTCGACGACCGCACCCATGGCATGGTCTCGCTGCTCGGCGGCGCGGCGCGCACCTTGAGTTCCGAATTCGAGACCAGCCTCAGCGGCATCGAACGCACGCTGGCCGAACGCGGCCAGGCGCTGATCAGCGAGTTCCAGACCCGGGCCGAGGCGCTCGATACCGGCACGCAGAAGCTGAACGCCGCGCTGGAAGCGCGCGCCCGCCAGATCAACGAGACGCTTGTCGAACGCGCCCGCGAGATCGCGCACACCTTCGCCGAGAGCAAGGACACGCTGTCGTCGATGATCGACCAGGGCAAGACGCAGATCGGCGCCGATATGGCCGACATCATTTCGTCCACCTCCTCCATGCTCGAAGCCCGCGCCACCGACTTCGCCGGGCGCATGGAAGCGGCCCGGCATGTGGTGTCGCGTTCCTTCGACGCCGACATCCAGCGGCTTGCCGATGCCCGCGTCGGCATAGAGGAAGCTGTCGAGAACCATAGCCGTTCCCTCTCGGAGACCAGCGAACGCATGGCTGCCGCCATGCAGGCGGACCTGGCGAAATTCGCCGAGGGCCGCGCGGCGATCGATGCCGCCGTGACCAATCAGGTGCAGAAGCTGGCGGAAGGCCGCGGTTTGATTTCGCGGGCGCTGGAAGAGGACCTGCGCAAGGTCAACGAGTCGCGCGCCGCCATCGATGCTTCTTTGGGCAGCCATCTGGAACAGCTCGAAGAGGGCCGCAACCGCCTGTCGCAAGCCTTGAACGAAGACACCGGCAGGCTTGTCCAAGCCCGTACAATGATTGACGAAATGGTCGCCGGCCACGTCGGGAAGCTGGCCGAGGGCCGCAATATCCTTGCGCGTGCCCTGGAGGCAGATCTGGGCAAGCTGCAGGACAGCCGCGCCTCGATCGACGGCCTCGTGGCCGGACAGGTCGAGAAGATCGCCGAGGGCCGCGCCGTGCTCGCCAAGGCGCTCGAAACCGACATCATCGGCATCAGGAACCTGATCGAGACGCATTCGACCAAGCTCGCCGAGGATCGCGGCGAACTCAGCCGTGCGCTCGAAAGCGATCTGAGCGGCATCCGCGGCCTGATCGACAGCCACGCCGGCAAGCTTGTCGAAGACCGCAGCCTGCTGTCGCAGACACTGGAAGCCGACCTCGCCAAGCTGGCAGACAGCCGCGCCTCGATCGACGGGCTGGTCGCTGGCCAGGTCGAGAAACTCGCTGAAGGTCGCGATATCCTCAAGCGCGCCCTGGAGTCCGATCTCAACGCCATCAAGGGTGCCATTGCGGGACACTCCGACAAGGTGCTGGAGGATCGCTCGCAGCTGTCGAAAGCTCTCGAAGCCGACCTGCAGGCCGTCAGCAGCGCCATAGCCGATCATCAGAACAGGCTCGCGCAGGATCGCTCCACCTTGTCGAAGGCCCTGCAGGATGATTTGCAGAATGTAAGCGGGGCTGTCGCCGACCATCAGAACCGGCTTGTCCAAGACCGCTCGGTGCTGTCGAAATCGCTGGAAGACGATCTCGCCAAGCTGGCGGAGAGCCGTTCCAGCATCGACGGCCTCGTCGCCGGCCAGGTCGAGAAGCTTGCCGAGGGTCGCGACATCCTCAAGCGCGCGTTGGAAGCCGATCTGAACACCATCCAGGGCGCGATCGTCGATCATTCGCAGAAGATCACCGAGCACCGCGCCGAGCTTTCGCGTGCGCTTGATGCCGATATGGCAAATGCCAGCGGCCTCATGCAGACCCATGCCGACCAGCTGTCGCAGAACCGCGCGACGCTGTCCAAGGCGCTGGAAGACGACCTCGCCAAGCTCGCCGAAAGCCGTGCGGGTATCGACGGATTGGTCGCGGGCCAGGTCGAAAAGCTCGCCGAAGGCCGTGACATCCTCAAGCGCGCCCTCGAAGCGGACCTTGCCAAGCTGGCCGAGAGCCGCGCCTCGATCGATGGCCTCGTGTCCGGCCAGGTCGAGAAGCTCGCCGAAGGCCGCGACATCCTTACGCGCGCTCTTGAGGCCGACCTTGCCAAGCTCGCCGAAAGCCGAGCCGGAATTGACGGCCTCGTCGCCGGCCAGGTCGAAAAGCTCGCCGAAGGCCGCGACATCCTCACGCGCGCTCTTGAAGCCGACCTTGCCAAGCTTGCCGAAAGCCGAGCCGGAATTGACGGCCTTGTTGCCGGCCAGGTCGAGAAGCTCGCCGAAGGCCGCGACATCCTTACGCGCGCTCTTGAAGCCGACCTTGCCAAGCTGACCGAAAGCCGCTCGGAGATCGACGGCATCATCGCGGGCCATGTCGACAAGCTGTCCGAAGGCCGCAACATGCTTGCCAGGGCCTTGGAGGACGATCTCGCCAAGCTCGCCGATGCACGCCAGGACGTCGATCGTTCGGTTTCCGGCCATATCGACCAGATCGCCGCCAGGAGCAGCGACATCTCTGCGGCGATCGCCGCGGACGTCGAGAAGATCGAGCAAGCCTTCAGCCGGCAGACCGGTGTCATCGAGGAGCGAGCCGGCACGATGGAGCGCGCGCTGTCGACCGGGGTCGACAATGTGCGCGGCGTGCTGGAAAAGACCGCTGTCTTCGTGGCGGGCGCGCTGCGCGACAAGGTCATGGAAGTCACCAACGCGCTGCATGAACAGGCCGGTGCTGCGTTCAGCGACGCCGACCGCAAGATTGCGGAACGCGCCGAGCAGACTTCGGCCGCCCTGCTCTCCCGCGCCGAGGATATCGCCCAGGCCTTCGAGGCGGCGGACCGCCGCCTGCACGAGCGCGCCCAGGACACGTCCAACATGCTGATGGCGCGCGCCGACGACGCGTCGAACGTGCTCATGACCCGCGCCGAGGAAACCGCCGACAAGCTGGCCACCCGCGCCGGCGAGATCGCCAGCACCTTCGAGGCGGCCGACCAGAAGCTGGTTGCGCGCGCCGTCGAAACGGCGCAGTCGCTGGCTGCCCGCGCCGGCGACATCCTGCGCAACTTCGAGGGCGCGGATGAGCGGCTCTCGATGCGCATCACGGAATCGGCCGAAGCGCTCGCAGCCCGCGCCACGGATCTCGGCCGCATATTCGACAGCGCCGACCAGCAGCTCATGGCGCGCATTGCCGAGGGTTCGGAGGCGCTTTCCGCCCGCGCCGGCGAAATCGGCCGCATCTTCGACGACGCGGACAACCGCCTGGTGTCGCGCATCGCCTCGAGCAGCACGACCATCGGCGAGCATGCCGACACGATCGTCGGTGCTTTCGCCGCCACTGAGCAGCGCGTCGCCGACCGCGCCCGTCAGACCGGCCAGGAACTTGCCGTGCATGCCCGCGAGATCGAGCAGGCGCTGGCAGGTGCCGACGAGCGGCTCGCCGCGAGCGCCGCCGCCGCTGCCGCCCGCGTCGAGGACCAGGTCGCGAGCGTGGAAAGCCGTCTCGCCTATACTGCCGAAACGATGGGCCAGAAGCTCAACGAGCAGGTCTCCAGCGCCGAGGCCCAGCTCATCTCGCGCGCCAATGTCATCGCCGAGACCTTCACGGCGGTCGGCCAGCATATCGGCCAGAGCACCAACGAGGCGGCGCGGACCATCGGCTCCAACACCCGCGAGCTCAACACCATGCTCGCCGCGCGTTCGGCCGAAATGGCGAAGATCCTCGACGAGACGGCCAGGCCGCTGGTCGAGCGCTTTGCCCAGGGCGGCTCGGAGCTGCAACGGAGCATGGAAGAGGTCACAGAGCGGGCGACCGAGAAGCTGCGCAGCGAGAACGCGGCCCTGGTCAACGCCCTCGCCGGCCGTACCGCCGAAACGCTTTCCGCCGTCGAAGGCGCTAGGTCATCGCTTGCCGACAGCGTGGCTGACCTCATCGGCCGCATGACGACCTCCAGCGCGCAGCTCGGCCAGCTCATCGAACAGGCCGCCGTCAATCTCGGCCAGGTCGAAGAGAGGCTCTCCGGCAGTACGCAGAGCTTCGCCGCGACCACGGAGAAAGCCGCCCAGACCTTCGCCAGCTCCGCACGTTTGGTCGATTCCAACACGACCCGGCTTACCGACCTGTCCTCGGCGACGCTACGCGAGGTGGCCTCGATCGCGACCAAGTTCGACGAGCACAGCCGGCTGCTTTCCAGCGCCTCGAACTTGCTCAGCTCCGCGCAGAGCAATCTCGAACACACGCTGGAGCGCCAGTCCTCGCTGGAAGACCTGGCCGTCGGCCTGGTCAAGAAGTCGGAAGACCTCGAGAAGGTCATGCGTTCCTTCGAGAATCTCGTCGGACAGACGATGCAGACGGCGGAAGGCCGTACGATGGAGTCGGCGGAAAAGATCCGTACCGCCATCGCCGAGGTCGTCGATTCGGCCACGCGCCGCTTTGCCGACGCGACGGAGGAGATGCGGCGCACAGCGGGCTCGATCAAGAGCGAACTCGACCTCACCCGCGCCGAGCTGAAGAAGGGCGTCATCGAAATGCCGGAGGAGGCCAAGGAATTGACCTCGGCCATCCGCCGCGCCGTCGCCGAGCAGATCAACGCGTTGAAGGAGCTGTCGGATATCGTCGCCAAGTCCGGCCGCAGCGGCAGCAGCGAGCAGGGCGAGCCCCGCGGTCTGCGCCCTGCTCCGCAGGCGCCGGTCCGAGCCGCCGAACCGCCGTTGCGCCGGCCGCCGGCCCCGCAGCCACAGCCGCAGCCACAGCCGCAGCCGACGGCTCGTGCTCCGCAGGCTCCGCTCGCCGATGCCACGCTGCGCGGCACTATCGATCTGGAGCGTCCCGCCGACACGCGTCGCGACCCGAACGGCAAGACGCCGCAAGGCGGATGGGTACGCGACTTGCTGACCAACGCCTCACGTGAGGAAGAGCTGAGGCCGGCGGCACCGGCGGAAGCGCCGCGCGCGGCCCCTGCTGCACAGCGTTCGCCGCTGCATGTCATGGAGTCGCTCAACTCGCTCTCGGTCGACATTGCCCGGGCCATCGATCACGACGCCTCGATCGAGCTCTGGAACCGTTACCGGCGCGGCGAGCGCGACGTGTTCACGCGTCGCCTCTACACGCTGAAAGGCCAGCAGACCTTCGACGAGATCCGTCGCAAGTACCAGGCCGAGGCGGAGTTCCGCGCCGCGGTCGACCGCTACTGCGAGGACTTCGAGAAGCTGCTCAAGGATGTCTCGCGCAACGATCGCGACAACATCATGGCACAGACCTATCTGACGTCCGATACCGGCAAGGTCTACACCATGCTTGCTCACGCCAGCGGCCGGTTGCACTGACGCCTTCAGTCGGAAGCAGAAGTAAAAAGGCGGGTCTCGACCCGCCTTTTTCATGTCCGTGATTTTGATTGTCGGCCTAACCGAGAGGCTCAGATCGCCGAATCCGTCCACCGGACGATCTCGGTGGCCGCTTGGCCGAAGGCGCGGTCCAGCGCGCCGACATAAGCGGCATTGCCGCTGCCGGAGACCGGCGCGCTCGCTGTGAAGTCCTTCGAGGCGCGCACCTCGCCGTTGCGGTCGTTCAGGATGCGCACGAAGAGGTCGACATCGGCGTACTGGCCGCCATTGACGCGCACCTCGAAGGAGCGCACCTCGACGATGATCTGGTAGTCAATCGCCAGCCCCTCGCCTGGCTTGCCGACGCCGGCGAAGCTGCCGGAACGCTGGAAAGTCTCGGCCAGCCTCGCCTGCACGATCAGCGGCAGACGATCCGCCCATTGCGCGCCCTTGAGGAACTGGATCGAGCGATCCGAAGGCCTGATGACGATGTTCTGGCTGTCCAGCGCCTTGAGCGCCGACGGCTGGGCGATCAGGATCTGGCGGCGGCTGTGAGCCCGCACGTCAACCGATGGCGCTGACAGTTCGAATGTGTCGAGCGGTGCCGGCTTGGCGCCCAAGGCCGCGCACCCGCCAAGCGTCAGCACGAGCAACGCCGCGGCAGCCGACTTCAATCCTCGCACCTTGGCATACGTCACGCGTTGTCCCCGGATCAAACCGACCTCTTGGTTCATTTTTCTGGCGGTCGCGGGAGCCGAAGTCAACGCCGCACCCTGCCGTCGTACTGTTTCACCTCGCCATCGCCGCCCGATAAAATGCGCTGCGGATTGCGGCTGAGGTCGGTCACCGCTTCCTCGATGCGGTTGATCGAGCGACGGCTGTCCTGCACCAGCGCCTCGACATTCTGCAAGCCCTGGCCGGAGAAGCGAGCCAGATTGTCGGTGATGGTGCCGAGCCGCGCATTCAGCGTGTCCGCCACCTGCTTGAAGGATTTCAGTGTCGCCCTGGCATCGGCCATCACGCCGTCGGCCTCGCCGGAGCCGAGGATTTTGTCCACCTTGGCCAGGATGCCGTCGACGCGCACCGAGGCGTCGTTCAGGCGCTGCGCGAGCTGGCGGGCATCCTTGATGGTCTGGTCGATGTCGTCGGAACGGTTGGCGATCTTGTCGGTGACCTTGGCGATGTCCGAGGCCGCCTTGTCGGCATTGGCGCTGGCCTTCTGGATGCTGGCCAAAGCGGCCTTGACATCGGCCGGATCGATACCGTCGAGCACGCCGTTGACCTTTGCCAATGTTCCTTGCGTCTGCTTGGCGAATTCGTCGATCGAGCCGACCGCCGTATTGACGTTGCCGATGACCGTGTCGAACTGCTTGCTGGTCTCTTTGAGGTTCGCCGTCACCGTGTCGACATTGGCCACGATGCTCTTGATCTGATCCTTGTCGACGGAATTTAGCAGGCCTTCGGCGGCCTTCAGCGTGCTGTCGAGCCGGCCAGAGACATTCTTCAGTTGATCCGACAACGAGCTCACCGCCGACAGGAACTTGTCGATGCCGTCGGAATTCTTGGCCAGCGCATCCGAGAAGGTCTGGACATTCTTGATGGTCTGCGTCAGCGGGTCGCGAACGTCCTTGGTGAAGCCTTCGAGTTCACCGAGCACCTTGTCGGCGCGGGTGAAGATGTTCTGCGCCGTCTGCAAAAGGTTGTTGACCGCGGACGGATTGGCGACGATCTCGGCGACCCTGCCTTCCTTCTCCGCCTCGTCGAGTAGTCTGGCTTCCTTGGGGTCGGCGCCCTTGAGCTCGATATTGGCCTGGCCGCTGAGGCCGGTAAGTCCGAGATCGGCCTGGGTCGACTTGGTGATCGGCGTCCAGCGCGCCACCTCGGTATCGGCAATGGCGACGGTTGGGTCATCGCCGTCGATATAGACGTTTTTCACGTCGCCGACTCTGACGCCGTTGAACAACACCAGGCTGCCGCGGCTGAGGCCGGAGGCCGAGCCCGGGATACGCACGCGCAGCATGGCCGTTTCGCCCCTGCTGCCAATCGCGGCCGTCCAATAGACGAAGGCGAAGGCCGCAAGGATCGCACCCAGTGTGAAGATACCGACGATTACGTAGTTGGCTCTTGTTTCCATCGCCCCACTTATCGCTATGCCCGCGCCGCCAGATCAAGTTGGCGGGCGCGCTTTCCGCGGAAATAGGATTTCACCCACGGCTCGTCGCTTTTCAGCATGTCGTCGATCGTGCCTTCCACCAGAACCCTCTTATTGCCGAGCACAGCCACGTGATCGCAAGCGGTGAACAGCGTGTCGAGATCGTGCGTCACCATGTAAACGGTCAAATCCATCGTGTCGCGCAGCTTGACGACCAGTTCGTCGAATTCGGCTGCGCTGATCGGATCGAGCCCGGAGGTCGGCTCGTCAAGAAAGACGATGTCGGGATCGAGCGCTAGCGCACGCGCCAGCGCCGCGCGCTTGATCATGCCGCCGGAAAGTTCGGACGGGAATTTCTGCGCTGCGTCGGGCGGCAGCCCGACCAGTTCGACCTTGAGCATGGCGAGTTCGTCCATAAGCGCCTTGGGCAGGTCGAGATATTCGCGCATCGGCACCTGCACGTTCTCCAACACCGTCAGCGCCGAAAACAGCGCGCCGTGCTGGAAGAGGACGCCGAGCCGCATGTCGATGCTCAGGCGATCAGCATCTTTTGCCTCGTCGACGTCGACCCCAAACAGGCTGATGGTCCCCGACTGCTTCGGCATCAGGCCCAGTATGGTGCGCAGCAGCACCGACTTGCCGGCGCCCGAGGCGCCGACGAAGCCAAGGATTTCTCCACGCCTGATGTCGAGCGAAAGCTTGTCGAGGATGATCTTGTCTCCGATTGCAACTGTGACGTCGCGAACCGAAAGCACAATCTCGCCATCGTTCATGTGCTCGGCAGTCGTGGCGCCGTTTCCGTTCGCCATCTCAGAAGCCGATCGCTGCGTAGAACATGGCGAACAGGCCATCGAGGATGATGACGATGAAGATCGACTTCACCACTGAGGCGGTCACGTGCAGGCCGAGCGATTCGGCGCTGCCGCCGACTTTCATGCCCTCGACGGACGCAATGATCCCGATGATCAGGGCCATGAACGGCGCCTTGATCAGCCCGGCAAATATGGTGCTGAGATCGATCGCGACGCGCAGCCTGTCTATGAAGGCGGCCGGCGGGATATCGGAGTAGAGCCAGGCGGCGGCGATGCCGCCGGCGAGAGCCGCGAAATTGGCGATGATGGTGAGGCATGGCAGCCCGATCACCAGGGCGACGAGCCGCGGAAAGACCAGCACGCCGATTGGATTGAGGCCGATCACCTTCAGCGCGTCGACCTCCTCTCGCATCTTCATCGAGCCGATCTCGGCGGTGATGGCGCTTCCGGAGCGGCCGGCCAGCATGATGGCCGTCATCAGCACGCCGAGCTCGCGCAGGATCAGCACGCCGACGAGGTCGACGACGAAGATATTGGCGCCGAAATAGCTGAGCTGATAGGCGCCCTGCTGCGCCACGATGGCGCCGACAATGGCCGACATCAGCGTCACCACCGGTATTGCGCCGACACCCATGCGATCGATCTGGTTGAAGATCGCGGCCGGGTTGACCGCATGTCCACGGCCGAGCTTCATCTGCGCCCCGCGGATCGTTGCGCCGAGGATGTTCATTGAGGCGAAGAAATCGTCGCGCATCTCGTAGACCCGCCGGCCCACAAGCTCCAGGGCGCGCAGGATGATGTTGGGCGGGGCGGGCGGGTGTGATTCGGGCTCACGTCGCACCGCGTCGCCAACCGCGCCGAGCAGGATCGAGGCGACCTCGCTTTGCCCCTGCAGATGAACCTCGACGCCTTTCTTCTCGAAGGCGCCGGCCAGCCGGTCGATCAGCCAGGCGCCGGCAGTGTCTATCTTTTCGATGTGGGAAAGGTCGAGCATCAGCCGTTTCGCACCGCTTCTCTGCTCGATCTTGCGCATGTCGGCATCGACCAGCGCGACGGTGCGTGTCGTCCACACGCCGGAAAAGGCGCAGCCCAGCACGCCATCTTCCTCGCCCACCGCAACGCGCGGCTGGTGCTCGGCGTCCTTGGCGGCCTCGCCGCTTGCGTCGCGTTTGCGGATGGTCAACATGGCGCCCTGTTTAGCGTGACGGGACTGGCGTGTCGATTTGCCGGCATGCCGGTGTCGCGCGGCTGGAGAAGAAAATTATGGCGCGTGTCATTTCGGTCGAAATGGAGCGGTTTCCGATCGCCGGCACCTTCACCATTTCACGGGGGTCGAAGACCGAGGCCGAAGTCATCACGGTCACGATTGCCGAGCGCGGGCATTCCGGGCGTGGTGAATGCGTGCCCTACAAGCGCTACGGCGAGACTATGGATGGCGTGCACGCGGCCATCGAGGCGATGCGCGAACGGATCGCTGGCGGCCTAAGCAGGACCGCGCTGCTTGATGCCATGCCGGCAGGCGCGGCACGCAATGCCATAGATTGCGCGCTGTGGGATCTGGAAGCCAAGCTGACCGGCACGCCCGTGTCGGCGGCGATCGGCGTGCTCGCGACCAAGCCGCTGGAGACCGCCTACACCCTGTCGTTAGCCGAACCGGAGGCCATGGCCGCGCAGGCGCGCGCCAATGCCGCGCGCCCCTTGCTCAAGGTCAAGATCGGCGGTGGCGACGACATGGCGAGGATACGCGCGGTGACGGAAGCCGCCCCCAGGAGCCGCATCATCCTCGATGCCAATGAGGGCTGGGCGGACGCGAATGTCGAGGCCAACCTTGCCTTCGCCGCGCGGCACGGCGTCGCGCTGGTCGAGCAGCCGCTGCCGGCGGGCAAGGACGACATCCTGCGCCGCATAGCGCATGCGGTGCCGATCTGCGCCGACGAAAGCGTGCATGCGGCCAAGGACCTCGATGCTCTTGTCGGTCTCTACGACGCCGTCAACATCAAGCTCGACAAGTCCGGCGGCTTGACTGAGGCGTTGAGGCTGCGCGACCGTGCCCGCGACCTCGGCTTCGGGATCATGGTGGGCTGCATGGTCGGCACCTCGCTCGCCATGGCGCCGGCGGTACTTCTGGCGCAGGATGCGGACTTCGTCGACCTCGACGGTCCGCTGTTGCTGGCGCGCGATCGCGAGCCCGGCCTCGTCTACCGGGGATCGCTCGTTTCACCCCCTGACAGAGAGCTTTGGGGCTGAGCGGGAAGCGAGTCCGATTAGCGCTATTCCGATGATCGCGATCGGGATCATCGCCCAGAAACCGTCGACGCCCAAACGATCATAGAGCGGACCGGAAGCAAGCGTGACGGCGGCCATGAAGAAGCCGTTGAAGAAATAGGCAATCCCTTGCGCCGCGCCGGTTCGCTCCTCGGAAACCGTCTCGCCGATCATCTTCTGCAGGCCGATCAGCACCATCGCGACCGAAACCGAATGCAGCGACTGGACAAGGAAGAAGCCGGCAACGCCAAGCCCCAGCGGCCAGACGAGCGGAAAAGCTATCCAGCGCACGATCGAGCCGATGCCTGCGATCACCATGACCCTGACCACCGAGACCGAGGAAAAAATGCGGTTGAAGAACAAGAACATGCAGACTTCCGATACCACGCCCCAGGCCCAAAGCAGGCCGACGACGGAATCGCCGATGCCAATCGATTTCCAGTAGATCGACACGAACCCGTAGAGGAAGGCGTGGCTGGCGGTGATGACGCCGACGCCGAGGGTGAAATAGAGGAAGTAGGCGTTGAAAAGGCTCGGGGCCTTATTCTGGAGTTCGGTGGCCGACAGCGGCGAGGCCTTGCGCGGCCGTCCGATGCGCGGCGCCGCCAGCGCCGCGACCAGGGCCACGCCGAGTGCCACGAAGATAATGGCCGGAACCGCATTCGGGCTGGTGGCCGCCAGGATGAATCCGCCCGTGACATTGGCGCAGAGGTAGGAAATCGAGCCCCATTTGCGCATGGCGGTGTAGTTCGAGCCATAGCGCCGCACGCCCGACAGCGCCAGCGAATCGGCTATCGGCGAATGCGGCGTCCAGACGACGGCAAGCAGCAGCGACACCGCAAGCACGACCGCGTAGGTGGCCGGCAGGAAATAGCCGGCCGAGACGAGCATCGAGGCGCCAACCAGCGCGATATAGACATTGGCGCGATCCTTCGCACGATCGGCAAGCGCGGTCAGCACTGGCGTCGTCACCACGCGCAGGAACATCGGCGCCGCCAGGATGACGGCGATCTGCTCGGGATGAAACCCTTTCGCCTGCAACCAGAGCGGAAAGTAAGGCAGATGCGTGCCCAGCGACACGAACAAGGTCGCGAAGATCAGGCTGATGCGCAGTTCGAAATGGCTGGGCTTGACGAGTTGCTCGGGAGACAGGGGCGGCAGCGACATGAATCGATCCAATTACGCCACACGCAACGGCCTGCAACGCGGCCCGATCCCTAACACGCGGCAAGGCAGGGCGGAACTGTCTGGACTAATCGATTGGCGGCAAAGCTGTTGAAGACGCCGTCCGGTTCGAATATCCGCCTTGCGATCCCGCCGCTCAGTGGACGTGGAAGGCCAAGAAGGCCGGACTGGTCGGCCAATCCTTCACAGGCGGTCGCGCTCAGGCCGCCCGCGCCGCCCTGCCCTTGAGGTCGATGATGTCGACCGGCACCAGTACATCCTTGCCGGCCGAGGATTCCGGCAGCACATGCGCCCAGGTCAGGATCTCCATGCGGCCGTCGAAATGCTCGACCACTGCGGTGCAGCTTTCCACCCAGTCGCCGGTGTTGATGTACTGCACGTCGCCATAGCTCTCGATGGCGGCGTGATGGATATGTCCGCAAATCACGCCGTTGACATGTGAGCGGCGCGCCTCCTCGGAAAGCACGGTCTGGAAAGACCCGATGAAGTTCACCGCCTTCTTCACCTTGACCTTGGCCCAGGACGAGAACGACCAGTAAGGCAGGCCGAGCAGATGGCGCAGCTTCGTCACCACACGATTGACCAGCATCGCCGCGTCATAGGCGTGGTCGCCGAGATAGGCGAGCCAGCGCTGGTTGTGCACGACGGTGTCGAACTGATCGCCATGGATGACCAGCAGGCGCCGGCCGTCGGCGGTTTCGTGGATGGCGCGGTCGGCAACGACGATGCCGCCGAAATGCACGCCCTGGAACTGGCGCGCGAATTCGTCGTGATTGCCGGCGATATAGGTGATCGAGGCGCCCTTGCGCGCCTTGCGCAGCAATTTCTGCACCACGTCGTTGTGGCTCTGCGGCCAGTGCCAGCTGCGCCGCAGCCGCCAGCCGTCGACGATATCGCCGACCAGATAGATGATTTCGGCATCGTGATAACGCAGGAAGTCGATCAGGAAATCGGCCTTGGCCGCTTTCGAGCCGAGATGCAGGTCGGAAATGAACAGGGCGCGGAAAGTGCGGGGCTCTGGGTCAGACATCACGATTTACCCTTTGCTTTCGCGTGCCTATGCCCCGATTCATGCAACAATCGTATGACGGTTGCGGTTGATCCAGCCCAAGCGCTAGCTTGCGCGCAACTCAATCAGGAGAAAATCACCATGGATCTCGGCATTCGCGGCAAGAAGGCCATCGTCTGCGCCTCGAGCAAAGGACTGGGGCGCGGCTGCGCGATCGCGCTGGCCGAGGCCGGCGTCGATCTGGTCGTCAACGGCCGCGACGCCGCGCTTCTGGCGAAAACCGCAGCCGAAATCCGCGAAAAGTTCGGGGTCAAGGTGATCGAAGTCGCCGGCGACGTGTCGAAACCCGAGGTGCAGAAGGCGATGCTCGCCGCCTGTCCCGATCCGGACATCCTGGTCAACAACAATGGCGGCCCGCCCTTGCGCGACTTCCGGGAGCTCGACCGCGCAAAGATCCTGGAGGGCGTGACTCAGAACATGGTAACTCCGATCGAACTCATCCAGGCAGTGATCGACGGCATGGCCGGGCGCGGCTTCGGCCGCATCGTCAACATCACCTCGCTGTCAGTCTATGTCCCGATCCCCGGCCTCGACCTGTCTTCCGGCGCGCGCGCTGGCTTGACCTCTTTCCTCGCCGGCGTGGCGCGCACAGTGATCGACCGCAACGTCACCATCAACAGCCTCCTGCCCGGCAAGCTCGACACCGACCGACTGCGCGGCCCGCATGAGGCCGGCACCCCGGAAGAGCCTGCCGCGGCCGCCGCGCGTAAGGCGCGCATCAGCGCCGACGTGCCGGCGAAACGTCTCGGCACGCCCGAGGAATTCGGCCAGATCTGCGCCTTCCTTTGTTCGGTCCATGCCGGCTACCTCACCGGCCAAAACATCCCGGTCGACGGCGGCCTCTATGTAAGCGCGTTCTGACCGTCGCCAATCCAAGGGGCGTGAGGCTTACAGCCCAACCGGTTGGAATCGATTGATTATTCTCGCTCCGGCATTGTGAAGGCCGGAGCCGCTAGTTGCCGTCGCGAAAACGCGCTGGCGCATGCTAAAAGGCTCCAAAGCAGTATCGCAGGGAGGGGCCGCAATGGACGGCGAGAACAAGAAAACGGCCCGGTCGGATCTCGACGAGGCAGCCCTGTTTTTCCACAAGTACCCGACGCCGGGAAAGCTCGAAATCCAGGCGACGAAGCCGCTCGGCAACCAGCGGGATCTCGCGCTTGCCTATTCGCCGGGCGTGGCAGCGCCCTGCCTGGAGATACGCGACGATCCCGCCACGGCGGCCGACTACACCGCGCGCGCCAACCTTGTAGGCGTCGTCTCGAACGGATCCGCGGTGCTCGGACTAGGCAATATCGGTCCGCTCGCCTCCAAGCCTGTGATGGAAGGCAAGGCGGTTCTCTTCAAGAAATTCGCCGGCATCGACGTCTTCGACATCGAGATCGACGCGCCGGAAATCGAGCGGATGGTCGAAACCGTCGCCGCATTGGAGCCTACCTTCGGCGGCATCAACCTTGAGGACATCAAGGCGCCCGAATGTTTCGAGGTCGAGGAGCGGCTGAAGGCCCGCATGGGCATCCCGGTTTTCCATGACGACCAGCACGGCACGGCCATCATCGTCGCCGCCGCCGTCCTCAACGGGCTGGAACTGGCGGGTAAGGCGATTTCCGACATAAAGATCGTCACCTCCGGCGCGGGCGCCGCCGCGCTGGCCTGCCTCAACCTTCTCGTCTCGCTCGGCGCCAAGGTCGAGAACATCTGGGTCACTGACCGTTTCGGCGTCGCCCATAAGGGCCGCGTCGAGGAGATGGATCGCTGGAAAGACCCCTATGTGAAGGACACCGAGGCGCGCACGCTTGCCGATGTCATACCCGGCGCCGACGTCTTTCTCGGCCTTTCCGCCGCTGGCGTGCTGAAACCGGAATTGCTGCGGCATATGGCGCCGAAACCGCTGATCCTGGCTCTCGCTAACCCCAACCCCGAGATCATGCCGGAAGTGGCGAGGGCCGCGCGGCCGGACGCTATGATTTGCACGGGACGATCCGATTTCCCCAATCAGGTCAACAACGTGCTCTGTTTTCCTTACATCTTCCGGGGGGCGCTGGACTGCGGCGCCAGCGCCATCAACGAGGAGATGAAGATGGCCGCGGTGCGGGCGATCGCAGCGCTTGCTCGCGAGGAGCCTTCGGACGTCGCGGCCCGCGCCTATTCCGGCGAGACGCCGATGTTCGGCCCCGATTTCCTGATCCCCTCGCCCTTCGATCCGCGCCTCATCCTTCGCATCGCGCCGGCCGTGGCGAAGGCTGCCTGCGACACCGGCGTCGCGACCCGGCCGATCACCGACTTCGCCGCCTATATCGACAAGCTGAACCGCTTTGTCTTCCGCTCCGGCCTGGTGATGAAGCCGGTGTTCTCGTCCGCCAAGGCGTCGAGCGCCAAGCGCGTCATCTATGCCGACGGCGAGGACGAGCGCGTGTTGCGCGCGGCACAGGTTGTGCTGGAGGAAGGCATCGCCGAACCGACGCTGATCGGCCGCCCGCATGTAGTGGAGGTCAGGCTGAAGCGCTACGGTCTACGCATCCGGCCTGGCGTCGATTTCGCTTTGATCAATCCGGAAGACGATCCGCGCTACCGCCACTATGTCGACCTTCTGATCGAGCTGGCCGGCCGACGCGGCGTCACCACCGAGGCCGCCCGCACCATGGTGCGCACCAACAACACGGTGATCGCGGCGCTCGCGCTGAAGCGCGGCGATGCGGATGCGATGATATGCGGGCTCGAAGGCCGCTTCGAGCGACACCTGCGCAATGTCTCGCTGATCATCGGGCCGCGCGCTGGGGTCAAGGATCGCGATCTGTCGACGCTCTCCATGCTGATTTCGCAGCGCGGCATCATTTTCCTCACCGACACCTATGTCTCCATCGATCCGTCGGCCGAGGAGATCGCCGAGATGACCGTGCTGGCGGCCGAGGAGATCAGGCGTTTCGGAATGGAGCCAAAGGCCGCCCTGCTCTCCTTCTCGGATTTCGGTTCGCGCGACGCGCCGAGCGCGTTCAAGATGCGGCAGGCCGCGGAGATCCTGTCGCGCATTGCACCGGACCTGCAGTGCGATGGCGAGATGCATGCCGATACCGCCCTGTCGGAACATCTGCGCCAACGCGTCTATCCGCATTCACGGCTCAAGGGCGAAGCCAATCTGCTGGTCTTCCCGAACCTCGATTCCGCCAACATCACGCTGACGGCGTTGGGCGCCATGATGGATGCGCTGCATGTGGGGCCGATCCTGCTCGGCACCGACAAGCCCGCGCATATATTGACGCCGTCGGTAACCTCGCGCGGCGTTGTCAACATGACCGCGCTTGCCGTGGTCGAGGCGGCGCACAAGGCGCAGGCGCTCCTAGGCCCGGGCTGAGACTGTGAAAGCCGGATTCCCCGGCAGGCATGACAATTCGGTCCCTGAGCGTGAAGCTCAGGCTGTACCGACTCTGGCATAGTCGATTAACCATGGCGGGGTAGCTTCGGGTCGATAAGGCGATTTGGGGTTTCGGATGAAAGGCAAGGGGCTGAAGCCGACCCACCTTATGGTGCTGCTTGCGGCGCTTGCGGGTTCAGGCTTCGCCGTGTCCGAGGCGCAGGCGGCTCCGCGCGTCTGCCGCCAGCTCGAAACCGAACTCGCCGCGACGCTCGGTGGCGGCGGAGGCCCGGGCCTCGTGCGCAAATATGACGACGCCATCGCGCGCCAGCGCGAGCAGCTTGCCAAGGCCCGCGGGCGGGCAAGCGATGCCGGTTGCGGCTTCACGCTGTTTTCGCGCAATGTCGGCGAATGCGCGGCGCTCAATGCCTCGATCGAGCGCATGAACGCCAACCTCGACACGCTTCAGGCGAAACGCGAGCGGCTGGCAGCCGGCGGCACGCGGCGCGATCGCGGCCGCATCCTCGCAGCGCTCGATGCCAATGGCTGCCGGGACGACGAGATCGCGACGCGACGCGACGCGCCCCAGCAAGCGGCCCGGGACAATGGCGGCAATTTTTTCGATCAGCTTTTCGGCCGCCAGGACCAGCAGCTCGAAACGCTCGATGTCCCTGATGCGCCGGACACGGCGGCGGTCCCGCTCGACGATCCCAGCGTGCGCAACTTCCGCACTATCATCAACCGGCCGGACAGCATGGACCTGCCGAGGCTGGGCGGCGAGTTCCGCACGATGTGCGTGCGCACCTGCGACGGCTATTTCTTTCCGATGTCCAACGCGGCATCCGTCGGCGACTTCGAACGCGATCAGAAGAATTGCGAATCGAGCTGCCCGGGCACCGAGATGCAGGTCTTCTATTCGCGCGGAATGGCGGACGATTCGGGCTCGATGACCTCCTCGGTCACCGGCCGCCCCTACAGCGAGTTGCCGACAGCGTATCTCTATAAGCAGGCCAATTACTCGCGCCCGCTCACTTGCGGATGCAACGCGCAGGCCAGCAACGGCAATTTCACCATCATCGGCGGCAACCCGCCGTCCAACCCCCAACAATCGCAGCCCGAAGGCGGGGTAGCGCTGTTCGTCCCGGTTCCGGCGAACAAGCCGGATCCGGGCGCCGATCCGGAGACGATCGCCAACGCCGAAGGCAGGCTCGACCGCGAGGCGATCAGGCAGCTGATCAGCAAGACGCCGGTGTCGCCGGTCTCGGCGCTGCCGCCGGACCAGCGCAAGGTCAGGGTCGTCGGGCCAGCGTTCCTTCCCGACCCATCAGCGGCAATAGATCTGAAAGCTCCGGCCCCGAAGTCCGCCCAGTGAGCGCCAGTCTCAGCGGCATGAACAGCGACTTGCCCTTGCGCCCGGTCGCTTCCTTGATGTTGCCGGTCCAATCCTTCCAGAGCGTGCCGTTCCACGGCTCCTGCGGCAGCAGATCGAATGCCTGACGGAGGAAGTCGCGGTCCTCGCCGGAAAACTCGGCCGGCTCCTGCGGGCCCTCGCTCACGATTCGCCACCAGGCGACCGCGTCCGACAGGCGGTCGAGATTGCCGCGCACGGCAAGCCAGAACGGCTCGGCCTTCTCGCCGGAGATGCCCAGCACCATCAGCCGGTCACGCGCTTCCTCGAACGGCATATGATGCATCAGCGCGCGGTTGAGCACGAAGAGTTCTTCCGGGTCGAACTTGGAGGCGGACTTGGAGGTCGCCGCAAGGTCGAAATGGCTGGCAAGCTCGTTGAGATCGTGCGCGGCGGTGACATTTTCCGAGGTGCCGACCAGCACGGCCAGCGAAGCGACCGCCATCGGCTCGATGCCGTCCTCGCGCAGGCTTTCGATCGACAGCGCGCCGGTGCGCTTCGAAAGCCCCTCGCCCGACACGGTCGTGAGCAGATTGTGGTGGCCGAAGACCGGCGGTTCGGCGCCGAGCGCCTTGAAGATGGCGATCTGCACGCCGGTGTTGGTAACATGGTCGTCGCCGCGAATGACGTGGCTGACGCCCATCTCGATATCGTCGACTACAGAAGGCAGCGTGTAGAGGTAGGTGCCGTCCTCGCGCACCAGGACAGGGTCCGACAGCGAGGCGAGATCGACCGTCTCCTCGCCGCGCACAAGGTCGTTCCAATGCACGTCCGTGCGCTCGGGCTGCAACGGATCACTGGTGAAATTGGGCAGCAGGAAGCGCCAGTGCGGGCGCCGCCCATCCGATTGGTACTCGGCCACCTGCTCCGGCGTCAGCGTCAGCGCCTCGCGGCCATAGACCGGCGGCAGGCCGCGCGTGCGGCGCACCTTGCGGCGCAGATCGAGCTCTTCCGGCGTTTCGTAGCAGGCATAGAGCAGCCGCGCCGCCTTCAGCCGCTCGACCGCCGCGTCATAGATCTCGAAGCGGCGCGACTGGTACTCGGTGACATCCGGGAAGATGCCCAGCCAATGCAGGTCATAGAGAATGGAATCGGCATATTCCTGCTTCGAGCGGGCAATGTCGGTGTCATCGAAGCGCTGGATGAAACGGCCCTTGTTGTTCATGGCGAAAAGCCAGTTGAACAGCGCGGTGCGCGCATTGCCGATATGGATGCGGCCGGTCGGCGATGGGGCAAAACGTACGGTAACTGTCATGAGCGGGGCGTAGCGGATGCTTTTGGTGTTGACAAGGCGCGCCCCCGCGCGAACGCAACAGATAGTGCAAGCCAGTTAAAATGAAAAGCCGACGGCCCGACACGCTTCGCGCCAGATTGAAAAACCGCGTCAAGTGCCTGCGAAGCCGGACTTCTCGTGTCCCCGTTATCCACATATGTGACACACAAGATGTTGGGGTCACAAAAGCTACAAAAACGAATCCTTGACGGGTCCGAACGAGTCGCTTTTTATGGGCCATGCGCTCCTGTTGCGGGCGCGACCGGAGAGTTCAGAGGCCGGTCTTTTTCCCCGGATTTTGTGCGTTTTGCCCGGATTTCCGCCCGTTCACGAGGCTGGCGGAGCGTTGGGATCAGTAGGGCTTGGGTGGGCGAAAGGGAGAATTGTCGGCCTGGAAAAAATGATCTGTTAACACTATATTTAGTGTTTGCAGGCAGGCTGGACGCTAGATAGTGTGAACCTCCCTCTACGGAGGGAATCGACAAAAGTTTCAGTTGAGGGACCCGCGAGGGTCGGCCTGCAGCCCGGACAAATGCCTGGGAAGGCGTTTGCTGTCTGCATGTCGGTACTTGCGACGAGGAGAGTGCCGGCATGGCTTGCGATGCCGGCAAACGGCGGACTGTGCTTTTCGCCTGGTGGGGCAGAAATCCCTGCGGAAAAGCGCTATATATAGACACAAAGGGACCGGACCAATGCGCATCGAGCGTCGCTTCACCAAGCCAGACCAGTCAGCTTATGCGGAGATCGAATTCCGCAAGGCCCTGTCGGAGATCAAGAATCCCGATGGCTCGGTGGTGTTCCGCCTGGACAACATCGATGTGCCGGCGCAGTTCAGTCAGGTCGCGGCCGACATCCTGGCGCAGAAATATTTCCGCAAGGCGGGCGTTCCGGCACGCCTGAAGAAGGTCGAGGAGAATAACGTCCCCTCCTTCCTGTGGCGCTCGGTCGCGGACGAGGCCGAGCTCGCCAAGCTGCCCGATGCCGAACGTTATGGTTCGGAAACCGACGCCCGCCAGGTCTTCGATCGTCTTGCCGGCACCTGGACCTATTGGGGCTGGAAGGGCGGCTACTTCAAGTCCGAGGACGACGCCCGCGCCTTCCGCGACGAGCTTGCCTATATGCTCGCCACCCAGCGCGTCGCGCCGAACTCGCCGCAATGGTTCAACACCGGCCTGCATTGGGCCTATGGCATCGACGGCCCGAGCCAGGGCCATTTCTATGTCGACCCCTTCACCGGCAAGCTGACCAAGTCGAAGTCCTCCTACGAGCACCCGCAGCCGCATGCCTGCTTCATTCAGGGCGTGCAGGACGACCTCGTCAACGAGGGCGGCATCATGGATCTGTGGGTGCGTGAGGCGCGCCTGTTCAAATACGGCTCCGGCACCGGCTCGAACTTCTCCATGCTGCGCGGCGAGGGCGAAAAGCTTTCCGGCGGCGGCCGCTCGTCGGGCCTCATGAGCTTCCTCAAGATCGGCGACCGCGCGGCCGGCGCCATCAAGTCGGGCGGCACGACGCGCCGCGCGGCGAAAATGGTCATCGTCGACGCCGACCATCCCGACATCGAGCAATTCATCGACTGGAAGGTCAATGAAGAGCAGAAGGTCGCCTCGCTGGTGACCGGCTCCAAGATCGTCAAGAAGCACCTCGAGGCCATCATGAAGGCCTGCGTCAATTGCGAAGGCAATGGCGACGACTGCTTCGATCCGGCTTTGAACACCGCGCTGAAGCGCGAGATCAAGGCGGCCAAGAAGGACGCCGTGCCGGAGAACTACATCTACCGCGTCATCCAGTTCGCCAAGCAGGGCTACACCTCGATGTCGTTCAATACCTACGACACCGACTGGGATTCGGACGCCTATCTCACCGTCTCCGGCCAGAATTCCAACAACTCGGTGTCGCTCAAGGACAATTTCCTGCGCGCGGTGGAAGCCGATGGCGACTGGCAGCTCACCGCCCGCAAGGACGGCAAGGTGCTGAAGACGCTGAAGGCGCGCGATCTGTGGGAAAAGATCGGCTACGCCGCCTGGGCGTCGGCCGACCCCGGCCTGCACTTCAACACGACGATGAACGACTGGCACACCTGCGCCTCCGCCGGTGCGATCCGGGCCTCCAACCCGTGCTCGGAATACATGTTCCTCGACGACACGGCCTGTAACCTGGCCTCGATCAACCTTCTGCCCTACCGCAACGCCGACGGCACGATCGACATCGCCGCTTACGAGCACACCGTTCGCCTTTGGACCGTCGTGCTCGAAATCTCGGTGATGATGGCCCAGTTCCCGTCCAAGGAGATCGCCAAGCTCTCCTATGACTACCGCACGCTCGGCCTCGGCTACGCCAATATCGGCGGCCTGCTGATGACCTCGGGCATTCCGTACGACTCCGACGAGGGCCGCGCCATCTGCGCCGCGCTCACCGCAATCATGACCGGCGTCGCCTACTCGACCTCGGCCGAAATGGCCTCCGAGCTCGGCGCCTTCCCTGACTATGACCGCAACGCCCAGAACATGCTGCGCGTCATGCGCAACCATCGCCGCGCCGCCTATGGCGACAAGGACGGCTACGAGAAGCTCGCCGTCAACCCGGTGCCGCTGGTCGCCTCCGACCTCAAGCAGCAGGCGCTGGCCGAGCACGCCCGCGCCGCCTGGGACCGCGCCATCGAGCTCGGCGAGGAGCATGGCTACCGCAACGCGCAGGCGACGGTGATCGCGCCGACCGGCACGATCGGCCTGGTCATGGACTGCGACACCACCGGCATCGAGCCCGACTTCGCCCTGGTGAAGTTCAAGAAGCTCGCCGGCGGCGGCTACTTCAAGATCATCAACCGCGCCGTGCCGGAAGCGCTACGCACGCTGGGCTATGCCGAAAGCCAGATCGCCGAGATCGAGGCCTATGCCGTCGGCCACGGCAACCTCAACCAGGCGCCCGGCATCAACCCGTCCTCGCTGAAGGCCAAGGGCTTCACCGACGAGAAGATCGCGGCGCTGAATGCGGCTCTCAAGTCGGCCTTCGACATCAAGTTCGTGTTCAACCAGTGGACGCTCGGCGCCGACTGGGTGAAGGAGACGCTCGGCTTCACCGACGAGCAGCTCGGCGACATCTCCTTCGAGATGCTCCCGGCGCTCGGCTTCTCGAAGAAGGACATCGACGCCGCCAACATCCACGTCTGCGGTGCGATGACGCTGGAAGGCGCGCCCTTCCTGAAGGCCGAGCACCTGCCGGTGTTCGACTGCGCCAGCCCCTGCGGCAAGATCGGCAAGCGTTCGCTGTCGATCAACAGCCACATCCTGATGATGGCGGCGGCCCAGCCCTTCATCTCGGGCGCCATCTCCAAGACCATCAACATGCCGAACGAGGCGACGGTCGAGGACGCCAAGAACGCTTACATGCTGTCCTGGAAGCTAGCGCTGAAGGCCAACGCGCTCTATCGCGACGGCTCGAAACTGTCGCAGCCGCTCAATGCCTCGCTGCTCGCCGATGCCGAAGAGGATGAGGACGATGCCGTCGAGCAGTTGGTCGCCGCACCCGCCGCTCAGCGCGCCGTGCAGGTAACGGAAAAGATCGTCGAGCGCGTCATCGAGCGCCTCTACCGCGACCGCGAGAAACTGCCGAACCGCCGCAAGGGCTATACGCAGAAAGCCGTCGTCGGCGGCCATAAGGTGTATCTGCGCACCGGCGAATTCGACGACGGCCGCCTGGGCGAGATCTTCATCGACATGCACAAGGAAGGCGCCGCCTTCCGGGCGATGATGAACAATTTCGCCATCGCCATATCGCTCGGCCTGCAGTACGGCGTGCCGCTCGAGGAATATGTCGAGGCCTTCACCTTCACCAAGTTCGAGCCGGCCGGCATGGTGCAGGGCAACGACGCGATCAAGAACGCCACGTCGATCCTCGACTACGTGTTCCGCGAGCTGGCGGTCTCCTATCTCGGCCGCCACGACCTCGCCCATGTCGACCAGTCGGACTTCGACAAGACCGCGCTCGGCCGCGGCATCACCGAAGGCAAGGCGACGCCCTTCTCCAAGGGCCTCTATCGCGGCGCCTCGCCGGTGAAGCTGGTGTCGGGCATCGGCAATGAGCCCAAGGGCTTTGGCGGTGCGGGCTCGACCACCACCGCCCCTGCCCGCGCGGCACCGACCGCCTTCGCCGGCTCCAACGTGCTGGCGCTGAAGCCTGCCAGCGACGAGGCTCTAGCCTACAAGCGCGACTATGAGGAACGCGCCAGGGAACTGGTCGAGGATATCGTGGAGGAAGAAGCCGAGGCCGCCGACGCGGAAGCGCTGTTCACCGACGCCGCCGCCAACGAGGCCGCCGAGGCGAAAAAACTCGCCGCGACAAGGCGCCAGCAATCGCTGCTGCAAGGCTACACCGGCAACGAATGCTCCGAGTGCCACAACTTCACCATGGTGCGAAACGGCACCTGCGAGAAGTGCGACACGTGTGGCTCGACGAGCGGGTGCAGCTGAGTTTTGATTAGAATCATGAAATGATATACACGCCCGCGCCTATTGCGCGGGCTTGTATATGGTGAGACCTGATGAGCAATTGCGAGTGCTCTTTCTGCAAAAACGAGAAAGATTTTTCGTTCCCCCGAGAGCTTCTTGCTCGAATGTCCGAGGGAAAGGTCGCTATATTTGCCGGCGCAGGTATCAGCACCGAAAATCGCGATCATTGCAAGGAAACCTTTTACGACCAGATTCGATATGAAATGGGATCGAGTGAGGACCTCGACTTTCCGTCGCTAATGTCTCTGTACTGTAGACAGCCTGATGGGCGGATCAAGCTGATACAGAAGATTCGAGATCGAATAAATTACTTTAAATCCTTCCGGGCTTTAGCGTGCCGATGACAAATTTTCATCGCGCAATTCGGCCACTTCACATGATTTCAGATGTGGTAACGACAAACTGGGATGACTTTTTTGAAATTGAGGCCGGCCTAGAGCCTTTCGTATATGATCAAGACCTTGCCTTTGTCGACAGCTCAAGGCGGAGAGTAATAAAAATCCACGGATCAATTACGAACTATGGATCAATAGTTGCTACGGAGGAGGACTACTCCCAATCACTTAAGCGCCTTAAAAGCGGGGCCATCGGCGCGTATTTGAAAAATCTAATTGCATCAAAGACAATAGTCTACATTGGCTATTCGCTCAGGGACCCAAACTATCTGAAGCTCGTTCAATCCATGATCAAGATCATGGGGCCATTCGCCAGATCTTCGTATTATGTGTCGCCGAAGATAGACCACGCCCATCTAAATGGCACCAAATTAAATTTGATACCCGTAGAGACGGATGGAGCTTTTTTTCTTGAACAGTTTCGGCTTCACTACAATTCACAGAACGAAACCAGAAAAATATTAAATGAGTCTGCGTTTGATAATTGCGAGAACTTCTTGTATGATCTGAATGAATACCACTCATACACAGAAGAAATATTTATTGAGACCAAAAACAAACTTCTCATACTAGCACTATCGTACCAGGACGGCCTTCAAGATGCATTGATGCGCATCAAAGATCAGCGCTCAAGCGGAGAGTATTATAGCCATGACCGCGTACATTCCCTTATACATGGATACGAACAAAAGATCGATAAATACATATCTGAAAATAACTACTGGGATGCATGCTACTGCCGTGGCTATCAAAATGGATTGATCTTGCTAATTTCAGATAGCGATGGCGCTGGACCTCCATTTGTCGACCTTATTTTTGACGAAACGATAGACACCACTCCGAAAGTTATGCGGTTTCCACGCAAGAAAATACCACAGTCGATTCTCGATGAGATTCATAGTATATTCCCTAAACTAGAGGGATCTGACCTCATCCCCGAGCATATGCCGTACGTGTAAGCATATGCCGTCGCCGGTTGAGTTCAAATCGCCGAAACTATGATCGACCACATCACCATCGAAGTGACCGACATCGACAAGAGCAAGCTCTTCTACGAACAGGCTTTCGCGCCATTGGGCTACAGCCTCGCCTTCGGCAAGGAGGGCATCTTCTGGGCCTTCGATGTCGGAAATGGCTGCCTGTTCGAGATCCAGGGAAAGGACTAGAAGCCGCCCCTCGCCCATCTGCATGTCGCCTTCCGGGTGAAGAGCAAGGCCGAGGTCGATGCGTTCCATCGCGCGGCGCTCGATGCGGGCGCGGCGGACGATGGCGCGCCGGCCCGCGGCCGGATTATGCGGAAAATTACTACGCCTGCTTCGTGCTCGATCCCGACGGCTACAATATCGAGGCGACGATCAACGCGGCTTAGTGCGGCGGCGCCCCTTCGCTTCGTCATTTCAGGGCGGAGTAAAGAGCGAAGCGAGGCGGCGCAGACTTTGAAGATGCTACCGGAAAAGTATCCGCCGCGGCCCGGGCGAGACGTCGGCCTGGAACCTGTGCTGTGGTTAAGGCATCCGACATGTTGATCGCGGTCGACAACCAGGTCGGCGAATTGGAAATGAACCGCAAACTCCAGTAAATCTGCATTAGAGCAAAATTGCCCGCCGGCTTACAGGCCGTGCGCAGCAGAGCCAACTCCCTTGCGATATCGCCCCGCCTACGACAGGATTGCTGCAACTGGAGGTTAGCCATGACGCCGGATAGCTTGCGACTCGACCACCCGCCGCTCGACACTCCGCCCGTGCAATACCTGAACCTGGACCCGTCGCTTTATGTCCGCGATGATATCTGGCAGCAGGAACGGGGCAACATTTTCGCGCACACTTGGCAATTCATGGGGCCCGTCGCCTCGGTCGCGACGTCCGGTCAATACCTTGCCATCGACATCGCCGGGACGCCGGTCTTCGCCATCCGGGGCCGGGACGGGACCTTGCGCGGATTTAAGAACGTCTGCCGCCACCGGGGGGCGAAACTTCTGGCCGATGGCGCGGGCAAATGTGGGCTGGTCGTTTGTCCCTATCACAAATGGTCCTTTGCCGACACCGGACGGCTGGTGCGGGCCCCATGGTATGGCAAGGATCCCGCGATCATCGCCGAAGACTGGCCGCTGGAGACGGTGCAGTTGTCCGAATGGCGCGGGCTGCTCTTCGCGGCGCTCGACCCGAAGGAAAGTCTTCTGGATCAACTTGGTTCTCTGCCCGCCGAACTGGCGGACGAGCCGTTGGAGACCTATGCCGCCACCGATCAGGCCACTGTCAGTTTTGCGGCGAACTGGAAAATCTACACCGACAATTTCGTCGAAGGCTACCACATCCCTGGCACGCATCCCTCGTTCTACGCTGCCATCGACTTCGAAGCTTTCCAGACCACCGCCCATCCCGGTTATGTCCGGATGACCGCACCGCCGAGAGACGGCCTGTTCTATCGCGGCAAATGGCTTTGGATGTGGCCGAACTGGACGCTGTCGCTTTTCGATGGCGGCATGAACGTTAGCCGGATCAACCCGACCTCACCGCATCACACAGACCAGCACTACCATTTCTTCTTTGCCGACACCTCTGACGAAGCATCCGAGAGCAGGGCGAAATCTGTGCAAGGCACCCTGGCCGTGGTGCGCGAGGACTACACCATCTGCGCCGATACGCATCTCAACTATGCCGCAGGGGCCTATAGCTCCGGCCCGCTCTCGGGACGGCATGAGCGGGGAGTGCAGTATTTCCAGGAACGGGTCGCTGCGGCCCTGGGGCTGTGACCGCTCTGGCGTCCTTGTCCTCCGGCAACTGCTCCGGCTCGGTGCCGGCACAAGAGCGGCCAAGCCGAGGATGAGCGTCGCCGCAATCGGAGCTCTCTCGATGCGGAGACCAAATCGGCGAACGCGGCTTTGAAGACCAAGTTTAGCGGGCGCTCTTACCGGCCGGACCCTTTACGGCTAAAACTCATTGTGTCGGCGTTCAAGCCACACGGGCATGAAAAGCGATAGCGATGCTGCTTCTATTCGAAGCCGCGAGATGCGCCGCGGCTCATTCGTTGACGCACATCAAAGCCACGCAATCCACGATCCCATACCGTTGCCGCCGTCAGCCATGACTTCGGAGGTGAAGATGGACAAGGAGATCAAGGACAAGATCCAGAAGTTGCTGGACCAGCATCGGATCATGACGGTTGCTACGCTGAGGCCGGACGGCTGGCCGCAAGCGACGACCGTCGGCTATGTCAATGACGGCCTTACCCTCTATTTCCTCTGCGGCCTGGACAGCCAGAAGGCTGCGAATATCGCGCGGGACGATCGCCTGTCGCTGACGATCGACCACGACGCGCCGCAAGTGATGGAGATCACCGGGCTTTCCATGGCCGCGCGGGCGCAGCCGGTCACCGACAAGGCCGAGGCGGAAAAGGTATTGCGGATGCTGCCGATGAAATATCCGCCGCAGTCCTCGCTGCCCGGTCCGATGCCGACGCCGGACCAGGTCCGCATCTTCCGTGTGATACCTTCCGTGATTTCCGTGCTGGACTACTCGAAGGGGTTTGGCCACACGGATCTGGTCACCTGCTGAGCGGAACGGCCGCGCTCTGATTGATCGATCGCTTGATCCAGGTCAAGGCAATGCCGTCATGCTCGTTGTCTCCTGGGTTGTTCTTTCCCAGGAGATGGAAATGCCCACAGAGAGCCTGATCGTCGTCACCGCCGTCCTGGCCTACTTCGCGTCCTTCATGGGCGTGCTTGCCTATGTGACAATGGTCGAATCGCGACATCTGCCGCGGAGATAGTCGAGGCGATCCGAAAGCGCGTCAGTCGGCGTCGGCCACCATCTGCCCTCCGCCGCCCAGCCAGGCGCGCCATTGCCGCTCGTCGCCATGGAAGACGTTGAGGTCGATGCGACCCGTCACGCCGTGCGACAGGCCGGAGCCTGAATACTGCCAGAACAGCCACTTGCGTCCCGGATAGACCTTTGACGGATGCGCCGCCACCGCGCGCAGCCAGAAGGGATAGTTCTGGAAGGCGCCCTGCAGGTTGTCGCGGTAGAAATCGGGACTGGTGTAGATGATGGGACGCTGGCCGTAATGGCGCTCCAGCTTGTCCATGAACACCTGCATCTTCTCCAGCACCTTTTCGCGCGAAGGCCTGCGCTTGCAGGAGGAGTCGCCGTTCCACTCGACGTCGATGACAGGAGGCAGCGCGCCATCCATTTTCGGCACGTTGCGGATGAACCAGTCGGCCTGCTCGCCGGCGGTGCGGCACCAGTAGAAGAAATGATAGGCGCCGCGCTTCAGCCCGGCGGCGTCGGCATTGCGCCAGTTCTTCATGAACATCGGATCGAGATGGTCGCCGCCATCCGTCGCCTTGATATAGGCGAAATTGGCGCCCTGGGCGCGCAGCTTCCCCCAATTGATGTCGCCCTGCCAGCGCGAGACGTCGACGCCGTGCACCGCAAGGTGACGCGGTGAGGAACGACCGAAATTGATCGGCTTGGCGTCGCGGAAGGCATAGCGGGTAACCGGACCGGCAAGCATCGCAGGCGCCGCGCGCGACAGCCGCTTCGGCGGCGAGACGAGGGCCGCCTCCTGTACGGGCGGATCGACGCTGTCAGGCAAATCCGGCGCGGGAAAGTTCACCGTCTCCTCTTCGGCGAGGCTAAAGGGGCGCGAAGCCGCGTCGGTGCCATTCGCATTGGCCTCGTCAAGCAGCGCGGCTGGCGGCTTGATGCGTGCCATGCCCGACATCGACGCCGTCTGGACGGTCTTCTCTGTCTGGACAGTCCGCACGCCCTTCGACACCGGCGCGCTAGGCCGCACGACCGAGCTCGTCGTCTCATTTGACGGCATCTGCAAGGCATCGACGCCCGAGGTGGACGAGCAGCCGGCAAGGCAAAGCGCTGCGAGCACGAAACTGACGACGCCGGAAATCCGCATCATTGACCTGTACGCAAAACAAAACAGACCGAAGGCAGGAACAGCGCCGCCGGACAATCAGGCCTTTCCTAATGAGAAATTACCAACAAAGTTTGAATCAAAATTTACTTTTGGCCTGTGGCAGCTATCGAATCGGTGTGTCTCCCTCACCTCGCCCGGCGTCGATTCGACAGCGGGCATGCCTCTCCCGCCTTCGCCCCGCTTGACACTTTGCGGCCTCATGGCGTGAGACAAGACACCCCGTCCGTTCTCGATTTGAAGGCGCCAACCAAAAATGGCCCGCTTATTTCAGCTCTTCCTGCTTCTTGCCTGCCTTGTCGGCACTCCGGCGGCGCATGCGGAGAAGCTGATCGTGGTGCCGCCCGGCAACCGCTTTGAAACACAGCCGCCCATTCCAAGCGCATCGGCGAACCGCACGGCTGCCTTCAAGACAACCTATGAGGAAAAATACCAAAAGATCGTCGCGCTGCTGAAGCACGAGGCGAAGCTCAGGGCGCATATCAAGCAGGTCGCCGCCGTCTACGGGATCGATCCGATCCATATCGTCGGCGCGCTCATCGGCGAACACACCTACAACGTCACCGCGGTCGGCTCGGTGCAGACCTATTACGTCAAGGCGCTGTCCTACTCCGGCCTCGATTTCGCGTTCCGCTACAAGGGCGTGCGCGTGCAGGATTTCGTCAAGCGCCCGGAATTCGCCGATTGCGAGAACGCCAAAGGCAGCGCGGCGCTGTGGAGCTGCCGCGACATGGTCTGGATGCAGCATTTCAGGGGCAAGACCGTGGACGGCGTTTCCTATGAACCCTTGACCTTCCAGCAGGCGTTCTTCCAGCCCTTTTTCGCTGGCCAGACCTTCGGGCTCGGCCAGATCAGCCCGCTGACCGCACTCGAGGTCACCGACCTCGTCAACAGGGTAAGCGGTTACGACAAGCTGACCCCGGACAACCCGCAGGCCATCTACCGGGACGTGATGGATCCGGACCGCAGCGTCGTCTACATCGCGGCCATCGTGCATGACGCGATCGAAGCCTACAGGGAGCAGGGCTTCGACATATCGGGCAACCCAGGCATCACGGCCACGCTCTATAATGTCGGCCAGCCAAGACGGCGGGCAGCGGAGCTGCGCGCCGCAGTCGCGAGCGGCGCGAGCGAAAAGCTGCCTGTCGAGAACTATTATGGCTGGCTCGTCAACCACAAGCTCGACGAGTTGAGAAGCGTGCTGGACAGCGGCAGCTAAGGCGCCGTTTCGATGGAGAGCTTCGTCGACCAGTGCGTCCGTCTCATCGAGGCGCACCAGGCCTGGGCCGGGGTCGTCGTCGGACTGCTGGCGTTCGGCGAGTCGCTGATCCTGATCGGCATTCTCCTGCCGGGCACCACCGTGCTGGTGATCGTCGGAGGCCTCGTCGGCGCCGGGCTCATCCAGCCGCTGCCGGTCGTCCTCGCGGCGATCATCGGAGCCACGCTGGGTGACATCGTCTCCTACTATCTCGGCATTTGGCTAGGACGCGGCGTCGTCCACAAATGGCCGCTCAACCGCCACCGTCGCGAAATTGCCCGCGCGCGGCTGTTTTTCCGGCGCTACGGCTTCGCGGCGATATTCGTTGGGCGTTTCTTCGGACCGATACGGGCCACCGTGCCCCTGGTCGCGGGCATGATGGGCATGAACCGAGCCCGTTTCCAGCTCGCCAACATATTATCGGCACTGATCTGGGCGCCGGCCATTCTCATGCCGGGATGGCTGGCGGCCAAGGGCGCCGGCGAACTCATCCATTTCAATTCGGCGAACATCCTGCTGTTTGCGGCGATAGTGATCGTCGCGACGATCATCGCGGCCTTGGTCGGCATGAGGCTGCTGGCCCGCGGCGGCAGGCGCGGCCGCAACCAACCCTAGGGCGATTCTGGCCCGGTCGCCGATGGAATGTGCAAGCAGGGACTAAACCTCGCTCGCCCTGCACCCCATATACGGGCCTGCAGCAATTGAAGCGCGGCGTATCCAAGGGATTGTCCTTAATGTCGAACTCTCGAACGATCAAAATCGCCTCGATCCTCATGATCGTGCTGATGGCGCTTGGGACGGTCTCCATCGCTCCCGCCGAAGCGCGCATGGGAGGGAGTTTCGGCAGCCGTGGCAGCCGTACCTACCAGGCTCCCGCACCGACAAGGACCGCCCCCTACACGGCGCCCGTGACGCGCTCGATGACGCCCCAAACCACCCAGTCCATCCCGTCGACGCAGGCGTTTCCCGGCGCCTCGCGGCCCGGATTCTGGAGCGGCTTCGGTGGTGGTTTTGTCGGCGGCCTCGTAGGTGGACTGTTCTTCCAGGGCCTTTTCGGCATGATGCTTGGCCACGGTTTTGGCGGCATAGGCGGCGGTCTGAGCTTCGTGCTCCAGCTGTTGCTGATCGGCGGCCTCGTGATGCTGGCGATGCGGTTCCTCAATCGCGGCAGTGCCGCGCCGGCCAACATGCGAAGCGGCGCCATCCCGTTCGGACGGCAGGACTGGGGGCGCGCGCCGTCCAGCTTCGCGACCCCGACCGCGGGCTTCGGCTCCGCCGGAGGATCCGGCGCGGATGAAATCGGCATTACGGACGCCGATCGCGACGCTTTCGAGCGAATTCTCGGCGAGGTGCAGTCTGCCTTCACCCGTGAGGACCACCAGGGTTTGCGCCGGCTCACGACCCCTGAAATGGTCTCATATCTCTCGGAGGAACTGGCGGACAACGCGACCCACGGGCTCAAGAACGAGGTGACGAACCTGCAGTTGCTGAACGGCGAAGTGGCGGAGGCATGGCGGGAAGGCCCGCGCGATTACGCCACGGTCGCGATGCGTTGGTCGGCGGTAGACATCATGCGCAACCGCCAGACCGGCGCCGTCGAGAAGGGCGATCCCAACAATCCAGTCGAAGCAACCGAGTTGTGGACCTTCACTCGCCAGGCTGGACAGCCATGGCTGCTGTCCGCGATCCAGGATGCGTCCGGCTAAGGCAAGGCTCAACGCAAAGGCGCGTTGATCAGCGCCTGAACACGCCGATCATCGGTCCGAGATTCCAGAAATCGTCGTTGCGGCCGATCCCTGGCGCATAGAGGCTCGAAATGGAGCCGTCGAGGAAAAGCGCGTTCGGGCAGCCAAGTCGGTCGCGGAACAGCCGCGCGAACTCGTGAAAGGTCACCACATCGTCCGAGATCGCGAAGACCACGACGCCGTCGGCGCGCACGCCGACACCGTCGCGGATCTTTCGCGAGGTGCCGTCGGAACGGAATTTCGGATGCAGCTTGCCGTCGATGACCAGCATTGGTCCCGACTGAGTGGCGTAATCGACGCGCGGCGGACGCGTCTGGTAGTCCTTGGTGGCGCGAACGCCGGCCTTGCCGGCACCGAGGTAGAAGATGCCGTTGGGCTGCATGGAGAAATTGCCGGTCCCCGACCCGGTCCTGGCCGGCGTGACCTGTTCGCCGCGTTCCACATAGAGCCCGACCGGCGAAAGGTTGGGATGATACATGCCGGCATTGATGCCGAAGAGCATGGTGCGCCCCGCCGCCTGCTGCGCGTTGCGCAGATTGTGCAGCGATCGGTAGAAGTCGCCTTGATCGTTCTTCCAGAACAGCTCGATGGAAAAATGCCTGGGATCGGTCTCGCAGACCAGATACGTCGCGTTCTCGAAAACCTGGTTGCGGCACGGTGGCAGCGCCGCCAGCCATTGGCCAAGGCCCATCCCGGCGCCGACGGTGGCGGGTACAGCCGATTTCACCAGCGCGGCCAGCAACGGCAACGAGTTCAGCAATGTCGAAAGATCCATGGGCACACCAATAGCCGAACAGGCCTGTGACGCGAACCTTCAATCGCTTGCGTCGATTTCCGCCCACCCTGCGCAAGATTGTCAGGAGGCCGGAATACCCGGGTCCTGAAGCAGGTAGAAGACGCTTTTGGGATTGAAGTCGGTGACGAGGAAATCGAAGGCCGCCTGATGGCCTGTGTCCACGTGGCCATCGAGAAACAGAAGGCGATCGAAAGGTTCGAGCTGGCGGTTATATCGTTCGAACCTGTCGGATGAGATGAAGTCCGACGGAGTATGGGACTGGTCGAAAGACAGGCCGTCACCGAACACGCTTGGCTGATCGAGTATCGACTGAAGCTCGAACATGAAATCCACCCAGGGGTGTCCGCTGTCGTTGAGCGCCACGATCCGCAGATAGAGGATTCCTTCCGTGAAATTGGCTGTCGGTTGTCGCGCGCGGATCGTCAGAATAACGGGGTCGGCCGACTCCAATTCCTCGCCGAGAACAACCGGATCGGATCTTGTTCCCGTGCCCGAAACGGATCGGATTAGAAAGCCGCCAAGTTCGTCGGAGAAAGAATACTGGCCGGCTTGCCATTGACCGCCCGGGCCATTTGCGTTTGCCATCGGCATCACAAGAACCAGACAGGAGAGAAATCCTGCGAGGCGGCGCACGCCGCCTGCGCGAGCCGCCGGCAATACCAGGTCCGCTAGGACAGCCATCCTGTCGCAACGCCGATCAGCAGCACCACCCCGAGCAGGCCGCGATAGATGACGAAGGGCCAGGCGGAGAAGCGTTCGAGCACCCGCATCAGCCCCCAGATGGCGAAGAAGGCCGAGATCGATGCTACGACGAGGCCGACAGCCAGGACCGACCAGCCATGCGCGTCGAGATGTACCTTGTGCAATTCCCAAAGCTCCTTGAGCCCGGCCAGCGCGATGGCCGGCAAGCCGAGCAGGAATGACAGGCGCGCCGCCTCCGGCCGGGCGAAGCCCAACCCCATAGCCGCCGTCAGCGTCGAGCCCGACCGCGAGACGCCCGGAATGAGTGCGCCGACCTGGGCTACGCCGACCAGAAGTGCGTCGAGGATCGACGCTTGGCGCAGCATGAGCTTGTGGCTGGCGAAGATCTCGGCCAGCGCCAAAAGGATCGCCATGGCGATACAGGCCCAGCCTATCACCGCAAGACTGCGCAGTGGCGAGTTGCAGGCGTTGAGCACGCCGGAAAGCGCGAGGCCCGCAATGACGATCGGGACGGTGGCAAGCACGATGCTGACGGCGAGACGGAAATAGCGGTCGCCGAAATCGCGGCGGGTGATCGCCGAGATTGATCCGAACAGCACGTCCCTGACGTCGCTCCAGAAATAGCTGAGCACCGCCGCCAGCGCCGCCAGTTGCATGGCGGCCGAGAAGGCCGATCCGGGATCCTGCCAGCCGAGCACCGCCGGCACGATGCGCATATGCGCCGTTGACGAGATCGGCAGCAATTCGGTGATGCCTTGCACGATGCCCAGAAATGCCACCTTGGCATACCCCAGGCTGACAAAGCCGGTATCCAACCCTTGAGTGCAGACGTCGGTCATCTCAACCCTTTTCCCTGCGCCTCGGGCTTTCTCCGAGGCAAAAGTGAATCGTCATCCGAAAAGCCCCTCGAGGACAGGCTTAGCCTCACGATGGCGTGATTCCAACTCACGGATTTGTAAGAGGCCGCTAATCCCGGTTGACAACAGGCGGCGCCATATTATCATCCGCTAATCTTACGCCGTAAGGCAAATGGGGAAACGCAACATGTCGACCACCGCGCTCTCGGAACTGCAGCCCCTGGCGCCGCCGCGAAAGCATGTTCCGGAGATCGCGATCGAGGAGGTGTCACGCGATTTCAGCCGCGCCATCGAGCGCGCCGAAGTCGCTGCCTGGCTCGACCTCTACGAAGCCGCGCCCGGGGATTTCGCGGCACGGCATGGGCTGTCGATCGCGAGCGACGGCGATCTGGTTTGGACCATATGCACGACGATCCCGTTCATCCACTTCAACTGCGTGAAGAATATCGGCGTCGACGGCCCAGCCTCGGAGGCTCAGCTCGATGCGCTCCTCGCGCGCTACCGCGAAGCCGGAATCATGCGGCCGTGGTTCTATGCCAATCCACACACCGAGCCGTCGCGGCTGCGGTGCTGGCTGGAAGCGCGCGGCCTGCAGCACCAGGGCGGCTGGGAGCGCATCTATCGCGACGCGACGCAACTGCCGGACGAACCGCTTTTCCCGGCCGATCCGCTTATCCCTGTTGGTGATCCGGTGGTCGAGGAGGTCACACATAGGACAGCTTCCGAGTGGGCATCCTTCATCGATACGAAGTACAGGCTGCCCACCTCTCCCTGGCTCAAGGCGCTCGTCGGCCGCAAGGGCTGGCATCACTACATGCTGAGGCGCAGAGGCGCGGTGGAAGCGGTGCGCTCGCTCTTCATCGGTCCTGACGGCGCAGCCTGGAGCGGCATCGACGCTCCGGTGCCCGGGATCATGGCGCCGAGCTTCGATCTCGATGCCATGCTTGGGGAAAGGCTGGTTCGCGACGGGATCGCCGCCGGCGCGAAACTCTTTGTCGCCGACATCGAGGCGCCGCGCCCCGATCGCGATGGGCCGGCCTATCGCAACTACGCCCGGCTCGGCTTCAAGCTCGCCTATTCACGCAGTCACTACACTTACCTGCCCGCGCATTCGAGCTGACCCGCGGCTGTTGTCCCGCGCTGTTCCTGTAGGAAAACCGCCACGCATGTTCCCAGTCAGCGTCAGCGGTGCAGCCACTGCTTCAGACAGCTTCTAGCCACCACATGCGGCGGGGGCACAGAGGCCCGATCGATGCGGGAATCATCGCCAGCCTTGCCGCGAGCCTTTTCCAGAAGCAAGCGAAGCTCGTCCGGGCGCACATGATCGCGCGCCATCACGAGTTGGATCATCGGATCGTTCAAAAGCTCGTCCAGGGTGTTGATGCTCTCGCACATCCGTCGCCTCCTCGATGCCTGCCCGCATGGCGCTCAGATAGGCAGCCAAAGATGGCCCGCCAATGACGCTTTGCCGGCTATCTCGCGCATCGACGATGAAATTTTTGTGCAGGCCTGCGTCGCGATGACTCAGCCCACGGGAAGCCGGGTTATGTTTAGATTAAGGTCAGGCCGCGCCAAAATGGGGGGTTCCGAGAACCGGAGCGGAGCGTACTTAGCGTAAGTGAGCACCGGAAGCGCAGGAAGCCGCCATTTGGAGGCCGGCATCACGTGAATATCAATAGGCCTTAAGCCGGCGGCGCGCCTTCATACTGCGGCAGGCCGTCGTCAAGCATCACCCAGGGCTGCTTCGAGGCGGTCCAGAAATGCATGTCGGGCTTGAACAGCGACGGGTCGTCGAGCGAACCGGAGGTGACTCCGAGGATGCCTCTGGAGTCGCGCCGTGAAAACATCGTCGTGCCGCACACCGGGCAGAAGCCGCGCTGAAGGTCGGGCGTGGAATTGATCGTCGCCACCGGCCCTTCGATCGTCACGTCGTCGATGCGGAACAGGAGGCGGGCGTTGAAGGCCGCGCCGATTGCCCGCTGGCAGATCCGGCAATGGCAGACCCGTTCATTAACCGGCTCGACCTCGGCCCTATAGCGCACCGCGCCGCACAGGCATCCGCCCTCATATTTCGCCATGGCAAGCTTCCTGCTCCTAAAGTAGGCGCACGGTATTAGCCGCCACGGCAGCGTCAATCAAAAAGCTTTGATGGGAAGCGATCGGTAACGCTGATGCCGGAGGCCCGGAGGTCAGGATCAGTGGCGCTTGGCCTGGACGAGATAGGCGTCGATCGTGGTTTCGCCCAGCCACTTCGCGGCTTCGAGCCTGTGCAGGCCCTCGACCAGGACATGGCGCTTGCCGTCGTGCCGCACCTGGATCGGCGTCTTCATGCCGTTTTCGAGGATGTCCTCCGCGAGATGGCGCACGGTCTCGGGGTGCAGTGTCTTGCGCCGCGCCGTCGGCACGTAGATGTCGTCGACCTTGACTTTTTGTACCCGCAGCATGTCGGCTCCCGGCGTTGGAACATCGCCTCAGGATGAAGTAGCCCGTTTGCCGGGTATCGCCAAGCGGAAGCGCGCTGGCCCGATGCTTTCCATTTGACGCTTGGCCGGCCGATGGTCTCAATGGCGGCCTCGTGACCTCAGGTGTTCCTTGACGCAACTGCCCACCGAATTTCCCGATTTCGGGCTGACGCCCGAGCAGCGCCGTGAAGCGGTGCGCGGCCATTACTATGAATGGCCCGGAATGGATGGCTCGAACGGCGAAATCTGGTGCTACAGCGACCGCTTTTCCTATTGTCCGGGCGGGACGGTGACGCTTTTCGTCAGTTCGACCGCGCCGCAATTCCGTCTCGTCATCATCCGCGACGGCGGCAGCGAAACCAAGGTCTTCGAAAAGACCGGCCTGTCGGCGCGCTGGCAGGACACGCCCGACCAGTGCTCGGTCGAAGGCTGCGGCTGGGAAGCCGCATTCGAATTCCGCATCGGCGAAGACTGGCCGTCCGGCGCCTATCGCGTGACGCTTTCGGCCGATGGGCGGGACGGCAGACCGATCCAAAGCCACCATCTCTTCATCGTTGCGCCTTTGCCGCGCCGCAGGTCTGGCAGCCTGCTGCAGATCGCCGCGACCGGCACCTGGACCGCCTACAACACCTGGGGCGGCTCAAACCACTATCAGGGCATCACCGGCCCGAACCGCGACCAGTACGCAACGACGGTGTCGACGCAGCGCCCCTGGTGCCGCGGCTTCGTCGTCCTGCCGAAGGAGGCGCCGCGCGTGCCGCTGGAAGTCGCGGTGCCGCCGAAGACCGTGCCGCGCTATCCGCACATGGAATGGGCCTTCGCCACCGGACATTCGAAGAAATATGCCTCATCCGGCTGGGCGAGCTATGACAGCCATTTCTTCCGCTTCGCCGAACGCGCCGGCTATCAGGTCGATCTCGCCAGCCAGCACGAGTTGCATTTCTCACCAGACATCCTCGAAGGCTATGACTGCGTCGTCTTCACCGGCCATGACGAATACTGGACATGGGAGATGCGCGACGCGGTCGACGATTATATCGAGCGCGGTGGGCATGCGGCGCGCTTCGCCGGCAATTTCATGTGGCAGACCAGGCTGGAAGACCAAGGCCGCCGCCAGGTCTGCTACAAATACAAGGCGCGCGCGGAAGACCCCGCCTATCGGGGCGGCGACGTCACCCGCGCCACCAATTCCTGGGAAGCGCCCGAGATCGGCCGTCCGGGCAGCGCCACTTTCGGCCTCAATGCGACACGAGGCGTCTATGCCGGCTGGGGCGGTTGCGCGCCGCGCGGCGTGCGCGGTTTTCCCGTCTACCGGCCCGAGCACTGGGCCTTCGCGGGCACCGGCATCTATTATGGCGACTTGCTCGGCGCCGACAGCCATGTCTATGGCTATGAGGTCGACGGCCTCGATTTCGAGATTCGCGGCGGCCTGCCCTACCCGACCGCGCAGAGCGGCGCGCCGGACGGCCTCCAGGTGCTGGCCGTCGGCATGGCGAGCCAGGTCGAGGAGAGTGCCGATATTCCGATCGAGGACCAGTTCCTCACCGACGAGGACGGCCGCTTTACCGCCGAGACCCTGTTCGGCGAAGCGAGCGACGCCAACCTTGAGAAGGTCAAGCGCGGCAACGGCATGATCGTCAATTTCCCACGCGGCAAGGGCGAGGTGTTTCACGCCGGAAGCTGCGAATGGGTCGCTGGCCTGCTAAGGCAGGACGCGATGGTCGAACGCGTAACCAGAAATGTTCTCGACCGCTATCTGGGAAAGTCCTGACATGCTGAAGTCCGAAGCCAAGCCCTCGCCCGAAATCGATGCACGGCCGCCGTCGCATCTGTTCTACCTCTCCAGCCTGCGCCGGCCGCTCGTCGACCGCGCCGAGGGGATCTATTTCTGGACCAGGGACGGTCGCCGTTTCATCGATGGCTCAAGCGGGCCGATGGTCGCCAATATCGGCCATTCGAACCGCAACGTGCTGGACGCGATGAAGCGCCAGATGGACAAGACCACCTTCGCGTACCGCCTGCATTTCGAGAACGAGCCGGCGGAAGAGCTGGCGCGGGAGCTGGCCGGCAAGTTGCCTGAAGGCATGGACCGCATTTTCTTCGTTTCCGGCGGCTCGGAAGCGACCGAATCCTGCATCAAGCTCGCCCGCCAATGGGCGGTCGCCACCGGCCAGCCCGAGCGCTGGAAGGTGATCACGCGTTTCCCCTCCTATCATGGCGGCACGCTGGGCTCGCTTTCCGTCACCGGCGACGACGCTCTGGCCGAGAGTTTTACTCCGATGATGCGGGTGATGCCGACTATTCCGGCGCCGACCGCATGGCGCGATCGCGACAACCTGTCGATGGAGCAGCGCGGCATCCGCTACGCCGACATGCTAGAGGAAAAGATCCAGTCCGAAGGCCCGGAAAGTGTCTTGGCCTTCATCATGGAGCCGGTCGGTGGCGCCGCGACGGCAGCCCTCGTCGCGCCCGACAGCTACTATCCGCGCATCCGCGAGATCTGCGACCGCTACGGCATCCTGCTCATCCATGACGAGGTGATGAGCGGCGCCGGGCGCACCGGCAAGTTCCTCGGCGGCGACCACTGGAACTGCAAACCGGATATCGTCGCGCTGTCGAAGGGCCTGGGTTCGGGCTACGCGCCGCTCGGCGCGCTTGCCGCGCCCATGCGCCTGGTCGAGCCGCTGCTTGCCTCGGGCGGCTTCCAGCATGGCCACACCTATGCCGGCAATCCGCTCGCCTGCGCCGCCGGGCTTGCCGTGCTTGGCGAGATGGACCGGCTTGAGCTCATCGCCAACGCCGCCGCGATGGGCGACGTGCTGATGGCGGAGTTGAAGGGCTTGCAAAAGCGCTTCCCCTTCATCGCCGACGTGCGCGGCAAGGGCCTGCTCACCGGCGCCGAGATGGTCGCCGATCCGGAGACGCTGAAGCCGATCGACCCGGCTATGAAAGCGACGCAGCGCCTGCTCGATCACGCCTATGCGCGAGGCCTGATCATCTATGGCCGCAAGGTCAAGGGCGGCGTCGACGGCGACAATTTCATGGTGGCGCCACCGATGATCATCACGCGGGAGCAGATCGGCGAGATGATCGCCATCATCGGCGACTCGCTGGAGGCGCTGGCGCAAGAACTCGATTTGCCGGTGGAAGGCTGAGAAGGTGTTTTGATGCCGGCACCGGTCACCCTCCGCCCCGGCCGGATCGAGGACGTCGAAACGATCCATGCCGCGCTGCTCAAGCTCGGCGCCCATATCGGCGCGTCAAAGGACATCCAATCAACCGCCGAAGACCTTCGCCGCTACGGTTTCGGCGACAGCCCCGCCTTCTCGACCTTGATCGCCGAGATCGACGGCGAATTTGCCGGGCTTTGCCTGTATTTCCCGATCTTCTCGACCTGGATGGGCCGTCCGGGCGTGTATGTGCAGGACCTCTATGTCGAAGACCGTTTTCGCGGCCGCCGGGTCGGCGAAAGACTGCTGCGACAGGTAGCGAAGGAGTGCCTCGCGGCCGGCGGCATCTATCTGAGGCTCTCCGTCGACACGGACAATGAAACGGCCAGGGCCTTCTATGAGAAGCTGGGCATCGGCTGGTCGAGTTACGAACAGGTACACAAGATCGTCGGCGACGCCTTTTTCGCCTTTGCCGATACGCCGCAGGAGTGACAATGAAAGCCTTCTATGCCGAGGAGCAGAAACACCATGATCCGAAAGCTTTCCTTTCCAGCGGCGCACCGCAGCCCAACCCGGAAAAGCCGGAGCGGATCCAAAGATTGTTAGCCGGCGCGCGATCTGCTGGCTTGACGGTCGAACGGCCGAAGAGGCATGGCCTTGGCCCGGTCGCGGCGGTGCATACGCCTGAATATCTGGACTTCCTCGAGCACATTTTTTCGCGCTGGCAACGTATCGAAGGCGCATCCGCAGAGGTCATTCCCAACATCCACCCAATCGCCCGCGACGGTTCCTATCCGGCCTCGGCGGTCGGCCAGGCCGGCTATCACATGGCCGACACCGCCTGCCCGATCTCGGCCGAAACCTGGGACAGTGCGCTGTGGAGCGCCTGGAGCGCGGTGGAGGCCGCAGAAGCGGTGATGGCCGGCGCGCCTTCGGCCTATGCGCTCTGCCGCCCGCCGGGCCATCACGCCTTCGCCGATGTCGCCGGCGGCTTCTGCTTCATCAACAATTCGGCCGTCGTGGCGCAGGTGCTGCGAAGGCAAGCCGCGCGCGTCGCCATTCTCGATGTCGACCTGCACCATGGCAACGGCACGCAAGGCATCTTCTACGCCCGTCCCGATGTGCTTACCGTCTCGCTGCATGCCGATCCGGTCCGCTTCTATCCGTTCTTCTGGGGGCATGCCGACGAGCGCGGCGAAGGCCCCGGCCTCGGTTACAATCTCAACCTGCCGCTGGCGCGCAAATCCGGCGACGTGGCCTTTCTTGAGGCATTGTCGACGGCCTTCCGGCGCATCCGCGCCTTCGCGCCGGAGGCGCTGGTGGTTGCGCTTGGCCTTGACGCTTTCGAGGGCGACCCGTTCGGCGGCCTGTCGGTGACGACGCCAGGCTTCTCGCGCATCGGCGAAGCGATCGCCGGGCTCGGCCTGCCGACGGTTATCGTCCAGGAAGGCGGCTATCTCTGCGATGCGCTGGGCGACAACCTCACCGCTTTTCTGACCGGCTTCGGCGGCAAGCAGCGGTAAGCAGATTCAAGGCCGCTGCTGCCGCAGCATCGCGATCACGCGATGCACGCTTTCAAGCGTCTCCTCGATCTCCGCCGACGTGTTGTAATGCGCGATGCCGATGCGCACGACACCCTGCTCGGCCGGGATGCCGAGTTGGTGGACGATCTCCCACGCGTAATTATGACCCGACCAGAGAAAGATATTTTCGGCGTTCATCTGCCGCACGATCGTTTCCGGCATTATGCCTTCGACTGTGAAAGACACCGTCGGCACACGCTCGGCAAGGCGCGTAGGATCGGTGATGCCGCGAATGATCAGGCCCTCGATATCGGACAGGCCTTCGATCAGTTGCCGGGCCAGCGCGTTCTCGTAGGCGATCGATACCTCGAACGCCTTTGCGATCCGCCGCCGTCGCGAGCCGGCCTCACCGGCCGCCGCGCCGAGATCGGCGAAATAATCGACGGCCGCCGTCAGCCCGGCCATCAGTTCGATCTGCGGCGTGCCCAATTCGAACCGCTCCGGCAGCCCGTTTGAAGAGCAGCGGCATTTGTAGGGCTTTAGCCCGTCGATGACGTCGCGGCGCCCCCACAATATCCCCATATGCGGACCGAAGAACTTGTAAGCGGAGCAGATCAGGAAATCGCAGCCGAGCGCCTGAACGTCGATCAGCCCATGCGGCGCGAATTGCACGGCGTCGACATAGACCAGCGCCCCGGCCTGCCTTGCGATCGCCGTCAGCGCCTGCACCCGGTTGATCGAGCCGGTGAGGTTCGAGGCATAGTTCAGCGCGACGAGCCGCGTCTTGTCCGAAAGCAGTGCCTGAAGCGCCGCCTCTTCCACCTGCCAGCTCCGCTGGTCGAACGGCAGGAAGCGCACGACGAGGCCGAGATCCTCGGCAAGCTGCAGCCAGGGCGAGACGTTGCCCTCGTGATCCATGCGCGTGACGATGATCTCGTCGCCCGGCTTCATCGTGCGGCCCAGCGTGCGCGACATGTGGTAGGTCAGCGTCGTCATGTTGGCGCCGATGACGATCTCCTCGACGCTTGAAGCATTGAGGAAATCGGCCATCGCGGCATGCGCGTCGTCGACCACCTGCTGAGCCGCGACTGTCGTTTCGAAGAAACCGCCCAGATTGGCGTTGGTGTTGAGCAGGCAGCGCGATACGGCATCCGCCACGGCCTGCGGCACCTGCGTGCCGGCGGGATTGTCCAGATAGATGCGCCGATGCCCTTTGTCGGTCAGCGAAAGCGCCGGAAATCTGCCGCGCACGGCCTCGATCGGAAAACTCGCCATCGTCTCCATCCCTTTGTTTCTTGCCCTACCCGATCAGGGGCACGGATTGCCGACGCGCTGGTGTACGGCATCGACCGCTTTCTGCATCTCCTCCGTCCAGGCGACGTCGGCTGAAGACAGCGCCATCTCAAGCTGCGCGATGGTTGTTGCGCCCACGATGTTCGCGGTCACGAAAGGTCGGCTCGCGACAAAGGCGTTTGCGAAAAGCGCCGGCTCCATGCCGAAGGAGCGCGCCAGCTCGGTGTATTCGAGCAGCACTTCCGCCGCATTCGGCGTCTCGTAGCGCTGGCCGCGGTTGAAGAGCTGGGAGCGCGAGCCCTGCGGCCGCGCGCCATGATTGTATTTACCAGTGAGATAGCCCTGCGCCAGCGGCGAATAGGGGAGAAAAGCGATCTCCTCGCGCGCGCAGACCTCGGCAAGGTTCACCTCGAACGTGCGGTTGACGAGGCTATAGGCATTCTGCAGCGAGGCGACGCGCGGACCCGTGCCCTTTTCGGCCTCGAAGACGAAGCGCATGACACCCCAGGAGCTTTCGTTCGAGAGGCCGAGATGGCGGATCTTGCCTGTCTTCACCAGTTCGTCGAAGACGGCGAGCGTTTCGGCAATCGGCGTCTCGTCTCCGGGAGCGCCTGCCGCATCCGCGCGACGCGCCACCGCCCCGACGCGCGTCGGGTTGGAGCCCCAGGGAATGTCCCGGTCCGGCCAGTGTATCTGATAGAGGTCGATATAGTCGGTGCCGAGCTTGGCCAGCGATTTCTCGACCGCATCGAAAATATCGGCGCGCACCAGCTTCGACGGGCGGTCGCCGCGGAACCATGTATTGGCCGTGCGGCCGACCACTTTCGATGCAAGGATCACCTTGTCGCGGTTGCGGTTGGCCTTCATCCAACTGCCGATGATCTTCTCGGTCCGCCCTTGCGTCTCCGCCTTGGGCGGGATCGGGTAAAGCTCGGCCGTATCGATGAAATTGACGCCGCGCGAGAACGCCAGGTCCATCTGCGCATGGCCTTCGGCCTCCGTGTTCTGCTGACCCCACGTCATCGAGCCGAGGCAGATTTGCGAAACAAGGAGATCGGTCCGACCGAGGCGGCGTTTATGCATGAAATGTCTCCGGCGGGAGGTTGCGCGGAAAGCGCGGGGAGAAAGTTCAAGCATAAAGCACAGGCTTGAGTTTCTCCAAGCCCTCGTTCGCAACGACTTCTTGCGCGATTGCTAGCGCCGCGTGGCCGCCAAAGCGCGCCGCTTGGCCTCGTCGATCAGCATGTTGGCCACCTGCATGCGGACCATGGCGCGCTGGCGCAGATGCGGCGCGACCCGGTCCGGATGGTTGGAGAAAGCGAAATTGCGGCGGATGCGACCGAAATCGGCGTCCTTGGCCGGGCGGTCGAGGCCGAGTTCGCCTGCAATCGCTTCGGGATCGATCGGCGGCAGGCTCTCCTCCGGGCGGCGTTCTTCATCCGTAAGCGCAAGTTTCGCCTGGTCGAGAAGCGCGGCGAACTCTGCCGCAAGATCCGCGCCTTGTTCGCGATATTCGGCTGCAACGCTCTCGCCCGCCACCTTGATGCGGCCGGAATGCAATTCATCTGCCACGGACAGATAGTCGAAGGGGATGGATGGCCGGGCGCCCTCGTCCTCGCCTTTCTCCGAGGCGACGATCAGATCGTCGAGCAACGAAGCGAAATCGAGCTTGTTCCCGGTGCCGATCTCAGCCTCCCTGTCATGACGGCATGCGTTGATGCCAATGAACATAGGCCGCCCTCGTTAAAAATGACTTCTGGCGACGGTGACAATTGCAGGCATTTTGCCGGCCGGAACGCTGCAAACTACATCAAATAAAAAGCCGGACCGCCTTTTCAGGCAGTCCGGCAAGGTCGCCAGGAGTGGCGAGGAAAAAGCCAGCCATGTGCCGGCACCGTGCCTACGGTTGGACCTGCCGAAAAGTTTCACGCAAAACCGATCGGGGCGAGAAAATTCGCGCGGCATGGCAGCCATGCAATTGCTGCACTGCACAATTTTAACAGATCGCCTATATCTTGGGGTAGGGAGGGACCAACAGGGGCAACTGAGTCATGGGGTTCTTCACTGAAATGTTCGCGCGGCCGCGGCCGCAGGAACACCAGCGTTACCGCGCGGCGCTCGCGCTTCTGAACGCGATGAGCAATGCCGACCGTGCCGACATCGGCATAAAGCCAGCGGATTTTCCGCGCATCGCGCGCGAAATGGCGATCCGCTGAACTGCGCTGAAGCAAGAGGTTTCCCGGGATTGCCGGGAAACCTCCAAACCGTTCAAAAATCAGCGATTTCCGAGGAAAGTCTGCTTGCCGAGCGGCACGCCGTTGTGGCGCAGGATGTCGTAGGCGGTCGTGACGTGGAAGTAGAAATTCGGCATCGCTACATGCTGCAGGTACTGCAGGCCGGGCAACGTGACTTCGCGCCCACCGAGCCTTAACTCGACCGTCCAGTCTTCCGATCCCTCCAGGTCGGCCGCCGTAAACGTCGCCAGATGATCGAGCGTCTTGGCGATTCGGGCCTGCAACTCGGCAAAGCTCGCCTCATTGTCCTCGTACTTCGGCACCTCGCGGCCGGCGAGCCGCGACGGCGCGCCCTTGGCATGGTCGGTTGCGATCTGGACCTGCCTCGTCAGTGCGAACATGTCCGGCGCCAGCCGAGCGGTGAGGAACACCTGCGGATCGATCTTGCGTTCGCCGGCATTCTGCTCCGCCGCCGCCAGGATGCTGTCCAGCGCCTTTAGCCTGGCGGAAAACACGCCCACCGATATGTCGTACATGGAAATGGTCACGGGCAATCTCCCACGCGGCCCCAGCGCCGCGGGCCGTGACCTAGCGCCTCCCGCCACGATTCTTCAAGCGGCCATGCCCCTGGCGTCACCGCGCCGCCGCAATCGCCGTGGTAGTATTTTCGTGACCGAGCGGAGGATTCGATGAAAAGCGCCACTTTCGCAGCGACCGTCTTTTTCTCACTGGCCGGCTTCACGCATTCCGCGCCAGCGGCCGATGCGCCCTATATCGACGACAGGTCCAGCGCCGAGGCCGTCATCCGCTCGCTTTACAGCGCCATCAATCGCCACGAGTTCGCCCGCGCCTGGGGTTATTTCGGCGATACCAAGCCGGCAAAGGACTTCAACGCCTTCGTCAAGGGTTACGACGGCACCGGCAGCGTTGAGATCAAGACAGGCGCCGTGTCGGACGAAGGCGCGGCGGGCAGCATCTATTACAGTGTCCCGGTCGCCATCCAGGCGACAGACAAGAACGGCGACGCCAAGGTTTTCGCCGGCTGCTACACGGTCCGTCAGGTAAACGCTCAGATCCAGGAGCCGCCCTTCCAGCCGATCTTCATCGACAAAGGCGCGCTGAAGCCGTCGACCGAGGATTTCGACAGCGCCGTGCCGGCAAGCTGCGGCGACGGTCCGCCACCCCCAAAGAAGGATGAGGCGCTGGAACAGGCCAAGAAGGCATTCCTCGCCACCTATGGCGGGCAGTGCGACAAGCAGGATCCGGAAGGCAAGCCGATCGGCGAGCCCGAGGCCCATTCGATCCACTACAAGGACAAGGACGCCCAGCCCAGCGACCCGGAGCGCGAGACGCGACTGTTCCGCTTCTTCTGTTCGATGGCCGCCTACAACGAGACTGCGGTCTACTACATCGGCGACGACGTCAATGGCGTGACCCAGCTCCAGTTCACCGAGCCCGACCTGGACATCCGCTATGAGAACAACAACAGCGAAGGCAAGGTCCAATCGATCCACATCATCGGATTCAAGACCACCGGCTGGGCGACCAACTCGGACTATGACGACAACACCAAAACCATCACCACATCCGACAAATGGCGCGGTGTTGGCGATGCTTCGTCATCGGGAACCTACCTGTTCCGCAACGGCGACTTCTCGCTCGTCCAGTACGACGTCGATGCCTCCTATGATGGCGAGATAAATCCGCAGACGATCATCGACTACAACACGGCGCCTTGAGCGCCGGCAGAGAAATCAGGGCGCCTTCGCCAGCATCCAGTTCAGCGTGTCGCGCCAGTCGACCATGCGGATCGGCGTGCCATGAGTGCCGGTCTCGAAGCGGACAAAGCGGGTCGGATAAGACTTCCTGGCCAGGATCGAGCGGAAGAAGGCTTCCTGCTTCTCCACCGGGAAGACCACGTCATGGCTACCCTGGCCGAAGAACACCGGCACGCGGCGCTTGAACGCGAGACTGGTCAGGAAGCTGTCGTCCCATAACGACCCGAGCAGCAGCAGACCGTTGATGCGGGCGCCCGTATCCTTGCGCGCGGCAAGCTTCCAGCAGATCATCCCGCCCATCGAGCCGCAGGCGACGAAGATTTTCGCTCCCGGCGATTGCTGGGCGTAATGATCGATCAGCGCCGCGACCTGCGCAGCCCCCTTGTCGCCAAAATCGGGGAAGTCGGGCGAAAGATAAAGGCCGTTGTTGGCCGCCATCAGGTTCTTGATGCGGTTGAAATTGCCGCCGAACGTGAAGTCGTCGACGCCTTGCTTGCGGCTGCCGCCCTGCCCGTGCAGGTAGAGCACGATGATGGAAGCGCCTTCCGTCCTGCCCACCGCGACATGCCGGATATCGCCGGCATCGGTCTTCAGCATCAGATCCTGTTGCACCTTGCGCACGCCGGGATCGGTGTATTGCGCACGCACACGCTTTTCCGGCACCTCGTCGCGTTGGTTGATGTCGCGCATCTCGTGATAATCGAGCACGGTGTAGGCGCCATTGTCGCCGGTCGAGAGCGCTGCCGGATAGGCGAAGAGGTCGTCCTTGAAAGGCTTCAGCGAAAGGGTCTGCCCCTTGGCAGCCGAGAGGGACAGCGCTGTCGCGCAGATCAGGGCGAAGAAGAGCCGGAAACGGAAAGACATGCCGAGAGCCATGCGGAATTCGGCTCTGCTTTGTCAATCCTGCAGAACGCCGCCCGCCCCTTCCAGCGCCTCGCGCGTGTCGACATCGATCGAAGCACCCTGCCCGATCTCGACATCGATGACGTCGAGCCCCTCGGCCTCGACCAGGTGGCGCGCGCCGGTGTCGCCCTCGAGATGCGCGACGGCAGAAAACAGCGACCGCGGCAGCAGCACCGGATTGCCGCGCTTGCCCTGGTGCGAGGCGCGCACCACGGCGTGACCACCGGAGCGGCGGAATGAATCGATCAGGCTGTCGAGGTCCTTCGAAGAAACGCCAGGCATGTCGCCGAGCACGATCATGGCGCCGGCCGCGTCGGGCGCGACCCTGGCAATGCCCGCCTTCAACGACGACGCGAGGCCGTCGGCGAAATCGGGATTGTCCGCGAACGTCACGCCGAGGCCGGCAAGCGCGGAACGCACGCGCTCGCGCTGATGGCCCGTGACGACGATGGTGGTTGCGGCCTTCGAGCCCAGCGCCCGCCCGGCCGTGCGACGCACCAGCGGCTCGCCATCGAACAGCGCCAGAAGCTTGTTCGGCCCGCCCATGCGGCTCGACCGGCCGGCGGCCAGAAGCACGATATCAACCTTCAGCGCCGCCCTTGCCGGCCGCGGCGCCGGCTCGCGCGGCTGCGGCCTGGTCGGGATTTCCATCAAAAGCCCGCCGACGCCCATGCCGGCAATGTCGCCCGCCGTCACCTCGAGTCCGGCAATCAGGCGATCGAGCACCCAGTCGAAGCCGTTCTCCTTCGGGCTGCGAGCGCATCCCGGCGCGCCGACGACGCGCTTGCCGTCGAGCGTTCCGAGCACCAGGAGATTGCCAGGATCGACAGGCATGCCCGCGCGGATGACGGTACCGCCCGCCCGTTGGATCGCGGCCGGCACGACATCGGCGAAATCGCTCATCGCCGAGGCGCCGAAGATCACCACCATGTCATTGTCACGCGCCAGCTGGGTTGCGGCCGCCGCGACGGGGGCCACCTCATGCGGCGTGCGCCGCTCGGCCGTCAGCCGGCCGCCGAAACGCGCCAGCCGCGCCTCGGTGACACGCAGGGTCTTGTCCAGCACACTCGGCTTGACACCGGGAAGCACCGTCTGGATGACGCCGACAGTGATCGGCCGATAGGCGTTGACGGCAAATATCTCGCGGCCGGCGCAGATCTTCACCACGCTCTCCACCAGGCTTGCGGCGACGGCAAAGGGGATGATCTTGACCGTCGCCACCATCTGGCCCTTCTCGACCGGCGCATACTGCGCCAGCGTCGCGATGGTGATGGCCGGATCGACGCCGTTGATGGCGTCGATCATCGCGGCATCGACGGTAAAGACGCCTGAGGCGCCTGCATGCAGGTTCACCCGCCCGGTCGCGGCCGGCTTGACCTCGATGTTGCGGTGGCTCATGGCGGCGGCGATCTTTGCCGCGGCGGCATCTTCGCCGAGATCGCCCTCGGCAAGCACCGCCGCTACGACTCCGCGCACGCCGGCCGCCTTGAGCGCCGCGACATCCTCGCCGCTCAGCCGGTGCGCCTTGCGGAACCGTTTCTCGCCGGCCGCTGTCGCATGCGCCAGCACCGCCCCTTCAGCCTCGTCGATCGGAACCGGCCCAAATTTCACGCCACCACGCCTTTTGCTTCGAGACCGCGCGAGCGGAAGGCATGGATGGTCTGCGCAAGGACGGCGACCGCGATCTCGGCCGGGCTGGCGGCACCGATATCGAGGCCGATCGGCGCGTGGATGCGGGCGATCTGGTCGGCCCCGGCGCCGAGCGCGAGCAGGCGCTCGACACGCTTGGCGTGGGTCTTGCGGCTGCCGAGCGCCCCGACATAGAAGCACCTGGCATCGAGCGCCGCCTTCAGCGCGAGATCGTCGATCTTGGGGTCATGGGTCACGGCGGCAAGCGCGGTGTAGCTGTCGAGGGGGGCGCGCTTCAGCACATCCTCCGGCCATTCGGCATGCAGTGCGACGTCGGGAAAGCGCTCCGGAGTGGCGAAGGCGGTGCGCGGGTCGATGATCTCGACCGGATAGCCGGCGATCCTGGCCATCGGCGCCAGCGCCTGGCTGATATGCACGGCGCCGATCACCACGAAGCGTGGGCGCGGCAGATGCGCGTTGAGAAAGAAGGTACGCCCTTCCGCTTCCACAGACCTCGAATTGCCGGTGCGGAACGCGTTGGCGATCGCCGTTCCCAGATCGCCGGCCACTGGATCGCCCTCGCGCACGATGCGGTCGCGGCCATCGCCAAGGTCGGTGACCAGAACCGCGGCCCGGCGGGCGCGACGTTCCTCGTTCAAGGCCTTGAGAACATACGGATCCATGAATGATCAGCCCAGCCGCTCGACGTAAACCTTGATGCGGCCGCCGCAGGACAGCCCCACCTGCCAGGCGGTTTCGTCGGCAACGCCGAACTCCAGCATCCTGGCCTTGCCTGAGCCGATGACGTCGATCGCCTCCGTCACCACCGCGCCCTCGACGCAGCCGCCGGAAACCGAGCCATGGAAATTGCCCTCGGCGTCGATGACCAGATGGCTGCCGACCGGCCGCGGCGCCGAACCCCAGGTCTCGACCACGGTCGCGATGGCGACATCCTTGCCATCCTTCATCCAGCCCTCCGCGATGATCAGGGGATCGCGTGCCTCATCGAGATAAATGCTCTCATCCATCGTCGCTTCTCACAAAGTCTGTTCTTCCCGAGGCAACATTCCCAGGCAGTATATGGCTACGCGGCGCGCCTGCCGCCAGTTTGCAGCCAGCGGCGGGGGTCGACCGATGCCGCCGGCCGCTGGTCCAGGGAGGCGCAAAGATCGGCCAGCGCATCGAGATTGTGCACCGCCCGAAACTCGTCGACATACGGCAGCATCGCCTTGACGCCGCGAGCCCGCGCCTCGAACCCGTCGAAGCGCAGAAGCGGATTGAGCCAGATCAGCCGTCGGCAGGATTTGTGCAGCCGCTCGATCTCCTCCGAGAGGCCGGTCACGTCGTCGCGCTCCAGCCCATCGGTGATGAGAAGCACCACGGCGCCCTGCCCCAGCACGCGCCGTGACCACAACCGGTTGAATTCGGCGAGCGTGTCGCCGATGCGGGTGCCGCCCGACCAGTCCTTCACCGCCGCCGAGCATTCCGCCAGCGCCTCATCCGGATCGCGATGGCGCATCTGGCGAGTCAGGTTGGTCAGCCGCGTGCCGAAGACGAAGGCGTGCACGCGGCGGCGCTTCTCCGTCAAGGCATGCAGAAAATGCAGGAAAATGCGGGTATACTGGCTCATCGAGCCCGAAATGTCGGCCAGCACGACGAGCGGCGGATGCACTTCGCGCGGCGATCGGAATTTAGGCAGGATGAGCTGGCCGCCGGTGCGGGCAGCCGAGCGCATCATGGCGCGCGGATCGATGCGGCGCCCCTGTGCGTCGGACCTGAAGCGCCGCGTGCGGACCAGGTCGAAGGGCAAGCGCAAGGCCATGATCGCCTTTTTGGCCTCGGCCATCTCGCCGGCGTCCATCTGGGCGAAATCCTTGGCCCGCAGCACCTCATTGCCGGAAAAGGTGAGCCGCGCGTCGACCTCGATCTCGGGTACTTCCCGCACCGGCTGGTTCTTCTGATGGCCCTCGAACATCGCCTGGCTGACGCGGTTCTCGGCCGCGCGCGGCTTTTGCTTCTCGCGATGATCCGGAGCGACCGGCGAAAACATCGCCAGCAGCTTCTCGATCAGCTCGCGCGATTTCCAGAACAGGCGGAAGGCCTCGTCGAAGACGGGATGATCCTCGTGCCGCGAGACCAGCACCGCATGCAGCGTCCAGTAGAAATCGTCGCGCGAGCCGATGCCGGCGGCAAGCACCGCCTCGATGGCGTCCTTCACCGAGGCCGGACCGACGCGCATGCCGGCATTGCGCAGCGCCCGCGCGAAATAGACGATGTTATCGGCGATTCGCCCGTCAGCGGTGGCCTCCTTGGGTTCCGGACGTGGCAACGGCATCGCGCCTACCCCGCCGCCGAAAGCTCGGCCTTTACCTCATTGAGGATGCGCCGGCCCTCGCCCTCACCGATGCGAGCAATGTCGTCCTGGTATTTCAAAAGCACGCCGATCGTGTCGGACACGGTCTCCGGATCGAGCGCCACTTTGTCGAGTTCCGTGAGCGCACCGGCCCAGTCGATGGTTTCGGCGACGCCAGGCGCCTTGAACAGCTCGACCTGGCGCAGCTTCTGGACGAACGACACGACCTCCGCCGACAGCCGGCGGTTCGCCTGCGGCACCTTGCGCCGCACGATCTCCAGCTCGCGCTCGGCATTCGGATAATCGACCCAGTGATAGAGACAGCGCCGCTTCAGCGCGTCGTGGATCTCGCGCGTGCGGTTGGTCGTGATAATGACGATCGGCGGCTCCTCCGCCTTGATCGTGCCGAGCTCGGGAACCGTGACCTGGAAGTCCGACAGGATCTCGAGCAGAAACGCCTCGAACGCCTCGTCCGTGCGGTCGAGCTCGTCGATGAGGAACACCGGCGCCGCGCCCGCCTTGCCGGTCAGCGCGTCGAGCACCGGGCGGCGGATCAGGTATTTCTCCGAAAAGACATTGCGCTCCATATCGGAGCGCACGACCTTGCCGGCCGCCTCCTCCATACGGATCTCGATCATCTGCGCGGCATAGTTCCACTCATAGACGGCCGAGGAAACGTCGAGCCCTTCATAGCATTGCAGGCGGATCAGCCGGCGGCCGAGCGCATGGGCCAGGACCTTCGCGATCTCGGTCTTGCCGACGCCCGCCTCACCCTCGAGGAACAAGGGCCGCTTCATGCGTAGCGATAAAAACAGCACGGTGGCCAGCGAACGGTCCGCGACATAGTCCTCGCCTGTCAAAAGATCGAGCGTCTCGTCGATCGTCTTCGGCGCGAGGCGCGGCGCGGTCATCTTGTCTCCGTGGATCCCGCTTGTAGGTTTCAAAGAAAGTGATAGCCGCGGTTGTGGTATATCAGCGGCCGCAAATTATCGCCGATGCGCAGGCCTGTCACCTTGCCAAAAAGCACACGGTGGGTGGCAAGGTCCTTGGTGTCTATGATCTCGCAGTCGAACACGGCCAGCGCGCCTTTCAGCGTCGGCGCGCCGGTCGAGATCACATCCCACTCCGCCAGCGCGAAGCGCTCCTCTGCCGGCAGACCGGTGACACCGGAAAAGCCGACCGACACGGCTTCCTGGTCCGAGGCCAGCGTGTTGAGCGCGAACTTGCCGTTCTTGACGAAAGCCTCGTTCTTGACGTTCTCGCGGTTGAGGCAGACCAGCACCGTCGGCGGCGTGTCCGAGACCGAACAGGCGGCGATCACGGTCGCGCCCCTTTTTCCGCCGGGCCCGTCCGTCGTCACCACATGAACATGGCCAGCAAAATGCGCCATCGCATCGCGATAGTGCTGAGGCCCGATATCATTGATCTTGAGCACCCGATGATCCACCTGTCGGAACCAGTTCGTTATATATGGCGGCATATTGCACGCCACAAGTTGCATAGCACGAACGAAGTGCTTGACTGTAATCCGCAAATTCCCGTGTTGCGCGGCGCTTAGCCAGCCTTTAGGTCTTTGCTGCGATAGTGCCGGAACCATATGCCCGGCACGGAGGACCTCTTGGCCCGAATGCGCCTTCTGACGACGACAATAGCCGCGCTGATCACGGCAACGGCCGCATTGTTCTGGCTGGCTGCGAGCGCCGAGGCCGAGATGCTGGTCGGCGTTGCCGCGCCGTTTTCCGGTCCATCGGCCATCCTGGGCAAGCAGGTCGAGGCCGGCGCCGGGCTGGCGGCGGAGGTCAACGGTATCGCGATCAAGGCCGTTGACGATGCCTGCACCGCCGATGGCGGCGCCGTAGCGGCAAGGCAGTTCGTCGACGCCAAGGTCAACGTCGTGGTGGGCTTTCTCTGCACCGAGGCAATCGAGGCCGCGCTCCCGATCCTGAAGGATGCCAACATTCCGGTGATCACGGTCGGCGTGCGCACCGAAAGCCTGACCGACCGACGCGCCAAGACCGGCTGGCCGGTCTACCGGCTCGCCCCGCGCGGCGACGACGAGCGCAACGCGGTCGCCGCCAAGCTCACGCAGCTGTGGCGTGACGACCTGTTCGCCATCATCGATGACGGCACCATCTATGGCCGCGAGATGGCCGAGACGTTCCGCGCGGCGTCCGAACAGGCGGCGCTCAAACCTGTCTTCGTCGACACGTTCCGGCCACAGCTCGACAACCAGATCGGATTGGTCGGCCGGCTGAAGAAGGCGGGCGCGACCAAGGTGTTTGCCGGCGGCGACGGCGACGACATCGCCATCATGGGCCGCGACGCCGCCCAGCTCGATGCGGGCATCACTTTCGCCGGCGGCGAGAACCTGCGCACGCCGCCCGGCGATGTCCCCTATCCCGTTGGCACGCTGATGATCGCGCCGCCGGAATGGTCGGAGGTTGTCGACCCCAGGATCGTGCAGGCCTTCGCCGCCAGGAACATCGTGCCGGACGGCTACACGCTGCCGGCCTACGCGGCAGTCGAGATCGCCAAGGCCGCGCTGGCCAGCGCGGAAAGCTCAGGCCAGCCGCTCGGCGGAGTGCTGACCGGCCATGACTTCACCACCGCGATCGGCGCCATCCGCTTCGACGACAAGGGCGATCTCAGCCGGAACCCGTTCCGCGTCTTCCGCTTCGACGGCACGCATTTCGTACCGCTGGAGGACAAGTGATGTTCCGCACGGGGCCGCGTAATCTCATCACCGACGTTGCGGGCTTGAGCGTCGGCAATGCCGCCGACGCCAGGCTGAAATCCGGAGTCACGGTGGTACTATGCGATGAGCCTGCCACGGCCGGCGTGCAGGTGCTGGGCGGCGCGCCGGGCACGCGCGAGACCGATCTGCTCGAGCCGCAGAATTCGATCGCGATGATTCACGCCGTTGCCCTTTCCGGTGGCTCCGCCTTCGGGCTCGATGCCGCCTCAGGCGTGCAGGCGGCGATGCGCGAGAAGAATATCGGCGTCGAGGTTGGCGGCTTCCGCGTGCCGATCGTGCCGGCCGCGATCCTGTTCGACCTGCGCAATGGCGGCGACAAGGATTGGGGCCGCTATCCGCCCTATCGCGAGCTTGGCTATGGGGCTGTGCAGGCGGCAACGGAGGATTTCGACATCGGCACGGCGGGTGCCGGCACCGGCGCGCTGACTTCCGGGCTCAAAGGCGGCCTGGGTTCGGCGTCGACCGTGCTCGACAGCGGCGTCACCATCGGCGCGCTTGCCGCCGTCAACCCGACCGGCTCGGTGACGGTCGGCCGCACCCGCCATTTCTGGGCGGCGCCTTTCGAGATCGGCGGCGAATTCGGCGGACTGGGTTATCCCGATCCGCTGCCGCATGATGCCAGGGAAATCCTCCTGAAATACCGTGATAGACGCGTCGGCGGCGAGGCCGGGGGCAGCAGCACCACCATCGCCGTCATTGCCACGGACGCAGTGCTCACCAAGGCGTCGGCCAAGCGACTGGCCATTTCAGCGCATGACGGCTTCGCCCGCGCCATCTGGCCGACGCATACGCCTGCGGACGGCGACCTTGTGTTTGCACTGGCGACCGGCAGGAGCGGCATCGAGCTCGAAGCCGATGCCGCGATCGACCTGTTCGCGGCAGCCGGCGCGACCATGGCGCGCGCCATCAGCCGCGGCGTCCATGCCGCTACGCCGGCCGACGGCGATCTGTTTCCCGTCTGGTCTTCGCGTTGATTGGTCGGCGCCAATCAGGTCCGATCGGATTTCTCTTCCTCGAAGGTGACCGCAACATCTGAATTCGCGGAGAGCCATACCTTCTGCCCATCGATTTCCGCGACCAGGGCCAGCGGAATGTAGTGGTGATGGCCCTTGTGCGAGCCCATGCCGCTGTCGGCCTTGGTCAGCTTGATCCGGTCACCATCGATCTTGTCGACGGTGCCGATATGGACGCCATCGGCGCCGATCACTTCCATATGTTCGCGTATCTTGCTGATGTCGGTGCTCATGCTGGTCCTCCGCTGGATGGCGATTTGCCTTTTTCGGGTGCGAGACGGCCGACAATAACAAACGAACGCCGGATTGGATGCATCGCACCGCACGTCTCGCTTACCATGGCGTGACAGGCATGACGTCCACGAGACAAAATCAAGACCGATGACAACCGGCCGCCGCTATGCGACGCGACATGGCCGCGCGTGTCGGATCGGCCCGTGCTGCCGATACTTTGCCATGCGGGCAATTGCCGCGACGCTCGATCCGCTATCCGGTTTGCACGGCGGAGACGTTGAGCATCGGGCGGGCCTCTGTTAGGACGCGGCGAACGCTTTTTCCAGGCAGGACTCAAAACGGATGATCCCTCGCTACTCCCGACCGGAAATGGTCGCCATCTGGTCGCCCGAAACCCGCTTCCGCATCTGGTTCGAGATCGAGGCGCATGCCTGCGACGCGCTGGCGGAGCTGGGCGTCATCCCGAAGGAAGCGGCAAGGACGATCTGGGAGAAAGGCGGCGCGGCCAAATTCGATGTCGCGAAGATCGACGAGATCGAACGCGTTACCAAGCATGACGTCATCGCTTTCCTGACCCATCTCGCCGAATTCGTCGGACCGGATGCGCGCTTCATCCACCAGGGGATGACCTCGTCGGACGTTCTCGACACCTGCCTTGCCGTGCAACTGACGCGCGCCAGCGACATCCTGCTTTCCGACATCGACGCCCTGCTCGCGGCGCTCAAGCGCCGCGCCTTCGAGCACAAGGACACCGTCACCATCGGCCGCAGCCACGGCATCCATGCCGAGCCGACCACTTTCGGCGTCAAGCTGGCGCAGGCCTATGCCGAGTTCTCGCGCTGCCGCGAGCGGCTTGTGCATGCACGCGAAGACATCGCAACCTGCGCCATTTCCGGCGCCGTCGGCACCTTCGCCAACATCGATCCTTATGTCGAAGAGCATGTGGCGGCAAAGCTCGGACTGAAGCCGGAGCCGGTGTCGACGCAGGTCATCCCGCGCGACCGGCATGCAATGTTCTTTGCCACGCTGGGAGTGATCGCCTCGTCGGTCGAACGCCTCGCCGTCGAGATTCGCCATCTGCAGCGCACCGAGGTGCTGGAAGCCGAAGAATATTTCTCGCCAGGGCAGAAGGGCTCCTCGGCGATGCCGCACAAGCGCAACCCGGTGCTGACGGAAAACCTCACCGGCCTCGCCCGCATGGTGCGGTCGATGGCGCTGCCGGCCATGGAGGACGTGGCACTCTGGCACGAACGCGACATTTCGCATTCCTCTGTCGAGCGCATGATCGGGCCGGACGCGACGGTGACGCTTGATTTCGCGCTGGCGCGCCTGACGGGCGTCGTCGACAAGTTGCTCGTCTATCCCGAGAATATGGAGAAGAACCTCAACAAGTTCAGGGGGCTGGTGCATTCGCAGCGCGTGCTTCTGGCGCTGACGCAGGCCGGCCTGTCACGCGAGGACGCCTACCGGCTGGTTCAGCGCAACGCTATGAAAGTGTGGGAGCACGGCGCCGATTTCCTCGAGGAACTGCTTGCCGACAAGGACGTGGCGGCGGCACTTTCCGAAGCCGAGATCCGGGAGAAATTCGACCTCGGCTATCACACCAAGCATGTCGACACGATCTTCAAGCGGGTTTTCGGGGAAGCTTGACTTTCCTTCTCCCCGTCACGGGGAGAAGGAAGCTGTGGCAAACACCTCGTTCACGCCTTCCCAGGCACAGTCCTGATCACAGTGCCCCAGGAATCCTCGCGGCTCGTCTCCGCCTTTGCATCGTCCGAGCGCATCTCGACCCAGGCGAGGCCCGAGCGGGACGGATCGCGGCGGCCGGCGCCGGCGCTTTGCCACGCATTGGCGCCGATGTGGTGGTGGTAGTGGCCGGACGATAGGAACACCGCCTGGCTGCCATATTTGGCGACGGTGTCGAAACCGAACTGGTCATGCCACCACGCCTCCGCGTCTTCCGGCCGGCCGACGCGCAGATGCACATGGCCGACAATTGTGTTTTCCGGCGCGCCCTGCCAGCCTGCATCGCCAGCCGGCACGCTCCCCACCACCGCCGGCAGGTTCAGCCGCTCGGTCGCCATGGCGATATGATCGCCGTTCCATTTCCAGTCCTGCGGGCGTCGGTCGGAATAGATCTCGATGCCGTTGCCTTCCGGATCGGTCAAATAAAGCGCCTCGCTGACCAGGTGGTCGGACGCGCCCTCGATGCCGATGCGGTTGGCGGCGGCGTAACTGATCCAGCGGCCAAGGTCGGCGCGCGACGGCAGAAGGAAAGCGGTGTGGAAAAGGCCGGCGCTGCGCGGGTCATCCGGCTTGGCCGAAGAATCCGGCTCGAGCACGAGCAACGGTCGATTGGCGGCGCCAAGGGTAATCGCGCCATCTGCGCGACTGAGTTCCTGCAGGCCGACAACGGCGCGGTAATAGGCGGCCAGGTTCTCGGCGTCGCGCGCCTTCAACCCGACGCGCGACACGCTGACTGGGGTGGTCGCGGCAAAAGGCAGTTCGCTCATCAAACTCTCCATCCAGCCGACGCTTGTTCCAAATCGAATTTCCAAGCCGTCAGCTCTCATTCCTTATCCTCTCAGATCGTCCTTTGCGATCGTTCACACAAGGCAGCAAGGATCGAACAAGTTGTTCACGATCGTGATCGCATCGATATGTCCGACAGGGTTGCAGCCGGGAGAGCCGCTCGCTACATGCGCGCCATGAAAGTCAAGGATGCAGATATTCTGATCGTGCCGGGCTACACCAATTCCGGCCCCGAGCACTGGCAGACCCGCTGGCAGTCGAAACTGTCGACGGCGCGCCGGGTCGAGCAAGCGGAATGGACGAAGCCGGTGCGCGAGGACTGGACCGCGAGCGTGGCAAACGCCGTCAACGAAGCCGAGCGGCCGGTGGTGCTCGTCGCGCACTCGCTTGGCGTCGCGGCGGCGGTGCAGGCCATCCCGCAATTCCGGAAGCCTGTCGCTGGCGCCTTCTTCGTTGCCCCGCCGGACGTCGCCAATCCGGATATCCGGCCGAGGCACCTGATGACGTTCGGTCCTTATTCGCGCGATCCCCTACCCTTCCCGTCGATCGTGATCGCCAGCCGCAACGATCCGTTCTGCGCCTTCGAGGTCGCCGAGGACATTGCCGCCGCCTGGGGATCGCTCTTCATCGACGCCGGCGAGGCCGGTCATCTCAATCATGATGCAGGCTTCGGCCCTTGGCCAGAGGGTTCGATGACGTTCGCCAAGTTCCTGACGGAGTTGAAACAGCCATAAGGCTGGCCTCAAGAACCGATCGAATCCCGCATGCTCTTCAGCAGCGTCCTGGCGCCGAGCGAGATCAGGGTGTGGTCCGAGCCCATGGCGAGCAGCCGGTAGCCCATCGACACCACGCGCCCGGCGACCGCCGGCTCGATGACGTAGATCGCCGCGTGCTTTCCCGCCTTGCGCGTCCGCTCGGCAATCGAAGCCACCGTCTCCATCATGCTTTCCAGCGTCGAATTGACGGTGGCGCCGTTCGACCAGGCGATCGAGAAATCGGACGGGCCGACGAAGATGCCGTCGATCCCGGGCGTGTCCAAAATGCCATCCAGCGCCTCGAATGCCGCCCGCGTCTCGACCATCGCGAAGGCCATGGTGCGCTGGTTCGAGTCACGCAGCCATTCGGCATGGTCTCCCTTGCCGTGGCGTGGGAATGCATAGGTCGGCCCCCAGGAGCGCTCGCCCAGCGGCGGGTATTTCATCGCGGCTGCGAACTCACGGGCATCGGCGACCGAATTCACCATCGGCGCGATCACCGCCTCGGCGCCGAAATCGAGCGCGCGGCTCGCCATGTCGAAGCGTCCGACCGGGATGCGCACCAGCGCCGGCTTGTTGGCGGCCAGCACCGGCGCCAGGCCGCGCAACACGCTGTCCTCATGGTGGCCGCCATGCTGCATGTCGAGGGTGACGGCGTCGAAATCCTGCTTGGCGATGATTTCCACCGTCAGCGCATCCGGCAGCCCGGACCAGGCGGTGAACAGCGTTTCGTCGGCGGCCAGGCGGGATTTGAGGGACATCGGCACTTTCCTTGATGGCAAGCCGCAGTTTCAGCCGGAAACGACGGCGAAGGCAAAGAAAAACCGCCCGGTTTGGCCGAGCGGTCGATTGGTCCAGCCAGGGTCCGGCCTCAGCTGTTCTTGATCTGCTCGATCGCCTCAGCCATCAACTCGTCCATGGTGCGGCGGATCTGATGGTCGGACTGGTCCACACCGGCGGCATCGAAATCCTTGCGAATCTTGCGGAATACATCGTGATCCCCCGCTTCCTCGATATCGGCGACCACCACCTCCTTGGCATAGGCTTCGGCTTCGGCGTCAAATTTGCCCAGTTTCTCGGCGGCCCAGAGGCCGAGCGCCTTGTTTCGCCGCGCCGAGGCCTTGAAGCGAAGTTCCTCGTCGAAGGCGAATTTGCGCTCAAAGCCCTCTTCGCGGTCTTTCATGCTGCTCATGGCGTCCCTCCGGTCAATCCGATTCGCGTTCGCGGTGAATATGTGTGGTAGGCAAGCACAAATCAAAAGGCCGCGACCCGGTCAATATGCTTCGTCGCATGCTGCGCTGCGGCATTTCAGTCCCGAAAGCGGTTGATTCGCCGGATTTGGCGATTGAGCAAACAGGGCGATTGCGATAACACCGGCATTGAACGCCGCCTTCGCCATACTAATTTAGGCAGACGGACAGGAACCGGTCACTTGCCGCCTGCCCGCAGACCCAGAGAAAAAATCAGATGAAAAATCGCCGCCGCATTTACGAAGGCAAGGCCAAGATCCTCTATGAAGGGCCTGAGCCGGGGACGTTGATCCAGTTCTTCAAGGACGACGCCACCGCCTTCAACAAGAAGAAACATGAAGTGGTCGACGGCAAGGGCGTGCTCAACAACCGCATTTCCGAGCACATCTTCAACCACTTGAACCGCATGGGCATCCCGACCCATTTCATCCGCCGGCTCAACATGCGTGAGCAGTTGATCAAGGAAGTCGAGATCATCCCGCTCGAAATCGTCGTGCGCAATGTCGCCGCCGGCTCGCTGTCCAAGCGCCTCGGCATCGAGGAAGGCACGATGCTGCCGCGCTCGATCATCGAATTCTATTACAAGGCCGATGCGCTCGACGACCCCATGGTGTCGGAAGAGCACATCACCGCCTTCGGCTGGGCAAGCCCGCAGGAGATCGACGACATCATGGCTTTGGCCATTCGTGTCAACGACTTCCTGTCCGGCCTGTTCCTCGGCGTCGGCATCCAGCTCGTCGACTTCAAGATCGAATGCGGCCGCCTGTTCGAGGGCGATATGATGCGTATCGTCGTCGCCGACGAGATCTCGCCGGATTCGTGCCGGCTGTGGGACGTCGCCACCCACGACAAGCTCGACAAGGACCGCTTTCGCCGCGACATGGGCGGCCTGGTCGAGGCCTATCAGGAAGTCGCCCGCCGCCTCGGCATCATCAACGAGAATGAGCCGCCGCGCCCGACAGGGCCGGTGCTCGTTGCCTCTTCCGAGGCGCCCAAGGGCCTGAAGCACTAGATATCGAATATCGACGGGCCTGCCGGACAACGGCAGGCCTTTGCCAAGCGACGATCCATCCAGGAGTATCGATGAAAGCCCGTATCACCGTCACCCTCAAGAACGGCGTCCTCGACCCGCAGGGCAAGGCGATAGAGCATGCGCTCTCCGGGCTTGGCTTCGACGGCGTCGGCCAGGTGCGCCAGGGCAAGGTGTTCGACATCGAGCTCACCGGAACCGACAAGGCCAAGGCCGAAGCCGACCTCAAGGCCATGTGCGACAAGCTTCTGGCGAACACGGTGATTGAGAATTACAGCGTCGCCATCGGCTGAAGCGGTCTACGGCTTCCATCAGGCCCATGCCGAGCAACCGCAATGCCGAACGATATCCAGATCTCGAAATTCATGAGCCTTGTGCTGCGGCATGCGCCGGAGGAAGCAGGGCTCGCCCTGGATGAGAATGGCTGGGCCGATCTCGATACGCTCTGTGTGGTGATCGAGCGGAAATTCGGCGCCTCGCCCGCCGATGTCGCACGTGTCGTGGCGGAAAACCCGAAGAGGCGGTTTGCCATTGCAGGCGACCGCATCCGCGCCGTGCAGGGCCACAGCGTCGACATCGACCTCGGCCTGGCGCCGAGCGCGCCTCCGGCTTTGCTCTATCACGGCACAAAGGAAGAGTTTCTTCCCGCCATCCTGCGCGAAGGCCTCACCGGCCAGTCGCGCCAGCATGTGCATCTGTCGAAGGACATCGACACCGCCCGCATCGTGGCGCGGCGCCGCAAGGGAAAAGATGTTATCTTGCGGGTCGACTCGGCGGCCATGGCTGGGGACGGGCTGATTTTCTTTGTCTCCGACAATGGCGTCTGGTTGACCGATAGCGTTCCGCCCCGGTATCTGCGTGAAATCAGCGAACGGGAACTGCCATGAAATCAGCCGTCGTCCTCCTGCCTGGCCTCAACCGCGACCGCGACATGATCGCGGCGCTGACCAAGATTTCCGGCCAGGCGCCGGCGACCGTCTGGCAGACCGACACGAAAATCCCCGATGTCGACCTGATCGCCATCCCCGGCGGCTTCTCCTTCGGCGATTATCTGCGCTGCGGCGCGATCGCGGCGCGCATGCCGGTGATGCGGGCGGTGGCTGAAAAGGCCGCCAAGGGCGTCGCCGTCATCGGCGTCTGCAACGGCTTCCAGATCCTGGTCGAGGCGGGGCTGCTTCCCGGCGCCCTGATGCGCAATGCCTCGCTGAAATTCGTCTGCCGGCAGGTGAAGCTGGAGATCGTCAACGCCAACACAATGTTCACGCGCCGCTACCGGCCCGGGCAGATTATCCGCTCGCCCGTGGCCCACCATGACGGCAATTATTTCGCCGATGCCGAAACGCTGGCGCGGCTCGAAGGCGAAGGCCAGGTGGTGTTCCGCTATGCCGAAGGCACCAATCCCAACGGCTCGATCAACGACATTGCCGGCATCATCAACGACAAGGGCAACGTGCTGGGCCTGATGCCGCATCCCGAGAATCTGATCGAGGCCGCGCATGGCGGCAACGACGGACGGGCGCTGTTCGAAGGCGCGCTCGACATAGCGGCTTGATCCTTTGACATCTGACCGGAACGCGGGGGCGGACTGACCATGGGACCGACGATTGCTCGCATTGCTCTCCTGGCCGCCGCCGGGCTTGCGCTGGTGTCCTGCCAGTCGGCTCCGAAGATCACGCCGGTGCCGTCGGGCAAAAGCGCATCGCTGCTTGCCATGGAGCAGGTCGCCATCTCGGCGCACAAATGTTGGATCGCCAGCAAGGATCCGGCCTTCAAGGCCTACCAGATGGCCAATGAGCTCAATTCCTACAGCGGCACGCCACGCTTCCTGCTGGTGCCTGCAAAGCATTATGGCGGCAAGCCGTTGCTGGTCGTGCAAGCGCAGGGCAATTCCAGCCGCGTCGACGTGTTCGGGCCGCTGATGAACGAGCCGCTCGGCGCGCGCATCAGCTCCGACATCGCCCGCTGGCAGGCCGGCAATCCGTCCTGCGCGGCTACCGCCTGAGGCCGCCATGGGCCGGTTCCTGCAGATCGCGGGACTGGTCATCGGACTGATAGCTCTTGTCCTGCAATTCGCTATCACCCTTCCGGCGTCGATGGCGGCAGGCCGTGGCCTGTTCGGCTCAATCGTATTCTATTTCAGCTTTTTCACCATCCTGACCAATATCGCCGCGGTGATGGTTCATGCCGCGCTGATCTCGCCAACCGGCTATGCCTGGTTCCCGGCCTTCGCCGGACAGCGAATGCGGGCTGGAGTCGCGGTCGCCATCACGCTGGTCTTTATCGTCTATGCGACCGTGCTGGCAGGACTTTGGCGGCCGCAAGGCCTGTTCCTGCTTTGCGACATCCTGCTCCACTACGTGACACCGCTGCTCTTCGTGCTGTGGTGGCTCGTAGCCGGTGCGGATGGCACGACGCGCTGGCGCGATATCTCCTGGTGGATGATCTATCCGCTCATCTATCTCGCCTACGCGCTAATCCGAGCGTCCTTCGCGGGCGAAGTGCCCTATCCGTTCCTCGACATTACTAAGAATGGCGCGGTCAGCGTCGCTGTTTCGGCGCTGGCCATCATCGCTCTGTTCATCGGATTGAGCGCGCTTGCTGTATTCGTCGATCACGGCATCGGCAGGTTGCGGGGAAAACCCGCAACCCGGATTGAAACGATCCGGAGATAAGCCGTCACTCCCAAAATGCCCGGATGCCCTCGCGATGGGCGTCGCAGCGCGAGATGCCGATATCCTTAAGCTGCTCGTCCGTCATCTCCATCAGCGCAAGGCGGCCGCGCCGACGCTCCAGCATATGGTCGATCTGCCTGGCCAGTGAATGAAGCACAAGCACCACCCGACCAACGAAGCCGCGGCGGCTCTGAGGGTCGGCCTGCTCGCGAAACGCCGAACCGGCGTAACCAATTGTCTCGATTGTGTCCATTGTCACTGCACCCTGTCTCGATTGTACCTTTTCAATCGCAGGGCCGATATGGATTGACTCATCAAGGGGTGCAATATAGAAAATTGTCACCATGACAAATTGGCTCCCTGACCTCTCCTCCGGTTCCGGTCCGCTCTATCAGCGCCTTGCTGACAGCATTGAGTCAGATATCGACAAGGGCGTCATCGACCCCGGTGCGAAACTGCCGCCGCAGCGCGACCTCGCCTATGACATCGGCACGACCGTCGGCACCATCGGCAGGGCCTATCAACTGCTGCGCGAGCGCGGCTTGGTCAGCGGCGAGGTCGGGCGCGGCACCTATGTGCTCGGCCAGCGCGCCGAGCCCGCTAAGCCCGATGTCGAACCGGGCCTGCAAGGCACCCGCTTCATCGACGCGCCGGGCGGCAAGCTGCGCTTCGACAGCACCGCCGCGCCCGATGTCGGCCAGGGCGCCGTGATCGCCGACCTGCTGGCGCGTACGGCGCAGGAGCACCCGCACGACATTTCGAGTTACACGCGCGATTTCCCCGAGCGCTGGTGCGAGGCAGGCAGCCGATGGCTGGGACGCAACGCCTTCCGCCCCTCGCCCGATTCCATCGTGCCGACGCTGGGCACCCACGCAGCGGTCATGGCGGCGATCGCGGCGCTGACCATGCCTGGCGACTACGTGGTTTTCGAGCACCTCACCTATTCGCAGATCGCGCGCAGCGCCGGGCTGATCGGGCGGCGCACGGCGCTGGTTGCGACTGACGGGGATGGTATCGACCCCGACGACTTCGAACGGGTCTGCGCGCAGAAACATCCGAAGGTGATGTTCCTGATGCCGACCGCCAAGAACCCGACACTGGTCACCCTCTCGGCCGAACGGCGGCAGGCGATCGCGCGGATCGCACGCGAATACAATGTCGTGCTGATCGAGGACGATCTCTATGGCGAACTCACGGACGACCCGACACCGCTGCTGGCCGAATATGCGCCCGAGCGCACGATCGTCGCCGGCGGCCTGTCGAAATCGGTTGCGGCCGGCGTTCGCGGCGGCTGGCTCTCTTGTCCGCCGAGCTATCGCCATCGCATCCGTATCGCCCACAAGATGATGACTGGCGGCCTGCCCTTCCTGTTGGCCGAGGTCGGTACGAGGCTGGTGATGTCGGGGCAGGCGGCTGAGATCCGCACGCGCTGCATCGCCGAGGTTCAGGCCCGCCTCGCCATCGTGCGCGAGGTTCTGGCGGGTTTCGACTTCAAGGCAAGGGACAATGTGCCCTTCATTTGGCTGACCTTGCCTGACCCTTGGCTGTCCGGCACGTTCAAGAACGCCTGTCTGGCGCAAGGCGTGCTCCTCGACGACGAGGACGAGTTCAAGGCCGGTCGCTCGGAGCAGGTCTTCCACGGCGTGCGCTTCGGCGTGTCGCAGCCCCGGCAGAGAAAGGACGTCGCCGGGGGCGTCGCCGTCATTCGCCGCCTGCTCGACGAAGGCCGCGCCGGCTACGACAGTTTTTCCTGACCACCCGGCGCGCTCTAGGCCTACCGGGCGCCGGCAGCAGTTTTCCGGCGTTTTTCGTCGTCCGGTGGGGTGTATCGCGCGAAAGCTTGCGATAAGAGGAGACTCAAAATCCCCTCTCCCACGGACAAAAATCGCCGCTCATGACCATTTCCAATTCCGTGCCGATCACTCCCGAACTCGTTGCCGCGCACGGGCTGAAACCCGACGAATATCAGCGCATCCTCGACCTTGTCGGGCGCGAGCCAAGCTTCACCGAGCTCGGCATCTTCTCGGCGATGTGGAACGAGCACTGCTCCTACAAATCCTCGAAGAAATGGCTTCGCACACTGCCGACCAGCGGCCCGCGGGTCATCCAGGGCCCCGGCGAGAATGCCGGCGTGGTCGACATAGGCGATGGCGACTGCGTGGTCTTCAAGATGGAGAGCCACAACCACCCCTCCTATATCGAACCCTATCAGGGCGCCGCGACCGGCGTCGGCGGCATTCTGCGCGACGTCTTCACCATGGGGGCAAGGCCAATCGCCGCGATGAACGCGTTGCGCTTCGGCGCGCCGGACCATCCCAAGACCCGGCATCTCGTTGCCGGCGTCGTCTCCGGCGTCGGCGGCTACGGCAATTCCTTCGGCGTGCCGACAGTCGGCGGCGAGGTCAATTTCGACGCCCGCTACAACGGCAACATCCTGGTCAACGCCTTTGCGGCAGGCCTTGCCAAGACCAACGCCATATTCCTGTCGCAGGCCAAGGGCGTTGGCTTGCCGGTGGTCTATCTCGGCGCCAAGACCGGGCGCGATGGCGTCGGCGGCGCCACCATGGCCTCGGCCGAATTCGACGACAAGATCGAGGAAAAGCGCCCGACCGTGCAGGTGGGCGATCCCTTCACCGAGAAATGCCTGTTGGAAGCTTGCCTCGAGCTGATGGCGTCGGGCGCGGTCATCGCCATCCAGGACATGGGTGCGGCCGGCCTGACCTGTTCGGCGGTCGAGATGGGCGCCAAGGGCGATCTCGGCATCGAGCTCGACCTCGACAAGGTGCCGGTGCGCGAGGAGCGCATGAGTGCCTATGAGATGATGCTGTCGGAAAGCCAGGAGCGCATGCTGATGGTGCTGCGCCCCGAGAAGGAAAAGGAAGCCGAGGCCATCTTCCGCAAATGGGGGCTCGACTTCGCCATTGTCGGCAAGACCACCAACGATCTGCGTTTCCGTGTTATCCACCAGGGTGACGAGGTCGCCAACCTGCCGATCAAGGAACTGGGCGACCAGGCGCCGGAATATGACCGCCCCTGGGTCGAGACGAAGAAGCCGGCGCCACTTGCCGCGAACGATGCGCCGAAGGCCGACGTCGTCGATGCATTGTTGAAAATGCTCGGCGGGCCAGACCTATCCTCGCGCCGCTGGGTGTGGGAGCAGTACGACACGCTGATCCAGGGCAATTCGCTGCAGCTTCCGGGCGGCGACGCCGGCGTCGTGCGAGTCGAAGGTCATCCGACCAAGGCGTTGGCCTTCTCCTCGGACGTCACGCCGCGCTACTGCGAGGCCGACCCTTACGAAGGCGGCAAGCAGGCCGTGGCCGAATGCTGGCGCAACCTCACCGCCACCGGCGCCTTGCCGCTCGCCGCCACCGACAATCTCAATTTCGGCAATCCGGAGCGGCCGGAGATCATGGGCCAGTTTGTCGGCGCCGTTAAGGGCATCGGTGATGCTTGCCGCGCGCTCGGTTTCCCGATCGTCTCCGGCAATGTCTCGCTCTACAACGAAACCAACGGCCGTGGCATCCTGCCGACGCCGACCATCGGCGGCGTCGGTCTCATCGCCGACTGGTCGAAGATGGCGCGCATCGGCTTTGCCGCCGAAGGCCAGATGATCGTGCTGGTCGGCGCGCCGCCGAGCTGGGGCAGCCATCTCGGCCAGTCCGTCTATATGCGCGACATCCACGGCCGCACCGACGGGCCGCCGCCGCCCGTCGACCTCGCGCATGAGAAGCGCGTCGGCGACCACGTGCGCTCGCTGATCGCCTCCGGCATCGTCACCGCCGCCCACGATGTCTCCGACGGCGGCCTAGCGGTAGCGCTCGCCGAAATGGCGATGGCCTCCGGCATCGGCGCCACCATTCCGGGGCTTACCGGCACCGACCCGATCCCGGTCTGGTTCGGCGAGGATCAGGGCCGCTACCTTCTGACGCTGTCGATCGACCCGCAAAGCGGCGAATGGGACAGGATCCGCGAGGACCAAGGCAAGCTCGGCATCTTCGCGCCCTGGATCGGCACCACCGGCGGACGTGACTTGAAGCTCGGCGAGGCACGGTCGATCCCGGTCAGCGAGCTGAAGGCCGCCCATGAGGGCTGGTTCCCGCGCTTCATGGATCAGGCCAGTTGACCAGAGGCATGTCTCCCGAAAGTGTGCAGCGGTTTCGGGAAAAAGACATGCTTACGACAAAAGACTTAAATCATGCCGCATAAATCCTTTTTTATGCGACATGATCTAACCGCCAGGGCGCTGATTGCAGTCGCCTTCTGGCCGTGCCTGTTCTTCTTCTGGTTTCTCGGACCGTTCGTCCTGTTCCTTTTGGCGACGACCTCGAGCGAGGTATGTCCGTTGCTGGAAACCCGCGCGCAATTCCTTGCCGCGGCCAACGACACGCTGCCGATGCTCGTCGTTCAGAACCTGATCTATGCGGTTCCGATCGTCTGCCTGGTGCTCTGGAACAGGCTTTCTCCGGAGCCTGCGCGGGCAAGGCAGGTCGCCACCTGCATCAAGCTCTTCGTCGCTGCGGCAGCGATCGGGGCGGTTTGGGACTATGGCTCGTCCCTGGCCTGCGACGGCTACGGCCAGGCCTTCTTCTCGCCGGCCTGGCGGATGACGAGCTACCTCCCCGTCGCAGGCCTGGTGATCAACATTCCGCTCTATGTTCTGGTCTTCAGCGTCGGCCGCGCCTATTCAACGCGCGATGACATTACGGAAGACGGCGTGGTTCATTCCAGGCAGGATGACCAGTAGGCTTCCGTCGCCGACGGGACGGCTTCTATCCGGACCGGAAAGGCTTTAGGCTCGCCCCGAGTCACGAACACCGCCTGCCCGCTTGAAACAGGATTTTGCCATGGCAATGGATGCCCACGATATAGAAAAACTGATCAAGGAAGGCATTCCGGACGCCAAGGTGACGATCCGCGATCTGGCCGGCGACGGCGACCACTACGCAGCCGAGGTTGTCGCGGAGAGTTTCCGGGGCAAGAGCCGCGTGCAGCAGCATCAGATGGTCTATGACGCGCTGAAGGGCAATATGGGCGGCGTGTTGCATGCGCTGGCGCTGCAGACCAGCGTTCCCGATTAAGAGGCGCCGCGCGCTCGCGCGTTCCGCATGCCGCCCGCAGCGGCTTAGCCCAAAATCGCGATATCCCTTGCGCCATTGGCCTGGTGTCGCGGCTAACGTCTTGTTTCAGCCAACCTATGGGTTTATTTGAAGGACATGTTTCGAGCCTGACTCCCACAGGCATGAAAGGATTCTCCATGACCGGCATCAACGACTACATCGACAATGAAGTGAAGAGCAACGACGTGGTGCTCTTCATGAAGGGCACGCCCGGCTTCCCGCAATGCGGGTTCTCCGGCCAGGTGGTGCAGATCCTCGATTACATCGGGGCCGACTACAAAGGCGTGAACGTCCTCGACTCGGCCGAACTGCGCCAGGGCATCAAGGAATATTCCAACTGGCCGACCATCCCGCAGCTCTATGTGAAGGGCGAATTCGTCGGCGGTTGCGACATCGTGCGCGAGATGTTCCAGGCCGGCGAGTTGCAGGACTTCCTGGTCGAGAAGGGCGTCAGCGTCAAAGGCGCGGCCTGATTTATCGGTTTTGCTCGCCGGCGCGCGGAGGCCAACCCTCCGACCGGTAAGCCTCGCCCGGGGCCGCCCCCACCTCGGCAATCGTGAACCCGAACTATCGGGGATGAGACGAACCAGCGCGCCGGCAAGCCGGCGCTTGTTCGTTTGAAAGATCGGACTTTGCCGTGGACAAGCAGGTAGAAGCGTCGCAACGGGCAGGCAGCTTGCCCATTCCGCGCTGGGAATTCATCGCGCTATGCGCGGCGCTCATGGCGCTCAACTCCCTGGCCATCGACATCATGCTGCCGGCCCTCCAGCAGATCGGCGCCTCGCTTGGCGTGGAGAGCGAGAACCACCGCCAGTATGTCATCACGGCCTATATGCTCGGCTTCGGCGGCGGACAGCTCTTGTTCGGTCCCATTTCGGATCGCTTTGGACGCCGCGCGCCGCTCGTCTTTGGCCTTGTCGTCTATGTCGTGGCCGCCGCCGCCGCCGCCATAGCGCCCAGTTTCGCCCTTTTGCTGACCTGGCGCTTCATCCAGGGCATCGGCGCCGCGGCGACCCGCGTCATCGCCGTCTCGATCGTGCGCGACACGTTCGAAGGCCGACGTATGGCCGAGGTGATGTCGCTGATCTTCATGGTGTTCATGGCCATCCCGGTCATCGCTCCCGGCATCGGCCAATTCGTCATGCTGTTCGCCAGTTGGCACTGGATCTTCGTGACCATGGCCATTGGGGCGTTGATCGTTTCGACCTGGGCTCTGCTGCGCTTGCCGGAGACGCTGCATCCTGAATATCGCCGTCAGCTCACGGTAGCATCCGTGCTCGGCGGCTTCCGCATCGTGCTCACCAATCGGCTCACGCTTTGCTACGCCTTTGCCAGCACGTTCATCTTCGCTGCCATGTTCGGCTTCATCAGCTCGGCACAGCAGATCTACATCGATGTGTTCCATGTCGGCGAATTGTTCCCGGTGATCTTTGCCGGCGTGGCGGGCGTGCTTGCCTTCTCCAACTATCTCAATTCGCGTCTGGTCGGACAGATAGGCATGCGCCGCCTCTCGCAAGGCGCGCTGCTCATCTTCCTGTGCATCAGCCTTACCTGGCTGGTGGTCTCATTGGAAATGCAGATGCCACTCTGGCTCTTCGTGACCTTCTTTGCCGGCGCTATGCTGCCGTTCGGCGGACTGGGCGCGAATTTCAACGCTCTGGCCATGGAGCCGCTCGGCGAACTTGCCGGCACGGCGGCATCCATCCTGGGCTTCATGCAGACCTTCCTCGGCGCACTTATCGGCGCGGCTATCGGACAGGCCTTCAACGGCACGGTTACGCCTCTCGCGGCCGGCTTCTGCAGCGTCTCGGTCGCGGCCTTGCTGATGATCCTGATTGCGGAGCGGGGCAGGATGTTCCAGCCCCACAATCCCCCCGTTTCGGGGCACGTCACCGATCTGCACTGAATAACGTAGGCCGGCAACCCTGTCGGCCGCCGGCACGGGTATTGGCCCTACTCAGCCCAGAGCTCGCGGCGCAACTCGTCCCAACTTGCCTTGTCCGGCGCGACCAGCAGGCCCCCATCGACATGCGACGGCAGATAGGCGCTGCCATCGATCCGCGCGACGTGGCCGCCGGCCTCCTGATGGATAAGAGCGCCGGCCAGGTGATCCCACGGCATCAGCTTGTTGTAGACGACGAAATGCGCATGCCCGCTGGCCAGCAGCCGGTATTCATGCGCTGCGCAGCGATAGGCGAACTGCGACAGCGTCTTGGTCTGGTTGCGAGCGAGCCGCGAGCGCTCGGGCTCATTGAGAAACTGCCAGGAAACCGCGCCCGTCATCTGCGACAAAGGCACCGGTTCCGCGACGCCAACCCTCTCCCGCGCGCCATCTGCGTGGTGGATATGACTGCCGGCACCCCTGGCGCCGATCAGCCAGTCCTTGCCGACCGGATCATGGATGATGCCCGCGACCGTCTCGCCGTTGACGACGACGCCGGCCATGACCCCGAACAGCGGCACGCCGGAAGCGAAGTTGAAGGTGCCGTCGACCGGATCGATGACGAAGGCGAGTTCGGCGTCGCCGAGGCCGCCAAGCAGCGCCGGGTTGTCCGAGCAAGCTTCCTCGCCAACCACCATGGCGTCGGGATAGCGTTCGCGCAGCCTGGCGGTGATCAGCCTTTCGGCGTTGACGTCCGCCTCGGTCACGAGGTCGGCGGCGGACGTCTTCTGGCGCACGTCGCCCTCGCCCAGCCGGCGGAAGCGCGGCATGATTTCGGCCCTGGCCGCTTCGGCAAGAAGCTCGGCCAGCCAGTCGATCGCCTGATCGTCAAATCTCATCGGTAACATCTTGTCCTGGGTTTTCGTCGAGTCCCGCGAAGTCGAACAGTTTCCTGTCCAGCAGATGCGAGGGCCGCACATTGGTCATGGCGCGGATCATCGTGTCCTTGCGGCCCGGCATGCGCTTCTCGATGTCGTCGAGCATCGCCTTCATGGCGTTACGCTGCAGCCCTTCCTGGCTGCCGCAAAGATCGCAGGGAATGATCGGGAATTGCATCGCGTTGGCAAATTTTTCGAGATCTGCCTCGGCGCTATAGGCGAGCGGCCGCAGCACCATGACGTCGCCCTCGTCATTGAGGAGCTTTGGCGGCATGGCGGCAAGGCGCCCGCCGTGGAACAGGTTCATGAAGAAAGTTTCCAGGATGTCCTCGCGGTGGTGGCCGAGCACCAGCGCGGAACACCCCTCCTCCCGCGCGATGCGGTAGAGATGGCCGCGCCGCAGCCGCGAGCAGAGCGAGCAATAGGTGCTGCCCTCGGGCAACTTGTCGGTCACCACGGAATAGGTGTCCTGATACTCGATGCGGTGCTGAATGCCGTTCGCATTGAGATAGTCTGGCAGGATGTGTTTGGGAAAATTCGGTTGGCCCTGGTCGAGGTTGCAGGCAAGCAGTTCGACCGGCAGCAGGCCGCGCCATTTGAGGTCGAGCAAAAGCGCAAGCAGGCCGTAGGAATCTTTGCCGCCTGACAATGCCACCAGCCAGCGCTGGCCCGGCTTCACCATGGCGAAGTCCTCGATCGCCTGGCGCGTCAGTCTGAGCAGCCTTTTGCGCAGCTTGTTGAACTCGACCGAGGACGGCACATCGCGGAACAGCGGATGGAAGCCGCCCTCGGCTTCTTCGCCGATCTGTTCGACGGACTTGACGTCGAGTGACTTGGTGTCCGGCAGCATGTTCATGGCGCTGATGCCCAACGGTCCTGTTGACGTCCGCCTTAGCGGACATGGCCAGCAAAGAAAAGGCCGCCTCGACGGGCGGCCTTTGATATTGCGGCTGAAAGTGTTCGATCAGCGCGAGTAGAATTCGACGACCAGGTTCGGTTCCATCTGCACGGCGAACGGAACGTCCGACAGGCCCGGAACGCGCGCGAAGGTCGCGGTCATCTTGTTGTGATCGGCTTCGATGTAGTCCGGCACGTCGCGCTCGGCGAGAGCCACCGATTCCAGCACGATGACGAGCTGCTTCGACTTCTCGCGCACCTCGATCACGTCACCCGGCTTGCAGCGATACGAACCGATATTGGTGCGCTTGCCGTTGACGTTGACATGGCCGTGATTGACGAACTGACGGGCGGCGAAGATGGTCGGCACGAACTTGGCGCGATAGACGATCGCGTCGAGGCGCGACTCCAGCAGGCCGATCAGGTTCTCGGAGGTATCGCCCTTGCGGCGGTTGGCCTCTTCATAGACCTTGCGGAACTGCTTTTCCGAAACGTCGCCATAGTGGCCCTTCAGCTTCTGCTTGGCGCGCAGCTGCAGGCCGAAGTCGGAAAGCTTGCCCTTGCGGCGCTGGCCGTGCTGGCCTGGGCCGTATTCACGCTTGTTGACCGGGGACTTCGGGCGGCCCCAGATGTTTTCGCCGAGACGGCGGTCGATCTTGTATTTCGCGGATTCGCGCTTGCTCATCGCATTCCCTTTCAAAACAACGTACCCGGAAACCCCACGGCTCCGGGCGAAGGAAACGCGCCCTCCTCTGGCCCCCGTTTTCGAGGCCTGACAGGGTTTTCCACGCAAAGCGACGGAAAACCCACGGGACACGTCAAAAGAAACCACCGGGCGTCGCCACCCGGTGTTGGTGGGCCTGTTAAAGATAGATTTAACCGCTGTCAAGCTTACGGCTGGCCGCGAGGTCCGCAACTCTATTGCATTCTGCACGTTGCATGCGATGCCAGCCATGGCGGAGCCATCGGGACGGAACCGGGCATCTTAAGATCCGAACACCCTGGTGGCGTCACTGATTTTGCGGCAAGGAGCCGACGGAGGCCGCGGGTTTCATTCGATCTCCCGATCTAAGACTTTTTGCTGGGCAGGCCCTTGCGCTTGGTGTCGGCGAATTCCTCGAGCTGCTTCTCGCTCATCGAGTCATACATTTCGCGCGAAGCGCCTTTGAGCTCGCTTTTCCTGGTCTCGCCACGTTTGGCCGAAAGCGCCGCGCCGGCGGCCTTTTGCTGGGCTTGCGATCTGGCGGGCATGACGGTTTCTCCTTTGCTGTGATTGAAAACGCCGCGTCTCGGCACCGGTTCCGGCGTTGACGGCTCAGTCCATCGGCATCGGCGATTCTCTTTGGAGCCTTCCAGCACCCTGAGCGCCAGTGTAGGACAGCGGCATGAAATCGCTGACCGATCCTTCACAGGCACTTTCCACCGGGCTCTCGAAGATCCGCACCGAATTCCATGTCCCGGATGGTTTCCCGCCGGAGGTGGCTGCCACGGCGGAAGCAGCGGCCAAACGTGCGCCCGACCAGCATGCCGACAGGACAGCGATGTCCTTCGTCACGCTCGATCCGGCGAGTTCCACCGATCTTGACCAGGCCTTCTCGATCGACGCCACCGGTGGCGATCTTCTCCTCCATTATGCCATTGCCGACGTGGCCTGGTTCGCCGAGGACGGCGACGTGGTCGACCTCGAAGCCTGGAGCCGGGGCGAGACGCTTTATTTGCCGGACGGCAAGGCCGGGCTCTATCCGCCGGTGCTTGCCGAGGGTGCGGCAAGCTTGTTGCCCGACGGGCCGCGTCCGGCAATCATCTTCACCATCCGTGTCGCCGGGGACGGCGCGGTGAAGCTCGACGCCGCGGAGCGGGCAATCATTAAAAGCCGCGCCAAGCTCGCTTATGACAGCGTGCAGGCCTCGGACCTTCCAGCCGGATTCGCGGAACTGGCGCGGCGCATGGCCGCAAACGAAGAACGCCGCGGCGCTTCGCGTGTGGACCCGCCCGAGCAGGAGGTGGAGAAGCTTGCCGATGGCACGTTCCGGCTTTCGTTCCGGCCGCTCCTGCAATCCGAGCAGGACAACGCCGCGCTTTCGTTGGCCGCCAATATGGCGATTGCGGACGCCATGCTGGCGCACAAGACCGGGTTGTTCCGGGTGATGTCGGGGCCGGATGCGTCCAAAGTGCAAAGACTGCGCAACGCGGCACAGGCGCTCGGCCTGTCCTGGCCTGCCTCCACCAGCCTCAGCGACTTTCAGCGCACGCTCGATCCGACCGATCCGAGGCAGGCCGCGCTCATGCTGGAAATCCGCCGCGCGGGCAACGGCGCGTCCTACCAGGCCTACCAGGAGGGCGTCGTCCCCTGGCATGAAGCGTTGGCCGCCACCTACGCCCACGCCACCGCGCCGCTCAGGCGGCTGGCCGACCGCTACGTCGTGCGCTGCGCGCTGGCGATCGCCAACGGCCAGACAGTGCCGCAGGCAGTCACCGATGCCTTCGCCAGATTGCCGAAGGTGATGGGGCGCGCGGATGCCCGCGCTTCGCAGATCAACCACGCTGCGATCGACCTCGCCGAGGCGGTCATGCTCAAGGGGCGCGAGGGCGAGACTTTCAAGGCGGTCGTAACCGACATCGTCGACCATGGCGTCCGCGCGCAGCTTGCCGACATACCTGTCGTGGCCAACGTCAAGGCCTCCGGGCTCAGGGAGGGCGAGGATCTCACGCTAAAGCTGGTCTCGGCTGATCCGGATCAGCGCAGCGTCGTCTTCGAGCCTGCCGCATCTGATTGAGTCACGGATATTCCAGCACATGCTGAGATTCAGGCCGGGCCCAGTCGAAAATGGCAGGTTCCGAGAACCGGAGCGGAGCGCGCTTGAAGTTTCGTGAGCACCGGAAGCGCATCAACCGGCAATTGCAGAACGGCGTCACCTGAATATCAACGCGGCCTAACGTGCGGCCAGCCCAAAACCCTGAATCAACCGCCTCGTGGCGAAATCCACCTTCCCTGAGGTGAAGATGGCAAGGTCGGGCTCGCTGTCGCCAGATGTCTCAGCGGCCGGCTCGAGCAACGACATGGCACGCCGCGCGATCGCCTCGGCCGGATCGATCCAGTCGACTGGCCAGGGCGCGGTCTTGCGCATGCGGTTGACGAGAAACGGGTAATGCGTGCAGGCAAGCACGACGATGTCGGTGCGGTTGCCCTCCCGTTCGATGAAACAGGGCGCGATTTCGGCCCGTACAGCCTCCTCGTCCACAAAGCCCTGGCGCATATAGATCTCGGCGAGGCCAGCCAGCCGGTCGCTGCCTACCAGGCGCACATGACACTTTTGCGCCCATTTGCTGATCAGATCTCGGGTGTACTGCCGCTTCACCGTGCCGGGCGTCGCCAGCACCGAGACGAGGCCCGAGCGCGTGCGTTCGGCGGCGGGCTTGATCGCCGGCACCGTGCCCACGAAAGGATGGCCAGGAAACTTCTCGCGCAGCGCATCGATCACCAGCGTCGAGGCTGTGTTGCAGGCAATGACCGAAATCGCCGGCTGCAGTCGGTCGAGCAACTTGCCGAACAGCGTAAGGATATGTTCCTTGAGCGCCGGCTCCTCCCAGGCGCCGTAAGGAAAAGCCGCATCGTCTGCGACATAGACGAAGCGACGGTCCGGCATGAGCACGCGCGCTTCCCGCAGCACGGTCAGCCCGCCAACGCCGGAATCGAACATCAGGATCGGGCGTTGGCTTGATCGATCGCTCATCTTTGTCGAACCTTAAGGAGGAACTTGGCCCGTGATCGGCCAGCGACGCTCTTATCGTGAATGATCATGGTGCCGAAATGGCAAAGCCCAGCAGCCTTTGCGCAGCTCGTAATCGTGCGCGCCCTTCTCCACGGTTCAGCTATAATCATCCTTCGCTCGCACGCCGGCCGGCAGCCGCCTCGGATCGTCCCCGGGCGACCCGTCGCCGCGCGGCATGGCCGGTGAAAACCTGTCCAGCGACGAGATGATGCCGCGCAGAACCTTGAGCTCCGGCTCGGCGAAGCCGGCGCGCGTCAGCACGGCGCGCAGATTGTCGACCATCTTCGGTTTCTTTTCTTGCGGACGAAAGTAGCCCCGCGCCTCCAGCGCGTTCTCAAGATAGGCGAACAGGCTGTGCAACTGCTCTTTGGTGGCCGGCGCCAGCTCGGGCCCGGAGAAATTGGTCTGGGTCTCGTCGGCGAGGCCGGACTTCATCCATTCATAGGACATCAAAAGCACTGCCTGGGCAATGTTGAGCGAGGAGAAGCCGGGATCGACCGGAAAGGTGACGATCTCGTCAGCGAGCCCGACCTCGTCATTATAGAGGCCGAAGCGCTCGCGGCCGAACAGGATGCCGGTGCGTAGCCCTGCCTCAGCACGCGCCCTGAGCGCCCTGCCCGCTTCCACCGGCCCACGCACCGGCTTGAAGCCGTCGCGCTCGCGCGCCGTTGTGGCGAAGACGAAGTTGAGATCGGCAACCGCCGAGGCCAGATCGTCGAAGACCCTGGTGGCGTCGATGACGTGGTCGGCGCGGCTCGCCGCCGCGCGCGCCTTCTCGCTCGGCCAGCCGTCACGCGGGTTCACCAGCCTGAGCTCGGAAAGGCCAAAATTAGCCATGGCGCGCGCGACCATGCCGATATTCTCGCCGAGCTGCGGCTCGACCAGGATGATCGCCGGTCCGGCGGAAGCGGTGTTGGCTGTATTTTCGGTGGCTGGCATGGTCATCGGTAACCGGAGTTTGCGGCGTTTCGGCGTCCCCTGCCACATCCGGCCCGGAAAATGAAGCATTCACAACAGCGGCACCCTTCCGGCACGGCGCGGATCGCGGTTTGCGCGCTGAAAAAGCCTTTGATATACGCTCCGCATCCGCGGCCGAAACCATGCGGGCAAGGCCGTTCAAATTCCCCAGCAACGAGGCATTCTTTCCATGGCGAAGATCAAGGTGGCGAACCCGGTCGTCGAGCTCGACGGCGACGAGATGACCCGCATCATCTGGCAGTTCATCAAGGACAAGCTGATCCACCCTTATCTCGACCTGAAGCTTGAGTATTACGACCTCGGCATCGAGAACCGCGACGCCACCAACGACCAGGTGACCATCGACTCGGCCAACGCCATCAAGAAATACGGCGTCGGCGTGAAATGCGCGACGATCACCCCCGACGAGGCCCGGGTCGAGGAATTCAAGCTGAAGAAGATGTGGAAGTCGCCCAACGGCACCATCCGCAACATCCTCGGCGGCACCATCTTCCGCGAGCCGATCATCATGAAGAACGTGCCGCGCCTGGTGCCGGGCTGGACCAAGCCGATCGTTGTCGGCCGTCATGCCTTCGGCGACCAGTATCGCGCCACCGACTTCCGCTTCCCCGGCAAGGGCAAGCTGACGATCAAGTTCGTCGGCGAGGACGGCCAGGTGATCGAGCACGAGGTCTATGACGCGCCGGGCGCCGGCGTCGCCATGGCCATGTACAATCTCGACGAGTCGATCCGCGAGTTCGCCCGCGCCTCGCTGAATTACGGCCTGCTGCGCAACTTCCCGGTCTATCTGTCGACCAAGAACACCATCCTCAAGGCCTATGACGGCCGCTTCAAGGACATCTTCCAGGAGGTCTACGAGAAGGAGTTCGAGGCCGAGTTCAAGGCGAGGAAGCTCTGGTACGAGCACCGCCTGATCGACGACATGGTCGCTTCGAGCCTGAAATGGTCGGGCGGCTATGTCTGGGCGTGCAAGAACTATGACGGCGACGTGCAGTCCGACACGGTCGCGCAAGGGTTCGGCTCGCTCGGCCTGATGACCTCGGTGCTGATGACGCCGGACGGCAAGACGGTGGAAGCTGAAGCCGCGCACGGCACCGTGACCCGCCACTATCGCCAGCACCAGAAGGGCGAGGAAACCTCGACCAATTCGATCGCCTCGATCTTCGCCTGGACGCGCGGCCTCGCCCACCGCGCCAAGCTCGACGACAACGCCGAGCTGAAGCGCTTCGCCGAGACGCTGGAGAAGGTCTGCATCCAAACCGTGGAGTCCGGCTTCATGACCAAGGACCTGTCGCTGCTGATCGGCCCCGACCAGCCCTGGCTTTCCACCACCGGCTTCCTCGACAAGATCGACGAGAACCTCCAGAAGGCCATGGGGTGAGAAGCGGTGCGCGAAGTGCATGAAAAGCCCCGAAATGGACCTTTCATGCGACGAACGCCGGGAGCCATAGCGGAGGGCCGGGCCGGATGAAGAAACCGATCCTCTATGGCGCCGATTACAGCGTCTATGTGCGCATCGCGCGCATGACGCTGGAGGAAAAGGGCGTCGACCATGAACTCGTCCCGCTCGACATTTTCGCGGCCGAGGGCGTTCCGGACTGGTATCTCGAACACCACCCGTTCGGCCGCATCCCGGCCTTCGAACATGACGGCTTCCGGCTGTTCGAGACCAGCGCCATCGCACGCTACATCGATGAGGCTTTTGCCGGTCCGGCCCTGCAGCCCGCCGACGCGCGTGGTCGTGCGAGGATCAGCCAGATCGCCGGCATGCTCGACGCTTATGGCTATCGCGCCATGGTATGGGACGTCGCGGTCGAGCGGCTGGAGAAGATGCCGGCCGACGAGACACTGATCGCCAGCGGGCTCAGCCGGGCCGAAGCCGTGCTCAGAGTGCTGACGTCACTCAAGGCAAAAGGCCCCTGGCTGCTCGGCGATCAATTGACGTTGGCAGACCTGCACGCGGCGCCGATCATCGGCTACTTCGTCAAAGTCGCCGAGGGCCGCGATCTGCTGGCGCGCTTTCCCGAAATGCAGGATTGGTATCAGCGGACTGCCACCCACCCGAGCTTCGTGCAGACCGAAAAGGTCACCTAGCTCGAGCAAACCACCTCAACGTCGACGCTGCCCCCAATTGCCCTGCCGAGCATTTCTCCCCGTAAACGGGGATAAATAAGCCGGCCGCAACGTTGGCGATTAGCGAAAGCCATGAGACAGCCCCTTCTCCCGTTCAACGGGGAAAGATAGCAGCAGCCAAATCAGGGGCGGCGCCACCTCGGAGAGTGGGAACCTGCTTACCTTAAGCCGGCCGTCGGCCTAAGCCGCTTCGAGCGCCGCCTTGACCGCCGCGATCGCGTCGTTGGCCTTGGAGGCGTCTGGGCCGCCGGCCTGCGCCATGTCGGGACGCCCTCCGCCACCCTGCCCGCCGAGCGCGGCGGACGCGACGCGCACCAGATCGACGGCGCTGAAGCGGCCGGTCAGATCGTCGGTGACGCCGACGACCACGCTCGCCTTGTTGTCCTCGCCGGCGCCGACGAAAACGACCACGCCGGAGCCGAGCGTCTTCTTGCCGGCATCCGCCAGCGGCTTCAGGTCCTTCGGCGCCACGCCGGTGACCGCCTTGCCAAGGAAGCCGACGCCGGCGACCGTCTCGTTCGCGGCCGCATCGGCAACGGTCGAACCGCCGCCCAGCGCCAGTTTCTTGCGCGCCTCGGTCAGTTCCTTCTCGAGCTTCTTGCGCTCCTCGAGCAGCGCTTCGACGCGTGACGGCACGTCGGCCGGCGATATCTTGAGGGTCGCCGCAGCCGCCTTCAGCCGCCTGTCCTGCTCGTCGAGATGCCTGCGCGCCGCTTCTCCGGTCAGCGCTTCGATGCGTCGCACGCCAGCCGCGACCGCGCTGTCCGATAGGATGCGCACCAGGCCGATATCTCCGGTCGACTTCACATGCGTGCCGCCGCAAAGCTCGACGGAATAGGGACGATTGGCCTTGGCGCCATGCAGGCCGGTGCCCATCGACACGACGCGCACCTCGTCGCCATATTTCTCGCCGAACAGCGCCATGGCGCCCTCGGCAATCGCGTCGTCGACCGACATCAGCCTCGTCGTCACCGGGCTGTTCTGCACGACGATCTCGTTGGCCATGCGCTCGACCTCGTCGAGCTCATCGGCCGAGATCGGCTTGTTGTGCGAAATGTCGAAGCGCAGGCGATCGGGCGCGACCAACGAGCCCTTCTGCGCGACATGAGTGCCTAGCACCTCGCGCAGCGCCTCGTGGATGAGATGCGTCGCGGAATGGTTGGCGCGCAGCTTCGAGCGGCGGCCGTGGTCGACCTTGAGCTCCACGGCGGCACCGGTCTTGACCGTGCCTTTAGCCACCTTGCCGATATGCACGAACAGGCCGTCGGCCTTCTTCTGCGTATCGGAAATCTCGATCGAGAAGCCGTCGCCTAAGATAACACCGGTGTCGCCCATCTGGCCGCCGGATTCGCCGTAGAACGGCGTCTGGTTGACGACCACGGCGACCGCATCGCCCTGGCCCGCGCTGTCGATGGTTTTGCCGTCCTTGACCAGCGCCTGGACGATGCCTTCCGCAGCTTCAGTCTCGTAGCCGAGGAACTCGGTCGCGCCGGTCTTTTCGCGCACCGAGAACCATACCGTCTCGGTCGCAGCCTCGCCCGAGCCCGCCCAATGCGCGCGCGCCTCGGCTTTCTGCCGCTCCATCGCGTCGGTGAAGCCGGCGATGTCGACCGAAATGCTGCGCTGGCGCAACGCGTCCTGCGTCAGGTCGAGCGGAAAGCCGTAGGTATCGTAGAGCTTGAAAGCCGTCTCTCCGTCGAGCATGTCGCCGGCGTGCAGCGTCTCGGTGGCGTCGGACAGCAGGCCGAGCCCGCGCACCAGCGTCTTGCGGAAGCGTGTTTCCTCTAGCTTCAGCGTCTCGGTGATCAGCGCCTCGCCGCGCACCAGTTCGGGATAGGCCTGACCCATTTCGCGCACCAGCGCAGGCACCAGCTGCCACATCAACGGCTCCTTGGCGCCGAGCAGCTGAGCATGGCGCATGGCGCGGCGCATGATGCGGCGCAGCACATAACCGCGCCCCTCGTTGGACGGCAGCACGCCATCCGCCACCAGGAAAGAGGACGAGCGCAGATGATCGGCGATCACGCGATACGATGCGACGTTCTCCTGGTTCGGCCCCTGCCCGAGCGCGGAGGATGCCGCATCGATCAGGTGCCTGAACAGGTCGGTTTCGAAGACACTCTCGACGCCCTGCAGGATGGAGGCCATGCGCTCCAGGCCCATGCCGGTGTCGATCGAAGGACGCGGCAGGTCGATGCGCTCTTCCTTCGTCACCTGCTCGTACTGCATGAACACCAGGTTCCAGAATTCCAGGAACCGGTCGCCGTCTTCCTCCGGGCTGCCGGGCGGGCCGCCCCAGATACGCTCGCCGCGATCGATGAAGATCTCCGAGCAAGGGCCGCACGGGCCGGTGTCGCCCATCGCCCAGAAATTGTCCGAGGTAGGAATCCGGATGATGCGGTCATCCGAGAAGCCGGCGATCTTCTTCCAGTAAGCCGCGGCCTCGTCGTCGGTGTGATAGACGGTGACGAGCAGCTTGTCCTTCTTCAGCCCGAAACCCTTGGTGATCAGGTTCCAGGCAAGCTCGATCGCGCGCTCCTTGAAATAGTCGCCGAACGAGAAATTGCCGAGCATCTCGAAGAAGGTGAGATGGCGCGCGGTGTAGCCGACATTGTCGAGGTCGTTGTGCTTGCCTCCGGCGCGCACGCTCTTCTGCGCAGTCGCGGCGCGCGAATAGGGACGCTTCTCCAATCCGGTGAAGACGTTCTTGAACTGCACCATGCCGGCATTGGTGAACATCAGCGTCGGATCGTTGCGCGGCACCAGCGGGCTGGAGGCGACGATCTCGTGGCCCTCCTTGCGGAAGTAGTCGAGGAATGTCGACCGGATGTCGTTGACGCCACTCATTGCATACTGCCTTTTTCGCAAGAACCACCGGCCCGGCCGGCGGCAAATGGGCTTTGGTATTACTGAAGATAGATGGGCCTTTTAGCGATAGCTCTTGAGCCTGTCCAGAAACACGCGGTTAGACCAATCAGCAAGCGAGCGGCAGCTCGACATTGTCCGCAAAACGCAAAACCGCCGGCGCGAAGGCCGGCGGTTCGGGTACGCAGTACTCAAGAACTCGATTACATAAGCATAAGCCGATAAACCAGGATTGTGACCAAACTCCGGCTAAGCCGACTGGTTGCGGGCAACGCGCCCTACATGGCGCCGGCTTCGTCCTCGAAACCGTCGTCGCCGCCTTCGGAGCCGCCATTCTCGAGGAATTTCTCGGCGATCAGCCCGGCATTCTGCCTGAGCGCCATTTCGATCTCGCGCGCCGTGTCGGGATTGTCGCGCAGGAACAGCTTGGCGTTCTCGCGACCCTGGCCCAGACGCTGCGAATTATAGGAGAACCAGGCGCCCGACTTCTCGACCACGCCGGCCTTGACGCCGAGATCGACGAGCTCGCCGGTCTTGGACACGCCCTCGCCATACATGATGTCGAACTCGACCACCTTGAAGGGCGGAGCCAGCTTGTTCTTGACCACCTTGACGCGGGTCTGGTTGCCGACCACCTCGTCGCGGTCCTTGACCGAGCCGATGCGGCGGATGTCGAGGCGCACCGAGGCGTAGAATTTCAGCGCGTTGCCGCCCGTGGTCGTCTCGGGCGAGCCGAACATGACGCCGATCTTCATGCGGATCTGGTTGATGAAGATGACCATGGTGTTGGATCGCGAGATCGAGGCGGTCAGCTTGCGCAGCGCCTGGCTCATCAGGCGTGCTTGAAGACCGGGCAGCGCGTCGCCCATCTCGCCTTCGATTTCGGCGCGCGGCGTCAATGCCGCGACCGAGTCGACCACCAGCACGTCGATGGCGCCCGAGCGCACCAGCGTGTCGCAGATTTCCAGCGCCTGCTCGCCTGTGTCGGGCTGCGAGATCAGGAGGTTTTCCAGGTCGACGCCGAGCTTGCGGGCATAGACCGGATCGAGCGCGTGCTCGGCATCGACGAAGGCGCAGATGCCGCCCTTCTTCTGGGCCTCCGCGACCGTATGCAGTGCCAGCGTCGTCTTGCCCGAGCTTTCCGGCCCGTAAATCTCGATGATGCGGCCGCGCGGCAGGCCGCCGACGCCAAGCGCGATGTCGAGACCGAGCGAGCCGGTCGGCACGGTTTCGATCTCGACCACCTTCTCGTTGGCGCCGAGCCGCATGATCGAGCCCTTGCCGAAAGCGCGCTCGATCTGCGACAGCGCCGCGTCCAGAGCCTTTGATTTGTCCACTGCCTTATCCTCTACAAGCCGCAAAGTATTCTGAGCCATGATACATCACCCCTTGGTCGTCAATGAAGGCCGGACAATCCGTGATCCCTACCATTTTGTACCTTTTTTGTTCTCATTTGGCAAGGGGCGATAGCTATTTGAAAAACAATCAATATCTTGATTTGTTCTATTTTTGTCTCACCAGGACTGGTGCAGACCGACACAACTGGTCCAGATAAGAATTCGATATCCGGCCGTGCCGAATCGCGACTGAGATTGCGAGGCGATGCCCAGGAACCTAGTGTGCGCAGCCGCACGATCAACGAAAGTCACCGATCCCAGATGCCGACATCCCCAAATATTCTCGCGCTGGGCGGCGCCCATATCGATCGGCGCGGCCAGGTTACCGGCACCTATGTGCCCGCGGCCTCCAACCCCGGCATCATGCGCGAGGATGTCGGCGGCGTCGTTTTCAACGCCCTGCGCTGCGTGGTCAAGCGTGGCGTCTCGGCATCGCTGATTTCGGTGCGCGGCGGCGACGCGGCGGCGGATACGGTCGCCTTGGCGATCGACAACGCCGGGATAACGGACCTTTCGGTGGTGTTCCTCGACCGCACGACGCCAAGCTACACGGCGCTGATCGACGCCGAGGGCGAGTTGATCGTCGGGCTGGCCGACATGGCGCTCTATGACCTCGCCTTCCCCAAGCAGATAAGGCGCTCCAAGGTGCGCGAGGCGATCGCCGCCGCCGACGCCATCCTGTGCGACGCCAACCTGCCGACGGCGGCGCTGGAGCGCCTGGTGGCACTCTCCGGCGGCCGGCCGGTCTTCGCCATCGCCGTCTCGCCGGCCAAGGTCGTTCGCCTGATGCCGCTGCTCGGCGATCTGTCGTTGCTGTTCATGAACCGACGCGAAGCGGCCGCGCTGGTCGGCGCCGAGCCATTGGGAGAAAGCATCGTCCACAGGCTCAGGCAGGCTGGCCTTGACGCCGGCGTCGTTACGGCCGGCAGCGCTTCGGTTCTGGCCTTCGACGACACCGGCATCTTCGAAGTCGATCCGCCCACGCCGCGAAAGGTTGCCGACGTGACCGGCGCCGGCGACGCCCTGACCGGCGCGACGGTCGCCGCCTTGTTGCGCGGCCTGCCGCTGCGCGCCGCGCTGCGCGAAGGTCTTGCCGCGGCAATGCTGGCGATCGAGAGCCCCGAGGCCGTGCCGTCCTTCACGAACGCCAACTTCACGCAAGCGCTCGCCCTTGTGCCGGAGGCGCGGGAGGTGGCATAGGGCCACCAACGGAGCAATTCCTTCGGATCGGAGACAGAAATGACGCCGGATACCGCCCGCCCCTTCGTCGACATCCATCCGCCCGTGGCGGACGCGCTTGCCGCCGGCCGGCCCGTGGTGGCGCTGGAAAGCACCATCATCACCCACGGCATGCCCTACCCCGACAACGGCGCCATGGCGGCCAAGGTCGAGCAGATCATCGCCAATGCCGGCGCCGTGCCGGCGACGATCGCCGTGGTCAATGGCCGTATCAAGATCGGCCTGTCCGACGGCGAGCGCGAATCCCTCGCCATGACCGGCGACGCCATGAAGCTGTCGCGCGCCGATATCGGCTTTGCAGTGGCGCAAGGGCGCACCGGCGGCACCACGGTTGCGGCCACGATGATCACCGCGCACATGGCCGGCATAAAAGTCTTCGCCACCGGCGGCATCGGCGGCGTCCACAAGGGCGCCGAGAAAAGCTTCGACATCTCGGCCGACCTCGACGAATTGGCGCGCACGCCGGTCATCGTCGTCTCGGCCGGCGCCAAGGCGATCCTGGACATCGCAAAGACGCTGGAAGTGCTGGAGACGCGCGGCGTGCCAGTCATCGGCCATCGCAGCGAGACCATGCCGGCCTTCTGGTCCAGGCAGTCGCCGTTCCGCGCGCCGCTGACGCTCCATTCAGCCGAAGAGATCGCGCATTTCCACCGCACGCGCCAGGCGCTTGGCCTGGGCGGCGGCATTCTGGTCGCCAACCCGGTACCACAGAGTGACGAGATCCCGACCGCCGAGATGGACGGCTACATCCAAGCCGCGCAGAAGGCCGCCGAGGCTCTCAACGTCACGGGCAAGGCGGTGACACCGTTCCTGCTTTCGAAGATCCTGGAACTGACCGGCGGCCGCAGCCTCAAGACCAACATCGCGCTGGTCGAGAACAATGCGCGGCTGGCCGCGGAAATTGCCAAGGCGCTATAGGGTTATTTGCCCGCCCGTCGTCCCGCTTCATAGGCGCGCCGCGCCCAGATCGCCATCTCGTCTGGATCGTCGAAGGCCTGGTCGGGAATGCTCCAATAGGGCATCGCCACCTCCTTGCCGTGCCTCGAGCCGGTATAGGTCCACTGGCTGCAGCCGGCGGCCCTGAAATCGGGAATGCTCTCCTCGTCCGCCTTCAGCATCAACTCGCCGCGCACGACGACGGCGACGATGACGCCATCGCAATAGATACCCTTGCCGCCGAACAGTTTTCTAATGCTGATCGGGCCAAGGTTGTCGAACAGTTCTTCAAGGCGCGCGTCGTCCATGCAGCATCATCTCACCCGGCATGGACCTTGTCATTCCCGCAACCAAGAGCATGCTGACAAGTTGAGGTCCGAAGATGGAGTATCCGCCATGCCTGTCCTGCTCAAAGGCTCCTGCCGCTGCGGCGCCGTCGCCTTCGAAGTCGAAAGCCACACGCCGGTGCCGTTCATGCTCTGCTACTGCTCGATCTGCCGCAAGCAGCAGGGCGGCGGCGGTTTCGCCATCAATCTCGGCGCCGTCTACGAGACCATGAACATCAGGGGCAAGCGCAACCTCGGCGTCTACTGCGCCAAGATCGAGGATGACGAGCGTCCGCGTTGCGAGGTCTCGACCGGAGAGCGCAATTTCTGCAGGAAATGCGGCTCGGCGCTTTGGCTCTACGACCCGACCTGGCCGGACCTCGTCCATCCCTTCGCCTCGGCCATCGACAGCGACCTGCCGAAGCCTCCGGAAAGGGTGCATCTGATGCTGAAATACAAGGCGAACTGGGTCGAGCCGGTGATCGGCAAGAAGGACAAGGTGTTCGACGTCTATCCAGAAGAGTCGATCGCCGACTGGCACAAGCGGACAGCGATGTGGGTGGATTAGCTCTCTTCTCCCCGCTCACGGAGAAGATGCCGGCAGGCAGATGAGGGGCAGCGCCAGCCGCTCAAACCTTCGCACTTACCCCTCATCCGGCCCTTCGGGCCACCTTCTCCCGTAAACGGGACAAAGGAAGGGGTCAGGCCGAGGCGCGTGCCTCGGCAAGCGCCTTCAAGTCCGCCGGCTTCAACTCGACCGACTCGCCGCAGCCGCAGGCCGAGCTCTGGTTCGGATTCTTGAAGGTGAAGCCAGTGCGCAGCGTCGTCTGCTCGAAGTCCATCTCGGTGCCAAACAGGAAGAGCGCCGCCTCCGGCGCAACATAGACGTGCGCGCCGTCGCGCTCGATGTGATCATCCTTGGGATTGGGCTCGGTCACCAGGTCGACCGTGTACTCCATGCCAGCGCAGCCGCCCTTCTTGATGCCGAGGCGGATGCCATGTGCGTTGTCGCGGGTGGCCACGATCTCGCGCACCCGGTCGGCGGCCTTTTCGGTCATCGTGATGACGGCAAAGCGTCCCATGTCATTCTCCGCATTCGCGCAGGTTCAAGGCCTGCGGACTGAGTCTGCCTTTAAGATGGTGAAGTTTCACCTGGCGCGCAAGTCAAGCTCAATACCAGCCTACCGCGACCTGCGCCTCTTCCGACATCCGATCGGGCGTCCACGGCGGATCGAAGGTCATCTTGACCTCGACGCCTGACACGCCCTCGACGGCGCCCACGGCGTTCTCGACCCAGCCCGGCATTTCGCCGGCCACGGGGCAGCCGGGCGCGGTCAAGGTCATGTCGATCTTGACGGTCCGGTCGTCCTCGATGTCGATCTTGTAGACGAGGCCAAGCTCGTAGATGTCGGCCGGGATTTCCGGATCGTAGACCGTCTTCAGCGCCGAGACGATGTCGTCGGTCAGCCGTGCCAACTCGTCGGCGGGGATGGCCGAGGCCGAGACAATGCCATTGCCGGCCGTTTCCGGCGCGGTGTCTGTGGTGGTGCTCACATCGTCCATTGTCGTCACCCGAAGAATTTCCGCGCCTTTTCCAGCGCCTCGGCCAAAGCGTCGACTTCGGCCCTCGTATTATACATGCCGAACGATGCCCTGCATGTGGAAGTGACGCCGAAGCGTTTCAACAGCGGCTGAGCGCAATGGGTGCCCGCGCGCACCGCCACGCCCTGCCGGTCGATCACCATCGACACGTCATGCGCATGGATACCCTGCAATTCGAACGAGACGATGGCGCCCTTGCCTGGCGCGTCGCCGAAGATGCGCAGCGAGTTGATGGCGCGCAGCCGCTCATGCGCGTAGGTCTTGAGGTCCGCCTCGTGCGCGGCGATACGCTCACGGCCCACTCTGTCCATATAGTCCAACGCCGCGCCCAGCCCAATCGCCTGCACGATCGGCGGCGTGCCGGCCTCGAAGCGATGCGGCGGATCGTTGTAGGTGACGATGTCTTCCGTCACCTCCTCGATCATTTCGCCGCCGCCCATGAACGGCCGCATCTCTTCCAGCCTGTCCTTCTTGCCGTAGAGCACGCCGATGCCCGACGGCCCGTAGACCTTGTGGCCGGTGAAGACGAAGAAATCGCAGTCGAGGTCCTGCACGTCGATCGGCATGTGCACGGCGCTCTGGCTGCCGTCGACGAGCACGGGAATTCCACGCGCATGCGCGATGCGCACGATTTCCTTGATCGGCGTCACAGTGCCCAGCGCGTTCGACATCTGGGTGATGGCGACGAGCTTGGTGCGGTCGGTCAGACGCTTCTCGAATTCCTCGATGTGGAAGGCGCCGAGATCGTCGACCGGCACCCAGACCAGCTTGGCGCCCTGACGCTCGCGGATGAAGTGCCATGGCACGATGTTGGAATGATGCTCCATGATCGAGAGCACGATCTCGTCGCCCTCGCCGATCCGCGGCATGCCCCAGCCATAAGCGACCGTGTTGATCGCCGAGGTGGTGTTGGAGGTGAAGACGATGTTGTCGGTGCTCGGCGCATTGAGAAAGCGGCGCACCGCCTCACGCGCCTTCTCATAGGCATCCGTCGCGGCGTTCGACAGGAAATGCAGCCCGCGATGCACGTTGGCGTATTCCTGCGAATAGGCGTGCTGGATGGTGTCGAGCACCACCTGCGGCTTCTGCGCCGAAGCTCCATTGTCGAGATAGACCAGCGGCTTGCCGTAGACCTGGCGCGACAGGATCGGGAAGTCGCGGCGGATCGCCTCGACATCATAGGGAGTGGTTTCGATCTTCTGGTCCATTTCCAAGTCCTTGCCGGCCAAGGCCTCACTCCGTCCAACACCCCTCATCCGTCTCGGCGCTGTGCGCCGATCCACCTTCTCCCACAAGGGGAGAAGGAAGAGCGCTACCCGTGCGTCGAAAACCAGCCGTCGAGCCGCGCTTCCAGCGCCTCGACCAGCGCCTCGTCGTCCAGTTCCTCGATTACCTCGGCGACGAAAGCCTTCACCAGAAGGCCCCGCGCCGCTTTCTCGTCGATGCCGCGCGCCATCAGGTAGAACAGATGGTTGTGGTCGATCTCCGTGACCGTGGCGCCGTGGCCGCAAACGACGTCGTCGGCGAAGATTTCCAATTCCGGCTTGGTCGAGAACTCGCCATCGTCCGACAGGAGCAGCGTGTTGCAGGCCATCTTGGCGTTGGTCTTCTGTGCATATTGATGCACGTTGATGCGGCCCTGGAAGACGCCGCGCGCCTTGCCGGTCACGACATTGCGGATCACTTCGCTCGAGGTCGTGTGCGGCACCGCATGGTCGAGCACCATGGTGGTGTCGGTATGCGTATCGCCGGCCAGAAGGTTGATGCCACGCAATTTGAAATCGGCGCCCTCGCCGGTCGTCCTGACGACGACCTCCTGGCGCACTAGCTTGCCGCCGGCATTCATCACGAACAGAGTCAGCTTAGCGTCCTTGCCGATATGCGCCTTGAACTGGGCGAGATGCGTGGCCGTGTCCGGCTGCTCCTGAACGATCAGCCAGGTCACCTCCGCGCCGTCCCCGACCACGAGCTGGCTGACCGAAGAGACCAGCGCCTCGTCGCCCTCGCCCGTCTGTCGCTCGACGATCACCGCCTTGGCGCCGGCTCCCACGCGCGCCAAGAGCCGCACATGCGACTGGCCGCCAGCCTGCAGGTTCTGCAGTTCGATCGGCTTTTCCAGCTCGGCGCCGTCGGCGATGTCGACGAAATAGCCGTCGGCGACAAAGGCGGTGTTGAGCGCGCCGATCGCGTCGTCGTCGCCATAGGGATCGAGCCCGGGCGCGACGCTACCGTCGGTGAGCTTCTCCGACAGGCGCTGCACGGTGACGCCGTCGATCTCCGGCAGCTTCGTCTGCGATACTCCGTTCAGCACCGGCAGCACTGTGGAGCCTTCGAGAACCGGCGCAAGTGCCTTGGCGACGGCGCCGGCCTCAAACGCCGGCACCTTGGTCAGCAATCGGCGCAGATCCGTATAGTGCCAGGATTCGACGCGGCGCGTCGGCAGGCCGTGCTTGATCGCCTCGATCGCGTCGTCGCGCTTCACCATCACCGCGCCGTCGCCGGGCAGCTGCGACAGCCGCTCGCCGAAGGCATCGATCAGCGCCGTCTCGGCCAATGTCCTTTGGGGCTGTGCATGCATGTTCATGGCTCTTGCCTCGACTGCCATCTCACGCCGCTTCGCCGATCACGCCGGCATAGCCGTTGGCCTCGAGATCGAGCGCCAGCGACTTGTCGCCGGACTTGATGACCTGGCCCTTGTAGAGCACGTGCACGCTGTCGGGCACGATGTGCTCCAGCAGGCGCTGGTAGTGGGTGATGACGATGATGGCGCGGTCGGGCGAACGCAGCGCGTTGACGCCGTCCGAGACGATCTTCAGCGCGTCGATATCGAGGCCGGAATCGGTCTCGTCCAGCACGCAAAGCTTCGGCTCGAGCAGCTTCATCTGCAGGATCTCGGCGCGCTTCTTCTCGCCGCCCGAGAAGCCGACATTGAGCGGACGCTTCAGCATGTTGATGTCCATGCTGAGCGAGGCGGCCGCTTCCTTCACGCGCTTCAGGAACTCCGGCACCTTCAGCGGTTCCTCGCCGCGCGCCTTGCGCTGCTCGTTCATCGCCACTTTGAGGAATTCCATGGTCGCCACGCCCGGTATTTCCATCGGATACTGGAAGGCGAGGAAGATGCCCGCCGTTGCGCGCTCGGCCGGGTCCATCTCCAGGATCGACTGGCCGTTATAGAGGATGTCGCCCTCGGTCACCTCATAGTCCTCGCGGCCGGCGAGGATGTAGGACAACGTCGACTTGCCCGAACCGTTCGGACCCATGATGGCTGCGACCTCGCCGTCTTTCACGGTCAGGTTCAGGCCGCGGATGATCTCGGTGCCGTCATCGACGATGCGGGCATGGAGGTTCTTGATCTCAAGCATTTCTATTTTGTCCTATGCGTAGCCGTCTGCTCGGCTAAACCTGGTTTAACAACTGCTTCAGGGCTTCCAGAAGCCCATGCCAAAAGCCAGCCGGCGAGTAGGTCGCGATGAGCAAAGCAACGCCGACTGCGGCCAAACACAACGTCAGCTCCAAAGCCACATACCAACGGTGCATCCAATCCTGCAGATAGACATGCTTTTCCGCGGATTCGCGCTTGGGCGACTTTGTCACCCCACACTCCCCTCGAGACTGATACCGATCAGCTTCTGCGCCTCGACGGCGAACTCCATCGGCAGTTGTTGGATGACATCCTTGACGAAGCCGTTGACGATCAGCGCGATCGCCTCTTCCTCGGGAATGCCGCGCTGCATGACATAGAACTTCTGGTCTTCGGAGATCTTCGACGTCGTCGCTTCGTGCTCGAACTTCGCCGTCGCGTTCTTGGCCTCCATGTAGGGCACGGTGTGCGCGCCGCACTGGTCGCCGATCAGCAGCGAGTCGCAATTGGTGAAGTTGCGCGCGTTGGCGGCCTTGCGATGCGCCGAGACCTGGCCGCGATAGGTGTTCTGCGAGAAGCCCGCTGCGATGCCCTTGGAGATGATGCGGCTCGACGTGTTCTTGCCGAGATGGATCATCTTGGTGCCGCTATCGACCTGCTGGTAGCCGTTCGACACCGCGATCGAATAGAACTCGCCCGAGGAATCGTCGCCCCGCAGGATGCAGCTCGGATATTTCCAGGTGATGGCCGAACCGGTCTCGACCTGCGTCCACGAGATCTTCGAGCGATCGCCGCGGCAGTCGCCGCGCTTGGTGACGAAGTTGTAGATGCCGCCCTTGCCCTCGGCGTCGCCCGGATACCAGTTTTGCACCGTCGAATATTTTATCTCGGCATCGTCGAGCGCGATCAGTTCGACCACCGCCGCATGCAATTGGTTCTCGTCGCGCTGCGGCGCCGTGCAACCTTCGAGATAGGAGACATATGCCCCCTCCTCGGCGATGATCAGCGTGCGCTCGAACTGGCCGGTATTCTTCTCGTTGATACGGAAATAGGTCGACAACTCCATAGGGCAGCGAACGCCCTTGGGCACGAAGACGAACGAACCGTCGGTGAACACCGCCGAATTCAGCGTCGCGTAGAAATTGTCCGAGGTCGGCACGACCGTGCCCAGATACTTCTTCACCAGCTCCGGATGCTCGCGGATCGCCTCCGAGATCGAGCAGAAGATGACGCCCGCCTTGGCGAGTTCTTCCTTGAAGGTGGTGACCACCGAAACGGAATCGAACACGGCGTCGACCGCTACCCGGCCGGACTTGTAGACGTTGTCGCCGACCTCTTCCTCTTCCGCGTCAGCCGCGCCGGCCTTCTGCACGCCGGCCAGGATCTCCTGTTCCTTCAGCGGGATGCCGAGCTTTTCATAGACCTTGAGCAGTTCCGGATCAACCTCGCTCAGCGACTTCGGCCCCGGCGTGCTTTTCGGCGCGGCGTAATAGTAAAGGTCCTGGAAGTCGATCTTCGGATAGTGGACGCGCGCCCAGGTCGGCTCTTCCAGCGTCAGCCAGCGGCGATAGGCCTCCAGACGCCATTCCAGCATCCAGTCCGGCTCATCCTTCTTGGCCGAGATGAAGCGAATGATGTCTTCGCTCAGGCCCTTGGGGGCCTTGTCCATCTCGATCTCTGTCTGGAACCCGTATTTATACTGGTCGACGTCGATCTTTCGGACTCGATCGATCGTCTCCTGCACAGCAGGCATAAGCGTTCTCCATCCACGCCGGGGTCAAGGCCCGGCAGTTTTCAAACTATGGCACCGCTGTAATCGCACCCGACCGGGGCGCGCAGCGGAGTAAGCTCCATATAGTGCGTATCCGCCGGAAATTCACCCGGCCAGGACAAAACGCACGGCTCTACCAGGCCGAAAGGCCTGATTCATTTCCGAGCAGCGGAAATCCGGGAGCTGCCAGGCATCTCCCGCTCCACTGCCCCGCCGCCCTCAGGCAGCCTCTTCCTTGCCCGCGCGGCGAGCGACGATGCCCGCCAGTGCTGCCCGGAAGGCCTCGATATCCCCGGCGCCTGTCGCGCGTCCGATCGAAACGCGCAAGGCGCCAAGGCTGTCGCCGCGGCCCATTGCCTTGAGCACATGGCTTGGCCCGACCTTTCCGGACGAGCAAGCCGAGCCCGCCGACAGCGCGATGCCGGCAAGATCGAAAGCGATCTGCGCCGTCTCGGCCTTGATGCCGGGAATAGCGAAGAATGTCGTATTGGCAAGCCTTGGCGACGCCGCTCCAAAGATTTCCGCATCGGCAGCGAGGTTGCGCACGATCGCCTCGACCTCGTCGCGCCGGCGCGCAACTGCATCCATGTCCCCGAGACCGGCCAGCGCGGCGCGCGCGGCGGCGCCGAAACCGGCGATTCCGGGGACGTTCTCCGTGCCGGCGCGGTGGCCCTTCTCCTGGCCGCCGCCATTGATCAGCGGCCGCGGCATCATCAGGTCCGACGCGGCGACGATCGCGCCGACGCCCTTCGGCCCGCCGATCTTATGCGAGGAAAGGATCAGGTAGTCCGCATAAGGGACTGACATGTCGATCGGAATACGCCCCGCCGCCTGCACGGCGTCGATCACCAGCACCCCGCCAGCGGCCTTGACGATTTCGGCGATACGCGCGACCGGCTGCACGACGCCGGTCTCATTGTTGGCGGCATGGATCGCCACCAGAGGCAGGCCGGCGGCCTTGTCATGCGCGGCAAGCGCGGCGGAAAGCGCCTCGAGGTCGGCAATGCCGTTCCGGTCGACGCCGATCCTCGTCATCTGTGCAGCCGCAAAGTGCCCACCATTGAGGATACAGGGATGGTCGGCCGCCGAGACGTAGAGGTGGCTCATGCGGATGGCGCCGCGTCCCATCCGCCAATCGGGTCCAAGCAGCGTCGAGGCGGCTTCGGTGGCGCCGGAGGTGAAAACGACATGCTCTGGCCTGGCGCCAACCAACCGCGCCACGTCGCGGCGCGCGTCCTCGACCAGACGGCGCGAGGCGCGCCCTTCCGCATGGACCGACGACGGGTTGGCGGCATCGAGCGCGGCGACCATCGCCGCCCGCGCTTCCGCAACAAGTGGCGCGCTGGCGTTATAGTCGAGATAGGCGCGGGCTGCGGCCATTTTCGCTCAGTTCGTCCTTCTGCCAACTATCCCGCGAGGATAGCGCGTTATTTCCTTGAAATTGCAAGGCAAGCCGTCCTATTTACCCGGCTTGCGGCGCGGGTGACCGAACCATCGGGTTTCGGCCTCCCAGTTTTGAACAATTCTAAACTAGCTTCTAGGAAGACGCTTGCCCGGCGTCAAGGCCACAGAAGGTTTGGGGCCGCAGGAGAACTAGAACCGAAGCAGTTCCGGGTTAGCGCACTCATTTGCCACGTGGAGTATTTTATGCCTGAGGTCATTTTCGCTGGTCCGGCTGGTCGCTTGGAGGGACGTTATCAGCCCTCGAAGGAAAAGAGCGCCCCGATCGCCATCGTGCTGCATCCGCACCCGCAATTCGGCGGCACGATGAACAACAAGATCGTCTACGACCTCTTCTACATGTTCCAGAAGCGCGACTTCACCACGCTGCGCTTCAATTTCCGAGGTATCGGCCGCAGCCAGGGCGAATTCGACCATGGCACCGGCGAATTGTCCGATGCCGCCGCCGCGCTCGACTGGGTGCAGTCGCTGCATCCGGACTCCAAGAGCTGCTGGGTCGCCGGCTATTCCTTCGGCTCGTGGATAGGCATGCAGCTTCTGATGCGCCGGCCGGAGATCGAGGGCTTCATCTCGGTTGCGCCGCAGCCCAACACCTATGATTTTTCATTCCTGGCACCCTGCCCGTCATCCGGCCTGATCATCCATGGCGACGCCGACAAGGTGGCGCCGCCCAAGGACGTGCAGGGTCTGGTCGACAAGCTGCATACGCAGAAGGGTATCACCATCACCCAGAAGACTATTCCCGGCGCCAACCACTTCTTCGCCAACGATGCCGAATTGCTCATCCAGGAATGTGCGGATTATCTCGATCGGCGCCTGGCCGGCGAGCTCGCTGATCCGAGGCCGAAGCGGCTGCGCTAGCTACGAAAGACTGCCAGCCCAGGCATTGGAGTCTGGGTTCGGTCAGCTGGCCCTGACTGGGCCCGCCGTTGAAATCCTGCCTCTTGGCTCAATGGACCATCCCAGCCGGAATGTCCGCTTGCGCACCGGAAGCTTCGCGCCTGTCTGACCGAAGATGAAACCCAGCCGGGCAAACACCAGCCCAGACATAACCGCGAAAGCCAATCCAAGGCCGAAGCCCGCGACCGTGTCGCTCGGATAATGCGCGCCGACGAAGACGCGTGTCGAGGCAATGCAGGCGGTGACCGCCAGCGTGATGTACCAGCGCCTGGGGAACAGCAACAGCAGAATGCCAAAGACCGCGCCCATTGTCGTGGCGTGGCCGGACGGAAAGCCGGCGAAACGCGCGTCCATGGCGAAAGGATGCAGCGACAGGACGCCGAAACTGTCGAAATAGAGCGGCCGCGCCCGGCCGATGCCGTATTTCAGGAGGTTGACCGCCAGACCGGACAGCCCGGCGGAGCAGAGCACCAGGAACGCGAAACAGGTCCAGTTGTAGACGATCATCCGGCCATGCCTGGACAGGCCGCGCCAATCCGTCAGATTGGCGGCAACGAGGCAGAGCGCAGCCGGAATGAGGTACCATCCGCCAAGGCCGAACTGGGTGAAGAAATCGGTGAAGCGCACAAAGCCTGGGGACCATTCGCCGCGCAACTCACCCGCACCGGTGTCGAGGCACAGGAAGATCGCCACAGTCAGAAGCACCCAGGCCATGAGCCAGGCGCTCCACAAAATTCTCGGATAGCGCGCCGGGCGCACGGCGAAGCGCCGCTTCACGATCGACATCGTGTCGCGGAAATTGCCGAGCGAGCGGCGGTAAAGGGCAAGGGGCGCGATAGACATGGCTTTGGCGCAAGACCTATAGGGGCATTCGATGGCCGACGCTATTGTTCACGGAGCCACCCGGTAAAGACCTAGCGCTAGCTTGTCTCCTGACGAATAGTTGATGCCGTCGATCTCGGTCAGCCGCTTCGCCGACTTGCCCTGGGCAGCCAGCACATCGGTGAGCTTCTGCTCATCCTTGACCGGCACCAGGCCGAGAGCACAGGACGGATCGGCGAGCAGATGCCGGGCCACGCCCTGGACGTCGGTGAGCACGGTCTTGGTGCCGACCAGGAAGACCAGGCTCGGCTCCTGGAACTTCGCGGAAGCGAGCACCGTGGTGTCGCAAAGACGGTTGGCGTCGACCGCGGCCTTGACCGCGGGGCTGAGCCAGATCGGCTTCAGCGACGGCGCGATGACGCCGAACAGAAGACTGAAGGTGATACCGGCGCCGACGGCGATCGCGGCGATGCGGCCAAGCGGTATCTGCAACTGGCGCGGAAAAGCGAGATAGCCGGTGACCAGAGCTGCGACAGCCGCCGGTATGCTCCACCAGGAGAAGGCCTTGGTTAGGTAAAGCGGCGCGCCGACGCAGACCACGGTAAGGCCGATCGCCACCACGGCAAGGCCGAAGGCGGTTGCCCACCACAGCCAAGTCTGCCAGCGCTTCAGCGGCGCATTGGCCTGGTCCGCCGGCAAGGTCAGCAGCCAGCCTATCAAAAGCGCCACGCCCGGATAGGCCGGCATCACATAGTGCGGCAGCTTGGTCGGGATCGCCTCGAACACCAGCCAGAAGGGGATATACCAGGCCAGGCAGAAGCGCAGGCGGGGATCGTCCCAAAAGCGGTTGATCGCCTGCAGTCCAGCGCCGACCGCGATCAGCCCGAAAGGCCACATGAACAACGAATAGGTCAGCATGTAGAAGCCGGGCGGCAGGCCGTGCGATTCCTCGCCTTGCGCCACCTTGCTCAGCATGTCCTTGCCGAGCGCTTCCTGGAAGAAGGCGCCGCCGCTCTTCCAGGTAATGAGAATGAGCCAGGGCAGCACGATCACCAACACGATGCCGACGCCGCGCACCAGCTTCATCTTGAGGAGCCAGCGCCAGTCGCGGTCGAAGGCAAAGAGCGCCGCGGCGGTAAGCAGCGACAACAGCGGCGACACCGGTCCCTTGATGAGAATGCCCAGCCCCTGCGCGATCCAGAAGATCCAGGGCAGATGCCCGGGAACCGGCTCGTTGCGCTTTGCCGCCATATAGACCTGAGCCAACGCGCCCTGCGCCATCACGCAGCAGGCGAGAAGCATGGCGTCGGTCTTGGCGTCGCGCCCCTCGAAGGCGGTTGCGAAGATCGCCGCCATCATCAGGCCGGCGGCCAGCCCTGCATTGGCGCCGAAAAGGTTCGTCCCGGTCCAGCAGATTCCGACGACGGCGAGCGCGATACCCAGCGTGGAGACCAGGCGATAGATCCAGATCGGCGCCGCGGCCCCCTTGCCGCTCATCGCGACGGCCGCGGACTGCAGCCAATAGATGCCGATCGGCTTCTTGTAGCGCGTGACGTCCTGCAGGCGGATGTCGACATAGTCGCCCGTCTCGACCATCTGCTTGGTCGCCTGAACGAAGCGGGACTCATCGCGGTCGACCGGCGGCAGGCTGGCCAGACCGCTGACGGTCATGACGATACTGAACAGAAAGAGGAGGAAGTAGTTCCTGTTCATCGCGGGAGCTTTTCCGATCTGAAACTGCGGGATGGCCCCGTCGCGGCGCGCCTATCCTTGCGCGGCGCTTCATTACGCCAGCAAAAAGGGTGAGGCAAGGACGGCGCCATCACGGCGCTCGGACGCAAAACCGGAAACCACTTTTGCTGATCGAGGTCTTTCGTTTGGCGGGCGATCGGACGCAAAACCGGAAACCACTTTTGCTGATCGCGATCTTTCGTTCGGCGGGCGATCGGACGCAAAACCGGAAACCACTTTTGCTGATCGCCCGCGGATGCTAAACGCGCGCCTTCATAACAAGCATGGCCAAATGGCCGGCGATCTCCAGGAAGAAAAAATGTCCGCCTTCAAATCCGATTTCCTGCGCATCATGAGCGAGCGCGGCTTCATCCACCAGATCTCGGACGAATCCGGCCTCGACAAGCTTTTCGCCACGGAAACGGTGAGCGCCTATATCGGTTTCGACGCGACGGCAAAGAGCCTGCATGCCGGGTCGCTGATCCAGATCATGATGCTGCACTGGCTGCAGCAGACCGGCCACCGGCCGATCGCGCTGATGGGCGGCGGCACCACGATGATCGGCGACCCGTCGTTCAAGGACGAAGCGCGCAAGCTGCTGACGCCGCAGGACATCGAAGACAATCTGGTCGGCATCCGCCGCAATTTCGCGTCCTACCTCAAATTCGGCACCGGCCCGGGCGACGCGATCATGATCAACAATGCCGACTGGCTGATGCAGATCAACTACGTCAATTTCCTGCGCGATGTCGGCCGGCATTTCTCGGTCAACCGCATGCTGGCCTTCGATTCGGTCAAGCTCAGGCTCGACCGTGAGCAGTCGCTCTCCTTCCTCGAATTCAACTACATGATCCTGCAGGCCTATGATTTCGTCGAACTCTACAAGCGCCTTGGCTGTCGCCTGCAGATGGGTGGCTCGGACCAGTGGGGCAACATCGTCAACGGCATCGACCTCGGCCACCGCATGGAGGGCGTGCAGCTCTTCGCCATGACCACGCCGCTGCTCACCACCTCGTCCGGCGCCAAGATGGGCAAGTCCGCCTCGGGCGCGGTCTGGCTCGATGGCGACATGCTCTCGCCATACGAGTTCTGGCAATACTGGCGCAACACCGAGGACGCCGATGTCGGCCGCTTCCTGAAGCTCTACACGACGCTGCCGCTGGACGAAGTCGCGCGCCTGGAGAAGCTCGGCGGTTCGGAGATCAACGAGGCGAAGAAAATCCTCGCCACCGAGATCACCGCCATGCTGCACGGACGCGAAGCGGCTGAGACGGCGAGCGAGACGGCGCGCAAGACCTTTGAGGAAGGCGCGCTCGCCGACACGCTGCCCAGCATCGAGGTGGCCAAGTCAGACCTAGACGCCGGGATCGGCATCCTGGCGCTGTTCGTCACCGCCGGGCTGGCCGGCTCGAACGGCGAGGCGCGCCGGCATATCCAGGGCGGCGCCGTGCGCATCAACGACCAGCCGCTGACCGACGACCGGCGCGTCGTCACGCTCCAGGACCTCGGCCCCGAGGGCGTGGTGAAGCTCTCGCTCGGCAAGAAGAAGCACGTGCTGGTGCGGCCTGTCTGATCGGCCGCGGGCACCTTGACCGCAGTCTTTCACGAAAACCGGAAGCCGTCTTTCGGGATCATTGCTAACGGTACTCGAAGATCGAGCGGAATATCCCGGGCGCGACGACGGACAATGGGTTGACGTTGAGGGTCGGCTTGTTAGCGTTGCCGCGCAGCCGATAGGTGACGCCGATCAGGCCGCGGTCGCGCCCGTTGCCGAGCAGCGGCCCGAACAGCGGCAATTCGCCGAAGATGCGGTTCAGCCCGTAGACCGGCATGAAGGTGCCGGTCATGTCCATGTTGTTGTTGGGATCGTAGAGCGTTCCCTGGAAGGTCGTGCCGATGCGCGGGCCGCGCAGCAGGCCGTTCGCCAGTTTCAGGTAGCCCGAACCCTTGTCGATCTCGGCGAAGCCGCGTTCGAACTGCACCCTGGAAGTATCGATGTTGCCCTTGACGGCCTCGTTCAGGCTGCGTGTGTCGCCGGCCGGCGTCGTCGACACGATCGAGGCCAGCTTGGGTTCATTGACCACATAGAAATTTCTGGCATCCACCTGCCCCTTCATCGGCCCGTCGGCGGCGCCGGAAAGCGACAGCGTGATCGCGCCGCCTTCCATATGCTCGTAGACGTTGAGGAAACGCAGGATCGCGCCGGCGTCGGCCGATTTCACCCGGAGCACGCGTCCGCCTTCGCTGGTGGTGTTGGCGATCGTGATCGCGGCACCCGAGCTTGCCGCGGCAGTGACGTTGAGCCCGTTCACGCGCGATCCGGCGGCGCTGTATTCGAGCTTGAGGTTGGAAAGCACCTCGTCGTGAAAACCGGTCAGCGACGCCACATCGGCGCTCACCGAGATGGCATCGCTGCCGGCGCCCTTCGTTGCGGTGTCGACATCGGTGGTGAACTGCTTGATCAGCGAGCGGGCGTCGAGCGAAGCGCCGCTGACGTCGACAGCGTAGCTCTTGCCGGCGCGTTTGACCGAGACCGCGACGTCGTCGCCTCTGTTCAACGCAACCTTGCTGAAACGGAGCGCCGACAACGAACCGTTGACCAGCGTCACATTGCCGTCGATCGAGAAGCTTTTTCCCTCGAGAACGAAGTTCGTCAATGTGGTGGTGCTGCCGGTCTTCGCCATGTCGAAAGTGACCTTGGCGGGAATGCCGGCGCCCTTGCTCCAGCCTGCCCAGGGAATATCGAGCCTGGCGCCGGTCAGGTCAGCGGAGACCTGCTGAGCGCCTTCGCCGCTCTTGTCGATCGCCACCTTGATGGTTCCCGAAAGAAGATCCGACAGGCCTGGCATGCTGGCGTTGCGCGTCTTGTCGTCGAGTACCAGCGTAACCTTGCGGCTGCGCGCCGGCCCGTCGTCTGCGAGCGGCTCGACCAGATCGAGCTCGGCCGGAATGCCGTTGAGCCTGGCCTCGGCGGAAATCACCGCCTGCTTTGGTCCGACGGTGATCGAGCCATTGGCGTCGCTCACCGTCTGGTCCTCGAAAGGTTTGGCCAGCGACAGGTCCCGATAATCGAGTGAAACCAGCCAGTCGAGCGTCGAAGTGTCCATGCCCCTTGTCAGCGGAATGTCTGCCCTGACGTGGCCGCTGACGTTGCCAGACAGGTCTTCGGGCGCCAGTCCCACATGACGCATGGCATTGATCGGTTCGTAGGAGGCAAGCTCGGCGATCGCCGGCGCCTCGCCCGCGACGTCGATGTCGAGCCCGCCGACCACGATCGGTCGGTTCGCGTTCTTGATCGTCAGCGTGCCACCGCTTGCCGCAACCGTGCGGCCGCTCGGCATATAGACGCTGCCCGAGGAGAGGCTGATGTCGACGTCATTGCCGTGGAACGCAACCACGCCGACGGCGTCTCGAACCGGAGGGATGCGCCCGGCGGTATCGAAGCGCGATCCCTCTATCTGGAAGCGGCCGAACACTTCGTTGCCGGCAAGCGGCACGCCATCGCCAAGGCGCCCCGGCGCGACCTGAAACTGCAGATTGGCATCGGTCACCGTGCCGCCGAAAAGATTGCCCAGCACCCAGAGCCGCGCGTTTCGGGCCGAGAACCATGGCCACAATTGCTTGACGTGCGAGACTGGCATGTCGTGAACATTGAGCGACAGCGAAATGCCGGGAGAGCCGTCGTCGATGAAGGAGAGAGCGGCCGCGCCCAGCACTTCGCCCGATCCTCCGGACCGGACGCCGATCTGCTCGGCGACGAGCTTGCGGCTTTTCGGCTGATAGACCCCGGCGACACGCGCCACGAACTGAAGCGCCGGCTCCGGCGATTCCGAAGGCGCCAGCGTCGAGCCGTCGCTGGTGAGGTCGTATCGGTACGCAGGCTCCTCCCCCGCGACAGCCGGCTTCGGCCCGATCGATCCGGCAAAATCGAAGCTGGAGCGGCCGTTCCTGATCCGCAGCCGGTCGACCGAAACCTTGTTGGAGCCGGTCACCAAACTGGCGGTGGCGTCGGCGTCGACAGGCAGCAGGCCGCGTTCGTCCAGATCGAGCACCGAGCCGGTGAGCGACAGCGAGATCGCCAGGCGCGAAGGGCTGTCGCCCGACGCTTCCGAGCCCGAGAGCTTCAACGCTACCGAGCCCACCCTGGCGCCATCGGCCGCGGGGTCACCGTCGGTCGAACTGCCTTCGCCGGAGCTTCCTGCGCCTTCCAGCTCGAGTTCGGCGTTCAGAGATGCGATCCGCCTTGCCGTTGCATCGCGGGTCGCTGTCGCGTTCAAGGTCGCGTGCCGGCCATCGACATCGGCATCGTAGGAGAACTGCATGCGCCCAACGCCGGTCTGTGCGACGGTTGCCGAGCCCACGGTCACACGCTTGACGGGTCCGGTGTCGGGCAATTCGAACTCGACATTGCGCAACTCGATCTGGCGTATCGAATCCTCGCGCACGGCATCCAGCGCCTCGTTGACGCTTGCGAACACCGCCGCCGACACTTTGTCCGGGTCGACAAGGCCGTTCTCGTTGCGCAGCGCCGCCGTCCAGTCGCCTCCGCCGGAGGGCATTGCGGCCACCATGATCCGGGCATTGGAAAATCTGGCGCTGGTCAGCCGGAGATCGCCCGAAAGCAGCGGCAGCAGGCGCATGCCGAAACGCACACGACCGATATCGGCCATCGGCTTGCCGTCGGCCGTCTTGAGGCTGACTTCGTTCACCTGCAGGGCGACGAAGCTCGATCCGTCGAGCGTGAGCCGCGCCGCGCCGACGGTGACGCTGACATCGACGCCGGCCAGCCTCTCGATCGCCGCCTCCGCCTCGGCCCGGAGCCGTTCCGTGCCGATGCCCGATGCACCGAGCACATAAACGCCCGCCGCCGCCAGAAGCAAGAACGCGCAGAGCCCGGCAAATACCCGACCGAGCATGCGGAACCGCCGCCGGACGGCGGCCCGGCCGAGCGGCGGAACGCTGCACGCGGACGGAAGCTTCGCCAGGTCGGTGATTTCGTCACGCCTGAACCTGATCTTCTCGTGCTGCGGTTCTTCCTGATCCAAGCAGTATCCCGTTGTGACGAACTCGTCGTGGACGAATCCCGCTTCACGTTATATCGATGATTTCCCACGCGTAACCGCAAACAAGGGCATCGATATGGCTGATCTCGACGTTGGCGACGTTGCGCCGCAATTCGATCTTCCGCGAGACGGCGGCGGCTCCCTCAGCCTCGCCGCGTTCCTGGGCAAGCCCATTGTACTCTACTTCTACCCGCAGGACGACACCACAAGTTGCACCAGCGAGGCGATCAACTTCTCGCAGTTGAAGCCGGAATTCGAAAAAGCCGGCGCTGTTGTGATCGGGCTGTCCCCCGATAGCGTGAAGAAACACGACAAATTCAAGGCGAAGCACGACCTCACTGTCGACCTCGTCGCCGACGAGGAGCACAAGGTTATCGAGGCCTATCATTTGTGGGTAGAGAAGACGATGTACGGGCGCAAATACATGGGCGTCGAGCGCGCTACCTTCCTGATCGGCAAGGACGGTCGCATAGTCCGCGTCTGGCGCAAGGTTCGCGTCAAGGGCCATGCCGAAGAGGTGCTTGAGGCCGTCCGCGCGCTCTGACGCGCCGAAGCTGTTTCGCCACAACCGGCACCCGGGCACGGGATGGGCCGCGATTGCGGCCGGCAAAACTTTGTTAACCCTAATAATGTGTAATCAGGCTCATCGTTGGTCCCGTAACGAAAGCTTGGTCCCCGTGAAACCAACCGGTCAGTCAGCTGTCTTCGGCAGACGCAAGGAACCGCACACGGTCATCATCGCCCGGGGCAACGAGATAAGACATTTCACCATCCGCCCCTGGCTCGCCGCCTTCATCGGCTCGGCCCTGTCGGCGATCGCCATCGGCTACCTGCTCGCCACCTCCTATCTTGTTCTGCGCGACGACCTGATCGGCGCGACAGCGGCGAGGCAGGCGCGCATGCAGCAGGCCTACGAGGACCGCATCTCGGCCCTTCGCGCGCAGGTGGACCGCATCACCAGCCGCCAGCTTCTCGATCAGCAATTGATGGAGACCAAGGTCAGCGAGCTGCTCGCCAGGCAGACCCAGCTCAGCGAGCGCCATGGACGGCTCGGTCCGATCCTCGAGCGCGCCGAGAACGAGGTCGGTGACATGCCCGCGGCAACGCCCAAGCCGGAGATAACGGGCAGCCTTTCGCGGACGCCGACCTATTCCGTCGCGTCCTTGAGCGCCGGCGACACAAGGCCCTTCTCGCTTTGGTCGACTAGGTCCGATCCGCTCGAAGGCGAAACGGCCGCCGATCGGGCCGACAAGCTGTTCGTGTCGATCAACGCGTCGCTGAAAGCGATCGAGAATCAACAGCTTTCACGCATCTCCACGCTTGCCGACAGCGCCTACAAGAATGCGGATGCCATCGCGCAGGCGCTGGAGGCGGCGGGCCTGCCGGTCGACAGCGAGTTCGGCAAGAGCGATGTCGGCGGTCCGCTTGTGCCGCTTGACCCCTCGACGATTTTCGACAGCAAGGTCAAGGAATTGGATGAAGCGCTCGATGCGCTCGACGAGGTTAAGAAGGAAGCGCGCAAGCTGCCGCTCACAAACCCTGCCCCTGGCCATGCCGTGACCAGTCCGTTCGGTGTGCGAACCGACCCGCTCCTCGGCACCGCCGCCCTGCACACCGGCATGGATTTCAGGGCCCCGATCGGCATGCCAGCCAAGGTCACCGCGGCTGGTGTCGTCACCAGGGCCGGTTGGGCCGGCGGCTACGGCCGCATGGTCGAAGTCGACCATGGCAATGGCTTTGCGACGCGTTACGGGCATCTGAGCGAGATCGATGTAAACGTCGGCCAGAAGCTCGCCGCCGGCGACGTCATCGGCAAGACCGGCAGCAGCGGCCGCTCGACCGGTCCGCACCTTCACTACGAAGTGCGCCACGACGGCGAGGCGGTCGACCCGCTGCGCTTCCTCACCGTCGGCAAGAAGGTGGCGCAGTACCTTTGAGCGGCTGATCCAATAACGGCCCCCGCCTTTTACCCTGTTATTTCATTGCGCGACGGGATCAGCCTTTTGGCGGTTCTCGCCAAAGCTGTCCTTGACACGGGAGGGACCGCGCGCCGGGGAGCAAGGCATTCATCTCGCATTCAACAGCTTCGCTGTAGGGTGTGGGGCGAAATCAAAACGGGAGACGAGTCATGTCAAAAAAACCTTTCCTGGTCCGGATGGCGCTGGCGGCCATCTGCCTCGTCGGCGTGGCCGCGACGGCCACCGCCCTTTTCCCCACCACAGCTTCGGCCCAGCAGCTGCAGCGCTGCGCGGACGAAGGCGGCTTATGCCGCCTGCCCTATCCGGCCGAGGTGGTATATGGCGCGCGGGGTCAGATGACATCCCGCTTCTTCGACCGCCCTGCCATACCCTGCTCGAACCGCGTCTTCGGCGATCCGGCGCCCGGCCGCGAAAAGGCCTGCTATATCGTGAGGCGCGGTGGCCAAGACTACGGCGACAACGACTACGGTGACGATTATGGCTCGCGTCCGGATCGCGGTGGATGGGTTGCCTGCGCCAAGGAAAAGGATTTCTGCGATTTCCGGGGCCGCAAGCTGGTCCGCTACGGCGCGCGCGGGCAATATACGCAGGGCGTCTTCAGGAACGGCCTTCGCTGCGACAACAAGACCTTTGGCGAGGATCCCGCTCCGGGCGCCCGCAAGCGCTGCTACGTCAGGCAGTAGCGGCCTAAACACGGCCCTCGACAAGGTGGCGGCCCCGCAAGGGCCGCTGCCGCTCTGAACAGCCGTAACACGCGTCGAAACGCCGGCGAGCCGAATTTCCGATTGATCCTGTCAAGGAATAATGGCGCGAGTGACGGGGCTCGAACCCGCGACCTCCGGCGTGACAGGCCGGCACTCTAACCGACTGAGCTACACCCGCGCACTGACGAGCACGTGTCAGGCGTGTTCGTCGTTGGGGCGGTGGATAAGGGGTTCGTTTGCGGGTGTCAAGCGCGGCATTCAAGCATAACAACAAACAGGAGAAGGTTTTTTGACAGCGGCGCTGAAGCTGGGGAAATCCGGACCACGGGTGTGCGCGTCGTCTGTTCATTTGGCCTTGCGAATGCGGCCCTAACTGCTTAAAGGTCCGCGCTCAGGCGGGCGATTAGCTCAGTTGGTAGAGCGCTTCGTTTACACCGAAGATGTCGGCGGTTCGAGCCCGTCATCGCCCACCAGTCCGCCGACAAGGCGCAACGACGATGCTGGAGCTGAACGGCAGGATCCGGTGGCGCAGCCCTGAAAATTACTCGCCCAGGACAATCCCGGAAGCGATAATCTGGGCCGTCAGTTCGGTGAGCTTCCGGCGTTTCATCAGAGTCGGCTTTTCGTAATGTTTTCTCATCCACCGTTCCAATCGGCGTTGCCTGCCAGATCGGTGAACGCGCTCGCCTTTCATGCGTTCCGGAATAAGGAGCCGCTAACAAGGCCGCGAAATGTGGGAAGGTTTCAGGCCCGGGCGAGCAGCGCCTCAACCTCCTGCAATGTCGGCATCGACGGCGCGGTGCCCGGACGTGTCACCGAAATGCCGGCGACCGCGCAGGCAAAGCGCATGGCCTCCAGCGGCCCGACGCCTTTTGCCAAGGCCGCGGCGAGGCCGCCATTGAACGCATCGCCTGCGCCCGTGGTCTCAACCACCGGCCCGGCATTGACCGCGCCGACATGTTCGGAACGGGTCTTGGTGTGCAGCAAGGCGCCCTTCTCGCCAAGCGTCACGATGACGGCGCCGACGCCCTTGGCCAGCAGGGCATCGCCGGCGCGGCGCGCGTCGTCGATCGACGAAACCTTGATGCCGGTCAGCCCTTCGACTTCAGTCTCGTTGGGTGTGACATAATCGCAAAGTGTGTAGATGCGGTCCGGCAGGCTGGCGGCCGGCGCGGGGTTTAGGATGGTCGTCACCCCCGCCCCGCGCGCGATCTCAAGCGCCTTCAATGCCGCGTCAATCGGCTGTTCGAGTTGGGTGACGAAGACGCCGGCGGAGCGGATGAGGCCGGCATGCGCCTCGATATCGGCGGGCGAGATCAGCATCGCGGCCCCCGGGCTGACGATGATGGCGTTGTTGCCGCTTCCTTCCTCGACGAAGATATAGGCTGCGCCCGTATAGCTGCCCGGCGTGTCGATGACGGCGCTCTTCACACCTGCGTCCTTCCAGGTCTGCTTCGCCATGTCGGCGAAGGCATCGACACCGAGGCGTGTCAGGAAGGTGATGTCGGCGCCGAGCTTGCCGGCCGCCACCGCCTGGTTCGAACCCTTGCCGCCCGGGCCGAGCTTGAAGGAATTGCCGAGGATCGTCTCGCCCAGGCGCGGCTGGCGGTCGGCGCGATAGGCGGTGTCGGCGACGAAGACACCCAGGATCACAACGGGCTTGCCGATGGCCATATCTCTACTCCGCATCCGGCGGCACGACGCCCTTGCGGAAGGCAAAGCAGCCATAGAAACGACGCTCGCCGGTCTGGATGACGCAATAGGCCTTCTTTGATCGCTCGTAGAAGGCGTAGCGCTCGATGGAGATCATAGGCCATGGCTTGCCCTCGGCCGCGTCAATCTCCTTCTGGACCTCCTTCTGCACCGGCGGGATTTCGTCCGGCTTGCCGACGATCTCCATGCGCGCGGCGGCATCGTTGACGAAAGTGTCCAGCGGAAAGACCGACAGCACCGCCTTCACCACTTCGGCCGCCGTCGCGTCGACACGCAAGAGTTTGCCGAGAACCGTCTGGCGCGCCACGGAATCGGACGGGAAATTGGTGTCGGCGATGATCAGGTCGTCGCCATGGCCCATCGCCCGCAGCGCCTGGAGCACATCGGCATTGAGCAGCGGATTGATCCCTTTGAGCATGGTTTCCTCTTGCAGGGTTGATGCGGTCAGAGACGCTTGCCGGTCCCGGCGTCGAATAGGTGGACCTGGTCGAGACGGGGCTTGAGCTTGAGCGTGTCGCCCGGCTTGAAGTCGTGGCGCTCGCGAAACAGCGCAACCATCTCGCCCTCACCGAAGCGCAGGAATACCAGGGTCTCAGAGCCGGTCGGCTCGACAACGGAAATGTTGGCAGCGACACCGTCAGGATGGATTTCCAGGTGCTCTGGGCGGACGCCGTAGACGACGGCCTGACCGTCCTCACCGGCACCGCCGGCGGGCATCGGAAACGCTGTGCCGGCAATGTCGACGACCGGCCTCTCGCCCTTCCTCACGGTGCCCTTGAGCAGGTTCATAGCCGGCGAGCCAATAAAGCCGGCGACAAACAGATTGGCAGGCCGGTCGAACAGCTCAAGCGGCGCGCCGATCTGCTCGATGCGCCCGTCGCGCATCACGACGATCTTGTCGGCCATGGTCATAGCCTCGATCTGGTCGTGAGTGACGTAGATGGTGGTCGTCTTTAGCCTCTGGTGCAGTTCCTTGATTTCGGTGCGCATCTGCACGCGCAGCTTGGCGTCGAGGTTGGAAAGCGGTTCATCGAACAGGAACACCTGCGGATTTCGCACGATGGCGCGGCCCATGGCGACGCGCTGGCGCTGGCCGCCCGAAAGCTGGCGCGGATAGCGCTTGAGGTAAGGGGCGAGGTCGAGGATGTCGGCGGCGCGCTTGACCCGTTCGGCAACGACCGCCGGGTCGGTGCCGCGCAGCTTCAGCGCGAAAGCCATGTTCTGCTCCACCGTCTTGTGCGGGTAGAGCGCGTAGTTCTGGAACACCATGGCGATGTCGCGCTTGGCCGGCGGCAGATTGTTGACCACGCGGTCACCGATCGAAATGGTGCCGCCGGAAACAGTCTCCAGACCGGCCACCATTCTGAGCAGCGTGGACTTGCCGCATCCCGACGGGCCGACCAGCACGACGAACTGTCCGTCGGCAATGTCGACACTGACCTCATGCAGGACCTTGACGGTTCCGAACGCCTTGGCCACACTGCTGATCGCGACTTGAGCCATCGTCTCCCCTTTTGTCTTTTGCGGTGAAGCTAGCCATTGCCAGCGGCAACGGCAAGTCGGTATCTTATTGATAAAAAGCCAATCTTGTTGACAAGGTAATCGATTACGCGAATAGTGGCGAGTGCCAATCCGAGAGCAGGCCTGTTATCCTGAGATCGGAGCTCCGGCGACGCAGGGTGGGGTCCCACGTCCCCGTATGATCGAGGAGAACCGAGAGACGTTTCGACGTCCGAGAGATTGGCCACTTCAATTCAATGGCTGTTGTTCTGGGAGGAACCTGTAGATGAGAGTCGATCTGTATGAAAAACTGATGCGCGCCGGCGCAAGCCGCCGCGATGTGCTGAAGGGTGCCGCCAGTATGGCAGCAGTCGCCGCAGCTTCCGGCGCTGGGCTCGGCGCACTGACGCGACCTGCCGCCGCCGACGATGGTTTGCGCGCGAAGATCCTGCAGATCCCGGGCGTCGGCAAAGGCCAGCCGACCGACGCCGACTTCCAGAAAGTCGGTGAGCTTTGCCTTGGCGGCACCAAGACCAATGTCAAGGAAGGCGAATTCGCCGGGGTCGAGCTCAAATTCATGGGTCTCAACAACCAGAACCTGCACAACGTTCTGTTCCGCGGCTTTTTGAAGCCGTGGGAGGCCTATACCGGCGCGAAGATCAGCTGGATCGACCTGGCCCAGGCCGACTACAATGCCCGCTTGCAACAGTCGATTGCCACCGGAACTGTTGATTTCGACATTGCCGAGATGGGGGCGCCGTTCGAAGGCGATGTCTGCGGCAAAGGGCTCACTTCTGAAATGCCGGACTGGGTCAAGAAGCAGATCGATATCGACGACCTGGTCAACTACCTGAAGCCGCCGGTCGGCACCTGGAACGGCAAGCAGTATCGCGTGACGATCGACGGCGACACGCATAATTTCAACTACCGCACCGACGTGTTCGCCGACGCAGACCTCGCCAAGCAATGGAAGGACAGCGGCGGCGCCGGCGAATGGGGCGTGCCAAAGACCTGGCAGCAGGTTCAGGCAGTGACCAAATTCCTCAAGGGCAAGAAGTTCAAGGGCCAGGACGTCTACGGCTATCTCGACGCGCCCAAGCCATGGGGCGGATTCGGCTTCTACTTCCTTGGCAGCCGCGCGACCGCCTACGCCAAGCATCCCGACGACAAAGCCTGGCTTTTCGACGCCGACACGATGAAGCCGCGCATCAACAACCCGGCCTGGGTGCGGGCCATCCAGGACGTCATCGACGCCCTGCCGTCGGAACCCGCCGACCAGATCAATGCCGATCCGAACACCACTGGTTTCCAGCAGTTCCTGGCCGGGACCGGTTCAATGATCCCGTGGTGGGGCGACATCGGCTCCAACGCCAAAACCAACGATTCCTCTGTGATCGGTGACCTTTGCGGCTTCGACATACTGCCGGGCTCGGACGACGTCTACAATTCGAAGACCGGCAAATGGGAAAAGCTGCCAGGCGGTCCCAACTACGCGCCCAACCTCGCCTATCTCGGCTGGGGCATCTATGTTATGGCCCGCGTTGACAGCGACCCGAAGAAGCAGAAGGCCGCGTGGAGCGCCGCCGCGCATCTTGGTGGCAAGGACCTGGCAATCTGGACGGCCATGTATCCGTCCGGCTTCCAGTGCTACCGCAACAGCCAGCATAACATCGACGAATGGGTGGCCGCTGGCTATGACAAGGCGTTCATCACGAACTACCTCGACTCCCAGTTCAACTCCTACAACCATCCGAACGGCGCAATCGAGCCGCGCATCCCCGGCATCTTCCAGTACTACTCGGCCGCCGAGGACATCCTGGCCAACACCTTCGCCGGCAAGATGAAGGCGCAGGAAGGCGCCGACGCCATCGCCGCCGCCTGGGAAAAGCTGACCGACCAGATCGGCCGGGAAAACCAGATCAAGCTCTACAAAGCCTCGCTAGGCATGTAGGCTGGCTTACCAACGTCGCGGCCCGATGACGGATCGTCATCGGGCCGTATCTTTACCGGCTCGGCCGGTTTGATGCGCTAAGAGGCGAGAGGCGTGGCAGAGCAGATTTCGACCGCGAATGCGTGGCCGGCAAACCCGGCCGACCTGATCCCGGCAGGCCGCAAGCGCCTCGGCTGGGGCCTGCTGGCCATTGCAACGCTTGGCCTGCTGGCAATCATCGTCGTGCAGATCCTCTACAAGAGCGAGATGTCCACGATCGGCTTCGACACATGGCGCCCGGTGATCTACGCCTATGTTCTGTGGGGCGTCGCCCTCGGCGCCTGGCAGGTGCTGACGCGCGGCGAGGACGGCCAGCGGGCGCTCTTCCTTTTGCCGGCACTGCTCTTCACCATCGCCATGGTGATCTTTCCGACGCTGTTCGGCTTTTACATCGCTCTGACCGACTGGAACCTCAGTTCCTTCACAGGGCGCAGGTTCAACGGCCTCGACAATTTCTGGCAGATGCTGGCCGATCCCTATTACCGCAACGCGCTGTTCAACATGGTGCTCTACGTGCTTGCGGTGCTGGTCGAATATGTCATCGCCTTCGGACTGGCGCTGCTGCTCAACGCCCAGATCCGGGCACGCAAGTTCTTCCGCGTCGTCTTCCTGCTGCCGCTGATGCTGTCCCCGGTGGCCGTGTCCTGGATGGTCGGCAAATCGCTGATGGAGTACCGGTTCGGACCTGCGGCGACGCTGGCGCGTCATCTCGGCTGGGACAATCCCGCCTTCTTCTCCGATCCGATCACCGCCCGCATCTCGATCATGATGCTCGATGCCTGGACCTTCATCCCGTTCATGATGATCATGCTGCTTGCCGGCCTGCAGGCGATGTCGCGCGAGGTGCTGGAAGCTGCCCGCGTCGACGGCGCGACCGCATGGCAGACCTTCTGGCAGGTGACCTTCCCGCTGATGCTGCCGGTGTCGGTCACGGCCGTCATCCTGCGCATCATCTTCAAGCTGAAGCTTGCCGACATCGTCATCACCCTGACCTCCGGCGGCCCTGGCGGCGCCACCGATTCGGTGTCGAGCTTCATCTATCGCGAGTATCGCGATCGCTCGAATGTCGGCTACGGCACGATGCTTGCCATGGCTTATCTCGTCATCATCGTCGTGTTTGTGACCTGGCTTCTGAAATTCGCCAGTCGCTTCGTGCGCAACGTCAACTGAGCGGCCGTCATGAGCGTCCAGACAACCGACTATACCGTTTCCGAAATCCGTTCGCCGGCGGCCTTCATCGCCAGCCGCGTCTTCATCTATGGCGCGCTTGTCTTCTGGGCCTTCGTCTGCCTGTTCCCGATCTACTGGACAATCACCACCTCGTTCAAATCGGCGGTCGACGTCACGCAAGGCCATCTCATCCCCTTCGTTGACTTCCAGCCGGACTGGAAGGGCTGGCGCTCGCTCGGCCTGTCGCCGGATTCGATCTTCGAGACTTCGACCGTGCGCGACGAATTCCTGAAACGCTTCATGAATTCGGTCATTACCTCGGTCGGCGCTTCGGGCCTCGCCATCATCATCGGCAGCCTCGCCGCCTATGGCCTTGTCCGCTACCGTTACAAGTTCGCCTGGTTCAGGAACGAGGACATCTCGTTCTTCTTCCTGTCGCAGTTGATCCTGCCGCCCGTCGTTTTGGCCCTGCCCTTCCTCGTGCTCTACCGGGAAGTGGCCCTCCTCGACACGCGCATCGGGCTCGTGCTGCTCTACACGCTGATGGTGCTGCCGATCGTCATCTGGATCATGCGCGACCAGTTCAATTCCATTCCGGTCGAGCTCGAAGAGGCAGCCCTTGTCGACGGGCTCTCGATCTGGGGCGCCTTCTTCCGCATCGTCATGCCGATCGCGTTGCCCGGCATGGTCGCCGCTTTCATTCTGGCGATGGTGCTTTGCTGGAACGAGTATTTCTTCGCCGCCCTCCTGACATCGACCGACGCCAAGACCATCCCTGTCATGGTGGCGAGCCAGACCGGCTCGCAGGGCATCAACTGGTGGTCGATGGCGGCCTTGGCCACGGCCGCGATCGCGCCGCTTGCCATCATCGGCATCGCGCTCGAGCGCTATCTGATCATGGGCATGACGGCCGGTTCGGTGAAGTAGATGGCGCCTCTCTTTCTCCCTTTGTGAGGAGAAGGGGGCTAGGCCTGCAGGATCGACCGCAGATGGTCGAGGATCAGGGCGACGCCGATCCTGCCGAGATCCGCCGAGGCTTCCGCGGCGCTTTTCGTGTACCAGCCGGTGTTGTCGGCGAAATGCTTCTCGTCCACCGCCTCCGGACAAAGCGCCAGCATCAGCGAGGTTTCGCCGATGCCTGCGTGGTCGAACGGATATTTGCCGTTCATCACGGCCGGCATCAGCGGATGCACCTGCACCCAGTTGAAGACATTCTCGCCCTGGGCATGGCCGGCATAATAATCGGCCATGGTGTTCGACCCCCACCAGCCCTCGCCGCGTTCCTTTTCAAGGAAGCGGAAGATCGCCTGCCGGCCGGCGGTCTTGAAGGCGAGATCGGTCGGCATGCCGGCAATGAAATTCTCGGTCTGGTGGTGGATGATGGCGTGGATGTTGCGAAAGCCGATGCGCAACAGGCCGTAGAACAATTCCTCCGCGAAGGGCGAAAGCACCGGACCCCCCACCTGCACCGAGCCGTTGCCTTCCGGCGCCGCCACCGCATAGCTCGCCGCGCCGTAATAGAAGGGCGGCAGGATGACGATGTCCCTCTCCTTTTCGATCAGCTCCACCGTCTTGATGACGGCCAGCGTATCCATGCCCACCGCCATGTGCTCGCCATGGTATTCGAGCACACCGAGCGGCAGCACGACCGGCCAGTTCTCCTCGATCGCCTTGCGGATCTGGTGCGGCAGCATCAGCTCGTAGCGCATCCCCTACTCCATATTGGTGTGCCTGGCGCGCATGGCTTCCGGCGACGCCCCAGTCAGCGCCTTGAGCTTCAGCACCATGATTTCGAACAAAAGGAACAGCGCGCCCTCGAACAGCGAGCCCATCGGCAGCACCGAGGTTACTGCCGCGCCCTGGTCGCTAGCCATCGTCTGCGCCGGGATGAGCAGGGTGAAGTCGGCAAGGCTGGCGGCGCTGCTTTCCGGTTGCGCCGTCAAAAGCAGCACCTTGGCCCCGGCGTCGCGGGCCACACGCATCAAGGTCAGCACAGTGGTGGTCTCGCCCGGACCTGAGCTTGCCAGGAAGACATCGCCCTGCCCCAGCGGCGGCGTGGTCATGTCGCCGACGACCGAGACCGGCAGCCCGAGATGGTAGAGCCGCATGGCGAAGCCCTTCACCTGCAGCGCCTCGCGGCCGCAGCCATAGACGGCGATCCTGCCGGCGCCGGCAAGCATTGTGCAGGCGGCGTCGATCCGGGTCTCGTCGGTGCGCGCCAGCACTGCGCCAAGCTCGTCCAGCGCGGTCGCGAACATCCCGGATCCGGTTTTGATCATAACGGCTCACCCTGTCTACGAGATGTCACCAGGCGCTATGGACGTGGCTCCCGCAGCGAAACACTTGTTTTTGTTCATGCTATCATCGCGAAAATTGCTGTCCAACGAGCCTCGGCGCTTTTGCTGGGCCACGAGCGTGATAGTGTCATGTCAGACAAATCGCTCCGGGACATCGTCAGACATGAAGACACGGCATTTCGACCGCATCGGCAATGGCGGCATCACCTTTACCGAACTCGGTTTCGGCACCGCGCCGCTCGGCAATCTCTACCGCGCCATCACGAATGACGACGCCAATGCCACCCTGGAAGCGGCATGGACGGCAGGCTGCCGCTACTATGATACCGCACCGTTATACGGCTTGGGCCTGTCGGAAACCCGCCTGAATCCCTTCCTGCGCGGCAGGAAGCGCGACGACTATGTGCTGTCCAGCAAGGTCGGACGCATCATGCGCGTCGCCCCTCCGGACCAGCGCACCGGCATCGGCAAGTTCTTCGATACGCCGTCGCGCCGGGAGATTTACGACTACTCATATGACGGCGTCATGCGCTCCTTCGAGGCCTCGCTGGAACGTCTGGGCGTCGACCGCATTGACATCCTCTTCGTGCATGACGTCGACATCTTCACTCATGGCAGCAAGGAAGCCTCCGATGCCCGCATCGAGGAATTCATGTCGTCCGGCTATTACGGGCTGCTGGCGCTACGCGACCAAGGGGTGATCAAGGCCTTCGGTGGCGGCATCAACGAGTGGCAGGTCGCCCAGACGCTCGCCGAACGCGGCGATTTCGATCTGTTCCTGCTCGCCGGCCGGTACACGTTGCTCGAGCAGGAGGCGCTTCAATCCTTCCTGCCGCTTTGCCAGAAGCGCGGCATCGGCATCGTGCTTGGCGGCCCCTACAATTCCGGCGTGCTTGCGACCGGACCGAAGCCCGGCGCTTTCTATAACTACAGCGAGGCGCCGCGGGAGATCCTGGAGCGCGTGGCGCGTATCGAAGCCGTCTGCAAGCGCCACAACGTGCGCCTGATCGAGGCCGCGCTGCAATTTCCACTTCAGCATCCATCGGTGATGTCGGTCATCCCGGGCGGCCAGCGACCAGCCGAGGTCGAAAGCAACCGCGCACTGCTCGACACCAGGATACCGGCGGCGCTCTGGGCGGATCTGAAACAAGAAGGCCTGATGCGCGCTGACGCGCCAACGGGCTGAGCCGGGTCCGAGCAGCCGCAAAAAAGAAAAGCCGGGCAACCCCGGCTTTCCTGCACTTAAAGAGAAAGGTCTTAGTTGACCGCGTCCTTGAGGCCCTTACCGGCCGAGAACTTCGGCACGGTGCGCGCCGGAATCTTCACTTCCGCACCGGTCTGCGGATTACGGCCGGTCGAAGCAGCGCGTTTTGACACGGTGAAATTTCCGAAGCCGACAAGCCGCACATCGCCGCCCTTCTTCAGTTCGCCTGTGATCACGGAGAACACCGCATCGACGGCGGACTGCGCATCAGCCTTCGAAATGCTTGCGGCGTCGGCGACAGCGGACACCAGTTCGTTCTTGTTCATCAAAATTCCCTTCCATGAGAAAACCGGAACCTACGACTCATCCGGCAGGAAACGGACTTTAGAAAGAAGCGTTCCGGAACCCAAGCCGAAAACCGCGGAATTCCGGGCTTTTTTCCATTTTTTCATGGCTTTTTCACATGAAAAAGCCGGGCTCAAGGCCCGGCTCTCTCTTTGTGCAGTGCACTGTTAGAATATTCTAATGTGCAAGCGACTTTCCGGCGTCATCGCCGCTGTCGACCGGAGCCGGCGCATTAACCGGCTCGACCCACTCGATCGGCTCCGGCATCCGGGTAAGCGCGTGCGCGAGCACCTCGCCGACCCGCGAGACCGGAACGATCTCCATGCCGTTCTTCACATTGTCCGGAATGTCCGCCAGATCCTTGACGTTCTCTTCCGGGATCAGGACCTTCTTGATGCCGCCTCGCAATGCGGCGAGCAACTTCTCCTTCAGGCCGCCGATCGGCAGGATGCGCCCGCGCAACGTGATCTCGCCGGTCATTGCCACATCCGCCCGGACCGGGATACCCGTCAGCACCGACACGATGGCGGTGGCCATCGCGGCACCGGCTGACGGGCCGTCTTTCGGGGTCGCGCCTTCCGGCAAGTGCACGTGGATGTCGCGCTTGTCGAACAGCGGCGGCTCGATGCCGAAATCGAGCGCTCGGGAGCGGACATAGGACGCCGCCGCCGAAATCGATTCCTTCATCACGTCGCGCAGGTTGCCGGTCACCGTCATGCGGCCCTTGCCGGGCATCATGACGCCTTCGACCGTCAGCAGCTCGCCGCCGACTTCCGTCCAGGCAAGGCCCGTCACCACACCGACCTGATCGTCAGCCTCGACCTGTCCGAAGCGGAAGCGCGGCACGCCGAGATAATCGGCGAGGTTGTTCGCCGTGATCTTCACCGTCTTCTTCTTCGTCCGCAGGATTTCGGTCACCGCCTTGCGGCCGAGCTTCATCAGCTCGCGCTCCAGGCTGCGCACGCCGGCTTCCCGCGTGTAGGTCTGGATGATGCCGCGGATCGCATCCTCGCCGACCGAGAATTCGTTCGGCTGCAGGGCATGATCGCGGATCACCTTGGGCATCAGGTGGCGCTTGGCGATTTCGACCTTCTCGTCCTCGGTGTAGCCGGCGATGCGGATGATCTCCATGCGGTCCATCAGGGGCGCAGGGATGTTCAGAGTGTTCGCCGTCGTCACGAACATCACGCTCGACAGGTCGTATTCAACCTCGAGGTAATGGTCCATGAACGTCGAGTTCTGCTCCGGATCGAGCACCTCGAGCAAGGCCGATGACGGATCGCCGCGGAAGTCCTGGCCCATCTTGTCGATTTCATCGAGCAGGAAGAGCGGATTGGACTTCTTGGCCTTCTTCATCGACTGGATGACCTTGCCGGGCATCGAGCCGATATAGGTCCGCCTGTGACCGCGGATCTCGGCCTCGTCGCGCACGCCGCCGAGCGCCATGCGGATGAACTCGCGGCCGGTCGCCTTGGCAATCGACTTGCCGAGCGAGGTCTTGCCGACGCCGGGCGGTCCGACGAGACACAGGATCGGCCCCTTCAGCTTCTTCTGCCGGCTCTGCACGGCAAGATACTCGACGATGCGCTCCTTGACCTTGTCGAGGCCGAAATGATCGGCGTCGAGCACGTCCTGCGCATAATTGAGGTCCTGCTTAACCTTGGAGTTCTTGCCCCACGGGATCGACAGCAGCCAGTCGAGATAGTTGCGCACCACGGTCAATTCAGCCGACATCGGCGACATCGACCGCAGCTTCTTCAATTCGGCTTCCGCCTTCTCGCGGGCCTCCTTGGAGAGCTTGGTCTTCTTGATGCGCGCCTCGATCTCGGCCGCCTCGTCGCGGCCGTCCTCGCCCTCGCCGAGTTCCTTCTGGATCGCCTTCATCTGCTCGTTGAGGTAGTACTCGCGTTGCGTCTTCTCCATCTGGCGCTTGACGCGCGAGCGGATGCGCTTCTCCACCTGCAGCACGGAGATCTCGGCTTCCATGAAGCCCATCGCCTTTTCCAGACGCTCCTTGACGGAAAGCGTGGCGAGCATCTCCTGCTTCTCGGGGATCTTGATGGCGAGATGCGAGGCAACCGTGTCGGCGAGCTTTGAATAGTCGTCGATCTGGCTGGCCGCACCCACCACTTCGGGCGAGATCTTTTTGTTCAGCTTGACGTAATTCTCGAAGTCGGTGACGACCGACCGGGCAAGCGCCTCGATCTCGACCTCTTCCTCTTCCGGTTCGGCGAGCGCGGTGGCGCGGGCTTCATGGAAATCGGCGCGGTCGGTGAACGAGACGATCTTCGCGCGCGATGCGCCCTCGACCAGAACCTTCACGGTGCCGTCGGGCAGCTTCAAGAGCTGCAGCACATTGGCGAGCGTGCCGATGTCGAAGATCGCATCGGGCTCGGGATCGTCGTCGGCTGCATTCATCTGGGTGGCGAGCAGGATCTGCTTCTCCTGACCCATCACCTCTTCCAGCGCCTTGATCGACTTTTCACGGCCCACGAAGAGCGGAACGATCATATGCGGGAACACGACAATATCGCGCAGTGGGAGGACTGCGAAAACGCCGTCGCCGGAAGCCTTGGATATCTTGGCCATTGTCCAACCTTTCATGTCGCGGCCGCTAATTTTAGCCAACCGCGAATCTCATATTAACGACCGACTGTCGTTCCGCCTACCACCGTTTGTGACGGGAATTTTACAGCACGGAATCCGGCGCCTCGGCCTTCCGCTGTTAGGTGGATGCGCCGGGGGCAAAGATCAAGGGTTAACACGGCCTGGACGTCCATTCCGTCACCTCGTGGCAGGCCCAAACAGCAAAACGGCGCCACGCGGGCGCCGTTCCATGAAAATCAGAGGGTCGGGAGGCCGTTTCAGGCACTGACGTTGCCCTTCTTTTCCTTCTGCTCGGAATAGATGTAAAGCGGCCGGGCGTTGCCCGAGACCACCTCTTCCGAAATCACCACCTCGCGCACGCCTTCCAGCGCAGGTAGCTCGAACATGGTGTCGAGCAGGATCGCTTCCATGATGGAGCGCAGGCCGCGGGCGCCCGTCTTGCGCTCGATGGCGCGCTTGGCGATCGCCGACAGCGCGTTCTCGTGGAAAGTCAGGTCGACGTTCTCCATCTCGAACAGCCGCTGGTACTGCTTGACCAACGCGTTCTTCGGCTCGGTCAGGATCTGGATCAGCGCCGGCTCATCGAGGTCTTCCAGCGTCGCCAGCACCGGCAAACGGCCGACGAATTCGGGAATAAGGCCGAATTTCAGGAGATCTTCCGGCTCGACCTGGCGGAACAGGTCGCCGGTGCGCCGATCCTCGGGCGAGGCAACGGTCGCGCCGAAACCTATCGAGGTCTTGCGGCCGCGATCCGAGATGATCTTGTCGAGACCGGCGAAGGCGCCGCCGCAGATGAACAGGATGTTGGCGGTGTCGACCTGCAGGAATTCCTGCTGCGGATGCTTGCGGCCGCCCTGCGGCGGCACGGAGGCGACGGTGCCTTCCATGATCTTGAGCAGCGCCTGCTGCACGCCCTCGCCCGACACGTCGCGGGTTATCGAGGGATTGTCCGACTTGCGCGAGATCTTGTCGATCTCGTCGATATAGACGATGCCGCGCTGCGCGCGCTCGACATTGTAGTCGGCCGACTGCAGCAGCTTCAAGATGATGTTCTCGACGTCCTCACCGACGTAACCGGCTTCGGTCAGCGTCGTGGCGTCGGCCATGGTGAACGGCACGTCGATGATGCGGGCAAGCGTCTGCGCAAGCAGCGTCTTGCCGCAACCGGTGGGGCCGATCAGCAAGATGTTCGACTTGGCCAGCTCGACGTCGTTGTTCTTGCCGGCATGCGCCAGGCGCTTGTAGTGGTTGTGGACCGCCACCGACAGCACGCGCTTGGCGTAGGGCTGGCCGATGACGTAGTCGTCGAGGACCTTGAGGATCTCCTGCGGGGTCGGTACGCCCTCGCGCGACTTCACCATCGAGGTCTTGTTCTCCTCGCGGATGATGTCCATGCAGAGTTCGACGCATTCGTCGCAGATGAAGACCGTCGGCCCCGCGATCAGCTTGCGGACTTCGTGCTGGCTCTTGCCGCAGAACGAGCAGTAAAGCGTGTTCTTTGAATCACCGCCGCCGTTGCTGACCTTGCTCATTTTTCTGTCCTTTCACCGACGCCCGCCGATGGCCTGGCTTTGAGTGACGTCTCACCAATCTATCGCGGGAATCCGCCACCGCCAGTGTCCCGGCTCACACAGCGCATCCCGTACGAAACACAAATCAGAAAACGCGGCAATGATTCGCAGCAACCCCATGCAAAGCTAAGCCGTCGAAAATCAACATAGCCTTAACGTAGGCAATCCCAACGCCTGAGGGAACAGCCAAATGTGGCCGAAATGCCGCAAGGCGCGCCAAAAGCGCGTTATGCTGCCATTTGCCGTCGATTGTTAGGCTGAAGCCGCGCTTGTCTCGGGGCCCTCGCGGCTTGAGATGACCTTATCGATCAGACCGAAATCCTTGGCCTCGTCGGCGGTCATGAAATGGTCGCGGTCGAGGGTCCTTTCGATCTCCTCATAGCTCTTGCCGGTATGCTTGACATAGACCTCGTTCAAGCGGCGCTTCAGCTTGATGATGTCCTGCGCATGACGTTCGATATCCGAAGCCTGCCCCTGGAAGCCGCCGGACGGCTGATGGACCATGATGCGGGCGTTCGGCGTGGCAAAACGCATGTCCTTGTGACCGGCGGTCAAAAGCAGCGAACCCATGGAGGCCGCTTGGCCGATGCAGAGCGTCGACACGGCCGGCTTGATGAATTGCATGGTGTCGTAGATCGCCATGCCCGAGGTGACGACACCGCCCGGCGAATTGATATAAAGGTTGATTTCCTTCTTGGGATTCTCCGCCTCGAGGAACAAAAGCTGTGCACAAACCAGCGTCGCCATCCCGTCCTCGACCGGACCGGTGATGAAGATGATGCGTTCCTTCAAGAGGCGCGAGAAAATGTCATAGGCGCGCTCGCCGCGATTGGTCTGCTCGACCACCATCGGAACGAGGTTCATGTAGGTTTCAACGGGGTTCTTCATGGACTACCCTTGTTGGAGATGGATTTCCGGCACCTTGGTATACGAGCAATGGCGCGGAATCGTTCTGGATCGGTTACGACCTAAATAGGATGCCGGCTCACCCTAGCGCAAGGCCGCCTCTCCTAGCCATCTGGTTAAGTCGAGTAAAGCGCGGCAAGACCGGGAAACACGGCCGACTTGGTCCCGCGGGGCGGCTCGAACATGGTTGCCCGGGCGAAGCCGTCCGCAAAGTAGCAATTCCTTAACCGCGCCGCTTAACGAAAAGCCCTGAAATCACTGTCCGCCCGCGGACCTTCCGCTACAGTCCTGCGTTGTGAAGGCGTCCTTTTTCAACGGGGGAATGTCATGATCCGCAAACACTCCGCATCGCTGGCGGCAATCGCGATGCTTGCCAGCGTCTGCGAAACCGCCGCCGGCGGCCGGGCGCTCGAATGCTATGAGCCGATCCACAGGCCGGCGGTATACGACACCGTCTACGAGGATGTGATGCTCAGCCCCGGTGGACAGGTGGTCGATTACGACGCGCCCATCTACGGCACCTATCAGGGCGTGGAGCAGATCGCGCCGAAGCGCATCACCTATGAGACCGTGCCTGCGGTCACGCGCACGATCTACCACACGGTGAAGATCGACGATGGCGGCTATGCGTGGGAATGGCGCGTCATCCACGGCCGCAAGGTGCTTTGCAAGGTATGGCGCAAGGCCCACTATGCGCGCGTCGCCGAAACGGTCGTGGTTCAACCGGAGCGTGTCCGGCGCGTCTTTCATCCGGCGGAATATGAAGCAGTGGCCCACGAAGTCCTGGTGCGGCCGCAACAAGTCCGCATCAGGGAAATTCCGCCCTCATACGGGACGGTGGCGCGACGGGTGGTGGTGCGGGAAGGCTCGACAAGCTGGCGGCGAGTGCATATCCCCCGGCACTGCCCGGATTAGCCCGCGGGTTGCAGCCGGCCGGGCGGCGGTGTCGCGCTACCCGGCCAAAGCAGTTTCTGGCTCAGGCCAGATCGACGTCGAGGATCGCCATCGAGAAATTGTAGTCGCCGTCGTCCTCGTCCTTGAAGACGATGCCGAGAAACTCGTCGCCGACATAGACCTCGGCGGAGTCTTCCTTGCGCGGACGCGCCTTCACCTGCAGCTTGGGATTCTGGAAGACGCGCTTGAAATAGGCGTCGAGCTTTCTGATTTCGTCAGGCTTCAAAAGTCTTCTCCGAAATGTCGGGCTTGTTCGTTGGAACGCGCTTCTGACACGCCAACAATGGCCATGTAAAGGCAAGCCCACAGGATAACACGGGACAACGGCCAGCCAGAACCAGCGCTTACCGGCCGCCGGCGGTGAAGGCCTGTTCAGATGTCGAAGCTGACCACGTGGTCCATGCTCTGCGACGGCAGGAGCTGGTCCATCTGCCGCGAGGGCTGGTCGCAGCCGGTCTCGCCGACGACGCGCGCGGGCACGCCGGCGACCGTCTTGTTGTGCGGCACGGGCGACAGCACCACGGAGCCGGCCGCGATCTTCGAACAATGGCCGATCTCGATATTGCCGAGGATTTTGGCGCCGGCGCCGATCAGCACGCCGCGGCGGATCTTCGGATGGCGGTCGCCATTGGCCTTGCCGGTGCCGCCCAGCGTCACTCCGTGCAGGATCGACACGTCATCCTCGATGACGGCCGTCTGGCCGACGACCAAGCCCGTGGCGTGGTCGAGGAAGATACCCTTGCCGATGCGGGCCGCCGGATTGATGTCGGTCTGGAATACCGAGGACGAGCGGCTCTGCAGATAGAGCGCGAAGTCCCGGCGGCCGTGGTTCCACAGCCAATGCGCCAGCCGGTGCGTCTGGATCGCATGAAAACCCTTGAAATAAAGAACCGGCATGATGAAGCGGTCGCAGGCCGGATCGCGGTCGTAATATGCCTGGATGTCGACGCGAACCGTGGTGCTCCACTCCGGATCGTCGTCCAGCATGGCCTTGAAGGTCTGGCGGATGAGGTCGGAGCCGATGTCCTGATGCGCCAGGCGCTCGGCGAGCCGGTGGATCACCGCTTCTTCCAGGCTCTCCTGGTTGAGGATGGTGGAATAGAGGAAGGCCGCGAGCAACGGATCGCGGTTCACCGCCTCCATCGCTTCGTCACGAATCGACCGCCAGATCGGATCGACCGGCTGCACCATGCTGGGGCGGGCAATCGTAATGCTGTTCATCGACGCTCTCCGGCCTTGCTCTTTCTCCGGCGGCACATATAGGCCAAATCATAGCACGGTTGAACTCAATTTTCCTTAGTGTCTCGTCAAATGGACATGGTTCACGCGGATTCAAGCGACGATGGAAAACGAACCCTTGATCGGCGAAGCGCTGAAAAGCGAGCTTGTGGCGCTCTATGAGGCCGCGGATCGCCACTACCACGGCCTGGCTCACATCGAGGCCATGCTGGCGTTGGCGGCCGAATACCGGCGCCTTATGCATGATCCCGAGGCGGTCGAAGCGGCGATCTGGTTCCATGACGCCATCTATGACAGCCGAGCCAAGGACAATGAGGCAAGGAGCGCGGCGATGGCCGAAAGGAAGCTCGCCGGTCGCATCCAACCGGCGCGCCTTGCCCGGATCATTGCCATGATCAACGCCACGGCCACGCACCAATTGCCACCGCTCGAAGACGAGGGTCCCGCCGGGGACGCCGCCCTTTTCCTCGACATGGACCTGGCCGTACTGGGCGCCGGGCCGGACACCTTCGACGCCTACGAGAGAGCGGTCCGGCGCGAGTATGGCTGGGTCGAGGAGACGATGTGGCGCGCCGGCCGCGCTTCTGTCCTGAAAACCTTCCTTGCCCGCCCGCGGATTTTCCATACCGCCGAATTCCGCAGGCGCTTCGAACCACAGGCCCGACACAACATCGAGCGCTCGCTGGCGATGCTGGAGCGTTGAGAGGGCTTAGAGCAACTCCAGGAACAGTGCGAGCGGTTTTCCGTCCGGAATTGCGTAAAAACAAAGGGATAGAGCGTATCATCGTTTCATGGAAACGGTGATACGCTCTAGTCGGGGAAAGTCTCCATCCGCTGCGCATAGGGCTTGAATCCCGCGCGTCCGTAAACCGACCGGGCGGTCGGGTGGTCATAGGTGTCGGTGTGGAGCCAAAGCCTTTGCGGCCGATGCGACCAAGCCGCGCGCAACGCGCGGTCGAGCAGGAACGGCCCCAGCCGCTTTCCCTGGAGCGCGGGGACCAGTCCGAAATGAACGAGTTCGATGGCCGCCTTCCCGACATGATTGAACTCGCAGAAGCCACCGGCCTCGCCGTCGACACGCAGCACATGGATATGCGTGGCATCGTCGGCGAGCAGCGCTTCGAGTTCCACCTCCGCCATGCGCAGACGCTGATCCCATTGCACCGGTCCGCCGACCGCGCGGTAGAGACCGAGATAGCCGGCCAGATCAAGCGCCTCGCGCGCCACGAAGGCGCCGGCCAAAGGCGGCGCGCGCGGCGCGCTCTGGGGCGGCGCGAGCATCTCCATGTACGTGACGAGAAGATCGACCATATGTCGGCCCGCATGCTCAGAGCGGGTTTTCGGCGTAGAATTCCAGTACGCGTTGCTTGAAGCTCTTGTCGCCGACCGCGAGCATGTGGTCGCGGCCTTCAATGTGAAAAGCTCTTGCGTTGGGCATCAGGGCGGCCAGCTCGTCGGGCGAGCCGGCGATATCGTCCCTAGTCCCGACCGCAATCAAGGTCGGCTGGGCAATGCGCGCGACGTCGTCCTCGCCCATGGATGCGCGTGAGCCGACGATACAGACCGCAAGCGCCCGCCGGTCGCTCCGCGTCTGGTCGGCGAAGGCGCGAAAGGAGCGGCCGCGCGCATGGCCGATCGCTCCGGGATCCTCAGCCAGGAGTGCATCGGCAATCGGATCCCAATCGCCGACGCCGTCGACAAGACCGATGCCGAGCCCGCCGAGCACCAGCGTCGCTACCTTGTCCGGATCGGACAGGGCCATGAATGCCGATACCCGCGCGCCCATCGAATAGCCCATCACATGCGCGCGCTCGATGCCGAGATGGTCGAGCAGCGCGGCGGCGTCGGAAGCCATCCTGGCCGGCGTGTAGTCGGCTTCGTGATAGCTCTTCGATGACGAGCCATGGCCGCGATTGTCGAAGGCAATTGCCCGGTAGCCCGCGTCGTTCAGCGTCTTGAACCAGCCCGGCGACACCCAGTTGACATAGTGACTGGAGGCAAAGCCATGGATCATCAGCACGGGATCGCCCTGCCCCGAGGCCGGCTGACGATCGAGATAGGCGAGATCGAAACCCTCATGCGAAAAGAAATCCATCGGCGGAACTGCTTCTCAGTTGGAACTGGAGCCGATCGCCGGATGGCGCAGAAGATCGCCTTCCTTGATGCCGTCCCTGGAGGCCGTGCCTGCCTTCAACTCGAGCACAAAGCGCACGGGCTGTCCCGGCGAGATGATCGCTTCGGATTCGGGCTCGCCGCGCCTAATGGCTTTGATCCTGCCGTCCTCGCCGACAAAGACGAGGTCGAGCGCCATAGGCGTGTTTTTCATCCAGAATTCGACCTCTGCGGTTCTTTCGAAGACGAACAACATGCCGTGGTCGTCGGCCATCGTCTGGCGAAACATCAATCCGGCCTCGCGTTCGGCGGAAGTATCGGCGATCTCGATGGAGAAGGAACGGTCGCCCGAGCCGGTCGACACCACGAGCGGCGTCCGATCGATGGGCAGCAGCATCGCATCCGCCAGCCCCGGCTTCAAAGCGCTGAAATAGGCAGTGAAGATGATCGCGGCACAGAGCGCGCCCGCAGTCAGCCAATTGCGATGAGCCATGGAGTACCTCGTCCAGAGCCTCGTCCTAGACCATCATCCGTACAAGTGGAACAGGTTTTCGGAGGAGATTTGCCCCCCGGGGCAAGGCCATCGCGACCTAACCGGGAAAGACTAGTGTGAGATCGACAAGGTACCCATATCGGGATGGATTTCGGCGGCCATGAGGCCTTTGTCGCCGCGTCCGAAGCGGACGAGCACGACCTGGCCTGGCCTGAGCTCGGTTATGCCGTAGCGCCGCAGCGTCTCCATATGGACGAAGATGTCTTCCGTCCCCTCGCCCCTCGTCAGGAAACCGAACCCCTTGGTGCGGTTGAACCACTTGACCAAGGCTCGCTCGAGACCGCTTTCCGGATTGACGGTAACGTGGGTGCGCTGTTCCTGTTCTGCCGGATGGACAGCCGTCGAGGCATCCATGGAAAGGACCCGGAAAGCCTGCAGCCCGCGCTCGCCCTGTTTCACCAGGCAAACGACACGCGCGCCTTCGAGCGCCGTCTGGAAGCCGTCCCTTCGAAGACAAGTCACATGGAGGAGAATATCGCCCGAGACACCGTCGTCGGGGAGAATGAACCCGTAGCCCTTGGCCACGTCGAACCATTTGATAGCGCCGGCGATTTCGACAAGCTCGGCGGAGTCGCCGCCATTGTCTCGCTTCAAGGCGTCGTCAAGGCTTCCGTCCCGCCTCGTGAAAGAGGCTTTTTCCCCCATAAGAATGCCCCCCTTTTCAAACTGCACCGCTGCTGATTCTTGCCAAGAGAATAACACTGCGGCTTCCGGGGTGTGCAAGGGCTGACGTGCCTTTTTTCACCGTTCAGCACCGGAAAGCCTGAAATGTTGTTTGCCGGGGCTTCCGGAAGCCGAATGGAAAGGTGCGAAATTGACGGCGCAGCCCTTATTGTCGGGCGATTGCCCTTTCGCCGGGTGGCCCCTATGTTGCCCCGCAACCCCAACACTCCGAGGAAGCCGCCATGCGCTATCTGCACACAATGGTCCGCGTCGCCGATATCGACCAGTCGCTCGATTTCTACTGCAACAAGCTCGGCCTGAAGGAAGTGCGCCGCTATGAAAACCAGCAGGGGCGCTACACGCTGATCTTCCTCGCAGCGCCCGAAGACGAGCAGCGCGGCATCGATGAAAAGGCGCCGCTGGTCGAACTGACCTACAATTGGGACCCGGAGGACTACAAGGGCGGCCGCAATTTCGGCCACCTAGCCTATGAGGTCGACGACATCTACGCCACCTGCCAGAAGCTGATGGACAATGGCGTGACCATCAACCGTCCGCCGCGCGACGGCAACATGGCCTTCATCCGCTCGCCGGACGGCATCTCGATCGAGCTCCTGCAGAAGGGCCCTGCCAAGGCAAAGGCAGAACCATGGGCCTCGATGCCCAACACCGGTGTCTGGTAAGCGGCGATCAGAGCCGATTTGAGCTACGGCCGGTGGCGTTTCGCCAGACCTTGCCTATCTATCGGGAATTGACGCCAGCCTCATCCAAGCTGGCGTTTATTCATCCGCTGGAGAATTTCATGCCGACAAGCCGCGCCGATATCCCCACAGAACATGCCAGCCGCTACCTGCAGCAGCTCTGCAAGCACTGGTCGCACAAATTCCCGGTTGAGTTCGACCCACGGCACGGCGCCATCCAGCTTTCGATCGGTCGCACCGTGATGGACGCCGACGATCATGTGCTGCATGTCACCTTGGCTGCCGATGACGAGGCTTCGCTGGGACGGCTGGAGACGGTGGTTGCCGACCACATCAAGCGCTTCGCCTTCCGTGAGGAATTGGCTTTCGACTGGAAAAAGGCCGCCTGAAACTGGGCGATCAGGTGCCGGCCTTGCCGGCCATTTCGAGCAATGCCAGCACGCTGCGCCAGTTGCGCGCCGTGCCCGGCACTTTCAGCGTACGCGGGATGAGGTTCGCGAATACGGATTTGCCAAGCCCGTCCGGCGCGTGGAGGTAAAGCACGTCGTTCTTGATCTGGAAGCGTTCCGGGCCGGTGCATTTGTCGGCGAGCCGCTGCGCCTGCTCCTGCGTCGGCTCGCGCTCCAGCGCATAGGCATGAAGCTTGGTCGGCTCGCCGGTGACCTCGGGATAGGGGTTGTCCTTCACCAGCCGCTCCAACCAGCTGGCGTCGCGCACCATGATGCGCGAACTGAAGCCCCACTTCTTCTCGAATTCCGCTTCCAGCTCGCTGGCCAGCGCAAGCGCGTCCTGCTTCTTCGCCCGGAACACGACGTTGCCGCTCTGCACATAGGTCGAGACATCGGCGAAGCCGAGGCTTTCGAAGAAGGATTCTGAGCTCCGCCATCTTGACGATCCGGTTGCCGCCGACATTGACGCCGGAAAACAGAGCGACGAAGACCATGTTTTGTTTTGCGCTCAAATGATGAACCCCGCCAGCGTCTCGTTGTCGGTGATGTCCTGATACTGGACGCCTTCGGCGTCGAAATTGGCCTTCAGCAGGTCGAAATTGCGCCGGTCCTTGGTCTCGATGCCGATCAGCACCGAGCCAAAATTGCGCGCCGACTTCTTCAGGTACTCGAAGCGGGCGATGTCGTCGTCGGGACCGAGCATTTCCAGGAAATCCCGAAGCGCGCCCGGCCGCTGCGGGAAGCGGATGATGAAATACTTCTTGAGCCCCTCGAATCGCAACGCCCGCTCCTTCACGTCCGGTAGCCGCTCGAAGTCGAAATTGCCGCCGGAGACGACAGCGACGATGGTCTTGCCCCTGATCTCCTTGCGCGAAAAATCCTTGAGCGCGTCGATCGCCAGCGCGCCGGCCGGCTCCAGCACGACGCCCTCGACATTGAGCATCTCGATCATGGTGGCGCAGAGCCGGTTCTCCGGAACCAGCCGCACGGCGTCGGCGGGGAAGTCCTTGAGGTGGCGCAGCGGCTCGCGGCCGATCTCGGCTACCGCGGCGCCGTCGACGAAATTGTCGACCTTGGCGAGCTTGACCCGCTTGCCGCCGGCAAGGCTCTCGGCGAGGCTCGGCGCACCCGCTGGCTCGCAGAACACGAAGCGCGGTTCTCGATGCTGGTCTGCGAAATAGTGGGTCACCCCGGCGGCGAGGCCGCCGCCGCCCACGGGCAGCATGACGATGTCCGGCACGCGCCCGCCCGGCATCTGGGCCGCGATCTCATAGGCAACCGTCGCCTGCCCCTCGATGATGTCCTTGTGGTCGAAGGGCGGCACCATATGCGCGCCGGCGTTTTCGGTGAATTCGATGGCGGCGCGGTAGCAATCGTCGAAAAAGTCGCCGAACAACCTGATCTCGACGAAATCGCCGCCGAACAGCCGCGTCTTGTCGATCTTCTGCTGCGGCGTCGTCACCGGCATGAATACGACGCCTCGCTTGGCAAAATGGCGGCAGACGAAGGCAAAGCCCTGCGCATGATTGCCGGCCGAGGCGCAGACGAACAGTTCCGCATTGTTGCCGGCGGCAAGCGCCTTGCGGAAGAAGTTGAAGGCACCCCTGATCTTGTAGGAGCGCACCGGCGTCAGGTCCTCGCGCTTCAAAAGGATGCGGGCTCCGGTCTTCTTCGACAGATAGTCGTTTTCCTGCAGCGGCGTTTCCGGAAAGATTCCGCGGATCGCCTCGGCGGCCACGGCAACGCGGGCGGAAAAGCTGTTCACCACAAGTCCCTCTCTTTTGACACCGGCTACCCGCGCCGGGAAAGCCAATGGTCCGCGCGGAAAACCTTCCTGACGCCGTTTTGGCTTTCGCGCAACACTGCGGTGACGGTCGCCCGGCGCGAAGCGGATTTCCGCTGTATACGACTTACTTTGGCCGCACTTCGCCTGTCCGGGAGGGTTCGCGGAGGTGGACGGCCAATCTCGGCCGGGGTGGAAGTGCAAGTGGAAGTGTCGACGTGCGGTTGAAGACGATCTTGATCATTGCCCTTGCGCTGCTTACGGCAGGCTGCGCGGGTCATCAAACACAGGAAATCCTGGGCAGCGTCGTCGTACCGACCCAGGCGACCGAAATCGCGGGCAACCATTCGATCTTCATCGCCACCACCCGTAAGCCGTCCAGCGACCCCAACAAGATTTTTGACGGCGAACGCTCGGCGACGTTGAATTATGCCCGTGTCAGCGTCACTGTTCCGCCCGTTCACCAGGCAGGCCAGATCGAGCGCCGTTCGCGCGGCAAGTCGGACGACCCGACCAAGTACTTCATGGCCTCCGAAGTTGTCGGCTACGACACGCAGCCGAAATTCGCCAGCGCTCTCAATGCCGACATCGCCGCCCGCGGCGGCCGCGTGATGGTCTTCGTCCACGGTTACAACACCGGCTTCGACGATGCCGTCTACCGGCTGACCCAGATCGTCCATGATTCCGGCTATCCGGGCACGCCGGTGCTGTTCTCCTGGGCTTCGGGGGCCAAGACGACCGACTATGTCTATGACAAGGAAAGCGCCGCTGCCGCCCGCGACCAGTTGGAAGTGACGCTGAGGATGCTGGCGCAGACCGGCGCCCGGCGCATCGATATCGTCGCCCATTCGATGGGAACCTGGGTGACGATGGAGACGCTGCGCCAGCTCGCCATCACCGGCGACCGCGATCTCAGCGGCAAACTGGGCGATGTGGTGCTTGCCTCGCCCGACATCGACGTAGACGTCTTCAAGAGCCAGATGCGCCGCTACGGCAAACCTGACAAGCCCTTCATCCTGCTCCTGTCGGATGATGACCGGGCGCTGAGGCTTTCCGGGCTGATCGCCGGCTCGCGGCCGCGCGTCGGTGACTACAGGGATGCCGCCGACCTCGCCTCCTATGGCGTCACGGTGGTCGACCTTTCCAAGGTCAAGGGCAGCGACAGCTTCAATCACACCAAGTTCGCCGACAACCCCGAGCTGGTGAAGATGATCGGCCAGCGTCTGCGCGAGGACGATGGCTTTGCCAGCGATCGCGACGTCACCGACCGCATCAGCCAACTGGCGACGCAGTAACCGCATCCGCGCGGTTTCCGCGTCGCATTGACTTTGAACTGGACCCGGCAGCCCTCTGGCCTTATCGGAATAGCCGAGAGGTTTGCCACCCTTGGGGGCTCCAGGTGATCGTGCGTGTTAGGATTGTGCTCGGCCTTGCCATTGGGCTCGCCATCAGTGGCTGCGCTGGCCAGGGCGCGCATGACCTTCTCAACCGCAAGGTGGTCGCGGCGCCCGCCTCCGACATCGCCGCCAGTCACGAGATTTTCGTCGCCACGACCCGCCGGCAGGCGACCAAGGACCCACGCCAGGTGTTCGACGGTGATCGCTCGCTGACGACCAGCTATGCCCGCGTCGATGTCACCGTTCCGAAGCTCCACCAGGTCGGCGCGATCGAACGCGCCAAGGGCTCGGCCGACTCCAACCCCGCCAAGCAGTTCACGGCCACTGACGTTCTCCACTATGGCGACGCGCAGCAATTCGCCAAGGCGGTCGGTGCCGACATCTCCATGCGCGGCGGACGCGCCCTGGTGTTCGTGCACGGCTTCAACAACGGTTTCGACGACGGCATCTACCGGCTGACGCAGATCGCGCATGACACCAACTACCCTGGCACGCCGGTGCTGTTCTCATGGGCGTCGAGCGCCAAGGCGACCGGCTACATCTACGACAAGGACAGCGCCAACGCGGCGCGCGACGACCTCGAAGCGACACTGCGCATGCTCGCCAAGACGCGGGTGAAAAGCATCGATATCATCGCCCATTCCATGGGAACCTGGCTGACGATGGAGGCGCTGCGTCAGCTCGCCATTACCGGCGACCGGGATCTCGGCGGCAAGCTCGGCTACGTCATCCTCGCTTCGCCCGATATCGACGTCGATGTCTTCAAGAAGCAAATGATCCGCTACGGCAAGCCGGACAAACCCTTTGCGATCCTGCTTTCAGGCGACGACCGGGCGCTGAAGCTTTCAAGCTTCATCTCCGGCGACAAGCCGCGCGTAGGTGACTACGGCAACGCGGCCGATCTCGCAAACTATGGGGTGACGGTTGTCGACCTTACCCGGACCAAGGGCGGCGACGGCGGACTGAACCACGCCAAGTTCGCCGACAACCCGATCCTGGTGCAACTGCTGGGCAACCGGCTGCGCACGCCGGCCGGCCTCGCTTCGGACGAGCCCGACCCGACGCAGCTCAACAATATCGGCCAGGGCCTCGGCCAGGCGGTCGGTTCGGTCGCCGAAGTGGTCATCACCACGCCGTTCAAGGTGCTGACCATCGCGACCGGCGGATGACTTGCGCTAGATAAAGAGGTCGACCTTTTGAAACGTGGTCACATCCACCAGGCCGACATCCGAGAGTCCTTAGCTCCGGAATGACCACCAGCGCCAGCAGCGAGTGCTGCATATAGGCGTTGTTGAGCGAGCAGCCGACCTTGCGCATGGCCTCGGTCAATTGCTCGGCCTTCGCCGCGACGATCTCGGCGCGTTCGTCGGACATCAGGCCGGCGATCGGCATCTCGACAAGCGCAAGCTCCACGCCCTTGGAATAGAGCACCACGCCACCGCCCACCTCGCTCAGCCGGTTGACGGCCAAAGCCATGTCTTCCTTGTTGGTGCCGACGACGATGATGTGGTGCGCGTCATGCGCCACGCTGGACGCCATCGCGCAGTCTTCCACATAGCCGAAACCGGACACGAAGGCATTGGTGACGCCGCCGGTGCCGCGATGGCGCTCGACCAGGGCGATCTGGCAGATGTCGTTGCGCCGGTCCATTGCGACGAGCCCGTCCTCGACGGGGAGGTCAGCCTCCAGCGCCCGCGTCGGCGCCTGGTTCTCGATCACGCCGATCACCCGCGCCCGCACCTCGTTGGCGCCTTGCGGAGCGGCGATATCGAAATCCACGGCCTTGAGCTTCTTGCCGAGCTTGACGGTGTTCTTCGCCGATTGCGGATAGTCATAGGCTGGAATGTCGATCTCGAGCTTGCCGGCCCTGGCCAGCCTTGTGCCGCGGCCATAGACCTCGTCGATGGTCATTTGGGCGAGATCGGAGACGATCAGCAGGTCGGCCAGCCGGCCAGGCGCGATGGAGCCGATCTCGCGTTCCAGCCTGAAGTGCTGCGCGGTGTTGAGCGTCGCCATCTGGATCGCCGTCACCGGCTTCAGCCCCTGGCTGATGGCATGCCGCACCACCCGGTCCATATGGCCTTCATGCACGAGCGTGCCGGAATGGCTGTCGTCGGTGCAAAGGATGAAGTTGCGCGGGTCGATGCCGCCTTCGGTCACCGCCTTGATCTGCGCCGCGACGTCATACCAGGCCGACCCCAGCCTCAGCATCGCCTTCATGCCCTGGCGCACTCGGGCTATCGCGTCGTCGGCTCGCGTGCCTTCATGGTCGTCCTCCGCCCCGCCGGCGACGTAGCCGTGGAACGGCAGGCCGAGATCGGGCGAGGCATAGTGGCCGCCGACAGTCTTGCCGGCCTTGACCGTCTCGGCGATCTCGCCCGACATCACCGGATCGTTGGCGGCCACGCCCGGGAAATTCATCACCTCGCCGAGCCCGATGATGTTTTCCCAGGTCATCGCCTCGGCCACATCGGCGACCGTCAACTCGGCGCCGGCATGCTCCAGCCCCGGCGCAGACGGCACGCAGGAGGGCATCTGCACATGCACGTTGATCGGCATGGCAACGGCTTCGTCATGCATCAGCCGCACACCCGGTAGCCCAAGCACATTGGCGATCTCGTGCGGATCGATGAACATCGAGGTGGTGCCGTGGGGGATCACCGCGCGGCAGAACTCCGTCACCGTCACCATGCCGCTTTCGACATGCATATGCGCGTCGCAAAGCCCAGGCACAAGGTATCGCCCGCCGGCGTCGACGACCTTTGTCCCCTGTCCGATGGCGTGGCTGGCATTTGGCCCGCAATAGGCGAAGCGGCCGGCGGCGATCGCGATGTCCGTGCCAGGAATGATCTCGCCCGAATGGACATTCACCCAGCGCCCGTTGCGTATGACCAGGTCGGCCGGCCTGCGTCCCATCGCGACATCGACGAGATGCGTCGCGACCTCTGTCCACAGCTTCGGTTTTGCGGCGCTTGTCGGCTTGGCGTTCGTCATCGGCTGAGTCCTCTACATGGGCCACTTTGGCAAATGTCGCTCGCCGTAGCCAGTGCGTCAGGTCGTAAACCACTGTTGCACAGATGCAATTCCGTTTCACGCCGAATGGGACTAGTGTGTGCGGCGGAGTATTCGGAACCGCCATTTCGGAGCGCTCGATGCGTCGACTGACGCTTGCCAGTGCCGTGTTTCTTGCCTTGCTGCCCGGGTCTGCCTGGGCGGCCGATCTGGGCGCGGACGTGCCGATGACGGCGCCGGGGTTCGACTGGACCGGCTACTATGCAGGCATGCAGGCCGGCTACGGCTGGGGCCGGTCCGACATCACAGGCAACGATGGCGGTCCGTTTTCGGCGAAGCCCGACATCGACGGCGGTTTCGTCGGCGGTCATGTTGCCGGGCTTTGGCAGTTCGATCAGGCCGTGCTCGGCGCCGAGGCCGACCTCAACTATGCCTCGATCGACGGTACCGCCGACGCCGGCCCGGCAAACACGTTCGGTACCGACGTCAAGTGGTTCGGATCGGTCAACGCCAAGGCCGGTTACGCGGTGGATCGCCTGCTGATCTACGGCATTGGCGGCGTCGCTTTCGCCGGCATCGAAACCTCGCAGGTGGCAGCCACGAGCTATGCTCGCACCCGCGCCAGCACCGGTTGGACGCTCGGCGCCGGCGTCGACTACGCGTTGACCAACAATGTCGTCGTCGGCGCGCAGTACCGCTACTACGATTTCGGCAAGGAGCACTTCGATGCTTCGGACACCTTCACCGAGCGCGACCAGGACGTGAAGCTGCAGACGCTCGGCGTGAATTTCAGCTATAAATTCTGAAACTTGCGACCCCCGCGCCAAAGCTGAAGCCCATCTTGTGCCATGTATCTTAAGTCGGCCGGCCGGCGCCCAGAAGGGCTGGGGAATGGGTAGGAGCCTGACGGACGTCGGTCTCGGCGGATCATTGCGCCGCGTAAGGACTCCAGAGATGACGCGGCGAGCCGTCATTCCGCGCTCGCGCCGCCCTACCCTGGTGGAGCCGGACGCGGCGACACATGCCGACGGGCCGGCGAGGGTCAGTATCCGCCAGGAATCGTCCTTCTCCTCGGCATGGCCGCCAGGCACTCCTCCAGCCGCCGAAGCCGGGCTTTTTGCCAACGCAGCGTGTGCGCCACCTCGTGCAGGTTCCATTTGGCCTTCGAATTGGCGGCCTCGATAAGACCCCGCTCGAGCAGATCGATCTCACATCGCAGTTGCCGCGCCTCCGTCTCCCGCAGTCCTCTAATCCAGCCCGCCCCGCGCATGGTCTTTCACCATCAAAAGCCAGACTGATAGTCGCAGACAAACGCTAATGAGATCGGTCTGGAGAAACTCTCATTTTAAGTATTACTAATGTTGCATTGGCATCGTTGGCGGGTGCCGGCGGCCCGCGCAAACTGCGCCCGGTCCGAAACATCGCTTGACGGCTCATATCAGGCGTCTGAAAAGGGCACGCCTGCGGACGTGGCGGAATTGGTAGACGCAAGGGACTTAAAATCCCTCGATCTCTGATCGTACGGGTTCGATTCCCGTCGTCCGCACCACCTCTCCGGGTTTCGGGCTCGGCCCCGGACGGCTGGACGAGGGAAGAACCATCGCAGGCCTGAACGGCCAGCCGCGCGCCTGCGCATCGCTTCGCAATTGCGCCAGCCGCCAGGAGAAACCACAAAGACTTTCGCCGCTTTCTCGGCGCAGAGGAGTTCGTTGGCTCATGCCTTGATCGGATTGAGCTTCAGGTGCTGGATCAGGATGATCGTCTTGGCGTCGACGATGCGGCCGTCGGCGATTGCGGCCAGCGCCTCGTCCAAGGGTATTTCCAGAACCTCGATATCCTCGCCCTCCTCGGGCGCGCCGCCGCCGTCGGAAATGCGGTCGGCCGGTGAATAGCGCGCGGTGAAGAACCAGAGCCGTTCCGTCACGCTGCCCGGGCTCATGAACGGCGCGAACAGCCGCTCGACATCCTTCAAGCGGTAACCAAGTTCTTCTTCCGCCTCCTTGCGAATGGCGGTTTCGGGGTCGTTTTCGTCCAGCAGCCCGGCGCAGGCCTCGATCAGCGGCTCGCGGTGGCCCACGGCGTAAGCCGGGAAGCGGAACTGCCGCACCAGGAGCACGGTCGAGCGACGCGGATCGAACGGCAGGATCACCGCGCCGTCGCCGCGGTCATAGGTCTGGCGGACCTGCGTCTCCCACCGCCCGTCACGGCGCCGATAGTCGAGCACTGTCTTCTTCAGCACTGCCCAGTCGTCCGAAAGGACCTCTTCCGAACGGATGCGAACGCGATCTTCCATGACGGCCTCCGTGTTGGCGGCAATGGGTAGCGGCGAAGGGCGACACGCGCAATCCTGGAAACCCACTGGTCCAGCGCCGGTTTCACCGGCTCGTGTCTGGCGCGAAGCGCCGCGACTGCCTAGATAGCGGTATCTCTCCAGGAGCCCTTTCATGACGTCATCGCTTTTCCAGCCGATCACCCTCGGCGGCCTCACCTTCCCCAACCGCATCGCGGTGGCTCCCATGTGCCAGTATTCGGCCGAGGACGGCTCCGCCAGCGACTGGCATCTCTATCACTGGATGAACCTGGCGATGTCGGGCGCCGGCATGGTCACTGTAGAGATGACCGATGTCGAGCGGCGCGGGCGCATCTCGCATGGCTGTCTCGGCCTCTATTCGGACGATAACGAAGCGGCCGCTAAGCGCACTCTCGACGCTGCCAGGCGCGTCGCCGCGCCCGGCACGAAGTTCGGCGTCCAGCTTGCCCATGCCGGCCGCAAGGCCTCAAACCGCAGACCCTGGGAGGGCGGCGGTCCTTTGCAGCCCGGCGAAGATCCCTGGCAGACGGTTTCGGCCTCGGCCATCGCCTATGACACGGGCTGGAATGTGCCGCATGCGCTGGAGGATGATGAGATCCTGCAGCTCATCGCCCGTTTCGCGCAGTCGGCGGCGCGCGCCGAGCGCGCGGGCTTCGACTTCGCCGAGTTGCACGCCGCGCATGGCTATCTGATCTTCCAGTTCCTTTCGCCGCTTTCCAACCAGCGCACCGATCGGTGGGGCGGCTCGCTTGAGAACCGCATGCGCTTCCTGCTCGAAATCGCAAGGGCGGTGAAGAAAGCCGCCCCGACAATGATGCTTGGCGCGCGCCTTTCGGTGAAGGAATGGGTCGACGGCGGTTTCGACGTCGAGGACGCGATCAAGGTGGCCAAGGCGCTGAAGGCAGAGGGCGTCGCCTATCTATGCTGCTCCAGCGGCGGCAACTCGCCCTTGCAGCAGGTGCCGCCTGGGCCCGGGTACCAGGTGCATCTGGCGGAAGCGGTGCGCAAGGGCGCCGGCATTCCGACGCGCGCCGTGGGACTGATCGACAACCCGGGCCAGGCCGAGGCGATCGTCGCCGATGGTCGGGCCGACATGGTGGCGCTGGCGCGCGCTTTCCTGGCCGATCCGCGCTGGGGCTGGCGCGCGGCGGCGACCTTGGGCGAGGAAATCCATCCCGCACCGCAGTTGGCGCGTTCGGTGACGACGATGCGACATTGGATGAAAGCCGCCGGCTGAGCGGGAGGTATCAGGGAGCCTGAGACGTTTGGGCGCAGTCCCCTTGCCACAACTGAAACCAAATTGGCCGCTTTACGTTGGCGGCCATGATAGACAGCAAACCCTTTGAAAAGCCCGTGGTGGTCGAGCTCGGCCATGTCGGCAAATATCGCCAGATAAGCAGCACCCGCGAGGCCGCAGAGTGCCTGATGACTGTTTGGCCGCTCAATCGCGGCGAGCGCCATCGTGATGCTCTGGACACTTGCCTCAAGGCCCTGGAAGGATATCGTTCGACAGCGGACGCACGCCGCGCCCTTGTCGAGGCGGCCAGGGAATCTGAAGTACTGGTTCCCGAAGACAGGTTGCCCGACGGAAAGCTGCACTGAGCAGGCTAATTAACTGGAGGATTTCATGGCGAAGCTGACTTACAAGATCGTCGAGCATGATGGTGGCTGGGCCTACAAGGTCGGCTCGACGTTTTCCGAGACTTTCCCCACGCACCAGGAGGCGCTGCGCGCCGCCGAAATCGCCGCGTCCGAGCAGCAGGTTGCAGGCACCACCGACGGTATCCAATACGAGGACGCCGAAGGAAAGTGGCACGACGAACTCGCCGACGGCCGCGACCGCCCTCAGACCGAAGTCTCCGACTGATTTTTTTTGCGCACCCGCGACCGACGATGCCCGAGCCTTCATGCGGGCCGCTGGTGGGTGCCCAGAGCAATTCCAGTAAGATTGCGTAGCGGTTAGGCTCGGCGACTGCGAGGCGGCGGAGGCTCGATCCTTCCCCAGTCCGCGCAAAGGTCGCCGAAACTCACTTCACGCCCACCAAGGCGCGGGCGGCGATGCGCCGGATGAAGGCAACGACCCGCTCGGCTTGGACGAATTGCGGCATGTGACCCAGGCCTTCGACCCGTTCGAAGTCGAGACCGCTGATCTTGTGCAGCATCGGCTCGCCGTGGACGGCCTCGCCGATGACCCGGTCGTCGGTGCCGAACAGAATGCCTGCCGGCATCGCTATTTCGCGGTAGCGCTTTTCGATCCGGCCAAGATCCTGTTCCACAGCCACGACATCTGTCGATGTGGCGAAATAATGGGACGGGCGCAAGCCGAGCCATCCCCCGCCGGCGACCATGTAATCCGGGGGAACCGCTTGCGGCGCGAAGATGAACCTCAGCGTCGGCTGTGCGTAGCGAAGGCTAAGTGGGATCGCCACCGTAAAGGCCAGAAGGCGCCGCAGCAGGCGTGAGGGAACATAGAGCAAGTCAAATTGCTGACGCGTCCTGGCTTTCAGATGCGTCAACGGGGAGAGCAGCGCGATGCCGGCAATGGCCGTCGGATGCTCGACCGCAAGCGCAAGCGCGATGGCGCCGCCGAGCGAATGGCCGACGATCAATGGTCGTTCCAGGCGCAGTTCCTCGATGAAACGCCGCACGACGTCGGCCTGTTCGGACAGCCCGCCGGTGGCGCCGTTTGCACGAACCGAATAGCCTGAGCCCGGCCGGTCGAGCGCGACCAGCCTATTGCCGGCGCCGAAAAGTCCGAACAGCGTCTGCCGGAAATGGTGCAGTTGGGCGCCCAACCCGTGCAAGAAGATGATCGGACGTCCCTCGCCTTCCTCGACATAGTGGATGCGGTTGCCGTCGATCTCGACGAACTTTCCGCAGGCCGGCACCAGCCTTTCGGCCTTCGCCGCGATCCTCCAGGTCGCGAGCATCAGCGCGAGCAGGACGAGCACTGCCACGACGAGCAAGGCGGCGAGCAGCCACCAGACAATCGATATCAGCATCTTTCACCCCGGTCCGACCGACCGCACCATATCCACCACGACCGCCGCCACAAGCGCGTATCCGGCTTTCGCATTGCGGCCGGCCTCAGGCCGCGTTATCTCAGGCGACCTTCTTGCGCCGGAGCCCGCCATGCCTGAAATCGTCACCGCCGCCATGCTCGTCATCGGCGACGAGATTCTCTCCGGCCGCACCAAGGACAAGAACATCGGACATCTCGCCGACATCATGACGGCGATCGGCATCGACCTGAAGGAAGTGCGCATCGTCCCCGACGAGGAGGACGAGATCGTCGCTGCGGTGAATGCCGTGCGCGCCCGCTATAGCTACGTCTTCACCACCGGCGGCATCGGCCCCACGCATGACGACATCACAGCCGACTCGGTGGCGAAGGCCTTCGGCGTGGCTTGCGAATACGACGCCAAGGCCTATGCGTTGCTCGAAGCAAGTTACGCCCAGCGCGGCATCGAATTCACGGAAGCGCGCAAGCGCATGGCCCGCATGCCGCGCGGCGCCGACCTCATCGACAACCCGGTCTCGGTCGCGCCCGGCTTTCGCATCGGTAACGTCCATGTCATGGCTGGCGTGCCATCGATCTTCCAGGCCATGCTCGACAATGTCGTGCCGACGCTCAAGGCTGGCACCAAGATGCTGTCGGCCACGGTACACTGCCCGTTTGGCGAGGGTTTGATCGGCGGGCCGCTGGCCGACATACAGAAAGCGCATCCCGACACCATCATCGGCTCCTACCCCAAATATGGCGACGGCAAGTTCTGGACCGAGCTCGTCGTCCGCGCCCGAAGCGAGGAAGCGCTCGAGGCCGCGCGCAAGGACGTCGAGGCGATGGTGGCGGGCTTCGCCAAGGCAGGCTGACCTGCGGAACCCGATTGGGTTTACTGACGTTTCTGGGCTAGCCTGTTGAGGGCCAAGGCGTTGCCGGGCCGGCAGATTTGAGGGACGTCATGCGCTTCAAGACAATCGTCGCCATCTTGCAGAACGAACAGGACGCCGAGCGCGTTCTCGATTGCGCCGTTCCGCTTGCCGAGAGATTCGAAAGCCACCTCGTCGGCATCCATGCCGAGGCGCTTCCCGTCCCTTACACATCGGCCACCGGCTTCCCGGATGCAGAGTTCCTGCAGGTCTCGGCCGAGATGAACAAGGAGCGCGCCGACAAGCTGCAGGCGTATTTTCTGAAACGGGTCGAAGAGTCCGGCCTGTCTTTCGATTGGCGAAGCCTGGAAAGCTTCTCCGGCGATAGCGCGCTGAGCGGCATATCGAGCGTGCGTGCAGCCGATCTGGTTATCGCCGCGCAACGCGACGCCGCCGGCGACCCGAGCGCCGATGTCGACACACTGGTCTACGATGCCGGCCGGCCAGTTCTGGTCGTACCCAACGCCGGACCGCTGATAACCACCTTCAGACGTGTGCTCCTTGCCTGGAACGGCAGCAAGGAAGCGGCTCGCGCGGCTTTCGACGCCCTGCCTTTCATCGCCGAGGCCGACAAGACGGACATTCTCGTCATCGACCCGCCCGAGACGCCGGACGAAACTCCTGAAGCGGCCGGCGCCCAGATCGCCGCGGCTTTGTCGCGCCATGGCGCCAATGTCAGCGTTTGCGTGCAGAGATCGGACGGCACCTCGGTCGATGATATCATCCAAGCCAGGATAACGGAGTCCGGCGCCGATCTTCTGGTGCTGGGCGCCTACAGCCATTCCTGGCTGCGCCAGCTCTTGTTCGGCGGCGTCACCCGCACCGTTTTGCGAACCACGAACGTGGCTGCTTTCCTGTCGCGTTGAGCATGCCGGCCGTAAGGGGGACGCTGTTCCGGGTTGAGCTGGCGCCGTCACGCCGGCGCCACCAAACCCGAAGGGCATAGGTCGAAATTCGTTTGAGCGCGGCGCCCAAGTCCACAGCGATCGCCTGCTCCCGCCCTTGCCAAGCCTGGCGCTTTCCGGCTAATTCCGCCTGCATTCCACCGAATTTGCGCGCCATGGCGCGCCTTGCGGAGTGCGCGAACCATGTCCCTTCCCGAAAAAGCCTTTCCCGTCTCCTGGGACCAGTTCCATCGCGACGCCCGCGCGCTTTCCTGGCGGCTTTCCGGCGCCAGCAAAGGACAATGGAAAGCGATCGTATGTATCACCCGCGGCGGACTGGTGCCGGCAGCCATCATTGCGCGCGAGCTCGGCATCCGCGTCATCGAGACGGTTTGCGTCGCCTCCTACCATGACTACACCAGCCAGGGTCAGTTGCAGGTCCTGAAGGAGATTTCGCCTTCGCTGCTTGCCGATGACGGCTCCGGCGTGCTGATCATCGACGATCTGACGGACACCGGCAAGACGGCCGCCATCGTGCGAGCCATGATGCCGAAGGCGCATTTTGCGACCGTCTATGCCAAGCCGAAGGGGCGGCCGCTGGTCGACACATTCGTCACCGAGGTCAGCCAGGATACATGGATCTATTTTCCGTGGGACATGGGTTTCACTTACCAGAAGCCGATCGCCGACGATCATGCCGGTTGAACAGCAGCGAACGCAGACGATCACCTGGCTGAGCGCCTGATATCTACCAGAGAACACGCCTCGAAGGCGCACCGTGTAGTCGTGCCGATGAGCACAACTACTTTGTAAGTCCGACCTTTTCTGGTGTCATTTCCCGACAGGGTGAAGTTTTTTACTTTTAAAGCCCACAATTCGCCGTAACCTCGTAAGGTGGCAAATGATTCTGGGGGCTTCTTCTCATGTTGACGAGGCCGACAACGCACAATCAAATGGCTGAAAGGGTCCGGCGACTCTTCGGCACGGCGCCTTGTCGCCTGCAGGTTGCCGCCTTGCCTTGGCGTGAAGGCGAGAACGGCATCGAGATCATGTTGATCACCAGCCGCGACACCGGGCGTTGGGTTCTGCCGAAGGGTTGGCCGGAAGCCCGGGAACCGCTTTGCGAGGCGGCCGCCCGCGAGGCCGGGGAGGAAGCCGGATTGCGCGGCACCGTCTCGCATCTTGAAGCCGGCCGCTACTTCTATGCCAAGGTCCTTGGCTCCGGCGAGGAAGTGCCCTGCGAGGTGCTGGTCTTTCCCCTGCATGTCGACCGAGTCGCGGATCGCTGGAAAGAGAAGCGCGCGCGAACGCGCAAGTGGTTTGGCGCCATCGAAGCCGTCCAAATGGTCAATGAGCCCGACCTTAGCCAGATCATCGATGGCTTCTGCGCCGCTTTGCACAGATTCGGCTGATCGTCAGGCACGGTCGAAGGGCTCGCAGCAATTGCCGACCGGCCCAGCCGCGATCGGTGCTGGATCGGTCATGAACGGACCGATGATGGCCGCGTTCAATGCCGTTCCGTTGAGCTCCTAGCGAGCTTTCAGGCTGTCGGCCCGCGATCCAGCCGCATATAGCGCCCGTCGGTCGATGCCTCGAATCCGAACTTCTCGTAGAGGCTGTGGGCATCATTGGTCGACAGGCTCCAATGCGTCACCGACGCGACCTCTGGGTGTTCGATCAGCGCCTGGACAAGCCTTTTGCCGATTCCCTGCCCGCGGTGCTCCGGCCAGATAATGACGTCGGCGAAATAGGCGAAGACCGTGTAGTCGGTGATCGCGCGGGCGAAACCGACCTGCCTGCCGTGAAGATAGGCGCCGACGCAAAGCGAATTGGCGAAGGCGCGGCGGTTCATTTCGTCGGTTCGCGACGAACCCCAATAGCTTTGCATGATCTGATCCGAGGTCGCCCGGAAATCGATCCGCGACAGCTCGAAACTGATTTCAACATCTTGCATGTGCCGCGCTGCCGCCATCTCGCCGTCGAGGCTAACCCCGATCACGGAAGCGGTTGGTGATCGGATAACGGCGGTCGCGGCCGAAATTCTTCCTGGTGATCTTCACGCCGGGCGCCGCCTGCCGGCGCTTGTATTCGGCGATGTAGAGCAGATGTTCGACGCGCGTCACCGTCGCCCGGTCGTGGCCGCGCGCGACGATGTCCTCAACGCTCATCTCGTTCTCGACCAGGCATTCGAGAATGTCGTCCAACACAGGATAGGGCGGCAGCGAATCCTGGTCGGTCTGGTTTTCGCGCAGTTCCGCTGACGGCGCCTTGTCGATGATGTTCTTCGGGATGACCTCGCCGGAGGGCCCGAGCGCGCCGGGCGGCACATGGCTGTTGCGCCAGCGCGACAGCGCGTAGACCTGCATCTTGTAGAGGTCCTTGATCGGATTGAAGCCGCCATTCATGTCGCCGTAAAGCGTGGCGTAGCCGACCGACATCTCGCTCTTGTTGCCGGTGGTGACGACCATGGAACCGAACTTGTTGGAGATCGCCATCAGGATGGTGCCGCGCGCGCGGCTTTGCAGGTTCTCTTCGGTGATGCCTTCCTGGGTCCCCTCGAAGAGCTGGGTGAGCGCGTGCTTGAAGCCTTCGACCGGCTCGAAGATCGGCACGATGTCGTAGCGGCAGCCGAGCGCCCTGGCGCAATCCTCGGCATCCTTCAGAGAATCCTTCGACGTATAGCGGTAGGGCATCATGACGGCGCGCAACCGCTCCTCGCCGAGCGCGTCGACAGCCAAAGCCGCGCAGATCGCGGAATCGACACCGCCGGAAAGGCCGAGCACCACGTTCTTGAAACCGTTCTTGTTGACGTAATCGCGCAGGCCGAGCATGCAGGCGCGGTAATCGGCCTCCTCGCGATCGGGGATCTTCGACATCGGGCCTTCCGAGCAGACCCAGGTCTCCCCCTTTCTCTTCCAGGTGGTGACATCGAGCGCGTCCTCGAACTGGCTCATCTGGAAGGCAAGCGTCTTATCGGCGCCGATGGCGAACGAAGCGCCGTCGAAGATCAGCTCGTCCTGCCCGCCGAGCTGGTTGGCATAGATCATAGGCAAGCCGGTTTCGATGACCTGCCTGATCACGACCTGGTGGCGGACGTCGATCTTGGCGCGGTAGTAGGGCGAGCCGTTCGGCACCAGAAGGATCTCGGCGCCGCTTTCGGCCAGCGTCTCGCAGACCGCGATGTCGCCCCAGATATCCTCGCAGATTGGAATGCCGATGCGCACGCCGCGGAAATTGACCGGCCCCTGCAGTTCAGGTCCGGGCTGGAAGACACGCTTCTCGTCGAACTCGCCATAATTCGGCAGATCGAGCTTGTAGCGCTCAGCGATGATCTTGCCGCCGTCGGCGAAGACGATGGAATTATGCGTGCCAGTCTTGCGCTTCAGCGGCGTGCCGATGATGACGCCGGGTCCGCCGTCGGCCGTGTCCTTTGCGAAATCCTCCGCAGCCTTCTCGCAAGCCTTCAGGAACGAAGGCTTGAGCACCAGGTCTTCCGGTGGATAGCCGGCCAGGAAGAGCTCGGTATAGAGCACCAGATCTGCGCCCTGGCGCGCAGCATCGGCCCTCGCCTCCCGCGCTTTTGCCAGATTGCCGGCGACATCGCCTACGGTCGGGTTGAGCTGGGCGATGGCGATGCGCAGGATATCGGGAGCGGTCTTGGTCATGGCACGGATTTAGCGTGGCTGAAATCGCCGGGCAATGGCGATCACTTGTGCCAAATAGGATCGATCGACAGATGTCGATCGCATCCTGACTGATCGGCACAGCCGATCATGTTCGTGATCGATCGCGGATCGTATCCCGATCGGTCGTGGATCGGCGGTCTCGGTGCTAGTCGCCCATATATTCGCGCAACGCCTCCGCCGAGCGGTTCTCGCCGATCGACATCGCCAGGATGCGCGAGATGTGGCGCCGCGGCAGGCCGCTCTCGGCCGACCATTGGTTGATCTGCGCCTGGATCTTGTCGAGGTCCCGCTTCGAGGTCGGGTTCTCGGCGATATCGAGGCCGGCGTCGCGCAACGCCGCCGCCATGTCGGGGGAAACGACAAACGTGTCCCATTCCAGCCAGCGCAGGAAATACTGACCGGTGTTGCCGCCGAGCCGGCTGCCATGCTTGGCGAGATAGGCGGTCAGGCCGACCTGGTCGTCCGCCGGCCAGGAGGCGATGAATTTGCCGAAGCTTCCATGCTCCTTCGAGACGCGATCGACGAAAGCGGCGTTGTCGCGCACCGACTTGATCTTCTGCGGATTGCGAACGATGCGGCTGTCGGATGTCAGTTCGTGCCAGAAGTCGTCAGGCTGGAACAAAAGCCGCTTCGGCTCGAAGCCGAGGAACGCTTCCTCGAAACCAGGCCATTTCTGTTCGATGACCCGCCAGACGAATCCGGCGGCGAAAATACGCTCGGCCATGGTGGAGAGAATGCGGTCGTCGGGAATTTTCGCCACCGCGTCATTGTCGGGGGCGGGCCCAAGAAGCGGCGCCAGCACGGCCTCCCCACCCTTGCGCTTCGCAGCCCGCGCGTGGATTTGCTTGAAATCGAGCATCGTTGTCCTCGCCTGTTCGGAGCAATCTATCACTTCACGTTCTGCCCGGCAGCCTCTACCTCTATCGACGCTCTGCCCAAGGAGAGGACAAATGAACAAGATCGTCGAGGACATGGCCAACCGCCTGCTCAAGCGCAAGCCGGGAGGTTTCGGTCCGCTGGAAAGCCGCGTGCTGCAGTCGACGCTCGAGCGCACCACCATCACGCGCGACACCAACAAGGCGGTGGCTTCTCACGAGACCTATGGCGACCGCATCGCCGACAGCATCGCCAGGATCGGCGGTTCCTGGTCCTTCATCCTCGCTTTCCTGGGCTTTCTTGCGGTGTGGACCGCCGGCAATGCCTGGCTGCTCACGCGTGATGCCTTCGACCCCTACCCCTTCATCTTCCTCAACCTCGTGCTGTCGATGGTCGCGGCGATCCAGGCGCCGGTGATCATGATGTCGCAGAATCGCCAAACCGAGCGCGACCGCATCGACGCCGCCCATGACTACGAGGTCAATCTGAAGGCCGAGATCGAGATCATGGCCTTGCATGAAAAGCTCGACGAGCTGCGCCATAGCGAGATCATCGGCCTGCGGGACGAAATCCTGCGCATGGCCGAACAGATCAGACGCATCGACGAGAAGCTGTCGACGCGGCCCGCAGCAGAATGAGCGAGACCATCCACCACCTCATCGAGCAATACGGGCTGATCGCGGTCTTCCTGGGCTGCGTGGCCGAAGGCGAAAGCGCAGCGATCCTCGGCGGCTTCTTTGCTCATCAGCATGTCTTCGTTTTGTGGCAGACTTTGCTCGCCGCCTTCCTCGGCGCCTTTATGGGCGACACGTGCTTCTTCACCCTCGGACGCGGCTTCGCCGAGCATCGCTATGTGAGAAGGCTGCGCGGGCGGCCCGGCTTCAGCCGCGCTTACCACCTGCTCAACACCCATCCCAACATTTTCGTGCTGACCAACCGTTATATCTACGGCATGCGCTTGGTCGGCGGCATCGCCGCGGGCCTGTCGACGGTGTCCGTCGCGCGTTTCGTCATCTTGAATGCCATCTCTTCAGCGGCCTGGGCGGCCGTGTTCAGCGGCATCGGCTATGTCTTCGGCCTGGGCGCGGAACGCATCGTGGGCCAGGCGTTCGAACGGCACCAGCGCCTGCTCATTGCCCTTGCCGTCGGCGTCGTCGTGGCAATCATTGCCTGGCTGGTCGGCCACTACATCGCCAGTCGGGAACGCGCCAGGGAAGGTCGGGGGGAATCCTGATTCCGAGCGCAGTTAGCCAGGATCAGATCGGCGCGCCGATGAGGCGCTCGATGACGGCGATGCCCCAGACACCGCCGGCGATCACGATCGAAATCAATACCGCCAGTGAGCCGCAGTCCTTGGCGAGCTGGATCTCTATGTTGAACTCGCGCGAAATCGCGTCGCAGGCTGCCTCGATCCCGGTGTTGAGCACTTCGACCATGATAAGGAGCAGCACCGCGCCGACCAGCAGGGCATAGCCACGCCAGGAGACGGAGATGAACCAACCGGCAGGCAGGGCGAGAGCGAGCAACAGCAGTTCCTGCTGGAATGCCTTTTCGTGAGCGGCCAACTTGCGGAAAGCTCGAACTGAATTCACGAAAGCATCGATCAGCCGCTGCATGCCTCTGCCCCTTTGCGAGTCACCGGCAGGGGATATCGTAACGGCGGGATCAAGGGAATAAGGCAGCCGCCTCAAAAATCATCCGTCCGCGACCTTTATCGACGGCGTCGATTTTTCAAACTGCGGCAGCCCGTCTTCGATCGAATAGTAATCGCCCTTGTCGCCGACGAAGATGTGACTCTCGCCGGACAGGCCGCTCGGCCTCTCAAAGGATCCGGCCATGATCGAAATCGTGTCCAACTCATTGTGCTTCCAAAAAAGTAGCGAGCCGCAGATGCGGCAGAAGCCTCGTTTCGCCACGTCGGAGGCGCCGTACCAACTGAGCGCGTCGGTTCCTTCTATGACGATATCGGCATCCTTCGAGGCGGTTGCCGCGACGAAATGACCGGTTTGCCGACGACACTGCGAACAGTGGCAATAGACTACGCCGCGCAACGGACCGCTGGTCCTGAACCGCACCGCCCCGCACAGGCAAGATCCGCCGTGTTCGTAGTCCATTCCTGCCTCCTTCGACGTCATCTGCCGCTCGTTACCGGATAGAATTTCAGTTCCGGGAAGATCGGGCACAGACAAATGCGACACCGAAGCGACGCGTTTCAAAGCTGCGCCTGCACGGCATTACCTCCCGTGAATGGCAAGATATCGAGCAAATGCAGGCCATTAAGGAAACTTTAGCGGGACCGCATGTATGATTACCACAAGCGACGGTCGTGATCGGGGACACACCGCCGCAAGCGCAAATCTGATTCAAATCCCCGCGTTAGCGACTCCTGGCGGTGGCAAGTCTCCGGTCGCACTGAAGGGGCAGTGAACAGAACATGCAGCCGGCAGCCGTTCCGAAAGACAGGAATATCGACTTCGCCAGCACGGTCGTGGCGACGATGCGGCAGCTCGGCGTGCTTGGCCTGCCGCGCAACTATGAAATCTTCTACGAGGCGCTCAGCGGCAGCAGCCACGAACTCAGCCTTGCCGTCGTTGCGTTGAGCAACCGCCCGACCCAGGAGGAGCTCGACGGTATCGGGCGCACCTTCTTTCCCCAGCATCACGCTCCGGCCATCGTCGAGCATGCTCGCGAGATGGTCGCCAAGGAGCTCGAGGAGATCGCCGCGCTGTTGCGCAGCGAGCGCTCGCATATCGAGAAATATGGCCGCATCCTCGACGAGACCTCGAGCGGCCTGAGCAATCGCAGCCTGCTTTCGCAGGAACTCCTGCAGAAGATCGCCGGCGCGATGTCGGCCGCCACCAGCTCCACGATTGATCATGGCCGTAAGGTCGCCAGCACGCTCAGTGAAAAGACGGCCGAGCTTGAGAGCGTCAAGTCGAAGCTCGAGGAGTATAAACGCCTTGCGGACACGGACCCGCTTACGCACCTTTGGAACCGCCGCGCCTTCGACAAGGAGATCGCCCGGATCTACAACAGCAACCGCGGCATACTGTTCAACGCCCTGATCATTGCCGACATCGATCATTTCAAGGACATCAACGATCGCTTTGGCCATCCCGTCGGCGACAGAATCCTGCAGATCATCGCCGATATCTTCCAGTCGAGCGTGCGCTCCGACGTGTTCGTCGCGCGCACCGGAGGCGAGGAATTCGCGTTCATCGTCGAAGGCGCCAGCGAGGAAGCCACCTTTGAAATCGCCGAGCGGATTCGCGCGCTGATCGAACAGACCCCGTTCACCAGCAGCCAAACCGGCATGAACTACGGCACGGTGACCATATCACTGGGCATCTGCATGGCCTCCGAGGCGGAAGGCCCCGAAGATCTCTACACCAAGGCGGACCGGGCGCTTTACCGATCCAAGGTCGGTGGCCGCAACCGCGTCACCAGGCATTCGACGATGGCTGGACGTCCCACCAAAGGCTGGCTGCTTTACAAGAAAGACTGACACACCCCTTTCCAGAAGAATTTCTGGGGACTATATTTTCCACAGAAATGAATGGGTGCGATCATGCAACGTCCAGTCGCGGCCACGGCGGCCGCTGAAAATGCCGTTATCACCAAGGCTACGCTGCGCGCTGCCGACCTGCTCGACATAACCGCCAGAACGCTCGCTTTGGTCATCGGCGTGTCGGAGGCAACGGTTTCGCGCATGCGCCGGCAGGAATTCCTGCTTGAGCGCGGCACCAAGCCGTTCGAGTTGGCGGTGCTGTTCGTCCGCCTGTTCCGCTCGCTCGACGCCATCGTCGGCGGCGACGAGACTGTCGCGCGGACATGGCTGAGGAATCCCAACACCACGCTCGACGGCACGCCGCTCGAGAAGATCCTGACGATTGCCGGACTTGTCGATGTCATTGCCTACCTGGACTCCCGGCGCGCTCTCGTCTGAGGCCGTCAAGCTCGAAGGCAAGTACTGGCGCATGGTCGAGGCGCAGCATCGCGTTTCGACCCTCAAGCTGGTCGAAACGCTCGACGAACAGGCGCTGCTGGAAAACCTCATCGAAGACACCAAGCCGCATATTCCGCTGGAATGCCGCCATCTCCATTATCTTCTGGCGACGCCTTTCCGCTACGGCTCCGTCTATCCATACGGCTCGCGCTTCCGTCGCGCGGGCAAGACGAAAGGCGTCTACTATGCGGCCGAGACAGTGCTGACGGCCGTGGCTGAAATGGCCTTCTACCGCCTGCTGTTCTTCGCCGAATCGCCGGCAACGCAGTGGCCGAACGACGCGGCCGAATACACCGCCTTTGCCGCCGCGATCAAATGCGACAGCGCCATCGACCTGACGCGCCAGCCGTTCGATCGCGACGAGAAGGCCTGGACTCATGTGACCGACTATGCCCCCTGCCAGGCTATCGCCGATGTCGCGCGCGAGGCCGACTTGCAGGCGATCCGCTATCGCTCGGTGCGCGATCCGAAGGGCGCGAACATAGCCCTGTTGACCTGCAAAAGCTTTGCCAAGGCCAGGCCTCTGGAGCCGCAGACCTGGCGCATCCGTATCGGCTCGTTCGGCATACAGGCGATCTGCGAATTCCCGGACAAGCGGCTCGAATTCTCGCGCACTGCCTTTGCCGATCCAAGGCTGGCCGGCATGCGTTGGGATCGGGCCTCCTGAGCCCGGAAAACTCCATCGAGGTCAGGTCGGCCTTTCCTGAATATCGGCACCGCTCAGGCCAGGATATTGACCGCACGCGCGGCAACCAGCGCGATCGTCAACAGCGAGATCATCGCTTCGGCCATCATCAGGAGCTTAGCGCGCTGCGTGAGCGGCAAGGTGTCGGTCGGCGAGAATGCCGTGGCATTGGTGAAGGCCAGGAAGACGTAGTCGACGAAGCCCGGCAGCCAGCCTTGTATCTCGCGATCAGGCAGCGTCATTTGCGGGAATAGGAAGTCGGCATGCGCCCGCTTGACCAGGCCGCAGGTCGGCGGGCCGCCGCGGTCAGTGCTCCAGAACCACAGCGCAAAGACAATCACATTGGTGACCCAGATATTGAGGGCGTCGATGAGCAGGGTGGTGCCGGCGCCGGCATGCCCTTCGAGCAGCGCCCGCACCAGGAACATCAGCGACCCGCAATTCATGATGCTGATGATGCCGGTCATCACCAATGCCGCGCGGCGGATATAGAGGCGCAACTGGCCGATCGCATACCAATGCTCGTGATCGACCGCCTTCTGCGTCTGCATCTGCGTCCAGGCCGTTGCTATCGACAGGGGCACAAGGAGTGCGGTCTCGATTGCCGGCGCCAGCCAGCGCGGACCGAAGGACAGGTCGTTGATGACCAGAAGCTGCAGGCAGATGACGACGAGAACCGCTGCGCGCGCCGACCAGAAGTCGAGCCCGCGGTGATGAATGATGGCATGTTCGTGGCGCATGGCGAACCCTGCATTGCTGATGGCGGAGGACGAGCGAGATCTTGGCCCGTCAGGCATAAGCGAGACCTGCCGCGACCATGCCCAAGGCACCCAAGGCCAATGATGCCAACCAAGGCCAGCGTTTGCCACGGGTGACGATCGACAGCGTCGCGACCGCGATGGAGATATGGAGCAGCGTGAGGCCGAACGTCAGCACGTGATGCCGGTGCTCGCGTATATCGCTGTCGCGCAGCTTTTCGTCGACCTGCTTTTCGAAGTCGGTCGCCTTGGCCTGTATCTGCGCCTCATCGGCCTCGTTGCGTTTCGCGTCGGACTGGAACTGGGCAGCGGCGGGCCCGCCCATGGCAGCCGCGATCTCATAGCTGTTCTTCTTTATGCTCTTGGCCTGGAAGAAACCCCACTGGTCGCTCGCCTTGTTCTGGAGATAGGCCGCTTCGCTTTTGTCGTTGATCGCCTCGGCGGTCTCGAGGGACTCGAAGCTGCCCACCGTCGCCGCCAGGACTGCGAGCACGGCTATTGTCACCGAGACGGTGGTCAGAAAGGGATTATCTTGATGTGCGGCATGTTCGGCATGCTCTGCGTGTTCCAGGTGTTCCTGTGTTTCGTCTTCCATCGAAGCCCCGCCGGAATCCTGCCGGATTATTTGGTTTCAGCAGCGACACCTCCTCCGCAATCTTGGTTTTGCAATGGTGGCGAAAGCATACATTTTCGTAAGGTTTGCGGTGGGACTATTGGAGAACTGATCCGATGTGATCTAAGCGCACGCAATTTAGCCGATACACCAATCAAGAAGCGATGTCGGGCACCAGCGAATCCAGGAATGTTTGGCCGGCGGGCGAGCTGACATCAACCACGCTGGCGCGCCAGGCGCCTTGGTGGGACGACCTGCTGCGCAAGCCTTCACACGTCCTTGCGCTTCTGTGCGTGGCTCAGCTTCTGTGTTGGACCGTCATGCCGGCGCTCATCAACGTCGGGCCGCCAACCGACGTCGTTGAGGGGTTCATGTGGGGCCGGGAATGGGTGCTGCTGACCTATAAACACCCACAACTCCCCTGTTGGCTGCTCGAGATCAGCCACCTCCTGACCGGCTCCTTCCGGTGGCCGCAGTATATGCTGTCGCAACTTATGGTCACGACGACATTCGTTCTGGTCTATCTTCTGGCGCGCGACATCATGGGTTCGACCCGCGCTCTTGCCGCGGTGCTGCTGATGCCCTCGATCTATTTTTTTGGCTGGCCGACCCCGCAATTCAACCACGACTACGCGCAGATGCCCTTCTGGGCCGCAATCGCGTGGCTGTTATGGCGCGCCGCGCGCGACGGACGGCCCGGCTGGTGGATCGCCCTCGGTATCATCTCCGGCATAGGGATGTATGCCAAGTTCTCGACGGCGTTGCTGCTGGCATTCGGCGGCGTCTGGCTTCTATGCGATACGCGGGCCCGGAGCCGGCTCGCCACCCCCTGGCCCTGGCTAGGTCTTGCGGTCTTTGTTGGCATCGTCACGCCGGCGGCGATCGAGCTTGCCCGGCTCGATTTCCTGCCTCTCACCTACGCCGCGCACCGCGACGCGTGGGTGCTCGCCCACCGCGCCCGGCTTTACTACATCGGCGTTCAGCTTGCCGGGCTTTCCGCCCTTCCCGTCGTTCTTGCTCTTTCCGGTCTGCTGCGGCGGCAAACAGCCCCCGCGCAGGAACCTGTGCAGCCCCACCCGGGCCCGGAGCGACGCGCGCTCGTCTACCTGGCTTGGATGGGGCTGGGGCCGGCGCTCTTGATCATGATCGCCTCCCTGTTTACGGGCACCGGCGAGTCCTGGGGCGCGACGATGTACAATCTCGTGGGCGCCCTGGCCATTGCGCTTCTGGGCCAGCGCCTGGGAGCAACGGAATTGCGCCGGTTGACGGTGCTGGCGCTGCTATGCGTGGTCGGCTTGTCGAGCGCTTATGCCGTCACCCGCTGGACCGACTGCAACGTCCGCGGTCACTTGCAGCCGGTGTGCTGGCCGGCGCAATCGATTTCGCGGACCGCCGAGGCGATCTGGCATGAGGCCGTACCGGGGCCGTTGGGCATTGTCGGCGGCGAAGACGCCGTGGCCAGGCTTGCCGGGCTGGCAGCCGCTGACCAACCTTCCATCTTCACGGCTCTCGACAGGCGCCTCGCCCCCTGGATCACGGACAAGCGCCTGCACGACCAGGGAATGCTGCTGGTATGGCCGAAGGGCTGGCGACTCACTCGGCAGCAGTTGGCCTGGACCGACGGATTGCCGATCAGGACAGTGTCTTTCGACTGGTCGCTCAAGGCGCCGCCCCTGGAGATCAACTTTGCCGTCATTCCGCCCGGCAGAACAAGTTTCCCCGGCGACCCAGCCGGGCCTCCCGAGCCGGACTGACCGGCAACCGAAATCCGTCCGCTCAAATTGAAAAGGCGCCGGCTTCACAGCCAGCGCCTTCAATGATCGAGCGCCCGGGCGTCGCTCAGGCGTTGGCGACCTGCTTATGTTGGATCGGATGGCTCTTCTTGAGCAGGTCCGAGACAAGGAAGGCAAGCTCGATCGCCTGATCGGCGTTGAGGCGCGGATCGCAATGGGTGTGATAGCGGTCCTGCAGGTTCTCGGCCGTGATGGCGCGGGCGCCGCCGGTGCATTCGGTGACGTTCTTGCCGGTCATCTCGACATGGATGCCGCCCGGATGCGTGCCTTCGGCGCGATGCACCTCGAAGAAGGTCTGCACTTCCTTCAAAATCCGGTCGAACGGCCGCGTCTTGTAGCCGGCCGCCTCGATCGTGTTGCCATGCATCGGATCGGACGACCACACGACGCTGCGGCCTTCCTTCTTCACCGCCCGCACCAACTTCGGCAGGTGCTCGGCCACCTTGTCGGAGCCGAAGCGCGCGATCAGCGTCAGCCGGCCCGGCTCATTGTCGGGATTGAGCAGGTCGATCAGTTCCAGCAATCCATCCGGCGTCAGCGAAGGACCGCACTTCAGGCCGAGCGGATTCTTGATGCCGCGGCAATATTCGACATGGGCGTGGTCGGGCTGGCGGGTACGATCGCCGATCCAGATCATGTGGCCCGATGTGGCGTACCAGTCGCCGGAGGTGGAATCGACGCGGGTCAGCGCTTCCTCGTAGCCCAGCAGCAGCGCCTCGTGGCTGGTGTAGAAATCCGTCTCGCGCAGCGCGAAATTGGTTTCCGACGTGATGCCCACCGCGCGCATGAAATCCATCGTCTCAGTGATGCGATTGGCGAGAGATTCGTACTTCTCACCCTGCGGACTGTCGGCGACGAAGCCCAGCATCCAACGATGCACATTCTCCAGGCTGGCATAGCCGCCCTGCGCGAAGGCGCGCAGCAGGTTGAGCGTCGCCGCCGACTGGCGGTAGGCCATCTCCTGGCGCGCCGGATCCGGGATGCGCGACTTGGCGTCGAACTCGATGCCGTTGATGATATCGCCGCGGTAGCTCGGCAGTGTCACCCCGCCCTTGGTCTCGTTGTCCGAGGAACGCGGCTTGGCGAACTGGCCGGCGACGCGCCCGACCTTCACCACCGGCTGCGCGCCGGCAAAGGTGAGCACCACCGACATCTGCAGGAACACGCGGAAGAAGTCGCGGATATTGTCGGCGCCATGCTCGGCGAAGCTCTCGGCGCAGTCACCGCCCTGGAGCAGGAAGGCTTCGCCGGCGGCGACCGCCGCCAGTTGCTTCTTCAGCTTGCGCGCCTCGCCGGCAAATACCAGCGGCGGGAAAGTGGCGAGTTGGGCCTCCGTGGCCTTGAGCGCGGCAAGGTCCGGATAGGCCGGAACCTGCTTGATCGGCTTTTCTCTCCACGAATTCGGCGACCATTTCGTCATCGCTGCACCCAATACTCTTCTCAGCGAGCGCCCTCGCCCGCAATTTGAGCCCCAACAAGAGGTCGCGGCTCCTTACACGAAGCCGATTACCTATTCCAGCCGCGTTTTTCAGCAGTGGCGAATGCCTTGAGCCATTCGGCTCCCAATGGCGAAGCCGTCAGGCTGCCTTGTCGACCAGCCGCGCCAACTGCGTCATGACCACCGCGGAACCGGCAAGCCGCTTCTCGGCATTCGGCCAGTCGCGGATAAAGACGACGCTGTGGTCCGCCCTGATCTTGGCCAGCGAGCCCTGCTCGCCGATGAACTTGACCAGCCCGACGGGGTTGGGGAACTCCCGCTTGCGGAAATGGATGACGACACCCTTCGGGCCGGCGTCGAGCTTCTCGACATTGGCCTTGCGGCAGAGCGCCTTGATGAAGACGATCTTCAGCAGATGCGTCACCTCTTGCGGCAGCGGCCCGAAACGATCGATAAGCTCGGCACCGAAGCCGTCGATCTCCTCGGTGGTTTCGAGGTCACCAAGGCGCCGATAGAGCGCCATGCGAAGCTGCAGGTCGGGCACATAGCTTTCCGGGATCATCACGGCGGTGCCGACCGCGATCTGCGGCGACCAGCCGCCATCCTGCGCCTCGCCGGTATCCTTCACCTCGGCCACCGCCTCTTCCAGCATCTGCTGGTAGAGCTCGAAGCCGACCTCCTTGATGTGGCCGGACTGCTCTTCGCCGAGCAGGTTGCCGGCGCCGCGGATATCGAGGTCGTGGCTGGCGAGCTGGAAGCCGGCGCCCAGCGTATCGAGCGACTGCAGGACCTTCAGCCGGCGTTCGGCCGTGTCGGTGAGCTTGCGGTTCGCCGGCAGCGTGAACAGCGCGTAGGCGCGCACCTTGGAGCGACCGACGCGGCCGCGCAGCTGGTAGAGCTGGGCCAGGCCGAACATGTCGGCGCGGTGGACGATCAGCGTGTTGGCGGTCGGAATATCGAGGCCGGACTCGACGATGGTCGTCGACAGGAGCACGTCGTACTGGCCGTCGTAGAAGGCGTTCATGATGTCGTCGAGCTCGCCCGGCGGCATCTGGCCATGAGCTACGGCCACCTTCAGCTCCGGAACAGATTCCCGAAGGAAGTCATTGACTTCCGAAAGGTCACTGATGCGTGGAACGACATAGAAGGAATGGCCGCCGCGATAGCGCTCGCGCAGTAGCGTCTCCCGGATGACCAGCGGATCGAAAGGCGAGATGAAGGTGCGCACCGCCATGCGATCGACCGGCGGCGTTGCGATCAGCGACAGCTCCCGCACGCCGGTCAGCGCCAGTTGCAGCGTGCGCGGAATCGGCGTCGCAGACAGCGTTAGCACATGCACGTCGTTCTTGAGCTCCTTCAGGCGCTCCTTGTGCTTGACGCCGAAATGCTGCTCCTCGTCGATGATCAGAAGCCCTAGATTCTTGAAAGAGATCGAGCTGCCGAGCAACGCATGCGTGCCGACGACGATGTCGACAGTGCCCTCGGCGATGCCCTTCTTGGTTTCGGCCAATTCCTTGGAACCGACAAGACGCGAGGCCTGCGCGACACGGATCGGCAGGCCCGAGAAGCGCTGCGAGAAAGTCTTGAAGTGCTGGCGCGACAAAAGCGTGGTCGGCACCACCACCGCAACCTGGAAACCCTCCATCGCCGCGATGAAGGCGGCGCGCAGCGCCACTTCGGTTTTGCCGAAGCCGACGTCGCCGCAAATCAGACGGTCCATCGGCTTGCCGGCGCCGAGATCGTCCATGACGGCATCGATAGCCGTCTGCTGGTCGTCCGTTTCCTCGTAAGGGAAGCGCGCGGCGAACTCGCCATAAAGCCCTTCCGCCGGGATCATGGCGGGCGCGGCGCGCATCTGCCGCTCGGCGGCGATGCGGATCAGTTGCCCCGCCATGTCGAGCAGGCGCCGCTTCAGCCGCGCCTTGCGCGCCTGCCAGGCCCCGCCGCCCAGCTTGTCGAGCGTCGCCTCGGCGGAATCCGAACCGTATCGCGACAGAAGCTCGATATTTTCCACCGGCAGGAACAGACGGTCGTCACCCGCATAGTGGATTTCAAGACAGTCATGCGGGGCCCCCGCAGCCTCGATGGTGCGCAGGCCGATGAAGCGACCGATGCCATGGTCGGCGTGGACAACGATGTCGCCCGACGACAGCGACGACGCCTCGGCGATGAAATCGGAAGCCTTCTTCTTGCGCTTCGAACGCCGGATCAGCCTGTCGCCGAGGATGTCCTGCTCGGCGACGATCACCATGTCGTCGGTCTCGAAACCCGACTCGAGCGGCAGAACAGCGAGACCCGCCTGCCCCGGCTCGAGCTTTTCGACCTCGGCAAGCGTGGCGACCGGCTTCAGATTGCCGAGATGATGTTCGGCCAGGATCTGGCCGAGACGATCGAGCGACCCTTCCGTCCAGCCGGCGACGACGACGCGGCGACGCGCGGCGCGCTCGTCGGCAATGTGCTTCACGACGACGTCGAAGACGTTGATGTTGGGGTCGGCGCGCTCCTCGGCGAAGCTGCGGCCGTGCCGCGAACCCGCATGGAAGACTCGCCTGCCCCCAACATCCGGCGCATCGAAGACAGTGAAATCTATGTCTTCGCGCAGACCGAGCGAGGATCTCGAGATTCTCCGGCGACAGGTAGAGCAGATCCGGCGCCACCGGCTTGTAGGGCACGGCGTCCTTGAGCGCGCTGTCGGCCTGTTTCCGGCGCGCCTCGTAATGGTCGAGGATCAGCGTGTGGCGCTCCGCCAGCGCCTCATGCGCCAGATGATCGAAGACGACGGGCGCATCCGGCAGATAATCGAATACCGTCTCCAGCCGCTCGTAGAAGAACGGCAGCCAGTGCTCCATGCCGGCGAAGCGCCGGCCTTCGCTCACAGCCGCATAGAGAGCGTCGTCCCGTGAGGGAGCGCCAAAAGCCTCGATATAGGACCGACGGAAGCGGCTGATCGTTTCCGGTGTCAGCGCCACTTCGCTCATCGCCTGCAGCGACATCGACTTGCGTTGGCCGGTCGTGCGCTGGGTGGCCACGTCGAAGACGCGGATCGACTCCAGCGTATCGCCGAAGAAGTCGAGCCTGAGCGCCTCACTCCAGCCGGGCGCGAAAAGGTCGAGAATGCCGCCGCGCACCGCGAATTCGCCTAGGCCGCGCACGGTCGGCACGCGCTCGAAACCGGAAGTCTCCAGGCGCGCGACCAGCACGTTCATGTCGATCTGGTTGCCAGGCCTGGCATGGAAGGTCTGAGCTTCGATCAAATCCGCCGGCGGGATACGCTGCAGCAACGCATTGGCGGTGGTGAGGATCACGGCTCGGTGCGGCTTCCTCGCCAGCGCGATCATGGCTGAAAGCGCGTCGAGCCGCCGCGCCGCGGCATCTGCTCCCGGCGAAACGCGATCGTAAGGCAGGCAGTCCCAGGCCGGCAGTTCCAGCACCGGCAGGCCCGGCGCCGCGAAAGCGAGGGCTTCGATGATAGCCGGCAGCCGCTGGCCGTCGCGCGCGACGAACAGGACCGGCTTGTCGGGCGCTATCTCGTGTATCGTCCGCACCAGGGCGAAGGCTTCGTAGCCGTCGGCGACGCCGTCGACGATGAACTGGCCGGCGCGACCCTTGGGCAGGCCGATGGAAGGGATGAGGTTCATGGATATGCGGTTTTCAAAATGTCATTGCCCGACGCGACGCCAGGATCTTTCGCAGCACGGCGCAGTCGATATCGGGCGGAACCGGCCGCGCGCCGGTGACCATCAGCAGAAATTCGTCGTCGGGGATTTCGAGAAGCCTCTCATATTGGTCGATTTCATCGCCCGTCAAGGCGCCGATCTCGGCGTCGGCGAAGGAGCCCAGGATCAGGTCCATCTCGCGCATGCCCCGATGCCAGGATCGGAACAGGAGCTTGCGGCGGCGTGCATCGAGCCCCTCGCTTGATCGCTGTGTTCCGGTCATCGCGCGCCATCCCTGTTCGAAGGGCGCATATAGCGTGGATATAGACCGGTGTCAGCCTTGCGCTGCCGCCATCGCGACATAAGCTGACAGCATGCGTCCGTCCATCCTCGATCCGCTGTTCGTGCCCATCACCTCGCTTGCCGGCGTCGGCCCGAAAGTCGGCGTGCTGATCGAGCGCGTGGTGCCGGCGGACCTTGGCGATCGCGCGGCGCGCGCGGCCGATCTCCTGTTCGTGCTGCCCAACAGCGTGATAGACCGCCGCAACCGGCCTGGCATCGCCCTGTCAGCCGAGGGCCAGATCGTTACGATCGAGGTGCGGGTCGACCGCCACCAACCGCCGCCGCGCGGCAACAGGTCGGTGCCCTACCGGGTTTATGCCCATGACGACACCGGCGAGGTCGCCCTGACCTTCTTCCATGCCCATGCCTCCTACTTGCAGAAAATGCTGCCGGAAGGTGGGCATGTGGTTATTTCGGGTCGCATGGAGTGGTTCAACGGCCGCCCTACCATGGTTCACCCCGACCACATCGCCCCCATCGACGGGGCCGAGGCGCTGCCGCTGGTCGAACCGGTTTATCCGTTGACGGCGGGTCTTTCACCAAAGGTGCTGCGCCGCGCCATCGGCCAGGGGCTCGGCCGCTTGCCGGAACTTCCTGAATGGCAAGACGACGCCTTCATGCGCCGGCATACATTCCCGTCCTTCGGCGATGCGCTTGCCCGCATCCATTACCCGAAGGACCCGATCGACGTTGCCGTCGAAGGCTCGGCCTGGCGACGCCTTGCGTATGACGAATTGCTGGCCGGGCAGGTTTCGCTGGCATTGGTAAGGGCCAGAGTCAGGCGCCTGTCGGGTCGGCCGCTCATCGGAGACGGCAGCATTGTCGAGAAACTGCGCGCGGCCCTGCCCTACAAGCTGACCCCCAGCCAGGAATTCGCCCTCGGCGAGATCAATGCCGACCTTGCCGATCCCGAACGCATGCTTCGCCTGCTGCAGGGCGACGTCGGCTCCGGCAAGACGGTGGTGGCGCTGCTTGCCATGGCGCGCGCGGTCGAGGCCGGCGGCCAGGCGGCGCTGATGGCGCCGACCGAGATCCTGGCGCGCCAGCATCTGGCGACGATCGCGCCGCTGGCAGACAGAGTCGGCCTGCGGGTCGCCATCCTGACCGGCCGCGAGAAAGGCCGAGAGCGCACCGAAACTCTCGCGGGCCTCGCCAGTGGCGAAATCGACATCGTCGTCGGCACGCATGCTCTTTTCCAGGAAAGCGTCATCTTCCACGACCTTGTGCTGGCCGTCATCGACGAACAGCATCGGTTCGGGGTCCATCAGCGCCTCGCAATTACCGCCAAGGGCGACGCGCCCGACATGCTGGTGATGACGGCCACGCCTATCCCGCGCACGTTGGTTCTGACCGCTTTCGGCGACATGGACGTATCGAAGCTGACTGAAAAGCCGGCCGGCCGCCAGCCGATCCGCACCGTGACCTTGCCGATGGAACGGCTGGACGAACTGGTCGGGCGCATGCGCGACGCACTTGCCGAAGGGCAAAAGATCTACTGGATATGCCCGCTGGTCGAGGAATCGGAAGAGATCAAGCTGATGTCGGCGGAGGATCGCTTTGCTTCGCTGCAGCCGCTGTTTGGCGACCGGATCGGCTTGGTCCACGGCCGCATGAAGGGCGCCGAGAAGGACGAGGCGATGCGCGCCTTCAAGCAGGGAGAAACGCGCATATTGATCGCCACCACCGTCATCGAGGTCGGCGTCGATGTGCCCGACGCCACCATCATGGTCATCGAGCATGCCGAGCGCTTCGGCCTTGCCCAGTTGCACCAGTTGCGCGGCCGCGTCGGGCGCGGCGACAAGCCATCCTCCTGCGTGCTGCTTTACAAGGATCCAATCGGCGACACGGCAAAGCGGCGGCTGTCGGTGATGCGCGAGACCGAGGACGGCTTCAAGATTGCCGAGGAAGATTTGAAGTTGCGTGGCGAAGGCGAGTTGCTGGGCACCCGCCAGTCCGGCACGCCCGGCTTCCAGGTGGCGCGCCTCGAATTCCATGCGGACCTGCTGGAAGCCGCGCGCGACGACGCGCGGCTGATCCTGACGCGCGACCCGGACCTGCAATCGGCGCGAGGCCAGGCGCTGCGCTTGCTGCTCTACCTGTTCGGCCGGGACGAGGCGGTGCGGCTGCTGCGCGCCGGCTGAGCGCCAATGGCCGGGTTGGCGAGCGATCCTTCGACCGGTTCACCGTTCAGCGTTACCACCTTGGACTTGACCTCCGGCGCAACCAGGCCGGCCGAGACGATCAGCTTGGCACCGTCCTCGATCGACATGTCGAGCATCACGATCTCGGATTTGTGCACATACATCAGGAATCCCGTGGTCGGGTTCGGCGTGCAGGGCATGAACACCGCGATGAGCGGGTCGCCTTCCTGGTCGAGCTTCTCGTTGATTTCGGTCTCCTTTTCGCTCGCGACGAAGACCAGCGACCAGACGCCTTTGCGCGGATATTCGACCAGTCCGACCTGGCGGAACATGTCGCCCTTGTTCGACAGCACCGTCTCGAATATCTGCTTCAGCGAGCCGTATACGCCTCGCACCAGCGGCATCCGGCCAAGCACCCGCTCGCCGAAATTGACGATGGCGCGGCCGACTATGTTCGCCGCCAGAAAACCGATCAGCGTGATCAGCACCAGCGCCACGATCAGCCCGAATCCCGGAACCGGGAACGGCAAATAGGTATCGGGATTGTAGCGGACGGGGATGTAGGGCTTCACCCAGGAATCGACCCAGCCGATGAGCGACCAGGCGATATAGAGGGTAATTGCCAGCGGCGCGCAGAGGACGAAGCCGGTCAGGAAATAATTCCTCAGCCGGGTCATGCCAGAAGTCTTCGGGGCGTCGGACATGGGTTCACCGCGGCGCAGGTTGCGTCGCCAAGATTAGACAACCGCGATCCGGTTTGGAACTGCGAAGTTTTTAAAGAGCGACCCTCCACGAAGGCCGTATATCCCGCTACTCCACCGTCACCGATTTCGCCAGGTTGCGCGGCTGGTCGACGTCGGTGCCCATGAAAACCGCTGTGAAATAGGCCAGCATCTGGATCGGCAGCGCGTAGATGATCGGCGCGATGATCTCCGGCACCTCGGGCAGGATGATCGTCTCCATCGTCCTGATGCCGGCCTGCGCCGCGCCCTTGGCGTCGGTGATCAGGATGATCTTTCCGCCGCGCGCCGCCACTTCCTGCATGTTCGAGACGGTCTTTTCGAAGATACGGTCATGCGGCGCGATCACGATCACCGGCATGTTCTCGTCGATCAGCGCGATGGGCCCGTGCTTCAGCTCGCCGGCGGCATAGCCTTCGGCATGGATGTAGGAGATTTCCTTCAGTTTCAGCGCGCCTTCCATGGCCAGCGGGAAATTCGTGTCGCGGCCAAGATAGAGCACGTCCTTGTAGCGCGAGAGCTCGCGCGAGATGCGCTCGATCTGCTCGTCCAGTTTCAGCACCTGGGTGGCGAAGCGCGGCGCCTCCGAAAGCTCGCGCACGAGCTGCTTCTCCTGATCGCGCGAAATCGTGCCGCGCGCCACGCCCGCGCGGACGGCAAGCGCGGCCAGGACGGAGAGCTGGCAGGTAAAAGCCTTGGTCGAAGCGACACCGATCTCCGGCCCGGCCAACGTCGGCAGCACGACATCGGATTCGCGCGCCATGGTCAATTCACGCACATTGACGACGGCGCCGATCTTCATGCCGGCCTGGCGGCAATAGCGCAGCGAGGCCAGCGTATCGGCGGTCTCGCCCGACTGTGAGATGAAGAAGGCCGCGTCGTTCGCCGACAGCGGCATCTCGCGATAGCGGAACTCGGAGGCGACATCGATATCGACCGGCAGACGGGCATAGCGCTCGAACCAGTATTTCGAGATCAGCCCGGCGAGATAGGCGGTTCCGCAGGCCGAGAGCGCCAGCCGGCCGATCCTGGCGAAGTCGAACGGCAGGTCGAGCGGCTTCGACACGCCCGAGACGAAATCCACGTAATGCGCCAGCGTGTGCGAGATCACCTCCGGCTGCTCGTGGATCTCTTTTTCCATGAAATGCCGGCGGTTGCCCTTGTCGACCATGAAGCTGGTCGACAGCGACTGCTGGCGCTTGCGGTCGACCTTTTTGCCGTCGATGTCGTAGATGGTGACGCCCTCGCGGCGCACCACCGCCCAGTCGCCGTCCTCGAGATAGGTGATCGAGTTGGTGAAGGGCGCCAGCGCGATGGCGTCCGAGCCGAGGAACATCTCGCCCTCGCCATGGCCCACGGCCAGAGGCGGGCCGTTGCGGGCGCCGACGATCAGGTCCTCGTCGCCCTTGAACATGATCGCCAGCGCAAAGGCGCCCGATAGGCGCTTCAGAGCCGCATGCGCGGCCTCGACCGGCTTCAGCCCCCTTGCGAGTTCGCGCGCCACCAGATGGGCGACGACCTCGGTGTCGGTCTGCGAGGAGAAGCTGTAGCCATCGCGGATCAGTTCGTCGCGCAGCTCGGCAAAATTCTCGATGATGCCGTTATGGACGATGGCGACGCCATCGGAAAAATGCGGATGCGCGTTGGTCTCGTTGGGCACGCCATGCGTCGCCCAACGAGTGTGGCCGATGCCGATCGTGCCGCCGAGCGGCTCGTCCTTCAGCCGGCGTTCGAGGTTGACGAGCTTGCCTTCGGCGCGGCGTCGGCCAAGTTCGCCCTTCTCGATGGTGGCGACGCCGGCCGAATCATAACCGCGATATTCAAGCCGCTTCAGCGCATCGACGATGAGCGGCGCGACTTGGCTTCGACCGACGATTCCAACAATACCGCACATGGCGCCTGCCCCCGATTCCCAGCGGAAAACCCGGCGTTATCTAGGGATTGCCGGCCTGCCGCGAAAGTCACTTTGCGTTTCGTTGCGTGTCAGCGAAACGGTCTTTTGCTCCATGCACCATGCCAGACTGCGCTTGCAATCCGGTTACTTGAACCGCTCGGCTTTTCGGCGCCGTGATTTCCACTCGTTCATATTCGATCGAGCCGCGGCCGCTAGGGAACCGCCCCGAGATCGCCAGCCGGGTTTATTCCGCCGCCTTCTTGTTCGCCGCGGCGGCCGAGGCGAGGCGCTCGCGCAATTGCTTGCCCTTGCCGGGGATTGTCTTCTGGCGGGCGCGGCCAAAGGCCAGCGCGTCGTCGGGCACGCTCTCGGTGATGACGCTGCCGGAGGCGATGTAGCCGCCCTTGCCGATCGTGACCGGCGCCACCAGCGACGAGTTCGAACCGACAAACGCGCCCTCGCCGATATCGGTGAAGAATTTCGAGTAACCATCGTAATTGCAGGTGATGGTGCCCGCGCCGATATTGGCGGCCGCCCCCACGCGCGCATTGCCGATATAGGTCAGATGGTTGACCTTGGCGCCCTCCTCGATCGTCGCCTGCTTGACCTCGCAGAAATTGCCGACTTTTGCCTTTTTGCGAAGATCCGCGCCCGGCCTGAGCCGCGCGAACGGCCCGACATCGCAGTTCGAGCCGATCGTCGCACCCTCGATATGGCTGAAGGCGTGGATCTTGGCCCCTGACGCGATCCTGACGCCCGGGCCGAACCAGACGTTCGGCTCGACGATCGTGTCGGCGCCGATTTCGGTGTCGTGCGAGAAATAGACGGTTTCGGGCGCGATCAGTGTCACGCCGGCAAGCATCGCCTGGCGCCGCCGGCGCGCCTGCCAGATGGCTTCCGCTTCGGCAAGCTCGGCCCGGTTGTTGATGCCGAGCGCGCTTTCGAAACTCGCCTCCGTAGCCACCACGTTGAGCCCCTCCGCGCCGGCGATCTCGACGATATCCGTCAGGTAGAACTCGCCCTTGGCGTTGTTGTTGCCGACTTTGTCGAGCAACTGAAGGGCATGCTTGCCCGCCACCGCCATCATTCCAGCGTTGCAGAAGCCGATTCTCTTCTCCGCCTCGGAACAGTCCTTTTCCTCGCGTATGGCGATCAAGTGACCACCTTTCTCGATCAGCCGGCCATAACCGGTCGGATTGGGTGGACGGAAGCCGATCACCGCGACGGCGGCGCCCTCCGCCAACTTTTGCCGCGCGGTCGCCAGCGCGCCTGCATCGATCAGCGGCGTATCGCCGAACATGACGAGAATGTCGTCATAACCTTTTGATATCGCATCGCGGGCGGCGAGCACCGCATGCGCGGTCCCCAGCCGCTTCTCCTGCACGAAGGTCTCGGCGTTGGCCGCGAATTTCTGCGCCGCCTTGCGCATATCCTCGGCCCCATGGCCGATCACCAGCGCCACGCCGGTTGCGCCGGCCGCCTCCGCCGCTTTCACCACATGAGCCGCCATTGGCAGGCCGGCAATGGCATGCAGCACCTTGGGCATGGCGCTCTTCATGCGCGTGCCCTCACCGGCGGCGAGGATGACGGACAGGCAGGATCTCTGGCTCATGGAGGACAACCGTATGAAATGATTTGATTCAATGCATGCTAGCAGCGGCGTGATGCTGCACCAATGCGGTTAAATTCCGGTGAGACGGCGGAGCGGCTGGCTCTCGATCAGCGCGCCGATGCCGTTCCCAGGCGGCAAATCAGCCCAACCGCCCCAGCACCGGGAAATTCTCCAGCAGCCAGTAGGACGTGCTCTGCACGCCGCCGGTGAGGAAGAACAGGCCGGCGACGACCAGCAGGGCGCCGATCGTCTTCTCGACGCGGCCGAGATGGACGCGGAATTTGCCGAGGAATCGCATGAAGGCGCCAGAGAACAGCGCAGCGACCAGGAACGGGATGCCGAGTCCAAGCGAGTAAGCCGCAAGCAGCAACGCGCCCTCGCCCACCGTTTCGCGCCCGCCGGCCAAAGTCAGGATCGGCCCCAGAACCGGCCCGATGCATGGCGTCCAGCCGAAAGCGAAGGCCAGCCCCATGACATAGGCCGCGGCCATGTTGGCCGGTTTCCCCTGGGACTGGAAGCGCGCCTCGCGCGACAGCAGAGGGATGCGCAATATGCCGAGGAAGTTCAGGCCCATTATGATGATGAGCACGCCTGCCACCATCGCCAGCGGCTCCTGCCAGATACGCAGCAGGCGGCCGATGGTCGAGGCGCCGGCGCCGAGCGCGACAAAGACCGTGGAGAAGCCAAGTACGAAGGCTAGCGACGCATAAAGCAACGCGCCCCGCGCGCCTTCCCGCGCCGTCACGCTGTGATTGCCACGGAAATCGTCGACCGAAACGCCGGCCATGTAGCAGAGATAGGGCGGCACCAGCGGCAGCACGCAGGGCGACAGGAACGATATCGCCCCCGCTCCGACCGCGCTGACATAGCCGATGTCCAATGCCATTTCGTCCGCCCTGATTGTGCTGGCGACGATATAGCGACGCAAAGAGGTCTTCGCCAATCACCATTGTGTGGCACGTCGCCGCTCGCCAAGGAAGAAACAACCGCGCCGAGACGTTGGTGGAAGGAGCGCGTGATTGCCGCGCGCTTGTTCTCAGGGAGATTTATCATGAAAGCGATCGCACTGGGGTTTGCCGCCCTCCTACTCGGCACCGCCGCGTCCCACGCCGCCGAGGCCTGGAAGGAAGCCGAAGTCGGCGGCAAGAAGATCTTCACCGACGCCAAGGGCATGACGCTCTATACCTTCGACAAGGACGAGAAAGGCAAATCCAATTGCTACGACAAATGCGCCGCCAACTGGCCGCCGCTGAAGGCCGAGGCCGGCGCGAAGGCCGACGACGAATGGACGGTCGTCGACCGAACCGACGGCACCAAGATGTGGGCCTATGACGGCAAGCCGGTCTATACCTTCGTCAAGGATAAGAAGGCCGGCGACATGACCGGCGAAGGCGTCGCCGGCGCCTGGCACGTCGTCAAGGCCAATTGAGTTCGCGCTACACAGCGATCCGGCTGCCGGATCTTGGTCCGGCAGCCAGTCACCTTCCAAGGTCGCCCGGCGGCTTAAGGCGCCCACGCCCCGATCCCAAAAAATGTGATCTTTGCCATACACTCTAAGAGTGTATCCCCGATGGCCGCTTCCCAAATTGGCCGCTTCCCCTTGACCGATCGCAAAAGCACGGCCATGTGAGCGACGAAAAGATTGGGATTTCGTCGCGTCGCGGGGTTCTTCCGCCACCTCACAGCTGATTAAGAGACCTCATGGACGTCGTCGTCGTCGAATCGCCGGCCAAGGCGAAGACAATCAACAAATATCTCGGCAAGAACTATAAGGTCCTGGCCTCGTTCGGCCATGTCCGCGATCTGCCTGCCAAGGACGGCTCGGTGCGCCCCGATGAGGACTTCGCCATGTCCTGGTCGGTCGACACCGCCTCGGGCAAGCGCCTCGCCGACATCGCCAAGGCGGTCAAGGATGCCGACGGCCTGATCCTCGCCACCGACCCCGATCGCGAGGGCGAGGCGATTTCCTGGCACGTGCTGGAAGTCCTGAAGCAGAAGCGCGCGCTCAAGGACAAGCCGGTGAGCCGCGTCGTCTTCAACGCCATCACCAAGGCCTCGGTGCTGGATGCGATGGCCCATCCGCGCCAGATCGACGCCCCACTGGTCGACGCCTACCTCGCCCGCCGCGCGCTCGACTATCTCGTCGGCTTCACGCTGTCGCCGGTGCTGTGGCGCAAATTGCCGGGCGCCCGTTCGGCCGGCCGCGTGCAGTCGGTGGCGCTGCGCCTGGTCTGCGACCGTGAATCCGAGATCGAGCGCTTTATCCGCGAGGAATTCTGGCAGATCGCCGCCATTCTCAACACGCCTCGCAATGATAGTTTCGAGGCGCGTCTGACCGCCTTCGCCGGCAAGAAGCTGCAAAAACTCGACATCGCCAACAAGGCGCAGGCCGACGACATCAAGGCGATGCTGGAAGGCGCGACCTTCAAGGCATTGTCGGTCGAGGCCAAGCCCACCAAGCGCAATCCGGGCCCGCCCTTCACCACCTCGACGCTGCAGCAGGCCGCCTCTTCCGGGCTTGGCTTTTCAGCCAATCGCACCATGCAGGTGGCGCAGAAGCTCTATGAAGGCATGGATGTCGGCGGCGAGACCGCGGGCCTCATCACCTATATGCGAACCGACGGCGTTCAGATGGCGCCGGAGGCGATCGAGGCTGCACGCAGCGCCATCGTCAGCGAATTCGGCGCGAAATACCTGCCGGAAAAGCCGCGTTTCTACACCACCAAGGCCAAGAACGCCCAGGAAGCGCATGAGGCGATCCGCCCCACCGATTTCAAGCGCACGCCGGCTTCCGTCCGGAAATATCTCGACGCAGACCAGGCACGCCTCTACGAGCTGATCTGGAAGCGCGCCATCGCCAGCCAGATGCAGCCGGCCGAAATCGAGCGCACCACGGTCGAGATCGAGGCGGTCAACGGCGCCCGCACCGCGGAGCTGCGCGCGGTCGGCTCGGTCATCCGCTTCGACGGCTTCATTGCCGCCTATACCGACCAGAAAGACGAGGACGCGGAGGACGAGGAGAGCCGCCGCCTGCCCGAGATCCGCGCCGGCGAGCAGCTTGCCCGCGAGGCGATCAACGCCACCCAGCACACGACCGAGCCGCCGCCGCGCTATTCCGAGGCGTCGCTGATCAAGAAGCTGGAAGAGTTGGGCATCGGCCGGCCGTCGACCTACACCGCAATCCTGAAGACGCTCGAGGACCGCGACTACGTCACCATCGACCGGCGCCGGCTGGTGCCGCAGGCCAAGGGCCGGCTGCTATCTGCCTTCCTCGAAAGCTTCTTCGAGCGCTATGTCGAATATGACTTCACCGCTTCGCTCGAGGAAAAGCTGGACGAGATTTCCGACGGCAAGCTCGCCTGGAAGGACGTTCTGCGCGACTTCTGGAAGGATTTCTCCGGTGCCGTCGACGACATCAAGGAGCTGCGTGTCACCGACGTGCTCGATGCCCTCAACGAAGAGCTCGCGCCGCTGGTCTTCCCCGAGCGCGAGGACGGCTCAAATCCGCGCATCTGTCCGAAATGCGGCACCGGGAATCTGTCGCTGAAGCTCGGCAAGTTCGGTGCCTTCGTCGGCTGCTCTAACTATCCGGAGTGTTCCTATACTCGCCAGCTCGGCGACGCCGCCAATCCCAATGGCGAGAACGGCAATGGTGAGGACGGCGTCAAGCTGCTCGGCAAGGATTCCTACACCGCCGAGGAAATCACACTGAGGAGCGGCCGTTTCGGCCCCTACATCCAGCGCGGCGAGGGCAAGGAGGCCAAGCGCTCCAGCCTGCCCAAGGGCTGGACGCCGGAATCGATCGACCATGAGAAGGCGCTGGCGTTGCTGGCCCTGCCGCGCGATGTGGGAAAACATCCCGAGACCGGCAAGATGATCTCGGCCGGCCTCGGTCGCTACGGCCCGTTCGTTCTGCATGACGGCACCTATGCCAATCTGGAGAGCATCGAGGACGTGTTCTCGATCGGCTTGAACCGCGCTGTCTCGGTGATCGCCGAGAAGCAGCAGAAGGGCAAGGGCGGCCGCAACGGCGCCACGGCGGCGGCCCTGAAGGAACTTGGCGACCATCCCGACGGCGGCGGCAAGATCGTCGTGCGCGACGGCAAATACGGTCCCTATGTAAACTACGGCAAGGTCAATGCGACGCTGCCCAAGGGCAAGGACCCGCAATCGGTGACGATGGAAGAAGCGCTTGCCCTGATTGCCGAGAAGGAAGCCAAGGGCGGAGGCGGCAAGAAGCCTTTCCGTCGGGGCGCGAAGAAGGGGTAGCGGACGTGGCGCGCAGGATCTCCGGACGAAGCCACGGCGATCCGCGCAACGCCGACACGAGGGCCAAGGTCAAGGACGACTACCGACCCTCGCGCGACGAGCTGCTGCGCTACATCGCCGAGAACCCGGATCGCTCCGGCAAACGCGAGATCGCCAAGGCCTTCGCCCTGCGCGGCGAGGACCGCGTCTGGCTGAAGGACATGTTGCGCGATCTCCAGGATGAGGGCCTGCTCAACAAGGAGCGGAATCGGCTCACCCGCGTGGGCGCCGTGCCTCACGTCGCTGTGCTCGACATTTTCGGCCGCGATGAGGACGGCGTGCTGCTGGCGCATCCCAACGAATACGCCGGGCCCGGTTCGCCACCCGTTATCGCCATCCGCGTTTCGCGCGGCGCCAGCGGCCCGGCGCCCGGCATCGGCGACCGCGTTTTAGCCAAGACTTTCCCGACCGACGATCCGTCAGGGCCTGCCTATACCGGGCGGGTGATGAAGATATTCGAGAAGCGCAGCGACGCGGTGCTCGGCGTCTTCCGTGTGCTGAAGGATGGCACGTTTCGCATCGAGCCGGTGGAACGGCGGCAGCCGGAACTGGTCGTCGACAAGGAATTCCAGAACGGCGCCAGGAACGGCGACCTCGTCGAGGTCGAACCGGCGCGCGCCTCGCGCTTCGGCCTGCCGCGCGCCAAGGTGCTGGCGGTGCTGGGGTCCTTGGCCAGCGAGAAGGCGGTCTCGATGATCGCCATCCACGCCCATGACATTCCCCATGTCTTTCCGGCGGACGTCATCGACGAGGCCGATGCGGTGAAGCCGGCGACTCTTGCTCACCGCGAGGACTGGCGCGACCTGCCGCTGGTGACTATCGACCCTGCCGACGCCAAGGACCATGACGACGCCGTCTTCGCGGCGCCCGATACGGACGAGACCAATGCCGGGGGCGTAGTCGTCACCGTGGCGATCGCGGATGTCGCCGCCTATGTCCGCTATGGCACGCCGCTTGATCGCGAAGCCTTGAAGCGCGGCAATTCGGTCTATTTCCCGGACCGGGTCGTGCCGATGCTGCCCGAGCGCATCTCCAACGATCTCTGCTCGCTGCGCGAAGGCGAGAACCGGCCGGCGATCGCCGTGCGCATGACCTTCTCCTCGGAGGGCCGCAAGCTCCGGCATTCCTTCCACCGTGTCATGATGAAATCGGCGGCCAAGCTCTCCTACCCCCAGGCGCAGGCCGCGATCGACGGCGCTCCCGACGACAAGACGCGGCTGATCCTCGACGGCGTCTTGAGGCCGTTATGGGATGCCTATGCGGTGCTCAGGCGGGGCCGCGACTCACGCCAGCCGTTGGAACTCGACCTGCCGGAGCGCAAGATCCTGTTGAAGGCCGACGGCACCGTCGACCGGGTCATCGTGCCGGAACGGCTCGACGCGCATAAACTCATCGAGGAATTCATGATCCAGGCCAATGTCGCGGCCGCCGAGACATTGGAGGGCAAGAAAGAGCCCCTCGTCTACCGCATCCATGACGCGCCCTCGCTCGCCAAGCAGGAATCGCTGCGCGACTTCCTGCAGACGCTCAGCCTGTCGTTGGCGCGCGGCGCGCAGATGCGGCCGAGCCAGTTCAACGGCATTCTGGAGCGGGTGCGCGGCGCAGACAACGAGGCGCTGGTCAACGAAGTCGTGCTGCGCTCGCAGAGCCAGGCGGAGTATTCGCCGAAGAACATCGGCCATTTCGGGCTCAACCTGAGGCGCTACGCGCATTTCACCTCGCCCATCCGCCGCTATGCCGATTTGATCGTGCACCGAGGGCTGATCTCCGCGCTTGGCCTTGGGCCCGGTGGGCTGACGCAGCAGGAGGCGGACCGGCTGGAAGAGGTCGCCGCGCTGATCTCGGCCACGGAACGCCGCGCCATGGCCGCCGAGCGCGACACGGTCGACCGGCTGATTGCAGCCTATCTCGCGGAGCGCGTCGACGATACGTTCGACGCGCGCATCTCCGGCGTCACCAAGGCGGGGCTCTTTGTCCAATTGCCGCAGTATGGCGCGGACGGCTTTATTCCGGTGTCAAGTTTGGGTGGCGACTACTATATCTACGACGAAACCGCCCGATCGCTCTTCGGAGAACGCACAGGCAAGGGCTACCAGCTTGCCGATCGCGTCGAAGTCCGGTTGGTCGAGGTCGCGCCAATGGCCGGCGCGATGCGTTTCGAGATGCTGACCGACCCGAAGCCCCTGCCCGGCTCGAGGCGGTCGTTCCACAAGACCAAGGGCCGCGCCCGCGCGTCGCAATCACGTTCGGGACCGCGCGGCAGGAGACGATAATGCCAGGCGATCTGCGGGTGCAAGAACAGGTTTTCGGCGGCGAGCATCATTCGGGGCGCCTCGCGCGCCCGCTGTGGACGGCGATCAGGCGCGGCTTGCTCGGCCGTTGCCCGCATTGCGGCAAGGGAAAGCTGTTCAGCGCTTTCGTGAAACCCGTGGATAGGTGCGAGGTCTGCGGCGAGGAGCTCCACCACCATCGCGCGGACGACCTGCCTGCCTACCTGGTCATCGTCATTGTCGGCCATATCGTGGTCGGCTCCTTCATGGCGGTCGAGGCCACGACCACGCTGTCGACCTGGCAGCACGCGCTGATCTGGGTGCCGTTGACCATCATTCTCGCGCTCGTGCTGCTGCAACCGGTCAAGGGTGCCGTCATCGGCCTGCAATGGGCGCTTTATATGCACGGCTTCGGCGACGAGAAGGACGAATTCGAGAGCCATCCGTAAGCCGGGCCGAACGGCTGTCCGTCCTGGTGCAAAAGCCGCGACGCGTAAGCCACTTTCGCATCCTGAGAGTTTCCGCTAGGTCGGGCGCATGAGAGGAATGACCAAGGCCGATGTCGACAAGCTCGATAAAGGCCTGGCCGTGAGCAGCGGCCGGGCGCTGCGACCGCGCGATGCCGCGACCCTCATTCTCCTCGACCGCAGGGACAATGATGTCCTGGTGCTGATGGGGCGGCGCCACGCCGGCCACGCCTTCATGCCCGGGAAATTCGTCTTCCCCGGCGGCCGCACCGACCCGGCGGACAGCCGCATTGCCGTTTGCGCTCCCCTGCACGGCGAGGAAGAGAGCAAGCTGCTCGCCGGTCCCGGCCGCGCGAGCGCGGCGCGGGCGCGCGCGATCGCCCTGTCGGCAATTCGCGAGACCTACGAGGAAGCCGGCCTGCTGATTGGCCGCAAAGGCGCCTTCTCGACCGCGAAGCGCGACTGGCAGGGTTTCGTCGACCATGGCGTGGTCCCGTCATTGGACGTGCTTCGCGTCATCGCCCGCGCCATCACCCCGCCCAACCGCGTGCGCCGCTTCGATACGCGTTTCTTCAGCGCCTGGCGCCACGACGTCGCCGTGGAATTGCCCGACGGAGGCCCGACCAACGAACTGGAAGAACTGGTCTGGCTGCCGCTGGCCGACGCCCGCAAGGCCGACATCCCCGATATCACCGGCATGATCCTGGAAGAACTGGAAAAGCGGCTTGCCGATGATCCATTGCTGCGGCCGGGAGGCGCGGTGCCGTTCTTCCGGCTCGTCCGCAACCGGTTTGTCCGTGAAGTCCTTTAGAAACAGAGCATTTTCATCCCATGACGGTCGATACCCAAGACAAGGGCGACGAACGCGTACACTGGCTGCCTATGATCGCGGCGATCTCCTCGATCAGCGTCGTCGGCATCGCGATCGGCCTCGGCATGCCGCTGCTCAGCGTCATTCTGGAAAGCCGCGGCCATTCCGCTTCGATGATCGGCCTCAACACCGCTGTGGCCGGCCTCGCTTCGATTGCCGGCGCTCCGCTCGCGACACCGCTTGCCATGCGGCTCGGCGTCGCCTGGACCATGTTGTTGATGATTGCCGTCGGCGCGTTCGCCTTCGTCGGCTTCCATTTCGCACCTGACTTCTGGATGTGGTTTCCCCTCCGCGTCGCGCTGCATATCTCGCTGACGGTGCTGTTCATCCTGTCGGAATTCTGGATCAGCACTTCCGCACCGCCAAACCGCCGGGGCCTTGTGCTCGGCATCTACGCGACCGTGCTGTCGCTCGGGTTTGCAGCCGGACCGTGGCTGTTCGCTCACCTCGGCAGTTCGGGCTTCCTGCCATTCGGCGTCACCATAGCGCTGGTCACACTTGCCGCTATCCCGGTGCTGGCGGCCCGAAATGAAAGCCCGACCATCGTTGCCGACAGCGAAACGGCCCATTTCCTGCGCTACGTCTGGCTGGTGCCGACCGCGACGTTTGCCGTCCTCGTTTTCGGCGCCGTCGAGACCGGCGGCTTCTCGCTGTTTCCCATCTACGGCAGCCGGATCGGCTACTCGGAAGCCGACGCAGCCCTGTTGCTGACGATGATCGGGCTCGGCAACGTACTTCTGCAGATCCCCATCGGCATGATCAGCGACCGTATCTCGGATCGCCGCTATCTGCTCCTGGCCTGTGCCACGGTCGGTCTGGTCGGCACGGTGTTCATGCCCCTCTTCGCTCAAAACTGGCATCTGATGGCGGCTCTCCTTTTCGTCTGGGGCGGCGTTGTCGCGGCCATGTACACGATCGGCCTTGCTCATCTCGGCTCCCAGCTTTCCGGGCATGAGTTGGCGTCGGCCAACGCGGCCTTCGTGCTTTGCTACGGCGTCGGCATGGTGATCGGCCCGCAGGCGATCGGCATCGGCATGGATGCCTTCGGCCCATCCGGCTTCGGCTGGTCGCTGGCGATATTCTTCGCCGCCTACATGGCCCTGGTCCTGGTCAGGCTGGTGCGTAAGATCGTCTAGCGGCGAACGCCGCCGGCACCGCGTCTGCTGACATCACCGTGTCAGCAGCACCCCTGCTATATCCTGCCTCAAACGCGAAGCAGGAGAATTGCGATGATCGACAGCGGTTTTGAAACCAGATCCCTGAGGATGGAATTGCTTCTGCTCGTCACGTTCCAGGCGCCGGCCGCCGATGTCGAGCGCATAATGGAGGCGGTGGTGGCAATTACGCCGCTGCGCATGGGCAAATATGACAGCAACGCCTACCAGTCTGCGCAAGGCATCGAGCGCTACCGTCCGCTCGACGGCGCCGCCGCCGGCGCCGAGACCGAATTGCGCCGGCGTCCCGGCACCGTCGAAGTGTCGTTCGAGATCGCCGACGACCAGGCGCTCGCAGCCCGTATCGTCGAGGCGATTTTCCAGGCCCATTCCTACCAGGAGCCCGTCATCCGCATCCAGCCGCTGCTGGCCAGCCGCTCCAAGGGCCTGGACGATCACGCCAACCCGAACCGATGGTGGAACACGACGGGCGATTGGAAGAGGGTGGGCCAGTTGGTCGAGCAGAACGCCTGAAACAATTGAATCAGCCATGCCGGAATGAGGCAAGGAACGCGCTCGGGGTTGACTTTCCGGGCGCGTTCTTTATGTGTCGCGCCAAGTTTCCCGCGTCCGGGTGTTTTCCCCGTGCTCCAGCGGCCAAAACTCCACGAACGTTAACGGACGAAAATCATGGCCAAAGCCGCAAACATCAAGATCAAGCTTCTGTCGACCGCCGACACCGGATTCTTCTACGTGACCAGCAAGAACAGCCGTACCAAGACGGACAAGCTCTCGTTCCGCAAGTACGATCCGATTGCCAAGAAGCACGTCGAGTTCAAGGAAACCAAGATCAAGTAATCTGGTTAGGCCGAGAAATCAAAACGCCGCCTTCAGGGCGGCGTTTTTGTTTTGCGGAAGCGCCGGCGGCAAACGAACCCCACTGCGGTGCAGCGCAAGGTTCCGACGTCGGTTGTTCGATAAGGGGGCCGGTCGGCGTTTGGCAGCGGTACGAGGAGGCCACTATGTGCCAGCGCCGGCCGGCCGACCCCACGGACCCAGGAGATGCGGCGGACCTGAGCATCATGGGGTATTTTTGGATCGAGCCGGCTAGTCTACCCTCGTGCCGGCCTCGTCTTCTGTCTATGCGTCGCAGATTTGCGCAGGACCTTATAAAAATCAACCATTTCTTAACCACCGCACCCGAATCGCTTGGGTTAAGGTAAATTCGTAACCTTGTCGGGATGGCCGGGAATCGGCGCCTTTCAACGAGCATGTCCCCGGAAGAGGTAACATGCTCCACAAGCTAAACCTAAAGTGTGACCCACGAATCTGGAAGGTCGCGGCGCGCGTCAGGCAGCCTTGGCAACCACCCGGTTGCGGCCTCCGCTTTTGGCCTCGTAGAGCGCAAGGTCGGCGCGCTTCATAAGCGCGGCGACGCTGTCGGCGCCTTTCAGCAGCGAGGATACGCCGACACTGACCGTGACCTCTATCGCCTTGCCGTCATCGCCGACGGCGAAGGGCGCTTGCGCGATCTCGGCGCGGATACGCTCGGCCACCTTCTCGGCGACCGCGCCGTCGGTGTCCGGCATCACCACTACGAATTCCTCGCCGCCGAAGCGGCAGGCGAGATCAATGCCACGCACATTCTTGCGCAGCCGCTTGGCGAATTCGCGCAGCACGTCGTCGCCGCCGTCATGGCCATAAGTGTCGTTGATCGACTTGAAGCGGTCGAGGTCGGTGATCATCACCGACAACGGCCGCCGCCGCGCCACGGCGCGATCGAACAGCGTCTGCAGATGACTGTCGAGATAGCGCCTGTTGTGGAGTCCCGTGAGCCCGTCGATCACCGCCATCTCGATCGTCTGGGCGACGCTGGCGCGCAATTGGTCGTTGTAGCGTTTGCGCCGCACTTGCGTGCGCAGGCGCGCCGTCAGTTCCTGCTGGTCGATCGGCCGGATCAGATAGTCATTGATGCCGAGTTCGAGGCCGCGCAGGATACGGCTCTCGTCGCCCTCGTCGGCGAGCAGCATGATCGGCAGGAAGCGGGTGCGGTCGAGCGAACGCAGCTGCGAGCACAGCCTGAGCGCATCGAAGTTGGAAAAGGCGGTCGAGACCAGCACGCATTCATAGGGTGTCTCCGCCGCCTGGAAGAACCCCACGTTCGGATCGGTCGCGACATCGAGCTCGGCGCTGTCGCGAAGCATCTTCCGGATTCGTTCGACCGAAGATCTACGCTCGTCGATCAGAAGCACCCTCGGCTTGGCATCCTCGGTCGCGAAATCGCGGTTCAGAAGCTCCTCAATGCCGATATTGCGGGTGGTGGAGGCGCGCAGCCGCAACTCGTCGGTCAGCGACTTCAGGCGAACAAGGCTCTTGACGCGCGTCATCAGCTGCAGGTCGTTGACCGGCTTGGTCAGGAAATCATCCGCCCCGGCTTCGAGGCCGCGCACCCGATCCGAGATCTGGTCGAGCGCGGTGATCATCACGACCGGGATATGGGAGGTGGCCGGATCGCCCTTAAGGCGCTTGCAGACCTCGAACCCGTCCATGTCGGGCATCATAACGTCGAGCAGCACGACGTCGACCTTGCCATTCTCGCAGGTCTCGATCGCATCCGGGCCGTTGCTGGCGCTCAGCACCTCGAAATACTCGGCAAGCAGCCGGACCTCCAGCAGCCGCACATTGGCGGGGATATCGTCGACGACGAGGATCCGCGCGGTCATCTCAAAAGGCTCCGGTTCTACTGATCTCGGGCATCAGGCATCGCCCAGATAGGATTTGATCGTCTCGATGAAGCGCGGCACCGAAATCGGCTTGGAGATGTAGGCCTCGCAGCCGCCCTGGCGGATGCGCTCTTCATCGCCCTTCATGGCGAAGGCGGTGACGGCGATGACTGGAATCGAATGCAACTCGTCGTCTTCCTTCAGCCATTTCGTCACTTCCAGGCCGGAGACCTCGGGCAGTTGGATATCCATCAGGATCAAGTCCGGCCGGTGCTGGCGCGCCAGATCCAGCGCCTCCAGCCCATTGCGCGTGCGGACCGTCTCATAACCGCTGGCTTCGATGAGGTCCCGAAAGAGCTTCATATTGAGCTCATTGTCCTCGACGATCATCACCTTCTTGGCCATAATTTCCCGTCCCGACAGCCTTCGGTGCCGAAGACCGCCGCAATGCGTCCCTTCGGACCGCACCCAACCCTGTTCCACCCTAGTCCAATATGATTGACGAAACGGAAACCGGAGGTTGGAAAAGCTGCACCAATTCCGCCCTTCGGACGTTGTGCGATGGAGCGGAGGCTTGCCGCAAGCGACGCTTGCAGTTACTGCGGAGAGAGACTCAAAAATCCACCATCCCAAAGGTAATGATGGCGAACGCAGCGTCAATGCTCGAGGAAGCTGAAACCATTGCCGTCAAGGCGCTGGGCTTCGTCGCCGCGGACCCCGAACTTCTGCCCCGCTTCCTGTCGATCACCGGCATTGAGGCGAACTCGATTCGAAGGGCCGCCGCAGAACCCGGTTTCCTTGCCGGGGTTTTGCAGTTCATCCTTGCCCACGAGCCGACGCTGCTGCGCTTCGCCGAGGAGACCGGCACGCCGCCGGCCGCTGTCGGCAAGGCGCTGCGCGCCCTTCCGCTTGGTAACGACGATCACGAGCGTTCGACGTGAGCGACGATCCCGAAACGGCGCGGCAGATCGAGGAACTTGCCCATGATGACCGACCGCTGCTGGTGCTCGACGTCGACGATGTGGTGCTCGAATTCGTCCGGCCCTTCCCGCACTTCCTGAGAACGCGCGGCTTCGGGTTGACGCTGGCTTCCTTCCGCCTCACTGGCAACATCTCCGAAACGGCGACCGGCCGGCTGATCGAACAGCCGGAAGTGACGGAGCTGCTCGGCGAATTCTTCGACACCCAGGCAGAGTGGCAAAGCATCACCGAGGGAGCCGCGGACGCGCTGAAAATGCTCGGAAAAGGCGCCGAGATCGTCATGCTGACCGCCATGCCGCACAAGCATCGCGCCGTGCGCCGTGCGCATCTGGATGCGCTCGGCCTGAACTACCCGCTGCTGACCACCGAGATGGCGAAGGGGCCTGCGATCGCCAAACTGCGCGGCCTTAAGGCCCGACCTGTCGCCTTCGTCGACGACCAGCCTTCCAACTTGATCTCGGCGCGCAATTCCGTGGCGGACGCGCATCTCTTCCATCTTATGGCCGACAACTCGCTTCGCGCCTTCCTGCCGCCGACGCCGCCAGACATCTTCTCGGTCGAGGATTGGCGAGAGGCGGCGCCGAAGATCGCGGACGCCCTCGGGCTCTAGCTCAGGCGCTCAGGGCTGCAGCTTCGCGCCTGCCCCGCCATTGTCGCCTCCGTCCGAACCGTCGCCTCCGGTTGAATCATCCGATCCGTTCGCGCCGCCATCGCGGCTCGGATTGTCGCCCTGTCCCGAGTTGTTGTCCTGGACCTCATCCGGCCCCTTCAGCATGGCGCCGTTGACCGCGACGGATCCGTCGGCCTTCGTGTTGATCACCCACTCCAGCCGGCCGTCGGGCAGCGTCTTGCCGAAGCCTTTGACGGCCAGGGCGAAAGGAAAGGCCTGCGCCATTTGCTCGTCGCTCTTGGCGCCTTCCTTCAAGGCATCGACGATCTTGTCGTAGCCGGCGATGTCGACGGTCAAGGTCGCATCGGGTTTTTCGCCGGGAAACGTCATCTCGCCTTCCATCGCCACCTCGATATCGCCATTCTTCACCGTGCTGTGCCCGATGACGACCTTCGGATTCTTGGCCTTGAAATCGGCGGCCAGCGCCTTGCCGAATTCATCCGACAGCGGCGGATTCTTATTGAGATCAAAGGCTTCGATTGCCTTTTTCGCCATAGTATCGAGATCGATATTGGCGCCGCCGAACTTCAGGTCGATGTCGGTGGGCAGCAACGGGACGGTCCAGTCGGGCAGCGTCTGCCGCGGGATTGTCAGGCCGGTAGCCTTGATTGCGTAGTCGACCTTGCCGTTCTGGGAGACCCCGTCCATGCCGAATGCCGTGCTGAATTGCGTGGCTCCGAATTTGCCGACAGGGCTGTCCACCTCGAAATCCTTGAAACCGTAATTGCCCTCGACCCTTTCCCAGATCGGCAGCGCGGCGAGCATCAGCGATTTGAGCTCGGCCTGGTTCGCCTTGAGTTTGGCTTCGTCCTCGTTGGCCACGACAAAGGCCAGCAGGTCGAGCAACGGCTTCGTCCGCACGCCTTTGCCGCTTGCATCGACCGCGAGTTCCGGTGTTTTCAAGGTGAGCGGGAAATTCATTCCGTTGTTGGGATCATCGATCTTGATCCTTTCCACGAAGTCCGAGACTTTCTGGGTCGCCGTGAAGTCTACGCCGCCATTGGCGGATTTGGTCGCGACAACCGTGGCGGTACCGGCGCCGGTCGAAGCCTCGGCCTGCTGCTTGGCGTCCCGGGACGTCATGGTCATTCCGGCCAATGAGCTGGTTGCATTGGTGAAGGCCGCGAGGGCCGGATCGTAGACGCTGGTCAACTTGCCTTCCTTGATCGTGAATTCCATGCTCTGGCGGCCTTCCGGACCATCGAATTCGAAAGACGCCCCTTGCGAGAAATTCGACGAGACATCCCAAGACCCGTCGCTACGCGGCCTCACCATCAGCGCGTAAGGCGCCATGTCGAATTTCAGGAGCTTCTGTTCCGGCAGCGCGGAGACGAGCGCCTTGACGTCGAGCGCGATCTTGTAGGCGTCGCCTTCGACCGAAACCGTGAGCACGCCCTTGTCGAAAGCCTGCTTGCCGAAATAGCGCGCCAGATTGTCGGAAAGCTCCTTGGCGCCCTGGCCGTCGATGGTCTGGGCAAAAGCGGGCGCGCTGAGCGCAAGGGCAAAGGCAAGTGGCAAAATACGCTTCACGTGAGTTCTCCGTGATCCGGAAGTCGAGATGTCTGCGCTTCTGGTAGGCAAGAAGCGTTACAGCCGCAAGACGCCGACTGTAGGCTAAAAGCGCACGCGGCTAAAGCACCAGACGCATCAGCGGCCGGCCGGGCTTGCGCTCCACAAGCCTCTCGAAGCCAGCCCTCTCGAACACCCGCGACGAGCCGACGAAAAGTCCGATCGAGCGCGAATCGCGCGACAGGTCCATCGGACACGCTTCCAGCAGCCTCGCCCCGTTCTCGCGCGCGAAGGCGATGCCTCCCTCGACGAGCCGGTGCGTGATGCCTCTTCCCCTCGCCTTGACGCGGATGAAGAAGCAGGAAATCGCCCAGACGGCCGGATTCTCCGGCATCGGCCGGATCGACCGGGGCCGATCCCCTGCCCTGATTGTTCCACTCGGGCACGTCGGCGCGCGGACCGACCTGCATCCAACCGACGGCCTTGCCGTCCTCGATTGCCAAGAGTCCAGGCGGAGGGCCCGCCTCGATTCGAGCCCTGATAAGGTCCTTGTTGCGCTCCTTGTTGCTGGCGCGCCGCTCCGCCGGCCCCAACCGGAAATGCGTACACCAGCAGCCATAGCAGGCGCCCTGCTTGCCGAACAGGTCCTCGAAATCAACCCAGCGCTCGGGGGTAAGCGGTGCTATGGTCGTGCTCATGCGTTCTCTCCAGGGCAAGCTTGTTGCCGGCCTTGCGCTGTCGTACCATTGCGTTTGTTCTCTTTATGTTCGCAGTGATGACGGCCTCTGTCAACAATCCCGAGCACGGTTTTTGCCGTGACTGCCTGGCGCTCCAGCGCTCGGAGACGCGACGCTGCGACCGTTGCGGCAGCCCGCGCTTGGTGCGTCACCCGGAGCTTTACCGGCTGCGGATCGCTCATATCGATTGCGACGCCTTCTACGCGGCGATCGAAAAGCGCGACAACCCGGCGCTCAAGGACCGGCCCGTCATCGTCGGCGGCGGTCGGCGCGGCGTCGTCTCTACCGCCTGCTACATCGCCCGCATCCAGGGCGTGCGCTCGGCCATGCCGATGTTCAAGGCGCTGGAACTCTGCCCCGAAGCAGTGGTGATCCCGCCCAACATGGAGAAATATGTCGGCGTTGGGCGCGAGGTCCGCGCGCTGATGCTGGCGTTGACGCCACTGGTCGAGCCGCTGTCGATCGACGAGGCGTTTCTCGATCTGGCCGGCACCGAACGGCTGCACGGCATGCCGCCGGCGCTGGTGCTGGCGCGTTTCGCGCAGAGGGTGGAAAACGAGCTCGGCATCACCGTTTCGGCCGGCCTCTCCTACTGCAAGTTCCTCGCCAAGATCGCTTCGGATTTCCGCAAGCCGCGCGGCCTATCGGTCATCGGCGAAGCCGAAGCGCTGAGCTTCCTGGCCGCACAGCCGGTGACGACGATCTGGGGCGTCGGCAAGGCGCTGGCCGCGACGCTTGAGCGCGACGGCATTCGCATGATCGCCCAGCTGCAGCGTATGGACCGCGGCGACCTGATGCGCCGTTACGGCGTGATGGGCGACCGGCTCTATCGGCTGTCGCGCGGCGAGGACGACCGCCCCGTCGATCCCAGCGGCGATGCCAAGAGCGTCTCGGCCGAAACCACCTTCGACACCGATATCGGAGCGCTGGCGGACCTGGTGCCGGTGCTGCGCGGCCTGTCGGAAAAGGTCTCGGCGCGGCTGAAGAAATCCGGCATTGCCGGGCGCACCGTGGTGCTGAAGCTGAAGACGCAGGATTTCAAGACCCGCACCCGCAACCGCCAGCTCGGCGATCCAACCCGTCTCGCCGACCGTATCTTCCAGACCGGCCTCGACCTGTTGCGCCGCGAGGCCGACGGCACGAAGTTCCGCCTGCTCGGCATCGGCGTCAGCGACCTCTCCGACGACGAAAAGGCCGATCCGCCGGACTTGGTCGACCTGCAGTCGCGCAAGCGCGCGCTGGCCGAAGGCGCGATGGACACGTTGCGAGACAAGTTCGGCAGGAAGGCCCTCGAGACCGGCTACACATTTGGCAAGGGTCGCACCGCCAACCCGCCGGAGCCGCTGGAAGATTGAAGGGTCAGGTTCGCTTCAGATCGATCCGGCTCGTCACAACCATATTGCCGGTCGCCGGATCCCTGTCGGTCACCGTCATCCGCATATTATCCGGACCAATCTTCTCCACGGTCAGTTCCGCATCGCGGTCGCCATTGATGACTTTGGCCCAATGGATGTCCAGGTCGATCGCATCGCCCTTTCGGGTTCCGCTGAGCCCGGCGGGGCCGCTGCGCGAGCCGATATAGGTTCCCGTGTAGCCCGCCCCGCTGACCTTCAGGTCGGCGCGGATTTCCCGCGACATGATCAAGAACGCACGGCAGGTGCCATCAAGCGACAGCGAGTCCGCCGTCGCGTCCGAGGTGAAGGTGCAATTGATATTCATCACCGGCGTGTTCGTCCTGATCCTGACGGTTCCCTTGCCGGCGAACTTGCCCTGCAACGAACGCAGGAAAGCCGTCTCATCGGCATGCGCGCCCGTCACGCAGAAAAGACAGGCGGCGGCCAGCAAAGCAGCGGTCGATTTCATCAACGCGTTCCCCTCTTGTGATTCCTCAGGCAAATTCCAGGAAAAGTGTGAAAGGTTTGCGGCGGCACCTGCCGACGCAAGGCGTGCGCTTAACGGATGCCCGGACGTCAGGTTCCGCCGTGGCGATGACTGTTTTCTTGGCAAGGATCCCCTGGCCCAGCGGAATGACGCCAGTAACGGTTGCGGCCCCGATCCGGGCCTGCGACATAGGCCTCCAAATGGCACCCGCACCCTCGATCCCCAAAGCCGCATTCTGGATGGCCCTGTCAATCGCCTCTTTCCTGGCGATGTCTATCTCCGGGCGCGAGACGACGGCCGAGCTGAACGTCTTCCAAGTGCTGGAATTGAGGTCGGTGATCGGCTTCTTCATCCTGCTGCCGCTGGTGATGACGAGTGGGGGGCTCGCGGCCATGCGCACGCAACGACCACTCGCTCATATCGCCCGCAATGTCATCCACTATAGCGGCCAGGCAGCCTGGCTCTATGCGCTGACCCTGATCCCGCTCGCCGTGCTGATCTCGATCGAATTCACCACACCGATCTGGACGGCGATTTTGGCCGTCAGCTTTCTGGGCGAAAGGCTCTCAAAGGCAAGGCTGGCTTCGATTGTTCTCGGCCTTGTCGGAGTGGTCGTCATCGTACGCCCAGCCGCCGGATTCCTGGACCCGGGACATCTCTTTGTTCTGGGCGCCGCCGTCTGCTTCGGCATCTCGATGGTAACGGTAAAGTCGCTGACCCGAACCGACAGCGTGTTGCGAATCATCTTCTGGATGCTGCTGATCCAATCCGCTGTCGGCCTGGTCCCGGCCCTGTACGAATGGCGCAATCCCTCGCTCGCGCTCTGGCCATGGATCGTCATCATTGCCTTCAGCGGCATGTCATCGCATTTCTGCCTGGCGCGCGCGCTGGCTCACGCCGATGCCACGATCATCTCGCCGATGGATTTCCTGCGCGTGCCGCTGTCGGCCCTGGTCGGCTGGCTGCTCTATCACGAGCAGATAGACATCTTCACAGCCGGCGGCGCTGCCCTGATCCTGGCAGGCAATTTGCTCAACCTGCAGCGCAAGACGCCGCGGTTGGCAGAGGCGGAAACGACAACCCCCTGAGCTACACCAGCTCGAGCTAGACCAGCTCGACCTCGACAACACCGGGCACGGCGCGCATCGCCGAGGCGACCTGCGGCGAGATTCGGTAGCGGTTGGGCAGCTCGATCTCGACCTCGCCCTGGCCGGCGTCCTTGATCAGCACGAAGCTGACTTGGCCTTCGCCCTTGACCGAGAGCTGGCTGGCGAGCGTGCCGAGCGGCGCGGCGTCGCGCACGAAGATGCGCAGCGCCTTCTGGATGCGGCTGGCCTCATCCTCCAGCGACTGCACGGTCTGGATGCGCAGATTGATGCCTTCCGGCCGGTCCTCGGCAGAAACGGTGATCACCACCGAACGCCCAGGCTCCAGCAGGTCGCGATACTGCGCCAGACCTTCCGAAAACAGCACCGCCTCGTATTGACCCGTCGTGTCGGAAAACTGCACGACGCCCATCTTGTTGCCGGTGCGGGTCTTGCGTTCCTGCTTAGTGGTGACGGTGCCGGCGAGACGCCCGGCGGCGGCGCCGCGTTTGACGGCGGCCGAGAACTCGCCCCAGTTCTGGACCCGCATCTTTTGCAGTGCGGCCTTGTATTCATCCAGCGGATGCGCCGAGAGATAGAAACCGACCACCTGGAACTCGCGGTGCAGCCGGTCCGCGGCAAGCCACGGATCTGTCGCCGGTAGGTTGAGCGCCTGCGACTGGCTCCCAAGCGACGTACCGAAAATGTCGGCCTGGCCTGAGATGGCGTTCTGCTGCGCCAGAGAGGCGAGCCCCATCATCCGCTCCACGCCGGCCATCATCTGTGCGCGGTCATGCCCGAAGCAATCGAGCGCGCCGGCCATGATCAGGCTTTCGAACACGCGTTTGCCGACAATCTTCGGATCGACCCGCTCGCAGAAATCGGCAAGGTTTCTGAACGGCTTTTCGCCGCGCTTCTCGACGATGTGCTCGACTGCCGCGTCACCGACGCCTTTGAGCGCCGCAAGCGAATAGAAGATCTTGTTCTCGCCGACCTCGAACGCACGAAAACTCGACATCACCGAAGGCGCCACCACCTCGATGCCGAGGCGCATGGCATCCTGCCGGAAATCGGCAAGTTTGTCGGTGTTGCCCATGTCGAGCGTCATCGACGCCGCCAGGAACTCGACCGGATAATGCGCCTTGAGATAGGCGGTCTGGTAGGAGACGACCGCATAGGCAGCCGCGTGCGACTTGTTGAAGCCGTAGTCGGCGAACTTGGCCAGAAGATCGAAAATGAAATCGGCCTGCGGCTTGCTTACGCCGCGCTCGACCGCACCGGTGACGAAGCGCTCGCGCTGCTTGTCCATCTCCGCGCGGATCTTCTTGCCCATGGCGCGTCGCAGGAGGTCGGCTTCGCCGAGCGAGTAGCCGGACAGCTCCTGCGCGATCTGCATCACCTGTTCCTGGTAAACGATGACCCCTTGAGTCTCCTTCACCAGATGGTCGATCTTGGGATGGATCGAAGCCATCTCCTCCTCGCCATGCTTTCTGGCGTTGTAGGTCGGGATGTTCTCCATCGGACCGGGGCGATAGAGCGCCACCAGCGCGATGATATCCTCGATGCAGTCCGGCCGCATGCCGATCAGCGCCTTGCGCATGCCGGCGCTTTCTACCTGGAACACGCCGACCACCTCGCCGCGCGACAGCATGGCATAGGTGTCGGGATCGTCGAGCGGGATCGTGGCGAGATTGATGTCGACGCCGCGCCGGCGGATCAGCTTGACCGCGGTTTCCAGCACGGTCAGCGTCTTGAGACCGAGGAAGTCGAACTTCACCAGCCCGGCCTGCTCGACATATTTCATGTTGAACTGCGTGACCGGCATGTCGGAGCGCGGGTCGCGATACATCGGCACCAGCTCGGACAAAGGCCTGTCGCCGATGACAATGCCTGCGGCATGCGTGGAGGCATGGCGATACAGGCCTTCGAGCTTCTGCGCCGTGTCGAGCAGCGTCTGCACGATCGGCTCCTTCTCCGCCTCCTCGGCGAAGCGCGGCTCGTTGGCGATGGCGTCCGCCAGCTTGACCGGATTGGCCGGGTTCTGCGGCACCATTTTGCTGAGCTTGTCGACCTGCCCGTAAGGCATCTGCAGCACACGACCGACGTCGCGCAGCACCGCGCGCGCCTGCAGCGTGCCGAAGGTGATGATCTGGCCGACCTGGTCACGGCCATATTTCTGCTGGACGTAGCGGATCACCTCTTCGCGCCGGTCCTGGCAGAAGTCGATGTCGAAGTCCGGCATGGAGACGCGGTCCGGATTGAGGAAGCGCTCGAACAGCAGCGAAAAACGCAACGGGTCGATGTCGGTGATGGTGGTCGAGTAAGCGACCAGCGAGCCTGCGCCCGAACCGCGCCCCGGCCCGACCGGGATCCCTTGCGATTTGGCCCATTTGATGAAGTCGGCGACGATCAGGAAGTAGCCAGGGAACTTCATCTTCTCGATGATGCCGAGCTCGAATTCGAGCCGCTCGCGATATTGCTCGACCGTGTAGCCAGGCGTCGGCCCGTGCGCGGCAAGCCGTGCTTCCAGGCCTTCGCGCGCCTGGCGGGCGAGCTCGGCGGCCTCGGCCTTCTCGGCCGCATCCTTGTCGGCTGCATCGGCGCCGGTGAAGCGCGGCAGAATAGGGCTGCGGTTCTTCGGATAATAGGAACAGCGCATGGCGATTTCGACCGTGTTGTCGATCGCTTCGGGCAAGTCCGAGAAGAGCCGCGCCATCTCGGCCTGGCCGCGCAGGAAATTGTCCGGCGAAAGCCGCCGGCGGTTGTCGGCGGCAACCACGGAACCCTCGGCGATGGCGATCAGCGCGTCATGCGCCTCGTAGTCGTCACGTTTGGAAAAGAAAGCCTCGTTGGTGGCGACCAGCGGCAGTTCGTGGCTATAAGCGAGGTCGACGGTTGACTTCTCGACCATGCGGTCGTAGCCCGCGACCCGTTCCAGTTCGACATAGAGCCTGTCGCCGAACAGCCCTTTGAGGAAGAGCAGCCGCTGCTCGGCGAGATCGCGGCGATCCGCCTTGAGGGCCCTGCCGATCGGGCCGCGCGGACCACCAGTCAGACAGATCAAACCATCGCAACGGCCTTCCAGCATGGCGCTGGTCAGGTGCACCGGCTCGCCGGGCGGCGTTTCCAGATAGACCTTGCTGATCAGTCGCACCAGATTGGCATAGCCGGCCTCGCTGGCAGCAATCAGCACGACCGGCGCCATTTCAGGCCCGTGTCGGCGGCGGTCTCGCTGGGCGTCGCTCGCTTCGCCGGCAAAGGCAAGGTCGACCTGGCAGCCGATGATCGGCTGGATGCCGTCCTTGACCGCCTTCTGGGCAAATTCGAGCGCGCCGAAGAGGTTGTTGGTATCGGTGACGGCGATCGCCGGCGCCTCGTCCTTGACCGCATGGCCGACAATCGCGCCGAGCTGCAAGGCGCCCTCCAGCAGCGAATAGGCCGAATGAACGCGCAGATGAATGAAGGTCCGCGCCGGCGCTTCGGGCCGCGCGGCCTTCACGGCTGCTTCGCGCTGCAACGGGTCGCGTGGAAGTCGTTCATCCGCCATATCTTTTAGCGCCGTCCCAAAGACTCAGATCTGTGCGGATGTATTGTCCCGGACGAGACCATGCCAGTCCAGCGCAAACGACCGACAGGACACAGGCTCGCGGCCCCGTACCGCCTCTTCTTAGGCAAACTCCATGATCACCGCATCGACCGCGAGGCTGTCGCCAGGCTTTGCGTTGAGTTTCGTAATCGTCAGGTCGCGCTCGGCGCGCAGCACGTTTTCCATCTTCATTGCCTCGACCACGGCCAGCGTCTCACCGGTCTTGACTTCCTGCCCTTCCGCGACGGCGATCGAGACGACGAGGCCGGGCATCGGGCATAGCAGCATCTTCGAGGTGTCCGGCGGCAGTTTCTCCGGCATCAGCTTTTCGAGTTCCGCTATGCGCGGCAGCATGGCGCGCGCCGTCACCGACATGCCTTTCCAGGCGATGCGCATACCGTTCAGCGTCGGTCGGATCTGCGCCGCGATCCTGTTGGCCCCGACCGTTCCCTGCCAGATCGCGTCGCCCGGCCGCCAGTCGGAAGCGACCGTCAACGGCCTGCCGCCATCGATCGACAGGTCGACTTCCATTGGGATGGAGACCATGCCGTCGACGATCCCGACCGAAAGGTAGTTCGCGCCGATCCTCACCACCCAGTCGCGCTTGAGATGGCCCGAATGCGGCGCCAGCCTGCCGCCGAGGCGATCGAGCCGGTCGCGCCGCAGCAGCTCGATCGCGATTGCGACCGCGGCAAACACTGCCCTCTCCTCGCCATCCGGCTCTGCCGGGGCGAAGCCGTCCGGATATTCCTCTGCGATGAAACCCGTCGAGAGACGGCCCTCACGCCAGCGCGGGTGCTGCATCAGCGCCGCCAGGAACGGGATGTTGTGCTCGATGCCGTCGACGACGAAGCTGTCCAGCGCCTCCGACATCGCGTCGATCGCCTCGAGCCTCGTCGGCGCCCAGGTGCAGAGTTTCGCCACCATGGGGTCATAGAACATCGAGATTTCCGAGCCCTCGGTGACGCCGGTATCGTTGCGGACGACGATTTCGCCGAACCTGCCTTCATGCGGCGGCCGGTAGCGGGTCAGCCGGCCGATCGAGGGCAGGAAGTTGCGGAACGGATCCTCCGCGTAAAGGCGACTCTCCACCGCCCAGCCATTGAGCTCCACGTCGTCCTGCATGATGGCGAGCTTTTCGCCGGCGGCGACGCGGATCATCTGCTCGACCAGGTCGATGCCGGTCACGAGCTCGGTCACCGGGTGCTCGACCTGCAATCGTGTATTCATTTCAAGGAAATAGAAGTTCTTGTCTTTGTCGACGATGAACTCGACCGTGCCGGCGCTCTGGTAATCGACGGCCTTCGCCAGCGCCACCGCTTGCTCGCCCATGGCCTTTCTGGTTCCGGCGTCGAGGAATGGCGATGGCGCCTCCTCGACCACCTTCTGGTTGCGGCGCTGGATCGAGCATTCGCGCTCGCCGAGATAGAGCGCGTTGCCATGCGCGTCGGCCAGCACCTGGATCTCGATATGGCGCGGATCGACGACGAACTTCTCGATGAAGACGCGATCGTCACCGAAGGAGCTTTTCGCCTCCGAGCGCGCCCGCTCGAAGCCGTCGCGTACCTCCGCCTTGCTCCAGGCTATGCGCATGCCCTTGCCGCCACCGCCGGCCGAAGCCTTGATCATCACCGGATAGCCGATCTCGCCAGCTATTTTCTCGGCGTGGTCGGCATCTTCGATGACACCTAACCAACCGGGCACCGTGGAGACCTTGGCCTCGCTTGCGAACTTCTTCGATTCGATCTTGTCGCCCATCGCCTTGATGGCCTTGGGCTTCGGTCCGATGAAGACGATGCCTTCCTTCTCAAGCGCCTCGCAGAAAGAAGCGCGCTCCGAAAGGAAGCCATAGCCCGGATGCACGGCTTCCGCCCCGGTCTCCTTGCAGGCGGCGATGATCTTGTCAGGCAACAGATAGCTCTGTGCCGCCGGCGGCGGTCCGATATGCACCGCTTCGTCGGCCATTTCGACATGCACGGCGTCGCGATCGGCATCCGAATAGACCGCGACTGTGGCGATCCCCATCTTGCGCGCCGTCTTGATGACGCGGCAGGCGATCTCGCCGCGATTGGCGATCAGGATCTTCTTGAACATTCGGATGTCGTTCCTCCGGCGAAGAGGTCCAGTTCTATGGATAATTACGGCCCGCCTCAAGTGTCCGCGGTTGGCTTGCAGCCGCTTACGATTGCAGGAACCACGCCGAAAAACGTCGCAAAAGACATTGGCCGGCAGCCCGGGACTCGCTAATACTATTCCCAACGTCAAAGGGGTGGCAGGCTGGCATTCGCCACGGGCAGCTTGCCGTTAGCTAAAACTTACAGATCGCATGGGAGGAAGTGCCTCATGAAAACGCGTGCCGCCGTTGCCGTCGCCGCAGGAAAGCCGCTGGAGATCATGGAGGTGGACCTCGAGGGGCCGCGCGATGGCGAGGTTCTGGTAGAGGTCAAGGCGACGGGCATCTGCCACACTGACGAGTTCACGCTCTCGGGCGCCGATCCGGAAGGTCTGTTCCCGGCGATCCTCGGCCATGAGGGTGCCGGCGTGGTCGTCGATGTCGGCAAGGGCGTGACGTCGGTCAAGAAGGGCGACCATGTCATTCCGCTCTATACCCCGGAATGCCGGCAGTGCCCGTCCTGCCTGTCACGCAAGACCAACCTGTGCACCGCCATCCGCGCCACCCAGGGTCAAGGCCTGATGCCGGACGGCACCTCGCGCTTCTCGATCGGCAAGGACAAGCTGTTTCATTACATGGGCTGCTCGACCTTCTCCAACTTTACCGTGCTGCCCGAGATCGCGGTGGCGAAGGTCAATCCGGACGCGCCCTTCGACAAGATCTGCTACATAGGCTGCGGCGTGACGACCGGCATCGGGGCGGTGATCAATACGGCCAAGGTCGAGCAGGGCGCCACGGCCGTGGTCTTCGGCCTCGGCGGCATCGGCTTGAACGTCATCCAGGGCCTGCGCCTTGCCGGCGCCGACATGATCATCGGTGTCGATCTGAACAACGACAAGAAGGCCTGGGGCGAGAAGTTCGGCATGACGCACTTCGTCAATCCGAAGGAGATCGACGGCGACATCGTGCCTTACCTAGTCAACATGACCAAGCGCGGCGCCGACCAGATCGGCGGCGCCGACTATACATTCGACTGCACCGGCAACACCAAGGTGATGCGCCAGGCGCTGGAGGCCTCGCATCGCGGCTGGGGCAAGTCGGTCATCATCGGCGTCGCCGGCGCCGGCCAGGAGATTTCCACCCGGCCGTTCCAACTCGTCACCGGTCGCACCTGGATGGGCACCGCCTTCGGCGGCGCGCGGGGCCGCACCGACGTGCCGAGGATCGTCGACTGGTACATGGAAAAGAAGATCCAGATCGATCCGATGATCACCCACACCCTGAAGCTCGAAGAGATCAACAAGGGCTTCGACCTCATGCATGAGGGCAAATCGATCCGGAGTGTCGTGGTTTACTGAAGCAATGCCACCGGGTCGCCGGCCGCAACGCCGGCGACCTCAGTGGTCAAACATGGGAGGAATGGAATGGCGGAGAAACTGCATCCGAAGATAGACAACGGCCTGCCGAAGGAGAGCGCGAGCTTTGCCGGGGGCACGCTGGTCTGCCTGTGCACCAGCAAGCCGGTGAAGGTGAAGGTCAAGGGCCAGATCGCCCACGATCACGCCTGTGGCTGCACCAAATGCTGGAAGCCCGAGGGTGCGATCTTCTCGGTCGTGGCCGTCGCCGGCAGTGGCGATGTCACCGTCACCGAGAATGGCGACAAGTTGAAAGTGGTCGACCCGTCGGCGCTGATCCAGCGCCATGCCTGCACGGGCTGCGGCGTCCACATGCACGGCCCGGTCGAGCGCGACCATCCTTTCAAGGGTCTGTCCTTCATCCATCCCGAGCGCTTCGAGGAGGACGGCTGGTCGCCGCCCGGCTTCGCCGCCTTCGTCTCATCGATCATCGAATCCGGCGTCGATCCGAGCCGTATGGACGGGATCCGCGCGCAGTTGCGGTCGATCGGGCTCGAGCCTTATGACTGCCTCAGCCCCGGCCTGATGGACTACATCGCCACCTGGACCGCGAAGAAATCCGGCGCGCTGCCGGGATAGTTCCGAGTCAAGGCAGGGCTGGTCGACAGACCGGCCCTTCTTGCCTGGGAAAGCGCTCCATGGATCTTCGCGGCGTCAAGAATTGGAAGCTGAAACTCCGATACGGACGAGCGAAAACCCAGTTCCGTCACTTCACCGTTCTTGCGGATGGTGATGTGACAGAGGCGAATGCGGACTTGAAAACCCAGGTTGGTCCGGCCTTCTTCGGAATGAGTGTCTGGGCTTCAGATTCCGATGAGGCGATCGACATGGCCCAGGTTATCGGTAAGCATCTGGGTTTCGCCTGCACCCGCAACATCTATGTCTATGATACTGAGCCTGCCGAACCACCCGGCGATGAGCCGCGCGGCTATAATCTGAATTTCACGCCCTATGAACGAGATTGAAGACCTGGCTCGCCGAGAGCACGTTCGCCCGCAAATATACGTCGACGCGGACGCCTGCCCGGTGAAAGCCGAGGTCGAGAAGGTCGCGGAGCGCCATGGCGTAGTCGTGACTTATGTCTCCAATGGCGGCCTTCGCCCGTCCCGCGATCCTATGGTCCGCAACGTCGTCGTCTCCAAGGGCGCGGACGCGGCCGACGACTGGATCGTCGACAACGCCAGACCGAATGACATCGTGGTGACGGCCGACATCCCCCTTGCCGCGCGCACGGTGGCGCTCGGCGCGCATGTGCTCGGCCCCACGGGGCGGCCCTTCACGCCCGAAACCATCGGCATGGCGGTAGCGATGCGCGATCTGAAGCAGCACCTGCGCGAAACCGGCGAAAGCCGCGGCTTCAACGCCTCCTTCACACAGAAGGACCGCTCGCAGTTTCTCGGCGAGCTCGACCGCATCTTGCGGCGCGCCCTGAAATCGGTCACACCGGACTAGCGAGAACCGTCGCCATCAGGCCGGCCATGACCACCGATACGCCCATCAGCGACCCGTTTCACCGGCACGTACAATTCGCGGTGTCGGCCTGTGTCGGCTTTGCCGTTCTGGCGATCGCGCTGCTCCTGCGCGCGCCGTTCCCCTATTCCGTCTCGATCGGCGCCAACGCGTTCTTCGCCGCTTACATCATTCTCGTTCTGCGCCAGATGCCGCAACTGACCGGGCGCTACCTGAGCAAGAATGCGCGAGAGATCGATCTGCCGCTGCTGGGCATCTTTGGCGTCACGCTTGCCATCGTCGGCGTCGCCATCGTGTTGCTGTTCCAGTTGATCAATCACAGGGGCAGCAGTCCCGTCGTGCTGAGTTTCGCGCTGCTGTCGATTCCGCTCGGCTGGTTCGCCATCCATACGATGGCAGCGCTCCACTATGCGCATGTTTATTGGATGGACGGGGATGCGATCGATGCTGAAACCAAGAAGAAAATGCCGGTAGGCGGTCTTGATTTCCCCGGTGGCAAACGGCCGGAAGGCTGGGATTTCCTTTATTTCGCAACGGTGATCGGCATGACCGCGCAGACCGCCGACACAGGTATCACGACCTCACATATGCGCCGGGTCGTGCTCGTCCATTCCATCCTGGCGTTCTTCTTCAACACGGTCATCGTCGCCGCTGCCGTCAACCTCGCCGTCAGCCTCGGCAGCCCGTAATAAATCCGTGATGGGGTGAAACATCGCTTGGGTCGGCGACGTATTGGGAGGAGAACGATACGCTGAGGCCGCTACGGGATTGCGGCTGAAAGGGCAGGAACAATGGAATCCGTTGCCAGAAGCCAACCCGCCATCGAGGCGGATGCCTCGCCGAAGGACCCGACCCTCATTTACCGGCAATCGCGCTGGACGCGGTTGACCCACTGGCTGTGGGCCTTCTCGCTCTTCTTCATGATGCTGTCCGGCCTGCAGATATTCAACGCGCGGCCGCAGCTTTATCTTGGCAAGCAGTCCGGCTTCGAGTTCAACAACACCATTCTCGAGATCGGCGCCGAGAACACCGCCAACGGTCCGCGCGGTTTCACCGCAATCCTTGGCCACCGCTTCGACACCACCGGCGTGCTTGGCTGGTCGGGTCCGCCCGGGCAGGAAACGCCCCGCGCCTTCCCGGCCTGGGCGACCATTCCCTCCTATTACGATCTGGGCACGGCCCGCGTCGTGCATTTCTTCTTCGCCTGGATCCTTACCACGACGCTGCTCATCTGGTTGATCGCCGGACTGATCAACGGCCATATCCGCCGCGATCTCGCCCCTCGTGTGTCCGACCTGCGCAAGCTGCCGCGCGACATCGTCGATCACGCGAAGCTGAGATTCCATCACACGCGCGAATACAACACGCTGCAGAAGATGGCTTATGGCGGCGTGCTGTTCGTGGCTCTGCCGCTGATGATCGCTACAGGGCTAGCCATGTCGCCGAGCATGAATTCGGTGCTGCCCTGGCTCAATGAAATCCTCGGCGGCCGGCAAACCGCGCGCACCATCCATTTCACCGTCATGGTGCTGCTCGTCCTTTTCTTTGTCGTCCACATGCTGATGATTCTTGCCGCCGGCCCGATCAACGAACTTCGCTCGATCATCACTGGCTGGTATCGCACCGACCCGCCCGCACAGCATGATGAGCCAACCGAGAGGAGCGTCTGACATGGCAAAGTTCCAGATCAGTCGCCGCGGATTCCTGACCGCCAGCAGCCTCGGCCTGTCCGGCATCGCGCTATCCGGCTGCGACGCCTTCGACAGCGGCCTCGGCATCGGGGGCGGACTGCGCGGCTTCCTTGAGAACGCCAACGGCCTGACCTACCGCGCGCAGCGCCTTCTCGCCGGACGCGACGCGCTGGCGCCGGAATTCACCGAGGCCGATATCCGCCAGCCACAGCGACCGAATGGCGTTACAGCGCCTGATGACGACACCTACAAGGGGCTGCTCGCCAATAATTTCGCCGACTGGCGCCTGGAAGTAGCCGGCCTTGTCGAGAAGCCGCTGTCGCTGACCCGCGAGCAGCTCCAGAACATGCCGAGCAGGACCCAGATAACCCGCCATGACTGCGTCGAAGGCTGGAGTTGCATCGCCAAATGGACAGGTACGCCGCTGTCGCTGGTGCTCGACCAGGCGGTGGTCAAGCCGCAGGCGCGTTACGTGATGTTTCACTGCCTGGACACGATCGAGCAAAGCCTGTCCGGCGCCGTCAAATATTACGGCACCATCGACCTGATCGACGCCCGCCATCCGCAGACAATCCTTGCCTATGGCTTGAATGGCAAGCCGCTGCCCGTGGAAAACGGCGCGCCTCTGCGCGTGCGAGTCGAGCGCCAGCTTGGCTACAAGATGCCGAAATACCTCTACAAAATAGAGCTGGTCGACAGTTTTGCCAATGTGGGCGGCGGCCGCGGCGGCTATTGGGAGGACAATGGCTATGACTGGTATGGCGGCATTTGATGATGGCCCGCCTGCAGGCCGAGCATGATCTTCCGGCGGCCGAGCTTCAGGCCGTCGAGGAGCAATTTGACAGCGACAACCGGAGGCTGACGGGTCGCGCTGACGACCGCAACCTCGTCTATGTTCTACGTGACGAGGCGAGGCGCGCGATCGGGATCGCCTCCGGTTTTTCCTGGGCTGGCATCGCCGAGCTCAAGCTGTTGTGGGTCGACAAGGCCTATCGGGGCTTTGGGCACGGCAGGAAGCTGCTAGATGCCTTTGTCGCGGAGGCCGCAGCGCGAGGCTCGCGGCGGATATGGGTTTCGACCCACGACTTCCAGGCGCCAGGTCTTTACGAGAGGGCCGGCTTCGAGCGCATGGCCGAATTCGCCGGGTGGCCCGAAGGCCATTCCAGCATTGTCCTGCGCAAAACCATCGCAGCGGACGTGTCCGATCAAGCAACCTTGTCGAGCAAATGCGTCAGAGCCGGGTGAATTTCCGGCGACGCGTGCTTGATCAGCGCAAGCAGCGCGCGTTCATTATCGCGCAGCGGACGCTGGCCTCCGCCGACGCGCTCTAGCAGCCATTTGGCCTCCCCGCCATCGATCGTTTCGGCACGACGGGCCAATGCTTCGGCGGCTCTGTTCCTTGCTTCCCATTCGGCTTCAACGTCGCCGGGCGAGCGGTAAGCTTCTCTGATGCCGGCGAGCCCGCCAGACACCATACGGCTGAAAAAGACGCCGATCTCCGGCTCGGTATGGCCCAGGATCGTTTCCTGCCGCAACGCCACCTCGCGCGTCGGCGCCTCGTAGCCGGCCGAGCACATCACGTGGTTGGCGATCGCCTTGACGAAGAAGTCGTTCCAGGACGGATCATTGTCGGCCGCCGCGGTCCGGTCATTGATCCTGAACAGGACCTCCGCCTCGGCCCTTGTTACGGCGATGTTGCCGTCGCCGCCGAAGGCATGGAGAATGCGGCGCAGGAGATCGACCTCGGCCTTGGCGATCAGGCCCGGAACCAGTTCGCCGCCGAGCATCAGCGGGCCCTTGCCCTCGACCACCGCATGCGCGACCTGCTCCAGCGCATAGACCGAAAGCTGGCCGGGCGAGGATTTCGCTTGCTCCAGCACATGCACCAGCAGTTCGAGCTCGGTTCGGCTGTCGACCATGCCATCGCGCGAGATTGCGCGAACCAGCCACTCTGCCTTCTCTTGCGAGATATAGCCGACCGGCTTCTCCCGATGGACGATGTAATCCGTCACCGCCTCGACGAAGAACGGCGCCCACTCCGCGCACTTGTCGCGCGCTGCCTGATCGAGCGCGAACAACGCCTCCGCCTCGCCGCGACTTACCACGCCGTCAGCGAAGACCTCGCGCCGCAGCATGGTCACGTCCTCGGCCGTGATCTTGCTTTTCGAGGTCAGCCCCGCCACGGGAGCGCTCATGATCAATTCGCCCATACTGCCGTCCCTGCCCGTCGCCTTCTGCCGGCGTTATCCCTGAGGCTTATCAGCATTGTCTTGAGAAACCGGCAAATGAAGTGGTTAGCGAAGCCTTGTCGGTGCGGACGATCTGGTCCAACAGCGCCTTGCGCCTGAAAATGTCGCTGGGAGGTGACAAGGTGTCGCCGACGGGCTATGGATGGCGCGTCGAGGGCTCAGGCAACTGAGTCCTACCTGTTTGCGGGAGAGAGCAGCGCGAGCTGTCGCCGAAGGGGAAATCGCCCGAAATCTCTCAGGCAAAAGAACCGTTGACGGGAAAGACAACTCTGGAAAGTCGGGAATCTTCCCGCGCCGAAGGTGTAAGCGCTGCCGACAGGGTTACGGGGCGCGAGTCTCTCAGGCTTCAGACAGAGGGGCACGACTAGGCCGCCATTGGCGGTCGATTGCCGTGCGACTCTGGAGAAGACATGACAGGCGAAGACACCAGACATCTACCCCTTGAGGATTTGCATCAGGCCGCGGGCGCGCGTTTCGGCGCCTTCGCCGGCTGGTCGATGCCGCTCACCTACCCACCCGGCGTGATGAAGGAGCACCTGCATACGCGTGAGCATGCCGGCCTGTTCGACATCTCGCATATGAAGCTTTTTGCGGTCAGCGGTGCGGGCGCCGTGGCACTGCTGAACCGCGCCTGCCCGATCGACGCCGACGCGCTGGATATCTCGCAGTCCAAATACACCTTCTTCCTCAACGAGGCGGCAGGCATCATCGACGATTTGATCGTCACGCGCCTCGCTGACGACCGCTTCATGGTCGTTGCCAATGCCGGCAACGCTGTCGAGGACGAGAGGCATCTGCGCGCCCTGGCCGGCGGTTTCGACGCCAAGGTTGAACCGCTCGACCGGGTTTTCGTCGCGATCCAGGGGCCGGATGCCTGGGCGGCCCTGGCGCGGGCTGGCATCGAGACCGGCTCGTTGCTTTTCATGCATGGCATCGAGCCGCGCAAGAACTGGTTCATGAGCCGCTCCGGCTACACCGGCGAGGACGGGTTCGAGATCGGCCTGCCGGAAGCCGACGCGCGCGATCTCGTGGCCGCGCTGCTCAAGGACGAGCGAGTGCAATGGATCGGCCTTGCCGCCCGCGACAGCCTGCGCCTCGAGGCGGGTCTTTGCTTGCATGGCCAGGACCTGACACCGCAAATCGATCCGGCAAGCGCCGGCCTAATGTGGGCGATCCCCAAGGAAGTCCGCGCCGGCCATTTCATCGGCGCCGAAGCGCTGCGCTCGATCCTGGAGCACGGGCCGTCGCAAAAGCGCGTCGGCCTGAAGCCCGACGGCCGCCAGCCGGTGCGAGCGGGCGCGGCACTCGTCGATGCCGGCGGCAATCCGGCCGGCCAGGTCACCTCCGGCGGTTTCGGCCCCTCGACCGGCCATCCGGTCGCCATGGGCTACGTTGACACCGCGCTGGCCAAGGCCGGCGCGCAACTCTTCGCCGATGTCCGCGGAACGAAAATCCCGGTCGACGTCACGTCCCTGCCCTTCACCCCGCATCGCTACCGCAAAGGATAAATTCCAGATGGCAAAGACCTATTTCACCGAAGACCACGAGTGGCTGCGCGTCGAAGGCGGCGTCGCCACCGTCGGCATCACCGACTACGCCCAGGAGCAGCTTGGCGACCTCGTCTTTGTCGAACTGCCGGAAGTCGGCCGCAAGCTCGCCAAGGGCGACACCGCGGTGGTCGTCGAATCAGTCAAGGCGGCATCCGACGTCTATGCTCCGGTCGACGGCGAGATCACGGAAGCCAATGCCTCGCTGTCGGCCGATCCTGCACTCGTCAATTCGGCGGCAACCGGCGACGGATGGCTCTGGAAGATGAAGCTTTCCAACGAAAGCCAGCTCGACGGCCTCTTGGACGAGGCCGCCTATAAAGCGCACATCGGCTGACAGCAGGACGACGAAAATGACCGCAGCATCCACCCCCTTCTCGGCCCGCCATATCGGTCCCGGCCTCAACGACGTCCGCGCCATGCTTGCCGTGATAGGCGTTCCGTCCGTCGAGACGCTGATCAGCCAGGCCGTGCCGAGATCGATCCGGCTGGACGGGCCGCTGGCCTTGCCGGCGCCGGTGAGCGAAGCCGAAGCGCTGTCCGAATTGTCGGCGACCATGGCGAGGAACACGGTGCTGAAGAGCTTCATCGGCGCCGGCTATCACGGCGTCCATGTGCCGCCGGTCATCCAACGCAACCTGTTCGAGAATCCGGCCTGGTACACGGCCTACACGCCTTACCAGGCCGAGATCAGCCAGGGCCGGCTGGAAATGCTGTTCAACTTCCAGACCCTGGTCACCGAGCTCACCGGCCTGCCGGTGGCGTCGGCCTCGCTGCTAGATGAGGCGACCGCCGTCGCCGAGGCTGTCGGCATCGCGCTGCGCCACCACCGCGACAAGCGCACCAAGGTGGCGATTGCCGGTACCCCGCATCCGCAGACACTGGATGTCGTGCGCACCCGCGCGGAGCCACTCGGCATCGAGGTCGACGGCGAAACGATCGACGACAATACGGCCGCCCTGCTGGTTTCCTGGCCGGATACCTTCGGCGTCTATGGCGACCACAAGGCGGCGATCGAGAAGGCGCGCGCCGCCGGCGCGCTGGTCGTGTTCATCGCCGATCCGCTGGCGCTCACCCTGACGGACGCGCCCGCCAAGCTCGGCGCCGACATCGCCGTCGGCCCGATGCAGCGCTTCGGCGTGCCGATGGGATTCGGCGGTCCGCACGCCGCCTATTGCGCCGTTTCCGACAAACTGACCCGCCTGATGCCCGGCCGCCTCGTCGGCCAGTCGACTGATACCAAGGGCCGTCCCGGCTACCGGCTGGCGCTACAGACACGTGAACAGCACATCCGCCGCGACAAGGCGACCTCCAACATCTGCACCGCGCAGGCGCTGCTGGCCAATATGGCGACGGCCTACGCGATCTGGCATGGTCCTGCCGGCCTGCAGGCAATCGCCGGCCATGTCCACGGGCTCGCCGATCGCCTCGCGTCAGGTCTCAAGGCCGCCGGCATTCCGGTGCTCGGCGCGAGCCGCTTCGACACGGTGACGGCCGAGGTGAAGGGCCAGGCCGCCGCGATCGCCGCAGCAGCGGAGAAGACAGGCCGGCTGCTGCGTGTCATCGATGCGGACAGGATCAGCATCGCCTTCGACGAGACCTCGACGGAAGCAGATCTCGAGGCGATCGCCGGGCTCTTCGGCGCCAAGCCTGGCACGGAAGGCGGCTCGATGCCCGGCAAACCGCGCGGCAAGGAGTTCCTGACGCAGCCGGTCTTTCACGAGAACCGCTCCGAGACCGACATGATGCGCTTCCTGCGCCGGCTGGCCGACAAGGATCTCGCGCTCGACCGCGCCATGATCCCGCTCGGTTCCTGCACCATGAAGCTCAATGCGGCCGCCGAAATGATGCCGGTGAGCTGGTCGGACGTCGCCAATCTGCATCCTTTCGCGCCGGCCAATCATTCGGCAGGTTACCGCGCCATGATCGCGGATTCTCGAAGCCTGGTTGTCGGAGATCACCGGCTTCGACGCCGTGACCTTGCAGCCCAATGCCGGCAGCCAAGGCGAATATGCCGGCCTGCTCGCCATTCGCGGCTATCACCGCTCGCGCGGCGAGGGCCATCGCACCATCTGCCTGATCCCGTCTTCCGCGCATGGCACCAATCCGGCGAGCGCCGCGATGGCCGGCATGAGCGTCGTCGTCGTGCGCTGCACGGAGGACGGCAACATCGATGTCGAGGACCTCAAGGCCAAGGCCGCCGAGCATTCGACGAACCTAGCGGCGCTGATGTTCACCTACCCCTCGACGCACGGCGTCTATGAGGAAGGCGCGCGCGACCTCTGCGCCATCGTGCATGAGCATGGCGGCCAGGTCTATTTCGACGGCGCCAACCTCAACGCCCTTGTCGGCCTCGCCCGTCCAGGCGATATCGGCGCGGACGTCTGCCATATGAACCTGCACAAGACCTTCTGCATTCCGCATGGCGGCGGTGGCCCGGGTGTCGGCCCGATCGGCGTCAAGGCGCATCTGAAGCCCTACCTGCCTGGCCACGTCGCCGAAGGCACGACCCATGCCGTGGCGGCGGCGCCGTTCGGCAGCGCCTCGATCCTGCCGATCACCTGGATGTATATCCGGATGATGGGCGCTTCCGGCCTGAAGCAGGCGACCGAGACGGCAATCGTCTCGGCAAACTACATCGCGACCAGGCTCGCGCCGCACTTCCCGCTCCTCTACAAGGGCAGGCACGATCGCATCGCGCACGAGTGCATTCTCGACACCCGCGTGCTCAAGGAGAGCTCCGGCATCAGCGTCGACGACATCGCCAAGCGCCTGATCGACTACGGCTTCCATGCGCCAACCATGTCGTTCCCGGTCGCCGGCACGCTGATGATCGAGCCGACAGAGTCCGAGCCCAAGCGCGAGCTCGATCGCTTTTGCGAGGCGATGATCGCCATCGCCGGCGAAGCGGCGAAAGTGGCCAAGGGCGAGTGGCCGTCCAGCGACAACCCGCTGGTCAACGCTCCGCACACCGCGGCGGAGGCGCTGGCCGGCGCATGGACCCATCCCTATTCGCGGCTGGAGGCGGCCTATCCGGCGGGCGACGCCGATCTGGCGGCGAAATACTGGCCGCCGGTCTCACGCATCGACAATGTCGCCGGCGACCGGAACCTCGTCTGCTCCTGCCCGCCGCTGTCGGAATATCTCGGCGCGGCCGAATAGCCGCTGACGTTCGACCGGTTTTGAAGGCCGGCCCGGCATCGGGCCGGCGATCTTGCCGCGGCCGGCACGCCGCGTGAACCTGCGCGGTTCAGCCCTTGTCGAGCAATGCCAGATTGGCGTTGACCACCGTCTGGTCGGCCATGCCGGCCTTGGCTTCGAGCAGCAGCGCGCGCGCCTTCTTCCTGTTGCCGCGCAGCAGCTGCGAATAGCCCATATTGTTGACGATCTGAGGCTTGCGACCGGCGACCTTCAGAAGCTGCGCATAGGCGCGGTCGGCGAAGTCGAAACGACCGAGCTCGTCATAGGACGCGGCAAGCCCCATCCAGGCTTCGGCATTGTCGGACTTGAGCTCGACCGCCTTGCGGAAATGCTGCTCGGCAAGGCCGAAATTCGCCTCGCGGAACTGCTCCTTGCCTTCGACGAGGTCATTGGCGCTGACATCCTTGGCCACCGGCTGGATCGCCGTGGTCTTGGTCGTGTCGACGTTGCTGTTCGTCGTGCAGCCGCCGACCATCAAGACGGCCGCCAACGCCGCCGCAGCCCTGGGAAGTCTCTGACGCATGCCCTGCCCCATAGCCCGATTTGCCGGGTCGTTCTTCAGGAAAGGACGATACAGGAGAGCGATTAAGCTTCGGTGCCGAAATGCAGCTAAAATTCGGTTGCGCGCCAAGGATGCGTTAACCAGCCCATCAGGGTTAGTCCGTCGAGGTGTGCTTATATTGGGTCAGATCGAGCCACTGTTCGCAGGTCGCCCTCATCCGAATATCAGCATACCTTAGTGGAGGGCGGTCAGCTTCACGATGATCGGAATGATGGCGATCATCAGCACCACCGGCAGGATGCAGACCGTCACCGGAACCGACATCTTGGCCGGCAAGGCATGAGCCTTCTCCTCGGCCAACGACATGCGCTTGTGCCGCATTTCATCGGAAAATACACGCAGCGAGCCCGACAGGCTGGTGCCCAGCTCCTTGGATTGCTGCAAGAGCGTCGCGAAGGAACGCACCTCGTCGAGGCTGAGGCGGTCGGCTAGCGCCTTTAGCGCGTCGTCGAGGCTGCGGCCGGCCCGCAATTCGAGCGAAACCAGGATCAGGTTCTGGCTTAGCGAAGGATAGGTCCTTGCAAGCTCCCTGGAGACGCGCTCGATGCCGGCCTCCATGCTCATGCCGGCGTCGGAACAGACGATCATCAAATCCATGAAGTCGGGAAAGCCGTTGCGGTATTCGCGCATCTTCTCCCGCACCTTCTGCGTCAGCACCAGGCCAGGCAGGAAATAGCCGCCGGCGCCGGACAGGATGATGAAGGTCCAGCGGCTGGTCATCGTCGACTCGGCGCTTGCCGCCCAATGATTGACCAGGAAGGCGCCGACCGCCGCGCCGATCAGGGCAGCGAAACGGATGAGGAAGAACATGCCGACGGCGCGCGGCTCCATATAGCCGGCCTGGATGAGCTTCATGCGCAGCCGCGCGACATTCTCCGGATCGCTCCTGGCGTAGAATTCCTGCGCCCGCTTCACAGCCTTCTCGCGCACGGCGCTGGGGTTCTTCCTGGGCGCGGCTTCGGACTGCTCGGCCGGCTTCATCTCCTCGACCCTCAGCCGGCGCTTGACCTCGCTGCGATCGCCCTTGGCCTGCACCAGGGGCCAGGCGACAGCGCCGCCGCCCATCACCAGCAGCAGCACGGCAACCGGCATCGGCGAGGTCGGCGCAAGAGAGGCCAGGAAGCGGATGATGTCTTCCATCTCAGAACCTGAAATTCGACATCTTGAACATGATTGCGTTGCCGAGCAGCAGCCAGGCGATCGAGCCGCCCAGCATGTACCATGTCTTCGGCACGTCCCAGACATCCCGGTAGAACTGCGGCATCAGCACCATGATGGCCGTGAACAGAAGCACCGGCACCGCGGTCAGGATGTAAGCCGACATGCGCCCTTCCGTCGAAATGGCGCGGACCTTGCGGCGCAGCTTGCCGCGGTCGCGGATCGTCGCCGACAGGCCATCTAGGATCTCGCGTAAATTGCCGCCCGAGCTGCTCTGGATCGACACCGCCGTGACGAACAGCGGCAGGTCCTCATGGCCCACACGGTCGAACAGGTTGTTAAGCGCCGAGACGAGGTCGGAGCCATAGGTCACCTCGTCGGCGACGACGCCGAATTCGGTGCCGATCGGATCGGCCATCTCGCGCGACACCATGGCGATCGCCACCGGCACCGGGTGGCCGGCCTTCAGGCCGCGCGTTATCAATTCGAGCGCCTCGGGCAGTTGCATCCCGAACCGCTTGTGCCGGCGCTTGCGCATGGAGCGCAGGGCGATCACCGGCAGCACCGGCAGCAGCACGAGAAGGAGGATCAGGCCGAACAGGAGGGGCAGGCCCTTCCAGACCGCCACGAGCGCCAGCGCGAGAGCGATCCCCGATGTGATCATCAGGAACTTCGGCAGCGGCGTGGTCATGCCGGACTGCGTGCGCAAGGCGCGGAAGCGGTCGAGGGAAAAGATGGAGCCGCCGCCGTCGATCCCCCGCTCCTTCCGCAGTTGGATCAGCACCTGCTCCTGGCTGATCTTGTTCTCCGCGAGCTTCATGCGGCGGTTTATCGCCGTGCGCTTGTCGCTGCGCCCCGCATAGAGCAGGTAGCAGCCCTCGGCGATCATGATGCCGGTGAGCGCCGCCGCGGCGTACATGACGTAGATCGGGCTCAATCCCTCCAGCACCGGCCTAGTCCTGCGGCCTGCCGGGTTCGAAATACTTGCCCGGGAATTCGATGCCCATATTGCGCAGGTCCTCGAGGAAGCGCGGACGGATGCCGGTCGCCTCGAAGTGACCGAGGATTCTGCCGTCCGCCTCCATGCCGGTGCGAACGAAGCGGAATATCTCCTGCATCTGGATGACGTCGCCTTCCATGCCGGTCACCTCGGCGACGCTGGTCACCTTGCGCTTGCCGTCGGAAAGGCGCGTCAGTTGCACGATGATGTCGATGGCGCTGGAGATCTGGCTGCGTATCGACTGCACCGTCATCGGCATGCCGGTCATGCCGAGCATCTGCTCGAGCCGCGAGATAGCGTCACGCGGCGTGTTGGCATGGATGGTGGCCATGGAGCCTTCATGGCCTGTGTTCATCGCCTGCAGCATGTCGAAGGCCTCCTCGCCGCGGCACTCGCCGAGGATGACGCGGTCGGGCCGCATGCGCAGCGCGTTCTTCACCAGGTCGCGCTGCTTCAGTTCGCCGTGGCCCTCGATGTTGGCCGGGCGCGTCTCCATTCGCGCGACATGCGGTTGCTGCAACTGCAGCTCGGCGGCGTCCTCGATGGTGATAAGGCGCTCGTCTTCCGGAATGAAGGCCGACAATGCGTTGAGCATCGTCGTCTTGCCGGTGCCGGTGCCGCCCGAGATGATCGTGGTCTTGCGCGCATGCACCGCTGCGGCCAGCACCTCAGCCATGCTCTGGGTGATGGCGCCGAACTCGACCAGCTTGTGCAGGCCGAGCTTGTTCTTGGAGAACTTGCGGATCGACACCAGCGGCCCGTCGACGCCGACCGGCCGGATGGCGGCGTTGAAACGCGAACCATCGAGCATGCGGGCGTCGACCATCGGCTGTGATTCATCGACGCGGCGTCCGACGGCCGCGACGATCTTGTTGATGATTCGAAGCAGATGCGCTTCATCCTTGAAGGGGATGTGAACCTGCTGCAGCTTGCCCCGCTTTTCGACGAAGCAGTTCTGGTGGCCGTTGATCAGGATATCGTTGATCTCGGGGTCCTTGAGCAGCGGCTCCAGCGGGCCGAGGCCGACCATCTCGTCGACGATGTCGTCGACCAGCGCGTCGAGTTCGGCGTTGTTGATAGCCATCCGCTCATTACGCGTCTTCTCCGAGACGAATTCATGCACCTGCCGTCGCATTTCTTCCTTGGGCAGCCGTTCGAGCGCCACGAGGTTGATCTCTTCGAGCAGCATGCGATGGATACGCACGCGCGCATCGAGCACCTTGTTGGCGCTTTTTGCGGGCGCGGCTTCGGGCTTTGGCGGCGCCGGCTTGCGGGTCGACGGGATGATCACCGCATTATGCGTGACGGGCGCAGGCTCGTGCGCCCGCTGCGGACGGAGATCGCGGTTCTGCAGGTTGGAAAAGCGACTGGTCATCCCGCCTTCCTCCTCAGCAGGCCCTTGCCGAGGCCGAACAGCGATTTCGACTTCACCGTGGTCTGGACGGCCTCCTCCGGCAGGATGATCTTCTTCAGGTCGTTGACGACATTGGCGTTGGGGTCGATGGCGTGCAGCGGCACGCCCCGGTCGACGGCCTCGCGCACCAGCCGGTAATTGTTGGAGATGCCGCCGACGAAATGCTCGCCGAGTATGTCCTGGACGTCGGCCTGCCTGATGCCGCTGTCGAACATCTTCTGCTCGAAGCGATTGACGATGACGTTGGGCTTAACTTCCTTGCCGGCGGTCTCATAGACGGCCTGGATTAGACGCTGCGTATGACGCAGGCAAGGCACCGTCATCTCCGCGACGATATAGAGCTTGTTGGACCCCAGGAGCACCGTCTCGGTCCAGGGAAACCACGTGCGCGGCATGTCGATCACGACATTGTCGAAATAAGCCGCCACAAGGTCCAGCATGCGTACCACCACGTCGGTCTTGAACGATCGCATGTCCGAGGGACGCGTCGGCGCCGCCAGCACGCACAGCCCGCTCTCATGCTTTGACAGCATCACATCGAGCAGTTGCCGGTCGAGGCGTTCCGGCTGGTTCTCGATTTCCGTGATGTCGAAGCGCGGTTCGAGGTCGAGATATTCGGCGCAGGCGCCCTGCTGGAAATTGAGGTCGACGACGCATGTCGAGGCGCCGCGCATCACCGAATGATGCAACTGGAAGGCCGTTTGCAAGGCGAGCGTGGTGGTGCCGACGCCGCCGGCGGCCGGCATGAAGGTATAGATGTGCGATTCTGTATTTTCTTCCCGCCCCGGACCTTGCAGCGCGCGGATGACCGAACGCACGAGATCGGCCGTCGTAATCGGCTTGACCAGGAAATCGGCCACCTTGAGCTGCACCAGGATGCGCACCGCCGCGGCGTTGAATTCCTGGGTGACGACGACCACTGGAACGCTGCCTTCCAGTCGTCGCATGACGCGCTGCAACGACTCGATCTCTTCGAGTTTCGCAGCATCCATGTCGACGATGACGGTGCCGAAATCCGCCTCGAGGACCTCGCCGCGCAATTCGTTGACGCTCTTTTCCAGCGTCAGGAGCTCGATGACCTCGGAGGCGGCGAAGGCCGTCCGCGTGTCCTGCGCAAACACCCTGTCGGTGGAGACAAGCAGGATCTTCTTGGTCTTGGTGCCAGATGCCATCGTCGTCGGCCCATCAATTCGATGTCGTTGATGATGATGTCGTCGTCGGTGCCGAACCGGCTTTGGCGCCGACGGCTGTGCTCTCCGAGCTCGGACGCTGGGCCGGCACCAGGAGCCTGGTGTTCTGGACGCCGTACTTCCAGGGATCGACCATCTGCATGGCGGTGTTGGCTGCCTGCGCGTTGCCGACCCCCGGCGTCACGCCCTCGGTGCGCACATAATCGTCGCTGGTGCAGCCGCCAACGAGCCCGGCCATGAGCAGTGCGATGCAAGTGTAGATGCGCATGGCCTTATTCCTTCGGCAGGTCGAGGAAGTGGCCGGACTTGGTGGCGGCCACCGGGCGGGCGGCGCTGCCATCGGCCAGTGTCACCGGGCGCTTCGGCGCCGAGGCATCGACCTCCTCGGTGTTGTTGAGGAAATAGTCGGCGACGCTTGCTGGCCGGGTGCCGTCGGTTGGCTCGACCATCTTTTTCGAAGGATCGACCGGCTTGACCAGGTAAGGCGTGACGATAATCACCAGATCGGTCTCGCGCCGCTGATAGGATTTCGACGAAAACAGCGGACCGAGCACCGGCAGCTTGCCGATCCCCGGCACACGCGACGTGGTGATGTCGTTCTGCGACTGCAAGAGACCGGCGATCATGAAGCTCTGGCCGTTCTTGAGGTCGACCGATGTCCTGGCGCGGCGCACGATGAAGGCCGGAATGGAAATGCCGCTGCTGACCTGGATGGAAGCCGATGGGTCGATCGAGGACACTTCCGGCGCGATGTCGAGGCTGACCAGCCCGTCCTTCAGCACCGTCGGCGTGAAATCGAGGCCGACGCCGTATTTCTTGTAGGTGACGCTGATCTTGCCATTGTCTTCCGAGACCGGGATCGGGAACTCGCCGCCGGCAAGGAAGCTGGCCGTCTGGCCCGAACGGGCAATCAGGTTCGGCTCCGCCAGCCGCCGTGCCAGACCGCGTTCCTCCAGCGCCTTGATGGCGATATCGATCGACAGGCCATTAGACAGCAGGCTGCCGATAATCTCACCTGTCCCGGCCGTCGGCACGTTTCCCCCGTCCGGGTTCAGCACGACGTTGCGATTTCCGATGCCATAGGCGAAATTGGCTGCGTATTTGGCGCCGAGGTCCTGGCCGGCCTGGCGGTTGATCTCGACGAAGCGGACGTTGAGCTGCACCTGCTGCGAAGACGAGATGTTGACCGAGTTGATGACTTCCTCATTGCCCGAGAAACGCGACGCGATCTTGCTGGCCTTGTCGGCAGCAACCGCGTCGTCGGCCTCTCCCGACAGCACGACGCGGCCGTTTGCCGACCCGACCTTGATCTTGGCGTCGGGCACGCTGGCGCGGATGGTGCTGGCCAACTGGTCGGTATCCAGCGTCACTTCGATGTCGATGGTGCCCACCAGCTGCTTGTTCTGGTCGAATAGGGCAATGCCGGTGGTGCCCAGATTGTTACCCAGCACATAGAAGGACTTGTCGGTCAGCGGGTTGACGTTGGCGATCTCCGGATCGCCGATGACGATCTGGTAGAAGGCGGCGCTCGTCATGATCGTCTTCGGCTTGCCCTTGGCGACCTTGATCGACGCGTTCTTGTTCGCCGAGACATAGACGATATCGTTGCCGGCTCTTGCGGGCGCGGCGACGCCCAGCATTGCCGCGGCCAGCGCGATCACGCCGAAAAGACGCCATCCCCTGGTCGCCCGAAATGCATCAAACCCGAACATCTTACCTCGTCCCCGCCGGTCCCCACCGGCTATTGCTGCAGTTCCTGCGGCGGTTCCCGCGAAGGAACCTTGTATTCCTCGACCTTGTCGCCGCGCGTCACGATGACCGTCCTGAGTTTCGGCTCGCTGGATTCCTTCGTCACCGCGCTCACCAGCGAGGCGGCGCCCGCCTGCGCGTTCGCCGCAACCGAGCCGCCGAAGGACGAGATGGTCGTAAGTCCGCCCTTGCTGGCGCTGGCGTCGGCCGCCGAACGCAAGGACAGCGACAGGGTCCCGACGGTGCGGGCAAGCGCCACTTTCTGCGCACCTTCGTTGGTGACTTCGATAGTCACCGAGTTGGCGACCTGAGGCTCCGTCTTGCGCTCGTCGGCGCCCTGCCCGACCGAAAGCACCTTGGCGTCGGAAACGACGATCTCGGACGTCACCGTCGAGCCGGCCGCGCCTTGAGCGTTCTTCGACACTTCCTGGATATCGCCGGCATCGCGCGTCAACACGACGTCGACCCGGTCACCCGGGGTAACGAAGCCGCCGACACCCGCGATCTCGTCAGTGCGGATGGTGACGGCCCGCATGCCCGGCGACAGAATGTTGGAAAGCGTGGCGCGGCCGTTTGGTCCCGACAGCTTGGCGAGCAGCACCGGTTCGTTGACCTCGATCGGCGACAGCACGACCCGGCTGCCGTCGGCAAGCAGCTTGTCGATCGTTGGGAAAGCGCCTTGCGGCAGCGAATCCTGCGGCCACGGGATCTCGGCGAGTTGCGGGCGACCGAGCTCCATGCCGTATCGCAGCGGCGCTTGAGCCACCACGATGGTCTTGAACTCGATCTTGGGCTGCTGCGGCGCCGCGACGGAGACGACCTTGACCTCAGGCAGAGCCCCTGCCTGGCTCTTGACCCAGAAGTCCGCCGCGAAGATCGAGATCGCGCCGAAGACGGCGGCGATGCCGATCATGGTTATGGCCCTGCCCCTCACAACGAAACCCCTGACGCCCTTGGTCTTTTTAGTTGGACCTAACGCTAGACATCATTGTTAAAGAATCAGGAATAACGAGGCGCGCGGACCGCCCTATTTCGGCCCGCTTGGTTATCGAATGGTTTTGGAATAAGAGACAGTTTGATCCCTGAACGGAACAGGAACTCGTTCGCTCGCCAAAAGCGTGGCAGTATCGAGAACTGATTCGCATTACCGACGCTAGGCCTCACATGGACGACAGCAACGACCTCTTCGGCAAGATTGAAAAGCCGGTACAGCCGGTGCGTGCGCCCTCGCGCCCCGCCGATCCGCTGGTGCAGGCCGCGAAGCGCCCGACCACTGTCCGTGACGGCAGCGAAAGCTATAGCGCCGCCGACATCGAGGTGCTGGAAGGACTTGAGCCGGTGCGCCGCCGTCCGGGCATGTATATCGGCGGCACCGACGACAAGGCGATGCATCACCTGTTCGCCGAGGTCATCGACAATTCGATGGACGAGGCGGTGGCCGGCCACGCCACCTTCATCGACGTCGAGCTTTCCGCCGACGGCTTCCTCACCGTCACCGACAACGGCCGCGGCATCCCGGTCGATCCGCATCCGAAATTCAAGAAGCCGGCGCTCGAAGTCATCATGACGACGCTGCACTCGGGCGGCAAGTTCGACTCCAAGGTCTACGAGACCTCCGGCGGTCTGCACGGCGTCGGTGTTTCGGTGGTCAACGCGCTGTCCGATCACCTCGAGGTCGAAGTCGCGCGCGGCCGCCAGCTCTACCGGCAGCGTTTTTCACGCGGTGTACCGGTCAGTGGCCTCGAACATCTTGGCGAGGTCCATAACCGCCGTGGCACCAGGACGCGCTTCCATCCCGATGAGCAAATCTTCGGCAAGGGCGCTGCGTTCGAACCGGCGCGGCTTTATCGCATGGCGCGCTCGAAGGCCTATCTGTTCGGCGGCGTCGAGATCCGCTGGACCTGCGACCCCTCGCTGATCAAGGAGAAGGACCAGACGCCGGCCAAGGCGGAGTTCCATTTCCCCGGCGGCCTCAAGGACTATCTCAAGGCGACGCTCGGCGACGAGTTCCAGGTCACGCGGGAGGTCTTCGCCGGGAAGAGCGACAAGCAGGGCGGCCACGGTTCGCTGGAATGGGCCGTGACCTGGTTCGGCGGCGACGGTTTCCTCAACTCCTACTGCAACACCATTCCGACCCCCGAGGGCGGCACGCATGAGGCTGGCTTGCGCAACGTGCTGGCGCGCGGACTGCGCGCCTATGCCGATCTCATCGGCAACAAGCGCGCCTCGATCATCACCACCGACGACGTGATGATCTCCGCCGCCGGCATGCTGTCGGTGTTCATCCGCGAGCCGGAATTCGTCGGCCAGACGAAGGACCGGTTGGCGACGATCGAGGCGATGCGCATCGTCGAAAACGCCATCCGCGACCCGTTCGACCATTGGCTGGCCGACAATCCGCAGGAAGCCTCGAAGCTTCTCGAATGGGTCATCGCGCGCGCCGACGAGCGCGTGCGCCGCCGCCAGGAAAAGGAAGTGTCGCGCAAGAGCGCGGTGCGCAAGCTTCGTCTTCCTGGCAAGCTCGCCGACTGCACCCAGAACGCAGCCGCCGGCGCCGAGATCTTCATCGTCGAGGGCGACTCGGCCGGCGGCTCGGCCAAGCAGGCGCGTGACCGCGCCAGCCAGGCGGTGCTGCCGCTGCGCGGCAAGATCCTCAACGTCGCCTCCGCCGGCAACGACAAGCTCGCCGCCAACCAGCAGATCTCCGACCTGATCCAGGCGCTCGGCTGCGGCACGCGCTCGAAATATCGCGACGAGGACCTGCGCTACGACCGCGTGATCATCATGACCGACGCCGACGTCGACGGCGCGCATATCGCTTCGCTGTTGATCACCTTCTTCTATCAGGAGATGCCGAACCTGATCCGCGGCGGCCATCTCTACATGGCCGTGCCGCCGCTTTACTCTATCCGGCAGGGCGGCAAGGTCGGCTACGCCCGCGACGATGCGCACAAGGACGAGCTGCTGCGCACCGAATTCACCGGGCGCGGCAAGGTCGAGATCGGCCGATTCAAGGGCCTGGGCGAGATGATGGCCTCGCAGCTCAAGGAGACCACGATGGATCCGAGGAAGCGCACGCTTCTGCGCGTCGATGTGATCGACGCCGAGCAGGCCACCAGGGATGCCGTCGACGCGCTGATGGGCACCAAGCCCGAAGCGCGTTTCCGCTTCATCCAGGAACGCGCCGAATTCGCCGAAACGGACGTGCTGGATATCTGATCGCCTGCTGGTCCATAACACTCTCCGGTACGGAGAACCGAGGTGACTTGGACGCGGCTGAAAGAACTTGCCGAGACGACGTTAAGCGGTTTTGCGCAGCCGACCCGTTCGGACTGGATTTTTGCCTTGCGCACCGTTTCGGCCGGGCTGATTGCGCTTCTTGTTGCCTACGCACTGAAGCTCGACCATCCGCAATGGGCGATGATGACGGTGTTCATCGTCGCGCAGCCGGTCGCAGGCATGGTGCTGGCGAAGGGCTTCTATCGGCTGCTCGGCACGCTGGCCGGCGGCCTGGCGGCTGTCGGCATCACATCCCTGTCCGGCGCCAATCCCTGGCTGCTGGTCACGTTCCTGGCGCTCTGGATCGGCATATGCACGCTGGTCTCCTCGCTGCTGCGCAACCCGGAGGCCTATGGCGCGGCGCTTGCCGGCTACACGGCGATGATCATCAGCCTGCCGGCCCTCGGGCAGCCGGTTGTCGTTGTCGATCTTGCCATTGCGCGCTGCGCCGAGATCGTACTCGGCATTGTCTGTGCCGGCGTGACCAGTCGGCTGATCCTGCCTAAGCTCGCGGCAGACGCCATCATTTCCAGGCTGAAGCGCAGCATCCTTGACCTCGCCGAATATGCTGGTGGTGCCTTTTCCGGTGGCGACCCGGCAAGTCTGGTCGCGCTTCAGCGCAAATTGATCACCGATGCCCAAACGCTTGCGGAGATGCGTACCTATGCGCGGCTGGAAGGGCCTAGTTTCGCCACCCGCGCCCACCCGGTAAGGCGCACGATCGGCCAGCTACTGTGGGCGCTTTCGGCTGCGCGCACGCTGCACAGCCACCGCGCGCCGAAGAACGCCGCGCTCATTCCGATGCGCCGCGATTTGAAAGCCTTCGTCGGCGAACTCGCTTCGACACCCGGCGCGCTCGACGACACGGGGCCATGGTTGGCGCGGCTCGACGAGATCGCGAGCAAAGCCAGGGAGGTGCCGGCCCTGCCAGACCATGCCGATATAGGCGACGGCGCCGAGGACAAGGTCGGCACCATCACCCGCCTTACCATTGCCGGCGATTTCGCCGAAGCGCTGAAACAGGTGATGGTTGGCCTTGACGCGCTTCGCTCGCCCGTCCTCCGGAAATCGCATGACCGGACCCAGCCGGCGCTGGTCCTCCATCGCGACTACCAGGCCGCATGGCGCAATGCCGTGCGCGCCGCGCTCGCGACGTTGCTGGTCGCGGTCTTCTGGCTGACGACCAAATGGTCGGAGGCGGCCGGCACAGTCATTCTCGTCGCCGTGGTCTCCAGCCTGTTCGCGACGCGCCCGGATCCGGTGCGGTCCGCCTGGGGTTTCTTCACCGGAACCCTGATCGCGCTGCCTTTTGCCTTTCTGGTCGGCCAAGTCGCGCTGCCGGCGCTGCCCGGCTTCGGCTGGTTCACCCTGTTCGTCGTGCCGATCCTGGTGCCGGCGGCGCTCGGCATGGCCAATCCGCGCCATGTCGGCGTCGCCACCGCTTTCGCCATCAACTTTCTCGCCTTTATGAGCCCGCATCAGCAGATGATCTACGATCCCGGGCCGTTCCTGGCCGGCTCGGCCTCGATCCTGGTCGGCATACTGATTGCCATCGGCGTCTTCATCGTCGTGCTGCCTGCCGATCCATGGGGCACCGTGGAGCGTATATCGCAGGCGATACGGGAGGATCTGGCACGGCTTTGCCTGCATGAGCGAATACCTCGGCGTTCGGCCTTCGAAAGCCTCGCCTATGATCGGATCAACCAGTTGATGCCGCAGGTGCAACAGACAGGTCGCAGGGGCGACCCCATTCTTGGCGGCAGCATCGCCGCAGTCACCGTCGGGCTGGAGGTGCTGCGGCTGCGTCATGCACGGCTGGACTCGGCCGTGCCGAGCGAGACGGTCGAGTCCATCGGCAATTTCCTGCGCGGCCTGGCGCGCGAATTGCTGTTTCGACGGGAGGGCGACCCGCAGACCGCGACCGTCGCCGTTGCGCGGCAATACGCGGCCGCCATCGCCGACCGCAGCGATCGGTTCGAGATGCTGCGGATCGCCGCCTCGCTGCGCATCATCGCCGCGGCGATGGAAGATCACCCGGATTTTTTTGCCAACGGGCGCGCTTGAGGCTTCACGCGGCCGCGATCGCCAGCGCGTGTCCGCGCGCGTTTTCCCGCAGGGCGTCGAGATGGATCGACTTCACCAGCGTAGCCAAGTCGCCATCGGCGGACTGGCCGCCGAGTTCCTTCAGCATCAGCCAGCTCACTTCCTGCACGCCCGCGACACGCCGGCCGTTGGCGACCTCGCGCCAGACCTTCAGCGCGCGCAGGATGATGCCATGCGTGGCCGGCGCAAGTCCGGCGCTGCGGAACAGCGCCTGCAGCGCAACATCATGCCCGCCGGCGAGAAGCGCCGTCACCCGCTGCTCGGACTGCTGGGCTAGCGCCACCAGCGTCGACCCGAAGAAGTCGACCTTGCCATGCGCGATGGTGCGGATGATGAAGCTGGCGGTGAGGTCGCCTCGCAGCCTCAGATGCTCGATCAGCGCTGCGTGCTCCTCCATGCGCGTTCCCTCGATCAGCGTCACAGAAGCCTTCACACAGGCATCACGCATAACGCGATCGGCGCGCGCCGCACCCATCATCGCCAGCACCAGTGGCGATCCTTTCAGGGTCTCGCCGAGCTTGACCAGCAGCATGTGCCGGCAGTCGGCCGGCAGGCGGTGATCGGCGATCAGCGGCTCGCGCACCAACGGCAGGTGGCCATGCCGTTCGGCCATGCGGCGGAAGCTCACGGACGCAATTTCGGCTCCGCTGTTGGCGACCAGCGCGGCGCAGGCTTCCGGCTCGCCGATCTCGGCGATTGCCGCCGCCAGCGGCATCGAGACGACCGGACGGCTGGCGATTAGCTTCTGCGTCGCCTTCTGGCCGCAGGCGACGCGCTCGACCAGATCGGCATCGGTAAGCAGCGGCGAACGCGCCAGCACCAGCGCCGCCACTTCCGGCTGGTCGGCGGCCAAGGCGCTGATCACCTGCGGCGGCGCGTGATGGCTCATCGACAGCGCCTCGGCCAGCGCCAGGCGCACCTTGCAGGACGCGTCATCGAGAAGCAGCGTCAGCGCGGCCTCGGCGGCGCAGCGATCCTCGAACGGCAGTTCCGAGTTGATATAGGCACGTGCCAGCGCGCTCGCGGCGGCTGCGCGCTCGGAGACCCTTGCCGTATCGATCCATTTTAGAAAATGCGAAACAACCATGCCGACCAGCTGCGCCCCTTGCCGGAACGTCCCGGCCCCGCTGGAAACGGTATGCCGGAAATGGTTTACGAACGGTTCACCATATTTCTTAACCGGCTTGATGGAGGCGCAGCCAACGCCTATCAAGCAGGGAAATTGGAGGAGATCGACCATGGCCGGGTTTTATCTGGAAGAATTCGTCGTCGGCCATGTCTTCCGCCACACGCTGCGTAAGACCGTGACCGAGAGCGACAACATGCTGTTCTCGGTGATGACGCTGAACCCCCAGCCCCTGCACATCGATTTCGACTTCGCCGCGAAAACCGAATGGGGCAAGCCGCTGGTCAATTCCCTGTTCACGCTCGGCCTGATGATCGGCATTTCGGTAAACGACATCACCGTCGGCACGACGGTCGCCAATCTCGGCATGAAGGAAACCGTGTTCCCGCACCCCGTCTTCCACGGCGATACCATCAGGGTCGAGACGACGGTCGTTTCCGTGCGAGAGTCCAAATCGAAGCCCGATCGCGGCATCGTCGAGTTCGAGCACCGCGCCTACAATCAGAACGATGTCCTTGTCGCCAGATGCACAAGACAGGCGATGATGCTGAAGAAGCCGGCTTGATGCGTTCCCTGCTCTTCGTGCCCGGCGATTCCGAGCGGAAGCTGGAAAAGGGATTCGGAGCCGGCGCCGACGTGGTCATCGTCGATCTCGAAGATTCGGTCGCCGGCTCGAACAAGGTTGCGGCGCGTGCGGTCGCGGCCGGCTTCATCTCGAACCAGAAGCAGCGGACAGACGCCGCCATCTATGTACGGGTCAACGACCTTTCCACTGGCCTCACCGACGACGATCTCGCAGCCCTTGTCCCCGCGAAGCCCGACGGCATCATGCTGCCCAAGTCGAACAGCGGGCAGGACGTCCAGCAACTCGCGGCGAAGCTTCGGGTTCATGAAGCCGAAAGCGGGCTGCCGGACGGCGCCATCAGAATCGTTCCGATCATCACCGAGACCGCGGCAGGTGTGCTGGCGGCGGCGAGCTATGCCGAAACAAGCGCGCGGCTTGCCGGCCTGACCTGGGGCGCGGAGGACCTGTCGGCGGCCATCGGCGCGCGATCGGCCCGCGACGAGACGGGCCGCTACACGGACGTGTTTCGCCTGGCGCGCGCCATGACCATTCTGGCTGCGGGAGCAGCCGAGGTCGCCGCCATCGACACCGTCTTTCCCGATTTCCGCGACATGGCCGCCTTCGAGACAGAATGCCGCGAGGCCGAGCGCGACGGCTTCACCGGCAAGATGGCGATCCATCCGGCACAGGTGCCTGTCATCAACGCCGCCTTCACGCCGTCCGCCGAGGCGGTCGGGAGATCTCAAGCAATCGTCGACGCCTTTGCGGCGGCCGGAAACCCGGGCGTCGTCGGCATCGACGGCAAGATGTATGACCGGCCGCATCTGCGGCTGGCCGAGCGCTTGCTGGCTCGCGCCAAAGCGGCGGGCAGACCTGCCTGACCGTTACCAGACCCTGGGGATAAGCTCGTAGGGAACGCGCGCGGCTTAGTCGTCATAGTCCCGCACGCCGACCCGCAAGGTCATCTCCTCGATGAAGGCGACCACGACGATGAAGGCGGGCACGGATGCCGGCACCGCCAGGAGCCAAGCAACAGCGCCTTGCAGGCACGAAGGACAGTCGCGACCATGAAGATGAGACCAAACCAAGGGAACGTCTGGAGAATCAGTCTCGTAACGAACCGTCTCCTCGATAATGCGCCCTGTGCTAGCCCTTTCCCCAGCGCGGCCGCCGCATCGAAAAAATCTCGTTGACGCTGGCATAGTCCATATAGCCGAGCCGGCTGACATTGCCGGCCCTGACGATGTCGAAGAGGCCATCCTTGAGATACGCGTCGTCGATGTGAACGCCGACCACTTCGCCCGCGACGACGACTGCGCTGGTGGTGGCGCCGTCCAGGCCCCTGGGCCGAAATATCTCCGTCACCCGACATTCGAGCGCCGCCGGCGCTCCGCCGACGCGCGGCGGCGCGACGAGGCGCGACGGTGCCATTGCAAGGTCGGCATAATCGAACTCGCTGACGCCGCGCGGCGCATCGACGGATGTGAGGTTCATCTTCTGCGCAAGGTCGCGGCTCACCAGATTGGCGACGAACTCGCCCGTTTCCGCAGCGATCGTGGCGCTATCCTTCTCGTCTTCGGACGAAAACCAGACAATGAACGGCCGCGTCGAAAAGGCGTTGAAAAACGAATAGGGGGCTAGATTGACCCTGCCGTCCTTGTCGACGGTCGAGATCCAGCCGATCGGACGCGGCGCCACGATCGCCTTAGACGGATCGTGCGGCAGGCCGTGGCCTTTTGAAGGTTCGTAGAACATCAAGTCCTAACCTGCCCAGGGACCGGTATAGTCGGCGTAGAGCTTCGCCGGATCCGGTCGCGGGCGCTCGGGCGCCGGCCCCTGATAAGAGCCGATATGGACGAAGCCGACGACGCGCTCCTGCGGCGAAAGCCCCAGGATCGCCCTGCCCTCGGGGACATCGGAATACCAGTTGCTGATCATGTTGGTGCCGTAGCCCAACGCGTTGGCCGCGATCATCAGGTTCATGGCCGCCATGCCGCCCGACAGGAACATCTCCCATTGCGGGATCTTCGGGTTTTCCTTCGGCACCGACACGACGCCGATCACCAGGGGCGCGCGCGAGAAACGCGCCAGTTCCTGGTTGCGTCGGCCCTCCGGCAGCGGCCCTTCGCGCTGCTCGGCAAGTGCTGCCAGCTTCTTGCCGATCTCGACGCGCGCCTCGCCACGATAGAGGATGAAGCGCCAGGGCTCGAGCCGGCCATGGTCGGGAACGCGCGAGGCCGCCGCGATCATCGTCGCGATCTCGGCATCGCCCGGCGCCGGCTCCTTGAGGTCGGGAATCGGCGCGGAATTACGGGTGAGCAGGAAGTCGATGATCGGCGACGCCATGGGCGTAAGTCTCCTGGATGCATTTCGATTTTGAGCTGAAGCACGCCTCGGGAGGTCGGGCGGCTCGGGCGGTGGCGTTTTGCGCCGGATAAGGACCCGTTGGGAAGGCAACGCACTCCTAGGCCTTGAAATTGCCACCGCCTTGGGCTTCAACGCAAGGCATGTTTGAGGGGACCTTGCGCCTTTTCGTGATCGCACTCGTCGCTGCGTTGTTCGCGGTGCCGGTTTCCTTCGCGCTGGCCCAGAATGCCAATGATGTCGGCGACATCAAACTTCCAGACATTTCAAGTTACGCGACGCCGAAGACCGGGGCGCCGTTGGCGATCGGCAATGGCGGCGCCATAACGCTGTCGGCGCAGTTGACCGACAAGGGTGCCGACATCACCCGCGGCATCGTCTGGCGCGTCTTCAAGCCGGAGCCGGCCAGCGGCGGCAAGCTGCCGATGGTGGCATCAGCCCATGGCGGTACGGCGGTGTTCCAGCTCGACCCCGGCAGCTACCTCGTCCATGCCTCCTATGGACGCGCTGGCGCCACCAAGCGCATCACCGTCGGCAAGGACGCCAAGCATGAGAGCCTGGTGCTCGACGCAGGTGGCCTCAAGCTCGACGCGGTGACATCGGGCGGCGCCCCCATACAGTCGAAGAAACTGCGTTTCTCGATCTATGAAGGCCAGCCCGCGGCCAATGGCGACCGGGCGCTGATCGCGCCAGACGTGGCGCCGAACACCGTGGTGCGGCTGAACGCCGGCACCTACCATGTCGTTTCAACCTATGGCGCGGTCAACGCGGTGATCCGCTCCGATATCCGTGTCGAGGCCGGCAAGCTGACCGAGGCGACCGTGGAGCACCGCGCCGCCGAGATGACCATGAAGCTGGTGCGCGAGCCCGGCGGCGAAGCGATCGCGGACACGTCCTGGTCGCTGCTCAACGAATCCGGGGATCCGATCAAGGAAGCGGTCGGCGCCTTCGCCTCGATGGTGCTGGCAGAGGGCCAATACACAATCATCGCCAAGAACCGCGACCGCATCTATCAGAAGGATTTCACGGTCGTCGCCGGCCAGAACCAGGAAATCGAGGTTCTTGCCAATGAACAGTCGGCCATCGACCCCGCGGAAGGCGCCGATTAGCAGCAAGCCTACCGGCAGATCCGGTCAGGCGGCGTTGCGCATCCGCTTCGGCAGGAACGGCACACGGCCGCGCCGTGCTGCCGGCGTCGACAGGTCGAACACCGAGCGATAGAGCCGATCTAGCAGCATCTTGCGGTCGCGCAGTGGCTCGAGCTCGCTCCATCTCAGCACCTCGCCGATGCGCACCTCGATCGCCTTGCCCGACAGGCGGGCGAACTCGCGGATGAGCAGAGAGGTGCGCAGCGTCAGCGATGCCTTGCCGATGAACTTCGCCACGCGGTTGTCGCGCTCGGCCATGTTCATCGGGCCGCTGACGAGATGGAACAGACGACCGTTCTGGCCTGAGAAATGCATCGGGATGACAGAGGCCTTGGCGTCCTGGACGAGCTTGGCCGGAAACATCTTCCACGGCAAGTCGATGGCGCGGCCAAAACCCTTGGGCGCCGTGGCGACGCCGCCGGCCGGGAAGACGACGATGGTGACGCCTTCCTTCAGGAGCCGAACAGCCTCATGGCGCACCGCCATGTTGTTCTTCATCGCTTCCTTCGTCTCGGAAAAATCGATCGGCAGCGAATAGGGTTCCATCTCGCGTATCCTCAGCAGATCCTTGTGGATCATGACGCGGAAGGGCCGCCCCAGTTGCTCGGCAAGCGAAAGCACCGCAATGCCGTCGCCAATGCCGAAGGGATGGTTCGCGACGATAACCAGCGGCGTGTCGGGTAGCGTCGCCGGCGGCCAGTGGACGGCGTTGCTGACCTTGACGTCGATCAGTTCCAGCATGCGGCTGAACACGCGATCGCCGGTGGGAACGACCTGGCGACGCCAGAAATCGTAAAGCGCGGCGAAGCGGTCGCGGCCGGACAGGCCCTCGACGGAATGAATGAACCAGCGCGTCAGCACCGGTTGGTGCGCGTTGGCATAGGAGAGCTCGGGAAAACGTCTTTCCCGCGGTTTCAATTTGAGCATGGCGGCTCGTTACAGGGCTGGCGTGACAGGCGTATGAAGATGGCGGTGGACTGGCCACCGCCATTTCAGGACTTGCAGGTATGTCAGGCAGCGCGGCGCTTGCGGTCGGGCGAGACCGCCTCGTCGGAAAGCAGTTTCACCGCTTCCTCGAGCCTGAGTGATTCCTGGTCGCGAGAGCCCAGCCGGCGGATATTGACGGTTTCCTCTTCCGCTTCGCGCTTGCCGCAGACGAGGATGACCGGCACCTTGGCGAGCGAATGCTCGCGCACCTTGTAGTTGATCTTCTCGTTGCGCAGATCGGCTTCGGCAAGCAGCCCGGCGGCCTTGAGCCGCTCGACCACCTTCACGGCGTACCCGTCCGCATCCGACGTGATCGTCGCAACCACCACCTGCAACGGCGCGAACCACAGCGGGAAATGGCCGGAATAATTCTCGATCAGGATGCCGAGGAAGCGCTCCATAGAACCGCAGACCGCGCGGTGCACCATGACCGGCTGCTTCTTCTCCGAATCGGAGCCGATATAGAAGGCACCGAAGCGCTCAGGCAGGTTGAAGTCCACCTGCGTGGTGCCGCATTGCCATTCGCGGCCGATGGCGTCCTTCAGCACGTATTCGAACTTGGGACCGTAGAATGCGCCCTCGCCCGGATTGATCGAGGTCTTGATGCGGTTGCCGGAGCGCGTGCGGATCGTCTCCAGCACGTTGCTCATGATCGCCTCGGCATGATCCCACGCCTCGTCGGTGCCGACGCGCTTGTCCGGCCGGGTCGACAGCTTCACGCTGACCTCGTCGAAGCCGAAATCGGCATAGGTCGACAGGATCAGGTCGTTGATGCGAAGGCATTCGGCCGCGAGTTGTTCCTCGGTGCAGAAAATATGCGCGTCGTCCTGCGTGAAACCGCGCACGCGCATCAGACCGTGCAGCGCGCCCGACGGCTCGTAGCGATGCACATTGCCGAACTCCGCAAGCTTGACGGGCAGTTCGCGGTAGGACTTCAACCCATGCTTGAAGATCTGCACATGGCCGGGACAGTTCATCGGCTTCAGCGCGAAGACGCGGTCGTCGTCGGTCTCGTCGCCGGCGACCGTGACCTTGAACATCGCGTCGCGATACCAGCCCCAGTGCCCGGATGTCTCCCACAGGCTCTTGTCCAGAACCTGCGGCGCATTGACTTCCTGGTAGCCGTGCTCGTCGAGACGGCGACGCATGTAGTTGATCAGGTTCTGCACCATCTTCCAGCCCTTGGCGTGCCAGAAGACGACGCCCGGCCCCTCTTCCTGGAAATGGAACAGGTCCATCTCGCGGCCGAGCTTGCGATGGTCGCGCTTCTCCGCCTCTTCCAGCAGCGTCTGATAGGCATCGAGCTGCGCCTGATCGGCAAAGGCGGTGCCGTAGATGCGCGTCAGCATCGGATTGTTGGAATCGCCGCGCCAGTAGGCGCCCGCCACCTTCATGAGCTTGAAGGCGTTGCCGATCTGCCCGGTCGAGGCCATGTGCGGACCCCGGCAGAGATCGAACCAGTCGCCCTGAGCATAGATCTTGAGATCCTGGTCTTCCGGAATGGCGTCGATCAGCTCGAGCTTGTAGCGCTCGCCCTTCTCGGAAAAGACCTTCTTCGCCTTCTCGCGCGACCAGACTTCCTTGGTGAACGGCTTGTTGCGCGCGATGATCTCGCGCATCTTCTTTTCGATCACCGGAAAATCGTCCGGCGTGAACGGCTCGTTGCGCGCGAAGTCGTAGTAGAAACCGTTCTCGATAACCGGCCCGATGGTCACCTGCGTTCCCGGCCACAGCTCCTGCACGGCCTCGGCCAGAACATGCGCCGTATCGTGCCGGATGAGCTCAAGCGCGCGCGGATCGTCGCGGGTGATGATCTCGACCTTGCCGGACGTGCCGAGCGGATCGGAAAGATCGCGCAGGATGCCGTCGAGGCTGTAGGCGACGGCCTTCTTGGCCAGCGACTTGGAGATCGATTCGGCAAGACCCGCGCCGGTCAGGGCCGCGTCGTAATCGCGGATCGAACCATCGGGAAATGTCAGGGAGACGGAATTCGGCATCGGGGTTCTCCTATCCAGTCCCGCAAACGAGCGCGGGTGGTGAAATGCATGCCGCAGGATGCGTTGCGGCATGCTTGGGTTAGCCGGGAGCGCCCGGCAGCGGCAGTCTTTTATGAGGAGTTTCCGCCGCCGTAAAGCCGCGAGCAGTCTATTTCATAAGGCCCGGCAAATCCTTCAGGAACGACGCACGAGTCGCGAGGCCCTTCGGCTCCCCGCTACGCTTTGTATCGACGACAAGTCTTGCAAAGACGATGCGCCTCCCGCCCTTCTCGGCCCAGCCGACAAACCAGCCGAGCGAGCGCTTGCCGTCCTGGCCGAGCCTTGTGCTGCCGGTCTTGCCTTGCACGGTCCAGTCGCTCGCCGTGAAGGTCGGCAGGATCGCCCTGGTCATCTCATGCGCCCTCGCCGACACCGGCATCTTGCCTGCGAGCAACTGGCGCAGGAAAGCCGCCTGTTCGACCGGCGATATCTCGAGCGAGGAGTTTATCCAGGATTGCGTCAGCCCGTTGTCCTTGCCGGCATCGCCGGAGACGTCCTTGTTGCCATAGCCGAGTTTCGACACATAACCCGCGAACTTCTCCGCCCCGAGACGCCGGGTGATCTCGCGCGAGTACCAGACGATGGAATCGCGTTCCCAGATCGTCGGATCGACGGTCTTCTGGTCTCGCTTCGCCGCCTTGAATTCCGGCTTGTAGTTCCAGCTAGGCGTGTGCTGATCGTTCAGGATCCCGGCATCGTAGCCGATCAGCGCGAGCGGCACCTTGAATGTCGAGGCCGGACTGACGCGCTTGTCGCAGACGCCGTCCTGGTAAAGCGTTTCGCCGCTTTGCTGATCTTGGATCAACGTGCAGTGGATGTCGTCAAGCGGCGCCGATTGCGCCCGCACCGGCAAGCCGAGCATCCAGGCCAGAATGAACAGGACGATGGCAAAAATGAAGGGATAGCGGTCCATCTGGCGCATGGCGAAGTCACTCCTGAACGGGATTGCAGGCAGCGGCTTAGCGAGGCGACTTGTCTCGATTTTGTCTCAAATTGGCATTGTTTGTGCAGCTTCGCGTTAACCCTACCGGATCGTAAAGACCCGGCGGCCGGTGATCGCAAGGCAATCAGATCTCGGCCTCGCCGCTTTTCTTGCCGATCCGCCAGTAGCGCCAGGGCATGAACCAGACATAGCGCGCCGCGAGCGTCTCCGGTACACGGTCGATGCCATGCGTTCCGAACGGCCCGCAGCGCAGGACCCTGAACAGGCCCATCCACCCTCCGGCCCACAGGCCGTGGCGGGCGATCGCCTCATGCGCGTATTCGGAGCAGGTCGGCAGGTGCCGGCAGTTGTTGCCGACGAAGCCCGAAAGCGTCAGCTGATAGAGGCGCACGAGAGACGTGCCCAAGATGCGCCCGGGCGTGTTGCGCCACGGCCCTGGCCAGTTGCGTCCGCGCTGTACGGGCCGGACGCCGTGTGTATGCCCCGAATGGTCGCCCATCGCTCCGCAGCCTGTTTCACTGCGCGATAGATGTGAACTTCGGCGCTAAAACGCAATGCCCTCAAGCGCTGGTGGCCACGAGCCTTAAGGATTTGCCGCGGAGCCGTCAAAGGCCTTTGCCGACTGCGTGAGGAGCAAATTTACCGGGAGCAGGCGAGCGCTGACACTGTAGGGACGGCCGTGTCTTATGATCATTCCAGAGGTGTTCTATTTTGGTTGTCCGCTGTGAGACATCTCGCGCGCCGCAAGCTCCCCGCCATAATAGCCTCGCAGCAAGACAGATGCTGTCACGCCGCCTGTTCGGCGCGCTTCTTCTCGATCTGGCCGATCGCATCGACGACCGCGTCGAAGGTCAGCATGGTCGATGCGTGGCGCGCCTTGTAGTCCCGCACCGGTTCCAGATATTTGAGGTCGGCGAAGCGGCCTTCCGGCGGCGCGCCGTTCTCCTTCAGCATCTTCAGCATGGCTTCGCGCACCGCGCGCAATTCACCGGCGCTGGCGCCGACCACATGCTGGGCCATGATCGAGGACGAGGCCTGGCCGAGCGCGCAGGCCTTCACGTCATGGGCGAAATCGGTCACCATGTCGCCCTCCATCTTTAGATCCACGGTGACCGTCGAACCGCACAATTTGGAGTGCGCCTTGGCCGTAGCGTCGGCGTCGGCAAGCCGGCCGATCCGGCCTATGTTTCCGGCGAAGCCGAGAATTTTCGCATTGTAGACGTCGTCGATCATATTTTTCCGGTCCGTCGCCGCCCATCGAACAGGCTTTGCCGCTCTCGCGTCTTCCTTTCGCTCCGCTACGACCATATATAATGATCGCAGTCGGGCAACGACAAGGCGGCTGGAAGCTGCCGTCGATGCCCCTCTGTTCACGCCGCTTGCGGGATGGAAATGGGCGATTTTCACCCAAAAGGTCATGTTCAACTCGTCCCACCTTTGAGCGGGACTACGGGAGACACCTTTATGGATGCTGTCATCAAGAAAATCATGCGCCCATCCGAGTATATGGACAAGCCCGTCACCGACCGGCCGAGCGAAGCCGAGGTCGAAGCCGCCGTGCGCACACTGTTGCGCTGGACCGGCGACAATCCGGACCGCGAGGGCCTGATCGACACCCCCAAGCGCGTCACCAAGGCCTTCCGCGAAATGTTCAACGGCTATGACATGTGCCCGGCCGACGAACTTGGCCGCACCTTTGAGGAAGTTGCCGGCTATGACGATCTCGTGATCGTCAGGGACATCAAGTTCCATTCGCATTGCGAGCACCACATGGTGCCGATCATCGGCAAGGCGCATGTCGGCTATCTGCCGGACGGCAAGGTCGTCGGCCTGTCGAAGATCGCTCGTGTCGTCGACATCTTCGCGCACCGCCTGCAGACGCAGGAGGCGATGACCGCGCAAATCGCCGGCGTCATCCAGGATGTGCTCAATCCGCGCGGCGTCGCCGTCATGCTCGAAGCCGAGCATATGTGCATGGCCATGCGCGGCATCCGCAAGCAGGGCTCGACCACGCTGACCTCGACCTTCACTGGCGTCTTCAAGGATACGCCCGAGGAACAGGTCCGCTTCGTCACAATGGTGCGTGCCGGCGGCTGATTTGCCGGCCCTCGCCGGCCAACATGTATAAGGATCGGCGATGTCCGCAGTCGAATTTCCAAAAGCTCCATCAGATAAGAAAGCGCTGGAGGAAGGTTCTGTCCTTTCCCCGCGCTTCGACGCCGCGGGCCTCGTCACCGTCGTCGTCACCGATGCCGGTGACGGCATGCTGTTGATGGTCGCGCACATGAATGCCGAGGCGCTGGCACTTACGCTGGAGACAGGCATTGCTCACTACTGGTCGCGCTCGCGCAACGCGCTGTGGAAAAAGGGCGAGACCTCCGGCAATTTCCAGCACGTCGTCGAGATGCGCACGGATTGTGACCAGGACGCGATATGGTTGCGCGTGAAAGTGTTGGGCCACGACGCAACTTGTCACACCGGCCGGCGTTCCTGCTTTTATCGGACGGTGGGGCTGAGTGACGGCAGGGCGACGCTTGCCGACGACGGCAGCAGGCCGCTGTTCGATCCGGACCAAACGTATCGGAAGCCCCTGTGAACCGTTCAACATTCACAAACCGCTCATATTTATTATTCTTCAAACGTCCTTGTGATACACGGGATATGGGACATGGGAGAACATGATGCTCGAATGGGCGTCATTGCGCAGCAGACCTGACCTTCGGGAGGCCAATGGCCCCGCATCGTCCGGTGGCTTGCCAGATCCGAAGCCTGGCAGGAAGACCGGCATCTCGCTGGCGCTCGGCGGTGGGTGTGCCCGCGGCTGGGCTCATATCGGCGTGCTGCGCGCTCTCGACGAGGCCGGCATCGAAGTGTCGATGATTGCCGGTACCTCGATCGGCGCGCTGGTCGGCGGCTGTTACCTCGCCGGCAAGCTCGATGAGCTGGAAGAGTTCGCGAGAAGCCTGACCAAGCGACGCATCTTCGGCCTGCTTGACCTCAATCTGCGTGGGAGCGGCCTGTTCGGCGGCATGAAGCTCGATCAGCGCCTGCGCGAGCACCTCAATGGCGCACGCTTCGAGGATTTGCCGAAACCCTTCGTAGCCGTCGCCTCCGAAATCCGCACCGGCCATGAGATCTGGCTGTCGAGCGGCTTGCTGGTCACCGCCATGCGCGCCTCCTACGCGCTGCCGGGCGTGTTCGAGCCGGTGGCCTGCAACGGCCGCGTGCTGGTCGACGGCGCGCTGGTCAATCCGGTGCCGGTCTCGGTCTGCCGCGCCTATGAGCAGCCGCTCGTTGTGGCGGTGAACCTGCATTATGACCTGTTCGGCCGCGCAGCCGTCATCAAGCACAGCGCCGGCGAGCTTGTCGTCGAGAACGACGCGCCGCGACCCGGCCAGGTCAATCCCCAATCGCACCAGACCCGCCTCGGCATAACCGGCGTCATGGTCGAGGCCTTCAACATCATCCAGGACCGTATATCGCGTGCCAGGCTCGCCGGTGATCCGCCCGACATGTCGCTGCAGCCGAAACTCAGCCATATCGGCCTGACGGAATTCCATCGCGCCGACGAGGCGATCAGCCTCGGCTACCAGGCGACGATGTCCCAGATCAGCGAACTGACCCGGCTGCAGTCCGTTCTGGTCTGAACGCAATCCACCCTTCCTGAGGTGTGGTGAGATTCGGTCAGGCTGATACGGAGTCGAAGACGGGCGCGAAGCGACCAAACTGGCTGGCCTCCGAGAACCGGAGCGGAGCGAACTTACGTGAGCACCGGAAGCGCAGGATGCCGCCATTTGCAGGCCGGTCTCAGCTGAATATCAGCAAACCTTACGCGAGGGCTGCATCGCTGATGCGGAATTGTACCGTGCGGTTGCCGTTCCAGTAGTTGCCCGACAGCGAACCGGCGACGTGCACGGTCTTGCCCCTGTTGCGGAACAGGAATTCGCCGAGCGCGGTGTCGACGGCGCGGAATGCGATCGCCTGGATGTTCCCGCCGCTTTGCGATTGCAGGGCCACTCGAATGTGATTGGTTCCGATCGCGCGCGCGTCGGTCAGCCGGTGGCGCGGCAGCACGAAGACCGGCGCGATGTGCCCGGCGCCGAACGGCCCGGCTTTCTCCAGTGCATCGAGCAGCGCGATCGTGGCGCCCTCCGCGGCCAAGGCACCGTCGATAGCCAGGCTTTCCTCGTTCTGCAGCCGGAAGACATCGGCGGCGGCGCGTTCCTCGAAAAAAGCGCGCAATTCGCCGAGCTTGGCGCGTTCGACGGTGATGCCGGCGGCCATCGCGTGGCCGCCGCCCTTGACGATCAACCCGGCATCCGCCGCCTCGCGGACCAGCCGACCGAGATCGAAGCCGGTCACCGAACGGCCTGAGCCCGTGCCGATCCCGGTCGAGTTGAAGGCGATGGCAAAGGCCGGCCGGCGCGCATAGTCCTTGAGCCGCGAGGCGATCAGCCCGACGATGCCTGGGTGCCAGTTGTTGCTGGCGGTAACGATGATGGCCGGGCCGTTGCCGCCGGCAAGCTCGGCATCGGCCTCGGCGCGCGCCTGCGCCAGCATCTCCTGCTCCATCTGCTGCCGTTCCTGATTCAGCCGGTCGAGCGTCTCGGCGATGCTTGCCGCCTCGACGGGATCGTCGGTTGCCAGAAGCCGGCTGCCGAGCGCCGCATCGCCGATGCGGCCGCCGGCATTGATGCGCGGACCGATCAGGAAGGAGAGGTGGAAGGTGTTGATCGGCTCGCCGATGCGCGAGACCCGCGCCAGCGCCGCCAGCCCCTCGTTCTTCTGCTGGCGCGCCACCTGCAGCCCCTTGACCACGAAAGCGCGATTGACCCCGGTGAGCGGCACCACGTCGCAGACCGTGGCCAGCGCGACGAGATCGAGCATCGATAGCAGATCGACCGGAGCGGCATCCGGCAGCCTTTCGCGCAGCAGCTTCGCCGTTTGCACAAGACACAGGAAGACGACCCCGGCGGCGCACAGATGCCCCTGCCCAGACAGATCGTCCTCGCGATTGGGATTGACCACGGCGTCCGCCGCCGGCAGCGGACCGCCAACCTGGTGATGGTCGAGCACGACGACGTCGGCGCCAGCCTCTCTGGCCGCGTCTATCGAGGTCGCGCTGTTGGTACCGCAGTCCACGGTCACGATCAGTTTCGCGCCGCGCGAGATCAGGTCGCGCATCGCTTCCGGATTGGGTCCGTAGCCTTCGAAGATGCGATCCGGGATGTAGATCTCCGACGGCACCAAAAAATGCGTGAGAAAGCGTTTCAAGAGCGCCGACGAGGCAGCGCCGTCGACATCGTAATCGCCGAAGATCGCCACTTTTTCGCGCGCGACGATCGCGTCGGCGATCCTCGCCGCCGCCTTCTCCATATCGGTCAGCGAAGCCGGATTCGGCAAAAGCTCGCGAATGGTCGGATCGAGGAAGCGCTCGGCCTGCTCCGCGATGACGCCGCGCCCGGCAAGCACCCGCGCCACGATATCGGGCACGCCGTGGCCCTGCGCAATGGCCAAGGCAGCCATGTCCTGCCGCTCGGTCAGCCGGTGTTGCCAGGAAACACCAGTCGCCGACTGCCTGACATCGAGGAAGAGGCGCTTTTCGCCGCTCAATTACGCTTTCCGCTTTTCAGCCTGACGGCCAAGCCATCGTCAGCCGCATCGCCCATGGTCTTCTCCGTACCATCCTTGAGCCAGGCCATGAAAGGGCGGACTAAGCGGAATGCACTGCCGCATTCGCACGCGAGAAAGCGGCGCGCATGCTGGGTGCCGCGATAGGACGTCGTGACCACCGAGGCACACGAAATCGGATCAGGGATTTCCGTCCGGAATTGCGTCAACAAACGTCAGAACTTTTCCAGATCCTGGTGGCGCGCCTTGATCTCGCGAACAGTGCGCGAGGACGAGCGCAGCACGATGGTGTGCGTGGTGATGAAGGTGCGGCCGAACTTCACGCCGTCGAGCAGGTTGCCGTCGGTGACGCCCGTCGCCGCGAACAGCACGTCGCCGCGCGCCATGTCCTGCGCACGATAGACGCGCTTCGGGTCGGAGATACCCATCTTCTGCGCCCGCGCCACCTTCTCCGGCGTGTCGAGGATCAGCCGGCCCTGCATCTGTCCGCCGGTGCAACGCAGCGCGGCCGCGGCCAGCACGCCTTCCGGCGCCCCGCCCGTGCCAAGATAGATGTCGATCCCGGTCTCGTCAGGGTCGGTGGTGTGGATGACGCCGGCGACATCGCCGTCGCCGATCAGCCGGATCGCCGCGCCAGTGGCGCGCACGGCGTCGATCAGCTTGGCGTGACGCGGCCGGTCGAGGATGCAGGCGGTGATGTCGGAAACGGCCACGCCCTTGGCCTTGGCCAGATTGGCGATGTTCTCGACCGGCGAGGCGTCGATGTCGATCAGGTCTTCCGGATAGCCGGGGCCGATGGCGATCTTGTCCATATAGACGTCGGGCGCAAACAGCAGGCTGCCCTTTTCCGCGATGGCGATGACCGCGAGCGCGTTGGGCAGGTTCTTGGCGCAGATCGTGGTGCCTTCAAGCGGATCGAGGGCGATGTCGACCGCCGGGCCTTTTCCGGTGCCCACCTCTTCGCCGATATAGAGCATCGGCGCCTCGTCGCGCTCGCCCTCGCCGATCACCACGGTGCCCTTGATGGCCAGCCGGTTGAGCTCCTGGCGCATCGCGTCGACCGCCACCTGGTCAGCGGCCTTCTCATCGCCGCGACCGCGCAGCCTGGCGGCCGCGACAGCGGCTCGTTCGGTGACGCGCACGACTTCCATGGTGAGGATCCGGTCTAGACCGGCAGCGATGTTTGAGGCCATGTTCATGAAGGGCATTCCTCGTTGATGTTTGCTTCGGACAATCCCTGGTGAAACCCGAGGGTTATCTTCCGTGGATTGCTCCCGCCTCCCGCCAGAGGCGGGCTCCTTCTGGCAAAGCTCCATGACAACGGCAAGACCGCCGCTGTCATTTTTTGAAATCACAGCAATATCAATCGATTAAAGCGAAGTATGACCGAGGGTCGTCCTGCGGGAATGAGTCGCCGACGTCGCCGCGGGGAGGCGCGTGAAATCAAAAACGGAAGCGGCCCGAGTGCGATTGACCCCTGCGATGCGGCCGATCTTATTCCGCCCGCTCGATGCGGATCACCTGCGGCTTGTCGGTCAGATGGCCGTCCTTGGTAATGCCTTCGACAGCCTTGCGCACCGCCGCTTCCGTCGTCTCATGGGTGACGAGGATGACGGTCTTCTGCGCCTCAGTATCCGTGCCGGCCGCCTGCTGGACGATCGATTCCAGGGAGATGTCGTTGTCGGCCATGCGCTTGGCGATGGCCGCGAAAACACCGATGCGGTCGTGCACGGTGAGGCGGATGAAGTAGCCCCCCGCATGGCTTCGCATGCGCGCTTTCTTGTAAGGCTTCAGTTCCTTAGCCGGCCAGCCGAACACCGGAGCGTGCTGGAAACCGGGCCGGCTCTTGGCGATATCGGCAATGTCGCCGATTACCGCCGACGCGGTGGCGTTGCCGCCGGCGCCTGGACCGGAAAGCAGAAGCTCGCCCAGAATGTCGGTCTCGATCGCCACGGCATTGGTGACGCCGTGCACCTGCGCGATGACGGACGCCGTGGGCACCATCGTCGGATGGACACGCTGCTCGATGCCGCTGTCGGTACGCTGCGCGACGCCCAGCAACTTGATGCGGTAGCCGAGATCAGCGGCCGCGCGGATATCGGCCTGGGTGATGTTGGAGATGCCTTCCATATAGATGTCGTTGGCGGCGATCTTCGTGCCGAAGGCAAGGCTGGTCAGGATCGACAGCTTGTGGGCCGTGTCGTGACCTTCGATGTCGAAGGTCGGATCGGCCTCGGCGTAGCCCAGCCGCTGCGCGTCCTTCAGGCAGGCGTCGAAGGAGATGCCCTCCGCTTCCATGCGAGTCAGGATGTAGTTACAGGTGCCGTTGAGGATGCCGAAGACCCGCGTCACCGCGTTGCCCGCCATCGCCTCGCGCATCGTCTTGATGACCGGGATGCCGCCGGCCACCGCCGCCTCGTAATTGAGCAGAACGCCCTTCTTCTCGGCGATCTCGGCAAGCGTCACGCCATGCTTGGCAAGCAGCGCCTTGTTGGCGGTCACGACGTGGCGGCCCGCCTCGAGCGCCGCCTTAACCGCCAGCCGCGCCGGCCCTTCGTCGCCACCGATCAGCTCGACAAAGACGTCGATGTCGGCCTTTTCGGCCATCTTGACCGGATCGTCGAACCATTTCGCAGCGCTGAGATCGATGCCGCGGTCGCGTTTCCGGTCGCGGGCCGAAACGGCCGTCACCACGATCTCGCGACCGCATTGGCGGGTGAGCTCGGTCGCCTTGTCGCGCAGCACCCGCGCCACCGAGGCGCCAACCGTGCCGAGGCCGGCAATTCCAACACGCAACGCTTCAGCCATGTCCGGCGACGCCCCTCAAAATTCCACGGAAATAAGGCAAACTCAACGACGAGCGGCTAAAGGCACCACATTGTCGGGCTGCTTGGCGGTCGAGGTCAGAAAGCGCTTGATGTTGCGCGCGGCCTGGCGGATCCGGTGCTCGTTCTCGACCAACGCCACGCGTACATAGTCGTCGCCATGCTCGCCGAAGCCGACACCTGGCGCCACCGCGACATCCGCATGCTCGATGAGCAGCTTGGAGAATTCGAGCGAGCCAAGATGGCGGAATTGTTCGGGGATCGGAGCCCAGGCGAACATCGAAGCAGCGGGCGCCGGGATTGCCCAGCCGGCGCGGCCGAAGGAATCGACCATCACGTCGCGCCGCTTGTGATACACCTCGCGCACCTCCTCGATGTCGGCGCCGTCGCCGTTAAGCGCATGCGCGGCCGCCACCTGGATCGGCGTGAACGCGCCATAGTCAAGATAGGACTTGACGCGCGTCAGCGCCGCGATCAGCCGTTCGTTGCCGACGGCGAAGCCCATTCGCCAGCCTGGCATGGAGAAGGTCTTCGACATCGAGGTGAACTCGACGCAGATATCCATCGCGCCCGGCACCTGCAGCACCGACGGCGGTGGGTTGCCGTCGAAATAAATCTCGGAATAGGCAAGGTCGGACAGGATGATGATGTCGTTCTTCTTCGCGAAGGTGACCACGTCCTTGTAGAAGTCGAGCGAGGCGACAAGCGCCGTCGGGTTCGACGGATAGTTGAGGATCAACGCCAGCGGTTTCGGGATCGAGTGGCGGATGCCGCGCTCGACCGCCGGGATGAAGCCGTCGTCGGGCTCGACCTGAAGCGAGCGGATGACCCCGCCCGACATGATGAAGCCGAAGGCATGAATGGGATAGGTCGGGTTGGGGCACAGGATCACGTCGCCGGGGGCGGTGATCGCCTGCGCCATGTTGGCGAAGCCCTCCTTCGAGCCCAGAGTCGCCACCACCTGCGTGTCAGGGTTGAGCTTCACGCCGAAGCGGCGCTGGTAATAGTTCGCCTGGGCGCGGCGAAGGCCTGGAATGCCGCGCGAGGACGAATAGCGGTGCGTGCGCGGATCGCGCACAACTTCGCATAATTTGTCGACGATGGCTTTCGGCGTTGGCAGGTCCGGATTGCCCATGCCAAGGTCGATGATGTCGGCGCCGCGCGAACGGGCGCTGGCCTTCAGCCGATTGACCTGCTCGAACACGTAAGGCGGAAGCCGGCGGACCTTGTGAAATTCTTCCATTTCAGTTCCAGACGATCGAAGGAGGCGCTCTCGGCGCGCGATATAGACCTAATTGCAGTTAGGGTCGAGGGTCGGGTCGCATTTGCCCTCGATCTGCTTCAGCGTGTCGTCGCCATGCGTTTTGGCAAGCGTCTTCAGCGCCGCGGGATTCGTCGGCGTTTTGACGCTGCCGCCCTTGGCAATCTGCGCCTGCTGCTCGGCCTTGAGCTTAGCCAGGTTCGCCGCGGTCTCCTCCTTGGTGAGCTGCTTGGCGGCCACCTGCGGCGGGATGTTGAGGTTCGGGTAGGAGCCGGTGTCCCTCGGGCCTTCGGTCAAGGCCGTCGGCGCCGCATTGTTGGTGCTGGTGCCCGTGCTCGTGCAGCCGCCCGCGGGCAACAGCACCCCGACCAGCCCGGCCAGGACCGCCTTGCGGCAGATCGCACCCGGCCTGAGAAAAAAATTCCCGCCAACATTAATCGTCATATTGTTTTCCTGGCAGCCGGGGTACAGCGAATTGGACCCGGTCAGATGTCCCATGGTAATATGTCAAGAAAACGCCCCGGGAGGAACCCCGCGAACCATGTCCAAACCTGACGATTCGGACAAAGCGGAAAATGGCGGACCTTCGGCCATCGAGCAATATCTGGTGAAGGATCCCGAGCGCTTTGCCTTGAACATGGCCCGCATGATCGAGCAGGCCGGCAAGGCGGCTTCCGCCTGGACCGAGCCGCGCGAGAAGGGTGAAGTGCGCGACCATGTCGCCGAACCCGTCGTCGACATGGTCAAGACGTTCTCCAAGCTCTCGGAATACTGGCTGGGCGACCCGCAGCGCGCGCTCGAAGCGCAGACGCGTCTGTTCGCCGGCTATATGACCGTCTGGGCAAACGCCATCCAGAAGGTCACTCCCAATGCCGAGGCTCCCGAGGATGCGGTCACGCCGGAGCGCGGCGACAAGCGCTTTCAGGACCCCGAATGGGGTCGCAATGCGTTCTTTGACTTCCTGAAGCAGGCCTATCTCGTCACCTCGCGCTGGGCGAACGAGCTGGTCGAGCATGCCGAGGGCCTGGACGAGCACACCCGCCACAAGGCGAGCTTCTACGTCAAGCAGGTATCGAACGCGATCGCCCCGTCGAACTTCATCTTGACCAATCCGGAGCTGTTCCGCGAGACCGTGGCCTCGAATGGCGAGAATCTGGTGCGCGGCATGAAGATGCTGGCGGAGGATATTGCCGCCGGCCGCGGCGACCTGAAGCTGCGCCAGGCGGACTACACGCCCTTCGAAATCGGCAAGAACATCGCCACGACGCCTGGCAAGGTCATCGGCCGCAGCGACGTCGCCGAGATCATCCAGTACGACCCGATGACGGAGACGGTGCTGAAGCGGCCGCTGCTGATCTGCCCGCCATGGATCAACAAGTTCTATATCCTTGACCTCAACCCGCAGAAATCCTTCATCCGCTGGGCGATCGAGCAAGGCCACACGGTCTTCGTCATCTCCTGGATCAACCCGGATGAGCGACACGGCGCCAAGGGTTGGGAAGCGTATATCCGCGAAGGCCTGCAATACGGCCTGGACATGGTGGAGAAGGCGACCGGCGAGAAGGAAGTCAACGCCATCGGCTATTGCGTCGGCGGAACGCTTCTCGCCGCGGCGCTGGCACTGCTGGCGAAGGAAGGCGACCACCGCATCAAATCGGCCACCTTCTTCACCACGCAGGTCGACTTTACCCATGCCGGCGATCTCAAGGTCTTTGTCGACGAGGACCAGGTCGCCGCCGTCGAGCGCTCGATGAACGAGAAGGGCTATCTCGACGGCACCAAGATGGCGACGGCCTTCAACATGCTGCGCTCGGGCGACCTGATCTGGCCCTATGTCATCAACAATTACATGCGCGGCAAGGAGCCCCTGCCCTTCGACCTGCTCTACTGGAATGCCGATTCCACGCGCATGGCCGCCGCCAACCACTCCTTCTATCTGCGCAACTGTTATCTTGAGAACAATCTATCGCGCGGCGTGATGGAACTTGCCGGGCGCACCGTCTCGCTGGCCGACATCACGATACCCGTCTACAACCTGGCCACGAAAGAAGATCACATCGCTCCCGCGCTTTCGGTGTTCCAGGGATCGCGATTTTTTGGCGGCGATGTCGAGTATGTAATGGCGGGCTCAGGCCACATCGCGGGCGTCGTCAACCCGCCGGCCGCCAGGAAATACCAGTACTGGACCGGTGGCAGGCCGGTGGGCGACTTCGACACGTGGCTCGCCGCAGCGCATGAGCATCCAGGCTCCTGGTGGACCCACTGGCAGCACTGGATCGAGACCCAGGACAATGTCCGCGTACCCGCCCGCAAACCCGGCAAGCGTATGAAAACCTTGGGAGATGCGCCGGGGACCTATGTCAAGGTGCGTGTGTAACGGACTGTAATGTCTGGTGAGTTGACGGGCCGCCAAAACAGGGCGAAATGGTGGCGTCAATCGTTTGGCGGCCTCAAATCACCTTCCGACGCAGAATAATTCCGAGGCTTGCAGATTCGACACATATCCCGTTTCCGGTTGGGAACAGGAGGGTTGTCGCGGCGCGGTGCTGGAGTGGCGCGGCGATGACGAGCCGACCGGATGCCGAGGGGGAATTTGTTTTGAAATCAGCAGGTTGGCGTCTTGCACGAAGGGAGAGCCGCAGCATCGCGGCGGCGCTTTTCTCCGTGCTTCTGGCCTCCTGCACGTCGACCGGCGATCCGACGATGTCGGTCGTTTCCCCTGCTTACAATTCGACCGCCAGTGAAATGAGCGCGACATCGGGCGCCAAGACCGCAGCAGCGACCGATTCGTCACTTCAGGCACCAGCGCCCGGCACTGAGGCGGCATCGACCGTGATGAGCGAGAGCGATACCCCTCTGCCCGAGAAGATCGCCTATGTGCCGGAGACGCGGCCGGACGGCACCTTCCCTGTAACCGTCCCCGCCGGCGCCCAGGCCATTGCCGGCAGTACGCCGCAACCGCTGGTTCAGCAGGCGCAAACGGCGGAACAGACGCAGGCCGTTGCCCAGCAGGTCGCCGCCGGCGATGCCGCGGCCATTGCGTCGAAGGCGCAGGCGACCACGCAGGCCATGAGCAACGGCGTCTATGTGACAGCGGGCGAGCCGGCGCAGCCGCCGATCGCCGCGCCGAAGAAGAGCCTGTTTGCATCGCTTTTCAGCACCACGCCGGCCTCGGCCGCGCCCGCGCCGCTGATCAATTCGCGCTCGGGGACCCAGCCGCCGGCGCAAGCCAAGGCCGTGACCGCCCCCGCCAAGCCGATCGTCGAGCTGGCCTCCGCGACGCCGGCCGCAAAGCCGGTGCAACTGGCCTCTCTGGATGACCCGAGCAATCACATCACCGGCGCCGATGCCCTCCCCGGCGTGCGACAGACCGCGCTGTTCGAGATCAAGCGCAAGTCCGGCATCGACGACGAGAGCGACGTCGATCTCAACGAGGATGAGGGCGGCGGTTCCTATAAGGTGGCATCGGCCGCCGGCATGGCGAGACTCGCGCCCAACGGCCTTCTGAAGCAGAACGAAAGCGTCGACGTCGCCTGCCTGAAGCCGTCGCTGGTGCGCGTGCTGAAGACGATCGAGGGCCATTTCGGCCGCAAGATGGTCGTCACCTCCGGTTATCGCGACCCCTCGCGCAACCGCCGCGCCAACGGCGCCAAGAACTCGCTCCATATGTACTGCGCCGCGGCCGACATCCAGGTGCCCGGCGTCTCCAAATGGGAGCTGGCGAATTACGTCCGCACGATGCCCGGCCGCGGTGGCGTCGGCACCTACTGCCACACCGAATCCGTCCATATCGACGTCGGCCCCGAGCGCGACTGGAACTGGCGCTGCCGTCGCCGCAGCGGCGGTGGCGAGGACGGCTGAGCCCGTTGCCCTTCGGCTGCGCTCGCGAACCGCTATTCGCCTAAAGCCGCGCGTTTCACGGCGCGGTGAAAAAAGTTGTCGCATGTGGCGGCTGATGGGTTGCCGGTTGGCAACAACGCAATTATAAGCCGCTTCGTCTGAGCGCGCCCATCGTCTAGCGGTTAGGACACCGCCCTTTCACGGCGGTAACAGGGGTTCGATTCCCCTTGGGCGTACCAACAATTTCAAGCACTTAGCTGCCATCATTGCTCTTCCGTTAAATAACCGTGCAATAAGCAGCCGCGCATTTTGGCGGACAACCCCGCACGAATCACGACCACGAACGCAAAAAGGCCCGCCACCTTGAGGCAGCGGGCATGCCGTAAACCTTGCGACTTGATTAGTCGTCGCCGTCGACGCCGGCAATGTTATGGCAACCATTGCGCTCCCAGGCGTCACGGCCTCGGCTGCTCGAGTCGGACCAGCCGAGGCTATATTCCGCGTCGGCCCCCTCTTCGTCGTCGCTGCTGTCCCCCTTCCCTATATCGGTGCCGACGACTTCGCCGCCGCCGGCCAGATACGGTTCAAGATCCGGGTCCGGCTCTACGAAATCGAGCAGAGAAATAAGCCGCTCGATTTCGTCTTCGATCGACCGGCGGACGGTGGGGTCGGAAAGGCGAACGGCCGGGATCATCGAGCCGCCCCTTCTTTGTTCAGATGCTCCCTCAACGGCTGGAGCACATCCTGCGCATAAATCAGGACATACGCTATCGAGGCCATCTCGTCCTTCGAGACGTTTGATGGGTCCGCCTCATATGCGTTGATAGCGAGCCGGACAACGCGAAGCAGATCGAGCGCACGATCCAGAATGTCGACCGGCTCGTTGCCGGGGTATTGCGGATCAAGGACGGGTATCATGCTGCACCGCCCTTCAGCCCCTCGTGGCTTTCGAGAGCGTCCTGTATAGGCACGAGCATTTCGCCCGCCAGCCGCAGGGCGAACTGAATGTCCTCCGCCACCAGTGCTACTGCTGTGCCATTGCTGCCGTTCTGCAAATCACTCCACGATGCGCGCTCGCATAGGCTGATGATGGCGTGGGCCTCCACGCAGAGAGCGACGAGCTGTTCGGCCGACATATCGGCTTGAGGTATGAAGCGGTTCATGCTGCAGCCCCCTCTCCCGCCATGTGGACGACCGAGCGGGCAAAGTCTGAGCCCCACGTCAGCGCACCGGGATAGGACATGTTCCAGAGCGCATCCGCGTATCGCCCCCATGCCGCAAGCGCCAGCGCCTTGATCATGACGCCAGTCATGCCCATTGCCGGTATAGCCACGGCCTCGCTGACCAGGTCGCCCAGATTGCGCATCGCGATTTCGCGCGCCGCCTTCGCCCCCTTATATCCAGATTGCTTCATGACCTTTGCGCGACGTGCTGCATGACGCTTGGCAATGGGCAGAAGACGTTGAACGCGGGCAAGCTCGTTCTCCCAATCAGCCCGGTCTCCACCCCGAATGTTGCGCTTGTCGATGGTTCGGCCGCGCACGATGCGGCTGGCATTGTTGATCTGCCAGTCAATATCGCTTGGCCGCGCGTACTTCTGGTGACGCCATGGCTTGCCAGGGTCGTTGATCGCATAGCCTTGGAAGTCCCGGTCTATCTCGCCGCCTTCTCCTAGCAAAGCCGCAGGCGTCTTCGGCCAACGTGGAGCCCACGCGGCCTCGATGGCATAGACCTTATCCCTTGTCTTGAGGCATGCCGCCTCCAAGGCAGGAAGCGCGTTCCCGAGTTCGATCAGACGCGGGTTTTCCATGGATGCGGGACTAATTTCAGCCGCAACTTTGAGGGTGGCGGCTGCCGTGGAGGCAGCGGCGAGCCCCAATAGCAGGCGGCGGCGGTTGATTTCGGGCATACCTTCGGCGGCTGCCCGAACATGGGTGTTCGGCATTGCATTTCTCCCGTTTTGTGGTTCATACACGATAAGCTGTGTATCATTAACGTAAACGAGAAATGGCTGTTGTCAACTTGTTCCTGTGTGTGATACACATTTTTGCCAACAGAGGGGATATCAATGCTGACTACCGGCAACCAACTAAAAGCCGCGCGGGCGCTCGTCGGTATGGAGCAACAAGAAGCGGCGAACGCTGCAGGCGTTCATGTGAATACGATAAGGAGCATGGAGGCGGCCGGGGCGGCTCCCATCGCTGGTCGGGCTCAGAATGTCCACGCCGTCCAGCGCGCGCTCGAAGAAGCTGGCATTGAGTTCCTGAACCACGGGAGCCCCGGTGTAAGACTTCGGGCGAAGGGGTGAGACCTCGCTGCCGGGGCATACGCCCCGGCGTCCTATAAGAGCGGTCTATTGATAGGTTTTGCGATACCGCCGAGTCGTTTCGGCTAACACGAATGCCAGTATCGCCCTGTCTGGCGTACCGAGTTCGGCTTCTATGTCGCGCTGCTCTTCGAACGTTTCGGGCTCAAAGTCTGGATCGCCGTCCAGTTTGTCCAGGATGGTGATTAGGCGCTCGATGGTGGCTTCAAGGCGCCTTCTAAAGAACGCGCTCATTGGTCGGCCCACTCAATCTTGAGTTCCCCACCGAGCGCTTTGACTGCGCGGTGAATGTGTCTCGGGTGTATCCTCCTTTCTTTACAGGCCGTTCCAAAAATACGCCGCTTACCCAGAGACCGATCCAGTTCAACCAAGCTTATGTTAAGTTCAAATGCCCGGCGCCTAATCTGGTCAAGAAGACCGTTCCCGAGCACAACTGGCGGCCTCTTCGCCAGATTGATTTTTCGGTAATTCATGCGGTTGGCCACCGGTAATACGGTCAAGCCAAGCTCAGCGGCAATATCCTTGCGAGTGTGGCCAGCTGCCGCCATGCGTTGGAGCGTTTTGTCTTGGACGCCCGTCCAGATATTCTGGTCCTTCGGAGGGATCAATCCGCATCGTTTTGCCATATGCTGAAGCGCTCGCTCTGTCCTGTGCGGAAGAAGCCTTCGAAGTTTCTTTATATCAGGCCAGTGCTCTCGAAGAAGTTCGCTCTCGTTGAAAGTCCATGTGTTACCCATGCGAACAATGCGCGCTGGGCGCGGTTCAAAGGTGCCGTGCATCTTGATCTCCGGGCTGATGCCGCCTGCCCGACAGAAACGATGGCCCAAGCCCTGGGCACTTCCAATCAAGGATTTTCGCGATCCACTCATTGCACAGGTCGGTGGACGAGTAGCTTGAATTGAGCGATGAAATCTTATGTGAGTTGACGCTAGGGAAATCGATTGTCGTTCGTCCCGCTCTACACGCTGCAATCGGTCTCGCGATGCTCGCCAGCGCGGTCTGGTGCTACCGGCGGAGGGATACGGTTGGGATGGCCGCTTGCCTGATCATGACGGCACTTGCAATTGTGGCGCTGGTACTGCCGGCGCGGCCTTAGCCCGCGAGCCGGCAACAAAACGCAAGGGACACTGATCATGATCGACGCCTACACAAAGACTGTCCTAACCGTAATTGCTGCGGCGCTCTGCGCGATCACGGTTCACATGTGGGTGGGGCCTGCATCCGCGCAACTTGCAGGCCCAAGCTGCGGTGAAACATCCATGACCGCCTGCCACGTCGAGGTGGACAGCAGCAGCACGGTTGATGTCAACGTCCTCTCGATGCCCTAAGGGGGCGTCCACTCATCGAGGTAGAGACAGGATTTCCAACCGCACTGGCTCACCCCAGTCGCAGCTTGTGCAGAAGAGTGCACGCTCGACCGAATTGAATAACGCTGCCTTGCCATGTCGGCGGATTAACGCCTCGGGCTTCACCTGGGTATGATGTGAACAGTTCTTGCACCAGGCGCGCAGCGTGTGCCAAGTCCGCAGATCGCCAAGGGCGACGTCGAGGCCCGCATGGACGCTCCAATCGACGATGGTCTCGGGCGGAATCGTTGGCTTGCCAGGCGTCAGAAGCTTCTCCATCTGGTGTCCTGCATTGCGATGGATGAGCAGCGTGCCCGGCCGGCGCCGGATTGCCGCCTGCCATCCGGCTTGCGACACGATGAGGTCCGGCTAGCGTGAGATAGTTTCCACAAGTGCGGATTCGTCGCGCTCCCAGACCTGACCTTGAAATTGTCCTCCGCCGTTTTCCCCATAGCTCTGCCGTCGGACGCGTGGGCGCCCGCCTACCTCCTTCGATGTGCTGATCTCCCTGAATAGAGAACAAATTCCTAGCCAGTCAATGGCCCGCCTGACAATTTCGTTCTCATTCCGTTCACTGCCGGCAAAGGGGAGAAAGCTCATGAAGAAGCGCAAACGTCGACAGGGCTGCCTATAAGACAGCATGGAGACGATAGCGACTTGCGATTCGGCGACGGGCACATTCACGCTTGAGAAAGGTATATGGCGAGGAACGTTCCCGATAGCCGACCTGCCGAAGTGGCTGAACTTCTATCGTCAGCAGCAGGAACGATATCCAACGCATGCCGCTCAATACGCACCCGACGTGGAAGCGCTTGAGGCACTGCCGGCCGAACTCCTCAGCCTGTCGGGCTGTGGATAGTAACCGCCTATTCACCATGGCACGGCCTTCCCATTGCCGGTAAGCTCTACGCGGAACTTCATACTGGCATTGCCTAGTAACCGGGTGGCCAAGTTCACGCCCGGCACAACCCCATCTCGGCCGCCTGCCTTTTGACGGAGAACCGAAATAGCAGCGCTTCGGCAGGCGACAAACATGATCATCGTGCCGCCACGCATGTGCGCGGTCACGCCATCGCTTGTCGACGACCTAGCTGACGATCTGCGCGTTGCACTGCCAGGCTACCAATTCCTGATCGTATCCGATTACATTGGCCGGCAGAGCCATGACTATTTCGTGGAAGCGGATGGCGTGGTGCCTGATGCCGTAGTCGAAAAGCTGCAGGCTGTGCTGGCTCGGTACGGCGATAGCAACAAGACAATGCTGCGCTGAACAAAAGAAAAGCCCGCCGGCCGGAGCCTGCGGGCTTGCTACCCACTAGCACTGTCTATCAGGGCGGCGGTGGCGGAGTGGAACCGGCGGCCGCCACGACGCTGCCCAATCTCGCTCGCTTGAGCAAGGTTGCGTCTCATATGTCTTCTTCATCTGGAAACCCCGATTTTCAACGAGGGCTAACAAAGCGTGGAGGGTCGAGCCCGTTAAGGCGCAACCTGCGCGATTACACAGGTTGCCCTGCGCATTTATATCCACCAACCTCCGGCTGCATCCAACGAAGGAGATCACTTGCGATGGCCGGTACGAAGAAAACCATGAAGGCGAGCGACATCCCCGCTTTCGTTGACGCGGTGATCAAAGCCGGATGCGACATCTGCGCCATAGGCCATTTCGGATATGTCTTGGGCGATACCGATGGACACCTGGAGGACCACGAGGAACTCGATCGTATCGAGGAAGAGTTCGGAGATCGAGACTTCTTGCTCCCGGAAATCGTCGCCTACCTGCGCTCGATCGGTCGGTACCTGGACCCGGGCTCGCCAGCGACGCATTGGACCGAGAATTCGAGGCCGCAGTAGGGCCTCAGTCCGCCTTTTTCCGAAGTTGCAAAAATCAAGCCTTGAGCAGTTCCGCGATCACGCCATACCGTGCGCACCTATGATGCCGCTAAAAGCTTTTCGCGGCGGACTTACTCTCCGCTGAGGCCGGCGTCCAAACCCCAACGCCCCCCGCCCAACCTGGGCGCCGGCCTTACCTCTGTCGACCGACAAGCCTTACCAAAATCACAGTGGCTATCACCGAGAGCGAAGGAACGCCGCCAGCTCCGAAGGGCGACGATCACCTGCCTTTGGCCGGACCTTCAATCGTGCGGTGGTCGAATAGCGACAATGATCCGGGCAACAATCGTCAGAGCAAAAAGCATCAGAAATCCAAAACTAACTAGCGCGACTGATAACGGCAAAACCTCAAGAACCCGGTGCCAGCCCAGCCAGCTATGAGGCGTATAGACCCACGGCCAAAACGTTCCATTGGTAGTGAAGTATGGGTTTTGGAAACTACGGTGATGCTGTGCATATTCATCCACCCACACAAAGAGCTGCAAGGTGGGAACCTGGGCCCACACTCCGTCACGGATGTAATAAATCACCTGACCGACGAAAACCGCTGGGCCAGCCATAATACACAGGCTAATTGCCAGTCCAGTTGCTTTGTAAAAGTCTTCGCAGAATTCCCTAAAGCTCCCCACGTAACCTCCTGAGCGACCGGCTTCCACCCGGACGCTTATTCCCCCTAGGAGAATCCTTTCAGCGACGCGCAAAGGCGCAAGATGCCTCCTGGACTCGTCGCTGGCTTCAATCGATGCAAGAGCACATGCCAATCTCAACGGAAGGCGTGTTTTCGTTATTATCCACTCCGTCAACAAAGCCCCAGGAAGTAGGCGGTTAAGTAGCGCAAATTGACCAGGTTGAACTTGTATTCTTGCAGGTTCGCGCTGCAGCTCAGGTTGCCGGTAGGACCAGCGGTTGCGAAAACAGAGCCATCAGATACGCACGGCGCTTCGTCTCGCCCGAACGGTCTTACGGAAACTGAATATTGCATCGCCGGAGTTGCTTCATCGAACAGCTTCACCTCAGACATCCCGGCGGTCTTCACGCTAAGAACGAATTTGCTGTTCGAGGTGTTGAAGGTGGCCGATCGCCACTGCTTCGTTCCGCTGTCATAGGTCGCGCCGCCTGCGGCTTGGCCTATGCAAAGATAGCTCCCAGCGAACTTTCCTGATGTGTCCAAGAGGTCCTTAGCCACGCCGTGTGTCGTGGCGCATAGCAGAGCCGCCACCAAGGCAACCGCAGTTCTCATCATTATGCCTCCCGCTTCCGCTCCCAAATCAACCACCAGAGGGGACCGGCAGGCAACAAAAAAACCCACCGGCCCGAGCCAGCAGGCTTGATACCAGATGCCTCTGACTACAAGGTCAGCGGGGCGGTGGCGGAGCGGAAATGGTGGCTGGGCGGCGATATCCAGTTGGCGGAGGTTCGGGCTATTCATAGTAGCGGGCCAAGACTATCAAGTGTTGGCCGAATTCGATCATTGGAGCCACGTTTCCGTCGGCAACATTGATGTATCTCTTGCAGCAGCCGATGACATATTCATTTGGCAGCGCCCAGGGATTTAAGGCAAAAGCTTCGACGCTCGGAGCGTCGAGGTTAATTGGGTTGTGCAAAGCCTCCTGGTAGCTGTACGACATCGAACTGTCGAACAGGTCCTTGGCCTGTTCCATGTTTTCTGCTTCCAGATAGGAAAATACCTTCCTTCGAAATTCCACGACGCCGCGCATTGCCTGATGAAATTGCGGTGTTCCCGGCTCTGTCCGCTGGATCGCCTCGATCTGTTTTTTCAATGCCGCGGCGTCGCGCCCAATCCATGCGGCATACGGAAACGCCGCCCTACGTGCGCGCAGCCGGTCGCCGCGCAGGTTGAGCTTCATCAACTGATTGTGCCGACGTCTCTGGCCATCTTCCGCATTGTTCATCGCGTTGACCGTGATGAATGCTGCAGCCACCGCCAAAACGCCGGTAATGAGGGTTTGATATTCGTACACCCATTTGGTCTGGTGATCCAAATCCCCCCATGCCCGGCCGAAGATGAAGGCAACTACCGCGCACGTCACCGCGATGAACCAAGCGTCACTGCGTTGCATGAAAGCGCCCCTCCCGCCGCGATCCTAGCCAGCCAGCCCGCATTCGCAACACGTGCCGCACACGGTGCGTCCGAAGCTTGCGCTCGACAGCGACTAAAATCGTTTTCTCTTTGGACCTCTGCATATAGAAGCGTGTCGTGGCTTGTGTTGATCACTGCGGGCCTCTGGCGCGCTTGTCGTCAGCAATGGCTTGAACGGTGGCAGTCAGCGCCGCAACGGCATTGGACAGCCCGACAATGCTGTCCTGCACCCTATCGAGCCGAGTCAGCGTCGCGTTCTGGAACTTCTCACTTGAGACCGCGTCTTGCGCCTGCTTGGTTTCGACCGAGATCAGCCGGTCATTGACCTTCGTGGCCTGGTCGCTTGCCGCTGCTGCGGTTTTCTCGACAGTCGTTACTCTGTCATTGATGACGTCGAACTTGCCTTCAAGGTACTGGCCGCCCAGCCAAGCGATCAGTCCGATAATCGGCAACGAAAGCGCCATAGAAACCCGCGCTATCGCCTGGAGCAGGACGTTCTCAGCAATCTTTTGTGTGCCGTTTGACATCTCTTCATCCGCCATTTGCCCGAGCTGCCCTTCATGCACTGCTATGGTCTCCAGCCGCAAAGACGCTGGCCCTTCTCGTTATGAGCCAGGATCTCCGCAACTGATGCATAAGACAAAGCCGCAATCTCCGCTTTTGTCGGTCGAATAGGATGCTCGACGGCACAGAAAGAACCGCCGGACGTTTGGCAGGCCGCGAGCGCAACCAGGCTCACCACAGCTAGGACTTTGACCATGTGCTGAGCCTTCCCCGATTGTCGGCTGCGTTGCGGCCAGCCACGGCGTCGTCGATCCGCTGGCCTTCGGTGCGTGCGGAAGCGTCTGCCACGATCTGCTTATTACGCTCGGCAGCTGCACCCGAAAGGCGGCCATGCACCCAGGCACCGGCCGCCGCGATGATGCCAGCGCCAGTCGCAAGGACCGTGGGGTTGCTCAGCAGGAAGCCCATGAGCGCCATCATAGCAGCACCCCAAGAATGAGGCCGATCCCGAGGCCGATGGCCAGCATGGGCCACGATTGGCGAAGATAGGCGGCGAAGAGTTCGACGCGGCCTTCCATCTCACGAATCCTTCCCAAGGCTGGGATCGTTGCGGCGCCGCGCATATTCGAGCACCACACCGAAGACCAGGAGGTAGATTGGAACCCACTGCGGCGGCACGTAGCTTTGGAACAGACCGGGGTCCATCTTCAGGAAAACGCCGAGAACGACACCGACGAATACGTGCAGGCGAGCCAGAAGGATGGTCTCGCTATAGGCGAAGAAAGCTTTGATCTTGTCCCACATGTGATTTGCCTTTCAAAAGATGGAGGAGAGCCAGGCGGTGATGTCGTGCCACCAGTTCGCGAGCACGAGGATGAGTGCGCCGATGATGCCGATGGCGGCGGCCGGCTTAGCGGCAGGAGGCGCTGGGATCGGCACCCTGGGAGTGAGGACCGGAGGCAATCCTTGGCGCACAAGGGGCGGCTCGGATGCTTGCGCAGGCGGCACAGGAGTGACGGGCGGCGGTGCAGTCTGCACAGGAGCAGTAACTGGCGGGACGCTCGCTGGCGGACTCGCCTGAGGCTGTGCGGCCATCTTCAGCGCTTCCGCCCGCACCGAGGCAACGCGAGCGCCCCAGCCGCGGCCGAAGGTCGGCCATGTGGCAAGCCGTTCCAGGAATTTCAGCCGGGCATCGCAGAGCGTGTTTATCAGGTCGTCAGCCGACTTCGCACGCACTGCGGCAAGGGTCGCTGAGCCGATCTTGCCATCCTGGACAACGCCGACGCCACAAGCGGCCTGAAGGTACTTAACCGACCTTTCCGGGCCGCTGTTCACACTGAAATCCAGAACGGCGTAGTCCACGCCATCGGGGAGCTGGTCGCCCGATACGGCGTCCCAGTAGAATTTGCGGTAGACCGTCGCGAGCTGCGCGTCTGTGATGCGCCGCAGATCGTCCTTGGTGCCATTGGGATCGAGGTAGCGGCGGAAATTGGCCAGGGTGACGCCCTTCATGGTGGCACCGCCCGGGTCGGCGGGGTTGTCAGACCATCCGCCCTCGGATGTAAGGACGAGCGAAAGCGCCCGCGCGAAATTACGGTCCATGGTTGCCTCTTGGAATTTGTGAAAGTTACGGAGCGAGGATCACTGCCGGGTCGAGGTCGAGCGCAGTGATGAAGGTGACTGCCGCATGGTCGTCGCAATCAACATCCGGGTAGCCAGGCGCAAACCATTTCGCGAACAGCTCGGGGCTGGCCCAGAGGGAACTCTGCGCCTGCGCCATTTTGCCGGCCGAGATCACGCGGTCCATGACAACCGCTTTCGCCACTATCGGACTCGGCGGTTTCGGCGGCACATAGCCAGGAAACGCGGTCGCCAGTTGCGCATCTGTGGCATAATCAGGGAAAAGCACTTCCCCGGCCTGAACAGTATAATCTGGATCGACGGCACGCATTGACGCGCCATTATTAGAGTAGCAGAACACCGGACGTTGTCCTCTCATTGGAGAAACAAAAAATGCTGGAGGAGAGTGCCTTCGAATGCATGGTTCGTTGGCATCTATATCGGCGCTGGCACCGGCCGCCTCGTCGGCTTCGTCTCGGGGAATACAACTTCCATCAGATGATGAAGCGCGTTGCCAAAGGTGACCTCTTTGTCGATCTTGGTGCCAACGTTGGTGACGTTACGAGACAAGCTCTTCGCTATGGAATGAAGGTAATCGCCTTCGAGCCCGATCCAGTGGCTCGTCAGGTGCTATCTGACAGATTTCGCGGAGATGATCGGGTCACGATCATCGCCAAGGCAGTTGGGGCGGGCGCCCGAACTGCCACCTTCCACCAACAGCGCAACACCAACGAGGTTTGGCGAACCGAAGCGTCGTCACTGTATGTGAGCGACGGCCATTCTGGCGGCAACTCCTTCGAGGTCGAAGTCATCGATCTGGTCGATTTCCTGAGAAATCTCAAAGATCCGGTTTCAGTTCTAAAAATGGACATCGAGGGCGCGGAGGTCGAATGCATCGAGAGCATCATCGACTCCGGGGTTTACCGCTCGATAGGTCGGATCCTGGTTGAAACCCATGCCGAAATTTTCCCGGAGCTGGCAGATCGGACGAACGCGCTGCGCGAACGCATCCGGCACGATGAGATCACGAACATCGACCTCTCGTGGGTGTAGATCAGAGATTGTCATCATAACCGCCAGCAAAAAGCGCACCGCCAGCGCCGTCCGACACCCAAGCTATGTTGGTGCTCTCGAGAGCCATATCGACCACATCGAATGATGACGTGACGCCGCCCTGTATATAAACGGGCGGCGGGTTGCTCGGATTTGTTGCATAGCTTGCATATGAGGTATTTGGTGCAACAAGAACATTCGCGCCGCCGGCAGCGCCATTATAGTTCGCTATCGCATGAACCCTGATGGACGCCGCAGTCGGCGGGACGAAAGCACCGACCGCTACGCTGGCATATACTGGAGCGGTTGATGACCATGTCCCGGCGGCTCCGTTGGCCATCCGCGGAAGCGCCGTCGGATTTGTGCCAACGATGTATTGCACCCGGCGATCAAACTGAATCTTGAACCGCAGCTTCGAACCGCTGTCGTAGTAGATCACACCGACGCGAGCCTTGAAGGTATAGCCCGACGGCATTGTCGGCGCGGTCGACGAGAGCGAAAGCAGCGAGGCCAGCGTGTTGGTGGTGGGGTTATAGAGGACCCACTCATAGTACCAGGTCGAGGCGGCCATAGCGCCGGTATCGAGGCCATTGGCGCCGGCCGTTCCGGTCGCGTAAGACACGTTGACCGATGTGGCCCGATACGTGTTGCCGAGTGGGTCTTCAAGAACCAGCTGATCGGCAGTGATCGTGCTTGCCGTGATCGAAGTCGTGACAATCTTTAGGTTCTTGCGGGCGGTGTTGGTCGGAGAAGCCGCAACGACTTCCTCAACCCGCCACCCCGTCGATGCAATGTCATACCAGAGATTGACCGACTGGTTCGGCTGAAGAACGATCGGCGCATTGATCAGGAACCGGTTGGCCGCGAGCGAGCCCGCATTGTTGCCCAGAAGCGTGAAGTTCGCGGTGCCGATGTTGGTGAGGTAAAGGAACGTTCCGGTGCCGCCGGCGGCAAGACCGGTCAGGACCGAACCAGCAGCGTTAGGGGTCAGCCGCAGGACCGAGGCCGCCGCGAGGCCTGTTGGCGCGTAATCATTGGTGTTTCCGGCAGCGAGGGCGGCAGGCGAAATGATGCCGGTGAGCGCGAATGACCCGCTATCCGTGATCTGCGAAAAAGTGCTGGAAAGAGGCTGCCCGCTTGCCCGCTGGTAGCCGACGCAAGTCCAATTGCCGCCGCCAAGCGAGCGCATGACCACGGCGTCACCGGCCGCCGTGGTGATGTTCGCGGCACCCGGCAGGATGAGGCTCGTGGCGTTGTAGGTGAGCGTCAGCGCGCCAGCAAAGACTAGGACGCGCTCGGCGCCAGCCGGCAGCGTGCCGAATGAGGTGATCGCCGTCGTACCTGTGATGGTGACGAGCACGCCGGTCGCGGTAGAGAGATCGGTGGTCGCTGCCGATGCGATATTGGTGCTCTGCGTGTTCAGCGCGTCGTTGCCGCCGACAGCCGTGATTGCCGCTGTACCGCCTGCCGTGATCGGCCGGGCAGAGTTCAAATCGGCGAGCAGATCAGCCAGGAACGCATTGTAAGGCGCGGATGCAACTGTCGTGGTGGACACCGCATTGGTGTTCGGCGGCCACGACATCACGCCGCTTCCGTTGCGAGGCATCGGTTACCATCCTATGTTCTCTGGGAATTGGTGGGGAAGGACCGTGTTTCAGATCTTGCGCGTCGTCATCACTCTCGGGCTTTTCATCCCGATCATGTGGGCGTTCATGCACTTCGTCCGGCCATACACGGACATGGGATCAAGCTGGCTCTTACACCAATTTGGCTTCTGGCCGGCTGTCGCCATTATGCTTGGCGTACCGGCCTTGGTGGCTATTCTCGGCAAGGTTTTTGAACGCCCAGCCAATGCGCCGCCGTCACGGTTCGACTGGCTTCTCAAACGCCGGTATTAGGCGCGGGCCAAACCGAGCCGCCAGCGGCGCGAGAGCCCGCGAAACCGCCGCCGCTCCTAGACGAATAGCCGGTAGGTTGGGCCTGCCGCGCTCATAGGCCATGAGAGCATCAATCACATTCTGGCGCATCGGAGAAGTCAGCACATTGGCCACGCCCGAGCGTGCCAGTCCGGCCGATGCCTCCCGGGCGGAGTTGATCGCGTTCGTCACCATGCGGACGCCTCCGGCAGCGCCAAGCCCCAGCGCCTCGCCAACGTCTGGATGGCCGAAATAACCACCGGCGAGTTCGCCAAGCTTCGAACCGATAAAGGCGCTTGCCAGTTCGCCGCCATGACGCGCCGCGCCACCAATGGGCTGAGCGGTCGGGATATCGGCATCCGCAGCCGATGCCATTGCCGTCTTGGAATTGCCGAGCACGACATTATTGGTGCCCTGCATGGCAGCCTGGTTATCGATCTCCTTCAAGAGCGCGTCCGTCTGATCGCTGCCAATGACCTGACGCAGCTTTTGGACCGCATAGCCGTTGTCGTTGGCAAGCTTTGCTTTCACACCGGCGGCATCGGTGCGCGCCTGCCCCATCGTGTCTGCGAGCGCCTTGCGAGTGCCGAGCTGGAAGGCGCCTTTCTCAGGCTGCGACATGGTGCTAAGGCGCGATTCCAGCAGATCGGGATCGTAGACCTGGCCATCCGACTTGGACGCGAAGATCGATCGGCCGTTTTCAAAGGCGTTCTCAATCGACTTGTCCGACGCATATTGCGCGCGCGCGGTTGCATAGGCTGGATTGGACTGATCCATCGCATTGAGCAATTGAGTGCGTACGCCCCAGAGCGCCCGTGCTTTGGCATTGTCGCCAGAACGGAAGGCGGACGATGCCATGTCGTCGATCACGTCTTGCGCCCGGTGGAGGGTTTCCAATCCCATTCCGCCCTGGCGGTAGCCAGCGATATAGGTCCGCGCTTCTGTCAGGGCTTTCGAGATCGGATCATTGGCAACGCCAGACTGGAGCGGCGTCAAGGTCTGCTGACCGATATTGGCGATGATCGGGCGCACGTCTACCGGCTTGGGATTTGCAAAAGCGACGTCGTAATTTGCCTTCCCATTGGCACGCGTCGCGGCCTTCAGAGCGGCCATTTGTTGCGGCGCATTGATGTCCGGGCCGGCAGCGGCATCAACTGCGGCATTCATGCGCGGCCCCATCTGATCGGCGCGCGCGACGAGGTTCTGAGACATCTGCGGGCCGACTTCGGGGTATTGTGCAGCGAGCTTCACCGCCATGCCCTGGGCCGCTGGACCGGTATCGGCGAATGTCGCGCCCTGTCCCATATCCGCGACCTTCTGAACTGCACTTCCGACCGTATCGCCCTGCCGACTTAGATTGGAGGTGATGGATTGGGCGACAGGACCAGGAAGATCAGAGCCGTGGTTGAACCAGTAGAGCGCGTCGGCAACCTTTTGCGCGGCAGCAGACCCAACGCGGCCAACGAGTGACGCCATAGGCAATGCTGCAGCGCCACCGACGCCGCCCCAGCCTATTCCGTTCACAGTGACATTCGGATCGCCTCCGGAACGCGCGGCAGCGTCCGCGCCACCGAGTGCTGCGCCTGTGAGCGTCGAGAGGCCAGCACGCGTCATGACGCCGCCAGCACCCGCACCAAAAGCCTCGGGAGCGGCCGCAACTGCTGGCACGGTGCCCGCCACCGCTCCGGCGATATTTCCCGAGGTGGCGGAAAGAGGGTTTGCTTCCGATGCTCGGTCAAGCGCCTGCTGCGCCGCATATTTCTCATCGGCGAAGGGCGTCCCCTTCGAAACGGAGTTGAGATAGGCGCCGAAGATCCTCAGTTTTATCCAACAACTGCGGCCCGACAACCGGCACACCATTGAGCACGCCGGCAGCGAGCGCGCCAAGGGAGCCGGAAACACTAGACTGCGGCCGCGCGACGTTACCGGTGACGGGATCATAGCCGTCAACACCGGGCGGGACATATGTCGGCACGCCGGCCGGCTGGTTGATGCCCTGCATCGTCGCCGGGTCGATCACAAAGCCGGCGGGAGGCGGCGGCGGAGCGCCTTGGGCGCCCTGAAGGACGAAGCCGGGCGGCGGTGGCGGGATAACGTCGGTCATTGCACGGGCACCCAATTCGTGCCGTCCCATTCGACCGATTGGCCCTGCGCGTTGGTGGCGCGCGGACGCACTGCGGAGGACGCGCCATTGGCACCAGGCGTCTGCAGATCCTTCAGCTTCACGTCCTGCGTAAGATCCTGGCCGGTGATCGGGTCGGTGATGTGGTGGCCGGCATCATAATCGCGGATGATTCTGCTCGATCTGGGCCGGATTGACCTTTCTGCCCGATGCAACGGCGCTCGCCGTCGCCGAACGGATGGCCTGACCGACCTCGATATTGCGCTGAAGCACCTGGGATTGAATGCCGAGAAGGCGTTCGTTGCCCTGCGGCGACATCTCCAGGCCGGGATTTGCCGCCAGATAATTCTTCATCTCGAAGTTTGTGACGCGCGCGCCGGCCGCAGACTTAGCCTGAGCCCCCGCCATCTGACGGTTGAACTTCGACAGGAATTCCTTGTCGGAGATGTCGAACGGCTGATCGATGCCGAGCGCATTGGCGCCCGAGTTGACCGCCGACTGAAGCTTCATGATCTCCGGCTGAAGCATGCCAGTCGTGCCGCCATTCTGCTTGATCTGCTGGACCGCCGCCTGCATAGCGTGGACATCGCGCAACTGCTCCTGAGCGGCTTCGACGCCGCTTTCCAGCGCCATATGCGGGCCGGACAGCCCCTTCGCCATCTCGTCGGAATATTGCGACTGCGGCTGGCCGGTGTTCACAGTCACGCCGGTGCTCACCATCTTGCCATCCGGGCCAATCTGGATCGGCGTGTCGAGCGGCAGGCCGGCCGCCTGCTTTTCATCCGTCGTCATGAAGCGGTAGGGAAGCTGGCCGGTGTTGTTGCCGCCAATCTGCTGGCCCGTCATTGGATCAACGAGACGCTGATCGTAGCCCATGGCGACCGGTGGCTTGATGCCCTTGATGGTGCCGACCTGGCGCCCGGTGATGCTATCGACTTCGGCGGTCGAGCCGTCGCCTAGCGGAACCATCTCGATCTTGTGCGGCGTTATGCGCGCGGAAAGCATCGCGCCCAGGATCTGCTGTTGCTGCGGCGTCGCCCACGGATTGCTCAGCGCACGCATCAGTGCAGGTGTCGTCATGTCCTGGCCAGGCTGGATGACATCGGAAGTGCCGCCAGCCATAGCGGGCAGACTCGGATCACCGCCCTGAAGCGCCTGCGCGACCTTCTGGACACCCGGAGACACCGGAGCGGCCTGTTGAGGCTGCGAAGATCCAGCAAGCGCCTGCGTGACCGGAGAAGGTTGCGCGGAGGGCGCGGGCGGGTTTGCCGCAGCGAGCGCCTGGACGACGCTGCCTGGGCCTGACAACGAATGCGGATCGATCAAAAGCTGCTGGCCGGCCGCCGACATCGGCACCGAGCCCGAAACGGTCGGAACCGTTGTGACCGGCGACGGGCGGCCCTGCGGTACTGGAGCTTGCGACGGCAGATCGGGCGCGCCGGCATCGGCCGGCAGGCCAGCGCTCGGATCGAGGCTGGCGACCTGTGCAGGCGGCGTCTGGCCACTGGCGGCCGCATTGGCACCGCTGGCGGCCGGCGTCGCGCCTGCCCCGCCATAATTCAGCTTCTGATACGCCAGCGAATTGGCGAGACGCGTTCCCTCACCGCCCTTGTCGTAGGGGCTGCCGTAGGCAATGAACGTCTTCAGCGCCGCGTTTGCCGATGGGATGTCGTTGGCTGCCATGAAGGCTTGGCCGCCCGCATGGCTCTTCAGTTCATTGACGTAGAAATCCATCTGGGTTTCAGGGTCATTGACGCTGCGGCCGGTCTGCTGTGCGAACTGACGAAGGGCGTCGGCGCGGCCAAGGCGCCACTGATCGAGGCCGATAGCGCCTTCCCCGGGATTGACGGCGCCCGGATTGAGTTCGCTTTCCTGCTTCCAGTTGCCGAGCGTGGCATAGGCCTGCGCGTCATTGAGACCACGAGCCTTCAAACCAGCATAGATGGTATGCGGGTCAACCGAGCCAGCCGCGGTCTTGCTCACATCCACAGACGGCGATGAGCCGTCGGACGGCGCTGCGTTCGCCGCGCTGCCCGGCGCCGGCGGAAAGGCGCCTCCGCCAGAAATCGCGCTGTTGAAATCGCCCTGTGCGGAGGCCATGCCCGCCCGCTCGGCCGCATCGGCGCGCCGGTTCAGCACGTTCTCCACAATGCCATCGCCAAGGGCGTTCAGGCCCTCGCCGACATTGCGCGGCGCGCGTTGCGACTCCATGAGCGCCTGCACAATGGCGCGCTGGCGCGCGACTGTAGCCGGCGTCTGGGCCTGATTGGCGTCGAAGATGAATGAAAGGGCCATGGATCAGGCTCCCAGCAGCAGCGCTTTGCCGTAGTCGACCTGGCGATAGCCGTCAGGACGCCGCGAAACAGCCTCTGGAACGACCTTCTCGACCTCGTTGGCCATGAGACCCAGCCGCATCGGCGCTTCCTTAGCTTCGCCCTTGTAGTGGAACTTCCACAGGCCCATCTCGGGCGTGATGTCAGCGATGCGCTCCTTGTCCTTCTTGGCATCCGGATCGGACAGGCTGATGATCTTGCCTCCGAGGCCGAACAGGCCTCCGAGCAACCCTTGCGATTGGGCCATCTGCGTGTTGTAGGCGCCGAGCTTGTCCTGATAATTCTGCTGGATCAGGCCCGCGACATCCGTGGTCGGGATCGTGCTCTGGTTGAAATTCGCCGGCTGCGGGCCGGCTACCTGTGAGCCAGACAGAAGCGCCGTGATTTCGTTGATCGGCTGGTTGCGGATCGTCTGCGCTTCGTTGAAGGCCTGCCCGTGACCCTGCAGGATCAACTGGTCATAGGCGTCATTGTCAGCCTGCGACTGCTGAGTCATCGCCCGGTCATAGGCGGAAGAGCCAAGCTGAATGCCTTGATCGGCCAATTGCGTGGCCAGCGCATCGTGCTGGTGTTGGATGATCGGGTCGAGCCGCTCCCGGCCGAGCTGCAACAGCCGCGATTCCGTCGCGTCGTTCGAGCCGTCGAACGGCTTCGACATATAGTCCTTCAGGAAGCCCGATTGAGAATTCGCAAGCTCCCCAAGGTTGAGCTGCGCGGCGTCGGTCTGGTTCTTGATCGCCTGCCCGGTCGGCGAAAGCGTCTGCGTCGCCGTGAATGTCGGGATATCGTAGCTTTTGCCCGTATAGGGGTCGTTCCAGGTATGGCTGCCGGTCTGATTATAGGTAATCGAGCCGTTCGGCGTGGCCTGGTTCGCGTTGTTCATGAACGCGTTAGCAATCGCGGTGCCAACGTTCGTCGATGTCGACGCGGCCGACGTGTCCTTGGGATCAGGAGGTGATGGCGGTGAAGGCTTGCCCAAGGCTAGTCTCCCTTATTCTCGCGGTGAAAGCCGTTGGCCCGCCAAACGTCGTCGTAGAGGACGAAAACCAACTCATCCTGATCGCGGCCGCGCAAACGCCTGATGCGCGTTTCCTCGTAGCCGTAGGCCCGCAGGATGCGTTGAATCCGGGTGTTCTCTGGCGCCACGCGCATTACAAGAGCCTGGCAGCCAATTTGGTCGAAGACATAGGAAAACAGCGCATAGAGCACCGGCCGCGTCAGCCATCGAGCCGAGATAGCCGCCCCCGATACCTCGATGACGCCCGCTTCCGGCACCCAGTTGTGAAAGACCATTACGCCGAGCAATTCGCTGCCGTTGAAAACGCCAAGCGACGTGAAGTTCGTGAACGGACGAGGCAGGCCGATCTTGTGCTGGCACCACTCGCCCAACGCGATGTTCAGCTTCGGCTCCCTCGATGTGCCCCAGAGCATATCCATCACACGACCACCGCGCCGACTTCATAGGTCATGTCGATCGCCACCAGCTCAGCGTCAGGCGTCGGCGTGACGCCGCAGGTGACCTGTATCTGAGGCGCGACGGTAAAACCGGTCTGACCAACCGAGGACCACTTCGTCGATACCGTCTTGCTGCCGGTCGCGTCCCAGGTCGTGACATCCCAGAGGCCGATATCCCAGCCGCTATAGGTCACGTTGTCGGGCGTCGATGCAGGCGCGGCCGGCAAATTCACCTGATAGTTGGTCGAGACCGAGAGTTTCGGGATGAAGGCGCGGCTGGCCAGGAATACCGAGCGCGCCATGTGCAGGATCTTGGTGCGAGCAATCGCCTTCATATGGTCGAATAGACCGACCCACGTGCAGACATACGGCATGCCGTCGTCATTGCCGCCGATCTCGCACTGCATGATCTTGCCGTCCGACGTGCCGAAGTAGGCCCAATTGTTGAACAGCACCAGGCATTGCGTGTCCCAGCCGGTATAGGTGGCCCACGCACCGGTCTGGAGGTTGACGACAAAGCAATATTTGCTTTGCCCAGCGCCGGCCGGCAGCGAGACGATGCCCATGTTGTAGCGCGGCCACTTCAGCAGTTCCCAAGGCGCGCTCGGGCGGTTCAAAACCTCTGCCTGCCAGTCGGGGAGGATGTTCGCCGAGACGGCGATCATCGATAGCGCGGCGCGATCCTTGTATACGGCCTGAGAAATCGGGACGAGGCCTTCATCCATACCGATCAGGAGGTCGCCCCCGGCACGCATGGTGCAGCGTTTTCCCCGCGGCGGCGACATCTCGTAGTAGCCGACGAGAGACCATTTCGTCGGGTCGGACGGATCGGAGCCCTGGAAAATCGCGACCTCGCCCTTGTCCGACATGAAGACGCATTTGTCGTCGATGCCGTTGCCCGCCTCAAGCGACCATGTGGCGCCGAAGAGCAACGATCCGCCCTTCTTGAAGATGCCGGCCATGGTGACGCTTTGCGCGACGCCGGTGATCGAATTGACCGGCAGATACCAAGCCGTCATGCTGCTTTTCTGGACGAAAAACTGGCGGTTTCGATAGACCCAGACATGCGATAGCTGGTTGGTGTTGATTGCGCCGCCGAACGAGGTGACCGTGCTCCATGCTGTGCCGTTGAACTGTTGCAGCGAATCCGTGCCGTTCACGGCCGACAGGAAATCGCCGCCGACCGTCGAGAACTGTACATAGGAATAGTAGCCACTCGTCTGGCCGGAGACGGCGGCTGCCGGCGGCACGGTCGGACTGGCAGGGTTCGTGACGTCGTAGATGTGTGTGGCGTCGGCCGCGAACAGGAAGAGGCCGGCTGAGCCTTCATAGGACATCAGGCTCACGACCTGGCCTGTGCCGATCGTCGCCTGCCGCTTCGTGCCGCCGCGCAAACGGATGCCGGTTGTGGTCGGGAACCAGTTTTCCAGCACCTTGGCGCCCTGCGGCCCGGACGCGGCCAGATTCTCGTTCGATATCTTGCCGCGGATCGGCGCCGGGAAGGTATAGGTCTGGTGCCGTTGGCGCGCCGGGGCGGCCACGGGGACGCGGCGGAAGCCCATATAACTCATGGGCTTACGGAGATGATGCCTGGGAAGGCGTAATCGGCATCGTAGGGCAAGCGAGCCTGACCGACCTCGATGATGTTCGAGCCCTTGTCGGTGCCGATGGAGACCGCCAGCGCGTCCCCGTAATTCGCCATATCCTCTTCGTAGGCCAGACCCTTGTTCGCCTTCCATTGCCAGATCATACCGAGCTTCAAAACACGCTCGTCCAGCCGGAAAACGTCGGTATCTGCGGTGAAAGCCGTCTTCGGGTTGCCGTTGGCATCCGCGACAATATTGTTGGTGATGTAGTAATATTGCGCGGTCGCGCCGGTGGCGATTGCCGGCCGGATCATGATCTGGGCGCCGATCATCGTCCACGAACCGATGATGGTGCGGAAATTCTGCACCGTCAGGCCAAGCCAATCGTCGCTGTCAAGGACATGGCGATAAGGCGCGAACGGGCTGGCTGAGGGCCAAATCCGTGCCTTCTTCAGCATGCGCTTGTAATCGGCCTGCCGATTGAAGCCCATCGTAACGCCGTCCCCGGTGATCGTGGCCAAGGTCTTCAACAGGGTCCAGTCGTGGGTATCGAAAGCGATCCTCTGCGCCATTTCGTTGGCGAGCGCCTGCAATTCGACCGACGCGCGATCTGTTGCCGAAAAGACGGCCGTCGGCACGTCCAGCCCAATGACCGGCGTTACCTGCTGGATGACGCTGAGGATCGTCATGGCGACTTAGGCCACCATCGCCAGTTCTTTGGCCGCCGCGAGCAGCGTGGCATGGCTCGGATTGCCCCGCGGTCGGCTACCGGTCTCGCTGGCGATGTAGTTTTTCAGCGCGTCGTCATCCATCGCCTCGATTGCTTCGGCGGAAGGTGCGGTCGCAGGCTCAAAATCGTCATTGTCGTCCGGATGCGCTACCGGGTCGAGACCATCATCGAGTTCGGCCACCCGATCGAGCTTGGCGCCCTTCAACATCTCCTCGCGAAGCTTGCGCTCTTCGGCCAGTTGCGCGGTCAGCGCGGCGACCTGAGCGGCAAGATTGGTCACGTCGGCGCTGCCGGCGGCCTTGTCCAGATAGGCCTGCGCCTGGTTCTTCAACTCGCGGCCACCCATGCCGAGTTGCTTCAACGGATTGCCGTCCAGCGAGGCCAGTTGCTCGACGGTATGGACATGGAGCGCCCGCAATTCGCGGCGCTTGGCCTCGGTCAGGAACGGCGCTTCGGTGAGAGGCGTACCGGACGTGGGCTGCACGGTGCCCTCCTTGAAGGCCAGATACTGCTTGTTGTAGAGTTCGGCGTAGGTGACCTCGGGGCCGCCATCCTTGACGCTCTCGCGCGTCGCATTCGGCTCAGGATCGTGTGCTGGGAACGTGGCCTTGGTCTTGGGGTTTGCCGGGAACGTGATGTCGCAAACCTCGTGATCGATGAAAATCGGGCGGCCAGCCTGCTTGCTCGCCTGCTCGTCCTGCACCGTGTGGTTACGGAACGTGACGTTCACGAGGCTCTGTTTAGGGTCGATTTGAACTGCGGTCATGGAAGGTTTTCCTTTCTGAAAGGGCGCGAAAATGAAGACGGGAGCCGAAGCTCCCGCCCTGATGGTTGAATGCCGGGATCAGGATTAGGTGATCTGGCCCTGCATGAACGGGCGGTTGATCTCGATCACCGCCTGGTTGGCCGCGGGTGTGCCGGTCGCCGTGTCGCTCTTGGCGTTGAGCACCTGAAGGCCGGCACCAGCAGTCGAGGTCAGGGCGCCGGCCGTGGCCGAAGCAAAGACGCTCGCTCCAGCGGCAAGCGTGCCGTTGGTGGCAACCACGGCGGCACCAGCGATCTGATACCAACCCCACTGGCCGGCAACATTCGCCGACATGGCAACAGCGACGGGACGCCCCTGGTTGGCGGTGTTGGTGAGCAACGCCGTCTGCCACGAGGGGCCACCGCTGCCGTTGTTGCCGTCATAGGTGACGACCGAGCCTACCACCGTGCCGGCGACGCCAAGCAGATAGATGAACTCGCCCGTGCCATAGACGGGATCTTCCGCGCGGATGATGTCCCCGGCATTCATGCCGGGAATGCCGCGGCCGAGAGGAAGGGCGCCGGCGGCAGTCGCCGGCAGCGTCGATGCAATCGCCGGACGGCCGAGTTGAGCAGTGTGAGGAACGTAAGCCATATCTCGACCTCCTTAAGCCGTGAGCTTCCACTGGAAGAGCGGGTTGACCATGGTCAGCTCACCCATGAAGCCGATGTACTGGACAACGGCATCCTGGTTGATCGGAACCATCGCCTTACCGATCTTGTTGAAATTGCGCTCCGGGTGGTAACGCATCCGGAGGCTGTCGGTATCGAGGCCGTAGGTTGTCGACGTCGGCATGTTGGAACCGATGCCGCCTTCCAGTACGATGTCGGCCGAGCGGCCGGCGCCGTAATACTTCAGCGACGTGAAGCCCAGTTTGCCTAGGTTGTTCGCATCGTTGATGCGCTGGATAGCCACTGTCGCCGCGTCGTAGGCCGCATAATGATCGCCCGACATGAGGATCAGGTCGGCGGCTTTCTTGCCGCGCGCGCGCTGGGTCATGATCGAGTTGAGCATCGGGCGGACGGTCGTGGACGAGACGGTCGTACCGATCGACGGGAAGGCTGTCGCCGCCGAGAACGTCGATGTGCGCCAGATCGCATTCGCGCCGCGATCGATGCCGCCGTAGACGCCGGAATTGACCACGGTCGGAACAGCGAGCTGCATGCCGCCGAGTTCACGCCCGCCAAAGCGGGTGCCGTTGCCGTGGAGCGAGATGTCCATCTCGTCCTGCAGCTCGTTCTCGGCAGCCGCGATATGGGCTTCCATCATGTCCATGATCTGGTTTTCGCCCTCGTTGTTGAGGATATCCTCATTGGCGAGGGTGACGGCCACCGCGACCATTTTGGGGGTGTATTCGGCGTCGTTGAACAGCTCGGTCGGAACCGGGTTCAGGAAGCCGAAGCCGTTGTACCAGACGGCCGATCCGGTCTTCGTGTAGAGAAGACGTTCACGGATGCGCGGGCCGGAATACTCCTTGAACAGGCCCTTGCTCTGAAGCACGTGCAGGAGCACGCACGCGTTGGAAACCAGATCCTGGTAGCCTTGGGAGCGATCCTCAAGGGCCAGCGACAAGATTTCCTGGTTCTTTTCGACTGAAGTAAGAGGCATCTCGCCCCTCCTTTATGACCAGGGGATCACCCGGCCTGGGCAACAGCCCGCCGGAGTGCATCCTTGATTGAGGATGAAGCCCGCTTCTGCACCGGGTCTGAGCCGGGCGATGGCGCGCCTGTGACGGATTTCGAGCCCTTCAGGGTCTGAGCCTGCGGGTCTGGAGCGGTGCGCGTCTGAGGCGCTGCCTGGGCCGGAGCCGCTGGAGCGGGGTTGAGCCGCTCGGCCAGCGAATATGCTTCGGCCAAATCCTTGGTCCTTCCGGACTTGATGAAAAATTCAATGTCGCCGGCCAATTCCTCGGCACGAGGATGATCGTTCCAGAATTTCTGGACCTCGGCGCCGATCCGATCGACATGCTGTTGCTGGATCGAGGTCGTGACGCCGCCCAAGTTCTGTTTCAGGCTGGCGATTTCCTGGCGCAGCTCGCGGATAGTGGCGTCGTTCTGGCTTTGCGCCTGGTCGGGCTTCTGCCCCATGATTGCGGCGGCGACATCGCGCAGCGAGACGCCGATATAATCGCAGACCATGTTCAGGCCGCGCATCGGATCCTGCAGCAACGTCCGCTCGAAATTGGTATAGCGGGTCATCGCGTCGCGCATGGTCGTGTTGTTGCGCTTGGCGAGCTCGTCGAAGTCGCGGACCTTCTCGTATTCCTCCGCCGCGACGCGGTGCTTTTCGATACCGGATTCCATCTCGCGGATCGTGCGATGAACGGCGGCCTTCACGGATTCCGGAGCGTTCGCCCACTCGGCGGACGCGGCCTGATCGCTTTTGAAACGTGCCGGGGCTTCGTGATGGCTGCCCTGTAACTTCGGCTCGACCTTGGCGGGCTCGGCCGACTTCGACAGCTGTTCCTGCGCCTTGGCAGGCTGCTTCGGATCGGGCGGCGACTTATCGGCCGGCTTCTCGACCTGTTTCGGCTGCGACTGCACCGGATCGGGCTTCTTGCTCCCGTCGTCTTCCTTGGCCTTTTCGCTGACCTTCTGCGAGGCAGCCTTGATCGCATCGCGTACGGATGGGGTTTTCTTCTCCTCGGCTTTGGCCACCGGCTTCTCGACCGTCTTCGGATCAGTGCTGATCGGCGCGGGAGGCGTGTTGTCTTCGGCGTTGGCAACAGTCGTCGGTTCGGCTGGCGCTGACGCGCCTCCGTTCAGGTCTTCCATGGAATCTGCTCCGTCTGAGGGATTGCTACTGCTTGAAATTCAGGCGCTCGCCACGGTCGAAGCGAGCCTTTGCCTTCTGCAACGTGTCGTGGATTGCCTTGCGATCCGGCTTCGGCTTCTTGGGCTTGCGCAGCCTGGCGGGATCGTTGCCCACCTCCTCGACGCCGGCCTGCCGATAGGCCCGCCGCAGCGCCGATTTCGAGGTGTAGTACTTGCCGTCCAGCATGGATTGCGTCTCATCCATGGTGTCGGAATTGATCATCGGCGCCGGCAGATGTGAGCGCTTGGGCTGTTCCGTCTCGACTTTGCGGAAGACGCTTCGGCCATCGCCGATATCGAACCAGGCATATTCCATCGTCACACCGTCACCACGGGGAGGCCGCCGGACGCGACGTATACGACCGGAGTGCCATAACCGTTCGTCACCTTCGTCACCGGCTTGCCCTGCCCGTTCGTGGCTTCCGTCACCGGGACGCCAAGACCGTTGCCGGGAGGCGAGGTCACGTCAATAACCGGGGTTTGGGTGATCGCCATGACTTAGAGCCCGCTCAGGCGCTTCAACGTGTGCGCAAGGGATGGGTTGATATGGGCCAGCGCCAACTTGTGGGAATCGAAGCTGCCGGCATTGATCTGCTTGGCCAGTTCCGTAGCCTGATCCATCGGAAGGCCGAGCGCCATCAGCTTCGCGGCGCTGCCGTTGGTGAGGCCAAGGTTCATCTGGCGCGCCACCTCTGTCGCGAGGGGATAAGCCAGACCGGCGGCGACAAGTTCATTCGCGTTGACTGCCATGGATTACGGTCCTTTCGGCTGTTTCGGCGCTGCGGCCGCTTTCTGGGCTTGTTTCGCGGCTTGCTGGGCGGCGGCATGCGCGGCGAGCGTGTCCGGCGTCAGGTGAATGCCTGCCTGCGCTGCCATCTGCGACTGTCCCTCGGGTGGCAGATCACCGAATGCGATCGATTCCGAAGGCTTGTCGGGCCTTTCAGTCTCAACCGGCGCGTTCTGCAGCGCGGCAAGCTCGAAACGCTTGATCTCGATGTCCATGCGCTTGATCTGCACGTCGGCGCCGATCTTCTGCATCTCCTCGGCGTGCCGTTCGGCGTCCATGCGAGCCTTGGCGTTGATGTGCGCTATCTCGACCTGGGCCTTGGTCTGCCGGATCTGGTCTTCCCGCTGTGCCGCAGCGTCCTTTATCTGAGCGTCATGCTGGGCCGTCTGTTGCCGCAGTTGGAAATCCTGCTGCTTGAGCTGCATTTCCGCCTGCTGAGCCTGGGCCTCAGGATTGGGCTGCGGCTGCTGGGCGACGGCCTGCATCTTGTCCACGAAATCGTCGATCGCGGCGTCCATCGTGCGGCCGGGCCTGAACGGCGCGACCGCGAATTTGATCAGTTCTCCGGCAAATTGCGCCGTTTCAGGATGCGACTGCACCAGCGGCGCCACCTGCTGCATGACCGTGGCCAGCGCGCCCAGGAATTCGGTGCGCCGCTGCTTTTCCGCGTCATCATCGGGCTGGATCGTGCTGTCCGTCTCGATGTCGAGCATGAACGGACGGGTGCGCTGATCGCGCAAAAGCCCCATCACCTGGTCGATGGTGACGGTCTTCTTGGCCTCCTCGAGCTGCGATGCGATCTGCTGCATCTGCTGCTGCGCCTGACCCATGATTTGCTGTGCGGCGTCGGGATTTTGCTGCGCCATCTGGCGGATTTCAGGGTCCGACTGCGCCTGCTGCAATTCGGCCTGGATCTTGGCTCCTTGCGCCTCCAATGCCTTGACGTTCTTGGCCACCATCGCATCCGACGGCAGGTCCATCTGGCTCATTTCCAGGAAGGTCTCCTTCTGGAAATTCTCCGCCATGATCTCGGCGACGATACGCACCGTGTCGAGCGCGATGCGTACGAGCTCGTTCTGCCGGTCGCGGATGCGGATCGAACCGTATTGCGTCTTAAGCCGCTGGGCGCCCAGCGTCTCCTCTGGGTCGCTGTCGCCGCGCATGATGTCGGACAGCCCGCTGATCTGGTAGATGTCGTCGATCAGCTGCTTTCGAAGCGTGACCACCTGCGTGATGGTCGTGGCGACCATATCAAGCGGCAACCAGACGACAGTATCTTTCGCCGAACCGTTCCCAAACGCGGCCCAGTTGCTGACTGGGATCATCACCTGCCGGTCGTTGACCGATTTCAGCGCCGCCTCGACCGCATCGCCGATTTCCCCAGCGCCGGCCGGATAGAAGCCGCGAACACGCAACGCCTGGGCGAGCGCCGAAATGCGGTTCGTGAGGTCGTTCACCTCCTCGATCTGATCCTTGTAGAAAAGGAAATCCGGAACCGGGACCAGACTGTCACGCTGGACGGTGCTGTAAGCCGGCCGTGGGCATGGGAAGAAGTTATCCAGCGTTAGGTGCGGCTCACCCTCATCAAGCACAACATCGACGCCGGGCGATACCCAGACGACCTTGTTCTGAGACTTCGACCAAAGCTCCCAGACGCGCGCCTTCAGCTTGCCGTCGCTGTTATTTTTGTCGTCCTTCCGCTTGGCGAATTCGGCGTCCTGGTATGCATTGCCGGATGTCGCCTTGAAGCGCTTTCGCATCTCGTTGCGCGTCATCCAGGCGCCGCCGGCTACCCAGTCGACTTCCTTCCACTCGCGGGCCGGATCATGCACGAAATCGCGTCGGTTCTTGTGCTCAATGCAGACCTGTTCGGTATAGTCGCCGGCCGCATAGGTGCCGTCTCGCTTATCCTTGGCCTCATAGCGGACCCAGATGCACCCGCGGGCGAGGATGGCCAGATCGTCACGCACTAGCCTCATGACGCTGTCGATCTGCTGGCGTTCCAGCACAACGGACGTAGAGCGTTCCAGCATCTCGGAAGCGGTGCGCGGGATCGGGCGCCGATCCTGGAAACGTGGCGTCACCACGGGCACGGGCGGCCTCGCATACATCGACGGCTTCAGGACCTCGATGTTGGCCCAGAAAATCTGAAACTCGCGGTCACGCGTGACGCTGGCCAGCCGCGCCATGTCGGCATAGCGCTTTTCGATGTTGGTGCAGCGTTCCTGATAATCCGCGTATCCGGCTTTCTCCTGATCGGTGATCAGCTTCAGCCACGCTTTCGAGGATTTAGGCTTGAGCGACGGATCGACCGCGTCGTCATTGGGGTCGATACCGTCAGCCGTATCGGCTTCGGTCATACTCTAATCCTTGCGCCGTAGCCGGCGTTGTCATCCGGCAGGCCGGGAAGCAAAAGCTGTCCGGGTTTGATGACCGTCTTGGTCTCTTTTACCGGCTCAGGAACGGCCCGCCACGCCATGGCGAGATACCGGAAGGCGTCGGCCAGGTGACTGGTCCAGTCGTGAACCTCAGTCGCGCGGAAAGTCTTTTTCTCGTCGTCCCATTCGCGCCGATACTGTTCCAGTGCCGCTATGCCGGTGTCTTCCGTCCGAGGGTGGAAAACGCATCGGCCGAGCGTGGTGCGCACCGCCTGGATGCCATCCATCTTCGAGGCATTGGGGACCAGGCTTGGGGATAGCCCGAATTCCCGCATCGTCTCGACACGGGTTCGGCCGGTGCCCCACTCCTTGACCTTGGCGTCATGCGGCACAAAGTCGACGCCGCGCCGCCATGGCTTCGAATGGCAGACCTGGGCGTAATGATCGACGCCAGCGCCAGAGGCCGTGTAGCAGTCCAGAATGAAAATCTCGGTGCCGACGACCTGAAACCACCATATCGATGTATCGTCCCTGACACCGATGTCCCATGCCGTATGAACCGGCCTGCTTGGGTCAGGCTCGATCTCGACGATACGGCCTCCAGACCGAACCGCCAGCATCTCACGGGCATAGAATGCGCCCAGGATCGCGGCGTTGAACGAGCAGAGATATTCCTGTTCGAATTGCGCCCGGCCGACATCCTCGCCATAGAGCGCGATGTATTCCGCCAAGCTTTCATCCAACTGGTCTGGCGACAGGGCGCCAGTGTCCTTAACGGTGCTGATTTCAGCAAACCAGCGCGGATTCTTGACCGCCATGTCGTACATGGCCTTGGCATGGTTGCGGCCGCGCGGCGTGGTAATGAAGGCCGCGCCGCCGCCGTTCTCCTCCAGCATTGGCCGGTGATACGCCCAGGCTGATGGGTTCCCGAGCGCCCATTCCGAATAGCCGATAAACACGGGGCCAGCGCCCACGGTCGCGTCATACCGATCGGAGCCGATGAGCTGCCATGTCGATCCGCATTTCAGGCGGATGAACATCTCCTGCTCGTTGGTAGTTTCCCGCAGATCGAGCGGGAACGCCTCGTCGATCCTCCGCTTGGCTGTATGCGCATTGACGGCGGTCCAGAGTGCTTTCCGGGCCTGCCCGTACTCCGGGAGGCAATGCCAGTATGTGCCGATGCGCTTGTGGGCCAGCTCGCATTCTGCGGCCAGGACCACCTCATCCTTGCCCCATCGCCGGTGAGCAATTTCGATTGCTCGCGGCGACGGCGTGTTGACGAGGTATTGATGAAGCGGCTGCTGATACCAGCGAATGCGCCTCTCAATCTCCACGGCGCTCATAGACCGTTTTGAAAAGGATCCTCCGCTCTGATCGGATTTCCCGGATCGCCTGCTAGCTGCATCGGCAGCACCTTGCCCAACAGGCTCAGGAACGGCCCCGGGTTCTCCCTGGCCTGCTTTTCGAGGTAGGCAGCCATGTCGCCATCGCCAGCGGCAGCAGCGGCCTTCAGGACGGCATCCTTCAGAAGCTGCGTGGTCTTGTTCGGGACGCCTTTCGGCCGACCGTGGGGATTGCCGGACTTGCCCTTCTGAAACTGGGTCTTTTCGGGGCTGCGGATCATAGGAAAACTCGCTTTGTGCTAGGATGCCGCTGATCGGACGCGGGAGGCTGTCGTGGCTGGAAGGATCATCATGGGAATCGCGGCGCTGGCATTCCTGCTCGCTGCGATTTCAACCGTTTACTCTCTGATTTTCGGCTGTCCGCATGGCGGCAAGTACCATTGTGAGCAACGCATCAATCGCTATGTCTGTGGCTGCCCGGAATCATAGGCTGAACGATAAAAGTCGCTTGTAACGGGGCGTAACATTGCTTAAAACGTAACAGCGCTAAAGCGACGTTACAAAAGGGGCAAAAAATGCGGGTTTTCGGGTACGTCCGCGTCTCGACGATCGAGCAGGCTTCGAACGGTGAAAGCCTCGATACACAGACCGCGAAGATCACCGGTTATGCGATGATGCAGGGCTGGACAGTCGATGAGGTTTTCGTTGAAGGCGGCGTTTCCGGCTCCGTTCCTCTCGCTGAAAGACCGCAAGGTCAGCGCTTGCTTGCCGTTGCTGGCAAAGGCGACATGATCATCACGCCCAAGCTCGACCGCATGTTCCGTAGCGCATCTGACGCCCTCGGCACGCTGGAAGAGCTGAAAGCGCAAGGCACGGGCCTGGTCATGATCGACCTTGGGGGCGACGTCACCGGCAACGGCATTTCCAAGCTGGTGTTCACTATCCTGTCAGCCGTGGCTGAGAACGAGCGCGACCGCATTCGTGAGCGCATCCGCGAAGTGAAGCGCCATCTAGCATCGCAAGGCGTCTACGGCGGCGGCAGAGTTCCTTACGGGTTCGACGAGGTTGACGGCCGACTCGTCGAGAATGCCGAGCAACAGAAAGCTCTGGCTGAAATGCGATCGATGCGAGCTGGCGGCAATAGCTTCCGCAAGATCGGTGACGCCTTCGGGCTCAAGGCGATGTCGGTGAAGCGCATGCTCGACCGGACGGCCTGAAGTCGGCCAGTTGTTTTCAGGATTCTCGCTTACCTGTTGCTGAGCACGGCTTGCGCACGCGATCTGGTTGCGCGATGCTGAATTTCAGGGGGGATCCGTGGGAGGGGAGAGAATGTCGTGCGGGGACTATGGATAGTCTGTGCTCTCGTAATCTCGGGCTGCAATAGCACTTCCAACCAATGGCGTGAGGTGTCGCCGTCGCCATCGTTTCAAATACGGTTTGAACGGGCCAAGGCCATTTGCAACGGGCGAGCTTCGACCAATTTCGCGAACGCCTACGGCGGACTGTTGACCAAGGCCATATCTTCGGACGGTGTTTTCCGAGGGTGCATGGCCGAACAGGGCTTCGTTTCGAAATAGTGACGAAGCGAAGGGCGTCGACTTCATCCCCGAGAACGGCGCCGACTGAGGAAGAGACTGGTGGACGGCCGTCCGGCCTGAAGCCGACAAGACAGCCTCACGTGTTCGTATGGTCCCGTCAGGACGAGAACTGGAATGCCAAAGTTTAAAGCGTATGTCTGGATAAATGGCCATTTCCCTATCGAGCCGATCATCGAAGCCCCGGACATCTCTGTGGCTCGATGGATGCTTGAGGCTCAGTATGGCCACGGTCAGGTCCAGGGAGTGACCGGCGTCTCCGAGACCCCTGCTCCAAGTCCATCATTCGTTGGAAGTCCATCTCGTCGACCGGAGAGCCGGCGCGCCAATGCTCGTTCAGACGACATTCCCGAGTATTACCCGCAAGACAGGAACTACCATGACGGCCCAAGCATCTCGTCGGCAACAACTGCGTCCGATGAAACGCTCGGAGGAGTGGGAGGGCGATCGCTTCTGAAAGGCTTGGTGTCGTGGCTATTCCTATCGAATGATGATTGGGAGAAGGTGAGCACGACTCCAGAACCGGAGCTCGAAGTCCCACCTACGGCATCGCCGGACAGAGAGGTCGCGGACGCCCTCGCGGCTCTCGGTTTGGATGACAATGCTTCACCTCTTGAGGTTCTAGAGCAATACATCCGCATATTGAAGAAGCTTTGCCCCGATGGAGAAGAGGTTGACCCCCTTCTTTCAAAGCTTATCAAGAACTACAGGTATGCCTATGAAGTTCTTGTAGAAGCCGGATATAGAGTTTGAGGATGACTCGCCGTGATAAAAACTCGTTACTGATTGTGAATGACAGAGGAGGCAGCGCAAGTGGCAGAACAGGTGGAAGACAGCACTATATATAAGGGAGAGATGGTCGACGGGGCGCCGAGTGTGACCGCTGGAGGAAGTCCGTTGGACCTTCGGCGCGATCTGATAGACTACTCCGACAAGCTTAGTTGGGGAGCCGAGTCGCGACAGTTAGCTCTGGCGCTGGTAGCTCACGCGACTGGTGACGACGAGTTGGCTCTGTACATACACAAGCTCTTCGCTGACGAAGAGGTCTCGGCCTGGACAGAGGGAGACCCGTGGTCACTGACAGCGGCCGCGGTCAGAAGGCACGTAAAGCGGCTAGAGAGAGTTCGTCACTTCACCTGGATGCCGAGCGACATCCAGATCATCAAGCCAGGAGGAGAAGAGTTTTAAGCTTGCGATCGGCGTAGGATTGCGCCGATCTGCATTTATCCTTGGATGGTCAGACGGCAGGTTGCGCGGCTTGCGTAGTAGTCGGCGGCGGATCGGTCGCAGGCTCAGCCGGCGGCAGAGCGGCCTGCAACGCCTCGGTCGCGGTCGTGAGCTGAGCCGTCAAAGTCTGAACCTGAGAGTTTGCTGTGTCGAGATCCTGTTGCGCGGTGGCGAGGTCGGACGACAGCTTGGCGATCTGCGCATCCTTCGCGACCGACGATGAAAGTTCGGTCGCGACTTCCTTCGCCAGCGTGACAGCAAGCTCGATCCTGGTGGACAACGCGGAATAGTCGACGGGCATGGATTCGCTCCTGCGAAACAGGTTGAGGATCTTGGAGAGGCTGGACATCCGTCGGTGTGCTGCAGCGTTGAGGCAGCCCCGGTCTGAGCGGGTGCAAAGAAGAATGGTGGTGGGCGCTCTATGGCTGTGATCAGTCTACAGGCCGAAATGCAGTACTATGAGACCATGAGCGGCAACGATGCGTTCACGGTCATCATTCGCGGGGTCGCCTACCTCGATTTTGAGCTGGAGAAGTTGCTAGGCCTCTGCGTGAGAGTACCGGCCGAACTCAAAGCGATGAACTTGGATTTTTCGAAGCGCTGCTCTCTGGCTTTCGCGCTGGGCCTGGACAGCGGTATCAAGCCTGCGCTGAGTGCCGTTGGTAACTTGCGGAACAAGCTTGCGCATCAGCCGCACAGAGATCTAAAGGCTGAAGACGCGAAGAATCTGTATCAAGCGCTTTCACCTCGAGAGAAGCAGAACCTCCCGATGTTCCTCGACCGAATGGCGCGCTCCCCTCGAGCGCCGTTTCGGGAACTGAGCCCAATGGACCAATATGTCATGATGCTGGTGATGCTTCGGTCTATCGTGGTCGCCGCTCAGCACAACATTGAGAACGCCCGGAAACCGATCGCCTAGCGGGTTTTCCAGCGGCCCCGCTTCCCCGGATAATCCGACCGCACCGCCACCCCGGCCGGGTTCTTCTTAGGATCGAGCGAGAAGCTTTCCGCGCGTAGCCGGTATCAGCGTTGAGAGACCGCGGAAGCAAAGATTTGAGAAGGGCCACTCAGTGGCCCGCCGATGGTATTGAAGCTTGCAAGACCGCCCTGCTACTGTCTGATATTGCTACAGGGGCGTAGGGAGGGGCAGTTGGATTTCGTCGGGATTTTGAATTTAGGCGTTGTGGGTTTAGGTTTTTTGCTCGCCGCTATGGCCGCTCGTCTAATGTCTAACGGACGAACAGACCCCAGATGGTTTCTTCTTTTCGCAGTAGTCGTAGTGTGTCTCGGAATTGTGAGCGAGTATCTGCGTCAGCATGATATCGGTGGATGTCCGCCTGATTCTCGCTACGATGCGCTTAAGTCAAAATACGACAAGCTCTATGCAACGTTGCCATTACTCAAAGAGGTGGCCGATCAAGCGACGAATTGCAGGGACCTTGGCTTTGCTGCTTCCACAAACAGATCCGATCTGAATGGTTGCATTACACGGGGCAGCCAAGCCCGACAATCTGGGCAAGCTTCGGTGGATGCCGCGAATAAGGTTCTGGCAGTATTCACAGCAGTCGGGCCATAGACTAACTGCCTCGCGATTCCAGGGGGCTACATTTGTGTCGGTCAGCCCGAACGCTTGGGGGGAGAGAGACCAATGTCCGACGAGTTGCGCAGGTTCTCGGATCCGAGTGGCCCACTTGCAGAAATGCAGGCGATAGCTCACCGAAGGAACAATCCAGCAAAGTACATGCACGAGCGCCTGATGGAGCTCATACTTTCACAACAAAAGCACCTGAGCGATGAGACCGAGCTAGGCGTTCACGTCGTGGGCGGCGCCGTCCCGGCTTTCCATTTGCGGCAGATTCGTTACTCCAACCCAGACATCCTGATTTTTGTTGGGCAGGATGATCAGGGAAACGCGGTGCAATTGCTGCAACACCACTCCCAGATGGGGATTATGCTGGTGTCAGTTCCGAAACTTGAAGAAAAAGCGTTTCGGATAGGATTTGTCCCGCGCGGCGAATAAAAAAATCCGCCTGATGTAGCGAGTTCTCGGCGCACCTCGGCACCTGAATATATTCCTATAGGGTTTCGCGTTGAAAGTCAACCTTCGTTACCCTGCCAAGAATTTGAAATGCATCGCGCATGCCCGAAGGTCCGAATGCAGCACCGGTGCCATATCGCGCTCTTTCGATCCATGCTTTCTGGCAAGCTCGGCCGTCGTCAGGCCAGCCACGCAGTAGTCTATGAGCCGTTCGGCCGGCAACCTCCCCATCTCCTGTACGAAGCCCTCCAGGCGGTCGATCGCCGCAACGCGCCCATCTGAGATCCCGGTGGCGAACCCTGACTTGGTTCCGCGCAGAAAATCGGCCGAGCTTGCGATGGCTATGCCAGCGCGCTCCCACAGGACCGCAAGATGGCTACCGGCATGGAAAAGCGCATCCTGCCGGTTTCGACCGTAGCGCCATTCAAATGTGCCTGGCCTCGACCGGATCGCCTGGGTTTCTGCTCGACTTCCTGAGATGCGGACCTTGACCGCGGTGACCTTCGATCCAGCCTTGCCGCCATCGATCGCCTTCAGCCGGGCAATGGCACGTGCCTCCTTTGCCCGACCAACTTGACGCTCCGCAGCACTTTCTGCTCGCGAAGGCCTAGGCCTTGCCGTGCCGGCCGAGAAGGGAACTTCATTGAAAAGCTTTGGGGAAACGTTCATTGGTTCCTTTCGATGAATGGCTTGCCGTGCGCTATAGATGGCGTGCGAGCACGCGGTCATATTGTCTTCGATTTCAGGACTACGACCTCGCCGCCGTTTCTTTGGTGCTCGCGGATCACCTTCCGGCATTCGTCATCATAGAGGTCCGACTTTGTCTTAATGCGACTGCCGGTGACCACGGCGAAGACGTCGTAGGTCACCTCCGCGATCCATGAATTGCCAGCCCTCTTGGGCTGGATTTCGATCACGGGCTTCGGTTTGTTTTTGCCGGGCGTCTCGATGCGTCGGCGAGACCGCGCCACCGTGATCACGCTCCTTTGCTCAGATGATCCGAATAGCACCCGGGAAATCCGTGCTTCGAGTTCTTCTTCGGTGGGCTCACCAGGCATATCTTAGTCCGCTGCCCTATCTCTGACCGTGGCTGCAAAGGCGCCCACTGGTCTCGCCGTCAACGACGCCTCATCCTATCGAACAGAAGTTTCTCGGGAAGTTGGCGCCCCCTGTTATCAACAAAACCTTGACGGTGATCCAGGACGACGGTCGCGTGTGGGACCTTGCAGCGCTCTACTGTGGTCAAGGCCGCTGCCTCGCTCGGATATACCCAGTCATCCCAGATCTGACCGGCCGAACAGATCAGCCATCCATTGCGCGAATATTCCCGCCTCATGCCTTCGCCCTTTGCTTGATAACGTTCCGTCGCTCAGGCGTCATGCGGACGCACGCCGGGCGCCAATTAATCGGGGTTGCGGGGAGCACAGATATGTCTTCTGGCGGATCAATCCGATACCAGCGACCGTCTTTGTCGAGGAAGTAGTGAAAGTTCGGCGTGCCGTATTCTCCTACCATATCGTTGAGGAGCAGCTCACAGATAAGCCCGTCTCCCCGAACGGCGGTATTCATTGGCCGCCACGGGTTTTCACGGTCATAGGCCTCCCGCGCTTGTCGTTCTGCAATAGTCATAGGGTTTCCTATTTCGATGCGAGGTAATCAGCCGGGTCAATGCGCCTTACTTCAGACGCGGCACCGAAAGTGCCGAGCTGCCAATGTGTGCGTTTCCCATTCGGATCGAACTTTGCCGCCGCAATGTCGCGAACCCAGCGTGGCGCCTTCGCCGCGGCCCGCTTCATTTTCTTGGTCCGCTTCTTTTCCTTGCGAACCGACTTCGGCACCGTCGGCTTAGGGCCGCTCGCCAGGATCTTGTTCGATATCCAGTCCGCCCGCTTTTCCGCTGGCGATATCGGCGAGCCCTCCAGCCGATCGGCCGCGCGCCATGCGTCTGCATTGGTCGGGAACGGACCCGCGAGCGTGTCGCCGCCATCTACCAGAAGGAAGCCGCCACCGCCTTCAATCACTGTCAACGAGCGCTCAGCCGCCATTCTTGTTAAATTCCTTCATCTCAGCGAGCACCGTTTCCATGGCCTTCAGGACTTTGTAGGCGGCGCTGACGGTTGATAAGATGATGACACAGTCTTCCGTTTCATAGGCACCGTCTCTCTCTTGCCGGATCACCAGGCCGCCATATCTGCTCATGTAGATTGCGATTGCCTTCTGGTCGCGGACCACCATGACCTCACTGTCGTTGTCGAATGGATTGTCTTCGGCTTCGTCGTCGTCTTCGTCGACAGGCTGTTCAACTGTCGCCGGCAGCGCATCGTCCAGAGGCAGCGTCAGCGACCCACCATCTTTGTCTTTGCTCTTCGTCATGCTGCATCACCATCCTGTTGAGCCGCCGACGAGCGCAGCGCGTCGAAGACCGCCAAGGCGAACTTCTCGATCTGATCCTTGATGATGGCATCGTCTCGGAGGCCACAGACCTGCATCTGCCCGATCTGCTGGCGAACAGTAGTCCGCCAAAACCGATCAGCGGCGGCGCCGTGGCGCTTCTGCAGAATGTCGATGGTTTCCCGCACCAGCCGCACATTGCGATGTAGTGGAAACGGAACGATGGATGCCTGTTTGTCTCGGTTCTGTTCCATTTAACTCGCAACTCCCATCTGGCCGAGTGCTTCATCAACGCCGCACTGTTCGGCGCCGCCGTTGGCGTTTACGGCTCCGAGTCTGCTTTGGAGGGAAGGAAGGGACTTTGAACGCAGCGCCACGACCACCACCGCCCCGCCAAGAACAGAAGATTTTTCTGCGAGCGTGAGCGAGCTTGGACCCCGTGAGGGGGTCTCTTGCGACGGACCGACTGGGGCCGATGAGACAAGTGTGTCGCTTTTGGTTGAAATACCTACTAGCGACGGACCTGTCTCACGAAAGCGCCGATACCATTGGGCGCGAGAAATCCCCTCGGCATCCCACGGGCGACCTTTGGACAGAGAATTTCTGGCCAGCCAGCTTTCGCGAGGTTCGACACCACGAGCACGCCGCTTTGCCGTCTGCCTTGCCCGATCACTTGACCGCTTAACGTCTTTCGCGATGCCCTTTCGAATTCGGGCAGAAAAATCGCAGGCGCCCATCGTTTTAATTTCGAGCACCGTCCGCTCCAACAAGGTCAAGCAGATTTTGTGCGCGGCTTCGTCGGCCTTCATCTGGTAGCGGCGGCCGACAAGTTTGTTGAGGATCGGGCGGATTATAGTTCCCGCCCGCCGCAACGCCCAAGGCGCCCATCTATGGCACCAGTCGCCCAAGACCTTATCAAGATCGAGCCCCTTACTCAGGCAATGGGCGTTCAGCGAATAAGCGGCAACCTCGATAAAAAGGTCGGCATCGTCGGTCTCGGGCAGAACAGTGCCGTAACGGCTCGTGATGACCCGCTCCAGCTCGCGAAGTCTGGCGTTGGTGATCATGAACGGGGCGTTTGGCTTTGGCTTGTCGGCCAGGATGCACCGGCCGACTTTCATCTTGCCCGTCCGGTTCGCGCGATGCCGCGCTAGGGCTGCGTTGGCGACGCTCATCTAGTGCGACCTCCCCGGGATAAGGTGGCTCTCTCGGATCGCGGCGATAGCTTCAGCGGCGGTTAGCCCGAAGCGCTGGCGAAGTTGAGGAACGGCCGCCTTGGTCCTGTCGGCACCGCCGGTTGCCAGCCAATTAGCTGCAGTGGCGATCAAATCGTGCGAGCTTGTATTGTCCGTCATGCAGCCACCGCATCCGCAGAAAGGATCGATACCTCGGTGCGCAAAAAATACCGCGCATGGTGGCCGGGGAACTGGCCGTCGTGGCTCTCGTGGACCGTTTCGATGACGAAGCCGAGCGCCCTGGCTTTGAAAACGTAGTCGGACCAGCGCGGCCCCGGATGCGTGATCGGAGTACAGCCGCCTTTGCCAGCGTCGATGAGCTGCTTCACCGCCCAGGCCACTCGGCCATTCAGGCGCATGGTCTGGCCATCCGGCTCGACCTTGACCCTGATCGAGAATTTCTTGTTCGAAGTTGTTGGAATTGATTTCGCTTGGGGAAAATCCCCTGCTATGCCGTCCATATCTGGTTCCTTCGTGGTCCCTGGGGAGGGGTTACGGTGAAATTCAAGGGGTCAGATTGGGCTTGAGCGGCTTTGGTTTGGCGACCGCCGCTCAAGCCTCCTCTGCCACCTTGGCAGGCTTCACTTCTGGCAGATTGTCCAGCCAGGCCTGGGCATCCTCCTTCCTGATCAGCGTTCGCCGACCGGCCTTTCTGACCGAGATCCGGCCAGCCCGAATTTCTTCGTAGAGGAGCGATCTACCGACACCGTAGGCGGAGCAGAATCCGTCCACAGTGAAGGCGTTGGGCGTTACTTCCATGACTTTCTCCGTTGTTATTCGAACAAACACGAACACGTACACAAACTCAGGAGATTCTAGCGGATACCGAGTCGCGTTGCCAACACTGCACGATGCTTTCCACCAGAATTTTTGTTGCGCTTTATTTCGTTTAAATTCAATTGTTTAGCCATGATATATCCACAGCTTATCCACATCGATGTTCGAGCTTTGTTCGCACTTCGCCGTCAAACGAATCGGATTAATCCGTTTCGACGCTGATCCGGCTTCGCTGCGTTTCTTGGGAGAAGTGACGCAAGAAGTCAGGAAGGGTCGCGGACCATCAAAGGCCCACGGCGAAGCGGGATCTTGCCCGCACGGTCCCTAAACTGAAACTTTTGTCGATTCCCTCCGAAAGAGGGACTTAAATTCTGCTCGCTTCGGTCTCGCCAGTCAAGACCGCCAGCGCATTGTCACGCATTAAGGCGGATAATATTCGAATCGTCTTGGCCCGGCACCAGCGGAACGATAGCCGACCTCGCCAAGTCTTCGAGCCCAGACGTAATCCACTTGCTGTAATGGCGTTCGACCATCGCGGTGCTTGTGTCGTGAAGAGCTGCGACAAGCCGGATGGGCAGATTTGCCCGGATGCCCTTCACGATACTGGTATGGCGCAGCGCGTAGGGTATTACATCGGGTAGCTTGGCGCGGTCTCTGATCGCCTGCCATGGCCGTGCCAGGTCGGCCGCCGACTGCCACTGGCCGCGACTATCGCGTTGCCATTCCAGCTTGCCGGGTGCCTGTACATGGCGCCAGCGCTCTAGCAGGAGCGCATCTGGGGAACGGTTGACGGTAACCGGCACCAACTCGTCCACGACATCGCGCCCCACCGGGACGGTAATCGTGCCGTTCCTTAGGCCCCTGCCCTTGCGGCTGGTCGGCACCAGCAATCGGCTTTGCGCAATCTGGCAGTCAGTTACACGGATGCGGGCAACTTGCGAAAGGCGCGCCCCCGTGGCTGTAAGGACAAGCACCAGACGGAATAGGTCGCCCTCCCAGCCCTCTTCGGCGTCGACCTCACGGGCGGCGCGGAGCAGTCTGTCAATGTCGGCGTCGGGCAATATCAGATTGTCACGAGCGACCGGCTCAGCTTCCTCTGCCGCGTTAGCGCGGAGGCCTTGCTTGATCACGCCGGGGAGCCCTGCCGGCAGCTTTGCCCGATTCGCCGCATAGGCAGCGTTCAGTGCCGCCTTCAGATCATTGATAAGGCGCTGACGGGTCGTGGCCTTCATGGTCGCCGGCAAACCGTCGCGCCAGGACAGCAGTTCTTGCTCGCTGAGCGCATGCAGATCCACACCAGCCAGCGCAGCCTCCTGCGGGATTGCTTCCTGTTCGCCTCTCTCGCCCTTACCGAGGACATACCGGCCGAGACGTTGGCCGGCATCAGAGCGCTTATCCCGCCCCCGCCTTTTCGCCTCCCGAGCGTCCCGTGTGGCAACGTAGGCTTCGACCGCCCCTCTCACCTTGAGAACTGGCCCAAGCGCCTCGATATCAGCCTGGGTGCGGTGCTCTTCGACAAGCCTGCGAGCAGTTTTGATAGCTGTCTCATAACTCAGGGGTCCAACCTTGGTTGAGCCCCTATCGTCAGCGGTGCCTATAGTGACATACTTGTAGTTCAGCCCATTGCGCCAGCGAACGAGCCAAACGCCGCCGCGCTTTCCTTTTCGGTAGCCGAGGTGCACTTCCGGGTCGATGCCTCGCCAGTGCGTTCCAATATCAAGAGTCGCACGAGCATTCGGGGTGGTGATCGGGGATTCCTTGAGAGACTTGGACACGCGGCCTTTTCCGAAACCGTAAAATATACGTAAAATATACCCTCTCACACGACCGCGCACAATTGCGGGTGAGAGATATCCAACCATTTGAGAAATATGGACTTTGGCGGACAGCGGCGGACAATAAATGGCCGCTAGTGATGCCCTTTCACGGCGGTAACAGGGGTTCGATTCCCCTTGGGCGTACCAGTTTTTCCAACCTTTTAGCTCACTTGCGTTCTTTTCAGTCAATGGCTGAGACCGTTGATGTCAGCACGAAGCGCTGGAATCCTCGCACCCTGTCGGTTTCATGAGAAGATCGGCTGAAGGCCGCTTTTCGCCTGCTGGCCTACAAGCCCCAGGACGCCAGCAAACCGATAACGTTAGTCTGGTTTTTTGCGACCTTTCCGTCCGCGGGCGGTTCGAAGCCACCCGGGAGACAGACTACCCGCGCACGTCCAACCTTGGAACCAAGGCAGCCGGACGCGGTTTCCCTTGCATGCAGATCGGAGATTTCAACACCCACGAGCATGCACATGGTGGCCTGTATATGGCCGCCAAGGTTGCGCTCCTGCAGTTCCGGACTGAGCACCAGATGCACGTTACCGACGCTGCGGCTGACGAGGTACAGCGGGCCTTGCTGGAGGTGGTTGAGGCCACGCGTCGGTCTGCGGGTGACGCGCCTCGATCTTCACCGTGAAATCGGCGAAACGCCGGGCCGGTGACCTAGTTCTCACAATGGCGCGGTAAACCTACTGCGAAGGTTGAAGGCTCTCCGCCCTATGGTGATCTCGCTGCAAGAACTGACGTGAGCGACGGTTGGCCGAAGATACCCCGCCGCTGGGAGGCGTAGCAGCGTTGTTTGAACCACCGGCCATTGATGAGAGACGTGCCGAGCTGCATCAGCTCATGCGTCTTCGCCTTCGGATCATGCGGCGCTTCGATAAGGTCGAGCGCTCGGCAGAGCATGTGATGTCGGCGGCGGCCGAACTGATCAAAGCTGCCGAGCCTGACCGGCCACTCAGATTGCCGAAGGCCGGGTGGCCGCTCGGGTTGTGACGCTCGATTGTTGCCACTGAAAGTTGGCCGGTTTGTGCTAGCCACCCTTCATAGGCGGGTTTTGGAAACACGGGAACCGGGCTGTCTATGCCGCACTGATGCTCCGCGGGTTGATCGGTGTATTTCACCTGGAGAGAAGCCGCGAGCGCAAATCAATCCGGAACCATTGGCGCCGGCTGCTCGCACCGGTAGACCATGCATTGACCGTCACTGGCCGGAACATAGCCGACCATCGGCACGTAGGGAGCGTCGCACTCATTACCGAATTGGCGGACATAGCGATCATACGTGTTCGACCCGGTGCTCAGCACCACCGCATGCCGGCTCTCGATCAGCGCCTGGGTCTGCGCGCAGGTCATTGTGCGTGTATCGGGCCGTGCATCGGCGAAATTTGTGGCGGCAACGATCATCGCTGCCGCGCAAAACGCAATCTTGCCCATGGGCATGCTGGCATCCTCGCAAAACATCGTATCGACAAGTTCACATCTTGAGGCTCCGCTCCGCAACAGCGGTGCGGTCACGATGGCGCGAGCAAGCAATTGAAAGTGGCCGAAAGCTTGAGACCGCGCCAAGGATCCGGATAGCCCTGAGCACGGAAGAACGGGTCGGTGCTAGGCTGTTGCGAAAACCACCCTCTGCTGCAGTCCTCCCCCCGGCCTGTTCTCCAGCGTGATGGTTCCGCCATAACGCTCGATGATCTCCTTCGCGATCGCAAGCCCTAGTCCCGCGCCCGGAATGGATTGCGTGCGTGCCGGATCGACCCGGAAGAACGGCTCGAAGGCCTTGTTCAGAAGGTCCGGCGGAATACCGGGGCCGCGGTCGGCGATGGCGAGAACCGCCTGGCCGCCCCGCCCCGTAAGCGAGACGGTGCAGCTCTTGCCGTGCGTCGCGGCGTTGACGATCAGGTTGCGCAGCGCCCGGCGCAGGCCGAGCGCGCCGGCCTTGACCGACACATGGTCGAGATGGTCGATCGTGACCGCATGGCCGAGCGAGACCATCTCGACCTCGATGTCGCGAACCAGCCTGTCCAGCGCCACCGGCTCGACAGCGTCCAGGTTCACCTCTTCGCGCACAAGGCGGATGGCGCTGTCGGCGATGCGGTCGAGCTCGTCGAGGTCGCTCAGCCATTTCTCGCGGTCCTCGTCGAGGAATTCGGCACGGAGCCTCATCCTGGTCATCGGGGTCCTGAGATCGTGGCCGGCCGCCGCGACCAGCCGCATGCGGCTTTCCATCGCCATCTTCAGCCTTGCCGACAGCTCGTTGAGCGCATGGGCCGTGGCCCTCACCTCGGCCGAGCCTTTCTCCGGCAAAGTCGCCAGCATGCCGTCCGATCCGATCTTGCTGACGGCGGCTTCAAGCATTTCGAGCGGCCGCACCAGTACGCCGGTAAAATAGATCGACACCGGCGTGGCGCCGAGCACGATCAGCGCCATCCAGCCCGCCAGTCCGATCCAGACATCGCGCTGCGGGCCGAAATCGGGAACATCGACGATCATCCAGCGATGGTCGGGCAGCACGACCGAAGCGACCATTCCCGGTCCGCCGGCCTTGCGGCTAACCACGGCCGAAACATCGAGGCCGTCATGGCGCAGGATCTCGTTGAGCACCTTTGTGTGCTTGAGATCCTCGACGCCGTCGGCCGGGCGATCCCGTACGTTGACGGGCGCATCGCTTGAATTCGGCATGTGCCCGGGAGCCAGTTGCACCATGTACTGGATCTGGTGGGCGAGCGGACCCATGATCAGCTCGGGCGACGGCCCGCCGAGCACCTTGACCGCCACGAAGGTGGCGAGGCCGACCACGCCGAGGATCGACGCGACGAGCAGGATGATCAGCCGCCGGCGCAGCGAGGTCATGCCTCGGTCTCCGCGGTCTCGACCCGCGCGGTCAGCTGATAGCCACCATTTCGCACGGTCTTGAACAAGCTCTCCTCGCCCGCTTCGGCAAATTTCCGGCGCAGCCGGCTCATCAGCACGTCGACGGACCGGTCGAGCGGCTCGCGTTCGCGCCCTTGCGTCAGGTCGAGCAGCTGGTCGCGCGACAAAAGCCGCCCCGGCCTGTCGAGAAATACCTGCAGCAGGTCGAACTCAGCGCCGGTAAGGTCGACCAGGGCACCATCGGCATCCATCACCTTGCGCGTGTCCGGCTCCAGCCTGTAACCGGCGAAATGATAGACGCGAACCTTGGGCGGGATGGCCTCTTCCGGCGCCGAACGCCTGAGCACCGCGCGGATGCGGGCAGAAAGCTCGCGCGGATTGAACGGCTTGCCGAGATAGTCGTCGGCGCCGAGCTCAAGCCCGATGATGCGGTCGACATCTTCCTTCAGCGCCGTGAGCAGGATGACCGGAATATGCGGTTTGCGATCGCGCAGGCTCCGGCAGATGTCCAGCCCGGAGCCGTCCGGCAGCATCACGTCGAGCACGATGAGGTCGAACTGGCCGGAGCCGAGCTTTTGCTCGCACTCGCGCCTGTCCGCCGCTACCGACACGCGAAATCCCTGCCCGTCGAGATAGCGCCCGAGCAGCGTCCGGATCTCGCGATCGTCGTCCACGACCAGGATGTGGGATTGTGCCTGCATTCTTCGCCCGCTTGCCTTTCCGTGCCTGATTATAAGGAGCGACGACGCCCAGCGGCATGGAAAATTGCAACGGAACGTTTCCACAACGCCGCCGGAAACATTCGGAAACAATTCTCCTTTTTCCGGAAACCTTCGGCAACGCGCCGAAGCAAAGCGGCAAAAGACGCTTCCTATCCTCCCCTTCATCCGAAGCATGCAGGAAAGGATCACGTCATGCGAAGCAGACTTTTGGCGCTCGGCCTCTTTTCGGTCGCGGCCATCCACCCCGTGTTCGCCGCTCAACCGGACTCTGGCGCGGCGCCCGGAGGCGAGCCGCCGGCAATCGGCCGGCAGGACGACGCAGGTCCCGGCCCGATGCCGTGGCACGGCCCGCGCCAAGCAATGCGGCACGGCCCAGAGGACTTCGGCCCGCGGCGCATGGGGCCGCCGCCGGAATTTCTCGCTGCCCGGCTAGCCGCGCTCGAGACCCGGGTCGGCATCCGCTCCGAGCAGCTCGACGCCTGGCGCGACTACACCAGCGCGCTGCAAGCGGTGCTGGCGCCGCCTCGGCCCGATTTTGGCCCGCCCGGCCGAGGGCCTGACGATGCCGCCGGCGGCAAGCTGGATCAGGCAAGGCCCGATCAAGCAGGGCATGACCCCTTCGCCTTCCAGGAAAAGCTAGCCGACGAGGTGACCAAACGCGCCGCCTCTGCCGCCAAGCTCAAGGACGCCATCGCTGTTTTGCGCGCCAAGCTGACGCCCGAACAGCTCGAAATACTTGCTTCGGCGGATCGGCCGCACGGCCCGCCCCCCGGTCCATGTGGAGATCCGCCGGAGGCAGCCGGCCAAGGAGGTCTGCCCGATCACGGTGGACAGCTCCCTCCACCCCTACCCCGGAGTGACGAGCAACTCTGATCGGCTGCGCCGGCCGGCCCCCTGACCCACCCGTTCACGGGCCGGCCGGTACTTTCTTTGCGAGTTGGCGGGCGCGTCCGCGCGACCGCACCAGAACGGAACACATGATGATGTGGGAAGCCCTGATGATGCTGCGGTTGCTTGCCTCCCTGAGCTCGCTCCTGACGATCCGCCCCGGCGCCCATGCCGGGCAGCGGATCCTGTCGAAGCAGATGCTGACGGGCGCGATCCAGCTGTGCTTCGCCGCCCGCAAGCGGGCTCGGCCCATTGCCATGACATCGATCGCCATGGGCGCCGGCATGCTGCCGATCACGCTCGGCATCGGCGCCGACGCGGAGACCCGGGCGCCGATGGCGATCGCCGTGCTCGGCGGGCTCGTCTCGTCCACCATGCTCGGCCTCGTCTACGTGCCGGTGGTCTACATCTTCATCAACGACATCCAGAGCTTCCTCGCCCGCCACCTCGGCAAGCTGTTGGTCGAAGCGCCCGGCGCGAGCGGCCAGCGGAGGACCGAAATTCCAGGGAAAGACCCAGCCAATGCATATCCAGCCTAGTCGTTCTCCGCCGGCGAGGCCACGCCGCCTGTCTCCCTGGACGGGAATCCTGTGCGCCGCGCTTCTTCTGGCGGCCTGCTCGCAGGAAAAGAGCCAGGTGCCGGCGGGCATGGGGGGTGCCGGCAGGCCCGAGGTCGGCGTCATCACGCTGCACCCGCAGTCGGTTGCGATCACCGCCGAGCTGCCTGGCCGCACGGCTGCTTCGCTCATCGCCGAGGTGCGCCCGCAGGTCGACGGCATCATCCAGCAGCGGCTGTTCCAGGAAGGGGCGGAGGTGGTGGCGGGACAGCCTCTCTACCTCATCGATCCGGCGAGTTATCAGGCCACTTATGACAGCGCCGTCGCCACACAACAGAAGGCGGAAGCCGCGGTGCCCACGGCGCAGGCCAAGTTCGACCGCTATGCCGGCTTGCTGAAGCAGAATGTCGTCTCCAAGCAGGATTACGACGATGCCGCCGCGACGCTGGCGCAGGCTCAGGCCGATGTCGCGTCGGCCAAGGCCAGCGTCGAGACAGCGCGCATCAGCCTCAACCGCACCTCGATAACTGCGCCTATCGCCGGCCGCATCGACAAATCGACATTGACGCCGGGAGCATTGGTCACCGCCAACCAGGAGACTGTGCTGACCACCATTCGTTCGCTCGATCCGATCAATGTCGACGTCACGCAATCGAGCACCAACCTGCTCAACTTGCGCCAGGCGATCAACGAAGGCCGCGTAAAGTTCAGTGGGGCAAATGTCAGCGTCAAGCTGAAGCTCGACAACGGCACCATCTATGCACAGAACGGCAAGATGGAATTCACAGGCGCCAATGTCGACCAGTCCACCGGCACGTTCGCGCTCAGAGCCCAGTTTCCCAATCCCGACCGCTTGCTGCTGCCTGGCATGTATGTGCGCGCCATCGTCGAGGAAGGCGTCGCCCAGAACAGCTTCCTTGTGCCTCAGCGCGGCGTCACCCGCGATGCCAAGGGCCAAGCGACGGCCCTGGTGCTCAATGCCCAGGGCAAGGTCGAGCAGCGCGTGCTCAGCGTGCGCAGCAGCGTCGGCAATAACTGGCTGGTGGACTCCGGCGTCAGCGACGGCGACCGCGTCATCGTTGAGGGCCTGCAACTGGTACGCGCCGGCGGCGACGTGACGGCGGTCGAGGTGACGATCGACGAAACGACCGGCGAGATCAAGGATCGCGAGCAAAGCTCCGCCTCGGCGGAGCCTGCCGGAGGCAATGCCGCCGGCGCCGCCAGGCAACCAGCTTCTGGCGCAACTGGGAACTGAAGCGATGTCGGCTTTCTTCATCAACCGGCCGATCTTCGCCTGGGTGATCGCCATCGTGATCATGCTGGGCGGGCTGCTGGCGCTTCAGTCGCTGCCGATCTCGCAATATCCGCAGATCGCGCCCACCACCGTGAACATCGGTGCCAGCTACCCCGGCGCGGATGCCCAGACGGTCGAGAACTCGGTGACCAAGGTCATCGAGCAGGGCATGACCGGCATCGACAACCTCGATTATATGACGGCGACGTCGACCTCGACCGGCCAGGCCTCGATCACGCTGACCTTCACCAGCGCCGCCAATCCTGACACCGCGCAGGTCCAGACGCAGAACAAGCTGCAGCTCGTGCAGTCGCAGCTGCCGCAGGTCGTCCAGAGCAACGGCATCACCGTCTCCAAATCCTCGACCGGTTTCCTGATGGTCATCGGCTTCGTCTCGAGTGACGGCAAGATGAACTCGACCGATCTCGCCGACTATGTCGACAGCACCATCAACGACACGCTGAAGCGCGTAGAAGGCGTCGGCTCGACGCAGCTCTTCGGCTCAGGCTACGCGATGCGCATCTGGCTCGATCCCGACAAGCTTGCGCAATATGCATTGATGCCGGGCGATGTAGCGACCGCGATCGAAGCGCAGAACACGCAGGTGTCGGCCGGCCAGCTCGGCGGGCTTCCGGCGCGCAAGGGCCAGCAGCTCAACGCCACTGTGACGGCCAAGAGCAGGCTGCAGACCGCCGAGCAATTCCGCAATATCATCCTGAAAAGCAACACCGATGGCTCGCTGGTGCGGCTGAACGATATCGCCAGGGTCGAGATCGGCGCCGAAAGCTACACCACGCAAGCCCATTACAACGGCAATCCCGCCGCCGGCGTCGCCGTCAACCTGGCGACGGGCGCCAACGCGATCAGCACGGCCGAGGCTGTGCGCGCGACCATCAACCGCCTGAGCTCGACTTTCCCGCAGGGCGTCGAGGTCGTCTACCCCTATGACACCTCGCCCTTCGTGCGCCTGTCGATCGAGGAGGTGGTGAAGACGCTGGCCGAAGCGATCGTGCTGGTGTTCCTGGTGATGCTGCTGTTCCTGCAGAACCTGCGCGCCACCATCATCCCGACGATAGCCGTGCCCGTGGTGCTGCTCGGCACATTCGGCGTGCTCTCCTTCTTCGGCTACTCGATCAACACGCTCACCATGTTCGCCATGGTTCTGGCCATCGGCCTGCTCGTCGACGACGCCATCGTCGTGGTCGAGAATGTCGAGCGCGTGATGCACGATGAAGGCCTGCCGCCGAAGGAGGCGACTCGCAAATCGATGAAGGAAATCACCGGCGCGCTGATCGGCATCGCCACCGTGCTGTCGGCCGTGTTCGTGCCGATGGCTTTCTTCGGCGGCTCCACCGGCATTATCTACCGGCAATTCTCGGTCACCATCGTCTCGGCCATGGTGCTTTCGGTGCTGGTCGCGCTGGTGCTGACGCCGGCGCTCTGCGCCACCATCCTGCGCCCGCCAAAGGACCATGCGACGCAGAAGGGGCCGTTCGGATGGTTCAACCGCGTCTTCGACCGCGGCACGATCGCCTATCGAGACGGCTCGCAGGGCATCATCAACCGGTCCTGGCGCTTCCTTGCCGTATTCCTGGCCATAGTCGTCGCCATGGGCTGGATGTTCGCCCGACTGCCGAGCTCATTCCTGTCGGAAGAAGATCAGGGCATCCTGATCACCAGCGCATCGCTGCCGGTCGGCGCGACGCAGGATCGCACCGAGCGTGTGCTAGCTGAGGTGACCGACCATTATCTGAACGAAGAGAAGGACGCGGTCGAAGGCGTGTTCACCGCTTCCGGCTTCGGCTTTGGCGGCGCCGGGCAGAATGTCGGCATCGCCTTCGTGCGGATGAAGGATTTCAGCCAGCGCAAGACGCCGGCTCTCGCCGCATCGGCGGTGGCCGGCCGCGCCATGGGCGCCTTCTCGAGAATCAGGGACGCCCAGGTGTTCGCGCTCGCCCCGCCCGCTATCCAGGGTTTCGGCAACACCAACGGCTTTGATTTCTACCTGCAGGATGTCAACGGCGCCGGCCATGAGGCGCTGATCCAGACGCGCAACAAGCTGCTCGGCCTTGCCGCGCAGAGCAAGCTGCTCGCCAACACGCGCCCCAACGGCCAGGAGGATCAGCCGCAATTCTCGGTCGATATCGACCAGGAAAAGGCGAGCGCGCTGGGCATCAGCCTCGCCGACATCAACAACACGCTGTTGACTGCCTGGGGCAGCGACTATGTCAACGACTTCATCGATCGCGGCCGGGTGAAGCCGGTCTATCTGCAGTCGGACGCGGACTTCCGCATGCAGCCGGAGGATCTCGACAAATGGCAGGTCCGCAACTCTGGCGGCGTCATGGTGCCGTTCTCCGCCTTCGCCTCCAGCCACTGGACATACGGATCGCCCCGCCTCGAACGCTACAACGGGTCGGCGGCGGTCGAGATCCAGGGCGCGGCGGCAGCCGGCCAAAGCTCGGGCGCGGCCATGGACGAGATCGACAAACTTGTCGCGCAACTGCCCGCCGGATATTCGCATGAATGGACCGGGCTGTCGCACCAGGAGAGGCTTTCCGGCAACCAGGCGATGTCGCTCTATGCAATCTCGGCGCTGGTCGTCTTCCTCTGCCTCGCCGCGCTCTATGAAAGCTGGTCGATCCCGTTCGCGGTGATGCTCTCGGTGCCGATCGGTATCTTCGGCGCGCTGGCGGCGGCGACCCTTTTTGGCCAGACCAACGACGTCTATTTCAAGGTCGGTCTGCTGACCACGATCGGTCTTGCCGCCAAGAACGCCATCCTTATCGTCGAGTTCGCCATCGACCGCCAGTCGGCTGGAATGGGATTGGTCGAAGCGACGCTCGACGCGGCACGGCAACGCCTGCGGCCGATCCTGATGACGTCGCTTGCCTTCATCCTTGGCGTCACGCCGCTTGCGATCGCCAGTGGCGCGGGCTCCGGCGCGCAGAACTCCGTCGGCATCGGCGTCATGGGCGGCATGATCGCGGCGACGGTGATCGGCGTCTTCCTCGTGCCGCTATTGTTCGTCACGGTGCGCCGCATCTTCAAGGGCAAGGCGGCCAACAAGAATTCGGGCGGGACACCAGCCACAGCCACACCGGAATAAAGGTTTCTCTCAAATGTTTGATTTTGAACGCGGTCTCGCGACCGCGAAGGGGTTTCTTTTGCCTGCCTTTGCCGCTGCCCTGCTCTCGGGATGCGTTGTCGGCCCGGATTACCAGAAGCCTTTTCTGGCGCTGCCGGCGAACTGGAGCGGGCAGAAGCCGGCGAAACCGGCGAAGCCTGCGCAATTGTCCAAATGGTGGCAGCGCCTGCGCGATCCCGAGTTGAATGCACTTGTCGACGAAGCTGTTGCCGGCAACCTCGATGTCGCCACCGCCAAGGCCAAGATCCGCGAGGCGCGGGCAAGCTATCGCCAATCGGTGGGCACGTTGCTCCCATCCGCCGACGGCTCGGCCTCGGCCACCCGCAACAGGGTTTCGGCCACCTCCGCGGGCACGACAGCCAGCGAGACCTACGATCAATACCAGGCGGGCCTCGACGCCAGCTGGGAGATCGACCTCTTCGGCGCCAATCGCAGGGGCGTCGAGGCGGCGAGCTACGGGCTGGATGCATCCGAAGAGGAATTGCGCTCGACCCTTCTCACGCTGGTTGGTGATGTCACCTCTAACTATGTCCAGGCACGCGGCTATCAGGCACGCATAGCGCTTGCCCGGCGCTCCGCCGCATCGCAGCGGCAAACCGCCCAGCTCACTCGCACCATGGCCTTGGCCGGCTCGGCGACCGCGGCGGATGTCGCCAAGGCGGAGGGGCAGGCCAGCGGCACGGAAGCCGGCGTTCCGAGCCTGGAGGCGAGCTATGCCGAGGCGGTACATCGCCTTTCCGTGCTGACCGGACGACCGCCGGCGGCACTCAACGAGCGCTTGAAACGCGTGACACCGATCCCGGCGCCGCGCCTGCCGATCCCGACCGGTATCCCGGCCGACATCCTGCTCACCCGCCCGGACGTGCGCATGGCCGAGCGGCAGTATGCGCAATACACCGCCAAGATCGGCCAAGCCGAGGCGGCGCGCTATCCGAGCGTCAGCCTGACCGGCGACATCAGCACCACGTCCCTGAAGCTCGGCGACCTCGGCAAGAGCTCCACCATCGGCTGGTCGTTCGGACCGTCGCTCAGCGTGCCATTGTTCAACGCCGGTCAGTTGCAGGCGGCCGTCGACGTCGCCAGGGCCCAACGCGACCAGTATTTCGTCGCCTACAAGGCCGCGGTGTTGACGGCGCTGGAAGACGTGGAGAACGCCACGGTTTCGTTGTCGCAGGAGCGTATCAGGAACGGCAAGCTCGCCTCCTCGGCGAAGTCCTATGGTGATGCCGCACGGCTTGAAGGAACGCGCTACAAGGCCGGCGAGACCAGCCTTCTCGACGTGCTCGATGCCGAACGCTCGGCCTATTCCGCCGACGACTTCGTCCTGCAGAGCCGCGTTGCGATCGCCACCGACTACATAGCGCTCAACAAGGCGCTTGGCGGCGGCTGGAACGGCGAGATCGACACCGTCAGGCCCGAAATCATCGATGTCCACACCGGTCCGCGGTTGGCATCGAAGACGCAGTGAGGCCAATATCCGGAAGTTTCCGGCGGGATGTCTGTCCGCCCGTCATACAAATCTCCGTGAGGCATCGCCGAAAGCAGCATCCCGCTATATAACAGCCTCGTTGAGGGAATGAGATGTCAGGCGCCTACGATCTGGGAACCAATCTGGTCCGCCGTATCTATGAAAAGCGCATAGATGCACCGGCCATTCTTGATGCCGGAAGACATTTTCCCAATGCGACGAAGTTCGCTGCCGCCTGGCGCGACATTCGCGACGAAGCGCTCGCCGCGAAGCTGAACAAGGCGCCGCGCTTCCACGACATCATGCCGGAGCAGGCCGATATTTCGGCCAATGACGGGCTCGACTGGCGCATGTTCGTGCTGAAGGCCTACGACATGGCGGTGCCGGAGAATCTGGCAAGGATGCCGGTGCTGAGCCGCCTGCTCGCCGAATGCCCCGAGGTCAAGTCGGCGGCTGTTTCCTTTCTTGCCCCGCACAAGCACATCCCGCCGCACCGCGGACCGTTTCGCGGCATCATGCGGTTTCACCTCGGCCTCGTGATCCCCAGACAGCCGGACGGCCGCCCGGCAACGATCATGATGATCAACCATGAGGAAAGGCGCATCGCCGACGGCGAGTGCATGCTGTGGGACGACACGTTCGAGCACGAAGTCACGAACAACTCGGATCAGCCGCGCGTCGCTCTCCTCCTCGACGTGTGGCGTCCGCAGATGCCGCTGGATATGGAGATCCTGTCGCGCGTGATCGTGCGCGGCGTGCAGGTGGGAATGCGCTATAGGGGCGTGTCGTTCGGCGGCTGAGCCGGTTTGTCGCTAACGCCCCCAATCCATGCCCGAAGCGCGCTCCTGTTCGGGGACGGCGCGCATAAAGACAGGATTAGAGCGCTTCGCGCCTCAAGCACGCGCCTCTCGATGCGTAACCGCCACGTTGCGCCGCTTGCCGGGAAACATGGCGTCCCTCGCCAGCAATCCGCTGACGCGGCAGAACGCCGCGAATGCCCGGCAGGCTTCCTCGGGGCTGACCACGTCGACCGTCGCGCCGAAGCAGGCATTGAAGGCGGCTTCGTAGATTTTGCCCTGCCGGCGTTTCGGCCAGCCCTGCAGGAAGTCGAGCGCCTGCTCGACGCTGTAGATCTCCTCGACCGGCATGCCGGGCGCGGGCATGATGCGCACCGGCACCTCGAATTGCAGTCTGTCCATTCCCTGTCTCCCGAACTTGCGCAGCCCCGGCAACGCCGCTCGATGTGAAAAGTTGCTTGAGCGGCCTTCTGAATGAGGATTGTGACCTCAGTGCGGTCAACAATCGGTTCACCGGCCTGCTCTCCACGCGCGTTGCCAATGGCGCATCTCCAGCAAATTGCCGGGAAGGCCCAGCTGTCTTGGGCGGAACATGAGCGAAACCCGGGTCGAGCGTGGCAGGGCGAGGCAATGCGCGTCGCCCTGCCCCCGTCCTGTTCCCAATCATCGGCACTACTGGTTGGCCGGGTCGGTCTCGGCGTCGTAGGCCATGCGGGTGACCACCATCAGCACATAGGCTGAAGGCAGAGCGAAGATGGCGCCGAGCACGATTGACGCTGTTGCGTCCATGCGAAGGGTGGCGGCTACGGCCCAGTAGACGGTGCCGATGCAGATCACCGCCTGAACCGCCAGAAAGGACGCCGCGGCAGCCGCGCGGGTGAGTGTCTTGAATGTCTTGATGCGTTGCATTGGATGAAATCCGAACTGCACGCCCGCATCCGGCGGACGGCCTAGAGCCGTCGCCGAACCGCGACGCGAAGGAATGTCAATGGTTTGTTTGAATGCCGCGCTTGCGGCCATGCCTTACGCGGCGGGTGGCGCTCGCGGCTGGTTGGCGCGCGAAGCCGATGCGCCTGCCGCTGCGGGCGTGATGCCTATCTCGGCCGGCAACGCCTGTGCGATGACCAGGTAATCGGATGCGGGCACGAGCGCGCCTGGATTGCCGCCAACGAGCTTCACGGGAAGCGGCCGACTGGCCCGGACTTCGAGCGCCTGCGCCTTGCCGGTCGTCCTCAGCAGCGCGATCGTATCGCCCTGGCGCGCGGCGCTGATGCTTGAGCCGCCGGAAGACAGGACGGCCGACCCAGAGATTGCGGTCTGGGCAAAGCCTAGCAGCGCGAGCATCAAAAGCACCATCAGGCCCGCAAAAGCGGTCCTGACCGGCAGCAGCATCGATCTTTCGCGTTCAAGTGCCGTCAAGGCAATCTCCGAATATCGGGACCGCCCTAACCCATGGAATGCTCAAAGGAAAGCCGCAATAGGCCCCGCAACCGCACTTCGTCCTTGAACCTTGCAGCTTCCGGTGCCAAATCTGGAGCAGATCTTCGCATCCGGCTCTTTCGAGCCGACGCCGGCAAACGGACAAAAATGGTTACCTATCTCGACGCCTCAACGGCTCCCCTTCGAAATACTGGCCAGATACGCCTCTATGGCGAGGAAGGCTTTGCCGGCATGCGCAAGGCCTGCGACCTCACCGCGCGCTGCCTGGACGAGCTCGTGCCGATGGTGAAGCCCGGCGTGACTACGGAAACGATCGACCGCTTCGTCTTCGAATTCGGCATGGATCATGGCGCGCTGCCGGCGACGCTGAACTATCGTGGCTACACCAAGTCGTCGTGCACCTCGATCAACCACGTCGTCTGCCATGGCATTCCCGACAACAAGCCGCTGAAGGAAGGCGACATCGTCAACATCGACGTCACCTACATCCTCGACGGCTGGCATGGCGATTCCTCGCGCATGTATCCGGTGGGCACGATCAAGCGCGCCGCTGAGCGCTTGCTCGAAGTGACCTATGAATGCCTGATGCGTGGCATCGCCGCGATCAAGCCCGGCGCTCGCACCGGCGCCATCGGCGCCGCGATCCAGACCTATGCCGAGGCCGAGCGCTGCTCGGTGGTGCGCGATTTCTGCGGCCACGGTGTCGGCCAATTGTTCCACGACGCGCCGAACATCCTGCATTACGGCACCGTCAATGAGGGCGTCGAGATGCGGCCCGGCATGATCTTCACCGTCGAGCCGATGATCAATCTCGGCCGTCCGCATGTGAAGGTGCTGTCGGACGGCTGGACGGCGGTCACACGCGACCGCTCGCTGTCGGCGCAATACGAGCACACGATTGGCGTCACCGACACTGGCTGCGAGATCTTCACGCTGTCGCCGAAAAAGCTCGACCGCCCAGGGCTCCCGGCCTAGTCTTCGGCCGAAGCCTTCGGGGGGATGCAGGGCAGGCCATGGGGAAAGTCGAGGACGAGCGGGCGTTTTTTTCCGAAGGTTGGATCGAACCGCCGCAAAGATCCGTGAAAAAGGCGGCGGTAGAAGAAAAGCCGCACTATCACGGCCATCGCGACCGCCTGCGCGAACGTTTTGTCGCCGGTGGGCCGGACGCCCTTCCCGACTACGAGCTGCTCGAGCTCTTGCTCTTCCGGCTGATCCCGCGCGTCGACACCAAGCCGATCGCCAAGGCGCTGATCGCCCGCTTCGGGTCGCTCGCCGAAGTGCTCGGCGCGCCGACGTCGCTGCTGGAGGAGGTGAAGGGCATTGGACCCACGGTGGCCGTCGACCTCAAGGTCATAGCCGCCACGGCTCAGCGCATGGCGCGTGGCGAGGTGCGCGGCCGCGAGGTGCTGTCCAACTGGACGCAAGTGCTCGACTATTGCCGCTCGGCCATGGCCTTCGAGACCCGCGAGCAGTTCCGCATCCTGTTCCTCGACAAGAAGAACGGATTGATCGCCGACGAGGTGCAGCAGACCGGTACCGTCGACCACACACCGGTCTATCCGCGCGAAGTGGTGAAGCGCGCGCTCGAACTATCGGCCAGCGCGATCATCCTGGTCCACAACCATCCTTCTGGTGACCCGACGCCGTCGCGCGCCGACATCGAGATGACCAAGCAGATCATCGACACGGCCAAGCCGCTCGGCATTTCCGTGCACGACCACATCATCATCGGCCGCAAGGGCAACGCCTCGATGAAGGGCCTTCTGCTGATCTAGCCCTGCCCGGTTATGGCGGATCGGTCTTGCAACTGGCGGCGAGCTGACCGACCGCGTCCGCAAGTCCGGCAAGCTCGAAATCCGCCTCACCTCGCCCCGACAGCAAGCCGAAGCGCCATGACAATGTCAGCCGGTTCGCAGAGATCAGGCGCTTGATGCCGTCGTCTCCGTCCCTGACCAGCGTCCTGCCACGAGGGCCGACCGACCAGCTTTCATCGGTTTTGCCGCCGCCGTCGACGGTGACGGTGATGGTGATCTTGCGGCTGGCGGAAACCGCGTCATTGAGCTGGAGCCATTCGCTCCAGCGCGGTTCGCCATCGGGTCGGCAAGCCAGTGTAAGCACCGGGCTGTAACCGAGTGCTCCCCCACCGGTGATCAGCTTGTTGTTGGCGTGCAGCGATGCCGTGATCTGGCCATTGTTGCCTGGGCCGACGTTCCAGTTGCCGGCATCCGGCCCGGCCTGTGCTGCCTCGGCTGCCGCGGCTATCAAGAGCGCCGCGGCTACGACCACGTCTCTTACCATGAACCCGGCCTCACCAGTGTCTCCAAACGCCCGCGAATGCGACGAAGCGCAGATAATGTTCAAGGGTTGGTATCGCCAGCGCCGGCCGATCAAGACAAGTTGTCTGTGTTGCCGCGTGGCCACAATGAAATGGTCATGACATGCAAAAGGCCGCCCGGAGGCGGCCTTTCGAAATCGGCAGCTTGAAACTGTTACTCGGCTTCCTTGGCGGCTTTCTTCTTCGGGGCGGCTTTCTTTTTCGGCTCTTCCGCCTCAGCGGTGGCTTCGCCCGCCTTTGCTTCGCCCGCCTTTGCTTCGCTTGCCTTGGCCTCGGCCTTCTTAGAGGAAGCCTTCTTCGCAGGCTTCGCCTTGGTCGCGGTCTCGGCTTCCTCGTCGTCGGCCATCAGCTCGTCCTTGCCGACTTTCACGTCGTTGACCGAAATCTGGCCGAGAAGATAGTCGACGACCTTCTCCTCGAACATCGGCGCGCGCAGGGCGTTGATGGCTTCCGGGTTGCTGCGATAGTATTCGAATGCTTCCTGCTGCTGGTTGGCCGGGAAGCGGCGCACCTGCTCGAACAGTCCGCGCTGCAGTTCCTCGTCCGAAACGGTGACACCGGCCTTCTCGCCGATTTCGGCGAGCACCAGGCCGAGGCGCACGCGGCGCTCGGCAAGGCGCATATATTCGGCGCGCGCCTCTTCTTCCGTCGTCTCTTCGTCGGCGAAAGTGCGCCCGGCGGCTTCAAGGTCGCGGTTGACCTGAGCCCAGATATTGTTGAACTCGGCCTCGATGAGCTTGGACGGCGCCTCGAACGAATAGGACGCGTCCAGCTGGTCGAGCAGCTGGCGCTTGACCTTCTGGCGGGTCATCGAGCCGAACTGGCTCTCGATCTGGCCGCGCACGACCTCGCGCAAGCGCTCCAACGATTCCAGGCCGAGATTCTTCGCCGTCTCGTCATTGACTTCGAGCGCGCCGGGAGCCGACACTTCCTTCACGGTGACGTCGAAGGTGGCTTCCTTGCCGGCCAGATGCGCCGCCTGGTAATTTTCCGGGAACGTGACGGTGACCTGCTTCTGGTCGCCGGCCTTGGTGCCGATCAACTGATCCTCGAAGCCCGGGATGAATTCCTTGGAGCCGAGCACCAGCGGCTGGTCGGTGCCGGCGCCGCCGGCAAATGCCTCGCCGTCGATCTTGCCGACATAGTCGATGGTCACGCGATCGCCCTCGGCGGCCTTGCCGGTCTTCGGCTCATAGCTGCGCGCCGATTCGGCGACGCGCTTGACCTGCTCCTCGACCTCCGATTCCGGCACGTCGTAGACCTGACGCGTCACCTTGATATCGGAGAAATCCTTGATCTCGATCGCAGGGATGACTTCGTAATTGAGGCTGAACTCGAAGTCGGTGCCGCCGGCCAGGATCTTCTCGGCCTCCTTCTCGTCCTCGGTCATGATCACTTCGGGCTGCATGGCCGCCTTTTCGCCGCGCCCCGAGATGATCGACCGGGTCGAATCGTTGAGGATCTCGTTGACGACCTCGGCCATGAACGACTTGCCATACATCTTGCGCAGGTGCTGCACCGGCACCTTGCCAGGGCGAAAGCCGTTGATGCGCACCTTGTCGCGGGCGTCGGTCAGCCGTGCCATCAGCTTGGCTTCCATATCACCGGCCGGCACGGTGATCTTGATCTCGCGCTTGAGACCGGAGTTGAGCGTTTCGGTGACCTGCATCCTAGAACCTTTGTTTTCAACAATGAGACTGCGAAACGGTCGTAGCCGTTTACAGCCTGCCGGTATGATCTTGCCGGAAATGGCTTTTGGGACGGAACCTGGCGATTTGACCGCCGATGCGGTTCAAACTCTCCTGAACTGCGCCTAGCGGGATGCGAATAAGTTTTTGTTTTTCCTATAACTTTTCACATCTTGCAGAACCGCGAATTCACGTTCCGTCACATTCGACACGCCTTTTGTCACAGGCTAGGCTAATTTTCAACTATCTTCGCTACCTGCCGCAGAAGCATGATTTGAGCGCCGACATTGACAGAATGATGGCTACATGGGATTGCCGGGCAAAGCGGATGTGGCGGAATTGGTAGACGCCCTGGATTTAGGTTCCAGTGCCGAAAGGCGTGGGGGTTCGAGTCCCTTCATCCGCACCATCCTTTGCTCTTCAGTTTCGGATGGCTCCGCAAACCAAGGCTCGAAGAGCCGAGGGTATCTTCCAAAGCCTTGGCGAAGGAGGATCGGCGCCGTCAGTGTCGAGCAAAGTTGCTAATAAAGCGGCTCCTCGAACAGCGTCTTGTCGCCGTCCATCAGCGCCTTGATCTGCGCCGTGCCGTCGGCCGCGAGTGCGAGCTTGATGCCGAACGGCCGCACGCGCATGTCGTCCTGGATCGCCATGCCCTCGCCTTCCGGCACGTAGAAACGATCGATCCCGTACTCCGGAGCGATCGTCGAGTCCGGACTGCGTAAGTCCCATCCTGCCGCGACATGGCCCGCGATATCCGCCTCGTCTGGGCCGGCCGGAACCGGCGCTCTGCCGAACCAGGCTGTCGACGGCTGCCAGTAGCCGTCGCCACCCTTCTTCAATCGCACCGTGATCGAGCCGTCGTCGCTGGAAAACGAGCCTTGCGGAATGTTGGCAATCAGCTTCACCGGAATCCGCGAAATGTTGTTGTTGATCGACACATAGTCGCCGCGCAGGAGATCGCGCGGGTCGACTGGCTCGACTTTGAGCAGCACTTCCTTGCCGTTGCGGAGGATCGCGGCGCGACCCGCGATGATCCAGCTGAGAAAGCCGATCTGGACAAGCGCCAGCACCATCGCCGATAGGATCAGTTTCTTGCCGATCATGCTGTTGCTTCCTTCTCGGACGCCCTCATGCGCTTCTCGATACGGATGACGACCAGCGCCAGAATGCCGAGCAGCACGGCCGCCGCCAGGAAGAATCCGGCCGTATCGAGCGTCGACCGCAAGGTAACTCCGTAGATGATGGCGAGTTCGAAAGCGAAACCGGCGTAGGCCAGCCAGCGCAGGCCCCTACTCTCCCGACCGGCCAGCATGATTGCCGTCACAATGCTGGCAAGCGCCACGATCGAGGCAACTGCGAAACCGCTGTCGTAGGTGCTTTCATCCGCCAGCTCGAACTGGATGATCGCCATGCCGGTCAGGAAACCGACCAAGGCGTGCAAGGGCAGTCGGCCGCCCAGTTGAAGGATCCTGTCTATCGAATCGCCCGCAAAGACCGAGGCGGCAAAGAGCAGCGCCGACGCGATGGCCAGCGAGACCGCCACCGGCAGCGTGTCGTGGTCCGTCGCCAGCAAAACCAGATAGAGAATGACGGACAAAATGATGAGGTGGCGCGCGGCCCCGCTTCGCGTCCAGAACGAAATCGCGAACAGGACGATCGCCATGACGATGAAGAGATGCGGAATCTCCGCGCGCCAGTAGAAGCCGAACCCTTTGAGAACCAGCCAGGCGTCCGCGATGCCGACCGCCGCCACCGTCAGCGGGTTGGAACGCAGCGCAACCGCCGCCAGCGCCGTGCCGGCGCACCAGGTCAGCAACGCCGAAGCCTCGTCGCCCGAGAGGTGATACATCTGGCCGATCAGCGCGATCGATCCGCCGAAGGCCGCGGCTGCAACGATCCACAGTGCCTCGCCGATCGCGGCATGGTCGCGCGTCTTGAGGACCGCGCCGCCCACATAGCCAGCCAGGATGACGGCGAACAGCGCCGCGACCCGAGCCAGGCGCGGGATGGCCTCCCAATTTGCGGCAACGAAGATCAGGATGGCGGCGCCGAACAAAAGCGCCGCCATCATTGCCAGGATGGATCCGAAACTCAGCGAGGCGCGCTCATTGGCGGCGATGTCGCTCGTCAATGCTTGCGCGGTGGCGGGGTCGATCAGCCCACTCTCCCGCCAGCGAGCGATATCCGCCCTCACCCGTGTCGCATAGCTCGCCATGCTTTCCCCCGAAGCCTGGTCATTTCCTTAGCCGAAACAGACAAGCCGTTGACGCAGCGGCATTTTTCGATTCGGTCACCTTTGTGACGCAGGCATGAATGGCCGTTAATGTTGCATTGCACAAATTGCATTGCTGCCATGCGCCAACGGCACTTTTAAACCGATACGATCCCACCTATTTTCCGTTCGTACACAAACGGAATGATCCGAACTAAAGACGAAACGAGAACTACCATGAACCTGATCCGCAACTACCGCAACTGGCGCCGCTACCGGGAAACCGTTTCCGAGCTGAACCGCCTGTCGAACCGTGAACTGACCGACCTCGGCATCAGCCGTAGCGACATCCACTACGTCGCCCGCAAGGCGGTCTAATCCGCTTCGGGCCGCAAATGGTCCGAACCAGTTTTGAAGAGAGTTAAGACAATGAACCTGATCCGCAGCTATCGTAACTGGCGCGTTTATCGCGAGACGGTTTCCGAGCTGGGTCGGCTTTCGAACCGTCAGCTCCATGATCTCGGCATCGTTCGCGACGAGATCAAGATGATCGCCCGCAAGGCGGTCTGATAGGGAATTTCGCCAGGGTCGACCTCCTCCCCGACCCTGACGGATACGGTCAACCTTCACCTCCTCCCGAGGGCTGACCACAGAAACGGCGCCCGCCGGACCTCCTCCCCCGGCGGGCGTTGTTCCCGAATCGAACGCAGTTCGTCTTCTAGGCGAAAGGAATTTCGTCAAAGCCGACCTCCTCCCCGGCGATGGCGAATAAGGTCGATCTTCACCTCCTCCCGAGGATCGACCCGCAAAACGACACCCGCCGGACCTCCTCCCCCGGCGGGTGTTGTTGTTTTTGACGGCAGCTTCTCGCCTCACCCGTTGCCGCCTGGCAATTGCAATCGGGCCGCCAAGCGACTATTCCGGCGCTCATGAGCAAAAATCCCGTACACGTCATCGGCGGCGGCCTCGCCGGCTCCGAAGCCGCATGGCAGATCGCCGAGGCTGGCGTTCCCGTCGTGCTGCATGAGATGCGCCCGGTGCGCGGCACGGACGCGCACAAGACCGATGGTCTGGCCGAGCTCGTCTGCTCGAACTCCTTCCGTTCCGACGACGCCGAAAACAATGCCGTTGGCTTGCTGCATGCCGAAATGCGGCTGGCCGGCTCGCTGATCATGAGCGCCGGCGATGCGCACCAGGTTCCGGCCGGCGGCGCGCTGGCCGTCGACCGGGACGGCTTTTCCGACGCCGTCACCGCAAAGATCAAGGCGCATCCGCTGATCAACATCCAGCGTGAGGAAGTGCCTGGTCTGCCGCCCAAGGATTGGGACCAGGCGATCATCGCCACCGGCCCGCTGACCGCACCTTCGCTGGCGCAGTCTATCGCCGAGGCCACTGGCGCCGATGCGCTGGCCTTCTTCGACGCGATCGCGCCGATCGTGCATTTCGACACGATCGACATGAATACGGCCTGGTTCCAGTCCCGCTACGACAAGGTCGGCCCCGGCGGCACCGGCAAGGACTACATCAACTGTCCAATGGACAAGGACCAGTACTTCGCTTTCGTGGGGGCGCTGCTGGAGGGACAGAAGACCGAGTTCAAGCAGTGGGAAGGCACGCCCTATTTCGACGGTTGCCTGCCTATCGAAGTGATGGCCGAGCGCGGCCTCGAGACGCTGCGCTACGGCCCGATGAAGCCTATGGGCCTGACCAACGCCCACAACCCCTCGGTCAAGGCCTATGCGATTGTACAGCTTCGCCAGGACAATGCTCTTGGCACGCTCTACAACATGGTCGGTTTCCAGACCAAGCTGAAGCATGCCGAGCAGGTGCGCATCTTCCGCACCATTCCCGGGCTTGAGAACGCCGACTTCGCGCGTCTCGGCGGCCTGCACCGCAACACCTACATCAATTCACCGACGCTGCTCGATGCCTCGCTGCAGCTCAAATCGCGGCCGGGCCTGCGCTTTGCCGGCCAGATCACCGGCTGCGAAGGCTATGTCGAAAGCGCCGCGATCGGCCTGCTTGCCGGCCGCTTTGCCGCCGCCGAAAGGCTCGGCCAGGCAGCTTCGCTGCCGCCGCCGACCACTGCCTTCGGCGCTCTGCTCAACCACATCACGGGCGGCCATATCGTCTCGGACGACGAGCCCGGCAAACGCTCCTTCCAGCCGATGAACGTCAATTTCGGCCTGTTCCCGCCGGTGGAAGCGCCGAAGATCGAGGGCAAGCGCCTGCGCGGCAAGGACAAGACCGTCGCCAAGCGTCACGCGATCACCTCGCGGGCACTGGCCGATTGCCGGGTGTGGCTGGGGGTACCGGCGCAGGCGCAGGCGGCCGAGTAGCTGTGGCTGAGGTCTCCAGGTTGCCTCAACTTCTGCCGCCGGGTTTGCCGGCAAGTGAAGGGCCTTTCGCGGACGGCTACGAGATTGTCTGGAGCGTCTATATTCGCTGCAAGAGCCTCCAAAAATTGCGCGAGGTTCATATCCCAGCGCTCGAAGCGATGATCGGCCAGCCACATGGCGGCAAAGGCTAGGCTGCTTAACCGTCATTTTCGGCTGTGCGCTCGGCAATGGCGAACGCCTGAAGGTTCCGCGCCTTCCCGCGATCCTCATCGGCATTGGAGATGATTGAATAGAAGGCCGCCCTTGCTATGTCCTTCTTGGACGCAGTCGGGTGCTGCTGTCTGACAGCCTTGACAAGCTGCTTGGCGGTCATGTCGGGCGTCGCGATACGCATCAAGGTGTCCGCCAGGGCCTGCATCTCGTTCGCCTTCATCGCTCACTCCTACTCCGTAATGATGGATCAGATACGACCTGAAGACGCTTGATCAGGCAAATCCGTTTGCGTAATTCTCGCATCATACAATAGGTGGATGATGCGCCCCGATGGCAGAGATACGCCTTTCGCGCCGACCGAATTTAGGGTCAGCATGGCCAAGGACGATAAGGGCGCCATCGGCGTTCTGACCGTGAAGACCACCAACGGTCAGTTGGATTTCGCCCTTGATGGCGATGCGGTGGGCGCGCTTGTCAAGGCAGCCAGCCAGCTCCAGTCGAAGCTGGACAAGGCCCGATAGATCCACGCTGGCCATTTGCACAAGAAAGGGCCCGGTCGAAACCGGGCCTTGGAGGTTCAGGTGCCGAGCGGTCAAAATATTCGGCTCCGTCAGTGTCCAGCAATATCGTGACAGCTGCATGAAGCCGGAAGCGGTTGTCGAGCAACCTTGCCGGAGGAACGATGCCATTCGTCCTGACAGGCCGCGCTCCTCACCTGGGCAAGGCGGGAGAAACAGTCGAGCTGACCCTTTCGCAGGCCGCCTGACTTCATTGCGAGCGGAAACATCACGTGCTAGTCACGCGTAATCATGATGTTCACGTCCGCGTTCTTCCCGCTGATCTGACGACGTTGCAGTCGTCGCGGCACCAAGGTGCCTCTTAGATCATAACGGCCTGTCCCCGTGTGGAGGCCGTACGGAGAATTATTGAATGTCGGACGTTACACAAACCGGCCTGAGCCAGGCTCAGGTCGAGCATTTCATTGAACATGGGTACCTTAAGCTCGAGGGTGCCTTCGATGGCGAACTCGCCCGCCAAGGGCGGGAGCGGCTGTGGGCGCTCATGGGTCTGTCCCAGAATGCACCAGAGACGTGGAAACAACCTGTTGTTCGCTTGGGCTTCCAGACGGGCAAGCCTTTCGTCGAGGCGGCAAATACCCCGCTGCTGCACGCGTCGTATGACGCCTTGGTTGGCGAGGATAGATGGTTGAGACCCAATGGCCTGGGCACCTTCCCGGTCCGGTTCCCCTCACCAAATGATCCGGGCGATGTGGGATGGCACGTCGATGTCAGCTTCGGCACAGACAACGCCGACTTCATGCAGTGGCGGGCCAACGTGAAAAGCAGCGGCCGCGCGCTGCTCATGCTGTTCCTCTTCTCCGATGTCGGGCAACTCGATGCGCCAACAAGGATCAGGAAAGGATCGCACCGCGCTATCGCCAGGCAGCTGCTGCCCGCAGGCGACGGTGGCCTTACGCTCGGAGAACTCGCCGCTGACGGCTTCGCTTCGACCGCGCACTGTGAAGAAGACTTGGCCACCGGGCCTGCCGGAACCGTCTATCTCTGCCATCCCTTCCTTGTCCACTCGGCGCAACCGCATCGCGGAGCAGAGCCTCGCTTCATGGCCCAACCGCCGCTTTTACCGAAGGGTGAGTTCGACCCGTCGCTGCCACCCTCTGCGGTGCAGATAGCCATCCGCAAGGCCATAGGAATGCAGCCCTAAGCAGCCGGGGCTCCGGCACATACCGTTCGGGGCCCCACCTGCCTTCGTACAGTCCGAAACTCGGAAGCAATCTGCTCAAAGCCGACCGTCGCGGAGCGTTCGGCGTTCACCACCACCAGGAGGGCCCTTGGATGAAGTTCCTCGTTACCCACCGCGCTCCGCAGCTCGGCGCTCCCGGATCAACGATCGACCTAACGCGACTTCACGGCCGCCGGCACCGTTTCGCTGCGCCTCGCCCAGGCCGTCGGCAATCTGATGTTCACGGGGTAACGGCGCAGCCCGCAAGCCCGACCGGCCGTCGCAGCTGATGCCGCGCCCCGCCGGAGGGCCAGCCGCGAAGCGGCGGTGCGGCCCGAGAGGCAAAACAAAGGATCACCATGCTGGAATTGTCCCACCTCGAAGGCCTCCCGACCCCGGAGGCGACCGACGTCGTCGCCGAAGCCGATGCGCTCGCCGCGATCAAGGCCAAGTTCGTCGAGCTTGCGACCAGCTATGGGCTGGATGTCACCGGCATCATCGCCCTCGAGGGCGAGCCGGGCAACATCCAGCTTCAGGTCGACGTCTTCCGCGAGGTGGCGATCCGCGCGGCGATCAACGATGCGGTCAAGGCCAACCTCCTGGCGTTCGCCGCCTGCGCCGATCTCGACCACCTGGCGGCCTTCTATGACGTCATCCGCCTGGTGGACGAGACGGATGCAAGGCTTCGCGCCCGCACCGTGCTTGCCATTTCCGGCCGTTCCACCGCCGGATCGGAAGACTGGTACAAGAGCGCCGCCTTCCGGCGAGCGTGCGCGTCGAGGATGTCGCAGTCGTCGACGCTATGGTTGAATTGGAGGCTAATTTCACAGACGCCATGGGTGGCGAATCCGGACGGTATCTCGGCTCCGGTCAGCGTATCAGCTAGTGATTTCCAACTATTCCGCTGGCTCGGCACTCGCCTCCGGCAATCCCGGCTTGCCCGCCTCTCCCGGATTCCTCCGCACATAAGCCGCCTTCAGCGTCTCCGAGGTGTCGCGCGAACCGTCATGGCTCCACCCCGGCGGCTGGATGAGATAGTTGACACGTTGACTAGGCGTCAGCCCGGGCATCAGCGCATCCCTGAACATGCCGATCCATTCATGGAACGCCACCTTCAGCGGATTGAAGGTGCCGACGTTCTTGACGATACCGTAGCGTGGCCGGTCTTCCTCCAGTTCCTCGACGAAGGTGCCGAACATGCGATCCCAGATGATCAGCGTACCGGCGTAGTTGGCGTCGAGATAGCGTGGATTGGTGGCGTGGTGGACGCGATGATGCGATGGCGTGTTGAAGACGAACTCGAACCAGCCCCACATCTTGCCGATCGTCTCGGTATGGATCCAGAACTGCCAGACAAGGTTGAAGCCGAAGACGAAGGCGATCACCGCCGGATGGAAGCCGAGCAGCACCAGCGGCGCCTGCAGAATGAAGGTGAAGGTAAACAGGCCGGTCCAACTCTGCCTGAGCGCCGTCGAGAGGTTGTAGTGCTGGCTGGAGTGATGGTTGACGTGCTCGGCCCACACCCAGCGCACCCGGTGCGCGATGCGGTGATAGACATAGTAGCGCAGGTCGTCGAGCAGGAAGGCGGCGACGAACACCCAGATCGACAGGCCGAGATTGAAGACACGGAACTGCCAGAGCCACAGCAGCGCCCAGTAGGACACCACACCGAGCAGCAGGCCGGCAACGACGTTGCCCGTTCCCATTATCAGGCTGGTCAGCGTATCGCGCGTCTCGAACGATCCTTTGGCGCGCCCGCTGCGCACCAGCCAAAGCTCGATTAGGATTGCCGCGACGAAGAACGGGATCGCAAGCTGGGTGACCTGCGGAAAATTGTACTCGTCCATCACGCCGCCTCCTGGATTTGATCGCGGTTCTGCAGCCTTGACTCTACGGCCAGCGCGCCGGCCTCGTCCGCAAAGACGAAATTGCCGCCCTTCCAGGTGAAATCGTTGAGCCGCAGCGAGACCGTATTCCCTTCCCTGGTCAGCGCCATAACGTCACGCGGCGTGACGATGCGCGTCAGAAAACAGTCGCCTATGCTCTGGACGATGCCGCAACGCCGCGGGCCGAGGTCGAGAAACGCGGCGTGTTTGCCGGCAGTCAGTCGCACGGCGCTTGGCCTTTCGTCGGGAAAATCCTCGGCAAAGCGAGCGAGCGCGTGGTCGTCGCCGGCAAGCGTCGCGGTCGTCGTGCCGCCGGTGAAATGTACAGCCGCCACGGACAGCGCGATGCCGAACACAACAAGCACGACCAGGACTGGCAGACTCATGGAAAGGCGGCTCCTCCGACGGCCCGCATTTCTTTGACGCGGGTCCACCTGGGCGAATCCCTAGCATGATTGACGTTTACGTCAAAGGGGCGGCCAGCCCCGCATCGCATGACGCAAGAGCAACCAGTGTCGGCTCAAGGTTGAGAGCGTCGCCGTCATATTGAGCGGCGACCTGCCCGACTTTTCCATCTTGTCGAGATAGGCTCGGGTCAGTGCCAGCGCCAGGAAAGCGGGCCGGAGCGCGACGGGAAGCGCCGGCGCGCCCTTCTCGAAGGCGTTGAGATGCTCCCGCGCCAGCGCGATCATCGCTGCAACCGCGCGCTCGGCGGCGCCCCCGCCGTCGCCTTTGACGAACTCGTCCGGCGTCGTGCCGGCGGCCGCGAGTATGTCGGCGGGCACGAAACATTGTCCGCGCCGGCGGTGCAGCGGCAGCAGAAGCAACAGGCCGGTAATGGCCTGCGCGCAGCCGGCCCGGCCGGCCAGTTCGGCAAAGCCTGGGGCCGCGACCGGATCGAGCACCATTGCCGCTAGCTGGATAAGCGTGGCGGCCGTTTCGCCGCAATAGCCTTCGAGATCGGTCCGCGACGGCATCGGGTCGTCATAGAGATCGAAGATGCGGGCCTCGAGCATGTTGTCGAAAGCAACTTGCGGCAGTCGGTTCGCGGCAATCGTCGCACGCAGTGCATCGGCGGTCGGGTGGCCGGTCTCGGCGTCCCCTTCGGCCGCGATCGCGTCGCGCCACCATTGCAGCCTGACCTCGCCCGGCAGCGGCTCGTGGATGCGATCGCGCACGCCGGCGATTTCGGCGTTGAAGGCATAGAGCGCGAAAAGCGCGTCGCGCCTGTCGGCCGGCGCGTAGAGAGCCGACAAGTAACGGTCATGGTCGGCGGCGCGCACCGCATCCATGACCACGTCGCCATTCTTGACGTTGTTGTGCGGGCCGGCCATTCAATCGACGGCGATCAGGGCCGCTGCCACCGCGCGATCTTCGGCGAGCAGCACGTTGTAGGTCCGCACCGCGGCTCCCGTCGACATCGGGTCGGCCGAGATGCCGGCCTCCTTGAGCGCGGCGCGCAACGCGGCCGGCAGCGGCCGCAGCTCCTTGCCCATGCCAACCAGCAGGATCTCGACCTTGCCGGCTTCGGCGAACAGCTTGTCGAAATCTGACGCCTTCAACGCCGACGGGTCGACCGGCTCCCAGCCATGGATGCCAGACGGCAAGGCGAGCAGCGATCCGCGATGCGACATGTCGGCAAAGCGGAAGCCGCCATTGCCATAGGCCTCTATCGCCGCCTTGCCGGGGAAATGCGCCTCTCGGATGATGATGCCTTTGGCCATGGTCAGCCGAAAAGTGTGGAGCGGTTTTCGGACGACATCATCCGGCCCTGGCGACGTCAGGTCGCCACGGCCTTGCCGGTCACCGGCTTTTCCTCATCGCTGGTGGCGGCCTGCGGCCGGAGCTTGAAGAGGATCAGCAGCGGCGCGGCGATGAAGATCGACGAATAGGTGCCGAACACCACGCCGAACAGCATCGCCATCGTGAAGGAGCGGATCACCTCGCCGCCGAACAGCACCAGCGCCAGCAGCGCCAGGATGGTCGTCACCGAAGTCAGCGTGGTTCTCGACAGCGTCTCGTTGATGGCGTTGTTCAACAGCTGCGGCAGCGGCATCTTCTTGTATTTTCGAAGATCCTCGCGGACGCGGTCATAGACCACGATCGTGTCGTTCAGCGAATAACCGATAATGGTCAGGATCGCCGCCAGCGACGACTGGTTGAACTCAAGCCCTGTGAGGACGAAGAAGCCGATCGTCATCACCACGTCGTGCACCGTGGCCACGATGGCGCCCACCGCGAACTGCCATTCGAAACGGAACCAGACATAGAGCAGGATGCCGACCAGCGCGATCAGCATCGCTATCGTGCCCTGTTTGGCGAGTTCGCCGGAAACCGTTGGTCCTACCACTTCGACGCGGCGGAAGTCGTACTGGTCCTGCAGTTCGCCCCGCACCTTGTCGATCACGGTCTGCTCGGCATTCTCGCCCGCGTCCTGGGCGCCGACGCGGATAAGCACGTCGTTCGGCGTACCGAACTGCTGCACCTGGATTTCGCCGATGTTGAGTTCGGACAGGCGGTTGCGGATATCGCCGAGGTCGGCGTCGCCCTGCTTGGACTGGACCTCGATTATCGAGCCGCCCTTGAAGTCGATGCCGTAATTGATACCGATGGTCAGGAAGCCGACGACCGAGAGAACCGACAGCAGGCTGGACAAAGTGAACGTCCATCGGCGGATGCCCATGAACGGGATCTTGGTGCCCGGCGGTATGAAGGTGACAGGGGCACGCGGCAATTCCTTCGGCCGGGCGCGGCGGAGCCAGATCGACACCAGCATACGGGTGAAGGTGAAGGCGGTGAAGACCGTGGTCAAAATGCCGATAGCATAGGTGATGGCGAAGCCTTTGACCGGCCCTGTGCCGAGGAAGAACAGCACCACGGTAGCAATCAGCGATGTCACGTTGGAGTCGACAATAGTCGCCAGCGCTTTGGAGAAGCCTGTGTCGATCGCCTGGATCACCGAACGGCCGTTTCGTCGCTCCTCGCGAATACGTTCATAGATCAGGACGTTGGAGTCCACCGCCATGCCGATGGTGAGTACGATACCGGCGATACCAGGCAAGGTCAGCGTGGCGCCCAGCAGGGATAGCAACGCCACGATCATTGCCACATGGACGGCCAAAGCGATATTCGCAAGAAAGCCGAGGAAGCCATAAGCGACGAACATGAAGGCGACGACCAGGATCGAGCCGATCACGCCGGCCACCTTGCCGGCATGGATCGAGTCCTGGCCGAGGCCCGGGCCGACCGTGCGCTCTTCGATGATCGTCAATTTTGCCGGCAACGCGCCGGCGCGCAGCAGCACAGCCAGGTCGTTGGCGCTCTCGGCCGTGAAATTGCCCGATATCTGACCGCTGCCGCCTAGTATCGGCTCGCGGATAACTGGCGCCGATATGATCTGGTTGTCTAATACGATCGCAAATGGCTTGCCGACATTCTGCTGGGTTGCCTGACCGAACCGTGTCGCACCGCGAGAATTGAACGTAAACGAAACCACAGGCTCGTTGGTCTGGGAGTTATAGGTCGGCGTCGCATTGGAAAGATCTTCACCCGACACAATAACGCGATTTTCGACGAGGTAAGGAATCGGAGGATCGTCCTGCGAATAAAGGATGGAGTCGCCGGGCGGCGGACGATTCTTCATCGCGTCCTGGACCGGCACCGAGGTGTCGACCATTTGGAACGTCAGCTTGGCGGTCTGGCCGATAATGTCTTTCAGCCTCTGCGGATTCTGAAGCCCGGGCACCTGGACCAGGATCCGATCGTCGCCCTGCCGCTGCACGATCGGCTCGGTGGTGCCGAGCGCGTTGACGCGCCGTTCGACCACTTCGATCGCCTGCGACAACGCCGTCGACGTGCGATATTTGATGCCCGCATCCGTTACCGTGAACTTCAACAGCCCGGACTCGGAGTCGTCCAGTGTCATCGACTGGACGGAACCGCCGCTAAAGAGGCCGGCGGTGATCGGATTTGTAATCGGCTTCAGCGCCGTCTTGGCGGCTTCGACCTGGCTCGGATCGTTGATGCGCACCTGAACGGTCCGCCCCGTCCCCCCGAGGCCGGTATATTGGATCTTGGCGTCGCGCAGCAGCGTCCTGATCTCGTCCCGCGTCGTCTCCAGCTGATCCTTGATCAGGTCGTTCTGGTCCATCTGGAGCAGGATGTGCGACCCGCCCTGAAGGTCGAGGCCGAGCGTCATCTGCCGCTTCGGCACCCAGTTCGGCAGTTCCGCAAGGGTACTTGCCGGGAAGAGATTGGGCGCGGCGAGGATCACTGTGATGGCCACGGCGAGCCAGATCAGGATCATCTTCAGGCGCGAGAAATACAGCATTCGTTCTTATCCGTTCAGGCGTACAAGCGGCAGCGTTCCGCCATCGAGCTCAGCTTACTTCTTGGCGTTCTGGTTCGCCACCGGCTCGCCCTTGACGCGGACCTCGGAGATCGTCGAGCGCAGCGCCGTCACCTTGGTTCCGCCGCCAAGGTCGATCTCCAGCTCATTGTCGTCGATCACCTTGGTCACCTTGCCGATAAAACCGCCGCCAGTCACCACCGTATCGCCGCGGCGTACCGCCGATAGCATTTCCTGGCGCTTCTTCAGTTGCGCGCGCTGCGGCCGGATGATCAGAAAATACATGATCACGAAAATCAGGACAAACGGCAAAATGGAGATGAACATGTCTGGCGAAGCGCCGACGCCTTGGGCGTATGCCGGTGTAACGAACATCAAGAAAACTCCTGGATGGTGAAATACCGCCGGGGCGGCCCCGCGAAAATTTGGCCGGAATATAGTCGGTAAACTTGCCAATGCAACTGCGCTGCGCGCCCAATGCGTTGCTTTTCCAGCGGTTCGCGGCGTGCTAGAGCGTCGCAGCGGAAGCGGCTTCGATGCCACCGAAAAGATCATGCTCCAACAAAAGCTTGGGCCTGGTTCTTGCAGCGATGTCATGCAAGCTGCTCCCACATCCTGAATATCTCAGCGAAAAGACCCGACATGACCGACAGCCTGGAAGCCTTGAACAAGAAGCTCGACCGCCTGATCGAGGCAGTGTCCCGTTTGGCCCCGCCGCCGGTACCGCAGACCGATCTCGGCGTGGCCGACTGCTTCGTCTGGCAGGCCGATCCCGGCTTTCTGGAGCCGGTGCGCAAGGTCAATCGCGTCGACATCGGCCTGATCCGCGGCGTCGACCGCGTGCGCGACATCCTGCTCGACAACACCGAGCGCTTCGCCGCCGGCCATGCGGCCAACAACGTGCTGCTGTGGGGCGCGCGCGGCATGGGCAAATCGTCCCTGGTCAAGGCCGTGCATGCCGCCGTGAACGCCTCGGACAAGCTAGACAGGCCGCTGAAACTGATCGAGATCCACCGCGAGGACATCGACACGCTGCCCAAGCTGATGGGTCTGCTGAAGGCAGCTCCCTATCGCTTCATCCTGTTTTGCGACGATCTCTCCTTCGACCATGACGACACCTCCTACAAATCGCTCAAGGCGGCGCTCGAGGGCGGCGTCGAGGGCCGCCCAGGCAATGTCATCTTCTACGCCACGTCCAACCGCCGCCATCTCTTGCCGCGCGACATGATCGACAATGAGCGCTCGACCGCCATCAACCCCTCGGAAGCCGTGGAGGAGAAGGTCTCGCTTTCGGACCGCTTCGGCCTCTGGCTCGGCTTCCATAAATGCTCGCAGGACGAATATCTCGACATGATCGACGGTTATGTCCGCTATCACGGACTGATCATCGATCCCGAGACGCTGCGCGCCGAGGCGCTGGAATGGGCGACGACGCGCGGCAGCCGTTCCGGCCGCGTCGCCTGGCAGTTCACGCAGGACCTCGCCGGCCGGCTCGGCAAGCCGCTGAAGGACTAACCGGTCATCTTGGCTCACAACCGAAAAAGCCCGCGCCTTGCGGAGCGGGCTGAAGACGGCGGGCCGGACTGGAGGTCAGGCGGCCCGCAACTGTTCTTGTTCTATTCGAGATAGCCCGACGGATCGACCGGGGCCGAGTTCTTGCGCACCTCGAAGTGCAGCTTCGGCGAGTCGGTGGTGCCGGTCATGCCCGAGAGCGCGATCTCCTGGCCGCGCTTGACCTTCTGGCCGCGCTGCACCTCAATGGAGCTTGCGTGGCCGTAAACGGTGACCAGGCCGTTCTCGTGGCGCACCAGGACGGTGTTGCCGAATTCCTTGAGGCCGTCGCCGGCATAGATGACGACGCCATTCTCCGCCGCCTTGATCGGCGTTCCTTCCGGCACGGCAATGTCGACGCCGTCCTTGCCGGAACCGAAGCTGGAGATAACGCGGCCGCGCACGGGCCAGCGCATCTTGCCGATGCCGGTCGCGTCAGGCGCCACCGCCTCGTCATCCTCGGCCTGCTGGATGACCTTGGCGTCCTTCTTCGGCGGCGTGTAGGAGGCGAGCGTCTCGGTGGTCTTGGCCGGTGGCGGCGTGGTCGCCGTCGTCACCGGATCGACCGCCGGCTTGGCGGCAGTCGCGGCAGGCTTGGCGGCGGCGACGGCAACGGTGCCGCCCGCCGGAACCTTCAGCGTCTGGCCGATCTTGAGCAGGCCGTCCTTCATGCCGTTGGCCTGCTTCAGCGCCGTTGTGCCGACGCCGGTCTTCCTGGCGATCGACGACAGCGTGTCGCCCTGCTGGACAGTGTAGGTACCGCCGGCGCCGGCCGGCTTGGCCTCGGCCACCTGCGGCGCGGGCTTCGGGTTCTTGGAGCCCGCGGCCGCGGCCGATGTATCGACCTGGGCGGTCGCCTTGCCGTCCTTGACCTTGGGCTGCTGAGGCAGCACCGCGACCTTCTCAGGGGCCGGCTGCTTCGGGGTGTTCGTCGGCTTACCGTCAGCGACCTTCGGTTCTGCCTTGCTCGAATAGGCATAGGCGGGAATGACGATCTTCTGGCCGCTGCGGATACCCTTCTTGGGGTCGATCCCGTTGACCTTGGCGATCGCGTCTGCCGGTACATGGTAGTGGGCCGCCAGGCCGGAAAGCGTCTCGCCATCCCGGACGACGATTTCGGTCGCATGCGGGGTAGCGCTCGCATTGCGCACGGCATCGGGCTCGGCGGTCTTGAACGGCTTGGCCGGAGCGACCGTGCCGGTGGCCGTCCTGTCGAGATGCGGCGCTGGCGCAAGCGCCGGAGCCGGCGTGAGGGCCGGAGCAGAGGCGGTGCGCATCGGTTTGGCCGAAGCCGGCGCCGACGGAGGCGGCAATTGCTGGGCGGTTACCGGCTCGAGGCTCGAGCGGCTCACCGACTGGGTGTGGGCGCCGTCAACAGGCGCAGGCGCAACCGTGTCGCCCGGATAGGGCTGGTCGACATTCTGCTTGTTGATGATGGCGCGCTGATTGTTGGTGGATGACGTGAAGACGTCATCGACTCCATTGAAACGCATCGACTGGGAACTGCACCCGGCCGCCGCGCCGGCAACCATGAGGACCGCGCAACCGCGCGCCAGATTGCGTCTGTTTGCCTTCAAGTGATTGAATTGCATCGCACTAACCCGCACAGACCCGGTACAAACTGGCTGTGATTAAAGCGCGTTAATGTTACTGGCGGGTTAACCCGTTAGAATCCGACGAAAATTTTCTTAAAACATTGGTGGAAATTTTGGCGAAGGCCACAGGACCCGCTAAATCACCGCTGCAACGCTGCGCAGGATCGGCTGCAGCCTGACCATGCCGATGTCCTCGCGCTCGAAGCGGCTGCCCACCTTGGTGAGCTTGGCCAGCACCTGTTCGCCCTCGTCCGGTCCGATCGGCGCGATGACGACGCCGCCGCTCGACAACTGGTCGAGCAGGAAGCGCGGCAAGCTGTCGAAGGCCGCCCAGGCGACGATACGGTCGAACGGCCCCTCATTGGGCAGACCGTTGGAACCGTCGGCCTGGCGTGCGATGACATTGCTGATCGCGAGCGCCTCGAAGCGCTGCTTCGCCTGCTCGGTCAGGGTCTTGTAGCGGTCGATGGTGATGACGCGAGCCGCGAGCCGCGACATGACGGCGGCGGTATAGCCCGAGCCGGTGCCGATCTCGAGTACGCGGTTGCCCGGCTCGATGTGCAGCGCGGCGATCACGGCTGCCTGCAGATCGGCGCCCTCTATCGCTTCGCCGCATTCGATCGGCAGCATGCCGTCCGACCAGGCGATGGCATGAAACTGAGCCGACAGGAAGCCGCGCCGCGGCGTCGCCTCGAAGGCGGCAACCAGCGCCTTCGGCGCCGTGCCCCTGCCCCGCAGCCTGAGCAGGAAAGCGGCGAAACCCTCGCGGTCATCGATGCCCGTATTCATGCCGGAACCCTATTTATGAACCCTGTTCATGACCATGCGTTGCTCATGACAGCGCCTTGGTCAGCTGGTCTCGGAGTTCATGAGCGGTGAGGTCGAGCTGCAGCGGTGTCACCGACACCAGCCGGTTGCGCAGCGCAAACAGGTCCGTGCCCTTCTTGCCCTCCACCGGCTCGCGACCGAAGCGCAGCCAGTAATAAGGCAAGCCGCGCCCGTCGCGGCGCTCGTCCACCCACAGGCTGTGAACCAGCTTGCCCTGGGAGGTGACGACGGTGCCTTCGACCTCGTCGGGCGCGCAGTTGGGGAAATTGACGTTGAGCAGCACGCCCTCCGGCAGCGGCGTCTCCACGAGTCGCTTCAGCAGGGCGGGCGCCAGCGCTTCGGTCGTCTCGTAGGGAACGACGCGATCCTCCCCGACATAGGAATAAGCCTGGCTCACTGCGATCGAGCGCACGCCGAGCAGCGCGCCTTCCATGGCGCCGGCGACAGTACCGGAATAGGTCACGTCATCGGCGATGTTGGCGCCGGAATTGACGCCGGACAGGATGAGGTCCGGCGGTCCGGGCAGGATCTTCTTCGTGCCCATGATGACGCAATCTGTCGGCGTGCCGCGCACGGCATAATGCTTCTCGCCGATCTTGCGCAGCCTGAGCGGCTCCGAGATCGATAGCGAATGCGCGTAGCCGGACTGGTCCTGTTCCGGCGCCACCACCCAGACATCGTCCGACAGCGTTCGCGCGATGCGTTCGAGCGACGCCAGCCCTTCGGCGTGGATGCCATCGTCGTTGGTCAGGAGGATGCGCATGCAGTTACTTCGCTTCGATCTTGCTAAGCCCACCCATGTAAGGCCGCAGCACTTCAGGAATGGTTACGCTGCCATCCTCATTCTGGTAGTTTTCGACGACGGCTATGAGCGCGCGCCCGACCGCGGTGCCCGAACCGTTCAGCGTATGGACGAAGCGATTGCCCTTACCGTCCTTGTCCTTGTAGCGGGCGTCCATGCGCCTGGCCTGGAAATCGCCGCAGACCGAGCAGGACGAGATTTCGCGATAGGCGCTCTGCCCGGGCAGCCAGACCTCGATGTCGTATGTCTTGCGCGCGCCGAAGCCCATGTCACCGGTGCAAAGCGTCATCGTGCGGAACGGCAGGCCCAGCCGCTTCAGCACCTCCTCGGCGCATTGCGTCATGCGCTCGTGCTCGGCGATCGAGCTTTCCTGGTCGGTGATCGAGACAAGTTCGACCTTGTAGAACTGGTGCTGGCGCAGCATGCCGCGCGTGTCGCGGCCGGCCGAGCCCGCTTCCGAACGGAAGCACGGCGTCAGCGCCGTGTACCGCAGCGGCAGCTTCTCATGCGCTGTGATCTCCTCGCGTACGAGGTTGGTCAGCGGCACCTCGGCCGTGGGGATGAGGCCCAGCCGACCGTCGCCATGCGGCGTGAAGAACAGGTCTTCCTCGAATTTCGGCAGCTGGTTGGTTCCGAAAAGCACTTCGTCGCGCACCATCAGGGGCGGGATGATCTCTTCATAGCCGTGCTCGGTCGTGTGCAGGTCGAGCATGAACTGCCCAAGCGCGCGCTCCATGCGCGCCAGTTGGCTTTTCAGCACGGTGAAGCGCGAGCCGGACAGTTTCGCGGCGCGCTCGAAATCCATCATGCCGAGCGCCTCGCCGATCTCGAAATGCTCCTTCACCCAGTTCGGGCGGGTCGGCACCTCGCCGACGATGCGTTTAACGACATTGTCGTGCTCATCCTTGCCGACCGGCACGTCCTCCAGCGGCACGTTGGGCAATACCGCGAGCGCGTCGTTCAGCGCCTTGTCGAGTTCGCGCTCGCGCGCCTCGCCGTTCTGGATGAACGCCTTGATGTCGCTGACTTCGCCCTTGAGCTTCTCGGCGAGTGCGGAATCGCCCGAACGCATGGCGTTGCCGATCTCTTTCGAGGCGGCATTGCGGCGCTCCTGCTTGACCTGCAGTTCGCTCAGATGCGAACGCCGCGCTTCGTCCTTGGCGACCAGGTCGTCGACCGTGGATTGCGCCTCGCCCGCCGACCACGAGCGCTTCGCCAGCGCCTCGACAAGGGCCTTCGGGTTGTCGCGAATCCATTTGATGTCAAGCATGGTCGATCCTCAAAAGTAAGGATCGAGGGCGTAAACTGCATCCGCCATCGATGCAAGACGGCGACTATGCCGGGCGCCTCGATTTTCCGGCCTGAACTGCCTTGCCTACGTGGACGGAGCGTCCGGCGTTTTGCTCTCGGCCGGGCTGCCCGCCTCCGCCTGCTGGCGCGCCAGACGATCGCGCGCCTGGGCGCGCTCGATCATGCGCGAGGACCAGATCGCGACCTCGTAGAGGATGATGGTCGGGATGGCGAGGCCGCACTGGCTCATCGGATCGGGCGGAGTTAGCACCGCGGCGACCACGAAGGAAAGCACGATCGCCCATTTGCGCTTCTCGGCCAGCGCCTGCGACGACAATATGCCGACACGCGTCAAAAGGCTGGTGACGACCGGCAACTGGAATACCAGGCCGAAGGAGAAGATCAGCGTCATGATCAGGCTGAGATATTCCGACACCTTCGGCAGCAGCGAAATCTGGACCTGGTCGTTGGTGCCGACCTGCTGCATGGCCAGGAAGAACCACATGACCATCGGGGTGAAGAAGAAGTAGACCAGCGAGGCGCCCATCAGGAACAGGATGGGCGATGCGATCAGGAATGGCAGGAAGGCGCTGCGCTCGTTCTTGTAGAGGCCTGGCGCGATGAACTTGTAGATCTGCGTGGCGATCAGCGGGAAGGCGATGACCATGCCGCCGAACATGGCGAGCTTCACCTGGGTGAAGAAGAACTCCTGCGGCGCGGTATAGATCAGCTCGACCTTGTGCGGGTCGAGGCCTGCCCATTGCGTGGCCCATTTGAATGGGATGACAAGAAGGTTGAACAGGCGCTTGGCGAAGAAGAAGCAGACGAGAAAGGCGACGAAAAAGCCACCCAGCGACCAAATCAGGCGGCGGCGCAGCTCGATGAGGTGTTCGATCAGCGGCGCGGACGATTTCTCGATTTCTTCCTTTTCCTTGTCCGAAACGCTCACTTGGTGTCGCCCGCCATCTTCCTGGTGTCGGTTGCCTTCTTCTTCCCGGCCGGCTTCTTCGCAGCGGCGGGCTTTGCAGCGGCCTTGGGCGCAGCCGCTTTGGCCGGCGCCGGCGAGGATTTGGCCGGCGCTTTTGAGGCCGGTGCCTTTGATGCCACTGCCGGTTTCGCCTCGGCGCCGGTCGTCCTGGCCTTGGCGGTCGCAGCCTTTCTCGCCGGCTTAGCCGGCGCGGCGGGTTCCGAAACGGGTGCTGTGACGGACGCGTCGGTCATCGCCGGGAAGATTGGCGCCGCCGGGGCGGGCTCGATTGCGCTGATGCCGGGCATGTCGGTCGCACCGTTCTTGAGCGGCTCGGCGGCCTGTGGCGTCGATGCTGCCGGCGCGGCCGGATCGGCGGCCGGTTTCGGCTTCATCATCGTGTCGACGCCGGACCGCACATCGGCCGCGGCCTGCTCGAACGGATTGAGTTGCTTGCGCACCTCGTTCATAGGATTGAGGCCGCGGATGCTATCGATCGAACTCTTCACGTCGTCAAGTTCGGCTTCTTTCAGCGCTTCGTTGAACTGCTTCTGGAAGTCGCCGGCCATGGCGCGCAATTTCGCCGCGGTGCGGCCGAAGGTGCGCAGCATGTTGGGCAAATCCTTAGGCCCGACGACCACGATCATGACGACCGCGATCACCAGCAGTTCGCTCCACCCGACTTCGAACATGACAATCTATTCCGACGAGAGCATGCCGCCCAACCCTGCCAAGCGGTTTTGGGACAACGGCATGCTCAAAGCAACAACCAGGTCAGCTCTTGCTGGCCTTTTCCTTGACCGACGAAACGGTTTCGTCGGCACGGTGCTCGACGGTCCGCTTGTCGTCAACGTCGTCGTCAGCCATGCCCTTCTTGAAGCTCTTGATGCCCTTGGCCATGTCGCCCATCAGTTCCGGAATCTTGCCGCGACCGAACACCAGCAGCACGATGACCAGTACGATCATCCAGTGCCAAATCGAAAATGAACCCATTGCCAATCTCTCTCGAATGTTTTCCCTGGCGATGATCTATGCGTTTTCGCTCGGGGATTCAAACACAACCGCAATGAAGTTGATAAAATGGCTAGCGGATGTCACGCACTTTCCGCGTGACAGGCTTGCTACGAATCCGCGCAGGCCTTGCTAATAGAGCATTCGCGCCGGATGCGCAGTCAATCTTCCGTGACGCGCGGCGTCAACAGCCCGAGTTCCTCGAGGTCGATATCGGTCAGGGCGTCCTCGTCCTCGGTCAGCGCATCCGGGTCGGCCAGCGGCACCGGCATCGAGAAATTGGCCGGCATGCGCGTCGAGAGCAGGCCGGCGCCCTTGAGCTCTTCCATTCCGGGCAGGTCGCGTATCTCCTCCAGCGCGAAATGATCCAGGAAGGCATCGGTGGTGCCATAGGTCACCGGCCGGCCGGGCGTGCGGCGGCGGCCGCGCATCCTGACCCATTCTGTTTCGAGCAGCGTGTCGAGCGTACCCTTCGATGTTTCGACGCCTCTGATGTCCTCGATCTCGGCGCGCGTGACCGGCTGGTGATAGGCGATGATCGCCAGCACTTCGAGCGCGGCGCGCGAAAGCTTTCTCTGCTGGACCGAGTCCCGGCTCATCAGGAAAGCGAGATCGCCGGCGGTGCGAAAGGCCCAGGCATCGCCGACGCGCACGAGGTTGACGCCGCGCTTGGCATAAATTTCCTGCAGATCCGCCATCGCGGCGGCAATGTTGACGCCTTCTGGCAGGCGCGCGGCAAGCTGCTTTTCGCTGACCGGTTCGGCACTGGCGAAAATGATCGCCTCGGCCATGCGCACGGCTTCCGACAATTGCAGCCGCTCGGCGGGGTTTTCGATGGAATCCTGATCGGCCATCTCGTCTTCCGGTTCGTGTTCGACCTTGAACGGGATGACCGAAGCGTTGGCGCGTTCGCTCATGATACCACCTCGACTGCCCTCGCCCCTTGTGCCCGGCCGCGCAGGTAGATCGGCGCGAACACCTGATCCTGCCGCACTTCCAGTTTGCCCTCGCGCACCATTTCGAGCGTCGCCGCGAAGGAACTGGCCATCGCCGTGCGCCTCTCTTCCGGCGCGGCCAGATATTCGACCAGGAAGCTGTCGAGCGCCGTCCAGTCGCTGACCGAGCCTATTAGGCGCGCCAACACCTCGCGCGCATCCTTGAGCGACCACACCGCGCGCCGAGCGATCGTTACATTGTTGATGGCCTGCTTCTGGCGCTGTTGCGCATAGGCGGTGAGAAGATCATAGAGCGAAGCTGAAAAACTGTTGCGCTTCTCGATGATGACCATTTCCGGCATGCCGCGCGCGAAAACATCGCGGCCAAGGCGGTTGCGATTGACCAGCCGCGCGGCGGCGTCACGCATGGCTTCCAGCCGCTTCAGCCGGAATTGCAGCACCGCCGCCAGTTCCTCGCCGCTTTCGCCCTCTTCGCCCGGTTGCTTCGGTATCAAGAGCTTCGACTTCAGGAAGGCGAGCCAGGCCGCCATCACCAGATAATCGGCGGCAAGCTCAAGTCTCAGCGCCCGCACCTTCTCGATGAAGGCCAGATACTGCTCGGCTAAAGCCAGGATCGAAATGCGCGCCAGATCGACTTTCTGATTGCGGGCAAGGTGCAACAGAAGGTCGAGCGGGCCTTCGAATCCAGCCACGTCAACCACCAGTGAAGGATCCCCGGTCAGGCGTGAATCGTCATTCTCGGCCCACAGACGGTCCATCGGTGCGGCCTTCGCGGCCTTGCTGTCCAATGTTTCCGCCACTTGCCGTTCGTCCCTTCGGTTCAGGCCACCGCTTCGAAATAGGTGGCGAATTCTGCGCGTATCGCGGCTTCGTCGGCGACGTCACGGTCCTTTATATAGCTCAGCGCCCGCTCAGCGCGCTGCAAGGACTTGCCTGACAACGCCGTCGTGCGTGACGCGATCCCCGACATCTCCTCGAAAACGCCGTTGCAGTGAAGGACGAGATCGCAGCCGGCCGCAAGGATCGCGGCCGCCTTTGTCGGGAAATCCCCAGAAAGTGCCTTCATCGAGGTGTCGTCGCTCATCAGCAGTCCGTCGAAGCCGATCTCGCCGCGGATCACCTGATTGACGACCTTTGCGGACGTCGTCGCCGGATTGTCTGGGTCGACGGCGCTGTATACGACATGGGCCGTCATCGCCATCGGTAATTCTCGGAGCGCCTTGAACGGGGCGAAATCATGCCGGCGCAAGTCGTCGAGCGGCGTATCGACGGTCGGCAGCGCGAAATGCGTGTCGGCGAAGGCACGGCCGTGGCCGGGAATATGCTTCATCACCGGCAGCACGCCGCCGGACATCAATCCCTCGGCCGAGGCCCGGCCAAGCTCGATCACGGCATTGGGCTCCTTGCCATAGGCGCGCGCGCCGATAACATCGCTTGCGCCTTCGACCGGTACGTCTAGCACCGGCAGGCAGTCGGCGGTGATGGCGAGGCGGGAAAGGTCGAAGGCATGCAGCCGCGCCAGCAGCCAGGCGGCGCGGCGGCCGGCCTCGCGATCATCGCGCCACAATGCGCCAAGCGCGCCGCCGGCTGGATAGTTCGGAGCCAGCGGCGGACGCAGGCGCTGCACCCTGCCGCCTTCCTGATCGATGAACACCGGAGCGTCCGGGCGACCGACGCTGTCGCGCATCGCCGCGACAAGGTCGCGGATCTGCCCTGCTTCGCCGATGTTGCGCGCGAACAGGATGAATCCCCAGGGACGTTCATCGCGATAGAAGCGGATTTCGTCGGAGGTTAGGGATTTCCCGGCGCAGCCGAGGATCATGGATTTTGATTCGCTCATGCACGGAAGCTTAAGGCTTTGGGCGGGCAAAGGGAATCACCCCTGCCCTCCGAGCCGGCAAAGCCTGCAACCGTCCACAACGAAAAGCCGGCGCGACCTTGCGGCGGCGCCGGCTTTTCGAATCTCAGATCAGGTCAGCGCGATACGAAGCAGTTGCCGCCGGCCGCCTTGTAGCTGGTGCAAAGCGCGATCGCATCATTGCGCGACTGGGCCGGAACGCGGACGCGGTAGAAGGTGCCCTTGCCTGCGACCTCGGCCTTGACGATGTTGGCGGTGCGTCCGGATAGCACGCTGCCATAGCGGCGCTGCAGATCCTGATAGGTGGACTGCGCGCTTTCGACCGTCGGCTGCGAGGCGATCTGCATCGACCAGGAGCCGCCGCTGGCAGCCGCCGCCGAATCGATCGACGCGACCTGATCCGGCTTGACCTCGCCGACGATATCGACCGGCTGGTCGGACGGACGCGCCGGCGCCACCGGCACCTTTGCCGGCGTATCGGCCGACTGCGCCTTGGCTTCAGTCTTCTTGGCAACCTTGGCCGGTTTGAGCGCCGCCGCATCGGTTGGGTCGGTGTCGGAGGCCACCGTTCCCGTCTGCTGGCCATCTGAAGCAGGCGCGACATGCTGCGGCGCCGGATCGCTCGGCTCTGTTGCCGCGACCTTCGGCGCGGCTGGGGCCGGATCCTCGCGCGGCACCAGCGAACCGTCGGGCTTTACCATCATGGTCTTCACTTTGCGCGGCGCCACGGCGACGACGTCGTTGCTGGCGCCATTGTCGGCATCCTGCTGCAGCACCTGGGCGATGCGGTCTTCCGACTTCGGCGCCGGTGCTGCCGGCTGCGCGCTTTCGGGAGCGGCCGCTTGCGCGACGCCGGGCAATGCTGCGTTTGGAGTGTCGGCTTTGTCGGCGCTGGCCGCGGCGTCGTTATCGTTGGGCGAAAGATCGACCACGCGACTTTGTGGTGGTTCCTTCGATGCCAGGTCGACGGGTTGCTCCGCGGTGTTCACCAGCTTCTGCTGCACCGGCTCGGCGGGCTTTGCCGTACCGACGCCCTTGGCCACCGCGTCATAAACCTTGTTGTCCTGGTTCGGCACCACCGTGCCGCCCGGATTTTCAGGCTTGACCTTGATCGGCGAGTTGTCGGCCTTGACGATCACCGGTGCCTCGCTGCCGCCTTTGCCGCCGAAGGAGAAGGCCAGCGCGCCGAGACCGCCGAGAACCACCACGGCGCCGACCAGCCCCGCGATCATCATGCCGCGCCGGCGCGGCTGCGCCGCCTCGCGCTCGGCAAGCCCAGGGATCGCCATCGCTTCCTCGAGCTCGGGATCATAGTTGAGCTCGTCGGGGAATTCTTCCGCTTGCGAAACCGGCCGGCTGCCGGGCAGATCATCGGCGTCATAATCGTTTGCGACGGCAAACGCAGCCGGGGCGGCCGGAGTCGCCGGAGCCTCGGCGCGCAAGTCGCGGCGATCGTAACCGCTGAAGCCGGCGCTGTAGGCTTCATCCTCATAGCCGCGGCCCTGCACGGGAGACGAAGCGATTTCGGTCGCGTTCATGTCGGTGAGCAGGCTGGCGAATTCCGCATCGAGATCGTCGTAAGCGGTCGCCGCCGGCTGGTCTTCCTCGAAGCTGAGCTCTGGAATGTCCAGGTCGTCGGCGAGCGCGACCACGCGCTCCGGCACATCGATCGTCTCGACGTCCGGCACGTCGTCATGCTGGCGGGCCTGCTGTGGTGGAAGCGTCTGCGCCGGCTTGGCATAGGCGGAATAATCCATTGCCGGTTCGTCACGATAGGCTGGCGCAGCCATCTGTGCCTGCGCTGAAGGCGTCGGCGTATGGGCCGGTGCCGACGGCTGAGCGGTGAACGAAGGTTGCGCGGTCGGGGCGGCAACAGTCGGGGTTGAACGGCTCCACGACCTCGTCTGCTCGACGGACGCCGAACGCGGCCAATCGGACGAGGTCGCCGGTGACTTTGCCCTGGCGGCGGCCTGCTCTGCCTCGATACTCCGGGCGAAAGCGGCATCGAAAGCGTCGTCGTCGAAATCAACGCCGGGGTCGGTACTGGAAGGCCCGCTTTTGGCCGAGGTGGCAAAATCCTGGTGGTCGAGCTCGCTGGCAAGCAGGTCGTCCAGATCGCTCTCGTCCGACTGAACGCCCTGTCGGCTATGCGCCGACTTGTTCTCGTCAAGATCCCAGTCGAGGTCGTTGGCCTCTGCTGTCCCGCTGGCGCGGCTCGCGGGTTGCTCAACCAGCCGTGGCGCGGAAGCAGGCTCCTTGACCACCGGCATCGGCCGCGCCGTCATCGAGCCAAGCAGCGCATTGAGCTCGTCTTCCAGGCTGCGCTCGCTCGTTGCCGGCTTGGCCGGCTCGACGGCGGCGACCGGCGGAACCGGAACAGCGACGGTGGGAGCAGGCCCGACCGCGGCCGGCTGCAACCGCACAGCGGGCGCGGCGGCCGGAGCTTGCGGCTCCTCATTCAGCGCATCGCGGAAACTCAGTTCGAAATCGTCATCGAGCGGCAGCGCAGCGGCAGGTTCAGGCGTCGGCACCTCGGGCTCGGCTGCGAAATGAGCCGTCTCGGTCGTCATCTCGACCATAGGCGCTGGCTCGTCGTCAAGCGACAGCTCCGGCTCATGAAAATCCTGAGCCTGGCCGAAATCGACATCGGCATCGTTCATCGCATGGTCGAAATGACCGGCAAGATCATCCTCGGAAATCAGCGGAGCGGCATCATAAGCTCCGGCCGGCTCGACGGCCTGGGCGTGCGGCTCCGGCTCGTGGCCTTCGAACGACAGCTCGTCTTCGAGCGACATCTGGACCGCATTGTCGAAATCGGCGTCGAACGCCCCTTCGCTGACGGCCTGCACGGCTTCGACGGCGCCTTGACGGGCGTCGGCGGCCTCCTGATGGTGGTCGAGATTGGCCGGCTCATGATGGTCGAGCCGGAAATCCTGGTCCAGCGAAGCTGCCATCTCCTGATCGATCGGAAGATCATCTTCGAACGGAGAAACATCGAGTGAACCGGAGAACGCCTTGTCGAAATCGTCGTCAAAAGCGACTTCCGGCTCAGGGGCGACTTCCTGCACCGGGGCGGCTTTCGGCGCCGGCGCGACGTGCGCCGCCGGAGCGAAATCCGGCTCCGGCGCACGAGCCACGGCGAAGTCGGCGTGATCCGCCGCGTCGTCGAACACGAAATCCTGCTCGAATGAAGCAGTAAGCTCGTCGTCATTCGCAGCGCTCGCAGCCTCGAAAGTCGGCTCATTGCCGCGCTGATGTACGGCTGTCTGCTGAGCGACCGGCGCGCTTTCCTCGACGGAATTGAACTCGCCCATCAACTCCTTTTCGAGGTCGATGTCGAAATCGCCCTCTTCCACCGCCTGATAGGCCGGCATGACCTTTTCGGCCGCGGGGGCCGGCTGCTTAACCGGCTGTCGCGGATCGAAACCCATGATCCGGGTCAGTTCCGCGAACGGATCATCGTCGGCGATATCGTTGTGGTCGGCTACTTTCAGCGGGGTTCTGTCTGCCATTATTGTTCCCGAACTCGCACAAAGTCGGACGCCATGGACGTCGCGCAGGGTTGGCCCTTACCAGCGCAATGTGGGCAAAAGGTGACAGGTTTTTTAGTTAAACCTAACGCATTTCGGTGGGCGCGTCTGCCCCGATGAGCGTCAGGCCGGAGGTCAAGACATCCGAAACAGCCTGCACCAGCCCTAGTCTGGCATAAGTTGATTCTCGGTCGTTAACCTTAACAAAACGTAAGTCCTGGTTGTCGTGGCCGCGATTCCATTGTGCATGGAAGCCGGAAGCCAGATCATAGAGGTAGAAAGCGAGCCGGTGCGGCTCCAGCGAAAGCGCGGCGGATTCGATCAGCCGCGGGTATTCGGCCAGCTTGCGGATCAGCGCGATTTCGCCCTCGTCGGTCAGCGCCGCCACCGAGGCCGCGAGCCGATTGCGATCGAAATTCGCCTCGCCGAGTTGCTCGCTCGCCTGGCGGAAAACCGAATGGCAGCGCGCCGAGGCATACTGCACGTAGAACACCGGATTGTCCTTCGACTGCTCCGTGACCTTGGCGAAATCGAAATCGAGCGGCGCGTCGTTCTTGCGGTAAAGCATCATGAAGCGGATCGGGTCGCGGCCGACCTCCTCCACGACCTCCCGCAACGTGACGAAATCGCCGGACCGCTTGGACATCCGGACAGGCTCGCCTTCACGGAACAGTTTTACGAGCTGGCAAAGCAGAACGGTAAGCTTGACCTTGTCGCCGGCCACCGCCCGGGCCAGCGCCTCGAGCCGCTTCACGTAGCCGCCATGGTCGGCGCCCAGCACATAGATCAGGTCGACGAAGCCGCGCTCGACCTTGTCCTTGAGATAGGCGACGTCGGCGGCGAAATAAGTGAACGAGCCGTCCGATTTGACCAGCGCCCGGTCCATGTCGTCGCCGACAGCGGTCGAACGGAACAGCGTCTGCTCACGGTCTTCCCAGTCGTCCGGCTTCTCGCCCTTGGGCGGCGGCAGCTGGCCTTTGTAGATGTGTCCCTTGAGCGTCAGGTCAGCGATTGCCGCCCGGATCTTCTTGGCGTTGTCGGCATGCAGCGTGCGTTCGGAGAAGAACACGTCGTGGTGCACGTTGAGCAACGCGAGATCCTCGCGGATCATCCCCATCATCGCATCGACGGTGCGGTCCTTGACGATCGCCAGTGCTTCTTCTTCCGGCATCTCCAGCAGGCCGAGGCCGAATTCCTCGGCCAGCGCCTGGCCCACCGGGACCAGATAGTCACCCGGATAGAGACCGGACGGAATCTCACCGATGTTCTCGCCAAGCGCCTGGCGATAGCGCAACAGCGCGGAACGGCCGAGCACGTCGATCTGCGAGCCGGCGTCGTTGATCACATACTCCTTGGTCACGTCGTAGCCGGCGAAGGCCATCAGGTTGGCGAGCGTGTCGCCGACCACGGCGCCGCGACAATGGCCGACATGCATGGGGCCGGTCGGGTTGGCCGAGACGTATTCGACATTGGCCTTGCGCCCGCCGCCGATGGTCGAGCGGCCATAGTTGCGCCCCTCGCCGAGAAGCGCCGCCAGATGCTTGTGCCAGAACGCGTCCTTGAGCCTGAGATTGACGAAGCCCGGCCCCGCCACATCGGCCGAGGCGATGTCGGCATCGGCGCGAAGCGTTTCGGCCAGCTTTTCGGCAAGCGCGCGCGGGTTCTGCCCTGTGGGCTTGGCCAGCACCATCGCCGCGTTGGTGGCGAGATCGCCATGGCTTGCATCGCGCGGCGGCTCGACCGCGATACGCGACAGATCAAGCGCTGCCCCCTCCTTGTCTTTCAGGTCGAGGGCTTCGACGGCCTTTACGATCCGCGCGTTGAAATCGGCGAAGATATTCATTGGATATGCTCTGGACTTTAAGAGGCGACCGGCTCGATGGCCGGCAAAATCGAGGCTCGCCCTAGCTCAAATCGGGCGTATGGTCAAACAGACGCCGATGTTCCTTGAGCGCATAGGTGTCGGTCATGCCGGCCAGGAAGTCGGCGACGCTGCGAGCCTTGATGCGATCCTCGGCCCGGTCGAGCCCCTCGCGCCAGCCGTCGGGCATGGCGCGCGGATCGGCGAAATAGACGTCGAACAGCTCGCGCACGATGCGCTCGGCGTCTGCCCTCACCCGCATCACCTCCGGGTGCCGGTAGAGATGCCTGTAGAGGAATGCCTTCAATTCCTTTTCGGCCGCCGCCATGCCTGTCGAAAAGGTCACCAGTGTTTCGCCCGCCGCGCGTACCGCATCGGCGCTCTCCGGCTTCAGGCGCTCGATATTGGCGGTGGTCGACGCGATGACATCCTCGACCATGAGAGTGATCTGACGGCGCATCAGTTCGTGGCCGGTCCGGACATCGTCGAGGTGAGGATATTTCGCGCGCACACCGCGCAGGATCGAGCCCGGCAAGCCGACGCCTTGCAGCATGTCCAGCGTCAGCAGGCCGGCGCGCAGGCCGTCGTCGATGTCATGGGTATTGTAGGCGATGTCGTCGGCGATCGCGGCGCACTGCGCCTCGATGCCGGCGAAGCGGTCGAGTTCGAGGTCGTGCAGCTCTGAATAGTCGCGGATCGCCTGCGGCACCGGCCCCTTGATCCCCTTCCCGCTCGCGTCGGTCAGTGGGCCGTTGTGCTTGACCAGCCCCTCCAGCGTTTCCCAGGTGAGGTTCAGCCCGTCGAATTCGGCATAGCGCCTCTCGAGCCTTGTGACCACCCGCAGCGACTGGGCATTGTGATCGAAGCCGCCCCAGGCTGCCATCTTGTCGTTGAGCGCGTCCTCGCCGGTATGACCGAAGGGCGTATGCCCGAAATCATGAACCAGGGCCACGGCCTCGGCGAGATCCTCGTCGCCGCGCAGCGCCCGCGCCAGGGCGCGGGCGATCTGCGCTACTTCGATCGAATGCGTAAGCCGCGTGCGATAGTGGTCGCCCTCATGCGCGACGAAGACCTGGGTCTTGTGCTTCAGCCGGCGGAAGGCGGTGGAATGGATGATGCGGTCGCGGTCACGCTGAAACGGCGTTCGGGTCGGACTTTCGGCCTCCGGGAACAGGCGCCCGCGCGAGCGCGCCGGGTCGCTCGCATAGACCGCGCGCGGCCGATAGCCGAACCCGATCTCGCCGAGAGCATCCTTGCCCCGCTGCTCGTCCATTGACCCACCAGTTGACTTGGCCCCGCCCGCTTCATACCTATCATGTTAAACCGAAAGCAAGGTGACGCCGATGGGCGCGGATGCCAAGACTGCCATGAAGGTCGAAATGACCGATGCCGCGGCCAAGCGGATCGCCAGGATCGTCGCCGCCGAACCGGGCAAGACTGCTTTGCGCGTATCCGTCGAAGGCGGCGGTTGCTCCGGCTTTTCCTACAAATTCGATCTCGTCGGCGGGCGCAACGATGACGACGTCGCCATCGAGAAGGACGGCGCGACCATCCTGATCGACGACCTGTCTCTGGTCTATATGGGCGGCTCGGTGATAGACTTCGTCGACGATTTGATGGGCCAGTCCTTCCAGATCAGGAATCCGAACGCGGTCGCCTCCTGCGGCTGCGGCACCAGCTTTTCCGTCTGATCGGCTATCCCAAGCTTGCAGCGGCGCGCCGCAGGCCCGCGCAGGCCATCGCTTGCGATGGCAGGAATGCGATTGGATGGCCTTTCTAAAGGCCCGCACAGGCAATACGATCCGCTTCGTCGAACATCTTCCGCCCGAACAGCATTGAGGCCTCATGAAGATCGTCACCTGGAACATCAACGGCGTTCGCGCCCGCATCGGCAACCTCACTCACTGGCTGACCGAAAGCGCGCCGGACATCGTGTGCCTGCAGGAGATCAAGACGGTCGACGAGCAGTTCCCGCGCGCCGAGATCGAGGCGCTGGGCTACAATGTCGAGACCCACGGCCAGAAGAGCTTCAACGGCGTCGCCATCCTCTCGAAGCTTCCCTTCGACGAGGTCAATCGCGGCCTGCCGGGCGATGACGCGGATGACCATGCCCGCTTCATCGAAGGCGTTTTTTCGACCGACCAGGGTGCCCTGCGCGTCGTCTCGCTCTATCTGCCCAACGGTAATCCGATCGACGATGAGCGGAAATTTCCTTACAAGCTTGCCTGGATGGCGCGGTTGGAACGCTGGGCGCAGGAGCGCCTGCGGCTCGAGGAAGCGCTGGTGCTGGCCGGCGACTACAACGTCATCCCGGAGCCCGCCGATGCCCGGTTTCCCGAAAACTGGCTGGGCGACGCGCTGTTCCAGCCGCAGACGAGGCAGGCCTTCCGCCGGCTGAAGAATCTTGGTTTTACAGAAGCGGTGCGCTCGGTGACCGACTCGGCCGGCGTCTACACCTTCTGGGATTATCAGGCCGGTGCCTGGCAGAAGAACAACGGCATCCGTATCGACCACCTGCTGCTCTCGCCGGAAGCCGCCAACCGTTTTGCGTCGGCCTCGGTGGAAAAGCATGTTCGGGCTTGGGAAAAGCCCTCGGACCACGTGCCGGTCGCGATCGAACTCAGCCTGCGGCCCGCCTGAAAGGTCCAGGCTTTCCCGGACCCACATATCGCCACAAATTCCGTCTTTTATGCCGGCTGCTGTGGGGGTTGAATGGCAATCCGTTTTCTTTTCCGACCGGTCGGCATTGCTTTGGCGCTTGCGGCGCCGGCGCCATCGATGGCAGCGCCCGCCTGTCTGGCCAACGGCAAGTCCTTCGCTATCGGCCAGACGGCGTGCCTGACGCTGGCCGGCGAGAGCCACCTCGCCCGTTGCGATATGGTACTCAACAACACGTCCTGGACCAGGATCAAAGACGATTGTCCGGGAGAAGCGCCAAAACCGCGCCCCACATCGATCTTGACCCCATCCCCCGGCCCGGCGCCAACGGAGCCGGCCGAGAACTGACCCGGCGCTACGGTCGCGACCGGACGCCGGCATCCTCCGTTGAATACTTGAATTCCTGACCGAGAGCGGCGCTACTGGTCGCCGTTGTTGCCCTTGGTTAGAATATCGTCCGCGAGCGAGATCGCGGTCCGGCGATCGGCCTCGCCGGCCGCTGCGAACGCCTCTTCCTGCATGCTGCGTATCCAGGGTTGGTCGGCCGCCGGGGCACGCTCGAGCGCGGCCGTCATCATCGCCAGGCCGCGCACGATCTTGCCGCTCTGGAACAGAAGATTGCCGAGAGTCGCCTGCGCACCGGCATGCCCCTTCTCGGCAGCCAGTTGCAGCCACCGGCCTGCCTGCTTGACGCTGGCCTTCACGCCGCCCTCGCCCTTGAGGAACATCCGGCCGATCTCGAACTGGGCGTTCGGATTGCGGTAATTGGCGGCGGCGCGCATGTAATATTCCTGCGCCGCGACGTCGTTCTCCTCAACCGGAGTGCCGGGAATGCCCTTGCGCAGATAATCGCCGAGCGCAACCAGCGCGTCCGATACGTAGCTTTCTTCCGGAGAGCCGGGCTCGACGTCCTGATCGACGATTTCCGAGAAGAACTTGTAAGCGGCATAGTCGTCGCGCGTGACGCCATCGCCTTCGGCGTACATGCGCGCGAGCTTCCAGGTGGCGCCGATCTGGCCGTTCTCGGCGGCGTATTTATAGGCCTCGACCGCCTGGTCCTTGTGACCGCTCTTGTAGGCGGAAAAGCCGAACTGGAACACCGCCCACGGGCTCGACTGCGGTTTCACGCCGGTCTTGTCGTCGAACACCTTGTCGTCGAAGGCCATGGCCTGCCCGGCGGCGCCCAAGGTCGCGATCGCGACCAGTGCCGGCAAGACGAACGACCTCAACACCTCAGATGTCCGCATAGCAGTGCGTTTCTTTGGCGCCGCCCGGATGGGTGACCGCGCCGTCGCGGGCCGACCCTACCGTTTGCGCGTATTTCCAGATCGCGCCGGACTGATAGTCGGTCTTGCGCGCCTTCCAACTCTTTGCCCGGGCCGCGAGTTCAGCGTCCGACACGGCCACCTCGATCGTGCCGTTCACGGCGTCGATCGAGATCACATCGCCATCCACGATCAGCCCGATCGGTCCCCCGACCGCCGCCTCCGGCCCGACATGGCCGATGCAGAAGCCGCGCGTGGCCCCCGAGAAGCGCCCGTCGGTGATCAGCGCCACCTTGCCGCCCATGCCCTGGCCGTAGAGCGCCGCCGTCGTCGACAGCATCTCGCGCATGCCCGGGCCACCGCGCGGTCCCTCGTAGCGGATGACGAGAGCCTCGCCTTCCCGGTAGTTGCGCTGCGTGACCGCTTCGAAGCACTCCTCTTCTGAATCGAAGCAGCGCGCCGGACCCGAGAATTTCAGTTCCGACATGCCGGCGACCTTCACGATCGCGCCTTCGGGGGCAAGGTTGCCCTTCAAGCCCACAACGCCGCCTGTCTTGGTGATTGGTCGATTGGCGGGACGCACAACATCCTGGCTCTCATTCCAGGAAACGTGCTCCATGTTTTCGGCCAAAGTGCGGCCAGTGACCGTCATGCAGTCGCCATGCAGATAGCCGTGGTCGAGGAGCGTCTTCATCAGCAGCGGAATGCCGCCCGCCTCGAACATGTCCTTGGCGACATATTTGCCGCCGGGCTTGAGGTCGGCGATGTAAGGCGTCTTCTCGAAGATCGCCGCCACGTCGAACAGGTCGAATTTGATGCCGGCCTCGTGCGCGATCGCCGGCAGATGCAACGCCGCGTTGGTCGAGCCGCCGGTTGCCGACACGACGGTCGCGGCATTCTCCAGCGCCTTGCGCGTGACGATGTCGCGCGGCCGGATGTTCCTGGCGATCAGTTCCATGACCTTTTCGCCCGAGGCGAAATTGAAGCGGTCGCGCATTTCGTAGGGTGCCGGCGCACCGCAGGAATAGGGCAGCGCGAGGCCAATTGCTTCTGCAACGGTCGCCATGGTGTTGGCGGTGAACTGGGCGCCGCAGGAACCGGCGGAGGGACACGCCGCCTGCTCGATCTCCAGCAGATCGGCATCGCTTATCGCGCCGACTGAATGCTGGCCGACCGCCTCGAACACATCCTGCACGGTGATCTGCCGGCCGCGATAGCTGCCGGGCAGGATCGAGCCGCCATAGATGAAGATCGAAGGCACGTTGAGGCGCACCATGGCCATCATCATGCCGGGCAGCGACTTGTCGCAGCCGGCGAGCCCGACCAGCGCGTCATAACAATGGCCGCGCATGGTGAGTTCGACCGAATCGGCGATCACCTCGCGCGACACCAGCGACGACTTCATGCCCTGGTGGCCCATGGCGATGCCGTCGGTGACTGTGATGGTGCAGAACTCGCGGGGCGTGCCGTTGGCGGCCGCGACGCCCTTCTTCACCACTTGCGCCTGGCGCATCAGCGAGATGTTGCAGGGAGCGGCCTCGTTCCAGCAGCTTGCGACGCCGACCAGCGGTTGCGCGATCTCGGCCGCCGACAGGCCCATCGCATAGAGATAAGAACGGTGCGGGGCGCGCGCCGGACCTTCGGTCACGTAGCGGCTGGGCAGCTTGGCCTTGGAGATTACCTTGGCGTCCATACTCGTCCTTGCCGCACACCCCGCGGCCGGTCCCATCGCCGGGCCAACCTGGCACGCATCCCGAGACCTATTCGGGTTGCTCCGGGTTTATGGCGGGAAATGGGCAGTTCCCTGTGTCCGACTTCTACAGCAGGGGTTGTTCAGAAAGTGTTGCCGAAACGTCACAATCGCATGATGCGCCGGTCGTGCAGCGAATCTGCAACAGCGGGCTGTGAGGCCGGGTTGAGCTGCCGTCAACTCAACAAAAAGGCCGGGCATTGCCCGGCCTTTTTTAACGAATTTTCAGAAACTTAGAACTTGATCTTAAGTCCGCCCGAAACTGCCGTGACCAGATCGTTGCCGAAGTCGTAGCTGGCATCGGTACCGGCCACATAGCCATTCTTGTCAGTTAGGGTGCCGGAATGGCCACTCGTCAACACGCCGATTGCGCCTGCCAATCGAAATTCGATGTTCGGGCGCGGTGTGTAGGCAACGCCGCCGCCGATCGTCCAAGTGTCGCTCTGCGAACCGTAACCGTGCGAGGTTCCACGATCCCAGGTGAGCTGGCCCGCGGCACTCCACTGATCGTTGAACTTGTGGCCAATACCGCCGCTGACCGTCCAGCCATCCTGATACATCAGATCCAAGGAGGTCCACCTGATCGGTCGCGGGGAAGTCGTTGTACAAGCGGCAACGCCTTTCGAGGCCTGAGAGCAGATCGGAATGCTCTGCAGAATGCTCCAGTTGACCCACTTGACTGAGCCGAATGCAAGCCAGCCGGGAGCTATGCCCGACTGAACCTTCAATTCCACAGAATCCGGCATCGAAGCTTCACCATAGATCGGAATGACCGGACCACCGACATGGGTTAAGTCAAGGGTGCCCGAAATGTTGTCCAGCTTCACCTGAGAATTGTAGACGAGGCTGGCGCGCAACGCGATCTCAGGAATCTCGTAGGCCAGACCGGCTCGCCAGCCCCAACCGCTGCTTGACAAATCGACGCGGCCGGTGCCGGAGAAATTCGGGAAGAGCGGCGACACAAGGTCTTCTTTGAAGCCATAGACTTCCTGATAAAACACACCGCCAATGAAGCGAACCTGACCCTTGCCAGCATCCATCTTATAGGAGCAGGTGGTTGCGTAATTGTCGCTGTTGATTTTAGTTTCCATGTTGGATTGCGCGCCAACCCACTGGCCAGGGGCCGTATGCGCGCCCCAAGGCTGCGAGTAGTCGAACATACAGTCAATCCCAGGCACGACTTGGGCCTTAACGCCGATGCGCGGCACCCAATAATTCTCGCTGTCTTTGGCACTAGTCGAGCCCACCACGGTGCCATTGAACGGATCCGTATCCTTCGCGTTCTTGAGTTTGCGGTCCGGCATCACGTACGTCGCTTCCGCTTCCGTAGCGAACGGAGCCGGATCGAACAGCAGATCGATATCGTAGCCGCCGCGCTCGATGCCACCCGCATGCGCGGGGAGCATCGCGGCGCCGATCAAAGCGATTGAAAAGCAGCCTGCCCCCGCCAGAGCTTTGAGCCGCAAAATATTCATGGAAATCCCTCCCCGAATACAAGTGACTCAAGCTAGAACCAATTCGGGTTAACGGCGCAACAACGATCTCAAGAACTGTACGCGTACATCTTGACAGCACGTTTTTTTGCCATGGTCATCGACGCCGCAATTGGCGCCTAAATCACGCAAACCGGCCTCGAACACTCGAAAAAATCCGCAAAAACCGCCCAAAACAGGGCAAAAACGGCCCGATTTAACGGCTTGCGGGCCCCATTGTTACATTATGGCAACAATGGGGCGCAAACTTTCCGTTTACGTCAAAATTAACGTAGCGGCACGCCCATTTTCGAGGCAGCTAACGTACCGGAAACCACTCTCCCGAGGCGTGATTCTTGCCGCTCAGCCAGCCTCTCGGACCCTATTCAAAGCCACTGATAGCTTCTCCTGCGCCTCGCGATATTCGGTGAGTTTCTCGCGTTCGGCCTCGACCACCTCTTCCGGTGCGTTGGCGACGAACTTCTCGTTCGAGAGCTTCTTGTGCAGGCGGGCGATTTCTTCGGTCGCCTTGGCCAGTTCCTTCTGCAACCGCGCGGCCTCGGCCTGGAGGTCGATCAGGCTGCCGAGCGGCAGGCTCACCGTCGCCTCGTTGAGAACGATCTGCGCTGAGCCCTTCGGCGGCGTATCGGCGAGCGCGATATCGCCGACGCGCGCCAGCCGCTTGATCGCCTGCGCGTGACGCTCCAGCCGCTCCTGCGTCAGCGTGTTGGCGCCAATCACCATTAGCGGCGCGATCGCCGCCGGCGGCACGTTCATTTCCGAGCGCACCGAGCGGATGCCCGAGACCAGATCGACCAGCCAGTTGATGTCGGCGGCCGCCTCCGCGTCCTCGAAGTCGGGCGATGGCCAGGCGGCATGGCAAAGCAGCGATGCGCGCTCCTTGCCCTCGCCCGCGGTCTGCGCCCACAACTCCTCTGTCATGAATGGCATCATCGGATGCAGCAGCTTGTAGATCTCGTCGAGGACGAAGGCGACGCAGGCCCGGCTTTCCGCCTTGGCGGCCTCGTCAGTGCCCATAAACACCGGCTTCAGCAGTTCCAGGTACCAGTCGCAGAACAGGTTCCAGACAAAGCGGTAGGCGGCGCCCGCCGCTTCGTTGAAGCGGTAGCTTGTGATGCCTTCGGTGACCGCGCGCGCCGCCCGCGTCAGCTCCGTCAGGATCCAGCGGTTGACCGGCAGCCTGGCGTCGTTCAGCCAGAAGTCGTCGTTGCGCGCGACCTCGTTCATCTCGGCAAATCGCGTCGCGTTCCACAGCTTGGTGCCGAAATTGCGGTAGCCGGCGATGCGCGCCGGGTCGAGCTTCACGTCGCGCCCTTGCGCCGCCATCACGGTCAGCGTGAAGCGCAGCGCGTCGGCTCCATATTCGTCGATCAGTTCGAGCGGATCGATGACGTTGCCTTTCGACTTCGACATCTTCTGCCCGTTCTTGTCGCGCACCAGCGCGTGCACATAGACAGTGTGGAACGGCTCCTCGTCCATGAAGTGCAGGCCCATCATCATCATGCGGGCGACCCAGAAGAAGATGATGTCGAAGCCGGTCACCAGCACGTCGGTCTGGTAATAGGTCTTCAGCTCCGGCGTCTGGTCGGGCCAGCCCAGCGTCGAGAACGGCCACAACGCGGACGAGAACCAGGTGTCGAGCACATCCTCGTCACGGGTCAGGATATCGCCCGGCTGGAAATTCTCGAGCTTGTCCTCGACCCAGGCCTTCCACGGCCCTTCCAGGGCCAGGTAATATTCGACGGCGGCAGAGAGGGCCTCTTCCTCGGTCTTCTCGACGAAGACATGCCCGTCCGGCCCGTACCAGGCCGGGATCTGGTGACCCCACCAGAGCTGGCGCGAGATGCACCAGGGCTGGATGTTCTCCATCCAGTCGAAATAGGTCCTTTCCCAGTTCTTCGGCACGAAATTGGTGCGGCCCTCGCGCACCGAGGCAATCGCTGGCCTCGCGAGTTCGGCGGCGTTCACATACCACTGGTCGGTCAGGAACGGCTCGATCGGCACGCCGCCGCGATCGCCGTGCGGCACGGTATGCCGGTGCGGCTCGATCTTGTCGAGGAACCCCCCGGCCTCCATCAGCTCGACGATCTTCTTGCGCGCGGCGAAACGGTCGAGTCCATCGAGCTCGTCCCAGACCGCCCGGCGCTCCGGCGTGACGTCGAGGCCGGCGAGAAAGTCGTCATTGTCCTTCAGCTTGATGGCGGCTTCGACCGTCAGGATGTTGATCGCCGGCAGCTTGTGGCGTTTGCCGACCTCGAAATCGTTGAAGTCGTGCGCGGGCGTGATCTTGACCGCGCCCGAGCCCTTTTCCGGATCGGAATACTCATCCGCCACGATCGGTATCTTGCGGCCGACGATCGGCAGCAAGACGTTGCGGCCCACCAGATCCTTGAAGCGTTCGTCATCCGGATGCACCGCCACGGCCGTGTCGCCGAGCATCGTCTCGGGGCGCGTCGTGGCGACCGTGATGAAGGTCTTCGGGTTCTCCGGGTCGAACGCCTCGCCTTCGATCGGATAGCGGAAGTGCCAGAGATTGCCGTTCACCTCGTGCTGCTCGACCTCAAGGTCGGAAATTGCGGTGAGCAGCTTCGGGTCCCAGTTCACAAGGCGCTTGTCCTTGTAGATGAGACCTTCCTTGTAGAGCGTGACGAAGACCTCCAGCACCGCCTTCGACAGGCCTTCGTCCATGGTGAAGCGTTCGCGCGACCAGTCGGCCGAGGCGCCGAGCCGCTTCAGCTGGTTGAAGATCGCCCCGCCGGACTCGGCCTTCCACTCCCAGACTTTCTCGATGAACTCTTCACGCGTGAGATCGCGGCGATGAATCTGCTTCTCCATGAGCTGGCGCTCGACCACCATCTGCGTGGCGATGCCGGCGTGATCCATGCCAGGCTGCCAAAGCACGTTCTTGCCGCGCATGCGCTCGAAACGCACGAGAATGTCCTGCAGCGTGTTGTTGAGCGCGTGCCCCATATGCAGCGAACCGGTGACGTTCGGCGGCGGGATGACGATGGTGAAGGCTTCGGCCCCCTCTTCCGCGCCGGCACCGGCCCGGAAGGCGTCGGCCTCTTCCCAGATTTTGGCGATCTTCGGCTCGACGGTTTTGGCGTCGTAGGTCTTTTCAAGCATGGAGGAAGTCCGAACTGTCGGGAACAAGCGTCCGGTGTAAATCGGAAGGCCTTGGCCGAGTCAACCGCGAGAGCAGCGATCACTTCCACAGATAGGCCTGTCGGCGACCAGCGACAATCCTGGCCGGCCGGCGGCGCGCCTCCCTGAGGCGCATCGCGCCCCTTCAGAATCGCTGCTTGCGCTTCAGGGTTCTGATTACACGGAGCTTCAGCCTGCGTGTCGCGGCAGCCTACTGCGCCCCTCGCGCCACGCGCTCGATCTCCTCGCGCACCAGCCTTTCGACCAGCGTCGGCAGGTTGTTGTCGAGCCAATCCTGCAGCATCGGCCGCAGCATCTCCTCGGCCATTTCATCGAAGCTCTTCCTGCCGCGGCTGGCAAAAGCGTCGGAAAGCTCGCCGAAGGCCGCGGCAACCTGCCTGCCCGTATGCTCCGAAAGTATCGCCGGACGAGATGGCTGAGCCTCCGGCGCGGATGGCTGGGGGCCCCCGGTATGGCCGGAAGCCTCGACCGCCGGCTCTTCCTCTTCGACCTCGACTTGCGGCACGGTTTCAGAAACCCGGAGAGCCGGCTTCGCGGTAACCGTGTCGCCACCCACCGCGGCGATTTCCCGCCGCCAATCGGCGACAATGGTCTCGGCGGTCTGCGGCGCATTCGCCGCGACGGGCTTGCTCGCCGCCGGCGCGTCAGACTCGAAGGCGCTTCTGGCGCCAACCTCCGCCAGGGTCATCGGCTCCGGCGCGGCCTTCACCGGCTCGGGGCGGGCCTCGACGCGCGCAATCGCCGGATCGGCCACTGCAAGCTGGGCCTGGACTTCAGCCAGGGTAACCGGCTTGCGGGCCCCTGCATCCACGTCCAATTCCGACCGAAAGGCGTCGACCTCGACATTTGGCACGGCGGCGGGGGGTACGTTACCCGGGGCCGGCTCGAGGTCCTGGCGCAGATCGCCCGCTTCGGCCGGCTGCTTGCGCCCGGTGTCGCTGTCTTCGATGATCCTCCGGATGGAAGCCAGTATCTCTTCCATGGAAGGTTCGCGCTGCGCGCTGCTTGCCGTCGCCATTGTCACATCCGCCGCCTTGCGACCCATCACGGAATTCCGTTCCTGCCCGGGTCGAATCAATGGCCACAGCGTAACCGACCGGCCGTCATCCGAGAATCCCCAATCTGGGGACACATTGGATTTCAACAGATTAGAGCGATTTCAGGCAGCGAACCCGCCTAGAACCACGTCATACGGAAAGCCGAACGCCGCGCGCCCGGTGGACACGCGGCGTTCGCGCGAAGCGTCGTATACGCAATCAGCGCCCGTCAGGCGTGCGAGTTCCGATCCACTTGTCCTTGACGGCGTTGTAGTGCTCTTCCGGCCTGTACTTGCTGACCGCAAGGCCCAGGCGATCGACCGACAGGCGGCCCATGGCCGACAGGATGGCATAGCTCGCCACGACCACGTCGCGCTCGGAGCTCGCCTGATTGATCTTGGCGGTGATGACCGCGTTCTGCGCGTTCAACACGTCAAGCGTGGTGCGCTGGCCAACATTGCGCTCCTCGATGACGCCGTTGAGCGCCAACTGAGCGGCATCGATAACCTGCCTGTTGGCATCCACGCTTTCGCGCGCGGCGACATATTGCGTCCAGGCCGAGACCACCGCCTGGCGCACCTGATCGCGGCTGACATCCACCTGGATGCGCGCTTCGCCGAGCGATTCCTTGTTCTGCCGCACAATCGCCGAGGTCCGGCCGCCCGAATAGATCGGAATGGTCAGCGTCGCGCCGATATTGGCCGATGTCGTGCTCCCGTTCGGATTGTTGACGGAACCGGGAACGCTGTGGCTGTAGTCGTCCGAGATCCCGGCGGAAGCCGAAAGCTGAGGCAGCAGCGCGCCTTCCGAGGACTTCACCGAGAAGGCCGCCGCATCGACCAGATGCTGCGTGGCAAGTATGGCCGGATGCTCGGCGGAGGCAATGCTCAAGGCGGCATCGAGATTTCCCGGCAGCAGCTTGCCCAGCGGCGAAGCCGCCTTGAGCTTGCCGGGTTCGTCGCCAACGATCTGGTGGTAGGTGGCGGCGCTTGCCAGCGCCGTCGCGCGGGCGGCGCTCAACTGCGCCACGGCCGTCGCGCGCGAGGCATCGGCCTGGGCGACGTCGGTGCGGGTGCCCTCGCCGACCTCGAAGCGCGAACGCGCGGCGCGCGCCTGCTCGGTCAGGAACTGCAGGTTCTGCTCGGTCAGCGCCGCGACCTGCCGATCGCGAATCACGTCCATATAGGCGCTTGCCGCGTTGAACAGGATGTTCTCTTCGGTGTTGCGCAAGCTCTCGACCGAGGCCTTCACCTGCGATTCGGCGGCGGCGACATTATTCTTGGTTTGAAAACCGTCGAACAGCGTCTGGTTGATCTTCACGCCGAAGCTGCCCGTCGTCAGCCGCCTGCTGGTGCCAAATCCATGTGTGTTGGTGTAGTCGATGTTTGCCGACCCGGTGACGGTCGGGCGCCAGCCCGACTTGGCGATAGCCACGCCTTCATCGGTGACACGCACGCCGGCGCGCGCCGCGTTGAGCTGCGAATTGTACTGGTAGGCCTTGGCGAGAGCGCCCGTAATGGTTTCGGCGGAGGCGGCCAGCGGCGACATCGCGGTGGCGGAAACAAGGATAGCTACTAAAACACTCTTGCGTAGAGGCGGCACGTTATTTCCCTCATTCGTTTTGCATGGGAACCACGCCACGTCGACCCACCCTTACGGATCGGCCGGCGCCGCGTTGTTTATCGTTCCCCCGCTGACGGCGTCCGGAATCGCCCGGTTAGCCAATCAACAACGATTGTCAGGCGCAAGCGATCATGACAGCGCCTTCGCTGCAAGGCAAAAACGCTCAGAATTCGAAAGCGTGGACGCGTTCGAAGCCCGGTAGTGGCTTAATTGCCGCATTAAAGGCCCGTCTTCCGGTTACAACCCCTCCTGCCTTGAAAAACAGCCGGGCCACGCCGGAGTTGCCCTGCCCTTCGACCGCCACCAGCCGCCCTTCTTCCGCAAGCTGGTCGAGCAACGCTTGCGGCACTGCCTCGACGCTGCCGCCGATGCAGATGACATTATAGGGCCCTTTGGCGGCCTGCCCCTGCGGCAGCGGCCCGGTGACTACCGTGACGTTCTGGCAGCCAAGTTTGGCAAGCGTGGACTTCGCGGTCTCCGCCAGCACGGGGTCGCTTTCGAGCGCGACGACGGAACGCGCGAGCCGGGACAGCAACGCGGCGGAATAGCCCGTTCCGCAGCCTACATCGAGCACCGAATCGCTGGCGTCGATCTCGGCCAGTTGCAAAAGCTTTGCGAGCGGCGACGGCTCCATCAGGTAGCGCGCGCCGCCATTGCCGCCATCCGAGATGCGGATGTCTTCGTCGATATAAGCAAGATCCTGCTGCCCGGGGCCGACAAAGGCCTCGCGTGGGACGGTCAGCATGGCTTCGATGAGAGGCGCGCTGGTCACATCGGTGGTGCGGACCTGGCCGTCGACCATCTTCACGCGGCGTTCGGAGAAATCAGCGTCCATATCCCAACAATCCGCTCCCCATCCCAACAATCCGCTCCCCGCGCCAGACGCACGGCTAGAATTTCGACCGGAACCCCGCTCCGGCGCGGTTGCGCTGGAGCCAGCAAGCATCTGGAGGCCTCGCCCGGAATCGAACCGGGGTGCAAGGATTTGCAGTCCTCTGCGTAACCACTCCGCCACGAGGCCTCGCAATGCTCCCGGCGTTCCGAGCGAACTCATTATGTTGACGCTCAAGGGTCGTCAAGCGCTCGCGCGTCATTCCCGACGCTTTCGCATAGGACCGCGAAAGTGGTGATTGCCAATCGGTTGTCGCGGTTCGGGGCGTCGCTGCGGCGCGGCGGCCCCAACTCTCAGTCGGGCCGGCGCCGACGTTCCCACCAGACCACGAATCGTCGCCGGTGGCGCCGGATCATGGCGAACTCATAGGACAACACCAGGAGACCCAGCGGAACCATCCAGAAACCGAGAATCGGCAGAAAGCCCAGAAGCCCGCCAAGGGTAAGCAGCATGCCGATCACTATCCGCAAGCCGCGTGAGCGCGGCATGGCAAATTCACGGCCGAAGATCGAAATCTTTCGCGCGGAGGCGTGGTGGTCGTCAGTTGCCGTCATTCAAGCCCAGATCCCAAAGCATGCGAAAGGCGTAACCGGCCAATTTGTTCCGCGCGGCGTGAAACCCCTCATTATGTGGGCATGCCGAGACGATGTCACAATTAGCCGCATTAAAAACTGGAGAAAAATTGCGAATTGCTGCTTTGCAAAGCCGAAAGGTGTTTGCTATAGGCTGCGCCACTCACGTCAGAGCCTCCGTTCCCCGGTAGCTCAGTGGTAGAGCAACCGGCTGTTAACCGGTTGGTCGCTGGTTCGAATCCGGCCCGGGGAGCCAATATTTCCAAGACATGCTCGACATCGCCATGCGCAGATCCGTTGCCGCCGAGCTACAAGGCGCTCTTTGCGGCTGTCCATGAAACCGCTTTTTCACGATCCCGGTTGAGCGACACTTCTCTGTCGGTGCTGACGTTGCCCCATTTTTATCGAACTTTGAGTTCGTTTCTGGCGTTGGATTTGCTTTGATGGGCGGTGGAAGCGACGGCCACTGGGGCCGAGCCGTTGGCATAGCGTAGCGCGAGCGACCATCACGGATTGAAGGTGTCAGCGAACCCCGCCCGTGTCCGCCCTCCAATTTTTGAGCAATTTTCGGTGAACTGGTTCGACACGAAGTCCGGAGACCAGCGCTCGTCGGGCCTCAGCGTCACCAAATTGGCGCTCTGGTCTCAGCCGCTTGCGGCCGCCACGCCCGCGAACGGCAAGCTTCTTCTTCCGATGCAGCCGGACCAGCTTCTTGTGGTTCGCGACGAGGCCTTCACGGCCCAACATCACGAGAAGACGCCGGTAGCCGAACCGGCGACGTTCGTGCGTGATCGCCCTCATCCGCTCGCGTGCCTGTTGGTGGAGGTGCGGCTTGGCAGGTCAGGTCGGCAGCTGGTATCACACAGAGAAAGTGGAAATGGAGCGACCGTCGATGGAGGAAAAGCGTAACATTTTCGACTTTATGCGCTTCGCAGCCGCCACAATGGTCATTTGGGGCCATGCCTACGAATTGAACGCCATTCCTGGCGTGCCGGTTCTTTTCAACGCTTCGATACATTCGCTCGGAGTGATATTCTTTTTCACTATCAGTGGATATCTAGTCACCCAGAGCTTGGTGAGGTCGAAGAGTTTCGCCGAATTCTTCTGGAAACGCGCTCTCCGCATCTTGCCCGCTCTGGCTCTCTGCACTGCCCTGACTGCCATCGCGATTGGACCGATGGTGACAGCGGTTAGCTCGACGGAATATTGGTCGAGTCCGATCCTTAGAAATTTCTTCTACAATGCCGTGCTCTATATTCATTACGCTTTGCCCGGCTTGTTTCAGCAGAACCATCTCACAGCAGTGAACGGCTCGCTTTGGTCCCTTCCAGTCGAGGCCCTTTGTTATATCGTGCTCGGAACTTTAGGCACTTTGTTCCTCTGGACAGGGTCAAGACTCGCTTTCGTCATCGTTGCAGTGGCGGCGCTCAGTGGGGCGATGTTCTTTCGAAGCTATTCTGGGCCGCCGATCCTCTTTTACCACATGAGCCTGGCGCAGGTCTTCTTGGTGGCGCCCTACTTCTTCGTTGCGTCGGCAATGGCTATGATGATGAAGCGCGAACACTTCCGCCCGATGCCGGCGTTATGGTGCCTCATCGTTCTCGCCTTGGTGGTCAGGTCGAAAACTGACACGCTGCTGGTCGTCATTCAGCCGGTGCTTCTCTCTTATGCTGTCCTGACAATCGGCCTGGCTTCCGTCCCGTTGTTGAGAGAGTGGCACAAGGCTGGCGATGCCTCATACGGCATGTACCTCTATGCCTTCCCGCTTCAGCAGATCCTCGCGCAGTTTGTCGGCAATTCGGTAGACATCCACTCTTCCATTCTCATCGGATTTGTCCTCTCGGTGTTGTGCGGGTACACGTCTTGGCACCTGATTGAGAAACACGCGATCACGCTCAAGGGCGCCCTCCGCGAGGCAGGCAGAACCGATCACGATCGGTTCGGAGAGCACGCCAGCGGTATTGGCTCCAAGGCCGATGCGTAAGGGAGTTCGCCAGCGACACGCCGGCCAATGCTCCCGCTTACGATGGTGTTATGCTGTCGCCGGGCGCTGCCGCAGTCGTCTGGCAAGGTTGCGGCCGATAGTTTGCCCGGGCAACTCGATGGCGAAATAGGTCGCGAGCGCTATGGCTAAAATGATCGGCAATGACACCGCAAATAAGATGCCAGGCTGGCTTGAGATATATCCTTTCACCTCAAGGAGTATCATCGATTGCCAGAGATAAATGCTGTAACCGGCTAGGCCAGCGGTCACCACTAGCCGGTTGTTCAATATGACGCTTTCATTTCCGGCAGCACCGACGACGACCATCGCTGCGAACGGGTAAATCATCCAAGGATAACGCCACGGCAGGTTACCTCCAGCCAGACCAACGGCCTCTCTGAGCGGCTGGAAAACATCGGCTGACAGCAGCAACAGAGCCGCCGCGCCGATCGCCAATAGTGTATCTCTTATTCGACGGCTCGGGTCAGGAACTTCGAGACCGCACGCACAGCCGATCAGAAAAGGCGTTACAAAGAATACTGCCGGCTGAATGTTGCTTGGCTCGGTGACGATGCCCCAGGCACGTTGATACTCAGTGAGATACCAAGCCCCTGCAATGATCGCGCCCCACACCGGCAGTCGTAGCCAACCAGTGAAAAACGCAAACGCCAATAGCCCCAGTGGCAAGCCTGCATAAAACAGGACTTCTGTCTTGATAGTCCAAAAATGCCACCTCGCCATTCGCAGAATGGCATGGCCCCAGAACATCTCAATATTGTACGAATTACCGATCTTCAGCCATACCGTCCCGCAGTAGAAAGCCACGACAACCACGTAGGCAGGATAAATCCGCGTCAGTCTCCTGATGAAGTAGGATGGTAGGTCTACCCGCCATGAACTGCTTCGAATTGACGTCGCCACACCAGGTGCTAACAGGAAACCGCTCAGCGTAAAAAACAGCCAAACTCCCGTGGCGCCCCACCCAGGATCACCTAGTAGAGAATGCGAGTAAATGACGCTGAGCGCTGCAAAGCACCGCAGTCCGTCAAGTCCAGCTATTCTGCTTTGTGCAACCACCACCACCCGCCCTCTTGATTTTCTTGGCCCGGGGCGGGTCGCATGTCAAGAATATTGCTCGCTGCTGGCTGCTTGATCCCACCAAAACTGATGTCAGCCATTGCAGATAGGTGCGCGAGTAGAAATCAAGATGGCTTTCGCCACCAAACTCCGGTCCAATCTACCTGCTCCATTGGCCCGACTATGCTACGCGCGTCACGAAAATCATCAACAGCCGCTCGGCAGGCAGGGACGGCACCGTAGTCATCGATGATGACGAAGCCGCCTGGCGAAAGCCGGTCGTAGAGATTGTCCAGTGCCTCGATGGTCGACTGATACATGTCCCCGTCGAGCCTGATCAAGGCGAAGCGGCGGTTGGCAAGTGTGGATAGTGTGTCTCTGAACCAGCCCCTCAGGAACTCCACCTGATCATCAAGTAAGCCGTAAGCTGCGAAATGCGCCTGAACCGTTTCGAGCGGGATTGCGAGCTGCTGGAATTTGTGATGCGTGTCTCCAGCGTCTGCGGGGAAGCGAGCCTCGTCCGAAATCGGTAGCCCCTCAAAGGAGTCGGCGGCGATCACCTTACGATCACAGATGCCATGTGCTGCCAGGAGCCCCCGCATCAAGATGCATGCACCGCCGCGCCACACTCCAGTCTCGATAAGATCGCCAGGGATGTTGTCCGCGAGTGCCGCCTCAGTCAGGGTGCGCAAGTTTTCAAGCCGCTTTACTCCAATCATGGAGTGAGCCCGCGATGGCCAATCCCGCCCCTCCGTCCGGAGGGTATCGGTATAGGCACCCCCCGACCAAGGATCCTGCGGTTCGTCCCGATAGATAGTATTCGCGATGCAGCGGATTAAGAGATCGCCGTAGAGGCTGGCAGCGGTCTTCTCGTCGGCGGGCATGTCGAATCCCCCTTACGCATGGGTCACCGCCTGATAGCAGCGCCGGCAAGTCGGGGCAATCGATGGCCGCTGCGAGCTCAGATTGGCCGTCGCTAGTTGCCAGCCATAATCACCCAATTGCTGCCGTCACAGACAAGCGCTGCCCACTTGCCCGCTCCGTTGCCGCGTACTAGCCGATCCGTTGCCGCCGAACTACAAGACCCTCTTTGTCTGTCCATACAACGGCTTTCTTCAACCTGGTTGTGCGACACTTCTGGGTGGTCGGTGCCGGCCCGGTCCAGAGGTGAGGCGACGCGACGGAGGCGACGCGGTCGACAGAAGGCTCGAGGGAACGAGCCCAAGCGCGGACCACATCACCCCGCCCAGGACAGGGGGCTGCCATTCACGGATGATGCGCTGCTGTTAAGTGTCTGTTTCCTTTTCCACCGATAGGTTCGGCGCGCATTTTGCGGGTCATCCTATCTATGTCAGTCCATGCCTTCCCGATTAGCCGAGAGCTTCCGACCATTCGAGCGGTGGCGACCGCTATTGCCCGGCTTCCGAGCGACGAGGCGGCTAAGCTTTGGCGGGAAACTGCTACGCATTTGCTTTCTGTCGCGATCGAGCGCGGTGGCAACACCAACGATGCGCGCGTTGAAGTCCGTCGCTTCTTCGACGCGGTTCAGTTGGCTCTGCACAGCCCAGCCGTGTCATGATCACACGCTCGGATGCAATCCCGGCCTAAGAATGCAGCCATCAGAAGAACACCAGGGCGAAGCGCATCCAGCGCATTCCAAGATGCGTAAACTCACCAAATTTGCCGTGTCGCTGCTTGTGCTCAGTTGTAACTTCCCAGGAACAAGGCGTTGCGATTGTTGAAATAAGAACCGAATCCTAGAGATATCCGAACGCGGCCCGCACAGAGTCGAATTTCGTCAGCCGCATTCAATCCAGTGGGGGGCCCGTCGGGGCCCTGGCACTCTAGGCAATGGGTCGGCGAGGAAAAGCCCGCCGCTTTGCTCTTTACCCAACATCATCGTCTCCGGAAGGCCGATTCCACCTGCCCGACATGGGCCAAATTCCCATAGCCATTGCACTGGCGAATTTTGCTTTGCGGCTTGGTCGTCGTGCCATAGCTTTGGGTTCCGCCGAACCTTGCCGACAAAGCTATAGCCGGACCCGCATGGATATGCCGTGCCCCTGAAAGCCACCGCTCAAATCGAGGCCATGTCCGCTTTCGCACTGGCGAATTTCGGCGGCTTCGACCGGCAGACGCTGGCCCAGAACGAGAGCGCCTTCCCGCCCAGCCCAAGGGCGATCGAGGCCGGCCGGGACGCCGTGGCCCGCAGTCACCTTTATCCGGACCCGGACTGGACCTTGCTGCGCGATGCGATCGCAAGAACCTATGGGGTGGAGCGCGACCTTATCCTGTGCGGCGCCGGCTCGATGGACCTGATCGCCTGCACCATCGCCGCCTTCGCCGGTCCCGGCGCCGATGTACTGGGCACGGACTATGCGTATAGCTTTGCCGCATCGGCCGCCGCCCGTGTCGGGGCGACCTACGTCAAGGCCGCGGAGCGTGGCTTCGAGGTTTCGATCGACGCCATCCTGGCGGCTCTCACGCCGGCAACGCGCATCGTGTTCGTCTGCAATCCGGGCAACCCGACCGGCACGCGCGTCAAGAACGCCGAGCTTCTGCGCCTGCGCGCGGCGCTGCCGGGCGACGTTCTGCTGATGATCGACCAGGCCTATGGCGAATTCGACGACCAGGATCCGCAAGCCGTCTTCGCGCTGGCCGGGCGCGGCGACACCGTCGTCCTGCGCAGCCTGTCCAAAGCATACGGGCTCGCCGGCGCGCGCATCGGCTGGGGGCTGTTCGCGCCCCCGGTCGCCGCACAGGTGCGCAAGATGCAGAATTCCAACCAGGTCTCGACCGTGAGCCTTGCCATGGCCGTCGCTGCCGTCGAGGACCAGGCCTATATGCGCTCGACTGTGGCGCGTACCGCCGACATTCGCGACCGCTTCGCGCAGGGCTTGAAAGCGGCCGGATACGAAATACCCGAGAGCCGGACGAATTTCGTCCTGGTGCGCTTTGCCGATGCGGCGGCCGCGACCGCGGCCGACGGCGCCCTGCGCGGCGCCGACCTAATCGTGCGGGGCATGGCGGGTTACGGCCTGACCGACTGCCTGCGCATTACGATCGGACCGCCGGATGTCATGGACCGCGCGCTGCGCGCGCTCACCGCCATGCGCGGCCGGCAATGCTGGTAAGGGCTTCATCCGAGGAGATTTCAAGACGTGACGTCACACGTGCCGTATCTGCCCGCCCGTGATTTCATCGGCTATGGCGAGCGGCCGCCGGCGGCTGAATGGCCCGGCGGCGCAAAGCTGGCGCTCAACATCGTCGTCAACTACGAGGAAGGCGCGGAATACTCGATCGGCGAAGGCGACGGCGTGTCCGAGGCTATCCTGTCCGAGCTTGCCGTGGCGCCCGCCATACCCGACTTGCGCAACCGCAACATGGAATCGCTTTACGAATATGGTTCGCGCGTCGGCGTCTGGAGGCTGATCTCGCTGTTCCAGGACAAGGGCGTCATCCCGACCTTCTACGTTGTCGGCCGCGCGCTCGAGCTCAATCCCGCCGCGGGCAAGGCGATGGCAGTGCTCGGCAGCGACATCGTCTGCCATGGCTGGCGCTGGATCGACTACGCGCCGCTCAGCGAAGAGGAAGAGCGCAAGCATATCGCCATGACTGTGGATACGGTCCGCAAGGTCACCGGCATCGACCCGCTGGGATGGTACACCGGCCGGCCAAGTCTCAACACCAGGAGGCTGGTGGTCGAGCATGGCGGCTTCCTGTTCGACTGCGACGACTACAATGACGACCTGCCCTATTTCGTCGATGTCGGCGCCAGAAGGCATCTGGTCGTGCCGCACAGCTTCGACAACAACGACAGCCGTTTCTCCCGCGGCTCAGGCCTGGAGACGGGCAGCCAGTTCTTCGAATATGTCAGCGACGGCGTAGACTGGCTTTTGAAGGAAGGCCGAACGACCCCGCGCATGATGACGGTGTCGCTGCATTGCCGGCTGGCGGCGCGTCCCGGTCGCATGATCGGGCTGGAGCGCTTTCTCGACAAGATCGCGGCCAATCCCGACATCTGGGTCTGCCGCCGCTCCGACCTCGCACACCACTGGCTGGACCGGTTCGGCGGCTAACCCGCCGACCGGTCGCCAACGAACCCTCACTTGTTCGGAACCTCATAGACCTTGCCATGCCAGGGCGCTGCGTCGATCTGGTCGAGCGCCATCACGTAGAGCACTTTCTCGTCCGGCCCGAATGCGAAATTCGGCATGGACGGCGACGGCACCGAAAGTGTGCGCAAGAGCTTGGCGTCCTTGTCGACAACGATGATCTTGCCAGGGGCATCGAGCGAGCGCGGGCTCTGGCCGATATACATCTCGCCTTCCTTATCCATCTTGATCCCGTCGGGCCAGATATGCGGCTGGTTCGGGAAGAGATCGTCGAGCCGCAGGAAGACGCGGCGATTGCTTAAGCTGTGGTCGGACGCGACGTCGAACTCAATGATCCGGTTGTCCTCGGTTTCGACCAGATAGAGGATCTTGCCGTCATTCGACATAACGAGGCCGTTGGCATTGTGCAGATCGCCGGCGACCTTCTTCACGCTGCCATCCTTGCCGATGTAATAGGCCGAGGCGTCGATCAGCGGGCCGCCCTTGCCCGAGCCGGTGAAGTAAACGCCGCCATCCTTGTCCGGCGCGAAATCGTTCGGGCCGCTGAACGGCTTGCCGTCCGTATCCTTGTGATAGGGCGGCAGTGTCTTGCCCTCGGCCGAGATGCGCCCGATCGTGTTGTTGTCGTAGCAGGTGACGAGGAACTCGCCGGTGGTCGTCGGCAGCACGGCCGACGGGCCGCAGCCATCCATCTTCCAGAAGATGTCGTTCTTCTTGCCGTCCCAGACAGTCACCGTGCCGCGGCCGTATTCGACGTAGAAAAGCTTGTCCTGATACCAGATCGGACCTTCGGCGAACCACGCGTCGTCGTTGACGACCTTGAGGTCGGCCGCCTGCGCGGCAGTCGTCAGCACCAGGGCGACAATCGTGCCCAGCAAATGCCGTTTGATCATGCGATTCCCCTTTGTTTTGGTTGTTTGAAGTCCTCTTCGAGGTCGTGCGCTCCCAGTCGCCGGACGTTCGCGGCTTACGACCGCAGCCGCCTGCCTTCCGGATCGAAGGGCGGATGCGCGAGCAGCACCGCGTCGTGCGGCCTGCCCAGAATGGCGACAGTCACCTTGTCGCCGGCCTTGGCGGTTCCGGCCTTGACGTAGCCCATCGCCAGCGACTGCTCGACGAAATAGCCGTAGGCGCCCGACGACACCTGGCCGATCGGCGTGCCGTCCGGCAGGAAGATCGGCTCGCCGCCGGTGGCGTCGGCGTCCTTGGTCGAGACTGAGAGCATGATCAGTTCATCCCGCGCCGGCTTCTCGGCGACGGCAAGATAGGCATCGCGGTTGAGGAATTGCTTGTCCGACTTGATCAGCCGGTCGAGCTTGACTTCCTGCGGCCAGTATTCCGGCGAATATTCGCGGCTCCAGCTCCCGTAGCCTTTTTCGACGCGAAGCGACATCAGCGCCCGCGAGCCGACCGGTCCGGCGCCGACCTCCGCGCCGGCCTTGAGCAGCGCGCGATAGAGCTCGACCTGGTCGGTGGCCTTGCAGTGCAGTTCCCAACCGAGATCGCCGGTGAACGAGACCCTGAGCGCCACCACGTCGACACCGGCGACCGTGATCTGGCGCGAACGCATGAACGGGAAGGCCTCGTTCGAGAGGTCGTCATTGGTCAGCCGCTGCAGCAATTCGCGCGATTTCGGCCCGGCGACGTTGAAGCCACCAAGCTCCTCGGTGCGCGAGCGGAAGGTCGTGCCGGCCGGCAGCGGCACCGATTTGAAGAAGCGCTGATGGAAACGCTCGGCCATGCCGGAGCCGATCACCATGAACTCGTCATCCGACAGCCTGGTCACGGTGAAATCGCCGGCGATGCCGCCGCGCTTGCCGATCATGGGCGTGAGGCAAGAGTTGCCGGCCTTGGTGGGCATGCGGTTGGCGAACACCGCATTCAGCCAAGCCTCCGCATCCGGCCCTTTCACCTCGTATTTGGCGAAATTTGAGATGTCGATGATGCCGGCATGTTCGCGCAGCATGCGGGCTTCGCGGCCGACCGGTCCCCACCAGTTCTGGCGCGTGAAGCCGACCGTCTCCTCGCGCGGCTCGCCCTCGGCGGCGAACCACAGCGGGTGCTCCCAGCCGAAATTGAGGCCGAACACGGCGCCCATTTCCTTCTGCATTTCGTAGACGGGCCGGGTCCGCACAGGGCGGCCGGCGGCGCGCTCCTCATTCGGGAAATGGATCTTGAAACGGTGGCTGTACTGATCCTGCACGCGGGCCTTGGTGAAGGCCTTGCCGGCCCAATGGCCAAAGCGCGCCATGTCCCAGCCGAACATATCGAGCGTCGGCTCGCCCTCGATCATCCATTCAGCCGCGAGCTTGCCCATGCCGCCCGACTGCGAGAAGCCCGGGATGATGCCGTTGCAGCAGAAATAGTTGCTGAGCTCCGGCGCCGGCCCGAACAGTACGGCGCTGTCGGGCGACCAGATCATAGGGCCGTTGATCACCTTCTTGACGCCGGCCGTCGCCGCCGCGGGAACGCGTTGAACGGCGCGCATCATGTTCTCTTCGATGCGGTCGAGATCGTCGGGAAACAGCTCATGACCGAACTCCAGCGGCGTGCCTTCCTCGGCCCAGAATTTCATGTTGCGCTCGTAGGCGCCGATGAGCAGCCCGAGGCCTTCCTGGCGCAAGTAATATTCCCCATCGCGATCGGCGACCGAAGGCAGGCGGCGCCCCATGGACGCGATCTCGGGAATTGTCTCGGTGACGAAATACTGGTGCTCTGTCGGGATCAGCGGCAATTGCAACCCCGCCATGGCGGCGACCTCCCTGCCCCAGAGGCCGGCGGCGTTGACCACCCATTGCGTGCGGATGTCGCCCTTCGGTGTGCGTACGATCCAGCTGCCGTCTGCCTGCGCCTCGGTCGCCGTGACCGGCGTGAAGCGATGGATCTCGGCGCCGCGCTGGCGCGCGCCGGCGGCATAGGCGGCCGTCACGCCTGACGGGTCGACGTTGCCGCCCTCCGGCTCATACATGATGCAGCGAATGCCGTCGAAATCGACCAGCGGATGCAGCCGCTCGGCCTGGTCGCGTCCGACCTCGTAGAAATTCATCTTGTAGCGTCGCGCCTTGGCTTCCTGGAGCCTCAGCTGGTGCTCGCGCGCCTCCGTCTGGGCGAGATAGAGCGAGCCCGGCTGGAAGATGCCGCAGCCCTGGCCGGTCTCCGCTTCCAGCTCCTTGTAGAGCGCCATCGTATAATGCTGCAGGCGACTGATGTTGGTGGAATCATGCAGGCCGTGGATGTTGGCCGCGGCGTGCCAGGTGGAGCCTGAGGTCAGCTCGCTGCGCTCGAGAAGGACGACATCCGTCCATCCGAACTTGGCGAGGTGATAAAGGATCGAGCAGCCGATCAGACCACCGCCAATGACAACCGCTTGTGCATGAGTACGCATATTCGGGTTTCTTCCCTTTGTTCTTGTTCGGCGACTTTTCTCGCGCTCTCGCTGAGCGCCCGGCGTTTGATTTAGCTGACAGATCGGTCGCAGTCGCCGGTGAATTCTGGGGCGCGACACACGCCCCAGAATTATTGCTGTGATCCGCTCTGGCCTAAGCCTTGTCCAGCCAGACCTTGTCCAACTGCAGCTCGAATGTCTGATGCATGCCGAGGTTCTTCACATAGGTGGCATGGTGGCGGTAGAGCGAGCGCCAGAACGCCTGGACGAGGATGCCGGAGTCCTGCAGGATGAACTCGACGTCCTTCATCAACTCCTTGCGCTTGGCTGGGTCGGCGATGGCCATCGCCTCGTTGAGCTTCTTGTCGAAGTCCGGATTGGCGTAGCCCGACTCGTTCCACGCCTCGCCGCTGCGATAGGCGATCGCCAGCACCTGCACGCCCAGCGGCCGCATGCCCCAGTCGGTGGTCGACCAGGGATATTTCGTCCAGTCGTTCCAGAACGACGAGCCTGGGATGATGGTGCGCTTGACCTTGAATCCGGCATCGCGCATCTGCGCGGCGACGACGTCGGCCGGGTCCTTCACATAGTCGGCGTCGTAGGAGATGAGCTCGAACTCGTGATCCGTCTGGCCGGCCTCGGCCATCAGCGCCTTTGCCTTGGCCAGGTCGCGCGGAACTCTCGGCAGCGCGTAATATTCCGGATGGATCGGGCAGACATGGTGGTTTTCGGCGACCTGACCGAGACCGCTATAGCCGAGCTTCAGCACCGTCTCGTTGTCGACCGCGAGCTGGATAGCGTTGCGCACCCGCTTGTCGTCGTAAGGCTTGTTGGTCACGTTGGTGCGCAGCACGATAGTGCCGGCGGTGACGACCTGCTCCTTGACCAGGCCCATGCTGTCATAGAGGTCCACGGTGCCGCCGACCGTCTGGTAGTTGCAGTCGATCTCGCCCGCCTCGAAGGCGCTGCCGATTGCGGGGTTCGACGCGTCCGATCCATAGTCGACCCAGTCGACGCCATCGAGATAGGTCTCGCCACCGAACCAGGTGAAGTCCTTGCGCCGACGGACAGAGGCCGACTCGCCAACCTTGTACGAGATCAGCTCGTAAGGACCCGTGCCTGGCGTCTTCAGCATGTTGGCGCCGTTCTTGTCGAAGTCACGATGGACGATGACCGCTGGATAGTCGGAAAAGCCCGGGATGATGGTGACGTCCGACTGGCGGCATTTCAGCTTGACCGTGTGGTCGTCGACTTTGGTGATAGCGCCGGCGGCGGCCTTTTTGGTTGCGGGATCGATCAGGGAGCTCATGCGGCCGGCCATCGAATTGCCCTCGGCCGCCTTATCGCACCACCGTTCGATGTTGTAGACGATGTCGTCGGCGTTGAAGTCGTCACCGTTCGACCACTTCACGCCCTTGCGCAGATGCAGCGTGTATTCGGTGGCGTCGTCGCTTACCTCCCAGCTCTCGACCAGATGACCCTCGAAGGTGAAGTCGGTGGTGTAGCGGATCATGTAGTCGTTGCATTGGCGCATGACATTGGCGATTTCCGACCAGTCCCAGGCGCGCGGATCCTTCATGTCCTTGATGATCATCTGCATCTTCAGGATGCCGCCTTTCTTGCCGGGCACGATCGCGGCGGCCTTGGCCGGCTCGATCCCCGCCATCGAGTAGGCGAGCGCCGTGGAAGCGCCCATCACGCTCGCCATGGCCAGGAATTCGCGCCGGTCCATCCGGCCGCCTTGGACTTCGGTTGCGTAGCTCTCGATGACCGCCGGGACGCGGTCACCGTTGCTCTTGAACATTGTCATCGTTGTTCTCCGGTTCAGGGCTTTTCCGCCCGTTACATTCCCCTTGCGGCTGCGCATGTTAGGGGCGATGCAAAAATCCCGGAAGGGCTTGACCCTTCATGAACCGCAGAAATCCGGCTTCAAAGACCTAAAAAAACAATGCCATTGCCCCATCAAATTTTTGAATCCGATAGTGCCACCGCGCTCAGGCGGCGTCTTCCCTTGCCCTGGAAAGAATCCATTCCTTGACCGTGCGCGCGATGTTGCCCTTCGAAAGCTGGCTCTCGGTCAGATAGTAATTCCAGGGGCTCGGCGGCCGGACGGGAAACGGCTCGACGAGCAGCCCGCGGCGCATATAGGCATGCGCGAGCGAACGCTGCGTGGCGACGAGGCCTGCCCCCATCGCGGCGAGTTCGAGGGCGATGTTGGAGGCGTTGGTCGACAGGCCTTTGTCGTGGTCCTCGAGGTCGACGCCGAGCGCTTCTGTCACCACCTGCCAGTATTCCTGGCGGCCATGCACGAAGATCCAGTCCACCTTGAGCATGTCCTGCGGCGTCTTCAGCGCATCCTCACCCTCGAGCAGGGCGGGAGCGCAGAGCAGGACCAGTTCGTCGTTCCAGAGCGGGGTCGCCGAAGGCGGCCTGTCATCGAAGCGCCGCGTCGAGATGGTGATATCGGCGATCTGCTCGCTCAAATCTTCCCAGATCGTGCCGTGCAGCACGATCTCAATTTCGGGATGCTTCTTGCGGAACGCCGCCATGCAGCCGGCCAGCCAGTTTTCCGCCAGGCTCATCGGACAGGAAACGACCACCGTGCGGTTGCGCGACGAAGCGACGATTGCCTCGGTCGCCTGGTCGATCTGGTCGAGCGCTTGGCGCAGCGTCGGCAAGAACGCCTCCCCCATCTCGGTCAGCTTGAGGCTGCGCGGATAGCGGATGAACAGCTGCCGGCCGATATAATGTTCGAGCGCGCGCACATGCGTGCTGACCGCGGCCTGCGTGTAGCCCAGTTCCTTGGCCGCCGTGGTGAAGCTCAAATGGCGGGCCGAGCTTTCGAACGAGCGAATATAGTTCAAGGGGGGCGGCGGCTTCATCCGAGTCTCCTGCTGGATATTTGCCATAGCTACCGCATGGCCACCCGGCCCTTCAATCTCAGACGGGCGACATGACATCAGTATTTTTGGCCAAAGCCGCCAAACTAATCGCGTGCCCGCACGATGAACCCAATTTATTGATGTTGTGAAGAGACTGGGGAGATAAGCGCGTGGCTGTGCCGTCATACCGGCGTGAGGGGCCTGCCGTCAGTTCCGATACGTTCACGCGGCTTGCCGATTTCGTGCTGCGGCGTCCCGCCTCCGTCTTCCCTCAACCGGTGCTGGAACAGGCACGCTACCTCCTGCTCGACACGCTTGGCATTGCGATTGCCGCCGGACCTATGGAAGCAGGCCGGATCGCACGCGATGCCGCGGTCCTGCTCTACGGTTCAAACGACCCGCGATACTCGGCTCCCATGCTGTTCGACGGGCGTCGCGCCAGCATCGCCGGCGCCGCCTACGCGGTCGCCACGCAGACCGACAATCTCGACGGCCATGACGGCTACAGCCCGACCAAGGGCCATATCGGCGTCGCTGTCGTGCCGGCGCTTGCCGCGCTCGCCGAAGCGCGGCCCGACCTGACAGGGCCGGAGGCGCTGGCAGCTCTGGTGATCGGCTACGAAGTCGCCGGCCGGGCCGGCATCGCCTTGCACGCGACGGTGAGCGACTATCACACCTCGGGTGCCTGGAACGCCTTGGGCGTGGCGGCGGTCGCGGCACGGCTGCGGCGACTCGACGAAGCGCAACTGCGCGAGGCGCTCGGCATTGCCGAGTATCACGGCCCGCGCAGCCAGATGATGCGCGAGATCGCCACGCCGACGATGCTGCATGACGGCTCCGGCCCCGGCGCGCTCATCGGACTTTCGGCGGCGGTGCTCGCCGAACGCGGCTTCACCGGTGCGCCGGCGATCACGGTGGAGGCGCCTGACGTCGCGGCATATTGGCAGGACCTCGGCGTCTTCTGGCAATCACTGCATCAATACGTGAAACCCTACCCGATCTGCCGCTGGGCGCATGCGGCGATCGATGCGGTGCGTGGACTTTGCCTAACGCACAACCTTGCCCCGTCCGACATCGCCCATGTCCAGGTCAACAGTTTCCACTATGCCGCCACGCTGTTCGACGGCATGCCAGACACGACCTCGAAGGCGCAATACAGCCTGCGCTTCGCCGTCGCCACCTTCATCATCCATAGGCGGATCGGGCTCGAGCATATCTCCGGCGCCGGGCTCGCCGACGCCGCGGTCGCCGACATGCTCACCCGCATCACGGTGACCGAGAGCGAGCGCCACAGCGCCCGCTTCCCCGCCGGCCGCTGGGCCGATGTCGTCATCACGACGACCGACGGACGTGGGCTGGCATCGGGCGACGTTCACGCGCGTGGCGGACCGGAAGCGCCGATGTCGGCGCAGGACGTCGAGGCAAAGTACATGGAGTTCGCAGCACCCGTGCTCGGAGCCGACCGCGCGGCGGCGATCCGCGACGCTATCCTTTCGCTCGACGACCGCGACAGCCACTTCTCCGATCTGTCGGCGCTGCTCTACGATCCTCCCAAGACTTCGAGCTGAGTGCGCAATGCCCCTCAGGCTTCTGAAATACGGTCTCAGCCGGGACTATCCGGTCAGCGGCGACATCCCCGCAACGCCCGAACTGAAGCCGGCCTATGACGTCGTCATCATCGGTGGCGGCGGGCATGGACTGTCCTGCGCGCATCATCTTGCAAAGTATCACGGCATAAGCAGCGTGGCGGTGTTGGAAAAAGGCTACCTCGCCGGCGGCAATACCGCGCGCAACACCACCACCATCCGGTCCAACTACATCACGCCGGAAGGCATCGCCTTCTACAAGGAAGGCGTCGAGTTGTTCGAGCGCCTGTCGCAAGAGCTCGACTTCAACGTCATGTTCTCGCAGCGCGGCCAGCTCACGCTGGCGCACAGCGAGGCGACGATGCGCAGTTTCCATTTGCGCACCGAGATGGGCAAGCATATGGGCACGCGCACCGAGGTCGTCGACCAGAAGGGCGTCGAGGAGCTCTGCCCGCTGCTGAATATGGACTATGGCGGTCCGCTCGAAATCCTCGGCGGCCTCTGGCATGCCGACGGCGGAACGGCGCGCCACGACGCCGTCGCCTGGGGCTACGCCGCCCAGGCTTCGCGGCGTGGCGTCGAGATCCACCAGCGCACCGAGGTGCAGGGCTTCGAGGTGGTCGGCGACCGCGTCCAGGTGGTCAGGACGAACAGGGGCCGCGTCGCCTGCGGCCAGGTGCTGATCGCCACCGGCGGCATGAACTACGACGTAGCACTCATGGCCGGCGTCGAGCTTCCGATCCGCTGCTATCCGCTGCAGGCGATGGTGACCCAGCCCCTGAAGCCCTGGCTCGACACGCTGGTCTCGTCGGTGTCGCTGCACACCTACCTGGTGCAGTCCTCGCGCGGCGAGGTCGTCATCGGCGGCGGCTCCGATCCCTACCAGCTCTATTCGACCCGTTCGACGCTCGACATGAAGGAGCATCTGGCCGAAGGCGCCGTCCATCTCTTTCCTTTCCTGCAAGGCGTGCGGCTGCTGAGGCAATGGGCCGGCATCACCGACATGACGCCGGACTACAGCCCGATCATGGGCGCAAGCCCGCTCGCCAATTTGTGGCTCGATTGCGGCTGGGGCACCTGGGGCTTCAAGGCGACGCCCGTCGCGGGCAAGCGCATGGCGCAGACGATCGCCGACGGCCGCGTTCCCGATATCCTGAAACCATTTGCATTGGAGCGGTTCGAGACCTTCCGCCTGCTCAATGAAATGGGCGCGACCGCGGCGAGCCATTAGCCATGAAACTGCTCACCTGCCCCATGAACGGCCCACGCAACATCGACGAGTTCCAATCCTTCGGCCCGGTGCGTGAGAAGCTCGATCCGACTGCGGCGGGCGACGCCGAATGGTCGCGCCATCTGTTCCGCGCCGAAAACCGCAAAGGCATCGTGGTCGAGTGGTGGCGGCACGTGCCGAGCAATTATTTCTTCCTGGCCGAGCGCGATCTCGTCAGCAACGAGATCATCCGCACTTTCGACGCATCCGAGCAGCGGGACCGCGCATGAACCGGTTGCCCGCCCCTTTCGGAAGCCGCATTGATCGGAGCCGCCCCGTCCGCTTCACCTTCGAGGACCAATCTTTCGAAGGCTATGAAGGCGACAGCATCGCCAGCGCCCTTGCCGGCTCCGGCCAATGGGTGCTGTCGCGCTCGTTCAAATATCACCGTCCGCGCGGCATCCTGTCGATGACCGGAGCCGACGCCAACGCGCTTGTGCAACTGCCGGCTGAACCCAATGCTCCTGCCGAGCGCACGCCGATCAGCGAAGGGCTGCGGGCCAGCGCGCAAAACGTCAACGGCTCGCTCGAGCGCGACCGCGACGCGATCATGGACAGGTTCGGCCGGTTCCTGCCAGTTGGGTTCTACTACCGCACCTTCATGGGTCCGCGCCGTGACAGCTGGCTGAAATTCTGGGAGCCGATGATCCGCCGCAAGGCGGGCCTGGGCGTAGTCGACACCAAGGCGCCGCACCGGCATTTCGACAAGACGCACCTGCATTGCGACGTGCTCGTCGTCGGCGCCGGCCCGGCGGGATTGAGCGCAGCGATCGCCGCCGCCGAGGCCGGCGCCGACGTGGTGCTGTGCGACGAGAACCCCGAGATCGGCGGCGCGCTGAGCTATGGCCGTTACGACTCGTCGGTGTTCTCCGGCCTGTCGTCGCGGCTCGAGGCGCTGCCCAATCTAAAGGTGCTGACCGGCACCGTCTGCAATGGCTGGTACGAAGACAACTGGCTGCCGCTGATCCAGGGCAATCGCCTTCATCGGACGCGCGCCCGCGAGGTGATCCTGGCGACCGGCGCCATCGAGCAGCCGGCCATCTTCCGCAACAACGACCTGCCGGGGATCATGCTCGGGGGCGCTGCCCAACGGCTGATCCGGCACTACGGCGTGCGGCCCGGTCAGAGCGCGGTGGTGCTGGCCGCCAATGACGATGGTTATCGGACAGCGCTCGACCTGCTGGATGCAGGGGTATCGGTCGTCGAGCTTGTCGATCCGAGATCGGCCGGTGAGGCCGGCCCGCTGGAAGCCGAACTGCGTGGCAGCGGCGTTGCTATTCGGAAAGGTGCAACCATCGAGGCAGCGGAAGGCAAGGCGGGAAACCGACATCTCGCCCGCGTCCGCGTCGGCGGACGCTGGATCGTCTGCGACCTTCTGACGGTTTCGATCGGTCAGGCGCCGGCATGGCAACTGCCGTGCCAGGCCGGCGGCAAGGTCGGCTACGATGTCGCCACCGAAGCGATGACGATCACGCTTCCAAAAGGCCCCGTCCATCTCGCCGGCGCCGTCGCAGGAGCGGACGACTTGCAAGAGGCAATCGCCAGCGGCCAACGAGCAGCGGCAGCCGCGCTTTCGCGGCTTGGCCACACAGTTGCGGAAGAACCTCCAGCAGCACCGAAGAGCGTCCGGCCACGCTATGTGCAGCCGATCGTCGCCGATCCTAAGGGACGCGACTTCGTCGACTTCGACGAGGATCTGCAGGTCAAGGATCTGTGGAACGCAACCAAGGATGGCTATCGAGAAATCGAGCTGGTCAAGCGCTTCACCACCGTCGGCATGGGGCCAAGCCAGGGACGTCATTCGGCCCTGGCCACGGCACGCATCGTCGCCGAGGCAACCGGCCGGCCGGTTGGCGAGATCGGCATCACCACCGCGCGGCCCCCCGTCGGACCGGAAACGCTCGGCGTGCTCGCAGGCCATCACGAGGTGCTGGAGCGCCGCACCGCGCTGCATGCGCGGCACATCGCGCTGAACGCGGCGATGAAACCGGTCGGCGCATGGTGGCGGCCCTATTACTATGGCGACGCAGGCAGTGCGCAGCACGCCGTCCGCGACGAAATCCTCGCCGTGCGCGAAGGCGTCGGCCTGCTCGACGTCTCGACGCTCGGCAAGCTGGAGATCCGCGGCCCGGACGCCGGCGAGTTTCTGGACCGCCTCTACACGATGGCGCATGCCAACCAGCCTGTCGGCCGCGTGCGCTATTGCCTGATGCTCAACGAGATGGGATCGGTGGTCGACGACGGCGTCGCCTACCGGATGGCTGAGGACCAGTTCTATGTGACGGCCACCACCGGCGCCGTCGCGCGCGTCTATGCCGACATGCTCTTCTGGAACGCCGAATGGCATCTGAAGGTCGACGTGCTCAACCTCACCGGTGCATTCTCCGGCCTGAACGTCACCGGACCAAGGGCACGTTTGGTGCTCGAGGCGCTGGACAGCGACATCGATTTCAGCCGCGATGCTTTCCCCTATCTCAGCGGCCGCGAAGGTAATGTCGCGGGCGTCCCGGTGCGGGTGATGCGCATCGGCTTCACGGGCGAACTCAGCTACGAGCTGCATTGCCCGTCGAGCCTGGCCGCCGGTCTCTGGGACGCGGTGATGGCGGCGGGCCAACCGCACGGCCTGCGCCCCTATGGACTGGAAGCGTCGCGCATCTTGCGCCTGGAGAAAGGTCATATCCTTATCGGCCAGGACACGGATGCGATCACCACGCCGGACGAACTGGGCTTCGGCTGGGCGGTCTCGAAGAAGAAGCCGTTCTTCGTCGGCAAGCGCTCCATCGAGATGCGCGGAAGGCTCGGCCAGACCCGCAAGCTGGTCGGGCTGCAATTCCCTGCCGACGCCCGCAACATCCCTGGCGAAAGCTGCCTGGTGCTGCGCGGCGGCGCGCCTGTCGGCCAGATCACCTCGGTCGGATACTCGCCATCGCTAGGGACACACATCGCGCTCGCCTATGTGCATGTCGACGACCAGGCGGAAGGCAGCCGCGTAACCGTGAAGTGTCGCGACGGCGAACTGGTCGAAGTGCCGGTCGTCGCCCACGCCTTCTTCGACCCGACCAACGCACGGCAGGAGATCTAGATGGCAGCCGGCACCGCGACCCGCATCTATCCCTTCACGCTCGGCGGCGCGGCCGACGGCACGCAATTGGTTTCCGGCGCTGTCGTGCTGAGCGATCTGACGGACAAGCCGCGCTTCGGGCTGAAAGGCGGTGGCAGCGCCGCCTGGCTTGCCGCGCGGGGCGTCGAGCTGCCCGTCGTCAACCGCATCGGCGGCCATCCCGGCATGCGGGTTCTTCGCCTCGGCAACGACGACATCCTGCTTCTCGCCGAGGGCGCCGAGACGACTCTTGCCGAACTCGAGGCCGCCTGGCAGGCCGCGCCGGCGCCAAAAGGCTATTCGTCATGGCGTGAGGAAAGCTGGGCGTGGATGCGGCTTTCAGGCCCTCGCCTTGCCGAAGCGATGAGCAGTCTCTGCGCACTGGACCTCAGACCCGGGAAATTCGGCGCCGACGACATCGCTCAGACCCGCGTAGGCCATATCGAAGCCGTGACGTTCCGTTCGCCGGCGGGTTTCGACATACTCTTCGACATCACCGCTTCGGCCTACTTCGCCCGCGCCGTCGCGGCGGTGGCTGCCCACCCAGACCAGCATAGAGGACATTCATGACCCGCCCACAAGGAACCGTCGCCCCGATCCTGACGCCGTTCGAAGACGACGGCCGCATCGCGCGCGACCTCTGGATCTCCCACGCCAAATGGGTGCTCGGCCAGGGCGCGCATTTCCTCTCGCCCTTCGGCACGACCGGTGAAGCGCTGTCGGTGTCCTTGCGCGAGCGCGTGCAGGCGCTGGAATGGCTGGTCGAGGCCGGCATCGCGCCGGACCGGCTGATGCCCGGCACCGGTGTCACCGCGCTGCCCGAAACGGTCGAACTGTCGGCGCATGCCGTCGGCCTCGGCTGCGCCGCGGTCATGGTGCTGCCGTCCTTCTTCTACACCGGCGCCGGCGACAACGGTCAGGCGCGCTATTACAGCGAGCTGATCGAGAAGGTGGCGAAGCCTTCGATGCGGTTGATCCTCTACCACATCCCGCAGAACTCGGGCGTGTCGGTCTCTCCGGCCCTGACGGCCAGGCTGAGTGAGGCCTTTCCGGACACGATCGTCGCCTACAAGGACAGTGCCGGCGACTGGAACAACACCGCCGCCGTCATCGCCGCCGCGCCGAGTATCTCGGTCTTTCCAAGCTCGGAGGCACAACTCACCAAGGGGCTGGCGAGCGGAGCCGCAGGCTGCATTTCGGCAACCGTCAATCTGAACGCCGCCGCCATCCGCCGTCTCTACGACGCGGCACGAAAGGGCGAGGACGTCGCCGAGGCGGATGCCGCCGTCAAGGCGTTCAGGAAAGTGATCCAGGATGCCGGGCTGATCCCGGCCATGAAGGCGGTGCTTGCGATCAAGTCCGGCGACCGGCGCTGGCTGAACCTGCGCGCGCCGCATGAGAATGCCACGCTGGAAAACGGCCAGGCGCTTGTTTCCGCCCTCGGCAGCGCCGCCGACCACATCGGCCGCAGTTGAGGTCGCGATGTCGGCGCGCCCAACCGTCATCCTGCACACCGACAAGCCGGCCGGAGCGTTGGCGGTGCTCGCCGAGACGCATCCGGACCTCGATGTCCATGCCTGCGATACCTATGCCGGCCTCCCCGCTTTGATTGAGCGCACCGCCGCGGAGGTGGTCTATTCGATCCGCTTCGACGGCACGCCGCGCTTTCCGCGCCAGGCCCTTACCGAGAGCCAGACGGTGAAATGGGTGTCGATCGGCGGCTCCGGCACCGACCATCTCGGCCGCTGGGATCCCGCGCATGTGACGGTGACGAATTCGGCCGGCGTCGCCGCCGGCATGCTGGCCGAATACGCGCTCGGCGCCATGCTCTCCTTCTCGCTCGACCTGCGCGGTTTCGAGCGCAGGCAGCAGGCTCGCCAATGGGGCGGCGGCCGTGTCGAGCCTATCGAGAGCAAGACCGTTCTTATCCTCGGCCTCGGCAAGACCGGCGAGGCCGTCGCGCGCCGCGCACAGGCGATGGGCATGCGCACGCTCGGCATCCGCGCGCGACCGAAGCCGATGCCCTCGCTCGACGAGGTGCATGGTCCCGATGCGCTGCTGAGTTTGGTCGGCCGTGCCGACTTCATCGTTTGCTGTGTACCGCTGCTGCCCGCCACGCGCGGCCTGCTTGGCGAGGCCGCCTTTGCCGCGATGAAGCCGTCCGCAGTCCTGATCGACATTTCGCGCGGCGGCGTCGTCGAGGAAGCCGCATTGGTAAGCGCGCTCGAGAAAGGGCGGATCAAAGGCGCGGCGCTCGACGTCTTCGCCACCGAACCGTTGCCGGCCGAGCATCCGCTCTGGGGCTACGACAACGTCGCCATCACGCCGCATTGCGCCGCGGTCTATGACGGCTGGGACATCAGGTCGGTGCGCATGTTCGCCGACAATCTGGCGCGCTACCGCAAAGGCAAAGCGCTGCAAAACGTGGTCAATCCGGAACGCGGTTACTGAAAGCAATTCCGGGAAACGCGTGACGGGGTTTTCCGTCCGGAATTGCGAAAAAGAGAATCGGAAGGGAACAAGCTATGTCACAGGACAGGCGCGGCGGTGGCCGCAGATCGAAACTCGGACGCAGCGGCGGCGGCATCGCGCAATTGCCTTGGCAAAGCCTGAAAAATCCCTACCCGCCCATGCAGATGCTCGACGAAGAGCGCATGGAGCAGTTGCACAAGACGTCGATGCGCATCCTGTCGGAGCTCGGTATCCGCGTGATGAGCGAAAAGGTGATGGACCTGTTCGCCCGTGCCGGCGCCATCGTTGACCGCGAGAGCAGCACCATCCGCATCGACGAAAGCATAGTCACCGAGGCCCTGCGCAACGTACCGTCGTCCTTCACGCTGACCAGCCGCAACCCGGACAAGCAGGTCGAGTTCGGCGGCAATTCGCTTGTCTTCGGCCTGGTCGCCGGTCCGCCCAATGTGCATGACCGCATCAATGGCCGCAGGCCGGGCAATCTCCCCGACTACCAAAACTTCATCCGGCTGGCGCATCACTTCAACGCCATCCACATCATCGGCAACCAGGTGGTGGCGCCGGTCGAGCTGCCGGCCAATTCGCGCCATCTCGACACCTACCACGCCAATCTGACGCTGAGCGACCTCTCCTTCCATTGCACCGCCATCGGCCGCGCCAGGGCGATGGACGGCATCAACATGATGGCCATCGCGCGCGGCATCTCCGTCGAGGAGATGCGCGCTTCGCCGGGCGTGACCACGATCATCTCGATCAACTCGCCGCGCCTGTTCGACGATGCGATGGCGGAAGGCCTGATCGCGATGGCCGAGCATGGCCAGCCGGTGACCGTCACGCCCTTCACGCTGATGGGGGCGATGACCCCGGTGACGCTCGCCGCCGCGCTCTGCCAGCAGAACGCCGAGGCGCTGTTCGGCGTGACACTGACGCAACTCGTCAACCCCGGGACGCCGGTGATGTATGGCGCCTTCACCTCCAATGTCGACATGAAATCCGGCGCACCGGCTTTCGGCACGCCGGAAAACGCCAAGGCCAACATCATCGCCGGGCAACTGGCGCGGCGCTACAACCTGCCGTATCGCACCTCCAACGCGAACGCCTCCAACGTGGTCGATTTGCAGGCCGCCTACGAGACGGAAATGGCGACATGGGGCGCAGTGCTCGGCGGCGCCAATCTGATCTACCACGCCGCTGGCTGGCTTGAGGGCGGGCTGACGGCGTCCTACGAAAAGCTCGTGCTCGACGTCGAGATCCTGCAGAACATGATGGAGTTCCTGCGGCCTCTGCCGTTCCAGGAGGACGACCTCGGCTTCGAGGCCATCAAGTCGGTGCCGGCCGGCGGCCATTTCTTCGGCGCCGAGCACACCATGTCGCGCTACACGACCGCCTTCTATCAGCCGATGCTGTCCAACTGGCAGAACTACGGCGCCTGGCAGGAAGCCGGCGGCAAGGACGCGCTGGAGCGCGCGACCGAGCTCTGGCAGCAGGCGCTGCACGATTACGAGGAGCCGGTGATGGACCCCGCGATCCGCGAGGAGCTCGACGCCTATGTCGCGCGCCGCCGCGAGGAGATCGCCGCCAATCCGGAAGCTTAGAGCATGATCCCGAAAGGTGGGACCCGGTTTTCGGAAAGGATCATGCTCCATCAAAAGAGTTGGAAAGCCGCCCGATGCCTTATGATCTCGTTATTCGCCACGCGACGCTGATCGCCGGCGACGGCTCAAGACCCTTCGAGGCCGACATCGCCGTCACCGGCGACAGGATCGCCGCCATCGGTCGGCTAAACGCTGAAAAAGGCATCGAGGAGATAGACGCCTCCGGCAAGGTGGTGGTGCCCGGCTTCATCGACGTGCACACCCATGACGACGGCGCGCTGCTGGCGCCGCGCGGCATGGACCCGAAGATCAGCCAGGGCGTGACGACGGTGATTGCAGGCAATTGCGGTGTCAGCCTTGCGCCGCTGCAGCTCGAAAAGACCCCGCCGCCGCCCTTCACGCTGGTCGGCGGCCGCGAGAATTTCCGCTTCGACCGCTTCGCCGATTATGTCGCGGAGCTCAGGCGGCGCGGCATCGCCACCAACGCGGCCCTGCTCGTCGGCCACACCACTCTGCGCCAGCGCTGCATGCCGGTGACCGACCGGCCCGCCAACGAAGCGGAGACGGCGGCGATGCAGGAGGCGGTCGCCGAAGCCATGGCCGAAGGCGCGTTCGGCCTCAGCACCGGGCTCGACTACCCGCCGGCAGTCAACTCGTCGACGGAGGAGGTCAAGGCGCTTGCCGCGACAGCGGCGGGCCTCGGCGGTCCCTATGTTACCCACACGCGCAATTATTTCGAGACCATGGACGAGGCGATCGAGGAAGCGATCGACATTGCGGAGCACGCCGGCGGCAAGCTGTTCATCTCGCACCACCAGTGCACCGGCCGCGCCAATTTCGGCAAGAGCCGGCCCTCGCTGGAACGGATCGACCGCGCGCGCGAGACGATAGATATAGGCATGGACGTCTATCCCTATGCCGCGAGCTCGACGGTGCTTCGGCTGGAGCGCTGCGACACCGGGCTGAAGATCCTCATCACCTGGTCCGATCCGCATCCGGAGATGGCAAGGCGCGAGATCGCCGACATCGCGCGGGAATGGAACTGCACCGAACGCGAAGCCGGCGAGCGCCTGCTGCCGGCCGGAGCGGTCTACTTCCAGCTCGACGAGACAGATGTCCGCAACATCATCGCGCATCCGCGCACCATGATCGGCTCGGACGGCCTGCCCCACGACATCCACCCGCATCCGCGCCTGTGGGGCACGTTTCCGCGCGTGCTCGGGCACTACGCGCGCGATATCGGCCTGTTCAGCCTGGAAGAGGCCGTCTTCCGCATGACCGGCCTGCCCGCGCGTGAATTCGGTATCGAGCAGCGCGGCATCCTAGCAGAAGGCAATTTCGCCGATCTCGTCATCTTCGATCCCGAGACGATCATCGACACCGCCACCTTCGAGGAGCCGCGCCGCCCGGCGGCCGGCATCGACCGCGTCTTCGTCAACGGCGTCTCGGTCTGGCGCGGCGGCAGGGCCACCGGAGCGCTGCCCGGCTCGGTTCTCAAGCCCTCGCCATCAAGGACGGTATTCAGGGGCGCGTGCGGCTGCGGCGCCGGTCACAGCGCCTCGTAGATCCGGTCGACGCTCTCCAGCGCATAGGCGAACTCCACCGGGCGCGTGCAGCGCCAGCCATCGAAGGGCTGGCCGGCAAGCGCCTTCAATGCCTCGGGTTGGCGCAGGATCCCACCGCCATAGAGCCGGTTCGCCATGTCGAGCATGCCTGTGCGATGCATGGCTTCCGTCATGCTGCCGCAGGCTTCCTTCACCAGCCAGACGCGGAATCCCTGGTAGACCGCATCGAACACGCTTTCCGTTACGCAGCTGTCGGTCAGCACGCCGGTGACGACGAGGTTCTCGATGCCGAGCGCGGCGAGCCGCTGCGAAAGCTCGGTGCGGCGAAAGGCGCTCGGCCAATGCTTGTGGATGACGAGATCGCCGGGCACTGCCGCCACCTCGGCACAGATATCCGCGCCTTCGCTTCCTGCGACAGCGGAGCGGAATTCCTCGGTCAGGATTTCCTCCTGCCGCGCATAGTCTTCACGCTCCTCCGGCTTCACCCAGGCCTGCGCGTGGATGACGGGCACGCCAGCCTTGCGGGCCGCTTCGATCAGCGCGGCGGCATTGGCGAGCACGTCATCATAGCCGACGACCGGCCATGCGGCGCCGGGGCGGTATTCATTCTGCAGGTCGATGACGAGCAAGGCAGTCTTGGCGAGGTTCATGTCTGAGCCGGTGAGTTGTCGAAATCGGCGACGAAACGCAGTAGCAGCCGGATCGCCTGATCGAGGTCGGCGATCTCCATCGCTTCATACGGATTGTGGCTGCCGTTCTCGTTCCGCACGAAGAGCGTCGCGGTCGGAATGCCGGCGCCGGCGAAGGCGGCTGCATCGTGCCCCGCCCCGCTCGGCACGAGCGGCACCCGCATTTCCAGCAAGGTGGCAGCGCGGTCAAGCCTGCCGATCAGATCCGGCGACATGGTCGCAGGGTCCCAGGTGAAGCGCGGACCAAGCTTGAAGGTGACGCCGCGTTTGGTGCCAACTTCAGCGCAGATCTCATGCAATCTTGCCTCGATGTGGTCCAGCACGCCTGCTTCGGCGCTGCGCACATCGAGCGTGAATCCGAGTTCGCCAAGGACTCGGCTGCCGCCATGTTGCGTCGGATCGGATTGCACTCGACCGAAGGTGATGGTGGCCTCATGCCCATCGCGTTCGAGCACGTCCCACTCCGCCTCGAGGCCCGCGATCAGGTCGGCAAAGCCAAGCACGCTGTCGTGCCGGGCGAAGCGCGGCTCGGCCCCCGAATGGGCATAGGCGCCAAGACATCTGGCGTCGACATAGCGGAATCCCCCGGCGATCCCGGTGACGATGCCGACAGGCGCCCCGGCGGCGACCAGGCGCGGCCCCTGCTCGATATGTACCTCGACGAAGGCCGCAATCCGGCCCGCATCGATGCCCGGTGTGCCGCGTCGCACGGCGTCTGGGTCGAAACCTTCCTCGCGCATGTGCTCGGCCAGCGTGCGACCGCTGTCGGACCGCTTCGCATCGAGCGCCTGCGGATCGAGCACGCCAAGCGCCGCCTGGCTGCCTGGGTAGGACAGCGGAAACCAGACGGCTTCCTCGGCGCGGGTCGCCAGCACGACGAGGTCGCGCGGCAAGCGGATGCCTTGCCAGACCAGTTCGGCCATCACCGCCAGGCCTGCCACGACGCCGGCGGCGCCGTCGAAATTTCCGCCATGCGCCACACTGTCGAGATGCGAGCCGATGACGATCGCAGGCAATTCCGGACGGCCCCCCTTGAGCGTCAGATAGAGATTGCCGGCGGCATCGACGCGGGCGACGGCGCCGAGCTTTTCCGCTTCCTTGCGCACGAGATCATGGGCAAAGCGTTCGCCGGGTCCGTAAGCGACGCGCGTGATCCCCGGCGCGTCCGTCGTAGCCTCGGCCAGCGCGTCCAGAATGCTTCCCGCCAGTTTGCCGCCGGCCGTCAGTGAGTTCATGAAGCGACCTGCCGAACTTCGCCCTCGGCGCCGCGCAGCCGGTGCGGCGTCAAGTCGTCCAAGGATACGCCTTGTCTCGCTACATCGTCCGGCAGGCCGCCGCCGGCGATCAGGCTGGCGCAGACGCGCGAGAGCGCCGGCGACGTCTTGATGCCGTAGCCGCCCTGCCCGACCAGCCAGACGAAATCTTGAAATTCGTCATCCGGTCCGACCACCGGCGAGCCGTCGGCGACGAAGGTTCTCAACCCTGCCCACGAACGCGACACGCGCTGCACTTCGATCGTCGTTGCCCGTTCGAGACGCTCGGCCCCAATCGCGACATCGATATCTTCCGCAAAGGCGTCCATCGGCGCCGACGGCGTCGCATCGGCCGGCGAGACGAAGAGCTGCCCGGCATCCGGCTTGAAATAGAACTCCGCGCCGACATCGTTGACCAGCGGCCAGTCGCTAATGTCGAGGCCGGCCGGCGCCGGTATGTTGAAGGCGGTGCGGCGCTTCGGCTTCAGGCCAACGGGACGCACGCCGGCCATCAGCGCGATCTCGTCGCCCCAGGCGCCGGCCGCATTGACGATCAGCGGCGCAAGGAATGCTCCCGCTTCCGTCTCGACCCGCCATTGACCGCCCTGTCGGCCGATGGCTCTCACGCCGGCCTTGGTCACGATGCGCGCGCCGTGCGCTCGCGCGCCGCGCAAAAAACCCTGGTGCAGGCCGTTGACGTCGATGTCCATTGAATGCGGCTCGATGTAAGCGCCGGCGAGATAATCCCGGCGCAGCACCGGCACGCGCGCGATCGCCTCGTCCGGCGTCATCGCGACGATCGACGGCACCAAGGCCTGCGCGGCCGCCAGATCCTCGCGCAACAGGTCGAGCTGATCGGCGCGCGCCACGGTGATCATGCCGCGTTTGCTGAGCAGCGGATAATCGGAAAAACCTGTCGGCGGCTCGGTGAGAAATGCCCGGCTGGCGAGCACGATGCGACGGATGACGCCGTTGCCATAATTCTCGGTGAAGCTCGCCGCCGAGCGTCCCGTGGTGTGATAGCCGCAATGGCTCTCGCGCTCGAGCAGCACGACCTTTTTGTCGCGCGAAATCTCGAAGGCAGCGCCGGCGCCGGCCATGCCGCCGCCGATGATGATGACGTCGGTCTGCTCGCTCATGGATCCCCCAAAACTGTCCCGCGCGGCACGGCTGGCGGTTCGCCCAGACGGCCGCGGCCCGCACGATCGCGAGCGCCCCGCCCTTCTGCCAGATTCCCGGCCAACGAATTCTGAGCGGCGCAATCCCGCAAAGCGAGGCCGGTGACTAAAGGCACCGGCTTGCCGGCGATGGCCATGCCTGTCAGCCGCGCCCACACGGCGCGCCGCTTGCGCACCTGATGCGACTGCAATTCGCTGATCTCGGCGATCCCGCTCTGGCGCTTGATCCGCAGCGCGCCAGCCTCAACCGCCGCGTCGAACAGCTCCAGCCCGCGCTTTGACCGCACGATGATGCCGTTGAGCGGCTCGTCCTCAACAGCCGGCCCGCCATTCAGCCAGGAATCCGACACCGCGATATCCGCAACCTGCCCGATCGCGTCGGGACAGATCTTGCAGCGCGGCTGGATCATCCATTTGTCCTCGTCTTCCCAGAGCTGTCTGTAGCCGATCTCGAAGACTCGGCCGTCTTTGGTTTCGATCCGGTTGAGGCCCGGGTTGCCGTGGCCCCGGTAGCGGAACAGCGCCAGTTCGTCTTCGCTCAATCCGAAGCGCTGTAGCACCTGTTCCGATTTCGTCAGGTCCGAGGCGCCGCCGCAGACGAAGGCGAGCGCATAGCGCATGTGCTCGTCAACGCGCGGATCGAGCCGGGCCAGGTTGCGCACGGCGGTGATGTCGCAGGGCTTGGCGATCAGCGCGAACGGCTCGCCGCGGTCGAGGATGTCGTTGAAATCCACCAGCGTCGCCGCCGGACCATAGCGCGAGCCGGCGCCTTCGAGCACCGAGGCGGCATCGAAGCTCAGCTTGCGTTCCGTGCGCATCGGCATGGAACGCGAGGCCGCGACATGCAGCACGAACTTGACCCGTCCCGAGCTGAGCAGGAACTGCCCGAGCGCCGTCAGCGTCCCGCCGCCGGAGCCGATGAAGCGCACCGTGGGATCTGCGGCGGAGCCGAGCACCAGCCGTTCGACCGGTCCCCAGACCGTGTCCGCCAACGCGGCTTCGTCTGTCTGCGTTGGTGGCGGACCGGCGATGCGCGTTCCCGGGCAGACAGCGTTGATCTTCGCCAATGTCGGCTTGTCCAATGCCCGCAACGCCACTGGCCGCTCGCGCCCCTCCGGGGTCATCACCATGTCGACGCGGCCGGAGCCAGCAATCGATCGGCACAGGCCGCAGCCGATGCAGAGGCCATTCTCGACTATCTCGCCAAGCGTCAGCGGATCGGTCGAGGGCGGCGGCTTGTGTTGGCTTTGCCTTGTTTCGTTCCGGCCCATCGCAGTCTCAGACCGGTTCCGAGATGCGTTTGTACTGATCCGGGCGGCGATAGAGCGCGAAATTGAAATTCACCTTGCGGCAGACCTCGATCAGATCGAGATCGGCGCGATGCACGATCACCTCGTCGTCGAGCGACATCGCCTGCGCGGCGATCTCGCCGGTCGGCGCGATGATGCAGGAGCCGCCGATCAGCGCCTGGCCGTCTTCCAGACCCGCCTTGGCGGCAGCGCCGACCCAGAGCGTGTTCTGGTAGGCGCCGGCCTGCATCGGCAGATGATTGTGGAACATTCTCAGATGCGCCAGCGCCGGCGCCTCATCGAGCAGCAGCGGCGTGTTGTAGCCGAGCAGCGCCACCTCGGCGCCGTTGAGGCACAGCATGCGGTAGGTTTCCGGCCAGCGGCGGTCGTTGCAGATGGCCAGCCCGACGCGGACGCCGCGATAATCGAAGACCGGAAAGCCGAGATTGCCAGGTTCGAAGTAACGCCGTTCGAGATGCGTGGTTGTGCCTTCTTCCGGCTCGCTCGAACCCGGCACATGCATCTTGCGATAGCGGCCGATGAAAGCGCCGTCCGGCCCGACCAGGTCCATGGTGTTGAAATGGCGCGTGCGGCCTTCTTCCTGCGTAAGCTCGCAATAGCCGAGCGCGAAGCCCACCTTCAGCCGCGCGGCGGCATCATAGAGCCGCTGCGTCTCTGGCCCTGGCATCGAAGCTTCGAAGAAGGCGTCGATCTCGGCCTGGTCGTCGATGCGCCAGCGCGGGAAGAAAGTGGTGAGCGCCATTTCCGGGAACACCGCGATCTCGGCGCCGGCGGCTGCAGCTTTCTCAAGCAGGTGCACCAGGCGACCGACCGTCTCGGCGCGCGTGGCGCTGCGCTGGATCGGCCCGGTCTGGCAAACGGCAATGGTCAGGCATCGAGCCATGGTGTCCAATCCTCGACTGGTCTTCCGGAAAGCGCCGGATCGGCGGCGGCGCGCGCCACAAAACGCCCGAAGCCCGGTTCGGCTTGCAGCTTGCCGTCGGCGACCACCGGTGCGCCGCGCACCAGCACGGTGGTCGGCTTGCCGGTGACGACCCGACCCTCATAGGGCGTGAAATCGACGCGCGAATGCAGCGCCTTGTGTCCGAGCGTCCAGCGTGCGGTCGGATCCCACAACGCCAGGTCCGCGTCGAGCCCGACGGCGATGCTGCCCTTGCGGTCGGCAAAACCGTAGATCGAGGCGGCGTTGCGCGAGGTGAGGTCGAGATAGCGCTCGAGCGTCAGGCGACCGGTCAGCAGCCCTTCCGAAAACAGCAGCGGCAGCCGCGTCTCGATACCGGGAATGCCGCTCAGTATCGTGGTGAAACCGGGTGTCTCGGAATGACCGATCTTGTCGGCGAAATAATAGGGCGAATGGTCGGACGACCACAGGTCGATGCCGCCAGCGGTCAGCTCTTGCCACAGATGCTCGTGGCTGCGCGGCGAACGCGGCGGCGGCGAGAAGACGAAGCGCGCCGCGTCGATTGCCTCGCGGTCGAGATCGGCGGCCCCGAGGAAGAGATATTGCGGACAAGTCTCGGCAATGGCATCGACGCCGCGTGTCTTCGCCCGTGCCACCTCTTCGGCCGATTGCCAGGAGGAGACGTGGACGATGGTCATTCGCGCACCTGTCATCTCGGCGAAGGCCAGCGCACGATGCGTCGCCTCGCGCTCCATCGTCTCGCCATGGGCGACCACATGGTAGCGGATGTCGGTGCGGCCGAGATCGATGAGCCGCTGGCGTGTGCGGCGGATCGCGGCGTCGTTCTCGGCGTGCACCATGACGATCCAGCCAAGCCGCCGCGCAGTATCCAGCACCTTGAAGAACAGGTCGTCGTCGACGGCAAAACCCTGATAGGTCATGAACAACTTGACCGACGCGATACCGCGCTGGGCAAGTTGGTCGAGCTGAGCTTCGACGTCGGCGCCGGTGCCCATCGTGACCACGGCATGCAGCCCGTAGTCGATCACCGCGCGCCCCGCCGCGCGCTCGAGCGCGCGGTCGATGGCAACTATGGTCGTCATATCCTGCCCGGGCATGCCGAACGGCACGATGCAGGTGGTGCCGCCGAATGCGGCCGAGATTGTTCCGGAATAGAAATCGTCGGCGTTGCCGGCGCCGCCCCAGACCGGCTGGTCGAGATGGCAATGCGCATCGATGCCGCCGGGCATCACCCAGCGGCCGCCCGCATCGATCACCTTCTCGCCGGAGAGGCCCTTGCCGATGGCGGCGATCCGGCCCTCGTCGATGCCGATGTCGCATTCGGCCCAGCCGTCGTCGAGCGCCACGCGCCCGCCTTTGATAACCAGCTCATTCATTGGCGTCCCCTCGCCGGCCGGCTCAGTCGACGGCCGCCGTGACCATGATTTCGACGCGGTACTGGTCGCCGGCAAGCCGCGCCTCCACCGTGGCGCGCACCGGCATCGCGCTCCTGTCGATCCAGGCGTCCCACGCCGCATTCATCATCTCGAAATCGGCGATGTCGCGCAGCCATATTTGCGCGCTGAGCAGCTTCGACTTGTCACTGCCGGCCTTGGCGAGAAGCGCGTCGATCTTGGCCAGGATCTGCTTGGTCTGGCTGGTGGTGTCGCCGGAAAGGTCATCCGCGGTCAGGCCGGCCACATAGACGGTGCCGTTGTAGCGGAGCACCCGGCAGAAGCGCTGGCCGTTCTCGAGGCGTTCGATCGTCATGATGTTCCCTTCCGCTGGTTCCCGTTTTGGCTTTTGCCTATGGTACGGAGGGTGCAAAACCGCTGTAAAGCCCGTTCCAAGGCCGCAATGCCGCTTTCCCTGGCAGCGATGGCCAAAAAAAAATTAGCCATAGCCGCGTCAATCTTCGTTTGTGGCAAGCACCGCAGCGTGTAGCTTCTGCTCGGGCAGCCTCCGGTCAAAGGGGCCGCCAGGGAGCCGCCGCAGCCGCATTCATGAGGTCGATCGCTCAATCCGCGGCGAGGTTCTGGCAAAATGCAGAGCGCTCTCGCGCCCTGCTGCCGATCATGGTCGGCATCTGCCTGGCCTGCATAGGCAGCGCCATGCTGACCACCGCCGTCTCGCTACATCTCGGCAGGCCCGGCATTTCTCCCCAAGTCGTGCAGATCGTACTGACCGCCTACCCCGTCGGCTTCCTCCTCGGATGTCTGGTCACGCGCCCGGCCGTCGGGAAATACGGGCATGAGCGCACTTTCGTGGCGATCCTGGTGCTCGCGCTGCTGGGCGCGTCAGGCTTTGCCTTCGCCGACTTCCTGCCAAGCTGGATCTGCTTTCGCCTGCTTGGCGGCATGGCGATGGCGTCGCTCTTCGTTGTTTGCGAAAGCTGGATCAACCTCTATGCCGAGCAGCACAATCGCGGCGCGATGTTTTCGCTCTATATGCTCACGACGGCGAGCGCGGTGCTGCTCGGGCAGGTTCTGGTCGCGCTGGTCGGCCCCCAATCTCCGCATCTTTTTCTGGTCGCCGCCGCAATGGTGCTGCTGGCCCTGATCTCCAAATTCCTCGGCGGACATTGGCCGGCGCTGCCTGCCGCCGATCCGGACCACGCGAGTTCGGCAAGGCCGGTCAAGCGTCTCGGCCCGCTGGCGCTTTTTCGGCTCGCGCCGGTAACGGTCGTGGCGATCTTCCAAGGCGGCATTACCAACATGAACATCTTCGTGCTGACACCGATCTACGGGACGCAGATCGGCTTGCCGGCGGCAATGACGGTCGGCCTCGTCACCACCATAAGCATCGCCGGCATGCTCGCGCAGACCCCGGTCGGCTGGCTGTCGGACAGATTTGAACGACGCATGATACTGCTGATCCAAGGCGTCCTGTCCGTTACACTTTGCGCCGCGATCGCCTGGCTCGGCGATTTTTCGGTGCCGCTGCTCTTTGTGCTGTTTTTCCTCTACGGCTGCACTGCGCTGACGGTCTATCCGGTGGCAATGGCGTTCGGCGCCTCGCAATTGCACAGCCGCCACATGGTCGGCGCTTCCGGCACGCTGCTCCTGCTCTATTCGATAGGCAATGTCGCGACGCCCGGCATTTCGGCGGGCCTGATGGAGCATATGGGTGCGCCGGCGATGTTCCTGCTGCTCGGCGGCGGCGCCGTGCTGGTGACGCTGGCCGCCTGCTACAATCTGCTGCGCCGCCCGGTCAGCGCCGCGGCCATGCAGCCCATCGAGGAGCAGGTCTGATGACGGAAGCTGCAATGAGCCGCCTGAAGGGTGATGTCATCCTGATCGCCGGCGCGGCCAGCGGCATCGGCGCGGCGATCGCCGGCCGCTGCATCGCGGAAGGCGCAAGGATCGTTTGCGCGGATTATGATCTCGAGCCCGCGGCGAAGCTTGCCGAAGCGCTGGGGCCTACCGCCGCCGCTTGCCAATGCGACGTAACGACAGCTCTCTCCGCCGAAGCGGCCGTGGACTTCGCCCGGCAAAAATTCGGCCGGCTCGACGGGCTGGTGCACAATGCCGCCGCGCCCTCGACCAGCGCCACGGTCGTCGATCTCCATGAAAGCGCATGGCGGCATGAGATTGATGTCGGCCTGACCGGCGCATTCCTGATGAGCAAATTCGCCGTGCCGCTGATCGCCGCTAGCGGCGGCGGTTCGGTGGTCTTCATCGGCTCGCAATTCGGGCGTGTCGCGACCACCAGGGCTGTCGCCTATTGCGCTGCAAAGGCCGGGCTGATCCACCTCGCCAAGGCAATGGCCGTCGACCACGCCGCCGAGAAGATCCGCGTCAACAGCCTGTCGCCGGGCGCGGTGGCGACCACACGCCTGCTGCGCCGTTTCGCCGATTTCGAGGCCGCCAATTCAGGCCTTGGTCCCGCGCATCTGCTCGGCCGCATCGCCGAGCCCGACGAGATCGCCGCGGCGGCGGCTTTCCTGCTTTCCTCCGACGCATCCTTCGTCACCGGATCCGACATGCTCGTGGACGGCGGCTATGCGACGCGCTGAGCCCGAAACCTTCGTAAGGGAGTTCCAATGACCCTGCTCGTCACCGGCGGCACCGGCTTTGTCATGAGCGTGGTGGCGCGCGCATGGCTGGATCGCGATCCCAGCGCCCGAGCCGTGATCCTCGACCGCTCCGGCCTCGACGCCGCCGCCGAAAAGCATTTCGCTCCGGTGCGTGACCGTCTGACGGTAATCGCCGCTGATATCCTCGACCCGGAAGCCTGGTCCGCGACGCTCGACCAGCACGGCATCACGGCAATCGTGCATGGCGCCACGATCACGCCGATCTCGCGCGGCAGCGCCTCGGAGGCCAAGCGCCAGCCGGAAGCCGAAGACCCGGCCCGCATCGTCGACGTCAATCTCATGGGCACCGTGCGGATGCTGGACTGGGCGCGCGCCAGACCGGGTCTGAAGCGCTTCATCTATGTCAGTTCCGGTTCCGTCTACCGTCACAACGGGCCCGACTGGGGCGGCGAACCGCTGCCGGAAGACGGCTATGTCGCGCCGCTGACGCTCTACGGCATCTCGAAATTCGCCTCCGAGATGGTCACCAACCGCTATGCCGACCTGTTCGGCCTGTCGGCGGTCTCGGTGCGGCTCGCCTCCGTCTACGGCCCGATGGACCGCGCCACCGAGAGCCGCAATTTTCGCCATGTCCCCAACCGCGTCGCGCACATGGCTTTGGCCGGCGATACGATCAGGCCGAACAGCCTGGAACCCGTCGGCGACTATGTCACTTCCACCGACGTAGCCGCCGCGATCCTCGCGCTGATCGATGCGCCACACCTCAATTATCGCCACTACAATATCGGCTCCGGGTCCAGCCAGACCATCGGCGAGATCATCGGCTGGGCGCGGGAACGCGTGCCGGGCCTGAAGGCCGAAGTGGCGCCCGGAGAAGACGCCAACATCGTCCAGGACGTGGCCCTGAAAGGCGGCATGTGGGGCGCCTATGACATCGCCCGCATCCTGCGCGACACCGCCTGGCGGCCGCGCCCGGGCAAGGAAGCCTTCCACGCCTACATGGACTGGATCGCCGCAAACGAAACCTGAGCAAGTGGATCAGAGGAGACCAGCCAATGCCGACCGATCCGCAGCAAGTGCAGCAACCGCGCGACTTTGTCGGCTACGGCCCGCATCCGCCCTTCGTCACCTGGCCGGGCGGCGTCAAGCTCGCCGTCAACCTCGTCCTCAACTACGAGGAAGGCTCGGAGTACAACTGGCTGGATGATGGCCGCAACGACAATTGGGGCGAGTACAATCTCACCGGCAGCATGCCGGTGCGCGACCTTGGAACCGAAACGCATTTCGAATATGGCAGCCGCGCCGGCGTCTGGCGCCTGGCCAGGCTGTTCGACCGCTATGATATTCCGGTCACATTTTCCGCCTGCGCCGTGGCGCTCGAGCGCAATCCGCCTCTGGTCGAGTGGATGAAAGCCCGCGGGCATGACGTGATGGGCCACGGCCTGCGCTGGATCGACTACACGACCATGGAGCGGGCTGAGGAAGAGCGTCATCTTCATCAGGCGATCGCGCTTTATGAAAAACTGCTCGGCAAGCGTCCGGTCGGCTGGAACTGCCGCTCGTTGCCCAGCGTCAACACCCGCGACCTCCTGGTGGAGGAAGGCGGCTTCCTCTATCATTCCGATCCCTGCAACGACGACCTGCCCTATTTCCTCGATCATCGCGGCACGGAGATTCTGGTTCTGCCTTACTCCAAGGCGCTCAACGATAGCCGCTATCTGGTGGCGCCCGGCTACAGCAATCCGCGCGACTTCGCCGAGGATTGCCGCTCGGCGATCGACTATATGCTGGACGAGGCTGACGAAACCGGCGGCCGCATGCTGACCATCGGCATTCACGCGCGCTGGATGGGCCAGCCCAACCGCGCCTCGGGCCTGCGTGAGGTGGTCGAGCATGTCCGGCAAAGCAACGGCGCCGCCTTCATGCGCCGCGAGGACATCGCCCGCTTCTGGCTCGAAAACCATGCCCGTTTCGAAAAGCGCGGCTGAGGGAGATCAACGACTTGTTCGAGACGCTGATCCGCGGCGCAATAGTGGTCAACGCTGATGGATTGAACCGCAGCGATGTCGGTATCGCAGGCGGCAAGGTCGTCGCGCTTGTCGCGCCAGGGGAAACCGCCGAAGCGGGAACCGTCATTGACGCCTCCGGCTGCTTCCTCCTCCCCGGCCTCGTGGATGCGCATGCGCATCTGCGCGACCCCGGGCTAACACATAAGGAGGACTTCTCCTCCGGCACGCACGCGGCGGCGCTTGGCGGCGTCACCACCGTGCTCGATATGCCGACCGATGAACCGTGGACGGCCACGCATCGACAACTCGCGGACAAGATGGCGATCGCCGAAGGCCGAATCCACGTCGATGTCGGCGTGCAGGCCGTGGTCAGCCGCGACCTTTCGCTTATCCCCGGCCTGCTCGACCTCGCGCCGGTCTCCTTCGAGCTCTTCACCGCCGATGTGCCGGATGGATTCCTGTTCGCAACGCTCGATGATGTCGCCGAGGCGCTGAAGGCCTTCGCCGGCACCGATACGCTGGTGGGCATCTCGCCCGGCGACCAGTCGATCCTGGCCGGCAGCACGATGCGCGAGCGCTCCGGCACCATCGCCGCGTTTCTCGACAGCCGGCCGCCGCTGGCCGAAGCCAACGGCATCGCCCGCGCTCTCGTCGTCGCCGCTTCGGCCGAAGCGAGGGTTCACGTCCGGCAGATCAATTCCGAACTGGGCGTCGAGACCTGGAGCCGGCTGCGTGGCATCGCAGATGCCAGCGTGGAGACGACGCCGCAGAATCTGTTCTTCACTGCCAGCGATTACGAGACGCAAGGCGGCAACCTGAAAGCCTCGCCGCCCTTGCGCTCTCCGCAGGATGTCGACGCGCTGCGCGCGGCGCTCCGCGCTGGGCTGATCGATGTCGTCGCCACCGATCACGCCCCGCACGCGCCCGCCGAGAAGGCGGCGCCTTATGCGACCTTCGCCGACATCCCGGGCGGCATGCCGGGCTTGCAGACGCTGCTTCCAACCATGCTGAGGCTTGTCGATCAGGAGCTCATCGCATTGCCCGATCTGGTGCGTATGTGCTCGACCAATCCGGCCGAACGCTTCGGCCTGGGCCGTCGCAAGGGAAGGATCGGCATTGGCTACGATGCCGATGTGCTTATCCTCGATCCGCGCCAATGCAGTACGGTCGCCAATGCCGATCAGGTGTCACGGGCGGGCTATACGCCTTTCGAAGGCTGGATCGTCAAGGCGCGGCTTGCAAATGTCCTCCTGCGCGGCCGCGAGATCGTGCGCGAGGGCAAGCTGATCGGCACGGCACTTGGAACCATCGCCACCAGGGAAAGCTGAGGACCATGCCCCTGCTCGCCAACAAAACCGCCATCGTCACCGGTGCAAGCTCCGGCATCGGCCGTGCGATCGCGCTGAAATTCGCGGACGAGGGCGCAAGCGTCGTCGTCGCCGACACCATCGAGCAGCCGATCGAAGGCGGAGAGAGCACGGTCGAGTTGATCCGTTCCGCCGGCGGCAATGCCGCCTACATCCGGACCGACATCTCGGACTGGAATGCCGTCGACGCACTCGTCGGCACGACGATCGCGCAATTCCGGCGGCTCGACCTGATGGTCAACAACGCCGCGATCTACACCAGCACCAATCTGATTGAGACCACGCCGGAACAATGGAACCGCGTCATCGGCGTCAATTTGACGGGCTTCTTCTACTGCAACAAACGCGCGGTCACGCAGATGCTGACCCAGCCGCCGGTCAACGAGGTGCGCGGCCGCATCATCAACATCTCCTCGCAGCACGGCATGGTTGCCTGCCCCGGCGACCTTCCCTATTCGGTGAGCAAGGGCGGCATCGTGCAGATGACGCGCCAGATTGCCGTCGACCACGCGGACGACCTGATCGTCTGCAACGCGATCGCCCCCGGCAAGATCATTACCGGCAAGCCGGGCGTCGCCAACGATCCGGACGCGCTCGACTATTCGCGCCGCCGTACGCCCTGGCCGCGGCTCGGGCATCCTAGCGACGTGGCGGGGGCGGCGCTGTTTCTCGCCAGCGACATGGCGAGCTACGTCACCGGCATCAACCTGATGGTGGACGGCGGCTGGATGGCGGGCTGACGATCTGCAAGGCGCCAGGAACGGCTCCTGCGGCAGCCGGGAAAGTCCGAGCCGGGCCGTCGACACAGCTCCGCCATCTTCAAGCGCCGTTTAGAAACCGAATTGCTCCTGGCGCAAAGCGTCTTCGTATTTTCTTTTCGCTTCCAGCACCTTGCCGCGGATCTCGTCTTCCTTGAAATGCGCCGCTTCCCACTTATCGATCTCGGCCAGCGTGTGATTTACGGAGGCGAGGTGCTCTTCCTCGCGGATCGCACTTATCCACTCTTCAACCGCCGCCTTGTATGCGCTCTGGAGCTGGTCGAGATTTGGTGTGTCGGCTTGCATTTTAACCTCCATCATCGTTGTCGCTTGTGTAGGTCAGCGACATGAACAAGCGAAGACAGAGACAGGGCCTGACATCCAATCGCCGCGATCGCCCGCGCCCGGCATCCAGGCCATTGTCCCGGTAACGACAAAGTGTCCATCCGAGCCACGGCGAGGCGTGGTGCATCTACGGTCCGACGTTAACTTCCGGGTCTGGGGGGACTCGAACAATGGAGATCGCAATGAAAACCGCAGCACGTCTTTTTGCCTTGCTGGCCCTCGTGGGGTTCGTCACCACCGGAGCTGTGGCGGCGACGTCGACCACGACAACCACAACGCCCTCCGCCAGCACGACAACGACGATGGCGCCGACCACGAAGAAGCCAAAACCGGCCATGACACCTGAAAAGACTGCGATCTCAAAGCAGTGCTCGACCCTCGCGGATCAGAAAGGTCTGCACGGCAAGGAACGAGAAAAGTTCCGTTCGGCCTGCAAGAAGAACGGCGGCAAGGCGCCAAGCTGATCCGCCGGATCGTCTCCCCGGCTTCCCCCCGATTGCCGTCACTTGGCGAAACAGCCTGTTGACCGGCTGATCGATCACACAGTGTCGGGCCCCGGCGTGTCCGGGGCTTTTCCGCTTTCCAGGCAAGCTTTTTGGCGGCAGCGCCCGAAAAACCGGCGCGTGCAAAAGGATGCTTGCGCGTCGATTCATGCCGGGCGATGGTGCGGCAAAATCTGGAGGGGACGATGCGCAATATCATGACATCGGCGCTGCTGGCGGCAGCCGTCGTGTATGCTACCGCGGCCAACGCGTTGGACAGCAGCAACACCCCGGTCGTGGTGACGCCGCTGGCGTCTAAGGGCACGACCGCGTCCGGGCAACCGATCACGCTGCCGCAAAAGAACGTCGAGGTTCAGGTCGCGTCCTACCAGATCGCGCCGGGCGCGACCCTGCCGGTGCACAAGCACCCCTTCCCGCGCTATGCCTATGTCGAGCAAGGCACGCTCAAGGTCACCAATGTCGAGACCGGCGCCGCCAACACCTACAAGACCGGCGATTTCATCGTCGAGATGATCGGTCAATGGCACCAGGCCACCAATGTCGGCTCCGACCCGGTCAAGCTGTTGGTGATCGACCAGGTCGAACAAGGCGCCAAGAACACGATCTTGAAACAGTAGCCGGCAGGGCTTCCCTCGAGGCGCCCTCCCGGTTTCGCTTGGCGAGCACGCGCCATCCAGCCACTTCGATGACTGGACTGATCGTTGCGCCTTTCGCGGCGAGCCGCCTGGTGCTAGGGCTGCCCCTCTCCTCGAATGCATGGATGGAACCCGGTGGCGGACACGCAAAGACCCCTGATCGAAATCTGCGTCGAAGGCATTGACGGGCTGCTTGCCGCGCAAGCAGCCGGCGCCGACCGGGTCGAACTCTGCGCCAGCCTGGTCGAAGGCGGCATCACGCCGAGCCTGGGCACGGTGCGCGCCGCGCTCGAAAGGGCGACCATTCCCTTCCATGTCATCGTGCGGCCGCGCGGCGGCGATTTCCTCTACAGCGAGGCCGAATACGGCTCGATGCTCGCCGATGTCGAAGCTCTACGCGAGCTCGCCGTCGCCGGCGTCGTCGTCGGCTGCCTGACCGCCGACGGCGCCATCGACGAGGCGCGCATGAGCGCATTGGTCGAGGCCGCCGGCCCGCTCAACGTCACCTGCCACCGCGCCTTCGACATGACGCGCGATCCGGCCGAGGCGCTCGAAGCCCTGATCCGCTGCAAGGTCGGCCGCGTGCTGACCAGCGGCCAGCGAGACACGGCGCTCCAGGGCATCGAGCTTCTGGCCAAGCTCGTGCGCCAGGCGGACGGGCGCATCATCATCCTGGGCTGCGGCGCACTGGCGCCCGACACGATCGGCGAAGTACGCAGGCGAACCGGGCTGACCGAGATGCATTTCGCGGCACTTGCGGACGTGCCGAGCGGCATGCGCTACCGCAACCCCAATGTCGGCATGGGCGGCACCGACCTCGACCGCGAATACCGCAACACGGTGACCGACGAAGCCCTGGTGGCGGCAACCATCGCGGCCGCGAGAGCCTGATGGCGAAAACGAGGAGCAATGAATTGCCGCCGATCGACCAGGTCTCGCCCGCCGACGAAGCGACCGTCCTCGCACTCAACAACCAGCATGCGGCGGAGCTGTCCTGGCTCGAGCCGGAACGGCTTTCGTTCCTGCTCGGCGAAGCTTTCTACACTCGCCGTATCGGCGCGCTCGAGGCCTTCATCCTATGCTTCGACCAGGACGCAAGCTACGACAGCCCGAACTTCCTCTGGTTTCGCGAGCGCTATCCGCGCTTCGCCTATGTCGACCGCGTGGTGGTCGCGGCCGAGGCGCGTGGCCGCGGCCACGCCCGCCGCCTCTACGCGGATCTGTTCGAACATGCGCGGCGCGCCGGCCATACGATCGTCACCTGCGAGGTCAATGCCGATCCGCCCAACCCGGCTTCCGATGCCTTCCATGCCGCCCTCGGTTTCGCCGAGGTCGGCGATGCGGTGATCCATGGCGGCAAGAAGTCGGTGCGCTATTACGCCAAACCGATCGTCGCCTGAATTCGCTTCGAACGCTGCTGGCCAGGAAAACAAGCCCTAGCTAATATAGAAGCTCTGCGAGCTGGGGCGCGACACATGGCGAGCAATGTCTTCCGCTTCGACGAAAGCTGGGACATCCCTGAAGGCACACCCCAGGAAGTGTGGAACGTGCTGTCGGACGCCCAGTTGCTGCCGCTCTGGTGGGGTGATGCCTACAAGGAAGTCGAGCCGCTCGACCAAAAGGGCAAGGGCGTCGTCGGCGCACGCGCCAGGGCCAGGGCGCGCGGTGCCCTGCCCTATGAGCTGAACTTCATCATCGAGGCCGCCGAGCTCGAGCCCGGCCGCCTGGTGGTGGTGAAGACCTTCGGCGATTTCGAGGGACTGTGGCGGGCCGAACTGTCGCCGTCCGGGACCGGCACGCATGTCGACCTGATCTGGCAGGTGACGGTCGAGAGGCCGATCCTCAAGTTACTGGCGCCGCTGCTGAGACCCGCCTTCGCCTGGAACCACCGCTGGACGACACCACGCGGCGAAGCCGGGCTTCGCCGTTACCTGGCCGCGCGGAAAACCGGCAAGACCTGATCACCAATTGCGGTTGAGCCAGCTGCGAGCGGGCCTTTCCACGACGTGGTAGCTCGCGAACGCACAGGCGAACACAGCCGCCAGCATCGGCAGCGGCGCGCTGCCGCGCTCATCGACGAATTTGTAGAAGGGCTGCTGCCAGAGATAGAGCGAATAGGACCACAGGCCGAGCATGACCATCGGCCGTGACGACAACAGATCCGTCAGATATGAGCCGGCGAAGTCGAGCGTGTTGACGGCCAGCGCCAGCAGCGGCACGCCGACAAGATAGTGGAGCGGGGTTGGCACCGGGTCAAGGAACAGCAGGACGCCGCCGATCGCGGCCACAAGCGCCACATGTGGGCTCCACAGCGAAACCGGCACACGGCCGTCCGCCTTGAGCAGGCAGATCGCGGCGGACAGCAGGATCGAAGCGATATGCACGTCGGTGCGCCAATAGGTGGTCTCGTAGCCCATGCCGAGAACCCCGTACGAAATGGCGCCGTTGGCCATTGCCAGCAGCGCCGACAACACCAGCAACCGCACGACATTCGCCCTTTCGGTCACCAGAACGCTGATCAGCGCGAGCAGGATATAGGAGTGCTCCTCGACGCAGAGCGACCATATGTGATCGAGCGCGCCGGCCCGGTTGATGAAGATGCCGGCGTAATTGTAGGTGAAGGTCAGCGCCGTCAGCGCCGCCTTCCATTTGAAGGCGATGAAGGTGCCGGTCAGGCCGATCATGGCGGCGATCACGAACACAAGCAGCGCCGGATAGATGCGCGAAAAACGGCGCTTGAAGAACTTCTTCAGCGGAAAGCGCTCGATGAACAGGATTTCGCCCATCAGCCGGCCGCTGAGCACGAAGAAGAATTCGACGCCGAGAACCCCGAAGTTAATTCCCGGGACCGGAAAGAAATGGCCGATCAGCACCAGGGCGATCGACAATCCACGCCAGCCGTCCAGATAGGCCAGTCTTGTCCGTGCGGTTTTGCCGGCTACGGTCCGTGGCATGACCACGGACGCCGCGGGAACATCGGTCATACCGTGCCTTCGCGCTCGGGGCCCAGGCACGCATGCCGGAACCGCTTCGCATCCCGCCATATTCATTTTGCAGTGCGGGATACTTTTGTGCAAGCGCGAAAGGGCGATTTCTCAGGAACTCTCGCCAAGCCGTTGCGAATACAAAGAAAAAAGGGGCCACGACGGCCCCTTCCTTTCAGCCAGAGCAACTTAAGAAATCGGCTGCTGTCAGCCTTCCGCACAAAACAATCGAAGCGACGCGTCGTTTGCGTGAACGGTGAGCCGCTCCGGTCCGAATGCGTCAGGCGTTGGCCGCGGCCACCGCGCGCTTTGCCATCACCGCGATCAGATTGGCGCGGTAGTCGGCCGAGGCATGAATATCGCTCATCAGGCCCTTTGCGGGCACTTTGAGACCGTCAAGCGCCGAGGCTTCGAAAGTCTTGGCCAGCGCCGCCTCGACTTCCTTGGAGCGGAAGACACCCTCCTCGCCGGCGCCCGTAACCGCCACCCTCACGCCATCCTTGCCCTTGGTGACGAACACGCCGACGATGGCGTAACGCGAGGCTGGGTTGCGGAACTTCTGGTAAGCCGCCTTGGCCGGAGCGGTGAAGCTCACCGCCGTGACGATCTCGCTTTCCTTCAGCGCCGTCTCGAACAGGCCCTTGAAGAACTTATCCGCCGCGATTTCACGCTTGTTGGTGATAATCGTCGCGCCCAGCGCCAGCAAAGCCGCCGGATAATCCGCCGCCGGATCGTTGTTGGCGATCGAGCCGCCGATCGTGCCTTTGTGGCGGACCGCCGGATCGCCGATCAAGGATGCCATATGCGCAAGCGCCGGGCATGCCTTCTTCAGCTTCTCATCGGTGGAGACGTCGTAATGTGTCGTCGCCGCGCCGATGGTGACGGTCTTGCCGGACACCTTGACGCCCTGGAGTTCCTTCAGTCGTGAGACGTCGACAAGGTCCGAAGGCGCGGCGAGCCGCGTCTTCATGGCCGGAATCAGCGTCATGCCGCCGGAGAGCAGCTTGGCGTCGCCGCTCTTGAGCTGCCTGGCGGCCTCGGCGACGGAGGAAGCGCGATGATAGTTGACGGAATACATGTTCGTTCCTCCTCAGTGCTTCGTCGCGCGGATGGTTGCCCACACCGTGGCCGGTGATGCCGGCATGGCGATGTCGACGACGCCGAGGGCGTCGGTGATGGCGTTGATCACCGCCGGCGGAGAACCGATGGCGCCCGCCTCGCCGCAGCCCTTGATGCCGAGCGGATTGCCGGGACATGGGGTGTTCGAGGTCGAGACCTTGAAGGACGGCAGGTCGCCCGCGCGCGGCATGGTGTAGTCCATGTAGCTTGCAGTCAGCAATTGCCCGTTGCCGTCGTAATGCGCGCCTTCCAGCAACGCCTGTCCGATACCCTGCGCGATGCCGCCATGCACCTGCCCCTCGACGATCATCGGATTGATGATGTTGCCGAAGTCGTCCGCCGCTACGAACTGCACGATCTCGGTCGTTCCGGTTTCCGGATCGATCTCGACCTCGCAGATGTAGCAGCCGGCGGGGAAAGTGAAGTTTGACGGATCGTAGAACGCGGTTTCTTTCAGGCCCGGCTCCATGCCCGAAGGCAAATTATGGGCGGTGTAGGAGGCAAGCGCCACCTGAAACCAGGGCAGGCTCTTGTCGGTGCCGGCCACCTTGACCTCGCCATTCTCGATGACGATGTCCCCCTCGTCCGCTTCCAGCAGATGTGCCGCGATCTTCTTGGCCTTGGCCTCGACCTTGTCGAGCGCCTTGACGATGGCCGACATGCCGACGGCGCCTGAACGCGAGCCGTAAGTGCCCATGCCCATCTGCACCTTGTCGGTGTCGCCGTGGACGATCGACACCGAATCCAGCGGCACGCCGAAGCGCTGGGTGACCAGTTGCGCGAAGGTCGTCTCATGACCCTGGCCGTGACTATGCGAGCCGGTCAGCACCTCGATCGTGCCGACGGCATTGACGCGCACCTCCGCGGATTCCCACAGGCCGACGCCTGCGCCGAGCGAGCCGACCGCCGCCGACGGCGCGATCCCGCAGGCCTCGATGTAGCAACTCATGCCGATGCCGCGCAGCTTGCCCTGCTTCTTCGCCTCCGCGCGCCTTCTGGTGAAGCCGGCATAGTCGGCGGCCTTCATCGCCGCATCGAGCGAGGCGTTATAGTCGCCGGCGTCATAGTTCATGATCACCGGCGTCTGGTGCGGGAAAGAGGTGATGAAGTTCTTACGTCGCAATTCCGCCGGCGACACGCCGAGCTCTCGCGCGGCGGTTTCCATCGTCCGCTCCAGGAGATAGGTGGCTTCCGGCCGCCCTGCTCCGCGATAGGCGTCGACCGGCGCGGTGTTGGTGTAGACGGTCCGCACATTGGCGTGGATCGCCGGGATGTTGTATTGGCCCGAGAGCAGCGTGGCATAGAGATAGGTCGGCACGCAGGACGAGAACAGCGACATATAGGCGCCTAGATTGGCGATCGTGTCGACCTTCAACCCGGTGATCCGGTTGTCCTTGTCAAAGGCCATCTCGACCGTCGAGACGTGGTCGCGGCCGTGCGCGTCGGAAAGGAAGCTCTCAGTGCGGTCGGCCACCCATTTCACCGGGACGCCGGTCTTCTTCGACGCCCACAGGCAGACGATCTCTTCCGGATAGATATAGATCTTGGAGCCGAAGCCGCCACCGACGTCCGGCGCGATCACACGCAGCTTGTTCTCAGGCGCGACATTGTAGAAGGCGCTCATCACCAGCCGCGCGACATGTGGGTTCTGCGATGTCGTCCAGCAGGTGTAATGGTCCTCCGCCTTGTCGTAGTGGCCGAGCGCGGCGCGCGGCTCCATGGCATTGGGCACAAGGCGATTGTTGACGATCTTCATGCGCGTGACATGGGCGGCTGACTTGATCGCCGCGTCGGTTGCCTTCGCGTCGCCGATCTCCCAGTCGAAGATCAGATTGTTGTCGGATTCGGCATGGATCTGCGGCGCGCCTGGTTGGATCGCCTTCGTGGCATCGACCACGGCCTTCAGTTCCTTGTAGGTGATCTCGACCGCTTCGGCGGCGTCGCGCGCCTGGCCCTTGGTGTCGGCAATCACGATGACGACGGCGTCGCCGACATAGCGCACCTTGTCGACCGCGAGCGGCGACCAGGCACCCATCTTCATCGGCGTGCCGTCCTTGGAATGGATCATCCAGCCGCAGATCAGGTTGCCGATACCATCGGCCTTGAGCTCCTTGCCGGTAAGGACGCCGACGACGCCGGGCATCGCCTGCGCCTTTTTGACATCGATCTTCTTGATCTGCGCATGCGCATACGGGCTGCGCACGAACACGGCATGCTTCATGCCGGGAACAACCATGTCGTCGACATAGCGGCCGCCACCGGTGATGAACCTTTTGTCTTCCTTACGCGCCACGCGGGCGCCAACGCCTTCGATACCCATTGCGGAAATTCCTCCCGAGTGAATGGTGAATTGTGGAATGGCGAATCGTCGAAAAGGAAGAGCCGGCAGCGGCTCTATTCAACATTCACCATTGACCATTCACCTAAGCCGCCTGTTTCGCCTTGCCCTTGGCGCCCTTCGCCATCGTCTCCGACGCAGCGAGGATTGCCTTCACGATGTTGTGGTAGCCCGTGCAGCGGCAGATATTGCCTTCGAGCTCGGCGCGCACCGTCGCCTCGTCGAGGCCCTCGGGATGACGCGCGATCATGTCAGTAGCCGTCATGATCATGCCGGGCGTGCAGAACCCGCATTGCAGGCCGTGATGCTCCTTGAATGCGGCCTGGACCGGATGCAGCTCGGCGCCGTCGGCCAGCCCTTCGATGGTGACGATGCTCGAGCCTGACGCCTGGACGGCCAGCATCGTGCAGGACTTCACCGCCCGACCGTCGACATGCACGACACAGGCGCCGCATTGCGATGTATCGCAACCGACATGCGTTCCGGTGAGGCCCAGATGTTCCCGCAGGAAATGCACCAGAAGCGTTCGGTCTTCGACGCTCCCGCTGACCCGTTTCCCATTAATAGTCAACGACACGTCCGACATGCAACCTCCCCTGGGTATAACCTTGGTTATCACTTGCCGATGCCGTGCTTCGGCAGTGCGTTATTCGCATAGCGTACAACGGGCAAAACAGCGCTGCCAGCGCTCTGCTCCTTGTACTTTCGGTCATGGCGGCGCGCTGTCGAGCGCTACGGCCGGGCCCATTGCCAAATCAGGGATTGGGGGCAAAGATGCCCCCGACGCGGCGCGTGCCTGACACGCACAAGAAAAATACTCACAAGAACTGCGTCGGAGGAATTGCGGAGAACGCAGCTGGCAAGTTCGAGCACACGCTATGCATCGGGCCTTTCGGCGCTCACCACGGATGAGCCCGACCCGAATGCCTTTGCCCGGGCAATCGCGGCCGAAGCGGCGATCGTCGACGCCGGCTTCGCGCTTCTTTTCTTCTCCCAAGGCCTCGTCGACGCGGCGGCGCTGGCGCAGGCCCTGGAAATATACGCACCCTCGCTAGCCTACGCTGGCTGTTCGACCGCCGGCGAAATAACGCCGCGGGGACTGGAGGAAGGGCATATCCTTGCCCTGCTTTTGCCTTCGGCATCGTTTTCGACCGTCTCCACCATGGTCGAGGACCTCTCGTCGTCAGGCATGGACAGGATCACCGGGGAGGTCGTGGCGTTGCGACGCCTCCTGCAGGCGCGCGTCGGCCACGACCGCTCCATGGGCATCTTCGCGCTTTGCTTCATCGACGGGCTGTCCTACGCCGAGGAAGCGGTGACCTCGGCCATCCACTGGGGGTTGGACGACATCCCGCTGATCGGCGGCTCGGCCGGCGACGATCTCAAATTCGAGACGACCAGTCTGATGGCTAACGGCAGGGTTGCCTCCGACAGCGCCATCGTCGTGCTGATCGCGACCGACATCCCGTTCCACGTCTTCAAGACAGACAATTTCTTCCCGACCGACGAGAAGCTGGTGGTGACGGCATCCGATCCCGACCATCGCATCGTGCGCGAGTTCAACGCCACCAACGCCGCGGAAGAATACGCAGCCTCCGTCGGCATCCCGCCGCAGACGCTGACGCCGCTGAGCTTTGCCTCGCACCCCGTCGTGGTGAAGGTCGGCGGCGAATATTATTGCCGCTCGATCCAGCGTATGCACCCTGACGGCTCGCTGTCCTTCTTCTGCGCCATCGACGACGGCGTGGTGCTTTCCATCGCCCAACCGAAGAACATGGTGGAAGCAACGCGCACGGCCCTGCAGGATGTCGAGCACAGGCTCGGCGGGATCGACATGATCCTCGGCTTTGACTGCGTGCTGCGCCGGCTCGACGCGCACAACCGCCAGGTCTTTCGCGACATTTCCGAGCTCTACCGGACCAACAAGGTGATCGGCTTCGGCACTTATGGCGAGCAGTACCGCTCGATGCACCTCAACCAGACCTTTACCGGCATCGCCTTCGGCGAGCGCCAGGCAGCCGAGTGAGCGAGATGCCGCTTCGCGACATCAACGACGTCGAAAGGCTGAAGAAGATCAACGCGGCGCTCGTCGGCCGTGTCGAGCGCTCCATGGATCAGCAAGGCAACGCTTTCTCGTTGTTCCAGACCGCCATTTCGCTGGAAAACAGGGTCCGCAACCGCACCGAGGAATTGCACGCGACGCTGCGCCGGCTCGAGCAATCGAACATCGAGCTCAGCGCGGCGAAGGAGAACGCCGAGCTGGCGAACCTCTCCAAGACCAGGTTCCTCGCCGCCGCCAGCCACGACGTGCTGCAGCCGCTCAACGCCGCGCATCTGTCGGTCTCGGCGCTGGCCGAGGTCCAGACCAGCGAGGAAGGCAAGAAGCTGGTGCGCCAGGTCGAGCGCTCGCTGGAGACGATGGAAGATTTGCTGCGCACGCTGCTCGACATCTCCAAGCTGGACGCCGGCGTGGTGCAAGCCGAAATCGGCGACGTCAGCCTGGAGACGCTGTTTTCCTCGCTGCGCTCGGACTTTCTTCCCGAGGCGGAAAAGAAGGGCCTGACGCTGAAATTCCGGCCGGTCAATGTCGTCGTACGCTCCGACCGCACGCTGCTCAGGCGCATCCTGCAGAACATCCTTTCCAACGCTCTGCGCTACACCCGCTCCGGCGGCGTCCTGGTCGGCACCAGGCATCGCGGCGACACCATCCGCATAGACGTCGCCGACACCGGCTGCGGCATTGCCGAGGACCAGCGCGAAGCCGTGTTCGAGGAATTCCACCGCGGCACCTCGACGCTTTCCGATAGCGGGCTGACGGGCGGGCTGGGGCTGGGCCTCGCGATCGTGCGCCGCATGGCGGCGGCGCTGGGCCATCCCGTCACCTTTTCCTCAAGGGTCGGGCGCGGCACCATCTTCCACATCGACGTGCCGATCGGTATGGCGGCCGCGGAGCCGGCGACGGCCGTCGCGGACATGGACCGTCCGCGCGGCTACGGGCTGTTCGGCACCAAGGTCTTGCTGGTCGAGAACGACGTTGACGTGCTTTCCGCCATGACGTCGCTGCTCGGGCGCTGGCAGTGCCTGGTGCGCACCGCGACCTCGACCGACGATGCGCTCGACCTGCTCGGCGACACCGCCTGGGTGCCAGATATCATCATAGCCGACCAGCATCTGGACGGCGGCGACCTGGGTACCACGACGATCGCCGAGGTGCGCGACTATCTCGGCCGCCCGGTTCCGGCGCTGATCGTCACCGCCGACGGCTCCGAACTCGTCGCCAAGGCCGCCCGCTCGGCCGGCATAGAGCTGATGCGCAAGCCGCTGAAGCCGGCGCAGCTACGCGCGCTGCTGGCGCATTTGCTGGCTTAGCGGCGCTTATGCAGCCAACAAACAAGCAGGCGCAGAATCTTCACTTTGAAACCATAGCGTAAACACTTCCAGCGCGTCTCTATCAACGCTGAAATTTAGTGACGGATCATCCGGCAATCCTTCAAATGCAACGGAACCGCAATGATTGTTCAATTCTACGGCATCACGTTTGATGCGCCTGATGGATGGCAAGATATAACCGCAAGCCTTCCAGATGGGTCGCCACCGACCATATCTAAGGCATCCGGTGTCAGCGCCATCCAATTTTCCATTGCAAAATATCGCGGCGGTAAAAGACCAAACATAACCTTGGATCACCTTAAGTCATTTGCGATTGAATTTTGCCAAAAAAACTCCATATGCATTGCAAATATATTTACTGGACATAACAATGGACTTATTCATGCAGGCGTTTTTTTGGAAGCAGTCGGCAAATTGCTGGAGGTATGGTACATATCCAACGGCAACGACATTGTCTTTGTAACTTATGTTGGCATAAGCGATGATGAAAATATATTGGCCGACGAACTCAGCGAGGCGAGGGGGATAATTTCATCGATATCATTTTGACAATAGTGGGCGGAAATTGACTTCAGGACATCGAACCATGGTGATAGAATTACGGCGACAGTGCAATTTTTCTTGCCCTGCGTTGTTGTCTGTAGACTGAGCATAAACCTCAAAACCCCGCCTGATCCCTGAACAGCTCCGCATTGTCCAGCTTCGACACCTCGATCACCGCTTGTGTCCGGCTGTAGACATTGAGCTTGCGCAGGATCTCCGAGACATGCGCCTTCACGGTGGTCTCGCCCACCTGCAGCTCATAGGCGATCTGCTTGTTGAGCATGCCCTGGCGCAACATCTGCAACACTCTCAGTTGCTGCGGCGTCAGCGTCGCCAGGCGCTGCACCATGTCGGCGCGATCGGTGCTGTCGGGGTCGGGCGGCTGGCCCTCGTAGTTTTCCGGCACATAGACGGCGCCGTCCATCACCGAGCGGATGGCGGCGGCGAGATCGCTCTTCCTCGCCGATTTCGGGATGAAGCCGGCGGCGCCATAGGACAGCGCCTCGGAAATGATCTTCGGCTCCTCATACCCGGACACGATCACCACCGGCAGGCGCGGATAGCGCGTCCGAAGCTGCAGCAGCCCTTCGAAGCCATGCACGTCGGGCATGCTCAGATCGAGCAGGGCAAGGTCGAACGGCTTGGCGCCGGCCAAAAGCTCTATCGCCTCGGCGATCGAGCGGGCCTCGACGGTATCGACGTCCGGATAGGCCATCTGCACGGCGCTGTGCAGTGCCTCGCGAAACAGCGGATGGTCGTCGATGATCAGGAAGCGGGCGCGGTCGCTGACGGAGCTCATTGCAAAGGTTCGGGCACGGGTTCGATTTCGTCGGGCACAGGATAGTCCGGTGACCATGGCCAGATTATTGGCAAATAGTATATCGCCCAATGGTACTGGGATTGTCATTCGAACGACAGCGCGGGAGCGGCCTCAGTCTTGCCCGCCCGTCAAAATCGGCCGAAGGTGCCGACAATTCACGCCAATACAGGGACAGTCCATGCCAGCATTCGTCCTCCAGCCGCCCGCAATCGCCTCGGTCGCCGTTGCCGGCTCGGCGGAACGGTTCGCCGTGCGCCGCATCTTCTGCGTCGGCCGCAATTACGCCGCGCATGCGCGCGAGCTCGGCAATGACGAACGCGACCCGCCCTTCTTCTTCACCAAGCCGGCCGACGCCGTGGTCGACAGTGGCACGCAAATCCCCTACCCGCCGCTGACCTCGAACCTGCATCACGAAATCGAGCTGGTCGTGGCGATCGGCAAGGCAGGCTTCCGCATTCCGCGCGCCGATGCGCTTGCCCATGTCTGGGGCTATGGCGTCGGCGTCGACCTGACGCGCCGCGACCTGCAGGATCAGGCGAAGAAGGCGGCGCGTCCGTGGGATTGGTCGAAGGCCTTTGACCAATCCGCGCCTTGCGGCCCGCTGGTCCCGGCCGCGAAATCGGGGCATCCGGAGAAAGGCCGTATCTGGCTCGCCGTCAACGGCGCGGTGAAGCAGGACGGCGACCTTGCCGAGCTGATCTGGCCGATCGCCGACATCGTCTCGATCTGCAGCGACGCAGTCGAGCTTCAGCCCGGTGACCTGATCTTCACCGGCACGCCGGCCGGCGTCGGCCCGGTCCAGGCGGGTGACAGGATCACAGGTGGTGTCGACGGCATCGGCGAGATCGCGGTGACCATCGGGCCGCCGAGGGCATGAGCGACCTCGTCCTTCATAATTACTACCGCTCCTCCACCTCCTACCGAGTGCGGATTGCGCTGGAGATGAAGGGCCTGACCTACACCTATGTGCCGCATCATTTGCGCCATGGCGAGCATCTCGAGCCCGCCTATCTCGCCGTCAACCCACAAGGGCTGGTGCCGGCGCTGGTGCTGGACGACGGGAGGCTTTTGACCCAATCGCTGGCGATTATCGAATATCTCGACGAGATTGAGCCTGAACCGCCGCTGCTGCCGAAAGATGCGCTCGGACGTGCGCGTGTCCGCATGCTGGCGCAGATGATCGCCTGCGACATCCACCCCGTGAACAATCTGCGCGTGCTGACCTCGCTCCGCACCTTGTTCGGCGCTGGTGACGAGGATGTCGTCAACTGGTTCCGTCACTGGGTGAACCAAGGCTTCCAGCCGCTTGAAAAGATTCTAGCCTGCTCGCCCGAGACCGGCGCGTTTTGCCACGGCGACGCACCGGGCCTCGCCGATATCTGCCTTGCCGCCCAGGTTACCAACAACGCGCGCTTCGGCGTGGACATGGCGCCCTATCCGGTGATCACGCGCATCACCGCCGCCTGCATGGCGCTGCCGGCGTTCCAAAAAGCTGCGCCGCGGAACCAGATCGACGCCGAGTAGCCCGACCTGACGGCCGTCCTTCGGTACTATCGGCCGGAATGCAAGCGGCGCCAGCCTGGTAGAATCGATTTCCGGTCAATCGAGATTGGAATCGGCTATCGTCGCCGCAAAGATACGCGGTGTTGGGAGTTTGCCGATGAAAGCTGTCGTCTTCGAGAAATTCGGTCAGGCGCCGGAGATCCAGACGGTGCCAGATCCGAAACCCGCCGCCGACGGCGTGGTCATCAAGGTCGAGGCTACAGGTCTTTGCCGCAGCGACTGGCATGGCTGGATGGGCCATGACGACGGCATCACCTTGCCGCATGTTCCCGGACATGAGTTGGCTGGCGTCGTCGTTGCCGCAGGCAAACAGGTCAGCCGCTGGAAAGCGGGCGACCGTGTCACGGTACCCTTCGCCGTCGGCTGCGGCCGCTGCTTCGAATGCGCCTCCGGCAACCATCAGGTCTGCGAGCACCAGTCCCAGCCGGGCTTCACCGGCTGGGGCTCCTTCGCCGAATATGTCGGCATCGAGCATGCGGACACCAATCTGGTTCGCCTGCCCGAAGAGATGGAATACGCCACCGCCGCCAGCCTCGGCTGCCGTTTCGTCACTTCCTTTCGCGCCATCGTCGACCAGGGCCGCGTGACGCCGGGCGAATGGGTGGCGGTGCACGGCTGCGGCGGCGTCGGCCTCTCGGCGGTGATGATCGCCAGCGCCATGGGCGCCAATGTGATTGCCATCGACCTCACCGACGAGAAGCTGGAGTTCGCCAAGAAGATCGGCGCGGTGGCGACGATCAACGCCTCGACGACGTCGAATGTGGTCAAGGCGGTCAAGCAGATCACCAATGGCGGCGCGCATATGTCGATGGACGCGCTCGGACACCCGACGACCTCCTTCAACTCGATCTCCAACCTGCGCCGACGCGGCCGCCACGTTCAGGTCGGGCTGATGCTGGGCGAGCATGCCCGCCCGCAGGTGCCTATGGACAAGATCATCGCCTTCGAGCTCGAAATCCTCGGCAGCCACGGCATGCAGGCCTACCGCTACTCCGCGATGATGGAGATGATCCGCACCGGCAAGCTGCATCCCGAACTGCTGGTGGGCAAGAAGATCAGCCTCGAGGAAGCGCCCGCCGCGCTGATGGCGATGGGTGGTTTCGAGGGGATCGGCATCGGGGTCGTGACAAAGTTCTAGGGCGTTCGATCTCGGACACTTGGCAGATTCTTCGGCGTGACCGCCATCGATGCGACGGTTGACAATTTTTGTGAATTTGCGGCCTTTGTTCCGTCTCGTTCCATAATTCTGGTGAGACACAAGGATGAGGCATTTTCCGTATACTGGCTCCGGCCCGTACTGTTACGCGAATTCGTTTGCGATGATGTTCGGGGCCGAGGCACCGCCCACGGCAGTGATCGAGGTCGCGACCGGTAGCCCGTTTGGAATGCAGTTGATCGGCGGCACATTGCCATTGTTTGATCCTTATGGCTGGACCCCCGAAGCGGGTTTTGACGCTGCGTTGGCCGCGCTTGGTTGGACCTCTTCAGTTGCCCGGGGCGAGGACGAGATGGACGCCCTGTCCCGTTTGCGAGCTTCACTTTTGGATGGCCCGGTTTGGATCGGCCCGGTTGAGATGGGACACTTTACCCACCAGCCGGGCAATGTGGGACCAATCGGCGCCGACCACTACGTCGTCGTTATCGAAGTTGCAGACGATCGTGTCCTCATGCACGATCCCCAAGGCTACCCCTACACGTCGTTGCCGCTGAACGATTTTATGGTGGCATGGCGGGCCGAGACGATCAGCTACGGTTCGCCTTACACGATGCGCATCGGCTTCCGTCAGATTGAGAAAGTGTCCGATATCGACGCAATCAAGGCATCGGTCCCAGCCGCCATCCGCTGGCTGTCGACAGTTGGTGATCACGCCATGCCGGCCGGTAGCCTGGCAAATGGCGAAGCAGCTGAAGGTCTGGCGAACCTTGTCGAAGATGGTTGCGACGCAGAGCTGCGTGGCCATCTCGTCCACTTTGCGGTCCGAGTGGGCGCGCGCCGGGCCGCGGATGCAGCGACCTGCCTCGCGCGTGCCGGATATCCAAAGGCCTCGGGGATCGCAGCCGAACAGGCCCACATCATTGGCTCCGCACAGCATCCATTGGTCGTTGGCGACGACGTGGCAGCCGCCAAGGTCTTGCGGTCACTTGCGCCAACCTATGGCAAGCTGCTCTCAGCGCTGCAAAATGAGATTGGATGCGCTTAGAGCAATCGAGGAAACGTGTAGGCAGTTTTCCGTCCCGAATCCGCGAAACAGCGAACACCTAGGGCAATTCCAGGAAAAGTGTGAGCTGTTTTCCGCCCGGAATTGCGTCAAAACAAAAACATGGGGCGTTCGCCGTTTCCGTGAAACGGTGAAACGGTGAAACGCACTAGGCGCACGCCGCATAACCGAGCGGGATTGCAGCAGGAAGCCAGCCTACCTTGCAAATTTCTTCGCCCCGAACACGCAGGCCACGACGCCGAGCGTCACGACCATCATCATCGGGCTGACCTGCTCGTGCAGCAGGCTCGCCGCCAGCGCCAGGCCGAAGAACGGCTGCAGCAGCTGCAGCTGCCCGACGGCGGCGATGCCGCCTTGCGCGAGGCCGCGATACCAGAACACGAAACCGATCAGCATGCTGAACAGCGAGACGTAGCCAAGGCCGATCCACGCGCTTGAGCCGATGCCGGCGAAGGACGGTGGCATCATCAAAAAGCTCAGTGCCAGCATGACCGGCAGCGACAGCGCCAATGCCCAGCAGATCACCTGCCAGCCGCCGAGCCTGCGCGACAGCGCCGCGCCCTCCGCGTAGCCCAGCCCGCAGACGATGATGGCACCCAGCATCAAGCTGTCCCCGACTGGCGATGCGGAGACACCTTGCGACAGTGCGAAGCCCGCGACCAAAGCGCTGCCCAGGCATGAGAACAGCCAGAAGGCCGGGCGCGGACGGTCACCGCCGCGCAGCACGCCGAAGATCGCGGTCGCCAGCGGCAGCAGGCCCACAAAGATGATGGAATGCGCCGAGGTGACATGCTTCAGCGCCAGCGCCGTCAGCAAGGGAAAGCCCACCACGACCCCCAGTGCAACGACGACGAGCGAGACCAGATTCCTTCGCTCCGGACGCTTCTCGCGAAACAGCAGCAGCATCCCGATCCCCAGAAAGCCGGCGATGGCCGCCCGGGCCGAAGTCAGGAACGTCGGATCGAAATCCATCACCGCCACCCGCGTCGCCGGCAGCGATCCGCTGAAGATCAGTACACCGATGAAGCCGCTGAGCCAGCCGTCGAAACTCTTGTCCATAATCTGCTCCGTTTGCGTTTCCGTACCGGGCAGGTCATGGCGTCGCCAGAGACAATGGAGTACAATTCCACAAAACTGTAATGGTCATCGAGGAAGTACAGGTGGACGCACGAGATCCAGCTGCCAGCGGCGCAACCCTCGTCGAAACCGTTATGGCGGAAATCCGCCAGCGGATCGCGGCGCGCACGCTGACGCCTGGAGCGCGCCTGCCGTCGATCCGGGCCATGGCCAGATCCATGCAGGTTTCGAAATCGACCGTGGTCGAAGCCTATGAGCGCCTTGCGGCGGAAGGTGCCATCCGCTCTCGGCCGGGGTCTGGCTTCTTTGCTGCCGGCCAGCTTGCGCCTTTGTCTCTTGCCGAGATCGGCCCGCGCCTCGACCGCGAAGTCGATCCGCTCTGGGTGTCCAGGCAATCGCTCGAAGCGGGCGAGGAGATGCTGAAGCCCGGCTGCGGCTGGCTGCCCGCGTCCTGGATGCCGCAGGCCGCCTTGCGCCGGGCGCTGCGCGCCGCGGCCCGCGCGGACGATAGGGCGCTTGCCGATTACGGCACGCCGCTCGGCCTGCCGCCGCTTCGCCAACTGCTGGCAAGGCGCATGGCCGAGCATGGTGTCGAAGCCTCGCCCGACCAGATCATGTTGACCGATTGCGGCACCCAGGCCATTGATCTTTTGTGCCGCTTCCTGCTTGAGCCCGGCGATGCGGTGCTGGTCGACGATCCCTGCTATTTCAACTTCCACGCCCTGTTGCGCGCCCATCAGGCCAAGGTGGTCGGCGTGCCGTATACGCCTTCGGGGCCGGATATCGAACTCTTCGCCGAGGCGCTCGCCGAACACCGGCCGCGCCTCTACATCACCAATTCCGGTATCCACAATCCGACCGGCGCGATCCTGTCGCCCGTCACGGCGCATCGGCTCCTTAAGCTCGCAGACCAAGCTGAACTCACCATCATCGAGGATGATATCTTCGCCGATTTCGAGCACAGCCCTGCCCCGAGGCTTGCGGCCTTCGACGGTCTGCAGCGTGTCGTCCAGATCGGCTCCTTCTCCAAGACGTTGTCGGCATCAATGCGCTGCGGCTTCATCGCCGCGCCACCCGACTGGATGGAAGGCCTGGCCGATCTAAAGATCGCAACGACATTCGGCGGCGCCCGGCTGTCCTCCGAACTGGTGCTGAGCTTGTTGAAGGACGGCAGCTACCGCAAGCATGTCGAGCAGTTGCGCATCCGCCTGTCGCGCGCCATGGCCGAGACCGCCGGCAGGCTGAAGATGATAGGTATCGTGCCCTGGATCGACCAGCCCGCCGGCATGTTCGTGTGGTGCCGCCTGCCCGACGGCATCGACGCGGCGCAAGTCGCGCGCAATGCGCTCTCGGACAATGTCGTGCTGGCGCCCGGCAATGCCTTCAGCCTGTCGCACACCGCCGGCCGCTTCATGCGCTTCAACGTCGCGCAATGCGCGGACGAACGGATTTTCAGGGCGCTGGAAAAAGCGATGGAGAAGTGAGGGAATGCGGCCTGCCGATCAGGTTGCAGCCCGCTTGCGGCGCTCATACATCATCACCAGCGTCTCGGCTGTCAGCGCCGGCTTCTGCTCGCCTTCGATCTCGACGGTGTTGGCCGCCTTCATCAGATACTGGCCTGGGCCACGATCCTCCATGGAAAGCAGCGTGGTGCGCAGCCTGATGCGAGCGCCGGCCTTTACCGGCGCCAGGAAGCGCACCTTGTCGAAACCATAATTGAATGCGGCCTGCGTGTTTTCCGGCACGATGCCCATTTCCAGCGCCAGCGCGCCGATGATCGACAATGTCAGATAACCATGCGCGATCGTGGTGCGAAACGGGCTTTGCCGTCTTGCCCGCTCAGGATCGACATGGATCCACTGGTGGTCGCCCGTGCATTCGGCGAACTGGTCGATGCGCCGCTGGTCGACCGTCGTCCAGTCGGACACGCCGAGCTCCTGCCCGAACATCGTGCGCAACTGTTCGAAGGTCGGCGGCGTTCTCCGCCGTGTTTCCGTCATTCCGCCTTTCCCATCGCTTTTGCCTGTCTCCCGACCATGAAGCGGCAGCCTCTGTCAATTCACCGCTTCGCTGTTTTCGCCGGTAGAGTTGATGCTTTTACCGCAGGCCAGAACGCGCCGGCGCCTTGGCCGGTTGCATCGTACGTCAGTCGAAGATGGGTGCGAAAGCGCCGAACGACCCCTATTTCTTTTCGTAACTGGCGCGGATTTCCGCCATCGCATCCTTGATCCGGTCGCGCAGGACTTCAACCGATTCGGTGCTGGATTTCCGCACCAGGTCGGCCACTTCGCTGGCGTTCTTCAGCGTCGTTTCGAACGACCTGCGGGCAAACTCGGCCTGCTTGGTCATCAAATCCTGCGGATTGCCGGGCGTCTGGAAGTTCTGCGCCATCCGCGTGACCTCGTGCAAGGCGTTCTGGACCATCTCATGCTGCCTCGCCAGCACGGAGGATGCGCCTGCCGCACCCGCCCTCGCCGACTTCTCCAGGGCTTCGAGGTTCTTTCGATGATGATCGAGGATCGCCTGGACATCGACATTCGGCAATTTGAGGTCGCGGCCGAACCTGCTGAACATATCGAGGAACGAGTCTGAATCCGGTTGTTTTGCCATGCTTCGCCTCCCATTTTTGCCACTTGCGCGGCACCGTCGACGGCAATTCCTGGACCAGTGTGTAAGACTCTTCCGGGATTGCTTAGACCGAAGGCAGAATAGTGCTCCCTGTGCCGGCGTCAATTCGGCAGAAACAGGCGCTCCGCCGCGTAGAGCGCCAGTCCTGCAAGCCCTCCGATGATCATGCCGTTGAAGCGGATATATTGCAGGTCCCTGCCGATGTTCGTCTCGATCAGCAGCGTCAGTTGCGCCAGATTCCAGCGCTTGACCTGGTCGGCTATGAATTTCGACACGCCGCTTTTCTGGCTTTCGACGAACGAGGCCAGCGCCACCACAAAGCCCTGGTTCATGTCGGCCCTGATCTGGGCATCCGCGGCCAGATGCCTGCCGACCTCGACCAACATGTTGGCCAAGTGCTCGCGGATCGCCGAATTCGGCGCATCGACATCCTGCTCGATGAACAGGCGCAGGCTTGTCCATGTATCGCCGGCCAGCGCCCTCACCTCCGGGCGATCGAGGAAATCGTGCTTCAGTTTCTCGGCGCGCCTTGCATATTGCTTCGAGGTCCTGAGCCGCTCGACGAAGCCGAGCGCGAAACGGTCGAACTCGGCACGCAACGGGTGATCGGGATCGGTCCTGACCTCGTCGAGCAAGGAACCCGCCGAGGCGACGATCTTCTTCAGGAGATAGGCGTCGGCGCGAAACAGGTTGAACAGCGACGGCAACTCCTCGCGGATCTTCTCGCGCATCGTCGCCAGCGCCTGCTCGTCGTTGAGAAACCGCCCGACGACCCTGATGAATTCGTCGAACAGCCTCTGATGACGGCGATCGTCCGTCAGCGCCGAAAGCAAATCCGCCGCCAGCGGCGCCGGCGGCACCTTTTCGATCTGCTCCAGCATGCGGCTGGTGACGAAATCGCGCAGACCGGACTGCTCCACGGCCGTCAATGTCTGCGGCACCAACCGCGCGACGAATCGAGACAGACCGGCGGCGCGCTCGGCATCGGCCAGCCAGTCGGCGACCAAGGCGGCGAAGTCGACCTCGGCGAGCTTTTCGCGCACCGGTTCCGGCGCCAGGAAATTGCTCTCGATGAAGCGTCCGAGATTGTCGGCGATACGGTGCTGGTTCTCCGGAATGATTGCGGTGTGCGGTATCGGCAGTCCAAGCGGCCGCCTGAACAAGGCAACGACGGCATACCAGTCGGCGATGCCGCCTATGATAGCCGCCTCCGCGAAGGCGGCGACGAAGCCGAGCCATGGATGGCCGCCCTGGAAGGACTTGGCGAGCGCGAAGACCAGGGCGCACAGTGCAAGCGCCGCGGCGGCGATGAACTTGGTCCGCCGCAATGCCGAGAGCTTTGCCTGGGCATCGGCGTCGAACCGAACCGGCACGAAGGCCGGAGCTGACTGTGACATGGAAAGGCCGTTTCCTGTTTGCATCCGCACCTATCTAGTGGCTCCGCCGCCAAAACGCCCGCTCGAAACTTGTAAGCATCGGGCGTGAAACGCGCGCGTGCACAAAAAGTTGACACGATTATTCAGCTATGCGGCTGCCAAGTCTGGAATTGTTCCAAACTATGGGCCATATTCGGCTTTAGCTAATATTTTCGCGAGGATACCATGCGGCTCACGCGCCAGACCAATTATGCGATGCGCATCCTGATGTATTGCGCCGCAAATACCGACAGGCTGAGCCGTATCCCTGAGATCGCCGCCGCCTATTCGGTATCGGAGCTGTTCCTGTTCAAGATCCTTCAGCCGCTGGTCGAGGCCGGTCTGGTCGAAACCGTGCGCGGCCGCAATGGCGGCGTCAAGCTCGGCCGGCCGGCCGAGCAGATCAGCCTGTTTGATGTCGTGCGCGTCACCGAAGAGAGCTTCGCCATGGCCGAGTGCTTTGAGAATGATGCCGCAGAGTGCCCACTGGTCGACAGTTGCGCCCTGAATTCGGCGCTGCGCGAGGCGCTCAACGCCTTCTTCGCCGTGCTATCCCGCTACACGATCGCCGATCTCGTCGCGGCGCGGCCGAATGTGCGCCATCTGCTGGGCATCGACCTTCTGGTACAGCGCGCGCCCGCCGCCTAGGCAGCTGACTGCGGCAATACAAAAGGCACGTTTCCCGCAGGTAATGCGCCGACCTTGAGCCGGCAGTCGAACACTCTTTCGATCAGCTCGTCGTTCAGCACCTCTTGAGGCGAACCGGAGGCCGCCAGTCGGCCGCCATGCATGACGAAAATCCGGTCGGCATACATCGCCGTCAGGTTCAGGTCGTGCAGGATAGCCAACACGCCGCCGCCGCGCCGGGCGAAATCGCGCGCGATGTTCATGATGATGAGCTGATGCTTGACGTCGAGGCTGGAGACCGGCTCGTCGAGGAACAGGTAGCGCGGTTGCCCTTCGAGCACCGGCGCCCAGACCTGGCAGAGCACCCGCGCAAGCTGCACCCGCTGCTGCTCGCCGCCGGAAAGCTCCTGGTAGAAGCGGCTGGCGAAGCCGGCGAGGTCGACACGCGCCAGCGCCCGCTCGGGCAGCCGCGCGTCCTCGCCGGGCAGCGCGCCCGAGCGCCCGCCGATCAAGCCCAGGCGCACGATCTCGCGCACGGTGAAGGGAAAGGCCAGCGCCGCGGCCTGCGGCAGCACCGCGCGCAGCGTCGCCGCCTCAACCGGCTTCATGGCCGACAGGTCGCGGCCGTTGAGCGTGACGGTGCCTGTATAGGCAAGCTCGCCGGTCAGAGCATTGAGCAAGGTCGTCTTGCCGGATCCGTTCGGTCCGACGACGGCCGAGACCTCGCCGGGCCGCGCCGTGAAGTCGACATGCGAGACGATGCGCTTGCCACCGATTTCCACAGAGATGTCGCGCGCTTCGATCATGGCAGGCTCACAGATCAATGACGCCGCGCTTGCGCAGCAGTATCCACAAGAAGAACGGCGCGCCGGCGACCGCGGTGACGATGCCGATCGGCAGTTCGGCCGGCGCGACGATGGTGCGGGCGACCGCGTCGGCAAGCAGGAGCAGCGAAGCGCCGAGCAGGGCGCAAGCCGGCAGCAAATAACGGTTGTCCGGGCCGATCGCGAGCCGCAGGACATGCGGCACCACGATGCCTATGAAGCCGATGCCGCCGCTGACCGCGACCGAAGCCCCGACCGCCGCCGAAACGCCCACAATGGCCGTGTATTTCAACCGCTGCACGGGAATGCCGAGATGGCCGGCAGTCGCTTCGCCCAGCGCCAGCGCGTTGAGGCCGCGCGACAGGAACGGCATCGCCGACAGCGCCGCAACGATCACCGGCCCCACGGTGCCGATTTTCGGCCAAGTCGCGCCGGCAAGCGAGCCGAGCTGCCAGAAGGTCAGGTCGCGCAATTGCCGGTCGTCGGCCATGAAAATGAGGATGCCCGTCAGCGCCATGGCAAGGGCGCTGATGGCGATACCGGCAAGCAGCATCGTGGCGACCGAAGTTCGTCCGTGGCGCGTGGCGATGGCATAGAGCAGCAGCGTCACCGCAAGCCCGCCGAGGAATGCCGCCAACGGCAGCGCGAGCGCGCCAAGCGCGAGCGTGACCGGGGCAAGCCATGTGGTGCCCAGCACGATGATCGCCACCGCACCGAGGCTGGAGCCGGCGGAGACGCCGATCAGGCCTGGATCGGCAAGCGGATTGCGGAAGAGCCCCTGCATCACGGCGCCGCAGACGGCCAGCGCGGCGCCGATCAGCACGCCGATCAGCACGCGGGGCATGCGGATGTCGTAGACGATCAGCTGGTCGCGCGCCGCAAGCGCTGCATCCGCCGGCGAGGCACCGGTGAACCAGTCGCGGATGACGCGGACGGCGGAGGCGTTCGAGGCGCCCGATGTCAGCGACAGGAAAACGGATAGGGCCAGCATCAGGCACAAGAACAGGATGGCAAGCCTTGCCCGCGCCGAGCGGTCGCCGTCGACCGTCATTACCCTGCCTACCCTGCCGGCAATGAACTGTTCGGCCATGGCCGCTCAGTCCGTGACCTGGTTGCCATAGAGCGACACGGCAAGATCGTGGATCGCTTCGGCCGTGCGCGGGCCGAAGCCGAGCAGATAGCCTCCACGCATGCTGATCATCTTGCGGTTCGTGCCCGCCGGGGTCGAGGCGACGGCAGGGTTGGCAAACAGTTCGTCTTCCGAGATTGCCGGTCCGCCGCCCTTCATCGTCAGGATGACGTCCGGCCTGGCGCTGACGATCGCCTCGTCGGTCATCCCCTTGTAGCCGGAAAAACCCTCGACCGCGTTGACCGCGCCGGCGAGCTTGATGATGCCGTCGGCGGCGGTGTCGCTGCCCGCGGCAAGGATCTTGCCGCCTTGCGTCGAAAGCACGAACAGTACGCGCTTGCGCTCCTTGATCGCGGCCGTCTGCTTTTGCGCAGCCGCCAGCTTCACGTCCGTCTCGGCGGCCAGCCTCTCGGCCTTGGCCTCGACGCCCAGCGCCTTGCCGACGATGCGGATCTTTTCGATGATTCCCTCATGATTGTAGTGGTCCGGCACCTCGATGAGAGGCACGCTCGACTTCTTCAGCACATCGACCGCTTCCTTCGGGCCGCTGCCATGCAGCGCCAGGATTCCGGTCGGATTGACCGACAGGACGCCCTCGGGCGAAAGCGCGCGCATGTAACCGACATCCGGCAGCTTCGTAGCCGCCTCGGGATAGTTGCTGGTCGAATCGCGGGCCACCAAACGGCCTTCCTCGCCGAGCGCGTAGACTATCTCGGTGAGCGAGCCGCCTATGGAGGCGATCCGCGAGGTGTCCGAAAAGACAGCCGTGCCTTCTTCCGCACTGGCTGGCTGCATGGCGACGGCAAGCAGGACGCCGAGCATCGGCGCAAGCGCCGCGCGGGAACTAAGAACAAAACGCATTGGGTGCTACCTCATGCAGCGGTCGGACTGGGGATGCGGGGCAGGCTTTCGGCGAGAACGCGCCAGTCTTCCCGCTCGCTTTCGCCTTCATGGCGCTTGCCGAAGCACTGGATGATCATCGCGCCATCGGCGTCGTAAGCCTCAAGCGAGGTGACATGGCCATCCTTGGTCGGCTTGCGCACCGCCCAGACTTCGTGGATGTGGTCGGTCAGCAGATGCAGATGGAAAGTCTCGTCGAGCACGTTGATCCACGGTCCCATCGGCTTGATCGACTTGATCGGGCCGGAGTGAATCTGGATGCAGCCTCGGTTGCCCACGAAGCACATGATAGGCATCTCACCTGCCGCGGCGTGATGGAACATGGCGCTGACGGCTCCATTGTCGAGCAGCCAGGCATAATCCTGGCCAACCATGCGCACGGCCTCGCGGCGGCTGAGTTTCAGCGTCTTCAGCATGCCGAAGAACTGATGCACGTCTGTGAGCCGGCTCCAGCGGTCACGCAGGTCGTCGATCGAAGCGACCGAACCCTGTGCCTCGCCCTCTCCGTCCGCTGCGCCTGGGAGGATAACGAGGCGCGGCTGCTGGTTCGGCGATTCCAGGCTCGCTACCAGTTTCTGGTAGGCATAGAGGTTGGATGCGGGCCTCAGATGCACCTTGTGCACGGCTTCGCCCGCCGCGTCGAAGAATTGCAGGCTGCGGCGGATTTCACCATCGTCGCGCTTTTCGACGGCAAAGCCATGCGCCCAAGCTTTCGGGAAGATGCGCAGGTCGATGTTGTCGCCAAGCACCATGGCGTTGTGGTTGCCGGTGACGACCTTGTCGTAGACGCCGATCTTTTCATGCACGGCGCTTTCGTTGCGGGTCAGCGCCATCACTTCGCCGACCGCCTCGAGGCCGATCAGAAGATCGTTGACGCGCGGCTCGACACGGACAGCGCCGAAGCCGCATTGCGCCGCGACCAGTTCCGCTTCCGAAATACCCAGTTGCGCCGAGAGATCACGCTCCCGTATCTTCGGATTTTCTTCCCGCGCCCGCCGGATTTCTTCCGGCGACGGCTTCACGCGCTGATCCATATCGTTCACCTGTAATGCTTGATGTCTGTTCGGCTGCTGCCGCCGGTCGGCTCCGTTCACTTGTTGAGGATCAGCTTGCCTTGGCGGGTGATCTTGAGGCGGTAGAGCGCCCCATGATGCTCGATGCCGATCTCGTGCTCCCCCTGGAACAGCGTGTTGCTGGAGAGCGTCCTGACCGCCAGCGGCACCCGTTCGTAACGCATCTGCATGTCGTCCTGCCGGCGAAAGCGATAGCCGAAATCGTTGGGATTGTGCGTGTTCATTGGGTCGGTCCCTTTCCTCTGACGGCCACCTCGGCCACAGCCTCATAAAATGCCGATTCATTTCTTGACTAGAATTATCATGTTTACTAGTCAGTGCATTACCGGACTAAATGAGTCAACATTTAAGACGCCGGGGCATGATCAAAAACGCGAGCGAGCCTCTGGCCAGCCAGCTACGAGCCTGAATCTGGAGTTGGGGCATGGGGTTGGTGACTTGGGGACGGACGGGCCTGGCGGGCGACAGCGCAGGCCCGGGCTTCCGATCGATGGCAAGCGGCATTGCCATCTTGATGGCCGGAGCAGCGGCAATCACGCTAGGCGTATCGGCCGCCAAAGCTCAACAGGCCGCGCAGCCGGCGACCGACCAGCGGGCCGATCAGAAAGAGAAGGCTGACGAGAAGGCCGCCGCCGCCGAAGGAACCCTGCTCGACAAGATCCTCGTCATCAGCCGCACGGGCGAAACGGCGATCCAGTCCCTGGCCTCGGCCAGCCATGTCGACCAGGAGCAGCTCGACCGCCGCATGGCGACTACGCCGAACGAGATGCTGCTCGGCGTGCCCGGTGTCGCCGTGCAGGCCGACGCGCGGCGCGTCTCCTCCAGCATCAACATCCGCGGCTTGCAGGATTTCGGCCGCGTCGCGGTCATCGTCGACGGCGCCCGGCAGGATTTCCAGCGTTCGGACCACGGCACGCAGTCGACCTTCTATGTCGATCCCGAGCTGATCAAGTCGGTCGACGTCATCCGCGGCCCGACCGCGAACACCTACGGTTCCGGCGCCATCGGCGGCGTCGTCTTCTTCGACACCAAGGACGCAGCCGATTTCCTCAAGCCGGAAGAGACATGGGCCGGCTCGTTGACCGGGCGCTATGAAAGCAACGGCAAGGGCTGGACCACCAGCGCCACCGGCGCCTACAAGATCAACGAGAACTGGGACGTTCTGGGCAACATCGTTTACCGCGACTACGGCGACTACAAGAACGGCGGTGGCGACACCGTTGCCGGAACCGGTTTCGACGTGCTGAGCGGCCTGCTCAAGACAACGATACGCCCGACCGAAAACAGCGAGTTGAAGCTCGGCTGGGTCGGCTCGAGCGACGGCTGGACGGAAACAAGCGGCGACGTGCCGACCAACGACGTCGATCTCAAGTCGAACACCTTCACCGCCCGCTACAACATCACCGACGAGGCCAGGAGCTGGCTCGACCTCCACATCAACGCCTCCTACAACAAGACCCTTCTCGACCTGACGACGCTAACCGCGCAGAACCGTTTCGATCCGACCACCGGCCTGCCCGTGTTGCTGCCGCCCGGCTCGTTGTCCACCTTCGATGTCGGCACGACTGGCATAGACATCTGGAACACGTCGCGCTTCGAGACGGCGAGCGTCGCCCACGAACTGACCTATGGCGGCGACTGGGTCGGCGACGATGTGGAGACCGGCGGCACGGCCGGCGGCGACAGCTTCTACACGCCGTCGGGCAAGCGCAACGTCTCCGGCGCCTATGTCCAGGACAAGCTGACCTGGGAGTGGCTCGAGGTCATTGGCGGCCTGCGCTATGACAATTACAGCCTGAAGGACGACACGAACGAGACGTCCGGCAACCGAGTCTCGCCGCGCATCACCGTCGGCGTCTCGCCCTTCGAAAACACCGGCCTGGCCGGCCTGCAATTCTATGGCACCTACGCGGAAGGCTATCGCTCGCCCTCATTGACCGAGACATTGATCAGCGGCAACCATCCGGCCGGCGTAACCTTCCCGTTCCTGCCCAACCCGAACCTGAAACCCGAGACCGGCAAGACCGTCGAGTTCGGCATCAACTACAAGCAGAACGACGTCATCGAGGGCGGCGACGCGCTGCGGCTCAAGGCCGCCTATTTCAACAACAATGTCGACGATTACATCGACGGCGTGACGCTCTCGCCCTTCGACCCGACCAGCGGCTGCCCGTTCGGCCCCGGCATTCCGATCTGCTTCCAGTACCAGAACTTCGCCAAGGCCAAGATCAACGGCTTCGAACTGGAAAGCGTCTACGACGCCGGCTGGGGCTATGCCGGCCTGTCGGCCTCCATCATCAACGGTCACACCATCTCCTATGAGGGCGAGCGCGCCGACCTTGCCACCATCCCCTCCTCGCAAGTGACGGCGCAGCTCGGCTTGCGCTTCCTCGAGGACAAGCTGACCGTCGGCGGCGAAGTGCAGTACAACGGCAAGCCGAAGGGCAATGCCGTGGCCAAGGACTATACGCTGGTCAACGCCTTCGCCAGCTACCAGGCGACGGACAACTTCAAGGTCGACTTCCGCGCCGATAATCTGTTCGACGTCAAATACACCAACCCGCTCAACGGAAGCACGACCGCCGTCCTCTACGAGCCCGGCGTCACGCTGAAGCTTGCGGCAACCATGCGCTTCGGAGGCTGAAAGTGATCGGCTTGTCGGCATCGCTTCGCCTCTTGACCTCGGCGCTTGCGATATCGCTTGGCCCGGCGCCGGCGTGGGCCCAGTCCGCGCCGGCCCCTGCCGCCAATCCGGTATCAGATCCGGCCCAAGGTCCGGTACTGAGCTTTGAACTCAATGCCGCTCAGCCTTCGGACAAAGGCTGCCGGCTGACCTTCGTCGTCAACAACGCGCTGGGCGCCGACCTCCCCAAGGCGGCTTTCGAGATGGCGCTGTTCAACGAGGCTGGAGTCGTCGACCGCCTCACCGTTCTCGATTTCAAGGACCTGCCGGCTGGGAAGACCAAGGTCATCCGCTTCGACCTCGCCGGCGCCGACTGCGCCAAGCTCAGCCGCGTGTTGATCAACAGCGCGACCGAATGCGCCGGCGCTGGCGTCGACCCGGCCGCCTGCATGCGCGCGCTAAAGACGTCGACCAGGACCGCCATCGCTTTCGGGCTCTAAACCGGTCGTGGGCAAGGAGCCGGCACTCGCGCGAAACGCCGTTCCCTGGCCTTTGCCGGGGATTGGCTTGGCGCCACTTGCGGCAACCGATCTTGATTTGACAATTTCTCGCTTGTCGCGGCAGCTTCCGGCCCGCGCCATGCAGGACAACAGTGACATCGCCGACACCGACAGCACATTGACGGCCGCTCCCAGCGAGGCGTTGGCAGGACCGCGCCCGCGTGGCGAACATGGCAAGTGGACGGTGGCGATCGCGGCGTCCTGCCTGGTTCACGGCGCGGTGGCGGCAGCCTTGCTTGTGTCGCCGTCGGCAAAGTCGGATATGCAGGATCCGACGCAGGCGGAGGGCAGCGACCGAACCGGCTCCAACGTTGCCGGCAGCGCCCTAAATCCCGAACAGCAGTCGATCAACGTTGCCTTGGTGCCTCCTCCCCGGCCGCCAGCGAAACCTGTGCCGCCAGCCGAAGCGGCGCCGACGGCTGAAACGACGCCGCCGCTCGAAGCCGCGAAGATACGAGCCGAGCCCATTAAGCCTCGGGTCGATCCGCACATACTGGTCGCCGACGCGCCCAGGAATGATTCCGACAGCGTGGCGCCGGACGCGAAGCCTACTGAACCGGTCCCCGCTCAGCAGCAGAAAAGTGCCAGCCCGCCGCCGACGCCCGCGCGGCCGCCGGTCCCGACCGCAAGGCCTGTCGTCGCCAAATCCGAGGCGTCCGACGTCAAAAGCGGCGCCGCGGATGGCGAAGACCAGGCCGAGCCGACGGCGAGCAAGGGCAAGAAGGAGAACGAGGTCGGCATCTCCGCCGAAAACAGCTATCGCGGCGATGTCTTTGCAAAACTCGGCAGGGTCAATCGGACTCTTCCGCCTACTCTGCAACTGGCCGCGCGCAACAACGCCGTGGTCGCATTCGTCGTAGGCAGGAAGGGCAACATAGACGAGCTGCGCATTCTCGAAAGCTCAGGATCGGAGGTTTTCGACAAGGCCGCGATCTCTATCGTGCGCAAGGCGGCTCCCTTCCCTCCAATCCCGCCACAGGCCGCAAGCCCCAGTTTTGAGTTCGAGATTGATATCGGCCCATTTTGAATAGACGCGACGACAAACGGCGTCACCCCTCAGCATCGACATGAAAGGAACCCCATGTACATCGCCATGAACCGCTTCAAGGTCCAGAACGGCTCGGAAGAGGCTTTCGAGAATGTCTGGAAGAACCGCGATTCCAGCCTCTCCGAAATGAAGGGTTTCAGGGAATTCCACCTGCTGCGCGGGCCGGTCAACGAGACCGAGGGCTATACGCTGTTTGCCTCGCACACGGTCTGGGCAACCCAGGAGGATTTCGTCGCCTGGACGAAGTCGGAAAACTTCCGCGCCGCCCACCGTAATGCCGGCGGCTCGAAGGTGCATTACCTCGGCCATCCGCAATTCGAAGGGTTTTCGGTCGTCGAAGGCGCCTGAAACGCGCCTTCGACGATCAGATCGTCGGAGTTACTAAGCAGCCGCCAGCAGGCTGGCGTTACCCCCGGCGGCCGTCGTGTCGACGCAGACCGCGCGCTCATGCGCGTAAGCCGCGGGGTTCAGCACTTCGCTGACCAACGGCACGATCGGCCCGGCGCGCTCGGCGATTACCTTGCGTACGATGCGCGCTGCCTCTGGCGTGCCGGAGAACGCGACGACATCGACACGCAACGAACGCGCCTCGACCGGATCGGGCCTTCCGTCGATCGCCGCCAGCGGCAGGCCCTTGCCGGTCAGCGCCGACAGCGCGACCGGCGCGCCCGGCGCCACCGCCAGCACGGCGTTGCCGGCGGCAAGCGCCTGGATCGCCTGGGCAAGCAACGTCTCGGCATCCGGACCGAGGCACAGTACCCGGCCGCGCGGCGCCAGCGACAGCGTGTTGGCCTCGCCTGTCGGTCCCGGCAGGTCGACCTGACCGAAATCGAGGCTTGCAGCGGCGGCGATTGCCGCCGCGCCCTTGCCGCGCAGATGCTTCCTCAGGATCGCAACGCGGTCCGGTCGGGTCGACCAGCCGCCCAGCGTCGGATCCGGCAGATTGTCGGCAAGCTCGGTCGCGGTCACCTTGTGGCCCTCGCCAAGCTCGGTGCCTGCCTCCGGCCCCTTGCGGAAACGGCGCAGGTAATGCGGCCCGCCGGCCTTCGGGCCGGTGCCCGACAGCCCCTCGCCGCCGAAAGGCTGCGAACCGACGACGGCGCCGATCTGGTTGCGGTTGACATAGATGTTGCCGGCGTGGATTCCGTCGACGAAATGCTGGACGCGGCCCTCGATGCGGGTGTGCAGGCCGAAGGTCAGCCCGTAGCCCTTGCGGTTGATGGCGGCGATCACCTGGTCGATCTCATCGGCATCGAAGGTCGCGACATGCAGCACCGGGCCGAACACCTCGCGCTCCATCTCCTCGATGCCCTTGACGCGGAAGACATGCGGGGCCACGAAACGGCCGGTGGCCGGCGCTTCGAGCTTGGCGATCAGCCGGCCTTCCAGCCCCTTCCTCTTGCAATAATCACTGATCGCGCTTTGAGCATCGTCGTCGATGACCGGGCCGACATCGGTCGAGATGACCCAGGGATTGCCGACATTGAGCGCTTCCATCGCGCCCTTCAGCATCTCCAGCATTTTCTTCTCAACGTCCTTCTGGACGTAGAGCACGCGCAGGGCCGAGCAGCGCTGGCCGGCGCTTTGGAAGGCCGAGGCGAGGATGTCGCGCACCGCCTGTTCCGGAAGCGCGGTGGAATCGACGATCATCGCATTGAGGCCGCCGGTCTCGGCGATCAGCATCGCATCGGGCGCCGCTGTCTCGGCCAATTGCTTCTCGATCAGCTTGGCGACCTCGGTCGAGCCAGTAAAGCAGACACCGGCGATGCGCGGATCGGCGGTGAGCGGCGCTCCGACCGATGGGCCGTCCCCCGGCAGAAGCTGGATGACGTCCTCCGGCACGCCGGCCTCGCGCAGCATCTCGACGGCGCGGAAGGCGATCAGCGGCGTTTGCTCCGCCGGTTTGGCGATGACCGAGTTGCCGGTGACCAGCGCCGCCGCGATCTGACCGGTGAAGATCGCCAGCGGGAAATTCCAAGGCGAGATGCAGACGATCGCGCCTCGCGCCTCGGTGCCTGCCTCGGCATTGGCCGCCTCGTCCGCGTAATAGCGCAGGAAGTCGACGGCCTCGCGTACCTCGGCGACGCCGTCGGCCAGCGACTTGCCGGCCTCGCGGGTGGCGAGGGCGAATAACTCGGGCGCATTGGCTTCGTAGAGGTCGGCGGCGCGGTTGAGGATGGCGGCGCGCTCCGCAACCGGGCGCCGCGCCCAGGCGGGCTGAGCGTCGACGGCGATGCGCACGGCGGTCACCACCTGCTTGGCCGCCGCCTCATGCACCGTGCCGACGACTTCGTCCGGTTTGGCCGGGTTGACGATCTGGCGCTGCTTGCCGTAGCCGGCGGCGCGCGTGATCGGTTTGGCCTGCCAGCGGTCCCCACCCGCGAATTCCGCCCGCGCCTTGTCGACGGCCGCCAGCGTCACCGGATCGGTGATGTCGAACCCTTTGGAGTTGCGGCGCCCGGCACCGAAGATCGCTTCTGGGCGCGCGATCGCGGGATTGGCGGCAGGGCCCTGCGTCTCGACGGCCTCGAGCGGATCGCGCGCGATCTCCTCCGGCTCGACCTCCTCGTCCGTCAACTGGTGGACGAAAGAGGAGTTGGCGCCGTTTTCCAAGAGACGCCGCACCAGATAGGCGAGCAGGTCGGAATGGGCACCGACCGGCGCATAGATGCGGCAACGCGTGCCTTCGGCCTGCCGGACCGTCTCGTGCAGCGCCTCGCCCATGCCGTGCAGGCGCTGGAACTCGAAGCTGTCGCGGTCCTTCGCCATCGACAGGATTGCGGCCACCGTGTGCGCGTTATGCGTGGCGAACTGGGGATAGATGCGGTCTGTCATCGACAGCAGTTTTTTGGCGCAGGCGATATAGGAAACGTCGGTGTTCACCTTGCGGGTGAAGACCGGATAGCCGGACAGGCCGAGTGTCTGCGCGCGCTTGATCTCAGTGTCCCAATAGGCGCCCTTGACCAACCGCACCATGATCCGGCGGTCGTATTTCTGCGCCAGCGCATAGAGCCAGTCGATGGCGAAAGCCGCGCGCGGTCCGTAGGCCTGGACGACGACGCCGAAACCGTCCCAGCCGGCAAGTTCCGGCTCGGCCAGCACGCGTTCGATAACGTCGAGCGACAGGTCGAGACGGTCGGCTTCCTCGGCGTCGATATTGAGGCCCATGCGCGAATGCCGGGCGGCAAGCGCCAGCGACAGAAGCCGTTCCGCCATCACCGGCAGCATCGTCTCGCGCTGCGCCACTTCGTAGCGCGGATGCAGCGCCGAGAGCTTGACCGAAATGCCGTGATTGTAGCGGATGTCGGGCCCGTTCGATCCGGAATCCAGCGAGGAGATCGCGTCCGCATAGGCCCGGTGGTAGCGCAGCGCGTCGGCCTCCGTGCGGGCCGCCTCGCCCAGCATGTCGAAGGAGTAGAGATAGCCTTTCTGCGTCATCGGCCGGCCGCGCTTGATCGCCTCCGCGATGGTGCGGCCAAGCACGAACTGCTCGCCCATCTCTCGCATCGCCGCCGCCACCGCTTTACGGATGACCGGTTCGCCAAGCCTGCGCACCATGGCGCGCAGCGTGCCTTCGATGCCGCCCTCGCCTTCGTCGAGCACGCGGCCGGTCAGCATCAGCGCCCAGGTCGAGGCATTGACGAAGATAGAACTCGAGCCGCCCGAATGCGCCGACCAGTCATGCGGCGCGATCTTGTCGGCGATCAGATCATCCATCGTCTCGGTGTCAGGCACGCGAAGCAGCGCCTCGGCCAGGCACATCAGCGCCACGCCTTCCTTGGTCGACAGGCCATAGGCCGAGAGGAACACTTCCATCAGCCTGGGATCGGTCGAACCGCGCACCGCGCGCACCAGACCGGCCGCGCGAGCCGAAATTGCCTTGCGTTCCTCGGCTGACAAGCCGGCCGCCGCGGACAAGCGCTTCACCGCCTCGTCCTCGTCGGGCAAATAATTGGCGCGGATCTGCTGGCGGATGGCGTCGAGCGACATATCGGGTCCATGAAAACAAGCGTGAGCGAACGGTCTGGCGGTCGCCGGACCGGATGACTCAAGCTAGCACAGTCGCGAATTTCAATCGGTCCAAAGAAATCGACAGGACGGTCCTTTCGATCTATCATTTACGCAAATCTTCTATCCTTTTGACTGCCATATCGATGACAGAAGACCAATTGGACCGCATCGACCGCAACATCCTGGCCGCGCTTGGGCGCGACGGCAGGCTTTCGATGTCTGAACTTGCCTTGAAGGTCGGCCTGTCGAAGACGCCGGTGCAGGCGCGCGTGAAGCGGCTTGAGAAGGACGGCTACATAAGGGGCTACCGCGCAGTCATCGACCGCGAGCGCATGGGCGAAGGCCATGTCGCCTTCGTGCAGGTGAAGCTGTCGGACACGCGCTCGGCGGCGCTCGACGCCTTCAACCGCGCCGTGCAGGGCGTGCCCGAGATCGAACAGTGCCACATGATGGCGTCGAGCTTCGACTATCTGTTGAAGGTCCGCACCACCGACATCGCCGCCTATCGACGGGTGCTCGGCGAGCGCATCTCGGCCCTGCCGCACGTCGCCCAGACCTCGACCTTCGTGGCGATGGAGACGGTGAAGGACAGGTAGCTAGTCTGACAGTGTCTTCAAAAACGCCACCAGCGCAGCCCGCTCGCGGTCGGACAGATCGAGCGCATGCACTTCGGAAACGCCCTCGACGGCAAGCGGCGCCTTCGAGTAATGCGCCACGACCTCGTCGAGCGTCGCGAACTGACCGGCATGCATGTAGGGCGGCCGATCCGCCACGGCCCTCAGCGACGGCGTCTTGTAAGCGAGCATGATCTGCGGCCCGTCCTTCACCATGAATCGCAGTTCGCGGCAGGCGCTCTCATCGCCGTCGCGGAATTTGCCTAGACAATTGAACGGGTCGGCCTCGACCTGCGCCACCGCATCGATGCGCCCTCGATCCGGCGGCAGCCCTTCGACCGGCGGCACGCCGGTGTTGTGGAACGAGTTGTCGGTGAAGCGCGGACCGTTGTGGCAGGTCACGCAATTGGCCTTGCCGACGAACAGCTTCAGCCCGAGGACTTCCTCCGGCGAGAAGGCCGCATCTCCCTCCGGCTTGGTGCCGGTCGCCAGATCGATGGCGAAGCGGTCGAAGCGCGTCTGCGTGGGCTCGATCGAACGCTCGAAGGCGGCGATCGCCTTGCCAATATTGGCATAGACGCGGTTGACGTCGTCCTGCTGGCCGGTGGGCATGGCGTTCCACGCCGCCTTCTCCGCATCCGTGCCGAGCGGGCTGGCATTGGCCGGCACGGTGGAAAGATCCGGCAGCGGCCCGAAGATGCGCTCATAGCGCTCGCCGAACCGCCTCTTGATGTAATGCGCGAAGGCCGCCCGGTTGCCGGCCTGCTCCAGCGGATTTTCGAGCGGTGTCAGCGCCTGCGCCCATAAGCTGTCACGCCTGCCGTCCCAAAAGAACCACGGATTGCGCGCGACACCCGCCAGGGGCATGGTGCGCCGGTTTGTGTGGCCGAGGCCGACCGCCTGCGGCAGGTCGTCCTGAAACTGGCGGTCGATCTTATGGCAGGTCGAGCAGGACACCGTGCCGTCGCGGCTCATACCGACATCGAAGAACAGCGTCGAGCCGAGCGCGGCGGCAGCCGGCGCATCCGCATACTGGTTCGTGGTGTCGGGCTTCAATGAAGGCAGCGTGTTCAGCGCCAGCGAGGCAATGGTCTTCTTCTCGTCGTCGCTGAACTGCGGCTTGCCGCATCCGCCCAGCAGGACGAGCGCGGCCAAGGCGAGAAGGCTTGCGACACCGGCCGGACGTCTCATCGCCCGCTCACAACACGACGTTGAAGACGACGGAATCGGAGCCGGCCGACGCCGAAATGCCAAAGTGCAGCTGCCACCAGCCGCTCATCGTGAACTTCACGCCGTCGATGCGGTAGCGCCCCTCGCCCAGGTAATCGGTCGCCTGTGGGCTGGTCGGCAGGCCGTGATCGTGCTGCGGCATCCCGCCGGAAACGGTGATCGCCGCCCCTTCCACCGGCGCGCCGGCGGCGGTCTTCAACGTCAGCAGCCAGGATTGCAGCTCGCCCTGCCAGACGACGCCGTGCTCCGGTTCGAAGCTCGCGATGAAAAGGCCGTTGGCTGTCTTCCTGGAGCGCGAAATGTCCGGGCCGGACGTCGATTGCGGCAGCGTCAGATAGACCGCGGCCACGATGCCGACCAGCAGGGCGGCCAGACCGAGACCCGCAAGAATGTAACGCCATATCGATGCCAAACCCGTTCCTCTTGGCTGCTAACGTTGCGGGCCGCCTATCGCGTCCCGCCTGCCTGTGGGAAATCGCTTCTGGCGCAGATTTCGCCGGTCGCCAAGCATGGCGCTGCCGGCCGAGAAAAGCTACAGCAACAACGTCTTGGGAAGGAATGCCCGCATGGCCAACGGTGTCGCGTCGATCGGCGAATGCATGCTGGAACTGTCGGGCCAGACCGGCCCGAACTGGCGCATGGGCTTTGCCGGCGACACCTTCAACACGCTCTGGGCATTGCACGCCTTGAGCCCGGACCGGCCTGCGACCTACGTGTCGGCCTTCGGCGACGACCCCTTCTCGCGCGATCAGATCGCGTTCTTCGCCGAGAACGGCATCGGCATAGGCAACAGTCCGGTCATTGCCGGCGCGCGCCCCGGCCTATACGCCATCACGCTCACCGGAGCCGAACGCGCCTTCACCTACTGGCGAAGCGACGCGGCCGCGCGCCAGCTCGCCTCCGATCCGGCCACATTGGCAAAAAGTCTTGAAAACCAGGCGCTTATCTACTTTTCCGGAATCACCTTGGCAATTCTGGATGAAGCGGCGCGAAGAACCCTCCTTTCGGCCGTGGCCGTAGCCCGCAATGCCGGCTCACTAGTCGCCTTCGACCCGAACTACCGGCCGCGTCTGTGGCCTAGCCGCGAGGCTGCGCAGGCCGGAATCCTGGAGGCTCTCGCCGTCGCCGACATCGCCCTGCCAACCTTCCCGGACGAGCAGATGCTATTCGGGGATCCGACGCCGCGGGAGACGGCGGAGCGCCTCGGCAAGCTGACCGGCGAGATCGTGGTCAAGAATGGCGAGCAGCCGGCCCTGATTGCGTTGAACGGCGCTTCACAAACCGTGGACGCCGTGCACGTGGCCGCCCCCGTCGACACCACGGGCGCGGGCGATTCCTTCAACGGCGGCTATCTCGCGGCGAGGCTTGCCGGCCATGCACCTGCCGAGGCGGTGCGCCGCGCGCACAAAGTCGCCGCCGCGGTCGTGCAGGTTCGCGGCGCGCTTGCCCCGTTTGAGAGGCTAAGGGCTGCTTTCGACAGCTAGGACCCTTCAGATTTAGGTCAGGCCGAGTCGAAAATGGTGGTTCCGAGAACCGGAGCGTAGCGTACTTAAAGTGCGTGAGCACCGGAAGCGCAGGAAGCCGCAATTTGCAGGCCGGCCTCACCTAAATCCTAGGGCAGGCGGAAGCGATATTCCGTGACCTGATGATAGATCTGCCCCGGCCACAGAGTTGCCTGTGGGAAATAAGGCCGGTTTGGCGCATCCGGCCAGGTCTGGGCTTCTAGGCAGAGGCCTGAAAACGCCTTGTAGTGGCGGCCTTCCAGCCCCGGCGATGTCGGCGCGACATACTGGCCGATATAGAGCTGGAGGCCGGGCTCGGTGGTCCAGACCTCCATCTCGACGCCGGAATTAGCCCCTTGCACCCAGGCCGCCTGATGCAGCGGTCCGCGGCTGGATGCCAGGCAGAAATTCTGGTCGTAGCGAAGTTGCTCGCCTTCCATCTCCATGCGGAGCGGCCGCGCCTGCCGAAAGTCGTAAGGCGTGCCGTCGACGGGCTTCACCACGCCGGTCGGAATCATCTCGTCGTCGACAGGCGTGTAGGCCCCGGCATTGAGCATCAGCCGATGGTCGAGGATGTCGCCCGCTCCGCCGTCGTCTAGATTGAAATAGGAGTGCTGCGCCAGATTGCAGAGCGTCGGCTCCTCGCAGGTCGCCGACAGCTCCATGCTGAGCGTGCCGGGGATCTTCAGCCGGTAGGTGCAGGTTACATCGAGCGCGCCCGGGAAGCCCATGACGCCGTCCGGGTCGTGCAGGGTCAGCGTCACGAAATCGCGGCCGTGCAACGAGACGGTCCATGGTCGGTGAAAGAAGCCTTCCGAACCGCCATGCAGGGTATGCTTGCCTAGAAAATTCTGCTCGGTCTGGTAGCGCTTGCCGGCGATGGTGAAGCGGCCGCCGCCGATGCGGTTGGCGAAGCGGCCGACAACGGCGCCGAAGAAGGCGCGGTCAGTCTCGTAGGGTTCGAGGCGATCGTAGCCCAGCACCAGCGGTGCATCATGGCCTGTGAGCCTGAGATCCTGGACGATCGCGCCGAGGCCGATGATGTTGGCGGTGAGGCCGCCTCCCCGAATCGTGAACCGGCGCACGGACTCGCCCGCCTGCGTTGTGCCGAAGACCTCGCCGTCCTTCATCGCCATGCCCGAGATGTCATTTGTTGATGCGAGGATTTAGGCCGGCAACGTGTCATCAGGCAAGGGCAGGCGAAACGCCTGCCCTGTTCCACTGATCAATATCAGAGTCCGAGGCCGCCGAAGCAGGCATATTTGGTATCGAGATAGTCCTCGATGCCCTGATGCCCGCCTTCGCGGCCGAGACCGGATTCCTTTACGCCGCCGAACGGCGCCTCAGGCGTGGTGATCAGGCCTTCATTGACGCCGACCATGCCGTATTTCAGGCCTTCCATGACCCGGAAAGCCCGGCCGAGATCGCCGGTGTAGAAATAGGCGGCGAGGCCGAACTCGGTGTCGTTGGCCAAGGCGACCGCCTCTTCCTCGGTCTCGAACTTGAACACAGGCGCGATCGGTCCGAAGATCTCTTCCTTCATGAAGCGCATGTTCGGCGTGGCGCCAGAGATAACCGTCGGCTGGAAGAACGAGCCGCCCAGCGCATGGCGCTTGCCGCCGGCGACCACCTTGCCGCCCTTCGACGTCGCGTCGGCGATGAATTCCTCGACCTTCTCGACCGCCTTTTCGTCGATCAGCGGCCCCTGCTGCACGCCTTCCTCGAGGCCCGAGCCGACCTTGAGATTGTTGCTGGCCGCGGCGAGCTTCTCGACGAACTTGTCGTAGATGCCGGCCTGGACGAGAAAGCGGTTGGTGCAAACGCAGGTCTGGCCCGAGTTACGGTATTTCGCGGTGATGGCGCCGGCCACCGCACGGTCGACATCGGCGTCGTCGAAGACGAGGAACGGCGCGTTGCCGCCAAGCTCCATCGACACTTTCTTGACCGTCGAGGCCGACTTCTGGATGAGGATCTTGCCAACCTCGGTCGAGCCTGTGAAAGTGATCTTCTTGACCAGCGGATTGGCGCAGATCTCGTCGCCGATCGCGCCGGCCGAACCGGTGACGACATTGACGACGCCCTTCGGGAAGCCGACTTCCTCGACAAGCGCGCCCCAGGCGAGACCAGAATAAGGCGTCTGCGAAGCGGGCTTTACCACCGCCGTGCAACCGGCGGCCAAAGCCGGGCCGATCTTGCGGGCAAGCATCGAGGACGGGAAATTCCAAGGCGTGATGGCGGCGATGACGCCGACGGGTTCCTTGGTCACCAGGATGCGGCGGTCGCCCCACGGCGACGGAACGATGTCGCCATAGACGCGGCGGCCTTCCTCCGCGAACCACAGGATGTAGGCCGCCGCCGAGCCGATCTCACCCTTGGATTCGGTTAGCGACTTGCCCTGCTCGATGGTGAGCAGCTCGGCCAGCACGTCCTGATTGTCCAGCATGGCGTCATGCAGTTTGCGCAGGAGCTTCGAGCGCTCGAGCGCGGTGGTCTTGCGCCAGCTCTTGAAGGCTTCCTCGGCCGCCTCGATGGCGCGGCGGGTCTCGGCCTTGCCGGCCTTCGGCACTGTACCGATCTTGAGGCCCGTCGCCGGATTGTTGACGTCGATGGTCTGGCCGCTGTCGGCCTGCACCCATTCACCATTGATGAGATTGGCCTGGCGCATGAAATGGCTGGTTTTCTGAAGCATGGTCTGGCCTCCGTTCGGCGCGCTGATCGCGCCGCTTTTTCTGGATATCCGTTGAAGCGTGCTCAAGAGCCGCACGCCGGCGCATTGCTCTTACCTAGGGAAAGGCGGGCAAGCAATCACAAGATGGCATATAGGGGTTGGGCCAGCAAAAGCGAGCCGCGTGTCGGCTTGCTGACGCCTAGCCGAAAATATGCACGACCACGGTCAGCCAGAACGACGTGGTCACCACCGCGCTCGCTGTGGCAAGCGTCATCTGGTTCGAGGCCAGCGCCTGGCCGGTGTTGAACTGGACGGCGATCAAGTACGAATTGATGCCCGAAGGAAGCGCTGCGACCACCACCGCGACCTTGGAGGTCAGCGACGGCAGGCCGAGCAGCCAGACGAAGGCCAGCACCAGCGCCGGCATCAGGAAGAGCTTCAGACCTGAAAGCGCCAGCGCCGGCCGAATATTGCCGGAGATGCCGAAGCGTCGCAGGCTGAGCCCCATGGCGAACAGCGCGACCGGACCCGCCGTGTTGGCGAGCGTGCCGACCAGCCGCTCGACCAGGTCTGGCAACGCCGCGCCGGTGAGCCGCCAAGCGAGCCCTGCCAGGATGCCGATGATCAGCGGGTTGATGAACAAGCGCCTGAGGAAGCTTTTGACGACACGCAGCGGATGCACCGTCTCGCCGCTGCCGCGCCCGAACATCTCGAACAGCACGATCGAGGCCATCATCATGATGGGCAGGTGAACCGAGACCAGCAGCGACAGCACCTCGAAGCCGCTGGCGCCGAACACGCCAAGGATGAAAGGCGCGCCGAGCAGCACGACGTTTGAATAGGCGGAGGACACGCCGCCTACGATGCCCGCGCGGGCATCGCGCCCGAACAGCCGAGTCATGACCAGATGGCCCGCAGCCCAGGTGATGGCCGCGGCCGCGAAGTAGGCGCCCCACAGCGGCCACGGCGTCACACCGTGAAAATCCGATTTGACCATCGTCTGGAATAGCAGCAGCGGCATCGCCACGTTGACGGCGAATTCGGAGATGCCCTCCCCGCTCGCCGGCTTCAGATAGCCCGTGAGCCCGGCCAGATAACCGAGCGCCACAAGGCTGAAGACGAAGAGGACGGTTTCGGTGAGCGGAGTCATTTTCCGAGCGCAGACTTTCTTCCCGTGATAGGCGAGCCCCGACCGCCGTGCAATTGGCGCGGCGCGACGATTCCCGGCCACTGCTTGTTTTCCGGCCGGCTTTGCGGTCCCTATATGTCAGTCACAGCCCTGGTCTTTCCGGGTCGCCAAAGGATTCCGATGCTGCGAACGGTTCTGGCACTTGTTCTCCTTGTTGCTCCAAGCCTTGCCCACGCTACAGACGCAGGCTGGGCGCTGCTGCGCGATGGCGGCCATGTCGTGCTGCTTCGGCATGCCTTCATCACCGGAGCGGCGGACCCCGCGAATTTCGATATCGGCAATTGCGCGACCCAACTCAATCTGTCGGAGCGCGGCAAGCAGCAGGCCAGCCGAATCGGCGCGCTGTTCGCGGCCCGCGCGGCGCCGATCGACCATGTGCTCTCCAGTCGCTACTGCCGCTGCCTCGACACCGCCCGCATCGCTTTCGAGACCGAGCCGCAGCCCTTCGCGCCCCTCGACCTGCTGAAGACCGATCCAAGTGAGAAGGCCGCCCAGATGGCGGCGGTCATGCAGGAGATCCGTGGATATTCCGGTGCCGATAACCTGGTGCTGGTCACGCATCTCGAAAACATCGAGGCGCTCACGGGGGTTTCGCCGCGCGAGGGCGAGGCCGTGGTGGTGGCACCGCAGGGCGATGGCCTGAAGGTGCTTGGCCGCGTGACCTTCTGACCACCGGTTATCCCTTTTTTAAGTCGGATTTGTTGCAAAAATACCGCCGGCGGCAACCGCGAACCCAATTCCAAGAACCCTGCGCATTTCATTTGGATTGCGTTCCCGAAGCCGGCATCTCATCTGCTCCCGGCGCATCAGGCCTTTTCCTGCCGGGAAAAACCGATTAGACAGCGCCCAAACAAGATGCGGACAGATTCCGCCCGCAACCCGAAGGAAGAGCCCTTGTCCACCACGTTCGAGAAAGTCGCCAAGATCATTGCCGACACCAGCGAGATCGATATCGACACCATCACGCCCGAGAGCCACACCATCGACGATCTCGGCATCGACAGCCTCGATTTCCTCGACATCGTCTTCGCCATCGACAAGGAATTCGGCATCAAGGTGCCCCTGGAGAAGTGGACGCAGGAGGTCAATGACGGCAAAGCCTCGACCGATGATTATTTCGTCATGAAGAACCTGTGCGCCAAGATCGACGCGTTGGTCGCGGCCAAGGCGGCTTGAGGCCCTCCGAGCGCGGCCTTGACGCGCTTTGCCAGCTGACCCACAACAGCCGCCCATGAGTTCCCACGACGTCGTCATCACAGGCATCGGCCTCGTCTCCTCGCTGGGAGAAGGTCCGGACGCCCATTGGCAAAAGCTGACGCAGCCTGGTTTCCAGCCGGTGCTCGAGACGGAGCGTTTTGCTCCCTATACCATCCACCCCCTGCCCGAGATCGACTGGAATCTGCAGATTGCCAAGCGTGGCGACCAACGCCAGATGGAAACCTGGCAGCGGCTCGGCACCTATGCCGCCGGCCTTGCGCTGGACGATGCAGGAATAAAGGGCAATGACGAGCTTTCCACGACCATGGACATGGTGGTGGCCGCCGGCGGCGGCGAGCGCGACGAGGCCGTCGACGCCGCGATCCTGGCCGCCTCCGAGAGCCGAAACGACCGCGACGTGCTGCTCAACGAGAAGCTGACCACGGAATTGCGGCCGACGCTGTTCCTCGCCCAGCTCTCCAACCTGCTGGCCGGCAACATCTCCATCGTCCACAAGGTCACCGGTTCCTCCCGAACCTTCATGGGCGAGGAAGGCGCGGGCGTCTCGGCCGTCGAGACGGCGGCCGCGCGCATTCGATCCGGGCAATCGACCCATGTGCTGGTTGGCGGCGCGTTCCAGACCGAGCATTCCGACATGCTGCTCGGCTATGAACTCGCCGGTTATCTGCATCGCGGCCCGTGGAAGCCGGTCTGGCAACGCCAGGGCAGCGAAGGCGGCGGCGTGGTCACCGGTTCGGGCGGTGCTTTCCTGGTGCTGGAGCAGCGCGAGCACGCGGAAAGCCGAGGCCGAAGGATCTATGCCGAACTCGGTCCCATTGTGTCAGGCCGCGCCAGGCGCCGCTTGGGCGAGCTGGATTCCGAGATCGTGGCCCTGCTGAAGCAGGCCGGATTGCCCGCCGGGGAACTGCTGACGATATCAGGCGCTTCGGGCGCCCATGCCGCCACGACCGCCGAGAAAGCGGCGCTCGATGCCAACCCCGCGCTTGCCGTGCGCGGCTTCTCGACGCTGACCGGCCATATGAAGGAAGCGCAGTTCCCCTTCGCCGTCGCGCTCGCGGCCATGGCCATCGACCGCAAGGCAGGTTACCCCGCTTTCGACGCCTCGGCCGAGAAGCCGTTTGACGATGCGCCGAAGGCTGTCCTTGCAACGGCGATCGGCTATCACCAATTCGAGGGCATGGGGCTGATCAAAGCGGCCTGAAGACCATCGAGGCTGTCAGGACAAAACATGGCCGAATTCAAAGACCACATGGGCAGGCCGGTCGTCGCCGTCACCGGTATCGGCGTGGTTACGTCGCTGGGCGTAGGCAAGACCGACAACTGGGCGGCGCTGACGTCCGGCAAATCCGGCATCCATCCGATTACCCGCTTTCCGGTCGATCACCTAAACACCCGCATTTCCGGTATGGTCGATTTCCTGCCGTCGAGCTCGAAGGGCGCCAGTCACCTGACTTACGAACTGGCCGAGACCGCTGCCCGGGAGGCCATCTCGGAAGCGGCCCTCGATTCCGGCGATTTCGGCGGGCCGCTGTTCCTCGCCTCGCCGCCGGTCGAGCTCGACTGGGCTGACCGCTTCTCGCTCTATAATTCCGACAAGAAAGATGGCGGCGCGGAAAGGCTGCTCAGGGTGGCGCGCGGGCTGAAGGAGCTCGACATCTTCGAAACCACGCAGTTCGGGTCGATCGCCGATCGCCTGGCCGACCGTTTCGGCACACGCGGCCTGCCGGTCACGCTCTCGACCGCATGCGCTTCAGGCGCTACCGCCATCCAGCTCGGCGTCGAGGCGATCCGGCGCGGCGAATGCGACAAGGCGCTCTCGATCGGCGCCGACGGCTCGGCGACAGCCGAAGCGCTAATCCGCTTCTCGCTCCTCTCCGCCCTCTCCACCCACAACGACATCCCTGAAAAGGCGTCAAAGCCTTTCTCCAAGGATCGCGATGGCTTCGTGCTGGCCGAGGGGTCCGGCGCGCTGGTGCTGGAATCGCTGGAAGCCGCATTGGCCCGTGGCGCGACGATACTGGGCATCATGAGCGGCTGCGGGGAGAAAGCCGACGATTTCCATCGCACCCGCTCCAAGCCTGATGCCTCGCCGGCGATCGCGGCGGTGCGCGCCGCGCTTGTCGATGCGGGCATGAGCGAGGACGAGATCGAATATGTCAACGCGCATGGCACCTCGACGCCGGAAAACGACAAGATGGAGCATCTGTCGCTGTCCACCGTCTTCGGCGAGCGTATCAGCTCGATGCCGGTCTCGTCGAACAAGTCCATGATAGGCCACACGTTGTCGGCCGCCGGCGCGGTCGAGGCCGCCTTCTCGCTGATGACCATGCGCGAAAGCGTCATTCCGCCGACCATCAACTACGACAATCCCGATCCAGCGATCGTGCTCGATGTCGTGCCCAACAAGAAGCGCAACGCCGAAGTCGGCACCGTCCTGTCGAACTCGTTCGGCTTCGGCGGCCAGAACACCTGCCTTGTCATGGCGCGGGAACCGGTCTAAGCGGACGTTTTTCCGCTTCCGGAGTTCCGACAGGCCACATGCGCGCATTGCAACTTATCGAGGACCGCCGTCTTGAAACGGTGGACCTGCCGCCTCCTCCGCCGCCTTCGCTGGGCGAAGTGACGCTCCGCATCAAGGCGGTGGCGCTCAACCATATCGATGTCTGGGGTTGGCGCGGCATGGCGTTTGCCAAGCGCAAGCTGCCGCTGATCGTCGGCGCCGAGGCTTCCGGCGAGGTCGAGGCGGTCGGCCCAGGCGTCTCCAACCTCTTGCCGGGGCAGCTCGTATCGATCTACGGCGCGCGCACCTGCGGGCTCTGTCGCGCCTGCCGCGAAGGCCGCGACAATCTCTGCGAGCATGTGTCGGGCGTCCACGGCTTCCATCTCGACGGCTTCGCCCGGGAAAAGATCAACCTGCCCGCGCGCCTCTTGGTGCCAGCGCCCCCCGGCGTCACGGAAATCGGCGCGGCGGTCGCCCCGGTCACCTTCGGTACGGTCGAGCATATGCTCTTCGACAACGCCAGGCTGGAGCCAGGCGAGACAATCCTCGTCCATGCCGGCGGCTCCGGCATCGGTTCCGCCGCCATTCAGCTGGCGAAGCGCATTGGCTGCACGGTGATCACCACGGTTGGCTCGAACGACAAGATCGACAAGGCCAAGGCGCTTGGCGCGGACCACGTGATCAACTACCGCGAGGACCGTTTCGAGGGCGTCGTGCGCAAGCTGACGAAGAAGAAGGGGGTCGACGTGGTGTTTGAGCATGTCGGCGCGGACACCTTCGCCGGCTCGATGCTGTCCTTGAAGCGTGGCGGCCGCCTCGTCACCTGCGGTTCGACCTCCGGCGTGTCGACGCAGGTCAACCTGATGCAGCTCTTCCAGCAGCAGCTGAAACTGCTCGGCTCCTTCGGATGCCGCATGGAGAACATGGCCAATGCCATGCAGAAGATGGCTGCCGGCCTCGTTGCCCCGGTGATCGATACCGAGGTGGGTTTCGACGACATCGACGCGGCGCTGAATCGAATGGAAGGCCGCGACGTGTTCGGCAAGATCGTCCTCCGCGTCTCCTGAAGGCAAATGGTCGGCAACGCGCTCAGGAAAGCCCGCCGGGACTTGATGTTCCGCTATGGGCGACGGCTGCGCCAGATGGAGCACTGGCTGGTCGCAAGACTCGCCATGGTGTTGCTCTCGCTACTGCGCCTATTGCCCCCGGACAGCGCACTGAACTTCGCCGACCGCGCCGCCCGCCGGATTGGCCCGCTGGTCGGGCGCCATCGGGTCGCGGTCGACAATCTGCGCCTTGCCTATCCGCAAAAGAGCGACGCCGAGATAGAGGCCATCGCACGCGACATGTGGGGCAACATGGCTCGCCTCGCGGCCGAATACATCTTCCTTGATGCATTGTTCGACTTCGACCCCGACGCTTCTAAGCCGGGACGGGTCGAGGTGCGCGGCGTCGAGCATTTCCTGGAGATTGCCAGCGAGAAGAAGCCGCATATCCTGTTCACCGGGCATCTCGGGAATTTCGAATTGCTGCCAGTGGCCGCCGCCACATTCGGCATGAACATCACGGCGCTGTTTCGCCCGCCGAACAACCCCTACCTCGCCGACTACATCCATTCGACGCGCCGCTCCTCGATGGGTGCCCTGCTGCCCTCCGCCACCGGCGCGTCCTTCGCCCTTGCAGGCATCCTGGAGAAGGGTGGCAACATCGGCGTGCTGGTCGATCAGAAATTCTCGGGCGGCGTGGAGACGAGTTTCTTCGGCCGCCCATGCCAGACCAATCCGATGCTAGGCATGCTTGCCCGCCACTATGACTGCGATGTCTACCCCGCCCGCTGCGTCAGGCTGCCGGGCAACCGCTTTCGCCTGGAAATCGAAGACAGACTGACCTTGCCGCGTACCCAAGACGGCAGCGTCGACGTCGATGCCGCCACGCAGCTTATCACCGATGTGGTCGAGCGCTGGGTGCGTGAGGATCCTGGACAGTGGATGTGGTTCCACAAGCGCTGGGAGATCAGCGGCCGTCGCCGCAAGCGCGGACAGGCAAAACCCGCCAACTGAGATTCCGAACCACCGAGGCTAGAGCAATTCCAGGAAAAGTGCGTAGCGGTTCTCCGTCCGGAATTGCGTAAAAACAAAGACTTAGAGCGGTTCGGCGATTCCGTGAAACGCTGAACCGCTCTAGCGTATTTGCGGCCGGAAAAGCCTCGGGGACTTCACTACACACAAAAAAGAAAAGCCGCGAAGATTGATCTTCGCGGCATCGATATTGGCTTGGCGATCAGGCCAGCAAAGCGATCTCAGAAGATCGGCACCCCGAAGTTCGGCCGGTAAGTGTCCATGGTCGCGCCATTGCGGTCTTCTGAAAGCAGGGTATCCGAGCCGAAGCTGGCTTTTAGCCCAACCACATACTTGTGGACGTTCACGCTGCCCGACGCCTCGGATATCGTCAGGTGGTCCCACTGATAGCGTCCAAACACCGACCAAGGTGTGCCGGAAAACCTGTAGGTCGCCTGCAAGGCGCCTGTGAGAGTGTCGAGATGACCGCCATCCGCGGACAGTCGCGAGTATCCGAGTTCACCATCGAAGCGAAGGTTGTCCTGAGCAAAGAAGCGCACCACGCCGCGGCCGCCCCAATTGTCGAAATGGTCGGATTCGCCGCTTGCCCGCAACTGGCCGTAGTAAACTTGGCCATAGAGCGTCACATTGCCGAAATACGCCTGAGCTTCAGGACCGACGGTGAAGCTATAGAGGTTGGCGTCGCTTAGACCTTCGTCGCCGCCATATCCATTGAGCGTCGCAAACCCGCCAAGTGCATAAGAGCTCGGGTCGCGCCAGTAGCCATGAACGGCCCCGCCATAGCTGTAGATGTTCGTTCCCTGCACCCAAAGCGAATCGACGACGGCATCGGTCTGGATATTCCAGCGGGCATCGATCGGGAAATTGACGCGAGCGGCGCCGCCGGCTGCCGTGCCCGTCGCATGATCGCCAGGGACCGAAAAATAAAGTCCGCCCACATAGAGTTCGCCGTAGCCGGAAATGTGCGGCTGGGCGAGTTCCTGATCGAGAACAACCGGCGCATCTGCAGCGAAAGCAGCCGTTGCAGTAGCCGCGATCGCTGTGCCCAAAAGAAATCGATGCATTACAGCCCCCAGCAGCAGAACTAACACTTCGTACTTACCACTGTCGCCTCATGCAAACCAGCTTCGGCAACGCTATTGAATTCATAAGCCGTTGTTTTTCGCAGTATGTGAGGCATCGCTGCAACGCCGCGCTGACGAGCAGGCAGCAATGCTGCCCGCGACTGTCAGAGAAGCGCTGTCGTCCGGTTCAGTTGGTGACGACGATGCGCGTGTTGCCCAAGCCTGCTTCCTTGACCATCGCATAGAAGGTCGCGGCGTTGGCCGGATGCAGGCGCACGCAACCATGCGAGGCCGGGCGCCCGAGATTTCTCACCGCCCCGGTGCCGTGAATGGCGTAGCCCCCGTGGAAGAACACGGCATAGGGCATCGGCGAGTTGTCATATTTGCGTGAGTACCACATCCGGGCGGTCCATTGCGGCCGGTAGCTGCCGCGCGGCGTGAAATAGCCCTTGCGCGCGGTCGACACGCTCCAGCGATAGATCACCTGGCCGTATTTGCTGACGGTCATCGTCTGCGTGGAGACGTCGATATTGGCGACCAGATTGGCCGCCCGGCTTGCGACAGACATGCCGAACAACACGGTCGCCAGCACCGTTGCCATGAGAACGAAGCTCTTCATGCGATCAAACCCCTTTTGTTGCCCCCGCCATTTCCGCGGTTTTTCCATCTTTTTGCTGGCAGATGCGTTAAGTACCACACACTCCTTGACGAATCCGCCAATCCAATCCGATGAATTTGAACGGTTTTCCCGTTAAAGTTGTCTCAGCGACGCGCACCGTCTGAAGTTTAGGCGCGGCGTTGGGCCATGCCTGGATCGTCATGTGGCAATGAGCGACTGGATGCTTGCAAAAGTGCCGGGTTCCCTCTTCAATCCGGCGGATGAATGAACGGCTTTTCAAGGCGGTCGAGGATCGGACCGACGAGCTTGTTGCGCTGACCGCCGACCTGATCCGCTTCCCGACCGTCAACCCGCCGGGCGACGCCTATCGGCCATGCGCCGAGTTCCTTGGCGCGCGCCTTGGCAAGCTCGGCTTCAAAACCGAGTTCATCCGAGCCGTAGGGGCGCCCGGCGACAGCGACCGCTACCCGCGCGTCAACGTCGTGGCCCGTTTCGACGGCCGCTCGCCCGGCGCTTGCGTGCACTTCAATTCCCATATCGACGTGGTCGAGGCCGGCGAGGGCTGGACCGTCGATCCCTTCGCCGGCGTGGTGAAGGACGGCAGGGTCTATGGCCGCGGCGCCTGCGACATGAAAGGCGGCCTGGCGGCCTCCCTCATCGCCGTCGAGGCATTTATGGAAACCTATCCGGATTTCCCCGGCGCCATCGAGATATCGGGCACCGCCGACGAGGAGTCGGGCGGCTTCGGCGGCGTCGCCCATCTGGCGAGGCTTGGCTATTTCTCGAAGCCGAAGGTCGACCACGTCATCATCCCGGAGCCGCTGAACAAGGATCGCATCTGCCTTGGCCATCGTGGCGTCTGGTGGGCCGAGATAGAGACCAAGGGCGAGATCGCGCATGGCTCGATGCCGTTCCTCGGCGACAATGCGGTGCGCCATATGGGCGCCGTGCTGCAGTCATTCGAAGAGGACCTCTTCCCGGCGCTCGACCGCAAGATGACACGCATGCCGGTGGTGCCGGAAGGTGCCAGGCGCTCGACCATGAACATCAATTCCGTCCATGGCGGCCAGACCGAGGATTTCCGCCCGGGGCTCCCCTCGCCCAACGTGCCGGATTCCTGCCGGCTCACCATCGACCGGCGCTTCCTGCTCGAGGAGGACATCGCCGCCGTGAAGGGCGAAGTCACCAGCATCCTCGAGCGCCTGAAGCGCGAGCGCAACAAATTCGACTACGAGATCCGCGATCTGATGGAGGTGCTGCCGCTGATGACCGAGCGCGACGCGCCGGTGGTGAAGGCTGTCGCCAGGGGCATCATGGAGGTGTTCGACCGCGAGCCTGACTACGTCATCTCGCCCGGCACCTACGACCAGAAGCACGTCGCGCGCCTCGGCCACCTTTACGACTGCATTGCCTATGGCCCGGGCATTCTCGACCTTGCGCATAGGCCGGACGAATGGGTGGGCATCGCCGACATGGTGGAATCGGCCAAGGTGATGGCGATCGGCCTCAACATCCTGCTGAGAGGTGCCGCGGACTGATCGGGGTCGATGGTGGTGGGAAAAACATTCCCCGCGGCGGGACACGCCAGCACGAAACGCGATTTACTCGTACGCGAAATCACGCTTCTATCCGCCAGCTTGGGCAGGTTTGAGCAATGGGAGTTCAGCGATGAAATTGTGGAAGACCATCCTGGCCGCGGCTCTGCTGTCGTCAGCCGCGGCGACGTCGGCCTTTGCCGCGCGCACCGACCTCACGCTGGGGATCGTGCTCGAGCCTCCGCATCTCGATCCGACCGCCGGCGCGGCCGCGGCCATCGGCGAGGTCACCTATGCCAATGTCTTTGAAGGGCTGACGCGCATCGACGATAACGGCCGGGTTCAGCCTGGTCTCGCCGAGAACTGGGCCGTCTCCGACGACGGCAAGGTCTACACGTTCAAACTGCATTCCGGCGTGAAGTTCCACGATGGGGCGGCCTTCAGCGCCGACGACGTGAAATTCTCGCTGGACCGAGCGCGTGCCAAGGATTCGCTCAATCCGCAAAAACAGCTCTTTGCGCACATCACCGATGTCACGGCGGTCGATCCGGGGACCGTTAAGGTCACCCTCGACGGGCCGCAGGGCGATTTCCTCTATGACATGGGCCAGGTTGCGGCGGTGATCGTGGCGAAGGGATCGGCCGACGGCAATAAGGACAAGCCGATCGGCACCGGTCCATTCAAGCTCGATCACTGGGCCAAGGGTTCCGAGATCACGCTCGTCAAGAACCCGGACTATTGGGGTACACCCGTCGCGCTCGACAAGGCGACATTCCGGATAGTTCCCGATGCCGCCGCGGCTGTCCCCGCGCTGCTGTCTGGCGACATCCAGGCTTTCGCCAATATGCCCGCGCAGGACGCGCTCGGGCAGGTCCAGTCCGATCCGCGCTTCAGCGTCGTGATCGGCTCGACAGAGGGTGAGACGATCCTGTCGATCAACAACAAGAAGCCACCCTTCGACAAGCTCGCGGTGCGGCAGGCGCTGGCCTCCGCGATCGATCGCAGCGCCATCATCGCAGCCGCCTCGAACGGTCTTGGAAAGCCCATTGGCTCCCATTTCTCGCCAGCAGATGCGGGCTATGTCGATCTCACCGGCGTGTACCCGCACGACATCGCCAAGGCCAAGCAATATCTGAAGGAAGCGGGGCTGGAGAACGGCTTTTCGGCCACGATCAAGCTGCCGCCCGTACCCTATGCACGCGACGGCGGTCAGGTGATCCAGTCGCAACTGAAGGAGATAGGGGTCAATCTGCAGATCATGCCGGTCGAATGGGCGGAGTGGCTGAGCCAGGTCTTCACCAACAAGGACTACGACCTGACTATCGTTTCCCATGTCGAGCCAAACGACATCGATATCTATTCGCGGCCCGGCTACTATTTCCAGTATGACAATCCGAAGTTCAACGAAGTCATCAAGGAACTCGGCACCACGGTTGACAAGGACAAGAGGCTGGAGCTGCTTGGCACGGCCCAGAGGATTCTCGCGCACGACGTGCCCGCCGTCTACCTGTTCGAGCTACCCAAGATCGGCGTCTGGGACGCGAAGCTGCAGGGTATGTGGGCAAACTGGCCAATCGAGGCAGATGATCTGACCAAGGTGAAGTGGACGGATTGAAGGCCGCGCGATCGCCCGATCGCCTCCCATGACCGCCTACCTCCTCAAGCGCCTCATCATCGCCGCCCTCACGCTGGTGCTGGCCTCGATGGTGGTGTTCGCGGTGATGGAGATCCTGCCTGGAGATCCGGCGCGCCTGATGCTGGGCATGAATGCAAGCTCCGAGCAGGTCGAAGTGCTGCGTAACCAGATGGGGCTGAACGCGCCGCTGGTGCTGCGCTACCTGCAATGGGCGGGGGGCTTGCTCAGCCTCGATTTCGGCCGTTCCTACACCTATTCGGTGCCCGTCATCGACCTGGTGCGGGAACGCATCGCCGTTTCCCTGCCGCTGGCGTTGATCGCGCTGGCGCTTTCGACCGTCATCGCCATTCCGGTCGGCGTGTTTTCCGCCAGCCGGCAAGGCCGGGCCGGCGACACGCTTGCCATGGGGGCCGCCCAGCTCGGCGTCGCGGTGCCTAATTTCTGGTTCGCGCTGATGCTGATCTATCTGTTTGCCGTCTGGCTTCGTCTGGTTCCGGCCGGCGGTTTCCCGGGCTGGGGCGCCGGCATCTGGACGGCGCTGAAATCCCTGATCTTGCCGGCCGTGGCCCTTGCCTTGCCCCAGGCGGCGATCCTGGCGCGCGTCGCGCGCGCGGCGCTGATCGAGGTGCTCAACGAGGACTATATCCGCACCGCACGCGCCAAGGGCCTGCCCTACCGAGCGGTGCTGTGGCGCCATGCGCTGCGCAACGCCATGATCCCCGTCCTCACCATCCTTGGCCTGCAATTCGCTTTCCTGCTCGCCGGAACCATCATCATCGAGAACGTTTTTTACCTGCCCGGCCTCGGCCGGCTGATCTTCCAGGCCATTACCCAGCGCGACCTGATCGTGGTCGAGAGCATCGTCATGCTTTTGGTCGCCGCCGTGATCCTCATCAACCTCATCGTCGATTTCTCCTACGCCATCGTCGATCCGCGTCTAAGAGGCCGGCAATGACCATGCGCTTCGACTTCCCCGAGGAAACCTTAGCCGCCGTGCTCGCCAAGGCCCTCGGCAACCGCTCCTTCCTGATCGGGCTTGTCATCACGCTGCTGATCGTGGCCGCTGCGCTCATCTCCTTCGTCTGGACACCCTACGACGTAACCAGGCTGGTGATCGCCGACAGGACGCAGCCGCCCTCGCCGTCGCACTGGTTCGGCACCGACCATTTCGGCCGCGACATCCTGTCGATGATCATGGTCGGCGCTCGCAATTCGATCGCTGTCGCGCTGGTCGCGCTGGGCATCGGCATGGGCATCGGCGTCCCGCTTGGCGCCTTCGCCGCCGCGCGCGGGGGCCTGGCCGACGAGGTGCTGATGCGCGTCAACGATCTCGTCTTCGCCTTTCCGGCCTTGCTTTCGGCGATCATGATCACCGCCATCTTCGGGCCGGGCGCCGTCAACGCCATCATCGCCATCGGCATCTTCAACATCCCGGTCTTCGCTCGCGTGGCGCGGGCCGGCGCCTTGGCGATCTGGCCGCGCGAGTTCATCCTTGCCGCGCGCGCCGCCGGCAAGGGCATGACGCGCATCAGCATCGAACACATCCTGCCCAACATTGCGACGCTGCTCCTGGTCCAGGGCACGATCCAGTTCGCGCTCGGCATACTGGCCGAAGCCGGCCTCTCCTATGTCGGCCTCGGCGCCCAGCCGCCGATGCCGAGTTGGGGCCGCATGCTGTTCGACGCGCAGACGCGCATGGTGACCGCGCCCTGGATGGCGATCTTCCCCGGCATGGCCATCGTCATCACCGTGCTCGGGCTGAACCTGCTCGGCGACGGCATCGCCGACATCCTCGACCCGAAATCGCGGCGGCGCAGATGAGCCTGCTCGAGATCGAGAACCTGTCACTGAGGATCGGCGCCACGCCGATCCTCAAAGGCGTCGAGCTGGACATCGCGCCTGGCGAAGTTGTCGGCCTGGTCGGCGAATCCGGCTCCGGCAAGTCGATGACGGCGCTGACGATCATGCAGTTGCTGCCGCATCTGGCGCGCGCCGAGGGTCGCGTGACCTTTGACGGCATCGACATCCTCGGCGCGACCGAGGACCAGATGTGCGCCTTGCGCGGCGACGATATCGGCATGGTCTTCCAGGAGCCGATGACAGCTCTCAATCCGGTCAAGACCATCGGCGAGCAGGTCGCCGAAGGCATCCGCTGGCACACCAAGGCGGGCCGCGCCGAAGCCGAGAACCGCGCGCGAAAAATCCTCGATCGCGTCGGGCTGCCTGAAGCTAAGTTCCCGCTCTCGCGCTACCCGCATGAACTGTCGGGCGGCCAGCGCCAGCGCGTCGTCATCGCCATCGCCTGCGCACTGAAGCCGAAATTGCTGATCGCGGACGAACCGACGACCGCGCTCGACGTGGTGCTGCAGGCGCAGATCCTCGACCTTTTGCGCGATCTGGTCAGCGAAAACCGCATGGGCCTCCTGCTCATTTCGCACGACCTGGCGGTGGTGACCGAGATGGCCGATCGCCTGACCATCCTGCGCAACGGCGAGGTCATGGAAGCCGGCGACACCGCCCGCACGCTGTCGGAACAATTGCATCCCTATACACGCGAACTGGCGCTCGCCTCCATGCATGTGCCGGCGCGCCCGAAACCACACCTTGCCGGCTCGGCGAAACCCTTGCTCGAAGTCGAGGGCGTCGGCCGGGACTATCCGGGCCGGCGGACATCCCTGTTCCGGCCGGTTCAGCCGGTGCGCGCCGTCGACGATGTCTCGCTGACCATCGAGCCGGCTCAATCGGTGGCGCTCGTCGGCCGCTCGGGCTGTGGCAAGTCCACGCTTGCCCGCATGATCCTGGCCTTGGACAAACCGACGGCGGGCACCATCCGCTTTCGCGGCGAGCCCATCACGGGCAAGCCGGAATCGGCGCTGAGGCCGGCCAGGCGCGACATGCAGGTGGTGTTCCAGGATCCTTATGGCTCCTTCGACCCGCGCCAGAAAGTGGCGACGCTGGTGTCCGAACCGCTGCATCTCCTTGAGAAACAGCCGGCCGCGGCCGAACGCCGGGAGATGATCGCGCATGCGCTGCATGAGGTCGGGCTCGGGCCGCGCGATATGGACAAATACCCGCATGAATTCTCGGGCGGCCAGCGCCAGCGCCTGTCGATCGCGCGGGCCATCATCACGCGCCCGAAGCTGGTGGTCGCCGACGAGCCGGTCTCGGCGCTGGACGTCTCGATCCGCGCCCAGATCCTGGACCTTTTCGCCGAGCTCAACCAGAAGCTCGGTATCGCCTATCTGTTCATCACCCACGACCTGACTGTCGCCCGCGCCATGGCGGACGAGGTGCTGGTGATGCATGAGGGCAAGATCGTCGAGCGCGGCCGGACCGCCGATATGCTCGACCATCCGCGCTCCGAACCTGCACGGGCGCTTGTCGCGGCCGCCCCCGACCTTCACCGCGCCATCGCGCGGCGCGTGCAGGAACAGGGGTAGCTCAGTCAATTTGTTTCACGCAATTCCGGACGGCTACGGCGAAGTCGCCGAGCCCAAACGCTTCACACTTATGCTGGAATTGCTTTAGCCCTCCGGCTTCACCACATCGACCGGACTGATATCGAGCAGATCGAGCGTCCGGCGCAGAAGCCGTACTTCACTTTCCGCCAGCTTGGAATCGGCCTTGGCGATCTCGGCCATGTGCCGCGCAAGCAGTTTACGGCGCTCGACGTCGAGATCGCGGAACAGCGCGATCGCCTGCGAACCGTTGGTCTCGTATCCATAATCGTTGAGGTATTCGATGACCCGGTCGATCGACGCCTCCGGGATGCCGAAAGAAGCCTTGCAGATGTGGCGGAAGACTACCATCTCGCTCTCCGAGACCGAACCGTCGGCCAGGATCATGCGAAACAGCATCAAGAGTTCCGCTGAGAGCACCGGATCGTCCGCCACCTTGCGCACGCCGGGATCACCGTCGAAGATCGAGCGTATTTGGTCGAGCAATGCCATCGCCACCAAGCTCCCTTTGCGATTCCATCTGATTGTTAGAGCAATTCCGAGAAAAGTGTGAGCAGTTAAGTTCGGCGTCTTCGCCGTAACCGGAATAGCATCAAAACAACGGCTGGAGCCGCTTGTGGTATCCGTGAAACGGTGAACCGGTCCAGCGTGCAATCGCTCTTGCGCAAATGGGTCGGGCGTGATGGAAGCTGCTGCATCCTTCCAAAGCGCCTTCCCCGATGATCGACCTTACCCTGCAAACCGTCCTCATCCTCATAGCCGCCGCTTTTGCCGCCGGCTTCGTCGACTCGATCGCGGGCGGTGGCGGGCTGATCACGATCCCGGCACTGTTGCTGGCCGGCTATTCGCCGGTCGCAGCCCTCGGCACGAACAAGTTGCAAGGCATGTTCGGTTCCGGTTCGGCCACCCTTCATTATGCCGCCAACGGTCAGGTCGACCTGCGCCGCCAGTTGCCGTCGGCGCTGCTGGCGCTTGTCGGCGGCGCGGTCGGGGCGCTTTTGGCGACCGTCGTTCCCGGCGATTTCCTGCGCGCCGTGTTGCCGCTGCTCCTCATAGCCATCGCGCTCTATTTTGCGCTGAAGCCGAACATGGACGATGTCGACCGCGCCGAACGGCTGTCGCCTTTCCTGTTCGGGCTGATCATCCCGCCGCTGATCGGGTTCTATGACGGCATCTTCGGTCCCGGCGCCGGCTCCTTCTACATGCTCGCGTTCGTTACCCTTGCCGGCTACGGCGTGCTCAAGGCGACCGCGCACACAAAGCTGCTGAATTTCGCGTCCAACATCGGCGGCTTCATCGTCTTTGCCGCAGTCGGCGTCATCGACTGGAAGATCGGCTTGATGATGGGCGTGGCCCAATTCCTCGGCGCGCGCCTCGGAGCCAGTCTCGCAATCCGTATCGGCGCCCGGCTCATCAAGCCGTTGCTGGTCATCGTGTGCGTGGCGCTGGCGATCAAGCTGCTGGCCGACCCGGCCAATCCCCTCCGGCAGCTGATTGGTATGTGAGGCTGCTGCTGGTAGAATTCAGACGTTGCGAATCATGTTGGAGGGACCAGCCATGAATCTCAGTGCGCCCACCCAGATCGTGTTCATTATTTCGTTGGTTATTGCCATCATCGGCCTTCTTGCCGGCCTTGGCGTTCTTGCATTCATTCCGCTTGCGTCAGTTTGGATCATGCTCATCGCCTACATCGTGCTCGCCGCCGGCTGCCTGATGCGCGGCGCCTAAAGCAATTTCAGGAAAAATGTGCAGCGGTTTTCCGTCAGGAATTGCGTTAACCGCTAACAGCAATCTCAGGCAACTCGGAGCGCCCGGCCTTGCCGGGCGCTTTTGATTCTCGCAGGCGTGTTCTGCTCGGCTCGGAACGAGCCGATGAGCGGTTTCGCCAATCTCAAACCTGTTGGTGAGAAGCCTAACGCGCCAAGCCGAAAATCGCGTCGCAGTCGAGATGCCGTTCCAGCTCGGCCGCGACCTCGTCCAGCGCTTTCTCGACTTCGGCACGGTAGTCGATGCCGCCTCCTCTGACGCCAAGGCTCTCCAGATAGGCGGCGCGAAAAGCGTCGGCGCAGAAAAACCCGTGCAGATAGGTGCCGATCACCTTGCCGTCGGCCGAGACCGCGCCGTCCTCGACACCGTTGAGGATCGCAGACGGCCGCGCCGTATCAGGGCCGGTGGTGCGGCCGAGATGGATCTCGTAGCCCTCGAGCGGCAGGTCGAACTGCACCGAATGCGCCCTTGAATTGCGAACCGTCTTTTCAGGCTCCATCACCGTTTCGATATCGAGCAGGCCTAGACCCTCGGCCTTGGTGACGCTGCCTTCGATGCCGTCGGGATCACACACCATGCGACCGAGCATCTGGTAGCCGCCGCAGATGCCAACGACATGGCCGCCACGCTTGCGGTGGGCGTGAAGATCGCGATCCCAGCCATTCTCGCGGAATTTGATGAGATCGCCTATCGTCGATTTCGAGCCGGGGATGACCACCAGCCCGGCATCTTCCGGCAGCTTCTTTCCCGGCGGCACGAACACGACCTCGACCTGCGGCTCGGCTTTCAGCGGATCGAGGTCGTCGAAATTGGCGATGCGCGCCAGCATCGGCACCGCCACCTTCAGCGCCCGCCTCTCGCCGGAAGCGAGGCGTTCGAGCACGACCGAATCCTCGGAAGGCAACCGCCCGGCCGCCTTCAGCCAGGGCACGACGCCGAAGCAACGCCAGCCGGTGAATTTCTCGATCGCCCTTATCCCGTCGTCGAACAACGAGACGTCGCCGCGGAACTTGTTGATGAGATAGCCGACGATCATACGTCGGTCCTCCTCCGGCAGGATCAGATGCGTGCCGGCGACAGAGGCAATGACGCCGCCGCGGTCTATGTCGCCGACCAGGATCACCGGTACATTGGCGCGCGTCGCGAAACCCATATTGGCGATGTCGCGGCTCCTGAGATTGATCTCGGCCGGCGACCCGGCGCCCTCGACGATGACAAGGTCGGCGCCTTCGCCGACCTCGGCCCAGGAATCCAGCACCGCGTCCATCAGCCCGGCTTTCATCGCCTGGTAGTCACGAGCCCGCGCCTCGCCATAGACCTTGCCCTGCACCACCACCTGCGAGCCGATGTCGCTCTGCGGCTTGAGCAGCACAGGATTCATATGCACCGTCGGCCGCACGCCGCAGGCCAGTGCCTGCAGCCATTGCCCGCGGCCGATCTCGCCTTCTGCAGCCTTGTCGCCACCGGGAATGTCGGCTACGGCGGCATTGTTGGACATGTTCTGCGGCTTGAACGGCCTGACCTTCAGCCCGCGATTCTTCGCGGCGCGGCAAAGCCCCGCCACCAGCACGGTCTTGCCGACATCCGAGCCGGTGCCCTGCAGCATGATCGCTTTTGCCATCAGGCTCGGCCCCCAAAGTCGATCATCGAGCCGATGTTCGATTTCTGCGCCAATGGCCCGCCGTGCCAGAGATAGAGGGCCATCAGCGGCTCCTTGCCCGTGCGCATGGCGTGGCTGACGTTAGAGGCGTGGTGAATGACCTCGCCGGCATCGCGAAGCTGGAAACCGCCCTCGCCCATGCGCCACTCCGTGCCGCCGGTGAGCGGGATGTAGATCTCCTCTGCGATGTGATGATGGTCGGGATAGACGATATCCGGTCCGAGGATCAGCAGCCCGGCGGCGACCTCGTCATTGACGAAATGCCCGCGCGCGCCGAACACTTCCAGCCAGCCGTAATTGTCGATGAAGCCCTGCCCGAAATCGGCGGCTGTATAAGTCTGTCCCCAGCGCAGCTTATCGCGATACTCGGCAACCAGACGGACCAGCGGCTTGGCGTCCATCCGCACAAGCTCAGCGATACGATCGAGATGACCAAGGCAGCCTAGCGAGCGCGGCTCGAGAGGACGTGCAGGCATTTTCCAGTTGATGCGCGCGACTTCGTGGGAAACCAGATCATTGTCGACGCCGGCGAGATAGGCGTGGAACAGGTCCAGCAACTCATCGAAAATTGTCGGCACGCAAGGCTCCGTTGATCATTCCATGCACAACCGGTCCGCAGGAGGCCGGGTTGCGCGGCCGCATCATTGGTCTAGATTGAACGGCGCGCAAAGCCAAAAACGACAGGCCATAAGGCCTGGAGCGACAGGGAGCACGCCATGGACGCGGCAGTCGATGCGGGCACTGGCCAGTTCGAACTCAACGAGGAGCAGCGCGCCATCCAGGAGATGGCCCGGGCCTTCGCGGCGGATCGCGTCGCGCCCAATGCGCTCGACTGGGACAAGGCAAGGCACTTCCCCGCCGATGTGATCCGCGAAACCGGGCCGCTCGGCCTGGGTGGCATCTATGTGCGGGACGATGTCGGCGGCTCGGCGCTCGGGCGGCTGGACGCGGTGTTGATCTTCGAGGCGCTTGCCCATGCCGATCCGGCCTTCTCATCCTTCATTTCCATCCACAACATGGCGGCCTCGATGATCGACCGCTTCGGCACCGACGTGCAGCGCCAGCGCTTCCTGCCGAAACTGACCTCGATGGAGTGGCTGGCGAGCTATTGCCTGACCGAGCCCGGCTCCGGCTCGGATGCGGCTGCGCTGAAGACGCGTGCGGAAAAGAGCGGCGGCGACTATGTGCTCAATGGCGCCAAGCAGTTCATCTCCGGCGCCGGCGACAGCGACCTTTACGTCGTGATGGCGCGCACCGGCGGCGACGGCCCGAAAGGCATTTCGACCTTCGTCGTGCCCAAGGATGCGCCGGGTCTCTCCTTCGGCGCCAACGAGCACAAGATGGGCTGGCACATGCAGTCGACCCGCCAGGTCATCTTCGAGGATTGCAAGGTGCCTGCCGAGAACCTGCTGGCTGCGGAAGGCGCCGGTTTCGGTATCGCCATGGCCGGGCTCGACGGCGGCCGGCTGAACATCGCCGCCTGTTCGCTGGGCGGCGCGCAGTCGGCGCTCGACAAGGCGCTTGCCTATACCGCCGAGCGCAAGGCCTTCGGCGCCAAGATCAACCAGTTCCAGGCGCTGCAGTTCAGGTTGGCCGACATGGAGACGGAGTTGCAGGCTGCCCGCATCTTCCTCTACGCCGCCGCTTCCAAGCTCGACCGCAAGTCGCCGGATGCCGGCAAATGGTCGGCGATGGCCAAGCGCTTCGTCACCGACATCGGCTTCGACGTCGCCAACCAGGCGCTGCAGTTGCATGGCGGCTACGGCTATCTGCACGATTACGGCATCGAGAAGCTGGTGCGCGACCTGCGCGTCCACCAGATCCTCGAAGGCACCAACGAGATCATGCGCGTCATCATCGCGCGCTCGCTGATCGGACGCTGAAAAGACATTTGGGAGAGCGACAATGAGCACCATCGCCTTTATCGGCTTGGGCAACATGGGCAATCCGATGGCTGCCAACCTAGTCAAGGCGGGGCATGCGGTGCTGGGCTTCGACCTCGTGCCTGAGAACCTTACAGTTGCGAAAGATCACGGCATCACCGTCATGGCCAACGCTGTCGCCGCGGTGAAGGACGCCGACGTCGTCATCACCATGCTGCCGGCCGGCAAGCACGTGCTGTCGGTCTATGAGGACATCGCGCCCAGGGCGAAGAAGGGCGCGCTATTTATCGATTCCTCGACCATCGATGTCGAATCGGCGCGCAAGGCGCATGCGATTGCCGCCAAGCATGGCCTGCGGTCGATCGATGCTCCGGTCTCCGGCGGCACCGGCGGCGCGACGGCCGGCACCCTCACCTTCATGGCCGGCGGCTCGAACGAGGCCTTCGCCGCGGCCGAGCCGGTCCTGAAGCCGATGGCCGGGCGCGTCGTCCATTGCGGTGGCGATGGCGCGGGCCAGGCGGCCAAGATCTGCAACAACATGATTCTCGGCATCTCGATGATCGGCGTAGCCGAAGCTTTTGTGCTCGCTGAAAAGCTCGGGCTTTCGCATCAGGCACTGTACGACGTTGCCTCGACCTCGTCGGGCCAATGCTGGTCGCTGACCACCTATTGCCCGGTCCCCGGCCCTGTGCCGGCCTCACCGGCCAACCGCGATTACAAGCCGGGCTTTGCCGCCGCGCTCATGCTGAAAGACCTGAAATTGTCGCAGGAAGCAGCGCAGAGCGCGGGCGCCGTGACCCCGCTCGGCGCCGAAGCCACGCAGCTCTATGCCTTATTCAACGCGCAAGGCCACGCCGGCGCCGATTTTTCCGGCATTATTAATTTCCTGCGTGGAAATCAGGCGTAAGCCTCTGCTTTTCATAGGTTATTTTCGATATTTTCCGCTCAGAAGCCGGCAAATTTAGATTTGCTTAAGGTCTCGATAACTCACCGGTAACGATGTGCCTTTAAAACGGATTGCGAGGCGGACATCGCATCCGCCCGGTGCTCCGGATCAGGTCTCGCGTACCGGAGCCCGTAAGTTTCGCAAGTGTTTCGTCGCGAAACGCCATGCGTATCTGGCAAAGCCGCGTTCCCATTGGGGCGCGGTTTTTGCGTTTTGGAAGGTCCAGGAGGACCGGGCGCCCGATCGATAAGCGCCCGGCCATTTCGGCTTAGCGCTTCCGCAAATCCGCGTCCGCGAGATCGAGCGCCTTGGCTATGCGCTCGCAGGCCATATCGATCGTGTCGCGGGTCCAGATCAGCGGCGGCGACAGGATCATCGTGTCGCCGGTAGCCCGGAGCATCATGCCGTTTGCGACCGCATGGTCGCGCACCACGACCGCAGCACTTCCCGACGGCAGGTAGCGTTCCTTGGTCGCCTTGTCCTTGACGATCTCGATCGCGCCCATCAGCCCGATCGAACGCACCTCACCGACCAGCCTGTGCCCGGCGATCCGTTCCTGCAGCGCCTGCGCGAAGTACGGGCCGGTGTCGTTCCTGACGCGCTCGACGAGGCCTTCCTTCTCGATGATCTCGAGGTTCTTCAGCGCCACCGCGCAGGCCACCGGATGACCGGAATAGGTGTAGCCGTGATAGAACTCGCCGCCCTTGTCGACCAGCGTCCTGGCGACACGGTCGCCGACCAGCAGCGCCGACAACGGCTGGTAGCCCGAGGTCAGCGCCTTGGCGGTGGTGATGGTGTCGGGCTCGATGCCGAACGTCTGCGCGGCGAACCACTCGCCGGTGCGGCCATAGCCGGTAATGACCTCGTCCAGCATCAAGAGGACATCGTATTTGCGGCATATCCGCTCCACTTCCGGCCAGTAGCTCATCGGCGGGATCTTCACGCCGCCGGCGCCCATCACCGGTTCGCCGATGAAGGCGGCAACCTTGTCGGCGCCAGCTTCGAGTATGGCGTCTTCGACCGCCTTTGCCGCGCGGATGCCGAAATCATGGTCGCTCTCGCCGGGTAGCGCGAGTTCATAGGCATAGGGCATCATCACATGGACGATGTTGGGCACCGCGCCGCCGAGCTGCTTGTGCATCGGTTCCATGCCGCCCAGCGACGTGCCGGCGATCGTCGAGCCGTGATAGGCCGACTTGCGCGAGATGATGCGGTTCTTCTCGGGCTTGCCTTCGAGCGCCCAGTAGTGGCGGACAAGACGCAGCGCCGTGTCGTTGGCTTCGGACCCGGACGAGCCGTAGAAGACCTGGCTGACATGCTTGGGCGCCAACTCGGCCAGCTTCCCGGACAGGAGCACCGGCGTCGGCGTCGAGCACTTGAAGAAGGAGTTGTAGTAAGGCAGTTCCTTCATCTGCGCGTAAGCCGCCTCGGCGAGCTCGTTGCGGCCATAGCCGACGTTGACGCACCAGAGGCCAGCCATTCCGTCCAGGATCTCCATCCCTTCGGAATCGTAGATGAATGGGCCGTTTGCATGCGTGATGATGCGGGAGCCGATCTCGCGCAGTTCCTTGTGGTCGGTGAAGGGATGAAGGTGATGCGCGGCGTCGATCTGCTGAAGCTGCTTCAGCGAATAATTCTGATAGGTCATGGATCTGATCTTTCCTCTTGAATCAATCCGGCAGCGGCCGGGGCGGATTCGTCAGAGGAAGCGGGGCGGCGAGTAGCCGATGCGGGCGCACAGCCGCAAAAGCTCGGCGCGAAGGGTCCGCGGTGACGGCGTCACCCCGACCCCGAAGGCGCCTGATGTGCTGAAGCGGATCATGGCGGCAGCTTATGCCGCCTGGGGCCCAGAATTCAAGCCGTTCCGGTTAGGGCTCGCTTGAGAAACATATAACGCATCGCCGTTTGCGCGGCCTGCGGCCGGCGGTCGCCACGCCCGCCATGGCCGCCTTCGGTCTCCTCGAAGAACAGCGTCCGGCCATGGCCCGCCTCCTGCAGCCGCGCCGCCATCTTGCGGGCATGCCCAGGATGCACGCGGTCGTCGGCGGTCGAGGTCATCAGCAGCACCGGCGGATAGGCGACGTTGGCAGCGATATGCTGGTAGGGCGAATAGGCGCCGAGCCACGTCGCCTCCTCCGGCTTCGACGGGTCGCCATATTCGGCGATCCAGGAAGCGCCGGGCGGCAGGTCGGTGTAGCGCAGCATGTCGAGCAGCGGCACGTCGATGATGACGGCGCCGAACAATTCCGGCCGCTGCGTCAGCGACGCACCGGTGAGCAGGCCGCCATTCGAGCCGCCCTGTATGCCGAGTTGCGCCGCCGTGGTGATGCCGCGACGGACCACGTCCTCGGCAACCGCGGCGAAATCGTCGAAGGCGTTCTGGCGCTTGCCCTTGAGCGCGGCCTGGTGCCAGGCCGGACCGAACTCGCCGCCGCCGCGAATGTTGGCCTGCACATAGGCGTTGCCCTTGTCCAGCCAGAGCCTGCCGCGAATGCCGGCATATCCGGGCAGGAGCGGCACTTCGAAGCCGCCATAGCCGTAAAGCAGCGCCGGCACCGGCCCCTGCTGGTCGCGCCGCCGCACGACGAAATACGGGATCATCGTGCCGTCCTTCGAGCGCGCCTCGAACTGCTCCGAAACATAGGGCGAGGCGTCGAAGCGTGCCGGCTGCGACTTCACGGTTTGAAGCGTCTCGCCATTGTCGTCCGACCAGATGATCGAACTCGGCGTCAGGAAATCGGTGAAGGAGAAGGAGACGCTGGAGCCGAAATGCTCGACATGGCTGATGCCGACATTGCCGTTGTCGGGCAGCGCCACTGGCTTCAGCGACCAGCCACTGGTGGTGCGGTCGCAGGCGACGACCTTGCCGCGAACATTGTCCATCAGATTGATGAACAGCCGGTTCTGCGTCCTGGCGAGGCCTGCAATCGAGACGCGATGCGCCGGCTCGAGCACGGTTTCGAACGGCCCGAACGCGCCGCTCTCGATCCAGCGGTCGAAATCGACCGAATAAAGCCCGTCGGGCAGGCAGCGCGTGCCATCCGGCGCAGTCCACGGGCTGCGCACGCCGAAGATCAATTGGCCCTTGAAGATCGCCGTGTCGGTGGCATCGTCGGGCAACGGAATGCGGCGGTTCTCGCCGGAATCCAGCCGCAGGAAACTGTGCGAGGTGAAGAAATCGAGCGTCTTGCCGAGCAGTACGTGCCGCTTGTCGCCGTCATATTCCGCGCCGCCGCCGACCGCGAGATGCTGCTTCTCGCCTTCGAAGATCGGCGTCGCGTCCTCGAGCTTCGTGCCGCGCCGCCAGAGTTTTATGACGCGCGGATAGCCGGACTGGGTCTTGTCCTCTTCCTCAAAAGCCGCCGAAACGATCACCGTATCCTTGTCCAGCCAGGAAAAGCCCGACTTGGAGGCGCGCGCGGAGAAACCGCCGTCGACAAAGGACCTCGTCGCGATGTCGAACTCGCGCATCTCGCTGGCATCGCCGCCATCGGGCGACATGTAGAGCAGGCAGCGGTCGAAATCGGGATGGAGGCGGCTGGCGCCACCAAAAACCCATTTGACGCCTTCCTTCGCCGAGAGCTGGTCGAAATCGATGATCGTTTCCCAATCCGGCTTGTCGGTCTTGTAGGAAGCGACAGGCGTGCGCCTCCACAGGCCAAGCGCATTGGCCTTGTCCTGCCAGAAATTATAGACGTAGCCGGCAAGCGCGGCCCCGACGGGGATATTGTCCTCGGCCGTCATCAGGTCGAGCGCGGTCTCGAAGGTTGCCTGATAGGAGGGATCGCCCTGCAGTTCGGCGATCGTTAGCGCATTCTGGCGATGGACCCAGGCCAGAGCTTCCTTGCCGTTGCGGTCCTCCAGCCAGAGGAACGGGTCTTCCGCCGTGCTGGCCAAGGCCGACTGCTTTTGCGCGCTCGATTGGGTCATGTGGTCTCCGAAAATGGTCATGCTCGGTGCCACAAACATCGGCATGGCGCTACCGACATTCAATTGAAGCCTCTAAAAACATGACCGCAACAAGCGAAGAACCCATGCAGCGCCTCTACATTGCGATCGAGAAGTTTGGACCATCCGACAGTGTCCGATGGAAAAGCTACGTCGAGTGGTCGGGCCTAACCCAATTGCACGAACTCGTAACGCTGGACAGTATGCTGTGCCCAAGGGTCCCGAAGGAAATGAAGGATAGCTATTGGTCCCACGTCGTGAACGAGGACTTCATGCTCGACTTCTTCGTGGACTTGGATTTCCTCCTCTCCGAGTTGGATGACACCCGCGATCTCAACATTCTGGGCGTAATCCGAGGGCCGTCAGAGGACGTAGGCTCGTTTTCGTGGCCCGGGTTCACCTTCCTGGGTTATGACCTTATGGACAAGGATGTCGGCAACAGCGCGCTTACCAATTGCGGCGGCTTTCCTGAAGCATTCGCCAACTCGGAGCTCTCAAGCGTTGGGCTGATCTCGGACTTTGAGCGCGCGGTTGAAGTTCAGGGAGCCCTGCGCGGCAACTACTATCCGCGCGAACATCATGCCGATTGCGACCTCTGGGCAATCTTCAGACGACAGGACGCGTAGCCTACATCACCTGTCTTCGAACGACCGTCGCCGCCACCAGCGCCGCGCAGATCGCGCCAAGCGTGACCGGCAGGCCGGCCGCGCCGATGACGTCCATCACGCCGCCGGTGAGCGGCGGCACGACGATGCCGCCGAGGCCCCACATCAGCGAGAAGGCGGCGTTGCCGGCGACCAACGCCGAACCGGTGAAGCGTTCGCCGAGCTCGATGATCGACATCGTGTAGATGCCGTAGGAAACGGCGCCCCAGATGAAGACGCAAACCCAGATGAGCGGCGTCTCGATCAGCGCCGGCAAGAGCAGGCATCCGAGGACCGTCATGGCGACGCAGCCGAAGCGGACCAGTCGCGCGGTCAGTCTTTCGGCAAGCAGTCCGAGCGGCACCTGCATGGCGATGTTGCCGGCGATCATCGCCGAAAGCAGCGCCGACATGCGCTCCTCGGCAATGCCATGATGCGTCCCATAGACCGGCAGCAACGCCAGGATCGCCTGCTCGAAACCGGCCGCCACGATCACCGCCGACAGGAGCAGCCAGGCCAGGGGCACGAAGCCGAGCACCGAAACCTTTTTTTCGGCCTCCTCGACTTTCGGCAGCCGCTTCACCACCGCAGCAAGGCAGCAGCCGCAGAAGAGGAAGGCCAGGATGCCGACCAGGAAAGGCGGCCAGCCTTCGGTGCCGACGGCAAGCAGGCAGAGCGGCCCGGTCGCGAAGCCCGCCGAGATGATCGTCGAATAAATGCCCATGACGCGGCCGCGCCGGGCCGGCGGGGCAAGCGCGATCACCCAGATCTCACTCAACACATAAAGCGGGTTGGTCACCACGCCGATCAGGAAGCGCAGCGGAAACCACAGATAGACATTTTGCGTCCAGCCGATCAGCGCCAGCACCAGCGCCGAAAGCGCCGCGCAGGTCAGCGCGGTGCGCCCCGCCCCGAACCGGCGGGCCAGTCCCGGGATCAGCGGCGAAGACAGGATGAATCCGACCGGTGTCATTGCCGCCGACAGACCGATCATCGCCGGCGAGACGCCTTGCCGTTGCAGGATGAAGCTGAGCAGTGGATAGGAAAGCCCTTGCGCGATGGCGAACACCGACACTGTCGCGATCACGCCCGTGATCGCAGCCCATTGCGCCGTCTCTTCGCTGTCCGCCAGAGCCATCGGTCCTGCTCCAATCGCTTGGAGGCTTAGCCGTTGGGGCTGGTTGCCGTAAGGCCCACCGGAGGCGAAAGCGGATGCTCCAGCCAAATCCTGTCAGGAACCCCGGCGCTGCAAGGACCGATATAAGGCGAACGCCACCAGCAGTATGTCAAGCCCGACGATGACGCTGGGCAGTCCAAGCGGCCCGATCGCCTGCATCAGGGCGCCTGCCCCGGGGGGCCCCACGATGCCGCCGACGCCCCACAGCAGCGCGAAAGCCGCATTGCCGGTGACCAGCAGCGAGCCCCTGAACCGGCTGCCGAGCTCGACCAACGCCATCGTGTAGACGCCGTAGCCGACCGCGCCCATCACCAAAAGCACGCCCCAGATCAGCGGCGTGGTGATCAGCAGCGGCAACAGGATCGCGCAGAACGTCGTCGCCATCGCGCAGGCGAGGATCATCGGGCGGCCGCCGAAACGTTCGGCGAGCAGGCCAAGCGGGATCTGCAGGACGATGTTGCCCAGGGAGAGCATCATCACCAGTGCTGCAAGCGTCGCTTCGGGAAGGCCATAGCCAGCACCGAAGACCGGCACCAGCGCATAGGTGCTTTGTTGGACGGCGGCGGAGACCATCACTGCCAGGAGCAGCGCCGGCGCCAGCCGGGCGAAACCGAAAAAACTCCCGGCGGGCTGGCCGTCATCTTCGAAACCGGTGAGCTTCGAGGAAACGAGCCGCAGGATAACCGCGCACAGCGCAAATCCGGCAATGCCGACGCCGAAGGGCGCCCAGCCGGCGGTGCCGACCAGCGTCAGCGTGAACGGCCCGGCCGCGTAGCCCGCACCCATCAGCGTGTTGAACACGCCCATCACGCGGCCGCGCCGCGCCGGCGGCGCCAGCGACAGCGCCCAAACCTCCCCAAGCACATAGAGCGGATTGATGACCACGCCGATGATGAAGCGGATGACGTACCAGGCGACCCAGTTCTGCAGATAGAAGATGGCGAGAAAGCACAGCGCGCCGATCAGCGAGCAGCCAACCGCCAGGTTGCGCGCGCCGACCAGCCGCACCGCCGTCGGCACGAAGGACGCCGACAGGATCAGGCCGACCGGCATCATCGCCGCCGACAGGCCGATCAGGCCCGGCGAGAAACCCTGCTTCTGCATCAGCAGGGTGAACAGCGGCGAGCTCAAGCCCTGCGCCGCGCCGAACATGGCAAGGGCGGCGGTGACGCCGGCAAGGGCCGCCCATTGCGTTCGATCTTCGACGGTCTGGCCGGAGGTGGTCATCGTGGCCCGCTGTTTGACAATCACGGCTCCATATCAGTGATGAGAGGCTCTCAGATGACTCAGCCGAAGCAATTGGGCGATCCAGCGCCCCCTACCCGCCATGTCGCTTCCCTTGCTCTAGTGGTCGCCACCTCCTTACCGGCGGCATTGTCGTCAGTTCATTATGCCGCCGATTTCGCATGCTCACGAGGCTTCCCATGACCGCCGCCCTTCATCCCGCTGAGCCGGCACAGGCTACCGATCGCGCCCGCCGTGGCGGCCGCGCGGGCAAACGCGCCGGCGGTTCGGCCGCCTTCGAGCAGCCCGCCTTCCGGCAGTTGAAGAATCCGCTGACGCCGACCAAGCTCGTGTCCGATGACGAGTTGGAATCGATCCACATTGCCTCGCTGCGCGTATTGAAGGAGATCGGCGTCGACGTGCTGCACGAGGAAGCCCGCCGCATCATGAAGGCTCATGGCGCGGATGTGCGCGAAGGCTCTGAGCGCGTGCGCTTCGACAGCGACATGATCCTCGAGCTTGTCTCGCACTGCCCATCCGAATTCACGCTGCATGCCCGCAACCCGGCGCACAATCTGCGTTTCGGCGGCAACAACGTGATCCTGTCGATGATGGCCTCGGCACCTAACTGCTCCGATCTCGACCGCGGCCGCCGGCCGGGCAACCAGGCCGACTACCGCAACTTCCTGCGCCTGGCGCAGATGCACAACATCCTGCATTGCACCGGCGGCTACCCGGTGGAGCCGATCGACATCCATCCCTCCGTCCGGCATCTCGAATGCATCCGTGACCTCGCCATGCTGACCGACAAGGTCTTCCACGTCTATTCGCTCGGCAAGGAGCGCAATGTCGACGGAATCGAGATCACCCGCATCGCGCGCGGCATCAGTCGCGAGCAGCTCATGGAAGAGCCGTCGGTCTTCACCATCATCAACACCAATTCGCCGCTCAAGCTCGACGTGCCGATGATGGAAGGCATCATCCAGATGGCGAGCATGGGCCAGGCTGTGATCATCACGCCGTTCACGCTGTCGGGCGCCATGGCGCCCGTCACCGTCGCCGGCGCGCTGGTGCAGCAGAACGCCGAGGCGCTCTCGGGCATCGCCTTCGCGCAGATGGTGAAGAAGGGCGCGCCGGTCGGCTATGGCGGCTTCACCTCCAATGTCGACATGAAATCAGGCGCACCGGCCTTCGGTACACCCGAGTACATGAAGGCGCAGCTTGTCGGCGGCCAGCTCGCTCGCCGCTATCAAATTCCCTACCGCACCTCAAATACCTGCGCCGCCAACACGGTCGATGCCCAGGCCGCCTATGAAAGCGTGTTCTCACTTTGGGGCGCGATCCAGGGCGGCGGCAATCTGATGATGCACGGCGCCGGCTGGCTTGAAGGCGGACTGCGCTGCTCCTACGAAAAGACCATCCTCGACATCGATCTTTTGCAGATGGTGGCCGAATTCCTCACCCCGCTCGACCTTTCCGAGGACGCGCTCGGCTTCGACGCCATCCAGTCGGTCGGCCCGGGCGGCCATTTCTTCGGCACCCAGCACACGCAGGAGCGTTACAAGACCGCCTTCTACTCGCCGATCGTGTCCGACTGGCGCAACTTCGAGACCTGGGCCGAGGCGGGCTCGCCGACGGCGATGGAACGCACAAACAAGGTTTGGAAGGAGCGCCTTGCCTCCTATGAAGAGCCCTATATGGACCCCGCCATACGCGAGGAACTCAACGACTTCGTCGAGAAGCGTCGCGCCGAAGGCGGTGCGCCGACGGATTTTTGATCATCCGTGTTGGGGATGAACAGTCGACCCCACACTCTCGACCTTCGCTCGGCCTCCACGCTCGATCATTCGATTCAGTCTCTGTAAAAACGGACCTATCTGTATGAAATCTCATGTAAAAGCGGTTGTCATCGGCGGCGGCGTCGTCGGCTGCTCGGTGCTCTACCACCTCGCCAAGGCCGGTTGGACCGACATCATGCTGATCGAGCGCTCGGAGCTGACCTCCGGCTCATCCTGGCATGCAGCGGGCGGCTTCCATACGCTGAACGGCGACCCCAACGTCGCCAAGCTGCAGGCCTATACGGTCCAGCTCTACAAGGAAATCGAGGAGCTCTCCGGCCAGTCCTGCTCGCTGCACCTGACCGGTGGCGTCATGATGGCCGATACGCCGGAGCGCATGGACTTCCTGCGGCTGGCGCACGCCAAGGGCCGCTATCTCGGCATGGACACCGAACTGATCACGCCTTCGGAAGCCAAGGCGATGTTCCCGCTGATGGACGAGAAGAACTTCGTTGGCGCCATGTGGGATCCGGTCGAGGGTCATCTCGACCCGTCCGGCACGACCATCGCTTATTCGAAAGCGGCGAAAAAACTTGGCGCGGAGATCGTGCTGCGCAACCGCGTCGTCGACCTGACGCAGCAGCCTGACGGCACCTGGAACGTCGTCACCGAGCAGGGCACCGTCCATGCCGAGCACGTCGTCAACTGCGGCGGCCTGTGGGCGCGCGAGATCGGCCGCATGGTCGGCGTCGAGCTGCCGGTGCTGGCGATGGAGCACATGTACCTGCTGACCGAACCGATGCCGGAGGTCGAGGAATTCAACAAATCGACCGGCCGCGAGATGATCGGCGTGCTCGACTTCAAGGGCGAGATCTACACCCGCCAGGAGCGCAACGGCATCCTGCTCGGCACCTATGAGAAGGCCTGCAAGCCGTGGTCGCCGGTTAACACGCCGTGGGATTTCGGCCACGAGCTTTTGCAGCCCGACATCGACCGCATCGCGCCGTCGCTGGAAATCGGCTTCAAGCATTTCCCCGGCATCGAGAAGGCCGGCATCAAGCAGATCATCAACGGCCCCTTCACCTTCGCGCTCGACGGCAACCCGCTGGTCGGCCCGGTGCAGGGCCTGACCAATTTCTGGTGCGCCTGCGCCGTCATGGCCGGTTTCAGCCAGGGCGGCGGCGTCGGCCTCGCATTGTCCAACTGGATGGTGCATGGCGATCCGGGCTTCGACGTCTGGGGTATGGATGTCGCCCGCTTCGGCGAATGGGCTACCCTGCGCTATACAAACGCCAAGGTGCGCGAGAACTACTCACGCCGTTTCTCGATCCGCTTCCCGAACGAAGAGCTGCCTGCCGCTAGGCCCGCGCAGACCACGCCTCTGTACGACACCATGCTGGCCAACAACGCGGTCATGGGCGATTCGTGGGGCCTGGAAACCCCGCTCTGGTTCGCGCCCAAGGGCACTGAGCCCAAGGACATCGTATCCTTCCACCGCTCCAACGACTTCGGCCCGATCGGCGAGGAAGTGCGCGCCACCCGCGAGAGGGTCGGCGTCACCGAGATCGCAAACTTCGCCAAATACGAAGTCTCCGGCCCGGGCGCGGAGGATTTCCTCAACCGGCTGATGACCAACCGCATGCCGAAGGTCGGTCGCATCGTGCTGACCCCGATGGTCAACGAGTTTGGCAAGCTGATCGGCGACTTCACCATCGCCAAGGCCAGCGAGGACCGCTTCATGATCTGGGGCTCTTCCGCCGCGCAGAAATATCATATGCGCTGGTTCGAGAAGCACCTGCCCAAGGACGGTTCGGTACGCATCCACCGCTTCGACCAGACGCTTGTCGGTCTCTCCATCGCCGGACCGAAGTCGCGCGATCTGTTGCAGAAGCTGGTCGATATCGACGTGTCGACAAAGGCCTTCCGCTTCATGGACTTCCGCGAGATGGCGGTCGGCGGTGCGCCCTGCATGGTGAACCGCATCACCTATACCGGCGACCTCGGCTACGAGATCTGGATGGCGCCGGCCTATCAGCGCCTGGTCTATAAGGCGATCAAGGAAGCCGGCGCGGAATTCGGCATCGTCGATTTCGGCATGCGCGCGCTCTTGTCTATGCGCCTGGAAAAGAACTTCCCGACCTGGTTCCGTGAGTTGCGGCCGATCTACGGGCCCTTCGAAGGCTCGATGGACCGTTTCATCAACCTCGAGAAGAACGACTTCATCGGTCGCGAGGCGTCGGCCAAGGAGCAGGCGCAAGGGCCGAAGCTGCGCCGCGTCTCCTTCATCGTCGATGCCGTCGACGCCGACGTGATGGGCGACGAGCCGATCTGGGCCAAGGTCGGCAAGGACTATGGCACTGTGGAGAAGCCGCATGGCTATGGCGCGCCGCGATTCGATGAGACGGGCAAGGAAGTCCGCGGATCCAAGGCCGCCGAAGGCGCATCCGCCGTGCGCGGCATCGTCGATGGCGACTGGCGCGTCGTCGGCTGGGTAACCTCGGGCGGCTATGCGCATTACGTCCAGAAGTCGATGGCGCAGGGCTATGTCCCCGCCGCCCTTGCCGAGGACGAGAGCGCCGGTCTGTTCGAGATCGAGATCCTCGGCCACCGCCGCCCGGCCCGCATCAATGTCGAGCCGCCCTTCGATCCGAGCGGTGAGAAGATGCGGAGCTGAAGCCTCTCGAATTGTTGGATTGCGTCGGTTGCCATGGCATGGTCAGAGCCCGCGACCGGCGCATCAGCACGAGAAGACCAACCCTTGCGGCAGCTAGAGAAATGGACCGATTGGCTCTGTGAGGGACGGGTCGGTCCGCTCAGCGCCGCGATCGCATCAATCCTCCTCTACTGCCTGACCCAGATCGTCGTGATGACCCTGTTGTCCCATCTTGCGGGCACGGGCGTTGGTGTCGACGATTCCGAGCAGTTGATGGAAATGCGGTTCCTGGCTGCCGGCTACGGCAGTTCGCAACCGCCTTTGTACACCTGGCTCGCCATACTCGCGGCCTCGCTGGTCGGAACGAGCGTCCTTGCCCTCAAGATCGTCAAATATGGCCTGCTGGCCGCTGGACTGGCCGCCTATTTCACAGCCATACGCCGCCTGGGCTACTCGAACCGCGCTGCTACGGCTGGCATGTTCGGGCTGCTTCTGTTTCCCCAGATCTTCTGGGAGATGCAGCACGCCCTCACCCACTCGGTCGCCATATTCTGTTTCACTTCGGTGCTGCTTCTCGCGCTGGTCGAGGTGGAGAAGCGGCGATCCGCCGTTGCCTACGCGCTTTTCGGCCTGGCGACGGCGGCCGCGATGCTGTCGAAATACAACATCGTGATCTTCCTTGCCGCCCTGTTCCTGGCATCCCTCTCGGTTCGCGAAACGCGTGAGGCGATCTTCGATCGCCGTTTCCTGATCAGCGTGGTGGTGACGATCCTAGCCTGCCTGCCTACGCTTTATTGGAGCCTCACGCATCTGGACGATCTCCTCTCGCATCAGGGGGGCTTTGGCGTCGCCGAAGGCGACGGCATTGTAAGAACGGCGCTTCTGGGAATCCGCAGACTGGTCAATGCGATCGTCAATTTCGCCGGATTGCCGGCGATTATCTTTGCCGTCGCGTATGTACTGGCGATAAGGAAAGGGACGGAGCCGCTTCAGCCGGTAAGGTGGCCGGAAAAGCTGCTGTGGCGAGCAATCGTCTTTAGCCTGGTCGTTATGGTGGCAATCGTGTTGGGGGCCGGCATCACACAGTTTCGCGACCGTTGGATGCTTCCCGTCTTCATTCTTTTGCCCGCGGCCCTTGCCATGCGCTTCGACGCCATGGGCCAGAGGGGTCGAAAAACACAAGCCACCATTGTCTTCGTCGGCGCCGTCCTTGCCGTCCTTGTGCTGCCGGTAAGCTGGTACATGCATCTGAACGGCGGTGCCAACCGCGGCGGCATGGTGCGCATGGACTACCGGTCGCTCTACGACCAGATCAACGCCGACGGACCGGTCGACACCGTGGTCTCGAGCTGGTTCTGGATCGGCAATCTGCGCCTGGTGGATCCGGACCTCATCGTGCTCGATGATGAAATTCCCGACTTCGCCCAGTCGATTCGCGAGCCCGCGGTGCTTGTGCTGGCGCAGGACAGGGAGCCGCCTTCCGATATTTTCGACAGGATCGCCCAGGCAGGTTATGTGATGGATACCGTCCACCGGCGCATCACCGTGCCTGAGCGCTTCGGCGGCGCGCCGCGCCAGGCAACGATTACCAAATTGTACAGGAAGACCGCGCAGCCTGCGTCAGGGGGATGAATGGACAAGCAACGCTTCGGCCGGCATCGCAAGATCATGCCCTTCGAACCCGGCGCGGTCGAGGCGTTGCGCAAAGCCTCCCGCGAGAAGGCGGCATCGCTCAACCAGCATGTGCTGGGCTATGGCGCGACGGCCGAAGCGGAATGGGCGGCAGCCGGCGTTGCCGCTCCCAATCTGCCGGCTATGCGGAAATATCGGCTCGAGCGCATCCGCGCCGAGCTGAAGCGCCGCGACTATGCCGGCGCGCTGCTCTACGACCCGGTCAACATCCGCTATGCGACGGACTCGACCAACATGCAGCTCTGGGTCGCGCACAACCAGACGCGCCACTGTTTCGTCGCCACCGAAGGCCCGGTGGTCCTGTTCGACTATTTCTCATGCGAGCACCTGTCCGATCATTCGGGCGTCGTCGACGAGGTGCGGCCGGCGGTGTCGTGGATGTATCTCTACAGCGGCGAATTGACCGATGAGAAGGTCCGTCGCTGGGGCGCCGGCATTGCCGACCTGATAGCAGAGTTTGGCGGCAACCGACGCATCGCCGTCGATCACATCAATCCGGAAGGCGTTGAGGAGCTCGCGCGTCGCGGCATCTCCGTCGGCAATGGCGAGGCGGTGATGGAAAATGCGCGCCTCATCAAATCGTCGGACGAGATTCTCGCCATGCGCCGTGCCATCGTCGCCTGCGAGGCCGCGATGGGCGAGATGGAAGCAGCATTGAAGCCCGGCATCTCGGAGAACGAATTGTGGGCGGAGCTGCATCGCGGCAACATCGCGCGCGGCGGCGAGTGGATAGAGACGCGCCTTCTGTCGTCGGGGCCGCGCACCAACCCCTGGTTCCAGGAATGCTCCTCGCGAGTCGTCGAGAACGGCGACCTCGTCGCTTTCGACACCGACCTCATCGGCCCCTATGGCTTCTGCGCCGATCTCTCGCGCACATGGCTCTGCGGCGACAGGCAACCGTCGAACGAGCAGCGGGACCTGTTCCGCATTGCGGCCGAACAGATCGCCCACAACACCGATCTGATGCGACCGGGTATGTCCTTCCGCGATCTCGTCGAGCGCTCGGCGGTGCCGCCGGATGACTGTTATCCGACACGCTACGGCGTGCTCTATCATGGAGTAGGCCTGGCGGACGAATATCCGACGCTGCCGCATGCCGGCGACTGGACCGCCGAGACGCCGGACGGTGTGCTCGAACCCGGCATGGTGCTTTGCGTCGAAAGTTATATCGGCCGGCTTGGCGGTCGCGAAGGCGTCAAGATCGAGGAGCAGATCCTGATAACAGCCATCGGCAATGAGAAGCTGTCAGCCTACCCGCTGGACGAGCGGCTGCTCTGATCTCCCGCTCTCGACCGCAGCGACGGCCTCGCGCATCGCGGCAATCATCGTTTCGGGCATTGTTCTCGCGGTAATATAGGGCAGACCCTTGCGGCGCGCCGTCCAGCCGACCACCCTCACGCCTTTGGCCGCCGGCTCGAAGCGCTGCGCCAGCGCCCAGCTTTCGCAGTCGATCGCCGCTATATCGGCCCTGCCCTCGGCGATGGCTATGATCGACGACCTGTGGCCTCCGCTCTCGCTGCGCGAGGCGAAGATGTCCAGGCTTTCGCCCATCGCCTCCAGGTCGCGCGTCAGCCCGATCAGCCCGGACATCGAATCCGGATTGTTGAAGGTGAAGCGCTTGCCGTGCAGGAGATCTATCGGGATGGCGGCCCTGCCATCTTGCGGCGAGGCGACCGACTGTCCGCCGTCCGCAGGCATCACCAGCGCGCTCGAATAAAGGTCTCCCTGCCCTCCCTCGAACGCATCGTAGTTCGGCTGCGCGATCACCTTCACATGCCCGGCTAGGCCGAGCTCCATCGGCCCCCAGCAGGTTTGTCCGAAAAGCAGCGCCGGGCTCAGCCAGAGCTGGTGCAAATCGAACTCGTCTGGGGGCAGTGTCGCCGGGTCCGGCGCAACCAGCCGTCCGGCCTCGTCGAGGATCCCGCCAGGCACCGGCGGCAGTTCACGATTGCTGCGCAGGACGGTCTCCGGCGCATCGATGCCTCTTTGCCGGAAGGCATCGCGGAGCCGCGCCCATTGCGCATCGACCTCGCCCCGGGCTTCGGGCCAGTCATACATCGGCAGGGCCGCAACGAACTTGCTCATGTCGAACAGCTTTCAAGGACAGACGATCTTGGCGCCTGCGTTCCGCCGCGAAAAAAGCGGTCGCGGAAAGTCGAGATTACTCCTTCGGCGGCTCAGCCGGAACTGGTGCTGTTCCAAGCCCGTTGACATTGCGCGCCCTGACGCGCGGCTTGAAGGCGCGGCCGGGCTCCGGCGTGCGGCGCAATACCGGATGGATGACCGGCTCCTTGGCTTTGAAGGCATAGGATTTGATCAGCGACAGATAGTTCGGATAGACATAGCCGTTGTTCATCCGCAGCCATTCCGCGCGGCGCTCGCGAAACAGCTTCGGCAATCTGTACCACGCAACCGTCGGGCTCTTGTGATGCACGAAATGCAGGTTGTTGTTGAGGAACAGGAACGACAGCGGCGAGCGTTCTACGATGATGGTGCGACCTTCGGGATGTTCGGACCATTGATGCTCGGCATAGGTGCGCACCGAAATCAGCGACTGTCCGAGCCAAACCGGCACCAGCACGTAGAGCCAGATCGGGATGCCGAAGCCCAAGGTTACGATCGGCACCACGACGGCGATGCCTATAGCGTGCAGCAGCCAGGCCCTGCGGATCGTTTTGTCGCCGGCAAGCATCTGCCTTGCATCGTCGAAGAAGAAGCCGACCGACGACAGCCACGGACCGAGGACGAAGCGGCCCACCATGGTGTTGTTGATCTTGAGCAGGAACTTCATCGCCGGTGGCAGTTCCTCATGCATCCAGAGCGCCTTGTAATAGCTCTCCGGGTCGTCCAACGGATCGGTCAGCCGCTCGTCGGCATGGTGGCGAAGATGGATAGTCTTGAAGCGCCGGAACGGCCAGACAAGCCCGATCGGCAGGAAGACGACGGCTTCGTTGATCCTGGCGCTGCGGGTCGGATGGCCGTGCGACACCTCATGCATCAGCGAGGATTGCAGTGCCAGGATCACCGCCAGGGCGATCAATGCAATCGCAGGATATGCCGGCCAGAGCACGAAACCAATGGCGAACCACGCGCCGTAGCAGAAGAGAGCGAGAAATACCGTCGGCCATTCGATTGCCGGTGCGCTGCCACGTCTCTTCTTCATGCCGGTACTGGTGCTTGCCATGCTATCGACCACTGCCTTTCAGTCGCCGGAACCAGCTCGATTCCTGACAGCATTGTGTCAGGAGCTTTTCGTTGCCGCAACGCGACAAAGCGCACAAACTGTTGCGAGTGCGCATTTTCAGCCGCACGTGTTATACATTGTAAACAAATATGGGGATTCATTTCCGCCTGAGCCACGTTCAACCCGGCTCTGGCGCAAATTTTTCCTCTCCGAAGCAGGAGCAGCATGATGGACAAGCGCGATCTGTCGACTCTCTTCCGGGAGCGGTTGAAAATGCTCTTGACACGGTCCGATCTCAACCAATCGGCCTTCGCGGCGGCCGTCGGCATCGACCGCTCGGCGCTGTCGCAGCTCCTGTCGGGCGCCTCGACCCGCCTGCCCCGTGCCGAGACGCTTCTCAACATCGCGGCCGAGTTCAAGGTGTCGCTCGATTGGCTGCTCGGCCTTTCCCAGGATGAGGGCGTCACCGGCGAGATCCGCGAAAGCCTGGAGATCGAGGAAGCTGCGGGCGGCTTCGACCGCACGCTGCTGGCCAAGTGGCATGCTGAGGCGGCCGGTACGAAGATTCGCTACGTGCCGGCAGGCATTCCCGATCTTTTGCGCACCGAGGCCCTGGTCGACTATGAGGCCGGGATAACCAACAAGAGTCGGGAAGCGCAGGCCGGCGAGACACAGTACCGTATCGATTACAACCGCCGGCCGGAGACCGACATGGAGGTCTGCATGCCGCGCCACACGCTGGAGATTTTCGCGCGCGGTCTCGGCGTCTGGGATCGTTTCCCCGAAGCCGACCGCCGTGAGCAGTTGCTGCACATGGCGGCCCTTCTCGACGACCTTTATCCGACCTTCCGCCTGTTCCTCTATGACGGACGCATGCGCTATTCGATCCCTTATACGATCTTCGGCCCCTACCGCGCCGCGATCTATGTCGGCGACATGTACCTGGTGCTGAACGCAACCCAGCCGATCCGCACCCTCACCAGCCATTTCGACAATCTGATCCGCGCTGCGGACATCAACGCGCACGAGGCGGCGAGCTTCGCGCAAGGTCTGGCCGCCATGTCCTTCCCGTTGGGCTCTGTCTGAGCGCCGGCATCGATATCATCCTGGCGGGCCAGGCTGCCGCATCTGATGACCTCACGGCCGCAATCTCGTTGACTAGACATAAAGACTTCTTTATATCGTTATTTGAATTTGAACACGAAAGCCAAAGCCATGACCGCGACCAATCCGATCGACGCCCTGCTTGCCGAAAAGGGCGTGCTTCTGGCCGACGGCGCCACCGGCACAAATCTGTTCGCGATGGGTCTCGAGGCCGGCGAAGCGCCAGAACTGCTTAATGAGACTTCGCCCGAGACCATTGCCAGCCTGCATCAGAACTTCGTCGACGCCGGCGCCGATATCATCCTGACCAACTCCTTCGGCGGCACGCGCCACCGGCTCAAGCTGCATCACGCGCAGGACCGCGTGCACGAGCTGAACAAGCGGGCCGCCGAGATCGCCCGCTCCGTCGCCGACAAGGCCGGCCGCAAGGTGATCGTCGCCGGCTCGGTCGGCCCGACCGGCGAATTGCTGGTGCCGCTCGGCGCCCTGACCTATGACGACGCCGTCGATGCCTTCGCCGAGCAGATCGAGGGCCTCAAGGCCGGCGGCGCCGAAGTCGCCTGGATAGAGACCATGTCGGCGCCCGACGAGATTCGGGCCGCGGCTGAAGCCGCGATCCGCGTCGGCCTGCCCTATACCTATACCGGTTCCTTCGACACGGCCGGCCGCACAATGATGGGCCTGCTGCCCAAGGACATCCACGCCGTGGCCGACGGGCTCTCGCAGGCTCCGCTCGGTGTCGGCGCCAATTGCGGCGTCGGCGCGTCCGATATCCTGGCCTCACTACTCGACATGACCGAGGCGAAGCCGGAGGCGACGGTGATCGTCAAGGGCAATTGCGGCATTCCGGAATTCCGCGGCGCGGAGATCCACTATTCCGGCACGCCGGAACTGATGTCCGACTATGTGCGGCTTGCGGTCGACGCCGGCGCAAAAATTGTCGGCGGATGCTGCGGCACCTCGTTCGCCCATTTGGCCGCCATGCGCAAGGCGCTCGACGCGCACACCAGGTCGACGCGCCCGACGATCGAGACGATCGTCGAGCGCATCGGCCCGATGCGCAACAAGGTGGCGACGGCGAACATCGCCGAAACCAGCGAAGGCCGCCGCGAGCGCAGGCGCGGCCGCGCCTGACAGGCCTTCCTATTTGCTGTTTTCGGCGTAGCGCGACTGCGCCGTATTGAAATCGATGGCGCCGCCCTGGCTGCCAGCGCCAATAGTCATCAGGGCGCCGGATGCGCGCGGATCGGTGATCTGTTCCAGCATCACGCGAAAACGGTCGTTGTGAAGGGCCGAAAGCGCCGTATCGCGGGCCGCGTCGACATCATTGCTGATACGCGCCGATTCCGCTGAGGGAGCGGCCACTCCCCGCATCGGTGCATCGGCCGCCGTCGAGTTCGCGTTCCCGATTGTCGTGATATGCACTGCCGATCCCTCAAATCTATCAGCACTAACTAACAGAAGCTGATTGCAACGATGTTCCGGAAAAGCCTTGCAATTTAACGATCGCCAAAAGGCCGGCGGGATTTCTCCCGCCGGCCCGTCCTTCAGTCTCTGTTTCCTAGCCCTCTACTTGCTGCCGTCCAGCGATGAGGCGAGGCGCACCAGCGACAGGAACTCCGCCCTGTATCCGAACGGATCGGCGCCGCGCGCGGCATTGGCGATCTCCGCGATCCGGTCATAACCGAAATTCGCCGTCTGGTCCTCGTTGCGCAGCCTCTGCCCGAAGGCGGCGACCGCGACCGAGAAACGCTGGTCCGAGCCGGCCGCGTCGAAGGACGAGACCTCGTTGGCGGCTGTCACCGGCGTGGTGATGAGCTTCGAGACGTTCTCGTTCGGCAGCTTGTAGCGGATCTTGACGAAGGCATATTCGTCGGCGTTGGCGACGCCGCCATTGTCGACCTTGGCCTGGCCGTAACGCAGCGGATCGACCTGCTCTGCGCCGCTGCCCTTCGGCGTGATCTCGTAGATCGCCGTCACCGAGTGGCCGGAGCCGATATCGCCGGCATCGACGCGGTCGTTGTTGAAATCCTCGCGCTTCAGGGCCCGGGTCTCGTAGCCGACAAGACGGTACTCCGAGACCTTGGCCGGATTGAACTCGACCTGGATCTTGACGTCCTTGGCAATGGTGAACAGCGTCGAGGAGGCATCCTCTACCAGCACCTTCTCGGCTTCGGCCAGCGTGTCGATATAGGCCGCCGTGCCGTTGCCGTTCTGGGCGATGGTCTGCATCATCTGATCGTTCAGATTGCCGCGGCCGAACCCGAACACCGAGAGGAACACACCGGTCATGCGCTCCTTCTCGATCAGCCGCTTGAGGTCGTCGTCATCGGTCTGGCCGACATTGAAATCGCCATCCGTGGCAAGCATCACGCGGTTGACGCCGTCCTTGACGAAGGATTGCTGGGCAAGCTTGTAGGCCTCGCGAATGCCCTCCTCGCCGGCCGTCGACCCGCCGGGTTCCAGATTGTCGATCGCCGCAAGGATCTTCTGCTTTTCCGCCGCCTTGGTCGGCATCAGCACAGTGCCGGCATTGCCCGCATAGGTGACGATGGAGACGGTGTCGTCCGCCTTCAACTTGCCGACCAGCATCCGGAAGGCCGACTTAAGCAGCGGCAGCTTGTCCGGCTCATCCATCGAGCCCGACACGTCGATCAGGAAGACAAGGTTTGCCTTTGGCTGCTCGGCCGGCTTCACGTCGAAACCCTTGATCGCGACATGCATCAGCTTGGTGTGCTCGTTCCACGGGGTCGGCATGACGGTGACGGTCGAGTTGAACGGCGTCGCGGCCGAATCCGGGCCCTTCCAGTCATAGGGGAAGTAGTTGACCATCTCTTCGACGCGGACGGTGTCCGGATCAGGCAGCGCGCCCTCCTTCAGCGACCGGCGCACGAAGGAATAGGAAGCCGTGTCGACATCGATCGAGAAGGTGGAGACCGGATCCTGGGCGGTCTCATGCACCGGGTTGGTCTTGAAGGTCTCGATGCGATCGCGGTTTTCCTCCCGCGGCTGCATCTGGTCGGCCGGCAAGGGCGCGGGCTGCCCCATCAGCTTGGAATCGACCATTGCGGGGGAAGACTGGGGCATGATGTTCGCCGCGCCCGCCGGCGCCTGGTCGGCCCGCTCGGCCTCGCCGACGCTGGGCGGTGTCATCGACATGATCACCCTGTTGGACGACCCGTCCTTGCCGCCGGCCGCGAGTCGGCCGCTCTCTGATGGCGCAGGCTGCAGGACAGGCTTGGCCGCCGGCGTCGCTTCCTGCTTGAGAAGGGCGTCGACCTCCGTCGCCGGCTTCGGCGCCGCGGGCGCCACTTGCGAATTGGCCCGGGTCTCGGCGTCCAGTTCGGTCTTCTTCTCCTTGGCGGGCGCCGCCGTCATCGGCTCCTTGACCGCCGGTCGCTCGGGAGCAAGCTTCTGCGCCACCGGCTTGTCGGCCACCGTCTCGGTGACGGTGCGGTTGCCGCCGGTGACCGGCGGCTGTTCCTTCAACATCTCGAAAGCGGCATAGCCGGCGATAGGCAGGGCGACCAGCGCCGTGATCGCCGGCGTGGCAATGAGTTTGCGTTGCATGATGTCTCTCCAGAGCTTTTGCGCTCGCTCCGTGAGACGAAGGCCCGCCGGCGATCCTTGGGGGGCGGTCGAAGTATTTTCGTCGAGGTCGAAAGCCGCCATCGCGGCGGCGAGCGCGCGCGCCTTCGCCGCGCCGTCCGGCGCCGGTACGGCGATATCGCGCAGCCTTTCGAGTTCGTCGTCACCGACCATGGTCACACTTCCCCAACTGAGCGCATCAGCACCTTCAGCCGTTTCTTCGCTTCATGGATGTGCCAGGAAACCGTCGTCTCCGAGATCGCCATCACCTCCGCCGCCGCCGCGTGGTTGAGGCCTTCGCCATAGACCAGCAGCACCGCGTCGCGCTGCTTGTCCGGCAGCATGCGCACCGCCGCCCACAGCGCCTCAGCCGGATCGTCGGCCTCCGTCGACGCCTCGCCGGCGATCAGCGCATAAGCGCCGTAGGCATCGGTCTTGGCGGTGTCGCGGGCGCGCTTGCGCATCATGTCGCGCGAAGCGTTCAGAGTCATGGCATAGAGCCATGTCGTGAACGCGCCGCTGCCCTGATAATCGCGGAGCGCGCGGCCGAGCCGCACGCAGACGTCCTGGGCGATGTCCTCGGCGTCGGCCTTGCGGCCGCACCAGCGATAGGCGGCGCGATAGACGAAGCCATAGTGCCTTTCGAGCAAAACGCCGAAAGCCCCCCTGTCTCCGCCCCTCGCCCGCCCGATCAATTCGGCATCGGAGGCTTCGCTGTCGTCCAGCATCATCGCCATCATTTGCCTGTTGGACGAAGGCTAATGACCAATCCTTGGGACGACGGGAAGAAAAATCTCGTGGAAATTCGCGACATCGGGCGGCCGGCGTTATTGGCCGGGACAAACAAGGCGGACGGTGACAGTGTTCTTGCCGCTCACCGACATACCCCCTTGCGAGATGATCTTGCCGAAGGGCATGGCGCTCACGTCCTGCGAGATGTTGGTGTCGTTGGTCAGGCGCTCCTCGCCAAAGACCTCGCCGCTACCCACTTCCCCCTTCGGGCGCATCGACATGCCGTGTCCTCCCATGCATCGGACCTTGATATCGCCCGGCTTGCCGGTGGACGTGCTTTTGAGGCTCATGGCGAAACCATCGGTATCAAGTATCATATCAATGTCGTCATTCAGTTGGCCGCTCGACTTGCAGCTCATGCCTCCGATTTTCATGTTCTTGATCCGGCCGGCCTGCTTGCCCTTTCCGTTCAGCGTCCAATTGTCGGATCCGGGTGAACTCTTGCCCTCCATCTTCACGGACGGAGTGACGTAGGAATAGGTGACATCGAACTGCGGGCCGAAAATGCGAGGCTCCATCTTCGCCTCGACGGTCATGGTGCCCTCGTCAACTATCCGCTTCAGCACGGCGCGCATGGCCTTCGCCTGCTCCTGGTAGCGCTCGGCCTCCTCGGCGGCAATGAGGCTTGGCAGCCTGTCCCAGTAGACGGATGCCGTCTCTCTCGCGCAACGGTCGCGGTGCGCTGCCTCATGCGCAAGCGTGATATCGGCTATATCCTTACACGGCGAGCCGGCGCGCAGTTTCTCGAGTTCCTCGGGCTTCTGCTCGCAACTGCCAAACCGCATGTCGACGGTCGCAGGACCCGTGTAGCCGTACGCCGGATTATAGGGGAGCTTGAACTTCTCCATGGCCCTGGCGCGCTCCATGGAAGAACGATGACCGATGTTTACGTCCGAATCGGGGTGCGTCGGAATCTTGTGGGCCTCGATTAGCGGATCTTCGACCGCCTTGAGCGTCTTGGCCATATCCGAGAAGAAGCGGGCCTCATACTCCGCGTTCTTCAGTTCTTCCTGGACGCTCCTTAAATCCTGACAGGAACATTGTTTCTGCTCTGCGCTGGCCTGGTGAATCGCATAGCCCGCTGACAAAGCAATGACCAATGCCCCGCGACCGATGAAAAACCTCATCTCGCCTCCTGATTGTATCGACGTCGCCGATATTCAGGAGGTCTGTTTCGAGAGTGTGTCGCCAAGCCTCGCCATGTTCCGGCAAGCTGACAGACACTTGCGCCGTCGAATGGATTGCCCGTCGGTCTGAAGGAGCGTTGGCCGGGAGCTCAGCCAAGGGTCTCGGCGAAGAAGGTCGTCAGCCTCTTCCAATGGCGTTCGGCACCCGCTTCGTCATAGACGCTGTGGTCCTTGATGCACCAGCCATGGCCGACACCGACGTAATTCTCGATAACGTGGTCGACCTCGGCTACGCGCAAGGCCTCCGCCAGCCGCGCCGACTGTTCCGGCGGAAAGCTGCGATCGACGCCGGCAACGCCGACATAGACCCGCGCCTTGATCGAAGCCGCCTTGCGGTGCGGGCTGTCCGGCGCATCGCTGGCGAGATTGCCGCCATGAAAACTCGCCGCCGCGACGATGCGGCCGGGATTGGTAGCGGCCGCGTTGAGGGCCCGCGCGCCGCCCATGCAATAGCCCACGACGCCGACCGGCCCGTCAATGCCTTCGGTCGTGAGCGCGTCGAGGAAGCCGGCATTGTCGCGGATGGTCATGTCCTGCGTCGTGCCGGTCACCAGCGCCATCAATTTGGTTTTGGTTTCCTCCACCGTGAAGGCGGTCTTGGCGTCGAACGGGCCATAAGGGGCGTTGCGATAGAACAGGTCGGGCACCAGCACGGCGTAGCCGTGGCCGGCAAGCCTTTCGGCCATCTCATCAAGCGCCGGGCGCGGGCCGAAGGCGTCCATATAGAGGATGACAGCGGGGCTGGCCTTGCGGGACGGTCGAAAAAGCCCCGCCTTTGCCTTGCCGTCCGTGGTCTCGATCTCAATCTGCTTTCCGGCCATGATGCTCTCCGTTGGCTGCCGCGCGTTAGATATCGGCAAGCGCCGTTCCGGCAAGCCATTCCCGGGCCGGGCCATTCAAGATTTCGTGCGGCCGGCCCGCCTCCTAGAGCCGCGCGAAAGCCGCCATATGAAAGGCCTGCACCTCCGGCGGATAGCGATAGTCTGCGCCATACGGGCAGGCGTTGCGGTCGAGGCAGCCACCGCTGCGGCACGGCTCGCCACGAGGGCCTCGAACATGGACGAGACAGGCTTCATGGGCAAAGCCCTGTCCGGAATAGGCATCGACCGGACAGGCTTTCAGGCAGGGTTTCTCGACACATGTGCCGCAAAGATGAATCGCTTCATGAACTTCGGGAAGAGAAATCTCGTTCTCGAACAGCAAGGCGCCACGGTAGGCGTGCCAGAGCCCATATCGCGGGTGCATGAGGATGCCAAGCGGCGATGGTTTCAGCCCTTCGGCCCGCATCGCCCATTGCTGGAACGGCAGATAGGGCCGGTCGGAGGGCGACACCGCGCGGGCGCCACAGCCTTGCGCTACAGCGCCGATAACCTCCCGCGACCAGATGTCGAGCGGATTCGCGACGCCCCTCGCCTGCTGTCCCAGCCAGCGCTGGAAATGCGGCCATGGCGCCGCGCCCGCCTGCCCGACCAGCAGCACCGATTTCGCTGGAGCCCCTGAACGCGCAGCCGGCGCCGCCTCATCGCCACCGAAGTTGAAGCCGCCGCGAAGGATGAGCCCGTTGGCCGCGAGCGCGGCCGCGATCTTCTCGACCGCGTCGCGGGAAAAAGTCATCCCTTCCGGTCCGGGTCGGAGAACGCGCTCCGCCAGACTTCCTTGTGGATGATGTTGGCGACTTTAGCCCGGCCTGACTCGGGCTCCTTTCACGTGAAGGCGTCGGCCATCGAGCCCTTCTTCTTGGCGATGAAATCCTTCAACGCGTCGTCGATGGCTGGATCGAGATGCGGCGCCTCGTAGCTTTCCAGCCAGCGGCGTGTCAGCTCGTTGGCGCGCTGCGGCGCGGTCTTCTCGCCCTCGGCAAGCCACTGTTCATAGGAATTGTTGTCGGCAATGTTGGAGCGGTAGAAGGCCGTCTGGAAATTCGCCTGGGTATGGTCGCAGCCCAGGTAATGGCTTCCCGGGCCAACCTGGCGGATGGCGTCCATCGCCTGGCCGTTTTCCGACAGGTCGACGCCCTCGCAGAATTTCTGCTGCATGCCGAGCTGGTCGATGTCCATCATGAATTTCTCGTAGCAGGACGCAAGACCGCCCTCGAGCCAGCCTGCCGAATGCAGCACGAAATTCGTGCCGGCGAGGATCGTCGAGTTGAGCGTGTTGGCGCTCTCATAGGCAGCCTGTGCGTCCGGGATCTTCGAGGCGCAGAGCGAACCGCCGGTGCGAAACGGCAGGCCGAGCCGCCGGGCGAGCTGTGCTGCGCCGTAGGAAACCAGCGACGGCTCCGGCGTTCCGAAGGTCGGCGCGCCGGACTGCATCGAAATCGACGAGGCGAAGGTGCCGAACAGCACCGGCGCGCCAGGTCTTATCAGTTGCGTGAACGAGGCGCCGGCGAGCACCTCCGCCAGCACCTGCGTCAGCGTGCCGGCGACCGTCACCGGGCTCATCGCGCCGGCCAGGATGAAGGGCGTCACGATGCAGGCCTGGTTGTGGCGCGAATAGACTTTCAGCGCCCCCAGCATGGTCTCGTCGAACACCATTGGCGAATTGGCGTTGATCAGGCTGGTCAGCACCGTGTTGTTCTCGACGAAGTCGTCGCCGAACACGAGCTTGGCCATCGCCACTGTGTCCTCGGCCCGCTCCGGCGCGGTGACCGAGCCCATGAACGGCTTGTCCGAGTAACGGATATGCGCGTAGATCATGTCGAGGTGGCGCTTGTTGACCGGCACGTCGACCGGCTCGCACACCGTGCCGCCCGAATGGTGGATCGACGGCGCCATATAGGCGAGCTTCACGAAATTCTGGAAATCCTCGATCGTCGCGTAGCGGCGGTTGCCGTCGAGGTCGCGCACGAAGGGCGGGCCGTAGACCGGCGCAAACACCGTCGCATTGCCGCCGATCTGCACCGAACGTTCCGGATTGCGCGCATGCTGGGTGTAAATCGAGGGCGCGGTTTTCAGCAGCGAGCGGCACAGCCCCTTCGGGAAGTGCACGCGCTCGCCCTTGACGTCGGCGCCGGCCTCTTTCCACAGCGCCAGCGCCTCGGCGTCGTCACGGAAGATGATACCGGTTTCTTCCAGCACCGTGTCAGTGTTCTTCTCGATCAGCGCCAGGCCTTCCTCGTTGAGGACCTCATAAACGTTGATCTTGCGCTTGATATAGGTGAGCTGGGTGCCCGGGCCGCCACCCGAGCGCGCCGCGCGCCGAGCTGCCGCGCCGCCACTGGCGGCGCGCCCGCGCCGTGCGTTTGACGCTTCCTGGTCGACTGGCGCGTTCTCGCTCATGATCGTCCTTCCCTAAAACCGTTCGACTGCATTTGCTGACGGCGGCAGACCGCCGCTTCTCGCCGGATCGTAGCCATGCACCCTATTGGAAACGGCCAGCCAGCGCCAACACCTGTCGCAAAATCGACAAGAAAAGCGCTAATTTTTCAGTCGCTTTCCTTTTGCGGGAAGTCGCAAATCAGCTATGGCTACGTTGCCCTCGCGGGTTAGGTATTGGCGCATCGATTTTTAGGCTGCCGCAGTCAGTCCGAGCAGCAAGGAGCCCGAGAAAATGTCCGACGACGAGATCATCCTTTCCGAGCTTTCCGACGACGAACTCGTGCAGCAGATGCATGACGACCTTTATGACGGCCTGAAGGAAGAGATCGAGGAAGGCACCAACATCCTTCTGGAGCGCAATTGGGCGCCTTATAAGGTGCTGACCGAGGCGCTGGTCGAAGGCATGCGTATCGTCGGCGAAGACTTCCGCGACGGCATCCTGTTCGTGCCGGAAGTGCTGCTCTCGGCCAACGCGATGAAGGCCGGTATGGCCATCCTGCGTCCGCTGCTCGCCGCCACCGGGGCGCCGAAGCAGGGCAAGATGGTGATCGGCACCGTCAAGGGCGACATCCACGACATCGGCAAGAACCTCGTCGGCATGATGATGGAAGGCGCCGGCTTCGACGTCATCGACCTCGGCATCAATAACGCGGTCGAGAAATATCTCGACGCAATCGAGCAGCACCAGCCCGACATCATCGGCATGTCAGCGCTGCTCACCACCACCATGCCCTACATGAAGGTCGTCATCGACACGATGAAGGAAAAGGGCATTCGTGACGATTATGTCGTCCTGGTCGGCGGCGCGCCACTCAACGAGGAATTCGGCAAGGCCGTCGGCGCCGACGCCTATTGCCGCGACGCAGCGGTAGCGGTCGAGACGGCCAAGGATTTCATGAAGCGCAAGCACAACGTTCGCGCTTCCGCCTGACCCAAGGCATCAGGATGGATCGATAGAAAAAGCCGCGCCTTGCAGCGCGGCTTTTTTGTTCCCAGATGATGGACGAGGCTACCGGTCAGTTGACAGTGTCCTTGACTGCCCTTGCCGTCGATTTGACGTCCTTGCCTACGCCCCGAATGGTGTTGGCGCAGGCGGTAAGTGCAAGCGCAAAGGCCAGAATGGCCATCGGCGCTATGCGTAGCAATTTCATGGATGGTGTCTCCCTCGACAGATACTAGCCCCGCAGCGAAAGCCGGCCCGACTTGGTGAAAGCGCAAGAAACGAAACCGAATCAAACAGACAGGCTTCTCGTCATCGCCTGCGGGATGATTGCGCGCGAAGTTTTGGCCGTCAAGCAACGGCTAAAGCTCGACCATCTCGATCTGACCTGCCTGCCGGCCGAGTTCCATTTTTACCCGGACCGGATCGCGCCGGCGATGGACAAGGCGATCGAAAAGGCCAAGGCGGAAGGCTACGAGCACATCTTCGTCGGCTATGCCGATTGCGGCACCGGCGGCCTGCTCGACCGCGTGATCGAGAAGCATGGCGTCGAGCGCATGGCCGGGCCGCATTGCTTTGCCTTCTACCAGGGCATGGACGCCTACGCGAAGGTCGCCGACGACGACATGATGTCGTTCTACATGACCGACTTCCTCTGCCGCCAGTTCGAGTCTTTCTTCATCAAGCCGCTCGGCCTCGACCGGCATCCCGAGCTGATCAAGGATTATTTCGGCAACTACGAGAAGCTGATCTATCTCGCCCAAACCGACGATCCGGAACTCGACAAGGTCGCCGAGAAAGCCGCGCTTATGCTCGGCCTCACCTATGAGCGCCGCTCCACCGGCTATGGCGATCTGACAGGCGAACTGGCGCGGGTGGCTGCAAATACGACCTGAAACCACTCGATCTCAGGTTTCTCCATCGAGCGTGGCCAACACATCGGCAAAGCTGGTCTTGCACACGAAGCCCAACCGCTCCCTTGCCCGCGACGGATCGTAGATGCGGTCTATCGAGGAGAACATCGTCCAACCCTTCCTGGCATAGAGCCTCGGATAATCCGGGAAATAGCGCGCTACGACTGCCGGCGCGTCGGCGATCAATTCAGCGCAGTCTTCCGTCCGGAACGGCGTCGGCGCCGAAATGATAAAGGTGTCAAAACCGAGCTGCGGGGCTTTCTCCAGGGCCGCGACATGCGCCTCGGCCGCATCATCCACGGTCAGCCGCCGGAACAGCAGCTCGTTCGCCTTGGTGTTGGCATCGGATTGCTGGATCGCATGTGCCATGTCGTCGGCTTCAGGAAAGAAGCGTGCCGTGCGCAGCGCCACCACCGGCAGTCCGTGTTCGATATGATAGAGACGGCACAGATGCTCGGCCGAAAGCTTCGTCACGCCATAGATGTTGCGGGGCTCCGGCAACATCTCTTCCGTGAGCCAGGCCGCCTTGCGCGCGCCGCCGTGGAAGCCGGCGCGGATCGCCTGCGAGATCATCAGCGATGTCGTCGAGGTGAAGACGAAGCGCTGGACGCCAAAGGCGACGGCCGCATCGAGCAGGTTGAGGGTGCCCTGCACATTCGTCGCGACGAAGGCGCTATTCTCATATTGCTCGATGTTCGGCTTGTGCAGCGCGCCGCTGTGAATGATGGCCTCGACGCGATTCTCGTGGATAGTCTCCCGGACAAGATCGCGGTCCGCTATCGAGCCGACGATTTGCGTGCGCACGGAAGGGACCTGATCAAGGCCGATGACGTCATAGCCGAGCGCTTTGAGCCTTGGCCCAAGTGCGCTGCCCAGCCATCCGGACGATCCCGTGAGCAATATCCGCATCGATCAAACCGCCATTTTTTCGAGCACGCACTGTTAAGCATGGATGACAGCCAATGACGAACCGGTAAGTTGTGCGCCAATGATAGAAAAGACTGTTCCAGCCATTGATTTGAGGAAACACATTTCATGATCCCTCGCCTGCTCCTTGCCGCCTTTGGCCTTGTTGCCCTCACCTTGCCGGCCCATGCCGATGGGGAAGTACAGAAGCTGATCACCGACGCCGACAAGGCGCGTTTGGACAAGTACGGCGAAACGCGCAAGGCGGCTCTCGAAGAGGCGAAGGCTGGCAATCCGTCGGAGGTCAAGCAATTGGAAGATTTGCTCGCCAAGCCGCTCGTCGCCTTCTCCGACAAGGACCTTACCGGCAACTGGAAATGCCGCACCATCAAGGCGGGCGGCATCAGCCCGCTCGTTATCTATGGCTGGTTCAAATGCAAGGTCACCGACGACGGCTCCGGCTGGCGGCTTGCCAAGATCAGCGGCTCGCAACGCACGGGCGGCCGCTTCTTCGACGACGGCGACAAGCGCGCCATCTATCTCGGCTCGTTCTCGGTCAATGACGACAAGGCGAAGCCCTATGGCAGCGGCCCAGAGAGCGACCAGGTCGGCTACGCCTTCCGCAACAGCGCCACCGAGTGGCGGATCGAATTCCCCGCGCCCTATTACGAATCGAAGCTCGATATCATGGAGTTGAAGCGCTGAGCCGCTTTTTGCGTCTGACCGAAGGCGGTCGGCACACCAAGGGTTAACCCGCGCCGCATAGCATGCGCCCGGTCTTTGGAGCGGGTGCTTGCCGTGGCAGCGTCGGTATCGAATACGCGACCGGTTGTGGTCGTCACCGAAGGTGGACCGCATATCTGGGCCATCGTCAACGCGCTTGCCGATCGCGTCGGTCCCGTCAGCGTCATCCTCGAAGCGCCGGAATCCAAAAAGCGTCTGCTGCTCGGACGGGCGCGGCGTCAGGGTTGGGTGTCTGCCTTGGGCCAGCTCGGCACGATGGTGCTGACAAGGCTCGGCAAGCGCTTCCTGGCTGGGCATGCCGAGCGGCTGATAGCCGAAGAGAGGCTCGCGACCGAGCCCCGGCAAGGCCAGGCGATCATCCACGTGCCTTCGGCCAACGGGCCGGAATGCCTGAAGGAAATCAGCAGCATCGAACCGGGCGTTGTGCTGCTTGCTGGCTGCAGGCTGCTGTCGAGAGACACCTTGGCGGAGATGCCTTGTCCAGTGCTCAACTATCACGCCGGCATCGCGCCGAAATATCGCGGCATGAATGGCGGCTACTGGGCGCTGGCCTCCGGCGATCGAGCGAATTTCGGCACCACCGTTCACCTTGTCGATGCCGGCGTCGACACCGGCGGCGTGCTGAAGCAGGCACGCGGCAGTGCGAAGCAGGGCGACACCATCGCCAGCTACGCGCTGCGCCAGGCGGCGTTCTCGCGCGATATCTGCGTCGAGGCGGTCGCCAATGCGATGGCCGGCAGACTGGAAACGATCAATCCAAATCTGCCGTCGAAGCAATGGTATCACCCGACGATCTGGTTCTACCTCTGGACCGGTTTGACCAAGCGCGTGTGGTAGTCAGCCAGCCACACAATCCAGCATTCTCTTTGCGACCTCCGCCAGCGTCGCTTTTGAAGGCGCGGGCGTCGTCCCATAACAAGCAGCCCAACTGCGCTTGCGGCAATGCTCCAAGACTTCGAGGAGTGAGAATTCATGGCCGATCTGATCGTCGTCTATTGGCGCGACATCCCCGCCCAGGTCATCGTCAGGAAGGGCCGGCAGAACGCGAAGCGCGAACTGCCGCTGCGCTTCACCGAGGCGATCGACATGTGCGCCATGCGCACCGGCGCCGGCGGCACCGACGACTATCTGGCCGAATGGCGTAAGGCCGATCCGATCCCGGTTGGCGACGACCTCGAGGCAGAGGTCGAGAAGGCTTTTCAGGAACTCGACGCGAAATACGACCGCGAGCGGCTGGTCGCTCTGGTCAAGGCTGGCGGGAAAGAAAATGTCTGACACTACTCCTGTCAAGGAAGGGGCGGCGGTTACTCAGGCCACCTTGGTCAAGAAGGCAGCGCCGAAATCCGACTACAAGCCTTCCGACGTATCGCCGCAGCGCCGCGTCCAGCGCACTTTTGCGGTGCGCCTGTGGTCGGTCCGCCATTCACGATTGCTCGAATGGTTCTACAGCCGGTTCGCCGACGCCTTCCTGCTCCTACACCCTCTGTGGAAGGGTATCGGCTACGGTCGCGTCGAAGCCCCGGTGAAATTCGTCGAGAGGCGCGTCAAGGGCTTCATGTTCGACTGCCGCATGTGCGGGCAGTGCGTGCTCTCCTCCACCGGCATGTCATGCCCAATGAACTGCCCCAAGCAACTGCGCAACGGCCCGTGTGGTGGCGTGCGCGCCAATGGCAATTGCGAGGTCGAGCCCGACATGCCCTGCGTCTGGGTCAAGGCCTGGGAAGGCTCACGCAACATGGTGCATGGCGACAAGATACTCTCCGTGCAAAAGCCGGTCGACCAGTCGCTGCGTGAAACCTCGGCCTGGCTTCGTGTGACCGCGCAGGCCGCCGCCGCGCGTGAAACGCCCCAGACCCCCGGAGCTTCGGCATGAAGGGCCGCCAGCGCGACGAGAACCCCGCCGGCATCCATCTGCCGCTCGATCCCCTGCCCGGGCACACGTCGCGCGGCCGACTGGAGCGCGTGTTGCGCCGCGGCGAATTCGCGGTGACGACCGAGCTCAACCCGCCCGACAGCGCCGATCCCGAAGACGTCTACAACCGCGCCAGGATCTTCGATGGCTGGGTCGACGCCATCAACGCGGTCGATGCCTCGGGCGCCAACTGCCACATGTCCTCGGTCGGCATCTGCGCGCTGCTGACCCGCATGGGCTACGCGCCGATCATGCAGATCGCCTGCCGCGACAAGAACCGCATCGCCATCCAGGGCGACGTGCTGGGCGGCGCCGCGATGGGCGTCGCAAACATGCTGTGCCTGACCGGCGATGGCGTGCAGGCCGGCGACCAGCCGGGCGCCAAGCCCGTGTTCGACCTCGATTCCATGTCGCTGCTCGAAACCATTCGCATCATGCGCGACAACGGCAAGTTCTTGTCCGGCCGCAAGCTGACGACGCCGCCGCAGGTCTTCCTGGGTTGCGCGGTCAATCCCTTCGCGCCGCCCTACGACTTCCGCCCTATCCATCTCGGCAAGAAGATCGCCGCGGGCGCCCAGTTCGCGCAGACGCAGTACTGCTTCGATGTGCCGATGTTCAGAACCTTCATGCAGAAAGCCCGCGACCTCGGCCACACCGAGAAGCTCTTCCTGCTTTGCGGCGTCGGTCCGCTCGCCTCCGCCAAGACGGCGAAATGGATCCGCTCCAACGTGCCTGGTATCCACATCCCCGATGCGGTGATCAAGCGACTGGAAGGCGCGCAGGATCAGAAGAAGGAAGGCAAACAGCTCTGCATCGACATCATCAACGAGGTGAAGGAAATCCCGGGTGTCGCCGGCATCCATGTGATGGCCTACCGCCAGGAGGAATATGTCGCCGAGATCGTCGATGAATCCGGCGTGCTGAAAGGCCGCCAGCCGTGGAAACGCGAGATCCGCCGCGACGACCAGATCGTTGCCGAGCGGCTAGACCACATACTGCACGACGAGATTACCGAAACCCAGGTGGATATGGTGAAGACCGCGCATTGATCGCGCTGCCGGCACGCATTTGCTTGAACAAAATCAGATAACGATATAAAGAACTCTTTATATCCCGGACGGAGAGATCGCATGACCCGCACCATCGTCGCCTCGGCGACCCGAGAAATCGTCATCGGCTTCGATCAGCCCTTTTGCGTGATCGGTGAACGCATCAACCCGACGGGCCGCAAGAAGCTCGCCGCCGAGATGGTGGCCGGCAATTTCGAGACCGTCATCAAGGACGCGCTCGAGCAGGCCGCCTGCGGCGCCACCATGCTCGACGTCAATGCCGGCGTCACCGCCGTCGACCCCAACGCGACCGAGCCGGCGCTGTTGGTGCAGACGTTGGAAATCGTGCAGGGCCTCGTCGATCTGCCGCTGTCGATCAACTCGTCGGTCACCGCCGCCATCGAGGCGGCGCTCAAGGTCGCCAAGGGCCGCCCGCTGGTCAACTCCGTCACCGGCGAGGAGGAAAAGCTCGAGGCCATCCTGCCGTTGGTCAAGAAATACAACGTCCCGGTCGTCGCCATCTCCAACGACGAGACCGGCATTTCCATGGACCCGGATGTCCGCTTCGCGGTCGCCAAGAAGATCGTCGAGCGCTGCGCCGATTTCGGCATTCCCGCCCATGACGTCGTCGTCGACCCGCTTGTCATGCCGATCGGCGCGCTGGGCGACGCCGGTCGCCAGGTGTTCGCGCTGCTACGCCGGCTGCGTGAAGAGCTCAAGGTCAATACCACTTGCGGCCTTTCCAACATCTCGTTCGGCCTGCCGCACCGCCACGGCATCAACGCCGCCTTCATCCCGATGGTGATCGGCGCCGGCATGACCTCGGCGATCATGAATCCGGTGCGTCCGCAGGAGATGGAAGCCGTGCGCGGCGCCAATGTGCTCAACGGCACCGACGAAAACTGCACCAACTGGATCCGCACCTACAAGGATTACAAGCCGGCCGAAGGCGGCCAGGCTGTCGCAGCTCCGACGGCGGTCAACGCTCCTGGCGAAGGCGCCGCCGCTGGCGGCCGTCGCCGTGGCGGTCGTGAAGCTCGCATGGCCAAGGGATAGCGCGCAATCGTGAGGCACACCGCAAACAACTCTGGTCCGATCGCATCGTGGATGCGATCGGACAGCTCTGCTTTGCGCTCAAGCCATGCCCAATATGGCGTCGAACAACGCCATTCCAGCCCACGATCCGAAAATGCCGGTGACGCCGCCAATGATGAAATCATCGTCATAGGCGGGCCAATATGCATGCAGCACGAGGGTTCCGACGACCGCGCCGAGGATTCCGGTCGCGAGGTATTGCGGATTGCGCAGCCACGAGCCCTTGATCACGCGCACCATGGTGAACGCGGTGAAGACGGCGGAGAGCAGAAGTTCCGACATGGTTGGCCCCTGGACCAGCAGACTCTCCACCCAACAGTAAAACGATCCGTTAAACGGGATCGGCAATTGCCATCGAGACGCGTGCCAGCATGAATCCTCCCCCCAACATCACCGATCCCCTCGTCCTGTTTATGCCGTCGGGCAAGCGTGGCCGGTTCCCGGTTGGCACGCCGGTCCTCGACGCCGCGCGCCAGCTCGGCGTTTATGTCGAAAGCGTCTGCGGCGGCCGTGCCACTTGCGGACGCTGCCAGATCGAGGTGCAGGAAGGCAATTTCGCCAAGCACAAGATCGTCTCGTCCAACGACCACATCTCGCCCAAGGGCGCCAAGGAAGAGCGCTACGAGCGCGTGCGCGGCCTGCCCGAACGTCGCCGCCTCTCCTGCTCGGCGCAGATCCTGGGCGACCTTGTCATCGACGTGCCGCAGGACACGGTCATTAACGCCCAGACCATCCGCAAAGACGCCGATACCCGGGTTATCGCCCGCGATACCGCGATCCGCATGTGCTATGTCGAGATCGAGGAGCCCGACATGCACAAGCCGCTCGGCGACCTCGACCGGCTCAAGATCGCCCTGATGAAGGACTGGGGCCTCAAGAACCTGGAATTCGACTTCTACCTGCTGCCGCAGGTGCAGGGCATCCTGCGCAAGGGCAACTGGTCCGCGACGGCCGCCATCCACAAGGATGCCGACAGCGACATCGCGCGCGTCATCGCGCTGTGGCCCGGCCTGAAGAACGAGGCCTACGGCCTTGCCTGCGACATCGGCTCGACCACCATCGCCATGCATCTGGTATCGCTGCTGTCGGGCCGCGTCGCCGCGTCTTCCGGAACGTCCAATCCGCAGATCCGCTTCGGTGAGGATCTGATGAGCCGTGTCTCCTACGTGATGATGAATCCGGACGGCCGCGAAGGCATGACGGTGGCCGTGCGCGAGGCGATCTCGGGGCTCGTCGACAAGGTCTGCGCCGAAGGCAATGTCCAGCGCAACGACATCTTGGATTCCGTCTTCGTCGGCAATCCGATCATGCACCATTTGTTCCTCGGCATCGATCCGACGGAGCTCGGCGGCGCGCCCTTCGCGCTCGCCGTCTCCGGAGCGGTGCGCATCAAGGCCTCCGATATCGGCCTGAAGCTCAACCAGGGCGCGCGCCTCTACATGCTGCCCTGCATCGCCGGCCATGTCGGCGCCGATGCCGCCGCCGTCACCTTGTCGGAAGGCCCGCATCGCCAGGACGAGATGATGCTGATCGTCGATGTCGGCACCAATGCCGAAATCGTGCTCGGCAACAGGGCGCGCGTCGTCGCCGCCTCCTCGCCCACCGGCCCAGCCTTCGAAGGCGCGGAAATCTCCGGCGGCCAGCGCGCCGCGCCCGGCGCCATCGAGCGCGTTCGCATCGACCCGGAAACCCTGGAGCCGCGCTACCGCGTAATCGGCTCGGAGCTTTGGTCCGATCAGCCAGGCTTCGCCGAAAGCGCCCAGGCAACGGGCGTCACCGGCATTTGCGGCTCCGGTATCATCGAAGTGATCGCCGAGATGTATCTCGCCGGCATCATCTCGGAAGACGGTGTCGTCGATGGATCGCTCAGCACGCGCTCGCCGCGCATCGTTCCCAACGGCCGCACCTTCTCCTACGTGCTGAAGGAGGGCGAGCCGAAGATCACCATCACGCAGAACGACGTGCGCGCCATCCAGCTCGCCAAGGCGGCGCTCTATGCCGGCACCAAGCTGCTGATGGAGAAACAGCATACCGACCATGTCGACCGCATTCATTTCGCCGGCGCTTTCGGCTCCTTCATCGATCCGAAATACGCCATGGTGCTGGGGCTGATCCCCGACTGCGACCTCGACAAGGTCTCGGCCGTCGGCAACGCCGCCGGCGCCGGCGCGCGCATGGCGCTGCTCAATCGCGGCTACCGGCGCGAGATCGAGGAGACGGTGAGCCGGATCGAGAAGATCGAGACGGCGCTGGAACCGAAATTTCAGGAGCACTTCGTCTACGCCATGGCGCTGCCGAACAAGGTCGACCCCTTCCCCAAGCTGGCGGCCGCCGTGAAGCTGCCGCCGCGCAAGGCGATGAGCGAGGACGGCACGGCCGGAGATGCCACCCCGCGCCGGCGCTCGCGCGAGGAGCGCGCGGCACGACGCGGCCGCGAGTAGCTTCTACCGCTTCCCGCATTTCAATTTCGTTTGCATGCAAATGTTTCCGGATTCGCGCGATCCGGAAACCGAAGCGCTGCCTTCGCGAAATTCATCCGATACATCCATGACGCATTTAGCGGACATCGAACGGCGGCCACGGATCGTTCCCGGCCGCCGCTGCTCGTCAAGGGAGATGAAAATGTCGATGTACGATAACCTCAGCCGCTTCGGCGTCACCATCAGGCAGGCTCATGCGCGGAACAAGGCGATCCGCGCGCTGAACAGTCTGCCGGCGCATGTCCAGAAGGATATCGGCTGGCCGGCCTCGCCGCCGAGCGATCCGCAGGCGGCGCTCCATGCGTTGCTCCTCGGCACGCCGCGCTGATGACTTTCACCGACAAATGCAAGCTGCTCGGCAAGCGCCGGGGTCGCGATGCGGCCCCGGCCAGCGGCGACAACAAATTACGCGCCGCGCTCCTGTCGAAGCGGCGCTAGAGCCATTCCGGCAAAAGTATGGGCGGTCAGGCTCGGCCAGTCGCGCAGCCTTCCGTCCAGATTTGCTCAAACAAGAAACAAGCACCATCGGATCACGCCGATGTGCCAGCGTTGAATCCTTGACATTTTTAACTTCGGTACGATTTTCGCGGAGGGAGGGAATTTTCTTGGTCGGCTATGCCGAGGTCCGTGTATCCGCATGCCCAGTTTGAAAAGCCACCTGGTTTCGTTCGTTCTCAGGCACAGCCGCAAGAAGGCGTTCTCCAGTGCCGAAAACCTGCAGCGCTGGATCGCCTACGCCCGAAAGACCGAGGACCATCACCCGCCGGCCCTTCTCAAGGCGCGGATGGACATCACCGAGACCGAAATCGGCGGCTTTCCCGTCTATGAGATTGCACCGAAAGCGGGCGAGCGCCGGCGCATCCTCTACATGCATGGCGGCGCCTATGTGTTTCAGATCACCTCCTACCATTGGGGTCTGATCGCCGAGATGGCCGAGCGCCTCGGGTTCGGCATTACCGTGCCGGTCTACCCCATCGCGCCCGAGCACGATTTCCATGACATGTTCGGCATGGTCGGCGACGTCTACCGGCGCATGCTCGAAGAGACCGAGGCCGAGGACATCGTTTTCATGGGCGACTCCGCCGGCGGCAACATGGCCGTCGTGCTGACCATGATGGCGGCCGAGGAGGGCCTGCCCCTGCCGTCGCGTCACGTGCTGATCTCGCCCGGCCTCGACATGTCGCTGTCCAATCCGGAGGTGTTCGAGGCTGAGCGCAACGATCCCTGGCTGGGCATTCCTGGCGGGCTGGAAGCGATCCGCCTTTACAGCGCCGGCTTCGAGCGCTCCGACTGGCACATCAGCCCCCTCTACGGCGACCTCACGGTGCTGCCGAAGACGCTGCTGCTCACCGGATCTCGCGATCTGCTCAGCCCCGACAATCTCATCTTCGCCGAACGCGCGCGCGCCGCCGGGGTCGAGGTCGACGTCGTCTACGAAGAAGGCATGTTCCATGTCTGGCCGCTGATCGAGATGCCGGAAGCGCGCCGCGCGCGCGACAGCATCGTCGACTTTCTCAGCCTGCCGGCACCGCGTCGGGCTCGCGCCAGACGCAGGACAAGAGCCGCGTTAGCAACTCGCCCGGCGCCGGCGACCGAATAGCTCAGAACTTGCCGGTTTCGCGGAACACTTCGAAAGTCGCGCGGATATGGTCGGCGACGGCCTTGACCGGCGCGCTGGCATCGGGCGCCACCACCATGGCGAGATTGTAGGTGCCGATCTCGGGCATGCCGTCCTTGGCGCCCAGCGAGACCATCTCGTCACCGAGGAACGACTTCGGTAGCGGCGCCACAGCAAGGTCGGCCATGATGGCGGCGCGCTGGCCGGCCGTATGGGCGCTCATATAGGCGATGCGGTAATTGCGGCCCTCGCGTCCAAGCGCTTCCAGGGCACCGGCCCGCCAGGCGCAGCCTTCCTCCCACAGCGACACCGGCAGCGGTTCACGCAAATGCGCGCAGCCGCCCTTGGCGCCGGCCCACACTATGGGCTCGGTCAGCAGAACCTCGGCACCGATGGCGCTGGTCTTGTAGGAATTGGTGAGCAGTGTGATGTCGAGCGCGCGGTCGTCCATGCGGCGGCGCAGATTGATGCTCTGGTCGATCGTGACGTCGACGGCGATCGACGGATGCGACTGGGCAAAACGCTTCAGCACATGCGGCAGAACGCGCTCGCCATAGTCGTCAGGCGAGCCGAGCCGCACCACGCCGACGATGTCGGGAATGATGAACTTCGACACCACTTCGCGGTTGATCGACAGCAGCCGGCGCGCATAGCCGAGCAGCATCTCGCCGTCCGTGGTCAGCGTCACCGAGCGCGCGTCGCGCGCGAAGACCGAACGGCCGAGGATATCCTCCAGCTTCTTGATCTGCATGGAGACAGCCGACGGCGTGCGGAACACCGCGTTGGCGGCGGTGGTGAAGGAACCGGTTTCCGCGATCGCCACGAAAGTACGCAGCACATCGAGATCCAGTAGCGGCAAAGGATGATTGAGGGGGGCGTTCATGAGCGTCTGCCTTCAATTTTTCTGATGCAATCGATCATTCCATTTCGTTTGATTGAACATCACTCCGGGCGCATAGTCAACTCGATCGATGCGGGATGCTGCCAGAAGCAGCCATCAAACGACCATGACACAGTCCTGCAATCGACATGAAATGAAGCTGAAACAGACCTGACTTAACGCAATGACGGGCCCCTCCCTGCCCGCATAGAGGAGAAAGAAATGTATATCCTGTCGTCCATCGGTCGGCTTGCGACCGAATTCAGCGCGGCCCGCGCCCGCTATCAGACCGAACGCGCCATCCATGCGCTGCCAATTGAACTGCAGAAGGACATCGGCTGGCCGGAAGCCGGCGATGCCAGGACCGGCTTGCGCCTCGGCGTCGGAAGCTGGGCTGGAGCAAAGTAGCCACGTGTGTATGGATTTCTGAAGGCCTGCCGCATCAGCTCGGCAGGCCTTCGTGTGTTTGGGGCCTTTTGTTTGCACTCAAACGAATTTTCCAGCCATGCGGAAGCCGCATGACGCATATGAGCCACTCGCATAGCGGCTTAATTCTTGGACTAACTTCTTGTAAACAATTGCAAATCGTGGGCACATCGCCCAAAAATGTCGCACTCTGTGTCGCTTTTCATATCAAGCGCTTCGCTTTTGCGATTTAGTTTCTCCCGAAGCAGGCCTATATCCACGCCAGCCAAAACGAGCTGCCCCACTCCATTAAGCGAAGGCGACCCGTCTGAGCAACCGAATGGAGATGATGATGAAGCTCTTTGCCCGCCTGTTCACCCGCCGCGAAATGAACCTGACGACTGCCTTGGAGCGTCAGCGCCTCGCCAAGACGATGCCCGGCCAGACAGGCGCCATGGCCGCTGCCCGTCTCGGCTTCGTTGCCTGAGCTGGCTTTTGGAATGGCGGTCGCCGCCGCTGAACGGACCCAACGCCGTCCGGTTTTTCCGTGGCGGCGTTCCGATCTTGTCGGGCTTTCGTTGCATGGGCGCAGCCGCCAACCTCGGGCCGATTGCCCATTTGCGACCCGTGTCGCAAATTTAATCTTCGCTTAGCCGCCTACCCGATTGACAGGAATGGTTTTTACTGATGTCGCTATGCTGTTCGCGACATCCTGTTCGCGTCATGGCAGCGTGAGGTTACCCCGTGAATGCCGTAAAGCATGCGATCAAGAGATCGTTTGTGTTCTTCCTCATTCCCGATTTCACCATGATCGCCTTCGCCACGGCGCTCGATCCGCTGCGCTCCGCCAACCGGATGCTCGGCTACGAGGCCTATCGCTGGCGGCTGGCCAGCATCGACGGCAAGCCGGTGCGCGCCTCGAACGGCGTGGAATGCGCCGTCAACACGTCGCTGGAGGAAGAGCGCAAGAAGATGGCCGGGCCGGACCGGCCGAACATGGCGATCGTCTGCAGCGGTATCAATGTCGAGCGCTACCACAACAAGTCGGCCTTCGCGTGGCTGCGCGAGGAGTATAATCGAGGCGTCGCTGTCGGCGGCCTGTGCACCGGCGCGCATGTCCTCGCCGCCGCGGGTCTGCTGTCCAACAAGCGCTGCGCCATCCATTGGGAGAACCTGCCGGGCTTCTCCGAGGCCTTCCCGAAGGCCAATGTCTTTGCCGATCTCTTCGAGGTCGACCAAAATGTCTACACCTGCGCCGGCGGCACCGCAGCTCTTGACATGATGCTGAAACTGATCGGCGACGATTTCGATGAAAGCCTGGTCAACCGCGTCTGCGAGCAGGTGCTGACCGATCGCGTGCGCAGCCCGACCGACCGCCAGCGCCTGCCGCTGCGCGCCCGCCTCGGGGTCCAGAATTCCAAGGTGCTCACCATCATCGAACTGATGGAGGCCAACCTCTCCGAGCCGCTGTCGCTGATCGAGATCGCCGATCATGTCGATCTGTCGCGCCGGCAGATCGAACGTCTGTTCCGCACAGAGATGGGCCGCTCCCCTGCCCGCTACTATCTGGAGATCCGGCTCGACCGCGCCAGGCACCTGCTTATCCAGTCGTCGTTGCCGGTGGTCGAGGTGGCGGTGGCCTGCGGCTTCGTCTCGGCCTCGCATTTCTCCAAATGCTACCGTGAGCTCTACGCCCGCTCGCCGCAACAGGAGCGCGTCGACCGCAAGCATTTGCTGGCGGCTTAAGCGGGCAAAGAACGCAGCCGTCTAGGCCGGCTGCGTCTGCGCCGTCCGCACCGCCTCGATGCGTATGTCTTCGGTGAGTTGCGCCTTGAGGGCCGAGAACTCCGGGCTGGTCTTCAGCGTGTAGTGGCGCGGATGCGGCAGGTCGACCGGCACGTCGGACTTGATCCGGCCGGGCCGGGCGCTCATCACGATCACCCGTGAAGCCATGAAGATCGCCTCCTCGATGTCGTGGGTGACGAACAGCACCGTCTTCTTGCGCCGCTCCCATATGCCGAGCAGCAGTTCCTGCATCAACCCGCGCGTCTGGTTGTCCAGCGCCCCGAACGGCTCGTCGAGCAAAAGGATCTCCGGATCGTTGGCCAGCGCCCGTGCGATTGCCGTCCGCTGCTGCATGCCTCCCGAAAGCTGTTTCGGCCAATGGTTCTCGAAGCCTGCCAGGCCGACGAGATCGATATAGGAAGCGACGATATCGTTTCGCTCGCGCTCGGGCCTGCCTTGCTCGCGCAGGCCGAACCCGATGTTCTCGGCGACTGTCAGCCAGGGAAACAACGTATAGGACTGGAAAACCATCCCGCGGTCCGGTCCCGGCCGCGTGACCGCCTTGCCGTCGAGCAGCACGCGCCCCGTGCTCGGCGCCTCCAGTCCGGCGACGATCCTGAGCAAAGTCGACTTGCCGCAGCCGGACGGTCCCAGGATGGTGATGAAGTCATTGGCGGCGACGGCGAGGTCGACCGGCTGCAGCGCCCGCACCGGTTCCCCGCCTCCGACCCCGGCAAAGGTCCGCGAAACGCCTTCGATGAGAAGCTTGCTCATACCAGGCTCCACGGATAGAGCCAGCGGTTGAGCGCCTTGAAGGCGAAGTCGGACAATAGCCCGATCAGCCCGATCACGATGATGCCGAAGATGATCTGCCCGGTCGCCAGCCGCGACTGGCTGTTGATGATCATGTAGCCGATGCCCGACGACGAGCCGATCAGCTCGGCGACGATCACATAGGTCCATGCCCAGCCGAGCACCAGGCGCAGCGTCTCGGCGATCTCCGGCGCATTGGCCGGCACGATCACGCGCTTGACGATGCCGTTGTCGGTCGCCCCCAGCGTATAGGCGGCCTCGACCAGGTCCCGCCTCGTGCCGCCGACCTTGACCGCGACGATCAGAATGATCTGGAATACCGAGCCGACGAAGATCACCAGCAGCTTTTCCAGTTCGCCGATGCCGGCCCACAGGATGAGCAGCGGGATGAAGGCGGACGCCGGCAGGTAGCGCGCAAAGGACACGAACGGTTCGAGGAAGGCTTCGACCGGCTTCCAGGCGCCCATCGCGATGCCGATCGGCACCGCGACGATCGACGCCAGCGCGAAGCCACCGAAGACGCGCCAGATGGTGATCAGAATATCCAGCCAGAAACCATCCTCGGTGAGCAACCGCCAGCCATCCTGCAGCATCGACAGCGGGTCGGCGAGAAAGATCCGGTTCACATGGCCACCGAGCGTGATCCACGCCCAGAACGCCACGAAGAAGACGAAGAAGGCTATGCCGAGCACGGTTCGCGTACCCGGCGCGACTGGATGCAAGGGACGCAGCATAAGGCCCTGTCCTTGAAGCATGTCGCCCCGCTTCGGGATAAAGACATGCGCAAAATCGAAAACCCGAAGCACGCGGAGCGGACCTGAAAGATCGTGGCGCGCCTCAAGGAGAAAGGACCGGCGGCCTGACGCCGCCGATCCGGTGATGCGCGATCAGTTGGCCACCGCGCTGGTGTCGGCAAGCGTCGTCACATCCGGCACTTCCTTGATCAGCCCCATCTGCTTGAGGAGCTCGGCCGCGGTCTTGGAAAAATCCTGGAACTCCTTGGTGAAGAACTGCTTGTTCTCTTCCTTGTCGGCCCACTTCAGGTACTTGGCCGAATCCTCGAACTCCTTGGCCGACTGCTTCACGTCGGCGCCCATGATCTCGTAGGATTTCTGCGGATCCTTCTTGATCAGGTCGAGGGCGTCGAAATAGCTGTCGGCCAGCGCCTTGGCGGCATCGGGATTGGCCTTGAGGAAATCCGGCGTGCAGCCGACGGTGTCCAGCACCATCGGGTAATCGAGCGTGGTCGCCAGGATGTGGCCTTGGTCGGCCTTGTCGCGGACCGCCGAAATGAACGGCTCATAGGTGACGGCGGCATCGTTCTGGCCGGCGAGGAAGGCCTGCGCCGCCGCGTCCGGCTCCAGGTTGACGACGGTGACGTCCTTGGTCGACATGCCGTTCTTGTTAAGCACCCAGGCGAGCAGGAAATAGGGCGACGTGCCGGGCGCGGACGAGGCGACGGTCTTGCCCTTGAGGTCGGCGACGGTCTTGATGTCGTTGCGCACGACGATGCCGTCGGCGCCGTAGGATTTGTCGAGCTGGAAGATCTGCTTGGTGGTGACGCCGCTGGCGTTCCACACCATCCAAGTTTCCACCGTGGTCGCCGCGCATTGCAGGTCGCCGCTGGCGATCGCCAGCGGGCGGCTGGCCTGCGGCACCTTCTTGAGCGTTACGTCCAGCCCGTGCTTTTCGAAAAGCCCGGCCTGCTTGGCCAGGGTCAGCGGCGCGAAGCCGGTCCAGCCGCTGATGCCGATCGTGAGCGATGTGGCAGCCATCGCCGGGGCTCCGAGCAAGGCGGCCGCCGTCAGCGCCGCCGCGAAAATGGTGGTCCTGTTCATTGTGGTTCCCCTTTTATGTGGTGAGCGCAAATTGTCTCACAGACGCCAAAGGGCTTGTCAATGAAGCAGAAGCCGCACTTGACGATGGTCCAATCCAATCCCGGGAGGAATGCTTCTCGATCCGTCACGGCATGCCCCAGCCGCGGTTGCGCCACATCTTCTCGCCGGCCTGGCAGTCGGTGGCCGGCCTGTCGTCGGCGAGCACGACCGGCGGATGCGCGGCCTCTTCCGCCGCCCATTGCGGCGAGGCGGGACCGGCAAGTTCGAGCACCAGCTTGCGGCGGATTGCTTCCGGAAATTGCGTCCAGTCATTGACCGGAATCATGAAGGCGCCCGGTCCGCCGATGACGCAGTCGCTGTAATAGCGGTCGAGATTGTCGACGTCGAAGGCGCCGCTGAAACCGCCGCGCGTCATCAGCGGCAACCCGTTGATGGTGATGCCTTGTTTGACCACCTCGTCACGCGTGAGGTTGACGGGCGCGCCCTGGTTGTTGGGTCCGTCGCCCGAAACGTCGATGACGCGCTTGGCCCCCTGAAAACCGCTCTCGGCGAAAAGGTCGCGGCCGAAGGTCAGCGCGCCGGAGATAGAAGTCCGTCGGGCGCTGTCCGGCGGACGTGCATTCAGTTGCGCCACCACCTTCTCGGCGTCGTCGCGGTTGGCGATCACCGTCCAGGGCACGACTACGCGCTGCCAGGTCGTGCCCGCCCACTCGACATAGGTGACGGCGATCTTGCCATGGGCGCCGTCGGCGATGGCCCTCAGCACATTGTCGTGCGTGAGTGCCGCCGCGTAGCCGTGACGCTGGATCTCCAGCTCGGCCGGCGACATGGACAGCGAAACGTCGACCGCCAGCACCAGCTCGACATCGACCGGCTCGGCGGGAGAAGCCGATTGCGTCAGCCAAAGCGCCAGCGCCAAAGCGGCACTGCCTGAGACGATATGCCTTGAGCGGGCATAAGCGGACATGGGCAAAGGTTAAGCGAAAATCGCTGCACGCAAAAGCCGGGAGTTCCCAGCATCGGATTCCGCCGGCGCGACGTCCTTCCTAAAAATACCGCGCGAGATTCGAGCGGATGCGCTCCAGCACCGTATCGCCGGAAAGGTCGGGCACGAATTTCGCGCCGGTGATCGCCTCATAGGCCTGGATATAGACCGCAGAGGTCTGATTGACGAGCTCCTCCGGAATGCGCGGGATCGGGTCCTTGTAGGGATCGCATCGCGCCGACACCCAGGAGCGGACGAAGTCCTTGTCGAAGCTCTGCGGCCGCCCGCCGCTTGCGAACGCCTCCTCATAGCTCGCCGCGATCCAGTAGCGGCTGCTGTCGGGCGTGTGGATTTCGTCCGCGAGCACGATAGTGCCGTCCCGGGCGGTGCCGAATTCATACTTCGTGTCGGCCAGGATCAGGCCGCGTTCGGCCGCGCGCTGCTGGCCGCGGGCGAACAGGGCCAGCGCATAGCGCGATACGGTGTCCCACTGCGCCTGTGTCAGCAGCCGCTCCGCGACGATCTCGGCTTCCGACAGCGGCTCGTCATGGCCGCCATGTGCAGCCTTGCTGGTGGGCGTGATGATGGCTTGCGGCAGCTTTTCGTTGTCGAGCAACCCGTCCGGAAAACTGTGGCCGTAGAAGCTCCGCTCGCCCTTCCTGTATTTGGTCAGGATCGAGGTGCTGGTGGTCCCCGCCAGATAGCCGCGCACCACGATCTCGACCGGCAGCATGTCGAGCCGCGTGCCGACGACGACGTTGGGGTCGGGATATTCCAGCACATGGTTGGGACAGATGTCGGCGGTTTCCTCGAACCAGTAGCGCGCTGTCTGGGTAAGCACCTCTCCCTTGAACGGTATCGAGGCCAGTATCGTGTCGAACGCGCTCAGACGGTCGGTGGCGATGATGATGCGCCGCCCGTCCGGGAGGTCGTAATTTTCGCGCACCTTGCCGTGGTAGTGATTGGGCAATTCGGGAATGAAGGCGTCGGACAGGATGCGCATGGGGCGTGTTGCTTTCGCAGGACTGGTATCGAGCCACATAAGCCGCTGCCCCCCCCACATCAAGCCGGATGCGGCGGAACGGGCTTCTTGTTGCCAGCGGCGCGAAACGCCCGCCAGTTCGGCCTGAAGGAAGGCGGAATCCACACCAGAATTCCGGCTGCCGCCGCAGGCACGATGACCGCGAAACGCAAGATTGAAAGCACGACACCGCAGAAGCCGACGATCCGCACGGCGGTATCAGCGCCGAAGCGCGGCGCAAGGAGATGCCTGGCGATCGCCCCGCCGTCGAGCGGAAAGGCCGGGAGGAGGTTGAGAATGGCCAAAACCCCATTCACCAAAATGCCAAGCCAAAGTGTCCACTCAAGAGGGGTTGCCGGTGTCGGCGGCGGCGAACTGAAAAGACCGCCGTGATGGACCGGCAACAAGGGCCCGGCAAAGAGATAATAGGCGGTGGTAAAGCCTGCCGCCAGGATGATGTTCACCAAAGGCCCGGCAAAGGCGATCCACGCCCAGCCATAAGGCGAAGCCGGGCCGGGCTTGAACCAGGCAATGCCGCCGAAGAGGTACAGCTCTATCCGTTGGGTGCCGATGCCTTGGCGCCGCGCTGCCCAGACATGTGCAAGCTCGTGCAGAAACACCGACAGGAGCAGCAGCGCGGCAAAGATGAGTGTATGAGTAAGAGCGGCCTGGGGGCGCCTCGACCATTCATGCAGGAACGGCAGGGCGGCGGGAATGGCAAAGGTCCAGCTCACATGAACGGGAATGTTCCCCTTCATCGTGAAGACGAGCGCGGCGTTCTTCCTGTCCCAGCCGAACCGTTGCACGATGCCCACTCCGCCTGGCGCGACGCTACGCGAGAATCGGTCCGCACAAAAGCAAAAAGCCCGGCCGAAGCCGGGCTTCACGTGCCTCGCCCAGGGCTCAGCTCCTCGGCTTGAGATTCTCCGGGTCGTAAAGCGGCCTGTAACCGACGCCGGCCACCTCGACCGGATAGGTTTCGCCGAAATATTCGACCTGCAGCTTGCGGCCTTCCTGGCAGTAGGCCCAGGGCAGATAGGCAAGCGCGATGTTCTTGCCGATCGTCGGACCATAGGCGACCGAGGTGGTGAAGGAGCGGCGGCCGAGCTCATCCACCAGCGTCTCGCCGGTCGCGGGATCCTGCACCGGCATAGTGCCGACCGGATAACGCGCGACGCCCTTGGCATCCGTGTTCTCGGTCATCACCAGTGTGCACAGCATCGCCGGCTGATGCTCGCGGGCACGGTATTCCAGATGCTTGGCCTTGCCGCAGAAGTCGTTCTCCTTGACCTTCGGACGGGCAAGGTCAGCCTCAAGCAGATTGTACTCGGTCAGAAGATCGGCGTTCTGGAGCCTGAGACTCTTCTCCATGCGGCGCGTGTTGGCATAGGTCTCGACGCCGAACGGCATCACACCGGTCGAGCGCAGCGCGTCCCAGACGGCGAGCCCGTCCTCGTAGCGCATATGCAGCTCCCAGCCCTGCTCGCCGACATAGGAGATGCGGAAGGCCGTCACATCTTTGCCGCCGATCTTGATCGGCTTGATCGCGGCGAAGGGGAAATTCTCCGGCGAAAGCCCCTGGGGATCCTCGACCACTTTCTGCAAGGTCGTGCGGGCATTCGGCCCCCAGATGCCGATGGTGACATATTTCTCCGTCACGTCGGTGACGGTCGCGTTAAAACCCTTGTCCTGTGCGGTGCGTTGCATGTAGCGGAAGTCGCGCGGGCCGGCGTCCGCGCCATCGATGACCCTGCAGCGATCGGCCATGCGGATGACGGTGAAGTCGGCGCGCACCATGCCTTCCTCGTCGAGGAAGTGGGTGTAGATGCCCTTGCCGATATTGTTGTCTCCGCCGATCTTGGCCGCGCACAGCCATTCCAGCAGCGCGACATGGTCGGGACCTTCTACGTCGTACATGGAGAAATGCGAGAGGTTGACGATGCCGCAATCCTCGCTCATCGCAAGATGCTCGGCATTGGAGACGCGCCAGAAATGGCGGTTGTCCCATTCGTTCTCGCGCACCGGCACGCGGTTGCCGTACTTCTCGAGCAGATGCTCGTTGGCGGCATAGCCGTGGGCGCGCTCCCAGCCGCCCAGTTCCATAAAATAGCCGCCCAGCTCCTTCTCACGCTCCCAGAACGGGGAGCGGCGAATGTTGCGGCCCTTGGAGAAGGGCTCGCGCGGATGAACGGCCGGATTGTAGACCATCATCGCCGTCTCGGTGCAGCGATCCCAGATGAACTGTTCCTGCATCTGGTGCGGATAGAAGCGCGAATAGTCGATCGCATGATGGTCGACCTCGGTCCTGCCGTCGGTCATCCAGTCGGCGATCAGCTTGCCCATGCCCGGGCCGTCCTTGACCCAGATGGCGACCGCGTACCACAAGCCCCTCACCTTCTGGCTTTCGCCCATGGACGGGCCGCCATCAGTGGTCACCTGTAAAAGACCGTTGAAGGAGTGGCCTTCATTATAGCCGAGTTCGCCCAGGATCGGCGTCAACTCCATGGCGCGCTCCAGAGGCGCCAGGATCTGTTCCATGTCGAGGTCGCGCTGCGACGGCGAAAGCCGCGCCTGGTCTTTTTCGAGAAGATCGCGTGGGTGGCACAAACGCGGATTGGTCTCCTCGTAATAGCCCCATTCGATCTGCCCGCCCTCGGCGGTCTTCGGATCGCCGGTATCGCGCATATAGGCCGAGTTGCCCTGGTCGCGCAGCAGCGGCCAGCCGATCTCCTTGCCGGTGCCGGCGAACTCGTTATAGGGGCCGAAGAAGGTGAGCGGATGATCGATCGGCATCACCGGCAGGTCCTCGCCGACCAGCGCCGCGGTGAGCCGGCCCCAGATGCCGGTGCAGACCACGACATAGTCGGCCTCGATCGTGCCGCGCTCGGTGACCACGCCCTTGATGCGGCCGTTCTCGACGATCAGTTCCTTAGCGGAGGTGTTGGCGAAAGCCTGGAGCTTGCCGGAAGCGACGCCTTGGTCGACCAGTTTGCCGGCGACCGTCTGCGAGCGCGGGATGACAAGGCCGGCATCCGGATCCCACAGGCCGCCCTGCACCAGGTGCTCCTCGATCAACGGGAACTTCTTCTTGATTTCGGCCGGCTCGATCAACCGCGCGCGCGTGCCGAAAGCCTTGGCGGAAGCGACCTTGCGCTTGATCTCCTCCATGCGGCCGTCGTCGCCCACGCGCGCCACCTCGAGGCCGCCGACCCGGGCGTAGTGACCCATCTTCTCGTAGAAATCGATCGAGTAGAGCGTCGTCCAGCACGACAGGAAATCGTGGCTGGTCGTGTAGCAGAAATCCGAGGCGTGCGCCGTCGAGCCGATATCGGTCGGGATGCCCGACTTGTCGATGCCGACAATGTCGTCCCAACCGCGTTCGATCAGGTGGTGGGCGACGGACGCGCCGACGATACCGCCCAGACCGACGATGACGACCTTCGCCTTTTTCGGAAACTCTGCCATTGCCCGCGACTCCAAAGAGATAAAGCGAGCGGGACTATAGGGCGGAGCGGTGGCGCGATTGAAGCCTGTTTGCGACATCGCAAAAAAAGCCCGCGCCACGTCAGCCCTTTGCTGTTCGGGAAAGAGTCGGGCTAGCCAGCGCAGCCCGCATTTGGCTAGGGTCGGCCCATGGCAAGCAAGAACGAAGGCCCGCAGTCGATCGAGCGCGTCGCGCGCATTCTGGAATGTCTGACGGAACGACCGATCGAGGGCGAACGCTTGTCCGACATTGCCGGGCGCTGCGGCTACCCCAAGCCGGTGGCGCACCGCACGCTGAACGCGCTCGTCGATGTCGGCTATGTCGAGCAGGATCCCGAAACGCGTCGCTACCGGCTGGGGCTGGAGATTTTCGCGCTGGCCGCTGCGGCGGGCAGTCGCATCAGCATTCTGCATCTCGCTCAGACTGCGATCGCGGAACTTGCGGCCAAGCACGGCGACACGTTTTTCCTCTATGTTCGCAGTCGTAGCCATGCCATCTGCATTGACCGCGTCAGCGGCTCCTTCCCCATCAAGGCGCAGACCATCAATGTCGGTGACCGCGTCCCGTTAGGTGGCAGCGCCGGCAGCCTCGCCATACTCGCCAATGTCAGGGATGATGAACTGGGCCATCTGATCGACATCAACATGCCCATGCTGGCCATCTGTCGAAATTCGATCCTGGCCGGTTGCATCAGCTTGTGGCCGAGACGCGCGAGCGCGGCTATGCTCTTTACGAGGGCGCCATCGTTCCTGGCATGAGCGCGGCGGCGCTCCCGATCCGCGACGGCCAGCAAAACGTCGTTGCCTCCATCAGCATCGTGGCGCTCTCGGACCGGCTGACGCGACAGCGCCTGCCGCAGATCGTCGACGACATGGCCGATGCGATCCGCCGGATCGAGCAGCGCGCCGGCTACAGCCGGGTCTGAGGCCTAGGCGCAGCGGGCGCTGAGGCCGCCGTCCACAATCAGCAGCTGTCCGGTGATGTAACGCGCCTCCCGGCTTGCCAGAAACACCGACGCGTTGGCGACATCCCAGGCATCGCCTGTGAAGCCCATCGGGCAGAGCGCCGCGCGTTCGCGGGCCGCGGCCTGCCCGTCCCTGCCATAGCGTTTGGCAAGCTGGTTCTGCACCAGCGAGGTATGCAGCAATCCTGGCACGATGGCGTTGGCGCGAATGTTGCGGGCTGCGTTCTCCAAGGCAAGTTGCACTGTGAACTGGTTTAGCGCCGCCTTGGACGCCGCATAGCCGGCATAGGCGATGCCTGGATAGCGGATGGAGCCGACGGTTGAGATGTTGGTGATAACGCCGCCCTCCGGCTGCATCAACATCTGCCGCAACGCCAGGCGACTGGCCAGAAACGGCGCCCGGGCGTTGACGGCGAACGCGCGATCCCAAGCCTCTGTCGGCATCGCCTCGATCGCGGCCACGTCCGCGATGCCGGCATTGTTGTGCAGGATATCGATCTTCCCGAAGGCCTCGATCGCAAGGGTGAATACGGTCTCGACCTCTCTCTCGTCGCCTGCCTGCGCCTCGACCGCCAGCGCAAGGCCGCCAGCCGCGCCAACCAGCCTGGCCGTGGCTTCGGCCCGCTCCCGGTAGAGGTCCACGGCAACGACGGCAGCGCCTGCCAGGGCATAGGCAAGCGCCGCCGCCTGGCCATTGCTCAATATGTCGCCGGAGGATCCGGCGCCAAACACGATGGCGGTGGCGCCAGCAAGCCGTCCCGAAGGTTCAGGCGCGTGCGACGGCAAGGGGACCCTGCCGGCCAACGGGTGCTCCGCCATGCTTCAGCCCACCCGGTCAAGGAACCGCGCCAGCGCGACGTTGAACGGCTCTGGTTTTTCCAGGAACATGAAGTGGGCACCACCGTCCTCCGCCGCGGTGACCACAAGCTCGGCATCGGCGAGCTGCCCCGCGATCCACTGCTGCGACCGTACCGACACATGGCTGACCATGCCACCGAAAACCAGGACCGGCCGATCGATGCGCCGGAAGATATCGCGCCAGTCGAGCGACGCATGGTCGATAAGCAGCGAAGCGGCCGCCTGCGGCTTGACGCGCAGATTCTCCGCCACGATCCAGTCGCGCAAGGCGGGGTCGATAGTCTTGGTGATCATTGAGCCGACAAAGGCCTCTCGCACAGAGGCACCCTCCGGACCGACAATCTGCGCCGCGATCGAACCGAGCGCTGCCGCGTCGAAGATCGCGCCGGCGTCCGCATTCGCCCCGTCGTCCATGCCGGGCTGGTTCATGACCGCGGCCGGCTCGTCGACGAAGATCAGGCTTTTCAGCCTCCCCGTTCCGAAAAGGTCGATGAAGCTCCAAAGCACCGAAGCGCCCATCGACCATCCGAGCGCCGAGACCGCATCCAGGCCTTCGTGGTCGAGCAACTCCTGGACATCCCTGGCAAAGCGCGACACGCGAAAGCCGTGGTCGGCATCCTTGGACTTGCCGTGACCTCGGAAATCGAGCGCTATCACACGGCGCGATTTGCTGAACGACGCGATTTGGTTGCGAAACATCGCCGCCGATTGCGACCAGCCGGGAAGCAGCAGCAGCGGCAGCCCCTCACCGTCGATGCTGTAGGCCAGCGTTGCGCCATCCGAAGTCCGAAAAACCTTGTCCATCCACTCCCTCCCCAAGTCCGATCTGGTCGGTCCACCAGTGGGGCGCCCTCCTCCGGCGCCGGCCACTTCTGCCGCGCGGCAGTCCAGCCGACGAGGCAACATGATTTGGATGGCACAGCCTTTTCCCGCCAAGAATATCCCATTCCGGAATTCTGACTGTTTGCCTGAAATATTTTCTGAAAAGCCTGCGGATTCAGCCGAATTATTCAGCTGCCAGGAACATCAATTCCGACTGGTGGAATATGGCCAAATGCCTAATCGGCCTGGGTGGCCCGGACCGTGGTCCGCGCCGTCAATCGTGCCGGCTTATGTCAGGCGAAGGCCCAGATGTCCTCGGCCTGGAAGCCGACCTGATAGCCAGCGGTCTTCAGCTTGACGATAACTTGGCCGATCTCGGCGGCGGGCAACGCGCCGACCTCGATCTTGATCAGGCCGGGACGGTAGCGCGTCAGGTCGAGTTGATCGAACACCATCCAGTCGGCGCCCTCGCAATCGACGAGGAAAGCGTCGATATGGGCGATGCCGTTGCGGTCGAGCAGCGTCTGCAAGGTCTCCGACGGCACCTCGATGTCCTTCAGATGCGGGGCGAACTTGTTGAAGTTGGCGTCCGCCTCGCCCCAGGCGTTCTTGCCCGACATCAGATTGGTGTCGGTGACCGACGAGCAGCCGATGAACTCGATTGGCAACGTGCCGGCTTCGAGCGCGGCAGCATCGAATGTATGGACCGTGATCGTGCCCTTGGTCCTGGTCACCGCTACCGGCTCGATGACGAAGCGGCCGGTATCCGGGTAGTTGGCGCGCAGGCGCTTCTGGTTGTAGGGAATCGGCTCAACCAGCATGGCCCGCGCCCCGGAGATGCGATGCAGCCAGGGCGTCACGTCGTCGAAAAGCGCGCCGTCGCAGGCCCCGACATTGACCATCTGGAACGGCCGACCGCCGAAACGTGCCTTGAGCGCCGCCTTGGCCAGGAACTTCGTGCCGTGCAACGCCGGGCCGCGATCGAGCAAGCCCACAGGCAGGCCGAGCGACAGGAGAATGCGCGCGAAGCTGGAAAGCGAGCTCATGACTGGTCTCCGGAAATGACCTGCGGCGCGACGCGGCGCCCGCCCTGGCTTGCCGCCGCCCACAGCGCCATCAGTGGCGCGGCGAGCAGCAGGAAGGGTGGCAGAAGAGTGGGGAAATAGATGCGGGTGTCGTGGATCGGGAAGACGGCGAACTTCGCCAGCACGCCGAGCACGAGTGCCGTCAGCAGGATGCCGGCGCGGCGGTCCGGCCGGAAGCCGGCGTGGCTCAAGCCGAACCATCCGGCCAGCGCCAGGATCGAGACGCCGACCCAGCTGTTGACGCTGATGGCGCGCACCACCGACGCGGCGATGGCCTTCAGATAAGCCGCGATCGAAAACGGCGGCTCGAAGCCGTCCATATTGTAATGCTGCTCGATGCTGGAAAACCAAAGATGCGGCCACCAGCCCGGATGCTGGGCCCATCGCGAGATGGCGAAATAGGCGATGAATGACGCGGCGAAGCCGGCCAGCACGCCCCACGCCCTCTGGCGAAATGCGACGAGCAGCACCGCGAAAATGGCAAGGAAGACGATGTTGTCGGGCCTGGCCATGAAGGCCAGGAACAGCAGGACCGCCGTCGCCGCTTCACCTTTGCGCACATAGGCGAAGAGCCCGCCAAGAAACAGCGCCGAGCACAGCAGATCGGGTGTCGACGCCCGCGCCGCGTCGCCGAAATCGGCCATGATCAGGATCGCCCCGACGACCGGCGCCAGCGCCAGCGCGCCTTCCGTGCGCAGCCAGGCGAGGGTGATGGCGCCGAACAGAAGCACCGAGAACACCTGCACCAGCCGCATCGCCTCTACCGGCGATACGATACGGCTGAGCCCGGACAGGATCTCGGCATAGAGGAATTTGATCCGGTACATGCCGAGCAGCGAGTGGAAGTCGGCGGCGTTCTCGGCCATGTGGCTGCGGAAGCCGCCGCCGTCGTCCGTCAGCGTCTTGTAATCGCCGGCCGACACGCCGGCCTTGACCGTGCTGTAGGCGTAGTCGTGCAGCGCCTGCGGAGCGGGATAGGCGCCTTCCTCGGCGATCGCCAGATAAGGCAGCATATCCCAGTTGGTGTCGGGCATGAACCAGGCCGTCGCGGCGGTCAGCAGGATATAGACCGAAAAGGTGATCGCCCCGATCGATGCCGCCCATTTCGCGTAAGCCCCCTCGCCCCATGCCAGGCCAGCGCCGGTCACCTGGTCCAGCGGATGGGTCGGAGCGGACGGCCTGGTCAGCATGCTCGGCGCCTTTACTTGCCGACCTGGCTTTTCACGAAATCCTTCACGATCGCCACGATGCCGCGCGACAACAGGCTGTCGAAGGCATCGACGAAGCGGTCGACATGCTCGGGCCGGCAGATGAGCGGCGGTTCGAGCCGGATCACGTTGCGGTTGTACTCGGTGAAGGCTACGAGCACATCATAGTCGCGCAACAAGAGCGAGCCGACGAAGCCCGACAGCGAGCCCTTCAGCTTGTCGTCGAGCACGCTCACCACCGGTCTGAGCACCATCGGCAGGGTCTGCGAGAAATCGTGGAACTCGAGCCCGACCATGAAGCCCTTGCCGCGCACGTCCTTGATGATCTTCGGATATCTTTCCTTCAGCGCCTGCAGCCGCTGCAACAGATACGCGCCGGTCGAGCCGGCATTGTCGATCAGCCCCTCGTCATAAAGCACATTGATCCCTTCGATCGCGGTGACGCAGGCCTCGCCCATGCCGCCAAAGGTGGCCATGGCGTGGATCATCGCGGTCTTCGGCGTGCCATAGGCCTTCATGTAGACGTCGCGCCTGGCGATCATGGCGCCGACCGCCGCCTTGCCGGCGCCGAGCGACTTCGCCAGCGCCGTCACATCCGGCACGACGCCGGAATGCTCGAAGGCATAGAAGCGGCCGGTGCGGCCATAGCCGCATTGCACCTCGTCGGCGACCCACAGGACGCCATGCCGGTCGCAAAGCGCGCGCAGTTTTTGCCAGTATTCCGCCTCTGCCTGGATGATGCCGCCGCCGCCCTGGATGGTTTCGAGCACGATGACGCCGATCTCTGGATCGCTCTTGAACAGCCGCTCCACGGCGTCGATGTCGGCAAAAGGCACGCGCACGACATTGTCGGCCACCTTGAAGTCGGCGCGGTATAGCTGGCCATCTGTGATCGCCAGTACGCCCTTGGTCTTGCCGTGGAAGGAGTTCTCGGCATAGACGATCTTCGGCCGCTTCGGGCCTGCGGCGCGCTCGGCGAGCTTCACCGCCGCCTCCATGGCCTCCGAGCCGGACGAGCCGAGGAACACCATATCGAGTTCGCCGGGCGAGCATTGCGCGATGTTATGCGCGAGTGCGGCCGCATATTGCGACATGAAGGCAATCGCGATCTCCTGGCGCTTTTCCTCCTGGAATGTCCTGCGGGCTTCCAGGATGCGCGGATGGTTGTGGCCGAATGCCAGCGAACCAAAGCCGCCGAAGAAGTCGAGGATCTTGCGGCCGTTCTGGTCGATATAGAACATACCCTCGGCGCGCTCGATCTTGACCTTGTGAAAGCCGAGCAGCTTCATGAAATGCAGCTGTCCAGGGTTGAGATGCGCCTTGAACAGGTCGGTGATGCGGGCGACGTCCAGCGCCTTGGCGTCTTCGACGCTGAGAAGGTCGGGCTTGGCGATGGTCGCCGGCGACAGCGCCGGCGCATCGACCAGCGTGCGCGTTCCGGTATGTTCCGGCTTTGCCATGACGGTCATGTGGAAAATCTCCCCTTCGTCGCCCTATTCGGCGGGAACGTGTTTGGCGGCGACGGCGTGGCCGTCCTTCTTGTCGCGGTACTCGCTGTAGGCGGCGATCAGCATGTCCTCGTCGCGATATTGCGGCACCCAGCCGAGCTGGCGCTCGGCCTTGGACACGTCGAGCACGCATTCCTCGTCGGCGATCAGATACTGTTCCGGATCCATGATCGGCATGTTCATGAGGTCGAGCAGATCGAGCGTGCGCTTGACCGCCCAGCCGGGTGTCGGCAACAGGATTGACCTGGACCCGGCATGGCTGATCAGGTCGCCGAGCAGCTTCCTGACCGGCGGCGGATTGATGGAGCCCAGATTGTAGGCCTCGTTCGGCACGCCCGCCTTCCAGGCCGCGCGGGCGGCCTCGGCGCAGTCGAACACCGAGATGAACTGATAGGGGTTCCTGCCGGAGCCGATCATCGGAACGGGCAGGTTCCAGTCGATCAGCTTGAACAGCTTTTCCAGGATGCCGAGGCGTCCGGGGCCGATGATCAGGCGCGGCCGGAACAGCGAAATCGACATGCCGCGCTTGCGCCACTCGACGGCGAGTTCCTCGGTCTTGAGCTTCGACAGCCCATATTCGCCAAGCGGCGCGACCGGATGTTCCTCGGTCATCGGCAGCACCACCGTGTGGCCATAGATCATGTCGGTCGTGTAGTGGACCAGCTTCGAGGCGCCTGCCTTATCCATCGCCTGCATGATGTTCTTGGTGCCGTGGAAATTCACCGGAAAGAAGAAATCGTGCCGCTTGGCGCGCACCTGGATCGGCGACAGCATCTTGGCCGACAGATTGTAGACCACGTCATCGGCGTTGAGCCCCACAGCCGCGACCGAGGCCGGATCGGTGACGTCGCATGTGATGAAACGCGCCGAACGGTAATGCGGCAGGTCGCTCTTGACGATGTCGGCGACGATGACGGTCTCGCCGTCCGCGACGAGTTTGGGGGCAAGGTGGCGGCCGACGAAACCGTCGCCGCCGAAAATCACATGTCTCATCGAACGATCTCGCTTGTGCCGATCTTGTCGGGTGTGATGGAGGCGGTCTGGTCGTCATGCCCGCGGCCGCCCATTTCCCGCCCACTCTGCGCGATCAGGATCGTGCCGACGCAGATGCAGGCGATGCCGGCGATGCGCCAGCCATTGAGGTCCTCGCGGAAGACGAAATAGGCAAAGATCGCCACGGCGACATAAGCCAGGCTGAGGAACGGATAGGCGAAGCTTAGCTCGACCTTGGACAGCACATAAAGATGCGACGCCATCGAGATGACGAAGGTGCAGAGGCCCAGGAACACCCAGGGGTTGAACACGATCTGCAAAAGCTTGACGATCGGATTGACGCCTTCAAAGGAGATCGGCCCCATCGACATCATGCCCTGCTTGAGCATCAGCTGCGCCGCGGCATTGGTCATGACCGTGAAGAGAATGAAGATTATATATTTCATTGTTGCCACCCCGCCCCATGGGCGGCCCTATTACTAACCTGCAAATATTTCGTGAAGTCGCGACGGTGCCTTAAGTAAATCATGTCTTAACACTTTATTGACCACGATCTATTTGACTTTTATTTATTCCGCAGCCTCAACTCTTCCTCGTTCGATCTGCTGCCTCATGGCCGTCCGCGCCCAGAAGCTCGATATAAAAACCGGGTCGCGGAGCGCCTCCAGCCGCTGCCAGTGCGGGAACGATGCGGCGAACGTCTCAGGCCCCATACGGGCGTCCTTATAGGGGTTCACCGCCCCGCCAGCCTCGACCGTGATACGGTCGAGCTCGGCAAGCAGCCGCAGCGTCCTTCTCCCCCGATTGGGGAAATCGAGCGTCAAGGTATAGCCGGGCCGCGGGAAGGACAGCAGCGCCGGCGAGCGGACCTCGCCGAAGCGTTTGAGCACCGTCAGGAACGATCCCTGGCCTGCCCGGCGCGCCGCCTCCAACAATGCCGGGACGGCCCGGCGCGCGTTTGCCTCCGGCACCACGCTCTGGTGTTGGAAAAGCCCGCGCGGCCCGTAGAGCCGGTTCCAGTCGCGCAGGCCGTCGAGGGGAAAGAAGAAGCCCTGATAGCCCGCCTGGCGTGGCGCCGCGGACTTTCCCTTTTTCCAGCGGTAAGCCGCGTTGAAGACGGTGAGGAAAGGCCGGTTCAGCACATTGAACGGCGGCTGCACCGGCACGGAAAGCCGGCTGCCGGCGCGCGCGGCGGCGTGGGAGCCGTGCTCGGCATGATTGCCGGTGAACAAAAGGCCCCGCCCGCGCCCGTGGCCGCCGGCAAGCTGGTCGATCCAGGCAACGGCATATTCGTTGGCCTGGTCTGCAGCCTCGGCGAGATCGAAAAACTCGGCGAGATCACGAAACCGCGTCGCCCTTTCCGTTATGTCAAGCGAGGGCACCCGCATCAGCTTGATCGACGCGGAAAGGACAAGCCCGGTCAGCCCCATGCCGCCGATCGTCGCCTCAAAAAGGCGCACATTGTCGCTCTGCGAGCAGCGATAGGTCCGGCCGTCGGACCTGAGCAGCGTGAGGGCCTCCACATGGCAGCCGAAAGTGCCGCGCCGATGGTGGTTCTTGCCGTGGATGTCGTTGGCGATCGCGCCGCCCAGCGTCACGAACTGCGTGCCTGGAACCACGGCCGGAAAGAAGCCATAAGGCGCGGCATGCGCGATGACATCGCAAAGCAGGGTGCCGGCCTCCGCTTCGAGCACGCCTGTTTCGGCGTTGAAGGAACGGATACGGTTGAGCGGCCGCATGTCGACCACCATGCCGGTATCGTTCTGGCAACTGTCGCCATAGGAGCGGCCATTGCCATAGCCGAGCAGTGATCCCGGCGTTGGCGCGCCGCGCTTGAGCAAGGCCATCGCCTCGCTCGCCGGGATCGCCCTGCGCGCCGGCGGCGTCGCCAGCCCGAAGCTGCCGAGGCGGCTGTCCCCCATCACCAGCCTCCCGCGACGAGGAAGACGGCGCCGATGGCGACGACGATCTGGCTGCGCCAGTCGCGAATGATGAAGACGACCGGGTCGTCATGCATCTCGTCGCGCCGGGCGAGGATCCATACGCGCATCGTAAGATAAAGGACGATCGGCGCCAGCGGCCATATCAGCCATGGATGCGGATAAAGCTCGCGCACTGCCGGGCTGTCCATGTAGAGCGCAAGGACCAGAGCCGAGGAGAACGCCGACGCCATGCCGGCCTGGGCGACGATTTCCTGGTCCTCCGTACGATAGCCCCGGCCGGCGATGCGCTCGCCCGGCGGAATGGCGGTGGTGCGCAGCTCGACGAAGCGCTTCACCAACGCCAGCGACAGGAAAAAGAAGATCGAGAAGGCGAGCAACCAGAAGGAGACGTCGACACCTGTGGCCGCCGCGCCAGCCAGCACGCGGATCGTGTAGAGGCCTGCAAGCGTCAGCACATCGACCAGAAGCATGCGCTTCAACGAAAGCGAATAGGCGGTGGTGATCGCCATATAGCCCAGAAGCACGCCAAGGAATTCGATCGGAAGGAAGAGGCTCGCGGCAATGCCGATCGCGAGCAGCGCCGCGATCGCGCCCATGCCGAACGGAATGGACAAGGCGCCGCTGGCGAAAGGCCGATTGCGCTTCGTCGGATGCTTCCGGTCGAGCGCCAGATCGAAAAAATCGTTGAGGATGTAGATGGCGGACGCCACGGCGCTGAAGGAGACGAACGCCAGCAGGCATTGCCAGATCATATTCGGGTTGAAGTATTCGTGCGACAGCACCATGGGCACCGCGATCAGCGCGTTCTTCAGCCACTGATGCATACGCAGCATCTTGATGTAGGTCCTCAGCGTCGGCTTTGGCGCCGGCATGGTCTCGGCTTGATGCGCTGCCTGCCAGCGCCGGGCGCTGCGGTCAGGCGCCACCACGAGCGCGGTGCGCGCCGCGTCGAACACCTTGAGATCGTGGTGGCTGTTGCCGGCATAGTCGAAGCCCGCGTCGCCATAGGCGGCGACAAGCGCCGCGCACTTCCGGGCCGAGGTCATGTTGTGGGGGCCGTCGGTCGCCAGCACGCGATCGAAGATGCCGAGATGCGTGGCGATCGCTTCGGCGAACCTGCGTGGTGTTCCCGTCGCCAGAACGATCGCGCGCCCCTCCTGGCGCTCGGTGCGCAACCGGTCGAGCAGTTCGTGGCGATAGGGCAGCGAAGCCGGATCGATGTCGACGCGTTCAGCTATTTCCCGCTTCAGCCGGGCCGGTCCCCCGGTCAGCCACAGCGGGACCAGAAAGAGATAGAGCGGATTCTTCTTGAGCAGGATGAACAGGCCTTCCCACAGAAGGTCCGTTGCAATCAGCGTGCCGTCGAGATCGACCGCAAGCGGAATTGCGTTCCTGTCCGACCGCGCGTCCATTGTCCTGCCCTGCCCGCGCGAACCACCCTAGAGGGTCGTCCGCCATATGAAATCAGTGCCGTGTTTCGGCATCTTCATAGCGGGATATAGCGGGGGACGACGTATCGAACGTTAAAACGCCCGGTTGCAGCGCGGAGCCAAACCGGTTTTCGGGCGCCATCGTTAAGCGCCGGCTACCGGAAACGATAAAAGGCCGGACATCCGCCCGGCCTTTGCCAATCGTGCGATAACGATTACTTGATCCGGGCAGTGCCGCCCGATATCTCGACCGTTTCCGAACCGGTCAGCGCTTCGAGATCGCCGTTAGGCAATGTAACGAAGCAGCCATTCGAGCAGAACTCCACCGTCTCGCCGGCGCCAAGCGTCAACTCGCTCTTGGCCCCGCCTTCGGTCACGATCAGGGTTCGCGTTTGAGCATCCCTGTTGATCGCGCTGGCGGCGAAAGCCGAACCGCCCAAGGCCAGCAAAGCGATGGCGGCAACGACAGACTTCCACATTGCAATTCCGGTGTTTGCACACCGCCTCTGTTCGCATTCGCAAGGCATTCTCGCCCTTTGCACCCGAGCTTATATGAGATGTTACCTGAACCGCAACTGAATGCCGCATTCATGCCACAATCGGTTTCGGGTAGCCGCAGGGCAATCGACCGAACGTCTACCGGGATAGGGTCAGGCCAAGTCGAAAATTGTGGGTTACGAGAACCGGAGCGGAGCCTACTTGAAAGTACGTAAGCACCGGAAGCGCAGGACGCCGCCATTTGCAGGACGGCCTAGCCCTAACATCGATGCACCTCAGCCAGGATCGGGCTTGCGGCCCCTGCGCTTCATCTTGGCGAGGCGTTCCCGCTCGGCCGCGGCTTCCTCCTCCAGTCTCTGGCGCTCGGCGAATTCGGCTTCGATCTTGTCGTCGTCGATCGGCCATGCTTCGTGCTTGTTGGTCTCGACAACGGCGCGCGGTGTCGACGGAATCTCGATCCGCTCCTCCTCGAAGATATCGAAGATGGCGAAACGGATATCGTTCTGCACGACGCTGCTGTTCATGATGTCGGCAACGAAAACGCGAATTTCGAATTCAAGGGCGGCCGCCCCGAAATTGGCGAAGAGAACGAACGGCTCGGGATTCTTCAGCACCATCGGGTGAGCGCGCGCAATATCCAGCAGGATGGCATGCACGCGCCTAGCGTCGCTGCCATAAGCGACGCCGACCTTGATTTCGAGGCGCCCCAGCTTGTTGCGATGCGTCCAGTTGCCGACCGCGTTGTTGATGAGGTTCGAATTGGGCAGGATCACCGACTGCCGCTGGAAGGTCTCGATCTCGGTGGCGCGCACGCTGATCTTGCGCACCGTGCCGCTGACATCGCCGGCGACGATCCAGTCCCCGACCTTGAACGGCCGCTCGGCAAGCAGGATGAGGCCCGAAACGAAATTCGAGACGACATTCTGCAGGCCGAAGCCGATACCGAGCGAAAGGGCGCCGGCAACCAGCGCCAAGTTGGAAAGATCGATGCCGGCCGCCGAGATGCCGACCAGGCCGGCAATCGCCACGCCGGCATAGCCGACCCCCAGGCGGATCGAGTTGCGCACGCCGGCGTCGACCTTGCCGCGCGCCATCACCGAGCCGTCCAGCCAGCCCTGGAACCAGCGCGTCAGGAAATAACCGATGGCGAAGACGACGATGCCGGTCAGGATGCCGAGGAAAGAGATGGTCACCGAGCCGATAGTGACGCCGGTCGCCAGCTTGTAGGCCCAGGCCTCGATATCGCCGGGCTGAAAACCCCACATCAGAAGGATCAGCGGCAGGAATACCAGCACGATCATCACATTGATGGCGATGCTGACCACAAGGCCGAGCTGGTCGAGGGCTGTATCCTCGTAGCTGGAGTTTTCCGAAAGCCACCGCCCCACGGAAGTATCGGCGAAGGCGCCCTCCTCGCCGATCGCGCGCGCCGACAGGAAACCGATATAGGCCGTCACAAGGACGGTTCCTGTCACCACGACCTGGAACGCCACGAAGAGCGCCAGACCGATATAGCCAAGCAGCGCCGCGGCGATGGTGAACAGGCCGAGCCCGATCGCAATGAAACGAAGCCAGGCCGGCCAGGGGCGCCATGAGCCGTCGGACGCCCTGAAAGGCCGCAGCAGCGCCATCAGGATCAGGATGACGCCAACGATGATGGTGGCGACAAAGCCCCTGGCGATCGTCAGCGACAGCGGCGAACCCATCTTCTCGTTGACTACCGAGAGGAAGTAATTCAAGCCGAGCACCAGCGCCATGGCCGTCGTCAGCCAGACGAGCCAGCGCGCGGAACCCGTCGCGACAGGGATCAGGCGCCAGTTCGGCAGGCGTGGTTCGAGGGCCGCATTGGTCAGCCGGTTGACGCAGAAAACCATGCCGATCACCGACAGCAAGGCATCGAGGAACGTGCCGATGTCGCCGCGCAGCACATTGTAGTAGTTGAAGAAGAAGACGGCCGAAGCGAAGAAGACGCCGAGCGCCAAGGTCGGCAGCAGCGTCGACCAGAAGGCGACAGATAACCGGCTGAGGTAGGACGGGTCATCGACGGTTGGGTCTGGTTCGAATATGCGCCCGAACAAGCGCCTGCCGCCGATCAAAAGCACGGCCGCCAGCGCCAACGCCATGAGCGTCGCGGCAAGGACCGCCTGGAACTTGAACCTGACGGCGAAGCTCAGCCAGGACGACACTGCTTTGTAAAGGCCCGTGATCTGATCATGCGCGTCTGAAAGGGCCTGCGGGCTCAGCGCGTCGTTCAGGTCATAGTGTTTGGTGATGACGCTGCGAAAGAGCTCGCTGCGCATGACAGCAATCTTGTCGACCAGCCCGTTGACCCGGATCGACAGGTTCTGCGCGCTGGCGACGACAGCGTTGATTTCGGCTTTTTCCGAGGCGAGCGCGCCGCGCTCGTTGCTGACGACCGCCGGCTCGGGAGGTTGCCCCTGAGCTGGCGGCGCGCCCAGCGTTTCGATGCGATTGTTGATGTCATTGAGGCGTTGCCGGAACGCTAGCGCGCTGGTCAGCGCCGCTCGCGAAATATCCTCGAGCTGCAACCGGATATCGACAAGCCCCGCATCATCCTGGTCGGGTTCGCTCAGTTTCTTCTCGAGGCCGTCGGTTCTGGTCGTAAGGTCCTGGATGACCTTCGTCTGGTCGGCGATGAGCCGAGACGAGCCGTGACCGATCGCTTGCGCCGACGCGTAGAACGCCGGCTGCCCGAACACAGCGACGATCACGACCAATATCAGGCGTAGCAGTCGGAGGAACATGCGTTGTGGCGACTCGCGGCCGAAAAATGCTCGAAAATTTCGACCTTGATAAAGACCGGCCAATCGTGCGGCAAGCCGTCACGGTCGTGTCATGCGAAGTCGGCCTGTCGAAAAGCGATGGCGCAATCTTGGCTTTGCGCCTCCGGCCTGCTCTATAGTCTGCCGCCTCGCATCATAAGGACGATAGGAAGAATGGCGGAATATTCAGCCTTTTCGCTGCTCAAGAACGCGCTGGCCGGCAACAAGGACTGGAAGCCCGCCTGGCGCAAGCCCGACCCGAAGGCTTCCTATGACGTGATCGTCATCGGCGGCGGCGGCCATGGCCTTTCGACCGCCTATTATCTCGCCAAGGAACACGGCATCACCAATGTCGCGGTGCTGGAGAAAGGCTGGCTGGGTTCCGGCAATGTCGGCCGCAACACCACAGCGGTGCGCTCCAACTACCTCTTGCCGCAGAACACCCGCTTCTACGAACATTCGATGAAGCTGTGGGAGAACCTTTCGCACGACCTCAACTACAATGTCATGTTCTCCCAGCGCGGCTGCCTGAACTTGGCGCACACGCCGGCTCAGCTCGACGATTACGCAAGGCGCGGCAACGCCATGCGCCATTTGGGGGTGGACGCGGAGTTGATGAGCGTCGACCAGATCAAGCGGCTCGTGCCGGCGCTGGACGTCTCGGGCTCGGCACGCTTCCCTGTCCTTGGCGGATTGATGCAGCCGCGTGCCGGCACCGCCCGTCACGACGCGGTCGCCTGGGGCTATGCGCGCGGAGCGGACCGCCGCGGTGTCGACATCATCGAGAATTGCGAGGTCACCGGCTTCCTGCGTGACGGCCACCGCGTCACGGGCGTGACGACGACGCGCGGCGAGATCCGAGCCAAGAAAGTCGCGCTTGCGGTTGCCGGCAGCACAGGCCGTGTCATGCAACTCGCTGGCATTTCCCGTATGCCGATCGAAAGCCATGTCCTGCAAGCTTTCGTCTCGGAATCGCTGAAACCAGCCATCGACACCGTTCTTACTTTCGGCATGGGCCATTTCTACGTTTCGCAGTCCGACAAGGGCGGCCTCGTCTATGGCGGTGACCTCGACGGCTACAACAGCTATGCCCAGCGCGGCAGCCTGCCGATCGTCGACGAAGTGATGAGCGAAATGCTGGCGCTGTTCCCGGGCTTCGCCCGCGTGCGCATGCTGCGCTCCTGGGGCGGGCTCTGCGACATGACGATGGATGGCTCGCCGATCATCACCACCGGCCCGTTGCCTGGCATGTATCTAAATTGCGGCTGGTGCTACGGCGGCTTCAAGGCGACGCCGGCTTCGGGCTGGTGCTTTGCCCACACCATCGCCAGGGACGAGCCGCACGAGTTCAACGCGCCTTTTACGCTCGATCGCTTCTATCGCGGCCTCATCATCGACGACAAAGGCCAGGGCGCGAACCCGCGGCTGCATTAGGGTTGAAAAGAGAATGCTGATCACCTGTCCCTATTGCGGCCCGCGCGACGTCATCGAATTCACATATCAGGGCGACGGCAACCGCGAGCGGCCGCAGCCGGCCTCGCAGGATCTCGACGCCTGGAATGCCTATGTCTATGACCGGCTGAATCCGGCCGGCGATCACAATGAAATATGGCAGCACTCCGGCGGTTGCCGCGCGCATCTGAGAGTCGTGCGCAACACGCTCACGCATGAGATCCTGAGCACCGCCTTCGCACGTGGCGCCCACAAGGCGGAGGGCCGCTCGTGAGCCCGCGCCGCACCGAGACTGGCGGCCGGATCGACCGCCTGCGCACTATCCGCTTCACATTCGACGGCGCGCCCTACACCGGCCATGCCGGCGACACGCTGGCTTCGGCGCTGCTCGCCAACGGTGTGACGCTGTTCGGCCGCTCCTTCAAATACCATCGCCCGCGCGGCCTGCTCGCCGCCGGCGTCGAGGAGCCGAACGCGCTGGTGACGGTGCTGCGCGGCGAAGTACGCGAGCCGAACATCCCCGCCACCATGGTCGAGATCTATGACGGGCTCGTCGCCGTCAGCCAGAACCGCACGCCTTCGCTTGCCTGGGACATCAACGCGATCAACCAGCTCGGCGGCAAGATCCTGTCGGCCGGCTTCTATTACAAGACCTTCATGGGCCCGGTGGTCGGCCCGCTCAAGGGCACGCGCTTCTGGATGTTTTGCGAGCATTTCATCCGTCGCGCCGCCGGCCTCGGCAAGGCAGGCACCGCGCCCGACCCGGCGCGCTACGAGCGCATGAACGCATTTTGTGACGTGCTGGTCGTCGGTTCGGGTCCGGCCGGCTTGATGGCGGCCAAGGCCGCCGCCGACCAGGGCGCCCGCGTCATCCTCGCCGATCTCGAAGCCCACCTTGGCGGCTCCGCCAACTGGTCGGGCGAAACCATCGACGGCATGGCTGCCGCCGACTGGGCCCAGCGCTTGGTCGGTCAGCTCGGCGGCAACGACAATGTCCGGCTTTTGCCGCGCACGACGGTGTGGGGCTACTACGACGGCAACACGCTGGCTGCGCTGGAACGGGTGACCGATCATAAGGAAGTGGCCGCCAAGGGCGAGCCGCGCCAGCGCTACTGGGCGATCCGCGCCGGCACGGTGGTTCTCGCGACCGGCTCCTTCGAGCGGCCCCTGGTGTTCCCGGGCAACGACCGCCCCGGCGTCATGCTGGCGCATGCGGCCGAACGCTATGCAGTTGAATATGGCGTGCTGCCCGGACAGCGCATCGCGCTCTTCACAAACAACGACAGCGCCTACCGCTCGGCCGTTGCCTTGAAGAAGGCCGGAGCTGTCATCGTCGCCATCATCGATGTCCGAAGCGATGTCTCGAACGACATGCGCAAGCTGGCGAGCGACGCCGAGGCAGAGCTGCTTGCCGGCCATGCGGTGATCGCGACCGAAGGCGGCAAGGCACTCAGCGGCCTCAAGGTTCAGCGCTTCGACGCCATGAGCGGCGCGCTGAGCGGCGACGGGCGCAGCATCCATGCCGACAGCCTTCTGATGTCCGGCGGCTGGTCGCCGACCATTCACCTTGCCAGCCAGGCCGGCGCGAAGGCCGAATGGGATCCGGCGAGACAAGCCTTCCTGCCGCCGAAGCCGACGCAGGGCTGGCCAAATCAGCGATGGATTGGCGCCGGCGCCTTCACCGGCAGTTTTTCGACTGCCGAAGCTATTGCCGAAGGCCGCGCGGCCGGCCTTCAGGCGGCAGGCGGTGCGGTGTCATCCGCTCCCCTGCCCACTGTCGAAGCGCCGCCCGGCGATCCCGATCCGGCGCCGGTCTTCGAGATCAAGGCCAAGGGCAAGAGCTTCGTCGACTTCCAGCACGACGTGACCGCCGAGGACGTGCGGCTGGCGCATCGCGAAGGCTTCGTCTCGGTCGAGCATCTGAAGCGCTACACCACGCTCGGCATGGCGACCGACCAGGGCAAGAGCTCCAACGTTCCGGGTCTCGCGATCATGGCCGAGGCGCTCGGCAAGCCGATCCCCGAAGTCGGCACGACGCGTTTCCGCCCGCCTTACACGGCGGTGTCGATCGGCTCCCTGGCCGCCGAGCGCTTCGGCGACCTCAAGCCCGAACGTCTGACCCCGATGCATGACTGGCACCTCGCCAATGGCGCCACAATGTATGCGGCCGGCCTCTGGTACCGCCCGATGATCTACGGCCTCGCCGGCGAGACAGTCGAGCAGGCCTATGTCCGCGAAGCCAGGGCGACACGCGAAAGCGCCGGCATCGTCGACGTCTCGACGCTCGGCAAGATCGCCGTGCAGGGACCGGACGCGGCCGAGTTCCTCGACCGCGTCTACACCAACATGTTCTCCACCCTCCCCGTCGGCAAGGCGCGCTACGGCCTGATGCTGCGCGAGGACGGGCTTGCCTTCGACGACGGCACCACATGGCGGCTCGGCGAGCAGGACTTCCTGATGACCACGACCACCGCCAATGCCGGCAAGGTGATGCAGCATCTGGAATATTTCCTGGACGTCATCTGGCCGGAGCTGAAGGTCACCGTCACCTCCGTCACAGACGAATGGGCGGGAGCGGCGATCGGCGGACCGAACGCGCGCGCCATACTTGCCACCTGCGTCACCGGCACTGCCGTCGACAACGCCGCGCTTCCCTTCATGGGCATCGTGCATGGCCAGATCGCCGGCGTCCCTGTGATGATCTGCCGGCTGTCCTTCTCCGGTGAAATGGCGTTCGAGGTCTATTCGGGCGCCGGCTACGGCACCCGCGTCTGGGAAGCCTTGATCGAGGCCGGCAAGCCGTTCGGCCTGGTAACCTACGGGCTTGAGGCGCTGGGCACGATGCGCATCGAGAAGGGCCATGTCACCGGCGCCGAGATCGACGGCCGCACCACGGCGCGCGACCTCCATCTCGACTGGATGCTGTCGAAGAAGAAGCCCTTCATAGGCTCGGCCATGATGGACCGGGAAGGGCTGATCGGCTCCGACCGGCTGGAGTTGGTTGGAGTGATCGCGCTCGACAATCAAGCGCTCAACGGCGGCGGGCATATCGTCGAGGAACTGGACGAGGACAATCCGCACGACTCGCTCGGCCACATCACCGCCTGCTGCTATTCGCCGGCGCTCGGCAAATATATCGCGCTGGCCCTGGTCAAGGGCGGCAAGGCGCGTCACGGGACCCGCGCCTTCGTCTCGGATCCGCTGCGCAACCGGTTCGGGCCGATCGAGATCGTCTCCAACCATTTCTACGATCCGGATGGGAGCCGCATGCATGGCTGAGCAGCATTTGCCCGAACGCCAATCGCCGCTCGAGCCGGTGTATCATCCGGGTTCGCACGGCAATTTCGAACATGGCGTCGACGTCATACTTTCCGAGACGCGGCCTGGCTCGATCCTGCAGCTCGCCGTCTGGCCGGGCCAAGAAAAGCGGCTGATCGAAATTATCAACAAGGTCACCGGGCTCGTTCTGCCCGATGGGCCAGGCGGTGGCGCAAGCAGCGGCGCCCGCGCCGCCTTCGGCTTCGCGCCGGGAAAATTCACCGTGGTGGATGAGGCGGAGGCCCTGGCTCAGGCCTTTGCCGGATCGATCACGCCGGCCATCGGCACGCTGACGGACCTTTCGCATGGCCGCACCGCGATCCGCATCGCCGGCCCAAAGGCGGAATGGGTGATGGCAAAATTCTTCGCCATCGACTTCGCCTTGCCAGCCTTCCCGCTTGGCGCCGGCCGTTCGACCAACCATCACGATATCTTCGCCCAGATCCAGCGCAGCGGCGCCGACCAGTTCGACATCTACGTCTTCCGCTCTTTCGCCCGCTCGTTCTGGAAGGCCTTGTGCCACGCCTCCGAGGAAGTTGGCTACGAGGTGCAATAGTCCAGCGTTGCGGGGAAGGAATTGGTCCAGCCGATTGTCTGGCACCATTGACGGCCACAACTGCTGCTTGAGCGTTGGGCCAGCAGGGACGATAGATAAGGAATCACGGGCGTTTGCCAGGCAAACGTTCGTCCAGGCAACCATTTCGACCATACCCTTCCATGATGTTAGAGACTTCGGCGACGGCCACGACCCGCTTTGCTCCGGCGGAAGGTCCGTCGATGCTGTTGCCGGCAACGGTCGCCTGCGGCGTGTTCATGACCAGCCTCGACCAAAACGTCGTGGTCACGGCGCTGCCCGGCATCGGTGAGAGCCTTGATCGTCCGCCAAGCCAGCTTGGTCTGCTGATCACTGTCTATGTCGCCAGCCTCATCGTCACCATGCCGCTCGGCGGTTGGCTGGCCGACCGCTTCGGCCTGCGCAACGTCTATTGCTTCGCCCTGCTGCTTTTCGCCGGCGCCTCCGCATTCTGCGGCCTTTCGGAGAACATCTGGATGCTGGTCGGCTCCCGCGCCTTGCAGGGTTGCGGCGGCGCGCTGATGGGCACGCTCGGCCAGGTCGTCATCCTGTCGAGCTTCCCGCGCGACCGCACGCTCAAGATCAATATGTACATCTCGCTCGCCGGCCAGTCCGGACCGTTGGTCGGACCGCTGGTCGGCGGCGCGCTCACCACCTATGTCTCCTGGCGCTGGATCTTCTACATCAACATCCCGATCGCTCTGACCGCCGCGCTGCTTGCCGCCTCGCTGTTTCCGTCGACGACGAAGCCGGTGCGCACGCCGTTCGATTTCCCCGGGTTCCTGCTCGTCGGCAGCGGCATGGGCCTGCTGGTCTTCGGCATGGATTCACTCGCTGCCAAGGATGCCGCGAACAGCCTCATCGCCATCGAGCTTGGCCTGGCGATCTCCATCCTGGCGGTTGCCTCCTTCTATTGCCTGCGCGCGCGCAACCCGCTGCTCGACCTCAACCTGCTGCGCATCCGGACCTTCCGTATCTCCTTCCTCACCGGCGGCAGCCTCGACACGATCGGCCTGAGCTCGGTGGTCTTCCTCCTGCCGCTGATGTTCCAGCTCGGCTTCGGCATGAGCGCGGTGCAGGCCGGTTCGCTCACTTTCGTCGCCGCGATCGGGTCTTTGATGATGCGTTTCTTCATGCCGCGCCTTCTGAACCGCTTCGGCTTCAAGCGCGTTCTGGTCACGAACACGCCGATCATCGCCCTGCTGGTGGCGGGCTTTGGCCTGATGCACGAGGGCCTGCCGGCCTGGATCGTGCTGGCCTATATTTTCGCCTTCGGCGTCTTCCGCTCGGTGCAATGGGCCTCGACCGGAAATCTCTCCTATTCCGACATCGCGCCAGAGCAACTCGCGCGCTTCAGCGCGCTCTACTACATCCTGTGGCAGCTCGCTGTGGCGATCAGCGTCGGCCTTGCGGCCGCGCTATTGTCGCTGCTTGCCGGCGGCGGCAAGGCCAGCGTCAACGACTATCGCATCCTGTTCGTCATCGAAGGGCTGATCACGCTCTGCGCGCTATCGGCTTATCTGAGGCTGACGCCGCAGGACGGCGCCCATGTCAGCGGCCACGGCGCGCACATGAACACCGACTGAACGGCCAGGGAACTGTCGACGCTACTCGGCGAACGTTACCCAGTCCGCGAGCGGCGCGCGGTCGGTGCGGAACTCGTTTTCGGGCTTCGACGTGTCCTCGTAACCCAGCGCCATGCCGCAGACGACGATCTCCTCGTCGGGAATGCTGAGAACCGGCCTGATCTGGCGGTGGTAAGGCGCGAAGGCCGCCTGCGGGCAGGTGTGCAGCCCCCTGCCCCGAGCCGCCACCATGATGTTCTGCAGGAACATGCCATAGTCGATCCACGACCCCTGGTTAAGTCTCCGGTCGATCGTGAAGATCATGCCGACCGGCGCGTCGAAGAAGATGAAGTTGCGGTCGTGCTGCGCCCGCATCTTGTCGACCTCGCGCCGGCCGATGCCCAACGCCCCGTAAAGACCGAAGCCGTTGGCCCGGCGGCGCGTGAGATACGGTTCGAAGAACTGGTCGGGATAGTAGCGATACTCGTCCCACTCCGCCTTTTCAGCGCGAATGCCTGAGTTGAGGATGGCATCGCTGATGCGCTGCTTGACCTCGCCCTTGGTCACATACACACGCCAGGGCTGCATGTTGGTCCCGGAAGGCGCGCGCGCCGCGACCGCCAGGATGGCGCGAATCGTATCGTCATCGACCATATCGGGCAAGAAGGCGCGCACCGAGCGGCGCGACGTGATCGCCTCGTCGACGATCGCCGCGTCCATGGCGATTCGGCTATTCTTCTCCAGCATGGGCCGTCCCTTCGCGCATGACCGGAACCGTAACCGGCTTCCGCATCGACCATCCGCAAACACTAAAGTGATTTTAGTACCCGACCGGACGTCCCCACCCGCCGTTCGTTGAGCGAGCCTTTGCATGAACCTCAAAAATCACGCAAGTAAATCTTGCAACGCATGAAAATCCCCTTGATTTTTTCATAAACTTGCCGCTTCATGAAATTTGCCGGATTTTTTTCATGAGAGATGCTTGACCTCGACCACGGCCAGATCGGAGCAGGACAATGGCGACCGGCTGCTGGCTGGCGATATCCGCGCGCTGCGCAAGGCGCGCGGCCTGACGCTTGCTGAAATCGCTCTTAAACTCGGCCGTTCGGTTGGCTGGGTCAGCCAAGTGGAGCGCGGCCTCTCGGTCCCTTCCCTCGGTGACTTGAGGGCATTCGCCGGCCTCTTCGATGTTCCGATCAGCCTCTTCTTCAGCCATGACGTTCCCGTCGAACAGGAACGCGGCGTGATTGTGCGCGCCGGCAGCCGACGTTCGCTTGGCACAAGTGAATCCGGCCTGGTGGAGGAGCTTCTTTCGCCCGACCTCGGCGGTAGCTTCGAGATGCTGCGCTCGGTCTTCGCACCCGGGGCGGAGCTGAAGATCGAAACGCGCCGTCCGACGGAAGAGGCAGGTTATGTCGCGTCGGGCACGTTCGAGATCGAGATCGACGGCGTCTGGCATCGCCTCGGCGAGGGCGACTCGTTTCGATTCGCGGGCAAGCCGTTCCGCTGGCGCAATCCTGGCGCTGAGCCAGCGGTCGTGATCTGGGTGGTTTCACCGCCTGTATATTGATCAATGCATGTCGCCCAAAAGTGCGAGGCGGTTTTGGGATAACGACATGCATCAAAACAAGAATCGAAGCGCGAAGCGCTTGGCCTGGAGGAAGAACATGGCGGGTTTGCCGACCACGGCACGCGTGGTGATCATCGGAGGCGGCGTCGTCGGCTGCTCATCGCTCTATCATCTGTGCAAGGCAGGCTGGACCGACTGCGTGCTTCTGGAAAAGAACGAGCTGACCTCCGGCTCGACCTGGCATGCCGCCGGCAACGTGCCGACCTTCTCCTCGTCATGGTCGCTGATGAACATGCAGCGCTATTCGACCGAGCTCTACCGGGGCCTGGCGGAAGCGGTCGACTATCCGATGAACTATCACGTCACCGGTTCGCTCCGGCTCGCTCATACGAAGGAGCGCATGCAGGAATTCCAGCGCGCCAAAGGCATGGGCCGCTACCAGGGCATGGATATCGACGTCGTGGGCCTGGACGAGATCAAGCGCCGTTACCCCTTCATCGAGACGCATGATCTTAAGGGCGCGCTCTATGATCCGAGTGACGGCGACATCGACCCGGCGCAGTTGACCCAGGCGCTAGCCAAGGGCGCGCGCGACATGGGCGCCAGGATCGTCCGCTTCTGCCCGGTCACCGGCGTGCGCCGCGAGAACGGCGAATGGGTGGTCACGACGCCGCAAGGCGAAATCCGCTGCGAGATCGTGATCAACGCGGCCGGCTATCGCGCCGCCGAAGTCGGCAAGATGTTCGGCCGCGACGTGCCGATGATGGTGATGAGCCATCAGTACATATTGTTCGAGGAGATCCCCGAACTGGCCGCGTGGACGAAGGAACAGGGCCACAAGCTGCCGCTGCTGCGCGACGTCGACACGTCCTATTACCTGCGCCAGGAAAAGAGCGGCATGAATCTCGGCCCCTACGAGCGCAATTGCCGCGCGCATTGGGCGACCCACAACGATCCTATGCCGGAGGATTTCTCCTTCCAGCTGTTCCCCGACGATCTCGATCGTCTCGAGCACTACCTCGCCGACGCCGTCGCCCGCGTGCCGATCCTCGGCACCGCCGGCCTCTCCAAGGTGATCAACGGGCCGATCCCTTACGCGCCGGACGGCAACCCGCTGATCGGGCCGATGCCCGGCGTGCCGAACGCCTTCGAGGCCTGCGTCTTCACCTTCGGCATCGCCCAGGGCGGCGGCGCCGGCAAGGTGCTCGCCGAATGGGTCACCGAAGGTCAGACCGAATGGGACATGTGGTCCTGCGACCCGCGGCGTTTCACCAGCTTTGCCTCGGCGCCCGACTATTGCGTCGCCAAGGGCATGGAGATTTACGGCAACGAATACGCCATACAATTCCCGCGCCATGCCTGGCCGGAGGGGCGTAACCGCAAGTTGTCGCCGCTGCACGATCGCATCAAGGCGCTGGGCGGCCAGTTCGACGCCTATAATGGCTGGGAGCGCGCCACCTGGTATGCCGGACCGGGCGACGACACGTCCGAGGAAGCGACGCTGACCTTCCGCCGCGACGGACCATGGCAGCAGCGCGTGCGCGAGGAATGCCTGGCCGTGCGCGACGCCGCCGGCATCCTCGACCTGCCAGGCTTCTCGCGTTTCAACCTCGAGGGCCGTGGCGCGGCCGACTGGCTGTCCCTGCAGGTTACCGGTCTTGTGCCGAAGCCCGGCCGCATCGGCCTCGTCTATTTCGCCGACGACAAGGGCCGCATCGTCACAGAGATGTCGGTGGTGCGCCATGGCGAGGACCGGATGACGCTGATCACCGCCGCGGTGGCGCAATGGCACGACTTCGAATGGCTGAAGTCGCGCATACCCGCCGATGCGACCTTCACGCTGACCGACCGTACCGAGGAATACTCGACCCAGATCCTCGCCGGCCCGAACTCGCGCAAGATCCTGGCCGAAGTCTGCGACGCCGATCTGACGCTGCCCTGGCTGACACATCAGGAAACGACGATCGCCGGGCGCTGGGCGAAGCTGGTGCGCGTCTCTTTCGCCGGCGAACTCGGCTGGGAGATCCACACCAAAGTCGCCGATACGGCGACCGTTTTCGACGGTGTCTGGGCGGACGGCCAGAAACACGGGCTGAAGCCCTTTGGCATGTATGCGCTGGATTCGCTGCGACTGGAGAAAGGCTACCGCGCCTGGAAGGGCGATCTCTCGACCGACTATTCGATCCTGCAGGGGGGCCTGGAACGCTTCGTCAAATGGGACAAGCCCGACTTCCGCGGCAAGGCGGCGTTGCTCAATGAAAAGCAGCAGGGCGTGAAGAAGCGCTTCGTCACGCTGGTCGTCGAAAATCCCGGCGACTGCGATGCACCCTACATGTCGACGCTCTGGCACGGCGGCAGCATCGTCGGCGAGACGACGTCGGGCGGCTGGGGCCATCGCGTCGGCAAGTCGATCGCGTTGGGCATGCTGCGCGCCGATCTCACACAGCCCGGCACGGCAGTTGAGGTCGAGATCTTTGGCGATCGCTTCAAGGCAATCGTCCAGAACGACGAGCCACTGTGGGATCCAAAGAACGAGAGGTTGCGGGCATGACCTCTGTCATACTAACCGACGGCGGCATGGGCCAGGAACTGGTGCGGCGCAGCAGGTCCGAGCCGACGCCGCTGTGGTCGGCCAGGGTTCTGATCGACGAGCCGGACCTGGTGCGCGACCTGCATGCGGAATTCATCCGTGCCGGCGCGCGCGTCATCACCATCAACACCTACTCTGCAACGCCGGAGCGCTTGGCGCGCGAGGGCGCCGAGGATCTATTCAAGCCATTGCAGAGACGCGGCATCGAACTGGCTAAGCAGGCCCGCGACGACGCCGGCGACGCCGCGATCGCAGGCTGCCTTTCGCCTCTGTTCGGCAGCTACGCGCCGGCGTTGACTATATCGTTCGAAGACACGCTCGACATCTATCGCCGCATCGTCGCCGAGCAGGCGGACGGCGTCGATCTGTTCCTGTGCGAGACGATGGCTTCCGCCGAGGAGGCCCGCGCAGCCGTCACGGCGGCTTCGGAGAGCGGCAAGCCGGTCTGGGTGTCATGGACATTGGCCGATCATGGCGCGCCGCGCCTGCGCAGTGGCGAAACCATTGCCGATGCGGCGGGGGCCCTCGGCGACCTGCCGGTCGCGGCGCGGCTGCTCAATTGCTGCCGGCCCGAAGCCATCGCCGCCGCCTTGCCAGAACTCGTCGCCTTGGGTGGACCGGTGGGCGCCTACGCCAACGGCTTCACCTCGGTTGAGGCTCTGAAGCATGGCGGCACCGTCGAGGTGCTGCACGCCCGCCACGATCTCGATCCGCAAGCCTATGCGGACCAGGCTATTGGCTGGGTCGATGCCGGCGCCGGCATCGTCGGCGGCTGCTGCGAGGTTGGTCCCGCCCATATCGCAGCCCTTCGCGACAAGCTCGCGCGGGCCGGTCACCAGATTTCGGGAGTGTCCTGATGCCGAAACCATCAAAGCGCATTACAGGCATCGTGCCGTCGGGAAAGGATGGCTGGGAGGTTCATTCGGCTGCCTGGGCCCGCAAGCAGGCTGGCGAGGATATCATCATGTTGTCGGTCGGCGACCATGACTTCGACACGCCTTCGGCAACGATCGAGGCCTGTGTCGACGCCGTGCGCGGCAGCAATCACCATTATACCCCTCTCCCGGGCCTGCCGCGCCTGCGCAAAGCCATGGCGGCGGCCTCGACCGCCTGCACGGGCATTCTGACTGAGCCTGACGAGGTCATTGCCACGCAGGGAGGCCAGGCTGGACTCTTTGCTGCCGTGCAAGGTGTGCTCGACCCGGGTGACCACGCCATCGTAGTCGCGCCTTACTACGCCACCTACCCGAACACCTTCGGCGCCGCCGGTGCCAGCTTCACGGTGGTCGAGACGCCGGCCGAAGATGGTTTTCAGCCTCGCGCGGACATGATCCGCGCGGCACTGAAACCCAATACGCGCGCCATCCTGATCAACACGCCGAACAATCCGACGGGCGCGGTCTATTCGCGCGAGCGGCTGGAGGAACTGGCCGACATCTGCAGGGAGCACGATCTCTGGCTGCTCTCCGACGAGGTCTACTGGACGCTGGGCGGCGGCGAGCACATCTCGCCGCGTTCGCTGCCCGGCATGGCCGAGCGCACGCTGGTCATCAATTCGATGTCGAAAAGCCACGGCATGACCGGATGGCGCATGGGCTGGCTGACCGGCCCTAAAGAGATGATCCGGCTGTTCACCGACCTTAACCTGGTGACGACCTATGGCCTGCCGGCCTTCATTTCCATCGCCTGCGCCGAGGCTCTGGAGAACCACTACGGCGTGAAGGAAATCGCCGAGCGTTACGCCGCCCGCCGCACCGTCTTCCTCAACGCGATACGCGGCGCCAATGAAGTCACCGTGCGAGGCTCCGAAGGCGGCATGTATGTCATGCTCGATGTCTCCGCGGTCGAACCCGATGACGAAAAATTCGCCTGGGCGCTGCTCGACAAGGAAAAGCTGGGCGTCATGCCCGGCTCGAGCTTTGGCCATGCCGCTGCCGGGCACATCCGCATCAGCCTCTGCCAACCTGAACCCATCCTCGAGGAAGCCGCGCTCCGCGTGCGCCGCTTCGCTTCCAATTATCGTCGCGAGGCCGCATGACCAGGACCATCCCGACCAAGGCCCGCGCCGTGATCATCGGCGGCGGCGTCTCCGGCTGCTCAGTCGCCTATCACCTGGCCAAGCTCGGCTGGACTGACATCGTGCTCCTGGAGCGCAAGCAGCTGACTTGCGGCACGACCTGGCACGCCGCCGGCCTGATCGGGCAGCTGCGCGGCTCGCAGAACATGACGCGGCTGGCGAAATATTCGGCCGACCTCTACGTCAAGCTCGAAGCCGAGACCGAAGTCGGCACCGGCATGCGCCAGGTCGGCTCGATCACCGTCGCGCTGACCGAGGAACGCAAGCACGAGATCTACAGGCAGGCGTCGCTCGCTCGCGCCTTCGATGTCGACGTGCGCGAGATTTCACCAAGCGAAGTCAAGCAGATGTATCCGCATCTCAACGTCTCCGACGTGGTCGGCGCCGTGCATCTGCCGCTCGACGGCCAATGCGATCCGGCCAACATCGCCATGGCGCTGGCCAAGGGCGCACGCCAGCGGGGTACTGCGATCATCGAGAACGTCAAGGTCACCAAGGTGCACACCAGGAACGGCCGCGTCTCCGGCGTCTCCTGGGCGCAGGGCGAGAATCAAGGCACGATCGAGACCGACATCGTCGTCAACTGCGCCGGCATGTGGGCGCGCGAGTTGGGACGGCAGAACGGCGTCACCATCCCGCTGCATGCTTGCGAGCATTTCTATCTCGTCACCGAGCCGATCCCCGGCCTCACCCGTCTTCCGGTGCTGCGCGTGCCGGACGAGTGCGCCTACTACAAGGAGGATGCCGGCAAGATGATGCTCGGCGCCTTCGAGCCGGTGGCGAAGCCATGGGGCATGGATGGAATCCGGGAGGATTTCTGCTTCGACCAGTTGCCCGAGGACATGGAGCATTTCGAGCCGATCCTGGAAATGGGCGTCAACCGCATGCCGATGCTGGGCACCGCCGGCATCCATACCTTCTTCAACGGACCCGAGAGCTTCACGCCCGACGACCGCTATTATCTCGGGGAAGCGCCAGAACTCGCCGGCTACTGGATGGCGACCGGCTACAATTCGATCGGCATCGTTTCCTCCGGCGGCGCAGGCATGGCGCTGGCGCAATGGATCAACGACGGCGAGGCACCCTTCGATCTCTGGGAGGTCGACATCCGCCGCGCCCAGCCTTTCCAGAAGAACCGCCGCTACCTCAAGGAGCGCGTCTCGGAAACGCTCGGCCTGCTCTATGCCGACCATTTCCCCTATCGCCAGATGGCGACGTCGCGCGGTGTGCGCCGTTCGCCCTTGCACGAGCACCTGAAGGCGCGTGGCGCGGTGTTCGGCGAAGTGGCGGGCTGGGAGCGCGCCAACTGGTTCGCCCGCGAGGGCCAGGAGCGCGAATACCGATATTCATGGAAACGGCAGAACTGGTTCGACAACCAGCGCGACGAGCATCTGGCGGTGCGCAACGGTATCGGCCTGTTCGACATGACTTCCTTCGGCAAGATCCGCGTCGAGGGCCGCGATGCCTGCACCTTCCTTCAGCGTCTCTGCGCCAACGATATGGACGTCATGCCGGGCAGGATCGTCTACACGCAGATGCTCAACCAGCGCGGCGGCATCGAGAGCGACCTCACGGTTACCCGGCTTTCGGAGACGGCCTATTTCCTCGTCGTGCCCGGCGCCACCTTGCAGCGCGACCTTGCCTGGCTGCGCAAGCATGTCGCCGACGAGTTTGTCGTCATCACCGACGTGACCGCCGCCGAAGCTGTCATCTGCCTGATGGGGCCTGACTCGCGAAAACTGATCCAGAAGGTCAGCCCAAACGACTTCTCCAACGAAGCCAACCCGTTCGGCACTTTTCAAGAGATCGAGATCGGTATGGGCCTCGCCCGCGCTCACCGCGTCACCTATGTGGGGGAGCTCGGGTGGGAGCTTTATGTCTCGACCGAGCAGGCCGCCCATGTCTTCGAGGCGATCACTGAAGCCGGCGACGATGTCGGGCTGAAGCTTTGTGGCCTGCATACGCTGGATTCCTGCCGCATCGAAAAGGCATTCCGCCATTTCGGCCACGACATCACCGACGAGGACAATGTGCTGGAAGCTGGTCTGGGCTTCGCGGTGAAGACGAGCAAAACCGACTTCATCGGTCGCGACGCAGTGCTTAGGAAGAAAGAGGCGGGTCTCAGTCGGCGGCTAGTGCAGTTTCGCCTGAAGGACCCCGAACCCCTGCTCTTCCACAACGAGGCAATCCTGCGCGACGGCAGGATCGTCGGCCCGATCACTTCCGGCAATTACGGCCACCATCTCGGCGGAGCGATCGGCTTAGGCTACGTGCCCTGCCAGGGCGAGAGCGAGGCGGATGTGGTGGGCTCGTCCTACGAGGTGGAGATCGCCGGCGAGCGTTTCGCCGCGGAAGCTTCGCTGAAGCCGATGTATGATCCCAGGGCGGAACGGGTGAGGATGTAGCGCCAGCCCCCTTCTCCCCTGTTGTGGGAAAAGAGGAAGTCCAGCCCTCAAAACCTTTCCAGCCTCGTCCTTACCTTCGCCAGGAAAGCTGCCCGGCTCTTGGGCGTGGAGGTATCCATCAGGTAGTGCGCCAGGAAAAACGTCTTGCAGCGCGTTGCGCAGATCGCACGCATCCCGCGCAAGATGGTCTTGCGGCCGGGCTGGCCGACGACAACGCTCCACCATGTCGGCGCGCCGCAGGTGGTGATGACGCCGACCTTGGTGACATGTGTCATCAGTGACTTTATGCGGCCCTTTCCCGCCGGCAGCTTGAACGCGATGTCGGTGGCCCATACGCGGTCGAACCAGCCTTTCAGCATTGCCGGAAGGCCATACCACCAGGTCGGATAGATGAAGAGGATCGCCTGCGCCCACTCCAGATGCTCGAAATGCGGCTTGAGCCTGGGATCCTGCGGCGCTCGATCGTTATAGAAGCGCCGCTCCTCGCAGCTCATCACCGGATCGAAATTCTCGGCGTAAAGATCGAGCAGCCGCACATCCCAACCGCGCCTGTTCAGCACCTCGATCGCCAAATCGCGGATAGCCGCGCAAAAGCTCTCCGGCACCGGATGGCAGTAGACCACCAGCACGCGCATCAGAAGTCGTCCATTGCCGCCGCGACCCTCGCCATGAAGGCGCTGCGAGTCTGGTCGGTGGAAAGATTCATCGAATAATGCGCGAGATAGGACACGGGGGCGCCAGGTTTTATGGTAGCCCGCAGCATGCGCTTGACGATCTTGCGCGGCGGATCACCCATCAGTATGGCGCGAAAACGGCTGCCGCCATAGGTGGTGACGGCCGCCATTTTGCGAATGTTGTGCAGCGTCGGCCGCACCTTGCCGTCGACCAGCTTGAACGACACGCCGGGCAGGAAGACGCGGTCGAAGAAGCCTTTCAGGATCGCCGGGTAGCCGTAATTCCAGACCGGGAACGACAGCACGAGCGCTTCGGCTCTTTGAAGCCTTTCCACGTAGCCAGCGACCGCGTCGTTCGGTCCGCGCGGGTCGTGGTAGCCGAGCCGTTCCGCGCGCGTCAGCCGCGGATCGAAATCCTCGGCATAGAGATCGCAATCATCGACCGAGTGTCCAGCCGCGCTCAGCCGCTCGACGATCGTCCGGTGCAGGCCGGCGTTGAAGCTGGTCTCCACCGGATGAGCGTAGAGGACGAGGATGTTCATCAGCCCGCCTTTTGCAGGCCCTTGAACAGGAAGGGCTTGCCGGAGCGGTAGTCGTAGCCCGGATTCTCCCAGGCAATCATCTTGCCGGGATTGAGCAGGCCTTGCGGGTCGGTCTCGCGCTTGAAGGCAAGCTGCACCTCGTCGGTCCGCTTCATGCCGCCTTCTTCAAGCGTGTAGCGGTGCGGGTTGAAGATCCAGCAGCCATTGTCCTCATGGATGCGGATGATCTCGTCGAGCCGCTGTTCCGTGGAGTAGCGCACCAGCGGCAGGCCGGCCGCGCCGATCGCCCCATCGAAGCGGATGAATTCGAGATGCGCCGGCACCTCGTCGCCGAAGCGGTCGACCATCGCCTTGACATGGGCGAGATGATCCGGCGACGGATAGCGCGCCTGCAGATAGGTGATTGTCGGGTCGACCCGGATGGCACGCAATGTCGTGTGGTTCCATGTCAGTTCATAGGCGGGCGGGAGACCCTTGAGATCGGCCTCCCGGTCGGCCCGGAAAACGATCTCGCCATTTGTGCTGCGCACGAAAGCGACAAAGGCATCCATGGCATGGGGCGCTATCATGCACACCACGATGCTCTGGTCGCGCCGGAAGAATTTCTGGTGCCGCTTGAAATAGTCGTAAGGGATGGGCGCGGCGATCGGCGTGATCAGTTTCGCCAAAATGCCGTCCTGGACGGCGAGGTCGTTGCCGAAGCCGGCCGCGCCCATGAAATCGTCGAATCCGACGATAACGTCGATCCAGTCGTAGGACGCCGTCAACGGCATTTCGACCTCGGTTATTATGCCGTTGGTGCCGTAGGCATGCATGACCTTGAGCACCTCCTCGCCCGTCAAATCCATGACGCGGGGCTCGGCTTCCATCGTCACGGTCCTGAGCCGTATGACATTGCCCAGGTCGCGCAACCCGCCCCAGCGGATCGAGCCGACGCCGCCCGAGCCGCCTGCGATAAAGCCACCGATCGAGGCCGTGTTGTAGGTCGAAGGCGAGAGTCTCAGCTCCTGCCCGGAATGCGCGCGTGTCGCCTTGTCGATGTCGGCCAGCACCGCTCCCGGTCCGGTCACCACCCGTCCGGACGCGATCGCCTTCACCTCGTTCATCTCGGCAAGGTTGAGCACCACGCCGCCCGACAGCGGCATGGCCTGCCCATAATTGCCGGTGCCGCTGCCGCGCGGCGTGACCGGGACACCGTGCCGGTGGCAGGCCGCAAGCACGCGGATCACTTCGTCCTCATTCTTCGGCGTGACGATGAGATCGCCCTTGACGTGGTCGAGCTGCGCCTTCAGCACCGGGCTGTACCAGTAGAAGTCGCGGCTCTTCTGCTGGACGATGGCCGGGTGGTCGTCGATCTTGATCCCGTCGAGATTGCGCTTCAGCGCTGCGATATCCATCATCCCACCATCAATTCGTCGAGTTCGCCATAGTCGGGCAGTCGGCGCTCGATCGCCCTGCCCTCGCGCACCACGATGCGATCCGATTCGGGCCGCGACAGCAATTCCGTCCAGCTCCGTCCCTTGAAGACGATGAAGTCGGCGCTGCCGCCGGCGGCCAGCGTGCCGGCGCCGTCGAGCCGCATCACCTCGGCTGGCGTTGCCGCCACGGCCTTTGGCCAGTCGCCGACCGGATGGTCGAAATGCAGGATGCGCGTCGCCATGCGGTAGACTTCCAGCATGTCGAGATCGCCATAGGCATAGAAAGGATCGCGCGTGTTGTCGGATGCGACCGCCACCTTGATGCCGCGAGCCCTCATCTCATGCAACAGCGTCACGCCTCGCCAGCGCGGTGTCGTGCCGTTGTTGCGGCGGTCCTGCAGATAGAGGTTGCACATCGGCAGCGACACCACGGCGAGCCGCGCCTTCGCCACCTTGTCCAGCGTATCGAGCACCTCGAGGTCAGGCTGGCGCGCCAGCGAGCAGCAATGGCCGACCAGTATGTTGCCCTCGAAACCATTCCAAAGCGAAGCCTCGGCGATCTTCTTCAACGAGATGGCAGCGACATCGTCGGTCTCGTCGGCATGGAAGTCGAGATCGAGCCCGTGCTTGATCGCCTGCGCGAAAACCTGGTCAAGCAGTTCCTCAAGATCGGGCACCATATAGGTCACGACGCCGAGCACGCCCTTGGCCGCGGCCAGGCGTTTGGCCAGCCGCTCGAACCAGGCCTTGTCGCGCACGCCTTCGATGCCGAGCAGGCAGGCAGCCTGTAGGTCGATCCTGCCGCGCCATCTCTCGCGCATCGTCTCGAACACCGGCCAGGAGATCTCCTCCTGCGGTGCGACGCTGTCGAGATGCGTGCGCAAGGCCTTCGTTCCGTGCGCGTAGGCCGAGCGCAGGGAGAAATCCATGCGCCGCGCGACATCCTCGGCGGTCCAGCGCGCGGCGCGGTCAGCGCCGGTGGCACCGAGCGCGCCCATGAAGGTGCCATCCGGATTGGGTTTTCGCGGCCAGATATGGCCCTTGTCGATGTGGGTATGGCAGTCGACGAAGCATGGCAGCACAATGCGGCCGCCGAGGTCGACCGCGCCGTCCGGAGCCTTCGATTTGCCACGCGCCACGATGCTGGAGATCCTGCCGTCGGCGACGGATATGTCCATAGGCGCGAAGCCGTCGCTGTCGAAGGCGGCGGCGAGGCCCGGCGTCAGCGACGCATGCAGCCGGACATTGGCCAGGTGATATGAGGCTGCGTCCGGAATCAACTGCTGCTCCTCTGGGTGAGACGGACCACCCTAGCGCTCCTGCTTCAACGCGCTCTCGTGCCAGCGGCGCAGGATCAGATGCGACACCAGCGACAGCACCAGGAAGATCATGATGCCGGTGAGCGAGATCAGGATCAGCGCCGCGAACAGGCGCGGCGCGTTGAGCCGGTAGCCGGCCTCGATGATGCGGGACGCAAGCCCCGACGACTGCCCCTGCGCGCCGGCGACGAATTCGGCCACCACGGCGCCGATCAGCGACAGGCCGCCTGCGATCTTCAGCCCGCCGAGGAAATAGGGCATCGCCGCCGGCAGGCGCAGGTAGCGCAATTGCTGCCAGCGCGTCGCGCCGTTGAGCTTGAACAGGTCGCGCAGGTTTCGGTCGACGGAGTTCAGCCCGAGCGTGGTGTTGGACAGGATCGGAAAGAAGGCGACGATCCACGCACAGAGCAGAAGCTTGGTCGTCTGGTTATTGATGTAGATGTTGATCAACGGAAAGATGGCGACGATCGGCGTTACCTGCAGCACGATAGCGAAGGGGAAGAACGACATCTCCACCCATTTCGACTGCGCGAACAGCACCGCCAGCCCGACGCCGCCTATAACGGCAAGCAGCAGGCTGAGGAAGGTGATTCGCAGCGTCACCAGAAGCGACGAGAACAACAGGCCCGCATCGTTGTGCAGCGTCTGCAGCACCACGCCCGGCCGCGGCAGTATATATTGCGGGATCTCGTTCCAGACGCAGATGCGGTCCCACAGCCAGATCGCCAGCACCATGATCGCCAGGGGCAGCACCCATTTGCCGATGCGCTCCAGCCGCTCCTGGCGGACCCGGCGCGCCTCCTCCGGATCGAGCTTCAGGGTGATGTCGTCAATGGCCGTCATGATTGGATCCGGCGGTTGAGTTGATGGCGTTGACCAGCACGTCCGATGCCTGCCGGCAAAGCGCGGCATAGTCGGGCGAGGTCCGGAAAACCTCATCGCGTGGATAGGGCGCATCCACGGCCAGTTCGTCGAAGACACGGCCCGGTCTTGCAGCCATCACCACCACGCGATTGGAGAGAAACACGCTTTCGAAGACGCTGTGGGTGACGAAGACTACGGTGAAGCGCTCGTCCTGCCACAGCTCCAGAAGGTCGTTGTTGAGCTTGAAGCGGGTGATCTCGTCCAGCGCCGCGAATGGTTCGTCCATCAGCAGGATGCGCGGCCTGGTCACCATGGCGCGAGCGATGGAGACGCGCATCTTCATGCCGCCGGAGAGCTCGCGCGGTACCGCATTCTCGAAGCCGTTGAGGTGAACGCGCGCCAGCATCTCCATCACCGCCGGCTCCGCCTTGGCGCGCGATACGCCTTTCAGCCTGAGCGGCAGCCAGACATTATCGAAGACGCTCGCCCATGGCAGTAGCGTCGGCTCCTGGAAGACGAAGCCCCTGTTGGAGCGGTCGATCGGGCCGCGCCAGTCGAGCTGGCCCGAGGTGGGCGTAGACAGGCCGGCGATCAGCCGGAGCGCCGTCGACTTGCCGCAGCCCGACGGGCCGAGAAGGGAGATGAAATCGCCCTCGCGGATCGCCAGGTCGACCTTGCTCAGCGCCGTCACGCCGTTGGAAAAGACCTTGCCGACATTGCGCAGCGAAAGCAGCATCGGGCGCTCGCCCGATGCCGCCGGCGCCTCAGCCACTTTCTCCAAGTTCATCAGGCGGGCCGCCTATTTCTTCAGCTCCAGCCCGACGCCCTTGTTTATGAAGGCCAGCGTATAGGCCTTTTTGATGTCGATGCCCGGCTGCGCGACCTTGGCCTTGACCATCTTGTCGTAGAAGCTCTGGATGCGCGCGTCGGTCATCGCGCCGATACCGAGCTTCTCCGAATCGCCGGAATCGACCACGCCGAACTTCTTCAGCTGCTCGATCGAGAAGGCGATCTGTTCATCCGTCATGTCCGGATTGTCCTTCTTGATCATGTCATTGGCGGCTTTGTTGTCGCCATAGAGGTACTTGTACCAGCCCTTGGCCGAGCCATCGACGAAGCACTGCACCACCTCCGGCCGCTTGTCGATCGTGTCCTGCATGACCTCGACGGTCGTCGCATAAGTGTCCCAGCCATAGTCGGCGAGCAGGAACTGATTCGGCACGAAGCCGCCCTGTTTCTGGACCGCGAAGGGCTCGGACGTCACATAGCCCTGCTGGATCGACTTCTTGTTGGCGATGAAGGGCGCCGGATTGAAGGTGTAGGGCACGCGCTTTGCCGCATCGAAACCGAGTTCGGTGACCATCCACTGGAAGAAGGTCTGCGCGCCCTCATCGCCGAGGATGTACTGGTCGGCGTTCTTCAGGTCCTCCCACTTGTCGAGCCCCTGCCCCGGCTGGGACATGATCACCTGCGGGTCCTTCTGGAAATCGGCGGCGACGACACGCATCGGGATGCCCTGCTGGACGGCGTCGAAAGCCGACAGCAGATTGCCGCCCATGTAGAAATCGATCTTGCCGGCAAGCAGCATCGGCCGGCCGCTGACCTGCGGACCGCCCTGCATGATGGTGACGTCGAGGCCGCAGGCGGCATAGGTGCCGTCGGCAACGGCCTGGTAGTAGCCGCCATGTTCCGGTTCGGCCAGCCAGTTGGTGCCGAAGGTGACTTTCTCGTTGGCGGCCGCGCCAAGCGTACCCGCTGCCAGCAGGGCGACGGCGCCTACCAGTATCTTCTCTTTTCCGTGCATAACATCACCCTCTGTTGGCTCCGGCGCGCTATGCGTCGGGCTCGACACCATTGGTTCAAGAAGCAAGACACATGCCAGCGCCCGGCCTGCCTGCTTGTGCAAGGCTCGACGCGAAGACCGGACGGGTCATGCTGAGCAAAAGGCATCGTGCCTATTTTTTGAACGGCTGTCCATAATCGCCCGGCCCGGCATGCCCGGCATCTTGAATGTTTCATGAATCCGCCACTAGGCTGGCCGCGTACAGGAGAATGCCATGCTCAACTACCTCGCCCCAAAGTCGATCAAGCCGCCTTTCGCCCGCTACAGCCACGGGGTCGAAATACCCGCAGGAAAACGCCTGGTGCTCTGCTCGGGCCAGTTGGGCATCGGCCCTGACGACGCAGTGCCGGAGGATGCCGGGGCGCAGGCGGAGCTTTGCTTCAAGAACATCGCCGCGATCCTGAACGAAGCCGGGTTGACCTTGAACGACATCGTGCGCATCAACGCCTTCGTCACGGACCGCGCCCACCTGCAGGCCTATATGGACGTTCGCAACCGGCTGTTTTCCGATCCCGCGCCGGCCTCGACGCTGATGATCGTCTCCGGCTTCGCCCGCCCGGAATTCAAGGTCGAGGTGGAAGTGCTTGCAGCCGCCTGACGGTTGCCCGCGACCGCCGGGCGCTTTAGACCATCGCAATTGGACAGCAATGCCAGCCGGGAGAAGAACGTGACGACAAGACGTGTGTGGTGGGGCGACTATCGGACGACCGAATATGCCTCGATCGATGCCGAAGCGACCATCGCCGTGCTGCCGGTGGCGGCGATCGAGCAGCATGGCCCGCATCTGCCGGTCTCGACCGACACGTCGATCATGATGGGCATGCTGGAGACGGTGATCGCGCGCCTGCCCGACGATCTCGACATACGTATCCTGCCGGTGCAGGCGGTCGGCAAGTCGAACGAGCACTTGCATGCGCCTGGAACACTCACCCTGCCGGCCACCACTCTCGTTGACGCCTGGACCGAGCTCGGCCTGTCGGTCGCCCGCGCCGGGGTTAGGAAGCTGATCGTCGTCAATTCGCATGGCGGCAATGAAGAGATCATGGGCATCATCTCGCGCGAACTGCGCGTGCGAGCAAAGATGCTGGCGGTAAAGACGAGCTGGCAGCGTTTCGGCCGCCCGGCCGGCATGTACACCGAACTCGAGGACCGTCACGGCATCCATGGCGGCGATGTCGAGACCTCGCTGATGCTGCACTTCCGGCCCGATCTCGTCGATATGGGCAAGGCAGAGAATTTCGTCTCCAATGTCGCCCGCGCCGAAAAGGAATTTGCCCTGCTGCGCCACACTGGCACGAATGCCTTCGCCTGGATCGCCAGCGACCTCAACCCGAACGGCGTGGTCGGCGATGCGTCAATCGCCACCGCCGAAAAAGGACGGCTCACCGCCGAGCACCAGGCAGACGGATTCATCAATCTGGTGAAAGACATCCGTAAGGCGAAGCTTTCCGAATGGCTGCTATGACGGAGCGCTCTTCTACCCTTCGATAGCGAGCTCGAAAGGCGTGCCTTCGAACGCGTCGGCGCCGCGTCCAATCGCTTCGATCGCCGCGATCATGCGGCCGTCGCGCTGAAGCAGCATGTCAGCGACGGCGATCAGCCGAGGATTTGGAGTGGCCGTCGGCGAGAGAAAACGCAGCGTCCGGGCGAGCTCCATCTCGTCACGCCTGGGCGCCAGCGCCGCGGCAATGATATAGGCCGACGCAGTCGAGCGGCTGACGCCCGCATAGCAGTGTACGACCAATGGCTTTGCACGGTCCCAGCGATAAGCGAAATCGAGCAAGGCGCGGACATGCTCCTCGCCCGGCATCGTCATGCCCTCCTGCGCCGCGGCAATGTCGTGCATGACGAGATGGAGGTGGTTTTCCGCCAGGATCGAGGCCGGGCGGATCACCTCAGTGCCCGCGGCAAGCAGTGATAGTAGGCGCTGCGCGCCGGTCCTTGCCACGGTTTCGTCGACCTTCGACAGCGAACAGACATGGATCATAGTCCAATCTCCTTCGGCGCATCCTCGCGCCTAGAGCATGCTGCCGCTAAATATGATGCGGTTTTCGGACGACATCATGCTCTTTTTTCCTGATTTGAAGCCCACGCGGCAAGAGCGCCCTCAAGGCGCTGCCATTCGGCCTCGCCCCCCGGCAGGCCGACTCGCAAGACCTGCGGTCGCCCGACGAAATGCCGGACCAGCACGCCGCTCGAGCCAAGCGCCGAAAACAGGGCCGGGGCGTCCGGAAACGACAGATAACGGAACAGGCTGGTGCCGCCGGCGACCGGAACATGGAGCCGGTCGAGCAGAGCGTCGAGTCGTCCGGCATCCTGCGCCAGGCGTTGCCGCATGGCGGTCTGCCAGCCCGCATCCGACAGAGCCCGGATGCCATATTCAAGTGCCGGGCCGGCCACCGCCCAGGGCCCCAGTTGCGCATCCAGCCGCTCGGCCGTCAGTTGATCCGCCAATGCGAAGCCGAGCCTGACACCGGCAAGGCCGAAGAACTTGCCGAACGAACGCAGCACGACGATGCCGCCCACCCCGACATCGCCGGCCAGGCTTTGCTCGATCGGGCCGACATCCATGAATGCCTCGTCGACGACGAGCAGCCCGCCCTTGGCGCGAAGCCGCGCGGCAAGGTCGAGCAGGCGAGCCTTCTCGATCACCCGACCGTCCGGATTGTTGGGATTGACCAGCACCGCAAGGTCCGCGTCGACCAGCGCGTCGAAATCCCCCACCTCCGCCACGGCATGGCCGGCTATTGCGGCGGCTCGGGCGTGTTCGGCATAGGTTGGGCCCAGCACCAGCGCCTTGCCGGGCCGCAGCAGCGAAGCCACGCGCGGCAGGAGAATCTGCGTGCCGGGCGCCGCCGCGACATGCGCCGCTGACGGAGCGCCATAGGCCGAGGCCGCAATTTCGGCCAATTCGCGCAGTCGTTGCGATTCCGGCAAGCGTGACAGGGCGGTGGCGGGCAGGTCGAAAAGCGGATAGGAGTGCGGATTGATACCTGTCGAAAGGTCGACGAAAGGCCGTGGCGCGTGAGGGAAGAGCGCACTCGCCCGGTTAAGGAATCCACCGTGATCCACCGCAGCAATAGCTCCATCAAGAAGCTTCATGTCGATCCTGATCGCTTTCCTGTCACTCGCCGTTGAACGGGTCCTGGGCTATCCGGATTGGCTGTTCAACACCATCGGCCACCCGGTTACCTGGATAGGCAGGCTGATATCCTTTCTCGATCGCCGGCTCAACCGCGCGACGGATTCCGACGCATTGCGTCGCCGCCGCGGCGGCCAGGCCCTGCTGGTCATTCTGCTGGTGCCGGGACTCATCGGTCTGGCCCTGCATATCCTGCTCTGGATGATGTTCCCAACGGGTCTCGTCATTGCCGCGATCCTCGGCTCCTCGTTGCTGTCGCAGAAGAGCCTCGCCGAGCATGTCGAGGACGTAGCCGACGCGCTGGAGACCGGCGGCCTGACGCTCGGCCGCATCGCCGTGTCGCGTATCGTCGGCCGCGACCCCGAAAAGCTCGACAAGGCGGGCGTTGCCCGCGCCGCGATCGAAAGCCTGGCCGAGAATTTCTCGGACGGCATCGTCGCGCCCGCCTTCTGGACCGGCATCGGCGGACTGGCGGGAGGGGCGACCTACAAGGCCGCCAATACCGCCGATTCGATGATAGGCCACCGGACGCCGCAATACGAGGCCTTCGGCCGTGCGGCCGCGCGTTTCGACGACCTGATCAACCTGCCGGCATCGAGGCTCACCGGCCTGCTCATCGTGCTGGCGGCCTTATTTGTCCCGGGCGCCGATCCCCGCGCCGCCTGGCAGGTTATGCGGCGCGACGCGAGGAAGCACCGCTCGCCCAATGCCGGCTGGCCGGAGGCCGCGATGGCCGGCGCACTGGGACTGTCTCTCGCCGGCCCGCGCAGCTATGGCGGCGAGGTCGTCGAGGACGCCTTCATGGGCGAAGGCGGCCGCCGCGAGGCCGAAAGCACCGACATCCGTCAGGCCCTGAAGCTCTACCGCACGGCGGACTGGCTGCTGCTCGGCCTGTTCGCAGTCCTGTCGGCGATCGTGATCCACCTGACGATTTTGGTCAGCGGCTAAAATTCAATTCCCTGCTGTGCCTTAACCCCCGCCGAGAAATGGTGCTTGGTCAGCCCCATTTCGGTGACGAGATCGGCTGCCTCGACGAGCAGCGGCTTGGCGTTGCGACCGGTGACGATCACGTGCAGATCGTCGCGGCGCGCCTTGAGCGCCGCGACCACTTTTTCCAGATCGAGATAGTCGTAGCGCAGCGCGATGTTGAGCTCGTCGAGCACCACGAGGCTGATCGACGGATCGGCCATCAGCTCCAACGCCTTGGCCCAGGCGGCCTCGGCGGCGGCGATGTCGCGCTTGAGGTCCTGCGTCTCCCAGGTGAAGCCCTCTCCCATTGCGTGCCAGACGACCCGGTCGCCGAAAGCGGCAAAGGCGTCCTTCTCGCCGGTATGCCACTTGCCCTTTATGAACTGGACGACGCCGATGCGCTTGCCGTAGCCCAGCATCCTGAGCGCCAGGCCGAAGGCCGCCGTGGTCTTGCCCTTGCCTGGACCGGTGTTGACGATCAGCAGACCTTTCTCGATCGTCTTGCCCGCCACCTCGGCATCCTGCACCGCCTTGCGCTTGGCCATCTTGGCGCGATGGCGCTCGGCGTCCTTCTCCTCGATTTCAGCCATGTCATTTCACCTTGATTGGTAGCCCCGCCACCATCATCAGAACGCTGTCGGCAGCGGCCGCGACCTGCTGGTTGAGTCGGCCGGCGGCGTCGCGGAACCGGCGCGCCAGCGCATTGTCCGGCACGATGCCGAGCCCGACTTCGTTTGAGACCACGAACCACGGCCCGCGCGGTCGCGACAGCACATCCGCCAACCGCCGGCATTCGGCCTCGATATCGTGCTCCGCCAGCATATGGTTGGTGAGCCAGAGCGTAAGGCAATCGATCAGCACAGGCTGGTGGTTCGGCAAGGCTTCGATTGCGTCAGCCAGGTCGAGCGGCGCATCGACCGTCACCCAGCCTTCGCCGCGCCGCGAGCGATGCAGCGCGATGCGCTCGCGCATCTCGTCGTCATAAGCTTGCGCCGTGGCGATATAGGCCCAGGGCGACGGGAAGGCTGTCGTCAGGTTTTCGGCATGCGAGCTCTTCCCCGAGCGCGCGCCGCCGAGGATGAAAGTCAGCTTCCGATCTGAAGATATGTTGCCGCTCGCGGCTGTCGCGCCGGTCATTCCCTGCCTTTGCCTTTGGGTGGACATCGTCGTGGTCATCAGACCGACGGCGCGACTTTAGGCAGAAGCCCTCCGGCCGGCAAACCAAATTCCGCCACCGCGCGACGCGATCGCGGCAAGCCTTTCGACACTAAGAAGCGGCGATTCGCGCCGCGACGAGTTGTTGCAACCGCCACAGATGCGCATCGTGGATGCCGCGTTGCTCGAGATTCTTCACCGTGTTGTAGAGATAATCGGCGCCCGAGCCCCAATGGCCACAGGAGGTCGCCAGCCTTTCGACGACCGCTTCCTCGCTTAACGGGCCGGCATAGGTCGTCCCCCGACGGTTGATGACGAAAGCCAGCGCCCGCAGCGGGCCGCCATCGCTCGTTATGTTGAGCAGACGCGGATGGTAGCTGGTCGGCTTCAGCGTCACCTCGCGCCGCAGGATCTTGTCTAGCTGCTCGCGCCTGTTGCCATCGCCGAGCCGAAAGGCGATGCCCTTGCATTGGCCGCCACGGTCCAGCGCCATCATCAGGCCCGGGCTTTCCTTGGTGCCGCGCCAACGCGTCATGTTCATGCAGAAGGATCTGTGCCAGCCGCGCAGCAGGGCCACACGCTCCTCGACATGCTCGATCTCGGGCTTCCAGATCAGGGAGCCGTAGCCAAACAGCCAGAGCGTTTCGTTGGCGGGGAGTTGGGCCTCCAGCATGCTCGCCATCGCGTCATAGTCGGCATCATCCAGATGCGCGGCATCGGGATCCGGCCCGGCATCCTCGACCCTGCGAAAACAGCGGGCGACCAGTTCCTCGGTGAGCGACATGGTTCTTGGCAGCATGCGCATGATCTTAAGGTCCTGGCGCGGTCGCCACAATGCGCGGCGGACCGCAATTGACAACAGCTTTGCCTGGGTGTCGGCTGGCCCCAGCAAGGGAGAAGCCGATGCAGCCCAATCCAAGCGATCGCGATCCTTACAACGGTCTGACCAGCCTGCAACCGACCTTGCCGTCGACAGCCTATTGGGACGCCGACGCCTATCGGCGCGACCTGGAGGCTATCTGGTACCGAAGCTGGCTGATGGTCTGCCGTGAGGCCGATCTCGCCGAGCCCCTCGCCTTCCGAACGTTCCGCATCGGCAGCCAGGAAGTCGTCTTGTTGCGTGACGAGACCGGGAGCTTGCGCGCCTTCCACAACACCTGCCGGCATCGCGGATCGCAGCTTTGCCAGGAAAGCGCCGGGCGGCTGAAGGCCAGGCTGCTGACTTGCCCCTACCATGCATGGTCCTATTCACTGCGTGGCAACCTGGTGCGCGTGCCCTCGAAATCGCTGCCCGACGGCTTCGACAAGGCCGATTATCCTCTATACCGCGTGGCGCTCTCCGTCTGGCGCGGCCTTGTCTTCATAAACCTCTCCGAGGAACCCGAGGGCTCAACGGAAACCTCCTTCGATCCCGACTCCGGCGACCTTTCAAATTGGCCGCTGGAGACGCTCGTCACCGGCCACCGGCTCACCAAGATGATGAATTGCAACTGGAAGATCTTCTGGGAGAACTTCAACGAATGCCTGCACTGCCCGGGCGTGCACAAGGACCTGTCGCGGCTGGTGCCGATCTATGGCCGCGGCCTGATGGCAAGGCATGACGATCCCGAATGGGCGCGCCACGCCGACAATGACGATCCGGAATTCTCCGGCGGCCTGCGCGCCGGCGCCGAAACCTGGTCTCGGGATGGCCACATCCACGGCCCGGTCTTTTCCGGTCTGACCCCGGCCGAGCGCGCCGCCGGCCAGACCTACGCCACGTCGCTGCCCTCGATGTTCATCGTCGGTCATGTCGATTACATGCGCACGGTGCGGTTGATCCCGCTCGGCCCCGAGCAGACCGAACTCACCGCCGAATGGCTGTTCGCTCCGGACGCGCTGGCAGAGACAGACATCGACAACATCGTCGCCTTCGGCACCCAGGTGCTGGAAGAGGACGCCGCGATCTGCGAGGTCAACCAGAAGGGCTTGCGCTCGATGCGCCACGAGGCCGGCGTTCTGATGCCGGAAGAATACAGCCTGCACCGCTTCCACGATTGGGTGCGCGGATGTCACGCGGCGTTCCTGCCCTCATCAAAATGACTTCGGCAGATAGCGCCAGGTGACGAAGCCGCAGAAGGCGGCCAGGATGCCGAGGGTGACGAACACCGATCCCAGGCCGAAAAAGGTGAGCACCACCGAATAGACAAGCGGCGGCGTCAGCTCGGAAAAATCGAGATAGGTGCGGTAGACCGCTGCCATCTGGGCTTTCTCGTAGGAGCGCACCGAGCGCATGAAGACCGTCGAGCCCAGCGCGTCGAGCGCGATGGTGAACAAGGCGCCGAAGAGCAGCAACGCACCGGTGAGCAAAGGCGCGGCCTCGCCGACGCCGCCCGCAGCAAACAGCATTGCAGCCATTGTAAAATAGGCGAAGGTCATGACCCGGCGTCCGCCGAAACGCCTGCCCGCCCTGCCCCAGAAGATCGCCATGAACAAAAGCGCATTGCCGGCGGAAACCAGCAGGCCACCGGCAAGTTTACCCTCGCCGGTGATGACCATGAACAATGGGCCGTAGACGAAGAACGTCGTCCAGAAGCAGGAGCGGCCGAAGGCGATCAGCCACGCAAGCCTCAGCCTCGGTTGCTTCACGAAGCGGCCGATATTGGCAAGCGGATTGGCCGGGCGCGACTTACCCGGCCGGATCGACTGGTTGTCGGTCAGCCGGTAGAACCAGAACAGGCAAAGCAGCGCGAACGAAAACACCACGACCGCGCCATGCGCGGCATAGATGCCGAAATGGGTGTAAAGGAAGATGCCAAGCGTCGGCCCGCCCGTCCAGGCGAACATCGACCACGCCATGCGCAGGGATTCCGCCTGCATGAAGTCGGTCTTGCGGATGTGGTCCATGATATAGAGGTTGAGCGTGATCGACAGCGCGCTCGCCCCCATGACGCGGCAGAGCATGCCGGCGATCTGTCCGGGCAGCGTGTGGGTGACGAAGAAGCCCGAGCCGATCGCCAGCAACACGCAGCCGGCCGTGTAGACCCAGCGTCGCGCGATGCGGCGGATGAGCATCGGCATGAACAGCGTCACCGAAAGGCCCATCAGCGACACGATGGTGTAGAGGATCGAAACGATCCGCTCATTGTGCAGGATCTCGTAGGCCTGGATCGGGATCACGCTGGAGATGGTGGCGCGCGCGAAGGATTCAACCGCGTAGAGCGAGGCGAATGTGCGCGCATCCGCCGGCCGCAGGGCCGGAAGCCAGATCGGATGGCGCACATGGGTGGACATCGCCCCTCCGAGGCGTGATTCACGCATCCAAATCTGGCCGGGCCAGCTGCCGGCCAGTAGCAGGAAACCGACCCCCAGAGGCCGAAAAGCGAAGCCTGCCAAAGGCTTCCCGCGTCTGGCCTAAAGCCGAATTTCAGGGCTGCCATGAAATGGATTGATGCCGCCTGCTTCTGGAGTCCACTTGAACCGTGATAGTCGTTGGGCACGACTGAATCGGATTGCGTGACGATGAGCCTGCAAACGACGAGCGACCCTGTTCAGGAAGCGCCCAAGCCCGGCCGCATCGCCGCCTTCGACATCCTGCGCGGCGTCGCGCTGATCGCGATGGCGAGCTATCACTTCACCTGGGACCTCGAAAACTTCGGCTACACCACGCCTGCCCTCACCGCCTTCGGCTGGTGGAAATTCTACGCGCGCTGCATTGCCTCCACCTTCCTGTTCCTGGTCGGCGTCAGCCTCTTCCTCGCCCATGGCCGCCAGATCCGCTGGCCGGGCTTCTGGAAGCGTTTTGCCATGGTGGCCGCGGCGGCGGTCGCCATTTCCGCGGTGACTTATTTCGTCACCCCGGACGGGTTCATCTTCTTCGGCATCCTGCATGAGATCGCGCTGGCCAGCCTGCTCGGCCTCGCCTTTCTCAGGCTGCCATGGCTGCTGACGGCAATCATTGCCGCCGCCGTCATTGCAGCGCCCTACTATCTGCGCTCGGAGCTCTTTGACCATCCGGCGTTGTGGTGGGTGGGCCTTTCCGCCACCAACCCGCGTTCCAACGACTATGTGCCGCTCTTCCCGTGGTTTGGCGCGGTGCTTGCGGGCATCGCCGCGGTCAAGCTTGCTTCCGCATCGGGCTTGCTCGCCCGCTTGGGAACATGGGTGCCCGGCCGCTGGTCGAAACCGCTGACCTTCATCGGCCGGCACAGCCTCGCCTTCTACCTGATCCACCAGCCGCTTCTGTTCGGATCGGTGTGGCTCTTCTCGCAGATCGTGCCCGCCGCTCCTCAGGACAAGGAAGCCGGCTTCCTGCCGGCTTGCCAGGCGCAGTGCGAACAACAGCGGGACAGCAAGTTCTGTTCCAGCTATTGTGGCTGCATGCTGGATACGCTGAAGGGCGAAGGGACTCTCGCAAAGCTCTCCGGCAACGACCAGTCCAGCGTCTGGAAATCGCATCTGGCCGACCTGGCGGAAACCTGCACCGCCGCGACCGAGAATCAGATGGAGGGAGGGCAGCAATGACGGATATCGTGAAGCCCCGACACGGGATCATTCCCTGGCCGCCGGTGATCTATGTCGTGGCGATCGCGGCGAGCGTCGCCCTCGGACTGCTTTATCCGCTGCCCTGGATCGGCGACATATTCGGCGATCTCCTGTTCGGCGTCGGCTGGGTGGCGCTGTTCGGTGTCGCCATGCTCTGGATCACGGCCATCCGCGCCATGTTCCGGGCGAGGACGACGCTCGATCCCAACGCCGAGCCCGATCATCTGGTGACGTCTGGCCCCTTCGGCATCACCCGCAACCCGATGTATCTCGCCAACACTCTGCTACTGATCGGCGTCGCCTTCATCACAGGCATCGCCTGGTTCCTGCTCTTTGCCTTCCTCGCCGCCTTCGCGACGCAGAAGCTGGCGATCGAGAAGGAGGAAAAGATCCTGGCGGCGAAGTTCGGCAAGAAATACCGCGACTACGCCAAGAGGGTGCGGCGCTGGATTTGAGACCGTCTGCTGAGCGGCCTGGCGATTAGCCTAAACGTTCGAGACATCGTCATCCTCAGCTTGACCCGAGGTTCCCTAGGTGTTGACGCCCAGCTCGGCCAGCCGCTCCACACAGGACTCCTCGGCCTGGTCGAGCTCTGCCAGCGTTTCCTCGAGGTCGCGCCGCTTCTGGCGCAGATCCTCGCGCTTTTCCTCGATACGCTTGATCATCAGCTTGAGCTGGCCGACCTCACCGGGCGGCTCCTTGTACATCTGGATGATCTCGCGGATCTCGTTGATCGAGAAGCCGAGCCTTTTCCCCCGCATGATCTGGCGAATGAGATGCCTGTCCGACGGCCGAAAAAGCCGCGTGCGGCCGCGCCTTACGGGCTGCACCAGCCCTTCGTCCTCGTAAAAACGCAGCGTCCGCGTCGACACGTCGAATTCGCGTGTCAGCTCGGTGATCGTATAATATTCCCGCATTCCCGCTCCCAAGCCCGGGCATCGCCGCCTGAAGCGTCGCCCTTACTCCGACCATACCCATCCAGCGCCGGAATCGGCGCGTGACCCCGCGGCAACCTCGCACGGCATTTACGTAAAAGTCAATTAATAGAGGCTTGTCGGTCTAGGGCACTCTGAACCACCAAGTCGCCAACCCAAGAAAAGCGAAGAACCCAACACAGTCGGTAACCGTGGTGACGAACACGGCCGAGGCCACTGCCGGATCGATCTTGAGACGGTCGAGCACCAGGGGAATGAGGATCCCGGCCAGCGCGGCGGCAAACATGTTGATGATCATCGCCGCCGCGATGATGCCGCCCAGATTGGGATCTCGGAACCAGGAACCGGCAACAATGCCGATCAGCACGGCAAAGACGATCCCGTTGATGAGACCGACGCCGAGTTCGCGGCGGATGATGCGGGCGGCATTGTAGATATCGAGATCCTTGGTCGCCAGCGCACGCACGGTGACGGTCATCGTCTGCGAGCCGGCGTTGCCACCCATGCCGGCGACGATCGGCATCAGCACGGCAAGCGCCACTATATGCTCGATCGTGTTGTCGAACAGGCCGATCACCGACGCGGCGAGAAAGGCAGTCAAAAGGTTGACCAGCAGCCACGGCACGCGCGATCGCGATGTGGCGAGCACCGTGTCGGACAGTTCTTCGTCGCCGACACCGCCCATGCGCAGAAGATCCTCCTCCGCCTCTTCCTGGATGACGTCGACAACGTCATCGATGGTCAGCACGCCGACCAGCCGACCGTTCTCGTCGACCACTGCCGCGGAGAGCAGGTTGTACTGCTCGAACTCGCGCGCCGCCTCTTCCTGGTCCATAGTGACTGGGATCGCGTGCAGGGTATCATGCATGACGTCCTCGACCTTCACCGCGCGCTCGGTGCGCAGGATCTGGTCGAGGTCGATGGCGCCAACCAGCTTGAAGCTCGGGTCGATGACGAAAATCTGGCTGAAGCGCTCGGGCAGGTTCTCGTCCTGGCGAAGGTAGTCGGTGGTCTGGCCGATGGTCCAGAACGGCGGCACAGCGACAAACTCGGTCTGCATGCGCCGGCCGGCGGTTTCTTCCGGGTAGTCGAGGGCGCGACGCAGCCTGATGCGCTCGGTGAAGGGCAGTTGAGATAGGATCTCGTCCTGGTCCTCCTTCTCGAGGTCCTCCAGAATGTAGACGGCATCGTCGGAATCGAGTTCCTGCACCGCCTGCGCGATCTGCTCGTTGGGCAGGTTATCGACGATGTCGAGCCTAATCGCCTCGTCGACCTCGGTCAGCGCGGAGAAGTCGAAGTCGGCGCCGAGCAATTCGACCAGAGCGCGGCGCTGTTCGGGATGGAGTGCCTCGAGCACGTCGCCGAGTTCCGACTGGTGTAGGCCGCCGACTTCCCGCTTGAGGGTGATCGTGTCGCGGTCTGCGATAGCAGCGCCGATCTGGGCAAGGAAAGAGGAGCGGACAGCGCCGTCCTCGCCATAGATCTCGGCGTGGTGTTCCTCGGCGGGCGCGGCGCCTGTCGTCTCTTTGTCCTGGTCTTCCACCAGCGCCTCCCGCAACGAGGAATCCCGAAATGAGGTCTAGTGCATGATCACCAAAAGTGGAAACCGCATTTCGGGAAATCCAAACCCTAGGCGGTAGATAGCGCGGCGAAAGGACTCGTCATGGAAAGATGTCGTTCTAGCGTACGGAATAACCGAGGAAATATTGCGGTTGTGTTCGCCCCCAGCGGCCCAAGAGCAGCGAACGGCGCTTGCATGGCGGCTGCGACGATCGCTTCAGCCGGCGCGACAACGCATGTCGCTGGGGAAAGAGCACCACTTCACCGTTGAGGCAGAATTGTCGGGGTGCGCGATCGGCTGGATCGGCGCATCGCTGAACGGTCCGAGGACAAACGCTGCCCTTGAACATCAAGTCTGGAAAGACGAACGGGGAAAATGCCGAACGGCGCGTTCGCGTGGTCGTTGCCGAGCGCAATCCATTCGTCGTTTCAGCGCTCCGTGAAATGCTGGAATGCGACGGCCGTTTCGATTTGCTCGGCGCCGTATACAGCGGCGCGCAATTCCTGGACCTTGCCGCCACCACGAAATTCGATGTCGCCATCATCGGCTGGAAGCTTGCCGACATGGATAGCGCCGACGTCCTGACGGAAGTTCAGAATCGCCAGCTTGGCGTGCGCATCACCGTCTTCTCCAACGACCATGACATCGGCATCCTGAAGCAATGCGTGCGCCTCGGGGCGCAGGGCTACTGTTTCCAGTTCGATGATCCGCCGGTTATCTTCGAAACGATCCTGGCGGTCGCGCATGGCCGCATCTGCATTCCCTATATAGACATCAACAAGGTCAACGACACGCCTTTGTCCCGGCTCACCGTGCGCGAACGCGAGTTGCTTGCGGTGCTTTCCGACGGCTGGACCAACCTGCAGATCGCGACGCGGACGGGGATTTCGGAGAATACGGTGAAGTATCACCTGAAGAATCTCTACGACAAGCTGGACGTGCGCAACCGTGCCATGGCCGTCGCGCTCTATTCCAGCGAGAAGCAACGCACGCCCAAATCGCCTATCGGGTAGGCCAACCGGGTAGGACCGTCCCACCCGCCGGGGCCAACAACTTACCCGGCAAGGTGTTGTTGGCGAGCCCCGCCAGGACGAGACTTCCTCCACCATCCCAAACGACCGGAGGAGTTCGCGCATGGCTGGCTACACGCATCTTTTCATCCCGGGGCCTACCAACATTCCCGAACAAGTCCGGCAGGCCATGAACCTGCCGATGGAGGACATGCGCGCCGCCTCCTTCCCCGACCTGACGCTGCCGCTGTTCGAGGACATCAAGAAGGTCTTCAAGAACGAAACCGGCCGCGTTTTCATCTACCCTTCCTCCGGCACCGGCGCCTGGGAAGCGGCGATGACCAATGTGCTCAGCCCCGGCGACCGGGTGCTGATGTCCCGCTTCGGCCAGTTCTCGCATCTGTGGGTCGACATGGCCGAGCGTCTCGGCTTCGAGGTCGAAATCATCGACTGCGAATGGGGAACCGGCGTGCCACTCGACATCTACGCGGAGCGGCTGAAAGCCGACAGGGCGCACCGCATCAAGGCGGTCTTCTGCACCCAGAACGAGACGGCGACCGGCGTGACCAGCGACGTCGCCGGCTGCCGCGACGCGCTCGATGCGGCGAACCATCCGGCGCTTCTCTTCGTCGACGGCGTCTCGTCGATCGGCTCGATCGACTTCCGCCAGGAGGAGTGGGGCGTCGACTGCGCGGTCAGCGGCTCGCAGAAAGGCTTCATGCTGCCCGCCGGCCTCGGTTTCCTGTCGGTCAGCAAGAAGGCGCTGGCCGCTTCACGCGTTTCGACGCACCGCCGCTGCTTCTTCTCCTTCGAGGACATGATCCGCGCCAACGATGCCGGCTATTTCCCCTACACGCCGGCCACCCAGTTGCTGCGCGGCCTGCGCGCCTCGCTCGACCTGATCGAGCAGGAAGGGCTGGACAACATCTTCGCCCGCCACCATCGCCTTGCCGAAGGCGTGCGCAGGGCAGTCGACGCCTGGGGCCTCAAGCTCTGCGCCAAGGCGCCGAAATGGCATTCCGACACGGTCAGCGCCATTCTCGTGCCGGAAGGCGTCGACAGCGGCGAAGTCGTCAAGCGCGCCTATCAGGCCTACCAGACGTCGCTCGGGGGCGGCCTCAACAAGGTATTCGGAAAAGTCTTCCGTATCGGCCATCTCGGCTGGCTGAACGAAGTGATGGTCTGCGCCTCGTTGTCGGCGGCCGAAATGGCGCTGCTGGATTGCGGCGTGCGCCTGGCGCCCGGCTCGGGCGTGGCCGCTGCGATCGAGCATTTCCGCCGCACGGCCGATGTACCGGTCGCCAAGGCGGCGTGAGGGGCGGACCATGAGCCACACCATCAACCACCTGAAGAAACTGCGGCTCCAGCGCAGCGAGCTTGCCGTTCCTGGTTCGAGCCCGGAAATGATCGACAAGGCGGCAAACAGCACCGCCGACTTCGTCTTCCTCGACATCGAGGACGCGGTTGCGCCGCCCGACAAGGAACGCGCCCGTAAGAACATCATCCAGGCGCTCAACGACATCGACTGGCGTGCCAAGGGCAAGACCGTCTCGGTGCGCATCAACGGCCTCGACACCCACTATATGTACCGCGACGTCGTCGAAGTCATGGAGCAGGCCGGAGACAGGCTGGACACGATCCTGGTGCCTAAGGTCGGCGTGCCGGCCGACCTCTACATGGTCGAGGCCATGGTCAATCAGATCGAGATGGCCAAGGGTTTCAAGACCCGCGTCGGCCTCGAGGCGCTGATCGAGACGGCGCTCGGCATGGCCAATGTCGAGGCGATCGCCGCCACGCCCGGCCGGCTGGAAGCCATGCATTTCGGCGTCGCCGACTATGCCGCCAGCAACAAGGCGCGCACCGTCAACATCGGCGGGCTCAATCCCGACTATCCCGGTGACCAGTGGCATTTCGCCTTGTCGCGCATGACGGTCGCCTGCCGGGCCTATGGCCTGCGCGCCATCGACGGACCGTTCGGCGATTTTTCCGACCCGGAAGGCTACAAGGCTGCCGCAAGGCGTGCGGCAGCACTCGGCGTCGAAGGCAAATGGGCGATCCATCCCTCGCAGATCACCTTGGCCAACGACGTGTTCTCGCCGCCGGAAAAGGAAGTCACACGTGCCCGCCGCATCATCGAGGTGCTGAAGGAAGCCGAGGCACTCGGCAAGGGCGCTGCTGCCCTCGACGGCAAGATGATCGATGCGGCGTCCGAGCGCATGGCACGCAACGTGCTGGTGGTGAACGAGGCGATCGAGCGCGCAGGCCAGGCACACGCCGCCGCGCAGTAGAAATTACCCGGGAGGACAGAATGGACATCCACGAATACCAGGCCAAGGAACTGCTCGCCCGCCACGGCGTGCACGTGCCGCGCGGCGGCCTTGCCTACAGCCCCGAGCAGGCGACCTATAGGGCACGCGAGATCGGCGGCTCGAAATGGGTGCTGAAGGCGCAGGTTCACTCCGGCGCGCGCGGCAAGGCCGGCGGCATAAAACTCTGTTCCAACGACGAGGAGATCTCCAACGCGGCGGAAGCCATGCTCGGGCGCAAGCTGGTGACCCAGCAGACCGGTCCGCGCGGCAAGCTGATCTCGCGCCTCTATCTCGAGGAAGCCGTCGACATCGCGCAGGAGCTCTATCTCGGCTTCGTGCTCGACAGGAAGGAAGAGCGCGTGATGATCGTGGCCTCGGCTGCCGGCGGCATGGAGATCGAGGACATATCTGAAAAGCAGCCGGATTCCATTATCCGCGCCACTGTCGATCCCGGCGTCGGCATGCAGGGCTTCCAGGCACGCGAGATCGCCTTCGGCCTCGGGCTCGAGAGCAACCTGATCGGGAAGGCGACCGAGACCATCCTCGGCTGCTACCAGGTGTTCCGCGATTACGATGCCTCGATGCTGGAGATCAATCCGCTGGTGGTGACGCGCGACGGTAGCCTCGTCGCGCTCGACGCCAAGATGTCGTTCGATGAGAATGCGCTGTTCCGTCGGCCGGAGATCTCAGAGCTGCGCGACAAGAGCCAGGAAGACCCGCGCGAGACATTCGCCAGCGACCGCGGCCTCTCCTATGTCGGCCTCGACGGCAATATAGGCTGCATCATCAACGGCGCCGGGCTGGCCATGGCGACGATGGACATGATCAAGATCGCCGGCGGCGAGCCGGCCAACTTCCTCGACATAGGCGGCGGCGCTTCGCCCGAGCGGGTGGCGAAATCCTTCCGGGCCGTGCTTGGCGACAGACAGGTCCAGACCATTCTGGTCAACATCTTCGCCGGCATCAACCGCTGCGACTGGGTTGCCGAGGGCGTGATCAAGGCGATCCGCGAGGTCGGCGTCGACGTGCCGCTGGTGGTGCGGCTGTCCGGCACCAAGGTCAAGGAAGGCCGCAAGATCCTGGCCGATTCGGGCGAGAAGGTGATCGTCGCCGACACGCTTGCTGAGGCCGCCGAAAAGGCCGTCGCCGCCTGGCGCGCGGCGGCCAAGAACAAGAAAGCAGCCTGAGGGAGGTCGACAAATGGCAATCCTGCTCAACCGCAGCACGCGCGTGATCGTGCAAGGGTTCACCGGCAAGATCGGCAGCTTCCACGCCGACGACATGAAGCGCTACGGCACCAAGCTGGTCGGCGGCGTCACCCCCGGCAAGGGCGGCCAGACGCATCTCGGCCTGCCGGTATTCAACACCGTCAAGGGCGCGGTGCGCGAGACCCGCGCCGAGGCCAGCATCGTCTTCGTGCCGCCGCCCTTCGCCGCCGATTCGATCATGGAAGCAGCGGACGCCGGCATCAAGCTTTGCGTCTGCATCACCGACGGCATCCCTTCGCAGGACATGATGCAGGTCAAGCGCTACATGCGCCGCTACCGGTTCGAGGACCGCATGCGCCTCGTCGGCCCCAACTGCGCCGGCGTCATCACGCCCGGACAGGCGCTGATGGGCATCATGCCCGGCAGCATCTATCTGCCTGGACGCGTCGGCATCGTCGGCCGCTCGGGTACGCTTGGCTATGAGGCCGCCTCGCAGATGAAGGCGCTGGGCATCGGCGTGTCGACCAGCGTCGGCATCGGCGGCGATCCGATCAACGGTTCGTCCTTCAAGGACATCCTGCAGCTTTTCGAGCGGGACGACGACACCGACGCCGTTGTGATGATCGGCGAGATTGGCGGCCCGCAGGAAGCCGAAGCCGCGATCTGGGCGCGCGACAATATGCGCAAGCCGCTGATCGCCTACATCGCCGGCCTGTCCGCCCCGAAAGGTCGCCGCATGGGCCACGCGGGCGCCATCATCTCCGCCTTTGGCGAGTCGGCGCAGGAGAAGGTCGAGATCCTGAAGGAAGCCGGCGTCGTCATCGTGCCGACTCCCGCCTCTTTCGGCGAAGTCGTGGCCGACACGCTGGCACGTACCAAGAAGGCGGCCTGAGCGACTTAGCCCGAGGGCTTTTGCTCCACTTGAGCTTTTAGCGCGGCGGCGGAGCCTCACGGTCCGTCGCCGCAGTCTTTTTGGCCACGACAACTGCCGACGGTGACGACGACCATCACCTGCCGGCGCCAAATCGCAAGGCATTCAGGGAGAGCCTGGTGCGGTCGAGAAGACTCGAACTTCCACGGGTTGCCCCACAGCGACCTCAACGCTGCGCGTCTACCAATTCCGCCACGACCGCACGTGGTAGGAGCCGGAACCGTCCGGCCCGGGGCCTGTAGCAAATCGTTTCCGGCGAAACAAGTGCGCCGTGAGGAATTATCGCTGATGCATGTCGCCCAAAGGCGCGCGGCGGTTTTGGGAGAACGCCATGCCTCGGGCAAAGCTGCCGGCACAATGCCTCGCAAGCGCGCATTGAGCTCATCGAACTGGACGTTTCGGCCGTTTGCCGCCATATGAAGGGCAAATGCATGTTCGCCCAAAAGTGCAGGACATTTTTTGGGGGGGACGACATGCATAAGCTGGAAACGATCATGCCATGACAGACCGCAGCCAGATCGCCACGTCGTTCCTGCCGCTCCCCGGTTCGGCGCCGGTGGAATGGGTGATCGAGCCTGGCCTCACCGCCTATCCGGACGCGCTGGCCTTCATGGAGGCGCGCGCCGAGGCGATCCGCGGTGGTGCTGCCGGCGAGATGGTCTGGCTGGTCGAGCATCCGCCGCTCTACACCGCCGGCACCAGCGCCCGAGTCGAGGACTTGATCGACCCCGACCGCTTCCCGGTCTTTGCCGCCGGACGCGGCGGCGAATACACCTATCACGGTCCGGGACAGCGCGTGGCCTATGTCATGCTCGACCTCCAGCGCCGGCGCGAGGATGTGCGCGCCTTCGTCGCCGCGCTCGAGCAATGGATCATCGGAACGCTCGCCGCGTTCAATGTGCGAGGCGAGCGGCGCGAGGACCGGGTCGGCGTCTGGGTGGTGCGACCGGATCGCCCTGCCCTGCCGGATGGCACGCCGGCCGAGGACAAGATCGCGGCCATAGGCATCCGGCTCAGACGCTGGGTGAGCTTTCACGGCATCGCCATCAATGTCGAACCGGACCTCGGCCATTTCGGCGGCATCGTGCCCTGCGGCGTCTCGGACCACGGCGTGACCAGCTTGGTCGATCTCGGCCTGCCGGTCACCATGGCCGACCTCGATCTCGCGCTCAAATCGGCGTTCGAGGACGTCTTTGGACCTGCCGCGATTCCAATCCCGGAGCCATCCCGCAAGGCCGGCTGAACGTCGCTCCGCCTGGGAGTGTGTTGAGTTTCAGGTCAGGTCGAGACGAAAACTGTGGGTTCGAAGAACCGGAGCGGAGCGTACTTGAAGTACGTGAGCACCGGAAGCGCAGGTAGCCGCCGTTTGCAGGCCGACCCCACTTGAAACTCAACACACTCTACATCAGCTGCGCCGAGGCCCACAGCATCCCATAGCCGTGGATGGCAAACACCGCGAGCAGCGCGCCGGCCATGGCCAGCCGGTCAAAAGTCGGTATCGGCTTCAGTTCGTGACGCGGCTTCACGCCGCTGCCCATGGTGATCAGGCTGAGGATCGAGAACACCGCGCCGGCGATCAATAGAAAACTCGGCGAGAAACCGGCCTGCCAGCCCAGCGCCAGAAGCGCCGACAAAAGCAGGAAAGACGCCAGCGCGAGCGCCACCGGACCCTGGCAGATCTGGCGCAGCACTTGGCCGCCATCGAACTTCCACACCGGCACCAGATTGGCGATGTTGAACAGCGATAGGCAGCCGGCAAGCGTTGCCAGCAGCATGGCGGCCAGGCGATCCCCCTCTTCATGAGCGAAACCGGTGGCGGCAATCAGCACCGGCACCAGGAACGCGGAAAAGCCCGCCCCCATCAGCGCCACGAACGCAACCTCGAATCGGCTGTCATACGGTCTGCCGCCGATCGCGATGCCACCAAGCAGCGGAATGAAGATCATCCGCGCGCGACGATGCCCGGTCAGCCGGAAGGCCGCCATATGGCCGAGCTCGTGCAGGGCGACCACCGAGGTCAGGATCGCGGCGAGCGCAAAGCCGGCGATATTGAGGCCGAAGAACGGCCATAGGATCAGCGCCGAAAGCACGGCGAAGCCGATCTGGCTCACCGGATGCTCGAACCAACCGCCTTTGCGATAGGCGCCGGTGGCCGACCACACGGCAAGCTTGCCCAGTTCTCGGCGCATGGCGAAGAAGCGGAAGACAAGGAACGCAAACCCTCGATAGCGGTCGGTCTGGGTCAGGGTGACCCGCGTGGCCCCCCTCTCGGAGACAAGCTCCGCGGTCTCGCGATAATTCGCCCAGAAAGATGGATCGAGCGCCGTGTCCTCGACGACCGTCATCGAAAAGTAGCTACCTTCCTTCACATCCTCGAACCGCGCCCTGCGTTCGATCGGCCGGCCATCCCGCCCTTCCCAAGACAGTCTGATCAGCGCCATCCCCCCGCTGTCCGGAGGTTCGGCGGAAAGGATCTCGCCGGACCAGCCGGCATCGTCGCCGAAGGGCCACAGCGCCTGCCAGAGGCGATTGCGGTCGGCCTTGATAACGCGGCTGACCGTCACCGTGCGCGATCCGAGCGGCACGGTCATCAGAAGAAAGATCAGTCCGAGATTGCCGGCCACGAGAGTGACCGTGACGATGATCGACACTGCCTTGGCTTCCCTGTTTTGGGCTCCCTGCCTTGAAGGGGCAGCCTAGCGGCGGCTCGGCCAAGAAAGACTTAACAAAGGGCGAACCCTTGCTCGTCCTCAACGTGTTCGGGCTCTTGCCCGTCCCAAGGCGGGCTGTTGCCCATTCCAGGGCGGGCTCCTGCCCGCCCGAACAACGGTTGGGCATTTGCCCGTCCCGTACCGCGGCAAGGCCGCCTGATCACATGGCGCCGATCCAGATCGCCATGGAAACGAGGAAGGTGCTCATGCAAACCAGCGAGACGACATCCTGAACCAGATCAGACATAACTCTCTCCGTTGTTGGTATGTTCGTAATTTGTTCTAATTTTGTTCGAATGTCAACGACCATCCTGACGCGACGACAGGGAGAGAATTTCGCACAGTAAATGAAATGTTAATCGCTCGCCGCGAGGAAGGCGCTGTGCTGCGCGACGCTATCGGTTGCCGGCCCCGTCTCCCAACGTGCTGGCGTATACCAGCTGTCTCGGCGGCAAGAGCGCCCGAAGCCTACGGCTGCGGGCAGCCGCAGGTCTCACGGTTGAAGCCTTGGACGCACCGGTACGAGCCGGCATGCGGGCAACCGAAAAGCAGGGAATAAGCGGCCGAGAAGGCGAGCGCCAGGAACAACAGCGCGACAATTACGAGAACGACCTTTTTCACGTCTACCTCCGACCGGCGAGAGGTCTCATTCTGCGACGTTCGTGGCGGGCGCGTCGGGCCGACAAGCATTGCTGTCTAAAGCTGGCTCCAGGCCGCGCGATTGGGGATAGTCGGCCTGGCCTCAGAGAGGCACGACCTTGCCCTCGGCCAGCGTCAGCCGCCGGTCCATGCGCCCTGCGAGCTGGTGATTATGGGTAACGATCAGCGCCGCCAACCCGGATTGCCGGACCAGGGCTTCGAGCGCGTCGAAGACGTAGGAGGCGGTCGTCGGATCGAGATTGCCGGTCGGCTCGTCAGCCAGAAGCACAAGCGGCGCGTTGGCGACCGCGCGGGCGATGGCGACGCGCTGTTGCTCACCACCCGAAAGCTCGGCCGGCCGGTGCTGCGCGCGCTTGCCGATCTGCATGTAGTCGAGAAGCTGCGCCGCCCGCTCGGACGCTTCCTTGGGAGGAAGCCCCTTGATCAGCTGCGGCATCATGATGTTCTCGAGCGCGGAGAACTCCGGCAGCAGATGATGGAACTGGTAGACGAAGCCGATATCGTTGCGGCGTATCGCGGTGCGTTCGTCGTCGGAAAGCCGGCCGCAGGCGCGGCCGCCAAGGATCACGTCGCCCGCATCGGGCCGCTCCAGCAGTCCCGCCGTATGCAGCAGGGTCGACTTGCCGGAACCTGATGGCGCCACCAGCGCCACCATCTCGCCGCGCCTGAGCGATAGGTCCGCGCCGTTCAGAATGGTGAGCTTGCGCGGCCCCTGGACATAGTGCCGCTCGACGCCTTTCAGTTCGATAATGGCTTCGGCCATCACTCGTACCTCAGGGCTTCGACCGGATCGAGCCGGGCCGCTCGCCAGGCCGGAAACACCGTCGCGATGAAGGAGAGGCCCAGCGCCATGATGACGACATAGGTCGTCTCGCGCGGGTCCATCTTCGCAGGCAACTGGCTGAGGAAGTAGAGCTCCGGATTGAACAGGATCCTGCCGGTCATCCACGAGAAGAACTGGCGGATCGATTCGATGTTGATGCAGATGACGACACCGAGCAGCACGCCGGCTATGGTGCCGGTGACGCCGATCGCCGCGCCCGTCATCAGGAAGATGCGCAGGATCGCCCCGCGCGAAGCTCCCATCGTACGCAGGATGGCGATGTCGTGCCCCTTGTCCTTCACCAGCATGATGAGGCCCGAGATGATGTTGAGCGCCGCCACCAGAACGATCAGCGTCAGGATCATGAACATGACGTTGCGTTCGACCTGCAGCGCCGAAAAGAAGGTCTCGTTGCGCTGGCGCCAGTCGACGAGATCGACCGGGCGCTGCGCCGCCTGCTCGACCAGCGGCTTCAGCGCGTCGACATTGTCGGGATTGTCGACATAGATCTCTATGGTCTGCGCGCGCCCGTCCATGTTGAAATAGAGCTGCGCTTCCGAGAACGGCATGTAGACGATCGAGCTGTCATATTCCGACATGCCGACCTCGAAGATCGCCACGACCTTGTAGCCCTTCATGCGCGGCGTGGTGCCGAGCGGCGTCACGTCGCCGTCGGGAGAGATCAGCGTGATGGTGTCGCCGAGAACCAGCCCGAGGCTCTCGGCCATTCGCTTGCCGATCGCCACGCCTTCGCCGGTGTCGAAACCGTCAAGCGTGCCCTGCTTGATGTTGCTGGAGACGATCGAGATCTTGCCGAGATCCTCGCCGCGTATGCCGCGCACCAGGGCGCCCGTGCCGCCACCGACATTGCCTTGCGCCAGTACCTGGCCGTCGATCAGTGGAATGGCGTATTTGACGCCGGAAACGCCGTTGATGCGGCTCGCCACCTGGGCGTAGTCCTCAAGCGGCGAATCGAGCGGCTGCACGATCAGGTGGCCGTTCACGCCGAGGATGCGTGTCAGCAATTCGGCCCGAAAGCCGTTCATCACCGCCATGACGACGATCAGCGTCGCGACGCCGAGCATGATGCCGAGAAAGGAGATCGAGGCGATGACGGAGATCACCGTCTCCTTGCGCCGCGACCGCAAGTAGCGCCACGCCACCATGCGCTCGAAGCCGGAAAAGGCGCCCGCCCCTGACCTGGCCGCTGCCGCCGCCTCGCTCATGCGGCGATACCCAGGCGCTTCTTGGCTTCGGCGATCGGCAGAGTCAAGCGCTCGCCGGACCTGCGGTTCTTGATCTCGACCTCGCCGGCCGCCACCCCGCGTGGGCCGACGATCACCTGCCACGGCAGGCCGATCAGGTCGGCTGTGGCGAACTTGCCGCCTGGCCGCTGGTCGGTGTCGTCGTAAAGCACATCCTTGCCGGCGGCATTCAATGCGGCATAGAGATCGTCGCAGACCCGGTCGCATTCACCGTCGCCGACTTTCATGTTGATCAGGCCGAGATCGAAAGGCGCCACCGCTTCCGGCCAGATGATGCCGTTCTCGTCATGGCTCGCCTCGATGATCGCCGCGACCAGGCGCGACGGGCCGATGCCGTAGGAACCGCCGGACGCGTAATAGTCCTTGCCGTCGGGGCCGGTCACCTTGGCGTTCATCGGCTTGGAATACTTCTCGCCGAAATGGAAGATGTGCCCGACTTCGATACCGCGCGCCGAAAGCCGGTCGCCTTCGGCGACTTTCTCCCAGGCCGCCTCGTCATGCATTTCGTCGGTTGCGGCGTAAGGCGTCGTCCATTTCTGCACGATATCGCCTATCTCGGCATCGTTGGAGAAGTCGGTGTTCGCGCCCGGCACGTCGAGCGCGAGATAAGCGCGGTCGCAGAATACCTGGCTCTCGCCGGTCTCGGCCAGGATGATGAACTCATGGCTGAGGTCGCCGCCGATCGGCCCAGTGTCGGCACGCATCGGAATGGCCTGCAGCCCCATGCGCGTGAACGTCCTGAGGTAGGAGACGAACATGCGGTTGTAGGCGGCCTTGGCGCCCTCGAAATCGAGGTCGAAGGAATAGGCATCCTTCATGAGGAATTCGCGCGAACGCATGACGCCGAAGCGCGGGCGCACCTCGTCCCGGAACTTCCACTGGATGTGGTAGAGATTGAGCGGCAGGTCCTTGTAGGACTTGACGTAGGCGCGGAATATCTCGGTGACCATCTCTTCGTTGGTCGGACCGTAGAGCATGTCGCGGTCCTGGCGATCCTTGATGCGCAGCATCTCCTTGCCGTAGTCGTTGTAACGGCCGCTTTCGCGCCACAAATCGGCCGACTGGATGGTCGGCATCAGTATTTCCAGCGCGCCCGCGCGGTTCTGCTCCTCGCGGATGATCTTGCAGACCTTGTCCAGCACGCGCTTGCCCAGCGGCAACCACGAAAAGCTGCCCTGCCCCTGCTGGCGGATCATGCCGGCGCGCAACATCAGCCGGTGCGAGACGATTTCGGCCTCGCGGGGATTTTCTTTGAGAATAGGCAGGAAGTAGCGCGACAAACGCATGGACTGGTCCGTGAATGAAGATGGCGGCGCGGGGAATCGGCGCAACCGAAGCTGCTTGCCCGGGCTTCATAGCCATTTCATGGCCGAATGGAAACCCGAGTGCCCCAAAGTATCGGGGCCTTCTGCACCTTACCAAAAGGACGATTCCGGCCGCCAAGTGCCGCAACTGGCTTTTTGATCGATTCACAAGCAAGCCCTGCCGTACTATTGTGCAGTGCAGCACGATATTGCCTGTTTAGGGGCAAAATTCTTCGTGACATTTTCACCTGCCTTGGTCTAGTGTGCCACGATAACCGAGAGGGCGGAGAAATATCTGCTCTCCTACGCGGTCAAAGTCTTGGGAGGATGCGATCTAGGCGCGGTAACTCGCTGCCGCCGGACACCGGAAACAGATCGGACGCGTTTAAATTGCAAGGCCTCGTGCCTTGCATTTTTTTTGTGCAATCGTCTGCTTAGCCCAGCCTTCTGCCCGACAGCCTGACCAGAATGCGCTCGCAGAAATCGGAAGCCGGCTTCCGATTTCAACCTTGGCGCGAGCGCGCTTCCCAATACTTGCGAAGACTATATCTTCGTCGTCAGTGACGGACGTCCGGCGTGAAGTCCGGCATGATGCGCATGATGTCGTCGAAGCTGAACCCCAGCCCCGTCGTCAGGCCATAGATGGTGCCCATGACGAGTACCGTCGCGATCGTGGCGCGCAGGAAGGCGCGCCGCATATGCGGGCCGCGCGGCGCGCTGGAAACCGTGCCCAGCGTGACATCCTTATCGTCGTCCTGCGTGCGCAGGCTGAACGGCAGGACGACGAACAGCATCAGCCACCAGGTGACGAAGAACAGCGCCGCTAACAGAACCCAGTTCATGCCTGCTCCAGTTCGACAAGCGTGCCGAAGAAATCCTTGGGATGCAGGAACAGCACCGGCTTGCCATGCGCGCCGGTCTTCGGGTCGCCGTCGCCAAGTACGCGAGCGCCGCTCGCCTTCAGATGATCGCGAGCAGCCAGGATGTCGTCGACCTCGTAGCAGACGTGATGCATGCCGCCTGAAGGATTCTTTTCGAGGAACGCCGCGATCGGCGAGGCGTCGCCCAAAGGTTCAAGCAGTTCGATCTTGGTGTTGCCGACATCGACGAACACCACCGTCACACCGTGCTCCGGCAGCGCCTGCGGCGCGCTCAATCGCGCGCCCAGCGTATCGCGATAGGCGGCCGTTGCCGCGGCCAGATCCGGCACGGCAAGCGCGACATGGTTCAAGCGTCCCAGCATTGGCGGTCTTTCCTTGGCGGTAGGCAGTAGGCAAGAAGCAAGTTTGGCGCGCTAAAAGGCAATCGCCTTTCCTATTGCCTACTGCCTAATCCCTATTGCCTCATCTCGTAACGAACACCGTCACCAGCGGCTTCTTACCCCAGGCTTCGTTGGCAGCGCCGCGAACGGCGCGGCGCACCGCCTCCTGCACTAGGTCGAGGTCTTTTCGGCGCTGGCGTGGAATGGAGTCCACCGCGCCGATTGCCGCATCGAGCATCAGGTCTTCCAGCGTCTCGCCGCTGGCATCCGCCTCGGCGACGCCGATCGCCACCAGATCGGGATCGCCGGCAAGCTCGTATTTCTCGTCGAGCACCACATTGACCGCGACATGGCCGGCGAAGGAGAGCTTGCGGCGATCGCGTATGCCCATCGCCTGGTCGGTGCCGATCAGGAAGCCATCCTTGTAGAGTCGGCCGAACGGCACCTGGTCGATGATCGTCGCGGGACCGGGCCAGAGCCTCAGCATGTCGCCGTCGCGCACCTGCGCCACCTGGCCGATGCCCGACATCGACATCAGCGAGCCCTGCGCCACCAGATGCGCCGCCTCGCCATGCACGGGAACGCCGATCTGCGGCCGCACCCATTCATACATTTTGCGCAATTCGCTGCGGCGCGGATGGCCGGAGACGTGCACCAGCGCGTCGCCGTCCTCGATGATCTTCATGCCCAGGTCGATCAGCCGGTTTTTGATTTCCAGGATCGCTCTTTCGTTGCCGGGAATGGTACGCGAGGAAAACACCACCGTATCGCCGGCCGTCAGCGCCATCGACTTCATCTCGTCGCGCGAAAGCTTTGCAAGCGCGGCGAGCGGCTCGCCCTGGCTGCCGGTGCAGATGATCACCAGGTTCTCGCGCGGTATATAGCCATAGTCTTCCTCGGAGATGAATTCCGGAAGGCCGTCCATGTAGCCGAGTTCACCAGCCACATCGATGACGCGCCTCAACGAGCGGCCGAGCACGAGGCACTGCCGACCGGCATCGCGCGCCGCGCGCGCTATCGAGACGATCCGCCCGACATTGGAGGAGAAAGTGGTGACCGCGACGCGGCCCTTGGCCTTCTCGATAACGCCCTTGAGGCCTTCGCCGACCGCCACCTCCGAGGGCGACTCCCCTTCCCTCAACGCATTGGTGGAATCGCAGATCAGCGCCAGCACGCCCTTGTCGCCATAGGCGCGGAAACGTGCCTCGTCGGTCTTCGGCCCGATCGTCGGCTCCGGGTCGATCTTCCAGTCGCCGGTATGGATGACCGTGCCGGCCGGCGTGGTGATCGCCAGCGACATCGGCTCGGGAATCGAGTGCGCCACTGGAATGGCCTCGATCTCGAAAGGTCCGATGGTGAATTTTTCGCCAGCCCGGTAGACCGTAGCCGGAATCTTCGGGGCATTGCGCTCGCCCTGCCGCTTGGCTTCGAGCAGCCCCGCGGTGAACGGCGTCATCCATACAGGCGCCTTGAGCCTCGGCCAGATGTCGAGCAGCGCGCCGTAATGGTCCTCATGCGCATGAGTGATGACGATGCCACGCAAGCCGTCGATGTTCTCCTCGATGAAGCGCGTGTCGGGCAGGATCAGATCGACGCCGGGATGTGCGCTATCAGGGAAGGTAACGCCGACATCGACGACGATCCATTCGCGTGCGTCGGCGGGTCCATAGCCGTAAAGGGCGAAGTTCATGCCGATCTCGCCGACGCCGCCCAGCGGCGCGAAAACGAGCTCGGCGTTTTCCGTGTTCGCCATGAAATACTTCCTTCCTGGCCTCGTTAGGCCAAGCCATTAGAGCAATTCCGGGAAAAGTGCGTAACGGTTTCCCGTCCGGAATTGCGCAAGAACAAAACTATGCCCGGGCCGAGGCGACGGCGCCGAAATGCACGTCACCGGCCGCGATGGTCAGAACCGATCCCTCATCGTCGCGGATCACGAAACGGCAGTCCTCGTCAATGGTCTCGAAGACGCCGCGCACCACATTGCCGTCAATTCTGACAGCAACCTCGCCGCCAAGTCCCGCAGCGCGGGCAAGCCACCGTTTCCTGATGGCGTTGAGCCCGCGCCCGTCGTCCCACACTCGGGCATTCTCGCTCCAGGCGTCCGAAAGCGCCAGGAACAGGGTTTCGGCGTCGCACCCGGCGCCCAGGGCCTGCAGGGAAGTCGCCGGATAAGGCAGGTCTTCCGGATAGGCCACGACATTGACGCCAATGCCTATTGCGACGGCGAAACGGCCGCCTTCCAGCATGGTCGATTCCAGCAGGATGCCGGCAAGCTTGGCGCCCGAGGCCAGCACGTCATTCGGCCATTTCAGTTCGAAGCGGTCGCGGCCCTGGCTCGCGCCATCCAAAGCGACGGCGATCCGGCTCTTCGGCACGACGGCGTCGAGCGCGTCGGCCAGCGCCAGCCCCGCAACGAAGCCGAGCGTCGCGGCAAGCCGCAGTTCGCCGCCCGGGACCAGGAGAAGCGTTGCCGCGAGATTGCCCTCGGGCGTGGCCCAGACACGGCCGCGCCGGCCGCGACCGCTTTCCTGCTTCTTTGAAACCACCCAGAGCTTGCCGGGATCGCCGGCGCGAGCGTGGTCCAGCGCCAGCGCGTTGGTCGAGCCGACACTGTCATGGGCCTCGAACCGGAACCCTTCCGACGCCGCGGTTGGAGCCAGCCGAAACGCCATCCCGTCAGAAGAAGGTCTTCGCGGCGGCTTCGGCATAGCTGCCGATCGGTCCGCCGATCAGCACGTAGAACAGCACGAAGGCGCCGCTGACGCCAAGCACGAGGCGCAGTTCCCCGGCCATCGGCACGAAGCCGCCGACCGGCTCGTCGAACCACATGATCTTGATGATGCGCAGGTAGTAGTAAGCGCCCACCACCGAGGCCAGCACGCCGATGATCGCCAGCGCATAGAGATGGGCGTTGATGGCCGCGAGGAACACGTACCATTTCCCCCAGAAGCCCGCGAGCGGCGGAATGCCGGCCAGCGAGAACATCAGGATGGTGAGGATGGTGGCCATGACCGGGTTGGTCGAGGCGAGGCCGGAGAGATCGCTGATCTGCTCGACATTGCCCTCCTTGCGCCGCATGGCGAGGATGAAGGCGAAGGTGCCGAGCGTCATCACCAGGTAGATCAGCATGTAGATGGCCACGCCGCGCACGCCGGCCTGGCTGTTGGCGGCGAGGCCGACCAGCGCGTAGCCCATATGGCCGATCGAGGAATAGGCCATCAGGCGCTTGATATTGGTCTGGCCGATGGCCGCGAAAGCGCCCAGCACCATCGAGGCGATCGAGATGAAGACGACGATCTGCTGCCAGTCCGAAGCGATCGGCTTGAAGGCGCCCATGGTGACGCGCACGATCAGCGCCATCGCCGCCATCTTCGGCGCCGCCGCCAGGAAGGCGGTGATCGGCGTCGGCGCGCCTTCATAGACGTCCGGCGTCCACATGTGGAACGGCACCGCGGAAATCTTGAAGGCGAGGCCCGCAAGCACGAACACCAGGCCGAAGACGAGCCCGAGCTGGCGCTCGCCGCTGCCCAAGGCCGTCGCGATCTCCTGGAAGCCGGTGTTGCCGGTATATCCGTAGACGAGACTGATGCCGTAGAGCAGCATGCCCGAGGACAGCGCGCCGAGGACGAAATACTTCAGGCCCGCTTCGGTCGAGCGCAGGTTGTCACGGTTGATCGCCGCCAGCACGTAGATCGAGAGCGACTGCAGCTCGAGACCGAGATAGAGCCCGATCATGCCGTTGGCCGAGATCATCAGCAGCATGCCGAGCGTGCATAGCAGGATCAGCACCGGATACTCGAACTTGTCGAAATGCTCCTGCCTGGCGAAGCGCATCGACATCAGAAGCGTCACGACCGAGCCGATCAGCGCCAGCATCTTCATGAAGCGCGAGAACGGATCCTGGACGAAGGCGCCGCCATAGGCGGTGCCGAGGCCGCCGGACCAGGCGAGCCACAACCCGGCGACCGCCAGGATGACAATGGCGAGGCCCGAAACGGTCATGGCGCTGTTGGAGCGCGAATAGGCGCCCACCATCAACAGCGCGAGCGCGCCGATGGCGAGGATCAGTTCCGGCGTCGAGAGCGAAAGGCTGGAGAGAAGGTCCGGCGTCATGGTTTATCCCCAGTCAGTTCGCCGCCGCGGTCTGCGCGGAATTAATGGATGCGGTGACGTTGGTGACGAGCGACTTGACCGAGGCAGCCGTCGCGTCGAACACCGGCGCCGGGTAGACGCCGAAGAAGATCACCAGCACCACCAGCGGGTAGATGATCGCCTTCTCGCGCGGCGAGAGGTCCAGCAGGCTCTTCAGGCTGTCCTTGGTCAGCGCGCCGAATATCACCCGGCGATAGAGCCACAGCGCGTAAGCCGCCGACAGGATGACGCCCGTCGCCGCGAAGAACGCCACCCAGGTGTTGACCTTGAACACGCCGAGCATGGTCAGGAACTCGCCGATGAAGCCGCTGGTGCCCGGCAGGCCGACATTGGCCATGGTGAAGATCAGGAACACAGTGGCGTATTTCGGCATGTTGTTGACCAGGCCGCCATAGGCGTCGATCTCACGTGTATGCATGCGGTCGTAGATGACGCCGACGCACAGGAACAGCGCGCCCGAGACCAGGCCGTGGCTGAGCATCTGGAAGATCGCCCCCTGCACGCCTTCCTGGTTCATGGCGAAGATGCCCATCGTCACGAAGCCCATGTGGGCGACCGACGAATAGGCGATCAGCTTCTTCATGTCCTCCTGCATCAGCGCCACCAGCGAGGTGTAGATGATGGCGACCACGGAGAGCGTGAACACCAGCGGCGCGAACATCGCCGACGCCTCCGGGAACATCGGCAGCGAGAAGCGAAGGAAGCCGTATCCGCCCATCTTCAGCAGGATGGCGGCCAGGATGACCGAACCCGCCGTCGGCGCCTCGACGTGGGCATCGGGCAGCCAGGTGTGCACCGGCCACATCGGCATCTTCACTGCAAAAGAGGCAAAGAAGGCAAGCCACAGCCAGGTTTGCATGCTGGCGGGGAAGCTATGCGTCAGAAGCGTCGGGATGTCGGTCGTGCCGGACTGGTAGAACATCGCCATGATGGCGAGCAGCATCAGCACCGAGCCGGCGAGCGTATAGAGGAAGAACTTGAAGGAGGCATAGACGCGCCGCTTGCCGCCCCACACGCCGATGATGATGAACATCGGGATCAGGCCGGCCTCGAAGAAGACGTAAAACAGCACGATGTCGAGCGCGCAGAACACGCCGATCATCAGCGTCTCGAGGATCAGGAAGGCGATCATATAGGCCTTGACCCGCTTCTCGATCGCCTCCCAGGAGGCGAGGATGGAAAGCGGCATCAGGAAAGTCGTCAGGATGACGAACAGCATCGAGATACCGTCGACGCCCATGTGATAGGAAATGCCCGAATCCAGCCAGGCGTATTTCTCCACGAACTGGAAGCCGGCCTGCGAATTGTCGAAGCCTTTCCAGATGAACAGCGACACCAGGAAGGTGAAAGTGGTCGTCGCAAGCGCGATACCGCGGATGTTGCGGCGCGCATTCTCGCTGTCGTCGCTGATCGGTAGAATGAAGAGAACACCAACCAGCGGCAGGAAGGTGACCAGCGAAAGGATTGGCCAGTCGGTCATCAGAGCATCATCCAGGTGACGAGAGCGGCCACGCCGATCAGCATGGCGAAAGCATAGTGGTAGAGATAGCCGGTCTGCAGCTTGACGACCCGGTTGGTGACGTCGACGACGCGCGCCGAGATGCCGTCGGGGCCGAGGCCGTCGATGATGGTGCCGTCACCGGTCTTCCACAGGAACCTGCCGAGGCGCTTGGCCGGCTGCACGAACAGGAAGTCGTAGAGCTCGTCGAAATACCACTTGTTGAGCAGGAAGGCGTATAGGCCGCGATGCTGCGCCGCCAGTTCCTTAGGCATCTCCGGCTTGCGGATATAGAACTGCCAGGCGACAGCCAGGCCGATCAGCATGGCGACGAATGGCGCCAGTTCCACCCATAGCGGCAGTTCGTGGATCTCGTGCAGGATGTGGTTGTCCGGCAGCGTGAACAGCGACGCCTTCCAGAATTCGGCATAGCCTTCGCCGATGAAAGCGCCGTGGAAGATGATGCCAGCGAACAGCGCGCCGGCCGCCAGCACATAGAGCGGCGCCAGCATTACCGGCGGCGATTCATGGACATGGTGCATGACCTCGTGGCTGGCGCGCGGCTCGCCGTGGAAGGTCATGAAGATCAGCCGCCACGAGTAGAAGCTGGTGAAGCAGGCCGCGACCACCAGCAGCACGAAAGCAAGGCCCGCGACCGCGTTGTGGCCGGCAAACGAGGTTTCGATGATGGCGTCCTTGGAGAAGAAGCCGGCGGTGCCTATCACCGTTGCCGGGACGCCGACGCCGGTGAGCGCCAGCGTGCCGATGATCATCATCCAGTAGGTCGTCGGGATCAGCTTGCGAAGGCCGCCCATCTTTCGCATGTCCTGCTCGTCGGACACCGCGTGGATGACCGAGCCGGAGCCCAGGAACAGCAGCGCCTTGAAGAAGGCGTGCGTGAACAGATGGAAGATCGCCGCGCCGTAAGCGCCGACACCGAGCGCCACGAACATGTAGCCTAGCTGCGAGCAGGTCGAATAGGCGATCACGCGCTTGATGTCGTTCTGGACGAGGCCGACGGTCGCCGCGAAGAAGGCGGTGAAGGCGCCGATGAAGGTGACGACGGTGAGCGCCGAATGCGACAGCTCGAACAGCGGCGAAAGCCTCGCCAGCATGAACACGCCGGCGGTCACCATGGTCGCCGCGTGGATGAGCGCGGAGACCGGGGTCGGGCCTTCCATGGCGTCCGGCAGCCAGGTGTGCAGCGGCACCTGCGCCGACTTGCCCATGGCGCCCATGAACAGCAGCAGGCACACCACCGTCAGCGCAGTCTGCTTGTCGAGCGCATGGCCGAGGAAGGTGAGCACCGCGGCGCCCGCCGGTGCGCCTTCCGCCGGCAGGAAGGATGCCGCATTGGCAAATACGGTGCTCAGATTGACAGAGCCGAACAGCACGAACACGCCGAAGATGCCGAGCGCGAAGCCGAAGTCGCCCACGCGGTTGACGACGAAAGCCTTGATCGCGGCGGCGTTGGCCGACGGCTTCTTGTACCAGAAGCCGATGAGAAGATACGAGGCGAGGCCCACGCCCTCCCAGCCGAAGAACATCTGGATGAGATTGTCGGCCGTCACCAGCATCAGCATCGCGAAGGTAAACAGCGACAGATAGGCGAAGAAGCGTGGCCGGTTCGGATCGTGGTGCATGTAGCCGATGGAATAGATGTGCACCAGCGCCGACACCGTGTTGACGACGATCAGCATCACCACCGTCAGCGTGTCGATACGAAGCGCCCACGAGGCGTCGACGCCGCCCGACTGGATCCAGCGCAGCACCGGCACGGTGAACACCTCGCCATGGCCGAAGCCGACGGTGAAGAAGGCGATCCACGACAGCACCGCCGCGATCACCAGGAAGCCGGAGGTGATGTATTCGGAAGCCTTGGCGCCGAGCGAATTGCCGAACAGGCCGACAATCAGGAAGCCAAGCAGCGGAAGGAAGACGATAGCCTGATACATGATGGTTCCCGTCAACCCTTCATCGCGCTCACGTCTTCGACCGCGATCGAGCCGCGGTTGCGGAAGAAGACGACAAGAATGGCAAGACCGATCGCGGCTTCGGCGGCGGCGACCGTCAGCACGAACAGGGCGAAGACCTGTCCGACGAGGTCATGCAGCGCCGCCGAGAACGCGACGAAGTTGATGTTGACCGCAAGCAGGATGAGCTCGACCGACATCAGGATGACGATGATGTTGCGGCGGTTCAGGAAGATGCCGAACACGCCGAGCGTGAACAGGATCGCCGATACGGTCAGATAATGTGCAATGCCGACGACCATCTCAGATGCCCTCGCCCGATTTGACCTTGCGGATTTCCATGCCCGTCGCCGGCGTGCGGCCGACCTGCGCCGCGATCGACTGCCGCTTGACGCCTTCCTTGTGGCGCAGCGTCAGCACGATGGCGCCGATCATGGCGACCAAAAGCACGAGGCCGGAAATCTGGAAGTAATAGAGGTAGTCCGTATAGAGGATGTCGCCGAGCGCGGCCGTGTTGGAGCGCGTGGCGAGATCCGGCGTCGCCTTGGCGACCGTCGAGGCAAGCTGCGGCGCGAATGTGTAGCCGCCGAGCACGATGATCAGCTCCGCCGCCAGGATCAGCCCGACCAGCGCGCCGATCGGCGCGTATTGCAGCGCGCCCTGCTTCATCTCGGCGAAGTCCACGTCGAGCATCATGACGACGAACAGGAACAGCACCATGACCGCGCCGACATAGACGACGAGCAGGATCATCGCCAGGAACTCGGCACCCGTCAGCATGAACAGGCCGGCGGCATTGAAGAAGGTGAGGATCAGGAACAGCACGGAATGCACGGGGTTGCGCGACGAAATGACCATGAAGGCCGACGCCACGGCGATAAAGGCGAAGAGGTAGAAAAAGGCCGCCTCTAATCCAGTCAGCATGGGTTCCCCCGGGTTCCTGTCGGATCGGACATTCGTCCTCTCCGTACTCTCTGGCTTCGTTCCGCCTCCGGTGCCGAAGCCGCGTTGTCCTTAGACGAGGCCCCTCGCCCCGTCCATGCGTCAAATGTCAGCGATAAGGCGAGTCCAGCGCGATGTTGCGCGCCAGCTCCCGCTCCCAGCGGTCGCCGTTCGCGAGCAGCTTTTCCTTGTTGTAGTAAAGCTCCTCGCGCGTCTCGGTCGCGAATTCGAAATTCGGCCCCTCGACGATGGCGTCGACTGGGCAGGCTTCCTGGCAGAAGCCGCAATAGATGCACTTCACCATGTCGATGTCGTAGCGCACCGTGCGGCGCGTGCCGTCATTGCGGCGCGGACCGGCCTCGATGGTGATCGCCTGCGCCGGGCAGATCGCCTCGCAGAGCTTGCAGGCGATGCAGCGTTCCTCGCCGTTGGGGTAACGGCGCAGCGCATGCTCGCCGCGGAAGCGCGGGCTGGTCGGCCCCTTCTCGTGCGGATAGTTGATCGTCTCCTTCGGCGCAAAGAATTGGCGCATCGACAGGAAGAAGGCGCTGACGAAATCCTTCAGCAGCAGCGACTTTGCGGCCTGGGCCAGAGTGGACATCACGCAAACCCCGTGATCTTGAGGAAGGCCGCGGTGGCCACGACCATGAACAGCGACAGCGGCAGGAAGACCTTCCAGCCCAGGCGCATCAATTGGTCGTAGCGGTAGCGCGGCACGAAGGCCTTCACCATGGAGATACCGAAGAACACAAAGCAGACCTTCAGCACGAACCAGATGACGCCAGGCACCCAGGTGAATGGCGCGAAGTCGAATGGAGGCAGCCAGCCGCCGAGGAACAGGATGGTCGCCAGCGCGCACATCAGCACGATGGCGACATACTCGCCGAGGAAGAACAGCAGGAACGGCGTCGACGAATATTCGACCATATGTCCCGCCACCAGCTCCGATTCGGCCTCGACGAGGTCGAAGGGCGGTCGGTTAGTCTCGGCCAGCGCCGAGATGAAGAAGACGACGAACATCGGGAACAGCGCCAACCAGTTCCAGTCGAGGAAGGTGTTGGGCAGGCCGAGCCGCGTGCCAAGCCCATCATGCTGCGACAGCACGATGTCGGAGAGGTTGAGCGAGCCCGCGGTGAGCAGCACGGTCACGATGACGAAGCCGATCGAGACTTCGTAAGACACCATCTGCGCGGCCGAGCGCAGCGCGCCGAGGAACGGGTATTTGGAGTTGGATGCCCAGCCACCCATGATCACGCCATAGACCTCGAGCGAGGAGATGGCGAAGACGTAGAGGATGCCGACATTGATGTTGGCGACTGCCCAGCCTTCGCTGACCGGAATGACGGCCCAGGCCGAAATGGCCAGCACCGCCGACACCAGCGGCGCCAGCAGGAAGACGCCTTTGTTGGCGCCGGACGGGATCACCGGTTCCTTGAACACGAATTTCAAAAGGTCGGCGAAGGCCTGAAGCGTGCCCCACGGGCCGACGACGTTCGGGCCGCGGCGCAGTTGCACCGCCGCCCAAATCTTGCGGTCGGCGTATAGAATATAGGCCACGAAGACCAGAAGCACGACGATCAGCACGACCGACTTCAGAAGGATCAGCAGCGCCGGCAGCACGTAGAAGGAGAAGAAGGTGTCCATGCTTATTCCGCCGCCTGCTTGAAGCCGCTCTTGGCCAGCGCCGAGCATTCCGCCATCACGGCCGACGCCCGCGCGATCGGGTTGGTCAGATAGAAGTCCTTCACCGGCGAGGTGAAGGTGCCCTTGTTCAGCCGTCCGCCGAGCTTAGCCACTTTCGCGATGTCGTCGCCGCTGCCAGCCAGCACCTGGTCGATGCGGGCGAGATGGGGGAATTCGCCATAGAGCCTGGCACGTAGTTGCGCCAGCGAATCAAATGGCAGCCTCTTGCCGAGCACGTCCGAGAGCGCCCGCAGGATCGCCCAGTCCTCGCGCGCCTCGCCGGGCGCGAAGCCGGCGCGATTGGTCTGCTGGACGCGCCCTTCCGTGTTGACATAGGTGCCGGACTTCTCGGTGTAGGCGGCAGCCGGCAGGATGACGTTGGCGCGATGCGCGCCGGCGTCGCCATGCGTGCCGATATAGACGACGAACGCGCCTCCGGTTCTCGACATGTCGATCTCGTCGGCGCCGAGCAGGAACAGAAGATCCGTGTCGCCGAGCATGCCGGCAACATTCTTGCCGCCCTCGCCAGGCACGAAGCCGACATCAAGGCCGCCCACGCGTGCCGCCGCGTTGTGCAGCACCGCGAAGCCGTTCCAGTCGGCGGTGACCGCGTTGACGGCGGCCGCGAGCCTTGCCGCCTGGCCGAACACGGCCGCGCCGTCCGATCGGGCCAGCGCGCCCTGGCCGACGATGATCAGCGGATGCGTGGCCTTGCTCAGTACCTCGAAGAACTTGCCGTTGCCGTCGGCAAGGTCCTTCAGGGATTCGGGGCCGGCGCCTATGAGCTCGTAGTCGTAGCGTGTGTCGCCGATCTCGCCGATGACGCCGACCGGCAGGTTGCCGACGCGCCAGCGCTTGCGGATGCGCGCGTTGAGCACCGAGGCTTCGAAGCGCGGATTGGCGCCGATGATCAGCACCGCATCGGCCTGCTCGATGCCTTCGATGGTCGGGTTGAAAATATAGCTGGCGCGGCCGAGGGCCGGGTCGAGCGCTGCGCCATCCTGGCGGCAGTCGATGTTCTTGGAGCCGAGCGCGGCCATCAGGAGCTTGAGCGCGTAGATTTCCTCAACGGCAGCAAGATCGCCGGCGATCGCGCCGATCCGCTCGGGCGCCGTCTTGCCCACTTCGTCCTTGATCGCCGCGAAGGCTTCCGCCCAGCTTGCTGCTGCCAGCTTGCCATTCTTGCGTACGTACGGACGGTCGAGGCGCTGCGTGCGCAGGCCGTCCCAGATGAAGCGGGTCTTGTCGGATATCCACTCCTCGTTCACCGCCTCGTTGACGCGCGGCAGGATGCGCATCACTTCACGGCCCCTGGAATCGACGCGGATCGCCGAGCCGACCGCGTCCATGACGTCGATCGATTCCGTCTTGGTCAATTCCCACGGCCGCGCCTGGAAGGCGAACGGCTTGGAGGTCAGCGCGCCGACAGGGCACAGATCGATCACGTTGCCCTGCAGTTCCGACGTCATCGCCTGTTCGAGATAGGTGGTGATCTCGGCATCCTCGCCGCGGCCGATCAGGCCGAGTTCGGAGATGCCGGCGACCTCGGTGGTGAAGCGGACGCAGCGCGTGCAGTGGATGCAGCGGTTCATCACCGTCTTGACCAGCGGGCCAATATACTTGTCTTCGACGGCGCGCTTGTTCTCGTGATAGCGCGAGGAATCGACGCCGAAGGCCATCGCCTGGTCCTGCAGGTCGCACTCGCCGCCCTGGTCGCAGATCGGGCAATCCAGCGGATGGTTGATCAGCAGGAATTCCATCACGCCTTCGCGGGCCTTCTTGACCATCGGCGTGTTGGTGAAGATTTCCGGCGGCTCGCCGTTCGGGCCGGGGCGCAGGTCGCGCACGCCCATGGCGCAGGACGCCTGCGGCTTGGGCGGGCCGCCCTTCACCTCGATCAGGCACATGCGGCAATTGCCAGCGATGGACAGCCGCTCGTGGAAGCAGAAGCGCGGCACTTCCGCGCCGGCATCCTCGGCCGCCTGCAGCAGCGTATAGTGGTCGGGTACCGTGATCTCTTTCCCGTCGACCTTTAGCTTTGCCATTCGCCTCAAACCCCTGCGGATGTTCCGCAATCTCTATTTCCGGGCACGACCGACGCCGCGCCCGGCACTACAATTCACTTGGCCGCGTCGAGCGCCGCCGCCTGGGCAGTCCAGTCGTCGCGACCGATGCGGCCGGCGAGCGACAGATAATCCTCGACCCAGGCGATCTCTTCCGACGTCCAGGCGGCGATCTGGCCATAGGTCCAGATGCCCAGACCGTTGAGCACCTTCTCCAGCTTCGGCCCGATACCCGAAATCGCCTTCAGGTCCGACGGTTTGGCCGGCTTGTCTACAGCCCTGGGCTGCCTGAAATCCTCGGGCATCAGCCCGGTCGCGACGGGCTGCGCGACAATATCGGCCCCGGTCGCGTCGAGCGCCTTCTCGGTCGCATTCGCCGCGATGTCGGTCACGTCGCGGGCAAAGGTCTGCGCCTCGGCGATAAGCGTCTCGGTCGCCTTGCGTGCCTTGGACGCGTTGGCGGCCGCTTCGCTCTGCGCCTCGAGATCGTCGAGGAAAGGCTGGAACATGCGCTGCGAAGCTTCCAGCGCACCGGCGAACGCGCCCATCCACATGCCGGCGGCATGGTTGGCAAGACCGATGCCAAGGGCCGACATCGCCGCGGCGCCCGCGACCGGATGCGCCATAAGGTTGACGGCGCTAGCCATCTCCTTCGGCATCATCTTGGTCAGGTCCTGGTTCATCTTCTCGAATTGGTCCCAATAAGGCATGAACGGATAGGGTATCGAATACGGCGCCATAGAGATCTCCTGGTCGTTTCTTCGTATGCCCCGCCCCTGCTTTCAGTCGTCGGGCCAAGCCCGTATTTCAAAGTCTTATTCCGCCGCCACCATCACCGGCTCGACCCGGTGCGCATTGCGCGAAAACTCGTCGATGCGGCGCTCGACCTCGCCGCGGAAATGCCGCATCAGGCCCTGGATCGGCCAAGCCGCCGCGTCGCCCAGCGCGCAGATCGTGTGACCCTCGACCTGCTTGGTGACGTCGAGCAGCATATCGATCTCGCGCTTCTGCGCCTCGCCGCGCACCAGCCGCTCCATCACTCGCCACATCCAGCCCGTACCCTCACGGCACGGCGTGCACTGGCCGCAGCTCTCATGCTTGTAGAAATAGGAAAGCCTGGCGATCGCCTTCACGACATCGGTCGACTTGTCCATGACGATGACGGCGGCGGTGCCGAGGCCGGATTTTAGGTCGCGCAGCGCGTCGAAATCCATCGGCGCGTCCATGATCTGCTCGGCAGGCACCAGCGGCACCGACGCGCCGCCCGGGATGACGGCGAGCAGGTTGTCCCAGCCGCCACGGATACCGCCGCAATGCGTCTCGATCAGCTCGCGGAACGGGATCGACATTGCCTCTTCGAAGGTGCACGGGTTGTTGACGTGGCCGGATACGCAGAACAGCTTGGTGCCGGCATTGTTCGGGCGGCCGAAGGACGAGAACCAGGCAGCGCCGCGCCGCAGGATGGTCGGCGCCACCGCGATCGATTCGACGTTGTTGACGGTGGTCGGGCAGCCATAGAGGCCGACATTGGCCGGGAATGGCGGCTTCAGCCGCGGCTGGCCCTTCTTGCCCTCCAGGCTTTCGAGCAGCGCGGTCTCCTCGCCGCAGATATAGGCGCCGGCGCCATGATGCATGTAGACGTCGAAGTCGTAGCCGGACGTGTTGTTCTTGCCGATGAGCTTCGCCGCGTAAGCCTCGTCGATGGCGCGCTGCAGCGCCTCGCGCTCGCGGATGAACTCACCGCGCACATAGATGTAAGCAGCGATCGCGCCCATGGCGAAGCCGGCGACCAGCGCGCCCTCGACCAGCGTGTGCGGATCGTTGCGCAGGATGTCGCGGTCCTTGCAGGTGCCAGGCTCCGATTCGTCTGCGTTGATGACGAGGTAGCTCGGCCGGCCGTCGCTCTGCTTGGGCATGAACGACCATTTCAACCCGGTCGGGAACCCTGCGCCGCCACGGCCGCGCAGGCCGGACGCCTTCATCTCGTTGACGATCCAGTCGCGCCCCTTGGCGATGAGGCCCGGCGTATCGTCCCAGATACCGCGCGACTGCGCACCAGACAGCGAGGTGTCGAAGAGGCCGTAGATGTTGGTGAAGATGCGGTCTTTGTCCTGAAGCATTTCTCGTCCCTCAGACCGGCTTCTTGCCGAAGACGCGGATGTATTCGGCGACACCGCCCTTGGCGAGCGCCTTGGCCTGCTTCACCCAGTCGTCGCGCTCGATACGGCCGCTGAAATTGAGATAGCCGTCGACCCATTCGCGCTCGGCTTTCTTCCAAGATGCGACCTGCGCGAAGGTGTAGATGCCCAGCGAATGCAGGGTCCCTTCGATTTTCGGACCGACGCCAGAGATCAGCTTTAGATCGTCGACCGTTGCCGGGCGCTCGATGCCGGCGGGCCGGTTCTTGTCCTCGAGCGAAGGTTTCGCCGATTTCGCCGCAGCCTGCTTGGTTTCCGGCGCCTTGAAAGCAGCGGCCGGCTCGGCCTTCGTCTTCGGCCCGCTACGCGGCTTGGAAACCGCCTCGACTGCCGGATCGGCTTGGTTGGCGTTGGCGGCCGAGTGGCGCGGCGCCTTGACGCTGGCGCCGTTCTCGGTGGCCGGGGCGACCTTGACCGGCGACGGCGTGTTCAGCGCCGGGCTGGTTTCAGCCGCGTGGGTCTTCGGCTTGCTGGATTTGGATGGCGCAACCGGGGCCGAGGCGGCTGGTGCCGGAGCCGCTGTGGCCTGCGAGACGACGGCGGCAGGTGCAGTAGCCGGCGCCGCGGCGGCGGCGTCCTTGGGGGCTTTCGCCGCCGCCTTGGCTTCCTTTTCGCGCGTCGACTTCAGGATCGCCTTCTCGCTCGTCAGCGTCTTCAATCCACCGGCCGGCTCGGAGCCGTGGCGGCCGTTCTGCGGACCGGGCTTCACCTCGGCGCCCTTGCCGGCGTCGTAGAGATCGATGATCTCGGCCAGCCGCTCGGGCGTCAGGTCCTCGAACGTGTCCTTGAAGATCATGACCATCGGCGCGTTGACGCAGGCGCCGAGGCATTCGACCTCCTCCCACGACAGCGTGCCCTTGTCGTTGGTGTGGAACTGGTCGTGATGGATCTTCGAGCGACACACATCCATCAGCGCTTCCGAGCCGCGCAGCATGCAGGGCGTGGTGCCGCAGACCTGGATATGCGCGCGCGTGCCGACCGGATTGAGCTGGTACTGCGTGTAGAAGGTCGCGACCTCGAGGCCGCGGATGCGCGGCATGCCGAGCATGTCGGAGATGGTCTCGATCGCCGCCTTGGTGACCCAGCCTTCCTGTTCCTGCGCGATCATCAGCAGCGGGATGATGGCCGACTGTTCTCGCCCCTTCGGGTATTTGGCGATCCACTGCTGCGCCGCCGCCGCGTTCGCCTCGTTGAAGGCGAAGGTAGCGGGCTGGACGCTGGCATCTGCGAGACGGCGGACTGACATTTAGCGATCGACCTCACCAAACACGATGTCGAGGGAGCCAAGCACGGCGGTGACGTCGGCCAGCATGTGGCCGCGGCACAGGAAGTCCATGGCCTGCAGATGTGCGAAACCGGGCGCGCGCAGCTTGCAGCGATAGGGCTTGTTGGTGCCGTCGGAGACCAGATAGACGCCGAACTCGCCTTTCGGCGCCTCGACGGCCGCATAGACCTCGCCGGCCGGCACGCGATAGCCCTCGGTGTAGAGCTTGAAGTGATGGATCAGCGCTTCCATCGAACGCTTCATCGCCGCGCGCTTCGGCGGCACCACCTTGCCGTCGAGGTTCGACACCGGGCCGGCGCTTTCCTTGCCGAGCAGGAGATCGACGCACTGGCGCATGATCCTGGCCGACTGGCGCATCTCTTCCATTCGCACGAGGTAACGGTCGTAGCAGTCGCCGTTCTTGCCGATCGGGATGTCGAAATCCATCTCGGAATAGCATTCATAGGGCTGCGACTTGCGCAGGTCCCAGGCGGCGCCCGAGCCGCGCACCATCACGCCCGAGAAACCCCAGGCCCAGGCATCGGCCAGGGACACGGTGCCGATATCGACATTGCGCTGCTTGAAGATCCGGTTGGGCGTCAGCAGCGCGTCGAGATCGTCGATCGACTTCAGGAACGGGTCGATCCACTTGCCGATGTCCTCGACCAGCTTCTGCGGCAGGTCCTGGTGGACGCCGCCCGGCCGGAAATAGGCAGCATGCATGCGCGATCCCGAGGCACGCTCATAGAACACCATCAGCTTTTCGCGCTCGACGAAGCCCCACAGCGGCGGCGTCAGCGCGCCGACGTCCATCGCCTGCGTCGTCACATTGAGGATGTGCGACATGATGCGGCCCATCTCGGAATAGAGCACGCGGATCAGCTGGCCGCGCTTCGGCACCTCGATTTCGAGCAGGCGCTCGACCGCCAGCGCGAAGGCATGCTCCTGGTTCATCGGCGCGCAATAGTCGAGCCGGTCGAGATAAGGCACCGCCTGGAGGTAGGTCTTGGCCTCGATCAGCTTCTCGGTGCCGCGATGCAGCAGGCCGATATGCGGATCGACGCGGTCGACCACTTCGCCGTCCAGCTCCAGCACCAGGCGCAAAACGCCATGCGCCGCAGGGTGCTGCGGACCGAAGTTGATGTTGAAGTTGCGGACGGAGGTCTCAGCCATCGTGGCGCCTCAATTTGCCTTCGCCTTCTCATCCCCCGGAAGGACGTAATCCGTCCCTTCCCACGGGCTCAAGAAGTCGAAGTTTCTGAATTCCTGCTTCAATTCCACCGGCTCGTAGATAACCCGCTTGGCCTCGTCGTCGTAGCGAACCTCGACGAAGCCGGTCAGCGGGAAATCCTTGCGCAGCGGATGCCCCTCGAAACCGTAGTCTGTGAGGATACGGCGCAGGTCCGGGTGGCCGCTGAACAACACGCCGTAGAGATCGTAGGTCTCACGCTCATACCAGTCGGCGCCGGGATAGACGGCGGTCAGCGACGGCACCAGGGTCTCCTCGTCGGCCTGGACCTTGAGGCGGATGCGCACATTCTGCTTCGGCGACAGCAGGTGATAGACGACGTCGAACCGCCTGGCGCGCGACGGGTAATCCGCTCCGCAGACGTCGATGATCGAGATGAACTGGCAGCGCGCATCGTCGCGCAAGAAGGTCGCCATTTCGATCAAGTTAGCCGGCTCGACAGAGACCGTCAGCTCGCCATAGGCAAGCACGGCCTCGCCGATGCGGCCGGAGAGCTTCTCGCCGAGATAGGTGGAGAGTTCGTTCAACGCCTGGGTCATCGACTCACCGTTCGATCGTGCCGGTGCGGCGGATCTTCTTCTGCAGAAGGAGAATGCCGTAGAGCAACGCTTCCGCGCTCGGCGGGCAGCCGGGCACGTAGATGTCGACCGGCACGACGCGGTCGCAGCCGCGCACCACCGAGTAGGAATAGTGGTAGTAACCGCCGCCATTGGCGCAGGAGCCCATCGAGATGACGTAGCGCGGCTCCGGCATCTGGTCGTAGACCTTGCGCAGCGCCGGCGCCATCTTGTTGGTCAGCGTGCCGGCGACGATCATGATGTCGGACTGGCGCGGAGACGCGCGCGGCGCGACGCCGAAACGCTCCGAGTCATAGCGCGGCATCGAGGTGTGGATCATCTCGACCGCGCAACAGGCGAGGCCGAAGGTCATGAACATCAGCGAGCCGCTGCGCGCCCAGGTAATGAGCGCTTCGGTCGAGGTGACGAGGAAGCCCTTGTCGGCCAGTTCGTCATTGATCTGCAGGAAGAAGGGATCGTCCTCCCCCACCGGCCTGCCGGTATTGGGGTCGATGATGCCCTTGGGCTTCGGCGCGACGAGGGTGCCTGAACTGTCGTTCAATCCCATTCCAGCGCTCCTTTTTTCCATTCATAGGCAAAGCCGATGGTCAGCACCGCCAAAAACACCATCATCGACCAGAAGCCGAGCATGCCGACCTTCGAGAAAGACACCGCCCATGGAAACAGGAAGGCGACCTCGAGATCGAAGATGATGAACAGGATCGACACCAGGTAGAAGCGGATGTCGAATTTCATTCGGGCGTCGTCGAACGAGTTGAACCCGCATTCATACGCCGAGAGCTTTTCCGGGTCGGGATTGCGGTAGGCCACCAGGAACGGCGCTATGAGGAGCGCCAGACCGACGACCAGCGCCACGGCGATGAAAAGAACGATCGGCAGATATGAACTCAGGAGTGCGCTCATGCGGCGGCTTTCCTTAGGCGGGCAGTTCACTTTGATTACAGCAACGAACCCTAATGCGGAAGCGTGACAGTTAACCGCTGAACCGTTTTAGGAGGCCCATGCTGCATTGCGGCGATGGGTTAGCGCAGCGGTTTCGGTGACGCAAGTCAAACCTTGTTCAAATCGCGGCTCTGGACGCCTCATCGCAAGAAACTGGTCCGATCCAATCCTGTTTGATTTCCTTCATTTTTCACTCCACTTTTATCTCCTGACATATATCCCGCCATTTGCCTGCTAGCATGGCCGGAATCACCGGCTGAAAATCCAACGGATGATCGAGGCAAGGACACCTTGATGAAGGAGAAAATCTCGCTCGCCATGGCGAGGCGCATTGCGCTTGGAGCACAGGGGTTCAACGATCCTCGCCCCGGCGGCGTTCCGGATCGCCGCCACCTAACCCGCGTGCTGTCGCGAACCGGCCTCTTGCAGATCGATTCCGTGAGCGCCGTGGTGCGCGCCCATTATATGCCGCTCTATTCGCGCCTCGGCCCCTACCCGCTTGCGCTGCTCGACAACGCCGCAGTCAGCCGCAAGCGCGCAGTCTTTGAATATTGGGCGCACGAGGCGTCGTTCCTGCCTGTCGAGACCTACCCTTTGATGCGCTGGCGCATGCAGCGCGCCGAGCAGGGCGACGAGATGTATCTCGGCCTCGCCAAATGGGGCCGTGAGCGCAAGCCGATGATCGACGAGATTTATAAGGAGGTAGTCGATCGCGGGCCGATCGCCGCGTCCGACATCGAGGGCCACAAGGGCAATGGCGGCTGGTGGGGCTGGAGCGAAGCCAAGCACGCTTTCGAATGGCTGTTCTGGGCCGGCCGCATCACCACTGCGTACCGGCGCGGCTTCGAGCGCTACTACGACCTGCCCGAGCGCGTTTTGCCGCAGGCGGTGCTCGACCTGCCCGTACCCCCGGTCGAGGACGCGCATCGCGAATTGCTGCGCATCTCGGCCCGCGCCCACGGCATCGCAACCTACGGCGATCTGCGCGACTATTTCCGCCTCGCACCGGGCGATACGAAGGATCGCATCGAGGAACTGGTCGAAACGGGCGAATTGCTGCCGGTGAAGGTCGAAGGCTGGGACAGGACTGCCTATCTCCACAAGGACGCGCGAATTCCGCGCCGGATCGAGGCGCGCGCCCTGCTCGCACCCTTCGATCCCGTCGTCTTCGAGCGCACCCGGACCGAGAAGCTCTTCGGCTTCCGCTACCGCATCGAGATCTACACGCCGGCCGAAAAGCGCCAGTACGGCTATTACGTGCTGCCCTTCCTGCTCGGCGACCGGATCGTCGCCCGCGTCGATCTCAGGGCCGACCGTCCGGCCAGCGTGCTGCGCGTCCACGCAGCCTATGCCGAAGCAGGCGCACCGCCTGAAACCGCCGCCCAGCTCTTCGACGAGTTGCAGCAGATGCAGGCATGGCTCGGCCTTGAGGCGATCGAAGTGACGCCTGCCGGCGACCTCGGACCGGCGCTGCTCAGCGTTGCCGCTGCCGAGCGCTCTTGACATCAGCGAAAGGCTACAGTCGTCTGACAAGGTTTTGTCGGCCTAAGTTCGAAGGATGGCGTCGCAAGAGGTTCTCGACCTGATTCACGAGGCGTTGATTGCGCATGAGATCGGCGCCGTCCGCGGACAGAACGATGTGACGCTTGAGCTGGAGGACCTTCGCTTTGAGGCCGAGATTTTCGACAGAGAGCAGCGGGAAGCAACAACCTGGCTTGTCGTCGAAATCCACATCTTCTCACCGTTGCTTGGATCTCAGCCTGTTATCGAATCCTTCGTTGGGATGGGCGAAACGCGTCAACAGGCGATAGTCCAGGCATTTGGAAAGTTTCTGATCGGCGTATTTCACGTGCTGATCGAGGGCTTGGCGAAACATGTTTGCGAGAACATGCAAGCCGAGATCGAATTCTGGCGTCGAAACGATGCCAGCTGGAAGGTGTATAGTGGGCCCGTCATTACTCAGGCCGTGACGGAATGCACGCTTAACCGGACATTTCCGGCGTTCTACGCCCAGCTGGAAAAACTGTTCTCCACAACCGTTCGCCCCGGCAGTCATTTTGCGCGGGTATTCGTGGCAAGCCACGGCGGACAACTTGTAGGCAAGGAAGTTCTGCTGGATAACGAAACATGGCCGGAGGCCCAGGAACTACTCGTCGGCTGGGACTGGCAGCACGGCGATAGGTACCAGGCATTGCGCCAGGTCATTCTTGCGTTACCGGAAGACAGACCGGTTGCGGCGAGCCGTTGGGCGCAGCTCGGCAAGAAAATTTTGCGGCGCTGATTGCAACTGGCCGACATCGCGGTGTCGTAGCCGCGCGTTGACACTACCGCCTGCAAAAGCCTAAATCCGCTCCAGACGGTCCCCTACCCGCAACGGCAGGGGCCAAGAGGGAATGCGGTGCGGGTCAAAACCCAAATCCGCGGCTGTCCCCGCAACTGTGAGCGACGAGCCTCGGCCGAAAACCACTGGGGTATTCCCGGGAAGGCGGCATTCAGGGCGACGACCCGCAAGCCAGGAGACCTGCCGTCTGAGACATTAGGTATCCGAATGCCCGGCGGGTTTTCCGGGCAAGGAGCATGGTTTTGGATCGCAACGGCAGTTTCCCGGCAAACAGTGCGGATATTTCGTCCGAGCCCGACACGCTGGCCGGTGTAACCGTCATCGTCTGCTCCTCCTGCCGCGACGAGACCGGCTCGGAAGCGCATCCGCGCGCCGGCGCGCTGCTGGCCGAAGACACGCGCCGCGCCGCATCGGCCGAAAACATCCGCATCCGCACCGTCGAATGCCTCGGCAATTGCAAGCGCCGGCTGAGCGCCGCGCTGCTGCGCGACGGTTGCTGGAGCTACGTCTTCGGCGATCTGGGTACCGCCAGCGGCGCCGACCTCGTCACCGGCGCCAAACTCTTCGCGACTTCGACCGACGGCCTGATCCCCTGGCGCGGTCGGCCCGATTCCCTCAAGCGCGGCCTCGTTGCCCGCATCCCACCCCTCGACATGCTGAAGGACTGACCATGACCGCCTCCGTTTCCCGCGTGCCCTGCACCGTCGTCACCGGCTTCCTCGGCGCCGGCAAGACGACACTGATCCGCAACCTAATCGAAAACGCCAAGGGCAAGCGGCTGGCGATCATCGTCAACGAGTTCGGCGATGTCGGCATCGACGGCGAAATCCTGAAAGGCTGCGGCGTCGACGCGTGCCCGGAGGAAAACATCGTCGAACTCGCCAATGGCTGCATCTGCTGCACGGTCGCCGACGATTTCGTGCCGGCGCTCGACCAGATCCTGTCGCGCACGCCCAAGGTCGATCATATCCTGATCGAGACCTCAGGCCTCGCTCTGCCGAAACCGCTGGTCCAGGCCTTCCAGTGGCCGACGGTGAAGAGCCGCGTCACGGTCGACGGGGTCATAGCCGTCGTCGATGGCCCGGCGCTCGCAGACGGTCGCGTCGCCTCCGACATGGATGCGCTGCAGGCACAGCGCGCGGCCGACGATTCGCTCGACCATGACGATCCAGTCGAGGAAGTTTTCGAGGACCAGATCGCCTGCGCCGACCTGATCATCCTGTCGAAGAGCGACCTCATGGACGCTGCCGGCTCGGCGCGCGCCAACGCCGTCATCGGCGAGCATGTGGCGCGCGCTGTCAAGGTCGTACCGACCACGCAGGGCAAGGTCGACCCTTCCGTGCTGCTCGGCCTCGGCCTTGCCGTCGAGGACGACATCGAGAACCGCAAGACCCATCACGACGACGAGCTCGACCATGAGCATGACGATTTCGATTCCTTCGTCATCGACATCCCGTCGATCGCCAATCCAGATGAACTGGCCAAACGCGTCGCCCTTGCCGCCGAGCAGGAAAACGTGTTGCGCGTCAAAGGCTTCGTCGAGGTTGGCGGCAAGCCGATGCGGCTCCTGCTGCAGGCCGTCGGCCCTCGCGTCAACCATTACTATGACCGCGCCTGGACGGCCGATGACGACCGCCGCTCGCGGCTCGTCGTCATCGGCCTCAAGGGCCTGAACCGCCCGGCGATCGAACAGATCCTTGCCGGCTGAGGCAAATCCAGACCGCAATGCATATCCTCGCCACCACGTCCGCTTCGCTCGATAATCTCGCCGAGCCGATCGACCTCAGGCAGACGCCTGCGGATGTCGTGGCCCTGTCCTTCACCGACAGCGATCTCGCAGGTTTGGCCACAGCCTGGAAAGCGGATGCCGCGCGGTTGCCGTCGATGCGGCTGGCGCCCCTTCGCGACCTTCGCCACCCCATGTCGGTCGACCTGTGGATCGACAGCGTCGCCCGCCATGCCAAGGTCATCCTCGTCCGCATCCTCGGCGGCTATGAATGGTGGCGCTACGGCTGCGACCAGCTCGCCGCGGTCGCGCACCAGCGCGGCATCAAACTGGCGCTGCTGCCCGGCGAAAGCCATGACGAGGACCAGCGCCTGATCGAGGCATCGACCTTGCCGCGCGCAGAACTCGACGCCCTGCTCGGCTACTTCCGCGAAGGTGGCCCGGCGAACATGGCGGCGCTGGTGCGAAGGCTGGCAAGGCTCGCCGGATCGGAGACGGCGGCGGCCGAGCCGGTCGGCGTGCCGAGGGCGGGATACTATCAGCCAGGTATCGGAGCCGTAGAGAAGCCTGAGCTTTCAACCGTCGGCTCTCCCGTCGTCCCCATCCTCTTCTACAGGTCGATGCTGCTTGCCGCGGACGTCGCGCCGATTGACGCACTGGCCGAGGCCTTAGATGCGCGAGGCGTAGCCCCTGTGCCGATCTTCGTGTCCAGCCTGAAGGACCCGGCGTCTCTCGCATTCGTCGAGAACGCGATCGCCTCGCTGACGCCATCGGCCATTGTCACCGCAACCGCCTTCGCGTCCGGCGCGGAACCTGGCGCCGAAACCCTGTTCGACCGCGCCGCCGTGCCCGTCTTCCAGGTGATTGTCGCTACAACGCGGCGCGAGGTCTGGGAAAAGAACCAGCGCGGCCTGGCGCCGGCCGATCTCGCCATGCATGTCGTGCTGCCCGAGCTCGACGGCCGCATCCTGGCGGGCGCGATCTCGTTCAAGGGCGAGGTCGAAACCGATCCGGCGCTGGCCTTTCGAGCGTTTGCGAACCGGCCGGAAGCGGATCGCGTCGCCCAGGTTGCCGGGCGCATCGCTGCCTTTATCCGCCTGCAAAGGACGCCGCGAGCCGAGCGCAGGCTTGCGATCCTCATTCCGGACTATCCGAGTGCGCCCGGCCGGACCGGATACGCCGTCGGGTTGGATGTGCCGTCCAGCGTGCTTGCCATGCTGCATGACCTGAAGGAACAGGGCTATGCGGTTGAAGGGATTCCTCAATCGCCGCGCGCGTTGCTGGATGCGCTGGAGATGGGCGGCGTTCAGCTCTCGCTGACGGACTATCAGTTCTTCTCGAAGGGGCTGCCGGCGGAAGCTGCGGCGGCGGTCGAAGCCGCTTGGGGCAAGGCAGAACGTGGCGCGACAGGACGCGAGCCTTCGCAGCCAGCGGGCGAAACGCGCTTCCCCTTCCGCGCCGCGACCTTCGGCAACATCACCGTGGCGCTCGCCCCCGATCGCGGCCGTTCGGCCGACCGCCGCTCCGACTACCACGACCCGACGCTGCCCCCACGCCACGAACTGATCGCCTTTGGCCTGTGGCTGCAGAAGTCGCTTGGCGTGCATGCCATCATCCATGTCGGCGCCCATGGCACGCTGGAATGGCTGCCGGGCAAGACCGTCGCGCTCTCCGACAATTGTTTCCCGGAGATCGTCACCGGCTCGCTGCCGGTCATCTACCCCTTCATCGTGTCCAATCCCGGCGAGGCGGCGCAGGCCAAGCGCCGCATTTCGGCTGTCACGCTCGGACACCTGCCGCCACCACTGACCGCCGCCGGCCTCGACGAGGCGCAACAAACGCTCGAGCGGCTGGTGGATGAGTATGCCCAGGCCGACGGGCTCGACCGACGCCGCCGCGATCGCCTGGCAAAGCTGATCGTCGAGACGGCGCGGGAAACAGGGCTGGCCTCGGAAGCCGGCGTCGCCAAGACCGATCAGCCCGATGAAGCGCTGCGGCGCATCGACGCCTGGCTCTGCGACCTCAAGGATTTCGCCGTCAAGGACGGGCTGCATGTCTACGGTCGCGCACCGGCGGACGAAGCCGATCCGCTGCGCCGGCAAAGCGCCGATGCGGAGAAGGCAGCCCTGCTTGCCGCGCTCGAAGGCCGCCACATCAAGGCCGGACCGGCCGGCGCGCCGGCGCGCGGCCGCGCCGATGTGCTGCCCACCGGCCGCAATCTGTTCACATCCGACCCGCGCACCATGCCGACACCGACCGCCTACGACCTCGGCCATGCCGCGGCGGAGGAGGTGGTGCGCGGCTACATGCAGAGCCACGGCGATTGGCCGCGCTCGCTGGTCATCGATCTCTGGGGCTCCGCCTCCTTGCGCACCGGCGGCGAGGAAATTGCGCAAGGGTTGGCGCTTATGGGCTGCCGCCCCCAATGGGATGCCGCAACCGGCCGCGTCACCGGCATCGAGGTGCTGCCGCCAGCCACGCTCGGCCGCCCGCGCATCGACGTCACCTGGCGCATTTCCGGCCTGTTCCGCGACATGTTCCCGACCCAGATCGCGCTGATCGACGCCGCCGCCAACGCCGTCGCCGGCCGCGATGAGGACGATTCCCAGAATCCGCTTGCCGCCGCTACACGCGCCGAAGGTAAGATCGGTCCGCGCATTTTCGGTACCTCGCCCGGCACCTATGGCGCCGGCGTCGAGGATTTGCTGTCGCGCGGGGAGTGGGGCGCGCGCGAGGAGATCGGCCGCGCCTATCTGGACGCCACCTCGCATGCCTATGGCGGCGCCGACGGCGAGGCGGTGTCGGCGCCCGGCGCCTTCGAGGGCCGCATCGCCGAGGCTGACCTCCTAGTTCACACCGGCGACGATCCGGGCCGCGACATTCTCGAAGGCTCGGCCGACGTCGCCTTCATCGGCGGCTTTTCGGCAGCGCTTGCGGCACTCGGCAGGAATGCCGACGTGATCGTGCTCGACACGACCGATCCGAAAAAGCCGAGGCCGCGTTCGGTCGGCGAAGCGGTTTCTCGCGTGGTGCGTGCACGCGCCGTCAATCCGCGCTTCATCGCCGGCCAGATGCGCCACGGCCCGCGCGGCGCCTCGGAATTCGCCGAAACGGTCGACCGCCTGGTCGGTTTCGCCGAAACCACCCATGCCATTCCCGGCGCCCTGATCGAGGCCGTGCATGACGCCTATATCGGCGACGCCGACGTCCGCGCTTTCCTTTTGCGCGAGAACCCCGCCGCCGCGAAGGTCATCGCCGAGCGTTTCCTCGCTGCGCGCCGTCGCGGGCTCTGGCATCCACTCCGGAATTCCATCGACGACGATCTCGCGGCCTTGATCGCCGAGGCGCAGGGAGTCGCGGCATGAACGCCTTTTCACGACGCGGCGCCTGCCCTGCGCTGAGCGCGCCGATGCAAACCGGCGACGGACTTCTTGTGCGGCTCAATCCGGTCACTGGAGGGCTTGCGCCCAACTTGCTGATCCGACTCGGCGAATCCGCGCTGCGCCACGGCAACGGCATCATGGAAGTGACTGCGCGCGGCAGCCTGCAGATTCGGGGCCTGACGACGGAAAGCGCGCGGCTGCTGGCGGCCGAGGTGGATGCCCTGGGCATCGCGGTGCGTAGCGGCGTCCCCGTCGAGTTCGGGCCGCTGGCGGGGATCGATCCGCAGGAGACCGCGGATCCGAGACCGCTGGCTGAGCTGGTCGCAGTGGCGATTGAAGAGGCCGGGCTGGCGGGAAGGCTTGGGCCGAAGGTGTCGGTGATCGTCGACGGCGGCGGGCAACTGACCATGGACGCGGTGACGGCTGACGTAAGGTTGAGCGCAGTGCGGACCACCTTTGGCGTCCAGTGGAGCGTGGCGGTTGCGGGAGGGGCGGGAAGTGCAAAACCCCTCACAACGGTCGATGCCGATGCAGCACGCGACATTGCCGTGGCAGCGCTCAGGATGGTCGCAGAAAAGGGCCGCGAGGCGCACACACGTGATTTGTCCGAGCGACAATTGGCATCTCTCGCAGGTTGGCACTCCTTCGCGCTCCCCTCCGTTAGGACAGGGATTGGCGCGGTAGATGGCCATCGCTTGCCGATTGGCCTTTTCAACCTCGGCACCACGCAAGCCCTCGGCATCGCCCTGCCCTTCGGCAGCATGCCGGCACAGAATCTCATCGAACTCGCCGCCCAAGCTGTGAACCTCGGCGCCACCGAAATCCGCTTCGCCCCCGGCCGCGCCCTGCTCTTCCTCGGCCTCTCGGCCCCTTCCTCGCTCCAGTCCTCCGCCGCCACCCTCGGCTTCGTCACCTCTCCCACCGACGCGCGCACCCGCATTGCCGCCTGCCCCGGCACACCAGCCTGCGCCTCGGGCCGCATCGCCACGCGCGCCATCGCCGAAACCGTTGCAAAACAAAGCGCCGACCTCCTCGACGCCTCGCTCATCCTGCACATTTCCGGCTGCGCCAAGGGCTGCGCGCATCCAGGCCCGGCAGCGCTCACGCTGGTCGGCGACGAAAACGGAGCCGGACTTGTCGTGGACGGGACGGCAAAGGCCCTTCCTGCCGGATACAGGCCGGGCTATGACGCCGCGCGCGGGGTCGCCGGCATAGCGATGGCGGTCCACGATGCGCGACATCCCGGCGAGACCATTGCCGCCTGCCTGGCAAGGCTTGGGGCGGCAGACATCGCCGAACTCTATCGACGGAACTGAAGCATGGCCGCCTACGACTATATCCATGATGGGATGGCGATCTACGAGCGCTCCTTCGCCATCATCCGCGCCGAGGCGGATCTGTCTCGTTTCTCCGAGGCCGAGGCCGATGTCGCGATCCGCATGATCCATGCCTGCGGTCAGGTCGAAGCCGCCAGCCATTTTGTCTTCTCCAGCGATTTCGTCGATGCGGCCCGCGCGGCACTTGCCGACGGCGCGCCGATCTTCTGTGACGCCGAGATGGTCGCGCATGGCGTCACCCGCGCCCGCCTGCCGGCCGGCAACGAGGTGATCTGCACGCTGCGCGACCCGCTTACGCATGACATCGCCAAGGCTATCGGCAACACCCGCTCGGCCGCCGCGATCGACCTCTGGGGCGAGCGCATGGCAGGCTCTGTCGTTGCCATCGGCAACGCACCGACCGCGCTCTTCTACCTGCTGGAAAGGCTGCGCGACGGCGCGCCAAGGCCCGCCGCGATCATCGGCATGCCGGTCGGTTTCGTGGGTGCGGCCGAATCCAAGGACGCGCTGGCCGAGAATCCCTACGGCGTGCCCTATGCCATCGTACGCGGCAGGCTGGGCGGCAGCGCCATGACCGCCGCCGCGCTGAATTCACTGGCGAGGCCCGGCCTGTGAACGCCCTCTTGAAAGGACGCCTGGTCGGCGTCGGTACTGGTCCGGGCGACCCCGAGCTTCTGACCCTGAAGGCGGCGCGCGCGCTGGCCGAGGCCGACGTCGTCGCCTATTTCGCCAAGCGCGGCAACAACAGCAACGCGCGCGCCATCGTCGAGGCCCGCTTTCGGTCGGACATGATCGAATTGCCCCTGCTCTATCCGGTGACCACCGAGATCGACAAGGATCACGAGGACTACCGTTCGCAGATCACAGATTTCTACGAGCAGTCGGCGGAGCAGGTCGCCGGGCATCTCGGCGCCGGCAGGATGGTGGCGGTGCTTTCGGAAGGCGATCCGCTTTTCTACGGCTCCTACATGCATCTGCATGTGCGCCTGGCGCACCGCTTCCCGACCGAGGTCATCCCCGGCATCACCGCCATGTCCGGCTGCTGGTCGCAGACAGGGCTGCCGATCGTCCAGGGCGACGACGTGTTGACCGTTCTGCCGGGCACGATGAGCGAGTTCGAGCTGACCCGCCGACTCGCCGACACCGATGCCGCCGTCATCATGAAGGTCGGGCGCAACCTGCCGAAGATCCGCCGCGCGCTGGAAGCGACCGGCAAGCTGGCCAGGGCCGTCTATGTCGAGCGTGGCACCATGCCGGGCAGCATTTCCATGCAGCTTGCCGACAAGCCGGATGACAAGGCCCCCTATTTCGCCATCGTGCTGGTCGCCGGCTGGTCGGCGCGCCCCGGAGCCAAAGCATGAGCGGCCGCCTCACCGTCATCGGCCTCGGGCCCGGCAATGCCGACCAGGTCACGCCGCAGGCCGCCAACGCCGTGGCCGAGGCTTCCTTCTTCTATGGCTACAAGCCCTATCTCGACCGGCTGCAACTGCGGCCGGATCAGATTCGCGTCGCCTCCGACAATCGAGAGGAGCTTGCCCGCTCCAACGATGCGCTGGCCAAGGCGGCCGAGGGCCATAGCGTGGCCGTCGTTTCCGGCGGCGATCCCGGCGTCTTCGCCATGGCGGCGGCTGTCTGCGAGGCGATCGAGGCCGGGCCGGCGGAATGGCGGGGAATCGACCTTGCGGTCGTTCCCGGCGTCACCGCCATGCTTGCGGTCGCCGCGCGCATCGGCGCGCCGCTCGGCCACGATTTCTGCGCCATCTCGCTGTCCGACAATCTTAAGCCCTGGGAGCTTATCGAGCTGCGCCTGCTGGCGGCGGCCGGAGCCGGCTTCGTCATCGCGCTCTACAACCCGATCAGCAAAGCCCGCCCCTGGCAGCTCGGCCGCGCGTTCGAATGCCTGAGGGCGATCCTGCCCGGCACCACTCCGGTAATCTTCGGCCGCGCCGCCGGCCGGCCCGACGAGCGCATCGAGGTTTTCCTGCTGGCGGACGCCGACGCGGAAAAAGCCGACATGTCGACCTGCATCATCATCGGCTCGCCCGAGACCCGCATCATCAAGCGAGGCGAAAAACCCGCGCTGGTCTACACGCCCCGTTCGGCAACCGGGTCGAAAAAATGATCGACTCTTGCCGCCAGCGCATCGACGGTTTCGGCCGAGGGCACGTCAGGCAGCGCCGGCCGGCGGATCATGACAACTTGGATGCCGAGCGCCCGCGCCGCGGCGATCTTGCCATAGGTCGCCTCGCCGCCGCTGTTCTTGGAAACGATGGCGTCTATCCCATATTTTTCGAGCAGCGCCCGTTCATCGGCTTGGGGAAACGGTCCGCGCGCCAGCAGGTAGAGCGCGTCGGGCACGGCAAGCTTCGGCTCGACCGGATCGACGCTGCGGATCACATAGCGATGCTGCGGCGCGGCCTCGAAGGCGCCGGCCTCCTGCCGGCCGATCGCCAGGAACACGCGGCGCGGCGCCGGACCGAGAGCACTGACCGCCTGAGCGACATTGTCGACCAGCGTCCAGCGATCGCCCGCGACAGGCTCCCAACCAGGACGCCGCAGCGCAAGGACCGGCACGCCGGACTGCCTGGCCGCTTCGGCGGCGTTGGCGGAAATGCGGGCGGCGTAAGGATGCGTGGCATCGATCAGCAGATCGATATGCTCTTCACGGAGATAGGCCGCCAACCCGGCGCCGCCGCCGAAGCCTCCCACGCGCACCGGCACGCCTTGCGCGGCCGGGCTCTCTGTGCGGCCGGCCAGCGACAGCATGACCGAGAAATCCGCTCGGCGGGCGAGCTTCCCCGCCAGTTGCCGGGCTTCCGTCGTGCCGCCGAGGATCAGGATATGGTGGGTCATCATGCCTGCTAAGGGTCCGCGCGCCGCCAAGCCAGCCTCGAAATGGCTGACCATCGTCGGCATCGGCGAGGACGGTGTAGCGGGTCTCGGCGACGAGGCCAAGCATCGCATCGCGCAGGCGCAGGTCGTGTTTGGCGGCAAGCGGCACCTCAGTCTTGTCGCGTCGCTGGCCAAGGGCGAAGCTCGCCCGTGGCCGACGCCCTTCGATGCCGAAATGCGCGACGTGCTGGCGCTGAAAGGCAAGAAAATCTGCGTGCTCGCGTCCGGCGACCCGTTCTTCCATGGTGTCGGCGTCACGCTGGCGCGCAAGGTCAAGCCGGAAGAGATGCTTGTCCTGCCGGCACCGTCGTCGCTGTCGCTGGCCGCATCCCGTCTCGGCTGGGCCTTGCAGGACGTGGAGACCATCTCACTGCATGGCCATTCGATCGACCTGATCCGGCCCCTGCTACACCCCGGCGCGCACATCCTTGCCCTGACATCCGACAGCAACGCCCCGGCGGCCGTCGCCGGGTTGCTCGACGAACTCGGTTTCGGCCCTTCTCGGTTGACCGTCCTCGAAGCGCTTGGCGGTGCGGATGAAGCGCATCGAACCTCGCACGCGGATGCCTTCGATCTCAAAAACATCAATCCGCTCAACGTTCTGGCGCTGGAAATTGAATCGGCGCCGGATGCTCGCGTCCTGCCCTTGACAGTTGGCCTCTCCGACCATCTGTTCGAGCATGACGGCCAGATCACCAAGCGCGAGATCCGCGCCATGACGCTGTCGGCGCTGGCGCCAAGGCGCGGCGAATTGCTGTGGGACATCGGCGCCGGTTCCGGCTCGATCGGCATCGAATGGATGCTGGCGCATCCTTCGCTGCGCGCCATTGCCATCGAGGCCAACGACGAACGCGCCGCTCGCATCCACCGCAATGCCGCGCATTGCGGTGTGCCGGGTCTTGTCGTGATCGAAGGCTCGGCGCCCAAGGCGTTCGCGAAGCTCGACACACCTGACGCGATCTTCATCGGCGGCGGCGGCAGCGATGCCGGCGTGCTGGAGAAGGCGATCAAGGCGCTCCGACCCGGCGGCCGGCTGGTCGCCAACGCCGTTACGCTCGAAATGGAAACGCTGCTGCTCGACCAGCACAACCAGCGCGGCGGCGACCTGATCCGCATTGCCCTGTCGCGCGCGGCGCCTGTCGGCTCCATGCAGGCCTGGCGCCCGGCCATGCCGGTCACGCAGTGGAGCTGGGTCAAGCCATGATGGTCGCGGGCATCGGCAGCCGCAAGGGCGTAAGCGTCGAGGAAGTGCTGGCGGCGATCGAGACCGCGCTGGAAGCACACGGCCTTGCGATATCAGCGCTTTCGGCGCTGGCGACCGCCCCGGTGAAGAAGGATGAGGCGGCGATTTCCGCCGCCGGCCGCTCACTCAACCTGCCGGTGGTGATCGCCGATGAACGGGTCCTGCAACTTGCATCGCCGGGCGCCCGCAGCCGCCGCGACCTCTCACAGGGCCGCGCCGGCACGCCGTCGGTCTCGGAGGCGTCGGCGCTTGCGGTTGCCGGAGCCGGTGCACGGCTGCTAGGGCCGCGCACCGTCGTTGGTCCGGTCACCTGCGCCATCGCCATCAGCGGAGACGCGCCATGAAGGTCCATTTCATCGGCGCCGGCCCGGGTGCCGCCGATCTCATCACGCTGCGCGGCGCGCGGCTCCTGGCCAGTTGTCCGGTCTGCCTCTATGCCGGCTCGATCGTCGCGCCGGAATTGCTCGAGCATTGCGCGCCCGGCACCAGGTTGATCGACACCGCGCCGATGTCGCTTGACGAGATCGAGGCCGAATATGTCGCCGCCCACAAGGCCGGGCACGACGTCTCACGCTTGCATTCCGGCGATCTTTCGGTTTGGAGCGCGGTTGCCGAGCAGATAAGGCGGCTGGAAAAGCACGGCATTCCTTACACGCTGACCCCGGGCGTCCCCTCCTTCGCGGCGGCGGCGGCGGCACTTCGCCGCGAGCTCACCATTCCCGAGCTCGCCCAAAGCCTGGTGCTGACCCGCGTTTCCGGCCGCGCCTCGAAAATGCCGCCGGGCGAGACGCTTGCCGGCTTCGGCCGCACCGGCTCCACGCTTGCCATCCATCTTGCCATCCACGCCATCGACCGCGTCGTCGCCGACTTGACGCCGCTCTACGGCGCCGAATGCCCGGTCGCGGTCGTCTTCCGGGCGTCCTGGCCTGACGAGCGTATCCTGACCGGCACGCTCGGCACCATCGAAGCGCAACTGGCGGATAAACCGATGGAGCGCACGGCGATCATCTTCGTCGGCAGTGCGCTCGCGGTGCAGGATTTCAGCGAAAGCTCTTTGTACGACGCCCACTACCAGCGGCGTTTTCGCGGACGGGACGGATTGTGAACGGCGGCGCCAATATGAACGGACGGGCAACGGTGCAGCAGGCGCTGGCGCGGCTGAACTTCAAGCCGCGCGAGCTGGAGCCCGGTCATGTCTGGCTGGCCGGCGCCGGCCCGGGCGATCCCGGCTGCCTGACGCTTGAGGTGCTTGCTGCCCTCGGACAATGCGACGTGCTGGTCTATGACGCTCTGGTCTCGCCCGAGGTCGTGGCCGTGGCCCAGGGCGCTGAGCTTTTCTACGTCGGGAAACGCGGCGGCCAGCCCTCGATGAAGCAGGACGACATCAACGCGCTCTTGTTGCGATTGGCGCGTGAGGGCCGCCGCGTCGTTCGCCTCAAGGGCGGCGACCCCTATATTTTCGGGCGCGGCGGCGAAGAGGCCTTGGCGCTGGCGGGCGAAGACATTCCGTTCCGTGTGCTTTCCGGCCTGACCTCCGGTCTCAGCGCGTTGGCCGCCACCGGCATACCCGCCACCATGCGCGGCATCAACAAGGCCGTCATCCTCGCCACAGGTCATGCGGCCGGCACCGATGACGACATCGACTGGACCGCGATCGCCCGCACCGGACAGCCGGTCGTGGTCTATATGGGCATGGCCAACTTGCCGGTGATTGCGGCCAAGCTGCTCGAGGGCGGCCTCGCGCCTTCGACCCCGGCCGCGGTGATCGTCGCGGCGACCACGCCGCGGGAACGCATCCTCGTCGCCACGCTCGCCACCATCGCCGACGAGGCCGCGGCCGCCGGACTCGCTTCCCCGGCGCTGATCGTCATCGGCGGCATCGTCGCAATGCGCGCGGCACTCGCGGGCGGCGCATGAGCGCGCGCGCGATCATCATCGGCGCGCCGCGCTCCGGCTCAGGCAAGACCAGCGTGACCATCGGCCTGTTGCGCGCGCTTGCCCGGCGCGGTCTGAAAGTGCGCGGCGCAAAGTCGGGCCCAGACTATATCGATCCCGGCTTCCACGCTGCCGCCACCGGCCTTGCCGGCGTCAATCTCGACAGCTGGGCGATGTCGCCTTCCCTGCTCAATGCTCTGGCGGCCCAGGCGGCGGATGACGCCGAATACATCATCCTCGAGAGCGCGATGGGCCTGTTCGACGGCATCCCCGCGCCGGAGGGCCGCACGGGTTCCGCCGCCGATCTCGCCCGGCTCTACGGCCTGCCGGTGCTGCTGGTGCTCGACGTTTCCGGACAGTCGACCACTGCGGCTGCGGTGGCCAAGGGTTTCGCGACCTATGATGCGGATGTGCGCATGGCCGGCGTCGTGCTCAACCGGCTCGGCAGCGAACGCCACCGGCGGCTGTCAGGCGACGCGATCGAAGCGATCGGCTTGCCCGTGGTAGGCGCCATCCTGCGCGATCCGAACCTCAACCTGCCAGAGCGGCACCTTGGCCTCGTCCAGGCCGGCGAGTATGAGAACCTGATGGCGCATCTCGACCGGCTTGCAGACATGGTGGAGAAATCGCTCGACATCGACGCCATCCTGGCGCTGGCCACCCCGCTGGAGCCCACGGCCGGTGACTTCGGTGACGCGCTGCAGCCGCCGGGGCAGCGGATCGCGTTGGCGGAAGATGCCGCCTTCACCTTCCTCTATCCCCATGTCGCCGCGTATTGGCGCAAGGCGGGCGCCGAGATCGTGCCTTTTTCGCCGCTTGCCGATGAGGCACCTGCGCAGGACTGCGATGTTTGCTGGCTGCCCGGCGGCTATCCCGAACTGCATGCCGGCAAGCTCGCGAACGCGACAAACTTCCAGGCTGGAATGGCGCGCTTCGCGGCGGCGAAACCGGTCCATGGCGAGTGCGGCGGCTTCATGATGCTGGGCGAAATGCTGGAAGACGCGGACGGCGTGAGCCACAGGATGCTCGGCCTGCTAGGCCACTCGACCAGCTTCGCCAAGCGCAGGATGAACCTTGGTTATCGCGAGGCGCGGTTGCGCGCCGCCTGCCCGTTGGGGTCGGAAGGCACGCTGATACGCGGTCATGAATTCCACTATGCGCAGATGACCGCCACCGGCAACGACGCGCCTTTGGCCGACCTTGCCGACGGCCAGGGCAATCCGCTTGGCGCTTCGGGCTACCGCCGCGGCCATGTCAGCGGCACCTTCTTCCATGCCATAGCGAGGAGCGCATGAACGGCCCTTCCGCGCCCCGGCAATTGCTTGACGATATCGGCCTCAGTCTCGTCTTCTTCACCAGGCTGCGGCTGCCGTCGAGCGATTTCGGCGGCCGCAGCCTGGCGGATGCCATCTGGGCGGCGCCCTTCGCCGGCCTCGCGGTGGCGATCATCGGCGCCCTCGTCTACGCCATCGCCGACGTGTTCGGCCTGACGGCCGGGCCGGCCTCGGCGCTTGCGCTCGCCGCGACGATGTTGGTCACCGGCTGCCTGCACGAGGACGGGCTTTCCGATATCGCCGATGGTTTCGGCGGCGGCGGGACGCGCGAGAAGAAGCTGGAGATCATGCGCGACAGCCGCATCGGCGCCTATGGCGCCGCCGCGCTTGGGCTGTCGCTGCTCATCCGCTGGAGTGCCCTGTCCGCACTCATCGGCCCTGGCCACGTGTTCCTGGCGCTGTTCGCCGCGCATGCCGCCTCGCGCGGCCTGTTCGGTGCCTTCATGCATCTTGTGCCGCCGGCCCGCGGCGACGGTCTGTCTGCCAATGCGGGCTCCGTCACGACCGAGACCGCCATGATCGGCGCGGCGCTCGGTGCGGTAGCGCTGCTGGCGCTCGGCCTTGGCGGCGCGATCGCCGCGCTCATCCTGCTCGCCCTTCTCTTCACGGCCTTCCGCGCGCTTTGCCTCGGTCAGATCGGCGGCCAGACCGGCGACACGATCGGCGCGCTGCAGCAGCTCGGCGAGATCACGGTGCTGCTTACCGCTTCCGTTTGCCTTTCCTGATTCTCTTTCGGAGACCTTGCCCCCATGTCCCCCCAATCGACTGCGTTCAAATCCCTCGAAGACCTGCGCGCCGCCTGCCTCGGCCTTCCTGCCGGCAGCGACGCTGCCGCCAGCGCCATTGCGAGACGGCAGGATACGCTGACCAAGCCGCAAGGCAGCCTCGGCCGTTTGGAAACGATCGCAGCCTGGCTCGGCCGCTGGCAGGGCCGCGACATGCCGAAGCTCGACCATGTCAAGGTCTTCGTCTTCGCCGGCAATCACGGCGTCACGGCGCAGGGCGTATCGGCCTATCCTTCCGAAGTCACCGTGCAGATGGTGGCGAATTTCGCCGGCGGCGGCGCGGCCATCAACCAGCTTGCCCGTATCGCCGGCGCCAGTCTCGACGTCATCCCGCTTGATCTCGACCATCCGACCGGCGATTTCACCATAGTGCCGGCGATGGACGAACAGGCATTCCTCGCAGCCGTCTCGGCCGGCTACGATGCGGTGACCAAAGATCTGGACCTCGTCTGCTTCGGCGAGATGGGCATCGGCAACACAACGCCGGCGGCGGCGATCTCGACGGCTCTTTTCGGCGGCAGCGCGGAGAAATGGACCGGGCGCGGCACCGGCGTCGACGACGCTGGCCTGAAGCGCAAGGTCGTGGCCATCGAGGCAGGCCTCAAGCGCCATGCCGATTCGCTGTCGGACCCGCTCAAGATCGCCGCTGCCCTTGGCGGACGCGAACTCGCCGCCATTCTCGGCGCCACGCTTGCCGCGCGCCACAACAACGTACCTGTGCTGCTCGACGGTTTTGTATGCACCGCCGCGGTCGCACCATTGGCAAGGCTGCACCCGACCGGTCTTGCCCACACCATCGCCGCCCATGTCTCCGCCGAAGCCGGCCACCGCCGCCTGCTGGAGGCGCTCGGCCTGCCGCCGCTGCTCGATCTCGGCATGCGGCTTGGCGAAGGCTCAGGAGCCTGCCTGGCCGTCAACATCGTGCGCTCCGCACTCGAATGCCACGCTAGGATGGCGAGCTTCGCCGAGGCCGGCGTTTCGGAGAAATAAGCCAGAGATGGGGCGTTTCGCCGTCTCCAAGACCGGCAAAACTCCTATCTGGTCATCCAAGGCGCAATGTCACCCGTTCACACCGGGCGATCTCGCGGGCAGTCTTATTGCGAGGCGGCGAACCCGCATTGCTTCTGTTCCCCTTCGATCTGCATCGTGATGCGGATGGGCTTGCCGGCGCCGGAACCTCGTCGAACCGCATCAGCCCGACGGGTACTTATACCGACAATTTCGACGCGACACGTTGGCTGGTCAGCTCCACCCTCCAGGGAAAATGGCAATATGACGCTTGGACCTTCTCGCCGCGGGCGCGATTCTCCTATTTCCAGGAGACCTCGGACGCCTATGTCGATGGCCTTGGCGTGCCGATTCCGTCGGTCGCCACAAGTCTCGGCCAGATAGCCCTTGGTCCCGGCGTCTCATACCGCTATTTCACTGACCAGGGCGTGGCGCTTGATTTCGGTCTTCGCCTCGACGGCATCTTCAACATCGGCGACACCTCAGCGGACGGCGGCGGCGATTTCCACGGCCGCGCCGAGGTGAGCGTGGATGCCAGCATGCCCGGCGGCGCGCGGCTCGGCTTGTCCGTCGCCCAAGGCGGGATCGGCGGCAACAGCGCGGACTATCTCAGCGGCCGCCTGAGGGTCTCCACCCCGCTCGACTGAGCCGGTTCAGGAACCTGCCGCGTCATTGAACGTGGGTGGAGAGGTGCGCGAATACAGCTCTTCCAGCAGTCGCGCGTGCGCAATGTGGATCACAACCCTCGACATCATGTCGAAAAGGCAAGTCCGTGGTGGCGCGGGCAGTGTCTGTAATATCTGCCTGGGGCAGCAGTCCCGGTGGCCTCTATGCGTTCCGTATCGACGCCAAAGGGGTTCAGGCGATTGTCCAGCGCAATCCCTCGCCGGGGACCGTCGGCAACATTACCCCGGTCTACACGACAGGCAAAGGCTAGCCGTCACCGCGCTCAGCCGCCCACTTTTGGCGATAGTCGGTTTCTCGTAGGATTTCTTCACGCGCTTCATAAGCCCCTCCTAAAACGCACTTCGCTTTCGTTACCTTGATTTTGCCGGGGGCGCTAGATAGGCGGCAGTCCCAGCGAGGCAGATAGGCAAGCTTTTGGCCCGATGACAAAGATTGACGCGGACCATGGGATTTGTATGGGAGGTGTCGTTAGCACCGTCGAGAGCGCTATAGGGTCATAGCAGGCACGCGCCCTGATCGCGGCCTAAACGAGCGTGATAGAATGCGGTTTGCCTCCCTCCATCCTGGAAAGCTTTTTGGTACAGCGATCACCCAATCATGTGGCGATATTGACCGTTTGGCGGTCGCGTGAGGAATTGCAAGCCACGGCCGACAGCGGAGCTGAGCCGGTTGCCTGCCGCCTGACCGGGAAGCGGGCGAGCAACCACAGCTCAACTTTCACGACGTTCTGCTCGCGGTCTGAGATTGGCGGCTGGCGCAGGCAGCGAAGCCGCATGTCACTTTTTCATGACATGTCACCAAATCGAGCAGCCGCTGCAGTTCGGCTGTGGCCCGGATTTCTTAGAATTTTCAAAAAGTTGTTTGGTGGGTGTGCACAGGATCGAACTGTGGACCCGCTGATTAAGAGTCAGCTGCTCTACCAACTGAGCTACACACCCACACCGCCGGGAAAACCAGCGTCGGCGGCGCATATAGCCGCCGCTTTCGGTGATGTCCAGCCCTGCCGGATCATTTCCCGACAAATCGCCGAATTGCCGCAGGACTCACACCAGAAGTGTGCCTTCCGCGACCTTGATCGCATGGCCGCCGATGCGCGCGGAGGCCAGTTTACCGGCCTCGACATTGAGTTCGAGTCGGATGCGCGACGGACGGCCCATTTCCAGCCCCTGCTCGATCCAGAGCTGCGAAGTGCCGTCGGTGGGCGCATCAAAATGCATGATGGCGCCGGCAAAGGCGGCCGCCGCCGACCCGGTCGCGGGGTCCTCGTAGGAGGGAGTACCGGGCACGATCATGCGCACGTGGAAGGCGCTGTCGTGATGGACCGTCTCGCGGCAGTAGACATAAGGGCTGGCAAAGGCCCATTCACTCTTGCGTGGCGCCAATTCCGACCACGCCTGATTGTCGAGCCTGACCTTGGCCGCCGCCTGCAGGTCCGCCACCGGAATGGTCACGTAGGGCACGCCGGCCGACCAGAAGGCGACGCGATGATTCTCGAAGCCGATCTCGTGCGGAGCTAGGCCGAGCGCCGCGCCAACCGCGTCCGGATCGGCCTTGAGCTCCAGTGGTTCCGGCAGTTTCGCCAGATCGAACTCGGCGAAGGTCGAGCCGTCATGCTTGCTCACCGCGCAGCGCACCGGGCCGATGTTCTCTTCCAGCACGAAGATCCCCGTCTCTTCGCCGGCGAGTTCGGCCAGCGCGATGGCCGAGCCGACGGTCGGATGGCCGGCGAACGGCATTTCATAGTCTGGCGTAAAGATTCGAACACGGTTGCGGTGCCTCGGATTGTCGGGCGGCAGCAGGAATACCGTCTCGGAAAGATTGAATTCGCGCGCGATCGACTGCATGCCGGCAGTGTCGAGTCCGTCGCTGTCCAGCACCACCGCGAGCGGATTCCCAGCCAGCCTGTCGGTGGTAAACACGTCGTAAAGCAAGTAGTTGCGCGCCATGGAGAAAACCTTTCGCTTCGCCCCGAATTTCTGCCTCAATCCCAACATGAGGGAAATTTAATTTGAAATTCGAACCTTAAGGCCTGATCTGTGCATGGATAGGGACATCGATTTTCAGCATAGGGGTCCGGGGTGGATCAGATTGTCAATCCGCCAAACGCGGAATCCGATACTTCCATAGAGGCGGCGCTCGGGCTCGACCGCAAGGGCGTAAGCCGCAAGCGACGCCGCTTCGGGCTCTACGTGCTGCTGGCGATAGCGATCATCGCAGCCGCCATTGCCCTCTATCGATGGTATGCGGCGGCACCGCCAAGGATTGAATACACCACCGTGCCCGCGGCAATCGCCGACCTCACAGTCGAGGTATCGGCCACCGGCACGCTGCAGCCGCTGACCCAGGTCGACATTTCCAGCGAGCTTTCCGGCATCGTCCGCTCGGTCGCGGTCAACGAGAACCAGCAGGTGAAGAAAGGCGACGTGCTGGCGACGCTCGACACGGCCAAGCTCGAGGTCCAGATCGAGCGCGCCACCGCCTCGGCCAAGGCGGCGGCCGCCGCCGTCGAGAACGCCAAGGTGACGTTGCAAGAGAACGAGAACGCCGTGATCCGCGCAAGCGCGCTGACCAAGCGCGGCATGGCGACGGACCAGTCGCTCGAAGCGGCGACCGCGACGCGCGACCGTTCCAAGGCGGCGCTCGACAGCGCCGAGGCCAATCTCGCGATTGCCCAGGCAGATCTCAAGGCGCAGCAGACAGATCTCGCGAAAAGCACCATCTATGCGCCGATCGACGGCATAGTGCTGACACGCTCCGTCGATCCAGGCCAGACGGTCGCCTCCTCGCTGCAGGCGCCCGTGCTCTTCGTCATTGCCGCCGACCTTCGCAACATGGAGCTGCGGGCCGCTGTCGACGAGGCCGATATCGGTCAGGTCACGCAAGGCCAGCATGCCCGCTTCACCGTCGATGCGTTCCCGGACCGCCCGTTCGATGCCGCGATCCGCGACATCTCCTACGCATCGGCCACCACCGACGGAGTCGTCACCTACAATGCGCGGCTCGAAGTCGACAATGGCGAGCTTCTGCTCAGGCCGGGCATGACGGCAACGGTTTCGGTCGTCACCCGGCAGGCCAAGGGCGTGCTTACTGTCCCCTCCACCGCGTTCCGCTATCGGCCGACGCAACAGGCGGTGCGTAGCTGGAGCTTGAGCGACCTGTTCACAGGCCGCATGGGCCGCCCCAGCCGGCAGCGCGAGCCGACCAAGGCGCCGACCGACGGCTCGCGCACGCTTTATGTACTGGAGAATGGCCGCCCGCATGCCGTGAACGTCAGGATCGGTTCGACCGACGGCGAGTTGACCGAGGTCACGTCCGGTCTCGACGAGGGCGCGCAGGTCATCACCGGCGCTCAGCCGCGGAGCTGACGAAATGTCGGCTCCCTTGCTCATCAGTTTCGACAAGGTCTGGAAAACCTATGGCGAGGGCGAGGCCCGCGTGCACGCGCTGGCCGGCGTCGATCTGGCCATCCGGCGTGGCGAATTCGTCGCCATCATGGGCCCTTCCGGCTCGGGCAAGTCGACGGCGATGAACATCATCGGCTGCCTCGACACGCCGACGGCCGGAACCTACTCCTTCATGGGCGACGATGCGGGCCGGCTCGACCGCAACCGCCGCGCGCTTTTGCGCAATCTTTATGTCGGCTTCGTCTTCCAGGGTTACAATCTGCTGCCGCGCACCACGGCGGCTGAAAATGTCGAGCTGCCGCTGATCTATCGCGGCGTCGCCGCGCGCGAGCGCCGCGACCTCGCCATGCAGGCGCTGGCCGAGGTCGGGCTTGTAGGGCGCGAGCACCACACGCCGTCCGAGCTCTCGGGCGGCCAGCAGCAGCGCGTTGCGATCGCCCGCGCCATCGTCACCAGGCCGACATTGCTTGTCGCCGATGAACCGACCGGCAACCTCGACACGGCGCGCACGCATGAGATCATGGAGTTGCTGACCAGGCTCAACGCCGAGCTCGGACTTTCCATCGTCATGGTCACGCATGAAGCCGACGTCGCGGACTATGCCGGCCGCACCATCCGCTTCGTCGACGGCCATGTCGCCTCCGATACCTTGAAGGCAGAGGAAGCGGCATGATCTGGGAGACCGTCCGCCTCTCGCTGCGCTCGATCCGCCGCAACGTATTGCGCTCGTTCCTGACGCTGCTGGGCATCGTCATCGGCGTCGCCGCCGTCATCGCCATGCTCACCATCGGCTCCGGCACGACGGAGAAGGTCAAGGCTGACATTTCCAAGCTCGGCAGCAACCTTCTCGTCGTCCGCGCCGGTCGCCCCGCGGGGCCAGGCGGTCCGGGAGGTCTCGACCAGGCGGTCCGGCCGCTGGCTGAAAAGGACGTCACGGCGCTCGTCGCGCATCTGAGCGGCGCGCGCGCGATTTCGCCTGCCTCGCAAAAGCAGGTTCGCGTCATCTTCGGCACCGAAAGCCTGACCTCGGGCGTGACCGGAACCGACAGCGCCTATCTCGACGCCCGCGACTGGAAGCTGGCGTCTGGACGGCCGTTCAGCGATTCCGAAACGCGCGCCGGCGCCGGCGTCTGCCTGATCGGCGAAACGGTGCGCCAGCAGTTCTTCGGCGCCGGTGATCCGGAGGGTGAGATCATCCGCGTCAACCGCACCTCCTGCAAGATCATCGGCCTGCTCGAGCCCAAGGGCTATACCGGCTTCGGCCAGGACCAGGACAATGTCGTGCTGATGCCGCTGCACGCCTATCAGCGGCGCGTCGCCGGCAACCGCGATATCGACAACATCTACATCGCCGCCGACGACCGCACCCCGACCAGCGAGTTGCAGCCGCGCGTCGAGGACATTTTGCGCGACACGCGCCGCATCACTCCGGATCGCGATCCAGATTTCGCCATCCGCGACATGACCCAGATCGCCGACGCCATGACCAGCGCGACGACCACCATGACCGGCATGCTGGGCGCGGTCGCCGGCGTCAGCCTCCTGGTCGGCGGCATCGGCATCATGAACATCATGCTGGTCTCGGTCACCGAGCGTACCCGCGAGATCGGCATCAGGCTCGCCATCGGCGCGCACGAAAAGCACATCCTCATCCAGTTCCTGGTCGAGGCAACGGTGCTGTCGCTGCTTGGCGGCATCATCGGCATCCTGATCGGGCTTTCGCTGGCCGGCCTTGCCTCGATGGCGCTGACGATACCCTTCGCGCCGAGCCCCGCCGTCATCCTGCTCGCCGTCGGCTTCTCGGCGCTGATCGGCATGGTGTTCGGCTTCTTCCCGGCGCTGCGCGGCGCCAGGCTCGACCCGATCGATGCGCTGCGGCACGAATGAACGCGTCAGGCGGCGTCAGGCGCCATCTTTGGAAAAATGCCACTCGATCAGCGGCTTCATATGCCCCATCAGACCATCGGGCAGGTCGGCGGCATCGCGGATGATGACCGGACCCTCGATCTCCGGCTCCGCCACTTCGGCGACGAAGGCGCTGATGCGACGCGCCAGTTGATCGGCCGGCTCGGCGACCCGGTAGCGGCGGAAGATCACCGTGCCGCTCGCCGTCGACAGCGCGTGATAGCGCTGTCCGCGTTCAGCCTGCGACAGGTCGAGCCCTGTCTCCTCCCCCACCTCGCGGATCATGTTGAAGTCGACATCGACCAGCCCGTCTCGGAAGTCGACCGGCTCGAAGGAACCGGCGGCGAAATAGACGCGGCCGGCATTGACGGTGTGCGGGCCCATGCGGATCGCCACCAGCGCATTGTCGCCGGCGACCAGCATGGCGTGCGCATAGGCATGCTCGGCGCCGGAATTCTCGCGACGCTTGCGCCATAGCATGAAGGTCGAATAGCTCACCGCGTGGCAGCGCCCGACGAGGCGGCTGTCTCCGTAAGCGAGCTCGGAAAGCAACACCACGGTGCCGTCGAACAGCGCCGGATTGGCCGCCATCTCCTGCCGCCAGTTCTCGGCGATCGCCTCCGTGTTGCTCAGCGCGAAAGGGTGCGGACCTGGATCCAGGCGAACGTCGATCGCGTCGACGGGCAGGATGACGTTGCGGGGCAGATCGAAACTCAAGGCACTCACGCCATGTCCAGGGTGATCGCGACGGGGCAGTGGTCCGACGCCTTCGGCCTGTCCCAGCCGGTGCGCGGGAAGCGCTCGACCTCCTGGCCAGCCGGAAAGATGGTGCGCCACGGCTGGCCGTTGCGGACGATGTCGGGCACCGCCGTCGCGTTCTTTGCCGCAAGGGCCTTCGACAGGAGGATGTAGTCGAGCTGGCACAGATGCCGTTCCTCCGGGCCGCGGGTGTGGTAGAAGCTCCAGCGGTCCATCTCCGGCCGCCGCTCGACGACGTTCTCGCAGAAGCCGCCGGCGGTCAGCACATTGATGCTGGACTGGGCTTCATCCGCGACCTCGAAGCGATAGCCGTCGAAGTTGTCGCCCTCGATCTTCACGCGCTGCCGGTAATCGTTCATGTCGCCGCAGATCGCCCAGCGCTTGTCGGCGGCGTGATCCTTGCCGAAACGCTCCTCGATGATACGGCGCACGGCCTGCGCCTCGGCCATGCGCAGCGGCATCGTCGCCTCTCGGCCGTCGAGCCCGTTGCGCGGCGAGCCCATCGACTTGAAATGCACGAGATAGAGCGTCAGCGGCAAGCCGCCGATGGTGAGGTCGACCTCCAGGCAGTCCCGGCGAAAGATACGATCGCCGGCCACCTGCCCGAGCGCCGCGATCTCCGGCGTGAAGAGGCCGAACTGCTCGAACGTGACATAGGCATGGCTCGTCATGCGCACGAACTCGATCGGCTGGCCCTGCATGGTCTCGTTGCGCATCATCACCGCGACATCGATGCCGCGGAAGTCGTTGCCCGCCGTGGTGTATTTCTGACGATAGCCCTGCCCGATCATCTTGAAGAGATATCCATATTCGAATGCCTTCAGCGCCTCGATATTGTCGACCTCCTGCATGCAGATGATGTCCGCGCGGGTGGCCGCGATGGCGAGCGCCGTCAACTGGCGGGTGTCGTCGGACTGGGCGATCGCGCGAGCCTGTTCAAGGATCCGGTATTCGGCCTCGCTCTGGATGTCGAACAGCGCCAGCGCGCGGTCTTCGTTGAGCTGGTTGCGATAGCCTGAGAAATCGAACCTGTTCATCAGGTTCTCGACATTGAAGGTGGCGAGGCGCAGCGACATGGCCGTGACCTTTGCCCGCAAGAGGGGGCGAAGACAAGAGCAGGGCTCGATGCTCGTCATGGTTGACGGAACCTTTCCGTTCATCGTCCGTTCAGACGCTAAGATCCAACAATACGCCCTTTCCCCGGGGTTCTCTGGGCGTGGGGCCTTACTCCTTGGAGAGTGAAATGAAATCGCTGTTCTCTTCCCTGAGATCCGGGTTCCTTACCCTGGGTCTCGTGGCCGGCGTTGCAGCCCCATCTGTCGCGGGCCCGATCCTGCAACCCGATCTCTCGGCCGCGACAAATACCGCCGCGCCCAACATCATTCCCGTGCGTGACAGTTGGGCCGGCGGCAACAACAACAACTTCCAGGACTGGCGCTGGCGCCGCCACGGCGGCGACTTCAAGTGGCGCGGCGACCGCCATTTCTCCCGCAACTGGGACGGCCGCAGATGGAATGATGACGGCGACTGGCGCTGGCGGCATCACCATCACCGGCATTTCCGGGACGGCGACGCGGCGATCCTAGGGCTGGGCCTCGGCCTGGGTTTGGGCAGCCTCGCCTATGGAAACTACTATGACCCGTACTATTCCGATCCCTATCCGCGCTACGTCCAGCCGCGGCGCATCTACCGCACGGAACGGCTGTCCAGCGCGCATGTGCGGTGGTGCTATGATCGCTACCGGTCGTACCGCGCCTGGGACAATACTTTCCAGCCCAATTATGGCCCCCGCAAGCAATGCTGGTCGCCCTATAGTTGAGCTCACCGCCAACGGAGACAAGAGAACGGCGTCCGTCGCGGCGCCGTTTGTATTTTGTCACAACCCTTTGCCCAGCCGCGATAATCCTAAATTTATGGACAGTGCCTATTGATCCAGGCCGGGGGCTCACATGCCGATTCGCGGCGAGAATTCGCCAGGACGTAACTTGCAAATGGCCGAAAACGAACTCAGGATCCAACGCCGACAGCGCGTTTTCAAGGGTGCGGCCATCCTGACCGGCATCAACAATTCCGAGGTGAGGTGCACGGTGCGCAACATGCATTCGAAAGGCGCGGAGTTGAAAGTGCCGATCGACGCGCGCGTCCCGGATGAATTCCTGCTTTATGTGCCGGTGGACGGCATCGGTTACAGGGCGGTGGTGCGCTGGCGACGCGAGGATCGGATTGGGGTCGAGTTCACCGGCACCGAGCCCAAGCCTCACTGGCACTACGGCTGAAGGGCGGATCCCCCTTTTCAAGCGACGAACTGAACGCCGACCAGTCCCGCCAAGCGCCAGCGTACAAGTGCGCCGCGCGCAACGCCGTCAACCATCAGCTCGAAGCCGTGGGGCACCCCGGTGGCGTCGCCGAAGCTCAGTTGCGCGCCGTGTTTCGATTCGTTGCGCACCAATCCTTCGACCGTGCCGAAGCCGCCATTGAACCGCAAAGTCGCACCCCGGAGCACACGCCTGCGCCGCTCCGTCCGGCGCTCGCCAGCCAATCCAGCGCCACTATAGGTCGTTTCCATAGCTGTCTCCCATCACTGTCCGGCCATGCGAAGCGAATTGCATGCCAACTAAGCGTATCGGAATGATACAGCCGGACAAGAAAAAGCCGGCGGATCACTCCACCGGCTTCGTCGGGCCGCTCTCGTCGACCAGCCTGTTTTCAGCGGTAAGCTTTGGCCTTGGCGACCTGCTTATCCTTGGCGATCACCCGCACGACCACAGGGCGAAGCCCGAGGACGCGCAAAGCAAAGAAGCTGGATCGCCTCAGTTCTTGGCCTTGTCGACCAGCTTGTTCTTGGCGATCCACGGCATCATCGCGCGCAGCTTGGCGCCGACTTCCTCGATCTGGTGGCCGTCGTTCATCCGGCGGATGCCCTTGAAGCGCGCCAGACCGGCGCGGTATTCCTGCATCCATTCCGAGGTGAACTTGCCCGTCTGGATGTCCTTCAGGACGCGCTTCATCTCGGCCTTGGTCTCCGCGGTGATGATGCGCGGACCCGAGACATATTCGCCCCACTCGGCGGTGTTCGAGATCGAGTAGTTCATATTGGCGATGCCGCCTTCATAGATCAGGTCGACGATCAGTTTCACTTCGTGCAGGCATTCGAAATAGGCCATTTCCGGCGCGTAGCCTGCTTCCACCAGCGTCTCGAAACCGGCACGGATCAATTCGACCAGACCGCCGCACAGCACCACCTGCTCGCCGAACAGGTCCGTCTCGCATTCCTCGCGGAAATTGGTCTCGATGATGCCGGACCGGCCGCCGCCGACGCCGCAGGCATAAGAGAGCGCGAGGTCGAGCGCGTTGCCCGAAGCATCCTGGTTGACGGCGACCAGGCACGGCACGCCGCCGCCCTTCTGATATTCGCCGCGCACCGTGTGGCCCGGGCCCTTCGGCGCAATCATGACGACGTCGACCGAAGCCTTCGGTTCGATCAGGCCGAAATGCACATTGAGGCCGTGCGCGAAGGCGATCGCGGCGCCGTCGCGGATGTTCGGCGCGATTTCGTTCTTGTAGATGTCGGCCTGCAGTTCGTCGGGCGTCGCCATCATCATCAGGTCGGCCCATTTGGCCGCGTCCGCCACGCTCATCACCTTGAGCCCGTCGGCCTCGACCTTCTTGGCGGTGGCGGAGCCAGCCTTGAGGCCGATAGCAATCTCCTTGACGCCCGAGTCCTTAAGGTTGAGCGCATGCGCCCGGCCCTGGCTGCCATAGCCGATGATGGCAACTTTCTTGCTCTTGATCAGATTGAGATCGGCGTCACGATCGTAATAGACACGCATTTGGGGTTCCTTCCCGTGCTAAAGGCCTTGCAGCCGGTTGTGTGCTCCGAAGAGAGCGAGAAACTGTTGCGTCGCGCGGCGGGCATCACCCCCGATCGTCGCCTCAGTCAATTCCACCCGATCGCCGAGCAGCAGACGGATCTGCACGTCCCGGCCGACCAGGCCGAAAAAGGTCCGGAACGCCGTTTCGGCGTCCTCGAAATCGAGCAGCCCTGCTTGGCGTCCGGCTTCCAGCACCGGCTTCAGGCGCCTGGCCAGCGCGAAGCGGCCGTTCTGCAGCACGATCGCACCGAGATCGTCCTTGCCGGAACCGGCATGGCCGACCGCCACACGGTTCAGCGCTATCGAAGTGTCGCTGGAGATAACCTTCAACCAATCTGAAGCGAACCGCTCAAGGCTCGCCGTGAGCGACGCGATATCCAGCCGCTCGCGGTCGACGGCCGCGACGCGCACCTTGGACGCTTGCCATTGTACCGTGGCGTTGAGCAGTCCATCGCGGTCGCCGAACCATTTGTAGAGCGTTTCCTTGGAGCAACTGGCCCGCCGCGCCACCGCGGTCATGGTCAGATTGTCCCCTTCCTCGACCAACAAGCGCAGCGCCGCATCCAGAACGGCCCGCTGGCGCTCGGTGAGCGTTTCGCTTGTGTCGATATCCGCAGGCTGCAACACGACTGATCCCATCCCGGGCGCGCCCTCAGTGGCGTACCGTACGTTACGGTTCGGCTTATCGCCCATTCCTCTTTACAGCGCAAGGGCGGAGCAGAAAAATCTCGGCCGAGGCGGCGGGTTCATGCTTGCGCGGCTAGTTCCCGATCGGCGGGTGCCTCAGCCGCCCGAGCAGCGCCGCCAGCGTGTTGAGCTCTTCGGTTGAGAGCCTGCTGTCCATCTGCTCGGTGATCGAAGCGCCATAGACGGACCAGATGCGGCGGCGCATGTCCCGGCCGCTGGGCGTGATGCGCACGGTCTGGCCCCGGCCGTCATCCGAAACCGGCAGTTTTTCGACCAGGCCGTCCGCTTCCAGCCGCGCCAGCAGCCTGGAAACGCTGTATTGCGCCAGCAGGACGCGATCGACCAGTTCGAACGGCCGCAGCCCGTCCTCGCCCGCCTCCGCAAGCTCGTGCAGCACGTCGTACCAGGCCAGCGGCGGCAGCCCGCCGGCCTTCAGGGACTCTTCGATCCTGTCGACGAGCTGGCGCGAGACGCGCATAAGGCGCGCCCAGGCGGCAACAGCCTCGGGTGATGGAGATTTTTCCGTCATCGAAACAGCCTACAAGATAGATGCAATTGCATCAAGCTTGACTATCAATGCAATTGCATCCATATAGATGCAATTGCATTGAAAAGGAGTGATCCGGTGAAACATAAAATCTGCAAGGTCGCCGATATCCCGCAAACCGGCAGCCTGATCGCGCCCTTCTTCGGGCGCGAGGTCCATGTCTGGCGCAGCGGCGAGCGCATCCGCGCGGCGGCCAATGCCTGCCTGCATTTCGGCGGACCGCTGGATTGCAAGGACGGCACCTTCGTCTGCCAGTGGCATGGTGCGAAGTTCGACATGGCAAGCGGCGAGCGTTTGGACGGACCGGCGCCGAAAGGCTCTCACCTGATGTTCCTGTCGACCCGCGTCGAGGATGGCGTCCTCAACTATGTGTGGGGAGAGTGAAATGACCGCAAGGCTCGTCCTCGTCAGCCATCATCTCTGCCCCTACGTCCAGCGCGCGGCGATTTCGCTTGCCGAAAAGGGCGTGCCGTTCCAGCGGATCGATGTCGATCTCTCCAACAAACCTGACTGGTTCAAGGCGATCTCGCCACTCGGCAAGGTGCCGCTGCTGCGTGTCCGGCACGGCAGTGCGGAGGAAGTAATCTTCGAATCCGCCGTCATCCTCGAATTCCTGGAAGAGTCGGAAGCCAATCCCTTGCACCCGGCCGATCCGCTGGCACGGGCCAGGCATCGCGCCTGGATCGAATTCGGTTCGGCCATCCTCAACGCCATCGGTCGCTTCTATTCCGCTGCCGATGAAGCTGCTTTCCTCCATGAAAGCAGAGGCTTGTCCGGTATGTTCGCGCGTGTGGAGGCGGAATTGTCGGCAAGGCAAAGTGGCCCGTGGTTCGCCGGCGAAGGCTTCTCGCTGGTCGACGCCGTCTACGGACCGGTCTTCCGCTATTTCGACACTTTCGACCGCATCGGCGATTTCGGCATTCTGGACGGCAAGCCCCTCGTGCAAGCCTGGCGCGAAGCCTTGAGCGAACGTCGGTCGGTCACCGAAGCGGTCAGCCCAGACTATCCGCGGCGGCTGCAGGACTTCCTTCGGGCAAAGGGATCTTACCTCTCCGGGATCATCCGGCGGCAGGCCATTGCAACTCCGCAAGCCCGATCCGCCTGAACGGGTCGATCACCGTGCCGGCGACCATGGCGGCAAGGAACTGCGGCCCCGGCGGGATTCTTGCCAGCACCGCCACCATGCGGTCGCGGACAAAGGGCAAGGCTGCGGAGTCCGATTGATAGAACGGCGTCAGCGTCAGCGACAGCGCCTGGAAGACGCGCACGTGCCAACGGCGCGCGCTTGCATAGGTCGCAAGCGCGTCATCGATGCCGCTGGTCCGCGCCAGCGCATGGCTGAGGGCGGCGGCGTCGAGCAGCGCCATGTTCGCGCCTTGCCCGAGTTGCGGACTGGTCGAATGCGCGGCGTCGCCGATGACGGCAAGCCGCCGGCCTGCCGGCAACACCATGGTGTGATGGGCATACCGGGCGAGCGAGAGTTGCTCGAAACTGTCGATCTGACTGGTGAAAGCCTCGCATTCAGGCCACACCGAAACCACCCTCGCCTTCCAGGCATTGAGCCCTCTGGCCATCACCTGTTCGACATCGGCCGGCTTCAGGCTCCAGAAGAAGGCCGCCATGTCTTTCGCGCCAGGCTCAGGCCGGCCGATCGGCAGCACGCCGACCATGATGCTTGCCTTATCGTAGCGCTGCAACAGCGCGCGTTTGTCGAAGCCGTCCCGCCAGCCGAGCGATGCCCAGAACGCGCCATAGGCGAGCGGACGCGGCATGGCGGCATCGCCGAGATGGTGCCGCAGCTTCGAGCGCGCACCGCTGGCATCGACAACGAGGTCGAATGGACCTAGCCGCTTGCCGTTGCCACAGACGAGCGTCGTCCGCTCGCCAGCCTCCAGCGTCTCGACCTCGACATTGGTTTCGATGGCGATCGCTTCTCGCAAGGCGGCGCGGTAGAGCACGCCAAACAGTGCCGCCCGGTGCACGGCGAGGCCGAAGCGGCGGCTGCGCCGCGCGCCGTAGCGGACTTCGAGCACCGTACGTCCGCTGCCGGCGTCGGTGCCGTGCAGCCGTTCGATGCGGCTGCCTAATGCCAGAATCTCGTCAAGCAGGCCGAGATCGGCAAGCACGGTCAGCCCGGTCGGTTGCAGGATGAGGCCGGAGCCGACCGGCTTCGGCTCATCGAAGCGTTCGAAAATGGTGACCTTGTGCCCGGCGCGCTTCAGGTAAAGCGCTGCGGCCAGACCTGCCGGACCGGCGCCGGCAATTGCGATGTCGTAAGACTTGCTCATCATCCCCCAACCCGAACCGGCGGGAGAATCCCGCGAGGAAAGCGCCGGATCAATCGGGCGCTTTGACGCTTATATGCAGAAATCAGCCTTGGGTGGCGTCGAAGGCCGCGCGCGCGTCGCGCACCGCGTCATGGTTGAGTTCGGCCCATTGAATGAGCTGTTGCAGGGGCAGGAACATCGAGCGCCCAAGATCGGTAAGGCTGTATTCGACGCTTGGCGGCTTGGTCGGGAAAACTTCGCGATGTACATAGCCGTCGCGCTGCAGCTCGTAGAGCGTCTGCGTCAGCATGCGCTGCGAGATGTCCGGAACCAGCCGGCGCAGCTCACCGAAGCGATAAGGCTTCTCGGCCAGCGCCATCACCAGCAGCGAACTCCATTTGCCGCTGATGCCCTGAATCACGTCGCGGACCGGGCAATCGGCGAAATTGCCGCCGCCCGTCATGGCCTTATAGACCTCGAGCTTGGCTTTCAGATTGAAGATCTTGCTGTCCATCGCGACACCCGCTGATCGAAACTGAAGCATGTCTCCCGAAAGTGGGAGCCGGTTTTCGGGATAAAGACATGCATAAACCAAGAAACCTAAAGCGCATGGAGCGAATCTGAAAGATCGCGACGCGCTTTAGGCCGGCCAGGGTAGTTCCCTTGCCGTGCCTACCTCCCGAAAAACTGCCCTCTTTACGGCCGGTGGTCAATTCCTATTTTAGTGCTGGTCTCTTTTTGAGACCTTCTAATTGATCCGCCTTCGACACAATTCTCAGGGACCCCCATGACCGAAACCCTCCTCGTCACCGGTGCCTCCGGCCAGCTTGGCCGCGCCGTCATCAATCACTTGCTGGATGCGCAGAAAATTGCGCCCTCGAGCATCATCGCCGCCACCCGCAACCCGGAAAACCTCGCCGACGTGGCGGCACGCGGCATCGCCGTCAGGGCCGCCGACTTCAACGACGGGGCCTCGCTGGAAAAGGCATTTCGAGGCGCCGACCGCGTGCTGATCATCTCGACCGGCGACCTCGATTTGAAGACGGGTCGGCGCTTGAGGCAGCATGAAACCGCGGTGGCGGCAGCCAAGGCGGCAGGCGTTTCGCATCTGCTCTACACCTCGATGCCCAATCCCGAGCCCGGCTCGCCAGTGCTCTTTGCCGGCGACCATTACGGCACCGAGCAGGCGATCAAGGCGAGCGGCATCCCCTACACCATCTTCCGCAACGGCTGGTATCAGGAGAACCTGTTCATGTCGCTGCCGCACGCCATTTCGTCGGGCAAGTGGTACACGTCGGCCGCCGACGGGCGCATCGCCCACGGCGCGCGCGACGATATGGCGGCCGCCATCGCCGCCGGCCTTGCGTCCGGCTCGAAGGAAAGCCACTTCTACACGCTGACTGGCCCGCAGGCCTACACCACGAACGAGATTGCGACGCTTGTAAGCGAGGTGACCGGCAAGCCGCTGGAGGTCATCCAATTGCCCGACGAGGCGCTGACCGAGGGCGTGAAGGCGGCGGGCGTTCCCGAGGAATTCGCCCGCATCATCGTCTCCTTCGATGCCAACACGCGTGCCGGCCGCATTGCAGAGGTGACCGACGCCGTCCAAAGACTCTCGGGCCGCAAGCCGCGGACGCTTAGGCAGTTCCTAGAGACAAACAAGGCTGCCCTGCTCGGCTGAAGTCTGGCGCGCTCGGGGAGGCCACCCTCCCGGCGCGCCTCACTTCGTCTTCTTGAGCAACCCAAGCCGGATAAGGCTCTCGGCGGTCGCGACAAGCGCGTCTTCCCGCGACCGCGGCATCCAACCGAGTATGCGCATGGCCCTGGCGGCCGTCGCGTTCCTCGGCTTGCCCAGTTCCGGCACGATCTGGGCCGCCTGCCCGTCGAACAGCCCGACGATCCGGATAAGCCAGTCGGGCAGCACTCTGGTCGTGACGCGCGACGCCGCGGTGCCAAGTCGCGCTCTCAGCGTCCGAGCGATCTCCTGCGTCGTCATGAAATCGCCGCTGACGGCCAGGAACCTCCCGCCCCTGGCGGCGGGATTGGTCATGGCGCGCAGATGCAGGTCCGCGACGTCGCGCACATCGACCACGCCGAACACCATGCGCGGCAGGCCGGGCATCCCGCCATCCATCAGACGCCTGATGAAGTCCGTCGAGGTCGAATGATCCGGCCCCAGGACCGGTCCGAAGATCCCGACCGGATTGACGACCGCCAACTCCAGTGACCCGCCTTCGCGATCGATGAAATCCCACGCCGCCCGCTCGGCCAGCGTCTTCGATTTCACATAGGCGCTCACTGGCTCGTTCAGATTGGTCCAGTTCTCCTCCGTGAACGGATGGCCGGCAACCGTCGCCTGGCCGTAGCCGATGGCGGCAAAGGACGAGGTGAGCACGACGCGTTCGACGCCGGCATCGCGCGCGGCGCGCAGCACGCGCAACGCCCCTTCCCGGGCCGGGACGATCAGTTCGTCCTCATGTCTCGGCACTCCAGGCGGAAAAGGCGAAGCGACGTGAAGGACGTATCGGCATCCGGCGACCGCTTCGGGCCAGCCTTTGTCGCTCGTGAGATCGGTGTAGGCAAAGGAAAGCGCGTCGCCAGGCTCGACGCCGCCGACCTTCAGCATGGCGAGAACATCGGCCTCGCGCCTGGCGGAGCGGACGGTCGTGCGCACGTGGTATCCCGCGTTCAGAAGCGCCAGGATGCAATGAGCGCCAAGGAAGCCGGACCCGCCGGTCACAAGCACCAATTCGCCGCTCATGCCCGCCTCCTTTCGAGAGCAATTCCTCAAAAGCGGCGCCTGCCGTCGGGAATTGTCTAACGGCGGCCTGTGCCGCGCATTTACTCAGATCGCGACCTGCGTGCCGATCTCCACCACGCGCCCGGTCGGAATCTGGAAATACTCCGTCGCGTCCGCCGCCGTCTTCGCCAGGCCGATGAACAGCCGGTCCTGCCAGATCGGCATGCCGGAATTGGGCGAGGCCTTCAGCGAGCGCCGCGACAGGAAGAAGGACGTCGTCATGATGTCGAACTTCCAGCCCTGCTTGCGGCAGATGGCCAGCGCGCGCGGAATGTTCGGCTGCTCCATGTAGCCGAAGGTCAGCGTCACGCGCATGAAAAGCTCGTTGACCGTCTCCAGCTTCACGCGTTCGCTGTCGGGCACGACCGGCTGCGGCGCCGTCACCACCGACAGGATGACGTTCTTTTCGTGCAGCACCTTGTAGTGCTTGAGGCTGTGCATCAGCGCGGTCGGGGCGCTGAGAGGATCGCTGGTCAGGAACACCGCCGTGCCCGACACGAGCTGCGGCTTCTTCTTCAACAGGTTCGCCGCCAGGAAATCGAGCGGGATCTCGTTGCGACGTGTCTTGTCGAACAGGTAGCGGCTGCCGCGCACCCAGGTCCACATTCCGAGGATGATGGCGAAGGCGACAGCGAGCGAAGCCCAGCCGCCTTCGAAAACCTTGACGATGTTGGAGGCAAAGAAGCCGATATCGATGAGCGCGAACATCGCCGTCAGGGCGGCCGCCGGCCAGATGTTCCATTTCCAGATGCGGGTCATGACGATAAACAGCAACGTCGTCGTCACCAGCATGTTGCCGGTCACCGAGATGCCGTAGGCCGAGGCAAGCTTGCTGGACTCGCCGAAACCGACCACCAGCAGCATCACCACCAGCGCCAGGAGCATGTTGACCCGCGGCATATAGACCTGGCCGGACTGTTTCTCCGACGTATGCAGGATTTCGAGCCGGGGCAGCATGTTGAGCTGCACCGCCTGCCTGGTCAGCGAATAGGCGCCGGAGATGACAGCCTGGCTCGCAATGACAGTCGCTGCCGTCGCCAGCACCACCATGGGGATGAGGGACCAGCCCTCGTTCATCTCGAAAAACGGATGGCCGACTACACCGCCCTTGGCCAGCACGTACGCGCCCTGCCCGGCATAGTTCAAAAGCAGGCATGGAAACACGATTGCGAGCCATGCCAGCACGATCGGCTTGCGGCCGAAATGGCCAAGGTCGGCATACAGCGCCTCGGCGCCGGTAACGGCCAGGAAGACGGCGCCGACGGTGACAAAGGACACGTCCGGCGAATTGATGAAGAAGGCCACGATGTAATGCGGGCTTATCGCCCACAGGATTTCCGGATCGGCGATGATGTGCTTCAGACCCGAAAGCCCGATGGCGAGAAACCAGACAGCGGTAACCGGGCCGAACACCAGGCCGACGCCGCCGGTTCCGAAGCGCTGGACCGCAAACAGCATCGCAAGGATCAGCAGGGTCAGCGGCACGACATAAGGCTGGAAAGCCGGCGTCACGACATTCATGCCCTCGACCGCCGAAAGCACCGAGATGGCGGGTGTGATGACCGCGTCGCCGAAGAACAGCGATGCCCCCACGATACCGATGCCAAGCACGATCGCCGAGCGTGTCGGGAAGGTGCCGCGCGCCAGCGCCATCAATGACAGCACGCCGCCCTCGCCACGGTTGTCGGCGCGCAGCACGAACATGATATACTTCACCGTCACCGTGATGGTTAGCGACCATATGATCAGCGACAACACGCCGAGGATATCGGCGCGGTTCGCCACGTCACCGCCGGAAGAGGCGTGCAGCGCTTCGCGAAACGCATAGATCGGGCTGGTGCCGATGTCGCCATAGACCACGCCGAGAGCGCCAAGCATCAGCACCTTGGTGCTGTGCTGGGCGCTCTCCGCGTGGCCCGATTGGTCGACGGGTTCTGCGTCTGCACCACCATTGGCGAGGGCCATGGACGACACTCCGATAAAATGCGCGGTGCTCTACGCTTGCTGCGGTGCAATATCAAGTGCCCTGGCGTTAGGGCTCCCATGCCGCCCACGCAGGGCTTTCAGCATATGGGAGCGCTCGCCCCCATTTATCCAACGCAAATCGCGGCCTCAGATCGCGACCTGCGTGCCGATCTCCACCACGCGCCCGGTCGGAATCTGGAAATACTCCGTCGCGTCCGCCGCCGTCTTCGCCAGGCCTATGAACAGCCGGTCCTGCCAGATCGGCATGCCGGAATTTGGCGAGGCCTTCAGCGAGCGCCGCGACAGGAAGAAGGACGTCGTCATGATGTCGAACTTCCAGCCCTGCTTGCGGCAGATGGCCAGCGCGCGCGGAATGTTCGGCTGCTCCATGTAGCCGAAGGTCAGCGTCACGCGCATGAAAAGCTCGTTGACCGTCTCCAGCTTCACGCGTTCGCTGTCGGGCACGACCGGCTGCGGCGCCGTCACCACCGACAGGATGACGTTCTTTTCGTGCAGCACCTTGTAGTGCTTGAGGCTGTGCATCAGCGCAGTCGGGGCGCTGAGTGGATCGCTGGTCAGGAACACCGCCGTGCCCGACACGAGCTGCGGCTTCTTCTTCAACAGGTTCGCCGCCAGGAAATCGAGCGGGATCTCGTTGCGGCGTGTCTTGTCGAACAGGTAGCGGCTGCCGCGGATCCACGTCCACATGATCAGCCCCATGATCGAAGCGACCGTGATCGACACCCAGCCGCCCTCGACGATCTTGACGACATTGGCCGAGAAGAAGCCGATATCGATGACGCCGAACAGCAGCACCAGCGCCAGGGCGAGCCCCAACTGCCATTTCCAGAGCCAGCGCATGACGACGAACAACAGGATTGTCGTCATCAGCATTTCGCCGGTCACTGAAATGCCATAGGCCGAGGCGAGCGCGCTCGAGCTGCCGAACCCGACGACCAGAAGCATCACGCCGAGAGCGACCAGGAGATTGACCCTCGGCATGTAGATCTGGCCGCTCTGCATCTTGGATGTATGCTGGACCTCGATACGTGGCAAAAGGTTGAGCTGCACCGCCTGCCGGGTAAGCGAGAAGGCCCCCGAGATCACCGCCTGACTGGCGATGACCGTTGCCGCCGTCGCCAGACCGACCATCGGCATCAACGCCCATTCGGGCAGCATCTGGAAGAAGGGGTTGGTGGGCTTGCCGCCATGCGACAGCACGAACGCGCCCTGCCCGAAATAATTCAAGAGCAGGCAAGGAAAGACGATTGCAAACCAGGCCATCACGATCGGCTTGCGGCCGAAATGGCCAAGGTCGACATAAAGCGCCTCGGCGCCGGTGACCGCCAGGAAAACGGCGCCGACGGTGACGAAAGCCCCGGTTGGCGTGGTCGCCAGGTAGTAGATCGCGTAATACGGATTGATCGCGAGGAAAACGGAAGGATCGTCGACGATGTGGTAAAGCCCGGCCGCGCCGATCGCCAGGAACCATGTCGCCGTTACCGGCCCGAACACCGCCGCCACCTTGCCCGTGCCGAAGCGCTGCACGGCGAAAAGCACTGCCAGGATGACCAGCGTGATCGGGACCACGAAAGCATCCAGCGCGGGCGTGACGACTTCCAGGCCTTCAACCGCCGACAGCACGGAGATCGCCGGGGTGATGATCGAATCGCCGAAGAACAATGCCGCGCCGCAAAGGCCGATCACCAGGATGAGACGTGAGCCCGGGGGATATGCGCTGCGCGCCAGCGCCATCAGCGACAGTGTGCCGCCCTCGCCCTTGTTGTCGGCCCTGAGCACGAAAGCGACATATTTGATCGTGACGATGATGGTGAGCGCCCAGACGATCAGCGATAGAACGCCCAGCACATCGTGGCGGGCAACCGAGCTTGACGAGGCATGCAACGCCTCGCGGAAGGCGTAGATCGGGCTCGTGCCGATATCGCCGTAGACGACGCCCAACGCGCCAAGCATGAGCACCTTGGTGCTTTGCTGCCGCTCGGTCTCGCCGTGGCTCGAACGTTCGAGGGATTCCGTTTCGCCGGTGTTGGCTAGCACCATGAACCCCACTTCACCGATTCGTCACGTTTCGTGGTCGCCGCAACGTGGGGCGCACCAAAACCCCCAAACTACGCAAGGCGCCCTACCATCCGCAGGCCTTCAAGAACCGCCCAACCGTGCCGGCCATGCCATACTCCAGCGCATCCGCTGTCAACCCATGTCCGATCGATACTTCGGCTAAAGCCGGAATCCGTTTGGCCAATGCCGGCAGGTTCTTCACGGTCAGATCGTGGCCGGCATTGACGCCAAGCCCCGCCGCAAATGCTGCGTCGGCGGTTTTTCCCAGTCTTTCCAGCTCCTTCGCAGCTTTCGCGGAATCGGAATGGAAGCCGCCATAGGGGCCTGTATAAAGCTCGATGCGGTCAGCGCCGGTGTCGCGGGCCGCATTTACGCCTGCGGGGTCCGCGTCGGAGAACAGCGACACACGGAACCCACCTTTTTTCAATCGCTTGACCATCGGCGTCAGGAACGCTGCCTGGGCGACGAAGTTCCAGCCGTGGTCGGAAGTCGCCTGCGCCGGGTCGTCCGGCACCAGGGTCACCTGCTCGGGCTGGTTCTTCTCGACAAGCGCCAGGAAATCCTCGGTCGGATAGCCCTCGATGTTGAACTCCGCGCCTGGAAATTCGTCGTCGATCAGCGCCCTGATCTCCGGCAGGTCCGAATGCCTGGTGTGCCGCTCGTCAGGCCTGGGATGCACCGTCAGCCCGTGCGCGCCGGCGGCAAGGGCGATACGGCCAAGTCCGGTGACGCTCGGCCATGGCAGGTCTCGACGGTTGCGCAGCGTGGCGACGGCATTGAGATTGACCGAGAGCTTGGCGGGCATGAAATGGCGTCCAGTGGATCGGCGGGCATCTATACCGCCTTTGACGGGAACAGATAGAGGGTTTCGCGTGTTCCAGGGGATAGATGGAGGCTAACAGAAGGACCTGCCAGTGAATTTCCTCGAAGCCGTGCCGGCGATCCGCCGCATCGAAACCAATCGCGACGCGCTTTTCGCCATCGACGTCGTCGGCGACGTCTCGCCGGCCGACGCGGAAAACCTTTTCGGCCTGCTCGAGGCGGCCTACGCATTGCATCCGAGGGTCGACGTGCTGGTCAGGCTGACCGACGAGGAAAGCGTGGACTGGGCCAATATTTCGCAGGACACGCTCCGGCAGGGCGTGGCCCATGCGATGGAGCATGTCGTGCGCTGCGCCGTCATCGGTGAACCGGGTTGGGCATCGCTCGTCGCTGGCGTTTTCCCCGAGGCGCTGCCTTTCGAACTGAGACGCTTCGATGTGGACGATGAGGAAGCTGCCTGGCAGTGGCTCGGTGCGAGGCCTGCCTGAGACCCGAGGCGCTACCGTACGACCGTCAGCCGTTCTGCTGCGCGGGTAATGGCGGTATAGAGCCAACGCTGCCGGGTTTCCTTGAAGGCCCAGCTCTCGTCGAACAGCACGACGTCGTTCCACTGCGAGCCCTGCGCCTTGTGCACGGTCAAGGCGTAGCCATAGTCGAAATCGTCGAAGCGCTTCTTCTGCTGCCAGGGGATTTCGGCATCCGGATCCTCGAACGCAGCCTTGAGCAGCTTGATCTTGGCGACGCCGCGGTCGGGATCATCCTCTTCCGGTGAGACCAAGAGGTTGATGCCGGGCTTCACCGTCTCGCGCGACGAGGTCATCACCTTCCATAGGGAACCGTTGAGCAGCCCTTTGGCCGGATCGTTGCGCAGGCAGACGAGCTTGTCGCCCGCCTGCGGGAAGTCGGCGTTGAACCCTTTCAGCTCGCGCAGCCGCTGGTTATAGCGGCGGCGCGTGCGGTTGGTGCCGACCAGCACCTGATCGGCCTTGAGCACCAGATCCTGGTTGACCGCTTCCCTGCCGATTACCTGCGCCGTGCCGTAGTCCCCATGTATGAATTCGCGGCCCTCGCGCACGTCGAGGGCGAGGCGGATGATGGGATTGTCGCGCGCCTGGCGATGGATTTCCGTCAGCAGCACATCCGGTTCGTGCTCGGTGAAGAAGCCACCGCCGGAGATCGGCGGCAATTGTGCCGGATCGCCAAGCACCAGGATCGGCGTGCCGAAGCTCATCAGGTCGCGGCCGAGCTGCTCGTCGACCATCGAGCACTCGTCGATGACGACGAGCTTGGCGCGCGAAATCGGGCTTTGCCGGTTGAGCGAGAAGGTCGGCGACATTGAGGTCTTGCCGGTCACCTCGTCCTCGACCGATTCCTCGCCCTTCGGCCTGTAGATCAGCGAATGGATGGTGCGGGCGTTGGTCGCGCCCTTGGAGCGCAGCACCTGCGCCGCCTTGCCGGTGAAGGCGGCGAATTGCACCTGCCCGTCGACATGCTCGGCGAAATAGCGCGCCAGCGTCGTCTTGCCGGTGCCGGCATAGCCGAACAGCCGAAAGACCTGCGGCCGGCCCTCTTTGAGCCAGCGCCCGACCGCTTTCAGAGCCTCGTCCTGTTGGGGAGAGAATTCCATCAGCGCGAGAGACCGGATTCGCAAGGGAAAGACAAGACAGCCGCCATCATGTCAACGTCATCGGCCAAGCATGAGGCGCCTCAAAGGTCTCACAATACCAGGCGTGAACAGGAACGTAAAGAGAACAAACGAGCTTACTATCTACCTGCGCCTGGATCGTTCTCCAGCAGGATCGGCCTGCCATGGGGCGTGGCGTGGGCGGCGCGCTCCCATGCGGCGGCGAGTTCGTCCACCTCGCCCTTGTCGGCGATCCCCTTGCGCGACAAAAGCTTTTCCAGCGCCGCCAGCCAATGTTCGTAGTAGTCGTGCCCGTCGCTCGCGGCGCCCGGTTGCTTGACCTCGGCCGACAGCGCCTCTGCCCATTCGCTCCAAGAAAACAAGCCCTTGTCGTGCAGCGCGACGGTCAGGGCAAAGGCTTCGGCCTGCCACGGCTCGGCGAAGGCCGGCTCATCGAAACCGGCCGGCAATGCGCCGTCAGGCCGGCTCAAGATAGCTCTCCCATGCGTCGATCGAGACGCTCAGCGTCGGATCGGCGCCCTCGCCCCAGATTTCCGCCCCGTCTAACACCACCGTATAGACCCATTGCGGGTTCTCGCCCCTGCCATGGGCATTGCTGTCGGGAAAGACAAAGCCGCCGCGAACGGCCTCGATAACCCCGGTCTTGCCGCGTGCATAGCGCGGCAGACGCGTATGGCCGGTCGGGTTGAAATTTTTCGTGCGCACGCGATCGCCCGCCCGGAAACGCGCCGGGCCGGCAACGGGCCGGTCGCACGGCCCGCCCTTGGCGAGCACGGCCGGCACGTCCGCCGCCTTCAGCACTCTTTTCGGCGTTGCGGATGGATCGACCGCCTTGCCGGCGGCAAGGTCGCGCTGGGTGACGAAGCCATGGCGCTTCAGCAAAGCCTCCAGCGCCTTGATCCAGATCTGATAGTAGCTCGATGAATAATAATCGGCCGGATGCAGCGATTCCCGCGCATGCCGGCTCTCATCGATGTTCCAGGCACCCATGGCGCCGGCCGTAAGCGTGACGCCAAGCGCCCGCTTCTCCCATTCGGCGTGAAAATAAGGTTCGTCCTTCTCGGGCGCGACCGGCCCGAAACCCATCTGCCCGCCGAGGTCCTGCGGCCCGTTCATGCCGACACCCCTTCCGCCGGCTCTTTGGCCAGCGCCGTGCCGATCATCGCATCGCGGCTCACCAGCCCGGCGAGCTGCTCCTCGCTCCAGCCGTCGGTGCCATCTGGACGCATCGGCACGACCAGATAGCGAAGCTCGGCCGTCGAATCCCAGACGCGGATCTTTCTCTGCGCCGGCAGCGTCAGCCCAAACTCCTCCAGCACGCCGCGCGGATCGATGACCGCCCGCGAACGATAGGGCGGCGCCTTGTACCAGACCGGCGGCAGGCCGAGCACCGACCACGGATAGCAGGAGCAGAGCGTGCAGACGACAAGGTTGTGCGTCTCCTCGGTGTTGAACACCGCCTGCATGTGCTCGCCCTGGCGGCCGCTATAGGAGAGCGATTCGATCGCCGCCGTCGCGTCGCGCTTGAGCCATTCGGCATAAGCCGGATCGCTCCAGGCTTTCGCCACCACCCGTGCGCCGTTGCGCGGGCCGATCTTCGTCTCATAGGTATCGACGATGACGTCGATGGCCGCGGGGTCGATCAGGCCCTTCTGGGTAAGCATGGTTTCCAACGCGCGTACGCGCGCCGCGAACGGGTCGAGCTCGTTGTCGTGATCATGATCGTGGGACATGACACGAGGTTACGATCGCCCACACCGCGCCGCAAGCATCACGGCTTGGGCCAGAACCGCCGCCTATTCGGCGGCGGTCTTATGCGGGATATCGTCGTTGGTGTCGAACAGCGAGCGTTGCTCGCCGTTGTCCACCGCATGCAGCGCCGGACTGCTCTTCCTTGAGGAGAGGCTGAGCAGCCAGCCCGAGAAATTCTCGAAATAGACGTAGATCACGGGGGTCACGAACAGCGTCAGCGCCTGCGAGGCGAGCAGGCCGCCGACCACGGCGACGCCGAGCGGCTGGCGCAACTCGGCGCTCGCGCCAGTGCCGAGCGCGATCGGGAACGTGCCCATCAGCGCGGCTAGCGTCGTCATCATGATCGGCCGGAACCGCATCAGGCAGGCCTTGTGGATGGATTCCTTCGCCGACATGCCCTCTCGTCTGAGCTCTAGCGCGACGTCCACCATCATGATGCCGTTCTTCTTGACGATGCCGATCAGCATAAGGATGCCGATCACCGCGATCACCGAAAGATCCATGCCGGCAAAGCGCAGCGCCACCAGCGCGCCCAGCACCGCCGACGGCAGGCCGGTGAGGATGGTAAGCGGGTGGATGAAGCTCTCATAGAGCATGCCGAGCACGATGTAGATCGTCAGGATGGCGCCGCCGATGAGCAGGCCCTGGTTGGCGAGCGAATCCTGGAAGGTCTTGGCGGTGCCGGCAAAGGTCGTGGAGATCGCCGTCGGCATGCCGATCTGGTCTTTGAGCTGGTCGATGCGGGTGACGGTGTCGCCCAGCGATACGCCCTGCGGGAGATTGTAGGAGATCGTCACCGCCGGAAGCTGGCCGAGCTGATTGACCGTCAGCGCGCCCGCTGTACGGTCGACATGGGCGAATGCGCCGAGCGGCACCAGGCTGCCGCTAGCGGTCCTCACCTGGATGGCCAGCATCCGCTCCGGCGACCAGTTGATCTTGGGATCAAGTTCGGTGACGACCGCATAGCTGTCCGCGGAACCGAAGATCGTTGAAACCTGATCCGTTCCAAACCCTCCATAAAGAGCCGTACGCAGCGTGCTGGTATCGATGCCGAGCTGGGCGGCCTTGTCACGGTCGATCACCAGGGAAGCCTGCAGGGCATTGTTCTGCAGATCGCTGGTGACGTCGGTGAAGGTCGCGTGGTCGGCCGCCATCGCGTCGTTCAGCTTTTGCGCCCAGATGTCGGTCTGGCCGGTATCGAGGCCCTGTACCACGAGCTGATAGGCGCTGGCGGACTGCCGCGAGCCCAGTCTGAGGTTCTGCACCGGCTGCATATAGGCCTCGATGCCAGCAACATCCGACAGTTGTTTCCTCAGATCGGACTGCACCTTATCGATATCGGGTCGCTGGCTCTTGTCCTTCAACTGAACATAGAGCCGGCCTTGATTGAGCGCGCTTTGGCCGCCGCCCACCGACCAGGCGACATGCGTCACATAAGGAGAATGCGTGAAGACATCGGCAACCTGCTGTTGGAGCTTGACCATGGCGTCGAAGGAAATGTCCTGGCGTGCGAGCGTGGACACCGAGATCTGGCTTATGTCTTCTTGCGGGAAGAAGCCCTTCGGCGAAATCTGGACCAGCCATACCGACGCCGCCGCGGTGCCGGCGAAGACGAGGAACACCAGGAAGGTGTGCCGCAGGCAGAAGCCCAGGATCCAGTCATAGCCACGTGTGATGAGATCTGGCCTGTGACCGGGCGCATGTCTTTCACGGTCGGACTTGCTCACCGACAGCAGACGCGAGCAGAGCATCGGCGTCAGCGTCAGCGACACGAACATCGAGGCCAGGATCGCAACGGTCACCACCACGGCGAACTCGTTGAAGATGCGCCCGATGACGCCGCCCATCAGAAGCACCGGGATGAACACCGCCACCAGCGAGATCGAGATCGAGATGATGGTGAAGCCGATCTCGCGCGCGCCCTTCAGCGAGGCGTCGAAGGCCGACAGCCCATCCTCTTCCATGTGGCGGAAGATGTTTTCCAGCATCACGATGGCGTCGTCGACGACGAGGCCGACGGCTAAAGTCAGGCCCATCAGCGAGATGTTGTCGATGGAAAAGCCGAACAGGAACATTGCGCCGAGCGTGGCTATCAGCGAGATCGGCACCGCCACCGCCGGAATGATGGTTGCCGTCACGCGGCGCAGGAATACGAAGATCACCATCACGACCAGAGCGATGGTCAACAGCAGCGTGAACTGGACGTCATCGACGGCCTGGCGGATCGAGATGGACCGGTCGTTGAGCAGCTTGATCTGGGCAGCAGCCGGCATCTGGTCCTGGAAGGACGGCAGCATCGCCTTGACCTTGTCGACGACGTCGACCGTGTTGGCATCGGGCTGGCGCTGAACCGCCATGATGATGGCGCGCGTGCCATCATACCAGCTTGCGGTCGTCGTGGTCTCGACCGAGTCGACGACGCGGGTCACCTCGCCCAACCGCACAGGATGACCATTCTTGGTGGCGATGATGAGATTGGAGAAGCCCGCCGCATTCGCGAGTTGCGTGTTGGCGGTTATGGTCAGTTGCTGCCTATTGTTCTGCAGCACGCCAAGCGGCGTGTTGCTGTTGGCCGAGGCGATCGCCGTCTGCAGCTGATCGATCGAGATGCCTCGCGCTGCAAGCGCGGTCGGATCGATCTGGATGCGCACGGCATATTTCTGCTGGCCGAAGATCGAAACCTGCGCGACGCCATCGATGGTCGAGAGCGAAGGCGAGATCACGTTTTCGGCGAAGGCGTCAAGATCCGTCAGCGGGACCGTGTCGCTGACAAGCGACATCAGAAGGATTGGTGCATCGGCAGGATTGACCTTGCGATAGCTCGGCGGCGAGGTCATTTCCGGCGGCAGCGATTTTTGCGTTCGCGCGATGGCAGCCTGCACGTCCGCGGCGGCGGCGTCGATATCGCGGTTCAGCACGAACTGGATCGCAATCGAGGTCTGGCCGAGCGAGTTGGTGGTCGAGATCGAATCGATACCGGCTATCGTCGCGAATTGCTTGATCAGCGGCGTCGCCACTGATGTAGCCATTGTCTCCGGCGAAGCTCCGGGCAGGCTTGCCGAGACGTTGACCACCGGAAATTCGGCGCTCGGCAGGGCCGCCACCGGTAGGAACTTATAGGCAAAAATGCCGCCCAGGATCAGGGCGAACGACATCAGCAGCGTGGCGACCGGTCTGCGAATGCAGAATTCGGAGATCATTGGGCAGCTCCGCTAGCCTTGTCTGCCTCCGCGACCTTGGGTGATGCCTGCTCGCCGGATCCGGCAGCCTTGCCCTCATGCACAGCCGCGCCGTTCTTCAATCGGGTCTGGCCCTCGACGACGACCTTCTCACCGCTCTTCAGACCCTCGCTGATGGCGCTGTTTTCGCCCTGCGTTAGCGCCACCTGCACCGGGCGCATCTCCACCGTGTTGTCGGGCTTGATGACATAGACGAAGGGACCCTGTTGGCTGGGCTGTACCGCGACTGTCGGAACCGAGGTCATATGCGGCATCGTGCCAGCTTCGAGCACCACATTCACATACTGCCCCGGCCACAGCGATAGATCCGAGTTCGGTACGCTGGCCCGCGTGGCAATGGTGCCGGAAGCCGTATCGACGCTCGAATCGACGAAATCGAGCGTGCCTTTGCCGATCGGCGTGGGATCGCCGTTCTTGGTCAGCGTCACATCGCCTTGCTGCGGGTCGGCGAGCGCCTTGTGCAGCAGAGCAAGGTTGCTCTCCGGCAACGTGAAATTCACCTGCAACGGGTCCATCTGCGTGATGGTGACCAGCGGCGTCGAACTGCTCGAATTGCCATTGCTGGTGGTGACGAGGTCGCCGACCGACACGTTGACGGCGCCCAGCCTGCCCGAGATCGGCGCCAAAATGGTCGCGTAGCTCAACTGCACTGTGTCGGCGTCGATCGTCGCCTTGTCGGCATCGATGGTCGCGGCCGCGGCTCTCTGCGCCGCCAGCGCCTGGTCGTAGGTCTGCTGCGTACCTGCCTGCTTGGCGACAAGATCCTTGGCGCGCTGCAAATCGGCCTCGGCACTGACCTGCATCGCCTGGTCCTTGGCAAGAGTCGCCTGGTCCTTGGCCAGTTGCGCCTTCAGGGCGCGATCATCGAGCGAGAACAACACATCGCCCGCCTTCACCATCTGACCGTCCTTGACGTGGATGGACACGATCTGGCTGGAAACCCGGGCATTGATGCTCACCACCGAAGGGGACGAGACGAAGCCGATGGCATAGCGACGGATCGGGAAATCAGCGGTCGTCGCGGTGGCCGAGACGATGGAGGCGGAACGCGCGCCGCCACTGCCGCCTTTCGCATTATCCGATGCCTTGGCGCTCTTGTTTGTGCCGCCGGCCCCCTGCAGGCCAGAGATTAGTTGCTGCACCTTGCCCAAGGCCGCGGGAGATAAATAAAGCCCGGCGCCGGCCAGGCATGCGACCGCCACCACTGCAAAGGCGATTTTCCCGCGCATCGACAACTGTCCTCTACCCGACACGCCGATTCCGGTGGTCCATTTCTGCTCAGTTCACGGCCTCGCGCCGCGATGTCGTGGAGTAGATAGGACAAGGCCTTGGCGGAAAAGGGCCAAAACGCGGCATTACGAAGATTTAATGTGCACTGCACAATGGCAGGCAGCCGGCGGACGCGCCGCGACAAGACCACCCGCCGGTCCGAAATCAGCTCACCGGAGCATCGGCCACAGCGTCGCCGCAAGCAGCACGCCCATCGCGATATTGAACCATTTCAGCCGCATCGGATCCGACAGGAAGCCGCGCAGCGCCGTGCCGAAGCCGGCCCAGACGGAGACGCTGGGCAGGTTGACGATGGTGAAAGCGATCGAGATCAGCGCTACCGAAACGAACGGGTGGTCTGGATTGGTGTAGACAGCCATGGCGGTGATGGCCATCACCCATGCCTTGGGGTTGACCCACTGGAATGCGGCGGCGTCGATGAAGCGCATCGGCCGTCCCTCCGCCCCTTTTCCGTCGCCCACCGACCGCGACATGGCGATCTTCCAGGCGAGGTAGAGCAAATAGGCGGCGCCCGCGATTTTCAGCGCGCTATGCAGTGCCGGGAACGCCGTCAGCACCGCGCCAAGCCCGAAGCCGACGGCAAGAAGCAGGACCAGGAAGCCGATGCTGATGCCCAGCATATGGGGAACCGTCCTGGCAATGCCGAAATTGACGCCGGAAGCGAGCAGCATGAGGTTGTTCGGGCCCGGCGTGATCGACGTCACGAAGGCGTAGACCAACAGAGCAAGGAACGCATTGAGCGACATGTTATCCTCCCAGATATGGCAGCCTTATTGTCCTTTTTTGAAAGACGCGCCAAAGCCACCGGAAGGGGACTGCCGGACCAGAGACGAGATGAAAGGAGCGGGTGAGCGTCCCCGCCTTCACATTCCCTGCGGACCGCGGTTCATCGCCGCCACGCCAGTGCGGCAGATTTCGACAAGGCCGAGCGGCTTCATGATGGCGATGAACTGATCGAGCTTGGAACCCTTGCCCGTGATCTCGAAGACGAAATGCTCGGTGTTGGCGTCGATGACCGAGGCGCGGAACGCATCCGCGAGCCGAAGTGCCTCGACCCGGGCGTCGCCGGTGCCCGCGACCTTGACCAGCGCGAGCTCGCGTTCCAGCGGCCGCTCCTGCCCAAGCTCACGCGAGCGCACGGTGAGGTCGACCACCCGGTGCACCGGCACTATGCGCTCGAGCTGATGCTTGATCTGCTCCATCACATGCGGCGTGCCGCGCGTCACGATGGTGATGCGCGACAGATGCTTCTCGTGCTCGGTCTCGGAAACGGTGAGGCTTTCGATGTTGTAGCCACGGCCCGAGAATAGGCCGATGACGCGGGCGAGCACGCCCGGTTCGTTATCGACCAGCACGGAAAGCGTGTGCGTTTCCGGCTTCTCGGTTTCCTTGGCGATGAAGTAGGCCGAGCCGGTCGGTTGAAGCTGTGCGTTCATGACATGAATCTCGATTTCAAACTCTTGAGCTAATTCTCTGTGTGCGCACGGCTTCTCGCGACAGCCCTGCCTTAGAGCATGATCCCGGAAAGTGGAAACCGGTTTTCGGCGACGATCATGCTCCAAGAATTCCGATCCATCGGCTGGCTACACCAGTTCCCTGCCCTTGGCGTCGATGGCGTTGGCGACCGCCTCGTCGGTGGCCTCATCCGGCAGAAGCATTTCGTTATGCGCCTTGCCTGACGGGATCATCGGGAAGCAGTTGGCCAAAGTCGCCACGCGGCAGTCGAACAGGACCGGCTTTTTGACAGAGATCATCTCCTTGATCGCGTCGTCGAGTTCATCTGGCTTGTCGCAGCGTATGCCGTGGCCGCCATAGGCCTCCGCCAGCTTGACGAAATCCGGCATCGCCTCGGTGTAGGAATGCGACAGCCGATTGCCGTGCAGCAGCTGCTGCCACTGGCGGACCATGCCCATATACTGGTTGTTGAGGATGAAGATCTTGATCGGCGCCTCATACTGCACCGCCGAGCTCATCTCCTGCATGGTCATCTGCACGGAGGCATCGCCCGCGATATCGATGACCAGCGCGTCGGGATGGGCGATCTGCACGCCGAGGGCCGCCGGCAGGCCATAGCCCATCGTGCCCAGGCCGCCCGACGTCATCCAGCGGTTCGGCTTGTCGAAATGGTAGTGCTGCGCCGCCCACATCTGATGCTGGCCGACCTCGGTGGTGATGTAGGTGTCCATGTCCTTGGTCAGCGCGTAGAGCCGCTGGATCGCGTATTGCGGCATGATCACGTCGCTGTTCATCCTGTAGGCGAGCGAATCCCGCGCGCGCCATTTCGCGATCTGCTCCCACCAAGGATAAAGCGCCTTCTTGTCGGCCTTGACGGTCGCCCGCCACAGCCGCACCAGATCTTCCAGCACGCGACCGACGTCCCCCAGTATCGGGACATCCGCATGCACGTTCTTGTTGATGGAGGACGGGTCGATGTCGATGTGGATCTTCTTCGAGTTAGGCGAGAACGCGTTGAGCCGGCCGGTGATGCGGTCGTCGAAGCGCGCGCCGATGCAGATCATCACGTCGCAGTCATGCATCGCCATGTTGGCTTCGTAGGTGCCGTGCATGCCGAGCATGCCGACCCAGTTCTTGCCCGATGCCGGATAGGCGCCGAGTCCCATCAGCGTCGAGGTGATCGGGAAACCGGTGAGGTCGACCAGCTCGCGCAGCAGATGGCTGGCTTCCGGGCCGGAATTGATGACGCCGCCACCCGAATAGATGATCGGCTTCTTCGCGCCGGCCATCAGCTCGACAGCGGCTTTGACCTTTTCCAGGTCGCCCTGGACCTTCGGCTTGTAGCTGGTGCGCGGCGCCGTCTGCGGCGGCACGTAGATGCCCTTGGCGAACTGCACGTCCTTCGGGATGTCGACCACGACCGGGCCAGGCCGGCCGGTCGTCGCGACATGGAATGCCTCGTGGATGGTGGCGGCGAGCTGGTTGACGTCCTTCACCAGCCAATTGTGCTTGGTGCAGGGCCGCGTGATGCCGACCGTGTCGCATTCCTGGAAGGCGTCGGAGCCGATCAGCGAGGTCGGGACCTGACCGGTGAGGCAGACCAGCGGAATGGAATCCATCAGCGCGTCCTGCAGCGGCGTCACCGCGTTGGTGGCGCCGGGACCGGACGTCACCAGAAACACGCCGGCCTTGCCGGTCGAGCGCGCATAACCTTCGGCCGCGTGGCCCGCGCCCTGTTCGTGCCGGACCAGGATGTGCTCGACCTCGTCCTGCTGGAATATCTCGTCATAAATTGGAAGGACCGCGCCGCCCGGATAGCCGAAGATATGCTTGACGCCGTTGTCCTTCAGCGCCTGCACCACCATTTCGGCGCCCGTCATTTCACGCCGCTCGTTCTGTCCATTGCTCATCGGTCTGGTCCCGTACTGTCCGCCATCTGGCGATTGCTGGTCGTTTAGTTGGATTTCAGGCAATAAAAAAGGCCCCCGAGGGAGCCTGTGTGGTGCGCATGGGAGGTTTTCGCCCGGCGGTTACACCGCCTTGCCCACGCGCCAGCCTACGAGAATGAGTGCCGTTTTCATCGGCGCGGACAATAGAGGCGAAAACGTGGGCTCGTCAATGGGGTCTCGGGTGAATTCACTCGCCTTGTGAGAACTGCATGCCCACGCGCTACCATAGTACAGTTGAGCCCTCGCCGCCGAAACACCAGTATGCGCTGGCGCACGTCGCCCAAAAGTGTGGGAGGTTTGGGAGAACGACATGCAAAGGTGACGTTGGCTGCGAGGAGGACGCATGGCTGGCGAACGGGAGCATATCCGCGAGATCGAGCAGGTGCTGTCCGGCGCACGCTCGGTCCGCGACGATATCGTGGTTCAATCCTGGCTGCGCTGCATCGACAAGCATCGGCTTGACCCGGCTCGGCCGACGGAAGCCTACATCGTTCCCGATACCCAGTTGCGCGAGCATCTCGAGCAGTCCGAAAGACTGATCGCCATTGCCCGCAGCGGGCTGGAGACACTGTTCAAGCAGGTGGCTGGCCAGAACTACGTCCTCCTGCTCGCCGACGCAAAAGGTGTCACCGTCGACTTCCTCGGCGACCCGCTTTTCATGGACCAGTTGCGCACGGCCGGTCTCTACCTTGGCTCCGAGTGGTCAGAAAGCCGCACCGGAACATGCGGCGTCGGCTCCTGCATCGTCACCGGCGAGGCGATGACCATCCACCAGACGGACCATTTCGACACCACCCACACGCCGCTTTCCTGCACCGCCGCGCCGATCTTCGACACCAACGGCGAACTGACCGCCGTGCTCGACATATCGCTGCTGCGCTCGCCGCAGCCGAAAGTCAGCCAGAACCTCGCCCTTCACCTGGTTACGGCGTCGGCCCGCCGCATCGAGCTCGCCAATTTGATGGCGCAGATGCATTCGGAATGGGTGCTGCGCTTCTCCCGCTCGCCCGAATTCCTCGACGTCGACCCGGAAGCAGCCCTCGCGCTCGACGCCTCGGGCCGCATTCTCGGCACCACGCGCGGCGCGGCCCTGCTTCTGGCGCAAGCCGGCGGCGTCGACTGGAGGCTTTCCTCGCCGATCGGTCAGCCGATCTCGCGTTACCTCGACATGGATATCGACGACTTGCCGAATTTGACGCGCGGGCGGCCAACCGAGGAGCGACTGGTGTTCGGCCGCAGCGGCAGCGCGCTGTTCGCGCATGCCATCGAGCCACAGCCGTCGAGCGGACGTCGCGCTCCCGCCGAGGCGCTGCCGAAACCGATCGCAGAACTTTCGGACGGCGATCCCGCCATGGCGGCCATGCAGGTGCGGGCCGCCAAGCTGGCGCGCACCACCATCCCGATCCTGATCCATGGCGAGACCGGTTCCGGCAAGGAGTACCTCGCTCGCGCGCTCCATGAGAGCTCCGGACGCTCCGGTCCGTTCGTGGCCATCAATTGCGCTGCCATTCCCGAGCACCTGATCGAGAGCGAGCTGTTCGGGCACGCCGCCGGCGCCTTTACCGGCGCCACGGCCAAGGGACGCAAGGGGTTGATCGAGAGCGCCGACGGCGGCACGCTGTTCCTCGACGAGATTGGCGACATGCCGTACGCGCTGCAATCGCGGCTTTTGCGAGTGATCGCCGAGCGCGAATTGATCCCGGTCGGCGGCATTGCGCCCCGGCCTGTCGACATCAAGATCATCTCCGCCTCGCATCATGATCTGCGTCAGCTGGTCGCCGAGGGCCGTTTCCGCGAGGACCTGTTCTATCGGCTGAACGCCGCCTCTCTGAGCTTGCCGGCGCTGCGCGAACGCACCGATTTCGAATGGCTGCTGGACCGGCTGGTCGGCGAGCGGGTGCGCCTTGCCGGTCGCCCGGCAAGGCTGTCGCCGGCCGCGCGGCTGGCGCTGATCCGCCATGGTTGGCCCGGCAACATCCGCGAACTCGTCAACGCCGTCGACCTGGCGATTGCGCTTTGCGACGATGAGACGATCCAACCTTCCGATCTGCCCGATTTCGCCAAGTCCCGCGCGGCGGCCTCGGTTCCGCCCGCCAGCCTGGTCGCTTTGCGCGCCCCCTCGCCCGAAGAAGAGCGCGCGGCCCTGCTGGCCGTGCTGGCGGAAACCGGCTGGAACATCTCCGAGGCCGCGCGGCGTCTCGGCGTCGATCGCACAACGGTGCATCGCCGCATGAAGCGTCTGCGGCTGGAGGCGCCGAACTGAGCATGTCGCCCAAAAGTCCGCAGCGGTTCCGGGACAAGGACATGCGTCAGGGCAAGAAACTGGAAGCGCGCCGCCTGAATCCGCTTCAAAGCGCGGCGCTTTGATATTGCAAGGGCTGTGGCGCGCCGTGGCGCCTGCAACAGAAATGCAACAGGCAAGACGACGGAAGAGCGTTCCAACAGATTGATTTCATTGCGATCCCTGACCAGCGCCACGGTTGGCACGGTGCTTGCTGCTCATGGCGCACTCTAGCAAGTGGAGGAGAACAAATGCTCGAGAGAACACCAACCACCAAGGCGCAGGCGTTGCTCGATAAGTTCGGCAAGGCGCTGGAAGCCGGCGACATAGAAAGCGCCGTCAACTGCTTCCAGGCCGATTGCTACTGGCGCGACCTCGTCACGTTCACATGGAATCTCAAGACGATGGAGGGCCAGGATCAGATCCGCGACATGCTGAAGGCGACGCTGGCCACCACCAAACCGACCGGCTGGGCGGTGGCCAAGGGCGAGGAAGCGACCGAGGATGGCGGCATCACCACCGCCTGGATCACCTTCGAGACGAGCGTGGCGCGCGGTTTCGGCCTTGTGCGGTTCAAGGGCGACCTGATCTGGACCCTGCTGACCACGATGTCGGAGCTGAAGGGCTATGAGGAGAAAGCCGGCTTCACCCGCCCCCTTGGCGCCAAGCACGGACATGGCAAGGGACGCAAGACGTGGCGCGAGGAGCGCGACGACGAAATCGCCGAGCTCGGTCACTCCCGGCAGCCCTATGTCGTCGTCATCGGTGGCGGCCAGGGTGGAATTGCTCTTGGTGCAAGGCTGAAACAGCTCGGCGTGCCGACCATCATCATCGAGAAGAACGAGCGCCCGGGCGATTCCTGGCGCAAGCGCTACAAGTCGCTCTGCCTGCACGACCCGGTCTGGTACGATCACCTGCCCTATATCGACTTTCCGAAGAACTGGCCGGTCTTCGCGCCCAAGGACAAGATCGGCGACTGGCTGGAGATGTACACCAGGGTGATGGAGCTGAACTACTGGTCCTCCACCACCGCGAAATCGGCCAAATATGACGAGAAGGCCAAGGAATGGACCGTCGTCGTCGACCGCGACGGCAAGGAGATCGTGCTGAAGCCCAAGCAACTGGTGCTGGCGACCGGGATGTCCGGCAAGGCGAACTGGCCGAAATACAAGGGCCAGGACATCTTCAAGGGCGAGCAGCAGCACTCCTCGACCCATCCCGGTCCGGACAAATACCGTGGCAAGAAGGTGGTGGTCATCGGCTCCAACAATTCCGCGCACGATATCTGCGCGGCGTTGTGGGAAGGCGGCGCCGACGTGACCATGGTGCAGCGGTCCTCCACCCATATCGTCAAGTCCGACACGCTGATGGATATCGGGCTTGGCGCGCTCTATTCGGAGCAAGCGGTCGAGAACGGCATGACGACGCGCAAGGCCGACATGATCTTCGCTTCGCTCCCATACCGCATCCTGCACGAGTTCCAGATTCCGCTTTACCAGCAGATGAAGGAGCGCGACGCGAAGTTCTACGAGGATCTGGAAAAGGCCGGCTTCATGCTCGACTGGGGCGACGACGGCTCGGGCCTGTTCATGAAGTATCTGCGCCGAGGCTCCGGCTATTATATCGATGTCGGCGCCTGCGACCTCGTCATCGATGGTTCGATCAAATTGAAGAGCGGTCCAGGCGCCGCGGTGCAGGAACTCACCGAAACCGGCGTCAAATTCGTCGACGGCACCGAATTGCCGGCCGACCTGGTGATCTATGCCACCGGCTACGGTTCGATGAACGGATGGGCGGCGGACCTCATCTCGCAGGAGGTAGCGGACAAGGTCGGCAAGGTCTGGGGGCTCGGCTCCAACACCACCAAGGATCCGGGTCCCTGGGAGGGCGAGCAGCGCAACATGTGGAAGCCGACGCAGCAGGAAGCGCTGTGGTTCCACGGCGGCAATCTCCACCAGTCACGCCACTATTCGCAATATCTGGCGTTGCAGCTCAAAGCCAGGCAGGTCGGCTTGCCGACGCCGGTCTATGGGCTGCAGGAGGTCCATCACAAGAGCTGACGCACTGCGCTCTTGTGGATGGCAGAAGCCCGGCCAGCCGGGCTTCTGCGTCTACGCCGCCTTTTCCGCCGCGAACTTTTTCACCACGCGCTCCAGCAGCGGCACATAGTCGCGAAAAGCCCGTGTCTTCATGTCAGCGACCTTCCCGCCCTCGTCCCAGATGCGCACTCGCACCGCCTCATCGTGGAACGGATTGCGGCGGAACTCGGCCACTTCCTCCGCGCTCATTGGCCCGCCTTGAAACGACAACGTATGCACGGAGGCGGGCGACAGCTTGGCGAAATAGGTCGGATCGGTGGCGCAGAGATAGCGTTTGGCAGAGACATGCAGCCTGACGCACTCGACGATGACCGGTGGAAAGAAAGGCGCCAGCACCTCGCCGCCCGCCTCGTCATGATGCTTGTCCTCGACGTCGTCGGGCGAATAGGTTCCGAACTCGCTGGTATAGTGGCCGATGTCGTGCAGCAGTGCCGCCGCGACAAGCTCCTCCGGCGCGCCGTCCTGCTCGGCCAGCCACGCGCCCTGCAGCATATGCTCGGACATCGTGACGGGCTCGCCGAGATAGGATTCGGCGCCGCGGCGCTCGAAGATCTCGGCGATGAACTCCACGATGTTGCCTGTGTTCAATTCGTCAGGTTTCATTCGGCCGCCTCCCTGAAATCGTGCTCGATGGCCGCGAGCGTCGAAAGCAGGCCATCCTTGTCGGCGTAGCAGCCCTGCAGCCAGCGCTTGCCGCTGCCGGAGAAGGCCTTGCGCGCATGCATGACGCGCGTGTTGTCGACGATGAAGGATTGCCCCGCCTCGAGCTTGAAGGTCACCTCGAAGGAAGGATCCTCGATCAGCTCGGCGAACCGGCGGTAGGCGGCGTAATATTTGTCCATCTCGGCGAAGGGCACGTCGACGGCCGGGGCCAGCGAGCGGTTGTTGAAACGGATGCAGATGAGCTCCCCATCGGGTCCGAGCTCGATCATTGGTCGTTTGGACTGCAGCCGCACGCCCGACGAGCCGGCATATTCGAAACGCGCCGGATGGGAAGAGAGCAGCCGGAAGCCGTCGGGGTCTTCCGCCTGCAGTGCCGCCGCCACCGCGAACCCGTCGACGACGCTGGATTCCCCGCCTTCGACCGTGTTCTCGATGCAGGCGAGGATCTGCAGCGTCGGCACCGGATCGCGGTAGGGATTGTCGGTATGCGCCTGCAGGCCGAGATTGGTGTAGGCGAGATTGTTGGGATTGACCTCGGCGCGCACCTCGAACCAGCGCCCGTAATTGGTCTCCCGGATATAGCCGAAAAGGTCGGCCACCTTGCATAGCGCGCCGGATTCCGTGGGCAGGCCATCCATGACGGCAAAGCCATAGGTCCTCACGGCTGAAAGCCATTTGCGCAAGATGCCGCGGTCTTGCAAGGCCGCCGCGTAGCTGGCGCGCGGCACCGAATTCTGCATTGTCGCCTTAGTCCAGCGCTGAATAGCGTCGCCGATCCAGCCGGACTGCCGAGATTCGGCGCGATCATAGGCGTTGGCCCTCAGCCATTGGGCCGGGAAGCTGACCGTCTTGTCCTCGGGCACGAACCTGACCTCCAGCGCTCCGCCTTTGATCTCGGCCGCGCCAATCCGCGTTTGCGCCGGAATGTCGAGGATGGTTATCAGCCTCTGGCCGTTGCCTGCGCTGCGCGTCTTGTCGTCCAGCGCATTGTCGCGCAGCCATATGGCGTGGAAACGGCTCGCCGTTCCATCCTTCCAGCCAAGCTCGATCGTTCGTCCCTCGTCGCCTGGCGTTGCTCTTGTCAGCATGTTCCGGAAGCTCCCATCTTGACCCGCCACTGCGAGCACGGATTGCATCCTGACTTCGTTAGAGGCATAACTCAAATTATCGTTTTTCGGGTAATGGCACTGAATTTCTGATGGCTGGAAAAGCGCCAGATGCGATGCCGCCTCTCGACTGGCTGCGCAGTTTCGAGGCCGCCGCCCGCCTGTCGAATTTCACCGCCGCGGCCGCCGAACTCGGCTTGACGCAGGCCGCCGTCAGCCAGCACATCCGCTTTCTGGAAGAGCGGCTCAAGACGCGACTGTTCGCGCGCCTGGCGCGCGGCGTGGCGCTGTCGCCGGAGGGCGCGGCTTATCTTCCCCACATCCAGTCTGCATTCGCGATAGTCGGCAACAGCACCAACGAATTGTTCCAGCCCCGTGCGGTTCAGACCGTCAGCATCCGCGTCCCCATCTCCTTCGCACTGCTGGTGCTGGTCCCGGCTCTCCCCGACCTGGCAAGGGCGCTGCCACGCGTCAGGCTCGATCTAGCGACCATCCATCGGCCGACCGATTACGACCAGCCGGGCTCGGCACTCGACATACGCTTCGGCAACGGATCCTTTCCCGGGCGCGAAGCCGACCGGCTGACCGCCGAACGGCTTGTCCCGGTCGCGGCTCCAACACTCGCGCTCGGTGGCGATTGGACGTCGTTGCCGCTGCTCCTGGTTGCGGGCGCGCGCGAGATGTGGGCGGAATGGTTTGCAGCCGCCGGACTTGCCGGTCATTCCCACCGTTCGCATCGCTTCGACAGTTTCGTCGCCGCCATGGAAGCGGCGAAAGCGGGCGCCGGGGCGCTGCTGGGATCTCGGCCGCTGGCCGACACCGCGCTCAGGGACGGCGCTCTGGTCAAGCTTTCGGATTTCGAGCTGTCCAGCCCGTCGGGGCATTTCCTGACGAGGCCGTCATCGTCGCGACTGTCGGGCGCCGAGCAGGATTTTCGCCGCTGGCTTATTGCGCGCGCGGCCGGCAACTCAGCTTAGCGTGCGGGCCTCCGCCCCTATCCGTTTCCAGTAGATAAGGGTACCGGTCAACCCCCCATAGGGCTTCAGCGCGAAGTCGGGGATCTCACCGGTCAAGGTGAAGCCGAGTTTCTCATAAAGCCCGGCCGCGCCCTCCTCGCTCGCCGTGTCCAGCACCAGCAGCGTGCGACCTTTTTCGACGGCCAGTTCCTCGGCTGCCCGCATCAGTCGGGTCGCGACTCCCCTGCCGCGATGGTCCCGGGCGGTCATCAGCTTGGCGATCTCGGCGCGATGCGGCTGATTGGGCGGGAAGTCGAGGAGCAGCGTGACGGTGCCGGCGAGCGCCCCGTCCCGCCATGCGCCCAGCACCGCCCTTTCGCCGCGCGCGGCCGCGGCAAGCGACTTGCGCCAGAAATCCCGCGCGGCTTCCGGCGACAATGGATGCATGAAGCTCACCGAGCCGCCGGAGGCGACAGTATCCATCAAAAGATCGGCCAGCAGTGCGGTGGTTGCCGCATCATCGGTCAACGCCCGAATTTCAAGGGAATTCATGCTGTTGCTCTCCAAAAGACGAGCCATCGGGACAAGGTCATTCGAAATGGCTGATCCGCTTGCGTCGCCGCGCCCGCCGGATTTCGGCGATACGCTCGGCGTCGTCCTCGCCGAGATGGCCGCCGCGCCCCAGGATCTCGAGCGTATATTCCTCATAGGTCAGCCCGAGCCGCTCGGCCCGCTCCAGCCGCATCAGCATCACGGCGTGGCTCGGCGCCTTCCAGGCTCTGGCGTGCGCGGCTCGCCAGGCGAGGAAAACATAGGCGTCGCCCTTGCTCGGGGCAGGCCGTCATGGTCGTCGAGCGGCGGCCGCCATTGTGCGAGCGTCTTGGCCGGCGCGACATCGGGATCAATCCCTGACCAGCGCCACGAGATACTCCGCCGCATCCGGTCCTGGAGCATGAAAGATGCAGTCGGAGGGCGCGCCGAGCGCCAGGCAGTCGCCGGGCTCGAGCCTGTGCACCACATCGCCTTCGGTGAAGTCCAGCCTGCCGTCGATCAGCCATATCTGCTGCTTGATGAAGGCGTAGGATGCGGCTGGAAGACAGACCCTGGCGCCCACCGGTAGGCTGACCCTGATCAGTTCGAGCGGCATGTGCGATGCCGGCGACAGATGCCGCCTGATGTAACCTGTCGCCGGGTCCTGCCAGACCGGCTGCGCGTCCTTGCGCGAAACGCCGCCGCCTTGCATCTCGGCCCGTGCGATCAGCGTCGACAGCGTCATGCCGAAAGCCGCCGCGATGCGCACCAACAGCGCCGCGGTCGGACTGGTCGTGCCGCGTTCAATGGCGCTCAGCATCGCCTTGGACACGCCCGAGCGCTCCGCAAGCTCGGCCAGAGACCAGCCCCTCACCGTCCTTTCGGATCGTATCCGCCTGCCGATTGTGGCGGCGATATCATTCGATATATCATCCATTCGTCCAATATATCGGAATTGCGAGCCGTGAAAAGAGCCCGTTCGATCGAATTGGCGCGGCCGCCTTAACACCCCCTACACCATTCGACCTCACCTCAATTTAACCCCGATTGAATACGGTCGACGCTCAAGGGAATGGGACAAGGTCAGGCATGTTTGTCGAACGCGAAGCCTCAGTTGGCGAACCGACTTCGCAGGAGCGCCGCAATGCCCTGCAAAGCGACAAACGCATTCTCGGCAATGTCGTGCAATGCGACGGCGCCCGCGCCACCATCAGCGCCTATGCCGAGGATGCGGACGGCACGGTCACCGGCCAGTGGACGGTCGGCAAGATGATCTCCATCAATCTCGGCAGCACGCGCACGGTCGGCCTTGTCTATGCGATCGGCAAATCGGATCGCGCCTGGAGCAATGAGGGCCAGAACCCGATCGAGGTCAGCATCGAACTGATCGGAGAAGTGCGCGACGCCGCTGAGCCTGGCGCAAAACCGGTTTTCGACCGCGGCATCACCGCCTATCCGCATATCGGCGCCATCGCCCACCGTATTCGCAGCCGCGACCTGCAGGCGGTCTACGATCTGGCCGGACGCCATTCGGTCACTATCGGCACACTGTCGCAGGATGAGTCGATCGATGCCCACATCGCCATCGACGATACGCTGGCGCGACATTTCGCCATCGTCGGCACCACCGGTGTCGGCAAGTCCACCGCGGTCTCGCTGCTACTGCGCAAGTCGATCGAGGCGCGCCCGGATCTGCGCGTACTCATCCTCGATCCGCATAACGAGTTCGCAGCCTCGCTGCCGGAATATTGCGTCAAGGTCGATTCAAAGACGCTCGACCTGCCATTCTGGATGTTCAGGCTGGAGGAATTCGCCGAAGTGCTGTTTCGCGGCCGGGAGACGGTGCCCGAGGAAGTGGACGTGCTGCGCGACCTGATCCCGGCCGCCAAGAACCTCTATCGCAATCCCGGTTCCGGCAGCTATGTACGGCGCGGCAGCGACGCGCTGACTGCGGACACACCGGTGCCTTACCGCATCGCCGATCTCATCAAGCAGATCGACGAGCGGATGGGGATGCTTGAGAGCAAGAATGACCGCCCCATCCTGAAGTCGCTGAAGACGCGCATCGAATCGGCTGCCGCCGACCCGCGCTACCGCTTCATGTTCAATTCCCGCCTGATCGAGGACACGATCCACGAGACGATCGGCAATATCTTCCGCGTACCCAGCCACGGTCGCCCGGTGACCTGCTTCGAGATGGCAGGCATGCCTTCGGAAGTGGTCAACTCGGTATGCTCGGTGCTGGCCCGTTTGGCCTTCGACCTGGCCTTGTGGAGCGAGGGCCGGCTAAGGCTGCTTCTGCTTTGCGAGGAAGCGCACCGCTATATGCCGGCCGATCCGCGCCTCGGCTTCGCGCCGACCAGACACGCCCTGTCGCGTATCGCCAAGGAAGGCCGCAAATATGGCTGCTACCTGGGCGTCGTGACCCAGCGTCCTGGCGAACTCGACCCGACCATCCTGTCGCAGTGCTCGACCTTCTTTGCCATGCGCCTTGCCAACGAGCAGGACCAGGCAATCATCCGTTCGGCAATCGCCGACTCCTCGGCTTCCACGCTGGCGTTCCTGTCCTCGATGGGGCAGCGCGAAGCCATCGCCTTCGGCGAAGGCGTGGCGACGACCATGCGTCTGAAATTCGAGAAGCTGGCGCAGGAGTTCATTCCCGGAACCGCGAAAAGGGAGCAGGTCGCGCCCTCCCTGGACGGCAGCGACGTCGATCTGGCCCTGATCGTTGAGCGGCTCCGCAACGTGCCGAAGCCGCAGCAGGCCATGGCTTTCGCCGAGGCCGTGGACTTTACCCGTCAAGCTGGCGACCCGGACTACAAGAAGCCGGCTACCGCTCCACGCGTGCCGCCGGACGACGACTTCGACACACGCTACGGTCTGAAGCCCTCGACCTTCGGCATGCGTCAATTGAACGATTGATCAGCCCGCCTCGCAGGTACGGCCAAATTCCGGACAGGAATTCATCAGGCCGGATCGAATGACGTGGCTTTCGAGAAGCCGGAGCGGAGCGGACATTCTGTCCGTGAGCACCGGAAGTCGAGAAAGGCGCGTCAGTCGGCCGGCCTCATGAATTCATGTCGGAATTTTAGGCGCAGACGCGGTTGCGACCCTGCTTCTTCGCCTCATAGAGCTGGCGGTCGGCGCGGCGGTAGAAATCCTCGGCGCTCTCCTTGTGGTCCCAGACGGCAAGGCCGACGCTGGTGGTGACCTTCAGCCGCACGTTGCCCGACATGATCGACAGATTGGCGATCGCCTTGCGGATGCGCTCGGCGAATCTGGCGAGCAACTCGACGTCCATGTTGGGCGTGACGACGGCAAATTCCTCGCCGCCCAGCCGCGCCACCACATCATGATAGCGCGTCATGCCCCTCAGGCATGTGGCGACGGCCCTCAGCACCTCGTCGCCGACATCGTGACCATGCGTATCGTTGACCTGTTTGAAATGATCGAGATCTAGGATCATCAGCCCGACCGGCCTGTCGATGCGGCGAAATTCCTGGAGATATTCACGCAGCGCATCGTCGAAATAACGGCGGTTCTGCATGCCGGTCAGACCGTCGGTCAGCGCCGCCTGCTCAAGCGTTTGCGAACGGGCGCTGAGCGAAACCGTCATGGCCCTGAGCTTGCCCTCTTCCCGCACCTGGCCGCGGATCAGCGGGTAGATGAAGAAGGTGCCAAAGAACAGCGCGGTCGCCAGCAGCGCGCCGGTAACGAACAGCAGTTTGTTGAGATAGACGATCTTGTCGACGCGCGACGCGGTGTCGAGGTCAGAGGCAATGTCCTGCAATTGGCCATAGGCATGGAAGGTCACCAGGCCGGCGGCCAGGATCACGAAAATAAACACGAAAAATGCGGATTCCGCCTTATGGAAACGCATTAACTCCCCGCGGCACTTAAACCCCTGCCGTTATGGCATGGCGGACCTTACGGACCGTTAACCCGGACAACCCTAGCGAGAATTAGAGTCAGGGACTTTAAGTCACTGATTGAAAAAGGCTTCTGGTCAGTCCCGAGCTGGCGGCTCGTCGCCGGGCCGCAGCCTGCGCCACTCCGCGCCAAGCTGGTGCCTGAACCAGGTCGACTGACGCTTGGCATACTGACGGGTCGCGATCTTGGCGCGCTCGATCGCCTCCGGAAAACCCGACTGCCCAGCCATCGCCGCTTGCAGCTCCCGCACACCGATCGCCTTCATTGCCGGCAGGTCGGGATCGAGGCCGAGCGCCGTCAGCTGGCGCACTTCGTCGAGCGCGCCCTTGTCGAGCATCTGGTCGAACCGCGCTTCTATGCGCCGGACCAGTTGCTCGCGGTCCGGCTCGATGACCAGGAAACGCGCGCTGTCGCGATCGATCAGCGGCCGGCCCTGCGCCGCCTGCCATTCCAGGATCGAGCGTCCCGAGGCGTCGAGCACTTCGAGTGCGCGCACGATACGCTGACCGTCGGTCGGCCTGAGTTGCATGGCCATGGTCGAATCCTCGCGCATCAGAAGGCGATGCAGCCTTTCTGCCCCCCGTTCCTTGAGCTCGTAGCGCCAGCGCTCGCGCACGGCGGGCGGAATGTCCGGCATGTCCGAGATGCCTTCGGACAGTGCACGGAAATAAAGTCCGGTGCCGCCGACGAAGATGACCGGCCGGCCCGATAGTGCGCCGTCTCCCATCAGCCTTGCCACATCGCGCAGCCAGGTCCCGGTGGAATAGGCGGTGGAGGGGTGCACGTGGCCATAGAGGAAGTGCGGCACGCGTGCCATCTCCGCGGCGCTCGGCCGCGCCGTCAGGACATCGAGGACCGAATACCCCTGCATGGAATCGGTGTTGACGATGACCCCGCCGCCGCGTTCGGCGAGATCGAGCGCCAGTGCCGACTTGCCGCTGGCCGTCGGCCCGGCTATCAGGATCGCGTTCTCGACGCGGCCTTCGCCCGCCCCCCTGCCGGAATGTTCGATGCCGCTGATCGCCACGCTAGTGTCCCGTCCAAAAGCCCGCGCCGTGCCGGCCTCGCTAGCGAATATGGCCTTGCGGGCCGCCGGCGCAAGCGCCGTTCATTGGCTGGATGAGGACGTCGCATGCGACCTCGTTTTGCCGCGGAGTTCGGATATCGGCGAAGTCACCGCCAATCTGCGCGCGGCGCTGGCTTCCGACCCGGTCGACGTCGTCGTCCAGTCCGCCCAGGGCAGGCGGAAGAAGATCCTGCTCGCCGACATGGATTCGACGATGATCGACCAGGAATGCATCGACGAGCTCGCCGACGAAATCGGCGTCAAGGACCATGTGGCGGCGATCACCGCGCGCTCAATGAACGGGGAGATCGCCTTCGAACCTGCCTTGCGCGAACGCGTCGCCTTGCTGAAAGGCCTCGACACCGCGGTGGTCAACCGCATCATCGCCAACCGGCTGACGCTTGCCGCCGGCGGCCGCGCCCTGGTGCAAACGATGCGCGCCCATGGCGCCTGGACCGCGCTGGTTTCGGGCGGCTTCGACGTCTTCACCAGCCGCATCGCCGAAATGCTTGGGTTCCAGGAAAACCGCGCCAACCGGCTGATCGAGGAAGAGGGAAAATTCGCCGGCATGGTGACCGAGCCTATCCTCGGCCGCGCCGCGAAGGCCGAAGCGCTCCTGGACATAGCGGCGCGGCTCGCGCTGACCACGCAGGATGCCATCGCGGTGGGCGACGGCGCCAACGATCTCGATATGATCCGTCTTGCCGGCACCGGGGTCGCCCTGCACGCCAAGCCGGCGGTGGCCGAGCAGGCACGTATCCGCATCGATCATGGCGACCTGACCGCGCTGCTCTATCTCCAGGGCTACCACCGGGATCAGTTTGTCGAATGACGCCGATCCGCACCGGGCGCCTCGTCCTGCGCAACTGGGAAGAACGCGACCGCGATCTCTTCCATCGCATCAACTCCGACGAGCGCGTGATGGAATTCTTCCCGTTCCGCCGCGACCGCGCCGCGGCTGACGCCAAGATGGACGAGGTCCGCTCCTGGATCGATGACGATGGTTATGGCTTCGCCGCTGCAGAGATCGCCGCGACCGGCGAATGCATCGGCTTCGTCGGCTTGTCCGGAACGGAGGACATAGACGTGCTGGCGCCCGGCACGATCGAGATCGGCTGGCGGCTGGCGCCCGAATTCTGGGGTCAGGGCTATGTCACGGAGGCCGCCGAGGCCTGGCTCGCCTTTGGTTTCGAAGCGCTCGGCGTCGACGAAATCGTGTCTTTCGCGGTTGCCGACAACCATCGCTCGACCGCAGTCATGAAGCGGCTCGGCATGCGTGCCGATCCGAGCGCCGATTTCGACCATCCCGCAGTCCCCGACAGCCAACCGCATCTCAAGCGGCATGTTATGTACCGGCTGTCGCGGGTGGACTGGCAGGCACGAAAAAGGACGGCTCGCTAGCCGTCCTTATCATTGAACATCAATCTGTTGCCCGGCTTTCCGGACTCAATCCATCCGGATCGTCACGAAGCGCAGCTCGCCGGTCTTCGAGGCCAGCATCAGGAGCGCATTCTTACGGCCCTGCTCCTTCAGCGCGCCGATCCGGTCCATCACGTCCTTCGGCGTGCCGACGGATTCCTGCGCGATCTCGGTGATCACCTCGCCGGGCTGGATGCCGCGCTCGGCGGCGGCCGAATCCTTGGCGACATCCGTGATGACAACGCCCGACACGTCGGCTGCAATGCCGAACTTCTGCCTGGTCTGGTCATTGAGCTCACCGACCGTCATGCCGAGCACCGAAGCGGTCGACACCGGAGGCGCTGCCTTGTCGCCATTGCCCTGGTCGGTGCCGCCGTTCTCGCCGCTGGCCAGCTTCTCGCCGTCCTCGAGCCGGCCGAGCGTCACCTTGACGGTCTGCTCGACGCCCTTGCGCACGATGACGACGTCGACCGCCTTGCCGACCGGGCTTTCGGCGACGACGCGCGGCAGGTCGCGCATTTCATGGATGTCCTTGCCGTCGAACTTGATGATGACGTCGCCGGCCTGCACCGTGCCGTTGTCGACCGGCCCGCCCTTGATGACGCCGGCCACCAACGCGCCCTTGGCGGTCGCCATGCCGAGGCTTTCGGCGATGTCGGCCGTCACCGGCTGGATGCGCACGCCGAGCCAGCCGCGCCGCGTCTCGCCATACTGGCGGAGCTGGTCGACGACGCCCGCGGCGAGCTGCGAGGGGATGGAGAAGCCGATGCCGATCGAGCCTCCCGACGGCGAGATGATTGCCGTGTTGATGCCGATGACCTCACCCTGGTCGTTGAACAGCGGGCCGCCGGAATTGCCGCGATTGATGGCGGCGTCTGTCTGGATGAAGTCGTCATAGGGTCCGGAATTGATGTCGCGGTTGCGCGCCGAGACGATGCCGACCGTCACCGTGCCGCCAAGGCCGAACGGATTGCCGATCGCCATCACCCAGTCGCCGACGCGCATCTTGGTGGAATCGCCGAACTTCACCGCCGTCAGCTTGTGGCCCTTGGGGTCGACCTTCAGCACCGCGACGTCGGTCTTGGTGTCGGTGCCCACAAGCGTCGCCTTCAGCGTCACGCCGTCGGAGAAATTGACCTCGATGTCGTCGGCGTCGGCGATCACATGGTTGTTGGTCACCACGATGCCCTGCTCGGCATCGATGACGAAGCCGGAGCCTAGCGACTGCACCTTTTGCGCTGCACCGCCCTTGTCGCCGCCACGGTTCTTGAAGAAATCATCGAAAAAGTCCTGGAACGGCGAGCCTTCGGGCAGTTGCGGCATCGGCACCGCGCCCGGCCCTTCCGAGCCCTTAACCGTCTGCGAGGTGGAGATATTGACCACGGCACCCAGCAGGCGCTCGGCGAGATCGGCGACCGAAGGCGGTCCGTCGGAGGCTATCGTCGGCGTGACGAAAGACGGAACAGCAACAATGCCGACCGCGAATGCCGTGGCGCCGGCAAGGAAGGCGCGGCGCGCCGCGCGCAAAAAGCTGTCGGATGTCATCGTGGCCTCCCGAAAATCTGAAACCGAGCGTCTGAAAAGACAGGCGTTTCCGCAAAGACGCCCTGCCCGGCTCATGTTGGCAAGAAATAAGGCACGTTTGCGGCTAGTGCCATGATCAGGATAAATCGTCGGCCGCCGCGGTACCAACGAATTCGTCAGCCGCGCACCAGCCAGACGACGCCGACGCCGATGGCGATCGCCACCAGTCCGCCGATCCGCAGCACATTTTCCGGCACCGACAGCACCTCGGCGGCGAGTTTCCGGGCCAGAGCCGGAAACCCTCCATAGACCAGCCCTTCGATCACGAGGACCAGGCCCATTGCCGCCATAAAATCCTGCACCGCCCGCTACTGGGCGGTGCTGGGTTGCGGGGCCGGTGCCGCCGGCTGCCCCGTTCCGGGCTGCGGCGCCGCCGGCTGACCGGGCTGGGGCTTGCTGTCCGGATCGCGGAAGTAGCGGAAGAATTCCGACTGCGGCGACAGCACCATCGTCGTCCCGGTGTTGTCGAGCGCAGTGCTGTAGGCATTCATCGAGCGGTAGAAGTCGAAGAAGGCCGGATCGCGCTTGTAGGCGTCGGCGAAGACCGAGGCGCGCTGCGCCTCGCCCTGGCCGCGCAGGATTTCCGCCCCCTTCTGCGCCTCCGCGATGGTCTCGACGACATCGCGGTCGGCTCGCGCCCGGATGGTCTGCGCCGCCACGTTGCCTTGCGCCCTCAGCCGCTCGGCCTCGGCCAGACGCTCGGCCTTCATGCGGTCATAGGTCTGCTGCGAGACCTCGGCCGTCAGATCGGTCCGGCGGATACGGACATCCTCCACGTCGAGACCGAGCGAGGTCGCGTCCGGACGCAGTTGATCGCGCACCTCGCGCATCATGTTGCCGCGCTCTTCCGAAAGGGCGGCCTCGAAATCGCGCAGACCGTAGACGCGGCGCAACGCCGCATCGAGACGAGTCCTGAGGCGGGCCTCGGCGAGTTCGACCTGCCCGGACACGGCCGCGCGGAAGGTGCGCGGATTGGAGATGCGGTAGGCGATGAACGCGTCGACCTCGTAGAACTTGCCGCCGGAAACCTGGACTCGGATGTTATCGAGATCGAGGCGCATGACCCGCTTTTCGATCATTTGCACGCTGTCGGCATCGAAGAAGGGGAACGGCGCCTTGAAATAGATGCCAGGATCGTTCTTGACGTCGATGATCTCGCCGAACCTCAAGACGATCGCCTGCTGGCCGGCATTGACCACGTACACCGCCGAATAGAGCAGGAACAGAAGAACGGCCGCGATAACCGCGAAGATGGGAAGACGGTTCACCATCACTGGTTACCTCCCGTCGTGGCGCCCACGGCCGGCGCCGGCGGCGCCTTCGGCTGCAATGCCGGCAGCGGCAGGTAAGGCAGCACGCCCTGACCGTTGCCCTGCTCGACGACGACCTTGTTCGAGTCCTTCAGGATCTTCTCCATGGTTTCGAGATAAAGACGCTTGCGCGTGACGTCGGGCGCCTTGGCATATTCATCGTAGACGGAGATGAAGCGCTTCGCCTCGCCCTCCGCCTCCTGCACGACGCGGTTCTTGTAAGCGGTCGCGTCTTCGCCGATCTGCGCCGCCTCTCCGCGTGCCTGACCGATCTTCTGGTTGGCATACTGCTGGGCCTGCGCGACGAATTTGTCCTGGTCCTGCTCGGCGCGTTGCACTTCGTCGAAGGCATCGGCCACCTCGCGCGGCGGCGAGGCGTCCTCGATCGAAACCGCGTTGACCTGCAGGCCGGCCTTGTAGCCGTCGAGCGTGCCCTGGATGATCTCGCGCACGGAGGTTGCGATACCCTGGCGATCGTCGCGGAAGATGTCAAAGGCCGGGCGCCGGCCAACGACTTCGCGCATCGCGCTCTCGGCGACCTGCGCCAGCATACCGTCGGGATCCGAGACGTCGAACAGATAGGCCTTCGGATCGGAAACCTGGTAGGCGACCGAGAACTGCACATTGACGATGTTCTGGTCGCCGGAAAGCATCAGCCCGGAGCCGCTGCTCGATCCGCCGCCGACACTGACGAGCTGCTCGGAGATCTTGACCGTCTCGACCGTTTCAACCGGCCACCAGTGGAAATGCAGGCCCGGTTCCGAAAGCTGAGCCTTCGGCTTGCCGAAGCGCAGTTCGACCGCGACCTCGTCCGGCTGGACGGTATAGATCGCCTTGAAGGCCCAGAGCGCAATGAGCGCCAGCGCGATCAACCCTAGAACCGCCGGGCTGGCGCCCCCGCCACCCGGAAGCGCGCGCCGCAGCCTGTCCTGGCCGCGCCGGATGATGTCTTCGAGATCGGGAGGCGAACCTTGCGGGCCGCTCGGCCCCTTCGGTCCCTGCCCCCAGGGCCCCTGATTGCCGCCGCCGCCCCATGGGCCGCCGCCACCGCTCTTGTCGTTCCAGGGCATGAATGTCCTTTCGCTTCGGTTCCCTCAGGCCTTACGGCGCAATCCTAACGTCGTTCTTCTATAGGGACGCCATGGCATGCTTTCAACGCGAGAGCCACCGCCACCGTCCGATTTGGGCCGATAGCGACCGTTTGTCGTCGTCAACGGCCGCCGCGACGGCGTTCGTAGACGGTGTAGCGCGTCGCGTGGCTGTCCTTCTCGCCGGCGGCAAAATCCTCGGCGCTGACGATTTGCCACGTGCTTGGGTCAATCGGGGGGAAATGGGCGTCGCCGTCGACGCTGGCCAACACATGCGTAACATGCAGGCGGTCGGCGATCGGCAGGGCCTGAGCATAGATCTCGCCGCCACCGACCACGCAGATTTCCCCGGCGCCCGCCATGCAGCGGCCGCGTACCTTGGCCAGCGCGATCGCGTCATCCAGCGAGTGTGCCACTTCTGTGCCCTCGGTGCGCCAGCTCTTGTCGCGCGTCACCACGATGTTCAGACGGCCGGGCAGCGGCCGGCCAATACCTTCATAGGTCTTACGACCCATGACGATCGGCTTGCCCATCGTATCGGCCTTGAAGCGCTTGAGATCGGTGGAAAGCCGCCACGGCAGCCCGCCTTCGCGCCCGATCACGCCGTTCTCGGCAATGGCGACATAAATGGCGACGTCCATCAGTTGGCGTCTCCGCCATTGTTGTCCGAAGGTTCCAGCAGCAGGATGTCGATGTTGCGCTCGGGATAGAAATCCTTCGCGGTCACCTCGAACGTCGTCGGCCCGACTTTCTTGACGTTGTCGCCGCAGAAAGAGACGAGGTTCTTGGGGCTGCCCTTGTCGATCGTCAGCTTGAAATTGCCGATATTGCCGGAAGCCCAATTGCCCCCCGTGGTGAGGATGTAGGCGATCCGGCTCTCGTAATATTTCGGGTAGCCATCCGGATTTGCCTTGGCTGCCTTGCGCACCGCGTTGTCGAATGTCTCGTCCATGCAATAGCGGGTCTTGTAATTATCGTATTGCGGGCTCTGGAACTGGCCGTCGGAGAAAAAGCTGACCGAGGAAGTGCCGCCGACGCTGGGCTTGTAGCGGTGCGAGACATGGACTTCCTTGTTGGCCGGGAAAGTCGAACGCCACCAGTAGGTCGAGCGCAACTGCCAGAACGGCACATAGGAGCTCTGCATGCCCGACCCGTTATCGGCGGTATCCTCGATGATGATCCCGCGGTCTTCCCAATCCTTGGTGACGTCCTTGGGCAGCTTCGCCAGGGCCGCCTTGGCGGCGTCGCCGAACGGATAGAGCGGCACGTTCTGCGCCTTGAGATCAGCCGTGATGTCGATGCCGAGCGCCAGGGCCTTCTGCTCCAGTTGCGGCTTGGCGTCGACACCATCGATCGTCACCTCGAAGCCGAGGAAGTTGTCGCTCTGCGCTTCCGGGATCGCCGGCATCTCGTTGGGATCGCCCTCTATGTCGGGCATCGGGAACGCGACGATGGAGCTGACGTCCTTGTCGGTGTTGTTTCGGAAGACATAGTCGACCGTCACCTTCTCCGGCGAGATGAAAAGGTCCTCGCTTTGCATGGCAACGGCGTCGCTGCGCGACAGGATCAGCCCGCCGGTGCCCAGCTCGGCGACGGAATCATTGGCGAAGGCCGGCGCAGCAATGACCGCCAGCGCTGCGGCCAATACGGTGCGTAACATGAACCCCTCCTCTGTAGCGCGATACCGGGACCAGCCGGGTGCGTTCTTCCATCTACCCGTTTCAAGATAGCCTTTCAAAGCCCTTCGTCGCCGGATACGGGTCCTTCTGGACACCGCGCCGCCGATCGGGCAGGAGATCGCCATGCGCAAGCTTCTCGTCATCGGCATCGGCGCCGGAAATCCCGACCACATGACGGTCCAGGCCATCAACGGCCTGAACCGTGCCGACGTGCTGTTCATTCCGGACAAGGGCGCGAAAAAGAACGATCTCGCCGATCTGCGCCGGCAGATCTGCGACCGCTTCGTGATCAACCCGAAATCGCGCCGGGTCGAGTTCGAGGTGCCGGTACGGGCAGAGCCGACATCGTCCTATCGCGCGACGGTCGACGACTGGCACGAAGCGATCGCAGAAATCTATGAGAGCCTGATCCGCGACGAACTTGCCGAGGATGGTTGCGGCGCCTTGCTGATCTGGGGCGACCCGTCGCTCTACGACAGCGCGCTGCGTATCCTCGAACGCGTTCGCCTTAGGGGCAATGTCGGGTTCGAGCTCGAGGTCATCCCCGGCATAACCGCGATCCAGGCGCTGGCCGCCGCCCATGCGACCGCGCTCAACCTCATCGGCGATTCGATCCTGGTCACCACCGGCCGACGGCTGACCGAGGAAGGTCTGCCCGCGAATGCCGGCACCGCGGTGGTCATGCTCGACGGAAAGTGCGCCTTCAACACGTTGGCCGATAAGGATGTCTTCATCCAGTGGGGCGCTTATCTCGGCACTGCGGACGAAATCGTCATCTCCGGCCGCTTGGGCGACGTTGGTGCCGAAATCGAAAGGGTTCGTGAGGACGCCCGGCGCAAGAAAGGCTGGATCATGGACACCTACCTGCTGCGCAAGCCAGAATAGGCGACAGAGGGCTGCCCTACTGCCTACCCAGCATCGATCTCCGCCTGCAGGGCCTGCATATGGATGGCGGCGGCCGACGAAGCGGCTCGCTCTATGGCCCGGAACCGGCTGACGACCGCCAGCCCCACCGATGTCAGTTGCGCGCCACCGCCTTTGCGGCCCCCGGTCTGCGCCGCGACCAGCGGCTTGCCGAACACGCGGTTCATGTCCTCGACCAGATCCCAGGCATGCTTGTAGGACATCTCCATGCCGCGCGCCGCGGCGGAGATCGAGCCGAAGGCGGCGATCTGCTCCAGAAGCTCGATCTTGCCCGGGCCGATCCGGCCATCTGGGTCGAGATTTATCCGCAGGCTTAGCGACGGCATGTCCTGTTCTCCGCAATCATGTCGAGGTTAGCCCTTTTGCGGACAAAGCGCTATTCCAAACCAACATAGCGACATACGCATCCATCATCCATCGGCCTCCGCTGGCAACCCGACGGCGGTCGTCGCGCTGTCGAAGCTCACCGTCTTGATCACGGCGAAGACCTTGTGCCCAAGCGCGAGGCGCAGGGTTTGCCTTGACTGTTCGGTGATGCGCGCCAGAACGGTCGAGCCGTTGCAATCGATGGCGATTTCCACCGTAGGCCCGGTTCCCGGCCTGATGGCGGAAATTGTGCCCGGCAAAATGTTGAGCGCGCTGAGGCCCGTCGGTTGCTCGGTCGCAACCATGACGTCGCGGGCCCGGACGCGCAGCCGCACCGAAGCTCCGACCGCATGTGCAAGACGCGGCACGCGGATTTCGCCGGCCTGCGAGGCAAGCACCGTCATGCCGAAAGCCTGGTCGTGACGCAGAACCTTGGTGTCGAGCACGGCACCGCCCTCGCCGCGCTGCTCCGCCGGTAACAGGTCGAGCCGCTGCATGATTGCGGCTGTCGGACCCGAGGCCGCGACCTTGCCTTGCGAGAGCACAACGACGTCGCTTGCCAGCCGCGCCACCTCGGCGACGGAATGGCTGACATAGACGATCGGCACCTTCGTCTCATCGCGCAGCCGCTCGATATAGGGGAGGATCTCGGCCTTGCGCGCCTCGTCGAGCGAGGCGAGCGGCTCGTCCATGAGCAACAGTCTCGGACTGGCAAGCAGGGCACGGCCGATCGCCACCCGCTGCTTCTCGCCGCCCGACAATTTCGCCGGCCGCCGGTCCAGCAGATGAGCGATGCCAAGCAGGTCGATCACCGCATCCATCTTGGCGTAGCGTTCGGAAGAAGGCGTGAACCAGCGGCCGTATCGCAGATTGCCGGCGACGCTCATATGCGGGAACAGCCGCGCATCCTGGAACACCATGCCGATCCGCCGTCTGTGCACCGGCACGAAGATGCGCGCGGCGGTGTCGACCAGCACGCGTCCGTCGATGGCGATGCGGCCCCTGCCTGGAGGGATTAGGCCCGCGATGAGATTGATCAGCGTCGATTTGCCGGAGCCGGATGGCCCGAACAGCGCGGTCAGCCGGCCGGCGCTCTCGAACCGCGCTTCCAGGGCGAAGTCGCCAAGCCGGTGGTGGATATCGACCGAGAGAGTCATTCGATGTCCATCCGCCGCCCGACGCGCCGCGCCAGCACCTCCGACGCGATGAGCGCAACCATCGAGATGGCGATCGAGATCAGCGTCAGCCTGAGCGCGCCCTCGTCGCCGCCAGGCACCTGTGTAAGGGTATAGATGGCCGAGGGCAGCGTCTGCGTTTCGTTGGGAATGTTGGAGACGAAGGTGATCGTGGCGCCGAACTCGCCCATCGCCTTGGCGAAGGAAAGGATCGCGCCGGCGATCAGGCCGGGCAGGATCAGCGGTAGCGTTATGGTGGCGAACACCCAGAGCTGATTGGCGCCGAGCGTTCCGGCCGCCGCCTCGATTCTGCGGTCGACCGCCTCGATGGAGAGCCGGATCGCCCGCACCATCAGCGGAAAGCCCATGACGCCGCAGGCCAGCGCCGCGCCGGTCCAGCGGAACGAAAAGACGATGCCGAAATGCTCGGCAAGGAAGGCGCCCGCCGGCCCGCGGCGGCCGAAGGTGAGTAGGAGCAGATAGCCGGTCACCACCGGCGGCATGATCAGCGGCAGATGCACCAGCACGTTGAGCACCGTCTTGCCCCAGAAACGGCCGCGCGCCAGCAGGAGCGCGATCAATATGCCGGGTGGCAGGCTGGCGGTCATCGCCACAGTCGCCACCTTGATGGACAGCCGGACCGCATTCCATTCGTCGGGAGTGAGGTCCAGCAGCCAATTCATCGTTGTGTTTGCGCGCTCTTTCTCAGTTGCTCGGCGCTAGCACCGTAAAACCCTGCTCCTTGAAGATCTCGGCGGCCTTGGCCGACTCGACGCATTTCAGGAAGGCAGCCGCATCCTTGTCCTTCGAATCCGCGGTCTGGGCAATCGGGTAGATGATCGGCGGATGCGAATCCTCCGGAAAGGTGCCGACGATCTTGACGCCCTTTTCGGCATGCGCGTCGGTGGCGTAGACGATGCCCAGCGCCGCCTCGCCCGTCGAGACCAGCTTGAGTGCCGCGCGCACATTCTCGGCCTGCGCGACCTTGCCCTCGACCGACGACCAGACGCCCAGCGATTCCAGCGCCGCCTTGCCGTATTTGCCGGCCGGCACGGCCTTGAAATCGCCCATGGCAAGCTTGCCGTCGCCGATCAGCCCGGCAAGGTCGAAGCCTTTCTCGACCTTGGTCTCGACCTTGGAATCCTTCGGAGCCGCCAGCACGATCTGGTTGCCTAGCAGCTTCACCTGCGTATCCGGCTTGATCAGCTTCTTGTCCGAGAGATATTTCATCCAGTCGAGGTCGGCCGAGACGAAGATGTCGGCCGGCGCGCCGCCTTCGATCTGCTTGGCCAACGCCGAGCTCGCCGCGTAGGATATGGTTGCGGCTTTGCCGACTTCCGGCTCGCATGCCTTGTTGACCGCATCGAGTGCGTCCTTGAGGCTCGCGGCGGCAAATACGATCACCTTGTCCTCGGCACGGGCCGCCGGCACCGTTGCCATCAGCACTGCCGCCAGACCGCCAGCGGCGATCGCCTTCAGTCCAAAACCCTTGCCCGTCATGAAGTGTCTCCCTCGTTCCAAACCGTACGGCCCAAAGCCTTGGACCGATATATCCGGATGAACATAACAAGGGAAGGCTTTTCACCTGCCGTGGCATTGTGTGCCGGCGTGGTCCCGGCCTACGATGGATGCGAAACAGCGATGCTGAAGGAGAGACGCAGGAAGATCAGCGCCCGCAACATCCTCAAGGGTAAGGTGACCGGGATCGCCAAGGGAGCCACGACGTCGCATGTCAGGATCGACATCGGCGGCGGCGTCATCGTCACCGCGTCGATCACCAACGAGGCGGTCGGCGACCTCGCGCTCGAAAAAGGCAATCAGGCCTATGCGGTGATCAAGGCTTCGGACGTGATGGTCGGCATCGACTGAGAAAGCTAGACGGCGATCGGCGCCTTGATGCTCGCATCGGCGAAATAGTTCTCGAGGCGGAAATCCTCGAAGCGGAAGGCGAAAAGGTCCTTCACCTCCGGATTGATCCACATCGTCGGCAGGGCCTTGGGCGTGCGCCGCATCTGCTCGCGCGCCTGCTCGAAATGGTTCGAATAGAGATGCGCATCGCCCAGCGTGTGGACGAAGTCGCCAGGCTTCAGCCCGGTCACCTGCGCCACCATCATGGTGAGCAAGGCATAGGAAGCGATGTTGAACGGCACGCCGAGGAAAATGTCGGCCGAGCGCTGGTAAAGCTGGCAGGAGAGCCGGCCTTCCGAGACATAGAACTGGAACAGGCAATGGCAGGGCGGCAGCGCCATCGCCTCGACTTCGGCCGGATTCCAGGCCGAGACGATGAGCCGCCGAGAGTTGGGATTCCTGCGTATCTCCTTCAGAAGATTCGCGATCTGATCGATCTCGCCGCCATGACCGTCCGGCCATGAGCGCCACTGCTTGCCGTAGACCGGGCCGAGATCGCCGTTCTCGTCGGCCCATTCGTCCCAGATGGTCACACCATGATCGTTGAGATATCTGATGTTGGTGTCGCCGGCCAGGAACCACAGAAGCTCGTGGATGATCGACTTCAGATGCAGCTTCTTGGTGGTGGTGACCGGAAAGCCGCGCGACAGGTCGAAGCGCATCTGGTAGCCGAATACCGAGCGCGTGCCGGTGCCCGTACGGTCGCCACGGTCGGCGCCGTTCTCCAGCACATGCTTCAACAGGTCGAGATATTGGCGCATCGGCTCCGCCTCGATTCGGATAACGGGCCATCATAACGAATGTGCGCGCCGACGCCACGCCCGTCTCAAATCCTCCCCTAAGCAAGTAGGCAGGACCTTTTCAGAATTCGCTCTGGCGAGTCGAATAGCGTGGTTTTCGAGAACCGGAGCGGAGTGTACCAAGGTACGTGAGCAACGGAAGCGCGGAAACCGCCCGCGCATGCCCCCGAAAATCGAAGCGATTTTGGAGAAGGATCATGCGCAAACCAAAGTGCTACAGCGTCCTTTGCGCGTCCACAAGGACGCGCTGCGCTGTAGTCGGCCGCCAGACTAGAATTATCAAAAGTTCCTACAGCGAGCCGAGTTTGCCGAGATCCTTCGCAACCAGGTAATAGAAGGTCACGCGGCTCTTGGTGTTGTCGGCATGCATCGCCTTGCAGGTCTTCTCGATCGAGGCGTTGGCTTTTGCGGCATCCGCCACGCCAAGCTTCTTGCCGATCCAGTTCTCCCGCACGCGGTCGAGTTCCTTCGGGTCGGTGCAGGACACCAGCGAGGAATCGCGGTTCCTGAGGGCAATGCCCAGATGCTTGACGATCTTATCCACCGCCTCGGCGCTGGCGCCGGCATCGTATTTCTTCACATCCGCAAGATAGTCGGCCATCGAACTTCCCCTCGTCGGCGCCACGGATCCGGTCGATGAGGGTTGTGGCGCGTTACGCAACGTGTGCGTCAGGTCAGAGATTCCTCACCGGGAGCGAGATTTGATTGAGCGGGCGCGCAAGTCAACCCTTGGCTGCACAGTTTGGCATAACCGGATAAGCGCCGGTTTGGCCTTTCTTTTTCCGTTATCGGTCCCTATATTCGCTTCGTCGGCTTGACCGACTATGGCGATAAACAGGCGATGAAATAAGCCGTTCGGACCCGGGGGCGGTACCCGGCGCCTCCACCAAAAACCGCTCTGGCTGACGGAGCGGCTTTTGCTGGGGGCGAAATAGGATCGACGAAGGTGTAAAGATCGTACTTTTGCCCGGCATTGTACCACCGTCATCGGGCTAAACTTATAGTTGCCAACGACAACTATGCGGAAGCTCGTCTCGCTGCTTAATGCGGCGCGAACGCTTCAAATCAAGTCCTAGCGGTTCGCACTTCTAGGCGGGGTTCGGAGGTACCTGGCAACAGAAACCTCCACCTTCCCCCATTTTGCTTCTTCCCGATCAACCGACGGCCAAGGCACGTCCGGCGCTTGGTGCGTGGCGCGCAGCCTTGCCGCTCATCCTCAATGGACAAGCGATGCAAAATGATTGCGACCGATTTTTCGCGCTGACCGGCGGCCCCGGCTCGGGCAAGACCACCTTGATCGAGGCGCTGCGGGCTAATGGCTTCGCCACGGCGACCGAGGCCGGGCGCGGCATAATCCGCGACCAGATGGCCGTCGGCGGCCCTGCCCTTCCTTGGCAGGATCGCGCGCTCTTCGCCGAGCTGATGCTGTCGTGGGAATTGCGCTCGTGGCGCGCCGCACACGCCGAACCCGGCCCGGTGTTCTTCGACCGCGGCGTGCCCGACACGATCGGCTATCTCAGGCTCTGCGGCTTGCCGGTGCCGGACCACGTCACAGGCGCGGCGCGGAAATTCCGCTACGCGCGCCGCGTCTTCGTCGCGCCTCCCTGGCCGGAGATCTTCATCCAGGACGAGGAGCGCAAGCAGACGTTCGACGAGGCCGAGCGCACATTCCGCTCGGTGACCGGCGTTTATGCCGAGTTCGGCTACGACCTTTTGCCGTTGCCTCTCGCTCCAGTCCAGGAGCGACTGCGCTTCATCATCGACCAAGCAGGCCTGCCGCAGACATGAAAAATGTCGGGCAAGCCCGGCCTTTTTGTGTCGTCCGAGATGACCTATTCCGCCGGTGCCTCGGCCGCCTCGCGTGCGCGGCCGAGGGTCAGCTTGGCCAGGGTGAACGAGATCACTGCGCAGAGCGCGATGCCGGCCACCATCGGAAGCGGCGTGCCGTCGAAAAAGATACCGGCGATGCCCATTGCCAGCGCGCCGATGGCGAAATGCAGCGTGCCCATCAGCGCCGAGGCCGTGCCCGCGATCTCGCCATGCTCTTCCATCGCCAGCACCGAGGTGGTCGGGATGACGAGGCCAAGGAAGCCGTAGCCGATGAAGAGCAGCGCCGCCATCACGTCGAGCCGGTCGACGCCGGACGCCATGATCGCGAAGAGCGCCATCATCACCGTGGCATAGCCGGTGACCGCCACCCAGACCACGCGCTTCAAGCCGAAGCGATCGGCCAGCATCCCGGTCAGCTGCGACATGCCGATGAAGGCGACCGCGTTGATCGAGAAGAACACGCTGTAGACCGACGGCGACAGGCCGTAATGGTCGATCAGGATGAACGACGAACTCGACAGATAGACGAAGAAGCTAGCAATGCCGAAGCCCGCGATCGCCACGAGGCCGAGGAAGTTGCGGTCGCCCATCAAGTAGCGATAGCCGGCAATCGCCGTGCCGAAGGACGAGCCGGCGCGCTCCTCGACCGGCCGCGTCTCTTTGAGCGATGTGGCAAGCAGAATCGTGGCCAATGCCGCGGCGCCCGTCACCGTCCAGAATACAGCGCGCCAGCCAAAGCTTTCGATGATCTGGCTTCCAGTCAGCGGCGCGAGGATAGGCGATACCGAGAACACCAGCATCAGGAGCGACATCAGCTTGGCGGCCTCGTTGCCCGTGTGCAGGTCGCGCACGATGGCGCGAGGCACAGCCATGCCGGCGCTGGCGCCGAGACCCTGCAGGAAGCGGAAGGCGATCAGCCATTCGATGTTGGGCGCCATCGCCGAGCCGACGCCGCCGACCATGAACAGCGCGAGACCGGCATAAAGCGGCGCCTTGCGCCCGACCATGTCGGAGATGGGACCGACGACGATCTGCCCGAAACCCATCGACAGGAAGAAGATCAGAAGGCTCATCTGCACGGCGGCCGTGCCGGCATGCAGGTCCTGACCGATCGAAGGCAGCGCGGGAAGATACATATCGATCGCGAACGGGCCGATCGCGGACAACAAGCCGAGCACGACCGCGATGCGGAGGAATTTGGGACTCATGAGAAGGCTCTTTCGGATCTGGTTGCCGCCGCGAAATGCCGGCGTCTGAACCCAGGACGTTCCATCCCGCGGAAATCCGACATCCGGGAGCGAACCTCGTTTCGTCTCCGCGGAGGCGAACTTGTCTATCCCGCAGCGCGGACTCTCCTTTGTTGTGTCCATAAATTTAGACAGACTTGTCCAATTCGTCAATCACCGCTATATAGATTTTCATGAAGCACGGCGTCTCTCCTGACACTTTCCCGCCACGCAGCCATGAGGCCAAACGCGTGTCGGTGGTCGACGCTGCAGCCTCGGTCTTCTGCCGGGAAGGCTATGCCGGCGCCAATATCGACCTGATCGCGGCCGAGGCCGGCGTGTCGCGCCAGACCGTCTACAACCATCACGGCGACAAGGAAAAGCTCTTCGTCGCCGTCGTACGCGACCTGACGGAGCGCTGCAATGCCGGGATCTTCGCCACCATCGCGACCTTTCCCGACCAGCCCACGGACCTCGAAGCCGACCTCATCGCCTTTGCCGTGCGCATGAACCGCAACTGCATCTGCAACCGCGATGGCCGCTTCCTGCGCAAGCTGATCCATGCCGAAGGCGAACGTTATCCGGAACTGTTTGCCGAATGGCGTGAACAAGGCCCGGGCCGAACCTGGTCAGCGCTTGCCGCGCGCTTCGCCCGGCTCGCCTTTGCCGGCCACTTGTCGATCGGCGATCCCGACGTCGCTGCGCGGCAGTTCCTAGCTCTCGTCAATGCCGAGCTTCAGGTCACTTTCATGCTGGGCGGGGTGCCTACGGAGGAAGAGGTGCTGCGCTCCGCCACCAATGGCATGCGAACCTTTCTCGCCGCCTTCGCCAGAAAGAAATTCCCGGCCGGCAAACAGGCGGCGCTGGCCCACGCCTAGCGATCAAATCGCCGGTACCCCTATTGGCCTGAGCGCTTTGCGCCTATATGCGGTTTACGCCGCGCCTAAGCTTCATTACAGCTATGCGGACGATTCAACGGAACCCGACCATCACATGGCCGACGACCACATCCGCTACGACATTCTGGCCCAGGAGGCACTGCGCGGCGTCATGCGCAAGGTCCTGGCCGAGGTCGCGCGCACCGGCCTTCCGGGCAATCATCATTTCTTCATCACCTTTCTGACCGGCGCGCCGGGCGTGCGGATCTCGTCCAGGCTACGCGAGCGTTATCCGGACCAGATGACCATCGTCATCCAGTTCCAGTATTGGGACCTCAAAGTGACCGATGCGGGCTTTGAGGTGGGACTCTCTTTCTCCGATGTTCCGGAAAAGCTGGAAATCCCCTTCTCCGCAGTGCGTGGCTTCTACGATCCGTCGGTCAATTTCGAGCTCGAATTCGACGTCAAGACGGAGAACGTCGAAGACGAGGCAGCCGCTCCCGCGCCCGAGCCGATCGCCGTCGTGCCTGAGAAAAAGGCCGAAACGAAAAAGAAGGCTGCCGAAGCCGAGAAGAAACCAGCCGTCGCCGAGACCGGCGGCAAGGGCGCCGACGTCGTTTCGCTCGACGCCTTCCGCAAGAAATAGCCCGGCGGCATGGGCGAGGTCGTCAATCTCCGCCAGGCCCGCAAGCAGAAAGCGCGCACCGAGAAGGACCGCCGGGCCGTCGAGAACCGTGCGCTGCATGGCCGGACCAAAGCCGAGCGCGAGCGCGAGCGGCTGATCTCCGAAAAAGCCGGGAAATTCGTGGCCGGCCATCGCCGTGAAAAGCCTGACGACCTTGGCAAGCGCTGAGTCCTCCGATGGCCGCGGTCGAAAAACGTTCGGTAACGATCCGCGGTCACCGCACCAGCTTTTCCCTGGAGCAACCATTCTATGACGATCTCATCGCCATCGCAGCCGAGCGGTCGCTGTCGCTCGCGGCCCTGATCGCCGAGATCGACGAGAGCCGCACCCGGGATGCCAACCTTTCTTCCGCTCTGAGGCTCTATGTGCTCGCCTGGGCTAAGCGCCGCGGTACCGCGTTCTAGGCCGCGTTGTCGCTAACGCTTTGCCCAGCCTTGCGCCTGGCGCCGAAGCTGAGAAGCGCCGAGCGCTCGCGCTCTTCCGCCTGCTTCTTCGACCTTACCCGCATCATGTCTTTCCAGCCGATATAGCCGATGAGCCGCTCGTCCTCGCGTGAGACCACGGGCAGATGTGAGACATTGGCGGTGAGCAGCTTGTCGGAAAGCGCCTCCAGATATTCGTCTGGATAAGCCAGCGTGATCTTGCTGCCGGCGAGCAACTCGCCGAGAGTCGTCTTGCGATGCATACCGGCCCGCCGCCAGCGCAGGATCGCGGGCGGGTCGATGAGGCCGAGCACATGCCCCTCCCCGTTGACCACCGGGAAGCTCGGATGCCGGGTGTCCGGGGCGGTCAGGAAGGTCGCCGCGCCATGCAGCGTCATCGTCGCCGGCACGCTCTCGACCTTGGTCGTCATCACCTCCCTGACCCTGGTCAGCGCGAAAGGATCGACGCGGTATTCGCGGACGAGGTGATGCCCGCGACGCGCTACTTTCTCGGTCAGGATCGAGCGCTTCATCAACAGCACGGTTACCGCGTGCGCGGTGGCGCAGGCCGCGATCAGCGGCACGAGGACATGCGTGTTACCGGTCAGCTCGGTGGCGAAGAAGGTCGCGGTCAGCGGGGCGCGCATGGTGCCGCCCATCGTCGCCGCCATCGCCAGCAGCGGCCAGAAGCCGGGGCTCGCCTCGGGCAGGATGCCCGACAGCACCGCCCCCATCGCGCCGCCCATGATGAGCAGCGGCGCCAGCACGCCTCCCGATGTCCCCGACCCCAGCGCCACCGACCAAATGACGGCCTTCACCACCAGAAGCAGCATCGCGGCGGCCGCGACCGTGCGGCCGTCGAGCATGTTGGCGATGTTATCGTAGCCGACGCCAAGCGCGTGCGGCTCGACCAGTCCGCCGATGCCGACCACCAGACCGCCGATCATCGGCCACCACATCCAGTGTATCGGCAACTTCAGGAAGGCGTCCTCGCAGGCATAGACCAATTGCGTCAGCAGGCCCGAGAGAAGTCCGGCGGCAATGCCGATCAGCACCCAGCCGCCCAGCCCGGCGATCGATGCCTGCATGGTCCCGGAGAACGGAAAAATCGGACCCGGCAGGTGCAGCAGACTGCGCTCGACTTCCGCTACGATCGCGGCGACGGCGACAGGAATGAAGCTGCGCGGCGTCCATTCGAACAGGAGCAGCTCGACCGCAAGCATGATGGCGGCGATCGGCGTTCCGAACACCGTCGTCATGCCGGCCGCCGCGCCCGCCACCAGCAGCGTCTTGCGCTCGTTGTCGCTGACCGGCAGCATCTGCGCGATCAGCGAGCCGATCGCCCCGCCGGTCATGATGATCGGGCCTTCGGCGCCGAACGGCCCGCCCGAGCCGATCGAGATCGCCGACGACAGCGGCTTCAGCACCGCGACCTTGGCGTCGAGCCGCGAGCGCCCGAGCAGGATCGCCTCGATGGCCTCGGGAATGCCGTGGCCGCGGATCTTCTCGCTACCAAAGCGCGCCATCAGGCCGATGATCAGCGCGCCGATCACAGGGACGATCACGGCGGCATAACCCAGCGGCGAGTCCTCAAGCTTGAGGTCGGCCAGCGAGAACTGGCCAAAATAGGCGATATTGGTGGCAAGCCTGATCAGCCGCAGAAGCACGATGCCGGCGAAGAGCCCGGCGGTTGCCACCACCACGGCGATGGCAGCGATGACGAGCACGCGCGGATCGGTAGTGAAGTCGCCAAGATGGCCGTTGCCGGCGCGAGCGGATTTCATATGGGAGCCTGAGCTTTCTGTTGGGCGCGAAGGCCGTCCGGTTTCAGGTGGCTCATATCGTAATACGATATAAATCATCAAGCGGTTTTCGGTCGCTGGGCCGCGTCATTTTGGACTTGGATCGCGACTGCCAGTTGAGCTTTCGCCGTAAAGGACCATAAGTCGGGGAATGACGCCGCCGAAACCACGCCCCGCCATCAGCCAGGCTGATTATCAGCGGCTGTCGCAATTCCGCTACCTGATCCGCCGCTTTCTCGAATTCAGCCAGGTCCAGGCCAATGAGGCGGGCCTCACGCCGCGCCAGCATCAGGCGCTGCTGGCGATAAAGGGATTTCCCGGCGGCGGACCGGTGGCAGTGGGCGACCTCGCCGAGCGGCTGCTCATTCGCCACCACAGCGCGGTGGAACTGGTGAACCGCCTTGCCGAGGCAGGGCTGGTCATCCGCGATCAGGACAAAGACGACCACCGTCGCGTCTTGTTGCAGCTCACCCCTCTCGCCGACGATCGCCTGGCCGAATTATCGGCCGCGCATCTCGACGAGCTTTCGCGGATAGAGCCGATGCTGCGGCGTCTGCTCTCGCGCCAGGAAGAGTCGTAGGCGCCCTGGTCTTCGGCTGGTTCCGTCACGCGGAGCGTAAAGCTCAACCGCCGTCGAGCGACTTCAACAGATTGTCGATCGTGAACGGATTGGCCTTTGGCTTCGCCGGCGTCGGGGTCGAACCGACGCCGGGCAGCGATCCGTCGGCCTTCCGCGTCTGCTCGGCCGCCTTGCGCGCTGCTTCCAGCTTCGCTTGCTCGGCCTTCTTGCGATCAGCCTCGGCCTGCGCCTTGGCTGCCTCGTCCGCGGCCCGCTGCTCGGCCTCCGCCTTCGCCTGCGCATCTGCATTCGCCTTGGCGTCCGCCTCGGCCTGCGCCTTGGCGTCGGCCTCCGCCTTGGCCCTCGCCTCTTCATCGGCCCTGGCTTTCGCGTCGGCTTCCGCCTTTGCCTGCGCTTCCGCCTCGGCTTTCGCCCTGGCTTCGGCCTCGGCCTTTTGCCGCGCTTCTTCCTCCTGCCGGCGCAACTCCTCCGCGGCCTTGTCGCGCTCGGCCTGCAGCGATGCATAGTAGCGCACTTCACGCCGCAGCCGCTGCTTCTCCAGCAGCGCCGCCTGCATCGCCTCGACCCGCTGCTGTTCCTTCTCCAGCGCGCGCTGCGTCAGGAACTGCGCCAGCGGACCGCTATCGAACTGGAGCGCGGTCGCCCCAAGCGGGCCCGAGAGGCTGAAATTGACGGCCGGCTCGGAGCCGACCATCGCCTCGTCGCCGGGACGGTAGGTCAGCGCCCCCTTTGCCGTGACGGTGCTTGTGTTGAGATCGGCGGTTACGTCGGCGGACAGGGTCGCGCCGGGATTGTCGAGACTGATTGGCGGCACCCGTAACGTGCCGTTGGCGACTGTGAAGGCCACATCCGTGTCGCCGGCGGCGAAGCTGCCGTCCCCGGCGATCCGCGGCGCGAAATCAGCCGTCCTGGCCGCGTCGATGTCACGTCCGATCGCGTCGGCCTTGGCGATAATTCCAGCAAACCCGTCCGGATTGATGCCGTCCACTTTCAATCCCCTCAGCGCCGCGGTTCCGGACCCTGACAGGGCGGCAATCATGGCGTCGACGGATTTGCCGCTGGTCGACAGCGCCGCCGAAAGGTCACCGCTGCCGCCGATCCCGGCGCCCGGCAGAACCGCGGAAAGATCGGCGCCGGCAAGCCTTATCTGGCCGGAGAACAGGCCGGTGCCCTCCGTGTTCTTCAGGTCGAACAGGCCGGTCAGATCGCCGCCATGCAGCTTCGCCTTGAGGTCGGAGACATGGATGCCTTCCCGATCAAGCTTCAGCGAGAATGAAGCGTCATGCGCCGTCGCGAATGACCCGACGGCGAGCGCCGATGTGTTTAGATCGAGGTCCGCGTTGAACGGCAGCGTCGATTTCTGGCTGAACGGCGTCGTCGGCCATCCACCCTTGGCGGGAGTGAAGGACTGGTCGCCGAACAGCGAAACCGCCAGCGGATCGAGGTCGAACTCGTCGAGCGCGACCGCCCCCGCTAGATGCGGCAGCCCATCCTTGGCGTCGATATTGATGTCGCCGGACACCGCCGCCTTGTTGATCGACCCGGTGAGACCGCTCAGCACAAGGAGCCCGTTGCCGAAGTCGGCATCGGCCGCCAGCGACGTAGACGTCCCGGTTCCCATGCCGGGCAGGCCTACCCCCGTCGTCATCAGCCACGGTTCGATGTCGGCGGCATCGAGATTGACCTTGCCCTTGGCGGTCGGGCCCTGCGCCGTCGCGGCGACGGTTCCGTCGAAGCCCGCCCTGAAATCGTCGGCCGTCAGGTTGAAGCTGGTCGCGAGACCGCCGGCGATCGAGCCCTTCGCCGAGACGTCGGTATTGGCATGGCCGAGCATGCCGAGTGGCAGGGTCGGCAGGCCGTAAAGCGCCAGCAGCGTGGTTGCATTGTCGTTACGGGCGTTGAAGGTGATCGACACCGGCGCCTGGGATAGCTTGTCCACGGTTCCCTTGCCGGAAAGCGAGGCCGAGAAGGCCGAGCCGCCGGCCTTGCCCTGGGCCGAGAGCGCCAAGCCCGTGGTGCCGTCGCCATTGTCGGCGGCGCTGGTCAGAAGATCGATGCGCGCATCCTGAAACAATTCGGGATAGGCCGCCGCGCGACTGGCCAGGCCCCTGAGCGCGGCATTGTCGGGATAATGCTCGGCCGCCATATCGATCAACGGCTTGAGGTCCACCGCCACCACGGAGGCGTTGAGCTTGCCCGTCGGGCTCTGCGGGAAATCCTTGACCCGGCCCGTGGCGCTGATCGAGGCGCCGGCCAGGCCGCCGATCGAAAGCCGGTCGATCTCGAGCAGGCCTTCGCGCAGCCGCAGCGCCGTGTCGACCGCGTCGGCGCTCAGGCCGCCGGCGCTGACTGGGCCCGCCTTGATCTGGAAATCGAGATCGCGATTCGAAAAGCGGTTGGCGCCCTTGTCGCTGATGAAGATCGACGCGAAGGCGGCGAGCCCGTCCAGGTCCATCTCGCCGCCCGTCAGCCGCATCAGCACCGATGGCCTGGCGCCCTCCGGCTGGCTGGAATCGATGCTGCCCGAAAATTTCGCCTTGCCGAGGACAAGTTCGAGGTCGCTGAAGGACTGCCGGTTCTCGCTGAGATCGACCTTGGCCTTGAAGCCGGCCGCGGGCAGCCGGCGGATGGCCTCGTCGACATCCTTCGACAGCCAGGCGGCAAAGCCCGAAGGCTGCCCGACGGCGAGCAGCAAAGAGCCGGTGAAGCCGAAATGGTCTTGCAGGCTCAGCATGCCGTCCGCTTCGAGCGTCGTGCGGCCCGGCAGGGTCGCGGCAAGCGACTTGACCGACCAGCCGCCTTCGACCGGCTCAGCCGAGAGCCGCACGTCGCGCACAGTCGTATCGCCGGCCACCACCGCCGGCAGCCGGACCTCGAGCGTGCCCGGTATCGTCGGCTTCGGCATGTGCTGCAGCGTCTGCTCCAATGCCGCGATACGCTGGTCGAGCGTGAAGCCCGATCCAGGGGCGCCGCCGACAGCCTCGTCGAACTGCACCTGCGCGCCATCGGCTTCGACCGCGAAATGCGGCTTCAGGCCGAGATCGACCGAGGCCTTGCCGTCGGCTGTGTAGGGATTGTCGAGTGGCCCGGTCTCGAAGCGGAACTCGTCGACATTGAGCTTCTGGTGGTCGAGCGCGAACTTGCCGTTCAGCCGGAAGCCCGGGTCGGGTTTGCCGGTGCTGATCTTGACCGGCTCGCCATTGTTGCCACGCAGTTCGCCCGAATTCTTGTCGGCGCCGGAGATCTTGAACTGGCCGGAATAGACCGCGGCGCCCTTGACGATGCCGGCATTGCCGTCAGTTTCGATGATCAGGGGATAGGCATCGGGGTCGGCCTTCAGCCTGAGCCGCATCTGGCCGTCCGCTTCCACCTTGCCGGTCGAGGCCGAGACGTCCGCGTGCAGGCCGTCGAAGCGAAGCGTTCCGTCCATGCGCCAGGGGCCGGCGAGCGATTTGGCGGAAATCGTCGAATTGATCTCGGAGATCACATGGCTGCGCCCGCCGGCTTCATGACGTAGTTCGATCCGCCCTTCGGTCACGGTCAGCTTCTCGATGGCGATCTGGCCCGGATCGAATGGGCTCGACGGCCGGATCGCCCAGTCGACGGTGCCGTCATTGGCGACGTCGATGGTCGCCTTGGGATGCACCAGCCGCATGTCGAAGATCAGCACCTCGCCGCGCAGGAAGGGTGCCAGTTCAGCATCCATCGAGAAGGTTTCGACCGTCATGGCGGGCTGGCCGCCAGGGCCGCCCGCGACCTCGACATTCGAGAAGGTCACCGACGGGAATGGCAGAAGCCGCGCCGTCGCGTCACCCTTCACCGTCACCTTGCGCCCGAGGATGGCGCTCGCCTCGCGCTCGAAATCGCCCCGGTAGCCCGTCCAGTCGATAAAATACGGCACCACCAGCGCCGCGCACAGCACCAGCACGAACAGGCCACCGAAGATCACGAACAGGCGGGCGAGCATCTGTTTACCAGGTTGAAAGTCAGCCGCACTCTACCCGCATCCGCGTGTCGATAAAGAGGCAATTCAGCGCGACAGCCGCCAACGTCTCCAGTTGCGCGGCGGCTCGAGGTCGGGGTATCTCCTTTTGCCTACCCCACCCCTCCGGCCACGCCCTGGCCGCAACGGATCTCAACCCAACCGGAGCGTTCCCGATGTCAGGCAAGAACTGGGATAGAGTGCCCATCGACGCGCAGAGCGTTGACGCTCCGCTGTCGACGGCCGCGATCTTCCTCGTCGTCACGGTCGGCGGCGACAAAGCGGCGTTGGCGAACGTCGCTACGGTGCTCGGCGAGCTCGACGACCTCGTCAAGAATGTCGGTTTTCGCGACCTCTCCGGCCGGCTGTCTTGCATAGCCGGCATTGGCGCCGACCTCTGGAACCGTCTGTCGCCTGACCGGCGGCCGCGCGAGTTGAAACCCTTCGCGCCAATCGAGGGGACAGCGCATTCGGCGCCCTCGACGCCGGGCGATCTGCTTTTCCACATCCGCGCCGAGCGGCCCGACATGTGCTTCGAACTCGAACGCATGCTGCTGAACAGCCTTAGCGATAGCGTGACGGTCGTCGACGAGGTATCGGGCTTCCGCTATTTCGACGCGCGCGATCTTCTGGGTTTTGTCGACGGCACCGCCAATCCGACCGGCCTCGACCTGCCTGCCTCGGCCCTGGTCGGTGACGAGGACGGCGACTTTGCGGGCGGCAGCTATGTCGTGGTGCAGAAATACCTGCACGACATGGCCGCCTGGGGCAAAACGCCGACCCATGTCCAGGAGGAGATCATTGGCCGCACCAAGATCGACAACATCGAGATCGACGATGACGACAAGCCGCGCAAGTCGCACAAGTCGCTGGCCACGATCGAGGACGACGCCGGCAACGAGTATGACATCCTGCGCGACAACATGCCGTTCGGCCGCCCAGGGCAGAACGAATTCGGCACCTATTTCATCGGCTACACGCGCTATTTGTGGGTGATCGAGAAGATGCTGCAGCGCATGTATGTCGGTGAGCCGCCCGGCGCCTATGACAGGCTGCTCGACTTCTCCACCCCGCGCACCGGCACCACCTTCTTCGCGCCGACACGGTCCATGCTGCAGAAGCTGGCCGAAGAGGCGCGGGAATGACCTCTGGCCGGCGGACTACCCGGCCGCCGGCAATATCTTGCCCGGGTTCATTATGTTGAGCGGATCAAGCGCCTGCTTGATCGTGCGCATGACATCGACGCCATGGCCTAGTTCGCGCCTTAGGAAGCCGATCTTGCCCTGGCCGATGCCGTGCTCGCCCGTGCAGGTGCCATCCATGGCAATGGCGCGCATGTTGAGCCGGGCGACGAATTCCTCGCACCGCGCGATCTCCTGGGGATCGTTAACGTCCATCAGCACCAGGGTATGAAAATTGCCGTCGCCGGCATGGCCGACGATCGGTGCGATCAGCCCCATCTCGGCGATATCGGCCTCGGTCTCGGTAACGCATTCGGCCAGCCGCGAGATCGGCACGCAGACATCGGTCGACAGCCCCTTGGCGCCGGGGCGCAGCGTCAGCGACGACCAATAAGCATCATGCCTGGCCTTCCACAGCTTTGTCCGCTCCTCGGCGACGGTGGTCCACAGGAACGGCCCGCCGCCATTCTCCTCGGCGATCATGCCGAACGTCTCGGCCTGTTCGGCGACGCCGGCATCGCTGCCGTGGAACTCGACGAACAGGCACGGGCTCTCCGGATAGTCGAGCTTGGAATAATTCTTCATCGCCCGCATCTGAAGCGCGTTGACCAGTTCGATGCGCGCCACCGGGACACCCATCTGGATGGTCGCGATCACCGTGTTGCACGCCGCCTCCAGGCTGGGGAACGGACAGACGCCGCCGGAAATCGCCTGCGGAATGCCCTGCAGCCTCAGCGTCAGCGACGTGATGACGCCGAGCGTGCCTTCTGACCCGACCAGAAGCCGCGTCAGGTCATAGCCGGCCGAGCTCTTCTTCGCCCGCTTGCCGGTCGTCACCGTCTCGCCGTCGGCCATGACGGCGGTCAGCGACAGCACGTTCTCGCGCATCGTGCCGTAGCGCACCGCATTGGTGCCGGAAGCCCTGGTCGCCGCCATTCCGCCAAGCGAGGCGTTTGCGCCGGGATCGATCGGAAAGAACAGGCCGGTGTCGCGCAGGTGCCGGTTGAGGTCCTCGCGCGTCACACCCGGTTCGACGGTGCAATCGAGATCCTGCGGGTTGACGGCGAGGATCCGGTTCATGCGCGAGGTGTCGATCGAGATGCCGCCGCCAGGAGCATTGGTGTGGCCCTCGAGCGAGGAGCCGACGCCGAAAGCGATGACCGGCACCCGGTGCGCGGCGCAAGCGCGCACGATCTCCTGCACCTCCTCGGTCGTCTCTACAAAGGCGACGCCATCCGGCGCCTGGGTCGGGATATAGGTGGTGGTGTGCGCATGCTGGCTACGGATCGCCGCGCCGGTCTGAAATCGCTCGCCGAAGCGCTGCTTGAGGATGCCCAGCACCGAAGCGATGCCTTCCTCATTGCGTTCGACAGGGTTGAGGTCGCTCAAAGCCATGAATTCCTCCGCGAATGGACCAGTGGCCACCCTTGTTCTGCAGCTATGGATGGTGCCTAAAGCAATTCCAGGAAAGGTGTGAAGCGGTTTTCCGGCCGGAATTACGCCAATCTTATGAGAACCTCACCAACAACGCTCTGTCCAGCGACGATCAAGGAAAACCAGATGATCATCCCCGCCCCCTTCATTTCCGATCCGATGGGCATCGAGAAAGACTGGATCGACTATAATGGCCATCTCAACATGGCCTATTACAACGTGCTGTTCGACCGCTGTTCGGACGAGGCCTTCGAAATGATGGGCATGGGGCCGAACTACGCAAGGGATCGCCGCCTCACCATCTACACCGCCGAAGTCCATGTCTGCTACGTCCAGGAGCTTCACCTCGACCACAAGGTGAAGGTCTCGTTCCAGCTCATCGACCATGACGAGAAGCGGCTGAGGGTCTATCAGGAAATCCGCCATGTCGACGGCTGGCTGGCCGCCACATCCGAGCAGCTTGCCCTGCATGTCGACATGTCGGGTCCGAAGGTCGCTCCCTTCCCCACCGACGTGATGGCCAAGGTCGAAGCTCTGCGCGCCGCCCACTCCCTTCTGCCGATGCCGGAGCGCGCCGGCCGCTCCATCGGGATCAAGCGCAAGAACGCTTGATGCACCCCGACGCCCGCGTTAACCTTACCAAGGTTTTAACGTGAACAAGCCGCTTGAGTCCGTTGAACGACTCAGTGTCACGTTCGAAAACCGCCGTACCGGGCTTGCGCGCGGGCGGCTGCGGAATGCGGTGCGAGGACAGGGCATGAAAACAGACATCAAGGTCGAAGTGGAGCGCTTGGCGTCCGATCCACGCATCAGCGACTATGATTTCTGGCGATCGTTGAAGAACGTCAACAACGAGATTTTCCACATCGCCAACAACAACGAACCCATACCCTTCGACATGATCCGCTGGCGCGCCATTCTGAAGCAGGCGCGCATGAAGCGCGGCCACGCTTGAACCATTATTGCCACCTCATCATCGCGGCTTGAACCCACCCAGCGGCGAGCGCGGCTCGACCGGTGACGACTGGATGATGGCGGTGTTGGTCATCGCATATGGGATGATCCGGTCGATCACACGCTCGAGCTCGCTCACCGAACCGACATGGGCAAGCGCGATGAAACAGTCCTCGCCGGTCACCCGGTCGCATTGCGCGATTTCCTGCAGTTCGCGGATGATTTCCGCCACCACTGAAAGCTGCCCGGGCACCGGCCGGATTCTGAGCCATGCCGACAGCTTCAGCCCAAGCGCCGCCGGGTTGATCCTTACCGTGTAGGCCTCGATCACGCCGTTTTCCTGCAGCTTGCGGATACGCTCCGCCACGCTCGGCGGCGACAGCCCGACCCCGCGCGCCAATTCCGCCGTGCTGATGCGCGCGTCCCTTTCCAGCAGCCGCAGGATCTTCAGGTCCGTGGCGTCCAGGTCGGCATTTTCATTTCGAAGGTCTTTCAACGTGATTCCCTTTCATAAGAAAGAAGAAAAGCCAGAAAGCAATTCATCAAACATATGATCGTCGATTTTCGCCTGCGACAATGCCCGCATGAAAGCTCAAACGCAAATCCCAGTTAGGAGCCTGCCCGCCAGCGCTGCCGACGCGCGCTCAACCCTCGCCGGTCCCACCACATTTGCCAGAACGGCCAACGCGCTGCCTCCGCATGCCTGGTTCTGCGTCAGCGCCGTGTTTCACTATCTTGGACCGGCCTTCGCCGTGATGCTTTTCGCCGAGGTCGGCGTGCTCGGCATGGCCTGGCTGCGCATCGCAACAGCCGCGCTTATCTTCGCTCCGTTGACCAGGCCCTGGCGCGTCTTCGCTCGTGCGGATCGAGCTCAGCGGCTGTTGCTGCTGGCCTTCGGCATCTGCCTGGCGGTGATGAACTGCTCGTTCTATCTCGCGCTCGAGCGCTTGCCGATCTCGCTGGTGGCGGCGATCGAGTTCGTCGGTACAATCGTAATCGCGCTCGTCGGCCTGCGAAGCTGGCGCAACTTTGCAGCGCTCGCTGTTGCCGTTGCCGGTACCTTGCTTCTCATCGACGTTAAATGGTCAAGCAATCCGGTCGGCCTTTCCTGGGCCTTTCTGAACGGCGCCCTGTTCGTCGGCTACATCGTGATCGGTCACCGTGTCGCCCGGACCGGCATCGGCATTGCAGGCCTCGGCACCGCGATGGCGATCGCGTTCCTCGTCGTGCTGCCTATCGGCTTCCGCGACGCGCTGCCGGCCTTCTCGTCGCCGCGACTGCTCGGCGCCGCGGTAGGCGTCGGAGTCTGCTCCTCGGTCATCCCTTACATTTGCGATCAGTTCGCCATGGCGCGGCTACCGCGCGCGAGCTTCGCGCTGATGTTGTCGCTCCTGCCGCTGACCGCGACACTGATCGGCGTCATCGTGCTGCGCCAGGTGCCGGGCGTCGCCGACTGCATAGGTGTCGCAATGGTGATCGCGGGCGTCGCCATGCACAAGCCGCTGCCGCACTAGATCAGAAAACAATTTCCGCCCAAGCCCTTACAAGAATGACGGTTTTGTTCCTTCACTTTTCCATCCGCGACTACAAAACCCGCGATTGAACCAATTCCAAACCTGCACCGTTGTGGCCGCGGTTATTGGCTTGGACGAAAAGCGCACGAAAGAGTCGCCAGATGCCTGGCACATGACCGACGATCTTCACGCCGAGCAGGGCAAGGGCGATCCTTTTGCAGCGGCCATCCGTGCCACGCGCATGTCGATGATCATCACCGATCCGCGCAAACCGGACAATCCGATCGTATTCGCGAACGACTCGTTTCTGCGGTTGACCGGCTACGCACGCGAGGAAGTGATCGGCAGGAATTGCCGCTTTCTCCAAGGCCCCGACACGGACGCTGATGCCGTCGCCGAAGTTCGCGACGCTGTTGCCGGGTGCAGGGACATCAGCATCGACCTTTTGAACTACCGAAAGGACGGTTCCACGTTCTGGAACGCGCTCTATCTCAGTCCTGTCTCCAACGCCAAGGGTGAGCTCTTGTTCTTCTTTGCCTCGCAACTCGACGTTTCGGACCGCAAGCGCTCCGAACAGCGCACCGCGGCCGACAAGCAGCGCTTCGAAGAGGCAGTGAAGGAGCGGACCAGGGAGCTCGAGGCCGCGCTCGAGACACAGACGGCGCTGCTGCATGAGGTCGACCACCGGGTGAAGAACAACCTGCAGATGGTCTCGTCTCTGATCCTGATGCAGAGCCGAACCATCAAGGACGAAGCGGTCAAGAATTCGCTCGCCACGATGCTGGAACGCATCGAGGCGCTTAGCACCGTGCATCGTAGGCTCTATCAGTCGAAGGACGTCAGCAAATTCGACGTATCCGATTTTGCCAGGGACCTAGTGTCGGATCTGCTTGCGGCGTCCGGCCGGTCGCAGATCACGTCGAAGCTCGATCTGGAGCCGATCGTCGTCCCGGCTGAAAAGGCGACGCCTGTGGCACTGATCGTCAACGAGCTCGTCACCAACGCGCTGAAGCACGCCTTCAAGGACGAGACGACGCCCGGCAACATCGGCGTCAGGATGCGCCAACCGGAGGAGCATCTGATCATTGAAATTTCCGACGATGGCGTCGGCATGGAAGCCAAGGCCGGCGACGGCACCTTCGGTATGAGGCTTATCCGGCAACTCGGGCGGCAACTTCGCGCCGATGTCGAATGGCGGAACACAAGTCCGGGTACGCAAGTTGTCGTAAAGATGCCGAACGGGCCTCAGCACAAAGGGGACGTGTCATGATCGAACCGCTGAAAGTCCTGATCGTGGAGGACGAAGCTCTTCTGGCGATGGAACTGGAGAGCCTGATCGAGGAAGCCGGCCATAGCGTCGTGGGATGGGCGGTTTCGTCGGACGAAGCCAAGGCAATGGTCGGCACCAGCAAAGCCGATATTGCATTTGTCGACATTCATCTTTCCGACGGCCCGACGGGCCTTGACGTGGCCGAGCATATTCGGCGATCGGGTCAGCCTATGGTCGTGTTCATGACCGCGAATCCGAAACGCATCCCCGAAAACTTTGTCGGCGCGGTAGGCGTAATTGCGAAGCCGTATACGATGAACGGTGTGATGTCGGCTCTGCGCTATCTCCAGGAAGGCGTGCGGCGCCCGCCTCCCGTCTCGGCGTTGCCGGCAGGCTTTACGCTTGCGCCCGATTTTGCAGCGGTATGGGCTCCGTCGATCGCCTGACGCGATATGAGCGTCAGGCGACCTTATCCTTCAAGAAGCCGATCGCTCGGCTCCAAGCAAGGTCGACCGGGTCGAGCTCGGACGGTCAAGTGACGTGCTGCTCCCGATCCCACACGGAAAGCAGCTGCCAGCCTGCGCGCCGCAGCGCTGGCCGCCAAGCCGCTCATCACATTTTGGTCATTTCCGAAAACCTTGATGATGCTGTCACACTGGGCCGGGAAGCTGCCCATGCAGCCTCGTCTGACCCGACGGCGAAAGGGGAATGCCATGAACGTCCAGGACATCGTCAACACCGTCTCGCAAAAGGCAGGACTCGATCAGGCGACGACCGAGAAGGTCGTCGGCACAATCTTCTCAGTGCTGGAGCACGAGGCGGAGGGCACCAGTGTTTCGTCCTTCTTCGCCAAGATCCCCGGCGCCGACGCGCTGGCGCAGAAATATGACGTGATGGCCGCCGGCGCGGCTGCGGGTTCGGGCGGCGGGCTCCTGTCGTCGCTGGAGGGCGCGCTTGGCGGCGTCCTTGGCGAAAAGGCCGGCGCACTGATCAACGGCATTGCCGCGCTCAAGGCGTCCGGCCTCGACATGGCGCAGATCCAGCAGGCCGGCGAGACCTTGATCAAGCAGGCTGAGGCGGCCGCCGGCCCCGACCTGACAAACCAGGTGCTGGACCAGGTGCCGAGCCTCAAGGGGCATCTTGGCCTCCAAGGATAGGCCCTTCCAGGGGTACGCTCGGAACGGCCTCGTCCTATTTCGGCAGAGCGTAGGCCATAACGTAATCGCCCGGCTTGGTACCGACCGAGCCGTGACCGCCGGCGACGATGACGACGAACTGGCGGCCGTCGGCCACCGTATAGGTCATCGGTGTCGACTGCCCACCCGCCGGAAGCCTCGCCTGCCAGAGTTGCCTGCCAGTGGTGAGGTCATAGGCGCGCAGATAGTCGTCAACCGCGGCGCCCAGGAAGGCGACGCCGCCCGCCGTGATCATCGGCCCGCCGATGCCCGGAACGCCGACCTTTAGGGGCAGCGGCAGCGGCGTCATGTCGTAGACGGTGCCGTTGCGGTGCTTGTAGGCGATGTTTCCCGTCTTGAGGTCGACGCCCGCGACGTAACCCCAGGGCGGCGCCTGGCAGGGAATGCCGAGTGGCGACAGGAACGGCCCCATCACCACCGCGTAAGGTGCGCCTTCGTTGCGGTTCAGCCCCTGCTCGCTGCCCTTGGTGGCATCGCCCGGCGGCGGCACGTCCGCGCGCGGGATGAGCTTCGAGGTGAAGGCGAGATAGGTCGGCATGCCGAACATCACCTGCCGCACCGGATCGACCGCGACGCCGCCCCAGTTGAAGACGCCGAAATTGCCGGGATAGATCAGCGAGCCCTGCAGCGAGGGCGGCGTGTAGCGCCCCTCGTAGCGCAATTTCTTCAGTTCGATCCGGCACGCCAGCTGGTCGAACATGGTGATGCCCCACATGTCGGCGCCGGTCAGCGGCTTCGGATTGAAGGACAGGTCCGAAGCCGGCTGCGTTGGGGAGGCATGATCGCCATCGATCGCGCCGCCGGGTGCGGGCACTTCCTTCACCGGAATGATCGGCTCGCCGGTGCGACGGTCGAGCACGTAGAGGTCGCCTTGCTTGGTCGGTCCGACCAGCGCCGGCACGACGCCGTTCGCCGTGGTGATGTCGACAAGCGACGGCTGCGCCGGCACGTCCATGTCCCACAGGTCATGATGCACGGTCTGCCGCACCCAGCGCAATTGCCCGGTGTTGATGTCGAGCGCGGTGATCGAGGAGGAGAATTTCTCGACATTGGCGCTGCGACCCATGCCGAGCTGGTCCGGCGTCTGGTTTCCGAGCGGCAGATAGAGCAGCCCGAGTTTCTCGTCGGCGCTCGCGGTCGACCACATGTTCGGCGAGTTGTGGGTGTAGGTTTGCCCGGCGGGCAACGGCGTCGTCACATCCGGATTGCCGGAATCCCAGTTCCACAGCAGCGCGCCGGTGTTGACGTCGAAGGCACGGATCACCCCTGACGGCTCCTCGGTCGAGTAGTTGTCATTGACCGCGCCGCCGACGATGATCTTGCCGCCGACGATCAGCGGCGCCGAAGTCGAATAGTAATAGCCCGACTTCGGATAGGGCATGTTGGCCATCAGGTTCAGCGTGCCGCCCTCGGCGAAAGACGCACACACCTGCCCGTTCGCGGCGTCGAGCGCGATCAGCCGCGCGTCGGAGGTCGGCAGGTAGATGCGCTGCGCGCAAGGCTGGCCGGCAGCGATCCTGGCGTCGGCGTAATAGGATACGCCGCGACAGGTCTGGTGCTGGCGGTTGTTGTCGAGCTTGATCTTCGGGTCGTAGCGCCACTTTTCCTTGCCGGTCGCGGCATCGATGGCGATGGCGAAATCATGCGGCGTGCAGATGAACAGCGTGTCGCCGATCTTCAGGGGTGTCACCTGATAGGTCGTCTCGCCGATGTCGCCAGGCCCCTTCACGTCGCCGGTGCGGTAAGTCCAGGCCGGCTGCAATTTGGCGACATTGTCGGGCGTGATCTGGTCGAGCGGCGAATAGCGCTGGCCGAAAGGCGTGCGGCCGTAGAAATGCCACTCGCCATCCGGGATGTCGCCGCCGAGATTGGGGGCCGTCGCCACCTTTTCGGTGCCCAGCGTGCCGGCGATGTCCGTAGGATCGGCGGTCATTGAATAGCCGGCGACCGCGAGCGATGCGAGCACGGCCAGGATCAGCGGCGCGCGCGCGTCTGGCCCCCGCAGGCCCCGCCTTGCCCATGGCGTCAGCAGCCACAAGGCGATGAGCACGATGACGCCGCCGCGCGGAGCGAGCTGCCACCAGTCGAAGCCGATTTCCCAGACCGCCCAGCACAAGGTCGCGAGCAAGAACAGCGCGTAGAGCCAGAGCGACGTCGACCTGCGCCTGAAAAACAGCCAGGCGGTGATCAGCAAGACCAGGCCGGCGGCAAGGTAATACCAGCTGCCGCCCAGCACCGCGAGCCAGACGCCGCCACCGCTCAGAATGAGACCGATGATGAGGATGAGGAGGGAAGTGATGGTGACAGCCAAGACGGTGCTCCTTCGACTGTTGCGCGCTTTCAAGCAATTCCAGGAAAAGTGTGAAGCGGTTTTCCGTCCGGAATTGCGTCTAACGAGGAGGCGGCTTTCAGGCGACGGCATGCCGTCCCTGCCCTGCCGCCAGCTTTCCCTTGCCCGCTCCAGCTGTCAAGTTGGCCTGGCACATGCGAAACTGGAACAAAACGTAGACAGTTCTGGTCTTTCGCTGCCGAATCACTACATTCGGGATCAATGTCGGGCTTTTCCGAAGACATGCCTTTTTTTGATGAACCGAATGCGCGGCCCGCGGCGGCCCCGTCCGGCATAGCCGCGCGCGCCATGGCGGCCCGCAGCGGCCAGCACAGCGCCCCCGACTACCTGAAGGGCCTGAACCCCGAGCAGCGGCTCGCCGTCGAGACGACCGAGGGCCCTGTCCTGGTGCTCGCCGGCGCCGGCACCGGCAAGACGCGGGTTCTCACCACGCGCATCGCCCATATCCTTGCCACCGGCAGGGCGTTCCCCTCGCAGATCCTGGCCGTCACCTTCACCAACAAGGCCGCGCGCGAGATGAAACAGCGCATCGGCCACCTGATCGGCGAAGGCAATGTCGAAGGCATGCCCTGGCTCGGCACCTTTCACTCGATCGGCGTGAAGCTGCTTCGTCGTCACGCCGAGCTTGCCGGGCTGAAATCCGATTTCACCATCCTCGACACCGACGACGTCGTGCGGCTGATCAAGCAGCTCATTCAGGCCGAAGGGCTGGACGACAAGCGATGGCCGGCCAAGACCTTCGCCCAGATGCTCGACAACTGGAAGAACAAGGGCCTCGGCCCCGACGAGATAGCGGAAGGCGATGCCCGCAGCTTCGGCAACGGCAAGGGCCGCCAGCTCTACAAGGCCTATCAGGAACGGCTGCAGACGCTGAATTCCTGCGATTTCGGCGACCTGCTCTATCACCCGATCCGAATCTTCCGCGCCTATCCGGACGTGCTGAAGGAATATCACCGCAAGTTCAAATACATACTGGTCGACGAGTACCAGGACACCAACACCGCGCAATACATGTGGCTAAGGCTCCTGGCGCAGCGGCCCGGGCGCAGCCCATCGGCCGAAGGCCGCAAGCCCGACCGGGGGTCGGCCGGTCAGGCCGCCCCCGCGGAGGCCAGCGAGCGCGCGGCCGTGAGCGAGAACAAAGTCAATATCTGCTGCGTCGGCGACGACGACCAGTCAATCTATGGCTGGCGTGGCGCCGAGGTGGACAACATCCTGCGTTTCGACAAGGATTTCCCGGGCGCCACCATCATCCGGCTGGAGCGCAACTATCGCTCCACCGCGCATATACTGGGCGCGGCTTCCCACCTGATCGCCCACAATGAGGGCCGCTTCGGCAAGACGCTGTTCACCGATCGCAACGACCCCGAGGACGACAAGGTGCATGTGCATGCCGCCTGGGACTCGGAGGAAGAGGCCCGGGCTATCGGCGACGCCATCGAGGCCTATCAGCGGCAGAAGCATAATCTCAATGACATGGCGATCCTGGTGCGCGCTTCGTTCCAGATGCGCGCCTTCGAAGACCGCTTCATCACGCTGGGCTTGAACTACCGCGTCATCGGCGGCCCGCGCTTCTACGAGCGCCTGGAAATCCGCGATGCGCTGGCCTTTTTCCGCGTCGTCGCCAACAGCGGCGACGACCTCGCCTTCGAACGCATCGTCAACGTGCCGAAGCGTGGGCTGGGCGAAGCCACCATCCGCCAGATCCACGACACCGCGCGCGCCATGCGCGTTCCGATGCTGGAAGCGGCCGCCACGCTGGCCGAAAGCGACGAACTGAAGCCGAAGCCGCGCGCGGCATTACGTGAGGTCGCCGCCAATTTCGAGCGCTGGCAGAAAGCGCTGGAGACCACGCCGCACACCGAGCTCGCCGAGACCATCCTGGAGGAGAGCGGCTACACCGACATGTGGAAGAACGACCGTTCGGCGGATGCGCCCGGGCGGCTGGAAAACCTAAAGGAGTTGATCCGCTCCATGGAGGAGTACGAGTCGCTTCGTTCCTTCCTCGAACATGTGGCGCTTGTCATGGATGCCGAACAGAACGCCGAACAGGACGCCGTCTCGATCATGACGCTGCATTCGGCAAAAGGCCTCGAATTCGAGACCGTGTTCCTCCCCGGCTGGGAGGAAGGCCTGTTCCCGCATCAGCGCGCACTGGATGAAGGCGGCCGCTCCGGCCTGGAGGAAGAGCGCCGGCTTGCCTATGTCGGTCTGACCCGCGCCAAGAAGAACCTGCATATCTGGTTCGTCTCCAACCGACAGATTCATGGGCTGTGGCAATCGACAATCCCGTCGCGCTTTGTCGATGAGCTGCCGGAAACCCATATCGACATCGCCGATGGCGGCAACTCCTATGGCGGCTACGGCAATCCCTACGGCGGTGGCAGCTTCGCCTCGGGCCGCGGCGGCGGCCGGCAGAACCCCTACGGCGCCTCGCGCTTCGACAATATAGGCGCCAAGGATCAAGGCAGCTTCTCCAACACCTATGCCACGCCCGGCTGGCACCGCGCGCAGGCCAACCGCACCGAAGCCACCGATCGCAACTGGGGCACGCGCTCGGGCCACCAGGTCGAGCGCATCGGCTATGGCGAGACCGATTCGGGCTACGGCGCCGGCCGCACCAGTGTCAAAGGCCGCACGATCGAGGGCGAGCTGGTCGCCAAATCCGTTGCCGACACGCCATCCGCCTTCAATGTCGGCGACCGCGTCTTCCACCAGAAATTCGGCAACGGCAACATCGCCGCGATCGAAGGCAACAAGCTCACCATCGACTTCGACAAGGCCGGCCAGAAGCGCGTGCTGGACGGGTTCGTCGCGCCAGTGTGACCAGCCCCTTCACCTGTACCGTGCCTGGTTCCACTTATGTCCGAGCAGCGACAGGATGATAATCAGCCCGTTGAAGAACTGCACGTAGAAGCCGCTCAGGCCCGCAGCTACCACGCCGGTCTGGATGAAGGATACAGTGACCGCGCCGATCGCACCGCCGACCACGGTGCCGATGCCACCCCAGGTCGGCGTGCCGCCGACGAACACCGAGGCCAAAACCGGCAGCAGATAGCCATCGCCCGCCGTCGGCCACCAGGTGAAGTTGATCATCACCGAGAAGCAGCCGGCGATCGCCGCACCGATGCCGGTGAAGACGAACACCTTCACCCGCACCAATTTGACGTCGATGCCCATCTGCCTGGCGCTGTCGGGATTGTCGCCGACAACTTTCACCTGCGCGCCGAAGCGGTGCCGGTTGTAGAGCAGCGCCGAGAAGACCACGAAGCCTATCGCCCAGAATATCTGCACGGGGATGCCGAAGACCTGGCTGGAGAAGATCTTGTAGGCCGCGCTGTCGGCAAGGCCGGTCAGCGCCATCGACTTGCCCTCGTTGATGATCTGGATCAGGCCGCGCAGCAGGAAGTTCATGCCAAGCGTTGCGATCAGCGACGACAGGCCGCCATAGACGACCAGCGAGCCGACCATGAAGCCGAGCAGCGTGCCGGTGACCAGCGCCGCCACGATGCCTACGAACGGATCGAAGCCGGCCTGCACCACCAGCGCGAAGACCCATGAAGCAAAGCCCATCGTCGCCGGAAACGACAGGTCGATCTCGCCGCAGGTGACGACAAAGACCAGCGGCACCACCACGAACAGCGCCACGGGAAGCGTCGTCAGCACGGAGCTGTAGAGATACCAGGTGGTGAAGACGGTCGGGTTGGCGATCATGAACACCGCCATCATCACGATGAACACGGCCAGAGTGCCTAGCGCCGCGCGGTTATCGAGGACGAAGCCACGCAGCCAGTGATTGGATGGATGGCTCCATTCCTTGGCCGACTCCTTGGCCATCTGGCCGCGTGTCCTTCCCAAAGGCGTTTGCAGATCGGGTTCCATCACCTTGCTCATCACGCTCTCTGCTCCGCTTCACCGTGCAAACCGGGCAATCCGCCGGGATGCGCCACGTCTTCCATGAAGTTGATGAGATCCTCGGCCGACTTGACCTCGGTGCGGTCGGCGGTCAGCGCCACCTTGCCGCGGTCGAGCACCACAAAACGGTCTGCGATGTCGAAGACGTGGTGGATGTTGTGGCCGATGAACAGGATCGAGCGGCCGCTCGCCCGTACCTGGCGCACGAAGTGGAATACCTTGGCGGTCTCGGTCAGCGACAGCGCCGTCGTCGGCTCGTCGAGGATGATCAGTTCCGCCTGCTTGTAGATGGCGCGCGCGATCGCCACGCCCTGGCGTTCGCCGCCTGAAAGCTGGCCGACGATCGAATGCGGCGTGAACACCTTCGAGGTGAATCCGATCTCGCGCATCAGCCGGCTCGCCTCCTCGATCTCCTTGTTGACCTTGAGCCAGCCGAGAAAGCTGGTGAGCTCGCGGCCCATGAAGATGTTTCGGACGATCGTCTGCTGCACGGCCAAAGCGCGATCCTGGAACACCGTCTCGATGCCGGCGTCGCGCGAGCGCGCAGCGCTCCACCCGGTCACCGGCTTGCCGCGCACCAGGATGTCGCCGCTGGTCGGCTTGACCACGCCGGACAGGATCTTGATCAGCGTCGACTTGCCGGCGCCGTTGTCGCCGATCAGGCCGACCACCTCGCCGCGGTCGACGCTGAGGTTGACCCCGCCCAGCGCATAGACCTGGCCGTAGGATTTCTTGATGTCGCGCAGTTCGATGATGCGTTCGCTCATGCGATCCTCGCTTGCAATTGTCAGTATGCCGGCGGTCCAGCCGGCCGGGCCATCCACCCGGCCGGCTGCCTGGGAGGTCAGCGCAGCGCCTGCTTGGCGAGCTCTGAGACGATCTCGTAGTTCTGCGGCGTGACGAAGCCGGCGCCGGTGTCGACATTCATGGGAGCAAGTCCGAGCACCACCTGCTGGCACAGGCTCAAGATGGGCAGATAGCCCTGCAGGAAAGGCTGCTGGTCGGCGGTCAGTTGCACCCAGCCGCCCTTGAAGCCTTCGACGATCTGCGGGCTGGTGTCGAAGCCGAAGTTGAAGATGTCGCCGGGCTTGCGCCCCGCGGCCTGCATATAGGTCGCGACATTGCCGAGCATCTGGCCGCCGGGATAACCGACCGCCTTGACGTCCGGGTGGTTGAGCAGCGCCGCGGTGATCACCGGAATGGCCAGGTTGGGATCGGACGCCCATTCGCCGCTTGGCGGCGAGGACAGCTGGATCACCTCGACGCCGGCTTCCTTCAGGGCCGCCACCGTGCCGCGCTCGCGCGCGCCGCGGTTCTCGTTCTCGAACGGACCGATCATGATCGCCTTGTCGCCGGCCTTGAGCTTGCCGAGCTTGAACGCCTCGGCGCCGAGCGCGCGACCCTGCTGCTCCTGCTGCGCGCCGACATAGCCGCCGCCGAATGCTTCCACCACCTTCGGCACCGGGACGTTCTGGTACATCATCTTGATGCCGTCCTTGTGCGCCTGCTCGGCCAAAGGCATGATCGCGGCGTCGCCCGGATGGCCCATCATGGCGATCCCCTGCGGCTTGACGGCGACAGCCTCGCGCAATTGCTGCACCATCTTCTCGACGTCCCACTGAGAGAAGATGTAGTCGACTTTTGGCCCGAGATCGGCCGCCGCCTGCTTGGCGCCATTGTAGACGATGGTGCCGAAGGCGTCACCCTCGGCGCCGCCGACGAAGAAGCGGATGTGCACGTCCTTGCACCATTGCGCGTCGAGCGCCTGTGCCGGCAAGGTGGAGATCGAGGCGCAGAGCGCCGCGGCGGCAGCCACGACGGTCGAGCGCAGAACAGTCCTTCTGGTCGTCATGCTCATGCACGTTCCTCCCTTTTGGTTCCCTCGCGATCAAGGGTTACGACAGTGATTTCGATCGGCCGGCTCCTCCCGCCGGCCGCTGCTCAAGTCGGATTGGGCAGGTAGCTGGCGCCTCCCCGGCATTGCTTCAGATAGTCGAGCGCCCGCGCCTGACCGGTGATCTCGAGGTCGCCGCGATAAACCGGGTCGTGCCAGCCCTCGATGTCGATGGCGCCCTTGTAACCGGCCAGCCGCAATTCGCTGATCACCCGCGTCCAGTCGCTGTCGCCGAAGCCCGGCGTGCGCATCTGCACGAAAGGCAGGCGGCCGAACACGCCATGCTCGCGGATCACGTCCCAGCGCACCGTCGCGTCCTTGCCATGGACATGGAAGATGCGGGGCGCCCATTTACGGATCTGCGGCATCGGGTCGATCAGATAGACGAGCTGGTGGCAGGGCTCCCATTCGAGACCGAGATTGTCGTTGGGCAATTCGTTGAACATCAGCTCCCAGGCGTCCGGATTGTGGGCGATGTTCCAGTCGCCGCTCGCCCAGTTGCCGTCCATGGCGCAATTCTCGAAAGCGATGCGCACGCCCTTGTCGGCGGCGCGCCTGGCCAGCGGCCCCCACACTTCGCGGAAGCGCGGCAGGCTGTCGGTCAGCTTCTTGCCCCGAATGCGGCCGGTGAAGCCGCTGACCGTCGAAGCGCCGAACAGATGCGCATTGTCGATGACGGTCTCCCAGGCCGCGAGCACGCCGCGATCGACGTCGCCGCTCTCCAGCGGATTACCGAACACGCCGATCGACGACACGATGACGTCGGCGTCGCCGATCGCCTCACGGATCTCTCCGGCCAGCCGCGGCAGATCCTTGCCGCCCAGCGTCTGCCAGAAGAAGGGCTGGATGCTCTCGAAGCCGAGCGGCAGGATCTGCCTGATATAGGCCGCCGGATCGTCGAGATTGGCCCGCACCATGGTGCCGATCCTGATATCGAGAAGCGGGTTCGGCATCATTGCTGTTCCTGTGTGATCGGGACGCGGCGCCCGGTCTCGGCGCTCTCGATGGCACCGAACACCATGGCCAGACTGCGGATATTGTCGATGCCGCGCGTTTCCGGCTCGGTGCCGGCCTCGACCGCCTGCATGAAATCCTGGATGATGCCGAGATGACCGTCGATGCGATCGGCGGGATCGAGCGGCGGCACTTCGATCGGTTGGGTCTTGTCGATGATGCCGTCGCGGCCTGACGCGACCACTTCGGCCTTCAAATCATCATAGCCGTCCCAGATCAGGCTGCCCCGTTCAGCGACGATGCGCCAAGCGCTTTCCCAGCTCGTGCGAAAACCGTCGGCGCACCAGGATCCGGCATAGGTGAAAACCTTGCCGCCACCGAAATCGAAGACGGCGCTTGCCGACGAGCCCTGCCGGTACCAGGAATTGGCCGGCTCCCACTCCTGGCAATAGACGCTCGCCGGTTCGCCCGCGACCATATAGCGGGCCGCATCGAAGGTGTGGATCGCCATGTCGAGCAGCAGCACATGCTCCATCTCCTCGCGAAAGCCGCCGAAATGCGGGGCGACGAAGAAGTCGGCATGGATGCTGGTCGGCGCGCCGATCGCGCCGGAGTCGAGGAAACGCCGGATGCGCCGGACATTGGCGACATAGCGGCGGTTCTGGACCACGGCATGGATGCGACCGGCTCGCCGCGCCGCCGCGATGATGGCGTGTGCGTTTTCGGGACTGTCGGCCAGCGGCTTTTCGGTGAGCAAATGGCAATTATGGGCGAAGGCCGAAAGCGCGACCTCGCGGCGCGCTGCCGGAACCACGACGTCGAACACGGCATCCGGCTTGGTCTGATCAAGGACGGCATCGAGGCTGGTGCCAATGACAGCGTTGGTGAGCTCGTATTCGCGCGCCCGCCCCTGCGCCCGTTCGGCATCGAGATCGACAAGGCCGACAACGGCAAGCCCATCGGCCCGCCTTGCGGCATCGAGCCAGTGCTTGCTCATCGCTCCGCACCCGACCAGGACGACCTTCATCATCCAGCGCTCCTCCTCCGCCCGGTCCCTCCAGACCGGTGATCACGGCATTCACGGCAGGACCGTAAACGTTTTTCCGTAAACGTTTACGAGAACACACCCGATGGCGTAGAATGTCAACCGGCTGTCTCTCAAAAATCTTCCGGATGCCTTGGCCCGGGCGGCGGCCAATGCTAGCCAAGGCAAGGGAGAGTGGCTCTTGGCGTCCAGCATTCACGACCTTGCGCGTCATCTGAACATTTCAATCGGCACCGTGTCCCGGGCGCTGAACGGCCGCGCCGATGTCAACGCCGATACACGCCAGCGCGTGCTGGAAGCGGCCAGGGAATTGAACTATTCGCCAAACCAGTCCGGCCGCAGTCTGAGGCAAGGCGCCACCCGTTCGATCGCCTTCATGCTGCAGCCGCATCCCGGCGACCAGCAATATGGCGAGCCCTTCTTCATCCCGTTCCTCATCGGGCTGCAGGCGAAGCTTGCCGAGCATGACCTCGATCTTATGGTCGTCATGGGTGAGCCCGGCCAATATCAGCAGGAGCGGTTGCGCCGCGTGGTCGAGACGCGCCGGGCCGACGCGGTCGTGTTGGCCAATACACGGCGTGAAGACGATCGGATCGACTATCTCAGCAAGGCCGGCTTCCCCTTCGCAACGCTTGGCCGAAGTCGGTCCGGCGGCGACACCTATCCTTCGCTCGACATCGATTTCGAGCGGGCGGGCGATGAAGCCGTCGAGCGGCTGGTCGCGCGCGGCCACCGCCGCATTGCTGCCATCCGCCCTTCGCTTGATCTCAACTTCGGCTACCTGTTCCTCGACGGCTACCGCAAGGCGCTGAAGCGGCATGGCATCGAGGTCGACCCCGGCTTGGTCGCCGACGGGTTCATCAACGAGACCGGCGGATACCAGGTGACGCCGCAAGTCATGCGCTCCAGGGACCCGCCGACGGCGATCATCTTCAACAATGACGCGATGGCGCTTGGCGGCTGCAAGGCGCTTGCCGAGATGGGAATCAAGCCTGGCCATGACATGGCGGTGATCGTCATCGTAGACACGCCGCTCTGTCGCTACTTCTCGCCGACATTGACCGCCTTCCGTCCGGCACTGGAGCCCATGGGTCGGCGGCTGGCCGAGATGCTTCTGGCCGCGCTGCCTGCTTTCGCTGGCCCGGAAGGGCCGCGCATCATCCGAGAGGTCTGGCCGCTGGAGCTGATCGCAAGAGAGAGCGATTGAGCGGAAGCCTCTCCCTTCTCCCCTTCGTATGGGTGAAGGGCGTCCCCTCCTGTCACGCAACCATCACGTTGGCGTCCTAGACCGCTCGACGGAAAGCGGCTTGCGGCATCTTCGATCCTGCGCCCTTTCAGCCATTGGCCGCCATGCTCGTCACGAAGGGATATTCATGAAGCATCTCAACCGAACCGTCGCGCTCGGCGCGGCACTGGTCCTGCTCACGCTCCCCCCGGCGCTCGCGGATGGCGTCGCCTATGTCAACAAGGGGCTGGTCGGCGTCGGCCGCATCCCGGCCAGCCAGAAAGACAAGTTCGGCGAGACTTTCGGTTCGGGTTCCGGCATGTCGATCGACACCAAGGGCTGGGCGCGCGACGGCGCTGGCTACAAGGGCTCGCTCTGGTTGCTGCCGGATCGCGGCTACAATGTCGTCGGCACCACCGACTACCGTCCGCGCCTGAACACGATCTCGATCGAGCTGACCCCGACCGCTCCAGGTGCCGCGCCCGCCTCGGGGAAGGAACAGACCGGCGTCAAGGCGACGCTCGCCGACACCATGCTCCTGACCGACGACAAGGGCACCGACGCCACCGGCCTCGATCCGTTGAACGGCGTGCGCCAAGCCGCAGGCGATATGCCGATCCTGCCCCAGGCCGACAACGGCAAGCTGGCGCTGGACGACGAAGCGATCGTGCGCCTGCCGGACGGCACCATGTTCATTTCCGACGAATACGGCCCCAACATCTATCGCTTCTCGGCCGAAGGCCGCCTGATGTCGGCGACGCAGCCGCCTGCGGCCCTGGTGCCGACGCGCCACGGCAAGCCGAACTTCGCTTCCGACAATCCCGGTCCCGGCGCCGCCGAGCCCGACCCGAAAGATCCGGAGACCGGCCGCCAGAACAACCAGGGCCTCGAAGGCATGTCGATGACCCCTGACGGCAGGTTCCTGATCGCCGTGCTGCAGTCGGCCACCCGCCAGGATGGCGGCGATTCCGCCGCGACGCGCCAGAACACCCGCGCGTTGGTCTATGACGCCTCCGACCTCGCCCATTTGAAACTGGCGCACGAATATGTCGTGCCGCTGCCGGTCTTCAAGGACGCCAAGGGCAAGACCAAGGTCGCCGCGCAGAGCGAGATCGTCGCGCTCTCCGACAAGAGCTTCCTGATGCTGGCGCGCGACTCGGGCAACGGCCAGGGTCTCAAGGGCGACGAGTCGCTCTATCGCAAGATCGAGATCGTCGATCTCTCCGCCGCCACCGATATCGCCAATGGCCCGTTCGACGCCGCCGACAAGCCGGTCGCGCCGAAGGGCGTGCTTGACCCGTCGGTCACGCCTGCCAAGCTCACCGCCTTCATCGACATCAATGACAAGAGCGAGCTCGGCCGCTTCGGCCTGCACAATGGCGCGCCGAACGACAAGGACAACCTGTCGGAGAAGTGGGAGGCGATGTCGCTGGTCTCCGTGCTCGATCCGAAACTGCCCGACGATTATTTCCTGTTCGTCGCCAACGACAACGACTTCCTCACCCAGGACGGCTTCCAGGTCGGCGCGCCCTACAAGGCCGAGGATGGCGCCGACGTCGACACCACCTTCCTGGTCTATCAGGTCACGCTGCCCGGCCTTTCCAGCAACACACAGTAAGTCAGCTGGTCATCTGGCCCAGCCCGGAAGGGATGCATGAGCGTCAGGCCTGCGATAGCATCGCGGGCCTGATTCATTTTCGGGACGTGCCATGGATGACAAGACGAGCGGCCGCCAGCGTGTCGGCGACCTGACCAGCGGCCCGATCCCGCGAACGCTGCTTTTGTTCGCGCTGCCGGTGCTGGGCTCCAACGTGCTGCAATCGCTCAACGGATCGATCAATTCCGTCTGGGTCGGCCGTTTCCTCGGCGAGGCTGCGCTGACCGCCACCTCCAACGCCAATCTCGTGCTGTTTCTCATACTAGGCACCGTATTCGGCGTCGGCATGGCGGCAACCATCCTGGTCGCGCAGTCGGTTGGTGCCCGCGACCTGCCGAAGGCGCGAAGCATCGTCGGCACCAGCGCAACCTTCTTCTTCCTGGTCTCGGTGGTGTTCGCCGTCTGCGGCTGGGTCTGGGTCGACGCCATCCTCAACGGGCTCGGCACGCCGGCGGACGCCTTGCCGCTGGCGCGCGCCTATCTGCGCATCATCTTCGTCGCCGTGCCGATGATGAACCTTCTGTCCTTCGTCATGACCGTGCTGCGCGGCGCCGGCGATTCGCGAACGCCGTTTATCTTCATGGCGCTGGCGGTCGTTCTTGACGTCGTGCTCAACCCGCTGTTGATCCGCGGCATCGGTCCCTTCCCCGAGCTTGGCATCGCCGGCTCGGCAATGTCGACGCTTGTCGGCCAGACCGTCAGCGTGATCGCCATCCTGATCGTGCTCTATGTCCGCAAACATCCGCTCAGGCTGGCGGGCGCCGACCTCGCCCTTCTCAAGCCGGACCCGGCGCTGCTGCGTATCGTCGTCTTCAAGGGCGTACCAATGGGTCTGCAGATGATCGTCATCTCCGCCGCCGCGCTGACGGTGATGGGCATCGTCAATTCCTACGGATCGCAGGTCGCGGCCGCTTATGGCATCGCCGCGCAGCTCTGGACCTATATCCAGATGCCGGCTCTCGCGATCGGCGCCGCGGTCTCCTCGATGGCGGCGCAGAATGTAGGTGCCGGCCGCTGGGACCGCATCGGCAAGGTCGCAGCCTCTGGCGTTGGCTTCAACCTGGTGCTGACGGGCTCCCTGGTGGCGCTGCTTTTCGTCTTCGACCGCGCGGTGCTCAGCCTTTTCCTCATCGGCGACAGTACCGCGATCGACATCGCCGCCCACATCAACAAGGTCGCGTCCTGGTCGTTCATCCTGTTCGGCATCACCATCGTCCTGTTCGCGACTGTACGCGCCACCGGCGCCGTGATGCCGCCGCTGATCATCCTGGTCATCTCGGTGCTGATCATCCGCACCGGCTTTGCCTACTCCATGCGCAGCGTCATCGGCCAGGAGGCGCTGTGGTGGAGCTTCCCTGCCGGCTCGATCGCGTCGCTTCTGCTGGCCGCCGCCTACTATCGCTTCGGCCGTTGGCGCACGATGCACATGATCGAGGGCAGGCCGGCCGTCGGCGAGCCACCGGACACGGGCCTCGGCGTGCCACGCCAGCGCGCGCGTCTGGCTCCCGAGACGCCGGACGGCTGAGCGGCCGCGTCGGCCGGCAGCTAGGACATGACCCCGAAAGTGGGAACCGGTTTTCGGAAAATATCATGCTCCAACAGGAGTTAGGTCAGGGTCACGATACTCAACGAAACGCCGTCCTGGTCTAGCGTGCGTATTTGGCGCCGAACCCCAGCGCCACCAGCGAAAACACTGTGATCATGACGGCAAAGGCGAGGCTCGCCATCGTCGCATTCGTCACGGTCGTCAGGATGCCGATGCCGATCACCGGCAGCGCGTTGCCGCAGAAGCAGCAGATGAAGAAGGCCGACACGACCTCGGCGCGGCGATCTGCCGGCGCGGTCTGGTTCACCACTTGCAGGCCGCCGCGATAGCCGAGCGCCGCCACCACGCCGCAGGCCGCTGTCGCGGCTATCATGAGCGTCATAGACGCGTAGACCTGCGCTGCCACGATCAGCGCCACAGTCGGGACCATCAGCACCAGCGCCGAAAGCATGGTGGAGCGGCTGGAGAGCCACGTGGTGCCGACAATGGTGATGGCCGCCACGCTCGACAGCTCGAAGAATAGCCCGCCGGCTTCGGCATGATTGGTCACATGCAGTTGCTGCGCCAGGATGCTCGGCGCCAGCGCCGCATAGAAACCGACCAGCGCCATGGCGCCGAAGCCGGTCACGGCCGGCGCGACGAATTGCGCGCGGATATCGTCCGGTACCGATAGCCGCGGCCGCAGCGAAACATTGGAGAGCCGCCCGGGCTCGGAGACTGTTTCCCGCGTCCGCCAGATCAGTGCTGTGACCAGTGCAAGCATCACGAGATAGACGACAAAAGTGAGCCTGAGCGGCCAAGGCGCGTATTGGGCGAGCAACCCCGACACGAGCGCGCCAGCCCCGAGACCGACAAAGTTGGTGCTGGTGGCGATGACGGCGGCGCGCGACTTGTCCTTGCCTTCGCTCAGCTCGGCAAGCCAGGCCGTGCCGGCACCCGCGCCGGCACCGATGCCTAGCCCGCTGAGAATGCGGGCGATGTCGAGCCAGGCGAGACTTTCGGCGAAGAGGAAAAATAGCGCGCTGACCATCGCAACGGCCATCGCGAAAAGCGCGGCGGGGCGCCGGCCGACGACATCCGACAGGCGGCCGAAAAACAGCAGCGCCGCCAGATTGCCGATCACATAGACGGCATAGACCAGCGTCAGCGTGATCTGCGAGAAGCCGAAGGCCTGCTTGTAGATCACGTAGAGCGGGGTCAGCGCGGTGCTGCCGGCAAAGAGCGCGGCGATCATGGCGGCCACGGCAGCCTTGGCGGCGGCCCCGCCAAGTTCATTTGCACGCATCACGGTTTGAGCGTAGCGCGTCACGGCGACCTCCGGCGGTTGCAAGCCCAACGCCTACATAATGGCGCTGTTCCAACCGTCGGACGCCCTCCTGACAATCCTGGCAGGATGGTCAGGCGCGGCGTCCTCCCGTAACCTTTGCCTGTTCAGCGGGGGAGAATCATGGGCAAGGGACGGGTCGAGGCTTTCACCGATGGCGTCGTCGCCATCATCATCACCATCATGGTGCTGGACCTGAAAGTGCCGCACGGCGAGGATTTCTCTGCGCTTCTGCCGCAATGGCCGATCTTTCTTTGCTACGTGCTCTCCTTCATCAATGTCGGCATCTACTGGAACAACCTGCACAACATGTTCCACACCGTGCAGCGCGTCGATGGGCGCGTCCTGTGGGCCAATCTCAACCTATTGTTCTGGCTATCGCTGATGCCGGTGACCACAGCCTTCATGGGGGAAAATGAATTCGCTCCGGCGCCCGTGGCCGTCTACGGCATCGACCTGGTGCTTTGTGCGGTCGCCTATACCATCCTCGTCGTCAAGCTGCGCCATCTGCACGGCGCCGATACGACCTTCGCCAAGGCAGTGGGTCACGACACCAAAGGCAAGATTTCGCTGGCGCTTTACATCGCCGCGGTCCTGCTTAGCTTTCTCAACCAATGGATCAGCGTCGCGATCTACGTGCTTGTGGCGGCGATCTGGTTTGCGCCCGACAAGCGGTTTGAGAGACTGATCGAAAAATAGGACCTACTTGCGCATCTCTTTCAGCTTCTCGGCCACCGAGGCGGCAAGGTCGGCATAGCGCTCCTCCAGCCGCTCGGCCGCCTTGATGATCGGGAAGTCATGTCCGAACCTTTCCAGCGCAAGCCGCAGCTTCTCGGCGAAATCGGCCTGCTTCTCCAATGCCGCGAACAGCGTCTTCACTTGCGCCTCGCTGATATCGGGATTGGCGAGCATCGCGGGCACCTCACGCCCCATCTGGTCGCCATTGACGGTCTGTTCCTTCAGGATTCCGATCCAGTCGGTCAAATGCCGAACTCCTTTTTCCAGGACAACATGCGCGGCGAGCGCCGCAATGGTCAACCCGTTACGGTTCTCGCGGCAGATCCGGGAAGACAACCAGCCTTGCCTCCGCGGCGCTGCGCGTTAAGTTCGCCGCGACCCGAACAGGATGGAAATTATGACCAGCGACGCCCAAATCCAGACCGCCCTGCCCGCTTTTGCTTCCGGCAATGTCGCCGTCATCACGGGCGGCGCCAGCGGCATCGGCCTTGCCGCCGCGAAACGCTTCGCGGCGATGGGCATGAAGACGGTGCTGGCCGATATCGGCGGCGTGCGTCTCGACCAGGCGAAAGATGCTGTCGCGGCGATTGCCGGCGACGATGCCGTGCTGCCTATCCCGACGGACGTCTCCAAAGCCGCCGAGGTCGACCGGCTGGCCGAACTCGCTCACGACGCCTTCGGCGCGGTGTCGGTGCTGATGAACAATGCCGGCGTCGGCAACAACCCGGGCAAGCCCTGGGAGAACCGCGACGCCTGGAAGCGGCTGCTCGACATCAATTTCTGGGGCGTCGTGCATGGCGTCGAGGCATTCGCGCCGCGCATGCTCGCCGCCGGCAAGCCGGGCCTGATCATCAACACCGGGTCCAAGCAGGGCATCACCACACCGCCCGGCAACCTCGCCTACAACGTCTCCAAGGCTGGCGTGAAGACGTTTACCGAAGGTTTGGCCCACGCGCTACGCAACGAGCCGGGAGCAAAGGTTTCGGCGCATTTGCTGATCCCCGGCTTCACCTATACCGGCCTGACCGAAGGCGCGACGGAAAAGCCCGCCGGCGCCTGGACCGGCGAACAGGTGATCGACTTCATGCTGGCATCGCTGATGGACGGCGACTTCTACATCCTGTGCCCCGACAATGAGGTCGCGCGGCCGACGGATGAAAAGCGCATGGCATGGGCGATCGGCGACATCATCGAGAACCGTCCTGCCTTGTCGCGCTGGCATCCCGATCACAAGGAAGCCTTCGCGGCCTTCATGAACCGCTGACAGTCCGGTCAGGCGGCGGGTTTCTTCCTGGAGCTGCTCCCGCCTGCTACGGCTTTCTTCGCGGCGGTCTGGGCAACCTTGCGATTGTCCCTGGTGCCGTTCTTGGCGGCCACGGCCTTCTTGGCCGCCATCTCGGCGATCTTTTGGTCATTTCGTTTGGCGGCGCGCTCGCATTTGTCGCGGATTTGCTCGACCTCGGATTCGGTCGGGTGCTCGATGCCGATGAAATGATTGTGACCGCGGCCGACCCTGATGAGCTCGTCCAGCTTGGCCTGGATCGCCGCGCCGTCGCGATTCTGCGTGTTCTGGATCAGGAACACCATCAGGAAGGTGATGATGGTGGTGCCGGTGTTGATGACGAGTTGCCAGGTATCCGAAAACCCGAAGATGGGGCCGCTGACCGCCCACGCAACCACGATCAGCACGCAGACGGCAAAGGTCGCCGGCAGGCCGGTCACATGGGCCACCTTGTTGGCTATCCTGGTGAAAACCTTCTCGATCATGCAACTCCCTCAAAACCGTGAATGTTCAGGCATCTGCTGAGAAACAAGCTGCCATGTGATCCGGTTCCCAAGGGGTGAATTTTCGTTTGCGCCGAGCCACAATCCGACACGCGAGGAGAAGTGCGGCCGCGTGAGAAACGCCTTATCCGGTGTTTGCCATAGTGCCGGTGCAGGCCGGAAAGCCGGTTCTTCCGCTTCACGGCATGAACTGCCAGCCCCTTCCGCAGCGCCACTCCCGCATGGCGAAAGGGGGCACTGAACCGCAACTTTTCAGGGAGCGTCGTCTTCCCAGCGATCAAGGAAGGCCTCGATCGGCATGACCTGCATATCGGGGATTGCGCCTGCGAGTTTCTCGGGCGCCCAGTCCCACCAGGCGAGGGCCTCGATGCGCGCCGCGACGGCGGCCGGGAACCGCTGGCGCAACGGCCTTGCGGGAGCGCCGGCAACGATCGTGTAGGCCGCAACGTCACGCGTCACCACGGCATTGGCGCCGATGACGGCGCCGTTGCCGATCTCGACTCCCGGCATGACGACCGCGCCATGGCCGATCCAGACATCGTGTCCGACAATGACCGATTTCGCCTGTCGCCGCGCGCGGAATTCGGCGTCGACGCCCAGCCAACGGAAATACTCATTCGGCCGGTAGCTGACCTTGTGCTGCGTCAGCCGCTCGATCGGGTGTTCAAGCGCGTTGATGCGGCTGTTGGCGGCAATCGAGCAGAACTTGCCGATCGTCGCGTAGATCGCCTCGCAATGGCGCTCGAAATAGGAAAAGTCGCCGACGCTCACCTCGCGCAGGATCACCCGCTCGCCGATCGAGGCGTAGCGGCCGAGCCTGCACGCCTTCAGCTCCGCTGTCGGGTGAATGCGCGGCTCGGGATCCTTCAGCAGAAGGTTTTCAGCACGGTCCATGGCGCGGCTTTACGCCCGAGCGACCGGTCCCGCAAGCGGGGCCGGTCGTCCGCCTCATCCTATTGAGGCTTGCCCTTTGTCCACACGACGTTCTGGCCATAGAGCGGCACGGTCGTGACCGACATCTTCGCCGAGCCGTTCTGCACCTGGCGCGAATGCGACAGATAGATCAGCGTCTCGTTCTTCCTGTCGTAAATGCGGTTCACCACCTGCTTCTTCCAGATCAGGCTGAGGCCCTGCTTGAACACCTCCTCGCCGCCTTCGCTCATATCGATGTCGCCGATGGTGATCGGCCCGGTCTGACGGCAGGAGATCGACGAATCGGAAGGATCCGTCGAACCAGTTGCCCTTGTGCAGCCGGTCGATGATGCTGCGGTCGAAATAGGCGACATGGCAAGTGACGCCGTCGACTTTCGGATCCTTGATCGCGTCGATCATGATGTCGTTGCCGACCCAGTCGACACCGACCTTACCCACCTCGTCGGCCAAGGCCGCGCCGGCGCTGAGAGCAAGACATGCGGCGAATAAGCCGGTCAGTTTTCGCAAGGAAGCCTCCTCGGTTCACGTTTGCCGGTGTCAGGTGGGACAGAACCGTGGCTTTTGCAAGCCGCCCGATGACCGCGAGGACTAAGCCTGCCGGAAGGCCAGCATCTGCCGCAGCACATTCGACTTCAGAACAAAGTGCTGGACGAGCGCGCCGGCGATGTGCAGCAGCACGACATAGAGGAGGATGTTCTTGCCGAGGCCATGCACCAGCCCCGCGCCGGGCACCTGCAGGAACCAGGCCGCGGCGCCGGAAAGTGGCACGATGAAGATCAGCGCATAGATTGCCAGATGCGTTATCCTCGCGAGCAACCGCAGCGCCGGATGCTCCATGCCCGACACCGCCGGGACACCGCGCGTTGTTCGCAGCCACAGCCGCCAGGCGGCCAGCACCAGCACCGCAAGGCCTAGCACGATATGCATGTAGGCCAGCGGCCAATCGCCGGCCGAGGCCTCCTGGCCCCGGCGCAGCGCACGCCACACATGCTCCATGCCGTCATGGGCAACGAACTGAACCAGGATCAGCGCCGCGATGCTCCAATGCAGCCAGATCTGGGTCTTCGAATAGGATACTGGCGCACCGGCCATCAGGGCTCTCCATTACGAAAGTCTCGCGGAAGATAGTTGTGAGCCGAGACCGGTCAAATTAAGGATCGGTAATGGTCCACGGCAATCGGTCTGGCCATCCGATTGCGGCAACGCGACATCTTTGCACGGCCGTCACCGACCCGCTAAGACTGTCGCCAAAACTGGCTTGCCCCAAAGCAATCACGACGGGACATTCACTGATGATGCGTTCAATCCTGGTCGGCATTCTCATCCTGATGGCGGCGGGCATCGGCTGGCTGACATTTGACTGGTACCGCAGCCGCTATGGCGGCGAACCCTTCGGCGCGCCCTTTACGCTGGTCGACCAGAAAGGCGCGCCGATCACCGAAGCCGCCTTCAGGGGACACCCGAGCGTCGTGTTCTTCGGCTTCACCCATTGCCCAGAAGTCTGCCCGACGACACTGTTCGAGCTGTCCGGCTGGCTGAAGACGATGGGCGACAGCGGCAAGAACCTCAACGCCTATTTCGTCACCGTCGATCCGGAGCGCGACACGCCGGAGACGATGAATACCTATGTCAGCAACTTCTCCGACCGCATCACCGGCATCACCGGCGATCCTGAAAAGGTGCACGCCATGGCCAAGGCCTTCGGCATCTATTGGAAGAAAGTCGACACCGGCGACGGCGACTACACCATGGACCATACGGCCTCGGTGCTGCTGCTCAATGCCAAGGGCGATTTCGCCGGCACCATTGCCTATGGCGAAAGCGCCGATACCGCTGTCGCCAAGCTGAAGCGGTTGGCTGCCGGCGGGCAAACATGATCCCGAACAGTGGGAACCGGTTTTCGGAAAAGATAATGTTCAAACCTGAGTATTTGCGATGAGCCAGACCCGGCTTTATCTCATCGCCAACAAGGTCGAAGCCGCCCGCATCTTCGAGGCGCTCGACAAAGCTTTCGAAGACGACGGCTTGCCGATTGCCGTCCTGGAGCTCGACGAGGAAAGAGACGTCCACGAAGTATCGCTCTACGCTGACGGCGACATCGACCCCATCGAAGCTAGGGTCAGGGACATCCTCGCCGGTCTCGGCCTGCCGAAACCCGTCGAGCGCGAGGTGCTTCCCGATGTGGACTGGGTGGCGCGCTCACTGGAAGGCCTGAAGCCCGTGCGCGCGGGCCGCTTTCTCGTCCACGGCTCGCACGACCGCGCCAGGCGCCATCCTGGCGACCTTGGCATCGAGATCGAGGCCGGACTTGCCTTCGGCACTGGACATCATGGCACCACCGCAGGCTGCCTCGAAATGCTGGAGCAGGTGGTGTTGCGCGAGCGGCCGCGCAACGCGCTTGACCTCGGCACCGGCAGCGCCGTGCTTGCCATCGCGCTCGCCAAGCTCGCGCATATTCCGGTGCTGGCGACCGACATCGATCCGGTCGCCGTCCGCGTCGCCGCCGCCAACGCCCGCCTGAACCACGTGAAAGCACTGGTCGAGACGGTGACGGCGCCGGGCTTCCACAACCCGATCTTCGCCAGGCGCGCGCCTTTCGACCTCATCGTCGCCAACATCCTGGCCCGGCCTTTGATGCGGCTTGCGCCCCAGATGGCAAAGCACATCAGGCTCGGCGGCTCGCTGGTGCTTTCCGGCATCCTCGACCGGCAACGCGACGCGGTGATCTCGGCCTATGTCGGCCAGAGTTTTCGCCACGTCCGCACTCTGCATCGCGAAGGCTGGGTAACCATTCACCTCAAGCGCTGAGGCCGTCTGGCCCTGCCGAAATCGATTCCGGATTGGCTAGGCATGCGCTAGGCTCGGTCCAAGCCATTCGAGGGAGACGCCAGAAATGTTCCAGACCTTTGATTCCGCTGGTGATCCGGCCGTCGGCAAGCCTCGCGTGGCGCTGCTGCGGCAATGGCTGGCCGAGAACGGCCTGGATGGCTTCCTTGTTCCCCGCGCGGACGAGCACCAAGGCGAATATGTCGCCGACCGCTCGGCGCGGCTGAAATGGCTGACCGGCTTCTCCGGTTCGGCCGGCGTCGCCATCATCCTGCGCGATCGCGCCTTCATCTTCGTCGACGGCCGCTACACGCTGCAGGTGCGTAACGAGGTTGACCTGTCGATCTTCAGCATCGAAAGCCTCATCGACAATCCGCCGGCCTCTTGGATCAAGGACAATCTCGGCAAGGGTGCGAGGCTCGGCTTCGACCCCTGGCTGCACACGATCGGCGACATCAAGGCGCTCAAGGCGTCAGCCGAGCAATCTGGCGCGACCCTGGTGGCGCTCGACAAAAACCCTATCGACATGATCTGGGAAGACCAGCCCGAGCCGCCGCGGGCGCCGGTGGAGTTGCAGGAACTCAATTTTGCCGGCGAGCTTGCCAAGGACAAGCTGGCACGGCTGGCCGGCGCCATCCAGAAGGACGGCGCCACCCACGCCGTGCTGACCGATCCCTCCTCTATTGCCTGGGCCTTCAACATTCGTGGCGGCGACGTTCCGCACACGCCGCTGGCGCTTGGCTTTGCCGTCCTCGCCGCCGACGGCAAGCACCAGCTGTTCATGGACCAGCGCAAATTCCCGCGCCAGGTTGCGGCCTATCTCACGCAGCTTGCCGACCTGCATGATCCGGACGAGTTCGAAGCCGCGATCGTCGAGCTGGCCAAGGACGGCGCCAGGATCGCGCTCGATCCAGTGCTGGCGGCGGACAGGCTCCGGATGCTGGCCGAAGACAATGGCGGCACCGTCGTGCTGGCCGCCGATCCGGCGCGCATTCCGCGCGCCACCAAGAACCAGGCCGAGATCGCCGGCAGCCGCGCCGCGCATCGCCGCGACGGTGCCGCGATCGCCAAGCTGCTCTGCTGGCTCGACCGCCAGAAGCCAGGCTCGCTGGACGAGATCGCCGTCGTCACCAAGCTGGAGGAGATGCGTCGACGGACCGGCGAGGAAACGCAGATGCCGTTGCGCGACGTCTCCTTCGACACGATTTCCGGGGCCGGCCCGAACGGCGCCATCATGCATTACCGCGTGTCGCGCGCCACCAGTCGCAAGCTGGAGAGCGGCGAGCTGTTCCTGCTCGATTCCGGCGGCCAGTATCAGGACGGCACCACCGACATCACCCGCACCGTTCCAATCGGTGAGCCGACCGAGGAGATGCGCGAGCGCTTCACGCTGGTGCTGAAAGGCATGATCGGCATCTCGACACTGCGTTTTCCCGCCGGCACGCGCGGCTCGGAAATCGACGCAGTCGCCCGCATGGCGCTGTGGAAGCATGGCTGCGACTTCGCCCATGGCACCGGCCACGGCGTCGGCTCCTACTTAGCCGTGCATGAAGGGCCGCAGCGCATCGCCCGCACCGGCACGGAAAAGCTGCTTGCCGGCATGATGCTGTCCAACGAGCCAGGCTACTATAAGGAAGGCGCCTACGGCATCCGTATCGAGAACCTGATCCTGGTCACGCCGGCACAGCCTGTGGAGGGCGGCGACATTCCCATGCACCGCTTCGAGACGCTGACCCTGGCGCCGATCGACAAGCGGCTCATCCGCACCGATCTGCTGACCCGGGACGAGTTGCAGTGGCTCGACCAGTATCACGCCTGGGTGCTAGCCGAGATCGGGCCGATGGTCGATGGCGAGACGCTGGCTTGGCTGGAGAAAGCCACCGCCCCGCTGCCTCACGACGCGAAGATATGAGTTTCATTCTCCCCGTTCTACGGGGAGAATGCCCGACCGCGCGATGAGCGGCAGCGCCAGCCATCCAGGATGGAAAGCTATCCGGCGAACTGGCGGGCGATTATCAGCACCGCAGCACCTGCCAGGAACATCGCCATCAGGCCGCCGCGCAGCGACACCGCCGCGGTGACGATCAACGCCGCCCATTCGGCGGGCCCAGCGCCAAGCACTGCCGGCGCGACAAGCGTCGTCAGCACCGCGGCAGGCACGGCGTTCAGCCCCGCCTCGACACGCGGATGGATATTCTCGAAGCGCGAGATGACGAGGTGACCGCCGACACGGGTGAGATAGGTGGCGATGGCGCCGGCAAGGATGATCCAGAAGGTCGTGCTCACGGCCGCTCCCCCACTCCGCTGTGATGCGGCGGCAGGACCACGGCGAGCAGCACACCGGCGATCGCCCCGATCGAGACATGCCAGGGCGAGCCGACCGTTTTGTAGGCGACGATCGATGCGGCCGCGCTTGCGGCGACGACGGGCAGCCAGAGCGGCCGCTTGCGGAAACCGAGGACGAGTCCAAGGAAGTAGATCGGCAGCAGGAAATCGATGCCCAACGCATGGGTGTCGGGAATGAGCTTGCCGAACACCGCGCCCAACCCGCTCTCGATCACCCAGAACACGTAGACCGGCAGGCCGAGCCCAAGATACCAGACGAACCCGACCGGCTTGCCCGACACGGCCCTCGCCTCCGCCACGGCAAATTGCGGGTCCGTCAGGATGAAGTAGCCCAGTGCCTGCTGCAACACCGGCCAATGTGCGATGCGCCTGCCGATGCCGGCCGAATAGAGCACATGGCGGAAATTCACCGCGAAGATGGAAAGCACGATCAGCCACGGCGCCACATGCTGGCCGAACAGTTCGATGCCGACCATCTGGCTGGCGCCGCCATAGATCATGGCGCTCATCAGGAAGGCTTCGAGCACCGAGAAACCGTTGTCTACGGCGATCGCGCCGAACAGCAGCGCAAACGGCGCCGATGCCACGACGACCGGCATGGACAGGCGAACGCCGTCCCAGAAATCGCTCCTCGCTCCGCTTTCGGAGATCGCTTCCGCCGACATCCACTGCTCCCTTGGAGCGCCCGATGTAGGGAGCCTCGCCCTGCTTGTCACACCAATTCGCTTGACCCAGCGATCAGCGGAACTGATCGCCGGGTTGCAAGCGCCGAGGCCTTGGCAGCTCAGCTGACGAAATAACGCTGCCACTCGAAATCGGTGATGTGCGACGCCTGCCAGGCATCGAACGCCGCCTGCTCGGCGCGGCGGCTTTCGGCGTAGTTGTCGCGGAACGCCTCGCCGAAAGCTTCGGCGCAGAAGTCGGATGTGGCAAAGGCTTCGATGGATGCGTTCAGCGTGCGCGGCAGCTTCGGCTTGTCGAGATTGGCAAGGTTGGATGTCACCGGCGGCTCAAGCGGCAGGTCCTTCTCGATGCCTTCGCAGCCTGCCGCCAGGATCGCCGCGATCGAGAGATATGGATTGACGTCCGCCCCCGGCGCTCGGTGTTCGAACCGGCAGGCGGCATCGTTCGGCGTGGTGATGGCGCGGATCGGCGCGGTGCGGTTCTCGAAGCCCCAGGCAACGTCCTCCGGCGACCACGCGCCGCGATCGAAGCGGCGATAGGAATTGACCGTCGGCCGGAAGAAGATATGCGTCTCCTGCATGCGGTTGAGCACGCCGGCGAGAAACCTTTCTGCGACGGGTGTCAGGCGGTTGGGGCCGGCCGCGAAGGCCGGCTTGCCGTCCTGCCATAGGCTGACATGATGATGCGCGCCGCAGGCGCTTTCCTTGCCCGGCGGCTGGAAGCGCGTCATGAAAGTGGCGACAAGCCCACGCTCGGCGCAAAGCTCGCGCAGATGCAGCTTGGCCCGCATGGCGGCGTCCGCGGCTTCCAGCGCGCTCTTCGGCGTCAGCGCAAACTCATACATGCCGTAGCCATATTCGGTCACCATCGAGGCCACGCCGATGCCGATGCTCTTCATGCGCGTGATGAACTCGGCGGCGAAATCCTGGTACTCGCCGCTGCGCACCAGGTCGTAATTGATCAGCGAATGGCCCCAGGGCTTGAGCTCGCGATAGCGGCCGGCGCGCATAAGATCGTGGTCGGCGTGGAAAATGCCGAATTCGTATTCGAGGGCGAATTTCGGCTCGTAGCCAAGCGCCCTGGCGCGCTGCTCGACATGGGCGAGGACGTTGCGGGGGTCATAGGCACAGGGCGAGCCGTCGAGCATGTAGGAGCGCGTGATGGCGGAAGCGAATTTCGGCTTCCAGCCATGCTGCGTCACCGTATCTGGATCGATGATGCCCTTGATATTGGGAAAGCCGTTTTCCTCATTGGCGCTTGGCGAGGCGAAAGCGACATCGCCCATCGGCTGGCCGTCGCCATGGGTGACGCAATAGAGGATGGCGTTGATCGACTCGCCGGAGGCCGAGAGCTTCAGCGGCGCGATCTTGGAGCGCACCACGCCTGACGTGTCGACCGTATGCACCTCGACGAACTCGACGCCGCGCGATGCAAGCTCGGCCTGCAGCGCCTCGAGCTTCGGCGCGTACTCCGCCACCCTGTCCTCGAATTCCACGTTCAACCCTCCACCAGGAAATGACGACGCTATTTGGCGTTGCGCCGGAAAAGAAGCGACAGCAGCTCATCGAGCTCATGCCGTCCGCTAATGCCGCTTGGCCGGAACGCCATGCTGAGCACGATGACCACGCCGAGCGCTACGCCCGACAGGCCGAGCAGTTGCGGCAACTGAATGCCGGCGACGGTCACACCGGATTCGATGCTGCGGATGAATTCCAGTCCGATCGAAAGCACGATGACGCCGGTGACCGCCCCTGTCACCGTTGCCATGCCGCCGAGGATCAGCATCGCCAGCGTGTTGAAGATCATCTGGAAATAGAAAAGCTTGGGGCTGATCGTGCCAGCGAAATAGGCGTAGAGCACGCCGGCGAGGCCGCAGATCAGGGCCGACAGCACCCACGACATCAGCCGCAGCTTCTTCGCATCGATGCCGAGTGCCGCCGCCGCCTGCGGGCTCTGCGCGCTGGCTCTCAGCTGCAGGCCCCAGCGGCTGTCCTTGAACAGCCGCGCCGCGACGATCGCCAGCACCGCAAAGACCAACATCCACGGCAAGCCGACGACTTTGGGAATGCCGAAGAAAGCCTGGTTGCCCTTGAACAGGTCAGTCCAGTTGAGGAACACCGAGTGGACGATGATGAGCAGCGCCAGACTGACGATGGTCGCTGCAACCCCGGACAGCCGGCTGATCACCTTGCCGCTGACCAGCGCCACGATGCCGACGACGGCAAGCGCGATGAGCGCCGACGAAACCGGATCGAGCTCCAACGTCCCGAAACCGAACGGGGCGTTGGGGATCGACACCTTCTTCATGGCAAGCGGCGTCGACAGGATGGCGACGCCATAGGCGCCGAGGCCGACAAAGGCGCTGTGGCCGAGATTGGCGATGTTGGAATTGCCCATGAACACTTGCAGCCCGACCACCACGATCAGGTTCACGAAGGCGCCGAGCGCCAGGAAGGTGTAGTAGGTCGGCGCGAAATTCAGCACCAGGAGCCCGATGACCAGCACCGGCAGCGCCGTCACCAGCCCGCCGATCAGCGAGCGGAAGACCGTGTTACCGGACTGCGCGGCGGCCGGGGACGCGATCTGTTCGACTGCCTGCGACAATTCGGAGCCTGCCATCTCAGATCTCCCCACGTCAGATTTCCTTGTCGCCGAGTTCGATGCGCTGACCGAGCAGGCCTTCGGGCCGGTAGACCAGCAGGGCGACGATGATCGCGTAGGTGAGCGCGTCCCTGAAGCCCGCATATTCCTGCGGCAGGGCGACGAGCAGGCCGACTTCGATGAAGCCGAGCAGCATGCCGCCGACCGCCGCGCCAGGCAGCGAGCCGAAGCCGCCGATGACGCAGGCGACGAAAGCCTTCAGCACCAGGCCGAAGCCGAGGTCGGGCGAGACACTGCCGCGCCGGGCCAGGATGAAGACGGCGGCGATCCCCGCCAGGCCGCCTGAAATCGCGAACGCCGTGGCGATGACCCGGTTTGCCTTGATCCCCATCAGCCGCACAGTGGCGAAATCGCGCGAGGCGGCACGGATCGCCAGACCAAGCGTCGAGCGGTTGAGGAAGAGCACCAGCGCAAGGATGGTCAGGCACGAAACGATCAGCTCCATCACCTGCAGCGAGGAGACGGCAAACGGGCCGAAGAACCACATCTGGTTCAAGCCGTTTAGGATAGAGACCGACTGCGGCTTGGGCGAGATCAGAAGCATGAAAAGGTTCTGCACCACGATCGACACACCGAAGGCGGTGAGGAGCCCGGTCGTGGTCGGCGCGTAGCGCACCGGGCGGAAGGCGACGCGCTCGAACACGACCGCGGCGAGCGCCGCCATGCCGACCGCGATCAGCACCGCGACGAATGGCGAGGTCAGCCCGAGTGCTGCGGCAAGGAACACGCTGTAGGCCGATACGCCGATGATCTCGCCATGCGCGAAATTGACCAGGCCCATGATCGAGAAGACGACGGCAAGTCCGAGCGCCACCAGGGAATATTCCGCGCCGAAGGCGAGCGCGTTGAGAAGCTGCTGCAGGGCATAATCCATGTCGCCGCCTACCCGCCTATATAGAGGTTGAACAGGCCGTGCTCGTCGGCGAGCTTGGCCGGCGGTCCGTCGTAGCGCAGCGTGCCCGAGCTCACGACATAGACGCGGTCGGCGAAGCGCAGCGCCTGCTTGGCGTTCTGCTCGACCACCAGCAGCGTCAGTCCTTGCGCCTTGAGCTCGCCGATGAAATCGAAGATGCGCGACACGATCTTCGGCGCCAGTCCGAGCGACGGTTCGTCGAGCAGCAGGAGTTTCGGCCGCGACATCAGCGAACGGGCGATCGCCAGCATCTGCTGCTCGCCGCCCGAAAGCGTGCCCGCCGCCTGGCCGTAGCGTTCGGAAAGCACCGGGAACAGCGACAGGAACCGTTCGATGTCCTGGCGCACGCCGGCAGGGTCGCGCCGTGTCGCCGCCCCCAGCCGCAGGTTCTCGCCGACGCTGAGATTTGCAAAGATGTGCCGGCCTTCCGGAGTCGAGGTCAGCCCGGCGCGGATGCGGTCCTCGGTGCGGACATGCGAGATGTCCTTTCCGTCAAGGACGATACGCCCCGAGGCCGGCGTAACCAGCCCGGTCAGCGCGTTGATGGTCGAGCTCTTGCCGGCGCCGTTGGGCCCGAGCAGGGCGACAAGCTCGCCCTGCCCGACCTCCAGCGACAATTCGCGCACCGCCGTGACGGCGCCATAGCGCACGACAAGCTTCTCGACCTTCAGCACGTGTTCCCGCCCCGCCCTAGTTCAGCGCCGGAACGAAGGTCGGCCGGGTGTCGGTGATCAGCACCCGCTTGCCATCGGCAAAGCCCATAACCGGAACGGCCTTAACCGGATAGCCCTTCTTCTCGGCAAAGGAGATCGTCGGCGCCGTCGTGCCCGGATAACCGCCCGGCGCGCGGATCGCCTCGCGCAAGGCGGCGGGCTCGACGGTGCCGGCCTTCTTGGCCGCCTCGTAGCTGATCTGCACCATGTCGGCGCCGAGCGCGTCGAAGATGCCGTTGATCTTGTAACCGTCGGCCTTGCACTGGGCGAGGAACTTGTCGATCGGGCCGTCGACGCCGGTCGCGCCGTGAGTCGCGAACATCACCTTCTCCAGCGATTTCGGATCGCCGACGGTGCCTTCCAGCGACTTGTCGTCGAAGGCGTCGCAACCAGCCACCCAGCCGTCATATCCATTGGCGCGCAATTGCCGGATCAGGATGCCGACGTCCGGCAGCACGGCGCAGATATGGATCGCATCCGGCTTCTGCGGCAGCGCCTTGATACTGGCAATCTGCGGCGACCAGTCGGTGGTGCCGTAGGAATAGTTGAACTTGCCGACCACCTTGCCGCCGAGATGCTCGAACACCTCGCCGAACCACTCCGGCAGCTTTTCCGAGTAGGAACCGGCATCGGGCGACACCATCAACGCAACGGTCCCCGCGCCCTTGCCGTAAAGCGCGTTGGCGGTGGCCGAGGCATTGATCGGATCGGGTACCGCGCCAGCGATGAAATTGTCGAGCCCGGCCTGCTGCATCTCGAGCTGTGTGTTCGGCGCCGAAAACACTGTGGCGCCGTAGGGCTGCGCGGTCTGCGCCATCGGGATCAGTGCATCCGGAAACGGCACGCCCGTGATGATCTGCGCGCCGGCATCGAGGAATTTCTGGCCGAGCGAGACCGAGAGCTGCGGATCGGAACGGTTGTCCTCGATCATCAACTCGACCTTCGGATCGCCCGGCCCCGCCGCCTTGTTCAGCTTGTCGGCCATGCAGCGCGCACCCTCGGCCTCGCTATAGGGCGCATAGGCGCCGGTCATTGCGACCGCGAGCCCGATCTTCAGATCGGCGGCGCCAGCCTGCCCGACCTGCAACAGGCCGGCGGTAAGCACCGCGGCTCCCAGCAAAATCTTTTCCATTCCACCCCTCCTTCTTTTCATTGTGGTTGTTCTTCCCGGCCGTCAGACTGTCTCCGACTGCCCGACATAGACCTCGATGACGCGCGGATCGCGCCACACTTCTTCCGTCTCGCCCGAAGCGATCACCTGGCCCTGGTCCATCACGCAAAGCCTGTCGCATAGCCGGTTGATGAAGCGCAGATCATGGTCGATGACGATGGTGGCGCAGCCGACATCGCGGCGGATGCCTTCGATCGCGATCGCAAGCGTTTCCGACTCGGCCTCGTTGAGGCCTGCCGCCGGCTCGTCGAGCAGCAGCAGCGACGGCCCCAGCGCCAGCGCGCGGGCGATCTCGAGCCGGCGCTGGCTGCCATAGGGAAGCGTGCCGGCCGGGCTGTCGGCAAAGCCCGCCAACTCGTATTGGTGCAGCAACTGGTCGACGCCGATGCGCTTGGCTGCGTCGGGGCGCACGGCCCGGCAGGTGATATGCGCGACCTCGACGTTCTGGCGAACGGTCAAATCCTTGAAAAGCCTGATCGTCTGGAAGGTGCGGCCGACCCCTGCCCGCGCGCAATGCTCCGGACCGCGGCCGGTGATCTCCTCGCCTGCCAGGCGAACTTTGCCGCTATCCGGCTTGAGCACGCCGGAGATGGCGTTGACGAGGGTGGATTTGCCGGCGCCGTTCGGACCGATGAGCCCGAGGATCTCGCCAGCCTCGCAGGTCAGCGAGGCGTTGCGCAACGCCTGCACGCCACCAAATGTCTTGCTGACTGCCTCAACCGACAGCATCGGCCATCTCTCCCATTTCCGGCCGCTGGCTGTTCTCCTGTCGGCCGGTCAAAAGGATGCTAGCCCCCCGACTTTTCCATAACAAGTATTTTTTTCCATTTTAGAAAAATTCTTGAGTGGAAAGGTCTCGGCCGGTTCGTCAGGCGCCCGTTCCCGGCGGCAGCCCATCGCGCGGCACCGTGTTCGACATCAGCATGATGACGGGCTCGTCCCCGAGCGCCACATAAGCGTGTTGCATCTCGCCATCGAACAGGATGCTGTCGCCGGGCTGCAGCACGGTCGGGTCGTAATGGAGCGTGTGCAGCTGCAGGCTGCCGCTCAGCACATGGATGAACTCTTCACCCGAATGACTGCGCCAGCCGCCGTTTTCCTCGAAGCTTTTGGCGCGCAGCGTTACACGCCAGAAAATATTGGTCTTGTCGCGGAAATCGCTGCACAAGACCTCGAATTCCATGCCGTTGCCTTCATGCAGGATGCCGCTGCCGGCGCGCGTGATCGAGCGGCGCGCCTGCGGCCCGGGCTTCGGGCTGAACAGGAAGGAGGCCACCGGCACGTGCAGGACGCCGGCGATCATCAGCGCGATATCGACAGTAAGTCTGGCCTTGCCGTTCTCCAGCTTCGACAGCTGCGAAACGGAAAGGCCGGAGCGCTCGCTGAGATCGCGCAAGGTGATGTTCTGCTGCTTGCGCGCGTCGCGGATCTTGCTGCCCACATTGCCTTGCATCGTCCACGCCCTTGGCTGTCGTGTTTCCAATTCGACAAGCTCTAGAGCATGATGCCGAAAAGTGTGAAGCGGTTTTCGGGCGACATCATGCTCTATCTCTCTCTTGGATTTGGAGACGGATTCAGATTTCAGGTCGATTCGACCTGAAATCATCCGGCTCTAGCGGTCCGCTATTTGAGCGTCCAGCCTTCAGACGGCTGCGGCCGATTGCGGCCATAGGGATATCGCGACGGTGGAAAAGGCCTTTTCGAGAAGGCGGCTGATGCGTTCGAAAGTCTCCGGATCGACAAGCAGGTCGTTGCGGACCTCGAGGTAGAGGCAGGGCCGGCCTTGCTGCAGCCCATGCCGGTTCAAAGTGTAGCCCACGGCCTGGCGCCAGTCGTAGGGTTCGTTGTCGCCGATCCTGAAGCCTGCTTCCGCGCCCTGGGTCCCGAGCGTTTTCAGCACCGAGGTGACAAAGGGCGATTGTTCCCGCCACAGCACGCCGATATCGACATTTCGCTTCACCCCGCCCATCACCGGCGTGAAGGAATGCACCGAGATCAGTGCCCGACGGCGCAAGGCGGCTTCGATAAGCTCGCGTTCGACCGGCGCCCAGGCGACAAGCTTGCGCAGCCTCGCATCCGCCACGTCGACCGCAAGATTGCCCGGCACCGGGATGCCGCCGAGATCCGGCCGCATGAAGTCCCATTCGTCCGCAGGCCGATTGTAGTCGAGGAACAGCCGCGAATAGCGCGCAATCACGGCCGGCGCGCGCAGCGTTTGCGAGAGCCGCCGCGTCAGCGCATCGACGCCGATATCGACCGCGAAATGCGTATCGAGATAGGGCTCCGCCAGGCCAAGGTCGCGCCAAGGCGCAGGCACCACATTGCCGGCATGTTCGGCAATCAGCAGATAGGGGCTGTCTGCATCTGGCAGCAACCGTTCCACGCCGTCCGCGGCAAGCGCCGCGACGGCCGAATCGCCCAGCTTTTCAAGGTCCCGCACGACCGGATGCCCTTGGCGGTCAGGCGATGACGGAACGGACATGGTAAGCCTTCGCCGCCGTCGCCTCGATCAGGCCGGCGCGCCCGTTGGTGCGGCCGAGACCGGAATTCTTGATGCCGCCCCAGGGCAGATAGAGGTCGGCGTGGTCGCAACGGTTGAGGTAGACCGTGCCGGCCTCGACCTCGTCGAGCAGTGCCACGCCGCGCTCGACATCGCGCGTCCAGATGGAGGCACTCAGGCCGTAGTCGCTGTCGTTCATCAGCCGGATCGCCTCGTCGTCGCCGCCGACGGCCTGGATGCAGGCCACCGGCCCGAACAGTTCGTCGCGCATGATCTGCATGCCATGGTCGACACAGGTCAGCACCTCGGGCGCGACATAGGCAGTGCCGAGGCTGGCCGCCTTTAGCGCGCCATCCTGCGGCATCAGGCGCTTTGCGCCTGCCCGCACCGCGTTTTCGGCGAGGCCGCGGATGGTATCGGCCGCGACCGCGCGCACCACCGGACCCACCATCGGTTTTTCGCCGATCGGATGACCGATGCCCCATTTCGCCGTCTCCGCGACCAGCGCCTCGACGAAGCGGTCGTGGATCGAGCGGTCGACATAGATGCGCTCCACCGAGCAGCAGGACTGGCCGGCATTGGAATAGGTGCCCTCGGCAATCAGCGGAACCGCCGCCTCGAGGTCGGCGTCGGAGCGCACATAGGTCGGGTCCTTGCCGCCTAGCTCGAGATGCACCTGGGTGAAGGTCCCGGCGGCAGCCGCGTGCACCCTCCGGCCGCCATTGACCGAACCGATGAAGTTGACGGCGTTGAGGACGCCGGAGGCGATCAGCCGCTCGGCGTCCAGATGGTCGAGATGCAGGCTCTGGAAGACGCCTTCCGGTCCGCCGGCGGCGCGGAAGGCCTCCTCGGCAAGCTCCGCGATCAACGGCGTCTGCGGGGAGTGCTTGAAGATCACCACATTGCCTGCCCCAAGCGGCGACGTGACCAGGTAGCCGAGCATCGCAGTCGGATAGTTCCACGCGCAGATCGACAGATGAAGGCCGCCGGCCATCGGCTTGGCGTAGCGGCGGATGTTCTCATCGGACGGAAACGGCATATCGGCCAGCGTCTGCGGAGCGGCGCTCGCAAGCAGCTCGCCGATCAGCGCCAGGCGCGGCGTCTCGTCGGCCTGCCACAAGGGCCTGCCGATCTGCCATGCCACCGCTTCGGCCAGCGGGGCGGCGCGCGCCTTCATCTCTTCGCCAAAGCGCAGAAGGATCACCAGGCGCTCGGCCAGAGGCATGCGCCGCCAGGCCGGCAGCGCCGCGCGAGCTCGGGCGACCGCGGCCTCGATCGCGGCGCCGTCGGCATAGTTTCGCGTGGCATAGGTCGAACCGTCGACAGGAGAGGTCACCGAGAAGGTCCGTGCGCCGGAATGCAGGTTCATCGTCTTGAAATCCACCCAAAAGGAAAGCCGTCAATCGCGGCACGATATCGCGATTTTCCATTTTGGCAAATTTTTTCGAATACGGCTTGATGGTTTTTTTGTCCGCCCCTATTGTCCCGCCATCGCGCCTTGGCGCCAACATCAAGAGGGGTGACGGATGGTCGTCTTTGATTTTACCGGCAGGCATGCGGTGGTGGCCGGCGCTGGCGGTGGCATGGGCGAGGCCATCGCGGTTGCGCTGCTCGATGCCGGCGCCTCCGTCACCGCCATCGACGTGAAGGCGCGTCCGGCCTCGCTTGCCGGATATGACGATCGGCTCACCTTCTCGCAGGGCGACCTCACCGACGCCGCCTTCGTTGAACAGGTCATTGGCGCCGCCGGCCGCGAACGCGGCGGTATCGATTATCTCGCCAATGTCGCCGGCGTGCTGTGGTTCGGTCGCGACAAGTCTGCGCTCGACATGGATCTCGGCGTCTGGGACGACGTCTTCAACATCAACCTGAAATCCTTCGTGCACACCGCGCGTTCCGTGGTTCCCCATATGCGCGCCGGCGGGCGCGGCGGCGCCATGGTGCATTTCTCCACCATCCAGTGGTATCGCGGCGACCCGAACCCGCAGGATGCCTATCAGGCCTCGAAGGCCGGCGTGTGTGCGCTGTCCAAGTCGCTCGCCATGCAGCTTGCCGCCGAGCGCATCCGCTCGAACGCGATCTGCCCCGGCATGGCGCTGACGCCGCTGCAGGCGCGCTGGGATACCGAGGAGAAACGCGCCGCCGTTGCGAACTATGCCCCGCTCGGCCGCATCGGCACGCCGCAGGATATGGCGAACGCGGCCCTCTTCCTGCTCTCGGATGCCGCCAGCTACATCACCGGTATCGAACTCCCTGTCGACGGCGGCCTGTTGATGCGGATGTAACCGCGGGCTTCGCCCGGCTCCGACCAACGCTATTGAAGGTCAGGCCGCTGCCACCGCGCCCTGGATCGCCCTGCCCCAGTCGAGCAGCGGCTTGGCGTCAAGCGTGAAGTCGACGAGATCGTCGACCAGGGCCGGCGAATGGATCGTCGCCGGGTCGATGTCGTGCCGGACCACGAAATGCCGGTTACGCACCGCCTGGGCGAGATCCTCGTCGCCGACCTCCTCGAAGCCGCGCGGCGCGCGCTTCAGGCGGTCTTCAGCATCGAGTTCCAGACCTGCTTTCCTGAGCGACGAGACCATGCCGCGGAACGCGGCCGGCTTGCTCACGATCGCCTTGCGCATGGCCTGCAGCAGCTCCGGCGCCGGCTGCCACCAGGCGACGCCGGCAAAGCAGCGCTCCAGCCCGATATGCACATAGAAGACGCCTTGCTCCATCTTGGTGCCGTCCGGCGACAGGATCGCCGACAGATGCCGGTTGTAGGGTCGCTTGTCCTTCGAGAAGCGCACGTCGCGATTGATCCGGAACAGAGATTTCTTGCGGTCGCCGCGCAGACCGAGGCCCGCTGCCGCAAAGCGCTGGCTGAGCGTTTCCACGAGATCGCAGAACGGCTCGTGTAGTTCGCTTTCATAAAGGTCGCGGTTCTCCTGGAACCACTCGCGGCTCTGGTGAAAGTCGAGCGCCTTCAGGAAGGGGATGGCCTTCTGCCCGAAACCCTTGAACGCGCCGGCCATCAGCCCCCCCTGCCGATGCGCTGCAGCCAGGTGTCCTCGTCGATCACCTCGATGCCGAGGTCGCTTGCGGCTTTCAGTTTCGAGCCGGCTCCAGGCCCGGCCACCACCAGGTCGGTCTTGGCCGAAACCGAACCCGCGACCTTGGCGCCGAGGCGCTCGGCCATCGCCTTGGCTTCCGAGCGCGTCATCTTTTCCAGCGTGCCGGTGAACACCACCGTCTTGCCGGAGACTTCGCTGCCGGCCGAGATTTCCATGACATAGGGCTTCGGGTGGACTTGCGCGAGCAAGGCATCCAGCACGTCGTCGTTGCGCTCATTGCCGAAGAAGTCGCGCAGCGCGTTGATCACCGTGTCGCCGATGCCGTTGATCGACGGGAAGACGCTGTGCGGATCCTCCGCCTTCGCCATCTCCTTGCCGACGCGGATCAGTTCCTCGATGGTCGAGAACTGGCGGGCAAGCACGGCCGCCGTCGTCTCGCCGATATGGCGGATGCCGAGTGCGAAGATGAAGCGGTCGAGTTCCGGCTCGCGCCGCGCGTCGATGGCCGCGAAGAGCTTGTCGAGGCCTTCATAGTTGCGCTCCTCGGCGCTGCGCACATTCTTGCGCGTCTTGCCCGAGGCTTCCTCGCGCAGCCGCGCCTGCTCCTCGCGCCGCTCGGCCAGCGCCTTGGTGACGGCCGGGCGACGATCCTTCAGCGTGAAGATATCGGCCGCGGTCTTGACCAGCCCGGAGTTGAAGAAAAGGTCGATGTTCTCGGCGCCGAGCCCCTCGATATCCATCGCGCCGCGCGACACGAAATGGCGCAGCCCCTCGACGGCCTGCGCGGCGCAGATCAATTCGCCGGTGCAACGCCGGCGCGAATCCTCCTTGCCGGTCTTCTCGTTGATCTCGCGCGTCGCCGGCGAGCCGCAGACCGGGCAGGTATGCGGAAATTCGTAAGGAACCGCATCGGCGGGCCGCTTGTCGAGGACGACACTGACGATCTGGGGGATGACGTCCCCTGCCCGTTGGATGACCACGGTATCGCCGATGCGCACGTCGATGCCGCCGCGGATCGGCTGGCCATTGCTGTCGAGCCCCTTGATGTAGTCCTCGTTGTGCAGCGTCACGTTCTCGACCACCACGCCGCCGACCGTGACGGGCGCCAGCCGCGCCACCGGCGCCAGCGTGCCTGTGCGGCCGACCTGGATGTCGATCTTCTCGACCGTCGTCATCGCCTGCTCGGCCGGGAATTTGTGAGCGACAGCCCAGCGCGGTTCGCCGGTGACGAAACCCCAGCGGCGCTGCAACTCGAGTTGGTCGACCTTGTAGACGACACCGTCGATGTCGTAGCCGAGCGAGGAGCGCTGCTCCTCGATCCTGTGATATTGCGCGATCAATTCCTCGACCGATTTCGCCCGCACCATCAGCGGGCTGACCTTGAACCCCCACTCCCTGAATTTCTGCACCGCATCATACTGGGTCGGGGCAGGATCGGCCGTCGTATAACCCCAGGCATAGGCGAAGAATTTCAGGTTGCGGCTGGCGGTGACCGACGGATCCTTCTGGCGCAGCGACCCGGCCGCCGTGTTGCGCGGATTGACATAGTCCTGGCCGCCTGCAGCGGCGGAACGCTGCTTGAGCGCCTCGAATTCGGCATAGGTCATGTAGACTTCGCCACGGATCTCGATGACGTCCGGCCAGCCCGAGCCCTCGAGTTTCTTCGGTATGTCGGCAATCGTCTTCAGATTGGCGGTGATATCCTCACCCACGGTGCCGTCACCGCGCGTCGCGCCCTGGACGAACACGCCGTTCTCGTAGCGCAGCGAGGCAGAGAGCCCGTCGATCTTCGGCTCGGCGGTGAAGGCGATGTCGAGGTCCTTGTCGCGGTCGAAGAAGCGCCGTCCGCGCTCGATGAAATCGGCGACGTCCTGGTCGGTATAAGCCTTGGCGAGGCTCAGCATTGGCACCGCGTGCCGCACCTTGGCAAAGCCTTCCGCCGGCGGCGAACCGACCCGGCGCGACGGCGAATCCTCGCGAACCAGATCCGGGAAACGCTCTTCGATTGCGAGGTTGCGGCGCGCCAGCGCGTCATACTCGGCGTCGGAGATGATCGGTGCGTCCTCGGCATGGTAGTGGCGGTCGTGCTCGGCGATCTCCGCCGCCAGCCGCTTCAGCTCCGCCGCGGCCTCACTTTCGCTCAGCGATTCGACTGGTTTTTCCGACATGAAGCGCGGTCCTCGAATTATGGCCGATCACTATAAATCAGGATTCGCCGCGAGGGAGATGGCCTGTGGAAAAATCATTCACCGACAGCAGGATACAGCCATCTGCTGACTCTGCTTACGAGGCGCGTGTCAGGCGCTTAGTATGTGTTGAGACCAAGATCAGGACGCGCACCTGAATAACGACGCGGCTAGACCGCGGCCGTATTTTCGCGCAGCAACCTGTCCGCGGCGGCGCGCGCCTCGTCGGTGATGACGGCGCCGGCCAGCATGCGCGCGATTTCTTCCTGGCGCGCCGCGCGGTCCATTTCGGCGATGCCGGTGGCGACACGGTCCTTGCCGCCGGATTTCGAGATCAGGAAATGCGTGGCCGCGCGCGCGGCCACCTGTGGCGCATGCGTGACCGAAAGCACCTGCACCCGCTTGGACAGCCGCGCCAGTCGCTGGCCGATGGCGTCGGCCACCGCGCCGCCGACGCCGGTATCGATCTCGTCGAAGACCAGGGTCGGCGCCGAGCCGCGATCGGCAAGCGCCACTTTCAGCGCCAGGAGAAAGCGCGAGAGTTCGCCGCCGGAGGCAACCTTCATCATCGGCCCGGGCCTGGTTCCCGGATTGGTGCGCACCCAGAACTCGACCTGGTCGATGCCTTGTTCCATGCGGCTTTCGGGATCGCTTTCCATCTCGACGATGAACTCGGCCCGTTCGAGCTTCAGCGCCGGCAGTTCGGCCATCACCGCCTTGGTCAGGCCCGCCGCCGCCGCATGGCGCAGCGAGGAAAGCTGCGCCGCGGCAATATCATAGGCCTCGCGCCCGGCCGCGGCCTGCTTCTCCAGCGTATGCAGCCGCTCCGCGCCGGCATCGAGATCGGCAAGATCGGCCACCATCGTGTCGCGCAGTTGCGCAAGATCGTCGACCGCGACATTGTGCTTGCGAGAGGCCGCACGCAGCGCGAACAGCCTCTCTTCCGCCTTTTCCAGCCGCTGCGGATCAAATTCGGTGGCGCGAAGCGCCGCCTCGACGCCGGACTGCGCGGCGTCGAGCGAGATCATCGCCTCGTCCAGCGATTTAACCACATCGTCGAGCAAGCCGGGCGCTTCGCCCGACTTGCGCTGCAGCCGGCGCAACAGGCTGGCGAGTTGCGGCAAGGGCGAGGACGGTCCCGACAGCACATCCTGCGCGTCATGGATTTCGGTGGCGATCTTCTCCACGCGCATCATCTGCGCGCGCAGTTCAGCCAGTTCCGTTTCCTCGCCCGGCTGAGGATCGAGCTTTGCAAGCTCGGCGACCGAGGCACGAAGATAATCGGCCTCGCGCGCGGCCGCTTCTACCTTGGCGCGATGCCTGGAAAGCTCCTGTTCGCAGTCTCGCCAGTAGCGCCAGGCTTCGCCTGTGCCGCGTGCAGCCCCCAGATGGCCGCCGAAACTGTCCAGCAATTCGCGATGCGCGCCGGGATCGACCAGCGCGCGCTCATCATGCTGGCCGTGGATCTCGACCAGCGCCCGGCCGACATCGCGCATCAGCGTGACGCTGGAAGGCTGGTCGTTGACGAAGACGCGCGTGCGGCCATCGGCCGTCTGCACACGGCGAAGGATGATGTCGCCATCGTCCTCGATGTCGTTTTCGGCAAGTAGCGCGCGGGCCGGATGGTTGCGCGGCACGTCGAACACCGCGATGACCTGGCCTTGCCCCACGCCATGGCGGACGAGCGACGCGTCGCCACGCGCGCCAAGCGCCAGCGACAAGGCGTCGAGCAGGATTGATTTGCCGGCCCCGGTTTCCCCGGTCAGCACCGAGAGCCCGGGCAGGAAGTCGATGTCCAGCTTCTCGATCAGGACGATATCGCGGATCGACAATCTGGATAGCATCGCAAGCTTCAGGCGCCGGTGATCAACTTCCCGGCCTTGGAGATCCACGATCCGGCATTCTCCCGCGGCTGAAGCCCGTTGCTCTGCAGGAGCTTATAGGAGTCCTTGTACCACTGGCTGTCCGGATAGTTGGTGCCGAGCACCGCCGCGGCCGTCTGCGCTTCCGAGGTCAGGCCCATGGCATAGTAAGACTCGGTCAGGCGCGCGAGCGCCTCCTCGACATGGCGGGTGTTGGAATAGTTCTCGACCACGGTGCGGAATCGCTTCACGGCGGCGATGTATTCGCGGCGCTCGAGATAGTAGCGGCCGACCTGCATTTCCTTGCCGGCGAGTTGATCGGTGGCGAAGCGTATCTTGTCCTTGGCGTCGGCCACATATTCGGAGTTCGGCCAGCGCGTCACCAGGTCCTGCATGGTCTGGATGGTCTGACGCGCCTCCTTCTGGTCCTGGGTGACGTCCTTGATCTGACGGTAGTAGCTCAACCCAATGATGTACTGCGCGTATGCCGCGTCGTCGGTCGACGGATAAAGCGTCAGATAACGTTTCGCAGTGCCGATCGCTTCGTCGTAATTGCCCGCCCGATAATCGGCGAAAGCGCCCATCACCATCGATTTGCGGGCGAACTCTGAATACGGATGCTGGCGGTCGACGGCATCGAATTTCTTGCTCGCCTCGTCCAGGCGGCCGGCATTCATGTTGGCGAGGCCCTGATTGTAGAGGACGTCGGCCGGCTCGGTCTGATCGACATAGGTCGCCAGATTGACGTCCTTCTCGGAGGACATGCAGGCCGACAGGACGAGCGCGGGAGCAACCACCGACAGCGCCAGCAAAACACGCCGACGCGGCGTTACCGATTGACCAACTCGCGAAAAAAACATGTTTGGATTCCGCCCCTTCGGCGTCGTTTTCGGTCCGGGCCGAAGCCATAGACCATTATCCCCTTGCCCGGCAACGCTATGTCCGGCCAATCGCACATTTTTGTGGCGGCCCGCCGCTATGCGCGAGGTTGTGCAATTTCAGCGATTCGTGATGCAATCGCGCAACACGCCCGCCTTACAAAGCCAGAAAACGGTTAAAAATCAGATCACCCAGGGCGCGTAGACCGGCCGGCTGACGGCGATCATCTCGGCTACCCGGCCCCGCTCGCGGCGTCTCGTCTCGACGATCTCGAAGGCCGTATGGTCGGAAAGCAGCCGGCGCAAGGCCGATGCATTCATGCGATGGCCGCCGCGATAGGAACGGAAGCAGCCGATGAAGCGCGCGCCGGCCAGCGCCAGATCGCCCATGGCATCGAGCGTCTTGTGGCGGGCGAACTCATTGGGATAGCGCAACCCGCCGACATTGATGACGCGATTGTCGTCGCCGATGACCAGCGAGTTCTCGAGCGATGAGCCGAGCGCGTAGCCGGCGGCCCAAAGCCTCTCTACGTCCTTCATGAAGCCGAAGGTGCGCGCACGCGCGATATCGCGACGGAAGATATCGGGATTGATGTCGGAGGCGAATTGCTGCCGTCCGATCGCCGGGCTTTCAAAATCGATCTCGACCTCGAATCGGGTGCCGTCATAGGGCCGGAACTCCGCCCAGGATGCCCCGGCTTCGACGCGCACCGGCTTGACGACACGGATATAGCGGCGCTTCACCGCCAGCGTCTCGATGCCGGCCTGGTCGAAGGCCTCGACGAGGGCTATGGCGCTGCCGTCGAGGATGGGGACCTCCGAACCGTCGATCTCGATGATGAGGTTGTCGATGCCGAGGCCGAATACCGTGGCCATCAGATGCTCGACGGTGCCGATATGTTCGCCGGCCGGATCGCCGAGCATGGTGCAGAGATCGGTAGCGCCGACCTCCGCGACCAGAGCCCGGAACTCTCGGGCTTGGGCGCCATTCGAAAGATGGAAGACGATGCCCGTATCGGCGTCGGCCGGCAGGAAATGGACGGTGACGGTCTTGCCGCTATGGACGCCGATGCCGGCCACCGTCGCGCGCGATTTCACTGTCGTCTGATAGTCGTGCAAGAGTAACCCCATACGCCCTAATGCCTGCGTCCGCTCTGTCGGCCTTGGGTATCTTGCAGCCAGTCCTGAATGGGCTGGCGCTCGCATAGATGCGGCAAAATAAGCAAGAGCATGCGGCTCTGGTATGATCGGCAGGCTGGGCTACTCCCCGAATCCCGGCGAACCGACTTTAGTCCGTGGCGAAGATAATGGCCTGGCCTGGAGACTCCAAATCACGGTTTCTTACCCCGTGTAACCACGGAATTGCGCCAGGAATAGCTCACAAGCCATTGTTTTAAAACAATTTCACGAAAGACACAGGCAGACGACTGCTCGTCTGCCTGTTAACAACCGTTATATATCGTTAACGATCAGCGACACGCTGTATCGCGACCGGCGACCCGCCGTATCAGTTGGCCTGGCGGCGCAGGAAGGCCGGGATCTCCAACTGGTCGTCTTCCTGGACGGTACGGCTCTGCGGCGTCAGGCGGCCCTGATCGTCCAGCTGGCCACGGCGCGGCGCATAGAGCTGCGGGTCCTGGCTGGCGAGGCGGCGCATCTCGGGCGCGGCCTGGCGCAGTTTCGGCTCGCGCGGCTGTGCCGGCTGAAGCCGCGCCGGCTCTTCCTCGCGACGGGTCAGGCCGTTGGTCAGCCGCTTGATCAGCCCCATCGGACCGCTGTTCTCATGGTCCGCGGGCCGGGTCTTGGCTTCGACTTCAGCCCGCACGACCGGCGGAAAGTCTTCCACACGCGGCATACGCTGCGGTACGGCGGCCACCGGCTGCGGCATCTCGCGCTGCGGCGCGGGCTGCATAACCTGCTGCGGCGCGACCGGCTGCGGCCGAGGCTGGGCAGGCGGCGCCTGGAAGATCTTGCTCTGCGGCTGGAAGTCGTCGACCGGAACCGGGCGCGGCTGCCCCATGGCGGCTGCGTTTGCCTCGGCCAGCTGGATCGCCTCGGCGACCGGATCGATGGCGCGCGGCTCATAGGCCTGCGGCTGAACCGGCGCGGGGCGGATTTCAGCAGCCGGGGCCGCCGGACGGGCGGCCGGCTTCTGCGGCGCGCGGATCGAGATCGGCGCCGCGGCGATTTCGGCCGCCGACTTGTCGATGCCGGTGGCGACGACCGAAACACGGATCACGCCTTCCAGTTCCTCGTCGAAGGTGGCGCCCAGGATGATGTTGGCGTCCTGGTCGACCTCCTCGCGGATGCGGGTGGCTGCTTCGTCCACTTCGAACAGGGTCAGGTCGCGCCCGCCAGTGATCGAGATCAGCAGGCCCTTGGCGCCCTTCATCGACGTTTCGTCGAGCAGCGGGTTGGCGATAGCGGCTTCGGCAGCGGCCATCGCGCGGCCCTCGCCCGAAGCCTCGCCGGTGCCCATCATCGCCTTGCCCATCTCGCGCATCACCGAACGGACGTCGGCGAAGTCGAGGTTGATCAGGCCTTCCTTGACCATCAGGTCGGTGATGCAGGCGACGCCCGAGTAGAGCACCTGGTCGGCCATGGCGAAGGCATCGGCGAAGGTGGTCTTGTCATTGGCCAGCCGGAACAGGTTCTGGTTGGGGATGACGATCAGGGTGTCGACGCATTTCTGCAGTTCCTCGATGCCCATGTCAGCCGTCTTCATGCGGCGCTGGCCCTCGAAGTGGAACGGCTTGGTGACGACGCCGACCGTGAGGATGCCCTTCTCGCGCGCCGCGCGGGCGACGACCGGAGCGGCGCCCGTGCCGGTGCCGCCACCCATGCCGGCGGTGACGAAGCACATATGGGTGTTGGAGAGATGATCGATGATCTCGTCGATGCACTCTTCCGCCGCCGCGCGGCCGACTTCCGGCTGCGAGCCGGCGCCGAGGCCTTCGGTGACATGCGCGCCGAGCTGGATCAGCCGCTCGGCCTTCGACATGGTCAGCGCCTGGGCATCCGTATTGGCCACCACGAACTCGACGCCGCGCAGGCCGGCCGTGATCATGTTGTTGACCGCATTGCCGCCGCCGCCGCCAACGCCGAACACGGTGATGCGTGGCTTGAGCTCGGTGATGTCCGGCTTTTGCAGATTGATGGTCATTGTCTCCGTCCTTTGCCTTTCCCGCCGCTTCGCCGCCGCGGCCGCCTATGGGGCTGTCCCCGTCAAATTAAAAACTGTCTCTCAACCACTGACTCATGCGATGCAGTCTTCCGCCCGTCCCGGTCATCCTGAAACCGGAAAGTCCTTTCGCCGAATGGCTTTCGAAGCTCGCCATCTGCGGATAGATCATCAGTCCGACCGGGGTCGAGAACGCCGGTCCTTTGGCCGCTTCAGGCAAGCCGGCCACGCCGAGCGGGCGGCCGATGCGCACATTGCGCCCAAGGATACGGCGCGCGGCTTCCGGAAGGCCCGCGAGCTGGCTGGCGCCGCCGGTGAGCACGACGCGCTTGCCGACGGCACTGCCGTAGCCGGACTTGTTCAGCCGGTCCCGCAGAAGTTCGAGCGTCTCGTCGATGCGGGCGCGGATGATACGCGTCATCATCGAACGCGGGATCTGCAGCGGCAAATCGCCTTCCTCTCCGATCGGCTGGATCGAGACGAGGTCGCGGTCGTCGGCGCTTCCGGGCAGCGCCGAGCCATGCATCACCTTCAGCCGTTCCGCGGCGGCGAGGGATGTCGACAGGCCCTTGGCCATGTCGAGCGTCACATGGTTGCCGCCAATGGCGATGGCGTCGCCATGGACGAACTTGCCTTCCGAGAAGACCGAGATGGTCGTCGTGCCGCCGCCCATGTCGATGCAGGCGGCGCCCATCTCGAGTTCGTCGTCGACCAGCGAGGCAAGCCCGCTTGCATAGGGCGTCGCCACCATACGCTCGACCGACAGATGAGAGCGGTTGATGCAAAGCTCGAGATTGCGCATGGGCGCCGCATCGCCCGTCAGCACATGCATGTCGACGCCGAGCGTATCGCCCACCATGCCACGCGGGTCGCGCATGCCGCGCTCCGCATCGAGCGAGAAACCGACCGGCAGCGAATGGATTACCTCGCGCTCGGCCCTGAGCGCCTGCTTGGCGCCCGCGGCGAGCACGCGCTTGATGTCGACTTCCTCGACCTGATGACCGCCGAGATTGATGGTCGCCGAAAAAGCTTCGCTCTTCAGCCGACCGGCCGTCATATTGACGATGAGGGAATCGACCGTGAGTCCGGCCATACGCTCGGCCGCGTCGACGGCAAGCCGGATGGCATGCTCGGCGCGATCGAGATCGACCACGACGCCGGATTTCACGCCTTGCGACTTTTGGTGGCCGATGCCGATCACCTGGATGCGGTGCGAACGACCGCGCAAGAGCTTGCCGTCTTCGTTCGGCTTGAGCTTCGCCACCACGCAGCAAACCTTGCTCGACCCCACGTCAAGCACGGTGAGCGTGCCCGACCGGCGCGCAGATTGATCACCGCCGCCGCCAAGCCAGCTCATATCTTCGTCTCCGCCTTGCGCTTGGCCAGACCCTTCGGCTTGTCGCTGAGCGCGGCTTCGCGCTGCGTCGCCGCTTCGGGTGACAGTTCCACGACCAGCCGGTCGGGGAGCCGCATGTCGACGGCGGCGATGTCGCGCGTCAACAACCCATTGTCATGGTCGATTTTGACGAGTTCGGCGATCGAACGGTCCTCGTCGTCTTCCGGCAGCTTGATCGTGACGCCGTTTTCAAGCCTCAGATCCCAGCGCCGCTCGCCGACCCGGATATAACCTTTGACCCGCGCCGCAAGCTCGGGGTAGCGCTTGATCTTGTCGAGAAAGGCCGGCGCCATGGCCGGCGCGCCCGCGCCGATGATCAGCGGGAGCTGCGCCTGCTTGCCGCCCGAGAACGGCGCGATCACCTCGCCCGACCGCTCGATGACCGACACCGAGGCGCCCTGCTGCCAGAGAGCGAAAGGCTCGCGCTCCTCGATGCGCACCTCCAGCGTATGGGGATAGATCTTGCGCACCGCAGCGCCCTCGACCCAGGGCAGCGTCGCGATGCGCTCGCGCGCCGCCTCTGCATCGAAGCCGATCAGCGAGGTCCAGCCGTCGAGGCCGAGCCGGTCAAGCACATCGATCTCGGAAGTCTGGCGGTTACCGACCACCTTGATCTGGTCGACGGCAAAACCCGTGCGCGCGGTTATGCCCTGCACGATGCTGTCGGCATAGCCGCCGAGATAGGCGCCGTAGGCACTGCTCGACGCAAGCAGCGCCGCGGAAAGGATGGCCGCCGAAAAGCGCGGCGCCTCATACTCGCCGCCGCACAGGCGCGCCAGCACCCGCATCGGCCGGCGAAGCTGACGCGGTAATACGAAACGGTCGAATGACAGCGACATGCCGAACGGCGCGGACCAAGCCGCGCCACCGCCATTACCCTGTCCCCACCTCAACGCAGACACGAAGCGTCCTCCACCATCCAACTCAACAAATCGCCGAACGAGTGCCCCGCTTGCACGGCGATTTCCGGCACCAGAGACGTCGGCGTCATGCCCGGCTGAGTGTTGACCTCGAGCCAGACAACCTCGCCGTTTTCGGAGTGGCGGTCGTCGTAACGGAAGTCCGATCGGGAGACGCCCCGGCAACCAATGGCAAGATGAGCCTTGAGCGCCAGTGTCTGTATTTTTTGGTAAATATTCGGTGAAATTTTTGCAGGGATTTCGTGTTTTGACCCGCCGGGAACGTATTTTGAATCGTAATCGTAGAACGAATGCCCGGTCGGAATGATCTCGCAGACGCCAACCGCCACGTCACCCATCACCGCGCAGGTCAGTTCCCGGCCATGGACATAGCGTTCGACCATGACGGTCTCGCCATATCGCCATTCCGTCGAGCCAATCACCTGCGGCGGATGCGACTGCCCCTCATGTACGATGACGACGCCGAAACTCGACCCCTCGTTGACCGGCTTGACCACATAAGGCGGCTTCATCGGATGTTTGTTCTTGACGGTGAAGCGGTTGACCACCCTGGATTCCGCAACCGGAATGCCCGACGCCTTGGCAATCTTCTTGGCCTGCTCCTTGTTCATGGCCAACGCCGAAGCGAGCACGCCCGAATGGGTGTAGGGAATTCCGAGATACTCGAGAATCCCCTGGATGGTGCCGTCCTCGCCGAACGGACCGTGCAGCGCGTTGAAGGCGACGTCGGGCTTGATCTCGGCAAGCACAGCCCCGACATCGCGCGAAACATCGACACGGGTGACCTGATAGCCTTCATTCTCAAGCGCATCCGCACACGCTTTCCCCGACGACAGAGACACGGGCCGCTCCGAGGAGAATCCACCCAGGAGAACAGCCACATGTTTCTTCTTCATTTCCCGCCATCCCTCTCACGCCCGGCCTGCAACCGGTAGTTCCGCACGCAACATTTCCGCACATTGAGTCCGAGTCTTCCGGCAGGTTGCCCCCCAGACGGAAAACGCGGCTGAACGCGTCGAACGACTCAAATCAGGAAACGCTTCAGGGCAGAGAATCAGAGAGTTGATTCCCTGGCAAGTGCCTATGATTCCGACAGATTCACTTTCCGCGAAAACGGGCCAGAAAAGTGTGTTGTTGAGTCTTTGCGGCAACGGTTCACGGCGTTGCCAAGCGCTGAAGTTCAAGCTTTACTTGAACGTCGCGAGACGCCGATCTGTGCCGGGATTCAACTCAAAGAAGCTGCCCGAGGAACTCCTGCACCTCATGACCCGGCCGGAAGTTGCCGATGCGCTTGATCTCCCACTGCAGCCGGATGCCTGAATTCTCGAGCACCCGCGCCCGCACTGTCTCGCCAAGATATTCGAGGTCGTAGCCGGTCGCCGTGCCGGTGTTGATCATGAAGTTGCAATGCATCGGCGACATCTGCGCGCCGCCGATCATCAGCCCGCGGCAGCCGGCCTTGTCGATTTCCTTCCAGGCGGAGGTGCCTTCCGGATTCTTGAAGGTCGAGCCGCCGGTCTTCTCGCGGATCGGCTGAACCGTTTCGCGATGGTTCTGTACGGCTTCCATCGCCGCCTTGATTGCCGCCCTGTCTTCAGGAACCCCTTCCAGGATCGCCGAGGTGAAGATCAGGCCGGCGGGCGCGGACGAGTGGCGATAGGCGTAGCCCATATCGGCATTGCTGAGCGCATGGAGATTGCCCTTGCGATCCAGCGCCCTCACCTCGACGACCCGTTCCCGCGTCTCCACGCCGTTGGCGCCGGCATTCATGCGCAGCGCGCCGCCAATGGCGCCGGGAATGCCGTGGTAGAAGTGGAAGCCTCCGATGCCGGCTTCATAGGCTACCGCGGCGACGCGCTTGTCCGGCGTTGCCGCGCCGGCTTTGATGGTGGTCGGCCCAGTGACCTCGGCCTCGCCGAAACCCTTGGCGGATAGCCTGACGACGAAGCCCGGAATGCCGCCGTCGCGCACCAGGAGGTTCGAGCCGACGCCGACCACCATGACCGGCACCTCTTCCGGCACCGCGCGCAGGAAGGCCGCCAGGTCTTCCTCGTCGGCCGGCTGGAACAGCGCTTCCGCCAGCCCACCGGCCCGGAACCAGGTGATCTTGTCCATCTCGGCGTTCGGCGTGATGCGGCCGCGCAGGCCGGACAGCCGGTCGCCAAGCCTGTCGATGAGATCCTGGCCGCGCATCATGAGGGCGTCCCGCCAAGTTCCTTGGGCAGCGCATAAGCCCATTGCGTGATATTGCCGGCGCCGAGGAAGACGACGAAATCGCCGGGCTTGGCCAGGTCACGAATGACAGGCGCGATCGCCGCCGGGCCATCGATATATCGCGCGTCGCGATGGCCGCCCGCGCGGATACGCGATACCAGCGCGTCCGACGTCACCCCCTCGATCGGCTCCTCGCCGGCCGCATAGACCGGCGCCACCATCACCGTATCGGCGTCGTTGAAGCAGACGGAGAATTCATTGAACAGGTCGTGCAGCCGGGTGAAGCGATGCGGCTGCGCGATGGCGATCACCCGCCCCTTGGTCGCGCTGCGCGCGGCCTTCAGCACCGCCGCGATCTCCACCGGATGGTGGCCGTAATCGTCGAACACCTCGACGCCGTTCCACGAGCCGGTATGGGTGAAGCGCCGCTTGACGCCGGCGAAGGACGACAGGCCCTTCCTGATCGCCTCGGCCGAGAGGCCAAGCTCATGTGCGACCGCGATCGCCGCCGTCGCGTTGGAGACGTTGTGGCGGCCGGGCATCGGCAGGCTGAGGTCCTTGATCGTCGTCGTGCCGCGCCCCTTGCGGTCGCGGATCACCACGTCGAATTCCGAGGCCGCGCCCCGCATGCGGTGATTGGTGAAGCGCACGTCGGCCTGCGCGTTCTCGCCATAGGTGATGACGCGCCGGTCCTCGATGCGGCCGACCAGCGCCTGCACTTCCGGATGGTCCGTGCACATCACGCCAAAGCCGTAGAACGGCACGTTCTCGACGAACTGGCGGAACGCCTCGCGCACATTGTCGAAGCTGCCATAGTGGTCGAGATGCTCGGGATCGATGTTGGTCACGACGGCGATGTCGGCCGGCAGTTTCAGGAAGGTGCCGTCGCTCTCGTCCGCCTCGACCACCATCCACTCGCCGTCGCCCATGCGCGCATTGGTGCCATAGGCGTTGATGATACCGCCATTGATGACGGTCGGGTCGAGCCCGCCTGCCTCGAGCAGCGTCGCCACCATCGAGGTGGTCGTCGTCTTGCCATGTGTGCCGCCGATGGCGACCGCCTGGCGGAAGCGCATCAGTTCGGCCAGCATTTCGGCGCGCCGGACGATGGGAAGCAGCTTCTCCCGTGCGGCCTTCAGCTCGGGGTTGGACTTCTTGATCGCGGTCGAAACGACAACGACTTCGGCGTCGCCGAGATTCTCGGCCCTGTGCCCGACGAAGCATTCGATGCCTTTTTCGCGCAGCCGTTGCACATTGGCGCCGTCCGCCTGGTCGGAACCCTGCACCTTGTAGCCGAGATTGTGCAGCACCTCGGCGATGCCGCTCATGCCGATGCCGCCGATGCCGATGAAATGCACAAGGCCGATCGTCTGCGGCATCTTCATGCGCGCGTCCTCCTGTAGTCCGAAACCGTTTTGCCGGACGCAATAGCCTCTGTGAGATCCGCGAGCAACCGCGCCGCGTTCGGTTTGCCGGCCGAGCGGGCCGCGGCGGCCATGGCCGCCAGCCGGCCCGGATCCAGCATCAGCCCGCTGACCAGCTGCGCTATCCGTTCGGCCGAAAGCGTCGACTGCGGATGGAGCTCGGCCCCGCCGGCGGCGGCAAGCGCCGCGGCGTTCGCCGCCTGATCGTGGTCGAGCGCGTGCGGATAGGGTACCAGCAGCGCCGGCCGGCCGACGACCGCTATTTCGGAGACGGTCGAGGCGCCGGAGCGCGACATCACCAGATGTGCCGCCGCCATCCGTGCCGCCATGTCGGTGAAGAAGGGAGAGACCTGGACGTCGACGCCGAGCTCCGCATAGGCGGCCTTGACCCGCGCCACGTCCTCGGCGCGCGCCTGCTGGGTGACAGCCAGGCGCTTGCGCAGGTCTTGCGGCAAGAGCGCGACCGCCGCCGGAACGGCATCGGAAAAGAATTGCGCGCCCTGGCTGCCGCCGAATACCAGCAGGCGGAACGGCTCGCCCTCGTTCGATGCCACGTAAGGCGTTTTCGCGGCCTCGATGACCTGTGGCCTGACCGGATTGCCCGTGGTCACCGTCTTTGCGCCGTCGGCGCTCGCGCCCTCCGGCAGAAAGCCGCCGGCGATCGCATCGACGCGACTTGCAAGGGCCTTGTTGGCGCGGCCCATGACGGCGTTCTGCTCATGGATCAGCGTCGGCACCTTGCGCCTTGTCGCCGCATAGAGCGGCGGCAACGTCGGATAGCCGCCGAAGCCGACGACCGCCTCCGGCTTGATCCGGGCGATGACCCTTCCCGCTTCGCGCACGCCCTGCCAGATCTTCCAGAAGGCCGAGGCCAAGGCGACCGGATTTTTCGAGCCTAGCGTCGCCGAAGGGATCGCATGGATGTCGGCGGCTGGAAACTGTCCGGAATAGCGCTCGGCGCGCCGGTCGGTGGCAAGATGCACCTTCCAGCCGCGTTCGATCAGCTCATGCGCAAGCGCCTCGGCCGGGAACAGATGTCCGCCCGTTCCGCCGGCTGCAAGCAGGATGACACCCTTCGCCATCCCGCCTCATTCCGCCGGGATTGCGCGCTGCGCGAGGACATAGCCCATCTGCTTGCGCCTTTCCGGACGCTTGCGCGTCAATGCGAGCACCATGCCCATGGAGACGGCGATCGCGATCTGCGAGGAGCCGCCGTACGAGATGAAGGGCAGCGTCATGCCCTTGGCCGGCATCAGCTGAAGGTTGACGCACATATTGATGGCCGACTGCAGGCCGAAGACGGTAACGAGTCCGCCCACCGCGTAGCGAGTGAAATCGTCCTGTTCCTTGAGCGCGATGCTCAAGCCACGCAGCACGATGAAAGCGAAGATCGACATGATGAAGAAGCACATGATGAGACCGAACTCCTCGCCCGCGACCGAGAAGACGAAGTCGGTATGGGCATCCGGAACGATGCGCTTGACGGTTCCCTCGCCCGGCCCGACACCGAACCAACTGCCATTGATCAGTGCCTCGCGGCCCATGTCGACCTGGAAGGTATCGCCTTCGCCGGTCAGAAACTTGTCGATGCGCAAGGCAACGTGCGGGAACACCGAATAGGCGGCGAACAGACCGCTTGCCCCGATGACGCCGAGAGCCATGATCCATAGCCACGGCAGGCCGGCCATGAAGAACATGACGCCCCAAGTGCCGGTCACCAGCATGGTCTGGCCGAGATCGGGCTGAGCGACCAGCAGAGAGACCACCAGCACGAGCAAAAGCAGCGCGAACAGGTTGCCGGGAATATCGGGCTGGCGCTTGTGCTCGGCGAAGAGCCAGGCGCAGATGACGACGAATGCCGGCTTCAGGAATTCAGACGGCTGGATGGAAAGCCCGGCGAGCGACACCCAGCGCCGCGCGCCCTTAACTTCGACGCCGACATAGAGCACCGCCACCATCAGCACCAGCATGATGCAGAGCATCACCAGGGACATGCGCCTGATCTGCCGCGCCTCAAGGAAGGAGACCGCAAGCATGACGATCAGCGCCGGGATGGTGAAGATGACCTGTCTGGTGGCGAAGTGGAAGCTGGAGAGGCCGATGCGCTCGGCCACGGCAGGGCTCGCCGCGAAGGACAAGATGATGCCCAGCCCCATCAGCGACAGGAACGCGGCCAGGAACCAGCGATCGATCGTCCACCACCACGTGGCGACAGGACTTTTGTCGAGACGGCTTTGCATCAACGTGGCCCTCCGATGGGTTTCACACCATCAATAGCAGTCGCAGCTTGCCTGAAGGCTTCGCCGCGGACTTCGAAATTCTTGAACTGGTCGAAACTGGCGCAGGCCGGCGACAGCAGCACCACGGCCTCGCCGCCGGTGTCGCTCGCTGCGTCGCGGGCCGCATGTTCGACCGCCGCCGCCAGCGTTCCGGATATCTCGTAGGGCACCGCTTCGCCGAGCGTGGCCGAAAAGGCGGGCGCCGCCTCGCCGATCAGATAGGCTTTTGCGATGCGCGGGAAGAAGCCGCGCAACGGCTCGATGCCGCCCTCCTTGGGCAGGCCGCCGGCGATCCAGTAGATGCGGTTGGCGAAGCTCGACAGCGCGGGGGCCGCCGCATCGGCATTGGTCGCCTTGGAATCGTTGACGAACAGCACATGATCCTTGCGGCCGACCTGCTCCATGCGGTGCGCCAGTCCGGGGAAGCTCTCGAGTCCGGCCTGGATCTCGCCAAGCTCGAGCCCGACCTTCAGGCAGGAGACGACGGCGGCGAGAGCGTTCTGGGCATTGTGCTGGCCGCGCAGAGAGCCGATGCCTTCTAGGAAGGCGACGCGGCTGTAGCGACCATGCACGGCTTCCATCAGATTGGTGCCGTCGGCGAAAAAGCCATCGGTCAACGGCAGGCGTTTGGAAATCCGCACGACCTGCCGCCCTGCCCGCTCCAGCCGGTCGGCGATCTGGGCGCACCAGGAATCGTCGACGCCGACGATCGCCGCATCGCTGCCGGCGACCAGCCTTTCCTTGATCGAGGCGTAATGCGCCATCGTGCCATGCCGGTCGAGATGGTCGGGCGTCAGGTTGAGCAGGATGCCGGCGGTCGGGTTGATCGAGGGCGCGAGGTCGATCTGGTAGGACGAGCATTCCACCACATAGTGCTGCTTCGGTTCGGGCGGATCGAGCGTCATGATGGCGCGGCCGATATTTCCGCCCATCTGCGTGTCGCGGCCCGCAGACTGCAGGATATGCGCCGTCAGCGCCGTCGTCGTCGACTTGCCGTTGGTGCCCGTGATGGCGATGAAAGGCGCGGTGGGCGCGCGCCTGATGCGCTCGCGGCAGAACAGTTCGATATCGCCGATTACCTCGACGCCGGCGCCGCGCGCGAGTTCTACCGTCCAATGCGGCTTTGGATGCGTCAGCGGCACCCCCGGGGACAGCACGAAGGCGGCGAAATGCTGCCAGTCCGCGGCGCGCAGGTCGCCGGTCGCAATGCCCGCGGACGCTGCCTTGGCGACGCTGTCGGGATTGTCGTCCCAGGCCAGGACCTCGGCGCCGCCCTCGATCAGAGCGTGCGCGGTGGCTATCCCCGAGCCGCCCAGCCCGAAGAGCGAAACGCGTCTGCCTGAGAAAGAAGCGGCGGGAATCAAGCGTGCGTCCTACCTGAGCTTGAGGGTGGAGAGGCCGACCAGCGCCAGGATAACGGCAATGATCCAGAAGCGGATCACCACCTGGCTTTCGGTCCAGCCGAGCTTTTCGAAATGGTGATGGATCGGCGCCATCAGGAAAACGCGCTTGCCGGTCATCTTGAAATAGCCGACCTGGATGATGACCGACAGGATCTCGACCACGAACAGGCCGCCGACGATGACCAGCACGATCTCGTGCTTGGTGGCGACCGCGATGGTGCCAATCAGGCCACCCATCGCCAGCGAGCCGGTGTCGCCCATGAAGATGGCGGCCGGCGGGGCGTTGAACCAGAGGAAGCCGAGGCCCGCGCCGATCACCGCGCCGAGCACGACGGCGAGTTCGCCGGTGCCGGGAACGAAATGGATCTGCAGATATTCGGCGAAGACCGCGTTGCCCGAAAGATAGGCGATGACGCCGAACGACGCCGCCGCGATCATGATAGGCACGATCGCCAGGCCGTCGAGGCCGTCGGTAAGGTTCACCGCATTACCCGCGCCGACGATGACGAAACAGGAGAATGGCACGAAGAACCAGCCGAGGTTGATCAGGAATTCCTTGGCGAAGGGGAAGGTCAGCGACGACGAGAACGGCGCCTGGCCATTGTGCATGATCACCCACGCGGCGATCGCGGCGATGATGAATTCGATCGACAGCCTCGCCTTGCCGGAAAAGCCCAGATGCGACTGCTTGGTGACCTTGAGATAGTCGTCATAAAAACCGATCGAGCCGAAGCCGACCGTGACCAGCAGCACCACCCAGACATAGATGCTGGACAGGTTCGCCCACAGCAGCGACGAACCGATGATGCCGGACAGGATCATCAGACCGCCCATGGTCGGCGTTCCCGCCTTCTTGAAATGGGTCTGCGGGCCGTCGGCGCGGATCGGCTGTCCCTTGCCCTGGCGCAGGCGCAGCGAATTGATGATCGTCGGCCCGAAGATGAAGACGATCAGCGCCGAGGTGATCAGAGCGCCGCCTGTGCGAAAAGTGATGTAGCGGAAGACGTTGAAGAACGAGATCCTGTCAGCGAAATCGACGAGCAGTGTAAACATGGTCCTTCCGTCCCCCGGAGCCCGACCTCAAGTCGGTTGAATGTTTGCGGCTTCCGCCGGAAATTTGCCGAGCAATGCCTCGACCAGCTTTGAAAACCCGATGCCTTTCGACGATTTGACCATCACCACGTCGCCGGGCCTGAGCGCCGAGATCACGACCGGCTTCAGTTCCTCGACGCCTGCCCGATACTCCGTCTGCACATCGGCCGGCAAAACCTCGGCCAGCGCCCGCATTTCCGTCCCGCCGAGAAAGACGTTGCGCGTGCCCGTGCCGACGATGAGTTCCGCGAGCGCCGCATGGAGCTTCTGCGAGTGGCTGCCGAGTTCCAGCATGTCGCCAAGCACCGCGATGCGCCGGCCTTCGCCCGAGACCGGCGTTGCATTGAGCAGTGCCATCGCTGCCGCCATGGACGCCGGATTGGCGTTGTAGCTCTCGTCGATCAGCGTGATCGGCCCGTTCGGATGGTGCAGGACATGGCGCCGGCCGCGCCCGCGTTCGGCCGAGAGATCGGCAAGCGCGGTCGCGACCTTGTCGAGATCGGCGCCGACGAGCTGTGCGGCGCCGAGGACTGCCAGCACGTTTTGCACCATGTGGCGGCCGGGCGCGCCGACACGCGCCGCAACATCATGCTTGCCGATCCTGGCGGTGATGTCGGAATGATCGGCGTAAAGCTCGCAGCCGGTCAGCCGGAAAGTCGAACGGGCATTCTCGCCGAAGCCGAAGACATGTTCGACACCGGCCTCCTTCGCCATCTTCTCGAGCAGCTTCCAGCGGTGATCATCACGATTGAGCACCGCGGCGCCGCCGGGCTCCAGTCCTTCGAAGATCTCCGCCTTCGCCTTGGCGATCTCGTCCAGGTTCTTGAAGAAGCCGAGGTGAGCGGCGGCAATCATCGTCACAATGGCGACATGCGGCCTGACCATCTTGACCAGCGGCCTGATCTCACCCGGATGGTTCATGCCGATCTCGAAGACAGCGTAGTCGCAATCCTGCGGCATGCGGGCGAGCGTCAGCGGCACGCCCCAATGATTGTTGAAGGACTGCGCCGAGGCGTGCACCTTGCCGACCGCCGACAGCACATGGCGCAGCGCTTCCTTTGTCGTTGTCTTGCCGGCCGAACCGGTAACCGCGATGATCTTGGCCTTCGAGCGGGCGCGGGCCGCGATACCGAGTTTCTCGAGCGCCGCAAGCACATCCTGCACCACGATCATCGGCGCCGTCAGCCGGCCGAGCGAGGGCAGCTTGCCCTCGGCGACGACCAGAACCGCGGCACCCGCTTTCACGGCGGCGGTCGCGAAATCGTGGCCGTCCATCGCCTCGCCCTTGATGGCAAAGAAGGCGTTTCCCGGCTCCAGGCTTCGGCTGTCGATCGAAATACCGGTGATGCCTTCCGGCAGCGGGCCGATGGGCCTGCCGCCCATGGCTTCGACCAGCGCTTCCGACGTCCACAGCAAACTCATGCGGCGCGCTCCCTAAGCGCCTCGCGCACTTCCTCATGATCGGAGAAGTGAAAGGTTTCGGCGCCGATGGTCTGGCCTTCCTCATGTCCCTTGCCGGCGACGATGAGCGTATCGCCGGCGCGAAGCATCGCCACCGCCTCGTGGATCGCCTTGCGCCGGTCGCCGATCTCGATGGCGCCGGGCGCCGCTGCGAGAATGGCCGCGCGGATGGTCTCGGGCACCTCCGTGCGCGGATTGTCGTCGGTGACGATGACGATATCGGCGAGCCGCGTCGCGATCTCGCCCATGATCGGCCTTTTTCCCCGATCGCGGTCGCCACCACAGCCGAACACCACGACGACGCGGCCCGTGGTGAAAGGCCTGACCGACGTCAGCACGTTTTCCAGCGCGTCGGGCTTGTGCGCGTAGTCGACATAGACGGGAGCGCCGGCGGCCGTTGTGCCCACGAGGTCGAGCCGACCCGGCGCGCCCTTCAATTTTTCCAGTGCGGCCAAAGCTTTATCCACGGGCGTTCCAGTGGCGATGGCAAGCCCGGCCGAGACCAGCGCGTTGGCGATCTGGAAGTCGCCGGCCAGAGGCAGATCGATCTCGTGCAGCACGCCGTTCGCCTCGACCTCGGCGCGCTGCCGATGGCGCTCGTGCTCGACCCGCTTCAGCGTCAGGAAATCGCCATGACGGCCGACGGTCAGGACCTTGAGGCCCGCCGCCTTTGCGGCCTTGATCGTCGGCTCCGACCACGGATCGTCGGCAAAGATGATCGCGGGCGCGCCCTTCGGCAGCAGCGTGTCGAACAGGCGCAGCTTGGCGTGGTGATAATCCTCGACCGTCGGATGGTAGTCCATGTGGTCGCGACCGAGATTGGTGAAGGCCCCGGCCGCAAGCTTGACTCCGTCGAGACGGCGCTGGTCGAGGCCGTGGCTCGAGGCTTCCATCGAGGCGTGTGTCACGCCGGCATCCGCTAGTTCCTTGAGCAACCGGTGCAGCGCTACCGGATCGGGCGTGGTCAAAGAGCCATATTCGTTGCGGCCGGGGGCCGCCACGCCGGTCGTGCCGATCGAGGCGGCGGCGAAACCCACCTGCTCCCAGATCTGGCGGGTGAAGGCGGCGACGGAAGTCTTGCCGGCGGTGCCGGTGACGGCGACCATGGTCCGCGGTTGGCGCCCGAAAAAGCGTGCGGCGGCGAGCGCCAGCGCATGGCGCGGATCATCCACGGCAAGAACCGGGATCGACAGGCCGGAAACGGCCGCGCTCTTGCCTGTGACGATCGCGGCGGCCCCTCGGCCGGCGGCATCAGCGGCATAGGCCGAGCCATCGGCCTTGCTGCCGGCAAGCGCGAAGAAGATCACGCCCGGTCCCACCTGACGGGAATCGGAGGAAAGTCCGGTAACCTCCAGGTCGCGGGAAGCTGTTCCCTCGACAGGCAGGATACCGGCTAGATCTTTTAGATGCATTGAGTCCCGTTCATCGCAACAAAATAGCGCGCAGTTGCCGGCGCGCCCTAAGAATCACTGATAGGAAACCAGCGTTGCACCATTTTCATGGCTGAAATCTGGCTTCACGCCAAGCATTGCGGCCGAGCGTCTGATGATATTGCCGGCGATAACCCCTGCATTGGCGGCGGCGACGTCCGTCATGCCAGGCTTCTCCGGATGCGGCGCATCGGCGATCGTAAAGACGAGGTATTGCGGATCGTCCATCGGGAAGGCGGCGACGAAGGTGTTGAAGTTCAAGTCCTTCGAATAGCGCCCGTTAATGACCTTCTCAGCCGTTCCGGTCTTGCCGCCGACCCGGTAGCCGGGGACCCTGGCGTTTCTGGCTGAGCCTTTCTCGGCGTTGAGCGAATAGAGGTAACGCATGCCTTCGACCGTCTTTTCGCTGACTACTTTCTTGGCCACTGCCATTGCGTCCTGTTCGCTGCGCACCAGGAATGTCGGCTGGATCAGATAGCCGCCATTCATCAGCGCCGCGCAGCCGACAGCAGCTTGCAGCGGCGTCGTCGACACGCCGTGGCCGAAGGCGATCGTGAAGGAATTGACCTGTTTCCAGACCTTTGGTTCGGTCGGACGGGCGACTTCCGGCAGTTCGGTCTGCATCTTGTCCAGAATTCCGAGCCGATGCAGGAATTCGCGGTGCCCCTCGATGCCGACCAGTTCGGCCTCCCTGGCCGACCCGATGTTGGACGAATAGAGGAACACCTCCGGCAGCGACAGCACGCGATTCTTGCCGTGGAAATCGTGAATGGCCTGGTGGCCTACCCGGATCGGATGCGAAGCGTCGAAGCGGCTCGCCATCGTCGCCTTGCCGGAATCGAGCGCCATGGCCGAGGTGAAGCTCTTGAACGTCGATCCCATCTCATAGAGGCCCGCCGACATGCGATTGAGCCGATCCTTGTCCTGTGCGTTGTAAGGGTTGTTCGGGTCGAAGTCCGGCACCGAGGCCATGGCTATCACTTCGCCGGTCTTGACGTTCAGCACGACCGCGCCGGCACCCATGGCGCGATAGCGTTCCAGGCCGGCGGCGATCTCGTCGCGCACCACATGCTGGACGCGCAGATCGATCGAGAGCTTCACCGGTTTCAGGTCCCTGGCCACCGCCAGGCCCGAGGCCTGCAGGTCGCTCAGACCTTGCTCATCGATATACTTCTCCATGCCGGAGATGCCCTGGTTGTCGATGTTGGTCAGGCCGACGACATAGGAGGAGGTCTCGCCGCTCGGATAGAAGCGGCGCTTTTCCGTGCGGAAGCCGAGGCCGGGGACGCCCAGCGCCAGGATGTCGGCCTGTTGTTTCGGCGTCAGCTGGCGCTGCAGCCAGACGAAACCGGCACCGCTCTTGAGCTTGCGATAGGTCTGCTCGTAGTCGATCTCCGGCAACACGGTCGACAGTTTCTCGATCGCTTCGTCGGCATCGACGATGCGCCGCGGCTCCGCAAACAGCGACGCCGTCCTGATGTCGGTCGCCAGCACTTCGCCATTGCGGTCGACGATATCGGGACGCGACGCGGTCACCCTGCTCTGCGGGCCGTCCGACAGGTCCGGATTCTGCAGGCCGAGATAGACGAGCCGGCCGGCAATCGCCGAATAGATGGCGAAGAACACCGCCATCGTCATGACGATACGGGTCCTGGCCTTGCCGCCCGTCGCCTTGCGCGCCGCGTCGACGACGATCGAGCCGTCCTCGGCGGTTTTCTTCCGACGCCTCAGCAGGCCAGCGACACTTGGAAACCTGCTGATCATTGCACCGTGCTCCCGGTGACGACCGGATCCTTGTCACCCGCGGGTCCATTGCCGGAATTGTCGGCCATGCCGCCAAGCCGCTGCGAGGAAAGGTCCTCGATGGTCAGCGGTTTCACCGGAATATCGTCAAGGCCGCCGATCTGGTGGGCGCCAACCGGTTCGAGCCCGAGTTGGCTCTTGTAGACGTCGGCAAGCTTCTGCAGCCGCGAAGGCTGTGTAAGCAGGCTCCAGTCCGCCTTGAGGAGGTCGATCGTATCCTCCTCATAGCGTATCTGCGCCTGTATCTTCTGCACGGCCGCCATTTGCTCCTCGGCCTCGCGCTTGGTCTTGTAGGTCAGGGCCGCGGCCGAGACCATCACGGCGATCAGGACTATGTCGCTGGTACGAAACACGTGCTCACCTCTCCCCCGGCCGTTCGACGTCGGGAAGCTTTGGAAGGCCGAAAATCGAGAAATCGCCCGCGCGCGCCGGCACATCGGTGCGGATCGCCGCGCGCAGCCTGGCGGAGCGCGCTCGTGGATTGGCCGCTATCTCTGCCTCCCCTGGCGTCACCCCGCCGCCGGCCTTGCGGAATGTCGCGAGACGGGCGGGAGCATCGGGCATGTGGCGCGAGCCGCTGGCGGCTTCGGAACGGTCGGCGATGAAGCGCTTGACGATGCGGTCTTCCAGCGAATGGAACGTCACCACGGCAAGCCGTCCCCCGGGTCTCAGCGCGCGCTCCGCGGCCAGCAGCGCCCTTGCAAGCTCGCCAAGCTCGTCATTGACGAAGATGCGCAGCGCCTGGAAGACGCGGGTGGCCGGATGGATCTTGTCCTTCGGCCCACGCCCGATATGGGTTTCAATGGCGTCGGCGAGATCGAGCGTGCGCTCGAAAGGCTTCTTTTCGCGCCGGCTCTCGATCATGCGCGCGATGCGGCCGGCATGGCGCTCCTCACCGAGAAAGCCGAAGATGCGGGCAAGATCGCCGGCCTTGAAGGTGTTGACGACGTCGGCGGCGGAGAGCCCCGACTGCGCCATGCGCATGTCGAGCGGACCGTCGGCGCGAAAGGAAAAGCCGCGCTCCGCCTGGTCGAGCTGCATGGACGAAACGCCGATGTCGAGCACGACGCCGTCGGCACTCTCGACATGTTCGTCGAGCGTCGAGAACGGCGCCTGGACAAGCCGAAGCCGGCCGCCAGCCCGACGTTCGAGCGCCCTGCCCGCCGCGATAGCGTCCGGGTCGCGATCTATGGCAACGACGGAGGCGCCGCGGTCGAGGATGGCGCTGGTATAGCCGCCGGCGCCGAATGTTCCGTCGACGATAGTCTCGCCGGCCTTCGGCGCAAGCGCGTCGAGCACCTCGGCAAGGAGGACCGGAATGTGGCCGGCCGGTCCGCCGACGGCGTGAGGATCATCGCCGTGGCCAGCCATCATTCCGATCGCTCCCCGGGCTTCGTCCCCTGCCGAAGCTGCAAAAGCCTGGCGCGCGCCTGCGCCCCATAGCCGGCAAGCCGTCCAGGCTCCCAGATCTGAAAGAAATTGCCGCGGCCCACAAAGGCCACCTCGTTCGAGATGCCCGTATGCTCGCGGATGAAATCGGTCATGGTGATGCGGCCGTCCTGGTCGAGCTTCAGGAACGTCCCGTCGCCATGGCAGAAGAACGACATGTCGTCCGCCGTCTGCAGGAAGGAATCCTCCAGCGCGATCCGCTGCTCGTAGCGGTCGAGCAGGTCGAGCCCGCCGACATCCATGGCCGGCAGGTCTAGGCAACGCAGCGCATAAAGCTCCGAATAGCCGCGTTTCTGGACCACCGCGCGGAAATGCGCCGGAACGGAAACCCGCCCCTTCGCATCTATCCTGTTCACCGCGCTTGACAGAAATCGGTCCAATGAACGCTACAGCCGCTTCCGCCGCCGCACCCCTTCCCATGTTGTTCTCCGCGCCCTCTGCCCGCTCGCGGCAAATCGCTTCATTCACCGGGGCGAAAACCGACGAACGCGCAGCCGCCGCGGCTGCCCGATTGGCGTACGCTTCACCCTGACGCGGAACGAAAGCTTGATTTGGATGGGATATCATGGGGTACTATGGGCGTCAACGGGAACAGGCATCACAAACATAAGCGCACAACCAGAAAGCGCAGGCTTCAGGCACGTCTCGTCTTTATCCTCCATTAAGCCTAACGAACCGTTTAGAGCCCTCTGGCCCAAGAAGACGCAGCTTGATGTGAACTGGCGCCGCGCATAGCGTCGGCGCGACCGCTGCAGCTGGAGAACGACCCTCATGTCGGAAAACGCGACGTCACGCGCCGCCGCACTTTCCCATTTGCGCAGCCGCGATTTCGCCAAGGGAGATCCGATCCCCTTGCCGCTGACCATGGCCTCGATCTTCCATACGCCGGGCGCCGAATCCGGTTTCGATCAATATGGCCGCTACGACAATCCGACTTGGCGCGCCGTCGAGCACGCGCTTGGCCATCTCGAAGACGCGCAATGCGTCACCTTTCCCTCCGGAATGGGCGCGATCTCGTCGGTTTTTTTCGCGCTGCTGAAATCCGGTGACCGCGTGCTTTTGCCATCCGACGGCTATCACGCCACGCGCGCGATGGCTGAGCGTTTCCTCAAGCCGCTCGGCATAGTCTGCGACACGAGGCCGACGCCCACCTTCCTCGACGGTGGCTTCGGAGGCTACCGGCTGGTCTTTGCCGAAACGCCATCAAATCCGCGTCTCGACATCTGCGATATACCGGCCGTCGCCGAAGCCGTGCATAAACAGGACGGGCTGCTGGTCATCGACAACACGACGATGACGCCGTGCGGCCAGCGTCCGCTCGACCACGGCGCGGACATCGTCGTCTCAGCCGACACCAAGGCGGTGAACGGTCATTCGGATGTTCTGTTCGGCCACGTCGCGAGCCGCGATCCGCAGATCATCTCCAAGGTGACGGACTGGCGCAGCCTGGTGGGCGGCATTCCCGGGCCGTTCGAGGCATGGCTGGTTCATCGCGGACTGGAAACGCTTGAGGTTCGGTTTGACCGCATGTGTTCGTCGGCGGAAGCGATTGCAAGGAAGCTGAAAGGCCATCGCGCGGTAAGCGGCTTGCGCTATCCCGGCCTCGATGGCGACCCGTCGCACAATCTGGCGCGGGCGCAGATGGAGCGCTTCGGCTTTCTCATCTCGTTCGAACTGGCCTCGGAGCGGAAGGCCGAAGACTTCATCGACAATTGCGCGCTGATTGAATCGGCAACGTCCTTCGGCGGCGTGCACACATCGGCCGAGCGGCGCTCGAAACGCGGCGACGCGGTGCCGGCGGGCTTCGTGCGCCTGTCGATCGGCTGCGAACCGGTCGAAGAACTCTGGCAGGCTATCGAGGCGTCTTTGGACAGGATTGCAAGCTGAGCGATACTTGCTCGCGCCCGATATCTCACTTTGAATCAAAAGGCTCGCCTTCCGGCGTAACCTTTTGATTTCTCAGCGTCGCCGCAGCTTTGAAAATGCCAGCTGGCCTGTAAGCCGGGTTCTGTATGGCCCTCGCCTTGCGGCAAGAACGTGGCGGCCATTCATCTTGGGCGCATGTTGCCACGCGCCTCACGCAACCTACCCGGACGGTGAGCCGGAAACAGCCCTCGAAGGTTTCCCCTCGCACCGCCCCTATTCGGTTTTGCTCCCGGTGGGGTTTGCCCTGCCGCTCCTGTCGCCAGTCGCGCGGTGGGCTCTTACCCCACCCTTTCACCCTTGCCACGGACGATGCCGCGGCGGTTTGCTTTCTGTGGCACTTTCCCTGGGGTCGCCCCCGCCGGCCGTTAGCCGGCACCGTGTCTCCATGGAGCCCGGACTTTCCTCACTCGCAGCCTTTCGGCTCTCGCGGGTGCGGCCGCCCGGCCAGCTGGCACGCGCGTATAAAGGGACTCCCACCTGAAAACGCAAACGAAAAAGTGCGCAGCCAACAGGCAGCGGTTTTGGACAACACGTTCACGAGAAGAGCGCGCGTTGCCCAAAACGCCGCGACAACAGTGCTTCAGGCCGGCGAACCCAGCGCCGCCATCTGCACCTTCACCTTGCTGCAATAGGCGGCCGAAACCGGATTCATCCGCGTCGCGCCGTGACCGGCATTGTATTTCAGGATCGTGCCGCAGGTGGTGCCGCCACCAAGACCCTGCGCCATGGAGAGATATTTCATGCCGAACTTGATGTTGGTGTCGGGATCGAACAGGCCCCTTGCAGAGCCGGTGTAGCCCATCATGCGCGCCGTCGCCGGCTTGATCTGCATGAGGCCGATCTCGCCGGCGCTGCCGACCATGTTCGGCCTGTAGTTGCTTTCGATCTTGATGACGGCCTTGGCCAGCGACACCGGCACGCCGTAGCTCGCGGCATAGCGCGCAATGATCGCCGAATATTGGCCGCTTCCCGTTGCTGACGATGACAGGGACGGCTTCTCAGGATTGATGGAAGCTGTCGTGGTCAGGTCGATGATCTGCCTGTTATGCTTTGAAGCGCGGCTTGCCGGCTTCTTCTCCGCTTTGGACACAGCGACCTTTTCTGCTTTGGTCGCGGCGGTTCTGTTGATCTTCGAACCCTTGGCGGCCGAGCTTGCCTTGGGTGCTGCTGGCATGGCAGCAAAGCCATTATCTGCCCTCAAGCTCAGAGGGGCACTGTTCGCCGGGTTGAAGGCAAAAGTCATCACTCCGGCAGCAACAGCTGCCGCTACAACGGTCAATTTTTGCATGTAGTCCTGTTCTGTTAGGACCGCGCGAAGAACTTCACGCAGTTAAGGTCAAATCCAAATCGAGCATCTTGCGGGATAGACACTCGACAACTTGCGGGAGAGGCATTTGAAGGCGGAATTGGCGGCAATGAAGGCAGCGCAATTCACTTTGAGTGACAGATTGTAATTTAAGGATCTTATCGCGACGGTTGGGCAGCGGGTGACTTAACGGAAGCCAGAAGCCTATGCAGCGTGCGGATCGTCGAATTGTCCGCTACCCCATCCACCAGCCGCCGCCGGAAGTGCCGCTGGAACGCCGCCACCACAATTTCCGTCTGCCGGTCGTAGACACCCGATATCTCGACCCCATAGCCATAGAGCGCCAGCATCGACTGCAACACCTCGATGTCGGGGCCGGTATCGCCGGCCTTCAGGGCGGCGCCCGCCCTTATCGGCGCCGCCGGCACGAGGTGGCCGACACCGGCCACGAACAGCGCCTTCCAGGGGAACTTCTCGCCTGGATCAACCTTGCGGCCCGGAGCCACGTCGGAGTGCGCAAGCACTCTTGTCGCGGGGATGGAGTGGCGGCCCACGATACCCGCGCACAAGTCGATCACGGCACCGATCTGTCGCCGGGGGAAGGATTTGTAACCCAGCGAATGCCCCGGATTGACAATCTCGATGCCGACCGAACACGAGTTGATGTCGGTGCGCCCGAGCCAGGAACTCTTGCCGGCATGCCACGCGCGATCGCTCTCGCGCACCATCTGGACGATGCGGCCGTCCTCATGGACAAGATAGTGCGAGGACACTTCGCTTGCCGGGTCGCATAACCATGCCTCGGCGCCTGCGCCGCTTGCCATGCCGGTGTAGTGCAGCACGATCATGTCGGGCCTTGGCGTGCTGAGGCGCTGACCAAAATTCGGCGACACCCGGACCTCGGCACCTGGCTGGTCGGGCAGGAAACCGCTCATGCGTGCCTGAGGCCCCGCTCGATCATCTCATAGGCGGCATTGATCGCGGCGACCCTGGTCGTTGCGATCTTGATGAATTCCTGCGGCAGGCCGCGCGCGATCAGTCGGTCGGGATGATTGTCCGAGATGAGCTTGCGATAGCGTTTCCTGACTTCCTCGAACGACTTGCCGCGCTCGATGCCCAGAACGACATAGGGATCGGCGGCGCCGAGATTGACGTGCCGCGACAAGATCGCCTCGTAATGCACCTCGTCGATCCGGAAGATCTCGGCAATGCGATGCAGGAACTGCCCCTCTTGCTCATGGATAAGACCGTCCGCCTTGGCGATGTGGAACAAGCCGTCGAGTATGTCTTCCAGCATCACGCAATTTGCATGGCCCGAGCCGCAGAGTTGCGCCATGCGCTGGGCATAGATCTCGAAGCCTGCGACGTCCTGCTTGGCGATATCGTAAAGCCGCGCCACATTGCGTCTCTCGCTGGGAGGCACCTCGAAGATGTCCTGGAAGGCGCGCACCTCATCCTGGGTGACTATGCCGTCGGCTTTAGCCATTTTGGCCGAGAGCGCGATCATGGCCACCGAGAAGGCGACGCGCCGGCGCAGGTCCGGATCGCCGGAAAAAACGGTGCGCACGGCTTCTACGACATCTGCGACGCCCGAGGACGCTGACGACGAAACACGAGCGATGAAGTCGCCAAGGGGGTACCAAATCGACATGCCGGCTTCATAGTGCGAACCGGGCGGTTCTATCAAGCCGGGACGATGCCGCAGGTGATCGGCATCTTTGGGCTCACGGAGCAAAAAAGAAGGCCGGCAATGCCGGCCTTCTCGGAACCTGTTTCTTGGCCCTTACTGCGCAGGCGCGGCAGGAGCCGGATTTGTTGCCGGAGCCGGTTCAGCGGGCTTCGTAGCGTCGGGCGAGGCAGGCTTCATCGGCTGCTCGCTGGCCGGCGGATTGGTGCTCTGGGTGGTGGTCTTGTCGGTGCCACTATCGCTGCAAGCGGCAACCCCCAGCAGGGCGAGCGCGGAAACTGACGCCAGAATGAGCTTCTTCATGATATCTCTCCTTCAGCAGACGCTCACGTTTCGGTGAGCGGTCGCGAGAGAAATGCATCAGCGGGCCCGGCGGTTTCGTAACGTTGCATTTCTACCTGTAACATCAACTTGCGATTGCTGGCGTATAAATGCCGAACTAACAGAGCATGCGCTCAAAGACATGATGGAAAAGCAGGATGCCGGCAGAAGCGGGGACAGGGAAATGGGATTTCTGGGTCGACCGCGGCGGCACCTTCACCGACGTCATCGGTCGTGACCCGCAAGGACGGCTGCACCCTCGGAAACTCCTGTCGGAAAATCCAGAGGCTTATGCGGACGCGGCCATCCAGGGCATCCGCGACCTGTTGGGCTTGAAGACCGGCGACGCCATTGCCGCCGACGCGATCGGCGACCTCAAGATGGGCACAACCGTTGCCACCAACGCGCTGCTCGAGCGCAAGGGCGACCGCGTGCTGCTGCTCATCACGAAGGGTTTCCGTGACGCATTGCGCATCGCCTACCAGGCGAGGCCGGACATCTTCGCCAAGGAGATCATCCTGCCCGAGCAGCTCTACGAGCGCGTCATCGAGATCGACGAGCGCGTGCGCGCCGACGGCTGCGTCGAGCGCCTGCTCGACATCGCGGCTTGCCACCCGGCGATCGAACAGGCCAGGGCCGACGGCATCGACGCGGTCGCCATCGTCTTCATGCATGCCTGGAAATATCCCGATCATGAAAAGGCCGTGGCCAAGGTCTGCCGCAAGATCGGCTTCAGCCAGATCTCCGTCAGCCACGAGGTCTCTCCGCTCATCAAGCTGGTCGGCCGCGGCGACACCACCGTGGTCGACGCCTATCTGTCGCCGATCCTCTCGCGCTATGTGCAACGCGTGGCCGGCGAACTGGGCGCCGGCCCGCGTCTGATGTTCATGATGTCGTCGGGCGGCCTCACCGCCGCCGACATGTTCCAGGGCAAGGACGCGCTGCTATCCGGCCCGGCGGGCGGTGTCGTCGGCATGGTAGAGACGGCCAGGCTCGCCGGCTTCGAAAAGGTGATCGGCTTCGACATGGGCGGCACCTCGACCGACGTCGCCCATTACGACGGCGAATATGAGCGCGCCTTCGACACCGAGGTCGCAGGTGTGCGCATCCGCGCGCCGATGATGCGCATCCATACGGTCGCTGCGGGCGGGGGCTCGATCCTGCATTATGAAGCGGGCCGCTTCCGCGTCGGCCCGGATTCGGCCGGGGCCAATCCCGGCCCGGCCGCCTACCGGCGCGGCGGCCCGCTCGCCGTCACCGACGCCAACGTGATGCTGGGCAAGCTGCAGCCCGATTTCTTCCCCGCGATCTTCGGGCCTGGCCAGGACCAGCCGCTCGATGTCGGCACGGTTGGCGAAAAATTCGCCGCACTTGCCGCGGAAATCGGCGACGGCCGGACGGCTGAGGCGGTGGCCGAAGGGTTCGTCACAATCGCCGTGGAGAACATGGCCAACGCCATCAAGAAGATCTCGGTCCAGCGCGGCTACGACGTCACGGAGTATCTCCTCAACTGCTTCGGCGGCGCCGGCGGCCAGCACGCCTGCCTGGTCGCCGACGCGCTCGGCATGGAAGCGGTGCTGATCCACCCCTTCTCCGGCCTGCTTTCAGCCTATGGCATCGGCCTCTCGTCCGTCTTCGCCTCACGCCAGCAGGGCCTGCTGCAACCGCTTGCAGAGGAATCGCGCTCGGCGATCGAGGCGATCATCCTGGCCTTGCAAAGCGACGTCATGACCGAGCTGGGCGAGCAAGGCATTGCCGGGGAAACGGTTTCGACGCGGCCTGTCCTGCATGTGCGCTATGATGGCACGGACACGGCGCTGCCGGTGAATTTCGAGCATGGCTCGATCTTCCGCGCCAGAAGCGATTTCGAGGCCGCGCACAAGGCGCAGTTCGGTTTCGTCTACGACGACAAGCCGATCGTCGTCGAGACCGTCGCCGTCGAAGGCATGGAAACCGCCCGAGAGGACAAGGCTGAAGCCTACGCGCCCGCCGGACCGGCGAGAGTCGAGGCCAGGCCTTTGGAAAGCCGCCGCCTCTACACCGAAGGCCGCTGGCACGAGGCCGGCGTCTATCGTCGCGAAAACTTGCGGCCGTCCCACACGGTCGCCGGGCCCGCGCTCATCATCGAGCCGAACCAGACCATCGTCGTCGAGCCGGGCTGGCGCGCCGAAATCACCAGTCTCAACCACGTCGTCATACGCCGAACGGAAAAAAAGGCGCGCGCCGCGGCGCTCGGCACCAGGGCCGATCCGGTGATGCTGGAGGTCTTCAACAACCTCTTCATGTCCATCGCGGAACAGATGGGCGTGACGCTGCAGAACACAGCCTATTCGGTCAACATCAAGGAACGGCTCGACTTCTCCTGCGCCGTGTTCGACCGCCATGGCGCGCTGGTCGCCAACGCGCCGCACATGCCGGTGCATCTGGGTTCCATGGATCGTTCCGTGGAAACCATCATCCGCCTGAACTCCGGCGACATCCATCCAGGCGACGTCTTCGCGCTCAATGCGCCTTACAATGGCGGCACGCATCTGCCCGACATCACGGTGGTGACGCCCGTCTTCGACGATGCGCGCAAGCAGATCCTGTTCTGGGCGGCCTCGCGCGGCCACCACGCCGATGTCGGCGGCACCGCGCCGGGCTCGATGACGCCGCTTGCGACCACGGTCGACGAGGAAGGCGTGCTGTTCGACAATTTCCGCATCGTCGATCGCGGCCGCTTCCGCGAGAAGGAACTGGAGACGCTGCTGACTGACCACGCCTATCCCGCGCGCAATCCGGCTCAGAACATCGCCGATCTGAAGGCACAGATCGCCGCCAACGAAAAGGGTGTTGCCGAGCTGCGCAAGATGGTCGGGCATTTCGGTCTCGACGTCGTCGAAGCGTATATGGGCCATGTCCAGGACAATGCTGCCGAGAGCGTGCGCCGCGTGATCGAGCGGCTTCCCGACAGCGCGGCATACGAATACCCCACCGACACCGGCCAGGTGATCAAGGTGAAGATCACCGTCGACCGGCAAAAACGCGAGGCGACCGTCGATTTTACTGGTACCTCGCCGGTCATGAAGAACAATTTCAATGCACCGGAGCCGGTCGCCCGCGCCGCCGTGCTCTATGCCTTCCGCGTCATGGTCGAAGACATGATCCCGATGAATGCCGGCTGCCTCAGGCCGATCAACATCGTCATCCCCAACGGGTCCATGCTGAAGCCCGCCTATCCAGCCGCCGTCGTCGCCGGCAATGTCGAGACCTCGCAGCATGTGACCAATGCGCTGTTCGGCGCGATGGGCGCGATGGCCAATGCGCAAGGCACGATGAACAACCTCACCTTCGGCAACAAGCAGTACCAATATTACGAGACGATCTGCTCCGGCTCGCCGGCCGGCCGGATGAATTCCGGCCGAGGGTTTGCTGGCACGTCGGGTGTTCACACTCACATGACCAATTCGCGCCTCACCGACCCGGAGGTGCTGGAACTGCGCTTCCCCGTCGTGCTGGAGGACTTCCACATCCGCGGGGGTTCCGGCGGCAAGGGCAAGTGGAATGCCGGCGACGGCACCAGGCGCACCATCCGCTTCCTCGAGAAGATGGAATGCGCGATCCTGTCTTCCCACCGCAATCGTCCGCCCCGGGGCCTCGACGGTGGCGGCGATGGCGAGGCCGGCTCGACCACGGTCAGGCGCAATGACGGCTCGATCGACATCTTGAAAGCCTGCGACCAGACCACGCTCGAAGCCGGCGAGGCCGTGATCGTCACCACGCCGACAGCGGGAGCGTTCGGCAGGGTGTGAAACGAGCGTCAGCTTGCGGTCAACAGGCTGTCACCCGCTTGTCATGACGCTGCGCTACCCGCTTGCGCCAACGCAAACGGGGAATCACCTTTCCATGTCGGACGTATCCGGAGAACTCGTTTATCGTCGAGGCAAGGAAGTCGGAAAGGCCGTCTACCAGAACCGAGCATTGTCGAAGGACGGCATTTCCGAGCGGTTGTTCGCTTTCCTCTTTTCCGGCCTCGTCTATCCGCAGATCTGGGAAGATCCCGAGGTCGACATGGAGGCCATGCAGCTCGGCGCCGGTCACCGGATCGTCACGATCGCGTCGGGCGGCTGCAACATACTGGCCTACCTGACCCGCTCGCCCGCCAGGATCGACGCCGTCGATCTCAACGCCGCGCACATCGCGCTGGACCGCATGAAGCTGGAAGCGGTGCGCCACCTGCCGTCGCAGGGCGATCTCTTCCGCTTCTTCGGCGCAGCGGGAACCACCCACAATTCGGACGCCTACGACCGCTTCATTGCGCCGCATCTCGATCCGGTGAGCCGCCACTACTGGGAGCGCCGCAACTGGCGCGGCCGGCGGCGCATCTCGGTCTTCGACCGCAATTTCTATCAGACCGGCCTGCTCGGCCTGTTCATCGCCATGGGTCATCGCGTCGGCAAGCTGTTCGGTGTCGACCCGGCCGGCATCATGAAGGCTGAGAACCTCGGCGAGCAGCGCCGCTTCTTCAACGAGGAGCTGGCGCCGATCTTCGACAAGAAGCTGCTGCGCTGGGCGACCTCGCGCAAGGCTTCGCTATTCGGCCTCGGCATTCCGCCGGCCCAATACGACTCGCTGATCACGTCCGGCGACGGTTCGATGGCCAGCGTGCTCAAGGCGCGGCTGGAAAAGCTCGCCTGCGATTTCCCGCTGAAGAACAATTACTTCGCCTGGCAGGCCTTTGCCCGCCGCTATCCGCAACCCGGCGAGGCCGCGCTGCCCGCCTATCTGGAAGAACGCAACTACAGGACGATCCGCGACAACGTCGATCGCGTCGCCATCCACCACGCCAACCTCATCAAGTTCCTGGCCGCCAAGGATGCGGGCAGCGTAGACCGCTTCGTCCTGCTCGATGCGCAGGACTGGATGACCGACGACCTGCTCAACGCGTTGTGGACCGAAATAACCCGCACCGCCTCGGTCGGCGCGCGCGTCATCTTCCGCACCGCGGCCGAACCCAGCCTGCTGCCGGGCCGTGTTTCCAGCTCGCTGCTCGACCAGTGGACGTACGAGGCTGACGCCTCGCGCGAATTCTCGGCAAAGGATCGCTCGGCAATCTATGGCGGCTTCCACCTCTATGTGAAGCGCGCCGCATGAGCGCGACCGAGCTGCCGGCCGGCCATGCCGAACTGATGGACGGCGTCTACCGCTGGCAGCGCCATATCTATGACCTCACCCGCAAATACTATCTGCTCGGCCGCGACCGGCTGATCGACGGGCTAGACGTGCCGCAAGACGGCACCGTGCTGGAGCTCGGCTGCGGCACCGGGCGCAACATCGCGCTTGCCGCCCGCCGCTATCCGGACGCCCGCTTCTTCGGTCTGGACATCTCGGCCGAGATGCTGGAGACGGCCACCGCGGCCATCGCTCGCGAAGGTCTCGCCGACAAGGTCAAGCTCGCACGCGGCGACGCCACAGATTTCGACGCCAACGATCTCTTCGGCATCGAGCACTTCGACCGCGTCTTCGTCTCCTATTCGCTGTCGATGATCCCCGGCTGGGAGAAAACCGTAACGGCTGCCCTCGCCGCGCTCGCGCCCGGCGGCTCCCTGCACGTCGTCGACTTCGGCCAGCAAGAAGGCCTGCCGCTCTGGTTCCGCGCCCTGCTGCGCGGCTGGCTGCGGAAATTCCACGTCACGCCGCGCGCCTCGCTGCGTGACGTGCTTGAATCGGAATCCGAGCGCGCCGGCGCAACCTTCCGTTTCAGAACGCTTTATCGCGGCTATGCCTGGCTCGGCGTTATTGGGGAGTGATAGCGGGGGCGACCCTGCGTCAGGAGCTGACGTTGAGCGCAGGATGGGCAACCTCCCAAGGCGCCACCCAATCTCCCGCGACCCGGAGTGAGATATTGGCATCATCCTCTATCACCTTGCAGACGGTCATCTCACCAGCGCCGACGCCGTAGCGCTCACCCGCCAGCTTGAAACGATCATGTGTCGCACGCGTCAGTTCGCTCCTTGTGCCGGTCTCGGTCATCAGTTCTTCGATCAGGCTCAGATCTTTCAGGCAAAGCGCGATCGGAAAGGACGGATCGTAGTGGCCGGCGAAAATGGACGGGACGTCGTGCTGCAGCACGAAGCTATCGGCCGCGCCGCCTTTCATGACCTGCCACCAGACGTCGGGCTCCAGACCTGCGAGCTTCGCCGTCACCATCGCCTCACCGATCGCGGCCGCGTGGATTTTCCAGAGCTGGTTGTTGACGAGCTTGGCGACATAGCCATTGCCGTAGCGTCCGACGCGCCGCAATTCACCCATGGACTCGATAACAGAGCGCACGGCCTCGACGTCACTGTCGTTTCCGCCAACGAACATCGGCATGTCGCCTCGTATGGCGGCATCCACGGAGCCGGTGACCGGCGCATCGACGGGACCGCCGCCTTTTGCTTGGAATTCGCTTGCCAGCTCTCGCATCAGCTTGGGACTGCTTGTCGTCATGTCGATCCAGTATTTGCCGGTGCAGGATGTGGTCAGAAATCCGCCTTCACCCCTTACGACCTGTTCGATTTCCTTCGGCCCGAACACCATCGTTACGACAACGTCGCTGCGTTCGAGCGCATCGGCGGGGCTTGTGGCCTTGGCGGCGCCGGCGGCCGCGAGCGCGTCCATCGCTTGCGGGCGCACATCATAGACGACCATGTCAAACCCGGCCCGCCGCACGTTCAATGCTGCGTTTCGCCCCATCGTCCCGAGCCCTATGAACCCAACGATCATGATGATTTCACCTCCACTATGATTGGCCGGAAAATCTGCGGAGGCGTCTGATCTGACAAGCAAATTGTCCTTATTCGCCGAATAAGCCATGCTGATGCTGCCATGGACATCGAAGTTCGCCTGCTGAGAAGTTTCGTTGCTATCTACGAGCGCGGCTCGCTATCGCGCGCCGCCGAACGGCTTGCCTGCACGCAGGCCGCAATGAGTATGCGGCTGAAAATGCTGGAGACCGAGGTCGGCGCGCCGCTCTTCATCAGGCATCATCACAGGATCGAGCCGACATCGAAGGGCAGCGAGCTCTACGCAAAGGCGCTCAGCGTGCTGGCCGTCTACGACGAGATGCTGTCGAGTACGTGCAATCAGCGGCCCCGGATCAAAATCCGCATCGGTATGCCCGACGATTATGCCTTGGCCTTTTTGCCGCGCATGATCGCGACCATGCGCGATCGAATGCCCGAGACGGAGATCGAGATCATTTGCGATCTCAGCGCCAAGCTCGCCGCCGCGCTCCAACGGCAGGAAATCGACGTCGCGCTGGTCACGCTGGCTGCCAGTCCGACATCGGCGAGGTATCGGTTTCAGACGCGACTGCACTGGGTTCTCGGTCCGGATTTTCGGGCGGAGCCCGGTGGAACGATCCCGCTTGCCGCATATCCGGAAGGCTGCGTCTTCCGTCGCGCGATGATCTCCGCTTTGGAAGCGTCGCAGCGTAGTTGGCGCGTGGCCGTGCAAAGCAGCAGCCACCCCGGCATTCTCGCGGCAGTGCGGGCAGGCGTTGCGGCGACGTCGATGGCCGCCGGAACGGCACCAGCCGGATTGGTCGAGGTGTCAGGCAACGATCAGCTACCCGAACTGGAACCCATCCCGCTCTATCTGCTGAGCCAGGGCGACGATGCGGGCACGGCCATCCGGCAATTCGAAGAACTGATCCTTGCGGAACTCGAAACGTACAGCGCCCCACCCTCGCCGGTACCGGTCTAACGCAACGCCTTGACCAGCGCTCCCACCATAGCCTGCGGCCGGTAGTTCAGTTTGGCCGGCGTCAGCCCAAGCCGCACCACCACCAATTGCTCCGATGGAATGATCGTCACCGTCTGGCCGTCATGGCCTTCCATCCAGTAGGTATCCTTGGGCAGGCCGGCGGCAGCACCCGCGCCAGGTTTTTCCTCATCGCCCGGGCCTTCGATCCATAGCTGCCCCTTGCCGTAGACCTTCGAGGCCGGCGCCGGCTCGCGCATCCAGTCTACGAAACCGGCGGGCAGTATCTGGTTTCCGTTCCAGACGCCGCCTTGCAGCAGGAACTGGCCGAAACGCGCCCAGTCATGCGCCGTGGCGTAGAGATAGGACGAACCGACGAACGTACCCTGCTCGTCGGTTTCGAGCACGGCACTATGCATGCCGAGCGGCTCGAACAGCGCCGTACGCGGCCAGGCCAATGCCTTGGCCTTGTCGCCGATCGCGTCCTGCCACAGCCGCGACAGCATCACCGCCGTGCCGCTCGAATAGGAAAACACTTTGCCCACCTCGCCGGTCAACGGCTTGGCCGCTGCAAAGCCCGCCATGTCCGGCTCGAGATAGAGCATGCGCGTCACGTCGGCGACATCGCCGTAATCCTCATTGAATTCCAACCCGCTCGACATCGCCATCATGTCGGCAAGGCTGATGGCGGCGCGGCCATCGGCCTTCCACGGCGCAAAAAGGCCCTTGTTGCCGATGGCCATCTTGCCGTCCTTGACCAGCGTGCCGACGATCGCGGCGTTCACCGTCTTTGTCATCGACCAGCCGAGCAGCGGCGTCCTGGCCGAAAAGCCGTCGCCGTAGCGCTCCGCGACGACACGGCCGTTCTTCACCACCACGATGGCACGCATGCCAGTACCGGCCATGGCCGCGTCGCCGAGGATCTTTGTGACCTCGGGGTTCTGCGAGGGATCCACGCGCTCGCCGTCGGGCCAGAGCGCGTCCGGCTGCGCCGCCGCCTGCGGCGGGGCGCGCAGCGACGTCTGCCTTGCCCTGCCGGTATCGCCGTCAGGGACAGAGGCGCAGCCGACGCCGTCGCGTTGCACCGCAACGCTCTTGCCGAAAACCCAAAGCAGCCCGGCGGAGACCAGACCCCTTTCCTTGTCGACGGAGACCTTCATCAGCCTGAGAAGCGGATGGCCCGGTGCCTGCACGTCGACGGCCAGAACCTCGTTGGCATCGCGGCCTGCAATGAAGACGTTCGAGCAGACGATCTTGGCCGAGTAACCGGAGCCGACCCGGATCAGCTCGGGCGGCGAGAAATAGAGCCAGGCGAACAGCGCGGCCACAGCCAGGATCAAAAGGCCAAGCAGCCATTTGACGAACTTCACGACAGCCCGCATCTTTTCGGCCTTCCGGATTCTTCGGCTGGATTTATGTCATCGATTTGCCGCCATTGCTTCAGCAAAATCATTGGCGTTGTCGAGCGCCGTCAATGGATTATCAACCATGTTCGGCGATCAACTTGTCCGTGTCGCCCAAAAGTGCGCAGCGGTTTTGGGACAAACACATGGACAGACGAAGGAGGCGGACGATCTCGTGGGGCGATCGTCCGGCAGGGGGCGCCAAGTTAGCGACCACCATCGGTGAAGGACCCATCAGCGGCCGGCTGAACCCGGCCAGGGAAACGCCATGCGCCGTCTTGCGGCCATCCTGATGCTGACGCTGCTCTGCGCCTGCTCGACCGTCGACGACATTTCACCGCTGTCGCCGTCCTCGCAGGCAGTCGCCGTTCGAGCGCCCAAATTCGAGGACTCCAAGCCGCATGTATGGGAGAGCGGCGCGCCATGGACCTACGCCATCCATGGTACGGATGTTTCCAAATACCAGACCTCGGTCGACTGGCCGACGGCGAGAGCCAGCGGCATATCCTTCGCCTTCATCAAGGCGACGGAAGGCGGCGACCGCTTCGATGAATATTTCAACGAGCACTGGACGCGCACCAAGGCCGCCGGAATTCCGCGCGCGGCCTATCATTTCTTCTACTTCTGCACGCCTGCCGAAGCCCAGGCGCGCTGGTTCATCGCCAATGTCCCGAGAGACCCGTCGGCGATGCCGCCGGTTCTGGACATGGAATGGAACCCGAAATCGCCGACTTGCCGCCTGCGCCCCGATCCGGCCACCGTACGCAGCGAAATGAGCGTCTTCCTGCAAATGGTCGAACGTCACTACGGCAAGAAACCGATCATCTACACCTCGATCGACTTCTTCGACGACAACCAGTTGGCGACCTTCCGCGGCTATCCCTATTGGCTGCGCTCGGTCGCCGGCCACCCGCGCGAGAAATACGGCAGCCACCCCTTCACCTTCTGGCAGTACACCGGCACCGGCATCGTGCCTGGCATGACCGGCAAGTCGGACATCAATGTCTTCAACGGGTCGGAAGCGGCCTGGAAGAAGTGGCTACGGCAGAACACCCGTTGACATCAGCCGTCCCGCCTGCTTTTCGACACGGCGGGCGGCGAAACATGCAACCGCTGGTAATCTGGAGCAGCGTACTCACGCGAGTGACTGACGCGGCTCCCGAGCTTTGAAGTCCCCGCATGCCTGTCCGATCCCAGTCGGGGTCACGACGGCGCCATGCGCGGTCTCGAAAGGGAAGCGATGCGATTGCGCGTTGAAATCCTGGTGGCGCTCTTTGTCGGCGCGTTTGCGCTGCCGGCCGCGGCACAGGAATGCGGCGGCGATTTCGAGACCTGGAAGCAGGGCGTGGCGGCCGAAGCCAAGGCCGCCGGCGTCGGCGCCGTCGGCCTCGACGCGCTGGAGGACGCCACCATCGACGATCGGGCGCTGGCGCGCGATCGCGCCCAGGGCGTTTTCACTCAGACTTTCACCGAATTCTCCAACCGGATGATCTCGGCCTACCGCCTGAAGCAGGGCGCGGCCAATCTGAAGAAATATGCCGATGTCTTCGATCGCGCCGACAAGGAGTTCGGTGTGCAGCCGGCCATCATCGCCGCTTTCTGGGGCCTGGAGACCGACTTTGGCGCCGTGCAGGGCGACTTCCATACGCTCAGCGCGCTGGTGACGCTCTCGCATGATTGCCGCCGGCCTCAGCTTTTCCGGCAGCAATTGGTGCCGCTGCTCACCCTCATCGACCGCGGCGTGCTGCCGGCCGACGTCAAGGGCGCCTGGGCCGGGGAGATCGGCCAGACGCAGATTCTGCCGACCGACTATCTGGCCAAGGGCGTCGACGGCGATGGCGACGGCAAGATCGATCTCAGGAACAGCGTGCCGGACGTCATCATGACGACCGGGAACAAGATCATGTCGCGTGGCTGGAAGCGCGACCAGCCCTGGGTCCAGGAAGTGCGCGTCCCCGACGACATGCCCTGGGACCAGACCGGGCGCACCAATAAGCTGCCGCTGTCGCAGTGGTCGCAATGGGGCGTCACCCAGCCCAACGGCAACCCGCTCATCGACAATGGCCTGAAAGCCGGCCTGGCGCTGCCGATGGGCCGCAAAGGCCCCGCCTTCCTGACCTACGACAATTTCGACGTCTATCTCGAGTGGAACCAGTCCTTCACCTATGCGCTGACCGCGGCGGTGCTCGCCACGCGCCTTGCCGGCGCGCCGCAATTCGATCCACGCACGCCCGAGCCCGGTCTCAGCGGCGACCAGATGAAGGCCCTGCAAACCAAGCTCGAAGCCAAGGGCTACGATGTCGGCACGGTCGACGGCATCCTCGGGACCAACACCCGCGAAGCGGTCCGCAAGGAACAGATGCGGCTTGGCCTGCCGGTGGACGGCTGGCCGACGCCCGAATTGCTGGCGAAATTGTAGGACTTAGGCAGGCAGTAGACAGTAGGCAGTAGGCAGTAGGCAGTAGGCAGTAGGCAGTAGGCAGTAGGCAGTAGGCAGTAGAAAATGGTTAGTTTGTGAGTGGCTGGTCCCGCAAGGGCGTCTACCCTTTCCCCTACTCCCCACTGCCTAATCCCTATTGCCTGCTTCCTAATCCGCCATCGTCTCGAGGCTGGCAAATCCTTGCGGCGCATCGCCCTCGTCGAAGGGCGTCGTCACCTCGACGAATGTATCGGGATAAAAGCCGTTGAAGCGCGTCCTCAGCGACAGTGAGTAGGCGCCGATGTGGCCGATCTCGATCCAGTCGCCGGTGTCGACCGTTTCCGGCAGCCAGAACGGGCGCGACAGGATGTCGACGGAATCGCATGTCGCGCCGCAGACCTTGAACGGCACGATGGTTTTCTCGTCGCCATTGCGCGTGCGGATCGCCGGATCGGGAATGAAGCGCGCCGGCAGCGTGATCTTGCCGGTCCATGAATCCGACAGTGACGCCCAGATGCCGTCATTGATGTAGAGCCGCTTGCCCTTGCGCAACAGCACCCGCACGATCAGCGAGAGGCACCGCGCCACGATCACGCGCCCAGGCTCGGCCACCAGCGGCACCTGGTCGAACTGGTACTCTTTCAGGTCGCCGGCCAGCCGTGACATCAATTGACCGAGCGACGGCATCTCGACCTGCCTGCGGTTGGGATCATGGCCGTACTCGGCCGGGAAGCCGCCACCGACATCGAGCCCGGCAATGTCGAAGGTCAGGCGGTTGCGCACCCAGTCGGCCGAAGCCAGCGCGCGCTCATAGGTGTCCGGATCCTCGATCTGGCTGCCGACATGGAAGCACAGGCCGACCTTGTAGCCGGTGCGGTTCAGCCGCTCGGCGAGCTCGACCGCGTTGGCCGGCCCCGCGCCGAATTTCTTCGACAATTCGTAAGCCGCGTGGCCCTTGGTCTGGATGCGCACGAAGACGGTGATGGCGCCGGGATCGATGTCGAGCGCGCGCACGACACGCGTCAGCTTCGTGATCTCGTCCTCATGGTCGAGCGAGATCACCCGGATGCCGTACTTCTCCAGCGCCAGCTTTATGTCCGACTGCGCCTTGACCGGATGCATGTAGAGCATCTCGGCGCCAGGTGAGACCGCGCGCACGGCTGCGAACTCGCCGGGCGATGCGACGTCGAAGGCGCTGACGCCGGCTTCCACCAGCGCCTTCAGGACGATCTGCTCGCCGTTGGTCTTGACCGCGTAGGCTGTCTTGCCAGGGAACATGCCCATGAACTGCAGCGCATCCGCCTTCAGCACCTGAGGGCGGAAACAATAGACCGGGTCGTCGGGACGAAGCGCCAGAGCCGCCTCGCGGGCATTTTCGAATCGCTGCATGGACGAATCCTCAGGACTGGAGCGCGCACAATTAATCTTAGCTAGCCGCCAAATAAAACAGTTCTGTGTCTCGCCATCCCGCGCGGTCCTCCATACCGTTGCCAACGCTAAACCCCCGGCAGGTTTCGGGTGGCCCGGGCCGCCGAACCCGATAACGATTGTCGAGCTGTTTGATGGGCTGAGATTGCGATCGGCCGCGGGGAGGAACAGGAGATGCCCATTTCGGCCAGCGCCGCGCCGAAGCGCGGACCGATGACGATCAAGGATTGGGCGCAGCTTCTCTTGCTCGGCGCGATCTGGGGCGGCTCGTTCTTCTTTGCCCGCATTGCCGTATCGGAGATGCACCCGCTGGTTTTGGTACTCTTTCGTGTCGCCATCGCTGCGGCAGCGCTTCACCTTTATCTGGCGACCCGCGGTCCTTCGTTCCGCCTCGCCTTCCCGCATGCCGGTCTCTTCCTCCTGCTGGCGTTCACCAACAATGTCGTGCCGTTCTCGCTTATCTTCGCCGGCCAGACGCAACTCGGCGCCGGCGTCGCCTCAGTGCTCAACGCAACGACGCCTTTCTGGACGCTGATCCTTGCCAATGCGCTCACTGCCGACGAGAAGCTGTCCTGGAACAAGCTGGCTGGCATCGCCCTCGGCGTCGCCGGCACGGCGGTGATGATCGGACCTGGCCTGCTGGGCGGGCTCGGTGGGCCGGTGTGGGCCAAGTTCGCGCTGATCGGCGCCTCGCTGTCCTACGCGGTCGCGCTGATGGTCGCCCGGCGGTTCAAGGGCGTACCGTCAGCGGTCATCGCCACGGGGCAATTGACCGCTTCGACCGTCATCATGATCCCCATCGTGCTCATTGCCTACGGGCCGACAGGCCTGTTTTCGTCCTCGGCCCCTGTGTGGGCCGCCGTACTGGGGCTGGCGCTGCTGTCCACAGCCTTCGCCTACATCCTCTATTTTAACCTCGTCGCCTCCGCTGGTGCCACCAATGCCTCGCTGGTGACGCTCATCGTGCCGGCCAGCGCGGTGCTGCTCGGCTTCCTGTTCCTCGGCGAGCGGCTGGCGCTGTTCGAGATCGGCGGCATGGCGCTGATCGGACTCGGCCTGATCACCATCGACGGGCGCCTCCTCGGCCGATGGTAGCGGTGTCATGCCACACGGCCGCCACAATTTATTCACAACTGCCAACCCGCCTTTTGCCGAAGAGTTTCAATAGCTAACGACAGATGGCAGGTCGCAAATTTCACAATCACGTCGCAATGCAGCATATTTTCCGCTTGCCTGTGACCCAAATGACCCTAGACTCCGGCCATAGCTCTTTAATAAGAGGAGGCTATGACATGGGACTGACGAGGCCGATCAACGCTTTGATGATTTGTGCCGCATTCGCATTCATCGGCGCCCTTATCATAGGCGTTCTTCCCTGACCCGCCAAAGCCGGGAAGACTAGCACCGAGAGTAGTCCAAACAGTTCGAAAAGGCCGGGTTCTACCCGGCCTTTTCCTTGTCCGCCAAGCTCAGGCCGCGGCCGAGCCGGCCGCCTCCGCTTCATGCGAGCGGATTCCGATCATGTGGCAGACGGCAAAGACGAGATCGGCGCGGTTCATCGTGTAGAAATGGAAATCGCCGACGCCGCGTTCAACGAGATCCAGTACCTGCTCCGCCGCCACGGCCGAGGCTACCAGCGCATGTGTCTGGGGATCGTGCTCCAGCCCCTCGAAACGCTCGGCCAGCCAGGCCGGCACCAGCGTCCCGCAACGCGACGAAAAATTGGCGACCTGGGTGAAATTGTGCACCGGCAGGATGCCCGGCACGATCGGGATATAGATGCCGGCGCGCCGTGCCCGCTCGACATAGCGCTCGTAAAGGTCGTTGTCGAAGAAGAACTGGGTGATCGCCCGTGTCGCGCCATTGTCGACCTTGCGCTTCAGCATGTCGATGTCAGTGGCGAAATCCGGGCTCTCCGGATGCTTTTCCGGATAGGCCGAGACCGAGATGTCGAAATCGCCGGCGTTTTTCAGCGCGCCGACCAGTTCTGCGCCATTGGCGTAACCGTCGGGATGCGGACGGTAGCTCGTCCCCACACCAGCCGCCGGATCCCCGCGCAGCGCCACGAAGCGTCCGACGCCCATGTCGGCGAATTCGCGGATGACCGCATCGACCTGATCACGGGAGGCATCGACACAGGTCATATGCGCCGCCGGCGTCAGCGACGACTCGTTGAGGATGCGCCTGACGGTCCGCGCCGTGCGCTCGCGGGTCGAGCCGCCGGCGCCGTAGGTCACCGAGACGAATTCCGGCTTGAGCGGCTCCAGCCGGGTCACCGTGTCCCAGAGCCTCGCTTCCATATCGTCGGTCTTCGGCGGGAAGAACTCGAACGAGACGCTGACCCTGTTGCCTATGTCGGGGCGGCGGGAAAAGCGGAACTGGTTCATCAGGCTGTTTCCCTCGCTGGCAAGGAATCATTGGACGGATCGGCGATCAACAGCCGGCGGTCACGGCCGAGCCAGAGCTTGACGGTCAGCCTTGCCTCGTTGCCGCCGCGTGGCTCGAATTCCTGGCTGTCCTCGAGGTCGAGTCCCGCCTCTGCGAACCATTCCGCTATCTGGCGGTCGGAAAAGCCGAGCCGCATATGAGCGTGCTGGTCGCGCAGGAATTCCAGGTTGTGCGGGGCGAAATCGACGACGATCAGCCGTCCCGATGGACGCAGCAACCTTGCCGCCTCCGCGATCGCGCGTGCCGGATCGTCGAGATAGTGCAGCACCTGGTGGATGGTGACGAGATCGAAGGCGTTGCGCTCGACCGGTGGCGAGAAAATGTCGCCCTGGCGCACCTGCGCGTTGGCGACGCCCGCCTTGTCGAGATTGGCGCGCGCCACCGTCAGCATCTCGCGCGACATGTCAATGCCGACACCGCGCCGGTAAAGCGGCGCGAAAATTTCGAGCAGCCTGCCCGTGCCGGTGCCAAGGTCGAGCATGGACTGGAAAGGTCGCTTGCCGACAAGCTTGATAAGCGCCGCTTCCACGGCGCGGTCTGGCACATGCAGCGAACGAATATGATCCCAGCTCGCGGCATTCTCGGAGAAATATTCGGCGGCCCGGTCCTGTCGCTTGCGCTTGACCGCCGCCAAGCGCTCCAGATCGCGCACCACCTGCGGATCGGCCTCGCTGATGCCCGCAACCAGACGCTGCACGAAATCGCGCGAATTGTCCGTGTCGGTCAGCCTGAAGAAGGCCCAGGACCCTTCCTGATAGCGGCCGATCAGCCCGGCATCGAGCAACAGCTTGAGATGACGCGAGACGCGCGGCTGCGACTGGCCGAGGATTTCGGTGAGATCGGAGACAGTCAGGTCGCCACGCGACAGGAGCACCAGAATGCGCAGCCGGCTGGATTCGGCCGCCGCCTTCAATGTATCTACCATTGTGTCGAGCGAGACATGCATGAGCGGCTCTCGTTGAAAGATATAAAGATATGTTTATGTCGATTTTGGCATTATGGCAAGCGCTATGTCGCTTCCGGACAAGAAAATGGCGCAGCCTTGACCCGCGCAAGACCGGCCGTCTTTCCAAGGGGTGAATAGGATGTTTGAGACGCGCGAAGGCGAAACGCTTCTTGAAACCGATCCGGCGCAACTGCGGCCTGACGGCCATGTCGTCTTCATCGGTCGCATTGTCTCGCCATGGGCCAGTCGTGAGGATTGCCCCAAGAACATGCGCGCCGCCCGGGAATCCGGGCGCACGGCGACCATTCTCATCGGCGAGCCCTATCGCCCGGGGTTGCAAAACCTGGAACGCGCGAGCCACATCGTCATCCTGTCCTGGCTCCATCACGCGCCACGGAATCTGATTGTGCAGAAGCCGCGCCATGCGGCTGAACCGAAAGGCGTTTTCTCGCTTCGCTCCCCTGCCCGGCCGAACCCCGTCGGCCTGCATGTGGCCAAGCTCGTCGCTCTCGACATGGAGGCCGGCCGGATCGGAATCGATGCCATAGATGTGCTCGACGGCACGCCGGTCATCGACATCAAGCCTTACTATGCTTCGATCGACGCTTTCCCCGAAGCGACCATCGCAGGACGTGACGACAAATGAACGCGCCCACCGGCCGACGCCGTGCCATCGCCAAGGCGTTGACCGCTCTATTGCCGCTCGCGCCTTACGCCGACATGGAGAAGATCCGCGCCGACGCCGGCTCGGTGCATATGAAGACCTTGCCGCCGACGATCGCGGTGTGGCTGGCCACAATCGCCCATGTCCGCCACGCCCATACCGATTACGAAAAGCTCCTCGCCGAAGGCTATGACCGCGACTCGGCGCGCTTCTTCGTCATCGGACGGACCAATGAGGTGCTCACTCGCTGGCGGGCTACACGGCTGCTCCAAGAGGATGACGATGACGAGTAGGCGCCACCGCCACCGGATTTCGTCAATTAATTCCACTGCCACCTCTGGAAAAATGCTGGCGGCACCGTAAATGCAGCAAACGGAGCTTCCTCCGTTTCTCTCCGAATTCATCGCCCTGTGGGCAAGGATCACAGATCATGACTGATAAGGTTTGGTTCATCACCGGCTCGTCGAAGGGCTTTGGCCGCGTTTGGGCCGAGGCCGCGCTTGCGCGCGGCGACCGTGTCGCGGCCACCGCGCGCGATGCCGGCACGCTCGCCGATCTCGTCGGAAAATATGGCGACAAGGTCGCCGCCATGCAGCTCGACGTCACCGACAAAAAGGCAGTCGAAGCCGCCATCGCCGAGGCGCACAAACGCTTCGGACGCCTCGACGTCGTCATCAACAACGCCGGTTACGGCCATTTCGGCGCCATCGAGGAGGTCACCGAGCAGGAGGCGCGCGACCAGATCGAGACCAACGTGTTCGGCGCGCTTTGGGTGACGCAAGCCGCGCTGCCGATCATGCGGGCGCAGCGCTCCGGCCACATCATCCAGATCTCGTCGATCGGCGGCGTCAACGCCTTTGCCTCGCTTGGCCTCTACCACGCCTCGAAATGGGCGCTGGAGGCCTTCAGCCAGTCGCTCAGCCTGGAAGTCGCCGGTTTCGGCATCCATGTCACCCTCGTCGAGCCGGGCGGTTTCTCCACCGACTGGGCCGGCCCTTCCGCCAAGGTCTCCAAACCGTTGGATGTCTACGAAGCGACCCGCGCGGCGATGGCCGAGCGGCGCAGCCGTTCGGTGGCCGGCGATCCGCAAGCGACCGGTGCGGCAATGCTCGCAATCGTCGATGCGGCCGAGCCGCCATTGCGTGTCTTTTTCGGCGATGGCGGCCTGCCGATGATCAGGCAGGAATATGCCAACCGCATCGCCACCTGGGAAAAATGGGACCATGTCTCGGTGATGGCGCAGGGCGCCAACAAGAACAGGAAAGCCTAATGAAGGCCATCGGCCACGCTGCCTCAGCGGCGTGGCCTCAGGCCCGATAGATCCACTGTTCCGGCACCCGCACGGAAATCTCTTCGTCAACCCTGACCGTGCCCGGCTTCTCGACCCAGGCGACAAGGCCGCGCAGACGCTTCGCCTCCTTTGGAAAGAGCAGCGCGGTTGCATCGTTATCCGCCGCGCCGACATGCCCGGCGATCGATTGCCCCGCAAAGCGGCAGGGCTTGTTCTGCCCGTCGACCTTGAGCGTCACGCCACCCTTGAAGAACATCAGTGAGCCGGCCGGCAGCATCGACAGATTCGGCACGCCGTCGACAAGGATGTTGGCTCCGACCCATTCCGGCTTGATCTCCTCCAACCCCATCCGCTGGGCGACGATGGCAAGTTCGTCCGCCGCGACGAGCGACAATTGCCGCTCGTTGCGCATCTCCGTGCCGCGCGGATACCAGGGCTCGCGTCCGCCGGAACGCCGCGTTGTGCCGCCATGAAAGTCGCCGGCGATACCGTCGAAGCCAAGTCGCAGTTCCTCGACCGCCCTTGTCTCGAAATGGTCGTGTGGGGCGGCAAAGAGCGCCACCGCCTTTGCCGTCAGCTTGCGGCCCGGCACTACGTCGAATGCCGGCTCCGATCCCGGAAAAAGCTCAAGGTTGGTTTCATGCATGCCGCTGGTCTAAAGGCGCCAAACAATGCGGTCCAGTCGAAAGCGCTGATGATCCGATCACGCCGTTTGATGGCGATCACGACTTTCTTACCGCAAAATCCCTTTCGCTGGCCGCCGCAAGCCGCAATGCTGCCGCGCCGGCGCTATAGGGGATCACCCGCAATCAGGAAGGTTCGATCCATGCAGGTTGGACAAGCTGTCGCCGGCCTCTGGCTGTTCTGGCTGGTTTCCTGGCTTCTTGCCGCTGCCTGGGCGGATCCGGCGCAAAAGCGCGCTGATCTCAAGTCGGAAGCGCACTACCGGATTCTCTGGGTCGCCGGCACCGTCCTGCTGTTCGTGCCGGCACACGGCTATGTCGGCCGGCTTCGGCTCTGGACGCCGACGCTAACGGAGGCCTGGATCTGCGTTGCCCTGATCGCCATCGGCATCGCTTTCGCCTGGTGGGCGCGTCTTCATCTTGGCCGCCTGTGGTCGGCCAACGTCACCGCAAAGGCCGATCACCGCGTGGTAGAAACCGGTCCCTATGGCCTGGTCCGCCATCCGATATACAGCGGCCTGCTGCTTTCGGTCCTTGCCACCATGTCGGTCAAGGGCACCGTCTGGGGCATTGCCGGCGCCGCCCTGCTGCTCGTCGGTGTCGTCGTCAAGGCGAGGCTGGAAGAGAGCTTCCTGCGCGGCGAGCTCGGCCCGGCCTATGACGACTACGCCAGGCGCGTGCCGATGCTGGTGCCTTTCGCGCCGGCCTGATCGCCAGCTACAGCATTCGCAAGAGCGCGCCGCCGATGGAATAGCCGGCGCCGAAGGCGCAGATGAGGCCGAAATCGCCGGCCTTCATGTCGGCGTGGTTCTCCGCCAGCGCGACGATCGCGCCGGCGCCGGCCGTGTTGCCGAGCCGCTCCAGCACCATCGGCGCGCGGTCGTGGTCGACGTCGTGGCCAAAGGACAGTTTCAGGATCATCGCATTCATGCGCGCATTGGCCTGATGCAGCCAGAAGCGGCGTATGCCCTCCGGCGTCAGCCCGTGCTCGGCCAGGAACTCGACGATGAATTTTTGGCCGGCCACTGTGACTTCCTTGAACACCTTGTTGCCGACCTGCTTGATGAGATTGCCCTCGAGGTTGATCATGTAGGGATCGTCCTGGGCTGTGCGGGTGTGGTAGCCGAGATTGGTGCGGATGTTGTTCGACATCTGCGTCCAGATGCGGGTGTCCAGCACCTCGAAACGTTCCGGCCGTTTGTCGCCCTGGGCAAGCCCCTCGACCACCATCGCAACCGAGGCGTCGCCGAATATGAAATGCGTCTGCCGGTCGCGGAAATTGAGATGCCCCGTGATGATCTCCGGCGTCGACACCAGGATGCGCTTGTGCACCCCCGACCTCACCAGGTTGACGGCGACATGAAGCGCGGCGGCCGCGGAAGAGCAACCGAGGCCCATGTCGAAGCCGGCGCCTTTGGTGCCGAGCGCGTCCTGCATCTCGATCGCGATGGCCGGATAGGGCCGCTGATGATGCGAGGCCGAGCAGATCACCAGATCGATGTCCGCCCCATCGATCCCGGCATGGGCTAGCGCCTTCGTGGCCGATGCAACGCCGAACTCCGCCTCCAGCGACAGCGCATTATCCGGCCGCGCCGGAATACGCGGGGCCATGCGGGTCGGGTCAAGGATGCCCTCGCGCTCGATGACATGGCGGCTCTTCACTCCCGACGCATGCACGATGAAATCGCTGTCCGACTTCTGCAGCAGGGTTTCGCCGGTCGTGGCACGACGCGCATTCTCGGTGTCGACCCAACTGTTGAAGCTTGCGACCAGCTCCTCATTGGTGATGACGGGTTCAGGGATTTCGGCGCCGATGCCGCTGATGATGACGCGATGCATGTCCAATCCGTCCGAGGCAGGGGCCTTGATGTGGGCACCGAAGCGGCCCGGCGCTACCCTTGTCGCATTTAGCCGGTTTATGCCAGCTTAAAGGCGCCGAGTCAGGCGCGCTTGGCGACGATGAATATCCGAGGGAAGCGCAGCAGCACCTTGCCGTTCGCCGCCTTCGGATAGGCCCGGGCGATCTTGGCGGTGTAGCTGTCTAGGAACAGCCTCTTCTCATCCGCGTCGAGTGGACCGAGGAACGGCTTCAGCCCTGTCGACTTGACCCATTCGACGATCGCCTCGGCATCGGCCAGCGGATGGTTGTAGATCGCATGCCAGATGTCGAGCCGGTCGGCGTGCGGCGACAAAAGATCGTAGTAGAAGGACACGGGCGGCAGCTGCCCGCGCGCGACGCCCGTGAGCTTGGTCGCGAACGGCACCTCCGCCGCGGTCTCGCGCATCAGCTGGTGCGAGGCTTCGCCGACATTGTCCGGCATCTGGACGGCCAGGGCGCCGCCGGGCGCCAGAAACCCCATCAGCCGCAGGAACACCGCCGGATGCTCCGGCACCCACTGGAAGACAGCATTGGCGAAGATGACGTCGACGGGATGCTCGGGCTTCCATCGGGCGGCGTCCGCCAGCTCGAAATTGACGTTGGGCAGACGCGCCCTCGCCTTCTCGATCATGTCGGGCGAGGTGTCGAGACCGCTGACTTGGGCATCCGGCCAGCGCTCGACCAGCAGTTCGGTGGAGTTGCCCGGGCCGCAACCGATATCGACGACGCGGCGCGGAAAATCGACCGGCACCTGCGCCACGAGATCGCGCGCGGGCCGCGTGCGCTCATCCTCGAACTTCAGATATTGGGCGGCGGACCAGTCAGCCATGTGAGAACCTCGGAGTTGCTCGCCGCCACTTCGGACTGATGTGCTACCTTGTCAGCCGCTTGTGCGTCATGCGGTGCGGGGTCGCAGCTTCGGCGCCGAGGCGCCGCAGCTTGTCCTTCTCGTATTCCTCGAAATTGCCTTCGAACCATTCGACATGCGCGTCGCCCTCGAAGGCGAGCATGTGGGTCGCCATGCGGTCGAGGAACATGCGGTCGTGGCTGATGATGACCGCGCAGCCGGCATAGGCTTCCAGCGCGTCTTCCAGCGCGCTCAGCGTTTCGGTGTCGAGATCGTTGGTCGGTTCGTCGAGCAGCAGCACGTTGCCGCCGCCCTTCAGCATCTTGGCCAGGTGCACGCGGTTGCGCTGGCCGCCCGAAAGGTTCCCGACTTTCTGCTGCTGGTCGCCGCCGCGGAAATTGAAGGACGAGCAATAGGCGCGGCTGTTGACCTCGTGCTTGCCGAGCTTGATGACCTCGGCGCCACCGGAAACCTCTTCCCAAACCGTCTTGTTCGGGTCGAGCGCGTCACGGCTCTGGTCGACATAGCCGAGCTTGACCGTCTCGCCGATGCGGATCGAGCCGGCATCCGGCTTCTCCTGGCCGGTGAACATCTTGAACAGCGTCGTCTTGCCGGCGCCGTTCGGGCCGATGACGCCGACGATGCCGCCCGGCGGCAGCTTGAACGACAGGTTCTCTATCAGAAGCTCGTCGCCGAAGCCTTTATTCAGACCTTCGACCTCGATGACGACATTGCCCAGCCGCTCGCTCGCCGGGATGACGATCTGCGTGTCTGTCGGCTTGCGGTTCTGCGATTGCTCGACCAGTTCCTCATAGGCCTTGATGCGCGCCTTCGACTTGGTCTGGCGCGCCTTCGGAGAGGACTGGATCCATTCGCGCTCGCGCCAGATGGACTTCTGGCGCGCATCGTCCTCGCGCCCTTCCTGGATCAGGCGCTTGGCCTTGGCGTCGAGATATTTGGTGTAGTTGCCCTCGTAGGGAATGCCGCGGCCGCGGTCGAGCTCGAGGATCCAACCGGTGACGTTGTCGAGGAAGTAGCGGTCGTGGGTGATGATCAGCACCGAGCCCGGATAGTCGCGTAGGTGCTTTTCAAGCCATTGGGTGGTCTCGGCGTCGAGATGGTTGGTCGGTTCGTCGAGCAGCAGAAGGTCGGGCTGTTCGAGCAGCAGCCGGCATAGCGCCACGCGGCGGCGCTCGCCGCCCGACAGGTTGGTCACTTCGGAGTCGGGCGGCGGGCACTGCAGCGCATCCATCGCCATTTCGACCTGCTGCTCGAGATCCCACAGATTGAGGCGGTCCATCTCGTCCTGGAGCTTGGCCGACTCGTCCGCCGTCTCGTCGGAATAGTTCATCATCAGTTCGTTGTAGCGCTCGATGATGGCGGTCTTCCTGGCAACGCCGTCCATGACGTTTTCACGCACGGTCTTGCTGTTGTCGAGCTGCGGCTCCTGCGCCAGGTAACCGACGGTCGCGCCCTCGGCCAGCCACGCCTCGCCCTGGAATTCCTTGTCGAGCCCGGCCATGATGCGCAGGATCGTCGACTTGCCCGACCCGTTGGGGCCGAGGATGCCGATCTTGGCGTCCGGGTAGAAGGACAGGTGGACGTTATCGAGCACCTTCTTGGTGCCATAGGCCTTCGACAGGCCGGACATGTGATAGATGAACTGGCGAGCCACGCGCGCTTTCCCTTGGAAACTGAAGTGTCAAGGTGGATGGGGGTTGCGCGCTATGTAGGCGATGAAGCGCCGTACGGCAATCGCTTTCGGCGCGCCGGCGAGCGATCACGGCGCTTTCGCTCATTTGCAGACCCAAACCCATGCTTGCAGCTTTCGCCGCCGCCGGCGCCGGCGCGAAATCAGTGGTTAACCATTCGCCTGCAAAACGCTAATAGATTGGCAAATCACGGCCATGCCCGGGTTTCGGGGAAAAATCGGATCGACGACGTGCTGAATGTTGCCCTGCTCCTTGCCGAAGCGGTTCTCTATTTCGGCGCCATGGTCACGCTTTTCCGCTTCCGGCGCCGCATCGGGCTTGGCGTGTTCGTCTGCGCGCTCGGCGTCATGCACTTCCTCGAAACCTATCTCGCCAGCGTCTTCTACGTCGCGCTGCCGTTCGGCATGGTTTCGCCGGGTTCCGCCGTGCTCTTCTCGGGCAAGCTGGTGATGATCCTGCTGCTCTACATGAAGGAAGACGCGGCGACCGTCCGCCAACCCATTTACGGCCTGCTTCTCGGCAACGCGCTGATGATCGGCCTGGTGCTGATCCTGCGCCTGCACGCGATCGCGCCGCTACCGGACGGCCGGACCCCGGATATCGCTTTCATCGACGAGATGGGCTGGCTCATGGTCTGGGGCACCTCGCTGCTTTTCGTCGATGCCATACTGATCATCCTGCTGTACGAGAAGCTCGGTGCTTACCTGCGTCACTTGCCGTTCGTCCGCATCCTGGCATCGGTGGCGTGCGTATTGACCTTCGACCAGGCCGGCTTCTTCACCGCGCTGCATTTCGTCGCCGGCGCGCCGGTCGAGGTCTTCCTCGGCGGCTGGTTCGCCAAGATGGGCGCCGCGCTCGCCTATAGCGCCATGCTCGTCGCCTATCTCAGATGGATCGAGGACAATGACGTTGCCGTGCCGCGCGGCCTCTCCGACATCTTCGACACCCTCACCTACCGGGAACGCTATGAAGCCCTGATCAAATATGTAGGCCGCGACGGTCTCACCGGCCTGCTGCATCGCGGCAGCTTCGATGCCGATGGCGAGTCAGCGGTCTCGGCGGCCATCAGGATGGGCAAGCCTCTTAGCCTGCTCATCGTCGATGTCGACCATTTCAAGTCGATCAACGACCGCTTCGGCCACGCCGAGGGCGACAAGGTGTTGAAAGCGATGGCCGCGATGCTGGCGGAGACGATCGGCGGCAACGATCTGGTGTTCCGGATCGGCGGCGAGGAGTTCGCGATCCTGACGCATCAGGCGCACGCGCCCGCCAGGCTGCTGGGCGAGACCATCAGGAATGCCACGAAGACCTCGGCGCATACCGGCCGCTTCAACATCACGGTGAGCGCCGGCGTCTCCACCGTCAGCGAGACGACGCGCAGCCTCGCAGACATTTTCGCGCTGGCCGACCAGCGCCTCTACAAAGCCAAGCTGAGCGGCCGCGACCGCGTGGTCGGCGAACCAGGCAGCGAAGCGATCATTATCCGGGCGACGCCAAGGACGGGGTGATCGGGCAACGCTCGCCTATTGGAACCCGATCGCGTCGACGGTGCCCTTCGGACAGCCGGCCTTGGCTGTAGGCGCGGACGCCAGCAGCAGATCGCCAAGCTTGCTGTCCGGACCGATCGGGCCTGACAGGCCGAGCGTCAATTCGCCGATCATACGTCGGCCGCTCGACGGATCGACCAGGCAGGAGACGCGCACGCGGTCCCCGGCGCCGGCGCCGAAGGCCTTGTTGAACGCGTCGCGAATCTCGTCCGAGGTCAGCTGCTTGCCGATATTCCTGGTGAAGAGATCGCGCACCGCGGAGGCGTTCACCGCCCGCATCAGGTTAAGCGCGTCGGAGAAGTACTCCTGCTGGCTCTTCCCATAGCAGGTGCCATGCTTGATCCATTCGTGGCGGTCGAGTTTGGAGGCCGTGCCCGGCATCACCTGGTCGAGCTCTGCGCGTACGCTGGCGTCTAGATTGACCGGCGGCAGATCTCCCCAATGCGCCGGGTTGTCGTTGGCCTTGTCGCCCGCCGACACCTGGCAATAGAAATTGCCGTTCGGCTGCGGCCACAGCCCATGCAGAGTAAAGTGCGAGGCATCGAACTCGGCGGGGTTCTGTGCCTTGCATTCGGGCTTGCTTGCGTTGGTCTCGCAAAAAGCCGGCTGCCAGCTCAGCGCAAAGACATATTCGGGTTTCCCGGAAGCCGACGTCGGCTTCGTCTGGCCCGAAGGCGCAGGCGTGGTTGCCGCGCCGCCGCCGGTGACGTGGCCGCAACTGATCTTGACCCAGCGCCGCTCGGGCTCGGCGCCCGGCACCTGGATGAGATAATGGGTGGGCTCGTCCTTGTTGCCGGCAAGAAGCTCATAGCTCTTCCCGGCCTCGGTCGAGATGTTGCCGGGGTTCTTGCCGTTCCTGATCGCCTGGGTTGCGGGACAAGCGCTGTCGGCAACGAAAGTGCCATTCATCTTGACGTCGGCATGCGCCGCGCCGGCGCAGACGAGAGCCAGCGCCATCGAACCCCATAGTGCCCAGACCCGCATCCCGCTCTCCCCGCAATCATTGGACGTATTGGATTCGTCACATAGAACAGCCGACGTGTCAGAATTGCGATCTTTTTCACCGCGCAAGAGAACAATCCCCAGCTGATCGCCCACTTCGGGGCGCATGCAGGCGCGCCCGTCCACTTGACGTCGGCAAAGCCCTCGCCCAACAGTCGCCGAGGGAGCGAGATATGCATTTCGATAAGCAGACCACGCTGGCCTCGCCGACCGGGGCCGAGCTCAACCTTTATGTAAAGGAAACCGCGGGAAAGCCGCGCGCCGTGATCCAGATCAACCACGGCCTGGCCGAGCATGCGGCTCGCTACGCCCGCTTCGCCGATTTTCTGAGCGGGCGCGGATTCCATGTCTATGCCCACGACCATCGCGGCCACGGCGCGACGAAGGCAATTGACGCGCCGCTCGGCAAGTTCGCCGACAGCGATGGCGTCTTGAAGGTGATCGCCGACGTGGAGGCCGTGCACGACCTCATCGCAAGGGAGCATCCCGGACTGCCGGTGATCGTTTTCGGACATTCGCTGGGCGCCTCGGTCGCGCTCAACTTCGTCCTGCGTCATTCCGGGCGTGTCCATGCGGCTGCGATCTGGAATGGCAATTTCTCGCAAGGCCTGCTCGGCCAGTTGGCGCTGCTGATCCTCGGCTGGGAGCGCATGCGGCTTGGCTCCGACGTGCCGTCCCGCCTTCTGCCCAAGCTCACCTTCCAGGCCTGGGGCAAGGCGGTGCCCAACCACCGGACTTTGTTCGACTGGCTGTCGCGCGACCCCATTGAAGTCGACAAATACATCGCCGACCCGCTCTGCGGCTGGGATGCCTCGGTCTCGATGTGGCGCGATGTGGTGGACATGGCGCTTCACGGCGGCAAGGACCAGAGCTTTGCCGGCGTCAGGCGCGATCTCCCCGTAAACCTCGTCGGCGGAGAGAAAGATCCGGCATCGGACTATGGCAACGCCGTCCATCACCTGGCAAAGCGCATGCGGGCAATGGGGTTTTCGAATCTGGTTTCAAAGGTTTACACCGAGACCCGCCATGAAAGCCTGAACGAGATCAACCGCGACACTGTCATGAACGACTTCGCCATCTGGGCGGACAGCGTGCTGAAACCCTGATGCGGCGTGGCCCAGCGTATGGTTCGTGACACGGCGGTTGCGGGTTGCTAGAGGCTGCGTTTTGTTAGAGCACGGTGATCCATGGCCGCCCCTCCGCTGAAAGGCATCCGCGTTATCGAACTTGCCCGCATCCTCGCAGGCCCCTGGGCCGGGCAATTGCTGGCCGATCTCGGCGCCGACGTGATCAAGGTGGAAAGCCCGGATGGCGACGACACCCGCAAATGGGGTCCGCCCTTCGTCACTAGCCGCGACGGCGAGAACCTGTCGGCCGCCTACTACCATTGCTGCAACCGTGGCAAGCGCTCGATCGCGGTCGACTTTTCCAGGCCGGAGGGCGCGCACACGCTTCGCGAGCTGGTCGCCACCGCCGATGTGCTGATCGAGAATTTCAAGCTCGGGGGCCTGAAGAAATACGGCCTCGACTACGAAAGCCTGAAGGCGGTCAATCCGCGCCTCGTCTATTGTTCGATCACCGGCTTCGGGCAGGACGGTCCCTACGCGCCGCGCGCGGGCTACGATTTCATCATCCAGGCGATGGCCGGCATGATGTCGATTACGGGCGAGCCTGGGCGCGAGCCGCAGAAGGCCGGCGTCGCGATCTCCGACCTGTTCACCGGGCTCTACTCGGTGATCGCCATCCAGGCAGCACTTCGCCATGCCGAAAAGACCGGCGAGGGTCAGCACATAGACATGGCGCTCTATGACTGCCAGATCTCCGCGCTCGGCAACCAGAACCTCAACTATCTGGTATCCGGCAAGTCGCCGGCGCGGATGGGCAACGCGCACATGAACATCGCGCCTTACGAGGTGCTGCCGGTCAGGGACGGCCACATCATCCTCGCGGTCGGCAATGACGGCCAGTTCGGCAAGTTCTGCGCTGTCGTCGGCCTGACCGATATGCCCGCCGATCCTGATTTCGCCACCAATCCGGCTCGCGTCGCCAATCGCGCGAAGCTGCGCGAGCGCATCATCGAGACGCTCACCGCCTGGGATCGCGATCCGCTGCTGGCGAAGCTCGAGGCGGCCGGCGTGCCGGCGAGCCCGATCAACACGATCGGCCAGATGTTCGCCGACCCGCAGACGGTTGCGCGCGGCATGCGCCTCGACCTCGACGACGGCCATGGCAATCGCCTGCCCTCGGTGCGCGCGCCCATGGTCATGTCGGGCACGCCGCTCGTCTATGAACGCCCCTCGCCGCGTCTTGGCGAGCACACGCAAGAAATCCTGGCCGAACTGGAGAGAGCAGCAAAATGAAGACCGGCGGACAACTGATCGTCGAGGCGCTCGAGGCAAACGGCACCGACCGCATCTTCTGCGTTCCGGGCGAATCCTACCTCGCGGTGCTGGACGCCCTGCATGACTCATCGATCCGCACCATCGTTTGTCGCCAGGAAGGCGGCGCCGCCATGATGGCCGACTGCCAGGGGCGGCTGACCGGCAAGCCGGGCATCTGCTTCGTGACCCGCGGCCCCGGAGCCACCAATGCGTCGGCCGGCATCCACATCGCCATGCAGGATTCGGTGCCGATGATCCTGTTCATCGGCCAGGTCGCCAGCCATGCCAAGGAACGCGAGGCCTTCCAGGAGGTCGACTACAAGCGCTTCTTTGGCGACATCGCCAAATGGGTGGTCGAGATCGACGACGCTTCACGAATTCCGGAATTCGTCACCCGCGCTTTCGCGGTCGCGACATCGGGGCGCCCCGGCCCGGTCGTCATCTCGCTGCCTGAGGACATGCTGACCAGCGAGGTCGAAGCCCCGCAAGCGCTGCCGCACACGCCCGTCGAGACGCGCCCCGGCGAGGCCGAGCTCGACGCGCTGGAAATGCTCCTCAACGGTGCAAAGCGTCCGTTCGTCATTCTCGGCGGCACGCGCTGGAACGAACAAGCCGTGGCGCATATGCGCGCCATCGCCGAGACATGGTCTATGCCCGTCGGCTGTTCCTTCCGCCGTCAGATGCTGTTTGACCATCTGCACCCGAACTACGCCGGCGATGTCGGCATCGGCATCAATCCCAAGCTGGCCGAGCGGATCAAGCAGGCCGATGTCGTGCTCTTGCTCGGCGGCCGCCTGGGCGAGATGCCGTCTTCGGATTACACGCTGCTGAAAAGCCCTTATCCGGACCAGGCGCTGGTGCATGTTCACGCCGACGCCGGCGAGCTCGGCCGCGTCTACCGGCCGACAATAGCCATCAACGCCTCTCCCGCCGCTTTCGTCGAGGCCTTCGCCAGGCGCAAGCCTGCAGCCAAGCCTGCCTGGGCGGCGGAGACCGAGAAGGCGCACGCCGCCTATCTCGAATGGTCGACGCCGCCTCAGACCGGACCTGGCCCGGTCCAGATGGGCCCCATCATCGAACATCTCGGGAAGGTCCTGCCGGAAGACGCCATCCTCACCAACGGGGCCGGCAACTACGCCACCTGGGTGCATCGCTTCTACCGCAACCGTCGCTACGGCACGCAAGCGGCACCCACGTCCGGCTCGATGGGCTACGGCACGCCGGCGGCGGTCGCCGCCAAATCATTGTTCCCGGAGCGCACCGTGATTGCCTTCGCCGGCGACGGCTGCTTCCTGATGAACGGCCAGGAGTTCGCGACCGCTGTCCAATATGACCTGCCGATCATCGTGATCGTCGTCAACAACGGCATCTACGGCACGATCCGCATGCACCAGGAGCGGGAATATCCGAACCGCGTCGTCGCCACTGATCTGAAGAACCCCGACTTCGCCGCTCTTGCCCGCGCCTATGGCGGTCATGGCGAGACGGTGGAGAAAACCGCCGACTTCGCGCCGGCTTTCGAACGCGCCAGCGCCAGCGGCAAGCCGGCGATCATCGAGATCAGGCTCGATCCCGAAGCGATAACGCCGACCCGCACACTGACGCAGATACGCAATAAGAACTGAAGCGGCGTTTCCGCCGGTTGCAGGACAAGCGGGGCGGTTTACCGCCCCTCTTCTGTCTTTACATCGCTTTCTCGATCTGGCCGCGGATCTCGCCGTTCTTGTTCTTGGCGGTGTGGACATTGACGTAGTATTTTCCGGCTTCCAGATCGGCTGCTTGGGCGTCGGTGAGCGTAGCCGAGCCCTTGATCGGGCTCTTCAGGTTCTTGAACGGAATGACCGGATCCGCGTTCGCGCCCATATCGGCGGGACCGTGGATGTGGGCAGCCACGGCCGGGCCGCTCAGACCGGAATATTTGACGTTCCAGGTGAGTTTCTTGCTTGTGCTGTCGAAGGTGAATGTGGCGGTCCCCTTCCCCTTTGTGGTGACGGGCGGGCTCTGCTGGCTACCGTCGAGCGTCGCCTTGAATTTCATCGTCTCGGCCATGGCCGGCGATGCGATGAGAAAGGCTGCCGAGACGGCCAAAGCCGAAAGCATCGGCATTGATAGGATGCGCATGAAGAACCTCCGTTGGTTGCAGCACCCTTCGCTGCTCCCCTGCGCGCGGGTGCATCGATCAAACGCTTGGCCGCCTCGAAGTATCCCTGCACACGTTAATTTTACCGCGAATACAAAAAAGGGGCGGTTTCCCGCCCCTTTGAAATCGGCTGTCGAGCCCCGACCTTACTTGATCGCCTTGTCGGTGATCGCGGTCGTATAGGCGCCGCTTGCCTCCTTGCTGATGATCTTCTGGTCGAGCAGAGCTTTGGCGGTGCGCTCGTAAGCGGCCGGTATCAGCTTGCCGTCGGCATTGTCGATCAGCTTGGCGACTTCCTTCATCATGAATTTCTGGTGGTTTTCGTCCTGGCCTCCGGCGTCGACGACGATCCCGGCCGCTTCGTCGGTGTTCTCCGTAGCGTATTTCCAACCCTTCATCGAGGCGCGTACGAAGCGCACCATCTTGTCCTCGAAAGCCGGATCCTTGAGCTTGTCCTCAAGCGTGTAGAGCCCGTCTTCCAGAAGGTCGTTGCCCATGGCCGAATAGTTGAACACGACCAGATCCTCCGGCTTGTAGCCGGCGTCCAGCACCTGACCGTATTCGTTGTAGGTCATCACCGAGATGCAGTCGGCCTGCTTCTGGATAAGCGGCTGCACGTCGAAGCTCTGCTTGAGGACGGTGACACCGTCCGGACCGCCATCGGTCTTGAGGCCGATCTTGTTCATCCAGGCGTAGAACGGATATTCGTTGCCGAAGAACCAGACGCCAAGCGTATGCCCCTTGAAGTCGGCTTCCGTCTTGATCGGTCCGTTCTTGGGGCAGACCAGTTCCATGCCCGCCTTCTTGAACGGCTGGGCGATGTTGACGAGCATAACGCCCTTGTCGCGGGCCGCGAGCGCGCCGCCCATCCAGTCGACGATGACGTCGGCGCCGCCGCCGGCGATCACCTGCTCCGGCGCGATGTCCGGACCGCCCGGCTTGATGTCGACGTCGAGGCCCTCGGCATCGTAGAAGCCCTTGGCCTTTGCGACATAGTAGCCGGCGAACTGGGCCTGCGTGACCCATTTCAACTGCAACGTAACCTTGTCGGCCGCCATCGCCTGGAACGCGGCCAGGGACATCGCACCGGCCAAAGCGGAAACAATAAGTCTTTTCATGTTTTTACCCTCTGAAGTTAGCACCCGAACCCACCGCCCCTATCCACCACGGACAGAGGGATGCCAAAACGTGACGGCTCTCTCGATGAGAGCGACCACGCCATAAAAGACCGAACCCGCAAGGGCTGCAACCGCGATTTCGGCCCAAACCATGTCGATGTTCATGCGCCCGACTTCCGTCGAGATGCGGAATCCCATGCCGACCACCGGCGTGCCGAAGAACTCCGCGACGATGGCGCCGATCAGCGCCAGCGTCGAGTTGATCTTCAGCGCGTTGAAGATGAACGGCATCGCCGCCGGCAGCCTGAGTTTCAGCAAAGTCGGCCAATAGGACGACGCGTAGGTGCGCATCAGGTCGCGCTCCATATGCCCGGAAGCGGTCAGCCCCGCGACCGTGTTCACCAGCATCGGGAAGAAGGTCATGATGATGACGACCGCGGCCTTGGACGGCCAGTCGAAGCCGAACCACATGACCATGATCGGCGCGACACCGATGATCGGCAGCGCCGAAACCATATTGCCTATCGGCAGCAGGCCGCGCCGCAGGAACGGCACGCGGTCGGCGAGGATGGCGACGGCGAAGCCGGCGAGGTTGCCCACGATATAGCCGATCAGTACCGCCTTGAAGATCGTCTGCCGCACATCCGAGCCCAGGATCGGCAACGAGTTGGCGATGCGCGCGCCGATGGCGCTCGGCGGCGGCAGAAGGATGAACGGGATGCCAGCGCCGCGCGTCACCGCCTCCCAGATGATCAGTATCCAGGCGCCGAAGATCGCCGGGATGATAAGGCGCAGCACAGTCTTCGCCCAGCCCAGCGTCGGGCGCAGCGACGAAAGCAGGGCAACACAGCGCCAGGCGAGAAGCCAGGCCGCGGCAAGCAGCAGGAAATACGGCGCCAGCGCCGTGCCTTCGAAACCGGCTATGCCCTTGATCAGGACCCAGGCGGCGGCATGCGCGCCGACGAAGAGCAAGATGGCCTCCACGAGCGGAGTCAGTTTTGCGGTCGAAACCAGCGCCGCGATGAGCACCAGTCCGATGATTAGCGCCTTCGTACCCATATAGGGGTAGGCCAGCGTCGCTGCCGGCTCTGCCAGCGCGGCGGCTTCCGGCTTCGTCATTGCGCCGAGCGCGAATGCGATGAGGCACAGCGCAATCGCCAGCACCGATTGCCAGGAAGGTTTCAACCAGCTCATGCCGGCCTCCCGCCCATCGCGCGATCGACGAGTCGCCCGGCAATGCCAACGACCATAACCAGCAGCGCCGCGACCACGGAACCCGCGACCAGCGCCGACCAGATGTCGATCGTCTGGCTGTAATAAGCGCCGGCCAGAAGCTTGGCGCCGATGCCGGCGACGGCGCCCGTAGGCAACTCGCCCACGATGGCGCCGACCAGGCTCGCCGCCACCGCCACTTTCATCGAGGTGAACAGGAACGGCACCGAGGCCGGCACCCTGAGCTTCCAGAATGTCTGCGAGGCGCTGGCGTTATAGGTGTGCATGAGATCGAGGTGCGTGAGCTCGGGGGAGCGCAGGCCTTTCACCATGCCGACCGTGACGGGGAAGAACGACAGATAGGTGGAGATCAGCGCCTTGGGGATCAGCCCGGTCACGCCGATCGCCGCCAGCACCACGATGATCATCGGCGCCACTGCCAGGATCGGTATCGTCTGCGAGGCGATGATCCATGGCATCAGGCTGCGGTCGAGCGTCGTCACGTGCACGATGCCGACCGCGATGACGATGCCAAGCGCGGTGCCGAAGGCGAAGCCGAGCAGCGTCGAGGAGAGCGTCACCCAAGCGTTGTAGACGAGGCTTCGGTTCGAGGTGACGGACCGCAGGAAGGTGTTTTCGAAGAAATTCACCGCCACCTGGTGCGGCGCCGGCAGCGTCGGCTTCGGCTGCGACAGTGTCTTGCCGATGAACTCTACTGTTCCGGGGGTCGCGTTGGCCCTGGCGTCGAGGTCGCGCTGGAACGGCGCGTTGAGGATGACGGCGAAGACATACCACAGCACCACCGCTCCAGCGAGGATGCTGGTGACGGGAACGATCTTGGAGCGGAAGCTATCCATCTAGCAGGGCGCCTCAATCATCATAGCTGTGCCCAGCCCTCAAGCCGTCGCGCACGCGCGCGGCGATCGCCAGGAACTCCGGCGTTTCGCGGATGTCGAGCGGACGCTTCCTCGGCAGCGTCGATTCGATGATGTCTGTGACGCGGCCGGGCCGCGGCGACATCACCACGATGCGGGTCGACAGGTAGACAGCCTCGGGGATCGAATGGGTAACGAAGCAGATCGTCTTGTTGGTGCGGTCCCAGAGATCGAGAAGCTGTTCGTTCAGATGGTCGCGCACAATCTCGTCAAGCGCGCCGAACGGCTCGTCCATCAAAAGCAGGTCCGCGTCGAAGGCTAACGCGCGCGCGATCGAGGCGCGCTGCTGCATGCCGCCGGAGAGCTGCCAGGGATACTTCTTCTCGAAGCCCGAGAGGTTGACCAGCGCCAGCGTGCGCTTGATGCGCTCCGCCTGCTCGGCCTGGCTCAACCCCATGACCTCGAGAGGCAGCGCAACGTTGCGCTCGATCGTACGCCACGGGAACAGCGCGGCGGCCTGGAAGACATAACCGTAGGAGCGCTTCTCGCGCGCCTGCTCGGGCGTCAGTCCGTTGACGGAGATCGTTCCGGATGTCGCCCTTTCCAGGTCGGCGATGACGCGCAGAAAAGTCGTCTTGCCGCAGCCGGACGGGCCGATGAACGAGACGAATTCGCCCTTGTCGACGGTAAGATCGACATTGGAGAGCGCCTGCACCGGACCATCATTGGTCTGGAAGGTGAGGCCGAGCTTGCTTGCCGCGACGACGGCTGGCGACTGTCCGGTCATTGGCTGGAGCCCGCCTGTCGCAGCCGCTGCCGCGATCCCCGCAAACCGGTTGATTTTATGATAGCGTTGCTTTCCACTCGTCCTGTCCCACCCGATCGACGCCGCCCGGAGCCTTGCCGATGCCGCCTAAACCCACCTGTCATCTCGTTCGCCCCGAAAGCACCTATGAGGGCAAGCAGGGGCTGAGCTATTTCGCCGGCATCGCCGCCGAAACCGTCGGCTCGTCCGGCATCTGCATGCATCTTCTCACCATGCCGCCCGGCGCCCGAGCCAAGGCGCATAAGCATGAAAGCCACGAGACGGCGATCTATGTGCTCTCCGGCGAAGTCCACACCTGGTATGGCGACCGGCTCGAGCATCACGTCATCGTCAAGGCCGGCGACCTTTTCTACATCCCGGCCGGCGTGCCGCATCTGCCGGCCAATCTGAGCGGCGCCCCCTCTTCGGCCGTCATCGCCCGCACCGATCCCAACGAGCAGGAAAGCGTCGTCCTGTTGCCCGAACTGGATGGGCTCGTCGCCTAGGGCATTTTGCAGCCAAGCGGCATCGCTTGGCGTCGCATAAATGCGGCCGGAACCAATACGTCCCACAGGAACCGACGGGGTCGCCGTCATTTGCATCGCGCGACTTCGCCCATCAGATTGCCGTCTTCGTCGGCCACCACCAGCTTCTTCGCGTCCTTCGCGCTGCGCTTGATGGTGAACTTGGCCGGCGCCTGTCCCTCTTCGCCTTCGGCTTCGCATTTTGCCGTCACCACCAGCGAGCCGTCGGCCTGGGCCTGCTTGTCGCTGAAGGTGCAGGCGCTGGCCGCCGTGATCAGTTCCTTGTCGGTCACGAGCAGCATCTTGTCAGCAGCCACCTCCTGCCCGTTCCGGTTGATGCAGCCATATTTGTCGCCATAAGGCTTGCTGAGGTCTATGCCCGCGCCGTGAGCCTGACCGGCGGCCACAATCGCCGCTGCAGCCAAGGCAAGATGAAGAGCCCTCATCGTTAGACCCCGGTTGCCGGAATGCCGGAACGCTCCACCTTGCGCGGCGCGGAAATCTCCTTCCAGGTCGAGAGTGCACGGTTGACGGCGGCGTTCGGCTCGCGGGCGACGAACTCGCCATGGCCGGCCTTGGCCTTGACATCGGCCTCCTCGATCGAGAGTTCGCCGCGCGAGAAGACGAAGCGCGGCAGACCGGTCACCTCGACGCCTTCGAAGACGTTGTAGTCGATCACCGACTGCTGCTTCTTGGCCGAGATGGTCTTCTTGCGCTTCGGGTCCCAGACGATGATATCGGCGTCGGCGCCTTCGACGATCGCGCCCTTCTTCGGATACATGTTGAGGATCTTGGCTATGTTGGTCGAGGTCACCGCGACGAACTCGTTCATCGTCAGGCGGCCGGTGTTGACGCCTGTCGTCCACAGGACCGGCAGGCGATCCTCGAGCCCGCCCGTGCCGTTCGGGATCTTGGTGAAATCGCCGACACCGTTGCGCTTCTGCTTGGTGGTGAAGGAGCAATGGTCGGTCGCCACGACCTGCAGCGATCCGGCCTGCAGGCCGGCCCACAGCGAATCCTGGTGAAGCTTGTTGCGGAAGGGCGGGCTCATCACGCGACGCGCCGCGTGGTCCCAATCCTTGTTGAAATATTCGGTCTCGTCGAGCGTCAGGTGCTGGATCAGCGGCTCGCCGAACACCCGCATGCCCTTCTGGCGGGCGCGCCGGATGGCTTCATGGCTCTGCTCGCAGGAGACATGCACGACATAGAGCGGCACGCCGGCCATGTCGGCGATCATGATGGCGCGGTTTGTGGCCTCTCCCTCCACTTCCGGCGGGCGCGAATAAGCGTGGCCTTCCGGGCCGTTGTTGCCGGCGGCAAGGAGCTTTTGCGAGAGCGCGGCGACCACGTCGCCGTTTTCGGCGTGGACGAGCGGCAGCGCGCCGAGATCGGCGCAGCGCTGGAACGACGCATACATCTCGTCGTCGTCGACCATCAGCGCGCCCTTATAGGCCATGAAGTGCTTGAACGAGGTGATGCCCCTGTCGACGACGGTCGCCATCTCGTCGAACACCTGCTTGCCCCACCAGGTTATCGCCATATGGAAGGAATAATCGCACGACGCCTTCGAGGTCTTGTTGTCCCACATCTGCAGGGCCTCCAGCAGCGACTGTTGCGGTGCCGGCAGGCAGAAATCGACCACCATCGTCGTGCCGCCGGAAAGCGCGGCGCGGGTGCCGGATTCGAAATCGTCGGCCGAATAGGTACCCATGAAAGGCATTTCGAGGTGGGTATGCGGATCGATGCCGCCCGGCATGACATAACAGCCCGTGGCGTCGAACTCATGGTCACCATGCAGGTTCGAGCCGATGGCGACGATTTTGCCGTGCTGCATCAGCACATCGGCCTTCCACGTGCGGTCGGCGGTGACGATGGTGCCGTTCCTGATCACTTTGGTCATCTTTATCTCCCAACTATTCGTCCCGCTCGATCACGATATCGCGATAGACCAAGGCGCCGCCTGGGTTCATGTAAATGCCCCATTCGACGTTTTCGCAGAGAAAGGCAGCCGCCTTTTCGATCGTGGCAAACCGAACTGCTTTCCCGCGATTGTTTTCGCTCTTTGGGAAGCATTGGTACAGACCGTCAACCGGCACGGCCTCTTGCCCTGTGCCCCTATTGACGATCCTCATTCCACGATACCCGCTGTCTCGACCACCGCGTGGAACAGCACGTCGGCGCCGGCCGCCGCCCACTCCTTGGAGATCTCCTCGGCCTCGTTGTGGCTGAGACCGCCCACGCAGGGGCACATGACCATGGTCGCCGGCGCGACCTTGGCCGCCCAGCAGGCATCGTGGCCGGCGCCGGAAACGATGTCCATGTGGCTGTAGCCGAGCTTCTCGGCGGCGGTGCGCACGCGGCCGACCAGCGTCGGATCGAAGGTTATCGGATCGAAATGGCCGACCGCCTCGACCGAACATTTCACGCCGAGCGCCTCGCAGATCTTCGGCGCTTCCTTCTCGATGCGGGCGCGCATTCCGTCGAGCTTCACCCGGTCGGGCGAGCGGATGTCGACGGTGAAGACGACGGTGCCCGGCAAAACGTTGCGCGAATTGGGCGTGAACTTGACCTGTCCGACGCCGCCGACGGCGCCGGGCTGGTTCTCCATGGCGACGGTCTGCACCATCTCCAGGATACGCGCCATGGCCAGCCCGGCATTGACGCGCATGTTCATCGGCGTCGAGCCGGTATGCGCCTCCCGGCCGGTCAGCGTGAATTCCAGCCACCACAGGCCCTGGCAGTGGGTCACCACGCCGATCTGCTTGTTCTGCGCCTCCAGGATCGGCCCCTGCTCGATGTGGTACTCGAAATAGGCATGCATCTTGCGAGCGCCGACCTTCTCGTCGCCGACCCAGCCGATCCGCTTCAGTTCGTCGCCGAAGGTTGCGCCTTCCATATCCTTGCGGGCGTAGGCGTAATCCAGCGTGTGCACGCCGGCGAACACGCCGGAGGCGAGCATGGCCGGCGCGAAGCGCGCGCCCTCCTCGTTGGTCCAGTTCGTGACGACGATCGGATGCTTCGTCTTGATGCCGAGATCGTTGAGCGAACGCGCGACCTCGAGCGCCGAGAGCACGCCGAGCACACCGTCATATTTGCCGCCGGTGGGCTGGGTATCGAGGTGGGAACCGACATAGACCGGCAGCGCGTTCGGATCGGTGCCGGCGCGCGTCATGAACATGGTGCCCATCTGATCGACGCCCATCGAGAGCCCGGCCTCGTCGCACCACGACTTGAACAGCGCGCGGCCCTCCTTGTCGGAATCGGTGAGCGTCTGGCGATTGTTGCCGCCGGCGATCCCGGGGCCGATCTTCGCCATCTCCATCAGGGTGTCCCACAAACGGTCTGAATTGATTCGAAGATTCTCGCCGGGTGCGGCCATTTGCGGTTCCCATTTACATCCGGGGTCTTGTCGCCCCTTGAGTGGTTTGCATCCTGACCGTATGGTCAGCTTTCAGACTACACAACCTGACCAAGCGGTCAACGAGAATCTTGGGGGAGACATGACCGAATCCACCCGTCCAATGCGGCGCCAGGACATAAGGCGGGAGAATGAAAAAGCCATTCTGCTCGCCGCTGAAAAGGTATTCGCCGAGGCGGGTTTTGGCGGCGCCACAATGCAGTTGATCGCCGACCTGGCGGGCCTGCCAAAGGCAAATCTCCACTATTATTTCGCCACCAAGGAAGAGCTCTACCGGTCCGTCGTCCAGAACATCTTCGAGATCTGGCTGCAGGCGGCCAATTGCTTCGACGCGGCGCGCGGGCCGATAGACGGCATCAGCGCCTATATCGACGCCAAGATGGAAATATCGCGTCGCCACCCGGACGGTTCGAAGGTCTGGGCCTCCGAGGTGATGCACGGGGCGCCGGTGCTTCAGGACTATATGGAATCGACGCTGCGCGAATGGACCGACGGCCGCGTCGCGATCATCAAGCGCTGGATCGATGAGGGCAAGATGGACCCGGTGGACCCGCGTCATCTGCTCTACATGCTCTGGGCCACGACCCAGCACTATGCCGATTTCGGCCACCAGATCGAGACGCTCAACGGCGGCAAGCCCCTGTCCAGCCGGCAATGGCAGGAGGCCAAGGAGAATATCAAGCGGGTGATCCTGACCGGTATCGGCGCGCTGCCCGCCTGATTCAGACCGCCCTCAGGATCGGCGCGTCGGCGTCGACCTCGGCCAGCTGTCTCACGGACACCCTCCCCTCGACGGGGAGGGATATCCGCACCGGCCCGTCAGTCGATGGACCTCAGAACGTCGCGAACATGATCGATCAGCTCGTTTATCTGGCCCTTGGTGATGATCAGCGGCGGCGACAGCGCGATGATATCGCCGGTGGTGCGGATCAGGGCGCCGCGCTCGAAGGCCTTGACGAAGGCCGAGAACGCCCGCTTGGTCGGGCTGCCGGCGATCGGCGCCAGCTCGATCGCGCCGATCAGGCCGATGTTGCGGATGTCGATCACGTGCGGCTCGCCCTTGAGCGAATGCAGCGCGTCTTCCCAGTAAGGCGCCAGTTCCTCGCCGCGCGTCAGCAGGCCCTCTTCCTTGTAGGTGTCCAAAGTGCCGAGCGCCGCGGCGCAGGCGATCGGATTGCCCGAGTAGGTGTAGCCGTGGAAGAACTCGATCATGTGCTCCGGGCCGGTCATGAAGGCGTCGTGGATCTCCTTCTTGACGAACACCGCGCCCATCGGGATGACGCCGTTGGATACGCCCTTGGCGGTGGTCATGATATCCGGCGTGACACCGAAATAGTCGGCCGCGAACGGCGCGCCGAGGCGGCCGAAGCCGGTGATCACTTCATCGAAAATCAACAATATGCCGTGCTTCGTGCAGATTTCCCGAAGCTTCTGCAGATAGCCCTTCGGCGGCAGGATGACGCCGGTGGACCCGGCGACCGGTTCGACGATGACGGCCGCGATGGTCGAGGCGTCATGCAGCGCGATCAGCCGCTCGAGATCATTGGCGAGTTCCGCGCCATGCTCCGGCACACCCTTCGAGAAGGCGTTCTTCTCCGGCAGGTGCGTGTGCGGCAGATGGTCGACGCCGCCGAGCAGCGTGCCGAACATCTTGCGATTGGAAACGATGCCGCCGACCGAGATGCCGCCGAAATTGACGCCGTGATAACCGCGCTCACGGCCGATCAGTCGGGTGCGCGAACCCTCGCCCCTGACGCGGTGATAGGCGATCGCCATTTTCAGCGCGGTCTCGACCGATTCCGAACCGGAATTGGTGAAGAAAACATGGTCCATGCCCTTGGGCGCGATATCGACCAGGCGGTTCGCCAGCTCGAACACGATCGGGTGGCCCATCTGGAAGGCGGGCGCGTAGTCGAGTTCAGCAGCCTGATGCTGGATCGCCTCGGTGATCTTCGGCCGGCAGTGGCCGGCGTTCACGCACCAGAGGCCCGCGGTGCCGTCGAGCACCTTGCGCCCGTCGCTTGTCGTGTAATGCATGTCCTTGGCGGACACGAACATGCGCGGCGCCTGCTTGAACTGGCGGTTTGCCGTGAACGGCATCCAGAATGCGCTGAGATCGTTCGGCGTGACTTTCAGCCGGTTGGACATGACCAAGACTTCCCCTTGTAACCTGTTTCGGTGCGGCCAACGCTTGGTCTTCGCTGCGTTTTCGTGCTACGCAAAATTTTGACCGGTTGGACAAACGTTAGCGCCGCCTGTCGGCGGTCAGGGGATTACTAGCGGAAATGCCGCACAAAAAGCGCGCTCCACAGCCTCAGGAAAAACTGGTCCAGAGAATTGGTCCAGGAAGCCAGCGCGGCGGCCGGCAAGGATGACGGACACGATGGAAGGCTCCGCTCCCCGCCGCACCCGCATCCAGCAGGAAAAGCGTGAGCTCATCCTGGAAGCCGCGCTCGAGGTCTTCTCCGCCAACGGCTTTCGCGGCTCGACCATCGACCAGATCGCCGAAGCCGCCGGCATGTCGAAGCCGAACCTCCTCTATTACTTCCGCCGCAAGGAGGACATTCACGAGACGTTAATGCAGCGCCTTCTCGACACCTGGCTGGCGCCGCTCCGGGAGCTTGACGACATCGGCGATCCGCTGACCGAGCTCAGAAGCTACATCCGCAGGAAGCTCGAAATGGCCCGCGACTTTCCACGCGAAAGCCGGCTCTTCGCCAACGAGATCCTGCAGGGCGCGCCGCGCATCAAGCCGATGCTGGAGGGCGAACTGAAGACGCTGGTCGACGAGAAAGCAACCGTCATCAAGGGCTGGATGCGCGCCGGCAAGATTGCCCGCACCGACCCCTGGCACCTGATCTTCTCGATCTGGGCGACGACGCAGCATTACGCCGATTTCGACGTTCAGGTGCGGGCCGTGCTGGGCGCCGACCGAGGCGGGGACGGCCGCTTCGAGGACGCCGCGCGCTTCCTGGAGCAGTTGTTCCTCGATGGGCTGAAGCCGAAGGGCTAGCGCCTCGTGGTTTGGTTGGCGCCGCCCCTGCGGATTGGCCGCAGCCTCTCGCCTTCAAGCACTGCGCCGTTCGGCTCGCTGGCAATTCAGCAATTTTTGCAGCTTCGCTACCGAGTTCTGCTCCGCCAGAGGCGTGTAGACGATCAATCGCATGTCCGAGCCGTCGTCGATCGACAGGCTCATATGCTCGAACGTCATCGCGCCGGCGATCGGGTGGCGCAGATGCTTCAGGCCGTAGAGCCGGTGCACCACATCGCGTTGCGGCCACCACTCGCGGAACTCCGGGCTTGAACGCATCATCAGCGCGATCAACCGCTCGAAATCCGGATCACCGGTATATTTCGCGCTCTCGGCGCGGAACGCGGCGAGCGTTGCACGAGCTACCTGTTCCCAGTCGACCAACAGATGCCGCCGATGCGGATCGGTGAAGACGCCGTGGATGATGTTGCGGGCATCGCCCTCCAAGAGGCCGTAGTCGCCGAAGATGGCGACCGCAGCGTCATTCCAGGCCAGCACGTCCCAGCGCGGGCCGACTACATAGGCGGGCTGCAGGACCAGGCTTTGCAGCATATGCAGCAAAGGTCCATCGACCTTGCCCGCAACGATGCGCCGCCGCTCCGGCTGCTGGCGGCCGGCGAGCGTGAACAAATGCCGCTGCTCGGCGCCGTCGAGCCGCAGCGCCTGGCAGAGCGCCGACAGCACCTCGACCGAGGGCCGCACGTCCCTGCCCTGCTCGAGCCACGTGTACCAGGTCGTGCCGACACCGGCGATCATCGCCACTTCCTCGCGCCTGAGGCCGGGCGTGCGCCGCCGTGCGCCGCAAGCGATGCCGGCGGCATCAGGCGAAAGTCTTTCGCGCCGCGAACGCAGGAAGGCGCCGAGCTCGCGCCGGCGGTGATCTTCGGGGGAATGGGCAACGGTATCCATGTGCGTATTATAGCAGTACCGATACCAGGATAAAGTTTGAACTGTTTAGGCTCGGTGCTGTGTCCCATCTTCTCGTTCGGAGCAGCGCAAGGAGGCTCCGAACATGGAACTCAAGGACAAAACCATTCTCATCACGGGCTCGACTGACGGCGTCGGCCGCTTGGTTGCCGAAAGGCTCGGCGCCGCCGGCGCCCGCGTGCTGGTGCACGGCCGCGACGCAGGCCGCGGCAAGGCGGTCGTGACCGCCATGGAGGCAAAGGGTGGCAAGGCGGAGTTTCTCGCCGCCGACCTCGCTTCGCTCGCCGAAGTGCGCCGCCTTGCTGAAGCGGTGCGCGCAAGGACCGATCGGCTCGATGTCCTGATCAACAATGCCGGCGTGGGTACCGGTGGTCAGGGCGCGAAGCGGCAGGTCAGCGCCGACGGCTATGAGCTGCGCTTCGCCGTCAACTATCTCGCCGGTTTCCTGCTGACCGCGGAACTTCTGCCGCTGCTCAAGGCAAGCGCGCCGGCGCGCATTATCAACGTCGCCTCGGCCGGCCAGCAGGCGATCGAGTTCGACGACGTGATGCTGACGCATGGCTATAACGGCATGCGCGCCTATTGCCAGAGCAAGCTGGCGCAGATCCTGTTCACCATCGACCTGGCCGAGCAGCTCGACGGCACCGGCGTCACCGTCAACGCGCTGCATCCGGCGAGCTATATGGACACGACCATGGTCCGCCAGGCCGGCGTCACGCCATGGAGTTCGGTTGAGACCGGTGCCGACGCCATCATCAACCTCGCCGCATCGCCGGCGCTCGAAGGACGCAGCGGCCGCTATTTCGACAGCCAGCGGGAATCGCGCGCCGACGCACAGGCCTATGACGAGGAGGCCCGCCGCCGGTTGCGGGCACTGAGCCTCGAACTGACCGGACAATCTTCTGCGACATCCAAGGAACGGCACTCATGAGCTACACCATCGAACATTGCGTCATCGTCGGCGGCTCATCCGGTATCGGTCTTGCCACGGCCAAACGGCTGGTCAGCCCCACAATGAAAGTGACGATCACTGGCCGCAACGAGGACAAGCTCAAGAGCGCCTGGGCGACCCTTGGCGGCACCGTCGGCAAGGCATCGTTCGACGCCACGAAGCCGGATGAAGTCGGACGGTTTTTCGCCGAGCTCGGCCCGTTCGATCATCTTGTCCTCGCCGCGAGTGGCGGCAAAGGGCTGGGGCCGTTCGCGACGCTCGATCTCGCCGACATCGGCAGCGGCGTCGACGAGAAGATCCGGCCACAGCTCTCTTGTCTGCAGGCGGCCTTGCCGACTTTGGGCAAAGCCGGTTCGGTCACCTTCATCTCGGCCGTCTCGGCACAGATCGCCGCCCCTGGCGTCGCCGGCATCGGCGCCATCAACGGCATGCTTCTGACCGTCGCGCCGATCCTGGCGGTCGAGTTGAAGCCGCTGCGCGTCAATGTCGTAGCGCCTGGTGTCATCGATACACCATGGTGGGACTTTTTGCCGGACGATCAGCGACAGGCAGTGTTCGCCGAATATGCCGGCAAGACGCCGGTCGGCCGCATCGGCCGCGCCGACGATGTCGCCGACGCGATCGCCTTCCTGGTCTCCAACGGCTTCATGACCGGTCAGGTGCTGACCTGCGACGGCGGCTTGAGGTTCGCGGCTTAACGACCTGAAGATAGAAAAGCGTGGGCCCATCACAGGCCCACGCCATTGCTGAGTGAAGTCAGGCTGCCTTAGCGGCCGGCATCGGATGGATGGCGTGGAACGGAACGCACAACCTGTTCCAGGTGTTGATCATGCCGAGCGCGACCGAGAGCTTGACCAGTTCCTCTTCCGAGAAATGCTCCAGCGTGCTGGCATAGAGTTCGTCAGACACGCCATTGCCGGCGATCAGCGTCACCGCCTCGGTCCATGCGAAAGCGGCGCGTTCGCGTTCGGAAAACTGCGGCGATTCCTTCCAGGCTGCAACGAGGTAGAGGCGGGTTTCGGTCTCTCCGTCGCGCTTCGCCTCGCGGCTGTGCATTTCGACGCAGTACGAGCAGCCATTGATCTGCGAAGCGCGGAGCTTGATCAGGTGCAGCAGGCTCACTTCCAGCCCGCACTCGTCCACGGCCTTGTTGAGCGCCGACACCGCCTTCATGATTTCCGGCGCCTTGGCAAAGAACTGCAGTCTCTGTTTCATCGTCTTTCCTTCCAGGTTTTGGGTGGGTCTATTTCTGCTTGGATGACGCGGATTTCTGCGGCCGCTGGTTACGCTCGACGAAAGCGCAGCTCGCGGCATAGGATCGCGGATCGCCTTCGGCCGCGTATTCTGCCACGATGTCGGACAGCTTCACTTCGGCGAGCGCCGCGCGGTAAGCGCGCTCGGCCTTCAGCATCGCGACATTTATGCCGCAGGGTTTGACATAGGCCGAGGCATCGATCTTGACCGGGCCGCGCTGGCGGATCTCTCCGCAGCGGAACGCGGGCTCCCGTCCCCCGACCGCCAGCACGATATCCAGCAGCGTGATCTGTTCCGCCGCTCGCGCCAGCCGGTAGCCGCCCGTCGGCCCGGGCAGTGATTCCAGGATGCGCGCCGTCGTCAGCTGGTTCAGATGCTTGAGGAGATAGCTCGGCGACAGGCCGAACGCCTCGGCCAGAGCCGAGCCCGGCATCGTGCTGTTGCCATCGACACTTGCCAGCGTCGCCGCGCAATGGATAGCCGCCTCGACTCCGTCGCCGAGCTTCATAGCTTCGATCTCCAATTCATGGATATCATTTATCCTGGATAATCTTTATCTGCAATAGGTAAAACAGAAAACGGCGCCCGAAGGCGCCGTCTTGTTCACCCAAATCGAGCGCTCTTATTCCGCGGCCACCTTGGCCATCGGATTGTTGGGGTGCGTCGTCCAGTTGGCGTAGATCGGCGACACCGGCTTGCCGGTGCGCTGGTCGATCGCGCCCGCCGCCAGCGGTTCCATGGTGATGCAGCCTTCGACCGGGCAGACATTGACGCAGAGATTGCAGCCGACGCATTCGGCCTCGATAACCTCGAAATGCCTGACACCGTCGACCATGTGGGTAATCGCCTGGTGCGAGGTGTCCTCGCAGGCGATGTGGCAGCGGCCGCATTTGATACAGGCGTCCTGGTCGATATGCGCCTTGGCGACATAGTTGAGGTTGAGATACTGCCAGTCGGTGACGTTGGGCGTGGCGCGGCCGATGATGTCGGCGAGCGAGGCGTGCCCCTTCTCGTCCATCCAGTTCTCCAGCCCCGCGATCATCTCTTGCACGATCTTGAAGCCGTAGGTCATGGCAGCCGTGCAAACCTGCACGTTGCCGGCGCCGAGCGCCATGAATTCGGCCGCGTCGCGCCAAGTGGTGATGCCGCCGATGCCGGAGATCGGCAGCCCGCGGGTCTCAGGATCGCGCGCGATCTCGGCCACCATGTTCATGGCGATCGGCTTCACCGCCGGGCCGCAATAGCCGCCGTGCGAGCCCTTGCCGTCGATGGTCGGCTGCGGCGCGAAACTGTCGAGGTCGACGCCGGTGATGGAGTTGATCGTGTTGATCAGCGACACCGCGTCGGTGCCACCGGCATGCGCCGCCCTGGCGGGCTTGCGGATGTCGGTGATGTTGGGCGTCAGCTTGGTGATGACGGGCATGCGCGTATATTGCTTGCACCAGCGCACCACCATCTCGATATATTCCGGTACCTGGCCGACCGCCGAGCCCATGCCGCGCTCGCTCATCCCGTGCGGACAGCCGAAATTGAGCTCGATGCCGTCGGCGCCGGTCTCCTCGACCAGCGGCAGGATCGCCTTCCAGCTCTCCTCGACGCAAGGCACCATGATCGAGGCGACCAGCGCCCGATCCGGCCAGTTCATCTTGACCTGCTTCATCTCGCGCAGATTGGTCTGCAGGTCGCGGTCGGTGATCAGCTCGATGTTGTTTAGGCCGAGCAGCCGGCGGTCGGCGCCCCAGATCGCGCCATAGCGCGGCCCGTTGACGTTGACGACCGGCGGACCTTCTTCACCCAGCGTCTTCCACACCACGCCGCCCCAGCCGGCCTTGAAGGCGCGCTCGACATTGTAGGCCTTGTCGGTGGGTGGCGCGGACGCCAGCCAGAATGGATTGGGCGACTTGATGCCGACGAAATTGTTGCGGATGTCTGCCATGCTCATGCCCTCCCGTTAGAGGTCAGCGCCCGGTGGATGCTCTCGGCCGCGTCGCGCCCTTGCGCCACGGCCGAGACCGTCAAATCGTCGCCGCCGAAGATGCAGTCGCCGCCAGCCCAGACTTTCGCAAGCGAGGTGCGGCCTTCGGCATCGACCTTGATCCGCCCGCCTTCGAGATCGATGGTTTCGCCGCTGCCGTTGAGATGCGCCGGCACGAAGCTCTGGCCGATCGCCTTGAATACCTGGTCGACGACGAGCGTGAGGCGCTCGCCGGTGCCGGTGAGCGTATCGCCATTCATCGCCGTGTACTCGAGCTCGATCGCGGAAACCTTGCCGTTGTCGGCGATGACGCGCTTCGGCTGCAGCCAGTGGCGAATGGTGACGCCATTGGCGGCGGCCAGGTCCTGCTCGAACTCCGAAGCGTTCATATGCTCCCGGCCGCGCCGGTAGCAGATCGTCACCTCTTCCGCGCCGAGCAGCTTCGACTGTACCGCGGCGTCGATCGCCGTCATGCCGCCGCCGATGACGACGACGCGCCGGCCGACCGGTAGGCTTGAGAGATCGCTTGCCTGGCGCAGTTCCGAGATGAATTCGACCGCATTGGCAACGCCGTCCGCCTCCTCGCCCTCGGCGCGCAGCGCGTTGACGCCGCCAAGGCCAAGGCCAAGGAATACCGCATCGTAGTTGCGCATCAGGTCGGCCAATTGGAAATCGCGGCCCAGCACCTTGCCGTTCTGGATGTCTATGCCACCGATCGCTGTCACATAGTCGACCTCGGCCTGGGCGAAGTCGTCGACGCTCTTATAGGCGGCGATGCCATACTCGTTGAGCCCGCCTGCCTTCGGCCGCGCCTCTAGTATCGTCACGTCATGGCCGTGGCGGGCAAGCCGGTGCGCCGCCGCCAGCCCCGCCGGTCCGGCGCCGACCACGGCGACTGTCTTGCCTGTCGGCTCGGCGCGCTTGTAGAATTGCTTGCCTTCGTCCATGGCGACATCGGTGGCGTAGCGCTGCAGCCGGCCGATCTGCACCGGCTTGCCTTCAGCCACCTCGCGCACGCAGACCTCTTCGCACAGCGTCTCGGTCGGGCAGACGCGGGCACACATGCCGCCGAGGATGTTCTGGTCGAAGATTGTCTTGGCCGAGCCAAGCGGATTGCCGGTCGCTATCTGGCGAATGAAGAGCGGGATGTCGATCGAGGTCGGGCATGCGTTCATGCACGGCGCGTCGTAGCAGAAATAGCAGCGGTCCGATTCGACCAGCGCCTCGTGGTGATCGAGCGGCGGATGCAGGTCGGAAAAATTCTCGGCATACTGCTCGGAAGACAGCCGGCCGCCGGCGATGCCTTCGATGAAATGACCAGTCGCCATTCCAGCTCCCCTTGTTGTCGTTTTGGGAAAGGCTAGCACGTTTTATTTTTTTATCAATTGGTCAATTTTCGGCCAAGTCACTGTATTGCTTGTATAAAAATATGACAAACACATTCATGTTATGCCTGAGCGGGGCACCCCTACCGGTCACGCCAACGCAGAGGCCCAGCGCCCGCGCCGACCTCGCGCGGTTCACACCGGAACCCTGCTGACCGAGGCATCGGCCTTGTGATGGTCGATCTCGTGCCGCTACAGCCTCTAGATGTGAACAGCCTTGTCGCCATCCGGCAGGCGGTAGATGACACCGTCGCAGTGCCCGCCGCGTTCCAGCGCCATCATCCCGGCTGCACGGCGCAGCCCCTCCAGCGAACCAGGCCGAGGCAGAACGAACGATGCCAGCCAGGCCGAGGCGCGCTGCTGCTCGACGGATTCGAAGGCCGGCTTCCAGATCAGCGAGCCATAGGCGAATACCCAGAGCGGTCCCTCGCCGGCTTCACCGGCGAGACGCGTGGAGAGCGCGGTGAAATCGTCGTCGCTGAGCTGCATCCACTCCCGCTCGGACCGGGATCGATCTTGTCGCGATGGCAAAGAGCGACAAGCTCGGGTGAGCGACATCTGGCGCATGGAAAAGCGCGAACCCCTTTGAGGCAGCAAAGTCGAGAAGCGCGGGCTACGCAAGATCAGGGGCGGAGCGGCTTGCCGATTGAGATTTTCGGCCCATGTCGGATTTCTGTCGCCAGGATCGTCCTAGTATGGATCGAACCGCGATCGCCGCCTGAACCGGTGAGGAGACCGACCATGCCGAAATCCCCGCAACCTTTCTTCTGGTACGAACTGATGACCACCGACCTCGACGCCGCCGAGGCTTTCTACACGGCCGTGGTTGGCTGGCGGGCCGAGCCCTTCGGCAAGGCGCCCGGCACACCCCGCTACATCGTCGTGAACTCGGCCATGCGCGGCGTCGGCGGGCTGATGACGATGCCGGAAGAGCCCGCCAAGATGGGCATGCCGCCGGCTTGGATGGGCTACATCCATACCAAGGATGTCGATGCCTCCACGAAGGCGCTCAAGGACGCGGGCGGCGCGATCCATCGCGCGCCCGACGATATACCGGGCGTCGGCCGCTTCGCAGTCGTCGCCGATCCGCAAGGCGCGGCCTTCATGTTCCTTCAGCCCAACCAGCCCGACCAGCCGCCGGTGCCGGCGACGACGCCCGGCCATGTCGGCTGGCATGAGCTCTATACTTCGGAATGGAGGGCGGCCTTTGACTTCTATTCGGACCAGTTCGGCTGGGAGAGCGCCGGCGAGTTCGATATGGGCGAGATGGGCATCTACAAAACCTTCTCGGCCGGTCCTGAATCCGGCGGCGGCATGATGAACAAGCCGCCGCAGATCCCTCTTCCGTTCTGGCAGTTCTATTTCAACGTCGATGCGATCGATGCAGCGGCCAAGCGCGTCACCGACAATGGCGGCAAGGTGCTGATGGGACCGATGGACGTGCCGAGCGGCCAGTGGATCATCCAGTGCCAGGACCCGCAAGGCGCGCATTTCGCGTTGCTGGCACCGGTCCGCTAGCAGCGTTTGCTCGCTGGCTGGCGCCGGATCACTCCGGCGTCAGCACCGCCACCTTGAGATCGGGTTTCCTTGCACCGCTGAACTGGACGATGGCCGCCCCGCCCGCGAGCTTGAAGCGCACGCTCTTGCGGATGCCCGGGCAAGTTTTCACCCCGCTGAATGCCGCCGATTTGACAGTCTTGCCATCCTGCACGACATCGATCCAAGCCTCGTCGGACAGGCTGAACTGGATCTCTCCTCCCGGCGGCACGGTCACATTTGCCGTGGCGCCGAAAGTGCCGGCAGCCGGTGCGCGTTCCGGCGGCACGTCAAAGCTGACAGTGTCGACGGCTTCGAGCGAGAGAGCCATCGCCTGCCCGACTATCAGGGTTGCGCCGGACTGGGCCGCCGGCGCCGCCGGGAACAGGGCTTGCTCGCGTGTAACCGGCCATTTGAAGGCGCCGCAGCCGGCGTCCGCGGCTGCGGCGAAGCCGGTGCTGGCGAGGATTGCGAACAGGCTGATGACGACTTTTCTCATGGCTAAGCAGATCCGTTTGGTTTGATGCCGCCGCATATCGATACAACCATAAGGATAAATATGCAACTATTACGAGAATGAGTTTGGCAGATGAAACCATGTCCCCTCACCGATTGTTGATGGCACGCCATGGGAAGTGAGTGGTCCCTTGCCGGAGGGTAAACTATGGCCGGCCCGGGCGGGCGACATGGAGTCTTAGATGAAGCTTCTCGAAGGCCTTCCCCGCTACCGCCCTCAGGCGCTGGGCGTGCTGCGTATCATGACCGCCCTGCAATTCATCGAGCATGGCTCGCAAAAGCTGTTCGATTTCCCGCACAGCGCCCAGCCGCACACTCTCAGCGGATTGACGCTGACCGCCGGCATTCTCGAATTCGCCGGTGGCATCCTTTTGGCGCTGGGTCTCTTCACCCGCCCGGTCGCGTTCCTTCTGGCCGGGGAAATGGCGATCGCCTATTTCATGGCGCACATGCCGCGCAGCTTCTTCCCGGTCAACAACAGCGGCGACGCGGCGATCTCCTTCTGCTTCATCTTCCTCTATCTGGTCTTCGCCGGACCGGGCGCCTTCGCCCTGGACAATCGCCGCGGCGCCTGAACTCTCGAGGTCATCGCGCGCCTGCGAGCAGGCGCGCATCCGCTCGAAATTGGCCAGAGCGCGATCCCGAAGAACCGGTTTTCGGAGAAGATCATGTTCCAACAACGAGTTGGATCGGGATGACGATTCACGCCATCCTGGTTTGGACAGCGGCGCGGCATGAATGCGCGCAGCGCTTGCCGCCGCCGATGACTTTGGGGTTTTCTCTCGTCGGTTCAGTGAGTTGGGAGATCGAAGCGAATCGGATTGGGAAGCTGTTCTCTCACGGCTCGCCCTGCCCGATCGCTTCCTTGCGGCGTGCCATATAGGCTTCGAGCGCTTCACGAATGGCAGGATCCATGGCCGGCTGGACATATTCCTCCAGCGCCTTCTTCCAAAGCCGCGTCGCTCGCGCAGTCGCGTCGGGCGCCCCGGCTTCCTGCCAGGCTTCGTAATTCTGCCAGTTGGACAGCATCGGCTGGTAGAAGGCAGTGGCGTAGCGCTCAAGCGTGTGCGGCTCGCCGAAAAAATGTCCGCCTGTCGGCACCGCGCCCAGGGCCTCCACCGCCAACTCGCCCTCGTCGACAACGATCGGGCGCAAGAATTCCATCATGTGCTGGATCATCTCGACGTCGATGATGAGCTTTTCGAACGATACCGTCAGTCCGCCCTCCTGCCAGCCGGCCGCATGGTAGACGAGATTGCCATGGCCGAGCACCGCGCCCCACAGCGCCATCATCGTCTCGTAGGCCCCTTGGGCGTCCGCGGCATTGGAGGCGGAGCCCGGCGTCGTGCGGTAAGGCAGTTCATAGCGTCGCGCCAGCTGGCCCGAGGCGACGTTGGCCTTGGTGTTTTCTGGCGTGCCGAAGGCCGGCGCGCCCGACCTCATGTCGACATTGGAGGTGAAGGCGCCGTACATCACCGGCGCGCCGGGGCGTACGAGCTGGGTGAGCACGACACCGAACAGTGCCTCGGCATTCTGCTGCGCCAGCGCACCGGCCAGGGTCACCGGGCTCATCGCGCCCATCAGCGTGAACGGCGTGACCGCCACGGACTGGCCATATTCAGCCATCGTCATCAGCCCTTCGGCCATCATCTCGTCGAACCGGCGTGGCGAGTTGACCGAAATGATGGTGCTGATGCCGGGATCGTCGCGCATCTGATCCAGCGTCAGCCCGCGCGCGATGGCCATCATTTCGATGCCGTCGAGCGCCCTGCCCCGGCCGATCGCCGAGACGTGGAAACATTTGTCGGTGAGCGTCAGGTTGGCGAAATAGGTGTCCATGTGCCTGGTGTTCGCAGGCAGCTCGATCGGCGCGCAGACCTGATTGCCAAGCATGTGGATGCAGTTGAAATGCTGCGCCAGCCGGACAAGGTCCTGATAGTCCGACATGTTGCCGGCGCGGCGGCCGCGTTCCATGTCGTGCACATTGGGCGGACCGGCGACGAGCGTGAAGTTGATTGTACTGCCGCCAAGATGAATGGCGCGGGCCGGGTTTCGCGGGGTCAGCGCATAGCTGGCGCGCGTCGACTTCAGCGCCTCCTCGACCATGCCGCGATCGACGCGCACATTCATCGACACGTGGTCGACCTTGGCGCCGGCGCGCTCGAACAGCGAAAGCGCCCGCGGGCTCATCAGCTCGATGCCGAAATTCTCCAGAATATGCATCGATGCCTGGTGGATCGCCTCGATCTGGTCGGCCGACAGCAGCGCCATCGGCGGATAGGGGTTCTCGACCCGCCGCTGCGGCAGTTGCGGTATGGCGACTGGCCCCCGATTGCTCGTGCGCTCGGCGCCGCGCTTGCGTCTTGGTTCGCTCATGCGCGCATCAGAGCGTCCGCGTCACATGCAAGCTGTCAGGAATTCGCCATTTGCCGGCGCGATTTTAGCCAAGGCGGCATTTTTCAGGATCGGCAAAAAGAATAACGACACCGGCAGTCGTAATATCGATACCAGGCCTTTCGCGCTCCCGCTCCCGGGTTAAGAAACCGCGCAACACTCCTTTTATGATTTCGGCCTATTCGTCTTCCAATGCGTAGGTCGAGTTTTAGTAAAATTGTCGCTGTCTCCGTGCTGCTGGCGCTTTCGGCCTGCGCGACGGCACCCAACCATATCAACAATGTCTGCGCCGTCTTCGACCAGAATGACGGCTGGTTCGACAACTGGCAGTCCGCCGCCGAGCGAACCGAACAGAAATACGGCATTCCCGTTCCGGTGCTTATGGCGACGGTGCGCAAGGAATCCGACTTCAAGAGCAATGCCCGCCCGCCGCGCACCAAGCTTCTCGGCTTCATCCCGTGGACGCATGTGTCGAGCGCCACGGGCTATTCGCAGGCGCTGGACGGCACCTGGTCACAATATCAGAGCGAGACCGGCAACTGGACGGCGCGCCGCACGCGCTTTGCCGACGCCATCGATTTCGTCGGCTGGTACCACTCCAAGACCGCCGACACCTTTGGCGTCGCCCGCAACGACACCTACAATCTCTACTTGGCCTATTATCTCGGCTGGACCGCTTATGGCCGCGGCAATCGCGGCGACGCCGGCGTTCAAAGCTACGCACGCGCCACCGACCAGATGGCGCGCGATTACCAGGCGCAGCTACGACAATGCGGAAACTAGAGCGTGATCCCTCGAAGCGGGAACCGGTTCGCGGAAAGATCATTCTAAAACAAAGAGTTAGGCCAAGATCACGATGCAACGAAACGTCATCCTGATCTAGCACGTCCGGGCTAGTGCCGTCTCGTCGTATCCTTCGGCTTCTTGACACCCGTTTCCGAAACCTCGTCGCGGATTTGGTGGCGACGGGCCTTCATGCCGGCCTGGTCTTGCTCCACGGCGTCCCCGATCTGATCGGCTTCCGCGCTGCCCCTTTTGCCACGCGGGCGTTTTGGCGCCGTTCCGGCGAGGCCTGGCCCTGAGCCACGGGGCGCATCATCCGGCACGCCTTCATGCGCGGCATGTTTCTTGTCGAACTTGATGACCGGCTCCATCTTGGCGAGCACGTCGTCCGAGAGCCAGCACAGGCTCGTATGGCCGCCACCGAGATCCTTGACCGGCGGCACCTTCGTCTCGCACAGATTGTCCGGCACCAACTTCTTGTAGCCGCACCGCGTCTGGAACGGACAGCCGGTCGGCGGGTTCATGGCCGACGGGATGTCGCCTTCGAGTACGATGTGTTTCTTGACCACGCTGGTGTCGGCGATCGGGATCGCGGATAGCAGCGCCTCGGTATAGGGATGGTAGGGCGGCGAGAAGATCTGGTCGGTCGTCCCTTGCTCGACGATGTAGCCGAGATACATGACGACGACGCGGTCGGCGATGTAGCGCACCACCGACAGGTCGTGGCTTATGAACAGCATCGTCGTCTTGTTCTTGCGCTGGATGTCCATCAGGAGTTCGGTCACCGCCGCCTGCACCGAGACGTCGAGCGCCGAGACCGGTTCGTCGGCCACCACCACCTTGGCGTTGCCGGCAAAGGCGCGCGCGACGCCGATGCGCTGCTTCTGGCCGCCCGAGAGCTGGCGCGGCTTGCGCGTCTCGAAGGCGCGCGGCAGCTTGACGAGGTCGAGCAGCTCCAGCATGCGCTGGCGTCGCTCGGCAACATTCTTGCCGACCTTGAATTTTTCCAGCGTGCGGATGATCTGCGATCCGACCGTGTGACTGGGATTAAGCGTGTCGAACGGGTTCTGAAACACCATCTGGATCGAGGATACCGTCTCGACGTTGCGGCTCTCGATTCCGGTCGACTGGATTTCCTTGTTGCCAAGTGTCACCGTGCCGGAACTGGCGGTCTCCAGACCAAGCAGCACCTTGGCCAGCGTCGACTTCCCGCAACCGGATTCGCCGACGATCGCCACGGTTTCGGATTCGCGCGCGGTGAATGAGATCGTCTCGTTGGCCTTGACGACGCGGCCTTCGCTGGAGCCGAACACCTCGCCCCCGCCGACCTTGTAGTATTTCTTGAGATCCTGGATTTTCAGCACCGGCGCGCCGGGCTCGACCTTCTCATTGACCTTTTTGGCGCCGGGCGGCAGCGCCTCCCAGTCGATCTCGTTGAACCGCACGCAGCGCGAGAAATGCCCCTCGTGGCCGTCGACCGGGATCATCGGGATTTCGGCGGCGTTGCAAACGCCCTCGACGAAATGGTGGCAGCGCGGGCCGAAATTGCAGCCCTTCGGCCGCTCGTGCGGCAGTGGCAGCTGGCCCGGGATGGAAATCAGCGGCCGCGAGTTCTTGTCGGCGCCAGGCAGCGGGATCGAGCGGAACAGCCCTTGCGTATAGGGATGGCGCATCCGGTCGAACACGTCCTCGATCTTGCCGGTCTCGACCGCCTCGCCGGAATACATCACCGTGATCTTGTCGCAGGTCTCCAGGATCAGGCCAAGATTGTGCGACACGAAGATCATCGAGGTGCCGAACTTCTCGCCGAGCCCCTTGACCAGTTCGACGATGCCGGCCTCGACGGTGACGTCGAGCGCGGTGGTCGGTTCATCGAGCAGAAGCAGCGCCGGCTTCGACAGCAGGGCCATGGCAATGACGATGCGCTGCTGCTGGCCGCCCGACAGCTGGTGCGGATAGGAGCGCATCATGCGCTCCGGATCGGGCAGCTTCACCGCGCGCACCATCTCCAGCGCCCGCTTATGGGCCTCGTCCTTCGACACCTTGTCGTGGATCAGCGGCACTTCCATCAGCTGCTGCCCGATCTTCATCGCCGGATTGAGGCTCGCCATCGGCTCCTGGTAGATCATGGCGATCTTGTTGCCTCGGATGGCGCGCAACTCCTCCTCGGAAAGCTCGCCCATGTCCTTGCCCTGGAACTTGATCCTGCCGCCGACGATCTTCCCGATGTTGGAGAGGTCGCGCATGATGCCGAGCGACACGGTCGACTTGCCGCAGCCGGACTCGCCGACGATGCCCATCGCTTCGCCGGGCATGACCGTGCAGGAAAAGTCCATAACGGCCGGGATCTCGCCCTTGCGGGTGAAGAAGGAGATCGAGAGGTTCTCGATCTCGATGATCGGCTGACTGGCCGCCTTGGCTGGATCTCGAACTGCCTCGTTCATGGGTCGCTCCAATCCTTGGTTCTTGGCAGGTAGGGCCATTGACCCCGCCATCAATCCTTCATCGACTGCTCACGCAGGGAGTCCGCCAGCAAATTGAGACCCAGCACGAACGACATCAGCGCGATCGTCGGCGGCAGCGCCGGGTGGATGAAGGAACGCAAGAGGCGGCTCGCATCCTTGATCGCCGTGCCCCAGTCGGGGCTCTCGGGCGCCAGGCCCAGGCCGAAATAGCCGAGCGTTCCAAGCAGGATCGTCGTGTAGCCGATGCGCAGGCAGGCATCGACGATCAGTGGACCGCGCGCGTTGGGCAGGATCTCCCACAGCATGATGTACCAGGGCGATTCGCCGCGCGTCTGCGCCGCCGCCACATAGTCGCGCGTCTTGATGTCCATGGTCAGCCCGCGCACGATGCGGAACACGCCGGGGCTGGAAGCGAACACCACCGCCACGAAGATGTTGAGCTGGTTGGGATCGATGTGGACGATCTTAAGCGGATCCTTGTCGAAGACCAGGCCGGCATAGATCCAGCCGCCCAGGATCAGCGTGATGCCCAGCAGGATGTAGAGCCGATCCGGCCGGTTCTTGAAGCGGGTCCAGAACAGGACGCAGAAGAAGACGATCGGGAACAGGAAGAACAGTCCCGCCATCGCATAGGGGATCGGCGTATCCATGATGCCCGGTGTCACCAGCAGGTAGAACAGGAGGATAACCGGGAAGGCCAGCACCAGATTGGCAAGGAAGGACAGCACCGTGTCGATCTTGCCGCCATAGTAGCCGGCCGGCAGGCCGAGCGTGATGCCGACCATCAGTGCGAAGCCGGTCGCGGCAGGCGCGATGATCAGCACAATCTGGCTGCCATAGACCATGCGCGAGAACACGTCGCGGGCCAGCTTGTCGCCGCCGAAATAGTAGACGAGCTTCGACGCCGGTTCGATCGCGCCGGGCAGCGTGTCCTTCATCACCGATATCTGCGCCAGCGGATCGAAGGGCGAGATGGTTGAGGCGAAGATCGCCGTGAACAGCCAGAACAGGCAGATGAAGACGCCGGCAATTCCGACGCCGCTGTCGAAGAGCTGGCCGTAGAGGCCCAGCCGCCGCCTATAGGTGAAGCTTGCGCCCATGACCAGGATGAGCCCGACCCACACCGGCCAGAATCGCCAGAGCACGCCGATGACGACGTCGAAGGCGCTTATATATTCGGTTTGCATCGGCCCTGCCCTCTACTGAACCCTGATACGCGGATTGAGAAACGCGTAGCCGACATCCGAAATGAGCTGCGTGATCAGGACGATGAACACCGAGACCAGCGAGCAGCCGAGCAGCAGGTCGATGTCGTTGTTGCCGGCTGCCTCGACCAACGTGTAGCCAAAGCCCTGATAGCGGAACATCACCTCGACAATGACGACGCCGGTGAGCAGCCACGGGAACTGCAGCATGATGACGGTGAAGGGCGCGATCAGCGCGTTGCGCAATGCATGCTTGATGACAACGCTGCTGAAGGACAGGCCCTTCAGCCGGGCCGTGCGGATATATTGCTGCGTCATCACCTCCACCATCGAGGCGCGAGTCATGCGCGCGATATAGCCGATGCCGTAGATCGCCAATGTGATCACCGGCAGCGTGAAATTGTAGAAGGTGATGCCCTGGCTGGCGGATGCGGCCGAACCGTTCAGCCAGCCGAGCCATGACGCGAAGATGACGGTGAAGATGACGCCCGACACATATTCGGGCGTCGCCGTCGAGGCGATCGAGGCCACGGACAGCACGCGATCGGTGCGCGAGCCTTCGCGCATGCCGGCGAGAATGCCGATCAGCAGCGAGATCGGCACCATCACTGCCAGCACCCAGAACATCAGCAATCCAGTTGCGCCGAGGGCCGGGAACAGCTTGGCCGCGACCGTCGTCTTGAACTTGGTCGAGCAGCCGAAATCGCCCTGCAGCACGCCGGAGAATGTCGGCTGGACAGGGTCGTTGCAGAAGGAGAAGCGCTGCGTCGTCTTGCCGGTCGCCGGATCGGTGACCGGATGCTTGGGCAGAACGCCCAGCCATTGGCCGTAACGCACAAAAAAGTTTTGGCGGTAGCCATGATTGACCAGCCAGCTTTCAAGCTGGTCGGCGGGTGTATGCATCTCAGTCTGACTGATTGCCAGCTTCTTGAGATTGGGCTCCAGATTGACGAGAAAGAAGACGACCAGCGTCAGGCACAGCATCGTAAGCAATATGGTGCCGATGCGTCTGGCGATGAATGAGAACATTATGCCCCCCTGCCGGCCGGGTTGGGGTCAGATGCGTTCAACCCTGTTTCGGAAAGCCGATGAAGCCCAGCCGCCGCTGCAGGATATGCAACGACGACGAAGCTGGAGATACGAGGGGCCGCGGCCCCTCGTACTCATCGCCATGGATCACGCCTTGTCGAGCCAGACCTTGCCGAAGTCGTGCTCGTAGGTGGGGTGCATCGAGTGGTTCTTCACCTCGGGCTTGATGTTGATGTAGAGCTTGCGCCAGTAAGGCTGGATGATGATGCCGGAATCCTGCAGTATCTGCTCGATATCCTTCATCACCACCTTGCGCTTCTCCGCATCGGCGATGCCGAGCGCCTCGTTCACCTTCTTGTCGAAGTCCGGATTTGCGTAGGCCGTCTCGTTCCAAGCTTCGCCGCTACGGTATGCGATGGCGATCACCTGGATGCCGAGCGGGCGCATATTCCAGTTGGTTTCCGAGAACGGATACTTCGTCCAGTCGTTCCAGAAGGTCGAGCTCGGCAGCACGGTGCGCTTCACCTTGATGCCGGCTTCGCGCAACTGGGCGGCGATCGCGTCCGTGGTGTTCTTGTGGTAGTCCTCGTCGTTGCTGATCAGCTCGTGCTCGAAATCGATCGCGCCGGCTTCGGTCAGCATCTGCTTGGCCTTGGCGATGTCGCGCTTGACTTCCGGCAGCTTGACATATTCCGGATGGATCGGCGCGACATGGTGGTTTTCGGCGGGTGAGCCGGCATTGCCGTAGCCGAGCTGCAACACGGTGGCGTTGTCGACGGCAAGCAGCATTGCCTGACGAACCTTCTGGTTGTCATAGGGCTTGTGCGTGACGTTGAAGCGCGACACCACGGTGGCGGCCGTCACGACTTCCGAAACGGGAGCGCCGACATCCGCAATGATCTTGACGTAGTCGGCGGTGGTCTCGTGGTTGGTCTGGACTTCACCCGACTCGAAGGCCGAGACGGTCGCGGCCGGATCGGTGCCGTAGTCGATGAACTCGACCCCGTCGAGGAAAGCTTCGCCCTGCCACCACTTGCCGGTCGTGCGGCGCTTGTAGACCACCTTCTGGCCGACATCGTAAGAAACCAGCTCGAACGGACCGGTGCCGATCGGGCAGTTCTTGAAGTTGGCGCCCTTCTCGTCGAAGGTCTTGTGCACGACCAGCGCCGGGTAGTCGGTGAGGTTCGGGATGATAGCGATGTCGGGCTTCGACAGTTTGAGCTTCACCGTCATGTCGTCGACCTTGACGATCGAACCTTCGCGGAGCTTCTTGGTTTTCTCGTCGACGAGGCTGCCCAGGCGACCCGGCATCGAGTTGCCTTCCGCGGTCTTGTCGGCCCAGCGGCTGAAATTGTAGATCACGTCGTCGGCGGTGAACTTGTCGCCATTGTTCCATTCGACGCCAGGCCGCACATGCAGCGTGTACTCGGTGGCGTCGTCATTGATGTCCCAGCTTGCCAGCAGGTACGGCGCGAAGGTGTATTCCTTGGTGTACTTCACCAGCGGCTCGAGCGCCTGCCGCTCCGCGTTGGCGATTTCGGACCAGTCCGCGGTCCGCGGATCCTTCGGATCCTTGATCGACATTGCGACCTTGATCACCCCGCCCTTCTTGCCCTGCACGTCCTCGGCCCGGGCCGGGGTAGGCGCGGCGAGGCCGAGCATGCCGTAGGCCATCGCCGTCGACGCGCCGAAGACGCTTGCCAATGCCAGAAATTCGCGCCGGTCCACACTCCCCGACTTGGCTTCTTCGGCCATTTTCAGGATGTGGTCGGGAACGCGATCACCATTGCTTTTATAGATTGCCATGACTTACTCCCATTGTTGGCTTTCCGCCTTGTAACATTCCGCATCCAGACCGCGTTGTCAAAACGCAGCGTGGAAGAGGAACATGCCAGCGAATGTGCATCTTTGGATGCAACCCGGTTCGCGCGATAGCGACAGTCTTGACGCAAATTTGTTAGCGCAACACGGATTTCCCAAGAAATCGCCGCGGATGATTAAATCAATACATTTTATAAGGATAACGGCCCAGCATCGGCGGCGGAGAGCCGCCGTGTATGCAGAAAAACGCCCGTGCGGCCTCAATATTCGCGTTCATAGAAGACGCCGCCTTTGGCTTCACCGGCATCGTTAGCCTCGCCGCGCAGCTTCACCCCGCGACCGACATTGAGGTCGATCGTGGCCTTGCCGGAGCCTGGTTTGTCGCCCTTCTGGATCGTCACATAGGTGCGATCGTTGAGGTACTTGCCGGCCGAAACGGCGGTGCCGCCCTTCTCGTCCGTCGTCACGTCGAGATCGTCGACGCCGATGGCGCTTTGCAGGTTCTCCAGCAGCGAGGTCGAACCGCCGACGCCGGCCAGCTGCGCCGCCGCGCTCGCAAGCTGCGCGATCTGGATTGGCGACAGTTTCGACATGGATTGACCGAAGATGAGCTGCGCCAGGATCTCGTCCTGGGGCAGCGCCGGCGCGGAGGAGAAGGTGAATTTCGGATCGGTCGCCTCGCCCGACACGACGATCGTGACCGTGGCACTGCTCGTCGTCGTAGTCGCCGTCATATTGAGGTAGGGCACCAGCGAACCCTGGAATCCTATCGTGCCCTCCGTGAAGGTCAGCCGCTTGGAAAGGATGATCAGCCGCCCTCGCTGCAGGGTAAAGGTGCCAACCGCATGCGGCGCCGAGGCCGGGCCCGTCAGTTTGAGCGAGCCGCCAAGTTCGGCGTCGACGCCCCTGCCCTGAATGAAGATCTGGTTCGGCGCATTGACCGTCACGTCGAGCGTCAGGCCGCTGCCGCCATTGCTGCTGCCACTTGACGTCGCCGGGCGCAGCGCCTTGTCCTGCGCCCGTACCGACGCCGGCGCGTTCTTGTGCTTGACATCCAGCGCCGAAAGTGACGCCGGCAGCCTTTCCGGGACGGTGATGACCGTCCTTGCCAGGTTGACGGTGCCGGCGATCACCGGCGCGGAGACGAGCGGCCCCTTGACGGTCAGATCGCCCCCGAGATTGGCGGTCACCGCACGGCCGTCGGTGTAGCGGCCGTCGGTGAGCTTGATCGACAGGTCGGCAGGGAAGCCTTGCGCCGGATTGATGCCCACCGTGCCGCTAGCCGAGAGCTTGCCCCGCGTCGAAAGCGTGCCGGTGAGCCTGTTGATCCTGGCGACGCCGCCGCCGATAGAAACGTCCGCGGCAATGTCGTTGACCGCAAGGCCGGATCTGGCATCGACCAGGCGAGCGCCGGAAGTGCTCACCGTTCCGGCGATTACCGGCGACGACGACGGACCGCGCACCTGCACGTTGACATTGGCGGTTCCGGTCAGGCCCAGCCCTTGCGCGGCGAGCTTCGAGGCAAGGAAGGAAAACGGCACCTTGCCGTTGAAATCGAGCGCCAGGGCCGGCGTGCCCGACGTCGTCACCGAGCCGCCCCCCTTGAGGCTGAGGCCGGCGCCGTCGGTGATGTTGGCGTCGAAAGCGAGCTTGTTGCCCGCGAAAGTTCCCGAAGACGACACATTCATGCCGCCGAGGCCGGCGCCTCGCGTCTGCGAGGTCTGCACGCCCGAAGCATCGATGTTGAAGGCAACCGACGGAGTCGAGGGCTGGCCAGTCACCTTGACGGTGCCCGAAATCGAGCCGGCCGCGTCGAGACCTGGCGAAAAACCGTTGGCGATCGATACCGGCACCCGGGACAGATTGGCGTTGAGGTCGAGCGCCTGCGCCACCTTGCCCGTCACCGTCGCCGTGCCGCCGCCAAGGTTGAGCACCAGCCGGTCGAGTGTCGTTACCCCGTTGGCGATGGTCACGGTCGAGGCCTGAGCGATCGCGGCCTTGATGCCCTGCACGCTCGCCTGCCCCGCGGCGAGTTCGATGGTGGTCGTGCCGTTGGCGACCTTCACGCGACCGGCAGCCCTCGCAGGGATGTTCTTGACGGTGGCGCCACCCGAAAAGGCGGTCCAGTCGCCGTCGCGCTTGAGGTCGACATCGATGCCGGTGATGGCCGTGCCGCCGGAAGTCACGCTTTCGGCCCGCACCGTGCCGGTGATCACCGGCGCTGCCATGTAGTTCGCGATTTGCGCGTCGACAGCAACGTTTCTGGCGGAGAGGTCACCGCGCTTGATCTGCGAGGTGTTCGCCTTGATCGCGACGTTGGGTCCATTGGCCGTCTTCGAGAAGGCGATCGTGCCGCTCACATTGCCCTCGGCCTTTTCCAGTGCCAGCGCGGCAAGCGGCCCGATATCTGGAAGATCGAGCGTGACGGTGCCGACCGGCACGAACGCATCGTCGAGCGCGAGATCGCCGGAAATCTTGTTCGGACCGAGCGACAGCAGAAGCCCGTTTATCGCGCGGCCGCCATTGGTTGTCGCAAGCACCGCGCTGCCCTGCAGGTTCTGCCCGGCAACGTTGCCGATGAGCTGCACATTGGCCGCGGGATTGGCGGCATCGGCCTTGCCGGTGGCCGTCAGTTTCAGCCCGGCGATCTCGCGCTCCGCCACCAGGAGCCGGTCACTGTTGACCGTGAGCGACAGATCCGGGGCGGTGACTGGCCCTTGCGCATCCAGGGCAAAGGCAATGGCGCCCTTGGCATCCTTCGAGAGCAGCGAAACGTCGCTCAATACTCCCCTGATGGCAGCGGCCAGCTTGCCGTCGGCAAGGCTCGCCTGCCCATCGGCGCTGAGTGCGCCCGAATTGAGCTTCAGGCCGTCGATATTGACATTGCCATTGGCATCGCGCTTCAGCGCCGCACTCAACTTCGCGCTCTCGCCCAGCACGCCGCGTACCGCCGCCGGCAAGGCGGAAGAAGCGACGTCGGCCGTCATATTGAGATCGACGGCGCCATCGCCAAGCGATATCCGGCCCGCAACCTGGCTGTTGAGCGCATCGCTCTTGAGGAATCCGCTGTTGACAGCGACGGCATCGCTCGTCATCTGGCCATTGACCTTGGCCGTGACCTTGCCTGCAATCAGCGGCGCGATCGTAGGATTGTCCAATCCGATCCTTTCCACCGAGACCGTGCCGGAAACCGGCCCTGTCCGCCCCTTGAGGTCGAAGGCGTCCGAGTGCAGCGTTAACGTCAGCCCGTTGACCTTTGCCTGGCTGTCGACAATGGAGGGCACGATAGCCGACACGTCCAGCCGCGCCTGCGTGCTTTCGCCCGCCATCTTTGCCGACAGTGATTGAACCTCGAGCCTGACCGGGCTCTCGGCGCTGCCGACCGTCAGCGGCAGGCTGGGTCCGGATGATGTGAGGTCGATAGAGAAGTCGCTGGCGCCGTTGGGGTTGAGGGTTCCAGCGGCCTTGCCCGAAATCTTGTCGCCCGAAAGCGTGGCGTGGTCCAGCGCAACCCCGCCCCCCAGGGAGTAGCTGCCGGCCGCAGCGAGATCGAGCGACCCGAACCCCGCCTGCCGGGTCTGGCTGGTCTCGGCGCCCGCCACCTTGGCGTCGAACTGAACATCCGGATTGGACGACGGACCCGTCACATGGGCCGTGCCGTCCACCGTTCCGGCGCCGTCGAGGCCTGGCACGAATGCATTGGCCAGCGCCACCGGCAGGTTGATGAGATTGGCCGTCAGGTCCAGCGTCTGGCCCGCGCTGCCGGAAACCGTCGCCGAACCGCCACCGAGATCGAGGACGAGCTTCTCCACGGAAGTCACGCCATTGGCGAATGAGATGCTCGACGGTTCGGCGATAACCGCCTTGATGCCGCGCACGGTCGCTTCGCCGGAAGCGATTTCCACATTTGTGGTGCCGTTGGCGATCTTCAGTCGCCCCGTGGCCGTTGCCGGGATACCCGATGCCGTGGCGCCGCCGGCAAAGTTGGTCCAGTCGCCGTCGCGCTTTAAATCGATGCCGATGGCGCTGACGACCGTGCTGCCCGAAGTCACGCTATCGGCCTTGATCGTGCCCGAGATCGCCGGCCCCTTCAGGTAATTGGCGATCGCCGCGTTGACGGTGATCTTTTTCGCCGCCAGGTCGCCCCGCGCGATCGACGCGCTGGCCGCGTTGATGCTGACGGTCGGCGCGTCGCCCTCCTTGGCGAAGGCGATCGTCCCGTTGATATCGCCGGTCGCTGTCTGATTTGCCAGCGCGGCAAGCGGTCCGATGTCGGGCACGGCAAGCGTAAGTGTGCCGAGCGGCAGGAAATTGTCGTCGAGCGCGAGATCGCCCGAAACCTTGTTGTCGCCGAGCGCGAGGCTAAGACCCTTGATCGTGCGCTTGCCGTCTGCAGTGACCAGTGAAGCCCCGATGTCGAGCGCCTGCCCTTCGGCACTGCCGGTCAACGAGAGGTCGGCCGACGGATTGACGACGTCGGCCTTGCCTTTGGCCGAGAGCTTGATGTCCTTCACCGTGCGGCCGGCGGCCGTCAGGCTGGCGCTGTCGGCCGAAACGGAGAAATCCGGCGCCAGGCGCGGACCGCTCGCGGTCAGCGCGAAGTTTATCCCGCCCGCGAGCGGCGTGCCGGCGAGCGACGACAGTGAAGAGACGTCGCCCAGGGTACCCTTCACATCGGCCTGGATATCCGTTCCTTGCATGCTGCCGGTGCCGCTGGCGCTGAGCGAGCCGGAGGTGAGCTCCAGGGAATTGGCGGCGAACGCGCCCTGTGGATCACGGGTCGCGGTCGCGGAGAACTTCACCCGATCGCCTAGCAGCGAGCTGATCTGCGGCGGCAATGCCTTCGAGACGGCGTCGGCATTCATCTTCAGTGTCATCGACAGATCGGCGAGCGACACGTTGGCCGTCAGCGCGGCATTGAGCGCATCGCTGCGCAAGGTGCCCTTGTCTATGGTAACGGCATCGCGGCTGATCGTGCCGGATAGATCGGCGGCGAGCTTTCCGGTCACCAGCGGCGCCAGCGTCGCCACATCGGTCTTCAGGCCCGCGGCGGCGAGGTTGACGCTGACCGGGCCGCTGCGGTTCTCCACGTCGAAGCCGTCGGAGTGAATCGCGGCCGTCACATTGTTGAGCTGCGTGCCGCCGACGGCCACCGAGACGAGCGATGTGCCGATATCGACCATGGGGGCCTTGCCGTCGCCGAAGGCGCGCGCGGTGGCCTTCTCGACCGCGACCAGGATAGGCGCGGCGCTGTTGCCGACATCGATGGTGACCGGCTTGTCCTTGGCGGAGAGCTCGACCGCCAGGTCGCTGGCGCCCTTGGGATCGACGTTGCCGGTCGCTGTCCCATGGACGGTATCGCTTTCAATCGTGGCGCGCTCGATATCGACCCCGCCCGACGTGGTCGCCGTTCCGGCAACGTCGAAGCTCGTCTTGCCGGCAAAAAGCGCTTTTATCTTCTCCGGCAGGAAGCCTTCAAACTGGCCGTCGCCCTTGGCCTCGATGCGATGGCCCTTGTCGGTGAGTTGATGGCGGCCGGTCAATTGGCTGACGATCCGGCCGTCGACCATGAAGGTGCCGACGCCGCTCCAATTGGCCAAGGGTCCACTGCCGGAGACGACGATGTTTACAGGAGGCGCACCGGGCAGCTTGAGCAGGTTGGCGATGATCCCACCGGCCGGCTCCGACGCCTTGAGATCGAGGTCGAGCTTGTCGTCGGCCGGGGCGAAATGGACCTTGGCGTCGACATTGCCCTCCCTGCCGTCATGGCGGGAGACGCTGAGCATGGTTTCGATGGCCAGCGGCGACGGATCGGCCTTGAGCGAGCCCTTGGCGGCCAGTTCGGCAATCCCGGTGCCGGCAAGCTCCTGGCCGAGCGCGATCTCCGGCAGGTCGATCTGCCTGACATCGATCGACACCGGCAGGCTGGCCGACCCACTCTGCGATGGCTGCTGGCTCGGTTGCGGCAGCCGGGCCAGTTCAATGCGCTCGGCGGCAAAGCGGTCGGCAATGAAATTCTTGGAGAGAAGTGCCGTCGGCGACCAGTCGAGCGCCACCTTGCGCGCCACCATCCACGGACCTGCGCGGTCTTCCAGCACCACATGGTCGAGTCTCAGCGCGCCCGACCATATGCCCTCGATGCCGCTGACCGTCACCTTGCGGTCCTCGCTCGAAGCCATCTTCGAGATCAAGCCGGCAAGGTTCTGGCGGCCGCCTTCGGTGCCGGTCAGGATGACGAGCGCGCCGATCGCCACCACCAGCACGATCAGCAGCGCGTAGAGGCAGATGCGAAGGATGCGCCAGACTGTCTTCATGGTCAGAACGCCTGGCCGATGCCGGCATAGATGCCGAAATGAGGATCGCCCGGATCGCGGTTGAGCGGTACTGCCGCGTCGATGCGCAGCGGTCCGAACGGCGTGATGTAGCGCAGGCCGACGCCCGCGCCCACCTTGATGTTCGAGAAATCGGGGAATGACCTGGTCGAAACGGTGCCGGCATCGACGAACGGAACGATGCCGATCGTGTCGGTGACGCCGATGCGCATCTCGACCGAGGTTTCGAAGAAGGAGAGGCCTCCGATCGGCTGGCCGTTGATGTCCTTAGGGCCGATGCCCTGGTAGGAATAGCCGCGTACCGAGCCGCCGCCGCCGGAATAGAAGCGCCGGTCGGCGGGCACGTTCTGCAGTCCGGTGCCGACGATCGACCCAAGCGTCGCGCGTTCGGCAAGCACGAACCGGCTTGCAGTATCGAGCGACTGGTAGGTGTAGCCCTCGCCCTTCAGCTTCAGGAAGGTCGCGCCGTTCAATATGTCGTAGCTCGGCTCGGCATAGGCGAGAAAGCGGAATCCCCTGGTCGGATTGAGCTTGTTGTCACGGTTGTCGTAGACATATTGCAGCGGCACGCTGGCGATCAGATAGGTATGCTTGCCGAAGGCGTCGGTGATCCTCGAATAATCGAGGTCGAATTCAGCCGAGACCCGCTGCCTCTTGTCGAGGTCGTAGGAAACGCCCGCGTCGCCCTTGACCGAGAAATGATCGTAGGCATCAGGATGTTCGAACACCGTCTTGACACCCGCGAAGAATTTCGACGTCGGCCCGAGCACGCCCGGCTTCTCGAACATCACCCCGGCATTATAGTTGAGCGCGGAAATACTGTTGCTGCCGATGCCGCTGATGGAGCCGTCGATACGAAGCTTCTCGGCCTGCCCGAACAGGTTGCGATGCCCCCAGTAACCTTCGAGCCCGAGGCCTTCGGTGTTCGATAAGGTGCCGCCGAGGCCGAAATAGCGCGGCTTGCGCTCGCTGACCTGGACATCGATCGGAACGTTGCCGTTGGCGTCGAGGCTGTCGCCTTCCTTGATGGTCACGCTGTTGAAGACTTCCAGCCCGAGCAGCCGGTCGCGGGCATCGTCGATTTCCTGCGGCGAATATTGCTGGCCCCGTTTCAACCCGGTCATGTATTCGGTGAAGTTGCGATCGACCTTCTCGGTGCCCTCGACAGTCGTGTCGCCATAGCCGGCAACCGGGCCAGCCGCCACCGTCAAAGTAACATCCAGCGTCGAGCTGGTGTGCTCGGCGACGATCTCGCGGTTCGTCACTTTTGCAAGCGGTCTGCCTTCGTCCTTCAGCGCCCGCACGATCAGGGCTTCGGCCTTGAGCACGGCGCCGGAACCGGCATCACCGCCGGCGATCAGTCCGAAATCGGCGCTTGCCAGCCCGGCGGCATCCCCCTTCAGCCGGATATTGCCCAATGTGAATTTCGCCCCGGGCGCGACGCTGATGACGACCGGAATGGGCTGCGGTCCCTTGAATTCGGCGTCCGGCGGCAATTCGTCGATGGACTTGCCATCGATCGTGATGGTGACCACGCCTTCATAGCGAGCATCGGCGTAGAGCGCGGCGACCAGTTGTTCGCGGTCGCCGCGCGCTTTGGCCATCAGGCCGAGCGATCCGGACACCGGATGATCCTCGTCGCTTTTCAGCGCCGAGGCGTTTTCTAGCCTCTTGACCAGATCCTTGTCGGCGTCCGGCGCATCGATCGTCACCGAATAGCGCAGCGGATCGACGATGTCGGCATCCTCGTTCTTGGACGAGCCCCAGAGCTTGATGCCGAAGATCTCGAAAGCCGCCGCGGGCCGTGCCTCGCCGGCCAGCACGCTCAAGCAGACGAGCGCGAAAAGCAGGGCGCGCGCAAGCTCGCGCCCTGGCGCGAACCGTCCTGACATCTGCGTTTCATGCGCCGGCATTAAGACAACCTAGTCGACAAACCTAAAATTGGAATGAAGTTTCGACACGTTCGTAAAGGGGCCACAATCCAATTGTCTGAAATAGACCGGGCTTGGAATTCACACCTTTTGCATTTTCGCAAGAATGTGTGATCCGTCTCACAGAGGTTCTGTCCGAATAACGGCCTTTGGCCGGCATGGAAACCGTTCGCGGGTGAAAAACCCGCGGCGCTCCGGCGTTGACAAGCCTGTTTGAAGCTTGATCATGCCCGGACGCTGGCAATGTCTGGAGGGTGATGTGGCAATGCGCGCGGCTCGTGGTCTCTCTTTCCTTCTTCTCATCTTTTTCGCCCTGGGCGGGGTGGCGGTTGCGGCCGAAGCCCGGCGCATCGTGACAACTGACAATTCCGACTATTTCGGCTTCGACCTCAGATCGGAGCAGAATGTCGGCCTCGACCAGTGCAAGACCATGTGCCTCGGCGATTCCGCCTGCCGCGCCTTTACCTACAACACCAAGGCGAAGTGGTGCTTTCTCAAATCCGACTATAACCAGTTGAAACCCTTCACCGGCGCCGTCGCCGGCAAGGTCGCCAATTTCGATGGCGATCCCGATATTGGCGCCCCGCCGGCGCTCGCCTTTTTCCCGAATTGGATGGCCGACCAGGCCCAGCAGTTCCGCAACAAGCTGACCGATCCGGCCTATGACAAGCCGACCGAAGGACTTTCGGCCCTGCAAGCAGCCGCCGAGCAGGCGGCGCTTACCGGCGACCACCGCCTTGCCATGCAGAAATACCAGTCTGCGCTCTCCATCCTGCCCGATGACGGCGCGCTGTGGCTGTCGCTGGCGCGCGAGATCCTCGCCGTGGAGCCGGCGTCGAACACCGCGGAACCCTCGACTTTCCCGATGAACGCCACCTCGGCCGCCTTCAACGCCTACAAGCTGGTGCGCACCGCAAAGACCCGCGCCGAGGCGCTGGCGCTGCTTGCCGCCGGTCTCGACAAGCGCGACCTTTACCGCCCCTCGCTGCAGGCCTATGAAGCCAGCCTTGCGCTGGTGAGTTCGCCGGCAGTCCAGGCCGATTATGCCGACCTCAAGGCGCGCAAGGGTTTCCGCGTCGTCGAGCACACCGTCGATGCCGATTCCTCCTCGCCGCGCATCTGCGCGCAGTTTTCCGAGGAACTGGTCAAGACCGGCGTCGACTATGCCCAGTTCGTCACCGTCGACAACGCCGCGCCCAAGGCTGTCGAAGCCAAGGACAAGCAGATTTGCGTCGAAGGCCTGCAACACGGCCAGCATTATGACGTGACCTTCCGCGCCGGCCTGCCGGCCGCGATCGGCGAGACGATCGCCGCGCCCGTCGTGCTGTCGATTTACGTCCAGGACCGCGCCCCGTCGGCCCGCTTCACCGGCGACAGCTTCGTGCTGCCTGCAGGCGCTAGGCGCGGCATCCCGGTCGTGACCGTCAACATGAACGCTGCCAAGATGACGCTTTACCGGATCGGTGACCGTTCGCTGGCGCAGCTTCTGTCCGGCTATCAGTTCCTGCATCAGCTCGACGGCTACGACATTTCCACGATTTCCGACCAGATGGGCGCCCCCGTCTGGTCCGGCACGCTCGATATCGCCAATGATCTCAACAAGGAGGTTACCACTTCGTTCCCTGTGGATGAGGCGATCCCGCAGCGCAAGCCCGGCGTTTATGTGCTGACCGCGCAACCGGTTGACGACAAGCGCGACGACTACGGTTCGCGCGCCACGCAGTGGTTCGTCGTCTCCGATATCGGCCTTTCAACCTATACCGGGCAGGACGGGCTTAATGTCTTTGCCCGTTCGCTGGGCTCGGCCAAGCCGATTTCGGGCGCCGAACTGACGCTGCTTGCCAAGAACAACGAGATCCTTGGCACGGCGACCACCGATGCCGAGGGCCACGCCGTCTTCAATCCGGGCCTGACGCGCGGCGAGAACGGCATGGTGCCGGCCGTGCTGATGGCCAAGCAGGGCGACAACGACTTCGTCTTCCTCGATATGGGCAAGGCCGGATTCGATCTTTCGGACCGCGGCGTCGAGGGGCGCGCCTCGCCGGGCGCGCTCGACGTCTATGCCTGGACCGAGCGGGGCATCTACCGTGCAGGCGAGGATGTGCATGTCGCGGCCCTTGCCCGCGACGGCGCTGCAAAGGCGGTCGAGAACCTGCCGTTGACCTTCATCTTCACGCGTCCCGACGGTGTCGAAAGCCGCCGTGTAGTCAGCAATGGCGAGTCCGCAGGCGGCCATGCCGTCGACCTGCCGCTCGAGGCCAACGCCATGCGTGGCACCTGGACTGTGTCGATCTACACCGATCCCAAACAGGCGGCGGTCGCCAGCCAGATGTTCCTGGTCGAGGATTTCGTGCCGGATCGCATCGAATTCGACCTTACCGCCGACAAGAAGGAGATCACCCAGGGCGAGACTGCAAACGCCACGGGCGACGGCCGCTTCCTCTATGGCGCTCCGGCCGCGGGCCTGGCACTCGAAGGCGAGACGACGCTGTCGACGACGAGCACCTGGGACAGCTTCAAGGATTTCACCTTCGGCCTGGCTGACGAGCAGTCGAGCGAGCCAACCGTGACGCCTCTCGCCAATCTTCCGGTGGTTGGCGACGACGGCAAGGCGACTTTCCCGATCACGATAGACCAGTTGCCGTCGACCACAAAGCTGGTCAAAGCCAAGGTCACCGTGCGCATGCGCGAGGCCGGCGGTCGCGCCGTCGAGCGCTCGCTCGACATCGGCGTTCGCCCGCAGCGCGACGTCATCGGCATTCGCCCGGACTTCGCCGATGATGAGGTGCCGCAGGGCGGCACGGCCAAGTTCAGCATCATCGCAGTCGACCCAAACGGCAAGCGCGAGGACCTGAAAGGCGCCCAGTGGTCGCTGGTCAAGGTCGAGCGCAATTATCAGTGGTACCGTTCCAACAATTCCTGGAACTACGAGGCGGTGAACCTCACCAAGTCGGTCGCCAATGGCGCGGTCGACCTGAAGGCCGATGGCGAGGCGACAGTGTCGTTGCCTGTCGACTGGGGCCGCTATCGGCTCGAGGTCGCGACGGCCGATCCCGAAGGTCCGGCGACCAGCTATGAGTTCGACGCCGGTTGGTACGTCGCTTCCACCACCACCGAAACGCCCGACGGGCTGGAGATCGCCCTCGACAAGAACAGCTACGCCGCCGGCGAAGTCGCCAAGCTGAAAATCTCGCCGCATTTTGCCGGCGAGCTGCTTGTCACCATCGGCGCCGAGAAGCTGTTGAAGACCGTCACCGCTTCGGTGCCGGCCGGCGGCAGCACCGTTGACATCCCCGTCGGCGACGGCTGGGGCGCCGGCGCCTACGTCACGGCGACCTTGTTCCGGCCGGGCGACGCGCAGGAATCGCGCATGCCGGCCCGCGCCATCGGCATCCAATGGCTGTCGGTCGATCCGGGCTCGAAGAAGCTGGCGGTTACGCTGACGCTGCCGGAAAAGACCGTGCCCCGCCAGCAGCTGTCGATCCCGGTCGCCGTCAACGGCGCCCAGGCCGGCAGCAACGCCTATGTGATGGTGGCCGCCGTCGATGTCGGCATCCTCAACCTCACCAACTACAAGGCGCCTGATCCGGAGAACTGGTTCTTCGGCCAGCGCATGCTGGGGCTGGAGATCCGCGACCTCTATGGCCGCCTGATCGACGGCTCGCTCGGCACCATGGGCAAGATACGCACCGGCGGTGACGGCGCCAACATGCAGGCGCAGGGCAGCCCGCCGACCGAAAAGCTGGTCGCCTTCTTCTCCGGCCCGGTCGAGCTTGATGCCAGTGGCAAGGCGCGCATCGACTTCGACATCCCGCAGTTCAACGGCACCGTGCGCGTCATGGCCGTCGCCTGGACCAAGGATGCGGTCGGCCATGCCCAGACCGACGTCATCGTGCGCGACCCGGTGGTGATCACCGCCGGCCTGCCGCGCTTCCTGGCGCCGGGCGATGCGGCCACCATGCGTCTCGACATCGCCGACACCGATGGCCCGGCCGGTGACTATGGGCTCTCGGTCATCACGACCGGGGATCTCACGACGGGCGACAAGCCCTTGCCAGAGAAGCTGACGCTCGCCCAGGGCAAACGGCAGTCGCTCACCTTCCCGCTGGTCGCGAAGACCGCGGGCGACGCCTCGATCACCGTCAAGCTCGCCCACGCCGACGGCACGCAGGTCGAGCAGACGCTTTACCTTCCGGTGCGCCCGGCGCAGCTTCCGGTCACCAACCGCATGGTTGTCGACCTGAAGCCACATGGCGGCTCGTTGCGCGTCGACAAGGAACTGCTCGCGGCAAGCGTGCTCGACGGCGCTTCGGTCAGCGTCGGCGTTTCGCAGTCGTCCGCGCTCGACGTGCCGTCGCTTTTGATGTCGCTCGACCGCTACCCCTATGGCTGCGCCGAGCAGACCACCAGCCGCGCCATGCCGCTGCTCTATGTCAACGACATGGCCAAGAGCATCGGCATGGAAAGCGACCCGGACCTGCATCAGCGCATCCAGGACGCCATCTACAAAGTGCTGTCCTACCAGTCGTCGAGCGGCAGCTTCGGCCTCTGGGGGCCTGGCTCCGGCGATCTGTGGCTCGACGCCTATGTCACCGAGTTCCTGACTCGGGCGCGCGAGCAGAAATATGACGTTCCGGCGCTCGCCATGAACCAGGCGCTGAACAACCTGCAGAACTCGCTGGGCTACGATCAGGACGTTCAGGACAAGGGCAGCGAGATCGCCTATTCGCTCTACGTGCTTGCCCGCAACAAGAAGGCCTCGATCGGCGATCTGCGCTATTACGCCGACACGCAGCTCGAAGCTTTCTCCAGTCCGATGGCCGTCGCCCAATTGGCGGCAAGCCTTGCGCTTTACGGCGACACGCAGCGTTCGGAAGCCACCTTCCAGACGGCGCTCAGGCTGGCGCAGTCGGAAACCGACTACGACTGGTACCGTTCTGACTACGGCTCGCGGCTGCGCGATGGCGCAGCGATGCTGGCGCTGGCGGCGGAAGCGAAGCCCGTGCCGAGCATCATGCCGCAGCTGATCAAGCTGGTGGGCGTGGCGCGCGCGGATGCCCGCTGGACGAGCACGCAGGACGAATCCTGGATGCTGCTGGCCGCGCGGGCGCTGAAGGAAGGCAATGATTCCATCATGCTTTCCGTCAACGGCGCGCCGCATTCGGGCGGCTATTCCGACCAGGTCGCGGGCAGCGATCTGGTCAACAGCCCGCTCACCATCGCCAACACCGGCGCGACGCCGCTGCAGGCGGTGGTCACGGCGGTGGCCGCGCCGGTCGAGCCGCTGCCGGCCGGCGGCGACGGCTTGACCATCGATCGAACCTACTACAAGCTCGACGGCACCGAGGCCAACGTCACCGAGGCCAAGCAGAACGAGCGCTATGTGGTCGTGCTCAAGGTCTATGAGCAGAACAAGTGGCCGTCGCGGCTCCTGATCACCGACCTGTTGCCGGCCGGCTTCGAGATCGACAATCCGAGCCTTGTTTCCAGCGCGCAACTGTCGAACTTCTCCTGGCTGGCGCAGACCGACGCCGCGCATCTGGAGTTCCGCGACGACCGCTTCGTGGCCGCCTTCAATCCGAATGAAGGCGACGGCGACCGCAACATCACGCTGGCCTATGTCGTACGCGCCGTGACGCCGGGCACCTACGCCCATCCGGCGGCGACAGTGGAGGATATGTACCGGCCGCAATATTCGGCCCGCACCGCCACCGGCGTGATGGAGGTGAAGGCGGAATAGCAAGGTAGCCGGCTTAGCCTTCTCCCCGTCACTATACGGGGAGAAGGTGCAGGCAGGCGGATGAAGGGCAGAAACCATGCTCTCCAGAAAATTCCTCAGACGAACAGCGATCGCAGGCGCCTGCATCGCCGGCTTCGCGGCGCTTTCGATCGCCGCGCTCTGGGAGCTCGACCGCGCTTTCCCACCGCCATTGCCGGAAAAGCTGACGGTCTCGACCGAGGTCCAGGACCGCGACGGCCAGTTGTTGCGCGCCTTCGCCACGCCGGACGGCTACTGGCGGCTCGAAACCCGGCTCGACCAGGTCGACAAGCAATTCGTCGACATGCTGGTGACTTATGAAGACAAGCGCTTCTGGGATCATCGAGGCGTCGATGTCCTGGCACTTTGCCGCGCCGCCGGCCAGCTCGTCACCAGCGGCCATATCGTGTCGGGCGGCTCGACCTTGTCGATGCAGCTTGCCCGGCTGATCGAGCCGCGCGACAGCCGCAGCCTCGGCTCCAAGCTCAAGCAGATGCTGCGCGCCATCCAGATCGAGCGGCGGCTCACCAAGCAGGAGATCCTCGAACGCTACCTGACGCTGGCACCCTATGGCGGCAATCTCGAAGGCGTGCGCGCCGCATCGCTCGCCTATTTCGGCAAGGAGCCCAAGCGGCTCACCGTGTCGGAGGCCGCCCTTCTCGTGGCGCTGCCGCAATTGCCGGAGAAACGCAGGCCAGACCGCAACCTGGACATAGCGCACGTCGCGCGCGACCGTGTGCTCGCCCGTATGGTCTCGGCCGGCCTGCTCGGCGAGCGCGAAGCCTCGCGCGCCGCGCTCGACGATGTTTCAAGCCTGCGCCGCAAGCTGCCGGCGCTGGCGCCGCACGCTTCCTATGCCATGCTGCCCAGGGCCGTGCCCGGCAAACCGCTTCAGCTCACCATCCGCAAGAGCGTGCAGCAGGGGCTAGAACAGGTGGCCAGCGATGCCGCAAGGAAGCTCGGTCCAAAGCTTTCGGTCGCCATGGTGATGGCCGATGCGCGCACCGGCGATATCCTCGGCGAAGTCGGCTCGGCCAATTTCTTCGACGCCAGCCGATCCGGCTGGATCGACATGACTAGGGTGGTGCGCTCCCCGGGCTCGACGCTGAAGCCTTTCATCTACGGGCTGGCCTTCGAGCAGGGGCTGGTGGCGCAGGAGATGATAATCGAGGACAGTCCGGCCGATTTCGGCGGCTACCGTCCGAAGAATTTCGACATGGGCTACCAGGGCGATGTCTCAATCCGCCAGGCGCTGCAATTGTCGCTCAACGTGCCGGCGATCCGCGTGCTCGACGCCGTTGGTCCGGCGCGGCTGACGGCGCGCTTCCGCCAGGCAGGTGTCAACCCGGTCCTGCCGGTCAACGAGGCGCCGGGCCTGGCGATCGGGCTTGGCGGCGTCGGCGTGACCTTGCGCGACCTGGTGCAGCTCTATACGGGGCTCGCCAATGGCGGCAAGATGCACACGTTGCATGACGGCACCGAGCCGGCGGATGCCCCGCGCATTACGGCCACTATGCTCGACGACCAGGCAGCCTGGCAGATCAACGACATCCTGTCCGGCGTCAAGCCGCCGGAAGGCGCCATGCAGCGCGGCATCGCCTACAAGACCGGCACCTCCTACGGCTATCGCGATGCCTGGTCCGTTGGTTTCGACGGCCGCTACGTGCTGGGTGTGTGGGTCGGTCGAGCCGATGCCAGCCCTGTCCCCGGCCTGTCGGGCTATGTCTCGGCGGCGCCCATCCTGTTCGAAGGTTTCGTCCGTTCCGGCCTTGCCAGCGTGCCGCTGCCCGGCCGGCCGCCGGGCGTCTTCAACCCCAAGCGCGAGGAACTGCCGGTGACGCTGGCCCGCTTCGGCGCCGGCGCCGACGGGCTGGTGCAGGCCACGGCCACCGAGCCGGCGCCGACCATCATCTTCCCACCCAACGGCGCCCGCGTCGACCTCGGCACCAATTCGGCCGATGCCACGCCGCTGGTGCTGAAACTGCAGGGCGGCCGCGCGCCGTTCCGCTGGCTGGCCAACGGCAAGCCGCTCGCCGGCATCGACCGCCGCCGCACCGCGACCTGGCAGCCCGACGGCACCGGCTATTCGACGCTGACGGTGATCGACGCGGCCGGACGCGCGGCGAGCGTGAAGGTGTTCGTTGAGTAGAAGACGGCAAGCGATTCAGGGGATTGCGTTTTGCGCGTTGCTTTCGATTGCCGGCACCCCAGCGGCCCTTGCCGATCCCCTGCCCGCCGGCTTCGTCAGGCTTGCCGATGTCGACCCGACCATCCACCAGGACATCCGCTACGCCGGCCTCCATAATTTCATGCATCGCAAGGCCGATGGCTATGACGCGCCAGTGTGCATCCTGACCGCGCAGGCGGCAAAGGCGCTGTCCAATGTCCAGAAAGCCACGACCGCCAACGGCCTGACGCTCGTCGTATTCGACTGCTACCGACCCGCGCGCGCCGTTGCCGACATGGGCAAATGGACGAGAGAAGGCGGCCGGCCGGATCCACAATGGTATCCGACGGTCGAGCGCGGCGACCTTATCGCCAAGGGCTATGTCGGCGCGTTGTCCAGCCATTCGCGCGGCTCGACAGTCGACCTCGCCATCGCCGACCTTCGCAAGAAAAGCGTCGTCCATTCCACCTGCGGCGCGCCGGACGGCGGCACGCTCGACTTCGGCACCGGTTTCGACTGCTTCGATCCGATGAGCGAGACGGCGCACCGCCCTCTTCCCGCTGAAGCGAGAGCGAACCGCAAGATGCTGCTTGCCGCCATGCGCGCTGCCGGTTTCCGCAACTACGAGCGCGAGTGGTGGCACTTCACCTTGGCCAAAGAACCTTTTCCAAAACAGCGCTTCGATTTTCCGGTCACGGCCGATTAACGCGCCCGGCGTGCCCCGCCCCGGCCGCTTACAGTCACTGCGCCTGTCGACCAGGCGGGCAGCCAGCGGGTGAGGAAGTTATTTCCTCAAACGGTCCTAGCTCGGCGAAAAATTGCTTCGGTGGGGCAAAAAAGGCAACAATCAATGCATCTAAATTCTATAAACTCGGTAGAGTTCGCAGCAGTTCAACGGAGGCGGGAATGACCAAAACTCATTTCAGGAAACTGCTCGGCGCGCTGGTCGCGACATCTGTCCAGTTCGGCACGCTCGGCTTCGCGTTCGCGGACACGACCATTCTGAACGTGTCCTACGATCCGACACGCGAGCTCTACAAGGCCTATGACGAGGCCTTCGCCGCGCACTGGAAAGCCGAGACCGGCGAGACGGTCACCATCCAGCAGTCGCATGGCGGGTCGGGCGCCCAGGCCCGCGCGGTGATCGACGGCCTCGACGCCGATGTCGTGACGCTGGCGCTCGAAGGCGACATCAACGCCATCGTCTCCAAGTCGAAGAAGATCAACCCCGACTGGCGCAAGAAATTCGAAAACAATTCAGCCCCTTACACCTCGACCATCGTGTTCCTGGTGCGCAAGGGCAATCCCAAGGGTATTCACGACTGGAGCGATCTGGTGAAGGACGGGGTCCAGGTGATCACGCCGAACCCGAAGACCTCTGGCGGCGCGCGCTGGAACTATCTCGCGGCCTGGGCCTATGCCAATGCGCATGACGGCAATGACGAGGCCAAGACGAAGGAATTCGTCGGCAAGCTCTATGCCAATGCCCCGGTGCTCGACAGCGGCGCCCGCGGCTCGACCGTCACCTTCGCCCAGAAGGGCTTGGGCGACGTGCTGATCGGCTGGGAGAACGACGCCTATCTGGCGCTCGACGAATTCGGCGCCGACAATTTCGACATCGTCTACCCGCCGACCTCGATCCTGGCCGAGCCGCCTGTGGCCGTCGTCGACGCCAATGTCGACGCCAAGGGCACGCGCAAGGTGGCCGAAGCCTATCTTTCCTATCTTTATTCGAAGGAAGGTCAGACGATCATCGCCAAGAACCACTATCGACCGGCCAAGCCCGAACTGGTTCCGGCCGAGGACCTCGCCAAGTTGCCCGAGATCAAGCTGGTCAGCATCGACGACCCGCAATTCGGCGGCTGGAAGAAGGCGCAGCCTTACCATTTCGGCGACGGTGGTATATTCGACCAAATCTACAAGCCGGCTCAGTGAGAGGCCAATCCTCGAAGACTGTTGACTGCAATCTGGTTGAGTAAGAAGGGACGATCCAGAACAGCATGACCACTGCACCCGCTCACGCGGGGTGGCGATCCAGGCAGCCGAGTGTCATTCCGGGTTTCGGACTGACGCTCGGCTTCTCGCTTGCCTACCTCACGCTCATCATCCTCATCCCGCTCTCGGGTCTGATCTGGCGCTCGGCAGCGCTCGGCTGGACCGATTTCTGGGCTTTGGCCACCGATCGGCGCACCCTCACTGCTCTCAAGATCAGCTTCGGCACGGCCTTGATCGCCGCCGCCGTCAACGTCGTCTTCGGCACGCTCGTCGCCTGGGTTCTGGTCCGCTACCGTTTTCCCGGCCGCCGCGTCGTCGATGCGATGGTCGACCTGCCTTTCGCGCTGCCCACCGCGGTCGCCGGCATCGCGCTGACAACGCTCTACGCCCCGACCGGCTGGCTCGGCAAATTGTTGATGCCGCTTGGCCTCAAGGTCGCCTACACGCCGCTCGGCATTGTCGTGGCGCTGGTCTTCATCGGGCTGCCTTTCGTCGTGCGCACCGTCCAGCCCATCATGGAAGAAATCGACAAGGAGGTCGAGGAAGCCGCCGCCACGCTCGGCGCCAGCCGCTTCCAGATCATCACCCGCGTGCTGTTGCCTGGCCTGGCGCCTGCCATCGTCACCGGCTTCTCGCTCGCCTTCGCGCGCGGCGTCGGCGAGTACGGCTCGGTCATCTTCATCGCCGGCAACCTGCCCTACAAATCCGAGATCGCGCCGCTTCTGATCGTCATCCGGCTGGAGGAATACAACTACCCGGCAGCGACCGCGATCGCCGCGATCATGCTGGGTCTGTCCTTCGCGATGCTGCTCGTCATCAACCTCGTGCAGACATGGAGCCGCAAGCGCTATGGCTGACCCCGAGATAAAATCCTACGAGCCTTTGCATGAGAGCCGGTCGGCCGCGGTCACCGAAAGCCGCCCCGTCCGCATCACGCTGACGACCGTCACACTCGTCTTTCTCGGCATCTTCCTTTTGCTGCCGCTAATCATCGTGTTCAAGGAGGCTTTCGCCAAGGGCGTCGGCGCCTATTTCCAATCGCTCAGCGATGCCGACACGCGCTCCGCCATCCGGCTGACCTTGCTGGTGGCGGCGATCTCGGTGCCGCTCAATCTCGTCTTCGGCCTCTCGGCCGCCTGGGCCATCGCCAAGTTCGAGTTCAAGGGCAAGGCTTTCCTTACCACCCTCATCGATCTGCCTTTCTCGGTGTCGCCGGTCATCTCCGGCCTGGTCTACGTGCTGCTTTTCGGCGCGCAAGGGCTGCTCGGCGAATGGCTGAAGGCGCATGGCATCCAGATCCTGTTCGCGGTGCCGGGCATCGTTTTGGCAACCGTCTTCGTCACCTTCCCCTTCGTTGCCCGCGAGCTCATCCCGCTGATGCAGGAACAGGGCAATGGCGACGAGGAAGCCGCGCTTTCGCTCGGCGCCAGCGGCTGGCAGGCCTTCTGGTATGTGACGCTGCCCAACGTCAAATGGGGGCTGCTCTACGGCGTGCTGCTTTGCAACGCCCGCGCCATGGGCGAGTTCGGGGCGGTCTCGGTGGTGTCCGGCCACATACGCGGCCTCACCAACACCATGCCGCTGCATGTCGAGATCCTCTACAACGAGTACAACGCCGTCGGCGCTTTTGCCGTCGCCTCGCTTCTCGCCGGCCTAGCGCTGGTTACGCTGGTCTTGAAAACACTGCTCGAGTTGCGCTACGGCGCCGAGCTTGCCGCGACGCGCGGACACTGAAGAAACGGCTGCCGCCCGAAATGCCCGGCATTTTGGGGTAACGGCGGCATGAACGAACCGAGGGAAATGTATGGAAGTTCGCGTCGTCAACGTGCGCAAGGAGTTCGAGCGGTTTCCGGCGCTCCACGACGTGTCGCTCGATATAAGGTCAGGCGAGCTTATCGCGCTGCTCGGGCCATCGGGCTCCGGCAAGACGACGCTGCTTCGCCTGATCGCCGGCCTGGAGCGGCCGACCAAGGGGGCGATCTTCTTCGGCGACGAGGACGCCTCGCATAAGTCGATCCAGGAGCGCAATGTCGGCTTCGTCTTCCAGCATTACGCCCTGTTCCGCCACATGACGGTGGCCGACAACATCGGCTTCGGCCTGAAGGTCCGCCATGGCGCAGCCCGTCCACCGGCGCAGGAAATCCGCCGCCGGGCGCTGGAACTGCTCGACCTCGTCCAGCTGTCGGGGTTGGAAAAGCGCTATCCGGCGCAGCTTTCCGGCGGTCAGCGCCAGCGCGTGGCTTTGGCTCGCGCCATGGCGATCGAGCCCAAGGTGCTTCTGCTCGACGAACCTTTCGGCGCGCTCGACGCCCAGGTTCGCCGCGAGCTGCGCCGCTGGCTGCGTGAGATCCACGACCGCACAGGCCACACGACCGTCTTCGTCACGCATGATCAGGAAGAAGCGCTGGAGCTCGCCGACCGCGTCGTGGTCATGAGCCAGGGACGCATCGAGCAGGTCGGCACCGCCGATGACATCTACGACACGCCGAACTCGCCTTTCGTCTACTCTTTCATCGGCGAGTCCAGTTCGCTGCCGGTCAAGGTCGAGAACGGGGAGGTCTGGATCGCGGACCGGCCGATCGGCCTGCAGGCGCCGCATGCGCCGGCCGGCGATGCGGTTCTCCACTTCCGTCCGCATGACGTCGACCTGCTCGACGGCTGCAGCGGCTGCATCGCCGGCACCGTCGCCGCCAGCCGCCGCGTCGCCGGCACCAGGCGCGTCGAGCTCGAGATCGGCGGCCAGCGCCAACGCGTCGAGATCGAGCTGCCGGTCGACCATCCCGCCGCGCAGAAGAGCCGGGTAGCGTTCAGGCCGCGACGCTGGAAGCTTTTTCCGGCTTCCTGAGGGGGGCTTCCGCTGCCTTCCGGTTGTTGGCTTCGCCATGAATCTGCCTGGAAGAAAATCCTACCAAAGAGCTGGTTTGGCGAGATATTTTCTCGACCCTCGCCCACCTCTCGGAGCGCTTGCCTCGTCGCACCAGGCTTTCCCCACTATGGTCTCGCAATAGCTTGATCCATTTCCAAGGAGCCCGTTTTCATGAAGCGTCTGTTGCTCGGCATCGCGGCTGTTGCCGGTCTCGTCCTCTCGTCCTCCCAAGCCTGGTCGGCCGACAAGCTCTTGAATGCATCCTATGACGTCGGCCGCGAGCTGTTCGTCGACATCAACAAGGCCTTCATCGCCAAGCATCCCGGCGTCACGATCGATCAGTCGCATGCCGGCACTTCGGCCCAGGCGCGCGCCATCGCCGAGGGTCTTGCCGCCGATGTCGTCACCTTCAATCAGGTCACCGACGTCGACTTCCTGGTCAAGAAGGGCCTCGTCTCGGCCGACTGGCAGAAGGATTTCCCGGACAACGCCTCGCCCTTCTATTCCTTGCCTTCGTTCCTGGTCCGCGCGGGCAATCCCAAGCACATCAAGGACTGGAACGATCTGGTGCGGGACGACGTACAGGTGATCTTCCCGAACCCGAAGACATCGGGCAATGCGCGCTACACCTATCTCGCCGCCACCGCCTACGCCAAGGAAGCCTTCAAGGGCGACGACGCCAAGGTGAAGGAATTCATCACCAAGCTCTTCAACAACGTGCCGATCTTCGACACCGGCGGCCGCGCCGCCACCACCACTTTCGTCCAGCGCGAAATCGGCGACGTGCTGATCACCTTCGAGTCGGAGACGCGCGGCATCCGCAAGGAATATGGCGACGACAAGTTCGAGCAGGTCACGCCTTCGGTCAGCCTGCTGGCCGAGTTCCCGGTGGCGATCGTTGACAAGGTCGCCGACGAGCATGGCAGCCGCGATCTCGCAAAGTCCTATCTCGACTTCCTCTACACTCCGGATGGCCAGGAGGTTGCCGCCGAGAACGGCCTGCGGGCCCGCGATGCGACGGTCGCCGCCAAGCACAAGGCCGACTTCCCGGACGTCCGCCTGCTGACGGTGGAGGAGGTTTTCGGTGGCTGGGACAAGGTGCAGAAAGAGCATTTCGCCGCTGGCGGACTGCTCGATCAGGCCTATGGCAGCCGCTGAAAGAGGCTCCACAATCAGGAAGAGCAAGGAGGCCGGCTTTGCCGGCTTTCTTTATGTAAGCGGGGTTGCATGAGTTCGCAGGGGAAATGCCGGCCCAACGTGAAAAACGTTACGAAGAATCAACGCGTTTGTGCCTAAGCTGTGACGCAAATTATTGGACCAGGCGGCGTCAGACGGTCAAACTGTCATGATTTGCACACAAACAACCGCCAGATGCAGGCGCATTGGGGTTTGATGAACTGAATCGGGCATGCTGACCAAAAAAGGCAAATACGGCCTCAAGGCCCTCGTGCATCTTTCCAGCCTGCCGGCTGGCCAGCTTGCATTCGTCAACGACATCGCGGTCGCCAACAACATCCCGAAGAAATTCCTGGATGCGATCCTGGGAGAGTTGCGCAATGCCGGTTTCGTCCAGAGCCGCAAGGGCAAGGAAGGCGGCTACCGCCTCGCCCGGCCCGCTTCCGAGATCAAGATCGGCCATGTCGTGCGCGTGCTCGACGGCCCTCTGGCGCCGATCCCTTGCGCCAGCCGCACGCAGTACCAGCGCTGCGAGGATTGCGACGAGGCCACCTGCCAGGTCCGCCACATGATGCTGGAAGTGCGCCAGGCGATCGCCGAGGTGCTGGACAACCGCAGCCTCGCCGCCATGCGCGACGCCGACAACGACGATTTTCCAGCGGAACTCACCTCCCAGATTTGAAGCAAATTCGAGCAAGAGGTATCGGCCAGGTTCCGTCCTTCGCCGCAGCTTTCCGCCCGCGCTTGCGCCCGACGACAAGTCGACTTGTGGCCCTTGGTTGCCAGTCTATTGCGGACGCAGTAAAGCGGCTGGGAGGATGAAACAGGGCTCTGACGCATGAGGCTGCCTTGGCTTGGCAATTCCCGCACGGCCAGCCGGCAACCATCGTCGAACGACATCTATCGCACCGAGATCATTGCCGACGTGCCGGTGCCGGGGCGCGAGGAATCCGTCCGCTTCTACAGCCGCCAGGTTATCCGCCCGGGAAAACTGCGCCGTTTCTCCAATCAGGATCTGCGCGAGAGCCTGCTGTCCTGCTTCTATCTCGCTGTCGCGGCGCTGCTGCCGGTCTCCTCGTGGGGACCGATCTGCGACTGGGCCTCCAGCCTCAGGCGCGGGCGCCACTTTCGCAAGGACTTCGCCCGGTACGACGTCGCGGTCAAGGCGGTGCTCGGCGATACCGCCGATACGCGAGCTATTTTCGAGGCGCAGCTTGCCGCCGTTCACCGCCGGCGGCTATTGCTTGCGGCGCATCTCGTCGCCGGCTGGCGCTGGTCGCCGGCGATCCGGCTGGAAGGCCTCGAGGTTCTGCGACAAGCCTTGCGCAACGGGCGCGGCGCCATCATATGGTGCGACCTGTTTACGGCGCAGACCATCATGGGCAAGCGCGCCCTGCATGAGGCAGGCGTCGATGCCCATCAGGTGAGCGTGCGGCACCACGGCTTCTCGCCGAGCAAATTCGGCTTCCGCGTAATCAACCCGCCATTGGTGAAGGTCGAGAACCGCTTCCTGAAAAGCAGGATCGTCTTTGAGCGCACCGACGCCTATCAGGTCACCACGCGCATCCAGAAGGTGCTGAAAGCAAACGGCGTGGTCCTGATGACCAACACCGTCTATGCCGGCTCCGCCTTCGCCGAGGCCGCCATGGGCGAGCGCGGCTTCACCCACCTCGCCTCGGCGCCGGCGAATTTCGCCGCGCGCGCGGGTGCCGCGCTGTTTCACATGGCGACCATCGAGGAGGTGCCCTTTCGCCAGTACCGCGCGATCGTCAGCGAGCTGAGCCCGGATCCGCAAGTGTCCGAGTCGCCGGCAAGGGACAGGGCGGCGAAGAACCTAGCCGTTCAGGCGGGATACATCCTGTCGAAGCGCGACCACATGCTGGAAACCCTCAACCTCTGTCCGGCGCAGATGATGGCATGGTCGAGCGCCACGCGGCTGACCGAGCGGCCGGCCGAGACGGCGATCGGCAACGACGGCGCCTGAAGCGCCCGAACCGTTCTAACCAACGATTCCTTTCACAAGCCCGGCAACCGTCCGCGTTCCGTCGACCGTCACCGCCCGTTCGTCAGCCGTAGGCTCCTCCAGCGTGGCGAACTGGCTGTCGACCAGGCTTGCGGGCATGAAATGCCCCTTGCGGTTGGAGACCCGCCTCCAGGCGGTGTTGCGATCGATCTTCAGATAGAGGAAGACGAGTTCCGGGCAGAAGCGGGTAAGCCGGTCGCGGTAGGCGCGTTTCAGCGCCGAGCACGCCGCCACCGCTCTCCGCCCGCCGGCAACGGAGGTCGCGACACGTTCGCCTATGGCGTCGAGCCAGCCCTCGCGCAATGCGTCCGTAAGCGGCTCGCCGCGCGCCATGCGCGCCACATTCTCCGGCGGATGCAGCCGGTCTCCTTCGATGAAATCGGCACCGAGAGCCTTGGCAAGCGCCTCGCCCACGGCCGTCTTGCCGCAACCGGCAACACCCATCACGACAATGGCCGGCGCCGTCAGCAGGTCGCTCATGCGAAGCTCCGGTACCTGCGGTCTTGCTTCTGCCTCATCCACGGTCAGCGGCTCGCCGGCGCACGCCCGTAAAGCAGAAGCATGGCGACGATGACGACCCCGTAGATGATCTGCCGACCCGCCTCCGGCATCTGCATGACCGAGAGAATGGATTGCAGCAGCGTGATCAGGATCACGCCGGCGACCGTGCCGAGATAAGAGCCCCGCCCGCCGAGGATCGAGGTGCCGCCGAGCACCACGGCGGCGATCGACGGCAAGAGATATGCATCGCCCATCGACTGCGCCGCCTTCGACGCATAACCGGCCAAAAGCACGCCGCCGAAGGCCGACAGGCCGCCGGAGACGGCGAAGGCGATCATCACGATGCGGCGCGTGTCGATACCGGAAAGGTAGGCGGCGCGCTCGCGATTGCCGATGCCGTAGACGGCGCGGCCGAAACTGGTGCGGGTCAGCACGAAGACCATCGCGGCGCCGATCAGCGCCCAGATGATGACGGCGTTGGGAACGCCCGGAATGGTGAAGCCGGTTGCAACATAGCGCATCGCCGCCGTCGCTGAATCCTGTGGCGAGAAGCCGCCCGTATAGACCACCATCAGACCTTGCGCCACGGCATTGGTGGCTAACGTAATGATCATCGAGGGAATGCGCAGATAAGCCACGCCGATGCCGTTGACGATGCCGATCGCCACCCCGCACAGGATCCCGAAGGGGATGGCGAGAGCAACGCCAACCGTCCCATAGGCCGCGGCCGCACAGGCCATCATGGCGCCCGCCGCGACGGACCACGGCACGGACAGGTCGATCTGGCCGAGCAGGATGACCAGCATCATGCCGGTGGCGATGACGCCGAGGAAGGACGCGACCTTCAACTGCTGCAGCAGATATTCCGGCGACAGGAAACTGCGCGAATACAGGCTGCCGAGCAGCAGCAGTATCACGATGCAGGCAAAAGCCGTCAGCACCGCCGGATCGGCTCGGCGGAGAAATTTGGGCATGCGGCCGGCAATGCTCCCGAGTGTCGTCTCGCTCACAGGAACCACTCCAACCGGTTGCGCACCCTGAATAGCGCGAAGGCGCCGAGGCTGACCGCGATCAAAAGGATAACGCCCTGGAACAGCGGCTGCCAGAGCGGATCGAAGTCGAAGACGAACAGGAGGTCGCCTATGGTGCGGAACGCCAGCGCGCCGAAGATGGCGCCGATGGCGCTGCCCTTGCCGCCGAACAGCGAAACGCCGCCCAGCACGACGGACGCGATCGAGAACAGCGTATAGGAATTGCCGCTCGCATAGGCCGCCTCGCCCGTATAGGTGAAGAAGGTGAGGAACAGGCCGCCGATCGACGCCAGCAGCCCGGCCAGCGCGTAAGCGAGGAACTTGCCGCGCCGGATCGGCACACCCGACATATAGGCCGCGGTTTCCGACGAGCCTGCGGCATAAGCCGCACGACCGAATTCCGATCGGCTGAACGGCACCCACACGACCATCACGACGACGAGCAGCGCGACCAGCGAGGTCGGTATCACGTCGAACAGTTTTCCCGTCAGCGCGTCAGCAAGGTCCTCATTCACCGATCCGCCCGGAAACGGCCGCAGCAGGAGCCCGATGCCGTAATAGACCGCGCCAGTGGCAATCGTGGCGACGATCGGCTGCAGGCGCCCGTAGATGACGATGGTGCCGTTGATCGCCCCGCAGACCAGTCCCGCCGCCAGCACCCCGATCACGCCGAGCGTGGTCTCCAGCGGCGTGCCGACCACCAGCCAGGACGCCAGGCAGTTGGTGAGAAGCAGGATCATGCCGACCGACAGGTCGATGCCGGCGGTGATCACCACCAGCGTCTGCGCCATGGCGACGAAGGCCAGAAGCACGCCCTTATTGGCGGCCGTCTGAACGACATTGGCGGTGAACCCCGCGGGATGGTTCGTGGTGTAGATGATGAACATGACGATGAAGATGCAGAGCGCCAGCAACGTGCCGCGCTGCTCGGCCATCAAGTAGCGCCAATCCTTCACGCGCCCGCTCCCTGGTTCGTACCGGCGCCCTTGCCATGGATGTTGAGCGCGCTGGCGATCAGCGCATGCTCGGTGATATCAGCGCCAACGAGTTCGCGCTTGACGCTGCCGTCATAAAGCACGAGCACGCGGTCGCAGCAGCCGATGAGCTCGTCATAGTCGGTCGAATAGAACAGGATCGCCGCGCCCGCATCCGCCAGCTTGCGCATCAACTGGTAGATCTCCTGCTTGGTGCCGACATCGATGCCGCGCGTCGGATCGTTGAGCAGGATGATGCGCGGTTGCCGCATCAGCCATTTGGCGATGACCACCTTCTGCTGGTTGCCGCCGGAGAGCGCGCCGACGGGAATGTCGAGCCCCGCCGTCTTGATTGCCAGCAGCCCGACCATGTCGTCGATCAGGCGCTGCTCCGCGGCACGGTCGATGATGCCGCCCTTGGTCAGCCGGTCGAGCGCCGCGAAAGAGAGGTTTTCGCGCACCGTCATCGGCAGCATCAGCCCCTCGGTCTTGCGATCTTCGGGGATCAGCGCCATGCCGATGCGGTCGTCGCTGGCTGCTTTCGGACTGGAGATGGAAGCTGGCTTGCCGTCGATCAGCACCTCGCCGCGCAGTCCGCGCAGCACGCCGAAGAAGGCAAGCAGCAATTCGCGCTGGCCCTGTCCGTCGAGACCACCCAGGCCCACGACTTCGCCGGCCCTGACGCTCAGCGAAATATTGTCCAGCCGGTCGGCCCAGGAGAGATTGCGCGCTTCGAGAACCGGCGTGGCGGTCGGCGCGGCAACGGGCTTCGGCGGGAAGATGTGGCTGTATTCGCGGCCGATCATCAGCTCGACCACCTCATTATCGCTCTTCGAGCCGGCCGGATAGCTCGCGACGTTGCGGCCGTTGCGGAACACCGTGCAATGGTCGGCGAGCTCCGCGATCTCGTTCATGCGGTGCGAGATGTAGAGCAGCGCCAGCCCTTCCGAGCGCAGCCGCTTCAACACTTCGAAGACCTTGGCGACATCCGCCGCCGTCAGTGCCGAGGTCGCTTCGTCGAGGATCAGGATGCGCGGCTTGCGGGCAAGCGCCTTGGCGATCTCCACCATCTGCCGGCGCGACAGAGGCAGGTCCTTGACCAAGGCGCGGGGGTGGATGTCGGAAGCGCCGGCGCGGGCCAGCGCTTCTTGCGCGATGCGCCGCTGCGCCTTGCGGTCGATCATGCCGAAGCGCTTCGGCGGGTCGGAAATGACGATGTTGTCGGCAACGCTCAGTTCCGGGATGAGCGACAGTTCCTGGAAGATGCATACGATGCCGGCCTGATTTGCCGCGGCCGGCGAGGCAAAATTCACCACGCGGCCATCGAGCTTCATGCTGCCTTCGTCCGGCGCCACGACGCCCGCCATGATCTTGATCAGCGTCGACTTGCCGGCTCCGTTCTCGCCGAGAATGGCGTGTATGCTGCCGGCGCTGACTGTCAGGTCGGCCTTGTCCAGGGCCCTGACGCCGCCATAGCGCTTGGATATGCCTTCCATGCGGAAGAGCGGAACCGCACCGTCCATTGAGCCTCCAGGTGATATCTGCATGAGGCGGCGCCGCGGCTCACCCGCGGCGCCAAGTCATCGATTTGGAAGCTTACTGGTCCGCCTTGGTCTGGCCCATGATTTCCTGCGCGCTGAAATTGATGCCGCAGGTCGGGAAGGAATTGCCGACGAAGAAATTGTCGGATTCCTTCGGGAAGTAATCCGTCCCTTCCTTCATGTTCGGGTCCGAGGCGACTGCCAGAGGCAACTTCACTTCTTGCGGCACCACCTCGCCTTCAAGCGCCGCGATCGCGGTCTTGATTGCCACCGCAACCTGGGCCGGGCCTGACCCCGCTGATGTGCATTTCAGCCCTTCTCCCGAATATTTGGCGCAGAATTTGCGGAAACCGTTCTCGGTCTCGCCGCCGAACGGCACGAAGGGATGCTTGGCATCCATCATCGCTTGCACGATGCCGGTATCGCCACCCTGGCCGGTGATGCCGTCGAACGGACCGTTGGTCGCGATCGCGTCGGCGGTCACCTTCTGCGCCACGCCGTCATCCCACTTGCCGGCAACTTCGGTCACGTTCCACTTCTTGCCGGAAGCATCCAGCACCTCATGGATGCCGTTGTGGCGGTCGGTATCGACCGAGGTGCCGGCGACGCCGCGCACTTCGAGGATCTTACCGCCGTTCGGCACCTTGTCGACCAGCCACTTGGCCCACAACTCGCCGAGGCCCTTCTGGTCGACATTGACGTTGATGGCGTCCTTGGTGTCGAGAATGTTGTCGAAGGCGACCAGCACGATGCCGGCTTCCTTGGCGCGCTTGATGACAGGGCCGAAAGCGGTCGGGTTCTGCGCGTCGGTGACGATGGCGTCATAGCCGGAGTCGATGAAGTTGTTGATTGCCGAAATCTGCGCCGGCACGTCCTCGCCGGTCGAGACGACCTTGAATTCCTTGATCTTGGCCTTCACGTCGGGCTGCGCTGCGTAGGCCTTTGCCGTCTGCACCATCTGGATACGCCAGGTGTTGGCGATATAGCCGTTCGAGAAGGCGATGCGGAACGGGCCTTCCTTCTTGGGGAATTTGAAGAACTTCGTGTCGGCCGACCATGGCGCGAAGCAGTCCGGCTGCGCGGCGGGACCGGAGACGACTTCCGGCCCGGCGGCCATGGCGGCCGAATGGAGCATGACGAATGCAGTGGCGGCAACGACGCCGCCAACGAGTGACTTGATCATCGGTATTCCTCCCAAATGTAGATCTGCTGAACTGTGAAGCCCTGACGCTGTAGGCGGCACCCTCCTGCCCGACCGAAGCGCTTGCCGGGCGACGTGGATCGCCCAGCCTTCTCCTCTTCCCTCACCCTCCGGGACATTCAGGAAACTATCATATTATACATAATAAACAAGCTTGAGCTGTTGCTTATGTATAATAAACAGACCTGAGTTTTGCCGAATGTTGATTTTACAGACAAATGGTAGCGCTACCATGTGAACCTGTAAAGCGCCGCTTTCGTCATTTTTCCGTGTTCGTGAGAGTGCCTCCAGAAACAGTACGCAGCGGCTGGCTCGGCGTTCCCGCCGCAGGCCCTAGCGGGCCGTGCTCTCACGCCGCATGAGCTCGAAACCGAGATCGACGACCCGTTGTTCCGGCCGGTTTCCGGCTATTGCCGCGAGCGCCATGGCGACGGCGCGGGTGCCGATTTCATAGCGGTGCGTGCGCACGCTGGTGATCGAAGGAAACGACACCTGCATCATGTCGAGATCGTTGAAGCCGACAATGCCGATCTGCTTCGGCACGTCGAGTGATGCCCGATGACATTCGAACAGAACGCCAAGCGCGATATCGTCGTTGTTGCAGAACACGCCGTCCAGCGTCGGCATCTTCGCCAGCGCGTCGCGGAACAATTCTCGCCCGAGCGTCACGCTGGACGGCACCGGCGTCGTGGTGATCAGCCGCGGATCGAACAGACCGGCGACCTCCATGGCGGCGCGATAGCCGGCAAGGCGTCGCTGCGAGCGCGGGTCCATGCGCGCGCCGATGAAACCGATCTTGCGGTATCCCGCCTGCAGCAGGTGCTCTGTGGCAGTCCTGCCGCCGTCGAAATGCGAGAAGCCGACCATCATGTCGACCGGGTCCGGCCCGGTCTCCATTACCTGCACCACCGGGCAGCCGGCATCCTCAAGCAGCCGTCGTGCACCGGGCGTCTGATCGATGCCGGCCACGATCAGCGCCGCCGGACGTTGCGATCCGAAAAGCTGCAGCAGTCGCTCTTCCTCGAGGCCCGAATAGTGGGTGTTGCCGATCTGGATACGGAACGAACTGTCGGAAAGGCTGTCATAGATGCCGCGCACCACCTCGGCGAAGACGTTGTTGGTGAGCGAAGGCACCAGAACGCCGAACACCTCGGCCCGCGCCGAGGCCAGCGCACGCGCGTTCGGATCAGGCACGTAGCCGAGTTCGTCGACCGCGGCCTGTATCTGCCGGCGAAGGTCTTCCGATACCCGCCCGGGCTCGCGCAACGCGCGCGATACGGTTATGGCGCCGACACCGGCTTTGCGCGCCACATCGGCAATGGTCGGACGGCCGCCGCCGCGACGGGAGCGCGGCCTGGTCAACGCCTTCTCCCCCAGTCTTGCACGCGCATCCGCAACATCGGGATCGGCACCCCTGTCATCGAACCACCAAACCCAGCCCGCCAAGTTAGAATTGCAGATTGGGGTTCGCGCAGGCGCGAACCATTGTCAAGCAAGCCCAGATCGGCGCCCCAGGCGCGTCAGGCAATTGCCGCGGCGCTGCGGTTGGCCTTCCACGTCAACAACGCGATGGCCCCGAGGTTGACGAGGTTCCAGCCAATTCCGTTGAGGAAGGCGGCGGCGTAGGACCCGGTGAGATCGTAGATCCAGCCCGACATCCAGCCGCCCACCGCCATGCCGAAGATCGTCGCCATGAGGACGATGCCGACGCGCCGGCCGGCCTCTTTTGCGGGCATGTAGTCGCGCACGATGATGGCATAGCAAGGCACGATCCCGCCCTGCGACAGGCCGAAGACCAGCGAGACGACATAGAGCGAGGCAAGCCCATCGAAGGGTATGTAGAAGAGCAGCGACAGGCACTGCAGCCCCGAGCCGATCAGCAGCGTTTTCACCGCGCCGATGCGGTCGGCGAGGAAGCCGGAGCCGATACGGCTGATGACACCGGCCGCCAGCATGATCGACAGCATGTCGGCGCCATGCGCGACGCCGTAGCCGAGGTCCATGCAATAGGCGACGATATGCACCTGCGGCATCGACATCGCCATGCAGCAGCCGAAGCCGGCAACCACCAGCAGGACCTGCAACTGCGAAGGCGACAGCGAGATAGGCTGCACCGGCCGGCCGCGCGGCGCGCCGGATATCGTCTCATGCGGCGCGCGCCGCCGCAACATCAGGACCAGCGGCACCATGGTGACGAGGCAAACGACCCCGATCGCCGCATAGGTGAAGCGCCAGCCGTGGCCTTGCATCACGTAAGGCATCAGCGTCGGCCAAATCGCCCCGGCAATGTAGTTGCCCGACGCCGCCACCGTCACCGCTACGCCGCGGCGGCGGTTGAACCAATGTGAGACGTCGGCGATCAGCGGACCGAAGATCGCCGAACAGCCGACGCCGATCAGCAAGCCTTGGGCGAGCGTGACGCCCAGGATCGAACTGGCGAGCGATGCCAGCAGGAATCCCGCGCCTAGCGCGAACGAAGCGCCCAGTGCCGGTATCCAATAGCCGAAGCGATCGATGGCGCGCCCGATCAGCGCGTTGCCGGCGGCAAACCCCACCATCGTCGCCGTGTAGGGCATCGAGGCGGCGGCACGATCGATACCAAATTCAGCCTGCATCGCGGGCAGGACCACGACCACCGCCCAGGTGCCGACACCGCCGATCGTCGCCAGCAGCAGGGAAATGCCAAGCCGCGTCCACGCATACAGGCTGTCGATGCCAGCGTTGTTCGCCGTATTTGCTGGGACTGTCGTCACGGCGTCTCCTGTCCGCGATTTCTTCAGGACCGCGTGGTTCAGGGCACTATCGCCGCATTTCCCGGGCCGAGCAGCGCCACAAGGCACAATTCCGTGGCTCCAGAGGCGGGAACCCCCTTCGCCTTATAGGGTTTTCCTGGAGGAAGGAGTTCGCCATGACAGCCAAGAAGAAATGGTCGGCAGACGTGACCGAGCACAGCGACGCAATGGATCTCGAGGATCATGTCTTCGAATCCGACGACGCGAAGAAGATCGCCGCATCGCTAAAACGTTCGGCCGAGCACAGCGACCGCCGCAAGGCGGAGCCGTTCCAATCCGCCATGTCGATGTTGAATTTCTACATCAATCGCGCCGGCAAGAACTTGCCTGAAGAGCGCAAGAAAGTACTGGAAAAGGCCAAGGACGAGTTGCGCGTCGCCTTCGGTCGCGAGAAGCGGGATTAACCGACCGATCAGGGCCTTTCGATATTCAGGTAAGGCCGGCCTCAGCCGGACATCGATAGGTCTCAGCGGGACTGGATGACTGCGTCGGTATTGGCAAGCAGCTTGCGGACCGCGTTGCGCGCCGCATCCGGCCTCTTCAGGCGTATGTTTCTTTCGATCGCCTCATGCAGCTTCTGGACATGCTGCAGATCGTCCAACTCGCGTGTCGTGTAGGTGAAGAGATGGTCGAAGGCGGATTCGATCAGCACGCCAAGCGGCACAAGCAGGTCGTTGCCCGAAGCCCTGAGGATGGCGAGGTGGAAGCGTGTGTCGGCGCGGGTACGCTCCTGCAGGCTGGTCGCTTCGCCCATCTCGCGGCAGGCCCGGCTGATCTCGGCCATCTGCTCGTCGGTACGCCGCATCGCCGCGAAAGCGGCCGCCTCAGGCTCGATGATATGGCGGAATTCCTGCACCGTCCTCAGGAAAACCTCGCGATCCGGCGAGGTCGCGTACCAGGACAGCACATCCCGGTCCAGAAGGTTCCAGCGTTCCTTCGGTTCGACCCAGCTGCCGATCTTTGGGCGCGACGCCAGAAGGCTTTTTGCCATCAGCATCTTGATCGCCTCGCGCACTGCGGAACGGCTGACGTCGAAGGTTTCCGACCATTTGGCCTCGTTTGGCAGGATGGTGCCCGGCGGATAGTCGCCGCGCACGATCCGAAGCCCGATCTCGCTGGCGAGCGAGGTGTGCACGCTGGCCCCCGGAATGCGTGGCGCGTTGGCCCGGCGAACGCCGGCAGGACGCTCCGCGGCTGCCGTTTTCGTCGGTCTCTTTTCGTTGTTCGGCTTCGCGTCCCGCATGGTTCCAGAAAATCCCGTTTTCAGAAGCTGTCAAGCACGCCAAGCCAGCTTTCCCGCAACGCGCGAGGATGTGCACAGATCAGCCGGCATTTGGCGCCGCCTCATGCCTTTTTGACGTAATTGCGCCAGCTATGCTGCGGCCGGAAGCCGAGAAGATCACGCGCCTTGCGGTTCGAAAGCAGCGTTTCGTATTCGCCAAGCTCGGCCTTGACGGGCACACCCGGATAGAAACGCCTCAGGAGTTCCGCCGTCGGCAGGTCCGACGAGGTGTCGTCATTGGCAGCGTTGAACACCTGGTAGCCCAGGCCATCCTTCTCGATGGCCCGCAAGGTGATCTGACCGAGATCGCGCGCGTCGATGTAGCTCCAGGCGATGCGCTTGCGGAAACCCGGGTCGGCGAACCATTTCGGGAACAGCGAATATTCATGCGGCTCGATGACGTTGCCGATACGTAGCGCATAAATGTCGGAGCCGCTGCGCAGCGCAAACGCCCGCGCTGTCTTCTCGTTCACGATCTTCGACAGAGCGTAGGAGTCCATCGGGTCGACGTCATAGTCCTCGTCGAGCGGAAAATGCGTCGGATTGCGCGGCTCGTTGGCGAAGACCAGCCCGTAGGTCGTCTCCGAGGAGGCGATGATGACCTTGCGGATGCCGAGCTTTACCGCCGCTTCGACGACATTGTAGGTGCCCATCGCATTGATGCGGAAAACCTCGTTGTCCGGTGTGATCATGATGCGCGGGATCGCCGCGAAATGCACGACGGCGTCGACCGGTTGGGCTCTCAGCGACGGGTCGAACTCGTGCAGGCCCATATAGCTCGACAGCGCGTTGAAGACCTGTCCGCTGTCGGTGATGTCGGTGATCAGGGTCCGCACTTTCGGATTGTCGAGCGGCCTGTTGTCGATGTTGAGCACTTGGCAGCCATGTTCGACCAGATAGTCAACGACATGCCGGCCGGCCTTGCCGCTGCCGCCCGTGAACATGATCCGCTTCGTCATTTTGCTCTCCACAATGCTCGGTAATTATGTGTATTGTCAGACAATAGGGTATTCCGCAATCGCCCGCCACCGCGATCCGCTGGAACCTTCTCGACAAGCGCTGGCCAGGCGAGCGCCATCACCAAGGAACGACAGGGAAGAGAGACGACATGAGCACCACCGCTGCCCGCGAAAAAATCGGTTTCATCGGTCTCGGCCTGATGGGGCACGGCATCGCCAAGAACATCGTCGACAAGGGTTACCCGCTGACCTTCCTCGGCCGCAAGAACCGCAAGCCCGCGGAAGATCTGTTGGGACGCGGCGCAAGGGAAGCCGCCACCTCCAGGGACGTGGCGGCGGCGTCCGACATCGTATTCATCTGCGTCACCGGCTCGCGCGAGGTGGAGGCGATCATTCGCGGCCCCGGGGGACTGAAGGAAGGCCTGAAGCAAGGTTCGGTCGTCGTCGACTGCTCGACCTCCGATCCGGTCTCGACCGTGGCCTTGGCCGCCGAACTCAAGGCGCTCGGCGTCGACTATGTAGACGCCCCGCTCAGCCGTACGCCCAAGGAAGCCTGGGAAGGCACGCTGGACGCCATGGTCGGCGCGCCGGACGCGGTGTTTGCAAGGCTGAAGCCGATCATCGAGACCTGGGCCGGCCGCATCGTCCATATCGGCGATACCGGCGACGGCCATCGCATGAAGCTGCTCAACAACTTCATCTCGCTGGGCTATGCCGCCATCTATTCGGAGGCGCTGGCGCTGGCCCAGAAGGTCGGCATCTCGCCGCCGCGCTTCGACAGCGTCATTCGCAACGGCCGCATGGACTGCGGCTTCTACCAGACCTTCATGCGCTGGACACTTGAGGGCGACCGCGACGCGCACAAGTTCAGCATCGCCAACGCCTTCAAGGACCTGACCTATCTGGAATCGATGGCGGGCGCCGCCGGTATCGCCAATCCGCTCGGCAACGCCACCAAGAATTCGTTTGCGACCGCTTTCGCGACCGGGCCCGCAGAACAGTATGTGCCGATGCTCGCCACCCATATCGGCAAGCTCAACGGCGTCGACCTTATGCCTTCGAAGGACGGTGTGAAGCAGAAGATCTAGGCGGCAGGCGCCCAGGCTGTCTGACGGCAAAACGACGCCTGGAAAAGAGGGGCGCCTCGCGGGCGCCCCTCTTTTCACACTTTACTGTGGATGGCCGGCGCCTACCTCTGGATGCAGGTATCGGCCGTTTCCTTGGTGCATTCGTCAAGCCCGGTGAAGACCGGATCGGCGACCTTCTTGTTGGCGATGAGGTCGAGCATGACCGCAGGCGCCTTGTAGCCCATTTCGAACGGCCGCTGACCGACCAGCGCGGTCACCAGGCCCTCCTTGGCGATCGCCACCTCGTCGCCGATCGTGTCGGCGGCGCCGATGACGAACTCGTTCTTGGCGATCTTGTCGGCCATCGGCTTGAACAGGTCGCGATAGGGCTGCGGAGCGCCGAACAGCGGCCAGCCGCCCATGATGCCGAAGGCGTCGAGCTTCGGATTGGCGGCGAGGATGTCGGTCATCGCCTGCACGCCCTTGGCGCCGTCGTCATTGGTGAACACCGGACAGCCGGCGACTTCGGTCCAGCCGCCTTCGCCAGCAAGTGCTGCAAGGCCTTCCTTGCCCGACAGCGCATCGCGCATGCCTTGTGCGCGGCGCAGGATGTTGTCGGCTGCCGGATTGCCCTCGATCGTGCAGATCGTGCCGCCGTTCGGCTTGGCCTTCTTGATGTACTCGCCGATCTTCTTGCCCATCAGATAGTTGTCGGTTCCGAGATAGGTCTTACGAAGGGCTGCGTCTTCCTTGGCAAGGTCGGCGTCGACCGTCATGATCGGGATCGACGGGTTGGCGCTTTTGATCGTCTGCGCGATCAGCGGCGCATTAGACGGCGAGATAGCCATCGCCGCCGTGTCGGGCTTGCTCAGCATGTCCTGCACGATCTGCGCTTCGCCGGCTTCATCCGAGGTCGATGCCGGGCCCGTGTAGAAGCATTCATATTCCGAGCTGGCGTTCTCCTTGTTCCACTTCTCGCAGCCCTGATGGATGGCCTCGAAGAATGGATTGTCGAGCCCCTTGACGACGATGACGAGCTGTTTCTTGGCCAAAGCCGGCCCGGCGCCCAACGCCATGGCGGCGACGGCGGCGAGTAAAAGTGTTTTCTTCATATCAGTCCTCCCTTGAAACAGACGGACACCGCGTGCCCGCCACACTGATCAGCCCGGATGCGCAAGAACCATGACGAGCATCCCGCGATGTTCGTGTCCTGGGCCGGGCTGATAAGCATTTGCCGACCCGTCTGCCCGAATGCCGGAGCAGCGGATCCTTGATCATAAAGCCGTCTGTCACTCCTCGCCAAATAGACGATCGAGCACCAAACTCTTCCTCCGAGGCTTAGCTAATATCGGCTTTTCGCCAACGTCAATTCCTATTTGTCCTACAAAACCGATTTTTCGTCGAGACTCGAAATTATTCGTCCGACAATTGATTGACGCCCTTGTCCGCTTTTGCCTAAATGCATGCGTCACGCTCGTTCGGGAGGAAAAGGACGAGCATGAAGCATGGGGGAGCCGGCCAGTGTGGCGGGAGCCGCCAACCAATGGGGAGGCTTAAGGCTGGTGTCGGTTCTCGAACTCGCCAACATCTCGAAGCATTTCGGCGCCATCCAGGCGGTCAGCGACGTCTCGTTCTCGTTGGAGGCCGGCGAGGTCGTCGGCCTGATGGGCGACAATGGCGCCGGCAAGTCGACGCTGGTCAAGATGATCGCCGGCAATTTCCATCCGAGCCACGGCACCATGCGGCTGGAGGGCAAGGAGCTTGTCATGCACAAGCCCGCGGACGCGCGCCAGCACGGCATCGAGATCGTCCATCAGGACCTTGCGCTCTGCAACAACCTCACGGCCGCGGCAAACGTCTATCTCGGCCGTGAGCTGCGCCGCGGCTTCGGCCCGTTCCGCATCCTCGACTATGGCGCGATGTACAAGCGCGCCGGCCAGCTTTTCGCCGAGCTGAAGTCGGAAACGCGGCCGCGCGACCTCGTCAAGCAGATGTCGGGCGGCCAGCGCCAGGCCGTGGCGATTGCCCGCACCATGCTCTCGCAAGCCAAGATCGTGCTGATGGACGAGCCGACGGCGGCGATCTCGGTCAGACAGGTCGCCGAAGTGCTCAACCTCATCCGCCATCTGCGCGACCAAGGCATCGCCGTGGTGCTGATCAGCCACCGCATGCCCGACGTTTTCGACGTCGCCGACCGCGTCATCGTCATGCGACGCGGCCGCAAGGTGGCCGACAAGAAAATCGCCTCGAGCTCACCCGAGGAAGTCACCGGGCTGATCACCGGCGCCATCGAAAAAGTGGCCTGACGCACGCAATTCCGCGTCCCGCCTCTTAGGAAAGGTCGACAATGGCAGTTACCCTTGACCAGACGATCGCGCAGAAGCAGCACACTTTCCTGTCGCGGCTCTTCTCCAACCAGACCTTCTGGGTGGTGATCGCGGTCATTCTCGCCTGCTTGTTCCTGTCCGTTGCGACCGATTCCTTCGCCACGTCGAAGAACCTCTTCAACATCACGCGCAACGTCACCTTCACCGCTATCGTGGCGCTCGGCATGACCTTCGTCATCATCACCGGAGGCATCGACCTTTCGGTCGGCTCGGTGCTCTGCCTCTCCTCGATGGTGCTGGCCGTCACGATGCATGCCGGCTATTCGATCGAAGTGGGCATCCTGGCCTCGATCGCCACCGCGCTGGCCGTCGGCGCCTTTAACGGCATGCTCATCGCCTATCTCGGCTTTCCGCCCTTCGTGGTTACGCTCGGCATGCTGTCGGTGGCTCGAAGCCTGGCCATGGTCGCGTCCAACAATACGGTTGTCTTCCAGTTCGGGCCTGATCACCAGAAGCTTCTGGCGCTGGGCGGCGGCGCCTGGCTGTTCGGCATCGCCAATCCGGTGCTCTACATGATCGTCCTGGCGCTGATCACCGGCTTCATCCTGCGCTGGACCAAGTTCGGCCGGCACATCTTCGCCATCGGCGGCAATGAGCACGCGGCGACACTGACAGGCGTTCCGGTCAAGCAGATCAAGGTCGCCGTCTACATGATCTCCGCACTGTCGGCAGGGCTTGCCGGTATCATCCAGACCGGTTGGCTCGGCGCGGTAACTACGAATCTCGGCAATGGCATGGAACTGCAGGTGATCGCCGCCACCGTCATCGGCGGCGCCAATCTCGCCGGCGGCGTCGGCACTGCCCTTGGCGCCATCGTCGGCGCCGCCCTCATCGAGGTGATCCGCAACAGCCTGGGTCTGCTCGGCATCAACGCCTTCTGGCAAGGCACCTTCATCGGCGGCGCGATCATCCTGGCGGTGCTGTTCGACCGCATCCGCAATTTCAGGCGCAGCGACTAGCTTTCCCATATCGCTCAGTCTGAAAATCCGTTCGCTCGCTTTGAAGGCAAGTTTCGCTGCGTCCTGCCTGCCTTGACGGGGCCAGACACCGGTCGCACTATTCCCCGGCAGGCGAAGGGAGGCCAGTCGCCCGCGGGAGGAACGATACCCATGACGGACGCGATCAGGCTCTACTGGGGCCGGTTCGGACATGTATCCGTGCTGAATGTCGGCAACGACTTCGTCACCCACGCGCATGGCGAGGCGCATCTCATCATCTGGCTCGAAGGCACGGCAGGCGAAATGACCATCGGCCGCGAAACGGTGCGGCTTGGGCCCGGCACCGCGGCCGGGATCAACTCGTTCCAGCCGCACAGCCACGCTCTCTCCCATGACGGCAAGCCCGGCCTGTTCCTCGCCTTCTACATCGACCCAGATTGGGCGCGCCAACGCCGCGACCTGCCGCCGTCGGCGCCGCTGTTCACGCAAGCCGCGATCGCGCTGGAGCCCTGGCTGCACCAGGCAGCGGCGAATCTGCTCGAGCACCTGACCGACAATGAGAGCATCGACGACGTGGCCAATTACGAGATCGAGCGCTTCATCGACAGCGTGCTCGACGCGGCGGACGCGTCAGCGCCGCGGACAGCCCGCGCGCGCATCAATACGATGCTCGATTTCCGCGTCCGCAAGGCGATCCAGCTGATGAAGGCCAATGTCTGCGAGCGCATCTCCTTCGACGACGTCGCCCGCTCGGTCGGCCTGTCACGTCCGCATTTCTTTGCGCTGTTCAAGGAGCAGACCAACCTGACGCCGAATGTCTACTGGAACACGCTTCGCATGGAGGAGGCGGTGCGCCAGTTGCAATGGTCGCAGGAGCCACTGATTTCGGTCGCCTGCAATCTCGGCTTCACCACCCAGGGCAATTTCTCGCGCTTCTTCCGCGACCATGTCGGCGTGCCGCCGACACTTTATCGCGAAGCGGCCCGAGCAACAGCCTGACCAGCAACCGGTTTTCCGACTGATTGATACGCCTGCAAGACGCATTGATAAGCGCTGCCTGGCCAGCCGCCCTAGCGTGCTCCCGATCTTTGCAAGGGAACCATTCTATGGCGAAAGTCACCATTTCCAGCGTCATCGACGCGCCGGTCGAGCAGGTCTGGGCGCGCATCCGTGACTTCAACGGCCTGCCGGGCTGGCATCCCCGCATGGTGGAAAGTCACATTGAGGACGGCAAGGACGCCTCCGAGATCGGCTGCGTGCGCAACTTCGCCCTCGTCAGCGGCGCAAGGCTGCGCGAGAAGCTGACTGATTTTTCCGACGAGGACTTCCTGGTCAGCTACTCAATACTGGAGACGCCGCAGCCGCTCACCAACCATAAGGCGACGCTGCAATTGCGCCGCGTCACCGACGGCAACCGCACCTATGCCGAATGGACGGCGAGCTTCGACGCCGCACCGGAGGAGGCCGACAAGCTGGCCGAAGGCATGGGCGCCAACGTCTTCCAGGGCGGCTTCAACGCCCTGAAGGCCCATTTCGCCGGCCAGATCTGACGGGAGCCCTCCATGTCGCTTGCGCTGCGGACCTTTTCGAGCGTGAAAGACGCCAACACCGCGCTGCAGGCGTCGGGCACCCGCTATCTTGGCGGCGGCACGCTCGTCATCCGCGCGGCCAATGAAGGCGACGTCTCAGTCTCCAGCCTGATCCGCGTCGACGATCCCGGCCTGGCGCGGATCACGGTCTCCGGCGATCAGGTCCGGCTCGGCGCTTCGGTCACCATGGCGGCAATTGCCCGCCACCCCGAACTTGCCGCGCTCGTGCCGGCCGCGCGCGCTGTCGGCGGACCTGCGATCCGCAACATGGCGACCGTCGGCGGCAATCTGTTCGCCCCTGCCCCCTATGGCGATTTCGCGGTGGCGCTGCTGGCGCTGGACGCGACCGTCGTCACCGAAACTGGCGAAACCCCGGTCGAGACATTCCTGGCCCGTCGCGAAACGAGCCGCGCTATCGTCACCGCTGTCGATTTCTCATTGCCCAAGGCGGAGACCTTCCGCTTCCTGAAAGTGTCGCGCGTCAAGCCGAAAGGTGTGTCGGTGCTGAGCATCGCAGCGCTTCTGCAGCGTACGGGGGACGGCGCGGTGACCTCGGCGCGCATCGCGCTGGGCTGCATGGCCGATCGCCCGATACGCGCTTTAGCGACGGAGAAGGCGCTGCTCGGCCGCAAGCTCACGCAGCAGGACATCGCGCCGGCGCTTGCCGCGGCGAGCGAAGGCATCGCGCCGATCACCGACCCGATCGCCAGCGCCTGGTATCGCACGGAGGTCCTGCCGGTCCATCTCGGGCGGCTGTTACTGAGCTGACATTCGTAGGGACGCGCTCCGGTTCATCCGGGCGAGCGCGCAGGGAGCAAAAATGGCAAAGGTACCTGTCCAATTCACACTCAACGGCTCGGAGAAAGCCGAGTTCGTCGAAAGCGGCACGACGCTGCTCCACGCACTGCGCGACAAGATCGGCGACACCTCGCCCAAGGGCGGTTGCCACCAGGGCACGTGTGGCGCCTGCTCGGTCATCGTGGATGGTGAACTGAGGCTTTCTTGCCTGACGCTGGCCGAGACTTGCAACGGCACCGACATCAGGACGACCGCCGGCCTCGCCGAGGGCGGCGTGCTGCATCCGCTGCAGCGTGCCTTCCTCGATGCCTTCGCCACGCAATGCGGCTTCTGCACGCCGGGCATGATCATGGCGGCGAAAGTGCTGCTCGACCGCACGCCTGACCCCAGCCGCGAGGATGTCGTCGAGGCGCTGTCCGGCAACATCTGCCGCTGCACCGGCTACGAGCCGATCATCCAGGCGGTGCTCACCGCCGCGCGCGCCAACTCGCAGAACGCCGCCTGAGGAACAGCCATGGAACTGCGCAAGGATTATTTCGCCGATGTCCGCAAGGACGGCCTGCACGAGATCGGCCAGGCCCGCCCCAGGCTCGATTCGCCGGGACATGTCACCGGCAAAACCGCCTATTTCGCCGACCGGAACTTCCCCAACATGCTGCATCTGAAGATGGTGCGCAGCCCGCACCATCACGCCCGCATCCGCTCGATCGACACGTCGGAAGCGGAAAAGCATCCGGGCGTCGTCAAGGTGCTGACCGCCAAGGACGTGCCGCACAATGTCTACACCATCCTGATCCTGATCCAGGTCGGGCCGGAGGACGAGACCGTGCTAGCCGACGGCAAGGTGCGCTGGAAGGGCGAGGCCGTGGTGGCGGTGCTGGCCGAGACGGAGCGCGCGGCGCAGGAAGCCGCCACCAAGGTCAAGGTAAACTATGAGGTGCTGCCGGCCGTCTTCGATATGGAGGAGGCACTGAAACCCGGCGCGCCGATCGTCAACGAGTATCACGGTCAGAACTACTACCTCTATGACAGCGGCGAGTGCCGCAAGGTGCGCTTCGGCGATGTCGAGGCCGGCTTCGCCCAGGCCGACCATATCCTCGAACAGTCCTATCAGTCCTCGCCGATCGAGCATGCGCCGACCGAGACCACGGGCTGCGTGGTGGCGCCCGAAGGTAATGACCGCTTCACCTGCTACACCAACACGCAGGCGATGTTCTTCACCCTCGACAACACCTCGATCATCTTGCAGATGCCGGGCTCGAAGTTGCATTTCGTCGGCGGAACGGTCGGCGGCGGCTTCGGCGGCAAGGTCGACGTCATCGTCGAGCCGATCGCCATCCTCGGCGCCAAGCTCACCGGCCGCCCCGTCTCCTTCGTCTACAGCCGCGAGGAGGAGATGCAGATCTCCTCGCCGCGCGCGGCCGAGAAGGTCGTCATTAAGGACGGCGTCATGAAGGACGGCCGCATCGTCGCGCGCAAGGTGACCGGCTACACCGACGCCGGCGCCTATTCGCGGCACTCACCCTATGGCGCGCAGAAGGGCGCCGCGCACTATCCCGGCCCCTACACTATTGCCAATGTCTGGATCGACACCTATTGCGTCTACACCAACCGCACCCCGTCTTCGGCCATGCGCGGCTTCGGCGTCACCATCGGCGACTTCGCGCTGGAGGTGCAGATGGACAAGCTGGCGCGGCTGATCGGCATGGACCCGCTCGAATTCCGCTTCGTCAACGCTTATCGCGACGGCGACATGAAGGCGCATCGCCAGCCGACGGAGGGCGCGGCGCTGATCGAATGCATGCAGGAAGCCTCGCGCATCGCCAATTGGCCGGTGGCTGAGAAATACATGGCGATGTCCTCCTACGAGAAGGGAGCCTGAAATGGGGATCCGGCGTGGACGCGGCGTCGCCGCGATCAATTATCCGACCGGCATGAATCTCGGCGGCGACCCGACCCAGGCGCTGGTGCATTCGACACCGACCGGCAACTTCATGGTCACATTGTCCAGCGTCGATCTTGGACAGGGAATGAAGCAGATCATGGCGCAGATCTGCGCCGAGACGATCGGGGTGCCGACCGACCGCGTCGTCATCGACACTGCCGACACCGACACCGGTCCGCACTGCATGGGCACTTTCGCCTCGCGCGGCACGCATCGGGCCGGCAATGCCGTCATCCAGGCAGCCAAGGAAGCCCGCCAAGTGATGCTGGAGGTGGCCGCCGAGGAGCTGGAGGTGAACGCCTCCGACCTCGAAACCGACGGCCAGGGCAACATCCAGGTGAAAGGCGCGCCGCAGAAATCGATCTCGATTTTCGATGTCGCGCTGTCGGCGCATTTCAAGCGCGGCCGCTCGATCTCCGGCCGCGGCATGTTCCTGATCCCGCGCTCCTACCCGGAAAAGGAAACCGGGGCGATGAAGCCCTCCACCTGCTACGCCCATGCCTGCACGGTGGCCGAAGTCGAGGTCGACGACGAGACCGGCGAAGTGACGGTGCTGACCGTCAAGAACGTCTTCGAGATCGGCCGTGCGCTGAACCCCAAGATGGTCGAGCAGCAGCTGGTCGGCGGCTCCTGGATGGGCATCAGCCATGCGCTTTACGAGACGACCGAGCCTTATTACCCAAGCCGCGACCACGGCGGGACCGACTTCAACCAGTATCTGATGCCCGGCCCTGGCGATCTGGCCCAGACCGAGATCATCGTGCTGGAGCGCCCCTCGGCCGACGGCCCGTTCGGCGCCAAGGGTCCGGGCGAGATGTGCGCCAACCCGCAGATTCCGGCCGTCGCCAATGCCGTCTTCGACGCCGTCGGCGTTCGCATCGACACGCTGCCGATCACGCCCGAGCGAATCCTGCGCGCGCTGAAGGCGCAGGCCGCGGGCTGAGTTTTCGAGATGATCCAGACGGAAGCAGAGCAACTCGCGGCGTCTCCGGAGGCGGTGGCAGCGCGCCTTGCTGCTTCGCGCTACCTGGCCGACGACAGCCTCGCCACCGCGATCTTCCTGGCCATCCGCCTCGGCAAGCCGCTGCTTCTGGAGGGAGCGCCAGGCGTCGGCAAGACCGAGGCCGCTAAGGCCGTCGCCGAACTGCTCGGCCGCGAGCTGGTCCGCCTGCAATGCTATGAGGGCATCGACGCCGGGCATGCGCTTTACGAGTGGAACTACCAGCGCCAGTTGCTTGCCATCCGCCATGCCGGCGAGCATGAGATCGACATCTATGACGACCGCTTCCTGATCGCTCGGCCCCTGCTGCAGGTGCTGCGGGCCCCGGTTGAGCGCGTGCTGCTGGTCGACGAGATCGACCGCTCCGACCACGAGTTCGAGGCGCTGCTTCTAGAATTCCTCTCCGATTTCCAGATCAGCATTCCGGAGCGCGGCACGATCCGCGCTGCCACGCGGCCCATCGTCATCCTGACCTCCAACCGCACCCGCGAGCTTGCCGAGGCGCTGCGCCGGCGCTGCGTCTATCACTGGATCGGCTATCCAGATGCCCAGCGCGAAGCCGAGATCATCATGCTGCGCTCGGGCGATGTCGCCGAAGCGACGGCAAAGGCGGTGGCGAATGCCGTGCAGGAGATCCGCGCGCGGCCCCTGGCCAAGCCGCCGGGCATAGCCGAGGCGGTCGAATGGGCGAACGCCGCGACCATCCTCGAAAAAGGCGGCAGCCCGTGGCCGGAAGCCTTCCGGCGCGCCATCGGCGTGCTGATCAAGGACGAGGAGGATTTGTCGGCGATCGCGCCGGAGCTTGGGAGGATTGTCGAGGAGGCGCTGGCGTGATGGACAATCGCAACGCCCTGGCGCGAAACCCCAGGGCTAGTGCGCAGCGCTGGCGGGGGGGCGCGAAGGAATGAGGCCTCCGGAAAGCCTGCCCAGGGCCGCCGCGCCCTTCCTCGGCTTCGCCAGGCTGCTGCGCCGCCGCGCCTTCGCCATCGCCCCCGAACAAGTCACCAGCTTCATGCAGGCGGTCACCTTGCTCGGCCCGCGCTCGATGAAAGACATCCGCGAGGCGGCTCTTGCGACGTTCGCGCCCCCGCCCGATCGCCGCGGCGAATTCGAGGCGCATTTCCGAGCCTATTTCCACGGCGATGCCAAGCCTTCGATCGAAGGCGAGGAAGACGACGAAACCCGGATCAAGGACGATCGCGGCACGCACGAGGAAGAGAACAAGGTCGCTCGCCAGGAGAAGGGCGGCGAGCTGTCCTCGGCGCTCGAGCAACTGAGCAGCCGCGAATTCCAGCGCGACGCCGATGGCCTCGGCCAGCTCCGCCGCAAGCTCGCCTCTGCCCTCCCGACGCGCCGTTCCTTCCGCACCGCACGCACCCGCTCGCGCGGCTCGTTCGACCTCCGACGCTCGCTCGGCGAAATCGTCGGCGCCGATGGCGATATCCCCTCGCCGCTGCTGCGCCGCCGCCTGGCCGTGCCGCGAAAACTGCTTCTGCTTATCGATATCTCCGGCTCGATGAAGCTGCACACGGCCGATTACCTCAAGCTCGCTCACGCCGCTGTTCAGGGCGCGGATCGCGCGGAAGTCTTCACCTTCGGCACGCGTCTCACCCGCATCACTTCCGCGCTGCGCATCCGAGACCGCGAGCAGGCGCTTGCCCGCGCCGCGGCGCTCGTCGACGATTGGGACGGCGGCACCCGCATGGGGCCGACATTGCTCGCCTTCCTGTCGGTACCGCGCTTTTCCGCCTTCGCGCGCGGCGCCTGCGTCGTCATCCTGTCCGACGGCCTGGAACGCGGTGACCATTCCGACCTCGAAACCGCGATGCGCCGCCTCGGCGCCCGCGCTTTCCGGCTGTCGCTGGCGACGCCGCTCGCCGGCGATCCGCGCTTTCGCCCGGCGACGGCCGCGCTTCACGCTCTCCTGCCGGTGCTCGACGATCTGGTCGACGGCTCGTCTGTCGGAAGCCTGGCTGATTTCATCCTGTCGCTCGGCCGCCCCGCGCCTGCGGCTTCAGTCATCTGGAAAGGGGTATCGTGATGCAGAGAGCCATCGACGCGCATTTCCACATCTGGCGCCAACAGGATCAGCCCTGGCTGGTCGGGCCGATGGTGCCGCGCATCTTCGGCCCTTACGAGGCGATCCGCCGCGACTACCCGATCACGGAATTCCTCGAAGATCAGAAGGGCTCGGGCGTCGAGAAGGCCGTCTATGTCCAGACCAACTGGGCCAAGGAGGATTTCGAAAAGGAGGTCGCCTTCCTGCAGAAGACCGCGGACGAGACCGGCTGGCCGCACGCCATCGTCGGCTATGCCGACATGACGGTCGACGACGTCCGCCCGCAGATCGACCGGCTGATGAAATATAAGCTGCTGCGCGGCGTGCGCATGCAGCTCCATTGGCACGAGACGCCCGCTTTCCGCTTCGCAGCCTCGGCCGACCAGGTGATCGATCCGAAGGTTCGGGCTAACGTGACGTGGCTGAAGGACTACGGCCTCTCTTTCGACCTGCAACTCTTTCCGGCCCAGATGAAGGACGGGCTGATGCTGGTCTGCGAAAACCCTGAGACTAATTTCGTCCTCACCCATGCCGGCATGTTGACCGGAATGGAGCCGGAAACCACCGAAGCCTGGAAAGCCGGCCTCCGCACGCTTTCGGCGGCGCCCAATTTCTACGCCAAGCTGTCGGGGCTCGGCACTTTCGTTCACCGCAACGACCCCGAGCTCATCGCCTATATCGTCGACAACGCCATCGAGATCCTCGGCAGCAACCGGCTGATGTTCGGCTCGAACCTCCCGATCGAGAAGCTGTGGACCAGCCATGCCGAGCTGATCGAGGCGCACCGCGCCGCGGTTGCCAGGCACGGCGCGATGGCCGAGGCGGATATCTTCTGGAACACGGCGCGGAAGGTTTACCGGCCGGTGTAGGTCTTCCCTTCTCCCCTTGTGGGAGAAGGCAACGCCGCCGCCCCTTACTTCACCTCGAATTGCGGATCGAGCGGGATCTGCATGGCGGTGACCAGATGGTTCGTCTGCCCCGCCAGGCCGATGATCGACACCAGCTCGCCATGCTGCGCGTCGGTCATGCCTTTGGCCCGCGCGGCGGCCGTATGCGAATGGATGCAGTAGGAACAGCCATTGGCGGTGGAGACGGCGATATAGATCATTTCCTTGGTCAGCGGATCGATGGCGCTGTCGGTGACCATTACCGCCTTGAGCTGCTCCCACACCCGCCTCAGCGACGCCGGATCATTGGCCAGCCCCCGCCAGAAATTGTTGACGAAGTCGGATTTCCGCGTCGCGCGTATATCGTCGAACACGGCCTTCACCGCCGGGATCTTTTCGACCTCCGCATCGCTCAGCAGTTTCGTGGTGGCCATGGCGTGGTCCTTTCGTTTGAATCGTCTTCCCAACATATTGAATCAGAATCTGAGCCGTTGCGCTCAATCCATTTGCCCGATTCACTTTTCCAGCGCCGACCCTGGGATTCAGGTCAGGCCGAGTCGAAAATGGTGGCTTCCGAGAACCGGAGCGGAGCGTACTTAAGTACGTGAGCACCGGAAGCGCAGGAAGCCGCCATTTGCAGGCCGGCCTCACCTGAATCTAGTGCACTGCCGCATACATGATCTTTTCCTCCGTCGCCTCCGCCGGCGAGAACTCCTCGACGATGCGTCCCTGCCGGCAGACAAGGATGCGGTCGGACAGGTTCATGATCTCGGGCAGGTAGGACGAGATGACCACGACGGCGAGGCCCTCGTCGGCCAGCCGGTTGATGATCTGGTGGATCTCGGCGATGGCGCCGACATCGACGCCGCGCGTCGGTTCATCGAGGATGACGATGCGCGGCTGCTGCACCAGCCCCTTGCCGATCACCACCTTCTGCTGGTTGCCGCCGGAAAGCTCGACCACCCGGGCATTGTCGTTGATCGTCTTGATGTTGAGCGTCCTGGTCCATTCCGCCGAGAGCTGGCGCATCTCCTGCTGGTTGATCACCCAGGCCTTTTCGCGGCCGGCGGCAAGCAGCCCGCCGAACAGGTTCTCGGCGATGCTCATCGTCTCGAAGATGCCTTCGCTCTTGCGGTCCTCGGTGACATAGACGATGCCGTCGGCCACCGCCTCGCTCGGGACGAGGTAACGGACCGGCTTATCGTCCAGTTCGATCGTGCCGCCGCGCAGGAAATCGCGCTTGTAGATGCCCGAGACGATCTTGAAGGTTTCGGTGCGCCCCGATCCGATCAACCCGAACACGCCGGTGATCTGACCTTCGAAGATCGAGAAGGAATTGTTGCGCACGATGTTGCTCATCGAGATGTCCTGCATTGACAGCACTCTCTTGCCGGCCTTGCGCAGCTTCGTCTCGTCGCGCTGGCGGTAGATCTGTCCCGACAGCGAGCGCCCGACCATGGCGGCGACAATCTTGTCGCGGTCGAAAGCGGACGTATCGTCGGTGATCACCAGTTCGCCGTCGCGCAGGATCGTGATGCGGTCGGCGATCATCAGCGCTTCTTCCAGCGCGTGGCTGATGAACACGATCGAGACCCCGCGCGCCTTCAATCGGCGGATCAGCGCGAAGAAATGGCGCTTCTCCTCCGGCGTCAGCGTCGCCGTCGGCTCGTCGAAGATGATGATCTCGGCATTGTGGTGGACGGCGCGCGCGATCTCGACCATTTGCCGCTTGGCTGCGCCAAGTGTAGCCACCATCGCGTTCGGATCGACCGGGAAGTTCAGCGACTGCAGGAACTGCTGTGCCGAGATGTAGGTGCCGCGTAGCCGGTTGAGGAATTTCTCGGTGCCGAGATAGAGGTTCTGCGCCACCGTCATCGACGGCACCAGGCTGGTCTCCTGGAACACCATGGCAATGCCGGCCTCCAGAGCGGCATGCGGCGAGGCGTAAGCGATCTCCTGCCCCTTGTGGAACATCTTGCCCGAAGTCGCGTCGACGACGCCGGCGATGATCTTGGTCAGGGTCGACTTGCCCGCGCCGTTCTCGCCGAGCAGCGCGTGGATCTCGCCCTTCCTCAGGTCGAAGCTGACGTTCTTCACCGCCGGCACGCCGCGATAAGTCTTGGTGACGCTTTCCAGACGGACGATCGTCTCCATCAGAAACCTCCCGAAGCGAGGTCGACGGCAAGCACGCAATCGCCGCCCTTGGAGGCGATGAAAAGGCGGCCGTCCCGTTCCGCAACGCTGCAGATGCCGTGGCGCGTGCCGTTGGCGCGGCTGTGCAGGCTGAACTGCGGCTGCAGGGCCCGATCGAGCTTCACGACGAGACCGTAGGAACGGCTGGGCGACCACGGCTTGTGGATACCCATGGTGCGGATACCGCCGCATTGCAGCGGCTCGAGGAAGCTGCGGTTAGAGGCGAGCGCCGGCGCGATCCAGTAGGCCGGCGGCACCTGGTCGATCATGTCCTGGCGATAATGTGTTTCCTGCAGCACGAATTCGATAAGCCGGTTGCGCGGCGCAAACAGCGTCAGCCACGCGCCGCCGTCGCCGGCCGGCGAGAGCCGAGCGGGGTAGCCTGGCAGATGCGTCAGCACGTTAGACCGGTTCCCGTTCGCGCCGTCGATGCGCACGAGCTGGTGACGCCAGCTTTCGCTGACCAGCACATCGGCACCCAACGGGTGAAGCCCATAGGGGAAGGCGATGTCGCCGGCGGTCTTTTGAAAACCGATACCTCCCGGGCCGCACCGCCAAAGCGCACCGGATGCGCCCTTCTTCATCAGGTCGGCCGCCCACTGCGACGGCAGGTGGTGTGCCGAACCATTGGCCAGCCACAGCGTGCCGTCATCGGCATAGGCAAGCGCGGTGATGCATCGGATTTCGGCCGGCAGCGAAACTTCCTTGCCGGCAATCAGCAGCCTGCCGCTCTCCAACGCGACCGTCAGTTCGCCCGATGGCGACAGCGCCAGCGCGGTGACGGGCGATTGAAAGGTCTCGACCACCGCTGGCTCGGAACCAGCGGCGATCGCCAGGATGGCGTTGCCGCTGGAGACAAGCATACGCCCATCGGCCGCCAGGAGATTGTCCGGCTCGGTCAGTTCGGCGAAGGCCGGCAGGTCGTCCAGCCGCGTGTTGGGACGGAAAGCGCCGTCCAGCGGCGGGATGGTTACCGCCTTGCCGCGGAAGACATCCAGGATCGGATCGAGGATCATAGCTTGCCTCCCCAATAGGAAGCGGGGCTGGTCCAGTTCGGATCCGCGCCGGCTATCTTGTAGCGCCCGATGCGATTGTTGAGGATGCCCCCGACGAATAGATAGCCCTTGTGCTCGCGCATCGAGGTCACCATCGGATGCGCATTGCCGGAAAGATCGCCGAGCGTCTCGACGATGCCGCCTTTCTCGTTGAACTTCACCACGCCGCCGGTGTTGATGTTGGGAAACAGCCATTCGTCCTGCGGCAGGCGCCGTGTCATGCGCTTGCGCATATCGGGGTGGCGCAACGACAGATCGAAGCTCGGCGTGCGCATGCCCAGCCATGCCATCCAGTAATTGCCGTCGGAAGCGCGGTTGATGTTGTCGGGATAGCCCGGCATGTCGCGGATGACGCATTCGACGGTTCCCGCCTTCGGCCCTTCAAGCCAGTAGCGATGCACGCGGCAGGCCCAGCTTTCGGCGAAGAACAGCGATTTGCCGTCATGCGCCATGCACACACCGTTGGTGTAGCGGTAGCCGTCGAGCAGCGTCCTGGTCGATCCGTCCTTCGGATCGTAGACCAATAGGCGGCCCGTGGCGCGGTTCTCGATCGAGTCCAGCGCCCAGTCATGGGCGTCATAGCGCTTGGTGGAATCCGTGAAATAGATGCGGCCATCCGGCGCGATATCGCAATCGTTGGGGTCGCGCAGGCGCGCATCGTCGACGATCGAGGTCCAGGAGCGCGCGGTCTCGGCCGACAGGCGCTTCACCTCGCGCTCCGGCGAGACCGAATAGAGCCCCATGGCGCCGACGCAGCTGATCAAGTTGCCTTCCTTGTCGAAAGCGAGTCCCAGCGGAAAGCCGCCGATATGGGCAAACACTTCCGACTTCACATAGTCCGGGGCGAAGAAGCGGACGATCTCGCCATGGCGCGTGCCGCAATAGAGATGGTCGTCGCGGTCGAGGATGACGTCTTCCGGTCCTTCCAGCTCGCCGAGCCCGATGTGATCCGCTGCAGAAAGCCGGTTGTCGAGCTCGTAGGACGTGCCGGAGCCGGGCGCGGCTGATTGCGTCTCGCCCATCTTGAGGTAGACCGGCGCGACATAGACCTCGTTCAGCACCTTGTGGCGGTTCTTCAGCCACCGGATATCGATGGTGACGGCGACCGCGAGCAGGATGCCGAGCACCATCTGGTTGGTGCCGGTGCCGTAGCCCAGCCGGATCAGGCCGTTGGTCATGGTGAGCACGATGATCGCGCCCATAAGGCCCTTGACCACCGAGCCGCGTCCGCCACCCAGGCTGACGCCGCCGACCACAGCCGCCGTCAGCGCCATGATTTCCAGGTTGAGACCGGTGCCCGGCCCTGCCCCACTCAACCGGCAGGCGATGAGGAAGCCGCCGATCGATGAGCAGAACCCTGAAAAGACATAGGTCATGAAGACGGTACGGCGCACGCGGATGCCGGCATTGTGCGCCGAGCGGCGCGAACCGCCAACCGCCAGCACATGCCAGCCCGGCCGCGAGCGCGTCAGCGCTATATGCGTTACGGTGGCGAGGATGATCGCCAGCCAGACCGACACCGACAGGCCCCAGAACGTGCCGTCGCCGATGAAGTCGAGCACATCGGACGAGGCCTGGGAAAGCTGGACATCGGCGGCATAGGAGCTGACCAGTATGTCGAACAGCGCCCGCCCGAAGATGAAGGTGACCAGCGTGGTGAGAAAGGCGCGCAGCCTCAGATATCCGACGAGGTAGCCGTTGATGGCGCCGAAGACCAGCCCGGTGGCGAGCGCGGCGGCCAGGGCCAGCCAGATCGACTGATCGAGGATGAAGAAGACATAGACGGCGGAAAAGCACGACAGCGCGAAGATCGAGCCGACCGACAGATCGATGCCGCCGCCGAGCATCACCACGGTCATGCCGATCACCACCAGCGAGAACTCGCCGAGCTGGCGGGTCGATTCCTGCAGGGAGTTGAGCTTGAAGAAGCCAGGAATGATCGAGCCGAACACCCCAAGCGTCGCCACCAGCGCCAGGAACGGTATGGCGTTGTCGGTCCAGCGCTTGGTGAGAATCTCGCCGACCAGATGATCGGGCACGAGATTGTAGCGCCAGGCCTGGAGGCGTTCACGGAAGGTCATCGGCTGCTGCTGTCATTCAAGCGAAAGGAGTGGCAACGGGAAGAGAAGTGGCCGGAACGATCCGGCCACCTCGGGATGCTTCAAACGACGCGGCTTACTTCGCCGCCGCCTCAGCCTGCAGCGCCTTGAGGTCCCAGCAGCTGTCGGGCTTGAGGTCCGCCTTCGTCGTCGCCTTCTCCAGCGTGTAGATATAGGTGTGCGAAGTGCCGGCCGGCTGGCCGCTCTGCAGCAGGAACTTGATGATGGCGTTCATGTCGCCCGACTGGCGGGCAAGATCCGTCATCACCACCGCGCCATAGGTGCCGTCTTGCAGCTTGTCGCAATCGGCCGCCTTTTCACCGCCGCCAGTGGTGACCAAGAACACCTTGCCGTCGAGCTTGGCGTCGCGGATCGCGGCGGAAGCGCCGGTGGCGTCGCCGTCCCAGAAGTCGATGATCGAGCAGATGTCCGGGTGCTGCTGCAGCATCGTCGTCGTCACATTGCGCGAGGTGGTCGCGTCCCAATTGGAGTCCGGCTTGGCGACAACCTGGAAGTCGGGATGCTTCTCCAGCACCTTCATGATGCCGGCATACTGGTAGAGGCTGGAGGAGTTCGCCTGGTCGCCCTGCACCAGCCCGATCTTCTTCGACGAATTCTCGCCGCAACCCTTGATCGCCGCTTCGGCCTCTAGCTGGCCAAGCTTATCCCAGTCGCTGCCAACGAAGGCGTCGGCCGGGAAGTTCGCCGGATTGTCGACCAGCAGCACATAGGTGCCGGCGGCCTGCGCCTTCTTCATCAGCTTCGAGTAGGAATTGAGGTCAGGCGCATGGATGATCAGCACGTCTGGCCGCTTGTCCGAAGCTATGGCGTCGGTGATCGCCTGCGCGCCGGCATCGACGACCCAGTTCGGATCGCGCGTCTCGAACGTGCCACCCCAGGCCTCGACTTCCTTCTTCAGGTAATGCGCCCAGCCCTGCGCCAGGTCGAAGCCCATCGCCAGCGGCACCAACATGACGCGCTTGCCGTTGAGCGCCTTGGCATAGGCGGCCGGGCCCGGATCGTCGGCGGCGAAGCTCGGCGCGGCGAAGGCGGTTACGGCGAGCGCCGTAGCGGCGGCCATCAATGTTCTGAACAGTTTCATGTCATATCCTCTCGTTCGTTTTCATTGCCGGGTGATCGTCACGATCGCTCCGGGTACCCCCAGAGCAGATGGGCTGGCCCATCTGCTCTAAATGTCGCCCTGTTGCGCGGTCTGCTCGTCGCGCGGATTGATGATGCCGTCGACGATGATGGCCCCGAGCAGGATCGCAGCCTTGATCAGGTTCTGGTAGAGCAGCGGAATGTCGATGATGGTCATCGCGTTGAGCAGAATGCCGATCAGCGCGGCGCCCACCAGCACGTTGCGCACCCCGCCTCGCCCGCCCGACAGCCCGATGCCGCCGATCACCGCTACCAGCACGATGTCGTAGAGCAGCGTCGAATTGACGACGCGTGTGTTGATCGAATGCAGGCTGGCCGCTGTGAGCAGACCGGCGATCAGGGCCACCACCGCCGAAAGCGCGTAGCGCAGAACCAGCATCGGCCGCACCGGAATGCCGATGTTGCGCGCCGCGACCGGGTTGTCGCCGGCGAAATAGATGAAGCGGCCCCATTTGGTGTAGCGCAGGAACAGGAAAACCAGGAAAGCCAGTCCGGCAAAGACGAAGACCTCGACGGGGATGTCAAGGAAGCGCACGCCGCCCAGCACTTCCACCCAATGGCCCTGAGGCACCGGAACGGCATCCTGCGTGATCAGTTGCGAACGCACATAGCCGAAGACGAAGGAGCCGGTGGCTAGGGTGACGAAGATCGCCGGCACGTCGGCATAGGCGACCAGAAACCCGTTGAGCACGCCGATGGCGAGAACACCTGCGAGCACATAGGCAAAGGCGAGCCCATCCGCGGTGCCGGTGTTGAGCAACTGGAGGTACCAGGCGACCGACATCGCCATGATAGCCACCGCCGACAGGTCGATTCCGCGGCCGATGATGACGACCGCCATACCGAGCGCCAGGATGCCCAGCACCGATACAGAGCGGACAATGGCGACGATATTGTCGGCGGTCAGGAAGCCGGGCAGGCCGAGGGCCGCGGCGGCAAACAGCAGGATGGCGATGGCAAAGACGATGCCTTCCTGATTGAGGCGCCTCCAGTTCGGCCAGCCGATCGCATTCATCATTTATGTTTTTCGCCCCGACGGACAGGCCTTGGCCAGGCCTGCATCCCCGCACGAAAGCTAATCGGCTCAACGCAGGCTCGTCAAATGAATCCGCGTTCAACAGGCGCACTTGTACTGCCAAAGGACAAGTGGACGCATCGATTGCCGAAACTGGCGCAATAGGCGGAAACTCCTAGGCTTTTGGCAATCCGTTGCACGGATCGCGCGCCCGGCGGAAGGGCTTGTCCGACGACGCCGAAGCAAACGCAATTTAAATCCGCCAAATGCGCCAGGCGCGATCTGAATCGTCTTCTGACGGCCGAAGACCTCGGCTCCGGCACTGGCCGGCGGGACCGGGAAGCGCGGCGCCTCCACGCCGGCCCGCTCCGGAGCTTGCCCAACAAACTTCCGTGTCATCGTTTCGCCTGTTATGGATGAGCCCGGGGTGGCCGAGGAAACCGCATGAAGCCTATCTATATCGACTACCTCAATGCTCTCGACATCGAAGCTTTGGCCATGACCGACGCAGAGATCATCGGCGCCGTCGAAGCCGGCCTGGTCGCGCAGGGCAACGGCCGGACGGTGATCGAGCCCCGCGTCCATCTCGAGCCCGACCCGTCCTTCCACGGCCACTTCAACGTGCTTCGCGGCTATGTGGCGCCGCTCGATGCCGCCGGCGTGAAGATCGTCGGCGACTATGTCGACAACTACATGCACGGCCTGCCCTCGGAATTTGGCATCCTCAATCTTTTCGATCCGCGCACCGGCACGCCGCGCGCCATCCTCGACGCCACCGTCATCACCGACATGCGCACCGGCGCCGTCACCGCCATCGGCGCGAAGCATCTGGCGCGTAAGAATTCGAAGGTGCTCGGCCATATCGGCGCGCGCGGCACCGCTTATTGGAATGTGCGACTGCTCGACCATGTCTTCGACTTCGACGAGATCCGCGTCCATTCGCGCCGGCCTGAAAGCCGCGACGGCTTTGCCGCGAAGCTTGCCGCCGACCTCGGCAAGCCTGTCATGGCCGTGAGCGACTGGAAAAGCTGCGTGGAAGGCGCTGACATAGTGGTCGAAGCCTCTCGGCTGCCGGAGCCGCAGCCGCTGCTCAAGACCGAATGGATCAAGCGGGGCGCGCTGGTAGTGCCCTACGGCACAATGAGCGCCGTCGAGCTTTCGCTCACCGACATCATGCAGAAGATCGTCGTAGACGACTGGGGCCAGTGCAAGGGCGGCAAGTTCGGCTCGCTGCGCGCTCATGTCGAGACGGGACGGCTGAGCGAAGCGACGCTGCATGCCGAGCTCGGCCAGATCGCCGCCGGCCTCAAGGCAGGCCGGCAGAGCGATGGCGAGACGATCCTGTTCTGGCATCGCGGCCTCTCGCTTTCCGACATCGCGCTCGGCAAGGCCATGCTTGCCAAGGCCGGTGAAAACGGCATCGGCCAGAGGCTGCGTTTCGCATGACCCCCCTGGTTCTCACCGGCGCCGGCGTCAGCATCGAAGATGTGGTTGCCGCCGCGCGCAACGCCTGCAAGGTCGAGGTCACGACCGCCGTCCTCGAAAAACTCACCAAGGCGCGCCAGGTCCTCGATGCCGCCGCGGCCGGCGGCCAGCAGATCTACGGGCTGAACACCGGGCTCGGCGCCAATCTCGTCACCGCGGTCGAAGGCGACGCTAGCGCCTTCCAGCGCCAGCTGATCGAAGGCCGCAGCGCCGCCGTCGGCGAGGCCCTGCCGGTACCGGCGGTGCGGGCGGCGATGTTCGCCCGCATTGCAATGCTCGCTTCCGGTGGTTCGGGCCTATCACCGCGGGTGTTTACGGCGCTGCTTGAGGCGCTCAATGCCGGAGTGCATCCGGTGATGCCGTCGCTCGGCTCGATCGGCGCCGGCGATCTTCTGCTTATGACGGCGATCGCCCGCGTGCTCATCGGCGAGGGCGAAGCGGAGTATCAGGGCCGTCGCATGTCTGCGACCAAGGCGCTGATGATGGCGCGGCTTGCGCCCGTCGCTTTCTCACCGAAGGACGGCCTCTCCCTGATCAACGCCTCGGCGGTTTCCAGCGGCACCGGGGCGCTGGCGCTGGCCGATGCGCTGTCCGCGCTCGACCAGCAGCAGCAGGCAGCCGCGCTCACGATGGAAGGCATCGGTGCCAACCGTACCATCCTCGATCCGCGCCAGCATCAGGCGCGTCCCGGCGCCTGCCAGCAGCTTGCTGCGAAGGCCCTGCGCGACCTCTTGGCGCGCGATGAAATACCTGCGCCGACCACCATCCAGGACCCTCTGTCGATCCGCTGCATGCCCTCGATCCATGGCGCCCTGATCCAGGCGATCGACCATGCACGGTTGGCGGTCGAGATCGAGCTCAACGCCGCCGCCGACAATCCGCTGGTGCTTGCCGAGGATGAGCTGGTCATGTCGACCGGCAATTTCCACACCGCGTCGCTGGCGCTCGCCTTCGAGACGCTCGGCCTTTCGATCGCGCAATGCGCGGCGGCTTCAGCCGCTCGCTTCATCCAGCTCACCGGCTCGACCCGCCACGGCCTGCCGAAATATCTGTCGCCGGTCGGCGGGGCTTCCGCCGGCTTCGTCCCGCTGCAGAAGACGGTGACGGCGATCCTGGCCGCGATCCGTCACAAGGCCAATCCGGTGATGCTCGATTTCCTGCCTGTGTCCGAAGGTGTCGAGGACCACGCCACGCAAACGCCCCTCGCCGTTGCCAAATGCGCCGAGATGATCGTGCTATGGCGGCGGCTGATCGCCTTCGAGCTGATGGCCGCGGCACAGGCCGTCGATTTGCGCGAGGGCATGACGCTCGCCCCGGCCACGGGCGCGATCCACGCGGCGGTGCGCTCACATGTGGCGACGCTCAAGGAAGACAGGCCGCTCGGGATTGATTCCGAAGCGCTCTATGCTGCCCTGGCCAGCGGAATCTGGCACGGTCCGCCGGCCGCAGGCTGAAGCTTTCGACTCTTGGATCACGACTTTGCGTCGACCTTCTTCATGAACAGGGTGAGCTGGTCCGGGGCCGTGTGCACGATATGCTGTCTTCCGGATAGGCGCCGCTGTTGACGTTGGCGGCATGTGGCCGCGATTTGTGCCGAGGATTTCCTCGCGCCATTCATATCTCATCAGTGCCGGCAGTCGGCCTTATGCCGCGATCAGCACCGTGCTGTCCGGTGACCAGCTGAGCACGACGGGTTCGCCTTCCGCCAGGCGTTCGGCGCCTGTGTTCTGGACGATCACCTTCAACGTCTGGCGGTCGCGGTCTACGAAATAGGTGCTGTTGTTGCCCGAGAAGATGCGCTTGGACACCTTTCCCTTGAGAACATTGGCGCCCGCCGCTTCAGCTATCCCGGCGCCGGTCGAAATCCGGATGCGCTCCGGCCGCACGGCGCAGCTCGCCTCGGTGCCAGCCGGCACGGAGGCGCCTGTCGAAGCCTGGATCGTCGTCCCGTCCTGCAGCTTGATCCCCGAACCGGTGGCAACGCCGCGAAAGATGTTGGCATCGCCGAGGAAGGTCGCGGCGAACTCGCTCTGAGGTCTGTCATAGATCTCCTCCGGCGGCCCTTCCTGCACCAGCATGCCGTCGCGCAATATGCCGACGCGGTCGCTCATCGTCAGCGCCTCTTCCTGGTCGTGCGTAACGAAGATGGTGGTGATGCCGATCTCGCGCTGGATGCGTTTCAGCTCGATCTGCATGTCCACGCGCAGCGCCTTGTCGAGCGCGCCGAGCGGCTCGTCGAGCAGGAGCACGCGCGGCTTGGTGACTATGGCCCTGGCGAGCGCGACACGCTGGCGCTGGCCGCCGGAAAGCTGGTGCGGCTTGCGGGCGCCAAGCTTGCCGAGCTGCACAAGGTCGAGCGCGCGCTGCACCTCCGCCGTGATCGTCGCCTTCGGCTCGCCGCGCACCGAGAGGCCGAAGGCGACATTGTCGGCGACGCTCATATTGGGAAACAGCGCATAGTTCTGGAACACCATGCCGATGCGACGCTTCTCGACCGGCACACGTTCGACGCTTTCGCCGCCGATGGCGATGCGGCCTGTATCCGGAAAATCGAAGCCGGCGATCTGCCTGAGCAGCGTGGTCTTGCCGCTGCCGGAGGGACCGAGCAGCGCATAGAAGCCGCCATCGGCGAAATCGATCGACACATCGTCCAGCGCCTTGTGCGCGCCGAAGCTGCGGGAGACGTTCGCGACCTGCACGCCTGCCATTATTTCTCTCCGCCAAACTTGAAGAAGCGCGCCGTGAGCAGCATCAACGCCATCGACACGGCAATGATGATCGTCGAGACCGCGTTGATCTCCGGAGTAAAACCCTTTCGGATCGCGGCATAGATCTCAACCGGTAGTGTCGTTTGGCCGGGCGTCGACAGGAAATAGGAGACCACGAACTGGTCGAACGACACTGCGAAGGCGAACAGCCCGCCGGCAATCACGCCGGGCATGATCCAGGGCAAGGTCACGCGCATGGTCACCTGCCACTGATTGGCGCCGAGCGAGCGCGCCGCCTCCTCGAGCTCAGGCGCGAAGGTCTGCAGCCGGGCGGAGACGACGACGATCACATAGGGCAACGCCAGCGCGACATGGCCGAGCAGGATAGCAACAAGCCCCCGGCCGATACCGACGCCGAAGAAGAAGATCAGCATCGCCGTGCCGGTGATCAGCCATGGAATGGCAATCGGCGGAAACAGCAGCGCCTGCAGGAGCTTCTTGCCGCGAAACTCGTAGCGGTAGAGCGCGAGCGAGGCCATCGAACCGAGCACGGTCGAGATCAAAGTGGTGATGATCGCGATCTCGATGCTGTTCCAGGTCGCGGCGATCAGCTGGTCGTTCTGCCAAAGCGACGAATACCAGTCCGTCGTCCACTCGAACGGCAACTGGTAGAAGGGTGACGCGTTGAAGGACATCGCCGCCATGATGGTGATCGGCAGATAGAGGAAGCCGAGCAAAAGCACGATGTATAACCGTCCAAGCCATTCGAGGATCCGCGTCGTCGCCATCAGCCGGCTCTCCGCAGGACGGGCGCGGCCAGCGCCAGAATGATCAGCACGACCGCGAGCAGGATGAAAGAGAGCGCGGCACCCAGCGGCCAGTTGAACACGGCGACGAACTGGTCCTCGATCACCGTGCCGTAGAAAGTGCCGGTGCGACCACCCAGAATGCGCGGCTCCATGAACGAGCCGACCACCGGCACGAAGATGAGTGCTGCGCCCGCGATCAGGCCCGGCATCGACAGCGGAATGATCACCCGCCACAGCACCTGCCGCCGCGACGCGCCGAGCGAGCGCCCTGCCTCGATCAGCGAATCGTCGATAGCCTGCAGCGTGAGGTAACAGGTCAGCACCATGTAGGGCACGTAGGAGTGCACGAGGCCGATGATGACGGCCGGATAGGAATACATGAGATCGATATTGATCTTGAACGGCAGCACGGCGTTGAGCGCGGTGTCGAGGATACCGCCTTCGCGCAGCACCATCGCCCAGGAGAAGATACGCACCAGCCCGTTCGACCAGAACGGCAGGATGACGAGCAGGAAGATCGCCTCGCGGCTGCGCCCCTTCAACACCTTGGCCAGCACATAGGCCGCCGGATAGCCGATGACGACGCACCACAGCGTCACCTCGAGACCGAGACGCAATGATGCGATGAGCAGCGTCGAATAGAGGCCTTGCGAGAAGAAGGCGGCGTAGTTTCCGAGCGTGAAGGACCATTCTTTGCCGGCCAGCGGCAGGTCGGTCATGAAAGAGAAGAACACCATGGCCGACAGCGGCAGGAAGATCGCCACCGTCAGCCATAGATAGGCGGGAAGGAGAAGCGGCAGGGCCGGCCGCAGTCCGCGCCGCGAAGCGATCGCAAGCTGGTCAGCCATTGCCTCTCCTCCCCGAAAGACGCGGTTACTTCACGTTGACCTTCAGTTCCTGCCACAGCGCCAGGTATTTTTCGCGCTGCTCGTCGGTGACCGGCGCCTGGAACTGGATACGCTTGGCGACATCCGGGCTGCCCATGACCTTGCGGTTGAAGGCATCCTCGGGCAGCGCGTCGACCGCCTTGGTGTTGGCCGAGACCGGCGCGCCGACCTTGGTGACCCATTCGACATAGAATTTCGGGTCGATCATGTAATTGATGAAGGCCTCGGCGCCGGCGACGTTCTTGGAGCCGACGGGAATAGAGAAGGCATCGAGCCAAGCGACCGAGCCTTCCTGCGGGATCACCAGCGAGACCGGCAGCTTGAAGTGCGTCTTGGCGCGGTCGGCCGAGCCGCTCCAATAGGTGCCGATGTCGATCTGGTTGGAGGCGACCATCTGGTTCCAGTCGTTCTCCGAGCTCCAGAACGTCTTGATCTGTGGCATCAGCGAGGTGAGCTTCGCCTTGACCGCATCCATATCCTTGATGTCGTTGATGTTCTGTCCCGAAGCCAGCGCGCCGAACTGCACCGCCTCGACGGCATCGTCGCGGATGATGACGCGGCCCTTATGGGCGGGGTTCCACATCTCGGCGATGCTCGTCGGCGGCTTGTCGAAGGATTTCTCGTTGATGGCCAGAGCCGTCAGCCCCCACACCCACGGCACGCCATAGACCTTGCCGTCATGATTGAGCATCGGCGAGCCGGCCTTGTCCTTGGCGATGTCGGCATAGTTGGAAAGCTTCGAGACGTCGATCGGCTGGATCAGCTTGCCGGCCATTGCCTGGTCGTTGAAGGCGGCATTGATCATCACGACATCGTAGAGGCCGGGATTGGTGCGGATCTTGGTCAGCATCTCCTGTTCGGAATTGAAGAAGTCGTTGACCACCTTGAAGCCGGTCGCCTTCTCGAAATTGGCGACCGCCCATGGCTCGTCGGCGCCATAGCCCTTCCAGTTGAGCACATGCACTTCCTCGGCGGCTTGTGCGGCCAGCGTGAAGGCTGAAACGAAGACGGCGGTCGCCGTCAGGAAAGCGGTCAGTCTGGGCATGCGCATGTTGTCTTTCCTCTCATTTGTTTGCCCGATTGACGGGCTTGTTAAGTCGCAGTCGCTTCCGCCCGGCCAAGCGCGGGCGTCGCTTCGCCGCGCTGGGTCAGGAATTCCTCGATTTCTTGATGGGTCGGCGCCGAGGACCCGCCATGGCGAGTGACCGAAAGGGCGGCGGCCGCATTCGCGTAGCGTGCTGCCTCGCAGGGCGAAATGCCGCGCGACAGGCCGCTGACGAAGGCACCGATATGCGTGTCGCCTGCCCCGTTGGTGTCGACGGCTTCCACCTTGAAGCCAGGCACCGCGCGGGTGCCGCCATCGGCAATGCGCACAAGGCAGCCATGAGCGCCGGCGCGGATGACGACACCTTCGGCCTTGGGGCAATGCTCGGCGAGCAACCGGATGGCGACGGTCTGGGCATCGCCGGCACCGGCGATCTCGGCGGCCTCGTCGGTATTGCAGCTCAGCCATGTCGCGCGCGCCAGCACCCTGTCCAGAATCGGTCGCGGAATGTCGGCGATCACCGGCGTAGGGTCGAAGACGAAAGGAATGCCAGCCGGCAACGCCTCGATCCAATCGGCGAGCGCATCGCGGCTGCCGGGATAGCTCAGCGCGTAGCCTGAGGTGAAAACCCAGTCGCCCGGAACAACTTGGACCGGCTTCATCATGTCGAGCGTGAGCCGGCTCTCGGCGCCCGGCCACGAGACGAAGGTCCGCTCGGCGTCGCTGCTGATCATGGCGACGCAATTGCCGCTATCCAGCAAGGGCGATGGCGGCGTCAGCGTCTCGATGCCTTCGGCTGCTAATGCGGCGCGCAGGAAGTCGCCATCCGGCCCCGTGCCGAGTTGCCCGCCGAATACCACCTTCATGCCGGTCCGGCTTGCCGCGACCATCATGTTGAAACCGCCGCCGGCGACCCGCGCATAGCTCGTCGCGGTCTTTTCCGTGCCGGCCGCCGGCAAGGCGTCAATCCGGTAGACGTAATCCACCACCGCGCTGCCGACATGGACGAGCCGTCCGCTCACGCCGCGCCCTCCTTGCCTGGAACGGCCTTGGGGCCGCGTGCTGCAACCAGATCCTCGGCCAGCGCGCGGACATTCGCTATGTCGATGCCATGCAGTCGGGCGATCCGATCCCGCGGCAGTCCCGACAGGCCGGCGCAGGCGCCGGCCATGCCGGCGGCAATCGCCCCGATCGTGTCGGTGTCACCGCCGAGATTGGCCGCGATCACGGCGGCCCGCCACGCATCGCCCTGCGCGACCTCCAGCACCGCGAAGGCTGCCGGAACCGATTCCTGGCTGGCAACGCCGGTGCCGACCAGGTCGACGATCAACTCGATCGCGTCCTTCTCCGCCCTGTCGCGCACCAGCGCCTGCGCCCAGAGAATACGCTCTGCGATGTCGCCGCCGGTGACCCAATGGCCTAGCGCGGCACCAAGTCTTGCGGCTGCGACCGCATGGCCGCAAGCGGCTCGCCAGTCGCTGCCCGCGACACCGAGACTGACGGCGGCGGCGACGGCTGCTGCCGATGCGATGGCTATCGAGGTGTTGTGCGTGGCGCGGCAGGTCTCTGCCACCTTGGCCACGAGCGCGTCGAGCGGGTCCGGCGGCATCATGATCCCGACCGGCGCGATGCGCATCGCCGCGCCATTGGTGTCGCCGCCGCGCCCCGCCTCTTCGGCCGGCACGCCGCTGTTGATGGCGTCGATGGCGCGCTTGGTCGATGGTCCAAGCAGGTCGTAGCTGCCGCGCGCCTTGACGTCGCGTTCCCAGTCGAGCAGCGCGTTGACCCAGCGCGCATGGTCGAAACGCTCGCCGGACTCGACCAGGATGCGGCCAAGCAGCAGCGCCTGTTCGGTGTCGTCGGTGATCGCGCCGGCCGGCAGTCCTTTCGACACCGGGTGATCGGCGGCGGGCGCCACGAAATCCTCGACATGGCCGTAGAGCGCGGCAATGCGGGCAGGCGACAGAAGCTGCGTCGGCATGCCCAGCGCATCGCCCAGCGCCCCGCCGATCAACGCGCCCATGGCCCGATCCAGCGAGGCAGCGTCCGCCATGCTCAGAACTCCAGGTGAAGCGCGAAATGCGCGGGATTGAGCAGGCTGGTGACGAATTCGATGGCGCGCCCGTCGGCGGCGCGCGTCAGCCGGCGCGTGCGCAGGAACGGCGTGCCGGGCGCACAGTCGAGGATCGCGGCGTCGGCCGCGCTCAGCATCTCGATGTCGACCCATTCCTCGCCGTGGTCGGGCACGAGCCCTGCCCCGCGCAGCGTCTGGTGCAGCGTGCCCTCGCGCAGGCCGCGCAGGGGTATGTCTTCCAACTCGGGTGACAGCGGCAGGCGGCTGCGCTCGATCGAGATGGCGTGGCCGTCATCGGCATTGGTGCGGGCGCGGTCGACGGCGATGAAGAACGAGCTTTCGACGCCAAGCCTTCCGGCCAGTTCGGCGTCCTCGATGATCTCGAGCCGCAAGGTGCGGGTCTCGGCATTGGCGCCGGCATTGGCAAGCGCGCGCGACCAGCCGATCGCGTCGTCCACCGGCATGCCGTCGAAGGTCACGAAGGAGCCGATGCCTACCCTGGTGGTGATGAGCCCCCGGCTCGACAACTCCTCCAGCCCCTTGCGCACCGTGTTGCGGCTGACCGAAAAGCGCTGGACGAGCTCGTTTTCACTCTGCAGGCGGTCGCCGAACCCAAGCAGGCCGGAGCGTATCTCATGCTCCAGAACCGTCGCGATCTGCTCGGGCTTGCCCGTGCCGGGAGTAAGCTGTATCGCGCGACGGGCCATATCGATACCTGTTCAATGAACCTGTATAACCCTGTTCATTAGCTTATCTGAAATGAAGCGTCAACGGGCTCTGGCCCGATGGTCAGCGCTCAAACGAAGAAGAACTCCTCGACGCGTTGCCTGGCCTGTTGCAGCACCGGCAGGATGTCGCGCTCCATCGCTTCCACCGAGAAGCGTGCCGACTGCGTAGAGACGTTGATGGCGGCGACGGTGCGGCCGGCGCGATCGACGATCGGCACCGCGATCGAACGCAGACCGAGCTCCAGTTCCTCGTCGACGATGGCGAAGCCATCGGCCCTCGCCTTGTCGATGGCCTTGCCGAGCGGGGCGCGGCCAATGATCGTCTTCGGTGTCCGCCGCTCGAAGGACGCCTCGGCAAGGAAGGTCTTCAACTCGTCCGCCGACAGGCCGGAGAGCAGCACCCGCCCCATCGATGTGCAATAAGCCGGCAGCCTGGTGCCGACATCGAGCGCGACGCTCAGGATGCGCCGTCCGGGAATGCGCGCGACATAGACGACGTCCTCGCCCGACAGCACGGCCGCGTTGCAGGCCTCGTCGAATTTGCCGGCCACCTCGCGCATGATGGGCGCCGCGAAGGTCCAGAGCGAAGCGCCGCCGAGCCAGGTCCGTGCGACGGTCAAAAGGCGCGGCGACAGCGAGAACATTCTGCCTGATTGCGTTGCATAGCCGGTGGCAACCAATGTCAGCAGAAAGCGGCGGGCGCCCGCGCGGGTGAGATCCGCCTCCTCGGCCATCTCGGTCAGCGTCATGCCGCCCGGATGGCGCGCGAGGATTTCCATCACCGCAAGGCCGCGCTCCAGCGAACCGACATGGTCGCGTGAAATTGCTTCATCTTCCATGAGCGCCTCCAGGCCGGCGTTGACTCCGCGCATAGGTTGGAGCTAGAAGTATCTCATGCAAAACATTTGTTCGCAATACGAACTTTTCTGATCCACGGAGTCTGGTGATGGTCAAGTTCCTGCCGCTGAAGGATGCGGTCGCGGAGAACCTGCATGACGGCGACACCGTCGCTTTCGAGGGCTTCACCCATCTGATCCCCACCGCCGCCGCGCATGAGGCGATCCGCCAGGGCTTTCGCGACCTGACTCTCATCCGCATGACGCCCGATTTGATCTACGACCAGATGATCGGCATGGGCATGGCGAAGAAGATCGTCTTCTCCTATGTCGGCAACCCGGGCGTCGGCCTCCTCAGGCGTGCCCGCGACGCAATCGAGAACGGTTTTCCGCGCCCCATCGAGGTCGAGGAGCACAGCCACGCCGGCATGGCCAACGCCTATGAGGCTGGCGCAGCCGGCCTGCCTTGCGCGGTGTTTCGCGGCTATCGCGGCGCCGGGCTCGCCGCGGTCAATCCGAACATCAAATCCGTCACCTGCCCGTTCACCGGCGAGGTGCTTGCCGCCGTTCCGGCGATAAGACCCGACGTCACCTTCATCCATGCGCAAAAGGCGGACCGGAAAGGCAACGTGCTCGTCGAGGGCATTATCGGCGTTCAGAAAGAGGCCGTTCTTGCCGCGAGGCGCGCCGTGGTGACGGTCGAGGAAGTGGTCGACAATTTCGACGACCTCCACCCCAATCTTACCGTGCTGCCGAGCTGGACGATCGCGGCGATTTCGCTCGTGCCTGGCGGCTCGCATCCCTCCTACACGCACGGCTATTACCAGCGCGACAACGCCTCCTATCTGGAATGGGACGAAATCGCCGCCGACCGCGACCGCTTCCAGGCCTGGATCCAGAAGAACGTCATCGAGAGCAGCGCCGACGACTTTGCCGGTCGCGTCGAGCATCTGAGGAAAGCCGCATGAGCGACGCGAAGGATATGGGCTTCACCCCGAACGAGATGATGACGATTGCCGCCAGCCGCGCGCTGAAAAGTGACGATGTCTGTTTCGTGGGCATCGGCGCGCCGTCGGCGGCCTGCAACGTCGCGCGGCTGACGCATGCGCCGGATATCACCTTGATCTATGAGAGCGGCACCATCGGCACCGCGCCTGACATTCTGCCGCTGTCGATCGGCGACGGCGAATTGTGCGAGACGGCGGTCACCACCGTCGCGGTGCCGGAGATGTTCCGCTACTGGCTGCAGGGCGGCCGCATCTCGATTGGCTTTCTGGGCGCCGCCCAGCTCGACAAGTTCGGCAACATCAACACCACCGTCATCGGGGACTACGCGCATCCCAAGACCCGCCTGCCCGGCGGCGGCGGCGCGCCGGAGATCGCCACCTCGTCGAGGCAGGTCTACATCACCATGGCGCAGTCGAAGCGCGGCATGGTCGAGAAGATCGACTTCTTCACCTCGTTCGGCCATGGCGAAGGCGGCGATCACCGCAAGCGCCTCGGCATCGACACCGCCGGCCCGACGCTTCTGATCACCGACCTCGCCATCTGGAAACCGGACCCGGCGACGAAGGAATTCACCGTCGGCTCGTTGCATCCGGGCGTCAGCCGCGAGCAGGTGCAGGAAACCTGTGGCTGGACGGTCAAGTTCGCGGAGGCCCTTGTCGAGACACCGGCGCCGACGGAACTCGAGCTGAAGACATTGCGCGACCTGCAGGCCCGCACCAAGGCGGCGCATCGAGGGACCACCAAAGGGAAAGCTGCATAAATGACTGAAGCCTTCATCTGCGATTACATCCGCACGCCCATCGGCCGCTTCGGCGGTTCGCTGTCCTCCGTCCGCGCAGACGATCTCGGCGCCATTCCGTTGAAGGCGCTGGTCGAGCGCAATCCCGGCGTCGACTGGGCAGCCATCGATGACGTCGTCTATGGCTGCGCCAACCAGGCCGGCGAGGATAACCGCAACGTCGCGCGCATGGCGCTGCTGCTTGCCGGCCTGCCGCAGGACATTCCAGGTTCGACCGTCAATCGCCTCTGCGGCTCGGGTATGGATGCCTCCACCATCGCCGCGCGCGCCATCAAGGCAGGCGAGGCCGAGCTGATGATTGCGGGCGGCGTGGAATCGATGAGCCGCGCCCCCTTCGTCATGCCGAAGGCCGACACCGCCTTTTCGCGCAACGCCGAGATTTACGACACCACCATCGGCTGGCGCTTCGTCAACCCGTTGATGAAGAAGCAGTACGGCGTCGATTCCATGCCGGAGACCGGCGAGAACGTCGCCGAGGATTTTTCCGTCAGCAGAGCCGACCAGGACGCCTTCGCCGTGCGCAGCCAGGACAAGGCGGTGGCAGCGCAAGAGAATGGCCGGCTGGCGAAGGAGATCACGCCGGTGACCATCCCGCAGAGGAAAGGCGACGCGATCGTCGTCTCGAAGGACGAGCATCCGCGCGCCGGCACCACCATAGAGGCTTTGGCCAAATTGCCGACGCCGTTCCGCCCGGGCGGCACGGTGACCGCCGGCAATGCTTCCGGCGTCAATGACGGCGCGGCCGCCCTCATCATCGCCTCCGAGGCAGCGGCGAAGAAGCACGGGCTGACGCCGATCGCCCGTATCCTCGGCGGTGCCGTCGCCGGAGTGGCGCCGCGCATCATGGGCATCGGACCGGCGCCGGCAACGAGGAAGCTTTGCGCCCGCCTCGGTCTGACGCCCGAACAATTCGACGTCATCGAATTGAACGAAGCCTTCGCCTCCCAGGGCATTGCCGTGCTCCGCCAACTCGGAATTTCCGAGGCGGCGGAGCATGTGAACCCCAATGGCGGCGCCATCGCGCTCGGTCATCCGCTCGGCATGTCGGGCGCGCGCATCACCGGCACGGCGGCGCTCGAACTGCGCGAGCGCGGCGGCAAGCTGGCGTTGGCCACCATGTGCATCGGCGTCGGCCAGGGCATCGCCATCGCGCTTGAGCGCGTTTGATCTCTCTTCACGAAACACCGCGTGACGCAGGCAACGGCAACAAATACGATGAGGTCGACAGATATCAGGGTTTGTTCAATGAAAAAGCATTTTTCAAACGAGGAAATTGATTCCTTCATGAAATTGCATGCTGAACGATACCCTGACGCCGTACAAAGAATGCAATTCGTAATGCAGCACCCTTTCGAGGATAATAAGAAGAATACCAGCAGGACCCTTATGGAAATCGGGGAAACTGCTAGATTGCTTGAGTTTTTTAACCGATATACCGAAGTTGAACCGGATGCTTTGCATTATCTAAGACGGGAGGTTTTGGGGCGAGTGGCAGATGGCTTGCGCCTTTCAGCCGTGCGGAACACCGAGAACTGACGCAGAGCGCGCCAAGACCGGTCAATACGGTAGTCCGACGTAGTTCTCGGCCAGCGCGGTGGATGCGGCCTTGGAATGTACGAGATAATCGAGCTCGGCCTCCTGGATGCGTTGGCCGAACTCGCCCGTCTCCGGAAACCGGTGCAGCATCGTCGTCATCCACCAGGAAAAGCGCACCGCTTTCCACACGCGCGCCAGCGCCTTTGACGAATAGGCGTCGAGCCCGGCCTCTGATTTCCCATTATAGAATTCGCGAAGTCCGGCAAACAGATAGCGCACGTCGCTGGCGGCGAGGTTGAGCCCCTTGGCGCCGGTCGGCGGCACGATATGGGCGGCGTCTCCGACCAGGAACAGCCGGTTAAAGCGCATCGGCTCGGCGACGAAGGAGCGCAGCGGCGCGATCGACTTCTCGAAGGACGGCCCGGTGGTGACGGCGGCCGCGATCCGCGGCGGCAGGCGCCGGCGCAACTCGTCCCAGAAACGGTCGTCCGACCATGCCTCGACGCGCTCGTCGGCCGGAACCTGCACATAGTAGCGGCTGCGCCGCGGCGAGCGCATCGAGCAGAGCGCGAAGCCGCGCTCATGATTGGCATAGACCAGCTCGTGGTCGGCCGGCGGCACTTCGGCCAGCACGCCCAGCCAGCCGAACGGATATTGCCGCTCGAACGTTTTCAGCGCGCCCTCCGGCGCCGAGCGGCGGCTGACGCCGTGGTAGCCGTCGCAGCCGGCGATGAAGTCGCAATCGATGCGATGCGTGAGGCCGTCCTTGTCGTAGGTGACGAAGGGCGATGCGCCGTCGAAATCATGCGGCGCGACATTCGACGTTTCGAAGACGGTCAGGAGCTCCGCCGCTTCGCGCTTCCGCATCAGATCCAGCGTCACCTCGGTCTGGCCATAGACGGTGACATGCTTGCCGCCGGTGAGCGCCGTCATGTCGATGCGATGCGCGCGGCCGTCGAAGGCGAGCGAGATGCCTTGATGCGGCAGACCCTGGGCATGCAGCCTGTCCGCCGCGCCCGCTTCGCCGAGAAGGTCGACCGTCCCCTGTTCGAGCACGCCCGCCCGTACCCGGCCAAGCACATGTTCCCGGCTCGACCGTTCGAGAATGATCGTCTCGACGCCCATCGTGGCGAGCAGCTGGCCGAGCAGCAGGCCGGACGGTCCGGAGCCAATGATGGCGACCTGCGTGCGCATCAATGACCGAGGCTCTCGATCTGCGCGCTCATCTCGGCGGCAAGCCGCAGCGCGGCCGCGGTCGCCACGACCATTTGCGGCAGGATGAGCCATTCCAGCGTCCAGGCCGCGCCCGAACGTTCCTGCTCGTGCAACAGTGCCTGGTGCATGCCGGAGAGCTGGACGGCGTTGAATCGCGCCAGCGCCACCAGGGCTTCCGCCTTCACCGGGTTCTGCTTGTGCGGCATGGCCGACGAACCGCCACCGCCGGACAGTTTGATCTCGGACCCGGTCTGCGCCATCAGCGCGACGTCCTGCCCGAACTTGCCGAGGCTGCCGGTGACGAGCGACAGCCAGCCGGCGAACTCGGCAAGCGAGTCACGCTGGCTATGCCATTGCGGCGCATCGCCAAGGCCGAGCTTCGCGGCAAGCGCGGCGCGGACAGTGGCGGCCTTGTCACCGAGCTTTTCCAGCGTGCCGGCGGCGCCGCCGAACTGCAGCACCAGCAGCCGGCCGGAAGGCTCCTTCAAGCGTTCCCGGTGACGTTCGAGCGGCGCGCGCCACGAGAGGATCCGATCGCGCACGGTTATTGGAATTGCCGGCTGCATGCGCGTCATCGCCATGAGCCCGCGATTTCCGAATTCCAGCTCCAGGCCGGTGAGGCGAACGACGTTCTCGCCAAGCAGCAGGCCGATATGGTCGACGACCTGCCGCAGGCGCAGCACCAGCGACGTATCGATCACATCCTGGCTGGTGGCGGCGAAATGCACATATGCATCGTGCGGCGCGCCGACGGCGGCTTTGATCTGACGCACCAGTTCCGGCACCACGACGCCATCCACGGCGACGCCGGCCCGCAGCTTCGCCGTGTCCGGCCGGAATGAAGCCAGCGCTTTCACGATCGCGGCCTCGGCCGCGCTAGGGATCGCGCCGCACTCGGCTTCCGCCTCGGCCAGCGCCCGCTCGAAAGCGAGCATGGCGGCGACATCGGCTTCGACGGAAAAATGCCTGGCCGCCTCCTCGTCGCCGAGCAGGCCGGAAAGCAGCGGGTGATCGAAGGGCGAAACTGTCATGGCGGCCACGGTCAGCTGTCGAAGAAGACCGTCTCCTTTTCGCCCTGCAGATGGATATCGAAGACGTAAGTGTCGCCCCGGCGCTCGGCAATCAGCGTCGGCACGCGCAGGCGATGCTCGATGCGCGCAAGAATCGGGTCCTCGGCATTGGCCTTTTCCTCGTCGGAAAAATAGAGCCTGGTATGCAGACCGATATTGATGCCGCGCGCCACGATCCACAACGTGATATGCGGCGCCATCAGCCGGCCGTCACGAAACGGCACGCGTCCAGGCTTGATCGTCTGGAACAGGCAGACACCCGTTTCCATGTCGGTCGGCTGCCGGCCCCAGCCCTGGAAGTTGGGATCGGCGGCGCCGCGCGTCTCGGCCGGCGAATTGTGGAAGCCTTCGGCGTCCGCCTGCCAGATCTCGATCAGCGCGTCTTTCAGCGGCGTGCCGGTGCCGTCGAACACGCGCATGCGCAATTCGATGCGCTCGCCCCTGGTCTCACTATTGACCATCGCCGAGCCGAGGTCGCTCGCATAGACGCCGCCGATGCCGCAGAAATTGGGTGTCAGCCCGATATGCACATAGGGTCCGGCGGTCTGCGAAGGGCTTTCCTTCAGCCGGTCGAGCGACTGCGCCATCAATTGCCCTCCGGCCTGTTCTCGAACAGCGTCGAGCGGCGCCCGCGCAGCACGATGTCGAACTTGTAGGCGAGCGCGTCCATCGGGATGGTCGACTGCATATCGAGCGCCGCGATCAGTGCCTCGACAGCTCCCTTGTTGGAAATGCCGCCGACGATCGGGCAGCGCCAGATCAGCGGATCGCCCTCGAAATACATCTGCGTGATCAGCCGCTGCGCGAAGCCGTGGCCGAACACCGAAAAATGGATATGCGCCGGCCGCCAGTCGTTCGGCCCGTTCGGCCAGGGATAAGGCCCGGGCCTGACGGTGCGAAAGGCGTAGCCGCCATCCTCGCCGGTGATCGCGCGGCCGCAGCCGCCGAAATTCGGATCGAGCGGGGCGAGATAGCCATCCTTCTTGTGCCGGTAGCGGCCGCCGGCATTGGCCTGCCAGAATTCGAGCAGCACGCCGGGCACGCCCTTGCCGCGTTCGTCCAGCACGCGCCCGTGGACGATGATGCGCTCGCCAATGGCGCTCTCGCCGGCCCTGGCGAAATTATGGATCAGGTCGTTGTCGAGCTCGCCGAGCATCGCGTGCCCGAACACCGGGCCGGTCAATTCCGACAGCGTGTTGTCGAAAGATAGGAGCGCCTTCTGCGGGGAGCGCAGCACCGAGCTCTTGTAGTTCGGCGTGAGCGCGGGCGGATGCCACTGACGGTCGCGCTGGAAGAAGGCGCCGGTTTCCGGCGCCCGGTTGGAGCCGGGCTCAGCCATGGGCGGCTCCATCCATCTGCGCGAACACCTGCTTGGCGATCTTGAAGGCGCGGTTGGCGGCCGGCACGCCGGCATAGATCGCGACGTGCAGGAAGGCTTCGCAGATATCGTCGCGCGAGGCGCCCGTATTGGCGGTGGCGCGCACATGCATGGCCACTTCCTCGTCATGGCCGAGTGCGGCAAGCAGCGCCAGCGTGACGATCGAGCGCTCGCGCTTCGACCAGCCGGGACGCGCCCACACCGTTCCCCAGGCGGCTTCGGTGATCAGTTGCTGGAACGGCCGGTCGAAATCGGTCGCGGCGTCCTCGGCGCGGCCGACATGCGGATCGCCGAGCACGGAGCGGCGGACCTCGAGACCGGTCCGGTAGCGGTTCTTCGTGACATCATCCATGGGCAGGCTTTCCCTCGGGCAACGAGGCGACGAAATCGCGGATCAACGTGACCAACGCTTCGGGCTGCTCGATGCACGGGATATGCGCGCAATTGCGGATCACTTCGAAACGCGCGCCGGGGATCAGTCCGGCCAGCGAGCGGACAAGATCCGGGGGCGTCGAACCATCCTGATCGCCGACGACGCAAAGCGTCGGCACCGCGATACGCCGCGCGCTGTCGGTGAAATCGGCATCGCGCAGCGCCATGCAGGTGCCGATGTAACCAGGCAGAGCCTGCCTGGTGAGCATGTTGCAGCAGCCGGCCAGGTCCGCTGCGCGCCTGGCGTGGAACTCCGGCGTGAACCACACTTTCATGATGCCGTCGGCGATCGCCTCGATGCCGTCGCGCTCGACGGTCGCGATGCGCGTGTTCCAACTCTCGGCGGTGCCGATCTTATGCGCCGTGTCGCTGAGGATCAGCGCCTCAACACATCGGGGGTGGCGGGTATAGAGCCGCTGCGCAATCATGCCGCCGACAGACAGGCCGAAGAGCACGACCTTGTCGAAGCCGAAATGGTCGATCAGGCCGACCAGATCGTCGACATGGTCGTCGATCGAGCGCACGCCGCCGCCGATATCGGAGAGCCCATGGCCGCGCTTGTCGTAGACGAGCATCGGCATTTCGCCCGTCAGTTTCGCGACGACGTCGTCCCAGATGCGGAAGTCGGTGCCCAGCGAATTGATGAAGATGATCGGACGCGACGTGCCGGCCGCCTCGATTTGGCGGTAATGCAGTGTGACGCCGCCTATGCTGACGAATGGCACGATTTCTATCCTCCAAAGCCACATTGCACGAGCAATCTGGTTCGGTAAATCGAAACCATCCGAGCTTGCTTCGGCCGGCTCCTGATGCCAGCTCTCTGCTTCCTATCCCAGCGTCAGCCCCGCCTTCCTCGCCTCTTCTCGCAGGAAGGGCAGGCCGACCTCGATCACGTCGCGCGGATCCTCGGCCACGGGGCGCCAAACGGCGAGACCGCCGGCGATGTCGACATCGACATGGTTCATGCTTTCGAGCGTGATCGCGCCCTGGTAGCCGATATCGGCGATCGCCTTCATGCAGGCGGCCCAGTCGAGCATGCCACGCCCCGGCACGCCGCGATTGGCTTCCGACACATGCACATAGCCGAGATAGGGCGCTGCCGCCTCGAAGCCGGAAGCAAAACTCTCCTCCTCGATATGCATGTGATAGGTGTCGAGATGGATGAAGACGTTGTCGGCGCCGACGCGCTCGATGATGCGAGCCGCATCGATGCCGCGGTTGATCAGATGTGTCTCGTAGCGGTTGCAGGGCTCGATGCCGAGCTTGAGGCCGCGCGACTTCGCCGACTTCGCTGCACGCTCAAGGAAGCGGCACATGCCGTCGATCTCGCGCTGCGTCGGCGCCCGTCCGGTCGTTTTGCCGATCGTGCCGTAAGTGACGCCGCCGAGGGCCTCGCTGCCCACCTCGTTGCAGACCTTGAAGGCCGGCTGGAGGAAGTCGAGCGCCTCGTCCGGCCGCTCGACCACGTCGAGAGAGCGCGGCAGGCCGAGCGACGGGATCAGTTCGACGCCATAGTGGTTGGCGAAGCCGCGCGTGCGCTTGGTGTCGATCTCCTCGGGGCGCAGCAGCGGAATCTCCATCAGGCCGATGCCGAGTTCCTTCAAGCGGTCCATCTGCGGCTCGATACGGGCCAGATCCCAGACCGGAGCGATGGCGAAAGTGTGCAGTCCGAAGGTGTTCATATCAGCCTCGTTGCTCATGCGCCGCGGCCGCGGCAATGTCGCCGCCGCCGACGATGCGGCTGACGACTTCGTTCATGTTGGTGTTGGCGGTGACGAGATCTGCATCCGCCCTGCCGTGGCGCAGCACGACGATACGATCGGTGACCGACAGCACGTCGTTCAGCCGGTGCGAGATCAGGATGACCGCGATGCCTTCAGACTTCAGCCGTCGGATGAGGTCGAGCACGCTCTGCACCTCGCGCACGGCAAGTGCGGCAGTCGGTTCGTCCATGATGACGAGCTTCGGATTGAAGGTCAGCGCACGCGCGATCGCCACCGTCTGCTGCTGCCCCCCGGAGAACGAGCCCACGGACCGGTTGATCGACGGCAGATGTGCGCCCAGCCGTTCAATCATTTTCGCGGCCTGGCGATCCATCTGGCTTTTGTCGACGAAGCCGGGAAAGAGGCCGAACAACCGCTTCGTTGGCTCTCGTCCTAGGAAGATGTTGGAGGCCACGTCCTGTTGTTTGGCCAGAGAAAGATCCTGGTAGATCATCTCGATGCCGAGACGGCGGCGCTGGCCCGGGTCGAGCGCCAGGATGTCCTTGCCGTCGAATTGGATCGAGCCTGTGTCGGCCCGGTAGATGCCGGTGATGGTCTTCATCAGCGTCGACTTGCCGGCGCCGTTGTCGCCGACCAGCCCCACCACCTCGCCGGCCGCTACTGAAAGGTCGACGCCATGCAGCACGTCGACCGCGCCGAAACTCTTGCGGATGCCGCGAAGCGAAAGCAGGGTCATACGCGCGACTCCTTCCGCACCTGGTACTGGTCGATGAAAACCGCGAGGATCAGCACCGCCCCAATCGCCATCTGCTGGTAATAGGACTGCACGGCAAGCAGCGTCAGGCCGTTCTGCAACACGCCCATGATCAGCGCGCCGATCATCGTGCCGAGGATCGAGGCGCGGCCACCGAAGAGATTGGTGCCACCGATGATCGCCGCCGTGATCGCGGTGAGCTCGTAATTGATGCCGGCGGTTGGATCGCCGGCATTGACGCGGGCGGTGAAGAGCAGACCGGCCAGCCCGGCAAGCGCGCCGGAGAGCGTATAGATGATGCGGCGGTGATGCTCGACGCGAATGCCGGCCGCGCGCGCCGCGCCCTCGCTGTCGCCTAGCGCCAGCGTGTGGCGGCCGAAGCGTGTATAGGCGAGCACCGCATGCGCGACGATCGCGGTGAGCACGAAGATGATCACCGGCATCGGGATGCCGAAAGGCCGCCCCTGCCCGATATAGACGATCTCGGGCGGCAAGCCGTAGATCGCTCTGCCCTGCGAAATCACGAGCGCCAGGCCGCGCGCCAGCCCGAGCATTCCGAGCGTGACGATGAAGGCCGGCACGAAGGCGCGGGTCACCAGTTGTCCGTTGATGTAGCCGGCGATCGCGCCGGCCAAAATACAGGCGATCACCGCGAAGACCGACGGCCAGCCGAGATTGACGGCGACGAAGGCGCCTGCCACGCCGGCGAGACCCATCACGGAGCCTAGCGACAGATCGAGCCCGCCCGAGCCGATGACGAAAGTGGCGGCGATCGCCAGTACGCCGATCGTCGAGGTGGCCAGAAGGATGTTGAGGAAGTTGCTGAGCGACAGGAAATAGGGCGACAAGAACGCCATCGCCGTGCTCAGCGCCAGAAGCACCACCAGCGACTCCAGCCTGATGTGGAGCCTTTCGACGGATGCGCGCTGCACCCGAGCCCAGAAGCCGGGCTGCGTCTTTTCGGAAGCCATATCGCCTCGCTGTTGCAAAGAAAGTTGGCTGGCGCAGGGTAGACCCGCGCCAGCCCGTCCGGGAGGACTATTTCACATATTGCAGCATCGGCTCCTTGCCGGCGTCGATCACGTCCTTGGTCAGCACCAAAGTCGGCACTGCGATGCTGTCCTGGACCTTCTCACCGGCCAGCGCCTTCTTGACGTTTTCCACCGCCTGCTTGCCGACGAGATAAGGAAGCTGCGCCACCGATGCATTGAGGCGGCCTTCCTTGATCGACTTCACCGCATCCGAATTGCCGTCGACGCCGATGATCGTCACCTGCGGCCCCTTGCCGGCGGCGTAAACCGATTCCACCGCGCCCAGCGCCATGCCGTCATTGGCGCAGAAGATGGCGACGAGGTCGGGATGCGCGGTCAGCGTGTCGGTGGCGATGGAGGCGGCCTTGCCGCGGTCCCAGTCGCCCGGCAGAGAGGCGACGATTTCGAGCCCGGGCGCCAGTTCCTTCAGCTTGTCGGCGAAGCCCTTGGCGCGCTTTTCGCCGGTGATGTTGCCGGAAAGGCCTTCTATGACCAGAACCGGACCCTTGGCATCCTTGCCGAGCTTGTTGGCGAGATACTCGGCGCCCTGCGCGCCGGCGGCGATGTTGTCGGAACCGATATGGAAGGTCACCTTGACGCCTTCCTTGTCGAGCACCGCCTGGTCGAGATTGTTGTCGAGGTCAACGATTTTGATGCCGGCATCCTGCGCCGACTTCAGGCAAGGCAACAGGTTGGTCGAGTTGATGGCGGCGGTGATCATCGCCACCGGCTTGCGCTCGAGCATCGTGTTGCACAGGTTGAGCTGCGGCTCGGCCGCCTGGTCGCTCTCGGCCGCCTGCTGGAAATATTTCACCCCGGCTTCCTTGGCGCCATCCTCGACGCCTTGCGCCATCGCGCCCCAGAACGGATTGGCCAGCGTCTTCATCAGCACGCCGTACTCGCCGTCCTCGGCCTTGGCGGCGCCGACGGCGCAAAAGGCAAGCGCGGCGCCCACAGCAAGGGTAAATCGATTTATTTTCAAGAAATGCGATGTCATTCGATCCTCCGTTCGATCCTTGGCGCCGACTGCCTCGGCCAGGGTCGGCGCATGCTTCCGTTCACGACAATGGGGGCTTTTGTCGGTCTCCTCCCCCGGAATGCGGACCGCCGCCTGGCGTGCCAACGGATTCCCGCATCAACACCTGGCAGGGCTCGAGGCGCGCCGTGGGTGGTCCCACCGCCCCCTCGACCCTGCGAAACAAAAGGTTCATCGCCTCGCTGGCGATCTGGCGCACCGGCTGCACCACGGCGGCGATGGCCGGCCATGTCACCTGCATCCATTCGGCGTCGTCGAAGCCGACCAGCGAGATGTCGTTCGGGCAATGCCAGCCGCGCCGGCGGAATTCGGACAACGCGACGAGCGTGCCCTTGAGCAACAGCGAGTAGACGGCGGTCGGCCGCTCGCCCCTGGCGAAGTAATCGCGCAGCGAAGCTCTGAGCGGCTCGACGCTGATCTCCGAAGTGATGACGTCGATACGCACCGACGGGTCGAGCGCCAGCGCCTGGGCCCGAAAACCCTCCAAGCGAGCGCGCACGGTTGCCGCACCTTCGGCGAGACCGATGATCAGGATGTGCTTGTGGCCCTTGCCGACCAGCATCCGAGCCACTTCGGCGCTGGCGGCGGCGCTGTCGGCCGAAACCGTGTCGAAGGCGTCGTCGGAGAGCACGCGGTCGATCAGCACGCCGGTCATGCCGTTGGCTTTCATGAAGGCGGCGGCCGGCCCATGCTCGTTGCGCACCGGCGCCAGCACCACGCCGGCAACGCGCCAATCATGCATGCGGGCGAGGATCTCCTTCTCGCGCGCTTCCGATTCACGGCTCGACGCCGCGACCAGCGTATAGCCGCGCTGCTCGGCAAGGCCCTCCAGCTCGGTGACCATCTGGCCGAAAAACTCGCTTTCGAATTCCGGCATGATCGCCCCGATGATGCGACGCTTGGCCCTGCGCATATCGGATGCAAGCGGATCGACGCGGTAACCCAGCCGCTCGACCGCATCGACCACGCGCTGCGCATTCTCCGGCTTCACAGTGGTGACGCCGGCAAGCACCTTGGAGACGGTGGCCGCGGACACGCCGGCATGGCTTGCCACGTCGTGGATCGACGGACGCCGCTGCTGGGCTTCCTGTTGCGCCATTGACCTCCTCCCGAGGGCAGGCAGCGGATTTCTGCCTCGCTGTTTCAATCGATAAATCGATTTTTCATTCTTGTAAATCGGTTCATCGCGAGTAAGACTTGAATATGTGATTGACGCGATCCAATCGCGTCCGGGAGGAAAGACATGTCCGACAACGCCTTGCCGCTGGTCATAAGCGCTCCCGAGCCGCGCACGCTCGACCTGATCTTCACGCCGCCGCAACTGGCGCGCCTTCGCAAAAGCTATCGCATCGTCGAGACCACGCCGGAAGGCGTCGCCGCCCTGCCGTCCGAAACATTGGCCGAGGCGCGTTACATCATCGGCCAGCCGCCGATTTCAGACGAGACGCTGGAAAAGCTGAAGGCGCTGCGCTGCATCTTCAATGTCGAGACCAATCTGCTCAACAACATGCCCTATGAGACGCTGTTCGCACGCGGCATCCACGTCGTCACCACCGGCCTGGTCTTCGCCGAGCCGGTGGCGGAACTCGGCCTCGCCATGGCCCTGAACCTGGCCAGAGACATCGTCGATGCCGACCTCGCTTTCCGGCAAGGCAAGGAATTGTGGGGCGGCGACGGCAACCAGTCCGCGCGGCTGCTCTCCGGCGCCGATGTCGGCATCATCGGCTTCGGCGATCTCGGCCGCGCGCTCAACCGCTTGCTGACCGGCTTCCGCACCCGCACCAAGGTCTACGATCCATGGCTGCCGCCATCGATCCTTGTCGACAACGGCGTCGAGCCGGCCTCGCTGGACGAGGTGCTGTCTCAAAGCGACTTCGTCTTCGTCGTCGCTTCGGTCACCAGCGAGAACCAGGGTTTCCTAGGCGCCGATGCCTTTGCCAGGATGCGCAAGGGCGCGGCCTTCATCCTGCTCAGCCGCGCCGGCGTCGTCGATTTCGCAGCGCTTATGGCGGCGGTGAAGAGGGGCCACATCGTCGCCGCAAGTGACGTCTTCCCGGAAGAGCCGCTGGCGAAGGACCATCCAGTCCGCGCCCTCCCCGGCTTCCTGCGCTCGGCGCACCGCGCCGGCGCACTCGACATCGCCTTCAAGCGCATGGGCGACATGGTGCTGGAGGACATGGACCTCGTCGACCGTGGCCTGCCGCCGCTGCGCTCCAAGCGCGCCGAGCGCGAGACGGTGTCAAGGATGCGCTCCAAGCCCGTCGACAGGAATTGATCGATCGAGCCCTCTACACGGTGCCCAGACGAAGCGCGTCTCGCGCAATTTGCCAGGCCGACTCGACATGCCGCCGGGCCGCGGCCTCCGCTGCCTCCGGATTGCGCGAGCGGATCGCATTCATGATCGCGTGCATCTCGGCGATCGCCGGCTCGCGGCGGTTCTGCGACAGGATCGTCATCGACCGCAACTGGTTGATGCGGACGTTGAGACCGGTGACGATCTCCCAGGCGATGCGCTTGTCAGCGGCTTCGAACAGCACCTCGTAGAAGCTCGCGGTGGCCCTCATCACCTCGGCTGGCACGCCCGATGCCCAGGCCTCGAGCAATTTCGCCAGCGCCGCATCGAGCAGCGCGATCTGATCGTCAGTGGCCGATGTCGCGCAGGCTTTCGCCGCTATGCCCTCCAGCAGGGCGCGCAGCTCGTAGATCTCATCGGTCCGGCCGAGGTCGGGCTTCGCCACGGCCGGACCGTGCCCCGGTATCATCTGCACCAGTCCTTCGGCTTCCAGTTGCCGCAGCACCTCGCGCACGACCGAGCGGCTGACCCCGAGCTGATCGCATAACGGCCGCTCGACCAGCCTTTCGCCGGGCTGGAAATGGAAATCCATGATCGCCTCGCGCATGCGCTCCAGCGCCAGCGTCCTCAACGTCTTGGCGGAGCGGTCGATGCGGAGCGTGTCGTCAGCCATTTTCCTCAAATCCCTAGCCCTGTCACAAAAACAGATTCCATGACCGATTGACAAGGTGCGCTGCATTCCATAGCATGGTATACCATAAGACGATACAGAAATCGATGCAGCCCTGAGCGGCTCATCCCAAGGAATTCCATGCAGCCGGCCATCCGCAAGATCGTGACCTACACCGAAAACACGCTGATCGAAGGCGGCAAGGCAGCGCCGCGTCCGCTGCGCCTGATCGGCGTCGCCGCGGTACTGACCAACCCGTGGGCCGGACGTGGCTTCATCGAGGATCTTTCGCCCGAAATCCGAGCGTTAGCCCCTGTCCTTGGCGAGATGCTGACCGCGGAGGTCATCAATGCGGCAGGTTCCGGCGAGGCGATCGAAGGCTACGGCAAGGCTGCAATCTGCGGCACGTCGGGAGAGATCGAGCATGCGTCTGCACTGATCCACACGCTGCATTTCGGCAACCACTACCGCCGCGCCATCGGCGCCAAGACCTATCTCGCCTTCACCAATCTACGCGGCGGCCCCAACACGCCGATCATGATCCCGCTGATGGACAAGAACGACGAAGGTCGCCGCTCCCATTACCTCACAGTGCATTTCCAGATCGGCGACGCACCTGCCCCTGACGAGCTGGTGGTGGCGCTTGGCGCATCGATTGGTGGCCGTCCGCACCACCGCATCGGCGACCGCTACCAGGACCTGAAGGAGGTGGGAGATCTGCATGGCTGACGCAGCAATGATCCGCAGCAGGGCTCCCGACGGTACCGGCTTCATTCGTGCCGGTTCAGGGGCCCCTGTCCTGCTGATCCACGGCGTCGGCATGGATGCGGCGATCTGGCGGCCGCAGATTGTCGCGATGCAGGACAGGTTCGACCTCGTCGCCATCGATCTGCTCGGTCACGGCGCCTCGCCACTGCCCCCGGAAAACGCAGACCTCTCCGACTTCGCCGATCAGGCGATCCGATTGCTCGATCATCTCGGCCTGGGCCGCGTGGCCGTCGTCGGCCATTCCATGGGCGCGCTGGTCGCACAGGACATCGCGCTGCGCGCGCCGTCACGCGTCGCCTCGCTCGTCTGTCTCAACGCCGTCTTCCGTCGCCCGCCCGAACTCGCGCGGGCCGTGCGCGAAAGGGCCGCAGCGCTCGGCGGCCCCCACGATCCGTCGGCCATCGCCGCGACAATTGCTCGCTGGTTCGGTGATCCGGTCCCGCCGATTCTGGTGGACGCTGCGGCAACGGCCCGCTCGGCGCTTGAGAGCGTCGATGCCGAGGGCTATGCCCGCACCTACCGCCTCTTTGCCAGCGCGGATACCGCGCACGCCGATCGTCTCGGCGACTTGGCAGCACCCGCCCTGTTCATGACAGGTTCGGAAGACCGCAACTCGACGCCCGCCATGTCCGCCGCGATGGCGCGCCTTGCGCCGGCTGGACGATGCCTGGTTCTGAGCGGCGAAAAGCACATGATGACAATCGCTTCGCCGCAAAAAGTGACTCAGCGCATCACGGCCTTTCTCGACCAGGTGGCAGATGTTCCCGCAGGCGCCGAGGTGAGTCCGACGTTCGACGCCATGGAGTTCCGGCGCGCCCTGGGTTCCTTCCTCACCGGCGTCACCATCGTCACCACCATCGACGAGGCCGGTGATGCGCGCGGCTTCACCGCCAACTCCTTCACCTCGGTCTCGCTCGAGCCGCCGCTGGTGCTGGTCTGCATCGCCAAGAAGGCACTGGGGCATCAGGCCTTCTCGACCTCCAAGGGCTTTGCCATCAACATCCTCTCCGAAGACCAGAAGGCGGCATCCGGCATCTTCGCCTCCAAGGCCGCGGACAAGTTCGCGTCCGTCGCTTGGCAGCCCGGACAGACCGGAAATCCACTGATCGAGGGATCGGTCGCGGTGTTCGATTGCGGCATGGAGCAGTTGGTCGATGCCGGCGATCATTCGATCCTCATCGGCCGCGTCCATGACTTCACCCACAACGGCGCCCAGCCTCTCGGCTACTGCCGCGGCGCCTATGTCACGCCGGGTCTCAGCCAGGAAGCGCTTGCGGCGGCTCCGCCCGGAACCGAGGTCGGCGCCATTCTGGAGAATGAAGGCCGCGTGCTCTTCTTCGAGACCGCGGAGGAATCCTACCAGTTGCCGGCCGGTCGCGGCCTCGGCACCGCGAGCGATGCCCGCAGCCTCAGGGGGAGACTTGCGGCAAAGGCGATCGATGCCGAGCTCGGCTTCCTCTACGCGGTATGGGACGACGCGACGAACGTGTCGCGCACCCACGTCTACTATCGTGGAACGGTCGACTCCCCTCTCTCCGGGGACGGCCAGGTCCGCTTCGTCGAGATCGAACGGATCGCCGAACTGAAGATCGCCGATCCCGCGGTTCGTTCGATGCTGGCGCGTTATGCGCGCGAGCGAACGGAAGACATGTTCGGCGTCTATGTCGGCAACGAAGTCGAAGGCGAGGTCCGGCCACTCGCCAAGCCGGCGCCGTCGGCACCGATCCATTCCGGCCCAATCCATTCCGGCAAGCGGTGAGATCGATGAAGTTTTCGCTTTTCGTCCATATGGAACGCTCGGATCTTGCCAAGCCGCATTCCGAATTGCTGGCGGAACTGGAAGAGCTCGTCCTGCTGGCGGAAGCGGCCGGCTTCGAGACGGCCTGGATCGGCGAGCATCACGGGATGGAATTCACCATCTCGCCGAACCCGTTCATCAACATCGCCCATCTCGCCGCCAAGACGAAAAAGATCCGCCTCGGCACCGGCACGATCATCGCGCCCTTCTGGCATCCGATCAAACTCGCCGGGGAAGCGGCGATGACCGATGTCGTGACGGGCGGCAGGCTGGATCTCGGCATCGCTCGCGGCGCCTACAGCTACGAGTACCAGCGCGTCTTTCCCGGACTAGACGCCTGGGGCGCCGGCCAGCGCATGCGTGAGATGATCCCGGCGATCCGCGGCCTCTGGGACGGCGACTACGAGCATTCCGGCGAATTCTGGCAATTCCCGCCGACGACTTCCTCGCCCAAGCCTTTGCAACAGCCATATCCGCCTATCTGGGTGGCCGCGCGCGACCCGAACTCGCACGACTTCGCGGTGGCCAACAAATGCCAGGTCCAGGTCACGCCGCTTGCCTCCGGCGACGGCGAGGTCGCAAGCCTGATGGAGCGCTTCAACGCCGCCTGCCAGGCTCATCCGGACATAGCACGGCCGCAGATCATGCTCCTGATGCACACTTTCGTGGCCGAGGACGCGGCAGACGCCGATCGCCTGACCCAGGACCTGTCGACCTTCTACTGCCAGTTCGGCGCCTGGTTCCAGAACAAGAAACCAGTCCACCAGGGCATCCTGGAGCCCCTGACCGAGGACGAGATCGCGGCCATGCCGCAATATGCGCCGGACAAGATCCGGCAAAACCTCGTGATCGGCGAGGCCGACGAGGTGATCGCACGGCTGAAGACCTATGAGGCGCAAGGCTACGACCAGTACTCGATCTGGATCGACAGCGGCCTTTCGCACGAGCGCAAGAAGAAGTCGCTGCAGCTGTTCATCGATAAGGTGATGCCGGCCTTCCGGGAGACAGGGTCGCGATGAGCAGCACCGCCTTCAGGAACTACATCGACGGGCGGTTCACGGAGCCTTCCTCCACCTTCGACAGCATGGACCCTTCGACAGGCTTGCCCTGGGCGACGATGCCGGCCGCTTCCGTTGCTGATGTCGACCGGGCCGTGGAGGCCGCGCACCGCGCGCTGCGCTCCGGCCCATGGGCGACGATGACGGCGACCGCGCGTGGAAAACTGCTGGTGAAGCTCGGCGATCTCGTCGCCGCCAATGCCGGGCGGCTGAGCGAGCTGGAAACGCGGGACACCGGCAAGATTATCCGCGAGACCCGCGCCCAGATCGCCTATGTCGGCGACTACTACCGCTACTATGGCGGGCTGGCCGACAAGCACGAAGGGACTTTCATCCCGATCGACAAGGCAGACATGGAAGTGACTGTGCGACCCGAGCCGATCGGTGTCGTCGCCGCCGTCGTGCCGTGGAACTCGCAGCTCTTCCTGTCGGCCGTAAAACTCGGCCCGGCGCTGGCCGCCGGCTGCACCGTCGTTCTCAAAGCCTCCGAGGATGGTCCGGCGCCACTACTCGCTTTCGCCGAGTTGGTTGGCGAAGCCGGCTTTCCAGCCGGCAGCGTCAACATCATCACCGGCTTCGGCCATGATTGCGGGCATCGCCTGACCAGCCATCCGCTTGTCGCACGCGTCGCCTTTACCGGCGGTCCCTCGACCGCGCGGCGCATCGTCGCCAACACGGCCGAGAACCTCGCCTACACCACGCTGGAGCTCGGCGGAAAAAGCCCGGTCGTCGTCTTCGCCGATGCCGATCTCGATAGCGCCGCCAATGCCGTCGTCGCCGGCATATTCGCAGCCACCGGCCAAAGTTGTGTCGCGGGGTCACGACTGCTGGTCGAGCGCTCCATCAAGGACGATTTCCTTGCGCGACTGAAGGGCAAGGCCGAGGCCATCGTCATCGGCGATCCGCAGGATCCAGCTACCGAGATGGGGCCGCTGGCGACTTCGCGCCAGCGTGAGAGGATCGAGGCGATCGTAGCGGAGAGCGTGGCGGCCGGTGGTCGGCTGATCACCGGCGGCGCACGGCCGAAAGACAGCGCTGAGGGATATTACTACGCGCCGACGATCATCGAAGCGCGGGACCAAACCCTCTCCTGCGTGCGCGAAGAGCTGTTCGGCCCGGTGCTCAGCGCTATTGCCTTCGAGAGCGAGGCCGAGGCGCTCGCTCTCGCCAACGACACGGCCTTCGGCCTTGCGTCTGGCGTCTTTACCTCAAACCTCGCCAAGGCGCATCGCATGGCGCGCGGTATCCATGCCGGCGTCGTCTGGGTCAACACCTACCGCGCCGTCTCACCGCTGGTGCCCTTCGGCGGCTACGGCCTTTCCGGCCTCGGCCGAGAGGGTGGCCTCGATGCCATCCGCGATTATACGCGCTCGAAGTCGGTGTGGATCCGCACCTCGGACGAGCCGATTCCAGATTCCTTCGTCATGCGCTGAGGCGGCATGACGGCGGTGCACTAAAGAACAAGAAACGGAAAGAACAGATAAGAGGAGAACGAGATGAAATTGATTTTCGCAAGCGTAGTTGCCGGGCTTATGGCGACCACGGTCGCAAAGGCCGATGAAATGGTGTTCACCAGTTGGGGCGGGACCACGCAGGAGGCTCAGACCAAGTCCTGGGCCGAGCCCTTCACCGCGTCGTCGGGTATCAAGGTGCTGCAGGACGGGCCGACCGACTACGGCAAGCTGAAGGCCATGGTGGACGGCAAGAACGTCACCTGGGACGTCGTCGACGTCGAGATGGATTTCGCCATCAAGGCCGCCAAGGACGGCCTGCTCGAGCCGATCGACTTCGCCGTCGTGCCGAAGGCCGATCTCGACCCGCGCTTCAGCAACGAGAACGCTGTCGGCAGCTTCTACTATTCATTCGTGCTGGCCTGGAACAAAGGCGCCGTCTCCGGCGAGCCGGCAAGCTGGGCCGACATGTTCGACACCAAGAAATTTCCCGGCAAGCGCACCTTCTACAAATGGTCTGCGCCGGGCGTGATCGAGATCGCGCTGCTTGCCGACGGCGTGCCGGCCGACAAGCTCTATCCGCTCGATCTCGACCGCGCCTTCAAGAAACTCGACACCATCAAGTCCGACATCGTGTGGTGGGGCGGCGGCGCGGAATCGCAGCAGTTGATCGCTTCCGGTGAAGCCGCCTTCGGCCAGCTGTGGAACGGCCGCGTCTTCGCGCTGGAGAAGGACGGCGCCGATGTCGGCGTATCCTGGAACCAGAACCTCACCGCCGCCGACGTGCTTGTCGTGCCGAAGGGCGCCAAGAACAAGGACGCAGCGATGAAGTTCCTCGCCACAGCGACCAGCCCGACCGGCCAGGCGAAATTCGCCGAGGCGAGCGGCTACGCGCCGATCAACACCAAGGCCAAGGCCGAAATGGCTGCCGACGTGGTCAAAGGCCTGCCCGACGCGCATGTCGATGGCCAGATCAACCTCGACATGAACTATTGGGCCGAGCATCGCGACGAGATCGCCAAGCGCTGGTACGCCTGGCAGGCGAAGTAGGCGCCGTCGACCGTGACAAGGATCGGGGCAGCTCCGGCTGTCCCGCCCCCCAACTTGGGAACCGCCATGTCGGTGGAAGCACAGCAAGGGATCGCAACCCCTCGGATACCGGCAGGCCTTGGCGGCCTGCTTCCGGCGTTGATCCTGATCGGACTTTTCTTCGTCGTGCCGGTGCTGGCACTTTTGCTGCGAAGCGTCACCGACCCCGCTCCAGGCCTGCAGAATTATGCGGCGCTGCTGGGGGATGGCACCTATGCGCGGGTGTTCTTCAACACTTTCCTGGTCGCAGCCGTCGTCACCATCGTCACCGTGCTGGTCGCCTTCCCCGTCGCCTGGATGCTTGCGATCATGCCACCAGCGCTCGCTTCCATCATGTTCGGCATCATCATCCTGTCGATGTGGACGAACCTGTTGACCCGCACCTATGCCTGGATGGTGCTGCTGCAGCGTACCGGCGTCATCAACCGGGCGCTGGTAAGCGCCGGCATAATCGACCAACCGCTGCCGCTCATCAATAATCTCACAGGCGTCACCATCGGCATGGTCTATATTATGCTGCCGTTCATGATCCTTCCGCTGGTCGCCACCCTGCGCGCGATAGATCCGATGACCTTGCGCGCCGCCGCCCTTTGCGGTGCCAGCCCGCTTGCCGCGTTCCGCCGCATTCTTCTGCCGCTCTCGCTCCCCGGCATCGCCGCCGGCGGCCTGATGGTCTTCGTCATGTCGCTCGGCTATTTCGTCACCCCGGCGCTGCTCGGCGGCACGTCGAACATGATGCTGGCCGAAATGATCGCGCAGATGATTCAGTCGCTGCTCAACTGGGGCCTCGGCAGCGCCGCCGCCTTCATCCTGCTCATCGTCACCATGTCCCTCTATGCGCTGCAACTGCGTCTTGTCGGCTCAAAACGCTCGACGGGAGCCGCCTGAGATGCTGCTCGACTATGACCGCCTCGGCTGGCTGAAGGTCGCGCTGCTTGGCTTCACCGCGCTGGTGGCGGCATTTCTGCTCCTGCCGGTAGTGTTCATCGTGCTGCTCTCCTTCGGCTCGTCGCGCTGGCTGGCATTCCCACCGCCCGGCTGGACGCTCAAATGGTACGAGGAATTGTTTGCCGATCCCTCCTGGATCGAAGCGGCCCTCACAAGTGCCCGCATCGCCACGATGACTGCTATCCTTGCCGTCGCCATTGGCCTGCTTGCCTCCTTCGCGCTGGTGCGCGCCCAGTTCCGCGGCCGCGAGATCCTGCGCGGGCTGCTCTTGACGCCCATGGTGCTGCCGGTCGTCGTTTTTGCCATCGCCATCTACGCCTTCTTCCTGAAGCTTGGCCTCGGCGGCACCACGATCGGCTTCGTCGTTGCCCACACCGTGCTTGCACTGCCCTTCGCCATCATTCCGATCGCCACAGCGCTCGAAGGATTCGACAAGTCGGTCGAGGACGCGGCCATCGTCTGCGGCGCCAGTCCGCTTCAGGCGAAGCTCCGCATCACCCTGCCGTCGATCCGCATCGGCATCTTCTCCGCCGCGATCTTTTCCTTCCTGGCCTCTTGGGACGAGGTGGTCGTGGCGATCTTCATGGCTAGCCCGACCTTGCAAACCTTGCCGGTCAAGATATGGGGCAGCCTGCGATCCGACCTCACCCCCGTCATCGCCGCCGCCTCCAGCCTGTTGGTTGCACTCACGCTCGCCCTGATGGTCGTGACGGCACTCTTGCGCCGAAAGCTGCAGACATGACCCAACCCTTTCTCTCAATCCGCAAATTGCGCAAGGCATTCGGTGCGTTCACCGCCGTCCACGATGTGACGCTGGATATTCCCAAGGGCGAGTTCCTGACCTTCCTCGGTCCGTCGGGCTCGGGCAAATCGACCACGCTCTACGCAATCGCCGGCTTCCAGGACCCGACCTCCGGCAACGTGCTGCTGCAGGGCAAGTCGCTGCTGTCGGTGCCCTCGCACAAGCGCAACATCGGCATGGTTTTCCAGCGCTACACGCTATTCCCGCATCTGAGCGTCGCCGAAAACGTCGCCTTCCCGCTCCGCGTCCGCCGCCGGCCCGACTCCGAGATCAAGCGCAAGGTCGCCGACATGCTGTCGCTGGTGCGGCTGGAAAGCTTCGCCGAGCGTCTGCCTGCCGCGCTTTCCGGCGGGCAGCAGCAACGCGTCGCGCTCGCCCGCGCGCTGGCCTACGATCCGCCGATCCTTCTGATGGACGAGCCATTGTCGGCACTCGACAAGAAACTGCGCGAGGAGATCCAGGCCGAGATTCGCCGCATCCATCGCGAAACGGGCGTCACAATCCTCTACGTCACCCACGACCAGGAAGAGGCGCTCCATCTGTCGGACCGCATCGCGCTCTTCCGCGATGGCCGAATCGAGCAGATCGGTTCCGGCGAGGACCTCTACCTGAGGCCCGCCACCGATTTCGTCGCCGGGTTCATCGGCAACTCGAATTTCCTCGCCGCCGAGCATCTGGCAACGGTGGACGGCGCCTCCACCATACGCCTTGCCGATGGTTCGCTCGTTTCCGGAATAAATGCCAATGGCAGCTTCGCCTCGGGACAGAAAGCCAGGCTGATGATCAGGCCGGAGGCGTTCCACCTGGAGCGCTCGCCGAACACTGCGGAGCTGGCGGTCGAGATCGTCGATGTCGCCTTCTATGGCGAGCGCCGGCGCATCGTCGCGCGTACCGGTACCGGTCAGGAGATCGACATCAGGCCGACCTCTGCAGCTCTGGCGGCGCAGGACGTCTCACCAAGCCATCGGGCAGTATTCTTCGATCCTGGCGCGGCTTTCCTTTTTCCCGCCTGAGGCCTGTCGATTTCAAACGCGAATAACTTGTCGTACGCTGCCCGCTTGCTCGTCGGGGGCGCCGAAATTCGCCGCCAGCCAGGCAATGGCCCTGGCGACATCTTCGATCGCGAAGCGCGCCGCGGTCTCACCTTGCGGCTTCACCCGGATCGAAATTCCTCCCGCGGCATTGACGGTGTCGAAGCCGTTCTCGTCGGACGTGTCGTCGCCGAGGAACACCGGACGCCTGCCGGTGAACGGATCGAGCTGCATGAAGCGCCGGATCGCGGCGCCCTTGGCGGCTTCGAGCGGCATCAGCTCGACGCCGGCATTGCCGGCAATCACCCGGTAGCCTTTCGGCAGCCGCTCAAGCGCTGCCTCCACCAGTTCCGTCGCCCGTGCCAGGAGTTGGGGCGCGGCTCGCGTGTGGATGGCGAGCACTGGCCCCTTGCGCTCGACATAAACGGCTTTGCTTGCCAGTTCCAACTCGATCTCATCGGCGAGGACCGCCATGTCCGCCGGTTCGTCGGCGGCCTCGATCGGTCCATCCGGCGTAAGCCTGTGTTCCAAACCGTAGAGGCCGGCGACACGTAGCTTCAGCGGATCGAACAGATGGTCGACGGCCGCGATCGAGCGGCCTGTGATGAAGGCAAGCGCTCCGTCCAGCCGATGCTCGATCGTCTCCAGCAATTGCCGCAGCTCGTTGCTGACCGTCACACTGTCCGGGTGCGCAGCGTGCTCCAGCAAGGTGCCGTCGATATCGAGGAAAAGCGCCCAGCGTCCTTCGGGAAGCGGCGGGGTGAGGTCTGCCTGACTATTCATCGGAATCCGACTGCCTGCTTGCGTTCGAACATGGAAACGACATTGTCGCCGGTGGAGGCCGCTGGCCGATCGTATGAAGCCGTGACTCGGTCCAGGTCGCCGCGCTTCCTGAGCCTCGCTGCGTCGAGCAGCATGCTGCCGGCCCATCGATACACATTGTTGTCGCGCACGATCTCGCGCATGCGCCGCATGCGCTCGCGCTGCTCGTCCGGCCCCATGGTCAGCGCCTGCAGCATCGTCTCGCTCATCGTCGCGGTGTCGTAGGGATTGACGATCAGCGCCTCCAGCAATTCGCGCGACGCGCCGGCGAAGGTGCTGAGCAAAAGGACGCCCTGCTCGTCGTCGCGCGAGGCCACGAATTCCTTGGCGACGAGGTTCATGCCGTCATGCAGGCTGGTGACGAGGCAGATGTCGGCTGCGCGATAGAGTTCATAAACCGCCGCCTGCGAATGGTGTTCGGCCACCATGACCACCGGCTTGTAGGATTGGCTGCCGTAGCGCCGGTTGAGCTCCTCGGCATAGCGCATGCATTCCTCGTGCAGGTGCTTGTAGGCCGGCAGCGTGCCCCGGCTGGGAGCCGCGATCTGCAGGAAGACGACATTGCCGACCGTTTCGGGATGACGAATGAACAGCTCCTCCAATGCGTGGAAGCGATCGAGGATGCCCTTGGTGTAGTCGAGACGCTCGACGCCGACGCAGAGCTTGGCATCCGCCGGGATGCTGAACCGCTCGCGAACACGCGCGCGGCAATCGTCGACGCTAGGCAGCGCTTTCAGGACCTCGGCCGGCCATTCGATCGAGATTGGATAGGAGTGCACCAGAGTCACCTGGCCGCCATAGGAGACGGCGGCGTCCGCCCGCTCGATGCGGCTTTCCATGAAGCGGTCGACGCTTTCGGTGAAGTTGTTGGCGTGGAACTGGGTGTGGAAGCCCATGATGGAGCTGCCGAGCAAGCCGTCGAGGATGCGCTCACGCCACGGGCAGATGCTGAACACTTCGGAGTTCGGCCAGGGGATATGCCAGAAGGTGATGACGATCGCCTCCGGCAGCCGCTCGCGGATCATGCGCGGCAAGAGCGCGAAGTGGTAGTCCTGGACGAGCACGATCGGGCGCTCATTGCGCGCCTCGGCAACCACCGTCTCGGCGAATTTTCGGTTTACGGCCTGATAGGCCTCCCAGTCGGACTCGCGAAAGATCGGGCGCGTGAAGGCGATGTGGCAGAGCGGCCACAGGCCCTCATTGGCGAAGCCGAGATAATAGCCTTGATATTCATCGTCGCTCAGCCAGACGCGGCGCAGCGTGTAGGACGGGTTGCCGGGCGGGACCTGAACCCGGTCGCCCTTGTCGACCATCCGGCGGTCGGCGCTGCCGCCGCCATAGGCGATCCAGGTGCCGGCGCAGGCGCGCGTGATCGGCTCCAGCGCCGAGACCAAACCGCTTGCGGGCACGACAAGCTCGACTCCGCCATCCCTGGTCTCGTTGTGGATATAGGGTTCGCGATTGGAGACGACGATCACCTGCGCTTCCGGCAATTCGTCGGCGAGGATCTTGCGCAGCGTGTCCGGCGACCACGTGACCAGAGCCGCTTCGACAGATTGCCCGTTCTTCTCGAATTCGCGCAACACCTTGCGCGCGGCCTCGGTGGCGAAGTCGTCGCCGGTGCCGGACGACACCGCTGCCGCCGGTCGATTGCGGCGATGCCGGGATATGGAAATGAAGATCGCCAAGGCGGATAGCCCCAGGCTTGCGAGAACAAGAACCAGAAACAGGTCGACGCCATATTGTGTCATAGAAATGCCAGGTTGCCTCCGGCTGTCCGCTCAGTGTTTTCGTTCTTGCCGGCTGCGGACCGGTGAGCCGGATCTGTGTGTGCAACGCACTAAGCGGCCATGGGTTCCGACATTTTTCGATTGTTGAACGCGGGGTTGCGCCCCTTTATTTACGTGCGCACGATGAGCGGCACCTGGCCTTCGTGCCGGTCGGAAAGGAAGGCGACGACGCGGTCGCCGACCCGCTGGAAGGTGAGATCGACCGCCTTGTCGCCGACGGAAAGATGGCGGAGCGTCAGCGTGTCGATGCCGATCGGCAGCCTTGGCCGCGTGACATGCAGTTCGCCTTCCCAGCCGTCGATCTCCAGGCCAAGGCATGCCTGCATCAGCATGAAGGCTGAGCCCGCCGACCACGCTTGCGGCAGGCAAGCGACGGGATAGGCAATTGGCGCCTCGCCAGGCGCGCGGGTGAAGCCGCAAAACAGTTCCGGCAGCCGCATGTTGAAATGCACGGCCGACTCGAACGTCCCGCTCATTAGCCGCACCACGCTGTCGCGTTCGCCGTAGCGTGCGAGGCCGACCCCGCAAAGCGCGGTGTCATGCGGCCAGATCGAGCCGTTGTGGTAGGACATCGGGTTGAAGAACACCGCGTCGTCGGCGAGCGTCCTCAGTCCCCAGCCGGAATGGAAGGAGGCCGACAGCAATTGGTCGGCGACCAGCTTGGCGCGCTCGGGCTGCGGCAGGCCGACGAAAAGCAGATGCCCGGCATTCGAGGTCCGCACCTTGCAGGGCTGGCCTTCGCCATCGATGGCTAGGGCGTAGAAATCCATGTCGTCGAGCCAGAAATCCCGCTCGACGGCGACGCGCATTTCCTCGGCTCGGTTTTCCCAATGCTCGGCGTCGGCATACTCGCCGCGGCGACGCGCCAGCGCCGCCAGGCCGCGAAAGGCGGCAAAGACATAGCCCTGCACCTCGACAAGCGCGATCGGTCCCTTGGGAATGCGCCCATCGGCATGGAAGACGGAGTCGAAACTGTCCTTCCAGCCTTGGTTGGCGAGGCCGGACTCGGCGGCGCGCTGATAGGTGACGAAGCCGGTGGCCCGGCTCGCTTCCTCCGTCCATTCGGCGGCGGCCTTGAGCGAGGGCCAAAGCTTGTCGATGAAAGCCATGTCGCCCGTGCGGTCGGCATAAGCGGAAGCCAGATGGATATAAAGCGGCGTGGTGTCGACGCCACCGTAGTAGCGGCCGAAGGGAAGCTCGCGCAGCGCCGCCATCTCGCCCTTGCGCGTCTCATGCATGATCTTGCCCGGCTGGGAATCGCTGAAGGGCGATGTCTCCGTCGCCTGGTGCTCGGCGAGAAAAGCCAGCACGCCGCGCGCCAGTCCGGGATTGAGCCAAAGCATCTGCAGACTCGAGATGACGCCGTCGCGGCCGAATGCCGTCGAAAACCATGGGATGCCGGCATAGGGATAGGGCCCCGTCGAAAGCTCGGTGGTGAGCAGCGCCACGTCGGCGCGGGCGCGCTCGACCCAATCGTTGAAGACGCGCCCCGAACTGTGCACCGTGGCGCCATGCCTGCGCTTGGCGCGCATGCCGAAGCGGGCGCGTGCCGCCGCGGCGCGAAAGCGGTCGCGGTCGGGCGGATCGGCAACCTCGGGACCGACTTCGACATAGAGCACCTTCTGGCTGCGCTTGGTCACCGCGATGAGGAAGTCGGCGCGGTTGTCGCTCAACTGGTCGGGCGCCTGCGAAAAGGAGATCGCGGAAAGCCGCGGCAGGCCATCCAGGCCGTCATAGCCGAGCAGCACCGAAGTCTTGTCGGTCTTGGCGACATGCGTGGTGCCACGCCTCACCCGGGTCGAGCCTCGCACCTCGAACATGTCGCGAAAGTCGGCGGAAAAATGCAGCGAGACCGTGATGGTCGAATGCTCGCGGCTGTAGTTGGAAAGCGTGATGCGCTCGAAAAGCCTGTCCTGCCAGATCAGCCTGACGCGTTCGATATGGATAGCACCCTGCGGGATATCGCGGCCGGCCACACTCTGGATCGGCAGGTTGGTCAGGTTGGACGTGAACAGCACATTATCCTGGCTGAGCGAGGCGCCGAGCAGCGACATCTGCCTGCCGCCGATGGTAAGCCGGAACTCGGACAGCACGCGCGTGTCGTCGCGGAAGAACCCGTCGCCCGCCCCCCTGATGTCGCCATAGGCGTCGGCGACGGCGAAGCAGTCGCCCTGCTTGAGCGCAAAAAGCCGGTGCGGTTCGCGCGGCGCCGTTTCGTCCAGCGAGGAAAGGGCCACGGCGGGATCGAGCTTGCGCTCGTCGAGCTCCGTCATTGATCACCTCTTCGTTTGCCCCGCCCAAGAGCATGATGCCGAAAAGTGTGCAGCGGTTTTCGGACGACATCATGGTCAATCTCGTAGATTGGCGCAGTGAAGGTCAGGAAGCCATGGCCTCCGGCATGCCGGTCAGGCGCATATAGGCCGCAAGATAGTCGCGCGCCATTCTTGTCGCCGAGAACCTTTTCTCGAAGACCGCCCTCACCTGCCGCCGGTCGAGGTCGAGAATTGCAGGCACCGACGCGACAGCATCATCCACGCTGTCCACGACGAAGCCGGTGACGCCGTTGTCGACGATCTCCGGCAGGGCGCCGTTGTTCCAGGCGATCACTGGCGTGCCGCAGGCCATGGCCTCGATCGCGACGAGGCCGAAGGGCTCCGGCCAATCGATGGGGAACAGCAGGCCGGCCGCGTTGCCGAGAAACGCGGCCTTCTTGTCTTCCGTGATCTCGCCGACGTATTCGATACGGTCACCGTCGATGAGCGCCTCGATGTTGTCGCGGAAATAGGCCCGGTCGTCGTCGCCGATCTTGGCCGCCAGCTTCAGCTTCAATCCGGACCGCCGCGCGATCTCGATGGCGCGGTCCGGCCGCTTGTCGCGCGACAGGCGGCCAAGGAAAGCTAGATACGGCTCTTGCGCCCGCGGCTCGTAGGTCGGCCGGTAGGCGTCGAGCGGCAGTCCGTGATGGATCGTTGTCAGCCAGTTCGCATCCGGCAGGCCGCGCTTCTGGCTGCGCGAAATCGAGATCATCGGGAAGCGCGGGAAGCGCTTATAGGCCGGCGCCAAGTCGACATAGTCGAGCCGGCCATGCGGCGTCGTCACCGTCCGCGCCGCGATCTGTTCGAAGAAGGGGAAATGCAGGAAGTGGCTGAGATGGAAATGGATGACATCGAACTCGCCGGCGCGCTCGCGCACATCCGCCAGCATCGCGAGATGCGCGGCGATCTCCGATTTCTTCGGCCGTGCGTCGAGGCGTATCGCCTTGTCGCGCCCGGGCAACAGCCTGGCCGACGTCTCGCTGTCGCCGCTCGCGAACAGCGTCACGTCATGCCCGAGCGCGACCAGTGCTTCGGTGATGTAGAAGACGATCCGCTCGGTGCCGCCATAAAGCTTCGGCGGCACGGATTCGTAGAGCGGCGCGACATGGGCAATGCGCATCGGGTCCCTCGGCTGTTGACGCGAAGCAAAATGCGTCAGCCGCGAGATCGTTCCTGCCCAATTGGTCGCGGACGCGATTGAGATCCGCTCGATAGCCATGACAGGTCGGCCAGGGCTTCCAACCTCGCGGCGTTCCAGACAACATCACCCAAGGTGGCGGGCATGCCACTGCAGGTGATCGTCCATGAAGGTCGAGATGAAATTATAGGAATGGTCGTAACCTTCGTGCATCCGAAGGGTGAGATCGATCCCTGCCTTTTTGCACGCCTCATCCAGCAGCCATGGCCGAAGGCCGTCCTGTAGGAAGCCGTCCGCCGTGCCCTGATCGACGAGCAGTTCCGGAAAGCGCTTGCCGTCCTCGATCAGCAGCGTCGCGTCATAGGCGCGCCAGCTCTTTTCGTCCGATCCGAGATATTTTTCGAAAGCCGGCCGCGACCAGCCGGCCGTGGACGGCTGCACGATTGGCGCGAAGGCCGAGCAGCTCCGGTAACGCTCCGGATTCTTCAGCGCGATCGTCAGCGCGCCGTGCCCGCCCATCGAATGGCCGAAGATCGCCTGGCGCGACATGTCGGCCGGGAAATTGGCGGCGACGAGCGCCGGCAATTCCTCGGTGATGTAGGAATACATGCGGTAGTTCTTCGCGTAAGGCTCTTGCGCCGCATCGAGATAGAAGCCGGCGCCGCAGCCGAACTGCCAATTGTCCTTCTCGTCCGGAACGTCGGCGCCGCGCGGGCTGGTGTCGGGGCACACGATGACGAGCCCGAGCTCGGATGCCAAGCGACGGTATTCGCCCTTGTCCATGACATTCGCGTGCGTGCAGGTGAGGCCCGACAGGTACCACAGGACCGGGCGCGGCCCGTCCTTCGCCCGGGGCGGCACGAAGACGGCGAAGGTCATGTCGCAGGCGCAGGCCTCGGAAGCGTGCGAATAGACGCCCTGGACGCCGCCATGCGATTTGGAAGTGGAAACGACCTTCATCAGCTCTGCCTCTTGTCGGAAAATCCTGACCCGGCTTAACCGCCGGGCATGATCGACGCAACCCGCCGCTTCGGCAAACGAAGATCGGCGGCGCGATGAAGCGCGCGCGTTCGGTTAGCCCGCGGCAGCGATCAGGTCCGGGCCGACTTGTTGAAAACGGGGCACGCCGCAAAGCTTCAGGCCCGTTGCGATTTCGTCAAGCAGGATATCCAGCACGCGCTCGACGCCGGCCTGGCCCGCCACCGCGCCGAACAGCGCCGCCCGGCCAATAGCTGAGGCGGTCGCTCCGCGTGCCTTTGCCTTGATGACATCCACGCCCGTGCGAATGCCGGAATCGATCAGGACCGGAGCGCGGCCGTCCACGGCCGCGAGCACGGCGCCGACCGCATCGACGCTCGATATCGCGCCGTCAAGCTGCCGGCCGCCATGATTGGACACCCAGATCCCGTCCGCGCCCGCCTCGATCAACCGCGCGGCATCATCCGAATTCAGGACGCCCTTGACGACCAGCGGGCCCTTCCACCAGTCGCGGATCGTGCGAAAGTCGTCCCAGTCGAAACCCGCATGGAGATTGCGACCGACGCGCGCCGCGATCGTCAGCCCCGCGCTGGTGTCGCCGAGATAGCCGCGGACATTCTCGAATTGCGGCAAGCCGCCGCGAAGCAGCCGAAACGACCAGCCAGGATGCGCGATCCCTTCGAGCACGTGGCGCAGGGAAGGCCGCAGCGGGATCGAAATTCCGTTCCTCAGATCCTTCTCGCGCTTGCCGCCCGTCTGGAGATCGACCGTGACGACGAGCGCCGAATAGCCGAACGCTTCAGCCTGCCGCACCAGTTGGCGATTGAAATCGAAATCCTTCAGCACATAGAGCTGGAACCAGAGCGGTCCCTGGACCGCCCTTGCCATCCGCTCGATGCCGGTCGTCGCCATGGTCGACAGCGTGTAAGGAATACCGCGTGCCACCGCCGCTTTCGCGATCGCGATATCGGCCCCGGGTCGCACCAGGGCGCACGACCCCATCGGGCTGATCACCAATGGCGTCGGATAGGTCGTGGACCACATCGAGGTGGTCAGGTCCGGCTGGGAAGCATCGGTCAGCACGCGAGGCAGCAACCGGATACGCTCGAAGCCGGCGCGGTTGTCCTGCAAGGTCAGTTCCTGACCTGCCCCGCCGTCGACGAACTCGAAGACCGACTTCGGCAGCCGGCGGCGCGCCAGCTGGCGGAAATCCTCGACCGATACGCAGCGGTCCAGTCGCCCCATCGCCTCAGGCCGCGAGCCGGTCGCAGAGGTTCCCTGTGATCTCGGCGGTCGACGACTTCCCTTTGAGGTCGGCGCTCAGCAGCCCGTTCGCCAGGCACGCTTCCGTCACCCGGCGAATCTGTTCGGCGGCCCGGCGCAGCCTTTCGTCGTCATGTCCGCACCCGAGCCAGTCGAGCATGGCCGCCGCCGACAGGATCGTCCCGTAGGGATTTGCGATGCCCTTGCCCGCAATATCCGGCGCGGATCCGTGCGCCGCCTGGAAGAAGCCCTTTGCGTCGCCGACCTCGGCCGAGGGCGCCATGCCCATGCCGCCGACCGTCGCCGCCGCCAGGTCCGAGAGAATGTCGCCGAACATATTCTCGCTGACGATGACGTTGAAGTGGCCGGGTTTGAGCACGAGGTGCATGGCCATGGCGTCGACCAGCGCATGTTCCGTCGCGATGTCGGGGTAGTCCTTCGCCACCTCGTCGAAGACGGAGCGGAAAAAGGCGTAGCTGCGCAGCACGTTGGCCTTGTCGCAGCAGGTCACCCGCCGCACACCGTCGCGCGGCGCGCCGTTCGACTGGCGCGCGAGTTCGAAGGCCTTGCGCACGATGCGCTCGATCCCCGCGCGCGTCTGCACGAGCGTGTCGACCGCCACCTCGCCGCGCAGCAGCGCTCCTGCCCCGCGCGCCGCGTAAAGCCCCTCGCTGTTCTCGCGCAGGATGATGTAATCGATGTCGCCGGCCTTCACCCCGCTGAGCGGGCTCGTCACGCCTTCGAAGAGCCGGATCGGGCGGATGTTGGCGTAGAGGTCGAGCTCGAAACGCAGCCTCAGCGTGAAGTCGAGCCCCGCTTCGGTGCCGTCCGGATAGACCACGCCGGGCAGCCCGCCGGCGCCGTGCAGAATCGCATCCGCCGCCCGGCAGGCCTCAAAGGTCGGCTGCGGAAAGCTCTGCCCGGTCTTGAGGAAGTGTTCCGCCCCGGCCGGGTATTCGGTGAATCGCAAAGGACAGCCCGATCCGAATGCCGCCTTCACCACCTCGACTGCCGCGGCGCACACCTCGGGGCCGATGCCGTCGCCATGCACGACCGCGATCTCATAGACATCCTTCATCGCCAATCTCTCAGGAACCGCAAACAGTCAGATACATTTGCCGCCGTCGACATTGAGGTCGACGCCGGTGATCATGCTGGCTTCGTCGGAGCATAAGAACGCGGCGGCGTTGCCCATGTCCTGCGGCGTCGACAGCCGGCCGATCGGAATGGTGGCGACCACGCGGGCGCGGTTTTCCTCGCCGGAGCCGATGAAGGTGGACAGAAGCGGCGTGTCGCCGGCGACCGGGTTGATCGCGTTGACGCGGATGCCGAAGGGCGCGAGTTCGACCGCCATGGCGCGGCTGGCGGCGATCGCCCAGCCCTTGGAGGCGTTGTACCAGGTGAGGTTCGGGCGCGGCGAGACGCCGCCGGTGGAAGCGACGTTGAGGATCGCGCCGGACTTGATGGATTTGAAATGCGGCACCACGGCGCGGGCGCCGTTGTAGATGGAGCGCATGTTCACGTTGGCGATGCGGTCGAACAGGCCTTCGTCCATCGTTTCCAGCGGCAGCGGCGGCTGCGCGACGCCGGCATTGTTGACCAGTATGTCGAGGCCGCCGAAGGCCGAGCGCGCCAGGTCGGCGGCAGCCGCGAAGCTCTCCAGCGTCGACACGTCGCCCGTGATCGGCCGCACCTTGTCGCCGGCGTCGCCAGCAACGCGCGAAGCCGCTGCCCCGTCACGGTCCATCAGCACCACCGACGCGCCCTCGGCGACGAACTTCTTGACGATCCCTTCGCCAAATCCCGACCCGCCACCGGTGACGATGGCGACCTTGCCAGCAAGTCTCATATCTGTTCCTCCGTTGCCGAGACCATCGGGGAAGACGCGCGGCTTGCACAGTCCGATTATCTGAACGCCCTTTTAGCTTTCCTTGTTTGAGGTGGCCCCCGGCGGGAGTAATAGTCGCGTCGCAATTCGTGAGGAGGAGACGATGACGCTGAACTTCGACCCGAGGGCGAAGGCCACCGCGCTCTACCATGGCGAATTCCGGCCGATGTTCATCGGTGGAAAGTGGGTCGCGGCACAATCCGGCCAGTTGATGCAGGCGCTGAACCCGGCGACGGGGGAGACGTTGGCGACGGTGCCACGCGGCGGAGCCGCGGATATCGACGCGGCGGTGGCCGCCGCGCGGGCCGCGTTCGAGGGGCCTTGGTCCAAGTTCTCGCCCTACGAGCGGCAATGCGTGCTGCTCAGGATCGCCGACCTGTTCGAGAAGCATTGGGAAGAGCTCAGCGTCTCCGACACGCTCGACATGGGGCTGCCGATTACCCGAACGCTGGCCAACCGGCGCCGGGTCATCGGCATGCTGCGCTTCTATGGCGGCATGGCGACCGCCCTGCATGGCGAGGCGATCGACAATTCCATTCCGGGCGAGATCGTCACCTTCACCCGGCGCGAGCCGGTCGGCGTCGTCGGCGCGATCATCCCTTGGAATGCGCCCACCGCCGCCTCGATCTGGAAGATTGCGCCGGCCTTGGCCACGGGCTGTACCATCGTGCTCAAGCCGTCCGAGGATGCCTCGCTGACGCCGCTCCTGATCGCGAAGCTGATGCAGGAAGCCGGTGTGCCCGACGGCGTCGTCAACATCGTCACCGGGACCGGGGCCGAAGCCGGCGCCCGGCTTGCCGAACATCCCGACGTCAACAAGATCGTCTTCACCGGCTCGACGCTGACCGGCCAGGCGATCGCCCGTGCCGGCGTCACCAACCTCAAGCGCGTTTCGCTCGAGCTCGGCGGCAAGTCGCCGATCATCGTCTGCCGCGACGCCGATATCGACAAGGCAGTCCCGGTCGCCGCGATGGCGGTGTTCGTGCATTCGGGCCAGATCTGCATCGCCGGCTCGCGCCTGTTCGTGGCGCGTGAAATCCATGACGAGTTCGTGCGCCGGGTCGCCGAGTTCGCCGGCAAGCTGCGCATCGGCCACGGCATCGAGGCGGAAACAGAGATCGGCCCGCTGATCAACGCCAGGCAGGCCGGCAAGGTCGAAGGCTACATCAAGGCCGGCAACGAGGAAGGCGCCCAGCTGGTCGCCGGCGGCTCACGGCTGACAGGCAAGCTTTATGACGGCGGCAACTTCATCGCCCCCACCGTCTTCGGCGCGGTGTCGGACAAGATGACGATCGCGCGGGAAGAGATCTTCGGGCCGGTCATCTCTGCGATGCCTTTCGACACGCTGGACGAAGCGGTCGCGCGCGCCAACGCGACGCCTTACGGCCTGGCGGCCGGTATCTTCACCACCAATCTCGGCACTGCCCACAAGCTCGCGCGCCGCGTCAAGGCAGGCTCCGTCTGGGTCAACATGTACCACGCCATCGACCCGGCCGTGCCGTTCGGCGGCATGAAGATGTCCGGTTATGGCCGCGAGGGCGGCGTCGAGCATATGCACGAATATCTGGAGACCAAGGCAGTCTGGATACAGACAGAGTAAGCAATTCCACCAAAAGTGCGCAGCGGTTTTCCGTCCGGAATTGCTTTAAAACAAAGAGTCAGCCAACGCGCCGGAACGTTAGTGAGCCAGTTCGCGCAGATTGGTGCGGATCAGGTTCATCAGCTGTTCGGAGAAGGAGTGGTGCACATAGCCCCGCGCGGTGATGATGCCGACGGAGCGATGGGCATCGCGATGGTCGATCGGCACCACGCGCATGCGCTCGTCGTTGCGCGAGATCGCGATACCCGGCACGACGCAGACGCCCAGTCCCGACGACACCAGCGCCACCGCCGTCTGCGCGCTTTCGACTTCGTATTGCGGCTTGAGCTCGATGCTTTCCGCCGCCGTCAGCCGATCGAGAAGCCCGCGCACCGCCGTCTTGCGGTTGAGCAGGATCAGCGGGAAACGCGCGAGGTCGGACAGATTGATCTTCCGCTCGCCGCCATAGGTCTCGGTCGGGATGCAGGCCATCAGCGGATCGTCCAGGATCGACTCGAACTGGAAGTCGTTGAGGTTCGGCAGTTCGGGGCCGAGATAGAACTCGACTTCCTGCTGCTGCAGAAGCGCCAGCGCCGCCTGCGGCGGCGTCTCGATGACTTCGACCATCGAGCGCGGATAGCGCAACTTGAACGTCGCCAGTATGTCGCCCAGCCTGCTCGCCGCGAGCGTCGGCGCGCAGGCAATCTGCACCTTGCCCTTGCGCCGCGCGGCGATCTCGGTCAGCCGGTCTAGGCTGGACTGCACCTGCGACATCGCGTTGGCGATCTCCTCGAACAGCACCTGGCCTTCGGGCGTAAGGCTGGCGCGCTGCGCCGTGCGGATGAAGAGCGAGATGCCGATCTGCTCCTCGAGGTCGCGTATCTGCATGGAAACGGCGGACGGTGAGCGGTTGCTTTCTTCGGCAGCGCGACGGAAGCTGCCGTTTTCGGCGGCAAGCAGGAACGTCTGCAGAAGTTTGAGATTGATGCTGGACATGTCCGCTCGGGCAGGTGGTCTGACCTCCTGACCTATTCAGACCCGGCAGCGATTGCAAGGCAGTAGGGCCGGGCCAGACGCCGGCCCAAGTTTAGCCAGCGAATTTATTCCCGATCAAGGTGTGTTGAAATTCAGATCAGGCCGAGTCGAGAACGATGGCTTCCGAGAACCGGAGCGGAGCGAACTTGAAGTACGTGAGCACCGGAAGCGCAGGAGGCCGTCGTTCGCAGGCCGGCCTGATCTGAATTTCAACACACCTTAGTGGACCGCGGCGAACATGACGCGCTCCTCGGTCGCCTCGGACAGCATCATCTCCTCGACCACGCGACCGCGCTTGACGACCAGGATGCGGTCGGAAACCGCCAGGATTTCCGGCAGATAGGAGGAGATGACGACGACGGCCATGCCCTGATCGGCGAGATCGCTGATGAGTTGGTGGATTTCGACGATGGCGCCGACATCGACGCCGCGCGTCGGCTCGTCGAAGATCACCAGCTTCGGCTGCTGGATCAGCGATTTGGCGATGACGACCTTTTGCTGGTTGCCGCCGGAAAGCTCGATCATCCTGGCGCGGTCGCTGATCTGCTTCAGCCTGAGCCGCTCGCCCCATTGCTTGGCGAGTTCCTTCGCGCGTGACATCGACACCATCGACAACGGGTTGGAGGCGTCGGTCAGCTCGCCGATCTGCAGGTTCTCGCCCGCCGTCATGGTTTCGAAGAAACCGTCGAACTTGCGATCCTCAGTCACATAGACGATGCCGTCGCGCACGGCCGGCCGCGGCACCCGGTAGCGCACCGATTTGCCGAGCAGCCGGATTTCCCCGCCATGGAATATGTTGCGCTTCAGCAGGCCAGCAACGACCTTGGCCATTTCGGTGCGACCGGCGCCGACCAGTCCGAACATGCCTGTGACCTGGCCCGAAAAAACAGAGAAGGACGAGTTGCGCACCAAGCCGGCGCAGGAGAGGTTCTCGACCGACAGCACCTTGTCGCCATAGGGACGCGCGATGCGCTTGACCTCGCCATGCAGCGTTTCGGTCAGCGTGCGGCCGACCATGGCCTGCACGATGGAAGCGCGGGTGAAGCCCTTGGCGGCTCCCGAAGCCACGATCTCGCCATCGCGCATGACGGTGATGCGGTCGGCGACGGCAAGCGCCTCTTCGAGCGCATGGGTGATGAAGACGACGGCGATGCCTTCCTTCACCAGCCGCTGCAGAAGGTTGAAGAAGTGGCGCTTCTCTTCCGGTGTCAGGGTCGCGGTCGGCTCGTCGAAGATGATCACGCGCGCCTTGTGATGTACGGCGCGCGCAATCTCCACCATCTGCTTGTGCGCGGCGCCGAGCGTGCTCACCTGCGCGGTCGGGTCGACCTGGAAGCCCATGCCGGCGAGGAACTGGCGCGCCTGGATATAAAGGCCGCGCAGCCGGTTGAACATCTTCTCTTCGCCGAGATAGAGGTTCTGCGCCACCGTCATGGCCGGCACCAGATTGGTCTCCTGGAACACCATGGCGATGCCGGCGCGAAGCGCTTCGGCGGGCGTGGCGAAAGACACCTCCTTGCCGTCGAAGAACAGCTTGCCTTCGGTCAGCTTGAACACGCCGGCCATGACCTTGGTCAGCGTCGACTTGCCGGCGCCGTTTTCGCCAAGCAGCGCGTGTATCTCGCCCTTGCGCAGGTCGAAATCGACATTCTTGAAGGCCGGGATGCGCGAGAACGCCTTGGTCGCGCCCCTCAGTTCGATGATGTTATCCGACATCGCTTACCCTCGCTTGCCGCTGGCGACTTTGGCCAGGCGCACGATCCGCGACCCGCCGCGCGAGGCGACGAGCAGGTCGTCGTCCGCCTCGCAGGCGCTGAGAGTGCCGTGCACGGTTCCGTCGGCGCGCGAGTGGAAGCTCGACAGCGGCTTCATGTTCTGGTCGCAATGCACCACGAGCCCATAGGACCGAGTGACCGCGTAAGGCTTCAGCACGTTCATCTGCTTGAGCTGGCTGCCCTGCATCGGCTCTCGGTAGTCGCGCCACGAGCTGAGCGACGGCGCCATCCAGTAGGCCTCCGGCACCTCGGCGAGCATGCGCTTACGGAAGGTCTCCTCGCGCAGGATGAACTCCACCAACTGGTTGCGCACGGAATAGAAGGTCAGCCAGTAGCCGGCGTTGAAGGCCGGCGCGATGCGGGCGGGATAGGCCGGCAGATGCTCCAGAACCGGTACCGTTGCCTTGCTGGCGAGATCGATCGCCAGCACGCGATGACGCCAGGCCTCGGTGACGTAGACGCGGTTGGAGCCGGTCGTGGCGATGCCGGCGGGCCAGCCGAGGCCGTCGCGGATCAGCTCGAGCCGGCCGCTTTTCAGGTCGAGGCGCCAGACCGAGCCGGAAGCGTTCTTCTGCATCAGGTCGCGGCGCCAGCCGCTCGCCGGCAGCGAGGCCGAGCCGTTGGCCACCAGCAAGGTGTTGCTGTCGAGGAAAGTGAGCGCGGTGACACAGGATAGCCTGCCGGCCTCGTCGCCCGTCGCCTCCCGCCCGTCATGCAGGCCGCCGCGGATGACGACGCCCTTGCCGTCGATCGCCAGGGCGGTCATGCCGCGGGCATGGGCGAGCGCAGTGATCTCGCCGGGGAATTCCTGCGTCACTTCGGGCTTGCCGTCGGCGTCGAACCTCATCAGCCGGTTCGCGCTGCTCGCCAGCATTCCCTTTTCGGTCCGCACCAGATTGTCGGCGTCGGTGAGGCCGGCGAAGAGCTCCGCCTCCTCCAGTCCCTGGTTGGGCAGCAGTGGCCCGTCGAGCGTGGGCACGGTCACCGCCCAGTCGCCCCGTCCGAGGAAGCGGTCGAAAAGCCGGCTCACGGCGCTCATGCCTTTTTGCCCCAATAGGAATCCGAGCTGAACCAGTTGGGATTGACCCCCTTCAGCGGCAGCGTCCCCATCCGGTTGTTGAAGATGCCGCAGAGATAGAGGATGCCCTTATGCTCGCGCATCGAGGTGATCATTGGATGCTTTTCGCCGGCCTGGTCCCACAGGCTTTCGAGGATCTGGCCCTTCTCGTCGAAGCGCAGCACGCAGCCGGTGTTGAGATTGGGCATCAGCCAGGCATCTTCCGACACGCGCCGCGCCATGCGGCGGCGGAAGCCCGGCATTTCCAGCGACAGGTCCAGCGCCGGCGTGCGCATGCCCATCAGCGCCAGCCAGTAGGTGCCGTCGGAGGCGCGGTTGATGTTGTCGGGATAGCCGGGCAGCCCCTCGATGACCCGCTCCACCCTGCCCTTCTTCGGGCCGTCGAAATAGTAGCGGCTGATGCGGCAGGCCCAGCTCTCCGCGAACAGCACGGACTGGCCGTCGAACGCCGTGCAGATGCCATTCGGGAAGACCAGATTAGACAACAGCGTGCGGGTCGAGCCGGTGCGGGGATCGTGCACGATGATGCGCCCGTTGCCGCGGCTTTCGAGCGCGTCCGCATACCAGTCGTGCATCTCGAAACGCACGGTGGCTTCGGAAAAAACGATGCGCCCGTCCGGCAGGATGTCGCAGTCGTCGGCGAGCTTCATGGTCGAATCGTCGACGACCGATGTCAGCGAGCGGTTGGTCTCGGCCGTCAGCAGCTTCACCTCGCCCGCCGGCGAGACCTGATAGAGGCCCATGCCGGCAACGCAGATGACCAGATTGTCGTCGCGGTCGAAAGCCATGCCGAGCGGCGAGCCGCCAATATGGGCGAACACTTCGCTTTCGGTGTAGTGCGGGGGCTTGAAGCGCAGGATGTCGCCCTGGCGGCTGCCGGTGTAGAGCCGGTCCTGCCGGTCGAAGATCACGTCCTCGGCGCCGTCGAGGAAGCCAAGACCGATGACGCCGACATCCTTCAGCCGGTCGTTCACCGCCATGGGCGCGCCGGGCTCGGTCGAGATCGCCTGCGGCATCTTCGCGAAGGTCGGCGAGATATAGACGCTGCGCAGGATCTTGTGCCGGTTCTTCACCCAGCGCACGTCGAGCATCACCGACAAGAGCAGGACAAGGCCGAGGATCAGGTAGTTGACCGGGCCAGGCACGGCCAAGGCCAGCAGGCTGTTAGACAGGACGAGCACGAAGAGCGTGCCCATCAGCGCCTTGGCCACCGAGCCGCGCCCGCCGCCGAGCGAGATGCCGCCGAGCACCGTCGCGGTCAGCACCTGCAGTTCGAGCCCGGTGCCGATGTCGGAAGCAGCACTTCCAATGCGGGCCGAGAAGAAGAAGCCGGAGAGCGCGACCAGCACCGAGCACAAAACATAGGCGCTGAACAAGGTGAAACGCACATTGATGCCGGCATTGTAGGCGGAGCGACGCGCGCCGCCCACCGCGAACAGCCGCCAGCCATAGCGTGCGCGCGACAGCACCAGATGGATCACCAGCGCGATGATCAGGAAGACCACGAAAGATGTCGGCACGCCCCAGATCGTGCCGAAGCCGAGGAAATCATAGGTCGGCGAATCCGGCCCGCTGGTGACGATTGCCGTCGAGACGCGCGGGAAGATGATGTCGAAGGTGGAGCGATAGATGATGAGCGTGACCAGCGTGGTCAGGAACGCCCGCATGCGCAGGAAACCGACCAGGAAGCCGTTGATGGCGCCGCAGACGACACCCAGGCCAAGGCACGCCAGCAGGCCGATCCCGAAGCTCCATTGCTGGACGTTCATGCCGTAAAGTGTGACCAGAACGGCGAGCGCGAAAGTCGAACCGACCGAAAGATCGATGCCGCCGGACACCATGACGATGGTCATGCCGAGCACGACAAGGCCGAGCTCCGCGGTCTGGCCACTGAGATTGGTCAGCGTCGTCACGTCGAAGAAGCCCGGCACGATCGAGCCGAAGATCGCGCACAGGATAACCAGCGCTGTAAAAGGGATGACGCTGTCGATCCACTTCTTCGTCAGAATCTCCCCGACCACGTGGTCGGGGAGCAGACGATAGCGCCAGCGTACAAGGCTTTCGGCCGTGCTCATCGGAAAGTCCGTTCACTTGATGTCTTCGGGCTTCCAGCAGTTGCGGCCGGACGCATTGGTCTTGTCGACGCGTGTGATCGGGCCGAAGAAGATGGTCTTCTCGCTGCCGGCCTTGCGGTCAGGGTGCTGGAGCAGCTCGGAGATCTGCTGCGCGGCGATCTCGCCCTGGATCGGGGCGTTGAAGTTGAAGATCACGTCGAGCAGCCCGTTCTTGATGCTCTCGCAGCCCGTGGCCGCGCCCGCGCCATTGGTTACGATGGTGACCTGGTCCTGTTTGCCGGCAGCCACGACCGCTGCGCCAGCGCCGACTTCGGCATTGTCCCAGATGCCCATGATGCCGCAGAGGTCCGGATGCTGCTGCAGGACCGTCTCGGTGATCTGGCGCGCCTTTTCGCTGATGTAATCGGCCGGCTGGTCGGAGACGAGCTGCAGCTCGGGATTTGCTTTCAGCACCTCGTCAATGCCGGTGCGCATGTAGATGTTGGCGGCGCCCGTCTGTACGCCGGCAAGCCAGACCACCTTGTGCGAAACGGCGTTCGGCCCGGTGCAGTGCTTGGCCAGTTCGCCCATCTCCAGGCGACCCATCTCGATCCAGTCATTGCCGACATAAGAGTCGGTCTGGGTGGCCGACTGCATGTTGACCTGCAGCACCTTGATGCCGGCGGCCTGCGCCTGCTTCAGCAGCCGCGCATAGGTCTGCACGTCGGGGTTCTGGACGATGATCAGGTCCGGCTTCTCCGCGATGGCGCCCTGCATGGCGCGGATGCCGGCATTGGTATCGCCGTTGGGATCGCGCACTTCGAGGCTGAAGCCGTAGCGAGCGGCGTGACGCTGCCACACCATTACCCAGGCCTGGTTGAGGTCCATGCCCTGCGAGATCGGCACGAAGATGACCTTCTTGCCCTTGAGCGACTCCAGATAGGGCGCGCGGCCGACCTGGTCGGTTTCCTGCGCGCTCGCGGCCTGGGCCGCGCCCAGCAGCGCGAACGCGGCCAGTCCCCCGAACAGGCATCTCTTGAATATCTTCATGGTTTCCTCCCTGATTTGATGGTTCGGTTGTGTTTCAGATGTCGCCGCTCTGCGAGGTCTGTTCGTCGCGCGGATTGATGATGGCGTCGATGGCAAGGGCGCTGAGCAGGATCACGCTCTTGATCAGGTTCTGGCTGGTGTAGGAGAAATTCAGGATCGTCATGCCGTTGGTCAGGATGCCGACCAGAATGGTGCCGGCGATCACATTGCGCACACCGCCCTGCCCGCCCGACAGCCCGATGCCGCCCAGCACGACCACAAGGAGCACGTCGTAGATCAGGCTCGAATTGTATAGGCGCGTGTCGATGCCGGTGACGAGACCCGTCATGATGATGCCGGCGGTGAAGGCGATGAGCGCGCTGATGACATATTGCGTCACGATGATCGGGCGCGTCGGCAGGCCGGTGGTGCGTGCCGCGTTCGGATTGTCGCCGGTCGCGTAGACCAGCCGGCCGAAGCGCGTCTTCCTCAGGAAGAGGCCCATCAGGGCCGCTACCGCTCCGAAAATGACGACGGACATCGGTATGCCGAACACGCTGCCATTGCCGACGAATTTCAGCCAGGCGATGTTCGGCGGGGCATAAAGCACGTCCGACGCAAAGACGATGCGCCCCGCGCCATAGACCGATGAGGCGATGGCCAGGGTGGCGAAGATCGGCGGCACCTCCGCGATCGCCACCATGACGCCGGTGAACAGGCCGATGGCCGCGACCAGTATGGCGCCGCAGATCACGGCAAGCGTGAAATCGATGCCCCAGGTGGAGATCCAGATGCTGAATGCGACGCCGACAACCATCACCGCCACCATGGTGAGGTCGATGCCGCGGCCCACGACCACGAAGCCCATGCCGACGGCCAGCGTGCCGAGGATCGACACGTTCTTGAGGATGGCGATGATGTTGCCCTGGCTCAGGAAATTGTTGAGCGTCGCCGAGAAGACGACGAACAGCATGACCGAGATTGCAACGACGACGACTTCCTGGGACACCTTGAAGCCAAGGTGCCTGTCGTCCGATTTGCCCGAACCAGGCATTTTCTTCCTCCCAGGCAGCCCGTGATCGACGCCCTTCTCAGGCGACCAGCTGATCCGGAATCCTCCCAAGGCACCCGGCCATTCGCCTGGTCGGGACAATTACGACTGGAGCGTCGGCGGACAATTTCGTTTTTCTGATACGCTGTGCAGTTTGCTTCCGCTGCCACGGACAGACGAGTTCGCGGCCACGCGAAAGCCGGCGCGAGTAAGCCGCCAGCCATTTGATCAGTCCGACATCGACCAGTTCCGGAGGCTGTGCACTGCACGAGGAAGATTCGAGACGAGGGCGAGCTTGCCGATCGCGGATAACCACCGAACTCCGGGAACACGCCGGAACCGAAAGGGGCTTCGAAGTCCGTCGGCGAATCCTTACATCGGCCAAAAGCGCGACCGAGAGGCCGCGGCGTCAGGCGATCCTTTGCTCGAACTGCGCGATGTTCGCGTTCCTGCGCAGGCCCGTCGCGACGACGGACACGCGGAACTTTCCTGCCAAAGCCTGGTCGAAGATGGCGCCGACGATGATGTCGGCATCGGCGTCGACCTCCTCGCGTATCCGGGTCGCGGCTTCATCGACCTCGAACAGCGTCATATCCATGCCGCCGCTGATCGAGACCAGCAGCCCCCTCGCGCCCGTCATGGAGGCCTCGTCGAGGAGCGGATTGGCGATTGCCGCCTCGGCGGCCGTCCGTGCGCGTCCCTCCCCGGAGGCCTCGCCGGTACCCATCATCGCCGGCCCCATGTCGCGCATCACCGACTTGACGTCGGCGAAATCGAGATTGATCAGCCCTTCCTTGACGATGAGGTCTGTGATGCAGCCGACCCCTGCGTAGAGGACACGGTCCGCCATGGCGAAGGCGTCGGCGAACGTAGTCTTGGCATCGGCGACCCTGAACAGGTTCTGGTTCGGGATGACGATCACGGTGTCGGCGCTTTCGCGAAGGCGTTCGATACCTTCCTCGGCCGCCTGGGTCCTGCGCTTGCCTTCGAACATGAAGGGCTTGGTGACGACGGCCACCGTCAAGATTCCGGCATCGCGCGCGGCACGCGCAATCACGGGCGCGGCGCCGGTCCCGGTGCCGCCCCCCATGCCGGCGGTGATGAAACACATATGCGTCCCCGCCAGGTGATCCATGATCTCGTCGATGGATTCCTCCGCGGCCGCGCTTCCGACCTGGGGCAGCGATCCGGCGCCCAGGCCTTCGGTCACATGCGCGCCCAACTGGATCAGCCGCGACGACTTCGACATGGTGAGCGCCTGGGCGTCAGTGTTGGCAACGACGAACTCGACGCCCTGCAAGCCTTCGGCGATCATGTTGTTGACGGCGTTGCCGCCCGCGCCGCCGACCCCGACAACGGTGATCTTGGGCCTCATCTCCAGGATTTCCGGCTTGGCGGTCATTTTTTCAATCTTTCTACCGAAAGCACCTGCCGTTCCGCCGCACGGTCATGCGGAACCGGAACAACGAGCACACGAATCAGGCGATCCCCACCGACGACAGGGAATCAGAGCGGGCGCCTCCCTGCAAGGTCCGCCGAGCATATGCAAGCGCGATGGCCCTGCGTTTGAACAGAAAGGTTCCGGCTGCTCCGAGGCCACACCGTCGCGGGAAGCTCTATTGCTTTACAGAGGTCGAGGTTCCCCAGGTGTCCGACAGCACGTAGCCTTGCGGATAGGGGTCCGTCGGATCGAGATAGTAGGCGTGCTCGCCCGTGATCCAGGCGCGGCCGGTGATTTCGGGAACGATCGCCTTGCGTCCCGCGATTTCGGTCAGTTCGACAATTCTGCCGGTGAAGCGGGAGCCGATGATCGATTCATGGATCAGGACGTCGCCGACGCCCATCAGGCCGCGCGCCTGCAGCACGGCCATTCGGGCCGAGGTGCCGGTTCCAGTCGGGCTGCGGTCGGAGCGTCCGGGCGAGACGATGCAGGTGTTGCGCGTGACCTTGCCCGGCCCCTGGAACGGCATGGCGAACTGCACGATGGAGACACCGCGCACATTGTCGAATTCGGGATGCACGACATCGAGCTGTTCGCGCGCCGCGAGCCGAACCCTCTCACCGGCCGCCGCAAGGTCGCGCGCCTCGTCGGGAACGACCGAGAAGCCGAGCGCGGCCGCGTCGACGATCGCGTAGAACATCCCGCCATAGGCGATGTCGACCTTCAGCGTTCCCAACCCCTCGACCTCGATATTGGCGTCGAGGCGTTCGGCGAAAGCGGGGGCGTTGCGAAACGTGATCGACAGGCATTTGCCGTCGCGGCATTCGGCGCGCACCTCGATGACGCCGCCAGGCATGTCGAGCTTGAAGCGCGTCTCGGGCTCATTCATCGGTACCATGCCGGTCTCCAGAAGCACGGTGGCGACGCAGATCGTGTTGGAGCCGGACATCGGCGGGTACTCCGTCGGTTCCATGATGATGGCACCGGCGGCGCAATCCTCGCGCGTCGAAGGCACCAGGAGGTTTACATGACGCGCGACGCTGCCGCGCGGCTCGCAGATCAGCATGCGCCTTACATGGTCGTGATCGCGTTCCATCGTGATCATCTTTTCCATCATCGTGGGCCCTGCCGGAGGCAGCACACCGCCGACGATGACATCGCCGATCTCGCCTTCGGCATGGCAGCCGACGACGCGGATGCTGGTTCTGGTTCGCATTGTTGTTTCTCCCTGTCGGCCGCTACTATCCGCTTGGCAAGCGGTGCTTATTCGGGACAAACTGGTCAATCCGCGTGCCAGCCTCAAGGAGAATCCAAGATGACCGCCAACGTTTTTTCCGGCTGCATGCCGGCGCTGATGACACCCTGCACCAATGACCGGCTTCCCGACTTCGACGCCCTGGTGCGAAAGGGCCGCGAATTGATCGCCGCCGGCATGTCAGCGGTCGTCTATTGCGGCTCCATGGGCGACTGGCCGCTGCTGAGCGACGAGCAACGAATGCAAGGCGTCGAGCGACTGGTGAAGGCCGGCGTGCCCGTGATCGTCGGCACAGGCGCGGTCAACACCGCCAGTGCCGTGGCGCACGCCGCGCACGCTCAGAAGGTGGGCGCAAGGGGCCTGATGGTGATCCCACGCGTTCTGTCGCGCGGTCCGTCGGTCACCGCGCAGCGCCACCACTTCAAGGCGATCCTTGCAGCCGCCCCCGACCTGCCCGCCGTCATCTACAACAGCCCGTATTATGGCTTCGCCACGCGGGCAGACCTCTTCTTCGCGCTGCGGGCCGAACATCCAAACCTGGTCGGCTTCAAGGAGTTCGGCGGTCCGTCGGATCTGCTCTACGCGGCGGAGAACATCACCAGCCGGGACGACGGCGTTGCGCTGATGATCGGCGTTGACACCGCCGTCTTCCACGGCTTCGTCAATTGCGGAGCCTCCGGCGCGATCACCGGCATCGGCAACGTGCTGCCCAAGGAAGTGCTGCATCTGGTGGGCCTGAGCCAGGCCGCTGCGAAGGGCGATGCCGAAGCGCGCCGGCTGGCGCAGGAACTGGACGCCGCGCTGGCGATGCTCTCCCGCTTCGACGAAGGCCCCGACTTGGTGCTTTATTTCAAGCACATGATGGTGCTGAAGGGTAACCCCGAATACAGGTTGCACTTCAACCCGACGGACGCGCTGAGCGACAGCCAGCGCGGCTACGCCGAGGCACAGCTCAAATTGTTCGATGCTTGGTACGCCCAGTGGTCGAGGCAGCCCGCTACGGCGAGATACGCGGCCTGAGCCCGTTGCCGTGAGGCCGCCAGGCCGGTCGCAGCCTAGCGATTGGCGGCGGCCTGCGCACTAAGCAGCTTCCGCAAAGGTGCCCTGCGGTTTGCGATCGGGACCCGCGAAAACCAACAGGCCATAAGCAGATATTCTTGGGGGATCCCACGAACATCTGCTTAGGTCATCGCTTCTTTCAGGAATGGTTCGTTGCGCGGAATGCGCTCGCAATTGGGGACGCCGCGAATGGGGAAGCCCAAATGACGACAGCCTTCATCACAGGAGCGACGAGCGGCATAGGACGGGCGATGGCGATCGCGCTGAGCGACGCAGGTTACGACGTCTATGCGGTCGGCCGCAGCCAGGCCGCGCTGAAGGAGCTTCAGGCCGAGCGTCCGGGCATCGTGCCGATCGCCATCGACGTCACCGACCGCGAGGCGTTGGAATCGGTGCTGTCCGATCTCACCATCGATGTGCTGGTCAACAATGCCGGCATAATGCCGCCGCTCGGCAATTTCGCCGACATGAAGATCGCCGACATCGACGCAACGCTGGAGGTGAACCTCAGCGCCGCGATCCTGCTCACCCGTCTCGTCGTGCCGCAGATGCGAGAACGGCGGTCGGGGCACATATTTTTCACCGGCTCCGTCGCGGGACACGCCGCCTTCTCCAACATTGCCGTCTATGCGGCCACCAAGGCGGCGATCTCCGGCTTTGCCGGCGCGCTGCGCGCCGACCTCTCCCCGTCCGGCGTGCGCGTCACCGAGATCGTCGCCGGCCGCGTCGAGACGCAGCTTTACCAGGACATCCTCGACGCCAAGGCGCGCGCCGCCATGTACGCCAGCAAGGTGGTGCAGCCCGACGACGTGGCCCGGATGGTCGTCGCGGTGCTCGCGCTGCCGGCATGGGCCGACGTCACCCGTTTCGACATCATGCCGACATGGCCGACTTCGCCGAGCGGCACCAAGTAAGGGATAGTGGAATGAAGGATCTTTCCGTTCTGATCGTCGGTGGCGGCGCCGGCCTTGGCGCCCTGCTCGCCAAGATGGCTGTCGAGGCCGGGGCGGCAGGGATCGGCATCATCGACATCAACCAGCAGGCCGCGGAAAGGGCGCTCGAGCCGGCAAAGGCCGGGGGCCTGCCGACGGCGGCGGCTACGTGCGACATCCAGGTCGGGCCGCAATGCCATGCCGCCTTCGACGCCATCCTGGCCAGGCTCGGGCGCGTCGACACTCTGATCAATTGCGCCGCCATCTATCCGCGCCGGCCGCTGCTCGAAATCACCGATGACGATTGGGATGCCTCGAACGGCATCAACATCAAGGGCACCTATCACATGATGGTGGCGGCAGTCCGCCACATGCAGGCACAGGAGCCGAAGGGTCATGTGCGTGGGCGGATCGTGAACCTTACCTCCGTCGATGCCTTCAAGGCGCATCCGCAGAACGCCCATTACGCGGCGACCAAGGCCGCCGTCGTCAGCCTGACGCGATCCTTCGCGCATAACGTCGCCAAGGATGGCATCCTGGTGAATTCCGTGGCGCCGGCCGGCATGGCTACCGAGAAGGCAAAGGCCCTTGGCTTCCTCGACGAACTGGCCAAGGCAAGTCCGCTCGGCCGTGGCGCCGAGCCGACCGAGATCGCCGAGTGGGTGCTGATGACGGGCGGCCCGAGGAACACCTACATGACGGGTGAAAACGTAATCGTTTCAGGCGGTTACATCTACGCCTAGAATCACTTCGGCAATCTGCGGCTGTTGAGCCTGGGCCGGCACTATCGACTGGGTCTCGAACGAAAGGAGGCGGACTTACGATGAGCGGCAAGCTTCGCCTTCCTTCGCTCAACGCGCTTCGCGTCTTCCACGCCGTCGCGCAGCACAAGAGCTTCCGGCAGGCGGCCGACGAGCTTCTGGTCACGCCGCAGGCCGTTGGCCAGCAGATCAAGCTGCTGGAAGACACGCTGCAGGTGACGCTGTTCGAGCGCAAGGGCCGCTCGATCGAGTTGACGGAGTCGGCGATACTGCTCTCGCACTACGTCAAGGCCGGCTTCGACGAGTTTTCCGAAGGTGTGCGCCGCGTCACCAACTCGAACGACCGCTACCGCATCAACCTCAATGCCAGCCCGTATTTCGCCACGCATTACCTGTTGCCGAGGATTTCACTGTTCCGCGAGATCCTGCCGGGCGCTGACTTGCGCCTGACGACGATGGTCGACCTGCCCGACTTCGGCCGCGACGACATCGATATGACTGTGCAGTGGGGCTACGGCAACTGGTCCGACTACGAGGTCACGCTGCTGGTGCCTGACCCGAAGATCATCTGTTGCACGCCGGCGATTGGCGAGAAGATCAAGTCGGCGCAGGACCTGACGAAGTTCACGCTGCTCGACACCGTCAAGTCGAAGCGCCTGTGGCCGGACATATTGCGGCACCTCGGCGTGGAACTGACCGACGGCGACCGCAGCATCAGCTTCGACGACGCGGCGACGATGCGCCAGGCGACCTTGCAAGGCATCGGTGTCGGTCTGGTCTCCGTGATCGACGCCGAGGAGGATTTCCGTTCCGGTGCGCTGGTCGCGCCGGTCGGCCGCGACGCCATCGCCGACATGCGGCCGGACGAAGTCCCTGGCTTCTATCTCGTCGTCCCGCGCGGGCATCTGCGCGTCAAGGCTGTGGCCGCGCTCCGTCGATGGCTGACCCAGGAAGACTGGCGGAGCGACCTCAAGCTCTCCTTGCCGAAACCGGCCCCGCTTTCCGACTGACGGGCGGCGTCAGGCACCCACGGAATTTACAGCAGCAAAGAAAAACTTTCGAATGAGCCGCATTTCTTGATTTCGCCCCCAACCGCTGGAGTGCAGGTGTAACCCGCAAGGCAGGCCAGGTTTGCTCGTCACCTGAATGCAGGACGCCGCTCTCTCGCCAGTAGGTCAAGGCATGACAAGATCAGACGACATTCGTCTCGGCGCGGACATCGGCGGCACCTTCACCGACATCGCACTCGATGTCAGGGGAACGATGTTTTCAACCAAGGTGCTGACCAATTATGCGGCGCCCGAGCAGGCGATCCTCGACGGCATCGACGTCGTCATCCGCGATGCCGGCATTTCGGCGGCCGAGATCGGCATCATCATCCACGGCACGACGCTCGCCACCAACGCGCTGATCGAGCGACGCGGCGCCAGGACCGCGCTGGTCACGACGGAAGGTTTTCGCGATGTGATCGAGATGCGGACGGAGAACCGCTTCGAGCAGTATGATTTGAACCTACAGCTGCCGACGCCGCTGATCCCGCGCGAGGACCGCTTCACCGTCAAGGGCCGCATCGGCGCCGAAGGTCAGGAACTGCAACCGCTCGACGAAGTCGCGCTCGAGGAGATCGCCGATCGCATCGCCGCCGGCAATTTCGGCTCGGTGGCGATCGGCTTCATCCACGCCTACGCCAATCCCGACCACGAGCGCCGGGCGCGCCAGATCCTCGCTGGCAAGCTCGGCATCCCGATCTCCATCAGCGCCGAGGTCTCGCCGCAGATGCGCGAGTTCGAGCGCTTCAACACGGTCTGCGCCAACGCCTATGTGCGGCCGCGGATGGCCGATTACCTTGCCCGCCTGCAGACCCGGCTGAAGGATATGGGCGCCGACTGCCCGGTCTTCATGATCCATTCCGGCGGCGGCCTGATCTCTGTGGAGACCGCTTCGAAATTTCCTGTCCGGCTGGTCGAATCCGGCCCCGCGGGCGGCGCCATCTTTGCAGCCGACATCGCCAGGCGCTTCGGACTCGAAAAGGTCGTCTCCTACGACATGGGCGGCACCACCGCCAAAATCTGCCTGATCGAGGATTTTGCGCCGCGCACGGCGCGGACGTTCGAAGTGGCGCGCACCTATCGCTTCTCCAAGGGTTCGGGCATGCCGATCTCCATTCCGGTCATCGAGATGATCGAGATCGGCGCCGGCGGCGGCTCGATCGCCTGGGTCGATGCCATGGGCCGCATCCAGACCGGACCGGAAAGCGCCGGCTCGGAGCCAGGCCCTGCCTGCTACGGCCGTGGCGGCAAGCGTCCGGCGATCACCGACGCCGACCTGATGCTCGGAAAGCTCGACCCCGACAATTTCGCCGGCGGCGCGATCAAGCTCGACACCGCGGCGTCAGAGCAAGCGATCCTGCGCCATGTCGGCGAGCGCCTGTCGCTGGACGCCATCGCAACGGCCTTCGGCATCTGCGAGGTGGTGGACGAGAACATGGCAAATGCCGCGCGCGTACACGCCGTCGAGAACGGCAAGAACATCTCAGACAATCTGATGATCGCCTTCGGCGGCGCCGCACCGCTTCACGCCGCCAGGCTTTGCGAAAAGCTCGGCATCGACCAGTGCATCGTGCCGCGCGGCGCCGGCGTCGGGTCCGCGATCGGCTTCCTCAAGGCGCCGTTCGGCTACGAAGCCCTCGCATCGAAGCTGACGCGCCTGTCTCGCTTCAAGGCGACCGAGGTGAATGCCCTGCTCGCCGACCTCAAGGCCTCCGCCGAGGGTTTCGTCCGCATCAGCGCCAGCGGAGAAATCGTCTGCGAGATCACCGCTTTCATGCGCTATGCTGGCCAAGGCTGGGAGATACCCGTGCCGCTGGCGGACGCGCCGTTTGGCGACGATGCCGTGGCCAAGCTCAAGGCGCTGTTCGAGGAGAACTACCAGCGCTTCTTCGGCCGCGCAATTGAAGGGCTCGACGGGCTGGAGATCGAGATCGTCACCTGGTCGGTGAAGGCGACGGACGTTCGCCCGGCTGTCTCGCGGCACGAACTCACCGCCGGAACGAAGACGAGCAAACCGGCAACGAGGCGCGAGATCTTCGACCCGGTCAGCGGTGCTCTGCGAACCTATGGCATCGTCGAGCGCGACACGCTCTGCGCCGGCGACCGCGTCGCGGGGCCTGCCGTCATCGTCGAGCGCGAGACGTCCACCGTCATCACCACCAGCTTCGACGCCGTCATCCAAAGCGACGGCGCGATACTCCTGACCCGCAAAGGCAGCCAGGCATGAGCGATATTGGCGAAATCCGCATGCAGGTCATGTGGAACCGGTTGATCTCGGTGGTCGAGGAGCAGGCGCTCACGCTTTTGCGCACCGCCTTCTCGACCTCTGTCCGCGAATCCGGAGACCTGTCGGCCGGCGTGTTCGATCCGCGGGGCCAGATGCTGGCGCAGGCGGTGACCGGCACGCCCGGCCACGTCAACACCATGGCCGAAGCCGTGCTGCATTTCATGCACGCGATACCGCGCGAAGAGATGTTCGAGGGCGACACTTATGTCACCAACGATCCATGGCTGGGCACAGGCCACCTGCACGACATCACCATGGTCTCTCCATCCTTCCTCAACGGCGAGCTCGTCGCCTTCTTCGCCTGCACCGCACATGTCGTCGATGTCGGCGGGCGCGGCTTCGGCGCCGATGGCAAGTCGGTTTATGAGGAAGGCATCCAGATCCCGATCATGAAGTTCGCGGAAAAGGGCAAGGTCAATCTCGACCTCGTCCGCATCCTGCGCGCAAATGTCCGCGAGCCGAACCAGGTGGTTGGCGATTTCTATTCTTTGGCCGCCTGCAACGAGGTCGGCCATCGGCGCCTCGTCGACATGATGAAGGAGATCGGCCTCGCTTCGCTCGATGGACTCGGCGACTTCATCTTCTCGCGCACCCGCGACGCCATGCGTGAGCGCATCAAGGCGCTGCCCAAGGGAAGCTGGTTGAACGAGCTGGTCACCGACGGCTATGACGAGCCGGTCAAGCTCGCAGCCACGGTCTCGGTCCGCGACGACCACGTCGAAGTCGATTTCACCGGCACCGACCCGATGAGCCGCTGGGGCATCAACTGCCCGATCATCTACAGCAAGGCCTATGCGTGCTATGCGCTGAAATGCATGGTGGCGCCCGACATTCCGAACAATGCCGCCTCGCTTGCCTTCTTCACTGTCTCGTCGCCCATCAACGTTCTGAACGCGGTGCGGCCGGCGCCGGTGGCGCTCAGGCACATCTTCGGCCATATGGTGCCCGACCTCGTGCTCGGCGCCTTCGCCAAGGCGTTGCCCGGCAAAATCCTCGCCGAAGGCGCCGGCGCTCTGTGGAACATCCACATTTCGGCACGCCCGGTCGCCGGCGGTTCCGGCCGCCACGCCGAGGTGCTGATGTTCAACTCCGGCGGCATGGGCGCCCGCCCCGAGCTCGACGGCCTGTCGGCGACGGCCTTCCCGTCCGGCGTGCACACGATGCCGATCGAGGCAACGGAGCATACCGGCCCGATCGTCATCTGGCGCAAGGAGCTGCGGCCGGACTCCGGCGGCGACGGCGAGTTCCGTGGCGGCCTGGGACAGGTCATCGAGATCGCAGCGATCGACGGCCACGAGTTCGACTTCTCGGCCATGTTCGACCGCGTCAATCATCCGGCCCATGGCCGCGAGGGCGGCAAGCCGGGCGTTGCCGGCATCGTCAAGCTCGACGACGGCACCAGGATGCGCCCCAAGGGCTGGCAGCATGTATCGGCCGGGCGCCGGCTGATCCTCGAACTGCCGGGCGGCGGCGGCTATGGCGATCCCGCCAGGCGCAGCGTCGCCGCGCGGGCCAATGACCGATCCAAGGGTTACATCACGGAGAACGACCGATGAGCTATGTTGCGTCGCGTCATTCGGCGGAGCCGTCGGCCTCGATGGCAGCCTCGCAGGCAGCCAAGGCGTTCAGCGCCGGGGGTGTGGACGTGATCGACCTAGGCCTGACCGACCCCGATAGCCCGATGCCCAATCACATCATCGATGCCGCTCATTTCGCCGCGAAGGCCGGCCGGACGCTCTACACGGCCGCCGCCCGGACAGTCGAAGTGCGCGAAACGATCGCGGGAGAATTCCGGCATGAGAACGGGCTGGACTATACGGCCGACGAAATCGTCGTCGCCAACGGCGAAGCGCGACGCGACCTCGTCGTCGACGGAATCCGGAAGATCAACGGACTGACGCTCGCGCCGCCGGAGGGCGCCTTTTACGCCTATATCGGCTGCGCCAGCCTCATCGGCCGCAGGACGCCCAAGGGCGTCGGCCGGGTGGCGTCGGTGCCCGGCGTCGCCTATGGACTGTCACCCTATTTCCGCATCTCGACCGCGACCGGTGAAGAGATGCTGGCCGAGGCGATCGCGCGGATCAACGCCCCCGTCGCGCAAGTGGAGTAAGTGATGCCGCCATACGAACGTATACTGATCACCGGCGCCGCCGGCCGGCTTGGCTCGCAGTTGCGTAAGGGGCTGGTGCCCCTCGCCAAGACGATCCGCCTGGCGGGCCGCGAACCCTTCGGCGACATTGCCCCGCACGAAGAGGAAGCGGTGTTCGACCTCGCCGACATGGAAGCGACGATCGCGGCGACCAAGGACTGCGACGCGATCGTGCATTTCGGCGGCGCGCCGCTCGAATGCGAATGGCAGACCATTCTCGATTCCAGCATCCGCGGCTCCTACCACATCTATGAAGGCGCCCGGAAACACGGCGTGAAGCGCGTCATCTACGCCTCGTCCGTGCATGCCATCGGCTATCACGAGATCGAGGCGCATATCGGCGTCGACGCGCCGGTCCGCCCCGACAGTCTCTACGGCGTGTCGAAGAACTTCGTCGAGAGCCTCAGCCGGCTCTACTGGGACAAGTTCGGCATCGAGACGGTCTGCCTGCGCATCTTTTCGTCCTTCCCGGAGCCGGCCGACCGCCGCATGCTGTGGTCGTACCTGTCCTTCGCCGACTGCGTGCGCCTGGTCGAGGCGTCGCTGACGGCGCCGCGCGTCGGCCACACCATCTCCTTCGGCATATCCGACAACAGGCTGAAGATGGTCGACAACAGCGGCGCGAACCACCTCGGTTTCATCCCGCAGGATAGCGCCGAGCCGTTCCGCGCCACAGTCGAGGCGAAGACACCCATTCCCGATCCGAAGCGGCCTTCGGAGAAATATCTCGGCGGCTGGTTCTGCGAGCTCGGCCACCCGGACGACAAGCCGGCGCAATAGCGCGGCACTCAGTCGGCGGGAGGCAGGCTGGCCTCGAGGAATCGCTGCCAGGCGCCGCCGAGCACGAGACGAGTTTCGGCTTTGCCGAAGCCCGCCGAGAGAAGGCCCTTTGCAAGCCCGGGAAAATCGAGGTTCGATCCGAACCAGGACGGCTGAGGCGGGAAGCTTGCCGCCACCTGTATCTCGCGCGTCCAGCGGCCCTCGCGCATCCAGCGCACGACGCTGTCCGGCTGGTCCTGGCAGAGGTCCGAACCGATGCCGAGATGATCCGCTCCCATGATCCCGGCCGCTTCGGCAGCCATTGTCCCGAACTGCTCCAGCGTCGTGTCCGAGCCGTTGGGGAGGTGCAGCGGGTAGAGCGAAAGGCCGAGCAGCCCCTCCTTTGCGCGCAGTGCCTGCAAGACGGCCCTGGAGACATTGCGGTTGCTGTCGCGCAGCCAGCGCGGGTTGGCGTGGCTGACGACCACTGGGCGCTGCGATAGCGCGATCGTTTCCAGCGCGGTCCGCTCGCCGGCGTGCGACAGATCGATGATCATGCCGAGCCGGTTCATCTCGGCGATCGCCTCTCGCCCCATCCGGGTGACGCCGCTGTCCTCCTGTTCCATCCAGCCGCAGCCGAGCAGCGATTGGTTGTTGTAGGTGAGCTGCATGAAGCGGATGCCGAGATCGAAGAGCATTTCGATCAAACCGATGTCGTCCTCGATCGGCATGGGATTCTGCAGCCCGAGGAAGATCGCCGTCCGGTTCGACGCCCGCGCCCGCTCGATGTCGCCGGCATCGCGCGCCAGGAGGATGAGGTCCTCATTGTCACGGAAGCGGGTGCGCCAATCGACGAGGTGGCGCACCGTCTCGCGAAAACCTTCGTGATAGCCGACCGTGGCGTGGACCGCGGTCAGCCCGCCTTGGCGCATCTCCTCGAAAATCTCGCGCGACCAGTTGCAATATTGGAGCCCGTCGATGAGCACTTCAGGCGCGTCGGAACCGGAGCTCATTCGGCCGCGCCCGCATGGATGTAACTCGTCTTGACCTGGGTATAGAACTCGACCGCCGCGCGGCCCTGCTCGCGCGGGCCGTAGCTCGAGGCGCGAACGCCGCCGAACGGCACGTGGTAGTCGGTGCCGGCGGTCGCGAGGTTGACCATGACGCAGCCCGAGCGCGAGGCGTGGCGGAATTTCGTGGCGCGTGCCAGCGAGCGCGTGGCGATGCCGGCCGTCAGCCCATAGGGCGTGTCGTTCGCAAGCACGATCGCCTCGTCGAGATCGTCGGCGGGAATGACGCAGGTTATCGGCGCGAACATCTCTTCCTGATTGATGCGCATGCGTGAGCGCCCGTTCAGGAACACGGCGGGCGCCATGTAGTAACCCTTGTGCGTCAGATCGAGCCCCTCGCCGCCGGTCGCAAGTTCGGCGCCTTCGCTTTTGCCGAGCGTTACATAATCGAGATTGGCCGAGAGTTGCTCGGCGCTGACGACTGGCCCCATCTGGACGCCGGCCTCGAGCGCATGGCCGACCTTGAGCGCTTTGGTTTTCGCCAGCAGCTTCTCAACGAAGGCGTCATGCACCGGCCGGTGGACGATCAGGCGGGAGGACGCCGTGCATTTCTGTCCAGAGCCGCCGAAGGCGCCGTTCACGGCCAGGTCGACCGCGCGGTCGAGGTCGGCGTCGTCCATGACCACGAACGGATTCTTCGACCCCATTTCGAGCTGCAGCTTCACGAACCGCGCGGCGGCGAGCGCCGCTATGCCCGAACCGATGGCGCCCGAACCGGTGAAGCTCAGCCCCTGGATATCGGCATTGGCGGCAAGCTCGCGGCCGATCGTCGAGCCAGATCCCATCACCAGGTTGAACAGGCCTTTCGGGACGGCCTGCCGGCTGATGATCTCGGTTAGCGCCCAGGCGCTCGCCGGCGTGAGGCTGGCCGGTTTCCAGACCACCGCGTTGCCGAAGGCCAAGGCCGGCGCTATCTTCCAGGACGCGGTGGCGATGGGGAAATTCCAGGGCGAAATAATCGCCACGACTCCGAGCGGCTCGCGCTCGATCAGCACATCGACACCGGCCCTGACGGAGTCGGCCGAGCCGCCCAGATTACGCAGCACCTCGGCGGCGAAATAGGTGAAGAACTGGCCGGCGCGATAGACCTCGCCGATACCTTCGGGAAGGGTCTTGCCCTCCTCGCGCGAAAGCAGTTCGCCAAGTTCCTTCGAGTGCGCCATCAACTCGCGCCCGATGGCGTCGAGAACGGCGGCTCTCGCTTCCAGTCCGGCAGTCGCCCATTCCCGCTGGGCGCCCTGCGCCACCGCCACGGCGTCATGGATATCGGAAGGCCGCGCCTGCGCAAAGCGCCCGACGATGTCGGTCACGTCGGACGGGTTGATGTCCTCGACCCAGTCGGCCCCGTCGCGCCATTCGCCGGCAATGAAGTTCTGACCGTTCAGCATCGTGCTCGACCTGCATCAATTCGGTTGACAACGACCTAACCAATGCTGTGAACTTCAATCAAGCTCAATTTTTGGCACAAATGTTCAGGCAAGCTTAACAGTGACCAAAACCATCAGCCTGACCGGCATGCGCAGCTTCGTCGCGGTCTGCGAGACCGGCGGCGTGCGCGCCGCCGCCGACCAGATCGGCCGCACGCCATCTGCCGTATCGATGACCTTGAAGCAGTTGGAAGACGATATCGGCGCGCCGCTGTTCGAGAGCGAACGCAAGGGCGCGCTTTCGCCGGTCGGCCGCATCGTGCTCGACGAGGCGCGCGCCATGATCGCGCACTACGACCGCGCCTGCCTGGCGATGATCAGCTACGCCGCGGACCTGCAGGGACGCTGCGACGTGGCGAGCGTGCCTTCGGTCGCCGTGACGTTGCTGCCGCGCGCGATAGCACGGCTTCGCGACGAGGGCGGCCAGTTCGACATCCATGTTCGCGACAGCGATTCCAACGCCATCGTCGACGCGGTCGAAAACGGCCTCGTCGAGGTCGGCCTGTGCGTGCTCGCGACCAAGCGGCCGCAGCTCAGTTTCGAGCCGCTGTTCCACGAACCGCTCGATTTCGTCTGCCCGGTCGACCATCCGCTGGCAAGATCGAAGCATCCGTTGAAATGGGCGCAACTCGATGGCGAGAGCTTCATCCGCAATGGCGCGGCGGCAGCGCTTGGTCTTGCCGAGACCGAGGCGCTTGCCGCCGGCTCGAAACTCACCGCGACCAATGTGAGCTCCAACTTGGCGATGGTGGAGGCGGGGCTAGGCGTCACCATCCTGCCCCGGCTCTGCCGCTGGAAAAGCAGCCACGACGTCCGCTTCGTTCCGCTCGCCGATCCGCGATCCAGCCGCACGGTCGGCTGGATCGCCAAGGAGGGCCGCAATTTGCAACCGGCGTCGTTGCGCTTCATCGAATGCATCCGCCTGCAGACGCGGGCAAGCGAAGCAGAGTTCGGCTATGCCGTCGCATGATTGGTGGATGACCGGATGACACGCCTGACGCAAGCCCGCATTGAAACACTCGCCCGGGAAGCGCTGATGCGGCACGGCGCAAGCGAGCGGCAGGCTGAGGCGCTGGCCGCAGGCATAGCGGCGGCGGAACGCGACGGCCTCAAGTCGCACGGCCTGATGTACCTGCCGACCTATTGCGAGCATCTGACCTGCGGCAAGGTCCTGGGGCAGGCGGAGCCTACCTTGAACCGGCCGGCTCCCGCGGTCGTCGCCGTCGATGCCGCCAACGGCTTTGCCCATGCGGCCATCGCCATCGGCCTGCCGCCGCTGATCGACGCGGCCCGCTCGCAAGGGGTGGCGGCGCTTGCCATCCGCAATTCCTACAATTGCGGCGCGCTCGGCTATCACACCGAACGCATCGCGCAGGCAGGCCTCGTCGGGTTGGGTTTCACCAATGCGCCGGCCTCGATCGCGCCCTGGGGCGGCCGCAAGGCTGCACTCGGCACCAATCCCTGGTCGCTTGCGGTTCCCGACGGCCAGGGCGGCGCGCGCTTCGTGATCGACCAGAGCGCGAGCGTCGTCGCCAAGAGCGAGGTCATCAAGCGCGCCCGCGCCGGCGAACCGATCCCGCCAGGCTGGGCCTTCGACGCGAGCGGCGAGACGACCACCGACGCCGGCGAAGCGTTGAAAGGCACGATGGCGCCGGCGGGCGGCTACAAGGGCGTCGGCTCCGCATTGCTGGTGGAGATCTTTGCCGCATGCCTGACGGGCGCCAATCCCGGGCTTGTCGCGAGCCCCTTCTCCGGCACTGCCGGAGGCCCACCGGGAACCGGCCAGTTCTTCCTGGCGGTCTCGCCCGATGCAACCTCGGGCGGGGCGTTCGCCGCAATTCTGGAAACCGTCGCCGGCGCCTTTGCCGGCGAAGCGAGGCTCCCGGGCACGAGGCGTTTTGGCGCGCGCGAACACAACACCAAGGACGGCATCGAGGTGGCGGCGGAGACGCTCGCCACGCTGGAAAAGCTCGCAGGGAGCGCCGCATGACGGCGATCGCGTTGCGCCCGCCGGAGGTCGTCATGCGCGTTAAGCGTCTGGGCGCCGCACATCCGACGCGCCTCAGCTTCCTGCGCCAGCTGATCCGCCGCGCCACCAGGGAAAAATGGCGGGTGCGAAGGCACCTGCTCGACCTGGACGACGATGGGTTCGGGCGCGCGATCTATACGGTCGAGACGCCGGCAAGGACCTATAGCCTGGTAGCGTTCTCGACGCCGCTCGACGACGAAAAGCGGTCAGACCGGGTGATCGCGCAGGCCTGGGACACCAGCTACGTGCTCTACGACGGCTTGCCGGAGGCCGCCGAAATCGCGCGGCTGGAGGCAAATGCGCCCCTGCAGGAGGCGGGCCGCTACACCAACCGCGAACTCGTGCTGGCGCGCGCCAACAAGAGCGTGCGGCTGTTCGAAGAAGTCGCCACGGCGCTTGCGCAGGGACGGCAGCCGGACGAGGAGCAGTTGCTCGGCGTCGGCTATCTGCTGCGCACCACCGCCGTCTACGGCAACGGCAAGTTCGGCATCGCCGATCGCGACGAGATCGACGCGCGTCCCGAGCTTGCCGGATCCTTCCAGGCGGAGATGCTCACCGTCTGGCTGATCCGGTCCTTCACGCTAGACCTGGTCGATCATATCGCCCGTCGCCGCAACCCGGCCGGCGCCGCAAGGCTGGCGCCGCATTTGCGCCGGGCGCTCGGGGTCGGCAATGCGACGGGGCTCGGCATGGCGCCCTTCCTCGTGCGCCATCCGCTCCTGACGCATAGCTGGTTCCTCGCCCGCGAGACCGCGCTGGCGCGGGTGCGCGCACAGCCCCAAGCCGGCGAGGAAGAACGAAACGCTTTCTCGAAGGCGCTCGCCGATCTGCGGCAACGCGTCGCCCGCTGGCACAGCGACGATGACCGCCAGGCTGCCGCCACCTTGTCGCTGGCCGCCGATCTCAATGCGCTGGCCAAAGACCTCGACCAGCTTCTGGCGAAACCACGGCCATGGGATACGGTCTATCGCTTCGCGGAAGACAATTTTTCGCTGGAAGGGCAGGAAGCCTGCGTCTCGCTGATCCTCGAACCGCACGGCGCGCTGGTCGACGAACTCGGCGACACGATGAAGGCCGACGAGACGCTTGGACATTCGATCGACGGCAGCGTCAACTGCGGTTCGCTTCGCCAGGCGCTTCTCGAAAGCTATTCCTGGGCGGGAAAAGTCGATTTCGCCGAACCGTCCGCCAATGCGCGCTTCTGGTATGTCTCTGCGGCGAAGCTCGAGCCCCGGCTCGGCGAGCGTTTCGAGGAGGACGGCGCTGAGCTCGAACAGCCGCTCGCAACCGCTCGCGACGCGCTCGCTCTGGCGGCCGCGCTGGCGCAGGAGCCGGCATCGACCAGCGTCGCCGACTTCCTCCTGCGCCGCCCCGAATGGCGCCATGCGGTGCGACGCGCCCAGATCGTCGCCAAGTTTCCTTATGCCGAGATCCACGACAATCTGATTGGCGCCGACTTGCGGCCCGTCGACATATTGCGCGCCAAGCTGGCGTTCTTCGGCGCGCGCAGTTTCGACCCGCGCTCCGACCGCTGGCTGCGCATCGCGCTGTTCAGCGGCGAGCCGCTGATCGAGGATGTCGCCACGATGGCGGGAGAGGCCGCATGATCGAGCTCTCGCTCAACGAGGTGGAAACGCTGAGCACCAAGACGGCGCGCGGCGCCGGATTTTCATGGGGACTGGCCGAGGATATCGGCCGCGCGGCGCGCCGGATTGCGGTCGAGGACGCCAATTGGGGCGAGGCCATGCTGAGCCTTGCCGAAAACGCCCAATCCTTCGAGCCGCCCGATCCTGCCCGCACGACGCGGTGGCGGAACGGCGAGGCCGACGTCGCGACCGGAAGACCGCTCTGTCCGATCTGGACGTCGGCACTGCTGCTCGACGACCCGCTACCGGCAGGCGCGCTGCCGCTGACGATCCTGGATGTCGGTCTGCCGATCTGGCTCGACGCCATGCTGCGCCGGTCGGAGATGTGCATTGCACAGCCGGTGGCGCTGCTGACGCCTCGGGCCGATATCATCGTCGAGAGCCGCGCCGGGGTTGTGCCGCCAATCACGAGCCGGCGCGGAGCGATCGACGAGCGGACGCTCGCCGCGCTGAATTCCTTCGCGGCCAGAACCTACGTGCCGGAAAGCGAAAGGTCGCGTGTCCGCGGAGCCGGTGGAGGACGCGTGGACGATGAATAAGGGGAAAAAACGATGAGCGCAGCCGACGGCCAGAAGATTGCCATGCGGGGGGCGGGCTATTACTCGGCCAACACCGTCGGCGCCAAATACGTCATCGACAAGGTCGGCGATCTCGTCGTCGAGGCCGTCGCCAGGATGCCCCGATTGGCCGAGGGCCAGCCCTTCGCGATCGCCGATTTCGGCGCGGCCGACGGGGGCACCTCCATGGACATGATGCGGCGGCTGGTCGGCGCTATCCGGCAAGCAGAACCGGAACGGGCGATATCGATCACCTATACGGACCTGCCCCATAACGATTTCTCGACCTTGTTCCGGCTCAGCCAGGGACTGCTTGGAATTTCGACGGAGGCCCCGCTGGCCGACACGCCCGGGCTTTACATCTTCGGCAGCGGCACCAGCTTCTACCGCCAGATCCTTCCCGACAATGCGCTGTCGTTCGGCTTTTCCGCCACGGCGATGCACTGGATCAGCAAGCGGCCCTGCATGATCGCCGATCATGTCCAGGCGGTCGGCGCGACCGAAGCCGAGCGGGCACAGTTTCGCGCCCAGGCCCTCCGCGACTGGGACACGATCCTGCTTGCCAGGGCGCGCGAGTTGAGGTCGGGCGGCAGGCTGGCACTTGCCAATTTCTGTGTCGATGAAGAGGGGCGCTATCTCGGCCATACGACGGGCGCCGACATGTTCGACACCTTCGCGCGCCATTGGCGCGACCTGCTTCGCGCCGGACGGATCAGTGAGACGGAGTACGTCAACGCGACGTTCCAGCAATTCTACAAGACACCGGACGAGTTCGCCGCGCCGTTTCGCGATCCCGCTTCGCCGGTGTCGCGGGCGGGGCTAAAGCTGGAGACGATGTTCACCATGGTGACGCCCTGCCCTTATGCCGAGGCGTTCAGGACCCACCGCAACGCCCAGGATTTCGCCCGGGCCTATGTGCCGACGCTGCGCTCCTGGTCTGAGACTGTTTTCGCAAACGCGCTCGATCCCTCGCGACCGCCAGGAGAACGCTCCGCCATCATCGACGATTTCTACGGCGCCTATCAAGCCGACGTCACACAAGCTCCCGAAAGCCATCGCATGGACTACGTCCATTGCGTGACGGAAATCGTCAAATCGTAACGAAACCGGCATGCCGTCAGGTTTCGTCGTTGCCGCTCCGTCATGGCCCCCGCCCGACAGTCCGCCCCGTTGCCCGCTCCGGGTCTTGACGAGAACAGGTGCGCCTGTTTGAGACAATGAGACGAATGGCGACATTCGCTCCATGGGAGGCGAGCAAGCGGTGGGTAAGCAGTGAAGCGCGTTTTTCGGTTGCTTGCCGCTATTGCCCTGGCGTCCGGCGCGAGCGGCTGCACCAGCATTTCCTACTATGCGCAGTCGCTGGAGGGCCATGTGCAGATCATGGCGGCGCGCAAGAATGTTGCAAAGCTGATCGATGATCCGTCGACGCCAAAGCCGTTGCGCGCCAAGCTGACGTCGGCCAGCGCCATACGTCGCTTTGCCACGCAAGAACTGGCGCTGCCCGATAACAACAGCTACCGCAGCTATGTGGACATCGGCCGGGACAATGTGACCTTCGCGGTTTTTGCCGCGCCGCAATTCTCGCTCACGCCGATAACATGGTGCTTTCCGGTTTTCGGCTGCGTTCCATACCGGGGCTATTTTTCCCGGAGCTCCGCGGCTGAGAACGCCGCTGAACTGCAGCGGAAGGGCCTGGACGTCTATGTGTCGGGGGTCACCGCCTATTCCACCCTGGGCTGGTTCAGCGACCCGCTGCTGAGCACCATGCTCCGCCAGGACGACGCCTATATCGCCAGCCTCATCTTTCATGAACTGGCGCATCAGAAAGTCTATGTGAATGGCGACTCCGCTTTCAACGAGGCTTTCGCGGTCGCCGTCGAGACCACCGGCGTGAGGAAATGGCTGCGCGCCACCGGCAACCGCGCCGGACTGCGCCGCTACGAAGCCAATCGCAAGCGCAGCGCCGATTTTCTCGAATTGATATCGAAGACCCGGGACGAGCTGAAGCAGGTCTATGGAAGTCCCCGCGGCCCGGAGCAGATGGCGGTCGCCAAAGCCGCCATGATCGACAGGCTACGGGTGCGCTACCGGCTGACGCGTGACAAGCGCTGGGCCGGATATCGCGGATACGACGCCTGGTTCGACAGCCCGATCAACAACGCGAAGCTCGCCGCGACGTCGGTCTATGGCGAACAGGTTCCAGCCTTTATTCGCTTGTTCGACTTGTGCGCAGGCGACTATCCGAGATTCTACGCCTCTGTTCGACGGATCGGAAGTTTGCCAGGACCTTCCCGTGCCGAAGCGCTCAAGTCTGCGGCAACGTGTGGCTGACGCGACCAATCGCGAGGCTCCCGGCATAGCTGGCGGTTACCTAAAACGAAGAAGATCGCCGATCCCTTGAAACGGTGACACGCCCTACTCCGCCAGCGCCGCCACTTCGCGCCGGAAAGGCAGAGCGTCGCCGATATTCGCTTCATCCAGCTCGCGGGCGAAGCGGTGGCCGGCATAGGTCGCCCAGGCGATCGGCCCCGGCGCTTCGGCGTCGCCGATGACCTTGATCGAGTGGATGCCATTGGCGGCCCACTCATGTTCGCGAGTCTTGAGTTCGCGCCAGACGGCATCGTCCTGATCGCGCGACGTGACCAGGACGACGGCGTCGGCGACAAGGTCCCGTTTCGCACCGGTGTAGACGCAGGCCGTCGCGACCCCGCCCGAAACGATGCTCGTGACGGTCCTGTTGAGCACGATATCGACGCCCAGCTCCGCCAGGCGGCGATGGATGGCGCCCTGCTCCAGCGTGTTGCGGGTCCAGTCCGAGACATAGGCCGATGGCGTCACCAGGGTCACTTTCGCGCCCTGCCGCGCCATCAGCTCGGCTAGCACACCGCCCATGTAATAGTGGTCGTCGTCGAACAGCACCACATTGCCGGAAGGCACCTTGCCGTCCATCAAGTCGTCGGGCGAGTAAACCGGCATGGCGGTATCGATCCGCATCGGCACGACATGGGCGCGCGCGACGCCGTCGCGCCGCCATGTCGATCCGGTGGCGATGGCGACATTCTGGAAGCCGAAGGACAGGATGTCGTCGGTCGTCAGCCGGCTTTCGAAATAGATGTCGACGTTCTGCATCTGGCTCAACTGGTACTGGCGATAGTCGCGAACCCTGCCCCAGGCCGACAGGCCCGGCAGCAGGCACTCGCGTGCCACGCGCCCGCCTAGCTCGGTGCCGGCTTCGGCGATTGCCACCTGGTAGCCGCGCAGGCCGAGCGCGCGGGCGGCTTCAAGGCCGGCGGGTCCGGCGCCGACGATCAGCACGCTGTCGCTGTCGCCCTTGGCCTGCATGCGCTCCGGATGCCAGCCCTTGCGCCATTCCTCCATGAAGGTCGGGTTCTGCGTGCAGCGCGAGATCGACATCGTCATGTCGCCGGTGATGCAGATGTTGCATCCGATGCATTCGCGGATGTCCTCAATCCGGCCCTCCTCGACCTTCCGCGGCAGGAAAGGATCGGCGATCGACGGGCGCGCGCAACCGATGAAGTCGAGCGTGCCCGATTTGATCATCCGCACCATCACGTCCGGAGAGGTGAAGCGGCCGACACCGACGACCGGCTTCGAGGTCAGCTTCTTGATGCCGGAGACGAGGCTCTCCTGCGCCGCCTCTTCCTTGAAGCGCGACGGCCCCGAGCAATCCTCCCAGGCGCCATGCGCGAGGTCCCACAAATCCGGCAGGTCGGCATGCATCTCGATCATGTCGCGGACTTCCGAGTTGGCGAAGCCAAGCTCGCCGATCATTTCGTCCAGCGACAGCCTGAGCGTCAGGCCGCAGGTCTCGCCGATCGCGTCGCGCCCTTCCTCGATCAGCTCGCGCATCAGGCGAGAGCGGTTCTCCAGTGAGCCGCCATATTCGTCGCTGCGCTGATTGGTGGCGGTCGAGAGGAAATGCTGGATGATGCCGAAGCCGTGCGCCCCATAAAGGCACACCAGGTCGAAGCCCGCCTGCTTCGCGCGCTTGAAGGCATTGCGGTGCCAGCGGCGCAGATCGCGGATATCCTGCTTGTCCATCGCGCGAGCCTGCACCGGATCGTTGGTGAACGTGCGGATCGGAAGCGCCGACGGCCCGCGCGGAACCTCCTTGGTGTAGAGATTGGGGCCGTTGATGCCGGAATAGGCGAGCTGGATGCCGGCGAGCGCTCCGTATTCGTGCATGGCCCTGGCCATCTTGGCCAAAGCCGGAATGTCGGCGTCGTCCCACAGCCTGAGCTCGATGAAGGGCGTGATCTCGGAAGTGTGATGCATCTCCGTCTGCTCAGTGAAGATGACGCCCCATCCACCTTCCGACTTTATGCGGCGCATCTCGGCCGCGGCCGACGGATCGCGATAGCCGCCGCCATTGCAGTGCGGAACCTGATAGAAGCGGTTCTTGGCGGTCACCGGGCCGATCTTCATCGGCTCGAACAGAATGTCGTAGCGTGGGTCGCGCATAATAGCTTCCTTCATGCCGGCTCAGCCCTGCCGATCCGACCGAGATTACTCATAAGTTGACGCCGGCGCGGGAAAACTACGGAATTCTTCTGTGCGGATTAGGACGCGCCTAATAGCGCGTCGCGCGGATTAGCCTCAGATGAACCGGGGCTGAGCCAAATGCGACTTCAGCGCCGCCGCGCCGCGATGCTACACAGCCGGTTGCCGCAATGGGACAAAGAAATGGACAGCATCGGTATCCTCGAACGGCTGATCGCCTTCCCGACGGTGAGCCGCGACTCCAACCTCGACCTTATCGCCTATGCGACGGACCTGCTCGGGGCGAGCGGCATCGCCAGCCAGATCATCCGCAGCGCGGACGGGCACAAGGCCAATCTCTTTGCCACCATCGGCCCGGCAGACAAGCCCGGCATCATGCTTTCCGGCCACACAGACGTCGTTCCGGTCGATGGCCAGAACTGGACTTTGCCGCCATTCGCGATGACCGCGCGCGACGGCAAGCTTTACGGGCGCGGCGCGGCGGACATGAAGGGCTTCGTCGCCAGCGCCCTCGCGACCTGCGTCAAAGCCTCGAAGATGGCGCTTCGCACGCCCCTGCATCTGGCGCTCTCCTACGATGAGGAGGTCGGCTGCCTCGGCGTAAGAGACCTGATCGAGATGCTGAGCGCGGCGCCCCAGCGCCCGCTGCTGTGCATCGTCGGCGAGCCGACCGACATGCAGGTGGCGACGGGGCACAAGGGCAAGCTCGCGGCGCGCGCCCTCTGCAAGGGAAGGGAGGGCCATTCGGCGCTCGCTCCGCTGGCGCTCAACGCCATCCATCTCGGCTGCGACTTCGTGCTCGCCTTGCGCGACGAACAGGATCGGCTGACCCGCGAAGGCGCTCGCGACGGCGACTACGACATTCCCTACACGACCGTGCATGTCGGCAAGATCAATGCCGGCGTGGCGCTCAACATCGTACCCAATCTTTGCGTGGTCGATTTCGAGATCCGCAACGTCGCCGCCGACGATGCCGCCGGCATTCTCGACAGGCTGCGCGACGCCGCGTCGCGCATTGCCGTGGATGCCGCTTCGATCGCGCCGGAGGCCGCAATCGACATCGAGATCACCAACAGCTATCCCGGCCTCGACACGCCGGCCACGTCCGAAGCTGTCGCCTTCGTCAAATCGCTCACCGGCGCCAACAGCACGATGAAGGTCGCTTTCGGCACTGAAGGAGGATTGTTCAGCCGCGATCTCGGAACGCTCGCTGTCGTCTGCGGACCAGGCTCGATGGCGCAGGGCCACAAGCCGGACGAATTCGTCAGCGTCGAACAGTTGCGGCGCTGCGACGATATGCTGGAGAGGCTGCTGTCCCGGCTCGTCGACGGCTGGCCGTGACATCCCTCATTTGACGATCCGTTCTGTGCCGAAGACGCCTTGTTCGACCACGAAGCGCCGGCAGTGGTCAATGAAGGCCTGCACGGTCAGCGTGCGATGCTCGGCGTTGGGCAGCGCAATTCCCATGGTGAGCGGCCTGAGATCGCCCAACAGCGGCACGAAGACCAGCAACTTGCCATCCGGCGACATGGCGTTGAGCGGCCGCATGTTTGCGATGCCGTAGCCGAAGCCGTTGGCAACCATCGAGCGCATCACGGCGATGTCGCCCGTACGCTCGGCGATCCTGGGTCGCAGACCTTGAAAAGCCGAGAGGAAATATTCGCGGCTGTAGGGCAGGTCGAGCAGCACCATCGGCTCGTCGACCAGTTCCTCGGGCGTGATGCCCTCCCTCGCCGCAAGAGGATGCGCGGCCGGCAGCATCACATAGGCCGGCAATTGTATCAGCGGCTCGAACGTCATGTCCTGCGACAGTTCGAGATCGTAGGTGAGCGCGGCGTCTATCTCGCCACGCTGCAGCATCTCGAACAACTGCCCTTGGTTGCGCTCGAACTGCCGGACGCGCACATCCGGATAGGCGTCCTCGAATTTCCGGCGCAGCGCCGGCAGCACGATCTGCGCGAAGGTGAGCAGACAGCCGACCGCCAGCGGTCCGCGGACCTTTTCGGCGATATCGCCGGCAATGTCGTGCAGCGCGTCGGCATCGTTGAGCAGCCGCGCGGCCTCCTTGAGGAACAGGCGGCCGCCCGCCGTCAATGCCAGCGCATGCGAATGCTTGCGCACGAAGAGCTGGACGCCGAATTCCGCTTCGAGCTGGGCTATCGACGCCGAGATCGAGGGCGGCGAGACGTTCACCTGCTCGGCCGCCTTGGCGATCGAGCCTGCTTCGCCAACGGCGACGAAATATTCGAGCTGTCTGAGCGTGAAACGGAGCGGCATGGGCTTCTATGATGCCCGTTTGGTCGCTGCAATCAAGTCGTGGCCGCTCCGTGGTACTTGATCCAGGTGGTCTTCAGCGCGGTTTTTGTCAAGCGCATGCAGCGACAGTCGCGCCCGAAGCCGGACTGCGTGCAGCCGAAGGGCGGCAAGGCGGTGCACGCCCGCTCGGGCCAGGCCCTCCCCAGCATCAATCCGGCCACGGCAGCGGCGCTGGCCGAGCGACTGCCCGTCGGCGCTGTTTGCGTGAACACCGGCGATGCGCAGAGCCCGATGACGTCGATGAACGCCTTGTCGCCGAAACGGATCGCGGACGCCTTGCCGACCCACTCCTTTTGAATGAGTTCCCTTATGCCGGTTCCAGAACTGACCGGACTATTCGTCACCGGGAACGCCGTAGCTCGGCGCATCGGACGGGTTGAGGGCGCGGGTGACGTATGCATCGAGCTGGGGCTTGTAGATTTCCCACAACGTAGCCAGTTGCTCGATCGGACAGGCCTCGGTCCAGTCGCAACGCAGATCGGCGACAGGCCATGACACATCGCGCACCAGCTTCATGCCGGCCGAGCGGACGGGCCCTGCCTCCCCGCCGGCCTTCAGCGCCGCACGCATCGTCGCGATCAGCCGATCGCCGAGATCGCCCTCGGAGGCGAGGAAGGCGTCGACCATGGCTTGCGGAACACCGGCGTTCGCGAGCAGGTTGCCGCCGCAGGCGACATCCTCGCCGCGCGCCTCGGCCCAGATGCCGAGCGCTCTCGGCCCCGAATGGATCGCGCTGCCGCCGGCCGTGTCCACGGCCAGGACCTGCCGGTACTCGCTGAAGGCGGCGGTACGCTTCAGGATCGCGACGGCCTCGGTGGCGGAGGCGCCCCGCGCCATAAGCTCCAGCGCCCGAGGCCCGAGTGTCGGGTCGGTGACGTTCTGACTGGCGACCGCGCCGACACCCGCTTGCGCATAAGCGCAGCGGGCCGCGACCGCGGGAGACGACGAGGACACCGCCACCCCGAACATGCCCGTGTGCCGGCAGCGCGCAACGATGGAGAACGTCATGGCGCTCAGTCCGGGATCACGGCCGTGCCGTCGATCTCGACCAGCCATTCCGGCCGCGCGAGCGCCGACACGACCAAGCCGGTCGAAACCGGATAGACCCCCTTTATGTATTCGCCCATCGTCCGGTAGACGGCCTCGCGATGGCGAACGTCGGTGATGTAGACGACCACCTTGACCAGATGCTCCATCTTGCCGCCGCACTCCTCGATGAGCTGCTTGATGTTCTGCATGACCTTGTGGGTCTGCTCGACCGGATCGTGGCTGTCGATGTTCCTGGCCGTGTCGAGATCCTGCGGGCACTGGCCACGCAGATAGACTGTGCGGCCGCCGCGCGTAACGACCGCCTGGCAGAGATCGTTGTCGAGCTTCTGTTCGGGATAGGTGTCCTTGGTGTTGAATTTACGAATTCGCGTATGCGCCATCTCGGTCTCCATCAGGGTCGGGCTCGCAGCTTTGGTCAAGCGTCCACGGGCTCGCGCTTCGCGGCGTCGTGGTAGGCCAGATATTTTCGCTGCGTCGAAATACGGTCGGCAATGTGCTTGGCATCGTGCCAGACGCCCCAGATGAAGCTCGATCCCCGCCGCGACTGCCAGGGCAGGCCCAGGAAATAGATTCCTGGCTCCGTCGAGACACCGCGATGGTGCCTTGGCCGGCCCTTGTCGTCGAAGGCGTCGACCTTCAGCCAGCTGTAGTCGACCGCGAAACCCGTCGCCCAGATGATCGTCGTGATCCCGGCCTCGGCGAGATTGAGCTCACTTATCGGATTGGCCACGCATTCCGGGTCAGGGTCGATCCGGCGTGCCGATGGCTCTTCGGGAAGGTCGAGACCATTGCGAGCGACATAGGCGTCGGCCTCGTCAAGCAGGGACATCAGGCTGGCGTCGCCGCGGGCGATGTTCCTGGCAAGGTCTGGCGCGAAGCTCATCACGCCATCCGTATAAGTCTTGGTCATGCCGACGAGCGTGAGCCCTTGCGCGGCCAGACGGCGGAAGTCGATCGTCTCGCCGCCACGCGCGCCGCTGACCGCGATCGTGACGTGCTCGGTCCCGGGCCCCGGCGTTTCGGCGTCCCATTTGCCGAGTACGCCCAGCCACCAGCAGAAGTCGCGTCCGCGATAGGCTCGCGGCGGACGGTCGTGCGGGCCGACCGAGAGGTACACGCGCCTGCCGGCGCGCAGGAGTTCGTCGGCGATCTGCACGCCCGACGAGCCGGCTCCAACCACCAGGACCGCGCCTTTTGGCAGCTGCGCCGGGTTGCGGTACGCGCTGGAATGGATTTGCAGGATGCCGCCATCCGCGGGAACGAGAGGCGGAATGACGGGGACCTGGAAAGGTCCCGTCGCGGCGACCACGCTGTTGGCTTCGATCACACCGCCCGACGTCTCGACGCGGAATCCCGGCCGCCCAGCATTCCTCTGCACGAGCTTGACCTCCACGCCACAGCGGATCGGCGCATTGATCTGCTTCGCGTAGGCGACGAAATAGTCGGCAACCTCTTCCTTGGAGGGGAATCCGTCGGGACCCGTAACGGGAAACTCCATGCCTGGGAACCGGTCATGCCAGGCCGGTCCATTGGCGACCAGCGAGTCCCAGCGCTGCGAGCGCCAGCGCTCGGCAATGCGGCCTCGTTCGAGGACGAGATGGGGTACACCGCACTTGCCCAGATGCTCGCTCATGGCCACCCCGGCCTGGCCGCCGCCAACGACGAGCGTGTCTACCTTCTCAACCGACATGTCCACGTCTCTTTCGATCGGGCTTTCGCCACTGTGATGGAGGTCCGGTTTTGCTTTTATTGACGGCCTGGCGGAGCGAAAATTATGATTTCATGTGTCAGTGCTTAGCTTATCCCTAAACGCTGGGCCAGGATCGCCGAGACACCCAATTCGAGCGATCAGGATCGGCAAGTCATTCTTTAGACATCGCAAAAAACTTAGGCAGCCCCTAAGCACGGATGCTGGAAAAAGTAATTCTTGTGGCGTGGATTTAGTGGTTCCCTGCCCACCCGCATCAGAGCGACGATGGCCGGGAGTGAAATGGCGCGAGAGACCCTTTATGCAAACGGCGCGCTGCGTGTCGGCTCCGGATTCCTGCCACGCGCCTTTCCTGTTCGCTCCATCCACGAGGCCGGCGGCGGCGTCGCCTTTGGACCGATTGGCCGATCGTCGACCTCAATCCACTCGTCGGCATTCGCAATGCGGTGCTGCGCCAGAGCCGGGACCACCAGCCGGAAACCGGCTGGGTCCCTGCGCAGAGGATCACCGTCGCCCAGGCGCTTCATGCCTACACGCTGGGAGAGGCCTTTGCTGGCCACCGGGAAGATGACGAAGGCAGTTTGGCGGCGGGAAAGCTCGCCGACTTCATCGTCCTTTCCGATGATCCGCTACGGATCGAGCCGGACAAAATCGCTGATATCGGTGCTGAAAACAATCGTCGGCGGCAAACCGGTCTGGGAAGAACCCGCGGCCTGAGGCCGCGTCTTGGGGGTTGGATGGAAGCGACGGAATTTGACTACGTCATCGTCGGCGCCGGCTCGGCCGGTTGCGTGGTCGCCAATCGGCTGAGCGCCGATCCGTCGGTCAAAGTGTGCCTGGTCGAGGCCGGCGGCAGCGACGACAGCCTCCGGGTCAAAGTGCCGGCAGGCATCCTCTCGCTCTACGGCAACCCGAACTACGACTATTGCTTCGTCGGCGTGCCGCAACCCGAACTCAACAAGCGCAGGATTCCTGTCAACCGCGGCAAGGCGCTGGGCGGCTCCAGCTCTATCAACTCGATGGTCTATATTCGCGGCGCCGCCGAGGATTATGACGAGTGGGCCTGGCTCGGCTGCGCCGGCTGGGCCTACGGCGACGTGCTGCCCGTGTTCAAGAAGCTGGAGCGCAATCTGCTCGGCCAGGACCCGCGCTATCATGGCAGCGACGGCGAGCTCCTGGTCGACAATCCGCGCGATCCGAACGTGCTTTCCGGGATGTTCGTCAAGGCCGGGAAAGATGCCGGCCTGCCCGCCAACACCGACTTCAATGCGGAAAGCCAGTTCGGCCTCGGGATCTACAACGTCACGCAGAACCGGGGACAGCGCTTCAGCAGCTTCAGCGCGTTCATGCGTCCGGTGCTTGATCGCAAGAACCTGACGCTGCTCAGCGAATGCGAGGTGATCGACCTCGTCATCGCCGACGGCCGCGCCGCGGGGATGCGCGTGCGGCACGACGGCCAGCAGAAAACGCTTTCCGCCAACCGCGAGATCGTGCTTTCGGCCGGCGCCATCAACTCGCCCAGGATCCTGATGGCGTCCGGCATCGGCCCCGCAGATGAGCTCCGGCAGATCGGCATCACGCCGGTCCTCGACCTGCCCGGCGTCGGCAAGAACCTGCAGGACCATGTCGACGGCATGATCACCGTGCGCTCCAGGAGCGCCAGGACACTCGGCCTGTCGATCGCCAACCTGCCGCGCATGGCGGCGGCGCCCTTCCAGTATTTCGCACGCCGCAAGGGCATGCTCACCACCAACTATATCGAAGCTGGCGGCTTTGCGAAGACCAGGCATGCGAACGGCCTTCCCGACATCCAGTTCCACTTCGTGCCAGGCTATCGCAGCCATCGCGGCCGGCTGATCGAATACGGCCACGGCTACGCCATCCACACCTGCGTGCTTCGGCCGAAAAGCGTGGGCGAAATCAAATTGTCACGCGACAATGCTGGACGGGACGTCCTCATCGACCACCGGTTCTTCACGCATGAAGACGACGCGATGGTGCTGGTCGAAGGCATCAAGATCGCGCGCCGGATCTTTGCCTCGTCCGAGTTCGACGAGGTGCGCGGCAAGGAGATGCTGCCGGGCAAGGATGTTAGCAGCGACGACGAGATCCTGGCCTATCTGCGCGCCGAGGCGCTGACGGTCTATCACCCGGTGGGAACCTGCAAGATGGGAACGGACGCTATGGCCGTCGTCGATCCGGTGACGCTCAAGGTGCGCGGCGTGGACGGGCTCCGGGTCGCCGATGCCTCAATCATGCCGAAGCTAATCGGCGGCAACACCAACGCGCCAAGCATGATGATCGGTCAGAAGGCTTCCGAGATGATCCTCGGCTCGGCGCATCGCGGCCAAAGGTAGGCTCCCCCCACCCTTCGACGTTTGGGGCAGTTCAGCGTTTGCACGCGGAACTGCCCCCAACTATTTGAGATCGCTCTTAAAGCGCGTCACGCGCTTTAAGTCTCTGTCTGTGCATCTCGTTCTCCCAAAACCGCTGCGCACCTTTGGGCGACATGCATTAGTGATCCTCGTCGATCTCGTCGTGCAGAAGCCCGAGGATGCGGCGCTTGAGCGCGATGAAGTCGGGTTCGAGGATCACGTCCATAGAGCGCGGCCGCGGGATGTCGACCTTGATCTCGGCCTTGATCTTGCCAGGCCGGGCCGTCATCACCAGGACGCGATCGCCGAGCACCAGCGCCTCGTCGATGTCATGGGTGACGAAGAGCACCGTCTTCTGCTGTCGCTCCCAGACGCGCAGGAGCAGCTTCTGCATGGTGCCGCGCGTCTGGCTGTCGAGCGCGCCGAACGGCTCGTCCATCAGGAGGACGGCCGGGTCGTTGGCAAGGGCGCGCGCGATCGCCACGCGCTGTTTCATGCCGCCGGAGAGCTGCGCGGGATAATGATCGGCGAAAGGCGCGAGCCCGACCTCGTTGAGATATTGGTCGACGATCTGCTTGCGCTGCTCCGCGGGCAACCCCTTGCGCTTCGGTCCATACTCGATGTTGGCGCGCACGGTGAGCCAGGGAAACAGGGTGTAGCTCTGGAACACCATGCCCCTGTCGGGGCCGGGCTCGATCACTTCCCTGCCGTCGACCTTGATGCTGCCCGAGGTCGCGTCGTTGAGGCCCGCGGCGAGATAGAGCAGGCTGGATTTGCCGCATCCCGAAGGACCGACGATGACGCAGAATTCGTTCCTGGCCACCTTGAGCGACACATCGTCCAGCGCCAGCACGCCATTGGCGTCGCCGTAGCGCAACGTCACGTCCTCGACGGCCATCGTGATGCCCGGGGCGCGCGCATCGACATTGGCGGAGGCCACACCGGCCGGATTGTTCGCCTTGATGGTTTCGGTCATCACTACCCTTGATCCGGCTGTGGTTTGCGAGGATGCGTTCAAGATCAAGGTGCCCATGGCGCGACCCTTGCCCTGAGAATGCGGAATGCCGTGTCGGTGATGAGACCCAGGAGCCCGATAGCGGCGATCGCCATGAAGATCACGTCGACCTGGAAGCCGCGCATCGCCTTGAGACTGATATAGCCGAGACCGCTCGATGCGGCCACGAGCTCGGCCACGACCAGATAAGTCCAGGCCCAACCCATGGTGACGCGAAGCGTGTCCAGGATCGTCGGAAGTGCAGCGGGGAAGATGACGTGCCATACCGCTTCGCTGCGCTTGGTGCCGAGCGTGTAAGAGGCATTGACCAGATCCCTGGAGACACCGCGCGCGCAGTCCGAGATCATCACGAGCTGCTGGAAGAACGTCCCGAAGAAGATCACCGCTATGCGCTGCTCTATGCCGATGCCGATCCAGAGAATGAACAGAGGCACGAAGGAGGTCACCGGCAGGTAGCGGATGAAATTGACCAGCGGCTCCAGCGGCGCCTGCACCGCCCGGTAGGTTCCCATCCACAGTCCCAGCGGCACCGCGATCGCCGAAGATACGATGAAGCCCAGGATCACCACCTTGGCGCTGGTCAAAGTGTGGTAGAAAAGGCTGCCGTCAAGCGACATGCGATAGGTCGTCTGCAGCACCGTTCCGGGTGTCGGCAGGAACATGTTCGGCACGATGCGGCCGTAGGACAGCAAGGCCCAGCCGCCGATCACGACAATCCACATCCCCAGCGCGAGCGACGTTGCCGTGCTGGCGGGAATGTTGGCGAATGGGGTCGTCAGGCGTGTCCACGCCGTCCGCCTCTGTGCCATAAGATGGCCTCCGTTGATTTGAGCGCGAAATTGGTGGCTTTCGGGAATACGGTGCCGGCCCCTGGAGGCCGACCAACCCTGGCTTCCCGAAAACGGCGCCGGCCCGCTCGGGGCCGCCAGCTATGGCTTCGGGAAACGGGCTCGGCCCGATGGGCCGGGCCCGTTAATGGCGAAGGCTCACTGTTCCTTGATGAAATCGGTATCGAGAATGGTCTTCGCGTCGATCGTCATCTTGAGCTTGCCGGCCTTGCCCCAGATGTCCTGGGCGAAGTTCACCAGGTCGGACGCCTCGCTCTTTTCCGGCGTGCCGAAGAATTCCAGGTTGCGGGCGCGGTCGTAGTAGCGGACGCCCTTGGCGCCGGCCGCGAAATCCTCGGGCTTCTCGAGATAGCCGCCAATGCCCTTGGCCATGATCTCATAGGCCTTGTCCGGATTGGTCTTGATGTATTCGACCGCCTTGTAATAGCCCTTGATCAGAGCCTTCACATCCTCGGGATGCTTCTCGATCAGGTCGCACTTGAGCGCGATGACGTCGACGATCAGGCCAGGAGTGGTCGTGGAATCGATCAGCACCTTGCCCTTCCCGCCCTTGCGGACCTCGGTGAGATGCGGCTCCCAGGTCACGGCGGCGGGAACCTGGCCGGCGATGAAGGCCGTCGCGGCGTCGTCGGCTGTCATGTTGGTGACGCTGACATCGTCCTCGGTCATGCCTTCCTTCTTCAGGAGGACGTTGAACCAGAATTCGGAAACGGAGCCCTCGTTCAGAGCGACAGGCTGGCCCTTCAGATCCTTGAGCGATTTGACATCGGCCTGCGTGACGACGCCGTCACCACCGTGGCTGTCATCGAGCGCCACGACATATTTGAAACAGAGCTCGTCCGAGCGGTACTTCATCAGTTCGTCGACTGTGGAGGCGGCGCCGTCGAGGTCACCGCCGGCCACGGCCGCCATGTAAAGCGCTGATTCTTCGATGACTTTCAGCTCGACGTCGACACCGGCTTCCTTGAAGTAGCCGAGGTCGCGGGCAAGGAACAGCGGCCCGTACCCCACCCAGGTGGTCATGCCGAGGCGAATGGCGCCGGCGTCGGCGGGAGCTGCAAGCCCCAAGCCCAGCAGGCCTGCGCTGACCGCGGTCAGCAGGCAATTTCGGAATGTCTTCATTATCGTGGTTCCCCATGGCTGTTGCGGCATCGGCCCCTTCAGGTGGCCTAAGCCTGCGGTGTTTCGCAGCCGCTCTCTTGTTATGCGTCGCCTCCCGGGCGGACCTAGCGTGTTCTAGGTCCCGCAAAAGAGCATCCGCGCCTGATCGTCAAAAGAAGTCTTTTTCTGTCTTTTGCTTCGCCGAAACCGAAGCAGCGGCCCCTACTCGTCGGCGGGCCTCGCTTGCTGGATTGAAGAGGTCGAGATGGAATGCACGCCATGTCTGCGGACTTTAATTGAATTCGCTTTGGCGGCGTCCTATACGTCGGACCGATGGAAACCTTAGCCAGCGCGCAAAAACAAATCACTCCGCTGTCCGGCCGCGGGCCTCATGCCGGGCGGGCGGCGCCATTCCTGCCGATGAGCCGCGTCGAGATGACGGCGCTTGGTTGGGATGAGTGCGACATCGTGCTGGTCACGGGCGATGCCTATGTGGATCATCCGAGCTTCGGCATGGCCATCATCGGCCGCCTGCTCGAATCCCAGGGTTTCAGGGTCGGCATCATCTCGCAGCCCGACTGGCAGTCGGCGGATCCGTTCAAGGTGCTGGGCAGGCCGAGGCTGTTTTTCGGCGTCACCGGCGGCAACCTCGATTCCATGGTCAACCGCTATACTTCGGACCGCAAGCTGCGCCATGACGACGCCTATACGGCGGGCGGCGAAGGCGGCAAGCGGCCGGACCGCTGCACGATCGTCTATACGCAGCGCTGTCGCGAGGCCTACAAGGATGTGCCGATCGTGCTGGGCGGCATCGAAGCCTCGCTACGCCGCATCGCCCATTACGACTACTGGTCCGACAAGGTGCGCCGCTCGATTCTGGCCGATGCCAAGGCGGATCTCTTGATCTACGGCAACGCCGAGCGCGCCGTCGTCGAGGTGGCGAACCGGCTTGCCTCCGGCGAGACGCCGCGCCAACTCGAGTCAATCAGGGGCGTCGCCCTGTTCCGCCGCGTGCCCGAGCACTTCACGGAACTGCATGCCGATGACCTCGATTCTGCCGACGAAGGCGCCAGCCGCAAGCCCGGCGACACCGTGATCAGGCTGCCATCTTTCGAACAGGTCGAGGACGATCGCGATGCCTATGCCCGCGCCTCACGCGTACTGCACCGCGAGGCTAACCCCGGCAACGCCCGCCCGCTGGTGCAGCGCCACGGCGACCGCGACCTGTGGCTCAATCCGCCGCCCATCCCGCTGACCTCCGAAGAAATGGACGCTGTTTACGACCTGCCCTACGCGCGCGCCCCGCACCCGTCCTATGGCGATGCCAAGATCCCCGCCTGGGACATGATCAAGTTTTCGGTGACGGTGATGCGCGGGTGCTTCGGCGGTTGCACGTTCTGCTCGATCACCGAGCACGAAGGTCGCATCATCCAGAACCGGTCCGAGGGCTCTATCCTGCGCGAGATCGAGAAGATCCGCGACAAGACCCCGGGCTTTACCGGAGTGATCTCCGACATCGGCGGCCCGACCGCCAATATGTACCGGATGGCCTGCAAGGACCCCAAGATCGAGGCGGCCTGCCGCCTGCCGTCCTGCGTGTTTCCCGACATCTGCCCCAACCTCAACACCTCGCATGATGACCTGATCCGGCTTTACCGCAAGGTCCGCGAGGTCAAGGGGGTCAAGAAGGTCATGGTCGCCTCCGGCGTGCGCTACGACCTGGCCGTCAAGAGCCCCGAATATGTCAAGGAACTGGTGACCCACCACGTCGGCGGCTACCTCAAAATCGCGCCCGAGCACACCGAGCGCGGGCCACTCGACAAGATGATGAAGCCCGGCATCGGCACCTATGACCGCTTCAAGGAGATGTTCGACGCGGCGGCCAAGGAAGCCGGCAAGAAATACTATCTTATTCCGTACTTCATCGCCGCCCATCCCGGCACGACCGACGAGGACATGCTCAACCTGGCGCTCTGGCTGAAGAAGAACCGGTACCGGGCCGACCAGGTGCAGACCTTCCTGCCTTCGCCCATGGCCACGGCGACGGCCATGTACCACACCGGCGTCAACACGCTGAAGGGCGTGCGGCGCGGCGCGACCGACAAGGTCGAGACCGTTCGCGGCGGACGGCAGCGCCGCCTGCACAAGGCATTCCTGCGCTACCACGACCCCGACAATTGGCCGCTGCTGCGCGATGCCTTGAAGGAGATGGGTCGCGCCGACCTCATCGGCCCTCGCCCCGACCAGCTCGTGCCCGCCCACCAGCCTCCCGGCACCGGCAAGGCCGCCGGCACCAAGCGCCCCGTGCGGCCGATCGGCAGGGGGCAGCGATTCACCACCAAGGGCGTGCCCTTTCCGAAGAAGTGAGCCGACAGAGCAATTCCAGGAAAGGCGCCTAGCGGTTTGCCGCCTGCAATTGCGTCACTCGAGGTCAGACCGGCCTATTCCGCTTTGCCCTTCGTTAGCCCGCGCCTGGTTGAGGCGAAGTGTCCCGCTGCATGACCGCGGCAAAGAAGCCGTCCGTATCATGGCGCGCGGGCGTCAGCGACAGATAGTCCGAATGAGCTGAATTCGTCAGCCGCGGCGCGGCCTCGCGCAGCGGCACGGCACGAAAGGCGGGATGCGCCGCCAGGAAAGCGGCCACCTGCTCTTCATTCTCCTCGGGCAGCATGGAGCACGTTGCGTAGACAAGCCGCCCGCCGGGCTTCACCAGACGTGCCGCGCTCGCCAGAATCCGGGCTTGCAACGACACGAGCTTGTCCAGACCCTGTTCCTCCGGCGCGCGCCAGCGTGCATCGGGATTGCGTCGCCAGGTGCCGGTGCCGCTGCATGGCGCGTCGACCAGCACGCGATCGAAACCACCCTTGTGGCGCTTGACCCAGCGATCTGTTTCGCTGGCCAGAAGCCTGGTCTCGATATTGTGCAGCCCCGCCCGCCGGAAGCGCTCGGCACTGCGCTTCAGACGGCCGTCCATGACATCGCAGGCGACGACGTGGCCCTTGTTGTTCATCAGCGCGGCGATGGCCAGTGTCTTGCCGCCGGCTCCGGCGCAGAAATCGACCACGCGCTCGCCCGGCCGGGCATCGACCAGCATGGCGACGAGCTGCGAGCCCTCGTCCTGGATGTCGACCTCGCCGCTTCTGAGCATCGGCAGGCTGGCCAGCGAGGGGCGTTCATCCAACCGAATGCCGTACGGGGCCAAGGCTGAGGGCCGCGCCTGCAAGCCAAGATCCTTCAACGCGCCAAGCATGGCCTCACGCGTCGACTTGATCGGATTGACGCGCAGGTCGAGCGGCGCCGGCGTCAGAAGCGCGGCCATCTCTTGCCTGAACGCTTCCTTGAAACGGCGCCGCATGGGACCCACCGCCCAGGAGGGACATTCGAGGCTCACTTCTTCCGGCATGCCGGGATGGTCGATCGTGCATCCCCGCAATTTGACCAGCAGCGCGTGCTCGTGATCCGTCAGCATGGCAGGCGCGAATTTCGCGCCGTTGAACAGGCGTTCGATCTGATCGGGCGTTCTGCCCTCCTTCAGCGAAAGCCACGCAAGCAGCCGGTTGCGGGGCACATCCTCGCGCCCGTGCCTGGCCAGCCACCAGCCAAGCCGTGCATGGTGTCGGAGAACCGCATAAAGCAGTTCCATGATCCGACCGCGGTCCTTGTCGCCGATATAGCGCCGGGCGCGAAACCAGGCCGAGACGACAGCGTCCGCGGGACGCGGAACACTATCGACTTCATGCATGAGTTCGATTGTGGCTTGCAGGCGGGCGGCAGGGATCACGGAACGACGGTCAGGCTGGAAAACGCCTATATAGTCGACAGAGCCGCTGCTGACCACCGTTGGCGCGTATCGGCCAGCCAAGCGCTCCAAGTCTCTTGATCGGTTGCTGATGAGACCCGAAACCGGAGCATTCTGGACCCGGAAGGCGGCGTCTCCGCCCTTGCAACGAAGGCGCCGATTTCCTGCGGAAATGTCGGCTCTATCATGGGCCGATCCAAGAGCCGCAAAGGACCAGCGGACTGAATTGTGGGTCCGGAGGCCGTCATTTCGGCAGGTTGGACGGGACGACTATTTGGAAGTGAACGGCCCGGAGAGATGATGCTTGCGTAGCAAGGTGGAGAGCCGGTTTGCCGCCTCTGCGAAGACCGCGCCTTCCGAAAGGAGCAGAGCCGGTCGTTCTTGCTCGGATGCAGCCAGGACGCGCTCCCAGAACGCGGAAACGAGAGCGGCCGACCGGGCCAGATCGGCCGCGGCGGCCTGATCTTCGGCCAGCGCCGCAAGATGCCGCGGGCTGATGCCCCCGATGCCGGGCGAGACCCTTGCTCCCATATCGACAAAGCCGGGGGGCAGCGATCCTTTCAGATTGTATATCCGACGCTCGGTGATGGCCGCGAACATCTGATCGACCGCCTGTTTGGCGCCCGCGACGCGGGAAGGATGATCCGTGTCGGCAGCGGCGTGAGGCAGAAGCTCCAGGCGCTGGCCGTGTCGTTCGACAAGCCCGAGATAAGGCAGCATTGGACCCGACAGCGTCCCGTCGCCGGTAAACAGATCGGCGTCGATCGCCGCGTGAGAGATCCGGCCCGAGGCCAGCGCACGCTCCAGCGCGGCCACATCGACCAGTTCCCCGCGGTCGTAGTTGATGAGCACGGCGCCGTGGTTGAGCGCCGAAAGCACGTCGTCGCCGATCAGACCGGCATTGGCGTATCGCTGCCGACCTGCATCGAAAGCCCCCAGGCCAAGGTGGACCGAAAGCACATCGGCGCCACGCGCGGCGTCTGCCATGCTTGCCGCGTAATCGAAGCCTTCCAGTTCGATCCATTTTTGATGCCGCGGACGGGCATAGACCACGACGCGCATTCCGAAAGCCTGGCCAAGCCTGGCGAACTCCCGGCCGATGTTGCCGTAGCCGATCACAGCCAGTCTTTTGCCTTCGAGCTTCTCGGTCGGATAATGCCGCAGATCCTTTCCGGTATCGAACTGCTCGCCGGCGACCAGGGCGTTGAGCTTGTCCACTGGCAGGTCGGGCCTGACCCTTAGCAGCGCCTTCATGGCCATCTGCGCGGTGGCGCGGCTGTTGATGCCAGGCGTGTTCATCAGGGGCGCCTCCCCGCCTTCGCCGCTGCCGCCTCCCCATGACGCCGAACCCATGTTGCCGGTGCCTGCGCCGATGCGCACGCCGCCAAGGCGAAACCTGGTCTCGGCCGGAATGAAGGTCGCGGCGGCGATGACGGCGTCGTAACGGCCGTCGCCGGCCTCGGCCAGCAACTCCTCCCGCGTGCTCAATAGCGGCAGGTAGAAGAAGTGCAGCTTGTCGGGATCGAGGCGGCCGGCCCCACTGATACCCATTTGGTGAAACGCGCCGCCCTTGGCCTGGACGTAAGCCTTGACCTCGCTGTGGTCGGGATTGCCGTCGGCCCCAAACCGGAGGCCGACAAAGTCGCAGACGAGAATGTTGGCTGATGTCATGAAGCGTCGTTTCCCTGCAGCTGTCTCCAGCTACTCCAATCCGTTATCCGATGGACAGGCGTGAAGCGGCATATCCGCGTCGCAAGCGAGAAATCTGCCCGGGGACCTGGAACCTGTCGGCCCTGAATGGCGACAGATCGACCGTCGTCGGCAATCCTACCGTCAGTTCGGCTACGACCTTGCCGGTGAAGGTATCCACGCCGGAAGCCCCTGTCACGTGAACGAGTCCGGCTACGGGTAGGAGTCCGGGATCGAAGCCTATCTGCGGACCAAGTTCGTTACCGAGATATAGGGCCGCCACGCGATGGGTGATCGCAACGATCGCCTATCCCGGGCTGCCGCTCTGCCGTGCGCTATGAGAGTCATCCGCGTCGCGGTCGCATTAGTTGACGTGGACAACCACGTATTGACTGCCGGTTCTCTGGTAATAGGTTGCGCCGCAGTGCCAGACAATGGTTCCGTTTACGGTAACCTTGGCGCAACCGGCGGGAAGTGTTCTCACGTAAACATTCGTTCTGCGGATTGTTCGCCTTGTAGTTCGCCGTACGACGCCCGCAGCGCCTCTGCGTGCAACCGGCCGGCGTACCACCGCCAGCGCCTCGGATGACACCGATCGCCCGGTCACGAAAGAAAACGGATCAACTTGGACAAAAGTTGCCAAAGCTAATGCCAAGACTACGCAGTTGCGGAGAGTAAATTCTCATTATTATTTTCTCCTTCGTCGAATGGCATGACGACATCGCGTCGCCCGATCGAAACCCCAAAAGACCACACTAGATTGCTGACAGATGCCGATGCACCGCTTTGATTCAAATCAATGCCATGCGGAGAGGCTCATCTCTATGGTCGCAATTAAAGAGGACCTGAATAGGAACACCACGGCAATGCCCCGAAGCAATCCCGCGCCGAGCAGGTTCGCAGTTAAAGTCACGGCGGACAGCCATTTCGCTTGGCTGCGCACGCGCGCAAGCCTTGAGCGCACGCTGATGTCTTGCATCCGAACCGCGATCTCGTCGATCGGCTTTGGCTTCACCATCGTGCAGTTCTTCGACAGGTTGCAACAGTTCTCCGGGGCCAAGCCCGCGGTCTTCTCGGATGCTCCATGGTATGTCGGGCTGGCGCTTATCTTCTGTGGCGTTCTCGCGCTTGTTGTCTCGCTTTGGCAGTACCGGCTGGGCGTTCGCTATCTATGGAGTGACAGTTTCTTGCCTCTGGCAGGCACCACCAACGAGGGCATGCAATCCTCGGCGGTTGCGGTCGCGCTCGTCCTGATCGCCGTCGGGACGCTTGCCTTCCTGGCCGTGCTGTTTCGTCTCACCTAGGCAACTGGGCCACGTTGCTCGCCATGCGGCCATGGTATCGGGCTTGCCCCCCAGCTCCGGACGAGAGCTGATGGGCGGCCACTTTGGCATTGCGCTCTGTTCGCGCCGTTAGAAGAGGCCCACTCAGATGGATCAAGAGACTCTCGGCTACCACCTCCTCGCCAAACCGACCGGCGCCACTTGCAATCTGGATTGCAAGCGTGGCCTGCTGCCGGTTTTTCGGACACCAGATTAAGCTAACATAGCTTGCTCCTCGAACTCGACAGGGCTCATATAGCCCAACGTCGAGTGCCTTCGCCGAGGGTTGTAGAAGCGCTCGATGTAATCGAACACGTCCGCCCTGGCGTCATCTCTCGTCCTGTAGACCTTGCGGGCTGTCCGCTCGGTTTTCAGCGACGAGAAGAAGCTCTCCATTGCTGCATTGTCCCAGACGTTGCCCGAACGGCTCATCGAGCAGGTGATGCCGTGGTCGGCCATCAGGCGCTGGAACTGCTCGCTGGTGTATTGGCTGCCCTGGTCGCTGTGGTGTAGCAGGCTGTCCGGCCTGCCTCTGCGCCAGATCGCCATGATCAGGGCGTCGGTGACGAGTTGCGCCGTCATCTCCGCCTTCATCGCCCAGCCGACGACGCGCCTGGAGAACAGGTCGACGACGGCGGCAACGTAAAGCCACCCTTCAGCGGTCCAGATGTAGGTGAAGTCGGCGATCCACTTCTGGTTCGGGGCCAATGCCTCGAAGGCGCGGTCAAGGAGATTGTCCGACACTGCCGCTCGCTCGCCCATGTCCTTCGGCAGTCCGCGGCGCCGAGGCCGGGCCCGCAGACCGTTCACCCGCATGAGCCTCTCGACGCGATGCAAGCCACAGGAGAGACCCTCGGCCAGCACGTCATGCCAGACGCGTCTAGCGCCATAGGTTCGGTCGCTGCTCTTGAAGCTCCGGTCGATCGCCGTCACCAACACTTCATCGTGCCGGGAGCGGGAACTGGGACTGCGATTAAGCCAGGCATGGAAGCCCGAACGGGAGACATCCAGCGCGTCGCACAGCCATGCCACCGGCCAGATGTTCCGGTGCCTCGCGATGAAAGCGAACCTCATGTCACTTCCCTCGCGAAGTAGGCTGCGGCCTTTTTTAGGATGTCGCGCTCCGCCTTCAGCTTCGCCACTTCCTTGCGCAGCCGGTCAATCTCGAGCTGCTCCGGCTTCATCTGCCCGTGGCCGGGAAACGCATGCTGCGGATCCGTCGACAGATCGCGCACCCATTTGCGCAGCACGTTCTCGTGGACATCGAGGTCGCGGGCAGCCTGGGCCACCGCAACGCCCCGATCCTTGATCAATCTCACCGCCTCAAGCTTGAACTCGCGGCTGAACTTCCTTCTTTGCATTCCCACTCTCCAGTTCCGTCAAACACCTTATCTCGGTGTCCACGAAACCGGCAGCAGGCCAGCGCGCACAAACTCGAATTGGATGGCGCACGATGTCATCGCTGATTAAAGCTGTCGTGCCCGCCGGCCTTATCTTCAAATGGCTGTCGTCGGGACCGAACTAACTCTACGAGACTTCGAAGGCATTGCCGCGCTCGTGCCTATTGTTGCGGTGGCGCCCTTAAGCCAGTGGCTCGCGCGTGTAATTGTTACCCTGGCACTTATTAACGCATTTGCGCCATCGCCGATTGCCGCCGCCGGCCCTGAACCTCCCAGCGATCCCCTCGCCCCGGCGAGCGCCGGCCAGATCCGACCGAGACCGTACTGACGCCAGAGCATACGTGATGCTACGCGCGCTACCACCAAGCCTGCCATAAACCTCCTCACAGACGCCTGTCGGATCTTGGTCAGCGAGTTCCAAACTCCCGCTGCCAAAACGGTCTAGGCAAGCAGCAAGGCGGCTGCCCAGGAGCGCGTCGGCCCAAGTTGGAAAGATAGACCTTCCGTCGTCAAATGGAGACAGGGATATGACTGAGATCGACAAGAAAAACCGCTTCGACCTGCCGATGCGGAACACTTCGCGGCCAGGCCTGATCACATATGACGCAAAGGATCCTGACACCAAGTTGCCTCCCATCCAGCAACTGCGTCCTCCGAAGGGTGCGCCCAACGTATTGATCATTCTGATCGATGATGCGGGATTCGGCTCGTCCAGCGCATTCGGAGGTCCCTGTCACACGCCGACGGCCGAAAAATTGGCTGCGGCTGGGCTGAAGTATAACCGCTTCCACACGACGGCGCTGTGCTCGCCGACACGCCAGGCGCTCTTGACTGGCCGCAACCACCATTCTGCCGGCATGGGCGGGATCACAGAGATCGCCACCGGCGCTCCAGGCTACTGCTCGATCCTTCCCAACTCCATGTCGCCATTGGCCAAGACGCTCAAACTCAACGGCTACAGCACGGCGCAGTTTGGCAAATGCCATGAGGTGCCGGTCTGGCAGACGAGTCCGGTCGGTCCCTTTGATGCATGGCCCACTGGCGGTGGGGGGTTCGAATACTTCTACGGCTTCATCGGAGGCGAGGCGAGCCAATGGTATCCGTCGCTCTATGAAGGCACCAGGCCGGTTGAGCCCGACAAGACTCCCGAAGAGGGCTATCACCTTGTGGAAGACATGACCAGCAAGGCCATGAACTGGATTTCCCAACAGAAGGCGCTCGCGCCCGATAAGCCGTTCTTCGTCTATTTCGCTCCTGGGGCGACTCATGCCCCCCACCATGTGCCGAAGGAGTGGGCCGACAAGTACAAAGGCAAGTTCGATCAGGGTTGGGACAAGCTCCGCGAGGAAACTCTTGCCCGCCAGAAGAAGCTGGGAGTCGTTCCGGCTGATTGCCCGCTCACGCCGCGCCACGCCGAGATACCGGCGTGGGACGAGATGCCTGAAGATTTCAAGCCGTTTCTTCGTCGCGAAGCAGAGGTCTACGCAGGGTTCATGGAATTCACCGACCACCATGTCGGCCGCATGCTGGACGGTTTGAAAAAGCTGGGCATCTTCGAAGACACGCTCATCTACTACATTATCGGCGACAATGGCGCCTCGGCGGAGGGCTCGATCAACGGCTGCTTCAACGAGATGAGCTATTTCAATGGCTTGCAGTCATTCGAGACGCCGGAATATCTATCGGGCCGACTCGACAAGCTCGGCGGCCCTGACTCCTACAATCATTATGCCGTGGGCTGGGCCCATGCGATGAATACCCCCTACCAATGGACCAAGCAGGTCGCCTCGCACTGGGGCGGAACGCGCAACGGCACGATCGTTTCCTGGCCGAAGGGAATCAAGGCCAAGGGCGAAATCAGGTCTCAATTCAGTCATGTCATCGACGTGGCGCCGACAATCCTCGAAGCTGCTGGCATCCCTGAACCGACATCGGTCGACGGCATCCAGCAGGATGCGATCGAGGGTACCAGCATGCTGTACTCCTTTGACGATGCAAAGGCCGCCGAGCGGCACGAGACGCAGTATTTCGAAATGTTCGGCAACCGCGGCATCTATCACAAGGGCTGGTCCGCTGTAACGCATCACAAGACACCGTGGGGTTCGCTGAACGCGCAGCTTCCTGCCTTCGATGACGATGTCTGGGAACTCTACGATACCAGCAAGGACTGGAGTCAATCGAGGATCTCTCCAAGCAGAACCCGCAAAAGCTGCATGAGCTACAGCGCCTCTGGCTGATCGAGGCGACACGGTACAAAGTGCTGCCGCTGGACGACAGAATGATGGAAAAAATGAACCCGGACACAGCGGGACGTCCGGTATTGATCAAGGGTAACCACCAATTGCTCTTCAGTGGGATGGGGAGATTATCCGAAAATTGCGTTCTCAATCTTAAAAACAAATCACACACCGTTACTGCCGATATAGTCGTCCCGGAGAAAGGAGCTGAAGGGGTCATCATCTCACAGGGCGCCAACATTGGTGGATGGAGCTTGTTCGCTAAGGACGGCAAGCTGAAATATTGCTACAACTGGGGCGGCTTCAAGCAGTTCATCGTCAGTTCCGAAAAGCCGATCCCGGCCGGCGAGCGTCAGGTTCGCATGGAGTTCGCCTATGCCGGCGGCGGCTTGGGAAAAGGAGGCAAGACGACGCTTTTCGTCGACGGCCAGAAGGCCGGCGAAGGAGATATCGGAGCCACGTTGGCGATCGTCTTCTCCGCTGATGATGGTTGTGACGTCGGCGAAGACAGCGGCGCGGCGGTTTGTTCGAATACAAGCCAGGCGATAATCGCTTCAATGGCACGATCAAGGGCGTCCTGCTCTCGATCGCGGACGATCCGGCCAATTCGGATCATCTGGTGTCGGCGGAAGATGCTGTCCGCGTGGCCCTGGCGCGTCAGTAGGGGGACCTTCTCGTTGGCGGCGCGGGCTCCGTCCCTCGCCGCCCACTCGCGCGCTATCGAGGTTGGCACGGCCGCCAGCTAAATTCACAATGGAGATCATCTGATCGTCAACGGTCGGAAGACGTGGAGAAGCGCTTCGTCGTAATAGGCATGCACAATTGAAACCCGTCACTTAATCCTACCTTGCCTCCCCGCCATTTGGCAGCACAGTTTCCAACTTCACGCCGGCGCCCTCCATGCCCAACAGTCACAACAGGTTGGAAATGCCAAACGCATCCGGAACAGCGATGTTCTGGCTCATCGGTCGTCAGGGCTCGCATTGGCTGCATTCGAGTCGCTGAGCTGTTCATGACAAAAACGGCGACAGCCGCGTAACAATGGGGCCCACAATGGCCCCCTAAACGTTCTGGGCCGAGTCGCAAATTTTACAGTTAAATCAATGGTTATGGTGGGCCCGGAGGGACTCGAACCCCCAACCAAGCGGTTATGAGCCGCCGGCTCTAACCATTGAGCTACAGGCCCCACGCACGCTGGCTTAGTGTTTTTCGCTCGCTCGCACAAGACTTTCGAAAGCGCTGGCGGGGACCGTCAAAATCAGCCCATATTCGGTGCGTAGAGCGGCATGCGCCCACAAGGCGCGTGAACAGGTCCAAGCCCATGCGCAGCATCGCAGGGAATCGTCACCTTCGCGGGGTCGAGTGAGATGCGGCACGGGTCCCGCGGACCGCAGACTTCGAGGGAGTTTTCATGACCAGACATCTTTTGCCCATCGCGCTCGCGGCCTCGGTCGCGTTCCCGGCGCTGGCAAGCGCCGCCGACACCCAGCCCCCGCCCCGCATCATCGTATCCGGCGAAGGCGAAGCGACCGTGGCGCCCGACATGGCTATCCTTTCGCTTAGTGTCATGCGCGAGGCCAAGAGCGCGCGCGAAGCGCTCGATGCCAACAACGATGCCATGGCGGCGGTGATCGCGGCGATGAAATCTGCCGGCGTCGCCGAGCGCGACCTGCAGACCGCGGGTATCCAGATCAATCCGCGCTACAACTACACCAACAAGGCCGACGGCAGCCAGGAAGCCGAGCTCGTTGCCTACCAGGTGACCAACACGCTGTCAGTGCGCGTGCGCGATATCGAGAAGACCGGCGAGATCCTCGACAAGGCGGTTTCGCTCGGCGTCAACCAGGGTGGCGCGATCGCCTTCACCAATGACGATCCGAAGGCGACGATTACCGAAGCGCGCAAGAAAGCGGTCGCCGACGCGTTGGCCAAGGCAAAGACGCTCGCCGAAGCAGCCGGCGTCAGCCTGGGAAAGGTGCTCGAGATCACCGACCAGAATATTGCACCGGTGCCAATGCCGATGGCCGCCAAGTCGTTTGATGCCCGTTCGGCCGTGCCTGTCCAGGCCGGCGAGAATTCCTACAACGTCCAGGTCACGGTTACCTTCGAGCTGAAGTGACACCCGGTCGATAGCCGGACCAGCAACAAAAACCCCGGAGGGACAAGTCCTCCGGGGTTTTTTCGTGCCGCGCGCTTCGGATGGTTCAAGGGGCTCAGCTACTTATAGCCTGTCCTCGCAAAGGATCGTCCTTTCAGCTCCTGTCTCAGCGATAGATGATCGGGCAGCCGCGCTCGTTGGCGAACACCACCACGACGCGATCGCCATATTGGCGGCCGACCACCTTCACGGTGCGGCGGCTCATGTCGACGATGCGGGCGCGATTCAGGCCCATGCGCTCGGCCTTGTCGAGGGCGCGCTCCGGCGAGCAACCCCGCCAATCGCGATCACGGCGCCAGTCGCGGCGGTAGTAGCCGTCATCGTCGCCCGTGTAGACGCCAAAGCGCGGATCATGGTTGTTGCCGAAACCGAGATAGAGGCTGTCGGCATGCGCCGGAATCGCGGCAAGCGTGCCGAGCCCGACAAGAGCCGAAAGGGCTGCCGTCTTGATCGCGTTGAACATGGTCTTCTCTCCTTGCTGTGGGCTTTCGCCCGTAGAACCGATGACTGGAGAATGCCCGTTCGAGCCTGAATTTTCCGCGAACTGGCCGTTCATGTCCGGTTCATATAGGCGCGAACCCGCCAGGGTTCGTCGCAACCGCAAAGCGCCACCCAAGCGCGAACCCGCCAGGGTTCGTCGCCACCGCCAAGGCGCCCCCCAAGCGCGAACCCGCCAGGGTTCGTCGCCACCGCCAAGGCGCCCCCCAAGCGCGAACCCGCCAGGGTTCGTGGCCCTCAGGGCTTAAGCGCGAGACCGCCAGGGTTCGCCGCCCGCAGTGCATAAAGGCGAACCGTCACGGTTCGTCCTTAAAGGCGGACGCTTCAGCGTTCGTCATCAATCTGCGTTGCGAACCTCTTACGGTTCCTCGTCAAGTATATAATCAAAATAGTCGTCCGGCTCGGCGAGGTCGGTTTCCTTGGCCTTCACCCGGCCCCGGATTGATATGCCGGCCTCATGCACCGTCTCCGCGCTTCCCGAAACAAGTCGGTGCCACCAATAAAGATCGCGGCCCTCGGCGATCAGCCGGTAGGCGCAGGTCTTTGGCAGCCAGGTGATGGTGCGCACGTTCTGCGGCGTCAGCCCGACGCAATCGGGCACCCGCTCGAGGCGGTTGGCATAGTCGGAGCAGCGGCAGTGTTCAGCGTCGAACAGGCGGCATCCGACGCTCGTCCAGAAAATATCGCCCGTATCCTCGTCCTCGAGCTTCGACAGGCAGCATTTGCCGCAGCCGTCGCAAAGCGATTCCCACTCGGATGGGGTCATCGCCTCAAGCGTCTTGGTTTTCCAGAAGGGAGCAGTCATCCCGGTGGATTTGGCCCTCCGGGGCCTTCTGGTCAAGCGCTGCTGTCGCGGTGGCTCGGTATCAACATTAGAAAACCACGAAATTGCCTTCAAAACGCCAGCCAGGCATCCTTGGTTGCCGCCAATGCCTGATGGAACAAATTGCGGTCGACGAAAGTTTGGGCAGGGATGGGACCCCACTAGGAGAAAATTGATATGAAACGCCAACCACGGATCTTGGCGGGCACGGCAATCGGCCTGCTCATGGCATCCGCGCCGTTGGGCGCGTACCCGCTGCAGCCAAGTGTTGCTTTCGGCAGCCTGCACGGAGCACCGATCGTCCTGGCTCAAGCCGCCTGCGCCGAAGGCCAGTCGGCCGAGGAATGCGCCCAAGGTGGCCAACAGGGGGGCGAACAGCCGCGCAAAAAGAAGCGCGACCAGCAGCAGCAAAGCGAATCGGCGCCGGCAACCGAACAAGCCGCGCCTGCCGAGAGCGAGCAGAAGCCCCGCAAGAAGCGGCAAGAGCAGCAGCAGATGGATAATGGCCAGTCGGGGGAAGCTGCCCCGGCCGATCAGCAGGTCAAGCCGCGCAAGAAGCGTGACCAGCAGCAGCAGATCGAGGCAGCGCCCGCCGACCAGGGCGGCCAGCCGGTGATCAACGAGCAGCCCATCAAGCCGCGCAAGAAGCGCGATCAACAGCAGCAGATCGAGGCAGCGCCCGCCGACCAGGGCGGCCAGCCAGTGACCAACGAGCAGCCCATCAAACCGCGCAAGAAGCGCGATCAACAGCAGCAGATCGAGGCAGCGCCGGCTGAACAGCCCGCGAAGCAGGTCGCACCTGCCGCAAACGACCAGCAACAGGGTGACCAGCAGCAAGGCAACCAAGGCCGCAAGAAGCGTAAGCACGATCAGCAGCAGAGCGAACCCGCCGGGCAGGCCGGCGAGCCGGCTGTGCCGACGGAACAGTCCGCTCCTGCCAATGACAACCAGCAGGGCGGCAACCAGTTAAAGAAGAAGCACAAGCAGAACCAGCAGGGCGAGACCGCCCCGGCCGAGCAGACACAGACCAACGAGCCGGCCAAGAAGCTGGTGCCGGCGGGCGAATCCGTGCCGCAAGTCCAGCCGCTGCAAAATGGCGAGCAGCCGACTGAGGGCCAACAGACCCAGGACAAGAAGAAGCGCGACAAGAAACCGGTTTCCGAACAGCCGGCAAACGGCGAGAAGCCTGCGGCCGGCGAGCAGCAACCGGTCACCGGCAATCAGCCGGCGAACAACAACCAACCTGCCAATGGCGGCAATGCCGCACAGGGCGAAACCGCCAACCCGAACGAGGCACCTGTTCTGGACAGCCAGAAAGATACGTTCCGCAAACGTCGCGGCGGCCAGAACGGCGGGGCCCAGAACGAAAATGGCCAGGCTGGCAATGGTCAAGGCGCCAATCAGGCCGGACAGCAGCAGGGTGGCGCAGAGACGCCGAAGCCGGCTCCGATCGATCAGGGCCCGCCGCCAACTGACGACAAGGCGGCGCAGCAGGCGATCAAGCCCGAGAAGATCATTCCGGTGGACCAGGAGAAGGGCAAGCGGATCGACATGACGCCGGAGCAGGTCGTTCGTGAACGCCGTCGCCCGCAGGGCGCGGATGTCGTGAAGCAGTTCGGCGACCGCGTGATCCTGCAGTTCAACAACCAGACGTTCGTGGAGAGCAACGAGGCGCCTCGCATCACCCGCGGCGCCAAGGATGTCTACTACGAGGATTTGTCGGGCGGCCGCACCCGCGAGACGGTCGAGCGCGGCAACGGCGTCCGCGTCGTCACCATCCGCAACCGCTACGGCGATGTCATCCAGCGCTCACGCATCATGCCGGATGGCCAAGTATATATCCTCAGCTATGTCGACGAGCGGCAGTACCAGGATGGCGGCGACTGGCGCGATCCCGGCGACGACCTGCCGCCGATGCGGCTCACCATCCCGCGGCGCGACTACATCTTGAATTCCGAGGACGTCGAAAGCGACGACGACTACTACACCTTCCTCGAGCAGCCGCCTGTGGAAAGGGTGCAGCGTCTCTACTCGATAGACGAGGTGAAGCGGTCGGCCCGTGTGCGCGACATCGCCCGGCGTATCGATCTGGACACGCTGAACTTCGACTTCGGCTCGGCAACGATCTCCGACACCGAGGTGCAAAAGCTCGATGGCGTCGCCAACGCCATGGAAAAACTGCTCAAGAAGAACCCGGCAGAGACCTTCCTGATCGAAGGGCACACCGACGCCGTCGGCACGCCGGAGGCTAATCTCGCTCTGTCGGACCGTCGCGCCGAGGCGGTTGCCGAGGCGTTGACCAATGCCTTCGGCATACCGGCCGAGAACCTGACCACCCAGGGCTATGGCGAGGAATATCTCAAGGTGAACACGCCCGGCCCGAACCGGGAGAACCGGCGTGTCGCCATCCGCCGCATCACCTCGTTGGTGGCGCCGGTGGCGAGCAACAGCGAGCAGTGATCGGTCCATGTCGCCCAAAAGCGTCCAGCGATTTGGGATAACGGCATGCGCTAAGATACAGACCTAAACCGCGTCGCGCTGAATCAGCCTCAGCGCGACGCGTTTAGCCTTTGATTTCAAGTTTCTGCCCGGATTTTCGGAATCACCGCGCAAAATCGCGGCCCGACCGCTTCGACGGACCTTCCTTCCTGGCCGGCTCAAGAAGAATTGTCCTGATTGGCAGGCTCTGCTCATTGAATCGCCGCATTGCGGCACCCAGATTCTGGACAGGGCGTTCCCTGCCCTGTCCCGACTCCAGCGGGACACACTGAGCCCCGCCGGATCCCCTCTCCGGCGGGGCTTTTTGTCTTGAAAACCATCCTCATCCAGACGAAATACGGCCTGAAGAATTTTGGCCGGAGCCCCTCATGAAGCGTCTCGAACTCGCCATCGAATCCGTCATCCTGGCGTCGCGCTGGCTGCTGGTCGCCTTTTATCTCGGGCTCGGCGTGGCGCTGGCGATCTACGCGCTGTCTTTCGGCAAGAAGCTCTATGAGTTCGTCATGAGCGCCTTCACGCTCGGCGACACGGATACGATCCTGAAGATGCTGGGTCTGATCGACGCGGCACTTGTCGCCTCGCTGGTGGTGATGGTGATCATTTCGGGCTACGAGAATTTCGTCAGCCGCTTCGACGAGCAGGACGGCGAGGTCCATTGGTTGGGCACCATCGATGTCGGCTCACTGAAGGTCAAGGTCGCATCAACCATCGTGGCCATCTCCTCCATCCACCTTTTGCAGGTGTTCCTGAATTCCGTATCCTACACGACCGACCAGCTGATGTGGCTGACGATCATCCACCTCGCCTTCGTCGTCTCGGCGCTGATGCTGGCCTATATCGACCGGGTCATGGCGCTGGCCAAGGACAAGAAGGCCGAGACGGATTGAGGCGCCGCTCCGTCAGTAGATCCTTTTGACTTTCGTCTGCGAATTCGCAAACACCTCGTCAGGGACGAAAAAGTCGCCCGCGAGCTGATCGGCCGCGCCCGGCGCGTATACCGAAAAGTCCGTCATGCCTTCGGCGCGCAGCACCTCTTCGTCGATGTAGAAATTGCCGGTCGCCTCACGCGACGGGCGCAGGAAGATCGCATGCGCAGCATCCGCCATGATGTCGGGCGAGCGGCTCATCGCAGCCACTGTCGCGCCGCCGAGAAGATTGCGCACCGCGGCCGTGTCGATGGTCGAGATCGGCCACAGCGAGTTCACCGCGATGCCGTCCTTGGCGAACTCCGCGCTCATACCCAAGGTGCACATCGACATGCCGAACTTGGCCATCGTGTAAGCGACATGGTTCTTGAACCACTTGGCCTTCATGTCGAGCGGCGGCGCCAGATTCAGGATGTGAGGGTTCTTTGCCAACTTCAAGTGCGGAATGCACATTTTGGAGACCAGGAACGTGCCGCGCGTGTTGATCTGGTGCATCAGATCGTAGCGTTTCATGTCGGTCTCGAGTGTGCCGGTGAGTTGGATGGCGCTGGCATTGTTGACGCAGATGTCGATGCCGCCGAACCGTTCCACCGTCTTGGCCACCGCATCGGCGACCTGTGCCTCGTCGCGAATGTCGCAAAGCACAGGCAGCGCCTTGCCGCCCGCCTGCTCGATCTCCCCGGCCGCGGTGTAGATGGTGCCCGGCAGCTTCGGGTGCGGCTCGGCGGTCTTGGCCGCGATGGTCACATTGGCGCCGTCGCGCGCCGCCCGCAGCGCGATCGCAAGCCCTATGCCGCGCGATCCGCCCGAGATGAACAGCGTCTTTCCGTTGAGCGACATCTTTCGCCTCCCGCCTCGATGTGGAGGCAAATTGCGCGGCGCACGGCCGCGGCGCAAGAGCCCAAAGCGGTCGAAACGTTTACGTTGCGTACTGTAGGAAACTTTGGAGGCACCGGAGGAGGTCATTTGAGATTCAGGTCAGGCCGAGTCGAGAATGGTGACTTCCGAAAACCGGAGCGGAGCGTGCTTGAAGTATGTGAGCACCGGAAGCGCAGGAAGCCAGCATTCGCAGGTCGGCATCACCTGAATATCAAGTGACCCTTAGACCAGCACCAGCCCCTGCCGCATCGCAATCGCGATCGCATCGGTGCGGTTCGCGGCGCCAAGCTTGATCAGGATGGCAGCGACGTGGAACTTCGCCGTGTGCACGGAAATGTTTAGCCGCCGGGCAATGACCTTGTTAGGCGCACCCTCGGCCAAGAGCGCCAGCACCTCCGCCTCGCGCGGCGACAAGGCCGGGCGAGGCTGGTTGTCGTCAGGCGACTCTTCGCCGGCAAGCTCGTCATCGTGGAAATCGCCATGCACGATCTCTGGCGGCGCCGCCTTGCCGACGCGGTAGCCCGAGGCCGCCAATCGCGCCGCAGCGGCGATCAGCAGGTCGTCGGCGGAAGCAGGCAGCACGGCGAGCACATTGTCCGCCTGCCCGCTGCCCGCTCGCCACGAAAGCAGAACGACGGGCGTGGCCGAACTGACGACCTCCAGGCCGGCCTCATCGGCGATGGCGACATCCGCCATCTGGCCGAGGCCGCTTCCGGCCAAAGCCGGCGCAAGATCGTCGATCTCGGCCAGCGCATCGGCAAGCTGCTCGGCGTGCTGGGCATCGGCGAGCGCGACAAGCACCGTCAGCCGGTGATTTGCCGGCTCCGGTCTCGCAGTTCTTTGTGCCGCGCTGCTCGCCATTGCCGTCTCAGCTCAGCGGCTTTTCGCCGATGGTGATCGAAACGTCGCGCTGCGCTCCACCGCTCGAGATACTGAGCGTCACGGTGGTGCCGGCGCTGTCCGGCCCGAGCTTGCGGATAAGCTCGCGCGGCCCATGCACGGCCTCGCCGTTCCAGGCCACGACTATGTCGCCGACATGCAGCCCGGCGGCCTTGGCCGGGCCGCTATCGTCCAGGCTCATCACCATGGCGCCTTTTGTGTCGCCGTTGCGGATCGGGTGCAGCCCGGCGCCGAGATAGCCGCGCGCGACATGGCCCTTTTCGCGCAGCGTCGCGACAGCGCGCTCGATCGTCTCGTAGGGCATCACCAGCGCGCGCCGGCGCGGCCCGAACAGGAGCATGCCGATCAAACTGCCCTTGGCGTCGAGCACCGGCCCGCCCTCGAATCGCCCGCCGGTGTTGATGGCAAGGTTGATACGCCGGTCGATTGTGCCGCCGCGCATCGAGCGCCAGGCCGGCCCGACCTCGCCGACCGTGCCGAACACCGCAAGCGCGGCGCCGTCACTGTTACCGGCTGCGATTGCCAGATTGCCGGGCCGCACGGCATTGGCCTGAGCCAGCTGCGGCAAGCCGGCAGCGCTGGAAGCCGGCTTCAGCAACGCAACGCCCGTCGAAGGATCGCGGCCGACAAGCTCAGCCTTCACGGCTTCCCCCGAGGCCAGCGTCAATTCGACCTCCTCACCGGCCTCAACCGCTTCCTCGGCGGTGACGAAGAAGCCATCGCGCCAGTGGAAAGCGCTCGCGGTGCGGTGATGATGCGTGACGAAACTCGCCACCGCCGGGGCAGCGGCCGCCGCGACATCAGCGATCGCGTCGGAAAAGGCACTGAGGTTGAAGTCGCTCATAAGACTGTCTCCTGGGTTCGGTGACCCAGATATCGCTCCGTAACGCCTTCAGGGGTACTCGCCTGACGGCTAGTCGCCGGCCGGACTGGCCATATGGTCAGGTCGCGGCAATCGCGACCGCTCCGCACATATAGTCATCATTTCCGCAAGATCATACGGGAGCCCGCCGATGGCCATCGCCGCCGAAAAACGTCCATCTGACGACGCTCTGCTCGATTCGTATTCGTCAAGTGTCGCCGACGCAGTCGACCGCATCGGCCCGGCGGTCTGCCGCATCGAGCGCATTGGCGCCGCCGGCCATGGCTCCGGGTTCGTGATCGCGCAGGACGGGCTGGTCGTCACCAATTTCCATGTCGTCGGCGATGCGCGCGCCGTGCGCGTGACGATGCCGGACGGCGCTTCGCGCGAAGGCCACGTGCTTGGCCGCGACCCCGACACAGACATCGCGCTTGTGCGCGCCGACGGCAATTTCGGCGATATCGCGCCGCTCGGCGATTCCAAACGTCTGCGCCGCGGCCAGATCGCGATCGCCATCGGCAACCCGCTCGGCTTCGAATGGACCGTCACCGCCGGCGTCGTCTCAGCGCTCGGCCGCTCGATGCGCGCCTCGACCGGGCGCCTGATCGACGACGTCATCCAGACCGATGCCGCGCTCAATCCCGGCAATTCGGGCGGGCCGCTGGTGTCGTCAGCGGGCGAAGTGATTGGCGTCAACACAGCCATGATCCATGGCGCGCAGGGCATCGCCTTCGCGGTCGCCTCCAACACCGCCAACTTCGTCATCTCCGAGATCATCCGCTTCGGCCGTGTCCGGCGCGCCTTCATCGGCGTTTCCGCCGATACCACAAACCTGCCGCGCCGGGCGGCGCTCCTGTCGCAGGTGACCACGAACACGGCGGTGCGCCTGCGCAGCGTCGAGAAGAACGGTCCGGCGGCCAAGGCCGGGCTAAAGGAGGGAGACATCATCGCGGCAATAGACGCCCGGCCAGTGACAGGGGTCGACGACCTTGTGCGCATGCTCGATGCCGAACGTATCGGCCGCGAGACGCTCTGCACCGTCGTGCGCCGCACCGGCGTCAGCCAGGTGACGGTGACGCCGGTGGCGCGGACGAATTGAGAGCTGTCGGGCGGCCTATGTTCCGGCCGCTCCTTCGGCGTATTGCGCCAGGAATTCTTCGCTTGGCGGGATCGGCTTGATGACATCGATCAGCACGCCATTGGGGTCCCTGGTGATGAAATGGCGCTGGCCGAAAGGTTCGTCGCGCAAGCTGCGCAGGATCGGCAGGCCGGCGGCGACGACGCGGTCATAGATGGTATCAGGATCGCGGACCTCGAAATTGATCAGCAGGCCGGATGCACGCCCCCGCCCCTCTTGCGGTATCGTCTCATGGTCGCCCTGGACGATGCCCAGATTGACGCGACTGTCCTCGTCTGACTGCAGGTGTACATACCAGCCGCTCTCGAAGAGCGGCTTGAAGCGGAAATGCTCAACGTAAAAGGCCGCCGTGCCCGGGACATCATCCGTCATCAGCACCGGATAATAGCTTGTCGTCTTCATCTTTCCTTCTCCTCTCATCCAACATACAGTCTGCATGTAAGTGCAAATAACATACAGGCTGCATGTATGCAACAGGAGTCCGGACGCCGCTCCAACCGCGACCGCACCGAGGCGACGCGCGCCGATCTGATCCGCGCCGCGCGAAAGCTGTTCACGGAAAAATCCTATGCCGAGACCGGCACGCCGGAGATCGTCGCCGCGGCCGGCGTCACGCGCGGCGCGCTCTACCACCACTTCGCCGACAAGCAGGCGCTGTTCGCGGCGGTCGTCGAGCAGGAGGCGGCTGCGGTGGCGGCGGAGATCGACCATGCCTCCCCGCCCTCGCTGTCCGCGCGCGAGGCGCTGATCGCTGGATCGGACGCCTATCTGGCCGCAATGCGGGCGCCCGGCCGCACACGGCTTCTGCTGCTCGACGGACCCGCGGTGCTCGGGCGCGCCGCCATGGACGAGATCGACAACCGCCACGGCAACCGCTCGCTGCGCGAAGGCCTGGTCGCCGCGATGCGGGCGCAAGCGATGACCAGATTGCCGGCCGAGGCACTGACCGCCCTGCTGGCGGCCGCCTTCGACCGGGCGGCTCTTGCCATCGAGGCGGGCGCGTCCGGCGCGGATTACCGCGCGGTGCTGATCGCGCTCATGGACGGCTTGTCTCCGGCCCCTCCTCCGTCCACACGCCCGGCTCCATCTCGTTGAAGCAGCCAAGCTGCCGCTTGAACTCGTCGATCAGCCAGGATGCCGCGGGTTTCGGACTGCGGTCGGCCCTGTGCATGGCATAGAGCGGCGAGCGCACCTCGCGATAGGGCTCCAGGTCGAGTTCGACCAGCCGGCCGCTGGCGAGATCATCGGCGATCAGCCAGCGCGGCAGGCCGCCCCAGCCGAGGCCTTCGCGCATCAGCGCATGCTTGGTGCGCACATCCGTCAATCGCCAGGTCCGATAGGCAAACACGCCATAGTCGCGCCCGCGCGTCCGCTCCGACTGGTCGGAGACGACGAGCTGGATGTGCTCGCGCAGGTCTTCGACGGCAACCGGTTTCGGCAGTTTGGCCAGGGGGTGGTCGGGCGCCGCCGCGGGCACCATCGATGTGAAGCCGATGCGCAGCAGAGTGACGTCGGCATCGCCTTGCAGTCCGCCAAAGCCGAGATCCGATTGGCCGTTGACGACCTGGTCGACGATCAGGCCGAGCGAGCCGATGTACAGTCGCAGCGCCACCGCGGGGAACTGGGCCTCGAAGGCCTTGAGCACGCGCACCAGTGCGGGCGAAGGCAGCGCCACGTCCACCGACACCGCTACCTCCGCTTCAAGCCCTTGCCGGTAGCCGTCGGCGCGCGAGCGGATGCGTTGCAGGACGCCGATCATTCGCCGCGCGTCCTCGAGCATCGCCTTGCCGACATCGGTGAGCTGCGGCTCGCGCACGCCTTCGCGGTCGAATAACTTCAGCCCGAGCTGTGCTTCCAGATTGGCAATGCCGTAGCTCACCACCGACTGCGCCCGGTTGAGCTTGCGCCCTGCGGCCGAAAAGCTGCCGGTATCGGCCACCGCCACCAGGATTTGGAGCTGGTCCAAGGTCGGGTTCGGCTGCACGTCCTACCTATCCATTTTGTTGATGGATCGTATATTTATTATACCAGTTATCCTGATATGGCAACAAACCCATATTGGCGGGGAAAGTTTCATTCCAACCCCAAGGGATACCGCCATGTCCATTCTCCTCGTTACCTCGAGCCCTCGCGGCGCCGCTTCGCACTCGACCCGCGTGGCCACCGATCTCGCCCGCAAGCTCGTTGCCGCTGACCCATCCAACACGCTTGTCGTGCGCGATCTCGTTGCCAACCCGCTGCCGCATATCGACCCTGATTACGCCACGGGCATCTACACGCCGGCCGAAGCCCGTACGGCGCGCCAAGCAGAAGTCGTCGGCGTTTCCGACGCCGTGCTCGAAGAGCTTTTTGCCGCCGACACCGTGATCCTCGCCACCGGCTTCATCAACTTCAACATCTCCTCGACGTTGAAGTCGTGGGTCGACCACGTCGCCCGCTCGGGCAAGACCTTTGCTTACGGCGAAAACGGGCCGAAAGGCCTCGTCCAGGGCAAGAAGGTCTATATCGTGCTTGCTTCCGGCGGCATCTATTCGGAAGGCGCCGCGGTGCAGATGGACCATGCGGTTCCGTATCTCCGCACCGTGCTTGGCTTTCTCGGCATGACTGATGTTGAGGTCATCCGTGTAGAGGGCGTCGGCATGGGCGCTGACGCCGTCACCGCCGCGCTTGCCAAGGCCACCGCGAAAGTCAATGCGATCGCTGCCGCCACGAATGCGGAACAGATCGCCGTAGCGGCCTGATCGCCGACGCCGGAAATGAACGAGGTAGGCGCCCGCCAGCGCCTGCCTCTTTTTGCGTTTCGCTCCCTTGGATTTCGCCCCGACAATCGGCTGCTACAGCGGCGGCAGCACCACGGCCGGATGGCGGTCCTCGCGCAGGATCAGCCCAAGGCTGTAATCCAGCGCCAGCTTCATGGCGCCGAGCGCTGTGCCAACGTCTTCCAGCGTGCTGACGGCGATCGGCGTCGGCCAGGCCAGTTCGCCGGCAACACGCTCGACCTCGGCCGTCATCAGCGTATTGCGCCCGACGCCGCCGCCAAGCACGATCAGCCCCGGATCGAGCATGCCGATGCAGCCGGCCGCGAGCCGGCCGATGTCGGCGGCATGACGCGACACCGCCTCGGCAGCCGGACGCGACCCGGCCAGCGCCAGCGCGAACAATTCCTTGGCCGAGTTCGGCGGCGTTCCTTCTTCCGCCGGCCAGGACTGCCGGCTGCGCTCGACCAGCGCGCGGGAGCCCAGATAGTGCTCTAGCCCTTCGCGGAAAGGCACTTCGCTGGCCGACCATGGAAAGGGCATGCGGCCGACTTCGCCGGCAGCACCGCCCGCGCCGCGAAACAGCCGGCCTTCATTGATGAGACCGAGACCGACCCGCACGCCGACCTGCAGGAAGGCAAAGGTCCGGTGGCCCTGCGCCGCGCCAAAATGCATTTCGCCGATCGCCGCGCAATTGACGTTGTTCTCCAGGATGATCGGCACGTCGATCTTGCGGCGAAGAGTGTGGAGCACGGCGTCCGGGCCGTTGCCCAGGCCATTGCCGAGGCGGCTTTGCGAGACGATGCGCGGCACCGCGACAGCCATGCTGCGCAGGATCCGGAAAGTCTTGCCGACCTTTGCCGGGATTGACTTGGCGACCGACAGGACAACCGCGCCGATCTCATCGGTGGTCGCCCCTTCCGGGATGCTCTCCTCCACCGTCGCCAGGGGCTGGGCATCCATCGAATAGGCGACGGCGCGCACCTGCGCGGCGCCGACATCGATGCCGATCACATAGCCGGCGCCGGGACCGATGCCATAGATGGTGGCGGTCCGCCCGATGGCGCCGCGCTCCGTCCCGCGCGACGCGACGAGGCCGAGCGCACTGAGCTCGGAAACAGCGGCCGACATGGTCGGCTTGGAGAGTTCCAGCATCGAGCCGAGCTTCGGCCGCGTCACCGGCCCTTGCGAGGCCAGCAGGCGCAGCACGGCGCGGGCGCTTTCCGTCAGGTTGGGGATTTCGGATGGAGCCATCTGCGACGCTTGTTCCGCCTTCATCCTCTCGGCGCTCGGCCGGCTGCGGCGGATCGCATATCACGAATCAACCGCGACAATTGCCATTGTGATGCGTTTCGGCGCATTGCGCGAATACCCTGGTGAGTGGGGGGCACCCGACGGCCGAGAGAAAGCTAAAGCTCCGTCGGCGACCAGGGCTTCAGCTTGGTGTCGGTCTGCCGGTAGCGGAAGGTGATGTCGGTGAGGCCGGCCGCATCCTGCATGTCTGCGACGATCATCTGCAGCGCGATGATCTCAAGGATGCCGTCCGCCATCGCATTGCCCACCGCCGAGATGGCGATCACAGCGAGCCTTTCAGTGGCGACGATGTCGGTCCGTCGCGTGATCAGCACCGAGGGGCAGCCGAAGCCGGCGACGTCCTGCGCGATTTTGACCTCGCGGTCCACGCCGAAGGCGATCAGGCCAGTGGCCGCGTCCTGCGATTCCATCGGGCCATGCAGATAGTTCAGCGTGTCCCAGCCGGAGGCGGGAACCCGGACCGCCTCGCGGATCAGCATCGACGCTTCGCCCGCATTGGCAAAGCCGATGCCGGCCCCTACAATATCGATTGCGCCCCGACCAGCCAGCAGCCTTGCCGCTTGGACGGTGCCCTCCCACCCATTGGCCAGCAGACGCTCGACCGCCGGGGGGAGTTGCGCCCAGTCGAAGGAACCGCCGGCGATCCTGTCGACCAACATGCCAAGCGCGAGCAGGGTCCCGGTATAGCCGGTCGAACTTGCGCCGTTGTCGGCGCCCGATCCCATCGCGATCACCGCGCCGGTGATGTCGGCCAACGGATTGTCGGCACCGCGGCAGATGGCAAGACGCGGATAGGCTTTCGCCTCCAGCATCACGTCGGCAATCTCCCGGCTCTGGCCGGAGGCCGACAGAGCGACAAAGGCATCCGCCGCCGCATCCGTCCGGCCATAGAGTTCGGTCGGCACGAAGGCGGAAGCCCGCCTGCCGGACTGGCGCAGATAGAACGCGCCGGCAAGCGCCGCCTGGTAGCTGGCGCCGATGCCGGCGAAGCCGATCGTGCCCTCGGCAAAACCCGACAGGTCCAAAGTGTCGAGCGCCCGCGCCACGGCCTGCCTGCCGACTTCCAGGCTTTCGGCCTGGCGTGACACCGCCGGGCGGTAACCGACACGCTTCATCTTCGATACTCCATCAACATCGGCGTTCACTTATGCGCGGCCGCGGGACCGAGCCTCGCCCGCGACAAGGCGGGCGGCCAGCGCCACGGCTCCGATCACCGGCGGCTCGCGCAGCAGCATCACACGGCTTGCCGGCGATACCGACGCCATGGCCTCGACGAAAGCGTCCATCAGCATCGGCTGCTCGGCAATGACGCCGCCGCCGGCAACGACCAGCGAAGCATTGGCGCCGCGTTCGATCAGCAGTTGCACGAGCGCGGCAAGTCCCTCCCCGCCTTCCTTGATGACGCGCGAAGCGAGCGGCGAACCGGCATTTGCCGCATCGAAGACGGCGTTGGCGTAGCGGCCCCAAGCCGCCGCACCCCGCGTCTCGTTGAGAGATATGCCGAGCTTGGTCTGATCGTCGGTCCCGATTTCGCGCATCAGCATGGCAATCAGCGGATCGCCCTCCTGGCCGCGATCGAGCGCGCGGCGGATCGCCTTGGCGGCTTCGCGCACAAGCGCGGCAGCGCTGCCCTCGTCGCCCAGGATCCAGCCCCAACCGCCGGCGGCGAGCATCCTGCCCTCGGCCGTGCGCGCGACCGCGATCGACCCGGTGCCGGCGACGACGCCGATGCCGTCGATATAACCGGCGGCGGGCACCATCAGCTCCGCGTCATTGACCACGTGCACGCTCGTCTGCAGATTGGCTGCGAGCAGCGCTTGGAAACGCCGGCATTGCTCGTCGGTATCGCAGCCATGCGCGCCGACGGCCATGGCGGCTGGGGCCAAGCCGCCGCACAGATCCTTGACGATGGACGAGAGTTTCGCCGCGTCAGCCTCCATCTGGCGGATGCGCCACTCGTCGGTCACGAGCGTCTTGTCGAACAGTACGCTGCTGCCCCGGCGCGCCATGATGCGCGTCTTGGTGCCGCCTATGTCCACGCCCGCCAACAGCTTCTGATCCACGAACATCCCTCTCGCCGGACGGGCTACCAAAGCCCGTGCAACGTTGCAATTATATTAGTTAGGAAACTTTACAAACTATCTTTCCAGACGGCAAGAACTATGATTTGATTAATCCCGTCAAAGCGCATGAAGCGCTGAATTGGAGATCACGAAGATGAGCAGGAGAAGGATCGGCCTGGCCCTCGCGGCCGCCTCTTTCGCATGGGGATTCGCATCAAGCGTGGCGCATGCCACCGACATCTCGTTCTGGACCTGGCGCCAGGAAGACAAGGCCGCCTACAACGAGCTCTTCGCCGACTTCACCAAGGCCAATCCGGACATCCACGTGAAGTTCGAGTCCTTCCCGGACGAGAATTACCCGACCATCGTCTCGACGGCGCTGGCCGGCGGCAAGGGCGGCGACGTCATCCACACCCACGCCTATGGCTGGCTAGAGCAGTTCGTGAAGGCCGGCTATTTCGAGCCGCTGGATATGGCGACCGTGCCGTCGCTCGCCAATCAGCCGGCGGATGCGCTGGTGTCCGGCACCTACCGCGCCGACAAGAAGGTCTATTCGCTGCCCTTCGCCTCGCAGACGCTTGGCCTGTTCGTCAACAAGGACGTCTTCGCCAAGGCCGGCCTGACGCCGCCGACAACCTGGGACGAATTCATCACCGTCAGCAAGGCGCTGAAGGAAAAGGGCATCTATCCGCTGGCCAACGGCATGGGGACGAGCTGGTTCAACGAGATGTTCGTGGCCATCTTCACCAATCCATTCCTCGGCCAGGACTTCGTCGGCGACCTGACCAGCGGCAAGACCACCTTCAAGGATCCGCGTTATGTCGCGGCACTCGGCAAGCTGCTCGAATTGCGCCCCTATATGCCCGACGGCTTCGAAGGCATCGACTATGAGACGGCGGGGCAGCTGTTCCTGAGCGGCAAGGCGGCGATGCTTGCCGGCGGCAGTTTCGACATCGCCACCTACCGGTCGCAGAACCCCGCCATCAACATGGACTTCGTCGCCCCGCCGCTGGCCAAGGCCGGCGACACGCCGCAAGCCACGAAATTCTTCGACGGCGGCTATGCGGTCAATGCCAAGTCGGCCAACAAGGAAGCCGCGCTCAAGCTGGTCAACTGGATGGGCACCAAGGAGTTCGGCGACAAGTTCTCCGCGCTTCTCGGCAACATCTCGCCGATCAAGGGCGTCGTAATCAAGGACGAGCTTCTCTCGCATGTCGCAAAGTTGAACGAGACGGCGATGCCGCATATCAATGTCGTCTATTTCCGCTTCGAGAAGCCGACGGGATCGGAACTGCTGCAGGGCGACATCACCAAGATGATGTCAGGCTCGATCACGCCGGACCAGCTTGCCGCCGACCTCACCGACGGCCTCGCCAAATGGTACAAGCCATTCCAGGGCAAGTGAAATGAGGGACGGCCCGCGCCACAGCGAAAGATCTTTTCCGTGGCGCCGGTCGCTCTGGATCGCCGCTCTGCTGACGCCGGCGCTGATGGTCATGGTGCTGTTCGTGCTGTGGCCGCTTCTGTCGGCCTTCCGCCTCGCCTTCTATGAATTCAACGGCTTGCGGCCGTCCGGTTTCATCGGACTTGAAAATTTCCGCCAGGTCCTGTTCGAAAAGCCGTACAGCGACTGGACCTACAATGCGCTGAAGCACAACGTCGTCGCCTTCCTGGCGCTGATGGTCTTCGAGAACGGCACTGCCTTCCTGATCGCCTTCGCGCTGCTCAAGGCGCTGCCGGGACATCGCGTCCATCAGGTCATCGTCTTCCTGCCGGTGGTGCTGTCGGCGGTGATCGTCGGCTTCCTGTGGAAGCTGTTCCTGCATCCGCTGTTCGGGCTGGTGAACCAGCTGATTGGCCTGGTCGGCATCGGCGCCATCCCGTGGCTCGGCAACGAAAACACCGCGCTGGGCAGCATCCTTTTCGCCAACATCTGGCACTGGCTGGGCTTTCCGACGCTTGTGCTGCTCGCCGGCATGCAGCGCATCAGCAAGGACGTGCTGGAGGCAGCCCGCCTCGACGGCGCCGGCGACTACGCGCTAATGACCAAGATCGTCTGGCCTCTGATCGCGCCGAGCGTCACCATCGTCACCATCCTGACCTTCATCGGCAGCTTCAACTGGTTCGAGATCCCCTATGTCATGGCCGGCCTGACCGGGTCGCCGGGCGGCTCGACTGACGTACTCGGCCTCTATTTCTACCGCACGGCCTTCGGCAGCACGACCACCGGGATCCAGGATTTCGGCCAGGGCAGCGCGCTCGCCGTGCTGATGTTCGTCTTCGTCGCCGCCGTCACGGCAATAGCCCTGCGTTACCTGCGCCGCCGCGAGATCGAGCAGTGAGGGATCGCGGCGAGACGATCAGGAATGGCGCCATCCAGCTCTTGCTGGCGGTCAATGCGGTCATCATGGTCTATCCGCTGTTCGTCATGGTGACGTCGTCGTTCAAGACCAACGCCGAGATCTTTTCCTCGCCGCTCTCGCTGCCGACGCACTTCTCGACCGCCAATCTGGAGAAGGTTTGGACCGAGACCAATTTCGTCCGCTATCTGGCAAACTCGGTCGGTATCACCGCGGCCTCGGTCGCGCTGATCCTCCTGTTCAGCACGCTCGCTGGCTATGCCATCGCCCGCTATCGGTTCCGGCTGAGCTCTCTGGTCCTGATGTTCTTCCTGAGCGGCATGACGGTGCCACTGAAGCTGGCGATCATCCCGCTGTTCATCCAATTGGACACGCTCGGCCTCGTCGACAGCTATCTCGGCCTTGTGCTGGTCTATGTGGCCATGGGCATTCCCTCGGCCGTCTTCATCATGACCGGCTTCCTGCGCACCTTGCCGCGCGAGCTGGAGGAATCCGCCCGCATGGATGGCGCCAGCGAGTTCCGCATCATGTGGTCGATCATGCTGCCGTTGGCGCGGCCGGCGCTGGTGATTGTGGCGATCCAGAACGCGGTGCCAATCTGGAACGACTTTTTCTTCCCCCTGGTCCTGATCACGTCCGACAATTTGAAGACACTGCCGCAAGGGCTGACCGTGTTCGTCGGCGAATTCACCACCGACTGGGGGGTGCTGTTCACCGGGCTGACACTGGCGGCGCTGCCGATTACCTTGCTTTATATCGTGCTGTCGAAGCAGTTCATCTCCGGCATCACCCAAGGCGCGGTCAAATAGGCGCGGTCAAATAGCGAAGAGATCGAGGATCATAAGTGGCGAACCAGAACAAGATCATCATAACCTGCGCCGTAACGGGCTCGATCCACACCCCGTCAATGTCGCCGCATCTGCCGGTCACGGCGGAAGAGATCGCCACCGCGGCCATCGAGGCGGCCGAGGCGGGCGCCGCGATCGTCCACCTTCATGCGCGCAATCCGGTCGATGGACGCCCCGACCAGTCGACCGAGGCCTTCGCGCCTTTCCTGCAGGTCATCAAGCAGCGCTCCAACTGCGTCGTCAACATCACCACCGGCGGTGCCGCGACGATGAGCGTGGAGGAACGCGTCAGACCAGCGAAGGTGTTCGCGCCGGAGGTCGCCTCGCTCAACATGGGCTCGATGAATTTCGCGCTGTTCCCGATGCTGGAACGCTTCAAGACCTTCGAGCATGACTGGGAGCGGCCTTATCTGGAATCCTCGCGCGACCGCATCTTTCGCAATACGTTCGGCGACATCGAGCACATATTGCGCACCTGCGCCGACAACGGCACACGCTTCGAGATCGAGTGCTACGACATCGGCCATCTCTACACGCTGGCGCATTTCGTCGAGCGCGGCCTGGTGAAGGCGCCGTTCTTCGTCCAGAGCGTGTTTGGCATCCTCGGCGGCATCGGCACGCACCCGGAGGACGTCGCCCATATGAAGCGCACCGCCGACCGCCTGTTCGGCACCGACTACCACTGGTCGGTGCTGGGCGCTGGCCGCCATCAATTGCCGATCGCCACGCAGGCGATTGCGCTTGGCGGCAATGTGCGCGTCGGCCTGGAGGACTCGCTGTGGATCGGCAAGGGCAAGCTCGCCCGCTCCAGCGCCGAGCAGGTGACCAAGGTCCGCCAGATCATCGAAGGCGTCGGCGCCTCGATCGCCACGCCCGACGAAGCGCGCCAGATCCTGCAGCTCAAGGGCGGCGACAAGGTCGCGTTCTGATGATGAAAAGTTGACGGGCGGAGCCGGAGCCTGCACCGCTAGCCGAACATCCGCTCGCCCTGCTCGTCGACGAGTTGGATGCCCTTCTTGATCGAAATGTCGACGGCGTCGTCGAGACCGGCGAAGCGGTCGGCGCGGATGAAGCGGTGCTCTTTCATCACGCCGTCCACTTCCTTCGAGACGACGCCGCAGGTCTGGTATTGGCCGTCGGCCTTGTAGGGCGTCGCACTGATCAGGAATCCCTTGTGTTCGACCTGCTTGGCCGGCTTGGCGGAGCCGGTCTCGGTCGTCTCGCTACCGCCACCGCCAAAAAGCTTCTTCAGAAAAGACATTTCTCAAAACTCCATTCGCGCGGGCACCCTCTCAGGGCGCCCTGCTCATTCGGACTCTGCCTCAGCATGCGCGAATGCGCCGCCGTGTTCCAGCCCCTTGACGAAAACGCCGACGAGTAGCTCGATCTGATGCCATATCTCCTCGGCCTGCCGGCTGTTGGTATTGGCGACATAACCGCTGGTCACGATTCCATGCACGCTTGACCACAAGGTCCGCGCCGCAAGCGCCCGGCGATCGTCGTCGAGGCCGAAATCGCCTGCCTTGAGGACGCCGGCGACGATGTCGAAAAGTGCGTCGAGCAGCGCGTCATAGGCGTCCGGGCCGGGCCGCGTCGCGCGTCGCCGGTTGAAGGCGAGCACCGCCGGCCAGCTGCCGGGATGCGCCTCGACGAAGCGCACATAGGCGGCGGCCATCGCCAGGATGCGACGCCGGACATCGGTCACCCCTTGCCTTTCGAGTTCGGCCATCGCCGCCAGGCCTGTGGCGCCGAGCCGGTCGAGCAGCCGCATGTTGACGGCGCGATGCACCTCGTCGAGATCGGCGAACAGATTGTAGACCGATCCCACCGAGATGCCGGCCTGCTCGGCGATGGTGCGCGCCTTCAGGTTCTCGGCACCGCCCTCATTGAGCAGCGCCTCGGCAATGGCGAGGACCTTCTCGCTCATCTCTTGCTTGTCGAGCGCCAAACTTTATCCTTTGCTTGTCTTGCGAATCCGGTCAGCCGGTCCGGATGCATGCCACTAACCTGCATCTACTATTTCCGGCACTCTTTGAACAGCGTTCAACATCGGTCTAGGCAATGTGCATTTCCGTAATGCTGAGGCTATGAACGTCGTTGACGCCTTGGGGGCGGACCCGGCGCCTAGCCTGATCAAGTCGCAGCTGGAGGCGTATTCGTGCTGACCAGCTGCTTGGTGGACATGGTCAAGTGCCGCGCCGGAAAGCGGATCGCGGCCGCGCACCGCCACGATCGAGAAGGCGCGCAACGAAAGCTGATGAGCGAGCATGTCGGAAAGGATTGGCCGATTCAGGCAGGTCCGCGACAAGAGAAAAGCCCGGATCGCTCCGGGCTTTTCGTTGAATTGACCGGGTTCAGGGCGCCTTAGCGCCGAGCCAATGCCTCGATCGCCTCGGCCGCGTCTTCGAGAATGCTGATCGCCTCGGCCTGCTTGTCGTCCGGGGCGTCGGCAATATCGCCGAGCGCGGCGCGCAGCCGGTGGCGCAGCGCCCGGAACCGGTCGTGCGTTTCCGAACGGCCGCGCCGGCCGCCGTCCTCGCTGTCATCGCCCCAGCCGAACCATTCGCGCGCCGCGGCCATCTTGCGGCCGAAACGCTCGAGATGGTCGAGCACGCTCTCGATCATCTCGCGGTTCTCACCGAGATGTGCCTTTCCGGCCTCGGTGATAGAAAACACCCTCTTGTTGCCTTCGCTGGACGACACCGCGTAGCCCGCCTCCTCCAGGAAGGTCAGGGTTGGATAGACCACGCCCGGGCTCGGGCTGTAGACGCCGCTCGTGCGCTCTTCCAGCGCCTTGATGATGTCGTAGCCGTGGCGCGGCGCGTCGGCCAAAAGCGAAAGCGTGATCAGCTTGAGATCGCCGTCAGCAAGCATGCGCCCGGCGCGGAACATGTCGCCTGGGCCGCCGCGTCCGCCGCGGCCGCCGCCCCTGCCGCCATGGCCGAAAGGCCCGAAGCCGCCGCTCCCTCTGCCGCCGAATTTGCCGGCCATATGCATGAACATGCGCTCGCCGAAATGATTGTGTCCTGATTGGTTATGTCTGTGCATGGATTGCTCCTTGACATATATCTTACGATACATCTTAAGTAAGGAGCGTCGCCTACGGAGTCAAGATATATCTTACGATGCATCGCAGAATGCGCCAAGGCCTAGCGCCGTGGCGATTTGAGAAGTGGAGTGACGCCTACCAGTGGCCCTTGCGCCGGTTCCAGGCATAGAGGAGGTCCGCGAAACGGTCATAGGCAAAGCGCGTCAGCGGCAGCGCGACGGGATTGCCGAACAGGGGCGCCAGCCACCCCTCGCCCGGCGTGAGCCGCCAGAGCGCGACTGCCACGTCGGCGCCGACCAGCAAGCGCCCTTCGCTATCGGTCGCATGCAGTCGGCGGCGGATATCCTCCAGCGAGGCGCCGAAGGCGGAGAGCGCTTCGGGTTGGAGATTGATGTCGCGGAACTCGACGCGGCCGGCCTTGACCGCCTCCACCAGCCGACGCCCCTGGCGGTTGATGCCGGCGTCGCACACCGGACAGCGCGTGTTGTACCAGACGGTCAGCAGGGGTGCGGACATAATCCGACTATCGACGACCCGTCTTGGCGCCGCAATGTGACCGATCGGCCAGGCTGCTCCGGCGCGTCATCCAAGCGAGCTGATGATCTCGCGGTAAGCCAATTCCGGAAATGCCTTCATCGTCCGCGTCCTGACGCTGCCGCCCGAGGACAGCATCAGCGCGAAACGGGCGAGCACCGCATCGTCCGGGGCTTCGACGACGGCGACCATGTCGCATTCGCCCATGGTCAGATAGAACGATTTGAACGAGCCGCCCATCTCCCCCAGCAGCTTCTTGGCGGCATCGAGCCGTTTCGGCGACTCCCGCACATTCCTGGCTCCCAGTTCGGTCCAGTTGATAAGCACGATGTAGGTTGTCATGGCACACCTCCTCACGGGGCCACGGTGCGGGCGCCTGGCCATTGACGGCCGACGCCGGGGCGGGCATCCGGCTTGTCGCCCACAATGCATCCGACCCCGAATTATCCTCCTGTCGGGCAAACCCGGCAAGGCGGTATGTCAGGTGGGCGCAAATGCAAAAAAGGGCGCCGGAGGCGCCCTTTGGATTGTGGTAGGTCTGCGTTTCCGCTCAGCTGTCGAGGAAGCTTCGCAGCTTGCGCGACCTGCTCGGATGCTTGAGCTTGCGCAGCGCCTTGGCTTCGATCTGGCGAATACGTTCGCGCGTCACCGAAAACTGCTGGCCGACTTCCTCCAGCGTATGGTCGGTGTTCATGCCGATGCCGAAACGCATGCGCAGAACACGCTCCTCGCGCGGCGTCAGCGAAGCCAGCACCCGCGTCGTCGTCTCGCGCAGATTGGCCTGGATCGCCGCATCGATCGGCAGGATCGCCATCTTGTCCTCGATGAAGTCGCCCAGATGCGAGTCCTCCTCGTCACCCACGGGGGTTTCGAGCGAGATCGGCTCCTTGGCGATCTTCAAGACCTTGCGCACCTTTTCCAGCGGCATGGCGAGCTTTTCCGCCAGTTCCTCAGGCGTCGGCTCGCGGCCGATCTCGTGCAGCATCTGGCGCGAGGTGCGCACGATCTTGTTGATCGTCTCGATCATGTGCACCGGAATGCGGATGGTGCGCGCCTGGTCTGCGATCGAGCGGGTGATGGCCTGCCGAATCCACCAGGTGGCGTAGGTCGAGAACTTGTAGCCGCGGCGGTACTCGAACTTGTCGACCGCCTTCATCAGGCCGATATTGCCTTCCTGGATGAGATCCAGGAACTGCAGGCCGCGGTTGGTGTATTTCTTGGCGATGGAGATGACCAGCCGAAGGTTCGCCTCGACCATCTCCTTCTTGGCGATCGCGGCCTCGCGCTCGCCCTTCTGCACCTGGTTCACGATCTTGCGGAATTCCAGGATCGAGATCGCCGTTTCGGTGGCGAGGTTCTGGATCTCGGCGCGCAGTTCCTTGATCGTGTCCTTCTCGTTCTTGGTGAATTCCTTCCAGCCGCGCGAGGTCAAATTGGCGATCGAGCGCGTCCAGTTCGGATCGAGTTCGGAACCCTGATATTCCTTGAGGAATTCCTCGCGGCGCACGCCATAGCTTTCGGCCAGCCGCAGAAGCTTGCCCTCATTCTGCACCAGGCGCTTGTTGATGTCGTAGAGCTGCTCGACCAGGGCCTCGATGCGCGCGGCGTTGAGCGACAGCGACTTCACCGCCTTGATCAGCTGGTCCTTCAGCTCCTTCAGGCGGCGGTCCTGGCTGGGCGAGAGCGTGCCGGCGGCGGCCAGGCGGTTCTCTACCTGCTGGTCCTGCAGCTTGCGCAGCTTCTTGTAGGTGTCGGCGATGACGTCGAGCGTCTCCATCACCTGCGGGCGCAGTTCCGCTTCCATCGCGGCCAGCGAGAGGCTCGCCTCGTCCTCGTCGTCTTCCTCTTCCTCGAGCCCGCGCATGTCGCCGCCGACATTGGTGATGTCGTCTTCTTCCTCACGCGCCGCCGCGCGGCCGCGCGGCTTCTCTTCGAGCTTGGGCGCTTCCTCGACACGCTCGACCACGGGCGCCTGCTTGGCCTCGGGGCCGGCATAGGTCGCCTCAAGGTCGATGATCTCGCGCAGCAGGATCTTCGATTCGTTGAGCTCATCGCGCCAGATGATGATGGCCTGGAAGGTCAGCGGGCTTTCGCAGAGGCCGGCGATCATCGTTTCGCGGCCGGCTTCGATGCGCTTGGCAATCGCGATTTCGCCCTCGCGCGACAAAAGCTCGACCGAGCCCATCTCGCGCAGATACATGCGCACCGGATCGTCGGTGCGGTCGGTGGGCTCTTTCTTGGCGGGGGTGGCGGCAACGGCCGTGCCGGTCTGCTCGGCGAGTTCGTTGGCGTCTTCCTCGGCATCGGCGGGCGCTTCGCTCTCAGCCTCCTCGCCGACCTCATCATCCTCGACGACGTTGATGCCCATGTCGCTGAGCATCGCGTTGATGTCTTCGATGCGGTCCGGATCCGTCTCTTCCGAGGGCAGCACCGCGTTGAGCTCGTCGAGCGTGACATAGCCGCGTTTCTTCGCGGCCTTGATCATCTTCTTGACAGCATCGTCGGAAAGGTCGAGCAGAGGGCCATCGGTGGCGCCTTCGCGTTCCGTCTCGACCTCTTCCTTTTCCTTTGTCGCCATTCTTTGTCGTCTCCAAGCGGCCGATATCGAGGCCGCGTAAACTGCCGGACCGGTTTGCCGGATGCGCTCGCGCCGGAACGCTTCTACCGGCCCTGCATCATCTCTTTGTTCGGTGCGCGTCGTTGCCCAAAAACCGGTTTCCACTTTTGGGCGACATGCATTAAGTCCAGATTAACCCTGATATCTGGGGCAGGCAGTTTGCCTGTCCAGCCATCACCAGTACCTCACATCGCTCAAATTTCCCGCCGACGCCGGGGCACGGCTAACGTTTCGAATCGTCCTGATTCCGCCAATCTGCCAGAAGGTCAAGCGCCTCTGGCATGATTCGCATGAAAAAAGCGAATCAATTACCCGACTTAGAGGCGTCGATTCGACGCGCTGCGCATTTCCACTTCATTTCCAGGATCAGTCCTGCCTAAACGCGTCCAACCCTGCCCGACGAAACGCCGAACCCTTCGATCAGCGCTTCCGTTGCCTGCACATCGTTGAATTGCGCTTGAATCTCGACCAGATGCCGGAAGTTTTCATCCGAAGGGTCCGCATCGAGCGCCGCCTGCGCCTGTTTCAGCTCTCTATGTAATGTGCGGGCGCTGCGCTGCAAGTGCAGCGCCTGGTTGAAGGCGTCGCGGGCGTCGTCGAGCCCCGCCGTTTCGAGCGCCGGCCACTGCCGGGCGCGCTTGATCAACTCCACCGCCCGCTCCCAGATGCCGCCGCAGCCGGCGCGCTCGATGGTGGCGATGACCGCGCCGCGCTCGTCAGCCGCGTCATGCGCCATGGCGTCGAGAATGGCCGCATGGAGTTTTCGCAAATCCGAATTGGCCAGGTCGAGGAATTCGACATGCGCGAAATTCTCGTCGATGAGCGCCGGATGGTTGACGAGCGCCACGATGATCGTCGCCTCGCGCACCGACATGCCCTCGCCACCCCGCTTGACCAGCGCCGACTGACCGAGGCTCTCGGTGATCGCGATGCGGCCGCCTCCGCCCTTGGCGAATTGTCCGCCGGGCGCCGTGGCCTTGCCCTGGCCGCGCTCTCCTGGTCTGCCTCCAACCCGGGGGTCTTGCCTGGCTTCGCGTTGGGCGCCGAAGAAACTCCGCACACGCTCGCGCATCACCTGTTGATATTCGTAGCGTACACTCTCGTCGCGGATACGGCTGGCGAGCTCACCCAGCCTTTTTCCCAGCTCGGCGCGCCGCTCCGGCGTCTCAAAGACCCCGCCGGCGGTCTCGCGCATCCACAAAAGATCGACAAGCGGCCGCGCTTCCGCCAGCACCGCCCGGAACGCGTCCGGCCCCTCGGCCTTGACCAGATCGTCCGGGTCCTTGCCTTCCGGCAGCAATGCGAAACGAGCCGAGCGCCCGGCCTGCACGGAAGGCAGGGCAAGATCCGCGGCGCGCCATGCCGCCTTCAGCCCGGCCTTGTCGCCGTCGAAGCACAGCACCGGCTCCGGCGCCATGCGCCACAACAGTTCGAGCTGGTTCTCGGTGAGCGCGGTGCCGAGCGGCGCCACGGCGTTCTCGAAACCGGCCTGCGCCAGCGCGATCACGTCCATATAACCTTCGACCGCGATCACCGTGCCGCCCTTGGCGAGCGCCTTTCGGGCGCGCGCGAAATTGTAGAGCACATTGCCTTTGTGAAAGAGCTCGGTGTCGGGCGAGTTCATGTATTTGGCGAGCGCGTCGGGCGCCAGCGCCCGGCCGCCGAAAGCAATGATCTTGCCGCGAGAATCCGGGATCGGAAACATGATTCGGTCGCGGAACCAGTCATAGGAGACCGGGATGTCGTCGCCATGCCGCACCAGCCCACAGGCCTCGATATCGGCTTTCGGCACGCCCTTGGCGGCAAGATATTCCTTAAGCGCATTTCGGCTGTCGGGTGCATAGCCCAGCCGGAAGGATTGCTGCGTTGCCGGCGTCAGGCCGCGGTCGCGCAAGTACGCGCGGGCTTTGGCACCATCGGCGCTCTGCAGGCGGTCCTGGAAGAAGGCGGTCGCCATCTCCATGACGTCGGTCAGGCTGGCGCGTTCCTTCTCGCGCCGTTCCTCTTGCTCGTTGCGCACCGGCATCGGCACGCCGGCCATCTCGGCGATCTTCTCGACCGCCTCGGGAAAACTCACGCCGTCGAGTTCGGTGAGGAACTTGAAATGGTCGCCCGAGACCGAGCAGCCGAAGCAGTGATAACGGCCCTTCTTGTCCTCGCAATGGAAGGACGGGCTTTTCTCGCCGTGAAATGGGCAGCATGCCCAGTAGTCGCCGCGCGACGCGTTGGTCTTTTTTCTGTCCCACGCGACACGCGTGCCGACGACCGATGAAATCGGCACGCGGTCGCGTATTTCGTCCAGAAAGGCGGGCGGAAAGCGCATCGGGAAACTCGTTTGCCCTTCATATAATCACACCGGCCGGGTACGGCGACTCTGACCCGCGCATCGTACCCGCTTTTCACAGACGAAAAGAAGGCGGCCGGTGGCCGCCTTCCCGATTTCTGGATTGCCTTGAATTACCGCGCCGCGATCGCGCCGAAGATGATGCCCGACCAGATGCCGACCAGCACATAGTCGTTGCCGACGCGGATCCACTCCTGGCCGGAGCCGGGGCGACGCAGGCCATGGCGGTTCCAGTCGCGAACCGGCTGGTGGCGCCTCCAATTGGAATAGCGCTGGCCGTTGCGCCAAGGGCTGCGCTTCACCACCTTCTTTTTGACGATGACGCGCTTGTCGACATGACGGTGGGGCTTCTGCCAGTCGACCTGCGTGTAGTTGGAGTGCGGCGCGCTCGGCTGGGCAAGCGGCGCGGCCTGGCCCGAGAAGGCCGAGCCGGCCAGCATCGAGGCCGCTACGGCGGAAAGTATGAGACGCTTCATGGTCGGTTCTCCTTGGTTGTCGATGGACAGAGCGATAACCGTCGGCGGATGAACCGAAACTGAACAAGAGAATTACATTTCTGTAATGATTTCATATGCTTATGAAGAATTTTTCAACAACATCCCAGGATCGCGTTCCTCGATGCATTCGGACCTTGTGGGACGAAGCGCCGCCGAGAGACGCGCGCGTGACCAATGCCCCGTCCCTTCATTTCCGACATGGTCAGTCGAGCGGAGACGATCACCGCCTCAGAAAAATCTATTATTCGGCTAATCTTAATTGGTGTAATTGCGGACCCTGAAATGGCTGAGATTCGCACCCCCTCGCACGTTGCAGGCGTCGCTCCTCGAGGACGGCCGTGAGCGGCTCCGTAGTCCTGCTGCACCTTGCCGGCGCGGTGGCGCTGATGCTGTTCGCCACCCGCATGGTGAAGACCGGCGTCGAGCGCGCCTATGGCGACGTGCTGCGCCACAAGCTGCGCGCCACCATGCGCAATCCGATCATGGCGGTGCTGACCGGCTGCGGGCTGGCGATCGCGTTGCAGAGCTCGACCGCGGTGACGCTGCTGGTAGGCTCCTTCGCCGGGGCAGGCATCGTTTCGGGCGCCGCCGGGCAATTGGCCGTGCGCGGCGCCGAGATCGGTTCGGCGCTGGTGGTCAAGCTGCTCACCTTCGACCTCACGCTCTTGGTGCCGCTTTGCCTGATTGCGGGAACCGTCATGTTCATGGCCACCGAGCGGCGCGACTGGCGGCAGCTTGGCCGTATCCTGATCGGCGTCGGCCTGCTGATCCTGTCGCTTGAAATGATCGGGCAGGCGTCGGAGCCGCTGCGCAACAGCCCGCTGATGCCGCTGATCATGAATTATTTCTCGGGCGACTCCATCACAACCTATCTGATGGCCGCGCTGATCACCTGGTTGTTCCAATCCAGTATCGCCGCTGTCTTGCTGATGGCGACGCTGGCGGGGCGCGGACTGATCACACCGGAATTGGGCGTCGTGCTGGTGCTTGGCGTCAACCTTGGCTCATCGCTGATTGCGCCGATGCTGACGCGGGCGGCGCCGCCGGAAGTGCGCATCGTGCCGATCGGCAACCTGTTGATGCGCGGCCTCGGTTCGCTGATCATGCTGGTTCTGATCATGACCTTCAGGCCGGATCTCGCCTTTCTCGGCAAGACCGCGCCGGACCAGATCGTCAACGCCCACATCCTGTTCAACGTTCTGATCCTTCTGGCCGGCCTGCCGCTGGCAGGCCTCGTCTATCGAGCTTCCGAAAAGATCGTCGCGCTGGGCAGTAAGCCTGAACCGGCTGTCGCCCTGGAGGTCGTCGAGCTGTCGGCGCTGAACGAGAGCGCACTCGATACGCCGAGCCAGGCGCTGGCGAACGCGACGCGTGAGGTGGTGCGGGTCTGCGAGACAGTCGAAATCATGCTGAAGCGCATCATCGAGCTCTACGAGGATGCCGACCCTGCCAAGATAAAGGCGCTTGCCGCGCTCGATGACCGAGTCGACAGGAAGCACGCCGCAATCAAGCTCTATCTCGCCAGGGTCACCAGGAATCGGTTGACCGAAGACGAGGCATTGCGCTGCCAGGAACTTATCGGCGCCTGCGTCAAGCTGGAGCAGGTCGGCGACATCATCGTGCGCAACATGCTGGTTCATGTCAGGAAGAAGCTTGAGCGGGGCCTGGAATTCACGCCTGAGGGCTGGCAGGAGCTTTGCGCCTTCCATGCCTCGGTGCTGGCCAACGCGCACCTTGCCTTCAATGTCCTGGTCTCGCGCGATCCGGAGACCGCGAGACAACTGGTGCTGGAAAAGGACCTGCTGCGCGAGCGCGAGAAGGAAACCAGCGCCAGCCATTTCCTGCGCCTGCGCGAAGGCACCGCCAAGAGCGTCGAGACGAGCTCGATCCACCTCGACACCATTCGCGACCTGAAGCAGATCAACTCGCTGCTTGCCTCGATCGCCTACCCCGTGCTCGAGGAGCGCGGACTGCTCGGCGGCTCGCGGCTGAGAGCCGGCTAGAGCATCCAGGAAAAGTGCGTAGCGTTTAGCTCGGCGACTTCGCCATAGCCTCCGGCCGAAATTTTCCAAAAACTCAGGGAATCGCGAGCGGGGCAGCCAAGAAATTTAGTCTTTGCTCATCTTCGCTTCCGTCGGCTAAGGATCGCCTCTACCACGTGTTGGGAGGACGATCGTCGATGGACACGCATTCGCGCAGTTTCGCCAAGGCGCTTTCGTGGCGCGCCACCGGTACGGTCGACACGATGATCATATCGCTGGTGATCACCGGCAGCATCAAGCTCGCGGCCACCATCGGGCTCACGGAAGTCGTCACCAAGTCGCTGCTTTACTATGTGCACGAGCGGGCCTGGCTGAAGATCCCGTATGGGCGCAAGAAAGTCGCCTGATGCCTGTCGCGCAGTGTCCGGCGGTTTTACGGACACCAACACCTGAAGGGCGTCGCGCTTTAGCGGCGTTGCTCAAGAAAAGCTAAAGCGGCATCGACAATTTCTGCATTGCCGGACCAGCCCAAGCGTGGTTTGACGCGTGCATTCCATGCATATGTTTTGAGACCATGCCGCCGCTGATTGCCCTTTTCCTTGCCGCTTTCGCCTTCGGCACCACCGAATTCGTCATCGCCGGCGTGTTGCCCGAGGTAGCGCGGGGCCTCGGCGTGTCCGTGCCGACCGCCGGCTATCTCGTCTCCGGCTATGCCTGCGGCATCGCCATCGGCGGCCCGCTGCTTGCCCTCGTCACCAGCAAGGTTTCGCGCAAGACGCTGCTGATCGGGCTGACGGTCGCCTTCACCCTTGGCCAGGTGGCCTGCGCCCTGGCGCCCGATTTCACCTCGATGCTTTTGCTGCGCATCGCGACCGCCGTGGCGCATGGCTGCTATTTCGGCGTCGCCATGGTGGTAGCGGTCGGCCTGGTGCGCGAGGACCAGCGCGGCCGGGCGGTGGCGATCATTCTCTCGGGGCTGACCGTCTCCAACGTCATCGGCGTACCGGCGGGCACCGCGATCGGCAGCCTGTGGGGGTGGCGCGCGACCTTCTGGGTGATGGGCGCACTGGGCATCATCGCGATCGTCGCCATGCTGGCGCTGTTGCCGCGAGCCGCGGGCGCCGCCAACCGGCCCGCCGGGCTGGCGCGCGAAGTTCGCGTGCTCGGCCGCCAGCAGGTTTGGACCTCGCTGATCCTGATGCTGATGCTGATGATCGGCCAGTTTGCGCTGTTCACCTACATCACCCCGATGCTGCTCGAAGTCACCGGCCTCCACGAGAGCCTGATCCCTTGGGTGCTCTTGCTCAACGGCGTCGGCGCCACGATCGGCGTGCTGGTCGGCGGCAAGCTTGCCGACTGGAAGCTGATGCCGTCGCTCATCGTCATGCTCGCCCTGCAGGCCGTGGCGCTTGGCGTCATCCATCTGATCAGCCCCTACCCGGTGCCGATGGTCGTCGCCATCGTCACTTGGGGCGGTCTCAACTTCGCCATAGGCGCCCCGATCCAGACGCGCATCCTCGCCTGGACGGCCGATGCCTCCAACCTCGCCTCCGCGCTGATCCCGTCCGGCTTCAATGTCGGCATCGCGCTGGCCGCGTCGCTTGGCGCGGCGATGCTCAATGCCGGCTACGGCTATCGCAGCCTGCCGCTCGCCGGCGCCCTGGCCATGCTCGTGGCGGTGGTGGTGGCCGTCGTCTCGCAAGCCTGGGAATGGCGCAGTAGCGCGACCCCGCCGCTGCCGGCGCCAGCGGAATAAGGCGCTACGCCACCTGCGGTCGGGGCGGCCCTGACACTTCCGGCAGGATGGAGGCCAGGCTTTCAAGGCCTTCCTTCAACCGTTCGCGATTGGGTGTGGCGCCCAGCGCCAGGCGAAAACCGTTAGGAAACTCTCGCCCGACGGCAAACTCTTCCGCGGGGCTGATGGCGAGCCCTCGACGGCGGGCGATATCGGCGAGTTCGGTGGAGCGCAATCGGCTCTGCAGCGGATACCACAGATGCAGGCCAGACTCCGATGCTACAAAGCCCTCGGGCAGGATGTCGCGCGCGATCTCCTGCCTGGCCTGCGCTTCGGCGCGCACGGCGACGGTGATTTCCCCGGCAAGGCCGCTGCGCAACCATTCGCAGGCCAGCCCCGTCATCAGCGGGGGCGCCATCAGTGTCGTGCCGCGTATCGCCGCCGCGATTCGCTCCGCGGCTTGCGGATCAGGCGCCGCCAGGAAGGCGGTGCGCAGGAAAGGCGAGATGCATTTAGCCAATGTCGCGACATGGAAGGTCCGCTCCGGCGCCGAGGCCAGAAACGCTGGCGGAGGTGCTGCCAGCAACCTTCTGTAGGGATCGTCTTCGATGATGGTCAACTCAAGCTTGTCGGCCATGCGGGCGAGTTCGCGCCGCCGGCCTTCGGGCATGACGGATGCGGTCGGATTTTGCAGCGTCGGATTCAGGTAAAGAACGCGGGCGCCATGTCGCCGCGCCGCCCGCTCGAGATCGTCAGGCCGCATGCCATCGCCATCGTTCGCGACGGCGGCGAGCTTGCGTCGCGCGGCCCCGGCCAGCGCAATCAGCCCGGGATAGGTCAGCGCATCGGCAAGGATCGTGTCGCCCTCGCGGGTCTGAGACAGCACGACGGCCGTGAGCAACGCCTGCGCGCCCGAGCCGACAACGATCCTGTCGACCGGCAGCCTGTCCCCCGTCTCGGCAAGCCATGACGAGCCGACGGCACGCTCCACGGGCGAACCCGGACCGGGATGGTAGGAAAGCAGGGCTTCCGCGCTGGAGCGCTTGAGCAGCCCGTCGACACCCGTCCTGATCAAGGCCGGCAGGTTCACGCCGGCCGGTGCCGGCGGAATGTTCATGCTGAGATCGAGGATAGGCTCTTCCGGCTCGCCCGGCGTGACGAAGGTGCCCCGGCCCGCCGTCGCGTCGATGAGGTTCCTGCGCCTGGCCTCGGAAAACGCCCGCGTGACGGTCGTGAGATCGACCCCCAGCGACCGGGCGAGGTCCCGCTGCGGCGGCAACCTGTCGCCGGGCTGCAACCGGCCTTTCGAGCGGGCATACGCGAGGGCATCGACGATCTTAAGATAGACCGGTCGCGGCCCCGTCTCCAAAACCGGAACCCATCCAACGTCGCCTTCGCCGTTTACAGATCGCTTTACCATACATTTTGTCGCATTGTATGCATACAAGTATGATATATGTATGCGTCCGAGACCTCAAGGCCGACTTGGCCCATGTGACGTCTATTGGAGCGATGACCATGGAAGACCTTGCGCATTATCCACATCTGGTACCCTGGCAAGTTGGGATCCGGGGCCGCTGTCCCCGTTGCGGCGAGGGTCACCTGTTCGAGGGTTTCTTGAAGCTGGCTCCGAAATGCGATGTCTGCGGGCTCGACTATTCCTTCGCCGATCCCGCCGACGGCCCTGCGTTCTTCGTCATCTGCTTTGCCTGCGTGCCTTCGGTGCTGTTCGCGGTCTGGGCGCAGGTGACCTTCGAGCCGTCCATGTGGTTCCACGCCTTCGTTTCGATCCCGATCGTTCTTGCGACCTGCATCCCGCCGCTCAGGCCGCTCAAGGGCTGGCTCGTGGCAAGCCAGTTCTACCACAAGGCGGAAGAAGGACGGCTGGCCAGGCCCGGCGAGTAACCCTCAAAGGTCGATGCGGAACTTGAGGCTCTCCGCGCCGCCATAGGCTTCGTCCTCGAAGAAGCGGCCGACAAGCCTGCCGCCATTGGCCGTGATGACCTTGTGCGAAGCCGGATTACTCGGCTTCGCGGTTATCTCGACATGGTCGAGCCCGACCGCCCTCGCTTCGCCCAGCATCAGCCGCAGCGCTTCGGTCGCGTAGCCCCGGTTCCGCTTCCACGGCACCACCGCATAGCCGATATGGCCGAGCACATGCGAGGGCAGCGCCGACGTGCCTTTCTGCCAGCGAAAGCCGATCGAGCCGGCCGCCTCGCCATCCCAGATCCAGCGCCGGAAGCCGGGCAGCCGCGCGACCCTCGTGCCATCGGGCAAAGTGATGGGCGGCCCTTTCGCTTCGGGGTCGTCGAGGCTGGCGAGAAAGGCGACGGGATCGTGCTCGATCGCATCGAGTTGCTCGCGCGTTGCCTCCAGAAGCCGCACATTGTCTGGCGACCACCCGCGCTCCAGAGCGGCCTTGTAGGATGGCAGATGTTCGAGCGTTGGTTTGACGATCTGGATCATGGTTCGTCTCTTCGTCGAGCCGGGCATCCCGACCACACGAATTGCCTGCCGCGAGCAGTCTGGAGAACCCTCCTGGCGCCCGAACGGTTGGTCGGATGGCCCTGCATGAAGATGCTTCCCAATGGAGGGAGGAGGCGTGGGCGCGCCGGAATCAGATCATAGCTCAGTCGAAGCGGATCGGAAAACCGACCTGCGGAAGGCATCGCTAAACTAGAAGTGTTTCGCCGACGGATGCGAGATATTCTATGATTGGCGTGGTTGATTTACGACGCTTCGACAGGAGGAGCAAACCGGTGCGGTTGAGATCTGTTGCGCTGGGCGCGGCCATCTTCTGCTTGGTCGCGATCCTGACCGCCCTGACGGCATCTGTCAGCTCATATGCGGCGTTGCGGCCGTCAAGCGTGCCCGACTGGCTGCAGCGCCATGTCGGCGATGGCGAGGGCCAGATCTCCCAGGTCGTGCTGGAGCGGGCGCGCGCGCTCTATCAGTCCAAGGTCAGCGACGGTTCGGTCAGCAACCCCTGCTATTTCGCCATGGATGCCACCCGTCCCGGCGATCTCGGCAAAAGCGTGCTTGGCCAGCGATATTACGTTATCTGCGAAGCCAAGCAGCTCTTCCGCGCGTTCTCCGCGGGCCATGGTGGCGGCCGCAACCTGAAAGGCGTCGCCGATTTCTCCAACGGCAGGCGCTGCGCGAAGAATTTCGGCAACGCGATGGACTCGGAGCTGACGGCCGGCGGCGCCTACATGACCGCCGAGACCAAGACGTCCTTCAAGGGCTACTACCGTGTCGGCGCGCAGAACGCGGTGTTCATGCGCAGCTTCATTCAGTTCGATGGCGAAGGCGAAGCGGCGAACGCAAGGCAGCGCGTGATCGGCGGCCATCCGGCCGCCTTGCTCAGGGGCATGTGCATGCGCAAGGACCCAAGCAGCTCATACGCCAACCATGACGGCCTCGTCCCGTTCGGCAAGCTGGTGAATTATGCCGGCGGCCGCAGCAATGGCTGCACCAGCTGGTCGCCTACCGATGCCGAACAGATCATCCCCATCGCGAAGGACAACCCCACGACGCTCTATATCTATCCGGAATCGCGCGACATCGCCGCTGTCGCCCGGGCAAAGGCCGCCGGCCAATCGCTGTCGGGCGCGGGCCTCTATTGGAACGCCTCCTGCCTGAGCGAGATCGGCACACCCAAATTCTGGCCCAGGAAAACGCTGGAGCCGATCATCGCGCAGTACAAGACGGACCATCCGGCGCCGCCGCCCCAGCCGTTGCCGATGTGCAAGGACTAAAACAGTTCCAGGAAAAGTGCGTAGCGGTTTTCCGTCCGGAATTGCGTAAAAACAAGAACCTGGAACGGTTCAGCGATTCCGTGAAACGCTGAACCGCTTTAGGCTGTCGTCTACTGCAGCAGCCCCTTGATGATGGCGCTGGCCTTGGCGAAGTCCATCTGGCCGGCATAATTCTGCTTCAGCGCGCCGATCACCTTGCCCATGTCCTTCTGGCTGGCGGCGCCCGTCGCCGCGATCGCCTCGCGCGCCGCGGCGGTGATTGCCGCGTCGTCGAGCTGCGTCGGCAGGAATTCGCGGATGATCTCCATCTCGCCGCGCTCCTGCGCCGCCAGTTCCGGCCGCTTGCCGTCTTCGAAGGCCTTGGCCGATTCCTCGCGCTGCTTCACCATCTTGGCGAGGATCTGCAGTATCTCCTCCTGGCTCGCCGGCGGCTTGCCCGCGCCTCGATTGGCGATGTCGCGATCATGGATGGCGGCCTGGATAAGCCGCAGGGTCGGCAGGCGGTGTTTGTCCTGCGCTTTCATCGCGCTCTTCATGGATTCGGCGATTTTCTCGCGCATCGTGCTTCTCCTTCGAATGCGGCGGACAATAGCTTCGCCGAACGGCCAACGCAAATTCCGCCAAGCCGCTGATATTGCTGGACGAAAGCAAATCAACCCCGGGCTGAGGCCGCCCGCATTGACCGCTCCGGCGCCTTCCCCTATGTACTGAGCCTCGCATGAACTGAAACTTTGGTTGCGCGCCGGCTAGCGAATTCGTCGCCGCGCGCCGTTTGTTGCGCGGATCGTCCCGCTGTCGGGATAGTTCCGGAACAACCTCTAGGAGTGCCGCCATGGCCACGACCACCGCCCCATGGGCCACCGAGAAGCCGACCGCCCTTCTGGTCCTTGCCGACGGCACGGTGATCGAAGGCCGCGGTCTTGGCGCCACGGGATCGGCCGTTGCGGAAGTCTGCTTCAACACGGCGCTGACCGGCTATGAGGAAATCCTCACCGATCCCTCCTATGCCGGCCAGATCGTCACCTTTACCTTCCCTCATATCGGCAATGTCGGCACCAATGACGAAGATATTGAGGACCTGCATCCAGCCGCCCGCGCGGGCGCTGTCGGCGCAATCCTCAAGGCCAATGTCACGGATTCCTCGAACTATCGCGCCGCCGGCCATCTCGACCAATGGCTGAAGCGGCGCGGCATCGTCGCGCTTTGCGGCATCGACACCCGCGCGCTGACCGTTTTGATCCGCGAGAAGGGCATGCCCAACGCCGTCATCGCGCATGCGCCCGATGGCGTCTTCGATATCGAGGACCTGAAGCGGCAGGCCGCGGCCTGGTCGGGCCTGATCGGCCTCGATCTCGCCAAGGAAGTGACGTCCGGCCAGTCCTCGGTCTGGCGCGAGACGCCCTGGGTCTGGAACGAGGGCTATGGCGAGCAGGACGCGCCGTCCATGCACGTCGTGGCCATCGACTATGGCGTCAAGCGCAACATCCTGCGCCTGCTGGCGGGCCTGGGCGCCAAGGTCACCGTCGTCCCCGCCAAGACCGCCGCCGAGGAGATCCTCGCCATGCAGCCGGATGGCATCTTCCTGTCGAACGGGCCCGGCGACCCGCAAGCGACCGGTGAATATGCCGTGCCGGTGATCCAGAATCTGTTGAAGACCGACATCCCGGTGTTCGGCATCTGCCTCGGCCATCAGATGCTGGCGCTGGCGCTTGGCGGCAGGACCGAGAAAATGCACCAGGGCCACCACGGCGCCAACCATCCGGTCAAGGACCACACCACCGGCAAGGTCGAGATCGTCTCGATGAACCACGGTTTCGCCGTTGACGCAGATTCGTTGCCCGAAGGCGTCGAGGAAACCCATGTCTCGCTCTTCGACGGTTCGAATTGCGGCATCGCGCTGACGGGCCGGCCGGTATTCTCGGTCCAGCATCATCCCGAGGCCTCGCCTGGTCCGCAAGATTCGCACTACCTGTTCCGCCGCTTCGTCAACCTGATCCGCGAGCGGCGCGGCGAGGAAGCGTTGGCGGAACAGGCCTAGCTCAAGCCGCCAGCCTATGCAGCGTCCGTGACGGCCGCTTCCTGCGTATGCATGCGCTCGGCTTCCTTCGGTGTGGGCCTGGCCACTTTCGTCACGAAGACGATGACCGCCAGCGTCAGGAAAATCGCGCCGAGCAGATAGGGCGCGCCGCCGAACACGACCGGCGCGGTGGGGCTCGTGAACCAGGAGAAGATCGCCGTATAGAGCAGCGGCGTGATGATCGAGGTGATAGAGAAGATCGACGTCATCGCGCCCTGCAATTCGCCCTGCGCCGAAGGTGGCACCTTGGCGGCGGCGAGGCTTCTGAGCGGCGGATCGGCCAGCGCTTCCAGGCAGCCGGCCACGATTACCGCATAGATCATCCAGCCTTGCGTCGAAAACGCGTAGCCGAAAGCGCTGAGCGCGGTGAAGGTCAAGCCGATCGCCGCCGTCTTCCACTCGCCGAGCCTGGGAATGACCCGCGGCAGCACCGTCGCCATGATGACCGCGCCGCACAGGCCGAAGGCGCCGAGCGAGAAGCCGATCTGCTGCTGGTTCCAGCCATAGCGATAGTTGGAGACGAACGCCCAGACCGCCGGATACATCATGTGGCCGAGCGTCATCAGGAAAAACACCAGTCCGATCCAGCCGATGCCCTGATAATTGCGCATCTGCATGAGCGTACCGACCGGGTTGGCGCGCTTCCACTCGAAGGGCCGGCGGTGCTTTTCGTCCAGCGTCTCGGGAAGGAAGACCATCGCGATCAGGAAGTTCACAAGGGCAAGCGCCGCGGCGAAATAGAACGGCACGCGCGGCCCGAACGTGCCGAGCAGCCCGCCCAGCACCGGGCCGATGACGAAGCCGACGCCGAAGGCGATGCCGAGCAGGCCGAAATTCTTCGCCCGGTTCTCATCGTTCGAGATATCGGCGATGAAGGCGGAGGTCGTCGAATAACTGGCGCCGGAAATACCGGCCAGCACCCGGCCGATGAACAGCATCGGGTACGACCAGGCGATGGCGCAGATCAGATTGTCGATCGAGAAGGTCAGCACCGAGGCGAGCAGGATCGGCCGCCGCCCGAAGCGGTCGCTCAGGCCGCCCATGATCGGCGCGAAGAAGAACTGCATCGCTGCATAGACAAAGAACAACCAGCCACCCTCGATCGCGGCCTCGCTCACGCTGACGCCGCTCAGTTCCTCCAGATAGGCCGGCAGCACCGGCATGATGATGCCGAAGCCGATGATGTCGAGCAGCAGCGTCGTGAAAACGAGCGCAAGGCCCCGCTTGGCGGTTTTAGGATCGATCATGGTTATAAGCTCCTCATCCACCCCGGGGGCACGGGCGGGAGGGACCTTATAAGCGAGGTTGGCGACTGGAACAATCCGCGAACGAAGACAAGCGACTTATGCTGACATAACTTGCCACTCGCCCGCCCGTGAGGCGCCACGGGAAAGCAGTGAGCGCCGCCTTAGATCGGACCGCTCATCGTGTTGCAGTCGGACAGCTTGCCACTTTTGAAGCCCCGTGCCAGCCAGGTCTGCCGCTGTTGCGAGGTGCCGTGGTTGAAGCTTTCCGGCACGACGTAGCCTTGCATTTTCTTCTGCAGCGTGTCGTCGCCGATCTGCTTGGCCGCGTTGAGCGCGCTTTCGATATCACCTTGCTCCAGAATGCCCTTCTGTTGTGTGAAATGCGCCCAGACCCCGGCGAAGCAATCGGCCTGAAGCTCAATGCGCACCGAGAGCTGGTTGGCGTCGACCTCGCTCATGCCTTGCCGCATCTGGTCGAACTTGCCCATGATGCCGGTCAGGTTCTGCACGTGATGGCCAACCTCATGCGCCACCACATAGGCACGCGCAAACTCACCGGACGCGCCGAACTGCTGGTCGAGCTGCTGGAAGAAGGTCATGTCGAGATAGACCTTATGGTCGCCCGGGCAGTAGAACGGCCCGGCCGCCGCCGAAGCGAAACCGCAGGCCGAACGAACCTGGCCGCTGAACAGCACCAGCTTGGAATCCTCGTAGGTCAACCCTTGAGATTTGAAAATGCCGGTCCAGGTATCCTCAGTGTCGGCAAGCACGGTCGCGACGAACTGCTTCATCTCGTCGTTGGCCGGCGCGCTTCCGTTATCCGGCGACCCTCTGTTGTCTGTGATCTGGCCGCCGCCTGGCAGTAGGCCGCCGTCGCCGCCACCCAGGATCTGCGACGGGTCAAAGCCGAAATACCATCCCGCGAGCACGACCAGGATGACCAGAAGGATGCTGCCGCCGCCGCCGGTCCGGCCCCCGATAGGGATACGGAACTGGCCGCCGCCGCCCAATCCACCGCCGAGCCCGCCGCCGCTGTCGCTGCGGTCATCCTCGATGTTGTCGCTCTGACGACGGCCTCTCCAAAGCATGGCAACTCCTCGTAATGCGAATGTCCTGGAGGGATTGGCCCGCGACCGCCCCCTCCAGACAACTATCGCAACGGTTGGCCTAAGTCACAGAGTTTTTCGCTCCCGCGAAATACGCGGACCGTAGAAAACCTTGCTCAGGGCGGTTAAGTCCACTCCCGATAAACCGGCTAGAAGTCTCGGCTTTTTTGTTTGGCGCCGGCGCTCTTGCCGTCCGAACTTTTCGAACGCTCCTCGAAACGCGCCGCTCCCTTCTTCAATGGTTGGCCGGTTTCGGCCTCGGTCTTCCGCTCGTCCTTGGCGGCCGCCTGCCGTAATCCCCTGGCTGCCTGCTTTCCCTTATCGGTCGGTGCCTGTTCGACGCCCATCGCTTCCTCCCTAGCGCGATCATCGCGCGATGCCGGAACCAACGTGCTGGAGCGGCGGCGGTTCCCAGCCTTGTCGCTTGGGGACCTCGATACGCCTAGCGATGGGTCATCGCCCGGCGGAAAGCCTCCAGCGTTTCGGCGCTGACATGGTGCTCGATCCCCTCAGCGTCGATACGCGCCGTCTCGGCGCTGACACCGAGCGAGCGCAGGAAGGCTTCCACCGTCTGGTGGCGGATACGGCTTTCCTCGGCGACCTTGCGGCCGGCGTCAGTCAGGAACACGCCGCGATAGGGCTTTCGCGAAACCAGCCCGTCGGCGCACAGCCTCGTCAGCATCTTTGCCACCGTCGGCTGCGCAACGCCGAGCCGTGCCGCGATATCCACCTGCCGCGCCTCGTTGCCGTCCTCGATCAGATCGGCGATCAGCTCGACATAATCCTCGACCAGCGCGCCGCGGCGCGCCTCGCGCGTCTGCCGGAATCCTTCCGAATGGATCTCGGCATCGGGAAGCGGCTCCTCGCGTCGAACCGGTTTGTTCCTCAGCGCCAATACGCGATCCTCCTTGGCTGCCCCTAAGGCTGAATCGGGACCGCATCCATAGCACGAACCCCCGATGGTCCGGCCGTTTATTTACATTCCGGCCCGTGCGCAACCAGGGTTCCGAGCATCGGCCAAGGGCCCAAACGGCTCATCACGAAAGCAAGATCAATGAAATATAGCCTATTGCATAATGTTGAGCCATGGCATACGTAAGGATATCTTCGATGCATTCCCGCGGAAAATCCCCCATGCCCGACGTCGATGCAGCAACCGTAGGCCGAACCGCATGGCGATTCGACGGGCCGGACGACGAGCAGCCCAGCCTGCGCGAGGTGAACGCTTCGATCGCGGTACCGCAGACCGGCGTCTGGTTCCGCCGCCTGTTCGCCTTCATGGGGCCGGGCTACATGGTGTCCGTCGGCTATATGGACCCCGGCAACTGGGCGACCGACCTCGCCGGCGGCGCCCAGTTCGGCTACACGCTGCTTTTCGTCATCATGCTGTCCAACCTGATGGCGATCCTGCTGCAGGCGCTTGCCGCCCGTCTCGGCATCGCCACAGGTCGCGACCTCGCCCAGGCCTGCCGCGCCTACTATCCGCGCCCGGTCAACCTGATGCTCTGGATCGCCTGCGAACTGGCGATCATCGCCTGCGACCTCGCCGAGGTGATCGGCACGGCGATCGCGCTGCAGCTCCTGTTCGGTATTCCGCTGATCGGCGGCGCCATGCTGACCGCGCTCGACGCCTTCCTGGTGCTTCTCCTGATGAACAAGGGTTTCCGCTATCTGGAAGCCTTCGTCATCGCGCTCTTGATCATCATCTTCGGCTGCTTTGCCGTCCAGATATTCGTCGCCGCGCCGCCGGCCAGGACCATTCTGCATTCGATGTTCGTGCCGTCATCCGAGATCGTCACCAATCCGGCGATGCTCTACATCGCTATCGGCATCATTGGCGCGACCGTCATGCCGCATAATCTCTATCTGCATTCCTCGATCGTGCAGACCCGTGCCTATGAGCGTACCGATGCCGGCAAGCGCGACGCCATCAAATGGGCAACGACGGATTCGACCATCGCGCTGATCCTGGCGCTGTTCGTCAACGGCTCGATCCTGATCGTCGCGGCCGTCGCCTTCCACGGGACCGGACACCAGGACGTGGCCGAGATCGGCCAGGCCTTCGAACTGCTTTCGCCACTGCTGGGCTTGAGCATCGCCTCGATCCTGTTCGCGGTCGCTCTGCTGGCCTCCGGCCTCAACTCGACGGTTACCGCGACGCTTGCCGGCCAGATCGTGATGGAAGGCTTCCTGCGCCTGCGCATCCCGCAATGGGCGCGACGCCTCCTGACGCGCGGCATCGCCATCGTCCCGGTCGTGGTCGTCACCGCGCTCTATGGCGAGAAGGGCACGGCAGAGCTCCTCGTGTTCAGCCAGGTGGTGCTGTCGATGCAACTCCCCTTCGCGGTCATCCCACTCGTGCAGTTCGTGTCCGACCGCAAGAAGATGGGCAGTTTCGCCATTGCGCGCGGCGTGGCGTTGCTGGCCTGGGTGGTTGCCGCCCTCATCCTGGTGCTCAACTTCAAGCTGCTCTACGACACCATCGCCGGCTGACCGCGACAGTCGCGCCGGCCCTATGGCGGAACCGGACGCCAGCCAGAGATTCTACGCCATGACAGCGCAGGCTCGCTCGGCCGATCCGCGCCCTTCTAGGCTCCTGTTGATCTTGCATTGATCCGAACACGCCGTGCGCCCCGTAGATCTGGCTGACGCGAGACAAGGCGGCGCACCGCAGGGCAAACGCCGTGATCGGCGATGTCTGGTCATATCGCGCCGTTCGCGCCGAGAGCGCATGACGGAAATTTTTAAAACGCCCTGTCGAAAACGCGCCTCGCCGTTCGTCCTAGCAGCAAATCCAGGAAAACCGCGTGCCGGCTTTCCGTCGAGAATTGCCACAGCTCGGAACCGGGAATCCGGCCTCGACGGTATGGGATCAGCCAAAGGAGAACCAGATGCGCAAGATCATCGCCGCCACATTCGTCAGCCTCGACGGCGTCATGCAGGTACCCGGCGGGCCGGAAGAAGATCCGGTCGGCGGCTTCAAGTTCGGCGGCTGGACCTTCCATTACTTTGATGAGATAGCTGGCGCGGCAATGGACGAATTGTTCTCCAAGCCCTTCGCCCTGCTGCTCGGCCGCAAAACCTACGACATCTTCGCCGCGCATTGGCCATACCAGAACGATCCGATCGCTGAGGTCTTCAACCCCGCGGCCAAATATGTGGCGACGCACCGGCCGGATTCGTTGACCTGGCAGAACACCCAGTCGCTCGGGCCGGATGTCGTTGCAAGGCTGAACGAGCTCAAGCAGGAGGACGGTCCTGACCTGCTCATCCAGGGATCTGGCAACCTGATCCACACCTTGCTCGCCAACGGGCTGATCGACGAGATCCGTCTGATGGTCTTTCCGCTGGTGCTGGGCAAGGGCAAGCGGCTGTTCGGCGACAACGCGGTGCCGGCGGCCTTCAAGCTCGTCAAATCGCAAACATCCACCACCGGGATCATCATCGCGACCTACGAGCGCGCGGGCGAAATCCGGACTGGCTCGTTCGCCCAGGAGCAGCCTTCGCAAGCCGAGATCGAACGGCGCAAGAACTGGAAGTAGTGCAATCTCGCGGCGAGCCCTGCCTGCCGCGTATTCGCCTTATCAAGCCCGCTTTCGCAACGACGACTGAACCGTCAGGAGCCGCCTATGATGCCCACCATTACCGCCTTCGAACGATCGCCCGACGGCGGCAGGGGGCTGGCGCGCGACATGCACGTGCGCTGGGCCCTCGAGGAAGTCGGCCAGCCTTATGACGTTCGCCTCGTTTCGTTCGATGCGATGAAGCAACCCGCGCATCTTGCGATCAGCCCCTTCGGCAATATCCCGACCTATGAAGAAGGCGATCTTGCTCTGTTCGAGTCAGGCGCAATCGTCCTTCACATCGCTGTGCGTCATCCGGGCCTGTTGCCCGAGGATGCAAACGCACGGGCGCGGGCAATTGCCTGGATGTTCGCAGCCTTCAGCACCATCGAGCAGCCGATCCTCGATCGCACGACCGCAGTGATCCTGGAGCGCGACGCGCCGTGGCACGACCAGCGCCTGCCCCTGGTCGACGACCGGATCCGCAAGCGGCTGGCCGAGATCTCCCGTCACCTGGGTGATAGCGACTGGCTCGACGGAGCGTTCAGCGCCGGCGACCTCGTCATGGTCGGCGTGCTGCGCCGATTGCAGAGATCGGGACTGCTGAACGAATTCCCGAACGTCGCCGGCTATGTCGCCCGCGGCGAGGCGCGGCCGGCCTTCAGGCGCGCATTCGAGGCGCAACTGGCGGTCGCCATGGCGGCATCGAGCGGCTGACAGCCGTTCAGGCCGCCTCGCGCCGCCGTGCCAAACCCTCGCGGATATGGGTCGCGAACGCCTGCGCGGCCGGCGCGGTGGCGTGCTTGGGCAGGTGCAGGTTGACCGAGAAATTCGGCAGCGCCGGAAGGCCGGCATCGGACAGGATGTCGAGATCGGCCGGCACCGTCGAGGCAAGCCAGGTGGTAACGGCAAGGTCGGAGCGCACCGTCGCGGTCGTGGCGTCGATGTTGCCGTTCTCGAACACGGTGCGCCAGTCGAGCCCGTGCTCGCCGAGAGCGGCAAGCACTGCCGGGCGAAAGGCGCAGGTATCGGCGACGATCGAGACCGGCAAGGGCCGCTTCAAACGCGCCGAGCCGCCTCTGGCGCCGACCCATACCAGCCGGTCGACGAGCAGGCATTCGCCGGCGGTGGGACCGGCGCGTTCCTCGATCACGGCAAGGTCGATGGTGCCCGACGCCAGGGCCGCCGCTAGCTCGGGCGAGGACGCGCAGACCAGCGATATCTCCACCTGCGGATAGGCTTCGGCGTACGCTTTCAGCACCGGCGCGAGCAGCGTGCCCACGAGATCGTAAGGCACGCCGATCCGCACCTGCCCGGCAACCACCCTGCCCTTGATCTCGGTGAGGATCTCGTCGTTGAGCCGCAGCAGCGGCTTGGCCTTGTCGAGCAGGCGCTCGCCCGATCGTGTCAGCCTCAACCCGCGACGATCGCGCTCGAACAGGCTTTGGCCCAGCATGTCCTCGAGCCGCTTGATCTGTTGGCTGACGGCGCCCTGGGTCAGGTGAAGCGCATTGGCCGCCGACGTCATGCTGGCCTTGTCGGCCGTCGTGACGAAGGTGCGGATGAGAGTCATGTCGAGGTCGCGGATCATGAGCTCTATTATGATCCCTAATGCCAACCATATCAAACATTGCATTTACTGATGCTGGGAAGCGTCTAAGCATGCCGGCTCCTCCGACTGGAAAGCCCGCATGTCCGAAACCATCATCCCCTTGGTCCTGTTCGCGCTGATCTCGACCTCGACGCCCGGCATTGCCACGACATTGTCGACCGCGTCCGGCGCGCAATTCGGCTTTCGGCGCTCGGTGCCGCTGATGGCGGGCAGCGCCGCGGGACTGGCGTCGGTGGCGGCCGCGGGCGCGGCAGGCCTCGCCGGCCTGCTCGCCGCGGTGCCGTCCCTTCAACTCGCCATGAAGATAGCGGGCTCGCTCTACCTGATCTGGCTTGCGGTCAAGATCGGCCGCAGCGGTCCACCCAATCTCGACATCAGCATGGCCACCCCGAACAGCTTTTTGGGCGGCGCAGGCATCCAGTGGATGAATCCGAAGGGCTGGGCGATGGGATTGGGTGCCGCCGCATCCTTTGCGGCCCTGGCGGATGGTCCGATGCAGCTCGCGCTGCTGCTGGGCGCCGTATTCGGCCTGGCCGCGGCTTTCTCGCTGTCGCTGTGGTGCGTGGCGGGAACCTTGCTTGCCCGCCTGCTGAAGACCGAGCGCCAGTGGCGCGCGCTCAACATCGTGCTTGGCCTGCTGCTGGCCGCCTCCATCCTGCAGATGTGGCGGCCGGCGTAAGCAATTTCAGGAAAAGTGTGCAGCGGCTGTTCGTCAGCAATCGCGCGGGACGATACTTGAACCAGCCGCCACGATGACAGGACGTCAGACCGCGTAGCGCGCTGCCGGCTTGCTGGCGTGCAGGCTGCCGTAGAAGCCTTGGCGAGCGCCGAGGAAAGTATCCAGCTTGGCTGTGTCGGCAAGTCCCGGCACGGTCACAGCCTCGCCCCTGGCCAGGCCGACAAGTGCGGCATCGACCAGATCGTCGGCTGTCATGATGATCTCCGAGGGAAGCTTGTCGATATCGCTACCCGCAAGTTCCCAGAAATCGGTCCGGGTCGCGCCCGGCAGCACCACCTGCACCTTCACCTGCGTGCCCGCGACTTCACGCTGCAGAGCTTCGGTGAAGTTGACCACATAAGCCTTGGTGCCGCTGTAGATGCCGCCGAAGGAAGTATCAAAGGCAAGCACCGAGGCGATGTTGACGACGGCGCCGCGGTTGCGCGCCAGCAAACCCGGCAGCGCGGCGCGGGTAAGGCGGGTCAAGGCGATCACATTGACCTTGATCATGCGCTCGGCCGCATCGGCATCGGACGTCGCAACCACCTGTTGCCCGCCGAGGCCGGCATTGTTGACCAGCAGCGTCACGCTCTCGTCGCCGGCAATCGCCTGCTCGACACGGCGCACGTCGCCGTCATCGGAAAGATCGGCCGCGATCACCTTGACCTTGTGGCCATAGGCATAAGTCAGCCTGTCCGCCAGCTCCTGCAGCCGGTCGGCGCGCCGCGCCACCAGCACCAGGTCGTAGCCTTGCCCGGCCAGCCGGTCCGCATAGACAGCGCCGATGCCCGACGATGCGCCGGTGATGACGGCCGTGCCCTTGTTGTCCTTCGTGCTCATTGTCCTGTTCCTTTATTCGCTTCGCTTCGGTTCGGCGACGATGATGCCATCCGCCAAATGGCTCGGATTCCAATTAGTGGCATATACCACTTTCCGAGACGTAGGTATATGCCACTATCTTGTCAACGGCGGCGGCGAAAACTATTTTTGCGGCAGGCCGGCGCGCCTCTTCGCCGGCAAGGAGTGAACATGACGCAAGCTCGGCAACCCGGATTCAGCCGCTGCAACAACGCCACGCTGCGGCGCGCCGCGCGCAGCCTCGGCCGCTTCTATGACGACGCGCTGGCGCCGTCCGGCCTGAAGGGTACGCAGTTCGGCCTGCTCTTTCAGATCCACATCAGCGATGAGCCAGCAATGGGTACGATCGCCGAGGCGCTGATCATGGACCTTTCGGCGCTCGGCCACACGCTGAAGCCGCTGATCCGCGATGGCTACGTCGAAACCTTTCCCGACAAGGACGATCGCCGCGTGAAGCGCGTGCGGCTGACGCCGCAAGGCCAGGCCAAGCTCGACGAGGCGCTCGAACTCTGGAGCGTCGCCCAGCGGCAATTCGAGGATAAGGTCGGCGCTGAACAAGCGGCAAAGCTTCGAGCGGCGCTGGACGCGGTGGCCGACCTCGATCTGGAAATGCCGGCGGCCGCTCCTTCGAGGTGAAGAAGCCGCCACGGAACAGGTTTGATGCAGTTTTATTCCGCCGGCATGGCGACTGGCCGCCGCGCCGTCACCCGGCCGGCGAGCACGATACCCAGGCCAATGATCGGGAACACGGCGGCGATCAGGCCGAGATCTGCCGGGGCGCCGAAGCGCAGCACTGCTGCGCCGACCACCGCGCCGAGCGCGACGCCGAAGTAGAGCGCCGAGGCGTTGAGCGACAAAACGATTGGCGCGGCGTCGGGGGCGATCTTGAGGATGCGGCTCGCCTGCGCCGGCGGGAAGGCCCAGCCGACGATGCCCCACGGCACCATCATGGCCATCAGCGCCGGCCCGGCGAGATGATGCGGCAGGAAGGTCGGGATGAGCGAGAAGGTGACGAGCATGGCGGCCGACAGAGTCAACGACCAGGCGACGGTGCGGGTCGCGCCGAAGCGGTCGGCCGCCTGCCCGCCGGCGATGTTGCCGATGACGGCGCCGACGCCGAAGGCGAGCAGCATGCCCGGCAACGCGATCGGCGAGAGCCCGCCGCCTTCGATGGCCAAAGGCGCGATGAAGCTGAAGACGGTGAACGCGCCGATCAGCGCAAGCGCCGTGGTCAGAAGGATCGGCATCACGCCGGGCCGGATGGCTGCCGCCAGCCGGCGCTTCAGCGGCAGCCTGGTGCCGACGATGCCGCGCGGCAGCCGCCACCACAGGATCGCGCCTGACAGCGCGCCGAGCGCCGCGATGGCGAAGAAGGTGCCGCGCCAGCCGGCAATCGCCGCGACCAGGGCACCGAGCGGCGCGCCGACCGCGACCGCCACCGTGGTGCCGCCGACGACGACGGCGATGGCGCGCGCCCGGTGATGGTCGTCGACCAGCGCCACAGCGGTTCCCTGCGCGGTCGCCGCGAACAGGCCGGACGACAGCGCCATGACGATACGCGCGATCAGAAGCAATTCGAAGGAGGAACTGAGCGCCGCCACCAGATTGCCGATGACGAAGAATACAAGCGTCCACAGGATGACGCGCCGCCGGTCCCATTCGCCGGTCAGCGTCGCGAGCACCGGCGCGCCGATCGCATAGGCGAGCGCGAAAGCGGTGATCAGCGAACCGGCGAGCGGCACGGAAATGCCGGCATCAGCGGCGATATCAGGGAGAAGGCTTGAGATGACGAAGCCTTCGGTCGAGATCGCGAACGACCCGAGCGCGAGCCAGAAGATCCGCTTGTCCATGGGAATTGTCCTTAGTTCAAAAGTTATTGAACAATTGGACATAGCAGGGCATTGTGTCAACCGGACCGGGAGAAAATAGCTGAAGCCTGCTGACAGCCCTGTGTCAGGACCAGGCCGGAAATGAAGAGTGCGTCGCTCTCGGCGGGAAAGGTGCCAAGTTGAAGTTCGTTGCGTTTGTGCTTAATTCTTGGTCATGAGCCTGCCCCACCCAGCCACCGACCAGATCAGCCTGCCGATCGTGCTCGCCGTGCTCGGCGATCCGACCCGGCTCGCCATCGTGCGCTACCTGGCGAGCAAGGAAGGCGTGCCGATGAGTTGCGGCAAGTTCCTCGACCTCGCCTCCAAGACCAATCTGAGCTATCACCTGGCCAAGCTGCGCGAGGCGGGCATCACCCGCAGCGAAGCGGTGGGCACCAGCCGGCTGATCACACTGCGCCGCGACGACCTCGACAAGCGTTTTCCCGGCCTGCTCGACAGCGTGATCGCGGCAGCCGACGGTGCCCCTGACCTGCCGGCGGTCGGCGCTGCCGAGGTCGAGGTTTCCGCCTGATCCATGCGCATCGCCGTTCTCGCCGACATCCACGGTAACGTACTGGCTTTGGATGCCGTGCTGGACGATCTGAAACGCCGCGGCGGCGCCGACACGGCCGTCAATCTCGGCGACTGCGTCTCCGGCCCGCTATGGCCGCGCGAGACGATGGAACGGCTGCAGGTGCTCGGCCTGCCGACTGTGCGCGGCAACCACGACCGCCGCGTGGCGCAGGACACGGCGGATGATACCATGTGGCCGTCCGATCGCTACGCCCAGGAACGGCTGACATCGGCGCAGCGCCAGGCACTGCTCGACTTGCCGCTGACATTGGAGATCGCGCCCGGCGTCATCGCCTTCCACGCCCGGCCGGATCATGACGAGAAATATCTGGCCGACGCCATTGTCGACGGCCAGTTGGTGCGCGCGCCGCTTGCCGCCATCACGCGCCGGCTGAAGCCGCTCGATCCGGCCTGCCGCCTGGTGCTATGCGGCCACAGCCACCGCAACGAGCTGGTCCGCATTCCTGGAGGCCCGGTCGTCTTCAACCCCGGCAGCGTCGGCTGCCCGGCCTATGACGACGACACGCCGCCGGCGCATGTCTCCGAACAGGGCACCCCGCAGGCCCGCTACGGCATCGTTGATATTGGCTCGGATGGCAGTCCTAACCGTTTCGAGAGCATCGCCGTGGACTACGACCATGAAGCGGCCGCAAAGCAGGCCGAACAGGCGGGAAGGCCGGAATGGGCGCACGCGCTGCGAACCGGATTTATGAAGGAATAGGCGGAGCTTACATCCATTGAGCAAAGCTCATATGAAGCGCAACCTTACGCTCCTGCTGCTTTTCGCCGCTCCACTGCTGACGGCCACGCTGCCGGCCCTGGCTCAGGACGGGCCGGGGCCGATCATTTCAATTATAGGCGGGCTCGCTCCAGACGATCTCCTCAACATCCGGGCCACCGCATCGGCGGCCGGAAAGGTGGAGGCCCGCTTGCCCAACGGCACGGCCGTGAAGAACTACGGCTGCAAACTCGTCAACAATTATCCCTGGTGCAAGGTCGAGGATACGCAGGACGCGCACATCACCGGATGGGCGCCCGCCCGCTACCTCAGCCCAAACAATCCGGCACCGGCGCCTGAAGATACCGCCGCGCCGGCGACCGAGGCCGGCCCGCCTCGGCAAGCCGGCGCGCCCCAGCCCACCGCAGAGCCACAGCCGGACATCGCGGCCCGGCTGGGCAGCAACGAGCCGGCCGGGCCGCCATCCGCGGCCGACATCGGCAGGACCGCCATGCAGGACGCCTATGGCCTCGCCTTCGCGGCGTCGGCGGGTGGAATCTCCGACGGCCCCGCTCCCGATGCTGCCGGCGGCATCCCCTGCGCGCGCCGCATCGGCCAGCCGATGACCCGCTGCGAGGTCAGCGTCGCGCGCAACGACGGCGACAGCACGGTGACCGTGACCTGGCCCGATGGCGGAACGCGCGTCATCACCTTTCGTGGCGGCCAGCCGGCCGGCTCTGACTCTCCCGACGAGTTCCGCTTCACCCGCGAAGGCACGCTGAACATGATCCGCGTCGGCGCCGCCGAACGCTTCGAGATCACGGATCAGCTGGCGCTAGGCAATTAAGGGGGTAAGGCAGTAAAGGAAGAGAACGCCTACCGCCCTACCGCCCTACCGCCCTACCGCCCTACCGCCCTACCGCCTACTGCCCTACTCCCCTACTCGATCCCGCATTTTCGGGGTTACATCCGCCAAAACTCTTCCCTATAAGGCCCTCCTAGCCTGATACCTGAATCGCAAGCACAACCGGCCGGTCCCCCCGTCCCGGTTTTTCGTGCAAGCCGCTCGCCGAACGGATTTTACGATCATGCCAAGACGCACCGACATCAAGTCGATCCTGATCATCGGGGCCGGCCCCATCGTCATCGGCCAGGCATGCGAGTTCGATTATTCCGGCACCCAGGCCTGCAAGGCGCTGAAGGAAGAGGGCTTCCGCGTCATCCTGGTCAACTCCAATCCGGCCACGATCATGACCGATCCGGAGCTGGCGGACGCAACCTATATCGAGCCGATCACGCCCGAGGTGGTGGCCAAGATCATCGCCAAGGAGCGGCCTGACGCGCTGTTGCCGACCATGGGCGGTCAGACGGCGCTCAACACAGCACTTTCGCTGCGCCGCATGGGCGTGCTCGACCGCTACAATGTCGAGATGATCGGCGCCGACGCGCATGCCATCGACAAGGCCGAGGACCGCGCGCTGTTTCGCGAGGCGATGAGCAAGATCGGGCTCGAAACGCCGAAGTCGATGCTGGCCAACGCCACCGACGTCAAGAACGCCGACCGCAAGACGCATGAGGCGGAGCGGGCCGCGCTGAAGGCCGAGAACCCGGAAAACCTCGATGCCGCGCTCGACGCGCTGGAGACGCGCTGGAACCTCGGCGAAGGCGACCGCAAGCAGCGCTATATCAGCCACGCCATGGCGATCGCCGCCCAGGCGCTCGACCATGTCGGCCTGCCGGCCATCATCCGCCCCTCCTTCACCATGGGCGGCACCGGCGGCGGCATCGCCTACAACCGCGCCGAGTTCTACGACATCGTCCAGTCGGGCCTCGACGCCTCGCCCACCACCGAGGTGCTGATCGAGGAAAGCGTGCTCGGCTGGAAGGAGTATGAGATGGAGGTCGTCCGCGACAAGGCGGACAACTGCATCATCGTCTGCTCCATCGAAAACCTCGATCCGATGGGCGTGCACACGGGCGACTCGATCACCGTCGCGCCGGCGCTGACCTTGACCGACAAGGAATACCAGATGATGCGCAACGCCTCGATCGCGGTGCTCCGCGAGATCGGCGTCGAGACCGGCGGCTCGAACGTGCAGTTCGCCGTCAACCCGGCCGACGGTCGCCTCGTCGTCATCGAGATGAACCCGCGCGTCTCGCGCTCGTCGGCGCTGGCCTCCAAGGCCACCGGCTTCCCGATCGCCAAGGTCGCGGCCAAGCTGGCCGTCGGCTACACGCTGGACGAGCTGGAGAACGACATCACCGGCGGCGCCACGCCGGCCTCCTTCGAGCCGACCATCGATTACGTGGTGACGAAGATCCCGCGCTTTGCCTTCGAGAAATTCCCCGGCGCCGAGCCGGTGCTGACCACCGCCATGAAGTCGGTGGGCGAGGTGATGGCCATCGGTCGCACCTTCCAGGAATCGCTGCAGAAGGCCTTGCGCGGACTTGAAACCGGCCTGACGGGTCTGGACGAGATCGAGATCCCCGGCCTCGGCCATGGCGGCTCGCCCGCCAGCCATGCCGACGACCGCAACGCCATCCGCGCCGCGCTCGGCACGCCGACGCCGGACCGGCTGCGCATGGTGGCGCAGGCGATCCGCATGGGCACCTCGCTGGAAGATGTGCACGCCATGTGCAAGATCGACCCGTGGTTCCTCGAGCAGATCGCCGGCATCATCGCCATGGAGGAGCGCATCCGCGAGCATGGCCTGCCCCAGGACGCCGTCAATCTGCGCATGCTGAAGGCGATGGGCTTCTCCGACGCCCGCCTCGCCTCGCTGACGAAGACCGACGCGGAAGTGATTCAGAAGACTAGGCAAAAGCTCGACGTTCATCCGGTCTACAAGCGCATCGACACCTGCGCTGCCGAGTTCGCCTCGCCGACCGCCTACATGTATTCGACCTATGAAGTGCCCTTCGCCGGAGCGCTCGACAACGAGGCGCGCGTGTCGTCGCGCAAGAAGGTCGTCATCCTCGGCGGCGGCCCGAACCGAATCGGCCAGGGCATCGAATTCGACTATTGCTGCTGCCATGCCGCCTTCGCGCTGCGCGACGCCGGCTATGAAGCGATCATGGTCAACTGCAACCCGGAGACGGTCTCGACCGACTACGACACTTCCGACCGCCTCTATTTCGATCCGCTGACGGCGGAGGACGTGCTGGAGATCCTGCGCGCCGAGCAGGCATCCGGCGAGCTGGTCGGCGTCATCGTCCAGTTCGGCGGCCAGACGCCGCTGAAGCTGGCCGACGCGCTGGAGAAGGCCGGCATCCCGATCCTCGGCACCTCGCCCGACATGATCGACCTGGCAGAAGACCGTGACCGCTTCCAGAAGCTCCTGCACAAGCTGAACCTTACCCAGCCGAAGAACGGCATCGCCTATTCGGTCGAGCAGGCGCGCCTCGTCGCCGGCGAGCTCGGCTTCCCGCTGGTGGTGCGCCCGTCCTATGTGCTGGGCGGCCGCGCCATGCAGATCATCCATGACGAGGGCATGCTGCAGACCTATCTGCTCGATACCGTGCCCGGCCTGGTGCCGGAGGACATCAAGCAGAAATACCCCAACGACAAGACCGGCCAGATCAACACGCTGCTCGGCAAGAACCCGCTGCTGTTCGACACCTATCTGTCGGGCGCCATCGAAGTCGACGTCGACTGCCTGTGCGACGGCAAGGACACCTTCGTTTCCGGCATCCTGGAGCATATCGAGGAAGCCGGCATCCACTCGGGCGACAGCGCCTGCTCGCTGCCGACGCATTCGCTGCCCTCTGACCTCGTCGACGAGCTGGAGCGGCAGACGGCGGCCCTGGCCCGCGCGCTCAACGTCGGCGGCCTGATGAATGTGCAATACGCCATCAAGGACGGCACGGTCTATGTGCTGGAAGTGAACCCGCGTGCATCGCGCACCGTGCCCTTCGTCGCCAAGACCATAGGGCGGCCCATTGCCAAGATCGCGGCGCGCATCATGGCCGGCGAGACGCTGGAAAACGCCTTCGCCCATTACGGCGCCATGCCGGACCCACGCAACCCCGGCCACATCGCCGTCAAGGAAGCCGTCTTCCCCTTCGCCCGCTTCCCAGGCGTCGACATCCTGCTCGGCCCGGAAATGCGCTCGACCGGCGAGGTCATGGGCCTCGACCGCGACTTCGCCCTGGCCTTCGCCAAGAGCCAGCTCGGCGCCAATGTCGACCTGCCGCGTTCCGGCACGCTGTTCGTTTCGGTCCGCGACGAGGACAAGAAAGGCATCCTGCCGGCGGTCAAGCGCCTTGCCGGCCAGGGCTTCAAGGTGCTGGCCACCTCCGGCACCGCCCGCTTCCTGGCCGAAAACGGCGTCGACGCACAGAAGATCAACAAGGTGCTGGAAGGCCGCCCGCACATCGAGGACGCCATCCGCAACCGCCAGGTCCAGATCGTCTTCAACACGACGGACGGCCAGAAGGCGGTGTCGGACTCGAAGTCGCTGCGCCGCGCCACGCTGATGCAGAAGGTGCCGTATTACACGACGCTGTCGGGTGCTGCGGCCGTGGCGGAAGCGATTGCGGCGCTGCGGGCGGGGAATTTGGAAGTGCGGCCGCTGCAGGAGTATTTTGCGTGAGACACTCCAACTAACCTACAATGCGAGTATATCGCCGCCCGTCCCACGGGAGTGGCGACGGTTGCGTATGATTTCGTCTATCCTTCTTTTGACAAACGTAGCCCTAGCCTTAACTTTTTCAGCCGACGTTGCAATTATCGGGAGATTTGTGGCCCAACGCAAATCTTCGAAAGACACAATAGCTACACCGTCCCCAGAGGGCGAATCTATTGCATCGGGGTCAATTCGTACAATCCTCTTTTCGAAATCGAATTTGGCTTCAAACTCTGTCTCGTCGTGTCCACGCATCATACCTTTTCTAGATATATAACGCCCTATGGCCGCCGTAGACTCCAATACAGGCCTCATATTTGTTTGATAATCCAATTCCTTCGGAGCCTGCGATTTAAACATTAAGTATACAGAATTTATAAAATTCTCCACCCCAGGCTCTCCATAAGAGCCATACATGTACGTAGATACGCGAGTTCCCTTCATCGTAAATCCAATTTGAAGATTGTGGTCATTTAGCCTCAATATCTCAACCGGGTCACTTTGCTTAAGTATATCTCTTATTATTCTGGCCCAGTATTCAAACTCAGGTATAGTGTATAAATCATCAACCAGCGTAGGATTTATAGCTCTCGCCATGGAAAATACGGAATCTGTCTCGCGAAGAGGGACGATCTTAATCGCCTCCCTCAAATTGGGCACAAGATAATGCGTTAAAGCATAGGCCGTAAAATACTCCTGAAAAGTCCGATGAATAAATGAATATTGATCGCCGTCTTTAAAAAGCATATTCACAGATTCTGTCGCGTCTATCAGGAAATCCCTGGCATCAAAAGACTGATTTGCGCGCCGCTTCGCCCGCTCAATGTAACTTAGGCATTTATACTCTGAAAACGTATGCTCCATTTCCACGTACGTCGAGATGCAAAAATAGGAAAACACCTCTATAAACTCTTGCTCTCCTAACGACAGTCGGCGCTTTCGTTGAAAACCCTGCTTGCTGGCGTCGTGCAAAGTAAAGAGCGTCTGAAATGCGTACCTGTAGAAAACATGTATATTATCAGGTATATGCCGTATTTGTAGATAAGTCATTAGCATCATAAGTGTCAGAAGAGGAGTCGAGAAAAATGGCTTATACTCATTGTACCTCTTGTTTAGGATATTCTGGACAAATTCCTTTTTTGTATCCAAATCAAATTCTGTTTTATTTATCACCTCCAGCGTCTGATCCATTTCGAAAGGAAGCGCCTGGAAAAGGTAAAACTGCTCCCAAGATGAGAACCTATCGTCGTTCCTACTAGAAACTACGATACCGCAGTTAGGATACAATTTCGCCAGCTCCAATATCTGGCGCTGGACATCGTTTCTGAACTCATCCGGAATTTCGTCAAACCCATCAAGAATAAATATGAACCTGCCATCCTCCATCATCGCCTTGAATACATCTTCAGAGACAACCTCCTTTTCTGCTGACGAAGACACCCTCATAATGGCCAGAAGATTTTTTTGAGAAATTTCGTTTAATCTCCGTAATTCAAGAAAAATCGGTATTCTTCCCGCAGGATTGCTAAAACACTCATAAATAGATATTTGCAAAATATCGTCTTTCCAATTCCTCCAAAACCCGTGACTACAATTCTCTTGTTGTCTCTTATTTCCTGGCAAAGGCTGTCGTCATCGATAACTTCGCTATCGCAGCGGAATTTCGTCTTCACATATATTTCATTGATTTTAATCGGTCTTTCTTTATTAACTATTGTCTTTACGCTGCTGCAGGTCGTATGCATTTTTTCGAGGTATGGCGCAAAGTTAGAAAAATACTGAGAGTATTTCTTGCTTATAGTTCTAGTTACAGATTCTGACAGGCTTTTGAGAAAATCCTTGACGAGAGCTGTACCCACGCCAACCGCAATTTTATTTGGATCAAAGTCTGACATTGAAGGCCCCACACGTCTCCCGAACTAGATTGTAAACATTTATTTGCCCCATCATCTAGGGGATATTCCAATCTGTGCACAAATTTCAGCAGGTCGTACTTAGTTTGCATGTAATGGGGATGCGGCCTCCATCCTTATGCAAACCTTCAATCAGGTTCGGACTCATGGTGTCGATATCTAGGCAGGCGATGCCGCCCGATATGCGCCGGCCGACTCCAGGTAGCGCACAATTGCCCGAGAACGGTTGATCGAGCGGTGACCTTTACTGCTTTTCCGACAAAGGTCTGCGTGAGCAAAGCGGCGCCTCTGTCTGTGGTCGAGCGGCGGTTCAACTGGGAGAGAAGCTCAAGCCACCGCCACACACTCAATCTCGATATCGAACTCCATCGGCCATGACGCCACCGGCACGAAACTGCGCGCCGGCGGGTTGGTCGCAAAGTACTTCGCATAGACCCGGTTGATGGCGTTGTAGAAGCCGGAATTGACGGCGTAGATGCGCACCATCACCACCTTTTCCAGCGAGGTGCCGGCCGCTTCCAAGCAGTGTTTCAGCGCCTTCAGCGACGCGTCAGTCTGGGTCTCGATGTCGCCGCGCACCATCTCGCCGGTCGCCATGTCCACCGGCGGCGTCGCCGAGATGAACACGAAGCCGTTGGCCCGCACCGCCGTCGAGCACGGCAGGCCGAGCGCCCGCACCTTCGCCGACATCACGGGCACTTCGATGACTTCCTTGTCCATGGTGGTCCTCCCTTGTTTGCGGAGGAGATTATCGCGACGGCGGGGGAACGCCAGCGGCGACTTACCCTTCTCCCCTTGTGGGCGGGCGGTTCGGTATTTGCCAGGGTTGATGGACAGCGCGCAACGTAGCGATCCTTCTCGCCCCCCTCTGTCCTGCCGGACATCTCCCCCACAAGGGGGGAGATCAGATGTCGCCCTGGCTTTCGCCAATCGTCAACGTCGCAGAACGAGCGGGGCGCCGAAGCCGCCAATCTCCCCCCCAGTGGGGGAGATGTCCGGCAGGACAGAGGGGGGCGCCGTAGAGCGTCACTGTCGCCCGCTTGCCCAACACGGGATTCCTCACTGATGCGCCACCGCCAGTTCCTTCACATGCTTCTCGTGCATCGTGAGCACCGGCAGCGTTTTCTTGGCGAATTCCTTCATCGCCGGGTCGTCGCCGGAATTGGCATAGGTGGAAAACAGCGCAACCGCTTGCGTGTGCGCATCCATCTGCATCTTGATGTATTTGGTGTCGAACGCCTTGCCGGTGGCAGCTTTCAGCTCGTCGAGCATCTGCTGCTCCTTCGGCTGCAGCGCCGGGCCGGTGGGCTTGATCGAGGCGGTGGTCTGGCCCTGGCTGAGCGCGGCCTTGAAGTCCTCGGCAACTTTGGTGTGGTCCTTGATCATCCCGTCGGCGAAAGCCTTTACGTCGGCCGATGCCGACTTCTCCTGCGCAAGCTTGCTTGACGCGATCTCGAACATGTTGGCGTTGGGCACGGTCGTGACGAAGGTCTGGGTGTCGACCTTATTCGCGGTCACCATCGGTCCCACGGCGTCTGAGTTGGTGTCGTTCGACTGGGCGAACGCGGCGGGCGCGCCGGCAACAAGCGCGACGGCAACCAGGGGCAGCAGCGTTTTCATCTCGATCTCCGGTCCGAAACAGCCCCTCCGCTATCTCCAACGCGGGATTGGCCCCCAGGTTGCCTGAAAACCCGGGTGGCCTGAAAAGGCGCCGTACCCGCCCGGCTTTGCAGCCCCTAATCGGCTAAACCTTCCGCCTCGCGGCAAGACTTCGCGCGAAAGCGGACGGGCTCCGAAACCCCCGCCCCGGAGCCCGCCTGGGAGTGGCTGACGCATGCCGGCACAGCCTCCTCCGACGCCTTGCCAGCGTCGATCCGCCGATCGGCCGCCCGGCACGACAACGAATTAGCATGACCCGACGTCAGCCTATGTGAAGGGGTTCACAATGGCCGCGCGCAACTAGCTGCAGCGCCACTTCTTGCAATCAGCCCTTCCCAGTCGACCGGGATCATGCCGAGCCGCTCGTAGAGGCTGCAGGCCGCGCCGTTCTTCACCGTGTTGGTCTTGAGATCGACATGGGCCGCCCCGCGCTCGCGAAAAGCCAGGAATACGTGGCGCATCAGCGCCTCCCCGATGCCTTGCCTTCTGGCCTCAGGATGGACTGCGAGATCCTTGACGAAGCCAGACGCCCAGCACATCGCCGCGCCCGCCAGCAGGCCCTTGCCGTCGATCACCAGGAAACAAAGGTCGGGGTCGAACTCGACGTCGCCTAGGATGCGCGGCCACCAGTCCTCGAACGGCCCGTCGGCGCCGTCGTCGAACACCTCTTGCAACAGTGCGTGAAGAGCATGCGCGTCCCGATGCTCGAAAGCGCGCATCACGAAGCCCTGCGGCCAATCCGGCGCGGTCAGCGTGTCGTCGAGCAGCTTGCGCAGACGGATGTCGTTGGGCGCCGGCGGGCGGGGCGTTGTCTTCTCATGCAAGGCGCTGTCCCGAAACGCCGCGCGTGGCCCGACGGCGGCTCAGGCGCCCGGCGGCAGGCGGTGCCGCCCGCGGTCGACGCCAAGGCCCGTCGCCTCGAGCAGGCCCTTGCGCTTGGCGTCGTAGTAATAGCCGGTCTGGTAGAGCATGTCGGCCCGCTTGGCGTTGCCGCCCGATACCAGCCAGGCGCCGCGCAGATATTTCACCGCGTATTTGAGATTGGTCTCGGCGTCGAACAGGCCGGTCGCCGGGCCGTCATAGCCCATGCCACGCGCCGTCGCGTGCTTGATCTGCATCAGCCCCCAATGGCCGTTATTGTAGGCTTTCGGGTTGAAGGTGCTCTCGCGGTTGACGACATGGCGCACCAGATCGATCGGCACCTGATAGAGCGCCGAATATTTCGCGATCAACCGCTCGATCTCGCCGCGCGGGCCGCTGGCCTGCTGATCGGGCTGGCCGGGCGCCGCCAGCAGCGCCGGATTATCCGGCGCCACATAGGCGACCTGCTGGACGCCCGGCATCGGCGCGACCTTCGCCGTCTGGCCCGTGAGCGGCATGGCGACGCCCGCGGTCGTATAGACCGCTGCCTGCTTGATGGATGCCGCTTGCTTGATCGAGCCGGGGCCGGTCGGCGAGCCGCCGGCCGTCAGCACCGGCGGCGGCGGAAACTTGCCGGCCATCGGCGTCGCTCCGGCAAAGGCGGCGGGCTGCGCCATAACCATGGCGGATTGGGGCGTGCCGGGCTGGACAGGCGGCGGCAACAGCGCGCCTTGCGTCGCCGGCGCGCCCGGCGTGGTCGCCATGGCGACGGCATCGCCGGCCAGCGCGGCGGTCTGCACCTGCGCGAGGCCTGATGGCTCCGGCAGCACGGCCACGGTCTCGGGCAGCGCGACCGTCGGCGTGTCGTCGGCGACGGCAGGCGTCGAGGCCTCCGCGAGCGCGGGGGTGGCCTTCATCTGCGAGGTCGAGGTGCATCCGCTGAGACCAGCAGCGGCAACTAGCACGCCGATCGCGGTGATTATAATTTTAGCTGGCAAGCCGTGCGGGTCCGGTTTGTCGGTTGTTAAGGAGTCCTTACACCACCGATTCACGTCCCGCAATCGGGGCGCCCAGACGGTTTTCGGGTGGCGGCAAAAGGGCAAAAATGCCATATCGTTCTGGATACGTACCGGTTTTTCGCCGTTTTGCGGAGGAATATGCCATGAAACCCACATCCGAGATCACGGCCGGCCACGCAGTGTTAGAAACAGTGATCGGGTTCATGGGCATCGCCTGGAACGAGAAGGGCCTGATCCGGCTCTGCCTGCCCGAACGCAGCCGCGAGGCGATCGAGCGGCGGCTGTTCCGCCACCCGGGCGTTTCGACCGCGACCGGGCAGCCGCGATGGGTGGTCGAGCTGATCGCCTCGATCAAGGCTTACGCGGCCGGCGAGGATGTCGACTTCTCCGATGTGCCGGTCGACCTCGAAGGCGTCGACGATTTTCGCCTCGCCATCTACGACGCGGCCCGCAAGCTCGGCTTCGGCGAAACCACCACCTATGGCGAGCTGGCCAGGCGCGCCGGCCATGCCGGGCTTGCCCGCGAGACGGGCGCGGCCCTCGGCGCCAATCCGGTGCCGCTTGTCATTCCATGCCACCGTATCCTGGCGGCCGGCGGCAAGATCGGCGGCTTCTCCGCGCCGGGCGGCTCGGCCACCAAGGAAAAGATGCTGGCGATGGAAGGCGTTCGCGTCGGCCCGCCGCCAGTCGCGCAGGCCTCGTTCGGGTTCTAAGGGCGCGGGAACAACCAGGTCCGTAGCCAGACCTCGTGTTGAGCCAGCAGGCTCCCGGACAGGCTGCGAGAGCCGCGCCGTTTCGAACGGCGCCGCCCCTGTCAGGGCGTCAGTCGTTGTGCAGGAACCGGCGATGGAAGCGTCGATCGAAATCCGGCCGCTTGCAGACATAGACCGCGCAGGATTTGGTGTCGGCGCTGGGCACATAGGCGCGCGACCTCACCTCGCCCGCGTCGCAGAAGCGCTCGTCGCGCACGTAGCGATCGTAGAGCGGCAGGCCGGGCACGCGGGTCGACTGGTAGCGCAGGATGACGGCGCCCTGCCTGGCGATCGTCGCCTGCACCCGGCCGCAGCTCATGCGCGTCGGATCGTAGCGCGACACCGCCTGCGCCTCGGCGGCCACCAGAAGCAGGCAGGCGGCAAGCAGAACGGTCTTCATGGTTTCCTCCCTGGATCGGCGAGCATCTCATCCCTCCACAACGCGCGGCCGCTGTCAAAACTTCCGTGCGCCGCTTCCATGGCCTTCGAGACGGCTGAAGGCCGCTTCGAAGCGACCCGTCTTGTTTTCTTGCAAAAACTGTCTTATATCCGGGGCATTGAATTTGGCCGATCGATCGGGCCGCGATCTTCGCGTTTGCTGACGTCTATCTCCAAAGTTTCGATACCGCCGGCCGGACGTTGGTCCGGTCAAACCAAAGCAAATGTGAAGGGCATTCTATATGGCAACTGGTACGGTCAAGTGGTTCAACGCCACTAAGGGCTACGGCTTCATCCAGCCCGACAATGGCGGCGCGGACGTTTTCGTCCATATCTCCGCTGTTGAGCGCGCTGGCATGACCAGCCTGGCTGAAGGCCAGAAAATCAACTTCGAGATCGAGCAGGACCGCCGCACCGGCAAGTCCGCTGCTGGGTCTCTGAGCAAGGCAGCCTGATTTGGCGATAGCGCGCGCCGGACGGAGGTTCGGGGCGCGCGGCAAGTCACGGATGTACTGACGGTCGCGCGAGAAGCGCGCCGGAGCGAAAAGACCCGACAAGCTGGAACAGCAGATAGCTGCCAGCCCGGACAGGACGCTCCCGATCAGGCTACCGGCATAGGAAGGCGGGCATTGCCCGCCTTTTTTGTTGTCTGGATTCGAAGTTGCTTCCTTCCCGCGTTTTGACGGGGAGAGTGCCAGGCAGAGCGATGAGGGGCAGCGCTCACGTTTCAGAACTGCCATTGGCCGATTTTGCAAGGCCGGGGCCGCCCGTCGTCTGGCGGCCGCCATCTTCTCGCCCTCTACGGGGATAAGGAAGCTGTCGCCGACGCTTTCGCCAATCACCTGCGCCGTCTTTAAGGCGCCCACTCGATCGGCACATGTCCCTTGTCGGCTTCCACCCGCTTCAACCACTCCACGACGGCCGGATAGGCATCGAGCTGGAAGCCGCCCATCCCGGCAGTATGAGTATAGGCATACAAAGCGATGTCGGCGACACTGCAGGTGTTGCCGGCGAAGAATGCGTTTTGTTGCAGGTGGGTGTTCATCACCCCGAGCGCCTTGTTGCCGCGCTCCAGCGTCTGCGCCAATCGTTCCGGCGTGGCATCCTTTGCACGTTCCGGAAAGGTCAGCAGCGCCTTGCGCACCGCGATATAGGGCTCATGGCTGTATTGCTCGAAGAAAAGCCATTGGTAAGCGAGCGCGCGTTCGTATTTGTCGGCCGGCAGGAAGCGCGTGCCCTCGGCAAGATAAAGCAGGATGGCGTTGCTCTCGGCAATGCGCCTGCCGTCGTCGAGCTCGAGCATCGGCACCATCGCGTTCGGATTCTTGGCGAGATAGTCGGGCTTGCGCGTCTCGCCGGTGTGCGAGCTCACCTCGACCCGGATGAAGGGAATGCCGAGCTTGGCCATCAAAAGCCGCGGCTTGTAGCAATTGCCGCTGTCGGCCATGTCGTAAAGGATCATGCCTCTTGCCCTCTCCTGATCTCCAGAAGGCTCTAACGCGCCGGCTGTGTCTCATCCAGTGAGTTGTTTTTGAGGATAAGCATCTGCTTCCTTTCGGATCAACATCAGGGCTGCTTGTGCAGGGGCAAGACCTTGTTGGCGGCGTCGAGCAGGTCGTCGACAGACAGCGGCTCTTCCTTGAAGACGGTCCCGGCTAGCGCCGGGCGGGCCAGGTGAAAACCTTGCAACAGGTCGACGCCGCCCTCGAGCGCCACGCGCAGGTGTTGAGCGTGTTCTATGCCCTCGACCAGCACTTTGGCGCCGCGCTCATGCAGCATCCCCACCAACGGCCGGAAGAAGCGCTCGGCGGCTGCGTGGCGGCAGAGCTCGGCAAACCAGGCGCCGTCGATCTTGACGATGTCGGGCGCAAGCAGATTGATCCGCGCCTCGGTCGAATGTCCCGTGCCGAAATCGTCGATGGCGATACGGATGCCATCGCGCCGCATCTCGCGCACCAGGCTGACAAGAACACGGTCGTCGGCCGCCTGTTCGGTGATCTCGCAGACCAGCAGGCCCGGCTCCAGCCCGAAATCGCCCAGATGCCTAGTCATGAGCCGGATTTCAGCCAGCGCCCGCCCGAGATGGTCGTTGATCATAGGATTGTAGTTGAAGAACAGCGTGAGCCCCTCGACGCCGATGTTGCGGTAGTTCCCGAGATGCAGCATCCGGCACATCGTTTCGACAAACAGCCGGTCGGATGCGGAAATGCCGCCGAAGAAGTTCGACGTGGCCACCGGCTCGGCGACGCGGCGCGGCTCGATCAGCCCCTCGACCGCGACTGCTCTGAGTACCCTGCCCTCCGGTGCGAAGATGGGCTGATAGGCGCTCCACAGCCGGAATTCGCCGTAGATGCCGAACTGAAGGCCGATCTCGTCGGCGAAGATCGCCTTGGCGACATCGCGCCGCCTCTCACGCTTTTGGTTCATGGCGCGACCTTGCGCCCGAACACTCTTGCCGGCCGCGCCTGCGATGCCGGAGCCGCCGCTTCGGTCGATGGCTCGCTTCCCTCGGTCGCGGACAGCTGCGCCCCCTTGCCGAAGACGCGAAAGCTGGTGGGGGCAAGTTCGGGCCGGGCAAGCACATAGCCTTGCACCATGGAAGTGCCGGACCGCTCGGCGAGCTCCAGTTGCCAGCTTTCCTCGAGACCTTCGAAGACGGTGCGGATGCCCTGGGTCTCGAAGCCCTGCACCATCGCCGTCAGCAGCGCGAAGCCGGCGCCGGATTCCATCAGGTGGGTGATCCAATGCGCATCGAACTTGACGATGTCAGGCTTGAGTTCCTTGATCCGGTTGATGTCGGATTCATCGGCGCCATAGTCGTCCACCGCGATGCGGAAGCCATTGGCCCTCAGCGCCTCGACAAACTCGTAGAGCGTCTCCTGCGAGGCCGATTTCTGCTCGGTGACCTCGCAGACGATGCGGCGCGGATCGATGCCGGCTTCATGCAGCACCAGCCTCATGTCGCGCAACGCCTTGTCGGCAATGCCGCGATCGGTGAACACCGACGGGTCGAAATTGATGAAGATGGACGCCTCTTCCGGCAGGCAGGCGCGGGCGTTCAGAAGATGCAGCGTGCGCGTCAGCGCCTCGATATGCAGGCGGTCACCAGCCGGGCAAGTGCCGAAAAATGCCCGCGGCGATTGCGGCTCGCCGTCGCGGAACGGCCGGATCAGACCTTCGAACGCGACGACCGAAAGCTTGCCCTCCGTGAAGGCGAATATCGGCTGGAACGCGCTCTGCAGAGTATAGATGCCCCAGACACCGGTCGAGGTGCCGTCGTCATGATGGATGATCTGGGCAAGCCCGATACTGCGCGACAAAGCTTCCTCGTTCCGCGCGACTGGCGCAATTCGATCCGCGATCCTGCCAGCCAAGGGTTTAACGGCCGTTGATGAATTTAGCGTTGCCGCTCACGCCTCCTTGACCCCTGGCTCATCGCACAATGCTTGCGCTTGTCCCCATGATGCGACATGAGAGGCGCCGCGGCCGCTCCTGGCCGCTTTCCTAGGAGACATCCAGTCATGGCCTTTCTCGCCGACGCCCTTTCCCGCGTTAAGCCTTCCGCGACCATCGCGGTGACGCAGAAAGCGCGCGAGCTGAAAAATGCCGGCCGTGACGTGATCGGCCTCGGCGCCGGCGAGCCGGACTTCGATACGCCCGACAATATCAAGAATGCGGCGATCGAGGCGATCCGCCGCGGCGAGACCAAATACCCGCCGGTTTCCGGCATCGCGCCGCTGCGCGAGGCGATCGCCAAGAAATTCAAGCGAGAGAACAATCTCGACTATCGGCCGGAGCAGACCATCGTCGGCACCGGCGGCAAGCAGATCCTGTTCAATGCCTTCATGGCGACCCTGAACCCGGGCGACGAGGTCATCATCCCGCGCCCCTACTGGGTGAGCTATCCCGAAATGGTGGCGATCTGCGGCGGCACGTCAGTCTTCGCCGATACCTCGATCGACAACGGCTTCAAGCTCACCGCCGAGGTGCTGGAAAAGGCGATCACACGGAAGACCAAATGGCTGTTGATGAACTCGCCGTCGAACCCCTCGGGCGCCGCCTACACGGAGGCCGAGCTGCGGGCATTGGCCGACGTGCTGCTCAGGCACCCGCATGTCTGGACACTGACCGACGACATGTACGAGCACCTGACCTATGGCGACTTCGTCTTCAAGACAATCGCCGAGGTCGAGCCGAACCTCTATGAGCGCACGCTGACCATGAACGGCGTGTCGAAAGCCTATGCCATGACCGGCTGGCGCATCGGCTATGCCGCAGGCCCGGTGCCGCTGATCAAGGCCATGGACATGATCCAGGGCCAGCAGACCTCGGGCGCCTGCACCATCGCACAGTGGGCTTCGGTCGAGGCGCTCAACGGGCCGCAGGACTTCATTGCGAAGAACAAGGCGATCTTCCAGGGCCGGCGCGACCTCGTGGTCTCGATGCTCAACCAGGCGCGCGGCATCTCCTGCCCCTCGCCAGAAGGCGCCTTCTACGTCTACCCGTCCTGCGCCGAGCTGATCGGCAAGAAGACCAAGGCCGGCAAGGTGATCGACACCGACGAAGCCTTCTGCTCGGAACTGCTCGACGCCGAAGGCGTGGCGGTGGTTTTCGGCTCGGCCTTTGGCCTCGGTCCGAATTTCCGTATCTCCTACGCCACGTCGGAAACCTTGCTGGAGGAAGCCTGCACGCGCATCCAGCGCTTCACCGCCTCGCTGACCTGATCGGCGCGAAGCCGTCAGGCGTGAAGAACCCGGCTTCAGGCCGGGTTTTTTGTCGGGCCTGTCCTAACCGCCATATTGTCCGTCGGACACTTGCTCCAGCCAATCGGCTTGGACGCCATCCAGCGCCTCCTGCATGGCGATATGGGTCATCGCGGTTTTCCGCCCGGCGCCGTGCCAGTGTTTCTCACCGGGCGCGAAGGAAATGACGTCTCCCGCCCTGATCGTCTGGATCGGCTCGCCCCAGCTCTGCGCAAGTCCCGCGCCGGCGGTGACGTAGAGCGTCTGCCCAAGCGGATGCGTGTGCCAGTAAGTGCGCGCGCCGGGCTCGAAACTGACCAGTGTCGCCCTCAGCCGCGCCGGCGCTTCCTTCTCGATGATCGGCGTCTGCAGCACCCGCCCGGTGAAATAGGTCTCCGGCGCGATGATCGTCGGCACGCTGCCGCACGCAATGATCTTCATTGTCTCAATCCTCGAACTGATGCCGCATCGGCGGTCGCTCGCCCTCATGTGACTTTGCTTCCATGCCGCGCGCGACGCAACCGCTTCCGCGCCGCGGCATGGCGCATCGGCCACGGTGACCTGATCTTGACAGCCGTGGCCAGAACAGGCCGGCTCGGTTGCGGTGGGCAGCGTAGGCGTCGGCCATTTCCGTTCGCGAGAACTTCTTTTCCTCGTCCAGCGCGGCGATCAGATAAAGCACGAATATCACGGCAACCGGCGCCACCGCCCAGATCGACCAAGTCGCGATGCCCCAGCCGGCCCAAAAGATGATGTAGGACGTGTAGAACGGATGGCGGAGGTAGAAGAACGGGCCGTCAGTCACCAGGCCATGCGGATTGTCGGCATCGAAGACGAAGCGCAGCCCCGCCTTGCGCGACTTCGAAATCGCCCACCAAAACAGCGCCGAACTCGCCAGTTGAACCGCCAGCCCTACGATCTTGGCTAACGGCGGCTGCGGCAGGATCCATATGAGCGCCAGGAAAAACAGCGCCGTGGCGGCCACGACCACCGAGATTATCGTGGCGCCCGAGGACATGCCCGATGATTGAAAATGGGCACGCATCGACCACAGATACTGGCCTACCGTAGCGATGCCGACGATCGAGACAAGAAGGTCGAGCCCGCGTTCCACGTCCATCTCCATGAGCACACCTAGAATTCGAGGACACAATAGCCGTTACCGTACATTAGTCTTTTCTTAACCAATAACCTAAAGCCCGTGTAGACCGGGTAATGCGATGTTGGAGGCTGCGCAATACTAAGGTTCTATGCACCATGGCCATTGCCGAGCGCACGATCAGCACCCCGCAGGCCGATTTGCGCGTTAGCGAATCGGCGGGACCAGGCATGCCCATCGTGATGATCCACGGGTCCGGCGCCTCGCGCGCCGTGTTTGCCCGCCAGTTCGAAAGCCCGCTTGCCGACGCCCACCGGCTAATCGCTTTCGATCTCCCGGGCCACGGCCAGTCCTCGGACGCAGCCGACCCGGCGACGGACTATACGATCACCGGCTTGGCACGATCGGCGGCCGACCTCATCGACAACCTGGACCTCCGCCATGCCATCGTCTACGGCTGGTCGCTCGGCGGCCATGTAGCCATCGAGCTCGCAAGCTTCCATCCGGCCGTCAAGGGCCTGATGCTGACCGGCGCGCCGCCGGTGTCGAAAGGCTTCTTCGGCATGCTGCGCGGCTTCCACGCCAACTGGGACATGCTGCTGGTTTCCAAGAAACTTTATTCCGAACGCGACGCGGAACGCTTCGAGACGCTCTGCTTCGGCGACAGTGCGGACCCGTCCTTCCGTGAAACCATCCTTCGCGCCGACGGCCGCCTGCGCGCCACGGCGACACGCTCGATGATGGCCGGCAAGGGAGCCGACCAGAAGCAGGTGATCGAGCAGGCCGACTTCCCGGTTGCCATCGTCAATGGCGAGAACGACCCGTTCATCCGGCTTAACTACTTCGACACACTGGACTGCGGCACGTTGTGGGAGCAATGCCACGTCGTGCCCGGCGCCGGACACGCCCCTTTCTGGGAGCGGCCAGACCTTTTCAATCCGATCCTGTCGCGCTTTGCCGGATGGGTGGCGGCACAAGATGCCGAGATCGTCTTGCCAGCCCGGCACCGCGCAGGCTGACGCCTCGTGCCTTGGTTTCGCTTTGCAGGGAGGAGTTAAACCGGCTCGGGGCAGCTGCCGAGCGACAGCCCGATTCCACGCCGCGGCATCGCGCATACCGCCAAATTAGAATGTCTAAGAACCGTCATATATCGTTGCTTTTTAACCATAAAATCGCGATGATACCCCTCCGACGAAAGAATGGACTGAGGCAGCGGTCGCGCTCAGTATTTCTTAACGGCTGAGGTCCAAGCCATGGCGCGTGCTGTGGGGGCGCGGACATGAGTATCCTGGCGACGATCAAGGATCATAGCGGCCGTATCTACCGCGGCATCCAGGCCTTGCTCGTGATGAGTATCGCCGCCACCGGGCTCGCGGCCTTCGCGCTGACGGAGAACACCTCCCGCGCCGGCGCGCTGACGATGGCGGCGGCCTCCACCTCGATGGCGCTTCTGGTGCTGATGTACATGCGCTCAAGCGTCGTCCAACGCCTGCAATCGGCGGAGAACGCCGAGGCCGAGAAGCACCGCTTTCTCACCATCGATGCCATGACCGGAGCCATGACCCGGCGCTATTTCATGGAGGCGATGCGTGACCGGCTGGGCGGCTTGCGCAACCGCCGCCAGGCAGGCCTGCTTCTGATCGACCTCGATCACTTCAAGCAGCTCAACGACACGTTCGGCCATCAGTTCGGCGATCTGGCGCTGGCGCATCTGGTCACGGAAGCGCAACGCATTTTCGAGGACGGCGTCATCGGCCGGCTCGGCGGCGACGAGTTCGGCGTCATGGTTCCGCATGGCGACGCCGCCGTCATCAACAAGGACGTGCGCCGGCTGCTGGATGCGATGCGGGCCGGTAAGAGACATGAAGGCAAGATCGTTCCGCTGTCGATCTCGGTTGGTGTCGCGCTGGCGCCGCTGCATGCTTCGAACGGCGCTGAATTGATGCTGCTGGCCGATCTCGCGCTCTATGAGAGCAAGGCCGGCGGCCGCGGTTGCGTCACCGTCTTCGACGAGGAGATGCTGTCGGACAAACGCTATCGCCGGCTGGTGGAGCGCGAGCTGCGCGCCGCGATCTATCTCGGCGAGCTGGAACTCCACTACCAGCCGATCATCGACCCCGACGGCTTGGTCGACGCGCTGGAGGGATTGATCCGCTGGCGTCATCCCGTACGCGGCTTGATCTCGCCGGCGGAATTCATCGCGATCGCGGAGCGCTCGACGCTGATCGACATGATAGGCGAATGGGTTTTCAAGCGCGCCTGTGCCGATATCGGGCATTTTCCGGGACGGCGCATCTCGATCAACGTTTCCGGCGAACAGTTGAAGCGCGACGAGATCGTGACGATGTGCGACCGGGTGCTCAGCGAGACCGGCCGATCCGCCTCGCAGTTCATCATCGAAATCACGGAGACAGTGGCGACCGCCGCGACGCCCGAGGTTCTGAGGCGCTTGGAGGCGCTGCGCGGCCTCGGCTTCCACATCGCGCTCGACGACTTCGGCACCGGCCATTGCGGTTTCAACTATCTGAAGTCGCTGCCCATCGACGGCGTCAAGATCGACCGCTCCTACATAAGCAGCCTCGCCCAAGACCAAGTGGCGCAGATCTTCGTCTCGGCGCTCGCCCAGATCGCGCGCATCCAGAACATCGCCATCGTCGCGGAGGGCATCGAAACCGCGGAGGAGTTCACCCTCGCCCGGACCGCCGGCTGCAGCCGCTTCCAGGGATATTTCTTCGGTAGGCCGGCGCCTCGTGACAAGGCAAGCGCTCTGTGCGTCGCCGCTCGCGAACCGCTCGCCCTCACAGGCTGACGGACAGAGATGACGGCCTGACGAACCCTAGCAGGCGACTATCCTATTTTTCTTGCCCTCCTGGCGAACCCGTGTGACGATGGCCTTGGGAAGGGGTGCATAAACCCTGCCCGCGACGGCCGAACAGGCCGGCCGCCGCTCTGCATAGGGTGCGATCGGACGCAAAACCGGTTTCCACTTTTGCTGATCGCTCTCTTGGAAAACGCCTGAGTGGAGGTCAGCCATGGGTACTCGCGCCGGAGGACGACGCACGGGACCGAAATGCATCGCCATAGTCGGTCCCTTTGCAAGCGGTAAGACGACACTTCTCGAAGCCATCCTCGCCCGCACGGGCGCCATTCCCCGCCAGTCGCCCGTTTCATCGGGCAACACCGTTTCCGATCATTCGCCCGAGGCCCGCGCCCACGCCATGAGCGTCGAGGCGACCTTCGCCACCACCGATTTCATGGGCGAGCAGATTACCTTCGTCGATTGCCCCGGCTCCATCGAATTCGCCTTCGAGGCCGAGCCGGTGCTTGCCGCTTGCGACCTCGCGGTCGTTGTCGCCGAGGCCGACGAGAAGAAGATTCCGGCGCTTCAGCTCATCATGCGCAAGCTCGACGATCTCGCCATTCCGCGCATACTGTTCCTCAACAAGGTCGACAAGGCGATCGCGGGCGTGCGCGACACCCTGAAGATGCTGCAGCCGGCAAGTTCGGTGCCACTGCTGCTGCGCCAGATTCCGGTACGGAAGGACGGCATCGTCGTCGGCTCGATCGATCTGGCGCTGGAACGCGCCTACATCTACCGCGAATATGCCGAGAGCCAGGTCGCCGACATAGCGAACGATGACAAGGCGCGGGAGCTGGAAGCACGTTTCTCCATGCTGGAGACGCTCGCCGACCATGACGACCACCTTATGGAGCAGTTGCTGGAGGAGATCGAGCCGCCGAAGGATGCGATCTTCGACGACCTCTCGGCTGACCTGCGCGCCGGCGCCGTGACGCCGGTGCTGATCGGCACGGCCGAGAAGGGCAACGGCGTGCTGCGCCTGCTGAAGGCCATTCGCCACGACGCGCCGGATGTCGAGGCAACCAGGAAACGCCTTGGCGCGCCGGACGGCCAGACGGTGGTGCAGGTGATGAAGACCATCCACACCGCGCATGGCGGCAAGCTCTCGGTGTCGCGCGTGCTTTCAGGCCAACTGGCCGACGCAGCCGAGCTCTTCCTGTCCAACGGCGACACGGCGAAGGTTTCCGGCATCTACAGGATGCTGGGCAAGGATCAGACCAAGCTGACATCCGCCAAGGCGGGCGACACGGTCGCGCTCGGCAAGCTCGACAACGTCAAGACCGGCCACACGCTGAGTTCGATCAAGGGCGGCATCAGGCCATTGGTGACGCTCGAGCCGCCGCACCCCGTATTTGCCTTCGCGCTTCGCCCGAAGGAGCGCAAGGACGAAGTCAAGATGTCTGCGGCGATCCAGCGGCTGGCCGAGGAGGACCCCTCGCTCAGCCTGCGCCACAACCAGGATTCAGCCGAGACCGTCCTGTCAGGCCACGGCGAGATGCATCTGCGCGTGGTGCGCGAACGCCTCGAGGGCAAGAACCAGATTCCGGTCGAGGGCCATGCCCCTGCGGTGCCTTACCGCGAGACCATCCGCAAATCGACGCAGCAGCGCGGCCGCCACAAGAAGCAGTCAGGCGGCCACGGCCAGTTCGGCGATGTGGTTATTGAAATCAAGCCGCTGCCGCGCGGCTCCGGCTTCCAGTTCACCGACACCATCACCGGAGGCGTGGTGCCGAAGACCTATATCCAGTCGGTGGAGACCGGCATCCGCGACTATCTGAAGACAGGCCCGCTCGGCTTCCCGGTCGTCGACGTCGCCGTCAACCTGTCGGACGGCTCCTACCACGCGGTCGATTCCTCGGACATGGCCTTCCAGATGGCCGCCAAGCTCGCGATGAAGGAAGGCATGGCCGCCTGCTCGCCGGTCCTGCTGGAGCCAGTGATGAAGGTCGAGATCGTCACGCCCTCCGACGCGACCTCGAAGATCATCGCACTGATCCCACAGCGGCGCGGCCAGATCCTCGGTTATGACGCGCGGCCCGACTGGCCCGGCTGGGACGTCGTCGAGGCGACCATGCCGCAGGCCGAAATCGGTGACCTGATCATCGAGCTGCGCTCGGCGACCGCCGGCGTCGCCAGCTACAGGGCGGCGTTCGACCACATGGCCGAGCTCACCGGCCGCCTCGCCGACGAGGCGATGAACGCGAAGGGTAAGGCAGCCTGACCGAGTTTTTGCTGGCGGCAAAGAAACGGCGCCCGGTTGAACCGGGCGCCGTTCTTATGCGGACCGTCTTCCTGGGAGGCAACGGCAGGTCCGCCCCATCCGCAAATTGGTTCGGACGCGGTAGCTGCCTGAGCCCGGTCATTCCGAGTGATGCCCCCATCTCCCGAACCGACCAACCGCGTCCTATTGTCTACATAATCGATAGAGTGCGTCCGCGACATGTTACCCAATGTTACATGTCACTGTTACGTGGGGGATTCAGTCGTTTTTCCGCCGCCTCGAAGCCACGCGGGCAACAAAAAAGCCGGATCAATAAAGATCCGGCTGAGTTTGATTGGAAGTGCCGATTAAGGCTAACCTCCAGAGGGGAACACTCGAGGGCGCTAATGGGAGGAGAACGCGCCCTGGAGATGTGACTAGATATGTGCTCATCATGCCCAAGAAACAAGCATCTATTTTGCAACACACGCATGCAAAAAGACGCAGGCTGTGGTCCAACCTATTCCCAGAACCCATAGGACCAGAAAAATTACCGATTCCGTGCCGTTTTCGGAGCCAAAGCGCCTGCTTAAATACAAAAATCGAGCCGATTTGCTTGGAGATATAGGCGAGTCCGCAAGTGATGCCGATTTCGGCATGGAGCGGCCATTTTTTCGGCAGGAGATAGACAATGCGGGTTTTTTCAGCAATTGCCGGCAGCGCGCTATTCCTTGTCGTCGCGCCGGGTGTGGTCGCCGGAGTGGTGCCCTGGCTGCTGACCGAACATTATCGCCAGCCTCTGGCGGCTACACCGGGCCTCTTGGCCGCGGGCTCCATCCTCATGGTCGGAGCAGCAGCGGTGCTGCTCCATGCCTTCGCCCATTTTGCACTCGAAGGCCTCGGCACCCCCGCCCCGGTGGCGCCTACCCAGAAGCTGGTCGTCGGGGGCGCTTACCGCCATGTGCGTAACCCCATGTATGTCGCGGTGCTTTCGATCATCCTCGGCCAGGCGCTGCTGTTCTCGAGCTGGGCCGTCGCGATCTACGGTCTGATTGCCGCGGCAGCGATGGTCTGCTTCGTGAAACTCTATGAAGAGCCGGCGCTCACCAGCCGCTATGGGGCCCAGTACGAAGCCTACCGCCGCGCCGTGCCCGGCTGGCTCCCGCGACTGACGCCTTGGCGTGGATGATCAGCGCCGGTGGGCCGGGTTCCAGGTCATCGCCGTTCGCAGGCCGGCCTCACCGGAATATCGGCGCACCTTAGTAGGACCAGCTACGCGCCTTGGCGATGATGAAATCGCGGAAGACGTGCAGCTTCGCCTGGTTCTTCATCGCGTCGGGATAGGCGAAATAGGTGTCGAAAGACGGCACCTCGGTTTCGGGCAGCAGCTGCACAAGGTTCGAGTCCTTGTTGATCACATAATCGGGCAGCATGGCGATGCCGGCGCCGCCTTGGACCGCCCGCTTGATCGACAGGATATCGTTGATCTGCAGCGTCGGCACCCGCTGCGCGCCTTCGAAGTCCCCCACCGTCTCGAGCCAGTTCAACTCCGACAGATGCGAAGGCACCGGCACGCCGAAGGTGACGATGCGGTGGTTCCTGAGTTCGGCGATCGAGGCCGGCTTGCCGAACTTGGCGATGTAGGACGGCGCCGCGTAGAGGTGGAAGTGGACCGTGAACAGCCGACGCTGGATAAGGTCCGGCTGCTGTGGCTGGCGAAGCCGGATGGCGCAATCGGCCTGGCGCATGGTCAGGTCGAGCTCCTCATTGGCAAGGATCAGTTGCAGGCTGATCTCCGGATAGAGCTCGATGAATTCCTGTACCCGTTCGGTCAGCCAGCCGGCGCCCAGGCCAACCGTGGTCGTTACCCTGAGCACGCCCGACGGCCGGTCCTTGGTCTCGGTCAGCCGCGTCTTGATGGTTTCCAGCTTCATCAGCACGTCATGCGCCGTGCGGAACAGCATCTCGCCCTGCTCGGTCAGCACCAGCCCGCGCGCGTGGCGGTGGAACAGCGCAACTCCGACGTCATGCTCCAGCGCACTGACCTGCCGCGAGATGGCCGATTGCGACAGATGGAGCGTCTCGGCGGCATGAGTGAACGAACCAGCCTCCGCCGCGGCGTGGAATACGCGTAATTTGTCCCAGTCCAGCGCCATGATTCCCCTCGCGTTTCATTTGGCGTCTGAATGAAAAATCAGGCTTTTAAACGGCCTTTTTCAGCCGATCTGTCATTCCGCCGCTTCGCGGTGAACCTCTATGCCCGCCAGATATTTTTCCGCCTCGAGCGCGGCCATGCAACCGAGCCCCGCCGCTGTCACCGCCTGGCGGTAGACATCGTCTGTGACGTCGCCGGCGGCGAACACGCCGGGCACGTCGGTGCGGGTCGAATCCGGCGCCGTCCACAGATAGCCGTTCGGCTTCTGCTTCAGCTTGCCGGCAAAGAGCTCGACGGCTGGCGCATGTCCGATCGCGACGAACACGCCGTCGACCGGCAGCTTCGATTCCTGGCCGGTCACGACGTTGCGCAACGTCAGGCCTTCGACGGAAGGCGGCAGCGGCGCCTTGCCCGGACGGCCGGTGATCTCGTCCACGACCGTGTCCCAGATGACGCGGACATTGTCTTTCTTGAGCAGCCGCTCGCGAAGGATTCGCTCGGCGCGGAAATCGCCGCGCCGGTGGATGACGGTGACGCTCTTGGCAAGGTTAGACAGATAGAGCGCTTCCTCGACCGCGGAATTGCCGCCCCCCACCACCGCGACATCCTTGCCGCGATAGAAGAAGCCGTCGCAGGTGGCGCAGGCCGAAACGCCGAAGCCCATGAAGGTCTGCTCCGACGGAATGCCCAGCCACTTGGCCTGCGCGCCGGTGGCGATGATCAAGGCGTCCGCGGTGTAGATGGTGCCGGAATCGCCGGTGGCGCGGAACGGCCGCACATTGAGGTCGACCTCGGTGATGATGTCGTTGATGATGTCGGTGCCGACATGCTCGGCCTGCTTCAGCATCTCGCCCATCAGCCACGGGCCCTGGATCGGATCGGCGAAGCCTGGATAGTTTTCGACATCCGTGGTGATCATCAGCTGCCCGCCCTGCTGCAGCCCGGCGACCAGCATCGGCTTCAGCATGGCGCGGGCGGCATAGATCGCCGCCGTGTAGCCGGCCGGGCCGGAACCGATGATGAGAACGGGCGCATGTTTTGTATTGTCCATGAAAGGTCCCCTGCGGCGAACGGCCGTGGCTTGTCGCGTGTAATGTAAGTGTTGCCCGTGGGGCCAGCAAGGCAAGTTGACCTTCGTCCCCGGAAAGCTTCGTCCCTGCATATCGGGCCATATCGCCGATCGTCATCAACGCATTTCGCCCGGAGGCGCCCGGCCCCCGGATCACCGCATGCATCAAAACAAGGACAAATCATCGCAAAGCTATGGCCTCTGACACGAAACCAAATTACAAAATTGCGAAAGATTCTTGCGCGAAGGCCCTTCATGCCGCTGAAAGCCGACCTCGACGCCATCGACTGGAAGATCCTGCGCGAGCTGCAGAATGACGGGCGCATGACCAATGTCGAATTGTCCAGCAGGGTCGGGATCTCGGCGCCGCCCTGCCTGCGCCGGGTGAGGCGGCTGGAAGAGGCCGGCATCATCCGCGGCTATCGGGCCCTCCTCAACGCGCCGGCGCTGGGCATGGATGTCGTCGCCTTCTGCCTGATCGGCCTGCATCATCAGGCCGACGCGGAGCTGAAAACCTTCGCCGAGCGCACGCGCGGCTGGCCGATCGTGCGCGATGCCTGGATGGTCTCGGGCGAATCCGATTTCCTGCTGCACTGCGTGGCGAGCGACCTCGGCACCTTCCAGACCTTCGTTATCGAGGAGCTGGCCTCGGCCCCGAACGTGGACACGGTGCGCACCGCCTTGACCATCCGCCGCGTCAAGGACGAGGGGTTGGTGGCCTTTCCAACTTGATGGTGTGGCTAATTAAACGGCGGGCAATGGTTACCGGCAGTGATACCTGCTAGGCACCGACATCAAAGTGGACGGATGTGCTCAAAACCTCTTTGCGCGCCCTGCTGATTTGCGGCACAGCGCCAGCACCTGCAATACAAGTTTACAGCTTGCGTAATCGTGCCACCAGGCCGCGAAACCCGAATGGCAACCAAACCGTTTGGATATCGATTCGATCGGACCCAAATGCGCTTCGGTTCAAGAACTCCTCCAGTCCTTTTCGATCAAATGTCTGCTGGGTTTCAGGACCAATGAACTGCAACCTTCTCATGAAAGAGCAGTCCGTCGCATAGATCGACATGGTTCCTCCCGGGCGCAATACCCTGCGAGCTTCCGCGAGGGCGGTTCCTGTCGCTGAACAAAAATAGATCACGTTGACGGCAAGAACTTTGTCAACCGTGGCGCTTTCCAATGGTAACTGCTCGAAGCTACCCTGGATCAATTTCAGCTTTCCATCTTCAATTGCGGCCCGATTTCGAGCTTGGGCCTGACGAAGCATTGTCGGCGACCGATCTACCCCAATGATTGTACCCGTGCGCGCGAGCTTGGCCATCTTCTTGAGAGCCCAACCCGGTCCAAACCCCATTTCGAGCACGTCATCTTGTTCGGCGATGTCCAGCATTTCGATGGCGCGCACATTTGGCAGGTAGTTTATCAGGCCCATGACCGCTCCAGTCACACGCCCGCTCACACCCTCCGGTCTCGAAAATTGTTGCGCGATAAAGTCGTGCAGGCCCAGGGTGCCTATACCATCGAGGGGGACCTGCGGGTTAGGCATGCCTCGTAGAGCGAGGCCATCGTGCAAGGTGAATCCATCGATCCCTGGAACGAATGGTATCACGGGCAATTCCCGGGCTTTTTCATCTAACATTCATCGTTGCCTTTATTGCGGCACCTAGGACACCAGTTCGGTGTGGCGGTGTCCGAAAAGTGTCTGCCGAAATGGTGACGACAGCCGTCGTTGTAGCCGCGGACCCGCCCCCACATCCTATCAACCACCGTGTAGGCCGTCTCGATAGTCGAGGAGGAAAGCGGCACACTTCAGATGGGTCTTTTCGAGTGGAGCGAGAAATAACATCGCCGCGCTCGCGCTGCCGACGAACTCTGTACAGGGCCACCGATAGCAACGATCGGGACCGCGACGACCACAAGTGCCTTGGCTAGAATCAGCCGACGCAGTCCAGAAGTTTCAGCGGTTCCGTTCATCGCGATAGCTCCGTTCCGGAGCAATGGACGGTTGATATCACCAGCATCTTGCCGTCGGAATACAAATTCGTAAGGTCGATGATGCCTGCGCAGGCGCCCTTCTAGGGAATCGAGACGTTGAACATCACCATCCTGCCATGAGCGCCGCCTATCAGCCAGTTGGCGGAGCTCTGCAGCAAGCGGAACGCGTTGCGGATCAAGGTCAATAGTAGGCCGTCGCTCTGCTCACCCCAGAGCCAAGCGCACAACGAGGTATGCGACAAGGCCAAGCCCCGTTCTCACGTCGAGAGCGCTGCCTTTGCCGGCGGACAACCGGTGTTAGTGTGCCGGCTTCCGGAAATCACCCGCAAAAAGAACAGCCTAGGCTCTGGCTTTGAATCAATCTGCGATCAGAGCGACTGTATCGCGTTAAGCAGTCGATCAAGGTCCGTCGCGTCGCGCAACGGCGAAACTGAAAGCCTGCCCATCGTCGAGCCTTCGCCGTCGACGAGCCAACCGTGCGTAAGGCCGGCGCGCTGGGCGGCTTCCATGTCGGCCGGCTTGTCACCGACGATCAGCGATCGCTTCAGGTCGAGGCCAAGCCGTCGGCCCGCCTCGAGCAGCATGCCTGGATTGGGCTTGCGCATCGGGTGATCGGGTATCGCCAGCGCTCCGGTGCCGGCTTCGTGATAGGCGCAGGCAAGCACCATGTCGACAAGCACGTCTTGTTCAGCCAGCAGATCGAGCACCCGCCGATTGACCCGTGCAAACGCGTCCCAGCCGAAATAGCCCCGCGCGATACCCGACTGGTTGGTGACGACGACGACCGGAACGCCCCGCCGGTTCGCGGCTTCGATCACCGGCGCGATTTGGCCGCGTAGCACCATCGCGGCCGGATCGTCGGGATAGCCGGTGTCGACATTGATCGTGCCGTCACGGTCGAGGAAAAGCGCAGGCCGACCAACCGGAAACTCCGCGGAACCAATCCGCTCCACCCACAGGCCGGGCCCGGCCAGCGGAAAGCCCGCGTCCTCAGCCATTGCTGAGACGCGCTTCCACCGCCTCGCACAGATAGTGGTAGAGGCACAGATGCCCCTGCTGGATGATCGGCGTCGAGGTCGACGGCACGTTGAGCAGGATATCGGTCAACGGCGCAAGCTTGCCACCTGTGTCGCCCGTCAGGCTGATCACCGTCATGCCCATCATGCGGGCCTGCTCGGCAGCGGCAAGGATGCTCGGCGAATTGCCGCTGGTCGAAATCGCCAGGAGCACCGCGCCTTCCGACCCATGCGCCTCGACCTGGCGCGAGAAGACCGTGTCGAAGCCGTAGTCGTTGCCCCAGGCCGTCAGCACAGCGGCGTTCGCCGGCAGCGCGATGACGTTGTAGGCCTTGCGCTCCTTGAGGAAGCGGCCGACCAGCTCGCCGGCGATGTGGATGGCGTCGCTCGCAGAGCCGCCATTGCCGCAGATCAACAGCGCCTTGCCTTGGGAAAGCGCGGTCACGACGGTGCTCACCGCGTGCTCCATCTCGTTGGTGAGGTCACGTTCGACCATCGCCGAGATCGCCGCCGCGGAGCGGACGAGGTAGTCGTTCAAATCGGACATGGGATCCTCAGTTTGCGGCACGCAGCTTGCCGATCGTGTTCGTCGTGCTCTTGCCGGCGACGAGATCGACCAGCACCACGCGCCCGCCCGCCTTCTGCACCACATCGGCGCCGACCACGGTCTCGATCGTGTAATCCGCGCCCTTGACCAGGATGTCGGGCAAAAGCGCCTCGATCAGCTTCAGCGGCGTGTCTTCCTCGAAGACGACGACGGCATCGACCGACGCAAGAGCGGCCAGCACGCAGGCGCGGTCATGCTGGTTGTTGACCGGGCGACCCGGCCCTTTGAGCCGGCGCACCGAGGCGTCGCTGTTGAGGCCGAGCACCAGCCGGTCGCACTGGCTGCGCGCGGCATGCAGCAGGCTGACATGGCCGGCATGCAGGATGTCGAAACAGCCATTGGTGAAGCCGACGGTCAGCCCCTCGTCCTTCCACGCCGCGACCATCCTGGCAGCGGCATTGGCGTCGAGAATGGCATCGGTATGGGTCGTCGGCCCGTGCGAGCGGAAGAGCGCCCCGGCCAGTTCCTCGACGTTGAGCCTCGCGGTGCCGCGTTTGCCGACCACCACGCCGCCGGCCGCGTTGGCGATGACGGCCGCATGCACGCGGTCGGCGCCGGCGGCGAGCGAAAGCGCGAAGCTTGCGATGACCGTGTCGCCGGCACCGGAAACGTCGAACACTTCGCGCGCCTGGGTGGAGATGTGGCGGGCATCCTCGGCGGAAACCACGCTCATGCCCTTTTCGCTGCGCGTGGCGACGATGTATTCGAAGTCGTGCTCGGCGATGAGGTCGCGCGCGGCGGCCACGATCTCATCGTCGCTGAACACCTTGCGCCCGACCGCCTCGCCGAGCTCCTTGCGGTTCGGCGTGACCGCCGTCGCGCCGGCGTAACGCGCATAGTCGCGCCCCTTGGGATCGACCAGCACCGGCTTGCCGGCATCGCGGCAGATCGCGATCAGCTCGCCGGCGACGCCATCGAGCAATACCCCCTTGCCGTAGTCGGAGAGTATGACGATGTCGGCACGGCCAAGCGCCGCCTGGAAATGGTCGATGAGCTTCGCCCGCTCGGCGGAATTGAGCGCCTTGATCTCCTCTTCGTCGAAGCGCAGCACCTGTTGGTTGAGCGCACTGAAGCGGCTTTTCGACGAAGTCATACGGTCCTGGCTCTGCAGCAGCCCGTCGGTATCGACGCCGATCTCGCCGAGCATGCGCATCAGGCTGTTGCCTGCCTGATCTGCGCCGATCACCGAAACAGGAATGGCGGTCGCGCCGAGCGAAACGATGTTGGAGACGACGTTGCCGGCGCCGCCCATGTTCAGCGTCTCGCCCCGTCCATGCAGCACGGGGATTGGGGCTTCCGGCGAGATGCGCTCGATGACGCCGCTGACGAAGCGGTCGAGGATGAAATCGCCCACCACCAGCACGGTGGCATCGCCGAATCCGGCGATGGTGCGATGCAAAGGCTCGGGGGAAGGCAGATGCTGCTTGATCATCTCACTGGCGCACGCCTGAAGGCGGATTTTGGTCGGTTTGATGCCCGGGGTTTCCGGCACTTATCATGTTCGCGATGCCGATATACCGCAATTCGGATGAGCGCAACGGCAGGCTGACGAGGGCTACAACAGGAGCCGGCGAGCAATCAGCTCCTCTGCAAGGCAACATGGACACCGAGGCCGACCAGCACCGCGCCGCCAGCGCGCTGCATTAGTCGCTGCGCGCGTCCCGAACGCCGCAGCCGCGCAATCAGGGCGCCGGCAAGAAACACGCAAACGATGTCGGCCGAGGAGAACATCAGGTTGACGATGGTTCCCAGGACAACGAACTGCATCCACACCGGAAACGCCGCCGAGACATCGATGAATTGCGGCAGGAACGCCATGAAGAAGATCGCCGTCTTCGGATTGAGCACCTCGACGGTGATGCTTTCGAAAAAGGCGCGCCGGGCCGATTTCCGCTCGATGGTGGGCAGAGCCGCATCGCCGTCTGCCCGTTTACGGAACATGGAGACGCCGAGCCAGATCAGATAGAGAGCGCCGACGAGCTTGACCGTCAGATATAGCGGCGGCACCGCATGGAACAGGACGGACAGGCCAGCGGCGGCGGCAAAGACATGCACATAGCCGCCGAGATGGATACCGAGAGCCGCCGTCAAGCCAGACCAGCGCCCGCGCGCCATCGTCTGCGCGGCGGCATAAAGCATGGCGGGACCTGGGATGTAGGCGAAGATCGCCGTCGTGGCGAAAAACGCGATAAGCAGTTCGGTCGATGGCATTTTGTCTCTCACCATGTCGCCAGGCAGCGCGCCCGTCAGGCGGTTGGACGCGACTGAAGCGGGAGCTTTGCGGCCTCACTGTGGCGCGCCAGCTTGCCTGCTTTGTCGACACTCCCGCCCGCCTCCCTTATAAGGGCCGGAATCTGCAACGGAGCAAGGCTGAAAAGCATGATCATCGTTACGGGCGGCGCCGGAATGATCGGCTCCAACATCGTCGCCGCTCTCAATGCCGAGGGTCATGACGACATCGTCGTGGTCGACGATCTCACCGACGGCCACAAGATCGCCAACCTGGCCGACCTTCGCATCGCCGACTATGTCGACAAGGACGATTTTCTCGCCCAGCTCGACAATGGCGCCCTCGGCCGCATCGAGGCCGTCTTCCACCAGGGCGCGTGCTCGACCACCACCGAGTGGAACGGCAAGTTCATGATGGACGTGAACTACGCCTATTCGAAGCGGCTCCTGCATGCCTGCCTGGACCTGCGCGTGCCCTTCCTCTATGCCTCTTCCGCATCCGTCTATGGCGGCGGCAGCGACTTCCGCGAGGAGCCTGAGTTCGAGCGGCCGCTCAACGTCTACGCCTATTCGAAGAAGCTGTTCGACGACTACGTCCGCCGCAACGTCGACGCCAATCATTCGCAGGTGGCGGGCCTGCGCTACTTCAACGTCTACGGACCTCGCGAGGCGCACAAGGGCGCCATGGCGTCAGTCGCCTTCCATTTGTTCAACCAGGTCGAGCGTGGCGATAACCCGAAACTGTTCGGCGCATATGACGGCTTCGGCCCCGGCGAGCAGAGCCGCGACTTCATCCATGTCGGCGATGTCGCCGAGGTCAATCTGTGGCTGTGGAAAATGGGCCTGAGCGGCATCTTCAACTGCGGCACCGGCCGTGCCCAGCCGTTCCGCGCCATCGCCGAAACGGTGATCGACACGCTGGGCAAGGGGGAGATTGAATTCATCCCGTTCCCCGACCATCTCAAGGGCAGCTACCAGAGTTTTACTCAGGCTGATATGTCCCGCTTGCGCGCGGCCGGCTACAATGGCCAATTCCGCACAGTCGAAACCGGCGTCAGGGACTATGTCGAATGGCTGAAGGCCCAACGATCCTCGTGATCGGCCCACGCTGGGTGGGCGACATGGTCATGGCGCAGTGCCTGTTTGCGGCGCTGAAGGAAAAGCATCCTCACGCGGCCATCGATGTGCTGGCTCCGGCGTGGGCGGCGCCTCTGGTCAAGCGCATGCCGGAGATACGCAGCCAGATCGACTTTCCGTTGACGCCCGGAGCGCTCGAATTCCGCAGCCGCAGGCGCTTCGGCCGCTTGCTGCGCGGCCGCTACGACATGGCCTATGTGCTGCCGGGGAGCTGGAAATCGGCGCTGATCCCTTTCTTTGCCCGCATTCCGCATCGTGTCGGCTATTTGCGCGAAATGCGCTATGGCCTGCTCACCGACATCGTGCCGTTGCCCGAAACCCTGAAACGGCGCACGGCGCGCGCCTATTTCGGCCTCGCGCGCGGCGGCACGTTTCGCGCCCCGCATCTTGCCGTCGACCAGGCCAACCAGGCCGATCTGCTGGCGCGCTTCGGGCTCCCCGCGAGGAAATTCGTTGCCTTGATGCCCGGCGCCGAATTCGGCCCGGCAAAACGCTGGCCAAGCGACCACTATGCCGGGCTTGCCCGGGACATGATGGCAAAGGAATTGGGCGTCGTGCTGCTCGGCTCCAGGAACGATGCCGCCGTCACCGGCGAGATAGCGACGCTCGCCCCCGGCGCCATCGACCTTGCCGGCAAGACGCGGCTGGAGGACGCCATAGACCTCATCGCCGCGGCGAAGCTTGCGGTGTCGAATGACAGCGGACTGATGCATGTCGCCGCCGCCGTCGGCACGCCGATCGTGGCCGTCTATGGTTCGACCTCGCCGGAAAACACGCCGCCGCTCAGCGAGCGCTCCGAACTGATCTGGCTTCACCTGTCCTGTTCGCCCTGCCACAAGAAGATCTGCCCGCTTGGGCATCTCAACTGCCTGAACACGCTCGATGTCGCCCGCGTCACCGCCGCGGCCGAGCGATTGCTGACGGTCCCGGCAGCGGCATGAAGGTGCTGATCGTCAAGACGTCGTCGATGGGCGACGTCATTCACACCTTTCCCGCCGTCGAAGATGCCGTACGCAATCGGCCCAACATAGACTTCGACTGGTGCGTGGAGGAACCCTTTGCCGCGATCGTGGCGCTGCACCCGGCGATTGGAGTGATCCACAAGGTGGCGATCCGACGCTGGCGCAAGAAGCTTTTCAACGGCGGCACTTGGCGCGAGATGGCAGGGCTGCGCAAAACGCTTCGCGCCTCCCGCTACGATCTTGTCATCGACGCGCAAGGCTTGCTGAAATCAGCCTTGGTCGCCATCCAGGCTGGAGCGCCGATTGCCGGCTTCGACCGGGCTAGCGCCCGCGAGTCTTCGGCAGGGCTGTTTTATCAGCGCAGATATGCCGTGCCGCGCAACCTGCACGCCATCGAGCGCACCAGGCGGCTGTTCGGGCTGGCGCTTGGCTACCAGCCCGAGCTGTCGAGGCTCGAGTCAGGCATCGTGCCGCCGGCGGGCAACCTGCCCCGCATTGAAGGCAAAGCCGCCTTCCTGCTGCACGGCACGAGCCGCGAGGACAAGAAATGGCCGGTCGAGGACTGGGTCGAAACCGCGCGCCGACTGGCCGACCGGCAATTCACGCCGGTAGTCACCTGGTCGAATGAGCCGGAAAGGAAAGTGGCGCAAGCCATTGCCGGAGCCGTGCCGGAGACGGTGCTGGTTACGAAATCGCCGCTCGCGGATGTCGCCGCGATCCTCGGCCGCTCGACGCTGGTGATCGGCGCCGACACCGGCCTAACCCATCTCGCCAGTGCCTTCGGCCTGCCGACCGTCGCCATCTTCCTGGCGACGGAACCGGGTCTTACCGGCCCACGTGGAAAATTTGCATCGACCTTGCTTGCGCCGGCCGGGGGCAAGGTCACGCCGGCTGAGGTGATGGCGGAGGCGGAACGGCTGCTGGTGCTCAGTTCGAAAGCGCCAGCCTGAGGACCTTTTCGCAATAAGCTCCGGCCGGTCTAATGGCGTAGCGTTCGAGGAGCGGCCCATGCCGGCCGTTCTCATGTCATGTATGCTTCAGGCGAAAGGCCGGGAGCGCAGAGAACCACGCTACTCGGCCGCCTGAGCGGTGTCCAAGGCTCCTCAGATAAACTGGACCTGGACGATCTCATAACCACGAGCGCCGCCCGGGGCATTGACCTCGATGGCGTCGCCGACTTCCTTGCCGATCAGTGCCCGCGCGATCGGCGAGGAGATCGAGATGCGGCCGGACTTCACGTCCGCTTCCTGGTCGCCGACAATCTGGTAGGTCTTCTTTTCCTCAGTGTCCTCGTCGACCAGCACAACGGTCGCGCCGAACTTGACCTTGTCGCCGGAAAGCTTCGAGACGTCGATGACCTCCGCGCGCGCGATCAGATCCTCGAGCTCGTTGATGCGGCCTTCATTGTGGCTCTGCGACTCCTTGGCCGCGTGGTATTCCGCGTTTTCGGACAGGTCGCCATGCGAGCGCGCTTCGGAGATCGCCTCGATGATACGGGGACGTTCCTCCTGCTGGCGCCAGCGGAGTTCTTCCTTCAATGACGCGAACCCCTCGCCTGTCATCGGAACCTTGATCATAAGCCTGACCTTTCCTGCCGCCACCCCCGCGTTTCGGGAGCGGCCCTGTCAAATGGGTACAAAAAGAAAACGGTCCGGCAGCCTCGGGCTAACGGAACCGTTTCACCACAATTTCCCCGAATATAGCGATCTTCGCGCGATTTTCACGCCAAAAAATGAAGTTGGGCAAAATGATCACCGCTTTCGCGGGCCGGCTGGCCGCCAGCAAGAAAAAACCGGCTGCGAGTACTCGCAGCCGGTCGAGCAGTCATAAACTCCGTTCAGCTTCGCAGGAAATGATCGATCTGCTCGGACAGCATGCCGTATTCGCGCGAGCCCTTGCCGGTCCGCTTTTCGATTTCCTGCAGTTGCTGCTGCGCGCCGGCGAGATCGCCGATCTGCAGATGCGCTTCACCGAGATACTCGCGCACGAGTGTGTAGTTCGGATCGATCCTCAGGGCTTCCTCGTAGTAGCCGAGCCCGACCGTGACGCGGCCCGAATGGCGGTGCGAATAGCCGAGATAGTTGAGGATCCGTGGGTCCTGCTTGTTCTCGGCGAGCGTCAGTACAGAGATCGCCTCGTCATAGCGCCCGGCCATGGCCAGATCGTGGCCGGCCTCATAGATGCTGTCGTCATCCAGCATGCCATATTGCGGCTTCACGCACTTGTTCTTCTTCTTGTCCCAGACCTCGCCTTTCTTGCACTGGGTGACGGTCTGGCCGGCGCTGCTGCCGCCGGTGCCAGCGCCGCCGCTGTCGCCTGCCGTGAACGCGGGCGCCGCGAACAGCGGCAGGGCAGCAACAGCCATGACTTGAACAAGCAATCGTCTGCGCATCGAAGCCTCCTTATGGGCGTGGGAATGCCAGACTAACGCCTCTATGGCATTCTTTCATCCCGAAATACCGGCAGCGGCCCAACTATTTTGGACGGCTTTACCTCCGTACGTGACGCGCGCTGCAAATCCGCTATCATCGGTGCCCAGCGCATCACGTGGAGAAGGACCGTGCAGCAGCGCCTCGAGAAGGAGTGGGAACTTTCGATCGATCCGGACACGGTGCGCCTCCTCATCCTCAAGGCGAAGGCGCTGAGCGCCGCCGTCAACGAGGACTATGACGACGGCGCCGAGCATGAGGTCGAGTTCGACGGCGACGCGCATGCCAGCCACCACCATGACGGCCTTGCCGAGGAGGCTTCGGAAGATCTGACCGAGGAGGAATTCCGGGAGCTGATCGACGATCTCAACATCGACGAAGCGGCCGAACTGATCGCGCTCGCCTGGGTCGGGCGCGGCGACTATGACGCATCCGAATGGGCGGATGCGGTGGCCGCCGCCAGCGAACGCCCCAGGAAGCGCGCGGCCAAGTATCTGCTCGGCCTGCCGATGCTCGCGGACTGGCTGGAAGAAGGCCTTGAAGCCATAGGCGCGTAACGCGCCGGTAACCGATTGTGATCTGCAGGCCCGCCGGCGCAGGCAACTTCGCAACGCGACCGCCGTTTCCGGGCGATGGCAACGCTCGGCCTTTCACGACTTTGCAGACTGGCGCTGCCTTTGGTGGCTGCCGCGCTCGTGGTTACGCCGGCCCTGGCCAAGCATCATCATCGGTATAAGCGACACCTGCCGCCGGCCAGCCATAGCGCCACCCCGGCACCCGAAACGCCAGCGGCGGCTCCTGTCCCGGGATCACGCCCACAGGACAGGGAGAATGGCGCTGAGAAGTCCGGGTCCGACAAGCCGCCCGCGGACAGCAACGACGACTTACTCAACCAGGAGAAGTCGCGTCCGAAACGGGATGCCCACCCCCCAGGCTCGAACGGCCCTCAATCCGAGCCTCCGTCGGAATCCGAGCCGCAGACGCCGGACACCGTGCCAACGCCGCCGCTGAGGCCCGCCGAAGTGAACCCGGAGCCGCCGGAAACCCCGCCGCAACCACCGGAAAAGCCGGCTGATGCCGGCGAGAAGATGCTTCCCGATCCGCGTTCCACCGAGATGCCGGCCGGCAACATGCCGGCGGAGGAAACCGCATGCCGCGAGCGGTTGAAGGCGCTGGGCGTCGAGTTCGAGGAGCATAACGCCGAGCACGATCCAGAGATCGGCTGCTCGATCCCCTACCCCGTCGTCATAAAGACACTCGGCAGGTCCATTGGCATCAGTCCTGGCACTGAGCTCAATTGCCCGATGGCCGAGGCGGCAGCGCGCTTCATGGTCGACGTCGTCCAGCCCGCGGCAAAAGCCGAGCTCGGCGCCGACCTGCGGTCGATCGACCAGGCCTCGGCCTTTGTCTGCCGGCCGCGCCACGGCACCCGTAAACTGTCGGAACATGCTTTCGGCAACGCGCTCGACATCGCCTCCTTCACCCTGTCCGACGGCACCAAGATCGAGGTCGGCCCGACACCGACGGAGAAGGATGCGAAATTCCTCGACGCGGTGCGCAAGGCTGCCTGCGGACCGTTCAAGACAGTGCTGGGGCCGGGCGCCGATGCCGACCACACGCTGCATTTCCACCTGGACCTGGCCCCACGCCGCAACGGCGGTACTTTCTGCCAGTAGGCACGAAAGTTTCGGATCACCCCCTGGCAAGACCAGCGCCGCAATTCCGCCTCAGGCATGAATACCGGCGCTGAGCTTTCCTTTACTGTTGCGGATTATCCTTGAGCTATCCGAATCATGATCCCAATTGGGATCAGATCTTGGGGACAAGGATGCCTTTCAATGGCTCGAAGACTTGGCGCCATGCTATTAGCGGCGCAACGGGACAGGCGTGCGCGCGTCACGATCGCCGGACTGGCCGTTGGTGCTGCCATCGCGACAATATCGGCCTGCACCACGGGTGACGTCTTTGCGCTGCAGCCGGCCGTCGATGTCGGCAGCCAGACGGCAGCCGTGCCGCAGCCGGACGCGCCGCAATACTCCGGCATGCAGCGCCTCGTTCCATCCAATCCCTACCTGACCCAGGCCGCCTATCCGCGCATGGACGAGCCGATGTCGCCTCTCGAGCAGATGCCGGCCAGCGAAATCGACTGCCGCAACGAGTTGAAGCGTATGGGCGTGGTCTATCAGGACATCCAACCGATCCATGAGGGCCAGTGCGGCATCGATTTCCCGGTCAAAGTCTCGGCCATCGGCAGCGTCGCCATGAAGCCGGCGGCGACGCTCACCTGCAACATGGCCGCCACCTTCGCCGCCTGGACGAAGAACGAGCTGCAGCCAGCCGCCCGATGGCGCTACTTCTCCGGCGTCAAGGCGATCCACCAGGGCTCCAGCTATTCCTGCCGCAACATTGCCGGCGAAGGCGTCCTGTCCGAGCACGGCAAGGGCAACGCGCTCGACGTCATGAGCATAGAGCTCAACAATGGCGACGACATCGACGTGCGCAAGCCCGGCTGGTTCGCCTTCCGCACCCGTGGCTTCCTCAACAATGTGCGGGCCGACGGCTGCCAGTATTTCAACACTGTGCTCGGGCCGGGTTACAACTACGACCACCGCAATCATTTCCATTTCGACGTCAAGAACCGCAAAAGCGGCTACCGCGCCTGCCGCTGAGGCCGCTCTGCCCAAAAACGGCCAACACCGCATAAAATGGTCGCATGTGGATTTGGGAGCGGTTGGGTTGTGGTGGTTAAGCGAAGCCTGAAGCGGCGGGCGGCGATCTGGCTGGCGGCGCTTTGCGCCTCTTATCTGGCGCTCGCCTATGTCGCCGCGCCGGAATTCTGGACGTGGCGCGAGCGCGGTTTCCGCGCCCGGCCCTTCGGGATGGTGACTCATACGCCGCAGGGCATTCCCGGCGACCCGATCAATGTCGGCCTGGTCGGCACTGAAAAGGAAGTCGTCCACGCCTTCGCCATCGCCGGCTGGGACACGGCCGACGCAGTGACGCTTAGGACCGCGATCGGCATCGGCGAAAGCGTGTTGTTTTCCCGCCCCTATCCCGACGCGCCGATGAGCCGCCTTTTGTTCGAAGGCCGCCCCCAGGATCTCGCCTTCGAGAAACCGGTCGGCAACAGCGCCGACCGGCGTCACCACGTCCGCTTCTGGCGGACGGATGCCGTTGGCGACGACGACCGCCCGTTCTGGCTGGGCGCCGCGAGCTTCGACCGCGGCGTCGGCCTCAGCCACGACACGGGCGCCATCACCCACCATATCGGTCCCGACATCGACAATGAGCGCGACTTCCTGATCGGCGACCTGAATGCGGCCGCTCTGCTGGCTTCGACCACTGAGATACCGGGGATCGGCGCCACCAGGACCGGGCGCAACGGCGGCGGCGATCCCTATTTCACCGACGGCATGGCCGTGATCGGCGTGTTGAAGGTGCTTCAGTAGGGCTGCTTGCGGCGCGCTGAGACAAGGTGCGCGTGGTCATCGACGCGCTTGCCCGGCATTTCCTGGCGCCGATCCGGGATGCCGCCTGAACACTGTGCCTGTCATCTTCCAAAAATAGCGGCGAGCTATTTTCGAATGCACTGCAGCAATGCTATTGACCGCTCATGCTTTATGTTGAAATCGCCGTCGTTGCCGTCCTCATCCTGGTGAACGGCCTTTTGTCGATGTCGGAGCTTGCCATCGTCTCGTCGCGGCCTGCCCGTCTCAAGGCAATGATCGACCGCAACGTCAATGGCGCCGGTCGTGCCCTGGCGCTCGGCTCCAATCCCGGCAAGTTCCTGTCGTCGGTCCAGATCGGGATCACTCTGGTCGGCGTCCTCTCGGGCGCGTTTTCGGGAGCCACGCTCGGCGAAAGGCTGGCAAAATACCTTGCGTCGACCGGCATCCGCGAGAACATCGCCGACCCCGTCGGCGTCGGTATCGTCGTCGCTTTGATCACCTATGCCTCGCTGATCATCGGCGAGTTGGTCCCGAAGCAGATCGCGCTCAAGGACCCGGAACGCGTCGCGGTCAGGGCCGCGCCGGCAATGACTGTCCTTGCCACGGTCTCGGCGCCACTGGTCTTCCTGCTCGACCTCTCCGGCCGCGCAGTGCTGTGGCTGCTCGGCCAGGCCGGCGAAGCGGAAGAGAAGGTCACCGACGAGGAGATCAAGATGCTGGTCGCCGAGGCCGAGCATCACGGTACCATCGAATCCGACGAACGCCGCATGATTGCCGGCGTCATGCGCCTCGGCGACCGCGCCGTGCGCGCCGTCATGACGCCGCGCACCGAGGTCGATTGGCTGAACCTGCAATCCGACGAGACGGTGGTCCGGAAGCTATTGATGGAGACGCAGCATTCGCGGCTGCCCGCGGCTGAAGGCAATGTCGACGCCATGGTCGGCGTCATCCAGACACGCGACGTGCTGGCCGCCCTTCTCGCCGGTCGGGTACTGGATGCGCGCCAGCACGTACGCGCTGCCCCCATCGTGCATGACCAGGCCGACGCGCTCGACGTGCTGCAGAAGCTGAGGGAATCGGACGTGCCCATGGCGCTGGTCCACGACGAATACGGTCATTTCGAAGGCATTGTCACGCCGGCCGACATCCTCGAAGCCATCACCGGCGTGTTCCGCTCCGACCTCGAGGCCGGCGAAGAGGAGAACGCCGTCAAGCGCGATGACGGCTCGTGGCTGCTCGCCGGCTACATGCAGGCCGACGAGATGGCCGAGGTCCTGGGCATCGACCTGCCGGAGAACCGCGACTACGAGACCGTCGCTGGCTATGTGCTGTCGCACCTGCATCATCTTCCGGCCACCGGCGAATGCGTCGACGCGCAAGGCTGGCGCTTCGAGGTCGTCGACCTCGACGGTCGCCGCATCGACAAGCTGATCGCCACCCGCCTGCCCGACGGACATCGCCCCGTGGCACGCTCATAGCCATGCGATGCTTGTTCAGACCGCGACGGGCAGTTGGACAAGCGGCGAACCGACACCGCCGGGCGCGGTAGGGTCCCAAGTAGCCACCCGTTGCCGCTGCCGTTCCGCTCAATGCGCATCCGGCGGCGGCGCTTTGGGCGTGACGTTGCGCAGGAACGGAACCAGCGCCGTGGCGATTACGAAAGCCACCATGATGACCAGGAACGCATCGGCGTAAGCCATTGTCGAGGCCTCGCGATAGGCGAGCTGCCAGAGCTGCTTCAGCGATGCGGCATGGCCGCCGTCGATGGCGCCGGGCAACTGGCCGTAGCGCTGCGCAACGGTGTCGACCATGCGCATGGCCGCTTCGTTCTGCGGCGTCAGATGCGACGCGATCGTCAGGAAATGGAAGTTGGTGCGGTTGTTCAGGATTGCGCCGCAAATGGCGATGCCGACCGCGCCGCCGAGATTGCGCATCGTGTTGAACAGGCCGCTGGCATATTTCAGCCGTTCCGGCGGCAAGCTGCCGAGCCCGAGATTGACGCTCGGCGCGACGGCGAAGACCTGCGGAAAACCGCGAAAGATCTGCGGCAGTAGAAGCTCCGCCGAGCCCCACTGGCTGGTGATGGCGCTGAAACTCCACATCGACGCGCCGAAGGAGGCCAGACCGAACATCATCAGCCAGCGCGTATCGAAGCGTTTGGCGAGGAAGATATAGACCGGGACGCCCACCATCGAGGCGACGCCGGTGGAAAAAACCGCGAGCCCCGTCTCGAACGCGTTGTAGCCTCGCACATAGCCGAGGAACAGCGGCGTCAGGTAGATCGTGGCGAAGATGCCGATGCCGGTAATGAAGGACAGGAAACAGCCGATCGCGAAATTGCGATTGCCGAAGGCTCGGAAGTCGACCACCGGCTGCGCATAGGTCAGGCTCCGGAAGACGAACAGGATGAGCGTAACCACGGCGACGACGGCGCCGTTTCGGATCGTGGCGTCGTCGAACCAGTTCCAGCGCGAGCCCTCCTCAAGGACGTATTCCGCCGTGCCGAGGCTGACCGCCATCAGCATCATGCCGATATAGTCCGCGCCCTTCAGCAACGACAGATCGCCCCTGTCGATCCTGACCAGCAGCGCCACCAGGACGGTGATGATCGCGCCGGGGACGACGTTCACATAGAACAGCCAGTGCCAGTTCAACGTGTCGGTGATCCAGCCGCCGATGACGGGACCGAGCGTCGGCGCGATTGAGGCGATGCTGCCAACCACGGCGGCGGCATAGACGCGCCTCGGGCCCTGGAAATAATGGAAGGACGAGGTGAACACCGTCGGGATCATCGAAGCGCCGAGCAGCCCTTGCAGCGCCCGGAACACGATCATGCTCTCGATGTTCCAGGCAAAGCCGCACAGCATGCTGGCCAGCGTGAAACCGGCCGCCGAGATGGTGAAAAGCCATCTGGTCGAGAAGACGCGGGTGAGCCAGCCCGACAGCGGGATGACGATGATCTCCGCCACCAGATAGGAGGTCTGGACCCAGCCGATCTGGTCCTGCGCGGCCGACAGGCCGCCGCCGATGTCCTGCAGCGAGGAGGCGACGATCTGGATGTCGAGCAGCGCAATGAACATCCCCACGCACATCACCATGAACGGCAGGATGCTGGCGATGAAGGATTGCGGGGCGGCCGGCGCTGACACGGGGCCCTCAGCGCGACGCGGTATCGACCGTGACCACCGTCGACAGGCCGGGCCGCAGCGCAACCTTGCCTGCCTGGTCGGCATCGATCGTGATCCTGACCGGCACCCGCTGCACGATCTTGGTGAAATTGCCCGTCGCGTTCTGCGGCGGGATCACGCTGAAGATCGCTCCGGTCGCCGGCCCGAGGCTGGTGACGCGGCCCTTGAGCGGTTGGTCGGGCGCGACATCGGCATAGACGGTCGCGGCCTGTCCGTCGGCCATCGCGCGCAGCTGGTCTTCCTTGAAATTGGCGTCGACCCACAGGCCCGCCGCCGGGACGATGGTCAGCAGATAGCTGCCCGGCGAGACATAGGTGCCGACCTGCGCCACCCTATTGCCGACAATGCCGTCGATCGGCGAGCGGATTTCGGTGAAGCCAAGGTCGAGCTGGGCGGTGTCGAGATCCGCCTTGGCGGCGGCGACTTCCGCCGTCGCTTCCGAAATCTGGGTGTTGAGGACGTCAAGCTGTTGCCTTGAGGCCGAAAGCGCTGCCCGCGCGGCGGCGACCGCTGCCTGCGCCTGGCCGTCGGCCGCGGCGCTCTTTTGCGCATCTTGTTGCGAGCCGGTCTTGGCGCTGGCGAGCACCGCGTATCGCCTGGCGTCTTGCGCGGTGAACGCGGCGGCGGCGCTTTTGGCTTCTAGATCGGCGCTGGCCTGCTCGATCAGCGAGTTCTGCAGAGAGACCTGGGCCCGCAGATTGTCGAGCGCCGACTGCTTCTGACGCACCGAAGCCTGCGCGCGTTCCAGCGCCGCCTTGAACGGCCTGTCGTCGATGCGGATGACCGGCTGGCCGGCCACGACATGCTGGTTGTCCTCGACGAGCACCTTGTCGATATGCCCGGCGACGCGCGGCGCCAGCGGCGTGACATTGCCGCCGACATAGGCGTCGTCGGTCGTTACCAGGAAACGATTGGCCTGCCACCATTCCACGCCGTACCATCCGCCGGCGGCGACCACGATCAGCGCTGCCCCGAGCAGCCACGGCTTCCGGCGCTTTCTGACAGGCTTCGGAGCTTCAACGATCGAGGGCTGCAATTCAGCCGGGGAAAGAGCCCTGTTCATCCGATTTGCGCCTCTTCCCGGCCGCCATCCACCCGCGTGTTGTCGACGAGCGGCAGGCCCGAACCCTCACTGCTGAAACGATAGCGCTGGCGCATTCGATCGCTGGCCGCCGGCCCGGTCGCCATGGTGAAGCCGCCGCTGTCGAGCTCCTTGCCGGTCTCGCGGTCGACCAGAACGGGATCGGCCCAGTGCCCATCCGCCGTGTCCACCACGACGAGGCTCGGGCCTTCGGGCGCCAGATGCCTGTTGCCCCAGGCCAGCAGCGTAAGAAGCACCGGCCGGAAATCGCGGGCCTTGGCGGTCAGCACATATTCATGGCGAAGCGGCCGTTCGCAGTAGGCGCGCTTCTCGAACAGCCCGCGCTCGACCAGGCTGTTCAGCCGCCGCGTCAGGATGTTCGGGGCAATATCAAGGCTCTTCTGGAACTGGTCGAAGCGCGTGAGGCCCTGGAATGCGTCCCGCAACAGAAGGATGCTCCACCACTCGCCGACCTCGTCGAGGCTGCGCGCTATGGGGCACGGGCGCTTTTCGAAGCTCGTCCTGGCAACCATCCTCATGACTCACTTTCAATATGCAAGTCACTTTATAGCCGGGTTAGTTGCATTATGCAAGTCATCATGATCAGTGCGTATTGCGCGCTGCATCCTCACGCCGGGAGAGCTTCAGCGAGACGTTCGCGCAAACGAAAAGGGCGGCGCAAGCGCCGCCCTTCGGGGAGGATGATCTCTAAATCCGGTTTAAGCGGCCTGGGCTTCGCCGGCGATCGCGTCGGCGGCGCGAGCGGCCTTCAGCACCTTGGCCCACCAGACGACGTCGTTGACCAGCGCGGCCGCGGCCTGGTTCAGGTGCTCGAGATCCTCGAGCTTCTTCTCGCCCTGGCGCACCGCAAGGAAATCGCCCCAGGCGATATGGACGGCCGACTTGACCGGCGCCATCTGCAACTCGACGGCGATCAGGCGAAGCTGTTCTACCGCGCGCGCGCCGCCGACCGAGCCGTAGCCGACAAAGCCGGCCGGCTTTTTGTTCCATTCATTGGCGGCGTAGTCGATGGCATTTTTCAAGACGCCGGTCGGAGCGTGATTGTATTCGGCGGCGGTGAAGATGAAGCCGTCGAACTCGGCGACCTTCTTCTGCCAGCGCTGCGCCACTTCGTTCTTCGACGGCGCCCAGGCAGAGGATGCGACTTCGTCGAAGAAGGGCAGCGACCAGTCGCGCAGATCGACGATTTCGACGTCGATATCGGCATGCGACTTGGCGATCTTGGCGATCCACTGCGTCGGCACGTCGGCGAAGCGGGCGGCGCGCGTCGAACCGACGACGATGGCGATTTTGGGCTTGGACATAAGGGGCTCTCCTTGCGGGAATTTCTGGTATCGTTTGGATACCGGCGCTATATGTGATACTGACCAATCGGCGCGCAAGGAGGCACTTCTTTGTTACTGAGGCACCCGCACATCACCGAGGACTGCCGGGCCGTGTCGGAAATCCTGCAACGGGTCGGCGACAAATGGACCGTCCTCGTCGTCGGCAAGCTTGGCGACGGGGCGCTGCGTTTCAACGAATTGCGCGCCGCCGTCGGCGGCATTTCGCAGAAGATGCTGACCACCACCTTGCGGGGTCTGGAGCGCGACGGCTTCGTCACGCGCAAGGTATTTCCGACCATTCCGCCGCGTGTCGATTATGAGCTGACCGAACTCGGTCACGAGTTGCTCGTGCCGGTCGCCGCGCTTGGCGAATGGGCGCGCAAGAACACCAACCGGGTCCGCGAGGCGCGCGCCAAATTCGACAGCCAGCAGGCCTGAAACCGTTGTAATCCAAAGGTTTATGAACCATTGGATGAACCGTGTGGCTCGGTGTCGGCCCTATCGCATTTTCCGGCTCTGACCGGATCCGTCGCCACCTCGACGCGAGCCCCGCCGTCGGCTCCGAGCAACCGCCTGGACACGGAATGACAATGTTAGCCGGCTATTTATCAGGCGCTTTGGGCGGCCCCGTTGCAGCACGCTGTCGAGCAGCTTTCCGACTGCACCGGCTTCCTGTCGGCCACCTTCAGAACCCTCATGTAGGCGAAGCGCGGAAGGTCTTTCCTGACCTCCATATAGGCCGTTATGCCGAGCAGGCAGACCAAGGCTACAAGGGCTGCCGCGAGCCAGCCGTTCAGTATGTGTTGACGCATTGTTTTCCCCTTCGCGACCCTAAAGTGAATCGCGAAGGCAACCATTCGATGTCGCGGAGCCCATCTTCCGCGCCGGCATGGTTACAAAACGACAAGGCTGGGGAGAATCGTATCTGGTCAGCTTTCGGCCGGAACCGGCTTCGGCTTGCCTTCGCCGTCGAGCGCCACCATGACGAAATCGGCGTGGGTGACCTTTTCCATCAGGTCGGAAAGGTAGCGCTGCGCCCAGGCCTCGACCTTGAGCACCATGGAGGTGCGGCCGACCCGCTCGACATGGGTGTAGATGCAGAGCGTGTCGCCGATTTTCATCGCCTTGGCGAAGGACATCTCCTTCACAGCGGCGGTGACCACGCGGCCCTTGGCCCGCTCGGCGGCGCGGATGCCGCAGGCAAGGTCCATCTGCGCCATCACCCAGCCGCCGAAGATATCGCCGGCGGCATTGGCGTCGGAGGGCATGGCGAGCGTCCGCAGCGTGAGATCGCCAAGCGGTTTTCCGTCCGCGTAGTGCACCATGGGGAAATCCTTCCAGGATCAGTTGCAGTTGCCTATCAATGCGGCCGCCATGTCGCAAGCTCCGGCGAAAGCGAAATGCACGCCACGATCGACGGTCGCTTTTTTCACAAGCCATGCCGGAAGCCACGGCGACGCCGCAAGCAGGCAGTGTCTAGGGTAAGCCCGACATTGCGGAGGCCGCCCTTCCACCATGCAGACCTATGATTTCATCGTCGTCGGCTCCGGTTCGGCCGGTTCGGTCGTCGCCGACAGGCTGTCGGCGTCGGGCCGTTTTTCGGTGCTGGTGCTGGAGGCCGGCGGAACCGACCAGCGGTTCTACGTGCAGATGCCGCTCGGTTACGGCAAGACTTTCTTCGACCCGGCCGTCAACTGGAACTACAAGGCCGAGCCGGATCCCGGTCTCGCCGGCAATGCCGACCACTGGCCGCGCGGCAAGCTGCTCGGCGGCTCGAGCTCCATCAACGCCATGGTCTTCATCCGTGGCGCGCGCGAGGATTTCGACGCCTGGGCCGCCGCCGGCAATCCCGGCTGGAGCTATGAGGACCTCCTGCCCTCCTTCAAGGCGATGGAGGACAATGCGGCCGGCGCCGACCAGTGGCGCGGCGTCGGCGGCCCCTTGCATGTCACCGATTGTTCGAGCGCCGTGCATCCGCTGACCAAGCGCTATCTGGCCGCCGCCGTGCAGGCCGGCCTGCCGCTCAATCCCGATTTCAACGGCGCGTCCCAGGAAGGTGTCGGCGTCTACCAGATCACGACCAGGAATGGGCGCCGCATGTCGGCGGCCCGCGCTTTCCTGCGACCCGCGATGAAGCGTTCCAACGTGCGCGTCGAGACCAACGCGCTGGCGACGAAGGTCCTGTTCGAGGGTAGGCGCGCCATTGGCGTCGAATATGAGCAGAACGGTGAGAAGAAGACGGCGCGCGCCGGCCGCGAGGTGATACTTTCGGGCGGCTCGATCAACTCGCCGCAGTTGCTGCAACTTTCCGGCGTCGGCCCGGCAGCGTTGCTCGGCGATCTCGGCATCCCGGTCGTCCACGCCAACGGCAATGTCGGCGCCAATCTGCAGGACCATGTCGGCATCAACTATACTTTCAAGGGCAAGCTGCCGACGCTGAACCAGATCCTGCGGCCATGGTGGGGCAAGCTGCTCGTCGGCATGCAGTACATCCTCTTGCGCTCGGGTCCGCTGTCGCTGTCGATGAACAATGCCGGCGGCTTCTTCCGCACCGACCCATCGATGGCGCGGCCGAACATGCAACTCTATTTCCAGGCCTTCTCCACGGTGATCCCGAAGAGCGGCGAGCGTCCGATCCTGACGCCCGACCCCTGGCCGGGCTTTTCCATCGGCCTGTCCAACTGCCGGCCGTCGAGCCGCGGCGAGATCATGATCCGTTCCAACAATCCGCTCGACTACCCAAAGATCACCGCCAACGCCTATTCGACCAATGCCGATGTCGACGAGATGCTGGCAGCGGTGAAGTTCGTGCGCAGGATCGCGTCGATGCCCGCCATGGCCGAGATCATCGAGGAAGAGGTTCTGCCCGGGCCGTCGATACAGTCGGACGCCGACCTGATCCAGGATTTCAGGAAGCGCTCGGGCACCGTCTACCACCCGGTCTCGACCTGCCGCATGGGGCCGGACGCGTCGCGCGCCGTGGTTGATCCGCGCCTCAAGGTGCACGGGCTGGACGGCCTGCGCGTCATCGACGCATCGATTTTCCCGGACAATATCACCGGCAATACCAATGCCGCCTCGATCCTCACTGGATGGAAAGGCGCCGACCTGGTTCTGGAGGACCATAAATGAAGATCACCGATGTGAAGACCTGGGTCGTCGGCAACCCGCCGCCCGGGATCGGCGGCAAGTATTTCATCTTCGTCAAGCTCACCACCGACGGCGGCGTGGTCGGCTATGGCGAGGCCTACAACGCGACCTTCTCCGCGCATGTCACGGCCAGGATGATCGAGGACATGGCCGAGCGCTATCTCGTCGGTCGCGATCCGCATGACATCGAGAATTTCTTTCGCCGCGCCTATTCCTCCGGCTTCACGCAACGCCCCGACGTTTCGGGCATGGGCTGCTTCTCGGCGCTGGAGATGGCCTGCTGGGATATCATCGGCAAGGAGGCGAACAAGCCAGTCTACAAGCTGCTCGGCGGCCAGGTGCACGAGACGCTGCGCTCCTACACCTATCTCTATCCGCACACCGGCAGCGTCCATTCGGAAGATGCTCGCGGCAAGAACGTCTACAACGACCCCGAAATGGCCGCCGCCTGCGCGCTCGAATATGTCGAGCAGGGGTTCAACGCCGTGAAGCTCGACCCGGCCGGCCCCTACACCGCCTATGACGGCCACCAGCCACGCCTCATCGACATCGATCTGTCCGCGCGGATGATCAAGGCGATCCGCGAGGCAGTAGGCACCAGGGCCGATATACTGTTCGGCACGCACGGCCAGTTCACTGCCTCGGGCGCGCTGCGCCTCGCTCGCGCCATCGAACCCTATGATCCGCTATGGTTCGAGGAACCGGTGCCGCCGGATATGCCCGAGGTGATGGCGCAGGTCGCCCGCGGAACCTCCATTCCGGTCGCCACCGGCGAGCGGTTGACGACGAAGTTCGAGTTCGCCCGCGTCATCGAGAATCGCGCCGCAACCATTCTGCAGCCGGATCTCGGCCGCTCCGGCGGCATTCTGGAGACCAAGAAGATCGCAGCGATGGCCGAGGCCTACCACATCCAGGTCGCGCCGCATTGCTATTGCGGCCCGATCGTCGGCGCCGCCAACATCCAGCTTGCCGTCACGCTGCCCAACTTCCTCATCCTGGAATCGCTGAAGCAGTGGGACGGCTTTCACGCCACGCTGCTGAAGAAGAAGATCGAATGGCAGGACGGCAACGTCATCCCGTCGAAGGAGCCTGGCCTCGGAGTCGAGCTCAACGAAGCGGTCTGCGACGCGCATCCCTATGACGGCAAGGACCTGCATCTGCAGATGATGCAGACGCCGCTGATGCCATGACCGCGCACCCCGCCTACGCCTTCATCGGCCTCGGCAATCTTGGCGGCAACCTTGCCGCCAGCCTGCTGCGCAACGGCTTCGCCGTCACGGTCTTCGACCGCGACGCGGCAGCGGTCGAGCGACTGGTCGCGCTCGGCGCCACGGCAGCGGCGAGCCCGGCCGAAGCCGCCGCCCGCGCCGGCAATGCGATCACCTGCCTGCCCTCGCCGAAGGTCAGCGAGGCGGTGCTCGCCGGTCCGGACGGATTGCTTCAGGGCCTGCCGGCAGGCGGAACCTGGATCGAGATGTCGACCAACGGCCGCGACGAGATAGTGCGGCTCGCCGCGCTTGCTTCGGCCAAAGGCATCGAGACGCTGGAATGTCCGGTCACCGGCGGCGTGCATCTGGCCGCGGCGGGCAGGATCACCGCGCTGGTCGGCGGCGATGCCGCGCTCTACGAACGCCACCGGCCGGCCATCGAGGCGATGTGCGCAAAGTCTTTCCTGATGGGCCCGATCGGCTCGGCGGCGGTGATCAAGGTCATCACCAACATGCTGGCCTTCATCCATCTGGTCGCCGCCGGCGAGGCGCTTATGCTCGCCAAACAAGGCGGGCTCGACCTCGCCCAGGCCTATCACGCCATCGTCGCCTCTTCCGGCAACAGCTTCGTCCATGAGACCGAAAGCCAGCTCGTGCTCAACGGCTCCTACGACATCGGCTTCACCATGGACCTGGCGCTGAAGGATCTCGGCTTCGCGCTCGCCATGGGCAGGGATTTTGGCGCGCCGCTCGATCTGGCCACACGCGTCAACGCGATCTTCGAGGAGGGCAAGCGCGCCTATGGCGGCGGTGCCTGGTCGACCAAGATCGTCAAGCTGCTCGAGGACGCGGTCGGCACGGAGCTTCGCGCGCCAGGCTTCCCCGCCAGGCTCGAAACATAACCGGCAAGGATTTTGCCAGCTATTCCAATCAACTGACCGCGCTCGCTGAATCAAACCCTCAGCCGGTTGGTTCAACCTCTCAGCGTCAGCGCGCCGGGCAGGATCTCGAAGGTCGCCGGAATCCTGCCTGGCGACTCACCGTCTATGTCGACCAGCGCGCCATTCTTCTCGATATCGCCCAACGGCTCGACCAGCACCTTGCGGCCACGCAGGATGGTGATTGCCGGATGGTTGCGATGCCGGCCACCATAGAGCAGGCGGATGTCCCTTATCAGGCCGAGCTTGCCGGCGGCGCGCAGGATTACGATGTCGAACTGGCCGTCGGTGAGTTCGGCGTCCGGAGCGATCATCATCCCACCGCCGAAGAATTTGCCGTTGGCCACCGCCACCAAAGCCACGCGCGCCTCGATCGGCTCGCCGTCGTCGATGGTGATCCTGACGTCCTGGAAACGGTAGCGGATGAATTCCGTGACGGTGCGCCAGAAGAACAGCGCCTTGGCCGACACCCGGCCCTTTCGCTTGTCGGCATTGACGGCGCGATCCGTCGCGCCGGACAGACCCAGACTGGCGATGTTGATGAAGTGACGGCTGGCCAGCGCGCCGTGGTCGTCGATGTAGCAGATGCGGCCGACGTCGATCTTCCGGCCCTCGGCATCGGCGATCCGCTTGAGCGTGGCGTCGATGCCACGTGGCAGGCCGAGCCCGCGCGCGAAGTCGATGCCGGTGCCGCACGGCAAAAGCCCCAGCGCGCTTGCGCGGCCGGTCTCCTGCTCTGCCTGAAGCAGCCCGTCGGCCACCTCGCTGGCGGTGCCGTCGCCGCCTGCCGCGATCACCAGGTCGCATCCGCCGGCGGCAAGGTCGATAGCCAGCCGCTCGGCATCGCCGCCGCCTTGCGTCTCGCGCAGGTCGAAATCTCCGAAATTCCTGGCGAGCGACGCCGCCACCTCCGCCCAATGCCGCTTGAGCCTGCCGCCTCCGGCAATCGGATTGAGAACCACCCCGACCTTCAAGCCGACCTCCCCCGAGGCAATCGCGCACTATGCGCGGTGGAGTCGGCGCTGGCGCCCAAAGTCCGTCGTCGGCCCAAACTCCTTTGCCGGCATTGAAACGCGGACCAGGCGACGGGGCAAGGCTCAAGCGTCCAGGGTCACAGAAAAAGCGGGGCAGGCTGTCTAAGGGGTTCGGCTAGCGGGTTCCGACGCTTTTGCCGTTGGTCCCCGATAATCCCGCTATCCACAGGCATGCCGTTGTTCCCCAAACCCCTTACGCGGCGTAGATTCAACCCATCTCAGGCGGCTACCGAACGCCCAGCCGAAAGGCAAAAGCGCAAGGCGGATTTCCTGAGGCCCGTACGGCCCGGAACGAGAGCAGGTTCGCCTGTTGGAGGGACGGATGCCGAGACCTACGGGTGCCGCGGAAAGCGTGCTAACGCCGACGGCGGACCGATGCTGCCATGAAGGCCGGGAAAAACCTTCGATGGCACGCTGGGCGAAGCCCGCAAGGGTGGAGATCGGCGTGGTCTGGAACGGGCGCTGCCCTCGGGCGGCGACTGGCAGGACCGTCAAAATCAAGGCCGGCCTGGCGCGACGACTTTACTGGAGTTGCTGCCTTGACCGGGTCCTGATCTGACAGGGAGGCGCTGGGAGAAATCCCAGCGCCGACTGTCCTTTTGGGATCTGTCCGCCTCGTTGGCCTTGCCGGCGCCGCACCTCCAAGGCTTCCGCTACAGAGGCATTTCGGTCACAGTCGCCGACTGGGCAACCTGCGGAAACTTCCCGTCATCCACATTTCACAATCGCGGCCAAATCCCGCCTTGTTCAGCATGGATTGATGCAGACGGTGTTGGGAAGCAATTTCGAAGGGACAAGACCGTGATCAAGACCGCCCTTGTCGCCATGACCATCGTCGGCTGCGACTGCGACGCCAAGCTGTGCGAATATATCGGCGAGACGCCGGCCAAATGGGCGACGATCGCCGACTGCGAGGCGGCGATGAAGAGCCAGATGCTGCACCAGCGCAATTTCAACTATCCGCTGGTTTCAGGCATCTGCCGCGTCAAGGGCTCGGCCACGTCGTCCGAGCTTGCCGCGAAAGCCTCCACGCCGGATCTGAAGCCCAGGAACCGCGCTGTCGAAACCATCGCCCCGCTGCCGCCCGAGCTCGACCATCGCCCGAGCGCCCCCGTCGGTGGAGCGGTGACCGCCAGCGAAACGGAAGCAGCGAAGCCCGTGGCCTTCTACGGGTCGGTCGATGGCGGCCGCGCCGTGCTTTACCGCACCAAGGCCGGCTATGCCGTGGTCAAGACCGATCTCACCCGCGCCGCCGGCGCGACGGTTGACGCGGCGAAGCGCTCGGCGAACTGGCTGGCCGGTCTGACTGGGCTGTAGGCCTGTCCAAGGGGTGACGAGAGGCAGGTCAGTCCGGCCTCACCTGATCATCGACACGCCTTGCTCGTCGGCGGTCACAACCTTTGGTGGCTTCAGCAGCGACGGCGGCGAGCCGCAGCCAGATTGATAATGCCGAGATATTACAGCAAGATAATGCATTCGCCTGGGTTGGGGGGTGTCTTGACAATTGCCATTCGTATCGCGCTGTGCCTGCTGCTGGCGCTCGCTCCTTTGCATGCCCGGGCGCAAAGCGACGGCAAGGCCATGATGATCGCCTCCGACGACGCAGAGATGGCGGCGGCGATCGAGAAGGCGCGATCCAGCCTGGATGAATTCCTGGCTCTGTCCGATACTCCGCCGCCGGGAACAGGCAGGTTCAAGCTGAAGGTGATGATCGCCGACGGCAATGCGACGGAGCATTTCTGGGTCATCCCCTTCAAGCGGACTGAGACCGGCTTCGTCGGCATATTGGCGAACGAGCCGGAGGTCGTCCGCAATGTGGTCCTCGGCCAGAACATCGAATTCACCAGGGACGATATTTCCGACTGGGGCTATACTAGGAACGGCCATCAGGTCGGCAGCTTCACCGTCTGCGTGATGTTCAAGAAGATGTCCAAGGATGAAGCCGATCACATGCGCGCCCAATACGGCTTCGACTGCTGAGGCCTTTCCAGCCGCCTGGTGCCCGTGATCATCGCTCGCTCGGCATGAAATCCGCTGCTTCCACGGCCACTCCCGGCCCTCGCCAGGACATTGCTCATGATGGCGCCTTTGGTCGAAAGCCGCCGGCGCTCACCTTATCTCCCCAAGGCGGGAAAAATCGCCCCAAGCCGCGCTGCAACCCGCCGCCTGAGCGCCCCGTCCAGCGCGTCCACCGGCACCAGCCGTTCATGGCCTTGGGCAGCGAGGCGCGCGAAGAAATGCAGCCTGTAAGCCGCGATAATGCCGCGTGTGGCGGCATCGGCGCTGACATCGACGGTTAGGATCGAACCGATGCGGCCGGGCCATGGCTGCCTGGCAAGGGATGTGCCGAGGAAATCACCAAGGCCGTGGACAATGACGCTATCGCCGACACGCTCGACCGGCTGCACGACATGAGCGTGATGCCCCACGATCAGCTTTACACCGTGATCCGCCAGCCGCCTCGCCAGTGCCCGCGTCGCCGGCCTTGGAAAATGCCGGAACTCCCAGTCCCAGTGGGGCACGGCGCAGGTCAGGTCGATGCCGGAGACAACCTCGCGCGGCCATTTGGCGGGATCGCCACACATGGAGATGCGTTGTTCAAACGCAACGGCTGCGGCATTGCGCCAGAGCGTGAAGGCCGCAAAGCCGATCTTCAGCGATCCGGCCGCATGAAGCTGGACCGGACCGCCGGCAACCGTGCCGATGGTACGGATCCCGAGTCGCCTCAGCGAGACGAGCGTTTCCTCGAAACCGCCAACCCCCTGGTCGAGCACATGATTGTTGGCCAGGGACAGCACGAGCCTGTCGCGCGCGATGCCGGCGGCTGCAAGCGCATCGGCCAAGAAACGCTCGCTCATCGCATGACGCATACCGAGTAGCGTGCCGATGGTCGCGCGTGGACTGTCGACGATCGGGCTTTCGCAATTGCCGATCACCAGATCGGCCGATGAAAGCAGCGCTGCGATCGTCGGGTCGCATTCAGGCGTATCGCGATTGGCGACCGCCGAAATATCGCCGACGAAAGCCAGCCGCGCCGTCTTGATCGGCAGCGGATCGATCAGCGTCGTCGCCGGCGCCGCGAAGCCGCCTTTGTCGCCGCCAAGCGATGGTCTCAGCAGACGCGGCAACCACGACAACTTGTAGGAAAGCGGATAATTCGACACGGGCACGTCCAGTTTTGCCCTGTGTAGACTGTCTGACGGGCCGGTTGAAGCCGGCCACCGAGCGATCCTCAGCGGACATCTCCGGCTGACCAAAATACGTGTATGCTCGTCCCATCACGCGAGTGGAGGACGATGATGACGATGCTCAAGACAGTCTTTGCCGCCGCCCTGTCGGTGTTCCTGCCGGCGTCTCTCGCCTGGGCGGAGATGCCGGACGCAGCCAGATCCTTGTTCGAGGCCAAGACCGTGGCCGAGCGGGACACGGCGCTGTTGACGCTTGAGGCGGCAGCGGCCGGGGATCCGGCATCGGCCTATGCGGCTGGCGCCGGCGAATTCTTCACGGCACTGGAGCTCCTCGCCGCCGGCCTGCATCGCCACGGTTTCGAGAGCCCCAAATCCTTCATGCTGCCGTTGATGCAACTGCCCGTGCCGGAGAATCCCAACCCGCAACCGCTGACCTATGAACAATTCCGCGCCATCCTCGTCGCCTTCCGCGACCGGCTGGAAAAATCCGCCGTTACGCTGGGCTCGGTGCCAGCCAGCGCCGACATCGGCATGGTCGTCGACCTTACCCGCGCCGGTATCGATCTCAACGAGGACGGCACGATCGCGCCCGAAGAAAGCTTCGCCGCGATCATGGCCTCCCTCTCGCGCGGCGGTATCGAAACGAGCAACGGCGCGCCCTCACTGACCTTCCGCTTCGACCGCGCCGACGGATTCTGGCTGCAAGGCTACGCCGAGTTCCTAATGGCGCAGGCCGATTTCTGGCTGGCGCACGACTTCAGGGCCATGTTCGACGGCTCCTTCCACATGCTGTTCCCTCGGGCGAAACTGCCATTGCAGGATACGCTCGTACCGCCGGACGGCGGCATGAACGGCAACATCTTCACCTCCGAATGGCGCTTCGCCGACTTCATATCTCTCGTGCATCTCATCAACTGGCCCGTCGTCGAACCGGAGCGCCGTCAGGCCGCGCGCCGCCACCTGCTGGAAATGATCCGGCTGTCGCGCGAGGATTGGAAATCGATCCTGGCGGAGACCGACAACGACCGCGAATGGCTGCCGGGGCCGCAGCAGAAGGGCGTCAACCCGCTGACCGGCCTTGAGGTCGGCCAGCAACAGGTGCAGGCTTGGCTCGCCACATTGACCGTGGCCGAGGATCTTCTCGAAGGCCGCACCCTGCTGCCGCATTTCCGCATCACCGGCAAGGGCATAAACATGAAGCGCTTCTTCGACGAGCCCAAACCCTTCGACCTCGTGCTCTCGATCACTGGGCCCGGCATCGCACCCTATCTCGAAAGCGGCAAGATCCTCAGCAGCGACGGTTTCGACCAGATCCAGCGCCAGTTCGGCGGCGCCGGATTCTTGACGTTCGCGCTGTGGTTCAACTGAGACATCGCGGGACTGGAGCCTCCCCCCGCCATGCGTGGGCGAGGAACGCAACCCCGTAGCGATCGTGGCTTTCAGAGAATTGCCCCCTGGTAAAGCACCGCCTCCGCCTCACCCGGCGCGAAGCGCCGCGCCAGGGTGCGGAAGGCGCTGTGGACGCCATCGCGGTCGAGATTGCAGCTTCTAAGGTGCCGGACGGCCAGCGTCGGATCGAATTCGCTGCGCCCGTGCAGGACCCGCTGATTGTCGAACACCAGCACCTCACCGGGCTTGAGCTGGTGCTGGAACTGGTTCGCAGGATCGCAGATCAGCCGCGTCAACTCGGCCAGTGCTTCGATCAGACCGTCGACCGCCTCGACCGATCCCGCCTGCGGCGCCAGGCAGCGGTCGTTGTAGCGGATGCCGGTGACGGCGCCGCTCGCGTCGAGGCTGATCACATGCGCCTCGGCGCTGAAGAACACGTCACCGGCGTGCTCGCGATGGAACGTCACGCCATGCCTGGTCAGCACATCGAAGAGTTCCGGCGTGTTCCTGCGCATCAATTCGGCGACCTGAAAGCCGTCGACCATCAACGATGTGCCGCCGCTGCCGGCGCCGGTCCTGATGGCATGGAAGAAGATGAAGCCCGGCGGCGAATAGCGGAACGGCTCGTCCGTGTGCGGGATCTGCGCCCGTGCCGTCTCTCCTGCCACCCGCGCGTCGGGTCGTGAGATGAGATCGAAAACCTTGCCGTAGCTCGTCTCGCGTACGGGACCATAGCGGCCGGCGACACGCAGCGTCGCCTCGGGCTCGGCCGGCACGCCGGTCAGCATGGCGATGCCGTGGTCGCGCAAGGCGCGCAGCGAGCGGAACAGCGCTTCATCGTCCTCGACCACGGCATCGAAGGCAAAGCGGCCGAGCAGCCCGGAGAGATCTCTGTTCCACAGTTTCGGCCGGAAGCGCGGCGCACCGGAATCGCCGGTCTGCCCGGCATGGGCAGCCAGAAAGCCCGTCGCGAAGCGCGAGACATGGCCATCCGGCCAGGCCACGTCCATCATCCCATCCGACGAGATTACGATCGACGCTGCCCGCATATCGGCGGGAACGTCCGCCGGCGTCAGCCAGCGCTTCCCCGAAGCCGTGTCGCCGCATATCTCGCATTCGCAGGCGAGCCGCAGCCAGCGCGTGGAGAGGCGGCCGGCACTGCCGTCATCGAATTCGATCGTGATGCGTGTCCCTTCGTTACGCATCGATCGCAACGAGCGCGGTGTCGCTAGAGCCTTACCGGAGAAGACGGACTGGGTGTGCGTATCGAGCATTGCGATGGCTTTCCTGGATTGAGTTGTCTTCAACGAGACTAGGTCCGAGCCAATCAAACCAGCAAACGAGTTTGCTTTCTCAGGCTTTGAGGTAAACTCAATCCATGACACTCCTTCGCGACCTCCCCCTGTCGGCCTTGCGGGCGCTGGCCGCCGCCGCGCGCACCGGCAGTCTTACGCGCGCCGCCGACGAGCTCGGCGTCACGCCAGGCGCTGTCGGCCATCAGTTGCGGCAGTTGGAGGACCGGCTTGGCGTCAAACTGGTCAGGCGCGAGGGCAACGGCATCGCGCTCACGCGTATCGCCGAAGCGGCGCTGCCCGACATCGACCGTGGCTTCGACGCGCTGGCCTCAGGGCTGCGGCGGCTGCGTTTCGAGCGCCGCGCCCACACCTTCACCATCACGGCAGACCCCTCTTTCTCGTCGCTTTGGCTGGCGCCACGCCTTGACAGGGTTCGTGCGGCGCTCGGCAGGCTGGACGTGCGCATCGTCATGTCGATCGCGTTGGACTCGATGCTGGAGGAAGGTATCGACCTCGCCATCAGCTACCGGAAGAGCTCGGCCAGGGACCTCGCATCGGCCGACCTCTTCACCGAAAGGGTGGTCCCGGCTTGCGCCCCGGCATTGATCGGGAACCGTTCCGACACCGCCACGGCGCTGGACCGCCTGCCTCTGCTGCATATCGATCAGACTATGGGCGACGATGTCTACCCCACATGGGCAAACTGGTTCACCGCCGCCGGCCGCCAGCGCAAGAACATCGACCATGGACCGCGTTTCCCCTTGACCGTGCTGGCCGCGCAGGCTGCGATTTCCGGCATGGGCGCGTTGCTTGCAAGCGAACTGGTGCTACGGGAGCATTTCCGCTCCGGTCAGCTCGTCGAGATTGCCCGCGAGATTCCAGCATTGACCATCACGCGCCGTCTGGTCTGGCCGGTGAACGGACCGAAAGCCCGCCATGCTGCCGCTGTCGCCGCGGCACTTGCCGCGGTCGCGGATGCCGACAGTTCCCGGCTAACCAGATCATGACGCCGCTCCTGACAGCCTTCTGTCAGCAGCGTCCGCGCGCGGTCGGCGCCCGTTCACTCGGCTCTTCCCATTTCGGCCGAGTCCACCCATATTTGGGCCATGGCCAGACATCCTGACAAGAAGACGCCTTCGCAAGACGGCGCGCCGAAGCGGCGCAGTCCGCTCACCGACTTCCTCGACGCTGCCGAGCCGTTGAATCCCGGCGGCCTTGCCGAGGCGCCGCAGGCGGAGTTTTCCGGTGCGCCGTTGACCGGCTCGATCTCCGATTGGGCCGGGCAGATCGAACGCGAGGCGGAGAAGCAGCCAAAGGCGAAGGCGCCGAAGAAGATACCCGAACGCTCGTCCGCGCCTGGGCGCACGGCGCGCGGCACCTCGATGGGCGGCGCGGCTTCGGCCAAGGAACGCGCGGCAGCCGGCCTTAACCCGGTGGCCGGTCTCGACATCAGCCTGGAGGACGCCGAACAGGTTTCGTCCAGCGGCGTCACCGCGACCGTCGCGGCGCTGTCGGCGCTGATCGAATCCGGCAATCCGCTGCACAAGGACGGCCAGCTCTGGACGCCGCACCGTCCTGCACGGCCGGAAAAGTCGGAAGGCGGCATCGCCATCAAGATGGTGTCGGATTTCGAGCCGGCCGGCGACCAGCCGACCGCCATCAAGGACCTTGTCGAAGGCGTCGAGCGGAACGACCGCACCCAGGTGCTGCTCGGCGTCACCGGCTCGGGCAAGACCTTCACCATGGCCAAGGTGATCGAGGAGACGCAGCGCCCTGCCTTGATCCTGGCGCCCAACAAGACGCTGGCCGCGCAGCTCTATGCCGAATTCAAGAAATTCTTCCCGGAGAACGCGGTCGAGTATTTCGTCTCCTACTACGACTATTACCAGCCGGAAGCCTACGTTCCGCGCACCGACACCTACATCGAGAAGGAATCCTCGATCAACGAGCAGATCGACCGCATGCGCCACTCCGCGACGCGCTCGCTGCTGGAGCGAGACGACGTCATCATCGTCGCCTCGGTGTCCTGCATCTACGGTATCGGCTCGGTCGAGACCTATACGGCGATGACCTTCCAGATGCAGGTCGGAGACCGGCTCGACCAGCGCTCCCTGCTCGCCGACCTAGTCGCACAGCAATACAAGCGCCAGGACATCAACTTCGTGCGCGGGTCTTTTCGCGTTCGCGGCGACACGATTGAGATCTTTCCGGCCCACCTGGAAGACCGCGCCTGGCGCATCTCGATGTTCGGCGACGAGATCGAGTCGATCACCGAATTCGATCCGCTGACCGGGCAGAAGACCGGCGAGCTGAAGAGCGTCAAGATCTACGCCAATTCGCACTATGTGACGCCGCGCCCGACCTTGAATCAAGCCATCAAGTCGATCAAGGAAGAGCTCAAGCATCGCCTGCAAGAGCTTGAAAAAGCTGGGCGTCTCTTGGAGGCGCAGCGCCTTGAACAGCGCACGCGCTTCGATCTGGAAATGTTGGAGGCGACCGGTTCCTGCGCCGGCATCGAGAACTATTCCCGGTACCTCACCGGCCGCCAGCCGGGCGATCCGCCCCCGACCTTGTTCGAATATGTGCCGGACAATGCGCTGATCTTCATCGACGAGAGCCACGTCACCGTGCCGCAGATCGGCGGCATGTATCGCGGCGACTTCCGCCGCAAGGCCACGCTTGCCGAGTATGGTTTCCGCCTGCCCTCCTGCATGGACAACCGGCCGCTGCGCTTCGAGGAATGGGACGCCATGCGCCCGCTTTCGGTCGCGGTTTCGGCGACGCCCGGCAACTGGGAGATGGAGCAGTCCGGCGGCGTCTTCGCCGAGCAGGTCATCCGCCCGACCGGGTTGATCGATCCGCCTGTCGAGGTGCGCCCGGCCAAGAGCCAGGTGGACGATGTCGTCGGCGAGATCCGCGACACCACCCGGGCCGGCTACCGCACGCTGGTCACCGTGCTGACCAAGCGCATGGCCGAGGACCTGACCGAATATCTGCATGAGAACGGCATCCGAGTCCGCTACATGCATTCCGACATCGACACGCTGGAGCGCATCGAGATCCTGCGCGACCTGCGCCTCGGTGCCTTCGACGTGCTGGTTGGCATCAACCTGCTGCGCGAGGGCCTCGACATTCCCGAATGCGGTTTCGTTGCCATCCTCGATGCCGACAAGGAAGGTTTCCTGCGTTCCGAAACCTCGCTGATCCAGACCATCGGTCGCGCCGCCCGCAACGTCGACGGCAAGGTCATCCTCTACGCCGACCAGATCACCGGCTCGATGGAGCGCGCGATGGCGGAGACCAATCGCCGCCGCGAGAAGCAGATGGAGTGGAACACCGCCAACGGCATCACGCCGGAATCGGTCAAGTCGCGCATCGCCGACATCCTCGACTCGGTCTACGAGAAGGATCACGTGCGCGCCGACATCTCGCAGTTCACCGACGATGCCGGCGCCATGATGGGCAACAATCTGAAGACCCATCTCGAGGCTCTGGACAAGCAGATGCGCGACGCCGCCGCCAATCTCGATTTCGAGAAGGCCGCGCGCGTCCGCGACGAGATCAAGCGGCTGCGCGAGATGGAGCTTGCCATTTCGGACGACCCGCTGGCGCGCGAGGTGGAGAGCCAAAGTCCAGCCTCAGGCCGCGAAAAGGGCAAGCACAACAAGGGCGTGGCCAAGCATCGTACTGCCGAGGAGCAGGAGCGTTTCCGCCAGCTCGACGAAGCGCGCGCCGCCGAAGAGGCGGCCAAGGCCGCCCGGCCCAACCTCTTCCGCAAGCCGCATCTCGACGAGATGGGCGCGGACGGCGCTGTCCCGGTGAAGAAGCCGCTCTTCGCCAAGCCGTCGATCGACGACATGGGTCCTGGCACGGACATGACGACGCCGGCGGGCGCGGTGTCGCGCTCGCTGTTCAAGAAGCAGAGCGCGCAGGAAGCGCATGGTTCCGATTTTGGCGTTCCCGGCGATCGCACCAAGCCCCTGTTCAGGAAGAACTCGCTCGACGAGATGACGGTGCGCCGGACGGAAAAACCCGTCGAAGGAAAGGTGCCGGCGAAGCCAAAGCCGATCTCCCCCACAGGGGGCGAGATGTCGGGCAAGACTGAAGGGGGCGCGAAGGAAGGCGACGATTCCAGCAAGCCGATCGTTCGCCAGCGCGCCGGCATCGGCTCCTACGAAGACCCGGGCGACGAGCGTCGCCAGAAACGACGGCCGGGCAAGACCGGGCGGCCGGGGCAGTAATCTTACCCCGGCTCATATTCTCCGGTGAATGGAAGCCCGTTGAATGTGTGCGTACAGCAAGAACAACTCGGCTTCATGTCTTCCAGCTTGAGGCCCGGATCGACGAGCGCTAAGCGATTGTCCTCGTCGACATACAGGCCGCTGTAGTATGAATTTTCTCCAACGCGAACGAACGGTTTCTTTTCAGCCTCGTTGAGAGCGACCATCCAAAAGATCGGATCTTGCCGATCCAGCCGCGCTACCGCCCGGCTATGGACGTCAGCCCAGTCCTGACCAACTTTGGATAGAAGAAATTTAAACAGCGGCGTGTAGTCGAGACCATGCTGTTTTTCGGCGTGCATCGAGCCCCGGCTTGTCCTGTTCTGTTTCTTTATGTGCCGGGAAAACTTGTAGTCGCTGCCTCCATGGCGAACGCCATGGGTCCGCGTGTTTACTCGGCGATAGAGTGGTTCTTTGCTGTGCATCAGGCGCAATCCGTTAGGGGATCCAATATTCGCTCGAGTGAATTCTGGTCGATGTCGCCCACGGGCGCAAGATAACTTGGCGACGCCTTTCCGACCATCCTTTGCCAAAGCAGATTGAGGTCTTGCCACCGCCCCTCCCCCGGTGTACCCAATCCCCAACTCGAACTCTGGAAAGGAGGGCCGCGTGTATTTTTATCACCATTATCGGCGTGGCCCGATTTGCGCCCTGCGAGCTTGCTTGCAGGGCTGACCAGGACGGTCCGGGTTTTCCCGCTTCGATTTTTGGTCTGCCCTTCGTGGTGTCGCTGAACTTGGCCTGATGGCCGGTCGGCGCACCGTCAAAGTGCAATGAGCCGCTAGAGCATGATCCCGAAAAGTGGGAACCGGTTTCCGGGAAAGATCATGCTCCTACAAGCGTCGGCAAGACCAGAGAAATCGACATGGCCCTGATCAGCCTCAAATCCCTCGGCGTCACCATGAGTGCGCCGCTTTTTTCCAATCTCGACCTCACCATCGGCACCGGCGACCGGCTGGGCATCGTCGCCGCCAACGGCCGTGGCAAGTCAACCTTGCTCAGATGCCTGGCCGGTGAATTCGAACCCACGACCGGCGACATCACCCGGTCGCGCGGCCTGCGTGTCGGCCATGTCGAGCAATCCGTCCCCGACGCATTGCTCGACCTCGGCTTCCATGACGCCGTCGCCGATGCCTTACCGCCCGAGCAGCGCGACAGCGAGTTCTGGCGCGTCGACGTGGTGCTGGATTCGATCGACGTGCCCGAAGAGATGCGCAACCGGCCGATAGTCGCATTGAGCGGCGGCTGGCAGCGGCTCGTGCTGATTGCCCGGGTGTGGGTCACCGATCCCGACGTGCTTCTGCTCGACGAGCCGACCAATCACCTCGACCTCGCCAGGATCAATCAGCTGGAAACTTGGCTCAACGCGCTGCCGCGCGACGTACCGGTGATCATCGCCAGCCACGATCGCGCCTTCCTCGACACCACCACCAACCGCACGCTGTTCCTGCGTCCGGAAGAGTCGCCGGTGTTCGCGCTGCCCTATTCCCGGGCCAGGCAGGCGCTCGACGAACTCGACGCCTCGACGGCGCGCAAGTTCGAGCGCGACATGAAGATCGCCCAGCAACTGCGCAAACAGGCAGCCAAGCTCAACAACATCGGCATCAATTCCGGCAGCGACCTTTTGACGGTGAAGACCAAGCAGCTCAAGGAGCGGGCGGAAAGACTGGAGCATGCGGCCGTCCAAGCGCATCGCGAGCGTTCGGCCGGCGCAATCAAGCTGGCCAACCGCGGCACGCACGCCAAGGTGCTGATCACGCTGGAAGACGCGGCGGTGGAAACGCCTGACGGCACGCTGCTGTTCAGGACCGGCAAGCGCCACATCTGCCAGGGCGATCGCATCGTGCTGCTCGGCCGCAACGGCGTCGGCAAGACGCGCTTCATCGCGATGATCCGCGACGCCGTCGCCGAGCCGGGTTCGGTCGCGAACATCAAGGTGACGCCGTCAACGGTGCTCGGTTACGGCGATCAGGCGCTGTCCGGCATCGATGGCGACGACATGCCGCTTGCGATGCTCTCGCGCCGCTTCGAGATCGGCGAGCAGCGCGCCCGCTCGCTGCTCGCCGGCGCCGGCGTCGCGATCGAGATGCAGCAGAGGAAGATCGGCGCGCTGTCCGGCGGACAGAAGTCCAGGCTGATGATGCTGGTGCTCAGGCTCATCCATCCCAATTTCTATCTGCTCGACGAGCCGACCAACCATCTCGACATCGACGGCCAGGAAGCGCTGGAGGACGAATTGCTGACGCATCAGGCGAGCTGCCTGCTTGCCTCGCATGACCGCTCCTTCATCCGCGCCGTCGGCAACCGCTTCTGGCTGATCGACAGGCGGCGGCTGATCGAAGTCGACGATCCGGAGGAATTCTTCCGCTCGGTGGCCGAGACACCGAACTGAGTGACGATACATCTGCCGGGCCAGTGCCGCCGGCTCGGCAGTACTTTCACATCCGCTAAAAAAGGAGCATCTTGAATTGCCAAGCCATGGAGGAACGGGCCATGCGTGCAGTGGATATCGTCAGCGATCTCTATCAAAGCTATGCGGACCGTGACATCGAGGGCGCGCTCGTGCATTGCGCCGAGGATGTCGTGTTCCGCTGGATTGCCGATCCCCGGCAATCGCGCCATGCCGGCACCGCGCACGGCAAGCAGGAGTTCCTCGCCCGGCTCCTGGCGCTCGACGATGATTTCGAATACCGGCACTTCGTCCCGGTCGAGATCATCGACGGCGGCGACAAGGTCGCCGCGCAAGTCGAGATCCACATGACGCGGCGTGCCACCGGCGAGGACTTCATCATGCGCACCGCCAACTTCTGGACGGTCCGCGACGGCGAGATCATCGAGATGGTGGAGTATTACGACACCGCGCTGGCCGCGTCGGTGTTCTGAAAAGGATCGGGGCGATCTGTCGGATCGCCTGTAGCCGCCTCATCCTTGGGATGCCGACACAATGATGCCGGCATCAACCAGGGAGAGACATCATGTCGGTACTGTCATCCATCGGGCGCCTTGCCAACCGCTATGCGGCGGCGCGCGCCCGTCACAGCGGCGAGCGCATCCTGCTTTCGCCGCCTGCCGAGTTGCGCAAGGACATCGGCTTTCCGGAGATTTTCCAAACGCGCGAAAGCCGCTGCACCGCCACTTTCTCGGCGAAGGTCACATAGGGGTGGCACATCCAATGCGACTGTTCTCCGGCAGCCCGGGTTGCCGGAAAGTGGCCCTTTAAGAAATTTTCGGGAGGCATGTAGGATCGCCGCCGGTTCGTCCGTCCTTGGGCGGCAAGCCGGATCAACCCGTGAAGAGGAACACGAGAATGAACGACCAGACCCCGCCCCGCGCCAAGGTCCTTGGCGGATTGACCCCTTACCTGCAGGTCGACGGCGCCATCAAGGCCGCCGAATTCTACAAGCAGGCTTTCGGCGCGGAGGAAGTGTTTGCCTATCCGCCGGACGACAAGGGCCGCACCATGCACGTCCATCTTCACGTCAACGGCTCGACGCTGATGCTGGGCGATGCCTATCCGGAACACGGCCATCCGCACCAGGCGGCGCAGGGCTATACGCTGCAGTTCCATCTCGGCAGCGAGGACATCGACGCCTGGTGGAAGCGCGCGGTCGATGCCGGCTGCGAGGTCGTCACCCCGCTGCAGGTGATGTTCTGGGGCGACCGCTGGGGCCAGGTGAAGGATCCCTTCGGCGTCTCCTGGGCGATGAACGCGCCGGTGAAGTGAATCTCCTAGCGAGCAGGCGTCGCCCCGATGGATGACGCGCTCACTCGCGCCGGGTCGTTCCCCGCCGACCCGGCGCTCGTTTCTCAACAAAGGAGAGCTCATCATGTCTTATGTCGATGGTTTCGTACTTGCCGTGCCGCAGGCAAAACTCGATGATTACAAGAAGATGGCCGAGAACGCCGGCACCATCTGGATGGAGCACGGCGCACTAGCTTACGTCGAGTGCGTCGGCGACGACGTGCCGTATGGCGAGCTGACCTCGTTCCCGCGCGCCGTGCAGGCAACGGACGACGAGATCGTCATCTTCGCCTGGGTGGTCTATGAATCAAGGCAGGGCCGCGACGCGGTCATGGCCAAGGTAATGGCCGATGAGCGCCTCAAGATGGACTGGTCTGCCATGCCATTTGACGGCAAGCGCATGATCTTCGGCGGCTTCCAGCCGTTCGTGGAGCTATAGGCTTACATGGGACCGATCACTCCACGCCCCGCGCCAACACCAGACGCGTGACTCGTCTTCGTCTCTTAAAATTAGGACCGACTTATGCGCAAGCTGATCGTATTCAACAGCATATCGCTTGACGGCTATTTTACCGACGGGCATGGCGCCATGGACTGGGCTCATAGCCAGGATCCGGAATGGAACGCTTTCGTCGCCGACAATGCCAAGGGCGGCGGGATGCTGGTTCTGGGCCGCGTCACCTATGACCTAATGATCCAGTTCTGGCCGACGCCGATGGCCGCCCAGATCGCACCGGTGGTCGCCGAACGCATGAACGCCATGCCAAAGGTCGTGTTTTCCACTACGCTCGACACTGCGGGCTGGAACAACACCGAGTTGGTCAAGAACGGGCCCGTCGCCAAGCTTTGGGAACTGAAGCAGCAGCCGGGCAATCACATGACGATTCTGGGAAGCGGCAATCTCGTCGCCCAGTTGGCTGGAGAGAATTTGATCGATGAGTACCAGTTCGTCATCGTCCCGGTCGTGCTTGGCGCCGGCAGGACGATGTTCGAAGGCATGGGCAACCGGCTTGCGATGAAGCTGACGCGCTCGCAGGCCTTCAGCAACGGCAACGTCTTCCTGTGCTACGAACAGAAATCTCAAGCCGACCAGCGCAAGGCTTCGGCATGATGGTTCAGCCCAGCTTGTCCAGCAGTGGCTTCAGCCGATCCCCATATCGCTTCCAAAGATCGACCGAGCCCTGATACATCGGCTGGCGCACCTGCGCCGCCGAGGCCGTACGCACCGGCCGGTCTGTCTCGTGGAACGACAGCACTTTGTCGTCCCAAGGCAGGCCGAGATAAGCCATCAGCGCCCGTGTCTGCCCTTCCTGGTCGGCGACGAAATCCTCATAGCGCACATCGTGCACGACGCCCGGCAGCACCTTGTGCCAATGCGCCATGATGTCGGTGTAAAGGTTATGGAAATCCGCGAGCTCGCCGAGGTCGTAGCCATAGCGGTGGCTGTCGCCGCGGAAATGCACCTTGAAGATCGACAGGCACGTGGCCGCCGCATCGCGCGCGCAATGGACGATCTTCGCCTTCGGCAGCATCATGTGCAGGAAGCCGACCAGAAGGAAGTTGCCCGGCATCTTGTCGGTGACATGGCGGTAGCCTGGATAGCGGGTATGCAGCATGTCGAGATAGGCCTGACCGGCTTCGGCGAATGCCTTGTCGGGCATGTCGGCTATCCCGGCGGGGAAGCCGCCCGGCATGCTCATCGGAAACTGCTTGCCGACAGCCGTCTTCAGGATGTTCAATTCGCCTGCGCCATAGACCTGCGGATGGCTGGCGATGATCTGCTCGACCAGCGTCGTGCCGGAGCGCGGCATGCCGACGACGAAAATCGGCGTGTCGTCGGAAATGTCGCTTGGCCTGTGCTTCTCGAAGAAGGCCTCGTCGAAGACCGTCTTCATCGCCTCGAATTCGCCGCGCGTCCTGACCGGATCGTAGTCGATGGCCTGGCGGCGGATGGCGTTGCCCTCGGCGAAATAGTCGAAGGCGCGGCCATAGTCCTTGAGGTCGTCATTGACCTTGCCCAGGCCAAACGAGAGCTGCATGCGCGCCAGGCTGCCCTCCGGCGCCTTGGCATGCTCGGCCTCCATGCCGGAAAGCTCCTTGTCGCGCTCGGTCTGGCGCTTGACCTGCGTTAGCAGTAGCCAGGCCCTCGCCATGCTGGGCGCGATCGCCACTGCCTGGCGGGCGAGATCGGCCGCCTCGTCGAGCTTGCCTTTCTCCATCATCGCGACGCCCAGCCCGTAAAGCAGTTCGGCGTCCTTCGGCCGGATCGACAGCGCCTCCCGGAACAGCGCTATCGCCTCATCCAGCCGCCCCGCTTCCTGCAGCGTCTCGGCAAGGCCGATGCGCGCGCGGACATGGAACGGGTTGCGGCCGATGGTGCCACGATAGATCTCCTCGGCCGCGTCGAACTGGCCAAGTTGCTTCAGCGACGAGCCGAGATTGTCGCGTGCGGCCAGCTGGTCCGGCCGGATATCCACCGCCCCACGGAAGAAATCGATCGCGGCGGCGACGCGCCCGAGATCGCGCATGACCGTGCCCATATTGTTGAGGAAGTCGGCGTTACCGGGCTGCAAGGTCACCGACTTCTCGATGAGATCGAGCCCCTCCTCGCTCCTGCCGGTCTGATGCAGCAGCAATCCAAGGAAATGCAGCGCGGCGGCATGGTTGGGCTGCTGCCCCAACACCTGCCGGTAGAGTCCCTCGGCCTCCTGGCGGCGCCCCGCCTGGTGCAGTTGCAGCGCCTTTTGCACATACGGGTCGAGCGGGCTCGCCGAGGCACTTGGCCTGCCGCCCGCGTTTGCCGCTCTTCTTTGATCTCTGTTAATGGGAAACCTGCCGTATTTGTTGGTCCGCCGGACCTAAGCCATACGGGCAAGAGATTCAAGGCTAAGCATCATGGAGGCCGCATGCATCTCCACGGTTGGAGATGGATGCGGGCTAAGCAAAGCTCGTCGCCGACGATGTGGTAGTCTCTCCCAGGAGATCTTGAAGCAACGCATGTGTCTCTCCCCTATCCGGCTCCATGCCGGCAGGATGAATGACTGCGTCTGAAAGCCTTGGCCCATGCTTGGCCCGCCTCTGGCCGATGACCGCCGATGGAGCCGGGTCTATCGAGACCCGCAGCGTTGGACGCGCCGCAAGCCGCCCGCGAGCGTCGTCTTGCAACCATCACGTTTCCGTGTAATAAAAATCATGTTCGGGCATTTGCGACCCGGAGAGCGGAACGTTTTGGACGACCTTTCCCCGATAAGTGTGAATCTCTGACAGCCCCGTTTTTCGGCGGGGGGTTTGACCATGCGCGAATGCATGACCGCCGAAGCAACCACCGAGATTTGCCCAAGGCGCGAGGCAGCGGGCGAACCACAAAGACTGACACGGGTGAAGGAGTTTCCCCAATGGCCCAGACCGGTACCGTAAAGTTCTTCAATGCCACCAAAGGCTTCGGCTTCATCACGCCGGACGGTGGCGCCAAGGATGTGTTCGTCCACATTTCGGCGATCGAGGCATCCGGCCTGCGCACGCTGGTCGACGGCCAGAAGGTCACCTTCGACGTCGAGCCGGACCGCATGGGCAAGGGCCCGAAGGCGGTCAACCTGCGCGCCGCCTGATCGGCGCAACCGCCTGTCCTTGCGTACGCGATGATTTGGCAGGATCATGTACGGGCTTCCGGACAGGCTCGAAATTTCGAAGGCGCGACCGAACCGTCGCGCCTTTTTTGTGCCCAAATCCTTGGATCGGCAGGCGAAAACTTTCTCTTGCCGATAGCGCTAAAATAAAGGACAAATTTCCTCTCGGGCAGTTTGCCGGCCCGAGACTTGCCTTGATGGGATCAAAGGAGTTTCCCATGCCGCAGACCGGCACCGTCAAATTCTTCAACCATGCCAAGGGCTTCGGCTTCATCACGCCCGACGATGGCGCGAAGGATGTCTTCGTCCACATTTCGGCCGTGCAGGCGTCGGGCCTTCCCGGTCTTGAGGATGGGCAGAAAGTGACATTCGACACCGAGCCGGACAAGCGCGGCAAAGGTCCGAAGGCCGTCAATCTGTCGATCGGCTGAGCCGGCTCACGACGGATGCGACGGAGGCTTTTCGGGTGGGACCGCTCCCGCCCGGTATTGGGCTGCGCCCAAGCCTTTAGCTGGCCGTCACGAAAAATCGTTGCCCCCGAGTTCCGTTCAGCCTCCGTTCAGCCACGGTCTTCTATTAACCTTTGCTAAAGCCGGTCCGCATCCCCGCGAAATGCGCGGGCCGGCGCGAAGGAGACCGAAAATGAACCGTTTTCTCAAGACCGCCATCCTGAGCGTTGGCATTGCCGCGACCACCTTGGCCACCTTCTCGGCGGCCAATGCTAATGACTGGCGCTGGCGCCATCATCACAGCCACGGTGGTGGTGATGCTCTCGCCGCCGGCGTTGTCGGCCTCGCGGCGGGCGCCCTGATCGGCAGCGCGCTCAGCAACCCCGGGCCGCGCTACTACGAACCCGCCTATGGTGACGACTACTATGTCGATCGGCCGGTGCGCCGCTATTACGTGCAGCAGCCGCGCGTCGTCTATGCCGATCGCTACGCCGAGCCGTGGACCCGCGGCTGGTATGAGTATTGCTCGGACCGCTACCGCACCTTCAATTCGCGGACCGGCACCTTCACCGGCAATGACGGCGCCCAGCATTTCTGCGTCGCGAACTAAGAAAACCCAGGGTTCCCTGCCCCGGATAAAAGCGCCGCCTCCAGCGGCGCTTTTCTTTTTGAAGCACGTGCCAACGATGGCTGTGCCGGTAGGCCGGCATCACCTGACCATCGACACAGCCTAGGTCAGAAACGGATTGGTTCGCCGCTCGTCGCCAAAACGGCTGCCCGGGCCATGGCCGCAGATGAAGCCGACATCGTCGCCGAGTGGCAGAAGCTTGTTTTTAATCGAAGCGATCAGCGCGGCGTGGTCGCCGCCGGGCAGGTCGGTGCGCCCGATCGAGCCGCGGAACAGCACGTCCCCGACATGCGCGAATTTGGCCGCGCGATTGTAGTAGACCACATGGCCCGGCGCATGCCCCGGGCAATGCAGCACCTCGAACACATGATTGCCGAACGACACCGTCTCGCCTTCGGCCAGGAAACGGTCCGGTACGCAATTTCGCACGCCGGCGATGCCGTAGCGCCTGCCCTGGTTCTCGAGATTGTCGAGCAACATCTTGTCGGCCGCGTGCGGACCGACAATGTCGACGCCCAGCGCTTCCTTCAAATCCATAGCGCCGCCGGCATGGTCGATATGACCGTGCGTGATCCAGATCGCGCCGGCATTGATGGCATTGTCCTTCAGCACCGACAGTATCTTGTCGACATCGCCGCCGGGATCGACGACGACGCCGTTCTTGTCGTCCATATCGAAGAGAATGGTGCAGTTCTGCTGGAAGGGCGTGACCGGCACGATGCCGGCGTTGAGCTGACCCATGACTTTCCTTTCTCGGGCAGGACTAATTCGAACCGCTCCGATTGTCGCCCTGATGTAGACAGGCGGGCAAACGCCGTCCACTGCTGGCGGGCACAAATATCCCGAAACGAAATGGGCGGCCGAAGCCGCCCATTTGAAAGCTTGAAGCGAGGGGCTTTATTTCTTCATCGCGTTCATGACCGCGCCGATGATGCCGGTCAGGATGGCGCCGCCGCCGACGCCGCCGAGAAGGTTCTTCAGATCGAGGGCGCTGCCGATTCCGCCCGCCGCGGCCGCGGCGTCGACTCCGCCGCCACCCATCAGGCTGCCAAGGATGGCCGCGCCGCCGACCCCGCCGATCGCGCCGCCGAGGATCCTGGTGAGCTGGCCCATCGCCGCCTGTTTCAGCGCCGCTCCGACCGCCTGTCCACCGATAACGCCGGCAATCACCTGTACGACGATCTGAATAATCGTGTTGCTGTCCATGTAACTAGTCCCTCCATAGCCGCCTGCCTCTAGGGGCCGACACCATCATGAGACGCCGAACCGTTCGAAAGTCAAATGCGTGCAGGCTTAAATAAAAAGGGCGGCCCGAAAACCGCCCTTGTTGTACAAAAAAGCTGTGACTATCGCTATTCTGCGGCGATGGCGTGTTTTGGTTGCACTGCAGCGGAATAGTCGTTCATCAATGTCTTGGCGATCTCACCGACCTCGAATCGGTATGGACCGATCTCCGAAACCGGCGTCACCTCGGCGGCGGTGCCGGTGAGGAAACACTGCTCAAAACCTTCGAGTTCTTCCGGCATGATGGCGCGCTCGACCACTTCGAAACCGCGGTCCTTTGCCAGGCCGATCACCGTGCGGCGGGTGATGCCGTCGAGGAAACAGTCGGGCGTGGGGGTATGGATCTTGCCATCCTTAACGAAGAAGATGTTGGCGCCCGTGGCTTCCGCAACCTGGCCGCGCCAGTCGAGCATCATGGCGTCGGCATAGCCCTTGGCTTCTGCTGCATGCTTGGACAGAGTGCAGATCATGTAGAGGCCGGCGGCCTTCGACTTGGACGGCGCGGTGCGCGGATCTGGCCGGCGCCATTCGGCGACGTCGAGGCGGATGCCCTTGAGCTTCTGCGCCGGGTCGAAATAGCTCGGCCACTGCCAGATGGCGATGGCGCAATTGATGCGGTTGCTCTGCGCCGAGACGCCCATCTGCTCGCTGCCGCGCCATGCGATCGGCCGCACATAGGCGTCCTGGAAACCCTGCTTCTTCAAAAGCGTCCGGCAGGCCTCATCGATCTCCGCGACCGGATAGGGAATCTTGAAGCCCAGGAGCCGCGCCGATTCATGCAAGCGCTCATTATGCTCGGTCAGCTTGAAGATCTGGCCGCCATAGGCGCGCTCGCCCTCGAAGACGGCGCTGGCATAGTGCAGGCCGTGGGTCAGCACATGAATCTTGGCGTCCGCCCATCTGACGAACTCGCCGTTCATCCAGATGAAGCCTTGCAATTGATCGAAAGGAACGGATGCCATGTAAACCTCCCGGGGCGGTCGCCCGCAAATCTTTGTTTTATAGCCTTTCGTGCCGGCCCGCCAAGGGACCCGAAACGCCCGCCAGTGCTTGGAAGCGTAGGCGGATATTCAATCCGTGGCAAACTCAGGAAGTTCCGGAAAAACGGCTTCCTCTTGCCTTTTCGTTCGCAATCCGCCGAAAAGCTTGTCAAAAATTATCATTGCCCCGAAATTACGTCAATAGTACTGACATAATTACCCTCTCGCATGGAGAAATGATGACGAGCCCCGAAGCCGGAAAACCGATCAGGACGGCCATCACGGACGAGGACGGCATCGACTTCGCCATCATCGAACTGTTTTTCTTCGCCTATCGCGATTTCACCTCCGACCCGGACCAGATCCTCGCCGATTACGGTTTCGGCCGCGCGCATCACCGTGTGCTGCATTTCGTCAATCGCAGGCCCGGCCTCACCGTCGCCGAGTTGCTCGACGTTCTTAAGATCACCAAGCAGAGCCTTGCTCGGGTCTTGAAGCAGTTGATCGACACCGACCACATCGTCCAGGTGCAGGGCCCGCGCGACCGCCGGCAGCGCGAACTCTACCCGACCGCCAAGGGCCGCGCCCTGGCCCTGGCCCTGGCGCGGCCACAGTCGCGCCGCATCCGTGCGGCATTGGAGGATTCCGGAGCAACCGAACGCGCCACGATCGAGCGATTCCTGGAGGCGATGGTCAATCCGGAACTAAGAGCGCAGATCGACATTGTGCCTGCGCAAACATCGGGGAAGAACCATGGAGACCATTGAGAAGGTCGATCATCCGGCCGCGCCCGACGATGACGCGCCGCATCTTCTGGTCGTCGATGACGACACGCGTATCCGCAACCTGCTCAAGCAGTATCTGTCCGAGAACGGCTTTCGCGTCACCGTCGCCGGCAATTCCGGCGAGGCCAGGCGCAAGCTCGCCGGTCTCGACTTCGATCTTCTGGTGCTCGACGTCATGATGCCCGGCGAGACCGGCGTCGACCTCACCAAGGCGCTGCGGGCCGAGAAGAACGTGCCGATCCTGATGCTGACGGCGCTGTCCGAGACCGACAGCCGCGTCACCGGGCTGGAAGCCGGCGCCGATGACTACCTGCCGAAGCCGTTCGATCCGCGCGAACTGATCCTGCGCATCAACAACATCCTGCGCCGAGGCGGCCCGGCGGCGACGCCGAAGGTGGAACAACTGGTGTTCGGGCCCTACACGTTCCAGATCGCCAAGCGCGAGTTGAAGCGCGGCGGCGAGGCGCTTAAGCTGACTGACCGCGAGCAGGAGATCCTGGCGATCTTCGCCGCGCGGGCGGGCGAGACGATACCGCGCCATGAGCTTGTGGGCGATGAATCGGATGTCGGCGAGCGCACCATCGACGTGCAGATCAACCGCCTGCGCCGCAAGATCGAGCGCGATCCGTCCAATCCGGTGTGGCTTCAGACGGTGCGCGGTATTGGGTATCGGCTCAGCGTGGAATAAGTTACCGTCGAAGGCCCTTTGCTGAACAGGCCATCGACGGGCGGAAGGGCGAATGGCGACCACGCAACTGGAACAGCCTGAAGGAGGCGGCCTCGGCGATCTCGCGACGCGAACGCTGAGGGCGATGCCGCGCGCCTGGAACCGGTTCTGGCGGCTCGTCGCGCTCTACATGCCGAAGCGCCTCTATGCCCGCTCGCTGATCATCGTGATCGCGCCGATGATCCTTTTGCAGTCGGTTGTCGCCTTCGTCTTCATGGAGCGCCACTGGCAGACGGTCACCCAGCGCCTCTCGCAGGCGACGATCGCGGACATAGCGGCCGTCATCGACATGATGGAGACCTATCCGCACGACGCCGATTACGCCAACATCATCCGTATCGCCCAGGACCGAATGCAGTTGAAGGTGGATCTGCTGCCGCCGGATCCACTGCCGCCTCCCGGCCCGAAACCGTTCTTCTCAATCCTCGACGAGGCCTTGTCCTCGGAGATCACCAGGCAGATCAACCGTCCGTTCTGGATCGACACGGTCGGCAATTCCAACGTCGTCGAGGTTCGTGTCCAGCTTGAAGGCAAGGTGCTGCGCGTTTTCGTGCGCCGCAGCCAGGCCTATGCCTCGAACACCCATATCTTCCTTATATGGATGGTCGGCACCTCGCTGGTGCTTTTGATGATCGCCATCCCCTTCCTGCGCAATCAGATAAGGCCGATCCTGACGCTCGCAGAGGCCGCTGAAAGCTTCGGCAAGGGCCGGCCGATGCCGCGCGATTTCCGCCCGCGCGGCGCCGAGGAAGTCCGCCGCGCCGGCTTTGCCTTCATCCAGATGCGTGAGCGTATCGAACGCCAGATCGAGCAGCGCACCGCCATGCTGACCGGGGTCAGCCACGACCTTCGCACCATCCTCACCCGCTTCAAGCTGCAACTGGCGCTGGCCGGCGGCAAGGCGGAGACCAAGGCCGCGCTCAACCAGGACATCGACGACATGCAGTCGATGCTGGAAGGCTATCTCGCCTTTGCCCGTGGCGAAGCCGCGGAGGACACCGGCCGCTTCGACCTCGAGACCTATTTCCAGAAGCTGGGCGAGGAAGCGCAACTGCGCAAGTGCAAGCTCACGACGACCCTGACCGGGGATCCGACCGTGCATGTGCGGCCGAACGCCTTTGCCCGTTTGCTTTCGAACGTCATCGGCAATGCCTTCCGTTATGCAAAGACCGTCGAGGTCCACGCCAACCACGGCCGCGGCTCGCTCACCGTCACCATCGACGACAACGGGCCGGGCATCGCTCCCGAAAAGCGGGAAGAAGTGTTCAAGCCGTTCCTGCGGCTCGACGAGGCACGCAACCTCGACGCCAGCGGCACCGGGCTTGGCCTGTCGATTGCGCGCGATATCGCCCGCAGCCACGGCGGCGACATCAGTCTGGAGGACAGCCCTCTCGGCGGGCTGCGCGCGGTCATCAAGGTTCCGGCATAGCCAAAAAATGATACCGAAAGTGCAGCCGGTTCTTGCCGCGCTGATCTTCGGTTCGGATAAGATCATGCTCAATCAAAAACAGGCTTCATCCGCCCGTCATGAAATCATGGTGAAGAGCGCGTATGAAGCGCGCGACCCTTCTCGATTCGGCCCCGCCGCCCCGCTTCGATCCCGCGCCTGCCCGGGTGCGCTGGAGCGAGGCGCGAGCTGCGGCCTGGTTGCCGTTCCGGCACCACGCCGGCGCGCCAGGGAACTATCACGGTAAAGGACGGTCATGCGCATCGGGATCGCCATGCGTATCCTGATGGTCACCGACGCATGGCGGCCGCAGGTCAATGGCGTGGTACACACGCTGGAACGCCTCGCCGAGGCGCTGAAACCCTTCGACGTCGAACTCGATTTCCTGACGCCGACCCTTTTTCGCACCTTGCCGATGCCGACCTATCCTGACATCCGGCTCGCATTGACGACGCCAGGCCATGTGGCGCGGCTGATCGAAGCCGCCAAGGCCGACCATATCCACATCGTCACCGAGGGTCCGCTCGGCATCATGGCGCGCCGCCATTGCCGCGGGATCGGTCGTCCCTTCACCACCAGCTACCACACGCGCTTTCCGGAATATCTCAGCGCCCGCCTGCCTGTGCCGGAGCGCTGGGCCTACAACTGGCTGCGCGACTTCCACAATTCCGGACAGGGCACGCTGGTCGCCACGCAATCGCTGGCGGACGACCTCGCGGCGCGCGGCTTCAACAAGCTGAGGCCCTGGACGCGTGGCGTCGACATCGATCATTTCCGGCCGGACAAGCGCAAGGAGACCGGATTCCCCCGCCCGGTCTTCCTGTGCGTAGGCCGCGTAGCGATCGAAAAGAACCTGACTGCCTTCCTCGACCTCGACCTGCCCGGCAGCAAGGTTATCGTCGGTGAAGGACCGGAGCTGACAAAACTCAAGGCGCGCTATCCCAACGCGCATTTCCTCGGTCACCGCCCAAACGACGAGTTGGCCGAGATCTATGCATCGGCCGATGTCTTCGTCTTTCCGAGCCGCACCGACACGTTCGGCAACGTCATCGTGGAAGCGCTGGCCAGCGGAACGCCAGTCGCCGCCTATCCGGTGACCGGACCGATCGACATTGTCGGCGACGGCATCGGCGGAGCCGTGTCGAACGATCTGGGCGAGGCGGCGATGAAGGCGCTTCACGTCGATCGCGCCGAAGCGCGCCAGCGTGCGATGCGCTACAGTTGGAAGGCATGCGCCGAAATGTTCCTCGACGTGGTCGATGAAGCGCTGGGGATGCCGCGCAAGCGCAGGCATCAGGATGTCGCAGCTGCCGGCCGGCCGAGGCTGGTCCTAGAATAAGCGCCCACCATCCGGCACCTTGCGCTCGATCGCGCCGAGCACCACCGCGCCCTCCTCGTCCGGAAAGCCGAGCGTCAGCACTTCCGACATGAACGGACCGATCTGACGCGGCGGGAAATTGACCACCGCGAAGACCTGGCGGCCGACCAGCGTTTCCGGCGCGTAGTATTTGGTGATCTGCGCCGACGACTTCTTCACCCCGATATCTGGGCCGAAATCGATCTTCAGCTTGATCGCCGGCTTGCGCGCCTCCGGAAACGGCTCGGCTTCGACGATCGTGCCCGCGCGGATGTCGACACGGTCGAAATCGGCGAAGCTGATCTCGGGCTTGCGCTCGTGGCTGGAACTCATCGGCAATATCGGCTTGGTTCAGGCGTTTCCGTGGGTTTCGAAGAGCACGCTGGAGAGCGCGTCCTTGGCCGATGTACCCGACCAGACGACGAACTGGAAGGCCTGGAAATAGCATTCGCAGGCTTCGAGTGCCGAGGACAGAAGCACCTCGACCTGCTGGCTAGACGGCTCGACCCCGCCGGCAAGCAGCAGCGACTGGCGGAACATGATCGCGCCTTCCTGCTCCCACAGGTCGAAATGACCGAACAGCATCTGTTCGTTGATCAACGACAGGAGCCGCATCACTTCCAGCGCCCGCGTCTCGGGCACCTTGATGTCGAAGGCGCACGCCAGATGCAGCGCCTCGAAATCCTCCATCCAGGAAAAGGAGACGTGGTAGTCGGTCCAGTTGCCGGCCACCGAAATCGAAATCTCGTCGTCGCCGGCGCGCTCGAAGGACCAGTCGTTGTTGTGTGCCACCTGCTCGATGACGTCCACCGGGTGGATTTCACGGGAAAATTCGAGTTCGAGAAGTTCCATGGATGCTTCCTGTGTTCAGGGGAGCGCCACACGCTCCGCGGGGCACACACGACGAACAATCTTGTCTAGAACTCGGACGGCCAGGAACTTCTCAAACGCAAAGACCCCAGACCGGACCCCGCCGCCCGGCGCATGACCCTGCTTCGAATCATGCAACAAATTCAGTCTATTGATCGGGAGTCGCGTGAACAGCCCAATTTTTCGCACTGCGTCATCCGCATGTGGAAAGGTCGCTGTCACAAAGATTCATGCAATGCCGGTAAGCAATTCACGGCAAAGCGATTTTTCGGATCGCGCTTTGTGGAAAAGTTTAATAATTATTTTTTCGCGCGGGGCTTCGCCGCGCCCGCAGGTGCGGCCTGTCCGGTCAGTTCGGCGAGCCTGGCCTCGAGCGCCTCGACCCGCGTTGCCAACTGGATATTGTCTTCCCTCGCCTTGACCGCCATCTCGCGCACGGCCTCGAATTCTTCGCGCTGCACCACATCCATGGAGTTCAGCATGCGCTCGGCCTGCGCCCGGAACGCCGTCTCCACTTCGCGCCGCACGCCCTGCGCGGCACCCGCGGCGTCGGTCATGATCTTCGCGAATTCATCGAGAATGCGGTTCGGTCCGGTCGACATGGCATATCCTCGCTTTGTCGTTTTGACGTAGTGGCGCGCGCCGCGGAATGCAAGAACGTTGAGGTTCGATACCATGGCTGCGTTGCTATGGCGCATCGCGGCGCGATGCCTGAAGAAAGTTATCACATTGCCCCGACCTGTACTTGAAGCCGCCAAATCGCCTATTGTGCAGCGTATTGTTCCAGCACTCAGTCAGGATCGATCAATGGCAACGCCCCCGCGCCGACCGACAAACCCGATCGCAGCAGCGGAAGCCGCCTTCAAGCCCGTCAAAAAGCCCGCGGCGCCAATTCGCGAGGCCCCGGCGGTGCCAAATGTCAGAGAGCTTGTTTCGATAAGGATCGATCGCGCCGTACTGGACCACTTCCAGGAGGACGGCCCTGGCTGGCAGGACAGGATCAACGATGCTCTAAGGCAGATTGTCGCCGGCAAATCTCAGGTTTGAAGGTGCGCGCCGTGGCGTTCAGAACATCAACCGCCTTGCCTTGACCCTGCCAAAACCCTGCCGCATGGTCCGCGCCCGACAGGCGACCGCAACCGGGAGATCCCAGTTTGAGCGAATATTTCCTCTTGCCGCTGGCCTCCCTGCCGTTCCCCAACATCGACCCGGTCATCGTCAATATCGGGCCGCTCGCGGTGCACTGGTACGGCCTCGGCTATATCGTCGGCATCCTCTTTGCCTGGTGGTATGCCAAGCGCCTTGTCACCACCCCGCGCCTCTGGTCCGACGGCAGGCTGCCGATGAAGCCCGAGGACCTCGACGACTTCATCGTCTGGGCGGCGATCGGCGTCGTGCTCGGCGGGCGCACCGGCTACGTGCTTTTCTACGACCTGCCGCGCTACACCGCGCATCCGCTCGATATCTTCGCTGTCTGGCAGGGCGGCATGTCGTTCCATGGTGGCCTGCTCGGCGTGATCCTCGCCATGACGCTGTTTTCGCTCAAGCGCCGCATCCACACCTGGACGCTGTTCGATGTGGTGTCGGCCGGCGTGCCGGTTGGGCTCGGCCTCGTGCGTGTCGCCAACTTCATCAATTCGGAGCTCTGGGGCCGGCCGTCGGACGTGCCATGGGCGATCGAATTCCCGAATGGCGGGCCATTCACCCGCCACCCCAGCCAGCTTTACGAGGCCTTGCTCGAAGGCCTGGTGCTGTTCCTGGTGCTGCGCTTCCTCACCCATTCGCGCCTGAAACTGAAGACGCCGCGCTTTGTCGGCGGCGCCTTCATCTGCGGTTACGGCCTGTCACGCATCTTCGTCGAGTTCTTCCGCGAGCCCGACCAGCAACTTGGCTACCTGCTCGGCACCAACTGGCTCACCATGGGCATGATCCTGTCCACGCCGATGGTGCTCGCCGGGATCTGGGCCATGGTCACCGCAAAGCCGATGGCGCAGCCGCAGGCGGCATGACCCGGCTCAAGGAGCGCATCGTCGATCTGATCGAAGCCGTTGGGCCGATGCCGGTCGACGAATACATGGCGCTGTGCCTGTTCGATCCGCAGAACGGCTACTACACCACGCGTGAGCCATTCGGCGCCGCCGGCGATTTCATCACCGCGCCCGAGATCAGCCAGATGTTCGGCGAGCTCGTCGCGGTCTGGCTCTACCACGCGTGGCAAGGTGCCGGCCGGCCGTTGCCGGCGACCTTCGCCGAGATCGGCCCGGGCCGCGGCACGCTGATGAAGGACATGCTTCGGACGTGGTCGCGGCTCGACCCTGCGCTCGTGGCCGCTGCTTCCTTTGCCATGATCGAGACCAGTCCGCGCCTGGCTGAAATCCAGAAACAGACGCTTGCGGGCCAAAACGCGGCGCTTGCCTGGCACCAGACAATCGACGCGCTGCCTCGACAGCCGCTGTTCATCGTCGGCAACGAATTGTTCGACGCCGTGCCGATCCGGCAGTTCGTGCGTGTCGGCGAAAGCTGGCGCGAGCGCATGGTCGGTCTCGACGACAATGGCGAGCTGCTCTTCTTTGCCGGCGCCGGCTCGCTCGATCCATCGCTGTTGCCCGAAGACGCTTCCGGCGCGCCGGAAGGCGCCGTCGCTGAAGTGGCGCCGGCCCGTGTCGCATTGATGTCGGCGATCGCGGCGCGCATCGCTGCCCAGGGCGGCGCGGGCCTCTTTATAGACTACGGCCATGTGCAGCCTGGCATCGGCGACACCCTGCAGGCCTTGCGCCGGCATCGGTATGAAGACGTGCTGGCCGGCCCCGGCGAGGCCGACCTGACATCGCATGTCGATTTCGCCGCGCTCGCGACAGCGGTGCGCCCTTATGGGCTACGTGTCGAGATCGCGACACAGGGAGAATTCCTGCTTGGCATGGGCTTGATCGAGCGCGCCGGCACGTTGGGAGCGAACGCCGACGAGCAGGCCCGTCAAGCCATCTCCGACGCGGTCGAACGCCTAGCCGGCCCCGACGGAATGGGTGAGCTGTTCAAGGTCATGAAGGTCGTGCCGGCGGCGAAGGCCGCCTGACGTCAGGAAGCGGATCACCGGCTGGTCCGCTTCGTTCTCCGAACTTCGCCTTGACGAAACCGCCTCACACGGTCGACAACCCCCCCATGCTGAATCAGACCAGACCCGATCCAGTACGCTCGCCGCTCCTTGAAAAGGCGCAAGGCGTACGCCACGGCTATTTCACCCGTATCGGCGGCGTCTCCAACGGGATCTACCGGGGGCTCAACATCGGCACGGGCTCCAGCGACGATCAAACGCTGGTGGCCGAAAACCGGCGGCGCGTCGCCGACTGGATGGGCGTGGCGGCGGATCATTTGCTGACTGCGCACCAGATCCACTCGCCGGACGTGGTGATCGCCAGGGAACCCTTCGCGGGGCCCCGCCCGAAAGCCGACGCCATCGTGACCGATCGTCCGGGCATCGCGATAGGAGCTTCGACCGCCGATTGCGGGCCGGTTCTCTTCGCCGACGCCAGGGCGCGCATCATCGGCGCCGCCCATGCCGGCTGGAAGGGCGCCTTTACCGGCGTGCTCGAAAACACCGTCGCCGCGATGGAAGGCCTCGGCGCCAGCCGCGAGCGCATCGTCGCCGTTCTCGGCCCCTCCATCGGCCCCGACAATTACGAGGTCGGGCCAGAGTTCGTCGCCCGCTTCGTCGAAGCCGACGCCGACAATCACCGCTATTTCAGGCCATCCAGGACCGCCGGCCACTCGATGTTCGACCTCAACCAATACACACTCGACCGGCTGTGCAACGCCGGCGTGACCGCTGAGGGCCTTGGCCGCTGCACTTACGCGGAAGAGGACCTGTTCTATTCCTACCGGCGCACCACACACCGCAAGGAAGCGGATTACGGGCGCCAGGTTTCGGCAATTGTTCTGGAGAAAGAGTAATGGCGCTGCATTTCGAACGATCGGAATTCGACGCGCGGCGTGACCGGCTGCTGATCGAGATGGCCGAGAAGAAGCTGGACGCCGTGCTTTTGTTCGCTCAGGAGAGCATGTACTGGCTGACCGGTTACGACACGTTCGGCTTCTGCTTCTTCCAGTGCCTGGTGGTGAAGGCCGATGGCTCCATGGTGCTGCTCACCCGCTCGGCTGATCTCAGGCAGGCCCGCCATACCTCGACCATCGACAACATCGAGCTGTGGACCGACCGCGACGGCGCCAATCCCGCGATCGACCTGCGCAACCTGCTGAACGACCTCGACCTGCTCGGCGCCCGCATCGGCGTCGAATACGACACTCACGGCTTGACAGCCTACAATGGCCGCCGCGTGGATGAACAGTTGCAGACTTTCGGCCAGATCGCCGATGCGTCGGGGATCGTCGGCCGCCTGCGCCTGTTCAAGAGCCCGGCCGAGATAGCCAAGGCGGAAAAGGCAGCCAATCTTTCCGACGACGCGCTGGACGCCGCTCTGCCGCTGATCAGGCAGGGTGGTGATGAAGGGCTCATTCTTGCGGCAATGCAGGGCGCGGTCTTTGCCGGCGGCGGGGACTATCCCGCCAACGAATACATCATCGGCTCGGGTGCCGATGCCCTCCTCTGCCGTTATAAAGCTGGCCGGCGCAAGCTCACCAAGAACGATCAGCTGACGCTCGAATGGGCCGGTGTGTTCCACCACTATCATGCTCCGATGATGCGCACCATTTTGACCGGCAAGGTGTCGAAGCGTCACCAGGAACTGTTCGACGCGTCCCGCGCCGCCCTGCTCGCGGTCGAAAAGGCGATGACGCCGGGCAACAGTTTCGGCGATGTCTTCGACGCGCATGCCCGCACGCTCGAGGCGCACAATCTGACCAAGCACCGGCTGAACGCCTGCGGCTACTCGGTCGGCGCCCGCTTCACGCCGTCCTGGATGGATATGCCGATGTTCTACCAGGGCAATCCGGAGCCGATCGCCCCCAATATGACGCTGTTCGCGCATATGATCATCATGGATTCCGAAACCGAAACCGCGATGACGCTTGGCCGCACGTACCTCACCACGGAATCGGCGCCGAAGCCCCTCTCCCGCCATGATCTCGACTTGATCGTACAGTGAATCCATAATGGTTGGTTCACGGGGTGGTCTTCGCCACCAGGGAGTTCTCGGGCAAATGAGACGATCGCGGGTGACGAGCGTGTCATTGCTTGCAGCGGCGGCGCTTGCCGCTTGCACCAACGCCAAGGACGTCCTCGATCCTTCGGCTGTCACACCGCCGGCGAGTTCGGCCCAGACTTTGCCAGCCGCCCAGGGCATATCGGCCGCCACATCACCGACGGCAACCTCGACAGTCCCCACGGCGACCGCCGCGGCTTCCACGCCCGCCACGCCGGCCCAGGCCGCGGCTCTCGCCAAGACCCGGCTGCAGGTGGCGCCGATCGTCGGCGCCTCGGTAGAGGCCGCAGCGCCCTTGACGACGGAGTTGCAGACGCGCGCCAAGCAGCGCGGCTTGACGCTTGTCGGCAGCACGGATCAGACGGCGACGCATGTGCTGAAAGGCTATTTTTCGACGATGTCCGAGGGGAAGGACACGACCGTCATTTATGTCTGGGATATTTACGACCCTTCCGGAAATCGCCTCCATCGCATCAATGGCCAGCAGAAAGCGCCCGCGGTCGGCGGCGGCGAGGGGTGGCCGACTGTGGCGCCCGCGACCATGCAGGCCATAGCCGACCAGACGATCGACCAGTTCGCCGCGTGGCTCGGCGGCGGCGGCGCCGGTTGAACGAATGGTAGCCGGACGAGCTTTGCCGGCCAAACTGTTGCCGGCCATACTGTTGCCGGCTTGCGATGATTTCGACGTTTGTTGCGGTCGCCGGAAGGATTCCCCACAACGAGGCTTGCAATACCGGCCCGGGCCGCTAAAAGCCCGCTTAAAACGCTCATGAGAGTCTGTCGGGTCTCTCCATCCTTCACCAGGAACGGTGCATGAAGCTTTTCGCGGGCAATTCCAACCGGGTGCTGGCCGAAGCGGTCGCTCGCTATCTCAACGTTCCGCTGGGTAAGGCCAGTGTCAGGCGCTTCGCAGATCAGGAAATCTTCGTCGAGATCCAGGAAAACGTGCGCGGCGAGGATGTCTTCATCCTGCAGTCGACCTCTTTTCCGACCAACGACCACCTGATGGAATTGCTGATTATGATGGACGCCTTCATGCGCTCCTCGGCCCGGCGCATCACGGCGGTCATCCCCTATTTCGGCTATGCCAGGCAGGACCGCCGCGCATCGGGGCGCACGCCGATCTCGGCCAAGCTGGTCGCCAACATGATCACTCGCGCCGGGGCCAACCGTGTGTTGACGCTCGATCTCCACGCCGGCCAGATCCAGGGCTTCTTCGATATCCCCACCGACAACTTGTTCTCGGTGCCGGTGATGGCCCGCGACGTCAAGGCCAAATACAAGCAGCTCGGAAACGTCGTCGTCGTGTCGCCCGATATCGGCGGCGTCGTGCGGGCGCGCGCGCTGGCCAAGCGTTTCGACGCGCAGCTCGCCATCGTCGACAAGCGCCGCGAGCGCCCCGGCGAATCCGAGGTGATGAACATCATCGGCGCGGTCGCCGGCAAGGACTGCCTGCTGATCGATGATATCGTCGATTCCGGCGGCACGCTCTGCAACGCGGCTGACGCGCTGCTGGCCAACGGCGCGACCAGCGTCACCGCCTACATCACCCATGGGGTGCTCTCCGGCGGCGCGGTGGCTCGTATCGCCGGTTCGAAGCTGCAGGAACTTGTGATCACCGATTCCATCCAGCCGACGCAGGGCGTGCTCGACGCGCCGAACATCCGCGTTATTTCGATCGCCGATCTGATGGGCGAAGCGATCTCGCGCACGGCAACCGAGGAATCGGTGTCGAGCCTGTTCGACTAAGCCACCTGGGCCTCTATCCGGGTCGGACCGCTCAGCCGCCTCGCTCCCTCCCCCACCTCTCGCGCGCCGCGCATGTAGCCGCGCGGCGAGGTGCCGAGCATGCGCTTGAACATGGTGGTGAAGGCCGGCACGCTGTCATAGCCGAGATCGAGCGCCACCCTGGTGATCGGCTCGCCGTCGGCCAGCCTCGGCAGCGCCGCGAACAGGCAGGCCTGCTGACGCCAGGTCGAGAGCGACAGCCCGGTCTGGCGATGGAAGGCACGGGTGAACGACCGGCGGCTCATGCCCGCGGCATCCGCCCATTCGTCGATCGTGGCATGCGGCGAAGGAGCTGCCACGAAGCGCCGGCAGAGCGCCGCGAGCTTCGGATCGGATGGGAAAGGCAAGCCGAGCGGCCGTTCCGGCAGGTTCGGAATCTCGTGCAGCAAAAGGCCCATGACGAGCCCGGCGCGGCCTTGGAGCTCGCCGCCCTGCGGCAGCTTCTCCGATTCGACGATCAGGCTGTGCATCAACTCGGTAATCCCGACGACCCGCAATCCCTCTGGCAGGCCCGGAATGGCGTTGGGCATCACATAGACCGAGCGCATCGAGACGTCGCCCAGCATCTCGACGGAATGCTCTATGCCGGCCGGTATCCACATCGCATGGTCGGGCGGCACCATCCAGCGGCCGTGTTGCGTCGTCACCAACACGACGCCGACAAGCGCGTGCAACAGCTGGCTGCGGCTGTGGCGGTGCCTAGGCACGTGATAGCCGTCGGGGTATTCGGTCGGCAAGGCGACCGCGGGGCCAACCGCCTGCTCCAGCCACTGCCAGCGGCTCTCGTGCAGCCGGCCTAGCTCGGCGGCATCGCCCCTGAAGATTTCCCGGCCATGCGGCATCGGATGTGGCCCACTTGCGAAACTATTGGACCAAACCACGAAAGAAGTCGCGTGACAAGCAACCTATAAGGCGGCCTGCGGTTCGCCGCAAAGACGACCACGGAGCATTGCCTTGACCGATACGACCGCCACCTCCGTCGCCGCGCCGACGCCGGCAAGCCACACCTCGGCGCAAGCGACGGCCTTCACCGTCATTCTTGCGGTGAGCTTCTGCCACTGCGTCAACGACATCATGCAGTCGCTGCTTTCGGCGATCTACCCGCTGCTCAAGGACAATTACGGTCTCGATTTCTGGCAGATCGGCCTTCTGACCTTCACCTTCCAGGTGACGGCCTCGCTTCTGCAACCGGTGATCGGCATGATCACCGACAAGAAGCCGATGCCTTATTCCTTGCCCTGGGGCATGGCCTCGTCGCTGGTCGGCCTGGTAGTGCTTGCCCATGCCGGCCATTATTGGCTGCTCCTGACCGGCGCCTCGCTTATCGGTATCGGCTCAGCGATCTTCCATCCGGAATCCTCGCGCATCGCCCGCTTTGCCTCGGGCGGCCGCTTCGGCCTTGCGCAATCGCTGTTCCAAGTCGGCGGAAATTTCGGCCAGGCCATGGGTCCGCTGCTCGCGGCCTTCATCGTCGTGCCGTTCGGCCAGACCAGCATTTCCTGGTTCGCCGTCGGTTCGCTGATCGGCATAGTCGTGCTGTGGCAGGTCGGCGGCTGGTACAGCCGGCTGCGCGCCTCGATGGCGACCCGCAAGCAGGCCGCCCATGTCTCGCCCTTCCCGCGCAAGAAGGTCATGTGGGCGTTGGCCGTGCTGACGCTGCTGGTGCTGACCAAGAACGCCTATATCGCCTCGATTTCCAGCTACTACACCTTCTACGCCATCCATAAATTCGGCGTTTCGGTGCAGATGAGCCAGGTAATGCTGTTCCTGTTCCTCGGCGCCTCGGCGCTTGGCATCCTGCTCGGCGGCCCGTTCGGCGACCGCTATGGACAGAAGGCGATGATCTGGTTCTCGATCGTCGGCGTGCTGCCCTTCACGCTGGCGCTGCCCTACGCCAATCTGGAATGGACGATGGTGCTAACCGTGCTGATCGGCCTGATCCTGTCGTCGGCCTTCTCCAATATCGTCGTTTTCGCACAGGAACTGGTGCCGGGCCGCGTCGGCATGATCGCCGGCATCTTCTTCGGCTTCGCCTTCGGCATGGGCGGCATAGCGGCCGCGGTGCTCGGCGTCGTCGCCGACATGAAGGGCATCGACTTCGTCTACCAGATCTGCTCCTACCTGCCCTTCCTCGGCCTGTTGACTGTCTTCCTGCCCAACATGAAGGAAGCGCGGAAGGCCTGATTGCCCGCGAGCATCGGACAACCCGAGGCAATTCGCCCGCCTGCCAGCGGGTGTATTGCTATGCGTCCAGGCTGGATCAGTTGCTTGTCCGCGGGCCCAACCACTGTGAAAGCGCGCGAAGAAAGCGTTTGGGGCCGTCGATTGACCGCGGCGCGGGCAAGTTCGCTGACGCACCGCGCTCCCGCCTCGGCAAGGCTGCCAACTGATCCGGAAGAACTTGCAGCGTCGCCGTCCAAAGCAGCCGATCCAGTTGGGCAACATCCGTCGGTGCCGGATCGTCACGTTCACTCCGCAGCGCCTGCACGAGCAGATCCTGGAAATCCACCGGGTTGCCTGCCAGCCGGACATTCGGCGAGTGCTTGAAATGCTCGAAGCCGCGAAAAGCAAAGGGCGTCGCGACGATCGACTTGCGGTTATAGAGCGCTTCGGCGGTCTTGATGTTGGTGCCGCCGCCTTCGAGGATCGGAAGGATCACGACGTCGGCGAGTTCGATCAGCGCGCTGAGCGTCCCGGCATCCCGCACGCCGAGCAGTTCGGAGCGGGCATTGTTGATGCCCCCGCCGCGCAGAAATCTATGGTCGGCCTCGATCTGTCCGGAAACGCCACCGACTGCCACAATTCGTTCGGCAGGGGACAGGAAACCGAGATCCGGCGCCGTAAGCTCGAGAAATCCGTTGGCGTTGGGGGGATGGCCCGATGCCACGAACAGCGCGGTGCGCAGGCCGGCGAACCGCGACGCCCAATGCTCGAGGCCGACGGGCGATGCGCGTGGCCACGTGCCGTTGGCGGCGACCACCACGCTTGGATTGAGCTGGCGAAAATAGGCTGCATCCTGCCCGCTGACGGCGACGATCAGGTCCGCCTTCGCGGCAAGGTCGGACTCGATATCCGCCGCGCGCTGAGCGCTCCAGAGGTCGGTTTGCGCGCCCGGGATCGTGGCTTCTTGCGCCAGCAATTCCTGTTCGACGTTGTGCGAACTGTACACGACTGAAAAGTGTGCCTCAGGCGCGCATGTTTCCATGTACTCACGCACGGCCGGCCAAAGCCAACATTGCTCCAGGGCGATGACATCCGGCCTGAAGTCGTCGAGAAATCTGGCGATTTCGCGCCGATGCGACCTGCTGGCCGTGATGAATTCAGCGGTGGCGACGTCGGAACGCCATTTGCGCCTGGCCATGGTCTTGCGAAACCGGCGCGGCATCTCGATGAAGAGATCGCCGGGCTCCATTTCCCGCTTGGCGCCGCCATTGGGCGTGACGGCGATATGACGTGTTTCCCATCCGCAATCCCGCAGGACCCGGTGAACGGCATTCGCTCTCAACTGACCGCCATGCACCGGCCGCCAGATCGGAAACGTTCCAAGTGAAGCATACCTCATCGGATCGGCACGATGCCGCAACCGAAGGCATGAAGTGTCGACGTAGCATTCATGTTCCCGCTCCCCCACCCAGGTGTGAGGCTACCATTCGACGACGAGTCTGGACATGATGTTGATGGATGGATGCGAAGCTACGCCCAAGCTGGAACTTGGCGATTGCAAAGATGAGGGCATCATCTCGCGTCTGGCCGGAGAAAGCATTGTCGGGACAACGGTCGAGACATGTCTCAACTGAGAATCCCGAGCCTTCTCGTTCCACTGGACGGCCAGATACCCAGCCGCGCTCGAGAGTCGGAGGGCGATGTTCGCCCCGCAATTCCCCGACGGCGCGCATCATGTGCTCGTTATCGACAATTCCCTGCGCGAAAGCCACCGCGCCGACCTTGATCGTGGCGTCGAACTGATTGGAGGCTCAAACTGGCGAGCCCAGATCCGGCCAAGGGTGGGCGCCAAATTGGCGCGCATCCTGGCTTGAAGGGGAACGGCGCTGGCGCGGAAGACAGGGCACAATCTCGCGCCGTCACGGAGGCGCCCGGCCTGACGGCGGGCGCCTCCGTGACTTGGCAAGCAGTATCAGGCCTCGAAGAACGCCAACAGATCGGCGTTGATGACGTCGGCTTGGGTCGTCGCCATGCCGTGCGGAAAGCCCTTGTAGACCTTGAGCTCGCCCTTCTTGAGCAGCTTGATCGAGATGAGCGCGGAGTCCGCGATCGGCACGATCTGGTCGTCGTCGCCATGCATGACAAGCACCGGCACGTCGATCTTCTTAAGGTCCTCGGTGAAGTCGGTTTCGGAGAAGGCCTTGATGCAATCGTAATGCGCCTTGGCTCCGCCCATCATGCCCTGGCGCCACCAATTGTCGACGACGCCTTCGGAAACCTGGGCGCCGGGGCGGTTGAAGCCGTAGAACGGCCCGGCCGGCACGTCGTGGAAGAACTGGGCGCGGTTGGAGGCCAGTGCAGCGCGAAAACCATCGAACACCTCGATCGGCAGGCCACCTGGATTGGCCGGCGTCTTCAACATGATCGGCGGCACCGCGCCGATCAGCACGGCCTTGGCCACGCGGCCTTCGCCGCCATATTGCGCGACATAGCGCGCGACCTCGCCACCGCCCGTCGAATGGCCGACATGGATGGCATCCTTGAGGTCGAGATGCGCGGCGAGCGCCGCCACGTCGGCGGCATAGGTATCCATCTCGTTGCCGGTGTCGGTCTGGCTGGAACGGCCATGGCCGCGGCGGTCATGGGCAATGACTCGATAGCCCTTTGACAGGAAGAACAGCATCTGGGCGTCCCAGTCGTCGCTGCTCAGTGGCCAGCCATGGTGGAAGACGATCGGCTGCCCGGATCCCCAATCCTTGTAGAAGATCTGCGTTCCGTCCTTGGTGGTGATCGTGCCGCTGCCCGAACCCGGCTTGGTCTGCGAAGTCATCTCAATCTCCTTTTTCGGCGATATCGCGATAAACAATATCGCGATATCAATATCGGTAATGGAGGTTGAACCCCTTGTCTACTGGAATATGTATCGCGATATCATTTCGTGGTACGCAAGCGGTGCTCAGTCGGCAAAAGGAACGCGCCGTGCCTCTCCCGTTGGAAAATCAGCTCTGCTTCACGCTCTACGCCACCAGCATGGCGATCAACCGCACCTACAAGCCGATGCTGGACGAGATGGGGATCACCTATCCGCAATATCTCGTGCTCAACGCGCTCGGCGAGGCCGACGGTATGTCGGTGGGAAGCATCGCGCACCGGCTCGCCCTGGAATCGAGCACAATCACGCCGCTGGTGAAACGTATGGAGCAGGCCGGCCTTGTCACCCGCCAGCGCAGCCAGGCCGACGAGCGTCAGGTGCAGGTCGACATGACCCCCGCCGGACGCGCTCTGCTCGTCCGCTGCAATTGCCTGAACGAGACCTTGATCGAAAGGTCAGGTATGAAAATGGCTGAACTCGATGCCTTGAACCGGCAGATCCAGGCGTTGCGCGATGCGCTGAACAGCGGTCGGATCGACGCAGCCTGAGGCGTGCCCGCGCCTTCAAGTCGGCCGCTTGCGCCCTCGCCCGCCTTCCGCTATAGAGCCGCCACCCGCGTAGACACCCTTGGAGGCAACGCGGAGGAAGGCCGGCCAGGCCTGCATGATCCCCAAAAGCATTTGGACAGCCAAAGGCATTTGGACCGACTGTGCCAGGCCGCGACGGCTTTCGACGTTTACGGGCGGGTCTGCCGGCCGTGGACGCTCCACAACACGCGAAAGGAAATGCCATGAGCCACGATGCTTATGAGCTTAAAGCCGAAGCGCGCGAACAGGTCGGTAAGGGGTCCGCCCGTGCAGTTCGCCGTAACGGTAAAGTGCCTGCGGTTATCTACGGCGACAAGCAGCCTCCCCTGGCGATTGCGCTCAACTACAAGGACATCTTCTACAAGATCCATGGCGGCGGGTTCCTGACCACGATCGCCACGATCGATGTCGACGGCAAGAAGATCCAGGTCCTGCCGAAGGATTTCCAGCTCGACCCGGTCAAGGATTTTCCTGTCCATGTCGACTTCCTGCGCATCGGCAAGGACACCGAAGTCAATGTCGACGTGCCCGTCCACTTCATCAATGAGGACAAGTCGCCCGGCATCAAGCGCGGCGGCGTGCTCAACATCGTTCGCCACGAAGTCGAGTTCCACTGCCCGGCCAACGCGATCCCGGAATTCATCACCGTCGATCTCACCGGCACGGACATTGGCGATTCGATCCATATCTCGTCGGTGAAGCTGCCGGCCGGCGTCAAGCCTGTCATCTCCGATCGCGACTTCACCATCGCGACCGTTGCTGGCTCGTCGGCGATGAAGCCGGAGACGGAAGCCACCACCGAAGCGGCTGCCGAAACGGCGGCCCCGGCGTCCGAAGAGAAGTAATTCTCCGCCGGATGATTTCATCCGGATTAAATCAAAGAAATAGAGCATGATGTTTTCCGAAAACCCCCTAAAACTCTTCGGCATCATGCTCTAAGTCCGGAGACGGCGATGCTTGTCTTTGCAGGCCTCGGCAATCCGGGCGCGAAATACGGGAACAACCGGCACAATGTCGGCTTCATGGCGGCGGACGCGATTGCCCGCCGCCATTCCTTTTCGCCCTGGTCGAGGAAATTCCAGGGCATGATTTCGGAAGGCACGCTCGGCGGCGAGAAGATCCTGCTGATAAAGCCGCAGACCTTCATGAATCTGTCCGGGCAGTCGGTCGGCGAAGCGCTGCGCTTCTATAAGCTCGGACCGACCGCGCTAACCGTCCTCTACGACGAGATCGACCTTGCCGCCGGCAAGCTCAGGGTCAAGGTAGGCGGCGGCTCCGGCGGCCACAACGGCATCCGCTCGCTCGACCAGCATGTCGGCAACGGCTATCGCCGGGTGCGCATCGGCGTCGGCCATCCCGGCGTCAAGGAGATGGTGCACGGCCACGTGCTTGGCGATTTCTCCAAGGCCGATCGCGAGTGGCTCGATGTTCTGCTCGACGCCATCGCCGACAATGCCGGCTTGCTGGCCAACGGCGACGACAACTCATTCATGAACCGCGTCACGCTGACCTTGCGCGACAAGCTCGTGCCGACCGGCGATGACGACCGCCCGCCGCCCAAGGCGCCGAAGCAACAAAGCCATGTCCGCCAGGCGCGCCCGCAGCAGCCGGCGGCAAAGCTCCCCGAAAGCGGCCCGATGGCCGCCATGCTGAAGAAGCTTTTCGGCGGCAAGGAATAAGCCGCGGTACGATCGCGGGCTAAGGGCTTGACGTTCGTCACCGCTATCGCCCATAGCCCTCACCAAAATCGAAATTCCGACAGGACTGGACGAACATGGGTTTCAAATGTGGCATCGTTGGCTTGCCCAACGTCGGCAAGTCGACGCTGTTCAACGCGTTGACCAGGACGGCCGCCGCGCAGGCCGCCAACTATCCCTTCTGCACCATCGAGCCGAACACCGGCGAGGTAGCGGTGCCGGACCCGCGCCTGCAGAAGATCGCGGCGATCGGCAAGTCGAAGGAGATCATCCCGACCCGCATCTCCTTCGTCGACATCGCCGGCCTGGTGCGCGGCGCCTCCAAGGGAGAAGGCCTGGGCAACCAGTTCCTCGCCAACATTCGCGAGGTCGACGCGATCGTGCATGTGCTGCGCTGCTTCGAGGATGACGACATCACCCATGTCGAGGGCCGCATCGATCCGGTCGCGGACGCCGAGACGGTCGAGACCGAGCTGATGCTCGCGGACCTGGAGAGCCTCGAGCGCCGTATCGCCCAGGTCCGCAAGCGGGCCGCGGGCAAGGACAAGGAAGCCCTGTCCGTCCTGCCCATGATGGAGGCGTCGCTTGAGCTGCTGCAGGCCGGCAAGCCGACGCGCTTCCTGCTCGACGGCATCGCGCCGGAGGATCTGCGCATCCTTCAGGGGCTGAACCTGCTTACCTCGCACCCCGTCCTCTATGTCTGCAATGTCGCGGAGGCCGACGCAGCCACCGGCAACGAGCACACCAGGGCGGTGGAGAAGATGGCGGCCGCGCAGGGCGCCGGCACGGTGGTGATCTCGGCGGCGATCGAGGCGGAGGTCGCCCAGCTTTCCGACGAAGAGGAAATGGAGTTCCTCGCCTCGATCGGCCTCGACGAGCCGGGCCTCAACAAGGTGATCCGCGCCGGCTACGAGCTGCTGCATCTGATCACCTATTTCACCGTCGGACCGAAGGAGACGCGCGCCTGGACGATCCACAAGGGCGACAAGGCGCCGCAAGCGGCCGGCGTCATCCACACTGATTTCGAGCGCGGCTTCATCCGCGCCCAGACCATCTCCTATAACGACTTCGTCACGCTGGGCGGCGAAGTTGCGGCCAAGGAAGCCGGCAAGGCGCGCGACGAAGGCAAGGACTATGTCGTCCAGGACGGCGACATCATGCTGTTCAAGTTCAACACCTGATTCCGTTGCGGCTCCGCGGCCGCCCGCTGTCTTGACGTTGTGATATCACGGGGCTAGTCGGCTTGCAGGCGGTGTTTTCCGCCGGCAATCCCGGTGCAATCCAACGAAACCCTTTCCGTCAAGGGAGACCTGGCGATGATCAAGGCCTTCGTCGTGGACAATGATCGCCTGCGCGTCACCGAGGATTTCGCCACGGATGGCGACAGGATCGTGTGGGCCGACCTCTTCAACCCGACCAAGGAGGAAGAGGCCCGCATCGAGAGCTGGCTGGGCATTGCCGTGCCGACCCGCGAGGAGATGGAGGAGATCGAGATTTCGAGCCGCCTCTATGTCGAGGATGGCGGCTACTTCATGACCGCCGTGCTGCCGGCGCAGACCGAGGCGGACGACCCGCTGATGTCGCCGGTGACCTTCGCGCTGGCCGGCAAAAGGCTGATCACGATCCGCTACCACGAACCTAAGGCCTTCAAGACCTTCCCGCTGCGCGCGGAGAAAGTGGCGACCGGCTGCACCAGCGGAGACACCATCCTGATCGGCCTTCTGGAAGCCATTGTCGATCGCCTGGCCGATATCCTCGAGCGCGCCGGCCGCGATGTGGAGGCGATCTCGCGCGACATCTTCGAGGCGCGCTCCACCAAGGCTTCCAAGCGCAACCGCGATTTCCAGGAGCTCCTGAAAGGTATCGGCCGCAAGGAGGACCTCGCTTCCTCGGTCCGCGACAGCCTGATCTCGCTGCAGCGCCTTGCCGGTTTCCTCGCCCATGTCTCGGCCCAGACGAAGATGAGCAAGGACGTGCGCGCCCGCATCAAGACCTTGTCGCGCGACGTGCTGTCGCTCGCCGACCATGCAACTTTCCTGTCGCAGAAGATTTCCTTCCTGCTCGACGCCACGCTCGGCATGATCTCGATCGAGCAGAACGCCATCATCAAGATCTTCTCGGTCGCCGCCGTCATCTTCCTGCCGCCAACGCTGGTCGCCTCGATATACGGCATGAATTTCGACATAATCCCCGAACTCAAATGGGAGCTAGGCTACCCCTTCGCGATCGGCCTGATGGTGGTCTCGGCGATCCTGCCCTTCTGGTATTTCCGGCGCCGCGGCTGGCTCTGATCGTATTGCCGGTCGGCAACCCGGCTGGCTCACCAGAAAGGACTTGACCAAATTGCCTCGGGCCTGCATCCGGGTTGCCCGTTCCCTTGGGGGAATGCGCAAGTCAAACCGGATTGCAAACGATGACCGCAAAGACATGGGCCTTTGAGGATTTCGTCGAGGGCGCCTCGCTCGACCTCGGCAGCAAGGACGTAAGCGCCGCCGAGATCATCGAATTCGCCAGCGAGTTCGATCCGCAGCCCATGCATCTCGACGATGAAGCCGGCAAGGCGAGCATCCTGGGCGGACTTTCGGCTTCGGGCTGGCACACCTGCGCGATGTTCATGCGCATGCTGTGCGACGCCTTCCTGCTCGATTCGACCTCGCAAGGATCGCCTGGCATTGACCACGTCAAATGGAAGAAGCCGGTTCTGGCCGGTGACCGGCTGACAGGGACGGTCACCGTGCTGTCCAAGCGCCAATCCAAATCCCGGCCTCAGCTCGGCCTCGTCAGCATGCGCAGCGAGTTGTTCAACCAGCGCGGCGAAAGCGTCTTCGAGCTTGAGAACACCGGCATGTTCCTCTCGCGTGATGCAGTGGAGGGCCTGTCATGACCTTGGATGAATTCTTCCTCATCGGCGAAACCGTCACACTGGGTTCCCACAAGTTCGGCGCGGAAGAGATCAAGGCCTTCGCCCGCAAATATGATCCGCAGGTCTTCCATGTCGACGAGGAGGCGGCGAAGAAGAGCGTCCTTGGCGGCCTCTGCGCCTCGGGCTGGCACACAGCGGCCACCTGGATGAAATACAACCTCGAAAAGCGCATGGAGACCGAGGGAGTGCGCTGGACGGGCCCCGGTCCGCAGCCCGAATTCGGCCCCTCACCCGGGTTTCGCAATCTCAAATGGCTGAAACCGGTCTATGCCGGCGAGACGGTGACCTTCACGCGCACCGCGCTTGCCCACCGCCCGCTTGCCGGGCGTCCTGGCTGGAACCTGCTCACGCTGCGCTCGGAAGGTTTTGATTCGACCGGAGACAAGGTCATCGAATTCGACAGCGCCGTGCTGGTGAAAGTGGCGTAGCGAACTTTTCCCTTCTCCCCTTGTGGAAGAAGGGAAAGAGCTAATGCCCCTCATATCCGATCAGCGTCCTGACTGGCACGCCGAGCGCTTCCAGTTTCCTGCGGCCGCCGAGGTCCGGCAGGTCGATGACGAAGCAGGCGGCGACGATATCGGCGCCGATCTGCCTGAGCAGCCTCACCGCTGCCTCTGCAGTGCCGCCGGTAGCGATCAGGTCGTCGACCACGATCACCTTCTCGCCGGGCGCGACGCCGTCCTTGTGCATCTCCATCTCGTCCAGGCCGTATTCGAGGCTGTATGCGACCCGCACCGTCTCATAAGGCAGCTTGCCCTTCTTGCGGATCGGCACAAAGCCGGCAGAAAGCTGATGCGCCACCGCGCCGCCCAGGATGAAGCCGCGCGCCTCGATGCCGGCGATCTTGTCGATCTTCAGCCCGGCATAGGGATGCACCAGTTCGTCGATGGCACGGCGGAAGGCGCGCGCGTCGCCAAGCAGCGTGGTGATGTCGCGAAACAGAATGCCTGGCTTCGGATAGTCCGGAATGGTCCGGATCGCCGCGAGCAGCGTGTCTTCGAGGGAGGATTTCATAGGCAGTTGATCCGTTGCCGCACAGTTTTGCCGGCAAGCGGCCGAAAAGGAAAGGGCGCCTTTCGGCGCCCCCGCATTTTTCTGGAAGCCAGCCGGCTCAGTGCGCGACATCGGCCCAGACCCTGCGCTTGGTTACATAGACAAGCGCGCCGAAGAGCAGCAGGAAGATCATGACGCGGAAGCCGGTCTTCTTGCGATCCTCCAGATGCGGCTCGGCGGCGAACATCAGGAACGCCGAGACGTCACGGGCATACTGGTCGACGGTCTGCGGCGAGCCGTCGTCATAGGTCACCTGACCGTCTGAAAGCGGCTTGGGCATCTTCAGCGAAACGCCTGACAGGAAGTACGGATTGTAGTGCGTACCTTCCGGGATCACCATGCCGGCCGGTGGCGTCTGGTCGTAGCCGGTGAGCAGCGAATGGATGTAGTCCGGGCCGCCCTGCGCATACTGGGTGAAGATATCGAAGATGAACCGCGGGAAGCCGCGTTCGACGCCGCGCGCCTTGGCGAGCAGCGACATGTCCGGCGGGGCCGCGCCGCCATTGGCGGATGCCGCGGCCTGCTCGTTCGCGAACGGCGCCGGGAAGTGGTCCGACGGTTTGCCGGGACGATCGAACATGTCACCGGCATCGTTCGGGCCGTCATGGATGGTGTATTGGGCCGCCAGCGTCTTGATCTGCGCTTCCGAATAGCCGAGCCCTTCCAGCGTACGGAACGCCACCAGGTTCATCGAATGGCAGGCCGAGCAGACCTCCTTGTAGACCTTGAGGCCGCGCTGCAGCTGCGCCTTGTCGTAGGTGCCGAACGGGCCGGCGAAGCTCCAGCTCATTTCCTTCGGTTCGTTGATCGGGAAATGCGTCGGAGCGGCCGCGTTCTGCTCTTCCGCGGCGATGGCCGCGGTGGCCGCGACCACCAGGCCGAGCAGGGCCAGCGAGGTGAGAATCTTCTTCATACCCAAAATCCCCTCAGATCCTCAGCCCTTGGTTTCCGGCGCGGCCGTCGCGCCTGCCGGATGCCCGCTGCCGCCCTTGTTCTTTTCCAGCACCGCCTCGGTGATCGAGTTCGGCAGCCTGCGCGGCGTCTCGATGAGGCCAAGCACCGGCATGATGATCAGGAAGAAGGCGAAGTAGAACAGCGTCGCCATCTGCGCCATGAACACGTAGCTGCCTTCCGCCGGCTGCGAGCCCAGCCAGCCGAGCAGGATGGCGTCTGCAACGAACAGCCAGAAGAACAGCTTGTACCACGGACGGTAGACCGCCGAGCGCACCTTGGAGGTGTCGAGCCACGGCACCAGGAACAGCATGGCGATGGCACCGAACATGCACAGCACGCCGCCGAGCTTGGAATTGATCGGGCCGATGTTGAAGGTGATGGCGCGCAGGATCGCGTAGAACGGCAGGAAGTACCATTCCGGAACGATATGGGCCGGCGTCTTCAGCGGGTTGGCGACCGTGTAGTTGTCCGGGTGGCCGAGATAGTTCGGCAGGTAGAAGACGAAATAGGCGAAGAAGAACAGGAACACGATCATGCCGAACGCGTCCTTGATGGTCGCATACGGCGTGAAGGCGACGGTGTCGGTCTTCGACTTGACCTCGATGCCCGTCGGGTTCGACTGGCCGACGACATGCAGCGCCCAGACATGCAGCACGACGACGCCGGCGATCATGAACGGCAAGAGGTAATGCAGCGCGAAGAAGCGGTTCAGCGTCGGGTTGTCGACGGCGAAGCCGCCGAGCAGAAGCTGCTGGATCCAGTTGCCGACCAGCGGGATGGCGCTGAAGAAGCCGGTGATGACGGTGGCGCCCCAGAAGCTCATCTGGCCCCAGGGCAGCACATAGCCCATGAAGCCCGTGGCCATCATCAGAAGGTAGATGATGCAGCCGAGAATCCACAGCAGTTCGCGCGGCGCCTTGTAGGAGCCGTAGAACAGGCCGCGGAAGATGTGGATGTAGACGGCGACGAAGAAGAAAGAGGCGCCGTTGGAATGGAGATAGCGCAACAGCCATCCCGAATTCACGTCGCGCATGATCTTTTCGACCGAATCGAAGGCGAGATTGGTATCGGACGTGTAGTGCATCGCCAGCACGATGCCGGTCAGGATCTGCGAGACCAGCATGATCGACAGGATGCCGCCGAACGTCCACATGTAGTTGAGGTTGCGCGGCACCGGATAGGCGACGAAGCTGTCATAGATCAGCCGCGGCAGCGGCATGCGGGCGTCGAACCAGCGCTCGATACCGGTCTTGGGCGTATAGGTCGAGTGTCCCTCGCTCATCGAAATGTCCCCTGCCTCAACCGATAAGGATCTTGGTATCGGAAATGAACTTGAATACCGGGATCGCCATGTTCTCCGGCGCCGGGCCTTTGCGGATGCGGCCGGCGGTGTCGTATTGCGAGCCGTGGCACGGGCAGAACCAGCCGCCGAAATCGCCTTCCTGGCCGAGCGGGATGCAACCCAGATGGGTGCAGACCTGGACCATCACCATCCAGGCCTCCTTGCCGGGCGTTGTGCGGTTGGCGTCGGTCGCCGGCGCGTCGGAGGGCAAGTTGGCGTTGCGCGCGATCGGATCCTTCAGATCGGCAAGATTGACCGCCTCGCCGTCCTTCATTTCCTTTTCGGTGCGGTTGCGCACCACTACCGGCTTGCCGCGCCACTTGACGATCAGCGAACTGCCGGGCTGCAGCGAGGAGACATCGACCTCGACCGAGGCCAGCGCCAGCGTCGAGGCGTCGGGGCGCATCTGGTCGATGAACGGCCACGCGACGGCTCCGGCGCCGACGACGGCGGCCATGCCGGTGGCAACGTAGAGAAAATCGCGACGGTTGGGATCGTGGATGTCGGTTGCGCTCACGGGTGCCTGATCCTTTCGCCTCTTCCTAACCGGAGGCCGAGCCTTGTCCCCGCTCAATCGCACCTGCCCGACAGCGCATGGCGAACAGGCTAGCGAATTCCTCCGGCATTTGGAGTTCGGTTTATGCGTGAAGCCCGTTTTTGTCCAGTCGGGTGAGGCCACAAGGGCAGATTGTCGCGGGGATGCGCGACGGCCGTGGCCGGCGCGTGCCCGCCAGACCGTCCGACAGCGTGAAACAGCGGGAAATCCGGCGTGAAATCGGGCCGCTGTTCGCTTCGACGGCGGCTCCTGGCCCGCTTCATTGTCCGGTCATGGCGCATGTCACCGAACGCAACGGCCGGGCCGACGGCCCCGACCACCTGAAAGGCGAGCTACAAAGCACCGACATCAACGAGAATGGGCTTCATGAGGAGTGGCTGACGGAGCCGGTTTTAGCTGGCGCCCAGCCTGACCAGAACCGCCTTGGGGATGTTGTATTCGCGGATCACGGCATCGTGCCTGCGCAAGCCGCAAAGCTCGCGCTGGATAAAATAGGCATGGACGGCCGCGGCCGCCTCCTTCAACAGCCGGTTGCGGTGCTCGCCCTCCCCGTCTTCGCGCAGTTTGGCAAGGGTTTCCTCGACGCGCTGGCCGGCGCGGCCGAGTGCGGCCGCCTTTTCGGCGAGGATCTCGTGGCCGAGCAGGTCGAGCGCGCTTTCCTGCGCGCCTGAGCGTCCGAAATTGGCGGGCATGCGTACCGACATGTTGCCGTTCTACTCCGCCGGCCGCATCTCTTCCAGCGCGCTTTCCTCGTTGAACAGGAAGCCGCCGGACTGCCGTTTCCAGAGCCGCGCATAGAGCCCGTCGAGCGCAACCAACTCATCATGCGTGCCCTGCTCGACAATGCGGCCGCCGTCGAGAACCACCAGCCGGTCGAGCGCGGCAATGGTGGAGAGCCGGTGCGCGATGGCGATTACGGTCTTGTTTTCCATCAGCCGGGTCAGATTCTCCTGGATCGCCGCCTCGATGTCCGAATCAAGCGCCGAGGTCGCCTCGTCCAGGATCAGGATGGGCGCATCCTTGAGGAAGACGCGCGCGATGGCGACGCGCTGCCGCTGGCCGCCGGAGAGTTTGACGCCGCGCTCGCCGACATAGGCGTCGTAGCCGGCGCGATCGCGGTTGTCGCGCAGTCCCAGGATGAAGTCATGTGCCTCGGCTCTCCTGGCGGCGACGATAACCTGCGCATCGGTGGCATCCGGCATGCCGAGCTTGATGTTGTCGCGCAGCGAGCGGTGGAACAGCGCCGTATCCTGGCTGACCACGCCGATATTGGCGCGCAGCGAATTCTGCGTCACATGAGCGATGTCTTGGCCGTCGATCAGGATCTGGCCGCCTTCCAGGTCGTAGAGGCGCAGGATCAGGTTGGCTAAAGTCGTCTTGCCGGCGCCGGAGGGGCCGACGAGACCGACCTTCTCCCCGGGACGCACGACGAGGTCGATGCCGTCGAGCACCCCTCTCCCCTTGCCGTAATGGAAAGTGACGTTGCTGACGTCGATGCGCCCACCCGTGACGACCAGCTCACGTGCGTCCTTGGCGTCGGTCAGGCCAAGCGGCTGCGAGATCAGCGCCTTGGAGTTCTCCAGCACGCCGAGGTTTCTCAGGATGCCGTTGAGCTGCATCATCAGCCGTCCAAGCAGCATGTTGAGCCTCAGAACCAACGACAGCGTGAAGGCGACGGCGCCCACCGTGATCGAGCCTTCGACCCAGAGATAAATGGCAAACGCCGCGATCGCGGTGATCATGATGCCTGACAGCGTCGTCAGCGCCATGCGCACCCCGGTCAGCCGGCGTGTGAACGGCCGCAGCGCGTCGAGATAGATGTCGAAGCCGTTGCGGATATAGCGGTCGTCGCCATCGGCGGAAAACAGTTTCAAAGTCTGCACGTTTGAGTAGGAATCGACGATGCGGCCGTTGATCATCGAGCCGGCCTCGGCGGTTGCCTCGGCATGCCTGCGGATTGCCGGCAGATAAAGCTTGGCCAGCCAGCCGAAGGCGGCGATCCAGACCACCACCAGCGCGGCCAGCCTGAGATCGAGCCCGGCGACCAGCGCCAGCGTGGTCACCGTATAGACGATCATGAACCAGACGACCTCGATGAAGCTCTCCATCAGGTCGCCCGTCGCCTGCCCGGCCTGCCAGACCTTGGTGGCGATGCGGCCGGCGAAATCGTTCTGGAAGAAGGCGTAGGACTGGCGCGAGACATGCCGATGCGCTTGCCAGCGCACCAGATTGTAGAAGCCGGGCGTGATCGTCTGTTCGTCGACCAGCGCCGACAGGCCGACGACTGCCGTGCGCACGACGAGCACCACCGCGCCCATGAACAAAAGCTCGGGGCCCGCCGCGGCCCAAAGCCCGTGCCAACTGCGCTCGCCGGGCAACTGGTCGAGGATATCGACCAGCCTTCCGACGAAATAGAAGAGGCCAGCCTCGACAAGCGGCGCGACGCCGCCGATGACGAGCATGGCGAAGAAAGCGAGCTTCGCCTGCCCGACATAGTGCCAGAGAAAGCCGCCGACGCTGGCGGGCGGGCGCAGATCCGCCGGCTCGCGGAACGGGTAGACCCAATGCTCGAACCAGCGATAGATGGCTTGCATCATTCGGCGGCTTCACCCTTGGCGCCAACGTCATTGGCAAAACCATCGTTGGCTGCCTCGGCCGGCACATCATCGAGCAGGAAGCCGCCGGACTGGCGCTGCCATAGCTGCGCATAGAGCCCGCCCTTGGCGACGAGTTCCTCGTGCGAGCCCTCCTCGATGATGCGGCCCTTGTCCATGACGACGAGCCTGTCCATCGCGGCGATGGTCGAAAGGCGGTGCGCAATGGCGATGACGGTCTTGCCCTGCATCAGTTTGTAGAGGTTCTCCTGGATCGCCGCCTCGGCTTCCGAATCGAGCGCCGAGGTCGCCTCGTCGAGGATGAGGATCGGCGCGTCCTTCAGCATGACGCGGGCAATCGCGACGCGCTGTCGCTGGCCGCCTGACAATTTGACGCCGCGGTCCCCGACAAAGGCGTCGAATCCCTTGCGCCCCTCCGAATCGGAAAGCTCGGCAATGAAATCGAGCGCCTCCGCGCGCTTCGCCGCCTCGACGAGCATCTGGTCGGTGGCGTTTGGCCGGCCGTAGAGAATGTTCTCGCGCACCGAGCGGTGCAGCAACGAGGTGTCCTGCGTCACCATGCCGATCTGGGCGCGCAGCGAATCCTGCGTCACTGCCGCGATCTCCTGGCCATCGATCAGGATCTTGCCACTTTCCAGATCGTAGAAGCGCAGCAAAAGATTGACCAGCGTCGACTTGCCCGCGCCCGAACGCCCGACGATGCCGACCTTCTCGCCGGGCTTCACGGTGAGTGACAGGTTCTCGATGACGCCCTTCTGCTTGCCATAGTGGAAGCGGATGTCGTCAAAGCGGATCTCGCCTTGGCTGACGGATATCTCTTTCGCGCCTGGCCTGTCCTCGACCAGACGCGGAAGCGAGATCGACTGGATGCCGTCCTGCACGGTGCCGATGTTCTCGAACAGGCTCGACATTTCCCACATGATCCACTGCGACATGCCCCACATGCGCAATACGAGGCCGATCACCACCGCCACCGCGCCGATCGTAACCGCCTGGCCAAGCCACAGCCAAAGCGACAACGCAGCGACCGAAAAGAGCAGCAACGCGTTCAGGATGTAGAGCAGGACGTACAGCACCGTCACCAGCCGCATGGAGCGGTAGACAGTGCCGAGGAAGCTGTCCATGCCATCCCTGGCGAAGGCTGCTTCGCGCCGCGCATGCGAAAACAGCTTCACCGTCTGGATGTTGGCGTAGCTGTCGACCACGCGGCCGGTCATGACGGATCGCGCATTGGCCTGTTCCTCGCCGACCTTGCCGAGCCGGGGAATAAAAAAGCGCAAGAGCCCAATATAGCCGACCAGCCAGACGGCGAGCGGCGCCGCCAGCCGCAAGTCGGCCGAGCCGACGATGAACAGCATGCCGAGGAAGTAGACGATGACGTAGTTGAGCACGTCGATCAGCTTGATCACGCATTCGCGCACGGCGAGCGCTGTCTGCATCAGCTTGGTGGCGATGCGGCCGGCGAATTCGTCCTGGTAGAAGGCCATCGACTGCTTGAGCAGGTAGCGATGCACTTGCCAGCGGATGCGCATGGGATAATTGCCCATCAGCGTCTGCTGGTTGAGCAGCGAATGCAGCCAGACCGTGCCCGGCAGCGCGAACAGCACGACGAAAGCCATGCCGGCGAGCTTCCAGCCCTCCGTCTGCAGGAAGGTTTCGCGGTTCTGCGCCGACAGCCAGTCGACGATGCGGCCGAGGAAGCCGAACATCCAGACTTCCGTAAAGGCGATCGTCGTCACCAGCACCGCATCGACGATGATGTAGGGCCAGGCGCCGCGCGTGTAGTGCACGCAGAAAGCGACCAGCGTCTTCGGCGGCTCGACCGGCTCCGCGGCGGGAAACGGATCGAGCCTGTTTTCAAACCAGCGGAACATTGCAGGCACTCGACTTATCTATGCGCTCACGCGGCGCGGGATTGACGGGCAAGGCTTTGCGGCCGCGCGGCGTTGCGGGCCGGCGATACGGAATCACCCGTTTCGCCGGCCCTGCTTCGCGTAATATAGGGTTTCCCCGGCATTTCGCCGACAGCATCGTTTGACGATCCTGTCGACCCCGAAGTTGCAGAGGAAAGGCCGGAATCCGCCCGTTTCCTGTCGTCCGGCCGGATCATACGGATGATCCTGCGCACCAGCGTCGGCCGGCTGTGGTCGGGCACCGCGCGGGAGAAATCAACGTCCGGCAGCATCCCGCGATGCGGCCTGCGCCGTTCCTCGGCATGCACCGCCGACGAATAGGTCTCGCCGACCAGCAGCGCCCAGGTCGCCACCTTGCGCTCATGCAGGCTTCTTGAACCGGGTATCTTGTAGGGATCGAACATCGGTCCGTCCTCCATGTGCAAATGCGTTAAAAACGGTGATGCGGCCTCGACCGACGGCATTCGACAGAAGGCGCGGATCGAACCGGTCGGGGCGGGACGGCAACCGTCAGCCGGGACACGACTGGCGTCGGTCCTGACACGTTCAGCTGGGGCATGGCGCCCCTTTGGCAGTTTGAAAAACATCGCAAGATTCCTTCGAAGGCCGAAAACTGGGTTCGGCGGGAATCGGTGCGATGAGGACTTTAAAGTGTCAGAAGAATCGTCGTACCGAAACCGCCTGCGGGCATAGGTGAGCCCCGGAGCGGAGCTGGATGTGCATGGTCATCATGTGTTCCCCTCCATTCGGTTCGGGTTGACGATGGTCGGCATATACTCGACTTCGCAGAAAATGGCCACCCGCCAGTCCAGAAATCGCCGAAAGCCGGAGGCGCCTGTGGCCGATCTGCCACTTATTAGCAGGATGCGAAAATGAACGATCGTCTCCGCATCGCGCTCTACCAGCCGGATATCGCCGGCAACACCGGGACAATCCTGCGCTTTGCCGCCTGCCTCGACATCGGCGTCGACATCATCGAGCCGGCCGGCTTCCCGCTCTCCGACCGGGCGCTGAAACGGGCCGGCATGGACTACCTCGAAATGGCGGCGCTCTCCCGCCATGCCGACTGGCACGCCTTCGAGGAATGGCGAAAGGCGCATGCGCGCCGCCTGGTGCTGCTCACCACCAAGGCCTCGGCGCCCTATACCGGCTTCGCATTCGCCGCTGGCGACATTCTCCTCTTCGGCCGCGAATCCGCCGGCGTGCCGGACGGGGTTCATCAGGCGGCGGACGCGCGGCTGACCATACCGATGCGGCCGGGCGTGCGCAGCATCAATGTCGCTCTGTCCGTCGCCATGGTCGCGGGTGAAGCGCTCCGCCAGGTCGGATAGGAGCCTTCGAGCTTGGTCGCCGTCCCGAACCGCCGTCTCTTCCGTCATTCTTGCCCAGGCGCACATCGCCTTCTCCTGTATTTGCCATATCGTCGCCACTTCGCTACAAGCTCAACCTAACTTGAGGTCAAGCAGGGATTTCGAGAATGGCTCCTGTGCGGGAATTGACGGTCGGCCAAGTGGCCGTGCGTAGCGGCGTGGCGGTATCGGCGCTGCATTTCTACGAGGCCCGAGGCCTGATCCGCAGCCACCGCACGTCGGGCAACCAGCGCCGCTACAGCCGCGACGTGCTGCGGCGCGTGGCGATCATCCGTGTCGCCCAGGAGGTCGGCATCTCGCTTGCCGACATCGCCCGGGCTTTCCAGTCGCTGCCTGAAGAGAGGACGCCCACCCGCGAAGACTGGAACCTGCTTTCTACAGCCTGGCGCGACGAACTCGACCAGAAGATCAACCAACTCAAGAAATTGCGCGATGGCCTGACCGACTGCATCGGTTGCGGCTGCATGTCGATCGACAAATGCCCGTTGAGGAACAAGGAAGACCGTTTGGCCAGGGAGGGAACGGGGGCGCGGAGGTTGATTGTACCCTGAACGGTAGCAATGCGACTATGACGCCAGGAGCGAGGAGAGTTCAATGTTCGGGCATCTAGTTCAAGCGGAAGACGAAACGCAGCTCATCGTTATCTATCGGATCGGCTCCGATGGCATGCCGACACTTTATACATCATTGAGCTTTGAAAAGGCGCAGGAAATGGGCTTGGAGAAATTCAGCAAGCTACTCGGCGAGAACCTGATTCTGGATTCACCAAAACTGCGCGATCTGTTTTCGTTGTGACGCGCTTCAATCGGCCGCCGGCAGCCGGCGCATGGTGAACTCGATCACATCGCCCGGGCGTTCGAACCAGCTTTCGATCTCGGTCCAGTAGGCCTGCTTCGGGAAGCGCTCGAACCATTCCTTCGCCTTGAGACGCGCGGCCGGCCGCGGCAGCACGAAGGTCTCGCGCAGGAATCCGTCGCGGGGCTGGTTTGCACGCTCGGCCCTCGAGCGTTCCAGCCTCTTCTTCAAGCCATCCAGCGGCGGTCTCGCCGGGGTGCGCACGAAGGAACTCCTCTGCACCTTGGTTAGACGGGACTTGACCCTTGCCCTCAGGAGATTAGGGATCGCGCGCAGAAAAAACGAGTCCTTTGTCGGCCGCGACTGGAGACAGCATTTGGAACGACCTGAAATACCGGTGGGCCTGCCGGCCGACATCGAGCAGAAGAAGATGAAGGCCCGCCTCTGGTTCGAGGCCTTGCGCGAGCGCATCTGCGCCACCTTCGAGCAGATCGAGCAGGACCTGACAGGACCGCTGTCCTCGTGGTCGCCTGGCCATTTCGAAAAGACCCCCTGGGAGCGCGACGAGGGCAAGGGTGGCGGCGGTACCATGTCGATGATGCGCGGCCGCGTCTTCGAGAAGGTCGGCGTGCACACCTCGACCGTCCATGGGGAATTCTCGCCAGAGTTCAGGAAGCAGATTCCTGGCGCCGATGAAGACCCCCGCTTCTGGGCAAGCGGCATCTCGCTGATCGCGCATCCCTGGAACCCCAACGTGCCGGCCGTGCACATGAACACGCGCATGGTGGTCACCACGCGCCAGTGGTTCGGTGGCGGCGCCGATCTGACGCCGGTGCTCGACCGTCGCCGCACCCAGGACGACCCCGACACGATCGCCTTCCATCGCGCCATGCGGTTCGCCTGCGAGAAGAATGCCGCCGTGGCCGACTATCCCAAATTCAAGGCCTGGTGCGACGAGTATTTCTTCCTGCCGCACCGCAATGAGCCGCGCGGCATCGGCGGCATCTTCTTCGACTGGCTGCATTCGGACGAGGACAAGGGCGGCTGGGACGCCGATCTCAATTTCGTCCAGGATGTCGGACGCTCCTTCCTCGTCGTCTATGCCCATCTGGTGCGGGGCAACTTCGACCAGGACTGGACCGATGGCGAGCGCGACGAACAGCTCATCCGGCGCGGTCGCTACGTCGAGTTCAACTTGCTTCACGATCGCGGCACCATCTTCGGCCTGAAGACCGGCGGCAATGTCGCCTCGATCCTTTCCAGCCTGCCGCCCGAGGTAAAATGGCCGTAACGATCCAGTGAGCGCGGCCTTCGCCGCATTGCTGTCCCATTCGCCGGATCTTGGCCGGCAATGTGGCGGCAACGATTTCTTTTTCGTCTAATATCGTTTTGAAAGAATTGAATTATTTAAGGTCACCGGGTCGGGAAGCGCCGGCGGCGGAAGTGGAGGTCACAGGCCCTCCACGAGCCGTGACCCGACGCGACTTGACGGCCCTGATCAAGAGAGGTGCCTCGCCATACGGGGCGCCCGTATTTCCAGGAGAGCATGCCATGCGCAAGCTTATCATGACGGCGGCAGCCGCTGCATTTCTCGCCTCCGGTGGCGCCGCGCTCGCGGCGGTCAAGCACACCACGGGCACCGTCAAGAGCTTTGACGGAACGGCCATGAGCCTTGTTCTGGACAATGGGTCGACCTTCACGCTGTCCAAGGCCTTCAAGGACCCCGGCATTCAGGTCGGCGAGAAGGTCCGCGTGTCCTGGGACATGAGCGGCAAAAACAAGATTGCCGAGGCCGTCAAGATCATGAAGTAGCGACTGGCCCGGCATTGCGAGCTCAGGCGGCACGAAAGGCGGAGCACGTTGCTCCGCCTTTCGGTTTGGTGCCTTTGCCGCGGCAATCGCCCTCAGCCACTTCATGCAACCGATAGCGGCGGCATGTGTTATTGATATCCATCCTGGCAATCCCGCTAAATCGCGCAGCGGCTTCCAGCGGGACTGCACAATAACAAATGACTGGAGCGACCGGGCCGGTCGGCTCTGGAGCGAGGAAAGGAAAATCCCCATGAAGGAGTTTCAATGCGGATCGCTTGTCCCCGGCTGTGACTGGCACACGCGCGCCGAGGAAGAAGCTGAGGTCATGCGCCGCGCCGTCGAGCATATGCGCCAAACGCATGGCGAATCCGTGATCCGCGAGACGATGATCGAGGCGATCCGCTCGCGCATCCAGAAGGCCCGCGACGCCGCCTGAGCGAGCCAGATCGCGGACTTAGAAAGAGCGCAGGCCTGGATGCTGAAGGCGGGACGTCGCTTCCGGCGGTCCCGGGCTTGGTCGTGGATTACTCGCCGGCGAAAACCTTGCCCACGAATTCGAGAGAATTCTTATATTCGTAACGTCGTAGATAACCTCGCGGTAACGGTCTGCGTGCGAATCTCTCGCGCATGATCCGGCCAGAGGCGGCTGCCCGAGAGGCCCTTCGCCATCAAGGCGCTGTCCGGAATGGTGGGGCGAGGTGCTTCGCGCATGCGCGAGCGGTCCAACATCCGAGGCGCTCTTTGCACGACGGCGTTCCTGCTGTGCGCTCTTCTGTTTGCGTCCGCCGCCACAGCTCAAGAATGGACCACTTCGCTCGTCGACATCCATCAGGGCTCTCCGCTCAGCGACAAGGCCAGGGGCCTCGGCGACGGCGGCTATGAGCTGCAGGGCGGAAGCTGGGTGTCGTTCAACCAATGGTACCATGCGAACTGGGTCGATATGCATGTCGACCTTCTCACCCAGATCACGCCCGACGCCGGCATTCTGTGGGGATTTGGCACCGGGGAACAGGGCGAGAAATATCGCATCGCGCCCAGTCTAAAGCTTGGTTTTCTCACCCAGACCCACCCCAATCCGAACAGCACCCTGTCCCTGTCGGTCACCTCAACCATCGGCGGCGCCCTGACCGAAAAGCCCTGCGTGGCCGACTACGGCGACTTGGGCAGCTACAGCGTGAATTGCCGGCTCGCCGCGGGTGAGGCCGCACCCGAAGAAACGTTGAAATATCTTGTTAACGCTACACCCGAGAGGCTGCACCTGTGGCTCAACTACCGCGTTACGTTCTGATCGTCGGGAGGCCGCTGACGGCGCCCGCATTTCGCGATTCATCCGCCTTCTTGTTTGACCGGGAGTAAGACTATGTCTGGTAATTTCTGGAAGTTCGGCATTGCCGCGGCTCTTGTCCTTCTGCCGGCATCCATGGCCTCGGCCCAGGAAGCTCCCGACGCGGACGAGATGGCCGCGCTTTGCCACGGCGCTCAGTCCATATGCCTGAGCGCCGCGGTCCCGGTCGCGCGCACCACGCAGACCGTACAGAGCTGGATGAGCCCCGACGTCGGCGCCGCATGGGCCGCCGGCTACAAGGGCCAGGGCGTCACCATCACCATGGTCGACGACTTCAGCAGTTCAGATCGCTTTTCCGGGAATTTCGGCATTGGCGTCCAGACGCAGCGGCACGGTGAATGGACGCGTGAGGAGGCAAGCATGATCGCGCCCTCGGCGACCATCCGCTCCAAGGATTTCTCGACGGGTTCGGCCGTCTCGCTGGCCGGCGGCCGCAACGTGCTCAATCTCAGCTACGGCATGTACACTACCGCGGGCTACGGCGTGAACCAGATCTGGTGGGCCCCGGAAGAGGCCTCGATCATCAACTATGCGACCAGGGGAACGGCCGTCGTCTCGAAGGCAGCCGGCAACGACTCGGTTGCCGTTGGCGGTGTCACGGGCGGCCAGCAGGACTATCTCGACCTGGCCTTGATCGGCAAATCGACGGCGATCTTCGTCGGCGCGCTGTCGACGAACGGCACGACGGCCAACAAGGCCCAACTCGCCTGGTATTCCGACTACGCCGGCTCCAACCCGCTGGTGCAGAGCCACTTCCTGGTGGTCGGCGTCGAAGGCGACAAGACTGGCCTCTACGGAACCTCGTTCGCCGCGCCGATCATCTCGGGCTACGCCGCGATCATCGGCAGCAAGTTCACGAAAGCGACGCCGGTTCAGATCACCAATGACCTGCTAAATACTGCCCGCACCGACACGCTGGTGAACTACGATCCGTCCATCTACGGCAAGGGCGAGGCAAGCCTCTCGCGGGCGCTGGCACCCGTTGCGATACATTGACGGGCGCCGGCCGATCCGGCGCACTAAATTTCCAGGGCCTGCGCGGCGCGTTTCATGAGCGCGCCGCGTTCCAGTTTGAAACCCGACCCAACCCACTCCTGTTCGAGGTTCTTCAGGGTCGCTCCCAGCTTCGGCCCCGGTGACGCGCCAAGTCCGGTCAGGTCGGCGCCCTTGATCGGAAACACCGGCCTTTCCCATTTTATCGTGACATTGAGCAGGCGCGAAAAACCGCCAGCCTCGATCATCGCCTGATTGTCCTCGCCGGCGCGCGCCCGCGCGGCGGCAAGCGCCAGCCGAATACGATCGAGATAGCCATTGCGGTCACCGTAATAGAGCTTCTTGGCCAGTTCGGTCTCGGTCATCTTCGCCTCCGGAGCGATGGTCAGCGCCCAATGCCGCAGGCGCGCGGCCTCGTCGTTCGAAAGCCGCAGCCGCTCGCCAAGCGCCTTCATGCGCGCGGCATCGGGCGGGACGATTGCCTCGAGCCGCAGCATCGGATCGGCGGTCCAGTTGAGATCCTTTCCGGTCTTTGCCAGGCCGTGGATGGCATCGATGCCCCATTTCTCGCTTTCCGGGAGCACGGCCGACAGCACGCCCGCCTGGCGCATCCAGAGCAGGGCGCGCGAGGGGTCGGGCGCCGACAGCAGCTTCTTCAGTTCGGACCAGACTCGTTCGGGCGAAAGCTGGGCAAGCCCTTCCTTCAGCCTGGCGCAGGCCTTCAGGCCTTCGGCATCGGGCCGGCCGTCGCCATACCAGGCGAAGAAGCGGAAAAAGCGCAGGATGCGCAGATAATCCTCGCGGATGCGTGCTTCCGCGTCGCCGATGAAACGCAACCGCCGCGCCTCGATATCGGCAATGCCGCCGACAAGGTCGACGACCGTACCGTCGGCTTCGGCATAGAGCGCGTTTATTGTGAAGTCGCGCCGCTCGGCGTCAAGCTTCCAGTCACGCCCGAAGGTCACTTTCGCGCGCCGCCCGTCGGTCTCTATGTCGGCGCGCAGCGTGGTGACTTCATACGGCTTGCCGCCCGCAATAACGGTGATTGTGCCGTGTTCGATCCCTGTCGGCGCAGTCTTGAAGCCGGCCGCCTCGGCGCGTCTGATGGTCTCTTCGGGCAAGGTCGTCGCGGCAATGTCGATGTCGGCCACCGGTTGGCCAAGCAGCGTGTTGCGCACCGCGCCGCCGGCGACGCGCGCTTCCTCGCCGCCTTGCTTTAGCGCGGCCAGCAATTGCTGCAGGAGCTTGTCGCCCAGCCAATCGGCCCGATCCGAGAGGGACACCCCGGCACTCACGCATAAAGCCTTTCATACAGCGTGCGGATGATGCCGGCGGTGACGCCCCAGATCCGCTGGCCGCCATAGGGCATATCGTAGAAGAACCATTCGAGATCGTTCCACATGCGGCTGTCGCGCGTATGGTTGGCCGGATCCATGAGGAAACTGAGAGGGACCTCGAAAGCGGCATCGACCTCGTCGGCGTTGAGCGTCAGCGAAAAGCCCGGATGCACGACGGCAAGCACCGGCACGATGCGGTAGCCGCTGCCCGACACATAGTCCGGCATGCGGCCGATGACCTCGATATGGTCGCTATCGAGGCCGATCTCCTCGAAAGTCTCCCGCAGCGCGGTAGCCTCGGGACCGGGGTCGGTCGGGTCGATCGTGCCGCCTGGAAAGGCCACTTGGCCGGAATGGCTGCGCAGCTTCTCGGCGCGTTTGGTGAGCAGTACCATGGCGCCCTCGTCGCGGTCGACGACCGGGATGAGCACGGCCGCTTCACGCAGCGGCTTGACGTGTTGGAGCCTGGGATGATCGGGATTGAAGCGATGATCGCCGAAATCCTCGCCAGGGGTGATCGCGGCCTGCGCGGCAGCGCGCGCCCGGAAATCCGCGATCGAAAACGGCGCCCGCATCACCTGGTCCATCACGCGCTCAGCCGTTTCAGTTTATCGGCCGGCATGATCGGATAGGCCTCGCCGCCCGAGCGGACGGCGAACATCGCCCTGCCGTCGATGTCGATCTCCTCGCCATGCCCAACGAGTTCATACATCACGGGCCGCGCCACCAGCGCCTCCAGCCGCCCGCGCACCAGCACATAGGGTTTCAGCCCGCCGGTTTCCTCCTCGTCGACGAAGCGCAGCGGATGGCCGGGGCCGGCGGCCACCACGTCGCCGACATTGGTGCGGAAGGTGATGACCTGGTCGTCGCCGCTTCCGGACACATTCATTTCGACGGCGATGAAAGGCGCGTCGACCACGCGTATTCCGACCCGCTCGACCGGGGTCACAAGGTAGGTCTTTCCGTCGGCGTCCTTGCGCAGCACGCTGGAAAAAAGCTGCACCAGCGGCATGCGACCGATCGGCGTGCCGAGATAGAACCAGGTGCCGTCGGCCTTGATCTCCATGTCGAGATCGCCGCAGAAATCCGGATTCCAGCGCTCGACCGGCGCTGGCCCCTTGCCGGCACGGGCGGCCCGGGAGATCAGCGCCTCCAGGCCGCGCGCCTCGGTGGCTCCGGTTAGGCCCTGTTTGCTCGGGTTCTGTTCGCCCGGGCTTTGTTCACGATGTTCGCTGCGTTCGGCCATGGTCACGAAATAGTCACTGTTGTCCCGATTGTCAGCCTTGTCCGCCCAAGTCTGTGGTTTAAGTTCGAATGCAGGCGCCGGGCGAAGCCGAATCGCGGCATTCTGCGGCATGAGAATGCAGGCCGGTATTTCCAACTACAAGGATCGACGGCATGAGCGTGATGATCAAGGAGAGCCCGATCAGCGAGAAAGCGATGATCGAGGAAGCTGAAAAGGCGCTGGCCGACATCTCCAGGGTCCGCGACGCGGTCGGCCGGGTGATCTTCGGTCAGGAAGCGGTCGTCGAGCGCACGCTGGTGGCGTTGCTGGCGGGCGGCCATGCTCTGCTTGTCGGCGTGCCTGGCCTCGCCAAGACCAAGCTCGTCGAGACGCTGGGCATCGTACTCGGCCTCGATTCGCGCCGCGTCCAGTTCACGCCCGACCTGATGCCGTCGGACATCCTCGGCTCCGAGGTGATGGAGCAGGACGAGTTCGGCAAGCGCTCCTTCCGCTTCATTTCCGGGCCGATCTTCACGCAATTGCTGATGGCGGACGAGATCAATCGCGCCTCGCCGCGCACGCAATCGGCGCTGCTCCAAGCGATGCAGGAATACCATGTCACCATAGCTGGCGCCCGCTACGACCTGCCCTCGCCCTTCCATGTGCTGGCGACGCAGAACCCGCTGGAACAGGAAGGCACCTACCCGCTGCCAGAAGCCCAACTCGACCGCTTCCTGATGCAGGTCGACATTCTCTATCCGGAGATCGACGCCGAGCGCCGCATCCTGCTCGAAACGACCGGCGTCGAGGAGGCCAGGGCCGATAAGGTGCTCCAGCCGGCGAGATTGAGGGAAATCCAGACGCTGGTCCGTCGCATGCCGGTGTCGGAGAGCGTGGTCGAGGCAATCCTCAAGCTGGTGCGTTCGGCCCGGCCCGGCCAGGGCAATGCCGAGACGGACAGGCACGTCGCCTGGGGGCCGGGTCCACGGGCCAGCCAGGCGCTGACCCTGTGCGCCCGCGCCCGCGCCCTGTATGATGGCAGGTTGGCGCCGTCGGTGGACGACATCCGCGCCTTGGCGGAGCCGGTGCTGCAGCATCGCATGGCGCTGACTTTCGCCGCCCGCGCTGAAGGCACTTCCGTGCGCGACGTGGTGGCGAAGTTGGCAAAAGGCATCTGATGGGTCGAATAGGCGAGGTCCAGGCACCGGTTGCGACGCGCGACGCGCTCGCCCGTGGCCGGTTGCGGGCTTCACTGGTGCCAGACCTGTTGGTCGAGGCACGGCGTATCGTCAATACGGTGATCGCCGGCTGGCACGGCCGCCGCAAGCGTGGCATCGGCGAGAATTTCTGGCAGTTCCGGCCCTATGTAGAAGGCGATGCCTCGCGCATCGACTGGCGCCGTTCGGCCAAGGACGACCATACATATGTGCGCGACCGCGAATGGGAGGCCGCTCACACCGTCTGGCTTTGGGCCGACCCATCGCCTTCGATGCTCTACAAATCCGCAGCGGCGAGCGTTTCCAAGGAATCGCGCGCGCTGGTGCTGGCGCTTGCCTTGGCCGAGCTTTTGTCGCGTAGCGGCGAGCGCATCGCCTGGCCGGGCCTGACCGACCCGTTCACCGCCCGCAACGGCGCCGAGCGCATCGCCGCGCAGCTCAGCCACTCCGGCGCGCTGCCCGCCAAGCCCGATCTGTCGTCCATTCGCCGCTTCTGCGACATCGTCCTCGTCAGCGATTTTCTCGACCCGGTCGAGGAAACCAAGGCCTGGCTCGACGTGCTCGCCCGCCACGGCGTGCGCGCGCATCTGATCGAGGTCGCCGACCCGGTCGAGGAGACCTTCCCTTATTCCGGACGCACCGAGTTCACCGACCCCGAAACGGGCGACAAGCTGACCGCCGGCCGTGCAGAGATGCTGGCCGACGAGTACCGCCTGCTTTACCGCGCCCGCCGCGAGGAACTGGCCGCCTGGTGCAAGCGTCTCGGCTGGAGTTTTACCGTCAATCACACTGACAGTCTGGCTTCCGACGCGCTGGTGCGCATCCACATGGCGATGACCGCCGATGGCAATCATACCGGGTTGACCGCAGGTGGTCATACCGGGTTGACCGCCTCCGGCGATCATACCAGGCTGTCCCCGGGAAGGACGGTCGTATGAGCTGGCTGCCGCTTTCCTTTGGGGCACCCATGGTGCTGTGGGGTCTTCTGGCGCTGCCGGTGATCTGGTGGCTGTTGAGGCTCACCCCGCCCAAGCCGCAGACGGAAGTTTTCCCGCCGCTGAAGATCCTCGCCCGGGTCCTCAAGCGCGAAGAAACCCCGCAGCAAAGCCCGTGGTGGCTAACGCTGCTTCGGCTGCTGATGGCTGCGCTCGTCGTGATGGCGCTGGCCGAGCCGGTCTTCAATCCGCGCGAGAAGCTGCCGACGGAAGGCGCGGCTCTCGCGCTTGTCATCGATAATGGCTGGGCCAGCGCCGCCGACTGGGGCAAGCGCGTCGCCACCGCCGAACGGCTCATCGCCGATGCGGGCTCGAACGGCGTACCGGTCGTGATCGCCTTCACCGCCGAAAAGCCCAATGCCGAGATCGGCCCCTTCGATGCCTCGGCCGCGCTCGACCGTCTACGCGCCACCAGGCCGCGGCCGATCCCCACGGACCGTCCGGCCGTGTATGCCCGCGTCGCCGCCACGTTGGAACGCCTGCCCGGCGCAAGTGTCGCGGTGCTCGCCGACGGACTTGCCGCCAAGGGCGACGAAGTCGCTTTCAAGACCCTGCTGGAAAAGAACGCGAAACGGCTGGTCTGGGTCGCGCCCGACCGGCCTTCCCTGATCGGTCTGACTGGCGCCGACAACCAGGTCGACGGCTTCGCGCTCACCGCCGTTCGCGCGCCGGGGGATCCGGCGCCGGCGCAGGTCACGGCTGGCGCCTTCGACGACAAGGGCCGCCGCATCGCGGATGCGACGCTGACCTTCGCGCCGGGCGAAGCCACCGCCACCGCCACGATGGCCGTACCGTTCGAACTGCGCAACGATTTCGCCTCGATCGCACTCGACGGCGAGCATCAGGCCGGTGCCGTCCGCGTGCTCGACGAAAGCTCCAAACGCCGCCGCGTCGGCCTTCTCTCGCAGACCGAGGCCGACCAGGCGCAGCCGCTTCTGTCGCCGCTCTATTACATCCGCCGCGCCCTTCAGCCTTTTGCCGATCTGGTCGAACCGTCGAGCGCCGACCTCGCCGACGCCATTCCGCAGCTTCTCGACCAGAAGCCGGCGATGATCATCATGGCCGATGTCGGCACCATTCCCGAACAGGTCAAGCAGCGGTTGGTCGACTGGGTCGACAAGGGAGGCACGCTGGTGCGTTTCGCAGGCCCGCGCCTGGCCGCCGCCGGCAATGACGATGACCTCCTGCCTGTCCGGCTGCGCAGCGGGGAGCGCGCGCTGGGCGGCGCGCTGTCGTGGACGACGCCGCAGGCGGTCACCGAATTCCCGAAGAACGGTCCTTTCGCCGACCTCTCTCCGCCCTCCGAGGTGACGGTGAGCCGGCAGGTCCTGGCCGAGCCGACGCCCGACATCGTCGAGCGCACCTGGGCCACGCTCGCCGACGGCACGCCACTGGTGACGGGTATGAAGAAGGACAAGGGCACGCTGGTACTCTTCCATGTCACGCCCGAGGCAACTTGGTCGAACCTGCCGATCTCCGGCAGCTTCGTTGAGATGCTGAGGCGCGTCGTGCAGCTGTCGCGCAACCAGGGCGCCGCGATCGCAAATGCCGAGGCCACCGCCGCCTCGCTGGCGCCCTACCGCATGATCGGCGCCGACGGCATGCTGACGCCGCCGTCGCCGGACACGCGGCCGCTGGTGCCCGGCGCCGGACCGCTACCGGTGACGCTGGAAAACCCGCCAGGCCTTTACGGCTCGGAGACCGGCGTCTTTGCTCATAACCTTCTCGATGCTTCGACCACGTTCGCGCCGCTGGCACGCCCGCAGGTTTCGCTGCCGGTGACGGCCATTCCCTATGCCTTCGATGAATCGGAGAACCTCAAAGGCCCGATGGTCGCCGTCGCGCTCCTGTTGATGGCGCTCGACACCCTGGCCGTGTTCTGGATGGGCGGCCTGCTGGCACGCCGGCCGCGGCGCACGGCCGCGGCGGCCGCCGCCGCCGTTCTGGTCATTCTGGGCGGGCTCTTCGGCCACGCCGATCTCGCCCGCGCCGACGATTCGAAGCCCGGCGACGCCCAGGCGATCGACGACATTTCGAAAACCCGCATCGCCTATGTGATCACTGGCGAGCCGGGCGTCGATTCGATCAGCCGCGCCGGCCTCGAAGGCCTCACCAGGTTCCTGATCGAGAAGACCGCGCTCGAGCCCGGCCCCCCCGCCGGTGTCGACATCGCCAAGGACGAATTGTCCTTCTTCCCTCTGATCTATTGGCCGATCGATGCATCCGCGCCCATGCCGAGCCAGGCGGCGATAGCCCGCATCGATGCCTATATGCAGCAGGGCGGCACGGTTTTGTTCGACACGCGCGACCAATTCTCGAACGGCATCGGCGCCGGCTCGGCTAGTCCTGCCACTGAGCGGCTGCGCGACATCCTCGCCAATCTGAACGTGCCGCCGCTGGAGCCGGTGCCGTCGGACCATGTGCTGACCAAATCCTTCTTCATTCTTCCGGAGTTCCCTGGCCGCTTCAACGGCAGCCCGCTGTGGGTCGAGGCCTCGCTCGACGCCAGCAACACCGAAAACCGGCCGGTGCGCACCGGCGACGGCGTCTCGCCCATCATGATCACCGCCAATGATTTCGCCGGCGCATGGGCCGTCGACGAGAACGGCGATCCGATGCTGCCGACTGTGCCGCCCGACCCGATGCAGCGCGTCTATGCGCTGCGCGCCGGCGTCAACATCATCATGTACATGCTGACCGGCAATTACAAATCCGACCAGGTGCATGTCCCCGTGCTGCTCGAACGCCTGGGGCAGTAGGCCATGAACTGGTCGGTCTCCTTCGAACCGCTCGTCTCCTGGCCGCTCTTCGGCCTGCTCTTCGCGCCCTTGCTGTTGCTCGCGCTGGTTGGCCTGTGGTTCCGCCAGCGCGGCTCGGTGCTTCGCTTCATCGCGCTGCTCGCGCTTGCCGCCGCGTTGCTCAACCCGGTGTTCCTCGCCGAGGAACGCGAGGCGCTGAAGAGCGTCGTCGCCCTCATCGTCGACCGCAGCCAGAGCCAGGACATCGGCGACCGCGCCAGGCAGACCGACCAGGCGCTGGCCGGATTGCAGCAACGGCTCGCGCGCTTCAAGCAGTTCGATGTCCGTGTCGTCGAGGCCGGCAAGTCCGAAGCCGCCGACGAGCGCACCGAAACCAAGCTGTTCAGCGCGCTTGAGGGCGCCTTCCGCGACGTGCCGCCGTCCCGCATCGGCGGTGCCATCATGATCACCGATGGCGAGGTGCATGATGCGCCCGCCGGCGCACCGGAATTCAACGCCCCTTTGCATGCGCTGATCACCGGCAGCGAGCATGAGAAGGACCGCCGCATCCGCTTCGAGAACGCGCCGCGCTTTGCCCTCGTCGGCAAGCCGCTCGACATGACCTACCGCGTCATTTCGACGGAAGGCGACGGGGCTCCGGTGGACGTGCGCGTCTCGGTCAATGGCGAGCAGGTCTCGGTCGAGCATGCGACGGTCGGCCAGCCGATGAAGCTCTCGATCACCATTCCCAATGCCGGCCGCAACATCGTCCAGCTCGGCATCGACAGGGAGCCTGGAGAGCTTACCGATGCCAACAACCGGGCGATTGCCCTGGTCGACGGCATCCGCGAGAACCTTCGCGTGCTCTTGGTATCCGGCGAGCCGCATGCCGGCGAGCGCACCTGGCGCAATCTTTTGAAGTCGGACGCTTCGGTCGATCTTGTACACTTCACCATTCTGCGCCCGCCGGAAAAGCAGGATGGCACGCCGATCAACGAATTGTCGCTGATCGCTTTCCCGACGCGCGAGCTGTTCGTCGAGAAGATCAAGGATTTCGACCTGATCATCTTCGACCGCTACCAGCACCGCGACGTGCTGCCGATCCTCTATTACGATTACATCTCCGAATATGTCGAAAAGGGCGGCGCGCTGCTGATTGCCGCCGGCCCCGAATATGCCGGCGAGAACTCCATTGCCCGCACGCCCCTCAATGCCGCGCTGCCGGCCATGCCGACCGGCGAGGTGGTGGATAAGGCCTTCTATCCGCGCCTGACGGATCTCGGCCAGCGCCATCCGGTGACCCGCGGGCTTGAAGGATCGGCGAGCGAGCCGCCGCATTGGAGCCGCTGGTTCCGCACCATCGGGGTCAAGAACCCCGAAGGCGAGGTGGTGATGAAGGGCGCCGACGACCGTCCCCTGCTCCTGCTCGACCGCAAGGGCGAAGGCCGTGTCGGCATGCTGCTCTCCGACCAGGGCTGGCTGTGGGCGCGCGGCTTCGAGGGTGGCGGTCCGCACGTCCAGCTCTACCGGCGCATCGCTCACTGGCTGATGAAGGAGCCTGAGCTGGAAGAGGAACGGCTGACCGCCGATGGCCGCGGCATGATGCTTGAGATCCGCCGCCAGACGATGAACGACGATCCGGGTCCGGCCCAGGTTATAACGCCTTCCGGCAAGGCGGTGACGGTGAAGCTCGACAAATCCGAGCCCGGCATCTTTACCGGCAGCTTGCGGACCAGCGAGATCGGCCTTTACCAGATCGGCAATGGCGACCTCACCGCGCTTGCCCATGTCGGCCCGATCAACGCGCCGGAATTCTCGGACGTGATCTCGACCGAGGAGCGGCTGAAGGGGCCTGCCGAGGCGACCGGCGGCAGCGTGCGGCGGCTCGCCCCATCATCCATGCTGGACAATCTCGCCGGCGGCGTGTCACTGCCCTCCATCGTGCCGGTTCGCTCCTCGGCGGCCGCGTCGGGTGACGACTGGATCGGCCTGCGCACCACCGACGACAGCGCGCTCAAGGCGGTGTCGCGCGTCCCGATGTTCAGCGGCTTCCTCGGCCTCGCCCTGCTGCTGCTGGCGATAGGCTCGATGTGGTATCGTGAAGGGCGGTGAGTTTCTTCCTGCTCCCCGTTCCACAGAGAGAAGGTGCCCGAAAGGCGATTGAGGGGCGGCGCCCACCGGCCGGAATACGGCGCTTGCCTTGCCCTCGCCATGCGCGGCCAGCAAGCCGGCCCTCGCCCTCCCTCTCGAGGGCGAAGGAAAGTCCCTACTCCTCGGGTTCGACGGTAAACAGTAGCGGATAGCCCTTGGCCTTGCCGGCATCGGTCGCGCGTTGGGCCTTGGTCTCGGCGACATCGCGGGTAAACACAGCAACGACACACACGCCGCGCGTATGCGCGGTGACCATGACGCGGTGCGCCTGATCCTCGCTGAGCTTGAATTCGCCCTTGAGCACGGTCACCACGAACTCGCGCGGCGTGAAATCGTCATTGACGAGGATGACCTTGTAGAGCTTCGGTCGCTCGGTCTTCGGCTGCGTCTTGACGCGGGGCTTGACGACGGTTTCGGGCATCGGATCCGCTGGGGGCCTGCTCTCACTTTATCATCCGGGAAAGCAAACGTTCAATTGTCCACGCGCAAAGCCACGGTCGTGGACGGCCGACTTTATGTGGGGAAGCGTTGCCGAAGGTTCAACGGCCCTGGCGCCCGATCGAACGGCGCATCGCGGTGCCCGATCTGCCCGAGCCGGCGTCGCCGTCCGTACCCGAGCCGCGTTGCATGAAGGCAAAGAATATCCAGCCGGCCAAGCCGATCAGCGTTATGCCGGTCAGCATGATCAGGATCCAGGATTGCACCGGAGTGATGTAGTCGAAACTGGACGAGATCAACGGCGCGAAGAGCTCGGGCTCGGTCCTGCCACTGGCGGGATCCGGCACGGGGCTTGCGGTAAAGATGATCAGCGATCGCACGGCCGCGGTGACGAGCAGGCCGCCGAGTGCCAGCGAACGCATCAGGGACGAAAACCGCTTCTTCATGCGGGTTGTCCTACAATACCGGCATTGCAATCAGGTTAAGGATCGGGACAGGCGCCGCAGAAGCCGCCTGTGTCGGCGTCGGCCACCGAAAGACCGCCCCAGCCGAAACCGGCCCGGAGCGGTCTTGAAGATACCAGGACTGAAAGCCTGAATTACGACTTCTTCGCCGGGGCCTTCTTGGTCTCCTTGACCGGGCACTTGTGCGTCTTGGTCGCCTTGCAGGTCTTCTTGGTAGCCTTCTTCGGAGCAGCCTTCTTCGGAGCAGCCTTCGCCGGAGCGGTGGCGGCCGGAGCAGTCGTCGTGGTCGAGGCAGCCGGGGCAGCGGTCGTCGTGGCAGCGGCATTGCCGAGAGCCGGCATCGCGAAAGCGAGAGCAACACCGAGGCCGAGGGCGGAGAGGATGGACTTCTTCATGGCTTCATTTTCCTTTTCTTGCCGGTCTAAGTGAGCGTCACTGAGCGGGATCGATCGGTGTCACTCCAAGCAGCTTCAAAGCGTTTGCGAGCATCCGGATACCCTGCGCCTGTTTCTTGTTGGCGCAGAACCGGTTTCCCTTTCTTTGCAGTGCTTTCGCCGCGGTGACCTGCGTTGCCGCGGCATGGGTTTCGAGGGCTTCGTCAACTTGGCGGCTGAGATCGGTGCAACGCTCGGTCCGGGTAAGTGGGGCAACTTTTGCGGTGGCCGCGACTTTCGGGGGAGTCGCAACCTTCGCGGGGGTCGAGGTGCCGGCTGCTGCTGTGATGAGCGACATGCTGAGCACAGCCCCCATCATGCTGATCCAGAACCTCTGCATTGGTCTTGTCCGTTACTCCGGAAACTTGCGTCGCGGCCGATGACCTGACCGCCACGGCATCGTTTATGCCCTTGAAATTTTTCACCAGTTTTTCCCGACTGTAGAATTTTGTTTCTATATTGTGTCTGGGGAATCCCGATCGGACGGGCATCCTGGCCACTGGTCAAGATGTGGCCCGAATTCTATCGTGTCGGTGTTTCGCAAAGGGATGTCGGGGAAAATAGAATGATAGGTTTCGAGTGAAATCCGATGCGCACATACTGATCGTCGACGACGACAAGGGCATACGCGACCTGCTGCAGGAGTTCTTCCAGAAACGCGGGCTGCGGACGACGGTAGCCGGCGACGGCACCGAGATGGAGGCGATCCTGCGCCGGACCGCGGTGGACCTGATCATCCTCGACGTGATGCTGCCCGGAAAGAGCGGACTTGAGCTTTGCCGCGAGATCCGCGCCAACTACACCACCCCGATCATTATGCTGACAGCGGTCACCGAAACGACCGATCGCGTGGTGGGTCTCGAAATGGGCGCGGACGACTACGTGCCCAAGCCCTTCGATCCGCGCGAGCTTCTGGCTCGCATCCGCGCCGTGCTGCGACGTAACGGCAGCGCGGAGCCGCGTCGCCCTGCCGCCAAGCAGATATACCATTTCGCCGGCTGGACGATGGATTGCGCGCGACGGCGCCTGACGGCGCCCGACGGCGTCCGGGTCGAGCTGACAATGGCGGAGTTCAACCTGCTGCAGACCTTCGTCAAGAGCGCGCAGCGCGTGCTTACCCGCGAACAGTTGATCGAGCTCTCCGGCGGCGACAGCGGCTACAGCTTCGACCGCAGCGTCGACATTCTGGTGAGCCGCCTGCGCCGCAAGATGGAAGACGATCCGAAGACGCCGAAACTGATCCTGACGGTGCGCAGCGGCGGCTACCAGTTTCTGCCCGAGACAAGGTCCGAATGAGACGTTTCCTGCCACAGACCCTGCCGGCCTGGGTGCTGCTCATCGTCATTGCCGGTCTGATGCTTAGCCAGGTGACGACGCTTTACATCGTGGCAAGGGACCGCGTCGCCGCCAACGGTGTCGTCGACCTCTACCGGCTGAACGACCGCGCTTATTCGCTGGTGCAGCTGATGCATGACGCAACGCCCGAAGAGCGCAAGGCGACCGCTTCAGGCTTGTTCAACTCGACTTACGCCTTGACGGTGTCGGATACGCCGGTCATCACCTCATCGATCCCCGGCGATGACCAACTGGCCGAACTGGAGGACATCCTGGTCGGCCGCCTTTCGAAGTTCGGCATCACCGATGCGCGCGTGCGGCGCGATCCGGCCACCCAGGAAGCCGATGTCCCGGATGGACAGGCGGTGAACAGGGATGTCGGTCAGGTCGAGCGCGACCTGCTGGTTCTGGGCGCGAATTTTGCGCAGAGCGACAAGCTGACGGCCTCGCTTCGCTTCTCCGATGGCCAATGGCTGAATTTCACCGAACCGATCACCCCGGCCGGACCGATCCTGAGCCTCGACAGCCTGCCGCTCTATTCCCTGATAGCCGGCTTGATCGTCATCATGTCGATCTGGTCGCTGCGCCGGCTGACCGCACCCTACCGGATGATGGAAATGGCGGTGACGCGGATCGGCAAGGATCTGAAAAGCCCGCCGATCGCCGAGAGCGGCAGCCGCGAGATCCGCGCCGCGGCAAAGGCGATCAACGCCATGCAGATGCGGCTACGCGATTATGTCGAGGACCGCGAACACCTGGCGGCGGCGCTGGCGCATGATCTGCGCACGCCGCTGACCCGGATGCGCCTGCGCCTCGAACTGCTGCGCAGATCGCCCGCGCGGGATGCGCTCGCGCACGACCTCGCCGACATCGAAAGCATCGCGAGCTCGGTGATCGACTTCGCCAAATTCGAGGTGACCGAGGAAAAGGCCGAGCGGATCGACTTCTGGTCGCTTGTGGAATCGGTTGCGGACTCTTTCGAAGACGCATCCTTCGACGAGGACGCCACCCCTTCTCGCGGACTGATCTGCGTCGCACGGCCAGTGGCGTTGCGCCGCTGCGTCACCAATCTCATCCAGAACGCCGTGACCTACGGCAAGAAGGCGCATCTCGGCGTTCGACGATCGGGCGACACCATCACGCTTTCTATCCGAGACGAGGGTCCCGGAATCCCGCAAGCGAAGCTCGATGCCGTGTTCGGTTCCTTTGTGCGGCTGGAAGAATCGCGCAACCGCACGACCGGCGGCCTCGGTCTCGGCCTCACCATCGCCCGCAATATAGCGCGTGGCGCCGGCGGCGACGTCGATCTTTCCAATTATCCCGGCGGCGGCTTGCTGACAGAACTGCGGCTGCCCGTGGCAGCTTGAGTCAGCAAGGGTTGCCTGTTGCCCGCCCGGCACTGGATCGGCCCGCTCTTCGTGCGATAGTGCGGCCCGTTCCGGCACAAGGAAACTGAATCATGTTCTATGCTGTCCTTGCCTATCACGTCGAGGAGACGGTCCAATCCTGGTCGCCCGACGAGGATGCGGCGCTGATGAAAGACCTGCTCGAGGTGAACGACAGGCTCACCCGCGCCGGCAAGTTGGGGCCGGCGGCCAGACTGGGCGAGACCGCTAAGGCGGTCACGCTGCGCGGCCCAGCCGACGGCATCGTGATCGACGGCCCCTTCGCCGAAACCAAGGAGCAGTTGCTCGGCTTCTATATTCTCGACTGCGCGGACCAGGACGAGGCGATCGCCGCCGTGCGCGATCTGAAGCGCGTCAATCCCAGCGCCGTCTACGAAATCCGGCCGATCATGCTCTATCTGCCCGGAGCCGCGCTGCGGGCCGGTTGAAACGCCCTCGACCCTTCTGCTTCATGCCGGCGTGGCGGCTGCCTCGATTTCCTTCCCCAGCCGAAGCATCTCTGTGACCAGCAGGTCGAGATCGTCGCGGCGCGTGCGGTGATTGGCGATCGCCACTCTCAGGCAGTGCCGGCCTTGCACGGTGGTATCTGATAAGGCCGCGATGCCTTCTTCCTGCAGCCGCAGCATGATCTCGGTGTTGAGCGCCTTGAGCCCTTCCTCGGAGCCTCCACTCAGCCGGTGGCGGAAGCTGACGATATTGATGGTGGTCGGCGCCATCAGTTCCAGCGCCGGCTCCGCCTCCACCAACCGTGTGAGGTACCGGGCCTGGGCGATGTTCTGGTCGATCAGCCGGCCGAACTTTTCGACGCCATGCTCCCTCAGCGCCATCCAGATTTTCAGCGCGCGGAAGCCGCGCGACGTCTGCAGGCCGTAATCGTGGAGCCACTCTCCGGATGCGAGGCCGCGCGGCGTCGATTCCAGATATTCGGGCGTGACGGCAAATGTATTGCGGTGCGCGGATGCGTCCCTGACCAGCGCGCAACCGGCTTCGAATGGCGCATGCAGCCATTTGTGCGGGTCGAGCGCGATCGAATCCGCCTGCTCGATACCTGCGACAAGCGATCGGTTCTCAGGTGCGATCGCTATCAGCGCGCCGATGCAGCCGTCGACATGGAACCAGAGGCCTTCCTCGGTCGCCAATGCCGCCAGCGCCAGAAGGTCGTCGATGGCACCGGTGTTGACGGTGCCGGCGGTGCCGATCACACAGGCCGGCTTGAACCCCGCCTCGCGGTCCTCCGCGATTGCCGCCTTGAGCGCCGCGAGGTCGATGCGCAAACCGGCATCGGTCGGGATCCGCCGCAGCGCTCGATTGCCGAGGCCCAAAGCCTCCATGGCCTTCCGGTGGCAGGAATGGACCTGGTCCGAGGCGTAGTAACGCAACGGCTTCGGCATTGCCCCGACACCCCGCTCGCGCACGTCCACCCCCGCCTTGACATTGCGCGCGACGGTCAGGCCGATGATGTTGGCCATCGAGCCGCCGCTGACCAGCGTGCCGCCGGCCGAGGCCGGGAAGCCCACCATGTCCTTCATCCAGTTGACCACCTGGCTGTCCATTAGGGCCGCAGCATGGTTGCCACCGCCGAGATTGGAACCCTGGATCGCCGCCAGGAAATCGCCGAGCGCGCCGGTGAAGTTGCTGGCCCCCATGTACCAGGACCAGAAGCGGGGATGGATGTTGCCCATCGGGTAAGGCATGACGTTGCGGGCGACATCGCCATAGACGTCGGCCACCGGCGACGGGGATCGCGGCAAGGATGCGCTGAAGAACGATCGCACCTCTGGCGGCATCTCACGCCAGACCGGACGCTCGCGCACATCCTTGAGATAGGAGATGGCGTCGTCGACGATCCGATGCGAGAGCGTTCCCACCCCGGCCCAATCCGGCGGATCGAGTGTTTCGTCCGCGGCCGTCGCCTCCTGAAATATATCCATCCCGTCTCTCCACCGGCGCATGGGCGATCCGCGCGCAAAAGGGCGACGCCGCCATAAGCGGCGGCGTCGCGGTTCCTATCGTCAGGCGTCGAACTGGCAGCTCGGCGTCGAGCGCGACAGCGCCGTCTCCTCGGCATCCATGTCGGCCTCGATGCCGTCGAAGAGCGGCGTCGACATATAGCGCTCACCCGTATCGGGCAGCATGCACAGGATCACCGAGCCGGCCGGAGCCTTGTCCGCGATCTGGCGCGCCACGGCGAAGGTGGCGCCGCCGGAAATACCGGTGAAGATGCCTTCTCGCTGCGCTAACGCCTTCGCCCATTTGATGCCTTCGGGGCCCGGGATCGGGACCACCTCGTCGTAATAGTGCTTGTCGATCGCCTCCTGCAGCACATTAGGGATGAAGTCCGGCGTCCAGCCCTGGATCGGATGTGGCTCGAAAGCCGGATGGCTGGCGGCTGGCGCCCCACCGGCGCCGCGCTCCTGGCGCGTGCCGCTGCCGACCAATTGGGCGTTGGCCGGCTCGGCCAGCACGATCCGGACCTCCGGCCGTTCCTGGCGCAGCACCCGGCCGACACCGGCCACCGTGCCGCCCGTGCCATACCCGGTGACCAGGTAGTCCAGCCTCGAACCGGCGAAATCATTGACGATCTCGCGGCCCGTGGTCGCCTCGTGGATGGCGGCGTTGGCTTCCGTCTCGAACTGGCGGGCCAGGAACCAGCCATTGGCCTCGGCGAGTTCGACCGCCTTCTTGTACATGCCGAACCCTTTTTGGGCCCGCGGCGTCAGCACCACCTTGGCGCCGAGCATCCGCATCAGCTTGCGGCGTTCGATGGAGAAGCTGTCGGCCATCGTCACCACCAGCGGGTAACCCTTCTGCGCGCAGACCATTGCAAGGCCGATGCCGGTGTTGCCGCTCGTTGCCTCGACCACCGTCTGGCCGGGCTTCAACTTGCCGCTGCGTTCGCCTTCCTCGATGATGTTGAGCGCCAGCCGGTCCTTCACCGAGGCCGCCGGGTTGAAGAACTCGGCCTTCACATAGATCGTCGCGTGCCCCGGGCCGAGATTGTTGACGCGGACGACCGGCGTGTCGCCGACCGTTTCGAGAATGCTCTCGAACAGGCGGCCACGCCCGGCCGTGGTTCTGATTTTCAATTGATGCAACATGGCTTTGCTCCTGGATGTGCTCACACGTCGGTTACAGTCCGGCGGCTTGGGCGGCGCGGTTTCGACACCTAGCCGCGATAGCTTGTCTGATGGGCCGCTAAATGCGGCAACGGCGGCGTTCCGGCACGGAAACAGGCTGCCGGCTGCCTCCTGTCGTCTTTGGTGATACAATATGGACCAATTGGCCAGCGTTGGAGAAAGCGTGGAAACATACGTGGAATCCACCCGATCGGGCCTGAACAGCCGCTTTGGCCTGTCCATAAGGCTGCTCGGGCAACTGACGATCGCCCGCGAAGGAGTGCCCGTTATATTGCCTTCGTCGCGCAAGCTGCGTGCACTGCTTGCCTATCTGGCGATGGCGCCGCACCCCGTCAGCCGCAGCCGCCTTTGCGAACTCCTCTGGGACGTGCCCAACGACCCGCGCGGCGAACTGCGCTGGTGCCTGAGCAAGCTGCGCGCCGCCCTTGATGACCTGGATCGGCGCCGGGTCGAAACCGACGGCGAAATGGTGTCGCTCCGCCTCGACGATGTCCATGTCGACGCGCTGGATGCCGCCTCAGCGGTTGCCGAAGGTGTCGAGACGCTGGATCTCACGCGGCTGCAAGCGCTCTCGCGAGATTTCGCCGGCGACTTTCTCGACGGCCTCGAGCTGGATCGCAACCCGCATTTCACCAGCTGGCTCACGGCGCAACGCCGCCGTTTCAGCGCAAGCCACGTCGCCGTCCTGGAGCATATCATCGGTCTTGTCCCGCCGGGAGCCGATGAAGCCGGCGCCTATATCGACAAATGGCTGGAGCTTGCGCCCTTCGATGGCCGCGCGCATGTAGCGCTGCTGGAAAACCTGGCCCGGCGCGGGCAAATCGGCGCCGGCGAGGAGCATCTTGCCACCGCAGCCGACCTGTTTCATTCGGAAGAACTGGATTTCGCACCGTTGCGCGAGGCTTGGCGGGAGATAAGAACCCGCAACGCCGGCGCGACGCAAGGCGCACGATCCGAGCCTGCTTTACCAACCCCGGACTTGCCGGTAGCCGCGATCGAGTCAGACCCAGCGGCGACGCGCCGTGCTTCGCTCGCGGTGATGCCCTTTGCGGAAATCGCAGGCACTGGCGGCTTCCGTGGCGGGCTTGCCGACGGCCTCACGCACGACATCATCACGCGGCTTGCCAAGCTTCGCGATTTCTTTGTCATCGCCCGGGGCTCTGTCTTCGCGCTCGCCGAAAAGAACATTGCCCCGGAAGACGCCGGACGCAGGCTCAATGTCGACTATGTCGCGACCGGCTCTGTGCTTAGCCTGCCGGGCCGGTTCATGGTATCGGTCGAGCTTGTTGAGGTGCGCACGGCTAGGATCGTCTGGGCAGAAACCTTCGAGCACAGGCCCGACGACGTGTTCATCGTCATCGAGGATATCGGCAACAGCATAGTCTCTTCCATCGCCGCCGAGATCGCGACGGTGGAGCGCAACCGCGCATTGCTGAAGGCACCCAATTCGCTCAATGCCTGGGAGGCTTATCATCGCGGCCTCTGGCACATGTACCGCTTCACGCGTCAGGAGAACGAGCTGGCGCAGCATTTCTTCAGCGAAGCGCTGAAGCTCGACCCGACCTTCGCGCGCGCCTATGCCGGCCTTTCCTTCACCCACTGGCAGAGCGCCTTCCAGCGCTGGGGCGACCGCGACCGCGAGACCGCGCTTGCCTTCGAAAGCGCGGGCCAAAGCCTCCTGGTCGATGATCGCAACCCCGCCGCCCACTGGGCGATGGGTCGCGCGCTATGGCTTCGCGGCGAGCAGGACGGCGCGTTGCTGGAACTGGCGAGCGCCGTCGACCTCAGCCCCAATTTCGCTCTCGGCCATTACGCGCTGTCCTTCGTCCATTCGCAGTCGGGCGACCCGCAATCGGCGATCGGTTCGTCCGATCATTCGCGGCATCTGAGCCCCTTCGATCCGCTGCTGTTCGGCATGATGGGCGCTCGCGCCATGGCCCACGCCCGTCTCGGCGAATATGAAGCGGCCGCCGAATGGGCGCTGAAGGCCGCCGCCAGGCCAAACGCCCATATCATCATCCTGGCGATCGCCGCCCACTGCCTGGCACTGGCTGGCCGTCAGGACGAAGCGCGGAAGTACACCGGCATGATCCGCGACACCTTGCCGAACTATAGAGCCGACGATTTCATCGCCACGTTCCGGTTCGACCGCGATGCCGAAGCCCTGTTCCGGAACGGCGCCAAGCTCATCGGGCTGAATTGAGCCCTTGCCGCTGGCCGACCTTGTGTGCCCATATTCAGGTAGGGCCGAGCCGCAGATGTCTCTCGAGAACCTGAGCGCAGTGGACTTCGTTCCGAGAGCACAGGAAGCGCGGGGATGTATCATTTGCAGGCTGGCATAACCTGAATGTCGGCGCACTTCAGTGCGTCAGCGGACCGCTGGCCTTCCGCCAGGCGTCGATGCCGCCCTGGATGTGGCGGGCACTGGACATTCCGACATCCTGCGCGGCTTGCACCGCCATCGCCGAACGCTCCCCGAAAGCGCAGTAGAACAGGAGCTGCTTGGCTGTCGATTTCGCCAGCTCATGCAGCATGCCGCCGGCGGCGATGTTTTCCTGCAGACGCGCATAGGGAAGATGGATCGCGCCAGGGATGATGCCGTGCCGCTCGCGTTCGGTCTGCTCACGCAGGTCGATAAGGGCCACGTCGGGTCGCCCGATCAGCGCCAACGCCTGCTCGGCGCTGACCGCCCAGCCGCGGCTGGCGATATCGTCCTGATGCAGGCCGACCCGCATGTTGGCGGGCACGGCGACATCCATCATCTTCGGGTTGGCCAGGTTGAGATTGTTCATGATGTTCACATACTCGTCGACCGACTTCACCTGCAGGCGTGGGTTGAAGGCTTTCTCCTCGCCGATCGTCGACACGGTCTCGCCCTTGTAGTCATGCGCGGGGAAGATCAGCGTCTCGTCCGGCAGCTTGAGCAGACGGCCGAAGATCGATTCATATTGCTGGCGCGGATCGCCGTTCTGGAAATCGGTGCGGCCGGTGCCGCGGATGAGCAGCGTGTCGCCGGTGAAGACGCGGTCGGGCAGGACGAAGCTGTAGGAATCGTCGGTATGGCCCGGCGTATAGATGACATCGAGCGCCAGCCCCTCGATGCCGAGCTTGTCGCCATCGGCGAGCCGCATCGATACCACGTCGGCCTTGGTCTGCTCGCCCATTACGGTCACGCAATGCGTCTTGTCGCGCAGCGCGCCGAGACCGGTGATGTGGTCTGCATGAAGATGCGTGTCCACCGCCTTGACCAGCCTCAGGTCCAGTTCGTTGACGAGTTGCAGGTAGCGCTCGACCTTCTCCAGCACCGGGTCGATGATCAGCGCCTCGCCGCCGCGCCGGCTGGCAAGGAGATAGGAATAGGTGCCGGAAACGGAATCAAAGAGCTGACGGAAGATCATTGGCCAAGCATCCCCGCTGCATTTCGTCGCCAGGCGTCGTCGGCGCGACCGTAGCAGTATTCTGCCGCGAGGACATCTGGGAACGGAGCGGAGATTTTGCGCCTGCCACGCATGAAAGACAAGGTTGGGCCGGGTAAAGCCCCCTATGCGCTCGTCTCTCTGATGTGGATTGTCCGCTCGAAATACGGGGTTGCCGGGCCAGGCCGCGCCCAGCGGCACGCGGTAGCGCTCTAACGCGTGAACTTCTCCTGCCCCGTGATCGCCAGCCCACTCTTCAGATATGGGTGCAAAGTCAACCCGCAAGCCTCGGCCATTCGTCTTGAGGCCGCGTTGGTTGCGGCCACCTGTTCATAAAACACCGTGGCGCCATATTGCTCGAACGCCATCACGGCAGCGCAGGCGTTCATATAGCTGCCCAGCGACTTGCCTCTGTAAGCCGAGGACACAGCCGCAAGCCCGCCCCAGGCGAACGTGCGAAACTCGCTGAAAGAATTGTGTGGCATGTAGACGAAGGACGTGGCTGCGAGTTCGCCTTGTTCATCGACGATCGCGAATGTCCGTCCGGTCACGGATTCTCCCGCTAGTGTCGACCTGGAAAACGGCGCAAGACCATTTGCCGAGAGGAACACCTGCACGCGCTCCAGTTCCGCCTCGCGTGGTCTGTTGGACAGATCGACATGGCTGAAGCCAGGCGGCGTGCCTCGTTCCACGATCTGCTTTGACAAAGTGAGAACCTCGCTGGCGGAGCCCATGAAAGTATCCCACCAATCCACCCGATATCCCCGCGCCCCCAGGAATTCGGTGATCGCCCCGGTGCAGCCTTCGTGGACGAGGCGAAATCCGAAGCCGCCATCGGCTTCCAGCATGCCAACGCACGCTTCCAATCCGACCCGGTCGACATCGTCCGTCGAAACCATGCGGCCCGCGTTGCAAAGCCCAGGGATGCCATCGACCGTGGCCGCAAGCTCATCTGCACGCCGCTGCAGGCGCTGCTGCAACTCAGTCCCGAAATACCCCCTCATCGAGTCCCCCCAACGAGCGGCTGATCAAAGGCAGCCATTCCGGTGTTCCGTTACCCGCGGAGCCGGATGCCTACCTCCTCAGCACCGCGCTCAGCACGTCCCTGATGCCGATCGCGCCGACGAAGCGCGAGCCTTCGTCGAACAGTGCCACCGGGGCCGTCTGCGAGCGGTGCATTGCGAGCATCACCGTCTTCAGCGGCGTGCCGGGATTGGCCCAGAACACCTGCGCGCCCTCCTCCGGCTGACCCTCGACATCGGCGCAGGAAACCCACACCGCCGGCTTGCCGTCGCGTTCGGCCGCCGCCACCAAACCATGCTCGTCGATCTTGAAGCGGGTCGTCTTGCGGCGGTCGAGCCAGACCCAGCCGTCCTCACCCTGCTCAAGGTCGCGGCGATCGCGCATCACGTTCCACGCCGTCAGCACCGACAACGGGTTCACATTGGCGATGAAGTCGCGGACATAGTCGTTGGCGGGCCTGAGCACGATGTCTTCCGGCGCGCCGGTCTGGACGATGCGGCCACCTTCCATGATCGTGATGTGGCTGCCGATCTTCAGAGCCTCTTCAAGGTCGTGGCTGACGAAAATGATGGTCTTCTTCAACTCGGCCTGGAGCTGCAGCAATTCATCCTGCAGCTTGGTGCGGATCAGCGGGTCGAGCGCCGAGAATGGCTCGTCCATGAGCAGGATCGGCGCTTCGGTTGCGAAGGCCCGGGCAAGACCGACACGCTGCTGCATGCCGCCCGAGAGCTCGTGGGCGTATTTCTTCGACCACTGATCGAGATGGACAAGCTTCAGTTGCTTCTGCACGCGCGCCTTGCGCTCGGCCTCGGGCACGCCGGCAAGCTCGAGGCCGAAGCCGACATTTTCCTCGACCGTGCGCCAGGGCAGCAGGCCGAACTGCTGGAACACCATGGCCACCTGCTTCTGCCGCAGCCGCCGCAAGGTCGCCTCGTCGCAGGTGACCACATCGACGATGCGGTCGCCATCCTTGACCAGCACCTGGCCACGCGACACGACGTTCAGCCGGTTGACGGCGCGAAGCAGGGTCGACTTGCCGGACCCGGACAGTCCCATAAGCACCGAGATCTCGCCCTCATTCACGGTGAGGCTAGCGCCGGCGCAGCCCAGCACGTTGCCGGTCTTTTCCAGGATCTCGGCACGGGTGGCGCCCTGGTCGATCATCGCCAGCGAACCCGCCTGGTCGGCGCCGAAGACGATGTCCACATTCTTGAAATCAACGGCGACGGTCATTTCTTGCCTCCGACGCCGATGCGGGTCATGCGGTCGAGCACGATGGCTAGAACGACGATAGCCAGGCCAGCCTCAAGCCCGAGATCAATGCGGCGCGAGCCGAGCGCGCGGTTGATTTCGGTGCCGAGGCCGCCGGCGCCGATCAGCGCGGCGAACACAACCATGGACAGCGACAGCATGATCGATTGCGTCAGGCCAGCCATGATGGTCGGCAGCGCCGACGGCAGCTCCACCTTCCACAGAAGCTGGCGTTTGGTGGCGCCGAAAGCCTCGCCCGCCTCGACGATCGCCTTGGGCACGGAGACCACGCCGAGATGGGTGAGTCGCACGGCCGTCGGGATGACGAAGATGATTGTGACGATGAGGCCCGGCGCGTTGCCGAGCCCGAACAGGGTCAGCACCGGGATCAGGTAGACGAAGGTGGGCAGGGTCTGCATCAGGTCGAGCACCGGCAGCATGACGCGGTAGACCTTCGGCTTGTGCGCGGCCCAGATGCCGAGCGGCACGCCGATGGCCATCGCCATGGCGGCGGCGGCAACCACCAGCACCAGCGTCTGCACCGTCTGCTTCCACAGGTTCTGGTTGATGATGAAGACAAGGCCGAGGAAGACGCCGATGGCGAGCGGCCGCGAACGCTGCAAGAGCCAGGCGACGATAGCGATGATCAGCGCCAAAAGCACGGGCGGTACCATCAGCAGGAGGTTCACCGCTCCGTCGAGGATGAAATTCAGCCCGTTCGAGAACGCCCGGAAGATGGTGTCGAAATTATCCGTAAGGAAGCCGAAGAACGCCTTGCCCCACGGCCCGATGGGGATCTTGTAGTCGGTAAGGAATTTAGAAATCGGATCCATCTTTCCCCTCTCAACTCCGCCGCGCTTGCCGTGCGGTCATCTTCTCACGTCTCCGGGCGTATGAAAAAGGGCAGCCTCTTCCAGGGGCTGCCCTTTTCCGGCAATCACGCCGGCCCCAAGCCGCTCAGCCGCCGAGGGCTGTCTTGATGGCAGCCGCCGCGTCGCCACCGTCGAAGGTAGTGACGCCGGCAATCCAGGGCGCGATCGCGTCCGGATGCTTCTTAAGCCAGTCGGTTGCCACCGTCTGGGCGTCGCCGCCCTTCAGGATCGCGTCCATCATCTGGCCTTCCATGTCGAGGTTGAACTTCAGATTGGCGATGAACTTGCCGGCGTTCGGGCATTCGGTGGTATAGCCCTTGCGCACGTTGGTATAGACGGTCGCGGCGCCGAAGCCGCTGTCGCCCATGCCGTCGAGATAGGTGATCTTCATGGCGCCCATCACGGGATGCGGCGTCCAGCCCAGGAAGGCGATCCATTCGTTGTTCTTCATGGACTGCTCAGCCTGCGTCAACATGCCGGCTTCCGAGGACTCGACCAGTTCGAACCCGGCGAGATTGTCCTTCGGGTTCTTGATCATGTCCAGGATGATGCGGTTGCCGTCATTGCCGGCCTCGATCCCGTAGATCTTGCCGTTGAACTTGTCCTTGAACTTGCCGAGATCGGTCAGCGACTTCACTCCGGCGTCCGCGACATAGGTCGGCACCACGATACCGTAGCCGGCGCCGGTCAGGTTTGTGCTGATCGTCTCGACGGAACCGTCGGCGGTGTAGTCCTTGATGTCGTTGGTCATCGACGGCATCCAGTTGCCGAGGAAGACGTCGAGGTCCTTGTTCTTCAGCGAGGCATAGGTCACCGGCACCGAAAGCTGGATCACCTGTGGCTGATAGCCCAGCGCAGTCAGCAGCACCGAAGCCAACCCTGTGGTGGCCTGGATGTCGGTCCAGCCGACGTCGGACAGGCGAACCGCCTTGCAGCTCGCCGGATCGCCCGCATAGGCGGACGTCGTGGACAGAAGCGCCGCGAGGCCGAGGCCTGCGACGAACGATTTCATACGCGACATGAACTTTTCTCCCATTTGAACTTCGAGGCAAACGACGTCACGGTTCTTGCATCCGCCCTTGTTTCGTCAGCCAAACACCATTTTGATGCTGATTCAAGCGGTTCGACATCACGATGAACGGCGCGTGCTGGCCATTACGCGACATGACTGCCTTTTGAACGACATGGAGCTGAACGACAGAGAGTTGAACGACAGGGAGTTTTTGGTGGACGGAGCCGGCGCCCCCTCCCCGTGCAGAGGCAAGTCGGCTTAAAAGCACCTACCATGGCCAAGCTCTACTTCCACTATGCGACGATGAACGCAGGCAAGACGACGATGCTTCTGCAGGCGTCCTACAACTACCGCGAACGCGGCATGTCGACGATGCTGTTCGTCGCCGGCCATTACCGCAAGGGCGATAGCGGGCTGATCTCGTCGCGCATCGGTCTCGAATCCGAGGCGGAGATGTTCCGCGACGGCGACGATCTGTTCGCCAGGGTGGCCGAGCATCACGAGCATGCGAGCGTGCATTGCGTCTTTGTCGACGAGGCCCAGTTCCTCGAGGAGGATCAGGTCTGGCAGCTCGCCCGCATCGCCGACCGTCTGGATATTCCGGTCATGTGCTACGGCCTGCGCACCGATTTCCAGGGTAGTCTCTTCTCCGGCTCTCGAGCGCTGCTCGCCATAGCCGACGACCTGCGGGAGGTGCGCACCATCTGCCGCTGCGGCCGCAAGGCGACGATGGTGGTCAGGCTCGGCCCTGACGGCAAGGTTGCAAAACAGGGCCAGCAGGTGGCTATCGGCAAGGACGTCTATGTCTCTCTATGCCGCCGCCACTGGGAAGAAGAGATGGGGAGAGCCGCCCCCGAGGACTTCATTGGCTTCACCAGCAGTTGACCCCAAGCAGATATTCGAGAGACGTTCGGCGGGTATCTCATTTTATTTCTTTGTTTTCCGGCTTCCGGTCGAAAGGCCGTGGGCTACTCTTGCGAAACCAGCCTGATTCAAGCTGTCGAGGCGCGCCGCGCCGCAAACCGCCAGCCAAGCCGCACGACGATTGTCGCCAGCGCGATCAGCGCCATGCCCAAGGCTTGTGTGACGCTCGGCGCCGCCCTGCTCTATGCGGGGGCGACGATCCTCGCCAAGCGTTCGGACAACAGCGCGCCGAGATCACAGTGCTGTGCCAGACGCTGGTCGGCGTCGCGCTGCTCGCCCCGTTCGCCGGCGTCGGTCATCCGATCCCGCCGGTGTCGTGGGACTGGCTGGTGCGCATCGGAGTACCGCATACCGGCATTGCCTATGTGCTGGTGAATGCCGCCTTCGCACGCCTGACGCGGAGATGGCTCGAACCCGAATGTGGTGTCTGTCGCGGGGTGTGGCGTTTGCAAAGGCTTCGCTTTATAACGCCGACAGCCAGAACTCTCCGGGGTCAGCCATGCTTCGAGCCATTTCGTCCGCCGCGGTCATGCTGCTTGCCGGCGACCTTGCCGCCCATGCCGATGGCGACGCCGCCCTTGGCAAGAAGGTCTTCAACCGATGCGTCCCCTGCCACGAGGCGGCGACGGATCGCGACAAGGTAGGCCCTCATCTGCTGGGTGTCGTCGGCCGCAAGGCCGCCTCGGCGGACAGCTTTGCCGGTCATTATTCGCAGGCCATGAAGGATGCCGGCGCCGCCGGCCTCGTCTGGAACGAGACCAACCTCGCCGAATATCTCAAGGCGCCCAGGCAGAAGGTTCCAGGCAACAAAATGGCCTTCACCGGCCTGGCCAGCGATGACGACATCGCCAATGTCATCGCCTATCTTAAGGCCGACCCCAAGCCCTGATCGGTATGGGAGAGAAACCGGCGTTGCCCGACCGCCGAACAAAAAAGACCGGCTGCCAATCATTGATTTCTACGCGACCCGCCGCAAGAGATTTGCCGGCGTTGTTTCACCGCCTTCAGCGCCGCAAAAACAAGAACTTAAGGCATATCAGCTAAAGCTGCTCTACCGCGGGGCGCGTTACTGGGCGCCATACGCATGCTTGCATTATCTTTCAAGGGCCTAACCAGTTCTTTGTTTTGACGCCTCTCTCGGTCTTCCTTCTTTCAATCCATTGAGGCCCCCCATATATTCGCCGCCACGTGCGATACGAGACAGGATGCCGAAGCGGGAGGCCCCAATGGTGACATTGCAGAATTTCGATGCCGAAATTGTAAAGACCAGGCAGGTCGTCGAGGATATGCGCGCCAAGATCGAGCAGTCCGGCACCGTTCTCGACACGCTCGCGCAGGCCGACAAGAAGATCGGCGATGCTGATTTCGACATCGAGAACGCCCGCATCGAGGATGTGTTGAAGCAGCAGAAGGTCATGGAAGGCAACATCGCCGACCTGATCATCGGGCTGGAGGACGCAACCAATGTCTTCGGCACCGAATTCGAGAGCATGAAGAACTACACCGGCTGGGAAAACTTCGTCGGCGTCTTTTCGGCGCAGCGCAAGCAGCGCATGCGCACCGACCGCGTCCGCAACATGTCGCTGGCCGGCAACCTTCAGGAGCTTTTGGCGAAGTCGGATACCATCGTCGGCATCCTGAAGGCGCAGAAACAGGTCCTCGACCAGCGCTACAAGACTTCCGAGACCAGCCTGTCGCAGGTGATCGAGCGCCGCAAGGTGACCATGACCAATCTGGAAGCAGTGCAGAAGCGCATCGAGGCATTGAACCCCCTGCTGCTCGACATCGAGAACAAGATCGCCGCCTCGACCACGCAGAAGGAGCGTACCGAGCTTGAGGGCGAGCGCTCGAAAATGGCGACCGAATACAACGAGAAGCAGGCCAAGGAGCAGGAACTTCTGGCCGAAAGCCAGACGCTCGAGCGCTACACCTCGATGTTCCAGACTTTCGTCGATTCACTCAACAACCAGATCGCCGCGCAGTCGACGCTGATCAACAAGCTGACCATCGACACCGAGCAACGCATCGTTCTCTACAAGGCCCTGGAAGATTCACTGAAGACGGCCGCCCAACAGGACGTCGCCCACAAGATCAACACGCTGGGCAGCAAGGTCGACAACACCGCCGAGGAGACGATGGCTGGCATCGGCGCGGCCTCGCAGAAGCACATCGGCGATTTGCTTGAAATGCATGAGAAGAACATGGTGGCTTCAGCCGACATCCAGCGCCGCAAGAAGCTTGCCGACGATGCCTTCGCGCGCCGCTTCGACGATGTGATGAAGAAGCACAACGCCGCCAACTATGTGCAGCAATAGGCGGCGCCGCTGATTTCATTTCCACGGCAGCCACATGACATCTGAAAACGACGCGGCGGCCCGCTACTTCTCCGCCATCACGGCCGCGCTGAGCGGGCTGGAAGTGTTCATGCGCGACGACCGCTCGCCGCTGTACCGGCATGGCATCGTCGCCAGGATCGTCGCGGAATATATCGCGCGGCTGGACAAGTCCTTTGCCTGCTGGCGCAACCGCCTGGGTTTCATGGACACTTTCCGCATTTCGCGCGCCGATAGCGGGTATCCGGTGTTCCAGAACCTGCTTGAGCTGGAAAACGACCGCCAGCAGGCCGATGCCAGGCTTGCCAACATCCCTCAGGCCGCGGAGCTGCGCGAGGAGATGGCCGACTTCATCTTGCGCCACAAGGAATTTCCCGAAGCGCTGCAGAGATCGATGGCCGAGCGGCTCTATCTGGAGGACGTCAGGAGCGAGGCGACCTTCGGCCCGTTCACGCTGGCGCAGACGGCCAAGGTCTCGGTCAACCCGAAGACCATGCGGCCCTATTACCTTGTCCACTGGGCCACCTTCGACGGCAGCGCCAACCTGCCGCTGGTCTACATGGTTACGGTGGAAGACTCCTCCGAAAGCATGGTGCGCCAGTTGGTCGACGCGAACGGCAAGCTGAACGAGAAGGTTGACATACCGCTTCCCGTCGACGGCCTGCTTAACCCTGAGCTTGCGCACCGCTTCGACGACTTCACCGAAAAGAACTCGGCCTACACGCTCTCGCCGGCGACCATTGCCGTCAATCTCGACAAGGATTTCGAGCCGCTGCACCCGAAGCAGCTACGGCGGGTGGTGCTCGGGCCCTTCTACTCGGCCGGCATCACCGACAACAATTCGACCGTGACCGAGGTGCTGGCCAAGGTGCGCAAGCCGGAGAACGCATGGCTGCTCACCTGGACCATCCAGGAGGTCTTTTCCAAGGGCGAAAAGCCCGGCCGCAGGGGCCTTTTCTCCAGCGAGAAGACCACGCAGGAGTTCTTCATCAACACCGACGATCTCGAAGCGGCTCGCCAGGGCGTGTCGAGCTACGAGAATCACGCGCTGATCCCACACGAGGCCTACCAGGCGCTCTATGCAGCGGGCGAGGCGCAGAAGATCTTTTCCGGCTACAAGGTTCACGTCCTGTCCAACGGGCAGGTCATCAGCGACGTCTGACCGTCAAACCGCGGAGCATCCTTCATGGACACCGGCCTGACAACAATCTCGGAAGCCGCAATCGAAAAGCATCGCGCGATTGCGCAGAGCTTCATCACTCGCATCGTCGTGCTGGAGGATTCGTCGCGCGAATCGGGCACCGCGCTCGCCGGCACCAATCGCCGCTTCGTCTCGACCGTGTCTGTCGGTTCGGTGCGCCGCACGCGCGAGGTCGAGCTCTCGAAGACGGTTGCGGCCATTCATCCCGACGACCAGTTGATGAGCATCCCGCAACATACGCTGCTCTACCGCGCCCGGCGCGGCCTGGCGATCGCGCTCGCCATATCGGACGTCTTCGCCGAGGGCTCCGACCTCGAAGGCCTGCAGGCAAAGAACACGCGCGCCCCGCTGGAAGGCGACGAGGCCGCCACCTTCAAAAAGCTCCTGTCGGCGTCGGCTTACATCTCGGCCTTCAGTTTCGCTTCCTACCTGTTCCAGCTGATCGACAGCGATGGCGAGGCGCCCAACGACAGCCCTGAGCCCGACTTCCTGTTCGACACGCCGCAGGATGCGGTGAAGTCGATCGTCGCCGGCCTCGACAAGGCGATCGCCGGCTCGAAGGACGACGCCGACCTGATGACCCGGGCACGGGCTTTTGCCCGCGTCGCCATCGACGGGCTCTTGGCGCGAAAAGGCCGCTTCGACGGCATCGGCCCGTTCGAGAATGCGCATATCCGCATCGATGTCGACGATTTCACCCTCGACGGCTTCGACGTCGCGCCCGGCAAGCGTTCCAAGCCGCTGGTGATGACCTTCAAGAAGCCGGAAGAGGTGGTCGGCAACCACATCGCCAAGTACCAGTCGGTCAAGCTCGCCAAGATGCTGATGGCCTATGACTTCGAGCGCGAATTGAACCCCTTCGTCGAGCTCGGTGGCTTCCTGTTCACCTTCATCGGCGACGGCGCGCCCGGCACCGGCAAGACGACTCTCATTCAGATGATAGCCGGCCTGGTCAATGGCTACTGTCAGGTGGCCGGCTATCCTTTCGCCTATGAGAATTTCGGCGTCGACCAGATTTCGTCCTACCAGGGCAAGTCGGGTCAGAATTGCCGCCAGTTCATCAACAACGTTCTCAATCCGCGCGTCATCGGCTTCGGCACCATCGACGACATCGACCAGGTGGCGGCACGCCGCTCCGACGATCGCGCGTCGGCCGGACAGCAGGAGATCACCGGCGTCCTTATGGATGCCTTCGCCGGCGCCTCGACGGTCGTGCGCGGCAACTGCTCCTTCGGTATGTTCTCCAACTATCCCGAGAATGTCGACGACGCGCTGCGCCAGCGCGCCGGCGCGCGCTGGCTGGTCGATGGCCCGCAGACGCGCGACGACTACATCGACATCTTCGTGTTGCTTGCCGGCAAGAACCACAAAATCCCGCTGGGCAAGCACGAACTCTATGCCGCGCAGGAAATCCAGCGTGCGGTGAGCGAGGCTTACGAAGAGCACGCGAAGCCTCGGGAAGAGGGGCTGATGAAGGTCTACGAGCGCTATGTGAAGGAGAACGGCGCGCCGAAGACCATGGCGGACGTCGGCACCTATCTGCACATGATCAAGGATGCCGAGCCGCGCTTCACCGGCCGCGCCATCAAGAACGTCACCGACGCCATCAAGATGCGCGCCATGGACATCGAGTTGCCGGACGAATGGTTCGAGAAACCGGAAGCCTTCATGCACAAGAGCTACGACGACAAGAAGGCGATGATCGAGGAACTGCGCGGGCCGTTCTCGATGGACATGGTCATGCAGGAGATCAACCGCTACGCCGATTCCGAATTCCGCTATTCCGACAAGTCCGACGATGCCGCGGTCGAGAAGCTCCTGCGCGACGCACGCCTGCGCGAACGCGCGGCGCGCGAGATGGAGGAGTTGAGGAAGAAGGGGCTGTGGAATGCGTAAGCTGCGCCAACGCCCCCTTCTCCCCGTGAACGGGGAGAAGGAAAGATGAAAACCGCCAAAAAGCCCGACCTTCTGCGCGACAACGAACTTTTCTACGGCAGGTTGCTCACCGTCGACGAGCCGCATCTCATCCAACGCTACAACAAGGCGCTCGTTGCCTTTGGCCTCGCGCCAACCAGGCTGGTAAGCTTCCAGATCGACCGTACCGGCTTCTCGCCCGAAATCGCCGAGGAATGTGACGACTACGACTATCTCGACCCCAACGAGGTCAACCGCCGCTTCATCATCCTGACGCCCTCGCAGATCGACCTGCCGGTGGTGCACACCGCCTTCTCCAACACCTCGCAGCTGATGTTCGAGTTCATGTCCAAGAACCAGCGCGCCATCGACGCGCTGACCATCAAGGACGTGATCTACGGCGAGATCGAGGACTCCGTTCCGAAGGTCAACGACATCGAGGACCTGCTCGCGATCAACCAGGTCGAGTTCAAGGTGCTGTCGGCCGAGGACGTGCTGGGCAAGGCAGCCGAGCTCGGCAAGCTCGTCGACCGGCTGAAGCAGGAGCCCGACGCCTGGCGCGACAACGCCATGCTTCAGCGCATGGTCGATCTGGCCAAGGTCTGCGGCGACATTCGCGAGAACGCACTGGTGCCGGACCAGGTGATCTTCCGCCACAATGCCTACTGGACCAGCCATTTCGGCGGGCTCTATGTCTTTGTCGATCCGGACATGACGACGGTGATCTGCGATCCGGCCGCTCCCGGCTTCCGCCGCTCACGCCCCTGGCAGGTGAGCTATCTGTCGATCAACGACGCCGACAAGGTGTTCCGCTTCCTTGCCGCCACGGGGCGTCTCGACCTGCCGCGCGCCTCGTGGATCGAGGCCTCCGGCTATCTCGAACACCGCGCCGAGATGGTCGTGCGCGCACTGATCCGCGAGGCCGAACCCAACCGCAACCTGACCGATGTCGACAAGGTCTGGCTGCAGACCTGGATCCACGGCCATGCCGACCTTATCGCCCAGGACGGGAACTTCCCTTTCCTCAACGCCGCCAAGCGCGAGATCGTGCAGCTCGGCCATCTCAAGATCGAGGATGTGCCCCCGCGCCAGCGCTTCCTGGTCGTGCGCGCCAAGCCCGATCATCCCGATGCCTGGCTGACCAACCAGCTGATCTCGGATTTCGTGCCGCAGGATTTCGTCTCGCGTTACGTCTTCAACAAGCCGGGCTTCTACAAGGACTATGACGGCTTCAGCGACGCTTGGCGAAGCCATGTTGTGGACGTTCTGAAAACCACATATTTGAAGGACAAGGCGGCGTTCCGCGCGCGCCTTTACGGCTTGACTGACTAGAACGAAATGAACCGTCATTTCGTTCTGACTTGTTGTTTTGGCGCATGATGTTACCCAAAGAGTCTGCAACTTTTTGGCATCATGCTAAGGGGGTGCCACAGCCATGCTCGATCCGATCGTGAACTTCTTCACCCAGATCTTCCAATGGATCGGCCGCGGCATCGGCTTCGTGATCGGCGTTATCCTGTGGCCGTTCATGTGGATCGGCCGCTGGTACAGACAGCGTGGCTGGATACTCAAGGCGGTGGTCGGCCTTGCCCTTCTGGTGCTGCTCGGCCTCTACGCCAATTTCTTCTACGCCACACAGTGGTGGAACAATTTCAACCCAAACTATCCCGACGCCTACACTTTCGAGAAACGCAACGTTTCCGCCGGAGAGCAGGTTTCCGCCGGCACCGGCACCGACACGGCCAAGACCTGCGGCAACTCGGCGATCGCCCAGGTTGCCGCCGATCTGACCGACTTCAACGTCAATCAGAATGCCTGGATCTCGTCGATGATCCTCTACAAGCTCGGCCTGTTCGGCATCGACTGGGACAACACGCCGTGGATGGACAACAAGGCCTCCTTCCAGCGCGGCATCAACCAGGCGGTGCGGCGCACCGCCACCGAGCTTGCCGACAATCTGGGCCGCGTGCGCACGACTTCGCAGATCGATTCCGACCTGCAGGATGCGCGCGGCAATCTGCAATTCGACGAGTATACCTGGTATTTCGGCCTGAACCCGTTCGGCCCGAAGACTCCTACGCCGAGCTACTATCGCGACGCGGTGCGCAAGCTGCGTTCGTTCAATGCGCGTCTCGCCACGTGCCAGGCGACGTTCGACGCGCGCGCCGACAACCTTAAGCAGTATATCGACCGCATCGCTTCCGACATCGGCTCGACCTCGGCGATCCTCAAGGAGCGTGCCGAAAACCACAACAACGGCTGGTTCGATACCCGGGCCGACGACCGCTTCTGGTTCGCCTATGGCCAGCTCTACGCCTATTACGGCCTGATGAAGGGCGCCCAGGCCGACTTCGAGGACGTGATCAAGGAAAAGCACCTGCAGAGCCTGTGGGATACGATGGACGCGCAATTCGTCTCGGCCCTGCGCATCCAGCCCTTCATCATCGCCAATGGCCGCGAGGATGGCTGGCTGTTGCCGACGCATCTGACGACGATGGGCTTCTACATCCTCAGAGTGCGCTCCAACATGGTCGAGATCAGCAACGTGCTGACGCAGTAACGCGTGTCGAGGCGGCACGGCGATGGCGGATTTGCGCCGTCGCATCTGTCGCATTCCGCGCATTAGGCGGCTGTTTTGAGACGGCGGAGCCGCTCCCGCTCTGGCTTCTATACGCCGCAAACGGACCGGGCGACGAAGACCCGAAGCGGGTCGGACCGGGAACAGCAGCATTCTTTCTTTACAGGAAACATAGTTGCATGGAAGTTGACGCCGCGGCAGCGACAGGGTTAGAAAACACCCCTGCGCCTGTGCTTCGTTTCTAACATGCAAACATGATCAGAACCGTCCCTTCCACCGCCCAATCCAGAGGAAAGCCGTCATGGCCGAAGTGAAGTCCGACATCGAGATCGCGCGCGCCGCCAAGAAGAAACCGATCCAGGAAATCGGCGCCAGGATCGGCATCCCGAACGAACATCTGCTGCCCTATGGTCACGACAAGGCCAAGGTCTCGGCCGAGTTCATCAAGTCGGTGAAAGGCAACAAGGACGGCAAGCTGATCCTGGTCACCGCCATCAACCCGACGCCCGCCGGCGAAGGCAAGACGACCACCACTGTTGGCCTTGGCGACGGCCTGAACCGCATCGGCAAGAAGGCGATCATCTGCATCCGCGAAGCCTCGCTCGGCCCGAATTTCGGCGTCAAGGGCGGTGCCGCCGGCGGCGGCCTCGCCCAGGTGGTGCCGATGGAGGACATGAACCTCCACTTCACCGGCGACTTCCACGCCATCACAACGGCGCATAACCTGCTTTCGGCGCTGATCGACAACCACATCTACTGGGGCAACGAACTCGGCATCGACACCCGCCGCGTCGCCTGGCGCCGCGTCATGGACATGAACGACCGCGCGCTGCGCGAGATCATCTGCTCGCTGGGCGGCGTCGCCAACGGCTATCCGCGCGAAGCCGGCTTCGACATCACCGTCGCCTCGGAAGTGATGGCGATCCTGTGCCTCGCCACCGACCTCAAGGACCTCGAGAAGCGCCTCGGCGACATCATCGTCGCCTACCGCCGCGACAAGTCGCCGGTCTATGCCCGCGACCTCAAGGCCGACGGCGCCATGGCGGTTCTGCTCAAGGACGCCATGCAGCCCAACCTGGTGCAGACGCTGGAGAACAACCCGGCCTTTGTGCATGGCGGCCCGTTCGCCAATATCGCGCATGGCTGCAACTCGGTCGTCGCCACCACGACCGCGCTTAAGCTCGCCGATTACGTCGTCACCGAAGCCGGCTTCGGCGCCGACCTCGGCGCTGAAAAGTTCTTCGACATCAAATGCCGCAAAGCGGGGCTGAAGCCGTCGGCGGCGGTCATCGTCGCCACCGTGCGCGCCATGAAGATGAACGGCGGTGTCAAGAAGGAGGAGCTCGGCAAAGAGAACATCGAGGCGGTCAAGAAGGGCTGCCTCAACCTCGGCCGCCACATCGAGAACGTGAAGCAGTTCGGCGTACCGGCCGTGGTGGCGATCAACCACTTCACCACCGACACCGAGGCCGAGATCCAGGCGATGAAGGAATTCGTCAAGGCGCAGGGCGCCGAGGCGATCCTTTGCAAGCACTGGGCGCAGGGCTCGGCTGGCATCGAAGACCTGGCGAAGAAGGTCGTCGAGATCGCTGAATCCGGCGCCTCGCAATTCTCGCCGCTCTATCCCGACGAGATGCCGCTGTTCGAGAAGGTTAACACCATCGTCAAGCGTATCTACCGCGGCGACGAGGCGATCGCCGACAAGTCGATCCGCGACCAGTTGCATGCCTGGGAGCAGGCCGGCTACGGCAACCTGCCGGTCTGCATGGCCAAGACGCAGTACTCCTTCTCGACCGATCCGAACCTGCGCGGTGCGCCGACCGGCCACACCGTGCCGGTGCGCGAAGTCAGGCTTTCGGCGGGCGCCGGCTTCGTCGTCATCATCTGCGGCGAGGTCATGACCATGCCTGGCCTGCCCAAGGCGCCGTCCTCGGAAAAGATCTTCCTCAACGAACAGGGCCAGATCGAGGGCCTGTTCTAAGCATCTTCCGGACCGCGGACGATCGAGGGCGTCGCGCTACCGCGGCGCCCTTTGCTTACCGGATCTCTTGCGCCACCTTCAGCCGGCCAATCCGGAGACGAGAGGATCACGGGATGTGGTCTCTTGTCTCCCGACAACCAAGCCCGGCACGAAGCCCGTTATGGTCAGGCAGCGTTCCGCTGCAGGGCCCGCTGGTTCGATGCATAGATCGTATCCCGCTCCGGCAGCGTGCCGGTCGCCAGGCAATCGATCCACTCGGCAGTCTTCAACACCGCGGCGAAGCGCGACTGCAGAACGACACTCACCACCCGGTGGATGTCCTCGGCCGACGCGTAGCCGGCGCTGTTGGCGTAGGGCACCGAGCCGCTGGCATCCGAAAGGAACTCGACGGCAAAGCCCATATGCACGGCATGGATGATGGTCGACAGATCGCAATTGTGGGTCATATAGCCGACGACCGCGATCGTATCGATGGCGTTGGCGCGCAGCCAGGCCTCTAGATCCGTGCCGGTGAAGGCAGATGGCATCGTCTTCTCGACATAGTGGTCGCGGCCGCGCCTTGCGATCTCCGTATGCAACTCGCCGCCATGGCTGCCCTTGGCAAAGATCGGCGAGCTTTCGGGGGCCATCTGCCTGACGACGACAATCTGGATGCCGGCCGCGGCGGCGGCATCCATGGCGCGCGCGACATTGGCGACCGTCTCGGCGAATGGCGGATGCTGGATGGCGAGATTGCCGCCATCGTAGTCGTTCTGGACATCGATGACGACAAGCGCGCGGCGCGGCTGGGTGGCTGGTGCTGACATGGCGGTATCCTTTCGGCCGTGTTTATGCCGCAAAGCTAGACGCGCATTTCTGAAACCGAAAGTGGCCCGATTGACATCATTCGAAAAAATTGGGACATTTCGCCAATTAACCAACGATGCCTGTTATGAAGACCCCGATCATTGCCGTTGTCGCCTTCGACGGCATCAGCCCGTTCCATCTATCCGTGCCTTGCCTGGTGTTCGGCACGGACCGCACCAGGCTTGGCCTGCCGCGCTTCGATTTCCGCGTCTGCGCTATGGAGGAAGGACCTATCCGCACCGATGCCGGCCTGAGCATCCTCGTCCCATATGGGCTTGCCGCGCTCGAAAAAGCCGACATCGTCATCATTCCAAGCTGGAAGGACCTCGATGCTCCCCTTGCCGCGCCGTTCAAGGATGCGCTGGACCGAGCGCATCGGCGCGGCGCGCTGATCGTGGGCTTGTGCCTCGGCACCTTCGCCGTTGCCGGCGCCGGATTGCTCGCCGGGCGCAAGGCAACCACCCACTGGGCCTATACGGATCAGTTGCAGAAGCTTCATCCCGACGTCGCCATCGACGCGCAGGTGCTCTATGTCGACGATGGCGACATCATCACCTCCGCCGGCGTCGCCGCCGGTCTGGACTGCTGCCTGCACATCGTGCGCGCCCGCTACGGCGCGGAAGCGGCACTCCGGCTGGCGCGCCATGTCGTGCTTTCGCCGCACCGGCAAGGCGGCCAGGCGCAGTTCATTGAGCGCCCGCTTGCTCCGACGCCGGATGCGGACCGGTTCACGCGCGCGCTGGACCAGGTGCGGGCGACGCCCGGCGAAGTGCACAGTCTCGACAGCGTCGCCGCCAAGGCCGGCCTTACCCGCCGCACCTTCACGCGTCGCTTCCAGAAAACGACCGGAACCAGTTTCGGCTACTGGCTTGCGGACCAGCGCTTAGCACTCGCGCAGCGGCTTCTGGAGCAGACGGACAAGCCGATGGATATGGTGGCCTTCGAGGCCGGCTTCGGCAGCGCCACCTCGCTGCGCCAGCATTTCGCCGCGCGGCTCGGAACGTCGCCGATGCACTATCGGCGTGAGTTCTCGGGGCGGACCGATCAGGACGGAGCACATAGCGCGCGTGTCTTGAGGTAAGACGGCTCTCAAGGCGCCGCGTCGACGCGGCCGCTTTTGCATTCTCCGGTCTGCGGCCAGCCAACGTATTCCGGCGACGGCGCGCGCTTGCGGCCGGCAACCGTTGCCCGAACAAGGTTCTCGCTATGGCGCGTGGCTGGCCAGAACCACGCCACCGGGCAAGCCCGGGCCATACACGGGGCGGGCCTAAGGCTCAGGAACCGGTGGCGAGAGCTTCCGGGCCTTCTCCTCTGCGAGCAGGTGCGAGAGCATCTCGCGGTTCACGGGATCTGTTTCCGTTTCGAGCTTTTTTTCGAAGTTCTTGATGTTTTCGAGGTGCACGAACTCGTTGTATCTGCCTGGCATCGCGCGCTCCTTTCAGGGAGGGCTTCTGGCGAGCCGCCACGCTATGCCTTCCGCAGCCGCGTGTCCAATTAATCCACAAAATTCGAACTGAGACGCTACCAGAAAGCCAGTAGTCAAACACTGGAGCTATGCTAGCCTGTAGCTTGGATACTTGGCTCAGGTTCCGATCTCGAGGGGCGATCATGCTTTACATTCTTGCACTGCTGATAGGTGTCGTTGCAGGCCTGCGCGCGATGACCGCGCCCGCGGCCGTGGCTTGGGGTGCTTACCTCGGCTGGCTGCCGGTCACAGGCACGTGGGCAAGCTTCATGGGCCACTGGATTGCCGTCGGCATCTTCACCATCCTGGCGATCGTCGAATTGATCACCGATCAGTTGCCCTCGACGCCGAGCCGCAAGGTGCCGCAGCAGTTCGGCGCGCGCATCCTCATGGGCGCCTTCACCGGCGCGGTGATCGGCGCTACCGCCGGCGCCACCATCGGCGGCCTTATCGCCGGCGCCATCGGCGCGGTGATCGGCACGCTTGGCGGCGCCGAAGTGCGCGGTCGGTTGGCCGCTGCCTTCGGTAAGGATCCGCCCGCCGCCTTCATCGAGGACGCGGTTGCCATCATCGGCGGGCTGCTCATCGTGGCGGCGGTAGCATGAGCCCAAAGAGCTTCGACGCCATCGTCATAGGCGCTGGCCAGGCCGGCACTCCGCTCGCCGGCCGGTTGAACGCGGCCGGCATGAGCGTGGCGCTGATCGAGCGCAAGCTGGTCGGCGGCACCTGCGTCAACACGGGCTGCATTCCGACCAAGACGATGGTGGCGAGCGCCTATGCCGCCCATCTCGCCCGCCGCGCCGCCGATTATGGCGTGACGCTCGGCGGTCCGGTCGGCGTCGACTACAAGGCGATCAAGGCGCGCAAGGACAAGGTTTCGGGCGCCTCCCGCGCCGGACTCGAGACCTGGATCGCGGGCATGGAGAAGTGCGCGCTCTACCGCGGCCATGCCCGGTTCGAATCCGCTGACACCGTGCGTGTCGGCGACGATCTGCTGACCGCGCCGAGGATCTTCCTCAACACCGGCGGCCGCGCCTCGGTGCCCGACCTGCCGGGGGTTCACGATATCCCCTACCTCACCAATTCCTCGATGATGGATCTCGATGTGCTGCCCAGCCATCTCATCGTCGTCGGCGGCAGCTACATCTCGCTCGAATTCGCGCAGATGTTCCGCCGCTTCGGCTCCGAGGTCACGGTCATCGAGAAGGCGCCGCGGCTGACCGGGCGGGAGGATGAGGACACCTCGGCCGCCATCCTTTCGATCCTCGAAAACGAGGGCATCGCGGTTCATGTCGGCGCCGGCGACATAAGCTTTGCCAAACAAGGCGGCGACATCGCCGTTACATTTGCTGCCGGCAAGCCGGCGGCAAAGGGCTCACACGTGCTGCTGGCGCTCGGCCGTGTTCCGAACACCGACGATCTCGGCCTCGACAAGGCAGGCATCGCGATGGACCAGCGCGGCTACATCATCGTCGACGACCAGTTGCGCACCAATGTGCCCGGCATCTGGGCGATGGGTGACTGCAATGGCAAGGGCGCCTTCACCCACACCTCCTACAACGACTTCGAAATCGTCGCCGCCAACCTGCTCGACAATGACCCGCGCAAGGTCAGCGACCGCATCGAAGCCTACGCCCTCTACATCGATCCGCCTCTCGGGCGCTGCGGCATGACGGAGGCCGCCGTCAGGAAATCCGGCCGCCGTGCGCTGGTTGGCCAGCGGCCCATGACCCGCGTCGGCCGCGCCGTCGAGAAGGGCGAGACACAGGGCTTCATGAAGATCCTGGCCGATGCCGACACTGGCGAAATCCTCGGCTGCGCGGTGCTCGGGCCGGGCGGCGACGAGGCGGTCCACTGCGTGCTCGACCTCATGTACGCCAAGGCGCCGATCTCGACACTCGCGCGCGCCATGCACATCCACCCCAACGTCTCGGAGCTTTTGCCGACTATCGCCCAGGAGCTGAAGCCGTTGTCCTGATGCATCTCGACCGGACGTTCCGGAACAACGACATGAATCAACACAAAGGCGTAACGCGCGCCGCATGAATCCATTTCAGGGCGTCGTCCCTTGGATTCCCCTCATCAAGCCGCTCCGGTCTTTCTGCATCGCTGCATTGCAACAATGACGCTTGTGCGCCGGACTCATCCAGAGCCAGTCTTGAATTTGAACCGATTCAGACCGGACCCCCCATGCCGCTGCCGATCCTAGCGCTTGCCATTGCATCCTTCTGCATCGGCACCACCGAATTCGTGATCATGGGCTTGCTGCCGGAGGTCGCCGCCGACCTCGGCGTCTCGATCCCTTCGGCCGGTCTCCTGGTCACCGGCTATGCGCTTGGCGTCGTCTTCGGCGCGCCGGTCGTTGCCATGGCGACCGCGCGCCTGCCGCGCAAACCGGTGCTCGTCGGCCTGGCCGCGCTCTTTGTTGTCGGCAACCTCTTTTGCGCCATCGCGCCGAGCTATTGGCTGCTTATGGCCGCGCGTGTCTTCACCGCTTTCGGCCATGGCGCCTTCTTCGGCATCGGCTCCGTCGTTGCAGCGAGCCTCGTGCCGCGCAACAAGCGGGCAAGCGCCATCGCGCTGATGTTCGCCGGCCTGACGCTCTCCAACATCCTGGGCGTTCCCGCCGGTACGGCGCTGGGCGAGGCCTTCGGCTGGCGCGCCACCTTCCTCGCCGTGGTTGGCATTGGTCTGATCTCGGTCGCGGCCATCGCATGGCTGGTGCCGTCGGATGTCGCGGAGCCCAGCGGCGGCGGCCTGGTCGGCGAACTGCGCGTGCTCGGAAAGCTGCAGGTGTGGCTGGCGATGCTGATCGCCTCGCTCGCCTCGGCCAGCCTGTTCGCGGTATTCACCTACATCAAGCCGTATCTCACCGACGTCTCCGGCCTTTCGACGGCAACCGTCACCTGGGTGTTGCTCTTGTTCGGCGCCGGCATGACCATCGGCAATATCATCGGCGGCAGGCTGGCCGACTGGAAGCTGATGCCGACGGTGATCGCCACGCTGCTCTCCATGGCCCTTCTATTCGTCGTCTTCACCGGGTTCGGTGCCGTGGCAAGCGTGGCCGTGGCAATCGTCTTCCTGTGGGGCATGCTGATCTTCATCGTCGTGCCGCCATTGCAGATCCGTGTCGTTGAAGCGGCTTCCGAAGGGCCTAATCTTGCCGCGACGCTCAACCAGGGCGCCTTCAATGTCGGCAACGCCGGCGGTGCCTGGATCGGCGGCCTCGCCATCTCCTGGGGCGTGTCCTACGCCAATCTTCCGCTGGTGGGCGCCGCGCTGACGCTCATGGCCGTTGCCGTGGCCGTATCGTCGCAGGCGCTCGATCGCCGCGCTTTGCTCCAGGCGCAGCCGGCCGAATAGCCCTGCGGCGCGACACGCGCTGGGACCACTCGACAGCCCGATCGCAAAAATGCATGTGTGAAACCACGTCACGCGGAGGTGCCCCATGCAGAAGACGATCGAACACATCGCCGGCGACAGCGAAGGCGTCGCCTACGAATTTCCGGTCTTCCGCTTCGAGGGCAAGGACAAGGCGGCTCCTTCCGCCTATCTGCAGGCCGCTCTCCATGCCGGCGAACTGCCGGGCGTCGTCGCCATCGACGCCCTGATGCCGATGCTTGCCAAGGCGGAGGCCGAGGGCAGCATCAAGGGTCTGATCACGATCGTGCCCTGGGCCAATCCGATCGGGCGCGCGCAATATCATTTCGGCGAGCATCAGGGCCGCTTCAATCTCGGCACAAGGACAAACTTCAACCGGTCCTTCCCGTTGCTTGCCGCGCCCGACGCCAGACTGTTGCCTGATGCCAGCCTGGGCGGCGCCGATCGCCGGCTGAAGAACCGGCTCGTCCAGCTCTCGCTCGGCAACGACATCGTCCTTGACCTTCACTGCGACGACGAAGGCCTCGCCTATCTCTACATCCACACCAGCCTGTGGCCGCATATGGCCGACTGTGCCGCCGCCATGGGCGCCGAAGCCGTCGTGCTGTGGAGCGAGGACGACACCGGCACCTTCGAGGGCGCCTCGATCATGCCCTACCAGAACGTGCCGGCCAGCGTCGCACGCCTCGAGCGGCGCGTCGTCACCACTGTCGAATATCGCGGCATGCTCGATGTGGATGGCCCACTGGCTGCTTCCGATGCCGGGGGGCTCTACCGTCTGCTGGTCACACGAGGCGTGATCCAGGACTCATCCGTGCCGAAATTCGAGACATTTTCCGGACCTGTAGTGCCGCTGGAAAACATCGACATGATGCCCTCGCCCCGGGCCGGCGCCATCCTGTACGACGTCACGCCCGGAGATCGTGTAAAGAAAGGTGACAGGCTGGCGACAATCGTGCATGCGCCCGGCGAGGTCGGCGGCCGCACGGAAGTGTTTGCCCCGCAATCGGGCTTCATTCTGACCCGCCGCTCGCGCCGCATCATCCGCGCCGGCGAGGATCTGTTGAAGCTCGCTGGCGACAAGAAGAGCGGCGACGCGCGTTCCGGTACGCTCGAGGACTGAAGCCCCGCGGCCTCGGCATTGGCGTGAAATCCAGTTGCAAGGACCTCCATTCGTCGCTATGGGAGTCGACATGAACATGCGTTCGAACAAGACCATTTGGTGGTGGGGCTGCTGACAGCGGCCTGTTCGTGCATGTGCGCGTGAAAATGAGGGTGGCCGCAGCGGAATGTCCGGGCGGCCATTTGTTTTTTGAAGCCATTCCCGGGTCCGTTGCCCAAAACGCTGATGGAGACGGCAATGACGACTAAAGTTCTGGATAACGGGGCGGAGCGCTTCGTCACCGAGGGCGGCGTGACGATCACCCGCGAGCGGCACGATAGGCCGTACGAAGGCGCGATCGATGCCTATGTCGACGGCCTGAATTCGCGCCGCGGCGCGGTGTTTTCCTCGAACTATGAATATCCGGGCCGCTACACCCGCTGGGACACCGCCATCATCGATCCGCCGCTGGTAATTTCGGCGCGCGGACGCGCCATGCGCATCGAAGCGCTGAACAAGCGCGGCGAAGTGCTGCTGCCGGTGATCGGCAAGACGCTTGGCGCGCTCAACGAAGTGACGATCGCCGAGACCTCGAAGACGCTCATTCGCCTCGATGTCGCCAAGCCGGGCCGTGTCTTCACCGAGGAGGAGCGCAGCCGCGTTCCATCCGTCTTCACCGTGCTGCGTGCCATCACCGCGCTGTTCAAAACCGCGGAAGACGCCAACCTCGGCCTTTACGGCGCCTTCGGCTACGATCTCGCCTTCCAGTTCGACCCCGTCGACTACAAGCTTGAGCGCAAGGAGAGCCAGCGCGACCTCGTGCTGTTCCTGCCGGACGAAATCCTCGTCGTCGACCACTATTCGACCAAGGCCTGGACCGACCGCTACGACTATTCCGGCGAAGGCTTCTCCACCGAAGGCATGCCGCGCGACGCCCACATAGAACCCTTCAAGACCGCCGACCGCATCCCGCCGCGCGGCGACCACGAGCCGGGTGAATACGCGAGCCTGGTGCGCCGGGCGATGGAAAGCTTCAAGCGCGGCGACCTGTTCGAGGTCGTGCCCGGCCAGATGTTCTACGAGCGCTGCGAGACCCACCCATCCGACATTTCGCGCAAGCTGAAATCGATCAACCCGTCGCCCTATTCCTTCTTCATCAATCTCGGCGAGAACGAATATCTGATCGGCGCCTCGCCGGAGATGTTCGTGCGCGTCAACGGCCGCCGCGTCGAAACCTGCCCGATCTCCGGCACCATCAAACGCGGCGACGACGCCATATCGGATTCTGAGCAGATCCTGAGGCTGCTCAACTCCAAGAAGGACGAGTCGGAACTCACCATGTGCTCGGATGTCGACCGCAACGACAAGTCCCGCGTTTGTGAACCGGGCTCGGTGCGTGTCATCGGCCGGCGCCAGATCGAGATGTATTCGCGCCTGATCCACACCGTCGACCATATCGAGGGGCGGCTGCGCGAGGGCATGGACGCCTTCGACGCTTTCCTCTCGCACGCTTGGGCGGTCACCGTTACCGGCGCGCCGAAGCTGTGGGCCATGCGCTTCATCGAGCAGAACGAGAAAAGCCCGCGCGCCTGGTATGGCGGCGCTATCGGCATGGTCAACTTCAACGGCGACATGAACACCGGGCTGACCCTGCGCACCATCCGCATCAAGGACGGCATCGCCGAGGTGCGCGCCGGCGCCACGCTGCTTTTCGACAGTGTTCCCGAGGAAGAAGAAGCCGAAACCGAACTGAAGGCATCAGCCATGCTCTCCGCCATCCGCGAGGCCAAGACCGGCAACGCCGCAGGCGCCGAGCGCGCCACCGCGCGCGTCGGCGACGGCGTCAACATCCTGCTCGTCGACCATGAGGACTCTTTCGTCCACACGCTGGCCAACTACTTCCGCCAGACCGGCGCCAATGTCTCCACCGTGCGCTCACCGGTGGCGGAAGAGGTCTTCGACCGGCTGAAGCCTGATCTCGTCGTGCTGTCGCCCGGCCCCGGCACCCCGAAGGATTTCGACTGCGCCGCCACCATCAAGAAGGCGCGCGCCCGCGACCTGCCGATCTTCGGCGTCTGCCTCGGCCTGCAGGCGCTGGCCGAGGCCTATGGCGGCGAACTAAGGCAATTGCACATCCCCATGCATGGCAAGCCCTCGCGCATACGCGTCTCCAAGCCCGGCATCATCTTCTCAGGCCTGCCTAAAGAAGTGACTGTCGGCCGCTACCACTCGATCTTCGCCGATCCGGTGCGCCTTCCTGACGGCTTCGTGGTTACCGCCGAGACCGAGGACGGCATCATCATGGCCTTCGAGCACCGCAAGGAGCCGATCGCGGCGGTGCAGTTCCATCCGGAATCGATCATGACGCTCGGTCACAACGCCGGCATGCGTATCATCGAGAACATCGTCGCGCATCTACCGCGCAAGGCCAAGGAAAAGGCCGCCTAGGGGCGGGTAAGTCGGAATGAACGCGGCAATGACGATGACGACGGCGCAAGCAAAGGCGGCGACCAGGCAAAAGGTCGCCAGCCTTGCATTCTGGTCGATCGTCGTCGCCTTCGTCGTACTCGCCCTCAAGGTGGTCGCCTGGTACATCACGGGCTCCGTCGCGCTTTATTCGGACGCGGCGGAATCGATCGTCAACGTCATCGCTTCGGTAGCCGCCTTCTGGGCGATCCAGGTCAGCTACAAGCCCGCCGACCAGGACCATCCCTTCGGTCATCATAAGGCCGAGTATTTCTCCGCCGTCCTCGAGGGCGTGCTGATTGTCGTCGCGGCCCTCCTGATCCTCAACGAGGTCTGGCGGTCCTGGCAGCATCCGTCGCCGATCGAGCAGCCCTGGCAGGGCCTTGCCGTCAACGGCGTCGCAACGGTCATCAACGCTGTCTGGGCCTGGTTACTGATCCGCGTCGGTCGGAACGCCAAGTCGCCCGCATTGGTCGCCGACGGTCAGCACATCATGACCGATGTGGTGACATCCATCGGCGTGTTCGGCGGTCTCGTCGGCGCGGTGCTTACCGGCTGGCAGATCCTCGACCCGGCGCTCGCCGTGATCGTCGCGCTCAACATCCTGTGGCAGGGCTGGCATGTCATCGGCTCTTCGATGAACGGCCTGATGGATCGCGCCGTCGACAACCAGGAACACATGCAGATCCGCGACATCATCTCGGCCAATTCGAAAGGCGCGCTCGAGGTGCACGACCTGAAGACGCGCATTGCCGGACGCGCAACCTTCATCGAGTTCCACCTGGTCGTCGACGCCGACATGACGGTCGGCGCCAGCCACGTCATCTGTGACCGCATCGAGGACGCGCTGAAGGCCGAAATCCCGTCGGTGCGCGTCACCATCCATGTCGAGCCGGACGACGAGGCCAAGCTGCCGAAAGGCACCGCCGCGGTGCCTTTCGCGTAAGGCAATTCATATCGCAGCGTTGGAAGTTTCGTCGAAGCCTTCCAACTTCGTCATTTCAGGCGAAGCAAGAAGCGAAGCAACGCAGACCATGGAATCACCAAGCGCTGGTCACGGCGCACATGCCGGCTGGGGCATCAGCTGCAGCCTAAAGACCTTGTCGTCCGACTTCGTCTTGCCATCCCCTGCCTTCGAGCAGAGATCGACCACCGCGACCGCATTGTTGGGATTGGCCAGCATCATCGTGCCGTTGGCGCCGCGCTTGAGGAAAATCTCCTTCTGCGAGATGTCGCAGGTAAAATCGCTCATCTTGGAGCTGGCCGAGCAGCGCCACTGGTCGGCCTCGCCCTGGCAGGAATAGGTCTGCGTGACCTTTTTGTCTTTCTGCCTTGTCGTCACCGAAACGGCGATGTCAGCCCCGTCGGGCCAGTTCGCGGCATCGCCGCCGGCGGCGAAGGAGGCGAGCTCGATCGGGCCGCGGAAAACGCGGATCGATTGCGTGAGCTGGTTAGGATGCGACTTCAGATGCGCATCGTCGTAGTCGCGCCCGAAGCAGAAGGGCTGATCAGGCTTCAGCCGCACGCGCAGCGGATCGCCCAGCGCCGGATCGATCGGATCGATGCGCGCGAACTCCGCCTTGCAGTCGTCGGCAGGCATCGGATCCAGCTTGAAATTGTCGTCCTCGCTGCCCAGCGCCTGCCTGGCGTACTCCGCCTTGCTCATCGACTCCGCCGCGTCAGGATCGAGATAGACATCTTGCGACAGGCTGGAGAGCAGAAGCTTACCCTTGTCGTCGACTTTCAGCGAAGCCAGCGTCCGGTCGCAATCCATTCCGCAGCGGATGCCGCTAGCCTTGTCGTCGGGATCATTCCTGTTGCACCAACTGCTCGCCCATTCCGGCTTCTTGGCGCCGCGAACCGTGGTGGTGAGGAAGCCATTGTAGGAATTATCCTGGTTGGCGGGCGGTTCTTCGTTCGGGCGGCTCACCGGGTCATGCCCGTAGAAGAAGAAGATGCGCGCCACCTTCTGATGCGGATGCGCCTTCAGATGGGCGGCATCGTAAACGCGGCCGAAGCAGACATCGGCGCCGGTTGGGCTGAGCTCGGGGAGTTTGGGTGGCTGTTCGGCGCACGCCGGGCCGTCAACTGCGCCAAGGGTAACGCAAAACAGCGCGCCCGCCATGGTCCTCGCCACCATGGTCCTCGTTGTCATGTGACCCTCCTCCCACCCACAGGACTGGAATATATGCTAGCCTAGGAGCGTCGCCCGGACCATGCCAAATCATGCGAGGCGACGAGGCAGGGAGGATAGGATGCTGCGCCGTGACATCTTTCGTGCCGGTTTTGCAGGCGCCGCGGGCCTGTTCGGCCTGAGCCGGGCAAACGCGGCAACGCCTGAGCAAAGGCTGAAAGTCGCCTATCATCTCAGTGACGCGGACAAGGTGAATTTCGTCCTCGGCAACATCAAGAACCACTATGAGGGCACCGGCGGCAATGTCGATATCGTCCTGGTGGTGCATGGTCCGGCTCTGGCCGCCTTCAAGGCCAAGGGCGCTTCCGGCGCTGTTTCCAGCCGCTTTGCCGGCCTTGTCCGGCAGGGTCTCGTTCCGCAAGCCTGCGGCAACACCCTGCATGGCATGGACATCACGCTGACAGACCTGCTGGCGGGCTTCGAGCTTGCCGAGAAGGGCGGCGTCGTGAAGCTCGCCGAGCTGCAGCATCAGGGCTATGTCTATCTCCGGCCCTGACAGCACGCGCGCTTGAACGGCAGGCTGGCAATGGCTTACGAAAGATGTGAACCAGGAGGCCAGCCAATATGACAAAACTTGCCATCCCCGATCTTGCCGGCAAGGCGGTATTGGTCACCGGCGCTTCGACGGGCATAGGCGCGGCACTTGCCCGTGCCTATGCGGCGCAGAAATGCCACGTCGCACTGCACTACAATGCGAGCCGGGCGCCCGCCGAAGCCGTCGCCGAATCCATCCGCGACGATGGCGGCGAGGTGTTTCTGGTCCAGGGCGATTTTTCGATACCCGCCGACGTCGAGCGCGTCGTCGAGGAGAGCGCAAACCATTTCGGGCGGCTCGACGGCCTGGTCAACAATGCCGGGGGCATGCTCGGCCGCGTCGCCTATGCCGATCAGGACGAGGCGCATTACGACGCGGTGATGAATCTTAACGCTCGCTCGGTGCTAACCGCCTCGCGCAAGGCGATCCCGTGGCTGAAGCGCCAGGGCGGCTTCATAATAAACACCTCCTCGATTGCCGCTCGCAACGGCGCCGGCGGCGGCGCGGGGCTCTACGGCTCGTCCAAGGCCTTTGTGTCCAACGTGACGCGCGGCATGGCCAAGGAGCTGATCGGCTTCCGCATCCGTGTCAACGCGGTGGCGCCAGGCACCATACTGACGCCCTTTCACGAGCGCTATTCGACCACCGAGCAGATCAAGGCCATGGTCACGACCATACCGCAGGGCCGCGCCGGAACCGCCGAGGACTGCGTCGGCGCCTACCTGTTTTTGTCATCCGACCTTTTGAGCGGCTACGTCATAGGCCAGGTGATCGAGGTGAATGGTGGCCAGTTGATGCCGTGAGACGGCGATTGCATAATTGATGCGCGTGCAACCTGGAGGGAGATCAAGGGCATGTACGGACTGATCGGCAAGATGCGGGCGGCGCGCGGCCAGCGCGATGCGGTCATGGACGTGCTGCGCGAAAGCACTGGCGCTCTTCCCGGCTGCCTGAGCTACATCATCGCCACCGATCCGGTCGACGCCGACGCGATCTGGGTCACCGAGGTGTGGACCGACCAGGCGAGCCACAAGGCATCGCTGCAGCTGCCGGAAGTCCAGGCGGCGATCGCCAAGGCGCGTCCCTTCATCGCCGGCTTCGAATTCCAGGTCGAGACCCACCCGGTCGGCGGTTTCGGCCTTCTGTCGCCCGAAAAGGTTGGCTGATCTCCCGGACGCGCATTTTCCGCGAAAGGCAGGTTCGCATTTGTCTGCGTCCCCTCTAAGAGCGGAAACATGGACTCTTCACCAGAGCAGAACCCAACCCCGGTTGAGCGCCTGGCGCCCCTGCGTCCGCCGCGACAGTGGCTGGTGCTGATGGTGTTTTCACTGCTCTTCGCCGCCGCGCTGGAGCTTGCGGCCCTGCCGGCGGCGCTGCTTGTCGGCCCGATGCTTGCCGCGATCATGGCCGGCATCAACGGCGCCACCGTGCGCGTGCCGCCACCGCTGTTCGGCTCCGCCCAGGCGATTGTCGGCTGCCTCGTTGCCAGCTCGATCTCCGCCGACATCTTTCCGGTGTTCTATGACGAATGGCCGCTCTTCCTCGGTGTGGTGATGGCGACCGTCGCCGCGTCCAGTCTGCTCGGCTGGCTGATCAGCCGCTGGCGCATCCTGCCCGGCACCACTGCGGTCTGGGGTTCCTCGCCGGGGGCCGCCACCGCCATGGTGCTGATGGCCGGCGCTTTCGGCGCCGACCAGCGTCTCGTCGCCTTCATGCAATATCTGCGCGTCATCTTCGTCTCGATGACCGCCGCGCTCGTCGCCAGGATGTGGGTCGACACATCCGGCATCGAGGTATCGCCCATCGTCTGGTTTCCGCCCATCGATGCCTTCGCCCTTGCCGCCACGGTCGGCATCGCCGCCGTGGGCGGCCTGCTCGGAAGGCTGGCCAGGCTGCCCTCGCCGTTTTTTCTCGGCACCTTCATTTTCGGCGCGATGATCCATCTCGGCCTCGGCATGCCGATGCAATTGCCGCCTTGGCTGCTGGCGATCAGCTACGCCATGGTCGGCTGGTCGATCGGCCTGAACTTCACCCGGCCCATCCTGCGCCATGCGGCGCGCGCCCTGCCGCAGATCATCGCCTCGATCGTCGCGCTGATCGCCTTTTGCGGCGGCATGGCCTTCGTCATCAGCCGCCTGCTCGACATCGACCCGCTGACCGCCTATCTCGCAACCAGCCCGGGCGGCATGGACAGTGTCGCCATCATTGCCGCCGCGGCGCGGAACGTCGACATCTCCTTCGTCATGGCGCTGCAGTCGGCGCGCTTCCTGGTCGCGCTGCTCATTGGGCCAAGCGTAGCCAAGCTGGTGGCGCGAAACGTCAACGCCTGATCCACGCTATCCATTGCCAGCAAGCAAGGGAAATAGCCTATGAACCGCCGTTTGAACGCCATCGATCTTTCCGGCCGCATCGCCGTCGTGACGGGCGGCGCGCAGGGCATCGGCCTTGCGGTCACCCGGCGCCTGTTGTCGTCGGGCGCCGCCGTGGCCATTTGGGACGTCGACCAGGCCGCCATGGCCAAGGCCGTAACTAAACTCGCTTCGCTCGGCAGCGTCGCCGCCATCCTTTGCGATCAGTCACAGATCGAGGCCGTTGATCGCGCCGCCACCGAGACCGAGCGGACGCTCGGCCCCGTCGACCTCCTCGTCAACAATGCCGGCATCGCCGGGCCGGCCGCGACCGTGGTGGATTACGACCCCGCCGCCTGGCGACAGATCGTCGATATCGACCTCAACGGCGTCTTCTACTGTTGCCGGCGCCTGGTGCCCGGCATGGTCGCACGCAACTACGGCCGCATCGTCAACATCTCCTCGGTGGCCGGCAAGGAAGGCAATCCCAACGCCGCCGCCTATTCAGCCGCCAAGGCCGGCGTGCTGGCGCTGACCAAGTCGCTCGGCAAGGAGCTCGCCGGACACGACATCGCCGTCAACGCGCTGACGCCTTCGCCCGCCCGCACCCGCATTCTGGAGCAACTCACCGAAGCCCAGGTCTCCTATATGTTGGGCAAGGTGCCGCGCGGCCGTTTCGTCGAGGTCGAGGAAGCCGCCGCCATGGTCGCTTTCATGCTGTCGGACGAGAACTCCTTCACCACAGGCGCGACGTTCGACCTCTCCGGCGGACGCACGACCTACTGACGGCAAGCCGCCGTCGCGAAGCTTATCGACCGGCTACAGGCGCCATTACGCCGTCGCCTCGGCTGATAATCTGTCTTGCGACCGGTCACCGTCCAGCGTGAAGGCCATGTCGCCCTCGCCGTTGAAGCCTTTGCCGGTCACGGCTACGCGAACATGCCGGACGCCGTCGCGCCGCACGACGCTGACGACGTGAAGATTGGATTGCAGGCGGATGTTGTCGACCGGTTCCACCGCGCGATCCCGTCGCGGCTATGGAAGTTGCCGACTCCGGTCGTTCAACAACGCATCGCCGGTAAATGCGGCCAGAAAGACTTCGGCTGTACCGGCATTGGTGGCTTCTACAAAACGACGAAAGAAGTTGGGCGCTGTTGTCATGGATACGCCCCTTAATCGAGCCTGTGCATCAGATCGTCATCCAGCCAGCGGCCGAAGAAATAGACGAGCTGCTTGTGCCACCATGGCCAGTCATGGCTGACGTCGCCGCCCCAATAGTCGACCCAGGCCGGAATGGACTTGTCGCGCAGCACCTGTTCCAGCTCGCGTGTCTCGACCAGCATGCGCTCTTCCCAGGCGCCCTGGCCACAGCAGAAGATTAGCCGCAGCGCCCTGAGCCGCCCGAGGAGCTTTTGGTCGACGATGCCGGGCAGATAATCGAGCGGCGAGTTGAAATAGACGTTGCCGTCCAGCGTCCGGCCGAAGAAATCGCGGGCCGAATAGACGCCGGACAGCGAGATCAAGCCGCTCGCCAGTTCCGGAAAACGGAACACGAAGTTCGACGAATGGTAGCCGCCCATCGAGCAGCCGCAGAACAGCGGCTTCAAGGCGCGGCCGCCATTGGCCCTGGCGGCGACCGTCAGCAGCTCGGGCAGCGCCTCTTCGCGCACATAGCGGAAATAGGCTTCGTGGCGGGCGATGCGATGCGCCGCGTCGGCATGCTCGTTGAAGAAGGATTCCGAATCGATGCCATCGAGCGTGAAGAGCTGGATGCGGCCGGTGTCGATGAATTCGGCAAGAGCTGCGACGCCGCCAGAATCCTCGAACTGGTAGAACCGTCCCTGCGAGGTCGGGAACACCACCACCGGGCGCCCGGCATGGCCGTAGCGCTTGTATTCCATGTCGCGGCCGAGATTGCGGGCATGGCCCTTGTGATAGGAGACGTCCATCGGCTCAGCCCTTTTCCGCGTGGATAAAGTCGACCGCCTGGCGCAGCGCCTTCTGATCCTTGGAACGCATCTGGTAGGCGTAATTGCCCATGGCGCGGCTGAATACCTCCTCGATGGCCTGGTGGTGGACGATCTTGTCGCCGTGGGCGGCCAGCACGTCCGCATGGCTGTGCAAATAGTCGATATGCCGCTTGCGGCTGGCGTAGGCCGTGAAAAACTTGCCCTTGTACGGCCCGCCAACGGCATCCTTGACCACCATGTCGGCCCATGCGGCGTAGACATCGATGTCGAACGTGTAGTTGATGGCGTCAGTCATCCAGGCGCCGGGCGGGCGCATGTTGACCTCAAGCGCGATGATGCGATCATCCTTGGTCTCGAAAAGCTCGATGTGGAAGAAGCGCTCGCGCACGTCGAACGCTTTGAGGATTTTGCGGCCCGCCTCTTCCACAGCGGGCGTGATCTCGGGGAAGCAGGTGTAGCTCATGTGGCGGTCCTTGTTGACCGCGTCCATGATGCTCTGGTCGTAACGGTGGCTGGCGGCCAGCACCACCTCGCCGTCGCGGTTGACCAGCCCGTCGAAGGTCACGACCAATCCCTCGATGAACTGCTCCATGACGAAAGTCACACCCTCGGGCTTATCCCTGAAGAACTGGTCGAGCTCCTTGGCGTCAGAGATCTTGAAGGTATTGGAAGCGCCCGAGCCCGAATCCGGCTTGACCACCACCGGGTAGCCGACACGGCGGATGAAGGTCATGGCGCCGGCGCGGTCGGAGCATTTGCGCTGCGGAATGGTCTCGACACCGCTCTTGCGGAAGAAGGCGCGCATGCGGCTTTTCCGTTTCAGGTTCTTCACGAAGTCGACCTTGGTGCCGAAGATGTTGAAGTCGGTGCGGATGTTGGCTTCGAGCTCCAGCCAGTGCTCGTTGAGCGACTCAAAGCGGTCGATGCGGCCCCATTTGTGGATGAAATGCCCCATCGCCCGGAATACGGCATGGTAATCTTCCATGTCGGCGACTCGATAATATTCCGAAAGCGCCGCCTTCAGCTTGCCGTTCAAGGTCTCGTAAGGTGCGTCGCCGATGCCGAGCACGGTAGCCCCGGCCTTCTTCAGCCGGTCGCAAAACTCGGTTCCATTCGCTGGAAAATGCGGCGAGAAGAACACGAAATTCATGAATCGCCCCTCCCCGGCGCTTCGCTCGATGGTGAAGTCTGGCGCATTTGCGCGGCGTGGGGAAGGCCATCTGCATCGGCGATCACATTAGACGCGTCGCATTCACCCATGCGTCCCGCTTGCCTCCGCTGGGCCGCTCCTGTAAGAGTGCCGCCATGACCACGCGCGCCCGCTCCGTCGCTTCCTCTCGCACCGGCTTCGCCGGCGAGACCGCGCGCGCGCTCGCTTCCACCCTGCTTCTTCTCGGCCTTATCGGCGATCGCCGGGTTCGCTGAAGGAGCGCCCGGCGGTCGAAACCGCCGCTTGAGGCGCACGCTCCTTGGCCAGATTTTGGCAAAGTCACATCAAAGCGAACGAATTTTGGTAGAGGCGACGCTCGCCAACCATCCGCCTGAAGCGGGCATGCGAGCCGCCGGGAGAAATGACGATGAACGCACGAGAAGAAATCCGAGTCGACGAGGCTGACAGCCATAGGCACGTGGCCGGCCACATGCCGGATGCGGCACGCAAATATCAGCCCTACCCCACTGTCGGCCTGACCGACCGCACCTGGCCGAACAAGATCATCGACAAGGCGCCGATCTGGTGCTCGGTCGATCTGCGCGACGGCAACCAGGCGCTGATCGACCCGATGGGCCATGAACGCAAGGCGCGCATGTTCGCGCTGCTCCTCGACATGGGCTTCAAGGAAATCGAGATCGGCTTCCCCTCGGCCTCGCAGACGGATTTCGACTTTGCCCGCTGGTGCATCGAGCAAGGCGGCGTGCCCAGGGACGTATCGCTCCAGGTGTTGGTGCAGTGTCGGCCCGAGCTGATCACCCGCACCTTCGACGCGCTGAAAGGCGCGCATCGGCCGATCGTGCATTTCTACAATTCGACCAGCGAGCTGCAGCGCCGCGTCGTCTTTGAAAAGGACGTCGCCGGCATCAAGCGCATCGCCACCGACGCCGCCAAGATGATTACCGACATGGCGGCCAAGGCCGGTGGCGGTTATCGCTTCGAGTATTCGCCGGAGAGTTTCACCGGCACCGAGCTCGAGGTCGCGCTGGAAATCTGCAATGCCGTCACCGAGATCGTGAAGCCGACGGCCGACAACAAGCTGATCATCAACCTGCCCTCGACGGTCGAGATGTCGACGCCCAACGTCTATGCCGACCGCATCGAGTGGATGTGCCGCAATCTCGACAACCGCGAGAACCTGATCATCTCGCTGCATCCGCACAACGACCGCGGAACCGGCGTCGCCACCACCGAACTCGGCCTGATGGCCGGCGCCGACCGCGTCGAGGGCACGCTGTTCGGCAATGGCGAACGTACCGGTAATGTCGACATCGTCACGCTGGCGCTCAACATGTTCACCCAGGGCGTCGATCCGGAGCTCGACTGCTCGGACATCAACCGGATGAAGGATGTCTATGAATATTCGAACCAGCTGAAGATCCCGGAGCGCCACCCTTATGTCGGCGAGCTGGTCTACACGGCTTTCTCCGGCTCGCATCAGGACGCCATCAACAAGGGGATCAAAGCGCTGAAGAAGGCCAACACCCCGCTCTGGGAGGTGCCTTATCTGCCGATCGATCCAGCCGATGTCGGCCGCACTTACGAGGCGATCATCCGTATCAATTCGCAGTCGGGCAAAGGCGGCATCGCCTATGTGCTGCAGGCCGACTACGGCCTAAACCTGCCGCGCAATCTGCAGATCGAGTTCAGCCAGGCGATCCAGGCGATCACCGACGCCGAGGGCAAGGAAGTGCCGGCCAAGCGCATCCACGAACGTTTCCTCGAAACTTATGTCGACCAGCCCGGCGCGCGGCTGAAGTTTCTGGACCACCGCACCTACCCCGACACCGAGGTGAAGGGCCGGCGAATTGTCGAGGCGGATATCCTCGACAACGGCCAGGAAGTGACGATCAGCGGCTCGGGCACCGGCCCGATCGACGGCTTCGTCGACGCGCTCTCGCGCCATCTCGGCGTCGACATGTCGGTGCTCGACTATTCCGAGCATTCCCTGCAGCGCGGCTCCAACGCCTCGGCGATCTCCTATGTCGAAATGGAATATCCGGGCGGCAAGCTGTTCGGCGCGGGCATCAACACCAACATCGTCGCCGCCTCGCTGGAGGCCGTCGTTTCGGCCGCCAACCGGATCATCGGTCATAAAGCTGGCTGAGTTGCAAATCGATAGGAGTGCGGCGCATCCAACCTGCGCCGCACTTCGAACACGGAGGCGCAAGCCTGCCATTCGTTAACCGGCGCGGGAATTTCCGGTGGCTTACGCGATCGCATAATAGAAGCATCCTTGTGCGCCGGCGCGAGCGCTATATGATCGCGCCCTAACCTGTGCCGACTTCGGAAGGATCGACACTTGGAGCATGCCCCGCCTGCCGCCCCCGCAGTGCGCGAGACATTGGAGCGACTGCTTGCCAGCGAAACGTTCGGACGCTCCGAGCGTGCACGCAGGCTTCTACGCTATCTGGTCGAACGCGAGCAGGCCGGCGAAGCGGACAGGCTGAAGGGCATTTCCATTGCCATGGACGTCTTCGGCAAGGACGGCGATTTCGACGCCTCCACCGATGCCGTGGTCAGGGTCCAGGCCGGCCGCTTGCGCGAGCTTCTGGAGCAGTATTTCGCCAATGAAGGCATCGCCGAGCCGGTGCGCATCGCCATTCCGCGCGGCGGTTATGTCCCCTCCTATGAACTGAACTCAATCCGGCTGTCCGGCGACGCAAGGTCAACAACGGGCGGCATAGCGCGCCGCCCCGAGGTGGTGGCCGAAGCCGCCGCGGCTGCAACCGAACATCGGGAGGGCTCTGCGTCGAGCGAACCCGCAACGCTGATCGCCCCTGCGGCGCCTGCCCAGTCGCTCACGCGGCAACTGCGGTTCTTCTGGGCTGCCATGGTTCTGGTCATAATTATGCTCGGCGTGCTCATCGTGCGTCAAGGCAATGCCGTCCTCAACGGCGGCGACACAGCCGCCACGCTCGAAACGGCGGGCGTTGCCGGCACCGCCGCCCAGCCGACATTCGGCTCCTTGCCGCTGATCTACATTGCCGTGAAGGCAAACGGAGCGGAGGCGGCCCGCGTCGCCTCGTCGCTACGCGTCGGCCTTGCAGGCTTCGACACCATCGATTTCATCGGCCGCGATGCGGATTCAACGCGCGATCAATCGGCCGACCCGATCAGTTTCGTCTTCGATATTGTTACCGGCCCCGCCGCCGGTGACGTCACGGTCGAATTGCAGAGCGTGGCGACCGGTCGTGTCCTGCTGTCGCGAAACCTGACTTCGGCCGAAACCGCGCCTGGTGTGGTTGAAAGCAACATCGCCAGCCTTCTCACCTCGACCGTTCCCGCTTCCGGCGCCATCTACAGCTACATCGACCAGAGCGGCATCCAAACCAGCCAGATCGCATGCCTGGTGCTTGACGACCGCTACTTTCTCGACATGAGCGCAAAGACCCACGAGGTTGCGTATCGTTGCCTGGAAGAACTGGCCAGCGAAGGCACCAAGTCATCGCTTGTCTACGCGGAACTGGCTGCACTTCATGTGGAAGCCGCCACCGCGCACTATGCCTATCCCCCGGAAGCGACGCTCGAAAAAGCCATGACACTTGCCCATCGCGCCGTCCAGATGGGGCCGATGAGCCCGCACGCGCATCGCATCTTGGGCTACATAAACTCGCGTCTCGGCAACACGGACGAAGCGATCCGTTTGATGCGCAGGGCCTACGAACTCAACCCATACGACCTCGGCATGGCCGCCGCCTACGGCTACGGGCTGATCTTCGCCGGCAGATATGAAGAGGGAACGCCGATCCTGGGCCGCGCGGTCGACGCCTTCAGTGGCCATCCGACCTGGTGGGACTATGGCTTGTTCGTCGGAGCTTTCATGCAGGGCGACATGAAGAAGGCCGCCATCGCCAGTGAGTCGCTACGCACGACTGCATCCAAGTCTCACTATCTGGCCGCGCGTCTTATTGGCGCCAGGATTTCGGGCCGCAACAAGCTGGCGGGCGAGCTTGCAAACGAGCTCACCGCCGAATTCCCAAAATTCGCCGCCGACCCGCGCGCGACGTTCGTCGACCGCAAATACCCTCCCGATCTCACCGATCGGCTGGTGCGATCCTTGCGCGCCGCCGGGATCGGCAACCCGAGCTGACCACGCCCCCGTCTATGTTCGGGCATCCGGGTCGCCGGACTGCGTACCGCATCGGTCGCGAAGATTTTACTGGCTATCGGTCTGGATCGGGAGCAATCCAGCCACAATCTGGGTTTGCCGCCTCACCGCTCCATTTTTCATGCTTCCGATTCCCTTTATCGTCGAAGGCCGCCCTGGTCCGAAGACTATCGTCTTTCTGCACGGCTTCGGAGCTTGCCGTGAGATCTGGCGCGACGTCATGACTTCGCTGGCCACGGAGGCGAGAGTATTGGCCTACGATCTTCCGGGCCATGGTCATTCGCTGGAATGCGAGGGCATGGGCGGCGCCAAGCCGGCCGCGCGAGCCATCCTTGCCGATCTTGCCGCCCGCCAGCTGGACAAGGTCCACCTCGTCGGGCACTCGATGGGCGGCGCGATTGCGACATTGATGGCGCTTGCCGACCCCGGCAGGGTGGCTTCGCTCACGCTGTTGGCGCCCGGCGGCTTCGGTCCGGAAATCGACGCAAACCTGCTGCGCCGCTATGCCGCCGCGACCGGCAGGAGACAGATCCGCGCCAACCTTGCGGCCCTGTCAGGTCCACGCAGCGTGCCGCCTGACCACGTGGTGGACGCGCTGTGCCGGATGCGCAAGCGGCCGCGCCAGTTGCAGGCCCTGATCGATATGGCGGCCGCGATGACCAGGGATGACCGGCAAGGGGTCATCCCCGGGGCGCAACTGGATACACTCGACATGCCGGTGATGGTCGTCTGGGGAGTAGAGGATCCGCTGCTGCCTGTAGAACAGACAGAGGCTCTGCCGTCGCACTTCCATCTGCATCATGTTCTTGACGCGGGTCACATGCTGGTCGAGGAGGCTCCTGACCTGGTCGCCGAGATCGTGCGCCGCAACACGCGACGGCGCGCCAGACGGTTGCGTCCGGCGCTGGGCGCCACCGCGAGCTGATCGCCAGGCGGATTTCCAGCGGGGACGGGCTCCAGACCGGCCCGGAACATATCCGTGGCAGCGTCCGCCTGGACCGAGCCTGTCGCTTGTCGTCGGCAGTGCATTTTGCCGGCGAGTGTGTTAACTCGCTGTTAACCAACAGCGAGGCAGCCGCCCATGAAGGATGCAGGCGAAAAAACTACTCCGATCGAGCCATCGCGAAACCTCTCGGATGCCATACGCGACGTCAAGAACGCGTTCGCCGACCGCGATGACGTGGTCGTTGAGATGCGCGAGGCGCACCGCATGCGGCTCGATCTGCTGGCAGCCGAGCTTGCACCGGTGTTTGCCGATGTCCCCCTCGACATCGACAGCTTCGACTTCGCCGTCTCGTCGGGCCTGCAGCCGCGGCTGTGGATCGATGCGGTGAGCCACGTCGCCATGGGACGCGACCGCCGAACCTACCGCTTCCTCAAGGATACGCGCGTCGGCCGCGTGGTGCTGGCTGAAACGACCGAGATGAAAGTCGTTGCCGACGCAGTCATGCGTTACGTGGCGGAACGTGTCGTCGAGCGGCAGCGCATGATGGAGGGCGGCCTGGAAAGCGCCTCTTCCGGCCTGAATTGCCCCGTGGTTCGTGAAGCGCAGCCGCCTATCCGATCCGAAACCGGCCGCAGCGGCTGGACGACATTCTTCGCCGGCCTCGGCCTGATCACTGCCGGGGCGCTTGTCGGCTTGGCCTTTTCGCTGGCGTTGTTCTGGGATCGCATCATGCAGATGAGGATCAGTTTCTGACCAGAGCGATTTCAGGCCGGAGCAATTCCAGGTCTAAGCAACTCCGGGTGAGGGCATATCCAGGAAAGTTGAGCGGTTAAGGCGGTGGCTTCGCCGTCTCCATCAAATGGCGAGTTGCCCTGTCTGGCGCGCCGCGCCGGCCGGCACATCGAGGTCCACCGTCTCCAGGTCCGAAGGCGGAATGGCCGGTCCGGTCAGGCCGCGCCTGGTCAGGCGGAGCCGCCAGTCGCCTCTTTCTCCATTGATTTCGAACATATTGTACTGCGCCGCCGGCTGTTTGCCGCCGGGCGCCTGGCCGGCGGCAGCGACCCCGACCACGGGCACCTTGGCACCGCGCGGGCCGATGGCGAACAGGGAAGGCAGATGCGAATGGCCGTGCAGGACGAGCTCCGCGCCATGCCGGCGAATGACTTTGTGGAAGCGGGCAATGCCGAACAGCCGCTTATGCTGCGGGACCGCGCCGCGCACCGGCGGGTGGTGGATCATGATGATCCGGAAGAGCCCCTGCTTCGCCGTGTCGTCGAGGGCCTTGCCGAGCCGTTCGGCCTGCCCTTCCATGAAGAAGCCGTTTGCCATGAATGGCGCGGTGGCGCGCGCCGTGGTGACGCCGATCAGCGCGACATTGCCACGCACGCGCAGATACGGAAAGGAGTTGCGGTCGACCGGACTGTTGACGCCGTCGCCAGTCATCCAGGGAGCCCACGCCCGGCAGACCTTGTCGAAGGCGCCCGGCACATAGGCGTCATGATTGCCGGGTACCACGGAGACGTCTTGCGGCGATCCGAGCGTCTCAAGCCAGTGCTTCGCCATCTCGATCTCGCCGTCGAGCGCCAGGTTGACGAGGTCGCCGGTGACGGCGAGGTGATCGGGCGCGTTGGCTTTGATGTCGGCGACAATGGTGTCGATTACCGCATCATGCATGTGGCGGCGGCGGTTGCGCTGCCAGTTGACGTAACCCAGCACGCGCTTGGACGCGAGGTCGCGATAGGTTACATCGGGCAACGGTCCCAGATGAGCATCGGAAATATGCGCGAGCCTGAACATGGTCCCTTCTTAAGCGACGCCGGCGAGGCTTTCCACTCACCCTTTGCTGTTCGCCCAAGCAGGTTCCGCAAAAGTGTCCCACGGTTTTGCGGCCAGCCCCTGCGAAAAACAAGGAAAGCCAAGCGGATGTTCGTGGGAGAACCCACGAACATCTGCTTGGGGATCGTTGGATGAGCGGTCGAGACGATCCGGAAGAGGCATTCCGCCAGACCGGCTGGCCGGGGCTGCGGGCAAGGCTGTTCCATCTCTACTTCCTGATGCGCCGCCCAATGACGCTCGGCGTGCGCGGGCTGGTCTACGAACGTGCCTCCAACGCCGTCTTCCTGATCCGCCATACTTATGTTCCCGGCTGGCAGTTGCCCGGCGGCGGGGTTGAGGCCGGCGAGACGCTCGAAGAAGCGCTGACGCGCGAGCTGACCGAGGAAGGCAACATCGCGCTGGCCGCGCCGCCGGTGCTGAGGTCGATGCATTTCAACCGCCGCTCCAGCAAGCGCGACCATGTCGGCCTTTATTTGATCGAAGCCTTCAGTCAGACGGCGCCGAAACTGCCCGACCATGAGATCGCCGAAGCAGGCTTCTTCCCGATCGACCGCTTGCCGGGGGGCACGACCCCAGCGACGCTCCGGCGGATAGCCGAGATTTTTGGCGGTGAGCGCATCTCACCTTATTGGTAGCCGCGTCCACAGCGATTTTCTCTTGCTTTTGAATATCCAGACTCTATTTTCGAGCAACGCAGGGGGAACATAAACATATGTCCATGAGCGAAAATGAAACGGTCAACATTTGGCGATACGTCGGCATTTACCTTGCCACCACAATTGTACTTTATCTCGCCTGGATCGCTTTTTTGTACGCCCTTCCATCCATGGAAAAGAGTACGTCGACTCCCGTCAATCTAGCTATAATATTCGCTTCAACATCGTGTTCTTATTTCTATTTCACAAGACAACACGGAAGACTGTTCGAAAGGCACGAGTACTGGAAAATTGTTACTTTCTCGACAGCCGCATCGTTGCTGTTTTCAATCATTTGCCTGCTGGTTTCGATAGCGGTCGGCATTGCGCCGGTGGCTGTCGAGGGCGTATCGACCGGCGCCTGGATAATGGTCATGGCCATACTTGCGCTTTTTGGTTTTTGCCTCAATGCAATCGGCTTCAATAAACGGATCGGCAAGAGGCTCTTGAAGGCCAACGGGGCCAGACGGGCTCAACTCGATGCAAAGCCTTTCCAGTAAAACAATTTTCACGCCGCCCTCCTGAACCTGCCCCGGTCATGTGGCGCCGCATAATCAAGCTCCGGCCCGACCGGCACGATCCCCGTAGGATTGATCGATTTGTGGCTGCCGTAATAATGCGCCTTGATGTGATGCAGGTTGACCGTGCCCGCGACGCCGGGCACCTGATAGAGGTCGCGCAGATAGTTCGACAGGTTCGGATAGTCGGCGATGCGGCGCAGGTTGCATTTGAAATGGCCGACATAGACGGGATCGAAACGAACCAGCGTGGTGAACAGTCGCCAGTCCGCCTCGGTGACGTGCTCGCCGGTGAGATAGCGTTGCCGCGACAGCCGGTCTTCCACCGTATCTAGCGCCGAGAACAATTCGCCGAACGCCTCCTCATAGGCCAACTGCGTGGTAGCGAAGCCGGCGCGATAAACGCCGTTGTTGATCGCCGGATAGACGAGCGAATTGATCCCGTCGATATCGGCGCGCAGCGCCGCCGGATAGAAGTCGAGGCTCGCATCTCCCCATTCGTCGAAGGCTGAATTGAGCATCCGGATGATCTCCGAGGATTCGTTGTTGACGATCGTCTCTTCCTGTTTGTCCCACAGCACCGGCACCGTCACGCGGCCCGAATAGGTCGGATCGGCCTTGGTATAGATCTGGTGCAGGAAATCGAGGCCGTATAGCGTGTCGCCGGTCGCGCCGTCCTCAGCTTTGAAGGTCCAGCCGTTCTCGCCCATGAAATGATGCACGACCGAAACCGAAAGGATGCCGTTGAGCTTCTTCAACGCGCGGAAAATCAGCGTCCGGTGCGCCCACGGACAGGCCAGCGAGACATAGAGATGGTAGCGGCCAGGCTCCGCCTTGAAGCCGCGCTCGCGCCCTTCCGCCGGAGCGCCATCGCGCGTCACCCAGTCGCGCCATTGCGATTGCGCACGCACGAACCTGCCGCCGCTGCTGGCCGTATCGTACCATCTGTCCTGCCATTGTCCTTCGACCAACAATCCCATGCGGAAGTCTCCCTGCGGTTCAGGCTAATCTAGGCACCTGATAATCTAGGCCGATGGCCGGGCTGGCGAAGGCCTCCGGCGCTGAACAGTTCGTCAAATGCCGGAACCAGTTCGTCGAACTCCGCCAAGAAAGACAAAAGGCGCCGATTGCAGCGGCACAAAATTGGTGCTAGCGGAGGCGCCCATGTTTGACTTTGCCTCGATCCGGTTCGACCGACGACGAAAGGGCGCCCGCGCTTAGAAAGCGCTGACTGGCGAATGCTGCCGCTTTGCAGCACCCCCTCCTCGCATACCCGGAACGCAAAGACCATGAGCCTTGCCGACGTGAAATACCTGCCGGAGACTCCGGCGCATGATGCTGAAATCGAAGCCATCAATGCCGAGGCCTTTGGCCCTGGCCGTTTCGTGCTTGCCGCCTACAAGATCCGCGAGTCAGGCGGGCATGACCGCTCGATGTCCTTTGTGGCCGTCAAGGACGACACGGTCATCGCTTCCGTGCGCATGACGCGCGTGGCCGCGGGCGCCGGACGCGCCATGATGCTCGGCCCGCTTGCCGTGCGTCCCGCCTTCAAGAATCTCGGCATCGGCCGCAAGCTGGTCGCGATCGCGCTGGACGCGGCCAGGAAGGCCGGCGCGCCTGCCGTCATCCTGGTCGGCGACGAGCCATATTATGGACCGCTCGGCTTCAAACGCTTTCCGCGCGGGCAGATCACCATGCCGCGCCCGGTCGATCTCGACCGGCTGCTTCATCACGAGATCAGGGCTGGCTCCATTGCCCGCTTTGCCGGCGATGTCTGCCACGCCAGCATGGCGCGGGTTGCCGAATTTGCTCCGGCCTTGGCCCGTCCGGCCGCCCATGCGCAGTCGTCGATCGACCCGGCTATTGCGGTTGCGCCTCCTTTGCGCGCCTCGTAGCATAATTCGAAACCCTGGAGGCTTGCATGACCCCGAACGGCCAGATCGCGATCGTCACCGGCGGGGGATCCGGCCTTGGCGAGGCGACGGCGCGCGCGCTGGCGGCCAGGGGCGCCCGTGTCGCCATCCTAGACGTGGGCGTCGAGCGCGCGGCGAAAGTCGCGGCCGACATCGGCGGCATTGCCGTCCAATGCGACGTCAGCAGCGGCGACAGCGCCACCGCGGCGATCACCGAAGTGGCTGGAAAGCTTGGTGAGCCGCGCATCCTGATCAACTGTGCCGGCATCGCCATCGGCGTGAAGACCGTCGGCAAGGACGGACCGCATCCGCTCGACCAGTACCGCAAGGTTATCGAGATCAACCTGATCGGCACCTTCAACATGATCCGCCTCGTCGCCGACCGGGCGGCGAAACTCGATCCGCTGGAAGGCGGCGAGCGCGGCGTCATCGTCAACACCGCCTCGGTCGCCGCCTATGATGGCCAGATCGGCCAGGCCGCCTATTCAGCTTCCAAAGGGGGCGTCGTCGGCATGACGCTGCCGGTGGCGCGTGATCTGGCGCGATCAGGCATTCGCGTCTGCACCATCGCGCCCGGCATCTTCAAGACCCCGATGATGGCCGGCATGCCGCAGGAGGTGCAGGATTCGCTCGGCGCATCCGTGCCCTTCCCGCCACGGCTCGGCGAGCCGTCGGAATATGCCGCACTTGCCCTCCACATCGTCGAGAACCAGATGCTGAACGGTGAAACAATCCGCCTCGACGGCGCCATCCGCATGGCGCCGAAATAGGCGCGCGATGACTGGCTCGCCGGCAGGCGCCGGTGTTCCCACCGAGAAGACCGGGCCACTCGGCGGCTTGAAAGTCATCGAGATGGCTGGGCTCGGTCCCGTGCCGCTTGCCGCCCTGATGTTGTCCGAAATGGGCGCCGAGGTGCTGCGCATAGAACGCGCCGATGCCGGCCAGCCGTTCCTGAGCCTGCCGCAGGAATACGACCTCGACCGCCACGGCCGTTCCATACTCAAGCTCGACCTGAAGCGTCCGGCCGGCGCGGAGCTGTTGCTGCGGATCGCGGCATCGGCCGACCTGCTTGTCGAAGGTTTCCGCCCCGGCGTGATGGAGCGGCTCGGCCTCGGACCCAACGTGCTCTTCGAACGCAATCCGGCGCTGGTCTATGGCCGCCTGACCGGATTCGGCCAGGACGGACCGCTGTCCGGGCGAGCGGGGCACGACATCACCTATCTCGCCTATGCGGGCCTCTTGCACGCGATCGGCAGGAAGGAGGCGCCGCCCGTACCGCCGCTCAATCTGGTCGCGGATCAGGGCGGTGGCGCCATGATGCTCATCGCCGGCGTGCTCGCAGCTCTTTTCCAGCGTTCGCTGACGGGAAAGGGCCAGGTGGTCGACGCCTCGATGATCGAGGGTGCCTCGATGCTCGCGGCGCCGATCCACGCCTATATGGCGGCGGGCCTGTGGAGCGACAGGCGCGGCGAGAACCTGCTCGATTCCGGCGCGCCTTTCTACGACACCTATGAGACGGCGGACTCAAGGCACATTGCCGTCGGCTGTCTCGAACCTCGCTTCTTCGCCGAATTCGCCAGGCTCCTCCCGCTTGCCGGGCATTTTGTCGGCAGCCAGTACGAAAGATCATCGTGGCCGGTGATGCGCGCCGCCATCGCTGGCCGGGTCAAGGAGAAAACGCGTGACGAATGGGCCGGGATTTTCGCCGCGACCGACGCCTGCGTGGCGCCCGTGCTGTCGATGGTCGAAGCCAGGAGCCATCCGCACAATCGCGCCAGGCAGAGCTTTGTGAAGTTCGGCCGGTTCGAGCGCCCGACGCCGGCGCCGCGCTTTCCGCAAGGTGCGCGGGCGCTTGCCTCAACGCCCGCGACCGCCGATGGCGCGCCCGCGAGCATGTTGGCCCGCTTCGGCTTGAGCGGCGAGGAGATCGCAGCCCTTGCAAAGGCGGGTGTACTCGGCTGATAACCGGAGAAGCAAAATCAACTTATCCCGGGTGAGCTTGTGACCGAGTCGAAGAAAGACGTCATTCGCCGGACCGACGCCGAAGCGATCAGGCTGGCAAAAACCCTGATCCGTGCCGCGCGTTTCGGCGCGATCGCGGTGATCGAGCCCGGCACCGGCGTGCCCTTGGCGAGCAGGGTTGGCGTCGCCACCGACATCGACGGCGCGCCGCTGATCCTGGTCTCGATGCTGTCCGCGCATACCACTGCGCTTATCGCCGATCCGCGCTGCTCGCTGCTGCTTGGTGAACCCGGCAAGGGCGATCCGCTGGCGCATCCCCGCATCGGCCTGGTATGCCGAGCCCAAAGGCTGGAGCGAGGCTCGGCCGACCAGGTCCGAGCCGAACGGCGTTACCTCAACCGCAATCCGAAAGCGAAGCTCTACGCTGGGCTCGGGGACTTCTCGTTCTTCCGGCTCGAACCCGAGCGCGCCAGCCTGAATGGCGGCTTCGGCAAGGCGTATCTACTCGACCGCGATGATTTCATCAGCGGTGGCGCCCTTGTCGAGGAGTTGGCCGATAGCGAGCAATCCGCGCTGGACCACATGAATGCCGACCATCGCGACGCGATTGCCCTCTATGCCCGTCACTTCGGCCGCGCCGCGGGCGACGGCTGGATCGCCATCGGCTTCGATGCCGACGGCATGGATCTCGCCACGCAGGACGCGACCTGCAGGATCTTCTTTCCTCGCCCCCTGCAGACCGCACGAGAATTGCGTTCGGTACTGGTCGAGATGGCCAGGACGGCACGAGCGGCGGAGCAAGAACGATAGTTGATCGCGCGCTGGCGAAAGCAACGCTTGAGATTTGAACGAAATGATCTACCTTTGTTTTGACGCTGATTCAGCAGCGCCCATCGACATCTGAACATTGTGGATTCAGGCGCCATTGCCCCCTGGCGCCAGGATGAGCCAAGACCCTTGGGGGATCTATGATCTCAAATCGACTGATCGCCAATGCGGAATCGGCGGCCGCGTTTCTCACTCTCATGGGCAACGAGAAGCGCTTGTTGATCGTGGCCTATCTGATCGAAGGTGAGATGTCGGTCGGCGCTATCGCCGAGAAGGTGCAACTCAGCCAGTCCGCGCTGTCGCAGCATCTCGCCAAGCTGAGGGCGGTCGATCTCGTCGAGACCCGGCGCGACCGCCAGATGATCTATTATTCCTGCAAATCCGAAGCAGCGCGCGAGTTGCTGCACATGCTGGAAGGCATTTTCGGCGAAGGCGATCTTTCCCAGATGGCCCACCGGCTGCGCCGCGCCGGGGCTTGACCCGCGCCATCCAAGGCCTCTTACCTCGCTGACAATTTTTCCCGGCGAGATTTGCATGAAGCTCATCCCCATCGACGACCCTCTGGACCCGCGCGTCGCCGCCTATCTCGACATCCGCGAGCGCGACCTCGTCGGGCGGCATGGCCGTTTCGTCGCCGAGGGCAAGGTGGTGCTGGGGCTGCTGCTGTCGAACGGGCGCTTCGCCGCCGAGTCGGCTCTCATCCTCGAAAACAGGCTAGCGGGCCTGCAGTCGATCCTGGACAAGGCGCCTTCCGATTTTCCGGTCTATGTGGTCGGCGGCGAGGTCATGGACCGGATAGCCGGCTTCCACATGCATCGCGGCATCCTGGCGATCGGCACGCGTGGCGAGCCGGTGCCCGCCGAGATTCTGGTGGAAACCCTGCCGCGGCGCTCATTGACGGTCGTCCTGGTCGGCATATCCAACCACGACAATATGGGGGCGATCTTCCGCAATGCCGCGGCCTTCGGGGCGGACGCGGTGTTGCTCGACCGGACCTGCTGCGACCCGCTCTACCGCAAGGCTATTCGCGTTTCGGTCGGGGCGGCGCTGAAGGTTCCCTTCGCATCCTTCGGCGATACCGGAACCTTCACCGCGACGCTCGCCCGGCTTGGCTTCAGCCAGTTCGCTCTATCGCCGCGTGGAGAGGTGGACATCCTAGACTCGGAGCGTTCGGCCAGGCTGGCACTCTATCTCGGCACCGAAGGTGAAGGCCTGCCGCCGAACCTGCTCGCCAGGCTGCAAACGGTGAGGATCACCATGGCGGAAGGTTTCGACAGCTTGAACGTCGCGGCAGCGTCGGCCATCGCCCTGCATCATTTTTCGCAAGCCGTCGCCCCGTAGAACAGTCGCAGCATCTGTTCAGTTGGTCGAGCTGGCCTTCTGCAGTGCCCTCACCCGATCGGCAAGGCTGACGCCGCGCCCACTTTGTTGCCCCTCGCCCGCCAGGGCCTTGGCGATGGGGGAATCCGGCCCGTCGAGCTTCATCGTCAGGTTGACGACCTCGGCCGCCAGTTCGTTCATCTGCTCGCGAAGGCCGGCGCCGGGTCGCGCATCGGCCGTCGATTCGGATCTTGCCGCTCCCGAGGCGGCGAGATCGGTCTTCAGCCGCTTGTTTTCGCGCGCCAGCGCAGTCAGCCTTGCCTCGAGCCGTTCCCGGTCAGCCTCCAGCCTCGCGATTGCCCCGTCGACGTCGTCACGTTTCGCATCGGGGCCGGGAACCAGCCGCGCAACGCCGTTTGCAGCGGCGATGTCCTTGGACCGCTCACGCATTCGAGCGAGGTCCTTCTCGCGCCGGTCGAGTTTTTCCTCGCGGTCGGCAAGCGTCGCGAGCAGCCTCTCGACCTTCTTGTCGAGTTCGGCGGTTCTCCTCTTCTCCGCCTTCAACGCTTCGCGCGCTCCCTTGCTTTCCAAGGCGATCTCCTGGTTTCGCCTGTCCGCCTCCTTGCGCTGGCCGCGCAGCATCGCAATGTCGCTGGCGAGCTTCTCCAGTTCCGATTCGCGGGCAACCAGCTCGATCTGCCGGTTCGAGGACGAGAAACTGGCATCGTCATACATCTGCTCGAGCTTCCGCAGCTCCAGCCCCCGCTTCTCCAACTCCCGCTCCGTCTGCGCGTGCTTTTCCGACAGGCGGTGCAAATCCTCCTCGCGCTGCCTGAGCTCCGCATTCTTGGCTTGCAGGTCGGCTAGCACCTCGTTCTTTTCCTGCAATTCGACCGCCAGGCTCTTCAAGGCCTCACGCCCTCGGGCGATCTCCACCACCTGCTCGGCCGTCTTCTCCTGCAGGTTCTTGACGGTTATCTCGAGCCGGCGCGTCGTCATGGCATATTCCGCCCGGACCCGATCCTTGTCCGCCTGGATTTCGGCCTGTGTCAGAGGCAGAGAGGCCTCCAGACGCCTGCGTGTCAGGACGACGGCCCGCCGCCAGACCGCCGGCGCGATCAGCGACACCAGAAAAACGGCGCAAAGGAAACCGAGTACAAAGAACAGGACCGACTGGACCAAGGCGTGCTTTCCACATTACGGAGCGGCAATCGCTGGACTGAGCCACCTTGGCATGGCGGAAATTCAGCGCCGCGGCAAGAGCTTGCCGCGGCGCCTTCAGCACTGTCCGAGCGGAGTTAGCGGGCTGAACCCGGTCAGAACGGGTTCCAGGTCGGTCTTTCGGTGAGCTTCAGATAGCCGAGATTGACACCGAGACGGGCGCCGACGCCGGTGCGGATCGGAACGAGCAGCACGCGGTTGCTCTGCAAAACGTTGAAGCCGACGCCGGCAATGACATAGGCCGAACCGGCGACGCCGCCGAAACGGTTGTAGAGGCTGCTGATGTCGTCGAGGTTGTAGACCAGCATCATCACCCGCGAGCCCTCGCCGCCGAAGTCCCAGCCGAGTGACGGCCCTTGCCAGAACACCTTATGGTCGCCAGCATTCTTGGTGTAGAGCGTGCCCTCGCCATAAGTCAGGCCGCCGATCAACGCGCCGGATCCTTCCTCGCCCAGCAGGTAGCCGTTGGGCAGGCCGTAGGACGCAAATATCTTCTCCACGACGGTGGCCAGCCCGCCAGACGTCTCGCCGAAGAACTTATGACCGGAATCGACGATTTCCTGAGCTGTGTACTGTTGGGCCCGCGATGCCGAGGCCGAAAGCACCAAAGCCCCCAGAAGTGTGATGGTCATGGTGAGGACACGGACAAACGTCCGGTCGTAGTATCGGGAAAACATGCTTCCAATCTCCGTCAGGGAGCACTTTCGCCGACGCCTCGCACCCCTGCGGCTCTTGGCGGCCGTTGAGGGTGGCTATCACGGGCAAACTATGCCGTAATCCTTTTTCAACCATTAAACTCCCACAGGAAGATGGCGGTTCGAAGGCCGCGCCCCGGCCCCGGCGGCCGGTTTTCCCCCTGTAAACAAGTCATTTTTGCGCTCGACAATTTCGGATTTGTTGATGCGCGCTCGGGCGCTGTGTATTCAGAAAGCCTTGGAAAAGCGCGTGATTCGCGTGGACAGGCGCGAAGACGTTCGCTCGGCCATGAACAAGTGACGCAAGCAGGGATTTGACCGATGGCCGAGCTCTTCACCCTTTCCGCGCCCGATCTCGCGGCGCTGCTTTGCAGCCGTGTCTGCCACGACATCATTTCGCCCGTCGGCGCCATCAACAATGGCTTGGAACTGCTTGACGAGGGCGGCGCCGACGAAGACGCCATGAAGCTCATTCGCCAGAGCGCCAAGAACGCGTCGGCGCGGCTGCAGTTTGCCCGCATCGCCTTCGGCGCCGCGGGTTCCGCCGGCATGATGATCGATACCGGCGACGCCGAGGCCGTGGCCACTGCCTTCTTGAAGAACGAGAAGCCCGAGCTGGTATGGAACGGTTCCCGCGCGCTCTTGCCCAAGAACAAGGTCAAGCTGCTGCTGAACCTCATTCTTGTCGCCCATGCGGCAATCCCGCGCGGCGGCAAGCTGGTGATCACCCTGGAAAATCTCGAGACCCAACCGCGGTTTTCGCTGTCAGCCAGCGGCCCGATGCTGCGCGTGCCGCCGAAATTTCTCGAACTGCATTCCGGACACAAGCCGGAGGAGCCGATCGACGCCCATTCGGTCCAGCCCTACTACACGCTTCTTCTGGCGCGTGAGGCCAATATGACGATCTCGATCCACGCGACGGCAGACGAGATCGTGTTCACGGCTGAATAGTGGAAAGATAGGGCCGCTTATCCCCACTATATGTGCCGCCAGTCCTGGCGCAGCAGCGTGCGGTCCATTGCCGTGACGGTGCCGCGGCCAGCTAGGATGCGGCATGCCCTTTGGAAAAACTTTACCCAACGGCTTTTCAGCTTCTTTACCAGATTGGCCTATGGTGGCTTCCGCTTACCCGGAGGTTGCCGGTTCGGCAGATGGCAAAGAGGAACCCGGATATGAAGCGCTGCCTGTTCGTCGATGATTCGAGCGTCATCAGGAAGGTCGCAAAACGCATTCTCGGTGGCTCGGACCTGATTGTAATCGAGGCATCGACCGGGGTCGAGGCTGCCGAGATGTGCGCCGGCGACATGCCGGATGTCGTCGTTATCGATGGCGGACTGACCGATGTCCAGGCTGTGGACCTCATCCGCCGCATCCGCGCGATGGAAAGCCCCATCACGCCGCAGATCCTGATCTCGCTGGTCGAGGTCGATGCCGCGGCGATCATGCGTGCCAGGCGGGCCGGCGCTCAAGGCTACCTCTTGAAGCCCTTCAACCGCGCGCAATTGCTCGAAAGCTTCCGTGTCCTGAAAATAGCAGCCTGATTCGCCGGCGCGGTATTCAACAAAAAACCCGGCCTGAGCCGGGTTTTTCTGTTTCGAGATCGCCTCGATCGCTCAGGCGCTGACGCGGATGTCTTCCGGTTCGCGCAGCACGTAGCCGCGCCCCCACACCGTCTCGATGTAGTTCTGGCCGCCGGACGCCGCGTCGAGTTTCTTGCGCAGCTTGCAGATGAAGACGTCGATGATCTTCAGCTCCGGCTCGTCCATGCCGCCATAAAGATGGTTCAGGAACATTTCCTTGGTGAGCGTCGTGCCCTTGCGCAGCGAGAGCAGTTCCAGCATCTGATATTCCTTGCCGGTCAGGTGCACGCGCTGTCCGCCGACCTCGACCGTCTTGGCATCGAGATTGACCACCAGGTCGCCGGTGGTGATGACCGACTGGGCATGGCCCTTGGAGCGACGCACGATCGCATGGATGCGCGCCACCAGTTCGTCCTTGTGGAAAGGCTTCGTCATATAGTCGTCGGCGCCGAAACCGAGGCCGCGCACCTTGTCCTCGATGCCGGCCATGCCGGACAGGATCAGGATCGGCGTCTTGACCTTGGAGAGGCGCAACGTGCGCAGGACTTCGTAACCCGACATATCGGGGAGATTGAGGTCCAGAAGGATGATGTCGTAGTCGTAGAGCTTGCCGAGGTCGACACCTTCTTCGCCGAGATCGGTCGTATAGACGTTGAAGCTCTCCGATTTCAGCATCAGTTCGATGCTCTGTGCGGTTGCACTGTCATCTTCAATCAGCAGAACACGCATTTCATTCCCCTTTTCTGCTGCCGGGCCATGCCACGACCCGTCCGGGACCCGGAGCAGTGATTGCCTGAACAGAAGGTGCCACCGACTGGTTAACAAATCCTAATTTCGTGCCATCCACGATATCAGATTTTTTAACCCCTTTCTACACCCACTTGAATCTAATAACGAATCACAGACCAAAACCGCTAACGCACCACATTAATAAGTCAGCCTAAGTGACTCCAGAGACTCGTAGGCCCGGGCTTTGCCGAGAGCCGGAAATTTTTACCCGGCCTTAAGTCCTCGCCCGTATGATTAACAATGCCCGTAAACGAATGGTTACCGCCGGCAAAAATCTTTAGGGCTTTGTTTTCCATAGCCTAGGGAAAGCCGGGGGAAATGGGCGGCGCCTGGGCCGTTCCGGGCGGGTTGGACGGTATTGCAGGTGTGCGTTTGCGGAGTATCGAGTCATGAAGTCACGTGAAAACCTCGTTCGATTGAAGCAGTTTCAGGTGAATGAGAAGCGCCGGCAGCTCTTGCAGCTGGACATGATGATCGCCGAGTTCGAGCGCATGGCCGTCGAACTGGAGGCGCAGATCATCGCCGAAGAGAAAAAAGCCGGCATCACCGACATCAATCATTTCGCCTATCCGACCTTCGCCAAGGCGGCTCGCCTTCGCCGCGACAACCTCAGAAATTCACAAAGCGACCTCGCCCAGCAGCGAAGCAGCGCCGAATCATTACTCGGCGAAGCTGAAGCGGAGCTGTCCAAGGCGGAGATGCTGGAATCACGGGATACCAAGATCCGCGAGGCCGAAACCGGCGGCCGCAGCGCCATGATCGGCTGATCGCCCGCATATTTGGTCGTCGCCGGAGACAGACCGGCATCTTCAGGACCGGCAGCCGGTCGAAGCAGCCCTGCCGCCGTCTTCAGGATGCAGCGGCCATGTCGCCTTGATCAGCCGATGCCCTTGCTCGGGCTTCCTTGATTTCCGGCGTATGCTCTTCCGCCCACGACCGGATCTGGCTGAGCAGCCCCGCCAGGTTCTGGCCAAGCTCCGTCAATTCATACTCCACGCGCGGCGGAATGACCGCAAACACCTCGCGCCGGACCAGGCCGTCACGCTCCAGAACACGCAGTGTTTGGGTCAGCATCTTGGGCGTGATGCCCTCAAGCTTGCGCGCCAATTCGCCATTGCGCAGCCGGCCGCGCCGCAGCGCGCAGACTGTGAGATAAACCCATTTGCTGGCCAGCATCTCGAGCACAGTATGCGACGGGCAGGTACGCCGGAACGCATCGTAACCGAAAGGTGCGTCATCACTATCCATCAGGTGCCTATATATCCAAAACGTACATACTGGACAATGGTATGTTACTATCCAAATGATAGCGGCACATTCCCCCAACAGGAGGCGTTCATGCGTGCCGTTATCCAGAAATCCATCGGCGGACCCGACGTCCTTTTCGTGGCCGAGCAGCCGGACCCCTCGCCCGGACCCGGTGAAGTGCTCGTCCGCGTCAAGGCGGCGGGCATCAACCCCGTCGATGGCGCCGTGCGTGGTGGTTTCTACCCCCTGCTCGGCGAGCCGCCCTTCATTCTCGGCTGGGATATCTCAGGAACTGTCACCGCGCTCGGCGGCGACGTGACCACCTTCAAAGTCGGCGATCACGTGTTCGGCATGCCGCGCTTCCCCAAACAGGCCGGCGCTTATGCCGAGCTTGCCGCGGTGCCCGCGGGTGAGATCGCCGCGAAGCCCGCCGCCCTCGACCATGCGCATGCCGCGGCCCTGCCGCTGGCCGGGCTGACGGCCTGGCAGGGCCTCGTCCGCCATGGTCACCTTCAATCGGGACAACGCGTGCTGATCCACGCCGGCGCCGGTGGCGTCGGCCATCTGGCGGTGCAGATCGCCAAGGCGCGCGGCGCCTATGTCATCGCCACGGTCAGTCCAGACAAGCTTGATTTCGTTCGCACGCTCGGTGCCGACGACGTCGTCGACTACACCAAAGGCAATTTCACCGAACACGTCCGCAACGTCGATCTGGTGCTGGACGCAATCGGCGGCGACCATGTCGATGAATCGCTGAAAGTGGTGCGTGATGGTGGCACCCTGGTGTCCCTGCTGGTCGTTCACGACGCCTCCAGGACGAGGGCAAAGGAGCGGAACATCCGTGTTGAACGCATGTCCGTGACGCCCGACCGTGAAGGCCTTGTCGAACTCGCCAAGCTGGTCGATGCAGGGAAGCTCTCGCCCCATGTGGCAAAGACCTTCCCGCTCGACCAGGCCGGGGCAGCCCATGCGTTCCTCGCTACGCGACCCATCGGCAAGATCGTGCTGACGGTCTGAGGCTTGTGCGAAAGCGAAAAGGGCGCGGTGTTCCGCGCCCTTTCGATTTGCGGCTATCCGGCCTAGTGCCGGTACTGCTGGATCCGCGTGGTGCGCAGCCCGGCAAGCCCGTATTCGTCTATCGACGCCTGCCAGGAGAGGAATTCCTCGGTGGTGAGCTTGTAGCGCTGACAGGCTTCCTCAAGGCTGAGCAAGCCGCCGCGCACCGCCGCGACCACTTCCGCCTTGCGCCGGATAACCCAGCGCCGCGTATTCGTCGGCGGCAGATCGGCGATCGTAAGAGGGCTGCCGTCGGGCCCGATAACATACTTGACTCTAGGTCTAACCAGATCGGTCATCGTACTCTCTACTAAAAACTCAAAGACCCAATCCCCGCCACAGTACCGCCACAGCTTTAAAAATTGCCTAAGCGAACCCTAATCACTAGGTAAGGATCGTGAACGTCCGGTTAGGATTTGTTTTAGAATTTGAAACACCTGCCTCCAGGCTCCGACTTTGCCCCTAAATTCGCCATTGGACGGTAAGCTGGCGCGCGCGTGGCGCTTGACCTATATTCCGGCCATTGGCATTGAGCGCCGTACAGTGAAAGCACCATGAACAGCCTCGATCTTCCCGGCAGTCCCGAAGAAACCCGCGTCGTCGTCGCCATGTCGGGCGGTGTCGATTCGTCGGTCGTCGCCGGTATCCTGAAGCGCGAAGGCTATGACGTCGTCGGCGTGACGCTGCAGCTCTACGACCACGGCGCCGCCACCCATCGCGCCGGCTCGTGCTGCGCCGGACAGGACATCGACGACGCCCGCCGCGTCTCGGAGACGCTCGGCATTCCGCACTACGTGCTCGACTATGAAGAGCGTTTCCGCAAGGCGGTCATCGACCCCTTCGCGGAGAGCTATGTCGCCGGCGAGACGCCCATCCCCTGCGTGTCCTGCAACCAGACGGTCAAGTTCGCCGATCTCCTAGCCACGGCAAAGGATCTCGGCGCCGACGCCTTGGCCACTGGCCACTATATCCGCTCGCGCGCCAATGGCGCTCATCGCGCGCTCTACCGGCCAGTCGACGCCGACCGCGACCAGAGCTATTTCCTGTTCGCCACCACGCAGGCGCAGATCGACTATCTGCGTTTCCCGCTCGGCGGCCTGTCCAAGCCGCAGGTGCGCGCCATCGCCGAGGAAATGGGGCTCACTGTCGCGGCCAAGCAGGACAGCCAGGATATCTGCTTCGTTCCGCAGGGCCGATATTCCGACATCATCGCCAAGCTGAAGCCCACGGCCGCCAACCCCGGCGACATCGTCCATATCGACGGGCGCGTGCTTGGCCGCCATGAGGGCATTCTGCGCTACACGATCGGCCAGCGCCGCGGCATCGGCATCGCCTCGGGCGAGCCGCTTTATGTCGTCCATCTCGACGCCGACCGTGCGCGCGTCATCGTCGGCCCGCGCGAGGCGCTGGAGACGCACAAGATCTATCTGCGCACCATGAACTGGCTGGGCGACGGACCGCTGTCGGACGTTCCAGCCGGCGGAATTGAGCTCTTCGCGAAAGTCCGCTCGACCAGGCCGCCGCGCCCGGCCGTGCTGCATCACCTCAATGGCGTGACTTCGGTCGAGCTGGCCGATGGCGAGTCGGGCATCGCGCCCGGACAGGCCTGCGTTCTCTACTCCGACGACGGCAACGAGGCGCGCGTCTTCGGCGGCGGCTTCATCGAACGTTCCGAGCGCGGCGCGGAAGCCGAGGCCATGCTTTCGAGGCTTGCAGCCAGGCCGGCGCAAATCCCCGCGGAGTAAGATCAAGGCTTTCGGCCTGCCAGACTTTTCTCAGGTTCCAGATTTGGCGCGGCTCGTCGCCGGCGTCTCGGGAGTGGCTCAGGCGGACGAGCCGGTATGGATCACCGTGCCCGCGGTCAGGATGCGCAGCACCCGGATCGCTTCCTCGCCGTCGGTGCGCGGCTTGGCACGCGTCTCGATGCATTGCATGAAATGGGCGAGTTCGCGCGTCAGCGGCATGCCCTCGCCGACCGGCACGTAGGAAGGCTCGTTGGCCGTGAACGCCCACTGGCCGCTGTCCTGCCAGACGGCGTGGCGGTAGACGGCAAGCTTGCGCTCCCAGGGCTCGACGTCGTCGAACACAGCCATCGCCTTGGTGCCGACCACGGTCAGTCGCCGCTCGCGATAGGGATTGAGTCGCGAGGCGAAGAGATGGCTGCGCAGGCCGTTCGGGAAGCGCATATGCAGATGCGCGAAGTCACTTAGATTATCGAGCAACGCCGCCCCCTCGCCCCTGACCTCGATCGGCTCGGTGCCGGTGATGGCGAGAATCATCGACAGGTCATGCGGGGCAAGATCCCAGAGCGCATCGTTTTCGGTATGGAACTTGCCAAGGCCGAGCCGGTGCGAATGGATGTAGCGCACCTCGCCGAGCTCGCCGGTGTCGATCAGCGCCTTCAGCGTCTCGAAGGCGGGGTGGAAGCGCAGCACATGGCCGACCATGAAGACGCGGCCATTGTCCTTTGCCGCCTTCACCGCGCGCTCGGCGTCGGCGACAGTCAGCGCGATCGGCTTTTCCACCAGCACGTCCTTGCCGCTTTCGACGGCGCGCACCGCCGTGTCGGCATGGAATTGCGGCGGCAAAGCCATAACGATGGCGTCTACGTCGGTTCGCTCGAACAGTCTGTCCGGCTCGATCGCCAGACAGTCCTGCTCGCTGGCGAAACCCTCGGCGCGGGCACGGTTGACGTCGGAAACGGCATGCAGCGCGCCAAGCGCCTTGAGGGTGCGGATATGGTTGCTGCCCCAGTATCCGCAACCGAGGACGGCGATGCGCGGCTTCATTCGCTCAAACTCTAGAATTTCATGGCCGAGACATAGCGACGTGCCCCGCCGAACTCAACCCCGGGACTCGCGCTGAGTGCCTGCCCGGCAAAGCTTTTCTGGGACGGGATTATGCCAGCCGGATTATGCCGGCATGTCGGCCGCTTCCAAGCTTGACAGGCTTGCCCTCGCAACCTTATATCCGCGCGACCTCGGCAAACGCCTTGGAACATCCATCCATCCAGGACGGATTTTTCGAGCCGTTTGCCACCCTGGCGGGGTAGCTCAGTTGGTTAGAGCACGGGAATCATAATCCTGGGGTCGGGGGTTCAAGTCCCTCTCCCGCTACCACCATTCCCCCCACTCCTTTGACGCCGTGGGGGAAGGCACCCTCGCCCAACAGTGCCGTTAGCCGCCCAGCGATTTCGACTTCGACGCCGCCAATCCTCGATGGATGTCGAAACACCGTGACGGTTTCGACCAGATCACGCATTGCATCTGCACATTCGGAATCGCCGGAAGCAATGCCCTTGGCAAGCCCGGTCTGAAGTTGGTTTAGTTGTTCCTCGTAGCGGGCGAGCACCGCAGGGTGCAGCGCGATCACTCCGGTCGCAGCGGGTACTCGATCCAACTCTGCCAAAATGCACTTGCGCTCTTCATTCAATGTTGTTGATTGCGGTCCCAGTACAGCTGGGTCGCCGTGGCCTTTGGCAATGGCGTTGACCAGCCGCTCGATCTCCCGGGTTACCTCTTCAAGCCGTCGCTCCAAACGGGTGCGCCTGGCATCGGTATCGGCTGCCAAGCGCTTCCGTTCTTCATGGTAGGTCTGGACGTACTGGGCAATCACTTCAGGATGGCGCAACTCGGCGGTAAGGCCGTTCAGAACTGCAGTTTCGACCGTATCCAAATAAAAGGTCTTGGGATCGGCGCATGTTCCGCTTTCTGTGGCGGCGGAACAGCGGATGCGTATGCGCTTGGACTTGTCCACTCCTTTTGAAGACATTCCCGCACCACAGGCACCGCACCTCAGGAGCCCAGTCAGCATATGCCGTGGTCGGCGTTGATGGCTTGGATGGGTGGTTGCGCGGGCCTTTTTGCGTGCTTGGGCTGCGTCGAAGAGGTCGGACGAGACAATGGCGAGGTCCGGTACTGCGACTACTCGCCATTGACCCTTGGGATTTGGACGCGAGACACGTTTCCCGGTATCAGGATCCTTGATCATTCTGACCCTGTTCCAGATCAGGCGGCCAGCATAAAGCTCATTATGAAGCAGCCCCGTCCCTCTGTGCACATTTCCATTGATGGTGGAGGCATTCCAGGCTCGACCGCGAGGCGGGGGTACGCGGTCTCTGTTTAGATTGTGAGCGATATCACGCGGGGTCTGGCCTTCGACATACTCTCGAAAGACACGGCGCACGATGTCCGCTTCATCCTCTGCGATCATCCGCTTGCCCGGGTCGCCCAGCACGTACGAATAGCCATAGGTCAATCCGCCGGCATGAAGCCCCTTGTTGACTCGGCCGGCCTGACCTCTCCGGACTTTGTGAGCAATGTCCTCTCGGTAGAGTTGGCCAACGAGACCGCGCAGGCCGACCAACACCGTGTTCACCACGCCTTCGTGAACAGCACGAATCTCGATGCCGAGAAATGAAAGGCGCTTGTGAATACCCGCTAGGTCCTCCATGTCGCGCGAGAGCCGATCAAGTGCCTCTACGACGAGCACGTCGAATTCGTGCTCACGCGCTTTGTCCATGAGGTGAAGTAAACCGTCACGGCCCAGCACGGAGCCACCGGAGCGTGCTCGGTCGTCAAACGTTGCGACAACGTTCAACCCCTCACGTTCTGCGTATGCTCGGCACAAAGCGAGCTGATCGTCGATTGATCGCTCATTCTGGAGGTCGGTTGAGAAGCGTGCGTAGATCGCGGCTCGGCTCATGTTGAATTTTCTCGGCCTGTTCACGCGCATGGTCTTCGCGGGCCGCTTGGCGAGCGAGAGCGCTTGCAAGGCGCAGAATCGCCCGGTCGGGTGCCTCACGCAAGACCCGCTTACGGGACTTCACCACCATTGCAGGAACAGCTTGCGACGGGGCAAAAATGGCGGGGAGCAAAATACCCCGAACGATAGCAGTCGGCAGGTTGGCTGCCGGCCGTCACGTACGCCAAGAAAACGTAGCTCCTCCATGTCTCGCAAAATGTGCTCATGCGCGAGACGAGGGAATTCTCCACGATGGCCGCTCGCAGAAAGGGATAGCAGGGCGTGCTATTCGGACATACTTCGCCCTGATCCGCCACTCTGGCTCAAACCTGCCGGAACGAAAGACGCGGGTTAGCACTAAGTCGCGTCGGTTGAACAACCACCGTGGACCGAAGGGCCTCTATCCTGAACAAATACCCACGACAGGCGCCTCCCTCAAGCGCAGATTAGAAGCCTGCTTTTGCAGACCGATCAGATCGGTCGCTATCTCCTGATAAGGCCTACAGTCCGCCTGGACCACGGTTCGCTCAGGCCGTTCAAGCGGCACACTCCCGGCGATTTCCTTCAAGTCGGCAAGGACCGAAGCAATATGCGGCCAGGGGAAATCCGTTGGATCGTCAATTTCGCGATCTGCGCCTGCGATGATCTCGAGCTTGGCGACGACACCGAGAAGCGACCGCGCCCGTATTTGGGGTAGCTTGTCCTGAAGCTTCAAAGCCACAGTGGAGGACTCAACCTCCGCTTGGCAGGCGATCGAGTAGGCGACCTGCTTGTCCATCGCTTCCGAGCCTCTAGCGTCGAGATAACGCCTCTCTAGACGCTGTTGAAGACGGCAAAGGACCTGAGAAACATGCTGCGCCCGCAACCAATCTCGGAGCAATAGAATCGGGGGATCTGCATCCGGCAACCGGTTCGACGCCGTGTCCTTGCCATTCGTGACGAAAGGCATAGTCGTGCTATGGTCGGAATCAGCCATGATCCGAGCTCCGCAAAGCGTGGGCGTGGTTAGACTGTGGAAGCGGGGGAACCACTTCCAACGGCCGTTTCCTAAAACAAGCATATTTGCGCTTTTTGCGCAACAGGGCATTTGAACAATGAAGGTAAGTGCGGCCCAAGTTCGCGCGGCCCGTGGGCTTCTCGACATTTCTCAACAGGGACTGGCGGATTTATCCAAGGTAAGTTTGAGGACAATCGTGCAGTTCGAACGTGGTTCGAAACCAGCATCTGAATCAATCCTGCAAGCGCTGAAGCTATCGCTCGAAGCAGCCGGAATAGAATTCATTCCAGAGAATGGCGGCGGTCCTGGTGTCCGCTTGTCACGCGGTAGCGCGAACACTTAGACGAAGGCGGCATCTATAGGCGCCTTTAAGACTATCTGTTTCCCGATCAATGTCAGCAACGCGCCTAATGTCGGCCGTAGAGATCTGCTTCGCCGCTGCCTCAGTGCTGACGTGGTCAGCAAACAGGGTTGGCCATTCACGGCCCACGACCGGTCATTTTTCTACCGTGGTGCGAGTGTTTTCTAAAGGCGGCCTGCGGTCCGCAGCACATCACTCAGCGCATTTCTTCGCTAAGGTCTGAGTGGTTGGTCGATGATCCTCCCGAAACTGAGCGTGACGATCCGTTTCAATGAGCGGGACGAAGACAATCCAACTTTCAGCTCTATCGGGCCTCCGCCGGAAATGTGAGGGTGAGATAGTGTTGGATCGCGTCGACTAGGCGGTCCGAATCGGCGCCCCAAATCAGGTGGTCATCGCCCGGCAGCTCGACAAGCGTGGCGCCAGCGATGCGCTCGGACAAGTAAAGCGCTTCTTCGGGCTTGATCCATCGATCGCCCTTCCTTTGGAGGATCAGAGTGGGCACATGGATCGCGTGCAGGATATTGCGGACATCGACTTCCGCGCCCCAGCGCCACAGCGCGATCGCATCGGAAGGTGACGCCGAACTCCTCAGATAGGCTGCGAACCATTGTTGTTCGTGCGTATCGTTCACTAGGCTCGGCGCCCCGCGCCCCAAGTCCCAAGGCTCTCCCCAATTTCGCCCGATCGCCGCCAATTCTTCTTCCATTTCCTCTCGGGTCTTCGCCCAGGGATATTCCGGTGACCACAGTCCCAGGGCGTATGCACCATGAAGAATGAGAGCTTTGGTTCGCTCGGGGTAGGTCGCAGCAAAGAGCATGCAAAGGACGCCGCCTTCGGAACTGCCGAACACCACTGTTCGCCGCGATCCGATTGCATCTAGTACCGCCCGAACATCGTCCACCCGCTCCAGCAACGTCGGAAACCCTACATTGCGGTCGGAAAGACCGGTGCCTCGCTTGTCGATGCGGACCAGCCGACAAAATGACCCAAGCCGGCGCAGCACATGCGTCAGCCGCGGAGATTCCCAAGCATAGTCGAGATTGGAAACCCAGCCCTGCACGTAGACGAGGTCGAACGGTCCCTCACCGGTAACCTGATAGGCAATGCTAACACCTCCCGACTTCACATAGCGCGTTTCGGGGCGTACCGAAGCCGGCACTGGTTTAGCGCCTGGGACCGCCCCCTCGGCCCTTACGCTCGGTGCTGTATTCTGTCTGGTCGGTCCGAAACGGCTGGCACGGAGCTTGTCATACAACTCACGCGTCTCGTTGTCCGGTTCCAGTTGCAAGTGCTTGCGCAGTGCCTCGCGGCATTGCGCAAACTGCTTCAATGCCATGTTCGCTCGGCCCTGGCGGGCATAGATTTGCATGAGGCCGCGGTGAATATCTTCCCGGAGAGGATCGGATGCGAGCAAACGCGTTGCTGCCTGGACATAGGCGGCCAGATTGTCCTTCATCGCATGCTGGTGGAGGAGTTTTTCTAGAACCCCGATCCAGATCGTCCTCAGCCTCTCACGTTCCAGCCTTAGCCAGTCGTCGAACGGTTCTTCCCTCAGGACGAAGCCATCGAGCAGATCACCGGCATAGAGGAGCGCGGCCTGCTCAAGCTGCTCGGGCGCGCTTCCTGATACCAGGCGCTCGAACTGTGCCACATCGATCTCGAGGTCGTCGAGATTGAGGGTGACAGTATCGCCGTCCGCCAGGAGCCGCCGGTCGCCGGCCGATGGCAACGCTTTCCTTATCGCCGATAGGCCCTGTCTGAGGTTCATCCGCGCCTGCGGCTCTCCGGTATCACCCCATAGAAGCGCGGCGAGTTTCTCACGCGAATGGGGTCGTCCAGGATTGAGGGCAAGATAGGTCACCAGACCGCGCGCTTTGCGGCTCAGCACCGCGGCGGCAGGTCCGCTTCCAGCAAGAGTAAAGCCTCCGAACAGCAGAAGTTGAAGTTGCGCCATCGCTCCGTAAGCCAGGTTCGACGTTCAATTGTTCTCCGGACCTGGCGCGACTTCAACCACGATTTAGGGGGGGCCGCATTTTTCACGAACCAATCACGGTTCCTAGTACGCATATCTCACGGCCACAGGAGAGAGTTCGTGGATCCACACTCCGCGGGAGGATGATATGCTTAGTCCCAGCCTTTCTGATTGGCCCATTCAGCCCAGGATATTGTCAACCACAGCACAGCCGCCCGGTGGCTTTCGGCCGACACGTCATGAACTTGCACTGGCATTCTATCTGGAACGGCAAGACGCCCATCGAGCTGCGATCATCGCTTCTCGGCAGGCTGCGCAGATCCGACCTCATCCGTTCCTGCGTCTGACCGATCTTGGCCGCTTCTTGAAAAGGAAAGTTCTCGCGGCGCAATAGGCCTGTCGCTCTTCAGACCGCCTTCGGGGCTGAACTGACCGACTGCATTGTGCCGCTTACATCGCAAAACAGACAGTCCGGTTGCGGCCCCTTCCCAGTCGTGGAATTTACGTCAGAGAGGACTGTTCAACGTTGACAGCAACGTGCCACTCCACCGCCACTAGTCGCTGTTTTTTCGTGATGCGCTGGTGTGCCATGCATCAGGATCGGCGATCCACCGATTAACATCGGATTCCCGCCAGCCCGCCCCGTTGACACTGATCTTGATCTGAGCCGGGAACGTGCCTTCGGCGATTTTGCGATAGATGGTTGAACGGGACAGGCCGGTCCGGTCAAGGACGGTTTTGAGGCGTATGATGCGATCCGGCTCGGGCATGGCTTGCCTGCACCTCACTGGTTCTTGCTGATGTCTGCTGGGACAGACAGGACGAACCGATCCTAAGCGCAATCAGGTTTGTCGCCTCAACCGCCTGCGGAGTGGAAACGGCGGCAAATCGGCATTCCTTAGATCCCAATGCCCCGCCCCTTTCCGATGCCATGGCTGAGGGCCAGTTCCGCGCCCAAGCGGCGACCCGAATCCACGTTGATGCCAAGCTGGCGTTTGCGGTTGGCGAGCAGGGATTCCAGCTGCGGATCGCGTTCAAGGCTCTTGGCCATGTCGGACATGGCCGAGCGTGTTGACTTGTAGCCGGACATGTCGCCGGCCTGGTATTGCCGCTGGCTCGAGCGATCGAGTTTTTGCCAGCGTTCCACGAACCGGTCGGCGCGGCGGCTCGGATCGTCGTCCGGCCCGGTGCGGATTTCCGTTTCGAGCTGAAGAGCCAGCACGACGGGATTGACCCGGCCGGCCCCCGCCTCACGGACAAGCTCGGGATTTTTCACATAAGCCGCTTCGGCATCGCGCCAGCCATACGGCCGCACCTTCTCGAAGGCGCTACGGGCATCCGTCAACTCGCGCATCTGCTCGGGACTGCCCTGCCCGTCCGCATTTGCATTGTGCGACATCGCTTCGAGAGCGCGCGCGTGACGCACAAGCGCCTTTGTTCGAGCGCTGCGCAAAGCCGCTTCCGCATCCAATGGCGCAGTCGTGTCGGGCGGCACTCCGGTGGCAAGATTTTCTCTGCCGGGCGGCGGGCCTGCATCTCCGATTTGCGCCCCAACATCTTCCCTTCCCGGTCCAGGTCCACGTTCCTGCATGGGCTCGGCGTCTGCAGGCGAGCGCAACCCGTCGACCAGCCCGCCGATCCTGTCGCGCAGCTTCTCTGGAATGATCCGGCGCACGATGTCGACCACACGCTCGCGGAAGGTGATACCGCGCCGCTCGGCATAGCTCTGCGCTGGGTCGATCTGCTCATAATCTGACGCCATGTCCTTGGCGCGGTCGCGCGACAGCGTGCGGACGAGCCGGTCGCGTGTCGCGAAGTCGTCTTTGCCGTAATGCAGGTCCATTCCGTCTCGATGGCGCGACAGAGCCACATAGCTGCCATGCGCATCCATGCCCGGCGTGGCGAGCACATGGGTCCGGTCGACGGTTATGCCCTGGGCCTTGTGAATGGTCGCGGCATAGCCGTGGTCGATATGGGCATAGTCCTTCAGGTCAAAGCGCACCGATCTGCCGTCATCGGTGCGGACGGTCATGCTCTGTGAGCTGACGTCCTCCACTATACCCAGCGTGCCGTTCTTGACGCCAAGCCCGCGCTCGTTGCGCAGGAACATGACGCGGTCGCCGCTGGCGAAGTTTCTTGGGCCGCGTTCGACAGTCACGTGAACATCGTCGCCGAGATCGCCGGCAGCCCGCATGCGCTCGCGTGCGGCCTGGTTCAGTGCGCGCACCTCGTCGTTTGTGTGGGTGAGGATGATCCGGCTTGCCTCTGGATGCGCCTGCCTGTCGCGATCCCAGCGCGCGACGAGTTCACCTCGCGCCTCATTGCGCGTTGCAGCCTGATGCACCATGCCTTGCGCGTCATAGGCGCTGATCGCAGCATTGATCCTGCCGGTCGCCAGGTCGCGCGTGGCGTCACGCTGCCAGTCCTTGCGCTGCCGGCGCACCTGACCGATTTCGACGCCGCCATGTCGCTCGTGTATCGACCGGAATGCGGCGCCGGCCTCGATTGCCTGCAACTGCTGCGGATCGCCGACCAGCACGACCTTTGCGCCGACGTCCGCCGCATGGGAGAGCACGCGCTCCAACTGGCGCGTGCCGACCATGCCGGCCTCGTCGATCACCAGGACATCGCGCGTGGTGAGCAGATCGCGGCCCTGTCCCCAGCTGTGCTCCAGGCTGGCGATGGTGCGAGACGAGATGCCCGAACCGCCTTCCAGATTCTCGGCCGCAATGCCGGAGAGTGCGGCGCCTCGAACCTCGTAGCCCGCCGCTGCCCATGCTTGGCGCGCAACGCCCAGCATGGCACTCTTGCCCGTTCCGGCAAAACCAACCACGACGCCAAGACCGCGGCCGTCGGTAATGCGATTCAGCGCATCCGCTTGCTCGCCTGACAGGACAAGACTGCCCTGTTTCGCCTTCTCCAACGCTGCCTCGCGATGTGCTCCACTAACTGCGTGACGCTCACCTCTGGCCATGCGTTCCGTCGCGCGATACAGGCGCTGTTCGGTCTCGATCATCTGCCGGGTGGTGAAGCGGTCTTCGCCGCGTCCGTCCTTGCCGAGTTCAATCAGGTCGGGTGCATTGCTGATGGCTGACATGACCGCGCTGAACTGATCCACCCCGTCGCTGTGCCGATGCGCGAATTTCGCGATGTCCTTTCGTGTAAAGGTCGATTGCTGATGCGTGATGGCATCGAGCGCCACGGATGGATCGGCAATGATGCGCGTACCATTGTTGCGCGCAATCTCGCGATGCAGCTCGGCGCGATCTGCTTCAATGCCCGAAGCGTCAATGTCACCGCCTTCGATGCGTTGCGCCGGAGCCCCAATCTGCGTCTGCGGCTCCAGGGCAATGCTCTGCGCTTCCAGGCTGCGATGATCGATGCGGGCGTCGATATCGAGTTCGGCGAGGCGCTCATTGGCAAGCTCGGCCCATCGCTCGCGCCAGCGTTCGACCATATGGGTAGCGTTCCAGTCGCGCACCTTTGACCCAAAACCATTCTCGTCGACGGACCGCATGGTCAGCATGACATGAGCATGCGGCTTGGGACTGCCATCCTCCGCCCTGTCCCAATGCACGTTGAGATCGGCGACCATCCCTCGGCTGACAAACTCGGCCTGAACAAAGTCGCGCGCCAGTTCGATGCCTTGCGCCTGGTTTAGTTCACGCGGGAGCGCAAACTCGACCTCGCGCGCAAGCTGTGCATCCTTGCGTACCTCGAACGCTTCGACATCGTTCCACAGCCGTTCGCGGTCGCTCCAGGCCTCCGGTGCATTCGCAGGCAGCATCACCTCGGAATGGACGACTCCGCGCTTGGCGGAGAAGTCGTGGCTGCGGTCGATGCGTTCATCGCGTAGCCGCGAAGCCGAGCGGTAGGTGGCCGACGCGACTGCGCTTGAACCTGCCTTGCGGCCAATGACCTTGACGTGAAGATGAGATCGTGTCCCATCAGGTGGTGTAGCTGAGGGTTATGAAGCCGCTCGCGAGCGCGCCGTTAGTTGTGCTGTAGCGAGTGAGCGGCCTGTCGGTGGTCATCGGCGCTTTCCGGTAGGGTTTGGTTGTTGACGCCAACCCATTTCGGAAGGACCACCGATGACCGACGACATGATGAACCTGCGCACGCTCGTGGAGAAGACCCCGGATGCCGATCTGCTGCGCGAGATGATCGGCTTTGCCGCCGAGCGGCTGATGGAGTTGGAGGTGGGCGCGGCCACCGGTGCCGGCTATGGCGAGAAGACCCCGTTGCGGCTCGCTCAACGCAACGGCTATCGCGAGCGGGATTGGGAAACGCGAGCGGGAACCGTCGAACTTCGCATTCCCAAGCTCAGGAAGGGTTCTTACTTCCCGGGCTTCCTCGAACCGCGCCGCATGGCCGAGAAGGCGCTCACCGCCGTCATCCAGGAAGCCTATGTGCAGGGCATCTCGACGCGCTCGGTCGACGACCTGGTCAAGGCGATGGGCATGAGCGGCATCTCCAAGAGCCAGGTCTCGCGGCTGTGCGAGGAGATCGACGGCAAGGTGAAAGCCTTCCTCGAGCGGCCGATCGAGGGCGATTGGCCATACTTGTGGATCGATGCCACTTACCTAAAGGTGCGCCGCGGTGGGCGCATCGTATCGGTCGCCGTCATCATCGCCGTCGGCGTCAACGCAGACGGCCGGCGCGAGGTGCTTGGCATGGAGATCGGCGCCTCGGAGGCCGAGCCGATCTGGACCGAGTTCCTGCGCAAGCTCACCCGCCGCGGCCTGCGCGGCGTCAAGCTCGTCGTCTCAGACGCACATGAAGGTCTCAAGGCGGCCGTCACCAAGGTGCTGTGCGCCACTTGGCAGAGATGCCGCGTCCACTTCATGAGGAACGTGCTGGCGCACGCCGGCAAGAGCGGCCGCAGGGTCGTCTCGGCCTTCATCGCCACCGCCTTCGCCCAGGAAACGCCCGAGGCCGCGAGCACCCAATGGCGCGCCGTCGCTGATCAGATCCGGCCCAAGGTCCCTAAGCTGGCGACAATCATGGATGACGCCGAGCCCGACGTGCTGGCCTATATGACCTTCCCGAAGGAACATCGCGCCAAGCTCCACTCGACGAATCCGATCGAGCGTCTCAACGGCGAGATCAAGCGACGCACCGAGGTCGTCGGAATCTTCCCGAACGACGATGCGATCGTGCGCCTCGTCGGGGCGCTGCTGCTCGAACAGAATGATGAGTGGGCCGTCCAGCGAGCCCGCTATATGACCCTTGAGACGATCAGCCAGATGAGTGATGATCCCCTCATCAGCCTGCCAGCCGTGGCGCGCTGATCAGCCCGGCCCATGCCGGAGAGCTCGGCGACCAATGCCGCCAGCTACACCACAGCCCGGGACATGATCTGAAGATGATAGATCGCCATCGCGACCAGATCATTTGCACGTCAAACCGCACGTCGGCACGACGTATAAGCGCGCCCTCCCTCGAAAAAATCTCGGGATGGACCAGCCCGTCCCGGGCTGTCTCGGCAACCCTGAAGCCTTCCGGCAGGCGCTCCCCTATCATCCTCCGATCGACAACCGATGGAGATAGCTATGCGCAAACCACGCGATTTCGACGCCGAACTGAAGGCGCTGGAGGACAAAGCGCGAGAGCTCAAAACGCGAAGGGTGCAGCAACTTGGCCAGCTGGTGATCGCCACCGGCGCCGACCAACTCAGCACCGAGGAACTGGCCGGCGCATTGGTCGCAATCGCCGAGACGAAAGACGCCGCAAAGCGTGAGGCATGGGCTAAGCGTGGGGTGATGTTTTTCGAAAGCGGCTCCCGGCGAGCTGCTTCGGCATCTCAGCGCAACCGACGCAGCATTGCAGCGCAACAAGGCAGCGCACAACCGCCGGCAAGCGGCTCTGGCTCGGCATGACATGCGCAGCTGGCAGGTCGAGCGCCGCAAGCGCACCCGGCATCTGATTGAACTCGGCGGTCTCGTCGTCAAGGCAGGCATTGTCGAGCTCACCAACGACGATCGCGCCACCATCTACGGCGCGCTGCTTTGGATCGCCGCCAAGTTGCAGAGCGATGAAGGCGACCATGCGCGAGGCCTGTGGGCCGGGAAAGGAGAGCAGGCGTTCGATGCGGACCGGCGTGAAGAGCAAAAGGGCGCGCAAACGTAGCAATGGTTGGCGCAGGCGACTTCCGTCGCGTAAAAGTGGAAGGAAACCGCGAACAGAACGTCCCGCTGTGTAATTGTGCGCGCCATGTAGGTGGCGAGCCCGCCACTGGAATCCACCAGCACACAACGTTTGCCGAGCATGGTCAGAACGTAACTCAAGAGATCAACGACGGGAGCCGAGCGCAAATTGCCCGATCAAGTAAACGGTATCGCTATAGTGGACGGGTCGGTCAAGCCGGTAGCCTGCAGCGATCCCCTCCCCGCAAGTCCTGACACCGCCATGTGAGACCTCGGGCCGCTTGAGCTGGCAGAAATAAGCGAATCGCCAACATCGCCGAACGGGCCATGAGGCCAATCGGAATTCTCAAATTGAGAAAAATAGCGCAGGCTGTCTAACCCCATCTGGCTACCATCATTAGTGCGGGCTTGGAGAGAGCATGTTCCGCGGTTCTTGCTGCAAAGCGAACAATGCCGCCACACAGCAGAGAACGAAAATTGGGTTGACCGTGATCAGGGAGGACACGGTGTCAGGCTCTGTCGCCGACAAATCGATTATCGTCACCGGCGCAGGCCGAGGCATAGGCGCCGAGATAGCACGCGACCTCGCCCGCAATGGCGCGAGGGTCTGTGTCGCAGACATCAACCTAGATGCTGCCAGTCAAGTTGCAGAAGGCATTGGCGGCTCGGCAATCGCTGTCCGCGTCGATGTAGCCAACAGGGCAAGCATTCGGGAACTGATCGGCGCAACGGTGACGTCCTTCGGGCGGCTCGATGTGATGTTCAACAATGCAGGCATCAGCCAGACTTGTGCCTTCATGGATGTGACCGAGGACGACTGGCACCGCGTTATGGATGTGAACGCTCTTAGCGTACTTATGGGGGCGCAGGAAGCCGCCCGGCAAATGAAGGCTCAGGGCGCCGGCGGCAAGATCATCAACACAGCCTCGATTGCCGGCAAACAGGGTTATCCCTTGTTCGCTCACTACTGCGCCTCGAAATTCGCCGTCGTGGCGTTGACCCAAGCCGCGGCGCGCGCGTTGGCCGCAGACCGAATTACCGTCAACGCGTTTGCACCCGGCGTAGTGCGCACCGAGCTATGGGAACAACTAGACCGCGAGTTCATGACGCTCGGCCTGACGGACAAGCCAGATCAAGCGATCAACGAATTCAGCCAATCGATCCTGGTCGGCCGCTATTCGCAGCCGGAAGATATCACCGGCGTCACCACATTCCTTGCGTCGACAGGGTCGGATTATGTGACCGGGCAGACCTTCATGGTCGATGGTGGAATGGTGTTGACATGAACTTGTCTCAGGAGCGCATTTGATGAAAGCAGTAAGGTTTCACGCAGCCAGGGATATACGTGTCGAGGATGTGGCCGGGCCTTCACAAGTGCTTGGCCCAAACGACGTGCTCGTCAAGCCGCTGGTGACCGGCATCTGCGGCACCGACCTTCATGAATACATTGCCGGACCGATCGTCACCCCGCAAACACCCCACCCATATACCGGCGCGACCAACCCGCAAATTCTCGGCCACGAGTTCAGCGCCATTGTGGCCGACAAGGGGTCGGCCGCCGCCAACGTAAAGGTCGGAGATCGGGTGTCGATCCAGCCGCTGATCTCGCCCCGCAACGACTACTACGGCCGCAGGGGCCTCTATCACCTCAGCGAGAAGATGGGCTGCGTTGGGCTGAGTTGGGCCTGGGGCGGGATGGCGGAATACGCTGTCGTGAACGACTACAATATTGCCGTAGTGCCGAAAGGCGTCAGCGACGTACAGGCTGCGATGATCGAGCCGGCAGCCGTTGCAGTGTATGCCGTCGACCGTGGCGAGGTGACCTCGGGTTCTACTGTGCTGATTTCCGGCCTGGGCCCCATCGGCGCACTGACTCTGCTTGCCGCCCGAGCGGCTGGCGCGGCCGTCATCTTCGTGAGCGAGCCAAATGCCTATCGACGTGGCCTCGCCAAGCAGTTGGTTCCCGACGCGATCTGTCTCGATCCGACAAGGGACGACGTACCTACCTTCATCCGCGACCATACGGAAGAAGGCGTCGGCGTCGATGTTGCCCTCGAATGCGTCGGCCTCGAATCCAGCCTCAACGCTTGCGCTGCCTCAATCCGTCGTCAGGGCAAGGTGGTGCAGACCGGCCTTCACATGAAGCCTGCGTCCATCGACGCGATGCTTTGGGCACTGAAGGATATCACCGTGGAGGCCACTTGGTGCTATCCCGTGCAGTCCTGGCCACGGATCATCCGCATGGTCGAGGCAGGACTGCTGCCGGTCGAAAAGATCTGCACCGCGCAGATTTCGGCCGACGATGTCGTCGCCAAGGGTTTCGAAGCCCTTCTCGACAAGTCCGTCAACCACATGAAAATTCTCGTCACGGTTTGAGCTAGAAATGAGCAGCAAGAAACCGCCTGTAAAAGTCGCGATGATTGGCCTCGGCTGGTGGGGCAAGAAGATGACCGCTGTCCTTCAGAAGGCTCCCGACGAGATAGAGATCGTTTGCGCCGCCGAGCCCAGCCAAGCGGGAGCAGAATTCGCAGCCGCGAACGGATTAAATTGCTATCCGGACGACAGAGGAGCGCTGGCCCATCCGGGCGTCGAGGCAGTTATTCTCGCAACGCCGCATTCGCTGCACTCCGAGCAGATCGAGCGCGCGGTCTCTGCCGGCAAGCATGTCTTCTGCGAGAAGCCCCTGAGCCACACCCGAATAGGTGCAGAGGCTGCGGTCAAAGCCTGCCGCGCAAGAAATCTCGTGCTCGGCATGGGCCACGAGCGCCGCTGGGAGCCGCCGGTTGCGGAAATGCTTCAAGCTGCCCGATCCGGTAAGCTCGGTCGCCTCCTGCAGGTTGAGGCCAATTTCAGTCACGACAAGTTCCTGACCCTCAATGCCGACAACTGGCGACTCAATGCCGCGGAAGCACCCGTGGCCGGCATGACCGCGACAGGCATTCATCTTACCGACCTCTCGACAGCACTTTTCGGTCCGGCGCGCGACGTCCGCGTCTCCTGCGAGAACCTTGGTTCTGATTTTCCGCAAGGTGACACGATGAGCGCCCACATCCGCTTCAAGTCAGGCGGCACGGCCTATATCTCGGCGACGCTCGTGACGCCGTTCGTCTCGCGCTTCGCCGTGTTTGGAACCAAGGGGTGGATCGACATCCGCGACAAGGCGCACGTCGAGTCCCCCGCGGGTTGGGTCGTGACATCAGCCGAAACGGGCTCGCCAATCACGGTGGAGGAAGTAGCCCCAGCTGAGCCTGTTCGCGACAATCTCGTGGCGTTTGCCCGTGCCGTGCGCGGCGAGGCGCCGTATCCGGTTACCGGAGAAGAACTCGTCAACAACATCGCGATCCTCGAAGCCATCATTGCCTCCGCAGAGCAGGATGGGGCGGTCGTAGCAGTCTAGGAGGAGACCATGAAGGCGCTTGTTTTTGAAAAGCCAGATCAACCGGTCGTCGTTGATGTTCCGATGCCCGTCATTGACGACACCGAGGTTATGGTGCGCACGCGCACTGTTGGCATCTGCCATTCGGACTATGAGCTCCTGGCTGGGCGGTACATCATTCCCATCTCCTATCCTGTGACGCCTGGGCATGAATGGTGCGGCGAGATCGTGGAAGTCGGGAAGGCCGTCAAGAACTTCCGCGTGGGGGACCGCGTTGTCGGCGAGTGCGTGGTTCGCACGCCAGAGCGCCTGCACCACTTCGGCTTCTCCATGGATGGCGCCGATCGGCAGTATTTCAACGTAAACCCCGATTGGCTGCACAAACTGCCGGACAGCGTCGACGACAATCGTGGCGCCCTGATCGAGCCCTTCACCTGCGGCTTCTACGCCGTGCTACGCTCCGGCGGAACCAACGCCAGCGAGACGGTGGTGGTCTCGGGCGGCGGCACGATCGGCCTGGTGTCAGCAGCTGCGGCGATTGGGATGGGCGCCAATGTTGTCGTTGTCGATCCGATCCAGACCCGCCGCGACGTCGCGCTGAAGCTCGGCGCATCGGAAGCGATCGACCCGTCGACAGCGGCAGAGCGGATCAAGGACATCACGCATGGTCGTGGCGCCGATCTTGTGATTGAAGCCGCTGGCCACAGCGCTTCGCTCGCGGCGGCGTTCGAATACGCCGCGCAGGAGGGGCGCATGTCGATGGTCGGCATCAACATAGGCCAGAAAATCCCCGCCAATCTCGGGCTCATCCAGATGAAGAACCTCACTGTGCGTGGCTGCATCGGCTCGCCCGGTGTCTGGCCAGCAGCAATCCGCTTTCTGGAAAGGACCGCCATCGACCTGTCGCCCATCCAGACCCACCACTTCAACCTTACCGATGCGGTCGAAGCCTTCGATCTCGGTCAGAATCCGCAAGCCTGCATCAAGGTAACGCTCAGCACGGAAGGACTGAACTGATGGCTCGCCATGCATTGATCGCCGGCGTTTCCGGGATCATCGGCCGACATTTGGCAGAGCGCCTGACGGCGGAAGACTGGATAGTGACCGGCCTCTCCCGCCACAAGCACGACCTGCCCAGCGGCGTCGCGCACATTGCGGTGGACCTCACCGACAAGGGTGCTGTCAACCAGGCACTAGCCGACGTCGACCCAACCGACGTCTTCATCACAACCTGGCTACGCCAGCCCACCGAGGCGGAAAACTGCCAGGTGAATGCCGGCATGGTCCGCAACCTGCTGCAGGCCATGGATGGCAAGCCTTTGCGACACGTCGCGCTAGTGACTGGATTGAAGCACTACATGGGACCTTTCGAAGCCTATGCGAAGGCCAGGCCAGTAACGCCCTTTCGGGAGGAACAGCCGCGGCTGGCCTATCAGAACTTTTACTACGATCAGGAGGACGAGGTTTTCGCTGCGGCCGAGCGCCAGGGTTTTGGCTGGTCGGTGCATCGCCCTCACACATTGATCGGATATGCGGTCGGAAATCAGATGAACATGGCGGCGACGCTTGGCGCCTATGCAGCGATCTGCAAAGAGACCGGGCGGCCCTTCGTTTTTCCTGGTTCGCAACAGCAATATGAGGCCGTAGTCGACGTCACAGACGGCAGGATCATCGCCAAACACCTCCTATGGGCGGCAACTGAGCCCGCGGCACGCAACAATGCCTTCAACATCGTCAATGGCGAGGTCTTCCGCTGGAATTGGCTATGGCCGAAGCTGGCTGGGCATCTCGGCGTCGCCGCGGCTAAATATCCCGGCCACGCCCAGCCGCTGGAAGAGCAGATGGCGGGCATGGAGCCGGTCTGGGACAAGATCGTCGCGAAGTATGGACTTCAGCGTAACCCGCTCAACAAGGTCGCGTCCTGGTGGCACAGCGACGCCGATCTAGGCCGGGTCATTGAGAACTTCACCGACATGACCAAGAGCCGCGACATGGGCTTCACGGCCTACCAGAACTCCTTGCGGTCCTTCACCGACGCCTTCGACAAGTTCCGCGCGGCCAAAGTGCTGCCCTAGCGCTTGGGAGAGCGCACTGAAATGAACGCGACCCCGACTATACCAGATGCTCTTCCCCAACCGATCGTGAGCGCAATGCCGCTGGCCAGGAGCTTCGTGACGGTCATCCTCTCGACGCTCTTGCTACTCGTCGTGTGCATGATTTTTGCACCTTCGAGCATTTCCTTGGGCGCCTTCTCGGGAAGCCTGCCATTCGCGGCAATCATCGCCATTGTCGGACTCGGTCAGTTGTTGGTGGTTCAACAGGGCGGATTCGATCTGTCGCTACCGGGCGCAGTTTCGCTCTCGGTTGTGGTTGCGACGCACTATCCGCAGCAGAATGACGCCATGCTTTACCGGGCGGTCCTGCTGGCCATGGCCTTTGCGCTGGCTGCCGGTTTCCTCAACGGCGTGCTTGTCAGCATTTTCCGGCTCAATGCCATAATCGCCACTATCGGCACCAATGCATTGCTTTACGGCGCCGTCTTCGCGGTCTCCGGCGGAGTCCCGTCGATCACCACAAATCTGCTGGCGGAGATCGCTGGCGGCGAAACATTTGGCTTTCCGAACTCGATCTTCTTCGCGCTCGCCGCGCTCGCCCTCGTATCCTTTGTCCTGAAGAAAACAGTTGTCGGACGAAGGTTCGAAGCAATCGGCGCCAATCCGCTTGCGGGTCGCGCCGCGGGCCTCAACGTGCGTATTCACAGGATGATGGCCTATGTCTATGCGCAGCTTCTCTACTGCATGGCCGGTGTGCTGATTGCCGGAATTACGCGCGAGCCGACCGCCTTCCAGGGCGACAGTCTGTTGCTGCCGTCCGTTGCGGTGGTCGTGCTCGGGGGCACCTCCCTTTTGGGCGGGCGCGGCTATCCGATATCCACGGTGATATCCGCCTTTTTTCTAAACCAATTGAGCCAATTCGCACTGGCAGTCGGTGTGCCGTTTTCGGCTCAGACCATCATCCAGGCCTTGGCTTTGGGTTTTGGCATAGGTGTTTACTCGATCCGCTGGAGGGTAAACGTGAGGAAATCGACTGGGTCAAAAAATGTGGAGGAAAAATAATGAAATACTCTGTTCTTGCGAAGAGCTTGGCATTCTCGGTGGCTGCCACGGTCATGGCGCTCGGATCCACCAACATCGCGCGCGCCGAAGTGCCTTCCTGGTGCGGCCCCAAGAAGGCCACGCTTGCACTGCTTGACGGCTATGGCGGCAACAGCTGGCGTCAGGTGACGACGGCTTCCGGCAAGCAGACCGTCGAACTCTGCCCCAGCATCACGAAATACGAATACGCCGACGGACAAGGCGATACACAGAAGTCGATTTCGGACATCAAGAGCATGGCGGCGAAAGGTATCGATGCCCTCGTCGTGTTCGGTGACGCCGGTCCCGCCGTCCTTCCTGCCATTACGAGCGTCTTCAAAGCCGGCAAAGTCATCGTGCCCTATCGCGTGAATGTTGGTGGCAAGGAAGGCCAGAATTACTCGAAGTTCATCGGCTCTTCCTTTGTCGATGACGGTGAAACCTGGGGCAAGTGGATCAAGAGCATCCTGCCCAAGGGCGGGAACCTGTTGTTCCTCTCAGGCCCGGCAGGCAACAGCCAGGGGCTGGACGAATTGAAGGGGATGAAGAAAGTTCTTGGTCCGGAATATAAATTCGTCAACCCGGAGCCTTTCGCGGTGACCAACTGGGATCCGGCTCTTACCCAAAAGGTGCTCACGGCAGAGATCTCGAAGGACGCCAAGATCGACGTTATTGTCTCCGACTTCGGACCTTCGCTGGTGGGCGCTTTGCCGCTGTTCAACAAGCAGAACAAATCGATCCCGGCTTTGGCGACTTCGGACGGCAATTCGCTTGGGTGCTTCTGGCAGGACAACCAGGCCAAGAATCCGGATTTCAAACTTTTCACCGTCGCAACCGGCAACGACAACGTCCGGCTTGCCGTGCAGTGGGCCGTGGCGCTCGCTACCGGCGGCAAGCCGCCAGCTGATCAAATCTTCAAGGCCCCGGCTTTCGAGGACTCCGTGACCGGCAAGCCGAATGCCGTGCAATGCCGCAAGGACCTGCCGGGAGCCATTTATCTGTCTTCGGAACTCCCGGCCGAAGACCAGGCCAAGGCCGTCGGCAAATAACGACAGACATTGGCAAACGCCCGGAGGGCAACCTCCGGGCAAACTTACGCAAGGTCGGATCAGCGGTATGGCGGCACTTAGCATCAAGGCGTCCAAGCCTGAGACGGTGACCCACGGCGACGTGACGATCCGTCTGGAAGGCATATACAAGTACTTCTCGGGCGTCCCGGCGCTTCGAGATGTCAATGTCGAATTCTATACTGGCGAGGTACATGCCATTCTGGGCGAGAACGGCGCGGGCAAATCGACCCTGATGAACATTATTTCGGGCACTCTTGCTCGAAGCGAGGGGGAGATCAGCTTCGAGGGTCGGCCGATCCAACAAATGACGCCAGAAATGGCCGCCTCACTCGGCATTGCCACTTGCTTCCAACATCCCGCCATAATCGAGGATCTGTCGGTTATGGAAAATCTGCGGATGGCGCTGCCTGCGTCGCTTTTTCCCGGCCCGCAGCCGCAGGCAGCGGCACAGAGCATGCTGGCAAGCGTTGGCTTGGAACTGCCGCTGCGCATGCGGGCCGAGGGTCTCACAGTCGCCCAGAAGCATCTGCTCGAAATTGCCAAGGCGCTTGCGCTCAAACCGAAGGTACTGATTCTCGACGAGCCCACCGCGTCTCTCGATCAGGAAGCGACGGATATGTTGTTCGACCGCATCCGTGAAGTCGTCAAGACCGGCACCTCTGTCATCTACATCACACATCGATTGGCTGAGTTGCGCCAGATCGCCCACCGCGTGACAGTCTTGCGAGACGGTCGCGTCCGCGGCGCCGCGCGAGTTGACGATATAAGCGACATGGATCTGGTGCGTCTCATCGTCGGACGCACGCTCGAATCCGCCTTCCCGCCGAAATCGCACGGGTCTGGCCAGATCACGGCGTTTTCAGTGTCTGGCGTGAGCGGAAGGGGTCTTCATAATATCAGTTTCGACGTGCCGCGCGGTCAGATAATTGGAATCGCCGGCGTCGCTGGCAACGGCCAGTCGGAGCTCATGCGCGTGCTTGCGGGCCTCGAGGCGGGCGGTGGTACGATAGCGCTTCGTGGCAAGGCGACCACTCAAGCCGACTTGCTTCGCCAGGCGGCCTTCATGCCATCCGATAGACATGTCGAAGGCGTGGCGAGCGGACTGACCGTCAGGGAGAACGCGACTTTCTCGGCGCTGGAGAAATTTGCGGTCGCCGGCATCGTCAGCTCCAGGGAAGAACTCAGTCGGGTCCGGTCTATCTTCGGCGAGCTGGCCGTCAAGACGCCGAGCATGGAAGCGCCTATCCTGTCGCTTTCCGGCGGCAACCAGCAGAAGGTGGTGATGTCGCGCGCGCTGCTGTCAGATCCCGGCATCATCATTGCCGACGAACCTACGCAGGGTGTCGATGTCGGTGCGCGCTTCGAGATTTACCGCATCCTGCGTAGCGTTTCGGAAGCGGGAACCCCGGTCGTCGTCAATTCTTCGGATGCGGTCGAACTGGAAGGCCTCTGCGACAAGGTGGTCGTGATGTCGCGCGGGCATATCGTCGAAACCTTGACGGGCGACGATGTAACCGAGGAGCGGATCGTCGCCGCGGCCGTCAGGGCGGAAACGCATGGCGGCGAAAGTATTTCGAATGCGCATGCATCAAGGCGCGGCGCCTTTCGCCACCTTCTGCAGACTGACAACGCCCCGGCTGTGCCATTGGCTTTCGTCACCATTCTGCTCGGGCTGTATGTCTACAGTCAGAATGAGAATTTTCTGTCTGCCTACAATGTCTACAACATCTTCCTCTTGGCAACGGCGCTCGGATTCATCGCGTTGGGGCAGACTATCGCCCTGCTGATGGGCGGCATCGACCTGTCGGTCGGGCCACTCGCAGGCTTCCTTGTGGTCGTGGCTTCCTTTTTCATCAACGACGACAAGTCGACGTTCGTGATGATCGCGGGCTTCGCGCTGATGTTCATCGGCGCTTTGATCACAGGTGCCGTGAACGGGATTCTGATACGCTACGCGAACTTCACGCCGATCGCGGCGACGCTGGCCATGTACATCGCGATACAAGGCTTCAGTTTTCTGCTGCGCGACAATCCCGATGGCTACATCAGTAGTACGGCCACGGATTGGATCAACTGGCAGTGGGGACCATTCCCGGTAGCGTTCCTCGTGCTCGTGGCTATCGCCATCTGCGCCGAGCAGGTTCTGCGGCGGACCAAAGCCGGATGGCGCCTGAGGGCGGTCGGTTCCGACGAAGAGTCAGCTCGCAGGATGGGCTCGCGCGTCGACCTCATTTTCATCGGCGGATACATCGCTTGCTCGCTTATGACCGCGCTCGGAGCGATCATGCTGATGACCCAGATTGGTGTCGGCGACCCACGCCAGGGCGTGAACTACACGCTTTCAAGCATCACGGCAGTGGTTCTCGGAGGAACGAGCCTGACGGGAGGACGCGGTACCTTCATAGGTACGGTGCTGGGCGCCGTTCTGCTCACCGAGGTTCTCAATGCCGCAACCTTTCTCGGCCTGACGCAGACATACCAATATCTGTTCCAGGGCATCCTTATCGTCATCGCTGCCCTGATCTATTCGGCTGTGCAGCGACGGGCAACGCTCTGAGGAACGCAAGCCGCCGACATGCGTGACGGTGCGATGCTTTCATACTCGAAATCGCGGACGACCAGGAGGAGAAACATGGCCGAAAAAGTATACGGTATGCACCATATCGGCATTACGGTACCGGACATCGAGGAAGGCATCGCATTCTTCAAGGCCATCTTCGGCGCTGTCGAGGTGTTCCGGACGGGCGCTTTTGATGTCGACGAGAATTTCATGAAGAACAAGCTGGGCGCATCGGCGCACTCGCGAATCAGGGACTTGGTATTCCTGCGTTGCGGTGAGGGAACAAGCGTGGAGCTCTTCGAGTATGAAGGCGAGGACAAGGGCGTAGTGCCGAGGCGCCCATCGGAGATTGGCGGGATGCACATGTGCTTCGAAGTTGACGACGTCTTCGAGTCGGCCGAACGGCTTCGCTCGCAGGGTGTCGAAATGTTGGACGGACCCAACTTGGTCGAAGACGGTCCGCTCGCCGGTTTTCACTGGATCTATTTCCGTGCACCCTGGGGGCAAATCCTAGAGATCGCAAGCTTCGACAAACTTGGCTACGAGAACACATCGCCTCACCGTCTGTGGCGTGCGATGCCCAAGGGTGCGCACGCTTAACCAGTACGACGAGGCGAGGATGTAAGGCGTTCAAAAACGGCCGAACGGCCAGCCTCCATCCTGTCGGGACTGTAGTTTGCTGAAGAGTTTGCGCAAGGTGCGGCGAGCCTATCCCAGCGCAGCGCGCCGAGAAAGATTGTGCGCCAGTGACCGTGCGGACCCAGGCCGCGTAGCCGCTTACCCTTCGGCCCCCAACCGCGTAGCGGAGCCATGTTGGTCTTGATCAAGGTCTCGTCGATGAAGACCAGACACCTGCGGATCTAGGCCGCCCTGCCAGGATCGCCATCGTTGGCGTCTTCGACGGCCAATCAATGGCCAATGCTTCCGCGCCTATGTCGAGCAGGGCGGCCATCAGGCAAATGATCAGGGCCGTGGGCGCGAGGCTCTGGTATCTGCCGCCCTACTCGCCGGAACTCAATCTGATCGAGCAGGGCTTCGCCAAGATCAAACACTGGATGCGCCAGGCCCAGAAACGCACCGTCGAGGAGAATTGGCGACACATCGGCCGCCACGTCGAAACAATCGAGCCCGCCGAATGCGGCAAGTAGTTCGCTAACGCTAGATACGTTCCATCAAAGCGTGAAAGACTTTAGATCTTTGGCGCTCCGGACAGACAGAAGAAGTCATCGTCACCGAGCCCTTCGACATAAGCCTGCTCGAAACGTTGCCGGACGATCGCATTCACCGGAATGGAAATGTGATCGGCGCGGGCTACCTCAAGCACGAGATCGAGGTCCTTCATAATCTGGCTTACCGAAAACGCCGCGGGATACTCGCCCTTGATCAGGCTGTTTTTCTTGTAGCCGAGCAGCGGCGTGGCGATCGCGCTCTGCGTCATCACTTCAAGCATGTCGGATCGGTGCAATCCGCCCGCTTCGCCAATCGCGAGCGCTTCCGCGATTAGGGCGGAGTTGGCCGCAAGGATCGAATTAATCGCAAGCTTTAGATAACGGGCCTGATCGTCTGCCCCCAGATAGAACTGTCTGGCGCAGAAGGCGGTCAGGACCGGTTGTACATCATCGAATGCGGACCTCGGTCCAGAGGCCATGGCTGTCAGCTGACCTGCGGCCGCATGAGTCGTTGATCCGGACACCGGAACACGCAAGTAGGCTGCCCCGGTCGGCGCCAATTTGCGGGCAACTTTGGCCGAAGCCTCCGGCGACACCGTGGAAATGTCGATGAAGACATGGGCCGGCCGGAGTGCGGCAAGAAACCCGTCGGTCATCAGGCCGAGCAGCGCCGCATCATCGGGAACTGCGGAAAAGATGACCTCGGACGTCGCAAGCTTGTCAAGGCTTCCGCAGGTTGGAAACCCCTCCCTCTCGGCCTTCGCCGCGCCGTCTTGATTGCGCGCCAGCACCGTCACCGGCAAACCTGCAGCCTTCAATCGCCCGCAGATGGGCAGGCCCATCTTCCCAAGACCTATCCAGCCCACGGCTCGGAATATTCCCGTCGCCATGATCCATCTCCTCCCGGTTTAATCCTCGTGGTAAACCGGAAGGCTTACGAAACGTCGTGTTTAATTCTCATTTTGAGAATCATTTGCGCGGCGATAGACGGCAGCGATCCTAGGATGCCAATATCAAGGAAGGGAGGCTTTGATGATCGGGGTACTCACGTTCCTTCGGTCTCAGCCGGATCGACTCGCGCAGACGATCGATGCACTGCAAAACGTAATCGTCCCGAGTCTCGAAAGCCCGGGCTGCTTAGCCATCCACCTTCATGCCGACCCCAGGGATGCTTGTCGATTGATGATCTACGAGCAATGGGTGAGCAAGACCGATTTCGATGTAAACGGGGCCCTCCCTCAATCGCAGTGGTTCTGGCAAAACCGAAGCGACTACCTTCAGGCGGACATCGACATCCAGTTCTTCGATCTGGTTGCGGACGCATCGCGCGATGGTGCCTCCGTCAGCGGACCGTCCACAGGAAACGCTCAGTCCACACCCCGAACGCAGCCGTCAGGGAGGGCAGAGGCACGCGAGCCTTGATTGCCATCATGTCGATAACAAAATGACAGGCGGTTGGGAGGCCCGGAACACATGACCGAATACGAGCTTTTGCGGATAATCAGCTTTCTGGAACGGATGCGTAAACCCTATGACCAGCTCCTGCCGGTCGCCGAGCCGGACCAGAACTGGAACATGGTTATATTCCTCATGCGGAGCTATCTTCGCGGCCAGACGGTGAGCATGTCGTCGCTCGCCCAGTCGGCCGAGGTTCCCTTCGCAAGCGCCATGCGGCGTGTCCACCGACTTATTGAGCTGGGCGAGGTCGAGAAGCAGGAGAAGACGCCGGGATCGAGGACGTTTTACCTGGTTCCCAGCGCCCGGCTGATCGAGAATTTCACGGAGTACGCTCGCAAGGTCAAAGCGCTGCTGGCCGAGACGTTCGGACTGAAATCCGGAAACGGAGACGAGGAAGACTACTATTTCGGCGGTTCATACCTTGCGGGCCAGATCATTCCGCCCCTCGAGATCATGGCGAGCAGCCAAGACTCCGGCGAGGACCTCAAATTCCTGCTCCATGACGATAACTACTTCGCCTCGATGCGGGACATGTGGTCGGACTTCCGGGCAAAACTTTCATCAAGGAAGAACTTCACGCTTGTACCGCTTCCCCGGCTTCAGGCGGAAGTGTTCGAGAACGCGCGCAGGAAACGCAGCAAGTACGATGTCATCGCCGTCAACATGCCGTGGCTCGGCGAGGCGGTCACACGCGATGTCTGTCGGCCACTGACTGAGTTTCTGGAGAAAAGCGAGATCAATCCTCTCGATTTCCATCCCAACATCTGGGCCACCGGGTCGTGGAACAAGATTCAGTATGGCGTGCCGATCTATTGCACGATCGAAACGCTCGCCATCCGAAAGGATCTGTTGGAGGCCTACAAGCTGCAGGCTCCGACCAGCTTCGACCGCGTGATCGAAGTCGGCAGGCAGTTGCACCAGCCGCATCGCGGGCTCAATGGCGTGGTCTGGAACGCCGCGCGCGGCATGCCCATCGCCCATTCCTTCATGTTCTTCATGGGCTGCTGCGGCAGTGCCGTCATCAATCTTCCCACCGCGCGGCTCTACATGGACTATTCGCAGCTCTCGGGCGAGCAGATGCGGCCTCGCCTTGCCACCGAAGCCGGCCGAAAGACGCTGGATTTCATGCACAGGTTGCTGTCGATCTCGCCGCCGGACATCCTCGATATCGACTGGAACCGGGGGCTCGAATATTTCATGACGGGCCATTCGGCCATGGCCTATACGTGGACCATGCGCGCCGCGCGCTTCGAATACGACATCCGCTCGGCGGTGAAGCGCAAGGTCGAATATCTGGCCCACCCGCACGGACCGGGCGGGACGAGCGTCAGCCCGATCGGCGGTTTCCTGCTGATGATCCCGCAATCGCTGCCGCCCGAGCGAGCCAAACTGGCCTTCGAGGCGATCTCCTGGATGGCCTCGCCGGCGGCGATGAAGGAGCATGTGAAGAATGGCTTTCCGGTGGCGCCACGATTCTCTGTCAGCGCGGACCCGGAGGCCGCCGCCTCGACACCGATCGTCCGCTTCGTCGATCGGCTCGCGAAGAAGAACAAACTGCAGAACTGGCAGCGCCCGCCCATCCCCGAATATCACCTCGTCGAGGAAATCATCGGCTGCGAAATCTATGCGGCCCTTACCGGCGAGATTTCCGACCAGGAAGCACTGGATCGGGCGCAAGATCGCATCGACAAGATCATGCGAGAGGCAGGCTACTACTAACGGCCAGGAGATTGCCGCATAGCCCTCGCCTTTTCGCGCGCCTTGAATGTCCTCGCGCTCATGCGGTCCAGCAATTCGATGACCTCGCGAAGACTGTTATGTGGAATGCCTTGGGTGATGAAGACGACGCGGGTGCGCTCGTCCTTGTCGGGCCACTTGTCGAGCCAGGTCATGGTATGAAGCAGGTGCTGAGCGCCTTGGATGACCGCTGGGCGGCCCGGCTCCTCCGCAACATTGACTAGACCCTTGACGCGCAGCATGCTTGGCCCCAGGTTCTGCGAGATCCCGTCAAGCAGAAACTGCAATTCAGCGCGCGATACCGGTTCGTCCCTCAACAGCACAAACGATTGGATATCCTTGGCAGCAAGATGAGCGTGATCGTGCTCGTGCTCGTGGGCGCAATTGTCTTGTGACAAGTGGGCGGCTTCGGTTGCCTGGTAGCGGGACAGTGAAAGCCACGGCCGAGGATCGGCGCCTGGATCGGCTGCGTCGAAGCCCTTTGTCGTCAAAAGCGCCGCGATATCCGCAGTCTCCCAAGTCATCGGTCCGATCTTGGCAGCCGGATTGAGACGCGCGAGCGCGTTGAGCAACTGCTCCTTGGTACCTGACCCGGCAAGATCGACCTTGGTGATGCGGATCTGATCGGCAAGAGCGACCTGCCGCACCGCTTCGTCGTGATTTTGGCGCGTCTCTTCCCAGTTGACCGCATCCACCAGGGTAACGATGCTTGCCACGCGATATAGGCCGTCTAGCGTCGGTTCTGATAGGAAGGCCTGCACCACCGGTCCGGGCTCCGCCAGCCCCGAGGTTTCGATGACCACATTGTCGAAGGGCGGCATGCGTCCCGCCATGCGGGCCTGGTAGAGCTCATTGAGTGTCGACACGAGGTCGCCGCGCACGGTGCAGCAGAGACATCCGTTTTCGAGCACCACCACGGCGTCGCTCGAATTGGCGACCAGTGAATGGTCGAGGCTGACCTCGCCGAACTCGTTGACCACGACAACCGTGTTGCGCAATCCCGGAGCCTTCAGAGCGGCATTGATCATTGTCGTCTTGCCGCTGCCAAGAAAGCCGGTGACAAGCGTCACCGGCAACCGCGCTTGGATCCGGCCTCCGACATTTCGCATCTCAGGACCTCCACTTGGGGAGCATCAAAACACCTCGCAGCCCGGCAGGCCGCAAGAGATCAACCGATCCGAGGGGAAATTCGTGATGATCTCGCATCCGTCCTTGGTGACGACCACCTCTTCTTCAATGCGAGCGGCACCCGAGCCGTCCTCGGCACCCTTCCAGGTTTCGAGAGCAAAGACCATGCCTTCCTGGAGTGCCGTGTTCTGGCCGCGGAAGCGCTTGGAAAAGATTGGCCTTTCCCATAGCGACAAGCCCACGCCGTGGCCGTATTGCAGCAGGAATGCCTCTTCCTCATCGCGATAGCCGAATTCATGTGCGTCGGGCCAGACCGCGGCAACCTCGTCGGGCGTGATGCCCGGCTTGATCAAATCGATCGAGGCGCTGATCCATTTCGAGGCAGTCTCGTAAGCATCGATCTGATGCTTGTTCGGCTCACCGCAGATGAAGGTGCGGTAGTAGCAGGTGCGATAGCCGTTGAACGAATGCATGATGTCGAGGAATATCATGTCACCGGGCTGGATCATCCGATCCGAGAAGGTATGGGAGTGCGGCCGCCCGCGTCGGCCCGACACCGAGTTGACGCATTCGACGCGCTCCGATCCCATCCGGAACAGACGGTCGTTGGCAATGGCGACAAGCTCGTTTTCCTTGGTGCCCGGCCGGATAGCGCGCGCAATGTCGACATAGGTGGCGTCGACCATGGCGGCAGCCATCTTCAATAGTTCTACCTCGTCACCGGTTTTGATCTCGCGCGCGTCAAGAAGCGCCTGCTGGCCATCGACGATCTCGATACCCTCGGCCTCGAGCGCTCGGATCATCCCGATTTCCATAATATCGATACCAAGCGGTTCCTTGTCGATGCCGTAATGCACCAGCGCCTTCTTGATCTGACGGGCGAAGTCGCGTGCGACATTCATGCCCGGTGGAATTGCGCCCTGCATGGTGGTGATCGGCGCCGCGACGTTGTCGGCGATCCACGGTGATGAGATGCGTTTTGCCGGAGGTGCTGGATCCCACAGGAAAGGGGAACCTTCGGCAGGGCACAGCGCGTAGCGGAAAAACTTGTCCCTGGCCCACTCGCCAATATGTGTCGCGGTCACATAGCGGATATTGTCAAAATGGAAGCAGAGCACTCCGCCGAGCCCGGCGAACTTGATCGCTTCCTGCGCCCGCCTCAGACGCTCCTTGGAAAGCCGATGGTAGTCGATGCCTTGCTCCCAGTCCTTTGCCTGGGCGCCATAGGCGGCGGTGGAATGTGGACTGTTGTATTTCAAGGCGATTTCCTCCGATTGTCCTTGCAAAGGGCGAGCGCGAACGGGTCACAGTATGCCGTGTCGCGTCAGCCGAATTCCTGGTCCCACTTTCGTGTTTCGAGCACCGACTTCAGCCGGGACAGAAAGGCCGCGGAATATGCGCCGTCGAAGGCACGATGGTCGAAACTCTGTCCAACCATTCCAAGCATTCGGGGAGCGATGAAGTCCCCCGCCGACGTCGAAACCACCGCGGGGCGCAGCCGGATCGCGTCGCTCGACAGGATGGCGACCTGCGGCGCGTTGATGATCGGCGCGGTGAACTGGGTACCAAACGCACCGTTATTGGTGATCGAGTAAGTGCCGCCAGCCATATCGTCGGCGCCGAGCTTGCCGGTGCGCGCCTTCTCCACCAGCCTGCCAAGACGCTTGGCGATGCCAGCAACCGTCAGTTCGTCCGCGTTGTGAAGCACTGGCACAACGAGACCCTTATGGGAGAGATCGACCGCAATGCCGATGTTGATGTCTCCGCAGCGAATGAGGCGAGCGCCGTCCGTCCGGGCATTTATTTCGGGATATTCGCGCAGCACGATGCATGCCGCCTTTGTGATGAAGGGTAGGAATGTCAACGCGAGGCCATGCTCTGCCTTGAAGGCATCCTTTTGCAGCTTGCGCACGGTATCAACAGCGGTGAAATCCACCTCCAAGGCCTGAAACACGTGCGGGATCGTCCGCCAGCTCTCCGCCAGGCGATCGGCTGTCCGTTGCCTTATGTTCGAAAAAGCTACGACTTGGTCCCGCGGGCCGACGGGGAGGCTTGGCGGCAAGAGGGACGCAGGGGCGGCCGTCGCCGCGTGCGGCGCCATCGATCGGAACGTGCCACGCTCGGACAGATAAGCCTGCACATCCTTCATTGCGATGCGGTCGAGTCCCTTGTTACTTCGGTCGGCCAGAAGGCCCTTTAAGTCGACGCCCTGTTCGGCAATCAGTCGACGCGCTAAAGGAGTAACGCGTATGCCATCCTGCAGCGCCTTGCCGAACAGGCCTCGCGAGGTGCGGACCTCTTCAAAGGCGATGAGCGACGGTGCGGCCTTCGCTACGTCCCTGGCCTTGTCGCCGGTCGGCTTCTCAGCCTTGGGAGTGGGGATTGGCTCGTTGGCCGATGCGCCACCCAAGATGGCGACAACCGCGCCCACAGGCGCCGTTGCGCCATCGCCGACGCGGATTTCGGTGATCGTGCCTGCCTCAATGGCCTCGACATCGATAGTTACCTTGTCTGTCTCGACCTCGAAGAGGCGTTCGCCGGCTGTGACGGTGTCGCCCACTTTCTTGAACCAGCTAACGATCCTGCCTTCGGCAACGGTCTCGCCGAGTTGTGGCATGACGACATTGGCGCCCATCTCAGTCCCCGTTCATGACGCGGCTGACGCGTTCGACGATCCGGTCGGCCGTGGGAAGGGCAATGTCCTCAAGATGGTCGGCGGCGGGCAGCGGGATGTGCGGCGTGGTGATCCGCACGCAAGGACCGTCGAGATCCCAGAACGCTTCGTCCGCCACGATCGAGACGATCTCGGCGCCCCAGCCGCACAGACGCGGATTTTCCTCGACCGTGAACAGCCTTCCGGTCTTCACGACCGACCCCAGTATGGTCTGCGTATCGAGCGGCACCAGGCAGCGCACGTCGATCACCTCGGCGTCGATACCGTGTTCCGCCGAAAGACGCTTCGCCGCTTCCATCGCCCTGGGCACCATCATGGCAAGGGCGATGATCGTACAATCCCTGCCCGAGCGCAGGACCTTGGCGGTGCCGAGCGTGTCGACAATCTCACCGTCCGGCACCTCGCCCTTTATAGAATAGAGCGCCTTGTGCTCGTGAAAGATCACGGGATTGTTGTCGCGCACCGCCGCCGCCATCAGGCCGACGACGTCGACCGGCGAGGATGGGGCCACTACCTTAAGACCCGGGATCATCATCGACCAGTTCTCGATCGATTGCGAATGCTGCGCGCCGAAGCGAACGCCGCCGCCATTGCCGGTGCGGACCACCAGCGGCACCGACAATTGGCCGTTCGTCATGTAACGCGTTTTGGGAAATTCATTGGCCACATAGTCGAAGCACACTGCCATGAAATCCGAGAACATGATCTCGGCGATCGGACGCAGGCCCGTCATTGCCGCGCCCATTGCCGCGCCGAGAATCGCCTGCTCCGATATCGGCGTGTCGCGCACCCGGCGCGGGCCGAATTCCTCCAGAAGTCCGACGGTGGCCTTGAAAACCCCGCCGGCCTTGGCGACGTCCTCGCCAAGAAACACGACCCGCTCGTCTCGGCGCATTTCCTGCGCGATGGCGCGCGCGACTGCGTCGCGGTATGTCAGTTCCGCCACGCCCAGCCTCCATCGTCATAAACATCAGCGGTGAGGAGCGTTTCGGGCGCAGGCGGAGAAGCCTTGCACGCGGCCGTGGCTTCCTCGACCTTTTCCCGGCTTCGCTCTTCAATGCGGGAAATCTCGTTCGCAGGGATACCGAAATCGATGAGGCGCTGCCGATAGATCTTGAGGGGATCGCGCTCCAGCCAACGGTCGAGTTCGCCATCGGGCCGGTATTTGGCGGGATCTGCCCGCGAATGGCCTGAGTGGCGATAGGTAAGGCATTCGATCAGTGACGGCCCCTTGCCGCCACGGGCCCGTTCCAGTGCTGTCCGCGCGCTGCGGTAGACTATGTCGGCGTCATTGCCGTCGATGACAATCCGCTCGAGCCCATATGCGCTCGCGCGATCGCCCGCGGGATGCGGAACTGCGGTGACATCGCCGATCGGTGTGTATTCCATGTAAAGATTGTTCTCGCAGACGAACACGACGGGCAGCTTCCACACGACGGCGAAATTGAGGGCCTCGTGGAAAGCGCCAATATTGGTGGTCCCGTCGCCGAAGAAGCAGACGGCAACATCCGGATCACCGAGATACTGCGCCCTCCAGGCCGAGCCGCATGCGATCGGCAGATGGCCGCCGATGATGGCATAAGAACCCATTACGCCATGCTCGACTGAAGTCAGATGCATGGATCCGCCCTTGCCACGCATCAGTCCGATGTCGCGCAGCATCAACTCTCCGAGCATTTTTTCCATACCCACGCCACGCGCCAGCGTGTGGGCATGGCCGCGATACGTGCAAAAGGATTTATCGCCCGGCTGCATTGCGGCTCCGAACGCCGCCGCTATCGCTTCCTGGCCTAGCGACAGATGGCTCGTGCCCTTGATGAGATTTTGAAGGAAGAGATCGTAGGCCCTCTTCTCGCAATCCCTGATCTCGACCTGGAGCCGGAACATCTCAAGTCGTTTGTCGATGCCGATATCGTCGTTCGACAGGGCGTTGCGCTGTCGCGCGCCCGCTCTTGAAGCTGCCATGATCTAACTCGATTCCTCCCGCGCCTGTGCTCGGCGCGATCTTGTCAGGATAGGAATCTGCCAGACAAAACCGGAGCTATTGCGATGCAATTTTCTCAGTTTGAGAATCTTCTATCGAGCATCCGCGCGTCAGTCGGCAGAGCCTGCTCTCAAGATCCCCGCGACAAGAGGAGATCGTTCTGCCACGGAGGAGCCAATCATGAGCCGGGTTGAGGGTCGTGGACCGCGCATCGCCTTCCTGGGAACGGGCGCCCAGGGTGCTTCCATCGGAGCCGATTTCGCGCTTGCCGGCCTCGATGTCACATTTATCGAGCAATGGCCTGCGCATGTCGAGGCAATCCGTGCGCACGGCATTACGGTCAACCTGCCTGCCCAAACAATCAATGCCAGGGTTCCGGCGTTACATCTATGTCAGGTTGCCGAGGTCAAGGAAGCGTTCGATCTCGTCTTCCTCGTGGTCAAGGCTTACGACACCAAGTGGGCCACGCAGTTGATCTCGTCCTGCCTTGCCCCCGACGGACTTGTCGTTGGGCTTCAGAACGGCATGACGCACGAAGACATCGCCGAAGTCGTCGGTCGAGAACGCACCGTGGGAGCGGTCATCGAAATCGCCTCCAACATGTTTACACCCGGCGTCACCAACCGGCAGAATGACCGCACCACTTCCTGGTTCGCCCTCGGCGCCCTCGATCCAGTCACTCAACCTCGGGTGGAGGCCGTTGCCGAGTTGCTGCGAAATGCTGGAAGGGTCGAGATCACCGACGATATTCGTTCCGCCAAATGGATGAAACTGGTGGTGAATGCAGCCGAGCTGCTGCCGTCGGCGATCCTCAATATGCCACTCGCAGACGCGGCCAGGGCGCCGGGTATGCTCGAAGTCATGCGGGCGGCGGGCTACGAGGCGATGAATGCCGCGCTGGCCGATGGCGCCCGGATCGTCCCGATCATTGGGATGCCGCCCGTGACGACAAACCATCCTGAACGCTATGTAGACCGAATCTTCGAAGAGGTCCTCACCACCTTCTCCAAGCCGGACACGCTGACCACCTCCTTACAGGATTGGCGAAAAGGTCGCCGCGCCGAAGTCCAAGAGGTGAATGGCTGGGTTGTGGAGACGCTCAGGCTTCACGGACAGGATGCTCCGGTCAACAGACGTGTTGTGGAACTCGCCATCGAAATCGAGCAAGGTAGACTTGAAGCGAAGCCTGAGAACGTTGAACTCCTCATCGAAGCCTTGTGGCCGAACGCCGAACGCCGGTAGGCTATCCAGCGCAGAGGAAGTTCTCGCTTGCTGCAGACGGTTGCCGAAGGTGGTCGACCGGCACGCTGCCATCTATTTGCATTTGCGCTTTTACTGTCCGTCAGAGTATCAAATAGACGTTGACGACAATATAAAAAACTACAACGAAAAGAAAAAGCACCAACCACATGTTGCTGGCTGGTCGTCGCAGGATAGCGACGATCCGAGCACATAGTCCGTCGGCGATGTTCGTGATCATGCCCTCCAGTGCCTCGCTGAGACGACAGCTCCAAGAAAGAGCTGGCATCAGATATTCGCCTCAAATCTTGGATCGGTCAACGCGTCTGGCCTGTGGCACTTATAAGATGGCTTGTCTGGAGCGCTCGATTGGTAAGAGCTGCCGGATCGACTTACCCTGTAACATAGCTGCCGCAGGCTAAGGCAGAGGTTAGGGTATGGCGCTGATCACAAGATCTGAGTTGCTTCGACACGCTGCATGCCGAGCCGCACGCGGCCATGCTCCCGTATACGATTGGCTCAACACAGTTGCGGTAACCAATCTGACGCAGTCGGTAACCGCTGTCTTTGGCGGGTCGCCAGGTCAGGCGCTCTACGATTTTGCCAACTTGCCCGGTTGGCCAACGACTGGGGCGTGGAGTTGACGGAGAGCGACCTCGATCAGGCAGCCGATATCGCGAAGAAAAGCCCTACCGGGAGGCGAACGATGGATGAACACGAACTAGGTTTTTTCACCGAGGAGAATTCGGTCGCGGTCGTGACAGGCCGCAACAAGAATGCAAAGCACGAGCGCCTGAAGCAGGTGATGGAAGTGATTACTCGCAAGTTGCACGAAGCCGTGAAGGAGATCGAGCCGACGCAGGAGGAATGGATGGAGGCAATCACTTTCCTGACCCGGACAGGCCAACTCTGCAACGAGTGGCGTCAGGAATTCATCCTACTGTCGGACGTCCTCGGCGTGTCTATGCTGGTCGATGCTATCAATAACCGCAAACCCACTGGCGCCTCACAATCCACGGTGCTCGGTCCCTTTTACGTCGCGAACGCGCCAGAGCTGCCGATGGGCGCCAACATCTGCCTAGATGGCAAGGGCGAGGACATGGTGATCCATGGTCGCATCCTCGACACCGAAGGCAGCCCAGTGGCCAATGCGTTGCTAGATGTCTGGCAGGCCAATGACGAAGGCTTCTACGACGTACAGCAAAAAGGCATTCAGCCCGACTTCAACCTCCGCGGCGTGTTTCGCACCGGCGCGGACGGCCACTACTGGTTCCGCGCGGCGAAGCCCAGATTCTACCCAATACCGAATGACGGCACGGTCGGGACACTGTTGCAGACGCTCGGTCGACATCCTCATCGTCCGGCGCATCTTCACTTCATTCTCAAAGCTGACGGTTTCAACACGCTGACCACCCACATCTTCGACAAGGACGACGCCTACATCAATTCGGATGCGGTCTTCGGCGTTAAAGAAAGCCTGCTTGCGGAATTCAAATGGGTGACGGACCCAAGCGCATCAGAGGGGTTGGGCTTTGCCGGCCCCTTTTGGGACGTGGAATACAATTTCATCCTCGCGTCTGATCGGGCTGACTCCGCATTTGAATGAGATTTAAAAATCCCGGAGCTTGGACCCGGTAAGCATCCCAATATGCGCATAGCGTCCGAACGCTGTTTCGGCTAGGTAGGAGACCATCCCGGCGCGCCATTTTTCTGCCGTCTGGACCTAGCGGTTCTGGACGACTATGGCATGCATCCGCTCATCTTTCCTTTTGAAAGAACGGCGCACGGCTGGAAGCACGCCATCACTGGAACTCCGCTAACTGTTCACCCCACCCACTGACGTTACTGGTTGAACATTCGCCCGGGTAGACCTGAAAAGCGCAACGGCTGGACGCCTTGCCCGTAGGCGGCCCGACAGTTCCGCGTTGGGGGGCGTAGGGTTGAACCGCCGGGCCTGACCGAATCGGTACGGAGAGTGGGCTGGAGCGAAGGTTACATTAGCGAGGCTGCATGAATATCACGGTTGGTTACGTTCCACCGGTTTGGCAGAAACTCGCCGGGCGAGGCCCCCAACAACTATCTCAAGCCCGACGAGCTGCCGGAGATCAACCCGGCAATCATGCCTTGCAAGGCCGATGCCAGTCATTCCGTCCTTGAATGACACAGCTTGCCGATAATCGGCTTTGTTATGAGGCGCCTGCTGGACGTGTCGGGCCTTTCGTCCGCTTAGGTCGTGACAAGCCGCACGGCATTGCGCTTGACCGTGATCCCGAGATCCTTGCCGCCGACGGTCACCGTTTCATCGTCGACGCGCGTGACTAGGCCTCTCAGCTCGATCGTCTGTCCGCTGCTTATGTGAGGCGTCGTGTCCACGATCGAATGTGGCTGGTCGTATGACGGGATCAGGACGCTCACCCTGTCCTCGGTCACGCGCTTGCGCACGGTTGCCGTGATCGCCACCTCGTCGCCGACCTTGATGCTGTTGTCCTTGACCATTGCCATGATGATTCTGGCGCGGTCAACGTCGTCGTCAAGCTTGCGCTAATATTTGTCTGAGATCAAAGCATGCATGGGGCAGGAGGCGCATGCTGTTTACATGTGGGAGACGATCCTCAGCGCGCCATTTTTCTGCCGTCTGGACGTAGCAGTTCTTGATGACGAGGGCATGCATCCGCTCGTTTTTCCGTGTGAAAGGACGGTGCATGGTTGGAAGCACGCCATCACTGGAACTCCGCTAACTGTTCACCCCACCCACTGGCGCTACTGGATTGAACATTCGCCCGGGCAGACCGGAAAACGAAACGGTTAGACGCGTTTCCGCTAAACACTCAAGTTGAACGATCGCCATTGGTGCGGGGCGGCCGGCACCCTTCCTTCCGTTGGGGTGGGAAATTGCGTGAAAGGCACCGGCCTGGCGGTAGGGTTAGCTCCGCCACGTAATGCCTTGCGCGATCCAGGTTTAGGAAAATATTCCTTGACCGGTGCGGCGACCCACTCACGAGGATCGCCATGGGCAAGGTATACCCGTTTTCAGAGAGCACGCTTGGCGGGAAGCTGGCGGCGGGCACCGGCCTATCGGTCTACTGCCTCACTTGCCGGCGCAAGGCGGTCCTTGATGTCGCTGAGCTTGTGAAGCGGTTCGGGCCGGATCAGCGCTGTCTGCATTGGGATCTGCAGATCATCTATTGCCACGAGTGCCGCGCCGCCGGCCGAGACGATCGGAACCTGCAGTTTACCAATCATGCGCTGAAACCGGAGCAGCGGAAGAGTTTGACGCCTTGTCGCTAAGGCCCCGGCCCTCCTCCGTCGCCGCTGGTACATCCGCAGTCGGCGACGGAGGTCGGAAGCGGCCCGGCATCGCTGACGGGGTCGGCCAGCAAGCGCCGGGCCTAACCGGGGGACTTCGGCTCGCGCAAATATACGCCTCTGCCGAAATAGTAGGCACATATCCATAAGGACGACGTGGGAGTAGCCCAACGCCGCCGTCTCCATTCCGTCCCATCTCGGGACCGAATTGCTGGCATCAATTTTGCGTCGGCGGGCGCCAAGCCGGTAAGGTCGATCGTCGTCGCGGCCATCCTGCGCAATCCATGCGCCGGGCGCGGCTTCGTCGAGAACCTGCGGCCAGAGATTGTCGTCATCGCCCAAGCTGGGCCACGAGCTCACGCGTCGCCTCCTCCAGCTCATGCCTGCCGAGCGCATTGAAAGCTACGGCAAGGCCGCCGCTGTGGGTGTCGCAGGCTAGATCGAACACGCCTCAGCCATGATCCATACGCTGCGGTTCGGCAATGTGTTTCGCGACGCCGTCGGCGGCACAACCTATCTCGAATTCTGCAACACGCGCAACGGGCCGGGCGCGCTGCTGTCGTTGCCGATGATGCACAAGAGCGAGAACGGCCGCCGCTCGCATTTCATCACCGCCAACTTCCAGATCGCCGACGGCCCGGCCACCGACGAAATCGTCGTGCCATCGGCGCGGCGGATGGCGGCCGCCTCCATCCGCGGATCGCCGACCGTTTCCAGGAAGATGGAGCAGGATGCAGCGATGTGATCCTTGCGCTGCATCATTGATGATGTCTACTTTCGAGCATCGGCGCGGCTTACCTCAACGGCGGACATTAGGCGCATTGCTGCCGAGCTGTTGAGGACTCGGGCTGCTGTTTACGACCAGAGAGGCACTTGCGCTAGAAAGTAAATGCCTCGTCAAATTCCTTCTAACACCGAATCTGATGTCCCAAGTTGCTCCATAAGGGCACGCAATTCGGGTTGAGGCGCGACCCAGACAGTTCGAAAAGCTTCCAGGAATCCCAGCCAGTATCTCTTAAGCCTCCTTCAAGCCGTTAATCTAAAAGGTTTTCCGACCCATGGGGAGCCTCCCCCGCGAGCTTCGCCGCCATTTGGCGATGCGCAGCGGTGGTGCCCACGGCACTCCGGAGTTCGGGAAACAAGCTGCTCGGGCAATGGCCCAACGACATGAAATCCAGAATCTCACGCGGCGGGGAAACATCTTTCACTGGCGGCCGCGCGTGCCAGCGAGCTTCTGGGCTCGGCAGGATGCAGCCGGTTTTCACTAATCATGTCCTGCTCCCGACAGCATAAGCAGGTGCAGAGTATGCGGTGAGTGGGCGCTACTGGAATGGGTTTGCTCGCGCTTGTATTATCTCCTTCAAATCTCCGGGATGCTTTCGCGAAAAATCACCTGCAGCCGTGGCTGGTGCAGATCGTAGGACAGGCCCCTGACGGAATGGGAAAGGATGTTGAGCGCCTCGCGCGCCTCGACGCGCGGGTTCTGGTCGATCACCGCATCCAAAGTGCCATCGAGAAGCAGCTCCTTGGTGCCATCCGTCACTTCGTGCCCTAGGAAGATGATCTCCTTCGCGCGACCACGCTCCTTCAACGCCCGGGCGATGCCGGTGTTGCCGGCGCCGACATTGTAGATCGCGGCGAGGTCGGGGTGGCGCTCGAGCAAAGCGGAGGCCTCCGAATAGGCCTTTTCGCGATCGTCGAGCATTTCACGCATCTCGACGATCTCGAGGTTGGGGGATTCCTCGGCCACGATATGGCGGAAACCCATCTCGCGCTCCTCATGGCCGCGATATGCAAGCGAGCCGGCGAACAGCGCGACCTTGCCTGGGCGACCGGCGCCCATGAAGCGGTTAAGCAGATAGCCGGCCAGGCGGCCTGCGGCGCGGTTGTCGATGCCGATATAGGCGACCCTTGGCACATGCAGGATGTCGGAGGCGATGGTGACGACCTTGATGTCGCTGGCCGACAGCGAGCGGATCGCCTCGCGCACCGTAGGATGATCGAGCGCGATGACGCCCACGCCCTGCGTCTGGCCGTGCAGGTCCTGCAACAGGCGCGCAAGCCGGTCGGGATTGAAGCCCTCGATGGTCGTCACGCGAACGTCGAGGTCGGGCCGCGTCAGTGCCTGCGCTTCGATGTGGCGGTGTAAGAGCTTGATGAAGGAGTTGGTGCCGGCCGGCAGAGCGAAGTCGAGCCTGACCGTCTGGCCCGGCGCGGCGCGCTGCGGCGCGCCGTTCGGCGTTTCGCCGATATAGCCCAGGCGCTGCGCCATCTCGATGACGATCTCGCGCGTGCGGGCCCGCACCCCCGGTCTGTTATTGAGCACGCGATCGACCGTGGCCGGAGAAACGCCGGCTTCCCGGGCTATGTCTGTCAGCGTTGACCGCACGTCTAGCACCTCATCGCAAGCATCAAAATCACGCAGCTCCCACTCAGTTCCCGAAAACGCCTCAGCAGCGACCGCGATTCTGATGTGAAATGATGTAACCACCCTTGGCATGCGCGCAAGCCGGCACGGTAGAGAAGGCAACGAAGGAACCGTCCAGGTGGTCGGATCGAGGTGAAAGCCCCTCAAATCCAAGCAATGGACGCGACGTTATGGGTTCGGCAGACTGCATTTTCTCCCTCGCTTGCGTTCTTATGACGTATTTTGAGTATTTATGATGTTGACAGGCTTCACGCACTGCCGTCAATATCCCTCAGTGGGCCATGGAGGAACAGGCCCCGAGGGAGGAATTCGATGTCTCATTTGATCCGCATGTCGCGGCGCCGCCTTTTGGCGTCCGGAGGAAAGGCCGCGGTGTTCGTCGCCGCGACCGGTATTGCACCGCAGTTCATTCGTCCCGGCCGCGCCTTTGCCGCTGACGCGCTGGCGCCCGGCATGATAGGCGGGCCGACCGGCTTCGACGGCGCGGAGCGCTACCAGTACGGACCTGACACGCCGGAAGGGCGCGCGATCGAGGCGGCGAAGGCCCTGAAGGCGGCCGGCAAGGCGCCGGCAAAGATTGTCCTCGGCCTGTCCGACGGCTCGATCGGCCAGTTGACCAAGCCCTTCCCGGCCGGCGCACCTTCGATCAAGGATTTGTGGGAGAAGGAAACCGGCATCCCGATCGAGATCGTCGGCCTGCCCAACGGCCAGGAATTCACCAAGACGATGCAGGATATCTCCACCAAGGGTGGGGCCTACGACATCTATTCGACCGAGTGGAACCGGCTCGGCGATCTCGCAGAGACCGGCGGCATCGCCAAGCTCGACGACTTCGTCGCCAAGCACAAACCGGAATGGGACGACCCCAAGCAGGGCTACGTCAACGGCGCCAAGGGCGTGTCGCTGCTCAACCAGTATCGCGGCTCGACCTATGGCGTGTCGCTCGACGGCGACTTCCAGACCTGGGTCTATCGCACCGACCTGTTCAACGACGCCGCCGAGCAGAAGGCCTTCAAGGACAAATACGGCTACGACCTTGCGCCACCGAAGACCTGGAAGCAGCACAGCGATGTCGCGGCCTTCTTCCAGCGGCCGGACAAGGGTCTGTTCGGCTCCACCGACCTGCGCAACCAGGGCTGGGGCTACACCAACTGGTATCAGCGCTACGTCTCGATGGCGTCGCCCAACCAGTTCCTGTTCGGCGATGACGGCAAGCCATTGATCAATTCCGAGCAGGGCATCGCGGCGACCAAGGAATATGTGGAGTCGCTGGCGCATCATTCGCCGGACGCGATCTCGTGGGGCTGGCCGGAGCAATATGGCAATTTCGCCAAGGGCGGGGCCGCGATGACCTGCGCCTTCTCCAACCTGCCGAAGTTCCTCGACAATGCCGGCAACAAGGATTCCGCGGTCACCGGCAAGATCGGCTCGATGCTGCCGCCGGGTCGCGAGATCGACGGCAAGCTGATCAGCCGCTCCGTTCTGTGGTTCTCGCTGACCGGCATGGTCTCGTCGCAGTCGAAGAATCCGGAGGCCGCCTATCTTCTGCTGCAGTGGCTCGGCTCGGCCCGCATCTATGCCTGGATGAGCGCAAATCCCGGCGGCTATCTCGATCCGTTCCGGCTCTCGGACTTTTCCGATCCGCTCGTTCGCCAGACGTATCACGCCTATCACATGGACGTGGTGCGCGAGACGGTGGCGCGCACGGTGCCGACCATCAACTATCCTGGCGCTACCGCCTTCCACAACGCGCTCGACGAGAACCTCATGGCCTCATTGACCAAGGCCAAGACGCCTGAGCAGGCGATGGCCGACACCGAACGCGAATGGAAGAAGATCGCGCGTCGCATCGGCGAAGACAAGCTCCTCGAAGCCATCAAGACCAACAAGGAGGCCTGGCCCACGGTTCTCGATCCGATCAGCTGATCCTTCTCCCTGGATCAGAAAAGGAGGGGAGGGGCGACTGCTCCTCCCCTTCGCCAACGACGCCACCAGCAAAGCAGCCAGATGAAGCGTTCCGTTCCCTTCGAGATATTCCGCTACGCCGCTATCCTTGCAGCGATGGCGGTGACACTGGTGCCGATCCTTTGGATGGTGTCGATGGCCTTCAAGCCGATCGGCGAATGGTCGGCGACCGGCGCCGACCTGACCTGGTGGCCGAAGCATCCGACGCTAGCCAATTTCCAGTTCGTCTTCGGCCATTCCGCCAGCGACCTGATCGTCGCGCTCGATCACACGGCGCTGAAGCCCATCCTGTCGTCGCTGCTCTCGGCGGTGTTCGGGACCGCGATCGCGATGTCGGCCGGCACCGCCGCAGCCTACGGCCTGTCGCGCTTCGGCTCCGGCCAGAACCTGCCGCTGGCGCTGATCCAACTGAGGCTGTTTCCGCCGATGGCCGTCATGATCCCGGTGATGATCATGTGGGCTTTCCTCAACCTCAACGACACATGGTGGGGGCTGGCGCTGATCTACGGCATCGTCACACTACCCTTCGCCTTCTGGCTGATGAAGACCTTCTTCGACGACATGCCTCGCGAGATCGAGGAAGCCGCACTTGTGGAGGGCTGCTCGCGGCTGCGGGTCTTCACCCGCATAACGCTGCCCATGATGCGCGCGCCGCTGGCGAGTGCCGCGCTCTTCGTCTTCATCCTCAACTGGTCGGATTACCTGATCGCGCTGCTGCTCACGACGCGCGAATGGGTGACGATCCCCGTGTACATGGCGTCGCTCTCCTCCTCGATGACCGGACAGCTCTACGGCGCCAAGGCTGCGCTCGGTCTGATCGCGGCGGTACCGCCCGTCATCATGGGCATCGCCATCCAGCGCCACCTGGTGCGCGGGCTCACCTTCGGAGCGCTCAAGCAATGAGCGCGGTGACGGCGACGATTTCGGAGGACAAGATGGGTGCCGCGCGAGCGAAGCCAGCGCAGCGGGACGAGGGCGAGCGGCTGGGTTTCCGCCTGACCTTGCCGGCGCAGATCCTGGTGCTGTTTATCTCGGCCTTTCCGCTTTTGATGCAGCTCTACATAAGCGTCACCGACTGGTCGCCGCTATCGGGCGTCGGCTGGTGGAATGCCTGGGAGATGTGGAACAGTTTCGCCAACTATACCGACCTCGCGGCCGACACCCGATTCTGGAGCGCGCTGCAGCGCACCGCTATCGTGATGCTGGTCTGCGTACCGGCGGAGTTCCTGCTTGGCCTCGCGCTGGCGACGCTTTTCGCCGACGACTTTCCAGGCAAGCGGATCTTCTATTCGATCCTCCTGATGCCGATGATGGTCGTGCCCGCGGTCGCCGGCTACATGTTCTTCATGCTGTTCCAGTCGGGCGGCCCGGTGAACGACATCCTGTCGAGGATCATCGGCGGCCCCGTGACGATCGCCTGGCTTTCCGATCCGAACCTTGCGCTGATTGCAGTGATGATCGCCGATATCTGGCAGTGGACGCCGCTGATGTTCCTCATCCTGCTCGCCGGCCTGGTCGGCGTGCCGGAGGACCAGATCAAGGCGGCGACGCTGCTCGGCGCCAATGCGTGGCAGCGCTTCACCACGATCGTGCTGCCGAAGATGAAGACGATCATCATCATCGCGCTGGCGATTAGGGTGATCGAGAACTTCAAGATCTTCGACACGCTCTACATCATGACCGGCGGCGGGCCCGGTGTCGCCACCGAGACGATCTCGGTCTACATCTACAAAGTTACCACGCAGGACCTGATCTGGGGCTATGTAGCGGCCATCGCTCTCGCCATCCTGATCGTGCTCTCGATCGTCGCGGTCTACGCCATGAAGCGCATGGCGAAGACGCGGGAGGTGCCGGCATGAGCGCCATCCACCTCAAGAACCTCACCAAGACATTCGGCGACTTCGCCGCGCTGAAGACGATGGACCTCGAAATCGCCGACGGCGAATTCATGGCGCTGCTCGGGCCTTCGGGCTGCGGCAAGTCGACGACGATGAATATGATCGCCGGCATGGAGGAGCCGAGCAGCGGCAAGATCCTGTTCGGCGAGCGCGATATGGCCGGCGTGCCGATGGGGCGGCGCGGTGTCGGCTTCGTCTTCCAGAATTATGCCATCTTCACGCATATGACGGTCAGGCAGAACCTTGCCTACGGTCCGAGGATGCGTGGCGCCGCAAAGGTCGAGATCGACCGCCGCGTCGGCGCCATCGCCGAGATGCTGCAGCTTTCGCCGCTGCTCGACCGCAAGGCGGACCGGCTCTCCGTCAACATCCTGCAGCGCGTGGCGATCGGCCGCTCGGCGATTATGGAGCCGGCGATCTTCCTGCTCGACGAGCCGTTATCCAATGTCGACGCCGCGTTCCGCGCGGTTATGCGCACCGAGCTCAAGCAGCTGCAGCGCCAGTTCAGGCAGACGATGGTCTATGTCACGCACGATCAGCTCGAGGCCATGACCATGGCCGATCGCATCGCGGTGATGGATCATGGCGTGCTGCAGCAGGTCGGCACGCCGCTCGAGGTCTACAACAATCCGGCCAATGTATTCGTGGCGCGCTTCATAGGCGCGCCGGGCATGAACCTGCTGAAGGGCAGGCCGGCGGAAAGCGATCGCGGCTTGGTGATCGATCTGGGCCCGCTCGGCGTCACGCCGCCTCTGCCGGATGAACTGGCCTCCTCTGTGAGAGCGGTGCGCAACGATGTGCTCTACGGCTTCCGGCCCGAGCAGGTGGCGCTTGCCGATCGCGGGCTCTCGATGCCGGCCACTTTCGTCGAGCGCATCGGGGCACGCACCATCGTCCACCTTGGCGAAGGCGAGAGCGCCGTGAAAGCAGTGTTCGAGAACGATGTTGGGCTGTCGGTCGGGCAGACGGCAGTCGTCGCGCCGCCGGCTTCCTCGGTGCGCGTCTTCGATGCCGCCACCGGCCTCGCAGTGAGGGCGGGCTGAGCCATGGCCGACATCGCTTTCCGCAATGTCACGAAGCGCTACGGCAACACACTTGCCGTCGACGATGCCTCCTTCACCGTCAACGACAACGAGTTCTTCTGCTTCTTCGGTCCACCGCTCTCCGGCAAATCGACGATCCTGCGCCTTGTGCTCGGATTGGAGGTGCCGGACGAGGGCGAGATCCTGATCGGCGGCAAGCCCGTCAACAGCGTCTCGCCGGCCGAGCGCAACGTCGCCATGGTGTTCCAGAACCTGGCGCTGTTCCCGCATATGAGCGCACGGGACAATGTCCGTTTTCCGCTGGTCGAGCGGAAGGTGGCCGATGCCGAGATTGAGAAGCGGCTGGCCGACGTCGCGCAAAAACTCCACATCGGCCACATCCTGCACAAACCGCCGGCGCAGCTCTCGGGCGGCGAGCGGCAGCGGGTGGCGATCGCGCGCGCGCTTGTGCGCGACCCGGCCGCGTATCTGATGGACGATCCGATCTCGGCGCTCGATGCGCGGCTGCGCGAGGAGACGCGCGTCGAGCTGAAACGCATCCAGCGCGAGCTGGGCAAGACGCTGATCTATGTCACGCATGACCAGGAAGAGGCTATGTCGGTCGCCGACCGCATGGCGATCCTGGAGAAAGGCCGCATCCGACAGATCGGCGCGCCGGCCGAGATTTACGACCGTCCGGCCAGCGCCTATGTGGCGCGCATGCTCGGCTCGCCGATGATGAACATCCTGCCGTCGGTGCGCGGCGCCAACGGGATCGAGGCCGCGGAAGGGACAATCCGCATTGCCGATGCCAGGGCCCCGGCCGAGGCGATTGAGATCGGGCTCCGGCCCGAAGACCTCAAGGTCCGGCCCTGGACCGACAGCGGGACGGCGGAAGCCCGCCCGGCGCGGGTGTTCGAGGTCGAGCCGCTCGGCGGCTACACGGTCGTAACCATAGAAGCCGGACAGGCGCGGCTGAGGGCCTTGCTGCGCGGGCAGCCAGACATCAGGCCGGATGCAATGGTGGCGATATCCTGTGATCCCGGTCGCGTGCATTATTTCGGCCAGGACGGAGGCGCGCTGTGACGGCGGCCGCGAGGAGAGAATTTCGGGAGGAAGACATGGCGGAAGAAGACTTCGTGCCGGACGTCAAGGTTCGCACCAGGGAGTACAAGATCGGCTGCGTCGGCGCCGGCATGATCATGGCCGAGTGCCATCTCGCGGCCTACAAGGAGGCCGGTTTCCCGGTGGTGGCGATCGCCTCGCGCACCAAGGCGAATGCCCAAAAGGTCGCCACCCGCTGGGGCATCCCGACGGTGCATGACACGCCGGAACAGCTGATCGAGGATACCAATGTCGAGATCATCGATCTTGCTTTTCCGCCGGACCAGCAGCCGGCGCTGATCCGCCACGCGCTGAAGCAGAAGCACATCAAGGCGATCCTAGCGCAGAAGCCTCTGGCGCTGTCGGTGGAGGAAGCCGCCAAGCTGCGCGACGAGGCGGCGAAGGCCGGCAAGATTCTCTCGGTCAACCAGAACATGCGCTACGACCAGTCGATGCGTGTGCTCAAGCAGATCATCGACAGCGGCGCGCTCGGCGACATCGTCTTCGCACAGATCGATATGCACGCTATCCCGCACTGGCAGACCTTCCTCCAGGACTACGACCGGCTGACGCTTGCCAATATGAGCGTGCACCATCTCGATGTGCTGCGCTTCCTGTTCGGCGACCCGGACGAGATCACCACGCTGACGCGCAAGGATCCGCGCACCCAGTTCGACCATTCCGACGGCATCACGGTATCGACGCTACGCTTCCCGTCAGGGGTGCTTGCGGTGTCGCTTGAGGACGTGTGGTCCGGCCCGCGCCAGGAGGGCTACAAGGACGACCAACACATCAACTGGCGCGTCGACGGCACCAAGGGCGTTGCCAAGGGCACTATCGGCTGGCCGACTGGGGCGGCATCGACCCTGACCTATGCCTCGGCCGAGACGACCGGTGGTGAATGGGTAAGCCCAAGCTGGGAGACCATGTGGTTCCCGCATGCCTTCATCGGGGTCATGGAGCAGCTGCAGCATGCCGTGAAGACCGGCACGCGTCCGGCACTGTCCGTCGCCGACAACGTCAAGACCATGGCGCTTGTCGAGGCGGGCTATCGCTCGATGGCATCGGGCCGCACGGTCAAGCTCTCTGAGATCTCGATCAACTGAATCAACGCAATCAACTGAAATCACCGGCAACTGAATCGCTTACAGGGAGGAATTCAAGATCATGATGCAGGCAGGTATTTTCACGGGCTATTTCCCGTACGGCCTCGAAGAGACGGCTAAGAAGATCCGCGGGCTCGGTTTCAACACGGTGCAGCTCGACCTGCACTTCAAGGACGTCGACCTCTCGGCCGGTCAGATCACCAAGGAGAAGGCGAAGAAGGTGCGCGACACCTTCCGCGACCATAACCTGCCAGTGTGCTGCGTGTCGGGCTACACCAACATCATCCATCCGGACAAGGCGGAGCGCGAGAAGCGCGTCGGCTACCTCAAGGAGATCATCCGCAATGCGCGCCATTTCGGCTCGCCCTACGTGATCTCGGAGACCGGCACCTACAACACCGAATCCGACTGGGTGCATCACCCGAAGAACAAGACCGAGGAAGGTTTCGAGGAGTGCCGCAAGGTGATCGCCGACCTTGCCCAGACGGCTTACGACCACGGCGCGGTCTTCCTGCTCGAAACCTATGTCAACAACGTCGTCGGCTCGGTCGAGGAGACGGTGAGGATGTTCGCGCAAGTCGACCATCCCGGCCTCGGCCTGCTGATGGACCCGACCAATTATTTCGAGACCCACAACATCGACAGGATGGACCAGATCCTGAACCAGGTCTTCGACACGCTGACCGACAAGATCAAGATCGCCCACGCCAAGGATGTGAAGCGCTCGGGCGACGACAAGTCCGAAAAGCATGCCGATATCGGCGACGCCGACGCGATGGAAAGCCACACCTTCCGCGGTGTCGGCGAGATCGAGTTGCCGGCGCCGGGCCTCGGCTCGCTGAACTACGATCTCTACCTCAAGCGGCTCGCCGAGAAGCACCCGAACATCCCGGTCATCATCGAGCATCTGTCGGAAGACGATGTGCCGCGCGCCAAGAAGTTCCTCGACGGGAAGTTCCGCGAGAACGGCCTCTGAGATGGCGCAGGCGCCGCCGGTTCGCGGCGGCGCCGACTTGCACGACATAGAGTGGAGGAAAACCAGATGTTGAAGTTTGGATTGAAGCTGGCAGTTGCCGCGGCCGTGCTCGCTGGCGTCGCCTTCGGCTCGGCGGCGCAGGCTGCTGACGGTCAAAAGACGTTCTACCTTCTGTCGCATGGCGGCCCGTCCGACGCGTTCTGGATCGACTGGAATGCCGGCGCGACGAAGGCCTGCGACCAGCTCAAGGTGACCTGCAAGATTTCCTTTAGCGGCGGCGACATGGCGGCGCAGAAGGAAGCCTTCAATTCGGCGCTCGCCGCCAAGCCCGATGGCATCGCCACCACCTCGGCGCAGCCTGGATTGTGGACCGAGGAAGTGAAGGCGGCGAAGGCCGCAGGCATTCCGATCGTGTTCTTCAACACGGACGATCCGGCGACCGGACGTCAGGCCTATGTCGGGGCAGATCTGAAGGAAGCCGGCTCCATCTGGGCGAAGTATCTCGTCGACCACAAGATGGTGAAGCAGGGCGACAAGGTGTTCCTGCCGGTAGAAGTTCCCGGCGCCAGCTACCAGCAACTCGAGACAGAAGGCATCGCCAGTGTCTTCGATCCGCTCGGCATCAAGTACGACGTGGTCGACTGCGGTACCGATCCGGCGGGCATCATCGCCAAGATGACCGACTACATGGTCGCCAACAATCCGCCGGCGATCATCGCGCTGGGCGACTCCGTCGCGGCCAGCGTCAAGCGGGTGTTCGACGGCGCCGGTATCCCGGCCGGCAAGATCCCGGTCGTCGGCTGGGGCAATTCCAAGGAGACGGCCCAGGCGGTCAAGGACGGGTTCGTCAACGCCGCCGCCTGGCAATATCCTTCGGCGCAAGGCTTCATGCCGGTCGCGCTGCTCGGTCTCGCGGCCTCGGGCGAGCCTATCGGCTACGACATCCACACATTCGGCCTGTACGACGCTACAAGCGTCGAACCGATCCTCAAGCTCTACGACAAGAAGTGAGGAAGCCAGCGCCCGCCGCGCGCGGCGGGCGCTGTTCACAAAGCATGGTTCAGCAAGTCATGGCTATCACCGTAGAAGACGGCGCAGGGCGGGCGAAAGGCAGGTCGAGCCTGATACGCTCGCCGCAATTCTCATCCTTCGTCATCCTCATCGTGCTCCTGGCGGTGTTTGCGCTCGCCGACGGCAATTTCTTGTCGCCGCTCAACATCTCCAACATGATGGCGTTCCTGCCGGAACTCGGCATCATCGCGCTCGGCATGACGCTGCTGCTCACGGCCGGTGAATTCGACCTGTCGGTCGGCGCGGTGTTCGGCCTGGCGCCGGTTGTGGTGATGCTCCTGGTGCAGAATGCCGGGGTCGATATAGGCGCGGCGCTGCTGGCGGGGCTTTTGCTCTGCGTCGCGATCGGCGCGATCAACGGCGTTATCGTCACCAAGATCGGCATCTCGTCCTTCCTGGTGACGCTGTCGATGCTGCTCATCGTGCGCGGCGCTGCGCTATACATCACGCAGGGCTTTCCGCTGAAGTCATGGGACCAGCCGGGCTTTTTCGTCACGCTGCTCGCCGGCAGCTTCAACATCGGCGCATTCCGATTCTACACTTCGCTGTGGTGGTTTGTCGGCCTTTCCCTGCTTGCGATCTATGTGCTGCGCTACGCCAAGCTCGGCAACTGGATCAGCGCCATCGGCTCCAACCGCAACGCCGCCGTTGCGCGGGGGGTGCCGGCCGACGCCGTCAAGATCTGGTTGTTCATACTGACCTCGGTGCTAGCCGGGCTCGCCGGCATGATCAGCGCTTTTCGCATCTCGGCGGCCTCGCCGGTGGCGGGAACCGGCTATGAACTGGAAGTGATCGCCATGGTCGTGGTCGGCGGCACGGCGCTGACCGGAGGCCGCGGGACGATCCTCGGAACCATCGTCGGTGCGCTGATGCTGCGCGCTATCCGCAACGGCATCGTGCTCGTCGGCGTGCCTGGGCTCGCCTACAACATCTTCGTCGGCGTCATCATCCTCGCCATGCTCATCCTGCACGCTCTGCTGCAGAAAAGCGCAGCAAGGAGCTGACCACATGGAAGAAGTGCTTAGGCTGCAGAATCTGCAAAAATCCTTCGGCAGCGTGCGCGCGCTGAAAAATGCGTCGCTGACGCTCAAGGAGGGCGAGGTGGTGGCGCTGCTCGGCGACAACGGCGCCGGCAAGTCGACGCTGATCAAGGCGATCTCGGGCGTCTTCCCGATCGACCGCGGCGATATCTATGTGCGCGGCGAGAAGGTCTCCATCCGCTCGACGCGCGAGGCGATGGTCCTCGGCATCGAGACCATCCACCAGGACACTTCGCTTGCGCCTGACCTCAGCATCGCGCGCAACCTGTTCCTTGGCCGCGAGCCGGTTAATCTCAAATGGCTCGGCGTCTTCGCGCCGCTCGACCTCGCCAAATTGCGCAATGCGGCCTCGGCGCTGCTGAAGCGCGTCGGCATCTCGAAGAAGCTCGACGCCGACGCGTTGGTCTCGACGCTGTCCGGCGGCGAGCGGCAGTCGATCGCGATCTCACGCGCCATGCAGTTCGCGGCCAAGGTGATCATCCTTGACGAGCCGACCAACAATCTCGGCGTCGAGGAAACGCATGGCGTCCTGCGCTTCGTGAAAGAGATGCGCGCGGCGGGGCACTCGGTGCTCTTGATTACCCACAACATCCACCATGTCTTCGAGGTCGCCGACCGGATCATCGTCATGCGCCGCGGGGAGATCGTCGCCGAGCAGGTCGTTGCCGATACCGACCTCCTGACCGTGGAAAGCCTGATAACCGGCGCCGACTTGTCGGCCCTGATGAAGAGGGCGCAGTGACGGCATGGTGAAGCTCTATGGCCAGACGCTTTCGCGCCGGCAGATCGCCGAACGCTCCGGCATGTTGTCGCAATTCGCCGGCGTGCGGCTGATGACGCTCGGCGACGGTGTCGAGCGCGGCATCCGCATGCTCGAGTTCCGCACCGGCTCGGGCCTGCGCTTCACCGCGCTGGTCGATCGCGCGCTCGACATCGCCGACTGCGAATACGGGGGCCAGGCGATCGGCTGGCACTCGCCGAGCGGCTTTCGTCATCCCGGGCTGCATGACTATGAAGGCGAGGACGGATTCGCCTGGGGGCGGTCCTTCTCCGGTCTGCTCGTCACCTGCGGCCTCGACCACATTCTCGGACGCGACGAGGTGCCGGCCGAGAACTACAATTATCCCGGACGCAAGACGGTGACGCATTCGCTCCATGGGCGCATCGGCACCATCCCGGCGCGGCTCACCGGCTATGGCGAACGCTGGGACGGCGACCGGTGCGTTTTATGGGCCGAAGGCACCGTTCAGCAGGCGAGCGTTTTCGGCGAGGATCTGCTCCTCATACGCCGCATCGAGGCCGATGTCGGCGGCAACGAGATCCGGCTTTCGGACCGTGTCGTCAACCATGGGTTCCACCGGACGCCGCATATGTACTTCTACCATGTCAATGTCGGATACCCTTTGCTCGACGAAGGTTCGCGCTACCTGGCGCCGATCCGCGACGTGCTTTGGGCCGCGCATGGTGGAGAACGCTATGAGGCGCAGGGGGCCGGCTACCGGACCGCGCCGGCGCCGCAGTTCGGTTTCAGCGAACAGGTCTGGCAGCATGAACTCGGGGCCGATGCCAGCGGCGAGGTGCCTGTGGCCGTCGTAAACGACCGCCTCGGCTTCGGCTTCGAGGTCGTCACCCGCAAGGACCAACTGCCCTGCTGCTATCAGTGGCAGAATTTCCAGACGGGCCAGTATGCGCTCGGCATCGAGCCGTCGACGCACCATGTGCTCGGCGATCTTGCCGCGCGTGAGCGCGGCGAGATGATCTGGCTGGAGCATGACGAGACCCGCGCCTATGACGCGGTGTTCCGCGTCCTCGACGGCAAGAATGCGATCGCCGATGCTGAACGAAGGATTGCTGCCATCGTCCGCCAGCCGGAGCAGGAGTATCCTCAGCCCTCCGGCAATTTCCCAAAACTGGCGGGCAGGGCATGATCGCGACATTTACCCATAGCAAGTCCTTCGGCCGGTGGACCGGATTGCCAGCGGTGCGTGAAGATTGGAGGCCAATGTGACCATGGCGAAGAAGCGCGATTACAGCCTTGTCGGCGAAAGCACGCGCCGGGCAATCGAAACGGGGCTTGCCTCGGCCGAGTGGTACCATACCGACGTGCCGCGCAAGACCATGAAGGAATTGATGCAGCGTTCGGACGGGCCGGCGATCCGGGACACCATCATCTGGATCGTGCTGATCCTGGGCTCGGCCGCCGGCATAATCTGGTTCTGGGGCACTTGGTGGATCGTGCCATTCCTGTTCGTCTATGGCGTGCTCTACGGCTCTTCGAGCGACTCGCGCTGGCATGAATGCAGCCACGGGACGGCCTTCCGCACGCGCTGGATGAACGATGTCGTCTATCAAATCGCCTCGTTCATGCTGATGCGCAATCCGGTCCAGTGGCGCTGGAGCCATGCGCGCCACCACACCGACACCATCATCGTCGGCCGCGACGCCGAGATCGCCGTGATGCGACCGCCGGACCTCTTGAAGGCGGCGCTCGCTTTCACCGGCATCCTCGACTTCCGCTACTCGCTGCCGACCCTGGTGCGACAGGCCTTCGGCAAATTGTCGGACGACGAGAAGAGCTACATCCCGCAGATGGAGCAGCATAAGGCCGTGATCGCGGCGCGTTGGCACATGGTGGTATATGCCGCGACGATCGCTGTCGCGATCGCGCTTCGGTCATGGATACCGCTGGTGCTGATCGGCCTGCCCCGCCTCTACGGCACCTGGCACATGGTGCTTACCGGCCTCCTGCAACATATCGGCCTGGCCGACAACGTCACCGACCATCGGCTGAACACGCGCACTGTCTACATGAATCCGATCAGCCGGTTCATCTACTGGAACATGAACTACCATGTGGAGCATCACATGTTCCCGATGGTGCCTTACCATGCGCTGCCGAAGCTGCATGAGCTGATCAAGCACGATTTGCCGGTGCCGAACCCATCGATGTGGCACGCCTATCGCGAGGTCTGGCCGGTGCTGCTCAGGCAGCTGAAATACGAGGACCATTATCTCAAGCGTGAATTGCCGCCGACGGCCAAGCCCTATCGCGGCGAGTTCCACGATCTCGACATAACGGCCGCGGCCGCCGAATAGACGCCGCGCCGCAATCCCTAGAAGATAACGACCGGAGAAAAGATGATGGCGGAGTGGGTTGAAGCATGCGCGGTCGACGACGTGGACGAGGAGGATGTCATCCGCTTCGACCATGGCGGCCGCACGTTCGCGATCTTTCGTTCGCCGGAGGACGCATTCTTCGCCACCGATGGTTACTGCACGCATGAGAAGGCGCATCTCGCCGACGGGTTGGTGATGGACGAGATCATCGAATGCCCCAAGCACAATGGGCGCTTCAACTACAAGACGGGCCAGGCCAAGGGCGCGCCGGTCTGCGTGGACCTCAAGACCTATCCGGTCAAGGTCGAGGCCGGCAAGGTGATGATCAATATCGGCTGAATTGCCGGACCGTCGCTTACCCACACAAAGAGGAACAAAGTTCTATGAGCCGAAAGAGACCGACCGTTGCCGATCTGCGCGCCATGAAGGGCAAGCGGCAACTGACGATGCTGCGCGTGCTGACGCTGGAAGAGGCGGAAGCCGCCGAGCGGGCAGGTGTGGATATCGTCTCGGTGCCGCCGGAACTGGTGCTCAATCCGCAATATCGCGATGCCGCGCCCAGCCTCTTCACCATGCCGGGCGAGAATTTCTTCGAGATCGGCACGGCCGACGACTTCGTCCGCTGGTCGTTCCGGCTCTACAAGGCCGGCGCCGACGCCGTCTATTGCAGCGCCGGCTATGCCACGATCAAGCGCATGGCCGACGACGCAATCCCCGTCATCGGGCATGTTGGTCTCATTCCCTCCCGCGCCACCTGGACCGGCGGCTTCAAGGCGGTCGGCAAGACCGCCGATACGGCCATGCAGGTGTTCGAGGCGGTCAAGCAGTTGGAGGCAGCCGGCGCCATCGGTGCCGAGATCGAGGTGGTACCGGTGGAGGTGGCGAAGGCGATTTCCGAGCGCACCCCACTGATCATGCTGTCGATGGGCGCGGGCACTGGCTGCGATGCGCAATATCTGTTCGCCGAGGACATCCTCGGCACCAACCGCGGGCACATGCCGCGCCACTCGAAAGTCTACCGCAATTTCGCCGCCGAATATGACCGGCTGCAGCAGGAGCGCATCGCGGCCTTCTCGGAATATGTCGCCGACGTCAACAGCGGCGCCTATCCGGAAGACAGGCATATCGTGCATATGGACCCGGACGAACTCACCCTGTTCATGAAGAAGGTGGACGCAAAGGTGCCGTCGACCAATCGTTGATCTCCGCGGGCCGACCCCTGGTATCCAGCCTGTCCCCTCCCCTCAGGGTCACGCACAGCGGCCATGAATATTGCCGATCGGCCCTTAGCGGCCCTCGGCAACAAGGTGTTCAGCCCGCCCAAACCGAGTTAGGGCAAACGCCCTAATGGCGATATTCACGGCGGTCACTCATACTCTCCCTCCCTGGCATGACTATCGGGCTTAGGTGAGAAGCGGGCGTGTTGTTGAAGGAAGACCATGCCACCCAGAATGTCGCGCGATATGGCCAAGCCCGCTTCCTCGGCTTTGCCTGCCTCCAGCGCGGCGATCGCTTCTTCATGAAAATTAGCCGTTCCGATCTGCTTCAGATCCTGATTGAGGTGATGCAGGAACGGACCGGCCTGCAGCCACATCAGCCTGATCATCGATTGCAGCGTCTGTGACGGCGTGTAGCGATAGATCGCAAACTTCAACCTTTGATTGTAATCCAAGTAGTCGTAGATGGCGTGCTCGTCGATTGCCTTCGAAAGACCCGCGGAGCACCGCTTCAACTCATTGAAGCCAGCCCTGTCTATGTTGCCACAGGCCTGCATTGTGGCCTCGCGCTCGAGCAGGGCGCGCATCGTCATGATCTCACTGAATTTCTTTCTACTGAGATGCGGGACCGAAAAGGTCCCGTTGGCGTTCTGAACCAGACCGCCTTCTGCCAGGAGCCTGCCCATAGCCGCCCGTACTGGCATGTCGCTCGTTCCGACCATTGCCGCCAGTTTTCGTGAGCTCACTTTCTGGCCCGGCGCGAATCCGCCGCGCATCAGCACAGTGCGAATTTCCTCGTAAACAAGTTCCTGTAGCGAGTGAAAGTCGATGCGCTTGAGCGTGGGGGCAGTCGAGGTTGTAGACGCTTTCTTGTTGATCAAGCAATCCTCACATCAGCATTGTCCGAGCAGTTGGATGGCACACAGCAGCAGGTCGCGCTAACGCCAGAGGTATGCCCGATCAAGGCTATCCACCAACATCCACATCGCTCAATATGCGATGGCCGAGCCATGATGACAACCGCATGCGATCTGCGATCGCGAAGTTAATGATTACATCCGAATTATGACTTTGGGCGATCAGGGGGCACACGGAGTTATGGACGGACATATGGCAAATCGTCGGATATCATAGGGTAAGGCGACACGGATGGCGACGCGCAGGTCAAGCCAACTCGGCCGAGCGGCACGACCTCTGTGAATGGAATTCTGATCCACGCCGTGCGATGAGGCCTGCGGCGCGGTTATCTTGTCATCGGCAGACGGTTACCAGTGACGGCACCGGTGCTTGGCCCTCCCTGGCACCGATAAGATGTCGTCGAGCTTCGTCTTGCGCCGGCTCCTCGGCGCTGCCTGCACGGCATGACGTCGACCTGAGCCAGGCCTGGAAGTAGCCTTTTCTGGCAATTCTTGAATTGCCGCACTCCTGGGCTATGGCCACGGCCCGGTAGTGAAAAGATGTCAACTGTCGCTTGGGCGAAAGGACCTCCTTGGGACAGGCCCGTCAAGACTTCCAACGCGATGCACGCCTTCGAACCAGACGACATGCTTTGCCGGCTTCCGCCAACCCAAACATGCTCGGGGGCGGTCTTGTCGGCGGCCGGCATTGTCTGTGTACCTTCCAACATCTTGGCCCCTGAGGTCTATTGTGCCGAGTTGCCTCCGTCGACCGGCACCAACGAGCCGGTCATGAAACTGGCGTCGCCCGAAGCGAGAAAGGCGACGACCTTGGCAACTTCGTCGGCCCGCGCCAGCCGGCCCATTGGAATGGTGTCGGCCAATTGCTGAGCTTTGATCGTGCGGTCTGAACCGGGCAACGCCAGATCCAACATGGGCGTGTCGGTGTCACCGGGACATACAGCATTCACGCGTACGCCCTCCCGCGCGTGATCCAACGCCATGCACCGGGTGAGTTGCGCAAGCGCCGCCTTGGACACGCAGTAAGCGGCGGCGCCTCTTGCCCCCATCAGTGCCCAGTCGGAGGCGACATTGACGATGGAGCCAGCTCGCTGCGACAGCATGACCGGCAGCACGGCCCGAGAAAGGCGAAATGCGGCGGACACGTTCAGGTCGATCACCCGATCCCAATCGCCATCTTCGCACTCCAAGACGGTGCCGTTTACCAATACGCCAGCATTGTTGACGAGAACGTCGATACGCCCGAAGCGCGCCAGCGCGTCCCGGCAGATTGCTTCGGGAGCGGCACGGTCGGCAAGATCGGCCCTCACGAAGATCGCATTGAGGCCGCGTTGGGAGAGCGAAGCCACGAGCGCCTTTCCCATTGCTTCGTTGCGCCCCGTGAGCACCAGGTCCGCACGTCTCCTCGCAAACTCCTCGGTGACCGCCAAGCCTATCCCGGATGTGGCTCCGGTGATGAGGCATGCCATACCAGAAAAAGACATGTTAAGCCCTCGAACCGCCATCTGGCTTACGATCTGCGATCGCATAATTCAAGGGCTAAGCGCCTGCCGCCCTTGGCACCCATGCAGACAAGAAGGCTGGAGTGATACGAGAAGATCTAAAGGGCGACTGACGTCCTTTTAAGAACGGCAAACATCGAAGACATCAGCTTCTATGACGTCGCAGGGAAGCCAAAATCTCGCCAGCTTCGGTCAATTATCCCTTTCCTACCACGGCTGCGTTGCGAATCGTCCTGACGGAGCGCTACATGAAGTGCGCATCGAACAGATCTTCATCGTGCTGCGAAGATTGATCGAGGCGCGAAACCCGAGCTGGCAGACGTGGCTGCACGAGATTGGCCACGCGGCCGGTCGCTATTACAATGGCAATCGTCAAGTCGCGGAAGTTATCTTGGGGCCGACCAGCCACAGAATATCCAGCCAGGCCACCATCCACGAAAACCAAAACACCGCCGAGATCGGCAGGTTTTTGTCGTCCTGGAGATTTCTGATCTGGCCAAGAAGAAATCGAAATTAAATCCCAGCTACGGATAGTCGGGTGAATCCTGCAAGCGAGCCAATTCCCGTCGTCGAGAGCCGCCCTGTCGATCATGTCGGGTTGGTGGAAATCAATCGTCCCGAGGTGCGCAATGCACTCAACCTGGAAGTGCGTGAGAGGTTGGCTGCATCGGTAGCCGGCTTTTCGGAGGATCCGGAAATCCGCGCGATCGTGATCACCGGCCGCGGCGGCAACTTCGCGGCGGGCGCCGACATAAAGGCGTTCGAAAGGCTCGGTTCGGCCGACATGCTTCTGCAACGCACCCACCGCTACTGGGACGTGATCGCCAAGTGCCCGAAACCGATTATTGCCGCGGTCGAAGGCTTCGCGCTGGGCGGCGGCTGCGAACTTGCCATGCACGCCGACATCATCGTCGCGGCAAGGACAGCTACGTTCGGGCAGCCAGAGGTAAAACTGGGCCTGATGCCGGGCGCCGGCGGCACCCAGAGGCTGCTCAGGGCGATCGGCAAATACAAGACGCTGATGCTGGTTCTCACCGGCGACATGTTTTCGGCGGAAGACGCCGAGCGCGCCGGTCTCGTCAGCACCCTCACGGACGAGGGCCAGGCCTTGCAGCAGGCGCTGCTGATCGCGCAGAAGATCAGCCGGCTCCCGCCGCTGGCCGTCGAGCAGATCAAGGAAGCGGTGATCAACGGCGAGGACGCTCCGCTGGAAACGGCGCTGAGGCTGGAACGCAAGGCCTTCCAGCTGCTTTTCGACACCGCCGACAAGACCGAAGGCATCTCCGCCTTCCTCGAGAAGCGCAAGCCCTTATTCAAGGGGCGCTGACTTGGCTAGCACGGGAGGGGTGTCCACAAGTCTGATCGAAAAAGCCGGCGTCGTGGGCGCCGGGGTGATGGGCTCCGGCATCGCCGAGGTTCTGGCCGCGGCGGGCATCGACGTGATGATCGTCGATGAAGCGCCCGGAAAGGCGGCCGCCGCCGTCGAGCAGATCGCGTCGCGCCAGCGGGCGCGGGCTGCGGCAGGCAAGATCAGCGCGGATTCGGTCGAGAAGCTGCTGGCGCGCATAACGCCTGTCGAAACCCTTGATCGCCTGGCTGACGCCGATCTGGTCGTGGAAGCCATCATCGAACAAATCGAACCCAAGCGCCGGCTCATCGAGGCGTTGGAGAAGATCGTGGGGGCCGAGACGATCATCGCGACCAACACCTCTTCTCTCTCGGTGACGGCCATCGCTTCGGCAGCTGAGCGGCCGCGGCGGGTCGCCGGCTACCACTTCTTCAATCCCGTGCCGGTGATGAAACTGGTCGAGGTCATCTCCGGCGCTCACACCTCGCCTGCTGTGGAGCGCGCGCTGGTCGACCTTGCACACCGCTTCGGTCATCGTCCCGTGATCGCCGCCGACACCCCCGGCTTCATCGTCAACCACGCCGGACGCGCCTTCGGCACGGAGGCCCTGGCGATGCTGCGCGAAGGCGTGGCCTCGGTCGGCGAGATCGACGCGATCCTGCGCGATGCCGCTGGCTTCAAGATGGGGCCGTTCGAGCTGATGGACCTGACCGGCCTCGATGTTTCGCATCCGGTGATGGAGAGCATCTACACCCAGTTCTACCAGGATCCGCGTTACCGTCCTTCCGTGATCGCTGCCCAGCGTGTCGCGGCAGGGCTGCTCGGACGCAAGACGAGACGCGGCTTCTACGGCTATGACGCCAACGGGCAAGTTGTGCCGCCGCAGGCCACGCAGCCCGCCGGAACCGCCGCAATTCCGGAGCGCGTCGCCGTGCTGGCGGACAACGACGCGGGCGATATGCAAGAGCTGGTCGCGTCGACCGGCGCCACCGTATCGGGCACCGGGGAACGGACACAGGAGGGGGATGATCTCATCCTCCTGGGGCTGGAGGGCGAAGATGTGGCCGGCGCCGCGATTCGCCTCGGCCTGCCCCCGTCACTGTGCGTCGGGTTCGATCCCTATTTCGGTCTAGACCGGCATGTGACGCTGGTCGCCTCGGCTGCGACATCGGAAAAAGCCAGGAGCGCGGCCCTCGCTATCGCCAGGGGCGCCGGCCGCAAGGCGACGCTGGTGAATGACAGTTGCGGCGCCGTCTGCCAGCGCGTCGTGGCGATGATCGTCAACATCGGCAGCGAGATCGTCGAGCAGAAGATCGCGTCGGCGGCCGACGTGGACGCCGCGGTGCGGCTGGGTCTCGGCTACCCCCACGGACCGCTTGAATGGGGCAACAAGCTCGGCCCAGCCCGCGTTCTGCGCATCCTGGACACGATCCATGACCGCACCCGTGATCCTCGCTACCGCGCGAGCCTCTGGCTGCGACGTCGTGCGGAACTGGGACTTGCGCTGGAAGAATAAGCAGGCCGGGAGAAGTTAATTTTGGATATGTAGAAGGCCATGACGCCCTTGTAGCAGGCAGAGAGCGAAAAACGCCCACTCATATGGATTCCAGACCCGCAATGCATGCAACATCGCGGCTGATTTCCCCCAAGCCGCAGCCAGCTTAACGTGGATCTGTCATAATTCAACGAAATAAAGCGGAACCGGCGCCCCGGTAGCTACCGCGAGCTCGATGGCCGGTGCAGACAGTTTCCGGCTGGCGTCCCTATTTTCTGAACCGCAATCTCTGAGCTGTCGTCACTCCCTCGCATGCCTTTAACCACTCGTATGTGTCTTTCAACCCGAACCCGCTCCTCGGTGTGACGCCAATTGCTAAACAATCCCCCACGCCCGAAACCTCCCTCTCCCTGTCATCTCGCGCAACCCAAGCTCGCCGACCAGGTTAAGCGCCCCCTGTTTTGTCACCTTAAGCCGCTCCTGGATCATGCCGGTCGAGACGAGCGGCCGTGACTGCACCAACTCGACCAGATCTGGAAGCCTCGATCTGGCATGGCGCCTGCGCGGCCGCCGCTCCAACTGTTTTTTGCCAGCACCAGCCGGTCATTCTCCTTCAAGCCACCAAGTGCCGCGTCGTGGGTCGAGGAAGAGCAGCCTATCGCTACGATTGCGTGCCCGCCCCCCGCGGAATGTTTTTGGCGCCGAGATGCAGGCGAGCGAGATGATTGGCGGCGACCCCCTCCTGACGCAGCAGCGCGGCGACGAACAGTGGCCCAAGCCAAGTGGCGTGCTGCAGCACCTTGATGTCTTGCCATGCCTCGAGCAGGATCGCGGCGCGCAGCACCAATGGCCACTCCCGCGTGACGCCTTCATCGCTCACAGAAGCCAGGGAAAAAGACGGCGGTCGATGATCTCGAGCGTTATAAGCGGATTGGCTAACGGTTGCTCGCAGGGCAAAACTACCCTGCACCCGTGCGCCGAATGTCGGGGCACATCTTCAATATCGGCGCAGGGGCGCGATCAGATGTCAGCCCGCCTCGATGTCGGTCTGCGGAAAATCGGCACCTTTGAACATAAGCGGCTCTGCTAAATGCCGGGCACAAGCGTAGGCGAAACAGTCTCCGAAATTCAGCCGAGCAGGATGGCGGCCCTTGCCGTATCGATCGAAGGCCTCAAGCGCGATCCTGGCCGCCTCGGGCGGCACAGCCACCACCGTGATCTCCATCAGCTCGAGGTAACGCTCGAGGGCGTCAGCGGTCTCGGCAATTGTGAGACCGAGAACGCGCGCAACGGCAATCGTTGCCTCCCATACGGCAAGCGGCGAGGTAAGGCGCGTGTTGGACTGCGAGAGCCGTGCCAGAAGTTCTCGTGCATCGGACTCGTCAGCCAGAAGCGCAGTCAAAGCCGAGGCATCGATGAACATCAGTCGTCCTCGTACAGACTGTCACGAAACGCTTTGTCGGCAGGTCGACCTTTTTTCGGATTCCCGCGTGCTCGCAGTTCGCGCGCGAAATCAATGCCTAGTTCAACCAATGAGGGCTTGCCCTGCTCGCGCTCGAGTTCGTGCAGCAAGGCGGCATGGACGGCCTCCGTTAGGCCGGTCTTTCGCAATGCTGCCACCTTTCGGGCGAGCAAGTCGGTCGCGGGGTTCTTGATGTGGAAAGCCATGACTATCTCGTATATCCTGTTTGATGTACACGTATATAATGCACGGTGTACCTCAGGAAAAGTAGCCACAGGGTGGTGATGTGAGAACAATCCCACGTCGGCCATATTCTTCATCTGCCGAGATGTTACGTCGGTCCTCCCACTTTGAAACGCGCGCTACCTGGTCCATCTGTCTGGCCGTGACCTGGCTTGCAAGCAGCACAAGTCATCGGCCGCCACCCAAAGGGTCCCCATTTCTCTACCAGCTATTGCTAGGCAAAAGAAATCAACTCGCCAAATCGGCGCCTGGACTCTTGACAGTGAATCGTGGATTTGCGATTCTCAGACTGCTTAGATCATGAGAGAGGCTTCCACCACGGCGACGTCTGGGGGCCTTTTTCTTTTGCGGTTGAGTGCTCCTTAGCGTTGTCTTCTGTCGGAGCTCGTCATAGAGCGCTTGCAGGCGCTCCCGCACGAAGCTTGCGAATTCCGGCTCGATGCGTTTGTCGAACGCGAAGGTCATCTTCGTTTCGCCGTCGCTGATATTGACCAGGCGAGATCCGTTGGCGACGATCCACACCGTCCGTTCGGGTTTCTTGGTCGTAGTCTTGATGAGGTTGTGAATGGCCTGGAAACGCTCATCGCTAGTGCGCCCGGCGAATTCCGGCTCCTGGATGGCCTTGAGCGCCTTTGTCCGCTTGCCTTTTCCTCAAGCAGATCGGCAAGCTCGGCCCATTTCTGACGTCCAATCGATTCTGCGGCGCCGAGCGCCTCGATAACGATCTGCTCGCACGAGCAAGGCCCGGTCACCGCCTGTGTCACCTATCCCCACTGGCAGGAGGCACGGGGTAGGTCACTCGGGCGACGCCGCAGGCTCGACGCCCACGCCGATCATACTCAACCGGGTAGGCGCTAAGGTCTTGCCGGTGCGGCCGGTGCAAGCCATGTCTTGACCGCCGCCGGGATCAAATGGGTTTCGGATTCTGTCCCCCATGTCGTGGTGTTCCCCGTCCATTTCGGCCGTCGATCCTGTACGCGAGGGCAAGGCATTTGGGCGCGACCCGGCCTCGGCACGGGCAAGATCACGTTCCGGCTTGGTGCCGCGAACCGGAACCGCTGGAGAATACGGACGTGGCACCTATCCGAGGATCGGCGATGCCGTCGGGGGGCGTCCAGCCCCTCGACGACCGCATGGCGAAAGCGGACATTCGGGCCGATATACGTTGGCTGGCACTGAATACTATCGAAACAAGGGGCTCCGCCCTCATTCTGCGGCCAGTCGGGCATCTGAGCGGCCGGCGACCAATACCCTGGCTTCAGCAACAGCCTGCGCCGCTCGCCTAAGAATAGGCTCGGACTGCAATACGCCATCCGTGAAATCCTTGTCGGTCGCGTAGACGGCCGTCGGCAGCGTGAAGGCTTCGAAGAAGCCGAACAGCGGCCGCAATTGGTGCTCGACGACCAGGGCATGGCGCTCACCGCCTCCGGTCGCGGTCAGCAGCACGGGCTTGCCCCTCAGCGCCGACGGATCGATCAGGTCGAAGAAATGCTTGAACAGCCCCGTGTAGCTCCCCTTGTAAGTCGGCGAGCCGACCACAAGCACGTCGGCGGCGAGGATTTGCGAAAGTATCTCTTGCGCTTGCGCGTCGAGGTCGCGGGCCAACTTGGCAGTGCCCAGCGACGGTCCGAGATCGTCGACATCGTAGGTTCGTCCCGATAGCCCGTGAAGGCTGGAGATATCTTGGACGATAAGGTCGACGAAGGCGCGTGTTTTTGACGGTCGAGTGATGTTGCCGGAAAAGCCGACGATTGCTGGGCTGGACATGGAACGGGCCTCCGAGGTGACTCTGATTGAGACTGGGCGGCCCTCGCCGGCCGCACTTGGCGAAATTGCTGTTCCGCTGGACTCAATGTCCCGGCGGGAAAGCCCGATCAGCTCCAGGCATGCAAGGGGGGTGTGTCGCCGTTGAGGAAATACTTGCCGAGGATCGCGTATTTCCAGCGCACCGGATCGTGCAGCGTATCGGTTCGGGCATTGCGCCAGTGGCGATCAAGATTGTGCTCTGCCAGTGTCGAGCGTGTGCCCGCCAGTTCAAACAATTTGTTGGTGGCGGCGATCGCGATCTCAGTCGACAGGATCTTTGCTTCTGCGGTGACGATCTGGGCATGCGCGACGGTCTCGGTGGACGGCTTGACGATGGCATCGCCAATCGCATGGCCGGCCTTCTCGCTATAGGAAGCATGGCATTTCGACCTGCTCTAATACTTTTTATAGACATTAGCGCCTGACGGAAGAAATGGGCTGCTCAAGCGCATTTGGTATGAGAGATGATTTTTCCGCCAGAAAGACCGCTGGGAGCCATTGCGACGCATTGGCCCGATATCGGTGCACTCCGCGACATCGGACGCTTGGCGACATTGCCAGACGAACGAGCCCGCGCGCCAGTGAGGGACGATCGACCTTATGCGTAAAGAAGAAGCGCAGCGGCTTCGGCTCTTCTATCCGGCGAAGCGCGTTTCCGGGACGCCCTTGATCCCAAGGCCCGAGATCGCGAACAGGCTTCCCCGCAAGACGCCGTCGCCTGGGAAACGCGGCAATGGGGGCTTTGCCATCGAGGTCACATAGAGAATGTCCAGCTTTGGCCCGCCGAACATCACGCTGGTGATCTTCTTCACTGGCATGTCGATGATGCGGTCGATGCTGCCGTCGGGCGCATAGCGCACAAGTCTTCCGTCATAGACCAGTGCGTTCCACAGATAGCCTTCGGCGTCGACGGTCGAGCCGTCGGCCGCGCCGCCGCGGCTGGTATCGACGCGGGTAAAGGTGCGGCGATTGGTGGCCGCGCCCGTGGCAATGTCGTAGTCATAGGCCCAGATCTCACCCGTCCAGGTGTCGGCGAAATAGAAAGTACGGTCATCGGGGCTCCAGCAAGGACCGTTGGAGCAGATGATGCCAGAATCGATCCTGGTGACGGAGAAGTCCGGATCGAGCCGGTAAAGCCCGCCCGAGGGACCTTCCTCCATCGTGTCCATGGAGCCCGCGAAGAAGCGGCCGCGCCGGTCCACCTTGCCGTCGTTGAGGCGGTTCATCGGCCGGTCCGGCTCGGGATCGTGGATCAGCGTCACCTCACCAGTGGCGAAATCGAGCAGATGGAAGCCACGCTGCAGCGAGACCACTGCGCCACCGCCATCCTTGCGCAGCGCCATCGAGCCTATCTTCATCGGCACGTCCCAGCAGCGGATTTCGCGCCCGTCGGCGGTGGCGCGGAAGACGCGCCCGTCGAAACTGTCGATCCAGTAGAGGCGCTCCTGCTCGACATCCCATAGCGGGCCTTCGCCCAGCGTCGTCTTCACGTCCACCACGACTTCGATTTTCATGCTGTCCTCCCTGGTTCGGCAACCTTAGGCGGCGGGTCAGAAAGCGACCCTGTCGCCGCCCTTCAACGACAGGATCTCGCGCGCCTCGTCGGGCGTCGCCACTTCCATGCCGAGTCCTTCGATGATCTTGCGCGCCAGCACCACCTGTTCGGCATTCGACTTTGCCAGCTTGCCCTTGCCGGCCCACAAGCTGTCCTCCAGCCCGACGCGGATGTTGCCACCGAGCGCCGCCGACTGCGCGGCGATGCGCAACTGGCTAGCGCCGGCGCCGAGAACAGACCAGCGGAACTGGTCGCCGAACAGCCGGTCCGCGGTTCGCTTCATATGAGCGACATCTTCGGGATGCGTGCCGATGCCGCCGAGCAGGCCGAAAACCGACTGCACGAAGAATGGCGGCTTCACCAGCCCGCGGTCAGCGAAGTGAGCGAGGTTGTAAAGGTGCGCGATGTCGTAGCATTCGAACTCGAAGCGCGTGCCGTTGTCGTAGCAGGTCGCCAGGATGTATTCGATGTCCTTGAACGAGTTGCGGAAAACGAGATCTCGCGTCGCTTCCAGATGCGGCTTTTCCCAATCGAACTTGAAGGTCTCGTATTTGTCGGCAAGGTGATAAAGGCCGAAATTGATCGAGCCCATATTGAGCGAAGCCACCTCCGGCTTGAACTGGGCGGCCGGGCGCACGCGTTCCTCCACCTTCATGTAGGGGCTGCCGCCGGTGGTGATGTTGATGGCGGCATGAGTGCCTTGCTTGACGCGCGGCAGGAAGCGCGCGAACGCCTCCGGTGTCTGGTCGGGCTTGCCGGTTTCGGGATCGCGCGCATGCAAATGCAGGATCGCGGCACCGGCTTCGGCCGCGGCGATCGCCTCCGAGGCGATCTGATCTGGCGTGATCGGCAGATAGGGCGACATGGTCGGCGTGTGGATCGCGCCCGTTACCGCGCAGGTGATGATGACCTTGCCTCTGGCCGCCGATGCGCCTGATTTGCGGCTGGTTTCCTTCATTGTCCGAACTCCTGATCCGATTTCTTCTTGTGCGCCACCAGCGCCATCAGCCGCCGATCGCGCCAGACTTGCCGCTCGCCAAGGTCCTCTCGCGGCAGGCGCCTGCTGCGCTCGGCCTCGACGGTTTTCATCACATCGCCCGCCCAGTCGACCCGGCGCAGCATCTGCGGGAAGATGTTGGAATAGATGCCCTGGTAGCGTTCGACATAGTCGCGCACGCCGCCGGGCGCATTGAGGTCGATGGTCTCGAACGGTCCCATGAAGGACCAGCGCAGCGCCAACCCGTCGCGGATGCCGATATCGACGTCCTCGACACTGGCGAAGCCGTCGGCGACAAGCCTGAAAGCCTCTTCCAGCAGGGCGCCTTGCAGGCGGTTCATGATGAAACCGTCGAGCTCGCGCTTCATCACCAGCGGCGCATGGCCGGCATCGATGAGGAAAGCACGCGTCTTTTCCAGCGCCTCGGCGGAGGTCCAGGGCGCCGGGACTACCTCTGCCGCCGGAATGAGATAGGGCGGGTTGATCGGATGCACGACCAGGCAGCGGTGCCGCCCCCGCAGATGGTCGGTGAATTTCGACGGCAGCAGCGCCGAGGTCGAACTGGCCACGATCGCCTGCGGACTGGCAAGGCTGTCGATCAGCGAGAACACCTCTCGCTTCACATCGAGGTCTTCGGGAGTGTTCTCCTGAACATGCGCCGCACCGGCCAGCGCGTCTGCGAGTTCGGCCGCGATCGCGATGCGGCCGAGCACGGTATCGACGGACTGGCCGCGCAGCAGGTCGTTCGAGGCCAGGTCGTCGAGCACGCCCTCTATGTAGTCGCGGGCGCCACCTGTCGCGGCGGGCGACTGGTCCCACATGCGCACCTCATGGCCGGCACGGGCGAAACTGATCGCCCAGGCCCGCCCGATGAACCCGCTTCCGACAATCGCGACATTGGCCATCGAATGGTTCCTCAGAGCGTTTCGACGTTGCCGTCGACGCCGAGCGACTGGCCCGAGATGTTGATGCCTGCGTCAGATAGCAGGAAGGCGACCATGGAGGCGACATCGTAGGGGCTGGTCATGCGGCGCAGCGAGATGTTTTGCAGGTAGCGACCGGTCATCTCCTCGTGGCTGATGCCGAGCTGCCTGGCGCGCGCCGAGATCACGCCTTCGATGCGTGGTCCCTCGATAATGCCGGGCAGGATGGCGTTGACCCTAATGCCGTGCGGTCCAAGCTCCTTGGCGAGGCTCTGCGTGAAGCCGATGACGCCGAACTTGGCCGCCGAATAGGGCGTGCGGAATGCGTAGCCATGCCGGCCGGCCGCCGACGACATCGAGACGATCGAGCCGCCGCCCGCCGCCTTGATCAGCGGCACGGCGCGCCGGGCGCACAGGAACTGGCCGGTCAGGCAGATGTCGATGCAGCGCCGCCAGTCGTCAGGGTCGATCTCGTCGACACCGCCGGTCGGCCCGGCAATGCCAGCATTGTTGATCAGCGCGTCGAGCCCGCCGAGTTTTTCCTTCACGGCCTCGAACAGCCGGTCGACGTCCTCGTCGCGCGAAACATCGGCCTTGACCGCCGCGACCAGGTCGATCTTGCCCGGAGCGGCTGCCAGCGCCTCGTCGGAGATATCGCAGACGACGATGCGCGCGCCGAGCCGCGACAGCGTCTCGGCGATGGCGAAGCCGATGCCGCCGGCACCCGCTGTCACGAGCACGCGCTGCCCATTCAGCCCGGCCAGAAATTCGTCCGCCGTTGCAGGTGCCTTTGCGCTCATCGTCTTGTCCTTTTCATTGCAGCCGCCGTTCGCGCAGCGCCATGACGGCACCCAGAACGACCAGCCCGTAAAGAATAGCCCTGGTAGCGTAGGGCAGCGTGGTGCCAGCCAGCAGCATCTGCAGCGCTGTCAGAAGCAGCACGCCGCCGAGCATGCCGAGATAGTGGCCGCGTCCGCCGGTTATCAGCGCGCCGCCGACCACCACGACCGCGATCGACGGCAAGAGATAGTCGTCACCCATGCCGAGGCTCGCCTGGCCGGAAAAGCCGGTCAGCATGATGCCGACGGTCGCCGCACAAACGGCCGACAGCATGTAGACCAGGATCAGCGTGCGCTCGACGCCGATGCCGGACAGGCGCGCCGCGCGCAGCCCGTTGCCGATGCCATAGACCCGGCGCCCGAACGGCGTGCGTCCCAGGAGAAGGACCGCCCCGACGACGAAGACACTCATCAGCAGCACGATCGGTGTCACGAAGCCGAGCCTGGCCGTCATGAACCAGCGCAGCATCGGCGAGGAGAAACCGGCCGGCGTTCCCTGCGAATAGACAAGCGCGAGGCCCTGCAGAATACCGTTGGTGGCGAGCGTCATGACGATCGGCGAGATGCCGAGATAGGCGATGCCGAAACCGTTGGCGAAACCGATGGCGCAGGCCATCAACAGCACGACCGGCAAGGCGTAGACAAGGGCGGCGTCAGAGCCATTGACCATGCCGGCCAGGATGATGCCGGAAATGCCGATCGTCCACGGCACCGAAAGATCGAGGCCGCCGGTCAGGATGACCGTTCCCTGCCCCAGCGCGAGAACGGCGAGGAAGGACGACAGCACCAGCAGCGAGTTCCAGTAACCAGGATTGAGGACGGCGCGGCCGAGCCAGATTTGCGTGACGGCGATGATAATGATCAGGCAGACATAGGCGGGCAGCGCATAGCGCAACGTCTCGGCGTTGCGCAGGAGGAAAGCCGGTTGCGGCGACGCCAGACCGCGTGGGTTTTGCGACGACCCGGTGATCTTGAGGCGCCGGTCGATCGGCTCAAGCTGCGAAGGCAACATCCCTGCGCGCCATGCGGCGAGCCGGGAGCTGGCGGCGCGCATTTGAACGGCAAGCACCGATGCGTGAGACAAGGACCCGGCAAGGGCCGCCAGCACCAGGATGGCACCTTCCGCGATGGTCGAATAGTAAGCCGACACATTGAGCACCAGCAGGATATTCACCACCATCATCAGGATATAGGCGCCGAAGACGGTACCCACGGGACCGCCCTGCCCGCCACCAAGGCGGGTGCCGCCGACGACGACCGCCGCGAACATCGACAGGAGCAGTGGATTGCCGACCAGCGGGTCGGCGCTGCCGGTCTGCGCGCTGATGAACACCCCGGCAAGGCCGTAGCAGCCGCCGGCGATGACGTAGACTGCAAAACGCACCAGCACGACATTGATGCCGACGGCCGAGGCCGAATCAGGATCGCTGCCGACGGCATAAAGCGCCGTGCCGAAACGGGTTCCCTTCAGCCAGAACCAGACGAGCAGGACGACGCCGATCACCACCAGCGGCATCGGCAGCCAGCCGGCGATCGCGTCGCCCAGATAGAAACTGCCGAGATCGGGCGAGACGAAGCCGCCGGGCTTGTCCATCACCAGCAGCGTCACGCCTTGCAGGATGAACATGGTGGACAGAGTCACCACGATGGGCTGCATGCGCAACACGGCGATGAAGAAGCCGTTGAAGGCGCCCACCACCATGCCGACACCGATGCCGACGGCGGTCCACAAGAAGATGCTTGCGCCTGGCGCCATCGGATCCATGCTCGATGCCAACACGACATTGACCAAGGAGATCACCGCACCGGCGGACAGGTCGAAACCGCCCGACAGGATGACAATGGTCTGGCCGACAGCGGCCAACGCCGAGGTCGCCCCTCCGCTCGATAGGAACGACACGTCGAAATAGGTCAGCGGCCCGGCACTGATCCAGTCGACGATCGAGAGCAGGATCGCAAGAACGATGGCAGCGATCAGCGCGCCGCGATTGCGCATCAGCGCGCGACGCAGGCCGAAACCAGCCGAAACAGGGGATGAAGCTGCTGCGCTGCTCATGCGGCGTGTTCCCCGGCATGGCCGAGCGCTACGCGCATGATGGCAGGTTCGGTGATAGCGTCGCCTTCGAGCTCGGCCGCGATGCGCCCGTCATAGAGGACCAGGACCCGGTCGCATTGGTGGACCAGTTCAGGAATCTCAGTCGAGTGCAGCAGGATCGAGCCGCCGGCAGCGACGTAGTTTCGCATCATCACATAAAGCTCATGCTTGGTGCCGACATCGATGCCGCGTGTGGGATCGAACAGGAGCAGGATGCGGCTCTGCGCCACCAGCCATTTGGCGATGGCGATCTTCTGCTGATTGCCGCCGGAAAACGCCCCTGCCCGCGTCCACAGCGCACGGCGATCGACCTCGACAGTGGCGAACGCCTCCTCGACCGAGCGGGCCTCAGCAGCCGCGTCGACAAGTCCGAAGCGGGTGAAGCGCGAAACCACAGGCAGCGTGGCGTTCAGCGTGCCCGACAGTTTCAGGAACAGGCCTTCGGATTTGCGGTCTTCCGGCACCAGGCCGATGGCGATGTTGGGCCGCAACGCGTCCGCCGGCGAGCCGAGCCAGACCTTGCGGCCGTCGACAAGGACGTCGCCGCGAGTGATTTCGGCCATGCCAAAGCAGGCCAGGAACAGGTCCTGCTGGCCCATGCCCTGCAGTCCGGCAACGCCGAGAATCTCGCCCCGGCGCAGGTCGAAGCTGGCTCCGTCGAGCTTGCGCCCGACATTCAGGTCGCGCACGCCCAGTACCGGCGGGCCGAAAGCCTGGGCGCCGTCGGGCTTGGGCGGGAAGGTCTGCTCGATGGAGCGGCCGATGATCTTTTCGATCACGTCGGCATCAGAGATATCGGCCGCTGGCGCGGTGACGATGTGGCGGCCGTTCCTCAGGATCGTCAGCGTGTCGCAAAAGGCGCGCACCTCGCGCATACGATGCGTAATGAAGACGACGGTGGTGCCCGCCGCCTTCAGCCTGGCGATGATCTCACCCAGCCAGTCGACGTCGCGGCCGGCCAGCGTCGAGGTCGGCTCGTCAAGCAAGAGGATGCGCGGCTTGCGGTAGACTGCGCGCGCTATCTCGATCTTCTGGCGCACCGAAAGCTCGAGCTCGCCGACCTCGGCATCGAGATCGACGGAAAAGCCGAGCTCGTCGATGTGGCGGCGGATAGCCTTGCGCGCGGCATTGCGCCTGATCAGCCCGGAGACGCCGACGGGAGCGTAGGGCAATAGCATGTTGTCGAGGACTGAAAGATCGCGCACCAGGGTCATCTCCTGGAACGCCGTCTGCACGCCGAGCGCGTGGGCCGCGCGCGGCGCGCCATAGCCGATCTCCTTCCCGAAGACCCTGATATGACCGGCGCTCGGCCGCACCAGCCCCGACAGCAGCTTCACCAGCGTCGACTTGCCGGCGCCGTTCTCCCCCAGCAGCGCATGGACGCTGCCGGGCGCGATAGCGAACGACACGCTGTCCACCGCAACCGTCGGACCATACGCCTTGACGATGCCGTCGATCTCGATGGCGGGGAGCGGCGAATGTTCTGTCATATCCTCGATCGCAGGCTGTGCATTTCTGGACGCCAAGCATTGGCACGGATCGACGATGCACGGATGTCCGTGCATCGTCGCGATCTGCCTTGGGAGGCTCAGTTCTCCGGCTGTCCCACGAGCGCGGCATTGAGGCCGATCTCGGGCGTCTGCTCGGAAAAGATCGAGGCGAACCAGCCGGGGTTGGACACCAGCGACGGCTTGAAGACGTTGCAGCCAGCCTTCATTTCCGCCCAGGTGCCCTCGTCGCACAGCTTGATCGTCTCGTTGGTGACGACTGGTAGCGGCAGGATCGTGGTCTTCGGCACGTCCTTGCCTTCGATCGCCTCGACGGCAAGTTTCAGCGCCAGCGCGCCGGAATAGGGCGGCGAGGCATAGGAAATGCGTTGCGCACCCGCCGGTGCGTATGGCGGGGCGGCGCCTTCGACGTCAGTGCCCTCCGGCAGCATTTGGATGCGGCCGCCATTGGAGCCCTCGCCGGCGCAAGGCAGGAGCTCGCTGGCCTTCTTGCCGGCCTCGAGCTGCATCGAGTTGGCGGTGAAGCAGCCGACCTGCATCCAAAGCCCGTTGATATCGTTCCAACTGCGCGTGGCGAGGATCTTGGAGAGTTCGGTGCGGGCTACCGCCTGGCTCCACATGCCGACAGCCTCGCCGACGATCTTGATGTCGGGATATTTGGCAAAGACCTCCTTGGCCGCCTTTGTTCGCTGATCATCGACCGATGTTCCCGGAACGCCGGTGATGGCGATGATGTTGCCCTTGCCGTTGAGTTTTTTGACCAGCCATTCGGCGGTCACCCTGCCCGCTTCGAGCTGGTCGATATGGACGTTGTAGGCGCAAGGCTCGGTGATCTCGGCGTCATAGGCAAAGACCTTTACCCCCTTGTCGCACGCGTTCTTCACGACCTGGTTGAGGGCGGTCGGCGAGATCGGATAGACGACGATCGCCTCGGCGCCGCTTTGCACCATGGCGTTGATCTGCTGGATCTGACGTTGCGCGTTGGGTCCGGCGACCTGGACCTGCAGGTCGACCTTGTCGGCAAGGCTCTTGTGAGCTGCCATGGCCTTGACCATGTTTGCGGCCTCCGCCTGCCAGTCATTGCCGATATAGCTCATGCTGAGAAAGATCTTGTGCTTTCCGGCTGCTTCGGCGGCCGACACGCCAAAAGCGCACGCAGCCATGCCGGCCAGCAGCGCGAGCCGCCGGACTTTCGATCCGATACCCATTTAAATTCCTCCCGATGACGACCGAATGCCTCCCGAGGGCAACGAACGTAGCCCTCGCCATTCGATACCGAGACCGTATCATGATTTGATCAAAGATCAATGATGAAACATCATTATTGTGAGGCGTCGGCCGCGATGCTTGACGCCGCGGCCGGAACCTTGCATTCCCGGGAACGGGTCGTGGCGCGGCCGTTGCCCGGAAAGGTTGATGCAAGATGGCCGGAGCGGCGTTCAGGAGGCCTGGTGTCGAGATTGCGCCTCTGTCGAAGGAAACCCTTCAGGACAGGGTCTATCGCCATGTCACCGAACTGATCCTCGACGGCTCGATCGTGCCGGGCGAGATGGTCACGGTTCAGAGCCTCGCCGACGCCTTCGGCGTCAGTCCGATGCCGGTCAGGGAGGCGTTGCGGCGACTGACGGCGGCCAATGCGCTGATGGTTGTATCAGGCCGCTCGATCGGCATTCCCGCGCTCAGCCGCGCGCGCCTCATCGATCTCCGGAACGTCCGCTTCGAGATCGAAGCGATCGCCGCCGCCTGGGCTGCCGAGCGCATCGATGACCAAGGCATCTCGCGACTGGGTGAACACCTTGCCGCGCTCGAGCAGGCCAACGCCACCGGAGACGTCAAATCCTATCTGCGCGCCAATTATGCCTTCCATTTCTCGATCTATCGGGCCGCGGGCTCCGAGAACATGCTCAGCATCATCGAGAATCTTTGGCTCCAAATCAGCCCCTATTTCAACATGCTGCATGATTCGGGAAACTACTCGACAGCCAACGAGCACCATCAGCAGATGTACGCCGCGTTGCGCGACCGAGATGGAGAAGCGGTCAAGGCTGCCGTCCGCGCTGATATCGATGCTGCCTTCGGCGTCCTGATTGTCTTGCTCAAGTAACGGCTGACCAGCAACATCGGCTGCTCAAGAAATGACGAGGCCGCGAATTTCGCTGGCCGGCTTCGTACGCCGGAGCGTTCAAATACCAGCATTGCAAAGCAAAACGTCTTCGTTACTGCCACATGGCGACTAATACGCAGCGGCGGGCCGGGCCGATACTGGCCTCGCTGAGCAGATCAAAGCCACAGGCTGCCGAAATATTCAGCGTTTCGAAGTGCTATTCCGGCAACCTCGAATCCGGAACGCCGGCGATGAACTGCTCCAATACCACGTTGGTTTGACTCCAGAAGATTGCCGCTATCGGAGACGTCGCGACAGCAAAGGTGTACGAACGAGGTGAGGCGCATTTCGATCGACCGCTTTGGGGCCAATGCAGATCGACAGCTTCTGATCTCGCAAATGCGATGGGAGTCGTTTGGCACGTCTGGACCGACATCGCCTGAACAAGCGCCGCGGCTCACACAGTTCTGTTCCTGGTGGCCCCCAGCGAATCTACGAAACGCAGTGAGCGCTGTAGCGCGGCCCGAATGGTCGGGATATCGACAGGCGTATTTCGTCGTTGCGGGTAGCGGCGCTGAGGGCGCTCCAATCGCAATGGCATTTCAATGCTGACTGGAAGCCCCGGAGGGAGCATGCGCCAGTATTTCAGGTAATCGACGGCGCCATTGCCGAGGGCACAGAACGTCCATCCTGCATCGCTGCTGACAACGTCCTTGAGATGTGCATGACCAATCATGTCGATGGCTGCCTCGATATCTTCTGCAGGCTGCGTCGCCTCATGGCTATATGTGAAGGCGTTTGCTGCGTCGTGATTCAGGCAGACCTGGCGCGATCCGATTTCGCGTATGAAGCCTGCTCCCATTCGAGCATTGCCAAGTAAATCGCCCCTGCCGTGGCCGGGATTCTCGAGCGCAAGAGTGACACCGGATTGCTCCAGCTTCGGCAGAACGGCATCGATCGCCTTTCGTATGCCAGCCCTTTTCGTCATCGGCCCGGCATTGGTAATCAGGAAGGATGCGCCTAGGCCGGCAGCAAAGGCGATGCGCCGCGACAACGCGTCGACCGCATCAGGCGCCGAAAGGTCGAGATGAGCCGATACGGCCTTGATCCCAAGTCCGGCAGCTTCCGCTGTTGCCTGCAGCCTTGATGCATTCGTGCTTGTGAACATGGCTTCGTCGAAATCGACATAGCCGCGAATAAAGGCCGGCTCGACATGCATGGCGCCAGCCTGCGCGATCTCTTCGATGGCTAATTCCATCGAATAGCCGTCGAAGAGCGCGGTCGAGACCGATACGGTCCGAGGCATCGGAGACAGCGCTCAGGCTCCTTTGCCGTAGACGATCAGTTCGGAGGCTTCCTTCACCTTGGCTGGAGAGAGGGCCTCGCGCCAATCATCGCGGACCACGACGCCCTTGGCGAAGCGCATCAGGCGCAGCGCCGCGTCCGAAGGCACTTTCGGAGAGAAGCCGAACCACATGGCGATCTCGACATTCAGGTGGCCGATCAGGAAATCGAGGGCGGCCTTTCTGGGGATGCCATATTTGCGCTCGCATTCCTCCACGGCCTCCACCATCGTGTCGACGAAGGGCATGGCGACCATTTCAGACAGGCCCGGCTCGAGTATCGCCAGTTGCTCGACCGTGACCCGGTGGCTTTCGATGATTGGCGACCACATCGCTTTGCACACCTCTTCGCCAAGCGCGTAGTGTTCCTCTGGACCTTGCATCAGAGCGCAGACGATCGACTGCCTGGCTATGCCGCCGTGATAGTCGCGGCGAGCCGCCCACTCCGCCTCGTCGTTGAAAAGCGGAGGATGGCAGGGATGGCCGACAAAATAGGTCAGATCCGGCCGATCCTTCGGCAGGTCGCCGGCGTAAGGAGCTGCCGCATCGAGAATGAGAAGCATAGTGCCTTTCGCGAGCATCGGGGAGATCTGCCGCGCCACCTCGCCGATGACATTGTCCGGCAAAGCCATCACCACGACCTTGGCTCCGCGAACGCCCTCTTCCATGGCGACGGAATTGATACCGGCCTCCGCCAGTCGCTTACGGCCCGGCTCGCCGATTTCCACGGCGCGGACGCCGTAGCCCGCGTCAACCAGCTTGCGGGTCACGCGCAAGCCCATCTTCCCTCCCGCCCCAAGCACCGCTACCGATGTCGTCATTGCTTTCTCCTTTGCCTTGATGGTGCGCCGACGCCGCGAATTCAGCCAAACGCCTGCAGCGCGGCCTCGAGTTCTGGATGCGTGCCCGCATAATCGCGCGCAGGGATGCCTGCGGCGGCGGCGTCAAACGCATCATGCAGGCTTCGCACGCCTGCAGCCGGCCCGCCCGGATGCGCCATGATGCCGCCGCCACAGCAATAGATGAAATCGTTCGAGCCGAGCCTGGCAAAGGTGTCGCCGGCCTGCACAGCGCTCTGTCCGGACGAAAATACCGGCATGACCGTGTCTGGTCGGTCCGCGCGCCCGAACATCGGCGTCAGGCAGGCATGGGCCGAGGCCATCACAGACGCGTCCTGTTCGCAGAACTTGTTGGACAGCCCATTGACGTGCATGTGGTCTATCCCGGCCAGCCGCCAGAATTTCTGGTAGGCGATATAGCTCATGCCGAGATCTGGGGAGCGGCTGTAGAGGCCCCAGCCGGCGCGATGGCCGTGCAACGCAACGGCCGAGTGTCGGCGCATCTCGATGACGCCGGAAAGGCCAACGGAGTTCAGGACGAGCATGGCGCTGGTGCCGCCACGGCGGTCGATCAGGTCCAGCCGACGGCGCATGGCGTCGGAATCGCCGGAAATGTTAGCCGCATACATGACCTTGCGGCCGGTCTCGTCGGCGCGCCTGTCTATGACGTCCATCACCGCTCCGAACCGCTGTTCGAAGGGCGAATGCGGGGGATCTCCCATCAATTCGTCGTCCTTGATGAAATCAAGACCGGCAGCAATCAGCGTGTCGGCAAGCGCCGCCGTCTCCTGCGGCGTCAGACCAACACTCGGCTTGACGATCGTGCCGATCAGCGGACGGCCTTCGACCCCTGTCAGCCGGCGCGTCCCCTCGACCGCGAAGGCCGGCCCAGGGTAAGCGTCCGCGAAGACATCGGGAAAGCTGACGTCGAGCAGCCGCATGGCCGAAAAGTGGTGCAGCTCGAACAGATTGCCTAGAACGGTCGACCAGACTGAAGCCAGCACGGTCCCGGTGTTCTCGATATTCCAGGACAGCCCCACCTTGGCGCGGCGCGGCCTGCCGCGGGCCGCGTTTTTCGGCGGACGTGAAAACGGCAAAGCCTCGCCTTCGGCTTCCCCGATATCCTCGATGAACTCGACCCGGGCTCCGAACCGGCGCAGCAGCTCGGGTGTCTCTCCGGGCACGGCGCGGAATGTTCCACTGGACTGTTCGCCCGCCATGGCAGCCGCGGCCGCGTCCAGCGGATAGCGGGTTTCGATCAGATAAGTGGCGGAGAGACGGCCGTTCGATGCGGCTGAGATGTCATTCATGGGCCGAGCGTTAGCATCAAAAAGAAATTATGTCATCATATGAGTTCTGACGGGCAAAAAAAATTCCCCGGGTGAGTTGCTCAGCCGTCGCGGGCACCGGCGAGCTTCGAATAGAGCTCATTGGCGCGGCCAATGTGCTCGGCCATGGCAAGGCTGGCGCCTTCCGCATCGCCGCTGGCGATCGCCTTGTAGATCCGTTCGTGCTCCTCGATCGTCAGCCGCTCGGCGCCTTTAACAGCGACCAGGTCGCGCTTGAACCGGGATAGCCATTCGAGCATTCCCTTCGCCACCGCTGCGATCATCGAGTTGCCGCTCATTTCCGCGATGACGGCATGGAACTCCATGTCTGCCGCCACAAATCGCGCCTGATCGCCCTTTGCCTCCCGCAAGTGACGCAGCGTCTCGGCAAGCCGTTCCAGATTTTTGGCCGTGGCCCGGCTCGTAGCTATCCGCACCAGGCCTGTTTCCAGCAAAAGCCTGACTTCCTTTAGTTCTTCGAGGCCTCGCGAGTTGGTGGCCAGCATCATGACCATGGCGGCTGAGACCTGGTCGATGATCACTTCGGGCGTCGGATTGATGACGCGCGCGCGCTCCCCGTGGGAAATCCTGATGAGCCCCATTTGCTGCAGCGTCAGCATTGCCTCCCGGATCGAGGGGCGCCCCACGCCGATCATCGTCATGAGCTCCTTTTCCGACGGCAATTGCGAGCCGGGCGGAAACTCGGATGTGGAGATCGCCGCCATCAACCGGTCAAGCACCTCCACATACAGTTTCTTCTTCTGAACCGGCTCCATCCGTCCCTCCATGATCGTTGCGGACATATCGATCCCGAGTCGCATAGACAAACAAGGGGCTTTAGTTGACATTACATATATGATGACATAACGTCCGTGGCCTGTCGATAATTGCGCTTGATCACCAAAGTCGGGGGTTGCCGCGGCCGATCGGACGGAGCGGGCCGGTCAAGCGCGAGACTGCGTAGGCCGCTCTTCGCCCTCGGCAGCCGCATCGAATGAGGTTCCGGAGCCGCTTGCCTATTTGGTATGCTGGTATAATATGTACCTGGTATGGCGTCTTCAGAAAGCGTCACGACGGAAGGGTATGCGAGCCGGTCATGTCGGCCGGTCTTTTTATTGGGAGGAAGTATATGAAGTTTGCAATCGTGGCGGCGCTTGCCAGCGCCGCGCTGACCAGCGTTGCGGCTTTGCCGGCGATGGCGTCCCCGGATAAGCCGGTCATCGCGCTGGCCAACGCCTATTACGGCAACACCTGGCGGCATCAGATGGTGGAGGCCTTCGAGGCTTCGGCCAAGGAAGCGAAAGCCGCCGGGCAGATCGCCGACTACATCGTCATGAACGGCGACGGCTCGGTCGCGCAGCAGAACAGCCAGATCGCCGAACTGATCCTCAAGAAGGTCGATGTGCTCGCCGTCGACGCGGCCTCGGAGACCGCCGTCAACGGCGTGATCGAGAAGGCCTGCAAAGCCGGCATCATCGTGATCTCCTTCGATTCCGTCGCATCGGCGCCGTGCAACTACCAGCTCAATTTCGACTTCAAGGGCTACAAGGCGGCGCAGGCCGAAGCCGTGTTCAAGATGCTCGGCGGCAAGGGCAATGTCATCCAGGTGCGCGGCGTGAAGGGCTCGGCACCCGACAACGACATGTTCAACGCGCAACAGTCGGTGCTGGCCAAGTATCCGGACATCAAGGTGGTGGCCACCGTCTACGGCCAGGCGACCGCTTCGGTGGCGCAGGCGGCCATTGCCAATGTGCTGCCCTCGCTGCAGCACGTCGACGCCGTGCTCGGCCAAGGCGGCAGCGATGATGTCGGCATCGCCCAGGCCTTCGTCCAGTATGGCGGCGACTACAAGGACAAGATGCCGATCATCGAAGGCGGCGGCGGCACCGACTTCGTCAAATGGTGGGCCGAAGAGAACGCAAAGAACGGCTACCAGACGGTTTCCATGAACACCACGCCTGGCATCGGCGGCGCCGCTTTCTGGCTCGGTCTGTCGCTGCTCAAGGGCGCCAAGGCGCCAAAGCTGATGATCATGCCGGTGGCGACGGTCGATGCGAGCAACCTGAAGGACTACGCAAAGCTGCCGGGTGGGCAGATCATCAGCCCCAGCTACTCGCTGGACTGGGTCAAGCAGAACCTGCTCACCAAGTAAGGCAGGCAGCTCAGGGATCGGGCGCTGCCGCACGGCCGCGCCCGATCGTTGTCCGCGAAAAACCGGAGGACGAATGTCCCACATCGCCGTTGCCGTACAGGGCGCTGCTGCCGCCCCTGCTGGACCGAGCGTCGTTTCGCTGAGCGGGATCACCAAGAGTTTTGGGCCGACGCTTGCCAATGCGGGGATCGATCTCTGTGCGCGGGCTGGCGACGTGATCGGACTCGTCGGCGGCAACGGTGCCGGAAAGTCGACGCTGATGCGCATTCTGTGCGGCGCGATGTGGCCGACGCTGGGCGCGATTTCCTTTGCGGGCGAAGAGGTGCCGTTCGCAGCCTACGACACCGGCGAAGCGCAGCGCCGCGGCATCCGCATGGTGCATCAGGAGCTGTCGCTGTGCGCCAACCTGTCTGTCGCGGAGAATTTCTTCCTGGAAACCCCTGGCGACTCGGCAAGCCGTCCGGGCTGGCGGGCACTGTATCGGACCCGCGCCCGCGCGGCGCTCGACGCCGTCTTCCCGGGCAGCGGCATCGATACCGATGCGGAGGTCGGCCATCTCACGATTGCCGAACGGCAGATGGTCGAGATCGCGCGTGCCGCGGCGACGCCCGGCGTCAAGCTGATCGTGCTCGACGAGCCGACCTCTTCTCTCGACCTCGACCGCTCGAAGCAGCTTAGAGCCTTTATCCGCGGGCGGGCAGAAGCCGGACTCGCCTTCATCTTCATCAGCCACAAGCTGCAGGAGATCATCGACATCGCCACCGAAGTCGTGGTGCTGCGCAACGGCCGCGTGGCATGGCAGGGCCACGCCCAGGAAGCTTCGATCGGCAAGCTGGTGCAGTTGATGGGCGGCGATGCCGATCCGATCCATCAGCACAGCGTCTCCACCATGTCCTCGCAGGACGTGCTCGTGCGGCTCTCGGGAGCGCTGACGGCGGAGCTCGGCCGCGACGTCGACATCGTGCGCGGCGAGATCGTCGGGCTGGCCGGACTCGAGGGTAGCGGACAGAAGGAGCTGCTGCACGCGATCTTCGAGCCGAACCGAAAACAGCAGGCGACCATCGCCAGGCGTGCCGAGGCAGGCTTCATCGCCGGCGACCGGCAGAAGGAAGGCGTGTTCCCGCTGTGGAGCGTGCTTTCCAACATCAGCATCGGCGCGCTTGCCCGCCGGTCGGCGCTGGGCGTAGTTTCCGAGCGCGCCAACAGCGACACGGCGAGAGGCGCCGCCAGCAAGCTGCGGCTCGACGACAAGCGCTTCCAATCCAACATCACCGAACTCAGTGGCGGCAACCAGCAGAAGGCGCTGGTGGCGCGAGCGCTGGTCGCCGACACGCCGATCATCCTGCTCGACGATCCTACCCGCGGCGTCGACATCGCAACCAAGCAGGATTTCTATCGGCTCTGCAACGAAGTGGCGCGCAGCGGCCGCGCGCTGATCTGGCACACGACCGAGGACGCCGAATTGCTGGCGTGCGATCGCGTGCTCGTCTTTTCCGGGGGCCTCATCGTCAGCGAGCTGGTGGGCGAGGCTATCACCGAGCAGGCTATCGTCGGCGCCTCCTTCGCGCAACCGGCGGTCATCCAGGCGAATGCCGCCAGGAAGCGGACCGCCATGGCGGGGCTTGGGCGCAAACTAGTCAATGCCGCGCCGTTCATCGGCCTTGCCGCCGTGCTTGCCATCATGATCGCGATCAATCCGGCGGTGGCCTCGACTTTCGGACTCGACCTTCTGCTGATGCCGGCGCTCTCGCTGGTGCTGGTGACGGCGGCGCAGATGTTCATCGTCGGCGGCAGCGAGATCGACCTCGGCGTCGGCGCCTTTGCCGGCCTGATAAGCGTGGTCAGCGCCGCGCTGCTCTACGACCAGCCATGGCTCGGCGCGCTGGCGCTGGTGGCCGCGCTCGCCGCCTATGCGGGGCTTGGCGGCGTTATCCAGGCGCGCAAGATCCCGGCCATCGTCGTGACGCTGGGTGCATCCTTCATCTGGGTCGGCATCGGCTATGCGCTGCAACCGACGCCCGGCGGCGCAAGCCCGGACTGGCTGAGCGCCCTCTTCGGCTGGTCGATCGGCTTCATGCCGACATCGATCATCATGATCGCGGCAGTGGCACTGATCGTGCTCGTCATCGACCGGTTGCCGCTCGGCGTGGTGCTGCGCGGCTTCGGCAACAATCCCGCGGCGATGATCCGCTCGGGGTGGTCGCCGACACGCTATGCGCTGGTACGCTATCTCATCGCCGGCCTGTTCGCGGCTGCTGCCGGCCTGTCGCTGACGGCCATCAACACGGCGAGCGATATAAACTCGGGCAATTCCTTCACGCTGCTCAGCGTCGCCGCCGTGGTGATGGGCGGTTGCTCGCTGCTGGGCGGCGTCATCTCGCCGGTCGGCGCTATCGCTGGCGCGGTGACGCTGTCGCTGATCGGCGCGCTTCTGGGCACGCTCAGCGTCAGCAGCGACTACAATGCCGCCACGCAGGGGCTGATCCTGATCGCGCTGCTCACCTTGCGCAGCCTGACCGCCGACCGCCGGAGCGAGCCATGAACGCGTTCGCCACGTTCGGCCTCTGGGCGCAACGCAACCGCTGGATTTGGGCGGCGATCGGCGTGCTGATCCTCTGGCTGGTTCTCTCCGTCGTGACAAACCGCTTCAGCCTCTCCAGCCTGTCCGGCGTGATCCTCTCGGCATCGTTCCTGACGGTCGTCGGCATTGGCCAGATGTTCGTGGTGACCACCGGGCGCGGCAACATCGACCTCTCCGTCGCTTCGGTTATCACGCTCAGTGCCTTCGTCGCTCTGCTGACCATCAAGGGACAGGATGCCAACCTCGCCATTGGCGTCATCGCCGCGATCCTGCTCGGCCTGGCCGTCGGCGCCCTCAATTCCCTGCTCGTCGTCGGGCTCGGCATTCCGGCGATCATCGCGACGCTGGCGACCGGCTATGTGCTGGCGACCGCAACGCTGCTGTCGAACAAGGCGATCCCGGGTTTCGCGGTCAGCCCGGCGCTGAAGGAGCTGGCGACGGGCCGCATCCTGGGCATGCCGATCATGGCGGTCATCGCCATTTTGGGCGTCGCCGCAACCTCCTTCGTCTTGCGCTACACTGTATTCGGGCAACTGCTGTCTGCGGTCGGCCAGAACCGAGCCGCGGCTCGGCTCGCGGGCATCCGCAACGGCCCCGTCGTTGCGGCGGCCTTCGTCATCTCGTCGGTGCTGGCCTCGCTCGACGGGCTGCTGCTCGGCGCTTATATCGGCGGCGCCTTCTTGGAGATGGGCCAGCCCTATCTGCTGCAGTCGATTGCCGCGGTGGTCCTCGGCGGAACGCTGATCTTCGGCGGATCGGCAACGGCTGTGGGCACGCTTTTCGCCAGCATCCTGCTCATCCTCATCGTCACGACCATGCAAATCGTCGGGCTGCCGCCGGGCGCACAGGACATCGTGCAGGGCATCGTCGTCATCTTCGTGCTGGCGCTGGCCGGACGGCAGGCGCTGGGGCGGCGGGCGCCCGCCGACCTCGCGCAAGGCGGTGACGACCCGGACGCGAAAACGAAAGTGCCGGCGACGGGCCAGTCGGGATGAGGGACAAATCGAAGACGATTCCTCTTGCCAACCATTGGTAGAGTGATCATACCAGTATGCAAGATGACGATTGGCACGGCCCGTCGTCTGAACATCAGGAGCAGATTGATGACAACGATTGCGCTATTGGGTGCCGGCGGCAAAATGGGCTACCGCCTGTCGACCAATTTTCGCGGCTCGCCCTACACCATCCGCCATGTCGAGATCAGCGAGGCGGGCAAGGAACGCCTGAAGACCGGACTCGGCATCGACACGGTCGGGGTCGATGAAGCGCTCAAGGGTGCCGACGTGGTGATCCTGGCGGTTCCCGACACACATATCGGCAAGGTCGCAGCCGGCATCGAGAGCAAACTCGTCCCGGGAACGATGGTGATCGTGCTCGATGCCGCGGCCCCCTTTGCCGGCCATCTGCCGAAGCGCCCCGACCTCACCTATTTCGTCACCCATCCTTGTCATCCTCCGATCTTCAACGACGAAACCGATATGGCGGCCAAGAAGGACTTCTTCGGCGGCGTCAAAGCCAAGCAGCATTTCGTCAGCGCTCTGATGCAGGGCCCGGAAGAGAACTACGCCAAGGGTGAGGAGATCGCCCGGATCATCTGGGCACCGGTGATGCGCTCGCATCGCGTCACTGTCGAGCAGATGGCGCTGCTCGAGCCAGGTCTCTCGGAGACGGTCTGCGCTTCGCTGCTCGTGGTCATGAAGGAGGCCGTCGACGAGGTGGTGGCGCGCGGCGTCGACCGCCAGGCGGCGCTCGACTTCCTGCTCGGCCACATGAACGTGCTCGGCGCCGTCATCTTCGGTGAAACCAAGGGCGTGTTCTCCGATGCCTGCAACAAGGCGATAGAATTCGGCAAGCCGGTGCTCATGCGCGACGACTGGAAGCGGGTCTTCGAACCGGAAGAGATCGCAGCCAGCATCCGGCGCATCACCTGAGAGGGCATTGTTCCCCTCATGAGAGAAGGCGCAATTCCGGCAGCGCATCAGGTACATATCACCTGAATTAGTGATTGACTCATCATACCAGTTAGCTTTAGCTGTCCCGACTCGGATTTGCTGGGAATCCGAGGAATGGTGGAGGAGAGCGGGAGCGAGGAGAGCCGATCATCGGTGTCCCGGGTTGGACGAATGCGCCGCCCGCACGAATTCAAACAGCCAAACGGCCTCGGCCCGCCGAGGCAGGTTTTTCAACGGGAGGACTTCATGAAATTCACTCGCAGAACGACGCTTGCCGCTTTCGCCGGCTTGCTGGCACTCGGCACCGCGATGCCAGCCTACGCGGCGGACCTGATCGCAATCATCACGCCTTCGCACGACAATCCGTTCTTCAAGGCGGAAGCGGTGGGCGCCGAAGCCAAGGCCAAGGAACTCGGCTATGACACGCTGGTGCTGGTGCATGACGACGACGCGAACAAGCAGTCGGAGCTGATCGACACCGCGATCGGCCGCGGCGCCAAGGCGATCATCCTCGACAATGCCGGCGCCGACGCCACCGTCGCTGCCGTGCAGAAAGCCAAGGACGCCGGCGTCCCCTCCTTCCTCATCGACCGCGAGATCAATGCCACTGGTGTCGCCGTGGCGCAGATCGTCTCCAACAACTACCAGGGCGCGCAGCTCGGCGCGCAGGAGTTCGTCAAGCTGATGGGTGAGAAGGGCAATTATGTCGAGCTGGTCGGCAAGGAATCCGACACCAACGCCGGCATCCGGTCCAAGGGCTATCACGACGTGATCGACGACTATCCGGACCTGAAGAAGGTCGCGCAGCAGTCGGCCAACTGGAGCCAGACCGAGGCCTATTCCAAGATGGAATCGATCCTGCAAGCCAATCCCGACATCAAAGGCGTGATATCCGGCAACGACACGATGGCCATGGGCGCCTACGCGGCACTTGCCGCCGCCGGCCGCAAGGACGTCATCGTCGTCGGCTTCGACGGCTCAAACGACGTGCGCGACTCCATCATTTCAGGCGGCATCAAGGCGACGGTGCTGCAGCCGGCCTACGCCCAGGCGCAGATGGCCGTCGAGCAGGCCAGCGACTTCATCAAGAACAAGAAGTCGCCGGAGAAGGAAAAGCAGCTGATGGACTGCGTGCTGATCAACGGCGACAATGCTCCCAAGCTGGAGACCTTCGCGCTCAAGAATTGAGCTGGCGACGCAAGCTGCGAGGGGCGAACGCGTTCGTCCCTCGCCTCAATTTTCATTATCCGGGTGCCTTTCGAACGCCATGCCGAACAAGTTGACCTGGCTCACCCTTGTGCTGACCTTTGCCGCGCTCGCTGGCCTCAGCCTCAGCGCCTGCAAGATCCTGCCGACACCGTCGGCGCAAGGCGGCGATAGCGCCAACAGCACGGCCTTCAATCCCGACAAGATGGTCGCGGAAATCTGGCCTTCGAAGGTCATTCCCTATTTGCAGCAGAAGGCAGGACCGTTCGCAGAGGTCCATGCGCTCGCCAAGACCGATCAAGCCGCAGCCGGGGCAAAATACGGCAATGCGAAGAAGCAGGCGAATTCGCCGTGGACCTTCGCGGTTCGAGTCGAAGGCAAGGTCGTCGCCGCCAACACGCAATCGCGCGCGGCTACCATCGATGTCGACGTTGATGGCGACGGCAAGGCGGATGCGCGGGTGCAGATCGGGCCGGCCATGCGCGGAACCGCGCTTCGCGACAGCCTGGACTTCGTGCAGTTCAACGACTTCACCAACCAGATCGACTTCGCCCAGTTCGGCAAGGCCTTCAACGCCTATGCCGACAAGACCGTGCTGTCCCTGCTGCCGCGCGACGGGCTGGAAGGCCGCACCGCGAAAGTGCTCGGCGCTTACACGATCGAAGGCGGCCAGGACCTGCCGCTGGTGACGCCGGCGGAGGCCGAGGTCGGGCCGAAGCCATGAGTTCCGGTCACGACGTCATCCTCAAGCTGGAGGACATTTCCAAGGTCTATGCCGGCACCGTGGCGGTCAAGCACGCGAACTTCGAGGTGCGCAAGGGCGCGGTCAACGTGCTGGTCGGCGAGAACGGCGCCGGCAAGTCGACGCTGATGAAGATCATCGCCGGCGTGGAGAGGCCGACCGCCGGCCGCATCCTGCTCGACGGCAACGAGGTTTCGTTCGCGTCGTCCGGAGATGCCGTCAGCCGCGGCATCGGCATGGTGTTCCAGGAGTTGAACCTGTTCGGCAACCTCTCGGTCGCCGAGAATATCTTCGCCACCCGCGAACTGACCAACGCCTTCCGCAAGATCGACCACAAGGCGCAGGAACGGCGTGCCGCCGAATTCCTGGAACAGCTCGAGGCCGGCATTCGGCCTGACATGCTGGTTGAGGATTTGCGCATCGGCCAGCAGCAGTTGGTCGAGATCGCCAAGGCGGTCTCGCTCGACGCGCGCATCCTGATCATGGACGAGCCGACCTCGGCGCTGAGCGCGGCCGAGGTCGAGATCCTGTTCAAGGTGATCGCCGATCTCAAGGCGCGCGGTGTGGCCATCGTCTACATCTCGCACCGGCTGGAAGAGCTGATCCGCATCGGCGACTACATCACCGTGCTGCGCGACGGCCGCATCACCGGCCAGGAGGAGATGAAAAACGTCGACACGCAGTGGATCGTGCGCCAGATGATCGGCTCGGACGCCAAGGATTTCGCCAAGGCCGACGGCCACCGGCCGGGCGACGAGGTGTTTCGCGCCGAGGACATTTGCCTGCCGCGCGTCACCGGCGGGCTAGCGGTCGATCACGTCTCGCTGTCGCTGCGCACCGGCGAGATCCTCGGCATCTACGGGCTGATGGGCGCGGGCAGGAGCGAGTTGTTCGACTGCATCATGGGCCGCCACGGCCAGGCGAGCGGCAGGATCTTCATCGACGGCAAGCAGGTCAGGGAGCGCGACACGACGCGGCGCATCCGGCGCGGTCTGGCGCTGATCCCGGAAGACCGCCAGCGCGAGGGGTTGGTATCCATCCTGTCGGTTGCCAGCAACCTGACCCTGGCCAGCCTGTCGCGCTTCGTCAGCCTGTTCCACATCCGCGGCGGCGCCGAAAGGCAGGCCGTCACGCAGATGGTGCGCGAACTTGCGATCAAGGTCGCCGACCCGGCGCAAGAAGTGTCATCGCTTTCGGGCGGCAACCAGCAGAAAGTGGTGATCGGCAAGGCGCTGCTCACCGGACCGAAGGTGCTGTTGATGGACGAGCCCAGCCGCGGCATCGATGTCGGCGCCAAGGCCGACGTGTTCCGCACCATGCGTAAGCTTTCGCGCGACGGGCTGGGCATCCTGTTCGCCACTTCCGACCTCGACGAGGTGATGGCGCTCTCCGATCGCATCGCGGTGATGAGCAACGGAAAACTGACGGGCATGTTCGATCGCGCCGAGGCGACAGAGGCAGCGATCGTCGCTGCATCGGCGCTTGGCCACGGACCCGTACACGGAGAGCAACGCCGATGACCGACATTCCAGCCAAGGCTGCCGCGCCATCCGCATCCGGCGGCTCCATGCTGCTTACGCTTATGAAGCTCAGGACCTTCATCGCGCTGATCGCCGTGCTGGTGTTCTTCTCGATCGCGGCGCCGAATTTTCTGTCGGCCGCCAATCTGATTTTGATGGCCAAGCACGTGGCGCTCAACGCCTTCCTCGCCATGGGCATGACCTTCGTCATCATCACCGGCGGCATCGACCTCTCGGTCGGCTCGATCGTCGGCCTGTGCGGCATGGTCGCCGGCTACCTCGTGCTCAACGGCATCGACCTGCAGTTCGGCTATACCGTCTATTTCAACGTCGTCGAGATCGCGTTGATCACGCTATTGGTCGGCATAGCGATCGGCGCCATCAACGGATTGCTGATCACCCGGCTCAACGTCGCGCCCTTCATCGCTACACTTGGCGTGCTCTACGTCTCGCGCGGCCTGGCGCTGTTGTCGTCCGACGGCCGCACATTCCCCAACCTCGTCGGTAAGCCGGAGTTGGGCACTACCGGCTTCGGCTATCTCGGAGCCGGCAAGCTCCTCGGCCTGCCGGTCTCGATCTGGATCCTGGTCGTAGTCGCACTCGGGGCCGCCTATCTGGCACGCTATACGCCGCTCGGACGCCACATCTTCGCCGTCGGCGGCAACGAGCGCGCGGCGCGTATATCGGGCGTGCGCGTCAACATGGTGAAGATGTTCGTCTACATGTTCTCAGGCTTCTGCGCGGCGATCGTCGGCCTCATCATCTCATCGGAGCTGATGGCCTCGCATCCGGCGACGGGCGAAAGCTTCGAGCTCAACGCGATCGCGGCGGCAGTGCTGGGCGGCACCTCGATGTCTGGCGGCCGCGGCACGATCGGCGGCACCATCGTCGGCGCCTTTGTCATCGGCATCCTGTCCGACGGGCTGGTGATGATGGGCGTGAGCTCGTTCTGGCAGATGGTGATCAAGGGTGTCGTCATCATCGTCGCGGTCGTCGTCGACCAGGCCCAGCGCCGGCTGCAGAGCCGCGTGACATTGATGCAGATGGCGAAGGAGGGTTGATCATGGCGACCTTGCGTGGAGCGCTGATCGGCTGCGGCTTCTTCGCCGTCAACCAGATGCATGGCTGGCGCGACATCGACGGCGCGGCGATCGTGGCGATCTGCGACCGCGATCCCGAGCGGCTCAAGATCGTCGGCGACCAGTTCGGCATCGAGCGGCGCTACAGCGATGCGGCCGCCATGTTTGCCGGCGAGACACTCGACTTCGTCGACATCGCCACCACCGTCGGCAGCCATCGGCCGCTGGTCGAGATGGCCGCCGCCAACCGTGTCCCCGTCATCTGCCAGAAGCCGTTCGCGCCGACGCTTGCCGACGCCAGGGCGATGGTCAAGGCCTGCATGGACGCCGGCGTGCCGCTAATGGTGCATGAGAACTTCCGCTGGCAGTCGCCGATCCAGGCGGTGCGCGCCGTGCTCGACAGCGGCGAGATCGGCACGCCCTTCTTCGGACGCATATCCTTCCGCTCGGCATATGACGTGTTTTCCGGCCAGCCTTATCTGGCAACGGGCAAGCGCTTCATCATCGAGGACCTCGGCATCCATATCCTGGACATCGCCCGGTTCCTGCTGGGGGACGTTTCAAGCCTCACCGCGCGCACCATGCGCGTCAATCCAACGATCGCCGGCGAGGATGTGGCGACGATTCTGATGGACCACGATAATGGTGCAACCTCGGTGGTCGATTGCAGCTACGCGACGAAGCTTGCCACCGAGCCGTTCCCCGAGACGTTGATCGAGCTGGACGGCTCGGACGGCACGATCCGGCTGGCGCAAGGCTACAAGCTCACCGTAACCGGCAGGAGCGGCACCAGCGTCACGGACGTCTCGCCACCGCTGCTTTCGTGGGCGTCGCGTCCATGGCACAACATCCAAGAGAGCGTCGCGGCGATCCAGAAACATTGGGTGGAGTGCCTTGCCGCTGGCAAGGAACCCGCCACCTCCGGCGCCGACAACCTCAAGACATTCGCGCTGGTCGAGGCCGCCTATGCCGGTGCGGCCAGCCGGCAACCGATACGGATCGACGGACTGCTCAAATGACCACTGATCCGTTCTTGCTCTATGGCACGCGCGCGGTCGAAGCCGAACCTGTCCGGCTCAGCGCAGGACCGCTTAGCGCCGATTTCGTCAACGGCAATCTGCGCACCATTCGCCACGCCGGCACTGAGGTGCTGCGCGCCATCGCCTATATCGTGCGCGACCGTGACTGGGGCACTTATGAACCGGCGCTCACGGATCTGGTCATCGAACAGGAGGACGACCGTTTCTCGGTGCGCTATTCGGCAAGCTGCGAGGGGCCGGGCGGAAGCAGGCTCGGCTTCCAAGCCGCGATCGACGGCCATGCGGGTGGCCGGCTCAGCTTCGATGTGACCGCCCTGCCCCAGAGCGATTTCGAGACCAACCGCTGCGGCTTCTGCATCCTGCATCCGATCGCCGATCTTGCTGGCAGCCCGGTCAAGGTCGAGCACACCGACGGCAGCACGGTGAACACGAAGCTGCCGCTGCTGATCGACCCGTGGCAGCCTTTCAAGGATATGCGCGCCATCACCCATCAGGTGCGGCCGGGCGTCAGCGCCGAATGCCGGATGGAAGGCGACATTTTCGAGATGGAAGACCAGCGTAACTGGTCGGATGCTTCCTACAAGACCTATGTGCGGCCGCTCGCTCTGCCATGGCCCTTTGTGCTGCCGGCCGGCCAGCCGATGCGCCAGACGATCAGCCTGCGTATCAGGGGCGACTCCAAGCGGGCTGCCGCGGCACCCCGCGCCGAGCCGGTCCGCATCGAACCCGGCGAGACCGGAGCGAGGCTGCCAGCCGTCGGCGTGGTCATTTATCCGGAAGACGTCGAGGCGGCGTTAGGCGAACTGCCGCTGCTCAAGAAGCTTGGCCCACAGCAGCTCCTTCTCCATTACGATCCGACACGCGGCCATGGCCGGGACGCCTTGCAGGCTCATGCCAGGCTCGCCGCCGCATACCCGGCCTCCACAACGCTCGAATGCGTGGTCGCCTGCACCGGCGATCTCGAAACAGAACTCTCCGGTGTCGCCGATATGGTACGCCGAACCGGCCTGCGGCTCGATGCCATCGCGGTCTCGCCTTCGGTCGATCGCCAGTCGACGCCGCCCGGCAGCGTCTGGCCAGACTGTCCGCCGCTCGAGGACGTCTACGCGGCTGCCCGCCGCGCCTTTCCGGACCTCCGTCTAGGCGGCGGCATGTTCAGCTATTTCACAGAGCTCAATCGCAAGCGCGTCCCAGCCGGCGTCCTCGATTTCGTCACCCATTGCACCTGTCCGATCGTGCATGCGGCGGACGACCTCAGCATCATGCAATCGCTGGAGGCGCTACGTTTCATCACCCAGTCGACAAGGGCGATCTATGGGGCGAAGCCTTATCGTATCGGCCCGTCGACGATCGCCATGCGGCAGAACCCTTATGGCGGCGCGACCAAGGACAATCCAAACGGCCAGCGCATAGCCATGGCCAATCGCGATCCGCGCCATGCAGGCTTGTTCGCCGCCGCATGGACGATCGGCTACGCCGCGCGCGTCGCGCCGGCCGGGCTGGAGATGCTGACGCTATCCAGCTTTGCCGGACCGTTCGGCGTGCTGGCGGCCGCCGGGGAGCCCGCCGAGGAAGGAACGCCGCGGCCGATCTTCCATGCGGTACAGGGCTTGGCCGCCCTGGCCGGTCATTCGCAGGTTGCCATGCGCGTCAGTGACGAGCGCGTGGCTGTCCTGGCGGGCCGCTCACCGGCCGGCGCCATCACAGCCTGGTTGGCAAACATCACGTCCGACAATGTACCGGTAGACACCTCGGCGCTGCTTCGTGCGGCGGCAGCTCCGGTTGTGATCTGGGAAGGAACGGATGCGCGCAAGTTTGACCCAGGCACAGCTTCAGGGCACCTGACAATGCCCCCTTATGGCATAGCCAGGGTCGGCTGAAGCTACTTCTCGGAGTTCATCACGTAGAGGGCGCGCGAGCGTTCGAGGTGCTTGATCATAGCCTTCTCGGCCCCTTCGGCATCGTTCTTCTCGATACAGCCGATGATCTCTTCATGCTCAGTCAGCGTGAACTTTTCCTTGCCGGTCCAGATCAGCATTTCCGTGTGATATTCCTTCAGCCAGCCGAGCATCGCCTCGCTGACCGCGACATAGATCGGATTGCCTGAGATCGCCGCGATCTGGGAGTGAAACTTCATGTCGGCGGAGATGAAGGCCTCGGCATCGCCGCGCGCGCCACGTTGCTCGGCGACGGTTGCCCTGAGCCGCTGCACATCCTCGGGCGTCGCCTTCTCGGCCGCTTCCCTGACCATGCCGCGCTCGAAGAAGATGCGCGCGCTCTTCAAGTGCTCCAGCGTGTCCTTCGACGACGACAGGATGATCTTGGCCGCGCCGTCGACCTGCTTGATGATCGACTTGGCGGTGAGCTGCAGCACCTTGGCGCGCTCGCCGTGCGAGATGGCGACCAGGCCCATATTGCTAAGCGCCTGCATCGCTTCACGAATCGCTGGCCGGCCGACCTCGAAGCGCTCCATCAGCTCGCGCTCGGACGGCATGTCGTCGCCTGGCTGCAGTTCACCGCTGGTGATCAGCCGCTTCAGCCTGGCAAAGACTTCATCGGAAAGCTTGCGCCGGACGATCGGTTCCGAACGGTTCATCGCCGCGAATCACTCCCTTGACCCTGATTCCAATCTAGCACCGCGAGCTCAATTTCCAGAATGCCCGCCATGCTTTGACGCCGCGCCGGGCAGGATATTGCTTGCAATGCTTATGTACTCATTATACCAGATTTCGAACTCAAGGAATTCTTTTCCTGGCCTTTCGACTGGGTATTGCCGGCCATGATCACCCTCACTTATCGCATAGAGACCTCGGGAAGCATCGAGGGACTGGCGGCCAAGATCGCCAGCGACCAGTCGACCGGTACCTTCGTCGCGCTGCCAGGGGAAACCGAGGAGCTAAAGGCACGGGTGGCCGCACGCGTGCTGGCGATCCGGGATCTGCCGGACGCGGCGCAACCTTCGATTCCCGAGACCGACCCCGGTCCCTTCAAGCGTGCCGATGTCGACATCGCCTTTCCCTTCGACGCGATCGGCACCGACCTCGCGGCCCTGATGACGATTGCGATCGGCGGCACCTATTCGATCAGAGGGTTGTCTGGCATCCGTGTCGTCGACATGAAGCTGCCGGAGGAATTCAGAGGCGCTCATCCAGGCCCCCAATTCGGTGCTGCCGGCAGTCGCCGGCTGGCCGGCGTCGAGGGCCGCCCGATCATCGGCACCATCGTCAAGCCGGCGCTGGGTCTGAGGCCCGCGGAGACCGCCGCGATGGTCGGCGAGTTGATCGAGGCGGGTGTGGACTTCATCAAGGACGACGAGAAGCTGATGAGCCCGGCCTATTCGCCCCTGGCCGAGCGGGTCAAGGAGATCATGCCGCTGATCCTCGACCACGAGCAGAAGACCGGCAAGAAGGTGATGTACGCCTTCGGCATCTCGCATGCCGACCCGGACGAGATGATGCGCAACCACGACCTGGTGCTCGAGGCCGGCGGCAATTGCGCGGTGGTCAACATCAACTCCATCGGCTTCGGCGGCATGGCTTTCCTTAGGAAGCGTTCCGGGCTGGTGCTGCACGCGCACCGCAACGGCTGGGATATCCTCACCCGCCATCCCGGCCTTGGCATGGATTTCAAGGTCTGGCAGCAATTTTGGCGGCTGCTCGGCGTCGACCAGTTCCAGATCAATGGTATCGCGTCCAAATACTGGGAGCCGGATGACTCCTTCATCCGATCTTTCGAGGCGGTGACGACGCCCCTGTTTTCGCCCGCGGATTGCGCGCTGCCCGTGGTCTGCTCCGGACAGTGGGGTGGACAGGCGCCGGAAACCTATCGACGCACAGGACGCACGATTGACCTGCTTTACCTCTGCGGCGGCGGCATCGTGAGCCATCCGGACGGGCCGGGAGCCGGCGTGCGCGCCGTGCTGCAGGCCTGGCAGGCTGCAGTCGAAGGCATTCCGCTGACGGAATTTGCCAAAGACCATGTGGAATTGGCGCGCTCGATCGAGAAATTCGCCGACGGCAAGGCGGCTTGAGCATGCAGAAGCTGCTTCTCAGTTATTATGGCGACGACCTCACCGGCTCGACCGACGTGATGGAGGCGCTCGAACTCGGCGGCGTACCGACGGTGCTGTTCATGCGCAAGCCGGATGCCGGCCTGCTTGAACGCTTCGCGCATTGCCGCGCCGTTGGCCTTGCCGGCACCAGCCGTAGCGAATCCCCGCAATGGATGGACACGCATCTCAAAGCCGCTTTTGCCTGGCTGAAGTCGCTTCAAGCCGAGATCTGCCACTACAAGATCTGCTCGACCTTCGATTCCAGCCCGACGATCGGCAGCATCGGCCGGGCGATCGAGATCGGCCACGAGGTGTTCGCGCAAGACTGCGTGCCCCTGGTGGTCGGCGCGCCGCAGCTCAAGCGCTACACCGCCTTCGGCCATCTTTTCGCGGCCTACCGCGACAGATACTACCGCATCGACCGCCACCCGGTGATGAGCCGGCACCCGGCGACTCCGATGGATGAATCGGACCTTCTGGTACACCTGTCACGTCAGACGAACCTTCCGTCAGAATTGCTAGACCTGGCGACGCTGCGTTCGCCCACTCGGTCCGCAACGTTCGACAGTCTGGCCGCCGGATCGGCGATCCTGCTCATCGATGTCGACAGTCCCGAAAGCCAGGCCCTGGCCGGCAAGGAAATCTGGCGCACCCGCAAGCCGGGCGGCTACTTCGTCGTGGGCTCCTCCGGCATCGAGTATGCATTGCTCGCCGAATGGAGGCAGAACGCCGACCGCGCCGCCGAAGCCGTTTTCACGTCGCCCGGTGCCGCCGACCGCATCGCGGTGGTGTCCGGCAGTTGCTCGCCGACGACGGAACGGCAGATCCGGCATGCGATGAGCGATGGCTTCGATGGCATCGAGGTCGATCCGGTCGAACTGGTGTCGGAAAATTCCGACACCACGATCGCGCGCGCGGTAGCAGCCGGCAAGGCTAGCCTCGAGGCCGGGCGCAGCGTCATCCTCTACACCGCGCTCGGCCCTGCCGCAGATCGTGGCGCCGAGATCGACCGTGAGGAAGGCGCCCGCCACAAGCTTGGCCGCGGCCTCGGCGAACTGCTTCGCGCCTTGACCGTCGAGCAGAAACTGAAGCGCGTGATCATCGCCGGTGGTGATACGTCAAGCCATGCGCTTGGACAGATGGGCGTCGATGCGCTGACGGTCAGGATGCCACTCCCGGCCTCGCCCGGCTCACCGCTCTGCGTCGCTCACTCCAGCATCGCGGCGATCGACGGGCTGGAGGTCGCGCTGAAAGGTGGGCAGGTCGGAACCGACCGCTATTTCCTGGCCATCCGTGACGGTTTCGGCGAGTGACAGCCATGCCGCACCAGCCCGAATTCGGCTCGCTCTTGCCAGGGAAATGACCGGTGACACAGATGCCGCAAGTGTGGATCGGGACCAGTTGGAAGATGAACAAGACGCTGGCCGAGGCGCGCGCCTTTGCCGGCGCCCTGCTTGCCGATCCGGAAGGCGATGCGCGTATCCAGCGCTTCGTCATCCCGCCCTTCACGGTCGCCCGAGAGGTCAAGGCGATGCTGAAGGATACGTCCGTCAAGGTCGGCGCGCAGAACATGCATTGGGCCGATGAAGGGGCATGGACCGGCGAGATCTCGCCGGTGATGCTGAAGGACTGCGATCTGGATATCGTCGAGCTCGGCCATTCCGAGCGCCGCGAGCATTTCGGCGAGACCGACGAGACCGTGGGCCTCAAGACGGAAGCCGCGGTGCGCCACGGCCTCATTCCGCTGATCTGCATCGGCGAGACATTGGCCGAGCGCGAGGCCGGCCTTGCCCGCGAGGTGCTTGCCAGGCAGGTGCGCGGCGCACTCTCCAGGCTCGGCGCCGCGCAGAAGAGCGCGCCGATCCTGCTCGCCTACGAGCCGGTCTGGGCGATCGGCGCCAACGGCATTGCGGCAACCTCGGACTATGCCGACGCCCGCCAGGCGGAGATCGTCGCTGCCGCCGAGGACGTGCTCGGGCGCCGCGTTCCCTGTCTTTATGGTGGTTCGGTCAATCCCGGCAATTGCGCCGAACTCATCGCATGCCCGCATATCGACGGGCTGTTCATCGGGCGCTCCGCCTGGGCTGTCGAGGGGTATCTCGACATCCTGTCCAGATGCGCCGCAACATTATAGAAGGAGTTGACCATGAGACTTGCAGTGGCTGGAGACAGCGCCGGCGAGGGCTTGGCGAAGGTTCTCGCGGATTACCTGAAGGACAGGCACGAGGTGTCGGAGGTGTCGCGCACCGAGGCCGGCGCCGATCCGTTCTACGCCAACCTGTCAGACCGGGTCGCCAGCGATCTGCTGGCCGGCAAATACGATCGGGCGATCCTGGTCTGCGGCACCGGCATCGGCGTCTGCATCTCGGCCAACAAGGTGCCGGGCATCCGTGCCGCGCTCACCCACGATACATATTCGGCCGAACGCGCCGCGCTCTCCAACAACGCCCAGATCATCACCATGGGTGCGCGCGTGATCGGAACGGAGCTGGCGAAAGCCATCGCCGATGCCTTCCTCAAGGAGACATTCGATCCGCAGGGGCGGTCGGCCGGCAATGTCGCCGCCATCGACCAGATCGACGCAAAGTACAACGCTCGCTAAAACTTCGAGCGCCTGATCGAGACCGTCAGAGCCTCGTTCGGCAGCGCCATATCGGAGCCCTGCGGAATCAGAGACAGAACCACCGGAACATCATTGCCTACAAAAGCAGTCAGGCGGCTTTCATGGCGTGGCAGATTTCTTCGACCAGCATGGCGGCCGAAATCGAGCCGGGGTCCGGGTGCCCCAAGGAACGCTCGCCGAGACGTGCGGCGCGGCCGACGGTTGCGACCATGTTGCGTGTCGCTTCCGCACCCTCTCGGGCCGCCGCGATTATGGCATCGGCATTCTGACCATCGAGTGCGGCATCGGCGGCCGGGCCCCAGGCATCGAGCATCGTCTTCTGGCCGGGCTCCGCCTTGCCACGCTGGACGATGCCGTCGCGCATCGCCGCAATGATGGTCCGCAGTTCGCCCTTCGGCATTGATGTGCGCGGACCTGCGGCCTTGCCGGCGCGTAGAAGGGCGGTCGCGTAGAGTGGTCCCGACGAGGCGCCGACCGCGTTGAGAAAGCCTTTGGCGGCGGCATTGAAGACTTCCTGCAGCGTGCCCTCGGCGGCCTGGGCGGCATCGGCCGCGGCTTTCATGCCTTGTTCCATGGCAATGCCGTGGTCGGCATCCCCAATGACTCCATCAAGGGCGCAGAGCCTGTCGCGCTCAGTTGCCATCCGTGCAGAGATGGTGCCGAAAAGGGTTTTCAAATCCGCGGTCGTAAAATCCATCTCGCTCAACTCCGGAACATGGCGCAGTCGCAGGGATGGTCGATCATACGCTGCAATTCGTCATCGAGATGCATGATGGTGATCGATGCGCCGGCCATGTCAAGCGACGTGCAGTAGGGGCCGACAAGCGTCTTGTGAACGGCCAGCCCGGCTGCCTTCAAGCGCTCGGCGATCCGCGCGTTCAGGATGTAAAGTTCCATCAGCGGCGTTGCACCGAGCGAGTTGACCAGAACAGCGACACGAGCGCCGGCCGGCGCCGCCATTTCCGCCAGGATCGCGTCCATGATTTCGTCGGCGACCTCATTGGCCGAACGCAATGGTCCGCGCCGCACCCCGGGTTCGCCATGGATGCCCATGCCGATTTCCATTTCACCAACAGGAAGATCGAAGCTCGGCTTGCGCGTCTGCGGCAGGGAACAGGACGAGAGCGCCACGCCCATGGTGAAGGTGCGGTCGTTGGCGTGCCTGGCGATCCGCTCCACCTCGTCCAGCGGCATCATCATGTCGGCGGCTGCGCCCGCGCACTTGAAGATGAACACGTTGCCAGCCACGCCACGGCGCTTTTGCCTTTGATCGCGCGGCGCCGACGCGATGTCGTCGGTGGTCAGCACCGTGCGCGCCTCGATGCCTTCCATCTCCAGCAGTTCTGCGGCCATGTCGAAATTCATCACGTCGCCGGCATAGTTGCCATACATGAATAGGACGCCTGCGCCGCCATTCGCGGCTATCGCCGCGTCGACCGCCGGCTGCGGAGGGGGCGAAGCGAAGACGTTGCCGATCGCCGCGGCATCCGCCAGTCCCTTGCCGACATAGCCCAGGAAGGTCGGCTCATGGCCTGAGCCGCCGCCGATCACCAGTGCGACTTTGCCGGCCCGAGGGCCATTCTTTGCAACGACCGCTCGAGGGGCGTTGTCAGGGCGCCAGAGATACTCGGGGTGCGCGGCCATGATACCGACCAGCATTTCGTCCACGGCCGCATTGCCGTCGTTGATCAGCTTCTGCGTGAGGCTCATTCGCGTCTCCCTGTAATCATCTCCGGCCGTGAGACTAGAGTGTTTCGCGAAGGCGGGGAAACTGTCTCCTTCTGGTCCAACATCGCGAAGCATGAAGCATGAAGTCTTAGCGAGCGTTGTACTTTGCGTCGATCTGGTCGATGGCGGCGACATTGCCGGCCGACCGCCCCTGCGGATCGAATGTCTCCTTGAGGAAGGCATCGGCGATGGCTTTCGCCAGCTCCGTTCCGATCACGCGCGCACCCATGGTGATGATCTGGGCGTTGTTGGAGAGCGCGGCGCGTTCGGCCGAATATGTATCGTGGGTGAGCGCGGCACGGATGCCCGGCACCTTGTTGGCCGAGATGCAGACGCCGATGCCGGTGCCGCAGACCAGGATCGCCCGATCGTATTTGCCGGCCAGCAGATCGCTGGCGACCCGGTCTGACAGGTTGGCGTAGAACGGATCGGCGCCGGCCTCGGTGCGCGACACCTCCGACACCTCGTGCCTGTCCTTCAGGTAATCCGCGAGAACCTTCGCCAAGCCCTCGCCGGCGCTGTCTCCAGCCACTGCAAGTCTCATGGTCAACTCCTTCTATAATGTTGCGGCGCATCTGGACAGGATGTCGAGATACCCCTCGACAGCCCAGGCGGAGCGCCCGATGAACAGCCCGTCGATATGCGGGCATGCGATGAGTTCGGCGCAATTGCCGGGATTGACCGAACCACCATAAAGACAGGGAACGCGGCGCCCGAGCACGTCCTCGGCGGCAGCGACGATCTCCGCCTGGCGGGCGTCGGCATAGTCCGAGGTTGCCGCAATGCCGTTGGCGCCGATCGCCCAGACCGGCTCGTAGGCGAGCAGGATCGGCGCGCTCTTCTGCGCGGCGCCGAGCCTGGAGAGTGCGCCGCGCACCTGCCTGGCAAGCACCTCGCGGGCAAGGCCGGCCTCGCGCTCGGCCAATGTCTCGCCGATGCAGATCAGCGGAACGAGGCCGTGGCGCACCGCGGCTTCCGTCTTGAGGCCCACGGTCTCGTCGGTCTCGCCGAAATGCTCGCGGCGCTCGGAATGGCCGAGCTCGACGATATCCAGATCGCAGTCCTTCAGCATCACCGGCGAGATCTCGCCGGTCCATGCCCCTTCATCGGCCCAATGCATGTTCTGCGCGCCGACCTTGACGGACGTATCCTTCAGCATCGCCTTGACCTCTCGGGCGACCGTGAAGGGCGGGATGACGAAGCGCTGGATACGCGCATCGCCTTCCGGATCGGCAAGCAGGGCGCCGGCAAAGGCGCGCGCCTCGGCCAGCGTCTTGTTCATCTTCCAACTGGTCCCGATCCACACTTGCTTTGGCTGCGCCATGCGATGGTTACTCCGTTGCGCGTACCAGGGCTTGGGCCGTCGGCTCATCGGTGATAAGGCCCTTCAACCGCGCGCTCTTCAGCACCGCACGGACCGCCTCGATCTTCGTAGGCCCCCCGGCGATGGCGATGATGCGGCTTTCCGCCGGCCCGTCCAGATCGACGGCGAGCGTGCGGGCCGTCAAGGTTGTCTCCAGTACCCGGCCGCGCGTGTCGAAAAAATGGCCGAGCATTTCGCCGACGCCACCGACGGCGGTGATCTCGGCGATCTCACGCGGTTCGATCATGCCGGTCGCCACGAGCTGGGCGCCGGCATCCGCCGTGCCGATGCCGACGAATTTCAGAGTCGCCCGGCTAGACATCTCGAAGATTTCCCGCACGCCGCGCTGCGCCAGGAGTACTTCGCGGTCGTCCGCGGAATTGGCAAAAAAGGGTACCGGCATGACGTAGGCCTGCGCGCCGGTTTTTTCGGCCAGCCGGTGCATGACGTCGTGCGGGTTGGCGGCATAGTTGCGCGTCAGGCCGCCGAGCAGGGAGACGAAGCGGACGCCGGCTGCCTCGAAGCGCGGCAACTGATGCACTGCGGCGGCGAGCGTGCGGCCATGCCCGATACCGATGACGCTGTCTTCGCCGCGTTCCATTTCGCGCCGTAGGAAACTGGCGCCCGCCAGCCCCAGCGCTCGTAGCGGCAGGCCCTCCTCGCCCAGATCCGGCGCAACCTCGCAGAAGTCCAGCCCGTAGCGATCGCAGAGCTGGTTCTCCAGCAGGACGCATTCGACGATCGCGCCGTCGATAGAGACTTTCACCGCGCCGTCGGCCACCGCCCGGGCGATCAGACGATGCGCCTTCACCGAAGGCAGCCCGAGCCGCTTGGCCACCTCGGCCTGTGTGAGCCCACCGGCATAGTGAAGCCAGGCGGCGCGGATCGCGAGCGATCCTTCAGCGTCCATTTGACCTGGTCGTTTCAAGGGATGCAGTCCTTCATCGCGCGTTCGGCATAATCGTCAGCCGGCTCAGATATTCAGGCTTTGCACGCCGGTGTCGATATGGGGCGCCCAGAAAGCTATGCTTTCGGCGATCTGCGGTATGACCTGCCGATCATCCGGCTCCCGTTCCTTGAAACTCAGCTCCAGGCAAATCTCGTTATCGATGGCTCCGCCTTCGGCCAAGGCCTTCAGCAGCGGCCCGGGTTGTATGCGGCCCCTGCTGTTGAACACAGCGGTGAAGGGACGGTGTCCACCCTTGTCCATAAGGCTTTGCTTGATATGGATGATAGGCGAAACTTTGGGCACCGCGCGAGCCCAGGCATAGGGATCGTAGTCGTCCGGATCGGCGCTGGTCACGTCGCCGTGGTCGATGTCGGCCATCATCCACATCGGCACCGCCATTTCGGCTTTGGTCAGCCTATCCTGCAGCTTCAGGCATTCGGTGATCGTCTGGCCGAACTCGCGCCCAATGCTCATTGGTTCCCAGAAAACATATCCCAGCCCGGCTGCCTTGGCATGCTCCGCCACCTCGGCCCAGCAGTCGACGGCGATCCGGATCATCTCCTCGCGCCGGGCCGGGTTGTCGTAGTCCTTGAAGGTGAAGATGGCGAACTGGGTGCCGACGCAAACGCCGCCGAGGTCGGCGATTATGTCGGCGAAGGTCTTGAACCAATCGACATAGTATCGGCGTACGTCGCTGTCGGGATGGCCGAAATGGTTGAGCCGGCCGTAGGGGCCGGTCATGCCGCTTGTGACGCGCACGCCGGTGCGCCGCAGGGCCGCCGTCATCTGCCGGGTCAGTCGCCTGATCACCGGCGCCGGCCAGCTCGGATTGATGAACTCGTGCGTCAATTGCAGGTCGCGCAGCCTGAGGTCGCGGGCGACCGTCTCGATCAGGTCGTCCGGCTCGGCAAAGCGGTTGACCAACGGGTTGGTGTTCAGCGAAAGCGTCAGCGCCATGGCGTGTCGGTCCGGAACGTGGTTCTGGGTCGAGCTCGCATCGGATTTCACGCAGCCTCGGCAAGGCGCTCAGCCTCGAACCATCCGGCGAAGGCGTGCCGTTCGGCCTCGGTGAGGTGCAGGTGGTGCTTGGTGCGCCGCAGCAGGATGTCGTCCGGCGTGCGCGCCCACTCCTTGGCGACGAGATAGCGCACCTCCGCCTCGTACAGCAGGCCGCCGTGATGGCGACCAAGGCCGTCCAGGCTTGCGGCATCCTTGACGACATCCTTGGCGCGCGCGCCGTAAAGCCGTCCGTAGTGATGCACGAGATCACGTGCCATCCACGGATAGGCCTCGCGCAGGCCGTTTGCAAAGGTCTCGTAGTCGGCATTGGGAATTTCGCCGCCGGGCAGCGGCGCATCGCCGGTCCAGTCCCCACCCATCCGTGGGAAAACATGCTTCAGCCGGCGCATGCCGCGCTCGGCCAGTTCGCGGAAAGTGGTGATCTTGCCGCCGAAGACGTTGAGCAGTGGCGCACCGCCGGTCTCGTCGAGGTCGAAGACATAGTCGCGCGTCACGGCGGATGGATTGCCCTTGCCGTCGTCGAACAAAGGCCGCACACCGGAGAATGAGTGCAACACGTCCTGGCGCCGCAGCTTCTCCTTGAAGTAGCGGTTCACCGCCGCGAGCAGATAGTCGATCTCGCTCTCGTCGGCCTTCACATCCTCGGCGCGGCCATCATAGGCGATGTCGGTAGTTCCAATCAGCGCCATGTCGCCTTCATAGGGGTTGATGAAGATGACGCGCTTGTCGTGATTCTGCACCAGATAGGCATTCGCCCCTTGCCAGAACTTCGGCACGATGATGTGGCTGCCTTTGACCAGGCGTACGTTGCGTGATGAGTTCGATCCCGCGACACGGCCAATGACGTCTGAAACCCATGGGCCGGCGGCATTGACGACGCAGCGGGCGCGGAAAACGCGCGTTTGCCCCGTCATCGAATTCTTCGCCGTCACCGTCCAGGCGCCCTCTTCGCGGCGGGCGGAAACGACGGGCGTACGGGTGAGCACCTCGGCCCCACGCTCGGCAGCGCCGATCGCGTTGAGCACCACGAGCCGGGCGTCGTCCACCCAGCAGTCGGAATATTCGAACCCGTCCGTGTAGCGGTCGAGCAGCGGCGCTCCTTCCGGATCGCGCCTGAGGTCCAGCCTGCGCGTGGCCGGCAGCTTTTTCCGGCCGCCCAAATGGTCGTAAAGAAACAGGCCGAGCCTCACCAGCCAGGCCGGCCGATCCTGCGGGCTGTGCGGCAGCACGAAGCGCATCGGCCAGATGATATGTGGCGCGGCCTTGAGCAGCACCTCGCGCTCGATCAGCGCTTCGCGCACCAGCCGGAATTCATAGTATTCGAGGTAGCGCAGGCCGCCGTGCACCAGCTTGCCGGAGCGCGAGGAGGTGCCCTCGGCAAGATCGTCCTTTTCGCACAGCACGACCGACAGGCCGCGACCGGCCGCATCCCGGGCGATGCCTGCGCCGTTGATGCCGCCGCCTATGACGAAGAGATCGACCGTCTTCGGCTCAGGCCCCATCGCTTTGTCCTTTGGACGTTTCGGTAGGGGCGCCTGCTGCATTACGGCGCGCGGCGGCCAGGGCATCCCAGGCGGGACCCAGGACACGACGCGCCGCGCCGAATGCTGCGAAAAGCTTGTCATAGGCCGCCATCAACTTCGGATCTGGCGCCTCGGCAGGCCCCAGCAGCGGCGTCACCCATTCAGCGATGCAGGCGTTCATATCGGGGTAGACGCCGATGGCAACCGCCGCCATCATCGCGCAACCGGCGGCACCGGCTTCCTCACGCGACGAGACACGCACGGGTGCATGAACCGCCGCCGACAGGATACCGCGCAATCCCTTCGAGCGGGCAGCGCCACCCGAAAGCCGCAGCTCCGATGGCAGGTCGCCCATCGCCGCATAGCAATCGCGCATGGCCAGCCCCAGCCCTTCGATGACCGCACGGACCATATCGGGATAGCGATGGCCGACCGACAGGCCGACGAATCCGGCACGAGCGTTGGCATTGACGAACGGTCCGCGTTCCCCGGCCTCCGAAATGTAAGGGTGATAGACGACCTGGCCAGGGCGGGTCGTCGCAAGCCATTGATCGATGCGGCCGACCAGATCGCGGTGATTGGCGTCGTGCCCGAAGTCCTTCAGCACGTCCGCCGCCAGGCCGAGGACCCAATCGATGTTGAGCGTGGTCGCCATGTTGGTCTGCACCTGCGTCACCAGACCGGGAATGGGTAGGGCAATGACGTAGCCCGAACCCTCCTTGTTGAGGTGGACCTCGCCCGTGGGTACGGCGCGCATGTGAACGCCGGTCGAGCCGACGATCGAGCAGGCGACATCTCCCTGGCCACCGCAGACGCCGGCGCCAAGTGCGGTCATGACCATGTCGACATAGCCGAGGCTGACCGGAGTACCCGCTTTCAGGCCGGTCTCGGCCGCCGCCTCGGCGGTGAGCGGATGGGTGATCATCGTGCCGTCGACGATCTCTGGCAAGAGCTTGCGCCGCCCGGAAAGGCCAAGCGCCTCGATCACGATGTCGTCGTAGTGGCGGTTACGGAAATTGCCAAAGGTGAAGCTCGCCTCCGAGGGGTCGGTGGCGCGTACGCCCGTCAGCTTCACATAGAGCCAGTCCTTGCAGTGCAGCGCGACTTCCGCCTGATCGAGAAGGTCAGGCGAGTGGCGGTCCATATGCGCCATCTGGCTGCCCTGCTGGCAAGTGTTCAGGCCCGTTCCCGTCGCCTCGAAGCGAGCGCGGCTGAGCGGGCCGGCGGCCAGGCGCTCGACAGTGGGTGAAGCGCGTGCGTCGAGCCACAGCCATGCATCCGCGACCGGTCTGTTTTCGCGCCCGACCAGCCACGTGCCGTCGCCCTGCCCGGTCACTGCCAGAGCGGCGGTGCGCGCAGCCAGGTCCTCGACCTTTTCGCGAAGCCCTCTAAGGGCCGTCGCGCAGTCGTGCCAAGTTTGGGAGAGCGACTGCGTCGCCGAGCCGTCTGCACCCGACGCGTACCGGTTCGGAACCGAAGCGGACGCAATCTGGCGACCGTTCAAGTCGAAGGCGACCGCCTTGATGATCGACGTGCCGGAATCGATGCCAACGATAACATCAGAGCGAGCCACGGACCGCTCCACTTTCAGTGCGAACGCACTTCCATCGGCAACAGGGCAATGTCTGTTTCCTCCTCGTTTGCGACTGCGGCCACCGCTGGCCTGCAGCGGTACAAGAATACGTGGCCACCTGCTCCCCCATAACGAAACCATCCTAAATTATCATGGAAATAACACAACTGTTGATTTTTTTTGCAGACAGAGAAATTTTTTTCAGATAGGCTTATTTTAGCAGGGATGAAATCGGTACCCGCCTTACGTCATCCCGGCCAGGCAAATGGGAGAGCGAACAAGAAAGCGGCTGGACAGTTCAGATTTGCATTCAGTTCGAGTCGGGATACGGGGTGGTGGAAATAAAACACCGCTAGATCAGATGTTTATCGGAGCTCTTACCCTAGCGACAGCCCTACCCTGCCGCGCTTATGCGACCGGCAATCTCAGATTACCGGTCGTGCTGGGAAACGGGGATGCGCGGATTCGGCGGCAAGCGATTCATTGGACGTTGGCCTGGGCGCCGGCGCCTGCCCGAGGGTCAAATCCGCTTCGAAGCGAAACGCTGATATCACATACTTGACGCAAAGATAACACGGATTTAACATTACAGACCGATGGCGATGTTGCGGGAGGAAGAAGCCGCATCGCAGGTCAAGGGTGGAGAAAGCGATGCAAGCATTCGAGCCGAAGGGATACCGCGTCGTCGAAGGGCGTGCGTCGGCGCGCGCGCGTCGACAACCCTTGCAGGTCTGGACCCGCCCAGTTCGATCGCGGGTCGGGAACTGATTATGAACGTAGCGGCAACCCGGACGCCGAAGCCCCCCGCCGCGCCGCGCCGCGGTCTGATGATTGCGTTCGGTCTCGGCGTCGTAGTCCTCGCCGCCATCGCGCTCGATACCAAGGTCGTCCGGATCGGATCATCCGCAGACGTGAGCCAGGAGGCGTTTTCACCCGACCGGTTCGGCGAAAAGGAGTTTCCGCGCATCCAGGCATTCGTCGTCGAGCACGCAGTCGACGCTGCGACCTTCGGGCCGGCAGCCATGGCCGATAAGAATGCAGCCGCAAAGCAGTATGGAACAGCCTCATCGACCGGCGCGATCATCCCGATCAGGCTGACGGCGGTGGCGGGTGAAGCGAAGTCCGGCGTCTACGAGCTCAAGGCAGATGGCGTGCCGGCCGAGATCCACGTGCGGTTGCAGACTGGTCCCGCCATCAACGGAACAGACCTGCGCGACGCACCAGGCGACATCGCCTTCGGCAAGTTCAAGAACCAGATCGAGTACCAGGACGCTGGCTCGGCCATCAACCGTGCCATGAAGAAGGCGACCCTCGATGGGATCGACACCGCCAACCTTTCCGGCAAGACGCTGGAAATCTTCGGTGCCTTCCGTCTTATCAATCCGAAGAACTGGCTGATCACGCCGGTGAAGGTCACCGTCAAATGAGCGACGCCGCGATCTCCCGGCGGGCCGATGAAGTGGTTCTGGCGGCACGCAACATCGCCAAGTCCTACAACGGCGTGAAGGCGCTGAAGGGTGTCAATTTCGATGTTCACCGCGGCCAGGTGACGACACTCTTCGGCGAGAACGGAGCCGGCAAGTCGACGCTTATGAAGATCCTCTCCGGTGTGGTGCGGCCGACCTCCGGCGAGGTCATTCTCGACGGCCAGCCCATCGTGTTTTCCTCTTCCACCGACGCGCGAAACCACGGCATTTCGATCATTCATCAGGAACTCAGCCTCGCGCCCAACCTGTCGGTTCGCGACAACATCTTCATGGGGCGCGAGATCAATGGTGCGGCGGGCGTAAACTACGCCGAGGAGGAACGTCAGGTCCGCGAGCTGCTGGCGGAACTCCAGGAGGACATCGATCCGCTCACCCCCGTTGAGGAGCTGCGCCTCGGGCAGCAGCAGATCGTGGAGATCGCCCGCGCGCTCTCGATCGACAGCCGGATCCTCATCATGGATGAGCCGACATCGGCGCTCTCGGCCACTGAGGTCGAGGTTCTGTTCAAGGTGATCCGCGACCTCACCGCCAAGGGCGTGTCGATCGTCTACATCTCGCACCATCTCGAGGAAGCCCTGCAGATCACCGATCATGCCGTGGTGCTGCGGGACGGCAACATGACGGCCTATGCGCCGCGCGCCGATATCGACCTTGAATGGATCGTGCGCAACATGGTCGGCGAGAACTACGATCTGGGCAGTCCGCCGACCGGTCATGATTTCGGCTCGGTCTTGCTCTCGGTCCGTGGCCTGACCGTGCCGGACCCGGCCGGAGGCGGCTACAACGTCGTGGACCGCATGTCGCTCGACGTCAGGGCCGGTGAGATTGTCTGCATCTATGGCCTGATGGGTGCCGGCAGGACAGAGCTGCTTGAAACCATCGCAGGAAAACTCAGCGCCTCATCCGGCGAGATAGCGCTCGAAGGCAGGGAGATTTCCCATCTTGCCATCGGCGAGCGCATCGCCAGTGGCCTTGCACTTGTGCCTGAGGATCGCCAGCGCTACGGGCTCGTCCAGACGATGTCTGTCGGGCAGAATCTCTCGCTCGCCTCGATCATGGAGTTCACGCGCGGGGTCTTCACTTCGCTAAGGCTTGAGCGGGCATTGATCCAGAAATCGATCACGGACGTCACCGTGAAGACCGACGGACCGGATGTACCGATTGGATCGCTGTCAGGCGGCAACCAGCAGAAAGTGGTCATTGGCAAGATGCTGGCGACCCAACCCAAGGTTCTCCTGCTGGATGAACCCAGTCGCGGCATCGACATCGGCGCCAAGGCCGAGGTTTTCCGGATCCTTGCAGCCCATGCGGCGGCCGGGCAGGCCATCGTCTACACGACCTCGGAAGTCAATGAGTGCCTCTCGATCGCCCACCGCATCATCATAATGCGGCGCGGCCGGATCTCCGCCGAATTCACCTCCGACGTCCCCAAGGAAAAGATCATGGCCGCCTCCGGCGAGGCCGTGGCGGCCTGAGCGGAGCACGGGAACCAACAATGACGCAAACGAGCGCCAACCGCACCACCGCTTCCCCGGTCGCATCGGCAAAGGGAAATACCGGCCTCATAAAGCTCTTGCTGAAGGGCCGCGCTTTCTTCGCCCTGATCGCCATCATCGTCGTCTTTTCTTTTCTGTCGCCGAATTACCTGACCATCTCCAATCTGCTGATCATGTCCTCGCACGTAGCCATCTACGGGATACTCGCGATCGGCATGCTGGTGGTCATACTGAGCGGCGGCATCGACCTGTCGGTCGGTTCGATCCTGGCGCTGTGCGGAGTCGTCGCAGGCGCCTTGATGCAGGGCATGGAACTGAAGCCGCTTGGCGTGATCCTGTTTCCGCCGGTGTGGGCGGTGATCGTGCTCACTTGCTCGCTCGGCGCCTTGGTCGGCATGCTCAACGGCATTCTCATCGCCTGGTTCAGGGTGCCGGCCTTCGTCACCACGCTGGGAGTTATGTACATGGCGCGCGGCATCGCGCTGCTGATGACCAACGGCCTCACTTACAACAACCTCGCCGGTCGGCCGGAGCTCGGCAACACCGGCTTCGACTGGCTGGGCTTCAACCGGCTCTTTGGCGTGCCGATCAGTGTGGTGGTTCTGGCGGTCCTCGCCGTGCTGACCGGGCTGATGCTTAGCCGCTCCGCCTTCGGTCGCTGGCTGTACGCCTCGGGCGGCAACGAGAACGCGGCCGAGCTGTCGGGCGTGCCGGTCAAGCGGGTCAAGATCACCGTGTACACGCTCTCGGGTATCCTGTCGGCCATCGCCGGCCTGGTGCTTTCCTCGCAGTTGACTTCGGCCGGACCAACCGCCGGCACCACATATGAACTGACCGCTATCGCGGCGGTGGTCATCGGCGGGGCCGCATTGACCGGAGGGCGCGGTACCGTGCGCGGCACGATGCTCGGCGCCTTCGTCATCGGTTTTCTCTCGGACGGCCTCGTCATCATCGGCGTGTCCTCCTACTGGCAGACCGTCTTCACCGGCGCCGTAATCGTGCTCGCCGTGCTCATGAACACCATCCAATACGGGGCTCGCGGCGTCCGACAGTGACTCCGCGCCTCGCCGCAAGCTTCTCCGGGACGCAAGGAGACCGACCGGAAAAGAAGGCCGAGACAAATCGGCAACCGCAATATGCAACCGCAATCTTTACAAAGGGAGTGAGAGAAATGATCAACAAAACCAGAAGGATGCTCTTGGTCGCGGCCGCGGCGCTGCCGCTGATGGCAAGCCATGCCTGGGCGGCGGGCCTGATCAGCATCATCGTGACCGATCCGGCTAATCCCTATTGGCTCACCGAGGGTCAGGTCGCCAAGGCCACGGCCGAGAAGCTTGGCTACACCGCCAACGTCAGCGCCCACAAGGGCGACACCAATACCGAAAGCACGATGATCGACACCGCCATCACCAACAAATCGGTGGCGATCATCCTCGACCCGGCCAATGCCGACGGTTCGATCGGCGCGGTCAAGAAGGCAATCGCCGCCAACATCCCGGTCTTCCTGGTCAACGCCGAGATCAACCAGGATGGTCTCGCCAAGGCACAGCTGGTCTCCAACAACGCCCAGGGCGCCGCACTCGGCGCGCAACAGTGGGTCGAAGCGATCGGCGACAAGGGCAACTACGTCGAACTGTTCGGAAACCCGGCCGACAACAATGCGGCAACGCGCTCGAACGGCTATGAGACCGTGCTTGGCCAGTACCCGGACCTCAAGAAGGCCGGCAAGGAGGTGGCCAATTGGGATCGCACCCAGGGCTACCAGAAAATGCAATCGCTGCTGCAGGCCCATCCCGACATCGTAGGTGTCATCTCGGGCAACGACGAGATGGCCCTGGGCGCCATTGCGGCGCTGAAGGAAGCGGGCAAGCTTAGCCAGGTGAAGGTCGGTGGATTTGACGGCTCGCCGGACGCGGTCGCCGCCGTCAAGGCGGGCGAAATGCAATACACCGTGCTGCAGCCCGTCGCCGTGTTCTCGGCCGAGGCCGTGAAGCAGGCCGATAAGTTCATCAAGACAGGGTCGACAGGCGTATCCTCCGAGAAGCAGCTCTTTGATTGTGCCCTGATCACCAAGGACAATGTCGACAAATACACTGGGCCGTTCACGCTTTCCCAGTAGACTTCGGGGGGCGCGCACGATGCGCGCGCCCTCTTCCTGCCGCGCAAGATGCATTCGATGCGCAAAACACTGCTCGCCCTTAAGGCACCGCTTGCCATCGGCGCCAAATATGCGAATGGCATCGGCAGGAGAGGCTTAGATGAAAGATCGCGAGATTCGGCCCGAGCAGGCGTTGAAGAACCTTGCCTGGGATCAGGTACCCGCCGACAGCCGCCACGCGCGCCAGCTTGCACGCCGCCAGATGATGGCCGAGGCCGTCCTGGCCGAGGGCACGATGCGCATCGAGGACCTCACCGAACGCTTCGGCATCAGCCTGATGACCGCGCATCGCGACCTTGACGAACTGGTCGGTAAGGGTTTGCTGCGCAAGACGCGCGGCATCGTCTCGGCGGCCCCCACCAGCCTCATCGAATCTAGCGACGTCTACCGCTCGTCGCGCCAGGCTACCGAGAAGCGCGCTATAGCGCAGGCTGCGGCGGATTTCCTCGAACCCGGTCAAGCCGTGTTCTTCGACGATTCCACCACGGTCCTGCAGCTCGTGCCGTATCTCGCGGCGCGCGTGCCGCTGACGGCGATCACCAATTCCATCACGCTGATGAATGAGCTGAAGGGCATTCGAGACCTGACGCTACTTGGGCTTGGCGGCCAGTTCTACAACTGGTGCAATGCCTTCATGGGACCGGTCACGATCACCGAGATCCGGCGGCTGAGAGCCGATTGCGTGTTCATGTCGATGTCGGCCATTACCGACGGCATGGTGTTTCACCAGTCGCCGGAAATGGTCGAAACCAAGCGCGCCATGTTCGACAGCGCCGCCACGCGAATCCTGCTGGCTGACCACACCAAGTTCGAGCGCCGCGCATTGCACGCCATGTGCGCGCTTGGTGAGTTCGACGTGATCGTCGTCGACGAGGGAACCCCGCCCAGGCAGATCGAGACGATGAAGGCAGAAGGCACGAGGGTCGTCGTCGCTCCTGTGCGGCAAGACGAATTGTAACAATCATTGATGTTAACTTAACATCATGCTATGTGAATTTCCCAGAAGATGCACGCGATGTGCATGGCGAGGAGCGGATGCCCTGTCTGCTGGGAATCGATAGTGGTCTGACCGTCACCAAGGCCGTGATCTTCGATGAGACCGGCACGCCGCTGGCCGTGGCGCGCCGCCGGCTGGCGCAGATCATGTCCGAGCCGCACCATGTAGAGCGCGACATGAACGGGCTTTGGCGGGCTACCGCCGATGCGATCGCGCAAGTGGTGTCGGAGTGTGGCCGGCCGGCCTCCGATATCGCCGCCGTCGCGGTCACTGCCCATGGTGACGGGCTCTACATGGTCGATCGCACCCTCGAGCCGCTCGGGTACGGCATCCTGTCACTTGATAGCCGGGCCGGAGACATCGCGGACCGGTGGCAGACCGATGGGACGGCCGCGAAGGCTTTATCGCGGACCGGCCAGACGCCACATGCCTCGGCGCCGTCTTCGCTTCTGGCCTGGATACGCGAGCGCGAGCCGGAGCGCTTTGCCCATATCGGCCACGTGCTTGCCTGCAAGGACTGGCTGCGCTTTTGCCTGACGGGCAGCCTGGGCACCGATCTCACCGAGGCGAGCACCTCGTTCACAGAGGTCGATACGCAAGCCTACGCGCCGGATATCCTCTCGATCTTCGGCTTAGGAGCGCTCGGCGATGCACTGCCGCCGGTCGCGCGGCCCGACGAGATCGTCGGCGCCGTCACGGCGAAAGCGGCCCGGTCTACCGGACTTGTCTCGGGCACGCCGGTCGTGGCCGGCCTGCATGATGTAACTGCCTCGGCGCTCGGCATCGGCGGCTACGGCGAAGGTGTGATCGCCGTCGTTGCCGGCACCTATTCAATCAATGAGACGGTATCCGCCGCACCGCGCATCGACGCCCGCTGGTTCTGTCGCAACGGACTGAGCCCAGGCGAGTGGAACAACATGTCGATCTCGCCGGCATCGGCGGCAAACTACGACTGGTTCCTCGACACGCTATGCGGCTCCGAGCGGGCGGCGGCGGAAGCCGACGGGCGATCGATCCACGCCGTCGTCGGTCCGGAAATCGAGGCAGCGCTGGCGCGACCGTCTACACTGCTATTCCACCCTTATCTGTTCGGCTCGCCGCATGGCCCAGGTGCTAGCGCCAGCTTTCTCGGGCTGCGCGGCTGGCACGACAGGGGCGACATGTTACGAGCGGTGATCGAAGGCATCGCCTTCAACCATCGCGTTCACGTCGATGCGCTGCGCGAAGGTTTTGCCGCGAGGGAGGTGCGGCTGACCGGCGGCATTTCGCGCAATTCCGTCTTCGCGCAGATATTTGCCGATGTGCTCGGCATGCCGATTACGGTGACCAAAACTGAGGAGGCCGCAGCATGGGGCGCGGCACTGTGCGCCGGAGCCGGCATCGGCCTGTTTGCCTCAGCACGTCATGATCCGCGCGAACTCGCCGCGCTTGGCCGTACCTACCGGCCCGACCCCGTGCGCAGCGCCGGCATGGACAAGCGCTACCGGCTGCACTGTGACATCGCCAACCGTCTCGCCGGCGCCTGGCCGTCGATCGAAGCGCTCGCGCAAACGGGGGAACCATGAACACGGACAATCGCCGCCAGGACATTGCCGAATATGTCATTCAGCACGGCGAGGCACGAATCGACGAGCTTGTCGCGACATTCGGCGTCTCACGCATGACGATCCATCGCCACGTCGACGAACTGGCGCGCCAGGGGGTGCTGCGCAAGCTGCACGGCGCAGTCAGCGCACAGCCGTCCGGCATCTACGAAAGCCTTTTCCGCTTCCGCGAAACGCATGCGACCGCCGCCAAGCATGCGCTCGCCCGGGCGGCCGTGGCCGAGATCGAACCCGGGCAGGTTGTGCTTTTCGACGATTCGACCACCGCCAACGCGGTCGGCCCGTTCCTGCCGCAGATGGCACCGTTGACAATTGTCACCAATAGCCTGTCCCTGGCGGAACAGCTGGTCGACAAGGAGGACCTGAAGCTTATCCTGCTCGGCGGCGAATACCATCCGACCTACAACGCCTTTATCGGCCACATCTGCGAGAGCGCCCTGCAGAAGATCAGGGTGAACCTTCTGATCTGCTCCGCTTCGGCGATCGACAAAACCGCCACGCTGATCCAGGATCCGCAGGTGGTGCGGGTCAAGCAGGCGATGGCCGCGGCGGCCGCGCGCACCATCCTGCTGATCGATTCCTCCAAGTTCGGCAAGGTAGCGCTGCATCTTTTCGCAGACCTCACCGACTTCGATCTCGTGCTCTGTGACGACGGTCTTCCCGATGAGATTGCCGGCAGCCTGAGGGCGGCCGGGGTCAATCTCAAGATCGTGCCGGTGCAATGACCGGGGCGTCACGGGACGTCGATGTCCTGATCCTCGGCGCCGGCATCAATGGCGCCGGTCTGTTTCGCGATCTGTGCGAACAGGGCCTCAGCGTCGCGATCGTCGACAAGGCGGATTTCGGTTCCGGCACCAGCGCCGCGCCGTCGCGGCTCATCCATGGCGGCATCAAGTATTTGGAGACGGGCGAGTTGGGCCTCGTCGCGCAGTCGACGCTGGAACGTAACCTTCTGCTGCGCAATGCGCCGCATGCCGTGCGACCGCTGCCGACCGTCATCCCGATCTTTTCGTGGCTGACGGGCATCGGAGCGGCGCTCCGGACCCTTTTCGGCAGCATGACCGCACCGCGCAGCCGCGGCGCTCTGCTGATCAAGATCGGTCTCGCCATGTACGACTTCTATGGCGCCCGCCACCGCGTCATGCCAAGGCATGCGCTGTGGTCGAGGGCGCGGGCGTTGACCGAGATACCGCCGTTGACGCCACGCATCGTGGCGGCCGGTACCTATTACGATGCCACCGTCCGTCATCCCGAACGACTGGTGCTAGAGCTTCTTCAGGACGGCATAAGGGCTAGCGCTCAATCCGAGGCTCTCAACTACGTGCAATTGCTTGGCCGCGACGACAGCATCGTGCGTTTCGCCCTGCCGGAGGGCGGCGAGCTAAGCTTCCGGCCGCGCATCGTCGTCAACGCGACAGGGCCTTGGATCGATCCCGTGAACGCGGCGCTTGGCGCGCCGTCACGACTGGTTGGCGGCACCAAGGGGTCGCACGTCCTGCTTGACCATCCCGAACTGTTGCGGGCTCTGAAAGGCCGCATGATCTATTTCGAGGCCAATGACGGCCGCATCTGCCTGGTGTTCGACTATCTCGGCCGGGCGCTGGTCGGCTCGACAGATATCCGCGCCGACGACCCCGAAACGGTGCGCTGCGAGGAGGACGAGATCGAATACTTCCTGGCGAGCCTGCGCGACCTTCTGCCCGGTCTTGCCTTCGGCCGCGAGCAGATCATCTATGCCTATTCCGGCATCCGCCCGCTGCCGGCGTCGGACGGCACTGCGCCGGGTCTCATCAGCCGTGACCACTCGGCACCGGTCATGGAACCCGAGGGCAACCGGAACTGGCCGATCATTTCATTGGTGGGCGGCAAGTGGACCACCTTCCGCGGTTTCGCGGAAGAGGTAGCGGACACATTGCTGTCCAGGCTTGGCCAGCCCAGGCGGGTGAGCACGCAAAACCTCGCCATCGGCGGCGGCCGCGATTTTCCGGCCGATGCGGCTGCGCGTGCGCGCTGGATCTCCGCAGTGACAGCCGAAACAGGAACATCGCCAGCTCGCGCTGAAGTACTGCTCGACCGCTATGGCACGACCGCCCATGTCATTCTAGCGCACGAAGCCAAACGGCAGGCGGAACCGCTTGCCGGCTCGTTGGAATATACGCAGGCGGAAATCGATTGGTTGGCGCGCAACGAACGCGTCGTCCACCTGGCAGACATTGTCATGCGACGAACAGCGCTGGCGATCACGGGCCGGCTCAATCGCAGCAACCTCGAACAAATTGCCGACATCGCAGCTGCCGCGCTGACGTGGAATGCCGAACGGCGTCAGAAGGAGCTCGAAGCGACTTCAAAGGAACTCATGGAGCGGCACCGATTTCGTTTTGAATAGCCGAGATCCCATGACGGTCGATGGCTGAGCCAAGTCTGACAGACCGCGCTTAATTGTCCAACTAGCTAGAGCAGTCAGGGCGAGACGAAAGATCTGCCGCTCGGCGGCGTACTCGGACGGGGCTGATCTCAGGCACAACCCGTGCAACCGCCGTCTAACGTTCGTTACCGCGGGGTCCGCTTTCAGCTATCGGCAGAGCCTGCCTCGAAGGCCGATTTTGGGATCAAAGCTGCCGTTCGCGTCATGGAGACGGCGTCGGCATCGGGTCAGATTTGTCCTTGCCCTCTGGTCTTTGCAACACAGATATAGGTCATCACGCCCAACACCGTAGAAGGTATCTCGGGTTTTCCGAGTGGGGGGAAAGGCGGTAGCGCTCTCCCGCTACCACTTCACACCCACGATCGTGTCCAACGGCCGTCCCATAGCGGCTTCTTATTGAGCGGGCTTTTCCAGTATGCCGTGAGGTGGGGAACGCGGCTCCGCCAATGAGAGCGGCAAATTTGCCCTTGACCTCGATTTCGAAGCCTTTGCGCGCAGGTTTTGGGTGAACGGCAACGTCGGTAACAGGCTCTCGGAAGTTTCGGGTGAGCGGGCCGCGATCATCTGGGGCGTTCACGTGGCCCGCCAACGTCTTTGTCCGCTGCAAACACGGGATCTCGCAAGCAACTACTGATACGAGGCCAAGTTTGGCGGCATCGACGGTTCCAACGCGCTACCCAGCTATCCCACCTCCAAGGGCGACACTCCAGGAACGCCGGTCGGTGGCTGCCTCCGTGGATACGGAACGGACCGCAACTACCCGCGCTTTGCGAATTGCCCGAAACGAAACTGCAGTGCCGCGAACATCAATCGCCGCAGCGCTTTAAAGCCACCGACGAACCCGTCAGCTCTCATTGAATCGTCCCTCTAGCATTGTCCACAGGCCGGATAGATCCGCGCTGTGAAAGGAACCCCCGATCTCCCCATTGAGTGGTCGCGCAGCAATCACCTGTTCCGCGAGGTCGCCTGAGACAGCCCGCTCCGCGAGTACCTGCCTGGCCTGCCCTGTCGGCAGCGCGTCGAACCAGCGATAACCAGCGGCGCGCCGGGCGGCGGGGTCGACCTTGCCCCACAGCCGCACCCGCGAGATGCCCCCATCGGGATAGGCATCGAGCCTCACGTAGGAAACCGGCTCGCTCGTTTCTGCCACGCGAAAGACATGGCGCGTGTCCGGCTGCAATGGCCGGCGCGAAAGCAGCGGCATCCAGCCGTTGTCTCCGGTCAGTGCCTCCCCCGTCCCGGAAAGCGCGACCTCCGCCGAAGCGTTGTACTTGAAATGCGCTGTGTCGATCTCGACCAGGCTGACACGGCCCGGCAGCGCCAGGCGGATGATGGCATGGTCATTGCCGTCATCACGACGGCGGCGCGTTTCCCACCCGTCTCCCATGTTGCGTGCCTTGTCGGGACGGTTGAGCATCGCGGCAGAGGTGTAGAAGCCGTCGCTGCTGGTCACCACCTGGCCGCCATGATCCTGGCTGGCGAGGTCGATGGTGAGCCCGTCGAATATTCGCGGGTCCGGCACGACACGGCCATAGACGCGCAGCCTCGCGATGCCGCCGTCCGGAAAGGCCGACAGACGCACATGGGTGAAGCGGCGGCGGTCAGAGACGTCGAAGCGGTTGTGCGCGTCGCCCTTGAGCGGCGAACGCGGCACGATCTCGATCCATTCGGTCTCGGTCGATTGCAGGGCCTTGGGCCCAGGATAGCCTTCGATGCCGCAGGCCTCGATGCGGCACGTGGTCGGGAAATTGCCGGTGAAGAAGGAGGTATCGACATCGATGCTGGTAATCATGCCGGCGGCGCCCAGCCGGACCAATGCCCAATCGTGTCCGGGTTCGCGCCGACGCTTGGTCTCCCAGCCGTCGACGATCTCGCCGCGCGGCCCGTAATTGCCGGGGACGAACGCAGAGGGCGTCGGCGTGAGCAGGCTCTCTTTTTCGCCGAAGGATTCGTCGCTCGCGGCCAGCACGCTGCCGCCCAGCCAGCGCGAGGCAAGATCGACCTCGGCTGCGAAATCCTCCTTCAACTCGGGCATGGCGTAAGCCTCATGTGCCGAGGCTTTCTCGATCATGTTCATCGCCGGCCTCCCGCGCGCAACGCCAGCCCCGCCGGGCGCTGGCTCAAGCCCAGCGCCTGCGATAACGGCCAACCGTCGATGCGCTTCGCGTCCGGCTTTGCGTAGGTCGAGACCTTGCTGGTCTTGAGGCCCAGGCCGACGACCGCCTCGGCCAGGCGCACCGCCGCGGCCACGCCGTCGATAACGGGCACGCCAAGTTCGGATGTGATCGCCTCCTCCAAGCCGGCCATGCCTGCGCAGCCCAGACAGATCACTTCGGCATGATCCTGTTCGACGGCCTTGCGCGCTTCCTCAACGATGGACCGCATCGCGCCGGCGGGATCCTGATCGACCTCCAGCGTGGTCATGCCGTTGGCGCGCACCGAGGCGCAGCGGTCGGCAAGGCCGGACAGCCGCAGCCGATCCTCGATCGGCGGCACCGAGCGCTGCAAGGTTGTGACGACCGAATAGCTGCGGCCGATCATCATCGCGATGTGGGCGGAAGCCTCGCAGATCTCGATGACCGGCTCCTCGATCAGTTCCTGCAGCCCATCGCGGCCATGCTCGCCGAAGCCGGCCAGGACCACGGCATCGAACGGTTCGTCATGGGCGAGCACGCGGTCCATCACGGCGACTGCCGAGATGTAGCTCTCGAAGTTGCAGTCCACCGCTTCGGGGCCGAAGAAGGGCGTCAGCGTGACGATGTCGGTTCCAGGCGATGCTGCGGTCTTGGCGGCCGTGTCGATGACATCGGACATCGACAGGCTGGTGTTGACGTTGACGACCAGGATTTTCATCTCAGGCACTCCTTCTCAATTCTTGCATCAGGCTTGTTCTTCCGGCCTGCGCTCTTCTGTCGATCAGTTCGCCCATCGGGCGGCCGAAGAGGTCGATGCGCCGGCCGCGGAGGTATGTTTCCTGCACCACGCCGCTCAGCGTCCTGCCGGCATAAGGGGTGATCGGATGGCGATGGTGGAGGCTGGCCGCATCGACGATGAATTCGGCATCGGGTGAAAACAATGCGAAGTCGGCATCGCAACCGGTCGCGATGCGCCCCTTGTGCGCCAGCCCGGCGAGCGCGGCCGGACGCTCCGCCATCCAGCGGACGACGTCGGGCAGCGAATGGCCGCGCTTGCGCGCCTCGCTCCAGGTCACCGGCAGCCCGAGCTGCAGCGAGGAAATGCCGCCCCAGGCGGCGCCGAAATCGCCGGAGACCAGCTCCTTCATTTCAGGCGTGCAGGGCGAATGGTCCGAGACGATCATGCTGATCGTGCCCTCCCCGACGCCATCCCAGAGTCTTTCACGATTGACGGTTTCGCGCACAGGTGGGCCGACCTTGGCGGCGGTCTCGCCGTCGGCGATCTCCTCGGCGCAAAGCGCAAGATAGTGCGGGCAGGTCCTCGACGCTGAGCCTGACGCCGTCGGCGATTGCGGAAGCGATCATCGGCAGCGCGTCGGCGCTTGAGAGATGAAGGATATGCGCGCGCGCGCCGCTGGCGCGGGCTGCCTCGATCACATGGGCGATCGCCTGGTCCTCGATGCCTTTGGGGCGCGAGGCGAGATAGTCGGCATAATGGCGGGTGTGTACCTCCGCCATTGCGGCCATCGCTTCGGCGCTCTCCGCGTGGACGATGAAGAGCGAGCCGAGACCGGCGACAACATCCATCACCTTGCGCATATGTCCGGGTGTGATGCCCGGAAAATCGTCGGTGCCGGTGTCGCAGAGGAAGGACTTGAAGCCGAACACGCCGGCGGCATGCAACTTCGGCAGGTCTTCGAGGTTCGACGGAATGGCGCCGCCCCAGAAGCCGACATCGACATGGCACTGGCCGTCGGCGGCCTCCCGCTTTGCGGCAAGTGCCTCGAGCGTCACGGTGGTCGGTACGCTGTCCAGCGGCATGTCGACCAGCGTCGTGATGCCGCCGGCCGCCGCCGCGCGGGTTGCTGTCAGAAAGCCTTCCCATTCGGTGTTGCCGGGTTCGCAGATATGGACATGGCTGTCGACGAGGCCCGGCAGCAGCACGGTATCGGCATCGAGCGTGACGGTTTCCCGGGCTTTGGCGGGAGCGCCGAGCGCGGCGACACGGGCGATCTTGCCGCCGACGACGCCGACGGATACGGCGCGCTCGCCTTCCGGCAGGATTGCGCGCGGCGCGCGGATGAGGAGATCGAGGGATGTCATGGTAATTCCTCCCGTGCGGTCTGCCGCAACGGACACAGTGGGGCTTGGATATCGGTCCGGAGACTGGCTGCAGCCTCCGGACCGCCTGTGCTTCAGATGCGGGCGAAGCCAAGCAGGGCCTGCACGTCGGCCCGCTTGCGGACCAGCGTCACGCCGATGAGGTAGACGACCGCGCCGGTCAGCCAGGCCTGAAGGGCCGGGAAGCCGATATAGGCGCTGTTGATCGCCGGGATGAGGCCCGCGGTGTAGACGCCGACCACCGTACCGGCGGCCAAGGCTATGACGCCCGGCCAGTTGGCGATGCCGAGCTCGCCCCAGTTGGCGACGCGGTACATTGGCCGCTTGATGCCGAATAGCCAGGGCAGCAGGAAAAGGTCGATCGCCATGATTGTGCTTGCGACCGGCACCGTGGTCGAGCCGATGCTGGTGACGAGGTTGAACGTATCCTGCAAGTTAGGCAGGTAGAAGGTGAGCACGGCCGCAATCAGGCCAAGGCCGACGACGGTATACTGGCGCTTCCAGCCGCGAATGCCGGAGAGAACGTTCTGCGCGCCGTTGACTGCGATGTAGAGGTTGCCGTCCTGCACCGCCCACTGGTTGATGACGATGACTGCGATGCCCAGCAGCGCGCTGCCGAACATGGTGAAGTTGACGAAGTAGCTGATGCTCGGGCCAAAGTCGGGCTGGTTGGAGAGCGCCGCGATCATGTAGCCCATGATCGGGAAGAGCAGCGCGCCGACCACATATGAGATGACGATGGTTGGAATATTCCACCAGGAGGCGCGACCGACCTTTGCGTAGCGGAAGAAGTCCGGCTCGTTGCCCCAGGTGGACAGACCGACCATCGAGCCGATCACCATGATCATCGCGGTCTTGTTGTCGACATGGGGCACTGCGGCCAGCACATCGTGCGAGACGGTGGTGAAGGCGAGGATGGTGGCGAAGATGCCCCAGATCAGAATAACCGGCACGGCGACGAACTGGGCGAAGCGCTGCACGCCCTCGAAACCGAAATAGGTGTTGACGATCATCACTATCGCCAATAGCGCGGTGATGGCGCCGACCGCCGGCACCGTCATCAGGCCGCCGGCGATATCGATGATGAACTTCACCGTGAACAGGTAGAAGGCCATGCCGTTGACGACCAGAAGCAGCGAGACGAGACCGCTGCCGATGGTGCCGAAAATGCTGCGCGCCATCACCGAATGGGTCTGGCCGGTGGCGGCGCCGGCATTTGCCGAGCCGATGCAATATAGACTCATGACGGCCGCGGCGATCAGCATCGCCAAAGTCAATTCGGAAAGCGTCAGCCCCTGGAAGCGCGCGCCATAGCCGACCAGCACGGTGCCGAACACCGCCTGCATCGATAGGAACTGCGCCAGCATGCGGAAGTTGGAGCGCCGCTTTGCCTGCGGCACCACGGATTCGGTATAGTCGGCGATGTCCGCCTCGGTGACGGATAGGATGGTTTCTACGCTGTCGGCAATCGTCGGCTGCGAGTCGCCCGGCAACGGCTGCCGGGGCGAAGTCGGTGTCTGCAAGGTCATCTCAATATCCCCTTTGCGAGGTGTTCCCCTGGTCGATATGCCCGCCCGTCTTGCCTTACGGCAGCATCAACGGGACCGATGCAATATCGCCATGCTTGACCATGAAACTCCGAGCTACTCCCTTCAACGCCCAAAGATCGAACGTTAAGCATTAATCAGATCAATGCACTCCCTTCCCGAGGCTGCGTCTTCTCGACAATTTCGGCGATGAAAAGGTCACGCGCGATATGTGTCGGGCTTTGCGGGTCGGTGACGATGAAGATGTCGTTGCGAGGGACCTCGGTACCGGCGATCAGCGGCCACAGCCGCCCGGCCTCGACATCGGTTTGCGCGTAGCCTTCCGGCAGGAAGCAGAGACCGACGCCGAGGATCGCCAGACGCTTGGCCTCCTCGAGATGATCGGACATGCCGGCGATGTTGCGGCCAAAGCCATGTTCGAGCCGGAATTGGGTTAGCTCGTCGCCCTCGTCGGCGCCGGTCAGCACGAAGGCTTCCCTGGCCAGATCGCCCGGATTGGCGATGCTCTTGCCAAAGAGCTTGTGCGGCCTTCCGCAATAGGGCCGGTGGATCTCGGTGAAGAGATGGAGGTAGGCGAGTTCGGCGCGCTTTACCCGCGAAGGCGAGATGCCGACGTCGATCTTGTGTTGGATGAGGGAGTTGACCACTTCGGTCCAGGCCGCGACTTCAACGATCAGCTCGACAGCCGGATATTTGGCATGGAAGGCGGCGATCGCCTCATCGAGCGCCGGCGCGACAAGGTTGGAGACCAGCATCACCCGCAAATGTCCATGTATCTCGGACTTGACGTCCGAGAGCTTTGCCGGGATTTCACGGATTGCGCCGGCGAACTCCCGGCAACGCTCGGCAAGGATGCGGCCCTCCTCCGTCAACTCGAAGCCGGTCGGGCCACGATGGCAAAGCGTGACACCAAGCCTTTCCTCGAGGCGCCGCAACGCGAGGCTGAGCGCCGGTTGCTTTCGGTTCAATTCCTGCGCCGCCCGGGTCACCGAACGGGCGCTGGCGATCTCATGGAAGAATTTCAGCAGGTTCCAGTCGAGAGTCCTGGCGAATTGCGGTCCGCGAACCGCCTGATCCGATTGTCTGCGCCCCATGCACGCTCCCGAAACCACTTCGCCGGCCGCTCATCGCGGCAAGGCTCGGCAAGTTAAGCCGATATTTTCGGAGCCGGCAAAGCCATTTGTCCCCGCGCCGCCAGGACAGGGGGACATCGCCTTCTAGCTAGGCGCGGCCGGCGCGCGCGGCGCCGTCCTCGGTATTCTTGTTGGATCGCGCGGATGAGTACGTGACTTCTTCCGCCGGGCCGTGGCTGTCGATCTGACGACTTCCCTAATGCCTGACCATCCCGGCGTCCACATTCAGCGTCTGGCCGGTGATCCAGCGTGCGTCCTCGCTCGCCAGGAACGATACGACATCAGCGATGTGTTCTGGCTGGCCCTTGCCTTTCACCGCTTGCAGCATCTCGACGAAGCCGAACGCCTCGTTGTGCGGGCTTGCCTTGACGCCGTCGCTCTCGATCAGGCCGGGCGTCACCGCATTCGCCGTGATGTTATACTTGCCAAGCTCCGTGGCCAGCGCCCGCGTGAAACCGATGACACCGCCCTTGGCAGCGACATAGGCCGCCATATTGGGCGTGCCGGCGAAGAAGGTGTTGGAGGCGATGCTGATCACCCGCCCCGCCTTGTTCGCCGCCCGCATCTGGTCGGTGGCCGCGCGGGTCACGATGAAGGTGCCCGTCAGGTTGACGTCGATGATCTTGCGCCAATGGTCGAGATCGACATCGTCCCAGGCGATAAACGGCACGATGCTGGCGTTGTTGACCAGGATATCGACGCCGCCGGTCAGTGCCTGGATTTCAGCGAAAAGCGCTTTGACGGATGCCGGGTCGGAGATGTCGGCGGCGACAGCCTTCGCTTTGCCGCCGATCGACGCGGCGGCGGCCTTGGCGCCCTCGGCGTTGACGTCGCTGACGATGACGGTCGCGCCGTCGGCGGCAAGCCTCGCCGCGATCGCCTTGCCGATACCCTGCGCCGCGCCTGTCACCAGGGCGGTCTTTCCCGCAAGCCGTCCAGTCATGAAATGTCTCCCTTGGTCCGTGATCCGATGATGTCTGTTCAGGCGTCGGCGTCGATGACGGCCAGCGCCGCATCGATGCCTTTGCCGATTGCCAGTTTCTGGCCGGCCGCGTTCATGGCGCCGCCAAGCGCCGTCAGCGCCGCGATCGCATAGATCGGCTGCGCGGTCGGCCCCATATGGCCGATGCGCGTCAGCTTCCCAAGCGTTTCGCCGCGACCCGATGAAAACACCACGCCATAGCGGGCGCGCGCGGCCTGGCGAAGCGCCTTCTCGTCAACGCCTACCGGGGTGCGGACCGCGGTCGTGGTTGGCGACGCGATCCTGTCGCTCGCCGCCCAGATGGACAAGCCCATCGCCGCGACGCCCGCGCGCATGGCCCTGGCTGTAAGCGCGTGGCGCGCCCAAACCGCCTCCGGCCCCTCGTTGAGGTAGAGATCGAGTGCGACATCGAGCCCGTTGATCTCCGAGACCGACGGCGTGAACGGAAATGGCTTGTCGCTCGACCAGGCGTCTTCCCAGTCGACGATACTCAGCATCGATGCGCGCGGCGCCAGGGGATTGGCCTTCATCTTGGCCCAGGCCCGCTCGCTGACGCCCATCATGGTGAGGCCGGGAGGGGCGCCCAGGCATTTGTTGGGGCCGGTCACATAGATATCGGCCTTGCAATCCTCGGGATGCGTCTTCATGCCGCCGAAGGAGGAGACGGCGTCGACGATGAAGTAGGCGCCATGCGCCGAGACCAGCGCGCCGATGGCATCGATCGGGTTGATGGTGCCGGACGGCGTGTCGTGGTGACAGACGGAAACGACGGTGATTTCCGGATGCGCCTCAAGCATTGCCGCGACCGCCTGCGGGTCGATCGCCTCATTGTAGGGCACTTCGATTTCGAGCAGATGCGGCGAATAGCGTTTCGCCCAATAGCCGAACCCCTTGCCGTAAACGCCGGAGGCAAGGTTGAGCACCACGTCGTCGGGCGCGATCAGGGACGCCGCCGCGGCCTCGAGGCCCAGCACCGGCTCACCATGCAGAATGACCGGCTTGTTCGACAGCCGCATCGCCTTCTGCGCCTTGTTGGCCACCTTTTCATAGAAGAGCTGGAACGCCGGGTCGTAGTCGTAGAGCACCGTGCGGCCGAGGCCCCGCAGCACTTCGGCATAGGCGTTGACTGGCCCCGCGGTCAGGGTGATGACCGGGTCGGCATGATCGGAATAGCGCATGGGGGTGGTCTCCGGATTGGCGGCGTTCAGCCGTAGAACTGGGTGCCGGTCTTGTACGTCTTGAAGTTCTCCATGTCGTGCGAGTACATCAGCTCGGCGCCATGGTCCTCGGCAAGCTTCTTCACCTTGCGCATCGAATCGACGCCGGCGACCGGGTCGATGTGGAAAGACGCCTGGCAAAGTGTTTCAAGGCTCTTCTGCGTGTAGGCGGCGTCGATGGTGAACATGATCGGCTTGCGCTTGGAGAACTCGACCAGCAGGCTGTAGTGACCGATCGAATGGCCGGGCGTCGAGATGAGCTTGACGCCCCTGGCGAGATCGACGTCGCCGTCGATGCCCTCGAAGGTCGAGTTGGCGCGCGTCGTGCCTTCCAGCAATTGCGCGGTCGCGCCGCGCGCCTCGGCCGCCTCAGCCGAGAAGCTCAGGTCGGAATAGCCCAGATGTTCGAAAGGCTGCGGATTGCAGGCCTGCGGCACCTCCGAGCGATGGCAGATTTTCTTTGCGTGCGGAAAATACTTGTTGCCGCCGCAATGGTCGAAATGGAAATGCGAGTTGACGACGACGTCGATGTCCTTAGGCTCGAGTCCGAGCAAGGCAAGCGCGCCGGGAATGGTCTGGTGCTTTTCCTGGATCGGCTTCTCGAAAGGCAACACTTTCATCACATGGTCGTAGTCGTAGCCGGTGTCGATCAGGAACCGGCCCTCGGCATGCTCGATCAGTATCGAATAGACCGGAAAGCGCACTTCGCCGCCCGGGCCGCGATTCCAGAACACGTGATAGCCGTCGAGGACGAGCGAGCCGCCGTCGAGCAGGTAGACCTTGGTATCCGACATTGTTGCCTCCTGTTTTGGCGCGGCTCCCGTCCGCGCATGTGATTGCTGTCAGCGCGCACCGCGCTCGTATGGAATGCCGAGCGCCGCCGGCAGGCTGGCGCGCCGCCCGAACAGCACCAGCATGATCATTACCGCCAGGAATGGCAGCATCTGGATGACGTCGGTCGGTATGTTGATGCCCGCCACCTGCATGGCCGTCGTCAGCGACAGGCAGACCCCGAACAAAAGCGCGCCGAACAGCACCCAGACCGGACGGCCGCGCGCCAGCATGGCCAGCACGATGCCGAGGAAACCCGCACCGTTGGTGATGAACGGAATGAACAGTCCCGCCCCGACATTGGCGAGATAGGCGCCGCCGAGCCCGGCCAGCGCGCCGGTCGTCAGCACCGCGACCGTGCGCGTCCTGACCACGTCTATCCCGGCGACGTCGAGCGCGGCCGGCTTGTCGCCCGCCGCCTGCAGATTGAGGCCGAGCTGCGTGCGCCGGTAGAGGTGGCTCATTCCGAACACCAGCGCGACCGCCAGGTAGACGATCAGGTGATGCTTGAAGAAGGCAGGCCCGATGACAGGAATATCCGACAGCAGCGGGATAACCGTGGCGTCCGCCGCCGGCAGGCGGGGATAGCTGCGCGAGAACTGGAAATGGTGAAGCAGAGCCGTCAGTCCTTCGAGACCGAGCGTCAGCGCGATGCCGATGACGATTTGGTTCAGCCCGATGCGTACGCACAGCAGCGCCATGATCAACGCCACCGCGACGCCCCCGACAGCGCCAGTGAGGAAGCCCAGCCAAAGCGATCCGGAATAAAAGGAACCGACGAAGCCGAGATAGGCGCCGGCCAGCATCATGCCTTCGATGCCGATGTTCAGCACGCCGGCCTTTTCCGACATCTGCTCGCCGAGGCCGGCAAGCAGCAGCGGGATGGCCGCGGTGACGGCGCCGAACAGGAGCGCGCTGAGAAAGACTTCGCTGAACAGCCCGGTCATGCCTCAGGCCTTTCTCGACTGGTTGTAGCGATGGTCGAAATACTCTGCGAGAGCGAGCACGATCAGCACGATGGAGACCAGCACCAGCGTGAAATGATTGGGCACGCCAAGCCGCCGCGCTGCGCTCTCGCCGCCGATCGACAGCACCGAAAGCAGGAACACGAAACCTATCGCGGCAAAGCCGTTCATGCGGGCGAGGAACACGGCCGGAATGACCGCCAGCCCATAAGCGGGATTCCAGTCGGCGCGGACATTGCCCTGCACGCCGATGATGTCGACGGCGCCGGCCAGGCCGGCGAGCCCGGCGGAAATAGCGAAGACCGCAATGGTCAGGCCAGGCACGCCCAGCCCCGCATGAACCGCGGCGCGCGGATTGGCGCCGACGATGCGCAGCTTCAGGCCGAACGCGGTGCGCGTCATCACCAGATGCACGATGATGATCGCCGCAAGGCCGAGCAGGAGGCCGCTGGTGATGGTGGTGTCGAACAGTCGCGGCAGCCGCTCGTCCACCGGCAGCGTGCGTGTCTGCGGCACGGTCGTGCCGGGATCGCGAAAAACGAGCTTGACCAGGACATTGGCGAGCGAGGTGCCGAGGAACGTCATCATCAGCGTGGTGATGATCTCGTTGACGCCCTGATAGGCGCGCAGCAACGCGGGCACCAGCGACCAGATCACCGCCACGACCATGGCGATCAGGAATGAGCAGATGAGCGCCAGCCAAGCCGGCAAGATCTCCACTAGCACAGGAGCGCTGGCGGCGGCCGTGACGGCGCCCAGCAGGAACTGGCCGTCGCCGCCGAGGTTCCACATGCCCGAGCGGAAGGCGACGATCAGGCCGGCGGCGAGGAACAGCAGCGGCGCCATCCGCGTCAGCGTCTGTTGCACGCCCAGCGGCGAGAACAGGCCTTTCTCCAGCACATAGCCATAATAGGCGAGCGGATCGACACCGACGGCGAGCAGGATGCAGCCGGCGATGACGAGAGCGACCAGGATGGGGCCGAGCGTCATCAGCAACCGGCGCAGCATGTCACGGCGTGGAGCCGCCCCGCTCGTGGCATCGAGCGCGGTGGCGCTGACAGTGGGTGCGGTATCGATGCTCATGCGGCCAGTCCGATCATCAGGCGCCCGACCTTGGTGCGGGCATCGTCGCTATTCTCGACGGCGCCCACGAGCGCGCCGTTGGCAATCACCGCGATACGGTCGCACATGCTGAGCAATTCCTCGAGATCGGTGGAGATCAAGAGGACGGCGAGGCCGCGTGCCGCCGTGTCGCGGATGCGTTGGCGTGACGCCAGCGTGTTGGCGAGATCGAGCCCGTAGGTCGGCTTGTTGAAAATCACCACCTTCGCGCCCTCGGCCAGCTCGCGCGCCAAAAGGACCTTCTGGATGTTGCCGCCGGAGAGCCGCGCGACCGGCGTCTTGAGGCTTGGTGTACGAACATCATATTCGCGCACGAGCTCAGCGGCGCGCCTGTCGATCTCGGCACGCTGCTCGACGCCGCCGCGCCAGAAGGGCGCCGCGCCAACCTGCTTAAGGAAGAAGTTGATCGAGACCGGGAAGGTGCCTACCGTGCCTTCGCCCAGCCGGTCGTCGGTCAGGTAGCGTAGACCATGTCTGCGGCGTTCGCCGACGCTCGCAGCCTCGATGGCGGCGCCCTCCAGCCGCACCGAACCGCCGGTCGCCGCGCGCTGGCCAGCCAGGGCCTCGGCCAATTGCTTCTGGCCATTGCCGTCGATACCGGCGATCCCGAGAATTTCGCCGGGGCGGATGTCGAAGGAGATCGAAGACAGGCCCGGCGCGTTGTCGGTCGGCGCGACCGATAGACCGGCCACTTCGAGCAACGGCGCGGCATCGGCTCGGATAGTTCGGGTAGGACGCTGCGCAGCTTCGGGATCGCCCTTCTGCTTGCCGAACATCAATTCCACGATCTCCGAGATAATCTCGTGCTCACCCAGCGCGCGAAAACGCTCGGGCGGAATCTCGCCGACCTTGCGTCCGAGTTTCAGCACCGAGATGCGGTCGCCGAAAGCCGCCGCTTCCTTGAGCTTGTGGGTGATGAAGACGATCGCCAGGCCCTTCTCGGCAAGGCGGCGCATCAGCGCGCCGAGTTCCTCGATGCCCTTGGGCGTCAGCATCGAGGTGGATTCATCGAGGATCAGCAGCCGGCTGTTGCGCACCATGGCGCGCAGGATCTCGACCTGCTGCTGCTCGCCGAGCGAAAGCTCCGACACCTTGGCATGCAGCTTGACCGTGATGCCCAGGCTGCGGGTGATTTCGGCGACGCGCGCCGCGAGTTCTTCGGTCCTGGGGCGCTGCCACCAGGGCCCGCCGAGCAAGAGGTTTTCCGCCACCGTCAGCGTCGGCACCAGCATCATGTGCTGGAACACGGTGCCGATGCCCAGCGCCAGCGCATGGCGCGGCGAGGTTATCGGCGTCGGCTTGCCGTCGACCAGTATGCGCCCCTCGTCCGGTTGCTGCAGTCCCGACAACATGCCGATCAGGGTGGATTTTCCCGCGCCGTTCTCGCCGAGCAGCACATGCACCTCGCCGGGGCGGATCGACAGGTCGATGCCGTCATTGGCGACGATGCCGGGAAAGCGTTTGGTCACGCCTTCGAGCGCGACGATATCGCGCTTGCCGGCGGGCGATGAAGAAAGACTGCTCATGAAAGCCCAGCACTGGAAAAACGGGAAATATCCGGAGGGGTGAACCGATCGCCCCTCCGGAAGCAGGCTAGCGGCCGCCTTACTGGGCGACGCTCGTCATCAGCGCCCTGACGGCGGCGGCGTCATAGACCGGATCGACCTTGATCTTGCCGGAAATGACGTCCTCGCGCAGCGCCTGGATTTCGGACCAGACCTTGTCCGGGATCGCTGCGGTCTTCAGCAGCTTGACCGAGTCGTCCTTGAGGCCAATCGCATAGTGCTTGGTGCCGAAAGTGTCGGCCTTGATGTCGGCGATCATCGCCGCATAGACCGGCTCGATGTTCCACACCACCGACGACAGCAGGAAGCCCTTGTCGATCGGCGACTTGTCACCGATGACGTCGATGAAATAGACCTTGCCGCCGTCGGCAGCCTTGGTCGTCTCGACCGCCTGCAGCATGCCGAAGCTCGAGCCGTTGCCCTGGCCGAAGATGATATCCGCCCCCGAGGCGATCACGCTCTCGGTGACGCGCTTGCCGCCGGCCGCATCGCTGTAGGCGGCCGGGCCGATCACCGCATAGGTGATCTTGACGGCCGGGTTCTCGGCCTTCACGCCCTGCGCGAACGCCGCCGACTGCGAGTTCCATGACGGAGGTTCGCCCGACACGACGATGCCGACCGACTTAGAGCGCGACATCTTGGCGGCGAGACGACCGGCAAGATAGGCGCCCTGGTGGCCGCTCAGCGTATAGTCGGCGACGAGACCCTTCTCCAGGCCGTTCGGCGTATCGACGATCGCCACCGGAACCTTCAACTCCTTGGCGATTTCAGGCGCCGAGGTGTTGTAGCCGCTGGCGTGGGCGATCAGCAGGCTGGCGCCGTCGGAAGCGAGTTCCCGCAACGTCGGGCGTACGTCGCCATAGCCGAGGCCCTGGGCCACGACCACTTCGACGCCGGCGGCCTTGCCCGCCGCCTTGGCCGCATCGATGCCCTGCTGGTTCCAACCGTAATCGGTGCCTTCTTCCGGCGTCAGGATGGCGATCGACTTCACTTCGCCAGCAAGCGCACCGCCAAGCAAGACGCCACTCAGTATAATTGCACTAACACTGCTCTTCAGAACCTTTAACATTTCACCCTCTCTGTTTCGGTTTACCAATTAATATTCTTGTTGTTATTGCGCAGAAGCGAGATAGACTGCCTGAGAAAAATTTACCCATGGAGCTCAGGCAAAGTGAAGATTCGTTATATCCTCCCGGTGATGCTGGCGTTCACATCGTTCGCCAACGCGGTTGAGTTGCACCATGTCATCGTCCGCAAGGGCACCGATGGGCTCGATATGGTGCCGTTGACGATTTCGAATGCGGGCAGTGAAGGGCTGTCGTGCAATGCCGACTTCGCCCACTGGTATTCGGCCGGGATCGCGACGGTCGCGCCGGGCAAGAGCGCTCGCCTCGAGCTCTGGTTCGACCCCAAGACGGGTACGTTCACGATCCTCAACGACAAGCGCGAGAACCTGCCCGTAGAGCGGCTGTGGTGCGGTCTGTCGGGTCGCGCATATGCCACCCGCGCGCAGATCACGCTCGACCGCACCGACGCGGCGAAAGGTGAGCGCGCCGTGTCCTGCGTTATGGGGCAGGACAATCTGGTCTGCCGGTAGGCGCTCATCGACTTGCCGCTCCAACACCGCGCGCCTCTTACTTCTTCCCCAGGAACTTGTCGGTGAACACATCATCCGCCGACAGGGTGGCCTTGAGCACGCCCTGATCGGTGAGCGTCTTCAGGGTTTCCTCCCACTGCGTCTTCGTCATCCAGCCGAGGCCGTGTTCCTTGGTGTCGGAACTGGTGAAGGTCGACGCGATGTCGGCGTTGATCTGCGCCAGTAGCACGTCCTTCTTATCAGCGTAGCCAGGGGCTGCCTTGGCCGTGATCTCGGCGGCCTCTCCAGGGTGGGCAACGACATAGTCGAAGGCTTCGCTGTAGGCCTTGACGAAACGGGCGACGACGTCGGGCTTGTCCTTGATCATCTTCTCCGAGGTGAACAGGCCGGAGCCATAGGCCTTCCAGCCATGATCCGCGCCCATCATGATGCTGAGGGAGCCGGGACCGCCGGCCTTGGCTTCCAGTTCGGGAACCTCGGCGTCGACATAGCCGACCACCGTCTGGACCCGGCCAAGCAGAAGATAGCTTTCATAGGGCGGCGAGACGCTGTTCAGTGTCATGTCCTTCTCGGTCAGGCCATTGGCCGCCAGGAAGCCCTTGAAGAAGATGTAGGTCGAGCCGGCCGGATGAATGCCGATGGTGAGGCCCTTGAGGTCGGCCGGCTTGGTGAGCTTCACCGTCTTGGCCAGCGAGATGATGGCCAGCGGCGAGTGCTGGTTGACGGCGGCCACCGCGACGACCGGGACATTCTGCGAACGGGCGACGGCGAGCGTTGGAAGATCGCCGAAACCGAAATCCGCGTTTCCATTGCCCACCAGCCGCATGGCGTCGGGTGAGCCCGACCCCTTGCGGATCTCGGCGACGTCAATGCCGTTCTTGGCGAAGAAGCCCTTTTCCTTGCCGACAAAGAACATGGCGTGGTTGCCGCGCACCACCCAGTCGAGCTGGACATTGATCTTGTCGGCCGCCAAGGCCGCATTCGAGAACCCAAGCACACCGGCGGCCGCAGCGACGGCGACTGCCTTGATAAGTGAGCGTCTGAGCATTTTTTGTTCCCTTCTTGTGAAGTCGGTTGATGGGCCTAGGCTTGGCTGAATTTCGGCGCCCATGGCACCACGATGCGTTCGAGAATCTCGGCTGCGTAGTAGAAGGCGATGCCCAGCACCGAAACGAGCAGCAGCGCCGCGAAGACCAGCGCGGTGTCGAGCTGCGTCGAGGCGAACTGGATGACGTATCCCAGCCCGTCCGAGGCGCCGGCGAATTCACCGACGATGGCGCCGATGACGCTCAACGTGGCGGCTATCTTGGTTCCCGCCATCAGGTTCGGCAGCGAGTGCGGAACGCGGATCCTGAACAGGATCTGCGTCGGGCTGGCGCCGACCGAATTCATCAGCGACAGCAACGAGCGATCGACCGACTGCATGCCCGCCAGCATCGACAAGGTCACCGGGAAGAATGCTATGACCAGGATCAGGCCGATCTTGGGCGCGAGCCCGTAGCCGAACCAGAGGATGAAGATCGGCGCCAGCGCTACCTTGGGCACGTTCTGAAACAGGACCACCAGCGGATAGAGCGCTCGCCCCAGCCAGTCGAAGCGCACGATGACCAGCGCGATGATGACGCCGACGACGACCGAAACAAGGAAGCCGAACAGAATCTCGCCTGCCGTCACCAGCGTCGCCTGCATGAGCGTCGCCCATTGCGCGACCAGCGATCGCGCAATCTCGGACGGGGCGGGAATGATGAAGGCGGATATGGCGAAGATCCGCACCACGGCTTCCCATGCCACGATCGTCGCCAGCAGAAGTATGACCGCCGGCAGCCAACTGCCTGTCGCCGCGCTCCAGCTCGCGGCAAACCGCGACTCGGGGAGATTGGTGAAGGGTTGGTCGCTCATGACGCGCCTCCCGGCTGATGGCTGGCGCGCAGCATCGTGCGCAATTGAACCACGAGCCTGACGAACTTCGGATCCTCGGTCACCGACAGGTCGCGTGGATAAGGCAGGTCGATATCGAGGCTTTCGGTGATCCGTCCCGGCTTGATGCCCAGGACGTGGACATGGCGGGAAAGATGAATGGCTTCGTCGATGGAGTGGGTGACGAGCACGATGGTCTTGCCGGTGCGCTGCCAGATCTCCAGGAGCGACTGGCCCATCTGGTCGCGGGTGATGGCGTCGAGCGCGCCGAACGGCTCATCCATCAGCAGCACCGCCGGGTCGAGCGCCAGGGCTCGCGCGATGGCCACGCGCTGGCGCATGCCGCCGGACAGTTCATGGGGCCGCTTGTGGGCGCTGTCGCCCAGTCCCACCAGTTCCAGCATCTCTTGGCCTCGCGCCCGCAAATCCGCGCGCGAGAGCGACTTGTCGGCAATGCCCAGCAACATCGATGCGTTGTCGACGGCGTTTTTCCAGGGAAGCAAATTGGCCTCTTGGAAGACGAGGCCGATCATGCGCTTGCGCGTCGCCTCGACCGGCGAAAGCCCGGCGATCGAAACGTTGCCGCTTGTCGGAGCGACGAGTCCGGCCAGAACCTTGAGCAGGGTGCTCTTGCCACAGCCGGAAGGCCCGATGAGTGAGACGAACGAGCCCTTCGGTATCGCAAGATCGATATTCTGCAGAACCAGTTGCCTGGTCAGCGTCACCGAGACGCCCTTGGCGGAGATCAGGTCGTCATGGCGTATATGGCTCGGGCGGCCGCCCGAGGCTCTGATGGTCTCAATACGCATGGCTCACCTCCGGGTCCGCCGGCTTCGGGCCGTCAGCCAGGGCGGGCCTGGCATAAGCGGCCGCCCTCGTGAACGTCCCGACCCGACCGGCCTTATGAGCATCACGGGTCATCGGCTACTCCCGGCCTTCCAGGATGCGCCGTACCGCGACGAGCTTGCGCGCCCGCTCGGCTTGCAGCGCCTTGATCTGCTCGGGTGTGTAGGAGAACATGCCCTCGCCGGACTTGAGGCCGAACTTCGACGCGTTGGTCTTTTCCAGGACCATGGGCGCGACATCGTCGCGGTTGGAAAGATCGGCGTTGAGGAAGGACGAGACGGACTTGTAGATATCGAGGCCCGCCATATCGAGCAGCGCCATCGGCCCGATCACGGCGATCTTGTAGCCGATGCCCCAGGATACGCATGTGTCGAGGTCTTCCGGTTCGATGACGCCTCTCTCGACAAGGTCGACCGCCTCGCGCAGCAGCGCATAGAGCACGCGGTTTTCGACGAAGCCCGGAACGTCCTTCTTCACCACCACCGGCAGCAGGCCGATCGAGCGGATCAGGTCGCGGATGGTCGCCACTGTCTGCGGCGCGGTCTTCTCGCCGGCGACCACCTCGATCATCGGGATGATATGCGGTGGGTTCGACCAGTGCATGCCCACCATCCGTTCCGGATGCGAGATATGCGCCTGCAGCTTGGTGATCGGGATGCCCGACGTGTCCGACGCCACGATCGTGTCCGCCGCTATCAGGCCATCGATCATGCGATAGACATCGGCCTTGATCGAAATGTTCTCGGGCACGTTCTCTATGACGAGGTCGGCGCCGGATACCGCATCGCCTATATCATCGGTCAGGCGAACCGTTCCGGGGCCGTCCGACGGTGCCAAGACGCCCAGTGCGTCGAGCACGGACTCGGCGGTGCTCAGCATCGATCGCGCGCGCTCGATCGCGGTCGGGGCGACATCGTAGGCGGTCACATGCAGGCCGCCCCTGGCGAGCCGCGCGGCCATGCCCGGCCCCATCGTGCCCAGACCGATTATGGCGATACGCTGGATCATCACGCTGCCCTGCTTTCCGTTGCTGCTCTTGTCGCGGCGATGAGGTCGGCCGCCTTCTCGGCGATCATGATCACTGCCGCGTTGATGTTCCCGCAGACCAGGTCGGGCATGACGGAAGCATCCACCACGCGCAGGCCCTCGATGCCGCGAATTCGCAGCTCCGGGTCAACGACCGAGGCCGCGTCCGCACCCATCCTGCAGGTGCCTGCCGGATGATGCACGGTGATGGAGGTCTTGCGGATATGCTCGTCGATCTCGTCGTCGCTCTGGCACTGGGGACCGGGAAAGAATTCCGCCGCGATGAAGGGCTGCATGGAAGGTTGCGCCGCGAGATCCCTTGCCACCCGGAAACCGGCCCGCAGCGATTGCCAGTCCCTGGGCGAGGCCAGGAAGTTCTGGTGAATCAGGGGCGCCGCGAAAGGATCGGCCGATGCCAGCTTCACCGAGCCGCGGCTCTCGGGCTGCGTGGCCACGACGCGCGTTGCGAAACCGTCCGGAAACGGCGCCTTGAATGGCTTGAAATAGGGCCATGCGGCGAGCGGAGCCGCCGTGAAGAGCAGTTGCACATCCGGCAACGGCCGCTCCGGACCGCTTTTCAGGAAGGCGACGACTCCGCCGGGCACGTCGCCCGAAAAACCGCGCCCTGTAAGGTAGGTCTTGACGAAGTCCAACCCGATGCGATCGGCGCGCATGTTGTGCAGGAACGGACCCGGATTGCGGCGCCGGTACATGAGAATGACCGAGACGTGGTCCTGCAGGTTCTTGCCGACCGCGGGCAGGCCGACCCGCGTCTGGATGCCATGCGCCGCAAGTTCAGCCGGCGCGCCGATGCCGGACAGCATCAGCAGTTGCGGCGTGTTGATCACCCCGCCCGAAAGCAGAACTTCCTTGCGTGCAATGATCGTCCGTTCGCTGCCGCGATGGCTTATCGCCACTCCGGTGGCGCGCGTGCCTTCCAGGATGACCTTCGTCGCCGTCGCATCGGTAAGAACGGTCAGATTGGGCCGCCGCAGGACCGGCCGCAGATAGGCCGACGCGGTCGAACTGCGCCGACCCTTGGAGATCGTCATCTGGAGACGTCCGAAGCCCTCCTGCCGCTCGCCATTGTAGTCGTCCGTCTGGGGGTGACCTGCCTCCACGCTGGCCTGCGCGAACGCCTCGATCAGCGGGTCCTTGTAGCGGCAGAACTGGGTATTCACCGGACCGGAGCCGCCGCGAAAATGGCTCTCGCCCCGTTCCCAGCTTTCCTGCTTCCGGAAATAGGGCAGGACCTTGTCATACGACCAGTCACGCAGCCCGCTGGCGGCCCAGCGGTCGTAGTCGCCGCGATTTCCGCGCACATAGGCCATGGCGTTTGTCGACGACGATCCGCCAATGACCTTGCCGCGCGCGCACTCGACCTTGCGCCCGCCGACATTGTCTTCCGGCTCGCAGAAATACATCCAGTCGTGGCGACGCTCGGTCAGGATCTTGCCCCATCCGAGCGGTATATGGATCATGGGGTCGCGGTCCCAGCCGCCGGCCTCGAGCAGCAGCACCGAGCAGCGGGGATCGGCGCTCAGCCGATTGGCGAGCACGCAACCGGCCGATCCGGCCCCAACGATGATGTAGTCGTAGCTTTGCGCGTGCGGCATGATGCGTTTCATTGCCTTCGTCCGACGCCGGGGCGCCAGGGAACTGTTGGAACCTGGAAATCCCGGCACGGGCCGGGACCGCCTGGGTATTTCACAAGGCGACCGGCACTAGATCAGGCCAGCCTCTTTCAGACGCTGCGACCAGTGGTTCCATCCACGATCGATTTGGGCGCCGACCAGCTTTCCCGCCGTCTTGACCTCGCCTGGCGACAGATACTTGATCTTGCCGATCTGCAGGCCGGCCGTGAGCGCCTTCGCTTCCTGCTCGAGATAGAAGGCCCGGAAGACGACCTCGCGCACCGAATTGCCGACATTGACGACGCCATGGCGAGCCATCAGGACCACCGTTTGGTCGCCGAGGCTTTTGGCGATATCCGCGCATACATCGTGGCTGCCGCCGAAGAGATCCGTCTCGTCGCCGTGCTTGTCACGGATCTCATAGACCGGAACCGACTCGCCCATGAAAGCTCCCATATGGGTGACCGGCCGAAGCGGTGTGTCGACGAAGCAATAGGGCAGCACGGCGGGGGAATGCGTGTGGAGCACGCACTGGACGTCGGGCCGAGCCTTGTAGATCTCGCTGTGGATGTAGCGCTCCAGGTAGGAAGGTCGGTTGTCTGACGTTTCGCCTTCAAGATTGAAACGCTGGATGTCGTCGGTGGTTATCAGGCTCGGAGCGAGCTTCTGAGCCAGGAAGAAGCTTTCAGGGTCCTCCGGGTCGCGGGCACTGATGTGCCCGAACGTATCCAGGATGCCTTCATTCAGAAGGATCTTCGTCGCCGTGACCAGTTCTTCGAAGACCTTCCGGCGCACTGGGCTGTTGTCCTTCATTCCAATTCTCCCATTGCGCGGTGACGGCGACCATTCTTGTTTTTGTTATCGGTCGCACGCACCGCGGATTTCACTTGTTTTCGTAGAGGCCGACGATCCGGTTCTGCTCGACGATGTTGCCGGCATATTTCTGCAGGAACTCCTCCCGGGTGGGCGAGCCTTCGACCTTCGTGTCCAAGGCATAGACCCAGAAGTAGTAGTGATGAATTCCATGGCCGGCAGGCGGTTGCGGCCCGTAATATTGCTTGTGGCCGGCGCCGTTGGGTCCGACGCGGAACCTCTCCTGGGCGTCCGAAAGGTCGGTGGTCGACGGATCGATGCCGTACACCACCCAGTGGGTGAAGCCGTTAGCCAGTGGCGCGTCGGGATCGTGACAGATGACGGCGAGTTCCTTGGCGCCGGCCGGCACGCCGCTGACCGTCAGCTTCGGCAGGACGTTGCCCTTGTCGCCGGCGTGTTCGTCGCGCAGTTTCCCTAACGGCTGGAAGTCCGCCGACGTGATCTTGAGGTCCTTGATATTCAGGGGCATTCAACTTGTCCTCTATGAAAATCGATCGGCCTAAACGGCGGCCTGGAGGTCGGCGACGGCCTTGCCGCCGACGCGCTGATGCACGCGCGAACCGGACGCAACCGCGACACAGATCAGGAGTTCGTCGGGGCGCGGACCGTCCGGCACGGCGAAGGTGACTGCGTCATAATGCGAGCGGATATAGAGCTCGTCCTTGTGGGCAAGCGGGATGTCGATGGCCGTACCGGCCGCGGCCACCTTGCTGGCCGACGATATCCAGGCCTTGCCGCCGCCTACCTGTTGACGAAACGGGTCGCCGAACGCCGTGGTGATGCAGGCAACGACATGTTCCTGCTCGCCTGCCGTGCCTGCTATACCACCCTTGCCGTAACTCTCGACCGGCCTGTTGCCCAATAGGGCCGCGGCCCGCTCGCCAAGCGCATGGCCGATCGCCGGGCTGGGTTCGATTAGGTCCGACAGGTCGGCGACGAACTTTCCGGCGAAGGGGTTGCGTATGATGACGCCGACCGCGGCCTTGACGAGACTGACGCCCGGTGTTCCGCCGTCGTGGCGGATCTCGTGAATGGTGGAATACCAGCCCCGCACGTCGTAATTCTTCTCAACTTCCACCGAATAGTCCATTCATGTCTCCCGAGCGGCGCGCAGCCTCTACGCGCGAAAATTGTCCGGTTATTGCGGCCACGAATACACGCGGCGAAGCGGATCGTAGCGGGCTGCCTCGAGGGCTGCCGGCGTGAACATGTTTCCCTTGGAAAGCGAGCGGTTCGCGGCGTAGTCGCCGGACAAGGCCTGGCAGCGATCGGTGATCGGGCGAATGCGCGTCTCCCAGGCGACTAGCGCATCCTCGACCGAGGAGCCCTCCTCCAGGTCCTGCGACAGGCTGAAGGCGTTGACCATGGCGCAGCCGGCGCCCTGGGCAAGTGCGGGACACATGGCATGGGCGGCGTCGCCCACCAGCGCAACCTTGCCTCTCGTCCAGCTGTCCAGCTTGTTCGTCTGGTACGTGTCGTACCGCGCGGTCTCGAGCTTTGCTGCTTCGACAAGGCACGGCTCGAGGAAAGGGAACATCTCGACCCAGACCTCGAGATCCAGCGGAACTTTCGATCCGCGCGGATCGGCGGCGGGCGCCATCAGGCCCAGATACAGTTCGTTCTCGTTGCAAGGCGAGTAGAGGATACGTTGGACACGCGGCCAGAAGTTCCACATATCGATGGTGTTGTCCCACTCGCCGTGGCCGAGCTCCTTCTTCTTGCGCGGGACGATCAGCCGGATAATTCCATCCTTCGACATCCAGCGGTCCTGCTTGAATCCGATTGAATCCCTGACCTTGGACCCCACGCCGTCCGCGCCGACGATCAGGTCGGCCTCCAGAACCTCGCCGGTCTGGAGGGTCAGGCGGCCTTCCGGGTCGGCGGCAACCGCCTCGGAATCGACGCGGATATCGATCCCTAGGGCACGAGCGCGGTTGACGAGAGCGTTATGCAAATGGCTGCGCGTCATGATGCGCCAGGGAAGGCCGTTGAACGTCTCCCTGGAGATCGATTTGTTATGCATCCAGGTTTCGTAGGTCGGAGGCGTATGCGATCCCTGGAGAACGTCGTCCAGGGCGCCCAGCCCTTCGAGCACACGAAGGCCATTGTGCCAGAGGTAGATGCCCGCGCCGAACGCCCGGAGCTCGGAGCTTTTTTCGTGCAGCCTGACGTCCCAGCCGCTCTGCTTGAGGGCGATGGCGGCTGTCAGACCGGCAAAGCCGCCGCCTGCGACCTCGGCGCGACGCGTCTTGCCCGGAGTTCTGTTTACATTAGCCATTTTCTATCCTGATGCTGCATGCAAGAAGACGGCGCGATGGGCCGTCAGGCGTCGATGAAGTTTGTGATGGCTTTCAACGTGATCTCGGGAGAAACCTCGTTGACATAGTGGTCGGCCCCGGGGACGACCACGACGGGCAGATCGGGCCGCAACTGGCTGGTCTTTGCCAGCGCTGCGGCCGAAACCAGCTTGCTCTGTTCGCCACGGACGATGAGGACGGGCTTCGCCACGTCGCGGTAAGCCTGCGTCAGGTCCGCGCGAAGTCCCTTGGCGGTCTGAGCCATTGCCGTGGGCGACGCCAAGGGACGCAGGCCGCCTTCGACCCGCTGATAGCCGCTTTCGGCCCTGATCCTGATGGCGTCGGCGGGAATATTCGGATAGCGGCCTGCGAGATATGTCTGGACGTCCTCGATGTCCCTGAAAACCCGGTCTCCGGCGTTCACCCGGCTCTCCAGGGCGTCGAGCGCTTCAGTCTCGATGTAGGGAGTGAAGTCGATCGCGATGACGGACCGCACCAGTTCTGGATTTCTCGCTGCCACGGTTACCGAGTTCCTGGCGCCGAGCGAATGCCCGACGAGGATGGCGGGGCCTCGTCCGAGCGTGCGTATCAGGCTGGCGATGTCGTCCGCGTAGTCATTCGCCTCGTAGCCGCTTGCGGGCTTGTCGCTGAGACCATGCCCTCTCTGGTCGACAGCTACAGTCGTGAAGCGATCCGAGAGCCGAGCCATCAACGGCGCGAAGACCGCGGAGTTGGAGGTTATGCCATGGAAGAAAAGCATCAACGGGCCGGCACCGCTCTCGCGCACATTCAAGACGATGCGATCGGTTTCCACACGTCGCGAACCAACCTGGCTGGAAAGTATGTTTGCCACCACGTTCATGGTCCCCGGCGCTGCTGCTTTCTCACATAAGAGGATCATACAACCACGAGGGCGTCAACACGGATTGTCTGACATTCTTGCAATCTTAAGAATTGACAATCCTGCTATTCCCGCTGTCCAATGTCCGCAGCGTCGCATATGATGCGCCGGAGTCCGACCCTGAGCCGATGAGACGTAACCGATGCCGCCTGAACTGAATTTGCGGATTTCGCCACGGACAGTGCAGCAGGAGACTGTCGACAAGCTGCGGCTCGCCATCCTGTCCGGCCTGTTCCAGCCGGGAAGCCGCCTTATTGAAAGCCAGTTGTGCGCACAGCTCGGCGTCAGTCGCCCCTCGCTAAGGGAGGCATTGCGCAGCCTCGAGGCCGAACGCCTGATCGAGATCGTGCCCAATCGCGGGCCCGCGATACCAGAGCTTTCCTGGAAAGAGGCAACCGCCATCTACGAGGTGCGAGAGCTGTTGGAGGTGGAGGCGGCCGGGCGATGCGCGTCGAGAATACCAACGGAGCAGTTGCACGAGCTTGAGAGATCGCTTTTGGCGTTCGAGGAAGCCGCCTCGAGCAATGACAGCGTAGCCCAAGTCATGACCGCGGCCGATTTCTATTCGATCATCCTCGCGAATTGCGGCAATCCCATACTTGAGGAAGTCCATCGCGGCCTGGTGGCCAGGATCAGCTTTTTTCGAGGACGGTCGATGTCCTTGGAGGGCAGAGCGCAAAGCAGCCTGGCGGAGATGCGGGAGATATACGAATCCATTGCCGCCGGCGACGAGAAAGCCGCTCGCAAGGCCTCGAAACGGCACCTTATGAAGGCGAAGGCGGCGGCAAAGATGTCTATGAACAGCGAGAGCTGAGGTCTCCGGCGCGGGGGCGTCGGCTGAAGTCTTGAAATCCTTTGCGGTGTTTTCGGATCCCACCTCCGCTCGACCGGGATCAGCGAACCCGCGCGTCAACACAGAACGACGGAGTGGAGATGACCAAGGAGATTGGTGGGCGCGGACCGAGTGCCGATGTCGTCATCGTCGGGGGCGGGTCGGCCGGCACGTTGCTTGCCGCGCGGCTGAGTGAAGAGCCGACGCGCCGTGTCCTGCTGATCGAGGCGGGCGAGGAGGCAGCCGACCCCGACATCTGGAATCCCGCCGCATGGCCGATGCTTCAGGGCCGCAGCTACGACTGGGACTACCGCACGGAGCCGCAAGCCGGCACCGCGGGCCGGGTCCATCACTGGGCGCGCGGACGGTTGATCGGCGGCTCGAGTTGCCTGCATGCGATGGGCTACATGCGCGGCCATCCCTCGGACTTCCAGGCGTGGGTCGACGCGACCGGCGATCGCCGATGGAGCTGGGATGAGCTGCTGCCGGTTTTCCGGGCGATCGAAGATCACCCGCTTGGCGGCGACGGCACTCACGGCAAGGGCGGGCCGTTGCCGGTCTATTTGCCGACGGACGAAGTAAGTCCGCTTGCCCGTGCCTTCATCGAGGCAGGCGCGTCGTTGGGATTGCCTCGCCTGGTGGGTCATAACGGCGGTGAAATGATCGGCGTCACCCCGAACTCTCTGAACATCCGAGACGGGCGGCGGGTCACAACGGCCGACGCGTGGCTCACAAAGGCTGTCCGGGACCGCAAGAACCTGTCCATACTCACGGGATCCCGCGTGCGACGGCTGAAGCTGGACGGCAATCAGGTCGGCAGCCTCGAGGTCGTCGGACGGCACGGCTCCGTCGAAGTCCTTGCCGGTCAAGTCGTCCTTTGCGCCGGAGCGCTGGAGAGTCCGGCCTTGCTGATGCGCTCGGGCATCGGTCCTTCCGATATCCTCGATAGTGCCGGCGTCGGCTGCTCGATCGACATGCCGGAAATCGGCCGAAACCTTCAGGACCATCTGCTTGGCGCGGGCAATCTCTATGCCGCCCGCAGGCCGGTTCCGCCATCGCGCCTCCAGCACTCGGAATCGATGGCCTATATGAGAGCCGGGAACTTCACCGCTGCCGGGCAGCCCGAAATTGTCGTCGGTTGCGGCGTGGCGCCGATCGTGTCCGAGCGCTTTCAGACGCCCGCCGCCGGCACAGCCTACTCGCTGCTGTTCGGCATCACTCACCCAACGAGCCGCGGCAGCCTGCGCATAAGCGGACCGGAGCTCGACGATCGGTTGATCATCGACCCGGCATATCTGCAAACCGGTCGCGACCGCGACCTGTTTCGCCAGGCGCTGGAGGCCGCACGGACAATCGGACATCGAGACGAACTCGCCGATTGGCGGGAGCGCGAACTCCTGCCGGGCGCCCTGAACGGGGCGGCCGAAATTGACGACTTCATCGCACGGTCGGTCATCACACACCATCATCCCTGTGGCACGTGCAGAATGGGCAAGGATCCGAACGCCGTCGTCGACGCGGACCTGCGGCTCAAGACGCTCGACAATCTCTTTGTCGTGGACGCCTCGATCATGCCCAACCTCACCGCCGGGCCGATTCACGCCGCGGTGCTCGCAATCGCCGAGACTTTCGCACGGCGGCATCGGGAAATCCTGCAATCTTGACTTGAGCTGCTAATGCGCCGGTCCGCGCTCGAGAGACATTGTGCTCGAGCGGCTCCGCGAACATCTCGGCGACTGGCTTCGCGCCGCGTCATCAGGCCGTCACGGCGCTGGCTGGCCAGCCGCGACGGCCCCGCGAAACCGACAAGGAGCGGAAATCGAACCGTGTTTTGTACAGGCCTTCGCCCATCGAACTCCGTGCAGTCGAAGCCGAACTGGGTGGCGACGCGAAACTGGGCGCGCGAACATGTCGGAGCTTCTTCCGTAAAACTCAAGCGCTCCGCCGTGGAGCGGGATCAAGATGCAGAACACATGCAGCGCGACATCCTGCTCTAGGTCATCCCTTGCGTTCCTGGAGGATGTTGCCGCCATCCACGACGAGAACGGCGCCGTTGACATAGCTGGCTTCGTCGGATGCCAGAAACAACACGGCGGCAGCGACTTCCCCAGGGCTGCCGGCGCGTCCGAGCGGCGTGTTGCGGGCGGCGGCAAGTTCCTCCGGCGTCGAGGCGCCCGTTGCGATCCAGCCCGGCGCCACGGCGTTGACCGTGACGCCGCTTCTGCCGACCTCCAGGGCAAGCGCGTGCGTCAGCCCGATCATGCCGGCCTTGGCCGCGGAATAGGCGGCCTCGCCTTCGTTGGACACGTAGGGCCCCGTCACCGAGGCCATGTTGACGACCCGCCCGTGGCCGCGCCGCACCATGCCGGCCAGGAATCCGCGTGTGCTCAAGAAGGCGGTTTTCAGGCTGACATCGATGCCGCGATCCCAGTCGCTTTCGCTGAGGTCGAGAAATCTTCTTTGCAGCGCCGGCTGGGCAACGGTGCCCATCCCGGCATTGTTGACGAGAATGTCGATTTCACCGGCCTCGGAGCGCAAACGCTCGACATCGCCCGAGAGCGTCAAGTCGGCCATGAGAGCGCGGACATCGAGCCCATCCGCCCGCAGTTCCTGCGCCCGTTGCTCCACTCGCGCGGACGAAGCGGTGATGACGACCGAAAGACCGGCCTCGCCCAGCGCGCGCGCGGTCGCGATCCCGATGCCGTCGGCGGCCCCCGCGCCGGTCACCAGCGCCTTGCGAGATTTGCGAAACAAGATCATTTCCTCCCCACGACGCAAGCGCCGGCATGCCGGCCCGGGCAAACATACCCGCGATGAACCCGATCCCGCGCTTTTCAGTAGCCGGCGCTGACGCCGAAATCGATCGAAAGCGCGGCTCCGGTGATCGGCGCCGCGACCGGCTGGCAAAGATAGTGGATGAAGGACGCGATCTCTTCCGCCTGGATGAATCTTGCTTTGTCCCCTTGCGGATAATGCCCCAGAAGCCGGCGCTTGTAGCCCTCGGGGTCGTCTCCACCATAAGTCCTGGCCTGATATTCGATCATCGGCGTTGCCGTGTCGCCCGGACAAACCGCGTTGACCCTGATGCCTTGCGGGGCGAGTTCCAGGGCTAGAGCCTTGGTCAGCAGCACCAGTCCGCCCTTCGAGGCGCAATAGACGGCTGCCCCGTTATTGCCGACGAGACCGGCGTCGGAGGCGATATTGACGATCACGCCTTGCGCCGCCGACAGATGCGGGATGGCCGCCGAGATCAGGAAGAACGCGCCCTTGAGATTGACGTCCAGCACGAGGTCCCACTGCTCTTCCTCGACGCAGTCAGCCGCGCCCTCCAGCCAGACGCCGGCGGCATTGACGAGAATGTCTATCGCGCCGCCCCAGTCCTTGGCCTTGCCCACCACCTCGCGGCAGGCGGCGACGGAGCGTATATCGAGTGGCAAGCCGATCGCTTCCGCGCCGGTAGCCGCGATCGTCGCGACGGCGGCGTCGAGTTTGGGGCCGGGAAGATCGGCAAGCGCGATCCGCTCGCCGTCGGCAGCGAGACGTATTCCGGCCGCCAGACCCATGCCCCCGGCGCCGCCGGCGATCAGGACCGTTCTACCAGCCATTCGATAACCTCCACGGAACGCAGCGCCCCCGGCCAACGCAAACCACGTCATTGCTATATGTCGCATGGGCCAGCCAGGCAAAACAATGGTCTCAACGGCTTGGGCTGGCGGCCGCTCATCCCAACTCGAGCGTCGTGATGCCGAAAACCATAGACGGCGCGTTGCCGGGCTTGCCGCCCTTGTACATGCGCGTCGTCGTGAAGCCCGGAACCATGCCGGCGGCCTGCAGCATGGCGGTGAATTGAACCTGGCTGACCGGCACGTCGATATGCAATGCCTCGTTGCCGACCCTGCCCGCAAGGTCGGCCGCCAGGGCCAGGGCAACATCCGACCGGTCGGCGAACAGGGGGCCGACCTTGAAGCCTTCCCGGCACCGGCGCGCCACGCCATAGCCGGCGACACCGCCGAAGCCGGCTGAGAGGAGCGCAATCCGCGGCTGCCGCAGCCACTCGCCAAGAAAGGTTTCCCGCGCTGCGGGGAAGCACTGGCGATCATAGGCGAGTATCCCGGCCACGTCGCCTGCCGTTATGGGGCGTATATCGCCGCCGTTTGGCAAGCCGGCGGGCCTGCGGCTGTAGCGGACGGTCTCATAGACTGGCACGAAGCCCATGCGCTGGTAGTTGGCCCGCTGCTCTGCCACCCCGTCGAGACCGATGATGCGGTTGCCGAGACGCGCCATGCCGGCGTCCCAGACCGCCTTGCCATGACCTTCGCCGCGCCTGTCGGGACGGCAGATATAGAGGCCGATGAAGCCGAAATCCGGGCCGTATGCGACGGCCGAGATGCCGGCCAGCATCTCGCCGCCAACGAAGGCGCCGATGAATCCTTCCGGATCGGCTGCCCGGAACGCAGCGGCATCGCCAATGCCAGGATTCCACCCTTCCCTCGCCGCCCAGTCGACGAGCGTTTCCACTTCGCTGGCGGTCAGTGTCCGGATGGTTCTCGGCATCGTCTCACTCTGTGGCGGGGATGGTCGAGCACCAGGATAGGCCGCCATCCGCTGACTGCAAAGGCCGCGCGAACGCCATCGGCATGCCCTGGCCGGTGCCAGCCTGCCGGCCGACGCGGCAGATAGGCGACACGCAGGCGACGGTCGAGGATGGACCGGACTGTTATGGAGACGGTTTGCCGAACTCATGCAATGAGTTAGCAACGAAATCGCCGCCTAGGCGTTCGTTGTTCCTATGGGCGACTGGACACGATCGGCGAAGGCTGGAAATCTTCATTTGTCGTTGCTTGAAATCGCCCGGAGTACCGCAGGAAATGCCGCTGAGTGCCGCAGAGATCGCCCGTCATCCGGCAGCGCTTCGCTGCATCCAGGAGCAGGCGCGCGCGCTCATCCATATATACGAAACAAGCCCGCGGCTGGCCGCCGTGTTCGCCACCCAGCAGCGCTGGCTTCTTGCTCATGCCGGCCTGGCTCTGCATTTCCGGCGCGACCCCAGTGACCGTCGCACCGAAATGACGATGGCGCGGTTCATCGAGGTCGTGCGCCGCAATTCCGTGGCCAGCCGCAATACGGCCGAGGCCTTCGTCAAGGAGATGCTACGCTACAACATCGCCGAATATGTTTCGGCCAGCGGTGACGGCCGCGCCCACCCAATGCGGGTCACTGAGGGCACCATCCAGACCTTCACCGGCTGGATCCATGCGCATCTGAGAACGCTCGACCGCATGGACGGCGGAAACCGGCTGTCGGCTTTCCTCGATCGACCCGAAATGCTGCCCAAACTGCAGCCGCTGATCGCCGACGGATTGCTGGCAAGCCAGGACGTGCGGGAGCCCGGGCAGACCTTCTCGTTGTTTATCTGGCTAAATAACGGCGGCATCGTCATGGACTGGCTTATGTCCGGTATCGATCCGGAGGACGTCCATCTCGACAGGATACCGACCAGCGTCATCTCGGTCAGTGAGTTCGCGCATTGGCTGAAGCTGTCGCGCACCCACCTGGCGCGAAAACTCAACGATGCCGAGGCGCTGGGCAGTATCGGCTGGGTCGGCCAGCGCGGTCATTCCGTCATGTGGGTTTCGCGCCAGTTCTTCGACGAATACATGGCTGTGCAGGCGTCCAAGCTCGCCGTCGTCGACGAGGCCTTTGCCGCCAGCATGAGACACACGACCGCCTGACCGTCTCGCATTTCTCTATCCTGCTTTCAGGATAGCTGAAAAACGCGGATCGAAGGCACGGCTGATCGGCTCGGCCGCGGCGCCCACGGCGATCGCCCATGGGTCCGTGATTCCGAGTTGCAGGCGCGGCAATCGCCTCCCGGGGCGGTCGGCGATCGACGGCAGCAGCGGATGTATAGCCTGCAGCAAGCGGCGCGCCAACGCCTCGGGTGCGCCGCTGGTGAGGATGACAGTCTGCGGATCGAAGATCGTTTCGATCAGATGCACGCTCCAGCGCAGATCCTGCGCGGCACCCTCGATCCAGCCCATCACCTTCGCGTCCTCGGCGGCGGCCAGAGCGCCTATCTTCTCATAAAGATGCTCATCGGCCGGGTTGAGGCTGAGATGCTGGTACAGCGAGGCGAGCGAGGCACGGTGCTCGAGCGGTGTAGCTCCAGGCCCGGCGGGCGACAGCAGTGCCCTGCCGATCTCGCCGGCGTTGCCGTTGCCGCCATTGTAGAGTTCGCCATTGAGGATCAGGCCGGCGGCGATGCCGTAGCCGACATAAAGGCAGACCGCGTGATCGACACCGTGCGCGGCGCCGACGATGCGCTCAGCCGTGGCGCAGGCAGCGGCGTCATTCTGCAGCCCGACGCTCAACCCGGTCCCGGCAGCTAGCGTCTCCAGCAACGGGAACTGCTGCCAGGCCGGCATCATCCATTTGTCGTCGGACTCTTTAAGGCCGAACGGACCCGGCATGGCGACGCCGAGCCCGACCAGCCGCCGCTCGGACTGAGCGGAGATATCCGCCAGTTCGCGCCTCGTATGCGCGATGAGACCCAGGATGGTCTGCACGCCCGGCGACGGCTCGTCGAGGGGCAGACTGGCCTCGGCACGCGCCACCACGTTGCCGACCAGGTCGACAACCACCACCCGCGTCAAATGCCGGTCGATCTGCAGCCCGATTGCGAAAGCTCCCTCGGGGACCAGCCGATAGGGCGTGAAAGGCTGCCCCCTGCCCTTGCGCACCGCATCCAGCGCCACGACCAAGCCGTCCCGCTCCAGATCCTCGATGATGTTCGAGACCGCCTGCTTGGTAAGCTGCGTCGCCCGCGCCAGGTCGGCGCGCGAGAGCGCGCCGTTCAGCCGCAGCGCCTCGATCATGACGCGGCGGTTATGGGCGCTGGTGCCCTCCTGGTTGGTGCCGCTCTTGGCACGGATCGGGCTGATATCGTGCACCCTAGCTTCCCCTCTTGACTCCAATAAAGGATTGATCGACTAATTAAGTCAAGCGAATTGACTTAATAGGTGAAGCCCGCGCGGCTCTACAAGAAGACGGCAGGCTTTGGGCTTCGCCGTCCGCCGTTGGGAACGGATCCGGTCACGCGAAGCGAATCCGAGGAAGCGGCTCGCCGCCCACTCGCAGCTATCGAAATGGGAGAAAGACAAATGCTGAAATCGATCGGTAAGACACTTCTGGGCGCGGTCTTCCTTGGCGGGCTGTTCGTCCCCCACGCCTTCGCCGAAACCACGCTGAACGCGCTGTTCATGGCCCAGGCCGCTTATAGCGAAGCCGACGTGCGCTCCATGACGGAAGCTTTCACCAAGGCCAATCCGGACATCAAGGTCAATCTCGAATTCGTTCCCTATGAAGGCCTGCACGACAAGACCGTGCTCGCGCAAGGTTCCGGCGGCGGCTATGACGTGGTGCTGTTCGATGTGATTTGGCCGGCCGAATACGCGACCAACAAGGTGCTGGTCGACGTATCTTCGAAGATCACCGACGACATGAAGAAGGGCGTGCTGCCGGGTGCCTGGACCACGGTCCAGTATGACGGCAAGTACTACGGCATGCCTTGGATCCTCGACACCAAGTACCTGTTCTACAACAAGGAGATCTTGGAAAAGGCCGGCATCAAGGCGCCGCCGAAGACCTGGGAAGAACTCGGCCAGCAGGCCAAGATCATCCAGGACAAGGGTCTGCTGAAGACACCCATCGCCTGGAGCTGGTCGCAGGCCGAGGCCGCCGTTTGTGACTATACCACCCTGGTCAGCGCCTATGGCGGCGACTTCCTCAAGGACGGAAAGCCCGACTTCCAGAACGGCGGCGGCGTGTCGGCGCTGAAATACATGGTCGACAGCTACAAGTCGGGACTCACCAACCCGAACTCCAAGGAATTTCTGGAAGAGGACGTCCGCAAGGTGTTCGAGAACGGCGATGCCGCTTTCGCGCTGAACTGGACCTATATGTACAATATGGCCAACGATCCCAAGGACTCGAAGGTCGCCGGCAAGGTCGGCGTCGTGCCGGCGCCGGGCGTAGCCGGCACCAGCGAGGTCTCGGCCGTGAACGGCTCGATGGGCCTCGGCGTCACGGCGGTGTCGAAGCACCAGGACGAAGCCTGGAAATACATCGAGTTCATGACCTCGCAGGCGACGCAGAACCAGTACGCCAAGCTCTCACTGCCGATCTGGGCCTCGTCCTATGACGATCCGGCCGTCACCAAGGGCCAGGAAGAACTGATCGCCGCCGCCAAGCTCGGTCTCGCCGCGATGTATCCGCGCCCGACCACGCCGAAATACCAGCAGCTGTCGACGGCGCTGCAGCAGGCCATCCAGGAATCATTGCTCGGCCAGACGACGCCGGAAGACGCGCTCAAGACCGCCGCGGAAAACAGCGGCCTCTGATCTGGCGTTCCCCGACGGGCGGGCGGCCTCATCCACGAGCGCCGCCCGTGCTATTTCTTTCCGGATGAAGGAAGAGAGGCGCCTTGCATGTCAGGCACCTGGATGACGACTCGCGCGTGGCTGTTGATGCTGCCACTTCTGGTGATCATGGTCGCCGTCATCGGCTGGCCGTTGGTCGATACGGTCAGGCTCTCCTTCACCGACGCCCAGTTGGTCGGCACGGCTGGCAATTACGTCGGCTTCGACAACTACAGCAGGATGTTGACGAGTTCGAACTTCACCCGCACGCTCTCGACCACCACCCGGTTCGCGGTCGTCTCGGTCGCCGCCGAGATGGTGCTTGGCGTTCTTGCGGCACTACTGCTCAACCAGGAGTTCCGCGGCCGCGCTGTGCTGCGCGGGTTGATGATCCTCCCCTGGGCGCTGCCTACCGTCGTCAACGCGACGCTCTGGCGGCTGATCTATAATCCCGAATATGGCGCGCTGAACGCGGCGCTGACGCAACTCCATCTCATCGACGACTATCGCTCCTGGCTGGGCGAGCCGGGCACCGCGCTGGCGGCGCTGATCGTCGCCGATTGCTGGAAGAATTTTCCGCTTGTTGCGCTCATCGCGCTTGCCGCCTTGCAAGCGGTGCCGCGCGACATCACTGCCGCCGCGCTCGTCGACGGCGCCGGCCCGTTCAACCGCTTTCGTTTTGTCATCCTGCCCTATCTCGCCGGACCGCTGATGGTTGCGCTGGTGCTGCGAACCATCGAGGCCTTCAAGGTCTTCGACATCATCTGGGTGATGACGCGCGGCGGTCCCGCAAACAGCACGCGCTCGCTGTCGATCCTCGTCTACCAAGAGGCTTTCTCCTTCCAGCGCGCCGGCTCCGGCGCTTCGCTGGCGCTCATCGTCACCTTGCTGGTGACCGTTCTCGCCGTCGCTTACGCTGCGCTGGTCAGGAAGACCGCAGGGAGCGCGACCTGATGGAACGCAAGACCCCGCTCTTCACCGCTTTCGTTTATGTCTGCGCCCTCCTGCTCGCGGCCGTGATCCTGGCGCCCCTCGCCTGGCTCTTCGTCATGAGCATATCTCCGGCCGCTGACCTTGCCTCCAAGCCGCTGCGCTGGTGGCCGCAGGCGGCCGACTTCTCCCGCTACGCGCAGCTCCTGTCGACGGCCGAAAACAGCGCCGGCGCTGCCTTCACCGCCTCGCTACGCAACAGCCTGGAGGTCGCCGGCATGGCGACGCTCGCCGCTGTTGTCCTTGCTGTGCCGGCCGGCTGGGCCGTCTCGCGCACGCCTTCGGTGGGGTGGTCGCTCTCGATGGTGATCGCCACCTACATGCTGCCGCCGGTGGCGCTCTCCGTGCCCCTTTACATGGGCCTGTCCTGGCTCGGCCTGCTCAACAATGTCTTCGGCCTGGCGCTGATCTATCTGACGATCCTGGCGCCCTTCACCACCTGGCTGATGAAATCGGGTTTCGATTCCATTCCGCGCGAGATCGAGGCCGCGGCCATGATCGACGGCGCCGGCTTGTTCCAGACCTGGCGCATCATCACCCTGCCTCTGGCGGCGCCAGTCGTGGCGACATCGGCGCTGTTTGCCGTGCTGCTTGCATGGGACGAATTCTTCTACGCCCTGCTCTTCACCTCGGACCAACGGGCAAAGACGCTGACGGTCGCCATCGCCGATCTCGCCGGCGGCCGCGTCTCCGACTACGGACTTATCGCCACCGCCGGCGTTCTCGCAGCCTTGCCGCCGGTGCTGATCGGCCTCGTCATGCAACGCGCGCTGATCTCGGGACTCACCAGCGGCGGCGTGAAAGGATAATGATGACTGCTGAAAGACCTCGACCCTCCGGCCTCCTCGCGATCGACCGTGAGATGGCGCGCCAGCATGAGGATGCGCTCGCCTCGTTCGAGAACAATGGCGAAGCAGCCGCCAAGGTCGCCGCCTCGATCAGGAAGAACGGCCGTCTTGTCCTGCTCGGCATGGGCGCCTCGCATGCCGTCGCCCGCGCCGTCGAGCCGCTCTATCGCGCGCACGGCATCGATGCCATCGCGCTGCCGCTTTCCGAGCAGCTCGGCCAGCCGCTGCCGCTTGCCGGCAAGACCGTGATCGTCACCTCGCAATCCGGCGAAAGCGCCGAGGTGTTGCGCTGGTTCGCCGAGACCGGCGATCACGCCGAAACCTTCGGCCTGACGCTGGAGGCAGGCTCGTTCCTCGGCCGCACGGTTCCTTGCCTCGTCGGCGCCGGCGGCACCGAGCTCGCCTTTGCCGCGACCCGCAGCCTGACCGTGACCTTTGCCCTGCATCTCGCCATCCTGGCCGCGCTGGGCGAGGATGCCGCCGTTGCGCTCGCCGCGCTGAAGGCGCCGGAGGCGGTTGCGATCGATGCAGCGCTTGCGGCGCTCGACAATGTGGCGACCGTGGTCACGTCCGCCCGCAGCCTTCAAGGCGTGGCCGAAGCGTTGGCGCTCGGCCTTACCGAACTGTCGCGCCTGCCTTGCTTTTCCCTCGAAGGCGGCCAGCTTCGCCATGGGCCGATGGAGATGCTCAGCCCGAAGATCGGCGTCGTGCTTTTCCGCGGCGACGACCCGACCGCCGACCTCGTCACCGCCATGGCGCTGTCCGTCCTCGAAGCCGGCGCGCCGCTGATCGTCTTCGACGCCTCGGGCATGCCGCCGGTCGCGGGCGCCGAAACGTTGAGTTTCAAGCCTGCCTTCGGACTGGCAGCGATCTTTGCCATGCTGCCCGTGGCGCAACGACTGATGATCGCCTTCGCCGATTCCCGCGTCGAGAATGCCGGAACGCCGGTGCGCACCACCAAGATCACGCGGAGCGAATGATGCGGCCGCTCGCCGTGATCGGCAACGTCAATGTCGACCTGATCGTCGGTCCGGTCGCGCCCTGGCCAAAGGCCGGCACCGAGACCGTCGTCGATCATGACGACCTGCGTGTCGGCGGCCAGGCCGGCAACACCGCGCTTGCCTGGCAGGCGCTGGGCATCGACTTCGAGATTGCCGCCAATATCGGTGACGACCAGTTCGGCCGCTGGCTGCGCGAAGCGTTTGGCGCGCGTGCGGCCAACTGGCCGGTTCGTCCAGAAGGCACGACATTGTCGGTCGGGATGACCCATCCCGATGGCGAGCGCACCTTCTTCACTACGCGCGGCCACCTGCCCCGCTTTAGCCTGGCCGACGTGCTCTCGGTGCTCGACGGGGAACGGCTTGCTGGTGGCTACGCGCTGCTCTGCGGCTGTTTCCTCACCGACGACCTGACGCGCGACTACGAGGCTTTTTTCGACTGGGCCGAAGCGCATGGCATTGCCATCGCGCTCGACACAGGCTGGCCGATCGACGGTTGGACGCATGCGAATTGCACTGCCGCGCGCGGCTGGCTGTCGCGCTGCGAACTGGCCCTGTTCAACGAAGTCGAGACGACCACGCTGGCCGGCCTCGCAAGTCCCGCGGAGGCGGCGCGCAAGATCCGCGACGGCATGAAGGGCGGGGCGACAGTGGTCGTCAAGCGCGGACCGGAGGGCGCGATCGCCATCGGCGCCGGCGGCGAGCTCATTGAGGCGCTGGCGCCACGCGTCGCCGTCATCGACACGATCGGCGCCGGCGATGTCTTCAACGCCGCCTTCCTGGCTGCGCTGGCGCAGGGCCGGTCGCAGGAGGACTGTCTGTCGGCCGCCATCCGGGTGGCGTCGCACGCCATCTCAACCTCGCCCCGCGACTATGGCGGGCCGATCCAATTCGAGGATGCCGTCCATGAGCGCGCTTGAAATCCGCGATGTCCGCAAGAATTACGGCGGCGTCGAGACGCTCAAAGGCATCGACATCGCACTCGAGAACGGTGAGTTCCTCGTGCTGCTCGGCTCTTCGGGCTGCGGCAAGTCCACCTTGCTCAACATCATCGCCGGTCTCGCGGAGGCAACCAGCGGCGACGTGCTGATCGGCGGCCGGTCAGTGCTTGGCGTGCATCCGAAGAACCGCGACATCGCCATGGTCTTCCAATCCTACGCGCTCTATCCAAACCTCACAGTCAGCCGCAACATCGGCTTCGGCCTCGAGATGCGTAAGGTTCCCGCCGCCGAGCGCGACAGGGCGGTGCGCGATACGGCAAGGCTCTTGCAGATCGAGAACCTGCTCGACCGCAAGCCTGGTCAGTTGTCTGGCGGCCAGCGCCAGCGCGTCGCCATTGGAAGGGCGCTGGTGCGCAAGCCGCAGGTCTTCCTGTTCGATGAACCCCTCTCCAATCTCGATGCCAAGCTGCGCCTCGAAATGCGCACCGAACTGAAGCGCCTGCACGAGATGCTCCGCACCACGGTCGTCTACGTCACCCATGACCAGATCGAGGCGATGACGCTGGCGACGCGCATCGCCGTCATGCGCGACGGTCGCATCGAACAGCTCGGCACGCCGCAGGAGATCTACAACCACCCGGCGACCCTCTATGTCGCGGGCTTCGTCGGCGCGCCGGCGATGAACATGCTGGAAGCAGTTGCCCAGGACGGCAAGCTCGCCATCGCCGGCACGCAAGCGAGGCTGGCGCTGCCGGAACGCTACGTCGATGCAGCCCGCGACGGGGCTTCGGTTATGGTCGGCATCAGGCCGGAAGCGCTGCGCCTCGGGTCGGGCAGCGGTGCGGAATTGTCGCTGCCGGTCGAAATCGACGTCGTCGAATTGACTGGCCCTGAACAGGTCATCACCGCCCGGATCGGCGCGCAAAGGCTGACGGCTACCTTGCCGCCGCAAGCCCACGTTGCCAAGGGTCAGTCTTGCGCGTTTGTCTTCGACGCGGACGCGCTTCGCCTGTTCGACCCGGGGACCGGCAAGGCCTTCTGAGCGATATCCCCCGCTCGGCGGATCCCATCATACCGAGATGGCTGTACACGCGGCACACCACGCGCCAAGGCAACATCGCGCATGGGGTAGCTTTGAAGAAGACCTTCGAGAACCGATGTTGAACAGGCGTCAGAAACTGTCCAGCGTCACGGCTGTCTGCACGCAGTCAACCTGCGTCAACTAACCCGTCTCTATGTGAGCTGAAGACGGCGCCGCCCAAGCGGCGCCGTTTCGATTCAATCGATGTCGAAGGACACGCCCTGCGCGAGCGGCAGCGCCTTGGAGAAGTTCACCGTGTTGGTGGCGCGGCGCATATAGGCCTTCCAGGCATCCGAGCCGCTCTCGCGGCCGCCGCCCGTCTCCTTCTCGCCGCCGAACGCCCCGCCGATCTCGGCGCCCGACGTGCCGATATTGACGTTGGCGATGCCGCAGTCCGAACCGTCGACGCCGAGGAAGCGCTCCGATTCCTGCAGGTCTCGGGTGAAGATCGACGACGACAGGCCGGCGCCGACCGCGTTGTGCAGCTCGAGCGCCTCGTCGAAGTCTGTGTATCTCATCACGTAGAGGATCGGCGCGAAGGTCTCTTCCGTCACCGGCGAGACCTGGGCGGGCATCTCGACCAGCGCCGGATGCACGTAATAGGCGTCAGGATGGCCGTTCTCCAGTCGCGCACCGCCGGTCACCTTGCCGCCACGCGCCTGCGCTTCCTTCAGCGCTTTCTGCATGTTGTCGAAGGCGGCCTTGTCGATCAGCGGGCCGACCAGCGCCTTGCCTTCCAGTGGATTGCCGACCGAAACGCTCTGATAGGCCTTCTTCAGCCGCGGCAAGAGCGCGTCACAGACGCTATCATGCACGAACAGGCGCCTGAGCGTGGTGCAGCGCTGGCCGGCCGTGCCCATGGCGCCGAAGGCGATGGCTCTCAGCGCCATGTCGAGATCGGCGGTCGGCGTGACGATGCCGGCATTGTTGCCGCCGAGCTCCAGCACGGCGCGCGCAAAACGCTTGGCAAGCCTGGGGCCAACCTCGCGGCCCATGCGGGTCGAGCCGGTGGCCGAAACCAGCGGCACCTTCGGGTGGTCGACCAGTACCTCGCCGGCGACACGGTCGCCGATCAGCACCTGCAGCAGCCCTGCCGGCGCGTGAGCGCCGAAACGCTCCGCGGCGCGCTTGAAGATCGCCTCGCAGGCAAGCGCCGTCAGCGGCGTCTTCTCCGAGGGCTTCCACACCACCGCATCGCCGCAGACGAAGGCGAGCGCCGCGTTCCACGACCACACCGCGACCGGGAAGTTGAAGGCCGAGATGACACCGACCACCCCAAGAGGGTGCCAGGTCTCCATCATGCGATGACCGGGACGCTCGGTGGCGATGGTGAGGCCATAGAGTTGCCGCGAGAGGCCGACGGCGAAATCGCAAATGTCGATCATCTCCTGGACCTCACCCAGCCCCTCGGACGGAATCTTGCCGACTTCGATCGATACAAGCCGGCCGAGCTCCGCCTTATGCGCGCGCAATTCCTCGCCGAGCAGCCGCACGAGTTCGCCCCGCTTCGGCCCCGGCACCAGCCGCCAGGCCTGGAACGCCTTGTGCGCGGCATCGATGGCCTTGCCGGCATCGGCGGCCGAGATCGACCTCAGCGCCGCGATCTGTTCGCCCGTCACCGGGCTGCGCACGACGAGGTCGCCTCCGACAAGTGCGTCCTTGGCGACGCCCAGTTCCTCGAGAAGAGCGGCCGTTTCCTTCGCTAACGTCATTTTTTGTCCCTTTCAGGTGCTGCCTCGCATGGGCAGGAATGGAGCCATGCGCCGTCTCTTGGACGAGCCGTGGGCGCCTTGATGGCGAGGCATTACTCGTTTCGGGGAAAAACCGCCACCCCGGCATGGTCTAAGGCCAAGCTGCGAAATTGGGCCAGACAATGGGAATCGCAATCAGCGGGCTTTCTGGACCGACGACTTCTGGTCGCTCTCCTTGATCAGCCGATCGATATGCATGCGGATATGCGCCGCCTCGGCGGCGGTGTTGGCCAAGGCGATCGCGCGGTCGAAGGCGACACGCGCCTCCTCGTTGCGGCCAAGCTGCATCAGCAGCCCACCCCTGAGACCGAAGAAATGGAAATAGCCCGAGAGCCGCTCTTCCAGTGGTTCGATCATGGCAAGCGCCGCGTCCGGGCCCTTCACCTTGCTGACCGCGACCGCGCGGTTCAGCGTCACCACCGGCGAAGGCTGCATCTGCTCCAGCAGGCCGTAGAGCAAGTCGATTTCGGTCCAGTCCGTATCCGCGGCCGTCGCCGCGCGCGCATGCAGCGCAGCAATCGCCGCCTGCACCTGATAGGGGCCGGGTTTGCGGTGGCGCAACGCCTTGTCGACCAGCGCCAGGCCCTCGTCGATCATCTTGCTGCTCCAAAGCGAGCGATCCTGATCCTCGAGCAGCACGATCTCGCCATTATCGTCGAACCGTGCCGGCGCCCGCGCATGCTGCAGCAGAAGCAGCGCGGTCAGCCCCATGATCTCCGGCTCGGCCTGGAAAAGCCTGAGCAGCAGCCGGGCGAGCCGGATCGCCTCTTCGCACAGCGGCGCGCGGGCCGGCGCCTCGCCGCCATTGGTCGAATAGCCTTCGTTGAAGATCAGATAGACCATGGCGGCGACAGCGGCCAGCCGTTCCGAGCGCTCGACCGCGCCGGGCGTCTCGAACGGCACGCCGGCATCGGCGATGCGCGCCTTGGCGCGGGTGATGCGCTGCTCCATGGCGCTCTCGCCGACCAGGAAGGCGCGCGCGATCTGCTTGACGGTCAGGCCGGAGACGATGCGCAGCGCCACGGCGATCTGCTGGGTGGCCGGCAGGTCGGGATGGCAGCAGATAAACAGGAGCCGCAGGATGTCGTCGCGGTAATGCGCGCCGTCGAGCCGCTCGGCGATGTCGCTCTCGGCGTCCCCAAGGTCGGAGATCTGATCCTCTTCCGGCATCGGCGCCTGTTTGGCGCGTTTGCGCACGGCGTCGATGCCGCTGTTGCGGCCGACGAAAATCAGCCAGGCCGCCGGATCGCGCGGCGGCCCGTTCTTCGGCCAGTTCTTGAGCGCCCTCAGGCACGCATCCTGGAAAGCCTCTTCCGCGGCGTCGAGGTCGCGGAAGTAGCGCAGCAGCGCGCCCATCGCTTGCGGGCGGGCGTTGCTGATCGCCGTGCTTATCCAGGCAAGGTCCGTCATACCGCGACCTTTGTGGGATTGAAGACCGAGACCGGCCGGATCTCGTAAGAGCCGCCGCTGGGATTGACCTCGGAAAGCTCCCGCGCGAATTCGACGGCTTCGTCGAGGTCTTTGCATTCGATCGTGTAGAAGCCGAGGAATTGTTCCTTGGTCTCGGCAAACGGCCCATCGAGCACGATCGACTCTCCCTTGACCTTTCGCAGCGTCGTGGCCGCCGTCGTGGGCAAAAGGCGCGCCACCGGCCCGAGCCGACCGGCCTTGGCGTATCTGTCCTGCACGTCGAGAAGCTTTGCCATGACCTCGTCGTCCTGTTCCTTGCTCCATGAGCAAACAACGTCTTCGGAGGCGTAGCAGAGGATGGCGTAGAGCATGGCAGGTCCTTTCCGTATCAAAGGACGCGACACTAGGGCCCTTCCCGACACAAGGTCGATAAAAAAATATGACGGCGATCAGGGACTTGGCGCCCCGTCCCGCCCTGGCATCAGGCGCCGCGCGCCTGCAGCCATCTCAGCACCAGCGTTTCTTCCTCGTCGAGACCGGATATCAGCCGTTTGCGCTTGTTGGCCGCGGCCATCTCGTCAAGCAGACGCCCTTCGGCCCACGCCTCGAACACCAGTGGATGGATATAGCATTTGCGGCAGACCGCCCGTGTGTTGCCCAGCCGCTCGGCGACCTTGTCGACGACGCTGTTGATCACACGTTTTTGCTGTGCCTTGCTTTCCGGCAGCTCGGTTCCCGCAAACAGCGACGCCGCATGGATCGTGCCGCCCCAGGTGCGGAAATGCTTTGAGCTGAAATCGGAGCCCGAAGCCTCGCGAATATAGCGGTTGACGTCCTCCGAGCGCACGGGCCGTCTGTTGCCATCTTCATCGAGATATTGGAACAATTTCTGGCCGGGCAGATCCTGGGCGCCGCGCACCACCTTGGCGATGCGGCGATCGACCAGCTTCAGCTTCCATTCCTTGCCCGACTTGCCCTTGAAGGCGAAGCGCAGGCTGGATCCGGTGATCTCGACATGGCGGTCGCGCAGCGTGGTCAATCCGAAGCTCTTATTGTCGCGCGCATAGGCCGCGTTGCCAATGCGGATCATGGTGTTGTCGAGCAACCAGACCACCGACGCGACGACGCGCTCCAGAGGCAGCCCGTGCCGGCGCAGATCGCCATCGATCTGCCGCCTCAGAGCAGGCAGGCTTTCCGCAAAGGCGACGAGGCTTGAATATTTGACGCCGTCGCGTTCCTCGGTCCATTGCGGGTGGTAGCGATATTGTTTGCGACCGCGCTGATCCCGGCCGGTTGCCTGGATGTGGCCGTCTGGATCGGGCGAGATCCATACATCCGTCCAGGCCGGCGGAATGACGATCGATTTGATGCGGGCAAGCGTCGTTTCGTCGACAGCTCTGCCGCTGCGTGCAAGATAGGAGAATCCCGTCCCTTTACTCAACCTGCGGATGCCGGGGTCAGCATCGCTTACATAGTTGAGCGACGTGGCCTCCGCCGAGTTGCGATCACCGTTCCTACGATTTCCATCGTGCCGTTCGGAACGGTCCGATGACGTTTGTGAATGCTGCAACATACATGCAGGCTCCGCGAAATTATCCGTAGATAAAGCCGCGCGCCAAGGACTTGTTCCGAACGAGCTTTCAGCCTGCCTGACCGGCGGATAAATCCGCCATCCAGAGCCCCCCGTCGTCGGCATGGGCGGGGAAGTACTCTCGCCCGGCCGGCACCGTCTCGAGGGTCATTCCCGTCTCGTCAGCCAGATAGTCGTAGCCGATCTCCTGCAGGCGGCGATCCGGATCGAGACGATTGTAGAGGTCGCGACGCGACGCGCGCCGCTTGGGCTCGATCATTTTCAGATGATAGAGGTTGAGGCCGCTGTCCTTGAGCCTGAAGCCGATATCGTCGGGAAACCAGGCGCCGTGCAGATCCTTCGATCGATAGCGGTCGGGGTGGTAGGCGCCGAAAAGCCTGTGCTGCATCTTGTGGCCCCAGGTTCCGTCGATCCTGTAGCTGGCCGGCGTATACATCTCCCGGCAGCGGAACCCCCAGGCGACTTGCGTCGACCCGCCGGTGAGCCGGCCGATCCTGCCGGCGACGGCGTTTTCCAGCCTTTCGTCGGGATCCATGGCCAGAACCCAATCGGCGCCCGCCTCAAAGGCCGCGGCGATGAGCGCGCGCCGCCTGCGCGGCTCGCTGCTGAAAACCTCGTCCGAGGAGCGATCGTCATAAGCGATCCAGCCATCGACGACAGGGGCGATGTTTGCGATGAGGTCGGGCACGAGGTGCTGATCGTAGCGGTAGCTGAAAACGGCGACGATCTTGCGCCGCGACCAGAGCCATCGACCGCGCCGACGCCGCGGCGGCTTCATCTCGACGGTGATCATCGGTGGCGGCCCGTCCTGTCGCCATGCCGGGCACCGGCGGACGCTCCCAGCGATTTGGCGAACAAAGCCATCCATACGATCGGCAGCGACAGCCTTGCAAAAATCCTTTCCTTGCCGGAAAGCCCTTCCTTGGCCAGCTTGCCGACATTGCGCCGATCCCGGAACACCTTCCGGAACGGACGCACGGGCATCTCGGCCTCGACGGATCGAAGAAAAGCGCCGTAGCGGCGCCCGCGCCGATACTGGTCCGCGAGCAGCCCGAACAGGTTCGTCTCGTTGCGATGGATGGTCAGAACCCGCGGTTCCCAGACCGGCTGCAAGCCGGCCGGCAGCCTGGCCATGAATTCGGTGTCCTCTCCCGACGTCATCCGCTCGTCGAACGACCCATATCGATCGAACAGCTTGCGATCGAAAGAAACGCCGTAGCGCTGCGCCTTCTCTGCCGGAAGGCCGGGCAGGCGTCGCATGTAGGTCACGAGATGCGCCGCGCAGGCAATCAGATTGCGCGGGTGACTGTTCAACATCGCGCCCGCCACCGCCGGGATACCCTCATGGTGCCGCCGCAGCCGGACTTCCGCCCATCCCGGATGGGCAAGACAATCATCGGCGAGGAAGGCTACGTAGGGCGCTTGCGTGGCGGCGATGCCGCGATTACGAGCGGCGCCGACAAACAACCGCTCCTCGACATCGATGACCCTGACCTCGATGCCGTGGTCGGCAAGAAGCGCCTTCGCGTTGCCGCCGCCGGAATTCACGACCACGATTTCAAGCGCGACAGCCTGGTCGAGCAACGACCTTACCGCCGAGGCCAGTCCGACGGGGCTCCGGAAACCGATCACCACGACTGCGAGATCTGGCCTCCCGGCCATCAGGCGCGTTGCAATAGGGTGGCCGGCCCCCTGAACCTGCGCCGCAGCGCGATCTTCAATCGGTAGCGTATGCAACGCCAGATATCCGAGCCGGCCCGTGGCGCGGCTTCGGCTACGCCGAGGAATCTCGCCGCCATGTCGAAATCGCCGCTCGCGTAGTGAACGCGGGCGATCTTCAGGGCGACGAGGCCTTCCCTGATCTTCAGGGATCGCTCCGAGATGCCGCAGGAACGGAGCCCGCGCAGCGCCCGGCGCCATTCGAGAAAGCGCCCGGCAGGCCTGATCGTAAAACGACCGTCGGAGCGCTGCGTCGACACCAAATAGACGAATATCGGCTGCGTTACGACCGCAAGCGAGGCCCTGGCCATCACGCGCGCCCAGAACAGAGTATCCTCGTCATAGGCTAGCCCGGTCGCGAATCTTGTTTCGCCGACAAGCCGCCGCGACACCAGCGCGCTGCCGACCGCGATCGACCGTATCCGTCCTTCAAGATAGGCACAGGCATTGGCCGGTCCGCTTGCCGTGTAGCTGGCCGGCATCTTGGTCGATCGCTCCTCCCCGTCGACACACCGGCGATAGGCGCCAACCACCATGTCGATCCCCGATCGCGCCTCGGCGGCCGTGGCCAGCATCATGCGCAGGCCGCCTTCCAGATGGAGGTCGTCGGCATCGATCAGATAAATCCAGGGAAAACAGGCCTGTTCCAACGCCAGATTCCTGGCGCCGCCGACGTCGCGGCAGTTCGACTTTATGACGCGCAACGGCAAGGCAAGGCGCAACGCCGCTTCCGTGGCCACGGCATCGGTGGCGTCGGACGACGAATCGTCCACCAGCAGCACCTCGCCGATAACCTCTTTCTCCGAGGCCAGCGAAGCGAGCGTCCTGGCAATCGTCCGGGCCGCATCGTGTGCTGGAATGATGACGCTGACTGCTTTCAATCCTGTCTCCGCGCCGTTACGGGCAAACGCCCGCAATCCCCCGTCGGTTCGATCCCCAGAATATCGACGGCAATCGCGCTTGAGAAGCGTTTATCGGGCGACCGGGTGGCCGTCACGCTTTCTCGAGAACGACTGGAATGACGTCGACCGCCTGCTCGCCGACCTGGCCGCCCGTCGTCTTCAACACGCCGACGATCGGCGCTACATCGGAATAGTCGCGACCGTAACCGACGGTGATATGGTCGTTGCTCGCCCGCATGCCGTTGGTCGGATCGAATTCCTGCCAGCCGGCATCGCGTCCGCACCAGGCCTTGACCCAGGCGTGCATTGCGTCGGCGCCTTCTAGCCTGGGCTTGCCCTTCGGAGGAATGGTGCGCAGGAAGCCGCTGACATACCCTGCCGGAATGCCAAGTCCGCGCAGGCCGGCGATCATTATATGCGAGAAATCCTGGCAGACCCCGCGCTTCATCGCGAAGGCGTCGCTGGCCCGCGTCTGCACCGTGGTCGCCTTGCCGTCATAAGCGAAATCGCGGTGGATGCGGTTGCAGAGATCGACCGCGGTCGCCACAACCGAAGAGGCCAGGCTGTCATGCGCATAGGCGGTGATCGCCGCATCAATGCCGGCGTGATCGCTAGGGGCGAGGAAATGATGCGGCGCCAGGGGCGCCAGGGAGCGCACCATATCTAGCTCCGACCTCAGCCCTGCTATATCGGGCGAGACATCGAGACCCGGCTCGGGCCGCGTAACCGAGACGCGCGCGTTCATTCGGATGTCGAGCGTCTCATGCGCCTCACGAAAGGCGATCGATGTGACGTTGTTGCCGAAGAAGTCGGAAAAATCGGCGCGCTCCGCCGGCATCGGCTGGAACGACAGCGAGGCGGCGATCACACGCTGCACGCCGCCGATCGTCTGCGGCATCACGCGCACCTGGTGACGCCCGCCGCCGGCCGCGGTTGCGTAGTCGTAATGCAGATGGAGTCTGATGTCGTATAGCATCTAAGCGAAATAGGCTCGGGCGAGACTGTTGTAGAGGTCGCCGATCTGGCCGGCGAAGTCGTCGAGCACCTTGGCGCTCATGTCCGACGGCTCCATGACGGCTATCGCCGTGTTGAGCTGCAGGATTTCCTTGGCGGCTGGCGACATATGCCCCTCGCCGCCGACCGAGGGCAGCATGCCGATCTCAGCCTTCAGCCGCTCGAGCTGGAACAGGATGGAGCGGGGATTGAGCGGATCGAGCGCGAGCAGGTCGACAACGGTGCGCCGCCCGGCCTGCGCCGGATATTGCCTGCGATGGGTCATAACGCTGTCGCCGATCTCCAGCATCATGTCGAGCGCGCCCTCCGGCGCCTCTTTCCTCGTCAGCCGGCTGAGCGTGCGAGCAATCTGGATGCCGCGTTCCAGCCTGCGGCCGATTTCGAGGAAACGCCAGCCGGTGAAACGGTACATGTTCTCGTGCAGCAGGCCGGAAAAGCCGGCCAGCTTGCGCAGCATCACCGTCATCGCCCGCGTCGCGTCGTCTCCGGGCGCAACCGTTTCCGCGAACTTGTGGATGGTCTTCGACAGATCCTTCAATGCCAGCCAGCCATCTGGCGAGAAGCGGTCGCGGATCTGGCCGGCGCTGTAGACCGCGCTGTCCAGGGTGCCGATCAACCCTGGCGGTATCGGCGCTTCGACTTCGACGCCGTACGGCTCGAGATAACGCCTGATATCGACCAGGAGCGGCATTTCCGGATCGGAAGTCTCGGCAAGCCGCACATGATAGGCGCGCAGCACGCGCACCGTGTCTTCCGAACGCTCGATATAGCGCCCGAGCCACATCAGGTTCTCCGCCGCGCGGCTGGGCAGGCTGCCCGGCATGCTGCGGGTGAAACTCTCATGTTCCTGGGGCAGCAGCGTCTCGCGCTCGACCGGACTGTCGCTGACCACCCAGACATCCGCCGCCTGGCCGCCGCGCTGCATGGCGATCGCCGTCGGATCGAGCGAGAAGCCGACGCGGGCGAAGCCGCCGGGCATGACGGTCCAGCCTTCCCGTGTTCGCGCCAGATAGACGCGCAGGCTGGCGGGCCGCGGCTCCAGCCGGCCGCCGACGAACACCGGCGTGGTCGACAGCGTCACCGCCTCCTGGCCGACGAAACCGGCACCGTCCGCCTCGATGCGCGCGACAAGTTCGGCCCGCTCGCCCGCCGAAAGGGACGATCCGAGCCGGGTCGCGCCGTCGTCCTCGAAGGCGAGCCGGGTCGACAGCGCCGGGCCGACGACCATGCGGTCGATATTGGCAAGCACATGGTCGCGCTCGCCCTGCTGCCCGCACCACCACGTGGCGACGCTCGGCAGTTTGAGCTCCTCGCCCTGCAGTTCCCGCGCGATCATGGGCAGGAAGGAAAGCAGCGCCCGCGCCTCCACAAGGCCGGAGCCGAGCGCGTTGACGGCCGATACCGAACCCTGCCGGATTGCCTCGACCAGTCCCGGCGTGCCGATCTGCGAGTCCGGCTTGAGCTCGAGCGGATCGGCGAAGGCCGCATCCAGCCGCCGCCACAAGACGCCGATAGGCATCAGGCCGGAAACGGTCCGAACCATCAGCCTGCCGCCGGAGACGGTCAGGTCCTCGCCCTCCAGCAGCATGATGCCGAGATAGCGCGCGATATAGGCGTGCTCGTAATAGGTCTCGTTGAGCGGGCCGGGCGTCAGGATGGCGACACGCCCGCCGGATTCTTTCGCCATGCCGTTCAGCGCGTCGCGAAAGCGGCGGAAGAAGCCGGCGAGGCGATGCACGTGCATCTCGCCATAGATGTCCGACAGCGCGCGCGTGGTGGCGACGCGATTTTCAAGGGCGAAGCCCGCACCCGACGGCGCCTGGGTGCGGTCGCCAAGTACCCACCAGCGGCCATCCGGGCCGCGGCCGAGCTCAAAGGCAACCATGTGGAGGAAATACCTGCTGGCCGGCCGGACGCCGGCGATGGGGCGCAGATATTCCGGGCTCGCCGCGATCAGTCCGGCAGGCAGGATGCCCTTCTCGATCAGCCGGTTCGGCCCATAGATATCGGCCAGGATCGCTTCGAACAGGTCGGCGCGCTCAACCAGTCCGGCGCTGATTTGGGCCCATTCGGCTTCCTCGATCAGCAGCGGGACATAGGCCAGCGGCCATTCCCGTTCATTGGCGCCGGCTTTGTCATAGACCCGGTAGTAGACGCCGGCGTCGCGCAGATACTGGTCGGCACGGGCAAAACGCTGGCCAAGGCGCTCCGGGCCCAAACGGTCGAGCGCGTCGACGAAGGAACGCCAGGCCGGACGCGGGCTGCCCGACTCGTCGACCATCTCGTCGACGACGCCCGCGATCGGACGGTAGCGATCCAGCAGGCTCTGCGCCCGCGGCCCGCCGCTCGCCCGCTTGTGATTCCCCTTGGCCATTGTCGATCAGAGTCTCGCCGGCCGCCTGAGGTCAAGGGTCATTGGGAACTCTTCAGAAGCTTCTTCGTCACGCAACACATAGCCGCCCGGCGTGTGGCCGCGCGGCTCGAACCGGGCAAGCCGTCGGGCCTCGGCCTCGTTGCCGTTGATCGGGAAGGTGTCGTAATTGCGCCCGCCGGGATGCGCGACATGGTAGACGCAGCCGCCGACCGAGCGGCCCGACCAGCGGTCATAGATGTCGAATACCAGCGGAGTGTTGACCGGTAGAGCCGGATGCAGGCCCGACGCCGGCTGCCAGGCCTTGAAGCGCACGCCCGCCACCGCGACCTCTCTGGTGTCGGTGACTTTCATCGGCACGACGCGGCCGTTGCAGACGACGGCGTGGCGTTCCGGATTGAGGCCTTCGGTTCGCACCTGCAACCGCTCCACGGAAGAATCGACGAAGCGAACCGTACCGCCGATCGCGCCCTGCTCGCCCATCACGTGCCAGGGCTCCAGCGCCTGCCGTAGCTCCAGCTTGACGCCGGCATGCTGTACTTCGCCGCAGAACGGAAAGCGGAATTCGAGCTGTGCCGCGAACCAGTCGGGGCGGAAGTCGAAACCGTTGAGCTTCAGATCCTCCAGCACGTCGAGGAAATCCGTCCAGACATAGTGAGGGAGCATGAAGCGGTCGTGCAGTGACGTGCCCCAACGCACGAAGCGGCCGTCCAGCGGGTTCTTCCAGGCCCGGGCGATGATCGCGCGGACCAGCAATTGCTGCGCGAGGCTCATGCGCGCATTGGGCGGCATCTCGAAGCCGCGGAACTCGACCAGCCCGAGCCGGCCGGTCGGCCCGTCCGGCGAGAACAATTTATCGATGCAGATTTCCGAGCGGTGGGTGTTTCCGGTCACGTCGGTCAGGAGATTGCGGAACAGCCGGTCGACCAGCCACGGCAAAGGGGCCGTACCCTTATCCGGATGCGGCACCTGCGCCAGTGCGATCTCCAGCTCGTAAAGCGAATCGTGCCGCGCCTCGTCGAAGCGCGGCGCCTGGCTGGTCGGACCGATGAACAGGCCGGAAAACAGGTAGGATAGCGACGGATGCCGCTGCCATTGCAGCACCAGGCTCTTCAACAGGTCGGGCCTGCGCAGGAACGGGCTGTCGTTCGGCGTCGCACCGCCGACGACGACATGGTTGCCGCCGCCCGTGCCGGTATGGCGTCCGTCGATCATGAACTTGTCGGCGCCGAGCCGCGATAGCCTTGCCTCCTCGTAGATCGCCGTGGTGGTGGCAACGCATTCCTGCCAGTTGGCGGCCGGGTGGATGTTGACCTCGATGACCCCCGGATCCGGCGCGACGCGGATGACGTTGAGGCGCGGATCGTGCGGCGGAGCATAGCCCTCGATATGCACCGGCACACCAATGGCCTTGGCCGCATTCTCCGCCGCCGCCACCAGTTCGAGATAGTCTTCCAGCGCCTCGACCGGCGGCATGAACACGCATAGCCGGCCGTCGCGCGGCTCGACGGTCAGCGCCGTGCGCACCGCGCCGCCGATCTCGGTGATCTCCTGCTCGACACGGTCCTGCTGGACGGTGGCGGCGGTGAAAGAAACCGCCTGCTGGCGGTGCGCCATTTCATCCGCGCCCTCAAGTGTCCCCGGCGAAGCGTCCGGCAAAATCGCCTCGCGCGCCGGCAGCGGGCCGCGCGGCACAGAGGGATCGACCGGCACGATGTAAGGGAAATGCGCCGGCGCAACATAGGGCAATGTGCCGAGTGGCAGGCGATAGCCGACCGGGGAGTCGCCCGGCACCAGGAACAGGCGGCCGCGCCGCGTCTTCCATTTCTCCGAGCGCCAGCGCTGGCCAGCGGCCTGACTGTTCCAGCGCTGCACTGGCAGCACATAGCCGGACGGCTTGGTCAGCCCGCGCTCGAAGACGCGGGCCATGCGGCTGCGCTCTTCCGGGTCTTCCAGCTTCGAATTGGACGGATCGACATTGTCCGGCAGCTTGCCTTCCTTGAGCAACCACTCAGCCGGGTCCTCATAGGCCTCGTTGACCATCGTCCTGTCGATGCCGAGCTCGCCGGCGATCGCCGTGAGCAGGCTTTCGGCCTGTTCGGGACCCACCGCGGCATTGCCCTTCTCGCGCGCGATCAGCGACGGATCGCGCCAGACCGGCTCTCCATCCGTGCGCCAGTAGAGCGAGAAGGTCCAGCGCGGCAGGCTCTCCCCCGGATACCACTTGCCCTGGCCATAATGCAGGAAGCCGCCCGGCGCAAAGCGCTCGCGCAGCCGGCGGATCAGTTGGTCGGCCTTGTCGCGCTTGGTCGGTCCGACGGCCGCCGTGTTCCATTCGGCGGACTCGAAATCGTCGACCGACACGAAGGTCGGCTCGCCACCCATGGTGAGCCGCACGTCGCCGTCTCTGAGCGCGGCGTCGACTTTTTCGCCCAGTTGATCTAGCGCCTCCCAGCTTTCGTCGGAGAACGGCTTGGTGATGCGCGGATGTTCGGCGATCCGGTCGACGCGCATGTCGAAGCTGAAATCGACATTGGCGAAGCTTGCCATGCCGGAAATCGGCGCGGCATTGCGGAAATGCGGCGTCGCGGCAAGCGGAACATGACTTTCACCGGTAAGCAGGCCGGAAGTCGGGTCGAAGCCGATCCAGCCGGCGCCGGGAATATAGACCTCGCACCAGGCATGCAGGTCGGTGAAGTCGACAGCTGTTCCAGGCGGCCCATCGAGCGCGACCAGGTCGGGCTTGAGCTGAATCAGGTATCCGGAGACGAAGCGTGCCGCGATGCCGAGGTTACGCAGGATCTGCACCAGGAGCCAACTCGAATCCCGGCAAGAGCCCTTGGCAGCGGCAAGCGTCTCTTCCGGCGAATAGACGCCTGTCTCCATGCGCACTATGTAGTCGATCTCGCGCTGCAGCCTTGCATTGAGATCGACCAGGAAATTGACGGTGTTTGCCGGCCTGCGGTCGATGCTGTCCAGGAACTTGGACAGCAGCGGCCCGGCTGGTTCCGGCGTGCGATAGATGGCGAGGTCTTCCCTGATCTCTTCCGGATAATCGAACGGAAAGGTCTCGGCGCTCTCCTCGACGAAGAAATCGAACGGATTGTAGACCGTCATGTCGGCGACGAGGTCGACTTCGATCTTGAGCTCGTTGACCGGCTCCGGGAAGACGAAGCGGGCGAGGAAGTTGCCGTAGGGGTCCTGCTGCAGGTTGACGAAGTGGTTTGCCGGTTCGACCTTCAGCGAATGGCTGAGCACCTTGGTGCGCGAATGCGGCGCCGGCTGCAGCCTGATCACCTGGGGGCCGAGAGCCACCGGCCGGTCATATTTGTAATGTGTCAGGTGATGGACGGCTGCCAGAATTGCCATGGTGCCCCGGAGTTCGGCGTTTCAGTCGCCGAACCCTGACATAGGTGCTGGCCATTCTCCAAGCAGAGATGTTGCGCTGCACCTAAATTAAGCAGCGTTGCCGGCTTAGAAAAATGCCTGGATGCCCGTCTGCGCCCGCCCGAGGATCAGCGCGTGCACGTCATGCGTGCCCTCATAGGTGTTGACCGTCTCCAGGTTCTGCGCGTGGCGCATCACGTGGTAGCCGATCTGGATGCCGTTGCCGCCATGCATGTCCCGGGCCTGGCGGGCGATGTCGAGCGCCTTGCCGCAATTGTTGCGCTTGACGATGGAGATCATTTCCGGCGCCATCTTGCCTTCGTCCATCAGCCGGCCGACCCGCAACGAGCCCTGCAGGCCGAGCGCGATCTCGGTCTGCATGTCGGCGAGCTTCTTCTGGAAGAGCTGCGTGCCGGCCAGCGGCTTGCCGAACTGTTTGCGGTCGAGCCCGTATTGCCGCGCCCGGTGCCAGCAATCCTCGGCCGCGCCCATGGCGCCCCAGGAGATGCCGTAGCGCGCCCGGTTCAAGCAGCCGAACGGGCCGCCGAGACCTCGGGCATTGGGCAGCATTGCGTCCTCGCCGACCTCGACGCCTTCCAGCACCACCTCGCCGGTGATCGACGCCCGCAGCGACAACTTGCCGCCGATCTTTGGCGCCGACAGCCCTTTCATGCCCTTCTCCAGCACGAAGCCGCGGATTTCGTCCTTGCCGTTATCGCCCTTCAGCTTCGCCCAGACGACGAAGACGTCCGCGATCGGCGCGTTGGAAATCCACATCTTGGAGCCGGAGAGTTTGTAGCCATTCGCCGTCTTCTCGGCGCGCGTCTTCATGCCGCCTGGATCGGAGCCGGCATCCGGCTCGGTGAGGCCGAAGCAGCCGATCCATTCGCCCGATGCGAGCTTCGGCAGGTATTTCTTGCGCTGCGCTTCCGAGCCATAGGCGTGGATCGGATACATGACCAGCGAGGACTGCACGCTCATCATCGAGCGATAGCCCGAATCGATGCGCTCGACCTCGCGCGCCACCAGGCCGTAAGTCACGTATCCGGCGCCAAGCCCACCATACTCTTCCGGGATGGTGATGCCGAGCAGGCCGGCCTCGCCCATCTCGCGGAAAATCGAAGGATCTGTCTTCTCCTCGGCGTAAGCTTCCTCAATGCGCGGCGCGAGCTTGTCAGCGGCGAAGGCGGTGGCGCCGTCCCGCACCATGCGCTCATCCTCGGAAAGCTGGTCCTCGATCAGGAAAGGATCGTTCCACACGAAGGTGTTCTTCTCAGCGGCCATGGCCTCGCTCCCGGTGACTTTTGATGTGCCCGGCTTATCCGCCTGCGACAGGGAAAAATCAAACGAAATTGCATCACAGATCAATGAGGGATAGTAATGGATCATGAACATGCAACGCCGCCTCTTGCCGAACACCGCCGCGCTTGCCGCCTTCGAGGCGGTGGCGCGCCTCGGCTCGTTCACGGCAGCCGCCCGCGAGCTCGATCTGACGCAAGGCGCCATCAGCCGGCAGATCAGCCTGCTGGAAGAGCAGTTCGGGCGGCGGCTGTTCGAGCGCGACAGCCGCAATGTCCGGCTATCGGCCGCAGGCGAGACCTACGCCGAAGCGGTGCGCGCCGCTCTTGGTCAGTTGCGCGACGCCGCACTCGGATTGATGAGCAATCGGCATAGTGGCGTCCTCAATGTTGCAATCCTGCCGACCTTCGGCACACGCTGGCTGATGCCGCTGATCCCGGATTTCGTCGCCCGCCACCCCGACATTACAATCAACTTCGCCACACGCATCGGCCGTTTCGACTTCGCCCGCGAGCGGCTGGACGCAGCGATCCATCATGGCACGCCGGACTGGCCTGAGGCCGATTGCACGCTTCTGATGCGCGAGACCGTGATGCCTGTGGCTTCGCCCGAATTCCTCGCCTCTCGCGCTATCGCCACGCCGGCCGATATCAACCGCCTGCCGTTGCTGCACATGGCGACCCGCCCCGGCGCCTGGAGTGAATGGTTCGAGCATCAGGGACTGGAGGCACCGACCGGACCCGGCATGCAGTTCGAGCAGTTCGGCACGGTCGCCCAGGCCTGCATGGCCGGGCTCGGCATGGCGCTGCTTCCGGAAATCCTGATTGCCGGCGAATTGCAGCGTGGCCAGTTGGTGCCGGCACCGGGCACCCCGATGCAGAGCCGCAGCGCCTATTATCTGGTCGTGCCGCACGACAAGCGCGGCCACCCGCCGGTGGCAAGCTTCCGTGACTGGCTGCTGGGTCAGATCGGCAAGGAGCCGGCAGTGCTCGCGTGGTAGCTACTTGCGTTTCATCGCCTCGGCGAGCACCGCGCCGAAAGCACCTTGCGAAGGCTTTTCCGGCTGACGCTGCGGCGCGGGCGAGCGCGGCGCCGGCTTGCCGCCGCCTTGATCGCGTTGTCCACCGCGAGGCGCGCCCTCGCCGCCATCCTTGCGCATCGACAGCCCGATGCGCTTGCGTTTGATATCTACATCGACGACCCGCACCTTCACCACGTCGCCAGCCTTAACCACCTCATGCGCGTCCTTGATGAACCGGTCGGCCAGTTGCGAGACATGCACGAGCCCGTCCTGGTGCACGCCGATGTCGACGAAGGCGCCAAAGGCCGCGACATTGGTGACGGTGCCCTCGAGCAGCATGCCGGGCTTCAGGTCCTTGATGTCGTCGACGCCCTCGGCGAAGGTCGCCGTCTTGAAGCCGGGGCGCGGATCCCGGCCGGGCTTTTCCAGCTCGGCGATGATGTCGCGAACCGTCGGCAGGCCGAAGCGCTCGTCGACGAAGACGCGCGGATCGAGCGCCTTCAGCGCGGCGCTGTCGCCCATCAGCGCGCGCACGTCGCGGCCGCAAGCGGCGACTATTTTCTTCGCCACGCCATAGGCCTCCGGATGGACCGATGACGCATCGAGCGGCTCCGCGCCGTTCGGGATGCGCAGGAAGCCGGCGCTTTGCTCGAACGCGCGCGGCCCCAGCCGCGCCACCTTGAGCAGGTCCTTGCGGCTGGCAAACGGCCCGGCCGCATCGCGATGCGCGACGATCGCCTCGGCGAGCGACGGCCCCAATCCCGACACGCGCGCCAAAAGCGGCGCCGACGCCGTGTTGAGATCGACGCCGACGGCGTTCACCGCATCCTCGACTACCGCCTCCAGCGAACGGCCGAGCCGGTACTGGTCGACATCGTGCTGGTATTGACCAACGCCGATCGATTTCGGCTCGATCTTGACGAGTTCGGCCAGCGGATCCTGCAGGCGCCGGGCGATCGAGACAGCGCCTCGCAGCGAAACATCCAGGCCCGGGAATTCCGCCGCCGCCGTTGCCGAAGCCGAATACACGGAAGCACCGGCTTCGCTGACGATCACCTTGAGCGGCTTCGGCCCGCTGCCCGCAGGCAGGTCCGACAACATATCGGCAACCAGCTTCTCCGTTTCGCGGCTGCCAGTGCCGTTGCCGATCGAGATCAGCTCGACCTTGTGCTGGCGGACAAGGGCTGCAAGCTCCACCTGCGTGCCCCGCACGTCGTTCTTCGGCGGGAACGGATAGACGGTCGTCGTCGCCACCAACTTGCCGGTGCCGTCGACCACCGCCACCTTGACGCCGGTGCGGATGCCGGGGTCGAGCCCCATCGTCGGCCGCGAACCGGCGGGCGCCGCGAGCAAAAGATCCTTCAGGTTGCGGGCAAAGACATGGATCGCCTCCTCCTCGGCCCGCTCGCGCAGGTCGCGCATCAGGTCGAGCGTCAGATGCAGTGACAGCTTGATCCGCCAGGTCCAGCCCGCGACCTCCATCAGCCATTTATCGCCCGGCAGGCTGCCGCCGATCGCATAGGCATTGGCGATCATGCGCTCGACCGGCTTAACCGGCGATTGATCGTCGGCATCGACCTCGATGTCGAGTGACAGCACCTCTTCATTGCGGCCGCGCAGCATGGCGAGCGCGCGGTGGCTGGGCACGCCCGCCCAGCGCTCGACATGGTCGAAATAGTCGGAGAATTTCGCCCCGGCTTCCTGCTTCCCGTCGACGACTTTTGCGCGCAGGAAGGCGCGTTCCTTCATATAGACGCGCAGCTTGCCGACCAGATCGGCATTCTCGGCGAACTGTTCCGACAGGATGTCGCGCGCGCCTTCCAGCGCCGCCTTGGCGTCGGCAACCTCTTGCGTGACATAGGCGATCGCAAGCTCGGCCGGCACCGCTGACCGGTCGGCCAGGATCGCTTCGGCAAGAGGCCCGAGCCCGCGCTCCCTGGCGATCTCGGCCTTGGTGCGCCGCTTCGGCTTATAAGGCAGATAAATGTCCTCGAGCTCGGCCTTCGTGGCGGCCGCGGCGATCTTGGCCTCCAGCTCCGCGGTCAGCTTGCCCTGCTCGCGGATCGAGCCGAGGATCGTGTCGCGCCGCGCATCGAGCTCGCGCAGATAGGCAAGCCGCTCGGAAAGGTCGCGCAATTGCGTGTCGTCGAGCCCGCCCGTGACTTCCTTGCGGTAACGCGCCACGAACGGGACTGTCGCGCCTTCGTCGAGCAGCCCGATTGCCGCCGCGGCCTGCTCCGGCCGCGCGCCGATCTCGGACGCGATGATTGCTGCGATGCGCTTGATATCCGATGCCATGCTCGTTCCTGTCGAAAAGAGCGGCGACCATAGGCCGGGATGCCTGCCGCGCCAACCGCGCCGTGTTCAGCAGAATGAGAGGTCCACAAGAAAGACCCTCGGGCGTTTGTCACGCCCTCACCTGCCTCCAGCCTACACAGTCGGTTCGACCTAGATTATCCGGCTGAGCGTCTCCAGGAAGGCCACGATATCCTCGTCCAGCTTGTCGTCCACCGGGTCCGGCTGCGACGACATCTTGGCGATGACGACTTCCGTTTTCGGATTGACGTAGATCCACTGCCCGTGGATCCCGATGCCGCAATAGGCGCCGCTGTCACGGCCGGTCTGGTACCATTTGTTGCGATAGCGCCCCTTCGGGAACAAAAATGCCATCGTGCCGCGTTGCCAGGCCTCATGGCTGCCGCCGGTGGCGACCGTGTCGCGCACCCAGGCTTCCGGCACGACGCGGCGGCCATTGGCGGTGCCGCCCTGTCGCATCATCTCGCCGATGCGGGCAAGGTCGCGCGGCGTCATCGACATGCCGCCGGCGGTGCGCGCCGTGCCTTCCATGTCGACCGTCACCGCCATTTCGCTTACGGCACCCAGTGGCAGCCACAGCTTCTCGCTGAGCAATTCGCTGACGCGTTTGCCAGATGCCCGCTCCACCAGGATGCCCAGCATGTCCGAATTGGGCGATCGGTAGCGGTAGGTCTGCCCGTGCGGTTCGGCGAGACGCGGCAGCGTCAGCAGGAAAGCCGTGAGGCTTTCCGACCCGCCGCCCGGGTTCCACAAGGTCGAGCGACGATAGAGGGCAAAGACGCTTTCCGGATCGAGATAGTCTTCTTCGAAATCGAGACTGACCGTCATGTCGAGCACATTGCGCACGCTCGCGTCGCCATAGGCCGAGCCCCTGGCTTCGGGAATGTACTCTGTAACCGGCGCGCCGGGGTCGAACACCCCTTCGCCTTCCAGTATGCCGGCGAGGATCGCCGTCACCGACTTGCTGATCGAAAACACGATGTGCCGGGCTCCGAACTGCATATGCGGTGCAGACCAATCGCCGACCAGCTTGCCGGCCTTCAGGATCGTCAGTCCGTCCGTATCGGAGCGCTTCAGGAAGCTCGCGACGGTTTCGCTGCCGCGAGAGAGCGAGATATTCTCCTCGAGTAGGGCCCCCAGGGATTTCGCCTGCTCCTCGCCACCGGGCGCCGCCGCGACATGCGCGCTTGGCACCAGCTCGCCGACATTCTGGAACGACCATCGGTTGAACGGCGCCAGCCGCCAGGTTTCGAGCCGCACATCCTTGCGGGCAAAGCCATATTGGATCTCGAAGGCGGTCTTGCCGGTCATGATGCTCTCTCGGTTGCTATCTTGGGGTTTCAGGCCAGCGCTCCGGCGATGGCATGCACCGCTTTCTGCGTCGCCACCGAATAGGCGGAGTTGAGGAAATCCGGATAAGTCGAAAGCTTCACCACGACCATCCTGTGTTCCCAGCTCATATGGATCAGTTGGCCGAACACGCCGCGGCACATCAGCGATCGCGAACGCGAATCCTCGATCCAGAACTGGTTGCGGTAGCTGCCGTCCGGCAGGCTTGGGCTGAAATTCGGCCCGTGCTTGCCGGTCCGCGTCGCCTCGATCCAGTCGGCCGGGATCACGCCGCCGCCATTGTCGAGGATCAATTGCCCGAAACGGCCGTAGTCGCGCAGCGTAGCGTTGAAGCCGCCATCGGCCAGCGCGTAGCCGGCGCCGTCGACGGTGAAGCAGGCGCTCTCATCGGCGCCGAGCTTCTGCCAGAGCTCTTCCGAGACGAGCTGCGCCAGGCGCTTGCCGCTCACCCGTTCCATGATGAAGGCCAGCACATCCGTCTCGATCGAGCGGTATTCGAAGGCCTCGCCATGCTCCCGCACCTTGTCCTTCAGCCGCAGGATCAACTCGAACAGATGCGACGGCCACGGGAAATTCGGATCGCTGCCCGGCGGGATAGGTTTCCAGCCGGTCGCGACATCGACCTGGCCGATCTCGGAATAGCGATCGGTGTACTCCTCGGAAAAGCGCACCCCTGTAGTCATGTCGAGCACGTGCTGCACCAAGGCGCCGGCCCAGCCCGTCTCGCCGAGTTCGGGCAGATAGTCTGTCACCGGCTTCGCCGGATCGATCAGGCCGCGCCCGACCAGGATGCCGCAGACCGATCCGGTGACCGATTTCGCCATCGACTGCGACAGATGCAGCGTGCGCTCGTCCATGCCGTTGAAATAGCGCTCATACGCGATCTTCCCGTCCTTCAGCACGAGGAAGCCATCGGCATAGGTTTCGTCGAGCAAGCCTGCAAGCGTCGTCGGCGCGCCCGTGCTGTCAACGACGGCCAAGCCGTCGAGGTCGACCTCGTTGCGTTCCAGGCGGTGACGATGGCCGTTGCCGCGCCAGACTTCGACGGTGGGCAGGAATTCGCGAATATGCTGGAAGGCCCAACGGTTCCATGGTGGCCGATCCCAATCGAGCCTCGGCGGCACCAGTTTAGGCGGCGAGCCCTGCATGATCGGCGGCCGCGGATCGGAGTTGCGATAGGAATGCATGCGAATTTCCCTTGCCGCGGCATGTGCTGCCGTTACCCGAACGAGCGGCATCGGCACGGCCGACGAAAGCCCAAATGGGCTTCGAGTGCCGAGTGCCCGAAGTCTTGAAGGCATTGCCGGTAGGCGAGTCAGGGGGCGGCGCAGATTCGGCGCCGCCCCCTTGTCCGGTCCCGCATCTCCCAAGAGGGGAGTGTGCCGCTACTTCTGAAGATCCGTCCAGATGCGCGTGTAGATTTGCTGCACCTCGGGCGAGCAAGGGGTCATGAACTCGCCCACTTTCTCGAACTCTGGCGGCACCACCAGTTCGGGCGCACTCTTCATGTCGTCGGGCATGAACGCCGTCGAGCCCTTGATGCCATTGGCATATTTAGCGAAGGCGGAGATCATGGCGGCGTTCTGTGGATCCATGATGAAGTTCATGAACAGCTTTGCGTTCTCGACATTCTTCGCATCTTTCAGGATGGCGACGCTGTCCATGAAGTAGGGGAAGCCCTCCTTTGGATAGCCGAACTTGATATCGGGGTTCTTGATGCGCGAGCGCATGATGGCGCCATTCCAGTAGTAGACGGCCGAATAGTCGCCGGCCGGCAGCTTCTCGGTCACGCTGTAGTCCATAGCCAACCATTTCGGCTTTGCCTCGGCCAGCTTGTCACGCACTTTCTTGAGCAATTCCTTGTCGTCAGTGCACCATTTGCCACCCAGATACTTGATGGCGGCAAACATCACGTCGTTCATTTCCGGCGCAACGTTGATCTTGCCGACCAATTCCTTCGGCGGATCCAGGAAGATCGCAGAGGTGTTGATGTCGCCGCCGTAGACCTTCGTGTTGACGCCGATACCAGTCAGACCCCACTGCCACGGAACCGTATAGTGACGGCCCGGATCCCAAGGAACATTGACCCAGCGCTCGTCGACATTCTTGAAGTTTTCCATCTGGTCGGGCCGCGCCTCGAGCAGCAGCCCTTCCTTCACCCAGATCGGCACGTAATTGGCCGAAGGCACCACGATGTCGAAGCCGTGACCGCCGGCGCGCACCTTGGCGAGCGCAGTGTCGTTGGAATCGTAGTCCGTGACCGTTACCTTGACCTTGTATGTGTCCTCGAACTTCTTGATCATCTCGGGGCTGGTGTAGTCACCCCAATTAAAGATGTTGAGTTCGCCTTCCGCATACGCGCTGCTCACGAAGGCAAGCAATCCGAGTGCCGCCGTTGCGGCCGTTGTCTTCCATTTCATTGCTGTTCTCCAGTCCGGTTATGGTTTGCGACGATTGACGAAGTAAAAGACGGTTACGAGCACTACCGACAGAGCCAGAAACACAGTGGCGATCGCATTGATTTCCGGACTCGTTTCGCGCCGCAACTGGCCGAGCATGTAGGTGGGAAGCGTATCCTGCCCGCCGGACTTGACGAATTCGGTGATGACGACATCGTCGAGCGAAATGACGAAGGCGAGCATGAAACCGGCGATTATGGCAGGCCTCAAGAGCGGCAACGTCACGAAACGGAAGGCTTGCCAAGGCGTGGCGTAAAGGTCGGCGGCGGCGCGCTCCAGAGTGAGGTCCATGTTCTCCAACCGCGCTCGGATCGGCAGGTAGGCGAACGGGATGCAGAAGGCGGTGTGCGCGGCGATCAGGTATCCGAGTCCTGAATAGCCGGTCCAGACCTTGATGCGCGAGAACACGATCAGCAGCGCTACGCCGGTGACGATTTCCGGCACCATCAGCGGCTGGTTGATGAAGGCGTATTTGAAGGTCAGGCCGGGATAAGGCCGCGTGCGGGTGGTGGCCAGCGCGGCCATGGTGGCGACGATCGTCGACAGCGCGGCGGCCGACACCGCCAGCACGAGCGATCGTACGGAGGCATCCTGCACGGCCGAATTGTGCCATGCTGAAATAAACCAGCGCAACGAGAAGCCATCCCAGCGCGATAGCGAATCCGCCGCGTTGAATGAATAAGCGACGAGCGCGGCGATCGGCAGGTACAGCCCGACGAAGGTTAGAAGCGCGATAAGGCCGAAGCCGGGCTGGGCCTGTATGTCGAACGAACGCTTAGCCATGGAAGCCATCCGACTTGGAAGCGTTGCGCACGTAGACAAGGAGCGCGATCATCACCACCGCCATTAGCGTGATTGAGATGGCAGCGCCCAGAGGCCAGTTGCGACCGGCGCTGAACTGCAGTTCGATCAGGTTGCCGAGCATCATGTTCTTGCCCCCGCCCAGCACACGCGGAATGACATAGGCGCCGAGCGAGGGAATGAAGACCAGGATCGAGCCGGCGATGACGCCGGGCTTGATCAGCGGGAAGATGATGCGGCGCAGAACCTGCCAACGACCGGCGTAAAGATCATATCCGGCCTCGACCAGCCGGAAGTCGAGCTTCTCCATCGAGGCGTAGATCGGCAGCACCATCAGGGGCAGGTAGATGTAGATCATGCCAAGCAGGATGGCGGTGTCGGTATTCATGATCTGCAGCGGTTGCTTGATAATGCCGAGCGCCATAAGCGCCGTGTTGACCAGGCCTTCGTTACGGATCACCTGTTGCATGGCGAAGGTGCGGATCAGGAGATTTGTCCAGAACGGAATGGTGACGAGGAAAACCCAGACCTCTCGTGTCTTCGGCGGTCGCGTGGCGATGAAATAGGCCGTGGGGAAGCCGAAGAGCAACGTCAGCACAGTGGTGTAGAAGGACAGGCTGATCGAACGCCAGAAGATGGTCAGGTGCGCGTCCGCCAGGCCAAGCGTGTCGTCGAAGATGTCACGCTGGAACAGGACCGATGTCCATCCGTCCAGTGAGAACGTGCCGAACTGTACATCGCCGTAGTCGCCCTTCAGCATGAAGGAATAGGCCAGCATCACGAAAAGCGGACCGATGGCGGCGAGAAGGATTATGACGAGCGCCGGCGCCGACAGTAACCAGCGGTCACGTATGTCCCTGGCGTCGGCGGCGCGGGCGATTTCTTCGGCGCTGGCCATGATTGGAGGTCCTTTAGTCCTTCAGCACTTGAGCCGCATTCTCGCCGATCACGACCCCCACGCGGCTGCCCGGAGCAAGCGCTTCCCCGCCACCACGGCTGTTCTGGCGCCGCACGATGAAGGCGCTGCCGTCGTCGAGTTTGAGATGGAAATGCGTATCGGTGCCGAGATAGACAATGTTCTCAACTGTGCCGCTGAGCGAAGCGTTGGCTTCCGCCGGGCAAATCTGAGCGTGCTCGGGCCGCACCACGAGGGTAATGCCGCCTGACGGCGTAAAACCTTCCGGCAGCGATGCCGGGATTTCCGTGCCCGACGCGAGCCTGACGATCGCACGCCCGTCGGCCATGCTCTTCACCTCGCCCTTGACGAAATTGCTCTCGCCGATGAAATCGGCGACGAAGCGTTCCGCCGGGCGGTCGTAGATGTCGCGTGGCGTGCCGACCTGCAGGATCTTGCCGGCCGACATCACCGCGATCCGGTCGGACATCGTCAGCGCTTCCTCCTGGTCGTGGGTGACGAAGATGAAGGTGATGCCGGTTTCGTGCTGCAGGCGTTTCAGTTCGATCTGCATTTCCTTGCGAAGCTTGTAGTCCAGCGCCGACAAGGGTTCGTCAAGCAGCAGCACCTTCGGCTGCGGCGCCAGTGCCCGGGCCAGCGCCACGCGCTGCTGCTGACCACCGGAGATCTGGCTGGTGCGGCGCGCCTTCAACGCCTCCATCTTGACCAGCTTCAGCATCTGGGCAACGCGTGCTTCGATCTCCGCTTTCGGCTTGCCGAGCATTTCCAGCCCGAAACCGATATTGTGAGCCACCGTCATGTGCGGAAACAGCGCGTAGCTCTGGAACACCGTGTTGACAGGACGCTTGAAGGGCGGCAGCGGCGCGATGTCCTGGCCGTGCAGCAATATCTCTCCGGCGGTTGGAAAATCGAAGCCGGCAATCAGTCTCAGCAGGGTCGTCTTGCCGCATCCGGACGGGCCGAGCAGCGTGAAAAACTCGTTCTCGCGGATCGACACCGACACCGTGTCGAGAGCGGCTACCTGATTTTCGCCGGTTCCAAAGACCTTGCGAACACCGCGAACTTCGATCGCGTTCTTACCCGGTTGTTCCGGCACGATTACCCCATTGAGAGAGCCTGCTCTTTGCGGCAGGTGTGTTCCTGTCTGATTGTCACCATAAGCCGGGCGGCTTGGCAACTGCGGAGCGATGACTCGGTCCGAGTCCCTATGCAATTAAGCAATTCCTATGCCATCGTTAGGCTTGGTAGGTGATCCTCCCCCCGCAGATGGTGGCAACCGGATGCACGGTATGCAGCGCTTCCGGCGCGGTCTCCTCGATATCAGCCGACAAGACGACGATATCCCCCAGATAGCCGGCCTTAAGGCGACCCTTGCGATCTTCCATGAATTCCGCATACGCGCCCTCGACCGTGTAGCCCTCGATTGCTTCTCGCAGCGAGAAGCTCTGGTCCGGCATGCCTTCTGCCCAAGGCTTGCGCATGACCGCCGCCTGGATGGACAGGATCGGATCGACCGGCGAAACCGGCCAGTCCGATGCGAACACGACGCGCGCCCCTGCGTTCTTCAGCGTGCGCCAGGCATAGGCCAGTGGCCACTTGTCGCGACCGATGCGTGAAAGCGTGGGCTCCAACGGGAAGTTCAGCGCGCCCGGCGGATGCGCCGGCTGCATCGAAGCCAGAACGCCAAGTTCGGCGAAACGCGGCACGTCGGAGGCCGTAGTCACCTCGATATGCTCGATGCGGTGCCGGCTGTCGCGCCTGCCGTTTTTCTTCTGAGCCGTCTCGTACCCATCAAGCACGGCCCGCACTGCCCCGTCGCCGATCGAATGCACGGCGATCTGGAGGCCGCGCCGGTCAGCCTCGGTCGCCACCTCGGCGAAATGCTCCGGCGAAAACAGCGGTTCGCCGCGCCATCCTGGCCGGTCGGCATAGTCGTCGACCATCACCGCAGTCCAGGAATCCAGCACGCCGTCATAGAAGACCTTGACCATGCCGGACGACAGCCATTCCGATTTGTAGGTCGCGGCCATCCGCGATGCCTTTTCCAGCATGTCCAGCTTCATGAAATTCTTGAAGTGGAACGGGATCTTGGTCCGGCAGATGAGCCGTCCCTCTTCCTCCAGCCCGGCCAGCAGCTCGAGCTGGTAGAGGTTGCCGTCCATGTTCTGGATCGAGGTGATGCCGTGCCTGGCGCACCATTGCAGGCCGCGATGCATCAGATCCCGGTCGGCCGCCAGTTCCCCTGCGGACGGGTATGGGGCCGGCTCGGCACCCTCCAGGCCAAGCCGCGTCCGGTTTGCCCCGTAATGTTCGAGGATCGGTCCGAAGGCTTCGCCTTCGCGCAACTCCCCGGCGGCAAGCCCGTCCGTGCCCATGACGATCTCGTTGCCTTGGCCCAGCTGCCTGCCATGCAGCAGGCCGGCCTCTTCCAGCGCCTTGGTGTTCGCCCACATCGTGTGATGGTCGGAGGCCGACATGGCGAAAGGACGGTCGGGAATGATGCGGTCTAGATCCTGGCGCGTCACCGGCTCCGGCAGGATGGCGTAGTCGACGCCGGCGCCGAGAAGAAGCCTGGCGTCCGGCCGCTTCGCTGCAAAATCGTGGATCGCGTCGCGCAGCGCGTCGAAGCCATGCACGCCCGCCAGATGCAGATTGTCGAGCTCGGCCGCGCCGCCGAAAAGATGCATATGCGCTTCTATGAAGCCCGGCAGCACGGAGCCGCCCTGGGCATCGACGACCTTTGTCGTGGGTCCTTTGAACTCTTCGATTGAAGCACGGTCCCCAACGGCGATGATGACGCCATCCTTGACGGCAACAGCCTCGGCGGCGGGATTGTCATCGTCGATGGTCAGCACACGGCCGTTGACGACCACCAGATCCGCAACACCATCCGTAACCGACATCGCGACTCCACATTCTGCCCAGGGACCGACAGCGCCATGTCCGACGAGCCGCCGTTCCACCGAATGGCGACAAGGACAAAAGCTGATGCCGATGCGCCGTCTTCGAAATTCCCCTTGTTATCGTGGAAGACAGCGTGGATAAAGAATGCGACTGATTATTCGCGTTTGTCAACACGCCGGGTTTAGAATGTATTGTGGACGGCGCCGCGCGCCGATGGTGGGACATGGCGGGGAACGGGGGGCTACGAGCAGTGAAGCGCAGTCTCGACCGCAAGACCAAGATAGCGCTCGAACCGCGCAAGCAGCCGCGGCAACAGCGGTCGAGCAAATTGGTCGACCGGATTCTCGACGCGGCGCTGATCCTGACTCGAGAACAGGGAACCAAGACGCCTACGACCCTCGCCATCGCGCAGCGCGCGGGCCTGTCGGTCGGTTCGGTCTACCAGTATTTTCCCAACAAGGAAGCCATTCTTCTCGAACTCGCCAGGCGCTGGCTGTCCTCTTTTCCCGAGGTGATCGCGAAGCGGATCAAGGTCGCCCCACCCGCCAATCGCGAGGAGTTTCGCCGGGAAGTGCGCAAGCTCTTCATCGATACGTCCAGGATCTATCTCGAGAACGCGACCCTGATGCCGGTGATCGAGGCGATATCCGGCAACGCCGACCTCCGGCCGATCCAGGATGAATATGACGAGCAGATCATCGCCCTCTATGCCGCGTGGCTGCGGCATGTGAACCCGGCTCTCGACGAAAAGATCGCCAGCCGGCTCGGCGTGGTGATGATGGAGGTAGGACATGTCTGCCGGCTTGTCGGGCTGAAGAAAGATCGCAGGACGTTCGACCTCATCGAGGATGACGTGGAAACCATGTGGCTCGCCCTGGTGAGCCCCTATCTCAATCTTGACTGACCAACGCTTCGAGGGGAATTCAATGAAGACTGTCTATTCGCCGCTTCACGCCGGTCATGCCGGGCAGATGGAACTGGTGACGTCGGCGATCGTGCCCGGTTTCGAGAAGCCTTCTCGAGCCGAATTCATCAGGTCGCGGGTGGAAAGCGAGAAGCTCGGGCCGATCATCGGGCCGGTCGAGCACGACCTCGCCGCGGCCAAGCGCGTGCACGAGGCGAACTATATCGATTTCCTGCCAACCGTCTGGCCGGAATGGATTGCCGCCGGCTTCAAGGGTTCTGCGATGGGCTTCACCTGGCCGACGCGCGGCCTGCGCGGCGACGTGCCGCCGAAGCGCATCGATGCCTTGCTCGGCTACTATTCCTTCGACGCTGGCGCCACCTTCGTCGAAGGCACCTGGGCCGCGATCAAGTCGTCCTATGACGTCGCGCTGACTGCCGCCGCCCTCGTCAAGGGCGGCGATCGCGCCGCCTTCGCGCTCTGCCGCCCGCCAGGCCACCATGCGGGTGCTGCCTTCATGGGCGGCTACTGCTTCATCAACAACGCGGCCGTCGTGGCGCAGTGGTTCCGTGACCAAGGCGCCAAACGTGTTTCGATCCTCGATGTCGACTACCATCACGGCAACGGCACGCAGGAGATCTTCTATCGCCGCGGCGACATCCAGGTCCTCAATCTGCATGGCGATCCGATGGTCGAGTACCCCTTCTTCCTCGGCCATGCCGACGAGCGCGGCGAGGGCGAAGGCGAAGGCTTCAACGTCAATTACCCGATGCCCTTCGGCACCAACTGGGACCGCTGGAGCGCATCGCTCGAAGACGCCTGCGTCAGGCTCGCGGCCTATTCTCCCGACTTAGTCATTGTCTCGCTCGGAGTCGACACCTTCGAAAAGGATCCGATCAGCCAGTTCAAGCTGAAGAGCGAGGACTATCCGAAGATCGGTCGCCGTATTGCCAAACTCGGCCTGCCGACGCTGTTCGTGATGGAAGGCGGCTACGCGGTCGAGGAGATCGGCATCAACGCCGTCGGCGTGCTGACGGGTTTCGAGGATCGCTAGGTACATCGGATTGATGAGATACGCCCCCGGATGTAACCGGGGGCGTGTTTTATTGCGACCCGACCGGGAGATTGTCGGCTTAGGTCGACTTTGAAAACATCGCCAAGTAAGGCGAAGATCGGCCGCCGAGTCGCGACGCGAGTCCACCGGATTCGATTTTGTCAAATCGCGTTTGATGTCGGATTCATCTGCGGGTAAATTAGACCCGAATCAGCCGGTCCACGGGGGGCGCGGCGACCACCCAAAGTCTCAAGTTCCGGCCCAGGCCGGCGCCAGACGCGGACGGTTTCGCGTTCCCTGGAAGGATTCGGCGCGGTTGGCGCTGTTTGCGCCTTGAGTGTGTCTTCGTAAACGTGACGCGTTTCGGGTCCGTCGTTGGCTTTGCCAGCACCGGGCACAAGGATCGATTCCGGCAAGAATCCAAGAATCAAGATGAGCAGTCCCGCCGCGCTTCTCCAACCAGATGCTTCAGGCCCGCGCCTGACGTCGCGCGGCGATCTCACAAGTTTCTTCATGCAGCTTGCCGCCGATATCGGGGCCGACAGCTACATGCTGGTCGCCATCGTGCATGACCAGGATCGCAACGATGCGCGCATCGTCTCCTCGAACTGGATTTTCGATGCCATCGAACTGATCGGAAAAAGACTGATCGCCAACCTGGCGCTGGGACCGCTGACGGCGGCGCCTGGCATGCGTCCCAAGCCGCTCGTGGCGGCGCACGCGCCCGACGCCGGCGCGCTGGTGAGCGGTGAAGAGGCCCGCCTGCTCGACGTGCTCGGCCACGCCGAGATCTACTCGCTGCGGCTCTATGTCGGCCACCAGCGCCTGTTCGCGCTTTTCTCGGCGGCGGAGCCAGGCAAGATCGAGCTCACCGCGCTGATGAAGGCGCAGTTGAAATGCTGCTACGCTCTCTCCGGCATCCCGCAACTGATTGCCGCGGCATCCATGCAGGACCCGCTGTCGGACCGGGAGCGCGAATGCCTGTTCTGGGTATCGGAAGGCAAGACCACCGACGAGGTGGCACTCATCCTTGGCGTCTCGTCGAACACCGTCAACAGCTACATCACGCACGCCATCCAGAAATTCGCGGCCAGCAACCGCGCGATGGCGATCGCGACGGCGATTAGGAGCGGCATCATTTGAAGCACGCGCACGTCAAAGAGGCGGCAGCCGCCCTTTTCAACGATCAGCGCAGTCCCTTCGGTGCCTTCTCGCTGGGCTCGGAGACCCACCACGCGACCACCATTCCGGATGCTGTGCGCCGTTGCCGCTGGATTGCCGTCGATATCAACGCCTCGGCTTTCGGGCTCTACTTCGTCAGCCCGTCGGCTGAACGCGCTCGCCTCGTCGCATGCTTCGATTCCGACTATCCGAGCACCGCCGTCGCGACCAAATTCATCTCAGGCGCCAATGGCGAGGATGTGGTGCGCCACAGCCGCATCTCGACGGCGCCGCGTTGGTGGGCCGACGACGGCATCACCGGATCGCGGCAGATTTTCCAGTCGCTCACCTGGGCCGAGCCGACCGCGCCGCTGGCGCCCGGCACCAACGGCATCGCCCTTCCCGTACATGCCGACCGCGGCCAATGCGGACTCGTCGTCTTCCTGGGCTCAGAGATAGCACTGTCAGACGACACGCTCTGCGAGATCCACGCGCGCTCCTTTGCGCTCTTCGCAGCGGTCGCACGAATCCGCCCCGGCGAAACCGGCCGGACGCGTTCGATCTCCAAGCGCGAGCTCGAATGCCTGAAGCTGACAGCCAACGGCAACACAAGCGAAGAGATCGCCAAGCTCCTGAAGCTCTCTGTGCACACCGCCAATCAGTATCTCACCCAGTCGACGCAGAAGCTCAACGCCGTAAACCGCAACCAGGCGGTCGCCAAGGCGCTGCGGCTCGGCCTGATCGAATAACAGCCTGGCGCGGCGCTTCGAACGCATTGCCGCGAGGCAGGTCGCCCGCGATCAATCATTACGGAAATGCAAGCGGCTCGGTTCTGCGCATGCGGGCTTCTTCAATCGCGCCCTCGAGCAAGGCGGTGTTGTGCTCCGGCGTCTCGCCGGGCTTTTCGAACGACACGTAGTTGACCACGACGGACGCGCCGTCCGCTGTCAGCGTCAATTGGAAATAGACCGTCACGCCGCGCGGCCGCAGCTCGAGATCAAGCACGATGCGCGGACTGCCGCTCCAGTCGACATGCGCCTCGCCGCCATGGCCGAGCCGCAGCGTGCCGGGCCTGAAGTAAAGCTCGGCGGCCGAATCCACCAGATCCGAGAGGCAGGCGAAATGCTCGAGCCGGATGAAGGCGATATAGTCGGCAACGTCGATGAGCCTGAGCTCGCCCACCACGGGTTCGATGACGCTGGCGACGATCAGCTCGCGGGAGTTGGCGTGTGGTTGCCGGTCCATGGATTAGCGGCGTCCGTTCATTGGGTTGCCTTGCGCGCGGTCTTCTTCGAATAGACGATCCGCACCAACTCGGCGACCGCCTGGTAGAATTGCGACGGGATCACGCTATCAACCGAAACTTGCTTGTACATGGAGCGCGCAAGCGCCACGTCCTCGAAGATCGGAATGTTGTTCTCCCTGGCGATCTCGCGGATCTTGAGCGCCACCAGATCCTGACCCTTGGCCAGCACGATCGGAGCGGAATCCTCCTCGCGCACATATTTCAGCGCGATCGAGAAATGCGTCGGGTTGGCGATCACCAGCGTCGCGCGCGGCACGGCTGTCATCATGCGCCTGCGCGCCCGGTCGCGCGCCAGCGAGCGCAGCCGCGACTTGACGATGGGGTCGCCTTCCGACTGCTTCAGCTCGTCCTTGACTTCCTGCTTTGTCATGCGCAGGTCGCGCCGCCAGTGGAAACGCGACCAGACGATATCGACAACCGCGATCAAGCCCATGACGAAGACGATCGCCACAAGGATGTCGACGAAGATCCCCCGGATAACCAGGCCGAACGAGGCCGGGTTGGTGATCATGCCGGCGAGCAGCTTGCGGTGGTCTTGCGACAGCGTGAAACTCAGCACCGCGATGGCGAAGCCGAGCTTGGCCAGCGACTTCAGGAATTCGACCCACCCCTGCATGCCGAACATCCGGCTCCAGCCCTTGGCGATCGAGATGCGCGACAGCTGCGGCCTGATCCGTTCGCCGACGATTTGCGGCAAGTTCTGGAAGACCGAGGCGCCGATCCCGGCAACCGTCAGCAGCACCAGCAGGCTAACGACGGCGCGGCCGATTTCGGTCATCACCTGCTTGTAGAGCGAGATGACGTCGGTCTCGGTGTCCATCGGCCATGCTTCCGGCTTTTCCAGGAAGGTCGACAGGAACATGCCGAGATCGACGATCGCGTCCTTGGCGTAGAAGACGGCGAAGACCAGTATGGCCAGGAACGAAGCGAAGATCGCGGTCTCGCGCGAATGGGGCAGCTTGCCCTGTTCGACCGTGTCGCGGATCTTCTTTTCTGTTGCTTCCTCGGTTTTGGAATCCTTATCGACCGCTTCAGCCATGGTGCTCCGACCCGATAGCTATCGTCAGGCGGCTTCGGCGGCGGCGGTTTGTGTCGAAGGCAACTCGAAAGCCCCTTCGCGCGACAGCCGGATGGCGGCGATCGAGATATTCTTGCGGGCGCCCATGATGTCGGCGAGCGCAATACCTTCCGATCCCTGTCCGAGTTCGGATTCGATCATGCGGCGAGAGCGAGCGCCGATCGCCGACAGCGCCGATTCGGTCAGTTCCGGCGACGCACCGCGCAAAGCCAGCGTGACGAGTTCGGTCGACAGGCCGTCGAACAGAAGGACCCGGGCCTTTTGCGAAAGCAGCGGCAGATCGTCGAAGGCGAACAGCCGCGACCTGACGCCGGCGAGATCGGGCGTGTTGGCGTCCTCCAGGTCCTGCATGAGTTCATCCAGTTCGGGCTTCGCCATCTCGTTGAGCATGCTGGCCACGCGTTCCTGGCCGGCAGTGGTGTCCCGGCTCGCCTTCTGCGACAGCACGCTCACACGCAGCTGGTTCTCGACGATGCGAGATGCCGCATCCGGGATGTTGGCCATCGTCACCATGCGCTTGATGATCTGGCTGCGCATCGGCTTCCCCATGGTGAGGAGCACATTGGCGGCTGTCTGCGGCGCGAGCTTTGAAAGCACCATGGCCGACGTCTGCGGATGCTCGCCGGAGAGGAAGGAGCCGAGCCGAGCCGGTTCGAGCTTTTCGAGGTCCGGCCAGATCGGCGCGGGTCCATCCGGGACCGGCTCGAACTTCCTGTCGCCCATGATGGCGCTCATCTCCTCTGGCGACAGCGACTCGTTGAGGATCGTATCCATCCGGTCGGCCGAATCGAGCAGTCCCGCGCCCTCCGTGAACTCGGCCTCGAACTCGGCGACGATGCGCTCCAGATCGGCCTGAGGAATGGTGCGCAGCAGGCGCGCGCCCTCGATCAGCGCCTTCAGCTCGTCCTGTTTGAAGAATTTGAGCAGCCGGCTGGCCGCGGGTTTGCCCATGGCCACCAGTATGGCCGCCGCCTTTTGCGGACGTGTGAGCGCCAATGTCGTCGTCATGCGTGCTGCCCCCGCTGCCGATTGATCCGCCAGCCCATCATTCTCAGGCGGTCTTCGTCGCGGCGATGATCTCGGTGAGCCTGATGCCGAAGCGCGTCGGATCGCTCTCCAGCACCGTGATCTCGCCGCGCGCGATGTTGCGGCCATTGACCACGACGTCGACCGGCTCGCCGATGCGGCGGTTGAGCGCGACCGTGGAGCCCTTCTGCAGCGCCATCAACTCCGAGACCGGCATCTCGGTGCTGCCGAGGATGATCTGCACGTCGACCGGGATGGTCATGATGATCGAAGAATTGGCACCGGATTGAAAGGCCGCGTCCGGGCGCTTCTCCTCCTCCCGCAAGACGCCGCGCAATTCCTCGATGGCTCGGTCGAGCTGTTCGTCGGGCTGATCGGATTCGGCTTCCACCTTGGTTTGTGACATCTGTCGTCTCCTCAAATCCCCGGCCCGGCGTCAGCCCGGCATCAGCCCGTCGATGAAATCCTGCCCCGCACCATGCGGATGGCTGATGCGCACGGTGTAGTTCTGTCCGAGCTTGCCGAACTCGCAGACAAACAGCGTCCTGTCGCGGGCGCTGAGCCTGGCGTTGAGCTGAGCTTTCTCCTCGAATTCGATCACCTGGCCGGGCATGAGCGCGGCAAGGTCGCCAAGTGTCAGCCGGGCCAGCGGCATCGTCGCCTCTAGCCGCACGGTCGAGCGCATCACTTCTTCGGAGAAGCGGGCCCGCCAGTCGAGCTCCGTGGCCTCGCCATCCTCGCCTGCGGCGGCGGCGCCGCGCGCGGAAAGCAGCACGCGCTGCGGGATCACCACCGTGAGCGTGCCGCTGTCGGACGGGGTCGACAGCCCGTAGACGATGCGCACGGCGGCGCCGTCGCGCAGCACGCGCCGCCTCGCCTCGCTGCCGGCCATTGCTCTTGGCGCCGGCAGGCGCAGATCGAGCGAGCGTTTGCCTGATCCATTGAGCGCCGCGGCGACCTCCTGGAACACCATGGTCGCGACATCGGCCTCAATTTGCGACAGGTCGCGCTCGATCGGCGCAACCGGCTGGTCGGGGTCGCCGCCAAACAGCGCGCTCACCATGACGGCGACCGCCTGCGCATCCATCACCAGCGTCATGGCGTCAGCCGACGCGGGCGAGGAGACAATGCTCAGCGCGAAGGCCTCGCCGGCGCGCGATCGCGCTTCGGAGACGCGACTTACCTCCACCGCCTGCAGGTCGACCGCCACCGGCGCGCCGAGCTCGCCGGCAAGCGCCTTCTGCAGCACCGGCAGCGCTCGCTCGGCCATGCCGCGCCCGACGCCGATCACCTGCGCGGCCTCGCCGCTGTCGCCGACGAGGCGCTCGATGATCAACGCCCGGGTTTGCGAAGGAGTGCCCGGGCTTGTCATGATGGCAAGCGGCCCTGTCCGAGATGCTGCATGCTCAGGCCGCCTTCTTCTCGGCGGCGCCCGCGCTCATGGTGCTCTGCTCGACGGCATCGATCGTCGGTCGCTCATAGGAGGATATGGTCTTGCGGCCGAACTCGATCGCCACCTGCGGCAGGGCGCCGTTCATATAGGCGAGCAGCGTCTGCTTGACGATGATGTAGAGGCGGTTCTTCTTTTCACGCACCGTCTTGATCTTGGTGGCGACCGGACCGACCACGGCATAGGACAGGAAGATGCCGAGGAAGGTCCCGACGAGCGCGGCGCCGATCAGCCCGCCGAGGATCTCCGGCGACTGGTCCAGTGCGCCCATCGCTTTCACCACGCCGAGGACCGCCGCCACGATGCCCAGCGCCGGCAGGCCGTCGCCGACCGCGACCATCGCGTGATAGGCCTTCAGCTTGTCGGAGCGGATCGTCTGGATCTCCTCGTCCATCAGTGCCTCGATCTCGTGTGAGCGGGCATTGCCGATGATGATGATGCGGCAGTAGTCGCAGATGAAATTCGTCAGGTCGTGGTTCTTCAGTACGGTCGGGAAAGCCTGGAAGATGGCGGACTCCTCCGGATTGTCGATATGCGCCTCGACCTCGCTGCGTGACTTCGAGCGCAGTTCGCGCATCAGGCTGTGAAGCACGCCCAGCGTCTCGAGGTAGTCCCGCTCCTTCGGCACGGCCTGCTTGAAGGCTTCGAGGATGCCCTTGCCGGTGTCCTTGACCGTCTTCATCGGATTGGCGACCAGGAAGGTGCCAAGCGCAGCGCCGCAGATGACCACTGCTTCCCAAGGCTGCAGCAACACGTGCAGATGGCCGCCCATGGCCATGAATCCGCCGAGAACACAGCCGAGCGTCACCACAAGTCCGATCAGAATGCCCAAGACAGGTCCTTCCGCATTTCACGTCTTGGAGAAGGGATAGTCCTCGTGCCTTGTGTGAGGCTTGAATCGAGGGCAACGAACGCCATTCAGCTTCGCGCAAGGAAGTGACGCTATCGTGCATGGATAGCTTCGGCCGGAGGCATCCCCTTTGCTCAGTACTTTTACCAGCTACCAGTTGATTGCCAAAGACATCAACAAATCGATCACCCAGGTTGAGCAACAGCCGACGGTCGATCGCGATACGCAATATTATCTGGCTAATATCGGCAAGGTTAAATCGATCGACGATTTCGTAAACAATGACCGCCTGTTCAAATACGCCATGAAGGCCTACGGGCTGGAGAGCATGGACTATGCCAAGGCTTTCATGGTCAAAGCTCTGAAGGAGGGCGTATCCGACGCCAACAGCTTCGCCAACAAGCTGACCGACAAGCGCTACGCCCAGTTCGTCACCGCCTTCAACTTCGCGGCCGACGGCGCCAATGCGACCGTCTACAACCCGACACAGCAGCCGGTTACAGCGAACTACGCCGCACAGGCCCAGATCGCCGGCCTCGATCCGAATTCGGACTATGTAAAAGGCGAGACGACCTACTATCTCGCCAACATCACCAAGGTGAAGTCGATCGACGATCTGATGTCGAACAATCGGCTCTACACTTACGCGCTTGCCGCGTTCGGGCTGGATTCGGCCACTGAGGACAAGGCCCTGATCAAGTCCGTCCTGCAAGGCGGCGTGAAGGATTCCAAAAGCGTCGCGAACCAGCAAACCAACAAGGCCTATGCCGGGCTCGCCGCCGCTTTCAACTTCGCGCAGTACGGCGACACGACAACCACCCGGGTTGCGGCGCAGCAGCCGACCGTCGACATGTATCTGCGCCAGACATTGGAAGAGAATGCGGGCCAGACCAACGAAGGTGTCCGTCTGGCGCTGTATTTCCAGCGCAAGGCGCCCGACATCACCAGCTGGTACGACGTGCTGGCCGACACCGCATTGGCCAGCGTGGTGCGTACCGCGCTCGGTCTGCCCGATTCCTTCGCCACCGCCGATATCGACAAGCAGGCGCAGCTGTTCGGGCAGAAGCTCGACATCAAGGATTTCACCGACCCCGAGAAGCTCGGCAAGTTCCTGACCCGCTTCACCAGCATGTATGAGATCGCCAATCCGACCTCGACGGCCGTTACGTCGGTGAGCGTGCTCTTCGCTCAGCCCACCACCGTCGGCATCTCCACCGATCTGATGATGGCCATGCAGCAATTGAAGTTCTGAGACGATCATGCAGGACAGTCTTTACGTCGCCCTCTCCTCTCAGATCGCGCTCGAGCGCCGTCTCGACACCATCGCCGACAACGTCGCCAACGCCTCGACCATCGGCTTTCGCGCCACCGGCGTGAAATTCGAGGACGTCGTCTCCGGCACCGGATCGAGGTCGGTCTCCTTCGCCTCCTCCGGCAAGACCTATCTTTCCGGCGCGCATGGAGCTCTGACCGAAACCGGCAACCCGTTCGACTTCGCTGTCCAGGGCGACGCCTGGTTCGCCATCGATACGCCCGCCGGCACGGTGATGACGCGCGACGGCCGTTTCTCCATGAATGAGAACGGCGAACTGATGTCGATCGAAGGCCATCCGGTGCTGGACAGCGGCGGCGCCCCGATCCAGCTCGACCCGCGCAACGGCCCTCCCAAGGCGGGCGCCGACGGCTCGCTCCGGCAGAACGACCAGCTGGTCGGAGCTCTCGGCCTCTACAATTTCGATCCGGGCGAGAATTTCGTCCGCTACGGCAATTCAGGCATCATTCCGGCGCGCACGCCAGAACCCGTCACCGATCGCTCAGATATCGGCATCGCGCAGGGGTTCGTGGAGGAGTCGAACGTCAACCCGGTTCTGGAAATGACCCGACTGATCCAGGTGCAGCGCGCTTTCGAGAACACCGCGGCGCTCATGCGGCAGACCGATTCCTCAACCGACGACGCGATCAAGACGCTCGGCTCGAAGTGATGGCATGACGACCGGCTCGTCCCTGTTGCGCGCTTCGGAGAACACGGCGGATTCCGAACGGACGGATAGGCTGGCCGCGCTCGAACGCGTCTGGCGCCGGTTCGACGATCCGCAGGCGCTACTGTCGCGCGGCGGCCGCGTCGTCGAGATATCGCCCACGCATTACAAGGTCCGCGGCCTCTCCGGAATTGCCAGGCTCGGCGACATTGTGGAGCAGCGCGGCAAGGCCGGCGCGCGACGCGGCGAGATCGTCAAGATCGGCAGCGACGAGGTCGTGATCGCGCCTTTCGAGCGCAGCGCCGATGCCGGTATCGGCGACGCTGTTTTCCGTCGCGGCCCGCTCGCGGTCACGCCGCATGTGTCCTGGCGCGGGCGCGCCATCGATGCCTTGACCCGGGCCATTGACGGCGGCCCGCCGCTGATGAGGCCGGATGCCGCCAATGTCACGCATGGCACGACGCCGGGCGCCCTGTCGCGCCAGCGTGTCGGCACCGGCTTCCTCACCGGAGTCCGGGTGATCGACATTTTCACCCCGCTCTGCTTCGGCCAGCGGCTCGGCATCTTCGCCGGTTCCGGCGTCGGCAAGTCGACGCTGCTTGCCATGCTCGCCGGCGCTGGGGCCTTCGACACTGTGGTCGTAGCGCTGATCGGCGAGCGCGGCCGGGAGGTGCGCGAATTCCTCGAGGACACGATCGGCGCCGAGAGCATGGCCAAGACGATTGCCGTCGTCGCCACCAGCGACGAGAGCGCCATGATGCGCCGGCGCGCGCCGGACACCGCCATGTGCGTGGCCGAGCATTTCCGCGATCAGGGTCATCGCGTATTGCTGGTGCTGGATTCCATCACCCGCTTCGCGCATGCGCTGCGCGAGGTGGCGACGGGAACCGGCGAGCCGCCGGTCGCGCGCGGCTATCCTGCCTCGGTCTTCACCGACCTGCCGAAGCTGCTCGAACGCGCCGGCCCCGGAGCCGAGGGCAAGGGTTCGATCACCGCCATCATTTCCGTGCTGGTCGACGGCGACGACCACAATGATCCCGTGGCCGACTCGGTGCGCGGCATCCTGGACGGCCATGTCGTGCTCGACCGCACGATTGCCGAGCAGGGCCGCTATCCGCCGGTCAATCCGCTGTCGTCGATCTCGCGCCTTGCCGACAAGGCCTGGAGCACCGATCAGCGCATGCTGGTGACGAAGCTGAAGTCGATGATCGCTCGCTTCGAGGATACGCGCGACATCCGTCTGCTGGGCGCTTACCAGAGCGGCGCCGATGCCGAACTCGACAACGCGGTGCGACAGGTGCCGCTGATTTACGAAGCGCTCACGCAATCGCCGAGGGACCGCGCCTCGGCCGATCCGTTCGCCGACCTCGCCCGCCATCTCAAGGGGAAGCTGCATGGCGATCAAGGAGACTGAACTCCAATATACCGAGCGCATGCTGCGCGACATGCTTGCCCAGGCCGAGGCGGCGGAAAGGGCTGAGGCCGATAAGGCCAGGATTGCCAGGGACAAAGCCGCGCGTGCCAGGACAGAGAAGGCAGCGGCGCTTCTTACCAGAGCTGACAGGCCTCATCCGCCCAGGGTATCCACCGCCAAGATCGCCGACCCTGCCGAGGTCAGCCGCGATTCGCTGCTTGACGGGCTTTTCCCGCGCGCCGAATGGCCGGACCCGCCAAAAGCGCAATTCCCACGTCTGGCAGACAAGAGCGCCGACCGGCGCAGCGACCTCGTAATCGCCGCGCTGGGCATCACGCTCGGTCTGATATGCGCGTTGTTCCCCTGGTACATCTTCTTCAACCAGGAGCAGTTTGGCGTCCAGGCCATCAAGTTCGGCGGCAGCGGCAGCAACTCCGGACGCGAGGGCGGCGGCGTCGTGGCTCAGCGCAGCGGGCCGCTGACGGCCAGGGACGTTCCCGATCCCGCTATCGACCTGTTTGCCACCGGAACGGTGCAGGACGATCCTTCGCCGCCGCCCGCCGACCAGCCCTTCCCCGCCGCCGCATCGGAATTCAAGATGGTGCATGTCGCCAACGGTCGCGCCATGATCGAGGACGACACCGGTCTGTGGGTCGTGCAGCGCGGCTCTGTCCTGCCTGATTCCAGCCGCGTCGCCTCGATCGAGCAGCGCGGCGGCAAGTGGGTGATCGTCACGAGCACTGATAAGGTGATCCAGCTCACCAAGTAGCGGCACAGGCCAGGCAGCCACATCCCGCGCAAGGTCCGCGCAAGACTGACCGCCTAGTCTTGTCCGTACTTGCCCGGGAGATTCCCATGGAACCCGTAAATCTTTTCGATCTCGCCACGCGGCAGTCGCAATGGCTGGCTGTGCGCCAGTCGGCGATTGCCTCCAACATCGCCAATGCCAACACGCCCGGCTACACGGCCAATGATGTCGAACCGTTCGAAAAGGTTCTTGACCGGACCGCCGTGACGCTGGCGGCCACGCAGGCGGGCCATCTCGGCGCTGAAACGGCCAATGCCGGCTTCAACGTCAAGCCGGAGGACCCCAACGGCGCGATCATGCCGTCGAAGAACACCGTCGTTCTCGAACAGGAGCTGATGAAGGCCGGCGAGGTCCGCCGCTCCTTCGAGTTGAACACGGCGATCGTAAAGGCCTTCCATTCGATGATGACGATGGTGGTTAAGAGCTGACCATGGACGCCCTCACCGCAGCCCTCAAAGTCGCGGCATCCGGCCTCGGTGCCCAGTCGGAGCGCCTGCGCGTGGTCTCGGAAAACCTTGCCAACGCCCAGTCGACCGGCAGTACGCCCGGCGCCGATCCCTATCGCCGCAAGACGATCACCTTCCAGTCCGAGGTCGACCGCGCAACCGGCGGCTCGCTAGTGGAAGTCAGCTCTATCTCCCGCGATCCTTCGGACTTCCCGATCGAGTTCCAGCCCGGCAACGAAGCCGCCGACGACAAAGGGTACGTCAAGATGCCCAACGTCAACACGTTGGTCGAAATGGCCGACATGAGCGAGGCGAACCGCTCCTATGAAGCCAACCTGCAGGTCATCAAGCAGGCTCGCGATCTGATTTCCATGACCATCGACTTGATGAGGAACCAGTAATGATCGGCGGTATCGGGGCAATTCAATTCAGGACCGCGGTTGACGGCGCCGAGTCGGCGTCGCCAAACCTGCTGCAGGGCAGCGTCGGAACGCAGGCCGGTGAAAGCGTCGGCGCGAGCTTTGCCGATGTCTTGAGTCACGCGGCGACGAAAACCGTCAACACGCTACAGGGCGCCGAGCAGATGTCGATACAGGCGCTCAAGGGCGACGCCGACACGCGCCAGGTCGTTGATGCGGTGCTGAGCGCCCAACAGGCGCTGCAGACGACCATCGCGATCCGCGACAAGGTCGTATCGGCCTATCTCGAAATCAGTCGTATGAGTATTTAGGACCATGAAAGCACTCGCCATCGCAGCGACCGGCATGAATGCCCAGCAAACCAACTTGGAAGTCATCGCCAACAACATCGCCAACATCAACACCACCGGCTACAAGCGGGCCCGCGCCGAATTCTCCGACCTCCTATACCAGGTCGACCGCACGCAGGGCGTGCCTAACCGTTCCAACACCTCGCTGGTTCCGGAAGGCGTCTCGATCGGCCTCGGCGTGAAGACGACGGCGGTCCGCAACGTTCATACCCAGGGCGAGCTGGCTAGCACCGGCAACAGCTTCGACATGGCGTTGACCGGCAGAGGCTGGTTCCAGATCGAGGGCGCCGATGGCGGCACGCTCTACACCCGCGCCGGCGCCTTCAACACCAACGCCACCGGCCAGCTCGTGACGGTGGACGGCGCCAACGTGATCCCTGCCATCACCGTGCCGACCAACGCCATCGAGGTCATCGTCAACAAGACCGGTCAGGTCTTTGCCCGACTGGACGGTCAGACCAACCTCCAGCTTCTCGGCCAGCTTCAGATCGCCAATTTCGCCAACGAGGCCGGCCTGGCGCCGCTCGGCGACAACCTCTTCCAGGAAACGGCCGCATCGGGCCCGGCCAATGTCGGTGTTCCTGGCGATCCGGGTTTCGCCTCAATCCAGCAGGGTTATCTGGAATCCTCCAATGTCGATCCGGTCAAGGAAATCACCGAGCTGATCTCGGCGCAACGCGCCTATGAAATGAACTCCAAGGTCATCCAGGCCGCCGACGACATGGCCTCGGTTGTCTCCAAGAACATCAGGTAACGGATGATGGCCGGGCCGTTCTCCTCCGCACTGCGCCGCGCCGCGCTGGCCGCCGTTCTGGTGGCAGCCGGCACGCCGGCTTTCGCGCAGGACACGACCGGCCAGTCGGCAAACCAAATCGCCGCCGGCCAGGCGGTCGGCGAGGCCGTGCTGATCCCCAACCGGGTCATCTATCCCGGCGAGACAATCGAGTCCGCCTCGCTCAAGCAGGTGACGCTCATCCCCGGCAAGCACAAGCCGGACGGCGTGGCGACGCGCTCCGAGGAGCTCCAGGGCAAGGTCGCCAAGCGTACGCTTCTGCCCGGCCGCTACATCCCGGTCACCGCCATACGCGACGCCTGGCTGGTCGAACAGGGCGCTTCCGTGCAGGTTTATTTCACCGCCGGCGCGCTGACCATTTCGGCGGCCTGCGTCACGCTGCAGCCAGGCGCGGCCGGCGACCAGATCAAGATCCGCAACATCGACAGCGGCAAGATCATCTCCGGTACGGTGATGGCCGACGGCACCATCAAGGTCGGCGCTTCGTGATGCGTGCCTTCGTCCTTCTGCTCGCCGCGGCCATCGGAATTCCGCCGGCATTGGCTGACGGGCTGACGCCCAAGGCCAAGCGCGAGCTCGCGCAGAAAAATGGCGGCGTCTACGACGACCCGGAATATGATCCGGCCACGACCCAGCGCATGTTCCGCGTTTCCACAGGGCCGAGCACGCTGCCGCCCGGCCAGGTCGCCGCGCGCATCAAGGACATCGCCCAGTTGCAGAGCGCGCGCGACAACCAGCTCGTCGGCTACGGCCTGGTTATCGGCCTTGCCGGCACCGGCGACAGCCTGCGCAATTCGCCGTTCACCGAACAGTCGATCCGCGCCATGCTGGAGAATCTCGGCATCGCCACGGAGGGCGGCAGCGCGCGCGCCAAGAATGTGGCCGCCGTCATCGTCACCGCCAACATGCCGCCCTTCGTCCAGTCGGGCGCCCGCATCGACATCGCCGTCTCCTCGATGGGCGACGCCACCTCGCTCGCCGGCGGTACGCTGGTGATGACGCCGCTGAAGGCCGCCGATGGCGAGATCTATGCCGTCGGGCAGGGCTCGGTGATCGTCGGCGGCTTCACCGTCCAGGGCCAGGCCGAGCAGCTGACCCAAGGGGTGCCGACCGCCGGCCGCGTACCCAACGGCGCCATCGTCGAGCGGGCCGTGCCGGCCGAGTTCGACGACCAGGGGGTGCTCACGCTGCAGCTGCGCAATCCCGACTTCTCGACTGCCATCCGCATCGCGGACGCCATCAACGATTATACTTCGCAGCGCTTCGGCATGCGGGTCGCCGCCGAGCGCGATGCCCGCACGGTGCAGATCAGGCGGCCGAAGAACATCTCCGCAGCGCGCTTCTATGCCGAGATCGAGAACCTTGTCGTCGAGTCGGATGCCCCTGCCCGCGTCGTCATCGACGAGCGCACCGGGACCATCGTCATCGGCAACAATGTCAGGATCTCGCGCGTGGCGATCAGCCACGGCACGCTTACCGTACGCATCACCGAAGCACCGAGGGTCGTCCAACCCGAACCCTTTTCCAAGGGTGAGACCGCGGTGGAACCCTCGACCGCCATCGAGGCGAGCCGGCCAAACGCGCGCGTTGCCGTCCTCGACGGCCCCGATCTCGAAACGCTCGTCTCCGGCCTCAATCGCCTCGGTGTGAAACCCGACGGCATCATAGCCATTCTGCAAGGCATCAAATCGGCCGGCGCCCTGCAGGCCGACCTGGTTCTCCAATAGGCACGCCGATGACCGCGCTTTTCTCCTCACGACCGCATCGTAGCCCAGGACTTCATCGCTTGATCGGGCTCCTCTCCGTTGGCGCGATCGTCGCGCTGGCGGGCGGCGCCGTCCGCGCCGACGAAGTGCGCCAGGTGCTGCCCGGCGGTCAGGAGCCGGTCGTGCCGGCCCAGCTTGCACGGGAGACCGCGCCGGTTCAGGCGGCCGCGCTCACGGGCGGAAAGGCACCAGACGAAAGCGAGATCCAGCGCTTCTGCTCCAACATAGCGGACGCCGCCCGCGACCGCCGTTACGCTTTGCAGGCCGAGGAACTGAAGCAGCTACAGACCGGCATCGACGAGCGCATGAAGGCTCTGGAGGCAAAGCGGGCCGAATACGAGGAATGGCTGAAGCGGCGCGAAGTATTCCTGGCGCGTGCCGAGGATGGCGTCGTCAAGATCTATGCCGGCATGAAACCGGACGCCGCCGCCGAGCGGCTGGCGATGATCAACGCCGAGCTCGCGGCCGCGATCCTGATGAAGCTCGACGCGCGCAAGGCCGGCGTCATCCTGAACGAAATGGACCAGAAGGCGGCGGCGACGCTCACCGGCATCATGGCCAGCGCGGCGCGAAGGGTTGATCCGTCATGAAGTTGAAGTTGCTTGCCCTGATCGCCTTGGCTGGCCTGGCCGGCTGCGGCACAGATCTCAAGGAGATCAACAGGGAGCCCGCCTTGTCGCCGGTCGGTTCAGGCATTGGTGAAGGCGGCTCCGGGCCTTACAGCTACCCCGAACCTCCCGCTTCGCGGCCGAAGAAATTCTCGCTCTGGGACGATCGCCAGAGCCGGCTCTTCACCGATCCGCGCGCGCTGCGCGCCGGCGACATCCTGACCGTCAACATCAGGCTAAACGACAGGGCCAATTTCAAGAACCAGAACGATCGCAGCCGAACCGCCGCGCGCAAGCTCGGCTACGACATCAATCTCGGCTGGGAACAGGCGAGCACCAGCGGCAAGGGTGACGCCGGTCTGAGTTCGAGCACCGAGACCAACGCCGACGGCGAGATCAAGCGCTCGGAAGACATCGCGCTCAATGTCGCCGCGGTCGTGACCGAGGTGCTTCCCAACGGCAATCTGATGATCAGAGGCTCGCAGGAAGTCCGCGTCAACTACGAGCTTCGGGTCCTCACCATCGCCGGCATGGTGCGCCCGTCCGATATCGGCGCTGAGAACACCATCCCATACGAGCGTATCGCCGAGGCACGAATCTCCTATGGCGGTCGAGGCCGCGTGAGCGAGGTCCAGCAGCCGGCCTATGGCCAGCAGGTCCTCGACCAGGTTCTTCCCTTCTAGGATCGGGAGAGCGCGGCCGTGGCAAATGTCGAGCAGGTCCAGCCCAAGAAGGGACCTTCCCTGGTCATCCAGCTTGCAATGCTGCTGGTCATGACAGGCGCGGCCATTGGCATGGGCTGGGTTTCCGGCGGCTATCTCAAGCAGGGTGAAACGCCGGCGCCGGTGCCTTCGGCGGCGGAGAACGCCGGCACGGCGGAGAAGCCCGGGGAGACCGGCAAGACGGCAGCCGGGTCAACGCTGGTTCAGTTGGCGACGATCACCACCAATCTCGCCTCGCCATCGGACGTCTGGATCCGGCTGGACGCCTCGCTGCTTTATGACGCGCCGCAACCGCAGGAAGTGACCGAGCAGATCCATCAGGATCTGCTCGCCTATGTGCGCACGCTCAAGCTTCATCAGATCGAGGGCGCCAGCGGCTACCAGCACCTCAAGGCCGATCTCGACGAGCGCGCGGCGCTGCGCAGCGGCGGCCACGTCAAACAGGTTCTCGTCAGGACGATGCTGCTCGAATGAGAAAATTCCTCATAGCCACGGCGCTGATCGTCGTCACCACCTCCGTCGCCGCGGCCCAGCAGCTCGATCTCGGCGGCATCGGCAAGGCCGACGGAACGACCGTTGGCTATCTGATCCAGATGTTCGGCCTGCTCACCGTGCTTTCGGTGGCGCCGGGACTGCTCATCATGGTGACGAGTTTCACCCGCTTTGTCATCGCCTTCTCGATCCTGCGCGCCGGCATCGGCCTGCAGTCGACGCCGGCCAACCTGATCCTGATCTCGCTGTCGCTGTTCATGACCTTCTATGTCATGGCGCCGACCTTCGACCAGGCGTGGAACACCGGCGTGAAACCGCTGATGGACAACCAGATCACGCAGGCCGAGGCATTCGAGAAGATTTCGGGGCCGTTTCGCGACTTCATGCTGCACAATGTGCGTGACAAGGATTTCGACCTCTTCGCCGACCTCGCCCGCGAGCGCGGCCAAACCGTATCGCGCGAGACTGTCGACCTGCGCATCCTGGTGCCGGCCTTCATGATCTCGGAAATCCGGCGTGGTTTCGAAATCGGCTTTCTCATCGTCCTGCCGTTCCTCGTCATCGATCTCATCGTCGCCACCGTCACCATGGCCATGGGCATGATGATGCTGCCGCCGACGGTGGTGTCGCTGCCGTTCAAGATACTCTTCTTCGTGCTGATCGACGGCTGGAACCTGCTCGTCGGCAGTCTTGTGCGTTCCTTCACGTGAGGCCGCGACCGCCAGCGCCGGATAGTAGCTCGAATTTTAGGCAATATATTTTCGATTAACCCTGCGATTTAGCTCTTTGGTAGGGACTGCCGCCCATATTGCCCGCAGATGGCGGGTGATCGGGTTTCAGAGATCATTGGCATGATGCCGCACCGTCATACCGGACATGCCGGTATGTAAAAAAAATCCGTGTAAAATAGGTACGAGTAGCCATGTCCAGTATCATGACGAACAGCGCTGCGTTGACCGCGCTGCAGAGCCTCAACAACACCCAGAACCAGCTCCAGACCACCCAGTCCCGCATCTCGACCGGTTACCGCGTTTCCCAGGCTTCCGACAACGCCGCTTACTGGTCGATCGCCACCACGATGCGTTCCGACAATCAGGCCATGTCCACCGTTTCGGACGCCCTCGGCCTCGGCGCCTCGAAGGTCGACACCGCCTACACCGGCATGGACAGCGCGATCAGCACGATCAACCAGATCCAGCAGAAGCTCACCGCATCCTACGGTCAGACCGATGCTTCCAAGGAAAAGACCCAGGTTGAAATCAAGGCTCTTCAGGATCAGTTGAAGGCCTATGCCGACGGCGCCACCTTCTCCGGCACCAACATGCTATCGGTCAACAGCGGTGCCACCGCCACGTCCGCGGCCGACGTCAAGATTGTTTCGGCTTTCAACCGCAGCTCCGCCGGCGCGGTTTCGATCTCGACGATCGACGTCAACGTGGAAAGCATCAAGCTGTATGAAGCCGGCACCGCGGCAGGCGTGTCGAAGGGTATCCTCGACTCCAACCGCCTCGGCACCGATGGCAGCGTCGTTGCCACTGCATCGGCCCCGACCCTGGGTGCCGCCGCGGCGGCCACCGACACCTACACGGTCTCCAGCCTGGCGATCTTCTCCGGTTCCACCGCGGCCAGCGACACCCAGATCCAGCAGATGATGAACGTCGTCGACGCGGCGCTCAAGTCCATGACGACCGCCGCCACCAAGCTCGGCGCCGCCAAGAGCTCGATCGACCTGCAGAAGACCTTCACCTCGAGCCTGATGGACTCCATCGACCGCGGCGTCGGCCAGCTCGTCGATGCCGACATGAACAAGGAATCGACCCGCCTGCAGGCGCTGCAAGTCCAGCAGCAGCTCGGCGTCCAGGCGCTCTCGATCGCCAACGGCTCCTCGCAGTCGATCCTGTCGCTCTTCCGCGGCTGATCGCGCCAAGACCTGCATCGGACAATCGGGCCGCGCCAAAAGCGCGGCCCGATTTGCGTTGGGCGGCTCACCGTCTCACGGATACGGCACAGCTTAATTCTCTTTTTGAAGCAATTGCGCCCGGCAACTCTGCTTGGAACTACTGTCGCTCAAGGTTCGCGCAATCGTCGTTTCTTAGCTTCTCAAAGCTGATTTTTAACGGGCCATTAACCATATCGGGCTAGTTATGGTTAACCAATGACTTTAGGTCGTCGAATCGGCCGGACCGGCATGATCGCGACCCGTGGGCAGGCCGAGACTCGGCCGCTGGCATGCCGGCTTTTGAGAAGGAGCGAGTTTCTTGGCGAGCATCATGACGAACGCTGCGGCGTTGACTGCACTTCAAAGCCTCAACGCCACCAATAAATCGCTCCAGCAGACCCAGGCCCGGATCTCGACCGGCTACAGGGTCTCCGAGGCCTCCGACAATGCCGCCTACTGGTCGATCGCCACGACGATGCGCTCGGACAATTCGGCGCTGTCGACCGTGCAGGACGCGCTCGGCCTCGGCGCTTCGAAGGTCGACACCGCTTACACCGGCATGAACAACGTCCTTTCGTCGATCGGGCAGATCAAGACCAAGCTCTTGTCGGCCGTCGGCCAGTCGGATGCCAACAAGGCAAAGACGCAGACCGAAATCACGGCGCTGCAGGCGCAGATGAAATCCTTCGCCGATGCCGCCACCTTCTCCGGCTCGAATTACCTATCGGTGACGTCCAAGCAGGTCGCGGCTCCCAATGACGGCGTCCAGCCCGATGCCCAGATCGTCTCATCGTTCAACCGCTCGTCGTCCGGCGCCATCTCGCTCGGCACCATCGACATCAATGTCGAAAGCACCAAGCTGTTCGATTCCGGTCTCGCCACCGACGTCAAGAACCAGGGCATCCTCGATCGCCAGACCTCGATATATTCCACGGCCGCGGATCAGTCCGCGTACGACACGGCCTATGCGGCCGCGATAGCCGGGGGCGCCACCGACATCGCCGCCAACACCACTGCCCAGGCCGCCGTGTCGGGCACGCCCGTCAAGATCGACAACGTCTCGGCCTTCAATCTCGACATCACGGCATCGGGCGTGACCGACGACATCATCACGCAGATGATCACCAAGATCGACCACGTCATGAGTCAGCTCACCGACTCCGCCACCATCCTCGGCGCCGCCAAGAGCTCGATCGACCTGCAGAAGACTTTCACGCAGAGCCTGATGGACTCCATCGACCGCGGCGTCGGCCAGCTTGTCGATGCCGACATGAACAAGGAATCGACCCGCCTCCAGGCCCTGCAGGTTCAGCAGCAGCTTGGCATCCAGTCCCTGTCGATCGCCAACAGTTCCTCGCAGTCGATCCTGCAGCTGTTCAAGAACGGCTAAGCCGCCTTATCGTCCCGACCACAGAATGGCCGCGCCCGAAGCGCGGCCTTCTTTCGTTGTGGGGAGAAGCCGCCAGTCCGGCGCTCGCGGCTTCTTCGGCGGCGCGCCCTATCATCCTCGCACAAGCTTCGCGGTCTAGTCTTCTGGCGGACAGTCATGCTGGGAGCGGTTGAATCGTGCCGGAACAGATCCAGAGCATCATCGCGAATTTCAAGAGCTTCGGCGTGAGGCGTCTGGCGCTGATGGGCGGTATCGCGGCCCTGGTCATGGCCGTCATCGGCATCGCCTCCGTCTATCTCAACCGTCCGGCCTATGAAACGCTTTATGTCGGCCTCGAGCGCTCTGACGTGAACCAGATCGGCCTTGTGCTGGCCGATGCCGGCATCGGCTTCGATGTCGGTTCCGACGGAACCTCCGTCCTGGTGCCGGCCGGCACCACCGCGCAGGCTCGCATGCTGCTTGCCGAGAAGGGCCTGCCGACCAGCTCCAATGCCGGTTACGAGTTGTTCGACAATGTCGGCTCGCTCGGCCTCACCTCCTTCATGCAGCAGATCACGCGCGTACGCGCGCTGGAGGGCGAGATCGCGCGCACCATCCAGTCGATTTCCGGCGTCAAGGCGGCACGCGTCCATATCGTGATGTCCGAGCGCGCCAACTTCCGCCGCGACGAGCAGCAGCCTTCCGCCTCGGTGGTCATCCGCTACGCCGGCAACGATGCCGAGAAAAGCGCCATGTCGATCCGCCACCTGGTCGCTGCGGCCGTTCCCGGCCTCTCGGCCGACAAGGTCACAGTGCTCGATTCCAACGGCAATCTGTTGGCCGCAGGCGACGATCCTTCCAACACGAGCGCCGCGCGCACGCTCGGCGTCGAGCAGACGGTCGAGGCGCAGATCGGCGACAACATCCGCCGCGCGCTCACCCCTTATCTCGGACCCGACAATTTCCGTGCAAGCGTCAAGGCCGATGTCAACACCGATACGCGCCAGACCGAGGAAACGATCTTCGATCCGAACTCGCGCGTCGAACGTTCGGTGCAGTCGGTGAAGACCAACGAAGCCAGCAACCAGAAGCAGGCATCGACGCCGGCCAGCGTCGAGCAGAACCTGCCCGAGACGCAAACGACAACCACCGAGGGACCGCAATCCTCCTCGCAGAACGATCGCAAGGAAGAGATCACCAACTACGAGATCAACTCGAAGAAGATCGCAACCGTCTCCAACGGCTACACGGTCAACAAGATGTCGATCGCGGTCGTGGTCAACCAGGATCGGCTGAAGACCATCCTGGGCAAGGACGCCACGCCGGAGCAGATCGCCAAGCGCGTCGCCGACATCCAGAAGATGGTGGCCTCGGCGACCGGCTTCGACGACAAGCGCGGCGATGTCATCGACGTGTCGGCGGTCGAGTTCATCAACGGCCTCGACGGTGAGCCTATCGATCAGCCGGGCATCCTCGCCTCGATCGGCACCTATACCGGCACGCTGATCAATGCCGGCGCCTTCATTGTCGTCGTCTTCCTGGTTGCCTTCTTCGGCCTGAAGCCGATGGCCGCAGCGCTGACGGCATCGGCAAAGCCAGCGGCCATCGCTGGTCCGAGCTTCGACGACGTGCAGCGCTCGCTGCCGACGCCCGACGCGCCGGTCGCCGCGATCACCGCCGAAACTCCGGCCGGCCCCTTGCCCGGCGCGCGTGCCGGCGCAACCCCGCTCGACGACCTGCGCCAGAAGATCCGGCCGGCGCCGCAGGAACGACTTGCCCGCATGGTGGACCTCAATGAGGAGCGAACCGCGCAGATCCTGCGCAAATGGGCGGCCGCTCCGGAAGCCGTGGGTTAGCCCGTGGTCTCGGCCGCTCTCTTCGATCTCCTGCCCGATTTCGGTTCACGGACCTCGGGAGCCGGCCAGGCGCCGGCCGCCCGCGACGCCACGCATACGCCTGCAGCGCCTGCGGCGCCGCAGGCCGACATCGGCGCCTTGATCGCCGAGGCCGTGGCCGAGGCGGAGGCCGCGCTCGAGGCGCGTCTTACGATTGCCCACCAGGCGGCGCTCGACGCCGAGCGCCAGGCGAACGACGATGCGGCGAGAGCTTTCCTTGAAAGCTTCGGCGCCGATCTCGGCGCCGCCGTCGCAACGCGGATCGAGGCCATGGAACAGCGCGTTGCCGAGCTTGCCGGCGCGACCGTTGCCCGCATCATCGGCGGCCTTCTCAGCGACGACCTGCAGGAACGTTCGCTCCAGGCCCTTTCTCGCGCCATCGGCGCCGCGGTCGCCGACAACGAGGCCGTCCGCATCGGCGTCCGCGGACCGCTCTCGCTGTTCGAGCCTCTGAACGCCGCGCTCGGATCCCGCGCCGCCAATCTCGACTTCACCGAGGCGGCGGGCTTCGACCTGACCGTCACCATTGACGAAACGGTGTTCGAGACGCGTATCGCCGAGTGGTCGGCGTCCCTGTCGGAGGTTCTGTCATGAGCGCCATCGATCATGCCGAACCCCGGCATGAGATCATCATCGTCAAGCGCAACCACGACGGTCATGACGACGAACACCATGGCGGTGTGTGGAAGATCGCGTTCGCCGACTTCATGACGGCGATGATGTGCTTCTTCCTCGTGATGTGGCTGATCAACGCCGCCAACGAGCAGACCAAGGCGGCCGTCGCCAGCTATTTCAATCCGGTCGAGCTGATCGATCGCAATTCCAGCCGCAAGGGTCTCGAAGACCTTGGCGACGGCCCGAGCAAGGTCGGATTGACCGCGGACAATCCGCAGCAGGGCACGACCAAGGCGGGGGATGACGGCAAGGGCGGCGCGGGCTCGTCCGAACGCCGGCAGACGAAGGATGGGGCGCAGGATGCCCAGTTGTCCGACGAGAAGTTGTTTGCCGATCCCTATGCGGTGCTGTCGGAGATCGCCGCCGATACGGGAGTGATGCAGAACGTCAGCGCCAAGGGCGAAGGCGGCGCCCAGGCGGCCGGCCCGGCCACCGGCGCCTCTGGCGGCGAATCCTATCGCGATCCGTTCGCGCCCGACTTCTGGTCGCAGCAGGTGGCGGCGCCTGGCGCCGAAGCCACCGCCGAACGAGCCAGGATCGCCGGCGACCCTGCCAAGCCCGGCGAGAAGGTCGCCATGGAGGCAGTGCCGAAGGTGAAGGCCGTTCCAGTCGCTCCTCCGTTGACGAGCGCCCCGCTGGAGCCATTGGCGGCCCCGCAAGGAACCGATGCCCGCAAAGCTCAGGACGCCGCGCAAGGCAAGACCGGAAAGCCGTCGAGCAAAGGGACCAACGGCGGAGCCGTCGATGCTGAGGCCGAGGCCGAGGCGGCTAAGGCCGAGAAGGCCGAGCCCGAGCAGACCGCCGACAAGGGCGGCAAGGCGCCGAGCAAAGCCGCTCTCCAGGAGGCGGCCGATATCAAGAAGCAACTCGCCAAGGCATTCCTGCCAGGCGAAAGACTCGCCGCCGGCGTCTCGGTCGAGGCCACCGATAAGGGCGTCGTCATTTCCATCACCGACCAGCTCGATTTCGGCATGTTCGAGATCGGCTCGGCGATGCCGCGCCGCGAGCTGGTGCTGGCCATGGAGAAGATCGGCCAGATCATTAATGAGAAGAAGGGCACCATCACCATCAGCGGCCACACCGACGCGCGGCCTTTCCGCAGCGACACCTACGACAACTGGCGGCTGTCCACCGCGCGCGCCCATGCGGCCTATTACATGCTGGTGCGCGGCGGCGTCGACGAAAGCCGCATCACCGAGGTCGCCGGTTTCGCCGACCGGCAGCCCAAGATCGCCTCTGATCCGATGGCGGCCGTGAACCGCCGCATCGAAATCCTGATGACGGCCGGCGGATGAAGGGCGGAACCGTCATCGGAGGCGCGATAGCGCTGCTGTGGCTCGCCGCGGCGTCGCCATCGGCCGTCTTCGCGCAGGACACACTGCAGCCCTATCAGCTGGTGCGTTCGCTGCAATTGATCCAGGACCGTATTGCCGGCGGTGATCACGCCGCGCTGCCGATGCAGGCAAAGCTCCTCGAAATGACCGACGCCCGGTTGCGCGACGCGAATGCCGAGGATTTCAAGGAGCCGAAGAATTTCCGCGCCTTGCTTGTCTATGGCATGAGCGGCGGCAACCCGGCGACTGTCGCGGCGGCGGCCTCACGCGCCACGGCGGACCCGCAGGGCCTTGCCATCGCCAATGGCATCATCGCCTATCTGAATGGGCAGCCGGCCAAGGCGATCGAAGCGCTGAAACCGATCGATCCGATGAGCGTGCCCGCGGACATCGGCGCCTTCCTGGCGCTGGTAAAGGGCTCGCTGCTTGCGACGGAGGATCCTGCCCAGGCTCTCGCCCTGCTGGGCGAGGCGCGCCTGCTCAGCCCCGGCACGCTGGTCGAGGAGGCGGCGCTGCGCCGCTCCGTGGGCATCGCCGCGGCGCAGGGCGACGCCGCGCGCTTCGCGCTGGCTTCGACCCAGTATGTCGAGTCCTATCTCTATTCGCCCTATGCAAGCCAGTTCGCCGACGCCTTTGTCTCTGGCGTCATCACGCTGCATATGGCGATCAGCCAGGACAAGATCGCCGACATCACCTCCATGATGGATCCCGAGCGCGAGAAGGTGATCTACCTTCGCATCGCGCGCCGCGCCGCGATCGAAGGGATGACGGAGCTCTCGGCTTTCGCCTCGGCCAGGGCGTTGCTCGGCCGCGACGGCAACGGCAATCAGGACGACCCGCGCACCCAGCTCTATTCGAGCCTTTCCACCATGACGTCGGCCAGCGTCGATCAGGTGCGCGCCAAGCTTGGAAAGATCGATCGCGGCAAGCTTTCGCAAAGCGACCGCGACCTGCTTGACGCAGCGCAGGCCGTGGCGGGCGAAGTGGTGGCGCCCGTGAAGACGACGCCGAGGGCCGATGCCGCTCCGGCAAGCGCTGCAAAAGCTGACCAGGCGAAATCCACAGCCGATGCCTCCGCCGATCCGGCCAATGCGGACTTGCCTCCAGTGGAAGGAGCCATGCCCGACCAGCCAGCGGTCGCTGCAAGCGATCCGCCGGTCGCTGCAAGCGATCCGACGGTCTCAGCGGGTGGTGATCAGGCCAGGGACATGCAGGCCGCGGCTTTGCCAGAGCCTGCGCGGCCGAGTGCTGAAGCGCCCGCGGCTGCTCCGGCAAAGGCCGGCGCGGCGCCGGTAATGCAGGCGTCCGCGCCGGCGGCGCCCGATGTCCAAGACCCTGTCGACGCGGCGGTGACCAGCACGCGCCGCCAGCTCGACCAGATCGACCAACTCCTCGGAGCAGCCCCGAAATGACCAGCGTTAGTCAGGCCCTGCCGGGCTTTGCTTCGACCCAGCCCCAGCATCACGCCGTCCGCGGCAAGGATAAGGATCAGGACTTCGGCGCGATTGTGCATGTGACGGACAATTCCGACAGGCCCCAGGACAAGCATGCTTCGGGAATGACGGACCCGCATCCGGCGAGGCTTCCGTTGGCCGACAATGGCACGCGGGAGCCGGACCAGGACCGTCAGGGGAAAACCGGGTCGCAGAAAGCAGCCGCGGGAAAATCCGCGAAGGCCACGACTGAGGCCGATCAGTCGAAGCCGACAGAGGACAAGCAGGCCACCGCGCAAGCCAACGATCCCCGACCGCTGCAGGACCGTTTGCCGTTGCTGATGGCGCTGAGCGACATGAAGCACTTCGCGCAATCGTCGGGCACGGGCGGCAAAGACTCCGCCGCCGGCGAAGATGGCGCCGGCGGGCACGCAGCGCTGGAATTGCGGCCGCGCCCGGGCAAGCGCGCGGCGGTTGACAATTCCGTCGAGCCGCAGTCGCGATCCGCCCGTTCGGCGGCTGCTGAAGCTTCCGGGCCCGACTTCGGGCAGAAGCCGGTCAAGGCGGACATTGCACTAGACATGCCGGGCCGCAACGAAACCAAAATCTTACCGACGCAGGGGAACGAACCGCTGGCCGACAGCCCGGTGCCGCCGCAAGGCTGGCGGCCGGCTTCCGCCTCGAAGGTCTCGCAACAGTCTCAGTCGACCACGCAGCAGACACAGGCCAAACCGTCTTCTTCCGCCGCACGCATGGAAGTCGTCAGCCTGCAGAGCTTCCCGGCGCCCGCGCAAAACCCGATCAGCCAGACCACATCGGCGCTGGTTGAGGCGCTTGTCTCCGACAATGGCGTCCAGCGGGCCTCTGCAAGCGCGTCTTCAGGCTCGCAGACGACCAATTCTGTTGCCGTTCCGACACATGTGCTCAAGATCGAGCTTCACCCTTCGGAGCTCGGAGCGGTCACCGCCAGCCTCAGGCTCTCGGGCGAGGAACTTTCGATTGAGTTGAAGCCCGAGACGCACGAGGCGTATCGCCGTCTCACCACCGACAGCGATGCCATCGTCAAGTCCATGCGCGGCCTTGGCTTCGATGTCGACAAGGTCACCATTCTGCAACCCTCGATAGCAGCGCACACGGCCAGCCGCGCCGACGCGAACGGCGCCATGCCGACGTCGACGGGCCGCGACCAGCCCTCGTTCCAGCCCGGGAACTCGGGCGCCAACGGCGGGGACGGTGGCCGGCAACCAGGAAGGAACGATGGCAATGGCGCACAGGAATTCGGTCGTGCTGCGTCGCCTCCTCGCGAGCGCGCTGACGACAATCTGTATATCTAGCTCAGCCGTCCTCGCCGCCAACGCCGCCGCCAACCCCTGCGAGCCGGAGATTCTGCGCGCCGCCGACCGCTATGGCATTCCGGCTGGCATTCTCTATGCGGTGGGCCTGACCGAGACCGGAAAGAAGGGCAGTCTTCAGCCTAACGCCTTGAATATAGAAGGAAAGGCTGTATTTCCACGCAGCCGCGGTGAGGCGCTCGCCGAATTCGAGAATGCCCGCCGCGAGGGCAAGTCCTTGATCGACCTCGGCTGCATGCAGATCAACCACCACTATCATGGCGATCATTTCCGCAGCGTCGACGACATGCTCGACCCGCATCAGAACGTCGACTATGCCGCACGCTTCCTGGCGAGCCTGCACGCAAGGCATATGACGTGGTCAATGGCCGTCGCCCGCTATCATGCCGGCCCCGATAACGATCCTGCGCAGAAGGTCTATGTCTGTCGCGTCATCGCCAACATGGTCGCCACCGGCTTCGGCAAATGGACCCCGAATGCCAACACATTCTGCAATCAGTAGTTGCTTTGTCCGGCCTGTTGATCCGTCCTGCCCGCCCGCCCATCGCGCCAATATTCGTCCTCCGACAGCTGGCGCGAATACACCCGCAAGGCCGCTTTTATTACGGCTCCTAAAAAAACTCCCAAGAAAATAGCTACAAGAAATGATGGTTTTCCACGATTCGCCGAGCCGGGTACCCCTTTCCACACGGGGCAAGTGATTTGATTCGGAGGGCGGGCCGATGATCGTGATCGTTGACGAGCGAGAGCTCGTGACAGAGGGCTACTCCTCACTTTTCGATCGCGAGGGGGTGGCCACCGCCGGCTTCGCGCCGGGCGAATTCGGCGAGTGGGTCAGTTCCGCCGCCGACACCGATCTCAGATCCGTCAGGGCTTTCCTCATCGGCGACTGCCGCGACGGGGCGATATCGCCGCGGCAAATCCGTGACCGCACCGGCGCGCCGGTGATCGCGCTCAGCGAACATCACTCGCTCGAACATACGCTGCGGCTCTTCGAAAGCGGCGTCGACGATGTCGTGCGCAAGCCTGTCCACATCCGCGAGATTCTCGCTCGCATCACCGCCATCCGCCGCCGCGGCTCCGAAGAGGCCGCCTACACCGAGGTCGGCTCGATGCGCATCTTCATGGACGGCCGCGATCCGGAGATCGACGGCGAGCCGCTGCCGCTGCCCCGTCGGGAGCGGCGTATCCTGGAGTATCTGGCCAGCAACCGCGGCCGGCGGGTGACCAAGACGCAGGTCTTCAACGCCATCTACGGCATCTTCGACGAGGAGGTCGAGGAAAACGTGGTGGAGAGCCACATCTCGAAGCTGCGCAAGAAGCTGCGCGAGAAGCTCGGCCACGACCCGATCGATTCCAAGAGGTTCCTCGGCTACCGGCTGGTGTTTTGATGGCCTCCGAAGGCCCGTCCCGCGCCAGCCTCGCGCAAGACAAGAGGCATACTTTCACGGCCTCCTACCCAGGCACTGCGGAGATCCATCGATGAGCCTCTACGGAATGATGCGGACCGGCGTTTCCGGTATGAACGCGCAGGCCAACCGCCTCTCCGCGGTGGCCGACAACATCGCCAACTCCGACACCACCGGCTACAAGCGCTCTTCGGCCGAGTTCTCGTCCTTGATAATGCCTGGCACCGGGGGTGCCTATAATTCCGGCGGCGTGACAACCACGATCCGCTCGGCCATCAGCACGCAAGGCGTCATGACCTACACCACCTCGGTGTCGGATCTTGCCGTCAACGGCGATGGCTTCTTCGTCGTCCAGGACGCCAGCGGCACGCCCTACCTCACCCGCGCCGGTTCCTTCGTCCCTGATGCTCAAGGCCGGCTGGTCAATGCCGCGGGCTACCAGCTCATGGCCTACAGCTACGCCAATGGCGAGCCGGCGGCGACCGCCAACGGCTTCGAAGGTCTCGTGCCGGTCCAGATCTCCGACCAGGAAATGACGGCGACGCCGAGCACGGAAGGCATCTTCAGCGGCAACCTGCCGGCAGGCGCCACTCCGGTCGCGGCCGGCAGCCTGCCCTCTGCCAACAGCGCTTCTTCGGAGTACACATCGAAAACCTCGCTGGTTGCCTACGACAATCTCGGCAACAAGAAGCTGCTCGACGTCTATTTCACCAACACCGGCGCCGGCACCTGGGAAGTCTCTGTCTTCGACCAGTCGAAGGCGACCCCGGGCACCTCCTTCCCCTATGCCGGCGGCGCGCTGGGTACGGCCAACCTCACCTTCGATACCACCACAGGCAAGCTCACAGGCGCGACCACAGGCGTCTCCTTCACAGTGCCGGGCGGTTCGACCCTGAACCTCGATCTCTCCAAGGTGACCCAGCTCGGGACCGGCTTCAGCGTCGCCGACGCCAAGGTCAACGGCAATGCGCCAAGTTCCATCCAGAAGGTCCAGATCGGACAGGACGGCGTCATCTACGCGCAATTCGAGGACGGCTCGACCAAGGCGCTTTACAAGATACCGCTGGCCGACGTGCAGAGCCCGGACAACCTGACGGCCATGCCTGGCAACGTCTACGTGCAGAGCACCGATTCCGGCGCCGTCCACATCGGCTTTGCCAATGAGGGCAAGCTCGGCTCCATCGTCTCCGGCGCGCTCGAGAACTCCAATGTCGATATCGCCGAGGAACTGACCAACATGATTGCGGCGCAGCGCAGCTACACCGCCAATTCCAAGGTCTTCCAGACCGGTTCGGACCTGATGGACGTCCTCGTCAACTTGAAGAGATAAACGACGGGCGCGGCCCGTGAAAGATCAGCATGTCGCTTTCCTCCGCACTAAGCATTGCCCAGTCGGCGCTCCTGGCTACGTCCAAGCAAACCAGCGTCGTGTCGCGCAATGTGGCCGATGCGTCGAACCCGGACTACACCCGCCGCATCGCAGTGGTGACCAGCACGGCGCCCGGCGCGAGGGCGGTGGAGATCCAGCGTGCCACGAACGAGCTCCTGTTTCGGCAGAACCTGTCGGCGCGGTCGGCATGGAGCGGCCAGAGCGCGCTTTACAACGGCATGGATCAGCTGGATCTGTCGGTCAACGGGGTCGACAACGCGTCGTCCCCTTCGACGGCGATCGCCAACTTGCAGAAGGCCCTGCAACTCTACGCCACCACGCCGTCGAACCAGAACCTCGGCACCAGCGTCGTCGACGCCGCCAAGCAGGTGGTGAATTCGCTGAACAGCGGCACCAAGGCGATCCAGGACTCCCGGACCCAGGCGGACAGCCAGATTGCCACGGCCGTCGACGACCTCAACTCGCTGCTCAGCCAGTTCCAGGACGCCAACAAGGCCGTCATCTCGGGCACCCGATCAGGCACGGACGTGTCCGACGCGCTCGACCAGCGCGATGCAATCCTCAAGAAGATAGCCGAATACGTCCCGGTCTCGACCTTCACACGTGGCGACAACGACATGGTCATCACCACCAAGGATGGCACGACATTGTTCGAGACGGTGCCGCGCTCGGTGACCTTCACGCCGTCGGCGGGCTACACGGCCGGCACGCCCGGCAACACAGTCTACATCGACAATGTGCCGGTTTCAGCGGGCACCGGCGACAACACCGCCGCCGACGGCAAGCTGGCGGGCCTCTTGAAGCTGCGCGACGGCGTCGCTTCGACGATGCAGAGCCAGCTCGACGAGATCGCGCGCGGCCTTATCACGGCATTTGCCGAAACCTCGTCGTCGCAGCCTAACGCGACCGGCCTGTTCACCTGGTCCGGCGCGCCGGCGATCCCGGCCGCCGGCACCCTGGTCGACGGCCTCGCCGGTTCGATCGGCGTCAACGCGGCTTTTGATTCGAGCGCCGGCGGCAATCCGGCCCTGCTGCGCGACGGCGGCGCCAACGGCGCGGCCTATGTAGCCAACACCAGCGGCGGCGCCTCCTATTCGGATCTGCTGATCGGCTACTCCAACAAGCTGGATCAGCCGATGGCCTTCGATGCCTCGGCCGGCATCACTGTCAGCTCCGGCGTCTCCGACTATGCGGCCAATGCCATCGGCTGGTTCGAGGGCGTGCGCCAGCAGGCTTCGACCAATGCCGACAGCAAGCAGGCGCTGGCCGCGCGCACGGCCGAGGCGCTGTCCAACGACACCGGGGTCAATGTCGACCAGGAGATGTCCCTGCTTCTCGACCTCGAGCACACCTACCAGGCCTCGGCGCATATGATGAAGACCGTGAGCGATATGCTGGACGCACTGATGAGCGCGGCGGGGTAATTCATGAAGGCGACAGGCGTTTCATCGGCTGCCATTTCCAACGCGCTGCGTTACCAGCAGGCAAGGATGCAGGCCGACCTCGTCAAGGCGACGAAGGAATCACAGACCGGCACGGTCGCCGATGTCGGCCTGGCGCTCGGCAGCCGCACAACCCAGGCTGTCACCTTCCAGCGCGATCTCGACCGGCTGAATGGCATCGTCGATTCCAACGCACTCGTCTCCGCGCGCCTGACATCGACCCAGAATTCGCTCGGCCAGGTCGCCGATGCCGCGCAGAGCTTCCTGTCTGCGCTGACCAGCGGAATTTCAGGCGACTCCTCGACCAGCATCCTGCGGACCGCCGGCGCCTCGGCGCTGCAGCAGATGACGGGCATCCTCAACACCAGCGTTAACGGCGAATATCTGTTTGCCGGCACCAATACCGATGTAAAACCCATCGACGATTTCAACGCCGCCGGCTCGCCGGCGAAGGCTGCGTTCGATGCCGCCTTCTCGAGCTATTTCGGTTTTGCCCAGACCGATCCGGCGGCAGCCAACATCACCGCCGCGCAGATGAACGACTTCATCACCACCCAGGTCGAGCCGCAATTCCTCGGCTCCGGCTGGCAGGCCAACTGGTCGAGCGCCACCGACGGGCAGATCACCAGCCGCATCTCGCTCAACGAAACCACACAGACCTCGGTCAGCGCCAACGAACCGGGCGTCCGCAAGCTCGCCATGGCGGCCGCCATGGTCAGCGGCCTGCTAACAGGCACCATCAGCGAGGCCGCGCAGAACGCGATCGTCAGCCGGGCGCAGACGCTCGTCGGCGAGGCCATCGGCGGCATCACACAGGTGCGTGCCGAAACGGGCCTCGCCCAGCAGCGCGTCTCCGACGCCAGCGATCGCATGAAGACCCAGGTCGATCTCTTCGAGAAACATATCGTCGACCTCGAAGGTGTTGATCCCGCGGCAGCCGCCACCCGCGTCGCCGACCTGACGCAGCATATCGAGACGTCCTTCGCCTTAACCGCGCGTCTGCAGCAGCTCAGCCTGCTCAAATATCTGACCTGACAACCCACACCGGAACGCCCGAGCGCTGACGATGTATCAATTCTCCTACGCCGACATCCAGACCGATTCCGTCGCTGACGCCAAGGATCGGGAGCGACAGTTGCTCACCCGCTCGATAGACATGCTGGCAGCGGCAGCGGCGGCCGGCGCCGATTCTATGCAAGCGGTCGAGGCGCTGCACTTCACCAACCGCGTCTGGACTGCTTTCGTCGAGGATCTCGGCTCCAGCGACAATGCCCTGCCCAAGGAACTGCGCGCCAACCTCATCTCCATCGGTCTGTGGCTGCTGCGTGAGACGGAAGACATCCGCCAGGGCCGCACCAACAATTTCGAAGGCTTGATCGAGGTCTCTCAGATCATCCGAGACGGCATCCAATGAGCAACACGCTGAAAATATCGCTGAAGCCGAACGAGAAGATCTATATCAACGGCGCGGTTGTCCGCGTCGACCGCAAGGTCACCATCGAGCTGATGAACGATGTGCAGTTCCTGCTGGAAAGCCATGTCATCCAGGCCGACCAGGCCTCCACGCCGCTCCGGCAGCTCTATTTCATCGTCCAGATCATGCTGATCAACCCGGCGGGCGCCGCGGACGCGCGCGACATGTTCCGCCGCTCGCTGCCGATGCTGATCGCAAGCTTCGACAACCAGGAAATCTGCAAGGGGCTGAAGCAGATCGACCGCATGGTCGGAGAGGGCGATATCTATGAGGCGCTGAAGGCGATCCGCGCGCTCTATCCGCTCGAGCGCAAGGCGCTCGAAGACAATGACGACATTCCCGAAACGCCACGCGCATTGGCTGTAGGAGCATAAGATGGCCGTCGACATGACGACAACTATCCCGGTTGGCGCCAACCAGGCCAGCCAGCAAACCTCGAAGACGGCGGTGGACTACCAGTCGTTCCTGAAGCTCCTGATCGCCGAGATGAAGAACCAGGATCCGACCAAGCCGATGGATTCGACGCAATATGTCGCGCAGCTCGCCACCTTCTCCCAGGTCGAACAGTCGGTGCAGACCAACACCAAGCTCGACCAGATCATGCAGTCTTCGGCATTGTCGCAGGCCGACGCGCTGATCGGCCGCTCGATCACCTCGGCTGACGGCAAGACCACCGGAACGGTGGCTTCGGTGACGCTCTCAAGCAGCGGCCTGATCGCGGTGCTGCAGGACGGCACCAAGGTCCCCGTCGGCGCGGGCGTCTCGATCAAGCCGGCCTCCTGACCGGTTTCGCTCGAGTCGCAACCAATGAACGAGGCCGACGCCCTCGATATCGTCCAGTACGCGGTGTGGACGGTTCTCACCGCTTCCGCCCCCGTCGTGCTGGTGGCAATGGTCGTCGGCATCGGCATCGCGCTGATCCAAGCGCTGACCCAGATCCAGGAAATCACGCTGACCTTCGTGCCGAAGATTGTCGCCATCATGCTCGTGGTGGCGCTGACCGGTCCATTCATCGGCGGCCAGATCTCGGCCTTCACCAACGTCATCTTCGAGCGCATCGAGCACGGTTTCTGAAGCGGGGCGGCGTCAATCGTCGGACGGCATTCATGCAAGCCGGAAGATCGCTTGCGGCTGCGTTTGTTGCAGCTAGATTGCAGGCGCGCCGGTATTTGCCGACGCCTTGGTTGGGTGATTGTCAGGAAGCGATGCATCAGGCAGGAGCGGACGGCAGGCCATGTGCGGAATAGCCGGCGTCTGGCGAAAGCGCGATCCGATCAGCACCGGCGATCTTTCCGATGTCGTACGCATGATGCAGGCATTGGCGCATCGCGGTCCCGACGATCACGGCAAATGGAACGACGCCCGCCTGGCGCTCGGCCATCGCCGGCTGAGCATCATCGACCCATCGCCGGCCGCGCGCGAGCCGATGCTGACCGCGTCCGGTGACGGCGTGCTGTGCTACAATGGCGAGGTCTATAATTTTCGCGCGCTACGCGCGACACTGGAGGCGGAGGGCCTGACTTTCCGCACGGTGTCCGATACCGAAGTGGTGCTTCAGGCCCTGCATCACTGGGGGCCGCGAAAAGCGGTGCCGCTGTTCGACGGCATGTTCTCCTTCGCCTATTTCGACGCCCGCGACACCGCCTTTTGGCTAGCCCGTGACAGGCTGGGCATCAAGCCGATGTCGGTCGCCGAAACCGGCGACCGCGTCTTGTTCGCCTCCGAGGACAAGGCGATCCTCGCCTGTCATGATTTTGCCCGCCGGATCGACACGCGCGAACTGACGCTGCGGCTGGCCTGGCAGAGCCGCGATTCCAGCTACAGCGTCTTCGAAGGGATCGAGCGGCTGCCGCCGGCGGGCCTTTGGAAGATCAACGGAGAGGGTATCGAGAAGCATCGATTCTGGCACGTCCTCGACGTGATCGACACATTCCGCATCGCCGGCGACAGGACGTCCGACGCTGAACACGCCGCGACACTTCAGAAATTGCTCGAGGAAAGCGTTGAACTGCACTGCATCGCCGACGCCAGCCTCGCCACCGCCTGCAGCGGCGGCATCGATTCCGGCCTGATCACCGCGCTCGCCAAACGCTTCAGGCCGGAGCTGCACGGCTACGTCGTCGACCCGAAGCTCGGCCACAGCGAGGCGCAGGATGCCGAGCGTACCGGCCGCCATGTCGGTGTCGGGCTGCGCCGGGTGCCCCTCGACCGAGACCGGTTCCTCGAGCTGTGGCCACGTGCGATCTGGCATCTCGAAACCGATGGCTGGCATGCCAGCCACGCCGCGCTGCTGGCGCTTGCCGAGCAATGCCGCGCCGACGGCGTCAAGGTGCTGCTCACCGGCGAGGGCTCGGACGAGCTTTTCGGCGGCTACAAATGGCAGGCATCGACGATGAGGCTCTGGCGCCAGTCCTGGCTGCAGCGCCTGTTCCGCTCGAAGACCACGCGCGACCGGAAATTCGCTGATTTGCGCCGCGCCCCGTTCCGCAACTCGATCGGCCGCGGCTCGCCCGCGGAGCGCAGCATGGCGCTCAGGGCACTGTCGCCAGAGCTCAATTTCCTGCAGATAAAGCTGTTCGACAGGCTGGAAGGCCTCGAGCCGCTCGATGATCGTGCCTTTCTCGCAAGCTGCTTCTACGACCTTTATTCGCACCTGCAGGATCTGCTGCATCGGCACGACCGGTTGAGCATGGCGGCTTCCGTCGAGCTCAGGGTGCCGTTCCTCGAGAACCGGCTCATCGACTTCGCCCTGCATCTGCCGCGCAGGCAGAAATATCGCGACGGCACCGGCAAGTGGCTGCTGAAGAAGGTCGCCGAACACCATCTGCCGCCAGAAAACATCCGTGCGGCAAAGGTCGGCTTCGACATGGCGGACGCTTTCACGGCCGGCACGCAAGGGATGCTGCGCGGCGGTCTGCTGCGCGACGCGATGAAATGGTCGTCCTGCGAACTGGACGACCTGATCGACATGGCAAGGAGCCAGGAAACGTCGCGCCTGCGTCTCGTCGGCATGGAAATGCTGCTCAGGCTTTATATGAATGGCGAGACGACAGGCGGCCTGACCGAGGCCCTGCGTGCCGAAACGAGAAACGCGAAATAGCCAGAAGTTGGTCCAGACCGGCAAGATGCTTGGTTTAAAGCTTCGCCGACGCATTTTCGCCTTTGCCATCCTATTGTTGGGTCGCATCTTTGGCGAGTTGCCGGCCCGTTCGGGCGCGGCAAGCCTTGTGCAGCGGACAAAGGCGCAACCATGATCGACGACGAGCCGGAAAGCGAACGCGTCTCCGCGCTGGCGCCGTTCCGGCACGGCATCTTCCGCGCCGTCTGGGCGGCCAGCCTGGTGTCGAATTTTGGCGGCCTGATCCAGGGCGTGGGCGCCGCCTGGATGATGACCACGATCGCCACCTCGTCCTATCAGGTGGCGCTGGTCCAGGCCTCGACCACCTTGCCGATCATGCTGTTCGCGCTCGTTGCCGGCGCCATCGCGGACAGCTTCAACCGCCGCAAGGTGATGCTGGTCGCGCAGACCTTCATGCTGGTCGTCTCGGCGCTGCTGACCTTGTTCACCTGGCAAGGCTGGATGACGCCGTGGACGCTGCTTGCCTTCACCTTCCTGATCGACAGCGGCACGGCGCTGAACAGCCCGTCATGGCAGGCTTCGGTCGGCGACATGGTGCCCCGCGCCAAGGTGCCGGCGGCGGTCGCGCTCAATTCGCTGGGCTTCAACATCACCCGCAGCGTTGGCCCGGCCATTGGCGGCGTCATCGTCGCGGCGGCCGGCGCCGCGGCCGCCTTCGCCGCCAATGCCGTCAGCTATATCGGCCTGATCGTCGTGCTCGCCCGCTGGAAGCCGGCGCTGTCCGATCAGACCCTGCCGCGCGAGTCGCTGGGCGCGGCGATGGGCGCTGGCCTGCGCTATGTCGCCATGTCGCCCAACATCGCCAAGGTGCTGGTCCGCGGCTCGGCCTTCGGCTTCAGCGCCGGCGCGGTGCTGGCACTGTTGCCGCTGGTGGCGCGCGATGTCGTCAAGGGCGATGCGCTGACCTATGGCATCATGCTCGGCGCCTTCGGCATCGGCGCGGTCGGCGGCGCGCTGATCAGCGTGCGGCTCAGGCAGTTGCTGTCCAGCGAGGCGATGGTGCGCATGGCGTTTGCCGGCTTCGCGCTTTGCGCCTTCAACGCCGCCATCAGCCACAATGCCTGGCAGACGTCGGCGGGCCTTCTTATCGGAGGCGGCTGCTGGGTGATCGCGCTGTCGCACTTCAACGTTACCGTGCAGATGTCGACGCCGCGCTGGGTGGTCGGCCGCGTACTTTCGATCTACCAGACGGCGACCTTCGGCGGCATTGCGCTGGGCAGCTGGATATGGGGTGTCGTCGCCGACGCGCATGGCGCGGAGACCGCGCTGATCGCGGCGGCAATCGCGATGCTCGCCGGCGGCGCCATCGGCTTCGTGCTGCCGCTGCCGCGCCAGACAGTGCTCAACCTCGATCCGCTCAACCGCTTCAAGGAGCCAATGCTGGCGCTCGACCTGAAGCCGCGCAGCGGCCCGATCGCCATCATGATCGAATACATCATTCGCGAGGATGACGTGCCGGAATTCCTGGCGACCATGGCCGAGCGCGGCCGCATCCGCCGCCGGGACGGCGCCCGCAACTGGACGCTCGCGCGGGATCTCGAGAATCCGTCCGTTTGGATCGAGCATTACCACACGCCGACCTGGGTCGAGTACATCCGCCACAACCGGCGCGCCACCCATGCCGACGCCGTGGTCGGCGAACGCATCCGCGCGCTGCACAGCGGCGAGAACCCCCCGCGGGTGCGCCGCATGATCGAGCGGCCGACCACCGCCGGCACGACGCTCGTCTCCCCCAAAGGACCGATCGATCATTGACGGCATGTCGCCGAAAGCGCGCGGCGCTTCAGGCGAGCGGCCGGGCGTGCGTTCCCGGATGGCGACAACGATGCTCCGTCCGGCTATCGATCACACCGGTCTCCACAATCAGTGGCCTGTGATGCTGTCGGCCAGGGCCGCAAGCTTCGAGGTGTGCGCGAGCCCGGCCGCCTCGCGGTTATCGGCAATCCGATAGAGCTGGTACATCGAGTGGACGCCCAGCCAGCGGAACGGCTCCGGCTCCCACGGCCGCACCTTGCGATTGACCCAGGGCAACCGCGTGAGTTCGCTATCTTGGCCGAGCACGAGATCGGTCAGCGTGCGCCCGGAGAGGTTCGAGCTCGACACGCCGAGCCCGACATAGCCTCCGGCCCAACCGATACGCGTTTTGGGATCGAGGCCGACCGTCGTGCACCAGTCGCGCGGCACGCCAAGCACGCCGCACCAGGCATGGTCGATGCGGCATCCGGCGGTTTGCGGCAGGAGCGTCGTCAGGATTGCATGCAATTGGTCGATCGTCGCCTGCTGCGTCTGCCCGTTGACGTCGGTGCGCGAGCCATAACGGTAGGGCACGCCGCGCCCGCCCATGGTGATGCGCCCCTCGCGCGTGCGCTGGGCATAGCAATAGGCATGCGCGGCATTGCCGAGCAGTTCATGCCCCTCCCAGCCAATCTTGTGCCAGAGCTCTTCCGTCAGCGGCTCGGTGACGATCTGCGCGCTGTTGAGCGCCAGCCAGGTCCGCTCTTCTCCGGGGATGCCGGCGGTGAACCCTTCCGTGGCGCGGATGATGGTCTCGGCTCGCACCGTGCCGCGGTTCGTGCTCACGGCGCCCTTGGCAATGCCGGTCACCGTTGTCTTCTCGTAGATCGAAACCCCAAGATGCTCGACCGCCGCGGCCAGCCCGCGCACCAGCTTGGCGGGCTGCACGCGCGCCTGGCCGTGAATGACGAACCCGCCCAAGACATTCTTGATGTTGATGCGCGCCCGCGTCGCCTCGGCGTCGAGCGGCTCGATACGTTGGGGATCGGCATCCCAGGAGCGGATCGTCTCGCATTCCTCGCGCACACGCTCCAACTGCGCTGGATTGGTGGCCACCGTCAGATTGTCGACCCGGCGGATATCCGCGTCGATGCCCTCTTCCGTCGCAACCCGGATCACCTCATCGACGCAGCCGGCCATCGCCTTCTGCATCGCGGTGACGCCTTGCCGCGTTGACGTCTTCAGGTACTTCTCACGCGACCAGCCGAAGCCGCCCGACAGCCAGCCGCCATTGCGCCCCGATGCGCCGAATCCGGCGAACTCCCGTTCCAGCAGCACAATGCGCAGCGATGGCTTCGCCTTCTTCAGGTAATAGGCGGTCCACAGCCCGGTATAGCCGGCGCCAACGATAGCGACATCCGCCTCGATGTCGCCCGGCAAGGGCGGTCGCGGCGTGGGGATGGCACCCAGATCCGCATACCAGAACGAGATATCGCCGTTGCGCTTGACTTGCATGGGCTGGCTTCCGGGAGTGGTGAGCGTGTTATTGGCCGGGCTGGCGATCGGGTCAACCTTCGCCGGCCAGATCCCGCCGCGCCTTGTCGAGTTCCTCGGCGTAGCGGCGCATCAGATGGCTTTCCGTGAGCAGGCCGAGAACGATGCGCTCGTCGAAGTCCTCGACCACCGCCAGTTCTTCGGCCCCGGTGCGCTGAAAAGTCTCGGCGGCGGTCTGCACGTTCATCGAGGGCACGAGCACCGCGTCCTTGAACCGGGCGAGCGCGCTTACCGGCGTGGCGCCGTCGGAAAGGTCGCTGTGCAGTTCCGGCACCAGCAGCATGCCGACATATTGGTCTTCATGCTCGACGGCGATGACGCGCTGGGCGGAGCCGAGTGGGATCTCCCTGCGGAACTCTGAGAGCGTGGTCGAGGAGGGGATGGTGCGGACATCCTTGCGCATCATCGAGCCGACGGTGAGGCTGCGCATCCAGCCGACGTCATGGGCGCTGCGAATCGTCTCGCCGCGGAGGTGGAAACGCCAGGTCGAGAACGAGTAGCCGAAGGTCTCGCGCACCAGGATCGCCGACATGATCGAGGCGGCCAGAACCACGCCGGTGAGGGTCAGGTCGCGTGTGGATTCCAGCGCCAGGAACGTCATGGTCAGCGGGCCGCCGACGACGCCGACCGCAAGCGAGGTCATGCCGACGACTGCGGCGACCGCCGGATCGATGCCGACGGATGGCGCGGTCAGCGCCATGACGCCGGCAAACACCTTGCCCAGCAAGGCTCCGAGGAACAGCGAGGCGAAGAACAGGCCGCCGCGGAAGCCGGAGCCGAGCGAGATGGCGGAGGCGGCCAGCTTCATCACGAAGACGCTCGCCACCACCGGCAGCGCGTAGTTCATGGCGAACTCGCGGTGCAGCGCGCCATGGCCGCTGGAGAGCACCTGCGGCGTGACCAGCCCGAGCAGGCCGACGAAGATGCCGCCGATAAAGGGCCGGACCGACGCATCTATCGACAGACGCACGAAAATTCGCTCGACAATGCTCACCAGATGCATAATCGCGATCGAGGCTGCCCCGCCGAGCAGTCCGAGCAGCATGAACGGCACGTATTCGCTGGCCGTCAGATTCGGCAGACCTGACAGTTCCAGCGGGAACGGCACGCCGCCGAACATTTCCGCGGTCAGCGAAGCGGCGATGGCCGCCGTCATCACCGGCGCCACATTGGCGACGGAGTAGATGCCGATGACCAGCTCGAACCCGTAGAAGGCGCCGGTCAACGGCGCGTCGAAGGCGGCGGCGATCGCGCCGGCCGCGCCGCAGCCGACCAGGATGCGGACGTCGTTGCGGCGCAAATGGAAGGCGCGTGCCAGCCGCGAGGCGAAACCCGAGCCGATCTGCGTATAGCCGGCTTCCAGTCCGACCGATGCGCCGAAGCCGCTGGAAATCATCGTCTGCGCCACGATGATGAAAGTGTCGGTGAGCGACATGCGCCCGCCATAGAGCGCGTTGGCCTCGATCGGGTCGACCGGCGTGCGGAACTTGCGCTTCCGCAGCCAGATGACGGAAAGGCCGAGCAGCAGGCCGCCGATGGCCGGGAACATCGCCTGCACCGGATCGGCGAGCGAGAACATCGCCGAAAGCCGGCCGCCCGGCTGCACGTCGAAAAGCAGGTAATGCATGCCTTGAACCAGCGCGCTCATGCCGGTGACCAGCGCGCCCGCGATGACGCCGACCATGCCGGCCATCAGCACGATCACGATGCCGCGCGCCTCGAGCACGGGAATCGAGCTGATCAGCACCGCGCGAAGCCGCCGGGCGTAAACTTGCGGATCGTTTCTGGCAGGCAACGGAGGGCTCGCCGTGTGCGAAAGATTAAAACTGCCGTGCCTGATACGCGCGGCGGCTCTGCGTGGCAATCGCAATGCCGACCGCTTGTGGCGCCATTTTGGCGTTACACAAATTAGCCTTAAGCAAGATTTGGCGCGAGACCAAGGATATAGACTTAGTCAGGTACAGGGATAGTGAGGCGTCCGCACTCGTCCTCCGCGACGAAGACCGCCAGCAGCTCGGCCGGCTCGGAGGCGCTGGCGTTCTCGGCGAAAGAATGGATGGCGCCCGGCGCCTCGAACCAGGTCTGGCCCTCTGTGTAAGTGATGGCAGGCCCTCCTTCCATCTGCGAACGCAGCGCCCCCTTGATGACGAAGGCCGTGACGGAGCCGGGATGGCGATGTCGCGGCGTATAGGCATTGGGCGGGAATTCGACCAGCGCCGTGGTGATCGAATGCCCAGGCACATTCGGCAGCTTTTCGCAGGAGAGCGGCTTCACCGTGGTGGTCGGTCGCACCGTCGCGCCCTCCCCGGCATCGGCCCCCATCATGTGAACATGCGCACCGATTCCGCCCGTCATTGTGGCTGCCCTGTTGCTCGGGACTGCGGCCATGCCAAGCAGCCCCCCAGCAATGGCGGCCACGCCGACCAGCGCAAGGCCGCGTGAGGAAACGTCTTCGATCATGACGGCAACTCCCTCGCTTACTCGGCCAGGCGAAAGCCGGCGTGCCAGCCGAGCTCGTGGACGGCCCTATCGGTTGTGATATGACCGTTCGGCTCGGCGACATTGAAGGCGCCTTGCGTTCCACGCTCGACGGCAAGGAGCGCCGCGTAAGCGGCGGCGTCGACATGCACCGCCGGATCCGCCGCGGCTTGCGCGCCGGTGCCTGGGCCATAGAGATGGCCATAGCGCAGCACGATGCCGGTCATTGGCGAGGCGCCGAGCACGTGCTTCTCCAGCGCGATGACGCCGCCGACGCTGACAGCCCGGCCGCCTTCAGCGCCACTGTCGAGCGGATCTGTCTCGGCATGCGGCTCGGGTCCCGGCGCGTAGGCCCAGGCTATGCTTTGGGCGATCAGCCGCCTCGCCGCGGTCGCCTTCGCCGCCTCGACGAGGTTGCGGGTTCCTTCATCGCGGATGCGGGCGTTGCGAGCGATTGCCTCGGTCATCTTCGACGGATCGAGCCCGGCCGGCAGGTCCGTGAGCTGATGGATGACGATCTCCGGCTTTGCCGCCAAGACAGCCGCGCGCAACCCGTTCGCATCGAACACATCGACCACCACAGGATCAGCGCCGAGCGCGCGAAGGTCTTCGGCTTTTGCCATCTGGCGCGTCGTCGCCGTCACCTCATATCCGGCCGCCACAAGCTGCGGCACCAGCCGGCGGCCGATCGCGCCCGAGGCGCCCGCAAGAAAAACACGATAGCCCATCGTCTTTGGCTCCCAGTTGAGGTAATATCAGTGTACGAACAACATATAAGAGCTCTGATATTATGCGCAAGGGGAATCCATCCATACCGACCGTCGGTGAGGGCAAGCGAGGCGAGGAAGGTTATCTCGGCTATCTGCTGCGCCAGGCGGCCGGCGCCTACCGCCTGAAGGTGGAGCGAGCGCTGGATGAGTTCGGCGTGACGCAGGCGCAGTTCGCGGCTCTCACCATGATCTCGGCCTATCCCGGCCTGTCCAATGCCGATCTGGCCCGACTGGCCGTGCTGACGCCGCAGACGGTGAGCGTGATCGTCGGCAATCTGGAGAAGGCCGGGTCTCTCGTGCGTCGGCCGCATGCAGTCCACGGCCGCATCCAGCATCTCGACCTCTCGGACAGCGGCCGCGCCCTGCTGAAGAAATGCCGGGAACGTGTCTACAAGCTTGAGGGCGATCTCACCGCCGGTCTCTCCGGCGAGCAAGAACGCACCGTGCGGCGCTGGCTGGTCGCCGTCGCGACCGCGGATGCGACTGAGACTTGAAAGTGGACGCTGTCAGGTCGGCGCGCCGCCATCCGTTGTATAAAGCGTGAGCTTGCGGTCGCCGATTTCGAGGTTCGCCCAGCTCGCTCGCCAGTCAGCGATATGCGCCGACTTGAAATGCGCTTCGAGCGCGGCACGGTCGCTCCAGGCTTCCGAGATATGGATGAGCCCGGCATCCAGCACATCCTGCGCGTAGGAATAGCCGAGGCAGCCCGGCTCGACGCGGCTCGCCTGGATCATGCGTTGCATCACGGGCTTTGCCTGTTCGAGCCTATCCGGCGGCAGCCGGATCGTGCCGATGACCAAGAGCATCTGCCTTCCTTTCACAAGACCGTGGCAAGATCGCTAGCCACTCTCCCACCTTCGCGCAAGCTTGGAAGGTTACGGTCGAAGGACTGCCCTGCGCGCGGCAGCTGTTGACTTGGGAACGAGATGGCGATCAGCGAAACACTACCGTCCGGCATGGTGGCGAAGAACGGCCGCGACGTGTTCTTCGCGCTGGGCATCGTCTTCATATTGGCTGTGCTGTTCCTGCCGATCCCGGCCTTCCTCATCGATATCGGCCTTGCCTTCTCGATCGCGCTTTCGGTGCTGATCCTGATGGTGGCGCTGTGGATCCAGCGGCCGCTCGACTTCTCGTCCTTCCCGACCGTGCTGCTGATTGCCACGATGCTGCGGCTGTCGCTCAACATCGCCACCACGCGCATGATCCTGTCGCACGGCAATGAGGGCACGCATGCCGCAGGATACGTTATCTCGGGCTTCTCCAAGCTGGTGATGTCGAGCGACTTCGTCATCGGTCTCATCGTCTTCATGATCCTGATCGTGGTGAACTTCATCGTCATCACCAAGGGCGCCACCCGCATCGCCGAAGTCGGCGCACGCTTTACCCTCGATGCCATCCCCGGCAAGCAGATGTCGATCGACGCCGACCTCTCAGCCGGCATGATCGACGACAAGACGGCGCAGCTGCGCCGCCGCGAACTGGAGGAGGAATCCTCTTTCTTCGGCTCGATGGACGGCGCCTCGAAATTCGTGCGCGGCGACGCCATCGCGGGCCTGATCATCACCGCCATCAACATCGTCGGCGGCATCGCCATCGGCTACCTTCGCCACGGCATGGGTCTCGGCCAGGCTGCCGACGTCTTCATCAAGCTGTCGGTGGGCGACGGTCTCGTCACACAGATCCCGGCGCTTATCGTCTCGCTCGCCGCCGGCATGCTCGTCTCCAAGGGCGGCACGCGCGGCTCGGCCAACCAGGCGGTGTTCGGCCAGCTCGGCGCGCATCCGCGCGCGCTCTATGTCGCCGCCTCGCTGCTCGTCATCCTCGGCCTGATGCCCGGCCTGCCGCTCTTCCCTTTCTTCGCGCTCGCTGGCGGCATGGCCGGCCTCGGCTACATCATCCCGCTGCGCCACAACCGCGCCCTTGTCGCCGCCGAAGCCTTGAAGACGCAAGAGAAAGCGAACAAGGTCGAGGAGGAGAAGAACTCGGTAAAGGCCTCACTTGTCACCGCCGAGATCGAGCTTCTGATCGGCAAGCAGCTTTCGACCAGGCTGATGGTGGCGCACCAGGAACTGGTGTTCCGCATGTCGAAGATGCGCAAGAAATTCGCCCAGCAATACGGCTTCGTGGTGCCGGAAGTGCGCGTCGCCGACGACTTCGCCATCCCGCCGAAGAGCTACCAGATCAAGGTGCACGGCACGGTGGTCGCCGAATACCAGATGCGCGTCGGCGAGATCATGGTGCTGCTCGGCACGCGCGGCGTGCCTGAAATTCCAGGCGAGGAAATCCGCGAGCCGGCCTTCGGCATGCGCGCCTATTCCGTGCTGGAAACTTTCGCTGAGGATCTCAAGCGCGAGAACTACACCTTCGCCGACAACATGTCGGTGCTGCTCACACACCTTTCCGAGGTGATCCGCAACAACCTGCCGCAGCTTCTGTCCTACAAGGACATGAAGGCGCTGCTTGAGCGGCTCGACCCGGAATACCGCAAGCTCGCCGACGAGATCTGCACGTCGCATATCTCCTATCCCGGCCTGCAAGCGGTGCTGAAGCTGCTGCTTGCCGAGCGCGTCTCGATCCGCAACCTGCATCTGATCATCGAGGCGATCGCCGAGATCGCGCCGCATGTGCGCCGCACCGAGCAGATCGTCGAGCATGTGCGCATTCGTATGGCGCAGCAGATCTGCGGCGACCTGTCCGAAGGTGGCACGCTCAAGGTGCTGCGCCTCGGCAACCGATGGGACCTCGCCTTCCACCAAAGCCTCAAGCGCGACGCCAAGGGCGAGGTGCGCGAGTTCGACATCGACCCGCGCCAGCTCGAGGAATTCGGCCAGGACGCCACCAAGGCGATCCGCAAGCACCTCGAGGCGGGCGAGCGCTTCGTGCTCGTGACCGCGCCAGACGCGCGTCCCTATGTGCGCATGATCATCGAGCGGCTGTTCACGACGCTTCCCGTTCTCAGCCATGTCGAGATCGCCAAGGGCGTCGAGATCAAGGTGCTCGGGACCATCTCGTGAACGCGCTCTCGCAAGGCGTCGTCATCGCCGCCTTCCTCGCCTTCTGCCGCATCGGCGCCTGCTTCATGCTGATGCCGGGCCTGTCCAGCGCCCGCGTGCCGCTGCAGATCAGGCTGTTCGTGTCGGTGGCGGCGACCGGCGGCTTGCTCGCTTTCCTGTGGGATCGCATCTACCCATTCGTCGATCCGCGCCCGCAGGTCCTGGCGCCGATGATCGTCTCCGAGCTGCTGGTCGGGGGTCTGATCGGCGCCATGACCAGGCTCTACATGGAGGCGCTGCGCTTCATGGGCTCGGCCATCGCCATGCTGATCGGCTATGGCGGCTCTGGCGGGCCGGCGATCGAGGAGCCGGAACCGCAGGCAGCCCTTGCCGCCCTCATCTCGTTCTCGGCGCTGCTTTTGCTCTTCGTCTTCGACTTCGACCACGAGATCGTCAAGGCGCTGGTCGCCTCCTACCAGGTTGCCCCGGTCAACGTGTTCTTCAACCCGCAGGCGGCGCTGGTCGACGTCACCGACACGGTATCGGACGCCTTCTTCCTGGTCGTGCGGCTGGGCAGCCCTTTCGTCGCCTATGCCATCCTGGTCAATCTGACGATCGGCTTCGTCAACAAGCTGACACCGCAGATCCCCGTCTACTTCATCTCGCTGCCCTTCGTCATCGCCGGCGGCATGATCATCTTCTATTTCGCGGTCGGCACCTTCCTGTCGCTGTTCGTCGACGGATTCGTCGACCTGACGTTGGCGAGATAGGTGCCATGACCACGCGGAAAGATCGCCTGAAGAAACTGGTCAAGGTGCAGGAGCAGTTGAAGGCGCTGCACGAGACCCGCCATGCCGGGTTCCTCGCGGTCGCGGCCAGGGCGGAGTCGGAGGCCAGGGAACTGATCGAGCGTTTCGACACCGACAGTTCGCTGGCAGGCCTTTTCCCGGCGCTTTACCACCGCCGCATCACCGACGCGCTTGGCCGGCAGAGACAGAACCTGGAAGATGCCAAGCAGGAAGCCGCGCTGATCGCCACCGCGACGGCGCGCACCAACATGGTCGAGCGCGCTTACAGGGACGTCCGCCGTCGCGACGAGCGCGAGCGTTCCGACCGCGAACGGCTCGATCTCATTTCCCAGAGAAAAGACCAGGGCGAAGGGTAGCGGCCGCCGGTCGAGATTATGAGGTCAGCTATCTATGCTGGCCTCATGCAAGTCGGCAGGAGGCGCTTCGCCGGCTACGGACGAGGGTCCCCGTCGGACCTCGGTTCGCGCAAGCCTGCCACAAGCTTGTTCAGTCATTGTGCGGGTGACAAAACCGGCAAAGGGCGGACTTTCTTGGCCATTTCCCCACCCAGCGACATCGTCATGGACGTTGCCCGCGCAGCGGAGCCGGCGGACGTGGAGGCCGCGCGCGCGGCGCTCGCGAGAAGGGCGAACGGCGCCGCCGCACCCTTCGCTCTCGATCCATCCGCGACGGTCGACGCCGGCTCCGTGCTCTCGCGCGCCGCGGCCGACAAGGCGGAAGCCTCCAATCCGGCAAAGAAGTTCCAGCGCTTCGAGGCGATGGTGCTGACGACCTTCATCCAGAACATGATGCCCAAGGACACCGAAGGCGTCTACGGCAAGGGCCTGGCCGGCGACATGTGGAAGTCGCAGCTCGCCGAAAAGGTCGCCGATGTGATGGCCGCGCATGGCGGCATCGGCATCGCCAAATCCATGCTCGCCGATCATTATCTGGACGGCAAGCAGAAGGTCCCGGTCGGCCCCGTTGCCGGCGGACCCCGGAAGGCCGAGATCGACCAGCAGACCCGGCTTTCGACCTCGATGCTCGAGGAGCTTGAGCGCAAAGCCGCGCGGTCGATGACCGGCGACGACACGACCATAAAAACGGACATCAATATCTAGGGATCTACATGGCCGACCAAACGGATCTTTCCAACCTTCTCGCGCGGACCAACGCGATGGAAGCGCCCGCCGCGGCACGACCCGGCAACCTCGCCGCCATCATCGGCCGCATCGAGGAAGTCGTGGACGAGGAGACCGCCGGCATCCGTAGCGGAACGGCCTATGACCTCAAATCCTCGAACGCGCGCAAGAGCCGTTATCTCTACGAGTTGAACCGGGCGCTCAAGGGCGCCAACGAGATCGAATTCCTCGAGCAGCATCGCGAAGGTCTGCTGCGGCTACGCCAGAAGCTGGCGAAGAACGAGGCGGCGATCCTCGCTCATCTCAACGCCGTCAACGAGGTCGCCACGCTCCTGAGGAACGCCATCCAGCGCGCCGATGCCGACGGGACCTATTCGGTCGGCGAGTTCCAAATGGCGCGAGCCTGACAGGGATGATCGAGGCGCAAGGGCAGACCCGGTGATAAAATTCATCGCCGCCGCTTTGTGGATCTGCGCCGCCACGCTTGGCGCGGTCTTCTTTTCCTTCCAGGCGGCCAGCGAGCGCGGCGCGGCCGAACCGCCGAAGCCGATGCTGGGCGGCCTCGACTACGTCAAGACCGACACGATCTCGGTGCCGCTGCTGCGCGAGGGCAGGATCGACGGCTATTTCCTCACCAGGCTCGTCTACACGGTGGAACCGGAACAGATGAAGAAGCTGTCGGTCCCGGCGCAGGCGCTGATAACCGACCAGGTCTATTCCTACCTCTATTCCAATCCGCAGATCGATTTCACCAAGAAGGATTCGATCGATCTGGACGCTTTCCGCAAAGCGATCCGCGACACAATCAACACCCGCATCGGCGTCGATCTGGTGCACGAGGTGCTGATCGACCAGGTGAACTTCCTCTCCAAGGACGATATACGCGACAACGCGCTTCGCCGGCGCAGGAATGCTGGCGAGACCGCGGCGGCGATGACCAAGCCCTTCCAGGCGGCGCCGGAGCATTGACGGCCTGGTCGCCGTCCGGCGGAGCGATGGCACGGCTCTCCAAGCGATATGACGCAGGCTGACCGCGTTGACGTTAACGTCAACTCGAAGCTATATGCCGGTGACAGACGGCCGCGCGGGCGCGGCGCGTCTACCTCGCCCAGCGGCTCGACAGGCCGGTGCGCGTCAACGCAACCAACGAGGAGAACCGCCATGGGCGTTCAGGAGATTGCCGACAAGATCAAGTCGCGCGTGGCAAGCGCAGGCTTCGAGCATTCGGTCAAGTTCGACACCGGCAGCGACGGCGTCATCGTCATCGACGGCGCGACTGTCTCGACCACCGACGCGCCGACCGACTGCACGATCAAGCTCTCGCTCGACGATCTGGATTCGCTGATTGCCGGCGACCTCAACCCGACCATGGCCTTCATGGCGGGCAAGCTCAAGGTCGAAGGCGACATGACGGTCGCCATGGCGCTGAGCCAACTGCTCGGCTGATCATTCGCAGAAAACGACGCCGCCCATCGGCGGCGTCGTCTTTTTGTCGAACAGCAGGCGCTCAGGCGACCAAGCCCTACGCTTCGCCCCTGATCTTGCGGCCTGCGGCCCTGATCGTTCCCTTGGCGCCATCCAGCGCGCCGTCCTTCAGCTCCAGCGCCAGAAGCCGGTGCCGCTCATAGGGGCCGGGCATGGCGAGCGTTCCGGTACGATCGGCTGAGAAGCCGAACCGCCCGTAATAGGGCGCATCGCCGACGAGCAGGATCGCGCCATGGCCGAGCCGCGCGGCTTCGGCGAGCGCATGCCGCATCAGCGCCGAGCCGATGCCGCCGCTCTTCAATCCCGGCTCGACCGCGAGCGGGCCGAGCAGAAGCGCCGCCGGACCGCCCTCACCTAACCTTATATCCCACAACCGCACCGAGCCGATGACCGCGCCCGAACGATCGCGGGCGACGAAGGCCAGGCCTTCCGAGGGCCGGCGGCCGCGCCGCAGCTTCTCCGACGACTTCTTCTTGCGCTTCGGTCCCATGGCGCGGTCGAGCAGCGCTTCGCGCGCCGCGGCGTCGCCCGCGCCTTCGCCAAGGATGACGAAGGCCGGCGCCTGGGCGGCCCCCTCGTCCGGCACGCCACGCGAGCCAGCCTGTGCCCGGAGGGCAAGGGTGGGCGCAAGCACCGCCGTCGAGCCATTCTCCCCCGCGGAGAAGAGCTCAGCCGGCGGTCCGGACGAAAGGGCGACTTCGGTGGCCGCAATGGCCGATTTGATCAGGTATTCCATGTCCGCGATCCTTCACGAGCGGAAGATCTGTTCCACAAGCGAGCCCGGACGGGCGACGTCATCGCCCGCGCCGGATGATCTGAACGGTCCTCGCGAACCGGTCAGATCACGTAGGATCGGAGAGGCTCGAAGCCATTGAAGGCGACCGCCGAGTAGGTGGTCGTATAGGCTCCGGTGCCTTCGATCAGCACCTCGTCGCCGATGGTCAGCGACAAGGGCAGCGGATAAGGCGTCTTCTCGTACATCACGTCGGCCGAATCGCAGGTCGGGCCGGCTAGCACGCAAGGCGCGGTCTCCGAGCCGTCATGGCGGGTGACCAGCGGATAGCGGATCGCCTCGTCCATGGTCTCGGCGAGACCGCCGAACTTGCCGATGTCGAGGAACACCCAGCGCACATTGTCGTTATCGGCCTTCTTCGAGATCAGCACGACTTCCGACTTGATGACGCCGGCATTGCCGACCATGCCGCGGCCCGGCTCGATGATCGTCTCGGGCAGCGCGTTGCCGAAATGCCTGCGCAGCGCCGAGAAGATCGCCTGGCCGTAGGCCTGGGCCACCGGCACGTCTTTCAGGTAGCGGGTCGGGAAACCGCCGCCCATGTTGACCATCTTCAAGACGATGCCCTCCTCGGCCAGCGTCGCGAACACCTTCTTGGCGTCGCCCAACGCGCGGTCCCAGGCCGACAGGTCCGTCTGCTGCGAGCCGACATGGAACGACACGCCATAGGCGTCGAGGCCGAGGCCCTTGGCATGACGCAGCACGTCGACGGCCATCGCCGGCACGCAGCCGAACTTGCGCGACAGCGGCCACTCGGCGCCTTCGCCGTCGGTGAGCACGCGGCAGAACACGCGCGAGCCGGGCGCGACGCGGGCGATCTTCTCGACCTCCTCGACGCAGTCGACTGCGAACAGGCGAATGCCAAGCTGATAGGCGCGCGCGATGTCACGTTCCTTCTTGATGGTGTTGCCGAAGGAAATGCGGTCCGCGGGCGCACCCGCATCCATCGCCATCTCGACCTCGGCAACCGATGCGGTGTCGAAGGACGAGCCCATCGCAGCAAGGAGGCGCAGGATTTCCGGGGCCGGGTTTGCTTTCACCGCATAGTAGATCCTGGAATCGGGCAACGCCTTCTCGAAGGCGCGGAAATTGTCGCGCACGACATCGAGGTCGACGACGAGGCAGGGACCGTTCGGACGTCGGGTGGCGAGGAAGTCGAGGATGCGCTGGGTGGCCATCGTGGTTTCTCCATCACGCCTTTCGGCGCGCACAAGGGTGCGGACGCGGGCGGTCGGCCTCGCGAACACGCGGTCAAACAAAGGCGGGACGTCAAATCCATGGAACCAGCCGGTGGAGACCCCGGAACCATGCAATGCCGTCTCGCGGCGATGAACCTTGGCCTTGCCCGGCCTCGGTCCGCTTTGTCTGCCTTGGCTTGGATGGGAGAACCCCGTCCGCACTGCCGGCAATGAAGGTGTGCCTCTTCAGTAACCCCGGTCTTTGGACGACCGGCAGAGAACCAGAAAGGCCCGCACCGTCGTTGCTTCAAGGTGTCCTCGGTCTTGTGGTTGGCCACTGACCGACTGGAGGGGTTGGCTCCAGTTACCTTACCGATTGCCCTCACCATTCGAGGATCGGCGGACACCCACAGGCACGTGCGACTTTGGGCAAGCGCGATATAGGGGCGAAGGGTTTCACAATCAATAAAAATCGTAAGCCCAGGTTGTAAAATTCGCGGCATCGAACAATGTGTGTCGCATCGTATCCGGAAATCGAACGATGCCAGGAACTCAAGGGCCGCTGAACGCCTTCCTCGATCTGCGCCAAATGCCTGTGGCGAATGCGGAATTGGGCCCGCTCGCCGGCCTGCGCCTGGCCGTCAAGGACATCTATGACGTCGCCGGCTACCGCACCGGCTGCGGCAACCCGCAGAAATTCGAGGAGGCGCATGCCGCCACGCGCACGGCCGCGGCGGTGCAGGCGATCCTCGATGCTGGCGCGCGATTCGTCGGAAAGACCCAAACCGACGAGTTGGCCTTCTCGCTGTTCGGCCAGAACGCGCATTTCCCCTACCCGGTCAATCCCGCCGCGCCCGAACGCGTCACCGGCGGCTCCTCGTCCGGCTCGGCGGCCGCGGTCGCCGGCGGGCTGGCCAATATCGCCACCGGCTCCGACACCGGCGGCTCGATCCGCGCGCCGGCGAGCTTCTGCGGCCTGATCGGACTGCGCGCCACCCATGGCCGCATCCCGCTCGACGGCGCGATGAAGCTGGCGTCGAGCTTCGACACTTTCGGCTGGTTCGCCGACGACATCGAGACCTATGAAACCGTCGGCAAGCTTTTGCTTGGCCGCGATCCGCACCAGCACCCGCTCAACCGCCCGCTGTCGATCCGCTGGCTGGACGCCTTCGTCATGGGTCCGGCGGAATCCGCCGAATATCAGCGCATGAAGGCGCTGGCCGCCGGCGTCATCGGCCAGCTCGCGGAGACCGAATATGCCTTTGCCTCGTTCCCCGACGAGCTTTACTGGTGCTTTCGCCGCCTGCAGGCCTTCGAGGCCTGGCGCGAGCATGGCCCGTGGATTTCGGCCGGCGGTCGCCTCAGCCCCGGCGTCGAGGAGCGTTTCGCCTTCGGCCGCACCATCGATGCAAAGACTGCCGCCACCGAAGCCGCGCGCCGGCTGGCTTTCCGCGCCGAGTTCGGCGCGCTGCTCGGCAACAACGGCTTCCTGGTCCTGCCAACCGTTCCCGGCGCGGCGCCGTTCGCCGCCAGCACGCCGGAACAGTTCCAGGCTTATCGCGAAAGGGCGCTGCACCTCTTGTGCCTCTCCGGCCTCTCAGGCTTTCCGCAGATCACCTTGCCGATTGGCTCGGTCGACGGCGCACCCTTCGGCCTGTCGCTGCTTGGCCCTTCCGGCAGCGACGTTGCCCTGATAGGGCTCGGCCGCAAGATTCTCGACGCGGCACGAAAGGTCTGACCATGGATACATTGACCCGCATGCGCGCCTTCATCGACGTGGTAGAGGCGGAAGGCTTTTCGGCCGCGGCGCGCAAGATCGGCCGCTCCAAGGCGCTCTTGTCGAAATATGTGCGCGAGCTGGAGGACGAACTCGGCGCTCTGCTGCTCAACCGCACCACGCGTCAGTTCTCGCTGACGGAAGCCGGCCACACCTATTATCAGCGGGCGTCGGAAATCGTGCGCGAGGTCGACAGCCTCGCCGAGGCGGTGCGCCAGTCTTCCGGCGACGTTCGCGGGAGGATCAAGCTGTCGGCCGCGCGTACTTTTGCCGATGCGCCGATCGGTCAATCGCTGGTCGACTTCGCGAGGCAGCACCCCGACATCGTGCTCGACATCCACCTCGACGATCGCTTCGTAGACCTGGTCGAGGAAGGTTTCGACCTTGCCGTGCGCATCTCGCGGCTGGAGAACTCGTCGCTGATCGCCAGGCGGCTGGCGCCGTTCTCGGTAAGACTTTGCGCTTCGCCGGAGCTGATCGCCAAGCATGGCGCGCCGACGCGGCCGCAGGACCTCGCCAACATGCCTTGCATCGTCGACACCAACGGGCGCTCGCTGGCCAACTGGCGCTTCAAGGGCGAGGGCGACGAATCCATCAGTGTCGCCGTTTCAGGCCCGATCGAGGTCAACAGCCCGATCGTGGCGAGGGCCGCCGCGGTCTCCGGCCTGGGCTTCGCCATGCTGCCGGATTTCATCGCCGCGCCGGACGTCGCGTCCGGCAAGCTGGTCACAATGCTCGACGACCGCCTCCTGGCGGGCACCGGCATCTTTGCCGTCTACCCTCACCGTCGCTATCTGCCGGCCAAGGTGCGCGTCTTCGTCGACTTCCTGGCGCACTGGTTCAGGACGCGCGATACGGCGTCGTAAGGACGCGTCCCAATTTCGCCCGCTTTCTGTCAACTCTCGGGCTCGCTCCCGACCTCACTGGAATCGCAGCACGGAATGCATCTAAAACGGCAAGCAACCATGCTGGCTTCGGCCCTCGCGGCCATATTCGCCTCGGTCGGGCAGGCCGAAGTGCACCCGCATGTCTTTGCCGAGGCCCGGCTCGACGTGATCCTCAGCGAAGATCACCAAAGTGTGACGGCGCTGCGCCATCTTTGGCGCTTCGACGACTTGTTTTCGAGTACAGTAATGATGGAGTTCGACAAGAACTCCGACCTGAAACTTGACGACAAAGAGCTCAAGGAAGTGGCCGACACCGTCCATTCCTCGCTGGCCGAGTTCAACTACTTCCAGCTCGTCACCCAGGACGGCAAGGACGTGCCCATGGTCCCGCCGCCGCATCTGATGGCGAATTTCGACAACGACCAGCTGATCATCCTGTTCGAGTCGCAGCCGAAGACACCGATAAAGCTGACGGGCAAAATCGACATCGGCGTCTACGATCCGACCTTTTACACGGCGATCGACTTCACTGACGACGCCAACCTCACCGTCGAAGGCCTGCCCTCGACCTGCACCAGGAAGGTCATCCGCCCGGACCCGGACGAAGCGATCAAGGAAAACCAGAAGACCCTGACGGACGCGTTCTTCAACGATCCGACGGGGACCGACATGAGCAAGATCTTCGCCACCAAGCTCGAATTGGACTGCCCGCCGGAAGGATGATTTGGTGATGAAACCGTCGCAGCGCGCAAGCAGGTTACCCACGAATATCCGCTTAGCGCTTGGCCTGCTGGCCGCTACCCTGGTGATCACCCATTTGCCCGTCGTCGCGCATGCGCAAAGCTCGCTCGGAATCGGCACCAATGACGGCATGGCCCCGACCACCACGGGTCCGTTCGCCCATATCCTGATGTGGATCAATCTTAGGCAGCAGGAATTCTACCATTCGCTGGCGGCTGCCATGAAGGCGATGCGCCAGGACGGCAGCAAGCTTTGGCTGCTGATCGGCCTGTCCTTCGCCTATGGCATCTTCCACGCCGCGGGCCCCGGCCACGGAAAGGCGGTGATCTCGTCCTACATGGTGGCCAACGAGGTGGCGCTCAGGCGCGGCATCATGCTCTCCTTCGTCTCGGCGCTCCTGCAAGGGCTGACCGCGGTCGTCGTCATGATGCTCGCCTATTTCGTGCTGCGCGGCACCGCGATCTCGATGACCGACGCGGCCTGGTTCCTGGAAATCTCGAGCTTTGTGCTGGTGACGCTGTTCGGCGCCTGGCTGCTCTGGCGCAAGTTAGGTCCGCCGATCGTGCGTCTGTTCGGCGGAACGCCCGCCTACAGCCTGTCGGCCGCCCATGCCGGCCATTCGCATGGCTCCCATGGGGCGCATTCGCATGCCGGCCATTCGCATTCGACGCATGCCGCGCGGTCCCATGCCCTGCACGCCCATCACGACCACGATCATGGCCACCTGCATAGCCATGATCACGGCGCGCACGATCTCCACCATCACGAGCACGCCGCGCACGACGGCAGCCATGAGCACCATCACGACCACGGCCCAGGCGAAATCTGCGAGACCTGCGGCCATTCGCATGCGCCAGACCCGGCGATGCTGTCGGGCGACCGCTTCGACTGGAAGACCGCCTGGTCGGCGGTGGCCGCCGTCGGCATCCGCCCCTGCTCGGGGGCGCTCATCGTGCTGAGCTTCGCGCTGCTCAACGGACTATGGCTAGGCGGGCTGCTGTCGGTGCTGGCGATGTCGATCGGCACGGCAATCACCGTCTCGGCGCTGGCGACGATCGCCGTGACTGCCAAGAACTGGGCCGTCTATTTCGCCGGCGACGGGCGCATTGGCAACCGCATCCATTCGATCGTCGAGATCGGCGGCGCCGCCTTCATTTTCATGGTCGGCCTGCTGCTTCTGTCGGCCAGCCTGTCGGGCGGCGTCTGAACCTTGTCAGGCGATCTTTCCGCCCAGCTCGTCCTCGATGTGCGCGCGGATGATTTCGTCAAAGCTGCTTTCGGCCGCAAAGCCGAGTTCCCTGGCCCGCCTTGCCTCGAACCGTGTGGGCCAACCTCTGACGATCGCCCAGATGGTCTCGTCGGGCTGCTCGCGGATCCGTTTCGCGACCTCGGCGCCGGCAATGCGCTCCAGCGCCTCGATCTGCTCGCCGACCGTGACGGCGACGCCGGGCATTGTGAGGTTGCGGCGCGGGCCGACCGCTTGGCCGTCGATCTCAGCCGCATGGATGAGGAAATTCACCGCCGAGCGCGGGCTGGCATGGGTGTGCAGCACCGAGCGCGGCACCGGCAGTATCGCCTCCTGCCCGGCGAGCGGCTCGCGAATGATGCCGGAGAAGAAGCCCGACGCCGCCTTGTTCGGTTTGCCAGGGCGAACGCAGATCGTCGGCAGCCGGATGCCTATGCCGTCGAAGAAGCCGCGTCGCGTATAGTCGGCAAGCAGCGCCTCGCTCATCTGCTTCTGCGTGCCGTATGAGGTGAGCGGCGTCGGGTGGAATTCGTCCGGGATGACGTCGGGAAATGGCGCGCCGAACACCGCAATCGACGAGGTGAAGACCAGGCGAGGCGCGAACGCCGCCAGCCGCACCGCGTCGAACAAAGCGCGCGTACCGTCGAGATTGACCCGGTAGCCGAGATCGAAATTGGCTTCCGCCTCCCCCGACACGATGCCGGCGAGATGGAAGATCACATCCGGGCGGGAAGCCACGAGAGCAGCCGTGGCGCCGGGTGCCGAAAGGTCGCCGGTGTGGATCGAGACGTCGACGCCCGCAAACCCCGGCGCTTGCGGCGCCACGATGTCATGCAGGTCGAGCGCCGTGATCTTGCGCCCACGCAAGGCGCCGTCCCTGGCCAGCCGCGCGATAAGCTTGCGGCCCACCATGCCGGCGGCGCCGGTGATCAGAATTCTCATTGTCAGAGACCTTTCTTGCGCTGGCTGCGTCCGCGCAGCCATAGGACGACGAATAGCCCGACCATGAAGATCACGGCGATGATTGCCGCCAGGACCGTTGAAACCTTGCCGGCGGCCAGCATCATGGCTGGCAGGAAGTAGGCGGCGAAACCGAACACCAGCAGTATAATGGCCGCGGCGATCGCTGCGTTCCTTGTGTCACGATCCATCAGCTAGTGGTCCTGGTTTCGAGGCTGTTCGGCTTCGTCATAATGGTGATCAGTGGTAATGCCTGCGATCGGCGGGCGCGCCATGCTCATGGTCGTGGTGGTGATGGTCATGCTCGTCGCGGCTGTCGGCGCATAGCCCGAATTCGGATTCGACCGTGGCATGATCGATGCCGTGCCTGGCGGCAAGCCGTTTCTTGATGGCGCTCACCGCCGCATGGGGATTGACGCCGTCATTCAGGCAAGCGTGCAGCGTCGCCATGTTGGAGGTGCCATCAAGCGACCAGATATGCATGTGGTGCACCTCGCGCACGCCCTTGACCGAGCCTTCCAGATCCTTGGCGATCAGGTCGCGATCGAGGCTTGCCGGCACGCCTTCCAGCAGCACATGGGCGGCCTCGCGCATCAGCGACCATGCCGTCGACAGGATGAGCAGCGACACCAGCACCGACAGGATCGGATCGATCGGAGTCCAGCCCGTCGCCAGGATGATGATGGCGGCGACAATGGCAGCGGCGGAGCCCAGGAGATCGCCCAGCACATGCAGGATGGCGCCGCGCATGTTGAGGCTCTCGCGGTCGCCGCCATGCAGCACGAAGAAGGAAGCGATATTGACCAGCAGGCCTGCCACCGCCACCACCAGCATCGGCCCGCCGAGCACCGGCGCAGGTGCCATCAGCCGTCCCCAGGCTTCGTAGACGATCCAGAGCGCGATGGCGAAGATGGCGATGCCGTTGGTGTAGGCGACCAGCGTCTTCACCCGGCCGAAGCCATAGGTGAGCCGGCCGGTGGCCGGGCGTCCGGCGAGATGGAAAGCATACCAGGCAAGACCGAGCGCGATGGCGTCCGCCAGCATGTGGCCGGCATCCGCGAGAAGCGCCAGCGACCCGGTGAGCAGGCCGCCGAGCGCCTCGGCAACCATGAAGCCGCCGGTCAGGCAGGCGGCGATCAGCACCCGCTTCTTGTCGGTCGAGCCATGCACGTGGCCGGCGTCATGGCTGTGTCCATGCGAACCGTGGTCATGCGCCATCGCGGAACTCCTCGTTACTGGCCACGATCTTGTCCGAACCGAAGGTCCGCGCAGCAAAAACCGGCTGCCCGCTTTTCGGGATCATGATTCATGCGCCGAAGTCAGCTCGGAAATCCTCCAACCGCCGCTTCTGGACGCCTTCGCCGTCGAAATTCGCCGGATCGAGCCAGGCCTCATAGGACTTGCGCAGCGCCGGCCACTCCTTGTCGATGATCGAATACCACGCCGTATCGCGGTTTTCACCCTTGACCACAAGATGCTGGCGGAAGATGCCTTCGAACTTGAAACCGAAGCGTTCCGCGGCGCGCTTCGAAGGCTCGTTGCGGTTGTTGCATTTCCACTCGTAGCGGCGGTAGCCGAGATCGTCGAAGAGATATTTCGCGAATAGGAATTGCGCCTCGGTCGCCGCCGGCTTGCGCGAGATCAGCGGCCCCCAATAGATGTTGCCGATTTCGCCAACGCCGTTGGCGGCGTCAATGCGCATCAGCGTCTGGCGCCCGGCGATCTTGCCGCTGGCCTTGTCGATGACGGTGAAGAACAGCGGATCCTCGCTCGCTTCCGCCTTGTCGAGCCATGGCTGGAAGGCGGCGCGGGTCTCCGGCGGGTAATCGGGCAGCCAGGCGAAACGTCCGCCGACATCCGAAACCGACGAGGCCTCGTAGAGCCCGTCGCCATGCCTTGCCGCGCTCAGCGGCTCGAGCCTGACGGTGCGTCCCTCGATCGTCTTGCGTTCCGGCCGTGGGCGCGGCTGCCAATTCTTCAGATCTTCCGACACCGATCACTCCAATCCGTTGACATTTCCTGGCGGACGCTCACAAAAACGCTCGCTCACAGAAAGAACCACAGGGACGGGAAAAATGCTCCACACGATCGCGGCCTTCGACCGGCTCGGCGAGGAAAATGCCTTCGCGGTGCTCGCCAGGGCCACCGCGCTTGCCCATCAGGGGCGCGACATCATCAACCTCGGCATCGGCCAGCCCGACTTCAAGACGCCGCAGCACATCGTCGAAGCGGCGATCAAGGCGCTGCGCGACGGCCACCATGGCTACACGCCGGCCAACGGCCTTTTGGCCACACGCGAGGCGGTCGTGCGCCGCACGCTGGCCACCACCGGAGTCGAGGTGTCGCCCGAGAATGTGATGATCCTGCCTGGCGGCAAGCCGACCATGTTCGCCGCGATCCTGATGTTCGGCGAGGCTGGCACTGAGATCCTCTATCCCGATCCCGGCTTTCCGATCTACCGCTCGATGATCGAGTTCACCGGCGCGGCACCGGTGCCGGTGCCTATCCGCGAGGAAAACGGCTTTGCCTTCTCGGCCGACGAGACGCTGGCGCTGATCACGCCGAAGACCAGGCTGCTCATCCTCAACTCGCCCGCCAATCCGACCGGCGGCGTCACCCCGCGGGCCGAGATCGAGAAGCTGGTCAAGGGGCTGGAGAAGCATCCCCAGGTCGCCATCATGTCCGACGAGATCTATGACGTCATGACCTATGACGGCGAGAAGCACTGCTCGTTGCTCAATTTCCCGGAAATCCGCGACAGGCTGATCGTGCTCAACGGCTGGTCGAAGACCTGGGCGATGACCGGCTGGCGCATGGGCTGGTCGATCTGGCCGAACGGCGACAAGGGCGCCCATCTCTACGACAAGGTGCGCAAGCTGGCGGTGAACTGCTGGTCCTGCGTCAACGCACCGAGCCAATATGCCGGCATCGCGGCAATCGACGGCCCGCAGGACGATGTCGACAGGATGATGCGCGCCTTCGACAACCGCAGGAAGATCGTCGTCGAGGGGCTGAACGCGCTGCCCGGCATTTCCTGCATCACGCCGAAGGGTGCCTTCTACGCCTTCCCCAACGTGTCGAACACCGGCTGGAAGGCCAAGAAGCTCGCCTCGGCGCTGCTTGAGGATGCCGGCGTGGCTCTGATCGGCGGCCCCGATTTCGGTGTGCTCGGCGAGGGCTATGTCCGGCTTTCCTACGCCAACTCCGAGGAGAACATCTTACGCGCGCTGGAGCGGATCGAAGCGTTTCTGGCGAAGTGAGATCCACTCCCGCGCAATAGGGCCGCCGAAGCCCGGTTTCGCTCCGGGGAGTTGCCTCGCTCCGAGCCGACCCTCATTGCGGCCGGCTGAAGTGCGCCGGCATGGTCTTGGCAAACATGGTCACCGCGTGATGACCGATGCGATCAGGTGTTTGATCCAGCGCAAGGTGCCAGGCTGCCAGGTGGCGTAGCATTACGCATGTAAATGACAGGACAAATCCCAATGCGTAACGGCTGGATGAGATTCGCGGCGGCAATCAGCGTTGTCATGGCCTTCGTCCCCGGGGCCGCATGGGCGCAGGCATCGGACGCCGATCGGTATGCCTATGGTCCCGGGATGATGTGGTGGGGCGGAGGTTGGGCGATGATGTTCGGTCCCTTGTTCATGATCCTCTTTTTCGTCGTGCTGGTGGCTGCCGTGACGCGTTGGCAGTGGGGACCGGGTGCAGTGCCACCCCACCACGTGCCGCCGGGCCGCACGCCCCTCGACATCCTCAAGGAGCGCTTCGCGCGCGGCGAAATCGACAAGAACGAATTCGAGGAACGCCGTCGGGTGCTCGGCGACTGAAGCGGGTCCAAGCGAGGCGCTTTGAGCGCGCCCTTGGGGCATCGGATTCTTGGTATGGTCGGCCTGCTTAGCCGCGCCCGACAAACGGCATCTTCGTAGCCATCACCGTCATGAACAGCACATTGGCGTCGAGCGGCAGGCTGGCCATATGCAGCACCGCGTCGGCGACGCGCTGAACATCCATCACGGCCTCGGCGGCGATCGAGCCATTGGCCTGCGGCACGCCGACCGTCATCGGCTGCGCCATCTCGGTCAGCGCATTGCCGATGTCGATCTGGCCGCAGGCGATGTCGAAGGGCCGGCCGTCGAGCGCCAGCGTCTTGGTGAGCCCGGTGATTGCGTGCTTAGTGGCCGTATAGGGCACGGAACCCGGGCGCGGGGCATAGGCCGACACCGAGCCGTTGTTGATGATGCGGCCGCCCATCGGCTTCTGCCGGCGCATGGCGCCGAAGGCTGCGCGGGCGCACAGGAACGATCCGGTGAGGTTGACGCCAACGACGTCGTTCCAGACCTCCACAGGGATCTCGTCGATCAGGGTCGACTTATAGCCCATGCCGGCATTGTTGAAGAGCAGGTCGACGCGGCCGAACGCCTCGAGCACGGTCTCGAACATGTCGTCGACTTCCGCCGCCTTGCTGATGTCGCAGGCGACAGCCAATGCCTTGGCCTTAGTCTGCCCGGCGTCGGCGATCGCTTCTTCCAGCATCGCCTTTCGGCGGCCGCAGAACACCGTGTTCCAGCCCGCCGCGAGCAGTGCCGTGGCGACGCTCTTGCCGATGCCGGTGCCGGCGCCGGTAACGATGGCGGTCTTCTGTTCTATGGCTGTCATCGCCGTCCTCCCGGTCATGGATGGAAAGACGTGGCATCGCAAATGGCGAGGATCATGGCAAGCGGCTGTCGGCGATAAAGCAGAGGCCAACAAAAAGGGCGGTCATTGGCGACCGCCCCGATCTGAACCGCGCTTGGGAGGAGGAAAAGCCGGTCCGACTGCTTAGAATTATGCGCTCTCTGGGTTAACGGGGAATTAACGCCCGCTCGGTGGCTTGCTGCGCTCCGGCAAGCTATCCCTCACCACGGCGAGTTGGACGCGCTCCCTGCGGGAACCTTGGCCGCCGAAACGGTCGCCTCGACATGGTCGACCAGGGCATCCGGCAGGCCGAGGCGGCCTGCGAGAAGATCGAGATAGCCGCGCTCGGTGCGCGTGTCGGGATCGATCGTAAGCCGCGAGGCGGTGTAGAGCTCGAGCTTCTGCGCATCGGTCTTGGCGCCCGCGACCAGCGTATCGAGGTCGAGCGGGCTCTCGAGCTCGGTCATCAGGAACTTCTCGGCCTCTGCGCCGATACCGGAGAGCTTGAGCTTATCGGCGATCTTCTTTCGCTCCTCGTCGTCGACGTGACCATCGGCTTTCGCGGCCGAGATCATTGCCCTGACCAGGGTCAGTGTGAACTCGCCCTCGCCCTGCGGCGCCTGCGCGGGATGGAAATCGGTATCGACCGGCGGTGGCAGCAATTCCGGCTGGCCGGCAGGAGGCGTCTGCTCCGGCGCATTACCGGCCTTGTAATTCTGGTAGGCCTTGTAGGCCAAGCCCCCGATCGCCGCTAGACCGCCGAGCTTGATCGCCGCGCCCGTCACCTGTCGGCCGGCACCGGTGCCGAGCAGCACGGCGGCGAGCGCACCCGCCGCGAGCGGATTGTCCTTCGCCATCTGCACCGCCTGCCCGGCCTTGTCGCGGACGGTCGATCCCGAGCCGGGGATCTGCGAGCCGAGAAGGTCGTCGAGCAGCTTCTTGGGGTCGAGCATCAGTACCTCCAGAATGGGGCCCGGCTGAACGTGCCCGGGCAAGGTTTCGGACGGGCAAGAGGTAGGCCCCCCGCCTTGACATTACAATGACGGGGCTGGTTTTGCGCGAAAGGGCGGGCCTCTCTAGCTTCCGATGTGGCGCCTGCCGCCGCGCGCTTGCGCGAGTTCGACCTGGCGATGGCGTTCGGCATAACGCTCTCGATCCTCGTCTGACCGCGCTTCGAAACAATGCGGACATGAGACGCCGGCCCTGAATTTCGGCGACAGCCGATCCTCGACCGTCAACGGATGGCGGCAGGCGCGGCATAGCTCGGCCTCGCCTTCCGCGAGACCGTGCGAGACGGACACGCGCTCGTCGAAGACGAAGCACTCGCCTTGCCAGAGGCTTTCTTCCGCCGGCACGTCCTCCAGATATTTCAGGATGCCGCCCTTGAGGTGGAAGACCTGCTTCAGTCCGAGCGACTTCACATAGGCCGTCGCCTTCTCGCAGCGTATGCCGCCCGTGCAGAACATCGCCACCTTTCGGCCTTCGAGTTCCTCCCGGTGCTGCTCGACCCAGGCCGGAAACTCGCGGAAGCTGGAGGTCTTCGGGTCGACCGCTCCCCGGAAGGTGCCGATCGAAACCTCGTAGGCATTGCGCGTGTCTATGACGATGGTGTCGGCGTCGGCGATCAGCGCGTTCCAGTCGGCGGGAGCGACATAGGTGCCGGCGCTGGTTGCAGGGTCGATGTCCTCGACGCCCATGGTGACGATCTCGCGTTTCAGCCGCACCTTCATGCGATGGAACGGCATCTCGGCGGCGTTGCTGTATTTGACTTCCAGACCGGCAAGGCCCTCTATGGCCTGCAGGTGGCCGATGAGAGCCGCAATCGCGTCCTCGCTGCCGGCGACGGTGCCGTTGATGCCTTCGTGCGCCAGAAGCAGCGTGCCCTTGATGCCGCGCTCGCAGCAGAAGGCCGCGAGCGGCGCGCGCAAGGCTTGATAGCCGTCGAGCCGCGCGAATTTGTATAGGGCGGCGACACGGACTGGCTGGATTTCCTTTACTATTGTCATGGCAATGCCACTAGACCGTGCTGAAAGCGGTTTCAAGGCAAAGACCGCCGGCGCATGACGACGTGACATCGCGACACGCCGCCCTCGTGGACTTGGCATATCCCTTCTGCTAATCGGTTTAAAGCGATCGAAACGGAGAGTAGCCAATGACCAGCAAGACCGAAAAGCTCCTGTCGCTCCTCAACGGTCAGCCGGTTATCCCGGTGCTCAAGATCGCCAATGTCGCCGATGCGGTGCCGCTGGCCCGCGCTCTGTCGCGCGGCGGTTTGCCCGCGATCGAGATCACGCTGCGCACCGCCGATGCCCTGGAAGCGATCCGCCGCGTCGCCGCGGAAGTCGAGGAAGCGGTCGTCGGCGCCGGCACGATCCTCGACGCCAGGCAGTTCGACGAAGCGGCTCGCGCCGGCTCGAAATTCATCGTCAGCCCCGGCATCACCAGCCAGCTTCTCGACGCGGCCAAGGGCAGCCCCGTGCCGCTGCTGCCCGGCGCCATCACGCCCGGCGAGATCATGGCCGCGCGCGAAGCCGGCCTGCGCTTTCTGAAATTCTTCCCGGCCGAACAGTCGGGCGGCATCGCTTCGCTGAAGGCCTTCGCCTCGCCGCTGGCGGATGTCAAATTCTGCCCGACCGGCGGCATCACGGCCAAGAACGCTGCCGACTATCTCAGCCTGCCCAACGTCATCTGCGTCGGCGGCTCCTGGGTCGCGCCCGACGATCTGATCAAAGCCGGCAAGTGGGACGAGATCGAAGCGCTCGCGCGCGAGGCGAGCAAGCTCAAGAAGTAATCCGTCGTTCTCACCAGGGTAGCGGACCGTTCTCGTCGAAATAGCCGCCCGTCGGTCCGCCAGCCTCCAGCGTTGCCAGCCGCACGATGATACCGGCCGCCTGCTGCACAGTGCGGCCGCCCCTGTGCGCATTGAGGTCCGTCGCGGTGTAGCCGGGAGCGGCGGCGTTGACCATGACGCCGCGCGGCGCGAGTTCCCGGGCGAAGGACAGCGTTATGGCATTGAGCGCCGTCTTCGAACTGCCATAGCTCATGACATTGGGCGACTGGCCGCCGCCGGCCGCCCGCGCCAGCGATCCGAGGTAGCTGCTCACCATGACGATACGGGCGGCGGGCGACGCCAATAGCAGCGGCAGGAACGCCTTGGTGACCCGCACCGGCCCGAAGACGTTCACGTCATAGGTGGCTTTCATGTCCGCGACATCCTCCTGGCTCGGCGGCCGCTCATAGCGGCCGTCCGGACCGATCGCGTCGACATAGCCGGGCGCAATGCCGGCGTTGTTGACCAGCACGTCCAGGCCGGGCGCCCGCGCCGCGACAGTCTTGGCCGCGGCCGCCACGCTGTCGTCGCTGGCAACGTCGAGCGCAAGCCACTCTACGTCGAGCCCCTCGAGGCGCAGCGCTTGCGCTGCGGTCTCGCCGCGCTCGGCATCGCGGGCGCCGAGCCATACCTTGTAGTCCAGTGCCGCCAGGCGCCGGGCCGTCTCAAGTCCGATGCCCTTGTTGGCACCGGTCACCAGCGCGTTCTTCTTTGTCGTCATTTTCCGATCTCCTTTTGGGTGATGCATAAATGATGTTGGCCGATCCGCTTCGCGCGCCGGATAGTCGCGTCCTCTTGCCTGATCCTCTCAAAAGGTGCGCGCCTTCGCGTCACCGGGGTGCGCGTCTTCGTGCCACCTGGGTGCGCGTCTTCGTGTCAGCTGGGTGCGAGTGCCGTCGTCACCTGGGTGCGAGTGTCGTCGTCACCGTGGTTGCGCGGCCCACCCGGATCGGCAATGCTGAAACGATGAACGAAACGCTGCGGGAACTGATCGCAATCGCCGGCCGCCATGCACGCGGACGACGAACCAGGACGGCCATCCCGCGCGTCACGATCGGCCGCAGCGAGGTCCCGACGTCGCCGATGCCCGAGCTGTGCCAACCGACCGCGCTGTTGGTCCTGCAGGGGACCAAGACGGTGCTGATCGGCGATCGCAAGCTTGCCTACAGCGACGGCAGTTATTTCGTCTACACGGTGGAGGCGCCGGCCACCAGCCAGTTGCTCGAGGCAAGCAGCACCCGCCCTTACATGGCTCTCGGCTTCGCGCTCGACATCGAGCTGATTGCGGGCTTGCTCATCGATCACAAGCCGGTGGTGGCCGGCGACGACTTCGTGACCAGCTCGGCCGATGATGAATTGCTCGACGCCTGGCGTCGGATGTTGCGGCTACTCGACAGGCCGGCCGATATTCCCGTACTAGCGCCTTTGCTTGAACGCGAGATAGTGTTCCGGCTGTTGCAGGGCCCGCAAGGCGACAAGCTTCGCCAGTTCGCGCGCGCGGATGGGCGCTTGTCGCGGATCCGCCGCGCCACCGCATGGATCCGCGCCCACTACAACGAGCCGATCGATGTGAGGGAACTGGCCGCACTGTCGCATATGAGCAATGCCGCTTTTCATCGCCACTTCAAGGCGGCGACGGGCATGAGCCCGATACAGTACCAGAAGCAGCTCCGCCTGCTGGAGGCGCGCCATCTTCTGATCGCGCGACCGGGCAATGCCGCGCATGTCGCCTTCACCGTCGGCTACGAAAGCGCTTCGCAGTTCAGCCGGGAATATGCGCGCCAGTTCGGACTGCCTCCGGCGCGTGACGCCGCTCGGCTTCTGGCCAAGGGCGAAGCGGCTGCGCTGGAAGTCGACTGGACATGGAAAGCCGGTGGGCTGGCGCCCACCTCCGCGCGGGGAGTCTAGGCCGATGTGGCTCGCGCAATGGCGGACAAAACCTGTCCCTGAATGGTTCCCGCTCATGGATTCGAACCACGATTCACGCCTTCAAAGGGCGCTGTCCTACCATTAGACGAAGCGGGAAGACCGTGTGCTCAAACAGGCAGCGGCACCTTGAAGGACAAAACCGCGCTGGCAGGCCAGTGCGGCTTTGCAGTGGCCAAGCCTACTTCGTTTGGAAGCGCGCGACCGAGAGGAATTTCACCGCGTTGCCGGTGAAACGGCTTGCGTCGGGCACCTGACCGTCCGCCTGGAAGCCGGCCGTGTAGACCTCGCTCGGCGGGGTATGCACGATATTATAGGCATAGCGCGGCGCCGTCGTCGGATCGGAAACCGAGGCGATGTTCACGCCGCTGCCCAGCGCCCAGCGAGCGGCTTGTGGAGGCGGAGCCACCACCAGAGCCTTCGGTCCGGGCTTCATATCGTGAGCAGACGCTCTGGCCTCCTTGCGCGTCGTCTTCACACCGGCGCCGATCGCCTGCGCGGGATCTGCTCCTGCCGGAAGAGCCGCGATGGCCTGGCGCGGCGAGGCCGCATCGACGCCTGACGGATCGTTGAACGCCGAGCGCCGCTCTGGCTCCGTCAACGACGCAAGCTGGTATTCGGCCCCGGCGCCACCGGCCTCGACGGTTGCATTGGCGTGTTCGAGAACGGCTTTGACCTCGTCCTGCTTGCCAGGCTGCGGGCGGGCGGTGGGCAGCACGGAGAACGCGTCCGTCGCACTCTTGTCCTGCGAAGCGGTTTCGGCCAGCGCCAGAAGGACGTTCTTGTCCTTCGGCGCCGGTTCGGCCGGCGTCGAGCGGTCAGGGCGCCAGGTCGGCAACGGGACGTTGTTGACCGCCACCTGCGCCGGATCCGTGCTCACGGCCTCGGCCGCGCTGGCCGTGCCGAAGGGAACCTTGTCCGGTGTGGGCGTCTGGGCCGTCGCAACCGCCTGCTCCGTCGTCGCCGAGGCATCCGCCGTGGCGAACGGCACGTTCTGCGGCGTCTGCTGGCCGACATCAACCTTCGGGCGCGGCGCGAAGCCGGGCAGCGGAATTTCCTTGGGCGGCAGCGCGGCGATGATCGTCTCCGGCGTGTCCTGCTGCTGCGAATCGTCAGCGCTGTCATCCGCGATCTGCGGGACGTTGGCGCGCTTGGCATCCTTCGGCGCGACGATCGCGATGCCCGGAAGATTGCGCGCCGGGGCGGCGGTAGCGACCTGGACCTGCTTCACAGCCTTCGCCTGGGGCGCTGCCCCGCCATTGCCGGTATCGGCTTCATCGTCAGCCTCGTCGGCGCCACCGCCGAACAAGGCGGCAAGCAATCCTCCGGACCGCTTGGTCGAGCCACCAGCGCTGGCCAGTTCGATATTCGGGGTGCCGGCGCCCTTACGCGCTTGATACGCGGCCACGGCTTGCTCGTAGCCCGGCAGCGGGCGCCCATCGCTCGGCACATGCAGGGTCTTGCCATTCGGGAACAGGCTAACCAGTTCCTGACGGCTGATGCCGGGCCAATGGCGCACATTGCCCACATCCATATGGACGAAAGGCGAGCCGGAGGTCGGGTAGTAACCGACACCGCCGCCCTGCATCTTGAGGCCGATATTGCGCAGCTTCTTCAGCGGTACGCCGGGGATGTAGAAATCCATTGCCTTGCCGAGCATGTGCTGGCTCTTCTCGGCGACGCCGCGGCTGCGCGAGCGCAGCATCGAGTTGGTCGACGGCGAGCGATAGCCGCATACGACCTGGATGTAGTCCGTCGAGCCGCTTTCACGGTAGGCTTCCCAGACGAGGTCGAGCAACCGCGGGTCCATCTTGGTCGGCTCGTTGCGACGCCAGTCGCGCAGGATGATGTTGATCTTGCGCAGGCCTTCCGGGTCGTAGCGGCCATTGCGCTTGTAGACGATCTCGGCCTTCTCGTGCGTGTGCAGGTGATAGAGCTTGAGTGTACGCACCTCAGCCCTGGCGCCCGACGTCGCCGCGGAGATGAACCCAAGGGCCAAGATTACAAACGCCAGCCACCTCGGCCAGACGCTCGTATGGAAATGCCGCCCGTCTATGTGTCGTTCGACTTTGTTCAAATCAAATGGCCCTGCAGGCTGCCGTTTGTCCCCGGATTTGACCAAACGGATGCGTGGTTTTCACATCCGAATATCGATCCTAATGGTTAATCATCGTTTATTGAAGCCGAAATGCGGTAACACCGTGGCGATATCCCGTCAAAAATGATGCACGGCGTTTCGTGGTAAACCGCTGGTTTAGATGAAGAATCCGGCTCCGGCCAGAACACGATCTGTTACCGTTAGCGTTAATGCGTGATCCCGGCAACGCCGCCCCCTGAAAACCTTGGGTTTTCAGTTCAAAAGCGACAATTTGACTCGGATTTTAGACGGGCAATCTCGTCCGGAGCTTGCCGGTTACGAGGCAAGCCGGTCGACGCGACCAGCTTCGGGATCGATGCCATATTCCTTCAACTTGCGATAGAGCGTGGAGCGTCCGATGCCCAACCTGCGGGCAACCTCGCTCATCTGGCCGTTATAATGATCGATCGCGAGCTTGATCATCTCGAGTTCGACATCGGCCAGCGCACGTACATTGCCGCGCTCATCGAGCGCCCGAAGCGTTCCGAAACGCGGCTGCAGCCTCGCCGGCGCCTCAACCTCGGACGACGCGGTCCCCGTAATGCCGGCAACAGTCTCATCCGATTGGCGGGATGTATCCGCGTTGCTTTCGACGACGACGGAAGCCGGTTCCGCCCCCAGGTTTACGGTCCCTTCCACCTGCGCCCGGATTTGCGGGAACTCCTCCTCGGTCAGCACGTCGCCCTCGGCAAGCACCGAGGCCCTGAACACCGCATTCTCCAACTGGCGGATGTTGCCCGGCCAGTCATAGGCCTGCAGCATTGCGAGCGCCGACGCCGATATGCCGGTGAGGCGACGGCGCGGGTCGGTCGGAGCGACCTTGTCCATGAAATGCCGGACGAGGTAGGGAATGTCGTCGCGGCGGTCCCGCAGCGGCGGCACGAAGATCGGGTAGACGTTCAGCCGGTAGAACAGGTCTTCGCGGAACTTTCCGTCCTTGACCTGCTGCAGAAGGTTCCGGTGCGTGGCCGAGATCAGCCTTATATCGATCTTGACGGTCGAGCGGCCGCCGACCGGATCGACCTCGCCTTCCTGCACGGCGCGCAGCAGCTTGACCTGGACGTCGAGCGGCAGATCGCCGATCTCGTCCAGGAACAGCGTGCCGGAATTCGCCTCGACGAATTTGCCGGTATGCTTCTCGGTGGCACCCGTGAAGGATTCCTTCTCGTGGCCGAACAGGATTGATTCGACGAGATTGTCCGGAATGGCGCCGCAGTTGACGGTGACGAACGGCTTCGAGCGGCGGTCGCCGGTGCCCTGGATGGCGCGCGCCACCAGTTCCTTGCCGACGCCGGATTCGCCCTCGATCAGGATCGGGATGTTGGAGGCCGCCGCTTTCTGTCCGAGGCGTATCACCCGATCCATTGCCGGGCTGTGAGTGATCATGTCCTTGAAGGTGAGATGGCCGCTGCCGCGTCGCCGCGACACGCGCTTTATCTCGTCCTCGACCGCCTCGACCTTGAGCGCGTTTGAGATCGCGGTCTGCAGCCTGTCGGGCGACGCCGGCTTGACGACGAAATCGAAGGCGCCTTGCCGCATTGCCGAGACCACCGTCTCGATGCCGCCCTGGGCCGTCTGCACTATGACGGGGATGTTGATCGCGCGCTCGCGCATCGCCTTCAGCACGCCGATTCCGTCGAGGCCGGGCATGACTAGGTCGAGGATGACGACGGAGACCTCTTGCGCGTTCGACCCGTCGAGCACGTCGAGACCGGCCTCGCCGCTATCGGTTACGATCGCGGTGTGGCCGAACCTGGTCAATGCGGCCTCGAGCAGCCGGCGCTGGACCGGATCGTCATCGACTATAAGTATGGAACCTGTCATGACTGTGCTGGCTGCCCGCCTTGGAAATCCCCATGGATCATCTTGGCACAGGGTTCTAAATAAGGTTTCAAAAAACCCGGTGAACGAATTCCTTAGGATTTGACCGGCTTCGTTTTTCCCTCTGATCTGACCCCGATTCAAAGAAGGTGTTGCTGATGCGCATGGAGTTTGGTCATCGGCTTGCGGCGACGGCGTCCGGACAGGGCGCGGCCGAGCTTGGCGACCTGCCGGAGTGGAATCTCGCCGATCTCTATTCCGGCATGGAAGCGCCCGAGTTGAAGCGCGACATCGCCCGGGCGGCGAGCGACGCCATCGCCTTCGAAACCCGCTGGAAGGGCACGCTGGCCGCGGAAGCCGGGCGCGGCGGCGCCGGCCGGCTGGGCGAAGCGCTGAGAGCCTATGAGGCGCTTGAGGAACTGATCGGCCGCATCGTTTCCTATGCCGGCCTCGTCTACGCCGGCAACACCGCCGATCCGCAGCGCGCAAAGCTCTATGGCGACGTCCAGGAAAAGATGACGGATGCCAGCGCGCATCTGCTGTTCTTCGCGCTCGAGCTGAACCTGATCGAAGACGCGGCGATCGAGAACGCGCTTGGCGCTGACCAGGCCTTCGGCCATTACCGGCCCTGGGTGCTCGACCTCAGGAAGGACAAACCCTACCAGCTCGAGGATCGCGTCGAGCAGTTGTTCCATGAGAAGTCGGTCACCGGGCGCGGCGCCTGGAACCGCCTGTTCGACGAGACGATGACCGATCTGCGATTCGACGTCGACGGCGAGGAACTGGCGCTCGAGCCAGCGCTAAACCGGCTGCAGGACCCGGATGGCGAAGTGCGCCGCCGTGCTGCCGAGGCGCTCGCGGCGACGTTCCGCAGGAGCCTGCGCACCTTCACCCTCATCACCAACACTTTGGCGAAGGACAAGGAAATTTCCGACCGCTGGCGCGGCTTTCAGGATATCGCCGACTCGCGCCACCTCGCCAACCGCGTCGAGCGCGAAGTGGTCGACGCGCTGGCGGCGGCTGTGCGCGAGGCATATCCGCGGCTGTCGCACCGCTACTATGCGATGAAGGCACGCTGGCTTGGCATGGAGGTGATGAACCACTGGGATCGCAACGCGCCGCTGCCTGAGACGCCGAAGGCGGTGATACGCTGGGATGACGCCAGGGACACGGTGCTCGCCGCCTACCAGCGCTTCTCGCCGGACATGGCCGAAATCGCCCGCGGCTTTTTCGACCGCAGGTGGATCGATGCGCCGGTGCGGCCGGGCAAGTCTCCTGGCGCCTTCGCGCATCCGACCGTGCCATCGGCGCATCCTTACGTGCTGCTCAACTATATGGGCAAGCCGCGCGACGTGATGACGCTTGCGCATGAGCTCGGCCATGGCGTGCACCAGGTGCTGGCCGCGGGCCAGGGCGCGCTGATGGCCTCGACACCGCTGACGCTGGCCGAGACCGCTTCCGTCTTCGGCGAGATGCTGACCTTCCGCTCGCTGCTCGAGCAGACCACTGACCGCCGCGAGCGCAAGGCGATGCTTGCCCAGAAGGTCGAGGACATGATCAACACGGTCGTTCGCCAGATCGCCTTCTATGAGTTCGAGCGCAAGGTGCATGCCGAGCGCCGCAACGGGGAACTCACCTCGGACCGGCTGGGCGAATTCTGGCTGGAAGTGCAGGCCGAGAGCCTGGGACCGGCGATCAAGCTGCGCGAGGGTTACGAGGTTTTCTGGACCTATATCCCGCACTTCATCCACTCGCCCTTCTATGTCTATGCCTACGCCTTCGGCGATTGCCTGGTGAACTCGCTCTACGCGGTCTATCAGAATGCCGAGCGCGGGTTTCAGGAGAAGTATTTCGAGATGCTGCGCGCCGGCGGCACGAAACACCACTCCGAGCTCCTGGCGCCTTTCGGTCTGGACGCCACAGATCCGGCTTTCTGGCAGATCGGACTTGGCGTGATCGGTTCGCTGATCGACGAGTTGGAGGCGCTCGACAAGTGACGGCAACCACGAAGCGGGCATCGGCCGCAATAGTTTGACCGGGATGGTATCAGCAAGACTCTATTCTTGCTCTAAAGAGCTTCCTGAATAACTCTCCGGCGAAATTGCTGGCCGCCGGGAACGAAGCTGAATTCGCCCGCCAGTTCCCGACAGCCAGTACCGCAAGCAACACTTGGCCACCGCCGTGTTGGCAGCAAGGCGGCAGCCTCACGGGGGCCGTCTTTGTTTTGGGCCAGCCACCTTTGCGTCGCACGACGCCGCTCCCTCGATTGCGCCTCGGCAAGCCCCCATATAGAGCGGTCGACTGAATTGTCCGCTTCCGAGGCTCATGTCCCTGCCCGCAGCCATTTTCCGCAACGACGCGACCGCTCGCCAGCTGGTCTTCGAGCGGCCGCGCGAGATCATCGTCGCGAACGGCGCGGAAGAGTTCCTGCCCGCGCTTGAACGCGCGCAGGCGGCCTCCGACTCCGGCAAATGGCTGGCCGGATATTTCTCCTATGAAGCCGGTTACCTGCTCGAGCCGAAGCTGGCGCCACTGCTGCCCGAAGGCCGACGCGCGCCGCTGATCTGCCTCGGCATCTTCGACGCGCCGGCCGACCAAGTGGTGCCTCAAGGCGCCGGGGTCGCAAGCAACGGTCCGATCTTCGATGCCAGGGCGGCATGGTCCGCCGAGGATTATGCCGTGCGCTTCGCGCGCCTTCACGACCACCTCCGCAAGGGCGATTGCTACCAGGGCAACCTCACCTTCCCGATTCGTGCGCAATGGTCGGGCGATCCGCTCGCGGCCTTCGACGCGCTGACGGAACGCCAGCCGGTGAAATATGGCGCGCTTGTCTCGCTCGGCGATCCGATCGTGCTCTCGCGCTCGCCCGAATTGTTCTTCGAGATCGATGCCGACGGCATGATCGAAACCCACCCGATGAAGGGCACCGCGCCGCGCGGCGCGACCAGGGCCGAAGATGCGCGGCTGAAGGCCTTCCTGCGCAACGATGAGAAGAATCAGGCCGAGAATAGGATGATCGTCGACCTTTTGCGCAACGACATCTCGCTGATCAGCGAAGTCGGCACGCTGGACGTGCCGGAACTGTTCCGCATCGAGACCTATCCGACGGTGCACCAGATGGTGAGCCGGGTGCAGGCAAAGCTGTTGCCCGGCATCGGCATCCGCCGGATTTTCGCCGCGCTCTTTCCCTGCGGCTCGATCACCGGTGCGCCGAAAATCCGAGCCATGGAGATACTGCGTGAGCTGGAAGACACGCCGCGAGACGTGTATTGCGGCGCAATCGGCTGGATCGCGCCGACCGGCAGGATGCGCTTCTCGGTGGCGATCCGCACCGTCTCGCTCTTCGCCGACGGCGAAGCCGTCTACAATGTCGGCGGCGGCGTCGTCTTCGATTCGACCGCCGAGGAGGAGTATCGGGAGTGTCTGCTGAAAGCACGCTTCGCGACAGGAACGGCGCCGGTTTCGAGCTGATCGAAACCATGCGCTGGGAGCCAGGCTCGGGCTTCCTGCGCTTCGACCGCCACCTTGCCAGGCTTTATGCGTCCGCCGCCGAACTGGGCTTCGCCTGTGATCCGGAGGTGATCGGCGAAGTGCTTGCGAGCACCGTCAACGGAAACGCAACTGCCTTGCGCGTCCGCCTTGCCTTGCAACGCGGTGGCGAGGTCACGGCCGCCGCTCAAGTCTACCAACCGCTGGCGGCGGATAAGATCTGGCGTCTGCAACTCGCTCGGGTCCGGCTCGATTCCGCCAACACGCTGCTTCGCCACAAGACAAGCCTGCGCCAGGTCTACACACACGCGCGCTCGGAATATCTAGCTGCCTGCGCCGACGAGGTGCTGCTCGCCAACGAACGCGGCGAGCTCTGCGAGGGCACGATCACAAACCTCTTTGCCGACTTCGGCGACGGCCCTTTGGCCACGCCCCGCCTCGACTGCGGCCTTTTGCCTGGAATATTGCGCGGCTCGCTTCTGGACGAAGGCCGCGCCGTGGAAGCGATCTACAGCTTCGAGGATCTGAAAGCGGCGAAGGCGATCTTCGTCGGCAATTCGCTGCGCGGGCTGATCCCGGCGCGGCTCGGCTGACCGCTGGAGATGTAACTGGACAGTACCTCAAAGGCATGACCGTTCGACAGCCGACCCACACGCCCTATGACGGGTCCTCAAAACTCTTCACCATCGGGCTGAAGCCGCTCGAATTCGATCGCTGGATCGAGGTCGACGAGTTCCTGCTGCCGCATCTCGCCGAGAAGCAGCGGCTTTACGCGGAGATCCCCGAAAAGGTCTTTGTCGAGGAAGACGCCACGCGTGACGCCCAGCGCGAGGTGCTGGACCTGCTCGTCACGCATCTCGAAGGCGCACACCCCGGCACGCATCGCCGCCGGGGAATGGACGTCGAGCCATTGGGGTTCGAGGGGACGATCGGAAGGTTGCCTCCTGGCCTACGCGAGGCGCCGCTCGCAAGGGCTTCGCTGTTGGTCCAGGAAGACCTGATCCTGATGCGCCGCGACGAGCGTGGCTGGCGGCTGGCGGCCGGCTCGCTGTGCTTCCCTTCATCCTGGTCGCTGCGGGAAAAATTCGGCAGCCCGCTCCAGGAGATCCACCGACCGGTGCCGGGTTTCGGTCCGGGCACGCGGCCGGCCGAGCTCATCAACCGCATGTTCGACGGCCTGCAGGGCCAGGCGGTCGAGCGCTTCAACTGGTCGATCCAGGAGAATGACGCACTCTACCATCCGCTCTCCAACGTCGAGCGGATCGACCGCGCCACGAACCGCCCGAGCCGCTTCCCCGACGGCGATGTCGGCGCCCATGCCTTCATCCGCGTCGAACGCCAGACGCTGCGCAAGCTCCCCGTGTCGCGCGATATCCTCTTCACCATCCACATCCACCTCGATGCGCTCAGCGTGCTCGCGCGCCATCCTGACCGGGCAATGCTGGCAGCCTCGTTCGCCGGACAGCTCCAGGCCCTCGACCAGCAACAGCTCGACTACAAAGGCCTGACCGCCGACCGCGACCGGGTGGTTGCATTGCTGGACCGCATGGCCGGATCGGCTTAACCACACGCCAAGACGGCTTGACCCGCGATTGGCGCTTTTCGCTGGTTTATGACAATGATCTGTGGTGTAGCGCTTGGCCGTTGGGCGAAAAACGCCCGGTTTTGCGCGTGTTTGAAGGAGTGTGTGAAAAAATGGCGAATGAAAACTGGCCCGTTTACGGTGAAATCACCGGTCCTGTCGTGATGATCGGCTTCGGCTCGATCGGGCGGGGAACGCTGCCGCTGATCGAGCGCCATTTCAAGTTCGACAAGTCGCGCATGGTGGTCATCGACCCGCGCGATACAGACCGCAAGCTGCTTGACGAGCGCGGCATCACCTTCATGCAGGACGCGGTGACCGAGAAGAATTACAAGAAGCTGCTCACGCCCATCCTGACCAATGGCGGCGGCCAGGGCTTTTGCGTTAACCTGTCTGTCGACACCGGTTCCGTGGACCTGATGCGATTGTGCCGCAAGCTCGGCGTGCTCTACATCGACACCGTCGTCGAGCCGTGGCTCGGCTTCTATTTCGACGCCGAGGCCGACAATGCCAGCCGCACCAACTACGCGCTGCGCGAGGCGATGATCAAGGAAAAGCACGACAAGCCCGGCGGCCCGACGGCGGTATCCACCTGCGGCGCCAATCCCGGCATGGTCTCGTGGTTCGTCAAGAAGGCGCTGGTCAACCTCGCCACCGATCTTGGTCTCGAGTTCTCGGAGCCCGTGCAGGAAGACCGCGAGGCCTGGGCCAGGTTGATGAAGAAGGCCGGCGTCAAGGGCATCCATATCGCCGAGCGCGACACGCAGCGCACCAAGAAGCCGAAGCCGATGAACGTGTTCTGGAACACTTGGTCAGTAGAAGGCTTCATATCGGAGGGTCTGCAGCCGGCCGAACTGGGCTGGGGCACGCATGAAAACTGGATGCCGAAGAACGGCAAGAAACATAAGCACGGCTCCAAGGCGGCGATCTATCTGGAGCAGCCGGGCGCCAACACGCGCGTACGCAGCTGGTGCCCGACGCCCGGCCCGCAATACGGCCTGCTGGTGACGCATAACGAGTCGATCTCGATCGCCGACTTCTTCACCGTGCGCTCGAAGAAGGGCAAGGTCCAATACCGCCCGACCTGCCACTACGCCTACCATCCCTGCAACGATGCCTTGCTGTCGCTGGACGAGATGTTCGGCGCCGCCGGCAAACCGCAGCCGGTCCACCATGTTCTCGACGAGAACGAACTGGTCGACGGCGTCGACGAGCTCGGCGTGCTGCTCTACGGCCACGACAAGAACGCCTACTGGTACGGCTCGCAACTGTCGCTGGCCGAGGCGCGCAAGCTCGCCCCCTACCAGAACGCCACCGGGCTGCAGGTGACCTCGGCCGTCCTCGCCGGCATGGTCTGGGCGCTGGAGAACCCGAGCGCCGGCATCGTGGAAGCCGACGAGATGGACTACCGGCGCTGCCTCGAAGTACAGTCGCCTTATCTCGGGCCGGTCAGGGGCTACTACACCGACTGGACTCCTCTGGACAACCGCCCTGGCCTCTTCCCGGAGGATCTGGACAGGGACGACCCGTGGCAGTTCCGCAACATTCTGGTCCGATAGCGCCAGTACTGACCAGCGCCAGCGCCTTGCAATCGCCCGTAAATCGGGCGATTGAGTATCGGCGGACTGAGGAGAGGATTTCACGATGACCATTGCGCGCAAACTGCTTTCGGCAGGCGCCGCGGCAAGCCTGCTGGCTGCGGCCGCTTGCACTACCACCGGCCCTTCCGGCCAGCCTTCGATGGCAACCGCCCCCAAGGGGGTCGAAGGCAACTGGATCGACGCCAAGGGCACCGGCCTGTCCACCTTCGCTGCTGGCAGCTTCACCACGGTCGCCACCGACACCGGCCAGAAGCTGTCGGAAGGCAGCTACACCATGACCGGACCGACCGCGGTCGAGATCCACGGCACCTCGCTGATCCGCCAGACGCCGGTCAGCTTCAACTGCCTGATGGTCTCCACCAGCCAGCTCAACTGCACCAGCGCCAGCGGTCAGAATTTCGTGCTGACACGCCGGGCTTGAGGGCTCGCGAACATCTCCAGAAAGGGATGGCGGCGTAAGCCGCCGTTCTTTTTATGCCGGCAAACATCTCCCTGATTTGTGCTTGCATCGGCCGAAACCCGATGTGAACATGACCGGGGCTGACTGGTATTTTCCGGTCAGGCGAAAGCAATAGCACCTTCGAAGTCAGCTCATCCGGGAGACGAAGATGAAGAAGATTGCCGCCATTCTGGCCTTGTCCGCCTCCGCCCTTGGCATGTCGGCCGGCGTGTCTTTTGCCGACTATACGCTGAACATCCTGCATTTCAACGATTGGCACAGTCGCATCGAAGGCAACAACAAATACGAGTCCACCTGCTCCGCCGAAGAGGAGACCAAGGGCGAATGCATCGGCGGCGCCGGCAGGCTGATCGCCGCAATCGCCGAGGAGCGCAAGAAGCTCGAAGGCCAGAACGTGCTGCTGCTCAATGCCGGCGACAGCTTCCAAGGATCGCTGTTTTACACCACCTACAAGGGCGCCGTGGAAGAGGAATTCCTCAACCAGATCAAGCCCGACGCGGTAACGCTCGGCAACCACGAATTCGACGATGGCGAGACCGCTTTGGTGCCTTACCTCGACAAGGCGAAATTCCCGGTCGTCAGCGCCAATGTCGTGCCCAATGACAAATCCGGCGCGGCGGGCAAGATCAGGCCTTCGATCGTGGTCGAGGTCGGCGGCCAGAAGATCGGCATCATCGGCGCGGTCACCAACGATACGCCGGAACTCGCCTCGCCCGGTCCGAACATCGCCATCGCCGACGACGTCAGGTCGATCACGGCCGAGGTCGAGAAGCTCAAGGCGCAAGGCATCAACAAGATCATCGCGGTCACCCATATCGGCTACAGGCGCGAGCGCGACGTGATCGCCAAGATCCCGGGTATCGACGTGGTGGTCGGCGGCCACAGCCACACGCTCCTGTCCAACACCGATCCGAAGGCCGAAGGCCCCTACCCGACCATGGTCGACAACCCCGGCGGCTACAAGGTGCCGGTGGTGCAGGCCGCGTCCTATTCGAAATATCTGGGCGAGTTCAAGGTCGTGTTCGACGACAACGGCAAAGTCAAGGAAGCGAGCGGGGCTCCGATCTACCTCGACAAGTCGATCACGCCTGATCCAGCCGTGCTCGCGCGCATCAAGGAACTAGGCGCGCCGATCGAGGCGCTGAAGAGCAAGCCGGTGGCCGAGACCACCAAGGCGATCGACGGCAGCCGCGAGAATTGCCGCGCGCGCGAATGCGAGATGGGCGACCTCGTCTCCGACGCCATCCTGGACCGCGTTAAAGGCCAGGGCGTCGAAATCGCCATCTCGAACGGCGGCGGCCTGCGCGCTTCGATCGACCAGGGTACGGTGACCATGGGCGAGGTGCTGACCGTGCTGCCGTTCCAGAACACGCTGGCGACCTTCAAGATCTCGGGCAAGGATCTTGTCGCCGGCCTCGAAAGCGGCCTCAGCCAGATCGAGGACGGCGCCGGCCGCTTCCCGCAGGTCGCGGGGCTGAAATACACCTTCGACAAGTCGGTCGCGCCCAACGCCGGCCGCGTCAAATCGGTCGAGGTGATGGAGAACGGCGCCTGGACGCCGATCAGTCCGGATAAGCAGTATCTCGTCGCCACCAACAACTATGTCCGCCAGGGTGGCGACGGCTACAAGGTTTTCGCCGAGAAGGCCACGGACGCCTATGACTACGGTCCCGGCCTCGAACAGGTGGTGGCCGATTATCTTAGCGCGCACGGACCCTATACGCCGAAGCTCGACGGCCGTATCACCGAGGTGGCGGCGACGTCGGCGGCGGAACCTGCAAAGCCTGCCGAACCGGCCCCTGCCTCATCGGCAGCGAAACCGGCCGAGGCCGCACCGGCAACCAGCGAGCCTGCGATGCCGGCCCTGCCTTCGGGTTCCAGCGACATCGCCGGCACGCCGCCGGCAGTTCCGGCTGAAACCGCGCCCGCGGCGCCGGCCGCGGAACCTGCGAAGCCCGCCGAGACCGCACCGGCCACCCCTGCTCCCACTGCCGAACCGGCCGTGCCAAGCCAAAGCAGCCATGTCATCGTCGCTGGCGACACTTATTGGGATCTGGCCAAGAAGGCCTATGGCGACGCGACCAAGTGGAAACATATCTATGACGCCAATAAGGGCCAAAGGCCCCACCGGCTTAAGCCTGGCGCGACGCTGACGATCCCGGCTAGATAACGTCACTTGCTTTGCCACTGTAACGATAAAACCCGCGCAGGAAACCGAACGGGTTTTGTCGTTGCAGCCTAAGGTGCGGCCAGACGCGGCATTGATTGCGCGCGCAAGATGACTAGGTTCGCGTCTCCTGGAGAACCCTTATGACGCTTTCCACCACTGTCGACGCCAAAGCCGCGAAGGCTATCGGCCCATTGCCGGCCGGGCACCCGCCGGTCAAGGTTGGCAAGATCGGCGTCATGCTGATCAATCTCGGCACGCCCGATGGCACCGATTACAAGCCGATGCGGCGCTATCTCAGGGAATTCCTCTCCGACCCACGCGTCATCGAACTCAACAGGGCGATCTGGTATCCGATCCTCTATGGGTTGGTGCTGACCACGCGGCCGAAGAAGTCGGGCGCCAACTACGCGCGGATCTGGAACCAGGAGAGGAACGAGTCGCCATTGCGCACCTACACCCGCGCCCAGGGTGAAAAGCTGGCCGAGGCGCTGCGCGACCTGCCCGATGTCATCGTCGACTGGGCGATGCGCTACGGCAATCCTTCTACCGCGAGCGTGGCGCAGGGGCTGGTCGACCAAGGCTGCGACCGCATTCTTTCGTTCCCGCTCTATCCGCAATATTCGGCGACCACAACGGCGACCGCCAATGATCAGCTTTTTCGCGCGCTGATGAGAATGCGCCACGCACCTGCTATCCGCAGTGTACCACCCTACTTTGATGAGCCGATCTATATCGAAGCGTTGGCGCGTTCGATCGAGCAACATCTGGCAACGCTTGATTTCGAACCGGAAGTGGTCATCGCCTCATACCACGGCATCCCAAAGCCTTATTTTGAGAAGGGCGATCCCTATCATTGCCACTGCCTGAAGACGACGCGGCTGCTGCGGGCAAGACTCGGCTGGAGCGAGAAGAAGCTCATCACCACTTTCCAGTCGCGCTTCGGGGCGCAGGAATGGCTGCAGCCCTACACCGACGTGACGGTCGAGAAATTGGCTAAGGACGGCGTGAAGTCGATCGCGATCGTCAATCCGGGCTTCTCCGTCGACTGCATCGAGACGCTCGACGAGATCGGCCGCGAGGCGGCGGAAACATTCCATCACGCCGGCGGCACGAACTTCGCGCATATCCCATGCCTCAACGACAGCGCCGAGGGCATGGCGGTGGTGGAAGCGCTGGTGCGACGCGAGCTTTCCGGCTGGGTGTGACCGGTTTCACCGACAGGCTCGAAACCAGTGCGCAAAAGCCTTCGCTAACCAATATTCCCGATCACCTGATTGTAACGTTACGGAAACACACTTAAGTGATTGCGTGAGGTCGCCACCTTTTGAGGGAGAAACGAAATGGGTTTCAGCGGTTTCGATATCGCGATTATAGTCCTTGTTGCACTTGTGGTTCTGGTGCTTTTCAAGGGTATTCGGACAATCCCGCAAGGTTACAATTACACGGTTGAACGTTTCGGCCGTTATACCAAGACACTGAGCCCTGGCCTCAACCTAATAGTCCCGTTCATCGACCGTATCGGCGCCAAGATGAACATGATGGAGCAGGTACTCGACGTTCCCAGCCAGGAGATCATCACCCGCGACAACGCCATTGTTGGCGTCGACGGCATCGCCTTCTTCCAGATCCTCAACGCGGCACAGGCTGCCTATCAGGTTTCCGGCCTACAGAACGCCATTCTCAACCTGACGATGACCAACATCCGCACCGTCATGGGTTCGATGGACCTCGATGAGTTGTTGTCGAACCGCGACGCAATCAACGAACGCCTGCTGCGTGTCGTCGACGAAGCCGCGCACCCCTGGGGCATCAAGATCACCCGCGTCGAGATCAAGGACATCAATCCGCCGGCCAATCTCATCGAATCGATGGGGCGGCAGATGACCGCCGAACGCAACAAGCGCGCGCAGATCCTTGCCGCCGAAGGCCTCAAGCAGTCGCAGATCCTGGAAGCCGAGGGTCGCAAGGAAGCCGCTTTCCGCGATGCGGAAGCGCGCGAGCGCTCGGCCGAGGCCGAAGCCCGCGCCACGCAGGTCGTCTCGGAAGCCATCTCCAAGGGCGACGTCCAGGCGCTGAACTATTTCGTCGCCCAGAAATATACCGAGGCGCTGACGAAGATCGGCTCTGCCACCAACAGCAAGGTCGTGCTGATGCCGCTGGAAGCCTCGTCGCTGATCGGCACGCTCGGAGGCATCGGCGAGATCGCCAAGGAGGTCTTCCGCAGCGAGGGCTCGAATGGCGCGCAGCGGCAGGCGGCGCGCCCGCCAGTCGTTCGTCCGAGCGAAAATTGAGATCATAGGGAAACTTCCCCCATGATTGAGCGCGTCATTTCCGAACTCGGCCCCTGGAACTGGATGGTTCTGGGCTTCGTCCTCCTGGTCATGGAGATCATAGCGCCGGGCGTCTTCATGCTGTGGATCGGCATTGCCGCCCTGGTCATCGGTGCGGTGTCGCTGCTGATCTGGGACGCAAGCTTCTGGACCTGGCAGATCCAGGTTCTTGCCTTCCTCATCCTCTCACTGGTTTCGGCTTATGTCGGCAAGAGAGTGGCCGGCGGACGGCATACCCCCACGGATCAGCCGCTTCTCAACCGCCGCGGCGAACAGATGATCGGCAAGATGGCTACTCTTTCCGAGCCGATAAAGGACGGCCGTGGCCGCATCAAGCTTGGCGACACGCTCTGGCGCGTATCGGGTCCGGACCTGCCGGCCGGCACGAAAGTGCGCGTGACGGGAGCCGCCGACACCGATCTGGAGTTGACCGTCGAGGCGGTTTGAGTTTCCTCAGGCCGCGCCTATGCGCAGCAGATCGTGCAAATGAACCAGGCCGACCGGCTTGCTTTCCTCGACCACCATCAGACTTGTGATGGCCGAATTGTTGATGGTTTGCAACGCCGTCGCGACCAGCGTGTCCGGGCTTGCCGTCTTCGGCTTCTTCGTCATCACCTGATCGACGCTCATGGAAAGCAGGTCGCTGGCGATGTGCCGGCGGATATCGCCGTCGGTGATGATGCCGGCAAGCGCGCCGTCGGCGCCGGTGATCGCCACGCAGCCGAAACCCTTGCGCGACAATTCCAGGATTGCCTCCTGCATGCCGGTTCCCGAGGGCACAAGCGGCAGCCTTTCGCCCACATGCATGATCTCGCGCAATTGCATCAGGTTGGCGCCAAGCTGGCCGCCCGGATGGAAGGTGCGGAAATGGTCAGGCGTGAAACCGCGCGCCTCGAGCAGCGCGATAGCCAGCGCATCGCCCATGACGAGTTGCAGCAGGGCCGACGTCGTGGGCGCCAGCCCATGCGGACAGGCCTCCGGCACGGCCGGCAGCAACAGCACGACGTCGGCGGCACGCGCCAGCGCTGAGTTCTCGCCCGAGGTAATGGCGATCAAAGGGATGGAAAAGCGCCTGGAATAGGCGACGATGCCCATCAGTTCCTTGCTCTCGCCAGACCAGGACATGGCGATGATGGCGTCATCCCGGGCGATCATGCCGAGATCGCCGTGATTGGCCTCGGCCGGATGGACGAAAAAGGCGGGGGTGCCGGTCGAGGCGAGCGTGGCTGCGATCTTGGAGCCGATATGGCCGCTCTTGCCGACGCCGGTAACGATGACGCGGCCGTCGATCCGCGAGATCATGTCGATGGCGGCTGCGAAAGGCTCCGCCAGCCCATTCTCGAGCGCGGCGGCAAGGGCCGCCACACCGGCCTTCTCCGTCGCCACCGTTCTCAGCGCCGATTCGATCGCAGCCTGCCTGTCCGGCTGCCTTCTCTCTGGGGACCCCGCATGCATGGCGCAAGCGATTAGCGCTTTGCCTCGCCGGTGTCCAACAGAATTGCCGTGGGGCCTTGATCGGGGGCACGCAAGGCGGCCCTCTCAACCCTCCGTTAACCATCCGCATTTACGGTTCGGTAAGTATGGCGCAACCGCGCCGCGCAAGCAGTGGTGTCGATGTCCGGGGGCCAACCTGAAACGAGAATCGGTCGAAGGGGCATTGCCGTCGCGGCACTGCTGCTGACGGCGAGCGCGCTCGGCTTACTGCGCTCGGCGCCGGCATTTTCCCAGGAGACCGAGCTGCGCGGCGAGGTTTCCGAATCGGCCATACTCGCCGACCAGCAGCGCAAGGCCAGGCAGTTGCGGGCGCAGGGGGCGCAGGATCAGGATGCGCCCGCGGTCGCGGCCGCCCAAGATACCGCACCGACGACCTACCAGCCGGCAAGCCCCGGCGCCGTTCCCGATGACAACCAGGCGGGGCGCGCCGCGGACAGCATCTTCGACCAGCCGCAGGCAACCGACGATCCGTTAGCCGCCACGACGACGCCGGCAAAACCGCGCCGGCCCTCGACGGCCAATCGGCGCGCTCAGGACACCAAGACGAATACCAAGACAGCCGACAAGAGCAAGGCAAGGAAGAAGACCGGCGAGGCGACGGACAATACGACCACGGCCTCCACTGCCGGCGCAGCCAGCCAGGCCGATGCCGCCGCCATCGATGAAAATGACGGCAGCAACAGCCGTGCTGTCACCGTCGACAGCGTCGACAGGCAGAGGCTCGACCCCGGCGCGGAGCGCACGGCGTCCATCGAAGGCCGGAAGGTCAAGCCGGAGGACGATCCCTTCGCCGCGCCGGGCGTGAAAGTCGGCACCTTTCTCTTCCGGCCGTCGCTCGAGCAGGGATTGACCGCCACGTCCAACGCCGATTCCAGCAGCACCGGCAAATCGGCCGTCCTGTCCGAGACGGCGCTGCGTTTCACGGCGACCTCGGACTGGCGTGAGAATTCGGCCTTGATCACCGGCTACGGCCTTTTCCGCAACACCGTCTCCGGCGAGAAGATCAACGATGCACAGGGCCGCATCGACGGCCAGCTCAACGTCGATCTCGACAACGAGCTGCGCGCCGTCGCCAAGCTTGGTTACGAAGCGGCGCCGGAATCGGCTTCCTCGCCGGATGCGATCGCAGGTGTCACTCAGCAGCCGCTGCGCCAGACCGTGGACGGCAGCCTCGGCATCGAAAAAAGTGTCGGCAAGATGCGTTACGCGCTGACCGGGGCAGTCAGCCATGATTTCTACGGCGATGCCGAACTCTCCAACGGGACCACCGTGTCGCAGAAGGATCGCGATTCCACGCTCTACACCGCGACCTTGCGGACCGGTTATGAGATTTCGCCCGCGCTGACGCCCTTCGCGGAGGCCGAGGCCGGGCGGCGCGTCTACGACCTGCGCACCGACACCGACGGCTTCCAGCGATCCTCGACCAGGCTTGGCGCGCGCGCCGGCCTCGAGCTCGACATGGGCGAGAAGCTGTCCGGCGAATTTTCCGTCGGCTGGCTGCGCGAAGCGATCGACGACAGCCGCCTGCCGGCGGTGGCCGGGCCGAGCATCAATGCCGACCTCAAATGGTCGCCCGAGCGCGGCACCACCATCGGGCTCACCGGGAAGACCGAAGTGGAGACCACCACGACGGCCGGCCAGAGCGGCGATATCCTCTATTCCGGCCGTCTGACCGGCGAGCGCCAGATCCGAGCCAACCTGACGGCAAACTCGGCGCTTGGCCTCGATTGGCGCGACTACACCGGCTCCGACGGCCACGATTTGATCCTGAGCGCCGAGGCCGGACTGACATGGTGGCTCAATCGCTATGCCGGGATTACCACCCGCGTCAGGACCGAGAAGCTGACCAGCAATCTGCCCGGCCGCGACTACACTGCCAACAGCGTCTACCTCGGACTGAAGGTGCAACGCTGACAGCAGTGACGGCCATGCCTGTATCGAGATTCAGGTCATCGGGGTCGAGAGCGATGCATCCGAGAACCGGAGCCGAGCGCGCCCCGGGGTATGAGCACGGCCTGCCTCAGAACCGCGACGGCTACGAAGCCGCGCCGCGCTGCTCCACCGGTCGGACCTCATCAAGCAGCGTGCGGATGACGCCGGCCATGCTTGCGTTCATGTCGCTGCGCCAGAGCGCGAAGGCGACATTGGCCTCGACGAAACCCTCCGGCGAGCCGCAGTCGAAGGTGCGCCCCTTGTAGTGATAGCCGTAGAACGGTTGCTCTTTCTGCAGCCTCAGCATCGCGTCGGTCAGCTGGATCTCGTTGCCGGCGCCACGTTCCTGGCTTTCCAGGATCCCGAAGATTTCCGGCTGCAGGATATAGCGCCCATTGATGAAGAGGTTGGACGGCGCGGTGCCCTGCTTCGGCTTCTCAACCATGCCGGTGATGCGGAAGCCGTTATGGGTGTCCTCACCGCGGCCGACAATGCCGTATTTATGCGCCTCGGCCGGGTCGCATTCCTGCACGGCGATGATGTTGTTGCCGGTCTCGGCATAGAGCTCGACCATGCCCCTCATGCAGCTCTTTTCCGACTGCATGATCATGTCCGGCAAAAGCAGCGCGAACGGTTCGTCGCCAACCAGCTCGCGGGCGCACCATACGGCGTGGCCTAGGCCCATCGGCACCTGCTGGCGGGTGAAGCTGGTCTGCCCCGGCGCCGGCTGCAGCCGCTGCAGGCGGGCGAGCTGGTCGTCCTTGCCTCGCTGGGCGAGCGTGTCGTAGAGCTCGAACTGGACGTCGAAATGGTCCTCGATGACCGCCTTGTTGCGCCCGGTCACGAAGATGAAATGCTCGATGCCGGCCTCGCGGGCCTCGTCGACCACATATTGGATGACCGGCCGGTCGACGACGGTGAGCATTTCCTTCGGGATGGCTTTGGTGGCCGGAAGGAACCGCGTGCCGAGGCCGGCGACCGGAAAAACTGCCTTGCGAACGCGTTTCATGCTGACACCCCTATTTTCGGCCAATTATCCGTTCGGCGGCGCGCTCCGCAATCCCCTCCGGGATTTTCACGCCGGAATTCCATTTTCACGCCGGAATGTGGGATTAACGGGCGACCGGTGAACGTAAAGCTAAAAGTAGAGCTAAAGTCGCGACACATATTTTCGTTCCTGGCGGCACCTATGGTAAACTAAATGCTAACCGGGTTCGGCGTTGAATGATCCTTCCTGATTTGACGAAGGAGGAAATGATGTCCGTTCGCAACACCGCGAGGCGCCTGATAGCGCTGGCGACCTCCGCCGGCGTCACGCTGGCCCTGCTGATGCCCGCCGGACCCGCTTTCGCGGATGCGGGATTCCGCCAGTGGGTTGCAGGCTTCCGCGCCACCGCGGTGGCGGGTGGCGTTTCGGGCGCCGTCTACGATCAGTCCATGAGGGGCATCGAGCCCGACCCGGTCGTGCTGGAAAAGGCCCGCACCCAGCCGGAATTCACCGCGCCCGCCTGGGACTATTTCGACAACCGCGTGCACGACCAGTCGGTGGCCAACGGCCGGGCGATGGCGCGCAAGTGGAAGCCGTGGCTCGATCGCATCGAGGCGCGGTTCGGCGTCGACCGCAACATCCTTCTGGCGATCTGGTCGATGGAATCGAACTATGGCGAGATTCTCAAGCGCGACGACATCATGCGCAACGTCATCCGCTCACTGGCAACGCTCGCCTATGGCGATCAGAAGCGGTCGAAATATGCCCGCACCCAGCTGATCGCGGCCTTGAAGATCCTGCAGACCGGCGACATCGACGAGAGCCATCTGATGGGTTCCTGGGCCGGCGCGATGGGCCAGACGCAGTTCATCCCGACCAGCTATCAGCGCTATGCGGTCGACATGGACGGCAACGGCAAGCGCGACATCTGGAACTCGATCCCAGACGCGCTGGCGACTTCCGCCAATCTGCTCAAGACGAACGGCTGGCAACCCGGCAAGACCTGGGGTTATGAGGTGACCATACCAGCCGGCAAGCTGCCCGGCGGCGCAAAAACGCTTGCCCAATGGCAGGCGCTCGGCGTGGTCAGGGCCAATGGCAAGCCATTCAGGAACCTGACGGACAAGGCCACGCTGAAAGTGCCGGATGGCAGGGGCGGCCCCGCCTTCCTGATGATCAGGAATTTCTCGGTCATCAAGGCCTATAACAATGCCGACAAATACGCCTTGGCCGTCGGCCTTCTGGCCGACGAGATCGCCGGCGGCACCGGGCTGGTGCAGGACTGGCAGCGGCCTTTCACCAAGCTCAGCTTCGAGGAGCGGCAGGAGTTGCAGAAGCGACTCTCCGAGCATGGCTATTATGACGGCAAGTTCGACGGCAAGATCGGCGATGGCTCAAAATCAGCCATCATGGCCTATCAGGCCAACGTCGGCTTGACCCAGGATGGCTATCCGAGCATGGAAGTGCTCAAATGGCTCCGCAAGCAATAGGGCTGTCGAAGGCGCCAGCCGTCCTTCCAGACAGGACAAGGATGCTGTAGCGCTCGGCTTGCGCATGACCTTGCCACGTCTGCCCGGTCATGCGCCAAGGGATGGAGAGGTGTTTGGTTCCGGTTGCGCGTATCAGGCAGGGTATTCGCCGGGCGCCGATCCTGATTCTCGCCCTTGCCGTGCTTATCGTCACCGCCGCCGGCGCCTTCCACGCCCCTGCCTTCGCGCAGGAGGAGAGCCGCGGCTGGTCGCTGCGCGACCTTCTGTTCCCGCGCCGCAGTGAACGCGTCGAGCCACCGGTCGAAATACAGAATGCAAGGCCGAAGCCGAAGAAGAAGCCCAAGCCGCGCCCGCCGGCGGAGCCGGAAACACCGATCGTCGAGAAGACGAATGACGCCCGGATCGTGCTGGTGGTTGGCGACTTCCTGGCGGCCGGGCTGGCCGAAGGGCTGGACGCCGCCTTTGCCGACAATCCCGCCGTCAGGATCGTCACGCGTAGCAATGGTTCGTCCGGTTTCGTTCGCGATGATTTCTACAATTGGCCAGCCGAGATAAAATCGCTGATCGAGACCGAGAAGCCGGCGGTCGTGATCGTCATGCTGGGCTCCAACGACCGGCAGCAGATGAAGGTCGGCGACGTGCGCGAGCAGCCGCGTTCAGAGAACTGGACCAAGGAATACGAGCGCCGCGCGGATGCGCTCGGCAAGGCCATACAGAATGCCAAGGTGCCGTTCCTGTGGGTCGGCATGCCCGCTTTCCGGGTAGCGAAGATGAACTCGGACATGCTTGCCTTCAACGACATCTATCGGTCCACCGCAGAAACTCATGGCGGCGAGTTCGTCGATGTCTGGGACGGCTTCGTCGACGAGAATGGCGCTTTCGTCACCTCCGGCCCGGACATCAACGGCCAGCCGGTCCGCCTGCGTTCCGATGACGGCATCAACGTCACAAAGGCCGGCAAGCGCAAGCTTGCCTTCTATACGGAAAAGCCGTTGGCAAAGATACTCGGCCTGGCGGCGCCGGGAAGCATCACGACCGTGTCCGCGCCCACCGGCGCTCCGGTCGAGGCTTCGAAGCCGGCCGCGGCCCCCGTGATAGTCGACCGCACCGCGCCGATGCTGCTCGGCGATCCGTCGCTCGACGGCGGGACCGAACTGCTCGGCGCCGCGCAGCCGGCCAAGGCCGATCCGAACCTGCCCGGCCAAAAGCTGATCATCGAAGGCAAGGCGCCCGCCGCCTCGCCAGGCCGTGCCGACGATTTCACCTGGCCGCCCAAGAAGCAGCCTCCCGCGACGGCGGCTGTCGGGTCAGGCGCGACTCCTTGATCTATATTCCTCTATAGCGGCAATTTGGCGCTCAGCCGATCAATGGCACTATTGGATTTGGCCGAGCTCAACATCGGGGGGGCAAATATGTCGGCAACAGCTTATTCCCTGCTCGGGTTCGTAACTTGGACCCTATTGCTGCTTATATGGATGGAGATCCTGCGCACCTATCTTGTGTTGAGCGGCCACGTGCCCGCGAATGGCTTCGCACCGGACAACGCCGGACTTTCGCCCTTCCTGCAGCGACTGGCCCGCGCTCACGCCAATTGCATCGAAGGCCTTCCCGTATTTGGAGGTCTCATGGCCCTTGCCATGATGAGCTCGCGCGCTTCTATCACCGATCCGCTCGCATATTGGCTTCTCGGCGCGCGGCTGGTGCAGTCGGCCATCCATTTGACGTCGACAAGTCCGACCGCCGTCAAGGCTCGATTTTCGGCGTTCGCGGTCCAGATGGCCATTGGCCTCTATTGGGCGATAAAGCTTCTGGCCAGCTAGCGTCCCACCGTTTCATGGAAACGGCGGGTCGCCAAGATTGCATTCGTTACCGCCAATTGCCGACTCAGCGCGGCAGCACCGTCGATCCCATCAATGCCTCGTCGATCGAGCGCGCCGCCTGGCGGCCCTCGCGGATGGCCCAGACCACCAGCGACTGACCGCGGCGCACATCGCCGGCGGCATAGAGCTTGTCGACACTGGTCTTGTAGTCGCGATCGTTGGCCTCGACATTCCTCGAGCGGCGGCTGTCGGTGACGACCTTGATCTTGCCTTCCAGTTCCTTCATCAGGCTGTCGCCCGCCGGGCCGGCAAAGCCGATGGCGATGAAAGCGAGATCGGCGCGGATGACGAACTCGGTGCCGGGGACTGGCTTGCGCTTGTCGTCGACCTCGCAGCAGCGCACGCCGGTCAGTTGGCCGTCCTCGCCGATGAATTCGAGCGTCGCCACCTGGAATTCGCGCTCTGCGCCCTCGGCCTGCGAGGAGGATGTGCGCATCTTGGTCGCCCAATAGGGCCATACCGAGAGCTTGTCTTCCTTCTCCGGCGGCTGCGGGCGGATATCGAGCTGCGTCACGCGCACGGCGCCCTGGCGGAAGGCGGTGCCTATGCAGTCGGACGCGGTATCGCCACCGCCGACCACCACGACATGCTGGCCGCCGGCAATGATCGGGTGCGAGGGCCACGCCACCGACTGGATCGGCTCGCCGCCGACGCGGCGGTTCTGCTGCACAAGGTAAGGCATGGCGTCATAGACGCCGCTGAGATCGCTGCCCGGGATACCGGCCGGACGCGGCGTTTCGGAGCCGCCACAATAGAGCACGGCGTCGAACTCCTCGATAAGATCGGCGACCTTCACGTCGACGCCGACATTGACGCCGCAATGGAAGGTGACGCCCTCGCCCTGCATCTGCTCGATGCGCCGGTCGATATAGTGCTTCTCGATCTTGAAGTCCGGAATACCGTAGCGTATCAGCCCGCCGGGTCGGCTCTCGCGCTCATAGACATGCACATCGTGGCCGGCGCGACCGAGTTGCTGCGCCGCCGCCATGCCGGCGGGTCCGGAGCCGATGACGGCAACCCGCTTGCCGGTCTTCCTCTCAGGGGGATAGGGCCGGATATGGCCGGTCTCATAGGCCTTGTCGGCGATCGCCTGCTCGACCGTCTTGATGGCAACCGGAATGTCCTCGAGATTGAGCGTGCAGGCTTCCTCGCAGGGGGCGGGACAGATGCGGCCTGTGAACTCCGGGAAATTGTTGGTCGAATGCAGGTTGCGGATCGCGTTGTCCCAATCGCCATTGTAGACGAGGTCGTTCCAGTCGGGGATCTGGTTGTGGATCGGGCAACCGGTAGGCCCATGGCAGAACGGAATGCCGCAATCCATGCAGCGCGCGGCCTGTTTCTCGACCTCCTTGTCGGACATCGGCAGCGTGAATTCGCGGAAATGCCGGATTCGGTCCGAGGCAGGCTGGTACTTGTGCACCTGCCGGTCGATCTCGAGAAAGCCTGTTACCTTGCCCATAGTCCAGTCCCTGCTGTCCGAAGGCACGCTTTTGTCGGCGCACCCGTTAACCCCTTAAGGCTGCCGTGGCAACCGAAGTCCGGGGTCAGGATTGTTGGTGAGGATGGCGGCCGCAGACCCGTCTCTCCGGCCTGCCGATGCTCATTCGGCCGCCACGCTCATGCGCATGCGTTCCATCTCGATCAACGCGCGGCGGTATTCCACCGGCATGATTTTTCGGAATTTCGGCCTGAAATTCTGCCAGTCGTCGAGGATCTCGCGGCCGCGCACCGAACCGGTGAAATGCACGTGGTTGGAGATCAGCTGGTAGAGCCGTTCCTCGTCGTGACTGGTCATGTCGCCGGAAACGTCGACGCGGCCCTTATGGTCGAGATCGCCGCCATGATGGAGCAGCTTTTCCATCAGGTCGTCCTCTTCCGGAACGGGCTCAAGCTCGACCATCGCCATGTTGCAGCGTTCGGCGAAATCGCCCTGCTCGTCCAGCACATAGGCGACGCCGCCCGACATGCCGGCCGCGAAGTTGCGCCCCGTCTTGCCGAGCACCACGACGATGCCGCCGGTCATATACTCGCAGCCATGGTCGCCGACGCCTTCGACGACGGCCGCCACGCCGGAATTGCGCACCGCGAAGCGCTCGCCGGCGACACCGGCGAAATAGGCTTCGCCCTCGGTAGCGCCGTAGAGAACCGTGTTGCCGACGATGATCGAGTCGGCCGCCACGATCCTGGCTTCTTCCGGCGGGCGGATGACGATGCGACCGCCCGACAGGCCCTTGCCGACATAATCGTTGCCGGCGCCGACCAGCTCGAACGACACGCCGCGCGCGAGAAACGCGCCGAAGGACTGGCCGGCCGTGCCGGTCAGCTTCACCTGGATCGTGTCCTCGCGCAGGCCCTTGTGCTTGAAGCGCTTGGCGACCTCGCCCGACAGCATCGCGCCGGCGGATCGGTCGACATTGCGGATCGGCAGCTCGATGGTGACGGGCTGCTTTGCGTCCAGCGCGGGCTTCGCCAGCTCGATCAGCTTGCGGTCGAGCACGTCGTCGATCGGGTGCTTCTGCCGCTCGGTCCAGTGCAGCGCCTCATGCGGCGCGTCCGGCTTGAAGAACATCTTGGAGAAGTCGAGCCCGCGCGCCTTCCAGTGTTGGATGACATCGCGCTTTTCCAGGAGATCGCTGTCGCCGATGATCTGGTCGAGATGGGTGTAGCCCATTTCGGCAAGCAGCGCCCGCACCTCTTCCGCCACATAGAAGAAGAAGTTGATGACATGCTCGGGCGTGCCCTTGAAGCGCTTGCGCAGCACCGGGTCCTGCGTCGCCACGCCGACCGGGCAGGTGTTGAGATGGCACTTGCGCATCATGATGCAGCCGGCCGCGATCAGCGGCGCGGTCGAGAAGCCGAACTCGTCGGCGCCGAGCAGCGCGCCGATGATGACGTCGCGCCCGGTGCGAAGGCCGCCATCGACCTGCAGCGCCACTCTGCTGCGCAGGCCGTTGAGCACAAGCGTCTGGTGCGTTTCGGCAAGGCCCATTTCCCACGGGCTGCCGGCATGCTTGAGCGAGGTCAGCGGCGAAGCGCCGGTGCCGCCATCATAGCCGGAGATGGTGATGTGATCGGCGCGCGCCTTGGCGACGCCCGCGGCGACGGTGCCGACGCCGACTTCCGATACCAGCTTGACCGACACGTCGGCCGCCGGATTGACGTTCTTCAGGTCGTAGATCAGCTGCGCCAGATCCTCGATCGAATAGATGTCGTGATGCGGCGGCGGCGAGATCAGGCCGACGCCGGGGGTCGAATGCCTGACCTTGGCGATGGTGGCGTCGACCTTGTGTCCGGGCAACTGGCCGCCTTCGCCGGGCTTGGCGCCTTGGGCGACCTTGATCTGCATGACGTCGGAATTGACCAGATACTCCGCCGTGACGCCGAACCGCCCCGAAGCGACCTGCTTGATCGCCGAGCGTTCCGGGTTCTTGCCGCCGCCGGGCAGCGGCAGATAGCGATCGGCCTCTTCGCCGCCCTCGCCGGTGTTCGACTTGCCGCCGATCTGGTTCATGGCGCGAGCCAGCGTGGTGTGCGCTTCGCGCGAGATCGAGCCGAACGACATCGCGCCGGTCGAGAAGCGCTTGACGATCTCGGCCGCCGGCATGACGTCCTCGATCGCGACCTTCTTGCGGCCGGTCTCGTCCGCTGTTCTGATCTTGAACAGGCCCCGAATGGTCTGCGCGCGCGCGGTCGCGCTGTCGATCTGCGCCGAATACTCCTTGAACGTGTCCCATGAGCCTTGCCGCACAGCGTGCTGCAGGCTGGCGACCGCGTCCGGCGACCACATATGCGCCTCGCCGCGCATGCGGAACATGTATTCGCCGCCGACCTCAAGGTTGTTGCGCAGCACGGGATCGCTGCCGAAGGCATCGGCATGGCGGCTGAGCGTCTCGGTCGCGATCTCGTCGAGACCGACGCCTTCGATCAGCGTCGCCGTGCCGGTGAAATACTTCTCGATGAAATCCGACTTGAGCCCGATGGCGTCGAAGATCTGCGCTCCGCAATAGGACTGGTAGGTCGAGATGCCCATCTTGGACATCACCTTGAGGATGCCCTTGCCGATCGACTTGATATAGCGCGAGACGACCTCGTACTCGTCGACCTCGGCCGGCAGTTCGCCGCGCTTGTGCATGTCGAGCAGCGTGTCGAAGGCGAGATAGGGGTTGATCGCCTCGGCGCCATAGCCGGCCAGGCAGCAGAAATGATGCACCTCGCGCGGCTCGCCGGATTCGACCACGAGCCCGACCGACGTGCGCAACCCCTTACGGATCAGGTGATGGTGGACCGCGGCCGTCGCGAGAAGCGCCGGGATGGCGATGCGGTCCGGACCGACCTGGCGGTCGGACAGGATGATGATGTTGTAGCCGCCGGCGACCGCCGCCTCTGCCCGCTCGCAGAGCCGGTCGATGGCGCCCTGCATGCCGGCCGCACCCTCGTTCGAGCCGTAGGTGATATCGATCGTCTTGGTGTCGAAACGGTCCTCGGTGTGGCCGATGGAACGGATCTTTTCGAGATCGCCATTGGTCAGGATCGGTTGGCGCACCTCCAGCCGCTTGCGACGCGACGTGCCGACCAGGTCGAAGATGTTCGGCCGCGGCCCGATGAAGGACACCAGGCTCATCACCAGTTCCTCGCGGATCGGGTCGATGGGCGGGTTGGTGACCTGGGCGAAGTTCTGCTTGAAATAGGTATAGAGCAGCTTCGACTTGTCCGACATCGCCGAGATCGGCGTGTCGGTGCCCATCGAGCCGACGGCTTCCTGTCCGGTGGTGGCCATCGGCGCCATCAGGAGCTTGGTGTCCTCCTGGGTGTAGCCGAAGGACTGCTGGCGATCGAGCAGGCTGACATCCTTGCGCAGCGCCCGCGGTTCGACCGGCTTCAGGTCCTCCAGGATGAGCTGCGTGTTGGCGAGCCAGGTCTTGTAGGGATGCCTGGTCGCGATCTCCGACTTGATCTCCTCGTCGGAGACGATGCGGCCCTTGGCGAGATCGATGAGCAGCATGCGGCCCGGCTGCAGCCGCCACTTCTGCACGATCTTTTCCTCCGGCACCGGCAGCGCGCCGGCTTCGGAAGCCATGATGACGCGGTCGTCGTCGGTGACGATGTAGCGGGCCGGGCGCAGGCCGTTGCGGTCCAGCGTGGCGCCGATCTGGCGTCCGTCGGTGAACACCACCGCCGCGGGTCCGTCCCACGGCTCCATCAGCGCCGCGTGGTACTCGTAGAAAGCCTTGCGGTCGGCATCCATGAGCTTGTTGCCGGCCCACGCCTCCGGGATCAGCATCATCATGGCGTGGGTGAGCGAATAGCCGCCCTGGAACAGGAACTCGAGCGCGTTGTCGAAGCACGCAGTGTCCGACTGGCCCTCATAGGAGATCGGCCAGAGCTTCGAGATGTTGTTGCCGAAAAGCTCGGAATCGACCGAGGCCTGGCGCGCCGCCATCCAGTTGTTGTTGCCGCGCACGGTATTGATCTCGCCATTGTGCGCGACCATGCGGTAGGGATGCGCCAGCTTCCATGACGGGAAAGTATTGGTCGAGAAGCGCTGGTGCACGAGGATCAGCGCCGTCTCGAAGCGCGGATCCTTGAGGTCCTTGTAATAGGCGCCGACCTGATAGGCCAGGAACATGCCCTTGTAGACGATGGTGCGCGCCGACAGCGACACGCAATAGGCGCCAATGTCCTTATTGTCATTCTCGGCATAGATGCGGCCCGAGATCACCTTGCGCAGCAGGTAAAGCCTCGCCTCATACTCCTCGTCATCCGGGATATCGGCCGTGCGGCCGATGAACACCTGCCGGTGGAAAGGCTCGGATGCGACGATATTGGGCGCCTTCGACAGCGATGAATTGTCGACCGGCACATCGCGGAAGCCGATGAGCGGCAGCCCTTCCGACTGCGCCGATTCGGCGATGATCTCTTCGATATGGGCTCGAAGCGCGGCGTCCTGCGGCATGAACCAATGGCCGACGCCATACTGGCCGGCTGGCGGCAGTTCGACGCCCTTGGCCGCCATCTCGTCGCGGAAGAAAGCATCCGGGATCTGCACGAGCACGCCGGCGCCATCGCCGACCAGCGGATCGGCGCCGACGGCACCGCGATGGGTGAGGTTTTCCAGCATCGCCAGACCGTCCTCGACGATCCGGTGCGACTTCACGCCCTTCATGTTGGCGATGAAACCGACGCCGCAGGCGTCATGCTCGTTGCGCGGATCATAGAGGCCTTGGGCGGCCGGGCCGCCGGCGGTTCGGAGGGCTTGGGTCGGGACGATGTTTTTAACGGCTGCCGCTTTCGTCTGCGCGGCCGGGCCGTTGATCGCAGATGGCGTCAGTTCCGTCATCGTCCTATCCTCCATTCTCCACCTTGGCCCCGACTGTCTCAGGGCGCTGGTTTGCCTTGGGAAGCGGGATGCTTCCCCTTGATTCTTGCTGCACGTCTAGCGAAATCCATCGAACCATACGGCTATACGCCCGGTTCGCATCCGGTATCGTACAGGTCAGAGCCGGGCCGTCTACCCGCCGCTCGCGACAATGGCCGGAATGGCAGCGATGATACGCCAGTCCAGCCTGTTTTGTGCGACAAAATAAGACAGCACTACTGTCCTAAATTTTTTATGGCAGAAATCAGGGGACCATACAAGACCGATTCACAAAAAACTTGGCCGTGCCGCGACACAAAATTTCGTGACGAGCACTGGAAGCGCAAGCTTTGATCCGCGCCACTCTTGTTCATAGGCTGGCTTCACCGCTTTGAAGCCGATTGGCTCTTGCGCTCCCGATAGCGAAGCGGTCAAGTCGCGCCCGCTTTTGCCATTCATGATATGGACCTCTCAATGTTTTTTGCATCCGACAATTGGGCGGGCGTCCACCCCAACATCGCCGCCGGCCTGTCAGCCAATGCCGGCGGCTTCTCAACCGCCTATGGCGATGGCGATCTGGATCGCGTCGTCTACGGGCGTTTCAGCGAGCTCTTCGAGCGGGAGGTCGCGGTGTTCTTCGTTGCCACGGGCACAGCGGCGAACTCGTTGTCGCTGGCCGCCTACAGCAAACCCGGCGGCATCTCGTTCGCGCACCGCGAATCCCATGTCATCGAGGACGAATGCGGGGCGCCGGAATATTTCAGCGGCGGCTCACGCCTGCACGCGGTGGACGGCGCGCTGGGCAAGATCGACCCGTACAACCTCGAACAGACCGTCGGCCGTTTCGCGCCGGAGATTGTACACTGGGGTCGGCCAACGGCCGTATCGATCACCCAGTCGACGGAGGTCGGCACCATATATGGACTTGAGGACATCGCGGCGATTTCCCAGGTCGCCAAACGCCACTCCCTGCCGCTGCATATGGACGGCGCCCGCTTTGCCAACGCGCTCGTCGCGCTTGAGACGACGCCTGCCGAAATGACATGGAAACGCGGCGTCGACATTGTTTCCTTCGGCGGAACGAAAAACGGTTGCTGGTGCGCCGAGGCGGTGGTGCTGTTCGATCTCGGCCGGGCCAAGGAACTGGCTTTCCTGCGCAAGCGCGCCGCGCAGCTCTTCTCCAAGTCGCGCTTCATCGCCGCCCAGTTCGACGCCTATTTCAAGGACGGCCTGTGGCTCGAAACGGCCCGTCACGCCAACGCCATGGCCGCGCGCCTGGCGGCGGCCATCGAGGACTCGGCAACGGCCAAGCTGGCCTGGTTGCCGCAGGCGAACGAGGTATTCGCCGTGATGAAAAAGACGGAGGCTGATAGGCTGCAGGCAGCGGGCGCGGCCTTTTATGACTGGCACAAGCCGTACGGTTTCGACGGCCATTTCGGCGAGGATGAACAGCTCTATCGCTTCGTCACCAGCTTCGCCACCACGGCCGAGGAAGTCGACCGTTTCGGCAAGTTGCTTGGCTGAGTTCGCGGCACGAGCAGCCGGATGATCCAGCCGCCCCTCGGCTCAATGAAAGACCGCTTGCCTGCGCCACAGTAAAAAGCGGCGCCTCTCGGCGCCGCTTCCGTCTCGGGAGGGAGACGTTGTCTATAGGATAGAACCCGCGGATTACGCGGCGGCCTTGGCCTCGATCTGCTTGGCTTTATCCGAAGACTGAGTGATCGCGATCTTGCGCGGCTTCAGCTCCTCGGGAATGTTGCGCTTGAGATCGACGAAGAGCAGGCCGTTCTTCAAAGTGGCGCCCTCGACCTCGACATGGTCGGCGAGCTGGAAGCGGCGCTCGAAAGCGCGCGATGCGATGCCGCGATAGAGCAGCTCGGAGCCCTCGCCATTGCCCTCTTCCTTGCGCTCGCCCTTGACGGTCAGCACGTTGCGGTGGGCCTCGATCGAAATCTCGTCTTCCGAGAAGCCGGCAACGGCCATCGAGATGCGATAGGCGTTCTCGCCGGTGCGCTCGATATTATACGGCGGATAGGTCTGCGCGGTCTCGGGCTGGCCGAGCGAGTCGAGCATGGTGAAGAGCCGGTCGAAGCCGACGGTCGAACGATAGAGCGGGGAAAAATCAACGTGACGCATGAGGTGTTCTCCTGTTGAGCAACATGGTTTGCGTATGACCTGGTGCGAAACCCTCGAAAGGCGTTTCGGTTAGGCCAGCGACCCCGACATCGGCGGCCGCAACCCTCATTTGGGAAGCACAAAAAGCCAATTCAAGGCTTTGTGAGGCGCAAAACCGCCATGTTGATGAACGGCGGATGAACCCTGGCTTCTGCATCCGTTCAGCCACGCGTCGCTAAGCTCCAGCCAAGGTCGAGCAGTTCCGGGAAAAGCGAGAAGCGGTTTCCGCCAGGAATTGCGTTACGACAAAGAGACAAGCGGCGCTTCACTTTCCCGCGCCGTGACGAGGCCGAACCGGGTGCAACGTCCCTTCCTCCCGGATCGACAGAGGCCGGAAGTGCGCCGCAGGCACTTCCGGCCTTACCTGCTTTGGCGACAGCCGCCTAACGCCTTTGCTTTTGCCGCCTGGCCGTCTATCACCATGCCGACGCCTCGCCCGTCCGGGCAAGAACAAGCAACGACGCCGAATGACGGATATTTTCCATTACGCCGAGGACAATCCCGCGCCCCAGAACGCCGCGGGCGGCTTCTTCACTACGCCCGATGGCAAGAAGATTCGCTACGGCGTCTTTGGCGCTGTCGCTCGTCCGCTGCAAGGCACGGTGGTCCTGCTGACCGGACGCAACGAATGCATAGAGAAGTATTTCGAGACCATCCGCGATCTCGCCGATCGCGGCTTCGGCGTCGCCGTCCTCGACTGGCGCGGCCAAGGCGATTCCAGCCGGCTGCTGCGTGACCGCCAGCGCGGCTATGTCCGCAGCTTCCGCGACTATACGCGCGACCTCGAGCAGTTCTTCGAGGAGATCGTGTTGCCCGACTGCCGCGGCCCCTATTACATCCTTGCCCATTCGACCGGGGCCGTGATTGCGCTGCTTGCCTCGCCGTCGATGATCAACCGCGTGAGGCGAATGGTGCTGCTGGCGCCTTTCCTGGCCGTGCCCGACCTGCAGGCTTCGATAAGCACCGTGCGGCGCGTCTGCGCGGTCTTCTGCGCGCTGGGCCTTGGCCGGCTCTATGCCGCGCTCGGGCCACGGCCGAAATTGCCGGTGCCTTTCGAGATGAACAAAGTGACTTCGGATCCCAAGCGCTACCGGCGCAATGTCGGAATCTACGAAGCCTGGCCGCAGCTCGCGCTCGGCGGCCCAACCATCCGCTGGCTGAAGGCCGCCGCCGGAGCCGCGGAGGCCGTCAGCGATCCCGATTTCATGGCAAGGATCCAGGTGCCGATGCTGATCGTGGCCGCCGGCGCGGACCGCGTGGTCTCCACCAAGGCGGTGGAAACCTATGCCAGGAAGCTGCGCGTGGGCTCATTGTTGATGATCGACGGCGCGCAGCATGAGATCCTGCAGGAGAGGGACATCTACCGCGAGCAGCTCCTGGCCGCCTTCGATGCCTTCATTCCGGGGACCGGCGACGCTCCCTGATCGCGATCGAAATCCGGCGGCGCACCCGTCGCGGCGTGCGTCAACCGCGCAGCGCGGCCATTGCCGCTGCATGCAGTTCCGGCGTCGCCGCCGCCAATATGTCGCCGCCCTTCTCCGCAGGGCCGCCCTCGAAAGTGGTGACGACACCGCCCGCCTTCTCGATGATCGGGATCAGCGCGACGATGTCGTAGGGCTTCAGCCCCGGATCCGCGACGATGTCGACACAGCCCGCGGCCACCATGGCGAAGGCGTAGCAGTCGGTGCCGTAGCGGGCGAGCTGGACCCTCGTCTCGAACTGGTCGTAGCGCTTGCGCGCTTCGCCCTTGAACAAGGCGGGGGTGGTCGTGAACAGCGTCGCTTGCGCGAGATCGGTCGTCTTGCGGGTGGCGAGCCTGCGCGGGCCGCCCGGTCCTTCGTAGTACGAACCCGACGCGTTGGCGTAGAACAGCTCTCCGGTGAAGGGTTGCGACATCATGCCGGCGACCGCGTCGCCATCGGCGGTCAGCCCGACCAGCGTTCCCCAGACCGGAAGGCCGGAGATGAAGGCGCGGGTGCCGTCGATCGGGTCGATCACCCAGACATGCCGGCTGGCGGTGTTCTCGCTGCCATGCTCTTCGCCGAGAATGCCGTGATCGGGATACTCGGCCGAGATCAGCGTCCGGATCGCGCGCTCCGCTTCACGGTCGGCCTCCGTCACCGGATCGAAGCTTTCCGTCAGCTTGTTGGTGACCTTTCCCTGGCTGCGGAAGCGCGGCAAGGTTTCGGCGGCGGCGGCATGCGCGATGCGCCGCATGAAATCGGTGCTGATATCCAAGTCATTCTCCCATCGCGGCTATTGCCAGCCGCTCGTCTCTCACGAACAGGCGCGTCGATATTCCGTCAGACGCCCGCCCTCTGTTGCCTGAATGTCACATCCGGGCCGCCGAAGCGGAATTCCCACATCATGTTGAATTAAAAAAGCCCGATGTCGATTGACATTTGTGCGCCGCACAATAACTTTGTCATCGGACAGGTTTTCCTGTCCATGCCCTCCTTGGGCGTTTCCTCCCTAGACTTCGACCGTGTCGTGAAAACGATGCGGTCTTTTTTTCGGGGCAATTCCAGGAAAGTGTGAAGCGATTTTCCGTCTGGAACTGCGTTTATAAGAACTCGTCGCTCCGATGGAGCAGTCATTCCGCCGCGAGCGGTAAATCGACGAAATGATGGTCGGGCATCGACATCAGGTTGGCCGAGAAGCGGGTAAGATCGTCGGCCAATGCGTCGAAGCCGGCCGATTTCTGGAATGTCCGTTCGTCCATGTAGAGCCCGCGATTGACCTCGACCTGCAGCGCATGCAGATGCCGGGCCGGCCGGCCGTAATGCTCGGTGATGAAGCCGCCGGCATAGGGCTTGTTGTGTGCGACCGTGTAGCCCATGCCGACAAGCAGGCTGATAGCCATTTCGGTGAGCGCCGGCGAGGCTGAAATGCCGAACCGGTCGCCGATGATGAAATCGGGCCGCACGCCATTGTCGCCGACGCGAATGCTGGCCGGCATCGAGTGGCAGTCGATCAGCACGGCATAGCCGAATCTGGCATGTGTCCTGGCCAGTAGCCGCTTCAGCGTCTCGTGATAGGGTTTGTAGACCGCTTCTATGCGCGCCACGGCCTCAGCCAGCGGCAGGCGGCCGGGATAGATATCGAGCCCTTCGCCGACCAGTTTGGGCACCGTGCCCAACCCGCCGGCGACACGCGCCGAACGGATGTTGCAGAAGGACGGCACCGGCTCCGTGAACATGCGCGGATCGAGTTCCCATGGCTCGCGGTTGACGTCGAGATAGGCGCGCGGAAAATTGGCCGCCAGCATCGGCGCGCCAAGTGCCACCGCGCCGCCGAAGAGCTCATCGACATAACAGTCCTCCGACCGGCGGATGGCGTTGCGGTCGAGCCGCGCCATGGCCAGGAAGCGCTCCGGATAGTGCCGGCCGCTATGCGGCGAGTTGAACAGGAAAGGGACGCGCTGCTCGGCGCCCGATCGGATTTCGAAGGGTGGAACGACCGAAAAATCCTCGGCTGCCGTCTTCAATTTGAACGAACCAGGAAACAGCACTGCATCATGACGCAAAACTTGCCACCTTGCGCCCGGCATGTCCAGCATTTCAGGCGGTGAAACCGCGCCTCGGACCGCATGTCGGACGCCCTTCATTCACTTGATGTTTACCGGCGCGGCCGCATATACAGGATGGTTAATGGCCTTGCCCGGCGGCAGGCTGGGGCGGGTGATTCGGACGGGACACAATGGCACGCATTCTGCTGGCGGAAGACGATGACGATATGCGTCGCTTCCTCGTCAAGGCGCTGGAACGCGCCGGCTACCAGGTAAGCGATTTCGACAACGGCGCCAGCGCCTATGAGCGGCTGCGCGAGGAACCTTTCTCCCTGCTCCTGACCGACATCGTCATGCCGGAGATGGACGGCATCGAGCTCGCCCGCCGCGCCACGGAGATCGATCCGGACCTCAAGGTGATGTTCATCACCGGCTTTGCCGCGGTGGCGCTCAATCCCGACTCCAAGGCGCCCAAGGACGCCAAGGTGCTGTCGAAGCCCTTCCACCTGCGCGACCTTGTCAACGAGGTCGAGAAGATGCTGCAGGCGGCCTGAGCCGTCCCTGGTTCGCTTGGGGGCCCGCATCGGCAAGGACTTCGCCGATGCGACAAACGGAAGCCGTCTTTCCACATTCCCGCTATTGACGCGCCGGATCAAAAATGGTGTATGCGCGGCGTCGGATGGGCGTGTAGCTCAGCGGGAGAGCACTGCATTGACATTGCAGGGGTCACAAGTTCAATCCTTGTCACGCCCACCATCCTTTCAATAGTTCACTCGCCCCGTCTTGCCTGGAATGCTTCGGCAGTCCTGTAGCGGTTACCCGAGATCACCTTCGAACATCACGAGCAGGCGGTTCGACGCCTTGAGCGCGAAGCGCTTGGCCTCCTGATAGGCGGGGTCGGCATAGCAGGCCTTGGCGATCTCCAGCGACGGAAACTCCACCAGTACCATGCGTTTGGCATCCCGCGCCTCCTGCCGCGGCATCGAGGCCGGCACGGGTAAAGCCTACCTTCTCAAGGACGTCGAACCCCGATGGTTCGACCTTTTCCCCCAGCCAGCGCTTCTCGATAAAATCCGCCGGAGAATATCTTGTCGACCTTCGCGACCGAGTGAAATTCCTCGTCATGGGTCGGCCCCCAGGCAAAGCCAAAGCGATAGCCAAGCGTATCGGCAAGGGACTTCGCGTTGACCAGGCCAGGTGGCGGCCGCCCAAACCGTCCTCCCTGGTCGCCGCTATGTGTTTCGATTGGGCATCATGCCGAGCCAAGACGAATGTCGCCTCCCCCGACATGCTTGAGGAACCACGCATAGGTCTGTGTCAATCCATCGCGCAGCGTGTACTTCGGACGCCAGCCGGTAGCGAACAGGTGCGAGACATCCAGCAGCTTGCGCGCCATGCCGTCTGGCTTGGTCGGGTCGAAGCTAATCTCTGCACGCAGGCCGACGACCGAGGCGATGGTTCGGGCAAGCTCGGCTATCGTGACGTCCTCGCCGCTCCCGACATTGACGTGGCTGTCACCAGAATAATTCTTCAAGAGCCAGACAAGGGCGTCGGCCGCGTCGTCGACATGCAGGAATTCCCGCATAGGCCGGCCCGACCCCCACACCTGCAGGGCCTTTTGGCCGGTGAGCTTCGCCTCATGCGCCTTGCGCATGAGCGCCGGTACGACATGGCTGCTGTCTAGGTCGAAATTGTCGCGCGGACCGTAAAGGTTGGTTGGCATGGCCGAGATGTAGTCGGCGCCATATTGGCGCCTGTAGGCCTGGCAAAGTTTCAATCCCGCGATCTTGGCGACCGCATACCATTCGTTGGTGGGCTCGAGCGGGCCGGTGAGCAGCGCGTCTTCCGGGATCGGCTGCGGCGCAAGTCTCGGATAGATGCAGGACGAGCCCAGGAAGAGGAGTTTCCGCACCCCGCTGCGGAAGGCGGCCTCGATGACGTTGGACTGCACGACGAGGTTTTCGTAAAGGAAATCCACCGGGAAGCTGTTGTTGGCCAAGATGCCGCCGACCTTGGCGGCCGCCATGATCACCGCGTCGGGCCGCCGGTCCTGCATCCAGCGGCGCACGCCGGCCTGGTCGAGAAGGTCGAGCTCGCTCCGCTCCACCATCACGATCTCGCAATCCTCGCCCGCCAGGCGGCGCGCCAGCGCCGAGCCGACCATGCCGCGATGGCCGGCGACGAAAATGCGTTTTCCCTTGAGGTCGAAGCTCTCTCCCATGCCTCATATTCCTAGGTGGAACGACCGTTACGCCCTGCACCGCCGCTGGCGCGCGCCAGGTCGGCCTGGACCATTTCCGCCACCAGGTCCCTGAAGCCCAAGGTGGGAGACCAGCCCAAGACGTTCCTTGCCTTGGCGGCGTCGCCGACCAGTGTGTCCACCTCGGTCGGACGGAAATAGCGCGGATCGATCCGCACCAGCGCGGCGCCGGTGGCTGCGTCGACGCCGACCTCATCGGCGCCCTCTCCCTGCCAGCGGATGGCGCGCCCTGCCTCGGCGAAGGCGAGCTCCACGAATTCGCGCACCGAATGGGTCTCGCCGGTGGCGAGCACGAAATCGTCAGGCTTGTCGTGCTGCAGGATGCGCCACATGCCCTCGACATAATCGCGCGCATGGCCCCAGTCGCGGCGGGCATCGATATTGCCGAGATAGAGCGTGTCCTGCAGCCCGTGATGGATCGCGGCAACGGCGCGCGTGATCTTGCGGGTGACGAAGGTTTCGCCGCGCATCGGGCTCTCGTGGTTGAACAGGATGCCGTTGGCGGCGAACATGCCGTAGGCCTGACGGTAATTGACCGTGATCCAGTAGGCATAGAGCTTGGCCGCCGCGTAAGGCGAGCGCGGCTGGAAGGGCGTGGCTTCGCTCTGCGGCGTTTGCGCTGCCTGGCCATAGAGCTCCGAGGTCGAAGCCTGGTAGAAGCGCACCAATTTCTCCAGGCCGAGAATGCGGATCGCTTCCAGAAGCCTCAATGTCCCCAGCGCATCGGCATTGGCCGTGTATTCCGGCGTCTCGAAACTCACCTGGACGTGGCTTTGGGCGCCGAGATTGTATATTTCGCTGGGCCTCGTCTCCTGCACGAGGCGGATCAGACTGGTCGCGTCGGTCAGATCGCCATAATGCAGAAAGAAGCGCGCCCCGCTCTCATGCGGGTCCACATAGATGTCGTCGACGCGCCCGGTGTTGAACGAGGACGACCGGCGTTTGACGCCGTGGACGATGTAGCCCTTGCCGAGCAGAAATTCGGCCAGATAAGCCCCATCCTGCCCGGTGACGCCGGTGATAAGAGCGACTTTGTCTGCCAGGGCGACCTCTGCCATTGCCGTATTCGTCCGCGCCGATCTCGGCAAGCGAATACAGATTTACCGGCGGAACGCAAATCCCCGCGCGGGAGATTTCTCAGATGCCCGCCACCGCCAGCAGGGTCTTCATCCTGGCGGCGGCAAGATCGGGGTCGGCCAGCAGGCCGGCCTGGTCGGCAAGTCGAAAGACATCCGCGTAGTGGCATATCCCGCGCGCCGACTGCATGCCGCCGATCATGGTGAAGTGGTCCTGATGCCCGTTCAGCCATGCCATGAAGACGATGCCTGCCTTGTAATACTCGGTCGGCGTCTCGAAGATTTTCCGCGACAGCGGCACGGTTGGCGTCATCAGCGCGTCGTAGCCGGCCCTGTCGCCTTCCGCCAGCTTCGCCAGCGCGGCATTTGCCGCTGGCGCGATGGCGTCGAAGATACCAAGCAGCGCGTGCGAATGCCTTTTGCCGTCACCGGCGATCAGTTCGGGATAGTTGAAATCGTCGCCGGTGAACATCACGACGCCATCGGGCAGCCGGTCGCGCAGGAGCACCTCCTTGCCGGCATCGAGCAGCGATATCTTGATGCCCTCGACCTTGTCGGCGTGCCGCTCGATGGTGGCCACGACCGTTTCGAGCGCCGCGCCGAAATCGTTGCTGCCCCAGTAGCCCCTGAGCGCCGGATCAAACATGTCGCCCAGCCAGTGCAGGATGACCTTGCCCGATGCCTGGGAAAGAATGCGATCATAGACGCGGGCATAATCGTCCGGCCCTTTTGCTACCGCCGCCAGCGCGCGGCTCGCCATCATGATCGCCTTGCCGCCCTCGCCCTCAATGAAAGCGAACTGCTCCTCATAGGCGCGGATGACGTCGTCGAGCGTTTTGGCCGCCGCCGGCGCCAGGTGATCGGTCCCCGCCCCCGAAGCGAGGTCGGCGCCCGGCACCGTTTTAGCCTCCGCGATCGAGCGGCGGATCAGGTCCTTCGCGCTCGCCCAGTCGAAACCCATGCCGCGCTGAGACGTGTCCATGGCCTCGGCGATGCGGAAGCCGAGTCGCCACAGATGATGGCGAAACGCCATCGTCCTGTTCCAGTCGACCGCCGGCCGCGACCATGGATCGGTCATGGCGATGGGGTCGGCAACGACATGGGCGGCTGCATAGGCGATGCGCGAGAAATGCGCGCTTTTGCTCGGCTCAACCGGCTTGCCGGCGAGCCGGTAGCTGACCCGGTCGCCGCTTGCCGCAGGCAACATGATTTCCATCAAACTCTCCCGTCGCCGTCGCTATAACTGGAACGTTCCAATAAATCAAGTGTCCGATGTTCCCATTTGCCCCACTTGTTCGGCTGCCGAGGTCCGATGAAGAAATCCTTGATCGGCAGCGGTTTTGAACCGCTCCAATCACTTTTCCAGTCTTACGGGAATCAACGATTGACTCCGATTGGGAACAGTGATTAGAACGTTCCAATAAGTTCAGTCAAAAAACGTGGAGGACGCGACGAGGATGGCCAGCCGGGCCAAGACGACGATCCTGGACATCGCCCGCGAGGCCGGCGTGTCCAAATCGACGGTTTCGCTCGTGCTGCAGGGCAGCGGGCTGATCCGGCCTGAAACTGCGACCAGGGTGCGCAAGGCGATCGAGGATGTCGGCTACGTCTACAACCGCGGCGCCGCCAATCTGCGCAAGGCCCACTCCAACGTCATCGGAATGGTAATCAACGATCTCACCAACCCTTTCTTCGCCGAGCTTGCGGTCGGCATGGAGCGCGTCTTCCAGGCGGCGGGCGTCGTGCCCTTCATCGCCAACACGGCGGAGAATCCGGTGCGCCAGGAAGAGGTGTTGAAGTCGCTGATGGAACAAGGTGTCGCCGGCCTGATAGTCTCGCCGGCGCGCGGCACCACGCCGGGCGCCTTCCGCCGCATCGAGGCGGCGGGCGTACCGATCGTCTTTACCATGCGCCGGCTGCCTGAGAGCCGCATCCCGGTGATCACGCCGGACAATCATCGCGGCGCCGTGCTTGCCACCGAGCATCTGATCCGCAGGGGCCATCGCCGCCTTGCGTTCTTTGGTGGCTCGTCCGACCTTGTTGTCTATCACGAGCGGCTGGGCGGTTTCCTCGAAGCCTGTGAAACGCTCGGCATTCCGGCGGCCGACCGCCTGATCGTCGAGGGTGAGACCAGCCGCAAAGGCGGCATGGCCTGCCTGGAGACAGCGCTTGCCGCGGCAAGACCACCGACAGCGGCGCTTTGCTTCAATGATGCGGTCGCCTTCGGCGTCATGCTGGCATTGCGCAAACGCGGCCTCGAGGCCGGAGCGGACTTTGCCGTCGTCGGCTTTGACGATGTCGCCGAGGCCGAGCACTACACCCCGGCGCTGACCAGCGTTGCCGTCGACACCGCCGGCCTCGGCGAGCGCGCGGCCCACGTCATGCTGAAGATGATCCAGTCGCGCACCACGCGGGCAGAGGACCATATCGGCGCCGTCAGCCTTGTCGTGCGGGAAAGCAGCGGCCCGGTTCGCGGCAAGCAGATGGGAGACGCGGCATGAGCGTGCGATGGGGACTGATCGGCGCGAGCACGATTGCAAGGCAGTTCATGATCGACGCCATCCGCGCGCAGGCCGATGGCGAAGTCGCTGCCGTGATGAGCTCGAATCCCGAGCGTGCGAAGATCTACGCCGGCGAGAATGGCATCCCGCTCGGCGTCTCGACTCTCGATGCGCTGCTCGGTGCCGGCATCGACGCGGTCTACATCTCGACCACCAACGAGTTACATCTCGAGCAGGGCCTCTCCGCCATAAAGGCCGGCAAGCATGTGCTGTGCGAAAAGCCCCTGGCGCTGACCAGCGCCGACGCGAAGAAGATGGTAGCCGCCGCCAAGGCCGCCGGCATCGTCTTCGGCACCAACCATCATCTTCGCAATGCCGGCGCGCACCGCGCCATGCGCGAGGCGATCGCCGCCGGCCGCATCGGCAAGCCGATCGCGGCGCGCGTCTTCCATTCCGTTTTCCTGCCGGAGAACCTGCAGGGCTGGCGCATTGCCAGGCCGGAGGCCGGCGGCGGCGTGGTGCTCGACATCACCGTCCACGACGCCGACACACTGCGCTTCGTGCTTGGCGACGATCCGGTCGAGATCTCGGCCTTTACGCAGTCGGCCGGCATGGCCGGTTGCGGACTGGAGGATGGCGCCATGTGCATCTGGCGGTTCGCGTCCGGCCTCATTGCGCAATCGCACGAAGGCTTCACCACGAAATTCGCCGGCACCGGTTTCGAGGTGCATGGGTCGGAAGGATCCATCATCGCCAGCAATGTGATGACGCAGAAGCCGGTCGGCTCCGTGCTGCTGCGCACCGCGAAGGGCGAGGAAGAACTGCACTTCGATCGCGAAGATCTCTACACGCGTTCGCTCCGACAGTTCCACGCCGCGATCCGCGGCGAAGGCCAGCCTTCCGCGACCGGCGAGGACGGCGTCTGGTCATTGGCGGCGGCTGAAGCGGCATTGCAGTCGGCCAAGTCAGGCAAGGCCGTCAGGATTGACCCGAAACTCGGGAGCACGAATTGAGCAAGGTCATCTCCGCAACGAAGGCGGCAAGCCTGATCAAGGACGGCATGATCGTATCCGTATCGTCGTCGAGCGGCCTCGGCTGCCCGGACGCGGTGCTTGCCGCGATCGGCGAGCGCTTCGATACGGAAGGCCACCCGACGAATATCACCACGCTGCATCCGATCGCCGCCGGCGACATGTACGGAATCAAGGGCATCGACCATCTCGCCAAGCCGGGCCTGCTGAAACGCACGCTTTGCGGCTCCTATCCGTCAGGCCCCTCCTCCGCCGAGCCGCCGCAAATCTGGAAGATGATCGGCGACAATTCCGTGGCTGCCTATAACGTGCCGTCCGGCATCCTGTTCGACATGCATCGAGAGGCCGCCGCCAAGCGGCCTGGCGTGCTGACCAAGGTCGGCCTCGACACGTTCGCCGATCCGCGCCACCAGGGCTGCGCCATGAACGCGGCGGCCAGCGAGCCGATCGTCTCGGTGCAGCAGTTCGACGGCGAGGAATGGCTCTATTTCCGCGCCATCGTTCCGGCCATCTCGATCATCCGCGCCACCTCCGCCGACGAACGCGGCAACCTGACCTACGAGCATGAAGGCGCCTATCTTGGCGGCCTGGAGCAGGCGCTCGCCGCACGCAACAATGGCGGCATCGTCATCGCGCAGGTGAAGCGCGTCGTCGAGAACGGCACGCTGAAGCCGCATGACGTGCGCGTGCCCGGCGTCCTGGTCGACCATATCGTGGTCGCGCCCGACCAGTTGCAGACGACACAGACGGCCTACGACCCGGCGATCTCGGGCGAGATCTTCCGGCCGCTATCGAGCTTCCGCACGCCGGAGATGAACATCCAGAAGGTGATCGCGCGCCGTGTCGCCATGGAATTGCGCGACGGCATGGCCGTCAACATCGGCTTCGGCATTTCGGCCAACGTGCCGCGTATCCTCCTCGAGGAAGGCCAGCACGGCAAGGTCACCTGGGTGATCGAGCAGGGCGCGGTCGGCGGCGTGCCGCTGCTCGACTTCAAGTTCGGCTGCGCCTCCAACGCCGAGGCGATCATGCCCTCGCCGCACCAGTTCATCTATTTCCAGGCCGGCGGTTTCGACGCCTCGTTGCTCTCCTTCCTGCAGATCGACCGCCATGGTTCCGTTAACGTTTCGAAGCTCTCCGCGCGGCCACATGTCACGGCTGGCGCCGGCGGTTTCGTCGACATCACCTCGCGAGCGAAGAAGATCGTCTTTTCCGGCTTCTTCAATGCCGGCGCCAAGCTCTCGCTGGCCAACGGCGCCATCCGCATCGACCAGGAAGGCAAGGTCAAGAAGATCGTCGAGGAAGTCGAGCACATCTCCTTCTCGGGAAAACGCGCCGTCGCGCAAGGCCAGGACATCACCTATGTCACCGAGCGCTGCGTGATGAAGCTGACGCCAGGCGGCCTGATGGTCACGGAGCTGGCGCCCGGCATCGACCTCGAACGCGACGTGCTGGCGCAGGCCGAGATTCCGCTCGCCGTCGCCAATGACCTCAAGGTCACGCCCGCGGCGCTCTACCAGGACCGGCCGATCGGCCTGTCGCTCAATGGCGGCGCCTCGCTCGGAGGCGCGCATGGCTGAGCTTGTCGCCTTCGAACAAGACGGCGCCATCGGCGTCGTCACATTGCGCCGTCCGGAAAAATTCAACGCGCTCGACATCCCCATGCTGCGCGCGCTCGAAGCGGCGCTCGACGAGGCGGAACTGGCCGAAAGCGTTCGCGCCGTGCTCATCCGTGGCGAAGGCAAGGGCTTTTGCGCCGGCGGCGACGTCGAGGCCTGGGGCGCGATGAGCGCCGCCGATTTCCAGGTGCAATGGGTCCGCTATGGCCACCGTGTCTTCGACCGGCTGGCGCGGCTGAGGCAGCCGACTATCGCCGTTCTATCCGGCCACGCGCTTGGCGGCGGCCTGGAACTGGCCGCGGCCTGCGATTTCCGCGTTGCCGAAACCCAGGTGAAGCTCGGCTTCCCCGAAACCTCGATCGGCGTCGTCCCCGGATGGTCCGGCACACAGCGCGCCGTGCGCCGCTTCGGCGCGCAGGTCGTGCGGCGCCTGGCGCTCGGCGGCGAGATTTTGCTGGCAGCCGAAGCGCTGGCGCTCGGCGTCGTCGACCGCGTCGTCGAGATCGGCAAGGCTTTCGACGAAGCCAAGGCCTGGGCCGAGAAGATCGCCGAGCGAGGCCCACTGGCGACCGAGGCCGCCAAGCTGATGATCGGCGTTGCCGAGGGCGAGGAGAATGCCGCCGCAACCGAGGCGCTGGCCAGCGGCTTCATTGCGCTCACCGCCGACCTGAAAAGCGGCGTCGGCGCTTTCAAGGCCAGGCAGAAGCCGGCCTTTTCGAGATCCTAGAGAAGACATGATGAACGCACCGCTCAACATTCCCATGCCGGCCGAGGCGTCTGAGGCACCGAAGGCCTACAAGCTTCTGATCGGCGGCAGGCATGTCGATGCCCGTGACGGCCGCGCCATCGAGCGCGCCAGCCCCGGCCACGGTTTTGTCGTCTCGCGCTATGCCCAGGCTGGCGCAGCGGACGTCGAGGCGGCGGTCCAGGCCGCGCACGGGGCCTTCGAGACCGGACCATGGCCGCGCATGAAGGCGTCGGAACGCGCCGCGGTGCTTCTCAAGGCTGCCGACCTGATCGAGACCCGGCTGGAAGAGATTGCCCGCCTCGACGCGCTGGAATCCGGCAAGCCGATCTCCCAGGCGCGCGGCGAGATCGGGGGCGCCGTCGACATCTGGCGCTATGCGGCCTCGCTAGCCCGCACGCTGCACGGCGAGAGCTACGCCAATCTCGGCGACGATATGCTGGGCGTCGTGCTGCGCGAGCCGATCGGCGTGGTCTCGATCATCACGCCGTGGAACTTCCCCTTCCTGATCATCAGCCAGAAGCTGCCCTTCGCGCTCGCCGCCGGCTGCACGGCGGTGGTCAAGCCCAGCGAGATGACGTCGGCCTCGACCTTCGTGCTCGGCGACATCCTGCTAGCGGCCGGCTTGCCGGCTGGCGTCGTCAACATCCTCGCCGGTTTCGGCGCCGATGTCGGCGCACCGATGGTCAGCCACCCGCTGGTCGAGATGGTCTCCTTCACCGGCTCCACCCGCGTCGGAAAAATGACCATGGCCACGGCATCCAATTCGCTGAAGAAGGTCTCGATGGAGCTGGGCGGCAAAAACGGCCAGATCGTCTTTCCCGACGCCGACCTCGAGGCGGCGGCGGATGCCGCAGTGTTCGGCGGCTTCTTCAACGCCGGCGAATGCTGCAATGCCGGCAGCCGCCTGATCGTGCACGAGGCGATCGCCGACGACTTCCTGGACGCGGTCAAGGCGTTGTCCCGGAAGGTCCGTGTCGGCGATCCGCTCGACGACCGCACCAAGGTCGGCGCGATGATCTCGGCCGACCATATGGAAAAGGTAGCCGGCTATGTAACGGCGGCGAAAACCGACGGCGGCAACGTTTTCGCCGGCGGCGCCCGGCTTGCATCAAATGCCGGCCAATATCTCGATCCGACCATTGTCCGTAACGTTACAGAAGACATGGCGATCGCTCGCGAGGAAGTGTTCGGGCCGGTGCTGTCGGTGCTCACTTTTGAAACGATTGAAAAGGCATTGCACATTGCCAACAACACGCCCTATGGTCTGTCCGCAGGGGTGTGGAGCGCCAGCATCGACAATTGCATGTCGGTGGCGCGCGGTGTGCGTTCGGGGACGGTCTGGGTGAACACGTTCATGGAAGGTTACCCCGAGCTGCCCTTCGGAGGCTACAAGCAGTCCGGTCTGGGGCGCGAACTCGGCAAACGCGCCGTCGAGGATTATACCGAGGAGAAGACTATCCAGTTTCATCGCGGCCAGCGCACCGGATGGTGGGTCGGCTGAGTTGGGAGACCCCGGCGGACACCCGCCGGTTATGTGTATGCAACAAGGGAGGTAGTACATGTTGCGCAAACTGATTATCGGAACGGCTCTTGCGACGAGCTTTGCGTTCTCGGCGCATGCCGCGGACGTCAAGGAAGTCCAGATGCTGCATTGGTGGACGTCGGGCGGCGAAGCGGCTGCTCTGAACGTGCTGAAGCAGGACCTGGCCAAGGAAGGCTATGCCTGGAAGGACGTGCCGGTGGCCGGCGGCGGCGGCGACGCCGCCATGACCGCGCTGAAGGCGATGGTCGCGGCCGGCAACTATCCGACCGCTTCGCAGATGCTCGGCTACACCGTGCTCGACTATGCCGCCGCCGGCGTCATGGGCGACCTGACCGAGACCGCCAAGAAGGAAGGCTGGGACAAGTCGGTTCCGGCCGCGCTGCAGAAGTTCTCCGTCTATGACGGCAAGTGGGTGGCCGCTCCGGTCAACGTCCACTCCGTCAACTGGCTGTGGATCAACAAGGCGGTAATGGACAAGATCGGCGGCACCGAACCGAAGACCTTCGACGACTTCGTGGCCTTGCTCGACAAGGCCAAGGCCGCCGGCGTCATCCCGCTCGCCCTGGGCGGCCAGAACTGGCAGGAAGCCACCATGTTCGACTCCGTCGTGCTGTCGACCGGCGGACCGGAGTTCTACAAGAAGGCGATGAACGACCTCGATGACGCGTCGCTCAAGTCCGACACGATGAAGAAGTCGTTCGACAACCTGGCCAAGCTGGTCACCTATGTCGACCCGAACTTCTCGGGTCGCGACTGGAACCTCGCCACCGCCATGGTAATCAAGGGCGATGCGCTGGTTCAGGTAATGGGTGACTGGGCCAAGGGCGAATTCCACGCCGCCAAAAAGACCCCGGGCACCGACTTCCTCTGCTACCGCTTCCCGGGCACCGACGGCTCGGTGATCTACAACTCCGACATGTTCGGCATGTTCAACGTCCCGGACGACCGCAAGGCCGCTCAGGTCGCTCTGGCTACCGCCACGCTGTCTAAAAGCTTCCAGTCGGCCTTCAACGTTGTGAAGGGTTCTGTCCCGGCCCGCACCGATGTGCCGGACACCGACTTCGACGCTTGCGGCAAGAAGGGCATCGCCGATCTGAAGAAGGCCAATGAAGGCGGCACTTTGTTCGGCTCGCTGGCCCAGGGCTATGGCGCTCCGCCGGCCGTCGCCAATGCCTACAAGGATGTCGTGTCGAAGTTCGTCCACGGTCAGATCAAGACCTCCGACGAAGCCGTGACCGAGCTGGTCAAGGCAATCGACGACGCCAAGTAAGGCTCTCGCTTGAATGAAGGTCTCCCCCGCTCTGGCGGGGGAGGTCTCCCGTCGACAAAACGGTGCGAATAGGACCCTGGTGCAATGGCGCGCCGGGCCGTTTCCGACCAACCGGTACTGGATGAGCCGATGAGCACAGTCGCCGAAACCCAGATCAAGCTGACACCGGAGCACGACGCCCGCCGTGGCCCGTCGGTCCGTTCGCGGCTGCAGGACCTGCTGCCGAAGATCGTATTGGCGCCAAGCTTCGCGGCGACGATCGTCTTCGTCTACGGCTTCATCCTGTGGACGATCTATCTGTCCTTCACCAACTCCAAGACCTTCCCGTCCTATGCGATTACCGGACCGCGCGCCTATCAGCGGCTGTGGGGCTGGACCTTCGACACCGACCCGCCGTCGAGCTGGTACACCTCGATCACCAATATGGGTATTTTCGGCTTCCTCTACATCGCCATCTGCCTGATGCTCGGCCTGTTCCTGGCCATCCTGCTCGACCAGAAGATCCGTGGCGAAGGCGTCTTGAGGCCAATCTATCTCTACCCTATGGCGCTCTCATTCATCGTCACCGGCGTGGCCTGGAAATGGTTCCTCGACCCCGGCCTCGGTCTGGAGCAAACGCTGCACCAATGGGGCTGGACGAGCTTCCACTTCGACTGGATCAAGAACAAGGATTTCGTCATCTACACGGTGGTCATCGCCGGCGTCTGGCAGGCTTCCGGCTTCATCATGGCGATGTTCCTGGCCGGTCTGCGCGGCATCGACGGAGAGATCATGAAGGCGGCGCAGATCGACGGCGCTTCCACCTTCCAGCTTTATCGCCGCATCGTCATTCCGCTGCTCAGGCCCGTGTTTCTGTCGGCCTTCATCGTGCTCGCCCACCTTGCCATCAAGTCCTACGACCTGGTGGTGGCGCTGACCAGCGGCGGGCCCGGCGGCTCCGCCTGGCTGCCGTCCAACTTCATGTATGAGTTCACGTTCAAGCGCAACGAAATGGCGGTCGGCTCCGCAAGCGCGGTGATCATGCTGATGACCATCACGGCCATCATCGTTCCGTATCTCTATTCCGAGCTCAGGGAGAAGTCGCGATGAGCGCCGTCACTTCACCCGCCCGCCAGGCCTCAAGCGGCGTCCGCTCCAGGACGCTCAACCGCATCGTGATCTACGGGCTGCTCGCGCTGTTCGCGATCTTCTATCTGATGCCGCTGTTCGTCATGCTGGTCACCTCGTTCAAGACCATGGAGGAGATCCAGAACGGCAACATGCTGTCGTTGCCGCATGAGCCGACCTTCGCACCATGGATAAAGGCGTGGAGCGAAGTCTGCTCGGGCCTGACTTGCGTCGGCATGAAGGGCTACTTCTGGAACTCCATCAAGATGGTCGTACCGGCAGTGCTTATCTCGACGCTGCTCGGCGCGCTCAACGGTTATGTGCTGACCAAATGGCGCTTCCGTGGCCACACCCTGGTCTTCGCCATGATGCTGTTTGCCTGCTTCATTCCGTTCCAGTCGGTGCTTTTGCCGATGGCGACGATCCTCGGCAGCCTGGGCCGCTTCGGCGTCACCCTCCAGAACGCCACCGGCTTTAACTTCGGCCTCGGCAACTCGACGGTGAATCTGGTCTTCGTCCACGTGGTGTATGGCCTCGGCTTCACCACCTTGTTCTTCCGCAACTACTACGAGGCTTTCCCGACCGAACTGGTCAAAGCCGCGCAGGTCGACGGCGCCTCCTTCTTCCAGATCTTCCGGCGCATCATGCTGCCCAATTCGTTGCCAATCATCGTTGTGACGGTGATCTACCAGTTCACCAACATCTGGAACGACTTCCTGTTCGCCTCCGCCTATGCCGGGTCCGGCGACGTGATGCCGATGACGGTGGCGCTGAACAATGTCGTCAACACCTCGACCGGCGTCGTCGAATACAATGTCAACATGGCGGCGGCGATGATCGCCGCGCTCCCCACCCTGATCGTCTATGTCGTCGCGGGCCGCTATTTCGTGCGCGGGCTGATGGCTGGCGCGGTCAAGGGCTGACCCTATTTTCTGAAGGAACGACCATGGCTTTTCTGGAAATTGATGGGCTGAAGAAGCGCTTCGGGAATGTCGAGATCCTGAAGGGTATCAATGTCGAGCTCGAAAAGGGCGGCTTCCTGGTGCTGGTCGGCCCGTCCGGCTGCGGCAAGTCCACGCTGCTCAACACCATTGCCGGGCTGGAACAGATCTCCGAGGGCGAGATCCGTGTCGATGGCCGCGCCATCAACGATCTGCATCCTTCGAAGCGCGACATCGCCATGGTGTTCCAGAGCTACGCGCTCTATCCCAACATGACGGTCGCCGGCAACATCGCCTTCGGCATGGAAATGCGCGGCGTGCCGGCCGCCGAGCGCCAGGCGGCGATCGACAAGGTGGCCAAGATCCTGCAGATCGGCCACCTCCTCAACCGCAAGCCCAGCCAGCTTTCCGGCGGCCAGCGCCAGCGCGTCGCCATGGGTCGGGCGCTGGTGCGCGACCCGAAACTCTTCCTGTTCGACGAGCCGCTCTCCAATCTCGACGCCAAGCTGCGCGTCGACATGCGCATCGAGATCAAGCGCCTGCATGCCACGACCGGCACGACGATCGTCTATGTAACGCATGACCAGATCGAGGCGATGACCTTGGCGACCAAGATCGCCGTCATGCGCGATGGCGAGGTTCAGCAGTTCGGCACACCTGCCGAAATCTACAACAACCCGGTCAACATCTTCGTCGCCGACTTCATGGGCTCTCCAGCGATGAACCTGATCCCGGCCAGGATCGGCGGCAACGGCAGCGGGCTGTCCGTCGTGCTCGACCGCGAGTCGCGCCAGCCGATAACGTTGGCCCTGCCAGGCGCGCCGGCCGGCCTTGCGGCCTTCAAGGACAAGCAGGTGATATTCGGCGTTCGTCCGGAAGCGCTGACCGATCCGGAAGGTGCGGAGCGCAATGCCTCCAACATCGCCACGGCCGACTGCCACATCGAAGTGGTCGAGCCGGCGGGCTCTGACACCTTTGCCGTCACCAATCTGGGCGGCAAGGGTGTGGTGGCACGGCTGAGGGCGGACGCCAGGATCCAGCCCGGCACCAACACGCCGCTGGCCTTCAACCTAAGCAAGGCAGTGTTCTTCGATCCGGCTACCGAGAAGCGCATCCTCTGATGCATGTCGCCCAAAAGTGGCTCCGGTTTTGGGGCAACGACATGCATCAAAACAAAGACCCTTAGACTATGGCAAATCCGGATATCGTCATCATCGGCTCCGGCATCGGCGGCGCCACGATCGCCTCCGGCTTGGCCGGCGCCGGCGCCTCGATCCTGATCCTGGAGCGCGGCGAACCGCTGCCGGCAACGCCGCATGCGCGCTCGACGCGATCCATCTTCCTCGACGAGCACTACCGGCCGAAAGAGATGTGGCGCGAGGCCGGCGGAGCGGCCTTCAACCCCGGCAACTACTACTATGTCGGCGGCAATTCGAAATTCTTCGGCGCGGTGCTCATCCGCTATCGCAAGGAGGATTTCTCCGAGCTCGAGCATTTCGGCGGCGTCTCGCCGGCCTGGCCGTTTTCCTATGACGAATTCGAGCCGTGGTACTCGAAGGCCGAGCAGTTGTTTCGCGTGCGCGGCACGCTCGGCGAGGACCCGACCGAGCCGTTCCATTCGATCCCCTACGCCTTCAAGCCAGTCCCGGACGAACCGCCGATCGCGCGTGCCCGCGCCGAGCTGAAGAGCCTCGGCCTGCACCCGGCTTCGCTGCCGCTCGGCGTCGACATCGAGACCTGGCTGAAGGAAGGCAGGACGGGCTGGGACGCTTTTCCCAACACCGGCCTGGGCAAGATCGACGCCCAGACCGGTCCGCTGACGGAAGCGCTGAAGGACCCTGACATCCGCCTCGAAACAGGCGCCCATGTCGACTGGCTGGAGACCTCGCCGGACGGCAAGACGATCGCCGCCATCCACTACACCCAGAACGGCGCGCAGAAGACCCTGTCGCCGAAGCTGGTGATCCTGTCGGCCGGCGCGATCAACTCGGCCGCCATTCTGCTGCGTTCACCCTCCGCGAGTGGCAAAGGCCTCGCCAACAGCTCCGACCAGGTCGGCCGCAACTTCATGAACCACAATTCGAGCGCCATGCTGGCGATCGACCCGCGCCGCCGCAACGACAGCGTCTACCAGAAGACGCTGATGCTCAATGACTACTACCTGTCGGACGGCAAGGGCGGCAAGCCGCTCGGCAATGTGCAGTTGCTCGGCAAGATTGACGGCAACATGCTGAAGGCCAATGTCAAGTCGATGCCGAAATTCGTGCTCGACTACATGGCCGGCCATGCCGTCGACTGGTATCTGATGTGCGAGGACCTTCCCGATCCTGAAAGCCGCATCATGGTCGACGGCAGGGAGATCATCATGCAGTGGCGGCGCTCCAACATGCAGTCGCTGGAGGGCCTGACCAAGGTGATGCGCGAGAACCTTCGCGCCTGCGGTTACCCGATCGTGCTGTCGCGCCCCTTCGACAAGCGCACGCCCTCGCATCAGTGCGGCACGGTGAAGATGGGCAAAGACCCGGCGACGTCGCCGCTCGATCCGCTCTGCCGCGCCTATGATCACCGGAACCTCTACGTCGTCGACGGCGGCTTCCTGCCGACATCGGCCGCGGTCAATCCGGCGCTGTCGATCGCAGCTCAGGCGCTCCGTGTCGCCGATCATATCCGGAAGCCGGAGCTTGCCGCATGAGCCGCCCGGCAGCCATCGTCACCGGCGGAGCGCGCGGCATCGGACTAGCCTGCGCCGAGGCTCTGGCCGATGTCGGCTTCGACATCCTCGTTGCCGATCTTGCCGACAATCCAGCCCAGGGACTGGCAGAGAATATCGCGGCTCGCGGCGCGAAACTCGCCTACGTCCAATGCGACATAGCCGACCTCGCCGCCCATCAAAGACTGGTTGACGCCGCGATCACCGCCTTCGACCGCATCGACTGTCTGGTCAACAATGCCGGCGTCGGCGCCGTCGTGCGAGCCGATCTTCTGGACTTGAAGCCGGAGAATTTCGATCGCGCGCTGAATATCAACCTGCGGGGCACAATGTTCCTGACTCAGGCCATCGCCAAGGCCATGCTGGCGGCACCTGCGGCATCGGCAAGGTCGATTATCACCATCACCTCGGTCAGCGCGGCGATGGCCTCGCCGGAACGCGCCGACTACTGCATTTCCAAGGCAGGCCTTTCGATGTGGGTGAAGAACCTGGCGCTGCGGCTCGCCGCTGAAAATGTCGGCGTGTTCGAGGTGCGGCCGGGCATCATCCGAACCGACATGACGGCGGGTGTCTCCGCCAGATATGACGCGCTGATCGACGGCGGCCTGGTGCCGGCCAAACGCTGGGGCGAGACCGGCGACATAGGCGCCGTGGTGGCAGCACTTGCCTCGGGAAAATTCGGCTTCTCGACCGGATCGGTCATCGATGTCGACGGCGCGCTCTCGGTGCCACGCTTGTGAGGAACCATGGCTGACTACATCATTGTTGGCGCCGGTCCGGCCGGCTGTGTTCTCGCCAACCGGCTGAGCGAGGATCCATCGAATTCGGTGCTGCTCCTGGAGGCCGGCGGCAAGGACTGGCATCCCTATATCCACATGCCGGCGGGCTTCGCCAAGATGACCAAGGGCATCGCGTCCTGGGGCTGGTCGACCGTGCCGCAGAAGAACATGAGAGACCGCGTCTTCTGGTACACGCAGGCCAAGGTCATCGGCGGCGGCTCATCGATCAACGCGCAGATCTACACGCGCGGCAACGCCCGCGACTACGACGCCTGGGCGAAAGAAGAGGGGCTCACCGGGTGGGGCTATCGCGACGTGCTGCCCTATTTCAAGCGCGCCGAAAACAACCAGCGCTTCGCCAATGATTATCACGGGGACCAGGGACCCCTCGGCGTCTCCAACCCGATCTCGCCGCTGCCCATCTGCGAGGCCTATTTCCGCGCCGGCCAGGAAATGGGCATACCCTTCAATCCGGACTTCAATGGCGCGAGCCAGGAAGGCGTCGGGTACTACCAACTCACACAGAAGAATGCGCGGCGATCGTCCGCTTCCGTCGCCTATCTGAAGCCGATCCGCGCCCGCACGAACCTGACGGTCAGGACGGATGTCCTGGTCACCCGCATCGTGGTCGAGAAGGACCGAGCCGTCGGCGTCGAAATCGTCGACAAGCCCGGCGGTGAAAAGTCTGTCCTGCGCGCCGAACGTGAGGTGATCGTTTCCTCCGGCGCCATCGGCTCGCCGAAGCTCCTCCTGCAATCGGGCATCGGCCCGGCCGATCATCTGAAGTCGGTCGGCGTCACACCTGTCCATGACCTGCCCGGCGTCGGCTCCAACATGCAGGACCATCTCGACCTCTTCGTCATTGCCGAATGCACCGGCGATTACACCTACGACAACTACGCCAAGCTGCACCGGACGTTGTGGGCCGGCCTGCAATACGTCCTTTTCAAAAACGGACCGGTCGCCTCCAGCCTCTTCGAGACGGGCGGTTTCTGGTACGCCGACCCGACTGCCGCCTCGCCCGACATCCAGTTCCATCTCGGCCTCGGCTCCGGCATCGAGGCTGGCGTCGAGAAGCTGAAGAACCCGGGCGTGACGCTGAACTCGGCCTTCCTGCGCCCACGCTCGCGCGGTACGGTGCGGCTGAAGAGCTCCAACCCGACCGACCACCCGCTGATCGATCCCAACTACTGGTCCGATCCTTACGACCGCGACATGTCGATCAGGGGGCTGAGGCTGGCGCGCGAGATCATGCGGCAGAAGGCGCTGCAGCCCTTCGTGCTGCGCGAGGTGCTGCCGGGGCCGAATCTGCAGAGCGACGACGATCTCTTCGACTACGCCTGCCGCACGTCCAAGACCGACCACCACCCTGTCGGCACCTGTCGCATGGGCCATGATGCGATGGCCGTGGTGACGCCGGATCTCAGGCTGCGCGGCATCGAGGGCTTGCGCGTCTGCGACGCCTCGGTCATGCCGCGCGTCCCCTCCTCCAACACCAATGCGCCGACCATCATGGTCGGTGAAAAGGGCGCCGATCTCATCCTCGGCCGCGAGCCGCTTCCGCCGGCCGTGTTCAAGGGCAACCAGGCGGCATGAGGCACAAACAATGATCCGGCATTGCGTGTTTGTCCGCTTTCGCGACGACGTTCCCGCAACCGAGCGTGCAGCGATCCACGCCGATCTCGAAGCGCTGCGCGACGTCATCGACGGCATGGGCAAGGTGCAATTCAGCTCCAATGTCAGTCCCGAACCGTTTGCGCGCGGCTTCGACCATGGCTTCACCATCGACTTTAGCAATGCAGCTGCCCGCGACGCCTATTTGGTCCACGAGGCGCACCAGCGCGCCGGCGCCCGCCTGGTCGCCGCGCTAAAGGGCGGCACCGACGGGCTGATGGTCATCGACCTCGAGGTGACGCAAATGTGACCGCTGGCCGGCTTAAAACCGGCAGCTGTCCCGTTCTCTTTTGCCCGCCGTGGAACATATCGCTCCTTTTGGGGGATACAAAAGGAGCACCGCCTTGGACCTCACCACCGAGCAGAAGAAAACCGTAGTCGCATCCTTCCTGGGCTGGACGCTCGACGCTTTTGATTTCTTCCTTCTGACTTTCCTGCTCACCGATATTGCCGCTGAATTCCAGACCGACGTGCCGGCCGTCTCCAAGGCGCTGTTCTTGACCTTGGCCACGCGCTTCATCGGTGCGTTCTTCTTCGGCATGCTTGCCGACAAATATGGCCGCAAGCCTATCCTGATGCTAAATATCGTCAGCTACTCGGCGATCGGCGCGTTGGCCGCCTTCTCGCCCAGCCTGGGCATATTCCTGGCGTTGCGCGCCCTGTTCGGCATCGCCATGGGCGGGGAATGGGGATTGGGCAGTTCGCTTGCCATGGAGTCCATCCCGCCTAGCTCGCGCGGCATGGTCTCCGGCATCCTGCAATGCGGTTATCCGGCCGGCTATCTGCTTGCCGCTGTCGCTTACGGACTGCTCTATGGGCACAAGATCGGCGACTTCACAATCGGCTGGCGCGCCATGTTCCTGCTGAGCTTCGTGCCGGCGCTGATCGTGCTGTTCATCCGCTCGCATGTGCCGGAATCGCCTGCTTTCGTCGAAGGCCGTTCGCAGGCACGGCCCGGTCTTGTCGAGACGCTGCGCAAGCACTGGGGCATTGCCCTCTACGCCGTGGTGCTGATGATGTTCTTCAACTTCTTCAGCCACGGTACGCAGGACCTCTACCCGACCTTCCTGAAGAAGCAGCATGGCCTCGACCCGCACATGGTGAGCTGGATCACCATCGTCGCCAATATCGGCGCCATCGTCGGCGGCCTGGCCTTCGGCGCGCTGTCGGAGAAGATCGGCCGCGTCAACGCCATCACCCTTGCCTGCCTGATTGCCCTGCCGGCGATCCCGCTCTGGGCCTATACGACCACGCCCTTCATGCTGGCGATCGGAGCCTTCATCATGCAGGTGGCCGTGCAGGGCGCCTGGGGCGTCATCCCGGTGCATCTCAACGAACTGTCGCCAGGTTCCGTGCGGGCGACCTTGCCGGGTTTCATCTATCAGGCCGGCAATCTGGCTGCTTCCTATGGCGGCCCCTACCAGGCCGGCATCGCCGAGGCTCCCGGTGGCAGCTACGGCTACGCGCTGGCCTTGTTTGCCGGCGTTGTCGCCGTCTGCATCATCGTCGTCATCCGTTTCAGTCCTGAACGCCGGGGGCAAGTGATGACGGTGCTTGATCGGGAAGCCGGATCGGTTCCAGGAAAGATGTAAGCGGTTGGGTTTGGCGACTTCCCGCAGCCATCCCTCCGGCATTGCGTCAAACAAGTGGATAGAGCGGTTTGCATTTCGGTGAAATGGTGAAGCGCTCTATCCAAGCCTGAGCGCGACGACGCCCGCGACGATGCCGAGCGCTGCCGTGGCCCGCCAGCCAGTCATCTTCTCACCCAGCGCCAGCACCGAGATCAGCATGGCGAACAGGATCGAGGTCTCGCGCAGCGAGGCGACCGAGGCGATCGGCGCCTTGGTCATCGCCCACATGACGATCCAATAAGCGGCGCCGCTCAGCACGCCGGTGAACAGCCCTGCCTTCCAGTCGCGCGCCAGCACCGGCAGCGACTGCCGCCCGCGAAAGGCGACGCACAGCACCAGCGCCCACGTCGCATCGCAGACGAACAGCCAGGCAGCGTAGCTCGTCGCGGTAGCCGCCAGCCGCGCGCCACTGCCGTCCGACAGCGTATAGCTGGCAATGAAGATCGACGTGCCCAGCGCGAAGCCGACGGCGCGCAGATTGAGCTTCTCCAGATGAGCGCCGCCGCGAAACGACATGATCAGCGTGCCGACCGACAACAGCACGATGCCAATGATGGCGAGCGGCGCAGGCACCTCCCCGACCAACACGATGCCGCCCAGCGCCGAGAGCAGGGGCGCAGTGCCGCGCGCCAGCGGATAAGTTTGGGCGAAATCGCCGGCTTTGTAGGCGCCGATCAGGAATGTCCGATAGCCCATATGGAAGAAAACCGAGGCGAGGATAAATGGCCAGACCTCGGCCTTCGGCACTTCGACAAAGGGCAGTGCCACAAGCGCCGCCGCGCCCATGCCGAGTGTCATCAGCGTGATCGACAGGAAGCGGTCGAGATGCACCTTGACCAGCGCATTCCAGATCGCGTGCATGGCGGCCGCCGAGAGCACGGCCAGGAAGACGAACAGCGTCATGCCCGCCTCACCTGCCCGCCTGACTCGAGGCGATGCCTGGCGTTTCCAGGTCGATATCGACCCTCAGCGGGAAATGGTCCGAAGCCATCTCGCCGATGTCGGCGCCGACCGAACGCACACGTCCCGCCAGCATGCCGCCGACGAAGCAATGGTCGAGCCGGCGTTTCGCCAGCCTGCCGTCGATGATCTTTTCATGCGTGTGGAAATCAGGGCAAGGCTCGCTGGCTACGGCTGCAGCATCGACGAATCCGTCGATATAAGCGGCGCCGGGATGATACGGCACGCTGCCGGTGATACGCCGGTATTCGGCGCTGCCCGGCTCCATGTTGAAGTCGCCCAGCCAGATCGCCGCCTGCGGGTTTTCAGGCTCGGCCTGGCCGTTGCTCCAGTTGCGCTGCGGCTCGTCGTCGGCGCCGCTCCACGGGCCGCCGTCGGATGCCGCGCGGCGATGCTCGGCAATGAGGTAGTCGATCTGTTCCAGCCGCTCCTCGGCCGCGATATGGGCAAGATGCAGCGAGAGCACCCGCACCGGCCCCGCCGGCGTGCGGATCATGCATTCCAGGGCCGCGTTGCGGGTGTTGAGCGGTCGCAGCGTGCGCCGCAGCGGCAGCGTGTGCAGGCGCGACCAGACGATCGGCAGCCTCGACAGCACCATCGTGCCGAACTGCCGCCTGCGGTTCACGACGCGGCCGTCGCGCTTCTCGCTGGCGTCCATGTCGAAAGCGGGGCCGTAGGCCCAGTAATAGTCGGGCAGCAAGCTGGACAGCATCTCGGGCTGATCGTCTTCATTGCTGCGCCGCCAATGCCGCTCGACCTCCTGCAGCGCGATGATATCGGCGCCGTCCACCAGCCTGGCGGCGCGGCTCAGATCGTAACGCCCGTCGCTGCCATAGCCGTACTGGATGTTGTAGCTGATCAGTTTCATTGTTTAACCGGCTCACTTCCGAAGATCGACGTAGCGCAATTCCAGGAAAGGTGTGAGCGGCTTTCCGTCTGGAGTTGCGTCCGAGACAGAGGGGTGCCGTTTCGGTGGACCGCTCTATCGCGCCGCCTGTGCCGTTGCAATGTGCCGCGCAGGCAGGCGAAATGGTCCAGCCGAGGTTGGCCAACCGGCTATCAGGTCGTCAGCGGCTGGAAGCTTCCGGCGGGCGCCGCCGCCAGTTCCGACCAGTCGATCTCCTCTTCCAGCCGGTGATAGGCCTCGTCACCGATCGTGCCGTTGCTGCGCAGTTCCTCCAGCCTGTCGCGCTGCCGCTTGATGGCGTAAAGACGCAGCCGGTCGTATTCCGTCGCGGCTTGCGCGTTATCCGGATTCTCGGCGATCCGACGTTGCGCCTCGTATTGTTCGCGCACGACGGCGGCAGCGGACGAAGTCTTGCCGCTCAGCACATCAAGCGCGGCCTGCATGATGGCCACTCGCGCCTCGGCCACTTCGCGGTCGATCGAAGTGTCCCGCGCGAAGTTGAGCCGGCGCAGCAGCGGCTTCAGGCTCATGCCCTGCAGCACAAGCGTTCCGAGCACGACGGCGAAGGCCGCCAGCACGATCGGGTCGCGGCCGGGGAAGTCGGCGGGCAACGCGATCGCCACCACCAGCGTCACCAGCCCGCGCATACCGCACCAGCCGACAAGCACCGCACCGCGAAATGTCGGCGCATCCCGCTTCTGCCCTTCGCTATCGGGACGCGTGAACTGCCTTATGACCGCAACGTAACCCATCACCCAAACGAGACGGGCCACGATGACGACCGCCAGCACGGTCGCGGCGAAGAGGAAGGCCTCGCCTTGCCCGTCGCCGGAGAGCCGACCGACGATCGATCGAGCCTGCAGGCCCATCAGCACAAAGGCCAGCACATTGAGCACGAAGACGGCCGACTCCCAGACCGAATAGGTGCTGACGCGACGTCTCGCCGACATCCGGCGTGGCGCGGTCCGCGCGATGGTGATGGCATAGACGACGATGGTGATGATGGCGGAAAGACCGAGCTTGTCGGCAATGATCCAGACGGCGAAGGTTCCGGCGAACTGCACCACGGTGCTGCTTGCCGCATCCTCGATGCGGGTGAGCGTCAACAGCGAGACGCGCCCAAACAGGTAGCCAGCGACAACGCTGCCGACCGTCGACAAAAGTATCACCGGAACGGCGTCCCTGAGAAGGAGGGAGCCGACGGCGGCCGAGACCGATATGCGGTAGATCAGCAGGGCCGTGCCGTCATTGAGCAGGCTTTCGCCCTGCAGGATGGCGGTGATGCGGTGCGGCACCTTGAACTGGCTGAGCACCGCGCTTGCCGCGACCGCGTCCGGCGGGGCGACGATGGCGCCGAGCGCGATCGCCGCCGCGATCGGCAGACCCGCCATCTTCCAGCCGACAAAGGCAACCACAACGGTGGTGAAGACGACCGCCCCGAGCGCCAGGAGCACCAGCGACAGCCGATAGCGCTTCAGGTCGCGCAGCGACGTATCGTAGGCGGCATCGAGCAGCACAGGCGCGATGAACAGCGCCAGGGCCAGTTCCGGATCGATCTCAATCACCGGCGCGCCCGGCAAGAAGGCAATCCCGACGCCCGCAAGCGCCAGCAGCGATGGATAGGGAAGCTCGAGCTGACGCGATAGCGCCGTCAGAGCCACGGCGATCAGAAGCAGGACGAGGGTGAGTTCGAACAGCGCCATGGCTTATCTAAGCATGGAAGAGTGGCATTGGCAGAGGAAAACTGCGTATCGTGGACGTCGACTCGGATTGTTTGGAGGACGCGAATGAAGAGAAGCTTCGCTACATCATGTATGTTGGTTCTATCATTAACCGGCGCCACTGCTTCCGAGCTTTACAATCAATTGCTCTCGGCAAAGACCCAACTTTTTCAAACTTCGAGACCCGGACCGGGTTTGGGACTGTGGGCAAAGCAGACGAATGAAAGATTGATGTCCGTCATCGAGGGGACGTGGGTGGATCTGGGATACACCGATTTGGGGAGTGAGGAAACTTTCAGAAAAGCCTGCCGTGACTACGGAATGGTGGTCAAGAGGGAAAATAACTATTCGTTTGTCGTAACCTCGCATGTGAAACTAGGGCGTAGGGAAAGCGACGTTAGTAAAGAATACATCTTCAAATCGGGAATCTCATACAATTTCAGGTGGAACATCGATCAGCAGATGAAAATCTTTGGCGATGACGAACCGAACGGTCCGAAAGTTCTGCAAAACGCAAATGGAACAAGCGCGTTGTTGATGACGACGCCCAACACCATAGTTGAGGCCGATTTCGCGACCGGAATCCCTTTCCTGTGGGGGCGCTGCCCCATGGGCTAATGGCCCATGGTCTAATGCAGAACCAGCATGTCGCCCGATGAGAAGGAAATGTCCGCCTTGTCGCCCACGGCCGGCGGCGGCGTGGTCGAGTTGTTGAAAGTGTCGAGCGACACCGTGTTGCCGCCGACGCCGACGCGCACGCGGATGACCGAGCCGAGGAAATGCACTTCGGCGATTTCCCCCGACAGGCTGGCGTCATGGCCGGGTTGCCGCCCCAGCGAAATCGCTTCCGGCCGCAGCGCCAGCGACAGCGTATCGCCGGACTTGGAGCCGTTGAGCTTGCCCTTGAGCGAGACTTCCTGGTTGTTGACCTGCACCGTGCCCATGGCGGCGTCGGTGACCTTGCCTTCCAGCACGTTGAGCGTTCCGACGAAATTGGCGACGAACTTGGTTGCCGGCCGGTTGTAGATCTCGAACGGCGTGCCGACCTGTTCGGCCCTGCCGCCATACATCACAGCGATGCGGTCGGATATCGACAGCGCCTCTTCCTGGTCATGGGTGACGAAGATGGTGGTGATGCCGAGCTTCTTCTGGATCGAACGGATCTCCTCGCGCAACGATACGCGCACCTTGGCGTCGAGCGCCGACAGGGGCTCGTCGAGCAGCAAGAGCTTTGGTTTGGGCGCGATGGCGCGCGCCAATGCGATGCGCTGCTGCTGGCCGCCGGAAAGCTGGTAGGGATAACGATCGGCCATCTGCGGCAGCTTGATCATGTCGAGCATCTCGGCGACGCGCCTGTCCGCGTCCGCCCTGGGCATGCCGCCTACCTTCAACCCGAAGGCGATGTTCTGCGCCACGGTCAGGTTCGGGAACAGCGCGTAGGCCTGGAACACCATGCCGACATTGCGCTGATTGGGCTTCAGCCTGGTGATGTCCTTGCCGCCGACGACGATCTTGCCGGCCGACGGCTCCTCGAAACCGGCGACCATGCGCAGCACCGTCGTCTTGCCGCAGCCGGAAGGGCCGAGGAAGGAGACGAACTCGCCGGGCGCGACATCGAGATTGAAGTCCTCGACCACTGTTGTGGCGCCGAAGGATTTTCGCACATGCTGGATGGAGAGGAACGGCTCGGCCATGGCTTTTCTTTCAGTGCTTTTCGCTCAATTGGGACGGCTCGCCGATCTCGGCGCGAAGCGCGACAGTATCTGAATCAGTGACATGCAGCCCCATGTTATTATGAACGCAATGATGGACAGCGCTGCCGGCTCATAGGCCCGGTTGGCCACCAAATTCTGCAGGTACGGGCCGAAGGCCGGGCGGTTGAGCAGGCTGGCCATGGTGAATTCACCTATGACGATGGCAAAGGTGAGGAACGCGCCCGACAACACAGCGATCAGCACGTTGGGCAGAATCACCCGAGTGATGATCGTGCCCCACCCTGCCCCCAGGATCTGCGCGGCCTCAGTCAGCGTGCGCACGTCGATGGTGCGAAGACCGGTGTCGACGGCCCGGTACATGTAAGGCAAAGCAAGCGCCGCGTAGCCGATCACCAGCAGCGCGTTGGCTCCCAGGTTGGACCCCAGGAATGGCAGCGGCGAATTCGAGCCGTACATCCGGATATAGCCGAAGACGATGACGATGGCCGGGATCACCAGCGGCAACAGCGTGATGAACTCCACGATGGGCCTGAGTTGCGGCAGGCGAAGGCGGATCCAGTATGCCGTGGGCACGACGATCAGCACACCGAGCAGGATGGTGAAGATGGCAACGATCACGGAAAACAGGAAGGTCGCCTGGAACTGGCTGTCGCCCAGCACGACCTTGTAGGCGTCGAAGGAGTAGACGCCGCGCCGCATGCGCAGCGAGAACTCGATTGTCGCGATCAGCGGGATGAAGAAATAGGCCGCGCCCAATATGAAGACGACCCAGGCCCAGAACCTGCCGGATTTCATTTCAGCCACCTCTCCGAGCGCGTCCGGAACCAGATGTAGAAGATGTTGGCAAGGCCTGTGATGAAGATCATGCCGAAGGCGATCGCATAGCCCAGATGGGCATTATGCAGCACATCGCCGCGGATCTGCGCATAGAGCAGGATCGGAACGATGTTGAGCGACGAGCCGGTCAGGGCGTAGGCGGTTGCAATTGCTCCGAAGGCGTTGGCGAAGAGCAGGATGACAGTGCCGAGGAAGCTCGGCCAAAGCACCGGAATGACCACCATGCGCCAATATTGCGCCTGGGTGGCGCCGAGCGTCGCGGCGGCCTCGCCCCATTCCCGTTTCAAGCCGTCTATGGCCGGCACGATGATAACCACCATCAACGGGATCTGGAAGTACACATAGGTGATCGTCAGCCCCCAGAATGACAGCAGGTTGAAGCCATGCGCATAGAGGTTCAGGCCAACCAGCGTGTTGAGCAAGACCGTGACGAGACCGAGCCGCCCAAGCGTCGCGATGAAGGCGAAGGCGAGCGGCACGCCGGCGAAATTGGATGCGACGCCGGAGAAGGTCAGCGTCGCCGAACGTATCCAGTCAGGCAGCCCGCCGCGCACGATGGCGATGGCGATAGCAAGGCCTGCGAAGGCGCCGATCAGCGATGACGCCAGGCTAACCTTTATCGAAATCCAGTAGGCGGCAACAATGTTGGCCGAAAAAAGCGCGACGATGTTCGCGAAGGTGAATTCGCCCGCTTCGTTCTGGAAGGCGCCCAGCATCAGGTAGAGGGTGGGCAGGATCAGGAACATCACGGCGAAGACGAAGAACGGCGTGACGCCAAGCCACTGCGTCGGCAGCCGCAGGCTTCGTGCCTCGGCTGGCGGCGCGGTCTTTCCCGCAATTGCCTTGTTGGAGAGCGAGAGATCGGTCATGCGCCGGCTACCGTTTTGGGAACGAGGCCGGGCGGCGAGGGTCGCCCGGCCGATATCACCCTGTTACTTCACATTGGCGCCGACGACGGCGTCCCAGTTCTTGGTGATGGTTTCCTTGGCCTTGCCCTGCTCGTCGAGCGACGGGAACACGGCGGAAGCATAGGACTCCGCCGGCGGCAGCTTGGCCAGCACGTCCGCGGGGATCTTGCCGTTCTTGGCGAGATCATTGAAGCGGATCGGGTGGCAGTAGCCCTTCAGCCAGCCGATCTGGCCTTCGTCGGAATAGAGGTATTCCATCCACAGCTTCGCGGCATTCGGATGCGGCGCGTAAGCGCTGATCGCCTGCACATAGACGCCGGCGACGACGCCGGTCTTCGGCACGATGACATCGACGGGCGGGTTGCCCTTCAGCGTGTCGCGGCCCGAAAGCGCGTTATAGTCCCAGGTGACGAGGATCGGCGTCTGGCCTTGGGCGAGCGTCGCCGTCTTGCCGATGACCGGCACGAAATTGCCGGCTGCATTGAGCTTCTTGAAGTAGTCGAGACCAGCGGTGCCTGCTGCTTCGCCAGCGGCTGCGCCACCGGAAAGGCCCGCGGCATAGACGGCCTGGATGGCCTGGTTCGAAGCACGCGGGTCACCGGCGAGGGCGACCGAGTTGGCGAACTCCGGCTTCAGCAGGTCAGCCCAGTCGGTCGGCGATTGCTTGACCAGGTCCTTGTTCACCTGGAAGGAGAGCACGCCGTAATAGTCGCCGTACCAGGCGCCATCGGCGTCCTTGGCGCTGTCCGGGATCGAGTCCCAGGTCGATACCTTGTAAGGCATCAGCAGGCCGTCTTTCTTGGCGGTCGGACCAAAGGACAGGCCGACGTCGATGACGTCGGGCGCCTGCGGGCCCTTGTTGTCCTTGTTGGCCTTGATCGCCTCGACCTCGTCGCCCGAGCCGGCGTCGGGATTGAGTTCGTTGACGGTGATCCCAGGATACTTAGCCTTGAAACCGTCGATCACTGCCCCGTAGCCACACCAGTCATGCGGAAGCGCGATGGTGGTGAGCTGACCTTCAGCCTTCGCGGCCTTGACGAGATCGTCCATCGAATCCGCGGACGAAATCACCGTCGACGCAAAGAGCGCCGCGGCCGAAAGGGAAAGCACTTTCCCCGTGAACTTGAACATATGTTCTCTCCGTTGAACTGGCGCGCTGGGCGCCTGCGATGCGGGTATCGTTTTCGTGTGACAGCCAGATGAAGGCTTTTTGAAACCGGAGCCCCACAGCTAAAAAAGTTAACTCTTTTTAACGGACTGTAGCAATTAGCCCGCACTTAATTTTCCGGCTAATGGTTAGCTGCCTTGATTTTTGCCCCCTCTCCCTTTTCCTCGAGTGTTACCTTTTTCAAATCCTCGGCAGTGAAGCCGGCTCTCAAACAGAGCCGGCGATGGCATTTTCGAGCAGCGTCAACGCTGCTTTCTTGGTGAGTTTCACAGGGTTGCCGCCAGCCGTCGGATCGACGACCGCCATGTCGGCGATCAGTGTCTTGCGCTTCTTGTCCATGTTGAGCCCCTTGATCAGACCGGGCAGGGTGTGCGGCACCTTAAGTTCCTTGCGCAGCTTGATTATGGCCTTGGCGAAGCCGTCGAATCCGCCCCTGATGCCGCAATAGGCGGCGAGCCTTGCAATGCGGTCCTCGATCGCCTCGCGGTTGAACGCCAGCACATAGGGCATGAACACCGCGTTGGTCATGCCGTGATGGGTGTCGTAGAGCGCGCCGATCGGATGCGACAGCGAATGGATAGCTCCCAACCCCTTCTGGAAAGCGGTGGCGCCCATGGCCGCCGCGCTCATCATATGGGCGCGCGCGACCAGATCCTTGCCGTTGGCGAAGGCCTTCGGCAGGTTCTCGAACACCAGCCGGATGCCTTCCACCGCGATGCCGTCGGCCATCGGGTGATAGCCCGGCGCGCAATAGGCCTCCAGGCAGTGCGCCAGCGCGTCCATGCCGGTGCCGGCAGTGATGAAGGGCGGCATGCCGACTGACAGTTCCGGGTCGGCAATGACGATTGCCGGCAGAAGCTTCGGATGGAAGATGACCTTCTTGGTGTGTGTCTCCTCATTGGTGATGACGCCGGCCCGGCCAACCTCCGAGCCCGTGCCCGCCGTGGTCGGCACCGCGATGATCGGCGCAATCGCGTCCGAATTGGCCCGCGTCCACCAGTCGCCGATGTCCTCGAAGTCCCATACCGGCCGTGTCTGCCCGGCCTGGAAGGCGATGAGCTTGCCGAGGTCGAGCGCCGAGCCGCCGCCGAAGGCGATGACACCGTCATGCTTGCCCTTCTTGAACACGACGATGCCGGCGGTCAGATTGGATTCGACCGGGTTCGGCCTCACTTCCGAAAAGACGCCGTACGGGATCTTGGCATCGTCGAGGATCTTCAGCGTCGAGGCGACGACCGACAGCTTCGCCAGTCCCGGATCGGTCACGAAAAGCGGCCGTTTGATGCCCGTGGCGGCCAGCACCTCCGGCAATTCCTTGATGCGCCCTGCGCCGAAGCGGACGGTGGTGGGGTAGTTCCATTTGGAGATGAGCTTGGACATGGCTTGTCTTTCAAAAAGTCAGATTGCTTCGCGCAGGTGGTAGGATTTCGGGCGGGTCAGATTGTCGTAGCCGATGGCAGAGAGCGCGGCGCCCTTGCCGGTGTCCTTGACGCCGGTCCAGACCAGCGCAGGGTCGAGATAGTCGCAGCGGTTCATGAACACCGTTCCGGTCTCGACGCGGTCGCCGATCGCAATCGCGCGCTCGGTGTCGCGCGTCCAGATCGAGGCAGTCAGCCCATAGGGGCTGTCATTCATCAGCGCGATCGCCTCCTGGTCGTCGCGCACCTTCATGATGCCGACGATCGGGCCAAAACTTTCCTCCCGCATGACGCTCATCTGGTGGTCGACCTCGGTCAGCACCTCCGGCGCCAGATATGGCGAGCCGGCTTTGTCATTCTCGACCTTCATGTTGATGTGCGCGGTGGCGCCCTTGCGCAGCGCCTCGGCCTTCTGCTCGCGGATCAGGTCGGCAAAGCGCGCTTGCGCCATCGGTCCCATGGTGGTGGCCTGATCCAGCGGATTGCCGACCACATAGTTCTTCGTCTCGGCAATGAAGCCCTCGACGAACTCGTCATAGACCTTCTCGTGCACGTAGATCCGCTCGATGCCGCAGCAGCACTGACCGGAATTGTAGAAGGTCCCGTCGACCAGATTGGCGACCGCGTGCTCCACCTTGGCGTCGGGCAGCACATAGGCCGGATCCTTGCCGCCAAGCTCGAGGCCGAGCGTCATGAAGGTGCCGGCAGCCGCCTTCTCGATGGCGCGGCCGCCGCCGACCGATCCGGTGAAGTTGACATGGTCGATCTTGCCTGAGCCGAGCAGCTTCTCGGTCTGGGTATGGTTCATGACGAGGTTCTGGAACAGGCCCCTCGGGAGCCCAGCCTTGTCGAAAGCCTGCTGGAAGCGCTCGCCGACGAGCAGCGTCTGCGCCGCGTGCTTGAGGATTACGGCGCTGCCGGCCATCAGCGCCGGCACGATGGTGTTGACCGCGGTGAGATAGGGATAGTTCCACGGCGCGATGACCATCACGACGCCCAGCGGCACCTTCTTCACATAGCGGCGAAACCCGTCCTTCGGATTGGAGGCCGGCACCGGCTTCAGCGCCTGCTCCGCGATCTCGACCATGTAGCTGGTGCGTTCCTTGACGCCGCCGAACTCGCCGGCGTAGCGCACCGGCCGCCCCATCTGCCAGGCGATCTCCGGCACGATCTCGTCGCTCATGGCGACCAGCGCTTCAAGCATCGCCAGCATGTATTTGCCGCGCTCCGCGATCGGCGTCTCGGCCCATTTCTCCTGCGCCGCCCGCGCGCGCTCCACCGCCGCGTTGATCGCCTGGTCGGTCGCGACCGGCCGCTCGGCATAGATCGAGCCGTCGATTGGGGATTTGAGTTTGACCGTTTCGGTCATTTCTTCCTCGCAGTTTACAACAGTCGAAAATTACATGGCACGTTGCTGCCCTCATGCGCCTGCCGGCACCCTCTCCCCGTGAAGTAAACGGGGAGGGGTGAGAGGCAGGGCCGGCGCTTGCCGCGTTCTAGTACCGCTCGAAGCCCCGGTGCAGTTCCCAATCCGTGATGCGGCGGTCGTATTCGAACTGCTCCCAGCGGGCGGTGTGCACATAGTGCTCGATCACGTCATCGCCGAAAGCCTGCTTCAGCATCTTGGACTTGGCCAGCGTCTCGGTGGCGTCGCGCAGCGTCTTCGGAATCTCCGGCAGCCGCGAGGCCTGGTAGGCGTCGCCGACGAAGGGCTTCTGCAATTCCAGCTTCTCGTCGATGCCGGCGAGGCCGGACGCGATCAGAGCCGCGAAGGCGAGATACGGATTGAGGTCGGCGCCGCCGATACGGCACTCCATGCGGATGCCTTTGGTGCCCTCGCCGCAGAGCCGGAAGCCGGCCGTGCGATTATCCTCGCTCCACATGATCTTGGTCGGCGCGAAGGTGCCGGCCTGGAAACGCTTGTAGGAATTGATGTAGGGCGCCAAGAACCAGGTGAACTCCTTGGCGTATTTGAGCTGTCCGGCCGCCCATTGCCGACCGAGAGTGGATAGCGTCCACTCGGCCTTCTTGTCGAAGAACAGCGGCGTCTTGCCGTCGGCGCTCCACAGCGAATTGTGGATGTGGCTGGAATTGCCGGCGAGCCCGTAATTGTACTTGGCCATGAAGGAAATGGCCTTGCCCTCGGAATCGGCGATCTCCTTGGCGCCGTTCTTCAGGATGACGTGGCGGTCGGCCATGTCGAGCGCCTCGGCGTAGCGTACATTGATCTCTTCCTGGCCTGGTCCCCACTCGCCCTTGGAGTTCTCGATCGGGATGCCGGCGGCTTCCATCTCGTTGCGCAGCCTGCGCATCACGCCTTCTTCCTTGGTGGTGATGCCGATCTGGTAGTCACCGATATACGGCGAAGCGCTGTCGAGCCCCTGCCAGTGCTTCTTGCGCGCGGATTCGTACGTTTCGCTGAACAGATAGAATTCGAGCTCGGAGGCGAAATAGCCGATATAGCCGCGTTCCTGCAGGCGCTTGACCTGCTTCTTCAGGATGGCGCGGGGCGAGTGCCCAAGATCTTCATGCGTGTGATGGTCGAGAACGTCGCAGATGACCAGCGCCGTCTTTTCCAACCACGGAATGCGCCGCAGCGTCGACAGATCGGGCTTCATGACGAAATCGCCATAACCCTTCGACCAACTCGCAGCCTTGTAGCCCGGCACCGGCTCCATATCGATATCGCAAGCCAGCAGATAGTTGCAGCCATGCGTCTCGCCATACGCGGAATCCACGAAATACTGGGCCAGGAAGCGCTTTCCCGCGAGCCGGCCCTGCATGTCGACGATGCAGGCCAGCACCGTGTCGATCTCGCCGTTCGAGACCGCTTTCTTCAACTGATCGAACGAGAAATTCCCGGCCATTCCTTTGGCACTCCAACACTTGTCGATTGAAAGGGAGAGACGAAACCATGGCCGGCGCGACGCCGGCCATGGTCGTGAAGCGAAGGTTCAGTGGCCAGTCTCGCCGACCGCCTGTTCGGCCGCTTTGATCGCCGCCTGGCGTGCCGCGATGATGTCGCCGAGCGGCGGCCCCTGGAAGCGGTTGCGCTCGAAGGCGAACCAGACGATCGCCGTCAGGATGAAGAAGCCGACGGTGATGTAGAGCGCCCAGTCGTTCGGCGGCTGAATGCCGATGACGAAGATCAGGATCATCGACACGATCGACAAGAAGGCAAAGAGCATGAAGATTCCGCGTCCCATGTTCCACGGCCCCATCTTGTCCCACTTCGGCGTTCCCCAGGCCATCATGCCGAGCACGATCGGCACGGTGAAGGAGAGGAACAGGAAGATGACGGTGCAGGACACCACGATCGTATAGGCCGAGGTGCCGGCGACCGAAACCACCGAGGAACCCCAGACGAACAGGACCGACAGGATCGAGGCGGTCCAGATCGCCGACACCGGCGTGCGGTAGGTCGGGCTGACCTTGGCGAGCGCCGCCGAGCCCGGCAGGCCGCCGTCACGCGAGAAGGCGAAGATCATGCGCGAGGCCGAGGTGACGGTGGCAAGACCGCAGAGCAGCTGGGAAACGAACACAACGAGGTAGACGAACTCCTTGACGCCGGTCCCCACGCGCTGGTCGAAAGCCCAGAAGAACACGTTCCAGCCCTGCTTGGCAGCGTCGTCCATGTTCGGGATCATCAGCACGAAAGCGGCCAGGAACAGGTAGCCGAACAGGGCCGACCAGATGACCGACATCACCATCGCGCGCGGCACGGAGGAGGCCGCCTTGATGGTCTCCTCCGAGGTATGCGCGGAGGCATCGTAGCCGGTGATCGTATAGATCGGCAGCAGCAGGCCAAGCGCGAACACCCAGGCGTTCGAGACTGACGGCCACACGCCGCCGCCGGCGTCGCCCGAGTAGTTGTGGAAGGTGAAGAGGCGGCTGAAATCCCAGTGTTCGGCCGAGATCAGGCAGACGACGGCGATCAGGATTGCCCCGAAGAAGATCAGGTAGCCCGAGAAGTCCGTCAGCTTTGCCGTCAGCTTGATGCCGAGGTGGTTGATCAGCGCCTGGAGGCCTGTGACGACGACCAGGAAGATCATCTGATTGGTCAGTGAACCGTCAATTCCCAGCGCAGGTCCGAAGGCGCCGATGAAGAAGGTCCATGTCCCGACATTGATGGCACCAAGCACGGTGATCAGGCCGAGCAGGTTGAGCCAGGCCGTCACCCAGCCGGTGCCGCGATTGCCGAGGATCGAACCCCAATGATAGAGGCCGCCCGCCGTCGGATAGGCCGAGCTGATCTGCGACATGGCGACCGCGAAGGTGAGCGAGACAAAGCAGCCGACGAGCCAGCCGATACCGATACCGATGCCGCCTGCGCCCGAGGTCGCCTGCGCCAGCGAATTGATGCCGCCGGATAGGATGCAGATGATGGAGAAAGAAACCGCGAAATTCGAAAAGCGGCTGAGGCGCCGCTCCAATTCCTGGGCATAGCCCATGCTGTGGAGGTGTTTTACGTCCTCCGCCTTGTCGGCGTCTGTATAACCCGGTGCTGCCATGTGAAGTCCCCTTAATTTCTTAGCTGGCCGATTGTACTGACTTTCCCGTTGCGCTTTGTCGGGAGCCCCTGGCCTCCTCGGGCTCCAGATTCGAAAATATGCCCGTGAGCAGATCCGCCCATCTCCGCTGCCCGGTCTCACCGGCGATTTCGTCGTTGCGGATTTCGATCATCGCGCAGGCGAGGCCGCGCGAACGTGCATGCCGCTCCAGCGTGAAATAAACGCGGTCGGCCGGCGAATAGGGTTCGTTGACGCCGACGGTGACGCCGGCCAGCCGCTGCAAGGCCGCGACCAGGGGCTTCGCCAGCCGGCGATCGTCATCATGGATGATGCCGATATGCCAGGGCCGGCTCTTGCCCTTGTAGACTGGCGTGAAGGAGTGCACCGAAACCAGCCGCGTCTCCTGGCCGCGCGCCAGCCGCCGGTCGATGATCCCGGCGATCGTGTCGTGGAACGGGCGCCAGGCAAGGTCGACCCGCGCGGCGCGCTGCTTGTCGGACAGGCCCGAATTGCCGGGAATGGCTGTCGCCTCGCTGACCGGCGGAACGAGGTCGGGCGCGTCGAGCGGACGATTGCAGTCGATGACGAGTCGCGAGACGCGGGTCTCGATCAACGTGGCGTCGAGCGCCTGGGCCATGCGGCTGGCGACGGGAAGCGCTCCCGGGTCCCAGGCGATATGGCGGGAAAGATCCGCCGCCGGCAGGCCAAGGGTTCCGAACTCGGCGGGAAGGAAATTGGAAGCGTGGTCGCAGGTGAAGACGAAGGGGCTGGATCCGCCGGGGTTGGTCACCCGTACGGTCTCAGACGGTGCAAGGCTGACGGGCCGAGCTTTCTCCATATCGTCCCCTGCAGGACGCTGTATCTTATGTTACGGATTTTGTCTCATTGCGTCCCTGTGAATGATTTCATACAGTTTGAACGGCTTTGTCAAACGCGAATTCGGGAAAACGGCGGCGGCGGGTCGACGGGTAGGGGAAAACCATGGTTTCCAGCATTGCCGAACTGATCTCGGACCGTATCGGCGCGATGCCGGCCGGCGAGCGCCGAGCCGCCCAGACGCTGATTGCCAACTATCCTTTGACCGGACTGAAGACCGTCGCCGAGTTTTCGGCCGCGGCCGGCGTGTCCTCGCCCACGATCCTGCGTTTCGTCGCCAGGCTCGGTTTCCAGAATTACCCCGAATTCCAGTCGGCGCTGCAGGATGAGCTGGCGGCGCAATTGCAATCGCCGGCTTCGCGCACACTCAATCCAGGCTCGGCCGGCGGCGCCGCCTCGCCGATGCTGGAGGCGACGCTCGACAATATGCGCGAGACCTTCCGGCACCTCACCGACAAACAGCTCTCCGATATCGCCGCGCGACTGGCCGAGCGGCGCGGCAAGACCTTCCTGATAGGCGGCCGCTTTACCGATCCGCTGGCGCGCTACATGGCCGCCCACCTCGCCATTATCCAGCCGGATGTCTATCACCTCGCCGGCCAGGAGAGCATCTGGCGCGACCGCCTGATCGACATGGGCAAGCGCGACGTGCTGGTGATCTTCGACATCCGCCGCTACCAGGAAAGTCTCGTCCGCTTTGCCGAGAAGGCGCATCAGCGTGGCGTGCAGATCATCCTCTTCACCGACCAGTGGCTCTCGCCGATCGCCCGCTTCGCCCGCCATGTGATCGCCGGGCGCACCGCCGTGCCCTCAGCCTGGGATTCATCGGCCGCTATCTTCGTCGTCGCCGAGACGCTGATCGCCGCTGTGACGAGGCAGTTGGAAGCAGCCGGCGCCAAGCGCATCCGCGACCTGGAGAACTTGCGCTAGCCAACGGGAGCGGTTTGCCGCCTGGTAATTCCGGCAGAACGCAGGGATCGGTACCCCGCCGGACTTCACGTTACCGAGATTTAATGTGCACGATTGCGTGATAATTGCCATAAAACGCTGATACCGGGGTGTGGCGTGGCCGGTTTTCGCCCCCAGCCCGTATCGTTGTCTGGCCTGCTTCCTTCTGGTTCGGCAGACGGGTTCCGCCGCTGGAGTGTCGATGTCGAGCTGGAAACAGATTGTTGCAGCGCTTATGATTCTGGTCGCCGCCGTGGCCGCCTGGGCGCGCTTTTATCCTGGCGCGCCTCAGACCTTGGCGCGTTGGGGAATGGACTGGGCCGTCGCCGCGACACCTCCCGCGAAGCGCACCGCAAGCGGCCTTGGCCCCTCCGGGGGCAACCGTGCCGGTCAGATTGTGTCGATCGTCGCTTCGCCGGTCGGCACCGCCACCATCAATGACAGGCTGCAGGCGATCGGCACCGGCCGCGCCAACGCGACCGTCACCGTCAACCCATACTCGTCCGGCCGCCTCACTGAGCTCCTGGTCCACTCCGGCACGCATGTCCGGAAGGGCGACGTCATCGGCAGGCTCGATTCCGAGACGGAAGTGATCGCCCGGGACCGCGCCCAGTTGACGGTGGAGGATGCGCGATCCAAGCTCGACCGGGTGAAGTCGCTGAGGGCTTCCAACGCGGCCACGCCGGTCGCCGTCGCCGATGCCGAGGTAACGCTCGCCAACGCCAGGCTGGCGCTACGCGACGCCGAACTCGCACTCGAGCGCCGCTCGATCGTGGCGCCGATAGATGGCACTGTTGGTATCCTGCCGATCGCCGCCGGCAATTATGTCACCAGCCAGTCGGCGATCGCCACGCTCGACGACCGTTCCAGTATTCTGGTCGATTTCTGGGTGCCGGAACGCTTCGCCGCGGCGATCAAGGTCGGCGCCCAGCTCTCGGCTACGCCTTTGGCCAACCCCAACCAGGTCTATGCCGGCACCGTCTCGGCCATCGACAACCATATCGACGAGAACAGCCGCACACTGCTCGTCAAGGCCACGATTGCCAATCCCGCCGATTCGCTGCGCGCCGGCATGTCCTTCCAGATCGGCATGCGGTTCCCCGGTGAGACCTATCCGGCCGTCAGCCCTCTCGCCATCCAATGGGGGACCAATGGCGCTTATGTCTGGGCCGTCGCCGAAGGCAAAGCCAAGCGCATTCCTGTCCGCGTCATACAGCGAAACACCGAGACGGTTCTCATTGATGCTCCCTTCGTGAGCGGCGACATGGTGGTGACCGAAGGCACGCAGAGCGTCAGCGAAGGCGGCGACGTCCGTATCGCCGGCGAGGATCGCGCCACCGAGGCCGAAGGCTCATGAGCGTCGGCGAAACCGCCGACGGATCGGGCTTGACCGCGCTTTTCATCCGCAGGCCGGTCATGGCCTTCGTGCTCAACACGCTGATCGCGGTTGCCGGACTTGCCGCCTTCTGGGGCGTCGAGATACGCGAATTGCCGGATGTCGACCGCCCGGTCATCACCGTCAACACCACCTTCGAGGGCGCGGCCGCCGAAACCGTAGACCGCGAGTTGACCGACGCGATCGAAGGCGCGGTCGCGCGCGTCTCCGGCGTCAAGTCGATCTCGTCCAATTCCTCCTTCGGCCAGAGCCGGGTCACCATCGAATTCAACGACGGCGTCGACCTCAATGTCGCGGCCTCCGACGTGCGCGATTCCGTCAGCCGGATCACCAACCAGCTGCCCAACACCGCCGATGCTCCGCGCATCGTCAAGGCGGACGCGAATTCCGATCCGGTGATGCGGCTGGCCGTCACCTCGGACACCATGTCGGTTCAGGATATGACGGTGTTCGTGCAGGACCGCATCGAGGATGACCTTGCAGCGGTGCCGGGTGTCGCCGACGTCCAGGTGTCCGGCGACCGCGACAAGATCTTCCGCATCGATGTCGACCAGAACAAGCTGGCGAGCCAGGGCTTCACCGTTGCCGATCTGAGGACAGCGCTCGCCTCGGTCGCCTTCGATTCCCCTGCCGGCTCGATCACCACGACCAATCAGGACCTCATCGTTCGCACGACCGCCGACGTAACCACGCCGGAGGAGTTCGAGAACATCGTCATCGGCGGCACGACCCGTATCCGCGACGTCGCCACCGTGACGCTGGGGCCCGATATCGGCCAGTCGACACTGCGCTCCGACGGCAAGGCCGGCATCGGCCTCGGCATCATCCGCCAAGCGGAATCGAACACGCTGGATATCTCGAGCGGCGTCAGGGCCGCCGTCGCCAAGCTGCAAGAGACTCTGCCAGCGGGCATGTCGATCAAGGTCACCAGCGACGATGCCGTCTTCGTCAACGGCGCCGTGCACGAGGTCGAGATCGCGCTGGCTCTCTCGGTCTCGATCGTGCTCATTGTCATCTACGCCTTCCTGCTCGACTGGCGCGCAACTCTGATCCCCGGCCTGTCGATGCCCGTCGCCATGATCGGCACCATCGCCGCCATCTATCTCGCCGGCTTCTCCGTCAACATCCTGACGCTCTTGGCGCTGGTGCTGGCGACCGGCCTCGTCGTCGACGACGCCATCGTCGTGCTGGAAAACATCGTGCGTCGCCGCAACGAAGGCATGGGGCCGCGCGCGGCTGCCGTACTGGGCACCCAGGAAGTGTTCTTCGCCGTCGTCGCCACCACGCTGACGTTGGTCGCCGTCTTCGTGCCGATCTCATTCCTGCCGGGACAGACCGGCGGCCTGTTCCGCGAGTTCGGCTTCGTGCTGGCGATGTCGGTGCTGCTCTCCTGCGTGGTCGCGCTGACCTTATGCCCGATGCTTGCCTCGCGCATGCTGACCAGCGCCTCGCTTCACCAGGAAGGCGGCACCGGCATCGGCGCGCGCGTTGGCGGCGCCCTGCACGGCCTCTACAAACGCTGCCTGCATCTTTGCCTCGACGCGCCCTGGATCGTGGTGCTGGTCGCGCTGATCTTTGTCGGCACCGCGTTTGCGCTGTTCGGCAACATCCGCCAGGAGCTCACGCCGACGGAAGACCGCGCCGTGGTGCTGCTGCGCATCAACGCGCCGCAAGGCGTCAGCCTCGACTACACGACGGAGCAGATGCGCAAGATCGAGCGGCTGATCCAGCCGCTGCGCGATTCCGGCGAGATCCGCTCGACCTTCGAGAACGCCGGCAACAACGGCTCCTACAATTCGGGCTTCATGGTGATGACGCTGGCGCCGTGGGACGAGCGCAGCCGCAGCCAGCAGGAGATCATGGCCGACATCGGCCGCTTGGCGAAACAGGTGCCGAGCGTGCGCGTCTTTCCGGTGCAGCCGAACAGCCTCGGCATCCGCGGCGCCGGCAACGGCCTGCAATTCGCGCTGGTCGGCAACGACCGCAAGGCATTGAGCGAGGCGGCCGTGAAGATCGTCGACGAGATGCGAAAGGACCAGCGCTTCCAGACGCCGCGCCTCTCCGTCGACCCGACGCAGCCGCAGCTTGCCGTGGCCATCGATCGCGAACGCGCCTCGGACCTCGGCATCGACATCACCGGTCTCGCCGACACGCTGCAGGCCATGCTCGACGGCAACGATGTCGTCGACGTCTACATCGCCGACCGCAGCTATGGCGTGAAGCTGGTCTCGACCAGCAACCCGATCAACGATCCGACCGATCTGGAAAACATCTTCCTCAAGACGCAGGACGGTCGCTTCGTACCGATGTCGACCATCGCCACGCTGACCGAGCGCGCCGTGCCGCCGTCCCTGACACGCGAGCAGCAGCAGCCCTCCGTCGCGATCACCGCCAACCTTGGCGGCGGCTTCGCGCTTGGCGAAGCGCTGACCCGCGCCGAGGAAATCGCAGCGCCACTGCTGCCATCCGGGGCCCGCATCCTGCCGATCGCCGAAGCCGCCACCCTGGGCGAGAGCAACAGCGCCATGATCGCCGTCTTCAGCTTCGCGCTGGTCATCATCCTGCTTGTGCTGGCGGCCCAGTTCGAGAGTTTCGTCAGCGCCGTCATCATCATGGCGACGGTGCCGTTGGGGCTGGCCTGCGCCATCTTCGCGCTTTTCCTGTCGGGCACCAGCCTCAATGCCTACAGCCAGATCGGACTGGTGCTTCTGGTCGGCGTCATGGCCAAGAACGGCATTCTGATCGTCGAGTTCGCCAACCAGCTGCGCGACCGGGGGCTGGGCGTGCGCGAGGCGATCGAACAGGCTTCGACCATTCGCTTGCGCCCGGTGATGATGACCATGATCTGCACCGTGCTCGGCGGCGTGCCGCTGGTGCTGGCTTCGGGCGCCGGCGCGGAAGCCAGGGTGGCGCTGGGCTGGGTCATCGTCGGCGGCCTCGGGCTGGCCACCGTCTCGACGCTGTTCCTGACCCCTGTCGCCTATCTCTTGCTTGGCCGCTTCGTCACGCCCAAGGCGCATGAGGAAGCGCGCCTGAAGCGCGAACTCGAGGAAGCCGCCTACGCGAATATCGAACCGGCCGAGTAGCTATCTCAGCAGCCGGCCTTCGATCGACCAGCGGGCCGCCAGGAAGTTCAGCACTGCCGCGACCACGACGCCGATGATCTTGGCGGGCCAGACGCCGATCGCCCCTGCCAGAACCGCGATCGACAGGCTGGAGCCACCAAGTGAAATCAGTGCTCCCAGCGAGACGAAGCGCAGGAAGGAGTGGTGCAGCCGGATGTCCGGGTCACGCTCGAACGACCAGGAGCGGTTCGCCACGAAGGAGAAGAGGACCGCAACGAACCAGGCGCCGAAATTGGCGGCCAAGGCCGATACCGCGAGCTTGAGCAACAGGAAGAATGCAGTGAGGTCGATGCCGGTGTTGGCCAGCCCGACCAAGGCGAAACGAACGATCTTGTTGCCGGTCGAACGTTGCGGTTGGCCGGGATTGCTCATTCGCCGCTGTCCATGACGCGGACTCCGGCCTTGTCGAGGATGTCGCCGAAAGCCCGCGAGGAAAGTACCGCGAATTCTACCTCGCGCACGGCCTGCATCGGGTCTCGCGCGCGCAATATGTCATCGACATGGCCCGGATGGCACATGAACACTCCTCGCTGCGGCAAGGTGTCGACGGCCGCGCGCAACGTCGAAGCGAATCTTTCCGGCCGCCGCCAGTCATAGATGCCGGAAAGCGGCGTCATCACGCTGAAGCCGGCCCGTTGCATCGATCTGTTGAACCCCGCCGCGAGAGCGGCGACCGCCGCGATCTTGGCCACCGCCGCGTCCAGGCCGGGAAGTCCGGGCGCGCCTCGCAGTGCCGGCTTGCGCGCGCTTCGCCCAAAACGCGCCAGCAACCAGCTTCGCACCATGGGGAGGAAATGCACGTGCTGGTGTCCGTCGATATAGTCGGGCGCGCCATCCAGCGCATTGACAAAGCGGTCGTACTGGGCGTCGAGTTCGGCGTGAACGTCCCGCTCGTCAATACGCCCGCGCCGCATCGGCAGCGCAAGGGAAGCGAGCTTTGGCAACTTGCCGTCTGGCGCGAGGCTCGACGGACCGGTCGCCGCGGTCTGGTCAGTGAGGGTCAGATGCAACCCGACGGCCGCTCTTGCGCGAAACGGTCTTATCCGCGCCGCCGCCTCCTCCCATTCGGGAAAGCCCGTCATGCAACCGGTTCCGGTCAGGCGGCCACACTTGATAAGCTCGAGGATCGCGCCTGATACGCCCGGCGCCAGCCCGTAGTCGTCGGCAATCAGTCGGATCGACCGGGTCATTTTCCGGGGCGACCTGCTCGGCGTCGCCGCGCAGGACATCGCGCACGATGTAGACGGGCCGGTCCTTGCTTTCGCTGAGCGTGACCCAGATATACTCGCCGATCAGGCCGAGCAGCGCCAGGTTGAGACCGCCCAGCAGCACGACGGCAACCATGATGCTGGGATAGCCGGGCACGGCGATGCCGTAGAACAGCACCTCGAAGAGCACCTTCACGCCATAGGCCAATCCCGCAAATGCCGCCAGCAATCCGACGAGGCTGATGGCGCGTAGCGGGATCACGGAAAATGAGGTGAATCCTTCGAGGGAGAACGCGATCAGATTGAAGCGACTCCATTTCGACGTGCCGCTGGCGCGGCTTTCCGGCGAATAAAGCACCGCTTTCTGGCGGAAGCCGGCCCAGGCGAACAGGCCCTTGTTGAAACGACGCTTGTCGCGCACGCTGGTCAAGGCGCGCGCCACGGCACCGCGCATGACGCGGAAGTCTCCGGCATTTTCGGGAATATCGAAGCGCTGGCTGCTGTTGATCAGCGTGTAGAAGAGCCGCGCCAGTTGGCTGCGCCGCCAGCTCCCCTCGCGCCGGTCGTTCTGCGCATAGACGACGTCGATCTCCGCATCCCCGACCAGCTCGCCGATCATCTTCAAGCTGATGTCCATGGAATGCTGCAGGTCGGAGTCCATGATCAGGACAAAGTCGCCGCGGGAGTGGTCGAGGCCGGCGAGAACCGCAGCTTCCTTGCCGAAATTACGGCTGAGCCGTACGATCTCCCAGGAACCCGAGAGCGCGCCCGCAAATGTCTCGGCGCCGCCGTCGCGGCTGCCGTCGTCGACGAGTATCTTGCGGACAGTCATGCCGAACCTCTCCGCCACGGCAGCTTCGAGTTTGCCGAGCAGCCCGACGAATGCGATCGCGGATTCGGCCTCGTTGAAGAACGGTGCGATAATATCGAGCATCTCAGCCATGCGCGACGGCCCCGGCCGACGGCATCTTCTGTGTGTCCCGCCTCCAGAACCAGCCGATCAGCAGACAGGCGACTATGCTGATCGCGATTGGCCGAAACCACGGGTGGAAAAGACTGTGCAGCCGACTGTCGACGCTGGTCAGTCCGGTGACAAAGAGCAGCGACGCGAGCAACCAGCGCATGGCTCCGGCTCCTTTCTCCTGCCACAGCAGGGCGATGGAGAGGCCGGCAGGCACCGCCACCATGGCATAGGTGTTCTGCTCGACCCGTGGATTGAAGACGCACATGTAGAACGCCGCCGTGAGAAAGATGGCAAGCCCGCTGACCCTTGCATCCAGCCTGCGGTCGAAATGGAGCACCACCCACAGCGTAAGCAGAGCCGCGATGACGCGCACGATCGTCGCGTCAAACTCAGGAAGCGTCATCCCAAACCTTGTGAAAGGCGCCGTGAAGTCGGCCGGAACGAACGGACCGGTCGGGTCGACCGTCATTGAAGTCAGCATCCGGAAGAAATCGTAGTATTGCGAATTGATATAGCCAGCCGGCGCAAAGCCGTAAGGGATGGCGAGCACGACGAGCACCGCAAGCGCCAGCACCGGTATCAGCCTTGGGCGCAGCGCTCCCGCCAGCAGCAGCATGATGATCGCCGTGGGTTTGGCGATGATGGCAAGCGAGGCCCAGAAGAAGCACTCGGCGCGGCGTCCCTCGAGTGCCGACAGCGTCAGAAACCAGCACGCTCCGGTGAGCAGGATCGTCGCCTGGCCGTTGCGAAGCGCCGCCAGCGAAACCGGCAGGGCAAGGAAAAGGCCGAAGGACAAGAGCCAAGTCTGCTCGCGGCCGCCGATCGCGCGGACCTGGCGCATCGCGGCAAAGGTGAGCACCCCGAAGCCCAGCGCGTGCCAAAGGATGTTACCCAGATGGGGCCCGAGTTTTAGCAGGGGGACGTAGAGGACGGCGAAGGCGGGAGCGTACAGATACCCCATGGCGACTTCGACCTGATACAGCGGTTGGCGGCTCAGAAAAGCTTCACTGCCATATCGATAGATATGGATCACCGAACGTGCATTGGGCAACCATAGCACAAGGCCGAGTACAATCAGAAACGACCCGATCCACAACCAAAGCCCCAAACGGTCGAAAACCGGCTTGGAAATCATCATCGAATGCCCCACTCAACCCTCGAAGCGGGATCAGTCTGGCATCGTCCCGGCATTTTGATGGCGGCCGCCATATCATGGAGAAAACAGCGCGGCATAGCCGCCGCCAGCCCGCCGCCCAGCGATATCATGGCTTTATGAACACCTTTCCATTCGGCTTGGCCAGTTCGGTCGGCAGCCGCGCCATCGCCTCGTCCAGCGGCACGACCGCCGTGACGTCGGTCGACCAGCGCCCGTCGGAAAAGCGCTTTTGCGCTTCCAGTACCGCCGGGCCTAGCCGGTCGCGGAACTGGCGCATCCATTCGGCAAGCCAGAAGCCTTCCACGCGCTTATGCTGGAAGATCAGTTGCCCCGGCTCGCGGATCACCGTCGGCTCGCCGTCGAGCCGGCCGTAGACGATCCAGCGCGCGCGCTTCGGCATGGCGTTGAAGATGGTTGAAGCCAGCGGGCCGGTAACCGCGTCGAGGAAGATGCGCGGCTGCTCGGCCTCCATGATTTCGCGCAGTGAGGCCTCGAAATCCGCCGCCTTCTCGTTGAGCACATCGGTGGCGCCGAGACCCTTCAACAGCGGGATCTGCTCGTCACGGCGCACGGTCACGATAGGCCGAAAGCCTTCCTCCTTCGCCAGCCCGATGATCAGCTTGCAGAGCTGGCTGGCGCCTGCTGTCATGATGAAGGCCTTTTCGCCCTCTTGCTTGACGATGTCGAACATGGCCAAGGCGGTCAGCGGATTGACAATCATCGCGGCGGCGTCCTCGTCGCGCACCGTGTCGATGAGCGGGATGCAGGACGCGGCCTCGGCAACCGCATAATCAGCCCATGCTCCCCAGTTCGACACGCCTGTGGCGAAGGCGACCCGCTTGCCGGCAAGGCTTTTTGCGTATGGGTCGTCGCCGGCGGCGACAACGATGCCGACGCCTTCGAAACCCGCTGGACGGCCCTTGACCCGCGGCTGGCCGTACTGGCCCTTGATGAAGGCGATGTCGGACGGATTGATCGAGGCGAGATTGACCTTGATCAGCGCCTGTGTCGGCCCTGGCGCTGGCACGGCTATGCTGCCGGGCTCAAGGTAAGGCTCCATTACTTCCGGCGCGGCGGCCGAAGGCGTCCTCGTATATCCGTCGCCGACAAGCAGCAGACCCCGCATTTGCGATGGAAGCGTCATGGCTGTCAGACCTTTTCCTGCGTATATTTCTTCAGTTCCGTGCGCGCCACCTGGCGCCGGTGCACGGCGTCCGGCCCGTCGGCCAGCCGCAGCGTCCTCAGATGCGTCCATGAGCGGGCAAGCGGCGTATCCTGGCTGATGCCTTGCGCGCCGAACATCTGCACCGCCTCATCGGTGACCTTCAGCGCGACGCGGGGCGCCACGACCTTGATCTGGCTGATCCAGGGCGCGGCCGCGCGGGCGTCTCCCTGGTCGATCATCCACGCGGCCTTGAGGCACAAGAGCCGCGCCATCTCGATCTCCATCCGGCATTCGGCGATGATGTCGAAATTGGCGCCGAGCTTGGCCAGCGACTGGCCGAAGGCCTCCCGTCGCACCGAGCGCTGGCAGAGCATCTCAAGCGCCATCTCGGCCTGGCCGATGGCGCGCATGCAGTGATGGATGCGGCCCGGCCCCAGCCGCCCCTGCGCGATCTCGAAGCCCCTGCCCTCGCCCAGGATCAGGTTCGCCGCCGGCACCCGCACATTTTCGAACCTGAGATGCATGTGGCCGTGCGGTGCGTCGTCGTCGCCATAGACCTGCATGGGCCGCAACCTGGTGATGCCCTTGCTGTCGGCCGGCACGAGGATCATCGAATGCCGGCGGTGCCGCGGCTCCTCGTCGGAACCGGTCCTGACCATGACGATATAGATGGCGCAGCGCGGATCGCCGGCGCCGGACGCCCACCATTTCTCGCCGTTCAGCACATAATCGCCGCCGTGCCGCTCGCAGCGCATCGAGATGTTCGTCGCATCCGAGGAGGCTACATCCGGCTCGGTCATCAGATAGGCCGAGCGTATCCGACCCTCGAGCAGCGGCTCCAGCCAGTCCCGCTTGTGCGCCTCCGAGCCGTAACGCTCCAGCACCTCCATGTTGCCGGTGTCGGGCGCCGAACAGTTGAAGGTTTCGGCACCGAGATGCGCCTTGCCCATCTCCTCGGCCAGATAGGCGTATTCGACGGTGGAAAGACCGTAGCCGCGCTTGGAATCGGTCAGCCAGAAGTTCCACAGCCCGCGCTCCCGGGCCGTCTTTTTCAAGCCCTCGAGAATCTCGGTTTGCCTGGCCGTATAGGCCCAGCGGTCACCACTCTTTCCGACTTCGGCGAGAAACGCCTCCCCCAGCGGCGCGATCTCGTCGCGCACCATCGCCACGACGCGCTGATGGATTGGTTTCAGCCGCTCGGTCATGCCGAGATTCATATCCGTCATCGCTTCCGGCCTTTCCGAAGATAGAGCTTTACCCGTGGCGAGGATGACCGTACTTCGGCTAGCCTTGTCAACGCGAGTCCCTCGCCGGTTGGAGCGAGGTGTGCGGAGGAATGCATGAGCTATATGGACGAGCTGTTCTCGGTCGCCGGCAAGACCGCGCTGGTGACGGGTGCGGCGACCGGCATCGGCCGCATGGTGGCGACCGGGCTGGTGCGTGCCGGTGCTAACGTGATGATCGCCTCGCGCAAGGGCGAGGACTGCGCCAAGGTTGCCAACGAATTGAATGCGCTCGGTGGCTCGGGCCGGGCAGAAGGTTTTGCCGGCGACGTATCCAGCGAAGCGGGCATCGCCGCTCTGGTCTCCGAGGTCAAGGCGCGCGCGGAGCGCCTGCACATACTGGTCAACAATGCCGGTATTTCCTGGGGAGCGTCGCTGCAGGAGTTTCCCTATCACGCCTGGGCCAAGGTGTTCGGCGTCAACGTCACCGCCGTTTTCCACCTGACACGGGAGCTCTTGCCGCTGCTCGATGCCGCGGCAAGCGACGAGGACCCGGCCCGCGTCGTCAATCTCGGCTCGGTGATGGGCACCCAGCCGCTGGCCGACGACGCCTATTCCTATGCCGCCTCGAAAGCGGCGGTGCACCATTTGACGCGCACGCTGGCCATCGAGTTCGCCGCCCGCCGCATCACTGTCAACGCCTTTGCTCCCGGTCCTTTCCAGAGCCGGATGACGGCGTTCGCCACCGCCACCGAGGAGCAGGCGAAACATGTCGGTAACCATGTTCCGCTCGGCCGCATAGGCGTGGCGGATGACATTGCCGGCGCAACGCTTTATTTGTGCAGCCGAGCCGGCAGCTATGTCACCGGCGCCATCCTGCCGATCGACGGCGGCCAGTCGGTGCAGCATGGAATGACTTTGTTCAAGGAATAAGGCGCACGATTTCAAGGAATCGGGCGGGGTTCAAGGAATATGGCGTCCGGTTCAGGAAATCGTAATCCGGGCGGGGGTGCGGAGGACATAAGCGTGGAACCGATCAGTCTCGATACGCTTCTGGCAAACGTCGGCAAGGAGGTCGGCGTTTCGCCCTGGCGAACGGTCACGCAGCGCATGATCGATCAGTTCGCCGATGCGACCGACGACCACCAGTTCATTCATTGCGACCCTGAGCGCGCCGAGCGCGAGACGCCGTTCGGCGGCACCATCGCGCATGGTTTCCTGTCGCTCTCGCTATTGTCGGCAATGACCTTCGAGACCATGCCGCCGCTGGAAAACACCAAGATGGGCGTCAACCACGGCTTCGACACGCTTCGCTTCCTCGCGCCGGTGAAGACGGGCTCGCGCATCCGCACCCGCTTCGTGCTGGCGGACGTCAAGGTGCGGCCGTCCGGTTGGGTGCAGACGGCGCATGACGTGACCATCGAGATCGAAGGCTCGAAGAAGCCGGCGCTCACGGCGCGTTGGCTGACCTTGACGCTGATTGAGCGCCAGCCCGAGAACGCATGAGCGGCGAGGCCGGTGTCATAGACCAAGCGACGCTTGCGCCCTATCTCAAGGCGCATATACCGGGTTTTACCGGCCTGTCCGCGATTGAAAAATTCAAGTCGGGCCAGTCCAATCCGACCTATCTTTTGACAGCAGCCAGCGGCCGCTATGTGCTGCGCGCCAAGCCGCCGGGACAATTGCTGAAATCCGCGCATCAGGTCGACCGGGAATTCCGGGTGATGCGGGCGTTGGGCGGGACGGCGGTGCCGGTGCCGCGCATGCTGCATCTCTCGGGCGAGGACTCCGCGATCGGCCGCATGTTCTACGTCATGGAGTTCCTCGACGGCCGCATCCTCTGGGATCCGTCGCTGCCGGACGTCTCCGGCAATCACGAGCGCGCCGCGATCTACGACGCGATGAACGCGACACTCGCCGCCTTGCACGATGTCGATGTCGAGGCCGTCGGTCTTGGCGATTTCGGCAAGCCCGGCAGCTATTTCGAACGCCAACTGGCCCGCTGGACCGGCCAGTACCGCGCTTCGGAAACCGAAGCCATAACCGATATTGACAGGCTGATAGCGTGGCTCGAAAAGCGTATGCCGGCCGATGACGGCCGCCTTTCGCTTGTCCATGGCGATTATCGGCTCGACAACATGATGTTTGCCCCGGACGCGCCGAAAGTGATCGCGGTGCTCGACTGGGAGCTTTCGACGCTTGGTCATCCCTTCGCCGACCTCGCCTATCAATGCATGCAATGGCGTCTGCCGCACACCTCGGGCTTTCGCGGCCTCGGGGGCGTCGACCGCGCGGCTGCAGGCCTGCCTTCCGAGGAGGCCTATGTCGCGGCCTATTGCAAAAGGCGCGGCATCGGGAAGATCGACGGTTGGATCTTCTTTCTCGCCTTCTCCTTCTTCCGGCTGGCGGCGATCTGCCAGGGCGTCTATCGCCGCGCGTTGGACGGCAATGCTTCCAATCCGGAAAAGGCAAGGACCTATGGCGAGGCAGTGAAGCTGCTTGCCCAGCTTGCCGCACAACTGATCGACGAGAACGACTGAAAGCGGGAGAGCCGAGCGATGGGCCGTTTCGAAGGGATGACGGTGCTGATCACCGGCGCGACCGGCGGCCTCGGCAGCGGCGCGGCCAAGGCCTTCGCCGCCGAAGGCGCGCGGCTGGTGCTGTCCGATCTCGACGAGGCTGCTCTCGGCGGCTTTGCCAAAACGCTCGACGCCGAGGCGGCTCACCTGGCCGGCAACATTGCCGACGAGACGCTCTCTGAGGATTTGGTGAAGCTTGCGGTGCAGAAGTTCGGCCGGCTCGACATCGCCGTCAACAATGCCGGCATCGTGCACAGCTTCGTGCGCCTGCCGCAGGTAGCCTCGGAGGAAGCGCGCCGCGTGGTAGAGGTCGACCTGCTCGGTGTCTTCTATGCCATGAAACACCAGATTCCTCAGTTGGAACGACAGTTCAGGGAAAGCGGCAAAGGCGGCGTCATTGTCAACATCGCCTCGGTCGCTGGCCTCTCGGGCGCGCCCAGGCTTTCGGTCTACGCCGCCGCCAAGCATGGGGTCGTAGGCCTGACGCGCTCGGCGGCCGTGGAATATGCCGGCAAGGGAGTCCGCATCAATGCGGTCTGCCCCGCGCATACGCGCACGGCGATGGTCGACGGATTCGTCCGCGCCACCGGCGCGCCCGAAGTCGAAGCGCTTGCCGAACTCACACGCGGCGTGCCGATGAAGCGTGTCGGCGAGGTCGACGAGATCACGACCGGCATCCTGTTCCTTGCCGACCCGGCCAATTCCTTCATGACCGGCCATGCCCTGGCGCTCGACGGCGGCATTGGAGCGATATGATCAATTCCAGGACAAAGGTCCTGGCGGTTGTCCGTCGGAGTTGCGTTAGAGCGCGCCCAAGGGAACCAGTCCGGTCACTTGTCCGTTTCCGTACAGCGTATATAATTTCTTCGGGCGGCCAACCATAAAGGCAGGCGGACATTGGCGCTGAGCGTTCGGAAACGCCGAGAAAAACAGAAGGCAGAGCTCCGCTCCGAACTGGTCGCCGCGGCTCACAAGCTGGTGCAGGAAGAAGGCTATGAAGGCCTGACCATCCGCAAGCTTGCCAAGCGCGTCGGCTACGCGCCGATGTCGGTCTATTCCTATTTCGCCGATAAGCAGGACATATTGTTCGCGCTCGCCGAGGATGCCTTCGAAACGCTGGCGCGGCGTATCGAAGAACACCCCGCCGACGACCCGATCGAGGCGCTGCAGGCGGTGATGACCGAATACGCCGCTTTCGGCCTTGGCAATCCCAACGAATACCGCACCGTTTTCATGACTGAGAAGACCAAGCTGCCGGAGGGGCGCAGCTACGAGGACATGGAAGAGGGCAACCCCGCCATGAAGGTGCTGATCAAGCGTGTCGAGGCCTGTGTTGCCGCCGGCAGGCTCAAGGGCGACCCGCGCGCAATCGCCACCATGCTGTGGACGGTCGGCCACGGCACGATTTCGCTGCTGATCACGTTCCCGTTCTATCCGTTTGGCGACGCGCAGGCCTATGTGAAGCGCATGTGCGATTTCGCGCTGGCGGGGCTCTCGGTGGGCGACGTTCCTCCCCTGGCCGAGACAGCGATCGACTGCTGATTGGTAGCCGGCATGGCATTGTCGGTCGCTTGATTTGCCCGCCTGAATTCCCACGTCCAAGGTGCCTGTCGTACACGTACAAAGTTTTGCTTGAATTCCGCTTCCAGTGGTCGTATGTGTACGTCAAATTGTACATGTACGAAGACGACTGGAGACGGAAATGAAGAAGACGATCCTCACCCTCGCTGCCGTTCTGGCTTTCTCGGGCGCCGCCTTTGCCGGCGCGAGCCAGCCGGCCAAACATGCCCCGGTTGCCTGCGCCCAGACCAAGGCCAATGTGGCGCTCGATTGCACTGCGACCGGCTCGGTCGAGAAGTCGGATACCACCACGACTCAGCCCAAAAGCCCGAAGCTTGGCATCGACGTCAGCCCGTGGTTCGTGCCCGGCCTGTAAGCGCCGCTGGTAAGCACCATTGGCAAGATTTCAAACGAAAACGGGCGGCTGGGCCGCCCTTTTCGTTTTACCTGTAGCCCAGATCGATCTGCCCCGGCTTACTTCTTGCGCCGTTTCGTTCCCGGCACGGCCTTGGCTTTACCCGGCTTCGCCGGCGCCCCGGGAATGGCGGTGCCCGTGATCGACACCGGGTCGCTGGCCGGAAACGTGTCCTCGAGGCCTTCCTCGAGTTCCTCTTCCTCGATCTCGTGATGGCGCTCCTGTTCCAGCGAACGGACCGCCGCTGTCTTCTTCGGCGATTTCGGCGCGGTTTTGGACGGCATCGGCAATCTCCCTCGCAAGCCGCGGAAACGGACAGGGCCGGCGATGGTCCCTGCCGTGCGGCTTTCCGACAGCACCGCGTGACGGGTCAGTTCGCCGCGTCGCTCGCCGCTTCCGAGAGCAGAGTAAAGACATAGTCCGAGAAGGAACGCCAGCACTCCACCCGGAAGGAATCCGCGGCGGTGCGCAGCAGCACGATCTCGGATTTGCCCAGAATCGTGCGCGAAGCCGCGCCGACCGGGAAAGCCTCGAGCGACAGATCCTGCGGGCAGCCCGAATTGACCGCAACGGCGGCTGCGGGCCCGGCGACCGAAATCCCGACATTGCGATGCGAGATGCCGACCGCCGAATGCAGCGCCGTCACCTTGGCGCAGTCGACGAGCGGATCGTTGCCGGACTCGTCGATGATCAACCATTCGTCCGGCCCGAGCCACAGCGCCGTGCGACCGTCCTTGGTGGCCGAGGTCTTCGGCCTGGCCGGCAGTGTCACGCCAAGCGCCTTGGAGAGCGCCGCTAGCGAAGCCTGCGGCGCGCGCAGGGAGACGCGCTCGGCGGGCGGCAGCACCTCCACTTTCACGCCTGGCGCCGACAGCGTGCGGCCGGCAAGCGCCGGCCGACGCTCGACGGAAGCGGAAGCAGCGACGGCTTTTGTCTTGGCGGCAGCCTTAGCCATTGAGGCGTTCTCCCTTCTCGTCGACGAACACCATGCCGGTGACCTCCACCTCGATCGTGCCGTTCGGCATCGGCACATAGAGTGTCTGGCCCATCCTGTCGCGGCCGCCGGCGACCAGCGCCAGCGCGATCGAACGGCCGCAATTCTCCGACCAGTAGCTGGAGGTGACGTGGCCGATCATCTTCATCGGGATCGGCTGCTTCGGGTCGGCGACGATCTGCGCGCCCTCTTCCAGCACGACCTTCGGGTCCTTGGTCTTGAGGCCAACGAGTTGCTTGCGCCCCTTGGCGACGAGATCCGATCGGGTCAGGCCGCGAATGCCGACGAAGTCGGTCTTCTTCTTGCCGACCGCCCAGTCGAGCCCGGCGTCGTTCGGCGTCACCGTTCCGTCAGTGTCCTGGCCGACGATGATGTAGCCCTTCTCGGCGCGCAGCACATGCATCGCTTCGGTGCCGTAAGCGGTCGCGCCGTGCTTCTGGCCCTCGGCCCAAAGCGCTTCCCAGACCGCCTCGCCATAATCGGCCGGCACGTTGACCTCGAAGCCGCGCTCGCCGGTGAAGGACATGCGGAACAACCTGGTCGGCACGCCGCAGATTTTGCCCTCGCGCACCGACATATGCGGCATTGCCTCGTCCGACATGTCGATGCCTTCGATCAGCGGCGCGATGATGTCGCGCGACTTCGGCCCCTGCACCGCGATGACTGCCCATTGCTCGGTGATCGAGGTCAGCCAGACATTGAGATGCGGGAATTCGGTCTGGAGGTAATCCTCCATATGGTTCATGACACGCGGCGCGCCCCCCGTCGTCGTCGTCACATGGAAGCGGTCGGGCGCCAGCCTGCCGACGACGCCGTCGTCATAGATGAAGCCGTCCTCGCGCAGCATGATGCCGTAGCGGCAGCGGCCGGTTTCCAGCTTCTCCCAGGGATTGGTGTAGAGCAGCTCCATGAATTTCGCCGCGTCCGGCCCGACCACCTCGATCTTGCCGAGTGTCGAGGCGTCGAACAGGCCGCCGACCTTGCGCACCGTCACGCATTCGCGGTCGACCGCCTTGTGCATGTCCTCGCCGGCTTTCGGGAAATACCAGGCGCGCTTCCAGTGGCCGACGTCCTCGAACACAGCCCCATGCGACGCGGCCCAGCCATGCGTTGCCGTGCGCCGGATCGGATCGAACAGCGCGCCGCGCGCGTGGCCGACGATCGAGCCGAAGGTCACCGGCGTGTAGGGCGCGCGGAAGGTGGTGAGGCCGACTTGCGGGATCGGCTTGCCGAGCTCGTCGGCGGCGATCGCAAGGCCATGCATGTTCGACGTCTTGCCCTGGTCGGTCGCCATGCCGTTGGTGGTGAAGCGCTTGACGTGCTCGATCGAGCGCATGCCTTCATGCACCGCCTGGCGGATGTCCTTGGCGGTGACGTCGTTCTGGAAGTCGACGAACGCCTTGACCGTCGTCCCCGGCCCCGCGCCGGGCGCGGCACCCAGCATGCCGCGCGACCAGCTCTCGCCAGCATCGACCTTCGGCCTGGCACTCTTGGCGGCTTTGCCGCCTGCCTCTTTCGCCGCCTTGGCGCCCGCCGCATAGGCCTCGTCTACCGTCGCCGCCAGCCCGTCCGTGCCGTTGCAGGCGCCGACCGAGACGCAGTCCTGCGCGTAGGTGCCGGGCACGAACCGCTTGGTCTCGTCGTTGAAGGCAACCTTGCCGCGCGATTGCGAGAAGAGATGCACCGAAGGCGTCCAGCCGGCCGACATCAGGATCGCGTCGACCGGAATGGTGCGCCCGCCGCCGCCATTCTTTGGCTGCACGGTCATGGATGACACGCGCAATTTACCCCCGGCGCTCACCACCGCGCGGCCGAAATTGATCTCGATGCCGAGGCTCCTCGCCTCGTCGATCACCGGTCCCGAAGGATTGTCGCGCAGGTCGACGATCGCCGCGACATTGACGCCGGCCTTCTTGAGGTCGATCGCGGCGGCATAAGCGGAATCATTCGCCGTATAGACGCCGACATTCCTGCCGACGGCCACGCCGTAGTGGTTGAGATAGGTGCGCGCCGCCGAAGCAAGCATCACACCCGGACGGTCGTTGTTGGCGAACACCATGTGGCGCTCGATGGCGCCGGTGGCGATGACCACGCGATTGGCGCGGACCTGCCACAGCCGTTCGCGCGCCAAGTCGCGACCCGGGTCTTTGATGTGATCGCTGACCCGCTCGACCAAGCCGACGAAATTCTGCGCGTAATAGCCGAAGGCGGTGGTGCGGGAGAGCACGCGCACATTGTCCATCGCCTTGAGCTTCGCGATCGCGGCCTGCGCCCAGACATAAGCGGCCTCGCCGTCGATCCTGGCGCCGCTCTCGAAGCGCAGGCTGCCGCCAAATTCGGCCTGTTCGTCGGCGAGGATGACCCGCACGCCGGTTTCGGCGGCGGCAAGTGCCGCGGCGATGCCGGCGGCGCCGCCGCCCAGCACCAGCACCTCGCAATGCGCGTAGCGCGCGGCATAGTGGTCCGGATCCGGCTTGTCGGGAGAAACGCCAAGGCCGGCGGCAGCCCGGATCTTCGGCTCGTAAAGGCTCTTCCAGGCCGACTTCGGCCACATGAAGGTCTTGTAATAGAAGCCGGCCGAAAACAGCGGCGAGGCGACGTCGTTGACCGCGCCAACGTCGAAGGCGAGCGATGGCCAGCGGTTCTGCGAATGCGCCGTCAGCCCGTCATAGAGCTCCTGCACTGTGGCGCGAACATTCGGCGTCTTGCGTGCATCATCGCGCACGACTTGCACCAGCGCGTTGGGCTCCTCGGCGCCGGCCGACAGGACGCCGCGCGGTCGGTGATACTTGAAGGAACGGCCGACGAGATGCACGCCATTGGCGAGCAGCGCCGAGGCCAGCGTGTCGCCCTGGATTCCGGTGTAGGACTTGTCGTCGAAGCTGAAGGAGGCGGTCCGGGCCTGGCTGAGGCGGCCGGCGCCCGGAATGCGGAACGTGGCGCTCATTTCGCGGCTCCAGGCAGCTTCGCCGGCTTCGGCTCGCCGGCCTTGTAGGTCATGATGAACTTGTCGGTGACGGTGTCACGCACGGCGTTGAAGAAGCGCGCGCAGCCATGGATGTGCCGCCAGCGCTCATAGATGATGCCCTTCGGGTTGGCGCGGATGAAGAAGAATTTCTCGAAATCGTCGTCGCTCTCGGCGGCAATGTTGGTGGAACGCGCGATATGCGCCTCGCCGGCATTGCGGAACTCGAGTTCCGGGCGCTCTTCCTCGCAATAGGGGCAGCGGATGAGAAGCATCTGGGTGATCCTAAAACTTGCCGTGACCGGCGCACGCGCCGGCCGAGTGAAAGCATAGCGGCTGAGCCATCATCAGTGCGCCACCGCCGCCGCCGCCGCCTCGTCGATGAGACGGCCGGTGCGGAAGCGCTCGAGCGTGAAGGGCGCGTTGATCGGATGGGGCTCGTCCTTCGCGATGGTGTGGGCAAAGACATTGCCTGAACCGGGCGTCGCCTTGAAGCCACCCGTGCCCCAGCCGCAATTGACGTAGAGGCCCTTGACCGGCGTCTTCGCCAGGATCGGCGAGCGGTCGGGCGTGACGTCGACGATGCCGCCCCAGGAGCGCAGCATCTTCATGCGCGTGAAGATCGGGAACATCTCGCAGATGGCGTCGAGCGTGTGCTGCAATATGTGCAGGCCGCCGGTCTGCGAATAGGAGACATACTGGTCGGTGCCGGCGCCGATCACCAGCTCGCCCTTGTCGGACTGCGAGATATAGGCGTGCACGGTGTTCGACATCACCACGCAGGGCACCACCGGCTTGACCGGCTCCGACACCAGCGCCTGCAGTGGATAGCTTTCCAGCGGCATGCGCACGCCAGCCATGTTCATGATGACCGAGGAATGGCCTGCCGCGACCACGCCGACCTTCTTGGCGCCGATGAAGCCGCGCGTCGTGTCCACCCCGCTGACCGCGCCGTTGGCCGCGCGCTTGATGCCGGTGACCTCGCAATTCTGGATGATGTGGACGCCGCGCGCCGAAGCGCCGCGCGCATAACCCCAGGCGACCGCATCGTGGCGCGCCGTGCCGCCGCGGCGCTGCAGCGCCGCGCCCATCACCGGATAGCGCGCGTCCTTGGAGATGTTGAGCGGCGGACAGAATGCCTTCGCCTCCTCCGGCGTCAGCCATTCATTATCGATGCCGTTGAGGCGGTTTGCATGGATGTGGCGCTTGAACACCTGGACGTCATGCACGTTGTGCGCCAGCATCATGACGCCGCGCGGCGAATACATGACGTTGTAGTTGAGCTCCTGGGAGAGCCCGTCCCACAGCTTCAGCGCGTGGTCGTAGATGCCGGCGCTTTCGTCATAGAGATAGTTGGAGCGGATGATGGTGGTGTTGCGGCCGGTGTTGCCGCCGCCGAGCCAGCCCTTTTCCAGGACCGCGATGTTGGTGATGCCGTGCTCGCTCGCCAGGTAATAGGCCGTCGCCAGGCCATGGCCGCCGGCGCCGACGATGATGACGTCGTATTCCTTCTTCGGCTCCGGCGAGGTCCACTGTTCTTCCCAGCCCTTGTGGCCGCGCATCGCCTCGCGGGCAATGGCGAATACCGAGTATTTCTTCACGTTGTAGCCTCGCGCCAAAAATCGCGGATGTCGTCCGTCACGTGAGGAGTATCACTAGCGAAACCGCGCCGCCATCCTTGCGCTGTTTGCGACGGCGCTTGCCGTTTTGCGCCGTGACTGCTCGACGCATCGGAACGGATCGGCCCGCCTCTCGACGGCCGGAGGCGCCTCGATCAATCGGACGTGATCCGAGTGACAGCAGCCGACGGCCGATCCGTTGAAAATGTCGCGAAGCGGCCTTGCATTTCGGCGCGATTTGACGATTCCGTTTTCGCGTCGAAACCGGGACGGAACGATGCTGCTGATCAGAACCTATGTTGCCCAGAGCGCCATCGAAGGCGTCGGCGTCTTCGCCGCCGAGCCGATCCGCAAGGGCGCCTCGATCTGGCGGCTCGATCCCGATTTCGACCTGCTGATCCCGATGGAAAAATATGAAGCCGCATCCCCGCATCTCAAGGAACTGCTCGACCGCTATGCCTATCCGAGCCCGGACAAGCCCGGCTTCATGGTCTATGAGGTCGACAATGGCCGCTTCATGAACCACTCCGAGCGGCCGAATACGGATTTCTCGCAATATGGCGGCGCTGTCGCCATTCGCGACATCGCGGCCGGCGAGGAAATCACCTGCGACTACGGCGAGTTTTTCGAGGACTTCGCCCGCCTCCATTTGACGACCGCTTAAGGCAAGCGAACGTCCAGGGACGGCGCATCGGTTTTTGATCGCGCTTTCCCGCATTCAGAGGTGGACATCCCAACCTGATTCTGCTATCAGCCGCCACAATTCGCGGTGCAATTCGCCGCGGAGGCATTTCAGCTATGGCTGTTTGCCTAAAGATTTCAAACCCGAAGACAGGATTGCCCGTGCAGGTACTCGTCCGCGACAACAACGTTGATCAGGCGCTTCGCGCGCTGAAGAAGAAGATGCAGCGCGAAGGTATTTTCCGCGAAATGAAGATGCGCGGTCACTACGAGAAGCCGTCCGAGAAGCGTGCCCGCGAGAAGGCGGAAGCCGTGCGCCGCGCCCGCAAGCTGGCTCGCAAGCGCGCCCAGCGCGAAGGCCTGCTGCCAATGACCCCGCGTCCGGCTCCGGCGGGTGCCGCCGGCGCTTCGCGCTCGCCGCGCTCATAACGCCAATTTTTCGTCCTTTTCGAAGGATACCGAGGGTGGCGCGATGCGGAATCGCCGCCACCTTTTTGTTTACAGATTCGAGCCGGTTCGGAGAGGAACGGACTGACGGCGCCGCGGCAGTGAGGACAAAGATGGACGCAATATCCGTGGAGCGCAAAACCGCTTTTCGCGGCTTCGCCCTGACGGCGGCCCTGCTTTCGGGTCTGACGCTTGCAGCATGCCAGACGGCCCCGACAGGCGAGTTCAACTCGATCGACAAGGCGCAAGCGTCGAGCGAGAACATCTCCTCGCTTTCGGCGGTCATCCAGCGCAACCCGCAGGACCCGGAAGGCTACAACGTGCGCGGCTCGGCCTATGGCCGTGGCGGCCAGTACCAGGCGGCGCTCAAGGACTTCAACCAGGCCATCCAGCTCAACCCGAACTTCTACCAGGCCTATTCGAACCGCGCGCTGATCCAGCGTTTCCTTGGCAACCAGCAAGCGGCTTTGGCCGACTACAACCGCTCGATCCAGATCAACGCCAACTACGACGCCGCCTATATCGGCCGCGGCAATCTCTACCGCAAGGCGGGCCGCACGCAGGACGCATTCAACGACTTCCAGAAGGCGATCCAGCTCGACACCACCGATGCCCGCGCCTACCACAATCGCGGCTTGATCTATCAGAGCCAGGGCCAGCATAAATTCGCCATCGAGGATTTCTCGACCGCGATCTCGCTGGCGCCGGACGCCGCCGAACCTTACAACGGCCGCGGCCTCTCCTACCTGGCGACAGGCGACGACGACAACGCCTTCGCCGACTTCAACATGGCCATCAAGCTCGACGGCAAGAACGCCGAGGCATGGGCCAACCAGGCGCTGATCTACGAAAAGCGCGGCGACAAGGCCAAGGCCTCCAAGTCCTATCGCGAAGCCATCCGGCTCGACCCCACCTATCAGCCGGCCAAGGACGGCCTGTCGCGTGTCGGTGGCAGCGCCAGCTGATCAAGCTGACTGCGCCGGAAGGTATGTCGCTTGACGCTCGGCGGCCACCTGCGACTGCGGGTGTTGCGCCTCGGAGACGCCGATAGCGATCCGTTAACCGCCGATGGCGATGTGTAACCTTTGCCATGTTCGCGCCAAGGTTTCGGCGGAACGCTCGGCGCGCCTCGCTCGTTTAAGCCGGGGCCAAGATTTTCGCGAAAGGACCTTTCCAATGATCAAAACACTTGTCTGTGCCGCTGCCGCGCTTGTCGCCTCGGTCCTTGCGTCCCCAGTCAGCGCCGGCACGCTCCGGCTCGGCACGCTCGATTGCACGATCGACGGCGGTATCGGCTACGTCATCACGTCCAACAAAGGCGTCTCCTGCACCTTCCGCCCTTATCATCACGGACCGGCCGAGCAATACACCGGCATGATCTCCAAGCTCGGCGTCGATCTTGGCCAGACGCATCAGGGCCAGCTCGTCTGGGCTGTGCTTGCCGCCACGCGCCACCATGAGGCGGGCGACCTCGCCGGCAGCTATTACGGCGTCAACGCCGAGGCTTCCGTCGTGACCGGCGGCGGCGCTAATCTCCTGGTCGGCGGCCTCGATGGCGCCTTCATGCTGGAGCCCCTCAGCGTCCAGGCGCAGACCGGCCTCAACCTGGCCGTCGCGGTGGCCTCGCTGGATTTGGTGCACTCCTACAAGTGAGCCTTCCAAATTCGCTGTGCCGCATACGGCCCGGAACATCTGTTCCGGGCCGTATGCTTTGGAAAACCGGATCAGCTCGGCGCAAATCACAGCTCGCCTCGAAACCCGCGAAAAAACATCTTGAGCTCAACCGCGCTTGAGGTTCTACCACCCCTGCCGATCTGGATCTTGCACCTCGTCTGCAATGCGGGATGAGGTACGGGAGGACAAGCAGGAGATCGGCGTGACGGCAGCAAGCGGCAACAAGGTGGCCAGCAACAGAGTGGATTGGCGGGCGTTGTGGACGAGCGGCGATCTGGCGCGCTTCTGTTTCGTCAGCCTCGGCATCCTGCTACATGCCACGAACGAGACGATGGTAGCGACGGTGATGCCGGCCATGGTCGGCGATCTTGCGGGCGTGCAGCTCGTCGGCTGGTCCCTGGCGATCTACGAGCTCGGCGCGATCGTCGCCGGCGCCGCGGCCGGCCGGCTGGTCAGCTATGTCGCCCTGCGCTCCAACATGATGATCGCCGCGCTGCTCTACGCGATCGGCGCACTGATCTGCGCCACGGCGCCTTCCATGCCGCTGTTCCTCGCCGGACGTCTGGTCGAAGGACTCGGCGGCGGTGCTCTCGTATCACTGGCCTTCGTCTCAGTCGAGCGCTTGTTTCCACGCAACATCTGGCCGCAGCTCTTCGGCATCATGTCCGCGATTTGGGGGGTCGCGGCCTTCAGCGGCCCCATGCTCGGTGCACTGATGACCGAGTTCCTGTCATGGCGCTGGGCCTTTGGCATCTTCACCTTCGGCGGCGCGGCGATGGCGCTGGCAAGCTTCATCGTGCTCGACACGCCCGAGGCGAGAAAGCCGCAGGTGGGCAACGGCAAGGCACCCCCCTTCCCCTATCCGGCGCTCTCCTGTCTCGCCCTCAGCATCGTGCTGATCGCTGCTGCCGGCATCGACATTGCCCTGTTGCGCTCGTCACTGCTGCTCTGCCTCGGCCTGATCGGCCTGGCGCTGTTCTTCCGCATCGATGCCCTCAGGCCACAATCGCGGCTCTTTCCGTCGCCTTTGTTTTCGTGGCGCTCGCCGCTTGGCAGCGGCATGACCATGGTTGCGGCATTCTCCGTGGCGACCTGCACCTTCACCATTTACGGGCCGCTGCTTCTGACCACGCTGCACGGCATTCCGATCCTGACCACCGGCTACATCATCGCCGCAGAATCGATCGCCTGGTCGATCCTGTCGATCCTCATCGCCAATGCTCCGCTGGAGCGCGAGAGACTGATCATCGTTGTCGGTGCGCTGATGATCGCCTCCGGCCTCGCCGGCTTCGCCTACACCATCCCGGCAGGCTCGATCCCACTCATACTGCTCTGCGCCCTGCTGCAGGGCGGCGGCTTCGGCGTTTGCTGGCCCTTCCTCACGCGCGTCATCGTCGCTTCGGCGCGCGACGGCGAGCAGACGATCGCCTCGGCCGCCGTGCCAACTATGCAGCGCATCGGCTACGCGGTGGGCGCCGCACTTGCCGGTATCGTGGCCAATGCCAGCGGCTTCTCGGAGGGCCTAACCCGTGAAGCCGCCGCAGGCGTTGCCGGCTGGTTGTTCCTCGCCTTCGTGCCACTGGCTGCCCTGGGATGCATCGCCGCGCTGAGGACCGCACTGCCGACGCTGCGGTCTCAGCAGGCGACCGGCTAAACGACGACTGTCCGCAGCCGCTCCGCAATGAGCGCGGCGAGCCGCGCCGCCACCTCGTCCTTGTCCATCTCCGGCCATTCATCGACGCCGTTCCTGGAAACGATACGCACCTTGTTGCGATCGCCGCCCATCACGCCGGACGGCCCGATGCCGCTTTCATGCGAAACATCATTGGCGACGATGAAGTCCGCGCCCTTCTTCTTCAGCTTGGCCTCGGCATTGGCGATGAGGTCCTGCGTCTCCGCCGCGAAGCCGACCACAAGCCCGGGCCGCTGGGCGTGATGACCGATGCCGGCCAGGATGTCTGGATTCTCGACCATCTGCAGCGAAGGCGGCCCCTCGCCCGCCACCTTCTTGATCTTCTCGCCGGCGGCGTTGGCCGTGCGCCAGTCGGCAACCGCCGCGACGAACACGGCGGCATCCGCCGGCAACAGGCCCTCGACCGCTTCCTTCATTTGCGCGGCCGTTTCGACATGCGTGGTCGCGACGCCTGCCGGATCGGCGATGGTGACCGGACCGGAAACCAGCCGCACATCGGCGCCGAGATTGGCAAGCGCGGCCGCGATGGCATGGCCCTGCTTGCCCGAAGAGCGGTTGGCGATGTAGCGCACCGGGTCGATCGGCTCATGCGTCGGCCCGGAGGTTACGATGATCCTTCGGCCCGCAAGCGGCTTGGGCCTCTGGTCCAGCATCGCCTCGACCGCCGCGACGATCTCCAGCGGCTCGGCCATGCGGCCTTCGCCCGCCTCGTTGCTCTCGGCCATCTCGCCCCTGGCGGGGCCGACAAAGGCGATGCCGTCCTTTTGCAGGGTCGCGCGGTTGCGCCGCGTTGCCGGATGCGACCACATTTTCGGGTTCATCGCCGGCGCCATCAGCACCTTCTTGTCGGTGGCCAGAAGCACCGTCGAGGCAAGGTCGCTGGCATGGCCGTTGGCGAGTTTCGCCATCAAATCGGCGGTAGCCGGCGCCACCACAAGCAGGTCGGCTTCGCGCGACAGCCTGATATGGCCGACATCGTGCTCGTCATTGCGGTCGAACAGTTCGGTGAAGACATGGTCGGCCGAAAGCGCGCCGACCGACAGCGTGGTGACGAATTCCTGCGCGGCCGAGGTCATCACCACCCGCACCGACGCGCCGCGCTCGCGAAGCCGCCGGATCAGGTCGAGCGATTTATAGGCGGCGATGCCGCCGCCGATGATGAGCAGAATGCGCTTGCCGGAGAGGGAACGCTCATTCCATGCATGATCACCGACCGTTTTGAGATCAAGAGCATGTTCTGATCTCCGCCCGAGGGCCAATATCTCATCACGTGGGGCTCTCAATCGCCAGAATCCTTCCTGCTGCGAAACCAGTGTCCCTCCACGCAAGACATCTCGCGCCTCCTGTTCCATGGAAACACCGCGCGCGGCAGCCCGTTCGCGAAGAATCTGTTTTACGCCCTCGTCCAGATTGCGAATTGTTATGGTGCTCACGGAATCGCTCCTTGGCCTCTACCTGAGCAGCGGCAGCGCTAGCAATGATGGCATTTGCAGCGATGGATTGCTAGCAGTGCGAGCAATCAAATCAACTTCCAAGCGATGTAGATCAGCGTCAGAGCGATCACCCACAGCGCCACGCGGCCGGAGCGGGTGTGGCGCGCCTCGGCCTTGCCGATGGCGCGCGCCGTCGCTTCGTCGAAGCGCAGGCCGTTCTCGGCCATCAGGTCGATCTCGCGCGACAACCGGTCGGTGCGGGCGGCCAGGTCCGGCGCTTGCCGTGCGAGCGCCAGCAGCGCCTTGGCGCCGTCGCGCGCATCGGTGAGCAGTCCGCGCGGGCCGAGATTGCCGGCGATCCAATCGCCGACCACCGGCTCCGAGGTCTTCCACATGTTGAAGGCCGGATCGAGGGTGCGAGCGACGCCTTCGACGACGACCATGGTCTTCTGCAGCAGGATGAGTTCAGGCCGTGTCGCCATGTCGAATAGCTCGGTAACCTCGAACAGCAAGGTCAATAGCTTGGCCATCGAGATGGTGTCGGCCGACTGGCCGTGGATCGGTTCGCCGATGGCGCGGATCGCCTGCGCAAAGGCCGAGACATTGTGCTGGCGCGGCACGTAACCAGCCTCGAAATGCACCTCGGCGACGCGCTGGTAGTCGCGCACGATGAAACCGTAGAGGATCTCGGCGAGGAAGCGTCGCTCCTTCTTGCCGAGCCGCCCGGCGATGCCGAGATCGACCGCCACGATGGTGCCGTCGGCCTCGACGAACAGGTTCCCCGGATGCATGTCGGCATGGAAGAAGCCGTCGCGCAGCGTATGTCTAAGGAACGACTGAATGAGATTGGCGGCGATTGCCTTGAGATCATGCCCGGCGGCGGCAAGGCCGGCCAGGTCGTTCATCTTTATGCCGTCGATCCACTCCATGGTGAGCACGTCGCGGCCGGTCCGTTCCCAGTCGACCGCCGGCACGCGGAAGCCCGGATCGTCCTTGGTGTTCTCGCCAAGCTCGGAAAGCGCCGCCGCCTCGAGCCGCAGATCCATCTCGATCCTGGTGGTCTGAGCCAGCGTCTGGGTCACCTCGACAGGGCGAAGGCGACGCGAAGAGGGGATATATCTTTCCTGCAGATGGGCCGCGAGGAAATAGCTTTCGAGATCCTGGAAGAAGCGCCGTCGCACGCCGGGCCGGATGACCTTCACCGCCACGCGCGAAGCGGTGCCATCGCGAACGACTTCGGCGCTGTGCACCTGCGCGATCGAGGCCGCCGCCACCGGCTCCCCGAAACTTGCATAGAGGTCGTCTATCTTGCGCCCGAGCGAACCCTCGATAGCGTGGACCGCTTCCGCCTTCGGGAAGGTGTGCATCTTGTCCTGCAACATCGCAAGGTCGAGCGCCATGTCGTTGCCGACGACGTCGGGTCTCGTCGCCAGGAACTGGCCGAGCTTGACGTAGGACGGTCCGAGCCGCACCACGGCCCGTGCCAGCCTGTCGCCGCGCTGATAGCTCAGCGCCCGGCGGCGGGTGAACAATCGCGCCACGCGCCAGCCGAATTTCGGCATGCCGGAGAGTTCTTCCCCCGGCAGCGCCGCGACGACGCCCTCACGGACCAGCACCCAGCCGGCCCGCGTGAGCCTGAAGGCGGCGGCGACGCTGCTCATTGCCAAGCCTGATTGAAAAGGGCCTGCTTCAAGGAATCCCGCCTCAAAGCTTCCAGCCGGAATGGAGAGCAGCAATCCCGCCCGAATAATTGCGGAACGTGACGCGATTAAAGCCGGCGCGGGTGATCATCGCCGCGAAATTCTGCTGGTTGGGGAACTTGCGGATGGATTCGACCAGATAGGAATAGGGCTCGCCATCGCCGGTCACCGCCTTGCCGATCCTGGGAATCGCGTTGAACGACCAGGCTTCGTAGGCCTTGTCGAGCAGGGGCATCTCGACCTCTGAGAATTCCAGGCACAGAAACCGTCCGCCGCGCTTCAGCACGCGATAGGCTTCGGCAAGGGCGACCTCGATGCGCGGCACGTTGCGGATGCCGAACGCGATCGTATAGGCGTCGAAAGTGTCGCCCTCGAATGGCAACTCCTCGGCATTGGCTTCGACGAAGTCGGTGTTCGCCGAAAGTCCAAGCTTCTCGGCGCGGTCGCGACCGACGGCCAGCATCGAGCCGTTGATGTCGAGCACCGTTGCATGAGCCTGCCGGTGACTGGCCTCGACAATACGGAAGGCGATATCGCCGGTGCCGCCGGCGACGTCTAGCACCTTCCAGCCTGGCCGCTTCGGCGGGTTCAACCAGGCGACCATCGCGTCCTTCCACAACCGATGCAACCCGGCCGACATCAGATCGTTCATGAGGTCATAACGATTGGCCACCTTATGGAAGACGTCGTTGACCAGGGGCTGCTTCTCGCCTGCCCCGACCTTCCTGAAACCATAGGAGGTTTCCATGCCGCCCGCGGCCGTGGTTCTTTCAACTGACATTATTTTGATCCGCCATAAAACCGGCGGGACCATAGCCGATCGATGGTGCCGACGCTATTGTCCAAGGCGCGGTTTTCGGCCGCGCTTCCAAAACCCGGTCGAGAAAGGTCCCGCATGATTTTCCGGCCAGAATCCGTGCGAGAACAGCAAACCGGACGAAATGACCGCATTATTTTGAAGGCCGAGTTACACTGCCACATCGAAGGCGCGGCGGCGCCCGAACTTGTCGTCAGCCAGGCCCGGAAATACGACAAGGACCCTTCGCCCTACATCCAGGACGGCTCCTTCGTCTGGCACGATTTCACATCGTTTCTGGCCGCCTATGATTTCGCCTCCGACCTGTTTCGCACGGAAGACGATTATGCGCGCCTGGCCGACCATTATCTGACCAGCCTCGCCCGCGATGGGGCTATTTATTCCGAGGTTTTCACCTCGCCGGACCATGCGAAGAAAGCCGGCCTTTCACCGAAGGCTTATACAGATGCGCTGGGCGAAGGCATGGCCCGCGCCAAGGCCAAGACCGGCATCGAAGCCCGCATGATCGTCACCGGTGTGCGCCATGTCGGCGTTGAGGCGATCGAGCAGGCGGCGCGCTTCGCGGCGCGCTGCGGCCACCCGCTGGTGACCGGCTTCGGCGTCGCCGGGGACGAGCGCATCGGCGATTTCGAAGATTATGTGCGCGCTTTCGAGATCGCGCGCGAGGCAGGTCTCGGCATCACCATCCATGCCGGCGAACTGATGGGCTGGGAAAGTGTGGCGGCAGCCCTCGACCACATCCGCCCGTCGCGCATCGGCCACGGCGTGCGCGCCATCGAGAATCCCGACCTTGTCCGCCGCATCGCCGCGGAAGGCGTGGTGCTGGAATGCTGCCCGGGCTCCAACATCGCGCTGAAAGTGTTCGACAGCTTCGCCGACCATCCTTTTCCGGAGCTGCGCGCCGCCGGCTGCAAGGTCACGCTCAACTCCGACGACCCGCCTTATTTCTGGACCTCGCTGAAGCGCGAATATGACATCGCCGCCGAGCATTTCCGTATGGACGACAAAGCGCTGACCGCCGTCACGAGGACAGCCATCGAGGCGGCGTTCGTCGACAGGAAGACCAAGGCCGCCCTGCTCGCCCGCGTCAACGCGGCCGGTCGCTGACTCACTGCTGGATTCGTCCTTCTTCTGGATTTAAGGCAAAAGCTGTGGTGGATGGCCGCCGGGCGGTTCCTTGGCCGGCGCATTGTCGCTAGGGTCGTTTCCAGTAGCCGGAATTTCAGGAGATCACGATGCAGGGCGTCACCGTCGTCGACCACCCCCTTGTCCAGCACAAGCTGACCATCATGCGCAAGAAGGAGACCTCGACGGCCGGCTTCCGGCGGCTGTTGCGCGAGATCTCGCTCCTGCTCGGCTATGAGGTGACCCGCAACCTCGAACTGACCACGACCATGATCGAGACGCCGATCGAGGAAATGGAGGCCCCGACGCTCGAAGGCAAGAAGCTGGTCTTCGCCTCTGTGCTTCGCGCTGGCAACGGCCTGCTCGAGGGCCTGCTCGACCTCGTGCCGGCAGCGCGCGTCGCCCATATCGGCCTCTACCGCGACCATGAGACGCTGGAAGCCGTCGAATATTTCTTCAAGGCGCCTAGCGACCTTGCGGACCGTCTGGTGATCGTCGTGGATCCGATGCTTGCGACCGCCAATTCGGCGATCGCCGCGATCGACAAGCTGAAGGGACGCGGCGCCACCAACATCCGTTTCCTGTGCCTGCTCGCCGCACCTGAAGGAATCGAGCGCTTCACCAAGGCGCATCCGGATGTGCCTATCTTCACCGCCTCGATCGACCGCCAGTTGAACGACAAGGGCTACATCATGCCCGGGCTCGGCGACGCCGGCGACCGTATGTACGGCACGAAATGAGCGTATCCATTTACCGCGCGTTTACATAACCGCGCGGTTCCGGCGCACATTAAAGCTCAAAACACCATGTCGGCTTAAGGATGCAGCCCCGACGTAAGGGGCATCCATGCTGCGCAAGCTTCTGATCCTTGGCATCTTTACCGGAACCTCGGCTTCGATCCCGATTATCTATCAGGCGAATCCAAATCTGGTCGACGGGTTGCTGAAATCGACCCTCGCCTCCCGGTCGGCGACGTCGGGGGCTCAACCGCAAGTCGATCTCGCTTCGGTTCCGGATAAGCCGGCAACGCCAATGCCGCTCGGGCGCCAAGTGATGGTCAATGCCGACGAGCGCGGCCATTTCACATCGCAGTTCAAACTCAACGGCCGCCAGATCGACGGAATGATCGACACCGGCGCGACGCTTGTCGCCATCAACGCTTCGACCGCGCGCAGGATCGGCATATCCCTGAACCCGTCCGATTTCAATCGCCAGGTGAACACCGCCAACGGCTCCATCAAGGCCGCCGTGGTGACCCTCGACCACCTTCAGATCGGCAGGATCTCCGTCGACAACGTCCAGACGATGGTGCTCGATGACAGGGCGCTGCAGGTCAATCTCATCGGCATGAGCTTCCTGCAGCGCCTGCAGAAATACCAGGTGCAGAACGGCGCGCTGCTGCTCGTGCAATAGGTCCGATCAGCGAGGCAATATCCGCCTCAGCACGGTCTTGTCGGTGGGCGGCTTTGAACCGCTGATCGTATACGCGGCGCGCACGGCGGCTGCGGCCGCCTCGGCCTGCGCGCCCGTGCGGGCATGGACCACCGCCAGCGCCTCGCCTGAGCGGACCTCGGCGCCGACCGGTAACAACCTGGTCAAGCCGACGGCATGGTCGATCCTGTCGTCCGGGCGGGAACGTCCGCCACCAAGTGTTACGACGGCAAGCCCGATATCGCGTGTTGAAATGCCGGCCACAAAACCATCCTGTTTCGCTTTCACGGCCAGTTCGACTGGCGCCGCCGGCAGGTGCTTTTCCGGGTCGTCGACGAAATCGCCAGGTCCGCCAAGTGCTACCACCATTCGCGCGAAGACCGTGGCCGCCCGGCCGCCTGCAAGAGCTTCGGTGGCGCGCCTGATGCCGTCCTGGTTGGACGAGACCACTCCCGCCGACTGCAGCATCTCGGCCGCCAGCGCCAGCGTCACGTCCTCGAGCCGGCGGTCGCGATAGCGGCCGGTGAGGAAATCGACCGCATTCTTCACCTCGACCGCGTTGCCGGCCGCCGAGGCCAGAGGCTCGTTCATGCCCGTCACTAGCGCGGAAGCGTTCAGGCCTGCGCCGTTCGCGACCTCGACCAGGCTGTTCGCCAGCGCGACCGCGTCGCGCGACTTTTCCATGAAGGCGCCGTTGCCCACCTTGACGTCGAGCACCAGCGAGCCCAGGCCCGCGGCCAGCTTCTTCGACAGGATCGAGGCGGTGATCAGGGGTATCGATTCGACCGTCCCGGTCACGTCGCGGATGGCGTAGAGCCTGCGGTCGGCTGGCGCGAGATCCCCGGTCTGGCCGATGATGGCGCATCCCGTTTCCAGCACCGTCTTGCGGAAAAGCGCCACGTCCGGCTGGCTGGTGTAGCCGGGGATGGCATCCATCTTGTCCAGCGTGCCGCCGGTGTGGCCGAGACCACGGCCCGAGATCATCGGCACATAGGCGCCGCAGGCGGCAACGATCGGCGCCAGCATCAGCGAGACATTGTCGCCGACGCCTCCCGTCGAATGCTTGTCGGTAACTGGGCCAGGCAGATCGGACCAGTCAAGCACGTTGCCGGAATCGCGCATCGCGATTGTCAGCGCCACCACCTCCTCGCGGCTCATGCCGTTGAGGAAAACGGCCATCGCGAAAGCGCCGACCTGGCCCTCGGAGATGGTCCCGGTCGTCAGCCCTTCGACGAAGGCCGCAATCTCCTCGGCGGAGAGCTTGTGGCCGTCGCGCTTGCGGCGAATGATCTCCTGCGGCAGCATCAGTCGGGCAAGCCGTCCTGGAAGACGCGCCGTAGGATCGTCGCCAGCCGCGCGCCGCCGACCGGCGCCATGTCCTTGGTTTCCTGGTGCGAGAGCTCAGCTCCCGTCATCCCCGCCGCCAGGTTGGTGATGACCGAGCAGGCGGCGACCTTGAGCCCGAGGAAACGCGCGAGGATGACCTCCGGCACCGTCGACATGCCTACCGCGTTGGCGCCCATCACGCGCGCCATGCGGATCTCGGCCGGTGTCTCGAAGCACGGTCCGGAGAACCACATATAGACGCCCTGGTGCAACGCCGTGCCAGTTGTCTTGGCCGCCTTCTCGATCGCGCCGCGCAGGCCGGCATCGTAGGCCTCGGTGAGGCCGACGAACCTGCGGTCGCTCGGCTCGCCGATCAGCGGGTTGGAACCGGAGAAATTGATGTGGTCGGTGATCATCATCACCGAGCCCGGCCCCATTTCAGGGTCGACCGAGCCGGCGGCATTGGTGAGGATCAAATGCGAGATGCCGATGCCGGCAAGCACCTCCAGCGCCGGGCGCATCGCGGCGGCATTGCCATGCTCGTAATAATGCGCGCGGCCGGAGAGCATCAGCACCGGCGTGCCGGCGAAATGCCCGGCAACCACCTCGCCTGCATGGCCGGAAACACCGCTGCGCGGGAAGCCCGGCAACTCGGCATAGGAGATGCGCCTGGCATCCTTGACCTGGTCGACAAGTCCGCCGAGGCCCGACCCCAGCACAAGCGCGACCGCGGGCGCCAGCCCGTCCAGCTTTTCGACCAGATGATCCAGCGCTTCCTTCATTCTAGCCAACTCTTCATTTCAAGATGTCGCCCCTGAAGCCGTAGGGTAGCATTTCGCCCATGGTCACGGTCTCGGCCACACCGGTGTTGTCGCACAGATAGAGCTTCGTGTCCGGCTGGCAGAATTCCGCCAGCCGTTGCCGGCAGCCGCCGCAAGGCGAGCATTTGGCCATCCGTTCGGCAATCACCGCGATCTCCACGATCTTGCCGCCGCCACCCATGATGTAGTGGCCGAGCGCGGTCGTCTCGGCGCACCAGCCTTCCGGATAGGACGCCACCTCGATGTTGGCGCCGGTGAAGACGCGCCCGTCCTCGGTGCGAAGTGCCGCACCCACCGGGAATTTCGAATAGGGCGCGTAGGCCTTGGCCATCGCCGTCTTCGCCGCCTCGAACAGATCATGCGACATCCGCTTCTTCTCTCCCGCGATCGTGTTCAAATGCCGGCCGCCTTCGGACGGAACCATCGCCTCAGCGTTGCCGCGACATCAGCCTTCCCCTACATCAGCGTTCCTTGACGTAGGGCACACCGCCGGCGCGCGGCGGAATGGCCTTGCCGATGAAGCCCGCCAGCAAGATGACGGTCAGGACATAGGGCAGCGCCTGCATGAATTGCGCCGGCACCTTGCCGACGAGGGGAAGCGGCGAGCCCTGCAGGCGGATCGAAGCCGCGTCGAGAAAGCCGAACAGCAGGCAAGCGAACATGGCGTTGACCGGCTTCCACTTGGCGAAGATCAGCGCGGCCAGCGCGATATAGCCCTTGCCTGCGGTCATGTCCTTCACGAAGCCGCCATTCTGCACCATCGACAGATAGGCGCCGGCGACGCCGGTGAGGATGCCGGTGCAGATCAGCGCGCGGTAGCGCAGCCAGGCGACCGAGATGCCGGCGGTATCGACGGCGGCCGGATTTTCGCCGACCGCGCGCATTCTCAGCCCAAAGCGGGTGCGAAACAGGACCCACCAGGTGAACGGCACCATGGCGAAGGCGAAATAGACCAGGATGGAGTGGCCTGAGATCAGTTCGGCGTAGATCGGGCCGATGATCGGCACATCCCTGATCGCATCGGCGCCAGGCCAGATGATCGCCTCGAACCGTTCGCCCGGTTGCAGCGCCGGCGTGCGTCCGCCCTGCTGGAACCAGGCTTGGCCGAGGATGATGGTCGAACCGGCGGCGATGAAATTGATCGCCACGCCCGATACGATCTGGTTGCCGCGATGCGTGATCGAGGCAAAGCCGTGCACCAGGGCGAAGGCGACCGAGATCAGCACCGCCGTGCCGAGGCCGATCAGCGCCGAATGGAAGACGGCGGCGGCGGAGGCACCGGCGAAGGCGCCGACCAGCATCTTGCCTTCGAGCCCGATGTCGAAGATGCCGGCCCGTTCCGAATAAAGGCCAGCCAGGCAGGCGAGCAGCAGCGGAACCGAAAGGCGGATGGTCGAGTCCAGCACCTGGATGATCGCGTTGAAAATGTCCATCTCAGGCCCCCGTCCCCTTGATCGCCTGCATGCCGACAGACTTCGGACTGACCGAGGCGAACAGCGCCTGGATGTAAGGCCTGAACATATGTTCCAGAGCGCCGGCGAACAGGATGACCAGGCCCTGGATGATGACGATCATGTCGCGGCTGATCGCCGGCATCTCGAAGGCGAGCTCGGCCCCGCCCTGGTAGAGCATCCCGAACAGGATGGCCGCCAGTACGATGCCGACCGGATGCAGCCGGCCCATAAGCGCCACCGCGATGCCGACATAGCCGGCGCCGGACACGAAATCGATCGCGACATTGTGCTGGTCGCCCATCACCGGGTTAAGCGCCATCATGCCGGCCAGCGCGCCCGAGATCATCATCGCGGTGATGATGATGCGGGTTTCCGAAATACCGGCGTAGCGCGCCGCCTTCGGGCTGTGGCCATAGGTGCGCATTTCATAGCCGAGCCTCGTGCGCCAGATCAGAAGCCAGACCAGGAACGCCATGACCAGCGCCAGCAGGAAGCAGATGTTGAGCGGCGCCGAGCGGATCTTCGCGCCGAACAATTCGATCACCCAGTTGAGCTTCGGCAATTCCGCGCCGGCCAGGAAATTGCGCGTCTGCGGCGCCTGCGAGCCGGCCGGCTTCAGCGGACCGACCAGCAGATAGACCATCGCCGAGGCGGCGATGAAGTTGAACATGATGGTGGTGATGACGATGTGCGAGCCGCGCTTGGCCTGCAGATAGGCCGGGATCAGGCCCCAGAGCGCGCCGAACGCCGCCGCGGCCACGATCGCCATAGGGAAGATCGCCCACCAGGGCAGCACGCTGTCGAAGCTCAGGCAAACGAGCGCGATGCCGAGGCCGCCTATGTAGGCCTGGCCCTCGGTGCCGATGTTGAAGAGGCTGCAATGCGCAGCCACAGCCACCGACAGTCCGGTGAAGATGAAGGTGGTGGCATAGAATAGGGTGAACGCGATGCCCGTGCCCTTGCCGAAGGCGCCCTCGACCAGGATGACAGCGGCGCGGAACGGATTTTCGCCGACCAGCATGACGACAAAGCCGGCGACGATGAAGGCGACCGACAGGTTGATCAGCGGTATCAATCCGTAATCGGCCCAGGCCGGCAGCTTGGCGTAGGGCGTGCTCATTCGGCGGCCTCCTGGTGTTCGACGCCGGCCATCAGCAGGCCGAGCTCACCTTCGGTCGCGTCCGGGCCGCGCTCACCGACGACGCGGCCTGCGAACATCACCAGGATGCGGTCGGAGAGCGAGCGGATTTCGTCGAGCTCGACGGACACCACCAGCACCGCCTTGCCCTGGTCGCGCATGGCGATCAGCCGCTTGTGGATGAATTCGATGGCGCCGACATCGACGCCGCGCGTCGGCTGGCCGACGATCAGCACGCCGGGGTCCTGTTCCATTTCGCGCGCCAGCACGATCTTTTGCTGGTTGCCGCCGGAGAAATTGGCTGTCTTGAGACGCGGATTGGCGGGGCGGATGTCGTATTTCTCTATCTTTTCCTTGGCGTCGGCCATGATGGCATCGATGTCGAGGAACGGCCCCTTCAGGTAGCGCTCGTCGTCATGGTAGCCGAGGATCGAATTCTCGTTCTCTTCGAAGGCGAGCACCAGCCCGACATGGTGGCGGTCCTCCGGCACATGGGCAAGCCCCCGGTCCCGCAACTCGCCAGGATCGGCCTTGCCGGTGAGATCGATCGGCTTGCCGTCGAGCATCACCTCGCCGGAAACCGCTTGCCGGATGCCGGAGATCGCCTCCAGCAGTTCGGACTGGCCGTTGCCGGCGACGCCGGCGATACCGACGATCTCGCCGCCCCGAACGTCGAACGAGACGTTGTCGACCATGGTGACGCCGCGGGAATCCTTGACCGTCAGGTTCTTGACCGAGAGTTTCACCGCGCCGGCTTCCGACTGGCCCTTCTCGACCCTGAGAAGCACGCGCCGCCCGACCATCAGCTCTGCCAACTCGCCGACCGTGGTTTCCTTCGTCACCCGGGTCGCCACCATCGTGCCTTGGCGCATCACCGAAACCGTGTCCGTGATCGCCATGATCTCGCGCAGCTTGTGCGTGATGAGCACGATGGTTTTGCCCTGGTCCTTCAATTGCTTGAGGATGCGAAAGAGGTGATCGGCCTCGGCCGGCGTCAGCACGCCCGTCGGCTCGTCGAGGATCAGGATTTCGGCGCCGCGATAGAGCGCCTTGAGGATTTCGACGCGCTGCTGCAGGCCGACCGGCAGTTCCTCGATGACGGCGTCGGGATCGACTTCGAGGCCGTATTCGCGCTCCAGCCGCTCGAGCTCCGAACGCGCCTTGGCGATGCTGCTCTTCAGTAGCGCATCGTTCTCTGCCCCCAGTATGATGTTCTCCAGCACGGTGAAATTGTCGACCAGCATGAAATGCTGGTGCACCATGCCGATTCCGAGCGCGATGGCGTCGTTTGACGTATTGATCGACACCGGCTTGCCGCCGACACGGATCTCACCGCTATCGGCCTGGTAGAAGCCGTAAAGGATCGACATCAGCGTCGACTTGCCGGCGCCGTTCTCGCCAACGATGCCGTGGATGGTGCCGCGCGCGACTTCCAGGTTGATGTCGCGGTTGGCGCGCACCGCGCCAAAGCTCTTGTTGATGCCTACGAGCTCGATTGCGGCTTGCGCCATGCAGCCTGTCCCACTCAGTTTTTTTATCGCTTGGTCAAAATGCCTAGCATGATGCCCAGCCCCTGCCAATCGGCCTTTCACTCTCGACAAATCCCCGCGCCCTTGTCAATTTCGAACCTGGGCAGGGTCCGCAAAAGTGTCTCAAGGTTTTGCGATTCGCACCTGCCAAAACGAAAAGAGCATGGGCAGATGGTCATGGGACATCCCGGGAGTATCTGCCTTGGATGCGGCTTCATATTCGCAAGGGTCGGTTTGCATGGTCATGCCTGAAGATCGGCTGACGACGCTGGAAATCCGCGCCGCCGAGCAGGAAAGGACAATCGAGGAACTGTCCGGCCAGATCGCCGAACAGTGGAAGGTGATCGAGCGTATGGAGCGCAAGCTTGCCGCCCTGAGCGACCGGTTCCTGGAACTGGAGGAGCAGACCGCCGCCGACGTGCCGGTGACCAAGCCGCCGCACTGGTGAGGAGCCATGGGGGAAGGCGGCTATGTCCAGTGAACGCGACTATGTCGGCAGGGCTGGCGACTATGTGTTCGGCCTGATGAACGACAAGGAACGCGCCCGCGCCGAGCGCGACCTCGAGATCGACCCTGCCTTTCGCGAGGCGGTGCTCTCACTCGACGAGCGCCTGCGCGCCTTCGATCCCTCTTGGGCTGGCGGACGCGGCCGTCGCTGGGAGTTGGTCGCCCAAAGCCTTGCCGAAATGCCGCAAATGCAGACGCGGCTGACAGCCATTGCCGCCCCGGAAACACAGAAGCAGCCGCCGATGGATCACCGACCCGAGCGCAAGCCCTATGACGTCGGCCCACATTCGGTCGGAGGCAGGAGACTGGGCTTCGTCATCGCGCTTGCCATGTTGGCGGCCTTTGCGCTCGGCTATCTCGCCGGCACCCTATAAGGTGCGCGACATCAACAGCATCGGCGCGTCGTCTTGCTCGAAAGTCTCGGCCGCCATCCATCCGAGCGCTTCGTAGAAGCCTCGCGCCTGCCACGTGTGGAGGTGGAGCATGCCGATGCCGGCCGACGCGGCATGACCCTCGATCGCTTCGATCGTCGGTCGCATCATCCCGTTGCCAAAACGAAACCGCCGGGCGTCGGCCCGGCGGTCCAAAGCTTAAGTGATTTGAAGATCAATAGGGGCACTTGTTGTCGGCGGTATAGTCGTGGACCTCGACCTTGCCGGAGATGATGTCGGCCTTGGCCTTTTCCACCGCCGCCTTCATCTCATCCGTCACCAGCGCCTTGTTGTTGTCGTCCATGGCGTAGTCGACGCCGCCTTCCTTGAGGCCGAGATTTTGGAGGCCGCCTTTGAAGGTGCCGTTCTTGCCGTCCATGAACGCGTTGTAGACGGCTACGTCCACGCGCTTCATCATCGAGGTCAGCACCTTGCCCGGCTGCAGGCCGTTCTGGTTGGAATCGACGCCGATGCCGAGCTTGCCGGCATCCGCCGCCGCCTGCAGCACGCCGACGCCGGTGCCGCCGGCCGCCGCGTAGACCACGTCGGCGCCCTGGTCGATCTGCGTCTTGGCGATCTCACCGCCCTTGGCCGGATCGTTCCAGGCCGCCGGCGTGTCGCCGGTCATGTTCTGGATGACATCGGTCGCGCCGGCCGACTTGGCGCCGCCGACATAGCCGCATTCGAACTTGCGGATCAGCGGGATGTCCATGCCGCCGATAAAGCCCACCTTCTTCGACTTCGACGCCATCGCCGCCAGGATGCCGACGAGATAGGAGCCTTCGTTCTCCTTGAACACCAGCGAGCGGACATTGGGCATGTCGACAGCGTCGTCGATGATGGCGAAATTCAAGTCCGGATAATCCTTCGCGACCGCTTTCAGGGCGTCCTCCCAGGCAAAGCCCGCCATGACGATCGGGTTGCGGCCGTCCTCGGCGAAGCGGCGCAGCGCCTGCTCGCGCTGCGAGGCGTTGGAGACCTCGAATTCGACGTAGGCGATACCGGTCTCGGTCTTGAACTTCTCCGCGCCATGATAGGCGGCCTCGTTGAAGGATTTGTCGAATTTGCCGCCCAGATCATAGAGGATCGCCGGCTGGACATCCGCGGCGAATGCCGGAAGAACCATTGCGGTTGCGGCCAGAAGGCCGAGAACGATACGTTTCATGAGATCCACACCCTGTCGGTTATTTTACTTTTTGCACCGCCCGCCCACCCGGTTCTCCGGCAGGCTGTCGACGCCAGGCAGGAAGTGCTTTCCCTCCCGCTCGCGGTCAATCTGGCACGGCGCGAAACAAAATTCACGTGGAATTTTGACCTGTTGGAAAAAGCGGTTACCTGCGGTCCGCCCGCCTCCTTGAGCAAATTGCAGGTAGACCGTGAAACGGGCAGACACTGCGGTTTCGTCGTGGCCTTGCGTCCGGAAGTGCATCAGAACCAAGAGCCTTCAGGGACTTGGAGCGAATTCCGCGCCGCGGCGACGGCGCCGGTAGCCTATGGCGTAAAGCAGGAAAGCAAGCACCGCGAACACCGCGAAGCCGGGTTGCGCAAGTACCCAGGCGACGGCGCCGTCCCAGACCAGCGGGCCTGCCTTGGCGCGCACGAACGTCTCGAACGCCGCCCGCGTGTCCGGCGAGGCCGCCAGCCAGCTTGCGTTGAGCGGCGTCATCACCAGCGAGGAGGCGGCGACCGAGCGTGTCGTGTCGATTACCGCCATGATGACGGAAACCGACAACGCAACCATGGCCGCCAGCCGAAAGATGAAACGCAACATCGATGCTCTCCCCGGGAAAGCTCCCGTCTGCTCCGCGATCGACATAGAGCGTGCGTAACTCCCGCGCAATCGCGACCGATGATATTAACGGGCCGGCGGGGGCCGGCGCCGGTTTACCCGCCAGATGACGAAAATGCCGCCGGCGATCGCCCCGACGATCAGGCCTCCAAGCCCGACAAAGGCCGCGAAAAATCCGCAGGCGCCCTCGAAGCAGCTCATATGGGTCAGGTCCGCGATCAGCGAACCGACGAAGAACCCGGCGCAGGCGCCGATCGCGCCGCCAAGGATGATCCCGAGCAGCGCGGCGAGGATCGAGACCAAGACCGGCGGCCGCTCGGTCTCAGGATTGACATAGACAGTCTCGGCGCCGGCGCCGCCGCGCAGGAGAAAGATGCAGAGCAAACCGATGGCGATCTCGGCGACGGTGAAGCCCAGCGCCTCGGCCGAAAAGACGAAGTCGGACATAAGCAGCACATAGGCCTGGCGCACGAGGAGCCAGATGATGATGGCGATTTGCCAGATCGTATAGTGGCGCGGGAAACGGGCCGACCGGTTGAAGGCAAGACCAAGCAGATACAGCCCCCACAGAATCGTGATCACGCCGCCGGCAAGGCCGCCATAGATCAGGAAGAAGACGCTGTGCGGCAGGCTGAAGTCGCCGATCAGCCGCCAGTTCGAGATCAGGCCATAGGCCGACAGCCCCATGACGACGACGAGCCACCCCACCGGGATGAAGGAAAGCCCGCTGTCCGGCCGTCCCGCGGGTTGCCGATCGATGGAAGCCATGTCAGGACGATGCCCCTCGCAAAGCCCAATGCAATTCCCGGGAGACCGCCGCTCCACCCGCAATTGCGTGAAACCAACTTTGGAGCGGTCCGGCGATGTGGTCAAAGGCCGAAGCACTCGGGGGCAGTCGACAGGCAGTCGCGACCGGAGTCAAGCGCGAACGGGTCCGCAGGGCACCGATGACATCACGACGATTGCCGCCTTTGTTCCTCGACCGCTTTCAATCGCACCACCGACACCGAGCAAAGGGCTCGCGCCACGACCTTGGTCGAGACGCTGCCGAGGTGCCGGCGCATCTTCGAAGACGAGCGCGCGCCGACGACGATATGGCCGACATCATTGTGCTCGGCGTAGTTGAGGATCGCGTCGGCCGGACTGACGGCCTCGAGCACGTGGTAGCTTATCCGATCCTCCGGCAGATGCAGTGGACGTGCCCAGTCCTTCAAGGCGACCAGCCGCTGCAGATAGACCAATCGGCCCGATTGATCGATCGTCGGCGTGTCGGCGATGATCTCGGTCTTCAACACCGTCACGCAGGCCAGCCACGAGTCCTGACGCGCCGCAAGCACGCGCGCGGTTTCGTTGAGAACCTCGCCCGCCAACGCATCGCTTCCGTTGGCAAGGTCGACCGCGGCCAGAACGATCGATGGCCCGGCGCGTACCCTGGAGTCGGCCGCTCTCCCCACCAGTGACTTCTCGTCCGTCCTGCGGAAGAGATTCCTGATCGCGCCCCAGGTACCTCCGTTCGATGGCGCGCGATTTCTGGCGACCACGACCTGGTCGGGGTTGCTGAGATCCGAGAGAACGTGCGCGGCATCGGCGTACCGCCTCGATCTGTCGACTTCCATGCATCGGAGAATGACAGCCTCCAGCCATCTCGGTATGGCCCTGTCGACATCTCGCGGCGGCCTGGGCGCGTGATAGAGCCTGCGCTTCATTCCCGCGAAGGTGGCCGGACGCCCGTACGGCTCCTCGCCCGTGGCGAGTTGATAGAGGATGCAGCCCAGCGCGAACACGTCGCTTGCGGGATCGGACCTTTCGCCCAGCACCTGTTCCGGCGATATATAGGCTGCCGTGCCCATCGGCACCGAGCTCTCCTCGCCGAGAAGGTCTGGAAGCTCGGCATGGCGGGCGAGGCCGAAGTCCAGAAGAACGGCGCCGCGCTCGGCAAGAATGATGTTCTCGGGCTTGAGATCGAGATGGACGACCTTCTGGCGATGCAGAGCGGCGAGCGCCTTGGCGATCTCAGAGCCGATCCTTGCCACCTCGTCGGGCGGCTGCGGGGCGGCGTTGGTCAGTCGCTCCACGCCGACGCCAGCGACGAACTCCATCGCGATGTACGGAACCGTTGCCAGGCTTCCGGATGCCGCGAAGCGCGGCACGTGCGGACCCGACAGGCGTTTGAGGATCAGTTCCTCGGCTTCGAAACCGAGTATGACGGAAACGTCGCCACCGGGATCGAGAAAGGGGATCTTCAGCAAAAGCGGGAAATTGAATTCCGGATTTTTCGCACGCCACAGTGAGGCCATGCCGCCGGATTGAAGCCTTTCGACGAGCTCGAAACCGTCGATCCTTGCCCCTGCCTCGAACTTCTGCATCCATCGCCTCCAGCTTGACTAGCGGCCGATTTTCAAGCGCATGCCGAGCCACCCGGGCAGTCCTGTCGCCTGAATCTTGCGGACGGTTTCTTCGTGATCATAAGGAACGCGCACCATCGTCAGTTCGCGCCGTTCCGTGTCGAGCAGCGCGAAACAGGCGGCCGGGTTGCCGTCGCGCGGCTGGCCGACCGCCCCGACGACGACGACATGCCGACGCAATTCGGATACGGGCGCCGCCACATTGTCCAGCGGCCGGAAATGAACCGGCCGGCTGCCCGGCAAGGCGTAGTAGACGGCTGGAATGTGGGTGTGGCCACAGAGAATGACGCGGGCGTCGCTTGCCGACAGGCAGCGTTCTGCCGCGTCGACATCGCGTATATACAGCCATTTTTCCGGGCGTTCCGCGCTGGCGTGGACATAGAGCCGGTCTTGGGACCGCAGCGAGAGCGGCAGCTTGGCAAGAAAGTCGAAATGCGTCCGGGTGAGGCATTTGCGGGTCCACTCGATGGCGGTCCGCGCATTCTCCGTCATGTCGTTCCGGCCGAACGCCGCCGCCTCATCGTGATTGCCCATGATGCAGGCTGCCCCGTCTTCGACGAGATCGGCCGCCTTCTCGACCACATAGGCGGGATCAGGCCCGTAGCCGACCAGATCGCCGAGCAGGACCAACTGGTCCGGCGCCAGCTTCCGAGCAGCCTCAAGGACTGCGTCGAACGCCTCGCGGTTGGCATGAATGTCAGACAGGACTGCAATACGCATTCAACCTTGTCCCGGGAACGGGACAACTTAGCAAGACGCCGGCCGCAAGGGATTTGATCCGGCTCAATGTCCCTGCGGGAGCTTATGGCGGAGCGTCCCCTGCCAATACGGTTTCCTCATCGGCCTTACGACATTGGCTGCAGTTCGGCTGCGCGGCCTCTCACTTACCAGGCGCGAAAGCGCCTTGTGGGTCAGCCCGCCCACATCACACGAGCGCACGGCACGCCGTCGTTTGAGGCGGCCTTCTGTGGCATCCACGACCAAAAGCCTTTGCAATGCCATTATGGCTTGGCATTCGCTTTCGGATCGACTAGATGAGCCCCGCGCCTGTTTGCCGAGACGGCTAGCGGTGCAGGGAAGGTTGCCCGCCGGTTGAAGGCAGCCACATGTCCGTTCAGGACTTCCCACGGGAGCATCTTCCCCAACCCGCCCGGCGAAACCGGCCGGCGCGAGATGCTAGGACGGAGAGGTGGCCGAGTGGTTGAAGGCGCACGCCTGGAAAGTGTGTTTACGGGAAACCGTAACGCGGGTTCGAATCCCGCTCTCTCCGCCAGCTGCCCCCTGCAATCATCGACGAAGCTGCCGCGATGTCTGCCTTCTGGCAACGGCGGAACCTGGCTCCATACTGATCTGCCGAGGGGTTTCAGCGATGGGAAGCACCCCCGAAATACAATGCCTGGCGGCGCCTCGACAGGTGGCGCTCATAACCGCCGCCGCCACAGGCGGTGAACTCGATGCGCGCGCCATCCTCGATGGTCTCTTCGCTGAAGGCCGGCAGCACGATCTTGTCGCCGTCGCGAAGCTTGGATCGTCTCGCTCTCCTTGCCGTCGCAGCTGCCCAGCACGCCTCGCGGCGGGAAGCTGGTGCTTCTTCAGCCCTACGGATGAACCTGCGGCAGCGCGGCGGCGAGCGACCGCTCGAACGCATCGACCAGCGCGTCGACCTGGGTCTCGGTGATGATCAGCGGCGGGCAGAAGGCGATGGCATCGCCCATGTTGCGTGAGATGACGCCGTTCTGCTGCATAAGGCCGTTGACCAGCGCGCCGAGCGCCGCCGGCTTGCCCCAAGGCGCCTTGGTCGCCTTGTCGGCGACGAGCTCGACGGCGGCGATGAGACCGACGCCGCGCACCTCGCCCACCAGCGGATGCGAGGCGAGATTGCGCAGCCTTGCCTGCAGATGCGCGCCGACTTTGTGCGCATTGCCGACGAGATCGCGCTCCTCGATCAGCTTGATGTTCTCCAGCGCGACGGCCGCGGCGACCGGATGACCGCCGCCCGTGAAGCCGTGGCCGAAGGTGCCGATACGGTCGCTCTCGTTGGCGATCGGCTCGAACACCTTGTCGTTGATCAGCAGCGCCGAGATCGGCAGGTAGGATGAGGAAATCTGCTTCGACAGCACCATGATGTCGGGCTTGATGCCGAAAGTCTGCGAGCCGAACATCTCGCCCGTCCGGCCGAAGCCGCAAATCACCTCGTCGGCCACGAGCAGGATGTCGTATTTCGACAGCACCGCCTGGATCTTCTCCCAGTAGCCGTCGGGTGGAACGACGACGCCGCCGGCGCCCATGATAGGCTCGCCGATGAAGGCGGCGATCGTTTCGGGTCCCTCGGCAAGGATCAGCTTTTCCAGATCGTCGGCGAGCCGGGCGGAGAACTTTTCCTCGCTCTCGCCGGGCTGGGCGTCGCGCCAGTGATGCGGCGTCGAGGTGTGCAGGACGTTGGCGATCGGCAGGTCGAAGGAGAGATGGTTGTTGGGCAGCCCGGTCAGGCTCGCCGAGGCGATGGTGACGCCATGATAGCCGCGCTTGCGGCTGATGATCTTCTTGCGCGCCGGCTGGCCGAGCGCGTTCGAGCGGTACCAGATCATCTTGATCGCGGTATCGTTGGCCTCGGAACCGGAATTGGTGAAATAGGCCTTGCTCATCGGCGCCGGCGCCATCTGCACCAGCTTTTCGGCCAGGTCGATCAGCGGCGAATGCGCCTTCGAGCCGAAGTCGTGATAGAAGGGCAGCTTCGACATCTGTCTTGTCGCAGCGTCCACCAGCCGCTTTTCCGAGAAGCCGACGGCGACGCTCCACAGGCCCGCCATCGCCTCGATATAGCGATTGCCGGCGAGGTCCTCGACATAGATGCCGTCGCCCTTTTCGATGACCAGCGGACCCGTCTCCTGATGCTTGCGGGCGTTGGTATAGCCATGCAGGTGGTAGCGGATGTCGCGGGCTTCGGGGGAATTCGGTCTGGCGTCCATGACGGCTCCTGTCTGCAGGCGCGCAAGCGGATATTGTCCTGCCCCCTCGTCCAGAGGTTGCAGCTTCCTCTTGCATTGTGGTGTTTGATGCATCATGTTTCTTATAACATACACAGTCAAGCCTTTTGGGGACAATGACTGAATGGGGCGGAAACGGCATGAAGAGCTTCAGCTTCGAGACGCTCGAACACGAAAATCTCGGTGACACGGTCTATGCGCGGCTCTCGGAGGCGCTGGTCAAGGGACGCTTCGCGCCGGGTGAGCGACTGACCATCCGCGATCTCGCCCAGTCGCTCGGCACCAGCGTCACGCCGGTTCGCGACGCGATACTGCGCCTCATCCAGGATGAAGCCCTGGTCCAGAAATCGGCGCGCGAGGTGCGCGTCCCCATCATCAGGCTGGAACGCTATCGCGAGATCCGCCAGATAAGGCTGAAGCTCGAAGGGCTCGCCGCGCGCGAGGCCGCGCTCAAGGCGACGGCCAAGGACATCGAGCGGCTGCGCAATCTGATTGCCCGCAACGAAAGTGCCATTGCTGACAGGAACTGGACCGAGGCGCTGGAGCTCAACCAGACCTTCCACTTCGCGCTGGCCGACATCGGCAATATGGTGGTGCTGCGCGGCATCCTCAATCGGCTGTGGCTGCAGATGGGGCCGCTGATCGCGGAATCCTATCATGAAGGCGGCCGCGCCATGATCGACAACCACCACGCGGTGTTCGCCGCGATCAAGAAAGGGGATGCCGATGCCGCCGAACGTGCGATCATCGCCGACATCACCGAGGGTGGAAACGTGATTCTCGAACGGCTGCTCGGCAGGAGCGCCGCCGACATGGCGGTGGCGGGCTGAGAATGGAACAGATCGACTGCATCGTCGCCGGCGCCGGCGTCGTCGGTCTTGCGATTGCGCGCAAGATCGCCGCGCGCGGCCTGGATACGCTGATCCTCGAGGCGGCGGATGCCTTCGGCACCGAGACGAGCTCGCGCAATTCGGAAGTGATCCATGCCGGCATCTACTATCCGCAAGGATCGCTGAAGGCCCGGCTTTGCGTCGCCGGCCGCGACATGCTCTACCGCTACTGCGCGGACCGTGCGATCCCGCATCGCCGCTCGGGCAAGCTGATCGTCGCGACCGACGAGGCCCAGGAACCCGTGCTTGCCACGATCCGGGCCGGCGCCGCTGCCTGCGGTGTCGACGATCTGCGGTCCGTCTCCGCCGCCGAGGCGCAAGCCCTGGAGCCGGCGCTTCATTGCACCAAGGCGCTGCTCTCGCCCTCCACCGGTATCGTCGACAGCCACGCGCTCATGCTCGCCTTGCTCGGCGACGCTGAGGAAAGCGGCGCAATGCTGTCACTCAACACGCGCATCGTTTCGGGCCGCGTCGATGCCAGCCGCATCGTAATCCAGACGATGGACACGGCAAGCGGCGAGGGTTTCGAGATCGCCACGCCGCGCCTCATCAACGCGGCCGGCCTTGGCGCCGTCGCGCTGGCGGGCTCGCTCGAAGGCTTCGACCGTCGGTTCTTGCCGACGCTTCGCTACGCCAAAGGCAATTACTTCTCGGTGGTGGGCCGGGCGCCCTTCTCGCGGCTGGTCTACCCCGTGCCCGAACCGGGCGGGCTTGGCGTCCATCTGACACTTGATCTCGGCGGCACGGCTCGGTTCGGTCCCGACGTCGAATGGACGGACACGCTCGACTACCGTGTCGATCCGGCGCGCGGCGAGCGCTTCTACGATGCGATCCGCAAATATTGGCCTGGTCTGGCCGACGACAGCCTGCAGCCGGCCTATAGCGGCATTCGGCCGAAACTCTCCGGTCCTGGCGAAGCCAACAGCGACTTCGTCATCCAGGCCTCCGCAACGCACGGCATCGACGGCCTGGTCAATCTGTTCGGCATCGAAAGCCCCGGCCTGACCTCAAGCTTGGCGATTGCCGAACAGGTGATGCGCATCCTCGCGCCCAAGACGGGCTGACGGCGCCGCGGCGTCAAGACGCGGCGCTCTGGCGCTCAATGCCGGCGTCCACGTCCGACGAGGTGGTATCTGAAGCGATCGCGCACGAACTCGTTGAAGAATTGGCCTTTCGAGAAAGCCGTCTTGAAAGCCGTATAGACCTCGGGTCCGACGTCCTCATAGTCATAGCGCTTGCCCGTCGGAACGAACCACACCGAAAGGACTCGCCTCGACGGATCGTAGTGAATGTTCTGGATTGCGGTGGAAGGCATGGCCAGCATCCTGCTTCCAACCTAACCCTTCACGCATCTCCAGGTTCCGCGGGCAGGGAGCGGCCTTGCACACGTGTTCCGACCTCCTATCTGAGCCGCATGTCATCAGCCAAACGCCCGACCAAGGAGAGCGCCTGCCAGGGCGACCTCTTCGATGCGTCCGGACGCGCGCTGCCCGCAAGCCTGCCCGAAGGCTTCTCCTACCAGCCGGAACTGATCGACCGTGACGAAGAGCGCGAACTGATCCGCCATATCCGGGGCCTGCCTTTCGAACCGTTCGATTTTCACGGCCATCTTGCCAACAGGCAGGTCGTCGGCTTCGGTCTGCGCTATGACTATGAGCGCCGTCAGGTGCTCGAAGCGCCGCGCATTCCGGATTTCCTGCTGCCGCTGCGCGCCAAGGTCGCCAAATTCGCGGGCGTCGCGGCGAGCGAATTCGCGCAGGTGCTTATCAACGAGTATCGTCCTGGCGCCGGGATAGGCCGGCACAGGGATAAGCCGCATTTCGAGATCGTCGCCGGTGTTTCCCTGCTGGCGCCCTGCAGCTTCCGGCTGCGCCGCAAGAGCGGCACGGCATGGGACCGCGAAACCATCGAGCTCGAGCCCAGGTCCATTTATCTCATGGCCGGCCCGTCGCGAAACGAGTGGGAACACTCCATCCCGCCTGTCGAACAACACCGCTACTCCGTCACCTTCCGGACAATGCGCGTCTCCTAGAGCGTTTCACCGTTTCACGGAAACGGCGAACCGCTCTATCTTTGTTTTTTTAAGCAATTCCGGTCGGAAAACCGCTCACAGTTTTCCTGGAATGCTCTAAGTCGCCGCTGTCACGGCTTTCCAGGAACCATCACCCGGCCCCGCGGTTGTGTCGTCAGATTTCGAGATCGAAAGGAAAGACGATGCGCACCTTGACGATGGTCCTGGCGCTGTCGGCAATCGCATTGGCGCAGCCCGCTTCTGCTCAACGCGCCGATTCGCAGCCGCCGAAAGCCCCGCCTCCTGCTCAGGAGCCCATCCCGGACAAGCCGCAGCCCGACCAGGCCCAGCCTGATCAAGGCGACGCCGCCCAGAACGTGACCAACATCGCCGTGGTGGCGATTGACGACCTGCCCTCGGAAGTGAAGGCGCAGGCGGAGGCCATAGTCACCAGGACGACGGCCAAGGAGCTGGCCAAGCTGCAGAACTCGGTCGATTCCTCGCCCGCGGCAACGTCGGTCCTGCATGCCAATGGCCTCAACTCGTCACAGGTCGTTGCCGCCAACATCGACGGTGACGGCACGCTGACGCTGATCATCCAGACGACGGCCTGACGTTAGGCTGCAACATCTGCACGCCATCCTTCACCTATCTCCAGGCGATGGATTTCCTGTCGCGCGAGCACATGCTGGCCGATGTCGCGGCGGGTCATCGGCGCGTTCGACATCGTCACATCGTCTTCGGCGAGATCGGTCGCTGACGAGAAGGAGAGCCCGGCGCCTCCCCATCTCTTCCATCAACCGTCCGGCCCGGCACGATCCCGCAGACGGAACCACCGCCCCTAATGCATGAACACCGCTCTCAACCAGGCAAGAATGCCTGCGCCCGGAGAGACCGCCGCGCGCACGCGCGATGCCGCCCAGCTTGCCGGCATGTTCGCGCCGACATGGCAATGGCAGACAACCTCATGCAGTTGCCAGTCGCTCATTTCGAAGAAGCGCTTGGCTTCGCCGTAAGTGTCGTCCTGCAGGCCCTGCGCGCGAAAGATCGGATCGTCGAAAGCGACGGTGATCGCCGATCCGTCAGCGCGCATTCTCGCACGCATGTCGGGTGAGACGTATTCGGTGCCCGCCAACGCCGTAAGGCGGCGGCTCGGGCTCTGTTCGAGAAGTTGCGCCCAGCGTTCGAGGCGCTGGCCTCGATTGGCGAAGAGAGCCGGTGCTTCGGCATGAACGTCGGCAACGGCGTTGATTTGGTCAAGGGTTTGATGCTTCACGGCCGCCTCCTATGTCGGCAGATGGCCACTCGCCCGGCATGGGAACTAAGGCGCCGACCGCCGCCGGCAAGAGCCGAAGCAGGCTCGCGGAATCATTTGATCGTTACTTGTCGCCACCGCCTGGCGCGATGCTGGTTGCACCATTCGCGAGCGCGACAGTTCTGCCAGTCGGCGCCGATCGCCTCCGACGAAGCGTCTGAGTGCGGCGATCATCGTTTCAGGTCGGGCGGGATATCCCGTCCGTCGGGATCGCGGCAGAGCTTGCCCGGGCGCCGAGCGGGAGGAAGCGCGATGGCGACTCTCCCAAACCAGACCAATCCCCGCGCCGGGCGCCCACGCCGCGAACCGGATCTGGACCGGCTGCAGGACGAAGAACCCATTCCTCAATCCGGATGATAACGATCTGCCGCCAAAGCATTCGCGTGGAGATAATCTGGCGCCAGCACTGCCGACTCAGGAGGTGCCATCACGCCGTCTCATGCTCCACCACACCATGTGACGCGAGCCCAGCCCGCATGACCCTTGCGGGACCGCCCTCCTGATCGATCCGACAGGCTGGCTGGCCGGCCGAAAAGGGTACCAACATCCGGCCACTATCCCGCAAACCGCGCTGGCATCCACGCTCCGCCCGCCGCGTTCGACTCCACCGCCGCGGCCACGAACTTCACGCCCCTTGCGCCGTCCACCACGTCGGGCACCTGCGACACCCGCCCTGCGTCAACCGTCGCGCCCGCGCGATGCGCGCGGATGATGTCGGCGGCGTCGCGGTAGAAATTGGCGAAGGCCTCGATATAGCCTTCCGGGTGCGCGGCCGGCATGCGCGAGACGCGCCGGGCCTCTGCCGTCGAGCCATGGCCGCCGCGCACCAGCGTGCGCGTTTCCTCGCCATAGGGCGAGAAGCGCAGCTCCTCCGGCCGCGATCCGGACCATTCGAGCCCGGCCTTCTCGCCATAGATGCGCACCGAAAGGTCGTTGTAGTGGCCGGGCGAGGTCTGGCTGGCGAGGATCGTGCCGCGCGCGCCGCCCGTCCAACGCACGAGCACATGCGCGTTGTCGTCGAGCCGCCGCCCCGGCACCGCTGTGAACAGGTCGGCCGAAACGGCCTCGCCCTCGAAACCGGAAATGAAGCTCGCCAGGTTGAAGGCGTGCACGCCGATGTCGGCAAGCACGGCCGACTGACCGGCGCGCGCCGGATCGGTGCGCCACTCGGCCTGCTTCTGGCCCTCGGCGTCGATCGGCTTGGTCAGCCAATCCTGGATATACGCGCCATGCACGGACACGATGCGGCCGAGTTCGCCCGCCGCCACCATTTCGCGCGCCTGACGCACCATGGCGTAGCCGGTGTTGTTCAGCGTGACGACGAAGCGGCGCTTCTTGGCTTTCGCCAGCGCGACCAGCGCTTCGGCCTCGCCAAGCGTCGTCGACAGCGGCTTGTCGCAGATCACGTCGATGCCGGCTTCAAGGAAGGCGGTGGCGACCGGCGCGTGCAGATGATTGGGCGTGACGATGACCACCGCCTCGATGCCGTCCGGCCGGGCCGCCTCGGCCCTCGCCATGGCATGGTAGTCGGCATAGCTGCGCTCAGGCGCGATGCCGATCTCGGCGGCGGAGCCGGCTGCGTTGTCCGGATCCGAGGATAGTGCGCCGGCGACCAGCGCGATCTGGTCGTCGAGCCGTATGGCCAGCCGATGCACGGCGCCGATGAAGGCGTTGCGGCCGCCTCCTACCATTCCAACTCTCAGGCGCTGGCGCGCGGTTGCGTCCGCGGTTGCATAGACCATGATTGCTATTATCCTCCCGATGCAGCGGTGTTTTGACATGATGCGGACATAGACAGTCCGCACGATTTTCGAATGATATTTCTATTTTTTGTTTTGTAAAACGATCGTGCCGCGCTAGCGTTTCTCGCGGTCGCAGTGATGGACCGCATCCGGATGGAGGGTTCGGGTGTTTCAAGCCGTCCTTGGGTACGTCACATGAGCGGCCGTCGCCGAACGGCCAACGAATCGTCCGCGAATGGCCTGGAGACGGCGGCGAGAAAGCGAAGCCGTTCGCTGGCAGCTCTTGGTTACACCAAGCCGCAAACCTATGAAGAGCTGCGGGCGGTGCTTTCGTCGGGCACCGTGCATTTCCCCAAGCGGCTTCGCCAGGTGGCGATCTTCCTCTGGCAGCATCCGAGCGAAGTGGCGCTAGGCACGATCGCGCAAGTGGCGGACCAGGCCGGCGTGCAGCCTTCGACCCTGGTGCGCTTCGCGCAGATTTTCGGCTATTCCGGCTTTTCCGATTTCCAGCTCCTGTTCAAGGACCGCATGAAGGGCTCCTGGCCGGATACGCAAGGCAGCCCGGACAAGGCCGAGGTGGCGAATGCAAACCTGCATTTCCTGAACGGCATGGTCGCTGCCTGCCAGGCCTCGCTCGGCCGCATCGGCAATGATTTCGATATCGCCGGGTTCGAGACGATGGTCGACCATCTGGCGGCGGCCGAGCTGATCTATGTCATCGGCAGCAAGCGCGCCTTCCCCGTCACCACCTATCTGTCGCTGACGCTGTCGCAGCAGGGCGTGCGCAACGTGCTGGTCGACAATGTCGGCTCGACCGCGCTCGACCAGGTCGGTTGCATCACGCCGCGCGACGCGGTGCTTGCTGTCTCCTTCAGCCCCTACAATTCGATCACGCCCGACCTCGTCGCCGTCGCGCATGAGCGCAAGGCGCGCATTGTCACCATCACCGACAGCACCTTCTCGCCGCTGGCAAAACTGTCCGACACCTGGCTGGAAGTGGTCGAGCAGGATTTTGGCGGGTTCCGCTCGCTCGCCGCCTCGCTTGCCGTCGGCATGGCCTTGGTCCACGGCGTCGTCGCGCGCCGGACAGGCTGAAGGGAGCAATTCCAGGAAAAGTGCGAGCGGTCTTCCGTCGAAAGACAAAGAGATAGGGCGGTTCACCGTGTCCATGAAAACGGTGAACCGCTCGGAACGATTGACTAAGGAGAACTATCGTTCCATATTCAAAAAAATAGAAACTTTGTTCCGGGAGGAGGAATGGAGGTTCGTCTCGACGGCAAGGTGGTGCTGGTCACCGGCGCGACGCAAGGCATCGGCCGCGCGATCGCCGAGATCGCCGCGCGCTCAGGCGCCGCCGGACTGCTGATCACTGGCCGTGACCCGAAACGTGGCGACGCTGCCGCTGCGGAGCTCTCGGACATGGGCACCGCTGCCGCTTTCACTTCCGCCCACCTCGGCGATCCGCAAGCTCCGGCACAACTGTCGCAGGCTTGCATCGACCGCTTCGGCCGCATCGACGGTCTGGTCAACGCCGCCGGCCTGACTGATCGCGCCTCCTTCGTGGACGCCAGCCTCGACGATTGGTCGTCGCTCTTCGCCGTCAACGCACGCGCCCCTTTCTTCCTGATGCAGGCAGCGATCGCCGACATGAAGAAACGCGGACAGGGCGGCTCGATCGTCAACATCCTGTCGATCAACGCGCATTGCGGCTCGCCGGAGCTGGCCGTCTATTCCGCCACCAAGGGCGCGCTGGCGACGCTGACCAAGAATGCCGCGAACGCCCATCGCTTCGACCGCATCCGCGTCAACGGCATCAATGTCGGCTGGACCGACACGCCGGCCGAACGCGTCATGCAGGCCGACACGCTCGGCCAGGGTCCGGGCTGGCTCGACGCGGCCAGCGCGGCGCAGCCTTTCGGCCGGCTGTTCTCCGTCACCGACATCGCCAATCTTGCCGTCTTCCTGCTTTCCGACGCGGCCGGCCCGATGACCGGGGCGCTGGTCGACCAGGAGCAATGGGTGATCGGAGCCAACCGGTGAGCGCCGAGAACCTCAGCCCTGCGTTGCTTGGCCGCCTGCCGTCCGAGGTCCGCAAGCCGGCTTACGATCGTGCCGCGCTGAAGCCGGGGATCGCCCATATCGGCGTCGGCGCCTTCCACCGCTCCCATCAGGCCGAATACACCGATGACCTGCTGGCGAAGGATTTCGACCGCTGGGGACTGGTCGGCATCAATATCCGCCCTCCCCTGCTGGCCGACACGCTGGGGCGCCAGGATGGCCTCTACACACGGCTCATTCGCCAGAACGACGAGGTCGAGGCGCGCATCATCGGCAGCATCGTGCGCGTCGTCGACAGCCAGGACAGCGCCGAACCGGCGTTGGATGTGCTCGCTTCGCCCGACATCGAGATGGTCACCATGACCGTGACCGAGAAAGGCTATTGCCACATCCCGTCGAGCGGCGCGCTCGACCTCGACCACCCTGATATTATCCATGACCTCGCTAGTCCCGGGACACCGCGCAGCGTGCCCGGAATCCTGGCAAGGGCGCTGGAATTGCGCATGGCCACGCATGGCCGGCCGGTGACGCTGCTCTCCTGCGACAACATCCCGACCAACGGCATCATTCTCGGCAACGTCGTGCGCGCATTCGCGGAGCGGCGCGGCAGGAAGCTGGCGGACTGGATCGAGGCCAATGTCGCCTTTCCCTCGGCCATGGTCGACCGTATCGCACCGGCGACGACCGCAACCGATATTGACACGGTGGAAAAACGCTTCGGTTACCGCGACAGCGCCGTGGTCGTCGGCGAGCGCTTTCGCCAATGGGTGATCGAGGACCATTTCGCTGGTAGCGCGCCGCGCTGGGACCTGGTCGGCGCCACCTTCGTCGACGACGTGATGCCGTTCGAGCACCTCAAGATGCGCGTGCTGAACGGCGCCCAGACAGCGCTCAGCTACCTCGGTGTTCTGGGCGGCTTCGAGCACACGTTCGAGACGATCGCCAACCCGCTGCTCGCGACTTTCGTCCGCCGCATGCTGACCGAGGAGACGCTGCCGACGCTGAGGCCAGTGCCCGGCATTTCGCCCTCTGCCTATCTCGAGCAAAGCCTGTCGCGCCTCGCCAACACCGCGATCCATCATCGCAACCACCAGATCGCCACCGACGGCTCGCAGAAGATCGTGCAGCGCCTGCTCAATCCGATCCGTGACCGGCTGGCGAAGGGCGAGACCATTGCACTGCTCTCGGTGCCCGTCGCCGGCTGGATGGCCTATCTTATTAAGGCCTCCGCGCGTTTCGGCCGCGCCTGGCAGGTGTCCGACCCGTTTGCCGAGAAAATTGCGGCGATCGCCGATCGCATCGGTTCGGACAGCAGCGCGCTTGTCGATTCTATCCTCGCCATCGACGCCATCTTTGACCCGTCCTTGGCCGCCAACGTCACATTCCGCGCGCATGTCGTCGCCAGCCTCGACGGCCTGCTCTCGAAGGATCCGATGGGCTTTGTCAGACTAGTCTGTTCTGTGCCAACCGATGCGCGGTTGAAGCAGCCGGCTCGATCTGCATAGTTAGGTATTGGGAGGCATCATGAAACTTGGACTGCTGACGGCACCATTTCCGGATACTGCTCTCGACGAGGTCGCCGACTGGGCGCGCTCGTCCGGTTTCGAGGCGCTGGAGATCGCCTGCTGGCCGAAGACTTCCGGCGCCAGCCGCCGCTATGCCGGCACCAGCCATATCGACGTGGACGTTTCGGCCGCGCAGGCCAGGGACATCGCCGACGAGCTTGCCGGCAAGGGCTTGGCCATCTCCGGCCTCGGCTTCTACCCCAATCCGCTGCATCCCGACCGGGCGCATCGCGAAGCGGTCATCGATCATCTGAAGAAGGTGATCGTGCTGGCGAGCCGCATGGGTGTCCCGCTCGTCAACACCTTCTGCGGCGGCGACGCCTCGAAGACGGTCGACGCCAACTGGGAGGACGCGCAGAAGGTCTGGCCGGCAATCATCGCCGATGCCCGCGAGCATGGCGTGAAGCTCGCTTTCGAGAACTGCCCGATGATCTTCAGCTATGACGAATGGCCGGGCGGGCACAACATCGCTTATTCGCCTTACATCTGGCGCCGCATCCTCGAAGCCTGGGGCGGCGACGTCGGCATGAATTTCGACCCGTCGCATCTCGTCTGGCAGATGATCGACAAGGAGCGCTTCATCCGCGAGTTCGGCCCCCACATGTTCCATGTCCATGCCAAGGACCTGATGATTGATCATGATGGTTTGTACGAGCGCGGAATCCTTTCGGCCGGCATAGGCTGGCAGGTGCCGCGCATGCCGGGGCTTGGGGACATCGACTGGAACAGGATTTTTTCGGGCCTCTACCGGGCCGGTTACGACGGGCCGGTAATCATCGAGCATGAGGACCGGCGCTTCGAGGGGACGGATGAAAAGGTAAAGCGCGGCTTCCTGCTTGCCCGCGATGTGCTGAGCCCCTTCATCAAATGATGAAAAGCTGGACGCCGCCACGTCGGCGCTCTGCAACTGACTGGAAGAATCGAACTGAACTGAAAAATCAATGTGGAGGAGTACTGAAATGAAAAGACATCTGACCGTGGCCACGCTGCTCGCCGGCGCCGCCTTGATTGCCTCAGTGGGCGTCTCTGCCGCCGCCGGCAAGTACACGATCGGCATCTCCAATACGGTCCAGGGCAACGGCTGGCGCGAGGAAATGATCTGCGCCATGAAGGCGCAGGCGCTGGCTTCCGGCGAGGTGGCGAAGCTCAACATCGCCCACCGCAACACCGACGCCGCCGGCCAGCTCGAGGACATCCGCAACCTGATCAGCGCCAAGGTCGACGCCATCGTCGTCAACCCGGCCGATCCGGCCGGCATCAAGGCCGGCCTCGAGGAAGCCACCAAGGCCGGCATCGTCGTCGTCGCCGTCGACCAGGCGGTGACCGAGCCGTCCGCCTACATCATCTCCAACAACCAGGAGCAGTACGCCTATCTCGGCGCCAAGTGGCTGTTCCAGCAGATGGGCGGCAAGGGCGAGGTGTTTTATATGCGAGGCGCCGCGGGTGCCTCGGCCGACAGCGATCGTGACAAGGGTTTCAAGAAGGCACTGGCCGAATTCCCTGACGTGAAAGTCGCGCAGGAAGTGTTCACCGGCTGGCAGCAGGATCAGGCCAAGCAGCAGATCCTCTCCTTCCTCGCCACCGGCACTCCGATCAACGGCATCTGGACCTCCGGCATCGACAACGTCATCGTCGACGCGCTGGTCGAGCAGCAGGCGCCGATGGTGCCCGTGGTCGGCGCCGACAATGCCGGCTTCGTTGGCCAGTTGAGCTCGGTCAAGGGGCTGGTCGGCGCGGCCGTCACCAATCCGGGCTCGATCGGCGGCGCCGGCGTGACGCTCGCCTTGCAGATCCTCGACGGCAAGAAGCCGGCACAGCAGACCGTGCTGGTCAATCCCGAGCTGTGGGAGAACGCCACCGACGCAGGCAAGGCAAAGCTGAAGAGCGTTGTCGACCCCTCGCTTAGCCCCGAATGGCCGGTGTCGATCTCGATCCCGGAGTGGACGACCTACACCAAGGACCAGATCATCGCCTGCAAGGGTCCCGGCGAATAAGGGAGTAGACGCTCTTCCACCTTCTCCCCTTGTGGGAGAAGGTGGATCGGCGCGATAGCGCCGAGACGGATGAGAGGCGTTCCATGAAACGCCAACGTCTCACCCCGCTCGAGCACCCTTATCCGACGCCTGCGGCGACACCTGCTCCCACAAGGGCAGAGGGGAAGGTCAGCCGCCACTGCATCAATTTCTGGAACGAGAACCACGCGATTTGACAACAAACCCGTTGCCGCAAAGCCCTCTCCTCGACGCCACCGGCGTGGCGAAGAATTATGGCGCGGTTGCCGCGCTGCGCAACGCCTCGCTGTCGGTCCTGCCGGGCGAAGTGCATGCGCTGATGGGCGCCAACGGCGCCGGCAAGTCGACGCTGGTGAAGATCCTGACCGGCGCGATCAAGGCGGATGCCGGGCGCATCCTCATCCGCGGCGAGCAACTCGATGTCCGATCGCCCGCCGCTGCCCGCCGCGCCGGCTTGCTGCCTGTCTACCAGGAACCGGCGCTGATCCCCGATCTCGATGTCCTGTCCAACCTCAGGCTGACCGGCACGCCGGTCGAGCCCTTCCGCGCCTGGGTGCGCGAGCTCGGCATTCCCGACCTCGACATCCGCGAGACGGCCCGCCACATCCCCCTGGCCATCCTGCGTGTGCTCGACCTCGCCCGGGCGCTCGCCGTCGAACCCGATGTGCTTCTGCTCGATGAGATGACCGCGGCGCTGCCGGCGAACCTCGCCGAGAAGGTGCTGGAAGTCGTGAGCCGGCAGGGCGATGCGGGTCGCTCGGTGATCTTCATCTCCCATCGTTTCGTCGAGATCTCCGCGCTCTGCGACCGCGCGACCGTGCTGCGCGACGGCTCCACGGTCGGCGTCGTCGACATCGAGCCAGGGGTCGAGGAAAGAATAGTCGAGATGATGCTCGGCACCCGCATCGAGAAGACGCGCGTCGCCGCGCGACAGGCCGGCGATCAAGCCGCGAACGGCGCTCGTAAGCGCTTGTCGGTCCGCAACCTGCAATTCGGCACCAAGTTACACGATGTCTCCTTCGATCTCGCCAATGGCGAGGTCGCCGGCGTGTTCGCCCTCGAGGGCCAGGGCCAGGACGAACTCTTCGCAGCACTTGCGGGCTCGATCCGCCCGACCGGCGGCACCATCGACGTCGACGGCGCGCCGGTGAAATTCTCGCATCCGAGCGACGCCATCCAGACCGGCATCGCCTATGTGCCGGGCGACCGCGCCGAGGCCTTGGCCATGCAGCGCTCGGTGCGCGAGAATATCGCGCTGCCCTTCAGCGCGGCGCTGCGTAAGTGGGGGCCGATCCGCATGCGCCGCGAGCAGGTGGTGGTTTCCAGCGCCATCGCCAGATTGCAGATCGACACCCGCGCGCAGGGCGAGGTGCAGCGTCTTTCGGGCGGCAACCAGCAGAAGGTGACCATCGCCCGCTGGATCGCCGCCGACGCCCGTACCATCCTTTGCTTCGACCCGACACGCGGCATTGATGTCGGCACCAAGCAGGAGATCTACAAGCTGCTGCGCGAGCTTGCCGGCCAGGGCAAGTCGGTCCTGTTCTACACGTCGGAAATGGAGGAGGTGCAGCGTGTCTGCGACCGCGTCATCGTCATCTTCGGCGGCCGCGTCGTCGACACCTTCCCGGTCGAAGAGGCCGACGAGGCGGCGCTGATGCGCGCGGCCTACGGCCTGCCGCGCGGCGCCAAGGCGGATGTCGGCATCCTTGCCGACGTCAAGCCAAGTTCCAATGCGGAGGTCACGCCATGAGCCGTTTCTTCCGCAATCAGGGCTGGGTCGTGGGCCTCTTGCTTCTGCTGATCTTCCTCTTCGTCGTCACGAAGCTGATCCAGCCGGGCTACGGCAGCGGCGACTTCGGCTCGCTGGCACGGGCGGTTCTGCCCTACGCCTTTGCCGTCGCGGCCCAGACCGTCGTCGTCATCGCCGGCGGGATCGATCTTTCTGTCGCCGCCATGATGGCGCTGACCAGCGTCACCGCGGCCTCGATGATGAACGGCGCCAGCGAGGAATATGCGCTCTTCGTCGTGCCCTTCGTGCTGGCCATGGGTTTCGCGCTCGGCGCGCTGAACGGCATCCTCATCGTTGTCACCCGGGTGCCCGACATTGTCGTCACCTTGGCCATGCTGTTCGTTCTGCAGGGCGCGGCGCTGCTTGTGCTTGGAGCGCCTGGCGGCGCCGCCGCCGAATGGCTGAAGGCAAGCGTCATCGGCACAGTGCCGCTCCCCGGCCTGCCGGATTGGGCCGATGCCTGGGTGCCGAAGGCGCTGGTGCTGCTCGTCGTCTGCCTCTGCATCGTGTGGATTCCCCTCAGGCGCTCACGCCTCGGTCTGTCCATATACGCCATCGGCAGCAACGAGCTCGCCGCCTTCCGCAGCGGCGTGCCGGTGGCGCGGACCAGGGTCGTCGCCTATGCGCTCTCCGGCCTGTTCGCGGCGCTCGGCGGCCTGTCGCTGACCGTAAGCACCGGCATCGGCGCGCCCATCCCCGGGCCTTATCTGCTTGCCAGCGTCGCCGCGATCGTGCTGGGCGGCGTCGCGCTCGGCGGTGGCAAGGGCGGCCTGCTCGGTCCGATCGTCGCCGTCTTCGTGCTTAGGCTTGTGCGTACCGACCTGACTCTTCTGGCCATCGATCCCAACGTCACCGCGATCATCGAAGGCGCGATCATGGTCGCGGTCGTTATGTTCGGCGCCTTCATCACCATGCGGAGCCGCCCTGCGGGAGCAACGCCATGACCGACATCGCGACCATGTCCCAGCCTGTCTCGTTCGGCCGTCGTATCAAGCGCTTCATGGCGGACCGGCCGCTGATCCCGCTGATCATCCTGTTGATCATCCTCGTGGTGATCCTGCAGGTGCTGCGCCCCGGCATCGTCAACGAGCGCTGGCTCGCCAACACGGCGAAGTTCGCCATCCCGCTGGCGATCCTCGCCGGCTGCCAGACCATGACCATGCTCACCGGCGGCATCGACCTTTCCGTCGGCACGGTGGCGACGATGAGCGCCTTCATCATGGCGACGCAGATCGTCAACCAGGATCCGGCGGTGGCGTTCCTGCTGGCCATGTTGCCCGCCGTGCTGATCGGCCTCGTCAACGGCATCGGCGTCGGAGTCTTCCGGGTGCATCCGCTGATCATGACGCTCGGCACCAGCCTGATCGGCACCGGCTTCCTGCAGGTCTACCAGCGCACCGTGATCGCGTCCGGCGCGAAAATCCCGGATTTCCTCAACTGGCTGGGCACCGGCGTCACCTTCGGTTTTCCCAACGCGCTTCTGCTGTTCGTGCCGGTGGCAGTGCTGATCGTCTTCATGCTCAACCGCACCGGCTTCGGCCGCCTGCTCTATGCTGTCGGCGACAATGAGCGCGCTGCCAGGCTCTCCGGCGTCCGCTACTGGCAGGTGATCGTTACGCTATACGTGCTTTCAAGCCTGCTGGCCGGCATTACGGGCCTGCTCTATATCGGCCTGATCAAGGCGCCCTCGCTGTCGCTCGCCGAACCGCTGGTGCTGCCTTCGGTGGCGGCCGCCGTCATCGGCGGCACCTCGATATTCGGCGGCCGCGGCGGCTACACCGGCACCATCATCGGCGCGCTGATCCTGACCGTGCTGACGACGCTTCTCACCATCCTGCAGATGCCCGAAGGCGGCCGCCGTATACTGTTCGGCTTCATCGTGCTGTTCGTGACCGCGGCCTATCTGCGGATCGTCGAGGATCGGTAGAACCGGGTGACGTGACAGGCGCGGCTCACTCCGCCGCCTGCACCTGGCGGGCATCGATGATCGCCCGGATCTCGGAGCGGCATGAGCCGCAATTGGTGCCCGCGCGCAGCGTCGAGCCTATCGCTTCGAGGCTGTCGCATCCGGCGGCTACGGCCGACGCAAGCTGGTTGGCGCCGATGTGAAAGCACGCGCATACGACGCGGCCGATAGCCGGCATGGGCACAGGCGAGCGACCGGACAGAAGCGCATGGCGATCGGCCGCTGACAGCTTCTGGCGCGTGGCGAGCAACGACACCAGCCAGTCCCGCATCGGCAACTGCTCCGGAGCGGCGACCAGCAAGGCTTCCGCCATGGCGCCGGCATCGTCGATGGCGGCCGCGCGATAAACGAGGCCGCGGCGATCGGTGTATTCGAGCAACTGGTCCCGCCGTTTGACGCCCAGCAGCTTGCGCGCCAGGAGGATGCCCTGGTCCGGCGGCTCGGTGCCGGTCAGTTCGTAGACCCAGCCGCCTTCGACCGCATGCCGGCTCCAGTGGACGAAACCCGTTGGCCTGAGATCGCGACTCGTGATGAGGACGCCGGCCCAACCGGTCTCTTCCCGCATGATCCGGACCGGAACATGCTTGAGCTCCGGCTGGCCGGAATGCGGATCGGTGACCGGCGAGGACAACATTCCGGCGGAGGCCCTGGCCGCGAAATGGCCGCTCCAATGCATGGGCAGGAAAGCATGGCCGCGCCGCTGCGCGTTCGACACCCGCACTCTCGCCCGAACGAAGCCGAAGCGGGTTGAAAGATGAGCGAGGTCGCCATCCTTGAGATGTCGCGCGGCCGCATCGGCCGGATGGAGATCAACCACCGGCTCCGGCGCGTTCGCCATCAAACGCGGCACGGTCCCGGTGCGCGTCATGGTGTGCCACTGGTCGCGCAGCCGGCCGGTGTTGAGCGCAAGCGGATAATCGGCATCGACTGTGAAAGCCGTCGCTTCCTGCCGCGCCGGCACAAAACGCGCGCGGCCGTCGGGCGTCGGGAAGCGGCCATCGGCGAACAATCTTGTCTGCTGCTCGCCTCTCTCCGACGCGGGCCAGTGGCGCGGCGCAAAGGCGGCATAGGTTTCATCGCTGAGGTCAGCCACGCCGCCGAGATCGAACAGGCGCTCGCCGTCGTTCTCGAAGGCGGAGAGCGCGGCATGCTCGCGGAAGATATCGGCCGGCGACTGATAGGCGAAAGCATCGCCGAAGCCCATGCGGGCGGCGACGTCGCAGACGATGCGCCAATCGGCCTTCGCCTCGCCCGGCGGCGGCTGGAACGGCCGCTGACGCGAGACGCGCCGTTCCGAATTGGTGACCGTGCCGTCCTTCTCGCCCCAGGCGGCGGCGGGCAGCAACACGTCGGCATAGCGCGTTGTGTCGGTGCGCGTCACATCCGAGACGACGACGAAATCGCATTTGGACAAAGCGGCGCGCACGCGTGAGGCGTCGGGCATCGAGACGGCGGGGTTGGTACCTATGACCCACAGCGCCTTGATGCGGCCGTCGGCGACCGCCTGGAACATATCCACCGCCTTCAGGCCGCCGCGCCGCGCGATGTCTGGCGCATTCCAGAAGCGGCAGACCCGGTCGATGGCGGACGGATCGGCGAAGTCCATATGCGAGGCAAGCTGGTTGGCCAGACCTCCCACCTCGCGCCCGCCCATCGCGTTCGGCTGGCCGGTGACGGAGAACGGCCCCATGCCAGGCTTGGCGATGCGGCCTGTGGCGAGATGGCAATTGATGATGGCGTTCACCTTGTCGGTCCCGTGCGCCGACTGGTTGACGCCCTGGCTGTAGACGGTGACGGTCCGCTCCGTGCCGGCGAAGAGATCGTAGAAGGCCTGGACGTCGGCAGCCGCCAGCCCGCAACCCTTGGCGACGCGGGCGACCGACGGCGCGTCGGCGCCGGCGAGCGAAGCTGCCGCGTCGAAGCCCGACGTATGGTCGCGGATGAAATCGGCATCGGTCTTTCCAGTCAGCGCGAGATGCGCGAGCAGCCCGTTGAACAACAGCACGTCCGTGCCCGGATCGAGAGCCAGATGCAGGTCGCATTCGTCGGCCGTGGCGGTGCGGCGCGGATCGATGACGACGATCCTGGTCCCACGTGCCTTCCGCGCCGCGAGCATGCGCTGGTAGAGCACCGGATGGCACCATGCGGTGTTGGAGCCGGTGAGCACGATGAGATCGGCGTGCTCGAAATCCTCGTAGACGCCAGGAACGATGTCCTCACCGAAAGCGCGGCGGTGGCCAGCGACGGACGAGGCCATACAGAGCCGCGAATTGGTGTCGATGTTGCCGGAGCCGATAAAACCCTTCATCAGCTTGTTGGCGACGTAATAGTCCTCGGTGAGCAATTGCCCGGAGACGTAGAAAGCGACCGAATCCGCCCCGTGCTCGGCGATAGCCCGCAGGAATTTTTCGGCGACGAGGTCGAGGGCTTCGTCCCAGCTCGCTTGCTTGCCGAGAACCTCCGGATGCAGCAACCGGCCTTCGAGGCCGAGTGTCTCGGCAAGGGCGGAACCCTTGGAGCAAAGCCGGCCGAAATTGGCCGGGTGCTCGGGATCGCCGCGCACGGTCGTCGTGCCGTCCGCGGCGACCCCGGCCAGCACGCCGCAGCCCACCCCGCAATAGGGGCAGGTGGTCCTCACCTCGCGTGCTTCTTCCATGCCTCAGGCCGCTTTCGAGGCCAGAGCCTGAAGCGCGATGAAGAGCCGTTCGCCCTCGACCTTGACCGGTATCGTCCTGACCGAGCCTTCGTCGGCGCCCAGCGCCTTGCCGGTCTCCAGCGAGATCACCCAGTTGTGCAGCGGGCATGTCACCGCCGCGCCGTGGACGATCCCCTGGCTCAGCGGCCCGCCCTTGTGCGGGCAATGGTCGTCAATGGCGAAGACCTGGTTATCCGCCGTGCGGAATACGGCGATCCTGCCTTGCGGCGTTGCGACACAGCGCGCCCCGCGCGGCGGGATGTCGGCGATGGAGCCGATGGCGGTCCAGTTCATGTTGGTCATTCCGCCGCCTCCGCGAACCCGACCGATGCCATCGGTCGGAACTCGTGCTTGTCCTTGCCGGAGACGCGCTCGGACCAGGGATCGACCTGCGCGAATTTCTGGCTGAAGACGAAGCGCTCGAAATAGGCCTTCCGCTTCTCGGCATCGTCGAGGATCTGCTTCTTGATCTCGGCGGTGCCGATGCGCTTGGCCCATTTGTAGATGCGCTCCAGATAGCGGGCCTGCTCGCGATACATCTGGACAAGCGCCACGATCACCTCCAGCGCCTCGTCCTCGGTCCTCACCAGGCCGAGCACTTCCGTGCCCTTGATGTCGAGGCCGGCCGCACCGGCGAAATGGATCTCGTAGCCTAAGTCGACGCAGACCACGCCGACATCCTTGCAGGTCGCTTCGGCGCAGTTGCGCGGGCATCCCGACACCGCCATCTTCACCTTTGCTGGCGTCCAGGAACCCCACATGAACTTCTCAATGCGGATGCCGAGCCCGGTCGAATCCTGGGTGCCGAAGCGGCACCAGTCGGTGCCGACGCAGGTCTTTACCGTGCGCAGGCCCTTGGCATAGGCATGGCCGGAGACGAAGCCAGCCTTGCCGAGGTCGGCCCACACCGCCGGCAGGTCCTGCTTGCGGATGCCCAGCATGTCGATGCGCTGGCCGCCGGTGACCTTGACCATCGGTATCTCGAACTTGTCGACCACGTCGGCTATGGCGCGCAATTCATTGGCGCTGGTCACGCCACCCCACATGCGCGGGACGACCGAATAGGTGCCGTCCTTCTGGATGTTGGCGTGCACGCGTTCGTTGATGAAGCGCGACTGATAGTCGTCGGCATATTGGTCCGGCCAATCGCAGACCAGATAGTAGTTGAGCGCCGGCCGGCACTTGGCGCAGCCGCAGGAAGTCTTCCATTCAAGCTCCTGCATGACGGCGGGGATCGTCTTCAGCCCCTTTGCCTTGATCAGGCGCCGCACGTCGTCATGGCCGAGGCTCGTGCAGCCGCACATCGGCTGCACCGCCGCGGGATTGTAGGCCTCGCCCAGCGTGAGCTTCAGCAGTTGCTCGACCAGGCCCGTGCATGAGCCGCACGAGGCCGAGGCCTTGGTGTGGGCGCGCACGTCGTCGAGCCCGCTCAGCCCTTTGCCGGTGATCGCGCCGGTGATCTTGCCCTTGCAGACGCCGTTGCAGCCGCAGATTTCCGCATCATCCGCCAGTGCCGCAACGGCCGCCAAAGGGTCCGAGGAGATGCCTCCCTGGAACGCCTGTCCGAAGATCAGCGTGTCGCGCATCGCCGATATGTCGGTCGCCTTCTTCTTGAGGTCGTTGAACCAGGCGCCATCGGCCGTCTCGCCGAACAGCACCGTGCCGATGATGCGGTTGTCCTGCAGCACGAGGCGCTTGTAGATGCCGGCGGATGCGTCGCGCAGGATGATCTCCTCGCGATCCTCACCATCGGCGAAGTCGCCCAGCGAATAGAGGTCGATGCCGGTGACCTTGAGCTTGGTCGGCGTGTCGGAATGGACGAAGCGCCTGTCTTCGCTGTCCGCCAGCCCGGCCGCCGCGACGCGGGCCATCTCGTAAAGCGGCGCCACCAGCCCGTAGACATGGCCGCCGACCTCCGCGCATTCGCCGAGCGCCATGATCGCCGGATCCGAGGTCCGCATGCGGTCGTCGACGACGATGCCGCGATTGACCTCGAGCCCGGCCTCCTTGGCCAAAGCGGTGCTCGGTCGGATGCCGACCGCCATCACCACCAATGTCGCCGGAATGATCGTGCCGTCCATCAGCTCGACGCCCTCGACCTTGGCGTCGCCGACAATGGCCTTGGTGTTGGCCTTGGTGATGACCTTGATGCCGCGCGCTTCGACGGCCTTCTGCAGCAGATAGCCGGCGGCCGGATCGAGCTGGCGTTCCATCAACGTCGGCATGACATGCAGCACGGTGACGTCCATGCCGCGTTCCTTCAAGCCGGCGGCTGCCTCGAGCCCGAGCAGACCCCCGCCGATGACGATCGCCTTGGCGCGCGATTGCGCGGCGAGCAGCATGGCGTTGACGTCGTCGAGGTCGCGATAGCTGAGCACGCCGGGCAGATCCCTGCCCGGCACCGGGATGATGAACGGGACCGAACCTGTGGCGATGACCAGACGGTCGTAGCTTTCCGTCACGCCGTGGTCCGACGTGACGGTCCTCGCATCCCGGTCGATGGCGACGATCCGGTGGCCCTTGTAGAGGGTGATGCCGTGCTTGATGTACCAGCCGTCGCCATGGATGACGATTTCCTCGAACGCCTTCTCGCCCGAGAGCACCGGCGACAGCATGATGCGGTCGTAGTTCACCCGCGGCTCGGCGTTGAAGATGGTGACGGCGTAGCGGTCGGGCGCCGCCTCGAGCAGGTGCTCCAGCATCCTGCCTGGCGCCATGCCATTGCCGATGATGACGAGTTTTTCGGTCATGTCCGGTCTGCTCCGATTCATTCGGCGGCGTAGGAAAGGGAGGCGTTGTCGACGGCGGCGGCGCGCTGCATCCAGCGGATAGTGAAGTGCATCCAGATGAGGCAGGAGCTGACAATCACGAAGAGCAGCATGAAGCAGCTCGACCAGACGCCGGTGAGGTCGTTCAGCGCGCCGAAGGCGATCGGCAGGATGAAACCGCCGAGGCCGCCGATCATGCCGACCACGCCGCCGACCGCGCCGACGCTCTGCGGATAATAGGCCGGGATGTGCTTGTAGACGGCGGCCTTGCCGAGGCTCATGAAGAAGCCGAGCACTGAGGCGACGGCGATGAAGGCGAGCGGGCCGATCTCGAAGTGGAAGGGGATCGGCCCGCTGATGCCGCGCACGATATAGTCTGCCGAGGGGAGAGACAGAACGAGCGTCGCGACGGCACAGACGCTGAAGGTCCAGTAGAGCACGGTGCGTGCGCCGATGCGGTCGGACAGCACACCGCCATAGGCGCGGAAAATGCTGGCGGGGATCGAATAGGCGGCGCCGATCATGCCGGCGGTGGCGATGCCGAAGCCGTAGACGCCGATCAGGTAGCGTGGCAGCCACAGCGACAGCGCCACGAACGCGCCGAAGCAGAAGAAATAGTAGAAGGCGAAACGCCAGACCTGCAGGTTCTTCAGCGGCGCGAATTCCTGCCAGAAGCTCCTCGCCGGCGCGGCCTTGCCGGCGCGGCGCTCGCGAATGACCGGATCGTCGCCGGTCGTGAACCAGAACACGGCGGCCATGACGACCAGCGCCGCGGCCCAGATCAGCGCCACCGACTGCCAGCCCCAGGACAAGAGCACGAACGGCGCGAGGAACTTGGTGACCGCGGCGCCGACATTGCCGACGCCGAATATTCCGAGCGCGGTGCCTTGCCTGCCGGCCGGGAAGAAGCGCGAGACATAGGCGACGCCGACGGCGAAGGAGCCGCCCGCGAGCCCGACGCCGAGCGCGGCCAGCAGCATCTGCTCATAGGTATGCGCGAAGGCGAGCAGGAAGGTCGCGACCGCGGCGGCAAGCATGGTCATGGTGTAAACCAGGCGGCCGCCATAGCGATCGGTCCAGACGCCGAGCACCATGCGCATGAGTGATCCGGTGAGGATCGGCGTACCGACCAACAGGCCGAATTCGGTCTCGTTGAGCCCAAAGTCCTGCTTGATGCGCACGCCGATGATGGAAAAGATCGTCCACACCGCGAAGCAAACGGTGAAAGCGATGGTGGACATGACGAGCGCTTGCCGGGAAGCACCGTCCTGGCTGGGCGCGGTTGGAGTGTTTGCAGTCATGGTCGGCTCCGGTTTGCGGTGTGGGAGACACCGCGTGTTGTGTTCATCAAGGCATCGGTCAGCGCGACGGGGTTTGCGCGGTCACATGCGGACCCTTGCCTTCGGTTTCGTGGCTGGCGGGAAACAAAAGAAGCGCAGCAATGAACAGCACCGCCGTCAGCGCGCTGCTCGCCAGGAAATCGCTGCGGGTGAAATGCTTGAGCGAAGGTCCGATCCTCTTCGTCATCGTCGTCTCCGGTCCAAAACGAAAAAAGCTGCCGTCCAGGCCCTCTCGCGTCCGTACATCCGGGATCGCGTGGTGACCTGAGCGGCAGCTTTGCCTGGGGCGCCCGCCTTTGGACGCCGGTTCTATTGCCCGCGAGGGGCTTGGCTAATTCGAAGCACGAAGCGTGCCAGTTTTGCGCTGAAGCTGAATTTCATGGAAATTCAATGCGGTGGGCGTTTTGACTGTTGACTGAGGGAAGAGGCGACACGGTCAAACATTGATCAATGGCATAGACCAGCCGCACAAATTTTGTGCAATGCACAAGATTGACGCGCAAATGATCAGGCGCGTTTCTGCCTGGCGATGTAGGCGTCGATCCGGTCCGGATCGAAGATCTGGCCGTCGAAAAATCCGTCCGGTCCGAGCACGAGGCTTGCCCCCGCCGAGCCGACCGGCGTCGCCGTCTTCAGGGCCCCTTCGACCTTGGCATTGGCGCCGGGCAAGGCCACGCCGAGCGGTCTCAGAGCCGAGCGGTAGAGATCGGGCCGATAGCAGTCGCGGGCAATGGCCAGGTTCTGCGGCGTGTGCTGCAATTGTCCCCAGCGCACCATCTGCGTGTAGAACCACAGTGCATGGCTCTTCCAGGGAAAGTTGGCCGCCTTGTCGAAGGGCAGGAAGAAATCCTCGACGCTCCGCTCTACGCCTCCGCCGAGCTGAAGACGTCCGGTGAGCGCCGGCATTTGGATCGCCTCCGGCTGCCCAAGGAAGGCAGGCTTGGCCATCAGCGCCGCCAGCTCGCTTCGGTTGGCCGGATCCTGGCACCAGCGGGCGGAGTGATGCAGCGCCCTCAGCAGCGCCGCCAGCGCATCGGGGTTCTCCTCAGCCCAGACCCTGCGCGCGCCGATCACCTTTTCCGGACTGTTGCGCCACAGCAGCGCCTTGACGGTGACGATGCGGCCAGTACCGGCCGCCACGGCGGCGCTGTTCCAAGGCTCGCCGACGCAATAGCCGTCGATGCGGCCGGCGGCCAGCGCGTCGGCCATGAAGGGCGGCGGGACGATGACGATCTCGAAGTCCCGGTCGGGATCGACGCCACAGGCGGCGAGCCAGTAGCGCAGCTCGTAATTATGCCCGGAATGCGGATGCACGACGGCGAAGCGCAAAGGCTCGCGGCCGGCCGCCGCCCGCTCGCGGATCAGCGCGCCGAGCGCTGCCCCCGCGCGCGACGGATCGAGATCGGGCGCCGCTCCATGCGCCGCCATGCCTTCCCAAACGGCGTTTGAGACGGTGACGCAATTGCCGCCGAGGCCGAGCGAGAACGGCACGATGGTCTCGGAAGCAAGCGGCGTCAGGCCGAGGCTGCAGGCGAGCGGCATCGGTCCCAGCATGTGCGCGACATCGAAATGGCCGATGGCGATGCGGTCGCGGATGTTGGCCCAGGAGGTCTCGCGATGCAGCTTGAGTTCGATGCCCTCGCGGGCGGCAAAGCCCATCTCGCCGGCCGCAACCAGAACGACGCTGTCGAAGAGCGGCATGAAGCCGGCGGTGATCTGATGCGCGGCGCTCATGCTCATTCGCCCTCCAGCGGCCCAAGCAATCCCGCCGCGGTCACCAGGCTCTGGGCGATGTCGGCGATCTTGCGGTTCTGGTTCATGGCGGTTTTGCGCAGCAGCGCGTAGGCCGCCTCCTCGCTCAAGCCGCGCGACTTCATCAAGATGCCCTTGGCCCGGTCGATGACCTTGCGGTTCTCGAGTTCGCTGCGCGCCTCCTCCAATTCGCGCGCCATGCGCGAGAAGGCGTTGAAGCGGCTGATCGCCATGTCGAGGATCGGCTTGATGCGTTCCTTCTTCAGCCCGTCGACCACATAGGCGGACACGCCGGCATCGACGGCCGCCTCGATCGAGGCCTGGTCGGAGCGATCGACGAACATCGCGATCGGCCGTTTCACGGCGCGCGAGAGCTGGAACATGTTCTCCAGCATGTCGCGGTTCGGGTTTTCGAGGTCGATGACGATGACGTCCGGCTCGATCTCCGCGATGCGCCGGGCGATGCCGGCCACGTCATGGATCACCGTGACATGGCGATGCCCGGCGTCCCGCAATCCGGCCTCGATGATCGAGGCACGGATGCGGTTCTCGTCGATAACAAGGATGGCCAACGAACCGGCGGACATGCGCCTATTGTGCAGGTGGGCCGGATTTGTGCAATGCGGTAGTCGACGTGAGCGGATCTCAGCCGCCGTCAAGGTGCGGACTGCGACGCTATCACGCCCAACCGTGCGTTGCTGGCGGGCGAAGGGAACATTATAGGTGTTCCATCGTGCGCCAAGATATTCACACAGCGGGGGTTCCGGTACTCTGCGTTTCATGCGAGGCGCGGCATCGGGGTATATGCGGCGCGCTCAACGCCGGGCAGCTCGTCGATCTTTCCAAATCGACGAAACGGCACAAGGCCGAGGCCGGCAAGGAACTGGTCGGCGATTCCAGGAGCGTCGAGCGTTTTTCGAACGTGATTTCGGGCGTCGTGAAGCTGACCAAGACGCTTTCCGACGGCCGCCAGCAGATCGTCGGCCTGCAATTCGCTCCCGATTTCCTCGGCAGGCCATTCCAGAGCGAGAGCACGCTGAGCGCCGAGGCGGCGACCGACGTCGAATTGTGCTCGTTCCCGCGCCAGGCGCTGGAGCGCTTGATAAGGGAGCAGCCGGATCTCGAGCATCGCCTGCTCGAACAGAAGCTGCGCGAGCTCGACCAGGCGCGCGACTGGATGGTGGCGCTCGGCCGCAAGACGGCCTCGGAGAAGATCGCCAGCTTCCTTCTGATGATCGCGCGCAACATCGATCCCGCCGCCGGCCCGGAACGGCGCGGCGCGGCTTTCGATCTTCCGCTGTCGCGCGCCGAGATCGCGGATTTCCTGGGTCTCACCGTCGAGACGGTGAGTCGGCAGATCACCCGCCTGCGGGGTGAGGACGTCATCCGCATCGAAAACAACCGCCACGTCATCGTCGACGATATCGGGCGCCTGGCCGCGCGGGCCGGGGACTGATCTCCCCGCGCCCCTTTACTGATTGCCGAGAACCTTCGGCAGCACGTGGTCACGCTCAAAGGCGATGTGGCGGCGCATGGATTCGAAGAAGGCGCGCAGCATATAGCCGAACGCCTCGGGATTTTCGATCGGCCGCCCGTGGCCGTAGGCCAGCAGAGCGTCGCTCAGGTCCACCGCGGCGCTCTCGTCCTCCAGGTGTTCGAGCTTCAGCCGCGCGAGGGTGTCTTCCTCGCCGCTTCGCCTGGCAAAGGCGGGGAAGACGACCTCTTCCTCGAAGCGATGACACTCGCGCAGCAGCGGCAACAGGTCGGCCGCCACGGCGAGGCACTGGAGCCGGTCGACGCGCGACGGCAGATCGTCGGCGATGCCCTCCAGCATGTGGCAGAGCGCAAGCTTCTGCATATGCGCCCGCCGCATGTCTGCCGGGCTGCGCAACGGCTCGGTGCCCGTCATGATGGCTGCTCCGTCACGCACAGGCTCAAGGGGTGGGCAACGCGACAGGCTCCTCTGCCGCTTCTTCGCGGACGGTTCGCAGTTCGTACCAGAGCGCGTTGAGGATGCCGACGGAGGCGGCCAGTCCAAGGCCGAGGATCCATGAAAAATACCACATGATCATAAACTCCGGTTGGATCAATAGGCCGACGAGCCCGCTTTTTCGATGCTCTTCTCGCCGACCTTGCCCCACAGCACGCTGTAGACCCAGGCGGTATAGGCAAGGACCAGCGGCATGAAGATCACCGTGGCGATCAGCATGTTGCGCAGCGTGGCGCGGCTCGACGAGGCGTCGAAGACCGCGAGCGAGTGGCCGGGGTTGCTGCTCGACGGTAACAGGATGGGGAACATTGCGAGCCCCACCGTCGCGATGATCATCGCAACGCCGAGCTTCGAGGCGATGAAGGTCCATCCTTCGAGCCGCGCCCGGAAACCGCCGGCGGCAAGCAATGGCGCGGCGACGCCGAGCGCGGGCACGATCCAGAGCAGCGGGTGGGCATGGAAGTTGGCCAGCCAGGCGCCGCCGTCCGCCGCCACCGTCTTGAGCAGCGGATTGGACGGCCCGTCCCAGACGATCGGCGATGTCACGCGGTAGCCCCCGAGCAGGCCGAGCCAGACAAGCAACCCCCCGCCGGCGAAGAGCACCGACGTGATGATCGCGGACCTGATCCCGATAGCACGGGCGCGGTCGGCGACCGGGCCTTCCGCCTTGAAGGTGAGCCAGGCCGCGCCATGGGTCACCAGCATGGCGAGCGAAACCAGCCCGCAATATAGCGCGAGCGGATTGAGCAATCCGAAAAGGCTGCCTTCGTAGACCGGGCGCAGGTCCGGCGTGAAGTGGAACGGAACGCCCTGGAGCGCGTTGCCGACGGCGACTCCGAAGATCAGCGCAGGCACCGCGCCGCCGACGAACAATGCCCAGTCCCAGCGCGCGCGCCAGGCCGGGTCCGGCCGCTTGGAGCGGTACTTGAAACCGACGGGCCGCATGATGAGCGCCAAGAGCACCAGGAACATGGCGAGGTAGAAGCCGGAGAAGCTCACCGCGTAGAGCGCCGGCCACGCCGCGAAGATGGCGCCGCCGCCGAGGATGAACCACACCTGGTTTCCCTCCCACACCGGACCGACGGTGTTGATCGCGACCCGCCGTTCGGCATCGGTCTTGCCGACGAAGGGCAAAAGCGCGCCGACGCCCATGTCGAAACCGTCGGTGGCGGCAAAACCGATCAGCAGCACGCCCAGCAGGACCCACCAGATCACGCGCAGCGTTTCGTAATTGAAGAGAAATTCGATCATCGCCGTGATCCTTCACTCCGCGGGTTGCAATGCGGGATCCGCGTTCGGACGCAGGTCATCGATGATGCTCGCGACCTCCGGTCCCTTGCGGATGGCGGCCAGCATCAGCCTGACCTCGATGACGGCGAGCACGCCGTAGACGAGCGTGAAGCCGGCGATGGTGAGCAGCAGGTCGGTCACGCCGAGTTCCGAGGTGGCAAGGAAGGTAGGCAGCACGCCGTCGATGATCCAGGGCTGCCGACCGAACTCTGCCACGAACCAACCCACTTCGACGGCGATCCATGGCAGCGGCATGGCGAGCAGCGCGGCGCGGAGCAGCCAACGCGGCGCTTCGGTCTCACGGCTCGTGCGCCACAACGACAGCGCGAACAGCGCGGCGAGCACGAAACCGCAGGCCACCATCAGCCGAAAACTGAAGAACAGCAGCGGCACGTAGGGCACCGTCGACCAGGCCGCGTCCTTGATCTGCTGCTCGCTCGCCTGCCTCGGATCGGGCAGGTAGCGCTTGAGCAGCAACGCGTAGCCGAGATCCTTGGAGCTGGCGTCGAAGGCCGTGCGGGCGGCGGTGTCGTTGCGGTCCGTCTTGATTTTCTCCAGTGCGTCATAGGCCGTGATGCCGCTGCGGATGCGGGTTTCCGCGTGCGCGACGAGCTCGTCGATGCCGGGGATCTGCTTGTCGATCGAACGGGTGCCGATGATGCCCATCACCCATGGGATGCGGATGGCGAAATGCGTCTCGCGATCGCTTTGGCTGGGGATGCCGAACGCCGTGAAGGATGCCGGCGCCGGCTCGGTCTCCCACATGGCTTCGATGGCCGCGAGCTTCATTTTCTGGTTGTCGGTCAACGCGTAGCCGCTTTCATCGCCAAGCACGATGACGGACAGCGCCGACGCAAAGCCAAAGGCGGAGGCGATCACGAAGGAGCGCTTGGCGAGCTGCACGTGGCGCCCACGCAGCAGATACCAGGACGAGACGCCAAGCACGAAAGTGGCGGCGCAGACATAGCCGGCCGAAACGGTGTGGACGAATTTCGCTTGGGCGACCGGGTTGAAGATCACCGCCATGAAGTCGGTGACCTCCATGCGCATCGTATCAGGGTTGAAGGCGGAACCGACCGGATTCTGCATCCAGCCATTGGCGATCAGGATCCAGAGCGCGGAAAAGTTCGTCCCAAGCGCCACCAGCCAGGTGACGATCATGTGCGCGCGCGGCGAGAGCCGGTCCCAGCCGAAGAAGAACAGTCCGACGAAAGTGGCTTCAAGGAAGAAGGCCATCAGGCCCTCGATGGCGAGAGGCGCCCCGAACACATCGCCGACATAGTGCGAGTAATAGGCCCAGTTCATGCCGAACTGGAATTCCATAGTGATGCCGGTGGCGACGCCGAGGACGAAGTTGATGCCGAACAGCGTGCCCCAGAACTTCGTCATGTCACGCCAAATGACGCGGCGGGTCATCACATAGACCGTTTCCATCATGGCGATGAGGACGGAAAGGCCGAGCGTGAGCGGGACGAACAGGAAGTGGTAGAGGGCCGTCAGGGCGAACTGCAGCCGGGAAAGGTCTACGAGGAGAAAGTCGGACACGGAAATATCCTTTCTGGCTACGCCTCATACCGCGCGGAGGATATACTTGACTTGACATGAATCAATTCGTTTCGTCCTGGCGCGTGACAGAAGGAGTGCATGACGATAGCCGCCGTTCCCGCCCCGTCTCCTGAGCTCGCTTCAGCGCCGCCCGCGTTCGATGCCCTCTCCGCCGCCGAGCGGGTGGCAAGGCCTGGTTTGCGCCGTCTTCTCGCCTTGCAGGCGGTCCGCACGGCGTTCAGGCTCGGCTTCGCCGCGACGGCCGCGATGACAGCTGGCCGTGTCGTGATGGGTGAGACGGTCGATCCCTGGCTCATCGCAGGCATGATCACGCTGCTCTCGGCCGCCTGCCTTGCAGGATTCGCCGCCGAAAGGATGCAGGCTTCCGCGGAGCACGCCGTGTCGACGCGGCTGCGGGCGCTCGCGGGTGAGCGACTGAGCGAGATGCCGGCTCGCCAGCTGCAATCTCTCTCGACTGGCGCCTTGATCGTCTCCATGCAGCGCCACCCGGAGTCGATCGCCGCGCTTTTGGTTGGCCATCGCGCCGCCACGGCGATGATGGCCGCCGGCCCGTTGCTAGCGGCCGTTGCGCTTTGCTTCGTCTCCTGGCAGGCAGCGCTGCTGGTCATCTGCCTGACGCCGGTGATGATCCTGTTCTTCGCGCTGGTGGGCAATGCCATTCGCCGGCGCGCCGACGCCCAGGAGCGCGCCTTCGGCCGGCTGGCGGGTCAGTTCGCTGATCGTGTCCGCACGCTGCCCACGATTCTCGCCAACCACGCGACGGCAACCGAGGAAGCAAAACTCGGCCAGCGCCTCGAGGGCTACGCCGGCAAGACGATCGGCCTTTTGCGCATCGCCTTCGCGAATGCAGGAATCATCGATTTCTTCGCTTCGCTCTCGATTGCGGTCCTCGCCATCTTCCTCGGCCTTGGCCACCTGAAGCTTGCAATGATCCCGGGCTTCTCCAATCTCGAGCTCTGGCAAAGCCTGTTCATCCTGATGATCGCGCCGGAATATTTCGCACCGTTCCGACGCTTCTCGGAACAGTACCACGCCAAGGCGGAAGGGCTGGCGGCGGCGGCTGCCCTGGACCGCTTGCTCGGCGCCGAGCCGATCGCGCCAAGAACCTTGCCGGCGCTTGACCGGCTGCGACTGACATTGCCGGCGCATGGCCTCGTCGCCATCGTCGGTCCGAGCGGATCGGGCAAATCGACCCTTCTGCGCCGCCTCGCCGGGCAAGAGCCGGGTGCGGTACCAACGCCGGGAACCCCTTCGCCGGCGGCCAGGGAGATCGCCTGGGTTTCGACGGACGCCTATGTACCCGAAGGAACGCTGTCGGAGGCCATTTCGTGGAACGCCGGCGCGCCGAATCAGGGCCGGCTGGAAAATGTCGCCCGCGCGATCGGGCTGCTCGACGACGCCCTGCTGCCAGGCGGTCTCGATGCCAGGCTGGACAAGGGCGGCGCCAACCTTTCGGGAGGTCAGCGGCTTCGCATCGCCGTTGCCCGTGCCCAACTTTCCGGACGAACCGTGCTCGCCGACGAGCCGACGGCCAAGCTTGATCGCCGGACAGCCGAGAGTGTGCGGCGCATGCTTCTGGAGATTTCCGCGGCGCGGCTGGTCGTCGTGGCGACGCATGACCGGGACCTTGCCGCCGCCGCCGATGTCACGATCGATCTCACGCACGACGATACCGTAGAGGTCGCGGCATGAGCACTGCGTATCAACCATCGAGCCGGAAGTCTTGGCGGCTGGCGACGGGCTTTGCCTTCACCGCAATGGCCTGCGCCATGTTGCTGGGCGGCGTTTCCGCCTGGCTCCTCGGATCGGTGGCGATCGCCGGCCTATCCGCCGCCGCCTTCACTTTCAACTTCCACATCCCCGCGGCTTTCATCAGGCTGTTCGCGGTCGGCCGCACCGCCGCCCGCTATGGCGAGCGCCTGACCGGCCATAAGGCGGCGCTCGCCGATCAGGTATCGCGTCGCGTCGGACTCTTCGCCGCCATGGCGGCGGCGCCGGCGGTGCGCCGGGCCGGGTGGCAACTCGGCGACGACGCGCGTCTTGCCGACTATCTGGACGACGTCGAGGACCTCGACTTCGCCAGGCTGCGGGTCGGGCTGCCGGCCCTGACTCTGGCCTGCGGCCTCGCGATCTTGATCGCAGGCTCCGTCGTGCTGGCGCCTCTATCCCTCCTGCCGATCACGCTATTCCTGCTTGCCATCCTGTTCGCGGGGGACAGGGTGGCCAGAGCTGGCGCCATGGCATGGGAGCAGACCAGGTCGCTGCGTCGCGGGGGCGCGAGTCGGCTTGGCGCGGCCATGGCGTCAGCCATACCCTTGAAGGCGGAGGGCGCTTGGAACCGTGAATGCACCGAGGCCCTTGCCGCGTTCTCCCGCGCCGACGGCGCGCTGCTTGCGCTTCGCCGGATGCAGGCCACACTGGACATCGTCGGCGCGTCCTTCGGTCCGGTTGCTGGTGTCAGCGTGATGGCGGCCGCCTGGTACGCCGGCAGACAAGGCGCCGAGCTTCTCGCGCCCATGCTGCTCGCCTTCTCCTGGCTGGCGCTGGGCGAGGCCATGAATGGCGCGTCGCGCATGCTGGTTGCCCTGCTTCGCCGCAACGCGGCCCGCGCCGAGATCGGTGAATGGACGACCGGCACCGCGGCAGAGAGGCCCGAATCCGTGCCGGATGACATCCGACCCGGCCTCCTGCGTCACGGCGCCCTGCAGCGCCGCGCGCCAGATGGCCGGGCGATTGGAACGCCCATCTCCCTGCTCCTCGCGCGGGGCCAGCCGACGGTGCTCGTCGGCGCAAGCGGTTCGGGCAAGACGAGCCTGCTAAAGCAGATCGCCGGTTGGATCGGTGACGACGCCTTCGCCGCCGGCGATCGCATCCTGCCGGCAAGCGAGCGGCGCGCACTCGTGGCCCTCGTGCTGCACGACGCGGTCGTCCTCGAGGACACCGTCCGCGCCAATTTTTTCGCCGGCGATGCCCCGGACGCGGCGCTCTGGCGGGCGCTGGAAGCCGTCGAGATGGACGGCCGCATCCGCGAAGCGGGCGGGCTCGATGCCTGGGTCAGGCAGGACCGGTTCTCGCTCGGCGAGGTGCAGCGCATCAACCTCGCGCGCGCCTGGTTGTCATCCCAACCGCTTGTACTGCTCGACGAACCGACCGAGCATCTCGACGACGCCCAGGGTGAGCGCATCCTCGGGCGACTGCTGGCCCGCTTCAGCGATCGGATCGTCGTCGTTTCCAGCCATCGCGCAACGCCGCTGCGCGACACCCATGTGATCGAATTGCAGCCGTGAATGCGATCCCGGTCAGAGACCGGTCGAACCGTGCCCAAACCGCCTGGCCGTGAAGCCATCAGCCCCCAGTTTGGCGCCCCAGCCGGCTGTCATGCCGCTGAGCTGCCCTGCTCTCCAGCGTGGGGGTCGCCCGGCGCCGTCGCCCAGGCGAGTTCGACCAGCGTCACCGTGCGCCGGCCGGTGCCGTCCACCTGGCAGACGATCAAGCCCTGTTCCTCGATGTAATCGAGCAGCCGCCGCGCGCGGCGCAGCGAGTGCGAGCCATAGGCCCGCGCGATCGCCGCGTCGCTGGGACAGGGCAAGCCCTCCTTGGCGGCGCGGGCGATCATCATGAACACGCCTTGCATGTCCTCGGGCAACAGCGAGGCCCGCACGGACACGTCCCGCCACGCATCGTCCTCAGCCATGTCGGAGCCGACTCCGGCCCGCGCCCTTGTCAGCATGCGGCGAAATTCCGAAAGGTCGGGCACCACCGAGGCCAGCCCTTCGATACGACAGCGAACCACGAACTCCTGATAAAGCACGCCGATGACGCGGAAGCCGGCATCCGGCTCGGCCAGGATGGCGCGCAGGATGCGGTCCATGCGCTCGCGCCGCTCGGCCAGGTCCTCGGCGCTCGGCTGCGGGTCCGCCGGCTCCGGCCGGATATCCAGTGGCGCGGCCTTTGCGGCCATCAGTTGCTCCAGCAGATCAGGCGAAGGCCGGCGTTGCGGCCTGGTGGTCTCCGGCGGCGGCGCTGCGAGGATGATCGATCGCGCATCCTCCAGCATTGCTTCCGGCAGCGGCATCAGCCGCGGTGTGCCGTTGCGGGGGCTGGTCTCGGTCTGGCCGATGCGCAGGCTGAGCGGACGGCGCGACAAGGCAGGCCCAAGCGCCATGAAATGCCCGCGCTCCAGGTCACGGAATGCTTCCGCCTGTCGCCGCTCCATGCCAAGCAGGTCGGCGGCGCGCGCCATGTCGATGTCGAGGAAGGTGCGGCCCATCAGGAAATTGGAAGCTTCCGCCGCGACATTCTTGGCAAGCTTCGCCAGCCGCTGCGTGGCGATGATGCCGGCAAGGCCGCGCTTGCGGCCGCGGCACATCAGATTGGTCATCGCGCCCAGCGAAAGCTTGCGCGCCTCGTCGGACACCTCGCCGGCCGCGGCCGGCGCGAATAGCTGCGCCTCGTCGACCACAACCAGCATCGGGTACCAGTGGTCGCGCGCGACTTCGAACAGCCCGCCCAGGAATGCCGCGGCGCGCCGCATCTGGTTCTCTGCGTCGAGTCCTTCGAGGTTGAGCACCGTCGAGACGCGGTGGATGCGCGCTCGCTCGCCCGCCGCCTGCAGGCCGCGCTCGGTATGCTCCTCGGCGTCGATCACCAGATGGCCGTAGCGCTCGCCGAGCGACACGAAATCGCCCTCGGGGTCGATGATGGTCTGTTGCACCCAAGGCGCGCTCTGTTCGAGCAGCCGGCGCAGCAGATGCGACTTGCCGGAGCCCGAATTGCCCTGCACCAGCAGGCGGGTCGCCAGCAGTTCCTCAAGGTCGAGGGCCGCCGGCGTTCCCGCCGTGGTCTGCCCCATCTCGATTGCAACTGTCATGTCTCGACTCGGACCATCTCCCTGCGCGCGACGGGCTTACCAACCAGAGCGCGGCGCGTCGAGCACGGCCATCGACCGGGCCCGCAATGTTCCACACCTATGGGCGAGCGTCAGCTCATCCCTACGAGCTGAACGGCGGCAGGCTGTCGCCATTCACACTGGTCGGACCACCATTTCGCTGGCGCTATCCAGCCATCGGCGTATCATGCCTTCGGGAAGGGTTCATGGCAGGAGGAGGCCAATGAACGTCGCTGCGGAAGTGCCCGTCACGGACCCGACGGTACAAGATCTTGTTTCGGCTGCTCTTTCGAAATTTCGCGCCGGCGACACCGTGTCCACACGCGCCATGCTCGATGCCATACGCGATGCCGACCCGTGCTGCGAGGACAGCGACGACCATCTGGTCGAGCTGATTGTGATGGCCGCCGTTGGTAGGACCATGGGTGTCGTGTTCGACCACCGCTCTCCCGATGAACGGTTGTCGCGTCTGTCCTAGAGCAGCGTTTGATAGAACCGATGAGCCCTTGGGTATCCCAAGGGCGATCTCTTGACGCAGGCGCCGTCCGATAGGCCTCAGCTTCCCAGGGGATGCGGCATATAGCCGACGAAGCCGGCGATCTTCCAGCGCCCGCCCGCCTTGCGGCAGAAGTAGAGCGTCTGCCATTTGAGCCGGTCGACACCGCCATCGGCCTTGGCGACGGAACCGTCGAACTTCTTGTGCAGCACAGCGCGGTCGCCGTCGACATCGATGTCGCGCATGTTGGTCACGCGAAAGAGCGCCTCGCGCAAGGGTTCGGCGAATTTCGTCGCCGCGGTTTCCTTGGCCTGCCGCAGCCATTCGTCGCGGTAGACTTCGAGCCTCGGGAACTGCAGCCGCCAGGCGTCGGCGTTGCTGAGGAAATGCGCATGCATGCCGAAGAAGCTTTCCGCGATGAAGTCGTCCTCGACCATCGCCCAGTCTTGTCCGAGGAAGGCATCGATGTCGCGCCGCACCAGCATTTCCCAGAGCGCGTGGCGATCGGCATCGCCCTCGGGAAAGGGATTTTTGTCAAAGGTCATGCTCGTTCTCCCTCATCGCGCCAGCCGGTGAAAGCGGCGTCGGGCGCAAGATGCTCAGGCTTCTGTAATAAAGCAACACGGATTTCGAAAAAATGTTGCTTTCCGACATTGCCTCTACGAGGATCATGCCGACAGGCGTAGACGGCTATGCGATCCTGTTCCCATCAGCCGTGAAAAGGAGGCTCACTTGCCCAAGCAATGCTTTGGAAAATCGCATGTTCCGCTCTCGCCCGCCGTGCGCGCCGGCGATTTCGTCTATGTCTCGGGCCAGGTGCCGGTGGGCAGCGACGGCCTTGTGGTGAAGGGCGGGATTGCCGAACAGACCGAACAGGTGCTGCAGAACGTCAAGGCGGCACTGGCGCTCGCCGGCTGCGCGATGGACGATGTGGTGAAGACCACAGTCTGGCTCGAGGACGCGCGCGATTTCGGCACCTTCAACACCGTCTATGCGAAGCATTTCCCGCAGGACCCGCCGGCGCGCACCACCGTCGAGTCGCGGCTGATGATCGACATCAAGATCGAGGTCGAGGCCGTCGCCTATCGGCCGGTCTGAGCGCGCTTATGCAAAGGAGGCAGCGATGCAGTTCGATATCCTGATCAAGGGCGGCCGTGTCGTCGATCCCGCGTCGGGTCTGGACGCGCATCGCGACGTTGCCATCGCCGGTGGCCGCGTCGCGGCGATCGACGCCGCCCTCGATGCCGAGGCGGCGGGTGAAGTGGTCGATGCCAGGGACTGCATCGTCACGCCCGGCCTCGTCGACCTCCACAGTCACGTCTACTGGGGCGGCACCTCGCTCGGCGTCGATGCCGACAGGCTTGCGGCCAAGAGCGGCACCACCACCTTCATCGACGCCGGCAGCGCGGGCGCCGGCAATTTCCTCGGCTTCCGACGCCATGTCATCGAGCGCTCGAAGGTTCGCATCCTCGCTTACGTCAACATCTCCTTTGCCGGCATATTCGGCTTCGCCCAGACCGTATCCGTCGGCGAATGCAGCGACCTCAGGCTCTGCGAGCCACGTGAGACGGTGGCGGCGGTGCGCGAGCACGCCGATGTCGTCGTCGGCGTGAAGGTCCGCTCCGGCAAGCATGCCGGAGGCTTGAGCGGCATCGCCCCGGTCGACCTCGCGCTCGAAGCCGCCGACAAGGTCGGCCTGCCGTTGATGGCGCATATCGACGAGCCGCCGCCCGGCCGCTCGGAAGTGCTGCCCAGGCTGCGCCGCGGCGACGTCCTCACCCACTGCTTCCGGCCATTTCCCAACGCGCCTGTTTTCGCCTCGGGCGCGGTGCGGCCGGATATGCGGCTGGCGCGCGAGCGCGGCGTCATCTTCGACATCGGTCACGGAATGGGTTCTTTTGACTTCGAGGTCGCGAAAGCGATGCTTGCGGAAGGTCTCGCGCCCGACGTCATCTCGAGCGACGTACACCTCTACTGCGTCGACGGCCCCGCCTTCGACATCCTCGTCTGCATGTCGAAGCTGATGGCGCTGGGCATGCCGCTGATCGAGGTGCTGCGCGCGGCGACAGTGAACCCGGCGCGGGCCATCGCAAGACCGGAACTGGGCTCCCTGAAGGTCGGCGGCATCGGCGATGTCGCGGTGCTGAGGCTGAAGCCCGGCCGTTTCACCTTCGTCGATGCCGTGGGGGCGTCATTGGTTGCGGACCAGCGGCTTGTTTCCAGCGGCATCGTCATCGGCGGCAAATGGTGGCCGAACGATGCGCCCGACCATAACGAGACCGAACGCTTCGTTGCGCACGCGCACCACACCCATGTCGACGTCAGCGCAAAGCACTTCGGCCGCTGGTGATCTCCCCCTCGAGGGGGAGATTGCAGCCTCACCGCCGTGCGTTGCTCGGCTCGCCATAAACAGGCGTGGCAATCCCCTCCATGCGCGCCTTGAGTTGCAGCGCCACGAACTTCGAATAGAAGCGCGACAGCGCCAGGTTGCCGCCATGGAACCACAACGCCTCCTGCGCTGTCGGCTTCCACATGTTGCGCAACTCACCTTGCCAGGGTCCGGGATCGCCCTTCACGCCGGAGCCAAGGCCCCAGCACGGGCCGACCTTGTCGGCGACCTCGCGCGAGACGATCCCCGCCACCGTCTCGTTCATCGACTGGTAGCCGGTGCAGCAGACGATCGCGTCGACGGCTAGCTCGCTGTCGTCCTCGAACAGAATACCGTTCGGCGTCAGTGATTTGATGCCTATGCCGCTTTTCACCGCGATCTCCCCGTTAAGGATCAGCTCGCAGGCGCCGACGTCGATGTAGTAGCCGGAGCCGGTGCGGTAGGCTTTCATCAACAGCCCGGTCTCGTCCTCGCCGAAGTCGATGGCGAAGCCGCTGGCGGTGAGGCGTTTGTAGAAATCCGCGTCGCGCTCCCGGATCACGTCGTAGAGCGCGCGCTGGCCCTTCGGCACCAAGGCGAATGGCGTGGAGGCAACGATCATGTCGGCCTTGTCGGTGGTGATGCCGCGCGCCAGCGCCTTTTCCGAAAAAATCTCGAAACCGACATCCATCAGCGTATCGGATTTCACCACGGTCGTCGGCGAGCGCTGGACCATGGTGACCTTGGCGCCCGCTTCCCACAGATCGACGCTGACATCGTGGCCCGAGCTTGCCGCGCCGATCACCGCGACGCGCTTGCCGCGGAACTTCTCGCCGGTGGAATACTGGCTGGAATGCAAGAGCTCGCCCTTGAAGCTGTCCGCGCCCGGCAATTCGATCTGCCGCGGCGGCCCATAGGCGCCGGTGGCGAAGACGATGTGCTTCGGCTTCAGCGTGATGCGCTGGCCCACGCGGTCGACCACCACGGTCCAGACCTTTTCGGCCTCGTCATAGGCGGCGCTGATGCATTTGGTGGCGACCCAATAGTTCAGCTCCATGACGCGGGCATACATTTCCAGCCAGTCGCCCATCTTGTCCTTGGGCGTGAAGACCGGCCAGTTCTCGGGGAACGGAATGTAGGGCAGATGATCGTACCAGACCGGATCGTGCAGCACGAGCGAGCGGTAGCGGTTGCGCCAGGAATCGCCGGCGCGCGCGTTCTTCTCGATGATGAGGGTCGGGACGCCGAGCTGCCGCAGGCGGGCGCCCAGCATGATGCCGCCCTGGCCGCCGCCGATCACCAGGCAGTAGGGCTGCTCATGCACGCCGAGATCACGCGCCTCGCGTGTCCTGGCCTCCGCCCAGGTCTCGCGCTTGGGGTCGGCCTTGTGGCGGATGCCGAGCGGCCGGGCCGGGCCTTTCCGCTCCTCAAAACCCTTGAGCTCGCTCATCGCCGTGAACAGCGTGCGGCAGCGGCCGTCCTTGAGCCGCAGGATCCCCTCACCGCGCGCGACGGCCGTCTCGAAGCTGAACCAGGCCTCGATCACTCCGTCATCGACGCTTGGCTCTCCGGACAGGCGCCAATGGGACGGCCGAGCCGAGGGTAACGTCGCCTTCAGCATGTCGCGGATGGCCGCCTGCCCCTCCATCGTCTTGATGTTCCATGTGAAGGTCAGAAGGTCGCGCCAGTAGCAATCCTCCGCAAAGAGGTTCGTCGCCGCCTCGATATCGCCGGCCTCGAGCGCATGGCCGAAGGAGCCGAGCCAGGTTGCCGCCTGTTGCGATGGTGCGATATCCAGCATTTTTGTCCTTCCCTCTGAATATAATCGAACGACATAGCCACAACCGGCGACCTTGCCGAAACTCGCCTTGAGGCGGTCGAGATTCGGGTCAGGCCGAGTCGAAAATGGTGGGTACCGAGAACCGGAGCGGAGCGTACTTAACGTACGTGAGCACCGGAAGCGCAGGAACCCGCCATTTGCAGGCCGGCCTCACCCGAATATCGACCGCCTCAATCCCCTAGCGGCTCCATCTCCTTGCCTGTCCGATGGATCTGGGCGTTGTACTTGATCCGGCGCACGGTCTCGCGCGCCGGGCCATCAATCCTGTAGGCGGTCGCCACCGCGAGAAGATCAATGGCCGCGAGGAAAGCGTATCGCGACGCGGTCGGCTTGAGCGTATCGGGATATTCGGGCACCGCAACCGTCAGCCGCGCATCGCAGACCCGCGTCAACTCGGTATCCGGCGCCGTCACGCAGATCGCGTTGGCGCGGTAATGCTTGGCCAGTTCCACCGCTTCGATAACCTCGCGCGTGCGGCCGGTGGCCGAGATCGCGATCACCAGATCGCCGGGCTTCAAGGTCGAGGCCGTCATGCGCATAAGGTAGGGATCGCATTGCGCGCTGATGGTGATGCCATAGCGGAACAGGCGGTATTGCGTCTCCTGCGCCAGCGCCGACGAGCTACCGCCGAGCCCGAACACCGTCACCTGCCGTGCCTTGGCGATCAGTTCCGCCGCCTTCTGCAACTGTCCCGGATCGATCTGCCGCTCCGCCTCCAGCAGCGCCCGCCGCGCTTCGCCGAATACGGCGTTCCAGAACGGCATGCCGCTGTCGCTGTTCGCGGGTTGGGGCTTGGTGCTGAGATAGAGCGCGCCGACGACCAGGCTCTGGGCCAGTTTCAGCTTGAAGTCGCGCACGCCGTCGCAGCCGATGGCGCGGCAGAACCGGGTCACCGTCGGCTCGCTGACCCCCGCCCGCTGGGCAAGCGCGGCATTGGAAGCATCGACCGCATATTTGACATCGTCGAGCACGACGTCCGCGACGCGGCGCTCGGCCGGACGCAGCTCCGCATAGCTGTCCTTCACCTGCGAGATGATGTCGGGAATGCGCCTGACATGGTCATGCCGGTCGCCGTCGTCGTCCGTCGTTCGCAATGCCAGGCTGTCAGCTTCCGTCATTGGCCAGTTCTCCCAAATCCGCTTCTGGACCCATTATCTTCGTAATTATCCGCCCACTGGCCACAGGCAATCAACCGAGCGAGTATGTAGGAAAGTAACACACATCGCAAGAGGACATAAAATGTCACTAAATCAGATACTTAATCGTCAAGCTGCTGATCGGCGCAGCTTCCGGCCGATGTCGCCGCTTGACAGGAAAGTAGGATAGTTACAGACTGATTTGGCGGACAGATGGGGCCTTCGGCAACTCATCGCGCAGTCTCCGAGGGGGAGCATGAGTACGGCAAGCGCAAGAACGCCCAAACTCGGCGTGCAGGCAGCGACCAAGATTTATCAAACGGCATCCGGCGATCTTCTTGCGCTGGACCGCTGCAGCCTCGATGTCCAGCCCAACGAGATCGTTTCGATAGTCGGGCCCTCCGGTTGCGGCAAGACCACGCTGTTGTGGTCGATGTCCGGCCTGCATCACCTGACCGCTGGCTCCATCCTGCTCGACGGCAAGGCGATCACCGGCCCGCGCCCCGAGATCGGCATCGTCTTCCAGGAAGCGAACCTCTTGCCATGGCGCAACCTCGACGCCAACATCAACTTCCCTTTTGAGATCAAGGGCGAGAAGCCCGACCGCGCCTGGATCGCACACCTGCTGCACCGCGTCGGGCTGGATGGCTTCGGCGGCAAATTCCCGCGCGAGCTTTCCGGCGGCATGCAGCAGCGCGCGGCGATTGTGCGGGCGCTGGCGCTGAAACCGTCCGTGCTGTTGATGGACGAGCCGTTCGGCGCGCTCGACAGCTTCACTCGCGAGGAGATGAACCGCCTCGTCGAGGAGATCTGGCTGGACACCAAGACCACCATCGTCTTCATCACCCACAGCATCGAGGAAGCGATCTTCCTCTCCGATCGCGTGGTGGTGCTTACCTCGCGGCCCGGCCGCGTCGCCAAGATCTACGATGTGCCGTTTGCCCGGCCGCGTTCCTTGGAAATCATGGCGACGAAGGAGGTCTTCGACCTCACCAATCGTATCAAGATGGACATTGTCGGCGAGCGCGTCCGGCCAATCGCACCGGAGCGGCCATCGGCCGAAATCGTGAGCATCAGGCCGTGAGCGCAGGCGACGCCATTCCGGAATTCTCGAAGGCCAAATCGGGGGATGGGCAGGAGGTCAGCCTTACCAACCTTTCCGCCTTCGCCAGCGGGCCCAGCATCAAGTCCGGAGCCGAAGTGGCTGCGATCCTCGCCGTCGCCGTGGTGATCGTCGGTGGCATCGAGCTCGCGCTGCGCATCTTCCACGTGCCGCAATATATCATGCCACCGCCGAGCTCGATCGCCTATGCTTTGTTCGACGAGTTCCCGCTGATCGCGCCGCATCTCGGCTACACGCTGGTGGAGCTCGTTTCCGGCTTCGCCATCGGCGCCATCATCGGCCTGGTGATGGCGGCGGTGATCACCCAGTTTCCCTTCGCCGAAAAGATCGTCGCTCCTTACATCCTCATCCTCGTCACAACGCCGATGCTGGCGCTGGTGCCGCTGCTCATCCTGCGCTTCGGCTTCGGCTACACGCCGCGCATCATCGCCGTGGCCTTGGCAGCCGGCCCGATGGTGATGATCAACGCCGCGACCGGCTTCCGCCGCGTCGACAGCGCCAAGATCGCGCTCGCACGCTCCTATGGCGCCAGCACGTTGCAGATCTTCTGGAAGATCCGCGCGCCTATGGCGCTGCCGATGATCCTGGTCGGGCTGATGATCGGCGCGATCTTCGGCCTGCTCACCGCGGTCGGCGCCGAGATGGTCGGCGGCGGCTTCGGTCTCGGCAACCGGCTCACCTCCTATTCGTCGATGATCCAGATGCCGCAATTCTTCGCGGTGGTGCTCATCCTGTCGACGCTCGGCATCCTGATCTACGTGCTGTTCTTCCTGATCGGCAAGAAATGGGCGAGTTGGGAGACCTGACCGGCAAGCGAAATCACGCCCCGGAGGCGGGCGAAAAGGCAAGCGATCAATAAAAGGGCAATCAACAAAAGGGGAGTGCCATGACAACCGAGAATCCGATCCATTCCAATGCCCCGGCCGGCATCAGCCGACGCTATTTCCTGCAGGTGACGGCGGCCGGCGTCGTGACCGCCACCGCGCTTGGCGCATCAGGTCTGAAAGCGAGGGCCGCGGCCTACGAGAAATTCACCTGGATTTCGCCGCGCGGCACACTGGAGGTGCTGGACGACTATCCTTATTGGTCGGCCAAGAAGGCCGGCTATTTCGGGGACCTCGCCACCGACATGCAGCCGGGTCCTTCGGACGGCACCGCGACGGTGAAGTTCGTCGATGTCGGCCAGGCCGACATGGGCTTCCCCTCACCCGGCGTCTTCTCCTTCGCCATACAGAACGGCATGAAGCTGAAGTCGGTGTTCCACATGGGCGCGCGCGACACCTTCAGCATCGCCTTCCGCAAGGGCCAGGGCACCAAGAACCTGAAGGACCTCGAGGGCAAGACCATCCTGCTCGGCTCCGCCGCCTGGCAGGCGATCGTCGATCCGCTGCTGGCCGCCCAGGGCGTCGACATCAAGAAGGTGAAATATGTCGAGGCCGGCTGGCCGACATGGGGCACCGCGCTTGCTGGCGGCCAGGGCGACGCCGCGCTTTCCTGGGAGGGGCTGCGCGCCGAATGGATCGCCAAGGGCCTCGACTTCGAATACTGGCTGGGCGTGCAGAATTCCAAGCTTCCGGCCAATACCTTCGTCGTGCGAGCCGCCGACCTCGAGGATTCCGACAAGAAGGCCTTCCTGGAGAAATACCTGCGCGGCTGGGCGATGGGCCTCGAATTCGGCTACCAGAACCCGCGCGCCGCCGTCGAGGCCGTGTTCGAGCAGTTCCCGACGCTGGCCAAGAACCTCGGCCCCGAACTCGGCACCACCTCGATCCTGCAGCAGATCAACGTCTTCCGCGGCGACATGGACAAGCGCGGCGGCTGGGGCTCGCATGACATGGCGAGCTGGCAGGGCTTCTTCGACGAGATCCTCAAAATCGGCCAGATCAGCGCGCCGGTTAAGGCCGAGGACGTCTGCACCAACGACCTGATCCCGGCCGCCAACGACTTCGACAAGGCCAAGGTCAAGGCCGACGCCGATGGCGTCAAATTGTCGGAAGGCTTCGCCGCGCTCGACGTCGAGAAGATCAAGGCTCACCTGTTCGACTCGGCCGTCAAATAAGTCGGACGCATTGACCGCGGGCGGCGCCAGCGCCGCCTGCGCTATTGTTCAAGAAGCATTGGGGAGGCTGGGATGGCCGACAAGGTAAGGATACTGGTGGTTGGTCTGGGCAATATGGGCGCTTCGCATGCCAGCGCCTACCACCGCTCCCACGGCTTCGAGATCGTCGGCATCATGAGCCGCAATATCAAGAGCAACAAGAAGATCCCGAAAGAACTTGCCGGCTACCCGCTCTACGAGGATTTCGACCTTGCGCTAAAGGAGACAAAACCGGACGCGGTGTCGATCAACAGCTGGCCGAACACGCATGCCGAATACGCGCTGAAGGCGATCGCAGCCAACTGCCATGTCTTCATGGAAAAGCCCCTCGCCACCAACATCGAGGACGCCGAGAAGGTGGTGGCCGCGGCGCGCGCGAAGAACCGCAAGTTGGTGCTGGGCTACATCCTGCGCGTCCACCCGTCCTGGATCAAATTCATCGAGGTCGGCAAGACGCTCGGCAAGCCGCTGGTGATGCGCCTCAACCTCAACCAGCAAAGCAGCGGCACCGCCTGGCACTGGCACAAGAACCTGATCGATTCGCTGATCCCGATCGTCGACTGCGGCGTGCACTATGTCGACGTCATGTGCCAGCTGACCGGCGCCAAGCCGGTACGCGTGCACGGCATCGGCGCCAAGCTCTGGGCAGAGGCCGACAAGCAGAATTACGGCCACCTTCATGTCACCTTCGATGACGGCTCCGTCGGCTGGTACGAGGCGGGCTGGGGCCCGATGATGAGTGAGACCGCTTATTTCGTGAAGGACGTTGTCGGTCCCAAGGGCGCGGTTTCGATCGTAGCCGGCCAGGGGGCGGGTAGCGCCAAGGATGCCGAGGAAGTGTCCGACTCCGCCGACATCGACCGCCACACCAAGACCGACGCGTTGAAGATCCACTACGCGCAGGTGGACGGCGACAAGAACTTTGCCAAGCCAGACGAGATCGTCAGCATGGAGGACGAGCCTGGCCATCAGGAGCTTTGCGATCGCGAGCAGGCCTTCTTCCTGCGCGCCATCCGCGAGGACCTCGATTTGACCGAGCAGATGGATGCCGCGGTCAACAGCCTGCGCATCGTGTTGGCGGCCGAGCAGAGCATCGCGGAAAAGCGTACCGTCGAGCTGACCTGAGGTCGCGCCTGTGCCGGCGCTGGAGGAGGCGCCTGCGGCAGGTCACGTCCCGGATGAAGACGCGCTGGGGTCGAGCCTTGGGGCCGGCTGCTTGTATGACATGGGAGGAATAATGGCGGCCGTCACCGACAGTCTGTTGAAGACCTACACCCAGTCCGACGCGCTGGCGCTTGCCGGCCTTGTCAAGCGCGGCGAGGTTTCGCCGGCGGAGCTCGTCGAGGCCGCGATCACCACCATCGAACGCCTCAACCCACGGCTCAACGCGGTCATCCACCGCCTCTACGACATGGCGCGCAGCCAGGCGGCGACGGTGGACAAGACCGCACCCTTTGCCGGCGTGCCCTATCTGCTCAAGGAACTCGCCTCGTCCTGGAAAGGCGCGCCCCTCACCAACTCCTGCTTCTACCTGAAGGACTTCGTCGCCGATTCCGACAGCGAGGTCGTGCGCCGCATCAAGGCGGCCGGCCTTGTGCTCGTCGGCAAATCCAACGCGCCTGAGAACGGCTGGTCGATCACCACGGAGCCGAAACTCTACGGCAAGACCAGGAACCCGTGGAAGGACGGCATCACGCCCGGCGGCTCCAGCGGCGGCGCCGCTGCCGCGATCGCCTCGGGCATGGTGCCGATCGCCGAAGCCAGCGACGGCGCCGGTTCGATCCGCGTGCCGGCCTCCTGCTGCGGCATCGTCGGCCTGAAGCCGTCGCGCGGCCGCGTCAGCCTCGCCCCCTTCGGAGACTATTGGTATGGCGGCGCCTATTTCCTCTGCTGCTCGCGCACGGTGCGCGACACCTCCGCCTATCTCGACGCGGTGGCCGGCGCCCTTCCCGGCGACGCCTACACGCCGCCGGTGCCCGAAGGCAGCTGGCTCAGCCTTTCCGCACGGACACCGGAGAAGCTGCGCATCGGCTTTACCGTCACGCCGCCCAACGGCGCCGCGATAAATCCTGAAGTCAAGGCGATGGTGCTCTCCACGGTCGCCCTGCTGGAACGCCTCGGCCATGATGTCGAGGAGCACGACATGCGGCTCGACGCCGATGCCGCCTGGAAGACCTATACCGACATGACCAACGTGCAGACGGCCGCGACATTCGGCTTTCTCGAAACGCTGGTCGGCCGCCCCGTCACGCCGAACGATGTCGAGCCGGTGACCTGGGCCATCATCGAGCGTGGCCGCGCGACCGGCGGCATCAAGCATGTTTCCGATGTCGAGCAGTTGAGGCTTATCGGCCGCGGCATCGTCGGCGACCTCGACCCCTATGACATCTTCATCACACCTACGCTGACGCGGCTGCCGCGCCCGCTCGGCTTTTACGACATGTCGGAGACTGACCTCGACCGCTACAACGCCAAATGGGGCGACGCGGTCTTCAACTTCCCCTTCAACATCTCCGGCCTGCCGGCGATCTCGCTGCCGCTCGGCCAGTCGGCCGGCGGCGTGCCGATCGGCGTGCAGCTGGTCGGCCGTTACGGCGACGAGGCGACTGTGCTCGCTCTCTCATCGCAACTGGAAGACGCCATGCCATGGAAAGATCGGCGGCCGGCGCTGTAGCGATCGGGGTCAGATATGAGCTCGCTAGTTCGCAACTGGCGTCGACTGAGTCGTTCCTGCGTCGCTCGGTGCGAGCGGCGTGCCTTAGCAGCGTCAGCAATGGTCAAAGCAGGATTCCCTTCGACAGTGCAGCATACGGCATAACGAACACACCACCTGCCGGCGCACTAAAACTCCTATAAAATTCCTATATCTTTCCCATCCCTCCCGTCTCGAACCTTTATGGCGATCGGGTCCATATTTCCATTCGAAGAAACGCTGTGAACGCGTCACCGCCAAGGTGACGGGCGTCAGCGTGCAGTTTTCCGCCCGCCGAAGCGGGTCGTGGACACAAGTGGAAAACAAGGAACACCTCCAATGGACATCATAGTTCTCGGGATCGGGATTTTACTCTTCGCCCTGTCCCTGGCGTACATCAAAGTCTGCGACAGAATCTAAACGAAAGGGAAGAGCCATGCTTCTAGACTATTTTCTCGGCGGCGCGGTGACATTGTTCCTGCTCGTCTACCTGACCTACGCCCTCATCCGCCCAGAACGTTTCTGATCGCAACTGGCGCCCGGCACGGAAAGCTACTCCCATGACAATCAATGGATGGATACAGATCCTTCTCTATTGCGTGATCGTACTTTTGCTCGTGAAGCCGCTCGGTGGCTACATGTACCGCGTCTTCAGCGGCGATCGCACCTTCCTCTCTCCGATCCTCGGCCCGGTCGAGCGGGCCCTCTACCGCGTATCGGGAACCAGAGAGAACGAGGAGCAGCACTGGACCGCCTACGCGGCCGGCATCATGTTCTTCAGCCTGGCCAGCTTCCTCGCGGTCTATTTCCTGCAGCGGCTGCAAGGCGTGCTGCCCTATAATCCGGCCGGGATGTCGGCTGTGGAGCAGGGTCTTGCCTTCAACACCGCCGTCTCCTTCACCACCAACACCAACTGGCAGAATTACGGCGGCGAGAGCACGATGTCCTATCTCGTGCAGATGGCCGCCCTGACCGTCCAGAACTTCATGTCCGCCGCGGTCGGCATCGCCATCGCTGTCGCGTTGATCCGCGGCTTCGCCCGCGCTTCCGGCAAGTCGATCGGCAATTTCTGGGTCGATATCACCCGCTGCACGCTCTACCTGCTACTGCCGATGTGCATCGTGCTGACGCTGGTCTATGTGTGGCTCGGCATGCCGCAGACGCTTGGGGCCTATGTCGACGTCACTACTCTTGAAGGCGCCAAGCAGACCATCGCGCTTGGGCCCGTCGCCTCGCAGATCGCCATCAAGATGCTCGGCACCAATGGCGGCGGCTTCTTCAACGCCAATGCCGCGCATCCCTTCGAGAATCCCGACGCGATCTCCAACCTGATCCAGATGGTGACCATCTTCGCGCTCGGTGCAGCGCTCACCAACGTCTTCGGCCGCATGGTCGGCAATCAGCGCCAGGGCTGGGCGATCCTCGCCTCGATGGGCGTGCTGTTCGTCGCCGGTGTCGCCATCTGCTACTGGGCCGAAGCCGCGGGCAATCCGCTGGTGCACGCGCTCGGCATCGACGGCGGCAACATGGAGGGCAAGGAAACCCGTTTCGGCATCGCCGCGTCGGCGCTGTTCGCGGTCATCACCACGGCCGCCTCCTGCGGCGCCGTCAACGCCATGCATGACTCCTTCACCGCCCTTGGCGGCCTGATCCCGATTATCAACATGCAGCTCGGCGAGGTTATCGTCGGCGGCGTCGGCGCCGGTTTCTACGGCATCCTGATGTTCATCGTCATCGCTGTCTTCGTTGCCGGCCTGATGGTCGGCCGCACGCCCGAATATCTCGGCAAGAAGATCGAGGCCAAGGAGGTCAAGATGGCGATGCTCGCCATCCTCGCCCTGCCGCTGGTCATGCTGACCTTCACGGCCATCGCGGTCGTGCTGCCGAGCGCGGTGGCTTCCATGGCCAATGGCGGACCGCACGGCTTCTCCGAGGTTCTCTATGCTTACACCTCGGCGGCCGCGAACAACGGCTCGGCCTTTGGCGGCCTGAGCGGCAACACGCCCTGGTACAACCTGACGCTTGGCATCACGATGTGGGTGGGTCGCTTCTTCGTCATCATCCCAGCGCTTGCCATCGCCGGCTCGCTGGCGGCGAAGAAGACGGTCCCGGCTTCCGCCGGCACCTTCCCGACCGACGGCCCACTGTTCGTCGGCCTGCTCGTCGGTGTCATCCTGATCGTCGTCGGCCTTACCTTCTTCCCGGCTCTCGCGATCGGCCCGATCGTCGAACATCTGGCGATGATCCATGGTCAGACCTTCTGAGACGACCATGCTCCGCTTCAACGACATACGCTGGCACGATCGTCACCAATCCGGTGGCGGAGCGCCCGACAACGGAAGGGACGAGGAGCCTCGTCCTTTCCCGACGCTTTCAACCTTTCTCGGCATGGCAGCCGTGCTGTTCTTGCTGTGGCTGCTGGCCTCCGGCCTTCCCCGTCAGTTCCCGAAGACCGAGCACCCGGCGCCGTCCAACATAACCGATACCGGAGCCCAAAAATGAGCCAGTCCAAATCCGCGAGCATTATGGATGCCCGTATCCTGCTGCCCGCCATTGGCGGCGCCTTCCGCAAGCTTGATCCGCGCACGCTGGTCAAGAACCCGGTGATGTTCGTCGTCGCCGTGGTGTCGCTGCTCACCACCGTGCTGTTCGTCCGCGACCTGATCACCGGCGGTGGCGATCTCGGCTTTACCCTGCAGATCATCATCTGGCTGTGGTTCACGGTGCTTTTCGCCAATTTCGCCGAAGCCGTGGCCGAAGGCCGCGGCAAGGCGCAGGCCGACTCGCTGCGCAAGGCGCGCACCGAGACCCAGGCCAAGCTGCTCGCCAACGGCGACCGCTCGAAGTTCAAGCTGGTCCCCGGCACCAGCCTGAAGGTCGGCGATGTCGTGCTGGTCGAGGCCGGCGACATCATCCCGTCGGATGGCGAGGTGATCGAGGGCGTGGCGTCCGTCAACGAAGCGGCGATCACCGGCGAATCCGCGCCGGTCATCCGCGAATCGGGTGGCGACCGCTCGGCCGTCACAGGCGGCACCCAGGTGCTGTCCGACTGGATCCGCGTGCGCATCAGCGCCGCCTCCGGCCACACCTTCCTCGATCGCATGATCTCGCTGGTCGAAGGCGCGGAACGCCAGAAGACCCCGAATGAGATCGCGCTCAACATCCTGCTGGTCGGCATGACGCTGATCTTCGTGCTGGCGACAGCGACCATTCCGAGCTTCGCCTCCTATTCGGGCGGCTATATTTCGGTGACGATCCTCGTCGCCCTGTTCGTCACGCTGATCCCGACCACGATCGGCGCGCTGTTGTCGGCTATCGGTATCGCCGGCATGGACCGCCTGGTGCGCTTCAACGTTCTCGCCATGTCCGGCCGCGCCGTCGAGGCCGCCGGCGACGTCGACACGCTGCTGCTGGACAAGACCGGCACCATCACGCTCGGCAACCGCCAGGCGACCGAGTTTCGCCCGGTCAAGGGCGTGACCGAGCAGGAACTGGCCGATGCGGCCCAACTCGCGTCGCTTGCCGACGAGACGCCGGAAGGCCGCTCGATTGTCGTGCTGGCCAAGGAGAAATACGGCATCCGAGCCCGCGACATGGCAACCTTGCACGCGACCTTCGTGCCCTTCACCGCGCAGACCCGCATGAGCGGCGTCGACATCGACGGTTCGTCGGTCCGCAAGGGCGCCGTCGATGCGGTGCTCAATCATGTCAACCAGGCGAACGTCGCAGCCCACGGCACGCGTCCGGCAAGCGACACCATCCGCGATCTCCAGGCAGTCGCCGACGAGATCGCCAAGGCCGGCGGCACGCCGCTGGCTGTCGAGCGCGATAGCCGCCTGCTCGGCGTCGTCCACCTCAAGGACATCGTCAAGGGCGGCATAGCTGAACGTTTCGCGGAACTGCGCAAGATGGGCATCCGCACGGTAATGATCACCGGCGACAATCCGCTCACCGCGGCGGCAATTGCCGCCGAAGCCGGCGTCGACGATTTCCTTGCCCAGGCGACGCCCGAGAACAAGCTGTCGCTGATCCGTGAGGAGCAGGCCAAGGGCAAGCTTGTCGCAATGTGCGGCGACGGCACCAACGACGCGCCCGCACTCGCCCAGGCCGATGTCGGCGTCGCCATGAACACCGGCACCGTGGCCGCGCGTGAAGCAGGCAACATGGTGGATCTGGACTCTGACCCCACCAAGCTGATCGAGATCGTCGAGATCGGCAAGGCGCTCCTCATGACGCGCGGCTCGCTGACGACCTTCTCGATCGCCAACGATGTGGCCAAGTACTTCGCCATCATCCCGGCGATGTTCGCTGTCTTCTATGTCGCGCCCGGCCAGTCCACCGGACCGCTGCAGGCGCTCAACATCATGCATCTGGCGACGCCGCAGAGCGCCATCCTGTCAGCCATCATCTTCAATGCGCTGATCATCATCGCGCTGATCCCGCTGTCGTTGAAAGGCGTGAAATATCGTGCCATCGGCGCCGGCGCGCTGCTCAGCCGCAACCTGCTGATCTATGGCCTCGGCGGCATCGTCGTGCCCTTTGTCGGCATCAAGGCGATCGACCTGATCGTCACGGCCCTCGGCCTCGCATAAGGATTTATCCCGATGTTCAAGCAACTCAGGCCCGCTCTTGTCATGATCGTCTTCTTCACCGTGCTGACCGGTCTCATCTATCCGATCGGCATGACTGGCATTGCCCAGGCGCTGTTTCCGAACCAGGCCAACGGCAGCCTGATCGACAAGGATGGAAAGGTGATCGGCTCCAGGCTGATCGGCCAGGCTTTCGTCAGCGACCGCTATTTTCGCGGGAGGCCGTCTGCCGCCGGAAACAACGGCTACGACGCAGCTTCCTCCGGCGGTTCGAACCTTGGGCCGACCAATGCCAAACTGATCGAGCGCATCAAGAACGACGCCGCTAAGCTGAAGGCGGAGAACTCGAACACGCCGGTGCCGATGGATCTTGTCACGACTTCCGGCAGCGGCCTCGACCCGGACATCAGCCCCGAGGCGGCCTATTTCCAGGTGCCACGGGTTGCCAAGGCTCGCGGCCTGGGCGAAGCCAGGGTGAAGGCGCTGGTCGACAGCCATGTCCAGGATCGCGAATTTGGCGTATTGGGCGAGCCGCTGGTCAACGTGCTGGCGCTGAACCTGGCGCTGGATGAACTGAAGTAGCCGACGCGCGGGGGATCGACACGATCTGCGGCGCAATTCATGATTGGACCCGATGCCGGACGACAGGACCGACCCGGAGCACCGACCCTCCCCCGACGCGCTCCTCCAGCATGCCGCGCGCGAGGGCCGCGGCCGCCTGCGCATATTTCTCGGCGCGGCGCCTGGCGTCGGCAAGACCTACGAGATGCTGATGGCGGGCCGCGCCCGTCGCGCCGACGGCATCGATGTCGTGATCGGCATCGTCGAGACGCACGGCCGCAAGGAAACCCAGGCCCTGGTCGATGGCTATGAGGTGATCCCTCGCCGTTTGGTCGACTATCGCGGCCAGACTTTGGACGAGATGGACATCGACGCCATCCTTAAGCGGCGCCCCGCCCTCGTCCTGGTCGATGAGCTCGCGCACACCAACGCGCCGGGCAGCCGGCACCCCAAGCGTTATCTGGATGTGCAGGAGATCCTGGCCCAGGGCATCGACGTCTACACCACGCTCAACATCCAGCATGTCGAAAGCCTGAACGACGTCGTGGCCCAGATCACGCGCGTCAGGGTGCGCGAGACGGTTCCCGATTCCATCATCGACGAGGCGGACGACATCGAGGTCATAGACCTGACGCCCGACGACCTGATCAAGCGGCTGCACGAAGGCAAGGTCTATTTCCCTCAAACCGCCCAGCGCGCGATCGAGAACTATTTTTCGCCGGGCAATCTGACCGCGCTGCGCGAGCTGGCCCTGCGCCGCACCGCCCAGCGCGTCGACGAGCAGTTGCTGAGCCACATGCAGTCGCACGCCATTCCCGGTCCATGGGCGGCCGGCGAGCGGGTCCTCGTCTGCGTCGACTCGCAGCCTGGCGGAGCGGCCCGCATACGCTATGCGCGCAGACTGGCCGACCGGCTGCGCGCGCCCTGGACGGCGCTGCATGTCGACACGCCACGACTCGCCGGCCTGTCGGAGGAGGACAAGGACCGCTTGGCCAGGAACCTGCGCCTCGCCGAACAGCTCGGCGCCGAGATCGCCACCATTCCCGGCCAGAACGTCGCCCAGGACATCGTGCGCCACGCGACGGCGAACAACTTCACCCATATCGTCATCGGCAGGCCGACCCGGTCGCGCTGGCGCGAGCTGATTGAGGGTTCGCTCACCCACGATTTGATCCGTAACGCCGGCGACATCAGCGTCCATGTCATTTCGGGCGCCGAGCGCGATGCCGACGCGCCGCCCGCGCGGGTGAAAGCCGCGCCCGAGCAGAAGCCGTTCCAGATCTGGCCCTATCTGTTCTCGACGGCCTATGTCGCAGGCGCACTGGCCGTCAGCTCCATACTCGACCAGTTCCTCGACGTCCGCAATCTCGCCAGTGTCCTGCTTCTTGCCGTCCTGACCGCGGCCGTGACGTTCGGGCTCTGGCCGGCGCTCTATGCCTGTTTCCTGAGCGCACTGGCCTTCAACTTCTTTTTCCTCGAGCCGCGCTACACGCTGACGATCCGGGATCCGGAAAGCATCGTTGCCTTCGCGGTATTCCTCGTCGTTGCCGTGATCGCCAGCAATCTTACGGCGCGCGTGCAGCGCCAGGCCGTCGCAGCGCGCTCGCGGGCTCGCGCCACCGAGGACATCTATTCCTTTTCCAAGAAGCTTGCCGGCGCCGGCACGCTCGACGATGTTCTGTGGGCCACGGCCTTCCAGATCGCGTCGATGCTGAAAGTCCGCGTCGTGCTGCTTTTGCCGGAAAACGGCACTATCGCCGTCAAGGCCGGCTATCCGCCGGACGACACCTTGGCCGAGGCCGATATCGCTGCCGCCCGCTGGGCCTGGGAGCATAACCGCGCCGCCGGCCGCGGCGCCGACACCTTGCCTGGCGCCAAGCGTCTCTATCTCCCCCTGCGAACAGGGCGGACCGCGATCGGGGTGGTCGGCCTCGATAATGACAAGCAGGGGCCGCTGCTCACGCCCGAGCAGCAGCGCCTGCTCGACGCATTGGCCGACCAGGCCGCCGTCGCCATCGAGCGCGTCCAGCTCGTCGCCGACGTTGACCGCGCCAGGCTGGCGGCCGAAGCGGACCGCCTGCGCTCGGCGCTGCTCACCTCGATCTCGCATGACCTCAAGACGCCGCTCGCCGCGATCATGGGGGCGGCCGGCACGCTCAAGGAATTCGCGCCGGCGCTCCCCGAGAAGGACCGCGCGGAACTCTTGTCGACGGTGGTCGGCGAGTCGGAACGGCTGAACCGCTTCATCGCAAATCTGCTCGACATGACCAGGATCGAATCGGGCGCGATGGAGCCTAACCACGCGCTGCATTATCTTGGCGAGGTCGTCGGCTCGTCGCTGAACCGGGCGAGGAAGATCACCGCCGAGCACAGGATCGAGACCGATATTCCTGCTGACCTGCCGATGTTGCGGCTCGATCCGGTGCTCTTCGAACAGGCGCTGTTCAACCTTCTCGACAATGCGGCCAAATATGCTTCGCCCGGCTCGATCATCCGGCTGCAGGCCTGGGTCGACAACGGCGCCGTCATCCTCCAGGTGATGGATGAGGGACCGGGCATCCCGCCCGACGACCTGGAGCGGGTATTCGACACCTTCTACCGCGTGCGCAAGCGCGACCAGGTGCGCGCCGGCACCGGTCTCGGCCTGTCGATCAGCCGCGGCTTCATCGAGGCGATGGGAGGAACGATCTCGGCCACCAACCGCACCGACCGGACCGGCGCGATCTTCACCATCCGCATGCCGGTGCCGGCTGAGTTGCCAGAGCTGGGCGCCCCCCTTACGGGTGATGCGGCATGACAAATCAGACCGTTTCCATCCTGGTCGTCGACGACGAACCGCCAATTCGCAAATTGCTGCGCGTAGGCCTCGCCAGCCAAGGCTATGCCGTCTCCGAGGCGCCGAACGCCAAGGTGGCGATCGAACTCTTGCAGACCGAACGGCCCGACCTCATCCTGCTCGACCTCGGCCTGCCCGGCATGACCGGCCTCGAACTGCTTGGCAAATGGCGCAGCGACGGCCTCGACATTCCGGTCGTCATCCTTTCCAGCCGCACCGACGAGGCCGGTATAGTCTCGGCGCTCGAGCTCGGTGCCGACGACTATGTGACAAAGCCCTTTGGCATGAATGAACTGGTCGCCCGCATCCGCGTGGCTCTGCGCCACAAATTCCAGCAGCAGGGCGAGAAGCCGGTCTTCCATACCGGTGATCTTTCCGTCGACCTGGTGAAGCGCATCGTCAAGGTGGAGGGCAAGGAAGTAAAGCTTTCGCCCAAGGAATACGACATTCTGCGCACGCTCGTTCAATATGCCGGCAAGGTGCTCACCCACCAGTTCCTGATGAAGCAGATCTGGAACGACTCCACAGACGTCCAGTATCTAAGGGTCTATGTCCGGCAGTTGCGGCAGAAGATCGAGAAGACACCGGACCAGCCGCGCTACATCATCACCGAAACCGGCGTCGGCTACCGCCTGCGCGAGGTCGACGCAAACGAATAACGCAACTCCAGAAAAAGTGTGTAGCGGTCTTCCGTCCGGAATTGCGTGAACGAAATGGCGACCGGTTCTCGCCGATCTCCCCCGAACAACTGCCCTCATCCACCGGTCATCCGGTGACAGATCCGCCGTCCGCGCGAGCGCGCTTCGAAAACCGTTGAGCGAGATGCTGAATGAGCGCGCGCGCATGGAATCCGCCGCCGTGGCGTCGATCTTCAGCGTGGTGCCGTTCTGCACGAGCGACGTGGTGTCGGCGAATCTCAGCGGCACCAGGCGGCACGGCTTGAGAGAGCCGCATCGCGTCCGGCAGCTGTCCATGGCGTTGGGGGGCCGGCCGCACTATATGAAGCGCATGGTTTTTCGTATGGGAGCGGCGCGGATGCTTCGTCACACTCAGGCTTTCCTTGCAGGCAGCGTGCTGGCGGCCACGATTTGCCAGGCCGCTCCGTCTTATGCTCAGGTCGTCATCCCGACGAACCGCAACGCATTGGTGCAGCAGGACCAGTTGCAGCAGTTGCAGAACCAATTGCAGCGGCAGCAATACCAGCAGCAGCAGCAATTATATCGCGAGCTCGACCGGCAGACCGCTCCCAAGCCGCAACCCGATGTGCCGGTATACGACCAGAGATGTCGAATGGAAGCGATCGGCAACACGATCTCCCGTGTTTGCCGCTGACATCCCGTTTCTTTCAGGTTATTAGCCGACTTACTTGCCGGCAAAATGGCGGGTTGCAAGCGAGGCGGTTCTGGGGTTTGCAGGGAGACAGGCTGCCTATACGCCGATAGCGATGGGCTGGATTCTGCTCTCACTGGAATTTGGGATGGCAACAACCAAGAAGAAGGCAGTTCGCAAAGCCAAGAAAGGCCAACGGATCCGTCAGGTGGCGGCCATTCCGTATCGGTTGCGAGAAGACGGTAGCCTTGAAGTGTTGCTGGTCACCTCGCGCACCACGCGGCGCTTCATCGTGCCCAAAGGCTGGCCGATGAAAGGCAAGAGCGGACGCAAGGCGGCAACGATCGAAGCTCAGGAAGAGGCAGGCGTTCTCGGCAAGACGCTGAAGCAGCCCGCCGGCACCTATTCCTATTGGAAGCGCATGGCCAATGGCTTCGTTCGCGTGGACGTCGTGGTGTACCTGCTCGAGGTCACCGAGGAACTTGCCGATTGGCGCGAGGCTGCGAATCGGCAACGCGCATGGCTGCCCGCGGAAGACGCCGCGTTGCTCATCGACGAGCCGGAGCTTTCGACGCTGCTTAGGGATTTGATCATTCCGGCAGCCGATCCGGCATAATCATACATCTGTTCGGTCGGGAAGGCCGTGCACTCGCCGCTTGACTCACACATATCCCGGCAGTTATACGTCAATTAATAGCCAACGGGTTATTGATCGAAAATGGCGACCACCCACGATATGATCTTCAGGACGCTTGCCGATCCGACAAGACGAGCCATCTTCGAGCGTCTCTGCCGCCAGGGCGAGCAGACGGTCGGAGCCCTCACCGCGCAGGCAGGCGTGTCGCAGCCGGCAGTGTCGAAGCATCTGGGCGTCCTCAAGGAAGCGGGATTGGTGCGCGACCGCCATGAAGGACGCCAGACCCACTACAGCGCGCAGCTCAAGGCGCTTGCGCCGCTCGTGGACTGGACGCGCGACATGGCGGGGTTCTGGGAAAGCCGGTTCGACGACCTGGAGGTTCTGCTCAAAAGGATGGATCAATGAATGAAGTGCCGGCTGGAACGCGCTCCGTCATTGTCGAGCGCGAGATACCTTTTGCGCCGGAAAGGATCTGGCGCGCCCTCACCCAGCCGCATCTCATTGCGGAATGGCTGATGAAGAACGACTTCAAGCCGGTCGTGGACCATCGCTTCGACATGAGCGCGGAGTGGGGTGGCGTCGCCTGCCGGGTGCGGACCGTAGAGCCGAACAGGACACTGTCCTACACCTGGGACACCAAGGACCTGGAGAGCGTCGTCACCTGGACGCTCATCCCGACGAATACGGGCACGCGTCTGCGCATGGAACAGGTGGGCTTCCGCACCGATCAGGAGCCGTACTATCGCGGCGCCACTGTCGGCTGGAAGAGATACCTGGCGACCTTGGAGGAAGTCCTTTCCCGGCTCGACTGAACATCGCGGCCAACATCAGGACTGCTCGGAGCCACACGCTGTTTGGGGAGCAAACCGCGGGCGTAAGCATGGAGAAACGACCATGAAGATCAAGCTGACAAGCATCTATGTCGACGATCAGGAAAAAGCTCTTGGTTTCTATACCCATGTTCTGGGATTCACCAGGAAGGCCGACTTCACCAATGGACCATTTCGCTGGCTGACGGTCGCCTCGCCCGACGATCTGGACGGCGCCGAACTGCAGTTGGTGCTCAACGACAACCCGGCGGCAAAGACATATCAGCAGGCGATCTTCAAGCAGGGTCAGCCGGCACTGATGCTGTTCAGCGACGACATCGAGAGCGACCATGAGCGTATCAAGGCCAATGGCGGTAGTTTCGCCATGGCGCCGACCGCGGTGACCGGCGCGACCATCGCGCAGATCAACGACACCTGCGGCAATCTCATCCAGCTTTCGCAGCTGGCGCGCTGGTAGGCGCCTTCCATCCGCTTGTCATTTGCTAGGGAGGTTAGATTGGACTGGAGCAAGTGGATTCGCCAGCTTCACCGCTGGCTGTCGATCATCTTCACCATCACAGTCATTGGCAATTTCGCCGCCATGGCCATGGGCCCGCCGCCCCCCTGGATCGTCTATTCGCCGTTGATCCCGCTTTTCCTGCTGCTGTTCAGCGGCCTCTACATGTTCGTGCTGCCCCACGCCGCCGGATGGCGGGGCAACCCGGCACGTGAGCGCACAGGGCCGATCTGATGACGGAGGCGAAACCAACAAAGGACGCCGCCAGCCGGACGAAAGAAAGAACCGTCCTGCTTTCGGGCGGCAACCCGCAGATCGCCAAGGGCTCTGGAGACGCCCCGGTGCAGGCCTATATAGCGGCGATGCCGGGCTGGAAGAGCGAGGTCGGGCGCCGGCTCGACCGGCTTATCGCGGAGGCCGTTCCCGGCGTGCGAAAGGCCGTCAAATGGAACTCTCCATTCTATGGAAGCGAAGATGATGGCTGGTTCCTCGGCATCCACTGTTTCGCCAGATACATCAAGGTGGCTTTCTTCCGCGGCATGTCGCTGGATCCGGTGCCGCCCATCGAATCCAAGAGCAAGGACACGCGCTATTTCCACATCCATGAGGACGACCTGCTCGACGAGAGACAGTTCGTTTCCTGGGTGAAGCAGGCGAGCCGATTGCCTGGCGAACGGATGTAAGGGCACGAAGAATCAGCCGCCGTCCCTTGAAAGGCCACGGGTGGCAATCTCTTATCCAGCCTTTGAGGAGAAGCGGACATGCAAGAAAACAGCGCGCAGGACGGCAAGACTCCGTCCGAGCTGATTGACGGACGGATCAAGGAACTGGGCGACTGGCGCGGCGAGACGCTTGCCCGGCTCCGCGCCCTCATCAGGGAGGCCGCGCCAGACGCTGTCGAGACGTGGAAATGGCGCGGCGTGCCGGTCTGGGAGGATAGGGGCATCATCTGCACCGGCGAGACCTACAAGGCCGTGGTCAAGTTGACCTTTGCAAAAGGCGCGGCTCTGCCCGATCCGTCGAATCTCTTCAACTCCAGCCTCGAAGGCAATACCCGGCGCGCTATTGATTTTAAGCAGGGCGACAAGGTTGACGAAGGCGCGCTGAAGGCGCTCGTCCGCGAGGCGGTAGCCCTCAACAGATCCAGGACCAAAGGCTGAGAGACGCCTACTGAAGCAATGCCGGAAAAGACAAGGCGGTTTTCCGGTCGAAATTGCCGGGAAAAGGAAGTATACAAACGCAAGGTGCGCTCAAACCGATTCAGGCGACGTTAGTATTTTATTCTAATTTCATTCATGTAATGGACCTTTTATTTTAATAATTCCAAAGGATATTCATAAATTAACTGGGAATTGAAGCGGTTGATTTGTAAAGAAATCGGAGCATTTGGGCAAATATCTATACTTGAGCCTCTGGCTGTCGCGACCCAATAGATCGTAAAACAACCATTGAACAAATTTATGGCCTGTTAAGCTCGGCGCATTATCTCGTTATTGTCGCCGATGATTCGACGACATCCGTGGAAGAACATCGTCTCAACTGGCGGATGAGCCAGCCGGACAGACACCGAGGGGGCCGCACAGAGCTCCGTGGGAGTGGGATGAAGCTCTTATCGACCGATGACGGTCCGCGCCTGATAGGACTGGTCTGGCCCTTCGTCGCCGTGGTTCTGATCCTGGCACTGGTAGCAACCCTCAGCCTCTACACATTGTCAGCCGTCCGCGCCTATGTCGGCGGTGAAAGCCAATGGTCGAAAGGACAGAAGCAGGCCATCTATTTCCTGAGCCTTTATGCCGATACTGGCAAGCAAGAGTATTTCAACGAATATCGTCAAGCCATCGCCGCGCCGCTCGCGGATCGTGCCGCGCGGCTCGCGCTCGAACAGACTGAGCCAGACATGAATGCAGCCCGCCTTGGCTTTCTTGGCGGAAACAACCACCCCGACGATGTCGAAGGCATGATCTGGCTGTTCCGGAATTTCCGAGGCGTCAGCTATCTCGATACCGCGATCCGCCACTGGGCGGCAGCCGACGAGATGATCCTTGCGATCGATCGGCTTGGCAACGACATGCATCGAAGGCTGGAGATGGGGCCGGCATCCGCGGCTGAGATCGGTATGTGGAAAGCGAAAATCCACCAACTCGACCGCCAGATCGGACCGCTTGCCAAGGCCTTTTCCGACAGCCTCGGAGAGGGATCGCGCTTCATCAAGATGGCGCTGACGACGGCCAATATCGCCACCGCCGCTCTGCTGATCGTGCTCGTTGTCTGGCGCACGCGCAAGCTGATGAGACAGCGCCAGGCGTTTCAGAGCGCCCTCAACGCCGAGCGCGAGCGTGCTCAGATCACGCTGGCCTCGATCGGCCAGGCCGTCATCAGCACAGATGCCGAGGGGCGGCTCGACTATATGAATGCGGTGGGGGAAAGGCTGCTTGCCCGCCCACTGGCCACCGCCAAGGGAAAACCGGTTGATGTCTTGTTCCGCCTGATCGACAAGGACAGCGGCGTCGAGGAGACGGATCTGATCCGTCGTCTGCTGGCGGGCGAGCCCCGCCGCTCCAACGTGCGCCCGCAGCTCCTCGAGCGTTCCGACGGGTCGGTCGTGCCAGTGGCGCTGAATGGCTCTCCGCTGATCGTTTCCGGCAAGGTCCTGGGCTGCGTTCTGGCCCTGCATGATATGACGCGCGAGCAGGATTATATAGAGCGCCTGTCGTGGCAGGCATCGCATGATGCTCTGACCGGGCTGGTCAACCGCCGCGCCTTCGAGAACCGGCTGGCAGGTACGATCTCCGAACCGCCGGAAAAGCCGCGCCGGCACGCGCTGATGTATCTCGACCTCGACCAGTTCAAGCTGGTCAATGACACGTGCGGCCATGCCGCCGGCGACCAGTTGCTGCGCCAGATCTCGGTGCTGCTCGCCAACGAACTGCCGGCCGGCGATATTCTGGCCAGGCTCGGCGGCGACGAGTTCGGCGTGCTGCTCTTCGATTGCGATCCCGATTGCGCCGCCGCCACGGCGGAACGGCTGCGCGCCACGGTGCAGGATCTGCATTTCTCCTGGGAAGGTCGTCCCTTCAACGTCAGCGTCAGCATCGGCATGGTCGAAGTCGCCAATGTCGGCATGACGTTGGAGGAGGTGCTGCGCGCGGCCGACGTCGCCTGCTATATGGCGAAGGAAAAGGGCCGCAACCGTGTCCAACTCCACAGCGAGGGCGACACCGCGTTGCGCGAGCGCTTCGGCGAGATGGCCTGGGTGCAGCGCCTGCATGCCGCGCTGGATCAGAACCGCTTCAGACTGCATGCGCAGGAGATTGCGCCACTGCGGGACGACGATATCCTGGAGCGCGGCGCGCATATCGAAATTCTGGTCCGGCTGGCTGACGAGGACGGCAGCTTCGTCACCCCGCAAAGCTTCATTCCCGCGGCCGAGCGCTACGGATTGATGCCGGCGATCGACCGCTGGGTGGTGCGCAACACCTTCGCCACGCTGGCGGCCAGGCACGCTGATCCGCATGCAACGCCGGTATCCACCTGCGCGATCAATCTCTCCGGCGCCACCTTCGGTGACGAGACCTTCCTCGCCTTCATGCGCGAGCAGTTCGCCGCGCATGGCATTGAGCCCGAGACAATCTGCCTGGAGATCACCGAGACCAGCGCCATCGCCAATCTGACCGATGCCATGCGCTTCATCGCCGACCTGCGCGGACTCGGCTGCCGCTTCGCGCTCGACGATTTCGGCTCCGGCATGTCGTCCTTCGCCTATCTGAAGCATTTGCCGGTCGACTATCTCAAAATCGACGGCGGCTTCGTCAAGGACATGCTCGACGACCGCATCGACCGCGCGATGGTCGAGATGATCCATCACATCGGCAGGGTGACGGGAAAACGCACCATAGCGGAATTCGTGGAAAGCGACGGTATCATCGACGCCCTGAAAGCAATCGGCGTCGATTATGCGCAGGGTTACGCGATCGCGCGGCCCCAGACATTCGACGCGGCAACGGTCCTGCGCGGCAGGCAGGCAGCACAGACTACGATGACGGATGCCTGGGACACGTTGGCCAAGACGTTGCGCCGCAAGGCCGGTTAGGCTTCGAGCGGTTCGCCGTCGCCAAGAACGTCGAACCGGTCTGTTTTCCCGGGATTTACAAAGCGCAGCCCAAGCCGGCCTGCCTCTCCAGAAGGATGGTCGGCTTGTCGTGATAGGTGGTGCGCAGAATTTCGCGATAGCCGTTCCTTTCGGCCACCTTCAACGAGGCGCCGTTTTCCGGATCGATGATGCAGACGGTCCTGGACCGTCCGAACACATCGTCGCCCCAGGCGACGATCCGCCGGACGACTTCGCTCGCAAGCCCCTGGCCGTGCGCATCCGAGGCCAGCGCCCAGCCGGCCTCCGGTACGCCTTCGAGCGACGGCTCGATCTCCCGCTTCAGGTCATGGAACCCGGCCTCGCCGATGAAGCGGCCCGTACCCTTCTCCTCGATCGCCCAGAAGCCGTAGCCGATCAGCGACCACAGTCCGGCAAAGCGCAAGAAGCGCATCCAGCTTTCCTCCCGGGTGCGCGGCTTGCCGCCGATGAAACGGGTGACGGCAGGCTCCGCCCACATGGCGGCATAGGTCTCGAAATCACCCAGACGATGCGGCCGCAAAATGGTCCGGGCCGTATCGAGGACCGGCACGCCGGCTTCCGTCCTGATGCCCATGGTATTCTCTCCATTGAGGTGGCAGCCCGTAGCAAACCGGCGCGCCCAAACAAGGGCCAGAACCGGCCGGGGTCATCTTCCAGCGCACCGATTTCGCCCTGTGGAAATTCTGACCGACGATGCTACCCGGACATATGATCCAGCCACGTCGCGGCCGCGAAATTGGCTTCCGTGAAGAACTATGTCCGGGCCGAAGGCTTCATCTTCATGCTTATTCCGGTCTTCGCCGCGCAATGGCGCGCGGCTACGGTTATTGGAGCACGCCCCTATGCCTCAGCCGGAAACGTTTCGTCCAGTGGGGCGATCGGCACCAGCGGGGCCGGAATATCGGTGGTCTTCTCCTTCGACTTGCAGATATCGGCGATCACGCAGGCCGGGCAGTCAGGCTTGCGCGCTTTGCAGACATAGCGGCCATGCAGGATCAGCCAGTGATGCGCGTGGCGCATGAACTCAGCCGGAATGACCCTGAGCAACCCCTGCTCGACCTGTTCGGGCGTCTTGCCGGGCGCCAGCCCGATGCGGTTGCCGATGCGGAAGATATGCGTGTCGACCGCCATGGTGTGTTGGCCGAAGGCGACGTTGAGCACGACATTGGCGGTCTTGCGCCCGACGCCCGGCAGCTTCACCAGTTCGTCGCGATCCTGCGGCACCTGACCCGCATAATCGTCGATCAGCGCCTTCGACAGTGCAGTCACGTTCTTGGCCTTGTTGCGCCACAGACCGATGGTGCGGATATAGTCGCCGACCCTGGCCTCGCCCAATGCCACCATCTTGGCTGGCGTGTCGGCCGCCGTGAACAGCCCCTTCGTCGCCTTGTTGACGCCTGCGTCGGTCGCCTGCGCCGACAGCACCACCGCGACCAGCAGCGTGAAGGCGTTGACATAGTCGAGCTCGCCTTTCGGCTCGGGCCGTTGCACGCAAAAGCGCCGGAATATCTCATGCACCTCGGCGGGACTGTAAAGCGATCGCGAGCCGGCCTTTCGCCGCCGTGCGCCGGGCGCGCGGCCGCCGTTCGCGACGGAGGGCTGAGGCTTTTTGACAGCTATGGATTTTTTGGACTTGGGAGGCGCCATGTCCCTTCCTATAATATCCCCTCATGAGCGACACAAACGCCTCGTTCCAGGCCGACGAGCCATTTTTCCAGGCCTTGCTGACGCCGCACCGCTCGCTCGGCCGCACCGGCTTCCTGGTCCTGATGGGAGCGCTTCTGTTCGGTTGGTTTGTCACCGGCGCCTTCTTCCTGGCGCACGGCGCGTGGCCGGTGTTCGGCTTCTTTGGCCTCGACGTGATCGCCGTCTACATCGCTTTCCGCGCCAACTACCGCGCCGCGCGCGCCCGCGAGGAAATCTCAGTCTCGCGCACCAGTCTCGAGATCCGCAAGACAGCACCGTCCGGCCGTTCGGAGGCACATCATTTCAACCCGTTCTGGACACGGTTCTCGATCGCCCGCCACAGCGAGATCGGCATCACCGGGATGGCGGTGGAAGCGCAAGGCAAGACCGTGGCGATCGGCGGCTTCCTCAATCCCGACGACCGCGAAAGTTTCGCCACCGCTTTCTCGCGCGCGCTGGCGACCGCCAAGACACGCTGACGCCCAAGTATCAGAACCGATACCGTAGCAGCCTGCCGACCTTGCGCATGGCCGGAATGAGCTTCCAGAAAACAACGAATAGACGCGCCGACCAGCCCAGGCGCGCCCCTTGCTCCGGCTTGTAGGAAGGGATCTCGTCGATGAAGCGAAGCTTAGGCACCGCCCGCTCCAATTCACGCGGATCCTCGATAGCCCAATGGACTTCGGCGCCGGTCGCCTTGATGGCGGGATTGAGGCGCATCAGCTTCAGGCCGAACCGGCTATAGGCGTCGAACATCAGCTCGCCGCCGGCAAGATGCGACACAAGCCGCGCGAGCAGCCGCGGTCCCTCCTCGGCGGGAAGATACGGCGTCAGCCCCTCGGCCACCACGATTGCCGGGCGATTGCGGGGCACCGGGGCCAGCCAGTCCGGTTCGGTCACCGATGAAGCGATCAGATGGTAACTGTCCCCGGAAGGATAGAGCCTGCGCCTGAGCTCGATGACATCGGGGTAATCGACATCGAACCAGTCGATGCCTGGCAGTGGGTCGACGCGAAAGACCCTTGTGTCTAGTCCGCATCCCAGATGCAGCACGATCGCGTCGGGATACCTTGCAATGAAATCCGCCACGCTGACGTCCAGCGTCTTCGCCCTGATTGCAAATCCGAGCCCTAGATTGCCATCGACCTTGAGCCTCGAGAAATCATAGTCGATCTTGCGCACCGCCTCGTCGGCGAAGCGGTCCTGAAGCAGCGAATTGGGCAGCCGGCTCTCCAGCGCCTTGCCGTAGAGCGTCATCAGCAAGGTTTCCCTTGCCCCGGTCAGATCAATCTTTTGGCCGGCCATGATCGTCCTCTTCGCCCCGAAGCCCACTCTATCTGGGTGCAGCGCGCTGGAAGGCAAGTTTCGGGTGGTGGCAAAGCCCTGGAAGACCGATATTCGCGGCCAAGGAGACATTGCCATGAACGCTCAGATGACCATGAATACGCAAATGAAGCCGACCGCGATCCTTCAGAACGACATCACGCCCGAAGGCAGCGACTATGACGTCGTGCGCCGCGCCATCGAGAAGATCAGTCTCGACTATCGCGACCAGCCCTCGCTCGAGGTCCTGGCCGAAGAGGTCGGCGAGACGCCGACCGGCCTGCAGAAACTCTTCACCCGCTGGGCCGGCCTTTCGCCCAAGGCCTTCCTGCAGGCGGTGACGCTCGACCACGCGCGAAGGCTGCTCGATTCCGGCATGCCGCTCCTTGAGACGTCATTCGAGCTCGGCATGTCTGGCCCCGGCCGGCTGCACGACCTCTTCGTAACCCATGAGGCGATGTCGCCCGGCGACTACAAGACGCGTGGCGCGGGTCTCACCATCCGCTATGGCTACCACATCTCGCCGTTCGGCATCGCGCTGATCATGGCCACTGACCGGGGGCTGGCGGGCCTCGCCTTCTGTGATGCCGGCGGCGAGCGGGCCGCATTCGCCGACATGTCTGGCCGCTGGCCGAACGCGACCTACGTCGAGGACATGTCGGCTACCCAGGCTTACGCCGCGCGGGTCTTCGACCCGACAAAATGGCGCGCCGACCAGCCGCTGCGCGTGGTAATGATCGGCACCGATTTCCAGCTTCGTGTCTGGGAAGCCCTGTTGCGTATTCCGATGGGCAGGGCCTGCACCTATTCCTCGATCGCGGCAAGCATTGGCGCGCCGAACGCCAGCCGTGCCGTGGGTGCGGCGGTGGGCGCCAATCCGATGTCGTTCGTGGTGCCCTGCCATCGGGCGCTGGGCAAGTCCGGCGCGCTCACCGGCTATCACTGGGGCCTGACGCGCAAACGTGCCATCCTCGGCTGGGAAGCCGGGCAAGTGGTGTCGTGAAGATCGATTTCTTCGTTCTCTGTTGTTGAAAGTCGCGAGAGGAAATAGCCGCGTGCTGCTCGCGGCCGTCCTGCTCGCTGCCTCTGCGTGCCGGGGCGGGCGGCGATCATCGGCACCTGCCCGATCATGATCGGCAACACCAGCGTGATGAAGGCAAACCCGTCGATCAACATATTCGGCTCCAAGCAGGCGGGCAGGTCGAGCGCCACCGCCACCATCACGGCAAGCTCGCTGCTCTGCACCGTGCTCAACCTGATCGACTCCTATTCGGTGTCCGCGCCGGCGCCGGCCGGTTCTCATCCGCGCCGAGCGGCGGCGACACCAACGTCTCTTTCGCCTCCGTCTTACGCTCGACGGCTCGGGATTGGATTTCCCGGCAGTTCGCCAGGTCGACCTGACCGCCACAAAGTTGCCAGGCATCTTCCCGGCGGGCAGTTACAAGGTCCAGCTCACCTTCCGCTGCGAATGATGCTGTGGGCCAGGCCGCATGGACAGCGACATGATCTGGCAACCGGTCGACTTTGCGGCTAGCTTCGCCCAGCCTGCAATTCTCGAACGGCCGTATCACGCGTTTTTGCCGGGAGTTGCACAAAAGCAAGGTCTTGAAGCGGGGTCCGCCTTCCGCGGATGACCAGCTTCAGCGGGAGGCACTTCTTGATTATCGTTGTCGGTTCGATCAACCTCGACCTCATCGCCAATGTCGACCGCCTGCCCGGACCCGGCGAGACGGTGCGCGGCTCCGGCTTCGCCACCGCGCCCGGCGGCAAGGGCGCCAACCAGGCCCTGGCCGCGGCACGCGCCGGCGCGCCGGTGCGCATGGTAGGCGCGGTCGGCAAGGACGGTTTTGCCGCCGAAGCGCTCGCCCTTCTCAAGGCCGGCAATGTCGACCTCTCCGGGGTCGGCCAGAGCTTTGCCTCCACAGGCACGGCCTTGATCCTGGTCGGCGCCGATGGGGAGAATGTCATCGCCGTCGTGCCGGGAGCCAATGATTCGGTCGTGCCAGGTGACATCGCCAAAGCCTACCTCAAGAAGGGGGATGTCGTGCTCTTGCAGCACGAGATTCCGCTGCAGACGGTCGAGGTCGCGCTCGACGCGGCGCGCGCCGCTGGCGCCGTCAGCGTGCTCAACACCGCTCCCTTCCGTGCCGAAGCCGCAGGCTTCCTCGGCAAGGCTGATTACGCGGTCGCCAACGAAACCGAATTCGACCTCTACGGCGAGGCCCTGGCGCTTTCCGGGCGCGACCGCCCCGCCCGCATGCGCGACTATGCCTCCAAGACCGGCCGCGCCATCGTCGTCACGTTGGGTGGCGACGGCGTGTTGGCCGCAACACCCGACGATTTCCTTACCGTTCCGGCGCTGGAGATCACCCCCGTCGACACGGTCGGCGCAGGCGACACCTTCTGCGGCTATCTCGGCGCCGGCCTGTCGTCCGGTCTGTCGCTTCAGGAAGCGCTGAAACGTGCCGCTGTGGCCGGCTCGCTCGCCTGCCTGAAGCCCGGCGCGCAGCCGGCCATTCCGCTGGCAAAGGATGTAGACGCCGCGTTGGCGGGGACGCGGTAAAAGCGATGCGTCCTGTCACCAAGCATGACGTGCCGCCGGCTCGCGATATATGCCGCTTCTCCGCCGTCGAGCTTGCCGGGAAGATCAGGCAGCGCCATTTGTCAGTGCGCGAGGTAGCCGGCGCCTTCCTCGACCGCATCGAGTCGGTTAACCCGCTGGTCAACGCCATCGTTTCGCTGCGCGAGCGCGCCGATATCCTGGCCGAGGCCGACAGGGGGGATGCTCATCTGGCTCGCGGCGGCGAGGCCGGATCGCTCTTCGGCATGCCGATCGCCATCAAGGATCTTGCCCTGACGAAGGGGCTCAGAACCACGTTCGGCTCACCGATCTTCGCCGATTTCGTTCCCGACGAGGATGAATTTTTTGTCGAGCGTATCCGCAAGGCCGGCGCCATCATCATCGGCAAGACGAACACTCCCGAATTCGGGCTCGGCTCCCACACTTATAATCCGGTCTTCGGGCCGACGCTCAATGCCTTCGACCCGGCGCTGACCGCGGGCGGCTCCAGTGGCGGAGCGGCGGTGGCGCTGGCGCTCGACATGCTGCCGATCGCCGACGGCAGCGACTTCGGCGGCTCGCTGCGCAATCCGGCCGCCTACAACAACGTCTATGGTTTTCGCCCGTCGCAGGGGCTTGTCCCCGCCGGGCCCAGCATCGATGTCTTTCATGCGCAGATGGGCGTGGAAGGGCCGATGGCGCGCAACGTGCGCGACATCGCGCTGCTGCTCGACGAACAGGCCGGCTACCATCCGGGCGCGCCGCTGTCCTATGCCAAGGGAGATTCGTTTCTCGATGGCCTGGGGGCGAAGGCGTCCGGCGGCCGCATCGCCTGGCTGGGCGATCTCGGCGGCCATTTGCCGACGGAACCGTGCGTCCTCGATCTCTGCGAGGCTGCGCTTGCCCGCTTCGCCGATGCGTCGTTCCACAGCGAAGCGCTGGTGCCGGATTTCGACTTCGAGGCGTTGTGGCAGGCTTTTGTCACATTGCGCCAGGCAAGCAGCGGCTGCGGGCTGAAGGCGCACTATGACGACCCGGAAAAGCGCAGGCTTCTGAAGCCCGAGGCAGTCTGGGAAGTGGAGCAGGCGATGCGCCTGACCGCGCCGCAAGTCCATGCCGCAACCGTCCGACGCAGCTCATGGCACCGCGCGCTGCTTTCGCTCTTCGAGCGCTTCGACCTGATAGCCCTGCCTACGGCTCAGGTCTTTCCCTTCGACGTCTCGATCACCTGGCCGCGTGAGGTCGCGGGACGGGCCATGGACAGCTATCACCGCTGGATGCAGGTCTCGGCCTTCGCCACGCTCGGCGGCTGTCCGGCGCTCAACGTGCCGGCCGGCTTCGACCACAAGGGCCGGCCGATGGGCATGCAGTTGATCGGCCGCCCGCGCGGCGACCTGGACGTGCTCAGGGCCGGAGCCGCCTATGAGGCGACGCTGCCATGGGCGGCGGGGGCGGGTTGACGCGTCAGCCCCGCCCGGCCGGCTTGCGCCGGCGCCAATCCCGTGCATTGATCGCGCTCCGCCCACGTCGGCGCCATCTGGTTCGAGGCAAGACCATGTCGCTGGAACTTTACGCCACCTATGTCGTCGCTTGCATCGTCATCATCCTGGTGCCGGGCCCTACTGTGACACTGATCATCGCCAACAGCATCCGCCACGGATCGCGCGCGGGCTTGGCCAACGTCGCCGGCACGCAGGCCGGCCTTGCGATCATGATCGCCATCGTCGGTATCGGCCTCAACACGCTGATCGCCGGCATGGGCCACTGGTTCGAATGGGTGCGGCTGATCGGCGCCGCCTACCTGATCTGGATGGGCGTGCAGATGTTCCGCGCCAAGGGCGCGCTGAATCCCGACGGATCGGCCCGCAAGCCGCGCGGCGGTTTCTTCCTGCAGGGTTTCATGGTGGCGATAAGCAATCCGAAGACCTTGGTTTTCTTCGGCGCTTTCTTTCCGCAGTTCATCGCGCCGCAGGGCAATTACACGCTGCAGATCGTGGTGATGGGTCTGACCGCGATGATCTTCGCCGCCATGTCGGACTCGACCTACGCGCTCGCCGCCGGCCGCGCCGGGCGCCTGCTGTCGGCCAGCCGCGTCCGGCTGATGTCGCGCATCAGCGGCAGCTTCATGGTGGGCGGCGGACTGTGGCTGGCGTTCTCGAAGGCGAAATAAAAGCCAGCAGAAGCCAAGACTCAACTACCTTGCCGCAACAGAAGGCCGATTGAAAGTCCGCCTTGCAACCTTTGCATGAATGATCAGCAGGAGATTCATGTGGTGTCGTGGGCCTATGCCGATCTGAAGAGAGACGCGCCCGGCGCAATCTTGATCGTCGCCTTGTTCGCTGCGATTTATATATTGGCACCCAGCAATGCCAGTCCGACCCAGGCGGTCGACCAGGTGGCGCTACGGTCAAAAGCCTCGCTTGGGACCATACGAAGACATACGCACTGCTCCTCGAAGACAGTTCGATAGTATTCGTTCAGGACGATCGCCCTTATTTGATCGGCTCGCACGTGGCAATCGAGCGCGTCAGGCGCGACGATCGGTCCGTCTTCTATCGGTTTCCCGAATGAATGGCTGCGCGCTTTACTGCACCCATGATGCCATTGACGAGCATCACAACAACAGCGTCGACACCCATCGATTGCTCGACGGGTGACGACTCATGCTTGACGATCTTGGCAGTCAGTTAAGTCGCCCCAGCCGCTCCACCAGAAGCGCGAAGAAGCCGTCATGGTCGATGTCGCGCATCACCGTTGCGTTCTTCTCCCTTTTGGTGACGCCCCACCAGTCGATCACCGTCATGCCCATGGTGAGCTCCGACGAGGTCTCGACGCTGACATTGCAGTAACGGCCCCTGAACAGCTCTGGCTTGATGAGATAGGCGATCACGCACGGATCGTGCAGTGGTCCGCCATCGGTGCCGTATTTCTCCTCGTCGTAGCGCTCGAAGAATTCCAGCATCTCGGCGGTCGCGGTGCCGACCTTTGTGCCGAGCTGGCGGAAGCCCTGGATGCGCCTGGACGTGGTCAGCGCCTTGTGGGTGACGTCGAGCGGCATCATCACGATCGGAATGCCCGATTTGAACACCAGGTCGGCGGCCTGCGGGTCGACATAGATGTTGAATTCGGCGGCCGGCGTGACGTTGCCGCCCTCGAAGAAGCCGCCGCCCATCAGAACGATTTCCTTGATACGCGGCGCGATCCTGGGCTCCCGGATCAGCGCCAGCGCGATGTTGGTGAGCGGTCCGAGCGGGCAGAGCGTGATCGTGCCGCTTTCCTCGCGCATCAGCGTCTCGACGATGAAATCGACGGCGTACTGCTCCTGCAACGGCATGGTCGGCTCGGGCAGTTGCGGCCCGTTCAGGCCGGTCTTGCCATGCACTTCCTCGGCGGTGACAAGTGCGCGCGCCAGCGGGCGGATGGCGCCGGCATAGACCTTGACGTCGGGCCTGCCGGCCAGCTCGCAGATCTTGCGGGCGTTGTTCTGGGTCAGCTTCAGCGGCACGTTGCCGGCAACCGCGGTTATGCCGACGATCTCCAGTTCGGAACTGCCGAGCGCCAGCAATATGGCGACGGCATCGTCCTGGCCGGGATCCGTGTCGATGATGATCTTTCTGGACTGGGGCATTTCAATTCCTTTTGGAAGTCTTTTTGGGCGGGTTTAGAGCATGATCCCGAAAAGCGGAAACCGGTTTTCGGACAGGATTTTGGTCCGACGACGAGTTGAAAAAGGATGGCGGTTCAACGAAACGTCATCCTGATTTCAGTGGCTTGAACTTGATCGCGCGGCGGACCATATCAAAGCCATCGGGAAAAATGCCATCCGGGTTTTTCCAGTTTGTGTCGCTCTTCAGAGGACAGTGTAACAATGAGTCGAATGACGCCCTTCTCCAGCCCGCTTCTTCTGGGCTTCGACGCCGTGGAAAAGACGCTTGAGCGTCTGGCGAAATCCGGCGACAGTTATCCCCCGTACAATATCGAACGCCTCGGCGCCGCCGACGGCAAGGCCGAAAGGCTGCGCATCACATTGGCCGTTGCCGGTTTCGCCGAGAGCGACCTCGATGTCACCACGGAGGAAAACCAGCTGGTCGTGCGCGGTCGCCAGACCGATGATACCGAGCGCGAGTTCCTCCACCGCGGCATCGCCGCGCGCCAGTTCCAGCGCTGCTTCGTGCTGGCCGACGGCATGCGGGTGATCGGCGCCGAGCTGAAGAACGGCCTGTTGTCGGTCGATCTCGACCGGCCGGAGGCCGAGCGGTTGGTACGGAAAATAAACATATCGGTGAAAGACTGACCTTCGCCGATGGCTCTATGCGAGGCGGCCAATCCTGGCGTCTCGCGCCAAGGAGGCTTGAAATGACCAGAACTGACGAAACCATTAACATGACCAGCGGCGAGCTCGCCCATCTCGGCGAAGGCTCCGTCGCCTATCTCAGGAAAGTGTCGAGCGACGACCTGCGCGGCCGTTTCCCCGGCCTCAAGGAAATCGCGCCCGGCCTGGAACTGTGGGCGCTTTTTGCGGCCAACGGCCAGCCGATCCTGCTTTCCGATGCCCGTGACCGGGCGCTGGCCGGCGCGATGGAGAACGACCTGACCACGGTCGCCATTCACTGACCTCGGTCACCAGCTAACCCGGGGGCTTCGCCTGAATTGGAAAGGGCCGCTCGCGGCGGCCCTCCCGAGGTTTCAATCCGAAATTTCAGGCGGCGTGCGAGGCTTGCGTATCCGATAGCAGCGCGTGGATCGCCACCGCGTCCCGCGTTCCCCTGATCTTGGCGACAGTATCGGCGTCGCGCAGCACGCGCGCGATGCGCGACAGCGCCTTGAGATGGTCGGCGCCCGCGCCTTCAGGGGCGAGCAGCAGGAACACCAAATCGACCGGCTGGTCGTCCAAGGCCTCGAAATCGACCGGCGTTTCGAGGCGTGCGAAGACGCCCGCGATCCGCTTGACGCCGGCGAGCTTGCCGTGCGGGATGGCGATGCCGTTGCCGACGCCGGTCGAGCCCAGCCGTTCGCGCTGCAGGATGGTGTCGAACACCTCCCGTTCCGGAATCCCCGAAATCGCGGCCGCCCTCTCCGACAGCAACTGCAGAAGCTGCTTCTTGGAATTCGCCTTCAACGCCGGCATGATCGCCGGTACGCTGATGAGATCACTGAGATCCATGCTTGAAAATCCCTTGCTCGCCTGCCGCGCCAGTCGTCGCCCCCTCGCGCGGCTGGCTTTTATCCCTGTGCGACTTTGGTCGTCGACGGATCGATCCAGCCGATATTGCCATCCGGCCGGCGGTAGACGATGTTGAGATGGTCGTTTCCGGCATTGCGGAAGACGAAAACCGGGCTGTCGCTGGTGTCCAGCTCGATGACGGCCGATGCTACCGACATGGTCCGCAGCGTCATGCTTGATTCGGCGACGATGGCCGGGGCGAAGTCCTCTGGGATGTCTTCTTCATCGTCGGCCAGGGGAGCCATCACGGTGTAGGCGATGTCGGTCGGCTCTTCGCCGCTGGCGTTGCCGGTGTTGCGCGACTTCAGCCGGCGCTTGTAACGGCGCAGCCGCGTTTCCAGGCGATCGGCGGCCGCCTCGAAGGCGAGCGTGGGGTCCTGGGCGTCGCCCGTCGCCTGCAGAGAAGCGCCGGAATCGAGCCGGACCATGCAATCGGCGGAGAAACGCGACCCCGATTTGACGACTGTGACATGTCCTGAAAAACCACGATCGAAATACTTCTCGATCGCCTCGCCGACCCGGTCGCTGATGCGCGTTCGGAACGCATCGCCGATGTCCATGTGCTTTCCCGAAATGCGTAGATTCATCTGAAAACTGACCTTCCTTGCTCAGGCTTCAAACTGTTCCCGAGTTTATACCCGTGGCGCGCGCGCACAAGCTTTGCAGCGGCATGCGCGCCGATTTTAGACCCGAACTTTCCGGTTGATCACAAGTCGCCTTCTCGGCCGTCCGTGGCCGTGTCTGACGGACCCATCCGCAAGCGGGCATTACCGCCCCGCTCCATGCGGGCGGGCTTCTAGCCACTTCATTGCGGCTTGTCAATGAAGCTTGGAAATTGTGGAAAATCCGCGTGTCGCGCCCCGGCCAGGGCTTGTCGGGTTTCGGGCCGGGCCGCGTCGACAAATAGCGTTTTCAGAAACCGCAGTGGCATTGCCGGGAAAGACATTACAGCTGCATAATGAACATGGGGATTTCCTCTGTGGTCCCGGATTTTAAACGCAGGCGGACCCTGTCAGCCACAGCGAAGGCGACGGCGGCTTCATCTGCCCTACCCGCAAAATCGGATTCGGACCTTGGTATCAAATGCATTCAACCCTGAGCCAGGCCGGCGGGAATTCCTCGACCCGCCGCGTGTCCATCATGATCGGCTGCCTCGCCCTGCTGACCGCCCTGGCGGCCCTGTGGCCGGTTTATCGGGCGTTTTTGAACATCGAGATCGATACCAATGAGGGGTGGAATGCCTATTATGCCGACGCGGCGATGGGGCGGATGCCGCTCTATCCCTCCGCCCACCAGTTGATCGCCAACAATTATCCGCCGCTTTCCTTCTATATCGTCGGCGGTCTTGGACGATTGATCGGCGATCCCGTTCTAGCTGGGCGGTTGCTGTCGCTCGCAGCGGTGCTGGTGATCGCCTGGGGCGTTTTCCGCGCGGTCCGCCTTCTAGGCGGCGATGCGACCTCCGCAGGAGTCGGCGCGCTGTTTTTTGGCGCCACCATGTGCCGCTTCTTTACCAGCTATGTCGGGATGAATGACCCGCATTTGCTGGCGCAGGCGGTCATGACCATTGGCTTTGTCGCCTTCCTGCAGGCCAGATCGCAGGATCGCGGCTTTGCGCTGCCCATCCTTCTGATGGTGGGCGCGGGTTTCATCAAGCACAACCTGGTGGTGATGCCGCTGACGGCTATGATCTGGCTGGGCTTCACCCGGCCGCGACAGATGGTGAAATCGGGGCTTCTGGCGGCATTCGCCATCCTGTTGGGATTCGCTCTTTGCTACCTCGCCTTCGGCCCTGACTTCTTTACCAATTTGAGGTCGCCGCGCGCCTACATGTTGAAACACGCCGTAGGCGCCATCGGCCATCTGCAATGGATTGCCGTTGGCCTGGCTGCCTGGGCTTACGTCGGCATTGCGCGCAGGACCGATGCCAATATCCGGCTCTGCAATCTGTTGAATACGCTTGGCCTCGTGATGTTCTTCGTCCAGAAGACCGGCGACGGCGTAGCCTACAACGCTCAGTTCGAGCTGGTCTTCGGCGTGTCCATTGCCACCGGCCTCGCTTTCGCGCACGCGCCGGGTTTGCCGCTCGCTCGGCGCTGGTCCCCGCAGAAGCTCCAATTCATCCTTCTGCTCGCCATTTGTCTCCGTCTGGTGGCGTCCGCTCGCCTGGAACCGGTGCAATTGTTGATGGACCCCGGCTTTCACGCGGAAATAGCCTTGCGCGAAGCCGCCATGTCCGCCGCTGTCGCCCGCCTCAGAAACACGCCCGGAGACACGACCTGCTCCTCCACCTTGGCCAGTTACCGTTCGGGAAAGCCTTTCGTTGTCGATCCCTTCTACACCCGCGAGCAGATTCTCACCGGCCATCTTCCTCCCGATGTCGTCACCAACCTCGTCACCGCCGGAAAATTGACGGTGGTGAATGCTGGCCCACTGCTGCATTGGTATTGAAGCTTGGCTTGCTCCAGCCTGATCCGACGATAGGCGGCTTTGCATGGCGTCAAAGCGCGGTCAGGCGCCACGGCGCCAACCTCAGATAACCAGGGGTCGACTTTGAACATCGATGTCACAGACAGTCAAAATGCGAACTCGCATTTTGTCCCGTTGGTTTCGGTGATAATCCCGACATTCAATGAAGTTGCGAATGTTTCCAAGATCGCGGCAGCTGTTGGGAACGCACTCAAAGGCAGGGACCACGAGATCGTCTTTGTCGACGACGACTCCATTGACGGCACGAGAACCGAAGTTGCGAAATTGGCCGCCGCCGTCCCCGGAATTCGGCTCATTCATCGTATCGGCCGGCGTGGGCTATCCACTGCCGTCACCGAAGGCATGCTCAGCACGACCACTCCCTTCATGGTCGTAATAGATGCCGATCTCCAACATGACGAGAAGATCCTACCGGAAATGCTTTCCTTCCTCGAAACCGACGCCGCCGACCTTGTGGTCGGTTCAAGGTATATCGAAGGTGGTGGGCTGGGTTCCTGGGACCAGCGCCGGGCACAAATCAGCGCCGTTGCGACATGGTTGGCCAGAATGGTGACCAAAAGCGATCTCAGCGACCCGATGAGCGGCTTCTTCGCCATTACGAGATCGGCTTTCGATAATTCGGTCAGGGATCTATCGGGGCAAGGCTACAAAATCCTTTTGGATATCTGTGCTTCCTCGAAATCTCCGTTGAGAATTCGGGAGGTCGCTTATCAGTTCCGACCGCGGCAGGCCGGCGAGAGCAAGCTGGATGCATTGGTTACATGGGAGTACCTGATGTTGCTGGCCGACAAGCTGGTCGGCCACATCATTCCGGCGCGCTTCATATCTTTCTCCCTGATAGGCGGGCTGGGCGTCCTCGTTCATATGGTGGTTTTGTCGGCGCTTCTCGCCACGGGCCGTCTCGATTTCATCGCCGCTCAAGGCGTCGCGACATTCACCGCGATGGTGTTCAATTTCTTTGTTAACAACACTCTGACCTATCGCGACAGGCGCCTCCGGGGCGTCAAGGAGGTGATTTTCGGCTTGTCCAGTTTCATGCTCGTATGCGCCGTGGGCGCCTTCGCAAATGTCGGCATTGCGAACTACCTGTTCGCGAACAGCCACTACAGATGGTGGTCGGCGGGTCTGGCCGGTATCCTCGTCGGCGCCGTTTGGAACTATGCGGTCACATCAGTCTTTACCTGGAGGGTAAGAAAACGTGCGAGCGGCGGCGCAAACACTTCCGGGGTGTAGGCGGCAAGGCCCGCTGCCGCCGCAATAACGGCTACCGCGAAGCCCCACCGCCTCAACTTTCCTGGAATTGCCCTAGCGGCCAGCGTTCGCGAGCGCGCGTTTTTCCCGCCGCCGCTGCACGGACGAAGGAATGTTCATGCCTTCGCGATACTTCGCGACGGTGCGGCGCGCGATGTCGACCCCGCTTTCCTTGAGCATGTCGACGATGGCGTCGTCGGAGAGCACGTCGGCGGGCTTTTCCTCGTCGATCATCTGCTTGATGCGGTCGCGCACGGCTTCGGACGAATGGGCTTCGCCGCCTTCGGCCGAGGCGATCGATGCCGTGAAGAAATAGCGCAGCTCGAAGACGCCACGTGGCGTCAGCATGTATTTGTTGGCGGTGACGCGGCTGACCGTCGATTCATGCATGCCTATGGCATCGGCCACTGTGCGCAGGTTGAGCGGCTTGAGATGGCGCACGCCATGGACGAGGAAGGCATCCTGCTGGCGCACGATTTCGGAGGCCACCTTGAGAATGGTCTTGGCCCGCTGGTCGAGGCTGCGCGTCAGCCAATTGGCGTTCTGCAGGCATTCGGCGAGAAAATCCCTTTCCGCCTGATCCTTGGCGTGGCCCGAAATGCGGGCAAAATAGACGTTGTCCACCAGCACGCGCGGCAGCGTGTCGGCATTGAGCTCCACCACCCAGCTGCCGTCATTGGCCGCGCGGACCTCGACATCGGCGACGATGGCATCGCTTGCGCCGCCCGAGAACGCCAGCCCCGGTCGCGGATCGAGGGCGCGGATCTCGGCCAGCATGTCGAGGAGGTCCTCCTCGTCGACGCCGCAGATGCGTTTCAGCGTCTGGAAATCCCGCCGCGCCAGAAGCTCGAGATTGGCGATCACCGCCTTCATCGCCGGATCGAGGCGGTCGCGCGCCTGGAGCTGCAGCGACAGGCACTCGGCAAGGTCGCGCGCGAAAAGTCCTACCGGCTCGAAGGTCTGGCAGACGCCAAGCACGCGCGCCACCGCCGCTTCATCCGCCCCGAGCCGTGCCGCGATCTCATCGAGGTCCGTGCGCAGATAACCAGCTTCATCGATTCCTTCCGCAAGCTCACCTGCGATAAGGCGTTCGCCGGGGCTCAGCGAAGCAAGCGCGACCTGCTCGCCGACATGCTCGCGCAATGTGACGGCGGCCGCGGCCATGTCGCCGACGTCGAACCCTTCGGATGACGCCGTGCCTGCGCCGCCGGCGGCCGATTTCCACTGCGCCGTGAGATCCGGCCCCAGCCGCTCGCTGGTGCCGGGATCGTCCGGGAACAGGTTCTCCAGGGAAGAGTCTAGCTTTTGCGAAATCCCCTCCGCGCTCCACTCCGTCTCGCCCTCGAACCAATCGCCTTCGGAATCCCGTTCCGGCGCGACCTCGGTTTTCTGGGCCTGGTCGCTGGCGGCGTCGTCCTGCGGCTCGGCCCGCTCCAGTAGCGGGTTGCGCTCGATCTCCTCGTCGATGAAGTGCTCGAGTTCGACATGGGTAAGCTGCAGCAGCCGGATCGACTGCATCAGCTGCGGCGTCATCACCAGCGACTGGGACTGTCTGAGCTGCAGTTTGGCTGCCAGCGCCATGGTGGGATTCAAACGCCTCGTCTACGCATCGGACTGATGTTTCTGATCGGGCATAGAAACTGGCCCGGCTTTTGCTTGTCAAGCAAAACGCTAGCAGCCGCGGCTTACCGGAGCGTTATCGAGCGCTAAAATAGCCTATAATCGTCACGCGGCATCGAAAACCGCGCCGCGGCCCGAATATCCGCGGATCAGAGCGTGAAGCCCTCGCCGAGATAGAGCCGCCGCACATCCGCGTTGGCGACGATTTCGTCGGCGCGGCCATGCGTCAGAACCTGGCCGGCATGGATGATGTAGGCACGATCAATCAGGCCGAGCGTCTCGCGCACATTGTGGTCGGTGATCAGGACTCCGATGCCGCGCGCCGTGAGGTGGCGGACGAGTTGCTGGATGTCGGCGACGGCGATCGGGTCGATGCCGGCGAAGGGCTCGTCGAGCAGCATATAGGCAGGCCGCGTCGCCAGCGCCCGCGCGATTTCGAGGCGACGCCTCTCGCCGCCCGACAGCGACATCGACGGCGCCTTCCGCAGATGGCTGATGTGGAACTCCTCGAGCAACTCGTCGAGCGTGCGCTCGCGCTCCTTGCGGCTCTTTTCCACCACCTCCAGCACGGCGCGGATGTTCTGCTCGACGTTCAGGCCCCGGAAGATCGACGCTTCCTGCGGAAGATAGCCGATACCAAGGCGAGCGCGCCGGTACATCGGCATCGAGGTGACATCGAATCCGTCGATCTCGATCGAGCCCTCATCGACGGGAACAAGGCCGGTGACCATGTAGAAACATGTGGTCTTTCCGGCGCCATTGGGGCCAAGCAGCCCGACAGCCTCGCCCGCACGCACGCCGAGCGTCACCCCGCTCACCACCTTGCGGCCCTTGTAGCTTTTGGTCAGGCCCTTGGCGATCAGGGTGCCCTTGAACTTCGCCTTGTCGGCGCCGACCGTCACCGGGGCAGCCGGCTTTGCAGCCGCCCGTCCCGGAAGACGGGCAAGCAGCGAGGTCACGCCGGCCATTAGTTGCTCGACGCTCCCTGCTGGGACGTGCCCTGCTTCTGGGGCGTGATCGACATGATGACGCGGCCACCGGTTCCGCAACCGTCGACATTGGCGAGGCCGCTTTTCATCTGCACGGTGAGCTTGCAGCCCTTGAGCACATTGTCGCCCTGCGACAGCACCACTTCCTTGCCCGAAAGCACAAGCACTTGCGTCTTCATATCGAACTTGCCGGTGTCGCCGGTGGCGATCTGGTCGTTGGATTTGATGTAGACTTTGTTCTCGACCTCAAGGTGGTCGATATTGGCAGCGCCCGTCATCGCCGACGCCCCGGCGGCAGCGCTTTTGTCGGCCTTGGGATCCTTGACATAGTAGACCGTCATCTTGCCGGCCTTGAGCAGGGTCGGCCCCTGATTGACTGTGACGTTGCCGCTGAAAATGGCCATGCTGTCGGCTTGGCGGACCTCAAGCTTGTCGCTCTCGATCTGGATCGGCTGGTCTCCGGACAGCTTGAGCCCGGACATCTGGCTGGTCGCGCTCGACTGCGCGAAGGAATGCGCCGCCCCCAGAAACAGCAATGCGGAGGCAGCGGCCAGAGCCCACGCGGATTTACTGCGACGCATTCTGTTCTCCACTGTTTACCCCTGCCGCCTTCAGCGCAGTCGGATCGATGTTTACGCGAACCCGGTTCTCGAAGACCACAAGCCTGCCATTGTCCTCGACCGACATCGAGTCCGCGGTAATGCGCGACCCTCCACGGCTGACGTCGACCGGATTGCTCGTCTTCATAGAGCCTTTGCCCATGTCTAGGAAGATCGATTTGAATTTCGCCACCAAACCGTCCGTCGTCGTCACGCTGACGTCGCTGGTCAGATCCATCGTATTGGCGTCGCGGTTATAGATGCCGTGCGCGGCATCGACCGATACGATGTTGTCGGTGGCCACGGGCAGTTTCGCGTTGATGCCTTCGAGGTCGATGACGGCCTGCTGGCCGACGTCCTGCGTCGCCCTGGTCGCGGTCAGTGAATAGGGCAGCTTCTGCTTGGTGAAGCCGTTGAGCTTCGGATTGGCCATCACCAGCTTGCCGTCTGAAAAGGCCGTGCCGTCGGCCTGCACCGAGACGGACAGAGGCGCCTTCAGGTAGGAATAGACCGGGAAAGCCACGGCGATCGCGACCGCCACCAGCGGCACCGCGAATTTCAGCACGCGCACGCGGCGCGAGTGCCGCCGCGCGCGGTTGAACGCATCGCCACGCGTGCCGTCCGGGGTCGCGTGAGCCGGTGCCTTACCGGCGTCGCTCGTTTCGTCAGATCGCGCCAACATGACCTTCTAGTGGACCTTTGCCCGCCCAACATCGCCTATAGGTGGTATGTCGGCACCTACAAGCAAAGCACAAGCGGAGGAAAACTGCAAAAATGTGACGGCTGCCGCCCGCAAAATCGGGAGGAATTTGGCGAAGACGGCCAGCACTTCATAGCAGATACGGACGGACTGCGTTAATTTTTCGTGAGCCTGACGTCAACGCGAAGGTTGAAGCCGGACATTCAGGAAACGGTAGCCGCATGCCTGGGCTTGCTTTAAAAGCGTGCTTTCCCTCCGACCAATGAGGCTGACGATGGCAATGAGAGCCGACGACCTGATCGACCGCCGCCGCCTGCGCCGCAAGCTGACGTTCTGGCGCGTGGCCGCGTTTCTGATTCTGGCGGCAGCCGTCATCGCATTCTCGTCCTGGTTCTATGACGATAATTTTACCGGCCGGGCGCTTCCCCATATCGCCAAGGTCAAGATCGAAGGCACCATCACCGAGGACGAGGAACTGCTTAAGAGGCTGGAAGCGATCCGCACCTCGCCGGAGGTAAAGGGCGTCATCCTGTCGATCGATTCGCCCGGAGGCACTACGGTCGGCGGCGAGTCCACCTTCGAGGCGGTGCGCAAGCTTGCCGGAGATAAGCCCGTCGTGGCCGAGGTCGGCACGCTGGCGGCTTCGGCCGGCTACATGATTGCAAGCGCGGCCGACCACATCGTCGCCCGCAAGACCTCGATCGTCGGCTCGATCGGCGTTCTGATCCAGTATCCCGATGTCAGCGGTCTAATGGACAAGCTCGGCATCAAGCTGGAGGAAGTGAAGTCGTCGCCGCTCAAGGCATCGCCCTCGCCCTTCAAGCCGACCAATGACGACGAGCGCGCCATGGTGCGCAAACTGATCCTCGACAGCTACGACTGGTTTGTCGGCATCGTCGCCGATCGCCGCAAAATGACGCATGAGCAGGCCCTTGCGCTGGCCGACGGTTCGATCTTCACCGGTCGCCAGGCCTTGGCCAATCATCTGGTCGACGCCGTCGGCGGTGAGCAGGAGGCGATCGATTGGCTGGCGACCAAGGGGGTTGACGGCAAGCTCAAGGTGATCGAGTGGAAGAACAAGGACAGGCCCGGCGGTTTTCTGTTTTCGCAGTCGATGGCAAAAGTGGCGGCCAAGGCCCTCGGCCTGCCCGATGCCGGCGGCGATGTCATCCACGAACTCGGCGCCGACCGCTTGTTTCTTGACGGTCTCGTTTCGGTCTGGCACCCTTGAGGCGTCGTTGGGACGAGAAAAAAGCAATAAAATCATCCTGATAATCGACTGCACTGGTTTTACGGGGAACGTTCTATGATCAAATCCGAGCTTGTGCAGATCATTGCTGCACGCAACCCGCACCTTTTCCTGCGCGATGTCGAAAATATCGTCGGCGCCATCTTTGACGAGATTACCGATGCGCTTGCCGAGGGAAACAGGGTCGAACTGCGCGGTTTCGGCGCCTTTTCGGTGAAGAATTGTCCCGCCCGCACCGGCCGCAATCCACGCACCGGCGAATCGGTCGAGGTCGAGGAAAAATGGGTGCCGTTCTTCAAGACCGGCAAGGAGTTGCGCGAGAGGTTGAACGGCGGCAAATAGGCGCCGCGCCGGCGATCTGAACCCGGAATCTTGGCGCCAGGCCGCTTCACCATGGAGATCTGATGTTCAATCGCTTCATCCTCGTCGTGGTCTTCGTGCCGCTGGCAATCATCCTGATTGCGCTCGCCGTGGCCAATCGCGGGCCTGTCGCCTTCACGTTCGATCCGTTTCACCCGGGCAATCCCGCGCTGACGCTCAACCTGCCATTTTTTATCTTCATTTTCATGGCCTTGGCCATCGGCATGATCGTCGGCAGCACGGCGACCTGGATCAGGCAGGGGCGCTACCGCAAGCTCGCCCGCCAGCGTGGCCTCGAGGCCGAAAACCTGCGCCAGGCAGTCAGTCGCGCCCCCGTGGCGCCGAATGGACCGGCGCTTCCCAAGCCGAACTAGATAACGCCCCACGGAGCCTCCGATGCTGACCATTTCGGCCGCCGAGGTCGACCGCGCGCTGACCTTTCCCGGTCTGGTCGAGACATTACGCACCGCCTTTCGCGAGGGTGCAGTGCAGCCGGTTCGTCACCATCATGGCGTCGAGAGGCCGGACGGCGCTGCCTCGACCTTGCTGTTGATGCCGGCCTGGACCGATTTCAACACAGCGGGCACCTCGGCGGGAGGCCATATCGGCGTCAAGATCGTCACCGTGTCGCCGGACAACAACGCCATCGGCAAGCCGGCGGTGATGGGTCTTTATCTGTTGCTCGACGGGGCAACGGGCGAGCCGCAAGCGATGATCGACGGCCAGCGGCTGACGCAGTGGCGCACGGCCTGCGCTTCCGCGCTCGCCGCCTCCTATCTTGCCCGCGGGGACGCCTCGCGGCTTCTGGTGATCGGCGCCGGCGCGCTGTCGCCGTTCCTTGCCAAGGCGCATTCGGCGGTGAGGCCGATCAAATCCATCCGCATCTGGAACCGTACGCCGGCCAATGCCGAAAAGGTGGCCGCCGCCTTGCGCGCCGAAGGGCTTCCCGCCAATGCCGCCGGCGATCTCGATTCTGAGCTTGCCGAGGCCGACATCGTCGCCTCGGCGACGATCTCGAACACACCGCTGGTGAGGGGCGCGCTGCTGAAGCCAGGCGCCCATGTCGATCTCGTAGGCGGTTTCACGCCGGACATGCGCGAGGCCGATGACGACGCCATTGTGCGCTCCCGCGTTTATGTCGACACCCACGCCGGCGCCACCAAGGAGGCTGGCGACATCGTCCAGCCGCTGGCCTCGGGCCTGCTGAAGCCGGAAGCGATCATCGCCGACCTGCTCGAACTTGCGCGTGGCGAAAAACAGGGCCGGCGAAACGACAGCGAGATCACGCTGTTCAAGTCGGTTGGCGCTGCGCTTGAAGACCTCGCTGCCGGCGTCGCCGTCTACAAGGCGCTCAAGTAGCAGTCAGGGCCGTGTTGGCGCCCATCGCTTCGCCGATCAGCCGGAAATCATGCTCGCTGATCTCGAACAGGCCGAAGCGCAACTGATAGCCCCAGTTCGGCTTGCCGGCGGTAAAGTCGAGCCTGTCGAGCAGCGGCTTGATCGGCGCCTCCTTGGCCTCGCGCCAGTCGACATCGCGCCGCGCGGGCGTGAAACCGCCGCCCATGACACCCTCATACACCTCTCCTTGCCGCACCGTGCCGATCGCCGTGAAGGATTGCACTCCGTCCTTCTCGCCGAGCACGGCGCTCGGCGAGTAGTAGACGATGCCGTCGCCCGGCTTGATGCGGCGCAGCGGCGCCGCCTTGCCGTGGTTGACCTGCATGAAGCCACCCTTACGGCCGATCCGCACATGCTCGGCCGACGCGACGGCAACCCAGAAGGCGCTCATCCTTGCGCTCCCTCGAACGGCCAGTAGACGCGCAGGCGATGATTGTCCGGATCGAGCCCGACGAAGGTGCGGCCGAAATCGAGATCGGTCGGAGCCTGCAGCACCTTGATCCCTCTGCCAGTCCAATCCGCATGGGTGGCATCGACCGCAGCCGCGTTCTCGACGGCAAGCACGAGCTCGCCGCCACCGCCTGTTGCCGCCGCAGCCGGTTCCACCGTATGGCGCGACCAGAGCCCGAGCTTGAAACCCTTGTCGAGCACGAACATCACGAAGGTCGGCGAGGACTCGACCGGCTCGCGTCCGAGCAAAGAGGTGTAGAACGCACCGCTGTTCTCCGGGCTGTCGACATAGAGGATGACGAAATTCGGCGTGGTCATATTGATCTCCAAGGTGTTTTGGACCTCGGAAACAATAGGCGAAGCCGCTGTCAGATTCTGGCAGCAGCGGTCAGCCCGCAGCGTCTCGCTGGATATCCCGACGAGGCCCATCGAGCGTTGCCTTCCACTCTTTCAGCATCGCCTGGCGACGGCGCGGATAGCGGATGTCGGTCGCCGTCAGGTCGGATATCCGGTCGGCGCGGAAATGCCGGAAATCCTGGCGCGTTTCGCACCACGCCACCATCACCCGCACCTTGTCGAAGAAGGCAAGCGCGAATGGCCAGACCACGCGCTTCGAGGTCGAACCACCGGCATCGCGATAGAGGAAGCCGAGCTTTCGCTCCTCGCGGATCGCCTGCCGCACGACACCGAGGTCGATCGCTTCGACGCTTTCCGAGCGCGGCCCAACGAGCAGCGTCGTTGCGTCGAGATCCTCGCGCAAATCATCCGGCAGCACCGCCGCGATCTTTGCCAGGGCATCCGTCGCCGCCGCTGCCAGTCGGGAATCCGGCTGTTTCGCCACCCAGCGCGACCCGAGCACGATCGCCTCGATCTCCTCGTCCGAGAACATCAGCGGAGGCAGCATGAAACCGGGCTTCAGCACATAGCCCAGCCCCGCCTCGCCCTCGATTGGCGCGCCCTGCCCCTGCAGCGTCGCGATGTCGCGGTAGAGGGTGCGGATGGACACACCCATCTCGTCCGCAAGCACGCGGCCGCTCACCGGCCGGCGATGACGGCGCAGGATCTGGACGAGGTCGAGGAGGCGTTCCGAACGGGACATCGTTCTTACGATAGGGCCGAAGGGGCGCGGCCGGAAGCCACGCCCCTTCATCCTGCCGGCCTTTCAGAGGCGAAACACCTTCACGGCGTTGCCGCGCTCCAGCGCTTTGTTCGCCATGAAGAGCTCCGCCTTGGACGCCTCCACCTCGCGATCCGCCAGCACGCGCAACACCTCGGCGAGCCGCCGCAGCGCGATCGCCTTGTTGCGATGCTGCGAGCGCTCGCTGCGCGCAACCACGACGATGCCGGTCGGCAGGTGGACCGCCCGCACAGCGCTGTCGGTGGTGTTCTGGTGCTGCCCGCCGGGACCGCCGGCGCGAAGCGTTTCGAAGCGCACATCGCTAGCCGCGATTGTCCGCCCGGCCATCGGCGCGTCCGCCAGATCCACCCGTTTCACCCCGACAAACCAGTTCTGCCGCTTGTGGCCCAGCCGCACCGGGCTTTTGAAGATGAACTTCACCGACCCGCAATACTCGGTGGCCAGGGCATTCGCGCCCTGGCCTTCCAGGCTGATCAGCGCCGATTTCGCACCGTGCCGGTCGGGTGCATGGCCGAACGTGACTTCTACCGGCAAGCCGCGCCGGCCGCAGTCCTCCTCGATGATGCGAACCAGGGCTGTCAGTGCGATTCGGCACTCGACGGGGCCGCTGCCGGCGGTGACGAGCAGATCAACCGCGCTCATGGCGACCTCCCGTGCCATGTCCACGTTCGCCGCGACCCGGTTTTGCTCGCGTGCGGTCGACGCTGCCGTCGACCGCCTTCTTGTAGGTCACCAGCGGCTTCATCGCCGCCAGCGGCAAGACAAGGCCGGCGTCGGCAAGGTCTCCCACGACCTGCCCCGCATCCTTGTAGGCCGTTGCCGCCTCCTCGATGACCAGGTCGCGGTCGCCACAGATCAGTTGCCCGCCCCAGGCGTTGCGGAGCAGGGCCTCGCGTTCCGACCTGTTGCGCCCGACACGGCCATGCATGGTCGCGCGATCGTATTTGCGGCCGGCGCCATGCGAGATGCCGCCCAACGAAGGGCCGGTACCGTCCAGCGCGCGGACCACATAGCTGAGGCTGGCGCGCGAGCCGGCGATCGGCGCGAGGGTTCCCGTCTCGACCGCCGCGGAGCCCTTATGGTGGACGAAGCCGCCACCCTGCCGACGCACCAGATTGTGCGGCACGTCGACGACAAGTTTCGCCTCGCAACGCAATGCGCTCGCCGCCCGCTCCGCGATCATGCTTCGGTTGAGCGACGCCCAGGCAACGCAAATGTCGTGCTGGCCGAGCCACGCCTTTCCCGCTTCCGATGCCGGATCAAGTCCGGCCGCGAGCGCGGCCCGATGATCGACCTCGCCGAACACCCGCGCTCCCAGTCCGCGCGAGCCTGAGTGGACGAGCAGGTACAGGCCCTGGCGGTCGAGAGCTTCCGCGTTCTCGGCGCCGATCAGCTGTTCGACGGCCTGTAGCTCGCAGAAATGATTGCCGCCGCCGATCGTGCCCAGCGCTCCCGGAAACAGATCGCCGGCCAGACCCGAAGCGGCCAGCTCGGCTTGCGGATCGAAACAGTCCTGCGCCTCGATCTCGCCCATGCGCTCGACCGCCCGATCGACCCTGAGCTTGCGCTGCGGCATGTCGAGGTGAAACAGCGACATGCCGCAGCCGATATCGTTGCCGATGAGCTGCGGGTGCAGTCGTTGCGACAGGACGGCGATCCCGGTTGGCCCGTATTTGCCGGGATGCAGATCCGGAAAGGCCGCGACCGTGATCACGCCTGGCAGCGCGGCGACGGCTTTCAGCTGTTCGAGCGCGGCGCCCTCGATCCAGCTTTGCGACGAGAAATAATGTCGGATTTGCGCTGGCTCGGCAGCGCAAGACGAAGAGGGGCCGGTGGCCCCGAATGAATTGCCCATGATGGAACACTTCTGGAAATGCGGTCAGGTATCCGACGCCGCAGGCGTCAGTCGACCGGCGTCGAAGCAGCAAAGGCTGCTTTACGCCGGAACCCTCAAGGGGCGCGCGGTGAAGATGTTCGTCATCTGTCGCTCCCGTTCCAGAAACCAAGAAAGGTGTCCCCATAGAGCAAGCCTGCCAATCTGGCAAGCCTGAAGGGTTTGCTCTGGCATAGCGCACCGTTTGTTGCGCCGGTGGGTTGAGCTGTGGCAGAAGCAGGCCGAACCGCCGGAGAAGCCCGTTCTTGAAATCTTTTCGCGACAAACGCCGCGACGGCCGTCAGCAACCCGCAAGGGCTGAGCCGGCCCGCCAGCGCGAAGCGCATCCGGCTGGACGACCCCCGGCCAAACCTGCCGAGCGGTATGAAAAGAAACCAGCGGACCGGCAGGAACCGAAACCCGCGCCGCGCGTGCTTGGGCGCCGCGAGGGGGCGCTGCCGGCCGAGCGCCTGCCACTGATCCTCGAGGTCGCGCCCAACGCCGACTACGCGCTGCTGGACAGCGGTGCCGGCGAGAAGCTGGAGCAATATGGCCCCTACCGCATCGTGCGCCCCGAGGGTCAGGCGATCTGGCAGCGAGCCCTTCCCGCGAAGGAATGGGAGCGCGCCGACGCGATCTTCACCGGCGACACAGACGAGGAAGGCATGGGCCGCTGGCGCTTCCCGAAGGCGCCGCTCGGCGAAACCTGGCCGCTGAAGCATGACGGCATCGACTATCTCGGCCGCTTCACCTCGTTCCGCCATGTCGGCGTCTTTCCCGAGCAGGCCTCGCACTGGGACCATATGGCGGGGCTGATCGCGGCGGCCAGGCGCCCGGTCAAGGTGCTCAACCTGTTTGGATATACCGGCCTGGCCTCGCTGGTGGCGGCCCGTGCCGGCGCCGAGGTCACCCATGTCGATGCCTCGAAGAAGGCGATCGGTTGGGCGCGCGAGAACCAGGAAATGGCCGGACTTGCCGACAAGCCTATCCGCTGGATCGTCGAGGACGCCGTCAAATTCGCCGAACGCGAGGAACGCCGCGGCAGCCGCTACGACATCGTGCTCTTCGACCCGCCGGCCTATGGCCGCGGCCCCAAGGGCGAGGTCTGGCAATTGTTCGAGGACCTGCCCGGCCTCACCGACCTCTGCCGCTCGATCCTGACGCCAAAGCCGTTGGCCGTCGTTCTCACCGCCTATTCGATCCGCGCCTCCTTCTTCGCCATCCACGCGCTGATGCGCGATACCTTCGCCGGGATGGGCGGCACGGTCGAATCCGGCGAACTGATCATTCGCGAGAAATCCGCCGGCCGGGCGCTGTCGACCTCGCTGTTCTCGCGCTGGGTGGCTTGAAATGACGGCACATAACGGCGCTCGCCCTGTCGGGCAGGTCAAGGAAGTCACCAGTCTTGCCAATCCCCTGGTCAAGGACATCAAGGCGCTGGCGCTGAAGAAGTTCCGCGACCAGCAGAACGCGTTCATGGCCGAAGGCCTGAAGCTGGTCATTGACGCCCTCGATCTCGGCTGGTCGATCAGGACCTTGGTCTTCGCCAAGGCGGGCCGCGGCAACGCGGCCGTCGAGAAGGTCGCCGCGCGGACCGTCGCCGCCGGCGGCACTGTTTTGGAAGTCTCCGAAAAGGTGCTCGCGACAATCACCCGCCGTGAGAACCCGCAAATGGTGGTCGGCGTCTTTGCGCAGCAGACCGTGCCGTTGAAGGACATCCGCGCCAGGGACGGCGACGTCTGGGTTGCGCTCGATCGGGTACGCGACCCCGGCAATCTCGGCACAGTGATCCGCACTGTCGACGCCGTCGGCGCCAAGGGAGTCATCCTGGTAGGCGACACCACCGATCCGTTCTCGCTGGAAACGGTGCGCGCGACGATGGGCTCGATCTTCGCCGTGCCCGTCGCCAGGGCGAGCGAGCAAGCCTTCCTCGCCTGGCGGCGCGATTTTTCTGGTCTCGTCGCTGGAACGCATCTCAAGGGCGCGGTCGACTATCGCTCCGTCGATTTCTCCAGGGGCCCGGTGTTGCTGCTGATGGGCAACGAGCAGCAGGGCCTGCCGGACAACCTCGCCGAAAGCTGCGACCGGCTGCTAAGGATCCCCCAGGCCGGCCGGGCCGATTCGCTCAATCTGGCCGTCGCCACCGGCGTGATGTTGTTCGAGATCCGGCGCAGCGCGTTGAAGCTCGACCCCGCCACAGACCCGCGATGAGGAAACCTAAGTGAAATCCTGGTCCCCTTACGTCGTGCTGGTCGTCATCGCCATTGCGATCGACCAGTGGATCAAGCAGTTGGTCGAAAATGGTCTCGCCTTTCAGGAGAAGGTCGACCTTCTGCCTTTCCTGGCGCTGTTCCGCACCTACAACACCGGCATCGCCTTCTCGATGTTCCAGTCGTTCGGCGATACCGGCCTGGTCGTCGTCGCCGTGCTCGTCGTCGCCTTCGTGCTCTACCTTGCCACGCGCACGCCGGCCGGCCATGTCGTCGCTCGCGCCGGCTTTGCGCTGATCATCGGCGGCGCGCTCGGCAACCTCATCGACCGCGCCGTCTACGGCCACGTCATCGACTACATCTTGTTCCACACGCCTGTCTGGTCCTTCGCGGTGTTCAATCTCGCCGATGCCTTCATTTCGGTCGGCGCGGCGCTTGTCGTCCTGGACGAGCTGATCGGCTGGGGCCGCGAGGCGAAGCCCCAGGACCCAGGTAATTGACCTCGCGCGGTTGAAACCGCAGACTTTTCCGACAGCCAGAACCGAGGAGAAAAACGTGTCAGAAACCTTCAAAGCCATCCTCGTTTCGCGCGATGCGGACAAGAAGCAGTCGGTCGATGTGGTCGACCTCACCGAAGCGGATCTGATGGAAGGCGATGTCACCGTCGCCGTAGAGGCGACCACGGTGAACTACAAGGACGGGCTCGCCATCACCGGCAAGGCGCCGGTCGTGCGCCGCTGGCCGCTGGTTCCAGGCATCGATTTCGCCGGCACCGTGATATCCTCCTCGCATGCCGACTGGCGCAAGGGAGACAAGGTCATCCTCAATGGTTGGGGTGTCGGCGAGACGCATTACGGCGCCTATGCCGGCCGCGCCCGAGTCAAGGGCGACTGGCTGGTCCTGCTGCCCGAGGGCATGAGCGCGCATGACGCGATGGCTGTCGGCACTGCAGGCTATACGGCAATGCTCTCCGTCATGGCGCTCGAGCGTCACGGCATCGTGCCGGGCCGCGGACCGGTGGTGGTGACCGGGGCCGCCGGCGGCGTTGGCTCGGTCGCGGTCTCGATTCTCTCAAGCCTCGGCTACCATGTCATCGCCTCGACCGGCCGCAACGCCGAAAGCCCATATCTGATCGACCTCGGCGCGGCGGAGGTGATCTCGCGCGAGGAGCTCAGCCAGCCGGCGAAGCCGCTCGCCAAGGAGCGCTGGGCCGGCGGCGTCGATTCGGTCGGCAGCCATACCTTGGCCAATGTGCTGTCGATGACCTCCTATGGCGGCGCGATCGCCGCCTGCGGCCTGGCCGGCGGCATGGACCTGCCTTCCAGCGTGGCGCCCTTCATCCTGCGTGGCGTCTCGCTGCTAGGCATCGATTCCGTGATGGCGCCGAAGCCGGTCCGGCTCGAAGCATGGCGCCGCATCGCCGCCGACCTCGACCTCGGAAAGCTGTCGAAATTGTCGCGCACGATCGGTTTCGACGGCATTGTCGCCGCCGCGCGCGACATCGTCGAGGGCAAGGTCAGGGGCCGGGTCGTCGTCGATATGTAGCAGGAGCGATCTAGCGGATCTCCGGCTTCGTCCGCGTGGACGAGCGACCGTAATCCGCGCGTTCGCTAAAAATCGAACGATTCGTCCCAGTCTTCCATAATTTCTGTCTGGCATGGTTGCCGCATGATCGCGGACTCCGACGTCAAACAGGACAGCCAAGCCGCCGGCGCTGACGGGCCCGTCCCCGATGCGCCCAAGCGGCGAGTGCTCGTCGCGCCGCCGCTGGCTCCAGAACTGCCTGCCGCCAGTCACGACGGCCTGCCGTTCCTGACAATCGTCGCCATCGCCGTCATGGCCGGGTTGGCGCATCTTACCGGGGCGCCGATCATCGTCACCGTCGGCCTCGCCGCGGTTGCCCTAGCCGGCCTTGCCATGCATCTGCGCAGCCGTCGCGACGAGCAGCGCACCGCGGCGCTGCTCGACGAGACCGCCGCGCGCAGCCGCGCCGAGATCGAGACCCTCGCCGACCGCATGTGGGAGATGCAAGAGAGCGAGGAGCGCTTCCGCGGCCTGATCGACGCGCTCGGTGACCTCGTCGTCCATCGCGACCGCGATGGCCATATCGTCTATGCCAACAGCGTCTTTGCCTCGCTTGTCGAGATCGACCCGCGCGATCTCGCCGGCAAGACCTTGTCCGATCTCGGCATCGATGTCGGCATCGTTCCCGACGCCGCTTTCTCCGATCATGAGTGCCTGAGCTCCACCGATGTCGCAATCCGCACGCAGAACGGGCCGCGCTGGTTCTCCTGGATCGAATTGTCGGTGCGCGACAAGGACACGGGCGCCGTTTCGCACCGGGCGATCGCCCGCGACATCACCGCCCGCAAGCGCGCCGAATCCTCGCTGATCACCGCGCGCGAGCGGGCCGAATATGCCAGCCAGGCCAAGTCGCGATTCCTCGCCACTGTCAGTCACGAGATCCGCACGCCGATGAACGGCATCATGGGCATGGCGAAGCTGCTTGCCGATACCGACCTGTCGCCCGAACAGCGCACCTATGTCGGCGCGGTCTCCACCTCGGCCAGCGCGCTGCTCGCCCTCATCGAGGACCTGCTTGACTATTCCAAGATCGAGGCCGGCCGCTTCGAGCCCGAGCCGCAGCCGACTTCCTTGCGCGAGATCGCCGACAACATCATCGAGCTTCTGGCCGCGAGGGCCTTCGCCAAGAACATCGGCCTCGGCTGCCATGTCGAACCCGACGTGCCGCAGATGATCACGGCCGATCCCGGCCGCGTGCGCCAGGTGCTGCTCAACCTCATTGGCAACGCGGTGAAGTTCACCGACACGGGCGGCGTGCTGCTCACCGTGGCGCGCGCCCGCACCGAGACCAGCGACCGGATCCGCTTCACGGTCTCCGACACCGGCCCCGGGCTGCGGGAAGAGGACATGGAGCGCATCTTCGAGGAGTTTGAACAATCGGATGGCACCTCAACCAGGGTGCATGGGGGCGCCGGCCTCGGCCTTGCCATCTCCAAGCGGCTTGCTACGGCGATGGGCGGCACGATCTCGGTCTCGAGCCGGCTTGGCGAGGAATCCGAATTCGTGCTCGAGATACCGTCGGTCGCGGCGACCGAGCCGCCGCCGCACCGGGACAACATCCTTGCCGACCGGCGAGCGGTTATCGTGTCGAAGAACGCCATCGAGGCAGATGCCATCGCCCGCACGATCCGAGCCCATGGCGGCATGGTCGAGGCGGCGGCGACACCGAGCCAGGCCGCACCGTTCGCTGCCGGCTGCAACGTGCTCCTGATCGACGCCGCGCTCGAAAGCAGCGACGGAAGGCTGCTCAAGCGACTGCGCGACTCAGGGTTTGCCGATTGTGAAGCCATCACCCTGATCGCGCCGACGGACCGTGGCATGCTCGGCGAGTTCCGGGCCAGCGGCTACGCCACCTTCCTGGCCAGGCCGGTGCGCGGCGAGACCCTTTTGCGGGTGCTGCTGACCAGCCATGGCAGCGTGCTGGCGCAGCCGCGGCCGGAGCCGCGAGGCGCCTCCTCGGTGCGCAGGCGCGACCGGGGCCTGTCTGTACTGATCGCCGAGGACAATGATATCAACGCCATGCTCGCCCGCGCCACGCTGATCAAGGCGGGGCATCGCGTCAAGATCGTCGGCAACGGCAAGGCTGCGGTCGAGGCTGTTACCGATGCCGGCCTCAAATCCCGCTTTGATGTGGTGTTGATGGACCTGCATATGCCCGTCATGGACGGACTGGATGCGATCGCCGCCATCCGTCGCCATGAGGAGTCCCTGGCGATGCCGCCGATCCCGATCATGGTGCTTTCGGCCGACAGCCAGGAAAAGACCCGGCATGCCGTGCTCGCCCACGGGGCCAGCGGCTTCGTGACCAAGCCGCTCGACCCGGACGTACTCGTCCAGGCGGTTGAGGGCCAGGTTGCCGCCTGATCAAATTTTTACCCCCCGAAAACCTTGGGGTGCCTGACTTTCGCGGCTGTAAGATAGCCGGTTGAGGGTATTGTCCAGCCGACAAAGTATTGCCCGCTAGGCCGTATCACGGTACTGTCACAATCCTGTTGCACCTAGACCGTATCCCCGTGCCAAGAGGGATGGCTCGAAGGAGAATCACTCGTGCATACAGTCATGCCTGAATGTGACACTCGGCCGAACGCTGGCGGCGCCCTGCTCGCTGCCCGGACCGCCGACGCCGTCGCAAACGGTGCTCCACTGGGCCGGATCGGCAACCTCGAAGTGCGGCTCGCCCGCAACGAGGCTGAGATCGCAGCAGCCCAGGAAGTCCGCTATCGGGTATTCTATGACGAGCTTGGCGCAAGGAAGGATCTGTTCCAGGCGCAGGACCGGCGCGACGCCGACCGTTTCGATCCGCTCTGCGATCACCTTCTGGTGTTGGATACTTCCCTTCCCGGTCCCGAGCACCGCCGCATCGTCGGCACCTACCGCTTGCTTCGGCAAGAGATCGCAGCGGCCGCCGGCGGATTCTATTCCGAGGGCGAGTTCGAGCTGACCAAGCTGATCGCGCGGCATCCAGGCCAGCGCTTCCTCGAGCTCGGCCGCTCCTGCGTTCTGCCGGAATACCGCTCGAAGCGCACCATCGAGGCGCTCTGGCAGGGCATCTGGGCCTACATCAACCACTACAGCATCGGCGTTATGACGGGCTGCGCCTCCTTCCATGGCGTCGTACCGGCGGCGCATGCCGAGGCGCTGACCTATCTCGCCCATCACTGCCGCACGAACTCAGCCTGGGATGTCCGCGCTGTTCCGGGACGCTACTGTGCAATGGACCTGATGCCTATCGAGGCGGTGAACGCCAAGGCGGCGATCGCGGCCATGCCGCCGCTGGTCAAGGGTTACCTGCGCGTCGGCGCCCGCATCGGCGACGGCTGCGTCATCGATCACGAATTCTCGACGGTCGACGTCTTCGTCGTCATGCCGGTCAAGGAGATCGGCGCTCGCTACGTCAACTATTATGGTGGCGAGGGCCAGCGTTTCGCTGCGTGAGTGGTAGGAACCATATCGCTGACTATTCCCTGCTCCCTCTCACGGAATATCTTCAGGCCTGCGCCCCGGGCGGCTCTTGTAGGCGGCGAATGACCAACCGAATTTGAGCGCCCCGCCGCGCACCACCAATGCGCCCGCGAAGCCGAGCAGGCTGGACGCCAGAGCCGACAGGCCGGCAAGGTCGCCAAGGGTGAAAATGGCGGCGCCGGCAAGGGCGGCCGTGACGTAGATTTCGGGCCTGAGCAGCACCGAGGGCTCGCCGGCAAGCAGGTCGCGCAATATGCCGCCGAAGGTCGCCGTCAGAACGCCCATGATGACCGACACGACGGGCGAGCCGGTGATCGCCAGCCCCTTGGCCGCGCCCATCACCGCGAAGGCGGCAAGGCCGACCGCATCGAGCCAAAGCAGCAGCTTGTAGCGGGATTCGACCCGGTGGGCGCTGAAGAACACCGCCACCGCGACGGCCGCGCAGATCAGCACATAGCCGCTATTGGCGACCCAGAACACGGGCAGGTTGAGGATGACGTCGCGTAACGTCCCGCCGCCGATGCCGGTGACGCTGGCCAGGAACAGGAAGCCGATTATGTCGAGCTGCTTGCGCGATGCTGCAAGCGCGCCCGTCGCCGCGAAGACGGCGACGCCGGCGTAATCTAGCAACGTGATGGGGTTCATTTAGGTGAATGGCGAAATGGTGAATGGGCAACTAGCCTAGCACGCACCCAAGCCCATTCACCATTGACTATTCACCATCCGCCACGTTGTCACGCATCCCTCTCGGCCTGCTCGTTCACCGGACCCGGCTCGACCTTCGCCTCGGCGCCCGCCTTCGGACCGCCCTTGGCGACACCGACCATCGCCGGCCGTAGGACGCGCTCGCCGATCGAATAGCCCGGCTGCACCACCTGGACGACGGTACCGGCCGGAACCTGCGGGTTGGGCACCTCGAACATCGCCTGATGGAAGTTCGGGTCGAACTTCTCGCCTTCGGGCGCGAGTTTCTTGACGCCATGGCGTTCCAGCGCCGACAGCATGGCGCGCTCGGTGAGGTCGACGCCCTCGATAAGCGCCTTGAAGCCGGCATCGCCGGATACCTTCACCTCGGCCGGAATCGCATCGAGCGCGCGGCGCAGATTGTCCGACACCGACAGCATGTCGCGTGCGAAATTGGCCACCGCGTAAGTGCGCGCGTCATGCACGTCGCGCGCGGTGCGTCGGCGCAAATTCTCCATTTCAGCCGCAACGCGCAGCGCGCGGTCCTTCAGTTCCTCGTTTTCCTTCAGCAGCCGCACAAGCGCCTCATAGTCGCCGTCGACACCGCCTTCGGTACGCTCGCCCGTAGCCTGGGTGGCCTCTAAATCTTCGGGCGTGCGTTCGTCTTTTGCCTGGTCGCTCATCGCGTTTCCCATCATTCGGATTGGTCTGGATTTGCGCCCGATATCGAGGTTTGGAGGCCAAAAATCAAGGGGCAAGCGCTTGCGGCGTAGGTCGGGCGATCATTCTAAATTAATTCAAATTTTACCGTATCGCGCGGCTTTGCTTGCCCTCAATTGCCGTTAGGGGAACCATAAACGGGCTGGAGGAGTTTCGAAGCCGACACAGGATTTTGGGACTATGAACGGCAACAATGGCAACCGGCGCCCCGAATTGGCCAACCATATCAGGCGGCAGGCGAGTAGCGAAGCAACCAAGCGCCTTCTGCGCGCGTTGCCGGCATTCCGCCTGGAAAAGGAAATACCCCGGCGACTGAGCGATCTGCTTGACCGCCTCGACGGCGCCGAGGCCAAGAATGCAGGCGGCGGGCGACGTCAATAGCCGCGCGCCGCGATCGACAAAGTTTCAGGCCGCCTTCCTCTCGTCTCGCATCAGCGCTTCGCCATGGCGGATCTCGGTGCCGAGCACCTTCAGGCATTCGCGCATAAAGGCGGCAAGGCCCGGCCAGCCCTTGGCTGAGACCAGATTGCCGTCGACATGTGCGCCAGTCGGGGCGACATCGACATAGATGCCGCCGGCGAGCGTTACTTCCGGCTCGCAATATTGCAGCGCCGCCACTTGCCTGCCGCGCACAACCCCATCGACCGCGATCAGGATCTGCACGCCGTGGCAGATGGTGAAGATGGGCTTGCCGGTGTCGTGGAAATGCCTGACGAGCGACTGCACCCGCTTGTCGATACGGATATATTCCGGCCCGCGCCCGCCGGCCGCGTACACCGCGTCGTAGTCGGCCGGGTTCACCTCGGCGAAGGTCTTGTTGAGGGTGTAATCGTGGCCGGGCTTTTCCGTGTAGGTCTGGTGACCTTCGAAGTCGTGAAGCGAGGTCTTCAGCACGTCGCCCGCTTTCTTGTCGGGGCAGACGACATGGACCGTGTGCCCAACCGCGTGCATGCCCTGTTCAAAGACGAAAATCTCATATTCCTCGCTGAACTCGCCTACGAGCATCAAAATCTTCTTGCCTGCCATGCCGTTTCCTCCCTTAGCCGGCTATTTATTTCGTCGCAAAACAATCATCTTATCCTAAAGGCAAGACAGCGGAAGGAGAAGCATAAACTGCAGATTGGTCTGACCAGATTGACCGAAATCGGCGACGCCTTCTCCGCGGCGACAGGAAATGAAAGAAGCTGGTCGGACCAAGCGAGCAGAAATCAGGCCGCAGCCCGGATCAGGTCCGCCGCCTTCTCCGCGATCATGATCGTGGGCGCATTGGTGTTGCCGCCGATCAAGGTCGGCATCACCGAGGCATCAACCACACGCAGCCCTTCCAGCCCGCGAACCCTGAGCCGCGGATCGACCACGGCCATGTCGTCGACACCCATCTTGCAGGTGCCGGCGGGGTGATAGATCGTGTCGGCGCGCGCCCTGATATGCGCCATCAGCTCGGCATCGCTCGCAGCGCCGGCGGTGTAGATTTCCTTGGCGCGATACTTCGCCAACGCCGGCGCCTCCAATATCGCGCGCATGATCCGCACACCCTTGAGCAGAAGATCGCCGTCGCGCTCGTCCTCGAGGAAGCGTGGATCGATGCGCGGCGGCGCCAGCGGATCCGCGCTCGTCAGCCCGACCTCGCCGCGCGAATGCGGCCTCAGCACGCAGACATGGCAGGAAAAGCCGTAGCCCATATGCAGCTTGCGCCCGTGGTCGTCGACAATGGCGATGCAGAAATGCAGTTGCAGGTCGGGACGCTCGATCGTCGGATCGGATTTGAGGAAGGCGCCGCCTTCGGCATAGGGCGTGGCGATCATGCCGCCGCCGTCCCTGCGCCAGCGCAGCGCGTGCCGGACCAGGCCGGACATGCCGGCGAGGCCGATGCCGACCAGATCCGTCTCCCGCGATTTCCAGGCGAGGATGAAGTCAAGATGGTCTTGCAGGTTTTTGCCGACGCCGGGCAACTCGTGCACGACCGGGATGCCGTGCGCCGCAAGCTCGACCGCCGGACCGATCCCCGACAAAAGCAGCAGTTGCGGCGAACCGAACGCCCCGCCGCAGAGGATCACCTCGCGCTTTGCCTCTGCCACAGCCTCGCTTCTACCGGTGCGATAGCGCAGGCCCGTGGCGCGCTTGCCATTGAGCACGATGCCCGTCGCATGCGCGCCGGTGATGACGGTGAGATTCGGCCGGCCCATTGCCGGGTGGAGATAGGCGGCAGCCGCCGAGCAGCGCTCGCCGTTACGGCGCTCGCCCCAGAACTGCGTCACCTGGTATAGGCCGGCCCCTTCCTGCTCCGGCCCGTTGAAATCGTCGTTGCGGCTGATCTGATTTTCGCCGCAAGCCTCGACGAAAGCCCTGGAAATCGCGCGCGGCTCCTGCTGGTCGGCAACCTTGAGCGGCCCGTCGCCGCCATGAAAAGCGTCGGCGCCGCGCTGGTTGTCTTCGGCGCGCCGGAAATAGGGCAGTACCTCGTCCCATGACCAGCCGTCGCAGCCGAGTTCAGCCCAGTCGTCATAGTCGCGGCGGTGGCCGCGCGTGTAGAGCATGGCGTTGATGGCGCTCGATCCGCCCAATGCCTTGCCGCGCGGCTGGTAGCCCCGGCGACCGCCCAACCCGCCTTGCGGCACCGTCTCGAAAGCCCAGTTGTTGATCTTCGGGCGGCCGGGCAGCAGCGCGATTATGCCGGCCGGCGCACGGATCAGTAGATCCTTGCCGACGCCGCCCGCCTCGAGCAGGCAAACCGTCTTCGATGGATCCTCGGAAAGCCTGGCGGCAAGCGTCGAGCCGGCGGAGCCGCCGCCGGCAATCACATAGTCGTAGCGCATGGTTCCCTCCCGGCGGATCTTTCTGTCCGGTGGCCCGAGAGAATGCCTGCTTGCGATGCTTGTAAAGATGCCGCTGCGTTAGGCGCAGCACGATCCCGAAGAGATCATGCTCCAGCGAAGGACTGTACCAGGAGGACGCTTCAACCGAACGTCATTCCGATCCGGCGCGCTTGCGTCGCCAGGAATATTTCGGACCCTTGGGCTCCGGCTCCACGGCCGGCTGGTAATAGACCGGCAGGCCGCCGGTCCGGCCTTCCTCCAGCCGCTTCAAGAGCACGGGATTGGAGACCTCGAACTCGTCGAAGCCGAGCCGCAGCATGTGCGGCAACTGGTCGACCAGAACCTGGCCCGTGGCGCGGACCGCGCCTTCGAAATGGTAGCGGGCGCGCAGCAATTCGCCCTTGGAGAAGGAGCGGCCGTCATTGAACGCCGGGAAGGCGAGCGCCACCAGCGACAGTTGGTCCAGCAGGCCGGTTATCTTGTCGAGTTCATCGCCTGGCTGCAGCAACACGCCGAGGCGCTCCTTTGCTGACTTGCGAGCCTCGTCATCCAGCCCGAGAAAAACCTGCAGCGTCAGGATGAAGCGGCCATTGCCGGCAAGCGCCTCGGCGCTTTCGGCATGCGTCCACTCATCCTCGCGAAACCCGTTCGGGGTCCAGAGGCGAGTCCCCGCTGTCGTCGATCCAGTCATCAAAGATCCTAAAGCACAAACAGAAGCGGGCCACCGTTCGCGCCCGGCATTACTCGAATATCACATAACCTAAAGCGAGGCGTCGGTCAGCGACTTCTCTAGCCCCGAGAGGTGGATGCCGCACTCGGTCTTGGCGTGCCCCGCCCAGCGGCCGCTGCGCGCGTCATCGCCGGGCTGCACCGGCTGCGTGCAAGGGAAACATCCGATCGACAGATAGCCGTAGGCGACCAGCGGATTTTCGCGCAGCGCATGCGCGCGCATATAATCGGCCTGGTCCGACGTCGTCCAATGCGCCAGCGGATTGATGCGGATGCGCGACCCGACTGCCTCGAAGACGGGCAGCGCAGCGCGCGTCGAAGCCTGAAAACGCTTGCGGCCGGTGAACCAGGCGCGGAACGGCTCCACGCCCCGCGCCAGCGGCTCGACCTTGCGCACGTTGCAGCAGGCGTCCGTGTCGGTCTCATGCAGCCTGCCGGTCGGATCGACGCGGTCGAGCGCCGCTTCTTCCGGCCGGATCACTCTGACGTCAGTCAGGCCGAAATCGGCAACCAGCGCGTCGCGGTAGCCAAGCGTCTCCTCGAAATGCTTGCCGGTATCGAGGAAGATCACCGGCAGCGAGCGGTCGATCTCCGAAATCATATGCAGCAGCACCGCCGAGTCCGCGCCGAACGACGACACCGCGGCAACCTCGCCGCGGAAGGATTCGCGCGCCGCGCGCTCGATGATCTCGATCGGCTTGAGATGGCCGAGCAGGGCGTCGAGCCCCGCCGCCTCGGCCGCAATGCCGGCCTCGACATCGACGATGCGATCAAGCGGCCTTGGTTTCGCCAGCATAGAGCGCCTCCTTGAACGGCGCGGGACCGACACGGCGGTAGGCGTCGATAAAACGTTCGTCGGGACTGAGCCGAAGGCCGAGATAGGTATCGACGATCTGCTCGATGGCGTCGGTGATCTCTTCCGAGGAGAAACCGCGGCCGATGATCTCGCCCACGGACGTGTTCTCGTCGGCCGAGCCGCCGAGCGTCACCTGGTAGAGTTCGGAACCCTTCTTCTCGACGCCGAGAATGCCGATATGGCCGACATGGTGATGGCCGCAGGCATTGATGCAGCCGGAGATCTTCAGCTTCAATTCGCCGATCTCGCGCTGCCGCTCCAGCGAGGCGAAGCGGCGCGAGATCTCCTGCGCGATGGGAATCGATCGGGCCGTGGCCAGCGCGCAATAGTCGAGGCCGGGGCAGGAGATGATGTCGCTGATCAGGTTGGAATTGGCTGTTTCGAGGCCGATCTCGACCAGCGCGTCATAGACCGCCTTCAGGTCGGCTCGCGCGACATGCGGGAGGATCAGGTTCTGCTCGTGGCTGACCCGCAGCTCGTCGAAGGCGTATTTCTCGGCGATGTCGGCCACCGCTTCCATCTGGCTGTCGGTGGCGTCGCCGGGCACCTCGCCGATACCCTTGAGCGAGATCGTCACCGCCGCGTAGTCGGGATGGCGATGTGTCACGACATTCTGGTCGAGCCATTCCGAAAAGCTCCTGGAATCGAGCCGGGCCTGCTTCACCGCGTTATCGCCTTCCGGACGGGAAACCAGCGCCGGTGGCGCGAAATAGGCGTTGATTGCCTCGATGTCGGCCGCCGGCAATTTCAGCTCGGCGTCCTTGAGCTCCTGCCATTCGGCCTCGATCTGGCGCGTGATTTCCTCCACGCCCGTCTCGTGGACCAGGATCTTGATACGCGCCTTGTACTTGTTGTCGCGGCGGCCATAGAGGTTGTACACGCGCAGGATCGCCGTGCAGTAGGACAAGAGATCGGCTTCCGGCAGGAAGTCGCGGATCTTCCTTGCCACCATGGGCGTGCGCCCCTGGCCGCCGCCGACATAGACCGCGAAACCCAGCTCACCGGCCGCGTTCTTCTTCAGGTGCAGGCCTATGTCGTGGGTCTGGATGGCGGCGCGATCACGCTCGGCGCCGGTCACCGCGATCTTGAACTTGCGCGGCAGGAACGAGAATTCCGGATGTACCGACGACCATTGCCGCAGGATTTCCGCATAGGGGCGCGGATCGGCGACCTCGTCGGCGGCGGCGCCGGCGAAATGATCGGCGGTGACATTGCGGATGCAATTGCCGCTGGTCTGGATGGCGTGCATCTCGACGCTGGCAAGGTCTGCCAGGATCGCCGGGATATCCGACAGCGCCGGCCAGTTGAACTGGATGTTCTGGCGCGTGGTGAAATGGCCGTAGCCCTTGTCATATTTGCGGGCGATGTGTCCGAGCATGCGCAATTGCCGGCTGTTCAGCGTGCCGTAGGGCACCGCGATGCGCAGCATATAGGCATGGAGTTGCAGGTAGACGCCGTTCATCAGCCTGAGCGGCCGGAACTGGTCCTCGGTGATTTCGCCGGCAAGCCGGCGCTGCACCTGGTCGCTGAACTCGGCGACGCGGGCGTGAACGAAATCCTGGTCGAACTCGTCGTAACGGTACATGCTTCGTCTTTCCGGGCGCGTTCGCCCGCTTCCTGATGCTCTACGCCGCCCGGGCGGCTTCCGGGTTCGCCTGCTTCCCGAGGTCGGTTCGGATGGTGGGACCCGCGGCGCGGATTTTCTCGCGCAGCCTAGCCGGCTCGACCAGACCGTCGACCACGGTCACGTCGATGAGGTTGACGTCGACCACTTCATTGTTGGCCGAGGCGGCGGCGCCGATGGCTTCGAGCCGGTCCTCCGCCGTCTTGTCGTTGGCGATGTCGGCATGGCCGACGGTCTCCGCCCAGCCGCCATCGGCATACCAGACGGCAATGCCGTCGGAGAGCCTGTTCGCGGTCAGAACCTTCATTGTTCAACTCCCTCGTCGGCCGGATTGGCCGCAATCTCATGTCTATGTGCCGCGAGCGGCTCGGAACCTTCGAGATTGGCGCCGGCGACCGCGTCGCCGATGATCGTCATGACCGGCCCGGTAAGATCGGCGCGCGCTTCCAGCGACGGCAGGTCGGCGAGCGTGCCATGGAAGCGCCGCCGGCTGCTCAGGCTGGCATTCTCGACGACGGCAACGGCGGTGTCCGGCGACAGCCCCGCCTCGATCAGCCGGCCGGCAACCTCGGCCGCGACCGAGCGGCCCATATAGACGGCGACGGTGGCGCCCGAAATCGCGAGCTTCGCCCAGTCGGGCAGCGAGTTGCCCTTGAGATCGTGGCCGGTGGTGAACACCATCGAGGACGAAACGCCGCGCAGCGTCAGAGGCAATTCGAAATCCGCGGCGGCTGCGAAGGCGGCGGTAACGCCCGGAACCACCTCGTAGGCAATGCCGGCGCCACGCAGCGCGGCCATCTCCTCGCCCGCCCGGCCGAACACCAGCGGATCGCCGGACTTCAAGCGCACCACGCGCTTGCCGGCGCGGCCGAGTTCGATGAGCAGGGCATTGATCTCATCCTGGCTCTTGGTGTGGCAACCCTTGCGCTTGCCGACGGACAGACGCTCGGCGTCGCGGCGGCCCATCGCGACGATGGCCTCAGGCACAAGCGCGTCGTGGACGATGACGTCGGCTTCCATCAGCAGGCGATGCGCGCGCAGCGTCAAAAGGTCCTCCGCGCCCGGACCTGCGCCGACCAGCGCAATATGGCCCCTGGCCGGACCATTCGCGGTCAAAAGATCGAGCGCCGCGCCATGGGCCTCGGCGAACTCCCCGGCCTCGATTGCCTTGGCCGGCGCGCCGGCGAAGAACTCGCTCCAGAAGCGCCGGCGGCGATTACCCTTCGGCAGCGTCTCGGCGGCGGTGCGAAACGACGCGGCAAGCGCCGCCAGCCGACCCAGCGACGGCGACAGCATGCGGTCGATGCGTCCACGCAGCATCTGCGCCAGAACCGGTCCGGCGCCCTCGGTACCGATGGCGATGGCGACCGGCGCCCGATTGACCAGAGCCGGTGTGTAGAAATCACACAAGTCGGGCTGGTCGACCGCGTTGACCGGAATGCCCAACCGGCGCGCGTCCTCGACGACGCGGCGGTCCAGCACCTCGTCGCCGCTGGCCGCGAACACCAGCACGGCACCGTGGAGATGGGCCGCCTCATACGGAGCCTTGGTGTGAACGGCTCCGGCCGATGCGATGAACTGCAGCAGGCCGGGATCGGCGTCCTCGGCAACGATGCGCAGCACAGCGCTCGATTGGGAAACCAGCCGCGCCTTGGCAAGCGCTTCCTCGCCATTGCCGACGATGACCACGGCTTCGCCGTCGACCCGCATGAAGACGGGAAAGGCATTGAGTTTGGCGTTGGCTGACGACATGGCGATGAGCAATATTGGAACAGTTTGGCAGTTTTACGCGGCCACGCCGAAAACCAGAAGGCAATCACTCGCGCATCACCGAACGGCAGGCAATCGCTTTTTCGCAGCCACTAAGGGCAGGAGAATAAATTTCTACTGCTTAGCCGAGACCGGCAGATCGTCTGGCGGAAGCGCCTTGATAGGCCGCAACTTTTCCCTTGGGCTCAAAAAACGGCAAAACAGTTTTTTCTAAATTCTACCAATTTAGTAGATTAAAGCCGGCCTTGCTGCATCGAGCTCAAGCCTACCTGCGTCAAGCGATCGGGACCCCCCTGTGGATCGGAACAATCGTCCTTCGAGTATCGTTTGCATAGCACCCGTTCTGTCGACGCTCGGTTCGACCGATCCCCAGCGCACAAGCAAGGAGAAGCGCCATGAACGTCAAGCTGAAACACGGATTGTGGGTCATCGTGGCCGATGGCGAAAAGGCCCTCTGCCTGCGCAACAAGGGCGACAACAAGTTCCCAAACCTGGAAGTGGTGCAGGAGATGGAGCAGGAGAACCCGGCAACGCGCGAGCAAGGCACCGACAAGCCGGGCCGCCAGAGCAACGAAGGCCCCCGCAGCGCGGTCGAAGAAACCGATTGGCACCGCCTCGGCAAGGAGCGTTTCGCCGCCGAGATCGCCGAACGGCTCTACAAGCTTGCGCATCGCGGCGCGTTCGACGAGTTGGTGCTGATCGCGCCGCCGCAGGTGCTTGGCGAGATGCGACAGAAGCTGCACAAGGAAGTCAGCGAGAAGGTCCAGGCCGAGATCCCGAAAACGCTCACCAGACACACCATTTCCGACATCGAGAGCCTGTTGCAACCGGCATAAGGCAACGAAGCGGTTTCGAGGCTGGGTCGCGTTTCCCAATCGTCTCTTTGTCGCATTGGTACGGATTTTTCCGGTTGACGTCGATTTCTGCGCATCGGTGGTTGCATGATCACCGCTCCGTCAACCATATTGCCGAAGGCGACGGCCTCGGCGGGCGCCCATCCGACATCGCGATTTTCCGAAAGGCGCGCAAAAGACAATGCCGCATGACACGCCCCTTATCGCCACCATCGTCGCCGGTCTGGGGCTGGCTTTCATCTTCGGGGCTTTAGCCAATCGTTTCCGTATTCCGCCGCTTGTCGGCTATCTTGTCGCCGGTGTCCTTGTCGGACCGAACACGCCTGGCTTCGTCGCCGATGCCAGCCTTGCCAACGAACTCGCCGAGATCGGCGTCATCCTGCTGATGTTCGGCGTCGGCCTGCATTTTTCGCTGAAGGATCTTCTGTCCGTCCGTGCCATCGCCGTGCCGGGCGCGATCGTGCAGATCGGCTTTGCGACGCTGCTTGGCGTGGGGCTTGCCTGGATGCTCGGCTGGTCGCTGGGCGCGGGCCTGGTGTTCGGCTTGGCGCTTTCGGTAGCCTCGACCGTGGTGCTCTTGCGCGCCCTGCAGGAGCGGCGGCTGATCGAGACCGAACGCGGCCGCATCGCGGTCGGTTGGCTGATCGTCGAGGACCTCGCCATGGTGCTGGCGCTGGTGCTGCTGCCCGCGCTCGCCGGCGTGCTCGGCGGCCAGCCGCTGGTGGAAGATCATGCGAGCCTGCTCTCGCTGCCGGCCAGTTATGGCATATGGGGCGTGGTCGGTGTCACGCTCGCCAAAGTCGCGGCATTCGTCGTCGTCATGCTGGTGGTCGGCCGCAGGGTGATCCCGTGGATCCTGCACTACGTCGCCCATACCGGTTCTCGGGAACTGTTCCGGCTCTCGGTGCTTGCCATCGCGCTCGGCGTCGCCTTCGGCGCGGCAAAGCTGTTCGGCGTTTCGCTGGCGCTCGGCGCCTTCTTCGCCGGCATGATCATGAGCGAGTCCGAGCTCAGCCACCGCGCGGCGGAAGAATCGCTGCCGTTGCGCGATGCCTTCTCGGTGCTGTTCTTCGTTTCGGTCGGCATGCTGTTCGACCCCTCGAGCCTCATCAGCAACGGATTGCCGATCCTCGCCACGTTGGCCATCATCGTCATAGGCAAGTCGCTCGCCGCTTTCGTCATCGTCATCGCCTTCCGCTTTCCCATCGTGACAGCGCTGATGATTTCCGCGAGCCTTGCCCAGATCGGCGAATTCTCCTTCATCCTGGCCGAGCTTGGCGTCGGACTGAAGCTGTTGCCGGAGCAAGGCCGCGATCTGATACTGGCCGGCGCGATCCTGTCGATACTGCTCAACCCGCTGATGTTCCTCGCATTGGACCGCCTGAAACCATGGCTGGAAAAGCGCAACGGCAAGACGCGACCGGCCGAGGAGGCGAGGCCCATCGGTCCGGCCACGGAGCCCGGCCATGTCGCCTCGGTTGCGGTGGCGCGGTCGAAAGAGGATGGGCCGCCGGCGCGCACGACGCTGACCGGTCATTCCATCCTCATCGGCTACGGCCGCGTCGGCAGCCTTGTCGGCGCCGCCCTGAAGGAGGCTGCCCTGCCCTTCCTGGTCGTCGAGGATGCCGACAAGACGCTGGCGAAGCTGAAGGCCGACGGCGTGGAGACCGTCGCCGGCAACGCCGCCAATGCGGACGTCTTCGCCGCCGCCAACCCGGAAGGCGCAAAGCGGCTGATCCTCGCTATCCCCAACGCCTTCGAGGCGGGGCAGATCGTGCTTCGAGCGCGGGCGGCCAATCCCGCGATCAATGTCATCGCACGCGCTCATTCCGACGCCGAGGTCGAGCATCTGAAGAACCTGGGCGCCGACACCGTGATCATGGGGGAGCGTGAGATCGCCCGCGGCATCGTCGAGGTGGTGTCCGGCAAGACGGCCGGGCCGGCCGCGGAGATCAGCCCGCAGCCCGCCTGACGCTTGCCAATGCATGTATGCCAGAACCATGCAGCCGTGCGGGGACAACGACATGCACCGACAAAGACCTGAAGCCCATCAGCTGAATCCGGTTCGGCGACGCGCTTTAGCCCACGAACGCGGAGCCGCCATTTTGCGCGATGTCGCTGAGATATCTTGCCGGCGGCTTGCCCAGCGCTTTCTTGAACATGGTGATGAAGGCGGTGACGGAACCATAGCCGAGGTCGCCCGACACCTGCTGCACGCTGGCGCCGGCGGACAATTCCCTGAGTGCGACGATCAGATGCAGTTGCTGGCGCCAACGGCCGAAGCTTAGGCCCGTCTCCTTGACGACGAGGCGCGCCAGGCTGCTTTCGCTGAGCGCCAAGCGGTTTGCCCACTCCTCCAGCGTGCTGCGATCGGCGGGATCGTCGGCCAGCGCCTCTGCGATGCGCCTTAGCCGCGGCTCGGACGAGATCGGCAGGTGCAATTGCTGCACAGGCATGCGCGGCAGCTCGGCGAGCAGGACGCTCCCCAGGAAATCGCATCGCGCGTCGTCCGGCGCACACTCCGACAGTTCGATGATCAGCTCGCGCAGAAGCGGCGAGATCGAAAGCGTGCAGCACCGGTCCGGCAGGTCGGCGGCGGCGGGCTCGATATAGACGAAGAAGATACGCGCATTGGCCGTCGCGATGTTGCTGTGCCGCATGGCGCCGGGGATCCACACGCCGCAATGCGGCGGCACCATCCAAAGACCACCGGGGACACGGCAGGTGACGCCGCCGCCTAGCGCGAAGACGAGTTGTCCCTTGCGATGCCAGTGCTCGGACACCTCGGCCCGGGTCTCGGTCACGTCGACGCGGACCGAAATCGCCGGTGCCAGGACGTCATCGACATCGAAGTCCAGCCAGGGCCAGTGGAGCGGTTGTCGCACGATTGACTACTTTCAGTGATTGATCGCCCTAATAGCTAAATTCTTCGGCTGGGGAAGTCGATAGGTTCCTGTCTGTTCTTGCGGGCAACGTCTCGCGTTGGCGCCGCGCAAATCTGCAGGAAGGTACGCCTCCATGCTCGCCTTGGTCACGTCCCTCGACAGCTCTACGGGCCTGGAGCTTGCCGAGTTTCAGGAACCCAGGCCCTTGGCGAACGAGGCCCTAGTCTCGCTCCACGCAACCTCGCTCAATCGCGGCGAGTTGCGCCTGCTCGCCATCCGCCCGAACGGCTTCATACCCGGGCAGGACGTCGTTGGAATCGTCGAGCGCGCGGCGACCGACGGCTCCGGCCCGGCCGCCGGCACGCGTGTTGCGGCCTTGGTCGACCAGGCCGGCTGGGCTGAGCGTGTCGCCGTTCCGACCGACCGCCTTGCCGTCCTGCCAGAGGGCGTACGCTTTGCTTCCGCCGCCACGCTGCCGGTCGCGGGCACGACGGCGCTGCGGACGTTGCGCCATGGCGGCGAGCTCGCCGGCCAGCGGGTCCTGATAACCGGTGCAAGCGGTGCGGTCGGCCGCTTCCAGATACAGATTGCTCGCGAGCAAGGCGCTTCGGTGACGGCGGTCGCCTCCCCCCGGCACCATGACGATCTTCGTCGGATCGGCGCCGCGCAAGTGGTCGAGTCGATCGAACTGGCCGAGGGCCTATTCTCACTGATCACCGAATCGGTGGGCGGCAAAAGCCTCGCCGGGGCAATCGAGCGCATCGCGCCGGGCGGAACAATCGTCATGTTCGGCTCGAGCAGCGGCGAGCTCGCACCGGTCGGCTTCCGTCAGTTCGTTCCAGGCCACGAGGGAGCTAGGCTTCAAACCTTCGCCTATTACGCGTCCGGCTCCGCCATCGGCGACGACATCGCCGCGCTGCTCGATCTGGTCGCAGCCGGCAGGCTCGAAACCCGCGTGGCCATGACCATGCCTTGGACGGACATCGACCAGGCTCTGGACGCCCTGCGGCAGCGCAGCTTCAGCGGCAAGGCTGTTCTCACCGTGGCTTGAGTCAGCGGCTCACACGTGCTGGCCGCCATTGATGTGGATTTCCGAGCCGGTCACATAGGACGCTTGGCTGGAACACAGGAAGAAGATGATGTCTGCGACTTCCGACGTGGCGCCCAACCTTCTCAGCGGGATCGTCTCGACGATCTTGTCGGTGCCGGGCGACAGGATCGCGGTGTCGATCTCGCCCGGAGCGATGGCGTTGACGCGGATGCCGTGCGGGCCGAAGTCATGCGCCATCTCGCGCGTCAGCGAGCCGAGCGCCGCCTTCGACGTCGCATAGGCCGTGCCGGCGAAGGGATGCACGCGCGTGCCGGCTATCGAGGTGACGTTTACGATAGAGCCCTTCGCCGCGGCCAGTTCCTTGAAAAGGCCTCGCGCCAGCATGATCGGCGCGAAGAAATTGACCTGGAAGACGTCGCGCCAGACATGCATCGGCGTCTCGATCGAATTCATCCGGCTGCCATCCCTCAACTTGGGCGAGATACCGGCATTGTTGACCAGCGCATTGAGTTGCCCGCCATGCGCCTCGAGGCGATGGCGGATTCTCCGAGACCGCAACGCCGACATCCTCCTGATCGGCGAGATCGACCTTGATGTGGTCCTCCGGTCCTGCAGGCCACGGGCAGTCCTCGGCAAAGGCCTGGCGCGAACAGGTGATGACGCGCCAGCCCTCGCGCGAAAAGCGCTTCACGGTGGCATGGCCGATGCCGCGGCTGGCGCCGGTGAGCACGATGGTTTTTCTGCTGTCGGTCTCGACCATGGTTTGTCTCCGGCCGGACATGTAGCCGAAGGCGCCGTTGATAGCGAGAGGCGAAGTGCCGCTTCAACCGCCGCTTAAGATATCGAGGATCGAGGTTCGGCGCTTCCTGGTTGGCCCACCGACCTCGCCGGGCGGCACCGGATGCTTGATCGAGGCAGTCGATCCGCTGTCGCTCGGCATGTCGAAGCCGCTCGCATCGACCGTCTCGGCCGGTTGCGCGGTCCGCGCCGGGCGTGCCGGCGCCTGGGCGACAGGCTGCGATGGAGCTGCCGTCTGTGACCGGCCGACGGCGGCCGGTGGCGCGGGAGCGGGCTGCGAGGCGTCCGCCGACGGGATCTCGTCCGGCACGATCGTGTCGGACGGTGTCGACTTCCAGGTGCCCGGCAGCGGCCGCACCGGCACGCCCTCATGCGCCGCGACCATGAATTCATGCCAGGCCTGCGCCGGCAGGGCGCCGCCGGTGACCTTCTTCATTGGGCTGCCGTCGTCATTGCCGAACCAGACGCCAGTGGTCAGATTTGCCGTGTAGCCGACAAACCAGGCGTCACGCGAATTCTGGCTGGTGCCGGTCTTGCCGGCCGAGGGCCAGTTGAAAGCCGCCTTCCTGGCGGTACCGACCTCGACCGTCCCGGTCATCATCGAGTTCATCATGCCGACGATATCGGCCTTGATGACGCGCGGCGCGCTGCCGCCGCTGTTCTCGTAGAGCACCTTGCCGGCCGCTGTGGTGATGCGTTGGATGAAGTGGATGTCCGGCTTGTAGCCGCCATTGGCGAACGGCACATAGGCCGAGGTCAGCTCCAGCGGCGTCACTTCCGAGGTGCCGAGCGCGATCGAGGTGTTGGCCTGCAGATCGGACTGGATGCCCATGCGGTGCGCGGCTTCCACCACGGCGTCAGGCCCGACCTCCATGGTGAGTTGCGCCGCGACCGAATTCAGCGACTTGGCCAGAGCCGTCGCCAGCGTGACCTTGCCGTAATATTTGCCGCCGTAATTGTCGGGCGTCCATTTGCCGATCTTGATCGGCGCGTCGTTACGGATGCTGTCGGGCGTGCGGCCGGCTTCCAGCGCCGCCATATAGACGAAGGGCTTGAAAGCCGAGCCTGGCTGCCGGCGTGCTTCCGAGGCGCGGTCGAACTGGCTGGTCGAATAATCATAGCCGCCGACCATGGCCCGCACCGCGCCGGAATCGTCGATCGATACCAGCGCGCCTTGTGTGACGTTGAGCTTCTTGCCGCTCTCGTCGATCAGCCGACGGATCGACTGTTCGGCAAGCTTCTGCAGGTTGAGGTCGACGGTGGTGTTGATGACGATGTCGCCGCGCACGTCGCCGATGAGATCGGGAAGCTCGTCCATCACCGTATCGGCGACGTAGTTTTCCGAGCCGGTCCAGTAGGACGGCGCGCGCGTCGCCGGTGCGCTCAGCGCCGTCTTGTATTCCTTGTCGCTGATCTTGCCTGTCTCGCGCATGGCCGCGAGCACCAGCTGCGCGCGCTCCTCCGCCGCCTTCGGGTCGCGCGCGGGCGACAGCTTGGAGGGCGCCTTGAGCAGGCCCGCCAGCAACGCGGCCTCCGAAAGCGTCACGTCGCGCGCGCTCTTGCCGAAATAGCGCCGCGAGGCCGCCTCCACGCCATAGGCGCCCGAGCCGAAATAGACCCGGTTAAGGTACATTTCGAGTATCTGGTCCTTGCTGTGCTTGTGCTCGAGCCAGAGCGCCAGCAGCACTTCCTGGACCTTGCGCTCCAACGTGCGGTCCGGCGTCAGGAACAGGTTCTTCGCCAATTGCTGCGTCAGCGTCGAGCCGCCTTGCGAGAAATGGCCGCCAAGCAGATTGGTCGCCATCGCGCGCGACAGGCCGATCGGGTCGATGCCGAAATGCGAATAGAAGCGGCGATCCTCGATGGCGACGACGGCTTGCGGGATATAGGGCGACATTTCGTGCAGGCCGACGGCCTCGCCGCCCGACGCGCCGCGATTGGCGATCAGCGCGCCATCGACCGAAACGATCTTGATGTTGGGCGCGCGGTCCGGGATCGACCATGTCGTCGCCGCTGGCATCTTGGCGCCGTAATAGACGACGATGCCTGCCACCGCGATGCCGCCCCAGATGCACAGCACGAAGCACCAATAGACCAAGCGGGTGGCAATACCGAGCAGTCCACGCCGATTGCGATCGCGGCCGCGACCGCGTGATCTCGCCTTGGCGGATTTGCCTCTTGCAGCGGATTTACGGGTGCGCGGCACGACGCGATCCTCCTCGCTCACCGAAAAGCCTTCGGAGGACTTCGCGCGCGGCGAACTCTCGAAGCTCGGTTCGATGCGACTGTCCCTGCGGTTCGCCATGCGCTCTGCTTGCCTGCCCCGGTGCCGATGGCGTTCGGGTTGAAGACTAGATGCGGCGGTTTAAAGGCGGGTTAAAGCAGGGTTTATGCAGCCTTTTGAAAACCCTTAGAGTTTTCTGATTTAACTGTCGCGCGGTATGGTCCGGCGTGAGGCGGATTACCCTGCGGCACGCTGCGTCTTGCGAGTGGACAGTCGTTCAGAGCCCCGCCGCCTTGGCCAGATAGGGCGCCAGCGCCAGGGCGTAGGTCGCGGTAAGATGATGGTTGTCGCGCAGCACGACGATGTTGCCGACCACCGCCGGGCAACGATCCTTGCCGCACAACGCGTCGTTCATGTCGACCACCCTCACCCCCGTCACGGACCGGGCGGCCAGCGCGAAGATGTCTTCCCGTTCAACCTCGCTGCGCGGATTGACGCACTTGCCGGGATCGGTCGCCAGGCAATTGCGTGGATCGAACAGGCTGTAAGGCGTGTTACGGATCGCGACGACGCGCACGCCCTCATCCGCAAGCTCGCTCCAGACGCTGCGCAATCCTTCGATCATCGCATCCTGGGCGATGCTGGTGTAGTTGCTCTGGCTGGTGATTGCCAGATCGGGCTTCAATTTGGCAATCTCGGCAAGAACCTTCTCCCGCCAAAGCGCACATTGCTCATAGGGCTTGCCGCCGTCGAGGATGGTGACCCTCGTCACCGGGCATGCCGCCTTGGTGAAGCTGATGAGCTTCCACTTCCTGTCTTTGGCTATCTTATCGACCGCTGGTATCCATTGCGCCGCGTGGGAATCGCCCATCACGACAATGGTCCTCGTTCCCGCCGGATCGCCGAGCCGGCAACCGGTCGCGTCCGTGCCCTTCTGCTCCTGATGACACCTCATCCTGTAGACGACGGGCACGTCGCTGCCGAGCTTGCTGAGCGGAGGCAACGGCCTGACACCCTCGGGTACGGCAGCATTCGACAGCAAGGCGGCCGGCCCCGGATATTTCGGGGTTCCGATCAGACTGGTATCTATGGGCCGCCGGTCGATCGCGTAGACGAGTCCGCCGGCCATCGCCACGCACAAGCCCACGGCCACCGTGCCGTCGATCAGCGGCCGCCATTCCAGGGATGATCGCGAATGGCGATAGGGCTGTTCGATGAAGCGATAGGAGAGCTCCGAAACGAACAGGGTCGCGACGATCAGGGCTGCGCCGCCGACAAGGCCGACCTCGCCGCGCTGCGCCACATAGAAGATGATCAGCGGCCAGTGCCACAGATAGACCGAATAGGAACGATCGCCGATATAGCGCAGCGCGGCGATATCCAGGCCACGGAAGCGGCCGATGCGTATGGCGCCGGCCGCCACGATCAAAGCCGCGCCCAGCGTCGGCAGGAGCGCCTTGAAGCCCGGAAAATCGGTCGACCTTGAAAACAGCATAGCTGATGCAAGCGCCGCCGATATGCCGGCGACAGCCATGGCCGTCCGCACGCCCGCGCTCGGGTGGAACCGGTCGAGGCCCAGCGCCAGGAGCCCGCCCAGGGCCAGTTCCCACATCCGCGTGTGGGTCACGAAATAGGCCCATGCCGGATCGGATCGGGTGAGAACGACCGAAGCCGCGAGCGAGCCCCCCAGGATCACGCCGAGCACGAAGGTGAGCATTTGCACCGGCGAGTGCCCGCGACGCCTGGCCCACCACAGCGCCGCGATCATCAGCACCGGCCAGGCGATGTAGAACTGTTCCTCGATCGACAGCGACCAGAAATGCTGCACCGGGCTCGGCGCGTCCTCGGCGCCGAGGTAGTCCACGGCCTGCCCGGCAAGCCGCCAGTTCTGAACGTACAGCGCGCTCGCAATCACCTGCCTGGCGGTCTCTTCCCACCAGGCGTCCGACACGAACAGCAGCGTTCCCGCGAGCGTGACCAAAAGTGTGACGATCGCCGCCGGCAGCAGCCGCCTGACCCGGCGCGTGTAAAAGCTAATCAGCGAGATGCCGCCCTCGCTGAGCGCCATGCGGGTGAGCAGGCCGGTGATGAGGAACCCGGAGATGACGAAGAAGATGTCGACGCCGACATAGCCGCCGGGAAGCGCTGCCGGCCAGATGTGGAAGATCACCACAAAGGCCACGGCGAGCCCACGCAGCCCCTGTATCTCCGGCCGGAATCCCCCCGACGCAATGTCGTCTCGCAAAGTCAGTCTGGCCCCTCACGGCGTCGGCGGCAGGCCACCCGTGATCAATTCTGCTGGATCGAAATACCCTTGTCGTCGATCTTGAGCTCGACGCCTTTCGGCCTGGTCTGCTCGCGATAGATATAGATGCCGAGCGCTAAGACCACGACCACGAGGGCGCCGATGATGACATAGAACATATTCTGCTTCATGGCGCGTCCCCTATGCCTGCTGGAAGATCAGGCCTGTTTCACCAGCTTGATCAGCACCAGCAGGACCACCGCGCCGATGGTGGCGTGGATGATCGCGGCAAGGATGCCACCGCCTACGGCAAAGCCCAGCCTCGGAAAGATCCAGCCGGCGATCAGGGCGCCGACGATGCCGACGACGATGTTGCCGACCAGTCCGAAGCCGAAACCCTTGACGATCAGGCCGGCAAGCCAGCCGGCGATCGCACCGATGATTATGAAGACGAGCAGGCTTTCAATTCCCATTGCCAATCCCTCCATGAGCGGAGGACCAACGAAGCAATGCGCCCCGAATCGGCCTCCGACTGCGACGGATCGAACCTATTTGAAAGCGGCCGGCCTCGCCAGCGCCAGCTTCATTCGTCGTCGTCCCCCGATGCGGGCCGCCAGCTCGTCGGATCGACCTTCTTTTGCGTGTCGCTGTCCGTGTAGACCCACCAGCCGCCGTCACGATACTGACCGATGGATTCATTGACGACGCCGTCGCCGTCCTTCCACAGGATGCTGACCTTCGAGCCGTCCTTGGGCGCGCTTTCTATCGGTTTGCGCTCTGCCATCTCACTCCCTCCATGAGCCCGCTGCTCTTCCATGAGCCGCCAGGAACGTACCTGGACGCGCCCGGTTCCGTCAGCTATGCGCGAAGATATCTTCCTCCGCCCAGCCCATCAGGTCGAGCCTGGCGCGCGTCGGCAGGAAACGGAAGCAAGCGTCCGCCTCCTTGGTGCGGTTTTCGCGCGCCAGCCGCACCGCCAGCACCTCGCGCAGTCGATGCAGATAGAGGACATCGGAGGCGGCATATTCGAGCTGTTCGGGCGAGAGCGTTTCCGCTGCCCAGTCCGAGGATTGCTGCGCCTTGGACAGGCCGACGCCGAGCAGTTCGTTGCACAGGTCCTTCAACCCGTGGCGGTCGGTATAGGTGCGGGTGAGCCGCGAGGCGATCTTGGTGCAGAACACCGGCTCCGCCATCACGCCGAAGGCATTGTAGAGCACGGCGATGTCGAAGCGGCCGTAATGAAACAGCTTGGTGATCGCGCGGTTCTTGAGCAGGCTGACGAGGTTCGGCGCCTTCTTCTGGCCTGGCGCGATCTGGATGACGTCGGCGCTGCCGTCGCCGGGCGAGATCTGCACCACGCAGAGCCGGTCGCGATGCGGGTTCAAGCCCAGCGTTTCCGTGTCGATGGCTACTGCCCCGACATTGTAGCGTGACAGGTCCGGCAGGTCATTCTTATGGAAACGGATATCGGTCATTGTCTTCTCCGGGTCGCGACATGGACCGTCCTTGCCGCGATCCGGAGAAAAATCAACCAAAACTTGTCGCTTAGCGGGTCAGCGCGTCGAGGATGCGCGCCCAGGACCGCTGCCCCTTGTGGAAGGAGGTCAGCTCGTATTTCTCGTTCGGCGAATGGATGCGGTCGTCGTCCAGGCCGAAGCCGACGAGCAGCGATTCCATGCCGAGATAGGTCTGGAAGTCGCCGACCACTGGAATGGAGCCGCCACTTCCCGTGGTGATGGCCTGCTTTTCCCATTCGTCCGAAAGCGCGTCCTTGGCCTTGGCGAGGAAAGGGGAGTCGTAGGAAAGCTGGATCGCCGGCGAACCGCCGTGCGGATGGAATTCAACGGAGCAGTCGGCGGGGATCCGCTCGCGCACGAAAGCCTGGAAGGCGGTGCGTATCTTCTTCGGATCCTGCTTGTGGACCAGCCGGAACGATACTTTCGCCGAGGCCTCCGCCGCGATCACCGTCTTGAAACCCTTGCCGGTATAACCGCCGATGATGCCGTTGAACTCGGCCGTTGGCCGCGCCCAGGTGAGCTCGAGCAGCGAACGCCCTTTCTCGCCGGCGGGAATGGAAAGGCCGACCGGCCCCAGGAAGGTCTCGGCGGTCTCGCCCAGCCCTTCCCAGGACCTCAGTACCTGCGAAGGCGTCTCCTCGACGCCGTCATAGAAGCCTGGGATGGTGACGTGGCCATCCTTGTCGTGAACGTCGGCCAGCACCTTGGCAAGGATGCGGATCGGATTGGCCGCCGCGCCGCCATAAAGGCCGGAATGCAGGTCGCGGCTGGCCGCCTTGACGGTGATCTCCTCGCCGACCATGCCGCGCAGCGACACGCAAATCGACGGCGTCTCGCGGTTCCACATGCTTGTATCGCAGACCAGCGCGAAATCCGCTTTCAGCTCGGCGGCGTTGGCTTCCAGGAAGGGCTTCAACGAAGGCGAGCCGGATTCCTCCTCGCCTTCGAACAGGATGGTGATGCGGCACGGCAAATTGCCGTGCACCTGCTTCCAGGCGCGGCAGGCTTCGACGAAGGTCATTAACTGCCCCTTGTCGTCGGCCGAGCCGCGGCCGGTGATCACCTTGCGGCCGGGCGCGATCTCCTTGATCGCGGGCGCGAACGGGTCGGTTTCCCACAATTCGATCGGATCGACCGGCTGGACGTCGTAGTGGCCGTAGAACAGCACATGTGGCGCGCCCGCAGGCCCCTCGTGATGCGCCACCACCATCGGATGTCCCGGCGTGTCGCGCACGCTCGCCTCGAAGCCGATCAGCTTGAGCTCGGCGACCAGCCATTCGGCCCCCTTGCGGCAGTCCGCGGCAAAGGCGGGATCGGTGGAAATGGACTTGATGCCGAGCAGGCCGAAGAGCCGCTCCAGGCTCTGGTCGAGATTCTGGTCGAGACGGTCGAGGACGGGGGAAATTCTGGACATTATAGGGCCTTTCGATTCTCGGGCTCGACCCTAAAGGTCCGGACCAGAAACGAAAAGTCGCGATTTGTTGGACCAAGCGCGGGAATGCCTACCGCTAAATAAAAGAAGACCGCCGTGGTGGAGGGGAACCACGGCGGTCTTTACTCAAAACGATGCGGCAGCCCGGAGAGGGGGGATAGGCTGCCGCAAATGCCCGGGATAGGCGGGGGACGGGCCTTGCTCCGGACTTCGGCGAAAACTGCCGATGACGTGTATTTGGGTCTGTGAACGTGGCGATTCAAGGGCACGAAAATTACACTTTTGTAACATGCCCGTGAGCAGCGAACACCGTGAATGTCGCCCAAAAGTGTAAAGCGGTTTCTGAAAAAACGGCATGCACAAACAAGGACCCGGGCGCGTCGACAGAATGCGTTTCAGCCCGACGCGCTTTGCCGGACAGTATGTGTCAGGGGTGTTGCCCGAACCGGCTGGTTTCACAGCCTTTGGCATGGACCGCGAAGCCCGGCCGCGCTATCCCTGCCGGCATGAAAAAAGGCGATCACCTCTTCCTCGTCGACGGCTCCGGCTACATTTTCCGCGCCTATCACGCGCTGCCGCCGCTCAATCGCAAATCAGATGGCCTGCCGACCAACGCCGTGCTCGGCTTCTGCAACATGGTCTGGAAGCTGGTGCAGGACGCCCGCAACACCAATGTGGGCATCGTGCCGACGCATTTCGCCGTCATTTTCGATTATTCCTCGAAAACGTTCCGCAACGATCTTTATCCTGAATACAAGGCCAACCGCTCGGCGCCGCCGGAGGATCTGATCCCGCAATTCGGGCTGATCCGCCAGGCGACCGTGGCCTTCAACCTGCCCTGCATCGAGATGGAAGGTTTCGAGGCCGACGACATCATCGCCACCTATTGCCGGCTCGCCTGCGAGGTCGGCGCCGACACCACCATCATCTCGTCCGACAAGGATTTGATGCAACTGGTCGGCCCGACGGTCGGCATGTACGACCCGATGAAGGACCGGCAGATCGGCATCCCGGAGGTGATCGAGAAATGGGGCGTGCCGCCGGAAAAGATGATCGACCTGCAGGCGCTCACCGGCGACTCGGTAGATAACGTGCCGGGCGTGCCGGGCATCGGACCGAAGACGGCGGCGCAGCTGCTGGAGCAGTTCGGCGACCTCGATGGTCTGCTGGCCCGCGCGGGTGAGATCAAGCAGGAAAAGCGGCGCGAGACCATCATCGCAAATGCCGAAAAGGCGCGCATCTCGCGCGAGTTGGTGACGCTGAAGAACGATGTGCCTCTGAAAGAGGGATTGGACGACCTCGTCCTGCATGCGCCGGACGGACCGAAGCTGATCGGCTTCCTGAAGACCATGGAGTTCACCACACTGACGCGACGCGTCGCGGAGGCGACCGCCACCGAGATCGGCGACGTCCAGGCTACCGCGGTCACCGTCGAGCGTGCCGATACCGCGCATGGGCCCGATGTCGGCGCCAGCGCACCGCCGCGCCAGCCCGCGCCTCAATCGAACGGCGACGCAACATCCGGTGCGTCGGCCATAAGGGGAGAGGACGCACCGCCGCAGGGCGACACCCCCTCGCTCCTCTCGGCGCTGCGGCTGGAACAGGCGGCGGCGCGAAAGATTGACCCCTCTGCTTATAGCGCCATCCGCGATGCGGCCGCGCTGAACGCCTGGATCGCCGAGGCCCGCGAAGCCGGTATCCTCGCGCTTGACGCCGAGACCAGCTCGTCCGACCCGATGCAGGCCGATCTCATCGGCCTGTCCATGGCGATCGCGCCCGGCCGCGCCGTCTATATGCCGCTTGCCCACAAGAGCGGCAATGGCGACCTGCTCGGCGGCGGCATGCTGGAAAACCAGATACCGGTCCGCGAGGCTTTGACGCTGTTGAAGCCTGTGCTCGAGGACCGGTCGGTCCTGAAAATCGTGCAGGACATGAAATACGACATCGTCGTGATGAGCCGGCACGGCATTGAGGTCGGACCATTCGACGACACGATGCTTATCTCCTACGTACTCGACGCGGGCACGTCCGGCGGCCATGATCTCGTCTCTCTCTCGGAGAAGTGGCTTGGCCACGCGCCCGCCTCCAAGAAGGAACTTGCAGGCTCGGGCAAGAGCGCCATCGGCTTCGACCAGGTCGATATCGAGCGCGCGACCGCCTATGCCGGAGAGCAGGCCGACCTGGCGCTTCGGCTGTGGCAGGTGCTGAAGCCGAGGTTGGCCGCCAAGGGCCTGGTTTCGGTGTATGAGCGATTGGAAAGGCCGCTGGTGCCGGTGCTCGCCCGCATGGAACAGCGCGGCATCTCGGTCGACCGCCAGATCCTGTCCCGGTTATCGGGCGAACTGGCGCAAGGCGCTGCCCGCGCCGAGGAAGAAATCTACGGCATCGTCGGCGAGCGCATCAACATCGGCTCGCCAAAGCAACTCGGCGACATCCTGTTCGGCAAGATGGGCCTGCCGGGCGGCTCGAAGACCAAGACCGGACAGTGGTCTACTTCGGCGCAGCTTTTGGAAGAGCTTGCGGCGGAAGGCCATGAACTGCCGCGCAAGATCGTCGACTGGCGCCAGCTGACCAAGCTGAAATCGACCTATACCGACGCGCTGCCGGGCTTCATCAATCCCGAGACGAATCGCGTCCACACTTCATACGCGTTGGCCGCGACCACGACCGGACGGCTGTCGTCCTCCGACCCCAACCTGCAGAACATCCCGGTACGCACCGCCGAAGGCCGCAAGATCAGGACCGCCTTCATCGCCGAAAAGGGCCACAAGCTGGTCTCCGCTGACTACAGCCAGATCGAATTGCGCGTGCTTGCCCATGTCGCCGAAATCCCGCAGCTCAAGCAGGCATTCGCCGACGGCGCCGACATCCATGCCATCACCGCGTCGGAAATGTTCAACGTGCCGGTCGAGGGCATGCCTTCGGAGGTGCGCCGGCGAGCCAAGGCGATCAATTTCGGCATCATCTACGGCATCTCCGCCTTCGGCCTCGCCAACCAGCTGTCGATCCCGCGTGACGAGGCCAGCGCCTACATCAAGCGCTATTTCGAGCGCTTCCCAGGCATCCGCGACTATATCGAGGAAACCAAGGCCTACGCGCGCGAGAACGGCTTCGTCGAAACCATCTTCGGCCGCCGCATCCATTATCCGGAGATAAGGTCGTCCAACCCGTCGGTCCGCGCCTTCAACGAGCGCGCCTCGATCAACGCCAGGCTGCAGGGCACCGCGGCCGACATCATCCGCCGCGCCATGGTGCATATGGAAGAAGCCCTGGATAAGGCGAAGCTCTCCGCCCGCATGCTGTTGCAGGTGCATGACGAGCTGATCTTCGAAACGGTGGACGCGGAGGTCGAAGCGACGATTCCCGTCGTGCGCCGCGTCATGGAAAACGCGCCAATGCCGGCGGTCTCGATGTCGGTGCCGCTACATGTCGATGCGCGGGCAGCGAACAACTGGGACGAGGCGCATTAACTTGGCGTTACGCACGTAAGTGCGTTGAGATTCAGGTCGGGCCGAGTCGAAAATGGTGGTTTCCGAGAACCGGAGCGGAGCGTACTTGAAGTACGTGAGCACCGGAAGCGCAGGAAGCCGACATTTGCAGGCCGGCCTCACCTGAATATCGGCGTACCTACGCCGCCTGGGCCCTGCACTTTGCGCACACACCCCGAAACTCGATCACCGCCTTCTTGGCCGCGAATCCCGTCGAGCGCACCCATTCGTCCAGCCGATGGTCGACATCATGGTCGGACATCTCGGTCACCTGGCCGCAATTGTCGCATATGGCGAAGGCGGTCATCGAATGGCTGTGGTCGTGCGGCTCGGCGCAGGCGACGAAAGAGTTGAGGCTTTCGAGCCTATGCACGAAGCCGGACTTCACCAGCGTGTCGAGCGCCCGATAGACCTGCAGCGGCGCGCGGAAACCGCGCTCGCGCAGCTGGTCGAGCAACGTATAGGCGCTGAGCGGCCCGCTGGACGCCTCGAGCTTCTCGAGCACGCAGAGCTGGTTCTTGGTCAGCGCATCTCTTGTCGTCATTCTGTTCGTCCAATCGACGCTCGCATGCGACCGTGCACGCGAAGGACTTCAATTTCCCCTGAGATAGCGACGAACGAGCGATTTTGCCACTGTTTCCGCAGCCTTTGCTGCCTGGCGGGCACCACGCGCCAATGCTTCGCGGCTGACCGCTACTTGCGCGGCGGCCCCTTGCGCTCGGCCGAAGCCGCCCAAAGGTTGATGTCGGACTCGCGCGCATAGGTGTCGATCTCGGCGAGCTCGGCATCGCTGAATTCCAGCGCGTTGAGCGCGCCGACGCAATCCTCGACCTGTTCCGGCCGGCTGGCGCCGATCAGCGCCGTCGTCACGCGGCCCTTGCGCAGCACCCAAGCCAGCGCCATCTGCGCCAGCGTCTGGCCGCGCCGGCCGGCAATTTCGTTGAGCGCCTTGATATTGGCGATCGACTTGTCGTTGATGAAGGCGGGCCTCAGCGATTTGCCTGGGGATGCGCGGCTGCCTTCGGGAATGCCGCCGAGATATTTATCGGTCAGCATGCCTTGCGCCAGCGGCGAGAACACGATCGAGCCGATGCCCAGTCCCTCCAGCGTGTCGAGCAGCCCGTCCTCCTCTACCCAGCGGTTAAGCATCGAGTAGCTCGGCTGGTGGATAAGGCAGGGCGTGCCGAGCTGCCGCAAAATGTCGGCAGCCTCCCGCGTGCGCTGCGAATTGTAGGACGAGATGCCGGCGTAGAGCGCCTTGCCCGAGCGCACCGCGTGGTCGAGCGCGCCCATCGTCTCCTCGAGCGGCGTCTCGGGATCGAAACGGTGCGAATAAAATATGTCGACATAGTCGAGCCCCATGCGCTTCAGGCTCTGGTCGAGACTGGCCAGCACATATTTGCGGCTGCCCCATTCGCCGTAGGGACCAGCCCACATCTCGTAGCCGGCCTTGGTCGAGATGATCATCTCGTCGCGATAGCCGGCGAAATCGGTGCGCAGGATCTCGCCGAACGCGGTTTCCGCCGAGCCGGGCGGCGGGCCGTAATTGTTGGCGAGGTCGAAATGGGTGATGCCGAGATCGAAGGCCTTGCGCGCGATCGCCTGCTTGGTCTGGTGCGGCGTGTCGTTGCCGAAATTGTGCCACAGCCCAAGCGAGATCGCCGGCAGCTTCAGGCCGGACCGGCCGCAGCGGTTGTAGATCATCTTCTCGTAGCGGTTCTCTGCGGCGACATAGGGCATAGCAATCCTCGGGATCGAAACGGCGGCGATCGCCGCTAGAGCATGATGCCAAAAGATGTGAAGCGGTTTTCCGGCGGCATCGGCTCTGCTGTGCTGCGGGTTGAATCGATGCTTGTCCAACCCTTACCCTCTCCCCGCCGGAACGGGGAGAGGGGTTGCCACCTACTTTTTCTTCGCCAGCAGCGCCTTGGCGTCCTTGACGCCGAGCGCGGCCGGCCGCTCGCAGGTCGTCTGCATGGCGACATATTTGCCGCTTTCGCCGGAACGCAGGATGCCGGTCATGACGTCGACGGCGTGCAGCGCCAGCTCCATCGAGCAGCGATGCGGCCGCCCTTCGGCGATCGCGACCGCCATGTCGGCAAGGCCGGCCGTGCGATAGTTCGCCATCATTCCGTGGCCATGCATCTCGTTCGGCACGCCGAACGGATGGTTCCATTTGGGCAGCTTCTTCACCGGCCGGGCACCGTCGGTGAAGCGCACCTCGCCCCCGAAGAAATTCGGGTCCGGCACGAAGACGGTGCCCAATTCGCCATACAGCTCCATCGGCGCGTGGCCATGGCTCCAGACGTCCCAGGAGGTGTTGAGCGTGATCACCGCGCCATTCGCGAATTCGAGCAGCGCATGGATGGTGGTCGGCGTCTTGACCGGGATCTTCTCCCCCGCGCGAGGTTTCGACGAGATCGTCCGCTCCTTCGCCGGGGTCGTCGCGAAGGCGGCCACCCGGCTGACCGGCCCGATCAACTGGATCAGGTTGGTGACATAGTAAGGCCCGATGTCGAGCACCGGGCCGGCGCCCGGTTGGAAGAAGAAGTCGGGATTGGGGTGCCAGTGTTCCATGCCGTGGCTCATGACATGGCATGTGCCGCTGGTGATCGCGCCAAGCTTGCCGCTGTCGATGAGATCGCGCACCAGCTGGTGGGCGCCGCCGAGAAACGTGTCCGGCGCCGAACCGATGCGGAGGCCCTTCTTTTCGGCCCGGCTTTTGAGATCGAGTCCTTCCTTGATCGACAGCACGAAGGGTTTTTCCGAATAGACGTGCTTGCCGGCGTCGAGCACCGCTTTTGAAACTTCATAATGCACGGCCGGGATCGTGAGGTTGACGACGATGTCGATCTCGTCGTCCTTGAGCAGATCGTCGACCGTCTCGGCGCGTAGCTTGAACTCCTTTGCCCGCGCCTTGGCGGCATCCATGTTGATATCCGCGCAGGCCCGCATCTTGATGCCGCGGAACAGCGGAGCCAGCGAGAAATAGGCCTTTGAGATGTTGCCGCAGCCGATGACGCCGACGCCAAGCTTGTCTGCCATTTCGATTACTCCTGCCAGCTCTTGGCTGCGGCGATCGAGCGGCGGGCATAGCGCTCGATGTCGTTGGGGTTGTCCTGCTCCATGATGAAATACTGCGCCGAGCTCTTGGCGCGCAACGTCTTGAACAGGCCCGCCCAGTCGATCGTGCCGTGGCCGACATCGGACCAGCCGTCCTCGTCCAGCCCCTCACCGGGCTTGGCGATATCCTTGACGTGGACGGCGAGGATGCGCTTGCCGTGCTTTTCGATCCAGGGCAGCGGATCGGCGCCGCCGCGAACCACCCAGGCGACGTCCATTTCCCAGCCGATGTCAGGCGCGGCGGACAGGATATGGTCCTGCGGCAACGAGCCGTCGGGAAGCGCCTTGAACTCGAAATCGTGGTTGTGCCAGGCAAAGCCGTATCCGGCCTTTTTCGCGGCCTCGCCCACCTTGGCGAGACGCTCGCCGAAACCGCGCCAGCCTGCGGCGTCGGACGGCCGCGCTTCCGCCACCAGATAAGGACAGATCAGATGCTTGATGCCGAGCGTGTCGGCGATTCTGCGCACGTCGTCGAAGTCGTTTTCCAGCGCGTCGATCGAGAAATGCCCGGTCGGCATCGCCAGCCCGTTCTTGTCGAGTTCGGCGCGGAACGCCTTCGGATCGTCGTAGACGCCGCCAAAGCCTTCGACTTGCTTGTAGCCAAACTCGCCAAGCATTTTGACCACGCCGTTCCATGGCTGGAAATTGCGGGCGCTGTAGAGTTGGAATGACCAGTTCATCTGTCCTGTCCGTTCTGTTGGTCCTGGAAGTTAAAGGCGGTTGCCGGTTTGAGCGTCGAAGATCGAGGCGCGCATCGGATCGAAGCCGACACTGACCGTATCCCCGTTCTTCGGCGTGCGTTCGGAGGTGACGCGCACTGTGAAGTTCTGCCCGCCCAGCTTCAACCACACCAGCGTATCGGAGCCCATCGGCTCCACGACTTCGACATTGGCCGTTGCGGCAAAAGGCCAGCCCGTGCCGCTGTTGAACGCGACATGCTCGGGCCGGATGCCGAACACCGCGGCACGCGGCGTGGGCTCCTCTTCAAAGGCGTAGGTCGCAAGCGGGATGCGCACATCCTCGACGACAAAGTGCCAATCGCCGCCATCCTTCTCCAGCCGACCGTCTACGAAATTCATCGCCGGCGAACCGAGAAAACCGGCAACGAAGCGGTTCACGGGACGATTGTAGATCGTCTGCGGCGCGTCAAGCTGCTGGATCACGCCGCCCTTCATCACCGCGATGCGGTCGGCCAGCGTCATCGCCTCGATCTGGTCATGGGTGACGTAGATCATCGTGTTCTTCAAGCGGCGGTGCAAAAGCTTGATCTCGACGCGCAGCTCCGAACGCAGCTTGGCGTCGAGATTGGAGAGCGGCTCGTCGAACAGGAAGACGTCGACGTCGCGCACCAGCGCGCGCCCGATCGCCACGCGCTGACGCTGGCCGCCGGACAGCGCCGAGGGCTTCCTTTGCAGCAGCGGCTCGATCTGCAGGATCTCGGCAGCGCGCGCGATGCGCTTTGCAATTTCATCCTTGGGCACGCCGGCGACGCGCAGACCAAAGGAAAGGTTCCTTTCGACCGTCATCTGCGGATAGAGCGCATAGGATTGGAACACCATGCCGATGCCGCGATCCTTCGGCTCTTCCCAGGTGACGTTCTTGCCCTTGATGAAGATGCGCCCGTCCGAAATGTCGAGCAGGCCGGCGATACAGTTGAGCAAGGTGGACTTGCCGCAGCCGGACGGTCCAAGAAGCACGATGAATTCACCGTCGGCGACGTCCAGGTTGAGCGTCTGCAGCACCGAGACGGCGCCGAAATTGAGCGACAGGTCCTGGATCGAAACGCTGGGATTGGCGATTTCAGCTGCCATCATCATCCTTTCACCGCGCCGGCGGCGATGCCGCGCACGAAGAGCTTGCCGGAAATGAAGTAGACGATGAGCGGAACCAGCCCGGTCAGGATTGTCGCGGCCATGTTGACGTTGTATTCCTTCACGCCCTGGACCGAGTTGACGATGTTGTTGAGCTGCACCGTCATCGGGTAGGTGTCGGGGCGCGTGTAGACGACGCCGAACAGGAAGTCGTTCCAGATGCCGGTCACCTGCAGGATGATGGCGACGACGAAGATCGGCAGCGACATCGGCAGCATGATGCGCATATAAATGCCCCAGAAGCCTGCGCCGTCGACGCGCGCGGCGCGGAACAGCTCCTCCGGCATCGAAGTGAAATAGTTGCGGAACAAAAGCGTCAGGATCGGCATGCCGAAGATCGAGTGCACGATCACCAGACCGGTCAGCGTACCGTATATCCCGATCTCGCGCAGGATGATGACGATCGGATAGATCATCACCTGATACGGGATGAACGCGCCCACGATCAGGATGATGAAGAAGGTGTCGGCGCCCTTGAAGCGCCAGTTGGCCAAGGCATATCCGTTCACCGAGGCGATCGCGATGGACAGGATCACCGAGGGAACAGTGATGCGCACCGAATTCCAGAAACCGCGCGAGAGCCCGTCGCAGTTCAGCCCGGTGCAGGCGCTCGCCCAGGCCTTTACCCAAGGCTCGAATGTGATCTCCATCGGCGGCGAGAAGATGTTGCCGAGGCGGATTTCCGGCATGCCCTTGAGCGACGTGACGATCATCACGTAGAGCGGCAGAAGGTAATAGAGCGCCACGACGATCAGCGTGCCGTAGAGGAAGATATTGCGGCGAGACAGCACATGTCTCGGCTTCGGCCCGCTGGGGCCGGCGGCATCGCGCCGCAGCGCTTGCGCGCTCTCCGACATGGAGGCGAGGTCAACCACGCTTCTTGCCTCCGAATTCGAGATAGGCCCAGGGCACGATGACGATCACCACCGACAGCAGCATCATGGTCGAGGCGGCGAAGCCCTGGCCGAGATTCTGGGCGAAGAACATGTAGTCGTAGACATATTTCGCAGGCACTTCCGACGCGATCCCCGGACCGCCGCTGGTCTGCGCCACGACCAGGTCGTAGACCTTGACGATGCCGGCGGCGATGATCACCAGCGTGGTGATGAAGACCGGCCGCATCATCGGGATGACGATGAAAAGATAGGTTCTCCAGGTGGGAATGCCGTCCACCCTCGCCGCTTTCCAGATGTCTTCGTCGATACCACGCAGTCCGGCGAGCATCAGGCACATGATCAGCCCCGTGCCCTGCCAAAGCGCCGCGATCGAAATGCCGTAGATGACGATGCTGGAATTGTAGAGCGGGTCGAAGCTGAAGCTGGTCCAGCCGAGGTCGCGCACGACGCGCTGGACGCCGAAATCCGGATTGAGCAGCCATTGCCAGACCAGCCCGGTGACGATGAAGGACAGCGCGAAGGGGTAGAGGAAGATGGTGCGGAACGTGTCCTCGAAGCGGATCTTCTGGTCGAGAAGGGCTGCAAGCAGGAAGCCGATGACCAGCGAGAATACCAGCGAGATCACGCCATAGATCAGAAGGTTCTCGATCGACACCAGCCAGCGCGATGTCGACCACAGCCGGTGATACTGGTCGAGCCCGACGAAATTGAGCCGCGGCAGCAGCTTAGAATTGGTGAAGGAATAGAGCACCGTCCAGGCCGTGCCGCCCACGAACACCACAAGCGCGGTGAGCACCATCGGGATCGACGCGATCTTGGCGTTGAGGTTGCGGAAGAGTTGGGACGGGCGTTCGCTGTTGCTCATCTCGGCCGGCCGGGTGACAGGGCATCTAGCTCCCGACCCCCGATCGGCGGGGGCCGGGAGGCGGCGGGGCGCCGGTTGTCAGTCCGCCGAGGCGATGATGTCGGCGAAACGCTTCTGCGCCTCTTCGAGCGTCATGTCGGGCTTGGCGAAGAACTCGGAAAACAGGTCTTCCTTCTGCTTCTGGGTGTCCTGCGAGAGCAGCTGATCCGTCCACGGCATGACCGCGCCCTTGGCGAGAATGGCAAGACCCTTCTTCATGCAGTCGTTCGCCGTGTTGAGGTCGACGTCGCCCCGCACCGGCAGCGACCCTTTCTTGAGGTTAAAGGCGACCTGGGTCTTCGGATCGAGCAGCGTCTCGGCAAGCACCACCTGCGCCTTGGCCTTGGCCTCGTCCTTGAGCAGCGGGAAATAGAATGCATCGCCGCCGGTGGCGATGACTTCGTTGAGCCCGAGGCCGGGCAGGCAAGTGTAATCCTTGCCGGCGGTCTTGCCGGCGACCTGGAATTCGCCCTGCGCCCAATCGCCCATAATCTGGCCGGCCGCCTTGCCGGTGATGACCATGTTGGTCGCCTGATTCCAGTCCTGCACATTGGTGTTCTTGGCCATCTTGCGGGCATCGTCGGCCGCCTTGAACACCTTGGCGATCTCGGGACCGGCGGCGAATTTGGCGTCCTTGTCCTTGTAGACCTTGAGGAACGTGTCGGTGCCACCGACAGCAGCCATCAGCACATCGAAGGCGCCGGAGGCCTGCCAGGGCTGACCGCCGACGGCAAGCGGGATGATGCCGGCCTTCTCCAGCGCCGGCGCGGCCGCCACGAATTCATTCCAGTCCTTCGGCAACGGCACGCCGGCCTTCTGGAAGGCCTCGTTGGAGAGCCACAGCCATTGCCAGGAATGGATGTTTACCGGCACGCAATAGATCTTCCCGCCAATAGTGCAGGAGTCGAGCAGGCTCTTCGGCCGCACCACCTCCGTCCACTTGTCCTTGGTGGCGATATCGGTGAGGTCGCGCATCAGCCCGGCCTGCACCAGTTCCTCTGCCTGGCGGCCGTGGTTGAACTGGGTGGCGCCCATCGGATCGCCGCCGGTGATGCGGCTGATCATGATCGGCCTCGCCGTGCCGCCGGAGCCTGCGATGGCTCCGTCAACCCAGTGATTGCCCGTCGCGTCGAATGCCTTGGCAAGTTCGGCTACCGCTGCCGCCTCGCCGCCGGAGGTCCACCAATGGGTGACTTCCAGGTCGGTCGCGCCCGCCGGACCGGCGAAGTGGAGCGCGGCCGCCGCGGCAAACGTGGCGGTCAGGAATTTGTATCGCATTTCGGCTTCCTCCCAGAATCTGAAACGTTACAGATTTTCGATACGGCAAATGATCCGGATAGGCAACCCCTCGCCGTGAGCCCCGTTGAGCTTTTTTCGGTACAAGAACCAAAACTCTCTCTCGAAGTACCAGTGTAGGCATCGACATGGCCCATCAACGCTGCAGTCGCTCCGGAATCGATATATCTTTGTGATTCCAGCGACTTTCGATCATCTCCCAATCGGACTTCAAAGGTCGTTCCGTTGCCGGCCAATCACGAAGATTGGCAACCTGTAACGTTTCAGTATATTGAACCAGGTTGCAGCATGAAGGTCGCGCGAATGTCAACACCGCACGATTGCCGGCCGGCGCTGCGGCTGCTATGCGCCTGACGGGCGGGACGAATGGATAGACGGATAACGAAGAAAGACGACGACGCGTCGGGCAAGGAGCGACCGACGTTGAAGACGCTCGCCTTCATGACCGGGCTTGGCGTCACGACCGTCTCGCGCGCCTTGAAGGACGCGCCCGAGATCGGCGCCGAGACCAGGCGCCGCGTCCAGCTCGTCGCCAGGCAGATCGGCTATCGCCCGAACCGCGCCGGCGTGCGCCTGAGGACAGGCAAGACCAACGTCATCTCGTTGGTGCTGAACACCGAGCACGAGCTGATGAGCTTCGTTTCCGACATCATCTACGGCGTAACCGAGGTGATCGCCGACACGCCCTACCATCTGATCGTCACGCCCTATTCGCGCTCGCAGGATCCGCTCGACCCGGTGCGCTATCTGGTCGAGACCGGCTCGGCCGACGGCGTTATCATCTCTCGCACGCAGCCCAACGATCCGCGGGCGCGTTACATGCTGGAGCGCGGCATCCCCTTCGCCACGCATGGCCGCACCGACATGGGCCTGGTGCATCCCTATCACGACTTCGATAATTACGCCTTCGCCGGCGAAGCGGTGCGCTGCCTCGGCGGGAAGGGTCGCACTCGGCTTGCTCTTGTGGCGCCCCCGGTCGGGCTGACCTATTACCGCCACACGGTGAACGGCTTTGCCGATGCGCTGAGCGAAGTGGGCGCCTCGGAGGTGCCGTTCAACACCGTCTCCATCGATCAGTCGATCGAGCAGATCAGGATGCGGACGGCGCAACTGATGCGGCGCAAGGACCGGCCGGACGGCTTCGTCAGCAGCGCCGCAGCCGCCACGCTCGCCGTCGTCGCCGGCATCGAGGACGCCGGCTTGAAACTCGGCCGCGACGTCGACGTGGTGTCGAAACAGTCGTCGGAGCTGCTGCATTTGTTCCGGCGCGAACTGCTTGTCGTCAACGAGAACTTCCGGCTCGCCGGCTCCGAGCTCGCCAAGGCGGTGCTTGGGTGGATCGGAGGCGCAGATCCAGGCTCGCTGCAGTCGCTCAGCACGCCGAGCGAGGTACTGCCGTATCGCGGCTGATCGGCGCGACTTGTGAGGCAGGTCAGGCCGAGTCGAAAATGGTGGCTTCCGGGAACCGGATCGTACCTAAAGTACGTGAGGCCGGAGGCGCAGGAAGCCACCATTTGCGAGCTGGCTTCACCTGGCTCTAGGCGCCGCTGCTGCCCCACGGGCCATGGAAGGCACCCTGCTCGCCGATACGCTCGAAACCATGCGCGCCGAAGAAATCGCGCTGCGCCTGGATGAGGTTCGAGGTGCCCCGTCCTTGGCGATAGCTGTCGAAATAGGCAAGCGCCGAGGACAGCGCCGGCACCGGCGAGCCGGCCTCGGAGGCGCGCGCCACGATGCGCCTCAGCGATGGATGCGCCTCCTTCATCATGGCGATGAAGGCCGGCGCCATCAAAAGGTTGGTGGAAGCGCTGCCAGAGCCGAACGCCTCGGCCATCGTATCCAGCATCTGCGAGCGGATGATGCAGCCGGCGCGCCAGATCTTGGCGATGGTCGGCATCGGCAGGTTCCAGTTGAACTCCTTCGAAGCGCCGCTCATCACCGCGAAGCCCTGCGCGTAAGCCGCGATCTTGCCGGCGAACAGCGCCAGCTCCAGATCCTTGAGCAGCGCGCCCTTGTCTCCGGAGATCCTGTCGACGCCGATATCGCCATAGGCCTTTTCTGCCGCCTGCCGCTCGTCCTTGATCGAGGACAGCACGCGCGCCGCCACCGCCGCCTCGATCGCCGTCGCCGGAATGCCGAGCTGTTGCGCCTCGATTACTGACCATTTGCCGGTGCCCTTCTGCCCGGCACGGTCGAGGATGACATCGACCACCGGCTTACCGGTCTTCGGATCGTCGGCGGCCAGCACCTTGGCTGTGATCTCGATCAGGTAGGAGTTGAGCCGGCCCAGGTTCCATCCCTCGAACACCTTGCCGATCTCCTTGGGTGCCATGCCAAGACCGTCGCGCAATATGCCGTAGATCTCGGCGATCATCTGCATGTCGGCATATTCGATGCCGTTGTGTATGGTCTTGACGAAATGGCCAGCGCCGTCATGACCGAGCCAGGCGGCGCAGGGCTCGTCCTTGAACTTGGCCGAGATCGCCGTCAGCACCTTTTCGACGCGCTTCCAGGACTCTTCGGTGCCGCCGACCATGATCGACGGACCGTGGCGCGCGCCCTCCTCGCCGCCGGACACACCCATGCCGATAAAGGTTAGCCCGGAACCGGACAGCTCCGAGAAACGGCGCATCGTGTCGCGGAAATTGGCGTTGCCGGCGTCGATGACGATGTCGTTGCCGGAGAGCACGCCGCGGAGTGCTGCGATCTGCTCATCGACCGGCTTGCCTGCCAGCACCATGATGATGATCGGCCGAGGCGGGCGGATCGAGGCCGCGAGTTCCTCCAGGCTGTAGCAGGGAACGACCATATCCTTCAGCGAACCGGCGCTCTCGACGAAAGCGTCGGTGCGCGACGGCGTGCGGTTGAAGACGGCGATGCGGTGCCCGTGCTCGGCGATGTTGAGCGCCAGGTTGGAGCCCATCGTACCAAGGCCGATCAGACCGATTTCGGCTTTTTCCATCGTTTCTTCCCTGCGTTCGGATGTTTGTTGTGGCCGCGTTTCGGACGAAGCCCATTTGCTTCCCGAGATGAATGACGGGCCTTGGCGGCGGCGTCAACAGCCTCGCCATATTCCACGTTGACTGGATCTCAATCGGACCGGATCTCGATCGGGGCCTCGATCTTCACCAAATCAAAATCCGAGACGAGAATATCGAGCCTGGCGTTCCAGCGTCCAGGGATCGGGATAATGAGATTGTCCACGCGCCATGTCCCATCGCCCGGCTTGGTTGCCGGGCGCTTGATCGGCTCGATGCCGGACTCCGGCTTCGACAGCACCAGCGTCACCGCCTTGGCGTCAAGCGGTCCGAAATCGCCGGTCATGATCATCATCGAAGCGGCGACCTCGCCGGCATGGCCGGGGGTTATGCTGATATCGGCCATCGCTTTCAGCGTGTGGATGTGGATCGTGACCGGTTGCGCTGCCGCGATCGCCAGCGCGCGCGGCGGCGGCGTGAAACGCCAGCCGGCGGCCACGCCGAAGACGGCAAGCACGATGACCACTTCGATGCGGATGGAGCGCGCCAGCCGCCGTTGCACCTCCGTGTCGCCCGCCTCGGCGGGCGCGGTCAATGTCCAGCGATTGACCGCGGCAAGCGTGAACAGGAAAAGCAGCAGAGCCAGCTTCAGGAGCAGCAGCCGGCCATAGGACGTGTTGATCAGTGCCGCCGGCTCTTGCACCTGGATGATCGCCAGCACGATGCCGCTTGCGGCAAGCAGGACGATGACCGGCAGGATCGCGCGGGAAAAGCGGCGCAGAAAGACTTTTGCTTCCGCAGGCTGCTGCCGAAGCGCCAGGCCGAGCGGCGTCAGCGACCCGGCCCAGAAGGCGATTGCCGTGCCATGCAGGAACACCAGCGGTCGCGTCAGCCATTTCGGCTCGGCAGCGATGGCATGGCCGCTCGCAGCAAGCGCGGCGCCGACGCCGAGCAGTGCAGCACTTGCCGACAGCTTGCGAAGACCCGACGGCCCGGCAAGCGACAGCAGCGCGAGACCAAGCGCGATCAGGCCGATCAGCACCGTCCAGACGAAGCTTGTTTCCAGCGCGGTCTTCCAGACGGCCGGCGCGGCAAACCGGGCGAGCGGCGCGCCAAGGCCATCCAATCCCTGCAGGCCGAGCGACAATGGCGCGCCGGCCAGGCCGAAAAGCAGTGCCGCGGCGACGAAGCGCTGGCCGCGGCGCCGGTCCTCGGCCAGCCACGCCAGCGCAAACGCGCCGCCGACGCCAAGGAAGAGGCCGGCATAGAAGAAGAGCCTGGCCGCCCAGATCGCGGCACGTAGCGTCCAGTCGACGGCTTCGGCCGCCACCGGCGCGGCACTTGGCGCGCCTATCGAAAACAGCGCCGAGCCACCGACCGGATGGCCGTCAACCGACACCACCCGCCAACTCAGCACATGCGTGCCGGATTTGAGTGTTTCGGGATTGTCGATCTCGATGGTCTGATCGTTGAGACGGAAGGATGCGAGTGTAAGCTGCGAACCGTCCGGCCGCACGAGCGTCAGGACCAGCGGCGAGACCGGCTCGCTGAAGGTGAGCGAGAATTTGGCGGGACTCTGCGTCAGCACCACGCCGTCCGCCGGATCGGTCGCGACCAGCGCCGCATGCGCGAAGGCGTGACCGGGCATTGCCAATACCGCGATCGCCACGAGCATTGCCACCAGCCAGGCAAGCGGGCCGGTATGCAAGCGGATCGTCGAGGAAGGCTGTGCTGCGTTCATGCCTTTATAACAGGAAATGTTGGCGCGCCCCGATAGGGCGCGCCAACAGAGTCATTTCTTCGGCAGCAATTTGATGCCGGGCGCCGGAGTTTCCAAGGCGTCCTCAGCCTGCCCGGCCGCGGGGATCTCGATCCAGCGATCGGTGGCGTCGCCGCATTCCTGCACCACCGGGAAATAGAGCATTTGGCCCGCCGGCAGATCGGCTGCCAGCGAGGCGCGGAAAACAAACTCGTCATAGAATTCGTCGGGCAGATTGCCGCCGCTCCAGTCCACTTCCTTCACGCCGGTGGTCAGCGTCTCGCCATAGAGTTGGTAGGATTTCTCGTATTTGCCTTTCTTGGTCTGCAGCGTCCAACCGGGCTTGGGCATCGGCTTCACCGCGATGACACCTTCGGGGATCTGCACGCGCATGGCGGTCGTCGCCTTGCCTTCGCAGCCATGTGGCACACGCAAGATCGCCTTGTAGGTGGAGCCGACGGCCGCTTCCTGCGTCTCGAGCGTGATGTGGGCAAGCGCGGCATTGGTTCCGAGCGCGCAAAACACGCCCGCGGCCAAAAGATACGTCTTCATGGCCAAAGGATACTTCTTCATGGAATGTCCCTCCAATTCGAACTGGCGGCTTACTCGGCGTGATCCATGTCCATATCGCCGCTGCCGGTCTCGCCCATGCCTTCTACGAGGAACTGGACGGCGACGCTGCCGGCCTTCTCGAAGGTCAGCGTCGCGGCGAATTTCTCACCTTGTTTTGGCTGCCGCTTCAGGCCGGTGAACATCAGATGGTAGGCGCCCGGCTTCAGCGCGACCTTGCCGCCGGCCGGGATCTCCAGCCCGCCCTCCACCGGCCGCATAGTCATGACGCCGTCCTTGACGGCCATCTCATGCAGCTCGGCCATGTCGCAGATATCGGAGGTAATCGACAGCAGCCGGTCCGGCGCGCTGCCCTTGTTGGTCACGGTCAAGTAGCCCCCGGCCACCTTGGCGCCGGGCGGCGTCGCCCTCGACCAGGGGTGCCCGATCTCGAGATCGCCGACCTTGAACTCATGCGCGAGGGCGGCGGGAATGCAGGCGAGGAGAAGAAGGATGGTGAGCACCGCAAGGCCGATGCGATGCTGAAGGTGGGACGGCGGCGTTGCGCGAAGAGCGAAGGCTTGCGCATTGGGAAGAAGATTGGACATGGTTGCTCCATGAATAAGGGATCGCGCCGGAATGCGGTCGCGAGCAGTCTGATTGCAAGACGGACAAAAAAGGCGAAAAGCCCCGCGGATCAGACCATCCCCGGTGGCGCGCGCGGATTGACCGGAGAACGGTCGCGGGCGAAATCTTCGTGCCGGAAGGCCGGAGACGGGAAGGCGACGGCCTCGATACCCCGGTTTCCGGGGAGCGTGCTTGATTCCGGCGGCGGCAGATGCGCCGGCGAAACCATGTTGCAGCCGAGCAAGCAGCAGGCCGGCATATGCTGCTGGTGAGGATCGTCGCCGGGGAGCTTTACAGCCCCTTCATGCGTGCAGATGACGTTGCCGAACGCATCGAGCTGAGAAGGCGCCCCGAAGGCGAACGCGCCGAGGGAGGACTGAAGCAACAGGAGCAGCGCCGCGACGAACGCGGCCGGCATGCTCCATCGTCTCAGCCGGATACCCAACGGAAAGCCTCTCCCGGAAAACGCGACGACCGTAACACGGACTACGCGGCCGGAAAATCGGCAAAACCGCGCTGCGGCAACGCGGCGCGATATCCGCATAATGCCCCGGCAATGTGCCGTCAGGCGGGCTGCGCCTGCCGCCCTTCGGGTATGGAGGTCAGCAGTGTCTGGCGCGCCGACTTCAGGTGTTTGCGGCAGGCTGCGTCCACCTTTGCGGGATCGCGCGACTTCAGAGCCGCGATATATGCGAGATGCTCCTGGATCGCGACCTCGTTGCGCTGGCGCTCCTCAGCCTTGTTCCACTGATAATGGTAGTGGAAGATCATCGCGATCACGTCATAGAAGTCGACGATGAAGCGGTTGTGCGAAGCGCGGTGGATGAGCCGATGGAAACGCTCGTCGAGCTCGGAGAATTCGTTGAAGCGCGTGGCGATCTCGCCGGCGAGGTGTCGATGCTCTGCCTCCAGCCGGTCGAGATCGGCCCACACGGCACTGTCCACCGGCAACGCGACGAAGGCCGCCGCCGAGCGCAGCTCGAACATTTCGCGGATCTCGGTCAGCTCCAGCGCGAAGGCGCGGGTGAAGCCTTTCAGCACCCAGTGGCTGTTGCGACGTTTCTCGATCAGCCCGAAACGCGAGAAGCGGATCAGGAATTCGCGCACGCTGGTGGTGCCGACGCCAATCTCGCGCGCCAGCTCCAGCTCGTTGATCTGCATACCGGCTTCGGCGCCTTCGGCGAGCAGCCGGCGCATGAAGGAGCGCTCGATGATCTCGGCCAGCGAATCGGTTTCCTCCTCAGGGAAGAAATCCTCCGGCCGCGGTGCCCGCAGCACCGTCTTTTCGCGCTTGTTCCAAGTGATCAGCCCCGTTTCTTCCATGCGTGAAAGGATGCTGCGCACCGTGGTGCGGCTGACACCGAGCTGCGTGCCCAGCTCAGGCTCCGATGGCAGGCTCTTGGATTCCTCGAGCAGCCTGAGGCAGCGGTTGAAGGCGTCCTTGTAGACATTGTTGCTCTTCGACATGCCCCGTATCCCCAACGCTTGCGGCGGCCCGCCGAAAGCGCGATATGATGAGTGCTCCTAGCGCAACGCCGCAAAAAGCGGAACGCTTTTCGCCGGCTTGGCAAGAGGCAATGGCGCGCCGTTCGTCACGCATTGCCCGTGATGAAAAAACGATTGACGCAAAAATGTTTTTTCACGATAAAAGACATTACCTTTGAATGGGCGCAAGTCAATCCGCCCGCACTCCCAGGAATACCCAGGACAGCCGCTCGTGAACGTTGCAAGCACCATCCTTCTTTCCGCCGCCGACAATGTCGCGGTCGCCAATGGCCGTATCGAGATCGGCACCGCATTGCCGGGCGGCGCCGCCGCGCTGGCAGTGATCGAGCCGGGACACAAGGTGGCGATCAAGCCGATCGCCGCGGGCGAAGCGGTGGTGAAATACGCGCAGGCGATCGGCCGCGCCACTCAGGATATCGCGCCCGGCGAACATGTCCACTCGCACAATCTGGTTTTCGAAGCCGGACGCCTGCCGGTGGTGCCGCCGAGCGATGCCGAGCACGCCAGCGAGGCCGACCGCGCGCGCACCTTCATGGGCTATCGCCGCGCCGACGGGCGCGCCGGCACGCGCAACTTCATCGGCATCATTGCCAGCGTCAATTGTTCGGCCACCGTCTGCCACGCCATTGCCGACGAGGCCAACCGCACGCTCCTGCCGAAATATCCCGGCATCGACGGCTTCGTGCCGATCGTCCACGGCCAAGGCTGCGGCATGAGCGGCACCGGCGACGGCATGATGGTCCTGCACCGCACTTTGGCCGGCTATGCCCGCCATCCGAACTTCGGCGGCGTGATGATGGTGGGGCTCGGCTGCGAGGTCAACCAGCTCACCCTCTATGGCCAGAAGGGCGTCGCGGCGGGAAAGCGCCATTTCAACATCCAGGAGGCCGGCGGCTCGCGCAAATCCGTGGAGAAGGCGATGGGCGTGCTGACCGAAATCGCCGAGGAAGTCGGCCACCTCGAGCGTGAGCCGATTCCGGTCAGTGAACTCGTCGTCGGCTTGCAATGCGGCGGCTCGGACGGCATGTCCGGCATCACCGCCAACCCGGCGTTGGGCGCGGCGGTCGATATCCTGGCCGGCGTCGGCGCCATCGGCATCCTTTCGGAGACGACCGAAATCTACGGCGCCGAGCACCTGCTCGCCTACCGTGCCGCCAGCCCGGAGATCGCGGCCAAGCTCGACAGCTATGTGAAATGGTGGGAGGACCATACCGCCAAGCACGGCGCCTCGATCGACAACAACCCTTCGCCGGGCAACAAGCGCGGCGGCCTGACCACGATCCTCGAGAAATCTCTGGGGGCCGTAGCCAAGGGCGGCCAGACGCCGCTCAACGGCGTCTTCGGCTATGCCGAGAAAGTGTCGGGCAGCGGCCTGGTGTTCATGGATACGCCCGGCTACGACCCTGTCTCGGCCACGGGCCAGGTCGCGGGCGGCGCCAATGTCATCGTCTTTACCACCGGCCGCGGTTCCTGCTTCGGGTGCCGTCCGACGCCGTCGATCAAGGTCGCCACCAATTCGACCATGTATCACCAGATGGAAGAGGACATGGACGTCAATTGCGGCGTCATCGCCTCGGGCGAGAAGACCATCGCCGGCATGGGCCGCGAGATCTTCGAGCTGATCGTCGAGACGGCGTCGGGGCGCAAGACCAAGAGCGAGGCCTTCGGCTACGGCGACAACGAATTCGTGCCTTGGCACCTCGGCGCGACGCTCTGAGCAGTTCCAGGAAAAGTGTGAGCGATTCCTGTCCGGAGATTCCTGTCGGGAATTGCGCCAAAAAAGATAGGACGGCTCGCCGTTAGGTGAAGCGGCGGACCGCTCACCCGCAGGCCGCCGCAGCGGCGGAAGCGCACCGACAGCAAGGCAGCCGGCCTTCACCATCACGCACTTCGCAATGGAATGTATATTCCATATTGACAGCGGCGTGAAATCATCGTTCCATATCAGGAAGGAGGGACGGAAGCGCCAATGTGTTGCCAGGGACGAAGCCGGCGGAGCCGGGCGAAGCTCATCCGGCATCACACAAACGGCACCGGACACCGCTTGCATCGACCACGGCGATGCATTATCAAAAACGGTATCTGTTTTTTATTGATAAAGTTCTGTTTGGGCCACGCCTATCCAGATGGAGCTTCCGCAACCTTCACCAGGCGACTTTAGGGAGGAACCTAATGAAATTCGTGACCAGCCTTCTCACCCGCCGTGCTTTCGTGGCCTTGGCCGCCGCGTCGATGCTTGCCGGCGCGATGCACTCCGCGCCAGCCTCGGCTGCCGACGTGACCATTCCGATCATCGTCAAGGACACCACCTCTTTCTACTGGCAGATCGTTCTGGCCGGCGCCCGCAAGGCCGGCAAGGATCTCGGCATCAAAGTGCCGGAGCTCGGCGCCCAGGCCGAAACCGACGTCAACGGCCAGATTTCGATCCTCGAAAACGCCGTCGCCGGCAACCCGGCGGCCATCGTCATCTCGCCGACCGAGTTCAAGGCGCTCGGCAAGCCGATCGACGAGGCGGCGTCCAAGGTAAAGGTCATCGGCATCGACTCAGGCGCCGACTCCAAGGCCTTCACCTCCTTCCTGACCACCGACAACGTCCAGGGCGGCCGCGTCGCCGCTGACGGCCTCGCCGCTGCCATCGGCGCCGCCAATGGCGGCAAGGTGGAAGGCAAGGTTGCGCTGATCACCGCGCTGCCCGGCGCCGGTTCGCTCGAGCAGCGCAAGCAGGGCTTCATCGAACAGATCAAGGCCAAGTATCCGGGCCTCCAGCTCGTCGCCGACAAATATGCCGACGGCCAGGCCACCACCGGCTTGAACATCGCCACCGACCTGATCACCGCCAATCCGGACCTGAAGGGCATCTTCGCCTCCAACCTGATCATGGCGCAGGGCGTCGGCCAGGCGATCGCCGAGAACAATCTGGGCGGCAAGGTGGCGTTGATCGGCTTCGACAGCGACGAGAAGCTGATCAAGTTCCTGAACGACGGCGTGATCTCCGGTCTCGTGGTCCAGGATCCGTACCGGATGGGCTATGACGGCATAAAGACCGCCCTGGCCGCCTCGAAGGGCGAGAAGGTGGAGGCCAATGTCGACACCGGCGCCAACCTCGTGACCAAGGCGAACATGAAAGATCCGAAGATCGACGCGCTGCTCAACCCGAAGCTCAACTGAGCAGGCCGTCGCCTCAGTCGTTTCCGGGGCCTCGCGCCCCGGAAACTTCCGTCAGGCGATTTGGAATTTCGCCCGCCTGATTTAGCATCCGAGATGCGCGTCCCTGCGTACCCAACGGTTGAGACCAATCTGGGAGGATTGTCATGACGTCGACGGCGCAGGAATTGCATCCGGCCCCTACGCTGGAACCGGGCAGGACGATCCTCGAGCTCAACGGCCTCGAAAAGCGCTATCCCGGCACGCATGCGCTGAAGCCGGTGCACCTTGCCTTCAAGGCGGGCGAGATCCACGCCATCGTCGGCGAGAACGGCGCCGGCAAGTCCACCCTCATCAAGCTTCTGACCGGCGTCATGCCCCGCACCTCGGGCGAGGTCATCTGGGAAGGCAAGCCAGTAGCTCTGGCCACCCCGCATGAGGCGATGGCGCTGGGCATCAACGCCGTCCACCAGGAAGTGGTGCTGTGCCGCCATCTCACCGTCGCCGCCAACATGTTCCTGGGCGAGGAAGAATCCCGCTTCGGCCTCCTGCAGCAGCGCGCCATGGTCAAGGATGCGCAGAAGATCATCGATGGGCTGGGCTTCGACCTGCCGGCGCATGTCATGCTCGGCGATCTCACGATCGGCCAGCAACAGCTGATCGCCGCGGCACGGGCCACCGTACGCGGCACGAAATTCCTGATCTTCGACGAGCCGACCGCCTACCTTACCCGCAAGGAAGCCGACCAGCTCTTCAAGCTGATCCGAAGGCTGAAGGGCGAAGGCGTTACCATCATCTACATCAGCCACCGCATGGAGGAGGTGTTCGAGCTCGCCGACCGCGTTTCCGTACTGCGCGACGGCACCTTGGTCGGCACCCGCGACATCGCCGAAACCGACGAGGCCGAACTGGTGAAGCTGATGATCAACCGCTCGATTGAGCAGATCTATCACAAGGAACATTTCGCCCCCGGCGCCACGATCGTCGAGACGAAGAACCTTTCCGGCAAAGGCTTCGAGAATGTTTCCGTGACCGTCCGGGCCGGCGAGATCGTCGGCCTCTACGGCCTGATCGGCGCCGGCCGCAGCGAGTTCGTCACCACGCTTTATGGCCGCCACCCGAAATCGGGCGGCCAGATCCTGTGGGAGGGCAAGGAGGTCCAGGTCAATTCCGAGCATGACGCGATCAAGCTCGGCATGGCGCTGGCCCCCGAAAGTCGCCGCGATCAAGGCCTCTGTCTTAACCTTTCCGTCGGCATGAACCTCAACCTGCCGATCTACAAGCGCATTTCCAACAACGCCCTGATCTCGGGTGCCAAGGAGAAAGCTGAGGCCGACCGCCAGATCGCCAATCTCAGGATCAAGACGCCGACGCGCAGCGCGCTCGCTTCCAGCCTGTCGGGCGGCAACCAGCAGAAGATCGTCATCGGCAAGTGGCTGGCGCATGGCGCCAAGCTGTTCATCTTCGACGAGCCAACGGTGGGCGTCGATGTCGGCACCAAGGCCGAGATCTACCGCCTGTTCTCGACGCTGCTGTCAAAGGGCGCCGGCATCATCCTGATCTCGTCCTATCTGCCGGAAGTCTACGAGCTTGCCGACACGCTGCATGTGTTCCGGCGCGGCAAGCTGGTCGCCACGCATGGCTTCCGCACGGCGAGCCACGAGGACATTCTGGGACAGGCGCTGGCCGAGAAACAAGAAAAGTCGGGAGGACAGAAATGAGCATCGAGGCGACCCCCGCCGAAAAAACCAAGCGCAATTTCAACGCGCTCTTCGGCCTGACCCTGCTTGGCCTTCTGCTTCTGATGTGGGTCGTGCTGGCCGTCGCCACGCCTTCCTTTGCCACGGCGCTCAACATCACCAATCTTCTGCGCCAGGGCTCGCTGATCGCCATTCTCGCCGTTGGCCAGACCTTCGTCATCATCACCGGCGGCATCGACCTGTCCGTCGGTGCGGTGGTCGGCTTCACCACGGTCATCGTCGCGCTTTTGATCAATGCCGGCTGGCCGATCTGGGCGGCGGTGCTGGCGACCTTGCTGGTGGGCGTCGCCATCGGCCTCTTCCACGGCTTCGGCATCGTCAAGATGGGCTTGCCGCCCTTCATCATCACTTTGGCCACCATGACCTCGCTGCGAGGCATCGGCCTTCTGATGACCAACGGCAACTCGATCTCCATCAACAGCGATCCGTTCCAGGCTTTTTCGCGCGGCTCGCTGTTCGGCATCCCCTATCTGTTCTGGATGGTGGTCCTGGTCGCCATCCCGTCCTACGTATTCCTGCACCACACGCGCTGGGGCCGTTACCTGTTCTCGGTCGGCTCCAATGCCGAGGCCGCGCGCCTATCCGGTGTCAACGTGCCGCGCACCATCTTCATGGCTTATATCCTGTCCGGCCTGCTGGCGGCCTTCGTCGGCGTGTTGCTGGCCTCACGCATCGGCATCGGCAACCCGACGCAGGGAGACACCTATGAGCTTCAGGCCATCGCCTCGTCGGTGATCGGCGGCACCTCGCTGTTCGGCGCCATCGGCTCCGTGCACGGACCGCTGATCGGCTCCTTCATCCTTTCGACGATCAACAACGGCGCCAACCTGCTTAACGTCAACACCTTCTGGCAGCGCGTCATAACCGGAGCACTGATCATCGTCATCGTCTACTTCGACGGCTTGCGCCGCCGGGGCAAATGACTCCTCCCTGAAACCAACACGCCGGCCCGGCCAGACCGAGGCCGACGCTCTTTTCGCTGGATCTGTACAATGAAAGCCGTCGTCTGCCGCTCGCCCGGCGACCTTGTCCTCGAAGACCGTGCCGATCCGGGGGCGCCACCGCGCGGCTGGGCGCGCGTCGCGGTCAGCCATGTCGGCATCTGCGGCACCGACTACCACATCTTCGAAGGCAAGCATCCCTTCCTCGCCTATCCGCGTATCATGGGCCATGAGGTTTCCGGCACCGTCGTCGAGAAAGGCGAAGGTGTCGATCTCGCCGTCGGCGAGGCGGTCATCATCAACCCCTATCTTTCATGCGGCAAGTGTATCGCCTGCCGGAACGGCAAGCCGAATTGCTGCTTGAAGATCGAGGTGCTGGGCGTGCATCGCGACGGCGCCATGTGCGACGAGATCCTCGTGCCGGCGCAGAACCTTTACCCGACGGACGGCCTCTCGCTGGCGGACGCCGCCGCGGTTGAGTTTCTGGCCATCGGCGCGCATGCGGTGCGGCGCTCTCTCGGGCCGCCCGGTGCGCGGACGCTGGTCATCGGCGCCGGGCCGATCGGCCTCGGCACGGCGATCTTCGCGCGCATCGCCGGGCTGGATGTCAGCCTGCTCGACATGAGCGCCGAGCGTCTCGGCTTCGCCGAAAAGGAACTCGGCTTCGCTCCGCTGGACAGCTCGAAGGCAGCGGCTTCCGAACTGGTGCGGCAGGCGACCGGCGGCGAAGGTTTCGACCTCGTGTTCGACGCGACCGGCAACACGCAATCGGTGCAGTCGGCCTTCGCCCATGTCGCGCATGGCGGCACGCTGGTACTGGTCAGCGTCGTCAAGGACGACATCACATTTTCCGACCCCGAATTCCACAAGCGAGAGATGACGCTGATCGGCAGCCGCAATGCGCTGAAGGCCGATTTCGAGCATGTCGCGGCCTCGATCCGCAATGGCGACGTGCCGTTGGACAAGCTCGTCACCCATCGCACCACGCTTGCCGGAACGCCCCGCGACCTTGCCCTATGGGCGCATGAGAAGTCCGGCCTGATCAAGGCCGTCATCGAGGTGGCCTGAGCGTCGTTAGTCGTTCGCCGAGAGCCTGAGCTCCACCCGCTCGGCGGGAAAGCGCGACTCCGCGAACTGGATCGGCTGGCCGTCGAGCGTGACGTTGACAGCGACGGTGACCAGCACGATGGCGCCGGGCTGCAGATCGAGCGCGGCAAGGTCGTCGGCATCGGCATGACGTGCCGACAGCACGGTCGATTGCCTGAGGTAATCGTTGATGCCGAAACGCTTGAGCGAGGCGGTGATCGACCCCGTTTCCGCCATCGCGGCCTCGATGCCGGCGAAGCGCTTGGCGTCGAACCAGGTTGTTGCTCGCGACACCGGATGACCATCGGCCTCGCCACGCGTCTCCAGGCGAATGACGGCAGCGCCCTTGGCGATGCCCAGCGCCTCGGCGATGCGCCGGCTGGCAGGCTCCGTGGATGAAGACAGGAGCGCGATATGCCGCTCGCTCGTCTGCCCCTGCAGACCGGTCGAGAAGCGCGTGCGCGCACCGATCGGATAGTACAGCCGCTTGCGCGACAGGACGAAGGTGCCGCGTCCCTGCTCTGCCTTCAGCACGCCTTCATGCACGAGCGCGGCAATGGCGCTACGCACGGTGTGGCGGTTGACGCCATAACGTTCCGCCAGCACGATTTCGGGCGGCAACGCCGCGTTCTCGGCGAAATCGCCATTGGCGATCGCCTGCAGGATCCGGTCGGCGATCTGCCGCCACAGCGACACGCCGTTCCGCCTTTCGATACTGGCCGTCAGTCCCGTCACCCATCGCCCCCAAGCATTTTCCCGGGTTGTCATCCATCCGTCATGGACTCCCGTTACGAGGTGAGTATAATTTGTATAGTTGTCTATATCAATAGACAAATTTATGAATGCAGGGAGCGATGCCATGCGAGGACAGGAAGCGCGCGAGCAGGCGGGGCGGAAGGCCATGATGGCGACGCTCGCGCATGCCGCGGCCGATGAGATCGCCCGTCTGTGGAATGAGTCGGGCCTGCCTTCCGAGGCGGAGCTTTTGCGTGGCCCGGAGACCGGACTGGTGACGGTGCGCGGGCGGATCGGCGGCGGCGGCGCCCCGTTCAATGTCGGCGAAGCGACGGTCACCCGCGCCACGGTGCGGCTGCCGTCCGGACAAGTCGGCCATTCCTATGCGCTCGGCCGCGACAAGGGCAAGGCCAGGCTTGCGGCGATCGCCGACGCGCTCTGGCAGGATCCGGCACATCGCGCGGCGGTCGAGACGAAGCTGGTCACGCCCCTGCGCGCGGCACTCGATGCGGCGCGCGAGACAAAGCGCGTCGAGACGGCGGCAACGAAAGTGGACTTCTTCACCATGGTACGCGGAGAGGACTGATGAATATCGCCACGCAATCGATCGACGGCGGCTTCACCGAGCCGGTCTTCAACGCCCAGACCGTCTTCCGCGCCATCATGGATGCGATGGCGCGCCCAGGCACCGTTCAGGACCTGCCGCAGTTCGCCCGCCCGCCAGCACCGTTGTTGGCGACGGCAGGTGCGGTGGCGTTGGCGCTCTGCGACAACGACACGCCGGTCTGGCTCGATCATCCGCTGCAGGCGGAGGCTCAGGTCAAGGCCTGGCTCGGCTTTCACACCGGCGCGCCCCTGGCCAACACGCCGGCCGACGCGCATTTCGCCTTCATCGCCAATCCGAAGGAAATGACGGCGCTCGACGGTTTCTCGCAGGGCACGCAGGAATATCCTGACCGTTCGACGACGCTCATCCTGCTCACCGGCGATCTCGGCTCCGGCCCCACCCTGCTGCTCGAAGGCCCCGGCATCGAGAAGACGGCGATGATCGCGCCGACCGGCATGCCCCGCCATTTCGTCGAGCAGCGGAAACAAAACAACCAGCGGTTCCCGCGCGGCGTCGACATCATCCTGGCGGCGCCCGGCAGCCTCGCCTGCCTGCCCCGCACCACCCGCATCAAGTCGATGGAGGCATGACATGTATGTCGCGGTGAAAGGCGGCGAAGCCGCCATTGCCAATGCGCACCGCCTGCTTGCCGATCGCCGACGCGGCGACCGCTCGGTGCCCGCGCTGCGCCTCGACCAGATCGCCGAGCAGCTTGCGCTCGGCGTCGACCGCGTGATGAGCGAAGGCTCGCTCCATGACCGCGAACTGGCGGCACTCGCCGTCGTCCAGGCGCGTGGCGACATGATCGAGGCGATCTTCCTGGTACGCGCCTACCGCACCACGCTGCCGCGCTTCGGCTACACCAATCCGGTCGATACCGGCGCCATGCAGCTCGAGCGGCGCGTGTCGGCCACCTACAAGGACCTGCCGGGCGGCCAAGTGCTTGGCCCGACCTTCGACTATACCCACCGCCTGCTTGATCCCGAGCTCGCCGCCGGTGCCGAGGTCGAAGCGCCCGCGCGGCGTCCGGTCGAGGCCGAAGCCATGCCGCGCGTCTCCGCGATCCTCGCCCATGAAGGCCTGATCGAGGCCGATGGCGACATGCCGTTGGACCATGTACCCGGCGACATCACCCGCGAGCCGCTGCAATTCCCGATGGCGCGCGACATCCGCCTGCAGGCGCTGTCGCGCGGCGACGAAGGGTTCCTGCTGGCGCTCGGCTATTCGACACAGCGCGGCTATGCCCGCAACCACCCCTTTGTCGGCGAGGTCCGTATCGGCGAGGTCGAGCTGGAGCTGGAGGTGCCGGAACTCCCCTTTGCCGTGCCGCTCGGTTCGATCCGCGTCACCGAATGTCAGATGGTCAACCAGTTCAAGGGCTCGGCCAAGGCGCCGCCGCAGTTCACCCGCGGCTACGGCCTGGTCTTCGGCCAGAGCGAGCGCAAGGCGATGGCGATGGCGCTCTGCGACCGGGCGCTGCGCGCCGGCGAGCTTGGCGAGGATGTCGTCGCCGCCGCGCAGGACGAAGAATTCGTCATCTCGCATTCCGACAATGTCCAGGCGACCGGCTTCGTCGAGCATCTGAAACTGCCGCATTATGTCGACTTCCAGGCCGAGCTCGGCCTGGTGCGCCGCATGCGCACTGAATACGAGGCGCGCGAGAACGAGGACAAGGCCGAACAGAAAAGGGAGGCCGCGGAATGAACGCGCAATCGACCGACATCGCAACCTACAACTTCGCCTATCTCGACGAACAGACCAAGCGGATGATCCGCCGCGCCATCCTGAAGGGCATCGCCATTCCCGGCTACCAGGTGCCATTCGCCTCGCGCGAAATGCCGATGCCCTATGGCTGGGGCACGGGCGGCGTCCAGGTCACCGCTTCGATCATCGGCCCCGAAGATGTGCTGAAAGTCATCGACCAGGGCGCGGACGACACGACCAACGCCGTCTCGATCCGCGCTTTCTTCAAGAAAGTCGCCAAGGTCGCTGTCACCACCGAAACGACGAAAGCCACTATCATCCAGACACGCCACCGCATCCCCGAGCAACCGCTGACGGCTGCCCAGGTACTGGTCTTCCAGGTGCCGATTCCCGAGCCGCTGCGCTTCCTCGAGCCGCGTGAGACCGAGACACGCAAGATGCATGCGCTCGAGGAATACGGCCTGATGCATGTGAAGCTCTATGAGGACATCGCCAAGCACGGCCGCATCGCCACCACCTACGCCTATCCGGTCAAGGTCGAGGGCCGTTACGTGATGGACCCCTCGCCGACGCCCAAATTCGACAATCCGAAGATGCATCGTTCGCCGGCTTTGCAATTGTTCGGCGCTGGCCGCGAGAAGCGCATTTACGCGGTGCCACCTTTCACCGACGTCGTCAGTCTGGATTTCGAGGATCATCCGTTCGAGGTGCAGAGCTTCGACCAGCCCTGCGCTCTCTGTGGCGCCGGGAATGTCTATCTCGACGAGGTCATCCTCGACGACCATGGCGGCCACATGTTCGTCTGTTCGGACACCGACCATTGCGAGAAGCGGCGTGCCGACGGCCATCACGGCCATCTCGCCGCCGAAAACCATCTTGCCTCGGACAAGACGGAGCCGGCCGAATGAGCGACGAACCTCTGCTGCGCGTCTCGGCGCTGTCCAAATTTTACGGCTCGCGCGTCGGCTGCGAGAACGTCACTTTCGACCTCTGGCCGGGCGAGGTCCTGGCGGTGGTCGGCGAGTCCGGCTCCGGCAAGACGACGCTGCTCAACTGCCTGTCGACCAGGCCGCTGCCCTCCTCCGGCACGGCCAGCTACCGCATGCGCGACGGCCAGTGGCGCGAGCTTTACCGCATGAGCGAGGCCGAGCGTCGCTTCCTGATGCGCACCGACTGGGGCTTCGTCCACCAGAATCCGGCCGACGGCCTGCGCATGACGGTGTCGGCCGGCGCCAACGTCGGCGAGCGGCTGATGGCGGTGGGCGACCGCCACTACGGCAGGATCCGCGCCACCGCCGTCGACTGGCTGTCTCGCGTGGAGATCGGTGAGGATCGCATCGACGACGAGCCGCGCGCCTTTTCCGGCGGCATGCGCCAGCGCCTGCAGATCGCCCGCAACCTGGTCACCGGACCGCGCCTGGTGTTCATGGACGAGCCGACCGGCGGGCTCGACGTCTCGGTCCAGGCGCGACTGCTCGACTTGTTGCGCGGCCTGGTCACCGATCTCGGGCTGGCCGCGATCGTCGTCACCCACGACCTCGCCGTGGCACGGCTCCTGTCGCAGCGCATTATGGTGATGAAGGACGGCCGCGTCGTCGAAAGCGGCCTCACCGACCGCGTGCTCGACGATCCGCGCGCGCCTTATACCCAGCTTCTCGTGTCTTCGATTTTGCAGGTCTAGCCGCATGGTCCCGAAAAGTGGAAGCCGGTTTTCGGACCAGACCATGCGGCAAAATAAAGGACTCTAACCATGGCCACTCCTCTCGTTGTCTCGGACGTCGCCAAAAGCTTCACCATGCATCTGCGCGACGGCATCACGCTTCCGGTGGTGCAGGGCGTCTCCTTCTCGATCCGCGCCGGCGAATGCGCCGTGCTCGGCGGTCCGTCCGGCGCGGGCAAGAGCTCGATCCTGAAGATGCTCTACGGCAACTATGCCGTCGACGAAGGCCAGATCATCGTCCAGCACGGGAACGGCCTGATCGATCTCGCCAGCGCCAGCCCGCGCACCGTGCTTTCCGTGCGCCGGCAAACGATCGGCTATGTCAGCCAGTTCCTGCGCACCGTGCCGCGCGTCTCGGCGCTCGATGTCGTCGCCGAGCCGCTGGTCGAGCGCGGCGAGGACAGGGAAAGCGCGCGGGCGAAGGCGCGTTCGCTGCTGGCGCGGCTCAACCTTCCCGAAAAGCTGTGGGCCCTGCCGCCGGCGACCTTCTCGGGCGGCGAGCAGCAGCGCGTCAACATTGCGCGCGGTTTCATCACCGAGCATCCGATCCTGCTGCTCGACGAGCCGACCGCTTCGCTTGATGCGAAGAATCGCGATGTCGTGGTCGAACTCATCGGGGCCAAGAAGGCGGCGGGCGTTGCCCTGCTCGGTATCTTCCACGACCTCGACGTGCGCGACGCGGTCGCCGATCGCGTCATCGATGTCACCGCGTTCGCGGCAGCCAAGGCAGCAGCATGATGAAGCTTTCGGAGACGCCGCTGATCCATCCCACGGCGCAGGTCGAGAACTCCACGCTCGGTCGCTGGACCGAGATCGCCGAGCGCAGCCGCGTCGCCGAATGCGAGCTTGGCGACTATTCCTACATGATGCAGGATTGCGCCGTCTGGTGCGCCACCATCGGCAAGTTCTCCAACATCGCTGCGAGCGTGCGCATCAACGCCACCAATCATCCGACATGGCGGCCGACGCTGCATCACTTCACCTACCGCGCGTCGGACTATTGGGACGACGCCGAGCACGAAAGCGCGTTTTTCGCTGAGCGCCGCGCCAGGCGCGTCACCATCGGCCACGACACCTGGCTCGGCCACGGCTCGACCATCCTGCCGGGGGTCACCGTCGGCGACGGCGCGGCGGTCGGCGCCGGCGCGGTCGTGTCGAAGGACGTCGCGCCCTACACCATCGTCGGCGGCGTGCCGGCAAAGCCGATCCGCGAGCGTTTCGACCGCCGCACCGCCGAGCGCTACCAGGCGCTCGCATGGTGGGATTGGGACCACGCCAGGCTGCGCGCCGCGCTCGACGATTTTCGCGAGCTGGAGGCGGAGGCGTTCCTGGAGAAATATGGCGGCTGAAGATCGTGAATGGTGAATGGCAACGAAGCTCTTCTTCTCACCATTCACCATTCACCATTCACCATTCACCATTCACATCCTTGACACATGACTCGGACAGGACGCGATCTCCCCCCAAGGAGATCGCCATGCTCGACACAACCAGACCTTCGCTCGCCGGATTTTTCGAAGGTACCAACCCGATAGCGCCGGTGCACCTCGGCACCCGTTACGACACGGCCGGCAACTTCCTCCTCGAACCGGGCAACACCGTCGTCTGCCATCTGGTCGAAGGCTCGCCTTCGCAAGCAGCAATTGTCGCGGTACGCGAGCGCATGCATGCCATGCCCGATGCCGATCGCCTCGCCTTCACGCCGATCTCCAGCCTGCACATGACGCTGTTCCAGGGCGTCATCGAATACCGGCGCCGCCTTCCCTACTGGCCTTCGGACGTTCCGATCGACACCGGCATCGACGAGATGACCCGCCTCTATTTCGAACGTCTGCAAGGCTTCGAGGGCCACGGCCCGTTCAAGGTCAAGGTCGTCGAAGTCGTGCCGACCGGCCTCACCGTCGCCGGCGTCACCGAGGAAGACAGACAAAACCTGAAGGCCTGGCGCGACGCGCTGTCGGTACCGTTCGGCTACCGCCATCCGGACCACGACTCCTATGTCTTCCATATCACCTTCGCCTACCAGATCCGCCGTCTCGCCGACGAGCGGGCCTCCGCCTGGCAGGACCTGTTCGATGACTGCAAGTCATTCCTCGAGCGCGAAGCTCCGGTGATCGAACTCAGGCCCCCGGCCTTCTGCAGTTTCAAGGACATGAAGAATTTCGAGGAACTGCTGGTGCTTGGCTAAATCTCCAAGCCTGTGACTCGTAACAAAACTGACATCAATCCGACACCCCAGCTTCATCGGCCTGCGCTAGCGAAGGTCAACAGACCTGCAAAACCGCGACGGACTGGAGCTTTGGTATGTCGGCATCATCGGCCACGCTGGAAATCCGCGGCGTAACCCGACGATTTGGCAAGAACACCGCTGTCAGCGATATCAACATCTCGATCCCGCACGGTCAGATGGTCGGCATCATCGGTCGCTCGGGCGCCGGCAAGTCGACGCTTCTACGCATGATCAACCGTCTCATCGATCCCAGCCATGGGTCGATTTTTTTTGACGGCGCCGAGGTCTCAAGCCTGCGGGGTTCGCCGTTGCGCCGCTGGCAGCGCGACTGCGCCATGATCTTCCAGCAGTTCAACCTCGTGCCGCGCCTCGACGTCTTAACCAACGTGCTGCTCGGCCGCCTCAACCATCGCTCCACGGTTTCCAACCTGCTCGGCATGTTCACGCGTACCGAATGCGCCGAGGCGGTGGCCGCGCTGGAGCGCCTCGACATTGCCCGCACCGCGCTGCAGCCGGCCGGCACCTTGTCCGGCGGCCAGCAGCAACGTGTGGCGATCGCCCGCGCCATGATGCAGCAGCCGAAAGTGCTTCTGGCCGACGAGCCGATCGCCTCGCTCGACCCGCTCAACGCCAAGGTGGTGATGGACTCGCTGCGCGACATCAACCTGCGCGAAGGCATCACCGTCGTCACCAATCTCCATACGCTGGACACCGCCCGCGCCTATTGCAGCCGCATCATCGGCATGGCCGCCGGCAAGGTCGTCTTCGACGGCGCCCCTGAAGACCTCGACCGCGACGCCGTGCGCACCGTCTATGGCGCCGATGCCAGCGGCACCGAGATCTCGGAAGCCATCACGTCGACCAGCGTGACCGTCAAGCCGAGGATCACCGCATCCGCCGGACCGCTCGAACCCGCCTTCCCTGGCTACTGAGTTCCGCCCGCTCGGACCCAGGCGGTCCGGGCAGAACGTGGGTTTCGGCAGAGCAACCCGGATCGCCCGCCAGCGTCAAAGGCAAGACTTGAAAATCAGAACGCTGCCGGCGCGCGGCCGGAAAACAGGAGAGAGCAAAATGTTCAGGAAAATGGTTTTTGGGGCGGTTTCGCTGCTCGCCATGGCGGCAAGCGCAGCGCACGCCGCCGATATCAAGGAGTTCCGCGTCGGCATCCTCGGCGGCGAGAACGAGGCCGATCGTCTGCGCAACTACCAGTGCCTCGCCGACCACCTGAAGTCGGAATTCGGCTTCGAGAAGGTGTCGCTGTTCCCGGCCGCCGACTATGACGGCGTCATCCAGGGCTTGCTCGGCGGCACGCTCGACTTCGCCGAGCTCGGCGCGTCCGGCTACGCCAGCGTCTATCTGAAGGACCCGAAGGCGGTCACCCCGATCCTCACCACCAAGCAGACCGACGGCTCGACCGGTTACTACTCGATCGGCCTGGCGCTCAAGACCTCCGGCATCACCGACATCAAGTCGGCCAAGGGCAAGAAGCTCGGCTACGCCGACCCGGACTCGACCTCGGGCTACCTGATCCCGCTGACCCAGATTCCGAAGGACACCGGCGCTTCCAACGAGACTTACTTCGCCTCGACCCAGTTCAACGGCGGCCATGAGAACAACATCCTGGCCGTACGCGACGGCAAGGTCGACGTAGCGGTGGACGATTCCTCCGGCATCGGTGACTTCAAGAACGGCTACACCTCCGGCACCTTCCACAAGGAAGTCGCCAAGGGCGCCGTCGACCCGAACGACTTCGTCGAGGTGTGGCGCTCGGGACTGATCCCGAACGGTCCGCTGGTCGTGCGCACCGCGCTCGGCGACGAAATGACGGCGAAGCTGACCGCCTTCTTCACCGCCCTGCCCACCAAGGACAAGGCTTGCTTCGAAGGCGTCGAAGGCGGCGATTTCACCGGCTATGTCCCGGTCAAGCCTGACTTCTACAACGTCATTGTCGAAGCCCGTAAAGCCGCTATCGGCGGCTGAAGGCAGCAGGAAAAAGGGCGGCGTTCGAAACGCCGCCCTTTTTGCATGTTCCGGATCATGACATCAGCGATACTCCATTCCGAAGCCACCCGGCAGCAAGCGGAAGCCTGGCGACGCCAGACGTCGCTGCGCCGCTTCTATACCGTGCTTGGCGTAGGCCTGTTGCTTGTCGCCATGTTCGCGACAATGTGGTTTGCCGATGAGGCCAATGCCGGCCACTTCTTCGAGCGGCTGCCGCACATACTCGATTTCCTGAGCTGGCTGGTTCCGAAGGATTGGAACGACGTCTGGCGTGCGCTGTTCGACATCGCCTCGCCCAACGACAAGGGCACGCAGGAATTCAACTATCCCCTCGGCCGGGTCTATATCTGGGGCGGCTTCTATATACCCGAATATTTCGAGCTGATGCTGACCACGGTGAACGTAGCGCTGGTCTCGACCTTCATCGGCTTCGTCTTTGCGGTTCCCTTCTCCTTCATCGCCGCGCGCAACCTGACGCCAAGCCCAATCCTGCGGCTCATCGTCAAGCGCTTCATGGAATTGCTGCGCGCCTTCCCGGAGATCGTCATTGCCGGCCTGTTCGCCGCCATCGTCTCGATCGGCCCCGTCGCCGCCATCATCGCCATCGGCCTGCATTCGATCGGCGCGCTGGGCAAGCTGTTCTACGAGATCAACGAGAACATCGACATGCGCCCGGAAGAGGGTTTGCGTGCTGTCGGCGCCAACTGGTTCGAGCGCGTGCGCTTCGCTGACCTGCCGCAGGTGCTTCCCAATTTCATGTCCTACACGCTGCTCCGCATCGAGATCAACGTGCGCATCTCGACCATCATGGGCGCAGTCGGCGGCGGCGGCATCGGCGAGGAGCTGAAGCTTGCCATCTCGCGCGGCTTTGGCGCCAAGACGCTGGCGCTGGTGCTGCTGCTCTTCACGACCATCTTCCTCGTCGACCAGTTCTCCGCCTGGCTACGCCGCAAACTCGTCGGCGAGCAGGCTTTCCTGATGAGCGCATGACCATGATCCCGAACCGAAGGATCGCGCTGGCGAAAAGTGGACGCCGGTTTTCGGACAAGCTCATGGTCAGGACCAAAAAGTAAGCTATGGCTATGACCGCCGACGAACTAAGCGCCATCGAAGACCGCCACCCGCAGATTTTCCGGCGGCCGGCCTACAAACGCTTCTGGCCGCTGCTGCTGATCGCCGGCACGGCGCTCTATCTTGCCTATGCCTTGTGGTTCTTCAGCCTGCCGCAGGTGATGCGCGAGTCGCACTGGGAACGCCTGCCTTTGTTCCTGTCGCAATGGATCAGCTACGACCTGCAGCCGGAGTTCCGGCTCGACCAGCCTGAGATCACGCCGAAATATCCGCGCTTCTCGGCGCTCGGCGAGAATCCCGATCCCGATTGGGTGATCAAGAACCCCGACGGCACCTTCACGGTCCGGATCGACGGCGACGCGAAATCCGTCACCTTCGACAAGACCAGGGCAACGATCACGGCCAATGGGGTGACCGTGCCGATATCCCTCACCGGCGGCAAGCCGATCGTGACCGGCTCGGTGCCCGACTGGGTCACCGTCCATGACGACGAGATCGTCGCCAGGATGGGCTTCGTCGGCGAGGTGCGCGTTACCGTCGACCGCGTCAAGGTGCGCAAGCGCTTCCTCGGCTGGGCGAATTTCGTCTTCGACACGCGCTCGCCCTTCTTCGGCAAACCGGCCGGCGAGGTGATCGGGCTGATCATCTCCGGGCCTGAGCTTCAGCCCGGCACGTCGAACCTCGCCTTGGCCGCCGACAACATCTGGAACAACGCGCAGTGGCAGCACGGCGATGTCTGGACGAAGCTCCTGCAGACCATCGTCATGGCGTTTCTGGGCACGCTGCTCGGCGGCATCGTCGCCTTCCCGCTCGCCTTCTTCGCCGCCCGCAACATCACGCCGAGCGGGCTGCTCAGCCATGTGCTGAAACGCTTCTTCGATTTCATGCGCTCGGTCGACATGCTGATCTGGGCGCTGTTCTTCACCCGCGCCTTTGGCCCCGGCCCGCTGGCCGGCAGCGCCGCGATCTTCTTCACCGAGATCGGCACGCTCGGCAAAACCTATTCCGAGGCGTTGGAGAACATCGACGACAAGCCGCGCGAGGGCGTGCTCTCGACCGGCGCCAACGGCATTCTGGTCCAGCGCTATGGCGTGCTGCCGGAAGTGGTGCCGGTCTTCATCAGCCAGACGCTCTACCAGTGGGAATCCAACACCCGCGGCGCGACCATCATCGGCGCCGTCGGCGCCGGCGGCATCGGCCTGAAATTATGGGAAGCGATGCGCACCAATTCGAACTGGGCCAACGTCTTCTACATGGTGCTTTTGACGCTGCTCGTCGTCTTCATCTTCGACAACATCTCGAACTTCCTGCGCCGAAGGCTGAGCCGCACGCTGCATGATTACAACCGGCTGCAGGCCGAGCAGGGTTGACAAGCTCAGCGCACGAGGTGTGCCGAGATTCAGGTCAGGGCGAGTCGGAGTCGAAGACGGGCGCGAAGCGACCAAACTGGGTGTTGTCCGAGAACCAGAGCGGAACGTGCTTGAAGTGCATAAGCACCAGAAGCGCAGGAGGCCGCCATTTGCGGGCCGACCTCACCTGAATATCGGCGCACCCTAAGCCGCCTTCCTCCACCCATTCCTGATATGCCTGTACCCCCCGCGATAAACCGCCTCCGGGCTCTCGGCGAAGTCGCGCCACACCTTCGTCGCAGCCGCCAGATCCTTCAGCGAGCGGCCGAACGACTCGATGGTCAGCCAGTCGTCATAGCCGCTCTTGCGGATCGCCGCGAATGTCTCCTTCCAGGGGATGTTGCCGCGCCCGGGCACGCCGCGGTCATTCTCCGAAATGTGGATATGAACGATATTGCGGCGATGCTTCGTGTAGGCCCCGATCGGATCGGCCTCCTCGATATTGGCGTGGAAGGTGTCGTACATCGCCCTGATGTGGGGCCGGTCGATTTCGTCGATATGATCCGACAGATCGGCTATGGTGTTGACCAGATAGCATTCGAAGCGGTTGAGCGCCTCCAACCCGATGGTCACGCCTCTCTTGCCGGCATGGTCGCCGATGGCGCGCTGCGAGGCGACCGAGCGCTTCTTTTCGGCGGAAGTCGGCCCGCTGCCGGAAAAGGCGCCGAGCGTCGAATGCAGCGGGCCGCTCAACCGGTCCGCGCCGAGGGCGGCGCTGCAGTCGATCGCCCATTTCATATAGCCGACGCCGGCCTTGCGCGTCGCGGCATCCGGCGAGATCAGGTTCATCGCCGGATCGCCCATGGCCGAGACCGCCGTGCGCTCCAGGCCGATGCGGTCGAGCATGTCGCCGAGCTTTTTGTAATCGTCGGGCATCCCGACGAAGACCGGTATCTCGACGCCGTCGAAGCCGGTCGCCTTGATGTCCTTCAGCAACGCCTCGTGCTTCTTCGAGACGCTGGTCGTCCACAAGAACATGCACATGCCGATTTTCATCGGCGCCCCCTCCCCAGTTTCGCTCTGCCGAGTTGTCGAGCTTCAGGCCAGGCCGAGGCGAAAACGACGGATTCCGAGAACCGGAGCGGAGCGTACTTGAGTACGTGAGCACCGGAGCGCAGGAAGCCGCCGTTTGCAGGCCGGCCTCATCTGAATGTCGTCACCCCTACAGCTTCGTCCACGCCCCGTTTTTCTTCGATGACTTCACGCACGCCTCGATGAAGGCCATGCCTTCGACACCGTCCGCGATCGTCGGGAACACGACGTCCTTAGCCGGCCTGCCGCCTTTCCGGCGCGCCGCGCGAATGGCGCGCGCGGCCTCCTGGTAGATGTTGGCAAAGCCTTCGAGATAACCCTCGGGATGGCCCGACGGCACGCGGCTGACACGCGCCGCGACCGGCATCGCGCCCGCGCCGGCTCGCGTCAAGAGCTGCTTGGGCTGGCCGAACGGCGTGTACCAAAGGTAGTTCGGGTCGGCCTGCACCCATTCAAGCCCGCCCTTGGAGCCGTAGATGCGCAGCTTCAACCCGTTCTCATGGCCGGGCGCCACCTGGCTCGCCCAGATCATGCCCTTGGCCGGGTGCTTGGTGCCGACCGGCTTGAAGCGCAGCATCACATTGACGTTGTCGTCGAGCTGGCGGCCCGGCACGAAGGCGTCGAGATCGGCCGACAAGGAATCCAGCTCCAGCCCGGACACGAAGCGGGCGAGGTTATAGGCATGTGTGCCGATGTCGCCCAGCGCGCCGCCGGCGCCGGCCTGCTTGGGGTCGGAGCGCCACGAGGCCTGCTTCTGACCGGTGGCGGCGAGGTCTTCGGTGAGCCAATCCTGCGGATATTCCGACTGCACGATGCGGATGTCGCCGAGCATGCCCTTGGCCACCATCTCGCGCGCCTGGCGGATCATTGGGTAGGCGGTGTAGTTGTGCGTGAGCACGAACACCTTGCCGGTCTTCTCGACCAGGGCGGCGAGCTTTTTCGCCTCGGCAAGCGAGGTCGCCAGCGGCTTGTCGCAGATGACGTGGATGCCAGCCTCCAGGAAGGCCTTTGCCGCCGGCACATGCACATTGTTGGGCGTGACGATCGCCACCGCCTCGATGCCGTCCGGGCGCTTGGCTTCGGCCCTCGCCATCTCGGCATAAGAGCCGTAGCTGCGCGCGGGATCGAGCCCGAGTTCCTCGGCCGATGCCTTGGCCCGCGCCGGATCCGACGACAGCGCGCCGGCCACCAGCACGAAGTCGTTGTCCATGCGCGCCGCGATGCGGTGCACCGCGCCGATGAATGCGCCCTGCCCGCCGCCGACCATGCCGTAGCGGATCGGGCCGCCTCCCGCTTCCGACTTCGATGCGCCGACCATTTCTTGTCCTCTCTTTAGCTCCTCACCCTCCCCCTTGTGGAGAGGGTCGGCGCGCACCGCCGGGTGCGGTCATAGAAATCCGCTGCGACGCGGGATTCAACCCCACCCTGATCTGTCGCCGAACCTCCGCAAGGAGAACCTGCGGCTCAAATCCCCATCATCGCCCGCAGCAGCTTCTTGTCTGTCGTACCTGCGGCGAAATCGTCGAAGGCCTTCTCGGTAACCCGGATGATATGGTGCTGGATGAAGGGCGCGCCTTCGGCGGCGCCGTCCTCGGGATGCTTCAGGCAGCATTCCCACTCCAGCACCGCCCATGAATCGTAGTTGTACTGGGTGAGCTTGGAGAAGATGCCGCTGAAATCCACCTGACCGTCGCCAAGCGAACGGAAGCGGCCTGCCCGGTTCACCCAGCCCTGGTAGCCGGAATAAACACCTTGCCGCCCGGTCGGATTGAACTCGGCATCCTTGACATGGAATGCCTTGATCCGCTCGTGGTAGATGTCGATGAATTCGAGATAGTCGAGTTGCTGCAGCAGGAAGTGCGACGGGTCGTAGTTGATGTTGCAGCGTTTGTGGCCGCCGACTGCGTCGAGGAACATCTCGAAGGTCGCGCCGTCGAACACGTCCTCGGAAGGGTGGATCTCGTAGCCGACATCGACGCCATTGTCCTCGTAGACATCGAGGATCGGCTTCCAGCGTTTGCCGAGCTCACCGAAGGCTTCCTCGATCAGTCCGGCTGGCCGTTGCGGGAAGGGATAGAGGTAGGGAAAAGCCAACGAGCCGGTGAAAGATACCGAGGCATCCAGCCCGAGATTGCGCGATGCCTTGGCACCGAACTTCATCTGTTCGACCGCCCATTTCTGCCGTGCCTTGGGATTGTTGTGCACCGATGGCGGCGCGAAGCCGTCCATCTGCGCGTCATAGGCCGGATGCACCGCCACCAACTGCCCCTGCAGATGCGTCGACAACTCGGTGATCTCGACGCCCGCGTCGGCGCAGATGCCTTTCACCTCGTCGCAATAGGCCTTTGACGACGCTGCTTTCTCGAGGTCGAACAGGCGTCCGTCCCAGGTTGGGATCTGCACGCCCTTGTAGCCCAGCCCGGCCGCCCATTTTGTGATCGAGGCCAGCGAATTGAACGGCGCCGCGTCGCCCGCGAACTGCGCCAGAAACAGGCCGGGACCCTTCATCGTCGTCGGCATCGGCATCCTCCCTCGTTGTTTCCGCGACCAAGCATAGCGCCGATTGAAGTGAGGGCCAGCCTGTTTGGTAAGACCCCGCCAGCATCTACGCGTTTTCGCCATTCTGGTATTACCAAATACTCCAATCCGGTCAAGCGGCCGAAAACCGCGCAGATAGGGCGTATCGGCAAAGTCGGCAGCAAAATTCCTTTATAAAATCAGACAATTGCCTGACCACTGTAACCTTCGTATCCCACTTCTTGCCGTGCAAGAAAATTTGCGGTAGAGGTCAGGGCAAGCCCAATTGGTCGAACCAGTTTCGAGAAAATGCTGGCCGCCTTGGGGAGGAATCGTGCGGCCGCTCCAATAGGCGCGGCCCGGGGTGAAACGTGGCAGGCGAATTCTGGGAAGGATAGACCATGCATCTTTCGACGCATAATTGGATGCGCGCGGAGCCGCTGGAGGTGACGCTGAAGCGCATCAAGCAATTCGGCTACGAATCGATCGAGATTTCCGGCGAGCCCGAGCAGTACAAGACCAAGGAGACGCGTGCGCTGCTCAAGGAGCACGGCATCCGCTGCTGGGGTTCGGTGACGCTGATGCTCGGCGAGCGCAACCTCGCCGCCAAGGACCAGGGCCAGCGCGAGCGCTCGGTTCAATATGTCAAGGACGTGCTCACCATGGTGAGCGAGCTCGACGGCGAGATCATCACGCTGGTGCCCGCCACCGTCGGCAAGGTCGTGCCGGACGGCACCGAGGCGGAGGAATGGGGCTGGGTGGTCGACGCTACGCGCGAGTGCTTCACCCATGCCAAGAAGGTCGGCGTCAGGATTGCCGTCGAACCGCTCAACCGCTTCGAGACCTACCTCTTCAACCGCGGCGCCCAGGCGCTGGCGCTTGCCGATGCGGTGAGCCCCGAATGCGGCGTCTGCCTCGACGCCTACCATATCCACATGGAGGAATTTAACGTCTATGACGCGATCCGTCAGGTCGGAAAGCGCCTGTTCGACTTCCATGTAGCCGACAACAATCGCTTCGCCGCCGGCCTTGGCCAGATTGACTGGCCGAAGATCGTCGGCACGCTGAGGGAAGTCGGCTATGACGGCGCGCTGACCAACGAATTCGTCGCGCCCGTCGATCGCACGCCGGCCGCGCCCTATCCGGATATGGTTGAGCGCAATCCGGTCGACATCTCGCCCGAGCAGCTCAAGTTCATCCAGGACCATGGCTCCAGCGTTCTCACGGAAAAATTCTACACCGACCAGATGCGCATCACCGCCGAAACGCTGCTGCCGCTGATCAAGTAAAGCTCCGGTTGAGATCCATCCCTCCGCCCGGCGGGCGGAGGGGCCGAAAGGAAAACATGCGCATCAAAAGCGTCCGGGCCTGGTGGGTTCGTATCCCGATCGAAGTTGCGAAGCAGCATCGCAGCGACTTCGGTCAGGTGGCGACGTTCGACGCCGCCATTCTGCGCATCGAGACCGATGACGGCCTGATCGGCTGGGGCGAAGGCAAGAACGCCGCCGGCAGCGCTGGGAGTTACGGCGCGCTGGTCCATATGCTCAACGACGAGGTCGGCCCGCAGCTCATCGGCCGCGACCCGGCCGACATCGGCATCATCTGGGAAATGCTCTACAACGGCGTGCGGCATGAGACGGCCGCGCACGCCGGCCATGCCATGCCGCAACTGGCGCGGCGCGGCATGAGCGTGGCGGCGATCAGCGCCGTCGACATCGCGCTCTGGGACATTCTAGGCAAGTCGCTGGGGCAGCCGGTGTGGCGATTGCTCGGCGGCCGCAAGGTCGAGCGCATGCAGGCCTATGCCTCGGGCGGCTGGGCCTCCGCCGACGCCATCGGAGAGCAGCTGAAATCCTACATTGCCAAGGGCGGCTTCAAGGCGTTGAAGATGCGCGTCGGGGCCATGGATGGTGCCCCGCATGTTTCGGCCGAGCGCGTACGCGCCGCGAGGCAGGCGATCGGTCCGGACGTCGAGCTGATGGTCGACGCGCACGGCACCTACACCGTCGCCGAGGCCAAGCGCTTCATCAAGCTCACCGCCGATCTCGACCTTGCCTGGTTCGAGGAGCCGATCATTGCCGACGACAAGCCAGGCATGGCCGAGGTGCGCGCGTCCGGCTCGACACCGATCGCAACGGGCGAAAGCGAGGCGACACGTTACGCTTTCCGCGACCTGGCGGTGCTGAAATCGGCCGACATCTTCCAGCCGGATCCGGCGTTTTGCGGCGGCATCAGCGAGGCGATGAAGATCGGCACCATCGCCAGCGCATTCAACCTACGCTTCGCGCCGCACCTTTGGGCCGGCGCGCCCTGCTTCTTTGCCGGACTCCATGTGTGTGCGGCCTCGCCCGCCAGCTTCATCATCGAATATTCGCTCGGCGCCAATCCGATGATCCACGATCTCGTCGAGGAGACTGTCGAAGCGAAGGACGGTATGATAGCGATCCCTGAAAAGCCCGGATTGGGTTTCACCATCTCCGAGCGTTTCCTGGAGGCGCACGCGCAACGTATTTGACGATGAAAGAAAAGAACCTTCTCGCGGAACTTGCCGCTTATCTCTTTTCCAACTCGGACAAGGAGTCCGGCCGCACGCCGTCGGAGCGCGAGCTGGCGGAACATTTCGGCGTCAGCCGCGGCCAGATCCGCGAGGCGCTGGCCATCCTGGAGGCGATGCGCATCGTCGAGCGTCGCGCCAAATCCGGCATCTATATCGACACCAAGCAGGCGAGCGTGGAAGCGCTGGCGCTTTTCGCCCGTGCCGGCCTGCCGCTCGATCCGGTGCAAATCTACGAGACCGTCGAGCTGCGCAAGATTCACGAGATCAAGGCGGCCGAGCTTGCCTGCTCGCGCGCTACGGAGGAAAATTTCGAACGGCTGCGCGAGATCCTGAAGGCTTCCGAAGAGCGCATTGCGGCCGGCGAAGGTCTCGCCAAGGAGGACCGTGAGTTCCACCTCGAGATCGTGCGCGCGACCAAGAACAGCGTCTTCCACAACATCTGCAGCGTCTATTACCTGATGGGCGAGCAGCGCCTGCCGATCTACTTCAACGATCCCGAGCGAAGCGTGCGCTCGCATGCCGAGCACATCCAGATCTACGAGGCGCTGCTGCGCCGGGACGGCAATCTGGCGCAGGCGCTGATGAGCGCCCATTTGCAGGGCGCCGAGAGCTACTGGAAGGGGATTATCGAAGGCCGCGGGGCGGAGCCGAAAAACGCGGCGCTCGAGAACGCCTAGAGCATTTTGCAGCCAAGCATTGTCGCTTGGCGTCGCAGAAATGCGGAGAAGAAAGACCTCATGCGCAAGATCCTGTCGACGCATCCGTTGCATCCTCGCGCCACGGCCATGCTGGCCGGCGCCGGGCGGCTGGTCGTAGCTTCCGCGCTCGATCCCAAGACCCTGACCAGTGAAGCCCGCGATGCGGACATCGTCATCGTGCGCGCGCCGCTGCCGCCGGAACTGTTTGCCGGAGCGTCGAGCCTGCGCGCCGCCATCCGCCACGGCGCAGGGCTGGACATGATCCCGGTCGAGGCAGCGACCTCCGCCGGCGTTCTGGTCGCCAACGTGCCCGCCGTCAATGCCCGCTCGGTCGCCGAGCATGTGATGTTCACGGCGCTTGCTCTGTTGCGGCGCTTCCGCATGATGGATCGCGACCTGCGAGCCAAGGGCTGGCTTGCCGGGCGCGAGCATGCCAATTCGACCAGCGAGCTTGCCGGCAAGACGATCGGCATTGTCGGCCTCGGTGCCGTCGGCCAGGCCGTCGGCCATATCGCGGCGCACGGCTTCGACCTCAATGTCGTGGCAACCACCCGTAGCCTGCGCCCGGCTCCCGAACGTGTCGGCTTCCTGTCGATCGACGCGCTGGTCGAGCAGAGCGACATCATCGTGCTCTGCTGCCCGCTGACGGACGAAACGCGCGGCCTGATCAGCCGCGAGCGCATCGCCCGCATGAAGCCAAACGCGCTGTTGATCAACGTCTCACGGGGCCCAGTGGTCGATGACGAGGCGCTTATTGAGGCACTCCTAAAAGGTAGCATCGGCGGGGCCGCCCTGGATGTCTTTGCCACGCAGCCGCTGCCGCCCGACCATCCCTATTTCGGCTTCGACAATGTCATCGTCACCCCGCATATGGCCGGCATCACCGAGGAATCGATGATGCGCATGGGCGTCGGCGCCGCCGGCGAGGCATTGCTGGTGCTCGCCGGCAAGCTGCCGGCCAACCTGCGCAATCCGGAAGTCATCGAGCACTACCGGCGACGCTTCCCGACCGGCTGAAGGCCGCGCCTCAATTTTCGCCGATTTGGCGGCGACCTTCACCGTCATGGCCAAGCACCTCGCGGAAATTCTGGTTCTGATTGCCGGTATCTGCGTCGACGCAACGGGCGCTCGAGCTGGGCAAGGCAGCTACGTGCCCTGCGACAACGGCTTGCGCTGCGTGATGGCGCCCTGCCCTTCGAACAGCGCGCTCGACCTCGCCACCGGCAAGATCGTCAAAGGCGTGTGGATCGACGTGGACGAACTGCCGCAACAGGACAAGGCGCTCGACCTGGCGGACAAGCTCTATGCCGGGAAGATCGTTGTCACAGGCGCGATCGCAAACCGGCCGCACACCTTCAACGGCAAGCAGTACAGCCTGCCGACGCTGATCGCGACCGGCATCGAGCGGGCATCGACGAGCAGCGAACGCGCTCACTGCTCAAGCCACTGAAGACTATACCCCTCCGGAGAGCCGCGATTCAACTTGCGATCAATGTCTCCACCGCCGCGGCAATGGCGAAAAGTCGACGATCGTTTCCGTGCTTGCCCACCAGCATCAATCCGACCGGCAGCTTCGTGCCGGGCATTGGCAGCGAGATGGCGCAGAGGTCGAACTGGTTGGCGACCTGCGTGTTGCGCAAGAGCCGCCCTTCCGTCCTGTCGCGCAGTCCCTCGTCGCCGGCCATAGCGGCGATGGAGGGCGCGACCATCGGCACGGTAGGCAATGCCACTACGTCGAGAGCCTCCAGCCGTTCCGCCATGGCCACGACGAGTTCGCCGCGGCGGCGGATCGTGCGGATATAGGACGAAGCGGGAGCCACCAGGGCGCGCGACAATGGCCCCGTGACATGCGGATCGACGGGCACCGTGGCGCCGCTCGTCAGCCAGTCGGCATGTACTTCGGCGCCCTCCATGGACGCGATCGTACCGTGCCTTGTTGCAGCCCGCATCTCGGAGATCAGATCGTCGATGGACAGATCGGCTGTGCGGGCGCCGGCCCGCCCGATCCTGTCGATGCAAGCCTCGAAGGCTTCGGCAACCTCGCTCTGCGTCTCGCCGAACAGAAGGCCGCGCGGAATGCCGATGCGCAGGCCGGCGAGCGAGACCGGCTTAAGGGCCGCCGGCTCCTCTCCCGCCATGATCGCATCGGTGAGTGCGCAATCGGCGACGGTGCGGGCAAGCGGGCCGATCGAATCCAGCGTCATCGACAGCGGAAAGGCGCCCGTGAAAGGCACGCGCCGCGCCGTCGGCTTGAAGCCGACCACGCCATTGAGCGAAGCCGGGATGCGGACCGAACCGCCGGTGTCCGAACCGATCGAGATGTCGCTGGTGCCCTCGCCGACCGCCACGCCCGCTCCGGATGACGAGCCGCCCGGGATGAGGCTGGCATCGGCGGCATTGCCCGGCGTGCCGTAATGGGGATTGTCGCCGATCGCGGTGAAGGCGAACTCGGTCATGTTGGTCTTGCCGAGGATGACGGCGCCCGCCTGGCGCAGCCTTTGCACGATCGCGGCGTCCCGCGTCGCCGGCGCGGCGCCGGCGTGGATCAGCGATCCGGCTACCGTCGGCTCGCCGGCGACGTCGAACAGGTCCTTGATCGAAACGATGCGCCCGTCTAGCGGCCCGAGGCTGACGCCCACCTTATGGCGGGCATCGGACGCATCGGCGGCTGCCCGCGCGGCTTCTGCATAGAGCTTGGTGTAGACCGTCTCGTCAACCGCGCGATTGGCAAGACGTGACAGGATGATTTCGACGCGGTCGCGGATGGATTGCATTTTCGATGTCGGGCCTTGCAAAATCGCAACGTCTCTTAGGCGCGGCCTGAGGTTCGGCCGGCGAAGAGATAACCCGGCAAGCGTGCCTTTGCACCCTGCCAGCGATGGGAAAATGCTGATGCTGTACAAAGGCAGCTGCCACTGCGGCAAGGTGGCGTTCGAGGTCGAGGGCGAGCTCGGCGGCGCTTTACGCTGCAACTGCTCGATCTGTGCGCGCAAGGGCGCGCTGCTCTGGGCCATCCCTCACGACAGGCTGAATCTGGTCGCCTGGGGCGACGACCTTGGCAAATACACATTCGGCCGGGGCGCCATCGCGCATCGCTTCTGCCGCACTTGCGGCATCCATCCTTTCGCCGAGGACGCCGGCGAAGGCGGCGAACGCAGTGCCTATATCAACATCAATTGCCTCGCCGATGTCGACATCGCCGGCATTGAAGTGTTCGAGTTCGACGGGCGCTCGGCCTGACGCTTTTGTCTTTACGCAATTCCGGTCGGAAAGCCCCCACGCGCTATTCTTGGAATTGCTCTATCGGTAGCCGGTCGCATCGGCCGGCTTGCCGGCATCCTGGACTTCAGGGACATAGCGCCAGGCATCGGGACGCGATCCGTCGAGATCGGTGAAGCCGTAGACTTGCGCCAATCCGCCGCTGGACAGCGACTGGCCGTTCCAGCGCGAGCGCTGAGGGTCCGAGGCAAGTGCCACCACAGCGCGGCCGACGAAGCGCGGCGTCTCGGATATGACGAAATGGGGCATATTGGCTGTAGCATCGCGCCAGTTCTCCTCCCGCACGCCAAACGCCTCCAGCATCATCTCCGAGCGCAGCCAGCCCGGCGTCAGCGAGACGGACGTCGCGCCGTATTTTTCCAGGTCTTTGGCATGCGCCCAGGCCATGCGGTTCACGGCCACCTTGGCGAGATCGTAGAAGGGCGACAACCGATAGTGCCCGGCATTGTACTCGGCCGTGCCGTCGGTGACTTCAATAAGCAATCCGCCTGGACGCTCGATCATCAACGGAAGCGCGTGATGCGCGGTGATCAGATGCGTATCGATACCGAGCCGCAGCAGCCGAAGGCCGTTCTCCAGATCGTGTTCCCACACGGACTTGTTCCATCCGAAGAGTTTTTCGCCGCCCCAGACGTCATTGACCAGGATATCGAGACGGCCTTGCTCCGCGCGAATACGCGCGACCAGTTTATGCACCTCTTCGGAGACCAGATGGTCGACCCGGACGGCAATGCCCTTGCCACCTTGTGCGGTTACCAGTTCGGCCGTCTCTTCGATGGTTTCGGGGCGCTGATATTCCGATTGCGAGGTCCGCGTCGTGCGGCCGGTGACATAGACAGTGGCACCGGCAGCGCCCAGCTCGACCGCAATTCCGCGGCCGGCGCCGCGCGTCGCGCCGGCAACGAGAGCGACTTTCCCTTGAAGCGTCATTGGACCTCCGAACTCGATACTGCACACGAATGAAGAGCTGGCATTCATCGGCAATTTCATTTATAAATGATCATTCGTTTATAAACGAGAGTCAAGATGACCCGGCCAAAAACCCAGTCCGACGAGCAGGTGCTGGAAGCCGCCTACCGGCTGATGCATGCCGACGGACCGGAAGCATTGACCTTCGAAAGGCTGGCGCGAGCCAGCGGCCTTTCAGGCTCGACGCTGGTGCAGCGCTTCAAGAACAAGACACTGCTGAAGCGGCGCACGCTGCTCTATGCCTGGGATGAGCTCGATCGAAAGACGGAGCAGGCGGCGGCATCGGTCCCCGGAACCCCGGCCGGCGCCGTAGAGCTGCTGGTTGCTCTCTCGAGCGGCTATGGCGACATCGAATCCTATGCCGAAGGTTTGCTCGTCTTGCGCGAGGATTTGCGCGACCCGGCTTTGCGGGCACGTGGCGCCGCCTGGAAGGCCGAACTGAGCAGGGCGCTTGCCGCTTGCTTTGCCAATGTTCCCGGCATCCCCGAGGATATCGGCTTGCTTATGGCCGCCCACTGGCAGGGCGCGCTGCTGTGGTGGAGCTTCGATCCTGAAGACATGGAGCTCACGGCCTATATCGAGCACAGTCTGAGGCGCTTCGTAACCGCCTTCACAATGCCGGCTCGAAACCCGTAGCTGGGCGCGAAGGAGGGTTTGGAGCCGGCGGACGCCAGGGCCAGAGCCGCAGGCTGGCTGGCGGAATGACCTTGACGGAGATCAAGGGCGATTCTTCGATCGGACCTATCCTGCCGTTGAAATTGGTCGAGAGGCACAATGAACAGGCGAACAATGCTCGTTGGCGCAGGTGCCGCGCTTGTCGCGGCCGGCACCGGCGTCACTGCTTGGCGTTCGGCGGTCGGGTCGATGACCCAGTACGATACCTTCGCCGCCGGACTGCGCGACCGCCTGACGCCCGATCTCGAAGCAGTGGTCCGTTATGCAACCCTGGCGGCCAACAGCCATAATACCCAACCTTGGCGGTTTAAGCTTGAAGGGCAGGCGATCGAGATCCGACCCGACTTTCGGCGGCGGACTCCGGTCGTGGATCCTGACGATCACCATCTCTATGTCAGCCTGGGATGCGCCGCGGCCAATCTTGCGCTCGCGGCGGCGGCGACCGGCCGGACCGGCGAGGGTTCGCTGACGGCGGACGGCAACGGTGTCCGTTACGACTACCTCATGGGCGCGCCGAGAGCGGACCCACTGGTCGACGCCATCCCTCGACGCCAATCGACGCGTGCCGAATATGATGGCCGCGCCGCGCCCGCGGCGGATCTCGTCGAACTCGAGCGGATAGCCGCGGTGCCGGGTGTGAGCCTCGCGCTTGTCACTGACCGGGCGCGGGTGAGACAGGTGCGAGAGCTTGTCCTTGCCGGCAACGAAGACCAGATGAACGACCCCGCATTCATGCGGGAACTGAAGCAGTGGATACGCTTCAACCCGCGCAGCGCGATGACAAGCGGCGACGGGCTCTTCTCCGCCGCGAGCGGCAGCCCGGTGCTGCCGACCGGCTTGGGCCGGATCGCTCTCGACCGGCTGTTCAGCGTCGCCGGGGAGAACCGGAAATACGCCCGCCAGATCGACTCATCGGCCGGGGTGGCGATCTTCTTTGGCGACCGGCCGGACCACGATCACTGGATCAGGGTTGGCCAGGCGTGCCAGCGCTTCGCTTTGGCAGCGACGGGCCAGGGGCTAAAGATCGCTTTCATCAATCAGCCCGTCGAGGTGGCCCGCCTGCGCACCGACCTGGCGGCGATAGTCGGCGAGACAGGCAGGCCGGATATTGTGATGCGCTTCGGGTATGGGCCTGCCTTGGCGTTTTCGCCAAGGAGGCCGCTGGCTTCGGTCATCGCATGATGGTGCGGATGGTTGCCATGGTCGGAGGCGTTTCATCCGTCAGCCAGGCTGCCGACGCCTTACCTGGCGGGTAGGGCGCATCGGCTGGAGTCTGAAGATCAGGGGCAATGCGGCGGAAGTGGTCGCGGCCAGGCTACTCAGACTGCCTCGGTCCCATGGCGAAGGTCACCAGTGCCGCCAGCAAGGTCGCCCCGCCGCCATAGGCGAAGGCGGTAGCGACGCCGGCATGATCGACCAGGAGGCCGCCGACGATGGCGCCAAGCGCGATCGCCACCTGGAAGGTCGCGACCATCAGGCCGCCGGCACTCTCGGCCTGGTCGGGCGCGGCGCGCACCAGCCAGGTCTGCAGGCCGACCGGCACGGCGCCGAAGGCAAAGCCCCAGGCGGTGACGGCGGCAGCCGCCGCTATCGGCGAGGCGCCGAGCACAAGCAGCGCAGCCGCCGACAAGGCGATCAGCAGCGGCGCCAGGCCGACGGCCATCTTCAGATTGCGCTCGGCCAGGAAGGCGCCGGCAAAATTGCCGAAGAAGCCGCCGATGCCATAGGCGAGCAGCACCAGCGAGATGGTCTCGATCGGCATGACTGGAACGGTCTCGAGGAACGGCCGCACATAGGTGAAGCCGGCAAACTGTCCGGACGCGACCAGCAGCACGACGAGCAGTGCGACACGGATCATCGGCCGCTTCAACACCGCGATCAGCGTGCGGAAGCTCGCCACCGCCGTCGGCGGCAGGCTGGGCAAGGTGGCAAGTTGGACCAGAAGCGCCAGTCCGCCGACCACCGCCGCGATCATGAAGGCGGTGCGCCAGCCCCAGACATCGCCGACATAGGCGCCGACCGGCGCCGCCGTGACCGTGGCGACCGAGACGCCGGTCAGGATGATGGACATGGCGCGCGGCATCAGCCGCATCGGCACTAGCCGCATCGCCATGGCCGCCGACATCGACCAGAAGCCGCCGAGCGCGACGCCCAGCACGACACGGGCGAGAAGCAGCATGGTGAGCGAAGAGGCGAAGGCGGCGACGAGGTTGGAGACGATCAAAAGGACGGAGAGGATCCACATCACCAGCCGGCGGTCGAGCCGCCTGGTGATGATCGCCATTGTCGGCGCCGAGATCGCCCCGACGACAGCCGTTGCCGTCACCGCCTGACCGGCGGCGCCTTCGCTGACGCCAAGGTCCTGCGCCAACCGCGTCAAAAGGCTGGCGGGTAGGAATTCGGCGGTGACCAGGCCGAAAACGCCGAGCGCCAGCGAGACGACGGCCCCCCAGGCAGGCTCGGTTCGTTCTTCTGGTTCGTCCCTGTCGAGAACAGCGGCATCGATGGCACCCGTGGCGGGCTCGGTCATGGGAGGATCTCCGGTGAGTTGCAGCGCAACATTTGGCTGCGGTGCAACATAGGGAGTGACGTTCTGGAGTTTCCATGCTAGAAACGCCGTAATGAATTACAATTCGTCCAAATCCGTCTTGCAAACTTCGGGCGACCCGCTCACCGACATGTTGCGCGGTTTGCGGCTTGACGGTGTCGATTACGGCCGCTGCGTGCTGGGCGAGCCCTGGGCCGTTTCCTTCCCGGCGCAGAAGGCGGCGCGCTTCCATTTCATCGGACAGCAGGGATGCTGGCTGTTTACGCCGGCAAAGGAATGGACCCAGCTCTCCGTCGGAGACGCGCTGCTGATCCCGCGCGGCGACGCGCACGTTTTGGCAAGCGCGCCCGGCGTGGCTCCGGTGCCTATCGGCCGCTACACGATCGAGCCGGTTTGCGAGAACATCTATGACGTCTCGAACGGCTGCGACGGCTGCAAGACCCTGCTGTTTTGCGGCTCGATGCATTTCAACCTCGACGGCTCGCATCCGCTGCTGGAGATGATGCCGGACCTGATGCAGGCGCATAAGCTGATGGCGAACGCGCCCGGCATCCAGCATCTGCTCGACGCGATGGCCGGCGAGGTGACGATGGACCGCGTCGGTTCCGGCGGCATCCTTGCCCGCCTGGCCGACGTGCTCGCAGCCACCATCATCCGCTCCTGGGTGGAGAATGGCTGCGGCGATGCCACCGGATGGATCGCAGCAATGCGCAACCCGGATGTCGGCAAGGTGCTAGCCGCCGTCCACCTGCAGCCGGAGCGCGACTGGACGGTCGAGGCGCTGGCCAGGATGATGGGCGCTTCGCGCTCCGCCTTTGCCCTGCGCTTTGCCACGGTGGTCGGCGAGACGCCGGCCAAATATGTGCTGCGTGTACGCATGCACCAGGCGCGGCAATGGCTCACCCGCGACGGCATGAGGGTTTCCGTGGCGGCGTCGAGGTTGGGCTATGATTCGGAAGCGTCCTTCAGCCGCGCCTTCAAGCGGGTGATGGGCGTGGCGCCGAGCCATTTCCGTAACATGGCGGACAGCGGGCATGATCCGAGCGTTTGAGCCAGGCCCCACCCGGTGCTGGAGGAACTGCCAAGCCTTTTGGACGCTGCGTCATTCCCCGCGGGGCAGCCGGCGAGCCGTCATACCGCATGCCGCAAGCTGACGCCGCTGCCCTTGTCGAACAGCACCACCTTGTCGGGATTCCAGGCGAAGCGCACCGCCTGTTCGATCGCGACATCGGTCCTTGCCGGGACGGTGGCGCGCAGCATGGTATCGCCGACCCTGAGCGTGAGGATCTTTTCCACGCCATGGTTCTCGACATCGTGGACGAGCGCCTCGACCGGCGCACCGCTCTCCAGATGGACATCCTCCGGACGAATGCCGAAGACGAGTGGCCGACCATCGGTCGCGCCACTCGTCCTGCCCCCGCCTGAAAGAGGCAGCTCGAAATTAATCGGCGCCATCACCGCGCGGTCGTCCACCAGCCTGCCATCGATGAGGTTCATCGGCGGCGAGCCGACGAAACTCGCCACATAGGTGTCGCGCGGATTGTTGTAGATCTCATGCGGCGTGCCGGTCTGGACGATGCGACCATGGTTCAGCACGCCGACCTTGTCACCCATCGACATGGCCTCGATCTGGTCATGCGTGACGAACAGGAATGTGGCGCCGAGCTGCATCTGCAGGTTCTTCAATTCGGTGCGCAGCGCCTCGCGCAGCTTGGCGTCGAGCGCCGACAACGGCTCGTCCATCAGGAACACGCGCGGCTTGCGCACGATGGCACGGCCGATCGATACGCGCTGCATCTCGCCGCCGGAAAGCCTGTCGGTCTTGCGATCGAGCAGATGTTCGATACGAAGAGTGCGGGCCGCGCGCGCGACGCGGTCCTTGATCTCGGCATCGGGAAGCCGGCGGATTTTCGGCTTCAGCGGAAATTCGAGGTTCTGCCGCACCGTGTAGCGCGGATAGAGCGAATATTGCTGCAGCACCAGCGCCACGTCGCGTTCGGCCGCGCCCCAGTCGGCGACGTCGACGCCGTCGATCAGGACCTGGCCCGCTGTCGGCTTTTCAAGGCCCGCGACCATCCTCAGCGTCGTCGTCTTGCCGGCACCGGTCTCGCCAAGCAGCACGAAGAACTCGCCGTCGGCGATGTCGAGATCGAGATTGGACAACGCGGTGTGGTTGCCGAATGTCTTGGAGATGTTCTTCAGCTGGATATGGGCCATTACAGTCTCACTCCGAGCGACTTGCCGCTCGCCGCGTCGAAGAAATGTGTCTGCGAAGGATCGATCCGCGCATGGACCTTCTCGCCCGGGCCGCTGACGAAGCCGCTTCTGGTGCGGGCGCGCAGCATGCTGGAACCGACCCTGAGGTCGACGATATCGAAGGAGCCCAACGGCTCGACGATCTGCGTTTCGACCGGCAGGAAGCCATCCGCCGCCTCGCGACGCACCAGCACGCCTTCCGGCCGGATGCCGAGCACAAGCTGGCCGCCGGCGTGGCCGTTGAGCTTGGAAAGCAACGCGCGCGGAAACTCGAAGCCGGTGGGCGCGCCGCCAACCGAGACCGATGCCGCGGACGCAGCCTCAGTCACGGTTGCATCGGCGACATTCATCACCGGGCTGCCGACGAATTGCGCCACGAACAGATTGGCCGGATGCGAATAGACTTCGTCCGGCGTGCCGACCTGCTGCAGGACGCCCTCATGCATGATGACGATGCGATCGGCGAGGCTCATCGCCTCGATCTGGTCGTGGGTGACATAGATGCTGGTCGACCCCTGCTTGATGTGCAGCCGCTTGATCTCGGCGCGCATTTCCTCGCGCAGCTTGGCGTCGAGCGCCCCGATAGGCTCGTCCATCAGCATCGCCTTCGGGCGCCGCACCAGCGCCCGGCCGATGGCCACGCGCTGCATGTCGCCGCCAGACAACGCCGAGGGCTTCTTGTTGAGGAGGTCGGTGATCTGCAGCGTCTTGGCCACCGAGCGCACCTCGGTGTCGATCTGGCTCCTGCTCTTGCGCGTCGCGCGCAGAGGGAAAGCGATGTTCTCGTAGACGTTCATATGCGGATAGAGCGAGAAGGACTGGAACACCATGGCGATGTCGCGGTCCGCTGCCTTGAGGTGCTGCACCGGCTTGCCGTCGATCAGGATGTCGCCCTGGTCGATGGTCTCCAATCCGGCGATGGCGCGCAGCGTCGTCGTCTTGCCGCAGCCCGACTGTCCGAGCAGCACGATGAACTCGTTGTCGTCGATCACAAGGTTCAGGTCCTTGATGACCTGGACGGCGCCGAAGAACTTCTGGACGCCGCGAAGCTCGATCTGCGTCAATGCCGTACCCCCGCATTATGCGCCTGCTGATCGGCCCCGTGTCCGGTGCCGGCCTGCTCCTCGCGTGGAATCTTGGAGGTGACGTTGAAGCCGATCAGGCCGATCAGGATGATCGTCACGCCATAGGTGTGGAGCAGCATGTTCCAGGGCTGGCAGAGCGCGACGATGCCGAGCACCATCAGGATCTGCGATCCCGGCTCCAGATATTTCTCGTTGATGGCGCGAAAGCTCATTTGCGGATCGCTCCGAAGGACATGCCGCGCAGCAGATGATTGCGGAGAAGGAAGGTGAAGATCGCGACCGGCAGCAGGAACAGGAAGGTTCCGGCGGCGATCACCGTCCAGTCCGGCAGACCGGAGCCGACCTGGCTCGGGATGAAAGGCGGCGCCGTCTGGGCGCGGCGGTTGGTCATGATCAGCGCGAAGGCGTATTCGTTCCAGGCGGTGATGAAGCAGAACACGGCCGTGGCGGCGATGCCGGTCGCGGCCTCCGGCAGCACGATCTTGAAGAAGGCCTCCATGCGCGTGTAGCCGTCGACGAGCGCCGCCTCCTCATATTCCTTCGGAATCTCGTCGATGAAGCCTTTCATCAGCCAGACCGAGAAGGACAGGTTGAAGGCGGTGTAGAGGATGATCAGGCCGAGATGGGAATCGTTCAGCCCAACGGCCCGGTACATCAGGAACATCGGAATCGCGACCACCACCGGCGGCAGCATGCGCGTCGACAGGATGAAGAAGAGCAGGTCCGCCTCCCCCTTCACCTTGAAGCGCGAGAAACCGTAGGCGGTGAACGTGCCCATGCCGACGGCAAGCACGGTCGAGGTGATCGCCACGATCAGCGAGTTCATGAATCGGCTCGGATAGCCCGACCACTGCACCTCACCCTTGCCGTCGCGCACGATCTTCTCGCCGCCGTCGAAGACGACGCGCTCCCACCATGGGGCGGCGGCATATTCTTCCGGCGTCGGCGGGTTGCGCATCTGGGACCGCTTGGTGAACAGCTTAACGAAGGGCGATATCTCCGGTTGGAAGACCACCGTCGGCGGGATGGTGGTGGCGAGGTTGCGCGGCTTGAAGGCCGTCGAGGCGATCCAGTAGATCGGCGCCAGGAAGATGATCGTCACCACCAGCACGCCGATAATGGCGATGCGATTGAAGGCGATCTCTGAAGAAGTGCGGACGGCGGCCATATCAGCGCTCCTTCACCTTGTTGAGGTATTTGACGTAAATGTTGGTAATCGCCAGCACCATGATCAGCACGATGTAGGCCATGGCGCACGACCGTCCGGTCTGCCATTCCTGGAAAGCCATCTTGTAAAGCCGGATCGAGATAAGTTCGGCCGTTGGCTGGCTGGTGAGGATGTAGGCGAGGTCGAAGGTCTTGAACGCTTCCATGGTGCGGAAAATGACCGCGATCATCAGGATCGGCGCGACCAGCGGCAGCGTGATGCGGAAGAAGGTGTAAAACGGCCCGGCGCGGTCGATCGCAGCGGCCTCGTAGAGATGTTTCGGCACCGCCGAGAGGCCGGCCAGCGACAGCAGCATGACGAACGGCGACCACATCCAGATATCGGTCAAGGCGACTGCATAGAGCGCCATCTTCGGGTCCGCCAGCCACTCGAAATTGCCGAGGCCGAGCGCATAGTTGATTACGCCCCATGACGGGTCATAAAGCAGTTTCCAGAACAGGCCGACGACAGCCATCGACAGCATCATCGGCAGCAACAGCAACGTGGTGATAAGGCCCTTGAGGGGAATATCCCGGTTGAGCAGCATCGCCACGCCGAAGCCGACAAAGAGTTGTCCGGCGACCGAGATGATCACGTATTTCGCGGTGATGGCGAAATTCGACCACACATAAGGATCGTTGAGCAGATCGCGATAGTTCTGCAGCCCGACGAAATTGGCCGGCGCGTTGGTCGACGCGCGGAAATCGGTGAAGGAATAGCCGAGCGAATAGATCAGCGGAAAGATGTTGAAGACGATCAGGAACAGGATCGTCGGGATGATGAAGAGATTGCGGATCGAAATGTCACTGAGGCCGCGCGCCGCGGCCCGCGAGGACCTGTCGAGCGTGGTGATCATCGTGGTCGCCAAAGCCCTGCTCCGGATGCTTGAAAAACAAACGGAGGAGGCCTCAGAGGCCTCCTCCGCGAGGCATGTCGATTACTTCACGCGACCATATTTCTTGAAGGTCGCGTTCCAGTCGGCGGCAAGCGCGTCCAGCGTTTCCTTGGCGGTGCCCGAGCCGCCGATCATGTAGGGATAGATGCGTTGGTTGAGCTGCTGCAGCAGTTCGGCATATTCCGGCACCGCCCAGAAATCCTTCACCTTGAACATGGTCTCGTAGAAGGCCTTGTTGTAAGGCGTGGCGCTCTGGAACTCAGGCGATTTCAGCACCGCGGCGCTGCAGGTGTAGCCGCCAAGCGCCGCCCACTTCTTCTGGGTCTCGTCCTTGATGAACCATTCAAGGAACTTCATCGCCTCGTCCTGCTTCTTCGAGTAGGAGACGACCGAGATGCCCTGCCCGCCGAGTGCGGCGAACTGATCGCCGTTGGGGCCGGGAGGATTGGCGAAGAAGCCGGTGTTCTTGGCATTGGGGTTGGATGCCTCGTTGATCAGCGAGGGGAAGAACGCGAAGAAATTCATGCTCATCGCGGCCAGGTTTTCGGTGATCGCCTGGTTGTCCTCGACGAAGAACGACTTGGCCCAGCCCGGAGGCGTGAACTTGTAGAGTTCCTTATAAGCATCGAGAGCGGCGACTGCCTTGTCCGAGTTTATATGGCCGTCGACCTGATAGGTCGCATAGTCACCGAGCTCGCCGCCGTATGAGAACAGCGCGTTCTCGAAGCCCATCGCCATGGCGTCATAGGAATTGTCGGTGTAGATGGCGATGCCGTATCTCTTCTGATCTGGCCGATAGAAGAACTCGGCGATATCGCGCAGCGCCTTGAAATCCTTCGGCACGTCGAGGTCGTAGCCATATTTGGCCTTGAACGCTTCTTTCTCCTTCGGGTCTTCGAACCAGTCCTTGCGGTATGACCAGCCGACCGCATCGCCTTCGAGCGGGATGGCCCAGTACTTGCCGCTGTTGCCGGGATATTCGGAGTAATATTTCACCGTCGCCGGCGCCATCACGTTGCCGAGGTCATGCTTCTTGAAGAAGTCCGTCAGGTCGACATAGTGACCGCCAGTCGAGCCAGCGCCGAGCCACTGCGAGTCGCCGACCACCAGGTCGTAGGCATCGCCATGGGCGTTGAATTCGGTGAAGGCCTTGGTCTGGAAATCGGACCACGGCGTGGTTTCAACCGTGATCTTGACGCCCGTTTCCTTCTCGTACTCGTTGCCGAGTTCCTGCAGATAATTGGCCGGATCCCATTCCGCCCAGAAGATGGTGAGCGACTTTTCCTGCGCGTGGACGGATGTCCCGCAGGCAAGCGCCAGGCCGACACCAGCAAGCACGCTGGTCACTATCTTGCGCATAATTTTCCTCCCTTGTGCGCATTCTACTGCGTCATGCGAGCCGGCAACGAAGACCGGCCCTGGTAGTTCTCCCGTGATGGCGCCTCTCCGGTTCCGGGCCTCCTCGCCCTGCCGGAAATGGATCGCGGCCTTCACTTTTGATCGGCTTCATCTATCCTAATCTGGTATTACCAATTCTTGCTCGACGTCAAGCGCTTTCTTGAGGCGGCCATAGCAGTCACCAAAGCCAAACATTACGATATCTGTCTGTTTTGCCTTGTTTTTCCTACTCTTTGATATGGAGAGCCCTTGCTACGACCGGGCAACCCCAGTTAACATCCCAACCTGTTCCGGCAATCTGGTCCAACCAGATTCACGCAGTCGTCGCTTTGGATGTGACTGACATTTCTGCCGATTTCGGCTCCGATTCCGCCATCGCCGTGCGTACCAGCGCCCCGGCTGCCCATTGCGCGACCGACATCATTTCGGCGCTGTCCAGCCCCCAGATATCCTTCAGCACCGTCACCACCTCGACGCCGAACACCAGCGACAGCGCCTGGGCCAGGCGCCTGAACTGACGCGGCTTCAAGCGCCCCTTGAGTGGCGTGATCGCGTCCTTCAGCAAGTCGACGCGATGGCCGCGCTTGAAGGCCGGTTCCGATCCGAGCGTGCCCGCCTCGCGCCGCGCCCATTGGTCGAGGGACAGTTTCAGCGCAGCCTTGAACGTCGCCTCGAAGGCTTCGATGCGCGGCATCGCGGTAGCGAACAAATCCGCCACGCGGCGCTCGGCATCGTCGGACGCCGACTTCCAGGTGAGGATCGGACCAAGCCCTTCATCGACCACGGCCTGCACCAGCGCCGCCTGGCTCGGGAAGTAACGGTAGGCGGTCGCTCGCGACACTCCCGCCGCCTCCGCGACCTCGCTGACCGAAGGGGTCATGCCGGACTGCATCAGCCTTGTCGCCGTCTCCAGCATGAGTCGTCTGGTGCGGGCGCGCGGCCCCTTCTCGATGACCTGTGGGACATCGTCAGCGGAGACAACTTGTTGACGTGAGACATCCATATCAATACGATACGCGCGTCTCAAAAATTTGCAATGGCGCAATGCCGGGCAATAATGGGGTCCCACCAGCGACGAGGCTTTTGCCGAGGAGCCTAAGGGTAGGGCAAAAGGGCCGGACGGCGACGCCGGGCATGCCGGACGAAGGGGAAACCAAGGATGGGCCGCATCTATGTGGTCGGCACCGCCGACACCAAAGGTGAGGAACTTGCCTTCCTGGCCGATGCCATCATCAGGGCCGGTGGCACAGTCACGCGTGTCGACATCGGCACGCGCGGCGCGACGGTTCCGGTCGACATCGCGGCAAGCGAGGTCGCCGCGCAACACCCCAAGGGAGCCGGCGCGGTTCTAGGCGTCGATGATCGCGGCGCCGCCGTTGCCGGCATGGCTGCCGCCTTCGCCAATTTCATCCAGTCGCGCGACGACATCGCCGGCGTGATCGGCATCGGCGGCGGCGGCGGTACCTCGATCGTCACCGCCGGCATGCGCGCGCTGCCGCTCGGCCTGCCCAAGCTCATGGTCTCGACGTTGGCTTCCGGCGATACCGCGCCTTACGTCGATGTCTCCGACATCATCATGATGCCGTCGGTGACCGACATGGCGGGACTGAACAGGCTCTCCCGCACCGTGCTGCACAATGCCGCCCAGGCCATCGCCGGCATGGCCGCGAAGCCCGCCCCGGTCGCCGCCGGCAAGCCGGCGCTGGGGCTGACCATGTTCGGCGTCACCACGCCTTGCGTGACCGCGATCGTCGAGCAATTGCGCGCCAGCTATGACTGCATGGTCTTCCACGCCACCGGCACCGGCGGCCGCTCGATGGAGAAACTCGCCGACAGCGGCCTGCTTGCCGGTGTCCTCGACATCACCACGACCGAAGTCTGCGACTTGCTGTTCGGCGGCGTCTTGCCCGCGACCGAGGATCGCTTTGGCGCTATTACCCGCTCGAAACTGCCCTATGTCGGCTCGGTCGGCGCGCTCGACATGGTGAACTTCTGGGCGCCGCCCACGATCCCCGAGCGCTATCGCGGACGCCTGTTCTACGAACACAACCCCAACGTCACCCTGATGCGCACCACGGCAGAGGAATGCCGCAAAATCGGCGAATGGATCGGCGGCCGCCTTGCCCGTTGCGATGGCCCGGTGCGTTTCCTGATCCCGGAAAAGGGCATTTCGGCGCTGGATATGGAAGGCGGCGCCTTCTTCGATCCGGAAGCCGACGCGGCGCTGTTCGACGCCATCGAGCGCACGATCCAGCCGACCGGAAACCGCACCGTCACGCGCCTGCCGCTGCATATCAACGACCCCGCTTTCGCCAAGGCAGCCGCCGAGGCGTTCCTCGACATCGCCAAGAAGTGAGAAACGACAAGCATGGCCGCCATTCCGCGCAAAACGATCCTGGAAAAGTTCCGCAAGATGATCGCCGACGGCGTGCCGATCGTCGGCGGCGGCGCCGGCACCGGTCTGTCGGCCAAGGCCGAGGAAAGCGGCGGTATCGACCTGATCATCATCTACAATTCCGGCCGCTACCGCATGGCCGGGCGCGGCTCAGCCGCCGGCCTGCTCGCCTATGGCAATGCCAACGAGATCGTCAAGGAGATGGCCTATGAGGTGTTGCCGGTGGTGAAGAAGACCCCGGTGCTGGCCGGCGTCAACGGCACCGATCCCTTCGTCATCATGCCGCTGCTCTTGGCCGAGTTGAAGACGATGGGCTTTTCCGGCGTGCAGAATTTTCCGACCGTCGGCCTGTTTGACGGCACCATGCGCCAGAGCTTCGAGGAGACCGGCATGGGTTTTGGCCTCGAGGTCGACATGATCGCCGAGGCGCATAAACTCGACCTTCTCACCACGCCCTATGTCTTCAATCCGGACGAGGCGCGCGCCATGACCAGGGCTGGCGCCGACATCGTCGTCGCCCATATGGGTGTGACGACCGGCGGCTCGATCGGCGCCACCTCGGCGAAGACGCTCGACGCCTGCGTCAAGGAGATCGACGCCATAGCCGATGCCGCGCGCTCGGTGCGCAAGGACGTGATCCTGCTTTGCCACGGCGGCCCGATCTCGATGCCCGACGACGCGCGCTACATCCTGGAGCGCTGCGCGGGGCTGCACGGCTTCTATGGCGCGAGCTCGATGGAGCGTCTGCCGGCCGAAGCGGCGATCGCCCGGCAGACGGCGGATTTCAAGGCGGTTTCGCTGGAGCATCGGACCCAAAAGTGGAAGCAGGTTTTGGGGAAATCCGATGCTTCGACAAAAAGGAAAAGGAAGGGATGAGGCAATGGCCGACAAAAGCAAGGTTTTCGTCTACCCGAAGGATGTCAGCGCCTTTGGTTTCGACTGGGGCAGATTGGCGCTCACCGTCGCGCCGGAAGTGAACGGCGCTGAGCGCTTTTCCGGCGGCGTCGTCGACCTGCCGCCAGGCAAAGGGCATACCCGCCACAACCACCCGGGCGCCGAAGAGATCATCTTCGTCATCTCCGGTAATGGCGAGCAGATGGTCGAGGATGAGAAGGGCAACCCGGTGGTGGCGAAGGTCGGGCCCGGCTGCACCATCTACGTGCCGGAAAGCCGCTTCCACTCGACGCTCAACACCGGCGACCAGCCGATGCAGCTTTTCGTCGTCTATTCGCCCGCAGGACCAGAGCTCGCGCTGCGCGACCTGCCGGATTTCAGGCTGCTGCCGGCGGAGCGTTGACTACAGGCTCATCCCAATCTTCATTGCACGGGCTATTCTCGCTAGGTTATTGGTGTCGCTCCCGAGCGCAAGTCTGTCTGGAAGAACGGGAGCATCCCGCTCCGACCGGAAGGCATCCCCGGAGGGCAGCCGCTTAACCCAGTACGATATACAGTCCTCGGCCGACTCTCGACCCAGCTGCCAGTATACAAATCTGAGGGCGTGCTCCGGCCGGTCGAAGCCCGGAACTTGGGAGATCGCCACCTCTTGAGCGAGTCTTCGGGGCGCGCTGAAGCGATCAAAAAATGGCAGGATGATCGCCTCGATGTTGGCAACGATATTCGTGATTTGAGACGGACGGGTAATTGGTCCCGCTATATTCCATGTCCGCCATTTGCGCGGCGTCCGCAAATTGCCGAGTTGCCCCCCTGCTACCCAGTCGCTTGCGTCCGCAGGCCACGCCGAGCCCTCATCCCATGCTCTCAGCGCCTTGCTGTAAACTGAGGCATGAACGGTCAGTTCGACATATTCACCAGCGACATTCAGATTGCTTGATTGAAAGGAGACTTTGTATGTCCAATCGCCTGCTCGGCGACTGGCGTGAGGTCCGCTTTTGACGAAGCGAAACCCCATTGGTTCAAGATACGAAGAAACTTGCTGGCAACCATCCAGAAAGACGTTGGGCAGTTCATGTTCCATTCTGATGGCGGTCCACTGCCGGGCATGTCGCTTGCGCAGCTCGGCATAATCCGAGCCATGGACCGACGCCAGCCCTTAACCGGCCCCACCCCTGTTCCATCCACGCCCGCGATCGCCGAACATCACATAGCCGCTGTCCGTCACCGCTACCGTGTCCTCCAGCTTGATGAAGCCGCGCGTCGGGTGAAGCATGGTCGTCTCGACCGAAAGCACCATGTTCTTTTCCAGCGGCTTCGCCGCATAGGTACCCTCATAGGCGACCGGATGGTTGGTCATCAGGAACGGCGCCTCATGCGTGATCAGCCCCATGCCATGCGCGAAGAAGTCCGTGTAGGCCGCAACCTTGGATGCCTTCAGAACGCTCTCCGCATGCGCGATCATGTCCCCGCCAAGCGTGCCAGCCTTGACCTTGGAAAAGGCCGCCTGCTGCACCGCTTCGACTTCGGCCAGAAGATCCTCCAGTTCGGCATCCGGCTCGCCGAGCACGCCCATGCGGCAAAGGTCCCCGATATAGCCGTGATAATTGCCGCCGGAATCGATCGACATCACCTCACCCGCCTTCCACGCCTGGCTGGACGCTGCGCGGTTGTGGCTGGAACCCAGCGTCAGCAGGCAATATTCGAAATGCGCGCCGCGATTGGTCTCCTCGCGCCTGAGCTGCTCGATGATGTCGGTCTTGCTCGTGCCCTCCCGCGCCCAGGCGATCGTCGCCAGCATGGAATCGGTGATCAGCTCGGAGGCGATGCGCAGCTGTTCCAGCTCCGCCTCGGTCTTGATGGCGCGCATGCGCTCCAGCATGTCGGTTGCGTCGATCAACTTGGCGTCCGGCAAAGCCTTTCTGATCAGCATGTAGGCGTCGGACGGCAGGAACCCCGGTTCGATGCCGATGCGCGCCGCCGACTTACCGATCTTGTGCAGATGTTCGACTGCCAGATTGGCGGCATCGAGCGTGCCCCAGCAGGCGGCATGCAAGGTCGGTGTCCAGAACGGATGGTTCTGGTGCTCGCCGCCTTCCATCTTGTTGCCGATATAGGCGGCGTGTTCCGGCCCGGCCTTCTCGTAAAGGACGATCGGCAGATAGCGGCTGTGGCCGATCGCATCCATCGCCGCGAAGAAGATGAACTTGTAGCCGCCGAGCAGATATTGCGTGTTGTGCTTGGAGGTGGCGAAGAGCACGTCGATGCCGGCCTCTTCCATCAGCCGGTCCACCCGCGCCTGGTCGAATGGAACCTTGCTGATCTCGGTTTTGCCCGGAGCGATGTTCATCTGCCTCTCCCTGGATCGATCGGCCTTTCTCACGCGGCCAATTTTGATGCTGGTGAAATCTGCACCATTCCAGCTCCTCTGGTCCAGCCAGAACTGATCACATTCGCGCTAAACACGCTTTGCTCATGATCATCTCGTTGAACGTCGCAATAATCTGGTCCTACCAGAATATGACGGGACGTGTCTTTCGGTGGCTGGTCCAGAGGACGGAAATTTCAAAGCCAAGCCATGATGCGCCAAATCCGTCTCTGGCGAAACGTTTGCCAAGAGCCATAATCCGCCTGTCGATAGCGTCCGCGCCTTGAGGGCGCGAAGAGGGGAGTTTGAGCGATGTCCGGATTGACCATTTCACGCCGCGGCCTGCTGGCCGGCTCGGCGCTGCTCCTGGCCTCGACCGCGCTGCCGACCATTGGTTTCGCCCAGACGCCGAAGAAGGGCGGCCGTCTGGTGCTGGCCGCCGATTCCGAGCCGCGCAACCTCAACCCCGCGATCGTCGCCTCCAACGGTGTCTTCTTCATCTCGAGCAAGATTGTCGAGACGCTGGCCGAAGCCTCATTCGAGGGCAAGGACGGGCTCGAGCCGCGACTGGCGCTTTCCTGGGAAGGTGCCGCCGACGGGTTGTCGGTCACCTTCAAGCTCCGTGACGGCGTCAAATGGCATGACGGGAAGCCCTTCACCTCGGCCGACGTCGCCTTCTCGGCGCTGCAGATCTGGAAGCCGCTGCAGAATCTCGGCCGCACCGTGTTCAAGGATTTGCAAGCCGTCGACACGCCGGACGAGCTGACAGCCATCTTCAAGTTCGCCAAGCCAACGCCGTTCCAGCTGATCCGCAACGCGTTGCCGGCGCTGTCGAGCGTCGTGCCGAAGCACCTTTACGAGGTCGGCAAGATCGAGGACAACCCGGCCAACAACGCGCCGGTCGGCACCGGCCCATTCAAATTCGCCGAATACAAGGCCGGCCAGTATTACCGGCTGACGAGAAACGACACCTATTGGGGCAAGGACGAACCCTATCTCGACGAGATCGTCTATCAGGTGCTCCCCGATCGCACCTCTGCCGCGGCTGCGCTGGAGGCTGAAGAGATCCAGCTTGCCGCCTTCTCCGCCGTGCCGCTCGCCGATCTTGACCGCATCTCGAAAGTGCCCGGCCTGAAGGTCATCACCAAGGGCTATGAGGGGCTGACCTACCAGCTCGTCGTCGAGATCAACCATCGCCGCAAGGAGTTGGCCGATCTGAAAGTGCGGCAGGCCATCGCGCATGCCATCGACAAGGATTTCGTCGTCAAGACAATCTTCCTCGGCTACGCCGCGACCGCCACCGGCCCGGTGCCGAAGAACGATCCGCAATTCTACACCGCCGACGTGCCGACCTATGCCTTTGACGTCGCCAAGGCCAATGCGCTGCTCGACGAGGCTGGCTACAAGCGCGCCGACGACGGCAAGCGGTTCGCGCTTAAGCTTTTGCCGGCGCCCTACTTCAACGAGACAAAACAGTTCGGCGACTATCTTCGCCAGGCGCTCGCGGCCATCGGCATCGACGCCGAGATCGTCAACAACGATTCCGCCGCCCACATCAAGGCCGTCTACACCGACCATGCCTTCGATCTCGCTGTCGGTCCGCCCGTGTTCCGCGGCGACCCGGCGATCTCGACCACCATCCTTGTGCAGAGCGGAATCCCGGACGGTGTGCCTTTCTCCAACCAGGGCGGCTACAAGAACGCAGATCTCGACGGGCTGATCCTCAAGGCATCCGAGACACTTGATACGGCGGCCCGCACCGACCTCTACAAGCAGTTCCAGAGACAAGTCGCGGCCGACCTGCCGCTGATCAACGTCGCCGAATGGAGCTTTATCAGCGTCGCCCGCGATACGGTGGGCAACATTGCCAACAATCCGCGCTGGGCAGTGTCGAACTGGGCGGACACCTATTTGGCGGGTTGATCCTGCACTTGCGGATCGACGGTTGGGGTGCTCAGCTTCGGGAATGAGAGTTTCGCCCCCACAGCCTTGCCGTAGAACACTCGGGTTGTCGCCCGGCCTTGACCGGGCCTGGCCATGACCCGCGCCCTTGCCCTCCTGCGCCGCCGCCTCGTCGGCAGCGTCTTCGTGCTCTTGATCGTCGTCATCGGCGGCTCCCTCCTTCTCGAAGCCGCTCCCGGCGACGCGGTCGATTCCTATGTCGTCTCGACCGGCGGCGATGCAGGCATGATCGAACTGCTGCGTCACCGCTGGGGCCTCGATCAGTCGGAGCTCACCCGCCTCGCCAACTACCTGTGGGCCCTGCTGCATCTCGACCTAGGCCAGTCTGTCAGCTTCTCGCGGCCGATCCGCGACGTTATCCTGGAGCGCCTGCCCACCACGCTGATACTGATGGGCAGCGCCACCGCGCTCTCATTCGGCCTCGGCTCGGCGCTCGGCATCTATGCCGGGGCGAGGCCGGGCAGCTTCCGCGACCGCTTCCTGTCCATCGGCTCGCTGGCGCTCTATGCCGTGCCAGGCTTCTGGTTCGGCCTCGTGCTCATCGTCTTCTTTGCCGTCGACATGCGCTGGCTTCCGATCGGCGGCATCGAGACCATCGCGTCGGCCAAGACCGGGTTGGCGCGCGCCGCCGACATCGCCACTCATCTCGTGCTGCCGGTCTCGGCGCTCGGCTTCATCTATCTCGCGCTCTATCTGCGCATGATGCGCGCCGGCATGGCGGAAGCCTGGCGGCAGGATTTCGTGCTCGCCGCTCGGGCCAGGGGTCTGCCGCGCGGCCGGATCGTGCTTGCCCATGTCGCTCGCAATGCGCTCTTGCCGTTGGTCACCATGCTCGGCCTCCAGTCGGCGCAGATGCTGGGCGGCAGCGTCGTCATCGAAAGCGTCTTCGCGGTGCCAGGCCTCGGCCGGCTGGCGCAGGAAGCCGTCGCCGGCCGCGACACACCGCTGCTGCTCGGCATCATCCTGGTCAGCGCCGTTTTCGTCATCGTCATCAATCTCCTGGTCGATCTCGCCTACGCTCTCCTCGATCCGCGGGTCGGCGCCGGCGAGGTCGGCGCATGAGCCGCCTGCGTCGTTTCCTGCGCACACCGGAAGCAATCGCCGGCGCAATCATCCTGGCATCGCTTGTCGTCATGGCGTTGGCGGCGCCGCTGCTCTTTCCCGGCGACCCGCAGGCGATCGCCGGCCCTGCCCTGCTGCCACCTTTCCAGGACTGGTCGCTGCCGCTCGGCACCGACCGGCTCGGCCGCGACGTGCTGGCTGAGCTGTTCCATGGCGCTCGCACCTCGCTTGCGGTGGGATTGGCGGCAGCGGCAGCGGCGCTCCTGATCGGCGCGCTGGTCGGCACTTTGGCCGGTTTTGCCGGGGGCCTGGTCGACGAGATGCTGATGCGCGTCACCGACGCGTTCCAGACCGTGCCGAGCTTCCTGCTCGCGCTGGCCTTCGTCAGCATCGTCGGTCCCTCCCTCGGCGCGGTCGTCGCGGCGATCGCGCTCGGCGCCTGGACCGGGCCGGCTCGTGTTGCCCGCGCGGAAGTGCTGTCGATCCGCGAGCGCGACTATGTCGCCGGCGCCCGTGTCATCGGCATGCATCCGCTCGAGATCGCCTTACGCGAGGTGCTGCCCAACGCGCTGCCGCCGGTACTGGCGCTCTCCTCCGTGATCGTAGCGGCCGCGATCCTCACCGAGGCGGCGCTGTCGTTCCTTGGCCTCGGCGACCCCAACCGCGTCACCTGGGGCGGCATGATCGCCGAAGGCCGTACGGTGCTGCGCACCGCGCCATATCTGTCGATCGTTCCCGGCATAGCGCTGGTCCTGACGGTGCTCGGTGTCTATCTCGCCGGAGAGGGCGTGGTGGAAAGCACGGCGGTACGCAGGAGCCTGTCGTGACCGGACTGCTCTCGATCCGCGATCTGACGGTGCGCTATTGGCGTGACGGTGTTGAGGTGCCGGCGCTGAGGGGCGTCAGCCTCGATGTCGAGGCCGGAGAGCGCCTGGCGATCATCGGCGAGAGCGGTTCGGGCAAGAGCACGCTGGCGCTGGCGATTGCGGGGTTGCTGGCGGAGGGCGCCAAGATCGGCGGGCGCATCGAATGGTTCCTGCCGGCAAGCGCTGGCGCGACAGAACGCCGGTCATCTGCGCTTGGCGAAATCCAACAACGGCCTCTCCTCGGCCGCGACATCGGCGTCGTCTTCCAGGACCCCTCCTCCAGCCTCGATCCAGTGATGCAGGTGGGCAAACAGATCGCCGAGGTCGCCCGTGCCCATCTCAACCTCACCTGGGCTGACGCCTACGCCAAGGCCAAGACGCTCCTCGAACGCGTCCGCCTTCCCGATCCAGCCTCCGCCCTACGCGCCTACCCCCACCAGCTCTCCGGCGGCCAGAAGCAGCGCGTGGCCATTGCCGCGGCAATTGCCGCCGGACCAGGGTTTCTGATCGCCGACGAAGCGACCAGCGCGCTCGACACAATAGTGCAGGCCGAGATCGTCACCCTGATCCGCCGGCTGGTGACCGAGGACGGGATGACGTTGCTTTTCATCAGCCACGACATCGCGCTTGCTTCCACGCTTGCCGATCGCATCGCGGTGCTGCGTCACGGCGAGCTGGTCGAGATCGGCGAGGCCCGACGGATCGTCGAGACGCCGGGTCATGCCTATACGCGCGCGTTGCTAGACGCTCATCTCGGCCTTGACGCGAAGCCTCTTCTCGACCCGCAAGGCGCTTCGGCATGACCCTGCTTTCCGTCGCCAATCTCGCCAAGCGCTACCGCCGCGGCGGCAAATCCTTCGCGGCGGTCGACGATGTGTCCTTCGAGATCGGCCCGGCGGAGACGCTGGCGCTCGTCGGCCCTTCCGGCAGCGGCAAATCGACCGTCGCAAGGCTGGTGCTGCGGCTGATCGAGCCCGAGGCCGGCCGCATCGATTTCGAAGGCGACGACTTCCTCGCGCTGTCAGGCGCCGCGCTGCGCGCTCGCCGCGCCCGCCTGCAGATGGTGTTCCAGGACCCGCTCGCCGCCTTCAATCCGCGCGCCACCGTGGCGCGCGTGCTGGATGATCCCTTGCGCATTCACGACATCGCGCCGCGCGCGGAACGCCCGGGCCGCATCGCGGCCCTCTTGGAGCGTGTCGGCCTCGACGCGGCCCTCGCGGCTCGCGCCATTCACGAGATTTCCGGCGGGCAGCGCCAGCGCGTGGCGATCGCCCGCGCCATCGCCACGCGGCCGTCGCTGATCGTGCTCGACGAGGCAGTGTCCGCGCTCGACGTTTCGGTGCGCGGGCAGATCCTGGAATTGCTGCTCGACCTGCAAAGGCGGGAACGGATCGCCTATCTGTTCATTTCCCATGACCTCGGCGTCATCCGCGCCCTGGCGCATCGCGTCATCATCCTCGATGCCGGCCGGATCGCCGAAAGCGGCGATGCCCGCGCCGTCATCGCCAACCCGCGATCGGCGATCGGCAAGGCTCTTGTCGAGGCGGCCCCGAGACTGAACAGGAACCGGTCATGATCCGGTGAAGCAGCACCGCCGAGCTCAACGCCGGCGGATTGAGACCGAGGGCCGGACCTCCGACAGGATCGGCTCAGGTCGCTCCTTCTTAGTCGGTCGACCCGTCTCGGTATTCATCGCTCTTCTTTTTGCGCTCCACGCGCCGCTTGCCGACGGTGCCCGACATCAGCGGCGCACACGTCTCCGGCAAGCGTCGGGCGCGGCGTCAATGTCCGAGGCGGTCCCGCATCGCATACCACAGCATGCCGAGCACATAGAGCGGCCCGCGCAGCGCCGTGCCGCCAGGGAATGGCAGCGGCGTCAGCATCGAGAACAGGTCGAGCCGCGAGGCTTCGCCCGTGATCGCCTCCGCCAGGAGCTTGCCGGACAATGTCGACAGGATGACGCCCTTGCCGGAATAGCCATGGGCGAAATAGACCTCGCCATAGTGCCCGACATGCGGCAGGCGCGAGGTCGTCACCGATACCAGCCCTCCCCACGCATGGTCGATGCGACAGCCCTTGAGCTGCGGAAAGGTCTTCTCCATATGCGGCCGCACGAAGCCGGCGATGTCGGCCGGCGGCGACGGCGTGTAGCGCTCGCCGCCGCCGAACAGCAGGCGACCGTCCGCCGACTTCCGATAATAGTTCACGACAAAGAGCGTGTCGGAAACCGCGACGTTAGCCGGGATGATGTCGGCCTTGCCATCCAGCGGCTCGGTGGCAACGATATAGTTGCCGACCGGCATGATGCGGCTGTTGACGCGCGGCTCCAGTCCCTTGAGCAGCGCATCGCCGGCCAGCACGACATGCCTGGCGCGGACCGAGCCCTTGTCGGTGAACACCCGGATGGACGGCTCCCGCTCCAGGCGGACCGCCACCGAATTCTCGTGGATGACGACGCCGGCGCCAACCCCCGCGCGGGCAAGCCCCAGCGTGTAGTTGAGCGGGTGCATATGGCCGCCGAGCCTTTCGTAGACCGCTCCCTGATAGGGTGTATCGACCATCTGCCGCGCCTGCGAAGCCGAGAGGATCTCGACATCGGTGAACTTCATCACCTTGGCGAGGCACTCGGCCTCTTCCTCGAAGTCGCGGACGTCCGAACTGCCGACCGCGCCGACCAGATGCCCGGTCAGGCGCAAGTCGCATTCGATGCCGTGGCGCTCGATGATATCGAGGACCAGCCCTCGCGCCTCGAAGGCCAGGTCGAACAGTGCCTTTGCCCGCTCCGGCCCGAACGCCTTGACCAGACCCCTGGCGCCCTTGCGCAAGCCCGGGATCATCTGGCCGCCATTGCGGCCTGACGCCCCCCAGCCGATCTTGCCGCCTTCGAGCAGCACCACTTTCAGGCCTCGTTCGGCCGCATGCAGCGCCGCTGACAGCCCCGTGCAGCCGCCGCCCACCACCACTAGGTCGGCCTGCACATCGCCTGCTAAAGCCGGATGGTCGGGCGCCGGATTGGCGGTGGCGACATAGTAGGATTTGCCGATATCGAGACCGGAATTGAAGTCTGTCGAAGGCGAAGCCATGGTCACACCTTGAGCAGCAGATGGTCGCGTTCCCAGGACGTCACGACGCTCTGGAAAAGGTCGAGCTCGACGCTCTTCACGCGCAGATAGGTCTGGAAGAAATCCTCGCCGAGCAGCGCTTGCACAGGCTCGCAAGCGGCAAAGCGGTCGAGCGCTTCCTCCATCGTCTTTGGCAATGTGCTCTTGCTCTTATAAGCATTGCCGAATGCTTCCGGCGAGCGCGCAAGCTTCTCCTCGATGCCTAGATAGCCGGCGATCAGCGAGCCGGCCATGGCAAGGTAGGGATTGGCGTCCGCCCCCGGAAGACGGTTCTCGATTCGCCGCGCGGCGCGCCCGCCCATCGGCACGCGCAGGCCGCAGGAACGGTTGTCATGCGACCACTCGATATTGGCCGGCGCGCTGTGGTTCGGCCGGATGCGCCGGTAGGAATTCACGTTGGGCGCAAACAGTGGCATGATTTCAGGGATGTATTTCTGCAGGCCGCCGATGAACTGCGAGAACATCCCGGTGTCCTCGTCGTCCGTGCCGGCGAACAAGGGTTCGCCCGCTTCATCGACGATCGACATGTGCAGATGCATCGAGCTGCCGGCCTGCGCCGCGATCGGCTTGGCCATGAAGGTGGCGTGCATGCCATTCGCCTGTGCCGCCTGGCGCGCCAGGCGCTTGAACAGCAGCACCTTGTCGGCCAGCGCCAGCGGATCGCCATGCAGGAGATTGATCTCTAGCTGCGCCGTGCCCGATTCATGGATCAGCGTGTCCAGCGGCAGACCGGCGGTCGCGGCATACTCGTAGAGGCGTCGCGTCACCTGTTCGAACTCCTCCAGCGCCTGCATGTCATAGGGATGCTGCACGCTTTCAGGCCGGCCGTTGCGCCCGACCGGCGCGGTCAAAGGTTGGTCGGGGTTAGGGTTCGGCGCCGTGAGATAGAATTCGAGCTCCGGCGCCACCACAGCGCGCCAGCCGCGCTGGCAGTAGAGGTCGAGCACGGCTCTCAGCACGTGGCGCGGCGACGCCATCCAGGGCCGGCCGTCCATGTGGAAGGCGTCGGCGAAGACATAGGCCCTGCCGGGGCTGCCGGGCGCTACGCACAGCGTGGAAATGTCCGGCACCATGCGCATGTCCGGATCCGAATAGGCAAAACCCTCGTCGATGGAACCGGAATAGCGGCCGTCGATCGCCACCAGGAAGGCGCTGCTCGGCAGATAGAGCGCCCGATCGTCGAGCGACTTCAGGAATTTGCCCGCCGGCAGGGTCTTGCCGCGCAGCACGCCGTTGACGTCGGGCACAAGGCACTCGACCTCATTGATCGCATGCGTTCTCAGCCAGCTCTGCGTGTCCGCGCCGGCGAATGAAGAGTCTTGATTGTCAGGCATTGGTCATGTCCGTACGAAGGAGAAATCGCTTCGGCGGGCATGTCCGTTTCGGTAGGGCTTTATCTAATCTGCGTTATCCGAGAACGGACGCCCGCCTGATGGCCGGCTCGAGGGCCGGGTGGAGCGCGCATTGCACCCCTTCGGTCCAGCCGTCGCGAACGACATGCGATCCGACTTTCGTCTCCTCCGCGCGCTGCAGATTCTCGAAGCGGCAGCAGCGCATGATCAGCGATACCCCGCGCACGCGAACGAAATACCGCAGGCAGAAATCGGATGCCTTTCGCGATATCGCTGCTCTGGAGCTTGCATGACGGGTCTCGTCGAGGAATGGGACTTGAACGTTTGACCGATCCTCGGTTCCGGCGCAAGGCCGTTTGCCAAAGACATCTCAGCCGATGCTCTCGCCGCCGTCGACGACGAGCGCCTGGCCGGTCATGAAGGAGGAGCGATCGGAGACGAGGAACAGGATGGCTTCGGCGATCTCATCCGCGCTCGCCCAGCGCCCCATCGGGATCTTGGTCCGCACATAGTTCTCGATCGCATCGCGCCCGCCCATCTGGGCGATGAACGGCTCGTTGAACGGCGTGTCGACCCAACCGGGGCAGAGCGCGTTGATGCGCACATTATGCCGGGCATAGTCGAGGGACATCTGACGGGTCATCGCCACCACGGCATGCTTGGACGTCGCATAGGCGATCATCTCGCGGTCGTAGAAGACGCCGGAATTGGACGCCGTGTTGAGAATAACGCCGCCACCCTGCGCGATCATCGCCGGCATCACGGTCTTCGCTGCAAGGAATTGCGCTCGCACATTGATGCGCCACGAGGCATCCATGCCGTCCGTGCCCACTTCCGTCAGCGTGCCGCCGACCTGGATGCCGGCATGGCTGTGCAGGATGTCGATGCGGCCATGCCTGCCGAGCGTTCCCTCAATCAGCTCTTCGACCGCCGTATCGTTGCCGACGTCGGTGGCGACAGCCTCGGCGCGGCCGCCGGCCTCGCGGATGACGGAGGCCGTGGCTTCGCCGGCCGCAGGATCACGGTCGGCGATGACAACATGCGCCCCTTCCCTGGCCATGATTATCGCGCCGGCTCGGCCGATGCCCGACCCGGCGCCCGTCACCACGGCGATACGGCTTTTCAGGATCATGGATCTGTCTTTCAAGGCGATGGCTTCCGACGCCCGAGCTGCCATTGGGCCAGAAGCACGAGCAGGACCGACGCGCAAAGCACGATCGTCGCGATGGCGTTGATCTCCGGCGTCACGCCGCGCCGGATCGAGGCGAAGACGTAGATCGGCAAGGTCGTCTGCGCGCCGGCGACGAAGAAGGCGATGATGAAATCGTCGAACGAGAAGGTGAAGGCGAGCAGGAAACCGGCGATCACCGCCGGCATGATCTGGGGCAGCACGATCGAGCGGAACGTCGTTAGCGGCGTGGCGTAGAGATCGCTCGAGGCCTCGACGAGGTTGCGGTCGAGGCTCGCGAGCCGCGTTCCGACGATCATCGTCACCAGCGCCATCGAGAACAGCCCGTGCGCGGCGATGATCGAGCCATAACCCAGCGAAAGCCGTGGGGGCTGGTCGGTCGGCCACAACTCGGCCAGGAACGGGTTGACGACGGCGAAGAGCTGCACCAGCGCCACAAGCGTCGAGATGCCGATGACGACGCCCGGAACGACGATCGCCGCGCCCAGCAACGCATCGAAGAGCGCCCTTGTCCGCACGCCGACGCGCTGCAGCCCGAGGGCCGCCGCCGTGCCACAGAAGGCTGCGAGCAGAGCACTGGTGGTGGCGATGAAAAGGCTGTTCTTCAGCGCCTCGACCAGGAACGGGTTAGATAGCGCCTTGCCATACCATTGCACCGAGAAGCCGGTGAACTCGCTGGCATGGTGGCCGGCATTGAAGGAGAACAGCACCACCAGCGCGATCGGCATATAGAGGAAGGCAAAGACGGCGAGGACGAAACCGCGCATCAGATCAGATCCACCCGGCGTGCGCCCGAAAGCCGGGTCGAGATGCGATTGGCGACGAGCAGCACCACGACCGAGACCAGCACCAACGTGATGGCGATGGCCGATCCGAACGGCCAGTTGCGCGACTGCAGGAAGAGATCGACCAGCGCGTTGCCGATGAAGAACACCTTGCCGCCGCCAAGCAGCGTCGGGATCAGGTATTCGCCAAGCAGCAGGATCATCACCAGTGAGAAGCCGGTCGTCACACCTGGCAGCGACAGCCGCAGCGTCACGCCGAGGAAGGTCGACAATGGTGTCGCACCCAGATCAGCGGAGGCTTCCAGCAGCCGCCGGTCGAGCCTCTCCAGGCTGACATAGATCGGCAGGATCATCAGCGGCAGATAGCCGTAGACGATGCCGAGCAGCACGGCGCCCGGGGTGTTGATCAACCGCAGATCCTCGATGCCGACATAGGCGAGCAAGGCCGGAATGCCGCGCCCGCCGAGGATGTACATCCAGGCATAGGTGCGCATCAGAAGGCTGGTCCAGAACGGAATGACGATCAGCGCGAGGAGGATCAGTCGCCAGCGCTGCGGCGCCTTTAGCGCCAGGTAGTAGGCGACCGGATAGGCGACGAGCAGGCAGGCCAGCGCGCCGATCGGCGCCAGCACCATCGTGTTCCAGAAGGCGGTCGCCCGCGCCGGCAGGTTGGCGTATTGCGCGAAAGTCAGTGCCGCCTGATAGCCGCCCTCCGGCGCCCTCTCGCCGACGCTGAAGATGGCGATGGCGACAAAGGGCAGCACCAGGAAGACGACCAGCCACAGCGCCGCCGGGGCGAGCAGCAGCGCCGTCACGAGGTTTTTGCGAAAGAGACTGCCGCGCATCGGGAAAGCCGGTTGGGAGCCGGCGGACTTTCGTCCGCCGGTCGCATTGTCTTGATCGGGTTCGTAGCCGGTCTCGCTCAAGCCGACTTGAAGCGCGCCATCAGCTCGGCGCGGCCCGGATCAGTAAGCGTCGCGGCGGCGCCGAACTCGAGTGGCTTCAACAAATCGGCTGCCGGATAGAGGATCGGGTTGTCGAGCACCTCTTTCGGCAGCAACGCGTTGACCCGCGCGTCAGTCGAGGGCGCGCCATTGGCCAGATGCTCCTTCACCGCCACCTTCGGGTTCATCAGGTAGTTGAGCAGCGCATAGCCGGCCGGCTTGTTCGGCGCATCCTTAGGGATGGCGTAGAAGTCGGTCCAGATCTCGCCGCCTTCCTTGCCGAGCACGTAGGCGATCTCGGGAATGTCGCGATGGAGCTGCGCCCCGTCATTGGTCCAGCACATCGTCATCCAGGCATCGCCGGCGCGCATTCCAGGCTGGTAGTCGCTCGACACGGCGAACAGATGCGGCTTGACCTTGAGCAGCAGTTCCTCTGCCTTGGCGAGCTCGTCTTGCTTCAGCGAGTTGAACGAGTAGCCGTAATATTTCAGCGCGTTGCCGATCGTGGTGAGCTGGTAATCATGCACCATGGTGCGGCCGTCGCCTTCGGCCATAGCGGTATCCCAGAACTCCTTCCAGCTCGACATCGGCTTGCTGAGCTTCTTGGTGTTGACCGCGAAGCCGGTCGTGCCCCAGTTCTTCGGCACGGCATAGATCGTGCCGTCGATGGTGCCTTCGGCGGTGAAGCGCGCATCCTCCGACTTGCCGTCGAAATTGCCGAGCTTGGCCATGTCGAGCGCTTCGATGATGCCAAGCTTCTTGTAGGTCGAGATGGTATAGTTGGTCGGCACGAACAGGCTCCAGCCCGAGCCGCCGGCCTGCAGCTTGGCCAACATCTCCTCGTTCGACCCGAAGACGTTGACCTCGACGGCGACGCCCGTCTCGGCCTTGAAGTTCTCGAAGGTCTGCGGGTCGTGGTAGTTCGGCCAGGTGGCGATCGACATGCGGTCGCCGAGATTCTCGGCGGCAAAGGCCGGCGTCGGCATGATGCCGAGCTCGCGCGCCATGACCGCGGTCGCGACGCCGAGGCCGGTCAGGCCGAGGAAGTCGCGCCTGCTGATCGAGCCGCGCTTCAGGCGCATCAATTGGTCGACGAATTTATCGGGGCTTATTGGCAGTCCGTCACGATAGGATTTCGGCATTTTGGTATTCCCTCTGGTTGGTCCCGTTGTTCTTGGGTTGCGGAAACGCCAGCGGCGCTCCGGCGGCAAAGCCGATGGCGACGGGTTCGCCCGGCTTGAAGAGGTTGCCCTGGCCGATCACGTGGTCGGCCTTGGCGAGCAGCGATCCGATGCCCTGGACCTCGATCGCGTATTCCGCCGTCGAGCCCAGGAAGATGCGGTTGCGGACGATGCCTTTCAGGCTGCCGCTCCCGGGCGCCGAGAGGCTGAGCGATTCCGGCCGCAGGCTGACGGATACGGCTTCGCCCCGGCTGAGCGGCACCCGCTTGCGCGCCGAAATCACCGTGCCGTCGGCGAGCGCGACATCGACGAGGTTGCCGGAAAGACCCGCCACCTTGCCGCTCAGGAGATTGGTCTTGCCGACGAAATCCGCCACGAACAGGTCGGCTGGCTCGTCATAGATTTCGCTCGGCTGGCCGAGCTGGACGACGCGGCCGCCATTCATGACGCAGACGAAGTCGCTCATCGACAGCGCCTCCTCCTGGTCGTGGGTGACCAGCACGAAGGTGATGCCGATCTCGCGCTGCAGGTTCTGCAGCTCGATCTGCATGTCGGTGCGCAGCTTCTTGTCGAGGGCGGCCAGGGGCTCGTCGAGCAGAAGCACCGCCGGCTTGTTGACCAGCGCGCGGGCGAGCGCCACGCGCTGCTGCTGGCCCCCGGAAAGCTCGTGGATCTTGCGGCGGCCGTAGCCGGCGAGCTGCACCATGGCCAGCGCCTCGCCCGCCCTCGCGGAAATCTCGCGAGACGACAGCCGCGGCCTCGCCTGGCGCAGCCCGTAGGAAATGTTCTCCTCGACATCGAGATGCGGGAACAGCGCATATTGCTGGAACACCATGTTGACCGGCCGCCGGTAGGGCGGCGTTCCGGCCATGTCGCGGCCGCGGATCAGCACCTGGCCCTCGCTCGGCTGCTCGAAGCCGCCGATCATGCGCAGGCAAGTCGTCTTGCCGCAGCCGGAGGGGCCGAGCAGCGCGACGAAAGCGGAAGGCGGGATGGCAAGGTCGATGCCGCTGACCGCGGTGACCGCGCCGTAGCGCTTGGTGACCGCGCGAAATTCGATATCGGGCACTGCAGTCAAGCCACGGGCTCCAGCGACAGCGTGAGGCAATGTCGTGACGCTAGCAGAGCCAACAGTACCTAGTATATACCTCGCAGGTGGTATATTTGGCTGATTTTATCGTTCAGAGGGGTATGGATGGCCGCCTCCCGCAGTGATGACTACAACGCTCTGGCTGCCGTGATCGCCGCCACGCGGGAGACCGGCGGCGACCATTTCGGCAAGGCGATCGTCGGCTGGCTGCGCGGACATGTGCGCTTCGACCACTGCGTGATCTTCGGCTATCGCGGCGCATCAAGGCCGCCGCTCCTGTTCGAAACCTTCTCGCCGGCGGAGAGCCACATCTTCGTCGCGCTCTACCAGGAGGGGCCTTATCTGCTTGACCCGTTCCATCACGCCGCCGTCGAGCGCAAGGAAGGTTTCTGGCGCATGCGCGAGTTGGCGCCCGATCGCTTCTACGCCAGCGAATACTACCGCTCCTACTACAGCCAGACCCGCCTCGCCGAGGAAGTCGGCTTCTTCGTGCCGCTGGCCGGCAAGGACGCGTTGGTGCTGTCGCTGATGCGGCTGCGCGCCTCAGGCCCGTTCGGAACAGCGGATGCCAGGCTGCTGCGTGACATGGCGCCGGCGGTGATCGGCTTGTGCAAGCTGCGCTGGCCGTCTTTGCCGGCCGAGGAGATCGCGGCCCAGCCTTCCGGCGAAACCATCGCGACGGCCAACGAGCTCGACCGCGCGCATATCTGGAAGAGCCTGTCGCTGACATCGCGCGAAAAACAGGTGGTCGACCTGGTGCTTCAGGGCCATTCCACGGAGTCCATCGCCAGGGCGCTCAGGATCGTGCCAGGGACCGTGAAGGTTCACCGACGCAACATCTATCGCAAGCTGAAGATCAAGTCGCAGGCCGGCCTCTTCGCGCGCTTCGTCGAGATCATCGACGCGCGGATTGGCTGAGCGCGGGAGGCGCTGGATCGGGGGCCGCGAACACCGCGCTCGCCTCGCTGACGATCGAGACGTGATCCCTGGCGGCCTTGCCCGCCGCCGCGCCGTCGCCGCGCATGATCGCGGTGACGATGAGATCGTGCTCATGCCAGGACTTGGCCAGCCGGCCCGGCAGCATGAACTGCGCGCGCCGGAACGGTGCCAGCCGGCTGCGGGTCATCACCGTAAGGTCATGGATATGCGCGTTGTGGGCGCCGCGATAAAGCCTGCTGTGGAACTCGGTGTTGAAATATTCGTAGTCCTCCTCGGCGCGAAGCTGCACCAGCCGCGCCGAAGCCTGATGCTCCATCTCCAGGGAGCGGCGCTCGGCGCCGGTCATGCGCTCGGCCGAGAAACGCGCGCAGATCGCTTCCAGCTCGGCCATGCTTTCGAACATGGAGGCGAGATGGTCCTGTGTCACCACGGCGACGATCGCGCCCCGGTTGGGCCGCCTTTCGACCAGCCCCATGGCGCTCAGATGGCCGAGCGCCTCACGGACCGGCGTGCGCGAAACGTCGAAGCGGGCTGCGAGCGAGACCTCGTCGAGCCTTTCGCCGGGGCGCAGATAGCCCGTGACGATGCGGTCCGCGATCGCCCTCACCATCTGATCCACGGTCGTTCCCGACCTGACCAAGCCGCGCTTTCCCGACACGCCTCCTCCGTCAGTTTATTCGCAGGCAAGCCCAAGGGTGGACGGCCCACGGGCTGTTTCGACTCAAGGTCACGCCCTGTATGCCTATATTTTAATCTCAATGTCAAATTGGTCACTAACTGGGCAAAAAGTGCATGCACTTGCCTTTCGTTTATGCAATCTTTCTAAATTCGTCCATTGATTTTATTATAGAAAACGACGCTGAGGAACTGGCACAACGATTGCATGCACTTTCTTGACAGCACGTCAAACGACCCGACCGGGGTCCAAGAAAGGGGAGCATTCGATATGACCGCCAGATTCCTGCTTAGCCGCCGCGACCTGCTCAAGACCTCCGCCGCCGGAGCGGCGCTCGGTCTGGCCTCGGCAGCCTTTCCGATCCGCGCGGCGCGCGCCGCCGCCGCGACCGTCGGTTTCATCTATGTCGGCCCGAAGGACGACTACGGCTACAACCAGGCGCATGCCGAGGGAGCGGCGTCGCTGAAGGGCATCGAGGGCATCTCCATCGTCGAGGAAGAGAACGTCCCCGAGACGGTCGACGTGCAGAAGACTATGGAATCGATGATCAATCTCGACGGCGCCTCACTGATCTTCCCGACCTCCTTCGGCTATTTCGACCCGCATATGCTGGCCATGTGCGCCAAGTTCCCCGACGTGCAGTTCCGCCATTGCGGCGGCATGTGGAACAAGGACAAGCACCCGATGAACGCCGGCTCCTATTTCGGCTATATCGGCATGGGCCAGTACCTGAATGGCGTCGTCGCCGGGCATGCCACCAAGTCGAAGAAACTGGGCTTCGTCGCCGCCAAGCCGATCCCGCAAGTCCTGCTCAACATCAATTCCTTCCTGCTCGGCGCCCGCTCGGTCGATCCGGCGATCACCTGCCAGGTGATCTTCACCGGCGAATGGTCGCTGGCGGTGAAGGAGGCCGAGGCCACCAATGCGCTGGTCGACCAGGGCGCCGACGTGATCACCTGCCATGTCGACAGCCCCAAGGTGGTGGTCGAGACCGCCGCCGGACGCGGCGCCTTCGTCTGCGGCTATCACGCCAACCAGAGCCCACTGGCGCCGGAGAAATACCTGACGGGCGCGGAGTGGAACTGGGCAAAGGTCTACAAGATGTTCGTCGACGACCTCATCGCCGGCAAGCCGCTGCCCAATTTCACTCGCGGCGGACTGGCCGACGGCTTCGTCAAGATGAGCCCGCTCGGCCCCGCCGTCGGCGAACCGGCGCGCAAGCAGTTCGACGCCACGCTGGCCGAAATGATGAAGGGCGGCTTCTCGGTCATCAAGGGACCGCTGAAGAGCAACAAGGGCGTCGTCGTGGCGACCGAAGGCCAGGCCTTCGCCGAGACCGCCATCGAGCTCGAAAGCATGGACTATCTCGTCGAGGGCGTCGTCGGCTCGACCGCCTGAGCAGGCCGAGGGAGACGAGACGATGACGGACACGGTGAGCGGCCCGGACGTGCGGACCATCCTCGATACGCGGGGATATCGGGCGGCGCTCGAATGGATCGCCAGGCGGGCCGAGGCTTTCGTCATTCCGTTCGCGGCGCTGATCGCCGGCATGGTGCTGTTCAGCCTGTTCATCCTGGCTGTCGGCAAGTCGCCGCTCCAGCTCTACGCGACGATGTGGCGTGGCGGCTTCGGCTCCTGGTTCTCGATCCAGAACTCGCTGTCTCGCGGAGCGCCGCTGTTGCTTGCGGCGCTGTGCGTGGCGCTGCCGGCGCGCCTCGGCCTCGTGGTCATCGGCGGTGAGGGCGCGATCGTACTGGGCGGCGTCGCCGCGGCCGCCATCGGCGTGGCGCTGAACGGCGCGCCGGCTTCAATAGTCATCCTTCTCATGGGCGTGGGGGGCGCAGCCGCCGGCGGCATCTGGATCGGTGCCGTCGGCGCGCTCCGTCATTACCGCGCCGTCAACGAGACCATCTCGAGCCTGCTCATGGCCTACATCGCCATCGCCCTGATGAACCATCTCGTTGAAGGGCCGCTGCGCGATCCGGCTTCCCTCAACAAGCCCTCGACCCAGCCGCTGGCCGACATCTACCGGGTCGGCGACATACCGGGCATGGAGGTGCATTGGGGCCTCGTCGTCGGCGTCCTCGCCTGCGTGCTCTCCTGGCTGCTGATCGAGAAGACCCGCTGGGGCTTCGCCGCCCGCATCGCCGGCGGCAATGTCAGGGCCGCGCAGGTCCAGGGCCTTGCCGTCGGGCCGCTGATCGTCGCTTTCACCGCGCTGGCCGGAGGCTTTGCCGGTCTTGCCGGCATGCTGGAAGTCGCTGCCGTGCAGGGCAGCGCCAACGGCTCGCTTGCCGCTGGCTACGGCTATACCGGCATCCTCGTTGCCTTCCTGGCCCGCCACAATCCGCTCGCCATTGTCCCCGTCGCTATCCTGCTTGGCGGCATTGACGCGTCCGGGGGCCTTATCCAGCGCCGCATGGACCTGCCCGACGCAACCGTGCTGGTGCTGCAGGGCATGCTCTTCATCGTCATCCTGTTCAGCGAGACCTTCTACGGCCGCTTCAAGCTCTTCAATCCAGATCTCTGGCAGAGGAACACCTGATGGAGGCGACCGACATCGGGCTATGGGGCGTGCCGCTCGCCATGCTGGGCGGCGCCATCCGCGTCTCCACGCCCTTCATCTTCGTGTCGCTCGGCGAAGCCATCACCGAGCGCTCCGGCCGCATCAATCTCGGTCTCGAGGGCACACTGGTGTTCGGCGCCATGAGCGCCTACGCGGTGGCGGTGATGACCGACTCGCCATGGCTCGGCCTTCTGGCAGCAGCCGCCGCCGGCCTCTGCTTCGGTCTCTTCCATGGCTGGATCTGCAAGTTCCCTAAGGTCAATGACATCGCCATCGGCATCGCCCTGATGCTGTTCGGCACCGGGCTGGCCTTCTTCTTCGGCAAGCCCTTCATCCAGCCCTCGGCGCCCGATCTGCCGGCGATCCCCTTCGGCGGCTGGTCCGACATCCCGCAGGTGCAGGCGGCGCTCAACGTCAACGTGCTGTTCCTGATCGGCGCCGCGCTCGCCGTCTTCCTCTGGTGGGCCTTCCGCAACACGCGCATCGGCCTGATCGTGCGCGTGGTCGGCGACAGCGCCGACGCCGCCCGCGCCATGGGGCTCAACCCCAACACCGTGCGCCTGCTGGCCACCGGCGTCGGCGGCGCGCTGGCCGGCATTGGTGGCGCCTATCTGTCGCTCTACTATCCCGGCAGCTGGACCGAGCGCATCTCGTCCGGCCAGGGGCTGATGGCGGTTGCGCTGGTCATCTTTGCGCGCTGGAACCCGCTCGGTTGCTTCGCCGCCGCGCTCCTGTTCGGCGGCGCCGGCGCGCTCGGCCCGGCGCTGCAGTCGGTGGGCGTAACGCAAGGCTACTACCTCTTCTATGCCGCGCCCTACATCCTCACCCTCCTCATCATGATCGCCACTTCGTCGCCGAGCCGCACGCTCGCCGGCGCTCCCGGCGAACTGTCGCTCACCAAGTGACTATCCCATCGGAACCGCCGCCTAGACCGGAGTTTTCGCCATGAACGCCAGAGCCGAGATCACCCAGCGCTACATCGACGCCGATCCCTATCCCTGGCCCTATAATGGCGACCTGCGGCCGGACAACACGGCGCTGATCATCATCGACATGCAGACCGATTTCTGCGGGCCTGGCGGCTATGTCGACCACATGGGCTACGACCTGTCTCTGGTCCGGGCGCCGATCGAGCCGATCAAGTCGGTACTGTCGGCGATGCGCGCCAAGGGCTACACCATCATCCACACGCGCGAGGGCCATCGCCCCGACCTTGCCGACCTGCCCGCCAACAAGCGCTGGCGCTCGCGCCGCATCAATGCCGGCATCGGCGACCCCGGCCCCTGCGGGCGAATCCTGGTGCGCGGCGAGCCGGGCTGGGACATCATCCCCGACCTTTATCCGGCCGAGGGCGAGCCGATCATCGACAAGCCGGGCAAGGGCTCGTTCTGCGCCACCGATCTCGAGCTGATCCTCAACCAGCGCGGCATCGAGAACATCGTGCTCACTGGCATCACCACCGATGTGTGCGTGCACACCACCATGCGCGAGGCCAACGACCGCGGCTTCGAATGCGTGATGCTGGAGGATTGCTGCGGGGCGACCGACTACGGCAACCATCTGGCGGCGATCAAGATGATCAAGATGCAGGGCGGCGTGTTCGGCGCGGTTTCGAATTCCACCACGCTCGTCGCCCAACTCCCGTGAGGAACCAGCGATGAGCAGCAGACCCCACGGCAAGGCGATCGGCGCCGAGACCATCGGCATGACCATGCGCTTCGGCGCCTTCATGGCGCTGGACGATGTCTCCATCAAGGTACCGGCGGGCTCGTTCCATGCCTTGCTCGGCGAGAACGGCGCCGGCAAGTCGACGCTGGTCAAATGCATGATGGGCTTCTACCACCCGACGTCGGGCGACATGCTGGTCGACGGGCGCCAGGTCGCGATCGCCAGCCCCAGGGATGCCTCGGCGCTCGGCCTCGGCATGGTCTATCAGCATTTCACGCTCGTGCCTTCGCTGACGGGCGCCGAGAACCTGGTCATCTCGCGTGAGAAGGTGCCGGGCGTCATTGACTGGCGCAGGGAGCGCGGCGCGCTCGCCCAATTCATGGAACGCATGCCGTTCAAGGTGCCGCTCGACGTCAAGGTGGCAGAGCTTGCCGCCGGCGAGAAGCAGAAGCTGGAGATCATCAAGCAGCTTTATCTAGGCCGGAATTTCCTGGTGCTGGACGAGCCGACATCCGTGCTCACCCCGGGAGAGGCGCAGGAAGTGCTTGGCCTTGTGCGCGGCATGACCAAGGCGGGCGACCTCACCGTGCTGATGATCTCGCACAAGTTCCACGAGGTCACGGCATTTGCCGACGATATCACGGTGCTGCGCAAGGGCAGGCTGACCGGAACCGGCAAGGTCTCCGATCTCTCGCACAGGCAGATGGCGGCGATGATGATCGGCGACCAGCCGATCGCGACGCTCGACAGCCGCGCCGAGCCGAAGCCAGACGCCGAGATCGTGCTGAAGGTGAAGGCGTTGAAAGCGCCGGACCGCACCGGCCTCAAGTCGATCGATATCGCGGATCTCGGCGTGCGTTCCGGCGAGATCGTCGGCATCGCCGGCATTTCCGGCAACGGCCAGAAGGAATTCCTGGAAGTGCTGGCCGGGCAGCGGCCGCGCAATGGCGGCGAGGTGATGGTGCGCGGCACCGCCTATGCGGCGACGCGCGCCGAAGCGCGCGCGCTCAATGTCCGCCTCATCCCGGAGGAGCCGCTGAAGAACGCCTGCGCGCCAAGGATGACGGTCGCCGAGAACATCGCCTTCCGCACCTTCGACGTGGACGGCAATGGCAGGCCGGTGAGCTGGATCAGCGCCGGCGCCATCAAGGCTTTCAGCGCCCGCCTGGTCGAGCAGTTCAAGGTCAAGACGGCATCGCTCTCCTCGCCGATCGCTTCGCTGTCGGGCGGCAACGTGCAACGCGCCGTGCTTGCCCGCGAGCTGACCGGCGAAGTCGACCTGCTCATCGTCTCCAATCCATGCTTCGGCCTCGACTTCTCCGCCGTCGCCGAAATCCGCGCCCGCATCATGAAGGCGCGCAACGCCGGCGCCGCGGTGCTCCTGATGTCCGAAGACCTCGACGAGCTCCTAGAGCTCTCGGACCGAATCCTCGTCATGTCCGACGGCGCGCTGGTCTACGAGACGCCGATCGCGCAGGCGAGCGTGCAGACGATCGGCGAGCACATGGCGGGGCACCACTGATGGCGGAGATCGACGCACTGCCATTCGCCTTTGCTTTCAGGCCTCAGACGACGGCGCTCATCGTCATCGACATGCAGCGCGACTTCGCCGAGCCGGGTGGGTTCGGCGCCAGCCTTGGCAACGATGTCAGCCGGGTCACGGCGATCGTGCCGACGGTGAAGCGGCTGATCGAAGGCTTTCGCGCTGCCGGCCTGCCGGTGATCCACACCATGGAGTGCCATAGGCCCGACCTTTCCGACCTGCCGCCCGCCAAGCGCGACCGCGGCAACCCGTCGATCCGCATCGGCGATGCCGGTCCGATGGGGCGCGTGCTGATCGCGGGCGAGCCGGGCACGGCGATCCTCGACGAGCTCGCGCCACTGCCGGGCGAGATCGTCATCGAGAAGCCCGGCAAGGGTGCCTTCTACGCCACCGGCCTCGGCGACGACCTGAAGCGTATCGGCGCCCGCCAACTGGTCTTCGCCGGCGTGACGACCGAAGTCTGCGTGCAGACGACGATGCGCGAGGCCAACGACCGCGGCTACGAATGCCTAGTCGCCGAGGATGCGACGGAGAGCTACTTTCCCGAGTTCAAGGCCGCCGCGCTCGCCATGATCCGGGCGCAGGGCGCGATCGTCGGCTGGACGGCGACGACCGACCAGGTGCTCGAGGGAATTGCGAATGCCTAATCTTGCCTTTGCCGGCCTCGCCGACGGCGGCTGGCGCGATCTGGCGTTCGAGCCTTTCCGCGACGGCGTCACGGTCAACTGGCTTCTCAGGGGCGGGCCGGTCGAACCATCGGTCGCCGTCCTCAAATATCAACCGGGCGCCGGCGTGCCGCGCCATCGCCATGCCGGGCTGGAAACCATCGTCGTGCTGGATGGCATCCAGAGCGACGAGAACGGGAACTATCCCGCGGGCAGCGTGATCCTCAATCCGGTGGGCACCGAGCATTCGGTGTGGACCGATGGAGGCTGTGTCGTACTGATTTAATGGGACCTGCCGGTGGTCATTCTGGGGGAGACGAAATGAGCGATATCCGCTTCGACATCGGCAGCCTGCACGCGGCCTACCGGGCCGGCACCGACATAGCCGAGGTGATCGACACGGTGCTGGCCCGCATCGAGGCCGCCGGCGATCCCGGCATCTTCATCCACCTTGCGACGAGAGCGCAGTTGCTGTCGCAGGCCGAAGCGCTTGGCCCGTTCGATCCCGCGGCCAAGCCGCTCTGGGGCATCCCGTTCGCCGTCAAGGACAATATCGATGTCGCCGGCATGCCGACCACGGCCGCCTGCGCCGAATTTGCCTATACGCCCGCCGGCGATGCCACCGTGGTGGCGCGGCTCAGGGCCGCGGGCGCTCTGGTCGTCGGCAAGACCAATCTCGACCAGTTCGCCACCGGCCTGGTCGGAGTGCGTACGCCCTGGCCGATCCCAAAGAATGCGATCGATCCGAGACTGGTGCCGGGCGGCTCTTCGTCGGGGTCGGCCGTTGCGACGGCCCGCGGTATCGTCTCCTTCGCGCTCGGCACCGACACCGCCGGTTCGGGGCGCATTCCCGCCGGCCTCAACAACATTGTCGGGCTGAAGCCGACGGTCGGCGCACTGTCCGCAACGGGCGTCGTGCCGGCCTGCCGCACGCTCGACTGCGTCTCGGTCTTTGCGTTGACGGTCGACGATGCCTATACCGCGTTCTCGGTCGCCGCGGCGCACGATGCGGCCGATCCCTATTCGCGCCTGGTCGCCGTCCAGCCTCTCGCCGCCCGCCAGCCGGTGCTGACCGTTGGCGTGCCGGCAAAGGCCGATCTGAGGTTCTTCGGCGACGCTTCGATGCAGGCCGGCTACCAGGCAGCTCTCGCCGCCCTGGAGGCGCTGGGCGTCAGGCTTGTCGAAATCCCGTTCGGCGACTTCTACGCCACCGCCGACCTGCTCTATGAGGGCGCCTGGGTGGCGGAGCGGTATGCCGCGGTCCGCGATTTCTTCGAGGCGAACGAAGCGGCCCTCCATCCGGTGACGCGCAGGATCATCGGCGGTGCCAGGAACCTGTCCGCCGCCGACGCTTTTCGCGGGCTTTATGCCTTGCAGGCCTACAAGGCACGGCTCGCTCCGGTTATCGCCTCCGTCGACCTGTTCTGCGTGCCGACCGCGCCGACGCACTACAGCGTCGACGCCGTGCTTGCCGATCCGATCGCCACCAACAGCCGGCTCGGCACCTATACCAACTTCGTCAATCTGCTCGACATGTGCGGGATCGCCGTGCCGGCCGGCACGCGCGACGACGGCCTGCCGATGAGCGTGACCCTGCTGGCGGCCGCCGGGCACGACGGCCTCGTCGCGGCGGTGGCGCGCGATCTCCATGCGGCGAGCGGTTTCGCGCTCGGCGCGACCGGATGGCGGCAGTCGAGCGCGCGGCCTGCTGGCGCAGCGGCCGAGGACGGCACGATCGAGCTGGTGGTGGTCGGCGCGCATCTTTCGGGAATGCCGCTCAACGGCCAGTTGAAAGAGGCCGGCGCGCGCTTCTGCAGGTCGGCACGGACGGCCCCTTCCTACAGGCTCTATGAGCTCGCCGGCCAAACCCCGCCCAAGCCCGGACTTGTCCGGGTCGGCGGCGGCGGCGCCGCCATCGAGGTCGAGGTCTGGCGCCTTTGCGCCGACGCCTTCGGCCGTTTCGTAGCCGCCATCCCGCCGCCGCTCGGCATCGGCACCATCGAGCTCGACGACGGCACCTCGGCGAAGGGGTTCCTGGCCGAGACCGCCGGCCTGGCAGCGGCCACGGACATTTCGGCATATGGCGGCTGGCGCAGCTACGTCAGCAGCACGAACGCCGTTCAACGACAATTGGAACGCGTTCCCGCCAATTGACCAGGGCGCGCATCGGTGCGCCAGACGGGTTGGAGCCCATTCCACGGACGGGCCGACGATTCACATCAGGCCAGCTTGAACCGCTCCACCGCCCGCATGATGCCGCGCAATTCGGCAAGGCCTTTCAGCCTGCCGATCAGCGAATAGCCCGGATTGATCTTCGTCTTGCCGATGTCGTCGGCAAGCAGATGGCCATGGTCGGGCCGCATCGGGATGCGCCAGTCGGACCGGCCCTCCTCGCGCCGGCGCTTCTCCTCCTTCATCAGCGCCAGGATGACTTCGGCCATGTCGGTCGAGCCTTCCAGATGCTCGGCCTCGTAGAAGGAACCGTCCTTTTCGCGCGTCACGTTGCGCAGATGCGCGAAATGGATTCTTGGTCCGAATTCCTCGATCATCGCGACAAGATCGTTGTCGGCGCGCACGCCGTAGGAGCCTGTGCAGAAGGTCAGCCCGTTAGACGGGCTGTCGACCGTCCCCAGGATGAAGCGCGCGTCGGCGGCGGTGGAGACCACGCGCGGCAGGCCGTAAAGCGAGAACGGCGGATCGTCGGGATGGATGCACATGCGCGCGCCGACTTCCTCGGCCGCGGGGATGATCTCCTTCAGAAACCAGGCGAGGTTGGCGCGCAGTTCGGCCGGGCCGATCGCGGCATAGTCGGCGAGCGCGTCGCGCATCGTTTCGCGATTATAGGTGCGCTCGGTGGCCGGCAGGCCGGCGATCAGGTTGCGCTCTATCCTGTCGATGTCGTCGTTGCTCAGTGTCTTCAGCCGCGCTTCCGCTTCCTCGAGCCGCGCCGGGCTGTAGCTTGCCTCGGCGTTCGGCCGCTTCAGCACGAAGACGTCATAAGCGGCGAAGTCGAGCGCATCGAAGCGCAGCGCGTAGCCGGTGGTCGGCAGCCGGTACATCAGATCGGTGCGGGTCCAGTCGACGACCGGCATGAAATTGTAGCAGATGGTGGAGATGCCAGCCTTGGCCAAGGCCCGGATCGTGTCCCTGTACCAGCCAGCGTAGCGCTCCCGCTCGGGCGTTCCCGTCTTGATCGAGTTGTGGACCGGAATGCTCTCCACCACCGACCAGGCCAGGCCCGCTGCCTCGATGATGCGCTTGCGCTCCAGGATGGCGTCGAGCGGCCAGGCGCTGCCGTCATAGATGTTGTGCAGCGCCGTAACGATGCCCGTAGCGCCCGCCTGCTTGATGTGATCGAGCGTGACCGGGTCGTTCGGACCGTACCAGCGCCAGCATTGTTCCATGACTGCCTCTCAAATCATGTCTCCCGAAAATGGAAACCGGTTTCGGGACAAAGACATGCGAAAATCAAATGCCTAGCGAATCTGAAAGATCGCGATGCGCTTCAGCTTGCGATCAACCATATTGTCGGACGACAATGGCAGTCAAATCGGGTGATCGCAGCCCTTGCGATGAACCTACCGACGGGCGCTTTCGTCCATCATTGCAGGAGTTTGTCCATGAACGATTTCGACGGCAAGGTCGCCCTCGTCACGGGAACGACGGGCATCGGCGAGGCAACCGCGCGCCGTCTCGCCGAGGGCGGCGCCGCGATCATTGCGCTTGGCATCGATGCCGGCGCCAACGCCAGGCTGGAGGCCGTGCTCGATCGCGCCGGCGCCGCCGCGCTCGTGCTGGTCACGGATGTTGCCGTGCCGAACCAGGTCGAGAAGGCAATCGCCGCCGGCGTCGAGAAATTCGGCGGGCTGGACGTCATCGTCAATTCGGCGGCCGTGCATCCCTACGGCACCGCCACGACGACGGATTTCGAGACCTGGAACAGGGCGATGTCGGTCAATGTCGGGTCGATCTACCTTACCGCCCGCTTCGGCATTCCCGAAATGATCAAGCGCGGCGGCGGCGCCATCGTCAACGTCGCCTCGGTGCAGGGCCATGCCTGCCAGGAGAATGTCGCCGCCTACGCCACCACCAAGGGCGCGATTCACACGCTGACCCGGTCCCTCGCGCTCGACTATGCCAGGAATGGCATCCGCGTGAACTCCGTCAGCCCGGAATCTGTCCGCACCCCGATCCTCGAGCGCGCCGCGCGCGCCGACGATCCCGACGCGGATATAGAAGCGGCCTTCAAACGCTTCGGCGAAGCGCATCCGATCGGCCGCATCGGCGAACCGGAAGAGGTGGCGGAACTGATCGCGTTCCTGTGCTCTTCCAGGGCAAGCTTCTGCACCGGTGCCGATTACAGAATAGACGGCGGCCTTTTGGCGGGCATCGGCGTCAGGTGACTGCCGACCCACCGGACCGGATGGGGAAGCCGGCCCTGCCCTCGCTTGCGGCGGCGCGCGTTGACCGTCTATCGTGCAGCTCGAACCTGCCGCCCACGCATCACGTCGGCGAATAGGGCGACGAAACCGATTCCAGGACCAATGAAGTACGCCGCCAATGGCCGACAGAGCGCAGTTCGGACCGACCGCTGTCGATACTGTCCCACTGCATGAGAAAGTCCATGTGGAGCTCGTGCGGACCCTATGTCGGGCCAGCTCCAGCCCGGCCAGAGGCTGACATCGCGCAAGCCCGCCAAGGACTCGGCGCCAGCGACATGCCGGTGCGCAGCGCCGCCATACGGCTGCAGGCGCCGGGGGCGCTGAGCCCGATGCCGAAGGGCAACGTCGAGGTGCCGATGATCTCCGCAGAATCCGGCTTGGCTTTCACGGGCCATGCCGATATGTTGCGATCGCAGATCGTGCAGAACGGACCTGAAATGCCGCCCGATATCCCAGCTGGTGACCTGAAAAAATGAAGGAAAGCCATTCGGCGACAGCCGACGCGGCCCTCATAAACTCACAAGCTGAAAATGGATATCGTAGCCTGCAAGGGCTACAGCACCTTAAAATCAGGGGCGGGAAATTGAGCGATGCAATCGCGGACGTCTTGAATTGGCTTGAAAGCAGGAAGGACATCCAGAGCCTGCGGGCGGCGGTGTGTGACCTGAACGGCATCATGCGCGGCAAGCGCATTCCGGTCGAACAGGCGCGCAAGGCGCTCGAAGGCAAGCTGCGCATGCCTTATTCGGCCATCGGCCTCGATATCTGGGGCGAGGACATCGAAGGCAACGCCCAGGTGTTCTCGACCGGCGACGCCGACGGACTTTGTCACTGGACCGGGCGCGGCATATTACCGGTGAACTGGACGGCCCAGCCGACCGCGCTTCTGCCGCTCTGGCTGGCGGACGACAGCGGCGCGCCCTATCTGGGCGATCCGCGCCGCGCGCTGGCCCGCATCCTCGACCGCTATGCAGCGCTCGGCCTGACGCCCGTCACTGCGACCGAGCTCGAATTCTACCTCGTCGATCCGACATCGCAGCGTCCCGTCGGCCCCGTCTCGCCGGTCACCGGGCGGCGCCTCGATTCCGATGCCGCGCTCTCGATCGACGAGATCGACGATTTCGAGGCCTTCATCCACGATATCTACGAAGCCTGCCGCATGCAGGACATTCCGGTCGACACCGCGATCGCCGAGAACGGCGTCGGTCAGTTCGAGATCAATTTGAACCATGTGCCCGATGCCCTGCGAGCCGCGGACGATGCGGTGCTCTTCAAGCGCACCGTGAAGGGGATTGCCCGCAAGCATGGCTTCGCCGCCTGCTTCATGGCCAAGCCTTACGGCGAACGCGCCGGCAACGGTTTCCATGTCCACTTCAGCGTGCTCGACAAGGATGGCCGCAACATCTTCGACGACGGCTCCGACCAAGGCTCCGACACCATGCGTCACGCGGTTGGCGGCCTGCTTGCGGCGATGGCGCAAAGCACGCTGGTGTTCGCCCCGCATTTCAATTCCTACCGCCGCCTGCGGCCGCGTTCCTACGCGCCGACCGCCGTCGCCTGGGGCTACGAGAACCGCATGGTGGCGATCCGCATTCCGGGCGGACCGTCGGCCGCGCGGCGCATTGAGCATCGCGTTTCCGGCGCGGACGCCAATCCCTATCTGGTGCTGGCAGCGATCCTGGGCGCGGCGCTGATCGGCATCGAGCGCCAGCTCTCGCCTGGCGAGCCGACCGGCGGCGAGGGACAGGGGCTGACGCTCGCCAAGCTGCCGCCCGACTGGGCCTCCGCAATCGCCGCCTTCGAGGCCGGTCCGTGTGTTGCCGAGATCTTCCCGGACGTGCTGCGCGACGCCTTCGTCGCCTGCAAGCGCCAGGAGTTGAACACGTTCGCGCTGAATGTCAGCGACTTCGAGATCGAGACCTATCTCGAGAGCGTTTGAGGTTGGTGGACCCGGCGCCTCGTCAAGACGCCACAGGCGATGTCTGCGTCGATGAAGGTTCGGCGGTTCTCGAACGCTAGACTAGACACGTCAACTTGAGCATCCGGTGACCGCCCGATAAGAACAAGGACAAGTCATCGCAAAGACCTCGGCCTCCCGCGCAACCGCACAGTCCCGTGGATCACCGAGAGTACGCGCCGTTTGACCCAGGAGTAAGTCACTTGGAGTTAGTCAAGCCAGGAAGCCGCTCGCGCGCGCCATTAGGCTGCGCTGCAGCGGGCAAGCGGCTGTGCCGCACCTGTTGTCTGTCGTACGGGTGCGCTTAACCATTGCCTGGAAGCAGACATTTCAAGCGACTCTTTAACGCCAGCCGTCCTGTACAACCTGGGCAGTGGCTATCGCGCCGCCTCGGCGCACTCCTTCGAGGAAATCGTTGGCAAATCCGAAGTAATGCAGACCTGTCTTAGGCTCCTGAAATGAGCACGCTTGTGGTCGAAAAGTCGTTATCGGCTAGCCAAAGCTAGGTTGCGATACCCGAGAATGGCTGTCAGCCGGCTGTCAGGTTGGATTCGCTATTCCGTACCAGTGACCGTCGCAGGCGCATTGCAACTTCCCGAACCGCCCGAAAGGAGACCTCATGTATGGCACTCTCATTCTAGCGGACTTCGCGGGCATGTTCGCCGGAGCTGTTCTGGCTGCCGGCAGTTGCTGCACGGCTGCGATATCTTCGGCCGAACTGGCTTGATAACAGCACTCTACGAGGAGGATAAAATGACCAAGCTTCCCTTCAACCGACTTGTCTGGTTCACGCTGCGCGCATCGACCGCGCTGATGCTCACCATTGCACCCTACCACTTGGCGCTTCATGGTGCTGTCAAGCTCGTGCCGGCCGCTGCCCACGCCGAGTCCGAGGGTGGCGGTGGCGGCGGTGGTGGTGGCGACGGCGGTCACGACGGCGGCAATGGCGGCGGTGACGGCGGCGAGCACGATGGCGGCGATAGCCACAGCAGCAGTGGAAGCTCTAGCAGCCATGATGGCGACCCGGAATCTGCTGACGACCAGGGCGAGGACACCACGGGCTCCGGCACGACGGGCACGGGCGCAGGTTCCACTACCGAGACCGACGGATCCGATGACTCGTCTGCCGTGCCGCAGGTCACTGACAACTAAGTGCGTCCCCCAAAGGGTGACGCATTGGCCCGCTTGCGAAGGCGCGGCGGGCCCTTCTGAGGTGGCGCCCCCACAGGTGGGCAGGATCTTGGCCTTGGCGCGACAGGGATCGTGAATTTCCGACGACAACGCAACTGATCCGCCAGTCCGGACGGTATCCGCGAAGCGACGCGGGCGAGGCGGTTGCCTGCCCATGACGTGCTGGAGGTCGACGGAGCAAGGGTTCGCAAGAAGGCGCGAATTGCACTTGACCTCAATGGCGTCGCCAAGGGTTACGGCGTGGACCGTCTTGTGGAAATTCTCGGCGGCTTCGGAATCCGCGACGCGCTCGTGGCCATCGATGGCGGGACGCGGCCCATTGGCTTGAGACCCGATGGCGAAGCGTGGACGATCGCGGTCGAGGGACCGGACCCGGAGCGCCGCGCGCCGCATTCTATCCTCTCCCTGCAGGATTGCGCCGTGGCTACATCTGGCGATTATAACCACTGGATCGAGATTAGGGGCCAACGCCTTTCCCATACAATGGACCCCGTCCGCGGCGCGCCTCTTATGCAAACCCCAGCCTCGGTCACCGTTATCGCGCCAACCTGCGCCGAGGCGGACGCCTGGGCGACCGCGCTCATGGTGCTCGGGCCGGGCAGGGGCGGCGAGCTTGCAAGGCGATTGGGACTCGATGCCCTGTTTCTGCTTCGAGATGAAGCGGATAGAATCCGCTCATGTCGGATCGGCGGCGTGTTCGGCGCCGCGCCGATTTCGGTATCGGCGGCGGGGACCTGAGCGCGATGGAGCAATCGAACGGAGACAGGCTGAAAACAGCCCTGCTGCTGACCGCCCTGGGCGGTCTTGGCTTGGGCCTTGCCCTTTACTTCACCGGTCGGAGCGATCTTGCGCAGGCCGTCTGGCTCGCGGGCGTGATCCCGGTCCTTGCGGCCCTGCTTGTGGAAATCCTGCGCAGCCTGTGGCGGGGCGAGGTAGGTCTCGACATTGTTGCGGCGTTGTCCATGTCCGCTGCCCTGGTTTTCGGGGAGGCGCTCGCTGCGGCAGTCGTCGCCGTGATGTATTCCGGCGGCACCTTTCTCGAAGGCTTTGCCGAGGGACGGGCTCGTCGGGAAATGCGGGATCTGCTCGCCCGGGTACCGCGAAGCGCTACTCGCCATCGGAATGGCGAACTAGAGGAGGTGCCGCTCGATGACATCGTGCCGGGGGACCGCCTGCTTATCCGTCAGGGCGACGTCGTCCCGGTCGATGGAAAGGTGGCGTCCGCCTCTGCCTTCCTTGATACCTCGGCACTGACAGGCGAATCCCTTCCCGTTCGTGTCGTTAGCGGTGGCGACGCGATGAGCGGTTCCACCAACGCAAGCGAAGCCTTCGACCTTGTCGCGGCTCGCCCGGCAAAGGACAGCACTTACGCCGGCATAGTCCGGCTCGTGGAGGAGGCGCAAAGGTCGAAGGCTCCGATGTCGCGGCTGGCCGACCGCTGGTCCTTGGGTTTCCTTGCCGTGACGGTGGGGCTTGCCTTCGCCGCGTGGTGGTTCACCGCAGACCCAATCCGTGCGGTCGCAGTCCTGGTCGTCGCCACGCCATGCCCACTGATCCTTGCCGTTCCGGTGGCTCTGGTCGCAGGCCTTTCGCGCGCTGCTCACTTCGGGGTGCTTATCAAGGGAGCGGGCCCGCTCGAAGCGATGGCGCGGACACGGACCCTCGTGCTCGACAAGACGGGCACGCTGACCGACGGACGCCCGCAGATCGTCTCGATCGACAGTCATGGCGGAATGACCCCCGACGAAATTCTTGGTCTGGCAGCGGCGCTCGATCAGGCTTCGAAGCATCCGGTCGCGCAGGCGATTGTCGCCGCGGCCAAGGCGCGCGGCCTTTCGCTCCCCGTGCCCACACAGGTGGCGGAGACCCCCGGCGAAGGCCTGACGGGACAGGTGGAGGGCCGCGCTGTGATTGTCGGCGGACATCGTTTCGTCGCCGGCCGCGCTGGCAAGGTGGCAGTGGAGCATCCGGCGCTCGCAGCCGGTTCGGTATTGGTGGCTGTGGGCATAGACGGACAACTCGCGGGACATCTGGTCATGGCCGACCCGCTTCGCGAGGGGACACATCGCATGCTGTCGGCGTTGCGCCACCAAGGAATCGCGCGGATCCTGTTGGCGACCGGCGACCGTCAGGAGGTCGCTGAACGTGTTGGCGAAGGCCTGGGGCTCGACGGCATCCGTGCAGGCCTCACTCCCGATCAGAAAGTCCTGCTTGTGCTCACCGAGCGAAAGCATGGTCCGGTCATGATGGTAGGCGACGGCGTGAACGACGCGCCGGCACTGGCGGCCGCGGACGTGGGCGTCGCCATGGGGGCCCGCGGCGCGGCCGCCTCCGCCGAGGCTGCTGACGTCGTCTTGCTCGTCGACCGCGTGGACAGGTTGGCGCCCGGCATTGAAATCGCTCGGCGCGCGCGGCGCATCGCGCTTGAAAGCGTAGCCGTCGGCATCGGCTTGTCCGTGCTGGGAATGGTTGCGGCCGCGCTGGGTTACCTCACGCCCGTGGAAGGCGCGCTCATCCAGGAAGCGATCGACGTCGCCGTCATCCTCAACGCGCTGCGCGCGCTCCGTATCGCGCCGGCCGCGTAATGGGCGCTACCCTCCTTCCGCCAACGACATGAATCCCTCGCAAGGAAATCAGACATGAGCCGTCTCTCACATTCCGAAATTCACATGGTCCACCGGATCGGCTGGCTCCGCGCCGCCGTGCTTGGCGCAAATGACGGGATCGTCTCTACCTCAAGCCTTGTCGTCGGCGTCGCCGCGGCCGGATCGGGATCGGCCGAGATCCTGATCGCCGGACTGGCCGGACTTGTAGCGGGCGCTATGTCGATGGCTGCCGGGGAATATGTCTCGGTCAGTTCCTAGACGGATGCCGAAAATGCTGACCTCGCTCGCGAAAGACGCGAACTCGCCGAAACGCCGGAGGCGGAGCTGGAAGAATTGACGCAGATTTACGTCGACAGGGGCCTCGATCGCGAACTGGCCGAGCGAGTCGCGGTCCAACTGACCGAGCGCGATGCCTTGGGAACCCAAGCTCGTGACGAACTTGGCATCTCGGAGACGGTCGCTGCCCGCCCGGTGCAGGCGGCCCTGGTCTCGGCTCTTACCTTCGCATCGGGAGCGGTCGTGCCGGTGCTGGTCGCGCTGGCATCGCCTGCGGAAAGGACAAGCGTCGTCGTCGCGGCATCCACGATCGTCGCGTTGGCCATACTGGGCGGCCTGGGTGCCTCAGCCGGAGGAGCCGGCGTGCTGCGAGGCGCCGTTCGGGTCACTTTCTGGGGCGCTCTCGCGATGGCTGTCACCGCTGCCGTCGGGACGATGTTCGGGGTCAGCGCCGGATAGTAGGCCTTATGGTCGCCTCGTCATGGGCAGAATGGTCGAGGCGCAACGCGGACAGATCGCATCGCTCAAGGCGCTGGGGTTCGCCAACGGCACCATCGCGCTTCACTATTTCAAGCTGGTCACGGCCATCGCGTTGCTGGGATCGGCTATAGGCCTCGCCCTTGGGCGCTGGTTCGCCGTTGGAGTCGTGGGAAGCTATCGCGCATTCTTCCGGTTCCCCTCCCTGGAGGCGCAGCTCGAGCCGGGGCTTTTCGTCGCCGCGACACTGATCAGCGTCCTCAGTGCGAACTTTGCGGCTGCGACATCCGTGTATCGAATAGCAGTGCTTCCCCCGGCCGAAGCCATGCGACCTGCACCAGCACTACTATTGAATTGTCGGCGTTCATTTTCCCAACACGAAACGGTTCGTCCGGGCGTTTCCTTCACGTTCCAAGCTGTTCCCAACCAGCTCTTCTCCAACCGACGACCGGTAGTCGAGCGGCTCATTGAATCGGCGCTAGGCCTTCAGTTGCTGCCTCCAGAGGGGCTTCAGCAACTCCAGGCATGCCAGCACGGCAAATCCTGCGGCAAGCGTCATAGCGAGATCGTCGAGATGCAGCGGTCCGAAGCGGAAGAGACTGGTAGCAAATGGCCAAAGAAGCGTGCCGCCCAGCACTGAAGCAACGGCCAAGACAACAATTATAAGCGACCGGTTCGGCCTGTTAAGCGCGGTCAAAAGGGATGCGCTGAAGGAGCGGTTGACAAAGATCAGTCCCACGATTGTCAGCACCAGCGAGAAGAACGTTAACGCCCGAATTTCGTTCTCGGCCATGCCCTGCCTCAGGGCGACAAGGTAGATGCCCGCGAGAAGCGCGAAGGCGAGCGTCCCCTGGATCAGCCCCCACCTGATCAACGCCCCGGAGAACAGTGGCGAGTTCGGATTGCGAGGCGGCCGGCGCATCACATCGTCTTCTTCGCTCTCGGCCTCGAAAACCAATGAACAGACGGGATCTATCACCATCTCCAGAAAGGCGATGTGTATGGGCCCGAATAGGATCGGCAAGCCAAACAGCAATGGCAACAGCGAGAGACCAGCGATCGGCACGTGGACCGCGAAGATGAAGCCTATGGCTTTGCGCAGATTGTCGAAGATGCGGCGGCCAAGCCGAACGGCTTTGACAATCGAAGCAAAATCGTCGTCGAGCAGGACGATGGCCGAGGCTTCGCGCGCGACGTCGGTGCCTCGGCCACCCATGGCAATCCCGATATTGGCTGCCTTGAGCGACGGCGCGTCATTGACGCCGTCGCCCGTCATGGCGACGATTTCACCACTCGCCTTCAGTGCGCTCACGATGCGAAGTTTCTGTTCGGGCATGATACGCGCGAACACGGTTGCGGTTTTCAAGCGCAGTGCCAGTTCGTCGTCATTAAGCGCTTGCATCTCACTGCCGGTCACCACGCTTTCAGCATCGAGGCCAGCCTGGCGCGCGACTATTTTAGCGGTCGCCGGGTAGTCGCCGGTGATCATCATCACCTTGATGCCGGCGGAACGGCAGTCGCTGACGGCTTCGGGAACGCGAGCGCGCAGGGAATCCGTCAGGCCGACCAGCCCGAGGAATTCGAATTTGAAATCGCGTTGCGTATCCGGCAAGTCGGCGCGGCGATGAAAAGCGCGGGCCACGCCGAGCACCCGCAACCCCTCAGCCGCCATGGCTTCGACCGAACCCTTTAAGACCATCAGGTCCCCCGCACTCAGTTGGCACAGCGCCGCGATCGCCTCCGGGGCGCCTTTTGCCGCGACCAGCGAGTTGCCATCGCCGTGTGTCGATTGCCAGACATTCGACATCGCCAGCAGTCCGGGGCGAAGCGGATATGCGTGGACCAGTTCCCAATCCGGGTTATCCGGAACTCCGGGCTTGTGCGGCCGTTCCTTGCCGAGTTTGTGAAACGCGACTTCCATGGGGTCGAAAGGAATCCGCGCGCTGGCGAGAACGCCAGTCTCGACCATATCGGCGAAAGCAGCCGGCAGTTCAGTCCCCAGGTTGTCGGCCAGCCGCAACCGCCTTCCGTCCGCCGACCGAAGCTCGGCGATGGTCATCCGGTTCTCTGTAAGGGTTCCTGTCTTGTCGGTGCAAAGGATGGTGGCTGAGCCGAGCGTCTCGATCGCGGCGGCCCTGCGGGTCAGGACGCGCGCCTGCGATATGCGCCACGCTCCCATGGCCATGAAGATCGTGAGCACGACGGGAAATTCTTCCGGCAGCATGGACATGCCGAGCGCGATGCCTGCAAGCACGGCGTCAAGCCAACCGCCCCGCAGAAGTCCGTAAAGCAAGACCGCGACGACGCTGACTGCACCGCCGACCATCGCGAAAATGCGCACAACGCTCCGCATTTGTGCCTGCAATCGCGGCGGTTCTGTCTCCATTGAACTCAGCGAGTGCCCTATCTTGCCGATTTCACTTCGTGGCCCTGTCGCCAGGACTTCGCCAATGCCTGAACCGCGAACGATCAGCGAACCCGAGAATAAGAAAGGCAGGTCGTCGCCGCCTGGCCGGCGTTCGATCGTTGGCGGTGCGCCGTCGGTGGCAATCTTTCGGACCGGTACGGATTCGCCTGTCAGCAGGGATTCGTCGCTCTGAAGGTCCTGGCTCTGGAGAAGCCTGGCGTCGGCAGGGACCCGGTCACCCTCGCCGAGCACGACGATATCTCCCCGGACAACCTCACGACCGGCAATGCGCTTGCGTTCACCACCGCGTATGACAAGGGCTCGAGGGCTGGTGAGGTCACGCAGTGCCTCCAGGACGCGCTCGGTGCGTGTCTCCTGGATGATGGTTATGCCGATCGACATTGTGCCAAATGCCAGTAGGATCAGCGCTTCCTCCAGATTGCCCAGAAGCAGATAGACAATGCCTCCGCCAAGGAGGAGCGCCAGCATTGGCTCGCGAATGACCTCGATGGCTATTCTCAATGGCGTGCGTCGATTGGACCTGGGCAGTTCGTTCGGGCCCTCGCCGAGAAGTCTGGCCTGAGCCTCGGCTTCGCTGAGTCCGCGCCGGCTCTGTTCATTTGCCGAAGCACGGGCCGCACTTTGCGCTTCCCCGAAACTGGACTCTTTCACCGGCTGCATCTAGTCGCTCTCGGCAGCGAGTGCCCGCTGCATCCGTCTGATGATTTTGGCTCGACCTCGTTCGTCCGCCGCTGAGTTCACCGCATCGGTCACATCCAGCAAGAGCCTGGAGAGATCGTTGTGCCAGTCGAGGTGGCCGACGCTCTCCGGCTTTAGTCTGCGAGCTTGGTTGAGATCGACAGGGAAGCAGCCGCCTGAGCTCAATCGGAATGCATCATCGAGTTGCGGCTTGATGATCTTGCCTTCAGGAAACGATGCCTCGAGACGCTCACCAAGTCCTGCTAAACCTTCCTCTTCGCCGTGGGTCAGAAATATCGATTGCCCGACGGGGCTGCGAGCCAATATCCAGGCCACCAGCTCGGCAGCATCCGCATGGCCGGAATACAGATCGAACAGGGTGACGCGCGCCCTGACTTCGATTTCCTCGCCCTGGATGCGCACGCGCCGGGCGCCATCCAGCAATACTCTGCCCAGCGAACCCTGGACCTGATATCCGGCCATCATGACGGTGGCGTTCTTGCGCCAGAGGTTGGCCTTGAGATGATGGCGTATGCGCCCCGCATCGCACATGCCGCTTGCAGCGATTACCACGAAGAAGCCTGTCAGGCGATTGATCGCCTTGCTCTGCTCGACGGTGTCGGTGAACCGCAGCTCGGGTGAAATCAAAGCCTGACGCAACACGTCGCCGTTCTCGATTTCATTGGCATGTCTCTGGAATATGGCGCTTGCTCGCGTGGCTAGCGGCGAGTCGACGAATATTGGGGCTCTGGGAACCTCGCCGGCTTGCATGAGCAGATGAAGATCAACCAGCAGTTCCTGCGTCCGCTCGACGGCGAAGGACGGAATGATCAGGGGACCGTCCGCCTGTGCTGCGCCGCGCACGACGTCGCGGAGCATCGAGCGCCGCCGGTCAGGCGAAACGTCGGGGCGATCCCGGTTGCCATAGGTTGCTTCGCAGACGAGATAGTCGACCCCGGAAGGACCCTGCGGGTCGGCCTGGAGCAGTTTGTGCCCCGGACCTATGTCGCCCGAAAACACGGTGCGCATCGGTGACCTTCCACCTCCATCGATTTCCATCTCGACTGACGAGGAGCCGAGCAGATGGCCCGCATTCCAGAAGCGGACCCTTAGACCTTGGGCTACGGTCATCCAGTCGCCATATTTCGCGCTCCGGAACAGAGGCATGCATGCGGCCGCATCTTCCTGGCGGTAGATCGGTTCAACCAGCGGCCTGCCGCGCTGGGCGTTGCGGCGATTGAGATGGTCCACTTCCGTTTCCTGGATATGCGCGGCATCCGGCAACATGACAGAGCAAAGATCGATCGTGGCGGCCGTTGCGTATATCGGTCCGTAAAAGCCTTGCCTGACCAGCTTGGGCAGCAGACCGCTGTGATCGATATGCGCGTGGGTCAATATGACCGCGTCGATCGCATCCGCCGGGAATGGGAATGCGCCATAATTCAGTTCCCGTTCGGATTTCGAACCCTGAAACAAGCCGCAATCGATCAAGATCCGCCAATGTGGCGTTTCAATTTCGTAGCATGATCCTGTCACGCAACGCGTCGCGCCATGGAAGCGCAAGATGGGATGCTGATCGCGATCCAAGGTCGTGCGCCTAATGCGACATCAAGACCGGCAAACGCAAATCCGCCAAAATGCCTTTCGTAGCCCCACCCAGCACAAAGTCTCGAAGCCGCGAATGGCCCCATCCACCCATGACAAGGAGGCCGCCATTGATCCTGATGGCAAACTCCTGAAGCGCAGCGCCGATTTCATTGCCGCCGGCGTGGATCGACTCGGCTTTGGCCTGGAGGCCTCGTGCCGCTAGGCCATGCGCCAGGCGATAGCCGACGTCGTCTCGCGGCAGCAACTTCTCATCCGTCACAGTGACGATCGATATGGCTGATGCCTGTTCCAGAAACGGCGCGGCGTCCGCAACTGCCCTTGCAGCGACCCGGCTGCCGTCCCAAGCGATCACCACATGGTCGAGCGGGCCGACGTCCTCGTCGCCCGGAAGGATCAAAGTCGGCCTGCCAGAGCTGAACACCAACTCTTCAGCAGTCATCTGGGAGGCTTCGTTGTTCGGTGTCCAACCTACCATGCACAGGTCAAAGTAACGGGCCTCTTTGGCGGCCGCCTCTCCCATCAGAGCCGGCTGGGCCTTCAATTCCTGGCTCGCCAAAGTGACGTTGCATCGGGACGCCTCGACCGCGGCCGCATCCAGCAAGTTTTTGCCTCTCTGTCGGCTGGCCGCCTCCACTTCTCGAATCTTGGCGGGGAGATCGAGCAGGAAGCGGGATAACGCGTTCGAGACGTCCGGTATGTCCACATTGACAACCGCAACATCGAGGATGGCACTCAGCCCCTTTGCTACTGTAATGGCATTTGATGCCACTTTTGGTCCGGGCGGGTCTGGATAGGTCGGCAAAAAGACAGACGCCAGAAGTTGCATTGTCACGTCTCCTTCCGCGGCAAGGCGAACAGGCCAGAGCTATCTCTCCTTGGCTATCGCAGTTTCGAACCTGACAGCCTTGATGTGCGTCAATTCTGCCACCGCCTTGTTCTGCAATGCTCAAGAACAATGATTTGGCGTGTAAAATCTTCTCTGGGCGTCAATGCAAAACGAGACATGAAGCCGGGCGGGTTTTGCGTTCGTCCCCCCGCACCGAGCGCTTTCGCTACACATTGGGCCAGCTCGCGGCTCTTCGGCGTCCGACACATCGATCGAGGGGTATTTGCTGCGCGAGGCAGCGGCTTCCGGCGACGCCATGCGCGGCAGTGCCTGCGACGTAAAGGTCGTCGAGCGACCTCCCACAAACACGGGCGCAAATCGTGCGGCCGACGATAGTCGGCAGTGAGCTGATAGAGAGTAGGGCCGGCGCAAATACGATGAACGACGATCTGGATACCCTCCAGCAGGAGACATTCGACTACTTCATTCATGAGGCGAACCCAGCCAACGGTCTGATTCGCGATAAGACCGAAGCCAACTGGCCGGCTAGCATTGCCGCTACCGGCCTTGCGTTGGGATGCTATCCAGTCGGGGTGAAGCGTGGGTTTATGAGTCGGAAGGCGGCTGTGGAGCGGACGCTCGCCACGCTACGGTTCTTCTGGAACAGCCCCCAAAGCCCGGAGCCGGACGCCACGGGCTATCGCGGTTTCTATTATCATTTCCTCGACATGCAAACCGGCCGGCGGGCTTGGCGGTGCGAACTGTCGACCATCGACAGCACCTTGCTCCTGGCGGGAGGGCTGACCGCCGCCGCATTTTTCGACGGGAACACAGAGTCCGAGAACGAGATACGCACCTTGGCGGATGCGCTTTACCGCAGGGCGGATTGGCGCTGGGCGCTAAACAGAGGCAAGACCGTCACCCACGGCTGGACTCCCGAGAACGGCTTCCTAAAGTATCGGTGGCAGGGTTACGATGAGGCGCTTCTTCTGTATGTCCTCGGACTCGGCTCACCGACTCACCCTCTGCCCTCAGGCAGCTATACGGCATGGACCGCCACGTTCCGCTGGCTGCATGCCTACGGCCAGGACTATGTCTATGCGGGCCCGTTGTTCATCCATCAACTCTCGCACGTGTGGATCGATCTTCGGGGTCTGCAGGATACCTACATGCGCGGAAAAGGAAGCGACTACTTCGAAAACAGCCGACGCGCGACTCTTGTCCAGCACCGCTACGCTTTGGAGAATCCACGCGGTTTCGATGGCTATGGAGAACATTGCTGGGGCATTACCGCCAGTGATGGCCCCGGGCCCTCCACGATCAAACTCAAAGGCATCGAACGCCGGTTCTTGGACTATGCCGCGCGTGGCGTCCCGTTTGGCCCCGACGATGGAACGCTCGCACCCTGGGCCGCCGTCACCTCGTTGCCGTTTGCCCCGGAAATCGTGTTGCCGACAATCGCCTTCTGGATCCATAAGGCCAAACTCAAGTCCAGCAGAACATACGGTTTCGCGTCGTCCTTCAATCCGACGCACCCGCGGCGCAGAGCCAAAGGGGCATTCGGCTGGTGGGTCTCACGATGGCATTTCGGCCTTGACGAGGGCCCGGTCGTATTGATGATTGAGAACGCGCGCAGCGGGCTGATATGGCGATTGATGCGCTCATGCCCGTACATACGCGATGGCCTGCAACGGGCAGGTTTCGAGGGTGGTTGGCTGGAGCAACTTCCGCACACCCCGCCTGTCGGTTAGGCTGTAACACTTCGCCAACGTGACGACGGAAAAGACCCCGCAGGATAATACCGATATGCTCGTACTGGCGATTCAACGGGAGACCGTCAGCAACAACTCACCTCATTGGCTACTTCTTCTCAAGAGCCAGCTGGCCAGGTTCGGCCCCGTTGCCGCCGTTGAAACCGTCCAAGATCGATCAATGCGCTTCAGTGGTTTGGCTGTAAATGACGCATCCCTAGGCTAACTGGACGCCCCGGTCGGCGAGTTCATCGAACGCAAGAACCGCCCCGGCTGGACCGGGGCGGTTCATGATTTACGTTTGAACTGGTTGCGGGGACCCGCAACCCCTTTTGTCATAACATCGTCAGTCTTCTGACCTTGGTCAGGTTTGGCGAATTCGAGGATGCCGAACAACTCGCCGCGTAGCTCAGCATGGACCTCGCCGCGCTTGTCGCCGGGCGTAAGTACGATCTCTCCTATTAATGAGCGCAACGCCTCGGCGGCTTGGCGTCCGTCCTCGTGGTCGGCGAGCGCTCGCGTGAACTGCTCGACCCGCTTCTTATAAAGAGTGGCGATGTTGGGATGCAGGTCGGGCACGTCAGTGGGTGCCACTGCCAGACGCGCGGTGATCTCCGCCTTCTGCCTCTCCAGGTCTTCCATCCTCGCTTTCATCGAAGGCTGGTAAAGGCCATCCTCGATCGCGGTGATGATGCCGGCGATGGCGCGCTCGATCTTGTCGAGTGCCTTGCGGTCCTGTTCGCCTTGCGCGCGACGCTCCTGATTCAGGCGGTTGGTCTCCTGGGCATAGGCTCTGATCGCCTCGGCCACGGCGTCGGCCGAGACCAGCCTTTCCTTCAGGCCTGCGAGGACTCGCTGTTCGATCTTCTGGCGGGTGATGGTATGGCTGTTGTCGCAGATGCCCCGGCGCTGGTGGTTGAGGCAGGCATAGCGGTCTCGCGTGAACAGGCCGTAGCGCCCGCCGCAGCAGCCGCACGTAAGCAAGCCGGAAAGGAGGGAGACCGGCCTCTTCATGGTGTGCAGCTTCCTGGCCCTAGCCTTGCGCGTGGCGATGGCCACGACCTCGAACTGGCTGGCGATGGACTTCTGTCTCTCCTTCGCGGCCTGCCACAATTCGTCCTCGACGATCCTGAGATGCGGCACCTCGGTGCGGATCCATTTGATTGGTGGATTGGCCCGCGACACGCGCTTGCCAGTGGCAGGATCCTTGACGAAATGCAGGCGGTTCCAAACCAGCACACCGGTGTAGAGTTCGTTGTTGATGACGCCGGTACCCCGGATGACATGCCCGCGCACGCTGGTATCGCCCCAGTGTCGGCCGAGCGGACCAGGAATGCCCTCCTTGTTGAGGTCGACGGCGATCGCCTTCGGGCTCTTGCCGGCGGCGAATTCGCGGAAGATGCGGCGCACGATGGTCGCTTCCTCCGGCACGATCTCGCGATCGCCACGGATGGGATCGCCTGCGGTGTCCAGTTTCTTCACCACCCGGTAGCCGAAGCACAGCCCGCCCCCGGCCTTGCCCTTTTCGACTCTCCCTCGCAGGCCACGATGAGTCTTGAGGGCAAGGTCTTTCAGGAACAGAGCATTCATCGTGCCCTTGAGGCCAACATGCAACTCGCTGATCTCGCCCTCGGCCAAGGTGACGATGGCAACGCCGGCGAATTTGAGATGCTTGAAGAGGGTGGCGACATCTGCCTGGTCGCGGCTGATGCGATCGAGAGCTTCAGCCAGCACCACCTCGAAGCGGCCGCGTTGGGCATCGCGTACCAAATGCTGAATGCCCGGTCGCAGCACTGTGCTGGCACCGGAGATAGCCGCATCCTCAAAGGTTCCTGATACGCTCCAGCCCTCCCGCGCTGCATGCTCGCGGCACAGCCTCAACTGGTCCTCGATGGAGGCATCCCGCTGGCTGTCGGAAGAATAGCGGGCATAGAGTGCGGCACGGGTCATGGCGGCAGATCCTCTTTCTTATTCCGAGAAGGTTTGCCCATCCGGCCCCCTGCCCTCTCCCTCCCGGCGGTCCGGGCGATTGTCGTTGGCCGCCAGCGGCGCCTCGAATGCCTCCCGCGCCAGTTGCCGGCCGATCAGCCGGGCGAGATCCAGCACGACCCTATCCAGCCTGACCGCCGCCGTGAGTTTGGGGCGACCCTCGGGGCTGGCGGCGTCGCCGTTGTCGTTGGCCGGAACCAACGCCTTTGGGCCAGTCCTGGTTTGCTCAGCCATCGCGGTCGCTCTCCCAATGGTGGATCGACCCGCCATCAGAGGCCACCGGACGGCTAAGAGAAGCGCGAAGTTCATGTCGTAGGGCCGCAGCGTGCAATGACTTGCGCGATGCGGTTTCGTCTCAATAGTCAAGGTCGGGTTGCAGGCGACAAGTGGTGAGGCGGCACTGTCAGAAGACCGTTACATCGCCACGGTGCTCCGCCGCGCTTCCTCTTCCAGGGCAGCGACCAGCTTGACTGCGGACTCCCAATGCTTGGCCACATCGCTCCGTGTCCTTTCCCGGCTCCGGCGATCAACCTGCAAATCTCCCGCGATCGCCTTTAGGTCACTCAGTACGGAAGCTATGTGCGGCCAAGGAAAGTCGGTAGGGTCACCAATATCTCGATCAGCCCCGACGATCATTTCTAACTTGGCGATAACACCGACGAGCGACGTAGCCGCGACCTCGGGAATCGAATCCTGAAGCTTCAGAGCCTCGGTCATCGCAAAGACCTCAGCCTCCCGCGCAACTGCATACTCCCGTGGACCACTGACAGTGCGCGCCGTTTGGTTTTGAACTCGCTTCTGTGAATCTGCGGTCAATCCCTGAATTCCGGGATTGACCATGATTTGGCTCTCCAACCGCTGCTGGACACGACACAGCAGCAGGGAGACGTACCGAGCCATTTGCCAATCGCTTATCAGCAGAAGTGCGGGATCGCATAGGGCTGCGGGTTGCAATTCCATGTCTTTGCGGCTTGCGGCGAGAGCAGGCGGCTTTTTCACTGCCACAGCATGGCCTCCTTCCGTTGAGCAAGTTTCCCACTGAGTGGCTCCAAACCCAGCCCGGAAACCCGGTTCAGAATGTGATTTGTAGAGAATACTCCGTGGTGAAATACTCTGCAAGGCACTGTTCTCGGAGGCATGGAAATCCGAGAAGCGTTTGCGCAAAACCTAAGAGCCTTGCGGCGGGCTAGAGGCCTGTCTCAGGAAGAGCTTGCGCACCGCGCTGGGATCGATCGCACCTATATCAGTGCGTTGGAACGCAACGTGTACAACGCTAGCATCGATGTCGTTGACCGGCTGGCTGAAGTGCTGGGTGTGGACGTCGCAGAATTGCTGAAACGACCCTCAGTTGATCCGCAGAGATCGAAGTCTGAGCCTGATGAATAGAACGCACAGACACCCCGTCAGCTAACTTCGCGCGTATTCGGCGAAGGACAGGTCTGACGCAGAAAGACATTAAAGCGCGCTCTGGATTCAGTCAGCCTAGTTTCTATAGAAATATAGGTGCATGCCGCGCGCCATTAAAACGACCGGGCCTTGTTTGAGGGGCTGTAGCTTCAATCGGGACGTCTAGGTGCTTCACCCCGAAAGTTAGGTCACTCACATCTCATGGATTTCCATGAGGTGCGGCCGAGGCGTGGTCCGGTTAAGATCAAGAACCAATTCGAGCCCAGATGGTCAACGATGAGAGTTAAAGAAGGCGCTGACAGTCTCCGGCTTTCATTGTCCGGTTGGAGAAGACAATGACGACAGCGTTCAACTCGCTTGGCGAACCCGACGCGGAAGCGTTGCGGGCGGCTCGGATCATCGAAAGCGTGGTCGGCAATGGGTGGGCGACAGACGCGGCCGGCAGATTCAGCTATGTTACTCCCAGCACGCTATCACTTCTCGGCACGACCCTGGAGGAGTTCAACACTTCGTCAGAAGATGGCTCCGCGGGTTGGAAACGGCTAATCCATCCAGACGACTATGACCGAGCCGTGGCCGAGTGGCGTCGCTGCCTGCAGACAGGTGAGCACTACAATGTGGAGCACCGCATTTTGCGCGCGAGCGGTGCTTACGGTTGGAGTCGAAGCTCCGGACAGCCGCTGTGCGATAACGAAGGCAACGCCGTTGCATGGTATGGCACACTAATTGAAGGCGATCCGCCGTCCGCTGCCGGAGAGCGATTCGCTGATGTGATCAGTGACGCACTCGAGAAAGAAGCCGCTTCCGACGCTCTCCATTCCCTGAGCCTAGTCCATCCGGATGATCGGACCGCGGCGGCGCACGCAGCCGCCCGCGCCTTCTGGACGGGTGTCCCTCAGATTACGAGGCACAGGCAACTGCAGGCCGACGGAAGTTATCGCTGGAACGAGACCCGATCGGAGCCCGGCTACAGGGTTAGCGTTGACATTGATGATCTTGTGACAGACAGGGAGCCGCTTTCCGGGCCTGATCTGGATTCCTTGGTTGAGAACAACGCCGGGCCAATTCGGTCGGCGAAAATCGTTGAAAGCATATTCGGGAACGGATGGGCGTTCGATGCGGCGGGTAGATGGATCTACCTGCATCCGTTCGCGCTGAGCTCCCTCGGGGTCACGCTGGAGGATCTGAACGCTCCATTGAACGAGGGATACACCGCCTGGAAGCGTTTGCTTCATCCGGACGACTATGAGCAGATCGCGGTGATCTGGCGCCATTGTCTGAGGACCGGCGATCACTTCAATGTCGAGTTTCGCTTTCGGCGCGCAAACGGCATCTATGTATGGGCTCGGACCGCCGCGCGGCCCGCGCGCGACAGCCAGGGTCGTATCACAGGATGGTACGGCATCGCCCTCGACAACGACGTCTACAAGAAAACCGTGGCGGAGCTACGCGGACGGGAGCGGGAACTTTCTCAGCTCGTCGACATGGTCCCAGTCCAGATCAGACGTCTGACGCCTGAAGGCGAGCCGATCTTCTTCAACCGACGTTTGCTTGATTTCTTCGGTTTCGACGGAGTGGCGGATTTGGACAAGCCGGGGATGAGCCGGCTGGCCGCGGCCATACAGTCCCTCGTCCATCCCGAAGATGCGGCACGCCTCCTGGAGACCGTGCGCCATTCCCTGGCTACCGGCGAACCGTACTCCATGAAGTACCGCATGCGGCGTGCGGATGGCACCTACCGCTGGGTGGATGGGCGCGGTGAACCGCTGCGTGATCACAGCGGCGCGATCATGCAGTGGTATGCAATCTCCATCGATATTGACGACGAGATGCGCGCGCAGGAAGCCCTGCGCGACCGGGAGCGGGAACTCTCGCAACTTGTCGACATGGTCCCGAGCTTCCTCTGGCGCCTCTCTGCGTCGGGCGAGCCGGTCTTTTTCAGCAAGCGCATGATCGAGTATCTCGGCCTCGACGTAGGAGAATACGAGAGCCCGGGAAGAAGTAGTCTCACAGCCGCCATTGCGGCGGTCGTACATCCCGACGACGCGGCCAAGCTGGAAGCTGCGCTCAACCGCTCCATCGCCACCGGGGAAAGCTTCTCGCTGAACTATCGCCTGCGTCGCTCCGACGGTGCCTTTCGCTGGATGTCGGGTCGTGCGGAACCGATGCGAGACGAGTATGGGGCTGTCGTCCAGTGGTACGGTCTTTCGCATGACATCGACGACCAGGTGAGGGCCGAAGAAGCGCTGCGGAAGGGCAAGCGTCAACTGGAGCAAATGATTGACGCCGTGCCCGTGAACATCCTGAGCTTTGCCCCTTCAGGCAGGATCACCTACACCAGCAAGCGATACTTGGAGAAAGTCGGTTCGCCACCGACGCACGTCGAGGACTTTGATGCATTGGCACGGGACCTGGCCCATCCTGAAGACTTCGCGACAATGTTCCGGAGGGCATCGAATGGCTTTGCGTCCGGCCAGCCTTTCGTGAACCGCTTTCGTCGACGCGAGAAGGATGGCGTATACCGCTGGATAGAAGCACGAGCGCAACCGTTAAGGGATGCCGATGGTGCAATAGTTCAATGGTACATGGCTTCAATCGATATTGAAGACGAGATGCGGGCGCAGGGGGCATTGCGCGAAAGAGAGCGCGAGCTCCAGCAGCTCGTCGATGCCTTGCCGGTCCACATCTGGAGCTGGACGCCCGATGGCAAGCTTGCGTACGTCAATAGGCGGTCTTTGGAGGATCTCGGCATCTCCGGGGCGAACTTCGAAGACTTCACCAGGGTGGCGCAAGAGCTGATTCATCCCGAAGATGCTCCCGAGGTGCTCAATAGGTCAGCCAACTGCCTCAAAACTGGCGAGTCCTTCATCATGCGGTATCGCCGGCGTTGGAAAGACGGCAGCTATCGCTGGATAGAAGGGCGTTGCGAGCCTCTGCGCGATCGGGACGGAGCCATCGTTCACTGGTACCAGGTCTCCATCGACATCGACGAGGAGATGCGCGCACAGGTAGCACTGCGCGAGAGAGAACGTTCGCTGTGGCAGTTGGTTGAAACGCTGCCGGTGATGATCGATTGCGCCGCACCGAATGGTGAGCCGATATATCGAAGCCGTCAGCTCCGAGAATTCCTCGGATATGAGTTGGAGGTATTGGACGGTAAGGGAAAATCCCGCCTATCCGGGACACTCGACGAAGGCGTTCATCCTGACGACCTAGCGGGCGTCAAAGCGAACTATGCTCATTCGTTGGCCACTGGCGAACCGTATGCGCGGAGGCACCGTCTGCGTCGCTTCGATGGCGAATATTGCTGGGTCGATACGCGCGCGGCACCAATGCGCGATGCAGAAGGGGCGATTGTTCAGTGGAACGTCGTCTGTTTGGACATCGACGGTGAAGTTCGAGCGCAAGAAGAGCTGCGCCTGGCGCAAGAGAGACTTGCACGTGCGAGCCAGGCGGCGAGCCTTGCCGAGCTTTCAGCCTCTATAGCGCATGAGGTGAATCAGCCTCTGGCGGCTGTTGTCGCCAACTCATATGCCTGCCAGCGCTGGCTCACGGCCGAACCGCCAAATATCGAGCGGGCGCGGAAGACGGTGGAGCGTATTATCCGTGATGCCAACTCAGCGGCGGATGTCGTCAGCCGCATCCGCGCCTTATTCAAACAATCTGCAGACGCGATGGCCAACACAGCACTCGGCAGCGTCATCGCGGAGGCGCGCGACCTCATCGCTGAGGAGGCGGTGCGGCGCCGTGTTCGTCTGGATATCGATATCGAAAGCGACCTTCCCATTGTCGCGCTCGATCGGGTGCAGATTCAGCAGGTTCTGATGAACCTCATCCGCAATGGGATCGAGGCGATGGACTCTGTTACGGGCGACAAGGTTCTTGGACTTCGCGTGCGCCGGATAGGGGACGCGATCCAGATCGAGATCAGTGATTGTGGCCCGGGCATTGAGTTTCCTGACCGAATATTCGAGCCGTTCTTTACGACGAAAGAGCACGGCATGGGCATGGGACTCGCGATCTGCCGTTCGATCGTCGAGTCCCATGGCGGACGGTTGTGGGTGGAGAAGAACGAGCCGCACGGAACGACGTTCGTCTTCACGGTGCCCGTTGAAATGAAAGCGGCAGCATGACGCCCCACGATCAAATGGTCTTCATCGTCGATGACGACGTGCGTATTCGGGAAGCACTTGGTGAGCTTCTGGAGTCCCATGGCATGCGAGCCGTAGCGTTCGGATCGGCCGGCGACTATGTCCTTGCCGACAAGCCGGACGTCCCCGCATGCCTGATCCTCGATGTGGAATTGCCTGACATCAACGGTCTCGATCTGCAGAAGCAGATCGCCGAGGGCGATCATCCGCCGATCGTTTTCATAACCGGGCATGGAGACATTCCGTCCTCCGTGCGTGCGATCAAGCACGGCGCTGTGGACTTCCTGACGAAGCCTTTCAGCGATGCGGACCTCATGGTCGCGATCCGGGCGGCGATCGCCCAGGATCGGGAAAGGCGATCCGAGCGCGCTGAGCTCACCGTGTTAAGGCAACGCTATCAAGAGCTCACGCAACGAGAACGCGAGGTGCTGCCGCTCGTTGTGAGTGGCCTGCTCAACAAACAGGCCGCGGCTGAGTTGGGGATCAGCGAGGTCACGCTGCAAATCCATAGACGGAACGTGATGCAGAAAATGGCTGCGGCATCACTCGCTGATCTCGTGCGCATGGCGGAGCGGTTGGAGATACCGATCAGCCACTCTCGGCGAACGGGAGGGAACGGAGTGTGAGCAAGGTGCGACCTGTCGTGGCGATTGTCGATGACGACCCAAGATTGCTCGAGTCGCTCGAGAACCTTTTGGAGTCTGCGGGCTATGCTCCCCGCAGCTTCTCGTCGGCGGGATCACTCCTCGTCAGCGGGCTCTCCGACGTGGACTTGCTCATTACCGATATCGGGATGCCTGGGACGGACGGCTTTGAACTTCGTGACTTGGTCAAGAAGACGCGTGCAGACCTACCGGTTTTCCTGATCACCGGCCGCCATGAGATAGCGGATCAGTACCGTGCCAAAGGCATCAGCGGATTTTTCCGCAAGCCCTTCGACGGCCAGGCCCTGCTTGCAGCCATGAGCGACGCTTTACGCAACCAAGAAACCGAGGGATGAACATGAGAGTTGACCAACCGCTCTTGCAGAGATCGACGCCGGTGTCACGGCAGCGGAAGGCTGAGCCGCAGCAGCCGCTCGTCATCATTGTCGATGACGATGCGTCTGTTCGGGAAGCACTATCGGAATTGATCCTGTCCATGGGCTTTGAGCCGGTCTGCTTTGCCTCGACCCGCGAATTGCTCGACGCGGACGTCTTGGACAGCCCCGGTTGCTTGATCCTCGACGTGCGCATGCCAGGAGCAAGCGGTCTCGATCTACAGCACCATCTTGCGACAAACGGCAATCCCAAGCCCATCATCTTCCTGACCGGGCATGGCGACATACCGATGACTGTCCAGGCGATGAAGGCGGGCGCCGTGGATTTTCTCACCAAGCCGGTGCGCGACCAAACGCTCCTTGACGCCGTGATCGCGGGCATCGCGGTGGATGCCAAGCGGCGGGCGGATGCGGTGGTCGTCAAGCGCAACATCGAGCGCGTCGAGACGCTGACCCCGCGCGAGCGCGAAGTTCTGCATGAAGTGGCGCGCGGGCGCCTCAACAAACAGATCGCTTTCGACCTCGGCATCAGTGAAGTGACCGTCAAGCTTCACCGCGGCAATGTCATGCGTAAGATGGAAGCTGCTTCCATCGGTGAGCTGATCCGGGCCTGGGAAACGCTGCCCCCGTCAATGCGCGAGGCCGGCGCGGCCAAGACTTTCGAAGGGGTGAACCTCGCCTCCGTCCGATAGGATCGCCCGGCCGCTGGCGCTTCTTTCGTTAAAAATAGCCTGCCCAGGGCGATCCGGACGCAGACACACTTTATAAAGCTTAGAGCGAGCGACAACCGCCGCGTGTAACTCCGTGTTGAGGTTACACTACCAAGCTCTTGCCCCGCATCGCGAGCTAGCCGCGGCGCACATTTGGAGCGTACCTCCATCACGGCGACTATCGCTAATGTTGTGCCTTCAGCCATCAGCGAAGCTTAGTATGCTGGTGGCAGGAACTCGATCAGGGCCTTGGTGACGGCAGCTGGCTGCTCCTCCGGGACCCGGTGGCCTGAGCCCTCGACGACTACGGCGCGTACGTTTTCGGCGACGTGGCGGAGATGGTCTTTGTACATCCATCCCAAGCCACCCGAACCGCTTATACCGAGCACCGGCATCGTCAGCTTATGTTTTGCAAAAGCTTTGTTCTGTTCTTCGTCACTGGGGAAAGCCCGGTAGCACTCGAAGCCTGCGCGCAATGCGCCAGGCTGGGCATAAAAACGGCCGTAGACTTCGTCGGCTTCGTTGTCGAACACGCGAGTATTTACCCCCTCTGCATCATGAAACCACTTTAAATACTCTAGCTCGCGACCGGCAATGAGCATCTCCGGCACGTCCAGCACGGAATGGAAACGAAAATGCCAAGTGCGGGGCCTTGGATCAATTCGTTCGACGGCTCCATGCCAGGCAGCGGGACGTCTAGGATGGCCAGTGTGGTGACTTCCTCGGCGTGCTGCGCCGCATAGGAATAAACGACCATGCCACCCATATCCGTGGCCGACAAGATTGACGACCGGACCAAGGTTCAACTGATTGACCAGTGCGCGAATATCCTCGGCAATCGACGCCTTTCGTAGCCGGTCGCAGGCTTGGCAGTGTCCCCAAACCGCGCAAATCGGGCGCAAGTACCGTGTAGCCGCGCGCCACCAGTTGCGGCATTACAAAGCGCCACATGTACGAGGTCGTGCCCCAACCATGCAACAACACAACAGTTTTCGGGCCACCCGCCGCCAGCAAATAGTGAGACACTACACCGTTTACGTCGGCCTTGCCGTCGACGATACGTGCCGACAGGTCAGTCAATTGTCCGGGCGTCATGTCTGAGCTCGGGGCGTTGGCAGAGGTCGATGGCGCGGCGGCAAGGGCCGCAACGAGGAAACCAGAAAGCAAGCTAAGGCGCATTAAAAGCACTCGGGGATTGTGAGGTCCAAAGTGCTTCAAGAGCGGCAAACACTGCTTAATGTCTCTACGAAAGCTACCAGATCTTTGTTCTGATAATCACACGCTGTATACGCAAGTATATAGGCCTCAGACCCGCGGCGAGTTGATCCCCCAATATAAGGACCACATTGGCGAATCTTGTCGCGATCCGTTCGGACGGTGACGTGCTCGTGATCAGCCGTTTCTCGTTTTGGGAAGGAATCCTCACACGGCTGATGGGCTTGTATGTAACGGCCGCCGCACGGGCGGCGCGCTTGACACTAACGTCTGTCAACTTCAGCCCATCTCAGTGACAGTTCCACCTCAGCGTGGCTACCCTGCACCTTGGCATCATATGTCAGATCCTTCCGTAGAATAGGTTTGCGGGTCCGATCGGCGCATCTTCTCCCTTGCAAGCCATCACGATCATCGAGCGTCGCCGCTCTTTCGCCCGCTCCTCCCCCGAAAGCGACCGTGCAGGTCGATCCGGTGATCGTGATGGTGAGCCACTCTAGAAGCCAAGCACCAAGGATGGACATGATGAGTACGGATGGACTTTTCACCCTCGGTGCAACCCGCCGCGACGTCTTGTTGGCCAGTTTTTCAGCGGCGGTCATAGCCGGACTGCCAGTCGCTTCGTCATCTGGCGCCCAGCAAAACCCGCATGTTCCCACCCCTCAATCAGGAAACAAAACGATGAGCACCATCACGACCAAGGACGGTACGGAAATCTACTACAAGGACTGGGGTAGGGGTCCGCCTATAACCTTCTCACACGGCTGGCCGCTGAATTCCGACGCCTGGGACGCGCAGATGCTCTTTCTAGCCCATAACGGATTTCGCGTGGTTGCGCATGACCGGCGCGGCCATGGCCGCTCCAGCCAGGCCACGTCCGGCAACGACATGGATGGCTACGCGGACGATCTTGCAGCCGTGATCGAGGCGCTGGATCTCCGGGACGCCACGCTGGTCGGGCATTCAACCGGGGGAGGCGAGGTCGCTCGCTATATCGGACGGCACGGGACGGAACGCGTGGCCAAGGCTGTTCTTATCGCCGCTGTTCCGCCGATCATGGTGAAGACGCCGGCCAATCCGGAAGGTCTGCCGGTCGAAGTGTTCGACGGCATAAGGGTTGGCCTCCTCAAGGATCGCTCGCAGCACTATCTGGACCTCGCACGGTCGTTTTATGGTGCAAACAGGCCAGGCGCCAAGGTCTCCCAAGGGGTTCTGGATCAGTTCTGGCTCTGGAGCATGCAGGTCGGTCTCGTGAATGCATATGAATGCGTCAAAGCGTTCTCCGAAACCGACTTCACCGAAGACCTCAAGAAATTCGATATCCCGACGTTGATCTTGCATGGCGAGGACGACCAGATCGTCCCGGTCAAGGATTCTTCAGTCAAGTCGGCGCGGCTGATCAAGGGTGCAAAGGCCATATATTACCCTGGGGCGCCCCACGGCATCACAGCCACGCACCAGGACCAGGTCAACGCCGATCTGCTCGCCTTCATCAAAGGTTAGTGCTCAAGCAGCGGTCTAGGCTGGCCGCACCATACCGGTGCGGCCAGCCTAGTTTTGAAAACTCAGCATCGATGGCTGCTGGAGATGCTTTCTGGTCACAGCCGTCCGAGTTCACGCTGAGAACTGCGGTGTTGGCAGCTGCGGCGGCTCTCGTGAAAATCATCAGAGGCAATTCAAATGGGTATACTTTCAGGAAAAACTGCGTTGATAACCGGCGGAAACAGTGGGATTGGGCTATCGGCGGCGAAAGCTTTCGCATCGGAGGGGGCGCAGGTCGTAATCACCGGCCGGAGGCAGCGTGCCGTCGAGGAGGCAGTCTCCGAGATCGGAGCGGGCGCACTGGGCTTTCAGGGTGATGTAGCCGACGTGGCTCACCACGAAGATGTCGCGCGACAGATCCACCAAAGGTTTGGGGCGTTCGATATCTATATGGCGAACGCAGGCGTGAACACCATCACGCATTCGTCGGCAGTTTCCGAAGACGAGTACGATGCGCAGTTCTCTATCAATGCGCGCGGCGCCTTTTTTGGCGTGCAGAAACTGATCCCGTTGATGCGCGATGGCGGCGCAGTCATACTGACGGGATCAATCGCCAGCGAGAGGGTCTTGGAAGGCCATGCCGTTTATGCAGGCTCCAAGGCAGCCATCGGCGCCTTCGCGCGCAGTTGGGCGATAGAACTGAAATCCCGTCGCATACGCGTCAACGTGCTCAGCCCCGGCCCCGTCGATACGGCTATTCTCGACAAATTGGGTGTACCGACCGAGATGCTTGCTTCCTTCCAGAAGTCCATGGCGGAAGCAATTCCCCTTGGTCGAATGGGCCAGCCGGAAGAACTGGCAAAAGCCGCTCTGTTCTTGGCATCGGACGCAAGCAGTTTTGTCACCGGTGTCAATCTGCGGGTCGACGGCGGAATGGCATTGCTTTGAGCCGGGGTAACCAAGTCGCTGCAGCCGTTTGATTGTGGAGCGTCGAGCGCCATCCCACCCGGCCAGATCCAAGGGTGAAAGGTGGTTCTATAGCTCCCCGGTCTCAGAACCTGTGTCAGGGGGTCGAGGCGAATTTCAAGGTCCTTTGGAAAGCGTGAAGAGGACCGGGGCGACGCCCCGGTCCTTCCAGGTTCTACAATTTTCGGGTGCTAATGACCCCAGATGCCCTGCCCCGGGTCCTTGCTGGGAGCAATCGGTTTGCGCACGGTCTCCTGCACGCCGGCGTCGATGCCCGTCTTCCTGATCGAGGAGGTGTGCATGCTCTCAGAAGAAGTTGCGGGTTGCTGGACCGAGTCTGATCCGTAGTGATCGCTTCCGGCGACGGCGTTTCCTGCTGCAACAAGAAGGATTGCGGCAGCAAGAGATGTCTTCTTCATTTTGGTAACTCCATGATTAATTTTGGATTGTATTCACAATAGCAATATAAATGCTGCGCCATTGCGGATCGATCAGACGATGTGGCTGTTTGATCCATACAAAAGCATTGGGCTGTGAAGGCCGAAGATCAGGAGCAATGTCGTTTGCGGTGGAGTCTCGCCGTTACGCCGGGGCGGCAGTGGTGTTTGGAGGCAGCTCAGTGAACTTCTATTGGTCACGAACTCCAGCGTTGCCGTCGATCCGCGCCCCGCATACCCAGGTCACCTGATCGTAGCGATGAGCCATCCTGGACCTTGGCATCGTATGACTGACCATTCCGCACAATAGGTCGGCGCCCCGGATCGGCGCATCCTTCTCCACATTGGTCAAATGCAAGGCCGACAAAGGAGAACGCGAATGCGAAATATCACTGGAATCCTGGCGCTGGCCGCCGCGCTTGCCGTCGCGGGTGGCGCGACGGCGCACGCGGCCGGAGCGAAGCCCAAGCCGACGATCGTGCTTGTGCACGGGGCCTTCGCCGAATCGTCGAGTTGGGACGCGGTCATAACCAAACTCGGCAGGGACGGCTATGTAGCGAAGGCGGCAGCCAATCCCCTCCGCAGCGTCGCCAGCGATGCCGCGGCGGTCTCGGCCATCATCCGGTCGGTCCCCGGACCGATCGTGCTGGTGGGGCATTCCTACGGCGGACCCGTGATCACCGAAGCCGCCAATGGCAATCCCAATGTGAAGGCCTTGGTATACGTGGCCGGATTCGCGCCGGATACCGGCGAATCGAGCGCCACGTTGTCCAGCATGTTTCCCGGCAGCACTTTGGCAAGCGCGCTTGCTCCAGTCGCGTCGCCAAACGGCGGCCAAGATCTCTTCATCCAGCCGGATAAATTCCGAGCCCAGTTCGCGGCCGACGTTCCCGAAGAGCAGTCGTCGCTGATGGCGGCCACCCAACGCCCCATCGCGCAGGCAGCTCTGGCCGAGGCATCGGGGGTGGCTTCATGGAAAACGCTGCCGTCCTACATGATCTACGGCACCGATGACCGAAATATCCCGGCAGCCGTCATGAGCTTCATGGCCAAGCGCGCGCACGCCGTAAAGACGGTCGTCATCGAGGGGGCTTCCCACGCGCTCATGGTCTCTCACCCCGACGAGGTCACCTCACTTATCGAGGACGCCGCATCGGCCAGCGAATAGCTGGCCGGAAAGTCGTCATCCGACCAACACCCGCAAATCAACACCCCCAACAGGAGATTGGAAATGAAGATCGTCGTCATCGGCGGAACCGGGCTGATCGGTTCAAAGACTGTGGAAAGACTGCGTAAGAAGGGACACGACGTACTTGCGGCGTCACCGAATTCGGGAGTGAACACCGTCACCGGAGAAGGGCTGGCCGTCGCGCTTGCCGGGGCGCAGGTCGTCGTCGACCTCGCGAACTCGCCCTCGTTCGAGGAAAAGATTGCCCTGGAGTTCTTCTCAGCCTCTGGACGCAATCTTCTTGCAGCCGAAGCCGCCGCCGGCGTCCGCCATCACGTCGCGCTGTCCGTCGTCGGCACCGACCGGCTGCAAGACATGGGGTATTTCCGCGGCAAATTGCTTCAGGAAAAGCTGATCAAGGAGTCCGCAATCCCCTACACGATCGTGCACGCCACACAGTTCTTCGAATTCACCGCCGCCATCGCAAACACCGGCGCTGTGGGGGATACCGTCCATATGTCACCGGCGTACTTCCAACCTATGGCGGCCGACGACGTTGCCGATGCAATGGCGGAGGTCGCGCTTGCAGCGCCAGTGAACGGCACGATCGAAATTGCCGGCCCGGAGCGCGTTCGTATGAGCGAACTGATCGGACACTTCCTGAAGGCCACCAACGATCCGCGCAAAGTCATCTCGGATCCTGGCGCTCTCTACTACGGTCAAGTGGCAATCGACGATCAAACGCTTGTCCCCGGCGAGAACGCGCGCATCGGCGCCATCCACTTCGACGACTGGCTCAGCCGGTACACGCCACCGGCGTAAGCAACTGAACGCCAGTCTCGCGACAGTCAGATCAGCATTCTCTAGCCCTCATTCCACCAAGGATATCAGACATGATCAGGAAACTCCTCTGTGCAGCGCTCGCCGCCGCATCTGTCACCGCAGCAATGGCCAAAGACGCGGAAAGCGTGAAGCTTGTCTACGACCACGCGCTTCCAAATGTGCCCGGCAAGAGCTTGAAAGCCGTGCTCGTCGAGTACGGGCCGGGCGGGACATCGCCGGCGCATACCCATCCAAGTTCCGCGTTCATCTATGCCACGGTGCTGGAGGGGGCAATCCGAAGCCAGGTCAACGGTGGACCCGTGAAGACGTACCGTGCAGGCGAAAGCTTCTCGGAATTTCCGGGCGACCATCACGCCGTCAGTGAAAACGCCAGCAAGACGGAACGCGCTCGCCTGCTTGCGGTCTTCGTCGTCGATACCAACGAGACCAACCTGACGACTTACGCGAAATGAACTGGCGACGCCCTTGCCAAGGCAAGGGCGTCAAACCGGGCACACAATCGGCGAAGGAAAGGCACTCAAATGGATGCGATCGCCAGGCGCACGCTTGCAGGGGTTTCGGTCCCCGATACGCCGCTTGTTGGCCGGGCGATCGAACATGCCCGCCAGCTCTGTGAGCCCTATTTGTTCAACCACGTGGTCCGATCATGGCTCTTCGCCGTCCGGATCGCACAGGTCCAGAACATTGAGCACGACGGCGAAGTCGTAGCCGTCGGAACCCTGTTGCACGACGTCACGCTTAACGAGACCTTCGCTGGGCCGCGCCGTTTCGAGGTGGAAGGCGCCGATCTGGCTCGCGCCTTCGTCCGGCAAGGGGGCTTCGACGAGCGTCGTGCTCAGTTGATATGGGACAGCGTCGCACTCAACTCAACGCCGTCGATCGGCCTCTACAAGGAGGCCGAGGTGGCGCTGTGCACAGCCGGTATCTGCCTTGATGTCGTGGGCCTGCAATACAGTCTCATCTCTGCCGCCGAGATAGCCAGGATCGTCGGCGAATTTCCGCGTCTTCAGATGAAACGGCGGATGACGCGTTGCTTTTGTCACATCGCCAAGGTGAACCCGGAAACGACCTACGATAACTTTGCCCGGGATTTCGGCGAGCGCTTTGTGGCCGGCTACAGGGCGCCGTCTTCCGTCGACTTTGTGATGAACACTCCCTTCGAAGAGTAAGCGAAACCTCGAACCTGATCTCTCCGGCTGCGGCCGCGAGACGCCTCAAGAGGCCATCATGCGAATTGACAGTCTACAACCAGAAACATCGGCGCGCCTTGCGGCGGTTGACCTCGACACGTCGCTGCGGGCAGCTGCGCTATTGCTGTCCAAGCCTGCCATAGGCCTGGTTGTCGTATGCGATGGCAGTGGCGAGGCGGCAGGCGTGCTGAGCAAGTCCGACCTTGTCCGGCATCTGGCGAATTCGGGACCAGCGGAAGCGCCGGTATCCACACTGATGAGCCGGTCTTTCGTATCCTGTAGGCCCGATGACGACCTGCATTCGGTCTGGCAGACCATGACAACACAGCGGCTCCAGAACCTACCGGTGCTCGGCACGGGCGCTAAGCCGATAGGCGTCCTTGATATCCGCGACGCGATGAAGGCGCTCTTCCAACAGGAAGAGTTCCAGGAGCGGCTGCTTGCCAACTATATCGGGGGCATTGGCTACCAATAGAGGAAAATCTCGCGACGGTGTGATGAGCACGAAAGAGCGGGAGATCAGTCTCGCGAGATGTTTGTTCCGCACTGGCCACCGTCCGCAGATCGCAGGACATATACTGCAGTATGATTCGGATTCTTACTCGATCTAATCGCCAACTCGCGTTCTCTATTGTACCATCTTCAAGCAACTGAATTCTGCGTGAGCAAACATGAGGGTTATAATGTCTCGTCCGGAAGTGAAAGTGGATGTCTTCGACAGCCCGCCCGAGATTCCCCGAGATGGCCTGCCCATTCAGATGGCGACTGCAGGCATTGTTCATGACCTTGGCAATCTCATCCAGGTCGCCTCGTCGGCGTTGAATCACCTAGCCCGTGACCCGAGCGTCTCAGCGGCTCCAACGCTTGGGCTTGTAATTTCAGGCGCCAGAATGGCCCTGGAACGAGCTGGCGGGCTCGTCCGCCAGACTATCAGTTCCGCCCGAGAGAGCCGCAGGGAAGACGAACATGCAAATGTCGGCGCCTGTCTGGCTGAAATTGAGACCATAATTCGAAGCGCGTGGGATCCTAAGATTCGTCTCGAGGTTCGAGTTAGGCCGGACTTGCCGTCAGTGAGGTGCAATCGCCTGGGTTTGCAGAACGCGATTCTGAACCTGGTATTCAACGCGCGCGATGCATCCCCAAACGGGGGCCTGATCTCGATAGATACCGCAGTGGTCTTTGATGGCTCATCCGCCGCTCAGGTGGATATCACCACGGCCGACGACGGTGTGGGAATGACCGCCGAGACGATTGCCTTCGCATTCGATCCCTTCTTCACCACAAAAGCGGAGGGCCTCGGCGGCGTCGGCCTACCGATGGTGAAGCGCTTTGCCGAAGAGTCAGGCGGAAGCATCGATATTCAAAGCGCGCCCGGGGCAGGCACAACTGTCACGCTACGTTTGCCCGCGATGCGATAGCGGTCGGGCAAGATACGTCCAGCCTCGCGCAACGCACATCGAGAGATAGAGATGGATGCAAAGGTCACAGAAAACATTCAGCAGCATCGGTTCGAGCTCCCGATCACCAGCCAAGCCTTTGCCGTTGCCTACTACACGCTCCAAGACGGCAAGGTAGCGCTTATACATACCGAAGTGCCTTCGGAATTTTCCGGACAGGGGATCGCGTCGCGGCTGGCGCAAGGCACCTTCGAATTGCTCCGCAAAACCGGCCGCAAAGCGATCTTGAAATGTCCCTTCATGGGCCGATTTTTCGCCAAGCACCCGGAGTATGCCGATGTTGTCGGCGGATAGTCGCGGAATCGGGGTATCGGCGGGATCCCATTCGGATGTGAACCCAAGTGCACGACGAGTATACTTTGCAAAGATGGGTAGCGCATAGGGCCCGGTTCTGACGATGCGCTAGCCGTTCTGCGTCGAGGGATGACGTGCGCTCCTACATTGAGTTCATCGTCCCAAGGCTGGCTACCGGACGAAGCGACACTGCCTGAGCCATATGCAATCACAGCACTCGACGAAGCCAGCGCCTGTCTTTCGTCTTCCATACTGGGAGGCCGGTATGGGAACGCCTGGGCGCCCCCCAACGGCTCTCCGGCCTCAGAGCGCACGCGCTGTCTTCGACGATGACGATGCGAAGAATTACACTCGTCCCTGACGCTGTTTTTCCGCAGCAAGCAACGACGAGTTCCTGCTCGAGACCATCTTCCAGGTTCTGCTTGACGGTTTGCTCGACGACGACACGATGCGCAAGCCCGATTCGATAGCGTAACGCCGCCGACGACCGGCGGATGTGGCCGCCGCCGAAACCGTCACCGCCTTATGTCTTCCTGTGGCAGAGGCATCATTCCGTGTTCCCCTGGTACGCCGGGGAAGCGGCCTTCGCGCCAGTCCGCCTTTGCCTGCTCAATCCGTTCGGCTGAGGAGGAGACGAAGTTCCAATGGATATAGCGTGGTTCGGAAAGAGGCTCGCCGCCGATCAGCATCAGCCGCGCGGCATGGAAGGCAGGCGCCTGGAGCACGATCTCAGCGTCGGGCGCCAGCATGATCAATTCGCCTTCACCGAACGTCCCAAGTTGGCCCATGACTTCGATCTCGCCGGCGACAACATAGATCGCACGCTCGAGATATCCGGGTTTCACCTGATATCGCGCACCGCTCGTGAGCACGATTTCGGCGCAGACCAGGTCGGAGTATGTCCTTGCCGGAGAGACCAACCCGTCGGAAACCCCGGCGATTAAAGTGAACTCGACCCCTTCGGCACAGATCCGTGGGATTTCGGGAGCGCCATAATGTGAAAAGTGGGCGGCCACTTCTTCGTGCCGGGAGGGGAGCGCCACCCACGCCTGAACGCCGAAGAGATTGCTTCCCGGCGCTCGGGCTTCTGGCGATGTACGCTCGGAATGGACGATGCCGGACCCGGCCGTCATCCAGTTGACCTCGCCGGGGCGGATGGTCTGCACTTCACCGAGATTGTCGCGATGGATGATCTCCCCGTCGAACAGGTAGGTCACGGCCGCGACCCCTATATGCGGATGCGGCCCCATGTCGAAACCGCGACCTGCGTCGAATACCGCAGGGCCGAAATGGTCGAACAAGATGTAGGGACCGATCATCAGGCGGTTCGAGGAGGGCAATACGCGCCGTACCTTCAAATCGTCGGCAAAATCACGCGTACTCGGCTGTCTGAGTGGATCGATGCCGACGATGTCGCTTTGGCGGATGGTCATGAATCTCTGTCCTTTCGAATGCCCGGTCGACCACGTGCTCGAAACTGCTCCAACGGGGCGGTGTGGAAGACAGCCTGAATGGCATTCAGGAGCGCGAATTTTGAGCTCTCGTGCTGCTGGCCGGGGATGCCGGTTTCCCCGTAGGTCGACGTCCCCATCGACAGGATTCGGGCAAGATCTTCGGCCATCTCGGGCCTGTCGAGTAGGAGCGGCGCGAAGCTCTGCTGGTCTATCTCGTAGACCACGACGTGGGTCATTGCCCGCAATGTCGACGTCTCGCCAATACCGGCGAGCAGGCCGGTCTCGCCGAAGAAGTCGCCAGGTGCAAGCCGGCCAACCTCCCGCGTCTCAGCAGCGCCATGGCCATGTTGCCGGACGATGACGCCCTTCCGGACAATCATGAGAGACGGCAGCATCTCTCCTTGTTCTGCAATGACGTCGCCCTTGCGGTAGCTGCGAATCGAGATCGTCGCGGCAAGCGTCTCCTGCTCGGTGTCCGTTAGCGCCGAGAAGATCGGTGTTGCCTTGATCAAGTCGATCGCGGCGAAGTCTTCGGAGGCTGCCGTCCCGTCGCTTGGTGAGGATGTCATAACCACCGAAGCCGAAAGTGGCGCCGCCAGCAGCACGCCGACCGACCTTGAATGGCGATAGACGAGATCGAAAATTTCGTTCCGAGCTGTAGTCCGCTGATCAAGGCTGGCGACGCGAAATGACAGCTCGATCTCGATTGCCGCCGCATCCAGGCTTGTGATGGCTACCACGGGCGAAGGGTCCTGAAGGATCGAGTTGCAGCTCAGCAGGACCATGCGCATCGTGTCTACGATGATGGCCGGCGTCTTCGTCAGCGACATCTTGACCGTCAGGGCAAGTCCATGGCTCTCGTCTGGGCCGCTAAGATTTGTCACCCCGATTTTGGCGACTAGGCTGTTCGGAAGCGCGATGACGTTGTGGGCCGGGGTGAGGAGTTGGGTCGAGCGCCAGTTCGTCTCGACGACGCGGCCCTCAGTTCCGTCCTTCAGAATGATCCAGTTTCCAAGCACATAGGGGCGGCCGAGGTTGAGCGCGATTCCCGAAAATACGTCGCCAAGCGTATTCTGGAGCGCCAAACCCAGCATGACGGCAAAGACGCCTGACGTAGCGATGAGCGTTCCGACCGGCACGGCAAAGACGAACGCCAGGATTGAAAGGAGCATTCCCGTGTAAACGATGCCGACGACGACATCCTGCAGGAGACGTGCCTCGCGCGGCTTTCGCTCGAACACGAGATAGATACGGACAAACCCGATTAGCGCCCAAGCCAGATGTACCCACCACAGCAGCTTGACCGATCCGATGAGGATCGCTCCGCTGGTCGTCTTACCGCCCCCTGCAGGCTCGTACGGAACGACTTGCAGTTCAATAACCATGATCGACATTGCAAGGAAAAAGACCAGTTGGAGGATAAGCCTCGCATTGGCGAAGCGTCCCGGGACCAGCTTCCAAACGACCATTCCGGCGAGGCCGAGCGATACGATGTAGATCAGAGGTGAGTTCCACCAGTAAATCACCGGTCCCAGATCGACCATGATCGCAATCCCTGTTTTGCAGCTGTCGGGGCAGAGTGATTCCTGGCGCTCCACATGAAGTCGTCTCGTCGCCTCGCACAACTGCTCCGTCAAAGCGTGTTGCTATCGGCGCCTGTTGAGGCGGGCTGGCGAGACATGATCATCGCCTCTTCCGATCAACGTTTTGGTCTCCGGCCACCGCGATCGCGCCTTTGCGGCCGGCCACCTTGTTGTTCTCAAGCACCGCTTCGGTGATCGAGTTAGGCAGCCGTCTTGGCGTCTCGATCAAGCCTAGCACCGGCATTGCGATCAGGAAGAAGGCGAAGTAGTAAAGCGTCGCCAACTGAGACATGACGACGTAGTTCCCTTCGGGCGGCCGCGAACCAAGCCAGCCGAGAAACAGGCCGTTGGCGACGAAGAGCCAAAAGAACACTCTGTACGCGGGCCTGTAAACGGCTGAGCGAACCTTGGACCTGTCGAGCCACGGCACGACGAAAAGCACCGCGATCGAGCCGAACATGGCGAGCACGCCACCAAGTTTGGAATCGATCGGTCCGACATTGAAGGTGATGGCGCGCAGTATCGCATAGAAGGGCAGGAAATACCATTCCGGCACGATGTGCGCAGGCGTCTTAAGCGGATTTGCGACGGTGTTGTTGTCAGGATGGCCGAGATAGTTCGGCAGGTAGAACACGAAATAGGCAAAGAAGAACAGGAACACGATGATGCCGAACGCGTCCTTGACGGTAGCATAGGGTGTGAAGTCCACGACATCGGTTTTTGATTTCACATCAATGCCGGCTGGATTGTTCTGCCCGACGACGTGAAGCGCCCAGACATGCAATGTCACCACGCCTGCAAGCACAAACGGCAGCAGGTAATGCAGCGCAAAGAAGCGGTTCAGCGTGGGATTGCCGACCGCGAACCCGCCGAGAAGGAGCTGCTGGAGCCAGCCGCCGACCCATGGGATGGCCGTGAAAAAGTTGGTAATGACGGTGGCGCCCCAGAATGACATCTGGCCCCAAGGCAGCACATAGCCCATGAAGGCGATCGCCATCATGAGCAAGAGGTTGGTGCAACCGAGCACCCACAGTAGCTCACGCGGCGCCTTGTACGAGCCGTAGTAGAGCCCGCGGCAGATATGGATGTAGGCGGCAATGAAGAAGAAGGAGGCGCCGTTCGCGTGGAGAGAGCGCAGCAGCCATCCCCAATTCACGTCGCGCATGATCTTCTCGACTGAACTGAAGGCCAGCCCGGTATCCGGAGCGTAATGCATGGCCAGCACGATCCCGGTCAGGATCTGCGAAACCAGCATAACCGTGAGAATGCCGCCGAACGTATAGGCGTAATTCAAATTGCGCGGGACGGGATAGACGATGAAGCTATCGTGCACCAGCCTCGGCAACGGCAGGCGGGCGTCGAACCAGCGTTCGATTCTGGTCTTGGGCGTATAGCTCGAATGTTTGTCGCTCATCGAAATGCCCCCCTCTCAGCCGATACGGATCCTGGTGTCGGAAATGAACTGGAACACGGGTACCGCCATGTTCTCGGGCGCTGGGCCTTTGCGGATGCGGCCGGCAGTATCGTATTGCGAGCCGTGGCACGGGCAGAGCCAGCCGCCGAACTCGCCTTGCTGACCAACCGGGATGCAGCCGCTATGCGTGCAGACCTGGACCATCACGATCCAGGCTTCCTTGCCCGGCGCAGTGCGGTTGGCGTCGATTGCAGGCGCATCGACCGGCAGATTGGCATTGCGGGCGATCGGATCCTTGAGCTCGGCCAAGCTTACAGCTTTGCCGTCCTCAATTTCCCCCTGGGTGCGGTTGCGCACGACGACGGGCTTGCCGCGCCATTGCACGACAAGCGACATTCCCGGCCTCAACGAGGAGACGTCGACTTCGACTGTGGCCACTGCCTCGGTGGGCAACGCCGTAGTGCCGGTCTCTGCTTGGGAAAGCTCGGCCATGACGACCACTCCTCTGATTGGAAAGCTGCTTCAGTGCGTCGGCACGCAGTCGCGGAAAACCCGGCCGCAGCCTTTCGCTTTTCGTTTGCTCATTTCGGGCGAAATATGCCGGCCATGGCGGGATGTGGGCCATCGTGCCAAGGGCCCGTACGTCCAATACTTTCGTTTATGATTCCTGAGCGAAGGACTGTCGCGGACGCCAGGCTTGATGGCTCTGAATCCTTGCTCTTGCCGTTCCCCACTTGAGCGGGATTCCGGCATTGCACGCAGTGATCGCGGAACGATTGCTTGGCTTGATCATACCTCGGCATAGGCAGGGCTACCTGTCGGTGTCGTAGCCTTCCTCCCCGGCAAGTGAGAGTTTCTGGAACCTGATGGACGCCGCTGGCAAGTGCGCATCTAGGCGGGCTTCCGCCGCCGGACAATTGCGGAACTTCGTCGGGATTCAAAAAGGGGAAACCTGTGAAACTTTACTATAGCCCTCTCGCCTGCAGCTTGGCCGACCACATAGCACTGGAGGAGGCGGGTGCCGCCTTCGAGCGTGAAACGGTCAATCTCAAAACCAAACGAACAGGCTCCGGGGATGATTTCACCACGGTCACGCGCAAGGGGTATGTTCCCGTCCTCGTGCTGGATAGCGGGGAAACGCTGACAGAAAATGTCGCCGTCCTCGATTGGATAGCGGCGCAATACCCGGCACTCGGCGTGGAAGGGCCCATGGGTCGTACGCGCGTTCTCGAAGCGCTGACCTACGTATCGACCGAAATACACCGAAGCTTCAAACCCCTGTGGCACCAAGGCAGCGATGCTGAAAAGGCAAAGGCGCGCACCACGATTACGTCGCAACTTGATCTCTTCGCGAACGGTCTCAAGACGGACTATCTGTTCGGCGAGAAACCCAGCGTAGCCGACTTCTACCTTTTCGTGATGCTGCTTTGGGCGGCCCGCTTCCAAGTCCCTGTTCCAGCTCCTTTGGAAGCGTTGCGCGCCCGTATAGCGGCGCGTCCGGCCGTTCGTATCGCGATGAAGCGTGAGGGCCTTGTCTAAGTGCGAGACCGGCCGCGTGTCGCGTCACCCTTCAGCCACGACTTACGAAGGAGTTTGTCCATGCTTCTGTTGCTGCAGAACCTCCACCTGATCGCTGCCAAGCGCGGCGACGGGTTACGCCCCGAATTTCTAACGATGGAAGGCGAGGCGGCACTCAGCTTGCCCTTCCCGCGTGTCCAGGCGCGACTTTCTACGCTGCCCGGCAATCGCGTCATGCCAAGGCACGCAGGATGGGAACGCCAAGCCGATGAATGAAGGCGATGCCGGTGCTGTGCCAAAACAGGTGGCATCCGATGGCGCCGTGGAAGAGGTTGCGAGAATGGAAAATGCAAGATCGCCGGGAGAAATTGATCGCTATCGCAGGGCCTTTGTCGGCGTTGCTGCAATGGGTCTGGCTGCTACTCAATTCACGACAGTACGCTCAGCTAAGGCGCAAGGCGTTTCAGCGCTGATCGGTGCAACGACAGAACGCTCGACGGCTGCCTCGTTCGCGCTCCGGCAAATCGACGCGGGCCTGCTGAACGTCGGCTATGGGGAAGCTGGTCCGCCCAACGGTCCCGTCGTTATTCCCCTTCACGGCTGGCCCTACGACATCCATAGCTTTGTCGATGTCGCTCCCTTGTTGGCGATGGCGGGCTATCGGGTGCTCGTTCCGTACTCGCGCGGTCATGGCACGACACACTTTCTTTCCAGTCAGACGGTCCGTAACGGCCAGCAGTCGCTGCTGGCTGTCGATGTCATTGAATTGATGGATGCGCTGAAGATCGGCGAAGCAATCGTCGCCGGCTACGACTGGGGCGCGCGCACAGCCTGCATCATCGCGGCGCTCTGGCCGGAACGTTGCAAAGCTCTCGTTTCGGTCAGCGGTTATCTGATCGGCAGTCTCGCCGCAAACAGAATGCCGCTGCCGCCGAAGGCCGAGCTCCAATGGTGGTATCAGTACTACTTTGCGACGGAACGCGGCCGTGCCGGCTACGAACAATACCGGCGTGATTTCGCAAATCTTATCTGGCGGATCGCCTCGCCGGAGTGGGACTTTGATGACGCCACATTCGATCGCAGTGCATCGTGCCTCGACAACCCGGATCACGTCAGCATCGTCGTCCACAATTACCGCTGGAGGCTCGGCCTGGCTCAAGGCGAGCAGCAATATGACGGTCTGGAAAAGCGGCTGGCCGAAAGCCCGGTGATCACGGTGCCCACCATCACCCTCGAGGGGGATGCCAATGGCGCGCCCCACCCGGACAGCAGTTGCTACGCCAAGAAGTTTTCAGGCAGATACGCGCATCGGATCATCACCGGCGGAATTGGCCAGAACCTGCCGCAGGAAGCCCCACGGGCTTTCGCCCAGGCAATCATCGACGTCGGCGAACACTGATCGGGCAAAATCGTGACCAACTGAGGCGAAGATGATGCTGGGGTCATCTCGCGTCGGTGGTTGAAACTCCGCCCTTCCGCCGCCTGTGCCGGTCGAGCAGTGGCGTTACGAACAAGATAATGGGACCTATTGTGGATTCGACCTTGCCATCCGCTGTTTCGCAACCAGTCGTCGCGCAACTGACGCAGGCCGCGATATTTCTCGTCGTGACGATAAATTCCGGGCCAGAACACGAAGCGACCGTGCGCGCCTCGTGTGCCGATCTTTCCACCCTCGTGCGCGCAGTCGGGTCCCGCGACCTGGACGGCCGGCTGTCGTGTGTCATGGCGTTTAGTTCCGATGCCTGGGACCGTTTGTTTGGAGTCTCCAGACCGAAGGACCTGCATCCATTTCGCGAGATACAAGGCCGGCATCACGCCGTCTCGACGCCGGGCGACATCCTCTTTCACATTCGTGCGTCGCGCATGGATCTTTGTTTCGAACTGGCGACGCAGATCATGTCGCGGCTCGATGGCGCAGTCTCCACAGCAGATGAGGTGCACGGCTTCAACTATTTCGATGACCGCGACCTGATCGGCTTCGTCGACGGCACGGAAAACCCGGTGGCTGAGCGCGCTGTCAAGGCCGCGATCATCGGCGAGGAGGACCCCTCATTTGCCGGAGGCAGCTATGTGATCGTGCAAAAGTACCTGCATGATCTGAAAGCATGGAACGGGCTCCCAATCGAGGAGCAAGAGGGAATTGTCGGCAGGAAAAAACTCACTGATGTCGAGCTGGACGATGCCGTAAAGCCGACCTCCGCCCACAATGCGCTGACCAAAATCATCGAGGACGGAGAGCAGTTGGAGATCGTCCGCGACAACATGTCATTCGGCGACGTGGGCAAGGGCGAGTTCGGCACCTATTTCATCGGCTACGCCCGTTCGCCGCGCAGAATCGAGCAGATGCTCGAGAACATGTTCGTTGGCCGCCCACCAGGCAACTACGATCGGTTGCTGGACTTCAGCCGTGCAGTCACCGGCAATTTGTTCTTCGTACCGTCGGCGACATTCCTGGAAAACGTTGCGACGGGGGAAGCCATCTCGACCGCTGGTCTGGGCCCGTCGGGTTGACCTGTTCGGAGTCGCCGTCAAATAGGTTCCCACCAAATATGAAAACATACGCCCTACTCGCGCGATCTCAACCCGATCGAGAGCGCCATGTCCTCAACATGGGCTAAACGTATCGTTCGGTAGAGTTCCGCGCCGGCGGCCTTGATGGCCTGACGTTTGCCGTCGATGGGGCCGTCAACGACGCATGGCGCAGTGAATTCATCGTGGCGTAGCGCGCCCAGGAAGGTCAGGATTGGCCAATGGCCGTGCGGGCGAAGCTGCGTAGGCGTTGGCCCCTTGGCCCCTGCCGAGAAGCGGCGCCATGTTGGTCTCGATCCACGTTTCGTGAATGACACTAAACGCGCCCGATCGAAGCGTCCCTGCCATGATCGGCGAGACCTGACCTATTCTCTTCAATTTCGCCGTTCGCGTTAGGATCAGCTCAGGCCAGCACACAGACGTCCTGCTAAGTCCGCTTCTGACGATCCGCGCCTCAAACCCGACAGTCCGGTTCGGCCCAAGTGCCGACGTTTGAAAGACAAGTGGCGATCCCGGTATCAGCCAGCGGAGTCTTTCGCACCCTGTAGATTCCCACGCGAGATCAATGACTTATTATAAAATCGCACATTGCAGCAAAGGCGCGCAATGTGCGAGCAATGGTGAAAACGCCAGCAAAAACAGCCAACCGAGCGCCGCACAATGTGCGCGCTTTTATCTTGCCGTCTTAATCGGTCGTATTTTCCGCGACTTTCTTTCCATCGTCGTTCCTCTTCCAAACTACGATAATACACTATTCTATGCTCTAAACCACGATCCCGTACTGTTGCATCGAGCTCCGATGCGCCGTGCAGTCTTCCGCGCTCTGCGACGGGGTAGCAGCGCTGCTTATTTGCAGCACGGGAACCGTCGTGGCGCACTTTTCCATCGGAGTGACGGCGCAGCGTCACAGGCAATCCGGCGCGGTCCGGCCGTCTCGCGATCGGCGCGGCCGCAGGCAATGTATGGCCCGCCCCGTCTGCAAGTGGAATGTGTTGAGAGGCACACTCGATCTGCACCAATGTATCCGGCCTCGGCGCTTTTGACGCCCTGCCAAGATGGAGATTCGCGCGCCCGGCTCCTAACAAGATACCCGGCCTCGAAAGGGCCGCTGCCTGCCGACAGGTTTGCCGAACGCCGATCAACCGTTAGGCCATCTCTATGCACATCCTCCCGCAGACTTCATGCGGCCAAGCAGTAGCCGGGACGCTTCCGCTCGACAAAACTCGCTAGCTTATAGGCACCGCCACGGCTTCGTAGGGGCGCTGGTGAGACATCACGGCCCAGGCGATCCGGGCCAGCTTGTTGGCGAGCGCAACCACCACCACATTGCGCTTGGCGCGCTGTAATAGCGCTTGCAGCCAGGCGCCGAGCTGGGTGTCCATTCGCGCCAGATATGGCAGTGCCGCTCGCGCACCATGGATCAACAGAACGCGCATATAGGTGCTCCCGCGCTTGCTGATCCCCGTCAGCCGCGGCTTGCCGCCGGTGGTGATCTGACGCGGAACAAGCCCCAGCCAAGCAGCGAAGTCACGCCCCTTCGCAAACGCCGACACGTCGCCGACCGCTGCCGCCAGCGCTGTTGCATTGAGAGCGCCAATGCCCGGAACACTGCGCAACAGACGGGCCCGTTCATCGCTCTTGGCGAGCGCTTCGAACTCCTGGTCGAGTTGCTTGATCCGGCGATCGAGTGAGAGAAGCTCATCGATCATGTCATCAACCAGTCCCCGCATCCTGGCGGTCAGGAGCGTGTTGTCCGGGAGGTTCTCGCGCAGCCACAGGTTCAGCTTTGGGCGCCCCTTGGCGATGACGATGCCGCGGTCGAAGAGCACACCCGCAGTTGATTGATCAGTGCCGTCCGTGTGCCAACCAGCCGTTCGCGCGCACGGTGCAAAGTCTGCACATCGAGCTGCCATTCCGACTTGATCGGGACGAAGCGCATTCATTTTCCTTCCTCCTTCTGACACGGACTGACAGTTTGTCCGCAACGGGAGGGGCGGGCCATCCCATCAGATAACGTGCGTTCCGTCGTTCCTGGTCTGCATCAGTCCTCATCCGCCGGAGCGGATTCCTTGTGTCAGATGGCCCCCGTCAGCGTGCCGGCGCCACGCGTTTCAACTCTCGGTCTTCTGCTCATCGATGCGCTCCGAGCAGCTTGCGGGCCTGTCATGGGCACGCCGGCCGGCATCCGCCTGGCTTGCCGCCGGATCGCCGACATAGAACGTTCCGTCGGTCCGGATCGCGTGCATGATCACCGCCAGCTTGCGCGCAACGGCGACACAGGCCTTGCGGTGGCAGGAGCGTTTGGCGATCGCCTGGCCCCAGCTCTTCACCTTGTCCCTGCCCTTGAAACGGGTCATCAGCCCCGACGCTGCCTCGTGGAGCGAGCGCCGCACATCCGCGTCGCCGGCCTTCGATATGCGATGCCAGCGCCGCGAGGTCAGGCCGAAGTAGGCCGCAACGTCACGTGAGCGGCGGAAACGCGACCGATCGTCGATCGCCGTGCTGAAGCTGAGCGCCGTGATGGGACCGACGCCGGGGATCATCATGAAGCGGCGGCACAGCTCGTCGCGCATCACAAGCCGCACCACCAGCCTGTGCAGGACGAGGTACTCCGTCCACAGCGCGGCGCGTGCCCGCAGCATCGCCTGCATCAGGCCGAGCGTCATCGCATCGCCGGCGACGGCCTCGAGCACGGCCTTTGCAAAACCGCCGCGGCCGATCTTCCCGAGCCGGATACCGAACGCCTTCAGCGAGTGGCGGATGGCGTTCTCGAGGTCGAGGAACTTGGCCTTCAGGTCGCGCCGGTGGGGGTCGGTTTGATTTGGCGCAAGGACGATGGGGGCGACGGTGAGCAGCATGAGGGCTTAGGGACACTGTGCGATTCAGCCAGCGTCCTAGAAGGGAGATTGTCATGAAAAGCATATCGAGAAGAGCAGCGCTCGGCCTTGTTGCCGCAATGCTGATGGCCGGCGGTGCCGGCGCGACCCAGGCTGCTTCCAACGTCAAGGTCTCGCTGTGGGACAAGGGGGCGAGCGTGGAAATGCCGATGGGGCTGGCTTATGCGACGCCGGGTCTCGATATCACCAAGGCGACCATGGGGATCAAGGCGTCCCCGAGTTCGGTGAAGGCGGGCCCGGTCACATTCAAGGTGACGAATGACTCCAAGGATACCATTCACGAGATGATCGTGATGCTTATGGCCGATCCAACCAAGCCGCTTCCTTACCTCGCTAACGAGAACCGGGTCGACGAAGACAAGGCTGGCGACAAGGGCGAGGTTTCGGAACTCGATCCCGGCAAATCCGGCACATTGACCGTCGATTTGAAGGCTGGAAGATACCTGCTTATCTGCAACGTTCCAGGTCACTACGCGGCTGGCATGTGGGCCGAATTCACTGTCAATCCTTAGCAACCGGCCGTGCCACCCTTCCTTGCGCAATAAGGCCCGCCGAGTTCAGGCGTCGCTTATACCAAGCAGGCAAGCGGAAAGTCCGCGGAATGTTCGAATACAGCATTGAAGCCAGACGGACCGATGCACGAGGCAGCGTGGCCACGACCAAGAACGCCGCGCTTGTTCTCGACACCAGCCTCGAGGGCCGGACCGATGCCTTCAATCCAGCCGAACTGCTTCTGGCGGCGATCGCCGCCTGCATGATCAAGGGCATCGAGCGCGTCACCCCGATGCTCGGCTTCAAGCTGCGCGGGGTCAAGGTCGCATTGCATGCCGTTCGGCGTGACAGCCCGCAGGGGATTGCCTCGATCGACTACGAGCTTGTCGTCGACACCGATGAAACCGACCAGCGGCTGGACCTGCTGCACAAGAACGTCCGCAAGTACGGCACGATTTCCAATACAGTCGCCGCCGCCACGAAACTCGAAGGCAAGATCAGGAGAAAAGCATGAGCCGCCTGCATGTCGAAAACCACCAGGTGTCGCGCATCGGCTGGTTGCGCGCAGCCGTCCTGGGGGCCAATGACGGCATCGTCTCGACCGCGAGCCTGATCGTGGGCGTGGCGTCGGCCGCCGCGCCGGCTTCTCAGGTTCTGGTCGCCGGCATCGCCGGCCTGGTGGCGGGCGCCATGTCGATGGCGGCCGGCGAATATGTCTCGGTCAGCTCCCAGTCGGACACCGAAAATGCCGACCTGGCCCGCGAACGCGAGGAACTCAGGACCCAGCCCGAATTCGAGCGCGAGGAACTGGTGCAGATCTACGTCAAACGCGGGCTGGAGACGGGCCTGGCGCGCCAGGTCGCCGATCAGCTCATGGCCAAGGATGCGCTGGCCGCGCATGCCCATGACGAACTCGGCATTTCGGAAATGACCACGGCGCGGCCGATCCAGGCGGCGCTGACCTCGGCGGCGACCTTCAGCGTGGGTGCCGCGATGCCGCTCATCATGGTGCTGGTGGCGCCGGCCTCCATGCTGGTGCTGGCGGTCTCGGTGGCATCCCTGCTTTTCCTCGCCTTTCTGGGCGCCATCGGCGCCAAGGCGGGCGGCGCCAATATCCCGCGCGCAACGCTGCGCGTCACCTTCTGGGGCGCCTTCGCCATGGCGCTCACCGCCGGCATCGGCGCGCTGGTCGGCACGGCCGTCTGAGGGGCAAGCCGGCGGGGCCGGGAGACTTGATCTAGGGCAAGGAATGTAAATCTAAGAGGTGCGCGAACGGTATCGCGGAGTGGCTAGCCACTGCGGATTGGACCGCAACGGCATCTCCGTTTCTTCGACCGTCTGGCTCGGTTCGGCGTTCGGTTCCGGCTCAGACGCCTTCCGATGGCTGTATTACACCTATCGGCTCAGACGCGTCCCATGAGAACCAGGACGACGATGATGATCAGAATTACGCCAAGAACGCCTACGCCGCCGTGGCCGAACCCGTAGCCATATCCACCAAAACGGCCGCTGAAGCCGCCAAGCAGGAAAATGATAAGCAAGATGATAAGTATGACTCCAAGCGACATTGGTACTTCTCCTTTTGATACCCTTGGTCCGGTTGCTGACAAATTCGAATAACTAGCCTTTCGCGGTTCGATAGGCGCACTAGAAGGCTACCTGCCTTCTATGGAGACTCCGTCCTTGCCGATACTCATCGTGACCCCGGTTTTCTGCTCTCTGTAGAGCTGATAGCCTACTACAGCCACAGCCGCCGCAAGTACGCCGATTATTAGATAAAGAATGTTACGATTCATGATGCGGCCTGCGTTCAACAACGCCTATTTTTGCTTGATGACGTCTTTGATACCGCCGACGGCGTTCTGGACCTTGCCTTCGAATTTGTCGGCCTTACCCTCGGACTCCAGCTTGGCGTCACCGACTGCCTTGCCAACGGCCTCCTTTATTTTCCCTTTTACGACCTTCGCAGACCCAATTACCCTATCTTTGTCCATCTTCCATTCCTCCAACTTTCTCTTCTGCTTGATAAGTTATGAGCAATGCGCGAGTTGTCCTTGATTTCAATCAAAGCGAACCATGCGGGAGCGGCACGCCTGTGCCAGGCACGAGACTGGGGAAGGATCCGGGCAGCCGACTTGGTCAATACCTGTGCGTCTCACACAAGGTACATACCAACCCGGCATCCGGGCGTCCGCGACTTAGCCATTTGGCGCCGCCTCGGGCTGGCGATCCCCTTAAACAACCGCTGCCTGCCTGAAGGTCCGCTCGGTTGATCGAGAATTGTCTCGGAGACTCTGCAAAAACACCATAGTCGGAGCCAGCGATATGTCTTCGGACGTCACGGACAATTCACGCACCCGTTACGCGCAAACCGGCTGGTCCTTCCGCAAATCTCGCTAATTTGGTACCGAAAGCAGGCTAGTAAGCAGCTTTTCCAGCGCGACATAGTCGATGGGCTTCACAAGCAACGGCCGCTCTCGGTCGCTTTCCCGCAGACCGTGCACGCTGTAGCCCGTCGCGAACGCAAACGGTACCCCGCGCGCGGCCAGGAAGTCCGCCACGGGGTAGCTTCTGACGCCTTTCAGGTTCAGGTCGAGCAGCACGGCATCAAACTGCTGGGCCTCGATGAGGGCAATGGCCTGCTCATTTGTTGCAGCCGCGATGACGGTGTCGCAGCCAAGATCGGCAAGCATGTCCTCTATTCCCATAAGGACGAGCATTTCATCCTCGACGACCAAAATCCGCTTACCCGTGAGGAGCTTACTCATCTTGATCATCGCGGGGTGCAGCCATATCGATTGTGCAGATCACGCCGTCCTTCGGATAGTCCAGGTTAACCGTGGCTTCCAGTTCATGGGCAAGCCCGTCTTCGATCACCCGTGAGCCGAAGCCCTTTTTTGAGGCCGGCGTCACTGATGGACCGTCCTTCTCACGCCAAACCAAAATCAACCGAGCGCCAGATGGCTTCGGCTCTTTTGTCCACGACACTATGATCGATCCCTTGTCGTTGGAGAGAGCACCATGGGCGATCGCGTTCAGCACGAGCTCGTGAAGCGCGATGCCGAGCGCCAGTGCGCGCCTGGGCGGAAGGCGGATATCGTCACCCGTAACCTCATATCGCCCTGATCGGTCGCCGCCACCGATGATCGGCTGCAATGCTTTTTCAACAATGTCGCGCAGCCCGGCCCTCCCCCAATCTCCATGGGCCAACAGGGCATGGGACCGGGACAGAGCAGCAATTCGCAATGCGATGAAGTCGCGCGTGGCAATTGGATCGACGTTTTTTCGGAAAGCTTGAGAGACGATCGATTGAACTGCGGAGAGCATATTCCTCACTCGGTCGTTCAACTCATCAATCAGGGTCCCCGACCTCGCCTGCTCTTCCTTGTGCCGTGTGAGATCCACAAACGAGGCGAAATGTTGAACCGTGTCGCCGCTCTTGTCCCGCACCGGGCTGATGAAGATATCGGCCCAGAACGTGCTGCCATCCTTTCGGCGGCAACAAACCTCCGCCCCCTTGCACAAACCTTCCTCAAACTCGGCCCTCATCGCCGCCAGCGCTGCGGCGTCGGTCGGGCTTGCCAGAACGAAGTTGACTCCTTGCCCTAAGATCTCGTCGCGTTGGTATCTCATGAGGGAAACGAAGCTGTCATTGGCAAAGATGATTGCGTTGTTTGCCTGCTTGGCATCAGTGAAAATCATCGGCATTCTGGTGGTTTCGGCCGCAACGACGAAAGGCCCAAGGTCTTCCTTGAAGCCCTCGACGGCGGCTTCGGCGTCATCCTGTTGCCCAGGAGATGAAGGTGTTTTTGACATCTTGGTTGGCTCCTGGGAGGCCGCTTCAAGTTGGGGCAGTTTCAACCCCGCGTCATTGCGGCGAATTGACGGTGCATCGAACGTTGCAGGACGCACTAACCCCTTTGCTTCCCCGGTTGGATTTCCTTCTGAGGCCGTAGATCGGGCAACTTCGAACTCCTCTATTTCGGATATGAACCGTCGATTCTATTATCTCAACTGGCGCGAGGCGTTCGTAAAAGTGCCATTGGAATGTCGAGCCGGTACACGAGGCCATCCGGTTCGTAGCGCAGCCGGACATCGCCGTGAAGCTGAGTGGCAAGGGCACCGAGCAGACGCGTTCCAAAACTGCGCCGGGAAGGCTGCTTGACCACTGGGCCACCTGATTCCGTCCAGGTCAGCGTGAAAAGCTGGGTCTCTTCATTGACCGTCGAGGCGATGTTCACGCGCCCACCCTCGCTCGACAGAGCGCCATATTTGACCGCGTTGGTGCACAACTCGTTGAGGGAAATGGTGAGGGGCAGAATTGCCGCCGAACCGATCTCGATCGGCGTATTCTGAACAACAAACCGTTGAGCGTCATGGAGGTCGAAGGGCTCGATGGCAGCGTTAATGACATCAGCCAGTTCCGCCCCAGCCTCATTGACACGGAGCAAAAGGTCTTGCGCTCTGCCCATGGCGACCAGGCGGCTCGAAATAGCTTGTCGCCCTTCTTCCAGGGTCTCGGCTGTTCGCAAGGTTTGTGAGGTTATCCCAATGACCATCGCCAGCATGTTCTTCATGCGATGATGCATCTCATCCAACAGAAGACGTTGCAATCGGTGGGCGGCCTTGTGCTCGGCGGCTTCGATCCCAGCCTGCGCCATCAGGCGTGCGGAATCGAGGCGGGCTTGTCCCAGCATATCCCGCAAGGTGGCATTCTCAGATTCGATAACGCTCGTGCCGGGATGCAAGGCCTCGCGATCCCTCATGGCCGCAATTACGACCAAACCGTCAGGGGCCTGATAGGGGCTAAGGCTTATCTCGGTCTTGAACTCGCTTCCGTCCTTACGACTTGCGACTAGCTCAAGTCCCCCGCCCATCATGCGCGGTGTAGGTTCGATCATGAACCCGTGCATGTGAGCCGCATGACTGTGGCGGTATCGCGCCGGTATAAGCACGCTGTGGGGCTTTCCGACTAGTTCCCGCGGGCGGTAACCGAGCATGGCTTCAACCCGGCTATTGGCGAAGAGAATGTGACCGGTCCGGTCAATGACGACCACGGCGTCTGGGCTCGCCTCGTAGAACTCTTCGAACGGGACCTTATCCGGCGGCTGAGCAATGAAAGTTAGATCGGAAGACATAGGCCACCTAATACCGGGATCCGACGGCTTTGGACGGGTCGAGCATCGATCTATAGATCAGGAATGGCTTTTCTCGTCGCCTTCACCAAGTGTTCATTGCAATTACGTGCAGGTGTAACGTATAACGATGTAACAAAAAGCCGGACGCTAGTTCCCGCGGCCTCTTTACGGGTGCGCGCTACTCGGTCGTCTTGCCAGCAAAATGCTCTGATGACAACTCGGCGATCGACTTCTTCCTTTGAACTAGTTGGTCACGGTGATTTGGTGGACCGTAGATCGTATAGAGCTTCAGGCTCTTCGCTCCCACATTGACCAGATTGTGGGAGGCACCCGCAGGCACAAGGATCGCGTCGCCGCTCCTTAATTTGTGGGACGTCCCATCGATGACGATCTCGCCCTTACCCTTCTCGACCCGAAAGAACTGGTCGTGAGTCTTGTGCGTTTCCGTTCCAATGTCCTGTCCGGGCTTTAACGACATCAGCACCAGTTGCAGATGATGGGCCGTGTAGAGCACTCGCCGGAAATCCCTATTCTTTTCGGTTAAATCCTCGATGTTCGCGACGTAACCCTTCATGTCACCGTCTCCGACAATGAGTTTGGGGCAGAATTGCCGCCAACCCAGCGCAATGGACGTTATCACCGCTTTGGCGGTGCAACTTGACTTAGGTCAAAATGCCGCGTCCGATGTCGGCTGTCGGTTGGGTACTGACATTCCCTTCCTTAAGACACAGCCGACCCGAGCGACAATGCTATTTCCTGCGGGCAGGAGTAACCCTCCAACCCACCGCCGGAACTGTACAAATTCCATGCTGTGCAGCTATTTCGGTCCGTTGAACTGTGACTGTAAGTCTTTGCGTTCTCCTGCCTTGGTCACCGGTTTCACCCGCGCCGGCCCCACAGGGCCGCCTTTCGTATCGGTAAGCGGCTCCTTTCTAGTGGTGCCGCCTGCGATGGTGACCACGCTGTCGTAGAAGTTCTTGCCGGTGGACGATCTGGGAGGTGTGGCATCATGCATGATGCTGATCACGGTCGCACTCGGACAAGCATCCTTGATTGCTTGGTGAAACGCGACCGTAGCGTCGGGATCAAGGGCGCTCGTCGATTCATCGAGAAACAGCAACCCCGGCTGAAGCAGGAGTATCCGCGCGAGTATGATCTTCTGCTTCTGACCGCCGGACAGAAGCTGGTCCCAGCTATGCCCTTTGCGCCCCTCCTCGGCGAGGTCGCCAGCGAACTCGGCAAGGCCTGCCTTGGTCAAGGCAACGGCGATGTCGACGTCCGAGTGGGCGTCAACGAGATCCGGCATGCAAATCAGTTCCTTTAGGGATATTGGGGGAAGGTTGACATCCTGTGCGGCGTACAAGCATCGCACGCTGTCGGGCAGAATTGCCGCGCCGCGACCATGCGGCCACAGTTGGTTGATGGCCTTGAAAAGCGACGACTTTCCGCTGCCCGACTCTCCGACGAGCAAGGTCCATTCTCCTGGCTTGAAATGATGCTCGCCCGTCCTGATGAAAGGCACATCATTGCCCTCATGCATCAATTCCAGATTCTCGAGGGTCAGGCCAAGTTTGGGATCCTGCGTGCTGTAACGCAGTTCGGAAAGGCCGGTTCGCGCATAGAACTCGCGTGGCTGCTGCACATCCTCGACCGCCCTTGCAAGCTCGGTCAGGCGACCTGAATTCGCCTTGAGCGTCGATATGTCCGGCATGACGTGGATGAACCAGGAGCAAGCGATTATCAGCGCGTTCGCCAGTTCGGCTCCCGTAACGTAGGTTTGCAGGCTGATCTCGTTGTCCACATAGGGCAACAGACCCGGCGCGTAGGCAACAATCCGTGAGCCGAGGAAATTGTAGAAGAGCTCGAATGCCATATACCCGGAAACCAGCTTGTTGAGCCTCGCCCAAGTCCGATCAATGTCCAGGTAGCGGCGTTTGTGGATGCCCTTCTGCGCGATCTCGCCCGAGGCTGCGGCGGTATAAAAGCTGTTGTGGAGAAGCCTGTTCAGTTCGCCCCGGTAACTGCCCTCGGCCCTCTGCATGGTGTTGTCCAGCACCTGCAACACAGCCCCCAGCTTCGTCGCGACGAAGGTTGCAATCGGGACGTAGGCAATGACAGCAACCAGGGTCAGGAAGGCGCTGCCGTAGCCGCCGAAGAAGGGCAGTCCATCAACCGGAGCGGACGTTTCGACGATCTTGCTGCCAACAAAGGCAAGCGAGAGCAGCACCCCCGCGACACCCATGGCGACGCCAATGGCACCGCCGGCCATTCCCTTGATCGATTCCTGGACACGCTGATCAATATTGTCGGGGACCGAGATGTTGGGCGGTATGGCATGGGTCGCGCCATGTTGGAGGTGATAGTGCGTATGGTTGCGGTCGAGCAGTGCGTCGTTGAACCGCTGATCAAGCCAAGAACGCCACTTGCGGTGCAGCGTCGTTGAAAAATAGTGCCGGACGGGGATGAAGCCTATATCCCGAACGGCCACAATCGCTGCAAGAATTGCGGCACTCTCCAGGATAGTCCTTAGCGTCGCAGGATCTTCAGGACGGTGAAGAAGGGCAATCGCGCTGACAAGCTGTCCCGATACTTCCGCAAACCAGACACTGGCCAAGGCCGACAAGGCTGTAAGTATGATGATGACCGATGTCAGCCCCCATGCCTCCAGCCATTTCTCGGATCGCCAGTAGGCGGCCACGAGGCCGGAGAAGCTCCGCATCGCAGAAACCGGAGTTGCCGGTTGCTGCTCAACGGAGCGACGGCTCAACCAGCGCAACGCAACCTCCCGCTGTTGATGAGCCGGTGTCTACACACGCAATGCTCGCAGCATACTAGATGGGCTCGTCTCCGCCGATAGGCCGAGGGCCACAAGAGCAAAATTCTGTACAAGGCACGATGGGTGACGCCAAGCGGCAATTTATTTTTGCCGATATGATGCCGGCTTCGCCCTTCCGTGGTTATGGACATGGAGTGATGGCTGATCTGGTCTACGCTGGACTTGCGGTCGCCTGAGGGCTGCATCCATTGTCTGGTTCCGTTGTTGAGCGCGAGGTGCATCGTGAAGCCTGTCGATGAGCGCCGTATCCATCAGATTTTCGAGATCGGTGTCTGGCTCAAGGGTGCGCACGCCCTGATCGAATGCATTGGCGGGCTTCTGCTTTACGTCGTCAGCACCGACACAATTGCCGCTTGGGTCAATGCCGTCACGCAGGACGAACTGATCGAAGATCCGAACGACTTCATTGCCGGCCATCTATCGCAGATGGCGAGCCATTTCTCCGTTGCCAGTGAGCATTTCTACGCCTTCTACCTGCTCAGCCACGGCCTGATAAAGCTGCTCTTGGTTGCCGGGCTTTTGAGAGGCAAGCTATGGTCCTATCCGGCGTCGCTCGCCGCGTTGGGCGCATTCATGATCTACCAGGTGTATCGCTATTCCTACACTCATTCGTTCGGGCTGCTTGTCCTGACCGTCTTCGATGCGATTGTGATGGTGCTGATCTGGCATGAGTGGAAGGTCGTTAGGCAACACAAGCCGGCATGATGGCAGAATTTCTCCCACTCCTCGATCAGTCCACGGGACTGAAAATCCACACGGCAACGTAGCGGATGGAGGAAATGCCTCGGCCGACACAATTGTCGTGGCAGACGGGGTCTGCCTAGGCAGCTATTCTACCGCTTTGGCGGAGGCCGCACGACCAACATTTTTCAGATTTGCTCCCTTTTTTGCGCGGCCTCAAGTTTCTTGATCTCCGCTTCCAACAACTCTGAAATCAGGTTGCGCTGAGCCGGGTCGAGTTCAGCTGCGAGCTTGCGCGTGAAGTGGTCAATATTCGCTTCGTGGACGAACTCCGCTGCTGTACGCGTCATGGCAGTCTCTGCCGCTTGTAGCGCGCCAAGACTAAAGCCAAATGGCCACCTTTTCCAGGGGGGGGGCAGGCATAGGTCTGAGAGGTCTTTCGGCCCGGCCATTCAATATCGTGTAGGAGGGGCTGAGTCAGCGACACGATCGCGTTGTCTGCGTACGTACGCTTTGGTCACACCGGCTCGGAAATGAACGCAAAAATCTGGCTCCTCTCAAGCTCCAGTCCAACTTCCAACGGAAGCCGAAAGCAATTGCAGCGAGCCGCATGTATCAAGTGCCAGATCGTGTCCCATCAGGTGGTGTAGCTGAGGGTTATGAAGCCGCTCGCGAGCGCGCCGTTAGTTGTGCTGTAGCGAGTGAGCGGCCTGTCGGTGGTCATCGGCGCTTTCCGGTAGGGTTTGGTTGTTGACGCCAACCCATTTCGGAAGGACCACCGATGACCGACGACATGATGAACCTGCGCACGCTCGTGGAGAAGACCCCGGATGCCGATCTGCTGCGCGAGATGATCGGCTTTGCCGCCGAGCGGCTGATGGAGTTGGAGGTGGGCGCGGCCACCGGTGCCGGCTATGGCGAGAAGACCCCGTTGCGGCTCGCTCAACGCAACGGCTATCGCGAGCGGGATTGGGAAACGCGAGCGGGAACCGTCGAACTTCGCATTCCCAAGCTCAGGAAGGGTTCTTACTTCCCGGGCTTCCTCGAACCGCGCCGCATGGCCGAGAAGGCGCTCACCGCCGTCATCCAGGAAGCCTATGTGCAGGGCATCTCGACGCGCTCGGTCGACGACCTGGTCAAGGCGATGGGCATGAGCGGCATCTCCAAGAGCCAGGTCTCGCGGCTGTGCGAGGAGATCGACGGCAAGGTGAAAGCCTTCCTCGAGCGGCCGATCGAGGGCGATTGGCCATACTTGTGGATCGATGCCACTTACCTAAAGGTGCGCCGCGGTGGGCGCATCGTATCGGTCGCCGTCATCATCGCCGTCGGCGTCAACGCAGACGGCCGGCGCGAGGTGCTTGGCATGGAGATCGGCGCCTCGGAGGCCGAGCCGATCTGGACCGAGTTCCTGCGCAAGCTCACCCGCCGCGGCCTGCGCGGCGTCAAGCTCGTCGTCTCAGACGCACATGAAGGTCTCAAGGCGGCCGTCACCAAGGTGCTGTGCGCCACTTGGCAGAGATGCCGCGTCCACTTCATGAGGAACGTGCTGGCGCACGCCGGCAAGAGCGGCCGCAGGGTCGTCTCGGCCTTCATCGCCACCGCCTTCGCCCAGGAAACGCCCGAGGCCGCGAGCACCCAATGGCGCGCCGTCGCTGATCAGATCCGGCCCAAGGTCCCTAAGCTGGCGACAATCATGGATGACGCCGAGCCCGACGTGCTGGCCTATATGACCTTCCCGAAGGAACATCGCGCCAAGCTCCACTCGACGAATCCGATCGAGCGTCTCAACGGCGAGATCAAGCGACGCACCGAGGTCGTCGGAATCTTCCCGAACGACGATGCGATCGTGCGCCTCGTCGGGGCGCTGCTGCTCGAACAGAATGATGAGTGGGCCGTCCAGCGAGCCCGCTATATGACCCTTGAGACGATCAGCCAGATGAGTGATGATCCCCTCATCAGCCTGCCAGCCGTGGCGCGCTGATCAGCCCGGCCCATGCCGGAGAGCTCGGCGACCAATGCCGCCAGCTACACCACAGCCCGGGACATGATCCAAGTGCCACGCCAATCCGTTCTCGGACGTCGGATCGTCAGGCGCCGGGTATTGAGAATGCCAAGCTAAGTTCACTCGCTTGGAAGAATGAAAATGGATGGCCTCGTGTAGCACTGACACGTCTAGTTCAGCCGAATGTGACCGAGCTGCCGAAACAAGAGCCAGCCACCAATCCGAAACGGTCGGTAGCGCCGGACTACATCATCTGCCTCGAAGACGGGAAGAAATTCAAATCGCTAAAACGGCATCTCTCGGTACACTACGGACTCTCTCCGGTTGAATATCGCGAGAAATGGCGATTGAAGCCGGATTACCCGATGGTAGCGCCGAATTACGCGGCTCAAAGATCAACGCTTGCCAAGGCAGCAGGGCTCGGACGCAAAACGCAGCCTGCCCCGGCTCAAAAGGCGCCAAGCCCACGGCTTAGTGAAAGGCTGGCTGTCAGAGCGTCAAACTCGGGCACGTGATCAAGCGCGGTAGTCAATCGAGATCGGGGCCAAGCCATCTTTTTCCGGGCGATCTTCGGCGACGTTTACGCTCTAGGCTGAGCGTCGCCGATAGCAGAAGTGTACTTCGTCGATAGTGGGTTTCATGATGTAGCGGTCTTCCGTCTCGATCCCCCAGCAGGCGACAATGTGATCCAAGTTCGGGTCCGCAATCGCAATGGAAGGAGACTAGTCAGGCACATTGATGTTCGGGTCCGTCGCCAACACAGACCCCGTGATCTTTGACGGGTCAGTTCCGTTTCGCTTGGCCCAGTCGCCCAAGTTTTGGGGCCTATAGGAGGAATTGGTCCGCCAACGGTCAAACACGCTTCGATCTATCGTTTCGTTGATTGTCGAGGTTGTGGCGGCACTACCGACAGACGGCGGCGCCCCGATCGGGCGGAAATACCGGCTACTGAACAGCTTATATATGCCCCATAGAAAGCTTGAATAGGAGTCTGCTATGGGCGGGTCTACATTGGTTTGATCGGTTTCCACTGTCCAACGGAACTTAAGGCCGTGAGTGGCAGCTTTCGCCATCAGCCATCTCAGCGGTACCTGCGCCAACAGATCGCTAGAATATCCCCCACCCACGTTGGCATGAGCCCCAACAAACCAGCGCTGCTCTACATTCTCAATTGGCCTGGCCGGCGCGGGACTAGCACCGGTGGTGGTTGTTTTGGTCCATAGCGTAGGAGTGAAGGAGGCGCGGTGCTCGTCAATAGCTAAGGCATGGTAAGCATGCGCATTGCTAAGTCTCAGGTGGGTATCGAGAAACCGATATTTTGCGATGTTGCGTTTCATGCCTACTGGAATTCCCAAGGATCCGACCGTGTCCCAGATTCCTAAGAAGTCGATGGAGATTGGGTTCGAATACCGGAGCAGCCATAGTTCCTCGAGCGCTAGGTTTGCCTGAGAAGTCGTTCCGCTCTCGATGCTGTGGAGCAACTCGCGTATCGTCTTGTCTGTTCGACGGCGATAGCGGTCGTACAGTTGATTAATCGAAAGTGGCGAGCCGGGCTTGAGAAGACCGCACTTCGATATGAAGCCCGAAAGGCTTCTTGCCGTATAGGCTCCGCGACTGAAACCGAAGATGAAGAGCTGGTCACCTTCGTTGTAGTTGTCGACAAGCCACTTGTAGGCATCTGTAATCTCGTGATCGAGACCATAGCCCAAGAGACCACCGCGGATTTTCTCTCCCAGTTGAGTGCCCACGCCGACGCTGTAGTAGATAGCCTGCTTAGAGTCAGTCGGATCGCAAAGCGACTTTAGTCGCCAGACATTCGTGTTATCTCCGACGGTGTTCCAAGTCCCGTCGAGAAACACTGCCACTCGTTTGGGAATGCCCATGGCCCGTCCCTTTCCGCCGTCTAGGCGACCGAGCCCATCATAGGTGATTCTTGGTGAAACTTCTCTCCTACCGGCGTCCATAGAAGTTACGGGTGGCCGGTAACCGCCAGCAATAAAAACAAGCACTTACCCTTAAACGCGCGCTAGGCCGCGACCTTAACGTCGCGCACAGCAATGGCCAAGATGTGGTTTGGTTCGTGACGTGATGGCCACCGACTCGGTCGATCCGATCCTAGCCCAAGCCGCAATGGCGGACGGGCGCTACTTGGTAAGCTAGAATCGGAACTCTCAACGAACATCGCTTCATCTTAACGCGACGGGGAGGCTGTGCCGAACATCAAACCGGAGGCTTGAGAAGGTCCCTAAGATTGAGGTCCACCTTGAAGGAGACGATTTTCGACAATCTCTCGATCAGGCCCTCGGCTGGCCGGTGAGAAATCGTCTGCCGAAATGTCGCTCCTTCGGGGCCAATCGCAACCTCGGTCTCTCCGCTTACGATGAACCCCCTCGCCTGCAGCTCGTCGATCATATCCGTCATATTAGCTGCATCGGGGACTATCGTGTTCGGAGATATTAAGTGGCCTTGTGTTTCGGCCAACTTGAAACCCGCTCTTAATTGGTCGCCCGCAGAAAGGCCTTTGTCGATCAGCCCAAGTGCAAGGTTGTCAGCAGGAGGGAAAAAGTACTGAAAGATGTTGAGGCTCTTCAAGCGCTCCTGCACCTCATCAATGTGCTTTCCGCTGTGAAGCATATCCCAATCACCCTCGGTAAACTCGTAGGTTGGAATGGGGCATATTCCCTGCTTTCGATCCCCAGCAAGATTGTCAATGGAACGCAGTTGATTGAGGGCTTCTAGGGCCATATCGAGCGCGGCTCCGTGCTTGCCCTCGAATATTGCCCGCCAGTTCAGGGAGGCAGCCTGCTCAATGGCATTGAGAAAGTGGGTTTTTATGGGGAGGTCACTTTGCTGTATCGGGCCAAAAATCGAATTCATACCCGGGCCAAGCAATTCTTTCATTTCGTCTTGTGCCGCTTCACCCTTTGCCATTATAGCGCCAACTTGCATCACCTTCGGAAGGTCAAGCTCGCCCGTCTCGGTGTTAAACATAAAGCGCGCCGCGAACGCCAAATCCACAGCTAGGGGCCTTGCAACTAACACCTTGGCGTCTGGCATGGTCGCTTGAACATCGATACGCATGAGCGCGGCCGTGCGTGGATTTGGATCAGCAGATATCAGGATGACGCGGTTTCCCGTGTCATCGACAGCTATGGCTTGAACTTCGTGGGTCAGACCGCTCGCGCCCTGGATTTCTTTCGCGGGGCGGTATTCTGCGCCTAGCGCTTTGCTGAACGACTCCCAGATTGGCGGCTTGTCATCCATGTAGTCCTCTCCGCATTGGCTCGGTTCCCGCCTTGTTCTAACCCAGCCAGCATTGCAGCACCACGTTCCGGCAGTAATGGCGCAACATTATTGGCGGAATACATGAAAGGAGCGCTGACAACCTAACTGAAAAGCCGTTTGCTTGGTCAACTGCACCGAAGGATGGCCCTCAGTTGTCGCTTCCATGCGCGAAAAGGAGATGGAGTCACGGGTCGCGCCCAATTGGTCGAGTGTCCAGTAGGGAAGACGCGCTTGCGCGGGCGCGTTCGTCCCGTCTTGGGGTCCGTCACTGGGTTTGCACAGAAGGCACACAGCTTCAATTTAATGCTCCCATGGATACGGGTCGACTTTGGACGGCTTGGTCATCGGTATGTGTTATTGCTGAGCTTTCAAGACCAAATTGTAGCTGGGCAAACCGCATGGACACGCAGGACGAAACAATCGAACGAGCCCCGTGTGTGTTCCTCTTCGACGGGCAGGCTGAAGGAGTGTCAGATCCTGCTCTGAGCATGTTCACCGAGAAACTCCTCGAGGTAATCTCGGTGGCCGATCCAAAGGGTGAACTTGTCGCCGAGCTCAAAGGCGGCCTACCGCTCCTTTCGGACTTTGCCGCTGAGATACGTGGAGTGTCGTCTGCGCCGAACCGGTCCCAATACCACCAAACCCACGACATGTCGCTCTACCGTCTTTTGTTGTGGGATATGGCGGAGGCATTGAGCGAAAGCGCAGGAGCACCGCATTCCCGAAAAATACTGGACGTCCTCAGGTTGGGCCGAGAGGAATGCTTGGCACTGTCCGACATCCCTGCGCATATGCGCGAGACATGTGACATGTTGCTAAACGCCTGTCCCGGATATGTCGGATGCTGCTGCCTAGATGCCGGCAATCCAATTCAGCGCTGGGCCTTCTACGAGGGATTGTCCCGCTTTGCCCTGATCAAGGATGGCTTCCTTATCCTCGAGAGGAGCTTCGAAGGGTATCTCGACTTCGAGCCCCGCGGTGCGCGTGCATTCAGGCCGAACGGTTTGCGCGTGGTACCGTTTGGGGACGAACTGATGACAGCTCCCGTGTTCCGGATGCAAAAGGCGCTGATGTCAGAGCGCGGCGCGCTCTCGGTCGACCGGCTGAAGAGAAAGACACGTACTACGGTAGAGGGGCGCGTGTTCCGTGCGCTTATCGGCGCCTTTTGGAGTGATCGGAAGGGCCAGGGCTATAGCTTCGAGCAAGCAGAGGCCGGCCGAGACATCCTTGAGGCCGTACTGCCCGACGGCAAGTTCACCGATTACCTGTTCAATCGGGACCATCCGAAGGGCAAAGGCAAGGCGGGTTTCATCATCGACGAACTAGGATTTGACCCAAAGGACTGGCGTTATCTCGCTGCGCAACTCTACGACGGCCTGATGCTCTCCGACCCTAGGGACCTCGTCATTCAGAAGTGGGAAAACGGGTATGGCGCTCGATTCAACTCTCTGGTGGCGGTCACGTCGCGGAAGGGCAAACGTGGTGTTCTTCGCGCCGGATGGCTGCTTGAGCCGGGAAAGCTCCCCAAGCTGTCCACTGCCTTACCGGATCGTGAAGGTGCAGGCCTCTCGGTTTGTTGGGCAAGAGCGGCTCAATCACGCGCCATTCGAAGTCGGTCAGATCGTATCGGCTCATGCCGATCTTGAATCAGATTTGGCGCAGTAGCGAAAGCCTGCCATCCTGTCGGAACAAAGCCGGGTCCAGAGGTGCGTATGTCAGGGCAGGTAATCGACCGTGTAGATCTTGCCGACGAGGCGGGGAGCATCATGCTCTATGACTATATGGCGGAAGACATGAAGGATGGCCGCAACCTCATGCGGGTTGATGCAGACGGCAACATCCTCTGGAAGGCCTTACCACCCGCGACGCAGGACTGCTTCACGGGCATGAACTGGGACGGCGAAACGCTCACCGCCAATACGTGGAGCTGTTATCGCGTGAGCGTCGATCTCCAGAACGGCGATGTCACCGTGCTGTTCTTCACGAAGTAGGCTGTTCCCGCACCGAGGCGCTTTATGGGTTCACGACCTAGCAGCCCTAACTTGCTCGCGCTCCCATTTCGCGCGACTTGTCGAGGCGGTGATGCCCCTTCTGCCACGCTGCGGCGGTTGCGTCTCCATCGCAAAACGCAAAAAACCGCCCCGGGTTAGACCGGGACGGTTATTGATTTATGATGAAATTGGTTGCGGGGACAGGATTTGAACCTGTGACCTTCAGGTTATGAGCCTGACGAGCTACCGGGCTGCTCCACCCCGCGTCGAGATTGAGGTAAGTTTTTTCTTACCGTATTGGTTAGGCATCCAAATGAAAGGGGCGCTTATGCGGCCCGGCATTCCGTTTGGCGGGCCTTATCGTAGAGAGAGGATTTTTGGTGAACGTGCGTTTTGCAGACCTGGCAGCGACCTACTCTCCCGCGTCTTGAGACGAAGTACCATCAGCGCTGGAGCGTTTCACGGCCGAGTTCGGAATGGGATCGGGTGCAGCCGCTCCGCCATAACCACCAGGTCGGCAAAACGCACGTTCAAATCGAGAAGCTGTTCCAAGCGCGATCCATGGGATCGTCGCAGCGCGATCCATGGGATCGTCGTTTTTGTGCCTTTTTCTGGCCTGGCGCCCTTCGAAGCGAAGCTTCGCAAGGTCGACCGACCGTCGGCGCTGATGCGCCGCACCCACGTAGCGCCGCCCGAAGGGCGGAACAAGCGTGAGTGAGAACAAGATGGATATAAGTAATGAGAACGATCAAGCCTATCGAACTATTAGTACCGGTAAGCTTCAAGCGTTGCCGCTCTTCCACACCCGGCCTATCAACGTGGTCGTCTTCCACGGTTCTCAGGGAATACTCGTTTCAAGGTGGGTTTCCCGCTTAGATGCCTTCAGCGGTTATCCCGTCCGGATATAGCTACCCTGCGATGCGGCTGGCGCCACAACAGGTCCACCAGAGATCCGTCCATCCCGGTCCTCTCGTACTAGGGACAGATCCTTTCAATATTCCTACACCCACGGCAGATAGGGACCGAACTGTCTCACGACGTTCTGAACCCAACTCACGTACCGCTTTAAATGGCGAACAGCCATACCCTTGGGACCTGCTCCAGCCCCAGGATGCGATGAGTCGACATCGAGGTGCCAAACAACCCCGTCGATATGGACTCTTGGGGGTCATCAGCCTGTTATCCCCGGCGTACCTTTTATCCGTTGAGCGATGGCCCTTCCACGCGGGACCACCGGATCACTATGACCGACTTTCGTCTCTGCTCGACTTGTCAGTCTCGCAGTCAGGCAGGCTTATGCCATTGCACTCAGCGAACGATTTCCGACCGTTCTGAGCCCACCATCGCGCGCCTCCGTTACTCTTTAGGAGGCGACCGCCCCAGTCAAACTACCCACCATACATTGTCCCGGACCCGGATAACGGGCCGCGGTTAGACATCCATAGTAATAAGGGTGGTATTTCAAGGGTGGCTCCACCTGAGCTGGCGCCCAGGCTTCAAAGCCTACCACCTATCCTACACATGCCACTACGAATGCCAATGTAAAGCTATAGTAAAGGTGCACGGGGTCTTTCCGTCTAACCGCAGGAACCCCGCATCTTCACGGGGAATTCAATTTCACTGAGTCTATGCTGGAGACAGCGGGGAAGTCGTTACGCCATTCGTGCAGGTCGGAACTTACCCGACAAGGAATTTCGCTACCTTAGGACCGTTATAGTTACGGCCGCCGTTTACTGGGGCTTCGATTCAGAGCTTGCACCCCTCCTCTTAACCTTCCAGCACCGGGCAGGCGTCAGACCCTATACGTCGCCTTGCGGCTTCGCAGAGCCCTGTGTTTTTGATAAACAGTCGCTACCCCCTGGTCTGTGCCACCCTCCCCTGCTTGCGCAGAAAAGGGTCACGCTTCTTCCGAAGTTACGCGTGCAATTTGCCGAGTTCCTTCAGCATAGTTCTCTCAAGCGCCTTGGTATACTCTACCTGACCACCAGTGTCGGTTTCGGGTACGGTCTATAAGGAGGAGCTATTTCCTGGAACCACTCCGCTGCCCGTTCAATCCGATAAGATTGGACAACTTGTGTGATCCGTCACTACCTCCAGGCCCACGAATATTAACGTGGTTCCCATCGACTACGCGTTTCCGCCTCGTCTTAGGGGCCGGCTAACCCTGCTCAGATTAACTTTAAGCAGGAACCCTTGGTCTTTCGGCGGGGGAGTCTCTCACTCCCCTTACGTTACTCATGTCAGCATTCGCACTTCTGATACCTCCACCGCCCCTCACGGGTACGGCTTCATCAGCTTACAGAACGCTCCGCTACCGCTCGTGATTGCTCACGAACCCTAAGCTTCGGTGTATGGCTTTAGCCCCGTTACATTTTCGGCGCAAAGACCCTTATTTAGACCAGTGAGCTGTTACGCTTTCTTTAAATGATGGCTGCTTCTAAGCCAACATCCTGGTTGTTTTGGGATCCTCACATCCTTTCCCACTTAGCCATAACTTGGGGACCTTAGCTGTAGGTCAGGGTTGTTTCCCTTTTCACGACGGACGTTAGCACCCGCCGTGTGTCTGCCGACTAGTACTCCTGGGTATTCAGAGTTTGCTTAGGTTTGGTAATCCGGTGAGGACCCCTAGCCCATGCAGTGCTTTACCCCCCAGGGTATTCGGTCGACGCTCTACCTAAATAGATTTCGCGGAGAACCAGCTATTTCCGAGTTTGATTGGCCTTTCACCCCTAGCCACAAGTCATCCCGAACTATTGCAACAGTTATGGGTTCGGTCCTCCAGTAAGTGTTACCTTACCTTCAACCTGCTCATGGCTAGATCACTCGGTTTCGGGTCTAATGCGACGAA
>NZ_CP195205.1:3730000-3787500 GCF_057597255.1 Mesorhizobium sp. MC2-1-1
CGGATCCCAAAGTGTGCCCTCGCCCAACTCGGCCCTGGCATCGACGACGCAAGTGATGTCGACCATTTCAAACCCTTCTGCCGCGAAGTCTGCCGCCGAGCCCGGCGAAGGTCTCGCTGCCGATCGACACCGTGATCAGGATCACGGCGCCATAGACGACGAGCAGCGCGCCGCTCGACAGGTTGAGCGCCGGCAGGAGACCGGTGAGGATGGTCAGCACCATGGCGCCGGCGACCGTGCCGAGATAATGCCCGCTGCCGCCGAGGATCGAGGCGCCGCCGATGGCGACGGCCGCGATCGACGTGAACAGATAGGCGTCGCCCATGCCGAGATAGGCCTGGCCGGAATAGCCGGTCAGAAGCATGCCGGCGAAAGCGGCGGTGAGGCCGGAGATCAAATAGGTCAGGACGGTGGTGCGCGCGGTCGGCACGCCGGAGAATTCGGCGACGGTGGCGCTGGTGCCGAGTGCATAGAGATGACGCCCGAACGCCGCCTTGGAGAGGAGCAGCGTGGCGACCAGAGTCAGCGCGAGCCAGATCAGCGCGATGACTGGGAAGCCGCCGATGCGGCCGACCGACAGGAACTGAATCAGCGCCGGCGCCGATGGCGTCGGCGAGCCGCCGGTCAGCACCAGGATCAGGCCCTGCAGGATGACGTTGGTGGCCAGGGTCATGATGATTGGCGGCACGCCGAACTGGGCGACGCCGACGCCGTTGACGAGCCCGATGAGGGCGCCGCCGGCAAGCAGCAGCGGCATGACCCAGACAAGCGGCAGATCCTGCCCGCCGCAGAGCAGCGCCATGACGATCGCCGCTGAGTTCAGCACCCAGGGCACCGACAGGTCGATGCCGCCGCCGATGATGACGAAGGTCTGGCCGAGCGCGACGATGCCGACAAAGGCCGCCAGCACCACGGTCGAGCGCATATTGGAAACCGAGAGGAAGCCCGGCGAGAAGATCGCGGTGACCAGGAGCAGCACGATCATGCCGGCATAGGCAAGCACGATGAGGCGGTTGCGGGAGAGGAAGGCGCTCATTGGACGCGGCTCCTCGCGGCCTTTTCAGCGACCGAGCTTGCGAGTACCGAAAGCAGCAGGATGACGCCGGACGCGACCGGCTGCCAATAGCTCGACACGTGCAGGACGAAGACCAGATTGCCGATGAGGGTGAGCACGAAGGCGCCGATCAGCGTGCCGGCGAGATGGCCGCGACCGCCGAACAGGCTGACGCCGCCAATCACCGCCGCTGCCACGGAAGGCAGGATATAGTCCTTGCCGATGGTCGGCGAGCCGGCGCCGGTCTGTGTTATCAGGAACAGTGCAGCGCCCGCCGCGAACAGGCCGGACAGGCCGTAGGTGACGATGTTGACCCGGGTGATGGAAACGCCGGACAAGAAGGCCGATTTCTCGTTGGAGCCGGAGGCCTGGATGATGATGCCGACGCGCGTCGCGCGGAACCACCACCAGAACACGAGCAATGCCAACAGCATCCAGACCGGACTGGTCAGGCCAAGGAGCTGCCCGGAAGCGAAGCCAACCCACCAACCGGGTACGCTGCCGCCATCGGTCGGCAGGATGATCATGGCGACGCCGTTGAGGATCGACCAGGTGGCGAGCGTCACCAGGAAAGGCTGCAGCTTGAGCAGCGAGATCAAAAGGCCGTTGAGGGCGCCGATGAGGAAGCCGAGCGCCAGGATCGCCAGCGCCCAGAAAGCCGTGGTGGAAGGATCGTCGGTGAAACGCGTTGCCGCGATCACGGTGCCGAGGCTGATCATGCCGCCGATCGACAGATCGATGCCGCCGCGCACCAGAACGATTGTCTGTCCGGTCGCAGCCAGCATCAGCGTCATCCCCGCTGCCGTGTCGAGGTTGAGCTCGTCCAGGGTGAAGACACCGGACTGCAGGCTGCCATAGATGGCGACGATCAAGGCCAGCATCAGGCCGGCGACGAGGAACGGCGCGCGGTCGAGCGCGCGGCCGCGCCAATCGATGCCCGGCCTGGTGTCCTTCATTTGCGTCGGCATCTGTGCCCTTGCCACAGTTTGCTCCACGGACATCACCATGCCTCATGCCGCCCTGGTTTCAAGCATGGCGGCGCGAAGGATCTCTTCCTCCGAAATATGATCGCCCTCCAGCGTCGCGGCGATGCGGCCGTTGCGCATGACCAGCACCCGGTCGGCGACATGAACGAGCTCCGGCATGTCGCTCGAATGGAACAGGATCGCGTAGCCCCTGGCGGCGAGGTCGCGCATCAGCTGGAAGATCTCGCCCTTCGTGCCGACGTCGACGCCGCGCGTCGGATCGTAGAGCAGGAGCACGCGCGCCTGCGTCAGCAGCATCTTGCCGAAGATCACCTTCTGCTGGTTGCCGCCGGATAGCGTGCCGGCAAGCTGCTCCGGCGTGCCTGCCTTGATGCGCAGGAAATCGACCATCTCCTTGACCAGGGCCGCTTCTTTCTGCCGGCTGAGCAGGCCGCTCTCCGTGAAGCGCCTGATCACCGACAGCGTCAGGTTCTCGCGCACGCTCTTGGTCAGGAGCAAACCCTGGCCGCGCCGGTCTTCCGGCACCAACGCGATGCCGTCCTTGCCGGTCAGTGCCTGGCGCGGATTGCCGATCGCGACGGGCTTGCCCCAGAGCTCGATTGCGCCGCTCGCTTTCGTGGCGCCGAACAGCGCCTGGAACAGCTCGCGTTGGCCGTGGCCCTGGAGGCCGCCGACGCCCAGCACCTCGCCTTCGCGAAGCGAAAGGTCGACGCCTGAGAGACGGCTCCCGCTGGTGAGATTCCCAACCTTGAGCGCGACGCGATCGGTCATCGTCGGCACGCGCTCGGGATAGAGCCGGTCGAGATGCCGGCCAATCATCTGGGTGACGATCTCGTCATCGGAGACGGCAGCGGCCTCATGCGCGGCGACGGTGCCGCCATTGCGAAAGATCGTCAGCCGGTCGGCGATGGCGCGGACCTCGGCCATGCGGTGGGAGATGAAGATGACCAGCCTGCCTTCGGCAGCCAGTTGCCGGGTGAGCTTCAACAGCCATTCGGCTTCACGCGCCGGCAGCGCCGAGGTCGCCTCATCTAGGATCAGGATGCGCGGGTCCTTGGCCAGCCCCTTGGCGATCTCGACGATCTGCCGTTCAGCGAGCGTCAGCCGCCGCAATTCCTGCTCGGGACGCAGCGCCGGGAAATCATACTTCTCGAGCAGCGCCAGCGTCTTGCGGCGCATCTCCGTGCGATTGACGGTGCCTAGCAGCGTCCGGGGTTCATGGCGGAACCAGATGTTCTGCTCGACGCTGAGATCGGGGATAAGCGACAATTCCTGGAAAACGGCGGCAATGCCGCGCGCCTGCGCGGTGTCCGGATTGGCGGGTCGATAGTCCCGCCCGCCGACCAGGATCGTGCCGCCGTCATGCTGCACCGCGCCCGACAGGATCTGGATGAAGGTGCTTTTGCCCGCGCCGTTCTCGCCGAGCAGCGCATGCACCTCGCCGGCCCGGGCGCTGAATGCGGCTTCGCTCAGCGCGACGATGCCGCCATAGCGTTTTGACAGACCTTTGACGGTGACGAGATCCATGGGGGCGCTTTTCAAGAAGGTCTCCCGGCATCGCTCGATGCCGGGAGACAGGAGCGTAGAACAAGACGTTACTTGCTGCCGGCGGCTTCCGCGGCGGTGATCTCGACCCAGTCGGGCGTGATCGGCAGCGTCAGGCCGGGCGCCTGGTCGGGGAAGGCATTCTCGCCGACCGCGATCTTGATCATCTTGGTGCCCGGATAAAGCTTCGACTCGAAAGGATCAGTCGTCACGAAATCACCCTTGACCGATACTGAGCGTTCCGCCGGCTTCTTGCCGGTATCCAGGATATCCACCGCCAGTTTGATCGCTTCCGACGACAGATAGGCCGGATTCGAGCCCAAGATACACTTGGCGCCCTGCGTCTGCGCGCAGGTGACGGCCGCGACATTGTAGGAGAAGCCCACGACCGGGACGATCGGCCGGCCGGCATCCTTCAACGCCTGGATGGCGCCCGAGCCGTAGCCTTGCGTCATGATGCCGTCGATCTTCGGGTTGGCGGCAAGCAACGCCGCGACGCCGGACTGTTCCGGCCCGAGCGCGTAGTTGCCGTTGTAATAGCCGACCACCTTGATGTCGGGATATTTGGCTAGCACCTTTTCATAGCCGCCCTGCAATTGCGCCGAGATCGGCGCGCCGGCGAGGCCGCGGTCGAGGATGATGTTGCCTTTGCCGCCGAGCTGCGTGGCCATCCACTCCGCCATGACGGCCGGGATGCGGTCCCAGTCGGAAGCTACTGCATAGGCACACGGCTCGGTCACCACCTGGTCGAAGCTGATGACGACGATGCCGGCGTCGCAAGCCTTCTTGATGGTGGGGTTGAGCGCCGAATCCGAACCGGCATCGACGAGGATGGCGTCCGGCTTCTGGCGGATGATGTTGTTCAGCGAGTTGATCTGTGCCTGGACCGTGTTCTCGACATTCTCGATCTTAAGGTCGACGCGGCCTTTCAGTGGCCCCTTGTTGACCGACACGGTGGCGACGCGTTCCATCTGTTGGCGCCAATCGTTGCCTACGAAATTGTTGGAGAGATAGATGGTGTATGTCTTCTTGTCCTCGGTATGCCCGGCCTGTATGCCGACCGCCATCATGGTCGCGGCAAGCGCTGCGAGGCCGGTGTAACGGCTCAATAATTTCATGATTTTCTCCTCCCGTTTGTCGTTTCGAAACCGTGGCGCCTCACTGCGGCGCCCTGTACGCCTCAAATCAGCTTCCCGAGGCCTCCTTGGGCGTGATCTCCACCCAGCTGGGTGACACCGGCAGCGAAAGGCCCGGCGCAAGGTCAGGGAATACGGTCTTGCCGAGCTCGATCTTCACGGCCGAGGAATTCGGCGCGTATTTGGCGGCGACCATATCCGTTGTGAGGCCCGGCGAATTGAACAGCACGGTCGTGTCGGCCGGCTTCTTGCCGGTATCGAGAATGTCGACGGCGAGCTTGATCGCTTCCGCCGAGAGCGACGGCGGATTGGCGCCGAGCCAGCATTTCGCGCCCTTGGTCTCGGCGCAGGTGACGCCGGTGCCGTTGAAGGCGGCGGCGACGATCGGCACCATCGGCCGGTCGGCATTCTGCAGCGCCTTGATGGCGCCGGTGCCGTAGCCCTGCGAGAAGATGCCGTCGACTTCCGGATGCGCCGCAAGCAGGCTAGCCACGCCCTCCTGTTCGGGGCCGGCGGCGTAGTTGCCGTTGAAGTAACCGACGATCTCGATGCTGGGATATTTCTTGAGCACAGCGCCGAAATTCTTCTCGAACTGCTCGGATATCGGCGCGCCGGCAAGGCCCCGATCCATCAGCACCTTGCCCTTGCCGCCGAGCATGGTGGCCATCCATTCGGCCTGGTTGTTGGCCATGATGTCGAAGTCGGAATGCAGCTTGTAGGCGCATTCGGCCGACACGGTCTGGTCGAAGCTGACGACGATAATCCCGGCGTCGCAGGCCTTCTTGATCGTGGGGTTGAGAGCCTCGGCCGACGACGCGTCGATCAGGATGGCGTCGGGCTTCTGGCGGATGATGCTGTTCAGGGAATTGATCTGCGCCTGGACCGTGCCTTCGGCGTTTTCGATCTTCAGGTCGACGCGGCCTTTCAGCGGCCCCTTGTTGACCGCGACATTGGCGACGCGTTCCATTTGCTGGCGCCAGTCATTTCCGACGAAATTGTTGGAAAGGTAGATGGAGTAGGTTTTCTTGGCTTCGGCATGGCCGGATGTCGCTCCGGCGCAGACTGCCAATGTGGCAAGCGCCATCAAGCCGGCGCAAAGGCTCCTCGATTGCATTGTCTCCTCCCTATGTTCCTCCCCGGCCGGCGATGGACTGCGCCATCTTGATCAGACACCGGGCCTCTCGACGGGCCGTTGGCGCAGGCGGAATTCGCGCGCTCCTCACCGCCGCCGGCTCCTCAGCCTAGCTATCATGCTATTATAATTTTATAGGCCTGTCTATGCGCCCGTCGGCAGAAATCGCACTTTCGAGCGGTCTCAAGAGAGGTCGTTCGGCGCGTCGTATGTGATGCTGAAAATATCGGCGGGATGGCGGGCGACGGAGAACTCGATGCTGCGCTGGTCGGCCGACTGATAGAGCATCTCCACCGTCAGCACCGCGCTGCCCAGCGCGATGCCGAGATCGGCGGCAACCGCCTCGTCGGCGATTTCGGCACGTACGGTGACATGCGCCACGTCGAGACGCAGCCCTAGATGCTTCTGCACCGAGCGGAAGATCAGCACGTCGGAGAAGTCTTCGCGCTTCAGCCTGGCGCCGACATCGGGAGGAAAGTAGGTGGTGATCTGCGCCTTCCTCTGTTCGCCGATCGACAACACGCTGCGCAGGCAATAGCCCGCCTCCTCCTTGCCCATGCCGAAATGGCGATGCAGCACGGGAGAGGCCTCCTTGCGGTAGGATTTCACCGTCAGCTGCGCGTCCTTGGTGAAGGCCGCCATGTCGGCAAAGTTCTTGAAGTTCCAGCTTAGATTGACCGACGGGCTGCGCGCCGCGACCACCGCCGGTTTCGCCGAGCGCTTCTTGATCAATCCGTCGGCCTCGAGATCGCGCAGCGCCTGGCGCACGGTGATCAGGCTGACCCCGAAATGCTCGGCGATCGCCGCTTCCTTCGGCAATTCCCCGCCGACGGGGAAGGTGCCGTCACCGATCGGCGCCCGCAAGATGTCGGCAAGCTGGCGATAGAGCGGCCCGTTGGAGCGTCCAAGCGTGCGCCTGGGAAGACTGTCGATGGTGGGAACGGTGTTGTCCATGAGCCTCGTCACGTCTGTATCGAAGCTTTTATAATAGCTTCCGCCGCTTGAGGCTATCGCATGACGCGCAAAACTGCGCAGCGGTTTGCTGTGTTCAAACGAAAAGCCGAAGCGGGTGCTCGACCGCCGATTTGAGCGCGGCGAGCCACGCCATCGAGGTTGTCTCGTCAAGGCTTGCCGTGTCCGCCACCAGTAGGCATTCGGCGTGGTCGCCGGCTGAGCCGACCGAAACTGTCAGGCGCATCGCCCGGCCCGGCAGCAGCGTCATCATCATCGCCCGGATGTCACTCGACGGCAGCAGCCACACGGACAGGGCGGCGGGCATCTGCGCATCGTCGCGTCCGTCCGCCTGGGCCGCAAGCCGCATCGCGCGCAGCGCAGTCGCCGGCATTCCCGAAATGGCTGCGAAAACGACTTGCCTGTTGTCCAGTTCGAGCGCCACCCTTGCCTCGCCGACCTTCGCCGCGTCCGGAATCTCGACGAACGCGCTGCCCGCCGCGCGCAGCAGGATATCGTCGATGTCCAACACCTTCCCTGAGTTCCGCAGGGCGGCCAACAATTCATGCAAGGCGCCCAACGCGATCGATGTCGAGAAGGCGGCGATGCTGGAAGCGGCAACCGCCGGCGCCGCGGCCGCGGCTGGAAACTCCACCCACGCATCGGCCGCCACGAACTCGAGGACATCGGCGGCCAGGATGCGGCCGCGGGGACCGCTGCCGCGCAGAGCGTCGAGCGGAAGGTTGCGCTCGCGGGCAAGCCGGCGCGCATAGGGCGAGACAGCCAGCCGCGATGCCAAGGCAACGTTCATTTCAGATACTCGGAATTGACGCAGTTGGTCAGCCGTCCCTCGGCGAGATAGGCATGCACGACTTCGATCGATTTCAGCCTGAGATCGCGCATCGCCGCCGGGCTGTAGAAGGCCGCATGCGGCGTCACGATCAGCCGGTTGACGATCCATGCCTCGCGGCGCCGCCATGCCGCCAGAAGCGGGTGGTCGAGATCGCCGGGTTCGTTCGGCAGCACATCCAGTCCGGCGCCGGCCACAGTACCTTTGCGCAGCCCCGCTTCCAGCGCGTCGAGATCGACGATCGGACCCCGGGCTGTGTTGACAAGGACAAGGCCGGGCTTGGCAGCGGCGAAGGCATCCACGCCGAGCAGCTTGCGCGTTTCTTCGCTCAATGGCGTGTGAACGCTCACCACATCGGCCCGCCCCATCAGCTCGGCCAGCGAATGCACCCTCTCATAGCCGGTCGACAGGTCGACGCCGGACAGAAGAAGCGGATCGTAAAACACCACCTTCATGTCGAAGGCGGCGGCGCGGCGGGCCGCGGCAAGCCCGATGCGGCCCAGCCCGACGATGCCGAAGGTCGTCCCCTTGTGACGGCGCACCAGCGGCGCCTTGGAGAAATGCCAGCCCTCGGCGCCATTAGCCGAAAGTTCGGCTCCATAGGCAGAGGTGCCGCGCGTCAGCGCCAGCATAAGGCCGATGGCGTGGTCGGCCACCTCGGTGGTGCCGTAGTCAGGCACGTTGCACGCGGGAATCTTGCGCGCGCCCCAGCCGGCCGTATCGATGTTGTCGAAGCCCACGCCGGAGCGCACGGCAATCCTGGCCTTGGGAAAGGCGGTTGGCGCGGCGGCGACATTGTGGGTCGGCGAATAGTTGATGACCGCATCGACCGCCTGGCAAACCGCCGGATCGAGCGCGGCCGCCCTGTCGTTGGTCGAACGGGCGAGGATGAACTCGATATCGGGATAGTGCACGCGTTCGAGCTCGGCCTCGTCGGCGGCTTGCCAATTGGCGCACAGGATCTTCATGCTTGACCTTCGGATTCTTGGGTACAGGTGATTATTTCTTGATGCCGCCGATGCGCCCGCCCATCGGCACCACGGCGCCGACCGGCTGATCGATGGCGCTGAGCGTGCCGCTGACCGGCGCCTCGATCTCGACCACAGCTTTGTCGGTCTCGATCTCGGCGATCATCTCACCTTCCTTGACCGTGTCACCCACCATCTTCAGCCATTTGACGACCGTGCCTTCGCTGACGGTGAGATCGCCGAACGGCATCGTCACAGGCTCGTCGTCGCCGGTGATGGCGGGAGCGTCGGCTGGTGCGGGGGGCTGCGGCTTGGCTGGAACAGGTGCTGTCTTTGACGGAGCGGCTGCACTTTTCAGGCCGACCGTGTACCAATGGTCCGGCACCGGCGGCTTGCCGGCGATGACGTCGCGAACGCCTTCCGCAATGCGCGTCGTATCGACCAGCATGGCGCGTTCCAGCACCGGCGCGAACGGATGCGAGGTCGGTGCGGTATGCAGCCTCCCGGGCGGGGCGTCGAGTTCGTCGAATGCGAGCTCGTTGATGGCTTGGGCGATCTCGCCGCCAAGGCCGCACATAGCCCACGCCTCGTCGACCACGAGCAGGCGATGGGTCTTCCTGACGCTGGCCACGATCGTATCGATGTCGAGCGGCATGATGGTGCGCGGGTCGATCACTTCGGCCTCGATGCCTTCGGCCGCCAATGCCTCGGCGGCCTCCAGCGCGCGTTGCACCATCTGCCCGGCCGCGACAATGGTGATGTCGCGGCCGGCCCGCGCGATCCGCGCGACGCCGAACGGCACGTAATGCTCGCTGACCGGAACCTCGCCCTTGGAGGCGAACAACGCCTTCGGTTCGAGCATGATGACCGGATCGCCGGCTCTCAGCGCCGTCTTCATCAGGCCCTTGGCATCGGCCGGGTTCGAAGGCACGCAGACGATCAGGCCCGGCATGTGAGCGAAGACCGGGTGGTAGATGCCGCTGTGATGCGGGCCGGAACTGCGGAGCGCGCCGGCGCCGACGCGCACCACCATCGGCGCGCTCATCACGCCGCTGGTCATGTAACGCAGCTTCGCAGCCTGCAGGAAAATCTGTCCGGCTGTCTCGAAGGCGAAGTCGGCGAACATCAGGTCCGACACGGTGCGCGCGCCGGTGGCGGAGGCGCCGACAGCCGCGGCGGTGAACCCCTGTTCGGAGATCGGCGTGTCGACCATGCGATCGGGGCCGAATTCCCGCCACAGGTTCTTCGTGTGGGCGAAGCTGCCGCCGCGCTCGCCGGTGCCCTCGCCGAAATAGAGGATAGCCGGATTGGCGTGCATCTCCTCGGCAATGCCGTCGCGCACCGCCTCGAGCCAGCCTTGCGTTCGTGTCTCGCCGACGGCGCGCGGCTGCAGGGCGGCCGGCGGATTGATCGGATCGGCAAAGACATGCAGGCGCACCGTCGCCGGATCCGGCTCGGGCGAAGTGCGGGCGAAGGCGAGTGCTTCCTCGATCACTTTCTCGATCCGCGCCTCGATAGCGGCGAGCGTCTCCGCGTCGGCAATGCCGTACTCCTCGATCAGCCGCTTGCGGAACATGTCGATCGGATCGCGCTTGATCCAGGCATCGAGCTCCTCCTGCGTCCGGTAGGTGCCGATGACCGGATCGCCTTCGTGGTGACCGACGGTACGATAGGTCTTGGCCTCGATCAGCGTTGGGCCCTTGCCGGCGCGGGCGCGTTCGGTCGCCTCCTTCATGGCCAGCCAGACGGCGAAGACGTCGTTGCCGTCGACGGCGACGCCGGGCATGCCGTAGGACGCGGCCTTGGTGGCGATCTCGGGATTGAGCGTGATCGATTTGAGCGGGGTCGCGGTGGCGTAGAGATTGTTCTCGCAGATGAAGACCGCGGGCGCCCGCTGCACGGCGGCAAAGTTGAGCGCCTCATGGAAGCCGCCATGATTGGCGGCGCCGTCGCCGAAGAAAGCCACGCCTATATCGTCGCGTCCTTGCCGGCGGGCACTCATGCCGATGCCAACCGCATGGCCGATGCCGGCGGCGACGATGCCGTTGGTGCCGAACAGGCCGACCGAGCGATCGTAGAGATGCATGGTGCCTCCGCGGCCGCCGCAAATGCCGTCGGCCTTGCCGAACAGCTCGGCCATCACACGTGCGGGATTGGCACCCTTGGCCAGGGCATGGCCGTGGCCGCGATGGGTCGATGTGACCCAGTCGGTCGGCCGCAAATGCGCGCAGACCCCGACGCCGGTCGCTTCCTCACCGATATAGAGATGCAGGAACCCGGGTGTCTCGCCCTTGCGGCAGGCGATCTGGGCAATGCTTTCGAAGCGGCGCAGCAACACCATGCGTTCGAACAGGTCGAGCAGGATTTTCCTGTCGGGCAGATTTGGCGCACCCTTGAAATCCTCGCGTGCGCGCGCCCCAGAAATTACCACCAAAACCTCCCATGGATTCGTCTGGCGCCGGGCAGAAACGCGCCAGCGGCGAGCTTGTGGCTGCTCGCATCAGCTTCATAATAGATTATAATAGCATAATGTCTACAGGCTCCGAGCAGGGCTTACGAGACGCAAACGCATTCACCGTTTCACCGAGCCGGTGAAACGCTCAAACTCCTTGTTTTAACGTAGCTAGTGACGAAACGCCGTACTAGATCCTGGTCACCCGTACCGTTGCGTCGGGCCGTTGGAATAGCTCCGGTCGAAGACTGAGACCAAGCCCCGGCCCCTCGAGCGGCGCGACATGGCCGTCACTCACCGGCGGAATGTCGGCGACGATCTCGGTGTACCAGCCGGTGAAATAGGCGCGGACAGCCTCCTGGTAGTTGACATTCGGCAAAGTGGCCGAGAGCGCGCAACTGGCGGCATAGACGATCGGCCCCGTGCAGTCGTGAAGCGTGACCGGCAGTTCGCTGGCCTCGGCCATGTTGGCGATCTTGCGCGCTTCGGAAAGGCCGCCACACCAGGCAAGGTCGATCATGATCACCGAGGCCGCGCGCTTGTCGATCAGTTGCTTGAACATCTGCCGCGTGGCCAGCCGCTCGCTGGCCGCGATCGGTATCGAGGTGTGGCGCGCCAGCTCGGCCATGGCGTCCAGTTCGTTGTAGCGGATCGGCTCCTCCAGCCAGGCGACGTCGTAGGCTTTCAGCGCCTCGGCGATGCGCAGCGCCGGCGGCAGGCTCCACAGGCCATGCAGCTCGACCATGATCTCCATGTCGCGGCCGACGGCTTCGCGGATCTTCTGGAACGGCTCGAGCGCATTATCGAGGTCGGCAAGCGAGATGCGAGCGCCGTTCGATGCCTCGGCGGCGATATCGAAGGGCCATATCTTCATAGCGCCGATGCCTTCGGATTTCAGGCTCCTGGCGAGATCGCCGGCATTGTAGCGCCACGCGAGCAGGTCTTCATACGGGCCTTCGTTGGAATCGCCCGATTTGAGCGACCAGTCCTCGCCGCGCTCGAACAGCGCGTTCTTCTTGCTGGCGCGCACATGCTTGTAGCCGGCGCACGTGTTGTAGATCGGCACGGTTTTATGCGTGCGGCCACCGAGCAGCCGCCAGACCGGCTCGCCAAGCGCCTGGCCATAGATATCCCACAGCGCGATGTTGACCGCGGAATTGCCGCGCACCTCCGCGCCGGAATCGCGCGCGCCGACATAGACGCTGCCCAGTGTGCGATCGTGCAGCTCGATATCGCGCGGATCCTTGCCGATGAGGTAGGCCGCGACATTGTCGTGGATGTAGGAGGCGACCGGCCCCGGCGCCCAGAAGGTTTCGCCGGTGCCGATGAGGCCTGCATCGGTGTGGACGCGAAGCCAGAACAGGAATGGGAATTCCGCCAGTTGCAGCGTTTCGAGCGCGACGATCTTCAATTCTCCCTCCCTGCTTCGGGCTCGCGAACAGTAGCACAAGCCCGTTGACAGCTATCTATGGATACCGGTATCCATCGCGTCAAGATGACCTTGGGAGGAGGTTGGCTTGCCTGCTGAAACTCCAGAGACCACGACGCGACGGGCGCTTGTCACCGGCGCCGCCGGCGGGCTTGGCCGCGAGGTTGCGCTGCAACTGGCCAGGCGCGGCTGTGCCGTCGCCGTGACCGACATCAATGGCGAGGGCCTGACCGAGACGGCCCGGCTGATCGGCGAGGCCGGCGCGGAAGCCGAGAGCATCATCGGGGACTTCACGGTCGAAGGCGCGCCGGAAGCGGCGGTCGAAAAAGTGGTCGCGCGCTGGCGCGGCATCGACGTCCTCGTCAACAATGCCGGCTATGGCGTGATCGAGCCCTTCCTCGACGCCACCTTCAAGGCCTGGACGCGCACGCTGGCCCTCAACGTCACGGCTCTTGCAATGGCTTGCAAGGCCGCCGGCCGGGTGATGCGCGAGCAGCGCTCGGGGCGCATCGTCAACATCACATCGCCCGGCTCGCGCATGGCGCTGCCCGACTACACCGCCTATACGGCGAGCAAGGCCGGCGTCGATTCCATCACCCGCGCCGCGGCGGTCGCGCTTGCGCCTTACGGCGTGCTGGTCAACAGCTTGGCGCCGGGCATGATGGACACCGAGATGCAGCGTTCGACCGAGCTCGATCTTGCCCGCGCCAATGGCCGGGCCGATCTGCAGGCCTTCCTCGACGAACGCACGCGCCGCATTCCGCTCGGCCGTCGGGCCGAGATTTCCGAGGTGGCCGAAGCCGTCGTCTGGCTCTGCCTCGACGCGCCGGAATACATGACCGCGGAGCGGCTCAACATGTCGGGCGGGCTGGACAAGGACTAGGCATCGGATGCTGCGAAACTCCCCTCCCGGCAGCGCCGATATCGCCGCGCTGGAACGCAAGGCAAACCAGTTACGCCGCCACATGCTGACCATGGCACGCGGCCAGGGCCAGGGCTATATCGGCCAAGGCCTCGGCATCGCCGACACGCTGGCGGCGCTCTATTTCCACGAGCTGCGTTACGACCCGCACAATCTGGCGTGGCCGGATCGCGACCGATTCCTGTTGTCGACCGGGCACTACTCGATCGCGCTTTGGGCCGCCCTGGCCGAGGCCGGCATCATCCCGGTCGAGGAGCTCGTCACCTATGGCGCCGACGACAGCCGGCTGGAGATGTCGACGCTCGACACCACGCCCGGCGTCGAGCTCATCGGCGGCTCGCTCGGCCACGGCCTCGGGCAAGGCGTCGGCCAGGCGCTGGGACTTCGCCTCGATCGGTCGGACGCGCGCGTCTTCGTCGAGCTTTCCGACGGCGAGATGCAGGAAGGCTCCACTTGGGAAGCGGCGATGTCGGCCAGCCATTTCGAGCTGGACGGACTGGTGGCGCTGATCGACTGCAACGGCATCCAGGCCGACGGCCCCGTGGTGCTCGACATGGAGCCGGTGGCCGACAAATGGCGCGCCTTCGGTTGGGAGACGACGGAGATCGACGGCAACGACATGAAGGCTGTCGTCGGCGCGCTGGCCGCCGCGCGCAAGCGCAATGGCAAGCCGAAGGCGATCGTGCTGCGCACCCTGCCCGGCAAGGGCGTGCCGCGCATCGAGACCAGCGAGAAATCCCACTTCTTCCGCATCGACGTGGCACAATGGGACGGCATCATCGCCGAGTTAGACAAAAACATGGGAACCCACCAATGAGCGGCGGCGGCATTAAGGCCGGACGGACGCTGTCCATGGGCCAGGATGAGGCGGTCGGCGGCGGTCGGCAAAGCGTGGAAGCGCCGTTCGGCCGGGCCTTGGCCGGGCTTGGCCGGAGCCGCCCCGACATCGTGGGGCTGACCGCCGACCTCGGCAAATACACCGACATCCTGCCGTTCCGGGACGCCTTTCCCGAGCGCTTCTTCAATGTCGGCATGGCCGAACAGAATCTTGTTGCCGTCGCTGCCGGGCTGGCCCGCACGGGCAAGGTGCCGTTCGCCACCACCTATGGCGTGTTCGCGACGCGACGCGCCTATGATTTCGTCGCCATCGCGCTTGCCCACTCCAACCTCAATGTGAAGATCGTGGCCGGCCTGCCGGGATTGACGACAGGCTATGGCGGCACGCATCAGGCGATCGAGGATCTGGCGCTGATGCGCATGATCCCCGGCCTGACCATCATCGATCCTTGCGACGCTACCGAGATCGAGGCGGCGACAGCGGCGATCGCCGAGCACGATGGTCCGGTCTATATGCGTCTGCTGCGCGGCAGCGTTCCCGTGGTGTTCGAGCCCGGCTACAGGTTCGAGATCGGCAAGGCGCGGCGGCTTCGCGAAGGCTCCGACGTAGGGATCATCGCGACCGGCTTCATGACCGAGCGGGCGCTGGACGCGGCGGATGCCCTGCAGAAACAAGGCATTTCCACCGGCGTTCTGCATGTGCCGACGATCAAGCCGTTCGACACCAGCGCCGTAGCTGAATTTGCCGGCTCGGTGGACCATATCGTTACCGCTGAAAACCATGTCGTCGTCGGCGGGCTGGCCAGCCTTGTCGTCGAAAGCTTGTTCGAGGCCGGCATCGCGAAGAAGGTGACGCGCATCGGCCTGCCCGACCGCTATATCGAATGCGGCGCGGTGCCGACCCTGCAGGCGAGATACGGCCTCACCACCGAAGCCGTGGTCGCAACGATTAGCGGGTCGGAGCTCGCATGAAGATCACCGACATCGAGACCTTCGCCGTCGGGGCCGGCTGGAAGAACTGGCTGTTCGTCAAGGTCCATACCGACAAGGGCATATACGGCGTCGGCGAAGGCACGCTGAACGGTTTCATCAAGACCACCGAAGCGGGCGTGCATGAGCTCAAGCATCTCGCTATCGGCCAGGATCCGCGCCGCATCAACGCCTTGGCCAAGCGCATGCTGGACAGTGTTTCGCTCGACGGCGGCCATATCCATCGCACGGTGATCGCGGCCATAGAGGTCGCTTGCTGGGACATTCTGGGCAAGAGCCTGGGCGTGCCGATACACCAGCTTCTCGGGGGGCAGGTGCGCGACACGGTGCTTGGCTACGCCAATGGCTGGTACCGCACCGAGCGCACGCCGGAAGCCTTTCTCGAAGCCGCGAAGACCGTGCTGGCCAAGGGCTTCAAGGCGTTCAAGCTCGACCCGTTCGGCACCGCGCAAGGCTTCATTTCGCGCGAGGAGCTCGATCTCTCCTACGCGATCTGCCGCAAGCTGCGCGACGAGCTGCCGGGCGGCACACTGATCCTGATCGACGTGCATGCGCGCTTCACCGAGATCGCAGCGCTTCAGGCGGCACGGAAATTCGCCGATCTCGACATCTACTGGTGGGAGGAGCCGACCTCGCGCGACCGCCAGGAGACCGTGCATGAGGTGGCGCATCGCTCGCCCATTCCCGTGGCAACCGGAGAGATGTACGATACGGTAGGCCAGTTCTACACGCTGGCGGCGGGCGGTGGCGTCAACATCTTCCAACCCGAGCCGATGTCGCTCGGCGGCATCGCGCCATCGATGCAGGTCGCCAATCTGGCTTTAGCCCATGGCAGCCACATCGCGCCGCATCAAAGCGGCGGACCGGTGGCGACGGCGGTATGCCTGCAGCTGGCGGCGGCGGTGCCGAATTTCCTGATCCAGGAGCATTTCGACGCGTTCAACGACCCTTGGACCCGCGGGCTGGTGACCTGGCATCCGACTGTCAATCCGGACAACGGCCATCTGTCGCTGCCGGACGCGCCGGGACTCGGCATCGATCTCAACATCGATGCCGTCAAGGATCATCCTTACGATCCCAACGCCTATCTCAACGTTCATGCCGAAGGCTGGGAGAAGCGCCTGGGTCGCCGCGAACAGCCGGCAACGAGAACCTGATCAGGCGCTTTCGCGATCGATAATCTCGAAGCCGAGGCTGGTGACGGCGGGCACCTCGCTGTCGCCGCCCAGTCTCGCCAGCAATTGCCGTACGGCGCGCCGGCCCATGTCGTAGCGGTTGACCTTTACCGTGGTCAGCCGCGGATAGAGCTGCGCGGCGAGGTCCATGTCGCCATAGCCGGTGATGGCGATCCTGCCGGGCACCGCCCAGCCCCGTCGGTGACATTCCTGCACGGCGCCGACGGCCAGCGTATCGCTGGAGAAGAAGATGGCGTCAATGTCCTTGTGCCGCGAGGTCAGCGTGACCAGCGCCTCGGCGCCGCCCTGTGCGGTGATCGGCACCTCGACCTCCATGCCGTCATGGTTCTTGATGCCGAGCTTGGTCAGCGCCGCGTGGTAACCGGTGCGGCGCTGTCCCAGGCGGTCATTGCCGTGGATCGGCGTCGAGACAAAGCCGATCCGTCTGTAGCCCTTGGCGGCCAGATGCATGGTCATGGCGTAGGCGGTCTCGAAATTGGAGACGCCGACAACCATGTCGATCGGATCGCGGCCCTTGACTTCGGAGATCTCGACCACCGGCGCGCCGCTGCCCTTCAGCAAGGCACGCGCCGTTTCGCTTTGCACGAAGCTCTGAAGAATCATTCCGGCTGGGCGCCAGCCAAGCAGCGTGCGTATCGCTTTCTCCTCGGCTTCCTGCGTGAATTCGCCCTGCACCAAAAGCATGGAATAGCCGCCCTCATGGCATTCGTCGGACATGCCTTGCACTTGCTCGGCAATGCCCGAATTGATCAGCGGCGGCACCACCGTACCGATCATGCGGCCGTTGCCGCGCATGCTGGAAGCGAGTTGATTGGGCACGAAGCCGATCTGCTCTATGGCCTCTAGCACCCTGGCGCGCGTTTCCGCCGAGACCCTGCCGGGATTGGACAGGGAACGCGACACGGTTATGGGCGCGACACCGATACGCCTTGCGATCTCTCGAACCCCAAGGCGCTGCGACGGCGTGTTCTCGCCGGATTCGTCTTCTGACCCATCCGCCATGACCAAGCTCCATCAATGTACGATACGCGGAGGGCCAAGTTCTGCCCTGGATCGCACGACAAGTGCCATTCATAGCGGCCGCGGTGCGTGCTTTCTAGCGACGCGTCGGCTTCGCCCGACCTAGGAGCTTTCATCGGTGAAACGCAGTGGGCCCAAAGGAGCACAGGAGATCGGGTGGACGCGATTGGGCCGGTCACCAAAAGCAACGGAGCGGGGCGCCGGTGTCGCCGGCGGTCACGTGCCCAACTCGAACGCCAACGCAGCTGCACCTAGCGTCAGCGCCCTCAGAAATTGCGCCCATAGCCCGCCGCCCAGCCGCCGTCGACGCCCAGCATCTGCCCGGTGGTGTAGCTGTTCAGCGGATCGCAGAAGAACAGCACCGCGGCGACTGCTTCCTCCACGCGGCCGGCGCGACCGACCGGCGTGTGGCTGAGCATCGCCTTGTCGCCCGCAATGATGGCGTCGTCCTCTACCGCACCGAAGCCAACGGCATTGACAAGGATCTTCGGTCCAAATTCCATGGCCAGCGCGCGCATCCCGGCAAGGATGGACGCGTTCTCCATGGAAAAGCGGGGATGGCGACGCATCGGCATGCCGGCGACCGCCGAGATCAGGAAGACGATGCGGCCGCCACGCCCGGCCATCGCCACGGCGGCCTTGCGCGCGTCGGCATATAGGGAGCGCGGATCGCCGGCTTTCGTTCCCGGGCGCAGCGGACACGAGATCAGCAGGATATCGGCGGCACCCGTCGGGGCGCCTTCGACTACACGTCCGCCATTGGCGCGCAACGCGGCGAACACCGCTTCGACGATAGGATTGGTTTCACCGTCCAGTGCGATCGCGACGCCGGCGAGATCGATTTCCATGGCGGCGCTCACATCATGAATCCCGCTGTCCAGCCGCCATCCACAGCCAGCACCTGGCCGTTGATGTAGCTGGCGGCCGGAGAGGCCAGGAACAGCACGGCCTCAGCGATCTCCTCCGGCTGCGCCGGCCGGCCGAGCGGCACATGGGCGAGAAACTCCTGGGTACGCCCGGCGAACTTGCCATCGTCGCTGTAGAACAGCTTGGCCGTCAGCGCCGTGAACACCGAGCCGGGCGCGACCGCGTTCGTTAAAACCCCCTTGGCTCCCAGTTCGATCGCCATCGACCGCGTCAGATGAACCATGGCAGCCTTGGCCGCGACAAACGGGCTTTGCAGGCGCATCGCGGCAAGTCCGACGACCGAAGCGACATTGACGATGCGCCCGCCTTTGCCTGCAGCAAGCATCGGCGCCAACGCCGCGCGACTCATGATATAGAGCCCGTCGAGGTCAATGCCGGTGATACGGTCCCATTCCTCGGCAGGAAACTCGTCGATGGTGACGCGGTGCGCCAAGGTATTCACCCCGGCATTGTTGACCAGAATGTCGAGCCGTTCGTACCGCTCAGTAACCCTGGCGATCGCAGCGTCTACCGATTTTCCATCGCGGATGTCGACAGCGCAAGCCATCCCGTTGCGCAGCCCAGCCGCGACGCGCTCGGCGCCCGCCATGTCGATGTCTGCAACAACGACCGCGGCCCCGTTGTCCGAGAGCCGTTTGGCAATGGCGCTTCCAATAGCGCCCGCCGCCCCCGTGACCAGGGCGACCCGATCCGACAAATTACACCGCATTGCTCGCCGTCATCATTCTTCGAGACAAGCTATTATAATAATATCAAAGATGAAGAAAGCCCCAAAGGCGCCTGCGGTACCGTATTCCTTGAGGAGCCGGGCATCTCAGCCCCGGCATCTCAGTCCGCGGAACAACCCGCCCTGTGTAGCAAAGGCAGCGCGTATCTCTGCCGGTTGTTAAGTGCTTACGTGGCCGCTGTCTTCGGCAATCGGGTTTCGGACTAGTTGAGCACAACGGCTTGGTAGTCAGCTTCTCCGGAGCACGTCACCATAACGAGAGGGTTGTCCCGGACGCAACCAACTTGTCGAGAGCCACTGCTGCGTCGAAGGCGGCGCTTTCGCGAACTTACCAGACGCTTCGAATGCGGTAACATTGTCGGGAGGCCTCAACCACTACGCCGGTGAGGAAGATACGCGTTGTCGTTTCGGAAGGTCTTGAAGCACTGGGTTCGCCAACTGGTTGCCCGGTGCGATGTATCCGGTTTGCTCCGCGTAGCGGTGAAAGGTGCTTATCGGGGTCGGGTTCGAGACGAAGAAGGACACCAGCAATTCGGTCAGAGGCGACACGCTGAGCACAATCCGATCGCTATCGCTCCTGCGGTAATAACGACTTGCTCGTCTTTATTGAAGGTGACCGGCGTGTTCGAGACGGCGTCGATTACGAGGCCTTCGGCGCCAGGCAGGGCGCAGTGGATGGCGTCGATGGTCAATGGACCTGCCCCGTATTCGTCTGAGAGCACGATGCGCAATCTATGCTCGCCAAGGCTCAAACGCAGGCGCCGTCTCACCGTCTGGTTCCAGAGGTTGAACGGTAGAAGGGTGGACAATGGAAAATCCCCACCCTGTGTCGGCTGAGGCTCGCCGTCCAACTGCCTACCCACCGGTCGATGGAGACCGAGGTGCTCGGCCTTTGCATCGAGGCCGCCGCCGAGGCGAGGCTGGCCGATCTCGTTTCGCAACTGATCTGGCAGCCGCCGGCGCATGCCCGCCAAGCTCCATGGTCACGCGCTTCATATGCTGGCCGGCGAGCGCCGCGAGTTGCTTGCCGACCGGGACGGAGCCGGTGAAGGACACTTTCCGGATCAGCGGATGCGGGATCAGGTAGTTCGAAATCTCCGGTGGGTTGCCATAGACGAGATTGAGCACGCCGTCGGGAAGCCCGGCATCCTTGAAGGCGTCGGCGAGGCAGGCGAGCGAAGCAGGCGTCTCTTCCGGCGGCTTGACGATGATCGAGCATCCGGTCGCGAGTGCCGCACCGATCTTGCGGATCGTCTGCGACACCGGAAAATTCCACGGCGTGAACGCCGCAACCGGCCCGACCGGCTCGCGCACGACCAGCTGATGGACGCTGCTGGCTCGCGCCGGCACGATGCGTCCATAGGTGCGACGCCCCTCCTCCGCGAACCAGTCGAGAATGTCGGCCGAGGCCAGAACTTCGATCGTCGCCTCGCCCAGCGGCTTGCCTTGTTCGAGGCTGAGCAGGCCGGCGATCCTTCCGGCGCGCTCGCGCATCAGCCGGGCCGATTCGCGGATCACCTTGCCACGCTCGAAGGCCGAGACCTTGCGCCAGACCTTGAAGCCGCGTTCGGCTGCTGCGAGCGCTTGGTCGAGATCGGCGGCGCCAGCCATGGCGACCGAGCCGATGACTTTGTCGGTCGACGGGTTGCGCACCTCGAGCGTCTTGCCGCCGGTGGCCGGTCCCCACTTGCCGTCGATGAACAGCCCGACTTCGGGATGCTTTTGTCCTGTCTGATGGTGATTGTCATGGCGGCCAAGACTCAGAGCGAGAGGCTCTCCCTGGTGTCTTCGATGGCGAGGAAAAGCGCGCGGACGAGATCGTCGATCTGGCCCGGCTCGATGATGTAAGGCGGGCAGAGCCCCAGCATGTCACCCATGTTGCGCAGGATGATGCCGCGTTGCCGGCAGGCGCGTTCGACTTGCGCGCCAACCCTGGCCTCGGCCGGAAAAGCCTGTTTGGTACGCCGGTCGGCGACCAGTTCGACGCCGGCAAGCAGGCCGACGCCGCGGATCTCGCCAACCATCGGATGATCTGCGAGCGTGTTGCGCAGCGCTTCCAGCATCCGCGCGCCCAGCGTCCGGGCCCGGCCGACGACATCGATTTCGTGATAGATGCGCAATGCCTCGGCGGCGACCGCCGAGGCGACTGGATGGCCCGAATAGGTGAAGCCGTGCCCGAAGACGCCGTTCTTGTGTCCCTCATCGGCGATCGCCTGGTAGGTCGCGTCCGACACGACGACGGCTGCGATCGGCAGGTAGCCGGAGGAAAGTCCCTTGGCGACGGAGAACATGTCCGGCTTGAAGCCGAAGGTCTGGCTGCCGAACCAGTTGCCGGTCCTGCCAAAGCCGCAGACCACTTCGTCGGCCAGAAGCAGGATATCATGCTCGTCGAGCAGCTTGCGCAGCTTGGGGAAGTAATTTTGCGGCGGCACGATCACACCGCCCGCCCCCATCACCGGCTCGGCGATCATGGCGGCGATCGTGTCTGGCCCGGCCGCCAGGATCATCGCCTCCAGTTCGGCGATCAGCCGGTCGGCGAATTTGTCCTCGCTCTCGCCTTCCCGCCCTTCTCGATAGAAATGCGGCTTGCGGGCATAGAGGATGTCGTCCGTGTTCATGCCGAACGACCAGTGCATATGCGGTAGGCCGCTCAGCACAGCGCCCATCACCGTGCTGCCATGAAAGGCGCCGTTGCGGCTGATGATGCGCCGCTTCCCGGGCTTGCCGCGCGCCGCCTGATAATACCAGGCGAGCTTGATCATGGAGTCGTTGGCTTCGGAACCTGAATTGGCCAGGAATATCCTGCAGTCCGGAATCGGCGAGACCGCCGCGAGTTGCTCGATCAGGTCGATACAGGGCTCGTTCGAGCGGTGATTGAACGTATGATAGTTGGCGAGCTTGGCGAATTGGGCAGCTGCGGCGGCGGCCAATCTCTGATCGTTGAAACCGAGCGACGCTGTCCATAGGCCGGCCATGCCTTCGATATAACGGTTTCCGGCATCGTCGCGGACATAGACTCCGTCGCCGCCGGAGATGATCAGCGGACCATCCTGTTCATGCCGCCGCGCGTCCGTCTGCGAATGCAGATGTAGGCTCATGTCGATTGCCCGAGCCGAATTGTGCAGCATTTCCTGTTCCCTAGAGCCGGATAATTGTTCTTGTGGCTCAACCAAATATCTTATAACTTATAAGTTGTCGAGGGTCAGATAGATGGAAACGGAGGAGACTGAGCATGACGTCCTCAGGCGCGAGCCGATGGCCGAGCAACAGCGGCAATGACGGCATATCGGACGAACAGGCCGCCCGGCTGCGCGAGCGTGCGCGCTTCGTGCGGCTGGAGACGATCAGGCTGATTTCGATCGCCAAGGTGGGCCATTACTCGTCGGTCTTCTCCTGTGCCGAGATTTTCTCGACGCTCTACTACGACACGATGCGGCTACACCGCGGCGAGCCGGGCTGGCAGGACCGCGACCGTTTCCTGATGGGCAAGGGCCATGCGGCGGTCGGCCAGTTTCCGATCCTTGCCGATCTCGACTTCTTCGACCGGTCCTGGCTCGACGACTACACCCGCCTCGGCAGCCCGCTCGGCGATCACCCCGACATGCGCAAGGTGCCCGGCGTCGACTTCAGCTCCGGTTCGATCGGCCATGCCCTGTCCAACGGCGTCGGCATGTCGCTGGGCGGCCGCTTCCACGGAAAGGACTTCAACGTCTTCGTCCTGCTCGGCGACGGCGAAATGCAGGAGGGCCAGGTGTGGGAGGCCGCGATTAGCGCCGCTACCCATCGCTTGAGCAAGCTTGTCGCGATCATCGACCGCAACGGCTACCAGCTCGACGGCAAGGTAGACGACGTCGCGGCGGTCGAGCCACTGGACGAGAAGTGGCGCGCCTTCGGTTGGGAGGTGCATGAGGTCGACGGCCACGACGTCGTCGCGCTCGCCAACCTGCTGCGCAAGGTCAAAGCCGACACCGGCCGCGAAAAACCCTGCTGCATCATCGCCAAAACGCTCAAGGGCAAGGGCATCGACTACATGGAAACCGAACCCGGCTGGCATCTCGGCTATCTCGCGCCGGAAGACGAAGTCCGCGCCCGCGAGACGATCCTGGAAGGTGCGCAATGAGCGCGGCCCTGCATCCCGAAAGCTGGCAATACCGCGAGCTCAACAAACGCGCGCCCTCGCTGGCGACTTTATCCAACACGCTGATCGAGCTTGCCGAGGCCGGCCATCCAGTCGTCGCCGGCACCGCCGATCTTCAGCATTCGAACGGTCTCGTCGGCTTTGCGCGTCGCTTTCCCGAGCGCTTCACGCAATTCGGCATTTCCGAGCAGAACATGGTCTCGGCCGCAGCCGGTATGGCGACGACCGGAGTCATACCCTATGTCGCGACGTTCGCTTCTTTTCTGGCGCTCCTATGCTGCGAGCAGATCCGCATGGACGTCGCCTATTGCGCGCAGCCGGTCCGCCTGATCGGTCACCACACCGGCATCTCGCTCGGGTTCTACGGCACCTCGCATCACGCGACGGAAGACATCGCCATCATGCGTTCGATTGCCGACCTCACCGTCGTCTCTACGGCGGACGGCCCGCAATTCGCGGCGGCGCTGCGCGCTTCCGTCCATCATCCGCAGCCGATCTATTTCCGCATCTCGCGTGGCCACGACCCGGTCGTCTACGCCGAGGACGCCCCATTCGAATTCGGCAAGGCCGTGGTCCATGGCATCGGCGACGACCTCACCATCATCGCATGCGGCATGGCGGTTCATTCGTCCAAACAGGCGATGGAAGCCTTGAACGGCAAGGGCCATTCCGTCGGCCTGATCGACATGCACACGATAAAACCGCTCGACCGCGAAGCGGTGATGCAGGCGGCGCGCAAGTCGCGCATCATCCTCACCGTCGAGGAGCACAATATCCTCGGCGGCCTGGGTGGCGCCGTCGCCGAAGTGCTGGCCGAGGAAGGCGGCGGCGCACGACTGATCCGGCATGGCATCAAGGACGAGTACAGCCTCATCGCGCCGCCGACCCATCTTTACCGTCACTACAAGCTCGATGCGGCCGGCGTCGAAAGCGTCGCGCAATCCCTGCTTGCTTAGCAGGCCGACAATACAGGGACAGAAAAAGCGTCTATTGGATATATCTTGTAGAATCACCGCCGGCAGAAGACGTAAGACAACAATGCCGAGGAGACCTTTGCCGTGAACATTCAGCCCCTAGAGCAGGGCAATCTGTCGGCGCGCGCCTATGTCGCCCTTCGCGAGGGGTTGATCGCGGGACAGTTCCGGCCGGGTCAACGCCTGGTAATGCAGGACCTCGCCGACCAGCTCGGCACCAGCGTCACCCCTGCCCGCGAAGCCTGCCTGCGGCTGGTCAGCGAGCGCGGCCTGGAGCTGCGTTCGGGCCGCTTCGTCACCGTGCCCGCGCTGACGCTGGCGCGCTACATGGAGGTGCGCACCATAAGACTGGCGCTGGAGGGCCTTGCCGCCGGGCTCGCCGCCCAGAATGCGACGAAGGATGACATCGACAAGCTGACCGCCATCCAGAAAGTGTTCGAGAAGGCGGACCAGGCCGGCGATCCGGAGATTTCATTCCGCTACAACCGCGACTTCCACTTCACCGTCTATCGGCTGTCCGGCATGGAAATGCTGGTCGCCCATATCGAGAGCTTGTGGGTCTCGATGGGGCCGATGCTGACCGTCTTCTTCAAGGAAGGCGAGCACAAATATGTCGGGGCCGCCGAGCATCTGACGGTGATCGAGGGCTTGCGCGAGAAGAATTCGGAAAAGGCGCGCACCGCCATGGAGCGGGACCTCATCCTGGGCGGCGAGGATTTCCTGCGCTTCCTGCAGGGACACGAAGGCTTCGTCGCATCCTGACCCACCCTGTCAGGTCTGCAGCCGCGCGACCACCGCGAACGCCTTGTCCGTCGCCATCAGAGCCTGGTCGATATCGGCCTCTTGGTGGGCAGCCGACAGGAACAGCGTGTGCGCCGGATGCAGGTAGACGCCACGGGCGAGCGCTTCCAGGCAGAACGTGTCGCCGAGCTTGCGATCCACATCGTTCTCGAACAAAAGCACCGGCATCTGCACCGGCCCGCTTTGCCGCAAGGGCACGCCGTGCTTGTGCGCCTGCGCATCGAGACCGTCGCGGAAACGCTGCCCCATGGCCCGCATATGCGCCACCGCATCGACGGCGCTAAGCTTCCGGATCGTGGCGATCGCGGCGGCCATGGATACGCCGGCGGTCCAGAAGGAGCCGGTGGTGAAGATGCGCGTCGCTCCCTCGCGAAAGCGGTCGTTGCCGGTGACGGCGGCCAGCGCATGGCCGTTGGCGATCGCCTTGCTCCAGGCGGCCATGTCGGGCCGAACGTCGACCGTTTCCCAGCTGCCGCCCATATCGAGGCGGAAGCCGGCGCGCACGTCGTCCACGATCAGCGCGGCGTCAGCGCTGTCGGCGAGCGCGCGTGCCTTTCGCGCGAACGCCACGGTCGGCAATTCATGCGGCTTGCCAAGGTCGTGCTTGAAAGCCGAAACCAGTATCGCCGCCAGATCGCCCTTGCACAGCTCGGCCGCGGCCTCGAGGCTCTCGACGTTGTTGTAGTCGTAATAAACCAGATGAGCGCGGTCTTCCTCGGTAACGCCGGCGACCGATGGCGAACACCATGGAATGGCGCCGTGATAGGCGCCGCGCGCGATCAGGATCTTGCGGCGCCCAGTGCCCGCCCGGGCGATCGTCAGGCAGGCGGTCGTGGCATCGGTGCCGTTCTTCGAGAACATCGCCCAATCGGCATGCGGGACGGTCTCGACCATGAGTTCCGCCAGTTCGACAAGCCGCTCGCTCGGCCCGTTCATCGCATCGCCGAGCGCCCGCTGCCTGTCGGCCGCGGCCTCGACGTCGGCATCGCCATAGCCCAGGATCATCGGCCCCCAGCCGCAGAGGAAATCGATGTACTCGCGTCCGTCCGCGTCCCAGGTGCGACACCCTTGGGCGCGTGAAAAATACTGGGGATATCCGACCGGCAAGCGCTGTGCATTCTGATGCCCCCACATGCCGCCCGGGATGACGCGCTTTGCCCGGGCGCGCAAGGCGCCGTCTATGCTCTTCGAATGCTGGTCCATGAAAACCCCGCCGCGCGTCGCGAACCGACGCCTAAGACTGCTTTTCAGCATTCGATATATCATGTATCATCCTTGCACAATAGCTCTGGAGTAGCGGGAGGAACATGCAGCCCATCATCGGCATCGTCGCCGACGACCTCACCGGCGGCATGGAAACGGCAGCGATGCTGGTGGCTCTGGGTGTCGATTGCGGCTTCGTGACCAAGCCCGCCCAGGTCCGGCATTTCGCCGACTCGCCCGCCGTCGTCGTCGCGCAGAAGACCCGGGTCGTCCCCGCCGCCGAGGCCGTACGGAAATCGGAAGAAGCCGCACAGCGGCTGCTCGACATCGGCGCGAGGCGGCTGTTCTTCAAATATTGCGCCACCTTCGATTCCACCGATGACGGCAATATCGGCCCCGTGGCCGACAGCCTGCTAGCACTGACGAGAGCCACGCACACCGGTTTCTGCCCGAGTTCCGGCGATCTCGCGCGCAGCGTCTTCCAGGGCCATCTCTTCGTCGGCGCGCAGCTCGTCTCGGAGTCGCCGAAGCGGCACGATCCGCTGACCCCGATGACCGATCCCAATCTGGTGCGCGTGCTGCAGCGGCAGTCGAAACTCGCCGTCGGGCTGTTGCCGCACAATGTCGTGCGGGCGGAGCTTTCCCCCCGGCGCGCCTATGTCAACCAACTGGTCGCGCAAGACATCCGGCACGTCATAATGGATGCGATCTATGCCGAGGATCTCGCCGCGATCGCAGCGCTCACCGTCGACTGGCCGCTGATGACCGGCAACGCGCCGGTCATCCGTCATTATCCCGCGCTCTGGCGCGAGCGCGGCTGGCTGGACGGCGCGCCGCCGAAGCGCCCCCTGCCGGCGGTGGAAAGCCCTGGCGTGGTGCTGGCAGGCAGTTGCGCGGATCGGACACTGGAACAGCTCGAGGCCTTTGAACGAGCAAGGCCGGTGCACCGCATCGACATCGCTTCGGTCGCAAGCGTCGATGCGGCCGTCGAGAAGGCGCTCGGCTGGGCTGGCAACCATCTCAACGGCGGCCCGATCGCGATCGCCACCTCCGCCGGACCGGAGCAGGTCGGCGCCGCGCAGGCAAGACATGGGCGCGAAGGCGCGGCAAGCTTCGCCGAGGCTATTCTTGGCCGACTCTCAGTGGAACTGCGCAAGCGCGGTGTCCGGCGCTTTCTCGTCGCGGGTGGCGAGACATCCGGATCGGTGGTCGAGCAGCTCGGAATCGATCGCTTGAGGATCGGTGCCTACCAGGGTCCGGGCGTCGCGCGCGCGACGACGGAAGAAGGCGAGATCGTCGCGCTCAGCCTCAAATCCGGAAAGCTCGGGCCGCCGGACATGTTTTTACCGACGCTCGAATCCATGCGGCATCCGGAGCCCTGATGATCAACGAAGACAACCTGCCCAACGCCATTGTCGAGACGGTCGGCCGTCTGCAGGACAAGGGCTTCAATCACGGCAACAGCGGCAATGTGAGCCGGCGGGTATCAGGCGGCATGCTGATCACGCCGACGGGAGCCAACAGCAGCAATCTCAAGCCGGACCGGCTTGTCCAGATCGATCCCCACGGCGCCATCAGGGGCGGAGGCATCCCATCCAGCGAATGGCACATGCACGCCGCGATCCTCGATGCCTACCCTGCCGCCAATGCGGTGATCCATACCCATGCCGATGCCTGCGTGGCGCTGGCATGCCTGCGCAGACCGTTGCCGTCTTTCCACTACATGGTCGCGGCCTTCGGCGGCACCGACGTGCGCTGCGCCCGCTACGCCACCTTCGGCACGGCCGATCTCGGGTCATCGGCGGTCGAGGCGCTCAAGGACCGCACCGCCTGCCTGCTCGCCAACCATGGCATGATCGCCATCGGCAAAACGCTGGAAGCCGCCTTCCAGACCACGGTGAAACTGGAGACGCTGGCGCGTCAGTATCTGATGGCGTTACAGGCCGGCGAGCCCGCCCTGCTTCCCGAGGAAGAAATGGAGCGGGTCGGAAAGCGGTACGGCAATTACGGAACGGGTTTGTTGCCCGGCTAGCGAGCACGGAGACATCGTCCTTATGAACCGGATTTTTCGAATGGCTGCGGGCCGGCGATATGGACAGCCCGGGCGGCGTGTGATCTTGAGAGCCCTTGGCCCGATGCGAGAAGCGAGTCCGCTGACGAATGCAGAACCTGCCTGAGATCCAGGCGACGAGCCTGTCTTCGCAGATCTACCTGCGTCTTCGCCAGGAGCTGATGTCGGCGCGGCTCCATCCCGGCGACCGACTCAAGATCCGCGACCTCGCCCAGCAGCTCGGCACCAGCGAGACGCCGGTGCGCGAAGCCATCTTCCAGTTGGTCAAGGACGGCGCGCTGGAAATGAAGCCGGGCTACTACATCCGCGTGCGGCGGATCAGCCTCAAGGAGTATCTGGAGCTGCGCGACATCCGGCTCGTGCTCGAACCCTATGCCGCTTCAAAGGCGATGCCGCATATCGACGAGCCGTTCCTGAAAACCCTCGAGGATATCCATCACAAGCTGATCGAGGCCGAGCGCACCAAGGACTACGCGGCCGCGCTTCAGTACAATTACGACTTCCACTTCGCCGTCCATCGCAAATCGGAAATGCCGCATTTGATCGAGATGATAGAGAGACTGTGGATCCAGGCCGGCCCGTTGCTCAGCCTGCTCTACCCGCATGGCCATCCGACCTATGAAGGCCAGCACCAGCACGTCAACGTGATCGCCGCCTTGCGCGCCAGGGACGAGGTGGCGCTGCGGCGCGCCTTCGAGCAGGACCTGATCGAGGGCGGCCGCAAATTCGTCGAGCACCTCGCCGCGATCGAGAGCAAGGAAGACGCCGAAGACGAGCCCCCACAGCGGTCGCGACGCTAGGCTGACCCTCTCAAAGCTCCCCAAGAATCCAGAAACCTGCTCCAGGATGAGAGACTCCGATTAGGCCCGGAGGCTCACCCTTTTCGCCGTGTCCCTTACGTGGCGTCCGACCCAGTTTTCACCGCTCGCCGAGCAATGCTGAAACGTCCTCATGAGCGCTTGCGACCTTCATCATATATGATATATTCTATTTCCAGAGACCAAAAATAAGGGGAGAACAATGAAGCTTCGCAATGGGATTTTGGGACTGGCGCTCGGCCTTTTGATGGGCGGCGTCTCCTACTCGGCCTTCGCCGACGACGCGTCCACCTTCGTCTATGCCGATGCCGGCGAGCCGAGCACGATCGACCCGGCCAAGGCAAACGTGAACTGGGAGTTCACGGTCACCCGTAACATATACGATCGGCTGGTCGACTTCGACCTCTCCGATCCGTCCAAATTGCTGCCGGCGCTGGCGACGGAATGGAAGCAGGACGGCAAGGTCTGGACCTTCAAGCTACGCGACGGCGTCACCTTCCATGACGGGACCGCCTTCGACGCCAACGACGTCAAGGCGACTCTCGACCGCTTGCTGAAGATCGGCCAGGGGCAATCCTATCTGGTCGATGACATCGCCAGTGTCACAGTGGTCGACCCCAAGACCGTCAAGATCGAGACCAAGGCGCCGACCGTCTTCCTCGCCTCCAACCTCAGCCGCATCGAAATGCTGTCCGACGAGGACATCGCCAAGCACAAGGACGATCTCGGCCAGGCATGGTTCAACGAGAACGCCAACGGCACTGGCCCCTACGAATTCGTGTCCTGGACGCGCGGCACCCAGATCGAGTTGAAGCGCAACGACAAATGGTGGGGCAAGTTCCCGGAAAAGCCCTTCGACCGCGTGCTCGACCGTTTCGTCACCGACGGCGCCAACCGCGCCCGCGGGCTTGAAGGCGGCGAGTTCGACCTCGCCAATTTCGTGCCGCTCGACGAGGCGCTGCGCATCGGTACCAGCAGCGGCTTCCATCTGGTGGAAGGCAACAATCTGTGGGCATGGCCGGCGATCTATCTCAACATGGATCTGGCGCCGACCAACAACAAGGATTTCCGCGAGGCGCTGGTCAAGGCGTTCGACTACAACGCCATGGTTCAATCCTTCCAGGGCAAGGCCGAAGTCGGCCGCGGCCCGGTTCCCTCATGGTTCCCCGGCAGCCCGGAAAAGGAAGAGGCCGAGATCAAGACCGATCTCGACGGCGCCAAGGCAGCACTTGCCAAATCGGGCCTCGCCAACGCCAAGATGAAATGCTCGGTGCCGGCCGGTTTCCCAGAATTCCGCTTCGCCGCGACCGTGCTTCAATCTTCGGCCCAGCAGCTCGGCGTCACCGTGGAAATCGAGGAGCAGCCCTTCGTCGAGGCGATCACGGCCATCAAGTCCGACAAGAGCAACTGCTTCGTACTCGGCAACGCGAACCTCAGCCCATCCGACGCGACCAAGTTCTTTGCCGCGCATTACCTGAAGGGCGGCTTCTACAACTCCGGCAAATTCTTCGACCAGACGCTGCAGGATCTGGTGGCCAAACTGCCGACGATTTCCGACGCCGCCGAACGCGGCAAGCTGCTCAAGCAGGCGGCCGATATCGTGGTGGGCTCGCACTACGTCATCTGGACCGCGCGGCCGAAGACCGTGGTGCCCGAGCCTGACCGGATCGGCGGCTACCGCATCGACCCGGCCGAGTACATCAACGCCCGCTTCTGGGAAATGCACAGCAAGTAACAGCGGCGGGGTGCGCATGCGGACGGCACGGTTGTGATCGCCTTCCTGTTCAAGCGTCTGGTTTGGGGTCTTGTCGTCCTCATCGCCGTCGCGGTCATAACCTTCTTCCTCAGCCGTGTCGTTCCGGCCGACCCTGCCGCCTTCCTGGCCGGCCAGAACGCCTCGGAGGAGACCGTGCAGCGCATCCGCGTCGAGCATGGTCTCGACCGGCCGCTGCCGGAGCAATTCGTTTCCTACATGACCGGCCTCGCCAAGGGCGACCTCGGCGAGTCCATCCGCACGCGGCGCAACGTCAGCACCGACCTCAAGCAGTATCTGCCTGCGACGCTGGAGCTGCTAATCGTCAGCTTCGTCCTCTATCTGGCGATCAGCTTCTCGCTGGCCGTGCTCGCGGCCCGCCGCCCCGGCGGCGCGGTGGACGGCGCGATCCGCCTCATCACCATGATCGGCACCGGCATCCCCGTGTTCTGGCTCGGCATGACGCTGCAGTTCTTCTTCTTCTACAAATTGCACTGGCTGCCGCTCGGCGCGCGCTTCCCGATCCGCGAGACGGCCCCGCCTGTGATCAGCGGCTTCCTGCTCATCGATTCCTTACTGGCCGGCAGCCTCTCGGCCTTTCTCGCCAGCCTGAAGCATCTGGCGCTTCCCGCCGCGACCATCGTCGTCAACCTGCTCGCGGTCGGCACCCGGCTCTCACGCGCCGCCCTCATCCAGGAGCAGAGCCGCCTCTACGTGCGCACGGCGCGCGGCAAGGGCCTGTCGCCCAACCGGATTCTGTTCAAGCACATCTTGCGCAATGCGCTGTCGCCGATCCTGACGGCGACTACCATGCAGTTCGGCTACATGATCAGCTGGGTGATCTTGGTCGAGGTCATCTTCGACTGGCCCGGCATCGGCCTCTATGCCTACCAGTCCTTCCAGGTCTTCGACTATTCGCCGGTCATCGCGCTGGCGATCGTCTCAACGGCCGGCTTCGTGATCATTAACCTGGTGATGGACCTGCTCTATCCGGTGATCGATCCGCGCGTGCAGAGTGTCGGCTCATGAGCATTTCCACCCAGCCCGCGCGCCGCACCATCGCGAGGCCTAAAGGCGTGCTGCTGCCGCTCGCGCTGCTGATGGTGGCCATCCTCGCCGCTTTCACCCTTCTGCCCGGCCTGATCGCGCCGCACGACCCGATCGCGCTGGCCATGGCCGACCGGCTGAAGCCGCCGAGTCTCACGCATGTCTTCGGCACCGACGAGGGCGGCCGCGACGTCTTCTCGCGCATCGTCTACGGCACCCGCTATTCGCTGGGCGTGGCGATCGCCATCGTTTTCGCCTCCGCTCTGTTCGGCGTGGTCTATGGCGCGGTCTCCGGCATGGCGCGCCATAGCATCGACAATCTGATGATGCGCATCGTCGACCTGTTCTTCGGCTTTCCGGCGCTGGTGCTGGCGCTGGCCGTCGCCGCCTCGATCGGGCGCGGCCTCGACAGCGTGGCGCTGTCGCTCGCCATCATCTGGTGGCCGGGCTACGCGCGGCTGGTGCGCGGCGAGGTACTGCGACTGCGCGAGCGACCGCATGTCGAGGCCGCCCGCGCGCTCGGCGTGTCGGAGATGACCATCCTGCGCCGCCATATCATCCCCTTCGTCGTCCAGGAGGTGAATGTGCGCGTCACCACCGACATCGGCTACGCGCTGGTCGCCGTCACCGCCCTTTCCTTCCTCGGTCTCGGCGCCAATTCTCCCACACCGGAATGGGGCCTGCTGATCCGCGACTCGCGCCCCTATTTCGGCTCGGCCTGGTGGTACCTTGTCTTTCCCGGCACCATGATCATGCTGACGGCCACTGCCTTCTCGCTCATCGGCGATGCGCTCGCGTCGAGGCGGGCCGCATGATCCTGTCCGTCCACGACTTCTCAATCGGCTTCCAGCGCGAGGGCCAGAACCTCGTCGCGGTGGATCGAATTTCCTTCGACGTCGCCGAGGGCGAGACTTTCGTCATCATCGGCGAGTCCGGCTCGGGCAAGTCGCTGACCGGGATGTCGATCGCCGGCCTGCAGCCGCCCACCGCCTTCGTCTCCGGCTCGATCCGCTTCAAGGATCGCGAAATGCTGAAACGGCCCGATGCCGAACTGCGCAAGCTGCGCGGCCCGGAGATCGGCCTGATCTATCAGGACCCGTTGAGCTCGCTGAACCCGGTCTGGCCGGTCGGCGACCAGATCGCGGAAACTCTATTCGCGCACGGCCTTGCCGGCCGCGCCGAGGCAAGGAAGCGCGCCGTGGAGATGCTGGAGCGCGTCCGCATTCCCGACCCCCGCCGTGTCGCCTCCGCCTATCCGCACGAGATCAGCGGCGGCATGCGGCAGCGCGCGATGATCGCGATGGCGCTCGCCGCCGGTCCGAGCCTGCTGATCGCCGACGAGCCGACGACGGCGCTCGACGTCACCATCAAGGCACAAATGCTTGAGCTTCTCGCCGATCTCAAGCGCGAGCTGGCGCTGACGATCATTCTGATCACACACGACATGGGCGTGGTCGCCGAAGTTGCCGACCGGATCCTCGTGCTCTATGCCGGCCGCATCGCCGAGGTCGGGCCGGCCGATTCCATCATGCTGCAGCCTTCGCATCCCTACACGGCGGCGCTGATGACCAGCGCCATGATTTCGCAGACGCCGGCCAAACAGGAGCTCAACGCCATCGTCGGCGGCGCGCCCGGGCTAGGTGCCTTCCCGCCCGGCTGCCGCTTCCATCCGCGCTGCCCGCGCGCGCAGGACGACTGCAAGGCCATCGAACCGCCGCGTCGCGGTTTCGGCGCCGTGGAGCTCGCCTGCCACCATCCGATCGAGGCAGCGATGTCTCTAACCGCGGCGAGGAGCTGACAGATGGCGCTTCTCGAGCTCGATGCCGTCTCGAAGACATTCTCGCAGCGCCGAGGTGGCCGCGCCGTGCAGGCGGTGGCCGGAGTCTCGCTGGCCGTCGGCAAGGGAGAGACGTTGGGGCTGGTCGGCGAGAGCGGATGCGGAAAATCCACCCTCGCCCGGCTGGCGCTCAAGCTGGTCGATGTGACGGACGGGCGCGTGCGCTTCGACGGTGTCGACGTCACCGGTTTTGCCGGCCGGCGGATGCTCCCGATCCGCCGTCGCCTGCAGGCCGTGTTCCAGGATCCGCTGGCCTCGCTCAACGCGCGCATGACCATTGCCGAGGTGATGCGCGAACCTTTCGATACCCATGGCGTCAAGCTTGGCGCCGGGCTTGAGCCGCGCATCCGCGAGCTACTGTCCTTTGTCGGGCTGGAGAACATCGATATCCGAAAAATGCCCGGACAGTTTTCCGGCGGCCAGCTGCAGCGAATCGCCATCGCAAGGGCGCTGGCGCTCGAACCGGAAATCATCGTCGCAGACGAACCGACCTCGGCGCTCGATCCGTCGATCCAGGCGCAGATCGTCAACCTGATGCTGCAGATCCAGCGCAAGCGCGGCATCTCCTACCTGATCATCTCGCATGACCTCGACGTCATCGGCCATGTCGCCGACCGCATCGCGGTGATGTATCTGGGCACCATCATCGAGCAGGGATCGGCCGACGAGATCATGCGGCGGCCGCTGCATCCTTACACGCAGGCGCTGCTGTCGGCCGCGCCGACCCTTGCCGCGCGCCGCCAGGTCGGCTGGAAGCGCATCATGCTCACCGGCGATCCGCCCAATCCAGCCGACGTGCCATCCGGCTGCCGTTTCCACCCGCGCTGCCATCTGGCGCGCGACATCTGCCGGTCAAATGTGCCGCCGCTGCGTGCCATGCCCGGCACTGGCCAGATGGTAGCCTGCCACCTCGCGCCCGACGAGACGGCGCGAGCGGGCGCCGAGGTGGGACGCGCCAGGCGCGGGCTGACCATCGCCAACTAGAAGCACAAGTGGAAGAGGGAGGCGTTATGAAACGGTCGAAGGAAATCCACGTGACGGGCCTGGGCTTTCCTGAGGGACCGGTGGCGCTCCCTGACGGTTCGGTCGCCTTCGTTGACCTGCTGCACGCCAAGGTCCGCGCCTTCAAGGACGGTGCCGTGCGCGAGCTGGCCACGCTTCCCGGCGCGCCGAACGGCATGCGGCTCGGCCCCGACGGCGCGCTCTACATCTGCAACAATGGCGGCCTAGCGCCGGAATCGTTGGAGATGCTGCATTTCGCCACGCCGATGATCCCCGGCTGCATCCAGCGCCTGCAGCTCGACGGCCGTTGGGAGAATTTTGCCGACCAACTCCCAGGCGCAAAGCCATCGCGGCCGAACGACCTCATCTTCACGCCGGAAGGCGAGATCGTGTTCACCGATCCGCAGAACTGGGAGGTGCTGGGAGCCGACCACGCGTCCTATCACGGCGGGCAGTTGCTAGCGGCGGGACGGGACCGGAAGGTCCGCGCGCTGGCCAAGATGACCGGCTTCCCGAACGGGCTGGTGTTCCATCCCGACGGCTCGCTGATCGTCGGCATCACCATGGAGCATCGCCTGCTGCGCTTCGACTGGAAGGACGCCAGCGTCGGCGCGATGACCGAATGGGTTCGTTTGGACGACCGCTTCAATCCGGACGGCATGGTCTTCCATGAGGGCCTGCTCTACGTCACCGGCAGCACCGGCGATCGGGTCGCGATCCTCGACGCCACCGGCCGGCTGGTCGAGATGATCGATTGCGGCGAGGGCAGCGACCCGACCAATTGCTGTGTCCATGACGGCCGGCTCTGGGTGACGCTCGGCCTGCCAGGCCAGCTAGTCTCCTACGCCCTTTGACCAACCGCCCTCAAGATCATCCTTGAACGAGTAAGCCCATGTCCCGCGAAGACGATTTCGTTCCACCCGAACTTGGTCCCGTCAACATCCGCCCGCGCAAGGCCTGGGCCATGTCCGCGGACGAGCATTGGCACTCAAATCCCTGGTACGAGGCGCCGCGCGGCGACCCGGCCCTGCCCGAGGTCTACACCTACACGGACGCCATGTCCTATGACCCGGGCGACGAGGTAGTGTTTCATTCCTCGACCACCGCGCCGCATTGGACGCTGGAGATCTATCGCGACGGCTATCGGCCGGAGACCGTCCACAAGGTCGAGGACATCGCCGGTGTCTTCGCGCCGACGCCGGCGGATGCATACCGCTCCGGCTGCGGCTGGCCCGTCAGCCACCGCTGGCGCCTGCCGGCAGATCTGCGCTCGGGCTTCTACCGCATCGTCTCGACCTGCGCCCGCGCCAATGGCGGCAAGTTCGTCCAGCATCACTTCTTCGTCGTGCGGCCGACAGCGGCCACGCGCCGCGCGAAGATCCTGATGATCCTGCCAACCGGCACCTGGACCGCCTACAATGATTTTGGCGGGGCCAACCACTATTTCGGCGTCGTCGGTCCGGGCAAGGACCAGCCCTCCCCCGTGCTCTCGCTCGAGCGCCCTTGGACCCGGGGCGTTGTCTGGCTGCCGCCCGGCGCGCCGCGCATCTGCGCCGACCCGCTTCCGGAATTCGGCGATGCGCCGCGCTACCCGATGAAGGAATGGGCTTATGCCAACGGCTTCGGCCAATATTACGCCGCCGCCGGCTGGGCGCAGTTCGACCGCCATTTCGTGCTGTGGGCGGAGAAGGAAGGTTACGAGCTCGACATGATCACGCAGACCGACCTGCACTACAGGCCGGAACTGCTCGACGCCTATCCCTGCGTGACCATTGTCGGCCATGACGAATATTGGACCCGCGAGATGCGGCTGGCGATCGAAGCCTATGTCGAGCGCGGCGGCCGTCTTGCGCGTTTCGGCGCCAACTTCCTCTGGCAGATCCGCCTAGAGGACGACGGCAAGCGCCAGATCTGCCACAAGTTCAACGCCATCAACGCCGACCCGGTCGCCGGCACCGACAAGGCGCATCTGCTGTCGACCGCCTGGGAGGACAAGGATGTCGCATGGCCGGGCGCCTCGACCGTCGGCGTCAACGGATTGCACGGGCTCTACGCGTCCTGGGGCGGCTTCGCGCCGCACGGCCAAAAAGGCTTCACCGTCTACCGGCCGGAGCATTGGGTGTTTGCCCGCACGGGGCTGCACTATGCCGACATCTTCGGCGACAAGGAGCGCATCTTCGCCTACGAGGTCGACGGTCTCGACTACACATTCAGGCATGGCCTGCCCTACCCTGTCCCGGTCGAGGGTCAGCCGGAGACGATCGAGATCCTCGCCATGGCGCCGGCGGTGCTTGCCGAGGACGAGCCCGACGGCGAAGGCTTCCGCTATTACGTCCGGAGCAGCGACCACGAAGGACTGGTGAAATGCGTCACCGGCGAGGTAACGCCGGAAGGACTTGCCCGCTACAAATACGGCGCCGGCATGATGGTTCACATGACGCGCGGCAAAGGCGAGGTGCTGACCGCCGCGACATGCGAGTGGGTCATGGGCCTCAAGCGCGGCGACCGCTTCACCGAGCAGATCACCCGCAACGTGCTTGACCAGTTCACAAACGCATGACGCCGGACCGTCGCAATAAAGAATCTTTGGACGGTCAGTCGCAAAGCTCAGTTATCCTTTGTAGCCTGACGTAGATAGCCTGCGGTGGTGTCAGCTCGATCGCTACGACGCGACACGATATGCGAAGGGTACCGATGCGAAATGTGGGCAGCACTTGCAGCGCTCTCCCGCGAGCAGCCTTTCCCAAAGTTGGAGTTTGAACGGCAAGCAGCTGAGCACAGCGGACCGCGGCGATCGCGTGACCGCCCAACAGTAAGGCCGCCTAGATCAGACCGGGACGGCCAGAGATTTACGATGAAACCTCCTGCGATCGCCTTCAAGTCGCGCAATACGGAAGCTATGTGCGGCCACGGGAAGTCGGTAGGGTCACCGATATCCCGGTCGGCCCCCACGATCATTTCCAACTTGGCGATGACGCCGAGTAGCGACGGAGCCGCGACTTCGGGGATCGAATCTTGAAGGTTTAGAGCTTCGGTCATCGCAAAGACCTCGGCTTCGCAAGCTACGAGATGCTCAGAGTCTAGACCCGTAGTAGGCACTGATGGTTGCCCCGGCATCGGCTTGCCCGCTGTCAATACCTGAATTCCGGTATTGGCGATCATTCGGGCCTCCATCCGCTGCTGAATTCGACACAACAGCAATGAGGCATATCGAGCTCGTTGCCACTCGCTCCAGAGACTCAAAGCGGAATCTGTGGCTTGGGGCCCCGGTCTCTTGAGCTCGTCGCGTTGGCGGCCGATGACGAAAGGCAAAGTCGTGGTATTGTCGGAATCAACCATGATCCGAGCTCCAAACAGCTTGGGTTGTGGTCAGGCCGAGCGACGTGTTCGTGCACGTTGATAACAAAACTGAGCGCTTCGAACTGCGGCTTACGGGTGACTTGCTTGCCCGCGTTGACGAATGGCGCCGAAATCAGCCCGATCTTCCCACCAGATCGGAGGCTTTGGCCTGCTGCCGGTTTTTCGGACACCAGATTAAGCTAACATAGCTTGCTCCTCGAACTCGACAGGGCTCATATAGCCCAACGTCGAGTGCCTTCGCCGAGGGTTGTAGAAGCGCTCGATGTAATCGAACACGTCCGCCCTGGCGTCATCTCTCGTCCTGTAGACCTTGCGGGCTGTCCGCTCGGTTTTCAGCGACGAGAAGAAGCTCTCCATTGCTGCATTGTCCCAGACGTTGCCCGAACGGCTCATCGAGCAGGTGATGCCGTGGTCGGCCATCAGGCGCTGGAACTGCTCGCTGGTGTATTGGCTGCCCTGGTCGCTGTGGTGTAGCAGGCTGTCCGGCCTGCCTCTGCGCCAGATCGCCATGATCAGGGCGTCGGTGACGAGTTGCGCCGTCATCTCCGCCTTCATCGCCCAGCCGACGACGCGCCTGGAGAACAGGTCGACGACGGCGGCAACGTAAAGCCACCCTTCAGCGGTCCAGATGTAGGTGAAGTCGGCGATCCACTTCTGGTTCGGGGCCAATGCCTCGAAGGCGCGGTCAAGGAGATTGTCCGACACTGCCGCTCGCTCGCCCATGTCCTTCGGCAGTCCGCGGCGCCGAGGCCGGGCCCGCAGACCGTTCACCCGCATGAGCCTCTCGACGCGATGCAAGCCACAGGAGAGACCCTCGGCCAGCACGTCATGCCAGACGCGTCTAGCGCCATAGGTTCGGTCGCTGCTCTTGAAGCTCCGGTCGATCGCCGTCACCAACACTTCATCGTGCCGGGAGCGGGAACTGGGACTGCGATTAAGCCAGGCATGGAAGCCCGAACGGGAGACATCCAGCGCGTCGCACAGCCATGCCACCGGCCAGATGTTCCGGTGCCTCGCGATGAAAGCGAACCTCATGTCACTTCCCTCGCGAAGTAGGCTGCGGCCTTTTTTAGGATGTCGCGCTCCGCCTTCAGCTTCGCCACTTCCTTGCGCAGCCGGTCAATCTCGAGCTGCTCCGGCTTCATCTGCCCGTGGCCGGGAAACGCATGCTGCGGATCCGTCGACAGATCGCGCACCCATTTGCGCAGCACGTTCTCGTGGACATCGAGGTCGCGGGCAGCCTGGGCCACCGCAACGCCCCGATCCTTGATCAATCTCACCGCCTCAAGCTTGAACTCGCGGCTGAACTTCCTTCTTTGCATTCCCACTCTCCAGTTCCGTCAAACACCTTATCTCGGTGTCCACGAAACCGGCAGCAGGCCACTTTCCGCCGACTTGTCGAAGCTGGTCTAGGCTCTAAGACAATCGGTAAGCCAGAACCAGGCGACACATGACTCGAGAGGAATTGGCAGAGCGCTGCAGTCTGAGCGCCCGCTATATAGCTGCCGTTGAACGCGCTGATGTTTCTGCAAGCGTTACAGTTCTTGGGCGCATCGCCGACGCGCTAGGAATGGAGCCGGAAGCGCTCATTCGCAAAGCGAAAAGCAGTCATTTAGAATAGGTCCGCGCATAGCCGCTCGCGAGCGCGCAGTAAACAGCGCCGTAGCGAGCGAGCGGCGGGTTTGCGCCATATCATGGTCGATAGAGTCGGACCTGGAATGCAAAGCCACCGGCGTGGAGTTCATCGCAGAAAACGGCGGGAGCCTTGGTGTGGGCTTGGCCAAGCGGCCCTTAACGATGCCCCATCGGCCAAATCCGACACCATCGGCTGGCCGTCAACAGACCGTCCCAAGCTGCGGTAGCCAGGACGCAGTGTTTCTGATCATCGCGAAAATCGTAGTCGCTTAGCCCTAAAAGCTAGGGCCTCACTGGCGCCCTGAACTTACCTTAAATCTCTGCGCAGCCCGCACCGTGAATTTCTTAAATTCGTTGCCGTGGGGGCGATCGAGTGTCGCGGGATTCCAAGCTAGTGCATAGGGCTCGGAAAGAGCCATCCAGCAATCGCACGGCACCACAAGTTTCCGACTCGCAATTTCGTTCGCTACTAGCGAAGCCTGTCCCAGTACAAGACCGGCACCATCAATTGCGGCGTCAATTGCGGTAGTAGAAAGGGAGAACGAAATCCCGCAGTGCTGTTCCAGCGATTCCAAACCAAAACGGATCGCCCAATCCGACCATGAAGGCGGCGATTGATAAGGATTCTTCCACTCGATCCCGACCAGAGGCCATCTCAGGACGTCAGCCGGATTCTCGATTGGATGCGCCTTTAGGAATGACGGAGAACACATCGGCGCTACGCGGTCGACGAACAGGTCGGTGAAATGCGCGTATTTGAGACGAGCCGTCCCGTAGGAGATGCGAAAGTCCACCTGTTCATCATCGAATACGGGCTCGTGATCGTCCCCTAGCAGCCTTACGCTGACGCCGGGCGTCAATTTCTGCCATTCCGCCACTAGCGAGCGCACCCATCGGATGGCCAACGAGGGCGGTGCGCTCATGACGATCTCCGACTTTAGGCGCGCACGTTGAAGAACGTCGTTAGCCGCACGCAGGTGGTCGAAACCCTCACGCACGCTCCGCAGGTAAATTTGTCCCCAGGACGTCAGGACCAGACTGCGTCCCTTCCGTTCGAACAGGGCTACACCGACCTCATCCTCAAGCCGGCTGATGTGCTGGCTGACGGCTCCCGACGACAAACCGAGATCGCGCGCAGCTATTGCCACGCTGCCTGAACGGCCAACGGCTTCAAAGGCTTGTACTCCACGAAGGCTTGGCAAACGAACGCTCATGCGGCCTCACCACAGTTCGAAATTCTTTAGGAAAGCTAAATAGCAACGCACGTTTTGGCCAATTGACCGCGCCTGACATCTGCATTCCTAATTAATCGGCAAAGTGGCGCGCTGACAAACACAAAATGACCGCCTGCCCACATGCCTAGACATCACAATCTGGAACGGCATCAGCGAAAGGATTCCGATGCGAGAATTGCGCACGCTTGCGCCGGTGACGGACGCACCGAAGACGTCCTCCCCGAAGCTCTCAATCGAACACCTCAGCGTCAAATTCGGGGAAGTCGTAGCCCTGAACGACGTTTCACTGCAGGTCAATGAGGGCGAGTTCGTATCGATCCTCGGAGCGTCGGGCTGCGGCAAGAGCACGCTGTTCAATGCCGTGTCAGGCCTCCTTCGGGCCACGTCCGGCAAGATCAAGCTCGATGGGCGGGACGTCAGCAACAGACCCGGCGAAGTCGGCTACATGCTGCAGAAGGATTTGATGCTGCCTTGGCGGACCGTAAGGGGCAACATCACGCTCGCCGCGTCCTTGACGCGCGGAGCGACCAAGGAGGACCAGGCCGAAGCCGAAGAGCTTGCGACCCGGTACGGCCTTGGTGAATTTCTCAACCATTATCCGCACGCTCTTTCGGGCGGCATGCGCCAGCGCGTGGCCATGATGCGAACCATTGCGGCCGGTCGTCAGGTAATGCTGCTCGACGAGCCGTTCGGCGCGCTGGATGCCCAGACGCAATTCAGCATGCAGCAGTGGTTGCTGCAGGTCTGGAAAGACCTTGGCCGGACCATCCTCTTCGTCACGCACGATGTCGACGAGGCGATCTTTCTTGCCGACCGCATCGTTGTCATGACACCGCGCCCGGGACGTATCGGGGAGGTCGTGCACGTCGACTTGCCGAGGCCGAGATCACTCGAGGACCTCACCACCGAGGCCTTTACTGCTCTGAAACGCCAAATCATGGCGCGCCTCTATCACGACGAACAAGCCGCAGGAGCGACGAAATGAAAGAACGAATTTCTCGCGGCCTGGCGCCCCTGATCCTTTGGGTCGCGGCATTGATATTGATCGTGGTCATCTGGCAACTGGTCATTGTCGTTTCCGGCCTGCCGCCATACGTGATCCCCTCCCCAGCGCAGGCCTTCGGCACGCTGACCGAGAAATGGCCGGAACTTAAGATCCTTACCGGCCAGACACTTTACGAAACAGCCATCGGCTATGTCGTAGGCGCGCTGGTCGGCTTTGTACTCGCCCTCGTCATGGGCCAGATCGGGTTCGTCCGTCGGCTTATTATGCCGGCGCTGATCGTCTCGCAGGCGGTGCCGATCGTGGCGGTCGCAGCCCCCCTGGTTATCGTCTTCGGCTTCGGCTTGACGCCCAAGCTGATCATCGTGGCCTGGATCGTGTTCTTTCCCGTTGTGGTCAACGTCCTGGACGGTCTCGCGAGCATCGATCGCGACATGATCAATCTCGCCAGGTTGATGGGAGGAAGCCCGTTGCGTGTGTTCCTCATCGTCAAGCTCCCAGCCTGCGTGGGACCACTGTTTTCGGGCCTGAAGATCGGAGCGACCTATGCGGTCACCGGCGCCGTCATCGGCGAATGGACGGCTTCCGCGAAGCAAGGGCTTGGCACCTTTCTGCTCAGCTCGAACGCAAGGATGGATACGGCCGGTGTCTATGCCGCAATGCTGTTGCTGACCGCTATCGGTGTCGGCTCATTCCTCATCGTTCTCGGCATGGAGATCGTCGCGACGCCGTGGCGAACACGATCGACCGCCCCGAAATGGCTCCGCTGATCTCGATCGAATTTTCAGAACTAGCTCCATCAACGCTAACAGAAGGGGAACAATAATGAGATCGACACTCTTGAAGGCCGTTGCACTGGCCACCGTGGTATCTGCGGTCCAGCTATCGCCAGCTGCGGCTGAAGACCTCACGCCTGTGCGCTTCGTTTTTAACTGGTCCAGCGCCGACCACGCCATTACGCCGGTCGCAGTCGGCATCGAGAAGGGTTTCTATAAGGACGAGGGCCTCAAGGTCGACGTGATCCTGCCACCCGACTCTCAAACCACCGCACGGCTGCTGTCCGTCGGGCAAGCCGACATTGGATTTGAAGCAACCACCGACGTCGTCTTCGGGGCCGAGCAAGGCCTGCCCATCGTCTCGGTAGGTGTTTACGCGCAACACAACAACTGGGGCCTGTTCGGCCGCCCTGGCGAGCCGGTCAAGCTCGAGGAGTTGAAGGGCAAGTCGATCGGGATCTTCACCGACTCCTGGACCAAGGCCATGATGCCTTTCGTCTACAAGGCAGGTGGCATTACCGAAAATGACGTCAAACTGATCATCGCGCAGGACAGTGACACACCACTGCTCCTGGCCGGGAAGATCGATATCGCCACCAACACGTCGAACTATCTCGTGCCCACCGTCCAGACCCAGTTGCGGAAGGATCCGACCGCCCTGGTCGGCAAGGAAGCCGGCGTGCCTGACATACCCATCTGGGCCTACACGGCCAGCACCGACTACCTGTCCAAGCATGGCGACATCGCGAAGAAGTGGATGAAGGCCACCGTCAAGGCGACACAATGGGCCGCCGAACACCCCGACGACGCCGCACAGATCGTGACCAAGGCTTATCCGGACAGCGGGACACTGGAATACAATACCCTTGGCTGGAAGGCTCTCGTTCCCATCTTGAGCGGCCCCGACGGCTACCTGGTTCAGAATGATCAGCACTGGTTGCCCCTGGCGCAGGCGCTCAAGGATACAGGTCAGCTGAAGGAGGTCCTTCCTTCGGACAAATATTATACGAACGAGCTTCTCAAATAGAGAACCTCGCAGTCAAAACGAGGTGGGCTGGATAGCCCCACCCACCTCGAGTGCCGCGCCACTCCTGCCATTCCAATTCATTCTGGACCGACGTCGCGCCGGCGCGACGTCGAGCTAGTCGCCCACCTTTCAACCACTTACACGGCACTGGATGACCTTGGTGATCCGGTGAGGAGACAACATGCCCAAACACCGCATCATTATCGACTGTGATCCCGGCGTTGATGACGCTGTAGCGATCCTGCTCGCATTCGCTTCTCCGGAGATCGAGGTTCTCGGCATAACGACGGTCGCCGGCAATGTTCCATTGGAATTCACCACGCGCAACGCATTGCGTGTTTGCGAACTCGCCGGCCGGACCGACATTCCGGTCTTTGCCGGATGCCGGCATGCCATGTTCCCCACGCCTGCCCGTACATCCTCGGCGCATGGCGATGACGGCCTCGGCGACGTTGGCGTTCTGGAGCCATCGCGCGAAAAACGAGCCGAACATGCCGTCGATTTCATCATCGAAACGGTTCTAAAATACCCGGGCGAGGTTACGTTGTGCGCCATCGGGCCGCTGACAAACGTTGCTGTGGCTTTGGTTAAGGAGCCGGCAATCGCCTCAAAGCTCAAACAGATCGTCTTCATGGGCGGAGCAGCGTTCTGCCCGGGAAACACCACGCCAGCAGCCGAGTTCAACATCTGGTTTGATCCGCATGCCGGGCAGATCGTCCTCAACTCGGGCGCGTCCCTGGTGATGTTCGGTCTCGACGTTACCAACAATGTTCTTGTCACGCCGGATCGCGTCGGTGTGCTGCAGAAGGGAAAATCCGCTATTGCGCGCCAGGCGGCATACATGATGCTCAACTATGGCGGCAAGGACCCTGCGCTCCACGATCCCTGCGTCACCGCCTTCTTGCTCGATCCTTCACTGTTCGATGGCGTTCGCGCCAAGGTCGCTATCGATTGCGCGTCCTGCCTCAATCGAGGTCGCACGGTCGCTGCTGTTTCGGACCGACACCGCGCGAACGCGCCCCCGAACTGCTTCGTGGTCACAAGCGCAGAAGACGTGAAATTGTTCGCCCTCCTGAACCAGCGTCTCCTCTCCCTATAGGTCCCAATCGCTCCGGCAAGAGAGTTGGCAAGATGATCGCTGTTCTAGGGTCAATCAATCTGGATTTCGTTGTCTCCGCGGCCCAGCTTCCTTCCGCGGGCCAGACGGTGTTGGGCACGACGTTCGAGACCTTCCCGGGGGGCAAAGGCGCCAATCAGGCGCTGGCAGCAAGGCGGGCCGGATCGGACGTCCTCTTCCTCGGCAAAGTCGGCGGAGACGAACACAGCGGCGCAGCTTCCTCGAAAAAGCGGGAGTGGATCTGACGTTGTTGAGAAGATCCTCGTTGCCCACCGGTGTAGCTTCGATTTTCGTGGGCGAGAACGGCGAGAACATGATCGTCGTCATCCCCGGCGCGAACACGACTGTCGGGCAAGACACGATCGACGATGCCATAAACAAGCTTGGTCTGGGTGATTATTTGGTTGTCCAGATGGAAATCCCCGGCGAAACCGTGCTTGGTGCCCTTGTCGCGGCAAATACCGCCGGCGTGAAAACGTTGCTGAACACAGCGCCATTTACCGCCGCAGCGGCCGAGGCGGCATTGCTTGCCGACATCGTCATCATGAACGAAACCGAGTTGGAAGCGTTCGCCATGGCGATCGGTCATCCAGGAACCAATCCGGCGGCCTTCTTCGCGCAAGTTCGACGGAAGGAAGACCAGATTTTCGTGGTGACACGGGGCAAAGGCGAGCGGCGCGATGATGCGGCGGAAGGTGAGCGCTTGCGACATGCCCGTCGCATAAGCCGCGTCGATCTCCCCGCGTGAGACAACCTGGTAGGCCCCGCGAAAGACTTCAGTGTGATAAGCGCCCGAAACGATGGCGATCGCTAGGGCGCCAGCGAAGAAGGCGGCGGTAGCGTTCTCCCTTTAGCACAGAGTTGGCCCACTGCTGCCCGTAGCAGCCACACCTTACGTTGCCCCCCAGGGAACTCTGCTGAGACGCTATCCGAATAGATCCGGCCTTGTCGCATTGAGGTGCTGGACGGTGCGTAGCACTTCGCGCAGATGCGCCGTCATGCGCTGTCCAGCCTGTTTCGGATCTCCGGCTTCGATGGCTTCGAAGATTGCAGCGTGCTGGGCAAGCAACGTTTCGAGATGACCATGATCGGGAAGGCTGAGATAGCGAACCCGGTCCATCTGCAGCTTGACCACCTGGATCACCCGCCAGCTCTTTGACAGGCCGGCCTCCTCGCAGAGGCTACGGTGGAAAGCCTCGTCGAGCTCGAGAAACTGCTCGCGATCGTCGCCGGCCACAGCCTGCTTCTGCATGGCGAGATTGGCCCTGACAGCGGCAAGAAAGCCGTTCGAGCCGTGGCCGGCCAAGCGCTGCACGACGGCTACCTCCAAGGCCTCGCGGATAAACTGGGCCTCCTCGACATCGCTCAACCTGATCGGCGCGACGAAGCTGCCTCGCTGCGGCAGGATGTCGATCAGACCTTCATCGGCCAAGCGGATCAGCGCCTCGCGCACCGGGGTTCGGCTAACACCGAGTTGCTTGGCGAGGTCCTGCTCACTCAAGGCCTCTGACGGCAGCATGACCAGCGTGGTGACGGCACGGCGCAGGCGCTCATAGATCTGCGGCGAGATCGGCAAGCGGGTGTTGACCGGCTCCAGCACTCGCGACGTATCGCGTTGGCCGGCTCCCCTGCCGCGGCCGGGTGAAAGCCTCGTCTCCGGAAGCTTGCTCTGCATACCAAATCCTGCCGCCGATCCGGCGTTTGCCTTGGCTCAGGTCATGACACTGCGCGCGCCGCAACTCAAGCGCCAAAAGCCTGCTTCATCCACAATTGACATACTACCATGGTAGTGTGTATGACACTGCCGGCTGATGGGTGAGGAGCCGGCATGAAGATCACGGACATCAGGGCGACCACAGTCACCGTGCCGCTGGAGGCGGCGCTCCGCCACAGCAACGGCACGCATTGGGGCCGTTTCGTGCGCACCGTGGTTGAGGTCGAGACCGATGAAGGAATCACCGGGCTCGGCGAGATGGGCGGCGGCGGCGCCAGCGCGGAAGCGGCCTTCACCGGGCTGACATCCTACCTCGTCGGCCACGATCCGTTCGATCTCAACCGGATGCGCTACGCGATCTGCAATCCGACGGCCTCGCTCTACAACAACCGCACCCAGCTGCATGCGGCGCTCGAATTCGCCTGCCTAGACATCATCGGCAAGAAGCTCGGCGTGCCGGTCTACCAGCTGCTCGGCGGCAAGGTGCGCGACAGCGTCGGCTTCGCCTCCTACCTGTTCTTCCGTTACGCCGACCGGCGCAGCGGCAAGGGCGAGGTGCGAACGATCGAGCAGTTGCTCGACCATGCCCGCGCGCTGAAGGCCGAGCACGGCTTTCGTGCTCACAAGCTCAAGGCCGGTGTATTCCATCCGGACTACGAGCTCGAATGCTTTCAGGCGCTGGCGGCCGAATTCCCCGGCGACACGTTGCGCTACGATCCGAACGCGGCACTCTCGGTCGAGCAGGCGCTGCGCTTCGGCTTGGCCATTTCCGACCTCAACAACGACTATTTCGAGGACCCGACCTGGGGACTAGCCGGAATGCGGCGGCTGCGCGAGAAACTCTCCATCCCGCTTGCCACCAACACAATCGTGATCGACTTCGAGCAGCTCGCCACCAATGTGCGCGACCCGGCGGTCGACGTGATCCTGCTCGACACCACCTTCTGGGGCGGCATCCGCGCCTGCGTGCGCGCCGCGCAGACCTGCGACACGTTCGGCCTCGGCATCGCCGTGCATTCGTCAGGCGAGCTCGGCATCCAGCTTGCCTCGATGCTGCATCTCGGCGCCGTGTTGCCTAACCTGGTCTTCACCGCTGACGCGCACTACCACCACCTGAGCGACGACATCATCGCCGGCGGCAAGATGCCTTACCGCGACGGCGCGATCGCAGTGCCGGACAAGCCAGGGCTCGGCGTCGAACTCGACCGCGACAAGCTCGAGACCTATGCCGAGCTGTACCGTTCGCTTGGCGGCTACGCCTATGACCGTGATCCCGGCCGCCCCGGCTGGTATCCGCTTTTGCCCAACACCGATTTCGCCGACCACAAGAACGCAACCGTGCCCGATCTCGGTCTCGGCTGACGATTTTGCCTCGTATGGGTCGGCGGGAGGACGCTATGACTATCAACCGGAGGAGAACGATAATGAAAAGGACCACACGCGCAGCCCTGTTCGCCGCAGCCATGCTCGGTTGCACCAGCCTTGCAGCGATCGGCGCCCGCGCCGATGACGGCATCGCCAAGGGCGACACGTCGGGCAAGAAGATCGCCTTCAGCAATTCCTATGCCGGCAATTCCTTCCGCCAGGTGATGATCAAGAGTTTTGAGGAGATGGGCGCCAAAGCCGCCGCCGACAAACTCGTCGCCTCGACCGCCGTCGTCAGCTCCAACAATTCGGTGACCGAGCAGGCAGCGCAGATCGAGAACATGATCCTGCAGGGCTATGACGCCATCATCGTGCTGGCCGGCTCCGATACCGCGCTCAACGGCGCCATCAAGGACGCCTGCAACGCCGGCATCACCGTCGTCGCCTTCGCAAGCGGCGTTACCGAACCTTGCGCCTATGTCGTCGACTACAATCTCGATTCCTACGCCAAGGCCGAGCTTGACTTCATCGCCAGCAAGCTCGGCGACAAGCCGGCTAACATCCTTGAAATCCGCGGCATGGCCGGCGACGGTTTCGACAAGCGTTTGCATGAAGGCGTGGTGAAGGCGCTGAAGGATCATCCGAGCTACAAGAGTGTCGGCGAGGTCTACGGCCAATGGACGGCGACCGTGGCGCAGAAGGAAGTTGCAGGCATCCTGCCGTCGCTGCCGCAGGTCGACGCGGTGCTGACGCAGGGCGGCGACGGCTACGGCGCGGCGCAGGCCTTCAAGGCCGCCAGCCGGCCGCTGCCGATCATCATCATGGGCAACCGCCAGGATGAGCTGGCGCTGTGGAAGCAGGAACACGATGCCAGCGGCTACCAGACCTTCTCGCTGGGCGCGACGCCAAGCGTCTCGCAGGTCGCCTTCTGGGTGGCGCAGCAGATCCTGGCCGGCAAGAAGGTGCCCAAATTCGTCGAGGTGCCGCTGTTGCAAATCAACCAGCCCGATCTCGATGCATGGCTGAAGACGGTGCCGGAAGGCGGCGTCGTCAATGCCGAATACCCGCAGGAACTGGTCGCCAAGATCATCGACGCCAACATCAAGAAGGAGCCGCTGCCGGGCGTACCGGCGCCGAAGTGACCGGAGCATGACCATCACGCCGCCCGAAGCCGACAGCGCCAACGATACCGCCCTCATCGAGGTGCGGGATGTGCGCAAGCACTACGGCGCCGTCAACGCGCTGGGTGGCGTGGATTTTCACCTCAGGGCCGGCGAGGTCGTCGGCCTCGTCGGCCACAATGGCGCCGGCAAATCGACGCTAATGAACGTGCTCGCCGGGACGGTCGAGCGCAGCAGCGGCGGCTTTCGCCTCGCCGGCACCGACATCGGCGCCTGGAGCGCGGCGGCGGCCCGACAGGCCGGGCTGCGCTGCGTCTTCCAGGAATTGTCGCTCTGCGCCAATCTGACGGCGGCCGAGAACGCCCGCATCGTGCACAGACCGCTGCGTGGACCAGGCTGGCGCCGCAAGGCGCGCGCCGTCATCGGCCCGGTGCTGGACGAGGTCTTTCCCGGCCACGGCATCGACCTCGACCGCAAGATCGCCGAGCTTTCGATCGGCGAGCGGCAGATGGTCGAGATCGCGCGCGCCTTCGCCGAGACCGATATCAGGCTGCGGCTGGTGATCCTCGACGAACCGACCTCGGCGCTAGGCCATGAGGCGGCGGAGCAGTTGCTCGCCTATATCCGCCGCGCGGCACAGCGCGGCATCGCGCTGATCCTGATCACCCATCGGCTCAACGAAATACTCGCGGTCTCGGACCGCGCGGTCGTGATGGTCGACGGCAAGGTGGTGGCCGACCGGCCGGCCAGCGGCCTTTCGCGCGCGGCTCTGGTCGAATTGATGGGCAGCATCGAGCGGCCGCGCGAACGCGGCGAAGCCAAGATGGCAGTGGCGGGATCGCCGGTGATCCGGCATCAAGGTCGCGACGCTGCCGACCTAGCGATCGAGGTCGGCAAGGGCGAGATCGTCGGCTTTGCCGGGCTCGACGGCCATGGCCAGCGCCAGCGGCTGCGGGAAATGTTCTTCGCCGCGCGCCGGGACCGGACAGCACCCGCCGGCGCCTATGTCGCCGGCGACCGCGGCTCGGAAGGCGTGTTCTCGCTATGGTCGATCGCCGACAATCTAACGATCCGCAGCCTCAACGCCCTGAAGCGCGGCGGCATGATTTCCTCCGACGCGGCGCGCAAGCTCGCCGAAACCTGGTCGGCGAAGCTCAAGGTCAAGGCGCCGTCGATTGACACGCCGATCCTGTCGCTTTCCGGCGGCAACCAGCAGAAAGTGCTGTTCGCGCGGGCCTTGGCGTCGGACGCAAAGGTGGTCTTTCTCGACGACCCGATGCGCGGTGTCGATGTTGGCACCAAGCAGGAGGTCTACCGGCTAATCCGCGCCGAGGCCGAGAACGGCCGTTCCTTCGTCTGGTACACGACCGAGCTGGAAGAGCTCACCAATTGCGAGCGCATCTATGTCTTCCGCGAGGGCCGCGCGGCCACAAGGCTGGAGGGCGACGCCATCGACACCGGCCGCATCCTGCGGGCCTCATTCGGGGGCGAGCATGGCTGAGGCCGCGACACGCCGCCCCGGCGCCGTGCCCCAGGCACGCGCAAGCATGCTGCTCAACGCGTTGCAGGTCGGCCTGCCGGCGATCGCGCTTTTGGCGATGCTTGCCGTCATCTTCTGGATCCGCCCAGCGGCGATGAGCTATTTCGGCTTCAACCTTCTGTTTAAGCTGTCGGTGCCGCTGGTGCTGGCAGCGCTGGCGCAGATGATGGTGATCGTGCTGGGCGACATCGATCTGTCGAACGGCGCCTTTGTCGGCCTCGTCACCTGCATCACCGCGCTCTACCTTAACGATTGGCCGGCGCTGACGGTGCTTGCCTATCTGGCGGCGATCACCGCCTATGCCGGTTTCGGCCTGCTCATTCATCTGAGGCAACTGCCGTCGATCATCGTCACGCTCGGCATGTCGTTCATCTGGCTGGGCATCGCCGTGATCCTTTTGCCGGCGCCTGGCGGCCTGGCGCCAGCCTGGCTCTCGGGCTTCATGAGCTGGCAGCCGCCGCTGATGCCGCTGCCGCTGTGGCTGGCGTTGATCGCGGCGGCGATCGGGCATCTCGTCATCACGCGCTCGTCCTACGGCGCGGTGCTACGCGGCGCCGGGGGCAATCCGCGCGCGGTTGAGCGCGCCGGCTGGTCGATCACCTTCATCCGCGTCGCCGTCTATGCTGCGGCCGGCCTGCTTGCCTGCCTCGCCGGGCTGACGCTGACGGGGCTGACCACATCGGGCGACGCCAATGTCGCGCCGGCCTACACGCTGCTCGGCGTCGGCGCGGTGATCCTCGGCGGCGGGGCCTTCACCGGCGGCGTCGTCTCTCCGGTCGGCACGGTGATCGGCGCATTGACGCTGTCGCTCGCCGGCTCGCTTCTTGCCTTCCTGCAGGTGCCTCCGACCTGGCAGATCGGCGCGCAAGGGGTGATCCTGTTCCTGGTGCTGGCCGGACGCGTGCTGCTTGCGGAGCGCGCCCGATGACTGGCCGCCTCAGCCTTGCGCCCTGGACCTACGGCTTCATCGTTGCTTTCGCCATGTGGGTGGCGACGACCGCCTATTCGGGTTTCGGCAGCGCCGGTGCGACGCTTGCCGGGGCGCTCGCCTTCGGCGCCTTCAGCGTCGTCGTCGGCACGGGACAGATGCTGGTCGTTGCCTCCGGCCCCGGCAATATCGACCTGTCGGTGCCGTCGGTGCTGACCCTGGCCGCCTATGTGTCGATGACGGTGATGCAGGGCGCCGACGGCATGCTGTTGCTAGGCCTCACCGCGGCGCTGGCCGTCGGCGCCGCGGCGGGCGCCGCCAATTACGCTGCCATCGCGGCGCTGCGGCTGCCGCCGATCATCGCCACGCTCGCCTGGAGTTTCGTCTTCCAGTCGCTGGCCTTCAATCTCGGCGGCCAGGCGACGCTGAAGCCGCCGGCCGCCCTTTCCCGTTTCACGGCGATGAACATAGCCGGCGTACAGGTGATGCCGGTGGCGGTCATGGCGCTGACTTTGCTAGCGATGCTGATGCTGAAGCGCAGCGTCTGGGGCAGGCAATTGCTCGCCACCGGCCAGAGCGAAGCGGCGGCGCGGCTTGCCGGTATCGAGGCCTCCCGCGTGCGGCTCATCGCCTATGTGCTGTGCGGCATGGCGGCGGCGTTTGCCGGCTTTCTGCTCGCCGGCTTCAGCGGCGGCGCTGCGCTCAACATGGGCGACGCCTATCTGCTGGAATCGATCGCCGTCGTCGTGCTCGGCGGCACCAGCGTGGCCGGTGGACAGGCCAATGCTTTGGGCATATGGGGAGCGGCATTGTTCTTCAATCTGATGTCCACCATGCTCAACACGTTCGGCATCCAGGCAGGCGTGCGCTTCCTTCTGACTGGCGCGCTGATCATACTGATCGTGGCGCTGGTGCCGAGGCCGCGCGCAAGATGAGCGACACGCTTTCCAAGCTGTTCGACACCAAGGCGGTAACCTTCGTCGATCTCACGCATCCTATGAAAGGCGGCATGCCGGTGTGGCCGACGCATCCGCATTATTGCCAGGAAATGGTCGAGAGTTGGGACCGCGGCGATCCCGCCTGCAACCACGCGCTGACGATGAGCGAGCATACAGGCACGCATTTCGATGCGCCGATCCACTTCATCCGCGGCGGCGCGACGATCGCCGACATCCCGGTCGAGCGCTTCTTCGGCCGCATGGCCAGGATCGACGCGCGCGACTGCGGGCCAAGGCAAGCAGTGGACCCGGAACGCATCCTCGCCTTCGAGGTCGAGCATGGCGCCATTCAGCCCGGCGACGCGGTGTTCTTCCATTTCGGCTGGGACCGATTCTGGGATGATCCGGCCGACCATGCTTCCTTCCTCGCCGACTGGCCCGGCCTGTCGCGGAAGGCCTGCGAATTGCTGATCGATCGCGGCGCGCGCATCGTCGGCACCGACTGCCTGTCGGTCGACTGCTTCGGCACCGAGGATTTTCCCGCGCATAACGCGCTGCTTTCGACCGGCATCCTGATCGGCGAGAATCTCGCCCGGCTCGGCGCACTGCCGCCCTTCTCGTTCCTGATCACCCTGCCGCTGCCAATCGAGAACGGCACGGGATCGCCACTCAGAGCGGTGGCGCTGGTCGAAAGATCGTAGATCAGGAAAACTGCAGTTGCACCTTCAGCGTGCGCTGCGGTTCCTTCTCGATCAGCTCGAAAGCGGCATGCGCGTCCTGCGCCAGAAAGACCTGTGTGATCATGCCTTGCGGGTCGAGGTGCTTTTCGGCCAGCCATTCGACGACGCGCGGCAAGAGCCGCCGGTTCAGCCGCGAGCCGACGACCGTCAGTTCCTTGCGCACAACCTCCTGCTGGCTGAGATTGGACGGCGCATCGGAGAAGCCGAGCAGGCCGATGCGCCCGGCCGGGCTCGCCACGCGGCAGGCCTCGTCGAGAAGTGCGGGAATGCCGGCGCCGTCGATGACCAAAGTCGGGCCAAGACCGTCATTTTCGCCGCGCACCGCGGCCGGCACCTTCTGGCGCGCCGAGTGGATGACCCGATCGGCACCGAAGCGGGTCGCCCGCTGCAGACGCGCCTCGTCGATATCGGCGACGATGCAGCGCGCGCCGTAGAGCTTTGCGACCTGCAGCACGGTGACGCCGACGGTGCCGGCGCCATAGATCAGCACGGTATCCTCCGGACCGCATCCCGTGCGGTCGAGCACGTTGGCGGCGATGGAGAACGGTTCGGCCAACGCCGCCAGCCCGAACGGCATGTCGGCCGGCACCGGCACGGCGTTTCGCGCCGGCACCGCGACATGGTCGCGAAAGCCGCCGTCGCGATGGACACCCATCACCTCGAGATTGGCGCAGACATTGGAGCGGCCGATCCGGCAGGGATAGCAATGGCCGCAGGACACGACGGGATCGACCACCACATGGTCGCCAATGGCGAGACCGCTGACGCCCTCGCCTAGCGCCGTCACTGTGCCTGCGAACTCATGCCCGATGATGCGCGGATATACGGCAAACGGGTTCGAACCATGCAGAATGTGGATGTCGGAGCCGCAGATGCCGGCTTGAGCGACTCGAATGACGACATCTCCCGCACGAGGCTCGGGCTTTGATCCCTGGCGGACCTGCAAGTCCCATGGTGCATGGACAATGAGTTCGATCACGTGGCGTCTCTGACTTGTATACTAGTCGACAATTGCTCATCGCCGACTAAGCGTCAAGCGTTCGGCGCTGAGCGCGCTACATGAGCCCCTCGGTTCATTGAAAAGGCAGACTGAACGTCCATCCAAGGATCAAGGTACTCTGATCGGGAGTGCCGCGCGTCGGGGCCGGCGGGGAACGCAGGCGTGCTTTCCAGACGCAAGAACCGCCCTGGCTGGACCGGGGCGGTTCATGATTTACGTTTGAACTGGTTGCGGGGACAGGATTTGAACCTGTGACCTTCAGGTTATGAGCCTGACGAGCTACCGGGCTGCTCCACCCCGCGTCGAGATTGAGGTAAGTTTTTTCTTACCGTATTGGTTAGGCATCCAAATGAAAGGGGCGCTTATGCGGCCCGGCATTCCGTTTGGCGGGCCTTATCGTAGAGAGAGGATTTTTGGTGAACGTGCGTTTTGCAGACCTGGCAGCGACCTACTCTCCCGCGTCTTGAGACGAAGTACCATCAGCGCTGGAGCGTTTCACGGCCGAGTTCGGAATGGGATCGGGTGCAGCCGCTCCGCCATAACCACCAGGTCGGCAAAACGCACGTTCAAATCGAGAAGCTGTTCCAAGCGCGATCCATGGGATCGTCGCAGCGCGATCCATGGGATCGTCGTTTTTGTGCCTTTTTCTGGCCTGGCGCCCTTCGAAGCGAAGCTTCGCAAGGTCGACCGACCGTCGGCGCTGATGCGCCGCACCCACGTAGCGCCGCCCGAAGGGCGGAACAAGCGTGAGTGAGAACAAGATGGATATAAGTAATGAGAACGATCAAGCCTATCGAACTATTAGTACCGGTAAGCTTCAAGCGTTGCCGCTCTTCCACACCCGGCCTATCAACGTGGTCGTCTTCCACGGTTCTCAGGGAATACTCGTTTCAAGGTGGGTTTCCCGCTTAGATGCCTTCAGCGGTTATCCCGTCCGGATATAGCTACCCTGCGATGCGGCTGGCGCCACAACAGGTCCACCAGAGATCCGTCCATCCCGGTCCTCTCGTACTAGGGACAGATCCTTTCAATATTCCTACACCCACGGCAGATAGGGACCGAACTGTCTCACGACGTTCTGAACCCAACTCACGTACCGCTTTAAATGGCGAACAGCCATACCCTTGGGACCTGCTCCAGCCCCAGGATGCGATGAGTCGACATCGAGGTGCCAAACAACCCCGTCGATATGGACTCTTGGGGGTCATCAGCCTGTTATCCCCGGCGTACCTTTTATCCGTTGAGCGATGGCCCTTCCACGCGGGACCACCGGATCACTATGACCGACTTTCGTCTCTGCTCGACTTGTCAGTCTCGCAGTCAGGCAGGCTTATGCCATTGCACTCAGCGAACGATTTCCGACCGTTCTGAGCCCACCATCGCGCGCCTCCGTTACTCTTTAGGAGGCGACCGCCCCAGTCAAACTACCCACCATACATTGTCCCGGACCCGGATAACGGGCCGCGGTTAGACATCCATAGTAATAAGGGTGGTATTTCAAGGGTGGCTCCACCTGAGCTGGCGCCCAGGCTTCAAAGCCTACCACCTATCCTACACATGCCACTACGAATGCCAATGTAAAGCTATAGTAAAGGTGCACGGGGTCTTTCCGTCTAACCGCAGGAACCCCGCATCTTCACGGGGAATTCAATTTCACTGAGTCTATGCTGGAGACAGCGGGGAAGTCGTTACGCCATTCGTGCAGGTCGGAACTTACCCGACAAGGAATTTCGCTACCTTAGGACCGTTATAGTTACGGCCGCCGTTTACTGGGGCTTCGATTCAGAGCTTGCACCCCTCCTCTTAACCTTCCAGCACCGGGCAGGCGTCAGACCCTATACGTCGCCTTGCGGCTTCGCAGAGCCCTGTGTTTTTGATAAACAGTCGCTACCCCCTGGTCTGTGCCACCCTCCCCTGCTTGCGCAGAAAAGGGTCACGCTTCTTCCGAAGTTACGCGTGCAATTTGCCGAGTTCCTTCAGCATAGTTCTCTCAAGCGCCTTGGTATACTCTACCTGACCACCAGTGTCGGTTTCGGGTACGGTCTATAAGGAGGAGCTATTTCCTGGAACCACTCCGCTGCCCGTTCAATCCGATAAGATTGGACAACTTGTGTGATCCGTCACTACCTCCAGGCCCACGAATATTAACGTGGTTCCCATCGACTACGCGTTTCCGCCTCGTCTTAGGGGCCGGCTAACCCTGCTCAGATTAACTTTAAGCAGGAACCCTTGGTCTTTCGGCGGGGGAGTCTCTCACTCCCCTTACGTTACTCATGTCAGCATTCGCACTTCTGATACCTCCACCGCCCCTCACGGGTACGGCTTCATCAGCTTACAGAACGCTCCGCTACCGCTCGTGATTGCTCACGAACCCTAAGCTTCGGTGTATGGCTTTAGCCCCGTTACATTTTCGGCGCAAAGACCCTTATTTAGACCAGTGAGCTGTTACGCTTTCTTTAAATGATGGCTGCTTCTAAGCCAACATCCTGGTTGTTTTGGGATCCTCACATCCTTTCCCACTTAGCCATAACTTGGGGACCTTAGCTGTAGGTCAGGGTTGTTTCCCTTTTCACGACGGACGTTAGCACCCGCCGTGTGTCTGCCGACTAGTACTCCTGGGTATTCAGAGTTTGCTTAGGTTTGGTAATCCGGTGAGGACCCCTAGCCCATGCAGTGCTTTACCCCCCAGGGTATTCGGTCGACGCTCTACCTAAATAGATTTCGCGGAGAACCAGCTATTTCCGAGTTTGATTGGCCTTTCACCCCTAGCCACAAGTCATCCCGAACTATTGCAACAGTTATGGGTTCGGTCCTCCAGTAAGTGTTACCTTACCTTCAACCTGCTCATGGCTAGATCACTCGGTTTCGGGTCTAATGCGACGAACTGAACGCCCTGTTCAGACTCGCTTTCGCTGCGCCTACACCTACCGGTTTAAGCTTGCTCGTCACACTAAGTCGCTGACCCATTATACAAAAGGTACGTGGTCACCCTTGCGGGCTCCCACTGTTTGTAGGCAATCGGTTTCAGGTACTCTTTCACTCCCCTTGTCGGGGTGCTTTTCACCTTTCCCTCACGGTACTAGTTCGCTATCGGTCATGCACGAGTACTTAGGCTTGGAAGGTGGTCCTCCCAATTTCAGACAGGATTTCACGTGTCCCGCCTTACTCGAGGACGATTGATCGCATTACGCGTACGGGGCTGTCACCCGCTATGGCCCTACTTTCCAGAAGGTTC
>NZ_CP195205.1:3792500-5966926 GCF_057597255.1 Mesorhizobium sp. MC2-1-1
ACTTCTACCGTTTCCAGATGCAGGACGGCAGCACCGACTATTTCGATGAGAACGGGTCGAGCGCCAAGCAGTTCCTGCTGCGCAACCCGTTGCCCAACGGTCGCTTCACCTCGGGCTTCGGCGCGCGCCGGCACCCGATCCTGGGTTATGTTCGCATGCATACCGGCACCGACTGGGCCGCGCCGATCGGATCGCCGATCATCGCCGCTGGCAACGGCGTCGTCGAGAAGGCCGGCTGGGCCGGAGGCTACGGCAAGCAGATCATCATCCGTCATGCCAATGGCTACGAGACCTCCTACAACCACCAGAGCGCTTTCGCCAAAGGCATAGAACCTGGCGTTCACGTCCGGCAGGGTCAGGTGATCGGCTATCTCGGCCAGACCGGCCTGTCCACCGGACCGCATCTTCACTACGAGCTGATCGTCAACGGCACCAAGGTCGATTCGATGCGCGTGCGCCTGCCGGTCGGCAAGGTGCTCAAGGGTGACGATCTCGTGGCCTTCAAGAAAGAGCGCGAGCGCATCGACGATCTTCTGAAGCAGGAAGACGGCAACTCGCTGAAGGTTGCCAGCGCCAAGACCGACTCGCAGCTTCCGAACTAGAGCAATTCCAGGAAAAGTGTGAGCGGTTTTCCGTCCGGAATTGCGTGAAAACAAAGAGATAGAGCGGTTCGCCGTTTCTATGAAACGGTGAAACGCTCTAGACTTCGCATCGGAATGGATGCAGGGCCGGGCTGGAGCGCAAATCCGCGCGGCATGCATCAATCACGCGAATCGTTTGATTGCCGCGGCCAGGGCGACGCCTGCCCGGGAACCGTGAACCAGGCGGTGAGTGAAGAGATCACGCAAAGCAGGGTCGTTGTCGCCGCGACAGCGGTGAATGCCGAATTGCTTGCTGCGACCCTGGCCGCGTCGAGACTGGCGGCAAGACCGAGCGCGGGTGGCTCGCCGAACCCGGGCATACCTGGGATATTGCCTGTCATCCGCGCGTAAACCCAGGCCGCCACAGAACCCATCGCCGCCACCGCTATCAGGCCGCCGACGCGCGAGACAGCGTTGTTGATGCCGGACGCCGCCCCGGTATCCTTGTCCTCGACGGAAGTCATGACCGCGGTCGACAGCGGCGACACGACCTGCGCCATGCCAAGCCCCATCAGCGCCATCAGCGGAAAGGTCCCTGTCCAGAAATTGTGGATGCCGAAATGCGTGAGCAAAGCGAGCCCGGCGAAGGCGATGGCCACGACCATGCTGCCGCTGGCGATCGGAAAGCGCGGACCGATCCGATCCGACCACCGGCCGACCGGCCCGGACAGAAGCGCGATCGATGCCGACAGCGGCAGGAAGATGAAACCGGCTTCGGCCTCGCTCAGTCTCCAGCCCGCGATCAGAAGCATCGGCAGGTAGAACAAGTTGGCCGACAATGCGAAATAGAGGAAGAATGTCGCCAGGTTGGCGCCTCCAAAGGCCCTGATCCGGAACAGACCGAGATCGATCATCGGGTCGCGCAGCCTGAACTCATGAAGGACGAAGACGAAAAGCAGGACCGCGCCGGCGACGATCGAGGGACCGGACATCGACGCGGCGCCTTCGGCATTCATTGCCGTCAACCCGTAGGCGAGCAAGCCGAACGCAAGTGTCGCCAGCGCCGCGCCCCCGAGATCGAGGCCGCGCTTTTCGGTTGGCTTGTCGGCCGGCACCTTGGCCAGAAGCAGGTAGATCGAGATCAGCCCGAGCGGCAGGTTGATGGCAAAGATCGCGCGCCAGACGCCGCTGCCGAAGGTGGAGAGCACAAAGCCGCCCAGCACCGGCCCAAGCGCCGTGGTCAGCGCGGAAGCGGCGGCCCAGATGCCTATCGCGCGGCCGCGCTCCTTCTTCGGATAGGCCTTGGCGATGATGGCGAGGCTGCCCGGAACCATGATCGCCGCGCCGACGCCCTGGATGGCGCGGAAGGCGATCAACACTGACGGGTCGGGCGCCACTGCGCAGGCGAGCGATGCCACGACGAACAGCGCGATCCCGGTGACGAAGGCGCGCCGCAGCCCGAACCGGTCACCGGCGGCACCGCCAGCCAGAATCAGCGCCGACAGCGTCAGCGCATAGGCGTTGGAAATCCACTGCGCCTCCGCCAGGCTGGCCCCGAGATCCGCGCGCAACGCCGGCATGGCGATCGCCAGAATCGAACCGTCGATGAAGCCGAGCGCCGAGGCAAGGATGGCCGCGACCAGCACGAATTTTCGCTGTGTCGGAGGACAGAACGTGCCGTTCGCCCGAGCGAACGGACGCGAATCGGCGGCGGTTTCGTTCGCGGACGACATGGATCCCTGCTTAGCCCCCTGGCGCGTGCGCAACAACAAGCCAGACCAGCGCTGTTCTTGAAACCAGACGACACGTGCGCATCATGCTGGAAAGTGCGAAGCGGAACGGGGTGGCATCTTGGAGAAGGGCGTGAAAACGCCGCCGCCCAAGCGCGGCACGCCCTATGAAAACGCATCGTCGAGGCCCAGCCCTGTGGGCAGTTGGCTCGGCGCTTTGCCTGACCAAGCCGCGGCCGAGCATCAGCTTTATGTTGCTGCTGAAACTTGTTTACGGCCGTGGCGCCGCGCAGTTCACTGCTGCGCCACGTAATCGGCTGAAGAACCGCCGACGAACTCCACCGTGACGCCCGGCGAGACCAGTTTGGCAAGCTCGCGCGCATCCCAGTTGGTCAGACGCACGCAGCCATGGCTCTCGGTCTTGCCGATCTTGGAGGGATCGGGCGTCCCGTGGATGCCGTAGGTCGGCTTGTCGAGCGCGATCCACACCGAGCCGACCGGACCGTTCGGTCCCGGCGGGATGGTCAGGATCTTGTCGTTCTGGCCCTGCTTGAAATTGATGTTCGGGTTGTAGGTGTAGTTCGGATCTAGCGCGATGCGCGAGACGGCGTGAATGCCGGTTGGCGACGGCGTGTCGGCCGAGCCGATGGTCGCCGGATAGGCCGCGACCAGCTTGCCGCTCCCATCATAGGCATAGACTTCCTTCTTGGTCTTGTCGGCGACGATGCGCGTCACTGGCGTCGACACCAGCTTGCCGAAATTGGCGACCTTGATAATCGTGCCCGGGCGATTGAAGTCCACGCCCTTGTTGAGCGACTTCAGATAGGTCTCGTCCATGTGGAAGCGTTCGGCCAGCGCCTCTGTAACCGAGGTGTAGCACATGCAGTCGAGCTTGGCCTTCTGGCTATAGTCCTCGGGGATCGAGGCAACGTAAGGGCCGGCCACATCTTCCGGCGTGATCGTGTAGGAAGCGAAGGCGTCGCCGCCTGATTGGGCGAGCGCCGTCTGTATACCGACCGCGTCGGTCGATTTCAAATTGCTGCCGTTTATTTCGTTATACGCGGCCAGCGCCTTGTCGACATTGGAGCCGAAGCGCCCGTCGATCACACCCGGCGAAGCGCCGCCGCGATCGAGCAGCACCTGCAGCGCGGCAACATCCTGGCGCACGCCAAGCGAGAGCGACGGATCGACAGCGGCCTTGCCGCCTGGCGGCAAAGAAGCCTCCGGGTTGGCCTGGATCACTTCGCCCTGATCAGTCTGCTTCGGGTCGATCGAGGCCTCGTTCAGCGGCTGGTGCGTGGGTGAGTTGGACTTCGGTTCCTCCGGATAGGTGGTGGCATAGCCGTCCTCACCGTTTGGCGCCGGCGGATAGGCATCGACGGAATTGTCGCCGTTGGGGTCGTATTCATCGACCGGAGGCGGGATCACCCGGCCGTTCTCCTCCAGTTGCCGACGCCGTAAGCGAGCCATGTCCTCGGGATTGTCGAGATAGTAGCGGTCGTCTTCCTGGGCCGGCGCTCGGCCGAGCTCCTGCATGCGCATCTGCCGGCGAAGCGCACGGCGGTCGAGCCGGCTACCTGGCGGCTGGATGGCGATGACCTTGCCGGTGTCGGCATCGACCAGCACCCGGTTGCCCCTCGCGTCGTAGTAGATATCGATATTGCCTTCCTGGGCCAGTATCAGCGCGCCGCGCTCAGCCCGGCGGGCGCTTTGCGGGCCATCCAGGGTCGGCGCGGCGAACGCACCGGAAGACGCCAGCCCGGCCGCGAGTGCCGAAAGGGAAAAGATCAAACGCAGCATGGGGTCAAAGCTCTCCGGTCGACTCTGGCTACTGGCGGGCGAATCTTTGTCAGCAAACCAGTTACCCAGACTAAGGTTCCAACATGAACCGGGCATGAAGATGGCGGCTTTCCAGTGCCTTGAGGGGCATTGGCTAGCCCGCGGCGAGCCCCAACTGCCTGCGTGCCTGCCTAGTCAGCTTGAGGACGACCAGGCGATGGCTTTCGCGTAGATAGTCCTCCAGCGCCGCATCATCCACGCTTTGGCTTGTCTGACGCTGGATCCATTTCATGCCGCGCGAGGCGAGATAAGGTGCCGGCCGGCAGCCCGGCTGATCCTTCAACACGTCATAGGCGATCTCGGAACATTTGAAGGTGACGGACAACTGGCCGCCATCGTTCCAGCCGCCGATTGCGAACACCTTGCCGCCGACCTTCCAGACATGCGCGCCGCCCCACTGCACGACATGGGTCGTCGCCGGCAGCGAAGCGCAGAAGCCGTTATAGTCGTCGAGGTTCAAGGCTGCCCCTTCTCGTGCGCCAGCACCGACAGCCGGATATGCCGGCTCACCGTCAATGACAAGGCGCGCCGCACCGGTCCGGTGCGACGCGCCAGTTCATTCCAACTGCCCGGGATCAGGCGGCGGCTTCCGTCGTCACCACGGTCGGCTTCGAGCGGAAGTTCAACCGATCGGAGCCAGCCGTGACCTTGACGGTCGAACCGTCGAGTATCTCGCCGAGCAGGATCTTCTCCGCCAGGGGGTCCTGAAGTTCCTTCTGCATCACCCGCTTGAGCGGCCTGGCGCCATAGGCCGGGTCGTAGCCCTTGGACGCCAGCCACTCGATCGCATCGTGATCCAGCGTCAGCGTGATCTTGCGGTCGACGAGCAGGTTCTCCAGCCGCTTGAGCTGGATCTCGACGATGCGGTCCATGTCCTGCCGGCGCAGCCGGTGGAACAGGATCACTTCGTCGACGCGGTTGAGGAATTCCGGCCGGAACGAGGCTTTCACCACGGCCATCACCTCGTCGCGCACGGCATCGACATCCTGGTCGTCGCTGAGACTGACCAGATATTCGGCGCCGAGGTTGGATGTCATGATGATCAGCGTGTTGCGGAAGTCCACCGTGCGGCCCTGGCCATCGGTCAGCCGGCCGTCGTCGAGCACCTGCAGGAGGACGTTGAACACATCGGGATGGGCTTTCTCGATCTCGTCGAAAAGCACGACCTGATAGGGCCGGCGCCGTACCGCTTCGGTCAGCGCTCCGCCTTCTTCGTACCCGACATAGCCGGGAGGCGCGCCGATCAGCCGGGCGACCGAGTGCTTCTCCATGAACTCCGACATGTCGATGCGCACCAGCGCCGTCTCGTCGTCGAACAGGAAGCTCGCCAGCGCCTTGGTTAGCTCGGTCTTGCCGACGCCGGTCGGCCCGAGGAACATGAAAGAGCCGATCGGCCTGTTCGGGTCCTGCAGCCCGGCGCGGGCGCGCCGCACGGCCTTGGACACCGCCTGCACGGCTTCGCCCTGGCCGACGACGCGCTTGCCGATCTCGTCTTCCATGCGCAACAGCTTCTCGCGCTGGCCCTCCAGCATCTTGTCGACCGGGATGCCGGTCCAGCGCGACACGACATGCGCGACGTGGTCAGGCGTGACCACTTCTTCCACCATGCTGGTCTTGCCGTCCTGGGCCTCGGCTTCCTTGAGCTTCTTCTCCAACTCCGGAATCTTGCCATAGGCAAGCTCGCCGGCGCGCTGGAACTCGCCCTTGCGCTGCGCGATAGCCAGTTCGTTGCGCGTTTCGTCGAGCTGCTTCTTCAGGTCGGCGGCCAGGCCGAGCTTCTGCTTTTCGGCCTGCCACTTCGTGGTCAACCCGGTCGATTCCTCCTCGAGGCCGGCGAGTTCCTTCTCCAGTCGGGCAAGCCGGTCCTTCGAGGCCTCGTCCTTCTCGACCTTCAGCGCCTCGCGCTCGATCTTCAACTGCATGATGCGGCGGTCGATCTCGTCCAGCGCCTCGGGCTTGGAGTCGACCTGCATGCGCAGCCTGGAAGCGGCCTCGTCGACCAGGTCGATCGCCTTGTCCGGCAGGAAGCGGTCAGCGATGTAGCGGTTGGAAAGCGTCGCCGCCGACACCAGCGCGGAATCGGAGATGCGCACCTTGTGGTGCTGCTCGTACTTCTCCTTCAGGCCGCGCAGGATCGAAACCGTGTCTTCCACAGTCGGCTCGTCGACGAAGACCGGCTGGAAACGCCGGGCAAGCGCGGCATCCTTTTCGACATGCTTGCGGTATTCGTCGAGCGTGGTCGCGCCGACGCAGTGCAACTCGCCGCGCGCCAGCGCGGGTTTCAACAGGTTGGACGCGTCCATCGCGCCATCCGCCTTGCCGGCGCCGACCAGGGTGTGCATCTCGTCGATGAACAGGATGATGTTACCGCTGGCCGAGGTGACCTCGTTGAGCACGGCCTTCAGCCGCTCCTCGAACTCGCCCCTATACTTGGCGCCGGCAATCAGCGAGCCCATGTCCAGCGCCATCAACTGCTTGTCCTTCAGCGACTCCGGCACGTCGCCGTTGACGATGCGCAGCGCCAGACCCTCTGCGATCGCTGTCTTGCCGACGCCCGGCTCGCCGATAAGCACGGGATTGTTCTTGGTGCGCCGCGACAGCACCTGGATGGTGCGGCGGATCTCGTCGTCGCGGCCGATGACCGGATCGAGCTTGCCCGCGCGGGCATCCGCGGTAAGATCGCGCGCGTATTTCTTGAGCGCGTCATAGCCCTGCTCGGCGCTGGCCGAGTCGGCGGTGCGACCCTTGCGGATGTCGTTGATGGCCTGGTTGAGCGCCTGTGCGGCGACACCCGCCTTGGACAGGATATCGGCGGTCTTGGCGGACTTCTCCATGACAAGCGCCTGCAACAGTCGCTCGACGGTGACGAAGCTGTCCCCGGCCTTCTTGGCCAGGTCCTCGGCGGTGGAAAACACCTTGGCGAGCGGCTGGGCAAGATAGAGTTGGCCGTTGCCGCCCTCGACCTTGGGCATGGCTTCCAGCGCCGCCTCGACGCCGAGCTTGACGTCACGGACATTGCCGCCGGCACGCTCGATCAGGGACGCCGCGAGGCCCTCGTCATCATCGACGAGCACCTTCAGCATATGTTCAGGCGTGAATTGCTGGTGGTTGCGCGAGAGCGCCATGGTCTGCGCGGACTGGATGAAGCCGCGCACGCGCTCCGAGTACTTTTCGAGGTTCATTCCGTGTCTCCTTCCATCACCGGCCCGCTTTGCGGCACCGGATCAGATTGCGGTGACGGGCCCGCCCATAAGAGCCGAACCCTGTTCAGCCGAGATATGGTGTATGGGCCGAAGTCCCTCAAGACGCGTTGATGTTGATCAAAGAAGAATATTCCAGCTACGCACGAACGAAAACGGCGGAGATTGCTCTCCGCCGTCTGCGATGCCCTGGAACGGTGTTTAGATCAGTTGTTCGCGTCGGCGGCCACGGGCTCGCCGGGCGCTTCGCCGGCAACCGGCGCCGGTTCGCGGGCCGCAGGCTGGCCCGCAGGGTTCACCTCCTGGACGGGCTTGGGCGCGACGGCATCGCCGACGGTCGCCGCGTTGCGCTCCACGCCCGGATTTTCGGAGCCTGAGCTTTCGGGGCTCACGGCTTCCGGCTGCCCGCCATTGGTCGCTTGATCCGCGTAACTGCCGCGCGGGCGGCGCGGGCGCCGCGGCCGGCGACCGCCATTGTCCATGGCAGCTTCATTGAGCTCGGCCTGGGCGGCGAGCGCCGCCGGCGAGAAACTGTCGAACTGCGGCGCCTGCTCGGCCTGGGGGCCGGCCTCGCCCGCAGCCTCGGGCTGCGCCTCGTTACGGCGATTCTGGTCGAACTGCTGGCCGGCATGCTCGCCGCGCTGGCCGTTTTCGCCACGCTGACCGTTCTGGCCATACTGGCCGTAGCCGCCGTTGCGGCGGTCACGGTGCCGGTCTCGGCCATTGTTGTCCCGGTTGTCGCGCTGGTTATTGTCGCGCCGGTTGTTGTCGCGGCCGTTTTCCTGGTTGTAGGCGAGTTCCGCCGGCGTACCTTCGATCACGGGCTGCGGCCCGGAGCCATTCGCCGCGGCCGGGGCCTCGGCGCCGGTGTTGCCGACGGCATCGAACTCGTCACGATCTTCATCGAGATCTTCGTCGAAGTCGTCGCGGTTCTGCTGGGCATTCTGGATCGGCATCTGCGCCTGCGCGGCGGCGATGATGCGATTGTAGTGTTCCGCATGCTGGAGATAATTCTCCGCCATCACCCTGTCGCCGGAGCTCTGCGCGTCACGGGCGAGCGTGGCGTATTTTTCGGCGATCTGCTGTGCCGATCCGCGGATCTTCACATCCGGGCCATTGCTCTCGTAGGTGCGGGTGAGGGGATTAGGCCCCTTACGGTTGTTATTGTTGCCACCGCCGCCGCCATTGTTGTTGCGACCGCGCATGCGCCTGTTCTGCTGTTGTGGCCTCATTAGACTCTCTTCATAGTGAATTTTCGAAAAAACTCTTCACGAACGGAGGCGCTCATGCAGCCAGCCGTTTCGTTTCTTCACCGGCGTTCGCCCGCATCAATTGCGTTGGCGCCACGTGCCATCCTGTTCCGGTTACATCACTTGCCGGACGATTCCCGCACGAAGCTTGGGCGTCGTTTGCGCAAGAAGGCAGCTATTTCCAAGGAAAACCGAATCGCTGGGAGCACTGCCTGCTTCGTCTCATCCGGTTGAGCGGGACCCTAACTGCATTCCCTGGTATTGCCAAGCGGTTTTTTCGCACTGGATCAGGGCTTTCGCCGCTCGAACACAAGAACCCTGTCATTATCGGCGAGGTCACGATGTGCGGCGTTTAACGTATAGCCGGCCACCGCGAAAATCCCGATGACCTCGTTTTTCTGCGTGTGGCCGATCTCAACCGCTATCTTGCCTTGCGCTTCCAGAAATCCTGCCGCCTCGGAGGCGATGACCCTATAGGGGTCCAAACCATCCACACCGCCATCAAGGGCCCGATGCGGGTCGAAATCGCGGACTTCGCCCTGCAGATTTCCAATGTCTCCACCGGGTATATAGGGGGGGTTCGAGGCAATTACATGGTAGCGGCCCAAAACTTTTTCGAACCAGTTGGAATGCAAGGCTTTGAAGCGCCCGCCTAGCCCCAGATCCTCGGCGTTACGCATGGCGGTCGCCAGCGCGCCGGGATCAATATCGACCCCGGTCGCGGTCGCCACCGGAACGGCCCTGAGCAGCGCCAGCGCGATGGCGCCGGTTCCGGTGCCGAGATCGAGGACACGGCACTCGCCGAGCCTCTCGGCCGTTGCCATGGCGAAGGGCAGGACCGCGTCGACGAGCGTCTCGGTATCCGGGCGCGGCTCCAGCGTCTCGGGCGAAAGCGACAGGCGCAGCCCATAGAATTCGCGATAACCGAGGATGCGGTGCACCGGTTCGCCTGCGACGCGTCGTCTCAGGGCAGTCTCGATGGCCGAAAGCGCCGCTGCTCCCACCTCCTGTGCCGGCTCGGCAATGGCCTGGGTGCGGGTCGTGTTGGAGAAATGTTCGACGATCAGCCGGGAATCGAGCGCCGGATCGGCGATGCCGGCGGCGGCCAGACGCGTTCGCGCTGCCCTGAGCAGCGGCCCGAGCGCGGCGGGCAGTTGATCAGCCATCGAGGCTCATATCGGCAAGCAGCTTCGACTGATGGTCGGCGATCAGCGCGTCGATCACCTCGTCGAGCTCGCCCATCATCACGCGGTCGAGCTTGTAGAGCGTGAGGTTGATGCGGTGGTCGGTGACGCGCCCTTGCGGGAAATTATAGGTGCGGATGCGTTCCGACCGGTCGCCCGATCCGACCTGCGACTTGCGCGACTCCGAGCGCTCCTCGTCGGCGCGGCTGCGCTCCAGGTCATAAAGACGCGCACGCAGGATCTGCATGGCGCGCGCCCGATTCTGATGCTGCGACTTCTCCGCCTGCACCACCATGATGCCTGTCGGCAGGTGCGTGATGCGCACAGCCGAGTCGGTGGTGTTGACGTGCTGGCCGCCGGAGCCCGACGCGCGCATCGTGTCGATGCGGATGTCCTCGGGCCTTATGTCGATGTCGACTTCCTCCGCCTCCGGCAGCACGGCGACCGTCGCCGCCGAGGTATGGATGCGCCCGCCGGCCTCGGTTGCCGGCACGCGCTGGACGCGATGCACTCCGGATTCGAACTTCAGATGTGCGAAAACTCCCTTGCCCGACACCGAGGCGATGATTTCCTTGTAGCCGCCGACCTCGCCCTCGCTGGCCGAAACGACCTCGAAACGCCAGCCGCGCGAGGCGGCATAGCGCTCATACATCCGGAACAGGTCGCCGGCGAACAACGCCGCCTCGTCGCCGCCGGTGCCGGCGCGGATCTCGAGGATCGCGTTCCTCTCATCGGCCGCGTCCTTGGGCAGGAGCAGGATCTGGATATCCTTCTGCAGCGTCTCGATGCGGCTCTGCACCTGAGGCAGGTCCGCCTCGGCCAGAGCCCGCATCTCGGCGTCGGTCGCTTTGTCGGCGAGCATCGCTTCGAGATCCGCCTGCTCAAGCTCGGCGGCCCGCAACGACCGGATCTTGCCCACCATCTCCTGGATGTCGGCGTATTCGGAAGCCATTTTGACGTATTGATCGGCGGCGGGCCCGGCCGCCATCTGCGCCTCGAGCATATCGAAACGCTTGACGACTTGATCCATACGGTCGCGGGGCAAGTTGATCATGATGGTACGCTATAGCGGTATGGAACGGTCGTCGGCAAAGGCCTGCAGCAGCGCCCGCATAGGCGTCCCCTGGACCGGCGCCATCAGATTGTCCCTGAAGAAGGCCTGCAGCTCCTGCAGCGGCAGTTCGGTCAGCATCGCCTTGACCGGGCCGATCGAGGCCGGCGACATCGAGATCGAGCGGAAGCCGAGGCCGATCAGCGCCATCGCCGAGATAGGCTTGCCGGCAAGCTCGCCGCAAAGCGTCACGGGCGTGTGATTGCGGGCGCCGGCATCGGCGATCGTCTTCAGCACCCGCAGGAACGGCGCCGAAAGCGTGTCGAAGCGGTCGGCAAGTTGCGTGTTGCCGCGGTCGACCGCCATGATGAACTGGAAGAGGTCGTTGGAGCCGACCGAAACGAAATCCACCGCCTTCATCAGCTCGTCCAGCTGGAACAGGAGCGAGGGCACTTCCAGCATAGCGCCGAGCTTGAGGCTGGTGGGCAGGTGGTGCGCAAAGCGCGACAGGTGCCGGACTTCGCGGTCGATGATCTCGCGCGCCTGCGCGATTTCCGACAGCTCGGTCACCATCGGCAGCATCAGCTTCAGCTCGCGGCCGCCGCTGGCCTTCAGCAGCGCCCGGATTTGCGTCCTGAGCAGGCCGGGACGATCGAGCGTCAGGCGGATCGCCCGCCAGCCGAGCGCCGGGTTTTCTTCCTGGATCGCGCCCTTGAAATAGGGCAGCACCTTGTCGCCGCCGATATCGATGGTACGGAAGGTGACCGGCTTGCCGCGCGCGGCGTCGAGCACGTCGCGGTAAAGCCGCTCCTGCGCCTCGGCGCGCGGGAAGGTCGAGGCAACCATGAACTGCAACTCGGTGCGGAACAGGCCAATGCCTGCGGCGCCCGATTCGCTCAACTGCGGCAGGTCGACGGCAAGGCCTGCGTTCATCAGGAGATCGACAGGAACCCCGTCCTTGGTCAGCGACGGCTTCTTGCGCAGCTCGCGGTAGACCTCTTGCCGCCGGGCCCGGAAACGTACCTTTTCGGCATAGGCGGCTTCCAGGTCGGATTGCGGCCGCAGATGAATGGCGCCTTCCTCGCCGTCGACGATGATGGCGTCGCCGTTTTCCGCCATGGAAACGGCGCCCTTCATCTGGCCGGCGACGGGGATGCCCATGGCGCGGGCGACGATCACGACGTGGCTGGTCGCGGCCCCATCCTCCAGCACCAGGCCGCGCAGCTTGTCGCGCGGATAGTCGAGCAGCTCGGCCGCGCCCATCGAGCGGGCGACGATGATGGCGTCCTTGGGCAGCGAGGCCGCGACATCCTCCGGCCCGCGCCCCATCAGCTGGCGCAGCAGGCGGTTGGCAAGATCGTCGAAATCGCTCATCCGCTCGCGCAGATAGGGGTCGGTCATATGCAGCATGCGGGCGCGCATGTCGCTCTGCACCTTCTCGACCGCGGCCTCCGCCGTCAGGCCGTTGCGGATCGCCTCTTCCAGCCGGCGCACCCAGCCACTGTCATTGGCGAACATGCGGTAGGCCTCGAGCACCTCGCGGTGCTCGCCCTCGAAGGCGACCTCGCGACGCTCCAGCATGTCGTCGATAGAGAGCCGCAGGGAGCCGAGCGAGGACTGCAGCCGACGCACCTCTTCCTCGCTGTCCTCGTTGAAAAGGTTGGTGACGACGATGCGCGGCTCGTGCAGCACGACATGGCCGAGCCCGACGCCTTCGTTGAAGGAAAGGCCGGTGAAACTCACCGGGCGGCGCAGGTCGAGTTCCAGTCCCGGCCGGGTGAGGCGCGCCAGATCGCCGGTCGCGATCATTTCGGCGATCACCATCGCCGTCGTTTCAAGCGCCTCGACCTCATCGTCGCGATAGTGGCGCATGGTCTTGTTCTGCACGACCAGGACGCCCAGCGTGCGCCCTGCCCTCAGCACCGGCACGCCAAGGAAGGAATTGTAGATCTCTTCGCCCGTCTCCGGCAGGTAGGCGAAAGCCGGATGCTCCTGCGCATTCGAGAGGTTGAGCGGCCGCGCGCTGGCGGCGATCGTGCCGACGAGGCCCTGCCCGAGCCTCAGTTGCGCCAGGTGGACGGCGTTCGGGTTCAGACCCTCGGTGGCGTAGAGCTCGAGCACCGAGTCGGCGCGCAGCACATAGAGCGAGCAGACCTCGGCGACCATGTTGGAGGCGATGTCGCGCACGATGCGGTCGAGCCGCTCCTGCGGCTCCAGCGGCTCCTGCATGAGCTCGCGAAGCCGTTTGAGCAGAACGCGCGGGCCACTGGCCGTATCACGCATCGCGGCTTGTTCTCCAATGGGCATTTCGCCAGCCGCAGTTTCTCCCGCGGCCGGCGCTCACGCAACAACTGACTCAGTTCTTGCTACTGCTTATCCAGACCGTAGACGGAATGCAAAGTGCGAACCGCGAGTTCCGTATAGGGACCGTCGATCAGTATCGAGATTTTGATCTCGGAGGTCGTGATGGCGCGGATGTTGATCGCCTTGTCGGCCAGCGCCTTGAAGGCGGTGGCGGCGACGCCGGCATGGCTCCTCATGCCGATGCCGATGACCGAGACCTTCGACATGCCGGCTTCCGACTGCACGACGTCGTAGCCGACTTCGGGCTTCAGCTTCTCCAGCACGGCCAGCGCCTTGTCGACGTCGCCGGAAGGCACGGTGAAGGTCATGTCGGTGAATTTACCGTCCTCGGAGATGTTCTGGACGATCATGTCGACATTGATGTTGGCCTCGGCCAACGGACCGAAGATGCCGGCAGCCACGCCTGGACGGTCGCCGACGCGGCGCAGCGAGATCTGCGCTTCGTCCTTGGCGTAGGCAATTCCGGTGACGACCTGCTGTTCCACGATCTCTTCCTCGTCGCAAATGAGCGTTCCGGGGGGATTGAGCAAATCCCCCATTCCGGGCGCATCGGGATCGTCGAAGGACGACCGCACGAAGGTACGCACCCTGTGTACCATGGCAAGCTCGACCGACCGCACCTGCAGCACCTTGGCGCCGAGCGAGGCCATCTCGAGCATTTCCTCGAAGGAAATCTTGGCGAGCCGCCGGGCTTTCGGCTCGATGCGGGGATCTGTCGTATAGACGCCGTCGACATCGGTATAGATGTCGCAGCGGTCGGCCTTGACCGCCGCCGCGATCGCCACGGCGCTCGTGTCAGAACCGCCGCGGCCAAGCGTCGCGATGCGGTTGTCCGGCCCGATACCCTGGAAACCGGCGATGACCGCCACCTGGCCCTCGCCGAAGCGCTTGATCAGGAATGCGCCGTCGATGTCGAGGATGCGCGCCGCGCCATGCGCATTGTCGGTCTTGATCGGGATCTGCCAGCCCTGCCATGAGCGGGCGTGGACCCCCATGCTCTGCAGCGTGATCGCCAACAGTCCGGCGGTGACCTGCTCGCCGGAGGCAACGACCGCGTCGTACTCGCGCGCGTCATGCATCGGCGAGGCCTCGCGCGTCCAGGCGACCAGTTCATTGGTCTTGCCGGCCATCGCCGACACCACGACCGCCACTTCATGGCCGGCGTCGACCTCGCGTTTGACATGGCGCGCCACATTGCGGATGCGGGCGATGTCGGCGACCGAGGTTCCGCCGAATTTCATCACGATACGCGCCATGGAAGCGAAATGCCTTTGACTGAAGCCGGCTCGAGGCCGGAACGGGAGGAAACGCCTGGACGGCCAAGCGCGGAAATGCGCGGCCTCCTTAGCCAAAACAGCGAGGCTTCGCAAGCGAGCGCGACCGTGGCCGGCTCGGCGTAACCTGTCCTGACGGATTCTTGCCGCCCGCCATGCCATAACAGAGCCAAAACCGCCTTTGGAGATTCTCATGGCCGAGACCCTGGAAATCGTCACTTTCCGCCTCAAACCCGGCACCGAAGCCGGCTTCATCGCCAACAACGGGGGTATGACCGACTGGCTTGCCCGGCAGCCTGGCTTTCTCGGCAGGCATCTCGGCAGGCGGGAGGATGGAACCTGGATGGATGTCGTGCGCTGGCAAAGCGTGGAGCAGGCCCGGGCTGCGGCGGCTCGCATCATGGCCGAAATCGGCGACAGCGAAGCCGTGCAGGCGATCGACCCGGCCAGTGTCGAAATGAGCCACGCGACGGTCGCGCCGTCTCGTCAGGCGTGATCCCCGAACTCGCCCCGTGGCGCAGCCGCTTGCCTTCGGCAACGAAAAAACCTGCCTTGACTTTCCCGGCCCGGGACCCGACTTGCTAGCGTCCCCGACTTGTCGTGAGGAGACCCGCCCATGCCAGAGCCCCGCCGATCGACCATCGATGCTGGAGAAGTCGAGCGCTTCTCCGCCCTTGCCGCCGAATGGTGGAATCCGAACGGCAAGTTCCGCCCGCTGCACAAGTTCAATCCGGTGCGGCTCGCCTATATCCGCGACCAGGTGGCGGCGCGTTTCGGCCGCGACCCACGCGCCGCGCGGCCCTTCGAAGGCCTGCGCTTCCTCGACATCGGCTGCGGCGGCGGGCTTTTGTGCGAGCCGATGGCCAGGCTTGGCGCCGATGTCGTGGGCGCGGACGCTTCCGCCACCAACATCGAGGTCGCCAAGCTGCATGCGGCGGAAGCCGGGGTCGGCATCGACTATCGCGCCACCACGGCCGAGGCGCTGGCGGATGCCGGCGAAACCTTCGATGTCATCCTGAACATGGAAGTGGTGGAGCATGTCGCCGATGTCGACCTGTTCATCGCCAAATGCGGCCAGATGGTCCGCCCCGGCGGCATCATGTTCGTCGCCACCATCAACCGCACTCTGAAAGCGTTCGGGCTCGCCATTATCGGCGCCGAATACCTGCTGCGCTGGCTGCCGCGCGGTACGCATCAGTTCGGTAGGCTGGTGCGGCCGGAGGAACTGTCAAAGGCGCTGGGCGCCGCCGGCCTCACCGTGATCGACCGCACCGGCGTCATTTACCATCCGCTCGCCGACCGTTGGCAGAAGTCCAGGGATATGGACGTCAACTACATGGTGCTGGCCGAAAAGGGCTCCGTCTGAACGCTCTGGCGCGGCCTCTCGCAATTCAAGCCGCTTGGCTTTGCAACTTCGCGGCGGCCTGACTCTGCGCCTTGGTCGTGATGAACACGCCGGCGGTGATGATGGCGGCGCCCAGCCAGGTCAGAAGCTGGTAGTGCTCGCCTAGGAAGAGCGTGCCAGCGAACAGGCCGACGGCAGCCGCCACATAGCCGATCTGGCTGAGATAGACCGGGCCGCCAACCGCCTGCAAGCGGAAGAAGAAGGCGAACATCGCCGATGCCGACGCAGTCTGGCTGAGGACCACAAGCGGCACGCTGCCGAGTGGGGCAAAGGCATGCCTGCCCAGGACGCTGAGGATGACGATGAAAAGCAGCGTAGCCGAGGCCAAATGGCTGCCGACGGCAAGCTCGATCGGGCCCGTGCCCTTCGGCCAGTCGACTGTGCGATATATGTTGCCGGCGGCGAGGCTGACCGGGATGAGCAATCCGATCGCCACCCAGAAGTAATCGGCTGGCTGGCCGGCCTCGCCGCGTGTCAGCGCAACCATCGCCGCGCCGACGAATCCGACCGCGATGCCGATGACGCCGAGCAGGTTCGGACGCCTGACGCCGAGCAGAATCGAGAACACCAGAGTGATCACAGGCGAAAGCGTGAACATGATGCCGGTGTAGCCGGCGCCGAGATGCGGGATGGCCGAGAACATTAGAAAATTGGGGATGGCATAGGAAATCGCCGCGGTGACGAAGAAATAGCGCAGCTTGTGCGACGTGAGCCGGATGCGCTCGCCGCGCAGCAGAAGCGCCATTAGCAGCACGCCGCCGGCGCCCAGCGAAATGACGAAGGCCCAGACCATCGCCGGCACGCCGGCGGCGGTGGCGAGTTTGCCGAATGGCAGCGTCATGCCAAGCAGTCCGCCAGTCACCACCAGAAGGCCGACCGCCGAATCCCAGAGAAATCTCATCGGCCTACCCTTCACACCCCTTCTTCACAGCCATCTTGGCCACCGCTCAATCTTCATGTAACATAGCACAAAGATTCTTACCATCAAGATACTTTTCGGTGAGGCACATGGATCGCGCGGCAAGGGCTATCGAGCAGTGGCGAAGGGAACGGCCGGATCTCGACGTATCGCCGATGGGGGTGATCGGACGGCTGAACGAAGCCTCGTCGCTGATCGCGCGCGATCGGCTGGCACCAGTCTTCGCCCGCTTCGGGCTGCAGTCCGGTGAATTCGACGTGCTGGCGACATTGCGTCGTTCCGGCGCGCCTTACGCGCTGACGCCGACCGAGCTCTACGAAGCGACGATGGTGACGTCTGGCGCCATGACGGCCCGCCTAGACCGCCTGGAGAAGGCTGGTCTGGTCCAGCGTGCGCCGCATCCCAGCGACCGGCGCGGCGTTGTCGTGCAACTCACCGCCAACGGTCTCGCGCTGGTGGACGAGGCGCTTGGCGCCCACGTCGCCAACGAGCATGAAATCCTCGCCGGACTGACCGGCGAGGAGCGGGAAACGCTGGCGAAATTGCTGGAGAAACTGATCGGGAGCCTGAGCCAAACCGCAGCCTAGAGCAATCCTGGGGAACACTTTTAGCGGTCCGTCCAGAATGGCGCAAAAACAGCGAGTTAGGGTGGTTCGCCTTCCCTGCAACGGTGAGACGCTCAAGGCAGCCTCCTGTTTGAGCATGCGGCAGGTATGTTGAGAACCAGGTCAGACCGCGCCAAGAATGATGGTTTGCGAGAACGGGCTCGTGATCACCGGAAACGCAGGAAGCGCCATTCGCGGGCCGGCATCCCTGAATACCGCCTCACCTTAGTTCCGGTCGTCCGGAAAGCTCGGGATCGGCATGAACTCGACACCGTCCTCGATGAGGCTTTGCGCCTCTTCCGGCGTCGCTTCTCCATAGATGCCGCGCGGATCGGTTTCGCCGAAATGGATCTTGCGCGCTTCCTCGGCAAACTTGTCGCCGACATAGTCGGCGTTCGCACGCACCTTCTCGGCCAGCGCCTTCAACTGCGCCAGCGCCTGCTTCTGCGCCTCGCCCATGGCGAGTGCCATTGTCTCCTGCTTGCGCGAGGTCGAAACGGCCGGCGCCATCAGCGCCTTCTCGACCTTATGCGAGCCGCAGTTCGGGCAATCGACGAAGCCGCGCTTCTTCTGGGTGTCGAAATCGTCATTGCTGCGGAACCAGGCTTCGAATTCGTGCTCGTGTTCGCAGATCAGGGAAAAACGGATCAAGAGGCAGCCCCCCTGAGACGCGGAGCTTCGCTTGTCCCGGCATTGACGGTGAAATCCCGCGCGTTCTTCAGATTGGGTATCTTGCGGCGCGCGGCCAGCGACTGCGCCGGATCGATTTCGGCGACGATCACGCCTGGCTCGTCATGGGCGGCCTCGGCAATGACGCGCCCCCAGGGATCGACGATCAGCGAGTGGCCGTAAGTCTCGCGGCCGTCCTCATGCAGGCCGCCCTGCGCGGCGGCGATGACATAGGCGCCGTTCTCGATGGCGCGGGCACGAAGCAGCACATGCCAATGTGCCTCTCCGGTCTGGCGCGTGAAGGCGGCAGGCACCGTCAGGACCTCGGCCCCGGCCATCGCCTCGGCGCGGAAAAGTTGAGGGAAGCGCAGGTCGTAGCACACGGCAAAGCCAAGCCTCGTCCCATCGATTTCGGTCACGACCGCTTGCGTTCCCGGCTCGTAGGATGCGGACTCGCGCCAGCTTTCGCCATTGTCGAGGTCGACATCGAACATATGGATCTTGTCGTAGCAGGCGATCAGGGCGCCGACCGGCGAGAACAGGAACGCGCGGTTGGCGAGCTTGCCGTCGGCGCGCAGGATCGCGGTAGAGCCGACATGCAGATAAATGCCGAGCTCCGTCGCCAACCGGCGCGCCGTCGCGACGACTATGTCCTGGTCCTCGGTGGTAAAGGCGGCCGCCCCTGCCTGCTTGTCGCGGATAAGTGCGCCGGTCATTTCCGGCGTCTGGACGTAGGCGGCGCCCTGAGCCGCGGCCTTACGGACAAGGATCTCCATGTCGGCGGCATTGCGCTGCGGGCTCGTGCCCGAACGCATCTGGACGGCGGCGGCCTTGAAGGTGCCCATGATCATCTCCCGTTGGCGAGAATGGCGTCCAGCCGGCCCTGCGACTCCAGGTCGTGGAGGTCGTCGCAGCCGCCGACATGCGTGTCGCCGATGAAAATCTGCGGAAATGTAGTCCGACCATGCGCCCGCGAGATCATTTCCTGGCGCAGTTCCGGCGAAAACGAGGCGTCGTGCTCGGTATAGGCCACGCCCTTGCGGTCGAGCAGCCGCTTGGCCGCGACGCAGTAGCCGCACATCATTCGGGTATAGATCGTCACATCAGCCATCGGCCGGCAATCCTCACGCGTGCCGTCCAATGAGGGTAAGAAAACGACATGCGGCAAAACAACAATTCAAACCTATATAGTCGCGGACTCATCGGGCCGGAAGTCCCCCGGTAGGACGCGGGCGAAAGTGAGGATGTCGATCGCTCCGGCGCCACCCCTCTTCAGCGCCTTGGCGACGGCCCGTACCGTTGCGCCGGTAGTGTAGACATCGTCCACGACCAGAACCCTTCGGCCCGCGATTTCGATTTCGAAGTCCAGCGGAACACGAAAAGCGGCGCGCACATTCTCCTCGCGCTCATGCCGTTCGAGCCCGACCTGCTGGCGCGTCAGCTTCACGCGCCCGACCGCGGATGGCGCGAAAGGCAGTCCGCCGAGCTTCGCAACGGCCCGCCCGAGTTCCGCCGACTGATTGAACTGACGTCGGAAGAAGCGCCGCCAGTGCAAGGGCACCGGCACGACAAGGTCAGCCTCGGCAATCAGTTCCGCGCCGGCGCGGATCATCCAGTTTGCCATCCAAGGCGCGAGATCGGTCCGGTCCTGGTATTTCAGCCCCTGCACCATCTGACGCGCGACACCCGAATACACGACGGCGGCCCGCGCCCGCTCGAAGGGTGGCGGATCGGCGATCGCCTCGGCGGACAAAAACCCCTCGCCCATGTCATGGGTGAAGGGGGTGCCCATCACCGGGCACCAGGGTTTTTCCAGCAGTCTCAGCTTTGGCCAGCAGGCGCCGCACAACACACCGGGCTGCGACACATGGCGTCGGCAGCCGGCGCAAACCGGCGGAAACAACAGCCGGGCCGGCCAGGCCAATGCCTGCCGTGCCATGTCCTGCACCGCACTGGGCTTGATCTTGTGCACCGGATCGGCCACGTGAAAAGGAACCCCGCGCCACCTTAACACGACTCCGGCAGGCGCGGACAACAGGAAGCTTTCCATTGCAGCCCTTGATCGACACCGAGCTCTGGCTCGCGCGCAAGCGCCGGGCTCTCGTCCGCCCCGTCGAAGGCGCCGATTTCCTGATGCGGCGCGCGGCGGAAGACCTTGCCGACCGGCTGGATGCGGTCGAGCGCCGTTTCGCCAGGGCGGCGGCGCTGTTCTGTCAGACATCGGCGGCGGCGGACGTGCTCGCCGGCAGCGGCAAGGTCGGCGAAATCGTTCGCGTCGAGATGGACGGAGCGCTTCTGGCCGGCGCGCCCGGCCTGGTGGCGCCGGCGGAGACCGTGCCGTTCGGGGAAGGCAGCCTCGATCTCGTCGTTTCCCTGCTCTCGCTGCACGCCATGAACGACATTCCCGGCATGCTCGCGCAGATCCGCCGGGCCCTGAAGCCGGATGGGCTTTTCCTTGGAGCGCTCGCCGGTGCAGGCACGTTGGCGGAGTTGCGCGAAAGCATGCTCACCGCCGAGACGGAGCTTTACGGCGGCGCAAGCCCGCGCATCCTTCCTTTCACCGACGTACGCGATGCGGGTGCGCTGTTGCAGCGAGCCGGCCTGGCATTGCCCGTCGCCGATGTTGAAACGGTGACCGTGCGCTACGATACGTTGTTCGACCTCGCCGCCGACCTGCGCGCGATGGGCGAGACCAGCCCGCTTGTCGACCGCAGCCGGCGACCGGGCAGCAGGCGCCTGTTTGCCCGCGCCGCCGAAATCTATGCGGAACGATTCTCGGACCCGGACGGCCGCATCCGCGCAAGTTTCCCGGTCGTGTGGATGTCCGGCTGGACGCCCGACGCGTCGCAGCAAAAACCGCTCAAGCCGGGATCGGCCAAAGTCTCTCTGAAAACTGTTCTGGAGGACCCGCAGAAGCGTAGAGGGGCTGACTGATCGGCGTCGTCAGTGGGAGAAGGCCTGGACCAGTTTGCTGTTGTTGTCGCTGAACAACCACTGGAGCGCATCCGCGGCCTTGCCCACGCCGCCGATGATTGTAAGCGACAGTACAGTAACGATCAGACCATATTCGATGGCCGTCGCTCCCGTCTCATCCCTCGCGAATTGCTGCAACAGGTTCTTCATGGTCATCCATTCCTTATGCAGAAATTCTAATGTGCTACCCGTTAAGAAAGGTTAACGGCAAAAGCTTAACGGCGAGTGAAACGCCATTGTCCCAAAAATCAGCACTCGCCGCTGCGGCTGCCGTCATTACGGATGACACAGATCGAGCTGGGCATTGGCTGCAGCACGCTGCGGCGCACCGTATATGTATTGGTGCGATGACCTATCGATCCGGTCGCGGACATGTCGAGGCCGGTCCCAAGGCCGTCGCGGGCGCCCTGCGATCGGCTCTGATTGTCGAGGAAAGGCGTCGCGAACAGCGCCAGCGCCACGGCGGCCGAGCCGAAGAGAAGCGTGATCCGCAGGATGCCCATGCCGGCGTCCGCCGCGCGAAAACCCCGGTCGGGCCGGATCGAGTCCCAGTCTCTTTCAAGGCTCATGCCGTTGTTTCCCGGTCCATCGACGATGTTCTTGCCGCGCGCAACGGCTCGAGCAATCTCTCACGTCGAGATAAATCTTCCATTAACGCTGACTAAAGCAGCTTCGTAAAATGCCCCCCCCGAAAGCCGTGGTCTTTCGCAAAGGCAGGCAGCGAAACTACAGCAGGTCTATCAGGAACTGGATCAGCGGCGCGTCGGCCGGCGGCATCGGATACTCGCGCATCTGCTTCGGCCTGACCCATTTGAGTCCCTGCCCCTCGCGAGGCTGCGCGATACCGCGAAATCGCCGACAGACATAAAGCGGCATCAGGAGATGGAAATCGTCATAGGAATGGCTGGCGAAGGTAAGCGGAGCCAGGCACGGAATGTCGGTCTCGATGCCGAGCTCCTCGTGCAATTCGCGGACAAGGCACTCCTCCGGCGTCTCGCCCGGCTCGACCTTGCCACCGGGAAACTCCCACAGCCCGGCAAGCTGCTTGCCCTCTGGGCGCTGTGCAAGAAGCACGCGCCGGTCAGTGTCGACCAGCGCGCAGGCAGCGACCAGCAGAAGGCGCTTTCCGGTTGGCTTCACCTCGCTCATGCGCCTGGCGGCCGTCGATAGTGGTAGCGATAGACTTCCTCGAAGCCGAGCGACCGGTAGAGCGAAAGCGCCGGCGCGTTGCCGGCCTCGACCTGCAGCCAGGCCTCGCGCGCGCCGCGCAGGCGCGCCCATTTCAGCGCCGACAGGATGAGGTTGCGGCCATGGCCTTTGTTGCGCGCCGACTTTTCGGTGGCGACTTCGAACAGGCCCGCGAGATCGCCGTCATGGACGCAGATCAGCGTCGCCAGCGGCTCGTTGCCGTCCTCGAGCGCGAACAGCCCCGCCTCCGGCTGTATGGCGCCGATGACCTCCGACAGGCCGGGCCGCAGCGAAGCGTCCGACCCGCTGGTTCTCAGCGATGCACCGATGAAGCGGCTGATGTCCTTGAGCGGGATCTGGTCCATCGCCGCGCCGAGTTCGACCTCTTTCAGCGGCAACCGCATCACCAGGGATTCGTCGAACCGATTCCAGCCGGCCTTGTCGAGATGCGTTGACAGCACCTGCCCAGACAGAGGCGACATGCGAAAGGTGAGCGGCCGGCCATAGGCATCGAACCGCCTTGCGGCGCGACCGATACGCTCTTCGATCGCGTGGGTGTCGCCGGGATCGAGCGGATTGACCGAATTCAGCCGCTTGGCGGGGTGTCCGGCCGTCAGCCGCACCACCCAGGTCCCGTCATAATGGACGGCGGCCGCCGGCCAGGCGCGAAAACCCGCCGCCTCGTAACGGCGCACGACCGCCAGCACGCTTGCCGGATGCCTGGACACCGGCGCCATCAGCTCCGGTAATCGCCATTGATGGCGACATATTCCTTGGTGAGGTCGCAGGTCCACACCGTTGCCTTGCCGCGGCCGATGCCGATATCGGCGCGGATGCGGATATCGTCGCGCTTCATATAGGCCGAAGTCGCTTCCTCCGAATAGGCCGGATCGCGCTCGCCCTCATGAGCGAGGCGATTGTCGCCGAACCAGATCGACAGACGGTCGCGATCGGCGGGCTCGCCGGCCTTGCCGACAGCCATGACGACGCGGCCCCAATTGGCATCCTCGCCGGCGACGGCAGTTTTGACCAGTGGTGAATTGGCGATCGAGAGCGCAATGCGCTTGGCGGAACGCGCCGATTTGGCGCCCGTCACCGTGACCTCGACTTGCTTGCGCGCGCCCTCGCCGTCGCGCACGACCTGGAGCGCCAGCGACTTCAGCACCTTGCCGAGTGCCCGGCGGAACGCGCCGAGCCGCGCGTCCCTGGGATCGCTGATTGCCGGCGCGCCGCGCGCGGCTGCCTTGCCTGTGGCGAAGAAAAGCAGCGTGTCGCTGGTCGAGGTGTCGCTGTCGACGGTCACCGCGTTGAAAGTCTTGGCCGTGCCGCGCGACAACAGGTCCTGCAGCACGGCGGCGGCGATCGGCGCGTCGGTGGCGATGAACGAAAGCATCGTCGCCATGTCGGGCGCGATCATTCCGGCGCCCTTGGCGATACCGTTGATGGTGACGTCCGCGTCGCCGAGCTTGACCGTCGCCGTCGCCACCTTCGGATAGGTATCCGTGGTCATGATGGCCCTGGCCGCATCGGTCCACAGATCCGGCTTGCCGTCCTTGACCAGCCCGGCGAGAAGATGGCTGAATTTGGTGGTGTCGAGCGGCTCGCCGATGACGCCGGTCGAGGCCAGGAAAACCTCGCTCTCCAAGCATCCGGCGGCCTTGGCCGCCGCTTCGCCGGTCAGCGCGGTCGACGCCTTGCCCTTCTTGCCGGTGAAGGCGTTGGCATTGCCGGAGTTGACGACCAGCACGCGCGCCTTGCCGCCGGGCAGGTTCTGGCGGCAGAAATCCACCGGCGCCGAAGGGCATTTCGACCTGGTGAACACGCCGGCGACGGCCGTGCCCGGATCGAAGACCATGGCAAGGAGATCGGTGCGGTTCCGGTATTTTATGCCGGCTTCGGCGGTCGCGATGCGCACCCCCTCGATGACCGGCATCTGTGGGTACTTCTTCGGTGCGAGCGGCGAAATCGTAGCGGACATCATGACCCCGGGCGGCAAGAGCGCGAAAGGAAGGCCGGTTTGCCCGATAGCGCGCGCCGGCGCAAGGGGCGTTCTGGCCGCGATTCGCTGACCTGACCGAGGGTTGTGCAACGGAAAACGCGGCGTTTCGTTTCATCGCCGAAGCCCATATGATGGCGCCAGATTCACCGGCTAAGGAAACCTCGATGGGCGAAGCCGCGGCCCGCGGGCGCAAATCGATCGGCGCGAAACGCAATCCCGAAAGCGCCGACGCCATTGTCGAGGCCGCCGAAGCCGTATTGCGCGAGGCGGGCTATGCCGGCTTCTCGATCGAGGCCGTCGCCCGGCGGGCGCGTGCTGGCAAGCCGACCATCTACCGCTGGTGGCCAAGCAAGGCGGCGCTGCTGATCGAGGTCTACCAGCGGCAGAAGCGCGTCGAAACTCCGGATACGGGGAACGTCGAGGACGACCTGGTCGGCTTTCTCAAGAACCTGTTCGCGCACTGGCGCGACACCCCATCGGGCAATATCTTCCGCTCGCTGGTCGCCGAGGCCCAGTCCGACGAGACTGCCGCCGCTGCGCTTGCCGAATATTCAAAAGGGCGCCGCGTCCACACGGGCGGCATGATCGAACGCGCCAAGGCGCGTGGCGAGGTGGCGGCCGATGTCGATGCCGGGATCGTCGCCGACCTTGTCGCGTCCTTCGCCTGGCGGCATCTGCTGAGCAATCGCCTCGATGAGGACGACGTGGCTATCCGCGCCGCCGTCCGCTATGTCGTGCGGGGCATAAGCAAGGCTTCATGATGCGAAAGGGCGCCCGAAAGCGCCCTTGCAGAACCGTCAGTCGGCGGCAAATCACTTGCCGCTTTCAAGCGTATCCACGTCCTTCTTGAGCTTTTCGTCCGGAATCTCGACCTTGGCGGCGGCCCGCAGGTCCTTGACCATGGCGAAATACTTGTCGCGGATCACCGCCTGCTTGGCCTGGTCCTTGACGTCGTCGAAGGCCGGCGGCTGCTTGGCGCGCTTGTCTTCAAGCTTGATGACATGCCAGCCGAACTGCGTCTGCACCGGCTCCTTCGTGTACTTGCCGACATCGAGCGCGAAGGCCGCCTTGTCGAATTCCGGCACCATCTGCCCCGGACCGAACCAGCCGAGATCGCCGCCATTGGTTTTGCCCGAGGGGTCATTGGTGTGTTCGTTGGCGAGCTTCTGGAAGTCGGCGCCGCCGTCGAGCTGCTTGATGATAGCCTCTGCTTCTTCCTTCGTCTTCACGAGGATGTGACGTGCATGCACTTCATTGACCGGCGGCGTGTTGGCGATCTCCTGGTCGTAGCGGGCACGCACTTCGGCATCCGTCACCTTGTCGACCACCTCCTTCTCGACCACCTCGCCATGCAGCGCGCGCGCCTGCAGGAAAGCCATGCGGCGCTGGAAGTCTGGATCCTTGTCGAGGCCGCTGTCGACGGCCTTTTTCGCCATGACGCGGATTTCGATCGCCGCCGAAAGCGCGGCGGCGCGGCGCTGTTCCGGCGGCATCTGCGCGAACTGCTGGGAAAGTTCGCCTTCGGCGAGCGCAAGATCGGCCTCGGTCAGCTTCTCGCCATTGATGGTGGCGACCACGGCATTGGGATCGACCGGCGCGGCGGTGGGCGCCGCGGCATCCCCCTGGGCAGGCTTGGTTTCCTGCGCCATCAGCGGCGACAGCGAGAAAGCCGAAAGGCCGAAGGCCAAACCGAGGCTGGCGAGCGACGCGCGGCGGAACAACAGGGACATCAAGATAACTCCAATAGGGATTTGCCAATTAGGATCGCGTGAGCGAAGGGGTTCCAGATCAGTCGGATTGTGGCGGAATTTGGCGCTGACCTTAGGGCTAACGCGGCGTTGACATCGATTGAGCCCCCTCTTATCTGTCCATCGACTTGGCGTCCAGAACCGTTTTCCGGGCGCTTTTTGCGTTTGTCCGCATTCACGCGGATTTGATGGGCCCGCCCGGTGTCCGTCGCAGACGCTTGAAATTGCTATCGAAAGGGCCATTGATGGTCAGTCTCGGCGCTCTCGCCCGTAAGGTTTTCGGCTCCTCCAACGACCGCCGCGTCAAGTCGACCCGGCCACGAGTCGAAGCAATCAATGCCATGGAAAACGAGATGCGGGCGCTTTCCGACGCCGAGCTTGCGGGCCGCACGGAGAAATTCCGCCAGGATCTCGCCAACGGCGCCTCGTTGGACGACCTCTTGGTTCCCGCTTTCGCCACGGTACGCGAGGCGGCCCGCCGCGTGCTTGGCATGCGGCCTTTCGACGTCCAGTTGATCGGCGGCATGGTGCTGCACAATGGCGGCATCGCCGAGATGCGCACCGGCGAGGGCAAGACGTTGGTCGCAACCTTGCCGGTCTATCTCAATGCGCTTGCCGGCAAGGGCGTGCATGTCGTTACCGTCAACGACTACCTCGCCAAGCGCGACGCCGAATGGATGGGCCGCGTCTACAAGTTTCTCGGCCTGACCGTCGGCATCATCGTCCATGGCCTATCCGACGACGAGCGCCGCGAGGCCTATGCCAGTGACGTCACCTACGCCACCAACAACGAGCTCGGCTTCGACTATCTGCGCGACAACATGAAGTATGAGCGCTCGCAGATGGTGCAGCGAGGCCATGCCTATGCCATCGTCGACGAGGTCGATTCCATCCTGGTCGACGAGGCGCGCACGCCGCTGATCATTTCCGGTCCGCTCGAGGACCGCTCGGAAATGTACAACACCATCGACACCTTCATGCTTAAGCTCGGCCCGGCCGACTACGAAGTCGACGAGAAGCAGAAGACGACGATCTTCACCGAGGAAGGCACCGAGAAGCTCGAAAACTTGCTGACCGCGGCTGGCCTGCTCAAGGGCGAGTCGCTCTACGACGTCGAGAACGTCGCCATCGTCCATCACGTCAACAATGCGCTCAAGGCGCATCTGTTGTTCCAGAAGGACCGCGATTACATCGTGCGCAACGGCGAGATCGTCATCATCGACGAGTTCACCGGCCGCATGATGCCCGGCCGCCGCTATTCGGAAGGCCTGCATCAGGCCCTCGAAGCCAAGGAGCACGTGCAGATCCAGCCGGAGAACCAGACGCTGGCCTCCGTCACCTTCCAGAACTATTTCCGCCTCTACAAGAAGCTCGCCGGCATGACAGGCACGGCGCTGACCGAAGCTGAGGAATTCGGCAACATCTACGGTCTCGAGGTCACCGAAATCCCGACCAACCTGCCGGTCATCCGCAAGGATGAGGACGACGAGGTCTACCGGACGGTCGAGGAGAAGTACAAGGCGATCGTCAAGGAAATCCGCGAAGCCAGCGCCAAGGGCCAGCCGACTCTGGTCGGCACCACCTCGATCGAGAAGTCCGAGCAGTTGGCCGAGCGCCTGCGTAAGGAAGGCTTCACGGACTTCGAAGTTCTCAACGCCCGGCATCACGAGCGCGAGGCGGCCATCGTGGCCCAGGCCGGCAAGCCGGGCGCCATAACCATCGCCACCAACATGGCCGGCCGCGGCACCGACATCAAGCTTGGCGGCAACGCCGAGATGCGCATCGCCGATGAACTGGGCGACATGCCGGAGGGACCCGAGCGCGAGGCCAGGGAAAAGGAAATCTACGCCGACGTCGAGCGCCTGAAGGAAAAGGCGCTGGCGGCGGGCGGCCTCTATGTTCTGGCCACGGAACGCCACGAATCGCGCCGTATCGACAACCAGTTGCGCGGCCGCTCAGGCCGTCAGGGCGACCCCGGCCGGTCAAAATTCTTCCTGTCGCTGCAGGACGATCTGATGCGCATCTTCGGCTCCGAGCGCATGGATGGCATGCTGCAGAAGCTTGGCCTCAAGGAAGACGAGGCGATCATCCATCCCTGGATCAACAAGGCGCTGGAGAAGGCGCAGAAGAAGGTCGAGGCGCGCAACTTCGATATCCGCAAGAACCTCTTGAAATATGACGACGTCGCCAACGACCAGCGCAAGGTGGTGTTCGAGCAGCGCATCGAGTTGATGGACGGCGAAGGCCTCTCGGAGACGATCGCCGAGATGCGCGAAGGCGTCATCGAGGAGATCGTCGCCAAGAACATACCCGAAAACGCCTATGCCGAGCAGTGGAACGTCACCGGCCTCAAGGAAGAGGTGGCGCAGTACCTCAACCTCGACCTGCCGATCGAGCAATGGGTCAAGGAAGAAGGCATCGCCGAGGACGACATCCGCGAGCGCATTACCGCGGCTGCCGACACCGCCGCCAAGGAGCGCGCCGACCGTTTCGGCCCCGATGTGATGAACTATGTCGAGCGTTCGGTGGTGCTGCAGACGCTCGACCATCTGTGGCGCGAGCACATCGTCAACCTCGACCATCTGCGCTCGGTCGTCGGCTTCCGCGGCTATGCCCAGCGCGACCCGCTGCAGGAATACAAGAGCGAAGCCTTCGAGCTGTTTCAAGCCATGCTCGGCAACCTTCGTCAGGCCGTCACCGCGCAGTTGATGCGCGTCGAATTGGTGCGCCAGGCGGCGGACGCCCCGCCGCCCGAAGCCCCCGAGATGTTTGGCAGCCATATCGACGGCTCCACAGGGGAGGACGATTTCGAGGGCGGCGAGACCGCGCTTCTGGTGCGCCAGGATTCGAACACCGTCGTCGCCCCGGAAAACCGCGATCCGAAGAACCCCTCGACATGGGGCAAGGTCGGCCGCAACGAGCTATGCCCCTGCGGCTCCGGCAAGAAATACAAGCACTGCCACGGCACCTTCGCCTGAGACCCTTTCCTTCTCCCGTTCAACGGGTTGAGGAGTGGTCCGCGCAGCGGAACGAGAAGCCAATTGCTTGGCTTTTCGAACGACGAACGCCCGGAGCGATAGGAAGGGCTGGCAGTGCCCGAAGGGCGTATGAGGGCAGCGCTTGCGCTGGCAATCCCACCAGAACGCCGGACTTGTTTTAAGCTTCCTCGCGGCGCCGCGGCCTCACACCAGCCCCGACGCACGCGCCGCGGCCGCCGCTTCACCACGCGAGACCGCCTCCAGCTTCTCCAGCACCGCCGAGACGTGGTGATCGACCGTCTTGGGCGAGATGGTCAGATGCGCGGCGATCTTCTTGTTGGAGAAGCCTCGCTCGATAAGCTGGAGAACCTCCATCTGGCGCTGCGTGAGCCCCGCCTGGTTGGCGCGCGTAGCCTGCCTCGGTCCCCTGGCGATGCGGTTCACACCGCTTTGCCGCATCACGCCGCGCGCATGCTGCGCCACCGACCTTGCGCCGAGTGCCTCGAGCACATCGAGCGCTTCGCGCTGCGCTGCCTCATCGCCCCTGAGCAGGGCGAGCGCCCGTTCGAACGGGGCGTCCATCTTCGACCAGAGCGCGGCGGCGGCGCGCCAATCGCCAGCCAATTGCAGACGGTGCGGCTCAGCCATGCCGTCGGTCTCGCCGGGTTCGCTTTCAGGCGACAAAAGCTGCCGCCATGTCGCCAGTTCGCCGAACACCGCCCGCGTCGGCGACAGGCTCTCGGCAAGGGCGATCACGCGCAGCGCCTCATCCCTGTCGCCCTCGCCCAACCACGCCAGTTCGGCCATCACCTCGGCGAAGGGCGCGAGGCGTTGCAACTCCATGCCCTTGTCCAGGAACAGCTTCATCTCGTCGAGAACCGGCCCGGCCGATGGATCTCCCCGGCGGATGCGCAACCGTGCCAACGCGATGAGCGACGGATAGCGCACCAACGGCGTGGTCGCCTCGTCGTCGACAACCTCATGCGCCATTGCCGCGGCGTCGTCCCAAAGGCCGAGCCGAACCAAAAGCTGCGCCTGCACCCCGCGCATGTAGTCGCGCCAGGTCGCGAGATCGTTCTCGACGCAATAGCCGATGCCGCGCTCCAGGAACGATGCCGCCTCGCTGAAATTGAGCCTGTTCATCTCGACGCAGGCGCAATTCGTGAAGGCGCGCGCGGCATGCTCCTGGAAGTTGCTGGACAGCGCGATTCCAAGGCTGCGGGCGAGATCATGCCGCCCCTTGGCGAAGTCCAGCCATTGCCCGGCCGCACCCACATTGTTGAGCGCGTGGCAAAGGATGTCGGGCCGGTTGAGCCGCTCCGCCAGCTCTATGGCCTTGCCGCCGAACATGAGCGTGTCGTCGAGCCGCTCGGCCAGCATCGCCAATTGCGAAAGATTGGAATAAGCCATGGCGAGTTCGGGCCCGTCGGGCGCTGCCTCCAGCAGTTCCACGGCCTGTGCTCCGAACCGGTCCGCGTCCTCCCGATCACCGAGCAGATAAGCAAAGCGCGACAGGCATCTGAGGCAGTCGCCCTCCTTGACCCGGTCGCCCAGCGCCTGGCGCAACCGACGTGCCTGTCCTTGCGCCTCCATGGCCGCGTCGACGCGACCGATCAGGTGACACTCGAAGGCATGGCCTTCATAAAGCTCCGCCCGCTTCTCGATCGGCAGGAGATCAGCGTAGCGCAGGGCAACCTCGTAGTAGCCCGCCGCATCGCGATGCGCGCCGACGCGGGACGCCTCGCGCGCGGCGACGGGCGCCAGCTCGCGCACCACGTCCAGGCTTTGCGCTTCCACGGCATGATGCACCAGCCTGGCGGTGGCGACGTGCGGATCTTCCCGCAAGGCTGCCAGAGCGCGCTCGTTGTACTCTCGCCGTTTGCTCGGCGTCAGCGCCATCTCGATTGCCGTGCGGGCGATCTCATGCCGGAAGGCGTAGCCGTCGCCGAAATCCTCCAGGAGGCCATTGGAAACGCACTCGGCAAGTTGGCCGGCGGCGGCGATCCCGCAGAGGCCGCTCAGCGCCCAGGCGTCGGCGCGGCGAGGGAACACCGAGACTGCGTCGAGCATCGAGCGCGCGCCCGGCGACAGTTTTTCGGCGCGCGCCAGCACGGCGTCGCGCACGCTCGCCGGCATCGCGCCATCGCCTTCGGCGGCAAGCAACTCGGTGACGAAGAAGGCGTTGCCTGCGCTTGCCCGATAGATGGCGTCGCCGTCGCGCTCGGCGGCCTCGGCAAGCGACAGGACGGCTGTCTCGCTGAGCAGCGGAACCTCGATACGATGGATGTTGCCGGCCGGAATCGCGCCGAGCGCTCGCCGAACCCGCATCTGGCCCTCGCTGCCGTCGGTCCGCGCGGTGATCACGAGCAGGATACGGGTGTTCGCGATACGCCGGCCGAGGAAGCGCACGAAGTCGAGCGTCGCGTCATCGGCCCAGTGAAGGTCTTCGATGACGAGCACGCTCGGACCCTTCGCCTCGAATACGTCTAGCGCCTCGGAAAACAGCGGCAGTCGCTGCACCTGGCGGTCTTCGAACGCCCGCGGCAGTTCCCACTGCGCCTCGCGGGCCAGATCGTAGAGCGGCCCCAGTGGATCGGGAATGGACAGGTCCTCGCAGGCGCTGCGCAGCATGGTCAGGCCCTTATCCAGCCGACTCGCGAACGCCTCGACCAGCGCCGTCTTGCCAGCGCCGGCTTCGCCGGAGAGCGCCACGACGCGGCCGTGACCTTGCACGGTTCCGGCCAGATCGGCCTCCAGTTGCTTTAGCTGCGTCTGCCTTTCCAGAAGCATCGTCATTCTCGCGAATAGGGAATGTTGGCGCGGCGGATGCCGCTGGATAGTCAGTACGAACGGATGGAAATGTGACCTTCCACACATTTGCGTGCTTACTCCCACTATAACGGCGCCAAGATAGGGAATCGTCCCGTCAAATATGGGGAAAGGCGCCGATGCGCGCTTTCCGCGAAGGTGATTTCTGCTGGGTCGCGCTTAAACCGAGCGCAAATCACCAACGAAAGGAAATGATCGTGCCTCGCTACCTTGTTGAACGCACCTTCCCGGAAGGCCTGAACGTGCCGATGACCGATGCCGGCGCCACGGCCATGAGCGGCGTCATCGCCCGCAATGCCGAAAAAGGCGTAACCTGGGTGCAGTCCTTCGTCTCGCCCGACAAGTCGAAGAGTTTCTGCATCTATGACGCGCCCTCGCCGGAGGCGATCCGCAGCACGGCGCAGAAGAACGCGCTCCCCGTCGACAAGATCACGGAGGTGCGGGTCCTCGACCCCTACTTTTATCGCTGACCGGTCAGATCGTGTCGGGCAGACCATACCCGTCGCCGGCGGACCTGACGCCGTGCCAGGCAGCGAGACTTCATCCGCCGCGGCGGATAACGTCCCGCCACGGCACGGCTACATGCGACGGGCCGTATCGGCGCTGCTTTCACGCTTTCGAAACCGGCGTCGCCTCTTGCCGCCGCAGGACGATCACCTGAGGCGCGATATCGGCCTGCACGAGCGGGAAAACCCGCGCGAATACTGGGAATATTGGTGGCATCACGGCTGATCCCAATTCATCGCGATCAGCATCCATCACCTTTTTGCAGAAAAGGCGCCTCCGGCGTCCGGAGTTGGCCTCGACAGGCCAGCTTCGCCGTTTGCGCGCCGCAACCGTATTGGAGACTTGAAATGACCATTCGCATTTGGACCGAATGCCTTATCGGCGCCTCTGCAGCGATCACCCTGCTGATGGCGGGCGCCGCCACGGCGGAAACCGCCAATCCGCTCGCCGAAAAGGTGCGGGCGCTCGACAGCCGCTTCGAGGACGTCGCGGTGGCAGAAGCCGAAGGCTACGCGCCGATCCCCTGCGCCAGCGGCCTCACCGGCGGCGCGATGGGCATCCATTACGTCAACGCCGCCTATCTGAAGGACGACGCAGTCGATGTCGCGAAGCCCGAGGCGGTGATGTACGAGCCGATGGCCGACGGCACGCTGAAGCTTGTCGCGGTCGAATACATCACCGCGAAGGGCCCGGCTTCGCTCGAAGGTCATCTGTTCAACTTCAACACCGCGCCCAACCGCTACGGCCTCGGCCCGTTCTACGAACTGCATGTCTGGGCCTGGAAGCAGAATCCGACCGGCGCCTTCGCCGACATGAACCCCAACGTGTCGTGCGACGCGATGAAGGGGATGTAGCGCTCTTTGTGGAACATCGGACATCGGGCCACGCCCGGTGTCCCACCTTCCCCTGGCGGGGAGAAGAGGCGAGCAAAGCACCGGCCGGCTCCCCCTGCCTTCGGGCAATCCCCGGGGCTAGCTCGCCTCAGCAATCGCTACGATGGGACGACCACCCCACCCAACCGTTTCTTAAGGTGTTTCGGATAGACCGGAACGCTGGAAAAAGGCGGAAAACGGAGAGTTTTGGGTGCGCTTTTCCGCGGCAACGACTGCCGGGCGGTTCCTGCCGCAGCGCTGGGCGCTGCGCATGCGTCCTTTGCTTGGCCGCATCGATGCCATCCTCTTCACCGCCGACGAACGCGGCGAAGCCGGGCGCATGTCGCTGATCGCCTTTTCCATACGCATCATCAGCGCCGTCATCGCCTTCGTCAGCCAGGTACTCATGGCGCGCTGGATAGGCTCGTTCGAATACGGCATCTCGGTGCTGGTGTGGGTGACGATGGTCATCGTCGGCAACCTCGCCTGCCTTGGCTTCCACACCTCGGTCATCCGCTACATTCCGGAATATCGCGAACGCGGCATGCTGGCCGAGCTGCGCGGCATCGTTCTGGCCAGCCGCCTCTTCGTGCTTGTCGCCTCGACGCTCATCGCGGGCCTCGGCGCGCTCGGCGTGTGGCTCGCCTCGGACTGGATCGAGAGCTACTACGTCATCCCATTCATCCTCGGCGTCATCTGCCTGCCGATGATCGCGCTCGGCGATCTCCTGCAAGGCCTGGCGCGCGCCAATTCCTGGGCGCTGCTGGCGCTGTCGCCCACCTACCTGGTGCGGCCGGTGCTGATCCTGGCGTTCATGGCGCTGCTGCTTGGCCTCCATTACGTGCCCGACGCCAAGACCGCGATCTTCGCCTCGATCGCCGCTACCTACGTCACGACGCTCGGCCAGCTTATGGCCGTCACCTCACGCATGGAGAAAAAGACCCCGGCCGGGCCGATCAAGGTGCATTTCGCCCAGTGGATCCTGGTTTCGCTGCCGATCTTCCTGGTCGAGAGTTTCTTCTTCCTGCTCACCAATGCCGACGTGCTGATGGTGGGCGCCTATCTCCGGCCCAACGACGTCGCCGTCTACTTCGCCACCGTGAAGACGCTGGCGCTTGTGCATTTCGTCTATTTCGCGGTCAAGGCTGGCGTTGCCCAGCGCTACGCGCAGTTCACGCATGGCGAGCCGGCCAGGCTCGCCGCCTTCGCCCGCGAGACGGTGTCCTGGACCTTCTGGCCCTCGCTCTTAATGGCGCTGCTGGTGCTGGCGTTGGGCGAGCCGATGCTGGTGCTGTTCGGGCCCGAATTCACCGCCGGGTATCCGCTGCTTTTCCTGCTAGTGCTTGGCGTAGTGGCGCGCGCCGCCGTCGGCCCTTGCGAAAGCCTGCTCACCATGAGCGGCAACCAGAACATCTGCGCCGCGGTCTATGCCATGACGCTCGCGCTCAACATCGGCCTCAACGTGCTGTTGATCCCGCTGTTCGGACTCTGGGGCGCGGCGATGGCAACGAGCCTCGCCATGGTCTTCGAGGCCAGCGCGCTCTCCTTCACCGTCTGGCGCAAGCTCGGCATCGTGATGGCCATCTTCGTGCCCGCAAGAAAGGAAGTCGCCTGATGGCCGCCGTTCCGTTGCTCGAAGAGACAAGCGGCGGCCCCGCCGGCGCCATGGTCTCCAACCTCGCCGGCCTGGCGCGCGAGGTCGACCCCGCCCATGTCGAGCTCTTCGCCAGCAACAGGCCGGAGCGAAAGCTTGCCATCTACCCGGCCTCGGCCGGCTTCGACCTCGTAGAGGAGCTCGATTTCCTCTGCGCCCGCACGATCGAGCCCAACGTCTTCTTCAACCCGCGCTTCCTGGCGCCTGCAATGCCCCGGCTGGAAGACCGCGAAGTGCGGCTGGCCGTCATCCGGGACGGCGACGAATACCGCAACCGGCTGCGGCTTCTGGTGCCCTTCTCGGTCGAGCGGCCGGCGATCCCGCTCGGGGTCCCGGTGATGCGTACATGGGCGAGCCCGTTCGGCCCGCTCGGCACGCCGCTGGTCGACCGCGACGATCCGGTCTGCGTCATCGAGGATTTCTTCTCCATGCTGTCGAGGCCGCATCTCAAGCTGCCCAAGGTCTTCGTGCTGCCCGATATGCGTCTCGACGGACCGGTGGCGAGCCTGCTCACTTCGTTCGCCGACAGCCGCGGCCTGACCATGGTGACCACCGGCAAGGTCGAGCGGCCGGTGCTCGAAAGCGCTCTCGACGGCGAGGCCTATCTCAAGGCATCGCTTCGTTCGCACCACTACCGCGAATTCCGCCGGCTGAAGCGGCGCCTTGCCGATCTCGGCAGGATCGGGCACATCGTGGCGCGCGGACCCGACGAGATCCGCCACGCCATCGAAAGCTTCCTGACGCTGGAAGCTGCCGGCTGGAAAGGCCGTGAGCGCACCGCCATGGCGATCGACCGCTACCGCGCAGCCTTCGCCCGCGAAGCCGTGCACAGGCTGGCGGAGCAGGACATGTGTCGCATCCATACGCTGACGCTCGAGGGCCGCGCCGTCGCCTGCCTGATCGTATTCGTCGAGGCCGGCGTCGCCTATACCTGGAAGACGGCCTATGACGAAACGCTCGCCGCCTATTCGCCAGGCACGCTTCTGATGATCGAGGTGACCAAGCAGCATCTCGATGACCCCAACATCGTCATGACGGATTCCTGCGCGGTTCCGGACCATCCGGTGATGAGCCGCCTGTGGGCGGAGCGCAAGCCGATGGGCACGCTGGTGATCGGGCTGACGCCGGACGCCGACCGGCTGGCCCGGCAGGCGGCCTCGCAGTTGCACCTCTACCGCGAGACCCGCAACATGGCGCGCATCCTGCGCAACCGCATGCGCAGCCTGCTGAAGCGTCGCTAGGCAATCCCAGGAAAGTGTACCGGCATATGGTCGTCGAGATCGCAAGAAGCGCGCTGCGGCACATCTTGGCTGGAGCCGGGTTGCTGCTGTTCTTGCAGGCGGCGAACGCTGCCAGCGCTTCGGTCTTCCTGGAAGACCAGACCTGGACCGAGTTGCGCGACCTCGTCGCGGCGGGAACGACCACGATCATCGTTCCGATCGGCGGGACCGAGCAGAGCGGCCCGGCGATGGCGCTGGGCAAGCACAACGCGCGAGTGAAGTTTTTCGCCGAAAAGATCGCGGCGAAACTGGGCAACGCGCTGGTCGCGCCGGTCATCGCCTATGTGCCGGAAGGCAATATCGAACCGCCTACCGAGCACATGCGTTTTCCGGGAACCATCACCATCAGCGACAAAGTTTTCGAGCAATTGCTGGAGTCCGCCGCCCGCAGCTTCAGGCATGCCGGCTTCAGGACGATCGTGCTGATCGGCGACCACGGCGGTTATCAGGCCGACGAACGCCAGGTGGCCGACCGGCTCAATGCCGAATGGAAAAAGACCACGATTAGGGTCTTTGCCGCGCTCGATTACTATCGGTTCGCGCAAGGCCCTTACACCGACAAGCTCCTGGCCGCCGGCGCCACCCGCGCGGAGATCGGAACCCATGCGGGCTTGGCCGATACCTCGCTGATGCTCGCCGTCGACCCTTCGCTGGTGCGCAAGGATCGTCTCGCGGGTCCACCCAGGCTCGGCGCCGAGGATGGCGTTTATGGCGGCGATCCGGCAAGGTCTTCCGCACAATTCGGGCAACTCGGTGTGGATCTCATCGTCGACGGGACGACCGATGCGATCCGCGCCTTCATCGCAAGTCAACCAAAATGATCGAGACTTCTCTGCGCTTCATCCGTCTTTGCGTGCCGCTGGCGCTGCTCATCTCGCTGCGGGCAGGCGCGTCGCATGCCGGCTCTTGCCCGGAGGATTGCAGCGATCCGCCTCCCCCGCCGGTCAACATCTACAGCCAGACCACGGCCAGCCACCTCAGCCCCGCCACTGCCGGCGCGCTGCCGCGTGTCTATGTGCCCAACCGCTCATCCAACAGCGTCTCGGTTATCGACACCGTCACCTTGAAGGAGGTCGACAGGTTTTCGGTCGGCAGCAAGCCGCAGCATGTCGTTCCCTCCTGGGACCTCAAGACTCTGTGGGTCGCCAACAACGGCACCGGCAGGAACGGCAGCCTGACGCCGATCGACCCGATGACCGCCAAGCCCGGCCAGCAGATTGCGGTCGACGACCCCTATAATCTGTATTTCATGCCGGACGGCAGCGCGGCCATCGTCGTCGACGAGGCGATGAAGCAGCTCGATTTCCGTGACCCGCATACCATGGTGCTGAAGTCGAGCCTGCCGACGCCGACCTGTCCCGGCATCAACCACGCCGACTTCTCGGCTGACGGCTCCTATGCGATCTTCACCTGCGAGTATGGCGACGGCGGCCTGGCCAAGATCGACCTGAAGAACCAGAAGGTGCTCGGCCACCTCGACCTGTCCAGGATGGGCATGCCGCAGGACATCCGCCTTTCGCCCGACGGCAAGGTCTTCTACGTGGCCGACATGATGAATGACGGCGTGTTCCTGATCGACGGCGACAGCTTCAAGGAAATCGGCTTCATCCCGACCGGCATCGGCACGCACGGCTTCGTCGTCAGCCGCGACGGCAAGCGCCTCTATGTCTCGAACCGTGGCTCGCACAAGATGGAGCAGGGCAAGGCCAAGGGCCCGGGCAGCGTGACGGTGATCGACTTCGCCACCCGCTCAGTGGTCGCGCAATGGCCCATCCCTGGCGGCGGCAGCCCGGACATGGGCAATGTCAGCGCCGACGGAAAGCAGCTCTGGCTCTCCGGCCGCTTCGACAGCGACGTCTATATGATCGATACGACCAGCGGCGCGGTGACCAAGATCCGCGTCGGCGTCGAGCCGCATGGGCTCACGGTTTGGCCGCAGCCGGGGCGCTACTCGCAGGGGCATACGGGGAATATGCGGTAGGTGTTTTTGCGTGGCCTGCCATCGGAAGCTTGCAGAGCGAAGGATGGTGCCCCTAGCCGGGATCGAACCAGCACTCCTTGCGGAACTCGATTTTGAGTCGAGCGCGTCTACCAATTCCGCCATAGGGGCTCAGGCCGGGCGGCCTGGATGGGCGCGGACTATACGGGCGGATGGGTGTTCGTCAACTGTCCTGTTGCGGATTTGCCCGCGCCGCTTCCGCCAGACAGCGCCTTGCGGATTCGTAAGCACCGCCGTCATTGTGCGGCGCATGAAATCTTTCTAGACAGGCCGCGTACCGAATTCCTTCCGCCGTGAGCGTCCACTGCGGCGCTTTGGGTTCTTGTCTTCCCGCCTGTCGTTGCCCAAAACCGGTAAGCGCTTCGGGCGACATGCATTAGGAGAGCCGATGCTTCGCGGACTTTACGACTGGACCATGTCGCTGGCGGCGCGCAAATCCGCCGAATGGTGGCTGGCCTTCATCGCTTTCGTCGAAAGCTCGGTCTTCCTGGTCCCAGCCGATGTGCTCTTCTTGCCGATGGCACTGTCCAAACCCGAACGGGCCTATCGCTACGCGCTGATTGCCACAGTGGCCTCGGTGCTCGGCGGCGTCGCCGGCTGGTTCATCGGCCATTATGCCTATGAGGCCGTGGCCAAACCGGTGCTCGAATTCTACGGCAAATATGACGAGTTCGAGCAAATGCGCACCTCGTCCGGCATCGGCTTCATTATCCTGATGCTGGTCACCTCGGGCGCTGCCCATCTGCCGCCGATCAAGGTGGTGACGATCCTGTCCGGCGTCATCGGCGTCAATCTCCTGCTTTTCATCGGGCTTGCCATCGTGGCGCGCGGCGCGCGTTTCCTGCTGCTTGCCTGGCTCCTGCGCCGCTATGGCGAGCCGATCAGGGAGTTCATCGAAAAGCGTTTGGGATTGATTGTCGGCGCCGGCGCCGCTGCCCTGATTTTGCTCTATATCCTCGTCAGATACGCCCACGGATAGCGACCAGCAACGGACCCCATCGATGACAGCGACCATGAATGCCGACACCGGACGCCAGCGCACGCGCGCGGCGCTGTTTCTCGCCGTCGCCATGGCCGCGACCGTAGGTTCGGCGCTCGCTTTCCAGTATATCGGCGGCTACATCCCCTGCCACCTCTGCCTCCAGCAGCGTACGCCCTATTACATCGGCGTGCCGGTGATGTTGCTGGCGGTGATCGCCTCGATACTGCGCGCGCCGGCCTGGGTGACGCGCGGGCTGCTGGCGATCGGTGGCTTGCTCATGCTCTACGGCCTCTATCTGGGCGTCTACCACTCCGGCGTCGAATGGGCGTGGTGGCAAGGCCCGGCCGACTGCACCGCCGGCGCCGGCCCGGTCGACACCGGCGGCAAGGGCGTGCTCGACGCGCTCGACAAATTCGTGCCGCCCTCCTGCGACAAGGCCGCGCTGCGCATCCTCGGCCTGTCGCTCGCCGGCTGGAACGCCATCGCCAGCCTCATCCTCGCCGCCGTCGCCTTCCGCAGTGCGCTGTCGCGCGACTGACCACGCAAAAGCGCCTGCGCGGGATCGTTCAAAGAATTCGTCAGGCTGAGTCGGATGGAGTGGTTGTCGAGAACCGATGCGCAGCGGACATTCGGGTCCGTGAGCATCGGAAGCGCAGACAATCGCTCCAGACGGCCTGCCTCACGAATTCTCGAACGATCTCAGGGTTCGAGTTCGACATCCCAGTACAGATAATCCATCCAGCTTTCATGCAGATGGTTGGGCGGGAACAGGCGGCCGTTGTTGTGCAGGTCGTGCACTGTCGGCTGGTAGGGTTTTTGCAGCGGCCACATCTTGGCTTGGGCGGGCATCATGCCGCCTTTGCGAAGATTGCAGGGCGAACAAGCGGCGACGACATTCTCCCAGGTCGTCGCCCCGCCCCGATGGCGCGGGATGACGTGGTCGAAGGTCAAATCCTCCGGCGTACCGCAATACTGGCACTGGAAGCGGTCGCGCAGGAACACGTTGAAGCGCGTGAAGGCGGGATGCCTGGACGGCTTCACATAGGCCTTGAGGCTCACCACGCTCGGCAGCTTCATCGAGAAGGTCGGCGAAGAGACGGCGTGCTCGTATTCGGCCACGATATTGACCCGGTCGAGGAACACAGCCTTGATGGCGTCCTGCCATGACCAGAGCGACAGAGGGTAATAGCTGAGCGGGCGGTAGTCCGCATTCAGCACCAGCGCGGGAAGCCCATCCGGAGATACGGCAACCGTCACGTCCTTCGCCTCCTTGCTTCTAGAACCGATCGGCGCGGATACTGTAAGCCCGACATGACAGGGATGTGAAGCGGATTGTCGTGCGACCAGATCCCCAAAAACGCATGATTTTCAGGGTTTTTCGGCCATTTCGACAGGCGGCGCCGCGTCCCTGCCCTTCAGTTCCCTGTAGTAGGCCCAAAAAAGCCGTGACGCGACACCTCGCCAGGGGCTCCATGATTCGGCCAGCCGGATAAGCATTTTTTCCGGCGGACGCGGGTCGATGCCGAGCGCGTGACCGACCGCCGTCTGCAGCGCGATGTCGCGCGCGGGAAAGACGTCCGGGTGGCCGGCGGCAAAAAGCAGATAGCATTCGGCCGTCCATGGGCCGATGCCGGGCACCGCCGTCATCGCCGCGATCGCCTCTCCGGCATCGAGCGTGCAGAGGTGATCGAGATCGAGTCCGGCGGCCACGGCTTGCGCGACGGCGAGCAGCCCGCGCTGTTTGGGCCGCGACAGCCCGGCCTCGCGAAACATGTCCTCGCCGGCGGCAAGGATTGCTTCCGGCGTCAGCGGATCGACCAGCCTGACCAGCCGGCCGAAGATGGCATCGGCGCTCGCGCGGGAAACTTGCTGTGAGACGATGATCGAGGCGAGGCTTTGGAACCCCGGCTGCGACAGCCGGAGCGGCACCTCACCCGCCATGCGGCGCACGCTCTCCAGTCGCGGATCGATCCGGCAGAGCGCGTCGAGCCCTGCCGCAATGTCGTCGAGCGAGGCGATGCGTTGCACGTTCTTGTTCCCAGAGCGCCCGCGAAGTGGCAATGGAGGCTAGATACCAACCGGCCGAAGCGCCTTTCAACCCGAATGCCGCCTCAGAGATGACGCTCCTGACATTCCGCTTCGCCCCGAGTCCCAACGGCGAACTGCATCTCGGCCATGCCTACTCGGCCCTGCTCAACGGCGAAATGGCGACGCAGGCGGGCGGACGTTTACTGCTGCGCATCGAGGATATCGATATCGCTCGCTGCACGCCGCAATTCGAAGCCGGCATCTTCCGGGACCTCGAATGGCTCGGATTGCATTGGGAACGGCCGGTGCGTCGCCAGTCGCAACATTTTGCCGAATACCGGGCCGTGCTCGACCGATTGATCGCCGAGGAACTCGTCTACCCTGCCTTCATGAGCCGGGGTGAGATCCGCGCGTTCATCGCCGAGACCGGCGGCCGCGACTGGCCGCGCGATCCGGACGGCGTGCCGCTCTATCCGCCGCTCGACAAGGCGTTGGCGGCCAGTGAGCGCAAGCGACGGATCGCCGAGAACATGCCCTTCGCCTGGCGGCTCGATGTCGAGGCGGCGGTCGCGCGCGTGCCTGGCGCGCTGTCATGGATGGAGTTCACCGACGAGGCGATGTCCGCGGCGCGAGCGATCGAAGCGCGGCCGCAAGCCTGGGGCGACGTCATCGTCGCCCGCCGCGACATCCCGACCAGCTACCATCTCGCCGTCGTCGTCGACGACGCGCTGCAGGGGGTCAGCCATGTTGTGCGCGGCCAGGATCTCTATTCGGCGACCGCAGTGCACCGCCTGCTGCAAGAGCTTCTCGGCCTGCCGCGGCCGCACTATTTCCATCACCGCCTGATTCTTGGGCCGGACGGCAGGAAACTGTCCAAGAGCTTCAAGGACACCGGCCTCGCAGCGCTTCGGGAAGCGGGTATGTCGCCGCAAGATATCAGGCGATTGGTGGGTTTGTGATCAAAGTCGCGCCATCCCGGCCTTGACCAACGCCAGCACGCTGATGAAGGCAAAGGCGCCGCCGAGCCCACAGGCGATCGCCAGCCTGAGATCGCTCAGGCTGATGCCATGCTTGCTGGCGACCACCACCGCGATGCAAAAGCCGAAGATGAACAGCAGCGTGTTGCCGGTCGGGCCGAATCCGCTCTCTTTCATGATCGCGTCGAGCGCTGTGCCGAAGAAGAAGCCGAAAGCGGCAATGATCGCGAAGGCGAACAGAAGCCAGGTCGTATCGAGATGCAAAAACATGCCTCACCATGGCGCGGCCACGCGCCATGCCCCCTTTTGGCACGGTTCATTGAATTCAACTTAGCTTATGGATCAACTGTTTCGTTTTGCTTGCGGGATTGAACGGCATTAGAGCAATTGCCGTCATCAACCGTTCACCCCGGCAGCCTCCCCATGCAGAACCTCAAGCGGTTCATTCCCGCGTCCTTCGTCGTGCTGTGGGCGACAGGCTTCATCGGCGCGCGCTACGCCATGCCCTGGGCTGAACCCTTCACCTTCCTTGCCATTCGCTTCGTGATAGCCGCGATCCTGTTTGCCGGCCTCGCCGTGCTGCTCGGCTCGGCCAGGGCCACGCGCGAGGAGGCATTGCACGCAACGATGGCCGGCGTCCTCATGCACGGCGTCTATCTCGGCGCCGTCTTCTGGGCGATCCACAGGGGCATGCCCGCCGGCCTCTCGGCGCTGATCGTCGGCCTGCAGCCGCTGATCACGGCCGTGCTTGCCGGAAAATTCCTCGGCGAGGCGATTCTGCCGCGCCACTGGGCCGGTCTTGCGGTCGGGCTGATCGGCGTCGTCATCGTGCTCTGGCCAAAGCTGGGCGCGCTGGGCGGCGGCGTCACGCCGGCAACGCTGACGGCTTCGCTCGTCTCCGTGCTCGGCATGAGCGCCGGCACCATCTGGCAGAAGCGATATGCTTCCGGCGGCGACCTGGTGTCTGCGACCATGTGGCAATATGTCGGCGGCTCCGCCGTGATGATCCTGGGCTCGCTCGCCTTCGAGACGCGCGCCGTCACCGTCAACGGCGAGTTGATCTTCGCCATGGCCTGGCTGGTCCTGGTGCTGTCGGTCGGCGCCATCTTCCTGCTGATGGTGATGATCCGCGACGGCGAGATGTCGAAGGTCGCCTCGCTGTTCTACCTCGTGCCTGCCGTAACCGCGCTCATCGCCTGGGCGCTGTTCGACGAGCGGCTCAACCTGCTGCAGATCGCCGGCATGGCGATCGCCACGATGGGCGTCGCCCTCGCGACGGCGCGGCCCGCAGGAACTCAGCCGGCGAAGGCGTGATCCCGACCGAGGGTCGACGAAGCAAATGCGGGCTTCGGGCAAAACCTGCCTCAACCCACTCGCGCGCGCGCCTCCAGATAGCGGCTGATCGCGGCGTTGAGCTCGCCGCCGAGAATGAAGATCGCCGAGATGATGTAGAGGAAGACGACCGCGATCATGATCGAGGCGAGACCCGCATAGGTCGTCACGTAGGACGAGAAATGGTCGAGATAGGTGGCGAAGATGGTTGAGCCCGCGAGCCAGGCGATCAGCGTGAAGACGATGCCCGGTATGATCGAGACGAAGCGACGCTTGCCGGCCGGCAGCCAGATATGAACCGCGAAAAGCCCGATGACGATGACGGTCGAGGCGACGACGTAGCGCCACAGCGTGATGGTGCCCATGTAAGGCTTGATCCATTCGAGATGCGCCTCCGCCAGCCTCGCCAGCAGCGGGGCGAACACCAGAAGCACGCTGACGGCCAGGAAGCAGGCCGTGGCGATCAGCACGAAAATGATGCTTTGCACCCTGCGGTAGATGATGCCGCGCGTTTCGATGACACGATAGGCCCGGTTGAGCGACGTGCGCAGTGCTTCGATGCCGTTCGACGCGAAATATGCTGCAAGCACGACACCGTAGGTCAAAAGATCGCTTCGCCGGACGGTGAGCACGTTCTGCACCTCGCGCGCGATCGGCTTGGCGATCTGCTCCGGCCAGGTGTCGAAGACGAGATGCACCGCCGTGTCCGAGAACGCCTGCGCGCCGAGAAAGCTTGCCAGCGTCGTGGCGAAGATCAGGAACGGAAACAGCGCCATCAGCGAGGTGATGGCGAGATGGCTGGCCATCGCCCAGCCGTCGTCATTGGTGAAATGGCCGATCGCATCGTAGAGCACGCGTTTGACCGCGACGATATTCCTGAGCAAGGACCCGCGCTCCGCTCGATTGTGTCGACGCCGCGAATATGGGAAGTGAATGCGGCAAATGGCAACCCCAGGTCAGACAACGTCCACCGTCGCGAAAGAGTTGCGCTCCATTATCGTCACCGGAGCCTCCTCCGGCATCGGCGCCTATTGCGCTCGGGCGCTGAAGGCGGAAGGCTGGCGAGTTTTCGCAACGGCGCGCAAGCCGGCCGACATCTCCGCCCTCGAGGCCGACGGCCTGGAGGCCTTCTATCTCGATTATCGCGAGCCCGAATCCATCGCGGCGCTGGTGGAGGCGGTGCTCGAACGCACCGGCGGCACGCTTGACGCGCTGTTCAACAACGGCGCCTACGCCCAGCCCGGCGCCGTCGAGGACCTGCCCGTCGCGGCGCTTCGCGAGCAGTTCGAGGCCAATTTCTTCGGCTGGCACGATCTCACCCGGCGCGTCATGCCGGTCATGCGCCGCCAGGGGCACGGCCGTCTCGTCCATTGCTCCTCGATCCTCGGGCTGGCGCCTGTCCGCTTCCGCGGCGCCTATTCGGCCTCCAAGCACGCCATCGAAGGCCTGATGCTGTGCATGCGCCAGGAACTCGAAGGCAGCGGCATCCATCTTTCCCTCATCGAACCGGGACCGGTCACGTCGAAGATAGCCAGCAATGGCCTCCCCTGGTTCCTCAGGAGTATCGACGTCGAGAATTCCGTCCATCGCGCCGATTACCAGGCGCAGCTCTCCCGGCTTCAGGCGGGCGGCAGCGTGTCGAAACTGAAGCCCGGGCCGGAGGTCGTGCACAAGGCGCTCCGCCACGCGCTTCTGTCACAGCGCCCGCGCCCGCACTATGTGGTAACGGTGCCGGCCAGGATCGGCGCGGCGCTCAAACGCATCCTGCCGGCGTCCCTGCTCTACCGCGTGCTCGCCAGGCGCGCCTGACCGAAACCGAACTGGAGCCAGCCAGATGGTCATCGTCTTCAAGATCCTCGCCGTCATCGCCATGGCCGCCGTGGTGATCGTGCTGGTCCGCGGCCTGATCAACATGATGCGCGGCGGCTCCGGCGTAACCTCGAACAAGCTGATGCAGGCCCGCGTCATGCTGCAGGCCGTTGCCTTGGCGCTGCTGCTGCTGGTGGTTTATTTCACCCGCAAATAGCGCGGGCCCGATATTTCCGGGAGGATGCGGTTTTCCGCCCGCAATTGCGCAAGAAATCGCTGAGAAAGGAGGCGGCGTGGTCAAGCTCAACAAGATCTACACGCGCACCGGCGACGACGGGACGACGGGGCTCGGCACGGGCGAGCGGCGGCTGAAATCCGACCTGCGCGTCGATGCCTATGGCACCGTCGACGAGGCCAATGCCTGCATCGGCATGGCCCGCATCCACACCAGCGCCGGTCATCCCGCGATCGACGCAATGCTGTCGCGCATCCAGAACGACCTGTTCGATCTGGGGGCGGACCTCGCCGTGCCCGACGACGGGAAGCCGCTGGACTACGAGCCGCTGCGTATCGTCGCGGCCCAGACTGGCCGCGTCGAACAGGACATCGACCTGCTCAACAAGGAATTGCAGCCGCTGAAGTCCTTCGTGCTGAACGGCGGCACGCCGGCCGCCGCCGCGCTCCATCTTGCCCGCACCGTGGCGCGCCGCGCCGAGCGCCTCATGGTGGCGCTGGCGCAGGATCCGGCCGAACATGTCAACCGCGAGGCCCTCAAATACATCAACCGCGTTTCGGATTTCCTGTTCGTCGCCGCCCGTGCGCTCAATGACAATGGAAAGGCCGACGTGCTATGGGTTCCCGGCAAGAACCGTTGAATGAACCGCTGAATTCGGGGGCGGGAGGATCCGATGTTCATCCCGCTTTACGACACCAACAGGCTGCGCCACATCCGTCTGCAGTATGTGACGATCGGCCTCATCGTGGTGAATGCGCTGGTCTATCTGGCGACCACGCTTGGCGGTGAAAACTTCACCAATGCGGCGGTTCTCGGCCTGGGCTTCATCCCCTCCGTAGTGCACGACAAGGTCGAGCTGTCGCCCGAATTCGTCGTTATCCCCGAAAGCCTCAGCTACCTCACCTATTCTTTCCTGCATGCCGACATTTTCCATCTCGGCGGCAACATGCTGTTCCTGTGGGTGTTCGGCGACAATGTCGAGGATGCGCTCGGCCATATTCGCTACCTGATCTTCTATCTCGCTTGCGCGGCGGCGGGCGCGTTCTTCCAAGGCTTGGTGGGCTGGGATTTGCAGGTGCCCCTGATCGGCGCTTCCGGCGCTATCGCGGGTGTGGTCGCGGCCTATCTGATCCTCTATCCGAGGGTCAAAGTCTGGGTGCTGGCCTTTGCCCGCATCCCCTTGCGCATCCCGGCCTTCATCCCGTTGATCCTCTGGATCCTGTTCCAGATCGTGATGTTTGCCGCCGGCGGCGAGGACCAGATCTCCTGGGCCTGCCATATCGGCGGCATCATCACCGGATCGGTGCTGGTCCTGGTCCTGCGCAGCCGCGGCGTGCCGCTGCTGGCCGGCGCCGACGGCGAGCCGGACCCGACACCGAACATCCAGCAGGCGCCAGTTCCCGTCGAGCCTGCCGCAAGTGATAGCGACCCGGCGCGGCCGGCGTCGCAATGGGGCCGTGGAGCAGCGACGCCTCGGGACTGAACCGATTTGGGTGGGTCATGGGATATTGACGCGCGGATTTGCCGCCACTACGGAAACGGCACCGCTGGGCGGATATTCCGTCCGTAATGTCGGCTTTCGACAACTCTGACAGGGCGCACGCTGCTATAGCGCCCCCGACTATCTCAGGAGAGGTGACAGGAAAATGAAGATCCTTGTGCCCGTGAAGCGGGTTGTGGACGCCAACGTCAAGGTCCGGGTGAAAGCCGACGGGCTGGGCGTCGAGCTTGCCAATGTCAAGATGGCGATGAACCCGTTCGACGAGATCGCGGTCGAGGAAGCGATCCGGATCAAGGAAGCCGGCAAGGCGGAAGAGATCATCGTCGTTTCGGTCGGCCCGCAACAGGCGCAGGAGACTTTGCGCACCGCGCTGGCCATGGGCGCCGACCGCGCCATCCTGGTCAAGACCGACGAGCAGACAGAACCGCTGGGTGTCGCCAAGGTGCTGAAAGGCGTCGTCGATGCCGAGCAACCCGGCCTCGTCATCCTCGGCAAGCAGGCGATCGACGACGACTCGAACCAGACCGGCCAGATGCTGGCGGCGCTGCTTGGCTGGTCGCAGGGCACCTTTGCCTCCAAGATTGAGCTCGCCGGCGACAAGGCGAAGGTGACGCGCGAGGTCGACGGCGGCCTGCAGACCGTGGAATTGAAGATGCCGGCTATCGTGACTGCGGACCTACGCCTCAACCAGCCACGCTATGCCTCGCTGCCCAACATCATGAAGGCCAAGAAGAAGCCGCTCGACGAGAAGACCCCGGCCGACTTCGGCGCCGACGTCAAGCCGCGCCTCAAGGTGATCAAGACCGAGGAGCCGGGTGGCCGCAAGGCGGGCGTCAAGGTGAAGTCGGTGGCCGAGCTCATCGAGAAGCTCAAGAACGAAGCCGGCGTGCTCTGAAGCGATCGGGAAAGGATCAAGAAAATGGCAATTCTCCTCATCGCCGAACATGACAACGCAACCCTTTCCGACCAGACCGCCAAGGCGCTGTCGGCGGCCCTGCAGATCGGCTCCGATGTCGATGTGCTCGTCGCCGGCAAGGGCGCCAAGGCTGCAGCCGACGCCGCCGCCAAGCTGAAGGGCGTGCGCAAGGTGCTGCTGGCCGAAGCCGACGAGCTTGCCGAGCGTCTCGCCGAGCCGACGGCGGCTCTCGTGGTGTCGCTTGCGGGCGGTTACGACACGATCGTCGCGCCGGCGACCTCCACCGGCAAGAACATCGCGCCGCGCGTGGCGGCACTGCTCGACGTCGCTCAGGTGTCCGAGATCATCGAGGTGGTCTCGCCCGACACATTCAAGCGGCCGATCTATGCCGGCAACGCCATCCAGACCGTGCAATCGACCGACGCCAAGAAGGTCATCACCGTGCGCACCGCTTCCTTCGCGGCTGCACCGGATGGCGGTTCGGCCTCGGTCGAAACGGCCAACGCCGCCGCCAACCCCGGCCTCTCCTCATTCGTTGAGAACAAGCTCTCTGAGAACGACCGTCCGGAACTGACTTCGGCCAAGATCATCATCTCGGGCGGCCGCGCGCTCGGCTCCTCGGAGAAATTCCAGGAAGTCATCCTGCCGGTCGCCGATAAGCTCGGCGCCGCGGTTGGTGCCTCCCGCGCCGCGGTCGACGCCGGCTACGCGCCGAACGACTGGCAGGTCGGCCAGACCGGCAAGGTGGTCGCGCCCGACCTCTACATTGCCGTCGGAATCTCCGGCGCCATCCAGCATCTGGCCGGCATGAAGGACTCCAAGGTCATCGTCGCCATCAACAAGGACGAGGAAGCCCCGATCTTCCAGGTCGCCGACTACGGCCTCGTCGGCGATCTCTTCGTCATCCTGCCGGAGTTGCAAAAGTCGCTTTGACGTCGCCAGTTCCGGCATATTAAAATCCAGAGGGTGGGGTAGACGAAGTCACCCCGCCCTTTTAGTTTGCACTGCACAAAAACCGGGCCATCAAGGCCCGGAGCCAATCCGGCGGTTTCGCATCCGGATTGCGGGAAATAAACAAACAGGAGCGTCCTTGTACTTCAAGCAAGTGCGAGCGTTCCGGACGGGATCGGGGTAATGAGCAAGATCGAGACGATCGGCATTGTCGGCGCGGGTCAGATGGGCGGCGGTATTGCCCATGTCTCGGCGCTGGGTGGCTACAAGGTGCTGATCCACGACGTGTCGGCCGACAGGATCGAGAAGGGCATCGCCACCATCAGCGGCAACATGGCCCGCCAGGTCGGTTCCGGCAAGCTGGAGGAAAAGGCGCGCAACGAGGCGATGGCGCGCATCTCCGCCGCCCCGGCCATGTCCGATCTTGCCGCCGCCGACCTGGTCATCGAAGCAGCGACCGAGGACGAGACGGTCAAGCGCAAGATCTATGCGCAGCTTTGCCCGCAGCTCAATCCGGAAGCTATCCTCGCGACCAACACCTCGTCGATCTCGATAACCCGGCTCGCCGCCCAGACCGACCGTCCCGAGCGCTTCATCGGCATACATTTTATGAATCCGGTACCAGTTATGAAGCTGGTCGAGCTCGTGCGCGGCATCGCCACCGAGGACCAGACCTTCGAGGCGGCCAAGACCTATGTGAAGCACCTCGACAAGACGATCACGGTCTCGGAAGATTTTCCGGCCTTCATCGTCAACCGCATTCTGCTGCCGATGATCAACGAGGCGATCTACACGCTCTATGAGGGCGTCGGAACGGTCGATGCCATCGACACCGCCATGCGGCTCGGCGCCAACCATCCGATGGGACCGCTGCAGCTCGCGGACTTCATCGGTCTCGACACCTGCCTGTCGATCATGCAGGTCCTGCATGACGGCCTGTCGGACTCGAAATACCGCCCCTGCCCGCTGCTGGTGAAATATGTCGAGGCCGGCTGGCTCGGCCGCAAGACCGGGCGCGGCTTCTACGACTATCGCGGCGACCATCCGGTGCCGACGCGCTGATCTTTTGGGTTGAGCGCCTACGACGCCTCGGCGAGCGGTAGATGCGTCGCGCCGTCTTTTGAGATTTCGTCAGCCGAAACCTTATCGGCCGCGTGCGAATGCAGCCCGAGCCGCAACCCTCTCGGATCGGTTTGAGGAACGGTTGTGCAGGCGGTGGTGATCGCTCTGCCAACCGGCAAACAATTGCGGGCACGAGCAAGAGGTCGTGCGAAAATCGCTCGGAGGGCTACCAGCGAACGAACAGCCGGCCGCCGATTGCCCCGAGCAGGGTGAGGAACGCGATCGCGATCGTGTACCAGGTGGCGACGAAAAGCGGTGAATCATCGAAGCAATGCGCGGCGTAAAAGGTCGCCGCGAGCCCGCCGGCGAGCAGGCCGGCGGCGGCGCCCGCGAGCACCGGACGCGTTGGCGCGCCGTAGCGCAGCATGCCGAGGAAGACCGCTAGCGGGCCGATGCCGATCAGCGGGATGAAGCTCATGCAGATCATCATGTTCGAGCCTACGAGCCGCCTGCCCCAATCAGCCTGGGGAACGGCAAAAAGCTCCAGGACCACCGCCAGAACGACCAGAAGCGGGGCCGCAACCATCCAGGCCATCGCCCGGCTGGTCGAAGCCCCAGGCACCGACAGTCGGCGGATCAGCGCGAAAGCGCTGACCGCAAGCACCAGCGTGAACACGAATTTCGACATGAAACGCATCGTATGCATGGCCGGCATGATGTCGGGACGCGGGCCGATTGTCGCGAAGAACACGGCCCCCGCGATCGCTATGGCCACGCCGACCGCCAGCCACCAGGCCTTGGTGATCGGCATGGCTTTGTTGCGGGCATCCGCGTCGAGCGCCTTGATAAGATCCTCTGTCCTCATGTCACTGTCGCCCGAATCGTTTTGCGATCGCGGCAAGGCCGCGATGCAGCGACACGCGCACCGCCGTCTCGCTGATGCCGAGCTTGGCCGCCGTCTCGCCGATCGACTGCCCATCGACGGAGATCGAGGAAACCACCGAGCGTTGCGCGGGCGGCAAGCCCTCGAGCGCGCGGTTGACGTCGCGTTCGCTGACCGTCTCCGTCTCCGGCTCCGCGAAGGTTTCGGCGATCTCGTCGATCTCGACCTCAATGCGGCGCCCTCGCCGGCGAAACGCGTCGATCAGCTTGAAGCGGGCGATCGCATACACCCAGGGCAACACCGGCGCGTCCGGCCGCCAAGTATGGCGTTTCACATGAATGGCCAGCAAGGTTTCCTGCACGACATCCTCGGGATCGACTCCGCCTTGAACGACCTTGCGCCGGACGAAGCCACGAACGAGCGCGGCGATCCGGTGCAGAAAGTCGGCATAAGCCCTTTCGTCTCCCGCGATCGCGGCCCTGAGGAGCCGGGAGAGCTCGGCCTCGTCCTTGCCGGTCACAAGAGTTCACCCCCGATGTTCGCGTCTCGGCCCTGATTTGTTACGTGGCCGGCGAAATAATGTCCAAGCCAAACTACCGCAAAATCACGAAAGTGTGCGGGGGGGATGCCCCCGACGCACAATTGGCTACGCCTTCCCGATCGACAGCGAGTCCTTCAGGAACTTTAATCCCTTTCGTACGGTCAACTTTCGGCGTCTCTTTCGATACCGATGTCTCAACTCCGCCAGTATCTCCACATGGCTCTTGTCGATCTGAGGTACGGAAGTTGAATCGCGAGCCGCGGGAAGCGCAAGCAGGGCATCGGCATGCATGTTGGCGTAAGGCGAAGAATCATAGCTATCGAAAGGCGTTGGCGGATAGCTCAGTACCGTGGGGTTGGTGTTGATCTCGAACACCTGGATACGCCCTTCGACGATCGCGTAGTCGATACGGCCATAAGAAATTCGCGCCATATCAAAGACCTTCAGGAGTTCGGCCGCATGCGGATGAGTTCGAACGAAAAGGTGATGCTCGTCCAGATGCCGACCCGACAAACCACGTCCTGGATCCTTTATGAACCAGTCCCGGCTCGCAAAACAGTGCTGGGGGTAGCTGTTGTCGCCGACCCGGTAGACCGAATATTTGCGGTAGTATCCATCTGCCTCTGGCCTGGAACCAAACTCCACAAGCATGGGACTAGCCCAGTCCAGCATCTGCAACTCGACCAGAGCTGGAGCTAGGTCTGTCATAGATCGCATGAGGTGTGGAGCCTTGTAAGCGGCGCCGACCTCGTCGCGCAGGAACACCGGATACCGCAACGAGTCCGGCAATGACTGGGGTCTGAATACACGGAAATCATTTATCCCCTCGTCGAACAGCATGCGCAGCAAATCGTATCGCCGGAGGCTATCGCAAGGATGGTTGAGCTGCGCGACCTCGGGGCGATCACGGTCAATCTGGTCCCGAACTTCGCCTGCCCTGGCGACTTCGGTCGAATCTAGCCGGTCCATGTCCGACCAGATGACGGTTCCCCGCTCCAATTTCAGGAGCAGATCGATTTCGTCATACGCCACCAGACGAAAAATGCGCTGCAAGTCAGTCCGATAATAAAGAAGCAGACACGCCTGAGTATATGAATGCGATCGCTGACAGACATAGAAAATCATGATTCACCGCCCTGCCCCCAAGGTGCCTCGACGGGTGGCAAAATCAAGGTCTCCACGTTATAAGCTTATGCTCAGGCAACCTAATTCAAAAAATGACGAAAATCGCGTTTCATAGAATTGGAGAGGATGACATTCCCCGTATGGCGGCTATGGAAATGGCAGCCTGGGGCTCGTTGGGTGCGGAAGAGGCGACAATCCGTCATCGCCTGTCGCTCGGTCACACCATGATTGCAGCCGTTCACGACACGGTCATCGCCGGAGCCGTCTGCTTTGTGGAAACCAGTCAGGACCCACGCGACAAGGTAACCTTCCCGGCAACGTTTACCGCTTATTCTTCGCTGGCGCGCTCTCTTCCGCCAACGTCTCTTTATGTCTACAACCTGGGCGTTCGCCCGGAGTTTCGGGGCACAACCCTCTCTCGACGGCTATTGGCACGTCTTGTTGACCACGGCCGGGCGGCAGGGGCGCGCTGGATAGTTGGAGACGGCCGCTGTCCGTCTTATGGCGGAGCTCAAGAAGGTTCTCCGGACAAGGTAGCGATAAATGTCGGTTTCAGATCAACAATTGACGAATGGCACCGTACCGGAATCATGCCGTCGGTGGGCGATTTGACCCAGGATCCTTTGCTCAATTTTTATCACCGGCTTTTGAAATGCGAGTTTCTTCATCTGGCGCCAGCCTTTCTTCCCGAAGACCGTAGTTCCGGCGGGTATCGAGTCATCTTCGCCGTTGATCTTAGGAAATGAGAGAACGTTCAGACCTGTTCGATCCACTGGCCCTCGGCGACGATCCGTTTCCAGCGTTCGCTAGCCGACGCAAGGCGGGCGGAAGTGCTTGGGGTAGACCTCCGTACCCCGAGTTGACCGGGGCTTTGTATGTGTTCAGTCACAAGCTCGTTTCCGAGGCGCTGAAGCATCCTCTCCTTCTCCAGGCCCCGCCGGGAGCATACCAGCAGGTAAGGCAGAAGATCACTTCCAGCGATGCGCTTGGCCTTTTAACTCGATCGATGCTTCTGTCGGATCCGCCCCGTCATCCAAAATTGCGCCGGCCGTTGTCTGGCCAGATGAGCAGTTCGGCCAGCGTTGGCATGATCGCAGGTCTCCGGCGAGACGCGCTAGCTTTGGCCCGCACCGCCGCAACGGGCAATCGGTTCGACGCGATCCGAGAACTCGCAATACCTTTTTCGGTAGGCGCGCTTGCCAGCATCCTTGGAATTATTGTCGAGGACCCATCAAGCGTAGCTGACCTGGCACAACGCATGGCTGATTCGCTAGACATAAGGACAGGCCAGGTGAGCGAGGATGCAAATCAGGCCTGCCGCGAATTGTCGGAATGGGTAAATTGCATCCATAACAGCGGTAGGATCAGCTCCGGCGGCCTGGTTGCCCGCATGCTTTCTGAAGCAGAACTCGGCAATTGGGAGAAGACCGACGTCGTCGCCAATATGGTTTTTCTCCTTTTTGCTGGCCAAGCAACGGTAGTGGACACGTTTGGCAATGCCCTCGTTGCGCTGTCCGCATTCCCTGAGCAGTTGGAACTGCTGGAGAGCCAGAATGTGCCTTGGCAAACCGCTGCCGAGGAACTGCTGCGATACTGCGCTCCTGTGCACTACGCAGGAGCACGTATAGCCGCCGAGAATCTGGAATTTGCCGGCAGATTTATCGAGGCGGGGCAAGCCGTCGTACCCGTATTGGCGAGCGCCAATCGGGATAAGGCAGTCTTTGTCGCCGGAGACAGCTTGGATTTGAGGTCGAGAGTACCGTCTACTCTCACATTCGGCACGGGCCTTCACACTTGCCTCGGACAACATGTCGCGAGGCTGGAATTGAGTGCCCTGCTTGAAGCCCTGTTCACAGTTGCCAACGGTTGGCGACTGGACCTCGAGGCCTGCATCAGACGACCGTCGATCCTCCTGTTCGGCTTGAAAAGCGCGCCGATGTTGGCTCCATCAGCTCCGTGATTGTGTCCAGATGTCTGCGGAGTGGGACACGCGGTACTCTGACCAGAAACGGCGAGCGGCCAATCACAATGTTGACTTTTATAATCAGGTATTGATAGGTGCGATCCGCTTGAACCCCTGTCTCCATATCTGAGGAAGATGCCCATGAAGATTGCGCTTTCCACGCTCGCCGGCGCCGCGCTGGCGCTTGGCCTTGTCGCCGCCCCGGCCATGGCCGAGGATGCAGGCATCATTGTCTACAACGCGCAGCATGAGAGCCTCGCCAAGGAATGGGCCGAGGGTTTCACCAAGGAAACCGGCGTCAAGGTCACGTTGCGCAACGGCGGCGACAGCGATTTCTCCAACCAGATCGTCGCCGAGGGCGCGGCCTCGCCGGCGGATGTTTTCCTGACCGAGAATTCGCCGGCGATGGCGCTGGTCGAAGCCGCCGGCCTGTTCGCACCGGTCGACGCCGACACCCTCGCCCAGGTTCCGCAGGAATATCAGCCGTCGAGCGGCAAGTGGGTCGGCGTCGCCGCCCGCAGCACTGTCTTTGCCTACAACAAAGAAAAGCTGAAGCAAGACCAGTTGCCGAAGTCGCTCGTCGACCTCGCCGATCCGAGCTGGAAGGGCCGCTGGGCCGCCTCGCCGTCGGGCGCCGACTTCCAGGCCATCGTCAGTGCCCTGCTGCAGCTCAAGGGGGAGGCTGCCACCGCCGACTGGCTGAAGGCGATGAAGGACAATTTCACCGCCTACAAGGGCAACAGCACCGTGATGAAGGCGGTCAATGCCGGCGAGATCGATGGCGGCGTGATCTACCACTATTACTACTTCGGCGATCAGGCCAAGACCGGCGAGAACAGCAAGAATGTCGGCCTGCACTATTTCAAGAACCAGGATCCAGGTGCCTTCGTTTCGGTGTCGGGCGGCGGCGTGCTGGCTTCCAGCAAGCATCAGAAGGAAGCCCAGGCATTCCTCAAGTGGGTGACCGGCAAGGGTGGCCAGGACGTGCTGAAGAATGGTACGTCCTACGAATATGCGGTGGGCAAGGGTGCCCAATCCAACCCGAAGCTGGTGCCGCTGGCAGATCTGCAGGCCCCGAAAGTCGATCCGGCGACGCTGAATTCCAAGAAGGTCATCGACCTGATGACGCAAGCCGGCTTGCTTTAGTTCGCGTTCGTCCTAAAAGGGCAAACGACCGTGCTCCCGCGGGACTTCGCTTCCGTGGGAGCGCTTTTGTTTTGGAGATGGCCTCGTCGATGACGATCATCTGCGTTCGCGGGCGCGTCCGCGGTTCATCACGTCGCGTCCAGCCGACCTGTTTCGACTGATGGCGTCCGCGATCCACCTCACGCCTTCCGCGCTGCTGGCGGCCGGGATGAAGAAGCACCGGTCCACGTCGTGGATCACGCTCGCCGCGGCGCTGATCTCGCTCATCGCGCTGCTGCCGCTCGGCTTCATTGTCTGGGTCGCCGTCCAGACCGGCTGGGATACGGTGGTGGCGCTGATCTTTCGCCCGCGCGTCGGTGAACTGCTGGTCAACACCGCGCTCCTGGTCATTGTCACCGTGCCGATCGCCATCACGCTGGCGGTGGCGCTGGCCTGGCTGACCGAGCGCAGCGACCTGCCGGGCAACCGATGGTGGTCCTGGCTTTCGGTCGCGCCGCTCGCCATCCCTGCCTTCGTGCACAGCTATGCCTGGATCAGCTTGGTTCCAGGCATGCACGGGCTGTGGGCCGGCGTGCTGGTTTCCGTCATCGCCTATTTCCCGTTCCTCTACCTGCCGATCTCCGCCGCGTTGCGCCGGCTTGATCCGGCGCTGGAAGACGCGGCGGCAGCGCTTGGCCTCGGCCCGTGGCGGGTTTTCGCGCGCGTCGTGCTGCCGCAGTTGAGGCTCGCCATCTGCGGCGGATCACTGCTGGTCGGGCTGCATCTGCTGGCCGAATACGGCCTCTATGTCTTCATCCGCTTTGACACGTTCACCACCGCGATCGTCGACCAGTTCCAGTCGACCTTCAACGGCCCCGCCGCCAACATGCTGGGCGCGGTGCTGGTGCTTTGTTGCCTTTTCCTGCTCGCACTCGAGGTGATGATACGCGGCGAGGAGCGGTATGCGCGCGTGGGCTCCGGCGCTGCGCGCAAGCAGCAGCGCGCCCGGCTTGGCCGCGCCACGCTGCCTTGCCTGCTCTTGCCGGCGGGCGTCACGCTGCTGTCGCTTGGCGTGCCGCTCGTGACCGTCGGCCGCTGGCTGTTCGCGGGAGGCGTGGATGTCTGGCGCTGGGACGAGATCGGCCTGGCGCTCGGCCAGACGCTGTTTCTTGCCATCGCCGGCGCGATGCTTGCGACGGTTGCGGCCATGCCGATGGCCTGGATATCGATCCGTGCCCCCGGCCGCTTGCAGCGCCTGCTGGAAGGTTGCAACTACATCGTCGGCGCCTTGCCGGGCGTGGTCATCGCGCTGGCGCTGGTGACGATCACCGTGCGTGTCGCGCTGCCGCTCTACCAGACGCTGTTCACCATACTGTTCGGCTATGCGCTGATGTTCCTACCGCGCGCGCTGATCAGCCTGCGCGCTTCGATCGCGCAGGCGCCGGTGGAGCTCGAACGCGCCGCTTCCAGCCTCGGCCGGCCGCCGGTCAAGGCGCTGTGGGCGACAACCATCCGTCTGTCGGCTCCGGGCGCGGCGGCCGGCATGGCCATGGTGGCGCTCGGCATCACCAACGAACTCACCGCCACCCAGATGTTGGCGCCCAACGGCACCCGCACCCTGGCGATGGCCTTCTGGTCCTACAGCGGCGAGATCGACTACGCCTCCGCCGCTCCTTACGCGCTGATCATGGTAGCGATGTCGCTGCCGATGACCTGGTGGCTCTACGTCCAGTCGAAGCGGATGGCCGGACGATGAGTCTCCTCGAACTCAACCAGGTCGCCAAGAACTATGGTCCGGTGACGGCACTGGCCGGCGTCGACCTCCGGGTCGAAAGCGGCAGCCGCACCGCGATCGTCGGGCCTTCCGGCTGCGGAAAGACTACGTTGCTCAGGCTGATCGCCGGCTTCGAGGCGCCGGACCGCGGCCGCATCTCGCTTGGCGGCAAGGTGCTCGCCGACGGCGATGCGGCCGTGCCCGCGCATCGCCGCGGCATCGGCGTGGTGGCCCAGGATGGCGCCCTGTTCCCGCATCTGAGCATCGCCGACAATATCGGTTTCGGCATGGCGCGCGGCGAGAACAGGCGGATGGAGCGCATCGTCGAGCTGGCCTATATCGTCGGGCTGGACAAGGCTGTTCTGAAACGCCGGCCGCACGAACTGTCCGGTGGCCAGCAGCAGCGCGTCGCGCTTGCGCGCGCCATGGCGATGAAGCCGAGGCTGATGCTGCTTGACGAACCCTTCTCGGCGCTCGACACCGGGCTTCGCGCTTCCATGCGCAAGGCAGTTGCCGAGCTTCTGGAGGAGGCAGGCATAACCACCATCCTGGTCACGCACGACCAGGCCGAGGCGCTGTCCTTCGCCAGCCAGGTGGCAGTGATGCGCGACGGCCTGTTCTCGCAGGTCGGCACGCCGCGCGAGCTCTATTTCCAGCCAAAGGACAGGATGGTCGCCGAATTCCTTGGCGACGCCATCATCCTGCCGGCGAAGATCGCCGACGGCTTCGCCATTTCGCCGCTCGGCCGGATCGCTGTCGACACGAAGGACCGCCGCGACATTGCCCGCATCATGCTTCGGCCCGAGCAGGTCGTCGTCAAACGAACGTCGCGCGAGGGCATGTCGGGCACGCCCGACACCATGTTCGGCGAGGTGACCGAAACCGAGTTCGCTGGTTCGGTTTGCACGGTCGCTGTCCGTCTGCTCAACAACCCCGACCCGCCGGACGCGGCTGCGATCGGCAGCCGACCGCTCATCCTGCGCAAGACCGGCATCGACGCCCCGGCCGTCGGCGAGATCGTGCGGCTGACCGTCACCGGCAAAGCGCATGTCTTTGCCTGAATGCAATAGCCGCTCTTAACGAACTCGTTCGCCGGTCGCCGGCGACCACAGCGGCCATTGCTCGAGGAAATCGCAGCTGTGGATGACGACGCGCTGCCCGTCGACCAGGATGATCGAGTAGGCGGGCGGCGCCTGCTCGACCATCTCGTCGCCGGCAAGGTCGAGCATGAAGCGGGCATGCAGGCCGCGTTGTACCGAGAACGGAATCCCGGCGACCGTTCCGGCGATGTCGCGGTGGACATGGCCGAAGAAGATGTAGCGGACATTGCCATAGCGGGTCAGCACATCGATGAGCCGCTGCGGCTGATCGAGGCCGAGCGGGTCGAGCAGCGTTAGCCCTAGCTCGACCGGCGGATGATGCAGGAAGAGATAGGCCGCCCTGCCCGCCGCCTCGGCGAGCCGGGCGTCGAGCCAGTCAAGCCGGCCGTCGCACAACTCGCCGGTGACGCGGCCTTCCGACAGGCTGTCGAGGAAAACCAGCCGCCCTTGCGGCGTATCGAAAACCGACTGCGCGAAGCCGTTCTCGTCGGTCCCGTTTTCCGGAAAGGCGGCGATGAGATTGGCGCGACGGTCATGGTTTCCGGGCAATAGCCGATAAGGCACGATCAAGCGGTCCAGCGCCGCCTTCAGGTCGGCATAGGCTTGCGTCTCGCCGGCGTCTGTCAGATCGCCGGTGAAGACGCAGAGCGCCGCATCGCCGTGGCGGGCGTTGATGTGGTCGATGCAGCGGTCGAGCCGCTCATGCAGATCGGCGCCGTAACGGATTTCTCCCCGGCGGCCGAGATGGACGTCGGTAACCTGGATGATCTTCATTCGGTTAACCCTCAATCAAACTTCGCCAAGCCGTCGATCGCCTTACAGCGCCGGCTCCGGCACCGACGCCTTGAACACATCGAGCCTGCTGCCAGTCTCCGAGGAGAAGAAATGCAGGTCCGATTCGGCGAACTGCAGCCCAACCGTGCTGCCCGGCTCGGTATGGACGGTCTCGGATGTCACGATGGAGAACGGCGCGCCGTCGAGATCGACATAGACGACGCGGCCGGCGCCCAATTCCTCGATGAGGTCGACGGCGCCAGCGAGCGCTCCCGGCGTGCCCGGCGCCACCATGCGCACCGCCTCCGGGCGGATACCGACCGCGACTTTGGCGCCGACGGGGAGGCCCGTGCGCGACACGTTTAGCTTGCGGCTGCCGCCGAGCAGCGCCAGCCCATCGAGCGTGACGGTGCCTTCGAGCATGTTCATGGCCGGCGCGCCGACGAAGGTCGCCACGAAGCGGCTTGCCGGCCGGCTGTAGACTTCCGCCGGAGTGCCGACCTGCTCGACGCGGCCGGCGTTCATCACGACCAGCCGGTCGGCCAGCGTCATTGCCTCGACTTGGTCATGCGTGACGAAGACGGAGGTGGCGTTGAGCCGCCGGTGCAGCTTGCGGATCTCGGAGCGCATCTGCACGCGCAGCTTGGCGTCGAGGTTGGACAGCGGCTCGTCGAACAGGAACACCTTGGGCTCGCGGATCATCGCGCGACCCATGGCGACGCGCTGGCGCTGACCGCCGGACAGCGCCATGGGCTTGCGGTCGAGCAGATGCTCCAGTTCCAGCACGCGCGCGACCGCCTGGATACGCTGGGCGCGTTCGGCCGATGGAACGCCGGCCACCTTCAGCGAATAGCCGATGTTCTGCGCCACGCTCATATGCGGGTAGAGCGCATAGTTCTGGAACACCATGGCGCAGCCGCGCTCGCGCGGCTCGAGCTTGTTGACCACCGTGCCGTCGATGGCGATCGTGCCGTCGGAAATCTCTTCCAGGCCGGCGATCATCCTGAGCAGCGTGGACTTGCCGCAACCGGACGGCCCCAGGATGACGACGAATTCGCCCGAGGCGAAGTCGAGGTCGACACCGTGCACGACCTGCGTCCTTGCGTAGTTCTTCTTGACGCCGCGGATGGTGATGGAGGCCATTTTTTGTCTCCTTATTTTTCGGTGGCGATCAGGCCGCGCACGAACCAGCGCTGCATCAGAACCACCACGATCAGCGGCGGCAGCATGACGATCAGCGTGCCCGCCATGGCGATATGCCACTCCGGCGCGCCGCCGACATTGGGGATGAGCTGCTTGAGCTCCGTCACGGCCGTGGCGTGGCTGGCATCGGTGGTGATCAGCAGCGGCCACAGATACTGGTTCCAGGCCCACAGGAACATGATGGTGCCGAGCGCCGCCATATTGTTGCGTGACAACGGCAGCAGGATATCGATGAAGAAACGCAGCGAGCCGGCGCCGTCCATGCGCGCGGCCTCCGTCAGCTCGTCCGGCACGGTCAGGAAGAATTGACGGTAAAGGAAAGTGCCGGTGGCCGTCGCAACCAGGGGCAGGATCAGGCCGGTATAGGAATTGAGCAGCCCCAGGCTGAGCGAGACCTCAACGCCGGACACTTTCTCGATCAGCCAGCTTATCCCGGTCACGTCGAGGATTGCCTGATAGGGCGACAGCACGTTGGCTACAACCGCGTAGGTCGGCACGATGCGCACTTCGAGCGGTAGCATCAGCGTGACGAAGATCAGCCAGAAGATCAGCGTCCGGCCGGGATAGCGGAAATAGACGATCGAAAAGGCGGTGAGCGCCGAGATGATGACTTTGCCGGCAGCGACGCCGGCCGCCATGATGAAGGAGTTGAGCAGCTTCGGGCCGAGGTCGGCCGTCGTCCAGGCGGTCTTGATGTTGACCCAGAAGTCGCTGCCCGGCAGCAGCGACATCGGCACGTCGTTGACGTCCTTCAGGTTGTGCGATGCGGCGATCGCAACGATGGCGAACGGCGCCACGCAGAACACGAAGCCGGCAAACAGGATGAGATGCGTGAAGAAGTTGAGGATGGGAGTGCGCTCGACCATGGCCCGCCTCAGCGATAGTGCACGCGCCGCTCGATGAAGCGGAACTGGACGATGGTGAGAGCAACGATGAGCAGCATCAGGATGATGCTCTGCGCGGCGGCGCCCGAGTAATCGAGGCCTTTGAAGCCGTCGGAATAGATCTTGTAGACCATCAGATTGGTGGCGTTGGCCGGGCCGCCCGCGGTCATGATGTCGACGATCCCGAATGAGTCCTGGAAACTCTCGGTGATGTTGATGACCAGAAGGAAGAAGATGGTTGGAGTGATCAGCGGGAACTGGATGTCCCGGAAACGCCTGATGACGCCGGATCCGTCCATCGCCGCCGCCTCGATCAGCGAGCGCGGGATCGCCTGGAAGGCGGCGAGGAAGAAGATGAAATTGTAGCCGACATACTTCCAGGAAAAGGCGATGATGACGGAGGCCATCGCATCGGCGCCGTCGAGACCGGGGTCCCAGAAACCCGGCCAGAACCGGTTGACTACGGCCATGAAGCCGGCTTCCGGCGCCAGGATGAAACGAAACGCCAGCGCCAGAGCTGGCGCGGCGATGCCATATGGCCAGATCAGCACCACGCGGTAGAGCCATGAGCCGGCAAGCTGCCGATCGGTCAGGGCGGCCAGCACCAGCGCGATGATCATCGCCAGGCCGGTGCTTACCCCGGCAAAGACGAGGCTGGCGGTGATGGAATTCCAGTAGTCGGCGTTGGCGAGGATCGAGCGGAAATTGTCGAGCCCGACCCATATGTTGCCCCCGCCCCAGGGCTGCTGCAGCGTAAGCGACCAGTAAACCGCCTGGCCGGCAGGCCAGTAGAAGAAGGTGAAGATCAGGAGGAGCTGCGGCACCGCGAACAGGATACCGATCGTCCATCTGCCGAAAGTGACGCGTTTTTCCATCGATCCGCCGATGTCGTTGAACCGCTAGCCCGCTTTCTTGGCGCAAGACTAGATATGAAATGGCCGCCCGTCGAATCCTCGCGGGCGGCCGTTTTGCTATCCGGGATCAGGGCAGGGTCTTACCCGGATAGGTCTGCTGGAACCGCTCCAGGATCGCGTCGCCGTTCTTCACCAGGTTGTCGAGGCCTTCCTGCACGCTGACCTTGTTGGCGAAGATCGCCTGCATCTGCGTGCCGAATTCCGCTCGGATCTGGGTGAAATTGCCGAGGCGGATGCCACGGGTGATTTCCGTCGGCTCCGAGGCGGTCAGGCTGGCGATCGCCACCTCGCGGCCCTTGTAGGGTGCCTTGTCATAGAAGCCGCTGGACTTCATGTACTCGAAGCCCGACTTCGTGACCGGGATGTAGCCGGTGTTGGTCGACCAGAACAAGGCGGTCTTGGGGTCGTGGATGAAGTTGAGGAATGCGGCAGCGCCCTTGTACTCGGCGTCCGACTTGCCGGACAGCACCCACAGCGAGGCTCCGCCGACCAGCGAGTTCTTGCGCTCGGTGCCGGCATAGACCGGCAGCTCGGCGACATCCCAGTTCATGCCTTCCTTCTGGGTGCGACCGACAGTCCCGTGGTCGCCGACGGAGGTCATGATGACCTGGCAGGTCCCGGTGGCGAAGGCCTGCACCATATCCTGGCCGAGATCCTTCGACTTGATCTTGATGAGACCCGCGTCATACCACTTCTTGAGGTCGGTGACGTACTGGACGAACTTGGTCTTGTTGACTTCCAGACGGGCGTCGAGACCGTCATAGCCGTTGTTCTTGGTGGCGATCGGCTGGTTGTGCAACGCCGAGAACTGCTCCATCAGCTGCCAGCTTTCATTGGCCGAGATGTTGATCGCCATCGGGCAATCGTAGCCGGCGTCCTTCAGCGCCTTGAGGTCGGCGCCGACATCTTCCCAGGTCTTCGGCGCCTCGGTCTTGCCGATCTTGGCGAAGGCATCCTTGTTCCAGTACATCAGCGCCGTCGACGAGTTGAACGGGAAGGACAGCATCTCGCCCTTCGACGTCGCATAATAGCGGGCGATGCCGGGGAAATAGTCGCTGTAGTCGATCTTGTAGCCGTTCTCTTCCATCAGCTTGTCTGCGGGCTTGTAAGCTCCCGACAGCATCATGGTTGCGGTGCCGACATCATAGACCTGGACGACGGTGGGCTGCTTGCCGGCGCGGAAGGCGGCGATCGTGTTCTGCAGCGTGGCGTCGTAATTGCCCTGGCTGGTGCAGACGACCTCGTAGTCCTTCTGGGAATCGTTGAAGTTCTTGCACAGCGTGTCGACCACGCGGGCGAGATCGCCCGAAAGACCGAACCAGAAATCGAATTTGACCGGCTCCGCGAAAGCAGGAAACGCTAGCGCTGAACCGAGCGCGCCGGCGGCAAGGGCAGCAAGGCCCCGCTTGATGATCGTCATGGCTTTTCCCTCTTGAGTGGCAGTGTGACAAGGGTTTTGCGCAAGTCCTTGCCCGCTCTCATAGAGAAGGTATGTGACAGTTCTGTTGTGGCCCTGAGGCCCCTGTGGACAGCCGGTCTCTCCTCCCTGGCAGCGGTCGCGCCGGCATGAAAACGTCACATCGGCGCTCTAGAGCATGATCCCGAAAAGTGGGAACCGGTTTTCGGACAAGATCATGCCCCAACAAAGAGTTGGATCAGAATGGCGATTCAACGAAGCGCCGTCCTGATCCAGGAAGCTAGGGCGCCCCGACGCGGCGAAAAGACCTTTTAACCGGCTAACTGGATGAGAAGAGACATGCTGGTCCCGCAGCTCACGCACGTGCCTGTCAGCGCCCGCAACGCGATGCGGGACGGGCCGCGCGACAGCGCCACCCACCTGCGCCACGCGGCCGCCGTTCCCGCCCTTGGCGAAATCGAGATCGGCGGCCAGCCGTCGCGCGAGAGCGCCCGCGAGAGCTTGACCGTCATGGCCTGGAACGTCGAGCGACTTCGCCATCTCGATGCCATAGCCGGAACCATCGCGGGCCAGACGCCGGACGTCGTGCTGCTGTCGGAGGTCGACAAGGGCATGGCCCGTTCCGGCAACGGCCATCTGTTGGGCCGGCTAGCCGACCGGCTCGGCCACGCCTTTGCTTATGGCGTCGAATTCCTGGAACTCGGCACCGGCAACGATACAGAGCAGGCGGCAAATGGCGGCGCCGAGAACGCCGAGGGTTTCCACGGCAACGCAATCACCAGCGCCGTCCCGCTGATGCGGCCTTTTCTCGTTCGCTTCGACGCAGCCGGCGCCTGGTTCCTGCCGGAGCACGGCCAGCCGCGCATTGGCGGCCGCATGGCTCTGGGTGGCCAGGTGATGGCCGGCGACCGCCGTGTGACCGTCGTTTCCGTGCATCTCGAGAACCGCACCACGCCAGCCGGCCGGGCTGACCAGACGCGCCACCTGCTCGATGCCATCGACAAGTATGACGCCGAAGCGCCGGTTCTCATCGGCGGCGACTTCAACACGCTCACCGCCACCTACCCGGAGCGCAATGACGACCCGGCCGCGTGGCTAGGTCGCATCGCCGCGGAGCCCGACCGGCTGATGCGCCCCGACCGCCACGAGCCCCTCTTCGCGATCATGGCCGAACGAGGCTACGACTGGCGCGACGCCAACGCGTTGGACAAGCCGACGCAGCGGCGCGCAAGCGGCGACCTGACGCCTGCCGGCCATATCGATTGGTTCTTCACGCGCGGGCTCATCGCAAGCGCGCCGGCGACGCTCCCGGCGGTGAAGCCGGACGGCAGCCCGAGCTCCGATCACGAGGCGCTGGTCGTGACCGTCCGCGCGAGGTGAGCGTCGCGGCGAAGTCCCGCCGGCGTTCGGCTGTCACGGAGCCAGAGCCGCTTCCACCAGCCGCTTGGCGTCCGGGCTCGACCATTCGGCCGGGCCGTTCATATGCGCGATCAGGCAGCCTTCGCCATCGATCAGCATGGTGACCGGGAGCCCCAGCGCCAGCCCGCGCGTCTTGGCTTCGTTGAACAGCGCGATCGTCGGGTCCCGGTAGAAGGCGAGCGATTCAACGCCGGTCTCGTTGAGGAATTTCTTCGGCTTGGCATCATCGCCGGTGTCGACATTGACCGCGACGACCTCGAAGGCGTTGCCCCCCTTCTCCTTCTGCAGCGCATCCAGCGCCGGCATCTCGGCGCGGCACGGCGCGCACCATGTCGCCCATAGGTTGAGCAGCACCGTCTTGCCGGCATGGTCGGCAATCGTCATAGGCTTGCCGTCCGGGCCGTTGAAGGCAAGAGCTTTCAGCGATTGCGGCGGATCGGCCGGCTGCAGCGCCGCGACTTGGCCGACGGCCTTGGCGGCGACCTGCTTGGCGCGCCCGGCCTTGGCGGCGCAGGCGGCATCGTCCTTGCCGGTGGCCGCGGCGACCTTCTCTGGGGCATTGTTGCCAGAACCGCTCTCGCTGACATATACCGCGACCGCGCCAGCCAGCACGCCCGCCAGCAAAGCGGCCAGGATGAGGCGCGTAGCCGGAAAAAAGAATCTCTTGCCGTCTGCCATTTTCAAAACTGCTCCGGAGCACGGGTTATAGCTATGAGCGACAAGAAGGCCAGCAATCAGATGTGGGGCGGACGTTTTGCCTCGGGTCCGGCCGCGATCATGGAAGCGATCAACGCGTCGATAGGCTTCGACCGCAAACTCTATGCGCAGGACATAAGCGGATCGATCGCCCATAGCGAGATGTTGGCTGAAACAGGCATTATTTCGGCGGCCGATCAAGAAAAAATCGCTCACGGACTGAACACGATCCTGAAAGAGATCGAGGCCGGCAGGTTCGAATTCTCGACCAGGCTCGAAGACATCCACATGAATGTCGAGGCCCGCCTCGCCGAACTGATCGGCCCGGCGGCTGGACGGCTGCACACCGCCCGCTCCCGCAACGACCAGGTGGCGGTCGACCTGAGGCTCTGGGTCAAGCAGGAGTGCCAGCGCGTCGCCCACGCGCTGAAGGACCTGATCGCCGCCTTCCTCGAACGGGCCGAGGAGCATGCCGCCACCGTCATGCCCGGCTTCACCCATATGCAGGCGGCGCAACCGGTGACCTTCGGCCATCATTGCATGGCCTATGTCGAGATGTTCGGCCGCGACCTCTCGCGCGTCCGGGACGCCATCGAACGCATGGATGAAAGTCCGCTGGGCGCGGCGGCTCTTGCCGGCACCAGCTTTTCCATCGACCGCCACATGACCGCGAAGGCGCTGGGTTTCCGCGAGCCGACGCGCAATTCGCTGGACTCCGTTTCGGACCGCGACTTCGCGCTCGAGTTCCTGAGCCTCGCCGCGATCTGCGCGACGCATCTCTCCAGGCTCGCCGAGGAGATCATCATCTGGTCGACGCCGCAATTCGGCTTTATCCGCCTGTCGGATTCCTTCTCCACCGGCTCCTCGATCATGCCGCAGAAGAAGAACCCGGACGCCGCCGAGCTGGTGCGCGGCAAGACCGGTCGCGTCAACGGCCACCTCGTCGGTCTGCTGACCGTGATGAAGGGCATGCCACTGACCTATGGCAAGGACATGCAGGAGGACAAGGAAGCTGTCTTCGACGCCGCCGAGACGCTCGACCTGATGCTGGCGGCGACCGCCGGCATGGTGCGCGACATGACCGTCAACGCCGCCGCCATGAAGAAGGCCGCCGGCGCCGGCCATGCCACCGCCACAGACCTCGCCGACTGGCTGGTGCGCAATCTGGGCCTGCCATTCCGCGAGGCGCACCATGTCACCGGCCGCGCCGTGGCGCTTGCCGAGGAGAAGAAGGTCTCCCTGGAGAAGCTCTCGCTGGAGGACCTGCGTTCGATCCACCCAGGTATCACCGGTGATATCTTCTCCGTGCTTGCCGTGCAGAACTCAGTGAAGAGCCGCACGAGCTTCGGCGGCACCGCGCCGTCGGAAGTGCGCAAGCAGATCCGCTACTGGAAAAAGCGCCTCGCCAAGGCATGATGCATGTCGCCCGGAAGTGTGCGGCGGTTCTGGGACGACGACATGCATCGACGCAATTGCCCGGATGCAAAGTGCCGAAAACTCGGCTAAAAGCGGCGGCAACAGAAACAGTTTCGAACGGATGGATCGATGACCCGTAGCAGGATTTTTCTGACGCTCGCGCTGCTGGCGGCGGTTGTCACCGTCACGGCCTGCGGCAGGAAGACCGGGCTCGACACGCCCTATGAGGCGGCGGTGCAGGCGCGCAAGGATGCCGAGCACGCCAAGCAGCCGGTGCCGCCCGAGCCGGAGAAACCGGTCAAGGACCGGAAGTTCATCCTCGATCCCCTGCTCTAGAGCCGGCGGGATCACTCGATCCCATCGTGCGCCAACTTTCCGGAACCAACCCTCGTGAACCATTTCGATTACCGCGACGGCGTGCTCCATGCCGAGGACGTCGCCATCCCCGATATCGCAGCCGAGGTCGGCACGCCCTTCTATTGTTACTCGACGGCGACGCTGACCCGGCATTTCCGCGTTTTCAGGCAGGCTTTCGCCGGCCTCGAAGCGCTGGTCTGCTATGCCATGAAGGCGAACTCCAACCAAGCCGTGCTGAGGACGCTGGCCAGGGAGGGCGCGGGCGCCGACGTGGTCTCCGAGGGCGAGTTGCGCCGCGCTTTGGCCGCCGGCATCCCGGCGAACAAGATTCTGTTTTCCGGCGTCGGCAAGACCGCGCGGGAGATGGACTTCGCGCTTTCCGCCGGCATTCTCTGCTTCAACGTGGAATCCGAGCCTGAGCTGGAATTGCTGTCGGCGCGCGCCGTGGCGCTCGGCAAGGTGGCCCCTGTCTCGCTTCGCATCAATCCGGATGTCGACGCCAGGACGCACAAGAAGATCTCGACCGGCAAGGCCGAGAACAAGTTCGGCATTCCATGGCAGCGTGCCCGGCAGGTCTATGCCCGCGCGGCTGAACTGCCTGGCATCAAGGTCACCGGCATCGACACCCATATCGGCAGCCAGATCACCGAGTTGCAGCCATTCGACGATGCTTTCGCGTTGCTTGCCGAACTGGTCGGCGCGCTGCGCGCTGACGGGCATTCGATCGAGCATGTCGATCTCGGCGGCGGCCTCGGCATCCCCTACCGCGTCGACAACAGCCCGCCGCCGCTGCCGGACGCCTACGCCGAGATCGTCAGGAAGCACGTAACCCAACTTGGCCTGAAGGTGATGTTCGAGCCCGGCCGCCTGATCGTCGGCAATGCCGGGATCCTGGTGTCTGAGGTCATCTATGTGAAGGAAGGCGACGCGAAGAATTTCCTCGTCGTCGACGCCGCGATGAACGACCTGATCCGGCCGACGCTCTATGACGCCTTTCACGACATCAGGCCGGTGGTGCAGCAGCCTTCCTCCATGCCGCGCATGAAGGTCGATGTCGTCGGCCCGGTCTGCGAGACGGGCGACTTCATCGGCCTCGACCGCGACCTGCCGAGGCTGAAGCCTGGCGACCTTATCGCCGTTTCCACCGCCGGCGCCTATGGCGCGGTGCAAGCCGGCACCTACAACACCAGGCTTCTGGTGCCGGAGGTGCTGGTCGATGGCGACCGCTTCCATGTCGTGCGGCCGCGCCAGACCTATGATGAGCTGATCGGGCTCGATTCGATGCCCGACTGGCTGAAATAGCGGCGTGGGGCACCGCCCGCGCCCGAAGGAGCAGAGTCATGCCGGGAACGATCACACGCGAACGCATTGCCGTCGTGGAGCCGCGCATCCGTCCATATGTCCGTCATACGCCGGTGATGCGCGTCGACATGGCGGATTTCGGCCGTCCCGCCTTCCCGGTCGATCTCAAGCTCGAATGCCTGCAGCATTCAGGGTCGTTCAAGGCGCGCGGCGCCTTCACCAACCTGCTCGAGCGTAGGGTCCCGGAGGCCGGCGTGGTCGCCGCGTCCGGCGGCAACCATGGCGCCGCAGTCGCCTACGCCGCAATGAAGCTCGGGCATAAGGCCACCATTTTCGTGCCCGAGGTCAGCCCGCCGGCGAAACTCGGGCGCATCCGCGGCTATGGCGCGGAATTGGTGGTCGGCGGCGCCCGCTATGCCGAAGCGCTGGCCGCCAGCGAGGATTTCGCTGCCAGAACCGGCGCCCTGCAGGTCCACGCCTTCAACCAGGAGGAAACGCTGCTCGGCCAGGGCACGCTCGGTCTGGAGATCGAGGCCGACTTGCCCGAGATCGACACGCTGCTGGTCGCCGTCGGCGGCGGCGGCCTGATCGGCGGCATCGCCGCATGGTTTGCGGGACGCATCCGCATCATCGCCATCGAGCCGGAGGGCGCGCCGACGCTCTATCGCGCCCTGGAAGCCGGCCGGCCGGTCGATGCCCCGGCCGAGGGCATCGCCGCCGATTCGCTGGCGCCCAAGCGCGTCGGCGAGATGATGTTTCCGATCGCCGAGGCCTTCGTCGAGCGCTCGATCCTGGTCAGCGACGACGATATCGTCGCGACGCAGAAAGCGCTGTGGGACCGCGTGCGAATCATCGCCGAGCCGGGCGGCGCCGCGGCCTTCGCCGCCATGCTTTCCGGACGCTATGTGCCCGCCGACGGCGAGCGCGTGGCGGTGCTGGTCTGCGGTTCCAACACGAGCCCCGCCAATTTCTGATCTTAATCCGGCCGAACCGCTTCACGTTTTTGGAACCCGCCTCGCCTTTGCCGTGTTTGCTGTTATCCTTCTGACGATGACGTCCGGGCTGTTGAGCCCGGGCAGGAAGGGCCGATGACGGAACGACCCATTTCCAGCGGCGAACGCGCCTTGGCCTTGCGCCTGGCGCTCAGCCGGTTGGCGACGCGGGCCTCGATGGTTTTCGAGCGCGCCTGGCCGCTTGTGTTGCCGCTGACGATCGTCATCAGCCTGTTCCTCAGCTTTTCCTGGTTCGGCCTGTTCCCGCGCCTGCCCGACGTGGCGCGCATCGGGCTTCTGATCCTGTTCGCGCTGGCGGCGGTGGCGGCGCTCTATCCGTTCCGCTTCTTCCGCATGCCTTCGGCCGTCGAGGTCGACAGGCGCATCGAAGCTGCGAACGAATTGCCGCACAGCCCGGTGCAAGTGCAGACCGACCGGCCGAGCGGCGCCGAGAGCATCTTCTCGCAAGCGTTGTGGCGCGAGCACCAGAGGCGCATGGCCGAACGGCTTTCCAGTCTCGGCGCCGACCGCCCGCGCAGCCGCGTGCCGGACTACGATCGGTGGGGCCTGCGAGCCGTGGCGGGGCTGCTCTTCGTCACGGCGCTTGCCTTCTCCTTCGGACCTTTCGGCGGCAGGGTCAGCGACGGTTTCATTGCCCGCGCCGCGCGTGATTCGGTACCGCCGCGCATCGACGCCTGGGTGACGCCGCCCGCCTATACCGGCAAGGCGCCGCTGTTTTTGACCGCCGATGCCAACCAGGCAGTCCAGACCTTCTCGGTGCCGCAAGGCAGCGATGTTTCGCTGCGCGTCACCGGCGGCTCGGGCGAGGAAACGCTGAGCTACGCCGATCAAGGCGGTAATGCGCGCGCCATCGAGCCTGCGGCGCCCAAGGAGCCTGCGGCCGCCTCCAGCCAGGCCGCGCCCAAGGTGCGCCAGTTCTCAGGCAGGCTGGACTCGAACGGCACGCTGACGCTCAAATCCGGTGAAAGCGATCTTGGCCACTGGGCCTTTGCCGTCGTCCCCGACAGGCCGCCGACAATCCGCTTCGTCGGCGAGCCGAAGCGCGCCGTCAATGGCGCCATCGAGCTCAACTACCAGATCGACGACGACTACGGCGCCGCCTCCGCCAAGGCCGTTTTCGAGCTGTCTGCCCCGCCGGGCGCCAACGCGCATCCGCTCTATGGCCCGCCCGACATGCCGCTGACGCTCCCGCGCCGCGGCGGCAAGGCTAACGCGGCCAAGACGACCAAGGACCTGACCGAGCATGTCTGGGCCGGCAGCAACATCAAGCTGACGCTCACCGCTACGGACGATGCCGGCCACACGGCCAGCAGTGAAACCAAGACGCTTGTCATGCCCGAGCGGCCGTTCGCCAACCCGCTGGCCCGCGCGGTGATCGAGCAACGCCGGCTGCTGGCGCTCGACACGAACGCCAAGCCGCGTGTTCTGGACCTCATGGATGCGATCACGCTGCGCCCCGAGGACACGTTCGACAACATGTCGAACTATCTCGCCATCATGAGCGCCAGGAGCAGGCTGAAGCTCTCCGAGAGCGACGACCAGCTGCGCAACGTGGTGTCCTATCTCTGGGAGATCGCGCTCGGTATCGAGGAAGGCAATCTGTCGGCCGCCGAGCGACGGCTGCGCCAGGCGCAGCAGGCGTTGCAGGATGCCATCAAGAACGGCGCCAGCGATCAGGAGATCGAAAAGGCGATGAAGGAACTGCGCGAGGCGATGAACCAGTTCCTGCAGGAATTCGCCCAGCGCGCGCAGCAGAACCCGACGGCCCCGCAGATGCAGCAGAACGGCCGCGAGCTGCGCAAGAGCGATATCGATCGCATGATGGATCAGATCGAGAACCTGGCCAAATCCGGTGATCGCGACAAGGCCCAGCAGCTCCTCTCCGAGCTGCAGGACATGATGAACAACCTGCAGGCCGGCCGCCAGCAGCAGGGCGGCGAGCAGGACGGCGAGTTGCGTCAGCAGATGGACAAGCTCGGCGACATCATGCGGCGTCAGCAGGAGATGATGAACGACACCTTCCGGCTGGACCAGATGCAGCGCGGGCAGCGTGGCCAGGGCGAGGAACAGCAGCAGCTCGGCCAGGATGGCGAACAGGGCCAGTCCGACGGCCCGCAACAACCAGGCCCCGGCCCGGACCGCGATCCGTTGGGACGGCCGAAAATGTCGCCGAAGGATTTCGCCGATGCGTTGAAGCAGCTGCAGGAAGGCCAGGGCAAGCTGCAGAGCGAGCTCGACCAGTTGAAGAAGGGGCTTGAGGGCCTTGGCATGGAGCCCAATGAAGGCTTCGGCGAGGCTGGCAAATCCATGGGCAACGCCGAACGGTCGCTCGGCGAAGGCGATGGCGACGTGGCCGTCGGCCACCAGGGCCGCGCGCTGGAAGCGCTGCGCCGTGGCGCCAAGGACATGATGAAGCAGATGCAGGCTATGCAGGGCGATCAGGGCGGCAGCGAGCAGGGCGGCCGCCGACAGGACGCCGACCGCGATCCGTTGGGACGGCCGCGCGGCACGAACGGCCCGGATGACGGCACCTCGGTCAAGGTTCCCGACGAGATCGACGTTCAGCGCGCCCGCCAGATCCTCGACGCGATCCGCAAGCGGCTGGGCAACGCGCTCAGCCCAGATATCGAGCGCAGCTATCTCGAACGGCTGCTGGAGCTGAAATAGTTTGGAGGACGGCTTGCGGGTTCCGCCATCGATGGCGGTTGCCGCCGCTCAGCCACCAACAGCCGCGCCCGCCTGCCTCGTCAACATGAAGGCCTCGCGGATTGCGTTCTCCATGCCGTCGATCGCCTCGCCGGTCGCCAGCGGATTGCGGTGCAGCACGACGTTTGACGAATCGATGTCGCCGAAACCGTCGGCGGCCTTGAGTTCACGGCAATCGGGCGGGATGTTGCTGCGCGAGATCGGCGCGATTGCCAGGCCGGACGTGACCGCAAGCGTCAAGCCGCCATTGGTGTCACTGGTGTAGGCGACGCGGTAGTCGAGGCCGCGCTGCTGCAGCGACTTGATGGCGAAGTCACGGCACCAGCCGTTGCGGCTGTAAAGCGCGATCGGCACCGGTCGCTCCTCATGCATGTCGTGCAGCGTCGAAGTCACCCACACTGTCGGATCGTGCATCAGCACCTCGCCGCCCGAAGAGCCCTCCCATTCGAACACCACCGCGAGATCGAGCTCGCCGGACGCAAGCGCCTTCACCTGCGAATCCGAATGAGCGTAGCGCACCGTGACCTCGACGCGCGGATGACGCTTGGCAAATTCGCCCAACGCCCGCGACAGGATCGAACGGCCATATTCGGCCGGGATGCCTATACGGACCAGGCCGCCGAGCGGTGGCGCCACCAGCGAGGCCGCCGTCTCGTCGAGCAGCGAGACGATCCGGCGCGCGTTCGAGATCAATTCGCTGCCGCGCCGCGTCAGCGCCACGCCGCGCGAGCCACGTTCGAACAGGTCATCGCCGACCATGTCCTCCAGCTTCTTCATCTGCATCGACACAGCCGACTGCGTGCGTCCGGCTTTTTCCGCCGCGCGCGTGAAATTACCGGTTTCGGCCACCGCCACGAAGGTGCGCAAAAGGTCGCTGTCGAGCATGGGCTTCATCGATGCCGCCATAAGAAAATTTCATTGCTGGTATCATTCCAATTCGTTTGCACTATGTCAAACACCGCAGGATAGTGGCTACACCCATTGGATATGCGGCCGCGAATTTGGCCGCGGACCGATAGATGAGTCCTCACTCGTACCCGCTGCCTGAAAACGGTAGCGGGTTCTTTTTGCTGGTAAGTCACGGCTTGCGGGGGGCCGATACTGATGCGGAACCGGATGGTGCTTGGCATTCTGAGCCTCTGTCTCGGCGTGCTGGTTTTCTCGCTGCAGGATCCCCTGGTGAAGGCAGTGTCCGGCCGCTATCCGGTAACCGAGGTGATGGCCATCCGTGCGATCGTCGCGCTGCCGATCCTGATCGCGCTCGTGCAGGCCGATGTCGGCCTGAAGGCAGTTCTGTCGAGGCGATTCGGGATGCTGACGCTGCGCGCCTTCATCCAGTTCTCGTCTTACACGGTCTACTATCTGGCGATCGCCGCCCTGCCTCTGGCCGACGCGGTGGCGCTCTATTTCATGGCGCCGCTGTTCATCATGGCGATGGCCGGTCCCTATCTCGGCGAACGCGTCTCGTGGAAAACGCTGGCAACGGTGCTGGTCGGCCTGGTCGGCGTTTTTGTGATGGTGCGTCCGGGCGCCGGCGTGTTCGACTGGGCGGCGCTGCTGTCGCTGGGCTCCGCCTTTCTGTACGGCTTTTCACAATTGATGGCGCGCCGCATCGGCGACACCGAATCGTCGACGGTAATGGCCTTCTACCAGAACGGCGCCTATCTGAGCGGCGCCGTTGCCGTTGCGATCGTCTTTCACGTTGCCGGCATCACCCATGCGGCGCATCCAAGCGTCGAATTCCTGGTTCGGCCATGGGTATGGCCGGCGATGCCGGATTTCCTGAAGATGGCCGCCTGCGGCTTCGTCGCTTCCGCCGGCATGATCCTGCTGTCGCAGGCCTACCGGATGGCGCCGGCCAACCGGGTCGCCACTTTCGAATATACCGGCATCCTGTGGTCGCCGCTGTGGGGATTCCTGTTCTTTGCCGAGGTGCCGCGTGAGACGACCTTACTGGGCGCGGCGCTGATCATCGGCGCCGGCCTGCTTGCGCTCACCGGGGGACGCCGGCGCAATCCGGCACCGGCCGCCGGTGTGGTCTCAAGCGAAGCAGCTTAGGGCTTTGCCGACGCGGGCGCGTATCTCGGCAAGCGTGAAAGGCTTCTCCACGACGTCGAGGATGATGCCATTGAGTTCCTCCGCGCGCTCACGCTGGTCGGCATAGCCGGTCATCAGCATGATCCTCATCGTCGGGAACTCTTTCGCGGCGGCCGTCGCCATTTCAATGCCGTCCATCTCCGGCATGCGGATGTCGGACACCACCAGATCGTAGCCGCCAAGGGCCTGCCGGATCATGTCCAGGCCCCGCGCGCCGTCGGTGGCGGTGGTGACATTGTGCCCATCGCGCTCCAGCGCGCGGGCAGCGAGGGTGCGGACGGAATCATCGTCCTCGACGATCAGAAGCTTTGCCATGCCGGAATTGATGCCGCCGAAACGTTGACTTTTTCTGAAAATTCTAACGATCAGCGGCTTCTTGCGATGGACGCCGGCATTCTTCAGGCGTCGCCCTTCACCACCCCGACAAACGGCAATTCACGGAACGCGTGCGCGACATCCATTCCATAGCCGACCACGAAATAGTCCGGACAATCGAAGCCGACATAGTCGGCGTTGAGCGCTGTCTGGCGGCGCATCCGCTTGTCGAGCAGCACGGCGATGGCGCAGCTCTTGGCACCGCGCGACAGCATCAGGTCGCGAGTGTAGGAAAGGGTCTTGCCGGATTCCAGTATGTCGTCGATCAACAGCACGTCGCGACCGGCGACCTCGTTGTCGATGTCGCGCAGCACCCTGACCTCGCCGCTCGTCGTGCCGGCGCCGTAGCTCGAAATGAAGATGAACTCGACCTCCGGCGACAGACCAACATCATGCATGGCGCGAATGAGATCGGCGGCGAAGACAAACGAACCTTTGAGGATGGAGATCACCAGGAGATCATGGTAGTCGCGCCCGGCGATTTCCTTGGCGAGCTCTAGATTGCGGCGCGCGATCGCCGACGCCGAAAACAGGACCTCAATGTCCTTGCCGCGCACAACTGGCATTCTTTTTGTCCTTTGAAATCGGATGCAACGTCGGAAGATGAGGTGTGTTGAGATTCAGGTCGGCCGGGTCGAGAACGATGGCTTCCGAGAACCGGAGCGGAGCGTACTTGAAGTACGTGAGCACCGGAAGCGCAGGAAGCCGTCGTTCGCAGGCCAGCCTCACCTGAAGATCGACACACCTTAGCCGGCGAAGATTACAGAGACGGTCTTCACGCCGTCTTTAGGCACATCGAGGCGGCTGGAAAAGCCGAATCTTTCGCCGGGCCCCAGGGAACGGCTCGATGTCCCCAGCCTGTAGCGTATAATGTTCGACTTGTTGTCGATGACCCGGATTTCGAGCGGCGGCAGCGCCTCCGATCTGGTCCCGTCATTGGCCGCCTCGCCATCAACGAAAAGCACCGGTTTCAGGCCCGAGGCATCGATGCGCGACGTCACGCCGGAAATCGTCAGCGCGCTTGCGGGTTGCTCGGCCATCAGGAATGGACCCTGCCGCACCAGCGCATGGCCACCCGACACCCAGAAGGAGACCAGCGCCATGCCGACGCCGGCGATCCAGAAAATCGGACCGCCGCGCGAGGAACGCGCCGGGGCGGTCTCGGGTTTGCGCAGCATGCCCATGCCTTGGATCGGCGGAGCCGAGAGGATCGGCGCCGGCGCCGATGGCAGCGGGTGAGCGGCAAGACGCGGGAGCACCACATAGTCGGCATCGACGATGTCGGCCGCATCGACAATGACGCGCTCCGGCCAGGCATTTGTTGCCGTGCCGGTCATGATTTCGCCGGAAACAGGGCGCGCGGTTCTCTCGTCAGCCATTACGGCACCAGTGCAGCTTCGTTTCTTTTGCGTAAACGCAATTGGTTAACGCTTCGCCACCGGAATGGCTTTGAGACGTGGAAATCGAGCCGAAATTAACCGACCGTTAACCATGCCGGCCGATGGTCTATTAGAATTAGATTGTGGCGCGTCGCCGCCGAAAGTTCCAGGTCGCCGAACGTGATCCGCTTCGAAAATGTCGGCCTCCGCTATGGCATGGGTCCGGAGATTCTCCGCGACATCTCCCTGCACATTCCGGAGAGCTCCTTTCAGTTCCTGAGCGGCCCTTCGGGCGCCGGCAAGACGACCTTGCTGCGCCTGCTGTTCATGTCGCTGAAGCCGACGCGGGGCCTGATCACCATCTTCGGCAAGGATCGCTCGCGCATTTCGCGCAGCGAATTGCCTCTGCTGCGCCGCCGCATCGGCGTGGTGTTCCAGGATTTCCGCCTGCTCGATCACATGACGACCTACGAGAATGTCGCGCTGCCCTTGCGCGTGCGCGGGCGCGAGGAATTTGGCTATCGCACCGACGTCACCGAACTTCTGAAATGGGTTGGCCTCGGCGACCGCATGCATGTGCTGCCGCCGGTGCTGTCGGGCGGCGAGAAACAGCGCGCGGCGATCGCGCGCGCACTGATCGAACAGCCGGAAATCCTGCTTGCCGACGAGCCGACCGGCAATGTCGATCCGCCGCTGGCGCGCCGGCTGCTGAGGTTGTTCATCGAGCTCAACCGCCTGGGCACCGCCGTGGTGATCGCCACCCACGACCTCGGCCTGATGGAACAGGTCGATGCGCGTCGCATGATTCTGGCCGGCGGAAGGCTGGACGTCTATGACTGACCTTCCAGCCGATCACTTCCAGGACGAAACCGCCGAGGAGACGGCGGCGGTCCGGCGTGTCCAGCGCAAGATGGCGCCGATCGTGCCGGCCCAGAACATCGCCGGCCGGGCGCTGGTGCTGGTCATAGCCATCATGACCTTCCTGTCCTGCCTCACCTTCGGCGCGGTGACGCTGGTGCGAGACACCGCCTCGGTCTGGGAGAACCAGATCTCGCGCGAGGCGACGATCCAGATCAAGCCGGCCGACGGTCTCGACATGGAGGCGGCCCTTGCGCAGGCCGCGCAGATCGCCGGCGAGTTCCCCGGCGTGAAGAGCACCAAGATCATCGACCGCGACGCGACGGCGCGCCTTTTGGAGCCGTGGCTGGGCAGCGGCCTCAACATCGACGATCTGCCGGTGCCGCGCCTCATCGTCGTCACCATCGACGAGGCGAGCCCGCCTGACTTCGCCGCCATGCGCGCCGCCATCACCCCCAAGATACCGACCGCCGCGCTCGACGATCACCGCAACTGGGTCGACCGTCTCGTCGCCATGGCGCACACGACGGTCACGATCGGCATCGCCGTTTTGCTGCTGATGCTGTCGGCGACGGTGCTGACGGTGGTTTTCGCCACGCGCGGCGCCATGGCCGGCAACGGCCACATCATCGAGGTGCTGCATTTCGTCGGCGCCGAGGCGCGTTTCATCGCACGCGAATTTCGCTGGCATTTCCTGGTCACCGGCATGAAGGGCGCGGCCGCCGGCGGCGCGTTGGCGATCGCCGTCTTCATCGTCTTTTCCTGGTGGTCGTCGCGCAACATGGCCACGCCTCAGGCCGACCAGGCGACCGCGCTGTTCGGCAATTTCGCCATAGGCTCCGCCGGCTATTTCGGCGTCGGCCTCATGGTGCTGGTGATCGGCGCGCTGACTGCGGCGACCTCGCACGCGACCGTTGTCGCATATCTCAGCGATATCGACGTTCGCCAGCCGGATGGCGGCTGACCCATGAGTTCCAACCGAAAGTCAGCGCAAGGCGTTGTCTGCGAACAAGACAGCGATCACGGGTTGGGCAAGTGCCGTAACGCAAAGTGCGCCCGTTTTATCTATCAAAGGCCGCATTTCGGAGTTAACCATGAGATGTTTTCAGGATTAACCTGGGGATGATGGAAGCGCGGGAAACGATCGAGACGGCTGGACGGATGCCGGCGGCGCGCGTTTGCGCGTCCGCCCCAGCCAGGCTCGGTCGTCTGCGGCTCACACTGCGTGTCCTTGGTTTCGCCGCTCTTGCCGGGCTGGCGCTTTTCGCCGGCGGCTTCGGCTGGTTCGCCGACAAGGTCAGTCACATGACCACCCCGCTCAACCCGGCCAGGGCCGACGCCATCATCGTGCTCACCGGCGGGCAGTCGCGCCTCGACGCCGCGATGGACCTGTTGGCGTCCGGCAAGGGCGAGCGGCTGCTGATCAGCGGCGTCCATCCGTCGGCCACCAAACGCCAGTTGCAGGCCGCAATGGGCGGCGACAAGCGGCTCTTCTCCTGCTGCGTGGATATCGACCGCGCCGCGCTCGATACCATCGGCAACGCCGAGGAAAGCGCCAAATGGGTGGAGAACCACGCCTATGGCAGCATCATCATAGTCACCAACAATTACCATATGCCGCGCAGCCTGCTCGAGATGAGCCGCCTGCTGCACGGCGCGCGCCTCGAGCCCTATCCGGTGGTCAACACAAATCTCGGCAATGGCGGCTGGCTGACCAAGCCGGAAGCGCTGCGCGTGCTGCTTACCGAATACAGCAAATATGTGCTGTCGCTGGCGCGCGGCCTACTGCCGCTTCGCACGACGCCGGAGGGCATCACGCTGGCCGAAGCATCGACCGAGGCGAAGAATTAAAGCTTGGACGCCGCACTCCCGCGCAGGCGGGCAACCTCCCGCTCCAGGCTGGCGATGCGCCGGTCACGCTCGGCCAGCGCCGCGGCGACATCCGCCGCCTCGAAACGCTGTGGAATATGCTGCGGGCAGTTGGCATCCCAGGCCGAGACCGTGAACAGGATCGCCTGTTCCGGCCGCGCCTTGTAGTCAGCCGGCATCAGCCTCGACATCAGTTCCGGATCGTTTTCGACGACACGCGCCCTGCCCCAGATCTTGATGCGCCGCCTCAGCATATAGTCGATCAGGAACAGGAAGGATCGGTCATTGTCCTCCAGATTGCCCTGCGTGATGAACTGCCTGTTCCCGGAAAAATCGGCAAGGCCGATCGTGTGTTCGTCCAATACCTTGAGGAAGCCGGACGGCCCACCCCGATGCTGGATATAGGGCTGCCCTTCGGCATTGGCCGTCGCCAGGAACACGCTGGTCTGCGCTTCGACGAAGGCTCCGAGGTCCGGCGTGATCGTTGCCTGCCAGCCGCCGCGCTGCTCGACGCGCGCATAGGATTCGCGCGACCCCTTGCGGGACTGGATGGCCTTGACGGTCGGCGTGAAGGCGACGTCACTGGTGAATTCATGCATACCGGCGCTCCTCTGACAGGATCTCACATCAACTAGCTCCTTCCGGAAAACGGATGTAGGGAGCATATTTGCAAGTTATCCTCCCGTTTCCCGGAAGAATGATGGACCGCCTCGAAGCCATGTCCCTGTTCGTCGCCACGGTGGAGGCGGGCAGCCTTTCCGCCGCCGCTCGTCGCGCCGGCGTGCCGCTGGCGACCGTCAGCCGCAAGCTCTCGGAACTGGAAAAGCATCTGAAGACGCGCCTGCTCAACCGCTCGACGCGGCGGCTGACGCTCACCGACGCCGGCCAGTCCTACCTCATCGCCTGCCGCCGCATCCTCGATGAGGTGGGCGAAGCCGAGCGCACGGCGGCCGGCGAATATTCGAGCCCGACAGGCGAGCTGGTCATCACGGCACCGGTCGTCTTCGGCCGCGTGCATGTGCTGCCGGTGATCACCGGCTTTCTCGCCGCCTATCCGCAAGTGGATATCCGCCTGGCCTTGTCGGACCGGATCACACAACTGGCCGAGGAGCATATCGATCTTGCCGTGCGCATCGGCGAGTTGCCCGATTCAACCATGGTCGCGATCCGCGTCGGCTCGATCCGCCGTATCGTCTGCGCCAGCCCGGCCTACCTGGCCGCGCATGGCACGCCGGCCACCCCGCCGGAGCTGGCAGGCCACGACTGCATCACTTTCGAGGGTCTTGGCGCCCCGGCGCCATGGAGTTTCGGGACAGGCAGGATGGAGACCAACGTCCCGGTCCGCTCGCGCCTTCAGGTCAACACGGCCGAGGCGGCGATCGATGCCGCGATTGCCGGGCTCGGCCTGACGAAAGTGCTATCCTACCAGGCGGATGCCGCGGTGCGCGCCGGCACGCTGCGGGTGGTGCTGGAGCCGTTCGAACCGCCGACCTGGCCAGTGAACCTCGTCCATGCCGGACAGGGCCGGCTGCCGGTCAAGCTGCGCGCCTTCCTCGACTTTGCCGCACCCCGCCTGAAGGAACGGCTGGCGCAGTCACTTTAGACAATTCCAGGAGAAGTGCATCGCCGTCAAGTTCGGCGCCTTCGCCGTAACTCTCCTTCCGCAATTGCGGCAAAAACGCAAAGCAAGAGTTGGCAGGCTTCGTGCAGTTTCCTTTTTGCCGCCGCTTGGTGTAACCAACGCACACTTCCTCTCGGGCCCCTCGCATGCTCATCATCCGCTCGCTGGCGTTCAACCTCGTCTTCTATCTCAGCCTGATCGTTCAGATGATCTTCTGGACGCCTTTCTACTTCCTGGCGCCACGCCACCGAGCCTGGTTCGTCCCGAAATTCTGGTCGCGCACCTCGATGTGGCTCTATGACAAGATTGCCGCGACGAAGAGCGAGATCACAGGCGTCGAAAACCTGCCGCAAGGTTCCTTCATCCTGGCTCCGAAGCACCAGTCCTTCTGGGATGCGATTGCTTTCTTCCCCTATCTCGACGACGCGCTCTACATCCTCAAGCGCGAGCTGACCTGGATCCCCTTCTTCGGCTGGTACATCATGAAGATGCGCATGATCCCGGTCGATCGCGGCAGCCGCTCGAAAGCGCTCAAGGCGGTCGTCGCCGCGACACGGCAGGAGATGGATCGCAACCCGCGCCAGCTCATCATCTATCCCGAAGGCACGCGCCGGCCGCCGGGCGCCGAGCCGTCCTACAAATACGGCATCGTCGAGATCTACGCCCAGCTCGGCGTTCCGGTCGTGCCGGTCGCCCATGTCGCCGGCCTCTACTGGCCGCGCCGCAAGTTCCTGCGCTATCCGGGCACCATCAAGGCGCGCTTCCTGCCGCCGATCCCGCCGGGGCTCGGCAAGGAGGAATTCATGCGGCGCCTGATCGGCGAGACGGAAGCTGCTTGCGACCAGCTGCTTGTCGAGGCGGCGCAGGGGCCGACCCCGCCGCCCATGCCGCCGACGGCGGTGAAGCGGCTGGCGGAACTCCGCGCGGCCGCAAGGACCTGACCCGCTAACGCAGCGCCGCCAGGACGGTCGTCAGCACCAGCGTTGCGGCGAACGCCAGGTTGATGATTCGCGAGGCCACCGGATGGCGCAGGAAGCGCGCAAACGCCGTTCCGGCAAGCAGCCACACCGCGTGGATGGCCACGATCATCGCCGCAAGCACCAGCAGCCTGGTGGAACCGCTGAGCGCATTGGCCCGCGACGCGGCGCCGGCGAACACGGCGCCAATCGCCACATAGGCTTTCGGATTGGCGACGGCGAGCATCAAGCCGCCTGCAAGATCAGGCCTCGTCGCCGTGCTCCCGCTTTCGGCCAATGGCGGCGCGGTCGCTATTTTGAAAGCGAGATAGAGGATGTAGCCAGCCGAGGCGATCGAAAGCACCGGCGCCAGCCCGGGCAGAGAGGTGATCGCGCCGAAGACGCCGGCCGCCACGATCAGAAGCACGACGATCGTGCCGAGCACTACGCCCGAGGTGTAACCCAGCGAAAGGCGCAGCCCGAAAGCCGCCCCGACAGCGGTAACGCTGATGGTCGCGGGTCCGGGGCTGCCCATCACGACCATCGCCGCTAACACAAGCGTCAGCACCTGCTGCCAGGGCTGCGCTTCGCTCAAGATGCCGCCGGCCATGCCGAACCCTCCTGCTGTCGCAACGCGACAGGATTACGAGGGATCGTCGTGGCCGTCTTGGACGATCGTGCGAATGTTACGAGCTGGCGCGGTCGAGCGCCGCAACGTCCTCGGCCGAAAGCTTGAGCGATGCGGCGCGGATCAGGCTGTCCATCTGGACCGGCGTCGTGGCGCTGGCGATCGGCGCGGTGACGCCCGGCCGCGCGATGATCCAGGCCAGCGCCACTTCCGCCTGCTTGGCCGAATGGCGCTCCGCCACGGTATCCAGCGCGGCAAGGATGCGCATGCCTCGCTCGTTGAGATAGCCCGCCACGCCTTCGCCGCGCGCGCTTTGCCCGAGATCGGCCTTGCCACGGTATTTGCCGCTCAGGAATCCCTTGGCCAGGCTGAAATAGGTGATGACGCCGATATCCTCCGCCTTGCAGAGGTCGAGCAACGGCCCATCGAGCGAAGAGCGATCGTACAAATTGTACTCAGGCTGAAGGACTTCGTAACGCGGCAGGTTGCGCAGGCTGGCGACGTCGAGGGCCGCGCGCAACTGTCCGGCGTCGAGATTGGAGCAGCCGGGATAGCGGATCTTGCCCTTTTCGAGCAGACGTTGATAGGCGCCGAGCGTTTCCTCGTAAGGCGTGGCCGGGTCCGGCCAATGCGACAGATAAAGGTCGATGACATCGACCTGCAGCCGCTTCAGCGATGCCTCGACCGCCTTTTCGATATAGGCGGCGGAGAGGTCACGCTTGCCCTGCCCCATGTCGGAGCCGACCTTGGTGATGATGACGACCTTGTCGCGGTTGCCGCGGCTCTTCATCCAATTGCCGATGATGGTTTCCGATTCGCCTCCCTTGTTGCCGGGAACCCAGCGCGAATAGGCATCGGCCGTGTCAATGGCGTTCAGGCCCGCGCCGACGAAGCGGTCGAGCAGATCGAAGGAGGTCTTCTCGTCGGCGGTCCAGCCGAAGACGTTGCCGCCTAGGACCAGCGGCGCGATGGAAAGGTCGGTGCGACCGAGACGACGTTTCTGCAAGGCTGATCTCCGTGATGCTTGAACGGGCCTGATGCCCAAGGACGATTGCGGCTAAGCTAGGTCATGCCCGGCCGAGTTCAAAGGCATGGTTTGTCTTTTGATTCGACAGGCGCTTCAGGAAGGCGTGACCTGACGTCCCACCTCCTCCAGCCAGTGATCGCGGATGCCGAGCGCCTCGAGGTGCTCTAGCGTGCTCAAGACATAGTCCTCGTTGTGCCCGGATTGGCCAACGGCGCCGCAAACGATTTTTGCCGCGTGACCGGCATCGAGCGCGCCGGCATATTGCTCATGCCTCCGGTCGACGATGTAGGCGACCGCCTCGACCGAATCGCCGCCATCCAACCTGACCTCGAGTATCCGTTCGAGATAGACGCTGGTCACCAGCTCGCGTTCGCGCAGGTAGGAAAGCACCTCATCGCGCAGATTGCCGGGAACACGGTAGGCGAGGCCGATGCAGGAGCCGCCCCGATCGAGACCGAGCACCAGGCCGGGCCGCCGGCGAGTGCCGCGATGCACGAAGGAATAAACGCAAAGTGAGCGCCGGTAGCCGTAAAGCCGGGCGCGACGGGTCTCGACATGGGCAAATCCGGGCCGCCAGATCAGCGACCCATAGCCAAAAACCCAAAAATCGCCCATATCGCCAAGCCTGATCGCATTCGAGTGAACGACACCGCACCGCCAAGGTGCTTCTTCTGTCCCGCCGCTTGTTTGCGTGAGTGAATCGCCGCTCGCCGTATGAGGGGTTAACGAGAGCCGCAGCATGACGTCAAGTGACGAGCGATCGCCCAAACCTCGCCGCCGGCTGTTCTGGCTAGCCGCGTTCCTTGTAGTGCTGTTCGCCATCTACAGCGGCGGCTGGTTCTATCTCGCCGACAGGCTAAAGACCGAGGCCGACCAGGCGGTGGCGCGGCTGGGCAGCAAGGGCATCGCGGCCGGCTGCGCCAACCTCGCCGTTAGCGGCTATCCGATGAGCTTCACAGTTTCCTGCGACAACATCGCCTATGAGGACGACGCCCGCAAAGTCGCCGCCTCCACCGGGAGTTTCAACGCCGTCGCCGGGATCACCGGACCTCTGTCGCCGGTCGCCGACCTGCGGGGGCCGCTGCGGACGATGGCGCCCGGCATGCCGCCGCTCTGGATCGACTGGGATCAGATGCAGGCCAATGTCAAAATGTGGTGGCCGCTGCCGCGCAGCGTTTCGCTGAGGGCCGAAGGCCTGAACGGTCAGACCGATCCGCAGGACGACACGGATCCGATGCAATTGTTCAGCGCCGGCAAGGCCGCCGGCCAGTTGCAGCCGGCGGGCCAGGACATCAATTATGTCGGCAGCTTCGGCGATCTGGAGATCAATGCGGATGCCATCGACGGACGCGTGCTGCCCGCGCTTGACGGCAGCGGCGACGTAACGCTCAAGAACGGCCTGGCGCTGATCGCCGCGCCGCCAAAGAGCCTGCGGGGCCAGTCGGTCGACATCGCCAGGCTTGACCTCTCGTCCGGCACGGCGCGCATCACCGTGTCCGGGCCGGTCTCGGTCGATGCGGATGGCCTGGTCGACGCAAGTCTGATGATCAAGCTCAAGGATCCGAAAGCGGTGGCTACTATCCTCGCCGGCGCGGTTCCGGAGCACAAGAGCGAAATCGAGCAGGGCTTTGCCGCCATTGCCATGCTTGGCAAGGAGCCGTCCTTGCCGCTGAAGATCGTCAAAGGCAAGGCCTCGCTGGGCTTCATCCCGCTCGGCAAGATCAAGCCGATCGATTAGAACATGGCCCGACCGGTCAGGTTGCTCAGCGTCGGCGCCTTCACCCTCGACACGATCCTGCGCGTCGAGACGCTCCCCGCGCATCAAGGCAAGTTCATCGCCAGCGATGGGGTCCAGCTGGCTTCCGGCATGGCGACGAGCGCCGCCTGCGCCGCGCACCGCCTCGGCGCCGAGGTCTCGCTTTGGGCGAGCGCCGGCGACGATCTCGTCGGCGACCAGTTGATCGCCGACATACAGGCCGAGGGCGTCGATTGCAGCCTTATTCGCCGCGTTCCCGGCGCGCGCTCGGCGCTGGCCGCGATCCTGGTGGATGCGCATGGCGAGCGCGTCATCGTCCCCTTCTACGACAGACGAGCGCAAGCCGATCCCGAGGCGTTGCCGCTCGCCGAACTCTCCGCCTTCGACGCGGTGCTCGTCGATGTCCGCTGGCCGGGCGCCGCGGCGCTCGCTCTGAGCGCGGCCAGATCGATCGGCCGCCCGGCAATCCTGGACGCCGACACCGCGCCCGTCGAGGTTCTGGAGCGCTTGCTGCCCTTGGCGTCGCATATAGTTGCCTCGGAGCCCGCGGCCCGCATCGTCTGCGGCCACGCGCTTGACCCCGAAAGCGCCTGCGCCGACCTCGCCTCGCGCACCGACGCCTTTGTCGCGGTGACCGGCGGCGCGGCCGGCACCTGGTGGCACGACCGGGCAACCGGGGGCGTGCGCCATGTCGAGGCGCCGAGGGTCAAGGCTGTCGACACGCTCGCCGCCGGCGACGTCTTCCACGGCGCCTTTGCCGTTGCCCTCGCCGAGGCGATGCCGATGGAGGAAGCGCTACGCTTCGCCAGCGCCGCCGCCGCGCTCAAATGCCTGCGTTTCGGCGGCAGGCTCGGCGCGCCGAATAGGGCCGAGACGCTGGCCATGATGACGGCGAACTGGCCGGCATCGCAATAGCGCCGAGGAATCCGCTTACGATTTGGCCGGGTGCTCGACGGCCTGCCGACCAAAATCCGGCACGTCGATGTCCTGGCCGGCCTCGATGATCGAGCGGCGGATGGCGCGGGTACGAGTGAAGAGATCGAACAGCTTCTCGCCGTCGCCCCAGCGGATCGCCCGCTGCAGCGAGGCGAGAGTCCTCCGAGAATCGCGCCAGCATCTCCAGGATCGCGTCCTTGTTGTGCAGGCAGACATCCCGCCACATGGTAGGGTCCGAGGCGGCAAGCCGGGTGAAGTCGCGGAAACCGGAAGCGGAATATTTGATGACCTCGCTCTTGGTCACCGCCTCCAGATCGTCCGCCGTGCCGACGATGTTGTAGGCGATGATGTGCGGCAGGTGCGAAACGATCGCCAAGGTCATGTCGTGATGCTGCGGATCCATCGTGTCGATGTTGGAGCCGCAGCGCCGCCAGAATTCCGAGAGCTTCTCGAGCGCCGAGGGGTCGGTGCCAGTCAATGGCGTGAAGATGCACCAGCGGTTCTCGAAGAGATCGGCGAAGCCGGCGTCTGGTCCGGATTTTTCCGTGCCTGCCAGCGGATGTCCGGGAATGAAGTGCACGCCCTCCGGCACATGCGGCTGCATCTGCGCGATAACGGAGGCCTTGGTCGAGCCGACATCGGTAAGGATGGCGCCTTTCTTCAGTGCCGGCGCGATCTCGGCCGCAACCTCGCCCGATGAGCCGACCGGCACAGAGACGATAACGAGGTCGGCATCGCGCACCGCTTCCCTGGCATCGGTCGTGTAGGAATCGCCAAGGCCGAGCTCTTCGGCGCGCTTCAACGTCGATGCGCTGCGCGTCGCGATGGCGACATGGCGCGCCAGGCCCTCGCGGCGGATGACGCGGGCAAGCGACGACCCGATCAGGCCGATGCCGACCAGCGCTATTTTCTCGAACATCGGTGATGCCATGGTGCTTCAGCTTTTCAGGAAGGTCTTGAGCGCCTCGACGACGCCGCGATTGGCCTCCTCGGTGCCGATGCTCATGCGCAGCGCGTTGGGAAAGCCGTAGCCGGTAACACGGCGCAGTATATAGCCGCGCTGGCTCAGATAGTCGTCGGCCGCGGCCGCCGAGTGCTTATTGTCGTCGGGGAAATGGATCAGCAGGAAATTGCCGACGCTGGGCGTCACGCGCAGCCCAAGCCCGACCAACTGTTCGCTGAGCCAGGTCAGCCATTTCTCGTTATGCGCCACGCTGCGCTCGATATGGGCGCGGTCGCGGATAGCGGCAATGCCGGCCTCGATCGCGGTTGCGTTGACGTTGAAGGGACCGCGAATGCGGTTGATGGCGTCGACGATATGCGGTGGTCCATACATCCAGCCGATGCGCGCGCCGCCTAGGCCGAGCTTGGAGAATGTGCGGGTCATGACGACGTTTTCCGAACTGCCGGCGAGCTCGATGCCGGCTTCGTAGTCGTTGCGCCGCACATATTCGGCATAGGCGGCATCCAGCACCAGGAGCACATGCTTCGGCAGAGACGCATGCAGGCGGCGCACCTCCTGGAACGGCACATAGGTGCCGGTCGGATTGTTGGGATTGGCGAGGAAAACGATCTTCGTGCGCGGTGTGACCGCGGCAAGGATCGCATCGACGTCGGCGCGTTCGTCGGTTTCCTTGACCGCCACCGGCTTGGCGCCCGCCGCCTGGATGTAGATCTTGTAGACCATGAAGGCGTGTTCGGTGAACACGGCCTCGTCGCCTGGCGCGAGGTAGGTCTGCGCCAGCAGCCCGAGGATCTCGTCGGAGCCGTTGGAGCAGATGATGTTTGCAGGGTTCAGTCCATGCACCTCGGCGATCGCCTCGCGTAGCCGCCGCGCCGTGCCATCGGGATAGACGTCGAGCTTGGCCGCCACTTCGCGCGCGGCCTCGATTGACTTCGGCGAGGGCCCCAGCGGATTCTCGTTCGACGACAGTTTATAGACTTTCGTCACCCCGGCGGGCGCGGTGCTTTTTCCTGGCACATAGGCCTCGATGTCCATGATGCCCGCGCGGGGCGTCGGACGTGCCTGATCCTGCTTCATGTCACAAATCCGTCGAGAAGACCTTCGTCCGAAGGCCGCAGCGGAAATACAGGCCACGGGCTGGAATGTCGAGTGCCGGCGCTTGCGGCAGGATGCTTACCGTTGACGAACGGCGGCGCTGGTCCTAGAAGGATTGTCAGACTTCCGTGGTGATTTGGCCGGTCGGCTTGCAGCCACGTTAAACAACTCGCTAAAGGGCCGTTTGCAATCTGTAACCGGCTTTGCGAAGGCAGGCCGGTTTTTTGTTGTCCGCGGACCGGCCGGATAACGCGCCGGAAAAAGTCCGGTGCGGACGGATGAGGGTGCCATGGCCGCAGAGCGTGCAGCAAGGACCAACGACGAGGCCGACAATCCGTCGAGTCCGGTGTTGCGCTTTGGCGCCGACAAGCCGCTGAAGCTCGATGCCGGCACCTTTCTTGCGCCTTTCCAGATCGCTTACCAGACCTATGGCACGCTTAACGACGCGCGCTCCAACGCCATCCTCGTCTGCCATGCGCTGACGGGGGACCAGCACGTCGCCAACACCAATCCGGTGACCGGCAAGCCCGGCTGGTGGGAAGTGCTGATCGGCCCCGGCAAGATCATCGACACCAACCGCTTCTTCGTCATCTGCTCCAACGTCGTCGGCGGCTGCCTCGGCTCGACCGGCCCGGCCTCGACCAACCCGGCCACCGGCAAGCCCTATGGGCTCGACCTGCCGATCATCACCATCCGCGACATGGTGCGGGCGCAATCGATGCTGGTCGATCATTTCGGCATCGAGAAGCTGTTTTGCGTGCTCGGCGGCTCGATGGGCGGCATGCAGGTGCTGGAATGGGCGGCCAGCCATTCGGAGCGCGTTTTCTGCGCCCTGCCGATCGCCACCGGCGCCCGCCATTCCTCACAGAACATCGCCTTCCACGAGGTCGGCAGGCAGGCGGTCATGGCCGATCCGGATTGGCATGGCGGCAGATATCTCGAGTTCGGCAAGCGGCCGGAAAAAGGGCTCGCCGTCGCGCGTATGGCCGCCCACATCACCTACCTTTCGGAAGCCGCGCTGCATCGCAAGTTCGGCCGCAATTTGCAGGACCGTGAAGAGCTGACATTCGGCTTCGACGCCGATTTCCAGATCGAGAGTTACCTGCGCCACCAGGGCATGACCTTCGTCGACCGTTTCGACGCCAATTCCTATCTCTATCTGACCCGTGCGATGGATTATTTCGACCTTGCCGCCGATCACGGCGGGCGCCTTGCCGACGCCTTCGCCGGCACCAGGACGCGCTTCTGCCTGGTCTCCTTCACCAGCGACTGGCTGTTTCCGACCGAGGAGAGCCGCTCGATCGTGCATGCCTTGAACGCGGCGGGCGCTTCCGTTTCCTTCGTCGAAATCGAGACCGATCGCGGCCACGACGCCTTCCTCCTCGACGAGCCCGAGTTGTTCGCCGCCATCAACGGCTTCATCGCCTCGGCCGCCCGCGCCAGAGGGCTCGGCGCATGAGCGGAACGCAAACCCAGGATCGGACCGTATCCCCATGAGCGTCAATCGCGCCCAGCGTGTCGACCTCGATGTCGTCACCGATCTCATTCCGGCCAATTCGCGCGTGCTCGACGTAGGCTCGGGCGACGGCGTGCTCCTGGAACTGCTGCAGGAGACCAAGCAGGTCGACGGCCGCGGCCTGGAGCTTTCGCAGCGCGGCGTCAACGAATGCGTGGCGCGCGGCCTGTCCGTCATCCAGGGCGACGCCGACACAGATCTGAAATTCTACCCCGACAAGGGCTTCGACTTCGTCGTGCTGTCGCAGACGCTGCAGGCGACGCGCAACCCGAAGGTGGTGCTCGACGAACTACTCAGGATCGGCAACCGCGCCATCGTCTCCTTCCCCAATTTCGGCCACTGGCGCGTGCGCTTCTCGCTTTTGGTCAAGGGCAGGATGCCGGTCACCAAGGACCTGCCCTATTCCTGGTACGACACGCCCAACATCCACTTCTGCACCATCCGCGATTTCGTCAACCTGTGCGAGGAGCTCGGTGCGACCGTCGAGAGGGCCACCGCGCTCGACGCCAACGGCCAGAAGATCGGCTTGTCGATGCCCTGGTGGTTCTGGAATTTCTTTGGTCAGCAGGCGGTGTTTCTGTTGAAGAGGACTTGACCTCACGGAGCGTGATCGATCAGCGCATGTCCCTCGCCTTGAGCGGACCTGTCCCACCGAACCCAAGGGCCGATCCTGTCGTCTTCAAACCGCAATGCCACGGGAAAGCCGCCTGTTGCCGCATTTCTTGGCGATAGCGGCGTGACACAAGCGTGGCTTTTCTGTAGCGTCGGCCACGATCAGAGATGGGAACCGAAGATTATCCTGAGACCCATCCGGCACACACCACATCCGACCAGTCACGGCAGCCCGATGTCGAGCGAAGACGTTCCGCTGATTACTGTGATCACGCCGACTCACAACCGGCGCAGCCAGGTCGTGCGCGCGGTGGAAAGCGTCCTGGCGCAGACGCTTACGCGCTTCGAGCACATTGTGGTCGACGATGGTTCGACGGATGGGACGGCCGCGGCGATCGCCGAAATCCGCGACCCGAGGCTGATCTATGTCGGCGCCAAATGGCGTGGCGCCAATGCCGCCCGCAATGCGGGCATAGAGCGGGCGCGGGCGCCCGTGGTGACTTTCCTCGATTCGGACGATGTCTATCTGTCGGACCGGCTGGAGCGGACGCTGGCTTGCTTCGACGAGAACCCTTCGCTCGAAGTGATGATCAGCTCCTTCCTGTCGCTGAAGGGCGGTCGCGCCACCAAATGCATCAATCGCGGCGCAATCCTCGACAAGAGCGCGCTGCAGCGGGCCCTGGTCTCCCAGACGATCTTCATTGCGGGCTCGGCGATCACGGCCCGGCTCGAGCCGTTGCTCGCGATCGGCGGCTACGACAGCGACGTGACGCGCATGCAGGACCGCGAGTTGCTGCTGCGCTTCGCCCAGCGCGGCGGCGCCTTGCTGTCCGAGGACATCGACTGGAAGAAATATAGTTCGGAGAATTCGATCTCCGGCCGCCGCGACGGCTATGTCGAGGCCTATGCCAACCTTATCGGCAAGCATCCCTATATCGCCGATCGCTATCCCGACATTCCGCCCTATATGATTGCGCGTCAGATCATCGCCGATATCCTCAAGGGCAGGCTGCCTCAGGCGCTCTCTGGTTATCACGCCAACCGGTCGTCCAAGTCGCTCGGCTATTCGCCGACCGAACTGGTGCGCGGCTATGTCGTCGGACGCCGCTGGCGCCGCGACTGTTATGACGAGTTCCGCGCCAAATATGGCGCCCGGCCAGTCTAGCGCGTGAACGGAGCCGGCTACCTGTCAGGTTCCGGAAAGTATGGATCGGAAGGCTGCCGCAGGCGCACCGCGTTAATGGAAACGCGATGGCGCCTCGATATAACCGGGGCGCTGGAGCGCGAACTCCTCATCATCCATGGACCGCGAGATGTCGACAGCAGGCACCAGCTCCACATCGGCCCGCATACCGTTGTCAGGCGCGGGCAACGAAGCCGCGCAGGCGAAACAGGCAAGCAGGCTGAGCATCTCGAGCATGGCTGCGGGCGTTCTGTCGGCGCCGGCGATAATTCCCCACGATCGCGGCAAAATAGAGCTATTTCCTGCGGCGCGCCGCCTGGGGTGGCGGTTCGATAGCCCCGGCGCGGACGCGCGCCGGCTTGAGGGCCGAACCGCCACTGTCCTTGACGATGGTGAAAGCCCGCGGAAAGAACTGGTTGTTGTGCAGGCCTCGCCCGATATTGAGGATTGCCGCATCCGGGAGCCTGGTCTGCAACATCGCTAGCACGCGCCGCAGCGTCGTGCCGTCCAACGTGTCCAGCGCCTCGTCGATGATGACCCATTTCGGCTTCCGCAGCGCCAACCGGGCAAAAGCCAGCAGGCGCTGCTCGTCATCCGCCAGCTCACGCTCCCAGCGCGCCGAGCGGTCGAGCTGGGATGACAGGCGCTCCAGGCCGACCTCGCCGAGCACGGCCTTGATCTCGGCGTCGTCGATCTTGGCGCCTTCGACGTGGTTCAGCACGTCGCGCAGCGAACCAAGCGGGAAGTAAGGCGTGCGCGGCACGAAGAATGGCTTCTCCCCGTCCGGCATGCCGATTCGTCCCCCTCCCCAGGGCCATAGGCCTGCCAGGGCACGGAAGAACAGCGTCTTGCCGGCGCGCGGATCGCCGGTGATCATGATGTGCTCGCCCGGATGGATTTCGACATTCGTCTCGGAAAGCTTGGTACAGCCGTCGGGCGAGGCGACTTCGAGCTTGTCGAAAGTCAGCTTGCCGTCCGGATTTTCCCCGATCTCGATACGCTTCTCCTTGTCGTGCAGGATGTCCGTTTCGCCAAGCGCGATTCGGAAATCGGCGACACGCATCAGCGTCGCGCGCCAGTCGGCGATGGCCCCGATATTGTTGATGAACCAGCGCAGCGAGGAATTCACCTGATTGAACGCGCCCACCGCCATCATCAACCCGCCAAAGCTGATGTCGCCCGCGAAATAGACCGGCGCCGCCACCAGGATCGGGGCCACCACGGTGATCCAGCCATAGCCATCGGTTACCCAGGAAAGATTGATCTGGGCGCTATAGATACGTCGCATGGCGCCTAGCACAGTGCCGAGGTCGAGCTCGAGCTGGCGCCTTGCATCGGCCTCGCCATGAGCAAGCGCGATCGCATCGACATTCTCATTGACCCGGACCATCGAGGAGCGCAGCTCCGCCTCGCGGGTGTAGCGGTCGCTGTTGAAGCCTATTAGCGGCCGGCCCACCAGCCAACTCAGCCAGGACGCGATGCCGGCATAGAGGATCGCGGCCCAGACCATGTAGCCCGGTATGGTGATCGAATGGTCGCCTATGTGGAAAACGAAGCCGGAAGAGAGCTGCCAGAGCACGCCGATAAAGGACGCCAGCAGAATGAAGGATTGCAGCAGGCCGACGCCGAGATCGGTGGAAAGATCCGACAGATGCGAGGCATCCTGCTGCATGCGCTGATCGGGATTGACGCCGATGGCGCCTGCATTGGCCAGCCGAAAGGCCCGCGCCGGACGCATCCATTGATCGATCAGGTCGAGCGTCAGCGCCTCGCGCAGCCTCAGCCGGATCATCTGGTTGAGCCAGGTCTGGCCGATATTAAGCACCAGCAGGGTGCCAGCGATTTCCGCAAAGATCATCAGTTGGTGAAGGAAGCCCGCCAGGTCGCGCCGGGCAAGCGCATCGTAGAAGGGCTGGTTCCAGCGGTTGAGCAATACCTGCCCGATCGACGTCGCGATGATGACTGCGACGATGCCGACGGAGACCCACGCAAGCGGCCAGCGCACCGGCGACGTCTTCAGCGCCATGCGTATCGTGGCCAGTTGATCCGAAAGGCTGCTGGCCTCGACCGAGAACGCGGCCTGCTCGGCGCCTGGCTTGTAATCGATTTGGTCAGCCATAAAGGAAGTCCCTGATTTCGGGCGCGATCACCGGTGCCGCGCGGCGAAGCTTTCCCTCAGATAGGGTCGCGATGGGGGTATAGGACAAGGCACGGTCCCGATCACGAACGCGTCACCCGTCGGGCGGTGGCGTCCGTCGTCCTGCGCCCAAGCCGCGTCGCGCCTTGTGGCGAGAAGACCGGCACGAAAACGCGGCGCGAGGCGCGCTGGGCGACCGGCACGCCCTGGTAGAGCCGTTTCTGCGCCTCGACGACGATGACGCCGGAGAAGATCGGCCAGAACCGGCGTCCGGCTCGCTCCAGCACATTGTGGAACCGCATCATGAAGGGCCGCGGCGACGGCGGGAAGAACAGCGCATCGCTCCACGCCGCCGGGGTGAAGTTCGCCTCGCGCAGCAGTTCGGTCAGCTGGCCGCGCGAGAACGGCCGGCCATTGCCGAAGGGCGTATGCTCGAAGCGTGCCCAGACGCCGCGCCGGTTGGGCACGACGATGACGACGCGCCCCGCCGGCGACAGCACGCGCCATATCTCGTTCAGCGTCTCGCGCGGGTTCTCGGCATGCTCGAGCGAATGCACCAGGAGCAGGCGATCGATACAGGAATCGACCAGCGGCAGTTCCTCGTCGAAGACCAGCGCCGTCGCTGTCGGCCCCGAAACCGGCCACACCACCGCGCCTTGCGTAGCCGGCATGAAGGCGAAGACGCGCTCGGCATCGGCGCCGAAGCGCTCCAGCCATGGCAGCGCATAGCCAAGGCCGACCAGCCGCTCGTTGGGGACCGCTGTCCATATGGACGACAATGCCATGGTGATCGAACGCTCGGCCAAGCGGCCAAGCGCGGTCGAGTAGAAGGAACGCAGATCGACGATATCCGAATGCATGCGCGGGACGGTAGCTGTGAAGCCTGCCAAGTTCAACAAAGGCGCCAAGTTCGATAAACGCGGATGACATCGACGGGCGCTCGCCCTATGTCTGCGCCGATAACGGAGAAAGATGCCGATGCCCGTTGAGATCGAGCAATTCATGTGCCGCACCGACAATTTCGGCGTGCTGGTTCACGATCCGAAAAGCGGTGAGACGGCGATCATCGACGCGCCGGAGGAAGCACCGATCCTGGCGGCGATCAAGCGCACCGGCTGGACGCCGACATTGATCCTGACCACGCATCATCATGCCGACCACGTCGAAGCCAATCTGGCGCTGAAGGAACGATTCAAACTTCGCGTCATCGGCCCCGAAGCCGAGAAGGCAAAGATTCCAGGCATCGACGAGACAGTCCGCCAAGGCTCGGTCGTGCGTCTTGGCGAGCAACGGATCGAGGTTGTCGAGACGCCCGGCCATACCGCCGGCCACGTCTCCTACCACCTGCCGGCCTCGAAAGTGGCCTTTACCGCCGACACGCTTTTTGCGCTGGGTTGCGGCCGCCTGTTCGAATGCAAGCCGCCGGTGATGTATGAATCGCTCAAGAAGCTGGCGGCGCTGCCGGCGCAAACCGCCATCTATTGCGGCCACGAATACACTTTGGCCAATGCGCGCTTCGCGGTCACGGTCGACCCGGGCAACCCGCTGCTGAAACAGCGCGCCGCCAGGATCGAGGCCCTGCGCGCCGACAACAAGCCGACATTGCCGACGACCATCGGCGAGGAATTGTCGACAAACCCGTTCCTGCGCTGGCACGACCCTGCGATCCGCAAGCATCTCGGCATGGAGAAAGCCTCGGACGCCGAGGTCTTCGCCGAGATCCGCAAGCGCAAGGATAATTTTTGATCTATGCCGCCCGAGAGTGTGCGCTGGTTTTGAGATAACGACATGCATCAAGACAAAGGATGCGAATGACCCCCAGCGCCGCCGAGATCATCGCAACGCTTGGCCTTGAGCCGCACCCGGAAGGCGGCTGGTATGCCGAGACGTTTCGCGACGCCGCGGGCGGTCCGCGCGGTCATTCGACCGCGATCTATTTCCTGCTCGAGCAAGGCCAGCTTTCGGCATGGCATCGGGTGAAGGACGCGGCCGAGGTCTGGCATTTCTACGCCGGCGCGCCGCTGGCGCTGTCGATGCATGAGGCAGGCGCGGGCGTGGTCCTCGAGCAGGTGCTGGGCGCAGCCCTTGCCGCGGGCGAGCGGCCGCAGATCGTCGTGCCGGCCGGCTGGTGGCAGCCGGCGCGCAGCCTCGGCGAATGGACGCTGGTCGGTTGCACGGTGGCGCCGGGCTTCGATTTTGCCGCGTTCGAGATGGCCGAGCCGGGTTGGCAGCCATCCTAGAGCCATCGCGGGAAAAGTTTGAGCGGTTTTCCGTCTGCAACTGCATATAACAAAGGGATAGAGCGGTTTACCGAATCTATGAAACGGTGAGACGCTCTAACCGGCTCCGCCCAACAAGAAGCCCAATGTGATCGCCAGTTGAGCGGCATAGTAAAGCACCCAGACCGCGTGGCGCATCCACACGCGATGCAGCGAGATCGCCGCGAGCAGGAAGCGCTCGGCCGCCAGCAGCCCGTCCGAGGCGATGAACAGCACCGCCCCCGCAATGACCCAGGCCTTGTCCGTGATGAGCGCCGAAAGGCCCATGGCGAGGATGGCAGCGACATAGACGGCAATCGGGATGCGCAGTTGCGCACCGACTCGGCGCCAGAGCGCCGCAAGCATGACGATGCTGAAAGCGGCCATGGCCAGCGCGAGCGCGCTGCGCCAGGGTTCGGCGCCCAACAGTCGTAGCCCGCCGCCTGACTGCGCGAAGAGTGCGACATAGGCGATATGGCCGGCGAGGAAGCTCGCCAGCCCACCGAGAAAGGCCTTTTCGCCGTCACGCGAGAGGAAGGCGTCGCCGAGGGCGCTCAAGCCCAGCGCCGCAACCAGAAGCAGCGGAGCGCCCTGTATGGCGGCAAGCACGGCCAGCAAGGCGACGGCGAGCGTTTTTGCCGCCGTGCGCGTCCACTTCGGCGGCATGTCGAGCGCAAAGGCGTAGATCAAGGCCGCGACGAACGAGAACAACAGCGTCGCGTTGGCGTTGGCCTCGATGCCACCTGGGAACGGCATCATGCGTTAGCCTCTTTGGCCGCCGGCTTGCGCATCAGCAGCGATTTCGCCGCCAGCGCCGCGCCGCCGGTGATAAGCACGCAGGCCGCGAGGATGCGCAGCGACGGCTCGGCAACGCCGGCGGCGATGAGCACCAGCGTCGACAAGAGCGGCGCGGCATAGCTGGCCGCGCCCAGCACCTGGATGTTGCCGCGCTTGACGCCAATGTCCCAGGCGTAGAAGGCCGCCCCCACCGGCATTAGGCCGAGCCCGATGACGGCCAGCCACTGGCCAAGGCCGTCCGGCAGCACAGTTTTCTCAAGCAGCAGGTGGCAGATCAGCGAAAGCGCCGATGTCGCCGCGCAGAACCAGGTGACGATCGAGGTCGGCACGGACGGGAAGCGCCGCGACAGCAGCGAATAGGCCGACCACAAAAGCGCGCAGACGGCCGCCATGGCGTAGCCGAAGGCGTAGCGCGCATCGAAGGCGAGCGCGCCGCCCTTGGTGACGATCAGGAACGTGCCGGCAAGGCCGAGCAGCGCGCCGACGACATGGTTCCAGGCTAGCCGCTCGCCCGGCATCAGCGCCGAGCCCAGCACGATCAGCAGCGGCCACAAATAGGCGATCAGGCTCGCCTCGACCGCCGGCGCGTTGCGAAGAGCGGTGAAGTAGAAGAAATGGTAGCCGAACAGGCCGGCTATGCCGATCACCCAGACCTGCGACGGAACTTTCTGGCTCCGGGCGGGGGCGGGCATCACGAGCCGCGCGGCGAGGCCGACGCAGGTGCCGATGGCGAAGGTGATGGCCGACAGCAGGAACGGCGGCACTTGGCCCGAGGCGTCGGTGAGCAGCGCCAGCAACGCCCACATGGCGACCGCCGAGAACCCGATCAGTGTTGCGCGCCCCATCCATTCCCCCGGCGGCGCGCGGTAGCGCCCGATCTAGTTGACTGCCTCGAATCGTCCCGCGCTGATGGTAAGCGGACCGATCTGGGTTCCGACCGTGGCGCGGATCGGCGCATATACTCCGGTTTGGCCGAGCGGTGCAAATGTCACCAGCATGCGGCTCCTGTTCTTCAGGAAATCCAGCGCCTTGCGGCCCTTGCGATATCCCGCCACGGGCTCGAAGCCCATCTTGCAGGTCACCGTGTCGCCCTTGTAGCCGGGCACCGAGATCGACCCTTTGGATGCATAGGTCAGGGTAAGGTCGGCGCGCATCTCTCCGTCATAGAACTTGACCGTGCGACCGCAGACCTTGTCCAGGCTCTCGGCGTGGATCACGGTCGCCGCCATCGGATCGAGCACCGATTTCAGATCTCCGTCGCTGATCGGCACCCAGCTGTTCGGATCGCGTTTCTTCGGAGCGGGGACGACTTGAGTGGAGGTGACCGCGCCATTGCTGAAGCGGATGTCGACCATCGAGGCCTTCTTGCCGGATGTGTAGTCGGCCCTGAAGGCTTGCGGCTTCATCTGCGCGCCGGAAATCGTGCCCTTCGACGAAATCGTGCCTTTCGTGTCGTCGAACAGCCTGCCGAGGCCCGCGGCCGACACGGTGCCGTCGATGGCATAGCTGCCGCCTTCGTAGTGGCTGGAAAAAGTCGCCCTGGCTATCGAAAGGCCAAGATAGGAGACAGTATATTCGCCCTTGAAGGATTGTGGCGAGGCGGCGGCGAAGCTCGTAGCCGGCACGGCAAGGACAAGCAGGCTGGCAAGTGCATGAAAAGGACGGAGCATGGCGGCTGGAGAATCCCTGACGGTTCGGCCGGAACGCGACGTCTCCAGCCTGGCATATCCCTTCTCGAAGGGCTTATAGTATGAAATCCGGCCTTTATATGAAGCCAGCTCGACAACTGGCGATGTGCCGAAGCTTGACGCAGTGGTGAAATGCCACTATGGAACGCCAACTTTTCCAAAGGCCGCATGACCGAGACCGCGCGCCGCCTGGCGCGGGCAGAATGGTTTGGCAGGTCTAGAAACTGAAGGTTAGACAAATGTCCCGCATCTGCGAACTCACTGCCAAGGCAGTTCAGACCGGCAACAATGTGAGCCACGCCAACAACAAGACCAAGCGTCGCTTCCTGCCGAATCTGGTCAATGTGACGCTGATTTCCGAAGCGCTGAACCAGAACGTTCGCCTGCGCATTTCGGCGAACGCGCTGCGTTCGGTCGAGCACCGCGGCGGCCTCGACGCCTTCCTGGTCAAGGCCGACGTCAAGGAACTGTCGCAGCGCGCCCGTCTGCTCAAGAAGCAGATCGCCAAGAAGCTTGCCGAGCAGTCGGCGGCTTAAAGCAGTTTTCAGGCGGGGGACGACCGCCTCGAGCACTGGCCCGGCCGGTGCTCGAAAGAAGAGCGAGCGTCGTTATGACGCCCGGCTGGTTCCATTACCCAGGATAAAAAAATGAATTTCCTGACGCGATATCTGCCCTTCGTGGCCGCCATGGCGCTTGTCGTCGTGGCGTCGAACATCCTTGTGCAGTTTCCGATGCAGGGCCAGGTCGACGGCCTGTCGCTGGCGGACGTGCTGACCTGGGGCGCCTTCACCTATCCATTCTCCTTCCTGGTCACTGACCTCGCCAACCGCCGCTACGGACCGGCCGTGGCGCGCAAGGTGGTGTTCGTCGGCTTCATGACGGCCGTGAGCTGCTCGATCCTGATCCCGCCCTTCCTGTTTCGCCACGGGCTGATCGAATTCGAGACCGCCGCCGACCGGCTGGTGCGCATAGCGGCCGCTTCCGGAGCGGCCTTCCTCACCGCGCAGTTGCTCGACGTCACGGTCTTCAACCGGCTGCGCCGGCAAAGCTGGTGGCGCGCGCCCATCGTCGGCACGCTGGTCGGCTCGGTGTTTGACACGATCGTCTTCTTCGGCGTCGCCTTTTCAACCGCCTTCGCCTTTGCCGGTCCAAATGACGGTTTCGCCTTGGAGACCGCGCCGCTGATGGGCGTGCTGCCGGTCGAGACGATGCGCTGGGTGTCCTGGGCGCTCGGGGACCTTTCGGTGAAACTGATGATCGCCTTCGTAGCGCTGATCCCCTACCGGCTGCTCGCCGCGCGCTGGAGCCAGCCGGCGGTCGCGGCCTGACCATGAACACAGGTAGGGGAATCAGCATTTGATCCCCTGGGTTCAGCTCGATTCCACCCGCACACCGGATGGCGGCCAGGAGCTTCGCCTGAAGCGGCGCGGCGATGAATTCTCGATCATGCCGGGCTCCAACGAACTGATGAACAGCCGCCTCAGCGGCTCCGAGGAAGCGCTCGCCAGGCTCTCCTGCGAGCGGATTGCCGGCCGCAAGCAGCCAAGGATGCTCATCGGCGGGCTTGGCATGGGCTTCACCTTGCGCGCTGCCCTCGCCGCGCTCGATCGCGACGCCACCATCACCATTGCGGAGCTTGTGCCCTCGGTCGTCGCCTGGGCGCGCGGTCCGATGTCCAGTATTTTCGACGGCTGCCTCGACGATCCCCGCGTCACCGTTCGCGAGGCCGACGTCGGCCAGTTGATAAAGGCGGAGAAGGCCTCATGGGACGCTATCCTGCTCGACGTCGACAATGGCCCCGAAGGCATCGTCTACAAGGGCAATGACACGCTGTATGCCGCGGCTGGCCTCGCGGCCGCGCGGGCTGTATTGAAGCCCGGCGGCGTGCTGGCGGTCTGGTCCCAGGGGCCGGACAGCAGCTTCACCCGTCGGTTGAAGCAGGTGGGCTTCGCGGTCGAGGAGATCAACACGCGGGCCAACGGCAAGCGCGGCGCTCGCCACGTGATATGGGTTGCAACCAACGGACGCTGAACTCTGCACGTCCCGGTGGGGTTGGCCGCCGCCTGATTTACGATCGCGGGATTACCGCTGCGGCTTTACGCTTTGTTACGGCAGATGGTGGAGGATCGCCGAAGTTCTCCAGGGCATTGCGACCAGCATGACCGTGCCAGGCACCGGTTGGAAAAACGATCTCCTGCTTGCGTTGAGCGCCATGCTGGTGGTGCTGGCGATCAACGCCGTTTCAGGCTTCCCCACCCTTGCCAACTATGGCGCCGACAATGACAGCATGCTGCGGCTGGTCGAGGTTCGCGACCTGCTCGGCGGCCAAGGCTGGTTCGATCTCCATCAATACAGGATGGGCACCTCCGGCGGCTTCGTCATGCACTGGTCGCGGCTGGTGGACGCGCCGCTCGCGCTGATCATCAGTGCCTTCGATGCGTTAGGCGCCAATGCCGCGACCGCCGAAAGCGCCGCACGGATCATCTGGCCGACCTTGCTTTACGGGCTGACCATATTCGTGCTCATGCGCGCCGCGCGGTGCTTCGCCGGCGCGGATGTGGCGATGCCGGCGGTGATCCTGTCGACGACAGCGCTCTTCTTCCTATTGATCTACAGCCCGGGCGTGATCGATCACCACAATGTCCAGCTGCTGCTGACGGCGGCCAGCCTATGGCTTTTGATGGAAGCGCCCGCCTGGCGGCCGGCATCCCTTCTTTCAGGCATTTGCGCGGGCCTGACGCTGGCTGTCGGCATGGAGACCGCACCCTATGTGGCGATGCTCGGCGTTTGCGCCGCGGTTCTGTTCGTCCTCGATGACAGAGAACGTATCACGGCACGAGGATTCGGCCTCGGATTTGCCGCCACCGCCTTGCTGGTATTCGTGGCGACCATCCGGCCGGCCGACTGGAGCGCCGTCCAGTGCGACGCCTTCTCGTCCTTCCAGTTCGCGGTTGCGGCACTTTCCGGCTTCGGCCTGGCGATCGCCAGTGCGTTCGTCGCATCGACCCGCCAGGCGCGGATTGTTTCAACGCTGGCTCTGGCGGCGACGATAGCAGCCGCCGTGATCGTCTTCTTCCCGCAATGCGTGGCGTCACCCTATGCGGACATGGACGAGCGCCTCCGCACCTATTGGCTGGCCGACGTGGTCGAAGCCCAGCCCTTCTGGAGCGTGGCCATGCACCAGCCGAAATTGATGGCGGCGCGCTACGTGACGCCCTTCGTCGCGATTGTGCTGATCGGCTTCCAACTGCGAAGCCATCGCCTGCGACGCGAGGAGATGCTCGCCGCCATACTGCTTGTCGTGGCCTTTGGCGTCAGCCTGTGGCAGGTGCGCGGCTCGACCTTCTCGGTCGCCTTCGCCGTACTGCCGCTCTCGGCCTGGATCGCGAAGATCCGCCTGCGGGCGAGCGCCGTGCCCTCGTGGCGCATCTCCGCCGGCATCGTCATGGCGTGGCTGGTCTCGCTCAACGCGACCTGGGCCGGGGTCGCGATGGCCGCGCAGTCCATGGTCCAGAAGGCGCCGCAGCGGATCAATTCCGACCCCGACCATGCCATAACCTGCGGCAAGCCGGATGACTTTCGCGCTCTTGCAGCCTTGCCGGCGACGACGGTGCTTGCCTCGTCCAATCTCGGCTCGGGAATATTGGCGTTCACCGGTCACCGGACGCTGGCTGGCCCATACCACCGCAATGTCGCCGGCAACCTCGCCATGCTCGACGCGTTCATGGGGACGCCGGACGCCGCCCGCGCCGTCATCCAGCGCGAGCATGTGGGACTGATCGCGATCTGCCGCGGCAACACGGAAGAGACATCGCTGGCCCTGGACGCGCCAAAGGGCCTTGCCGCGGAACTCCTGCGGGGCGACATGCCGGGGTGGCTCGAACCGGACCGCTCAACCTCGGGACAGCCGATCGAGATCTATAAGGTTCGCTGAATATCGGCCCAGGGGCCCAGATCAGCGTCGTCGGCAGCGCCCTTCGCGACGCACTTCTCTTTTCCGATAGATCTTCACTTTGTGACGCGGTGAACCGCGATTAAGATCAGTCCGATTTGGGGAAAGGGATATCAATGGCGGCTATGGATCGCGCGGCGGCGCCCGCATCGGCCTCGCAAACGCTGCGGCATGTCATTTCCCACATGGTGGAGGCCGTGAACCGCGCCAGGTTTGTGGAAACACCCTTCTGGCACCTGGAAATGACGGACGTCTTCCCGCCGGACCTCTATCTGCGTATGCGCGCCGCCATGCCCGAGGCGAGCGAATATCGCGCGCTCAAGGGCCGCAACAATGTGAATATCAAGGCCGACGGCACCGTGACCCGGATCAAGATCGACCTATACCCCGAATATATCCGCCATCTGCCAGCTGAGAAACGGGCCGTCTGGGCCCTGGTCGGCAAGGCATTGCACGCGCCGGAACTGAAGGAGGCATTCATGCGCCGCCTTGCCCCGGGCCTGGAGCGCCGGTTCGGGCCGGACTTCATGAAGGTCGGGATGTATCCGGTGCCGATGCTGACGCGCGACGTGGCGGGCTACAAGATCGGTTTCCATACCGACACGAAATGGAAGGGCATCACGGTCCAGTTCTATCTGCCGGAGGACGAAAGCGTCAACCACATCGGCACGCGCTTCGCCCAGCGCAAGCCTGGCGGGGGTTTCGAGAATTCGCACCGGATGTCGTTTTCGCCCAACACCGGTTACGCCTTTGCGGTCGGCACCGACACCTGGCACGCGGTCGACACCGTCGGACCGGAAGTCCGCACCCGCGACAGCATCCTTCATACTTACTTCGTCGACAACACCGCCATGCTCAAGATCCGCAACCGCAGCAAGCGTGCCGCCAACTTTCTGATGAACGAGGTTCGCCATGTTGGCAGGTAACCTCCCGCTGCATTAGGCTGATCCACTGTGGCAGGGCTCGTTCAGTCCTGGTGCAGGACAAATTCCAGGTAGTGGTTGCGCTGCAGGATCGAATGGTTGTCATAGGATATCAGTGACACCATCAGCGCGCCGTCATTGCGTGTCCAGACGTCGAGCCATTCCATATTGTCGATCTGGTAGCCCATTTCGGCCTCTATCAGCACCGGCCCGTCGGCGACCGCGCCTTCTCGACGCTCTCGCCAAAGATGCGCCGCAGGCGCATCTTCACCCCGCGCGCGATCGAGAAGCTGTGCTCCAGCAGCAACAGGTCGCCGTCCGGCAGGGAGGCGCCATCACCCCGCGCGCCGCAACCCGCTGCGTCGGGTGTCGCGCGCGTTTTCCTCGCCGAACAGCGAGGCGAGTTGCTCGGTCATGGCGCCGGCCAATTCCTCGGCGTCGACGATGGTGACGGCGCGGCGATAGTAGCGGGTGACGTCGTGGCCGATGCCGATGGCCAGAAGCTCGACCGGCGAGCGTGTCTCGATCAGATCGATGACCGCCCGCAGATGGCGCTCCAGGTAATTGCCGGGGTTGACCGAAAGCGTTGAATCGTCGACCGGCGCGCCGTCCGAGATCATCATCAGGATCTTGCGCTGCTCGGGCCGGCCGATCAGCCGGTTATGCGCCCAAAGCAGCGCCTCGCCGTCGATGTTCTCCTTGAGCAGACCCTCACGCATCATCAGCCCAAGATTGCGCCGCGCCCGCCGCCACGGATGGTCGGCGGATTTATAGATGATGTGGCGCAGGTCGTTGAGCCGGCCGGGATTCGGCGGCTTGCCGTCCTTCAGCCATTTCTCGCGCGCCTGCCCGCCCTTCCAGGCCCGCGTCGTGAAGCCGAGGATCTCCACCGAAACGCCGCAGCGCTCCAGCGTGCGCGCCAGGATGTCGGCGCAGGTCGCCGCGACCGTGATCGGCCGACCGCGCATCGAGCCCGAATTGTCCAGAACCAGCGACACGACGGTATCGCGGAACTTGGTGTCGCGCTCCTGCTTGAAGGACAGCGGCTGCATCGGATCGATGACGACGCGCACAAGCCGCGCCGGATCGAGATAACCTTCCTCCAGGTCGAAGTCCCAGGAGCGGTTCTGCTGCGCCATCAGCCGGCGCTGCAGCCGGTTGGCCAGCCGCCCGACGACGCCGGAAAGATTGGCGAGCTGCTTGTCCAGGAAGGCGCGCAGCCGGTCGAGTTCCTCTTCCTCGCAAAGTTCGTCGGCGCCGACGGTCTCGTCGAACGCCGTGGTGAAGACCTTGTAGTCGATCTCTTTCGGCAGGTTCAGGAACGGGTTGTCGTTGCGCTTGGCCTCGCCCGGCGTCTCGGCGTCGGAATCGTCCTCGTCGGAGAGGTCGTCGGAAGTGGCGTCGGTCGCCTCGGTCTCGGCCGACTCTTCCTCGTCGGAGGAGGCTTCGGCATCTTCCGATTGCGACTGTTCGGAGCCGGAATCCTCCTCGCCGCCTTCCTCGCTCTGTTCCTCGCCCTGCTGCTCGTTCTCCTCGTTTTCCTCCGAGTCGTCGGTTTCCTGGTCGTCGCCGAGCTCCTCGGCCATTTCCATGGAAACCAGCATGTCCCGCACGACGCGGGCAAAGGCCTGCTGGTCCTCGAGCTTGGCCGACAAGCCATCGAGGTCGCCGCCCGCCTTTTCCTCGACCCAGGGGCGCCACAGATCGACAAGCCGCTCGGCGCTCTTCGGAATCGGGCGGCCGGTGAGCTTCTCGCGCACCATCAGCGCGATCGCCTCCTCGAGCGGCGCGTCGGCCTTGTCCCTGACGTCGACGAGATTCGCCTTGGCGTATTTGTCCTCGAGCATTGAGCCGATATTGTCGGCCACGCCCTGCATCGCGCGGCTGCCAATCGCCTCGACGCGGGCCTGTTCGACGGCGTCGAAGATAGACCGCGCGAGCTTGCCTTCCGGCGCCAGCTTGTTGTGGATGCGCTGATCGTGGCAGGCGCGCTTAAGCGCCATGGAATCGCCGATGCCGCGCGTGATCGCGATGTCGTTCCTGGTGGCCTTCTTCGGCAGCTCGGGCAGGCGGGCGCGGTTTCCCGCCAGCGCCGGCCGATCCTTGGCGAAGCCGACCTCGAGGTCCTTGTCGCCGGCGACGGCGCGCATGCACACGGTGACGGCGCGCTTGAAGCTGTCGGCTTCAGAACCCGTCTTCGGCTTGTTGCGCGTGTTGTCGCCCGGACCCGCCATTTGTCATTCCCTGCGCGATCGGCCTGGAAGGCCAACCGCCTTCCGGCTCGCGCCTACCCCAGCACCACGTTGGCGGCGCTCTCCGGCAGATCCTCGCCGAAGGCGCGCTGGTAGAACTCAGCCACCACCGAACGCTCCAGCTCGTCGCACTTGTTGAGGAAGGTCAGCCGGAACGCCATGCCGACATCGCCGAAAATCTCGGCATTCTCGGCCCAGGTGATGACGGTACGCGGGCTCATCACCGTCGACAGGTCGCCATTGATGAAGGCCGAGCGCGTCATGTCGGCGACGCGCACCATCTTGTTGACGATGTCCCTGCCCTTGTTGTCGCGATAGTGCTTGGCCTTGGCCAGCACGATGTTCACTTCGTTGTCATGCGGCAGGTAATTGAGCGTGGTGACGATGGACCAGCGGTCCATCTGCGCCTGGTTGATCTGCTGCGTGCCGTGGTAGAGGCCTGTGGTGTCGCCCAAGCCCACCGTATTGGCAGTGGCGAACAGCCGGAAGGCCGGATGCGGGCGGATAACGCGGCTCTGGTCGAGCAGCGTCAGCCGGCCCGACGATTCCAGCACGCGCTGGATGACGAACATCACGTCCGGACGACCGGCATCGTATTCGTCGAAGCAGAGCGCCACATTGTGCTGGTAGGCCCAGGGCAGGATGCCGTCGCGGAACTCGGTGACCTGCAGGCCTTCCTTGACGACGATGGCGTCCTTGCCGACGAGATCGATACGGCTCACATGGCTGTCGAGGTTGACGCGCACGCAGGGCCAGTTGAGCCGCGCCGCGACCTGCTCGATATGCGTCGACTTGCCGGTGCCGTGATAGCCCGACACCATGACGCGGCGGTTATAGGCAAAGCCGGCGAGGATCGCCAACGTGGTCGCCTTGTCGAACAGATAATCCGGGTCGATGTCCGGGACATGCTCGGTCGCCGCGGAATAGGCGGGAACCACCATCTTGGAGTCGAAGCCGAATTTCTCCTTCACCGACACCGTCGTGTCTGGCAGGTTGGCGATGTCGCGATCGACCTTGTTCATCTCTATCAACGTCTCCACTGGCGAAACGCCGCGTTTCGCCGGCAATCGATTTTGTCCGGGGGCGGTCTTAAAGCGTTTTCCAACCTTATGAAAGTTGGAAAACGACATGGGACCGTAGGGCCGCTCAGCACAATCCTGCTTGCTTGAGCACGCGATAGGCCTGCAGCACATCGCGGAACCGGTCTTCCGAACCTCTGTCGCCGCCATTCGCATCCGGATGGTGGCGCTTAACGAGTTCCTTATAGCGCGCCTTGATGTCCTGACCAGTCGCCTTTGTATCAAGGCCAAGCGTTTCCAGCGCCTTGGCCTCAAGCGGCTTTGCCTTGCGCTCGCGCGGCTCGCGCGCGCCCGAACCGAACAGGTTGAAGGGATCGCGCATGCGGTTGTGGTAGCCGGCGCGCCCCGAGCGCTGCTGCGCGAAATCCGGCGCCGAGCGCATTCCGCCGCCATTGGCGCCCATGCGCCATGTCGGCCTGTGGCCGGTCAGCGCTTCCTTCTGGAAGCGGGCGATCTCGCTGTCCGACACGCCGGAGAAATAGTTGAAGCCCTTGTTGTATTCACGCACATGATCGAAGCAGAAGCGGAAATACTCGCCCTCCTTGAGCCTCCCGACCGGCGCGCGATGGGTGCCGGCCTCGTTGCAGCCGTCCCACTGGCAGATCGGGGCGCGCGACTTCAGCTCCGCGTCCTTCTCCGGCCGGATTCGAAGCTTCTCGAAATATTTGGGATACGCTTTCATCTCACCCATTTATGGGCTGTTCGCACGTGCGAAACAAGAATTGACATTTTGCCGATGATCGCCCTAACCGCTGAATCGCGGCATAAAAGCGGTCTAAGACTCGAGATTTGCGGCTGTGACGCACATGTGGGGAAGGAAAACAGGGATGTCCATACAGTCGACGATGGAAACCAAGCTGAAAGCGGCATTCTCGCCCGTAAGGCTCGCCGTCATCAATGAAAGCCATCTTCACGCCGGCCACCATCACGCTGAGTCCGGACACCATGCGGCGTTCGACGGTACCGGCGAAACGCATTTTCGCGTCCGCATCGTCTCGCCTGATTTTGCCGGCATGAGCCGCATCGAGCGCCATCGCGCCGTCAACGAACTGCTCGCCGACGAACTGATGGCCGGAGTTCATGCGCTGGCGATCGAGCCGGCTGCACCGGGCGAAAAGACGCGTTGGTAGTCAGCCGACATTCGCCTTCAGGAACGACATCACGGCGTCGGTCAAGGCATCGCCCGGCTCGCCGAAACGCCGGTTGATCGCCATGTGCGTGTAGGCCCTGCCGTCGAACAGCGTGGCCTTGGTGCCGGTTGCGCGCAGGCGGTCGACGAAGGCCTTCGAGCTGTTGCCACGACCCGATGCGCGCGAATAGGCGACGAAGACAGGCGGGTGCTTGCGGCCCTCGATATAGGTCGCCGGCGACAGCGAGCGCCATTGCGCGGGGTCTGGAAAGGCCTGCTCGTAGATGGGCCTCAGCTTGCCGCCTTGAGCCTGCGCGAGGGCTTCGAGATCATAGGCTTCGGTGTCGTCCAGAATCAGCGCGGCGACGCCGGGCAGCCCGCCGCGCAGGCCGGTCAGGGCCGCCAGATGGCAGCCGGCCGAGTGCCCCATGACGGCGATCGGTTCGGATCGCCGCCATATTTGGCGATGTTGGCGCGTACATAGGCATAGGCCTTCTCGACGTCGCTTGCCTGGGTGGCGACGTCGACCTCCGGCAGCATGCGGTAGTCTATCGAGACGAACACGAAACCGTTGGCGAGCAGGAAGCCCGGCTTGGCGTCCACATTGTTGCGATTGCCGATGCGCCAGGCGCCGCCATGTACGAAGAACACGACGGGCCTGCCCTTTGCTCCGTCGCGCGCATAGATGTCGAGCTTAGCGGGCCCGTAATCGACGCTTTGCGGCGCCGGGTCACGCGGCCGCCAGGCGGCATGAGCGCTGCGCGGTAACATCGCCGACAGGGATGCAAGCATAAGGCTGCGTCGATCGATCATGGCCGCTTCCGAACCGTCTCGCGGCACGAAACTGCACGCGAACACCGCGCGCGTCCAGCCAAGGTTGGTAATCAGGACGGATCGGTCAAAGCCCCGAGCCCATCTAGACGTCGCCAGCCGGCCTGATCCTCAGCCTGGCGATACGGTTCTTTTCGCGCTTCATCACCATGAAACGCTTGCCGTGGAAGGTGAAGGCCTGCTTCTCCTCCGGGATGGACTGCGTTTCGTGGATGACGAGGCCGGCGATCGTCGTCGCCTCCTCGTCTGGCAGATCCCAGTCGAGGGCGCGATTCAAGTCGCGGATCGGCACCGTGCCGTCGACAACGACCGAGCCGTCCGCTTCCTTCTTGACGCCCTGCATATCGACATCGTGCTCGTCGGCGATCTCGCCGACGATCTCCTCAATGATGTCTTCCAGCGTCACCAGACCTTCGACCTCGCCATACTCGTCGACGACGATGGCGAAATGCGTCTTTCGCCGCAGGAAGGCGTTAAGCTGTTCCTGCAAGGTGGTGGTGTCCGGCACGAACCACGGCTTCGCCGCGATCTTCATCACGTCGATCTGGGTGAAATCGTTGCCGACCTCGTTGAGGGCCCGCAGCAGATCTTTCGCGTGCAGCACGCCGACGATGTTGTCGAGCGACCCCTTCCACAACGGCATGCGAGTGTGCGGGCTCTGCAGGATCTCGCGCACGACTGCCTCCGGTCCGTTGTCGGCATTGACCGAGCGCATATTGGTGCGGTGGACCATGATGTCCGACACTTCGAGCTCTTCCAGATCAAAGAGCCCCTCGAGCCGGTTGCGCGCCTCGCGGGCAGCCTCGCCATCGCGGCGGGGATCTTCGCCGTCTTGATCCTTGCCGATGCGCTCGGATCTCTGCGGCGGCTCGATCGGCCGCAATGCGTAGCCGAGAGCGGCGAGCAATCGGTCGCGGAACAGGAGCGCCGAAATAAGAATGGCGGCAAGCACGGCGGCGACGATCCAGCCGGCGCCGTTCATCTGGGAAGGCTCGCCTTGGGCCGTCCGGAACGGCTCGCCTTCAGCCCTTCGGGATGGCTCGTCGTGAGGAAAGAGAGCACCTCCGATGGCGGCACGTCCTTGGCGATGAAGGCCTGGCCAATGCCGCGCGTCAGGATGAAAGTCAGCGCTCCGCGCGACACCTTCTTGTCCTGCGCGATGAAGCCGAGCAGCGCCTCGGCATCCGGCAGTTCGCCCGGAATATCGGCCATGCGCGATGGCAGGCCGACGGCGCGCAGATGCGCCTCGACGCGTTCCGCATCGTCCGGACTCGCCAGGTTGAGGCGCGCCGAGAAGCGGTGCGCCAGCGCCATGCCGATGGCCACACCCTCGCCATGGACGAGGCGCGCGCCGTCATAGCGCGTGGCGGCCTCCAGCGCATGGCCAAATGTGTGGCCCAGATTGAGCAGCGCGCGGTCGCCGGTCTCGAACTCGTCGCGGGCAACGACATCCGCCTTGGCGCGACAGGCCTCGGCGATCGCCTCGACCCGCGCCGGGCCGCCGGCGAAGACGTCACGCCAGTTCTTTTCCAGCCAGGCGAAGAAGGCCGGGCGGTCGATCAGCCCGTATTTGGCGAGCTCGGCATAGCCGGCGCGGAACTCGCGGATCGGCAGCGTGTCAAGAACCTGGGTGTCGGCGAGGACCAGCCTCGGCTGGTGGAAGACGCCGACCAGGTTCTTGCCGCGCGGGCTGTTGATTCCGGTCTTGCCGCCGACGGAGGAATCGATCTGCGCCAGGAGCGAGGTCGGTATCTGCACGAAATTCATGCCGCGCCGCACGATGCCGGAAGCGAAGCCGGCCAGGTCGCCGATAACGCCGCCGCCGAGCGCGATCACCACGTCGCGGCGTTCGAGCTTCGCCGCGAGCACGCCGTCGACAACTTCCTCGAGATGGGCGAAGCTCTTTGTCTTTTCGCCGGCGGGCAGCGTGACGACGGCCGACTGGATGCCGCCTTTCGCCAATCCCGCCTTCAGCGTGTCGAGATGCGCGGCGGCGACATTCTCGTCGGTGACGATGGCCGCTCGGGTGTTGGGAAGCCTGCGCGCGACCTCCTCGCCGGAACGCGCCAGCAATCCGGAACCGATCAATATGTCATAGGCGCGGTCACCGAGTCCGACCTCGACCTTAACCGGTTCGGCATGGCTCACGGCTGCACCTCGTCCGTTGTAGCGCTTGCAGTGCCTGCCGCGATCGCATCGACGCCGAGATGGGCGCAGAGCGCCGCGACGACCTCGCTGGCGATGATTTCCTTGCGGTCGTCGCGCGTCGGCACCGTAAGGTCGGCGGTGGCGTAGACCGGGTAACGCTCGCCCATCAGCCGTTCCAGCACGCCGCGCGGATCGGGGTTCTTCAGCAGCGGCCGGTTCTGCTTCTTCGAGACCCGCTCCATCAACAGGTCCAGGTCGGCCTTCAGCCAAACCGATATGCCATAGGCCGCGATCGCCTCGCGCGTCTGCGCGTTCATGAACGCGCCGCCGCCGGTCGACAGCACCTGCGGGCCATTCTCCAGCAGACGCAGGATCACGCGTTGCTCCAGCGCGCGGAATTCCGGCTCGCCATAGCGCTCGAACAGCTCCGGAACCGTCATGCGCGAGACGCTCTCGATCTCCTGGTCGCTGTCCATGAAGGGCAGCGACAGCATCGTCGCAACCTTGCGGCCGATCGCCGTCTTGCCGGCGCCCATCAACCCGACGAAGACGATCGAGCGTCCGCCGAGCCGTTCGATCAGCGCGGCATGGCCATCTTCCGTTGGATTTGCGGGCAGAGCGTTCATCAGGGCCTCTTTGCGCCGTATCGACATCAAAAGCCTGTTTGCGTCAAGCACGGCCGGACAACCGGCCCGGTAGCCTTCGCCGCAAAACCTCCTGTTCACCGGAATCCTTCGTCCTTGAATTGGCCGGATTGGCGTCCCATAAGGGCACAGGGCTTTGGAAACGCAGAACAGCAAGACGGGCGAAAATTGAATGCCGACTTTGTTTCGCTTCGTCGTGACGCTGGCGGTTCTGGCGGGCATTGCCTACGGCGCGATGTTCGCGCTGGCGATGTTCGTGGAGCCGAAAAAGGCGGAAATGAGCATCCGCATTCCAGCCGAAAAGCTCAACCCCAAGAAGAACTGACAATCCCGGCCCGATGAACAGCGCCGCCCGCATCGAAGCCTTCCTGGAGATGATGAGCGCCGAACGTGGGGCGGCCGACAACACGCTTTCCTCCTATCGCCGCGACCTGGAGGACGCTTCGGAAGCGATCGAGGGTGGGCTCGCGGCCGCGGGCGCGCCGGATATACGCGCCTATCTCGACGACATTGCCGCGCGCGGCTTCGCGCCGACCTCGCAGGCGCGCAAATTGTCGGCGATCCGCCAGTTCTTCAAATTCCTCTATGCCGAAGGCCTGCGCGGCGACGACCCGACCGGCACGCTGGACAGCCCGCGCAAGGGCCGGCCGCTGCCGAAGACGATGAGCGAGATCGAGACCGGGCGCCTGCTCGACCGGGCGGCCCTGGAAGCAGCCGAATCCGGTTCGGACGGCGACCGGTTGGCCGCCCTGCGCCTGCACGCGCTGGTCGAGGTGCTATACGCCACGGGCCTGCGCGTATCGGAGCTTGTCGGCCTGCCGGTCACGGTGGCGCTGCGCGACGACCGGTTCTTCATTGTGCGCGGCAAGGGTGACAAGGAACGCATGGTGCCGCTCTCGGCCAAGGCGCGCGCCGCCATGCGCGCCTGGCTTGCCGCACGGGCCGAGCGACCGGCCTTCGCCGAGAGCCCGTTCCTGTTTCCCGCCTCCTCCGACAGCGGCCATCTTTCCCGGCAGGTTTTCGCCCGCGATCTCAAGGGGTTGGCCGCGCGCTCGGGGATAGCCGCGGCGAAAATCTCGCCGCATGTCCTTCGCCATGCTTTTGCCAGCCATCTGCTGCAGAACGGCGCCGATCTCAGAGCCGTTCAGCAACTCCTTGGCCATGCCGACATCTCGACCACGCAGATCTACACCCATGTGCTGGAGGAGCGGCTGGTGCGGCTGGTCAACGATCATCATCCGCTTGCCGACTAGGCCTCATATCGCTATGTGAGGGCGACGTTCCACCGCCCGGAGCCGGCATTTCAGCGGTTCCGCCAGTCATTTGCCTTCCGACGGATCGGTCCGCTCAAGCATGTACAACTACCTCGACTTCGAAAAGCCGGTGCAGGATCTGGAGCTCAAGATCCTTGAGCTGAAGAAGCTTGCCGAGAACGGCGAGGCGGTCGATGTCGCCGAAGAGATCAGCAGGCTGGAAAAGCGTTCGCGCGACGCTTTGCGCGACCTCTACAAGTCGCTCACCCCCTGGCAGAAAGTGCAGGTCGCGCGTCATCCCGACCGTCCGCATTGCGTCGACTACATCAAGGCGCTGTTCACCGATTTCACTCCTCTGGCGGGCGACCGCAATTTCGGCGACGACCAGGCGATCGTCGGCGGCTTCGCCCGTTTCCGCGGCGAGCCGGTGGCGGTGATCGGCCAGGAAAAGGGCTCGGACACCGCAAGCCGCATCAAGCACAATTTCGGTTCGGTGCGGCCGGAGGGCTATCGCAAGGCGGTGCGCCTGATGGAACTGGCCGACCGATTCAAGATTCCGCTCTTGACTCTGGTCGACACCGCCGGCGCTTATCCCGGCGTCGGCGCCGAGGAGCGCGGCCAGGCCGAGGCGATCGCGCGCTCGACTTCGGCCTGCCTGGCGCTGAAAGTGCCGTCGATCTCGGTGGTCATCGGCGAAGGCGGGTCCGGCGGCGCCATCGCGATCGCCACCGCCAACCGTGTCTACATGCTCGAGCACGCCATCTATTCGGTGATCTCGCCGGAGGGCGCGGCGTCGATCCTGTGGCGCGACACCACGCGCTCGAAGGACGCGGCGACAAACATGAAGATCACCGCGCAGGATCTTCTGGAGATGAAGATCATCGACGCCATCATTCCCGAGCCTATGGGCGGCGCCCAGCGCGCGCCGGAGACGGTGATTGCCTCGACCGGCGACCTCATCGCCAGGACGATGAAGGATTTTGCCGGCGCCAATACCGATTTCCGCGAGCAGCGCCGCGAGAAATACCTGGCGATGGGCCGCAGCTTGTGACCCTTTAGCCTGCGTGTAGGTTCAACTGTGGCCGCATTGAGCGTTTCGCCACAAAAATGCCGCCGCATTCGGGTCAATGAACACGCCGTAAAGGGTTGGGAGCTTGCCGTGAGGTGTTGGCCAAGGCTTGCGGTAAGGAATTTTCAAGGTTAACGGGCTTACGGTCCACTGGTGTTCAGCCTGCGGGCCCGGCCATGCCGAGAGCCGTCGGCCCGAAAGAAGAGACGTAGCCGTACCGATGTTTGCCAAGCTCGCCCGCACCGGAGTCCTGATCGCTGCCATCGGCGTCGCCGGCTGCAACGATTCGTCGATGAAGGATTTCGCGCCGGAGGCCAACAAGCCGCTGCCGGACAAGATCCTCGCCGACATGAAGGCAAAGGGCATGGTGCGCACCTCCTCGGTGATGGCGCGCATCTTCAAGGAAGAAGGCAAGCTCGAGATCTGGAAGGCCAAGACCAATGGCCGCTACGATCTCGTCGCCACCTACGACATCTGCAAATGGTCGGGAAAGCTCGGCCCCAAATACACCGAGGGCGACCGCCAGGCGCCGGAAGGCTTCTATACGGTCCGTCCCTCGCAGATGAACCCGCGATCGAATTACCATCTGTCCTTCAACATTGGCTTCCCCAACGCCTATGACCGCGCCAACGGCCGCACCGGCCAGAACCTGATGGTTCACGGCGCCTGCTCGTCCTCCGGCTGCTATTCGATGACCGACGCGCAGATCGAGCAGATCTATGCCTTCGGCCGCGACGCCTTCCAGGGCGGCCAGACCGAATTCCAGATCCAGGCCTTCCCGTTCCGCATGACCGCCGCCAACATGGCGCGCTACCGCAACGACCCGAACTACGAATTCTGGAAGATGCTGAAGGTCGGCTACGACAATTTCGAGATCACCAAGGTGCCGCCGAAGGTCGATGTCTGCGAGAAGCGCTACGTCTTCAATCAGGTCGCGCCCGAAGGCACCACCTTCAACCCGACGGGCCCGTGTCCAGCGATGACGCAGCCGGATTCGCTGAAGACCGCCTACGCCAGTTACGAGAAGAGCTACGACGCGGCCTTCAATGCGGCCGTGAACTCGAGCACACCGCCCCCGAAGCCGACGATTGCCGGCATCAAGGAAGCCAGCATCGTTTCCGACTGGTCGAAGCGCCGCGCCCGCGGCGAACGCGTGCCGATCGAGCCGCCGTCTCTGAATTCCGACGGTTCGGTGACCGAAACGACTCGCATGGGCCGCATCGATTCCCCGCTGGGCCGCAAGATGGCGGCGCTCGACGCGGAGAAGGAAGCCAAGCGCAAGGCCGAGGAGCAGCGCCTGGCGGCGATCGAGGCGGCCAAGGCAGCGAAGGAAGCGGCCAAGCAGCAAGCCCTGGCCGAGAAGGAAGCCGCCAAGCAGGCGGCGCAGCAGCCGGTCGTCACCGCGGGCGTCGAACCCGCGCCGGCGCAGGAAACCCAGCAGGCCGCCGATGCCGACCAGGGCACCGTGTCGAAGCTGAAGAAGAAGCTGCTCGGCATGTTCGGCGGCTGAGAGCCCTCAGCTTGGCAAGACAGGCCGCCATCTACGATCTCAAGGGACTGAACTGTCCATTGCCGGTGCTGAAAGCCCGCAAGCGCCTGGCCGCGCTGCGGCCAGGCGCCCGGCTATGGCTCGAAACCACCGATCCGCTGGCCGTGATCGACATCCCGGCCTTCTGCGCCGATGCCGGTCACCGGTTGATCGAAACGGCCGCGGTGATGGGCGGTCATCGTTTCCTGGTCGAGCGCGGCAACGCCAACTGACCAGCTGATTTTCAGTTTACATCCCGGCAATCGCCAGCGGGTTGGCTTCAAGCGCCGCGCGGTCCGGCGTGTCGATCGACGGCTTGTTGGTGAAGGCCGCGAACAGCCGCCGGATATAATCTTCCGGCATGTCGAGCGTGATCAGCACCAGCCTGGTGCCGCGCTGGCCGTCGGGCCAGGCCGGCAGTCTTGCCGGCGGATGCAGGATCTTCTGCACGCCGTGGATGACCAGCGGCCGTGACGGATCCTCCGCGAGTTCGATGACACCCTTCATGCGCAGGAGCTTCTCGCCATGAGTCGAGCGTACAAGATCGAGGAACATCTCGATCGCCGAGAACGGCACCGGCCCGTCATGGACGAGCGAGTGCGAGCGCACGCGCGTGTCGTGGCGATGCTCATGATGGTGGTGATGACCATCGTCGTCGTGTTGGTGATGGTCATGATCATGCGCCGTCTCTTCGCCGAGCCAACGCCGCACATCGGCGGACTTGGTCTCGGGATTGTAGAGTCCGCAATCGAACAGGGCCGCAGCGCCCGTGCCGGTTGCGTTGACGTCGAGCACGACGGCGCCTGGATTGATTTGCCTCAGCCTTGCCCGCAACGCCTCTATGGCGGCCGCGTCGGCAAGGTCGGTCTTGGTCAGCACGATACGGTCGGCGACCGCAGCCTGTTTCACCGCCTCGACATGGGCATCGAGCGTTGCCTCGCCATTGACGGCGTCGACCAGGGTGATGACGCCATCGAGCCGGAAGGCCTGCACCAGCGCCGGATGCGCCATGATCGACTGCAGCACAGGTGCCGGGTCGACCAGTCCCGTCGTCTCAACGACGACGCGGGCCAGTTTCGCGATGCGGCCGGTCTGCAGGCGGTCAACCAGATCGGCCAGCGTGTCGACCAGGTCGCCGCGGACAGTGCAACAGAGGCAACCGTCGGAAAGCTGGATGATGCCGTCGGAGGCCTGCTCGACCAGCAAATGGTCGATCGCCACTTCGCCGAATTCATTGATGATCACCGCCGTATCGGCAAGGGTCGGCTCCTTGAGCAGCCGGTTGAGCAACGTCGTCTTGCCGGCGCCGAGAAAGCCGGTGAGGACGGATACGGGAATGGGAAAACTGCTCATCAACTTGGCTAATTGGCGACTTTGACGGGCTGGTCGCCCTGCGCGGCGGCGGCGGCCGTTCCGGTCGCCAGCGGCTCCGCGCCCTTCGGCGCCGGTACGTCTGGCCGCCAGCTCGGCAGCGGCACGTCGGCATAGTTCTGATCGGTCTGGTCGACGAAGGCCTTCGGCGCCGGCCCGGTAGCGCCGCCGAGGCCGACGGCGATGAGCGTCGGGTGTCCGAGCTTTACCTGATAGGGCGATTTCGGCTTGTCCTTGGCGGCAACCTCGGGGGCCGCCTCGGATTGCTCCTCCTTCGACTTCTTGGCGCAGATCTCGTCGTGCAAGTCGTTGGGCGACAGCGTGTCGCCATAGGGCTTGAGAGCGGCCAGCGTGGTCGAACCCGGCACTGGAGTATCAAAACCATGGTCAAGCAGCTTCGCCGCTGCCTCGGCGCGGCTGACCGCCGATTTCTCGCCAAGCACCACTGCGACCAGCGTGCGCCCGTTGCGCGTCGCCGAACCGATCATGTTGAAGCCGGACGAGCAGACGAACCCGGTCTTCATGCCGTCGGCGCCCGGATAACGCCCGATCAGCAGGTTGTAGTTCGGGATCGCCTTTTTGCCGACGGCCAGGCCTTCAATCGAAAACCACGGAGCATATTGTGGAAAGTCATTTCGCAACGCCGTCACCAGCACGGCAAGGTCGCGGGCGGTTGTATATTGTTCCGGCGAATAGAGGCCGTTGGGGTTGACAAAATGCGTGCCGACCATGCCGAGCCGGGCTGCCTCGGCGTTCATGCGATCGGCAAATGCCGCCTGCGAACCGCCGATATTCTCGCCGATGGCCATGGCGATGTCGTTGGCCGACTTGACCAGCATCATCTTCAACGCATTGTCGAGCCGCATCACCGAGCCGGGCTTGAAGCCCATCTTGCTCGGCGGCTCGCCGGCCGAATGTTTAGTCACCTTGATCGGCGAATCGAGCGCCACCTCCCCGGCCTGGATGGCGCGGAAGGCGACATAGGCCGTCATCAGCTTGCTGAGCGAGGCCGGATACCAGCGTTTGAACGCGTCCTGATGCTCCAGAATGGCGCCGCTCTTGAGGTCGAAGAGAACGATCGGATTGGCCCGGGCCAATCCGCCAAACACCGGAAGCGCGAGCGCGCTTGCCAGCAACAGGTTGAGGAAATGCCTCTGCCGCATGATCTGATCCGAAATCGCCTCTTGCCGTAATCGCTGCTGGGTCCGTAAGATTTCGTTACCCATCGCCAGCATAAATGCGGCCCGACCCTCGATCCGGGCTGCATTGTTGCGGTGCTATTTACCCTATGTGACGCCAAAATGGCAAAGTGCGATACAATCACAATTGCTGAGCATCGGTTCTGAACCGAGCGCCGCCAATAAACCAAGAAATGGACCGATCATGCCGATTCTCAACCGCGCCGCGGAAATGCAGGAAGAAGTCGCCGGCTGGCGACGCCATCTTCACCAGACGCCGGAGCTGAACTTCGACGTCTTCCAGACCGCCGACTTCGTCACCGACAAGCTGAAGGCCTTCGGCTGCGACGAAGTGGTGACGGGGCTGGGCAGGACCGGCGTCGTAGGCATCATCCGCGGCCGCAAGGGCGACGGCCCGACCATCGGGCTGCGCGCCGACATGGACGCGCTGCCGATCGACGAGATCACCGGCAAACCCTGGGCCTCGACCGTGCGCGGCAAGATGCATGCCTGCGGCCATGACGGCCATACCGCCATGCTGCTGGGCGCGGCCAAATATCTTGCCGAGACGCGCAATTTCACCGGGGCCGTGGCGGTGATCTTCCAGCCGGCCGAGGAAGGCGGCGGCGGCGGCAATGAAATGGTCAAGGACGGCATGATGGAGCGCTTCGGCATCGAGAAAGTGTTCGGCATGCACAACATGCCGGGCCTGCCCGTCGGCCAGTTCGCCATCAAGCCGGGCCCGATCATGGCCGCGACGGCGGAATTCACCATCACCGTCAAGGGTCGCGGCGGCCATGCCGCGATGCCCCATGGCACGATCGACCCGATCGTCATCGCCAGCCAGTTGGTCGGCGCACTGCAGACCATCGCCTCGCGCAGCACCGACCCGGTCGAGGCCGTGGTGGTATCGGTGACGAAGTTCCACGCCGGCGATGCCTACAACGTCATCCCCGAAAGCGCCGAGATCGCCGGCACCGTGCGCACGCTGAGGAAGGAAGTGGCCAAGCGATCGGAAGAGCGCATCCGCGCGCTCAGCGCCGGCCTCGCCGCCGCCTTCGGCGCAACGATCGAGGTGGATTACGACGCCAACTACCCCGTCACCTTCAACCATGCCGAGGAAACCGTCTTTGCCGGCGATGTCGCGGCCCACGTCGCCGGCGACGGCCATGTCCACCGCGCCATTCAGCCGCTGATGGGCGGAGAGGATTTCTCCTATATGCTGGAGGCCCGCCCCGGCGCCTTCATCTTCATCGGCAATGGCGACTCGGCAGGCCTGCACCATCCGGCCTACGACTTCAACGACGAGGTCATCCCGCACGGCATGAGCTACTGGGTAAAGCTGGCGGAAACGGCGCTGGCCGCTTGACGACTCGGCGGTGGCAGACGACGGGCGCCCCCTTCGCCTTCTCGCCTCTTGGCGAACCGTCCTGAAGCGTTTATGTGTCTGGCCGCGTGGTCCCGTAGCTCAGTAGGATAGAGCGGCAGATTCCTAATCTGTAGGTCACAGGTTCGATTCCTGTCGGGATCACCACTTTCGAGTAGTTGGTAACGCCGCCCTGCCTATCCCGGGCTGCCGGCCGCTGGGTTGGCGAGGACGGCGGCGCGGAAGCGGGTGACGAAATCGTCGAGCGCGGGGCGTTCGGCGTCCGAGATCGCCCAGTAGGAGAAGGCGTCGTCGGTCCAGTGGACCAAGAGGAAGCCGCCCGCCGAGAGATCGTCAGCCACCGGCACCGATTTGGCCTCGTTCTGCCGCGGCGCGGCCACCAGCGTGATCAGATGCTCGTGATGGCGGTAGACCAGCGCCGGCATCGGCCTGTCGCCGATCACCTCGACGCGCCCGCCGAGCAGCGCGTAGCCGTCCTTGGCCATGTCGGGCGCCGCCGGCGACACGCCGATGCGGGCGTCAAGCCATGGCTTCACCGTGTGGCGGTCGGACGAGACGATGTCGACCGGAGTCGCCGCGAGCAGGCTGCGGCGATGGCCGTTGGCGACTGCCACCGCAAAGCTCTCGGACCCATTGTCCGCCGTCGTCAGCCACTGCGTGGCGCCGCTGGCGAGAACAGCCGTCAGCGCGATCGAGGCCGCCATCTGGCGCCAGTCGAAGGAGTTGAACCAGCGTGCCGCGCGCGGCCGCATCGCGATCACATTGCCTTGCTGCTGTTGCGCGGATTGCTGCGCTTCCGCCGTGATGGCCGAAGGCTGGGTTACGTCGCCCTCCCCGGTATCCTTGACCTCGGCGATGGCCGCGATACGCGCCAGGAAATCGTCGCTGACGGCCGCACGCGGCAGGCTGGCGACAACACCGCGCAACGCCAACAGGCGCGCATGTTCGGCGGCAAGCTCCGGGTCGGCGGCCATGCGCCGCTCGACCGCCAAAGCGGCCGCGGCATCGAGCTCGCCATCGACAAGGGCGTGGATCATCAGCTTCATGTCCTGCGGGTCTTGCGGCAATCCATCCTCATGCGGGCGATTTTCATGCGGGCTCATGGCGCCCTCCAAGTTCCGTCATCAACAGGCCGCGGGCCCGCGCCAGCCGCGACATCACCGTGCCTTGCGGCACCCCGAGCATGGTGGCGATCTCGCGGTAGCTGAGACCGTTGATGTCGCGCAGCACCACCGTCTCGCGGAACGCTTGCGGCAGCCTTGCGATCGCTGCTTCCACCGCCGCCGAATCCGCCTTGGCGATCAGCGCCGCCTCCGGGCTGTCGGCATCGGAGTCCGGCGGCGGCGAGACATCGTCGAGGTCGGCGAGGTCGCCGACGGCCACCACGCTGCGCGGCCGATTGCGCGCCATCCATGTGTAGGAAGCGTTGCGCACTATGGTGAGTAGCCAGGCGCGGGCATTGCCGCCGGCAAAGCCAGCAATGCCAGCATGCGCCTTGAGGCAGGCCTCCTGCACCACATCCTCGGCATCGGCGGTGTTACCGGTCAGCCACCGGGCGAGGGAAAGCGCGTCGCCGAGGTGCGGCAGCACCACTTCGGCAAAACGCGCGGCCAGCATCTTTTCGCTCAACACCGTTCCGCCGTCGGGCGCTCCCGCCTTGGGTCTGCCGCCATCGGCGGGGGGCGATGGTCTGTCCCTGCTCGTGCGGGAGAAGATCGCGACCGCAGGCGATGGCGCCTGCTTCGAGGGAGGAGAAGGCATTGGTGTCACCGGAGTCAAGTGTCTCGGAAGCAAGGCGCGCCTCGGAAGGGGACAGCGCATCGCTGGCTGAAACGTGATGCTCGCCGTCATGGTCGTTGGTCTCGATGGCTGCGATCGGCACAGAATTAGGGCTGGCGGCGGGGCGGTATCGCCCAGAACAGATGCGTCCGGCGCCAATGCGCCAGGGGACGGCGGCGGCTGATGCCTTCGCCGTCAACGGTCCTTGTGCTCTTGTCTTCGTGCCGCTTCATGATGGTCTCCTGCTGTTGCGCACAGGTGGCGCATGCCTTGGAGACCAGCGGACTCAGCCGTTTATTCCCGGCGCCCGGCCTTTTTCCTTCACGCCGATGTGACCGGTTCGCCGGGCCGCCTCACAGCGCCAGCAGCGCCAGCCCGGCAAGCGCCGATCCGGCCAAGGTCGGCAGCATGCCTAGTTTCAGCCTGAACATGGCGACCATCGCCGCCGCCGACAGCAGCGCGGCGCGCCAGTCGAGCGAGGACAGGACCGGAAGCTCCACGCCCCAGCCGACGCTTTCGACCTTGCCGAAGACGACATGCAGCGCGAACCACAGGGCAAGGTTCATGATCACGCCGACCACCGCCGCGGTGATCGCGCCGAGCGCCGCCGCCAGCGCCCTGTTCTGCCGCAATCGCTCGATGTAGGGCGCGCCCAGAAATATCCAGAAGAAGCAGGGCACGAAGGTGACCCAGAGCGTCAGCAGCGATCCGAGCGATCCGGCCAGCAACGGACTCATGGCGCCGGCATGGCGGTAGGCGGCGGCGAAGCCGACGAATTGCAGCACCAGGATCAGCGGCCCGGGCGTCGTCTCGGCAAGCCCCAGCCCGTCGACCATCTGGCCGGGCGAAAGCCAGCCGAACGAGGTCACCGCCGCCTGCGCGACATAGGCCAGAACCGCGTAGGCGCCGCCAAAGGTGACGACGGCCATCAGGCTGAAGAAGCCACCGAGATGGCTCCACACGCTGGCCGGGCCTGTCAACGCAGCGATCAGCGCCACCGGTCCAAGCCAGAGCGGCAGCCAGATGGCGATGGTGCGGACGGCATGCCACCGCGTCGGCATGGTGTGGCCGAGTTCACCGCGCTCGAACATCAGGTCCACCGCCCCGCGATTGTCGGCAGATACCTTGCCCTTGCCATGCGCCGAACCGGAAAACAGCGCCGGCGCGAAACGGTTGCCGATCCAGCCGGTCAGCCCCGCCAGAAAGATAATCAGCGGGAAAGGCAGCCCGGCTGCGTAAATGGCAAGGAAAGCCGCCACCGCGATCGCCACCATTGCGCGATTCCTCAGCGCCCGCTTGCCGATGCGGATCACCGCCTCGACGACGACGGCCAGCACCGCCGCCTTGACGCCGAAGAACAGCGCCTCGACGACCGGCGCGTCATTGTAGAGCATGTAGAAGCTACTCAGGCCCAGCATGACCAGCGCGCCGGGCAGCACGAACAATGTGCCGGCGACGAGGCCGCCGGTCGTCCGGTGCAGCAGCCAGCCGATATAGACGGCAAGCTGCTGCGCCTCCGGGCCGGGCAGGAGCATGCAGTAGTTGAGCGCGTGCAGGAAGCGTTCCTCGCCTATCCATCGGCGTTCCTCGACCAGCTCCTTGTGCATCAGCGCGATCTGCCCCGCCGGCCCGCCGAAGGAAAGCAGGCCGATCATTGCCCATAGCCGCGTCGCTTCGCGAAAACTCGGCACGGCCGGGACCTCGGCAGGCCGCGCGTCCTTGGCGAGAGCCGTCATTGCGCCTTGCCTCCAACGGGCCAGTTATGCGTCTCGCCCGCTGCGTCGCGGCACCAGCGGAAGAATGCGTCGTAGAAGAGCATGCCGGCTTCGAGCTGTTCGAGGTCGTCGCGGAACATGCGCGACAGGCCGAGCGAAGCGGCGAGGAAGCCGGCAGCCTGTGGCACGAGGTCGAGGCGCGCCGTATCGGCGGCGCGAACGATCAGGGCAAGACGATCGAGGGCCTCGACGCGCAAACCGAACTCCTCGATCATCGTGTCGAATGTGCAGCGATCGCCGCGGTGGCTCCAGAACACGCCTTCGATATCGAAGGCAATCGCGGTGAAGCGATCCGCCACAAGAGACACCTCCGCCGGATCGACGAAAAGGAATACCGCTTCTGGGTCGACGAAGCGGCGGATCAGCCAGGGACAGGCGATGCGGTCCACCTTTGGCCGCGAACGCGTCACCCATATGGTGCGGCCGTCCTCGTCGCGAGGCGGGACCGCGCCGGCCGTTACCAACGGCGCCCCGGCGGCGACCCAGGCCTCGAAGCCGCCTTCCAGCGACTCTGCCTGAACGCCTTCGTGACGCAGCCATGCGGCCACGCCTTGCGAAAGCTTCTGCCCCTTCTGGCAGATCACGGCGACCCTGCGTCCGGAAAATTCCGCCGCCCAGGTCGAAACGGTTTTGAAATCCCGCCGGCACGACGCCGGCAGCAGCCGCGCATCGGCTTCATAATCCTCGTCGGTGCGCACGTCGATAAGAACCGGCGCGTCGGGCAGACCGACGAGACGTGAGAGCTGCGGAACGGTGATTGCGGTTGTTGATGGCATAGCGTCCACCTCCTGAACAAAGAGAGTCTGGACGCGATCGTTGGGCTGACGCCTCACGGGGTCGTCGCGGGAAACCCCTTGGCCGGGATGCTGGTACGCTCCCCCGCGATTGTCAAGAATTCAAATTGCCAAGCAAGACGGGAACGCCGCCTGCCCTTTCCCCGAGACGGCCGTCGCGCTTACTGCGCGGTCCAGCCGCCATCCATCGGCAGGGTCGTGCCGGTGATCTGTCTGGCCGCGTCCGTGCACAGGAACAGCGCAAGCGCAGCGAGTTCGTCTCCTGTGACGAACTCCTTGGTCGGCTGCGCTGCCAGGAGCACGTCATGCTTGACCTGCTCCTCGGTCATGCCGCGTGCCTTCATCGTGTCCGGGATCTGCTTCTCGACCAGCGGCGTCCAGACATAGCCGGGCGCGATCGCATTCACGGTGATGCCGTCCAGGGCCACTTCCAGCGCCACCGTCTTGGTCAGGCCGGCGATACCGTGCTTGGCCGAAACATAGGCCGACTTGAACGGCGATGCGACCAGCGCGTGCGCCGAAGCCGTGTTGATGATGCGGCCCCATTTGCGGCTCTTCATGCCGGGCACCGCCGCCTTGATGGCGTAGAAGGCGGCCAAAAGGTTGATGCGGATGATGGCTTCCCATTTGTCGTCCGGAAATTCCTCGATCGGCGCGACATGCTGGATGCCGGCATTGTTGACCAGGATGTCGAGGCTGCCGAACGCTTGCTCGGCCTCATGGACCATGGCGGTGACCGCGGCGCCGTCCATCATGTTGGCGCCGGAGTAGCGGCACTTGATGCCGAAATCCCTTTCGATGCCGGCCCGCTCCTGCTCGATCGCAGCGGCATCGCCCAGGCCGTTGATGGTGACGTTGGCGCCCTCGGCCGCAAAGGCGCGGGCGATTGCCAGGCCGATGCCGCTGGTGGAGCCGGTGACGAGCGCGTTCTTCGAAGACAGGGAACCCATGGGAGATCTCGCGAGCGGGAAGACTGGAGGCAAGAATATGACGACGACAGCCGGTAAGGCACATGATTTGTGCGTCGCAGCATCACAATGCCACACCCACGTTATCTTTGCGCAAGCTCAGAAGACGTGGCGCAAGATCACGAACAGGACGAAGGCAAGCGCGATCGAGCAAGGCAGCGTGAGCACCCAGGCCAGCAGGAGATTGCGCACGGTCGACCACTGCAGTCCGGAACCGTTGGCCGCCATAGTGCCGGCGACGCCGGACGACAGCACGTGAGTGGTCGACACCGGCAGGCCGAGGCGGTCGGCCATGCCGATGGTTACCATCGCGACCAGCTCGGCGGCGGCGCCCTGGCCGTAGGTCAGATGGCTTTTGCCGATCTTCTCGCCTACGGTTACGACGATGCGCTTCCAGCCGACCATGGTGCCGAGCCCTAGCGCCAGCGCGACCGCTATCTTCACCCACAGTGGGATGAACTTCGTCGCATTGTCGACCGCCTTGTGATAGTCGGTGACCGCCTTGAGGTCGTCCGGTTGCATCGGCAGCAGCTGCTTCTTGTCGATCAGTTTCAGCGCCTCGCCGATCAGGTAGATATCGTTGCGCGCGTTGCTGACCAGATCGGTCGGAACCTTGTCGACGGAGGCGTAGGGCTGCAGCCCGGCGGTCGTCTTGTGGATGTAGGTCTGCAGCGCGAGCGTGGTCTGGTCGTTCCACGACTTGCTGCGCACGGCTTCCTGGACGGCTGTCTTCGGATCGGCGGCAGTCACGCCCGGCTTGACATACTTGCCCAGCGCCTGCTCGACGGCGCTCGAGGCCGACTTGTAGGCTTCGAGATAGTTGATGTCGGGCGTGCGGTTGAGCGCATAGGCTGTCGGCACGACGCCGATCAGGATCAGCATGATCAGGCCCATGCCCTTCTGGCCGTCATTGGAGCCATGCGCGAAGCTGACGCCGGTGCAGGTGAAGATCAGCAGCGCGCGGATCCACCACGGCGGCGGCGCTTTGCCCTTCGGCGCCTCGTATAGGGCCGGATTGCGCACCAGCAGCTTCATCGCGTAGAGCAGCACGGCGGCGGCGAAGAAACCGACGATGGGCGAGACCAGCAAGGTGGTGCCGACATTGGTCGCCTGCCCCCAATCGACGCCGCTGGTAGCGCTTCCGGCCGGCGCCATGAACTGGTTGGCGAGGCCGACGCCTATGATCGAGCCGACCATGGTGTGCGAACTCGAGGCCGGCAGGCCGAGGAACCAGGTGCCCAGGTTCCACAGGATGGCGGCGAGCAGCAGGGCGAACACCATGGCGAAGCCGGATGACGAGCCGACCTGCAGGATGAGCTCGACCGGCAGCAGCGACAGGATGCCGAACGCCACCGCGCCGCTCGAGGTCAAAACGCCGAGGAAGTTGAAGACACCCGACCACATGACGGCGAATTCTGCCGGCAGCGAGCGTGTATAGATGACCGTCGCGACCGCATTGGCGGTGTCGTGGAAGCCGTTGACGAACTCGAAGCCCAGCGCGATCAGAAGAGCGATGCCGAGCAGGATCCAGGGCACCGTCTTGGCGATGGCCAGGTCCTGGCTGAGCGCATAGCCGACATAAATGATGCCTACGAGCACCAGCGCCCCGAAAGCCGGCAGGAACCATCTGGCGCCCGCCGATTGCTCTAGCGGATGATCCGGCCGCGGAATACCCGCCTCACTGGAAACCACGTCCACCATGTCCCACTCCATTTGCATCGCAGCAAAGAACCGGGAAGGACGCTATGTCCCCCGGATGAAGCTGGTGTGACGTCTTCGACCGAGTGGGGCCTACCCGGCTATCTTCAGGAGCGCGGATATCAGAAGCTTGTGCTCTTCTTCGGAAAGCACGTCGGAATCGAAAAGATTCATGCTGCGCAGGCCTTCGATGGCGACAAAACAGACGAGCAGCGAGCCGAGATCGCTGGTTTCGCCTTTCAACCGTTCGAACAGCTGGTGCTTGAAGGCTTTTATCGGTGTCAGGAAATCGGGATCCTCGGCGATCGCCGAGAACATCCAGGAGGCCGAGGGTTTTGGGCGCTCGCAGTCGTCGGCCGACAGTTTGATATAGGCCGAGAGTACGCTTTCGTGCCCGGCACCGGCGGCGCGCGCTTCAAGCGCCTTCCGGAAGTCGCTGAGATAGTTTTCGACCAGCCCCTGCATCAGCTTGGCCTTGGTCGGGAAGTTGTAGAGCAGGCCGCCTTTCGACACGCCGGCACGGCTGGCGACCGCCTCGAGCGACAGGCTTCCCGGGCCTGTCTCGCGGGCCACGTCGGCGGCGGCGGCAAGTATCTTTTCGCGCGAGTTTGCCCTGGGTACTCTCATCACGCCTTCCCTACATTAGCATAGGCGGAATTGACAAGACCGTCCAGCCGGTACAGTAAGGCGCCGTTTGAAACCGGGACTTATCGTCGATATGTGTCCCGGCATCGATTGTTCTGCCGGTTGCCGGCTCGAGGGGACTGTCCGTGAAGCGCTTCATCATCATCGTCGTGTTCCTGATTCTACTCGCTGTGATCTGTGTCGGCATCGTTGGTTTCAACTTCATGCGCGATGCCGGCATCAAGCAGTATTTCGCCACCATGAAGCCGCCGGCCGCCACTGTCTCGACAGTGATCGTCAAGCCTTCGGTATGGACGCCCGGCGTCGAGGCGATCGGCTCTGTCAATGCGGTGCACGGCGTCGATCTGACCCTTGAGACGAGCGGCATCGTCAAGCAGATCCTTTTCCACGCCAACCAGAAGGTTGCCGCCGACGCGGTGTTGGTGCAGCTCGACGATGCCGTTGAAAAAGCCGATCTGGTAGCTCAAAAGGCGCAGGCCGCCTCGGACCAGGCGGCGCTGACCCGTGCGATCGAACTGCAGCGGCGCGGCGTCGGTACGGACGCGACGCTCGACGCCGCGCGTGCCGCCGCGGATGCCTCGGCGGCGCAGGTGAACAAGCTGCAGGCGGTGCTCGACCAAAAGCAATTGTCCGCGCCCTTCAGCGGCACGGTCGGCATTCCGAAGATCGATATCGGCCAGTACCTGGCCCCCGGAAACGCGGTGGTGACGATCCAGGATCTCGATACCATGCGTGTCGATTTCACGGTCCCCGAACAGCAGCTGCCGCTGTTGAAGATCGGTCAGACCATGCGCATTGGCGGCAGCCTGGCGGATCTGTCCTTTGCCGGCTTTATCCGGGGCATCGACCCCAAGATCGACCCGGCGAGCCGGCTGGTCTCGGTCCGCGGCGAGGTCGCCAATCCGGAAGGCAAGCTGACGCCCGGCCAGTTCGTCCAGATCCGTGTCGAGCTGCCTCAGGAAAACAATGTCATCTCGGTGCCGCAAACAGCGGTGACGACGAGCCTTTATGGCGACTATGTTTTCGTGGTCGTGCCGGCGAAGCCCGCTGAGGGTGCCGCTGCGGCTCCGGCAAAGCCGGACGAGCAGAAGGCCGCCACCGATAAGGCGGCCGCCGATGCCGCCAAGCCGCAGGCGGATGCGTCCAAACCCGCCGACAACGCTGCCAAGCCGGCAGATACCAAGCCTGCCGACAAGGCGGCTGCCGACAGTGCCAAGCCGGCCGATCCCGCCCAGCAGCCGGCGTTGACCATCTCGCAAGTGTTCGTGAAACTCGGACGCCGCAACGACGGCCTGGTTGAGATCACCGAGGGCCTCAAGGATGGCGACCAGGTCGTCACGGCGGGCCAGAACCGGCTCTTCAACGGCATGTCGGTTGCCGTCGACAACACCATCGATCCCAGCAAATCGGCGAACAAGCAGGTTCAGCAATGAGCTTTTCCGACCTTTTCATCCGCCGGCCCGTGCTCTCGACGGTGCTGGCCTGCATGATCCTGCTGCTGGGTTTCCAGGGCATCTTTGGCCTGTCGATCCGCGAGTATCCCAAGGTCGACGAGACGGCGATCACCATAACCACCGCGTATCCGGGCGCCAGCGCGGACCTCATCCAGGGCTTCATATCGGCCCCGATCGCGCGCGCCGTCGCCTCGACCGAAAATATCGACTACGTGACCTCCTCCAGCCGTCCGTCATCGAGCACGGTGACGGTGCAGATGAAGCTCGGCTCAAATCCGGACGTGGCACTCACCGAGGTGCTGTCCAAGGTCCAGGGCGTGCGCGGCACGCTGCCGAGCGCGGCCAAGGACCCGGTGATCGTCAAGGGCACCGGGCAGCAGTTCGCGATGATGTATATATCGATGCAGAATCCGAACATGACGAAGGAGCAGCTCACCGAGTATATCGAACGCGTCATTCGTCCCCGCATCTCGACCGTGGAAGGCGTCGCCGACGTGCAGGTCTTCGGCGCCCAGGAATATTCCATGCGCATCTGGATCGACCCGATCCGGCTAGCCGCGCGCGGTGCCACGGCCGTGGACGTGCTGACCGCCATCAACAACTCGAATTTCCTGTCGGCGCCCGGCAACACCCAGAATGAGTATGTGGTCTCCTCGATCACCGTGCGTTCTACCCTGCAGACGCCAGAGGCGTTCGCCCAGCTCCCGATCCGCTCGACGAATGGCGAGGTTGTGCGCTTGCGCGATGTCGCGCGTGTCGAACTCGCCGCGGCCAACACCGACACCAGGGTGAGCTTCAACGGCAAGCCAGGCACCTTCCTCGCCATCTTCCCGACGCCGGCGGCCAACCCGCTGACCACGGCGGCGGCGCTGACCAAGCTTGTGCCGCAGATCCAGGATACGCTGCCGAAAGGCATGACGATCGAGATCGTCTACGACGCCACCGGACAGATCAGCGCCTCGATCGAGGAAGTGTTCAAGACCATCGGCGAAGCCGTGGCCATCGTCATCGTGGTGATCCTTCTGTTCCTCGGCTCGTTTCGCTCGGTGATGATGCCGATCGTGACGATCCCATTGTCGCTGATCGGCGTCTGCTTCCTTTTGTTCGCGGTGGGCTACTCGATCAACCTTTTGTCGCTGCTGGCCATGGTGCTGGCGATCGGCCTTGTCGTCGACGATGCCATCGTGGTGGTGGAGAACATCCACCGCCATATGGAGGAGGATCACATGTCGCCGATGCAGGCGGCCTTCAACGGCATGCGCGAGATCGCGACGGCCATCGTGGCGATGACCATCACCCTGGCCGCCGTGTTTGCCCCGCTTGCCTTCACCGGCGGCCTGACCGGCGCCCTGTTCCGCGAGTTCGCCGTGACGCTGGCCGGCTCCGTGGTGCTGTCGGGCCTGATCGCCATGACGATCACGCCGATGATGTCGGCGCGCTTGCTCAAGGCGGGCCAGCACAGCCGTTTCCAGCGCATCGTCGATGGTACGTTCAGCCGCGTCGAACACGTCTATGAACGGGCCGTCACCGCTTCGCTCAGGAACCGGCCGGTGACGCTGATCATCGTCGTCGCGCTTGTCGCTCTCACTGGCTTCATGTTCACCAAGACATCGACCGAGCTGGCGCCCGAAGAGGATCAGGGCTTCCTGCTATCGCTGGTGACCGGGCCACGCTATGCGACATCGGATTACACTGAGACCTACGTCAACCAGATCCTGGGGCTTGTGAAGGACATCCCGGAGACCCGAGCGCAGTTCTCGGCCGTTGCCTTCGGCGGCGCCACCAACAGCGCATTCGTCGGTTTCGCCTTCAAGGACTGGGCCGACCGCAAGCGCAATTCGAAGGAACTGCAGGCCGACATTACCGCACGGCTTGCCAAGGTCGCCGGCGTTCAGGCCTTTGTCTTCGCACCGCCGACACTGCCGGGTTCCGGCGGCGGCCTGCCGATTTCCATGGTCGTGCGCTCGACGGGCGATCCGTCCGAGGTCTACGACCAGGCGGAAAAAATCAAGAACAAGGCTCAAGCCTCGGGCCGCTTCATCGTTGTGCAGAACTCGATGGCCTACGATGCGCCGCAGGTGACCGTCACCATTGACCGCGAACGCGCGGCGGCGTTGAACCTGCCGATCGCCGATATCGGCAATACACTGACGCTCCTTGTCGGCGGCGCCGAAGTGGCGCAGTTCGACCGCGATTCCAACAGCTACGACATCATCCCGCAGGTGCCGCAGGAATTCCGCGACAACCCCGAGAAGCTCGGCCAATATTTCATTCGCAGCGTTGACGGCAAGATGGTGCCGCTATCGGCAGTCGTGAAGATTTCCACCAACGCCTCGCCGGCGGCGATCGAGCAGTTCAACCAGCTGAACTCTTCGACGATATCGGCCTTGCCCCTGCCCGGCGTCACCACCGGCGACGGCTTGAAGGTGCTGGAGGACCTCGCAAGGGAGACCCTGCCCGACACCTTCTTCATCGACTATTCCGGCCAGTCGCGTCAGGAGAAGGAGCAGGGCAACACCATCCTGATCGCCTTCGCCGCGGCAGTGGTCGTGATCTATCTGGTGCTGGCGGCGCAGTTCGAGAGCTTCCGTGACCCGCTGATCATCATGATGGCCGTGCCGCTGTCGATCTTCGGCGCCATCGTGCCGCTGAACATCGGCCTGGGGACGCTCAACATCTACACCCAAGTCGGCTTGATCACGCTCATCGGCCTGATCACCAAGCACGGCATCCTGCTGGTGGAGTTCGCCAACCAGCAGCGTGAGGTGCACGGCATGCGCAGGCGCGACGCCATCGTCGCGTCGGCCAAGGTGCGCCTGCGCCCCATCCTGATGACGACGGCGGCCATGGCGCTCGGCGTCGTGCCGTTGATCATCTCCAGCGGCGCCGGCGCCGCTGCCCGTTACTCCATGGGCCTCGTCATCTTCACCGGCATCCTCGTCGGCACCATGTTCACGCTGTTCGTCGTGCCGATGTTCTACACCTTCATCGCCAGCAAGGACCTACCGCATCTTGCCGAGAAACCCGATCCGAAGCTGATGCCGGCGCTGCCCGACTGAGACGGCAAACAAAGCGGAGAACAAAAGAAGCCGGAGAATTCCGGCCTCTTTTTTGGCGGGTGCCTCACGGCTTCGCGATCGGCGGAAGGCGGCAACCTGCCAGCTACTTTTTCCCGGCGCGTTACTTCTCGATGACGATGCTGGTGTTGGCGGGGCCGAAAGACTCGACGAGTTGATAGAAATCGGCCGCGGCGTCGGGATGCAACCGCACGCACCCGTGCGAGGCGGGACGACCGAGACGGCTGATGGCATAGGTGGCGTGAACGGCGTAACCGCCATTGAAGAACACCGAATGCGGCATCGGCGCGTTGTCGTATTTCTTCGAATACCACATCTCGTGCATGCGGGTCGGCTTGAACGAGCCGGTCGGCGTGATGTGCCCCCTGGCGCCGGTCGATACCTTCCAGGTGTAGGTCGGACGGCCGTCGACCGTGACTTCCATGATCTGCTGCGACAGCGAAACTTTGGCGACGATCTGGCTGGCGTGGGCGCTGTTGCCGGCGCCGAAGAGCAGTCCCGCGCCGGTGAGCGCAGCGGCGGCGACATTGATGAGCCTGGCGGCAGTGGCGGTATGCATGACGATCCCTCTTTTTTTGCCGGTCGCGCCGGCTTCAATTCGATGAACCGCCTTATCTGGGTTGCCTGTTTCAGATCAATTTCGCTTGATGCGCGTTTCTGTTTCGAATTTGTTTCCTAAAGTTGACGGAAAGGGCGCCGGAAAATGCTATTGCCGCATCTGGAGGACGCGCAGCGACTCGCGGTCATATGACATGGTGCAGCGCAAACGAACGCGCATCTGGCCGCCATATGAAAGTCTGGAAGCCAATTTCGAAACAAATCTGCAACAAGTCGAGCCCTCGGCGGCATGATGCGGATACAGGCTGGGGACAAATTTGCTGAAACGGGAACAGACATACGCAGACGAAAATAGGCAGGAAATCGAAATTCCGCTCCTGGCTTTCCCAGGATCGGCGTGGCGGCGATCATGCCGGGTGCCGCCGGCTCGGTGGCCGGCAGCCCGGCGATGCTGGCGACGATGAATTCCGCCGAGGTTTCCACGCTGCACATGGCTCTGTTCATCGCCACGGTCTGGATTTTGTCCAGCCTGCGCGTCCACCGGCTGAAGGCCCTCTGGCGGGTCGGCCTTCGGCTGGGGCAGACGCGCGGCCCCTCCGGCTACTTGCTGCCGAGAGGACCGAAGGCCCGCGCCGCAGCGGGGGGCTCCGTCAGCGGCGCGGGTGCTTCGGGAGTTTCCTGAAGCACCGACGACATCGAGAATTGGGGATAGGACATGAACACGAAACTTGCTGCCTCGGTGCTTTCCGCGCTTCTTTACGCGCAGGGTCTGCTTGGCTTCGCTGCGCTGGCGACGGCACTGCTCAAGGAGCCGGCACGGGCCGACATGACCGTCAGCGCGAACGTCCCAACTGGACCCTCGGTCATCGTGGTGCGCTGAGCGCCCGGCGTCGGACCCAAAATGACCACCGCTTTGGGCAATCCGATGCTCGCCAGTTTCGCCGACCCGACCTCACGACGTTCCCTAGAGCGGCGGGTCGAAACGATAGCCGGCGCCGCGAATGGTGGTGATCGCCTCGGTGTCGAGCTTGCGGCGAAGCCGCACGATGCGCGAATCGATGGAACGGTCGAAAGCGTCGGCATTCTCGGCGGGTGCCGCAGCGATGATGTCGTCGCGCGTCAGTACCTTGCGCGGGCTCGCCAGAAACAGCTTGAGCAGCGCCACCTGCCCCGGAGAAAGCTGTTCCTCCGCGCCCGAGCGATGCATCACCATGGCCGACCGCAGATCGACGGTGGCGTTCTCCAGCACGATCAGCTCTCCGGCGGCCCTACCGCGTCTCATCAGCAGGCCGCCGATGCGCGCGGCAAGCTCGCGCACATTGAGCGGGCTTTCGATGACGTCGGCGGCGCCGAGCTCAAGCGCCAGTACCTTGTCGACGAGATCGCGCGGCCGGCAGATCAGGATGAAGTCGGGACCGCGCTCGCTGCCTCCGCCTTGCCCGCCATAGCGCCTGAGCAACTCCCGGCCCTCGGCCTGAGTAACTTCGTCACCCACGACCACGACATCGATGCCGCCCGCCGAAAGCAGCGTCTCGGCCTCCCAGGGCTGGCGCGCCAGGCGCACGTCATGCCCGCGCCGGTCGAGATGATCGGCGAGTTCGCCCGCCACCACTTCGGCGATGGACACAAGTGCGATGACGGATCGTGCGGCCATTTTCTACACCCCGCCACAGGCAACCCGAGATGAGCGCTGGACATCATGTTTATACCCAATCTACTTTCCGCTGAAAGCGGGAGCGAGCGCGTCGTGAAGGCACGCATCATCATCGTCGAGGACGAACCGGATCTGAGGGAAGCGGTGGCCGAATATCTCGGCGCCAGCGGCTATGAGGTCGTCACGGCAGAGAATGCCGCGGCCGCGCGCGCGCTGTTCGAATCGCAGCCTTTCCATCTCGCCATCCTCGATATCGCCATGCCCGGCGAGGACGGCTTGTCGCTCGGCCGCTGGCTGCGCTCGAGAACACAGATCGGCATCATCTATGCGACGGCCGCCGGCACCGCGCTGGACCGCATCGTCGGGCTGGAGCTCGGCGCCGACGATTATATCGTCAAGCCATACGAATTGCGCGAGGTGCTGGCGCGGGTGCGCAGCGTGCTGCGCCGCGTGCCGCAGCCGGCCGAGCCGCAAGCGTCGAAGACTGAAACCGGCAACCGCCGCTTCATGAATTTCGGGGGCTTCCAGGCGGATTTCGACGGCCGTCTGGTCATCGGCGCCAATGGCGCGGTCATCGAGATGGCCAAGAGCGAATTCGACGTGCTCGAGGTTTTCCTCACCCGCGCCAACCGGCTTTTGACGCGGGCGGCGATTTCGGAAGCCATAGGCTTCGTCGAGGACCCGGAATCGTCACGCGCCGTGGACATCCGGATCATGCGATTGAGGAAGAAGATCGAAGCCGACCCCGCAAATCCGAAATTCCTGCGCACGGTGCGTGGCGAAGGCTATATCTTCTCGCTGCCGAGCGGCGATGGCAATTGAACCGCCCAATGCATGTTGTCCAGTAGTGCGCAGCGGTTTTTGGGAATACGACATGCATCAAGAGGGCAGGTCAGGCGCGCCGCTCGATCCTTTTTGGGAGCGACGCGTTTAAGCGGACTCCGAGAGACGGCGGACCATGACTGCTGAGGCAGCACGCAACGATATGCATGGCTCGCGCCCGGGCGGCGCCGCGATGGCGGCCGTCCACGTCGTGCGCCGATTGCGCGAGGCGGGCGACTGGCGGCGCGAGATGCACGGCATACTGGAGACGATGTGCCGCCGAATGGACTGCCAGCGCGGCATCCTGTTCCGCCTGAGCGAATTGCCGGGCGAGGGCTTCGCGCAGTCCGTCGCCGCCTACTGGATCGACCCGGATTTCGGCGGCGAGTTGGCCTCCCCAACCGTGATCATGCAGTCGATCATCAATTCGGACCCGCTGCTGGAGCAGCTGCAGGAGGACGAGCGGCAAGGCAAGATCTTCTCCGGCCATACGCGCGACCTCGACGGTTTCCTGCGGACCGATTTCGAACAGCAGAACATCAAGTCGTTCCTGTCCGTCTCGGTTTTCGCGCATGGCCACCTCTGGGGCACGCTGGCCATCAACGACTGCGTCGACGAGCGCGAATGGACGGATGAGGAAGAAGCGGCGCTGCACATCATCGCTCTGGCCATCGGCGACGCCATCGAACGCTCTCCGTCCGAGGCGCATGTCAGCGAAGTGATCCGCCGCACCATGCTGCAGGCCTCGCTCGATGCCATCATCGTCATCGACGAAACGGGCTCGATCATCGAGTTCAATCCTGCCGCCGAGAAGATGTTCGGCTTCCAGCGCGGCGCCATCCTGGGTAAGGACCTGCTCGATACAATCGTCCCGATCTACTACCGCAAGGGCTATGCCTCGGGCGCCGAATACATGGCCGGCCGCGGCGCGCCGATGGTCGGCCAGCGCCTGGAGACAGTCACCCAGAACGCCGCCGGTGAGATTTTTCCCATCGAACTGACGGCGACCGAGATGCGCGTTGCCGACCGCCGACTGATCTTCGGCTCGATCCGTGACCTGCGCGAAAGGCTGCAGGCCGAGGAAGAGATCAACCGCCAGCGCGAGAAGCTGCATCAGAACGAGAAGATGGCGGCAATGGGCTCGCTGCTGGCCGGGGTTTCGCACGAGCTCAACAACCCGCTGGCGGTGGTGGTGGCGCAGTCGACGCTGCTGCACGAATTCGCCAGCGATCCGCAGACCAAGGTTCGCGCAGAGAAGGTGCGCGCCGCCGCAGAGCGCTGCGGCCGTATCGTCAAGAGCTTTCTGTCCATGGTGCGGCTGCACCCGAGCGAGCAGGCCGAGACGGACCTCAATCAGGTGGTACGGGCGGCGCTCGAAGTCACCGCCTATGGCGCGCGTTCCAGCGGCATCATCATCGACACCGATTTCGCGGCCGGACCGCTGCTGGCCATGGCCGACGCCGACCACATCACGCAGGTCGCGGCCAACTTCCTCATCAACAGCCAGCACGCGCTTGCCGGCATCACCGGCGAGCGGCGCATCAAGGTGCGGACTTTCCGCAGCGAGGGCGGCAATCCGGGTTTTTCCGTCGAGGACAACGGCCCGGGCATTCCAGATGCAATCCGCTCACGCATCTTCGAATCCTACTTTACCACCAAGCCGGTCGGCGTCGGCACTGGCATCGGCCTGTCGATCTCGAAATCGATCGTCGAGCGTCACAACGGCAACATCTGGTTCGAGGAGGTCAAGCCGAACGGCGCGCGTTTCGTCGTGCAATTGCCGGCGATCGCGGGCGGAGCCGCCGCGCCCGGTGAAGGTCCGGCGCGGTCGAGCGGGCTGCGCCATGCGCTGGTGATAGACGACGAGCCGGACGTCGCCGCCTCATTGTCCGACATACTCGAGCTGATGGGCCTCAAGTCGCGCGTGGTGGCAAGCTGGACATCGGCGGCGGACGTGTTGAACGGTCACATGCCGCCGGACATCGTTTTTTCCGATCTGCGCATGCCGGGCATCAGCGGTATCGCGATCTACCGCGAACTGCTTTCGCAACAGCCCGCGCTGGCCAGGCGCTTCGTGCTGGTGACCGGCGACATGATCGGCGCCAAGGCGGAAATCGAAGCGCTGCCGCCGCCGCAGCGCCCGCATATCCTGGAGAAGCCTTTCTCGACGCTCGACGTGCGCGGCGTGCTTTCGACGGTCGCCGATCTGGTGGCCGCCGACGACGGCGCCCACATCTGAGCCGAACCGCACCGTCGCGGGATCGGCCAGGATTCAGGGCAAGCCGGGGCCGAGCGTGGAGGTGGCACCTGAATTCCGGCCGATCCCCCAAAAAAAGAGGCTCCCGACCGACTGAGCGGCGGGAGCCTGACTTGAGCGCAGGAGGGAGCGCTCTGGGGAGGGCTTAAAAAACGTTCGGCGTGCTGGTGAGCGGAGCCGCGCTGGCGATCATGCGCACCGCGCGCTCCCGGTGCTGGCCGGACTGCTCGGCAATGGCGCGCAGGCAATCGATGCTCTCGGCGCCCCAATTCTGACCTTTGCAGGCAAAATCGATCGCGGATTCCGGCAGGCGGGCGGTCTTGAGCGTGGTCTGCGCACCCTCGACGACATTGGCCGGCGGGTTGATCGACGCGAAAGCAGGGCCTGAGGCAGGCGCGGCCAGCATACCGACGAAGGCGCATGCGCCGATCAGCATGAACATCGCCATCGGATGGTCGCTGGCGCGCTGGCGCAGCGCAAGCCTCGGCCGACGGTCATTGCGCTCCGGACCATGCTGGCGGCGATTGGCATCGGCAATGCGGACTCTCGCAAACATCGGTTGTTCCCTTCGTTATCTTTCTTTTTCCTATGAAACGAACTTAAACGCACCAGGTAACAGCCATATGATTTCCGGAGGTGGCCCGTGTAACAGGTCTTGAAACAAGCGCCGGATGACCCGCCCACGCGCCCACCGCGATCATTTGGCTTGTATCGAGCCGGTCGGCGAACCTATGCGCCCGTCGCGCTTCGCCGACTGTAAGCAGCATCACACAGCAAAGCCTGAATCGAGCACGTTGCGACTATCCGCCTCGCGCCCGTGACCCTTCTGGCAAGCCTTCCGCAGGTCCCTATCGGCGTTCGGAATTGCTCTTGCGCTTTCCTGATTAAGACCCGGGTTTTCCGAAGCTTTTCCGGTTCGTGTGGCCTCAATCTTGCCGACGATGAGTTTCCAAATTACCGCAAGCCATTGCATTTCAATAGGAAATGTGTTTATATTGAATGAGTATTCAACAAAAAGAAGACCATGCCCATGAACCCGCACCTCCGTGATGTGGCGATCCCCAATGATTGGGACCGGCGGGGCTTGCCAGGGTGGAGTTATCACTCCGACGCCCTTCTCGAGCTCGAGAAGGAATACGTCTTCCGCAACCACTGGCAGATTGCCGGCCATGTCAGCGACGTGCCGAATCCGGGCGACTATCTGACCATGGACGTCGTCGGCGAGCGCGCGCTGATCGTGCGTGGCAAGGACGGCGTCGTGCGCGCTTTCAACAATATGTGCCGCCATCGCGGCAGCCGCGTGGTCGCAGACAGCCAGGGCACCTGCAAGAACGCGCTGGTGTGCCCGTTCCATGGCTGGGTCTACAATCTCGACGGCACGCTGCGCGGCGCTGCCCGTCCGCACTCCTTCCCGGAGCTCGACAAAACCGAGTTCGGCCTGATGCCGCTCGAACTCGAAATCTGGATGGGTTTCATCTTCATACGTTTCCGCAAGGGCGGCCCTCAGCCCTCGGTGGCGGAGCTCCTCAAGCCGATCGAGGCCGAGATCGCGCACTACAACGTCGCCGACATGGTACCGTCCTGGGGCATCTGGACGCAAAAGTCTCCGGTCAACTGGAAGTCGGTGCGCGACGTCGACAACGAAGGTTACCATGTCGCCATGGCGCATCCAGCGCTGCAGGACCTCTATGGCGCGACCTATTTCGACGAGCCCTTTATCAACGGCGTGTCGCGGTCCTTCGCCACCTACAATCCGCACGCCGGACGGCGCTGGAGCGTGCGCGAATACATCAAGCTCTCGACCGGTGCCATCGATCTGCCGGAGCATCTGCGCAAGGCCTGGATCTACTACGGGATCTTCCCCAACAACGCGCTGTCCATCATGCCGGAGTCGGTGCAGTTCTATCAGGAGTTTCCGCTGTCCACCGGCGAAACTCTGCTGCGCGGCGCCATCTACCGCTACAAGGACGAGACGCGCGAACAGGCCGCTGCGCGCTACCTCGCCTACCGCATCGACCGCGACACCATGAACGAGGACGTGCAGCTCTCGGTGTGGTCGAACGAATCGATGCTGTCGGAGGCCTTCGAGGGTTTCTACCTCTCCGACCTCGAATATGGCGTGCGCACCCACCACGACCACCTGCGCAAACAGGTCCCGGTGCTGAGCCTCGCGACCGCGCCCGAGGAAAAGGATATGTGGGGGTTGAACGAGGCGTTGCGCTCAAGGGGATGAAAGCTGCTGATCTCCCACCTTGAGGGAGATAGCCGCGGAGCGGCCAGAGGGGGTCGCTGCGCGTGGAGCGCCGACGCCCTATGTCATCGCGGAAGACGCAGGCGCTCTACGTGAGACGACCCCCTCTGTCGCCTTCGGCGACATCTCCCCTCGAGGGGGGAGATTGACGCTCATCCCCGCCACACCCCTTCTTTCCTCAGATCATCCATGGTCCGCGAAATGCCTTCGCGCAGAATCCTGACCATGTCGTCGACCTGCTCCTTGGTGATGATCAGCGGCGGCGACATCACGCACATGTTGATCAGCGGCCGCACCAACAGGCCCAGTTCGTGGCAATGCGCATCGATGCGTTTTCCCACGTCCTTGTCGAGCTGCAGTGGGTTCTTGCTTTCGCGGTCTGCGACGCATTCGACGCAGGCCATAAGGCCGAGGCCGCGCACCTCGCCGACCAGCGGCAGCTCTTCCAGCGTCTTCAGTTGCGCCTGGAAATAAGGTGCGATTTCACGCGTGTGCGCAAGCACCCCTTCCTCCAGCAGGTCCAGGTTCTTCAGCGCCACCGCGCAGCCGATCGGATGGCTGGTGTAGGTAAGGCCATGGCCGAACAGCGCATCCGGGTGGTTTGAGCGGCGCAGCTCTTCCAGCAGCCGCTCCGAGATGATGACGCCGCCGAGCGGAAAATAGCCTGAGGTGACGCCCTTGGCGAAGGTGATCATGTCCGGGTCGATGCCGAACACGTCGCCGGAGGCAAAGACATGGCCGAGCCTTCCGAAACCGGTCACCACCTCGTCCGAGACATAGAGGATATCGCTTTCGCGGCATATCTCGCGGATCCGCTTGAGATAGCCGTCCGGCGCCACTACGACGCCTCCGGAAGCCTGCACTGGCTCGCCGACAAAGGCGCCGATTCGATCGGCGCCGACGCGCGCCACGGTATCGCGGAACTGGTCGACCAGGAAATCGGTGAAGGCGGCGATGCTCATCTCTTTCGGCCGCCGGAAAGGATCGGGCGAGGACAGCTTCACCACCAATTCGTCGGCGCCGTCCATCCAGTCGCGGTCGCGTGGGCGGCCGTTGAGCGAGGCCGACAGATAGGTCGAGCCGTGATAGGCGCCGCCGCGGCTCAGGATCAGCTTCTTCTCCGGCCGGCCGCGCACATTGTTGTAGAACTGCATGAAGCGCAGCGCCGTCTCAACCGCCGATGAGCCGCCGGTGGTGAAGAAGGTGTGGCTGAGGTCGCCGGGTGCCGCATCGGCAATGCGCCGAGCAAGCTCGGCCGAGGGCGCGTTCATCGTGTACCAGGGCGTGTTGTAGGAGAGCTGCATCGCCTGGTCGTACATGACCTTGGCCAGTTCCTCGCGGCGATGGCCCACATTGATGCACCACATGCCGGCCGGGCCGTCGATCAGCCGCTTTCCGGATGCGTCGGTGATGTAGATGCCGTCGCCCTCGCCGATCAGCGCGCGCGCCTCGTTGCCGACCGAACCGGCATAGGGCCAGGGCTGCACGAGATGGCGCTTGGCGAGCTCGACCGCGTCGTCATTGCCGGGCTCGGTCATTTCGCTTGCCTTGCTCTTGCTTAGAGCCGCCATCTTCGCCTCGCATCGTCAGATTGTGGAAGTTGTCCTGGGCAGTTGAAGCTGCTGAAAAGTCCCGGAAAATTGACGCTTCATCACTTCATTTTGAATATCCGTTCAATCAATATCGCAGAAATAGCGCTTGATTTCAATCGGCTGATGCGCTCATGATGAAACAAAGCCGGCAAGCCAAGGAGCGATCACGCTCCAAACATAAAATCGGGAACGGGCGGCCGGTGCCGCGAATGGGAAAGCCGCATGGCGGGACAGTCCGAGCCAGCAACTGAAATCCCGCCCGGAGCGCTGCAATGACGGTTGCCGCGGAAGGGTCGCCGCCGCTACGCGTGGCGGGATCGAGACGAAGTCCCCTTCTGCAATCGGAAGCCGTCCAGGGCTTCGCCCTGATCAGCCCGACATTCGTCTATGCCCTTGTTCTCCTCGTCCTGCCGATCCTGGTCGTCATCGCGCATTCCTTCTGGACGCAGAACTATCTCACCATCGACCACACATTCACCCTCGAGAACTATCGGATCGCGCTGACGGAGCCGATCTACCGCGACCTGCTCTGGCGCTCGCTCTATATCTCGCTGACGGTCAGCCTGCTGACGGTGGCGCTTGCCTACCCGATTGCCTATTTCATCTCCTTCCATGGCGGCCGCCACAAGAGCCTGTGGCTGTTCCTCATCACCATCCCGTTCTGGACAAGCTACCTGCTGCGCGTGATGTCGTGGAAAGTGATCCTGGGCTACAACGGCGTGCTCAATTCCGGCCTGATGGGCCTCGGCATCATCGACGAGCCCTCGACGGCGCTGCTCTACAACTCCAGCGCCGTCATCATCACGCTGACCCATGCCTGGGCCACCTTCGCCATCCTGCCCATCTTCGTCTCGCTGGAGAAGGTCGACCGGACCCTGGTCGAAGCGGCGACCGATCTGGGCGACGGGCCGCTGCGCTCCTTCCTGTGCGTCACCCTGCCGCTGTCGGCGCCCGGCGTCATCTCGGCCGCGCTGATCGTCATGATCCCGACAGTCGGCGACTATGTCACGCCGAAGCTGGTCGGCGGCAAGGACGGCGTCATGATCGCCAACGCCATCCAGGCGCAGTTCGGCAAGGCGTCTAACTGGCCGCTGGGCGCGGCACTTTCGGTTACCACCATGATCATCGTCTCGCTGATGGCCGGCGCCACCGTGCTGATCTTACGCGCGCTGCAGAGGCTGGCGCGATGACGGCGATGAGACGCTTCCTGCCCGGCTGGCTGCCGACCTACGCCGTCCTCTATCTGTTTTTCCTTTATCTGCCGGTGATCTTCCTGCCGATCTTCTCGATCAACACGGCGGCGACGCCAAAATTCCCGCTCTCCGGCGTCACGCTGCACTGGTACGAGGACCTGCCGCGCACGCCGGCGCTGATTGACGCCACCTGGAACAGCCTGATCGTCGGCGTCTCCGCATCGATCCTGTCCACCGTGCTCGGCATTCTCGCCGCCCGCTCGATCACTCGTTACCGCTATCCCGGCCGCCGCGCCATCAACGGGCTGATCATGGCGCCGCTGGTGCTGCCGGAAGTGATCGTCGCGATCTCGATGTTGCTGGTCATGCTGCAGCTGGGCCTCAGCCTGTCGCTTTTCACCGTGGTGCTCGGCCATGTGCTGGTCTGCATCCCCTATTCGATGACCGTGCTGACCTCCGGCTTCGAGGGTTTCGACCGCAGCCTGGAGGAAGCTTCCGCCGATCTCGGCGAAAGCGCCTTCGGCACCTTCAGACGGGTCACGCTGCCGATGGTTGCTCCGGCGATCATCTCCAGCCTGCTCGTCTGCTTCACCATCTCGCTGGACGAATTCATCATTGCCTTCTTTCTCACCGGCACGGAGGCGACTCTGCCGATCTACATCTGGGGCCAGTTGCGTTTCGCGGCCAAGCTTCCCGGTGTGCTGGCGCTCGGCACCTTGCTGCTGCTGGCGTCCTTCGTGCTGATGACCGTCGCCGAAATCCTGCGCCGCCGGGCGGCGAGACGCACCCAGAACGAGGGAGGCCTCTATGCTTGAGCGGGTCCAATCCGATCGCACCCAGTCCGAGCGCACGATGATCGATATCCGCGACGTCACGCGTAGCTACGGATCCTTCAAGGCGCTGGACAGCGCCTCACTGGCGATCCGCGAGGGCGAGTTCTTCTCGCTGCTTGGCCCTTCCGGCTGCGGCAAGACCACGCTGTTGCGCATGATCGCCGGCTTCGACACGCCGACCAGCGGCTCGATCGCCGTCGACGGCCAGCCGATGGACGGCATCCCGGCCAACCGCCGGCCGACCAACATGGTCTTCCAGAGCTATGCGATCTTCCCGCACCTCGATGTCGAGCAGAATGTCGCCTACGGGCTGAGGCGGCTGAAGCTCGCCGCAGGCGAGGAGAGGCGTCGCGTCGAGGAGGCGCTGGCGCAGGTGTCACTGACCGGCCTCGGCAAGCGCCGCGCTACCGAGCTCTCCGGCGGCCAGCGCCAGCGCGTCGCTCTGGCCCGCGCGCTGGTCATGCGGCCCAAGGTGCTGCTGCTCGACGAGCCGCTTTCGGCGCTCGACAAGAAGCTGCGCGAGCAGATGCAGGTCGAGTTGCGCCGCCTGCAGCAGGCGGTCGGCATCACCTTCGTGCTGGTCACGCACGACCAATATGAGGCTTTGGCGATGTCGGACCGTATCGCCGTGATGTTCGGCGGGCGCATCGCGCAGGTCGCCTCGCCGAAAGAGATCTACCAGCGCCCGGTCAATCGCCAGGTCGCCGATTTCCTCGGCGGCATGAACTTCGTCAAAGCCGAGATCGTCGAGGAGAACGGCGCTTCGCTGCTGCTCGACACGCTGGGTTTCGGCCGCGTCAGGACCGAAAGGCCGAAGGCCTTCGTGCGCAATGGCGGCGCAGCCACGCTCGGCATCCGTCCGGAACGATTGCGCGTGCTCTGGGACAATGCGACAGCCAAATTCGAAGTCGCCGGAAAGGTCGTGGAGCGCCACTATTTCGGCGAGATCACGCATCTGATCGTCGAGATACCGGGACTCGAAAAGCCACTCTCCGTGACGGAGACCAACGATTTCGGCGCCGACGACATTCCGGTCGGCGCGCCGATCCGTCTGGCCTACGACCCGGAAGCGCTGGTTGCGATGGCCGACTGAATCTTCCCGGCCGCGATCCGCCCCGCCACGATAGCGCCCTCGACATAGCCCGGGAACGACGGCGAGATTTCCGAAGCGGCGAAATAGACGGGCGGCGCGCCGGCAAGGATCGTTCGTTCCGCGTACCGCGCGGTCACGTCGACGATGAGGTCGCTATAGGCGCCGCCGCTCCAGCGGTCATGCGTCCAGTCGCGTGCGCTGAAATCGACGATCTCCGCCGCCCGCGGGCCGAGTGCCTCGACAAGTCTTGCCGCGACTTCCGCGCGCAACGCCGCCTCGCCGAGCGGATGCCAGCGCAGCGCCAGTGGCCCGCCGACAAAGACGACAAGCGCGGCATGGTCGGCATCCCTGCTGGCGTCGCAGGCGAACAGCCCAGGCAGGTCGCGCCACATCACCATGCCGCACAGGCCTTGCTCGCGCCAGAACGGCTTTGCGTAGCGAACCAGGATCTTGATCACCGCGCCGCTTTCCCAGACGCCGAGCGCGCTTGCCAGTTCCGGCGGCAGGGCGGGCGCGAAATCGAGCTTCGCGGCCGTCGCCGGCGGCAGCGCGATCAAGACCTCGCGCGCTTCGATCGTCGCCGCGCCGACGACGATGCGGACGCCCTGCCGCACGCGCTCGACACGCGTCACAGCTTCGTTCAGCCGCAGCCGGTCGCCGAGTGCGAAGGCCAGGTCCTCCGCCAGCGATTGCATGGTGTCGCCTAGGAAATACTGCAGCTCGAACACCTCGTTGGTGATGCGGCGGTCATTGTCGATCAGGTACCAGAGCGGCACCTTGTCCGCCGCCAGGCACCACAAGCCCTCGACCAGCGAGCGGAAAGCGGCTTTGGCATCGGCCTCGTCGTGCTGGCGCTCCAGCCAATCGGCTACGGTCAGCCCGGCAATGGCCGGATCGTCCGGATCTATCCGGTTCATGCGCTCGCGGATGGCCATCGAGAGATGATAGGTGCGTTCCGCCCGCGCCGGCGTCATCGATGGATGGGTGATGAACTCGCCGTCGACATAGGTCTCGATGAAAGTCTTGCCGTGGGCCTTGGCCAGCGCCATCACTTCGGGCATATCCTCGCACAGGAACTGGCCGCCGCTGTCGATGCGCTCGCCGAGTCCGTTACAGACAGCCTCCACCCTGCCGCCGACGCGATCGCGCGCCTCCAGCACGAGGAAGTCGGTGCCGGCGCGCTGAAACTCGAGCGCGGCGGCAAGGCCGGTGAACCCGGCGCCGACGATGACGACGTCGGTTCTTTCAGTGATGCTGCTCAATAGCCGGCCTTGATCTTCTCGAACTCGGCGATCATCTTCAGCTTGAGGTCCGAAGGCAGCGGCTGCTGGAACAGTGTCTTGTCGACCCATTTTTCCACATTGTCGTAGCCCTTTTCCTTGAGAACCGCCGGGTCGACGCCGGCCATGCCCTTGGCGTTGGCCTGGCCGTAGCCCCAATCCTTGACCAGGGTGTTGGCGACTTCGGGATCGTTGACGGCGTTGAGATAGTCATAGGCCTTGTCGATGTTGCCGGGCGCGTCCTTGAACAGCACATAGCCGCACACCCAGGTCGACATGCCCTCGTCGGTGTCCTTCTTGGACTTGATCGGCACACCGGCCTTGACCGACTGCACCGTCGCGTCGTTCCAGGCCCAGGCGAGATCGACCTCGCCCCCGGAGAGCAGTTGCACGATGTCTGTGGTGTCGGTCCAATAGGAGCGAACGTTCTTGTGCACCTGGCGCAGGAAATCGGACGCCTGCTTGAACTGTTCATCCGTCATCTTGGTCCAGTCCTTGAGCCCGATGGCAAGGCTGGCCAGCGCGTAGGCGTCATCGACATTGTCGCCGATCGAAACCCTGCCCTTGTATTTCGGATCGGCGAAGACCTTCAGCGACTGCACGTCCTTTTCGGCGATCTTGTCGGAATTGTAGGTTAGCTGGGTGTCGCCCCAGTCCCAGGGCATGAACCAGGCCTTGCCGTCGGGCGTGGTGGCAAGGTTCTTCATCGCCATGATGCCCGGATTGAGATCCTTCCAGCCGGCGATCTTCGAGGTGTCGAGCGGCTGCAGCAATCCGGCTTCGCGCCACTTCACCACGCTCTGCGAGCAGGGATGGCCGAGATCGGATTTGAAGCCGGAGCGGATCTTTTCGAACGCCTCGTCCTCGTCGCCGAAGAAGGCGAAGGTCGGCGAGTCGCCGTTCTTCTCGACATATTTGCCGTGGAAGCTCGGATCCTCATAGCCGGACCAGTCGAACACGATAAGGTCCTTGTCGGCGGCGACGGCGAACGCCGCCGCCGAGGCAGCGATCGCGCTCCCAAGCGCCAATGTCAGTGTCAGGCGTCGGCTGAGTTTCTTCATGCTGTTCCATCCTCTTTGGTTGCCGGTCTTGTTTGGCCGGCTGTTGCTAACCCGGCTTTTGCTAGCCCCATCTTTTGCTAGCCCCATCTTTTGCTAGCCATAGTGTTTCGGGAAGGCGGCCGCCAAAAATGCATTGGCGGCCTGCAGGGCTGTCTCGCGGGTGGTGTCCTCGGTTCCCATCATCAGCCGCAGCCAAAGGCCTTCGAGCATGGCGCTGAGCGCCAGGGCGATGACCTGTGGGTCATAGGCGTAGCCGCCGCTCTGCTTGAGCGTCGCGCAAAGGTCGATAAAGACCTGCTGGTAATAGGCGTCGCGCGAGCTGCTCAGCGCCTGGTAAGTTGGCCGCGACTTGGCCTCGCCCCAGAAGGCGAGCCATGCGGCAAGCTTGCGCTTGTTGCAGATCGAGCGGTCGAAATCGGCCCACACCAGCGCCTGCAACTGCCTTGCCGGATCGTCGCCGGCCTTCTGCAAAGCGTTGCGCCAATGCGCCGAGTACTCGTCATACATGTGCTGCAGCGTGGCGATCAGCAGCTTTTCCTTGCTTTCGAAATGGAAGTTGACGATGCCTCGCGAGAGCCCCGCGCCGTCGGCAACGTCCGCCATGGTCGTTTCGGCATAGCCGCGCTTGGCCAGTGAATCGATCGTCGCCTCGATCAGCTGCTGTTGCCTGACCTCCTTCGAAGCCTTGCGGCCGCGCTTTTCGGCGTCGCCTTTCCGCGCCGTTTCGGGAGCCTCGCTCGCCTCTGCAGTCTTCATGGGTGTGAAGGTCTCCAGCATCGCCGGCTATCCGACCGGCTTCCAACCGCGCAGATGAGTGGGACGGTGCTCGCCACTGTCAAGCACCTTCTGCATCGCCTCCCAGGTCCTGATGTTCTTGTCGACATAGGCCGCGCCGACCGCCGCGGCCACGGGTTGATAAAGCGGCCCCTTCAGCCGCGCCAGTTCCTCCCGCGCCACCTCGCGGTACCATGGATTGCGGTCGCGCATCGTGATGTCCGCAAAGCCGGCGCGCCGCATCGCCTCGGCATAGCGCGCCGGCGATGCCATCGTGAAGGACAGGCCCTCTGCGGCGACATAGGCCTTCATCTCAGGCGACGGTTCGCCGTCATGCGAGATCATCCAGTTCGACGCGGCAAAGACGCCGCCCGGCTTGAGCACACGGAAGATCTCGGCAAACAGCGCGTCCTTGTCGGGCACATGCAGAAGCGCATCCTTTGAGAAGACAACGTCGAAGGAAGTGTCCCAGAACGGCAGCGGCCCCGGCGGCGCCTGGACAAAGCTGACGCGGTCCGCGAGGCCTTGCCGGAGTGCCCGTCGCCTTGCCGTCTCGATCACCGGCTTCTCGACATCGAAGCCGGTGGCCCGGGCCGCGCCATGGCGCGCGACCAAATGCAGCGTGATGCCCCCTGCGCCGCAGCCGATATCGAGGATCGACTTGCCGTCGAGCGAGAGGCCGTCGACAACGCGGTCGACCTCTTCCGGACCGCCCGGCGACAGATAGCCCTCGCCCCATAGCGCCTCGAGGAAGCGGATGGCGGTGTCGTCATATTCCGGCTCGGCGTCAGCCGTCTCGATCATCGGATCGTCAACCCAAAATGGCGATGTGGATCAATCCAGAATGCCGGCAAAGCCTAGCGCATCAATGGGAAAACGCAACACCATTTGTTGAACATTCATTCAATATGGCTGGACAAAAAACCGTGACCCGTGCCAAATTCGAGTGGTCAGGAAACAAGACGCGCCGGGCAGTTACAGCAAAAGTCCGGAGTTGCGTGAAAACGAGAAGACAACAGGCAGCCGGACGGAGGCTCAGTGCGCATGAAGGCATGGGACGCGATCGTCATCGGCGGCGGCCACAACGGCCTGGTCAATGCCTGTTACCTGCAGCGCGCTGGGCTCGACGTGCTGGTGGTGGAGAAAAACGACTGGGTCGGGGGCGCAGCGACCAGCCGCGAGCTGACGCCGGGCTTCCTCTATTCCAACTGCTCCTATGTCTGCTCGTTGTTCCGGCCCGAAATCATGCGCGATCTGGAATTGCCGCGCTTCGGCCTGCAGGTGATCTCCTATGAAGGCGGCGCAGTGTTCACGCGCGACGGCGACTATCTCGCCAACTACCGCGACCATGACGCGCATCGCCGCGAGTTCGCGCGCTTCTCGAAACGCGACGCCGAGGCCTATAACCGCTATTCGCGCGACGTCACGAGGCGGTGCCGCTTCATCCAGCCGCTGTTGATGCGCACCGCGCCCGACCCGACCAGCTTCAGGCCGCGCGACCTTGGCGAATTGCTCTATCTCGGCAGGAAATTCGCCGGCCTCACCGCCGAGGAAATGGCGCTGACCTTGCGGTTCTGGACCATGTCGATCTCCGACTTCCTCGACGAGTATTTCGAGACCGATGTCATCAAGGCGAACTTCGCGCTGTCCGGCATCATCGGCACGGCACTCGGCCCTATGTCGCCCGGCACCGCCTATGTGCTCCTGCACCATTACATGGGCGAGGTCGACGGCTCGGTTGGCGCCTGGGGCTATGCGCGCGGCGGCATGGGCGCCGTCACCAAGGCGCTGGCCGCCTCCTTCAAGGCCTGTGGCGGCACGATCCGCACCGGCGCCGAGGTCGACCATGTGCTGGTAAGGAACGGCAAGGCCAAGGGCGTCGTGCTGGCCGGCGGCGAAGAAATCCAAGGCAAGCTCGTCGTCTCCAATGCCGACGTCAAGCGCACCTTCCTGAAGCTGGTCGAGGAGAAGGAACTCCCCGACATCTTCCTGCGCCGCGTCCGGAACTTCAAGATCCGCGGCTCGTCCGGCAAGGTCAATATCGCGCTGGATTCGCTGCCCGAGTTCCCGGCTTTGCCGAAAGATTCGCCGGTCTACCGCGCCGACATGCACTTCACCGATTCCATCGAGCGCATGGAGCGGGCCTATGACGACTGGAAGGCCGGGCGCTGGTCGGCCGACCCGTTCCTCGACATGATGATCCCGACCACGCTCGACCCGACCATGGCGCCGCCGGGCAAGCATTTCATGAGCTGCTTCGTGCAATATGCGCCGCCGAAGATAAGGGGGGCGGACTGGACCGATGCCGATCGCGACGGCTTCGCCGAGAGCGTGATCTCGCAGATATCCGCATACTCTCCCGGCTTCCGCGACCGCATCGTCCACATGGAAGTGCGCACGCCGCGCGAGATCGAAGCCGAGGTCGGGCTGACCGAAGGCAACATCTTCCAGGGCGAGCTCACCTTCGATCAACTGCTCTTCAACCGCCCGGTGCCCGGCTACGCGCAATACCGTTCGCCGGTCGGCGGGCTCTATATGTGCGGCTCCTCCACCCATCCGGGTGGCGGCGTCATGGGCGCGCCCGGACGCAACGCCGCCGCCGAGATCCTGCGCGACCTCGCCAAGCCGACCCTGCATATGAGCCCGGCCCATGACGTCATCTGATTTGAACTGGGACGCGATCGTCATCGGCGGCGGCCACAACGGCCTTGTTGCCGCCGCCACGCTGGCCAAGTCGGGCCGCAAGGTGCTGCTGCTCGAGGCCGACAACGAGCTCGGCGGCGCCGCGCGTACCGAGGAATTCGCGCCCGGCTTTCGCGTCTCGGCGGTCGCGCATCTGCTCAATCGCCTGCATCCCGAAGTCGTCAAGACGCTGGAGCTGGAGCGGCATGGGTTGAGGATCGAGCGCGGCGATATCGTGCCGTCGGTCGCGCTGTCGAAGGATGGTCCGCTGGTGCTGTACGGCGCCTATGGCGAGGTGCTGACCGGCGCCAGCGCGTCGGAGCAATCCGCCTGGAAGGAGCTGCGTGCGCAATTGCTGCGCTATGCAGGCGTGCTGAAACCGTTCCTGTCGCGCCGACCGCCTGACCTCGCCAACCTGTCGCTCGCCGAGATGACCGGGCTCGGCCAGACCGCGCTGGCGCTGAAGAAGCTCGGCAAGGAAGACATGCGCGATTTCCTGCGTGTGCTTCTGATGAATGTCTACGACCTGCTCGACGAGCAGCTCCAGGACGACCGGCTGAAGGGCCTGCTTGCCTTCGACGCGACACTTGGCTCGCATCTCGGCCCGCGCTCGCCGACCTCGCTGATCGGCCTCTACTACAGGCTGGCCGGCGAAATCGGCGGTCTTGCCGGCGCGCAGATACAGCCGAAAGGCGGCATGGGCGCGGTCGTCGCCGCTATCCGCGCGGCGGCGGAGAAGGCGGGCGTCTCGATCCGCCAGGCTTCGCCGGTCGCCAAGGTGATCATCGAGAAGGGCCGCGCCGTGGGTGTCGTCACGCAGAGCGGCGAAACGCTGCGCGCAAAAGCGGTCGTCTCGGCCATTAATCCCGCAACGACGATCCTCGACCTCGTCGGCCCGCGCGAAGTCGACACCGGTTTCATGCGCAAGGTCAGAAACATCCGCATGAAGGGTGACGCGGCGAAGCTCCATCTGGCGCTCGAGCGGCCGCCGCAATTCACCGGCGTCGACGCCGCCGGCCACAATGGCCGCCTCGTCATTGCGCCTTCGCCCGGCCATGTCGAACGCGCCTTCAACCCGTCGAAATATGGCGAGTTCTCGCCTGAGCCGGTGATGGAGATCACGCTCCCCAGCCTGGCCGCCCCATCGCTTGCACCGTCAGGCGCCTGCGTGCTGTCGGCGGTGGTGCAATACGCGCCCTACGCGCTGAAAGAGGGCTGGGTCGCCGGCAAGCCGCAATTCCTTAAGGCGATCATGGCGCAGCTCGAAGCCCATGCACCGGGCATCGGCGCGACGGTTCGCCATGCCGAGCTTTTGACCCCGGCCGATATCGAGGCCCGCTACCGCATGCCTGGCGGCCATTGGCACCATGGCGAATTGCAGGCCGACCAGATGCTGATGTCGCGGCCGGTCTCCGGCTGGTCGGGCTACGACACGCCGCTCGAAGGACTGTTCCTGGCCGGGGCAGGCTCGCATCCCGGCGGCGGCATCTCCGGCGCGCCTGGCCTCAACGCCGCGCGCCGCATCATCGCGATGAGGGCATGACCATGGCACGGGCAACCAGGAAGAAGCCCATCGACACCGACGCCGACACGGCGCTCGACGCCCGCGCCCTCGCGCAATCCCACTTCCGCACACTGCGGCTCGGCACGCCCTTCCAGCCGCGCATCGACGCGCTGGGGCTGAAGCAGGACTGGTACAACTGGGCCGGCTACCGCGCCCCGCATTCGCTGTGGGACGAGGAGCTCGAATATTTCGCCATCCGCAGCCAGGCGGCGCTGTTCGACATCTCGCCGATGGTCAAATACCGCATCGAGGGCCCGGATGCCGAAGCCTATCTCGACCGGGTCACCTTGCGCGACGTCACAAAGCTCAAGCCCGGCCGCGTCCACTATACCGCCTGGTGCGACGACGAAGGTTTCGTGCTCGACGACGGCACGTTGTTCAGGCTCTCGCCGACACGCTTCCGGCTGTGCTCGCAGGAACGGCATCTGCCCTGGCTGCTGGACAGCGCCATCGGCTATGAGGTGAGCGTCGAGGAAGAGACAGAGGCCGTCGCTGGCTTGGCGTTGCAAGGCCCGACCTCCTTCGCCATCCTGCGCGACGCGAGCTTTGCCGGCGTCGAGCGGCTGAAAATCTTCGACCTCGCCGAATTCGCGCATGACGGGGGAACCGTCATCATTTCGCGCACCGGCTTCACCGGCGATCTCGGCTACGAACTGTTCGTGCCGGCGGACAAGGCGCTCAGCCTGTGGGACCGGCTGATGGCGGCGGGCGAGCTGCGCGGCATCCGCGCCATCGGCTACGCGGCGCTCAACCGTGCTCGCCTCGAAGCCGGGCTGATCGTCGCCAATGCCGACTTCACCACCGCCGAGCACGCCATCCGCTCCGATCGCCTGCGCATGCCGGATGAGATCGGCCTCGGCTTCATGATCGATCCGGAAAAAGATCATTTCAATGGCCGCCGGGCCATCCTCGAAGCCCGGGCGAAAAAGAAGCTGCGCCATGTGCTTGTCGGGCTGGAGATCGAAGGCAACATCCCGGCCGAGCATGCCATCGTCTACTACAAGAAGGCCCAGGAGGTCGGACTGGTGAGCGCGGCGATGTGGTCGCCCATGGCAAAGCGCAACATCGCGCTCGCCTCGCTAGAGAGGCCCTATGGCGACACGATCCTCGACGACCTCTGGGTCGAGATCTACGCCATGCGCGAGCTGCAGTATCAGAAGCTGATGAAGAAGGCGAAGGTGGTGCCGCGGCCCTTCATCAGGCTCGACCGCCGCACCGCCAACCCGCCGGCGGACTTTTGACCATGGCAAGCGCGGCGCAAGAGCCCGAAGCGGAAGCCGCCGAGCAGTGGCAGCTCGTCAACACGCCGCTCGGCGAGATGTGGTCCGGCCGCACCCGCTACGCGGCGGCGATGTATTTCTTCAAGCGCGGCGAGATGAATGCCGAGACGCTGGAAGTCTACCGCATCTGCGCCCGGCTCGATGCGGAAAATCCCTTGCCGATCATCCGCGACCGTGGCGTAGGCAAGGAATGGCTGAAGCGAATGGGTGCGTAGCGGAATCCGCAACGAGAAGTGCTGAGCTCCGATCCTATCCGATCGTTCTTTCCAGCACGCTCAACCAATTTTTGTAGGCGATCTTCTCGATCAGCGGCCGTCCGAAACCACGCGCGGCCAGCGCATCGATGAGCTTGGGCAGGCCGGCGACGTCGCCGATGGGAGCCGGAATCATGGCGCCATCGAAATCCGAGCCCAGACCCACGCCATCCTCGCCCAGGGCCTGCAAAAGCGAATCGATGTGGCGCACCATGATATCGATGCTTGTGTCGGCGTTCATGCGACCGTCCTCGCGCAGGAAGCCGGTGGCGAAGTTGAGGCCAACCATGCCGCCGGACTCGCGGATCGCGCCGAGCTGCCAGTCGGTCAAGTTGCGGGAATGGCCGCAGATCGCATGCACGTTGGAATGGGTCGCGACCAGCGGCGCGTCGCTCAAACCCGCGACATCGCGAAAACCCTTCTCGTTGAGATGCGAAAGGTCGATCATGATTTTCAGCCTGTTGCAGGCCTGGACCAGCGCCTTGCCGGCATCGGTGAGGCCAGGCCCGGTATCGGGCGACGACGGGAAGCGGAACGGCACGCCATTGCCGAAGGCGTTCGGGCGGCTCCACACGATGCCCAGCGAGCGCAGGCCGGCGGCATGAAGCACATCGAGCATGGCAAGTTCGGGGTCGATCGCCTCGACGCCTTCGATGTGGAACACTGCGGCGATCGAGCCTTTGGCCATCGCCTCCCGCACATCGCCGGCGCTGCGGCAGACGGTGAGCGCGCCGGCGCGTTCCAACCGGATCAGGATCGAAGCCATGCCGATGGTCGAGGTGATCGCCTCGGCCTGCGGCAGCTCCGGAGGCAGCGGCTCGTTGTCGCTCGGCGCCGGCGGCACGGCGCTGCGCTTCGACTTTTCGACCGGCGGCGGAAAGATAGCGAACATGCCGCCGGCAAAGCCGCCTTTCCTGGCGCGCGGCAGGTCGATATGGCCGCCCGGCGTCCCCTCGATGAACAGCTTTTCGACATCGGCTTCCTTCGACTGGTAGAGCCGAAGCAGCGTGTCGTTATGTCCGTCGAAAACGGGGATCAAGTCGGTATCGGTCATCAGGGAAGCCATTCGAATCGGTGACGGGCGGGACGGCAGGTTTCGTCCGAGCGAGCCGTCAACTTAGGCAAGATGGCCGGCGTGCGCAAATGCCAAGCCAGTATTTGCATTTAGGGCTGGGCCTCAAAAAAGAGAGGCCCAGCTTCGGCATAAGACTTATTGCTTCAAAACATCCGCCCATTCCGGGTGACGCCGGAACTGGGCGTTGGCGAAGGGGCAAAGCGGGATGATCTTCTTGCCGGCGGCGCGCGCATCCTCGACCGCGCGGGTGACGAGCCGCAGCCCGGCGCCCTGGCCGCGAAAGACATCCGGCACCTCGGTATGGTCGATGATGAGCTGGTGCTCTCCGATCTTGGTGAAGGTCATCTCGGCCTCGGCCCCGCCCGGTCCGCGCAGCACGTAGCGCCCCTTGGAGCCGCGGTCTTCCAGTTCGATCTCGGGCAGTTGGTCAGCCATTTCATTTGCCTCCTTTGAGCATGATGCCGAAAAGTGTGAAGCGGTTTTCGGACGACATCATGCTCTATCTCTTTGAATTAGAGCCGGCGCCGGCGCAAAGAGCCGCCGGGCCGCTTCGATTTCATTCGGCCGAACCTCATGCCCGCCGTCGTGCCATTCCACTGTGACATCGGCGCCGTCGGCGCGCAAATAGCCCTCCAGCCGCGAGGTCAGATTGGGCGGGCAGATCGGATCACGCCTGCCGGCCGTGATCAGGATCTGGCGGCCGGCAAGGCTGCCTCGCACCTCGGGCTCGAATGGGATCAGCGGATGCATCAGCGCCGTCGCGTCGAATAGCCCCGGCTCCGCGAACACCACCGAAGCCAGGATGTTGGCGCCGTTTGAGTAACCCAGGCCGAGCACCGCCGAAGGCTCCACCGCCGCGACATGCGCCCTGACGAAGCCCGCCATCTTCGATGTCGCGCGCGCCAGGTCGCCCATGTCGTAGACGCCCTCGCCGGTGCGGCGGAAGAAACGGGCAGCGCCATGCTCCGACACATCGCCGCGTGGCGAGATGATCGTCGCCGAAGGCACAAGGTCGCGGCCGAAACCAAGCAGCTGGTTCTCATCCGCGCCGGTGCCGTGGAAGACGAAGAGCAGCGGACTGCCCGGCGAACCGGGCAGCATTTTGTAGATGTAGGCGTCCTTGCTCATGGCTTCAGCCTTCCAGCTTCTGCAGATGTTCTTCGAGATAGGGCCGCAGATGCTGGTGCTGCGTCGGCAGCTTCAGCGCCTCGCCGAGATGCGCGGTATCCTCGTCGCGGTCGAAGCCGGGCTCGTTGGTCGCCACCTCGAACAGCACGCCGCCGGGCGTACGGAAATAGATCGCCCAGAAATAGTCGCGATCGATCACCGGCGTCACGCCGTAACCCGTGTCGATCAACGCCTTGCGCACTTCGAGCTGCTTGGCGCGGTCCTCGACCGCGAAGGCGACATGGTGCACCGAGCCGGCGCCGAGATTGGCAAAGCCTGCACCCGGTAGCGATTCGATGTCGACGACGTCGGCGCCATTGCCGTTCTTGATCGCAAGTCGGCGGATGTTGCCGGACTTGTCGACTTCCTCATAGCCCATGAACTTCAAGAGCTCCTCGGTGGCGCCGCCGTCCTTCAGCCTGAGCGAGACCGAGTGGAAGCCGCGGATGGCCTCGTCGCCGGGAACCCCGCCCTTGACCCAGGGCGCCCTGCTGTCGGCCTTATCCTCGACCAGCGCGAAACTGTCGCCGTCGGGTCCGGTGAAGGTGAGCCGCTTCTCGCCGAAACTTTCCGCGCGGGCGACATTGCCCACGCCCTCGTCGGCGAAGCGTTTTTCCCAATAGCCGAGCGTGCCTTCCGGCACCGAGAACACCGTGGTGCCGACTTCGCCGACGCCGTGCCGACCCTTGCCGATATCGGGGAACGGGAAATAGGTCATCACCGAGCCGGGCGTGCCGACCTCGTCGGCGTAGTAGAGATGGTAGACGTCCGGGGCGTCGAAATTGACCGTCTTCTTCACCCGGCGCAGGCCGAGCTTCTTGGTGAAGAACTCATTGTTGCGGCGTGCGTCGCTCGCCATCGAGGTGACGTGATGCAGGCCCTTGATCTGATTGAGCATGATCGTGCTCCTTCCCTTGTTCTTGCGGCCCTCGCCGCTGTCCTCGCCAATATGAGGATAGGCGGGCCAGCGGCAAAGCAGGCAAACACAGAATGGACTGTATCATAAAAGTGAACGACTGTTCAAAATCTGTTCACGATTCCATAACCCGGTGTTGACTTGCAACGCGGGTGATTTCCGTACATCTGGGCTCTTCACAAGGAGACGATCTTGCACCTCCAGCCTCGCCGCCCGAATGTTCTCCTCATCACTTGCGACCAGTGGCGCGGCGATTGCCTGTCGGCGGCCGGCCATCCGGTCGTGAGGACGCCAAATGCCGATGCATTAGCTGCCGAGGGCGTGCTTTTCCGCCGCCATTATGGCGGAGCGGCTCCCTGCTCGCCGGCGCGCGCCTGCCTATATACCGGCCTCTACCAGATGAACAATCGCGTCTGCCGCAACGGCACGCCGCTCGATGCGCGCCATGGCAACATCGCGCTTTCGGCGCGCGCGGCAGGATATGATCCCACCCTCTTCGGCTATACCGACGTCTCGCTCGATCCGCGCCAGCTTGCGGCCGGGGATCCGCGCCTGCGCAGTTACGAAGGCGTGCTGCCTGGCTTCACAGTACGGCAGGCCCTGCCTGAACATCAGAAGCAGTGGTTGTCCTGGCTGCGCGCTCAAGGCATCGAGACCGGTGCCGGCAGTCCCGACATCCATCGTCCCGCCGAAGGCCAGGCCAAAGTCGACGTGACGAACGCGCCGCCGGTCTATTCGAAGGACCAGACGCCGACCGCGTTTTTGGCCGGCGAGTTCATCCGATGGCTCGGCGAGCAGGAGAAAAGCGCGCCATGGTTCGCGCACATCTCATTCATCAGCCCCCACCCGCCCTTCATCGTGCCGGAGCCCTACAACACCATGTACGATCCGGCCGAAGGCCCCGCTTTCAAGCGCGCGGCGGACCGGCAAGCCGAAGCCGCAAGCCACCCCTACCTCGCCTACGATCTGGCCCTACAGAAAAGAACGAAATTCGTTCCGGGCATGGAGGGTAGCGTGCCCGACTGGAGCGAGGAGAACTTCCGCCGTATCCGTGCGATCTACTATGGCATGATTTCGGAGGTCGATGCCCAGCTCGGCCGCATCTGGCAGGCTATCAGATCACTGGACGCGTGGGACGATACCGTCATCGTGCTCACATCGGACCACGCCGAGATGATGGGCGACCATTTCATGCTCGGCAAGGGCGGCTTCTTCGACGCCAGCTACCACATTCCCCTGATCATCCGTGACCCACGCCGGAGAGCCGCAGCCGGTTCATCTGTCGACCGTTTCACCGAGGCCGTCGACATCTTCCCGACGCTGCTCGAATCGATCGATGCGGCGCCGCAGCCTCATCTTGACGGCAGATCGCTCGCGCCGTGGCTTGATGGCGAGACTCCAACCGGGTGGCGCGACGCCGCGCATTGGGAGTTCGATTTCCGCACGATCGCCGGCGGCGAAGCGGAACGCCATTTCGGCGTCGGCCCCCGTCAGTGCAATCTCGCCGTCATCCGCACCATGGACTTCAAATACGTCCATTTCGGCGGCGGCCTGCCGCCACTGCTGTTCGATCTGTCGAAAGATCCGGACGAACTGGATAACGTCGCCGGCGATCCGGCCTATCTGCCGATAAGGCTCGAGTTCGCGGAGAAGATGCTCGCCTGGCGCGCCGCTCATCTCGATCAGTCTCTGGCACTGGCCGAACTGACAGAGAGCGGTGTGGCCGGCCATATCGCCGGGCGGCCTACCCCTGCAACATAAGAAAGCCCGCGCGATGATCGCGCGGGCTCCCCTGGTCTAACGCAGGCGTTTAGTCGTTTAAGATCAGGCGCTGCTGATCGCGTTTTTGGGCATAACTGCCTTTGTCATAGGCAGTCTGCTTTTCAAGCTGCTCCTTGGAAAAGTTGGTGTAGAGATATTTCTTGCCGTCCTTGTCGGTCATGAATTTCAAGTGATCCATTCCGACCGCCACCTCCTTGGCGCCGATGCCGAGGAAGCCGCCGACATCGACAATCACCGCGTCCGGCTTGTTGTCCTTAAGCACAACATCGCCGATCTCACCGATCTTCTCATCGTTGGCGCCGTAGACGGTAGTGCCCTTCAAATCGTCACCGCGAATATCGCCCATCGGCATCTCGGTCAGGGTCGACTTGTCGATCGAAGCGGTCTTGGTCTCGTCGGTGGCGTTGGTGTCTGCCGGCTTGTTTTCAGCCGTGGCCGGGGCCGGCGGTGCAGGCTTGGTTTCGGCCGTCGACTTGGCAGGCTCCGCCGGCTTCGCTCCCTTGTCGGAGGTCGTATCGGAAGACACCACCGCGGGGGTGGTCGCCGCGGGGGCGTTGTTCGCGGCCGTCGTCGAGCCGGGCGCCGGATCATAGGCCTTGCGATCGAAGTCGGGCTGCGCCTGCAGTTCCTCCTTCGTCGTCTCGGCCACCAGCCAGCGGTCGCCATTCTTCTCGGCCCACTTCGCCTTGGCAAAGTCGTAGGTGACATTCTTCGTGCCGATGCCGAGGAATCCGCCGACGCCGATCACCAGCGACTCCGCCTTGCCGTCCTTGGCAAGAACGATGTCCTTCACGTCGCCGATCTTCTGGGCGTCGTCCGCGGTGCCGTTATAGACCGACTCGCCCATGATGTTGCTGGCGAGGTTGCCTTCCGCCTTCTTCACTGGCGCGGCAGGCGCGGCCGCCGGAGCCTGCGCCGTGGTCGTCGTGGTGGTGTTGTTGGCGGGCTGCGTGGCGTCGGACGACTGCGCCGGCGCCGGATCATAAGCCTTGCGATCGAACGACGGCAGAGCGTTCAGCTCGTCCTTGGTCGACTTCACTACCAGCCAGCGGTCGCCGTTCTTCTCGGCCCATTCCAGCTTGGCGTAATCGAATGCGACGTCCTTCTTGCCGACGCCAAGGAACCCGCCGACCCCAATTATGGCCGACTTGGCGTTGCCGCTGGCATCGAAGACGACATCATCGACCTTGCCGATGTCCTGGGCATCGTCGCCGGTGCCGTTATAGACGGATTCGCCGATGATGTTGGTCATGAGAGCGCCGTCCGAGCGCACGACCGGCGCCGCTTTGTCGGCAGCAGCTGGGGCCTGCTGGGCCGGAGCTGGCGTCGTCTGTGCCAGAGCGCCGGTTGCGAGCAGCGTTGCGATCGCGGTTGTCGCAAAAAGGGTGCGGATCATGTTGGTTTCTCCTCGTGCCTGATCTCTAAATCGCGCCTTTTGACCGCCCTCTGAGCGGCGGTTGGAAGCGCGTGTCGACAGGTTCACAACGTCGTGACCGGAGTGTTGTTCCAACCCCAACGCGTTAACGAATGCCCGGATTCTAAACCTGCGGTGGAACTCCGTGGAACCTTTGCGGCTTCATCTTCGTTTCGGCCTGCGGCAGAGGGGGTCCGCCGGCTCAAGCGACCTGAAATGGAGCTCGGTATGCGGTTTGCTGCGGTGCTGAACCAGGACGGCGGCACGCTCCGCACCATCGACATGGGAGGATTCTGCAACACGCTTCGGGAGAGGCTCGAAGCGGCGGGACATTCGGTCGAGATCGATATCGTTGCGGGTAGCGACATCGCCACGGCGCTGAAAAAAGCGATCGCCAGACGGAACATCGACGTTGTCATTGCGGGGGGCGGCGACGGTACGATTTCCACCGCAGCCTCCCTTCTCATGAACAAGAAGAAAGCCCTGGCAATCTTGCCCGCCGGCACCATGAACCTTTTCGCACGCGGACTGGGCATCCCGCAGACGTTGGAGGCGGCGTTGCAGTCTTTCGCCGATGGCGAGGTGATCGCGGTCGACATGGCCAGTGCAAACGGCCGGCCTTTCGTCCATCAGTTCTCCGTCGGCATGCACGCCAAGATGGTTCAGCTGCGCGAAAAGATGGAGTTCAGCTCTCGGCTTGGGAAAATGCGGGCCTCGGTGCGCGCCGCATGGGCGGCCATCAAGAATCCGCCCACGCTCAAGGTCAGCCTGAGCATCGGGGAGGCTGAGATCGTCACCCGTACGACCGGCATCGGCTTTTCCAACAATCTGTTCGGCGAAGGGCATCTGCCCTATGCCGATAACCCGGCCGGCGGCGTGCTGGGCATCTATGTCAGCGTGGCGCGCCAGCGTCACCATCTGGCGAAACTTTTCCTGGACATGCTGCGCGGCCGGTGGCGCCAGAACGCGCATGTGGAAGTCCATCAGGCCGGCAGGGCCGTGCTGAAGATACACTCGCCGGCCAAGAGATTCAGCGCGGTTTTGGACGGTGAATTGATCAAGCTTGAGCGCGAAACCACGATCGAGATTCACCCCGGCGCGCTGAAGGTGCTCGTCCCGGCAAGCAATGCGCAGGCGAAAGCCGCTTGATGCGAAGATTACCCGCCTGGACGGGTTCCTGCGAGGTGGGCGACGCTTTCGGCTCGGTCTGTTGCGTCGCAGGCGATTTGATCAGCTCGCCGTAGACCTCGACCGCCACGCGATGAAGGCCGTCTTCGCCGGGATATCGATCCCGCTCAGGCCTTCATGGAAACTGGAAAATTCGTCGCGGGAATCCTTCAAGCGCCTACCGCGTGTCTCCCGGACCCTGCTTTGGCGGCTTGGCGTTCTCGCGATAAATCGCATAGGCGACAACCGCCAAGGCGGGCGCCATTAAAACGGCTCCCAGCCCGGCCTTGCTCCTGGCGAGGGCCGGAAGCAGGGCCAGCCCCGCGGCAATGCCCACCGCCTTCATGTCGGCCTGACGCTCCCGCGCACGCCGCCTCCCACGCGCGCCGGCGGCCAGCTTGTGGATGACCAGGATGAGCCCGGCAATTATCAGGAACCCGATGCCGAAGCCGAGACTGGTCGCCAGCGGTCCGTAGCGCGCCGCCAGCCAGATATAGGCGGCGCCGATGAGGAAGCCGACTCCACAAATGGCCAAAACGCCGGCGATTCCGTAAAGGATTGCCGTCGTCCTCGCCCTTTGTACGGCGGCCAACGCCTCGCCCGACGCGAGGGCCGAAATCAGCGAGACAAGCGCCCCCATCGGAGGCTAGCGGCGAGAAAGAATGGCGAAGAGGAAACCGACGCCCGCGGCGATCGCCAGCGACGTTACCGGCTTTTCGCGCACCTTGGCTATCAGCTGCGCTTCCACATCCTCGGCGCTACCCCGCATGCTCTCGAATGCCGCTTCGCCTTGCGCGCGCAGTTGTTCGACGCCATCCGCGGCGGCGCGCCGGGCCGCCCCATAACCATGTTGACCTGTCCTGGCGAGTTGCTCGGTGAGTTTCTGGATATCGGCCTTCAACTGCTCGATATCAGCCTCGAGGTCGGCAGTGGTTGCTTCATCCGTAGCGGATTTGCCGGCGGCGGTTGCCATCTCTAACTCCTTGCGTTTCCTTCGGCTTGAACGTCCGTTCGGTGCCAAAGTTCCAGTCTCGAGGATCCAGAACGCTTTATATTAGTGGTCTGCGTTCTTCACCGAGCCCTTCCCAGCGGGCCAGCTTCTTCAGCCCATCATAATCGATCACTTCGCAGCCGCCATCCCGCCACATGACCAATTTGCGGTCCATCAGCTTGCGGATCGTCTTGTTGGTGTGAACAAGCGAGAGGCCAAGCGTGTCGGCGATGTGCTGTTGCGTGATCGGGATCCGCACCGGCGTCGTGCCGTTTAGGCCTGCGCCGCGAGCCCGGCTTGCGATGAAGGCGATGAGATAGGCGGCGCGTTCGAGCGCGGTGCGGCGGCCGACGCTGAGCAGGTTCTCGTCCAGCATGCGCTCCTCGCGCGAAGCGATCCAGGTTATGTCGTAGGCGAGGCCCGGATGATTGCGATAAAGCTCCTGCAGCTTCTCGCGTTCGAAAACGCAAAGCAGCATCGGCGACAGGGCTTCGACGGAATGTTGCATCTCGCCCATCAGGCTTCCCTGCAAGCCGATGAGGTCGCCGGGCATGGAGAAATTGAGTATCTGCCGGCGCCCGTCGGGCAAGAGCTTGTAGCGGAACGCCCAGCCCGAAAGCACGGTGTAGAGATGCGCGCTGTGGCTACCTTCCACCAGGACCGTAGCCCCCTTGTCGACCGCAAGTTCACCGCGCTTGAAGGTGCTGATGAACGACAATTCCTGATTGTTGAATTCACGGAATGCCGGCAAGCGCCGCAGCGGACACTTTTCGCAAGGATATTGACGACTGGCAGCCGGACGTGCGCTTTGGCTGGACACTTCGACCCCTCTTCGAAATCCCTGCCCTTGTGGGCGCATGGGAGGGCTTGAGACCAGCACGGTTTACGCGAGGCCTGACCCCATGTCTTTTTTAAATGACATAACCGCGGATAGCTAGCATGAGTGCGGCCCAGCCGAGGAGACATCGATAAGTGCCAGCATTGCTTGAAGGACTGCGAATTCTCGTCCTGGAAGACGAGTTCCTGATCGCGATGGATGTCGAGCAGCTTTGCCGCGACCACGGCGCCGCGGACGTGACCATCGCCCGCGAGATCCGCGAGATCGATGGGCAGTCGCTGCCCGCGAACTTCGACGCGGCGGTGATCGATCTGATGCTCGGTGGCGTATCGACCCTGGATTTCGCCGCGCGGCTGCGCGGCGAGGGCGTGCCGTTCGTATTCGCCTCGGGCTATTCGGATTCGGAAGAGATCAAGGGCTCGTTCCCCGACATAAGGCTCGTCACCAAACCCTACTCTGGCGACGATCTGATCGAAGCGGTGGCGATAGCCTGCGGCCGGGTCCCCCCGGCCTGAGGTCATCCTGCAATCGGTATCAGGCGATCCACTTACGCCGCGTTCGACCCTGTGACCTGCGCCGAGATCGCATCGGGGCCGAACTCATCCTCTCCGGAAATCTTGAGGATCTCCTGCAGCCTCGTGCGAGCCCGGCTGACCCGGCTCTTGATAGTGCCGACCGCGCAGCCGCAGATCTCGGCGGCTTCCTCATAGGAGAAGCCGGAGGCGCCGATCAGGATGATGGCTTCGCGCTGGTCCTCGGGCAGTTGCTCGAGCGCGCCGCGGAAATCCTTGAGGTCGAGCTGGCCATGCTGGGCCGGATGGACGGCAAGCCTGGCGGTCATGATTCCGTCGCTGTCTTGCACTTCGCGGCCTCGCTTGCGCATCTGCGAATAGAATTCGTTGCGCAGGATGGTGAACAGCCATGCCTTCAGATTGGTGCCGGGCTGGAAGCTCTCATGTTTGTCCCACGCCTTGACCAGGGTTTCCTGGACGAGGTCGTCGGCCCGGTCGGCATTCTGCGTCAGCGACACGGCGAACGCGCGAAGGCTCGGGATTGCACCGAGCAGGTCGGTCTTGAAGCCTTGGGATACCGCCATGCCTCAGTCCTTTTTCTGGGCAGGTTCGGCCTGTTCCAGTTGGCTGAGCAACTGAGCGAAACGGTCCGGCACATGATCCGAAACCAACTCGTCATAATACTGCTTGAGCTTGCGGCCTATCTCGGAGTTTGTTCCGAGCGGGTTGCCGTCCCCGGTCCGATGCCTGCTTGCGGCATCAGTCATCTGTTTTTTTGTCATTTCTTTCATAGTAGCCCTAGTTTCCAGCGCCGAACCGCTCATAACTTCACAGCACAACGCAAGCGGAACTGTCGTCTGGTTGCCCATCCCGAGACCACGAAACGCCCGCCTGCAAATTTAGTTCCACAGTCGTTGGAACTTTTTCCCAAGGCCGGCGTTTGGCGTCCGGGGCTTGCAATCGGCGCGGCCTTGAACGTGCAACGTCATCTGAGGGAGACGTAAATAATGAGTTTGTCCGCCACCATCGCTCCGCATCTTCCGTTCCTGCGCCGCTTCTCGCGGGCGGTATCGGGATCGCAGGAGAGCGGTGACGCGTTGGTCGCCGCGATGCTGGAAGCCATCATCGCCGACACCAATATCTTTCCCGAAGCCTCGAGCGACCGCATCGCGCTGTACAAGGTTTTCGCAAGGCTCTTCACATCCGTGGCCATCCGCGTGCCGCAGGAACAGGCGCAGACCGCCTGGGAGCAACGGGCAGCGGCCAACCTGAACGCGCTCGCGCCCTTGCCCAGGCAGGCTTTCCTTCTGGTTGCGGTCGAGGGCTTCAGCGAGGACGAGGCTGCGGAAATCCTCGATGTCGACGAAGATGATTTTTCGGAGCTGCTTGCCCAGGCGAGTAACGAGATTTCGCGGCAAGTCGCGACCGACGTACTGATCATCGAGGACGAGCCGCTCATCGCCATGGACATCGAGGAGATGGTCGAAAGCCTCGGCCACCGCGTGGTCGGCACCGCGCGAACCCATGCCGAGGCGGTGGCACTTTTCGGCAAGACGCGGCCGAAAATGGTCTTGGCCGATATCCAGCTGGCCGACGGCAGCTCAGGCATCGAAGCCGTCAACGAGATCTTGTCGTCGACGCCGGTGCCGGTGATCTTCATCACGGCCTTTCCGGAGCGCCTGCTGACCGGCGAGCGCCCGGAGCCCGCCTTTCTGGTCACCAAGCCTTTCAATCCCGACATGGTCAAGGCTCTGATCAGCCAGGCCCTGTTCTTCGATCGCCAGGCCAAAGCCGCCGCCTGATCCCTTCCGGAGCTTGAATCTCGAGCGTCACGCGGGGCCTTCGCCAAGCGTGACGCTTAATGCTTCTCTGCCCAGAAGTGCGCGGCGGGTCTCGCAAACCATATCCTTTGAATAAGACTTGAAGCGCGTCGAATGCATATGTTGCAGCGCGACGGCCTTAGCTGTTTGTGCACTGAAAAAGTCCCCGTCGAGGGGATCGTATTTTTCCGCAAATGGTGGAACAAACCACACCGAGCCACGTTCTTTTCCCGACGCAAGAAGGAGACGCATCATGCTGTACTGGGCGCTCGTTTTTCTCGTAGTTGCGATCATCGCCGGCGCGCTTGGGTTCGGCGGCATCGCCGGCACATCGGCAGGTATCGCGCAGATCCTGTTCTTCATCTTCCTCGCCTTCCTGGTGATTTCGCTTATCGCTGGCCTCGTCAGGAGAGCTTGACCCCAACACTGGAAGCCGCACCCCTCAAACGGTTTCCAGCCACCGCCGGGCGGCGCTTCAAAAGAGCACCGTCCGGCGGACCGTTTTTGGGAGCCTGCGATCCGTCTCGTCGACAACGTGCGGAACCAGTTGCGGATTGAGCCGTTCAAGGACCGAGGGGGATACCCCAATGCCTTCCGACGGTCCCAAGAAAGACAATGGCGAAGTGATCGCGATCCCTCCCGCCGAGAACGGAATGCAGGTAGGACGTGCGTTGCTTCATGCCCTGCATAACGCGGGAATCTCGGTTCTCTACCAGGATCGGCAGATGGAGACGGTATGGGCGCGCAACATGCCCGCGCCCTGGGTATCCGAAATGGCAGACGGCAAGGACTTGCTTTCGCCGGCGCAGGCCGAACGCATCAGAGTCGCCAAGCTCAATGTGATTGAATCCGGCAACGCGGATCAGCTTGAGCTCAGCATTCCGGGAAACCAGGGCGTCCGCTGGTTTCACATCTGGATCGATGCCGACCACGACGACGCCAGCGAAGTGTTCGGCGTCGTCACCACCATGGTGGAAACGACGGAGCAGAAACGACGCGAGCAGGCGCTGAGGACGCTGTTGCGCGAGGTCAGCCATCGGTCGAAAAACCTCATCGCCATCATTCAGAGCATCGCGACCCAGACCGGCCGCTATACCGAGACCCTTGGTGAGTTCCTGGCGCGGTTTCGCGGCCGGCTGCAATCGCTTGCCTCCTCGCAGGACCTGGTGACGTCCTCCAACTGGCGGGGAGCGGCACTGCAGGAGCTCGTCTCCGGCCAAGTCGGCCGATACAGCAGCGACCTAGGGCAAAGCTTGCGGTTCGCTGGCGAGAATCCCTATCTCAGTCCCAACGCAGCCCTGCATATCGGCCTCGCCATGCATGAGTTGGCCGTTAACTCCGTGAGTTATGGCGCGCTGTCGCGGCCCAACGGTCACGTCGAGGTGAGCGCAAGGCTCGAACCCGAAGCGGGTACATCTCCAAACCTTTTGCTCATCTGGACGGAGGCAGTCGGCGACGCTCAGCGCAACGAAAAACGCTTCGGCAGCGTGGCGCTGGAGCGCGTCGTGCCGATGTCGCTGAATGGTTCCGCGACGCTCGATATCGGTAAAGGCCGTATGGAATACCGCCTCAAAGTCCCGCATGGAAATTTCGAGACGGATTGATTGCGCCGGTCCTTTCCTTGACGCCAGAGGCTGGCGCGACCTGGAGAAGGAGAAGGGCTGCCGGACAGGCTGGAGCAGACCCCCCGTGTCTAGATTGGCGGCCTCCTGGATGCCGAAGCTGGCGCCGGCGCCGCGGTCGTCCCATCCTTCGCTCGGTCTCGGCGCGCTCGCACTTCCCGGCGCCGGGCTCCTGGGATTTGTCCTGATCCCCGCATGCGGTTTTGGTATGCGGCCAATTCATGCCGCACAGAACTGCTCGGGCTATGCTGAGCAATGACATACCTCAAACCATGGCTCTGAGGCCCCGGCCGGAACTTTTGTTCGCCGAGAACCGTTGTTGCTGCGAGAGGTTTGGACCCATGGAACACATCGCCGCATTACTATTCGTCGTCGGCTGCTCGAACTCGATGACCGACTGCCGCGAACTCCAGGTCCCGGTGAGCGTCTTCGAGACCGAGCAAGCCTGCACAGCCGAAAGGCCCTTCGCCCTGGGCGACCTGCAAGGCCGGGCCCCCCATATCATCGGCAAATGTCTTACAGTCGATCCGGCGCTGGAAGACGACTACGACCAGATCGTCTGGAACGTGAAGCCCGACGGCACGCTGATCGCGTCGCTGGAGGTTTCGGGCATGCTTGTCGCCTCCAACACCGTGCGCCCGGAAAAAGACTATCTTAAACAACAGTAAGATCGGGCAGGCAAAGCCCGTTTTTTCATGCTAAGTGGTGGTTGGCACTGCCAAAATTGAGGACACAAGTGAGGAGCTTTTCTATGCGGAAAATCATTATTGCCATGGTTGCCGTGGTTGCTGTCAGCGGCTGCACCACGACCGAGAAAGATGTGGTGGGCGGCAGCTTGATTGGCGCCGGCGTCGGCGGCCTTGTCGGCGGCGGCAAGGGTGCGCTGATCGGCGCGGCGGTCGGTGCAGGGTCGGGTCTCCTGGTTCGCAACCTGCGCAACGGCTATTGCCAGTATCGCGATCATCGCGGCCGGATCTACACGGCTCGCTGCAACTAAATTCCAGAGCCGAAGGCCGCCCGGCGGCCTTCGGCTCCAGACCGTCAACCGAAGCTTTCACCGCTCATGCGGTCAGCGGAATTTTGATTTCCACCTTCAATCCGTCAGGCTGATAGTCGCGCGCGATCCTTCCGCGCAATTCGCGCGTGACGTTGAGATCTATAAGCCTGGTGCCGAAGCCGGTCTTGGCTGGCGCTTCCAGCTTCTTCTGACCCGCCTCGCGCCAGTTCAGCGTGAGCGTCCGCTCACGGCCGCGCCCCTCGACAGTCCAGTCGACCTTGAGCGCACCCACGGAACTGCCGGCTTCGCCGTATTTCAGCGCATTGGTCGCGAGCTCATGGAATGTCAACCCGAGCGCTTGGGTGGTTGTCTCGTCGAGCAGCACTTCCGGGCCTGACAAGACCCCTTCGGGAAGGTCCTTGCCGAACACCTGCCCGAGTTCGATGCGCAGCAGGTCGCCGAGATCGGCCTTCTGCCAGCGCGAGCGCGTAAGCATGTCCTGCGACGCAGCCATGGCCTGGAGGCGCGCTGAAAACGATGCCGAGAACTCCTTGACGTCGGTGGCCTGCGAGGCCGTCTGTCGGGCGATCGCCAGCACGCGAGTTATCGAATTCTTGATACGGTGCTTCATCTCCTGCAGGATCAGGTCCTTCTCCAGCAGGCTCTTTTCCGTCGCCTCGTGCAGCGCCGATTTCGCGTCATAGGCGCGCTCCTGATAACGCGCCACCAGCGCGATGGCCCCGGCAAGCAGCAGGCCGAACAGCCCGAGCATCACCGGAATGGCGCGCGAGGATGGCGGCTCGAAGGCGCTCGTGGGCCTGAACAGAACGGTCCACGGCCTGCCCGCGACGACGATATCGCGACGCGCCATAAGCCTCGCGCCGATACGTTCCGCCGGCGGCGCTTCCGAACGGAAGAGCAGATTGCCGGCCTCGGGCTTGCCGTCATAGACCTCGACATTGACCGGCAGCAGCGGCGAATGGCTGAGCGCGACCTGGAACAGGTCGCCGGCCCGGAAGGCGGCATAGAGAAAGCCGGCGGTCGAGGAGCGGCTTGCATTGATGACGTCCGGAGCGGTCTCGACGTTCAAGCGCACGAAGACCAGGAAGCCCGTGAAGGTTTGCGTTACGCCCGCGCCCTGGCCAAGCTGAACCAGGCCGCTTGCATGCTGCTGGTCATCGGCCATCGCCTGTTCGATCGCCGCGCGCCGCACCGGTTCGCTGAACATGTCGAAGCCGATGATCGACTGGTTTGACGTGTCGAGCGGCTCGAACAACACGATGGGTGTCCGCCACTGCTCGGTCGTGGCGGGATAGATCGGGTGGGCCGACCCATGGTCGTGCAGGATGTCGCGTTCGACCGCAGCCTCGTCGCCGGCCTTGGCAAGCCTGAGGAAGCCTATGCCGCGCAGGCCGGCGTAGTTGTCGGCAATATTGAGCGCCGTGAAGAAGGCGTTGAATTCGCCGCGCGTGATGTCGCCGTTGCGCGCGTCGAACAGAGCCTGTGTCGAACGCAACAGCGACAGATGCAGGTCGATGCGGCTCTCGATGCGATTGAGCGCATCGTCGGCAGTGCCTTCGAATTTTATCCGTGACGCCTCCTGCGTCGCGAAATACGCAAACCCCGCCATCGTCAGGCTGATCAGCGCGACGGCGACGAAGGCAACGATAGGAAAGAGCTTCTTCAAATCAGATATACGGCCCCTGGACGGTCGACGACCTTTATGGGCAAGTCTCCGCGCCAACACAATGGCGCGGTCAAATCATGCCGGCGGCTGGCACATCACGCAGCCGTTAATTAGCCGGCTATCCGTTCGGCCTCATGCCGCGATCCTCAGCGCGCCGGGGCCGGGGATCGCGCCAGGCGGGCACTTGCCGAGGATGATCATGCCGAGCACCTCATCCTGGGTGACATCGGTCGTCCGAGCGGTGCCGACCACCTGGCCGTTCTTCATCACGCAGACCCGATCGGCGAGGTCGAACACGTCATGGATGTCATGGCTGATCAGGAAGATGCCGATGCCTTCGGCCTTGAGCTGCTTGACCAGTTCGCCGACCTGGGCCGTTTCCTGCGGGCCGAGCGCCGCCGTCGGCTCGTCCATGATCAGGATGCGGGCGTTGAACAGGATCGCACGCGCGATCGCCACCGACTGCCGCTGCCCGCCCGACAGCTTGATCACCGGCTCCTTGAAACGTTGGAAGCGCGGATTGAGCCTGCCCATCACCTTGCGCGCCTCGGCTTCCATGGCCACGTCGTCGAGCGTGCCCCAGTTCGTCATCAGCTCGCGGCCGAGGAAGAGATTGGCGGCGGCATCGACATTGTCGGCCAGCGCCAGCGTCTGGTAGATCGTCTCGACGCCGTATTTCTTGGCGTCGCGCGGGTTGGAGATCGAAGCCTCCTCACCATTGATGAATATCTGGCCGCCGTCGCGCTTGTAGGCGCCGGAAAGGATCTTGATCAGCGTCGACTTGCCGGCGCCGTTGTGGCCGAGCAGCGCCATCACCTCGCCTGGGAAGAGATCGACGGAGGCGTCATCGACGGCGCGGATGCCGCCGAAGGCGATCGAGATGTTGCGCATGTCGACCAGCGGGACGCCGGCGGGAGCGGATTTTTCAGCCATGTTGGTTCTTCTCCCATGGTCCATCTTTCGGCACGATCTCGTCCCGAAAACCGGTTTCATCTTTTGGCAATCATTCTCAGACGCGCTTGCGATAGATGGTGTCGAGCCACACCGCGACGACCAGCACCGCGCCGACGACTATGCTTTGCAGCGGCGAATCGACGCCGAGCAGGACCATGCCGGACTGCAGCGACTGCATCAAAAGCGCGCCGAGCATGGCGCCGAGCACGGTGCCGGAGCCGCCGGCGAGCGAGGTGCCGCCGATGACGGCGGCCGCAATGACCAGCAGTTCGTCCAGCGTTCCCAGCACGTTGGTCGAGGAGTTCTGCCTGGCAGACGAGATCGCCGCCGCGATCGTCGCCAGCACGCCCATGATCATGAACACCTTCATGGTGATCCAACGCGTGTTGATGCCGGCGAGGTTGGCTGCTTCCGGATTGCCGCCGATGGCGAAGACATACCGGCCGAAACGCGTGCGCTTGGTGACGAAGGTCATGATCAGGCCGACGGCGACGGCCATCAGCACCGGAATGGCTATGCCATGCGCGATGAACAGCCCTCCTTCGGGCACGGTGATGTTGTTGGCGGCGGCGTAGCGGTTTACGATGCCGACCGGCCACGGATAGGAATTGGCGAGCCATACCGCCCCCAATATGATCGCGCAGGTGACCGTGGCGAGCAGGGTCTCGGCCCAGACCGGACGCAGCGGGAATCGGAAGCGCTTGCGCTGCACACGACCGTTGAAATGCATGAAGACCACCGCCAGGCAGGCGACGATGCCAACGGCCCAGCTCCATTTGGCGCCGATCGATCCGGCCGGCCCGCCGCCCATAAGCTGGAACGTGGCGTCGAGCGGCGCCACCGTCTGGCCGCTGGTGACCCACCAGGCCGCACCCCGCCATACCAGCAGGCCGCCCAGCGTCACGATGAAGGCCGGCACTTCGAGATAGGCGATGATGAAGCCTTGGAAGGCGCCGATGACGAGGCCGAGCGCCAGGCCGATCACCAGCGCCAGAATCCAAATCCAGGGGTTGCCCAATTCGAGCCCGACGAAGCGACCCAGGAAATGCACCTGGGCAAAACCCATGACCATGCCGATCAACCCTTCGGCTGATCCCACCGAAAGGTCGATGTTGCGCATGACGATGACAAGCACCATGCCGGAGGCCATGATCGCCACGGCAGAAGTCTGCACAGACAGGTTCCAGAGATTGCGTGGCGTCAGGAACGTGCGGCTGTCGAAATCGAGCGGATTGACGCCAAGGCGCAGGCTGGAGATCACATGCAGCCCGATCCAGATCAGGAGCAGCGCGCCGATCATGCCGAGCATGCGGGTGTCGAGTTCGGTCGCCTTCAGGAATCTGGCGACGGCGTTTAGTTCCGATGCACGCGCGGTATCCGCCTGGGGGGTAGACGTCGTGTCGGTCATGATTTCCTCCCGCCGGCTTGTCGTCTGGCGCGGATGCCGGAACCAAGCCTAGAAGCTATCCGCCAAGGGCGGAAACACAAATCTTTTGAGAGAACGCCTCGGGCTTGAAGCAATCCCGGGAAAAATGCGTAGCGGTTTTCCGTCCGGGATCGCGGAGACAAGGAACAGGAGCGGTTCATTGAACCGCTCCTGCCCGCGGCGCATGGATTTTGATCGAAAGTCGGCAGAGCGTCAGTTGCAGACCTTGACGCTGCCGGCGGCAACGCCCGCGCAGACCTCATCCTTCTTGATCCAGCCGGCGTCGATGACGACGTTCAGATTGTCCTTGGTGATCGCGATCGGGGTCAGGAACAGCGACTTGACCGTGTTGCCGCCCGGCGTCGTGAAGTCCTTGGCCCCGGCGATGTCGCCCATCTTCTTGCCGTCGGCGAGCTGCGATGCGATCTCGGCGGCGTTCTTGCCGAGCTCGCGCGCATCCTTCCACACCGACACGGTCTGCGTGCCGAGCGCGATGCGGTTAAGCGCCGCGTGGTCGCCGTCCTGGCCGGAGACCGGGACCGTGCCCGCCAGCCCTTGCGCCGTCAGCGCAGCGACGACGCCGCCGGCGGTGCCGTCATTGGCTGCCACGACCGCGTCGACCTTGTTGTCGTTGGCGGTCAGGAACTGCTCCATGTTCTTCTGCGCGTTGGCGGGCAGCCAGCCGTCGGTATAGGCCTCACCGACATTCTTGATCTTGCCGCTGTCGATGGCTTCCTTCAGCACTTCCATCGAGCCGGAGAACAGGAAATCCGCGTTCGGATCGGCGCCAGAGCCCTTGATGAAGACGTAATTGCCTTCCGGCTTCACCTTGAACACCTCGCGGGCCTGCATGCGGCCGACTTCCTTGTTGTCGAAGGTCAGGTAGAACACGTCCTTGTTCTCGATCAGGCGGTCATAGCCAACGACCGGAATGCCTTCGTCCAGGGCCTTCTGCACAGCCGGCCCGATAGCCGAGGCGTCCTGCGCCAGGATGATCAGCGCGTTGGCGCCTTGCGAGATCAGGCTTTCGACGTCGGTCAGCTGCTTGCCCGGGTTGGACTGCGCATCGGCCGAAATATACTTGTCGCCGGCGGCCTCGATGGCAGCCTTCATCGCCGCTTCGTCGGTCTTCCAGCGCTCTTCCTGGAAATTCGACCACGAGACGCCGATCACCTTGCCCTTCGCCTCGGCGACCGACGCCAGCGTCAGCGACATGGCAACGCCCGCCAGGATGGCGGCTGCGAATTTCTTCATGATATCCTCCCTGCGCCCTCGGCGGCGCGACCCAGACTGGTCCGAAGACCGGCAAAGAGGCTTTTTTTCGAGCCTCAAAAAAATAGTGGTGCAGCAAAACGGCCCTGTCAACCGGGATTCTGATGGCTTTTGATGTGTCCCGGGATTTTTTCGACATTCGCAATAAATAATGACATGGGCTTTGGCTTCTGCCACTATCCATAGCGTGTCGGCGACAGGCCAAGGCATCATCACAAGGCCGCGACGACCCGGGAGGACGTGCGAGAGATGTCGGTCGGAATCCGCCACGACGACTTGCGCCGGCGCAATCGCGCCATGGTGATTGCGGCCGTGCGTCGCGCCGGCCAGCCGTCCCGCACGGAGATTGCCGCCACCACCGGGCTCAGCCACTCGACCATTTCGGCGATCTCCGCCGATCTGATCCAGGAGGGCATTCTCGCGGAAAGCAAGGCCAGCGAGCCGACGGCTTTGCGACGCGGTCGGCCGCAGATCGGTCTCGCGCTCAACCCCGAAGCCGCCGCGGTGCTGACGGTGGTGCTGTCGCTCAACTTCCTCTCCGTCGCCGTCATCGACTATGCCGGCCAGGTCATCGCCGAGGAGCAGCGCCGACTCGACACGCTGACATTGCCGCGCGACGAACTGATCGGCGAATGCGTCGCCATCGTCAGGCGCCGGCTGGAGGATTCCGACCTCGATGTCGGCAGCGTCGCCCGCATTGCCATGGGCATTCAGGGCATCGCCGATTCCCAAGCGCGCGCCATGCTGTGGTCGCCGATCACGCCACTGACGGACATTCCCTTCGCCGACATACTGGAGGCGGAGTTCGGCATCCCGGCCACGATGGAAAACGATTGCAACATGATGGCGGTGGCGCTCCAATGGCGCGATCCCGAGCGCTATCGCGACAATTTCATCGCGATCCTGCTCTCACACGGTATCGGCATGGGCCTGGTGCTGAAGGGCGAGCTTTTCATGGGCACGCATTCCTCCGGCGGCGAGTTCGGCCACATGATCCACCGGCCGGGCGGGGCGCTTTGCCGCTGCGGCCGCCGCGGCTGCGTCGAGGCCTATGCCGGCAATTATGCGATCTGGCGCAGCGCCATGGGAATAAGCGAGGATGCAACGCCGACCGACGTCGGCGACGCCGACATGCGGGCGCTGGCGGCAAAGGCCCGGCAGGAGAACGGCTTGGAGCGCGAGGCCTATCGCCGCGCAGGCGAGGCGCTTGGCTTCGGTCTTGGCAGCCTGTTCGCCCTCATCGACCCGGCGCCCGTCGCGATGGTCGGCGTCAGCGCGGCCGCCTTCGACCTGATCGAGCCGGCGCTGAGGGAGGCGATCGCCCAGACCGCCGGCGGCCAGCACTCGAAATCGATCTCCTTCGACACCGAGCCGAACGAACTGCCACTGATCCGCGAAGGCTGCGCCATGCGCGCTCTGACCTTCGTCGACCAGGAGATTTTCGCGCCGGGCGTCCAGGCGAGAGCGGGCAAGCACGTTGCATAGTGGCGAGTGCAAGCGCCGAGATACGTATCCCTAGTCCTCCCGGATCGCGTAGCCCGCCCCACGGATGGTGCGGATGACATCCGGCATGCGGCCATTGTTGACGGCCTTGCGCAGGCGCCCGACATGGACGTCCACAGTGCGCTCGTCGATATAGATCGTCTCGCCCCAGACATTGTCGAGCAGCTGGCTGCGCGAGAACACGCGGCCGGGATGGCGCATCATGAATTCGAGCAGGCGGAACTCGGTCGGGCCGAGCCTGATCTCGCTCTTCTTGCGGTAAACGCGGTGCGATTCACGGTCGAGCACGATGTCGCCGACCTTGAGCACGCTGGACAGCACCTCCGGCTTGGCGCGGCGCAGCAATGCCTTGACGCGCGCCATGAACTCCGGCGTCGAGAACGGCTTGACCAGATAGTCGTCGGCGCCGGTGGACAGGCCGCGCACGCGGTCGCTTTCCTCGCCGCGAGCCGTCAGCATGATGATCGGCAGCCGCTCGGTCTCGGGCCGCATCCTGAGACGCCGGCAAAGCTCGATGCCGGAAACGGCCGGCACCATCCAGTCGAGCACGAGCAGGTCGGGAACGTTTTCCTGAAGGCGGATTTCGGCCTCGTCGCCGCGGGTGACCACTTCCACCTGGTAGCCCTCGGATTCGAGATTGTAGCGGAGCAGCACCCCCAGCGGCTCCTCGTCTTCCACCACCATGATTCGTGGCGCGATCATCGGGGTAACCTTTTCCGTCAGACAGCCGGCGCCGACATTGCCGTCTCGTCCTGCTTCGGACGGTTCGCGGGCAATTGCGTGCCGGTCAGCACATAATAGGCGTTCTCGGCGATGTTGGTCACATGGTCGCCGATACGCTCGAGATTCTTGGCGCAGAACAGAAGATGCGTGCAAGCGGTGATGTTGCGCGGGTCTTCCATCATGTAGGTCAAGAGCTCGCGGAAGACCGAGGTGTATTTGACGTCGATGCGTTCATCGTCGTTGCGCAGCTTGGCGAGCGCCGAGGCATCGCCGACCATGTATTCCTGGATCACGCCCTGGACCTGGATCAGCACCATCTGCGCCATGGAATCGATAGAATGCGTGAGATCGCGCGGCGCGGCGGCGACGCCGACCGAGCCGACGCGCTTGGCGATGTTCTTGGCAAGATCGCCGATGCGCTCGAGGTCGCCCGCCATGCGGATCGAGCCGACCACGTTGCGCAGGTCGTCCGCCATCGGCTGCCGCTTGGCGATCAGTGTGATGGCGCGGTCGTCGAGCTCGCGCTGGCGCGCGTCCATGATGGCGTCGTCGGAGACGACGCGCTGCGCCAGCGCATTGTCGCTTTCGAGCAGCGCCCGGGTCGAGCCGCCGACCATGGAGCCGGCGAGATCGCCCATGTCGTTGATGAGCCGGCTGATCTGCCTCAGATCCTCGTCGAAGGAGGCGACGGTATGTTCGGCCATGATGTTGTCCTCGTATGAACTCAGCCGAAGCGGCCGGTGATGTAGTCCTGCGTGCGCTTCTCGCGGGGCGAGGTGAAGATCTTCTCGGTCCGGTCGAACTCGACCAGTTCGCCGAGATACATGAACGCCGTCTGCCGCGACACGCGCGCCGCCTGCTGCATGTTGTGGGTGACGATGACGATCGTGTAATCGGCCTGCAATTCGTCGATCAGCTCTTCGATCTTGGCCGTCGACAGCGGATCCAGCGCCGAGGCCGGCTCGTCAAGCAGGATCACCTCGGGCTTCACCGCGACGGTGCGGGCGATGCACAGGCGCTGCTGCTGGCCGCCGGAGAGGCTGAGGCCGCTGGCGTTGAGCTTGTCCTTTACCTCGGTCCAGAGCGCGGCGCGCTTCAGCGCCTGTTCGACGCGATTGTCCATCTCGGCCTTGCTGATCTTCTCGTAGAGCCTGACGCCGAAGGCGATGTTCTCGTAGATCGACATCGGGAACGGCGTCGGCTTCTGGAACACCATGCCGATCTTCGTGCGCAGCAGATTCAGGTCCTGCGAGCGGTCGAGGATGTTCTTGCCGTCGAGCAGCACCTGGCCCTCGGCGGTCTGTTTCGGATAGAGCTCGTAGATGCGGTTCAGCACGCGCAGCAGCGTCGACTTCCCGCAGCCCGACGGGCCGATGAAGGCGGTCACGCTGCGCTCGGGCAGGGACAGGTTTATGTCCTTCAGCGCCTTCGACTGGCCATAGTAGAAGTTGAGGTTCTTGACCTCGATCTTGGCCTTCTCGACGATCGTGTCGGGTGTATTCAGGTCGGTGGACAACATCGGTTTCATCTGTCCTCTCTGCGTCCGGTCAGGCTGCGGGCGATGACGCTCAACCCGAGAACCGTCAGGGTTATTATGAGTGCGCCCGTCCAGGCCAGTTGCTGCCATTCCTCGTAAGGGCTGAGAGCGAACTGGAAGATGGTAACCGGCAGGCTGGCCATCGGGGCATTGAGATTGCTCGACCAGAACTGGTTGTTGAGCGCGGTGAAGAGAAGCGGCGCCGTCTCGCCGGAGATGCGAGCGATCGCCAGCAATATGCCGGTGACGATACCGGACAAGGCCGCGCGATAGGCGACGGAACGGATCACCACCCAGCGCGGCGCGCCGATGGCGGTCCCCGCCTCGCGCAGCGCGTTGGGCACGAGGTTGAGCATGTCCTCGGTGGTGCGCACCACGACGGGGATCACCAGGATGGACAATGCGACGGCGCCGGCGATCGCCGAGAAGTGCCCCATCGGCCGGACCATCAGTTCATAGACGAACAGGCCGATGATGATCGAGGGCGCCGACAACAGGATGTCGTTGATGAAACGCACCACCGTGGTGAGTTTCGAGAAGCGACCATACTCGGCCATGTAAGTGCCGGCCAGAACGCCGATCGGCGTGCCGACGACGATGCCGATGACGGTCATCACGATGCTGCCGTAGATGGCGTTGAGCAGGCCGCCGGCGTCGCCGGGCGGCGGCGTCATCTCGGTGAAGACCGAGGGTGAGATGCCGGAAACGCCCTTGTAGATCAGCGCGCCGAGGATCAGCGCCAGCCAGGCAAGGCCGATGCCGGCGGCAATGACGCAGAGCGCCATCATCACGGCGTTCTTGCGCTTGCGTCTCTGATGAAGCGACATAGCTACCGACATCGGTCAGGCTCCCGTGCGGCTATCGATGCGCAACAGCATGTAGCGCGCGATGGCGAGGATGATGAAGGTGATGATGAAGAGGATCAGACCAAGCGACACCAGCGAGGATGTGTAGAGGTTGCCGTCGGCCTCGGTGAACTCGTTCGCTATCGTTGCCGAGATCGTCGTTCCCGGCGCGAACAGCGAGGCACTGATGCGATGCGCGTTGCCGATGACGAAGGTGACGGCCATGGTCTCGCCCAGCGCGCGCCCCAGTCCGAGCATCACGCCGCCCATGATGCCGACGCGCGTATAGGGGATGGTCACGCGCCGGGTCACTTCCCAAGTCGTGCAGCCGATGCCGTATGCCGATTCCTTCAGCACCGCCGGCACCGTGTCGAACACGTCCTTGGTGATCGAGGTGATGAAGGGCAGCACCATGATGGCCAGGATCAGCGACGAGGTCAGCAGGCCGATGCCGTAGGGAGGGCCGGCGAACAGGCTGTCGAGTCCGGGGATACCCTTGAAGAGCCAGATGACGAACGGCTGGATCGTCGTCTGCAGGAACGGCGCAAAGACGAACAGACCCCAGATGCCGTAGATGATCGAGGGAATGCCGGCGAGCAGTTCGACCGCAATGCCGATCGGACGCCGCAGTGGACGCGGGCAGAGCTCGGTCAGGAAGACGGCGATGCCGATGCCGATCGGCACGGCGATGACGATGGCTATGGTCGAGGTGACGATGGTGCCGTAGATGGGCGCCAAAGCGCCGAAATTCTCGGTGACCGGATTCCAGGACTCGGTCGTCAGGAAGGATATGCCGAACTTCGACAGCGCTTCCCATGATCCGGCGATCAGCGAGATGGCTACCCCGCCAAGCAGAACAAGCACGAGGATGGCGGAAGCGCGCGTAGCCGCCCGGAAGACCATGTCGGTTAAGGCGAAGCGGCGCACTGTCGCTTCCCTGGCCCGCATTGCGGACGATGTCGCGGCTTCGGAAACGGCAGTCATCTAGCCCCTCGCATTTCGAAAGAGACGGGAGGGCGCCAGAGACGCCCTCCCCATTCGCTGAGAATTACATGCCGGAGTAGAGCGGCTTGCCGTTCGCGTCGACGATGTCCTTGCCCCACATTTCCTCGACGCTCTTCACGACGGCGTCGGGCATCGGGACATAGTCCAGGCTCGCTGCCATCTCATCGCCCTTGGCGTAGGACCAGGCGAAGAACTTGAGCGCCTCGCTGGTGGCGGCGGCATCATCGGGCTTCTTGTAAACCAGAATCCAGGTGGCCGACGTCATCGGCCAGGTTTCGGCGCCCGGCTGGTTGGCAAGGATGACGCCGTAGCCCGGCTTCGAGCTCCAGTCGGCATTGGCCGCGGCGGCCGAGAATGCCGCCGCCGTCGGCTCGACCTTCTTGCCGTCCTTGTTGATCAGGTCGGTGTAGGTCAGCTTGTTCTGCTTGGCATAGGCGTATTCGACATAGCCGATCGCGCCGCCGGTCTGCGAAACGTTGTTGGCGACGCCTTCATTGCCCTTGGCGCCGATGCCCACCGGCCACTCGAGCGCGGTGTTGACGCCGACCTTCGACTTCCAGTCGGCGCTGACGTCTGCCAGGTAGTAGCTGAAGTTGAACGTGGTGCCCGAGCCGTCGGAACGGTGGACGACAGCGATCGCCTGGTCGGGCAGCTTGACGTCGGGGTTGAGCTTCTTGATCGCCGCGTCGTTCCAGTTGGTGATCTTGCCGGCGAAGATGTCGGCCAGCGTCGGTCCGTCGAGCACCAGTTCGCCCGGCTTGACGCCCTCGAGGTTGACGACCGGAACGATGCCGCCCATCACCATCGGGAACTGTGCAAGCCCGGTGGAGTCGAGGTCCTCGCCCTTCAGCGGCGCGTCGGAAGCGCCGAAGGTCACCGTCTTGGCCTTGATCTGCTTGATGCCGCCGCCGGAGCCGATCGACTGGTAGTTGAGACCGATGCCGGTCTCCTTCTTGTAGGCGTCGGCCCACTTCGCGTAGATCGGATAGGGGAAGGTGGCGCCGGCGCCGGAAATGTCGGCTGCCATCGCGGCGGAGATGCTAAGGGTAGATGCCGCAGCCATTGCAATCGCAACGGCCGCCGAGCGGATGAAATGTCTCATGTGGCCTGCTCCTGTTCGGAAGATGGTCTCTCGGCACCCGTTGTATCGGCGCCCGGTCAGGGCAATAGCCTTCGATTATTACAGTCACATGACAGTTTCGTGTCAGCCCGGTAACGCCTGGACGGGGATGCTTGGGGAGGTCTTCGGCGGCCTCTACGGACCGGCCGGAGTTTGCCGTGGGAATCAGCGACTTGCCTGGCTTTTGAAGCAAAATTTATCCCGGCGGCCGGATCGCGGCCGCCGGGAAATAAAATCCGGACGAGAGCGCGTTGCCTTTATGCCAGAGCGGATCATGGCACGGCCGTCGCCGAAAACAGGTCCGTTGGGGTAGAGTCGACGCTGTTTCTTGTTGGCGGTCGCTGCTCCCGCCCGTAACCGAAGCGGAATCAATATGATGATTGTCAGAGCTTGGCGTTTGTTTTGATATGGCGCGATCGCGCCATACGCATACGTAAGCACCTTTTGCCCGCCGGCGATTTCGCCCGGTCAGCGCATCAAGGACGGCGCGCGGCGGCTGGACCCGGCAGTCTCGCCGTAGTCCTCCATCCCAATGGCCGGCGATCGACCCGCCGCTGAACTCCTCTAGCCGGCGTTGCGCCGGACTTCCGCGTCGGCGCCCAGCCAGCGCTCGAGCTTTTCGAGCAGCGCCCGCGGACTGATCGGCTTCGGCAGATAGTCGTCCATGCCGGCCTCCAGGCAGCGCTCGCGGTCGCCTTTGAGCGCATGCGCGGTGACGCCGACGATCGGCACATGCGTGCCCATGTCCTCCTCCATGCGGCGAATGGCGCCCGTCGCCTCCAGCCCGCTCATCTCCGGCATCGAGACATCCATCAGGATCATGCGCGGATTGAGCTTGCCGAACGCATCGAGCGCCTTGCGGCCGTTGGCGACGATCTCGAAGCGGTAATCGGTCTCTCCGAGAATCTGGGTGAATACCATCTGGTTCACTTCATTGTCCTCGGCGACGAGGATATCGAGCCCGCGCACCGCGTCGGCCGGGCGCGCACGCACGGGCGGCGGCTGCAGCATGGCGCGGTCTGGCGCCGCCGTCGCGGCCTGCTGTGCGTCAGGGCGGCCTGCCGGCTGTGGATGCACGGCAGTGCTGCTTTGGCGATGGCGCTGGATGGTCGCGACGAGCGTTTCCAGGAGGATCGAGGAGCGCGCCGGCTTGATCAGCTGCGCGTCGATGCCGAGGTCGCGATAGGTGGTGTTGGAAAGCGACTGGTCGACCGACGTCAGCATGATGATGGGGGTATGCGCCAGGCCCGTCGTGCCGCGCACGATGCGCGCCATCTCGGCGCCGGTCATGCCGGGCATCTGGTAGTCGAGCACGACGCAATCGACCGGCACGCCATAGGCGGCGGCGGCGATCAGCACCTTCAGCCCCTCGGCGCCGCTTTCGGCCGCGCAGGAATCGAACATCCACGACGCCATCTGCTCGCTCAGGATCGAGCGGTTGACGGCATTGTCGTCAACGATGAGCACGCGGGCGCCGGTGACGTCGACCGGCATGATGCGCTGGCCAACCTGCTCGGCCCTGGGCAGCGTCACTGTAAACCAGAAGGTCGAACCCTTGCCTTCGGCGCTGTCGACGCCGATCTCGCCGCCCATCATCTCGACCAGTCGCGAGGTGATGGCAAGACCAAGCCCGGTGCCTTCATGCCGTCTTGTCGAGGAGGCGTCGACCTGGCTGAATTTCTCGAACACCAGCTTCAGCTTGTCCTGCGCAATGCCGATGCCGGTATCGGTGACCGAGATGGTAAGCCGTGTTCCGGCCGGAACCCGCTCGCCCGCGACGTCGACCAGCACATGGCCCTCGTCGGTGAACTTCACCGCGTTGCCGAGCAGGTTGGTGACGATCTGCCTGACGCGGCCGACATCGCCTACGAACTGCCCGTCAAGCCCCGGCTGAACGCGGACGATGAGTTCCAGGTCCTTTTCCTTTGCGCGCGTCGAGACCAGCGTCGCCACGTCCTCGATCGCCTCGGTCAGATTGAACGGCGCCGGGTCGAGCACCAGTTGGCCGGCATCGATCTTGGAGAAATCGAGAATGTCGTTGATGATGGTGAGCAGCGCGTTACCGGATTTGACGATGATGTCGGTGAACGTCTTCTGCTTCGGATCGAGGTCCGACTTTGCCAGCAGCTCCGCCATCCCCAGGACCCCGTTCATAGGCGTCCGGATCTCGTGGCTCATATTGGCGAGGAATTCCGACTTGGCCCTGTCGGCGAGCACGGCCCGCCGCCGCGCCTCGCCGAGCTCGGCCTCGCGCTGCTTGAGTTCGGTGATGTCGGTGGTGGAGCCGATGAGATAGAGCGAGCCATCAGAGGCGATCATCGCGCCCTTGCGCGCGAACTGATGCCTGACGCTGCCGTCGGGCAGCGTCACTGTCTCCTCGATCTCCTGCGTCTCGCCGGTGCGCAACACGGCGAGATCGCCGGCGACGAAGGCTTCGCCATCCGCTCCGAATATCTCGACGTCGGTCTTGCCGATCGCTTCTTCCTTGCTGAAGCCGGTGAGATCGCACCAGCCCTTGTTGACGTAGAACTGCCTCAGATCCGAACGCTTGGCGTAGATGGACACCGGCACGTTGTCGATGAGGCTACGAAACACCTCGTTCTCGCTCATGCTTTGCCGGAGCGCCTGCTCGCGCGCCTTGACGTCGGTGATGTCGGTGCTGGAGCCGACCAGATGCACGGAGCCGTCTATCGCCACCAGCCGGCTCTTGCGCGTCATCAGCTGCCGCACCGTGCCGTCGCGATGGGTGACCGCCTCCTCGACCTCGCGTCCCACGCCGGTCGCTATGACATCGGTGTCGTCGCTGGCGAAGCCGTCGGCCTCCGCCGTGGCGAACAGCTCGCGATCCGTCTTGCCAAACACCTCGTCCTTGGCGAGGCCGGTCAGCGCGCACCAGGCCTTGTTGACGAATTCGATGCTGAGATCGTCGGCCTTGATGAAGGCCGCCACGGGCAGTTCGTCCATTACATGCCGGTAGAGGTCGATCTGGCGCATGGAGTCGCGCAACGCCTTCTCGCGAGCCTTGGCGTCGGTGATCTCCATGCGCACGCCGATGAACATGCCGTCATCGGTTCGCGTGTCATAGACCTGGTACCAGCGCCCGTCGGGGTTGAGGCGTTCGTAGGACGAGCTTCGCAGGCGATACCGCCTGAGCATCGCGTCGAGCCAGCGCTCGGTGTCGACGCCATAGAGGCCGTCGATCCCAGCGTCGCCGCTGGAGCGGAAGTAGCCGATCGAATGGCCCAGCGCCAACGCGTCGCGTAATGTGCCGCCTGGTTGCCAGGCCGGCTTCAGCGCCGGCAGCGTATCCTGCAACTTGCGGTTGGCGAACACGAAGCGGTCGTCGCGGTCGTAGATGATGACACCTACGGGCAGCGACTCCAGCACGGTCGCGAGGTTTCTGCGCGCGTCCTCGGCTTCGGTCTCACGCCGCTTCATGTCGGTGATGTCGACATAGGAGATCAGCCTTTTTCCGCCTGGAAGCGGCGCCAGCGAGGCGATCAGGGTGCGGCCGTCCTTGCGCGGCAGCTGCCTGGAGCCTGCGGCGCCGGCAAGAATCTCGGCCTCGCGTTCGGCGACGTGCGACTGCCACGCCTGCTCCTCGCCGCCAAACGGATCGGCGTCGCGGCTCGCTTCCATGAGGTCGCGAAAGCGACTGCCGGCAGGCGCGCGCCGCGGATCGATCTCCCAGAAGTCATAGAATGCCCGGTTGACCACCTCCGCCCGCAATTCGGCATCGAGAACGACTACGCCGATCGGCATCGAATCGACCATCAGGCTGATACTGGCGAGCGCCTCCGAAGCCTCGACCATGTCACGGGGAGAGGCACCGTTGCCGCGCATATCCGACTTGTCGGGATTACGCGCGCTGTCCGCCCCGACAATCCCGTCCGTATCCGCCATTCCCACCCCCAAGGCCGAACCGCAGCGGCCCGTCGCGGAAATGTGCCCGACAAGCATTAACGATCCGCTAACCATGATGGACGGCAACGACCTGACCTTCGATGCCGTTGACAGAGTCCGGATCGTGGCGCGGGCTGCGGTAATCCGCCTGTTGGCTATCGGGGCAACGACACATTATAAGGCGCTTGAGGTGTTGCCCATGTTCAGTCGAATAGCCGCTTTGGTCCTTTGCCCGGCGCTGGTCGCGGCCAGCGGCTGCGCGCGAAGCGACGACGGCACCGTGGTCGTTCCAAGCCGGATGGACGTCAGGCGCGTCTGGGACAAGGCACCGCCGGGAACGACTGCATCGAGGCAGATCGTGTCGGATGTGTTTCCTCCGCCGCCGAGCGCACCGCCTGGTCCCACGGTGCGGCGCCGCCCCCGGCCCGTTTCGGCGACCCCATCCAGGGGTCTGCCCGATACGTCTTCCGGTGAGCAGAAACCCCTGACCTGCAGGAATGTCGGAGAAGACCGCGAGCGCTATCGGGTCGTCTGCGAATAATTGAATCCGACGGCTGGGCCGGATGGATCAGACAAAGGACGGCGACCGCATCAGTTCGCGGCCAGGCTAGCATGCGCGGCCTTGCGTTTTCTGAGGCGACGCAGGCGGCGCCGCTGGCCAAACTCGCCCCACCTCGAGGTTGAGATGGCAGCCGGAGAACATTTTCAGGCGGCCACGGTCGAGCCGCCGGCACGATCACGGATTGCTGATGAAACCTTTGACCGGTGAAGGACGTTTCCTCGCACTGATGGTATCGAACCCCACACAGGAGACTGAAGATGTCCTTTCACTTCACCGTCTCTGGCCTGACCAGGAACCTGATCCATTCGCTTGGTTTGGATCATGAGCAGGCACCGAGGCCTCTTACTCCCGAACAAAGCCTACTGCTGGATTGTTACCTTGCCGGGCAAATCCCTGACTCCGCTTGGAACGACTACGTCTTCGAGATGCCGGTGCTGGAAAAGCACGCCCAGATCAGGCGTGCGCGCAGTCTCGCCTGAACCGTAGCTCCGCTCACTCTTCGGCGAGTTGAACTTCGGCGTGAAGACAGTGCCCGCGTGCGCGAGCGACGGCGAGAAGCTGACCGGCGGGCAGTCCCGCAAGACCCGGTCGCCGCATCGACATAGGCATTGCGCGCCTTCCGTCGCCGCCGACATGGATGGCGGTTGTTCTCGATCCCCGTTGCAACCGCGCAGCGTGAAAGTATCGTAAGATCCATGACGAGGATGACAATTTCAGCTGGCCTGCCGGCGACGCAATCATATGTCGTGATTGCGTCGCGAGGTCCCTGGATAAGCAAAAGGTCGGCGCGAAGCCGACCTTTCCCTTGCCTCGCCATGGCGCCAGTACATCCGTGGTCGCCGAGAGGACTAGGAGCAGTAGACAGGTCTTTGGTTAACGGAACCTTAACCTGACGGGTTGCTATGCCCTGGTCTGCGACTTCACATGCGCGATATAGCCGCGCACATCGCCCGCCGGTTCCGCATAAGCCTTGCCGAGCTTCTTCTCCAGCGCCGCCATATACTCCTTCGCCCATTTGGGCAGCGCATAGTCGATGACCGCCAGGAATTCGAGCGTCGCCGCCAGCCTTATATCGGCGATAGACGGGTGGTTGCCGCCGATGAACGGCTTGCCGTCGCGAAAGAAAGAATGAAACACCTCCAGCGGTTCGGCGATCGCGGCCATGGCGGCCTTCTGGGCTTCCGATTTCTTGTCGGGGTGGGCGTCGCTGTGGCCGACCTCGCCGGCATAATGCGGGAAGCCGAGTGCCGGATAGGTGGCTCTGGCGACGTAAGGATAAAGCGTGCCGACGAGGTAGAACATGGCGCTGTCTATCATCGCCCGCTTGGCCGGCGCCTTCGGATAGAACTTCTCCAGCCCATGCTTGTTGGCGAGGTACTGCATGATGGCGCAGCTTTCCCACAGCACGCCGCGCGGCAGGCCCTTGTCCTCGATCATCGGCGTCAGATGCGCCGGATTGCGCGCCAGGAACTCGGGCGAGCGCGTATGGCCCCAGGCATCGGTCTCCACGGGATCGAGCCCGGCCGCGCGCGCGAACACCCGCACCGTCATGTTGTTGACACTTGGCCTCAGCACGCTGAGTTTGACACCCGTCTTCTTAGCCGGCTTCAATTTGGGCGCGGCCTTTGCAGTCACCTTGGGTGCTGCTTTTGCAGTCACTTTGGGCGCGGCCTTTGCCGTCACCTGGGGTGCGGCCTTTGCCGTCACCTGGGGTGCGGCCTTTGCCGTCGCCTGGGGTGCGGCTTTTGCAGTCACCTTCGCAGCCGCTTTCGTCGCAGGCTTTGCCGCGGCGTTGGCCCCGGGTTTCTTCGCGTTCTTCGTTGCTGCCTTTGCCATCTTGGTCCTCCCTCTGACCTGGTTAGTATGGATTTTTTGCCGCCCTGTTTTCCGACAAGGTTTCGCGCGACCGCTCGACGAGCGCCTGGATGGCGTCGGCCAGATGGAGTTCGGCGATGTTGTAGTCGCCGCGCGCCACACGGATCTTGTGCGCCTCCATCAGCACGTCGGCATGGGTGAAGCCGGCCGGCGGCTCGAAGCGGTAGGAAGCAAGCTCGATCAGCAGCCCGAGCGGGTCCTCGAAGTAGATCGAATCCATGAATCCGCGATCCTTGACGCCGCTGTGCCTGATGCCGCGCTCGTCAAGCCGCGTGACCGCCTGAAGGAAGGTGACCCGCGACACCGAGAACGCGATGTGGTGGACGCAGCCGATATCGGTCGGCGTCCGCCTCTTGACCGGGTTCCGGCTCTCGTCGGTGAAGACCGTGATCAGACGCCCGTCACCCGGGTCGAAATAGAGATGGCTCTCGCTTGCCTTGTCGAGATTGGGTTGCTCGAAGACGAAAGGCATGCCGAGCACGCCCTCCCAGAAGTCGATCGAGGTCTGGCGCCCGGCGCCGACCAGCGTGATGTGATGAACGCCTTGCGACTGCAGCTTCCGCATCGGTCCTCCCCGCCTGCGCTTGCCGGCTGGGGGGTCGGATGCCCAGCCGCCTGGATAGGCGCTTGGCACCCGCCCGCCGCCCGGTCTCACCGCCCGCATCTTGCCGGACTGTGGCCAGCGCATTTATGAAGGGATGCTAATTCAATCTGGAACGTTGCGCCAGAAGCGACGAGCCCTTCTTTGGTATTCCGGGTGTGGTCCGCGATTGATGCTGAATCGGTCGCTGCGGTCCGCTTCGGTTCGGTCGAGGAGCCTCGGCACAACGTCCGGCATCCTTGCCGGATAACTGTCGGTATGGACGGTTGCGTCCCGCGAACCCTGGCGGGTCAGTTTGAGACGATTTCGTAGTGAAGAACTTCGGCATCACCGAGCGACGATGTTCGTCCAGGCGAGATGATCCCGGAGCCGAAGAGCAGAATATCTTCGCGGCGCACGAATACCTCATGGCCGGGTCCCATCGACACAAATGTGCCCGACGAGCTTCGCTCGATAAACCGGGCCTTGCCATTCGAGATGGTGAAGGTCGCGTGGCGCCGCGAGACCCAGGGCCGCTGGACGACGATATCGCATTCCGGAGATCGGCCGATCGTCACGAATTCGTTGTTTCGGCAGGATCGCAACTGATCTCCATAGCGGATAACCAGATTGATCTGCCTCGGTAGGGCGGAGCCCCTGTCGACAAAGGTGCCCCGGCTGGTGATGTGCGTGCTGGGGATCCCATCGTCACTCCCCAAGGTATAGACATCGAAGAGTTCCTGCTTGCCCTTGAAGGCCATTTTGTCGAGAAGCCGCAAGGCACCGCGACTGCCGGCGGAAAGGGCTTCGAAGAAACTCTGGCTGATCAGCACCTCCCCGGGGTTGGCCGTGGCGGACAACCTGGCGGTAACATTGACAACGTCGCCGAACAGCGCGCCCCGGGCGCGAATGACTGTGCCGAAATGCAATCCGATACGGGCGCTCAACGGTCCTTTCGTCAGTTGGCCGCTGATTTGGCAGACAGCCCTCAGCGCTGCCTCCGGCCTCTGGAACAGGCTGAGCACGTCATCGCCCTTCGAGTAGATGAAATCACCGCCATGCCGGCCGGCGATCTCGCGTATCACGTCCAGGCAGCCCGAGACCTGCTGCAGGGCGGCATCGTCACCGAGGCGCTCATAGAGCGGCGTGCTGCCCACGACATCGGCTAGGAGCAACGCGGCTAGAAGTCTTTCCTGATCCATCGGCTCGTATCCGCCCCGAGAACGCGACGTATATAACATGACAAAGTTGCCCGTGACCCATCTACATGCGCGCACGGGGCTCGGCTCCGCAAGGATGCAAGTCTCGACTCAGCGGAGCCCTGACTGCGCCCGCTCAATCTGCTGCGGTGTTCCAAGCCGCGATGGGGGTCGTTGGTCAGGCGCGGCCCCCGCATCACAATCAGGTTGAAGAACGTGCATCGCGATCGCTAAGGTTGGTTCCCGTTTGGCTTGCCACAGAAACCCGCGTCCCTCGGCGAGGACGCGGGCCGGTGCCGACCGAGGCGACGGGGCTGTGTATATCTCTCCTGGGAACGTTTCGAACTCTCCGGCCCCGGTGGCGGCAACGATGAACCCGCAACAAATGGCAGAAAGCCTCTCGCGCATGAGCACAGCGTCCTGGAGGGTAACGCCGCAGGCTATTCGGTGGATATCACACAAGGAAAGTCATCCGGGGCGGCTTGAACACGATCTCTCGGGATAAACCACTCGCCAGTTGGAGGATCGTTTCGGGAATAGGGCTGAGGTTGCTTGACGTAACATCCCTCTGGGGTCGATCTGACATCGCTTGAAGTGATCGGATGGCAATCGTGATCGCCGCAGCATTTGAGATGAAGCACAGGATCGGTCTTGCCCGCCTACCAGCTATGAGCCTCGGCATCACCGGCTACGAGAAGACAAAACCAGGCTATACGCCGTTGTGCCCACCCATGGGATTAGTCCCCCAGACCGGCCTCTGGCATATTAGTAATCTCTAATTAATATGCCTGAGGTCACAGAAGATCCGGGTCAGAGGTCTGAGGACAATCCAGTGACAATGCCATGGACGCAAAGGTGGGGGGATCGTCGGGGCCTAGCCATGATGCAGGGGCAAGATCAGCGCGGGCACCGATAGGGCGGCTAGGGAGCCATGCGACCGGCGCACGGTGCCGAAGTGCCCATACTCAGCCCCCGTGCGCTCCGCCATGAATGTTCTGGACTTCGAACGCCGTCTCTTGGGGTGGCGAGGTGAAGCCGCCCTTGATGCCCTTGCTCATCGCGGGCTTGAGGATTCCATCGCGGAACTTCTCCCAACTCTCCTTGGAGTCGTGGATTGCAACGATTGTCCAGCCGCCGGCGGACGGCCCAGCGGCATGGAAGGTTTGGCCCTTTGGCAAAGCGCCGCCTGCCGGATGTACGGCCGCGATTGATGCCTCATATTGCGATTTTGTCCCACTCGGAAAGTGGTGAACTATCCCATATGCCATCTCTTCCTCCATCGTGACGTTTGAGCGGTCCCTGTTGTAAGCTATAGCGCTAACATTAGCGACTCCTCATGTTGCCGATATTTGCGAGGCACGAGGCACAGTGTTGCCGCGCACCGACCGAGTGCGGTCAGCCATCGGAAAAGGGTATCGGCAGAGGGCTTATTTGACGGTTTTTGGGGGCCGGGCGCTAAGCCCTTGAAATGCTTGGTACGCCCAAGGGGAATCGAACCCCTGTTCCCGCCGTGAGAGGGCGGTGTCCTGACCGCTAGACGATGGGCGCGCTCAAGAACCGGCTACATAGGCTGGCGACCGGGAAAAAGCAACCGAGCAGATTCCGGAAAATGTCGTGCGGTTTCCGACAGGAATCTGCGGCAAACAGAAAGAACCAAGTGCGCTTGGCATAACGTCATGGGTCAGCGTTGCCGTTTCGGCTCGATCAGGTCCCAGAGATTGCCGTAGAGATCGGAGAAGACCGCCACCGTGCCGTAGGCCTCGAAGCGGGGCGCCTCGCGGAAGTCGACGCCCTTGTCGAGCATCGCCCGGTGGTCGCGGGAAAAATCGTCGGTTTCCAGGAAGAGGAAGACGCGGCCGCCGGTCTGGTTGCCGATGCGGCTCGCCTGCTCCTCGCCGGCTGCCTCGGCCAGCAGCAGCCGCGCGCCCTGGCCATTCGCCGGGGCGACGATGACCCAGCGCTTGCCGCCACCGAGATCGACATCCTCGCTAAGCACGAAGCCGAGCCGTTCTACATACCAGGCGATCGCCTCGTCATAATTGCCGACGACGAGTGCGACGGTCGCTATGCTGCGGTGATCGGCAAAGCCGCCCGTTTGTTGCGGGCTCATTTGTTGCGGATCGCGAACTGGCCGATGATGCGGCGTTCGGCGATGTCGTAGACGAAGATCGAGCGGCTGCCGTCGGCAAGCTCGGCGTCGATCGACAGGCGGTTGCCGGAGAGCGACTGGCTGACCACCCTGGCGCCGACCGGCAGCACGATGTCGCCCGAGAGCGGCGAGCCGGCCGGAACCTGGACCTCGCCGGCGATCGACGAGCCGGCCACAGGCGCGTTGCGGGCTTTGTAGACAAGCGCCCCGATCACCACCATAAGGGCGAGGAACAGAAGGCCGAGGTTGACGATCATGAAGCGTACGAGCTTTCGGCGCACGTTCTCGGCCGCGGGGTCGAGCGGCTTTTCGTCTTCTTCTTCGGCGATCGGCCGGGCCATGGCTAAGCAATCCGCAACGGGTTTCGATGAGCGCTCATAACGAAGAGACCCCGATATTGATAGAGGACGAATTGGCGGACGAGGAATCCGGCGAAGCTACCGTGCTGGAAGCCGGCGCCGACGCCGCCGGCCAGCGTCTCGACCAGTGGCTCGCCGCCCGGCTAGGGCCGGAGCTCTCGCGCAGCCGCGTGCAGGCGCTGATCAAGCAGGGCGCGGTCTCCATCGCCGGCAAGCCGGCGCTGGAGGCCAAGCGCAAGCTGGCCGTTGGTGAGCGGATCGAGATCCTCGTGCCCGCGCCGGAGCCGGCTGAGCCGCAAGGCGAGGATATTCCCCTCGACATCCTTTTCGAGGACGACGAGCTGATCGTGATCAACAAGCCGGCCGGGCTGGTCGTTCATCCCGGCGCCGGCAACTGGACCGGCACGCTGGTCAACGCACTGATCCATCATTGCGGCGACAGCCTGTCCGGCATCGGCGGGGTCAGGCGGCCGGGCATCGTGCACCGGCTGGACAAGGAAACCAGCGGCGTCATGGTCGTGGCCAAGACCGACCGGGCGCACAAGGCGCTGTCGGAAGCCTTTGCCGACCACGGCCGCACCGGCGATCTCGAGCGCGCCTATCTGGCGCTGGTCTGGGGCATCCCGCAGCGGCCGGCCGGCACCATCGACGCCGCGCTCGGCCGCGCCGCCGATCGCGTGCGACGCGCCGTCGTACCCGGGACCCGCGACGACGCGCGCCACGCCGTCACCCATTTCACCGTCGTCGAACGGTTCGGCGAGGACCAGCAGGCATTCGCCACCGCAAGCCTGGTAGAATGCCGGCTGGAGACCGGCCGCACCCACCAGATCCGCGTCCACATGGCCCATATCGGCCACCCCGTGATCGGCGACCCGGACTACGGGCAGGCCTTCCGCACCAAGGCCAACCGCCTGCCCGAGCCCTTGAAAACCAAGGTCCACGCCTTCTCCCGGCAGGCCCTGCACGCCTGGCTCCTTGAATTCCGGCATCCGACCACCCACATCACGATGAGGTTCGAAGCGCCGATACCGGGAGACATGGAGGAACTCGTCGGCGACTTCAGAGAACTTTGAACCAAACCCGCCACGAACAGGCTGCAAACCAGCCATCAAAAAACCTGACCGGCGTTGTTCACTTCAGCGTGACAGACTGTTTAGCGTTGAACAAATGCCTGTCTTTTCTGGTTTTGTTCCTATATATACAGGTTGTTGTTGCGGATGAGCCTTTGGCATCCGTGACGAATGCCCGCCGCGTTTCGGGGGCATCCACTCCAAAGAGAGAGGGGCGCTATCATGGCCCAATCATTGCCAAGTATCGTTTCCGGTGAAGGCGGTCTCGCCCGTTACCTGGAAGAAATCCGCCGCTTTCCGATGCTTCAGCCGCAGGAAGAGTACATGCTCGCCAAGCGTTATGCCGAGCATCAGGACACCACTGCCGCCCACAAGCTCGTCACCAGCCATTTGCGGCTGGTCGCCAAGATCGCCATGGGCTATCGCGGCTACGGCCTGCCGATCGGCGAGGTCATCTCGGAAGGCAATGTCGGCCTCATGCAGGCCGTGAAGAAATTCGAACCGGAGCGTGGTTTCCGGCTCGCCACTTATGCCATGTGGTGGATCAAGGCCTCGATCCAGGAATACATCCTGCGCTCGTGGAGCCTGGTCAAGATGGGCACTACCGCCAACCAGAAGCGCCTTTTCTTCAACCTTCGCAAGGTGAAGGGCAAGATCCAGGCGCTCGACGATGGCGATTTGAAGCCCGACCAGATCGCCGAGATCGCCACCCGTCTCAACGTGTCCGAGGCGGAAGTGGTGTCTATGAACCGCCGCCTGTCGGGCGACGCTTCGCTCAACGCCCCGATCCGGGCGAGCGAGGGCGAGTCCGGTGAATGGCAGGACTGGCTGGTCGATGACCACGAAAGCCAGGAAGAGATGCTGATCGAGCAGGACGAGCTGGAAAACCGGCGCTCCATGCTGTCGGGTGCTCTTTCGGTGCTCAACGAGCGCGAGCGGCGCATCTTCGAGGCGCGCCGCCTGGCCGAGGAGCCGCTGACGCTGGAAGAGCTGTCGGCCGAGTTCGACATCAGCCGTGAGCGCGTGCGCCAGATCGAGGTGCGCGCCTTCGAGAAGGTGCAGGACGCGGTCAAGGCCGCCGCCAAGCGCCAGGCCCAGGCGCTGCGCACCATCGATGCGCAGCCTGCGGTATAAGAAGCTCGGGCATCAACAATGAAAAAGGCGGCGCTTCGGCGCCGCCTTTTTTGTTTGGCGAAGGCGGCGAATTAGCCCGTTCTCTCCGTGAACGGTGACAAAAGCGCGGTCCACCTTCTGAAGCTGCAACGCAGCCGCAGAGGATGAGCATTACAATGAGGCGCAGCGCCAGGCTGCGAGGTTAATTGCTCGGCACAAGGATCTCCGAGCAGCTTGGCGCTCATTCCTGGAACGCCGCGCCGCCCCTCATCCGCCCTTCGGGCACCTTCTCCCCATGAACGGGGAGAAGGAAAGCTCATGCCGTCGGTTGCTTGGTCTTGCGCAGATAAGGAAGCACTGTCTCATACGCCCCAAAACGCTTGATCGCATCCTCGTTGGAGACCGCGGCGGTGATGATGACGTCGTCGCCCTGCTTCCAGTTGGCCGGCGTTGCCACCTGGTGCTTGGCGGTCAGCTGGATGGAGTCGATGACGCGCAGGATCTCGTCGAAGTTGCGGCCCGTCGTCATCGGATAGGTCAGCACCAGCTTGATCTTCTTGTCCGGGCCGATGACATAGACCGAGCGCACGGTGGCGTTATCGGCGGGCGTGCGGCCCTCCGAGCTCTCGCCCGCGCCGGCCGGCAGCATTTCATAGAGCTTGGCGACGTGCAGGTCGCTGTCGCCGATCAGCGGATAGTGCACGGTGTGGCCGGTGGCGGTCTTGATGTCGGCCTGCCACTTGTCGTGGCTCGACACCGGATCGACCGAGATGCCGATGATCTTGACATTGCGCTTTTTGAACTCGCCCTCGAGCCCGGCCATGGTGCCGAGCTCTGTGGTGCAGACCGGCGTGAAGTTCTTCGGGTGGCTGAACAGTACCGCCCAGCCGTCGCCGATCCAATCGTGGAACTTGATGGTGCCCTGTGTGGTCTCGGCGGTGAAATCCGGCGCGATGTCGTTGATACGAAGACTCATGACCCTGTCCCTACCCTTTTTTGAAAACCGTAGCCGGCTTGCGGCTGGCGTCGCCGGCTCCGAAATCCTAGCACCATCGCGCCGCCGATCAAACGCTCGCGATGACGTCCATGGCCGGCGCGAGACGAAATTTTTGCGTAGCCGCCGGCAGTTCGCGACAGGATTTTCCGTCAGAACGGGTATCGGAGGTGCTCAAGCCTTCTTCACCGCCAGCGTCGCCGTGAGATCTTCCATGCGCTGCGCGAGCGCGCTGAGCGCGGTCGTGAGCACGCTGTCGCTCTTGTCGGCCTTGGTCAGCGCCTCGTCGCGCGTCTTGCGCAAGGTCAGCACTTCGCTCTCCATGCCCTTGACACGCTTGGTGAGTTCCGAGAGCTCGTCCATCACCATGATGCCCGCCATGACGGTGAGCCGCTGGTCACCGATCTCGCCGAACGAATCCTTCAGATGCGAGACATAGCGGTCGAAGCGCTCGGCAAGGTCGATCAGATGCTCTTCCTGGCCCTCGTCGCAGGCCATCCGATACTGCTTGCCGTCGATGGAAACCGTGACCTGTGCCATTGCCTTACCTGTCCAGCACCGCCCGGATGGTTTCCATGGCGGTCACCAGCCGTCGCGACACTTCCTTGTTGGCATCTTCAAGCCGCTCGGCGCGTGCCTCGGAATTGTCGAGCTCCTGCGCCAGGCGCGAACGGTCGGCGTTCATGCGCTGCACCTCGGCCTCGGCCTCCGAATAATCGCGCTCATGCTCGAGCTTCGCCGCCACGGCGTTTTCCAGCCCTTCCATGGCCTTGCCCAGCCTGGCGATGACTTCCTTGAGGGTCGTTTCCCCGGTCATGGCCTCGTCCTATGCCCTGCCCATCACCGAATCGCGCGCATTCAGAACACGTTACCTCGGAAAGATTAGGCACCGGGTGAAGGGCGCGTCAACAAAGCTCTCGCGACTGTCCCCCGCTATCGCTAATGTAAGGTGCCCGACGCCATCACATGACCGGCAAAATCCGCTCCGATTTGTTGACTAAAGGGCCGTGCCTGCTATGTGTCGCGCACCCTTTCCCTAGGGTTTTCCCAAGCACAACCCCGTTCCCGGAGGAAGCATGAGCTCGCGCGAACAACATGACCGGATGGCCAATGCGATCCGTTTTCTTTCCATGGACGCCGTCGAGAAGGCGAACTCCGGTCACCCCGGCCTGCCGATGGGCTGCGCCGACATCGCCACGGTTCTGTTCAGCCGCTTCCTGAAATTCGACGCCAAGGCCCCGCACTGGGCCGACCGCGACCGCTTCATCCTGTCGGCCGGCCATGGCTCGATGCTGCTCTATTCGCTCCTCTACCTCACCGGCTATGAGGACATGACGATCGACCAGATCAAGAATTTCCGCCAGCTGGGCTCCCGGACCGCCGGCCATCCCGAATACGGTCATGCCGCCGGCATCGAGACGACCACCGGCCCGCTCGGCCAGGGCATTGCCACGTCCGTCGGCTTCGCGCTCGGCGAGCGCATCATGAACGCCGCCTTCGGCAACGACCTCGTCGACCACTACACCTATGTACTGGCAGGCGACGGCTGCCTGATGGAAGGCGTCTCCCAGGAAGCCATCGCGCTGGCCGGGCATCTGAAGCTCAACAAGCTGATCGTCTTCTGGGACAACAACAACATCTCGATCGACGGCCCGGTCTCGCTCGCCGACAACACCGACCAGGTCGCCCGCTTCCAGGCCTCGGGCTGGAACGCCAGTCATATCGACGGCACCGACCCGGAGGCGATCGCCTATGCCATCGAGGCTGCGCGTCATTCCGACAAGCCTACGATGATCGCCTGCAAAACCACCATCGGCTTCGGCGCCCCGACCAAGGCCGGCACCAACAAGGCGCACGGATCGCCGCTGGGCGCCGAGGAAATCGCCGGCGCGCGCAAATTCTTCAACTGGGAATCGCCGCCATTCGAGATTCCGGCCGACATCCTCGACGCCTGGCGCGCCGTCGGCAAGGGCGGCGCCAAGGCGCGCGCCGATTGGGAAGGCCGGCTTGCCAAGGCGGAGCCGAAGCTGAAGGCCGAGTTCGAGCGTCGCCTTGCCGGCAAACTGCCCTCCAACTTCGACGCCGTCATCGCCGACTACAAGAAGAAGCTGTCGGTCGACAAGCCGAAGGTCGCCACCCGCAAGTCGTCGGAAATGGCGCTGGAAGTCATCAACGGCGCGGTGCCGGAAACCATCGGCGGGTCGGCCGACCTCACCGGATCCAACAACACCAAGACCAGCCAGACCAAGAACATCACACCGGACGATTACGGCCAGCGCTATGTCCACTACGGCATTCGCGAGCATGGCATGGCGGCGGCGATCAACGGCCTGACGCTGCATGGTGGCCTGATCGCCTATGGCGGCACGTTCATGTGCTTCTCCGACTATGCCCGCCCGTCGATGCGTCTGGCCTCGCTGATGGGCATCCGCTCGATCTTCGTCATGACGCATGACTCGATCGGCCTCGGCGAGGATGGCCCGACCCACCAGCCGGTCGAGCATCTGGCGGCGCTGCGCGCCATCCCGAACCACAACGTCTTCCGCCCGGCCGATGCGGTGGAAACCGCCGAATGCTGGCAGATCGCCCTGGAATCCGAAAAGACGCCGTCGACCCTGGCGCTGACCCGCCAGAACCTTCCAACGGTGCGCACCGAATTCAATGCCGGAAACCTGAGCAGGCAGGGTGCCTATGAACTGGCCGCCGCCAGCGGCGAGGCCGTGGTGACGATCTTCGCCACAGGCTCGGAGGTGGAGATCGCGCTCGGTGCCCGCGACCTGCTCGAAAAGCACGGGCACCCGACCCGCGTCGTCTCGGTGCCCTGCTTCGAGCTGTTCGACCAGCAGAGCGACGACTATCGCAGGAAGACCATCGGCAACGCCAGGGTGAAGGTCGCGATCGAAGCCGGCATCCGCCAGGGCTGGGATCACCTGATCGGCACGGACGGCATCTTCATCGGCATGCACGGCTTCGGCGCCTCGGGCACGATCGAGCAGCTCTATCCGCATTTCGGCATCACCGCCGATGCCGCGGCAAAGGCGGTCGAAGCCCGACTGCACGGTAAGTAGGAATTGGCCAAGGCCCGGCGGCCCCGATTAACGGTTTCGCCGGGCTGGACCAAACTAATCGATTTAAATGCGACCTTCTGCGGCTGGATTCTTACGCCGTCCGCCGTTATGAAGCTGCGGACCCATCCGCTTTCCAGCCCCCAAGGGAGAGAACGACAATGACCGTCAGAGTTGCCATCAACGGATTTGGCCGTATCGGCCGCAACATCCTGCGCGCCATCCATGAATCCGGCCGCAAGGACATCGACGTCGTCGCCGTCAACGACCTCGGCCCGGTCGAGACCAATGCGCACCTTTTGCGCTACGACAGCGTGCATGGCCGCTTCCCGCACGAAGTGACTGTCGACGGCGACCAGATCTCGGTCGGCAAGGAGAAGTTCAAGGTCACCGCGATCAAGGATCCGACGCAGCTCCCCTGGAAGGAACTCGGCGTCGACATCGCTCTCGAATGCACCGGCATCTTCACCGCCCGCGACAAGGCCGCCGCGCACCTGACCGCCGGCGCCAAGCGCGTCCTGGTCTCGGCTCCGTCCGACGGCGCCGACCTCACAGTCGTCTACGGCATCAATCACGACAAGCTGACCAAGGACCACATCGTCATCTCGAACGCGTCCTGCACCACCAACTGCCTGGCGCCGCTGGCGGCCGTGCTGCATGAGACCGTCGGCATCGAGAAGGGCATGATGACGACGATCCACTCCTACACCGGCGACCAGCCGACGCTGGACACCATGCACAAGGACCTCTACCGCGCTCGCGCCGCGGCGCTGTCGCAGATCCCGACCTCGACCGGCGCGGCCAAGGCGATCGGCCTTGTGCTTCCCGACCTCAAGGGCAAGCTCGACGGCATCTCGATCCGCGTGCCGACCCCGAATGTTTCGGTCGTCGACCTCAAATTCATCGCCAAGCGTTCGACCACCGTGCAGGAGATCAATGAAGCGGTCATCGCCGCCTCGAACGGCAAGCTGAAGGGCGTCCTGTCGGTCACCCATCACCCGAACGTGTCGATCGACTTCAACCACGATCCGCATTCGTCGATCGTGGCGCTCGACCAGACCAAGGTGATGGACGGCAACTTCGTTTCGGTCCTGTCCTGGTACGACAACGAATGGGGCTTCTCCAACCGCATGGGCGACACCGCCGTCGCCTTCGGCAAGACCATCGCCTGATCCAAGGGTCGTTTCGCAGTTTGAGAACGCCCGGCCTTGCCGGGCGTTTTTTATTGGCCGGCTCGGCCAAAAACCACGCTGTTGCCTTGCACTGGTCATGTCTTCGCCCCACTCTCTGGTAAAGCGGGAACACAGAGGGTTTTGAGGGGCAATAGTGGATGGAGCATGCGATCTATCTCGTGACGCTGGTCGGCACGGCGCTCATTGTCGCCGCCGCGTTTTCGAGCCTGATCGCCTTCCGCTTCGGCGCTCCCCTGTTGCTCCTCTTTCTGTGCATTGGCCTTGCCACCGGCGTCGACGGCCTCGGCATCGAATTCGATAATGCGCGGCTGGCTTATTTTGCCGGCTCACTGGCCCTGGCCATCATCCTGTTCGATTCCGGTTTCGGCACGCCGCTCAACGCGCTGCGGCAGGCGGCCGGCCCGGCGCTGTCGCTGGCCACGATTGGGGTGATCCTCACCACCGGCATCTTCAGCGTTGCCGCGTTCTATTTTCTGAAGCTGACCTGGCTGGAATCCTCCCTGCTCGGCGCAGCCGTCGCCTCGACTGATGCCGCCGCCGTCTTCTTCCTGCTGCGCGCCGGCGAGATCCACCTGCGCGAGCGCGTGCGCGCGACGCTGGAAGTGGAATCCGGCACCAACGACCCGATCGCCATCTTCCTGACCATCACGCTGGTCGAGATCATCGCCGCGCACGCCAACCCCGAGGCCAATGTGCTGGCCGCCAATCTTCTGCTCGGCTTCCTTGCCAATATGGGCCTTGGTGCCGTGATCGGCGTTCTTGGCGGCTTCGGCATCGTGCGTCTTGTCGAGCGGCTCAATCTCGACCACGGCCTTCTGCCGATCTTCGTGCTGACGCTGTCACTGATGGTGTTTGCCGCCGCCGGCGCCATAGGCGGCTCCGGCTTCCTCGCCGTCTACCTGGCCGGACTGATCGCCGGCAATTCCGACATTCGCGCCGTCACTATCCTTAAGCGGTTCCAGGACGGCATGTCGTGGCTGGCACAGATCATCATGTTCCTGATCCTCGGCCTGTTTGCCACGCCCTCGCAGTTCCCGGCGATCCTGATACCGGCGATCCTGCTTGGCCTGTTCCTCATCTTCGTGGCGCGGCCTTTGGCCGTCTGGCTCTGCCTGATCCCGTTCCGCCTGCCGCGTCCCGAGGTCGCTTTCGTCTCCTGGGTCGGCCTGCGCGGCGCGGTTTCCATCCTGCTTGCCATCACGCCGCTGCTTGGCGGGCTGGAGCATGGCCGCTTGATCTTCAACGCCGCCTTCATCATCGTGCTCGTGTCGCTGGTAGTGCAGGGCTGGACGGTCGGTCCATTGGCGCGACGCCTTGGCCTGATCGTGCCGGCGCGTCTCGGGCCGCTCGATAAGGTCGAGCTCGAATTGCCTGGCTCGGCCCATCACGAGTTGCTTGCCTATCGCGTGGCGCCTGGCAGCCCGGTGGCGCGCGGCGAGCGCATCCCGCGCTGGGCAAGGCCCTCGCTGGTGCTGCGCGACGGCCGCTCGATGCGCTTCCAGGACATGGGCCGACTCGCCGCAGGCGATCAGGTCTACATCTTCGTCCCGGACCGCTACCCGCGCCTGCTCGACAAGCTCTTCGCCAGCCGCGCCGTGGTCGATCCCGAGGATGCCGACTTCTTTGGCGCCTTCGCCGTCGACCCAGCCCGCTCGGCGGCCGAGTTGGAGGCCGCCTATGGGCCGGGCCTGACCGAGGCCGAACAGAAGCTCACAGTGGCCGCGCTGGTTTCTGAGCGGCTCGGCGGCCGCCCCGAATATGCCGACCGCGTGGTGATCGGCCCGATCGAGTTGATCGTGCGCGATGTCGACGAGAAGGGCAGGATTACCGGCCTCGGCCTGTCCTTCGAGCCGACTGCGCCGGTGGCGCGCGTGCCGGTCTTCCTGAGCGCCGGCGAGATCGGCGACCGCGTCGCCGCCCTCATCCGCAACTGGCGGGGGCCAACGGAAAAGCGGGAAACGGAGGACGCGCCGGCCGACCTCGCGGCGCCGGCACTCGATGGTCAGAAGGCAACCACCGACGGCTGATGTCTCACGGCGACATCATTTTTGCGCGCGCGCTTCAACGCGGCCCTTGCATCGTCCTTCGCGCCGGGTAAGGTCGCCGCGTTTTCGCTGGAGCAATTCCAGGAGAAGTGTGGGCGGTTTTCCGTCCGGAATTGCGTCAAGGCACAAGGAAGGAACGAGCATGGCCGGCTTCAAGACACTCGATGACATCGGCTCCGTCAGTGGCAAGCGCGTCCTGGTGCGCGTCGACCTCAATGTTCCTGTCACCGACGGCAAGGTGACCGACGCCACCCGCATCGAACGCATCGCCCCGACCATCGCCGAGCTCTCCGGCAAGGGCGCCAAGGTTATCCTGCTTGCGCATTTCGGCCGCCCGAAGGATGGCCCCTCGCCCGAGTTTTCGCTCGAGCCGATCGCCAAGGCCACGGCTGAGGTGCTCGGCCGTCCGGTCGGCTTCGCTCCCGACTGCGTCGGCGACAAAGCCGCCGAAGCCGTCGCCGCGATGAAGGACGGCGACGTTCTGCTGTTCGAGAACACCCGCTTTTACAAGGCCGAGGAGAAGAACGACCCGGCCTTCACGGACAAGCTCGCCGCCAATGGCGACATCTATGTCAACGACGCCTTTTCGGCCGCGCATCGCGCGCATGCCTCGACCGAAGGCCTGGCGCATAAGCTGCCCGCCTATGCCGGCCGCACCATGCAGGCGGAGCTCGACGCGCTGGAAAAAGGCCTGGGCAACCCGGTTCGGCCGGTGGTCGCCATCGTCGGCGGCGCCAAGGTCTCGACCAAGATCGACCTGCTGATGAACCTGGTGAAGAAAGTCGACGCGCTGGTGATCGGCGGCGGCATGGCCAACACCTTTCTTGCTGCGCGCGGCACGGATGTCGGCAAGTCCCTCTGCGAGCACGATCTCGCCGCAACCGCCAAGCAGATCATGATCGAGGCGGCCGAAGCCGGCTGCGCAATCATTCTGCCCACCGATGGCGTGGTAGCCAAGGAGTTCAAGGCGGGAGCCCCAAGCGAGACCGTCGCCATCTCGGAAGTGCCGGCCGACAGCATGATCCTCGATGTCGGCGCAAAGACCGTGCAGAGCGTCAACGACTGGATCGACCGCGCCGCGACGCTCGTCTGGAACGGCCCTCTCGGTGCGTTCGAGATCGAACCCTTCGATCGTGCCACGGTGGCGGCAGCTAAGCATGCCGCATCTCGCACCAAGGACGGCAAGCTGGTCTCGGTCGCCGGCGGCGGCGACACGGTGTCCGCGCTCAACCATGCCGGTGTGGCAGACGACTTCACCTATGTCTCGACGGCCGGCGGCGCGTTCCTCGAATGGATGGAAGGCAAGCCGCTGCCAGGTGTCGAGGTGCTGAAGCGCTAGAGCGCCAGTTTCTTTCATCGATTCACGCTTTCCGGCGTCATTCCTTTGGCGGTAATGTTCTGCTAGCGCGGAACAAACGCAGCCTAGGAGAGCACCCATGAGCGAACGTCTCGAAGATATCGCCGCCGCGATGGTGAGCGGTGGCAAGGGCCTTTTGGCCGCCGATGAGAGCTCCGGCACCATCAAGAAGCGCTTCGATGTCATCGGCGTCGAATCCACCGCTGACAACCGGCGCGACTACCGCGAGATGATGTTTCGCTCCTCTGGCGCGATGACCAAGTACATCTCCGGCGTCATCCTCTATGACGAGACAATCCGCCAGAAGGCGGTCGACGGCACGCCACTGGTCGATATCATCAAGGCGGCAGGTTCCATTCCGGGCATCAAGGTCGATCTTGGCGCCAAGCCTCTCGCCGGCTTTCCCGGCGACACCATCACCGAAGGCCTCGACGGCCTGCGCGAACGGCTCGCCGATTATCACAGGCTCGGCGCCCGTTTCGCCAAATGGCGCGCTGTGATCGATATCGACACCGGCAAGGGGGTGCCATCGGCCAACTCGATCGCCTCGAACACTCATGCGCTGGCCCGCTATGCCGCGCTCTGCCAGGAGGCCGGCATCGTGCCGATCGTCGAGCCGGAAGTGCTGATGGATGGCGCTCACTCCATCGACACCTGCTACGAGGTCTCGAAAGCGACTCTGGTCAAGCTCTATGACGAACTCTACGCGGCGCGCGTCGTGCTGGAAGGCTCGATCCTGAAGCCCAACATGGTGATCTCGGGCAGGAAATCGGGAAGGACCGACAGCCCCGAGGAAATCGCCGAAAAGACGATAAAGCTGTTCCGCCAGGTGGTGCCGGCGGCGGTGCCCGGAATTGCCTTCCTCTCAGGCGGCCAGGAGGACGAGGAGGCGACCGCCAACCTCAACGCCATCAACGCCATCGGCCCACACCCTTGGAAGCTGACCTTCTCCTATGGCCGCGCGCTGCAGGCCGCGCCGCAGAAGGCGTGGAGCGGCAAGGCATCGAACATCGCCGCCGGCCAGGCCGCCTTCACCCACCGCGCCCACATGAACCATCTGGCGGCGCTCGGAAAATGGGAGCCGGCGCTGGAGAAAGCCGCCTGACGCAACTGCCCTTCATGAGTTGAAAACCCGGGCCACTGGCCCGGGATTTGCTTTTGTGCGCCCCGTTCCTACCTGATGGAGCGAACACGGCGGCCGATGCATGTCGCCCAGAATGTGCTGGTTTGGGAATACGACATGCATGGAAACGAAGCCATAAACCGCATCGCCTGAATCCGTTTCAGCGCGACGCGCTCTATGTCGGATCGCGCCCATGTCGAACGTCCTTGGCAGGAGAGGACAGGAGATGGCCATGCAACGCAACGCCGTGGTTTCGCGCGAAGACTGGTTCGAGGCGCACCGGAAGCACTTGGAGCGCGAGAAGGAGCTGACGCGGCTGCGCGATTGCGTCACCGCCGAACGGCGGCGGCTGCCCTGGCTCAAGTTGCGCAAGGACTACGTCTTCGAGAGCGAGCTGGGGCCGAAGCGCCTCGCCGAACTGTTCGCAGACAGGAGCCAACTCATCGTCTACCACTTCATGATGACGCCGGGATGCGGCCATCGTTGCACCGGCTGTTCGTTCCTTGCCGATCATATCGATGGCGCGGACCAGCATCTGCGGCACCATGACGTTTCCCTGGTCGTCGTCTCGCGAGCACCGCTGGCGGAGATCCTGCCTTTCAAGCAGCGCATGGGCTGGAGGTTCGACTGGGTATCCTCCTACGCGTCCGATTTCAACTTCGACATGCAGGTCTCCTTCACGGACCGGCAGATCGCGTCGGGCGACACCATCTACAACTTCGAGAAACGCCCGCTCAGATCGAGGATCTGCCCGGAACCAGCGTGTTCTATCGGGGCGAGAACGGCGACGTCTTTCTCACCTTCATGTCGCGTGCCCGCGGCGGCGACCCGCTGATCGGCGCATATCACTACCTCGATATGACCCCCAAGGGCCGCGATGAGACCGGCCCCTATCACGGCTTGATGGACTGGGTGCGGCTGCATGACGAATACCAGGAGAGGACGGCGGATCGGGCGGACTGCCGCGAGTGACCGGCAGGTCTTTCATGGCGATCCGAACATGCTCTAAATGGCTCCCAGCTATCCATGGGGATTTGTCATTCAGCATGCTCGCCTTCCTCACCTGGCTCGCCTTCCCGATCTATGTCTGGCAGGGCCTCGGCGTGCGCCGTCGCACCACCCGCATGCTGCCGGCACAGGGTCCGGTCATGCACGAGGTCGGGGGCCAGGCGCCGGCTATTTCGCTGCTGGTGGTGGGCGATTCTTCGGCCGCATCGGTCGGCATCGAGCAATCGGAATACGGGCTTGCCGCGCAGCTTGCCGGCCTGATCGCCGAACGCACCGGCCGCGCCGTGCGCTGGCGCGCCGCCGGCTTCAATTCGGCGACCTCCGGCCAGATACGCGACTATGTGCTGCCCAACCTGTCCTCCGGCCCGTGGACGCATATCGTGCTTGCCATCGGCACCAACGACACCAAGAACTTCCATTCGGTGTCGCGCTTCAAGAAGGAATTCGGCGGCCTGCTCTACGCGCTGCGCGCCAAATGGCCGGAAGCGCGCGTGGTCTGGTCGCCGGTGCTGGAATTCACCCGCGCGCCGGCAATGCCACCGCTGCTCGGCAGGATCCTCGAGATCCGCGCAACCGAGATGAACCGGATGGGCGTGCGGCTCTGCAACGAGCGCGGCGCCATCGCCGCCGCGCGACTGCCGATCACCAATCCCGAGGCCGGTTTCGCCTCCGACGGCTTCCACGCCTCCGAGGCAGGCTATCGCGCCTGGGCGGAGCATCTGTCGGATTTCGTGCTCGGCGACAAAGCGAGCAGCCCGGCTTAGGTCCAGTGGCCCAGGACAGCGGCGAGCGAGATCGCGGCCATGGCCAGCAACGCCAGCTTCCAGAAATCGCCGCGTCGCTTCAACCCCGGCCACCCGAGCGGCTTGATGATCTGGATCAGCATGATGCCACAGATGACAAGGGCAAGCAGTTTCGTCATGCCGCCTTTGATCAGCAACGATGGCGGCTGTCAAAGCCCTTCTTGAGGCAGATCCCGGTCGGCTCGTTGCTGACGGAGATGGTATCCGCCCACGCCTGCCAAGGCTGACGTTCCACGTTCTTCGCTACCCTGCCAACTTCCTGACAGACTGCTGTCAGGAGGGCTGTGAGATACTCTTGTCATCGAAAAGAGAGAGGAGTGAGGTCATGAACGGGTCAACCATTCTGCGCGGCGTTCAGCACTATGTCGGCAGGATCCGCGCTGTGCGCAACGAAATCCGTACTCAACGTTTCCTGAGCACCTTGCCGGCGGATATTCGCAAGGATATCGGCTGGCCGGACCTATACGCCGGCCGCGTGCGCGAGAACTGAAATCTTGGCATCCGACTTGGATTATGGCGCTCCCACGCCCAGATGTAATGCCACCTAGGCTCAAGGTCCTGGAAGGAAGCCTTGTTTTTAGGCAACATCACTGCTGCCTCCTGACAGAATGCTGTCAGGAGGCATGCGGTAATTGCATTTGTTCCGATCCTGACATCAACGAACAGGAACCAACGATCCGGAGTCATCCGCGTATGGAGGAAAGCTGGGACGACAGACTGGGCCCGCCAGGCATCAACTGGATCGAGACGTCAGCGCGATTGTCGTTCAAGGCGAGGTTCGTTGCCGCGCAGCGCGAGCGCGAAGGACAAGAGCCATAAACCCCGGGGGAGAATTCGATGCGCCGTGCCGACAGGCTTTTCCAGATCGTGCAGCATTTGCGGGGTGGCCGGCTGGTCACAGCGCAGAAGCTCGGCACGTGGCTCGAGGTTTCGGAGCGCACCATCTACCGCGACATAGCGGACCTCCAGTCGACCGGCGTGCCGATCGACGGCGAGGCGGGCGTCGGTTACATGATGAGGGAGGGTTTCGACCTTCCGCCGCTGATGTTCACCCGTGACGAGATCGTGGCGCTGGTTGCCGGCGCCCGCATGGTGCGCGCCTTTGGCGGCGCTGCGATGGCAAGGGCTGCCGACGAGGCGCTGGTCAAGATCGGCGCCGTGCTGCCGGATACCGAGAAGGACCGCATCGCCCGCACCGAGATACACACACCTATGTGGGTGGTGAGCGACGCCGCGCGCGAGGCGATCGACCTGATTGAGCGTGCTGTCGAGAAACGGCAGGTGCTGACCATCGACTATTCCGACGAGGCGGGCCGCGGCACCGCGCGCGACATCAGGCCCTTGGGCCTGTGGTTCTGGGGCAAGGTCTGGACGCTGGTCGCCTGGTGCGAGATGCGCGACGATTTCCGCGCCTTCCGCATCGACCGCATCGCCTCGGTGGTCATCGCCGGCCGCATCTTCAAGCCGGAGCGCGGCAAGCAGCTCGCCGATTTCTACCGCGCCGTCGAGCGCTCAGAGAATTACGGCATGGCGCCCGACCGCGCGGCGCGGACATGACTTCCTCCCAAGCCATTGTCCAAAAGAAAAGCCCGCTCGAAGCGGGCTTTTCTTTTGGGCGGGCCGGGAGACTTACTCCTGGTCGTCGTCCTCGTTTTTGGACTTCAGCGCCGAGAGCTTGGCGAAGACGGCGTTGGCGTCGAGCTCCTGATCCTCGTTCTTCGGCTTCTCCGGCGCGGGCACCAGTCGTTCGGTAAGCGCGGCGGGCAGCAGCGTGTCGCCCACGGGCTGCGCCTGCTCGCGACCGCGCGAGGCGCGGTTGACCTCGAGGTCGAGGTCGATCTGCGAGGTGAGGCCGAGCGTCACCGGATCCATCGGCTGCAGATTGGCCGAGTTCCAGTGCTTGCGTTCACGGATCTGCTCGATCGTCGACTTGGTGGTGCCGACGAGACGCGAGATCTGCGCGTCCTTGAGCTCGGGATGGTTGCGGACCAGCCACAGAATGGCGTTCGGCCGGTCCTGCCGCTTCGACAGCGGCGTGTAGCGCGGGCCTTTGCGCTTCGATTCCGGCACCCGCACCTTCGGGTCCGACAGCTTCAGCCGGTGGTTGATGTCCTTCTCGCCGCGCGCGATTTCGTCGCGCGTTAGCTGGCCGGTGATGATCGGGTCCATGCCCTTGATGCCTTGCGCCGACTCGCCGTCTGCGATCGCCTTGACCTCGAGCGGATGCAGCCCGCAGAACTGTGCGATCTGCTCGAAGGAGAGCGCGGTGTTGTCGACCAGCCAGACGGCGGTCGCCTTGGGCATCAGCAGCGAATTGGCCATATCAAAAATCCTTCTCGTTCGCCCGCGTTCCCGCGCGGGCGGTGGTTTAGAGCCACCAAAATGGGAAATTCGCGGCCTGTATAAACGCTCCCTCGAATTTTCGCAATGTTTTTGGGAAAGGGCTGTTTTACGGCCTTGGAAAGACAAAACCCGCTGGACGAGGTCCAGCGGGCTTGGAACCGGAAACGAAGCAAGCGTCTCGACGGCTCTGGCTTGCATGTCACGGCCCGGCCTTGCGGTCGGGCTGCGTCTGGTTACACCGCCTGGCGGGCGATGCGCTCGATGTCGGCACGGTTGATGCCGAGGTCGCTCAACTGGCGGGCATTGAGCTTGTTCAGCTCGCGCACGGTCTCGTTGTACATGCGCCACTTACGGTAAGCACGGATCGGGTTCATTTTGGTTCTCCAGTCGTGTGATGAAATCTTTCGATGCCGCGTAAATAGGCATGCATGCCCAAAAAATGAACGGACGCTTTTGCATGGCCGCAATGCGTTTTGTGCAATGCAGCATTAAGATTTCATTCAGCTATCCCACAGAATACGCCGGCGCCACGGGATGTGCGGAGATTCAGGTCAGGCCGAGACGAAAATGGCAGGCTCCGAGAACCGGAGCGGAGCGTGCTTCACTACGTGACCACCGAAACCGCAGGAAGCTTCCATTGCAGGCTGGCCCCACCTGAATGTGGGCTCATCCTAGCCGACGTCGAGCACGATCTTGCCGATATGCTCGCCCTCTTCCATCCGCTCATGCGCCCTCCAGGCCTCTGTCAGCGGAAAGATCATGTCCATGACGGGCGCCACCTTGCGGGTGCCGAGCAGCGGCCACACCTGGGCTTCGAGCGCGGCGGCAATGGCCGCCTTGAACTCGACGGTGCGCGGGCGAAGCGTCGAGCCGGTATGCGTCAGCCGCTTGACCATGATCTTGGAGAAGTCGGCGCTCGCGACCGCGCCCGCCTGCACCGCGATCTGGACGATTCGTCCCTCGACGGCCGCCGCATCGTAGTTGCGTCCGACATAGTCACCACCGACCATGTCGAGGATGACGTCGGCGCCCTTGCCGCCGGTCGCGTCCTTGACCTGAGCGACGAAATCCTCCTCGCGGTAGTTGATCGCCCGATCGGCGCCGAGCTTCAGGCAGGCGTCGCACTTTTCCTTGCTGCCGGCGGTGGTGATCACATAGGCGCCGAACGCCGATGCGAGTTGGATGGCGGTCGTGCCGATGCCGGACGAGCCGCCATGGACAAGCAGCGTCTCGCCCTTCTTCAGGCCGCCGCGCTCGAACACATTATGCCAGACGGTGAAATAGTTCTCCGGAACCGCCGCGGCCTCCGAATGGGTGAATCCGGCCGGGATCGGCAGCACACTGCCGGCGTGCACCTTGACATATTCGGCGTAGCCGCCGCCCGGCGTCAGCGCGCAGACTCGGTCGCCAATGCGCCAGCGCGATATCTCGTCGCCGAGCGCCGCGATTTCGCCTGATACTTCGAGGCCCGGCAGATCGGACGCACCTGGCGGCGGCGGATAGGCGCCCTTGCGCTGCTGCACGTCCGGGCGGTTGACGCCGGCCGCGTGCACGCGGATCAGCACTTCGCCGGGCCCGGGGACAGGCACGTCGCGGGTTTCCGGCTTCAGCGCCCTGGGGCCACCGGGCTGGGAGATCGCGATGGCCGTCATCTTAGCCGGAATATTCTGACTTGCCATGGCTTGCCGTCTCCTTATGTCGATCTGTTGTCGGCCGTTTGCATCGGCGCCCCTGCCCTATGTATGCTGATTGGCAAATCAGGCAAATGGCCAAGTAAGGGAGGAGCGACGGATGGCGATCTTCGACGACGAACCCCGCAAGAAGCCGCGCCCGCACGAGATCGGTCAGGACCTATCGCTGCTGTCCGTGGACGAATTGTCCCAGCGCATTGCGATGTTGCGTGACGAGATCGCCAGGCTGGAGACCGAGCGGGCAGCCAAGGGCGCCACAAAATCCGCTGCGGAGGCGCTGTTTCGCCGCGGATGAATCCCGGCGCGCTTGTCCGCTCGCCCCGGAAAAGCCTGAAAGCGACTGCCAGACCTGCACTCCGAAACAGACCCCGCCCTGAAGATTCCAGCCGGATCAGCCCATGTTTGCAACTTACAGACCGATCCTCTCGCTGCTTCGCGGCACGGCGTTCCTGCTTGCCGCATCCGGCCTGCACGGGCTGCTCCTGCCACTGCGCGGGCAGGTGGAAGGTTTTTCGACCGCGTCGCTCGGCCTGATGGGCACGGCCTGGGCCGGCGGCTTCGTCGCCGGCTGTTTCTTCGCGCCGCGTCTCGTGCGCCGCGCCGGCCATGTCAGGGCCTTCGGCGCCTTCGCCGCGTCGGGCGCGATCATCGCGCTGCTCACCGGCCTCATCATCGACGAGTATTTCTGGATCCTTTTGCGCGCCTTCACCGGCTTCACCATGGCCGGCGCCTTCATGGTCATCGAGAGCTGGCTGAACGAGAAGGCCACCAACGAGAACCGCGGTACAGTCTTCGGCCTCTATATGATGGTTACCTATGCCTCGATCATGGGGGGCCAGATGATCGTCGCTGGCGGCGACGTGCGCTCGGCCTCGCTGTTCATGATCACCGGTATCCTGTTTTGCTTGTCGCTCATCCCGACGGCCGTCTCGACGCAGTCGACGCCGAAGCCCCTGCAGGACGTCAAGCTCGACGTAAAAAGCCTTTATGCGAATTCGCCTGTGTCGGCGGTTGCATGCCTTCTTATCGGCATCGCCAACGGGGCCTGGGGTACGCTCGGCGCAGTCTACGGGGCTCGCATCGGTATCTCGACCGCCGAGATCGCGCTGATGATGAGCCTTGTCGTCATCTCCGGCGCCGCCATGCAGCTTCCGGCCGGGCGGCTGTCGGATACAACCGACCGTCGCTTCGTGCTCGCCGGAGCCGCCTTTGGCGCGGCCCTGGTCGCGGTGCTGATCTTCCTGTTCGCGCCGCGTTCTGGCGTATTCGTCATCGTGATGACCGCCGCCTATGGCGCCTTCGCCTATACGCTCTACTCGATCGCGGTCGCGCATGCCAACGACCACGCCCGCGCCGAGGACTTCGTCAAGGTTTCCGGCGGCCTGCTGCTGCTTTACGGCTTCGGCACAATGATCGGCCCGCTTTTGGCCGCGGCTCTGATGGGTTCGGTGCGGCCGGAAGGGCTTTTCCTTGCAACCGCGCTCGCGCATCTCAGCCTCGCCGGCTACACGCTTCTGCGCATCCGCGCCCGTGCGCCGGTGCCGATCGAAAGCCGCGATGCCTTTAAAACCCAGCCCTCCGAGCGCGCGGTCACGCCCGAGGCGTTGCGGCTCGATCCACGCAGAAAGATTGAAACCAATAGTTGAGATTCTCGGGGCTTTGCCTCACAAATAAAGGCATGATGTTTTCTGACGCCTTTGTGGCGATAGCCGACCCGAACAGACGTTATCTCTTGGAAGAACTCCGGCGCGGCCCGAAGACAGTGAACGAGCTGGCTGCCGGATTACCCGTCTCGCGACCGGCCGTTTCCCAGCACCTGAAGGTCCTGCTCGACGCCGGCCTCGTCAATGCGAAGGCCGAAGGTACGAGGCGCGTCTATACTGTCTGCAGCGCGGGCTTCCTCAGGCTCAACATCTGGCTCGACCAGTTCTGGGAAACATCGCCGGGGGAATGACTGATGGGGACAGGGTCGCGCACTCGCGAAGGTGGTTGCACCTCGGCCGCGCCTCAGTCGGCCGCCGCAAGTGCCGCGCCAAGCGCGTCGAGCAACTCGCCGGTTCCGTGCTCGCGGGTGGCCGGCGTATCGATGCCGTCGAAGAAAGCCCCCTGCTCCGTCAGGACAAGTCGAGTTCCCGTGCCTTCCGCGATGAGCTCGATGGTTGCAAGCGAGACCGAAACGCGGGTCTCGCCGAACAGCAGTTCGTAGCTGTAGACGATGCGCTGGTTCGGCACGATGTCCTGGTAGACCGCATTGAAGAAATGCATCTGCCCGTCGCTGGGGCAGCCGGCGTTCACCTCCTTGCCGCCGACACGAAAATCCATTTCATGACGGCTCGGCATCGGATTGTCGGGATCGACGAACCAGCGCTTCTTGGCCGACGGATCGCTCAGCGCGAAATAGACCTTGGCCGGCGCCGCCGGATAGACGCGCTCGATGACGAATGTGGAGTGGACAACCGATCGCTCGCTCATGGCGGCTCCTTCAGGTTTCATCTTTGGTTTCGGCAAGGAAATCGCCCAGGCGGTCCAGCCGGCGCTCCCAGGCGAGCCGCCGCTCGTTGATCCAGCGCTCGGCGGTGCTCAGCGCCTGCGGCTCGATCCGGCAGGTCCGCACCCGGCCAAGCTTCTCGGTCCTGACCAGGCCGCTTGCCTCGAGCACGTTGAGATGCTGGACGACGGCCGATAGCGACATCGCCAGCGGTTCGGCCAGCTGGCTGACCGAAGCCGGTCCGCGCGACAGCCGATCCACCATCTGCCGCCGCGCGGGGTCGGCCAGCGCCTGGAACATCAGGTCGAGCTGGGCGGCATCGTGCAGCATGGACGGCTAGCCGTTATTGTACGGGAAGAACTTGAAGTAAGGTCCGGCTTCCTCGATGACGCGGACGAAGGACGGCCGCGCGAGCAGCCGGTCGTGGTAGCGGCTCACCGCCGGGAACTTGTCGCCGAACGGCTCGACCTTGTTGGCGTAGAACAGCGCCGGCGATGCGGCGCAGTCCGCCAGGGTGAAGGTATCGCCCGCCGCCCAGGTCTTGCCCTGCATCTCCTGTTCTATGATGGCGTAGGAGTTGCGCAACTGCGCGCGGGCCTCCTCGACGCCGAACGGGTCGGTCTTGTCCTTTGGCCGCAAGCGGTCGCCGACGATCTTCTGCATCGGGTGCTGCACGTAGAGATCGTAGAAGCGGTCCGCCTGGCGAACCTGGAGGGCGAGATCGATGTCGGCGGGAACGAGCTCGACCGACCCCGGATAATGCGCGGCGAGATATTCTACGACGATGGTCGATTCCAGCACAGTGCGATCCCGCGCATCGTCGCGCAGCGCCGGCATTTTGCCGGTCGGCGACACCTTCAGGAAGGCCGTGCGAGAAGCCTCGTCGCCGAGGTCGACAAACATCGGCTCGAACGACGTGCCGTTCTCGTACAGCGCGATGAGCGGCTTCCAGCAGAACGAGGCCAGCGGATGGAAATGCAGCGTCAAGGACATTTCGGCTCTCTTTCGCAATTGGCGATCCGATCAATACTGAAGTGATTGCTTCACTATTACCGCCAATGGCTCAAGTCAAGGCCCCATCCTGTCGGCGCTGACAAGCGGCCGCGCGGCGAGCCGCCGGCAGAAGGCTTCGGGGCACCTGAACCGGATTGAGGCGGCGCGCTTCAGGACAACAAAGCGACGGAGGTCGCGGGAATCAGATGCCCTCGCCGGCCAGTTCCTCGGACAGCGTCGAAACCTGGGCCTGGGCGCTGCGCATCATCGGATAGATCGCGAGCACCTTTTGCCATGCCTCCAGCGCCGATTGCTTATGGCCGGTCTCGGTCATGATCTGGGCGAGGCCGGAGAGCGCGCCGAAATGGCGGGGCTCGAGTTGCAGGGTGCGGTCGATGTCGGCCATCGACTTCCCGTAATTCTTCATCAGGAAATGCACGGTGGCGCGGCGGTTCCAGCCTTCGGCGTAATCAGGCTGCAGGGTCACCACCTGGTCGAGGAAATCGAGCGCGACATCGAATTTCTGGTCTTCGGTCGCCTTTTGCGCCCACTGCATCATCAGGTCGATCGAGGCGCTGCCGGACTGGTTCCACTCGTTCCAGATGCGGCCAGCGATGCGCTCGGCGGCCTTCTCGTTGCGCTCGCGTTTCAACTCGGTGAATAGCTGGTCGAGACGGCCCTGCTTGGTCGGAGCGGCCGGCGGCGGTGTCGCGGCGGGCGGCCCCGCATCTGGAGGCAGGGCGCCTTGCACCACTTCTGCGCCTGCGGGCAAAGCCGTGCCGGACAGCAAAAGGGCGGCGAGAAATGCAAAACGAATCCGCATCGCCGGAATCTAATCCCGGACGGCGGATCATCCAAATGATTTTAGCGTGAGGGGCCGGCGAACCGGCGCCCAACATCAGCGGCGCGACATTGTCTCATTGTGCATGTCGTTGTCCCAAAACCGCTTCGCACTTTGGGCGGCATGCACTGCGCCGCGCGCAGCAAGCTGCGCCCAAATCTCAGCCCTGGCGCGCCTTGTAGCGCGGAGCGGTCTTGTTGATGATGTAGATGCGTCCCTTGCGGCGAACCAGCCGGTTGTCGCGGTGACGCGCCTTGAGCGCCTTGAGCGAATTCTTGATCTTCATGGTCTTGCCTGTTCGGTCAGGGCCCGTCCCGGGCCGAATTTTAAAGGCGCGCCCGGAAAAAAAGCGCGCCTTTGAACTTGCGTGGCTCATAAACGAGGAGTGTCGCCCGTGTCAACCACATGACGATGTTCGAATGCCACAGGTTGACCGGCATATCAAAATATTCGCAATCCCGGCGGCGCGGCATTGCGCGACTCAGAAGCGGCTGGAATGGTGCAACCTCGGCGAAACGACCGGAGATTCCAAATGCGCGGCCTCCTTGCGTCCGTCTGTTTGCTCCTGCTTGCGACCGCTCCTGCCGCCTTTGCCCAGGATTGCGACCGCAACGACGACAGCCAGTCGATGCTGAATATCTGCGCCGAAGCCGACTATCAGGCCGCCGATGCCAAGCTCAATGCCGCGTACGAGAATATCCTCGGCAGCAACGATCTGGCCTCGAACAAGCTGCTGCAGACGGCGCAGCGCGCCTGGATCGCCTTTCGAGACGCCGAATGCGCCTATTCGACAGCCGACACCGGTGGCGGTTCCATCCACCCCATGGAGGTTTCGCGGTGCCTGACGAAACTGACCAGCGAACGGATAGAACAGCTCACGTCCAAGGCCAGCTGTAAACTGAGCGACCCGAGCTGCGCCGGCTCGGACGCAAGCGGCGACGACCAAGATATGCAATAGGGCCTTATCGCGACCTGATGAGGCGCGTGAAATGGCCCATCTTGCGGCCGGGGCGCGACTCGGCCTTGCCGTAGAGATGCAGCATCAGGTCGGGCTCGTTAAGCAGCGCCGGCACCTTCAGCATGTCGTCGCCGATCAGGTTTTCCATCACGCAGTCAAAATGCCGGGCGGGAGAACCCAGCGGCAGGCCGGCGACGGCCCGGATATGCTGCTCGAACTGCGAGACCACGCAAGCCGCCTCCGTCCAGTGGCCTGAATTATGCACGCGTGGCGCCAGCTCGTTGGCCAGAAGCGAGCCATCGGCAAGCACGAAGAACTCGACGCCGATGACGCCGAAATAGTCGAGCGCCGACAGGATTTTCGCGGCCGCGTCCTTGGCGGCGGCGGCCGTTTGCGGGCCGATGGTCGCCGGCAAGGTCGACGTTCGCAATATGCCTTCGCGGTGAACGTTTTCGGCCGGATCGAAGGCGGCGACGGTTCCGTCGAGGCCGCGCGCGGCAATCACCGAAATCTCGCGCTCGAAAGCGACGAGCGATTCCAGGATGAGCGGCACGTTGCCCATCGCCTCGCAGGTGCCGGCAAAGCCGCCCGTTTCCATGTTGCGGAAGACACGCTGGCCCTTGCCGTCATAGCCCATGCGGCGGGTTTTCAGCACGCCGCTGCCGTTGAACGTACTCAGCGCCTCGGTCAATTGATCGTCATTGTCGACCGGGCGAAATTCCGCCGTCGGGATCCCGATGCCGTTCAGGAAGCCTTTCTCGGTGACGCGATCCTGCGCCACCTTGAGCGCGCGTGCCGGCGGATAGACCGGCACCGTTGCCGCCAGCGTTTCGGCGGCGGCGACCGGTACATTCTCGAATTCATAGGTGACGACGGCACTGGCGGCGGCCAGTTCGGCAAGGGCGGCGGGATCGTCATAAGCGGCCACGATCTGCCGGTTGGCGACCTGGGCGGCCGGACAGTCGGCCTGGGGCTCCAGGACAGTGATCCGATAGCCGAGGCGGGCGGCAGCCATCGCCAGCATGCGGCCGAGCTGGCCGCCGCCGATGATGCCGATGGTCGATCCGGGCGCCAGGCTCACGGCGTGTCCGTCGGCTCGTTGGCGACCTTTGCGGTCTGGGCGGCGCGCCAGGCGTCGAGCCGCGCCGCGAGCTTGTCGTCGTTGAGCGCCAAAACGGCGGCGGCAAGAAGTGCTGCATTGGCCGCGCCCGCCTTGCCGATCGCCAGCGTGCCTACCGGGATGCCGGCCGGCATCTGCACGATGGAAAGCAGTGAATCCTGGCCCGAAAGCGCCTTGGACTCCACCGGAACGCCGAACACCGGCAGCGACGTCATGGCCGCCGTCATGCCGGGCAGATGCGCCGCGCCGCCTGCGCCGGCGATGATCACCTTGTAACCGGCGGCCTTGGCGCCCTTGGCGAATTCATAGAGGCGGTCGGGGGTGCGGTGCGCAGAGACGATCAGCCTCTTGTGCGGGATGCCCAGCGCCTCCAGCGTTTCGGCGGCCTGGCGCATCGTCGCCCAGTCGGACTGGCTGCCCATGATGATGGCGACATCGGCACGCTGATCGGTCAAGGTATCGCTCTCCCGCGGCAAAGGCGCGCCTTAGCGGAATTCGCCGGCAGCCGCAAGGATTCGCGCGATGCCTGCGGTCCTCTCAGCCTGCATTCCGGGCCTTGGCTATCGCCGCCGCTTCAGGCGATGATGTCGGGAATGATGCGGTCTTCCAGCGCCGACAGCCGGTCTTTCATCACCAGCTTCTTCTTCTTCATGCGCTGGATCTGAAGCGGGTCGCAGCCCGTGGCGATCATCGCGTTGATCGCGGCGTCGAAATCGGCGTGTTCCTGTTTGAGCCGGGAATATTCGAGGCGTATTTCAGCCTGTTCCTGTTCGGACATCATCTACCGTCTGCGTATGCATCGCCCAATCGGGCTGTTTGGGCGGGACCGGTTGGGACGTGTTGGTCGGCGACCGGCGCGCGGCTCATATCACATTTCACCTTGTCGTGGAATGCTACCACGTGTCATTCGACATTGGGATCGGTTGGTGGCAAACTGTCATCGTGCCGTCACAGTCTCAACCTGCGGTGGACGTGCCTGCGACGGCTGCAATCGAGGAAACCATGAAAGGGAGAACCAATCATGTCTCTTGCATCCCATCTTGATGAGTTGCAGCGGAAACACGGTGACATCGAGCGCGAGATCACCGATGCGATGAACCATCCATCGGTGGACGACCTCGAAATCGTGAATCTCAAGCGACGCAAGCTGGCAATCAAGGACGAGATTGAAAAGCTGAAGGCTAGCCCGACCACGCACTGAAGCTCTTCCAGGCACCATCGCCGCAACCCGCCGCGGTGAAACGTCCGGTGGCATCGATGCCACCGGCCCGGTGCTCTTTAATACAAATCTACGGAAAACTCGCTCGCGAATCTCGCGCCAGGTCCTGGTGGTGATTTTCGCATGGCCGCGGCCGATTCGCAGGCTGGCCTGTGCCCTGCCATTGACAAGCCATCTTTGCTCCGCCACCTCATGCCGGGAACTCCCAGATGAAGGTGGCCGGCATGACCGGATATTTTTCTTCTCCCTTCCCGCGGCGCACGTCGGTCGGCGTATCGGTCGGCGGTGTTATGGTTGGCGGCGGCGCGCCCGTCGTCGTGCAGTCCATGACCAACACCGACACCGCCGATGTCGACCAGACCGTCGCCCAGGTCGCGGCGCTGCACCGCGCGGGCTCGGAAATCGTACGCATCACTGTCGACCGCGACGAGAGCGCGGCGGCGGTGCCGCGCATCCATGAGCGGCTGCTCAGGCTCGGCATCGACGTGCCGCTGGTCGGCGACTTCCATTATATCGGCCACAAGCTGCTCGCCGATCATCCGGCCTGCGCCGAGGCGCTGGCCAAATACCGCATCAATCCCGGCAATGTCGGCTTCAAGGACAAGAAGGATCGCCAGTTCGCCGCAATCGTCGAAATGGCGATCAGGCACGACAAGCCGGTCCGCATCGGCGTCAACTGGGGCTCGCTCGATCAGGAGCTTCTGACCCGGCTGATGGACGACAACCAGGCCAACGGCTCGCCGCTCACCGCCCAGGAGGTCACGCGCGAAGCGATCGTGCGGTCGGCGATCCTGTCGGCCGAGATGGCCGAAGAGATCGGGCTCGGCCGCGACAAGATCATCCTGTCGGCCAAGGTGAGCGGCGTGCAGGACCTGATCGCCGTCTACACCGAACTTGCCATCCGCTCCGACCACGCGCTGCATCTTGGCCTGACCGAGGCCGGCATGGGTACCAAGGGCATTGTCGCCTCGTCCGCCGCCATGGGCATCCTTCTGCAGCAAGGCATCGGCGACACCATACGTATCTCGCTGACGCCGGAACCAAATGGCGACCGCACGCGCGAGGTGCAGGTGTCGCAGGAACTGCTGCAGACCATGGGCTTCCGGCAATTCGTGCCGATCGTCGCGGCCTGCCCCGGCTGCGGCCGCACCACGTCGACCGTGTTCCAGGAGCTTGCCCAGGGGATCCAGGCAGACATCCGCAAGAACATGCCGGTGTGGCGCGAGAAATACCCCGGCGTCGAGAACCTCAAGGTCGCGGTGATGGGCTGCATCGTCAACGGCCCCGGGGAATCCAAACACGCCGATATCGGCATATCGCTGCCCGGCACCGGAGAGACACCGACGGCGCCCGTCTTCATCGACGGCAAGAAGGCAGCGACGCTGCGCGGACCGTCCATCGCCCGCGATTTCGAGAAGATGGTCGCCGACTATATCGAGCAGCGCTACGGACACGGCAAGGCCGCGGCCGAATAGGTCGATGACGCTTCTGCCGCGCGCGACAGTGATGCTGGCTTGCGCGCTCATCCTCGTCGGTCAGGCATTCGCCGACCCGCCGCAGTCGCGGTCGGCCGCGAAACGCCTCATTTCCCGCGTCTGCGATCTGATCGAGGCGCAGGCCCGGCAGAATGGCCTGCCCAGGGATTTCTTCGCCCGGCTGATCTGGAAGGAGAGCCGCTTCGATCCGAACGCGGTGAGCCCGGTCGGCGCCGAAGGCATCGCGCAATTCATGCCCGGAACCGCCAAGATGCGCGGCCTGGACAATTCTTTCGACATCGAGCAGGCCATTCCCGCCTCGGCGAAATATCTTGCCGAGATGAAGGCGAGCTACGGCAATCTCGGGCTTGCGGCGGCCGCCTACAATGCCGGCGAGAGCCGTGTGTCGCGCTGGCTCGCCTCAGGCGGCTTCCTGCCGATGGAGACGGAAAGCTATGTCTTCGACGTCATGGGCGAGCCCGTCGACAAGTTCGCGGACAAATCCTATGCCGGCACCGTCCAGCCGCTCGATCCCAGGATGAGCTTCGCGGTTGCCTGCCGCCGGCTGCCGGTGATCATGTCGCAAACCGTCGCCATGGCTTCGATCAACGTCAAGCCCTGGGGTGTCCAGGTGGCCGGCAACTTTCGCCGATCGGCGGCGATCGCCCAATGGCTGAGGGTCAGGGGCCGGTTCCCGGCCTTGCTTGTCAGTCATGACCCGGTGGTGAGCCGGGTGCGAACGCCGATCGGCCGGCGCGGGATCTACGCGGTCAGGATCGGCGCCGACTCGCGCGCCGAGGCCGACGGCATCTGCAACAAGCTGCAAAGTGTCGGCGGCGCCTGCGTGGTATTGCGCAACCGCTGATGCCAACTTAGGGGTGGCAAGGGATGACAGCCAAGATTGTGCTGCTCAACGGTGTCGGCAGCGTCGGCAAGACCTCGATCGCCAAGGCATTGCAAAGGATAACCGCCGAGCCGTATCTGCATGTGCAGATGGACGCATTTTTGGAAATGCTCCCCGAGGCATTGCAGGAAAGCTTGCCGGGCTTCGCCTTCACGACCATTTGGGAGGACGGCAAACCATCGGTAGCCATCAAGGCCGGGCCGGTCGGCAGGCGGGTCATGCAAGGCATGCGGGACGCCGTCGCGGCTATGGCGAGCCGGGGCAACAATCTCATCGTCGACGATGTGATGATTGGCAGCGAAATGGCGCAGTATCAGGCACTGCTGTGCGACTTTCACCTTTCCAGCGTGGGCGTGTTCGCGCCGCTCGACGTGCTCGAGGCCCGCGAAAGCGAACGTGCGGACCGATTATCCGGTCTTGCGCGCTGGCAGTTCGGGCGCATGCACAGGGATGTCGCTTACGATCTCGAGGTCGACACCAGCGTACTTACCGCGCAGGAGTGCGCTCTTCGCATCCAACAGCGATTTCGGCTATAGCCGGAGGAAATCGATCCGGCTCCAATGGGCGGCGAGTCTATGTTCGACGCATACATTATCTGCGGGACGCCCAGAACCGGCAGCACCTTGCTGTGCGACCTGCTGACCTCGACCGGGAGAGCCGGCGCACCGCACTCATTCTATCGTCGCCAGGACATCCTGGAATGGGCCGAGGATTGGGGGCTGCCCGCCCGCGGCACGATGAGCGAGTCCGGCTTCAATGTCGCCTATCTAAGCGCGGCAATCGCGGCCGGCAGGGGTGGGACTGGCATTTTCGGGCTGCGCCTGATGCGGGAAAACCTGGACGAGCTTTCGGCCATCCTTGACCAGATCCATCCGGGACTTCCATCGGACATGGCGCGTTTCGAAAAGGCCTTCGGCCGGGTGCTCTACATACACCTTTCGCGTCAGGACAAGCTCGCGCAGGCTATCTCCCTCGTCAAGGCAGAGCAGACCGGCCTTTGGCACGTCGCCCCTGATGGAACCGAGATCGAGAGAGTCGGACCGCCGCAAGAGCCGCGCTACGACTTCGAGCGCATCAAGGGCGAAGTCAGTCAACTCGAAGCCTGTGACACGGCCTGGAACACGTGGTTCACGCAACAGGGCATCGCGCCGCTGCGGATTGGCTATGAGCGCCTTGCCGGCAATCCGGCCGCCGAGCTAATTTGCATTTGCGAGGCGCTGGGGGTTCAATCTCCGAACGTCGATGACGTAAAACCGGGCGTGGCAAGGCTTTCCGATATGACGAGCCTCGATTGGATACGCCGGTATCGTCTCGACGCGGCGGTCTGATTACGCCGTCTTTGCCGTCACGGTCTCGCTGAGCCAGGTGCCGATCTTGGCGCCGAGGCGGTCGGGGGAGACCGGCTTCGGCAGGTAGTCGTCCATACCGGCCTCGATGCATTTTTCGCGGTCGCCTTTGAGCGCATGCGCAGTGACGCCGATGATCGGCGTGCGCTCGCCGTTCTGCCCTTCGAGCGCCCGGATGGCGCGGGTCGCCTCGTAACCGTTCATCTCCGGCATGGAGACGTCCATCAGCACCAGGCGGGGGCGCAGCGCGCGGTACATCTCGACCGCCGTGCGGCCGTTGCCGGCGATGCGGTAGCTCAGTCCGAAACCGTTGAGGATCTGGCCGAAGACCAACTGGTTCACGTCATTGTCCTCGGCGATCAGGATGTCGATCGGGCCGGCCGGCGGGACCGGCTGCTCCGCTACGGCCGGCACGGGCACTGCCGGGCCGCGGATAACTGTGAAGGCCGGCGGGGCCGCCTGGGCCGCGACCGGCTCGCGCACGAAATGCGCCTTGCCGCCTTGCGTGCGCGCCTTCTGGATGGCGGAGATCACGGTGCCCAGCAGCACCGCCGAACGCGCCGGCTTGGTAAGATGCGCGACGATGCCGAATTCGATCACCATCCGCCCGAAATCGACCTGATCGACCGAGGTGAGCAGCACGACCGGAATGGAGGAAAGTCGGCTGTCGGCGGCGATCGCCCTCGCGACATCGGCGCCGTTCATGCCGGGCATCTGGTAGTCGAGGATGATGCAATCGACCGAGGCGCCGAGCTGGCAGGCGCGGTCAAGGAAGGCGAGGCCGACGGCGCCGCTTTCGGCGGCCGCACAGTCGAAGCTCCAGCTTCTGAGCTGTTCCAGCAGGATCTCGCGGTTGACCGGATTGTCGTCAATGACCAGCACCCGGGCGCCGGTGACGTCGACCGGCACCAACTTGTCGCTCGCTTCCTGGCTGTGCGCCGGCAACGGCACGGCGAACCAGAAGACGGAGCCGCGGCCGATCTCGCTTTCGACGCCGATCTTGCCGCCCATCAGGTCGACGAGCCGGGCGCTGATCGCAAGGCCAAGCCCGGTGCCTTCGTGGCGGCGCGTCGAGGAACCATCGACCTGGGCGAACTTCTCGAACACGCTTTGCAGCTTTTCGGCCGGGATGCCGATGCCGGTATCCTCCACGCGGACCTTGAGCTGGACGACGCCGTCGACGACGTCGCCGCCGACATCGACCAGCACATGGCCCTTCTCGGTGAACTTCACGGCATTGCCGAGCAGGTTGGTGACGATCTGGCGGAAGCGCCCTGCATCGCCGACGACGAAGGCCGGCAGGCGCGGATCGACGCGCACGATAAGCTCGAGGTTTTTTTCGGCAACGCGCGCCGACACCAAGGTCGCCACGTCCTCGACCGCCTCCGCAAGGCGAAACGGGGCGGGGTCGAGCGTCAGCTGGCCGGCATTGATCTTCGAGAAGTCGAGGATGTCGTTGATGATGGTGAGCAGCGCGTTGCCGGATTTGACGATGACCTCGGTGAAGGTCTTCTGGCGCGGCGTGAGCTCCGTCTTGGCTAGCAGTTCGGCCATGCCGAGCACGCCGTTCATCGGCGTGCGTATCTCATGGCTCATATTGGCGAGAAATTCCGATTTGGCGCGGTCGGCGGCCTCCGCCTTGAACAGCGACGCCGCGCTCTCGGCGAAGGCGCGGCGGATCGCATTCTCCATCGGACGGAAGATCAGAGCCGCGGCGATGGCGAGCACGGCGATCAGCAGGCCGCTTGCCCAGAGGAGCAGCCTGTCGCTGGAGGCGTCCGCGAGGCGGCGCTCCTCGTCGAGCGCGGTGCGCACGCGCACCAGCATCGGCTGGGCGAAAAGGTCGTTCTGGTTGCGGATCTCGCGATAGCTCCATTCGTCGACCTTCTGGGCCGCCGACATCAGGTTGAAGTTGCGCACCATGTCGCGCGCCGACCAGAACAGGTCGCCGTTGACCGAGGCGGAATCGAGCGCATTGATCGTGTTGCGGGACAGTTTCGGCCTGATCGCCGCAAGCTCGGCATTCAGGCCTTCGATCTCGCCCGTCAGCCGTTCGGAGTGGCCGCGCGCGGCGGCCGTCAGCGCATCGCGCGTCTCGCTGCGCCAGGCGGTGCCGGTCGTCTCCGCGAAATTCGTGGCGTTGCGCAGGTCGCGGGCGAAGATGACGGCATTGCCGCTGAGAGCATCCACCTCGTGACGGAACGAGTTCACCCGGTTTAGCGCGTACATCACCGCGGTCGAGGCCAGCGCGAAGATCAGCAATCCGGAAATGTAGCGGATCCGGATCGACCGGAGAAAGGACGAGTATTCCGGCATGCGCAACCCCAACACATACGCACAATTGTAGCGGTCGGGATTACGCTTGATTTACATTAAGATTTCGTTGGAGGCCTTATCGATGCCTGACGGCCTTGATGAGAGGGTGACGCGTTCGAGGCAGGTCGTTCCACAGGCACCCTCCAGGCCATTGCAGCCATTCGCGCGCGTGACCGTTGACAAGCGTGCGTCTGCTCGTGTTCTATTTCGCAAGCGCACTTTTTCCCGCGTAACAAATCGCGTCCGGCAAGGCCGGGCAAGGGCAGCATGGCCCCGCCGCGTCTCATGAAAGCATGGGGTGCGTGTGGGGCCTTAGTTTTTTTGAGGTCCGGGTGAAGACGTTCAGGGTCGGCATCCTTTATTCGACCACCGGTCCCTATGGGGCGATCGGCCGCGATTGCCGCGCCGGCGCCGAATTTGCCATCGAGGAGCTGGAGAAGGCCGGAAGCGCCTTGCGCATCGAGCCGGTCTTCGGCGATCCCGCCGGCCAGCCGGAGCGCTACCTCGATTTGATCCGCACCATGCTGCGCGACGATCAATGCCGCAATGTGATCGGCACCATCACCTCGTTGTCGCGCAAGGACGTCATCCCGCTGGTGGAGAAATATGACGGCCTGCTCTGGTATATTTGCCCCTATGAAGGCTTCGAGGCCAACGAGAACGTCATCTACACCGGTGCCTGCCCCAACCAGCATCTGATACCGCTGTTCGACTACATGCTGCCCCGCTACGGCAAGCGCATCTATCTAGCCGGCGCCAATTATGTCTGGGGCTGGGAGATGAACAGGCTGGCGCGTGAGCTTCTCACGCGCGCCGGCGGCGAGGTTCTCGGCGAGCGCTGCCTGCCGATCGAGGAGACCGATGTCGGTCTGCTGATCGCCGATCTCGAGCGGCATCGGCCCGACTTCATCCTCAACAACATGATCGGCCCATCGAGCTACGCCTTCCTGGCCGCCGTGCGCCGATTGGCCGACCGCGATCCCGCCTTTGCACCGGAACGCTGCCCCGTGCTGAGCTGCGATCTGACGGAGTGCGAACTGGGCGAGATCGAGCCGGACACGGCCGTCGGCCAGCTTTCGACAGCCTCCTATTTCGAAAGCCTGGAAACGCGCGAGAACCGGATTTTCAAGCAACGCGTCGCAGCCCGTTTCGGCGGCGAGCGCCGCGTCTCCAGCTTTTTTGCCGGCGCCTATGCCGCCGTCATGCTCTGTGCCGAGGCGATCACAGCGACCCATGGAGACGACCCCGCCAGCGTGCGCGCTTTCCTGCATGCCCGGCCGCGGCAGACCGTGCTCGGACCGCTCGCCATCGATCCACGCACCAATCATGCGGCCCTGCCTTTCAATCTTGGCCGGATCAACGCGCAGTCCGGCTTCGACGTCATTGCCTCGCATGGGGCGATCGTCGCGGATCCTTACCTTGTCGGCACGCTGGCCAGCCGGCACGCTCCGCATCTGAGGGTCGTGCAATGACGCGGACGCCGAGTTTCGTTTCGTGGCGGGCCGTGATCCTGCATCGCGCCGACGACAACATCGAGCGCCTGAAGCGTCAACTCGAACGTCTGGGCGTGACCGTCCTTGTGCAGTGGAAGCCGCTCGATCTCTCGGGGACCCGTGCGGACATCGTCCTGGTCGACGCCGACCAGGGGTGGGACGATCTCTTGCCATGGGACGGCGACGAGGCGCCCGTCCCGGTGGTCGCGCTGCTCGGCTCCGAAGCGCCGGGTCGCATCGCCTGGGCGCTGGCAAAAGGCGCCGGCGCGCTCATAGCGAAGCCGGTCGCCGCCTCCTCGGTCTACCCGGCGCTGGTGCTTGCCACGCACGCCCACCATGAGCGCACCGCCGTAAAGGCACGCATTGCCGGTCTGGAGGAGCGTCTGCGGCTGAGGCCCATCGTCTACGACGCGATGCGCTCGATCATGGCAGCGCAAGGCGGCGATGAGACCGATGCCTATCGCACGCTCTGCCGCCTCGCCATGCAGCGCCGGCTTGCCGTCGAGCACGTCGCCGCCGCAATCGTTGCTGGGCACGAGCCCGTGCCGCGCGCGATGTAGGCCCTCCCATGCGGGTTATGCGCGAACTGATAAGACGGCCTTCCGCCCTGTTCGGGCTGATCGTGGTCGTGATCGTTTTGCTGGCGGCGATCTTCGCGCCATGGATCGCCCACTTCTCGCCGGATGATCAGCTCGCCGACGGCCTGTCGCTCGAAGGCGCGCCGCTGCCGCCAGGCAACGGCCATTTGTTCGGCACCGACACGCTCGGCCGCGACCTCTTCGCCCGCGTGCTGTTCGGTGCCCGCACGTCGCTCATCATCGGTCTTGTCGCCAACGGCGTCGCTGTCGCGATCGGGCTGCTCGTCGGCCTGCTCGCCGGCTACCTGCGCGGCACCGCCGGTAATCTTCTGATGCGCTTCACCGACCTGATGATGGCTTTTCCGGCGCTGCTGCTGGCGATCGCATTGGCCGCGCTGCTGAAGCCCAGCCTGTGGATCGTCGCCATGGTGATAGCCCTGGTGAACTGGGTGCAGGTCGCCCGTATCGTCTACACCGAGACGCGCGGCCTGGTGGAACGTGACTTCATCGTGGCCGAACGTTCGCTGGGCGCCGGCAACGGCCGTATCATTCTCTTCCACATCCTTCCGCACCTGATGCCGACGGCGATCGTGTGGGGCACGCTCGGCATCGCCACCACGGTGCTGCTCGAGGCGACGCTGTCCTTCCTCGGCATCGGCGTGCAGCCGCCGCAGCCCTCCTGGGGCAACATCATCTTCGAAAGCCAAAGCTATTTCCAGGACGCGCCCTGGCTGGTGTTCATCCCCGGCGCGATCATCCTCGCCACGGCGTTGTCCTTCAACCTGATCGGCGACGCGCTGCGCGACATCCTTGACCCGACCCAGCGCGGGAGGCTGTGACCATGGCGTCGTTTCTCGCCCGTCGCCTCGTCCAGGCCCTCCTGATCCTGTTGGGCGTCGCCGCCATCACCTTCCTGTTGCTTTATTGCCTTCCGGCGGACCCCGCCGTTCTGATCGCCGGCCGCTCCGCGACGCCGCAGATGGTGGCAGCCATCCGGCATGAGCTGGGCCTCGACCAGCCGCTGGTCATGCAGTTCCTGCATTATGTCGGCAACCTGCTGCATGGCGATCTAGGCCGCTCCTATACGCAGAAAACGGAAGTCCTGCCTTTGATCCTGGCGCGGCTGCCGGCGACGCTCGTCCTCATGGCGGCGGGCATCGTCGTCGAGGTGGCCCTCGGCCTGACCTTCGGTATCATCGCGGCGGTCCGGCGCGGCGGCTTCGTCGACCGCGCGGTCATGATGCTCTCCTTCGTCGGCGTCTCGTCGCCGCAATTCGTCGTCGCGCTGCTGCTTCTCTACGTGTTTGCCGCCACGCTCGGCTGGTTCCCGATGTCCGGCTTCGGCACGGCGCGGCATGTCGTGCTGCCGGCGCTTACGCTCGGCGTGCTCGGCGCCGGGTGGTATGCACGCATGGTGCGTTCGGCCATGATCGAAGTATTGCGCCAGGACTATGTGCGCACTGCCCACGCCAAGGGCCTCAGCGGCCGCCGCGTCGTGCTCGGCCACGCGCTGCCCAACGCGCTCCTGCCGATCATCGCGATGGTCGGCATCGACATCGGCCAATTCATGAGCGGCGTTGTCGTGGTCGAGGCCGTCTATGGCTGGCCCGGCATCGGCCAGCTCGCCTGGCAGGCCATCCAGCAGGTCGACGTGCCCATCATCATGGGCGTGACCCTGGTTTCCGCCCTGGCGATCGTGCTCGGCAACCTGCTCGCCGACTTCGTCGCCCCGTTCGTCGATCCCCGCATCCGCAGCCAATAACCGACAAGACCAACAGAGGAGTGAACTCATGAACAAAATCGTCAGAAAGATAGGCTTGGCGGCCTTGCTCGCCACTTCGGCCCTGGTGCCGGCCAAATATGCCTTCGCCGATACCCCGACCAATGGCGGCGACATCATCGTCACCTACAAGGACGACATCGCCACGCTCGACCCGGCCATCGGCTACGACTGGCAGAACTGGTCGATGATCAACGCCCTGTTCTCGCGCCTGGTCGACTACAAGCCGGGCACGACGGAGCTGGGACCGTCGCTTGCCGACAGCTACGACGTCTCCGACGACGGCAAGGTCTACACGTTCAAACTGCACCCCGGCGTCAAGTTCACCAACGGCCGCGCGGTGACGGCGGCGGACGTCAAATGGTCCATCGAGCGCGCCGTCAACCCGAAGACGCAAGGCCCGGGCGCAGGCTTCTTCCACTCGATCGTCGGCGCCGACAAGATGACGGCCGGCACCGCGGACACGATGGACGGCATCACGGCGATCGACGATCACACGGTCAAGTTCACCCTGTCGCAGCCCGATGCCACCTTCCTCAACGTGCTGGCGCTCAACTTCGCTTCCGTCGTGCCGAAAGAGGCGGTGGAGGCAGCCGGCGGCGACTTCGGCAAGCATCCGGTCGGCTCCGGGGCATTCACTCTCAAGGAATGGACGATCGGCCAGCGCCTCGTCTTCCAGAAGAATCCCGACTACTTCATCAAGGACCGTCCGCATGTCGACAGCTTCACGGTCGAGGTCGGCCAGGAGCCGCTGGTGGCGCTGCTGCGCCTGCAGAAGGGCGAGGTCGACATCGCCGGCGACGGCATCCCGCCGGCGAAATTTCTCGAGATGAAGAAGTCGCCGGACTATGCGGGCATGATCGTCGACCGCCAGCAGCTCGAGACGAGCTACGTCACCTTGAACACCCAGGTGAAGCCTTTCGACAATGCCAAGGTGCGGCAGGCCGTCAACATGGCCATCAACAAGGACCGCATCGTGCGCATCATCAATGGCCGCGCCACGCCAGCCAGCCAGGTGCTGCCGCCGCTGATGCCCGGCTACGACCAGAACTACAAGGGCTACTCCTACGATCCGGACAAGGCCAAGGCGCTGCTCGCCGAGGCCGGGCTGAAGGATGGCTTCACGACCCAGATCTACACCTCCAACACCGACCCGCAGCCGCGCATCACCCAGGCGATCCAGCAGGATCTGGCTGCGATCGGCGTCAAGGCCGAGATCAAGGCGGTGGCCAATCCGAACGTCATCGCCGCCGGCGGCACGCAGGGCCAGGCGCCCATGGTCTGGTCCGGCGGGCTCGGCTGGATCGCGGACTTCCCGGATCCGTCCGATTTCTATGGGCCGATCCTCGGCTGCGGCAGCGCGGTGGCCGGCGGTTGGAATTGGTCTTGGTACTGCAACAAGGAAATTGATGCCCGTGCCCAGGCCGCCGACGCCCTGCCGGTGCCGGCCAAGGCCGAGGAGCGCAACAAGGCTTGGGCGCAGATCTTCACCGACATCCAGACCAACGACGCCCCGTGGATTCCGGTGTTCAACGAACGCCGCGTGGTCGCCAAGTCCAAGCGCATGGGCGGCCCGGACGAGATCTACATCGATCCCACCCGGGTCATCGACTACGAAGCGATCTATGTGAACAAATAGACCGTCTTATCACCCGGCGGCGAGAGTCCGGTCCGCCGCCGGGACCGTCCAATGATGCCGCTCGAACGGGAGGGCGGCTTGCCAACGATAACGAGAAGCAACCATGTGCGTGAAGTGCGACTACACCATCCACCGCGCCAGCCATCACTTCGGCTGGAACCGCGATTTCGAGCCGGCGCTGACGGCCAAGCCGGGTTCGACGATCCATTTCGAATGCCTCGATTCCTCCGGCGGCCAGTTTGATGCCAATTCCACGGTGGCGGACGTCTCGACCATGGACTTCGGCAAGGTCAATCCGGTGACCGGACCGGTCTATGTCGAGGGTGCGATGCCAGGCGATGCGTTGAAGATTACGCTGCGCCATTTCGAGCCGTCGGGTCTCGGCTGGACCGCGAACATCCCGGGCTTCGGCCTGCTCGCCGACCAGTTCAAGGAGCCGGCGCTGCATATCTGGAAGTATGATGCCGCCTCGATGACGCCGGCCCTCTACGGCCCCGGCGGGTGTGTGCCGCTGAAACCCTTTGCCGGCACCATCGGCGTGGCGCCTGCCGAACCCGGCCTGCATTCGGTGGTGCCGCCACGCCGTGTCGGCGGCAATCTTGACATTCGTGACCTCGCGGCCGGCACCACGCTCTATCTGCCGGTCGAGGTGAAGGGCGCGCTGTTTTCGATCGGCGACACGCACGCCGCCCAGGGCGACGGCGAGGTGTGCGGCACGGCGATCGAGAGCCGCATGGATGTTGAGGCGACGATCGAGCTGGTCAAGGACGCGCGGCTGGAAAGCCCGCGCTTCACCACGCCTGGGCCGGTGACCCGGCATCTCGACGAAGCCGGCTATGAGGTCACGACCGGCGTCGGGCCTGACCTGATGGTTGCGGCGCGCGAAAGCGTGATGCGCATGGTCGACCTTCTTGCCGCCGACCATGGCTTGAATCCGGTCGACGCCTACATGCTCTGCTCGGTCTGCGGCGACTTGCGCATCAGCGAGATCGTCGACATGCCGAACTGGGTCGTCTCGTTCTATTTCCCAAGGATCGTCTTCAACTGATGGCAGACGATTTGAGGTCCGGCGATTCCCGACGACCAGATGCCGTCCTGACCGTCGACAATTTGTCGGTCGACGCGCTGACGCCCGAGGGCGCAAGGCGCGTCATCGACGGCATCAGCTTTGCGCTGGCGCCGGGCGAGACGCTCTGCCTTGCCGGCGAGTCCGGCTCGGGCAAGTCGGTGACGGCGCTCTCCATCATGCGGCTGTTGCCGCGCGCCTCGCTGCGCATCGCCGGCGGCGACATCAGGCTCGAACGGCAGTCGCTGCCGCGCCTGCCCGAGCGCGCCATGCGCGACGTGCGCGGCGGCGAGATCGCCATGATCTTCCAGGAACCGATGACGTCGCTCAACCCGGTTCACTCGATCGGCGCGCAACTGACCGAGGCGATCCGGGTCCACCAGGGCGCTGAGGGCGCCAGCATCGAGAAGCGTGCCCGCGACATGCTGGACGTTGTCCACATCAGCGATCCGGCGCGGCGCATGAAGCAATATCCGCACGAGCTTTCGGGCGGCATGCGCCAGCGCGTCATGATCGCCATGGCCCTGTCGTGCCGGCCGAAAGTGCTACTGGCCGACGAGCCGACCACGGCGCTCGACGTCACCGTGCAGGCGCAGATCCTGAAATTGATGCGCGAGTTGAAGCGCGAATTCGGCACCGCCATCGTCCTCATCACCCATGACATGGGCGTCGTCGCGGAGATGGCCGACCGGGTGGCCGTCATGCGCGATGGAAGGATCGTCGAGGCGGCATCCGTGCTCGACATCTTCGAGCGGCCACAGGCCGGCTATACGCGCGAATTGCTTGCCGCGGTGCCGCGGCTCGGCGCATTCGCGGGAACCGACATCCCGCCTCGGATCACAGCCACCCCTCGGCCACCCGAGCCAGAGGGTACGGCGGCGGTGCTTTCGGTGAAGAACCTCGTCGTCGACTACGGCGCTTCCTCGGGTCTTTTCCGCCGCCGCGCCTCGGAGGCGCCGGCGGTGCAGGACGTCTCCTTCGACATACGGCCTGGCCGGACGCTCGGCCTCGTCGGCGAAAGCGGCTCCGGCAAGTCCACCACCGGCAAGGCCGTGCTTGGACTTGTTCCCTTCACCGGTTCCGTAACCATCGGCGGCACCTCCATCCAGGGCCTCTCCGGTGCCGCGATGCGGCCGGTGCGGCGCGCCGCGCAGATGATCTTTCAGGACCCTTACGCCTCGCTCGACCCGCGCATGACGGTAGGGGCTGCGATAGCCGAGCCGCTCGTCATTCACGGCCTCGGCACCAAAGGCGACCGGCGCGAGCGCGTGGCCTCGCTTCTTGCACGCGTCGGGCTCGAGGCCGATCACGCCTCGCGCTATCCGCACGAATTTTCAGGCGGCCAGCGTCAGCGCATCTGCATCGCACGAGCGCTGGCGCTCGAACCGAAGCTGATCGTCGCCGACGAGAGCGTTGCCGCGCTCGACGTATCTGTACGGGCGCGCGTGCTCGACCTGATGCTGGAGCTGCAGGAGACGCTGGGTCTGGCGTATCTCTTCATTTCGCACGACATGGCAGTGGTCGAGCGCATGAGCCATGACGTCGCCGTCATGCGCTCCGGCCGCATCGTGGAAGCCGGCACGCGCCGCTCGGTGCTGTCGTCGCCACGCGAGGCATATACACGCGAATTGATTGCCGCAGTGCCCATTCCGGACCCGCGCGTCGCCAGCGTCAAGCAGTAGCGCTATTTGATTGCGGGCCAGCCTCTCGCGATCGGCGGAGGCGCGCCTGCTCGGGCCTGCGCCAAAATTCAGTTGCTGCGCGTCGCCACGAAAGTCGCGGCGGCTTTGAGCAGGGCCGCCGCATCTCCATAAGGCTCGAGCAGCGCATGCGCCTGGTCGATGAGGCCGTGGAGCTGGCTTCGCGCCCAGTCGGGTCCGTGCAGCGAAGCAAGCGTCGCCTTGCCGGCGGCGGCGTCCTTGTTCGTCGCCTTGCCCATCTGCTTGGCGTCCGCCGTCAGGTCGAGCAGGTCGTCTGCGAGCTGGAAGGCCAGGCCGATCGCCGAGCCGAATTCGGCCAGCCTCTCGCGGTCGGCTGCGGGCGCGCCGGCAAGGATCGCGCCGGCCTCGCAGGCGAAACGGATCAGCGCGCCGGTCTTCATCGCCTGCAGCGTGATGATGCCGGCCTCGTCCGGCGGTTTGCGCTCCGCCTCGAGATCGAGTGTCTGGCCGCCGACCATGCCGCCGGCGCCGGCCGCGCGTGCCAGCGCCAAAACGAGTGCCGCCCGGCGGTCGGCCGGCAAGACCGTCGCGTCGTCGGCGATGATGTCGAAGGCCAATGTCAGCAGCGCGTCGCCTGCCAGGATCGCGGTCGCCTCGTCGAAGGCCTTATGAACAGTCGGCTGGCCGCGCCGTAGGTCGTCGTCGTCCATGGCCGGCAGGTCGTCATGGATAAGCGAATAGCAGTGTACGCATTCCAGCGCCGCCGCGACGCGCAGCGCCGCATCATTGTCGGCCGAAAACAGCGCCGCGCTTTCCATGACCAGAAAAGGGCGCAGCCGCTTGCCGCCATTGAGCACGCCATGGCGCATAGCCGTCATTAGGCGCTCGGGCCGCGCGATCTCACCGGTTAGCGGACGCGCGTCGAGGACCCGCCGCAGTTCGGTCTCGACGGCGGCGGCACGCATGAAAAGCGCAGTTTCGAAGGCGATCTCGTCGTCTTTGCTCATGGCCGGGAGCGGTAGCCGACACTCAGACGTTGCGCAAGCAGGCGCGCGCCTTTATGCCGGAGGGGGTGAGGCACGGGTGGGGCGGCTTGACGGAACCGATCGTCGAACATGAAAGCGAAGGGCTGAACATGGCGCGTTCGCGGCGCCTGAACCGCGCCGGACTGAAGCGTATCGCCCGGCGTTGCCTGGTCGTCGCGCTCGTGCTGGCGGCTATTCCCGTCGTGCTCACCTTCCTTTATCTGCCGTCCTTCGTGCATCCGGTCTCGACGCTGATGCTGAAGGACCTCGTGACCTTTTCCGGCTACGATCGGCGCTGGGTTTCGATCGACGACGTGGCGCCGGTGCTGGCGCATTCGGTGATCATGTCGGAGGATGGACAGTTCTGTTTTCATCGCGGCGTCGATCTTGGCGAATTGAGGGGCGTCGTCGACGACGCGCTGGCCGGCGAGGCAACGCGCGGCGCATCCACCATCACGATGCAGACGGTGAAGAACCTTTTTCTCTGGGCGCGGCCGCTCAGCAGCGTGCGCAAGGTGGTCGAGCTGCCCTTGGCCGTCTATTTCGACGCGGTGATGTCGAAACGTAGGATCATGGAGATCTATCTCAACGTCGCCGAATGGGGACCGGGCATCTACGGCATAGAGGCCGCCGCCCGGCACCATTTCGGCGTCTCGGCCAAGCAGTTGTCGCGCCGGCAGGCGGCGCTGCTTGCCGTCACCTTGCCCAATCCGATCGCGCGCAACCCGGCCAAGCCGGGGCCGGGCCTGCGGCGGCTGGCGTCGCTGATAGAAAGGCGCGCAAGCAGGTCCGGCGCCTATGTCGGGTGCCTGGATTAGGACGAAGGGCCGCCGGCTCAAAAAAATTCGCGGCCGGCGCTGGCCAAAACGGCGCAAGGCGTGTATAGGCACCCGACTTTCTCAGATTATGGCCTCGATGCGGCCCTTTCGCGAGGGTTGCCGGGGCATTTTGACCATGTAGTGGAGCATATCCATGGCCGTTCCAAAAAGAAAAACCTCTCCGTCGAAGCGCGGCATGCGCCGCTCTGCCGACGCCCTCAAGGCCCCGACCTATGTCGAGGACAAGAATTCCGGCGAAATGCGCCGCCCGCATCACATCGACCTGAAGACCGGCATGTATCGCGGCCGCCAGGTCCTGGAGCCGAAGGAAAGCTGAGAAGCTTTCGCATTGATGACGTTTCAAAAGACCGGCCTCTGGCCGGTCTTTTTGCTTGGCATCGCGCTAGGCAGGCCTTGCGGGGGAATTTGGACGCATTGGCCGCACAGAGCAACCGGCTGACATCGTTATTTCATTAGGTCTTAGAGCGTGTTCGCCGCGCCGGCGAAAAACCTTGACGGCGCGCTTGCCGCGGATTTTACAAGGACGTGCCCCCGTTGGAGTCGCCCACATGTTCGGTGCCGTCCCGCTGCTGATCGTCCCCTTCGTCCTCTACAATCTCGGCCTGCTCGGATTGTTCGGCGGCGGCGACGATCCCTGGATGACCGAGATGTTCTCCTTTCACATGATGTCGGGCGGCATCTTCTCGATGACGCTCGGCGACCTGATGGTGTTGATCGGGCTGATCTTCCTGTTCATTGAGATCTCGAAATCGGTGCGCACGACCAATGCCTCGATCCTGGATCATCTCTTGTCGACGCTGGTCTTCATCGCCTTCCTGGTCGAGTTCCTGCTGGTGAAGGGCGCCGCACACTCCGTCTTCTTCACGCTGATGATCATCGCGCTATTCGACGTGCTGGCCGGCTTCTCGGTGTCGATGCGGTCGGCAAGCCGGGATATCAATCTGAATTAGGTCTCGGCGCCGAAATGACGGACGGGCCAATTCGCTTACCGAATTGCACAGGTCGTCGATCGGCGGAACTGTCCGGCGCGCAGACCACACGGTGGCGAGCAGAGGCGCTGCCGGCTTGTCCGAACGCTTGCGGTAACACGCCCGGCAGCACGATGGATTTTGGCTGCCAACGTAGTCAAAATCGCGTGACCAGTTGAACCAGATCGCGACTTGACCTCGTATCTCCACCGCATGAACCTCATCGGCGCCGCGCTCCTCTTCCTCATCGCGCTCCTCTTTGCCCTGGCCGGCGTCACCCGCGCCGGCGTCTGGGCGATCGAGCGACGCAGCCCGCCGGTCGGCGCGTTCGCCGAGATCGCCGGCGCGCGCATCCACTACGTCCATATCCCGGCGCCCGCCGGCGCCGATCTGCCGCCAGTCGTCTTCATTCACGGCGCCAGCGCCAACCTCAAGGACCAGATGCTGCCGCTGAAGCCGCTGCTCGAGGGTCGCGCAGAAATGCTGTTCCTCGACCGCCCGGGCTTCGGCTGGTCGCAGCGCGGCAACAACGAGACCCTGGCCGCGCAGGCCGATACGATCGCCGGGCTGATGGACCGCCTCGGCATCGAAAAAGCCGTCATCGTCGCACATTCCTTCGGCGGCGCGATCACCGCTGCCTTTGCCCGCCAGCATCCCGAGAAGACACTGGGGCTGGTCTTCCTCGCGCCCGCCACGCACCCATGGCCGGGCGGCGCGACCGCTTGGTACTACAAGCTCACCGCTACACCGGTCATCGGCTGGCTTTTTTCCGAAACGCTCGCCTATCCGGCGGGCATGCTGAGGATAGGCGATGCGACGGCCTGCGTCTTTTCACCCAACAGACCTCCGGACTTCTATCTCGAAAACGGTTCGATCCCGATGGTGCTGCGGCCATCCGCCTTCCGCGCCAACGCCCGCGATGTCGCCCGGCTCTACGACTATGTCCTTGCCGCGTCCCCTTCTTACCACGACATCAAAGCGCCGACCGTCATCATATCGGGCGATCGCGACAAGGTGGTCTATGCGACGATTCACTCCGTCGGATTGAGGCGTGACATTCCCGGCGCCGAACTGGTCTGGGTCCGCAATCTCGGCCACAAGCCGGACTGGATAGCGCCCGACCTCGTGATCGGCGCCATCGGCAAAGTCGCCGGCGCGTCGATCGACCTGCAGGCAATGGCCAGGACCGTGGAGAGCCGGATCGCGGGCGATGCCTATAACGACGACAAATGCCCGGACATCATCGTCCCGGATGCCGGGCAGACGCCGGGCTGAACTCGAAAACCGGAAGCGCGGGAAGCCCGATGTTCGCGGGCCGGCCTCATCCGAATATCAACACGCCTAATGCGTATCCGATCCGATATACGCAATGCGTAGCATATTGGTCGATCCGGGTGTCCGCAGCGGCACGCCGGCCGTGATGATGACACGGTCGCCCGGCTTGCCGAAGCCCTCTTCCAGCGCGATGCGGCAGGCCCGATCGACCATGTCGTCGAGGTCGGTCGCGTCTTCCGAGACCACGCAATGCGTGCCCCACAGGAGCGACAGGCGGCGCGCCGTGTTGAGGATCGGCGACAGCGCCACGATTGGCACTTGCGGCCGCTCGCGCGCGGCGCGCAGACCGGTGGTGCCGGACGCGGTGTAGGAGATGATCGCCGCCAGTTTCAGCGTCTCGGCGATCTCGCGCGCGGCCAGCGAAATGGCGTCGGCCCCTGTCGCCTCGGGTTCGGACCGCTGCGCGTTGATGATGCCGGCATAGGTCGGGTCGGCTTCGACTTTGGCGGCGATGCGGTTCATCATGCCAACCGCCTCGACCGGATAGGCGCCGGCTGCGGATTCGGCTGAAAGCATGATCGCGTCCGCGCCTTCGAAGACGGCGATCGACACGTCGGACACCTCGGCGCGGGTCGGCACGGGCGCGGTGATCATCGATTCCAGCATCTGCGTGGCGATCACCACCGGCTTGCCGGCGCGACGCGCCGCGCGCGTGATCTGCTTCTGGATGCCGGGCACGGCCTCGATCGGCATCTCGACGCCGAGATCGCCGCGGGCAACCATCAGCGCGTCGGAGAGCTCGATGATCTCGGGGAGCCGGGCCACCGCCTGCGGCTTCTCGATCTTGGCCATGATCAGCGCGCGGCCGCGCGCGATCTTGCGGGCCTCCGCCAAGTCCTCCGGCCGCTGCACGAAGGAAAGCGCCACCCAGTCGACGCCGGTGGCGAGCACCGCATCGAGATCGGCGCGGTCCTTCTCGGTCAGTGCGCCGACCGGCAGTTCGGTGTCGGGCAGGCTGACACCCTTCTTGTCGGAGATGCCCGAGCCGGCAACGACTGTGCAGGTAATCGACTTGCCATCGCTCTTCAGAGCCCTCAGCTCCAGCTTGCCGTCGTCGATCAAAAGACGGTGACCGGCCTCGACCGAGCTCAGGATTTCGGGATGCGGCAGATACACGCGCTTCGAGGTGCCGGGTTCCGGATTGTCGTCGAGCGTGAAGGTTTGGCCGACGGTCAGCGCCTCCTTGCCGTTGGCGAACTTGCCCACCCTGAGCTTCGGCCCCTGCAGGTCGGCGAGAATGCCGATCGGTCGGCCGACGGCGGCCTCGACCGCGCGGATGCGGCCGACCAGCGTACGCATCAGCTCGTGGTCGGTATGGCTCATATTGATGCGGAAGACATCTGCGCCAGCTTCGAAAAGCTTTCTCAGCATCTCGTCGGACGAGGAAGCCGGTCCAATGGTGGCTAGAATCTTGACCTTGCGGTTGCGTCTCATTGACTGTTCGTTCCCGGGGCGGGGGTCGCTGGCGCGCCTCCCGTTGCGGGCTCGTCGGTCAGCTGGACCATCCAGCTGGCCTGCTCGCCCGTGTCATATTCCTGAAAACCGGCGCGCTGGAAGCCCCGGGCGACGCAATCATTCACGCCGGCAATCTTGAACTCTTTTTCGGCGACGCACATGTTGATCGGGCCGTCCCAGCGCCCGCCACGCTCGGCGTCTTCTGCATAAAGATAGTAAAACCTTGATGACAGCGGACCCTCGATCAGCGTCTTGCAGGTCGAACCTTCGATGTGCCACCAGCCTTCGGTGATCCAGCCGGCTTTGGCGCGATAGCCTATGCCGACGCCCACCAGATTTTGCGTTGCGTTGCAAACGCGGAAGTCGGCCCGGGCCGGCGAGGTCGCCAACAGCCCGCACACCCCCGCGCCGACGATCAGCAACGGCACGGCCAGGCGCTTGCGCAACCGGCCAGTAAAACCCATCGCAGATCCTCTTGCGAACCACATTTGCATCTCTCGACGCCCCTTTTCAGCAAACTCCGGTCGCATGTCAACGCGCCGTTTTGTTCAAATCCAATCGATTTAGAAGGGCCTGCCGCGCAATTTCTCCCGCCATCGGGGATTTTTTGCGGAAACCTTGGCCAAACAACGGCATTGCGCCAGCGTCCTCTTCGTGGAATGACGATAGCACATCGAAGCCTTCACCCTCTTTTCAGCCGATGACCCGATCCACAGTTTTCGCGCCCTTCGACATTGTCGACGGCGACCGCAAGAAAGGCGTCGTGCTTCTCGCTGATCACGCCCGCCGCGACCTGCCCGAGGAATATGGCAGTCTCGGTTTGCCGGCGTCCGAATTCGATCGCCACATCGCATATGACATCGGCGTCGAGACGGTGACGCGCGAGCTTGCGGCAATGCTCGACGCGCCGGCGGTGCTGGCCGGCTTCTCGCGGCTGCTGATCGACCCCAACCGGGGCGAGGACGACCCGACCATGATCCGTCAGCTCTATGACGGCACGGTGGTGCCCGGCAACTATCCGATCGCCCGGGAGGAGCGCGAGCGGCGGCTCGACCGCTTCTACCGCCCCTATCACGACGCCGTCGGCGCGATGATCGCCTCCGTGGCGCATGCCGCTGGCAAGGCGCCGTTTATCTTCTCCGTCCATTCCTTCACGCCGGCGATGCAGGGTTTCGTCCGTCCCTGGCATGTCGGCGTGCTCTGGGACCGCGACGACCGCGTGGCGCGGCCGCTGATCGACATGCTGGCGCAGGACGAATCCCTCGTTGTCGGCGACAACGAGCCCTATGACGGCGCGTTGCGCGGCGACACCATGTTCCGCCATGCCATCGTCAACGGCTATGCCCATGCGCTGATCGAGATTCGCCAGGACCTGATCGCCGACCGCGCGGGCGCCCTAGCCTGGGCCGAGCGGTTGGCGCCCATCGTTGACGCCATCGACCGTCGTGCCGATATACACGAGGTGAAGATGTTCGGCTCGCGCACCGGGCCGGTTTGATGGCCGCAAGACCGGGAGTTCCCGAATGACCGAGCTCAGCGACGAACAGAAGCGCGACTTCGAGGCAGCCGCTTTCCGCCGGTTGGTGGAGCATTTGCGCGAACGCGGCGATGTCCAGAACATCGATCTGATGAACCTCGCCGGCTTCTGCCGCAACTGTCTGTCCAACTGGTATCGCGAGGCCGCCGACGCCGAAGGCGTGGCTCTGTCGAAGGACGAATCGCGCGAGATCATTTACGGCATGCCCTATGCCGAATGGCAGGCGCTCAACCAGACCGAGGCTTCCGCAGCTAAGAAGGCCGAGTTCGAGGCGAAGCGCCCGATGGATCACTAGCGATGCCGAACGCCTTCGCGGCTATGGACAGGCGCTTCAGCTAATCTCCACCGCAGCAGCCTGCGACGAACGACGCTGACCCTGGGGCGCTCCCTTGGTCCAAGCACTTCCCTGATACGGTTCTTGACTACAAATTGAATCGATCTAATTTGCCGCGCGAACCCCTTTGCATGACGGACTTCGGATCATGAGCGCGCAAAACATCATGCAGGCCGCGACACGCGGCCGCTGGGCCGTGGCCGGCATCTTCCTCGCCAATGGTTTTCTGACCGGCAGTTGGGCGCCGCAGATCCCGGTGTTCCTGACCCGGCTGGAGATCACGAAATTCACGCTCGGCCTGCTGATCCTCCTGTTCGGCGCCGGCGCGGTCATCGCAATGACCTGGTGCGGTCATCTGATCTCCAGGCATGGCTCGCGCGCTGTGACGAGGGCGTTCGGCATCTGCGGCAGCTTCGGCCTTCTCATCGTGGCGCTCGCGCCCAACGTGCCGCTGGCGGCCATCGCCATGGTGATCTTCGGCGGCTCGATCGGCGGCATGGATGTCGCGATGAACTCGAATGCGGTGGTGGTGGAGAGAAAGCTGTCCCGCGCGATCATGTCGTCCTCGCATGGCTTCTGGAGCCTCGGCGGTTTCGCCGGCGGCGCCCTTGGCGGCTTCTCGATTCAGAATTACGGCTATCTCGCCCATGCCGTCGCCGTCACGGTAATCGCCTTTGCGGTCATCGCCTTTGCGATTCGCTATCTCGTCGCCGAGGACCGGCCACAGGCGGTCGAGCATCGGAAATTCTCGCTGCCGCGGCACACGACCGTCTATCTGGTCGGGCTGATGGCGCTGCTCACCATGGTGTCGGAAGGCGCGGTGCTCGACTGGGCGGCGCTGTTCCTGCACCAGGAACTGGGCGCCGATCTCGCGGTCGCCGGTCTCGCCTACGCCGCCTTCTCCGGCGTCATGGCGCTGATGCGCTTCCTGGGCGACGGCGTGCGTAACCGCTTCGGCGCGGTGTCGACCTTGCGCGGTTCGGCGCTCGTCGCGGCAGCCGGCATGCTCGTCGCCGGCCTTTCCTCCTCGCCGTACCTCGCCATCGCCGCCTTCGCCTTCTGCGGCTTCGGCATCGCCAACATGGTGCCGATCCTGTTCTCGGCCGGCGGCAACCAGGAAGGCATGTCGTCCGGCACCGGCATGAGCGTCGTCACCACCATGGGCTATTCCGGCATATTGGTCGCCCCGTCGGCAATCGGCTTCGTCGCCGAGCATTCGAGCTTCGGGCCGATCTTCATTGCACTGTCCGGGCTTCTGGTCATCGTGCTTCTGATGGCGGGCCTCGCTCACCGGGCCGAATTCGCTCCCGAAGCTGTGCCGGCGGAGTAGCGCTTCAGTTCCTCATGCAGGAAATCCGCCACGCGCCGGATGCGCATGCTGGTGCGCACGTCACGATGCATGGCGAGCCAGACCGGCAGCACCGGCAATGGCAGGCTCGGCAGCACGATCTCTAGCGTCGGATCGCGCTCGGCCAGGGGACGCTGGCCAATGCCGATACCGTTTCCGGCCCGCACCGCTTCCCACAACACGATCTGGTTGTCGGTCCTGAAGCGGAAGCTTCCGCGGCTGACCGGGATGCCGAAGGCAGTGAAGCCACGGATGATCTCGTCGCTACGGTCGAATCCGACCAATGCGTGATTGGCGAGGTCGCCGGGCCGGGTCGGGCGGCCATGCCGGACAAGATAGGACGTTGTCGCGCAGGCACAGAGCGGAATGTCGGTGACCTTGCGCGCCACCAGTTCGTTCTGCGCCGGCCTGACCATGCGGATGGCGATGTCGGCGTCGCGGCGCAAAAGGTTCTCGACCTGGTTCGAGGCGACGATCTCGACCTCGATGCCCTGCTCCTCCTCGCCGAGACGCGCCATCATCTGCGGCAGCACATAGGCCGCGACCACCTCGGAGGCGGCGATACGCACCGTGCCCTCTATCGCCTCGACCGACCCCAGCGCCAGCAGCGAGAATGAATTGGCCTGCTCGCTGACGGCCCGGCCACGCTCATAGAGGGTGCTGCCCGCCTCGGTCAGCTCGTAACCACGCCGCCCGCGACGAAACAGCGTCACGCCAAGCGCCGCTTCCAGTTCTGCGATATGGCGGCCAAGCGTCGGCTGGCTGGCGGCGAGCCTGCGCGCGGCGGCCGAAAGGCTGCCGGTATCGGCGACCGCCACGAAACTCTTGATCAGGTTCCAGTCCAACTCCTTCATTCATTTTTGAATAACAGAACGCCAATCACAGTCAATTTCAATTCGTTCGTGAACGCCTCACATTGACCTGGCAAACACAAGCAACGGAGAGAACAAATGACCAAGATCGCAATCCTCGGCGCCAATGGCCGGCTCGGCCGCGTGGTCGGCAAGGCTTTCATCGACGCCGGCTTCGATGTCCGTGCCGTCACCCGCACCGGCACGGTTCCTGCGGAGCTCGATGGCGCGACCGCCGTCGCCGGGGACGCGCTCGACCGCGAGTCGCTGATCGGGGCCACGCAGGGCATCGACATCGTCTTCAACGGCCTGAACCCGGTCTACACCGATTGGGGCAAGTGCATGCCGATGGCCGAGAACGTCATTGCCGCCTGCCGCGCGAATGGCGCGCTGCATCTCTTCCCGGGCACCGTCTACAATTATGGCTCGCCGATGCCGCAGGTGATCAGCGAGGCGACGCCGTTCCACCCGACCACCGAGAAGGGCCGCATCCGCTGCGCCATGGAAGACCTGTTCCGTGGCGAGGCCGAGGCTGGCCGGGTGCGCACCATTGTGCTCAGGGCGGGCGATTTCTTCGGCGGCACCGGTTCAGGCTCCTGGTTCGACCTCGTCGTCGCCGCCAAGATGAGCAAAGGCGTCTACACCGCGCCCGGCCCGGCCGACTTGACGCATGAATGGGCCTACCTGCCGGACTTCGCCGTCGGCTTCGTCGGCCTGGCGAAGAACCTCGACAAGCTCGGCTTCTACGAAGCCATCAACTTCCCCGGCCACGCCATTACCGATCTCGACATGAAGGCCGCCGCCGAGAAGGCGCTGAACCGCAAGCTGAAGCTCTCCTTCATGCCCTGGTGGGTGCTGCGCGCCGGCAGCCCTTTCGTCGCCATGTGGCGCGAGATTGTCTCGATGTCCTATCTGCGCTTCGAAGCGCACCGGCTGGTCTCGACGCGGCTGGAAGAGGTGATCGGCGAAATACCGCACACCCCGCTCGACCAGGCGGTGAAGGAAGCCCTGAAGGATATCGGTATCGCCGTGGATCCCGGTCGCAGGGCCGCCTGATCAGATCCTGCCCATCAGCAAAAGCACCAGCAGCACGATCAGGACGACGCCGACAATGCCGGACGGCCCGTAACCCCAGGACCGCGAATGCGGCCACGCCGGCACGGCGCCGATCAGGATAAGGATCAGGATGATGATGAGAAGCGTGCTGATCGTCATGGAGCCCTCGCCGTCTGATTGAAACCGACGGGACAATGCAAAAAGCCGCCCGGTAGTTCCCGGGCGGCTTCTTTCGTTGGCTTGTGAAATCGCTTTATTCCGCGGCTTTCGGGAAAGCCTGCGCCGGCCCGGCGCCCGACTCACTGGCCGGCGCGTCGGTCGTGACCTCGCCCTTGCCACCGCGGAACAGGCGGCCGAACCAGCCGCGCCGCTGGCCAGGCTTCACCTTGGCGCGGGTGAACACCATCAGCATTGACGGCGTCACCACCAGCGTCAGCAGCGTGGCGAAAGACAGGCCGAAGACGATCGCCGAGGACAACGAGATCCACCATTGCGTCGACGGCGCGTTGATCGTCGTCTCGTGATGGAAGATCTCGAGGCCGAGGCCGAAGGCGATCGGCAGCACGCCGAGAATGGCCGACACCGCCGTCAGCACCACCGGACGCGCACGCTCGCGGCAGGTCTGCAGCACCGCGTCCATCTTGTCCCAGCCCTCCTCGCGCAGCCGGTCATAGGTGTCGATGAGCACGATGTTGTTGTTCACGACCACGCCGGCGAGCGCGATGACGCCGATGCCCGACATGACGATGCCGAAGGCCTCGCCTGTCAGAAGCAATCCGAGGAACACGCCGATCGTCGCCATGACCACGCAGGACAGCACGAGCCACACGCTGGTGAACTTGTTGAACTGGGCAAGCAGCACCAGGAAGATCAGGAAGATCGCGGCGCCAAAGGCCTTGCCGAGGAAGGCGCTGGCTTCCGCGCTGTCCTCGTTGGAGCCGGCCAGCTTCCAGCGGATGCCGCTGCCGAGATCCATCTCGGCGACGGCCTTGGTGACCTGCTCCTGCACCGCCGCCACCTGCGCTCCGGCGCTGACATTGGCTTGCACGACCACGGTGCGCGCGCCGTCGATGCGGTTCAGGATACCGACGGTCGGCTCGGGCTTGCGCACGACGAAGTTCGAGATCGGCACCGACCCTTGCGAGGTCTGCACACGGAGCTCGTCGAGCGTCGAGAGCGTGCGCCGATCCTCCGGCAGCCGTAGCCTTATGTCGACCGCGTCGTCGGCGCCCGCCGGCCGGTATTCCGAGAGCTTGAGGCCGTTGGTCACCAGTTGCACCACCGTGCCGACCGAAGTCGGGCTGATGCCGTATTGCGCCGCCTTGGCGCGGTCGACCTCGAGCGCCCAGTCGACGCCGGGCGGCGGCAGGCCGTCCGAAATGTCGATGACGTTGGGAATCTTGGCGATGCGGGCCGCGACCGCCCGCGCCTTGTCGTCGAGCCCGGCCGGATCGGCGGCCGACAGCCGGATCTGGATCGGCTTGCCGGTCGGCGGGCCGGCTTCCGGAACGCGCACCTCGACATCGACGCCGGGAATGCCCGCCATCACGCCGCGCAGATCGTCGAGGATGTGGTTGGCGGACTTGCGCTCTCGCCAGTCGACGAATTCGTACTGGATCACGCCGACGACGTCTTCCGGGACGTCCTGGCCGCCGCCTTGCGTCTTGCCGACGCGCGTATAGACCGACTTCACGCCGGGCCAGCCGAGCAGCCTGTTCTCCGCCGTCTTCGTCGCCGCGTCCATTTCCGCCAGCGAGAGATTGCCGCGGGCATGCACGTAGAGCAGGCCGTAATCCGGCTCGACGCTGGGGAAGAACTCGACGCCGGCGCCATATTTCGAATAGGCGAAGCCGACGCCAAACAGCAGGCCGACGGTGAGCAGGATGACGGTGATCGGGAAGCGCACCGCCTGCTTGACCACGGCCATGTACCAGCCGTCGCGATTGCCCTCTTCGTGATGCTCCGGCGCCTTGGCGAAGATCGCGCCCAAGGTCGGCGCGAAGACCAGCGCGTAGAGCATCGAGGCAGACAACGTCACGATCAGCGTGATCGGCATGTATTTCATGAAGTCGCCGATGATGCCGGGCCAGAACAGCAGCGGCGAGAAGGCGGCGATGCGCGTCATCGTCGCTGCGATCACCGGGCCTGCCATGCGCTTGGCGGCCAGCGCGAAGGCGTCGGCCTTGGGCATGCCCTCGCTCATGCGCCGTTCGGCGAATTCGGTGACGATGATGGCGTCGTCCACCAGCATGCCGACCGCCAGGATGAGGCTGAACAGCACGATCATGTTGATCGTGTAGCCCATCATGGCGAGCAGCAGGATGCCCATCAGGAACGACGACGGGATGGCAAGCCCGATGAGCAGCGAGGCCCGTCCCGACAGCGCGTAGAGGATGACGATGAACACCAGGATGACTGCGATCATCACATGGTTCTGCAGGTCGCCGAGCAGCTGGTTGACGAAGACCGACTTGTCCTGCGTGTAGGTGACATGCATGCCTTCCGGCATCGTCTTGATGAAATTGTCCGACACCTCCCTGACATGGGTCAGCGTGTCGATGAGGTTGGCGCCGATGCGCTTCTTCACCTCGATGGCGATGGCCGGCCTGCCGTCGAGGCGCGTCACCGTTTCCGCATCCTTGAATGTCGAGCGTATCGTCGCAATGTCCTTTGCCTGGACCACGGCGTTCGGCGTGGCGACGACCGGAAGGTTGGCGACATCTTCAGGGGTCTCGATCAGCGACGGTACCTTGACCGCGTATTTGCCTTCCGAGCCTTCGAGGTTGCCGGCCGCGACCAGGCTGTTTGAGGAAGCGACGCCCTGGATCACCTGGTCGAGTTGTAGCCCGTAGGAGGAAAGCTTCACCGGATCGATGACGACCTCGACGAGGTCGTCGCGCGCGCCCTGCAGCGAGCCTTCGAGCACGCCAGGCACTTCCTCGATGCGGTCGCGAAGCTCGCGCGCGGCCGACGTCAGCACGCGCTCCGGCACGTCGCCCGAAAGTGTGACGACCAGGACCGGGAATTCAGAGACATTGACTTCGTTGACCGTCGGCTCCTCGGCGGCCTGCGGCAGGTCGGCCTTCGCGTCCTGCACCTTACTGCGCGTATCCTGCAACGCCGTCGCCAGGTCGGTCTGCGGCTGGAACTCGACCAGCACATAGCCGCCACCCTGGAAGGCGGCCGAACGCATTTCCTTCAGCCCCTTGAGGCTCTTGAGCTTGCTTTCCATCGGCCTGAGCAGAAGGCGTTCGGAATCCTCCGGCGAGATGCCCTGATAAATCAGGCTGACATACATCATTGGGATCGGAACATCGGGCTCCGCTTCCTTCGGTGTCGACTGATAGGCGACCCAGCCCGCGACGAGCAGGAACAGCAGCGCCGATATCGTGAGGCGGGCGTTGTTGATGGCGAGTTTGACGATATCCATGACTTCGGCCTGTGTTCTTCGGGCTGCGAACCGGCCACCGCCAAGCGGCGCCGGCAAGGGCGTGTCGTTCTTACTGCGTGCCGCCGGTGGCTTCGCCGATCAGCTTGCTGATGATCGCCTGGTCGGCCTCGACAGGCTTCACCAGGTCGCCTTCCTTCACCAGTTCCTGTCCGGCGACGATGATGCGCGCATCTTTCGGAATGCCGCCCAGCACCAGGCCGTGCGGCGTGTCGTCGACGAGGTCGATCGGGAAGAACGCCACCTTGTCGTCCTTGCCGACGGCGCGGATGCCGAGATCGCCCTTGTCGCCCAGCGTCACCACCGAGCGCGGGAGCAAGATCGCGTCGGTCGGCTCGGCGCTGAGCGTGATTTCGGCCGTCATGCCGGCGGGAATGGAGCCGTCACCATTGGGTATCGCCACCTCGACGCGGAAGGTACGGGTCTGCGCCGAGGCATCGCGGCTGATGTAGCGCACCGTTCCGGTGGCCTTCTGGTCGTTGACCAGGCGCACGTCGGCCTCGTCGCCGATCTTGACGTAGCGCAGGTCGCGCTCGCTGATCTCGCCGCGTGCGATCACCGGGTCGAGCTTGAGGATCGTCGCCACCTCGCCGCCCTGCATCACCGAGCTGCCGAGCTCGACCGGAATGCGATCGATGATGCCGTCGAACGGCGCCTTGACCTCGTTGCGGTCGAGCTCGGCCTGTGCGGTGTCGAGTTGCGATTGCGCGAGCGTCAGGTTGGAGCGGGCGGTGTCGAGCTGCAGCTTGGGCAGGTTGCCGGTCTTGGCCAGCCGCTCCGCGGCGTCGAGCTCGGCCTTGCGCTGCACAAGCAATTGCTTGGCATTATCGACGTTGGAGATCTTCTCCTCGGCCGCGAGCATCAGCACCAGGTCGCCGGTCTTGACGTGATCGCCCTGCTTGACCGGCAGCTTTTCGATGACGCCAGCGACGCGCGTCGCCAGCACGGCGCGCTTGTCGGCCTCGGTCAGGCCGGAGATGCGGATTGCCCGCGCATAGATCTTGCGCGGCGGCGTCACCACCGCGACGGTGCGCGGCGGGGCCTTGGGCTCGGCGTCGGCTGTCTTCGCCTTGGCGGCCTCCGGCTGTCCGGCGCCGGCGTGCTTGTCGGTGGTGACCGACTTGTCTGCGGCGCTGCCGACGGACGAGAACTCGCCCGTTCCCATCCAGGCCGCGAAACCGATGAGCACGGCAATGGCTGCAAGCTTGTGAAACCTGATTTTCGGCATCATCATTTTTCCGTTGCAGGACCTGGCGAGGTCGGCGCTTCCGACTCGGGCGCGCGGCCGATATGGGGGTGCGCGGGGCCCAGTTCAATTTGCCGTGATCGGCGGACGTGCGCTTCTACCTCAAAGTTGCGGCGCAATATAGTCGGAAAAGTTGCGGAAACATTGCGCCATAGAACGCTATACCTCGACTAAAGCGGGCTTTTCTTCACTCCTGCTGGCGCTTTTTCGGGCGCGTGGGCAGGTTCCCCAAGGTTATTGGCAACAGCCGTCAGCATTATGCGAGAAATCTTCCACGGGCGGTGACAATCGTCCGGTTGGAGCGCGGTCACGCCCCACTATGGTCCGGTTGAATCCGTCAAGTGATGAGGTTGAGCAACCGGAAGATTCGCTCGAACGTCCTGCCGTAAGGGGGCCGCAGCAGGCCGCCGGCGCTGAGCCTCGACTGAATGAAGATCGGCTTCTCCTTGCTGAAGGTGCGGAACCCCCATTCGCCGTGATAAGCGCCGGTGCCGCTCTCGCCGACCCCGCCGAAGGGCTGCCGCTCCTGCACCAGATGCATCATGCAATCATTGATCGTGACGCCGCCGGCCACGGTTTCATGCATGACCCTTTGCCGGTTGGCGCTGTCGCTGCCAAACCAATAAAGCGCCAGCGGACGCTCGCCCCGGTTCACATGGCCGATCGCCTCGTCCACCGTCCCGTACTCGACGATCGGCAGCACCGGACCGAAAATCTCCTCGCGCATCAGCCGCAGGTTTTCCCCGGCATTGCGCACCAGCACCGGCGCCATCTTGCGGTCGGTGACGCCAAGCTTCTCATTAGCCGGATTGACCTCGGTGACCTCGGCGCCGCTCTCGCGCGCCTCGACGACCATGTCGTTCAATCGCCGATGATGCCGCTCGCTGACGATGGCCGTATAGTCGCGATTGTCGGCGAGGCGCGGATAGAGCTTCGCGATTGCCGCCGCAAATTTCGCGGCGATCGCGGCACCTTGGCCCCGCGGGACCATCAGATAGTCCGGCGCTATGCAGGTCTGTCCAGCATTGAGCAGCTTGCCATAGGCGACGCTGGCCACCGCCGCATCGAGATCGCAGGACGGGTCGAATATCGCCGGCGACTTGCCGCCGAGCTCGAGCGTCACCGGCGTCAGATTGGCGGCTGCGGCCAGCGCGACCTGGCGGCCGACCGCCGTCGAGCCCGTGAACAGGAGATGGTCGAAGGGCAGCGACACGAATGCCTTGCCGACATCCGCGTCGCCGACCACCGCGCTGACCTCGTCGGCGGCGAAATACTTTTCGACGAGGCTGGCGAGAAGGTCCGAGAACTTCGGCGTCAGCTCCGACGGCTTGATCAGCACGCGGTTGCCGGCCGCGAGCGCCGCCGTCGCCGGCGCGATGGCGAGCTGAAACGGATAGTTCCAGGGCGAGACGATGCCGACAACCCCGAGCGGCTGCGGCAACAGGCGGTTGCGGCCGGGCAGGAACGGCAGACTGGTGGCAACGCGTCGCTCGCGCATCCAGGCGCCGAGATGCGACAGCGCGTGCCTGACGCCGGCGCGCACGACGAACAATTCGGCAAGCCGCGTTTCCTGGGCCGAGCGGGCGGAAAAGTCGCTGTCGATCGCGGCGCAGATCTCGGCCTCATGCTCTTCGGTGAGCGCGAGAAGGCGCTTGAGGCGATCTTTGCGGACCGCCAGGCTTGGGAAGGGCTCCTTCTCGAAGGCCCGGCACTGCAGCTCGAAACGGGCGCCGAGCGCGTTCTGTCTTGTCTGCAGCATCGCAACCTCCCGTTTACGTTCAGGTAAGTTACATCGGCCATGCAACCGAATCCAGCGTTGCCCGGGTTCCGTTGCGGAATGCCCCGATTCAAGCGATCCGGATATCCGGTTGGCACCCGTCGTCGACATAGGAAAGCCCACCGGTCCGCAAACGACCCTTTTCGCCGTCCATGTATGAACTGGCGTGCAAACGGTGCTTGGCGGCGGTGGGCGGCTCGCGGCGAAAAAATCCGCAAGATCGGCCGAGCGCCTCATGTCCACGCGGCTTAGCTGGTGCTGCCACGGAGAACGGAGCGATGAAGGCAGCGGTTCATGACCACCATGCCCGGATGCAAAGGGTGCTGGATCACATAGATCGGCATCTCGACGACGATCTGGACCTGGAGGCGCTGAGCGGCGTCGCAGCCTATTCGAAATATCATTTCCACCGGCAGTTCACGGCGACCTTCGGGCTGTCCGTGCACCGATATGTCCAGCTCGCCCGCATGAAGCGCGCTTCATTTCGGTTGGGCCACGCGGACGCCGAAAGCGTCACCGATATAGCGATGGATGCTGGTTACGATGCACCGGATGCCTTCGCCCGCGCCTTTCGGCAACGCGAGGACAAAGCTCATGCAGATAATCTTTACACCAGATGACGTGATGATCCGCGAAGTGCCGCCCACCCTGGTGGCGGTTATGGAACATCGCGGAGATCGGGCGATGCTCGGCGACACCATCCAGCGGTTCATCGCCTGGCGCAAGGCGGCCGGACTGTCGCCCGAAACGAGCCCGACCTTCAACGTCTTCCGCTCCGAAAGATGTCCCGCTGTCGCGGCCGACTACAGCATGGACATTTGCGTCGGCACGAGGTAAAGGCCGGCGAGATCCCCGGCGGGCGCTGCGCCGTGCTGCGCTATCCCGGCAATACCAACAATCTTGAGCCGGCTGCGCTCTACCTTTATCGCGACTGGCTTCCGGCCAGCGGCGAGGAAACGCGCGACTTCCCGATCTATTGCCAGCGGCGGCTGTCCTTTTCCCCGGCCGCGCCGGTGCCTGAAATCATCGTCGAGCTGTTTCTGCCGCTGAAATAGCGCCGCCCTGTGACGGCGGCCTGTCCGCTCCGGTCGCAAAACCGGACTGGCCGCTGTCCACGCGGGCTCGGTCCTGCAAGCTCAGGTCCTTGCAATCAGGCCTGGCGCCGCGCCGCCTCCGGCTTCATCCGCGCGGCAAGGAATTCCTTGACGCGGCGCCCCGGCGCCGGACCGTGCAACGGCTTGAAGCCGTCGGCGAGCTCGCCCGAAAGATCGAGTGTGGCCCGCTCGCCGACGGCGTCGTAATTCGCTTCCAGCCAGTCGCTTGCAGCACTTCGGCCGAGGTCGCGCAGATAGGCGATGAACGCCCATTCGGCATTGACCTTGGATGAGGCCGATAAATCCTTGAAGGCCTCGTCTGCATCGATGCGGTGCATGCGGATGTCACGGTATTCGCCATGTGGCAGGCGTCCGGCCGCGATCAGTTCCTTGACGAAGGCGATCGAGCGGAATTCGCGCAGGAGCCCCGCGTTGAAGGTGATCTCGTCGATGCGGTTCTGAATCTCGTTGGCGCTCTTCGGCGTGCCCTCGCGCACCACCGGATTGATCTGCACAAGGAGCACGTCCTCGGTCGCCGTCGTCTTGAAGAACGGGAAAAGCGCCGGATTGCCGCCATACCCGCCGTCCCAATAGGGCACGCCCTTGATCTCGACGGCGCGGAACAATTGCGGCAGGCAGGCCGAGGCCATCACCGTATCGACGTCGATCTCGCCGTCGGAGAAGACGCGCAACTGCCCGGTCTCGACATTGGTCGCCGAGATGAACAGCTCCATCGACCTGCAGGCCCGCACATTGTCGAAGTCGATCTCCTTCTCCACCACATCGCGCAGCGGATTGAGGCCGAGCGGATTGGCCACATAGGGTGAGAACACCCGCGACATCGTATCGAAGAAGACGTAGCCGGGCGTGTTCTCTATCGACCAGTTGCCCCACGCGACATCCCAGGGCATGCGCTGCACCGGGCTGAAGCGGCCCTTCGAGGCCACGGCCCGCCAGAAATCGTCGAGCTTTCGGCGCGCGCCCTCGACGCCGCCGCGCACAAGGCCGTCGGCCAGCGCCACCGCGTTCATAGCGCCGGCGCTGGTGCCGGACACCGCCGCGATCTCCAGCCGTCCGTCTTCCAGCAACCGGTCGAGCACGCCCCAGGAAAAGGCGCCGTGCGAGCCGCCGCCCTGAAGCGCAATATTGATCTTCTTCTTTTCCTCCGCCTTGCCGTTCTTCACCATGGCGTTCCTTGTCTCGATGCGCTGGCCTGCCGCCGCGTCATTTGGACGGAGTCGGAACAGTCAGCCTATGTTGCAGCGCAGCATATAAGGGCGGACCAAGGCAAGAACACGAACACACAAGCGTGATCGCATGAAATTTCGGTCATTAGGGGTTCCTTCCTCGGCCCACGAAGTGGTGAGAGGAACCGAGCTTCTCAAGCAACGAGATCGGGCACCGGTCCGACATACCGCGATTGTGGCCTGATCAGCCGTCCGGTCGCCTGCTGCTCGCGCGCATGCGCTATCCAGCCGGCGACGCGGCCCGCGGCAAAGACGTTGGAGAATGCCTCTCTCGGGAAGCCGACCGCTTCCAAGAGAAGCGCGGTATAGAACTCGACATTAGTCTGGATCGAGCGTTGCGGCTTTGCGATCCTGAGCACGTCGAGCGCTGCCTGTTCCACCGTCTCGGCGAAGGCCAGCCGGCTGCCCATTTCCTTCCCACTCGCCTCCTTGCGCGAACCGAGCTGCCGCACGACCGCCTTCAGTGCGTCGGCGCGCGGATCGCGCACCCGATAGATGCGGTGGCCGAAACCCATGATGCGATCGCCGTGCGCGATCGCTTCTTTGAGCCAGGCGGCGGCGTCGCCGCTGGATTCGATGGCGTCCAGCATCTCGATCACCGGCCCCGGCGCGCCGCCATGCAGCGGGCCCCTCAGCGCTCCGAGCCCCGCCAGGATCGCGGAGGTCAGCCCGGCCTGTGTCGAGGCCACCACGCGGGTCGCGAAGGTCGAGGCATTGAGCCCATGGTCGCAAACCGTCACCAGATAGCTGTCCAGTGCCCTGGCAAGCGCCGGCGTGGCGGCGCCGGCCAGCATCCGCACCATATCGCCGGCATGATCGGCGTTTTCGTCGGGAGCGACCGGCGTCTCGCCTCGGCCAAGGCGCAGCAGCGCAGGCGTCAGCACCGCTGGCGCTGCGAGCAGCCGCAGCGCGTCGGCAAGCCCGTCACCGTCCGGAAGCATGGCCATGCCGGCCCGCATGCCACTGTAGATGTCGAGCGGGGCAAGCTGCGGAAGCGCCGGTTGCAGGCGATCGAACACCTCGACGCGCGCCTTGCCGACCGCCTTCTCCAGCCCGGCATCGCCTGGGAGATCGTCGAAGAAGCCGTCGAACAGCAGCCGGACCACCTGCGCATAGCGCCAGCGGCCGGCAAGCTCGATCAGCGAATGGCCTCGGATGGTGAGATGCCCGCCCGCGCCATCGACATCGGAAAGCACCGTATCGGCCGCCACAACATCATCGAGCCCATTCGTCATGATCGTCTCCTTGACCTTTTGTGCATTGCAATTAATACTGTGCAATCAATACATCAATCTTGATCAAGATAATCAATGTAAGGCGGCAAATGACGGAATGGCTGACGCGGGAGCAAGCGCTGGAGCGGCTGAACGTCAGGCCTCAGACACTCTATGCCTATGTCAGTCGCGGCCGCGTCGGCATGAAGCCGGACGATACCGACCCGCGACGCAGCCAGTACCGCGCCGACGACATCGCAGCGCTTGCCACCCGACGCGCTCGCGGGCGGAGCCCGCGGGCGATCGCCGAAAGCGCCATCGCCTGGGGCGAGCCGGCGATCGCCACCTCCATCTCGACGGTGCTGCATGGCCGCCTGGTCTATCGCGGCAAGGATGCGGTGGCGTTTTCATTCGCCGCTACGCTCGAGGAAACGGCCGCGCTGTTGTGGGCATCGGATTCGCCGGTGTCATTCGCTTCGCTGACGCCTTCGTCCGCCCGGCAGAGCGGAGCCGCGACGGCCTTTGCCAGGCTCTCGGCGCTCGCGGCCGAAGGCTGGCCCTCGCTCGGCCGCAGGCCGGCCATGCTGCAGCAGGACGGCGCCGCCGCAACCAGCGCGCTGGCCACCGCGCTCGGCGCGATGCCCGGATCCGAACCCGTGCATGCAAGGCTGGCGCGTGGTTGGTCGGTCGAGGACGAAGGCGCCGATCTCATCCGCAAGGCGCTGGTGCTGCTGGCCGATCACGAGCTCAACGCCTCGACCTTCGCCGCCCGCGTCGCGGCCTCCACCGGCGCCCCGGTCGCCGCCTGCCTGCTCGCCGGCCTTGCGACGCTGAGCGGCCCACGCCATGGCGGTGCGGGTGCTGCGGCGATCGCATTGGCCGAGGATGCGGAGCGGCTGGGTCCCGACGAGGCGATTGCCCGCTGGCTGGCGCATGACCGGCCGCTGCCGGGCTTCGGCCACCCACTCTACCCGGAAGGAGACCCGCGCGCGGAGGGCCTCTTGTCCGGTTTCCGGATCGATGACGCGCTATCGCGCCTGCGCGACGCGGTCCTTGCCGCGACCGGCCTGCATCCGAACATCGATTTCGCCCTTGCGGCGATGACGCGCGGCCTGCGCCTGCCGGCCGACGCGCCGTTCCGCCTGTTCGCCCTCGGCCGCAGCATCGGATGGACGGCGCATGCCATCGAGCAGGTCACAAGCAACAGGCTGATCAGGCCCCGCGCCCGCTATGACGGGCCGGCCGAGAGAACGGTGAGCGACGGGTAAAGCGCGCCAGGTGTGTCGAAAGTCAGGTCAGGCCGCGTCGAGAATGATGGCTGCCGAGAACCGGAATGGAGCGTACTCAAAGTACGTGAGCACCGGAAGCGCAGACCGTCGTCGTTCGCAGGCCGGCCTCACCTGAATATCGGCACACCTTACGACATCGTATCGAGCTTGCGCTGCATAGCTGCGATCTGTGCCTTCAATTCCTGCAGATCGTCGGACTTCTCTTCCCTCTTCGGCGGTTCGGACGGGGCGGCGGCGGTGCCGCCGCCGGACGGGAATGGCGTGAACATGCGCATGGCGTTCTGGAACATCTCGACATTGCGGCGAGTCTGTTCCTCGAGCGCCTTCATCGGCGTCTTCATCATGTCGATCGGCGTCTTGCCGAAGGCGCCCTTCATCTGCTCGCGAAACCGCTCCTGCTCCTTGGAGAAGGCGATCATCGATTGTTCGAGGAAGCTCGGCACGATCATCTGCATCTGATCGCCGTAGAAGGAGATGAGCTGGCGCAAGAACGGGATCGGCAGCATGTTCTGCCCTTCCTTGTTCTCCAACTCGAAGATGATCTGCGTCAGCACCGGATGAGTGATGTCGTCGCCGGTCTTTGCGTCCTGGACCGTGAACTCCTCGCCTTTCTTGACCATCTCGGCCAAGTCCTCGAGTGTCACATAGGTACTTGTGCCGGTATTGTAGAGCCGGCGATTGGCATACTTCTTGATGACGATCGGGTCGTCTTTCACGGCCATCCGTATCCTCCCCAGGACACCGGCACCTCAAGGAGTAAGCGGCCGGTAACGATTGCGCCCTTTATCGAGGATACGCGCAAAAGCGTCACAATTCCAAGTGGTTTGTGCACTGCGGCATCAATTAATGCTGCATAGCCATTGCAAAATCCGCCGCGCCGTCGACGTCATGTTACCGCAACCGGCACGCGCCCTGCTTGCCGCGCATGGCGGTCATGCCCATTTCCGGTTTGACTCAGGTCATTTAACGGGCAAGAAAAGTCCTCAACGATAGCCTAAAATACGACAACTCGAAGTCTGGAGAAGAAAATGGCCGCTTCCAATTCAATCGTCGTTGCCAGCGCCGCCCGTACCGCGGTCGGCTCCTTCAACGGCAGTTTCGCCGCCACGCCGGCGCATGAGCTCGGCGCCGCGGTCATCAAGGAATTGCTCGCGCGTGCGAGCGTCGAGGCGGCGGAAGTCGACGAGGTCATCCTCGGCCAGGTGTTGACCGCCGCTCAAGGGCAGAACCCGGCCCGCCAGGCCTCGATCAATGCCGGCCTGCCGAAGGAGACCACCGCCTGGGGCCTCAATCAGGTTTGCGGCTCGGGGCTGCGCGCCATCGCGCTCGGCATGCAGCAGATCGCCACCGGGGACGCCAGGGTGATCATCGCCGGCGGCCAGGAATTGATGTCACTGTCCCCGCATGCCGAGCATCTGCGGGCCGGCGTCAAGATGGGCGACTACAAGATGATCGACACCATGATCAAGGACGGCCTGTGGGATGCCTTCAACGGCTACCACATGGGCAACACCGCCGAGAACGTCGCCCGCCAGTTCCAGATCACCCGCGACGACCAGGACGAGTTCGCTTTGGCCTCGCAGAACAAGGCGGAAGCCGCGCAGAAGGCCGGCAGGTTCAAGGACGAGATCGTCGCCTTCACCATCAAGGGCAAGAAGGGCGACACCGTCGTCGATCAGGACGAATATATCCGCCACGGCGCGACGCTCGACGCCATGACCAAGCTGAAGCCCGCTTTCGACAAGGACGGCACGGTGACTGCCGCCAATGCGTCGGGTATCAATGACGGCGCCGCCGGCGCATTGCTTATGACCGAAGCCGAGGCTGCCCGGCGCGGCGTCACGCCCCTGGTCCGCATCGCCTCATGGGCGACCGCCGGCGTAGATCCGGCGATCATGGGCACCGGACCTATCCCGGCCTCGAAGCGGGCGTTGGAGAAGGCCGGCTGGTCGGTCAAGGATCTCGACCTCGTCGAAGCCAACGAGGCCTTCGCGGCGCAGGCCTGCGCCGTCAACAAAGGCATGGGCTGGGATTCCTCCATCGTCAATGTCAATGGCGGCGCCATCGCCATCGGCCATCCCATCGGCGCCTCCGGCGCCCGCATCTTCAACACGCTGATCCACGAGATGCGTCGTCGCGGCGCGAAGAAGGGCCTTGCCACGCTGTGCATCGGCGGCGGCATGGGCGTCGCCATGTGCGTGGAAGCGCTTTGACGGACTCGATTTGACGGGCGGCGTAAAGCCGCCCGTTCCTTATCTGCCAGGCCCGGACACAGGGTCGCTTCAAGAAGGGGAAACGCATGAGCAAGGTAGCAATCGTCACGGGCGGGTCGCGCGGCATAGGCGCGGCGATATCGGTCGCGTTGAAGAACGCCGGCTATTCGGTCGCGGCGAACTATGCCGGCAATGACGAGGCGGCCGCGAAGTTCAAGGCCGAGACGGGCATCCCGGTCTATAAATGGTCGGTGGCCGACTATGACGCCTGCGCCGCCGGCATCAAGCAGGTCGAGGCCGATCTCGGTCCGGTCGCGGTGCTGGTCAACAATGCCGGCATTACCCGCGACGCCATGTTCCACAAGATGACGCGCGAGCAGTGGAAAGAGGTGATCGACACCAACCTTTCCGGCGTCTTCAACATGACGCACCCGCTGTGGAGCGGCATGCGCGACCGCAAGTTTGGCCGCGTCATTACCATTTCCTCGATCAATGGCCAGAAGGGCCAGGCCGGCCAGGCAAACTATTCGGCTTCGAAGGCTGGCGACATCGGCTTCTCCAAGGCCCTCGCCCAGGAAGGGGCCCGAGCCGGCATAACCGTCAACGTCATTTGTCCGGGCTACATCGCCACCGAGATGGTCAAGGCGATCGACGAGAAAGTGCTCAACGAACGTATCATCCCGCAGATCCCTGTAGGCCGCCTCGGCGAACCGGAAGAGATCGCGCGCTGCGTGGTCTTCCTCGCTTCGGACGAAGCCGGCTTCATCACCGGCTCCACCATCACCGCCAATGGCGGCCAGTACTTCGCCTGACACCCGTTATCGCTAAGGCGGCCCCAATTTTGGGGCCGCCTTTTGCCCGCCGGCAAGGCCGGCGCGACACCTTGCCTCAATTCGGCACGCAAAGGTTAACGGCCGGGGCACTCCCTGTGCGCAACTCTCTTCACAAGCTGTGAGTTCTCGGTGGGCAAGCTGTGGATAACACCATATCTAGGGGTGAACAAACCGGGAAAACCGACAGATCGCTGATTCGTCGCCGATTCGTTCCGGCTTTGACCGGAAAGTTAACGGCGGGCGGGGCAAACGTCACCGAATTCGTTAAAAGCGATTAAGAAAAGTCAATAAATTCATAACCTTGACGATGGTCCCGAGGTCGACCGCGACAGGTCCGCCGGCAAGGTTAACGGTCATGCCCAGCTCGATGGGGCTAGGCATAAATCGGGCCAATTTCTCGATTCAGCATGTGGTGAGACTCATCGTCAAAAAATCCACATGTAGCCGTGAACAAACCCTGAACCAGGACGAGTCAGCGATTCGTCGCTGATTCGTTCCAGACTCGTTCCAGCCGTTAACAGGAGCCGATTTTGGATGCCGCAGCCGGCCCCGCCTACCCAGCAGAGGAACATTCCGCTTTCGCTTGGCGTTTTAAATCCCTATGTGTCGCCTGTCATACACGACGGCGCCGCCGTGGTTCAGACTACAAGCGGCAGAAACCTCATTTCCGAGCCGATGAACATCCAGCCGAAACATTCCCAGCCTTTGATCCTTTCGGGCCGCGACGTGACGGCCGTGCTGGGACCCACAAACACCGGCAAGACCCATCTCGCCATCGAACGCATGGTCGCGCATGAGAGCGGCGTGATCGGCCTGCCGCTACGGCTGCTCGCCCGCGAAGTATATGCCCGGGTCTGCGAGAAAGTAGGCGCCCACAAGGTGGCGCTGATCACCGGCGAGGAGAAGATCGTTCCGGCCGGCGCGAGATACTCGGTTTGCACCGTCGAGGCGATGCCGCGCGAAACCGACGCCGCCTTCGTCGCCATCGACGAAGTGCAGCTCGCCGGCGATCTCGAACGCGGCCACATTTTCACCGACCGCATCCTGCATCTGCGCGGCCGCCAGGAAACGCTGCTTCTGGGCGCGGCCACCATGCATGGCATCTTGCAGCGCCTGTTGAAGGGCGTGTCGGTGGTGACCCGGCCAAGGCTCTCTCACCTTGCCTATGCCGGCTCGAAGAAGCTGACCCGGCTGCCGCGGCGTACGGCGATCGTCGCTTTCTCGGCCGACGAGGTCTATGCCATCGCCGAACTGATCCGCCGCCAGCAGGGTGGCGCCGCCGTCGTGCTCGGCGCGCTCAGCCCTCGCACTCGCAACGCCCAGGTCGAGATATTCCAGTCAGGCGACGTCGACTATCTCGTCGCCACAGACGCCATCGGCATGGGGTTGAACCTCGACGTCGACCATGTCGCCTTCGCCCAGAACCGCAAATTCGACGGCTATCAGTACCGCAACCTGGCTGCGGCCGAGCTCGGCCAGATCGCCGGCCGCGCCGGCCGGCATCTGCGCGACGGCACATTCGGCGTCACCGGCCAGGTCGATCCGTTCGACGAGGATCTGGTCGCCAAGATCGAGTCGCATGACTTCGACCCGGTGAAAGTGCTGCAATGGCGCACCGCCGATTTCGATTTTTCCAGCCTCGATGCGCTGAGGCGCTCGATCGAGACCAATGCGCCGGTCGAAGGGCTGACCCGCGCGCTGCCGGCCGTGGACGCGCAGGCGCTGGAGCACCTGTCGAAGGACGGCGACATCCGCGCTTTAGCTTCCGACAGGGAGCGCGTCGCGCTGCTGTGGGAAGCCTGCGCTCTGCCGGACTACCGCAAGATCGCGCCGGCGCAGCACGCTGACCTTATCGCCTCTATCTATATGGACCTTGCGCGGCATGGCCATGTCGATGAGAATTACATGGCCGAGCAGGTGCGGCGCGCCGACACGACGGAAGGCGATATCGATACGCTCTCGCACCGGATCGCGCAGATCCGCACATGGACTTTCGTCTCCAACCGCCCCGGCTGGCTGGCCGATCAGCTACACTGGCAGGAAAAGACGCGCGAAATCGAAGACAGATTGTCGGATGCGCTGCATGAGCGGTTGACGAAACGCTTCGTAGACCGCAGGACTTCCGTCCTCATGCGGCGCCTTAGAGAAAATACCATGCCTGAAGCCGAAATCAGCCCCACCGGAACCGTCCTCGTCGAAGGCCATCATGTCGGCGAGTTGCAGGGGTTCCGCTTCACCGCCGACCAAAGCGCCGGCGGCGAGGACGCCAAGGCGGTGCGAACCGCCGCCCAGAAGGCGCTCGCGGCCGAGTTCGAAGCCCGCGCCGAACGCTTTGCCGCCTGCGCCAATGGCGACCTGGCGCTCGGCTCCGACGGCGTCCTGCGCTGGATCGGCGCGCCGATCGGCACGCTGGTCGGCGCCGACGAAGCGCTGAAGCCGCGTCTGGTCCTGCTTGCCGACGAGCAGCTGAACGGCCCAGCCCGCGACAAGGTCGCGGCGCGCGCCGAACGCTTCGTCAACTTCCAGATCGAGTCGCTGTTGAAGCCGCTGGTCGATTTGAAGAATGCCGAACAGCTCACCGGCATTGCGCGCGGCATCGCCTTCCAGTTGGTTGAGCATTTCGGCTTGATCAATCGCCGCGACATCGCGGACGAGATGAAGTCGCTCGACCAGGAAGGCCGCGCGGCACTCCGCCGGCTCGGCGTGCGCTTCGGCGCCTACCATGTCTTCGTGCCGGCGCTCATCAAGCCGGCGCCGGCGGGCCTGGTGACGCTGCTTTGGGCACTCAAGAACGACGGCAAGGACAAGCCCGGTTTTGGTGACGTCGTGCACGCGCTGGCGTCGGGCCGCACCTCGGTGGTCATCGATCCGGCCTTCGATAAGACATTCTACAAGCTCGCTGGCTATCGCAATCTCGGCCGCCGCGCCGTGCGCGTCGATATCCTCGAGCGGCTTGCCGACCTCATCCGCCCGGCGACCAACTGGAAGCCCGGCCTCGGCCAGCGCCCGGACGGAGCCTATGACGGCCACGCTTTCATGGTGACGCCGCCGATGATGTCGATTCTCGGCGCCACGGCCGACGACATGGAAGAGATCCTCAAGGGCCTCGGCTACCGCGCCGAGGCGAAGCCAGCCGCCGAAGTGAAGGCGAGGCTCGAGGCCCAGGACAATGCCGCCCGTGAAGCAGCGGCGGCGAAGCTGGCCGCCGAGGAGGCAGCCCGCGCCAGCCATGCGGCGGAGGCGCTCGCGCCCGAAGCAACTGCCGAGGCAGCGTCGGTGGAGAGCCCTGAGACGGCCGGCACCGAAACCCATGCGCCGGAGACCCCGGCGGAAAGCGCGGTCGAACCCGTCGACGAAACAGCCGGACAGGAGGCCGTGGCAGCTGAAGCAACGGCGGAAGCCGCGACGGCAAGCGAGCCGGCGGCGCCAGGCGATGAGCCGGCCGGCGAGACTGAGGAAAGCGCTTCCGCGATTCACGCCGAGACCCCGACCGCAGGCGAGACGATCGGATCGACTGAAACGACGGCGCCGGAAGCCGCCGCGGGCGAAACCCCGGCCGAGGAGCCGAAGCCGGTCCTCTTGTGGCGTCAGGCGCGTTCCGACCATCAGCGTCCGCGCCATCGCCACGACAACCGCCCACGCGGCGGCCAGCCCGCGCGCGACGGACAGGCGGGCGCCGCACCCGGCCAGCCTGGCGACAGGCCTGCACATGAAGGTCGCCGCGACGGTGCCGGCAAGCCGCGCTTCGACCGCTCGAAATTCAAGCCGAGACCCGAGACAGGCGACCGGCGCGAGGGTGGTGAACGGCGCGAAGGCAGGCCGCAGGGCGAGCGCCCTGATCGCCACGAGGGAGGCCGCCGCGAGGGCCGGCCCGACTGGAAGGGCAACAGGCAGGACGGCAAGGGCAATGTGCCTGGCGGAAAGCCGGCCTTCCAGGGCAAGCCGCGCGAGGAACGCCCACAGCGGTTCGATCCGGATTCGCCCTTCGCCAAGCTCGCCGCCTTGCGCGACCAATTGAAGAAGTAGCCTAGGGCATGATCCCGCACCTGAGAACCGCGTCGGCGGAAAGCGGAACAGGGCTTCCGGATAAGATCGTGCGCCAACAAGGCTAGCCTCGATGGTTGGAGAAGGTCGCCAGCGCATCGACAAATGGCTGTTCTTCTCGCGCGCGGTGAAGTCGCGATCCTTGGCGGCGAAAATCGCCGTCGCCGGGCGCATCCGCATCAATCGCGACAAAGCAGCGCAGGCCTCGGACACGGTGAAGCCCGGCGATGTGCTGACCGTCACACTCGAGGGCCGCATCCTGGTCTGGAAAGTGCTCAGTTGCGGGACGCGGCGCGGCCCGGCCGACGAGGCCCGCCTGCTTTACGAGGACATGTCGCCGGCGCCGACGCCCAAGGACGAGGCCGTCGCTGACGCCATTCCGGCGCTGCGCGACGCCGGCAGCGGCCGCCCGACCAAACGCGAGCGACGGCAGACCGACCGACTGCTCGGCGATGATTGAATAGGGCCTGTCGGACCGCCAGCGGCGACGCGGCTGGAATTCGATTTCCCGATGGCCGGCCGCATACAAACTCCGCGCCCTTGCAAGCAGCCGGCAAAGGCGTTACCTCAACCTGAAAAAGCCGAGTAAATCGGGACGTTCCGGAGCCTTCGATGACCTATGTCGTGACCGACAATTGCATCAAATGCAAATACATGGACTGCATAGAGGTCTGTCCGGTCGACTGTTTCTATGAAGGCGAGAACATGCTCGTCATCCATCCCGACGAGTGCATCGACTGTGGCGTATGCGAGCCCGAATGCCCGGCCGACGCGATCAAGCCGGACACCGAGGGCGGTCTCGACAGATGGTTGCAGATCAACTCCGAATACGCCGAGAAATGGCCCAACATCACCGCCAAGAAAGAGCCGCCGGCGGATGCCAAGACCTTCGACGGCGAGACCGGGAAGTTCGAGAAATATTTCTCTCCGGAGCCCGGTGAAGGCGATTGATGCAGGCGCTCGCAGCGCTGCATGACGCGGCGTAACGTGCCCGATACAATTACTGTCTTGACAGGCAGCGACCTCGCTTGGCGTTAGCGAACGCAGCAAAACCTTGATTCTTCCGACTTTTTGTGTTACACAAGCAAAACATGCCGGTGACACAACATCGATTTATGGCGCTAACGCCCCTAATCACTGAAAGGTGAGCTTTTAAATCCGGACCAGAGCGATCTGGGGCAGGCGGTCGCATTCGTGCGATGTGCCGGTCCCTGCTTTTCCGGTAGCTTCATCCTGTTGCGCGGCTAACGGTCGGCTTAGGCCGGCCCCCATGGGTTCGCGCCGGCATGATGCCGGCGGCACAACTAAGGAGTTCAGGGCGTAATGGCAACGATCACCCCGCAGAAGAAGTCCAACGCAGCCCGACACGGGTTCAAGACCGGCGAGTTCATCGTCTACCCGGCGCATGGTGTAGGCCAGATCGTGGCGATCGACGAGCAGGAAGTTGCCGGTCACAAGCTGGAACTGTTCGTCATCGATTTCCAGAAGGACAAGATGCGGCTGAAGGTGCCGGTCGCCAAGGCGACCTCGATCGGCATGCGCAAGCTGTCGGAAGAGGATTATGTCGATCGCGCGCTGAAGGTCGTGCAGGGCCGCGCCCGCATCAAGCGCACCATGTGGTCGCGCCGGGCTCAGGAATATGATGCCAAGATCAACTCCGGCGACCTGATCTCGATCTCGGAAGTGGTGCGTGACCTCTACCGCGCCGACAACCAGCCCGAGCAGTCCTACTCCGAGCGCCAGCTCTATGAAGCCGCGCTCGACCGCATGGCCCGTGAGATCGCCGCGGTGAACCGTATGTCGGAGACCGAGGCGGTTCGCCTCATCGAGGTCAACCTCAACAAGGGTCCGAAGCGCGGCGCCAAGGCCGACAACGAAGAATCCGAACAGGAAGAAGCCGCCTGAGGCTCTCGTCCAAGCGTATGAAAAACCCGGCCTCGCGCCGGGTTTTTTGTTTCTGGCAGCCCATTCTACGCGCCGCTGCCGGCGACGTCCTTCTGCGCCTCCTCCTGCCTGAGCGAGGCGATGAAGCGCTTGGTCCGCTCGCGCTCCGGATTGTCGAACACCACGGATGCCGGGCCCTTCTCGACGATCGCGCCGGCATCGAGGAACACAACCTCCCGGGCGATCTTGGATGCGAGCCTGAGATCATGCGTGGCCATGACCATCGTCGTGCCTTCGCGGGCAAGCTGCCCCAACACGTCGACCACTTCCTGCGCCAGTTCCGGATCGAGCGCAGAGGTCGGCTCGTCGCAAAGCAGCACGCGCGGCGAAGGCGCCAGCGCCCGGGCGATCGCGACGCGCTGCTGCTGACCGCCCGACAGCGTCGCCGGCCAGGCATCGGCCTTGTGCGCCATGCCGACCTTTTCAAGCAGCGCCATCGCCCGCTCGCGCGCTCTCGCCTCAGGCCATTTCAGCACCGTCACCAGCCCTTCCATGACATTCTCGACCGCCGTGCGATGCGGGAAGAGCTGGAAATTCTGGAACACCATGCCGGTCTGCAGGCGGATGCGCTGGATATCCTTTGCCGGCACCTTACCGCCCGGATGGAACGCAAGCGTCTCCTCGCCGATACGCAAGGAACCGGAGGTGGGGATCTCCAGCAGGTTGATGCAGCGCAGCAGCGTGCTTTTCCCGCCGCCGGAAGGACCGACCAGCGCCGTAACACTGCCTTCGTCGATGCTGACGGTGACGCCTTTCAGCACCAGATTGTCGCCAAAGCGCTTTTCGATGTCGGTAAGGCCGATCATGCATTGGCCTCCAGGAACCCGCCATAGCGGTTGAGCCGCACCTCCAGCCGCGCCTGCAACGCCGACAGCACCGAGCTCAGCGCGAGATAAAGCGCGGCCGCCTCGACATAGAGGATCAGCGGCTCGTAGGTGGTGGCGACGATGCGCTGCGCGGCCTGGAACATCTCCGGCACGGTGATGGCGGCAGCCAGCGAGGTGTCCTTGACCAGCGAGATGAAGGTGTTGGAGAGCGGCGGCACCGCGACGCGGCCGGCCTGCGGCAGAATCGTGCGCCGCATCGCCTGGCTCCAGGTCATGCCGATTGAGTAGGACGCCTCCCACTGGCCCTTCGGCACCGAGCCGATGACGGCGCGGATGATCTCCGACGTGTAGGCGCCGATGTTGAGCGTGAAGCCGATCAGCGCCGCCGGGAAGGCATCGAGCAATATGCCGACCGACGGCAGGCCGTAGAAGATCAGGAAGAGCTGCACCAGCAGCGGCGTGCCGCGGAAGATCCAGACATAGAAACGCGCCAGCGCGACCAGCGGCTTCGGCCCGAACAGCCGGATCAGCGCGGTCACCAACCCGGCGATCAGCCCGAGCGCGAAGGACAAGAGCGTCAGCGGCACGGTGAAGATCAGCGCCGCCCACAACAAAGTCGGCAGGGATTCCAGCATCAGTTGCAGCCAGTGCGGCACGGAGCTCTCCTCCTTTCCGGGCGCGGCGGCCGCATCCCGGCCGGCATTGCCGGATGACTATCATATGAAAAGCGGCGGGCCGTCAAAGACGGCCCGCCGACGTCCGAATGCAAGAATGAACGCGCTCTACTTCGAAACGTCCTGTCCGAAATATTTGTCGGCGATCTTCTTGTAGGTGCCATCGGCCTTGATATCGGCAAGCGCCTTGTTGATGGCCGCGACCAGTTCCGGATCGCCCTTGCGCACGATGACGCCGGAATAATCGGCATTCTCCTCCTGCGCGGCGATCTTCACATTGGCGTCCGGCTTGTGCTTCTTGAAATCGAGGAAGGACAGGCTGTCGTTGATGGTGGCGTCGGCGCGGCCGGTGATCAGAAGCTGGATCGACTGGTCGAAGCCGTCGGTGCCAACGAGCTCGGCGCCATTCTTCTCGGCCAGCTTGCCGAAATTCGAGGTCAGCGACTGCGCCGCCTTCTTGCCCTTGAGGTCGGCGAAGGTCTTGATGTCGGTGTTGTCGCCGCGCACGATCAGCACCGCCTTCGAGGCGATATAGGGATCGGAGAAATCATACTTGGCCTTGCGGGCATCGGTGATGCCGACCTCGTTGATGACGGCGTCATAGCGATTGGCGTCGAGACCGGCGATCAACCCGTCCCACTTGCCTTCGAGGAACTCGGCCTTGACGCCGAGCTTGTCGGCGATGGCCTTGGCGATCTCGACGTCGAAGCCGACCAGCGCGCCGGATTCGTCATGATAGGTGAAAGGCGCGTAGGTGCCTTCGGTGCCGACTTTGAGCACGCCGGCCTGCTTGATCTGATCGAGATTGGCGCCGGCATGACCGGCGGTGATCGCCGCAACCTGAAGCGTTCCGGCGATGAGGAGCGATTTGAGCCATTTCATTTTTCTGTGATCCCGTTTTGACCGGTGCCCGGCCTGATTGTGAGAGCCGGAAACTGACAGATAGAAGGCGGCGAAATAAGGAACCACATTTCAAAAAAAGGTTGTTTCAGAAATCTGATTCTCAAAAATGCAGGGAACTGGGCCCGCAGCATTTTCCGGGCCGATAACGGAAAGATCGCGCGGGGCAACACCCGCCCGTTCGGGCGGCGGAACCATCCATGCGCCTGACACGTTGCATGGCTGTTGTAGGGCGCGGCGGTGTCTTTTCAACCGTCCTGAACGCAATCACCGCCAAAGGAGCCGGCATGATCGAGGACGCGGCAGGAAGGACACTGGTTCGGGCGGCAATGAGGGCCCCCTATCTCGAGCGCGAAGAGGAGCACGTCCTTGCGGTGCGCTGGAAGGAAGAGAACGATCAGCACGCGCTGCATCAGATTACCGTCGCCCATATGCGCCTCGTAATCTCCATGGCCTCGAAGTTCCGCCATTACGGCCTGCCGCTCGGCGACCTTATCCAGGAAGGCCATGTCGGCCTGCTTGAAGCCGCGGCCCGTTTCGAGCCCGCGCGGGAAGTACGGTTCTCGACCTACGCGACCTGGTGGATCCGCGCCTCGATGCAGGACTACATCCTGCGCAACTGGTCCATCGTACGCGGCGGCACCAGTTCGGCGCAGAAGGCGTTGTTCTTCAATCTGAGGCGCCTGCGCGCCCGCCTTGCCAACGGCGCGGAGCCCCTTTCCAACGCCTCGCTCTATCGTGAAGTGTCGGCGGCGCTCGGCGTGCCGGAGGCCGACGTGGCGATGATGGACTCGCGCCTGTCCTCGCCCGACAGTTCGCTCAACGCGCCGTTGGCCGACGAGAACGGAGCCGCCGAAAGGATGGACTTCCTGGTTTCCGATGACCCGCTGCCTGACGAGATCGTCGGCGACAGGATCGACATCCAGCGTCGGGCCGTTTGGTTGAAAAGCGCGCTTGGTGCGCTCAACGCCCGCGAGCTGCGCATCATCGAGGAGCGCAGGCTTAGCGATGACGGTGCCACGCTGGAAGCGCTCGGCGAGCAACTCGGCATCTCCAAGGAGCGCGTCCGCCAGATCGAGGCTCGAGCCATGGAAAAGCTGAAGCTGGCGCTGGTGAAGCAGAACCCTGAATTCCAGGCGGAAGCGGCCTGAAAAGATTAGAAGATTTTCGATTCCACATAACGATACTGAATAAGCAGATATATATCACCGTGGTAGAAGATTTTCTTCCTCGTATCTATAAAATGTGGGCTTTTTAACATACTATCGTGGCGCAATCAGTCTTGCTGAAGCCTCCAGATCATAGCGGATGGGGGATTGCCATGCTGCGGTGCTTCGTATTCCTGACAGCCTTGATGCTCGTGGGCCTCACGGCCTTCGATGCGCATGCCGATCGAAGGATAGCCCTTGTCATCGGCAACTCCAAATACCGCGAAATCCCGGCGCTCAAGAATCCGGACAAGGACGCCGAGGACGTGTCGAGCACGTTCCGGCTAGCCGGCTTCCAGGTGTTCGCCGCCAAGGACCTCACCAGGCTTCAATTCGAAGAGCAGTTCCGCAACTATCTGGCGGCGGCGGACGGCGCCGACCTTGCGGTGGTCTACTATTCCGGCCACGGCTTTCAGATCGGCGGCGAGAATTTCCTGATCCCGGTCGATGCATCGCTCAAGGATGCGGCCGACATGGAAGTCCAGGCCATCAAGGTCGATGACATTTTGCGTCAGCTGCGTTCGAGATCGAAGATCCAGATGGTCATCCTCGATGCCTGTCGCAACAATCCCTTCCCGCGCAAGGACTATTGGCTGCGCGACCAGTTGATCGTCGCCGGCGGCAGCGGACTTGCGCAGGTCACCGGTACGCAGAACACGCTGATTGCCTTTGCGACCGAGCCGGGCGCCGTTGCCTATGACGGCTCCGGCGATCTCAGCCCCTTCTCGTCCGCCTTCTCACGCCGCGCGCTGGCGCCGAACCAGGAGATACGCTCGGTCATGGCCGCCGTGCGCCGCGACGTGGTCAAGGCCACCAACGGCAAGCAGGTTCCGTGGGAGAATTCCTCGCTGATCGACGACGTCGTGCTGATGCGCGGGCCGGAGCAACCGGCGCAGCCGCCGGCCGACGCGCAGCAGGACCAGCAGACGGAGCACGGGACGCAGGTCGCCGATGCTGCCCAGGCAATTGGAAGTCGCGACATCGGTGTCCCGGTCGGCATCGGTCCGGTTCCGCTGAAACTGGAGCTTCCGGGCAAGGACGCCGCGATCAGCCTCAAGCTTGCGAGCTACCCGGCGACCGGAACGCTGTCGCTGCCCGATCGCGTCCTGTCGCCGCAATCGAGCCTGATGGCTGCCGAGGTCGACAATCTGCGCTACGAGCCGCAGATCGGTTCGGCCGCGCCCGTCGAGGTCGGCTTCGAGATCCGTGCGGGCGGCGCCGCCAAGCAGGCGACGGTGAAATTGTCGCCCAGCGTCGACCCTTGCGACCAGGCCGCCGGCGAGCCTCTCGACCTGCAGGGCGTCGTCCGCGGCCGATCACCGAATGAAATTGGCGGCGGAGCCGTTGAAGCTTGTGAAGCAGCCGTCAAGGCCTACCCCGACATCACGCGCTTCCGCTACGAGCTGGGACGAGCGCTGCTGGCGTCAGGCAGGATCGACGAAGCCAGGCAGGCGATCCAGGAGGCCGCGGACAAGGGGCATATCCGCGCCCTGTTCGCGCTCGGCTCCATCGCCTCGTCAGGAATGGGGACGGCTGTCGACGCGGCGAAGGCGAACAGCCTCTATTCGAAAGCGTCCGACCAGGGAGATCCGTACGCCATGGCCGCCTGGGGTCGTGCCTTGTTCAACGGCTTCGGCGTCCAGCCCGATACCGGCAAGGGACTGGACCTGCTGCTCCAGGCAGCGGCAATGGGCCATGTTGACGCCATGAAGGACCTTGCGGTGATCTTCCAGGAAGGCCGCAACGGCGTACCCGCGGACCCGGCCCGGGCTTTGGCTTTTCTAAGGGCCGGGATGGATCGGCAGGACGTCTATTCTATGGCCATTCTTGGGCTTTCGCCGAAGCCCCGCACCCCAACGATAGCAGTGTGCAAGCCCAGGGTCGTGACGAAAGTGGTGACGAAGGTAAAGGTTGTCCCTGCACCTACGCCAATAGCGCCGCCGCCGAAGGCGACCCCTGCGGCACCAGGCAAACCCATATTCGTGCCTTCCTGGCGCGGCAGTGGCGGCGACCAAGATCACTCGCAGTCACAAAACAGCAACAACAGCGGTGGCTGATTGGAGTCGGAACGGCGGCGGGGCCGTCGAAACAGGCCGGCAAAGAGCGATCGCGGGGAAGAGGCAGCGGCCTGAAGTCACTGCCGCCAGGACTGCTCTGCTTCCCTGCGGGCCCTACTTGTCTGTGACGATCTTGACCTTGTCGCCCGTCGATACGCTAGCGCCGGGCGACATGGCGTTGAGCACACGGAAGAGATCGAGCTTGCGGTCGACGCCGACCATCTGCGCGGCGAGCGAACCCATCGTCTGGCCGGCCTGAACCGTGACGACCCTGATATGCAGCGGCTTCAGCGCCGCCTTCTCGGCCGGGCTCAGCACGCGGAAGGAGCCGCTGACCGAGCGCGCGACCGGATCAAGCGCGGTGCTGGCTGAGGGCGCTGCCGTCAGCAGCCTGTAGACCTGCCCGCCGGCGCGGATCACGGCGATGTCGAACTGCCAGCCCTGGGCGCTGGCATGCGCCATGGCCGCCTCGTTGCCGTTGACCGTCTCCTGGCGCACGCTGGCGTCTTCCAGCCCGGCCACCCAGCCGCTGCGGATATAGTCGGTCAGTGACACGGATTTGTCGATCGCCACGCCGTCGAAGCGGATGGCGATGTCGCCCGGCCCGGTCGCGGTAACGGCGGCGGCCGAATTGTCGATGACGAAACCATCCGGCACGGTGAAGGAGACGCCGAGATTGGGATGCATGAAGGTCTGGCCGCGCACATAGCCTTCTTCGGGCGTGTCGCCGTAAAGCAGACCGTCGATGCCCGCGAGGAACGCATCGCGGTCGCGCGTGCCGACGCCTGGCGGGCCGAAATTGCGGGCGAGGCGCTGCGCCAGTTCGATGCGCTGCGGCGTGTTGGGGTGCGTCGCCAGGAAGTCGAGGCTGGCGTCGGTGGCGCCGCTGACCGAGCGGAAATCGGTATAGGCCGACATCGACTGCAGGAAGCGACCGGCGGCGTAGGGATCATAGCCCGCTTCGCCGATCGACTTGATGCCGATGGCGTCGGCCTGGAGTTCCTGGTTGCGCGAGAATTGCGCGAGCCTCAGCTTGCCTCGGATCAGCGCCGCCTTGGCGGTCGGGCTGTCGCCGAGCACGTCGGAAACCACCTTGGTCGCCAGGCCTTCCTCAGCCTCGAGCTGCTGCCGCTGCAGGCCATGATTCGCGGTGACGTGGCCCATCTCATGCGCGATGACGGCGGCAAGCTCGGAAGAATCGTTGGCCAGCGCCAGCAGGCCGCGGGTCACATAGAGATAGCCGCCCGGCAGCGCGAAGGCGTTGACGTTGGGCGAGTTCAGGATGGTGATGCGGTAGGTCTGGGTCGGGTTGGCCGACACCACCGTCAGATTGCCGACGACCTTTGCAACCATGCGCTCGAGCTTGGGATCGGAATATTCGCCGCCATAGGTGGCGAGAATGCGCGGATGCTGTGCTTTCGCCATTTCCGCGAGCTTGGCGTTGGCGACGACATTGTCGACGGTGATCGGCTTGTCGGAAGGCTGGAAGCCGCTTTCCTGCACGTCCGGCGGCGTGAACATCTGGCAGCTCGCCAGCGCCAAGGCAAAGCTCGCCAACGCGAAAAATCGCGCCAGCTGCCTTCTCAACACCTTCTCAGCGCCGGTCGACAGATCGGCTTCCTTTCCAAAATGCACGGCAAATCACGGCCATAGCCGGACCCGTATGGCCGGACCTAGCCATACTCCCCCGGTCAAGGCAAGCAAACGCCGGAGCGCCCGTTGCCGGTTTGGCCGTAAATTATGTCCGCTTCCGGGCAATATGTTGTGATCCGGCAACGGTGCCGCCTCGATCGCCGATATAGCGCCGGAAGGCGTCCGGTCCAGACCGGTCGAAGAAATCGCTCGCCGGCCCGGTCGCCGCGATCGTGCCTTCGTCGAGAAATGCCACGTCCTGGCCGATACGGCGCGCATCTTCGGGCTGGTGCGTAACGAATAGAACCGTCATCTCGCGCTCGGCATGGATGCCGGCCAGGAGGTCGAGCATGTCGTCGCGCAGCGCCGGGCCGAGCGACGCGAAAGGTTCGTCGAGCAGCAACACCGGCCGGTCGCGCAGCAGCACCCGTGCCAGCGCCACGCGCTGCCGCTCGCCGCCGGAAAGCTCCCGCGGCAGCCGCTTTTCCTTGCCGGCAAGGCCCACACGCGCCAGCGCCCCGGCGACGGCGGCGCGATCGGCATCGCCGAGCCTCAGCGACGGCGAGCGGCCAAGCCCGACATTGGCTTCGACCGTAAGATGCGCAAACAGATTGTTTTCCTGAAAGACCATCGACACCGGCCGCGCCGAGGGCGGCGCCTTGCCGATATCGATGCCGCCGATCAGCACGTTGCCGGCATCGGGAGATTCGAAGCCGGCGACCAGATTGAGCAGCGTCGACTTGCCGGAACCGCTCGGCCCCATGATGGCTGTGATCCTGCCGGCCGCGAATTCGGCGTCGAAGCGGAAAGCGGACTCGCCATAGCTGAACGACACGTCATCCAGCGCCACGGCAAGGCCCTTTTGCGCGGTTGCGCCATTGATGGTCGTCGTCATGGCTTTCCTTCCCGCCCCAGCCAGTCGGCGGCGACCACCAGCATCAGGCAGACGAGGCCAAGCAGCAAGGCAAGGCCCGCGGCGTCGGCGGTGCGATAGCTGCCCATGCGTGCCAGAAGCAGGTAGGGCAAGGTCTGCACGGAATCGCTGCCGAACAGCGCGATCACGCCGAGATCGCCGAGCGACAGCGCCATGGCGAAGGCGAAGCCGGTGGCCAGAGGCCGTCGCAGCGACGGCCAGTCGATGAGGCGGAGCCGGGTCCAGCCGGATATGCCGAGCGCCAGGCAAAGCCGTTCATGGCGTTCGCTCGCCGCGTCATAGGCGGGGCGAATGGCCCGGATGGCGAAAGGCATCGCCATCACCGCGTTGACGGCCACGACCATGACCGGCGCGACGGCAAAGACATCGGTGACGCCGCGCAGCGCCAGGAACCAGCCGGCGCCAAGCACGATCGGCGGCACGACGAGGACGAAGCCGGCGCCGGTGTCGGCGGCATGCTCGAGCAGGCTCATGGCACCGCCTGCCCGGCGCCGCAGGGCAAGCGCGCGTCGCGCCGAAATCAGCGCCAGCGACAACGTCACGCCGAGCAGCGCCGCGAGCAGGGCAAGGCCGGCACTGGTCAGCGTCGCGCGGCGTACCGCCTCTTCGCCGGCCAGCCGCCCGAGATCGGACTCCAGGCCTGAGAGCACCGTCGCCGCCATCGGTCCGGCGACGAACAGCAGGGCAAGCGCGATGAGGCCGGCATTCAGCACGCTTTCGATCCGGCCCGCCGAAAGATGGCGGCGAGGCGCGACCGGCAGGTTGGCATCGCCGACCGTGTTGGCGCCGAGCCGCGTGAGCGCGACGACCACGACGAAGGTGAGCGCGATCTGCAGCAGCGTCAGCACGACAGCGCGCGCGGGATCGAAGTCGAAACGCAGCGACTGGTAGATGGCGACCTCCAGCGTCGTCGCGGCCGGACCGCCGCCCAGCGTCAACACGATGGTGAAAGAGGTGATGCACAGCATGAAGACGAGCCCTGCGACGCCCGGCATGGCTGCGCGCAGCACCGGCCATTCGATCAGCCGGAAGGCCGGCCGGGCGCCCATGCCGAGCTGGCTCGCCAACCGCCACTGGTCGGCGGGAATGGTGCCCAGCGCCTCGAGGAAGAGGCGCGAGGCCAGGGGCAGGTTGAAGAAGACATGGGCGACGAGGATGCCGGAGAGGCCGTAGATACCCGGCCATTCGCCACCGCCAAGCCTGGCGAAGATGCCGGCAAGATATCCGGCCCGGCCATAGAGCGCCAATATGCCAAGCGCGGCGACGATCGCCGGCAAGGCCAGAGGCACCGCGAACAGTTGCAGGATCAGGCGGCGCCCGGGAAAGACCGGATGTCTCGACAGGGCCCGCGCCACCAGCAGCGCCGGCGCGACCGACAGCAGTGTCGAGAGAGCCGCCTGCCATAGCGTGAAACGGGCGACGCGCAGGAGGTAGCCGTCGAAGGCGGCGGCGGCGCCGGAGACATCGTGCACGCCTTCGAGGATAAGGCCCGTGAAGGCGCCGCCGATGAGCAGCGCGATGGCGGCAAGAGCGATGGCGCCGGCGGTTATGCGGGGGTCAAGCCCAGGGTGCACGTTGCACCTTGGTGGAATTCGGCGAAAGCCGCGTTCCTTCGCGCCCTCCTCTATCCTGCCGGACATCTCCCCCACGAGGGGAGAGATCAGCAGCGTCCGCGCCTCGCTCATCCCGGCAACATTGCCAATTGCCGAAACCGCCGATGACGGCCCATCTCCCCCCAAGTGGAGGAGATGTCCGACAGGACACAGGGGGATGCCGTAAAGCGATCATCTGCTATGAATGGCCAAAGCAGCCCCTACTTGCTCATGACACTCAGCCACTCATCCACCCACGCCTTGCGGTGGGCGGCGACTTCCTCCGGGCTGTACAGCAGGGTCTTGGTCGGCTTCACCAGCTTGTCGAAGGCCGGGTTGAGTGGCTTGTCGGTCTTGCCGGCCGGGAACATCCAGTTGGTTTCCGGGATGACGTCCTGGAATTTCGGCCCGATCATGAAGGCGATGAATTTTTGCGCCAACGGGTTCTTGGCGCCGCCCTTGGTGATGCCGGCAACCTCGATCTGCAGATATTCGCCTTCCTCGAAGGAGGCCGCCTGGTAGCGCTCGGTGTTCTCGGCCACCATGTGGTAGGCCGGTGAGGTGGTGTAGGACAGCACCATCGGGGCCTCGCCCTTGGTGAACAGGCCATAGGCCTCGCTCCAGCCCGGCGTCACCGTCAGAACTTTAGTCTTGAGCTTGGCCCAGGCCTCGGGAGCTTTGTCGCCATAGACGGACTTCACCCACAAAAGCAGGCCGAGCCCGGGCGTCGAGGTGCGCGGATCCTGGATGACGATCTTGTCCGTGCCGGCGCCCTCGACCAGGTCCTTGAGGCTCTTCGGCGGGACTTTCAGCTTCTGCGTGTCATAGACGACGGCGAAATAGCCATAGTCGAAAGGCACGAAAATGTCGTCGCTCCAGCCCCCGGGCACATTGATGCCGGAGACTTCGCCATGCGGCGCGAACAGGCCGCTCGCCTTGGCTTCCGCCGTCAGGTTGGTGTCGAGGCCGAGCACGATATCGGCCTTGGTGCCGGCGCCTTCCAGCTTGACGCGATTGAGCAGGGCAACGCCGTCGGCCACCGAGACGAATTCCAGATCGCAGCCGCATTCGGCTTCGAATTCCTTCTTCACCGCCGGGCCGGGACCCCAATCGGCGGTGAAGCTTTCATAGGTATAGACGGTGAGCTTGTCCTTTGCCTCCGCGGACGCGACGCCCGCCAGAAGCGAAACAAGACCCGTTGCGAGAATGAGATGGGACAGCATCGCGCGCATCGGCGCCTCCTTCGTTCGAGTGACAAGGAATTGAGGCGCCGGATGGTCCGAAACGTCTAATCCCTCCGCCGGTACAAACCGGATCAGGTTCAGCGGGTTGGCTTGTCTGCCTCTCAGCCGGATCACGTCCAGCACCCCGTTAGAGCGCTTCGACAGATAGGCCCGGCCGAAGCGACGCGCAAGCGGAAGTTTGCCGGCAGCTGATGTTGCGGGCACGACTCGCGGCCGAGGCGCGTCGCATCCGGCTTCCGTTTCGCCCGGCGTGCTGGTAAGGGCGACGCCTATGGGCACATTCACCATCCTGCTCGGCGGCGAGCTTATCCGCACGCCTCGGCTCGAACGCCAGATCGAAGGTTCGCGCGTCATCGCCGCCGACGCCGGCATCGGCCATGCGCGCTTGCTGGATGTCGTCCCGGAGCTCTGGGTCGGCGATTTCGACTCCGTGCCGGCGAACCTGCCAGGAGGCCTGGCCGCCGTGCCGCGCAAGGTCTTTCCGGCCGAGAAGGACATGACCGACGGCGAGCTTGCCGTAGCCGAAGCGCTCCGGCACGGCGCCACCGGCCTCGTGCTGGCCGGCGCCTTCGGCGGCAAGCGCGCCGACCATGCCGTGCTGCATCTCGCGCTGGCCGTGCGGCTGGCCGCCGCTGGCACGCGGGTGCTTCTGACGAGCGGCGCGCAGGAAGGCGTTCCCATCCTGCCTGGCGAAGCCAGCTTCGACTATGCCGACGGCACCTTGTTTTCGGTGCTCGGCTTCTCCGACCTGTCCGGCCTCACGGTCACCGGCGCCAAATGGCCGCTCGACCGCGTGGAGGTGGCGTTCGGCTCCTCGCTCACTATATCAAACGAGGTCAAGGGGCAGCTTGGCATCGGGCTGGAGCGCGGCCGGGCGCTGCTTCTGGCTCACCCCTACCCTCTTCCAGAAAGCTGACATGGCGCCGCCACTCCTCAATCTCGACGGCATTAAACTGACCTTCGGAGGCGCCCCGCTGCTTGATGGCGCCGCGCTCAGCGCATCCGCCGGGGACAAGATTGCGCTGGTGGGACGCAACGGCTCGGGCAAGTCGACGCTGCTCAAGATTGCCGCGGGGATGATCGAGCCGCAGGACGGCGAGGTATTCCGCCAGCCTTCGGCCACGGTCCGCTACCTTCCGCAGATGCCCGACATGGACGGCTTCGCCAGTGTGCGCGCCTATGTCGAAGCCGGCCTGGGCCCGGCCGACGATCCGCATCGCGCCACCTATCTGATGGAGCATCTCGGCCTCACCGGCGACGAGCGGCCGAACGACCTTTCCGGAGGCGAGGCGCGCCGCGCCGCGCTTGCCCGCGTCATGGCGCCCGAACCGGATATCCTGCTGCTCGACGAGCCGACCAACCATCTCGATCTTTCCGTCATCGAATGGCTGGAGGAAGAGCTCGCCCGCACGTCCTCGGCCGTCATCCTCATCTCGCATGACCGACGTTTCCTCGAGCGCGTCTCGCGCGCCACCGTCTGGCTCGACCGCGGCCAGACGCGGCGGCTGGACAAGGGGTTCGCGCATTTCGAGGAATGGCGCGATCAGGTGCTCGAGGAAGAAGAGCGCGAGCAGCACAAGCTTGGCCGCCAGATCGTGCGCGAGGAGCATTGGCTGCGTTATGGCGTGACGGCCAGGCGCAAGCGCAACATGCGCCGGCTTGGCGAGTTGCAGACCATGCGACAGCGATTCCGCAGCCATCGCGGCGCCGAGGGTACCGCCACCATGGTGGCGAGCGACGCCGCCGAATCCGGCAAACTGGTGATCGAGGCCAAGGGCATCGACAAGAGCTTCGGCGATCTGATCGTGGTCAAGGGTTTCTCGACCCGCATCCAGCGCGGCGATCGCGTCGGCCTGGTCGGCCCGAACGGCGCCGGCAAGACGACATTGTTGAAGATGCTGACCGGAGAGTTGGCACCGGACGCCGGCACCGTGCGGCTCGGCGTCAATCTGGAGATCGCGACGCTCGATCAGAAGCGCGAGGCCGTCGACCCGCAGGAGACGCTGGCGCATTACCTCACCGACGGGCGCGGCGAGAACCTGCTCGTCAATGGCGAGCAGCGCCACGTCGTCTCCTACATGAAGGATTTCCTGTTCAAGCCGGAACAGGCGCGCACGCCGGTGCGTGAGCTATCGGGCGGCGAGCGCGCGCGGCTGCTGCTGGCCCGCGTGCTGGCGCGACCGGCGAACCTTCTGGTGCTCGACGAGCCTACCAACGATCTCGACATGGAAACGCTGGAACTGCTGCAGGAACTGGTTGCCGGTTTCGCTGGAACCGTCATCCTGGTCAGCCACGACCGCGACTTCCTCGACCGCACCGTCACCAGCGTGATCGCGCCGGACGGCGGCGGGCGCTGGATCGAATATGCCGGCGGCTACTCCGACATGCTGGCGCAGCGCGGCGGCTCCAGGCTGGAGGACCGCAAGACAAGGTCGAAGGTTGAAGCAAACGTGGCTTCGCCGAAAGCCGAACAGGCTGCTCTGAAAAGCCCGGCAAAAAAGTTGTCGTTCAAGCAGAAATTCGCCCTGGACTCCTTACCCAAGAAGATCGAGGCAGTCACCGCCTCGATCGCCAGGCTGGAGAACAATATCGCCGACCCTGCCTTCTATGAGCGAGATCCGGTCTCGTTCCAGAAGACCATCGCCGCGCTTGACAAGGAACGCACCACGCTCGCCGCGCTCGAGGAAGAATGGCTCGAGCTGGAAATGCTGCGCGAGGAGATGGAGGGGTAAGCCGTCTTCACTGCCAATCAGCGGCGTGCGCATAATGAGGACGCCATCATGCGCAAGATAGCGACCAACGCGGTCCATCAACCGGCTAACCTGTCGATCGATTCTCAGCTCATGGCGGAAGCCAAGGGGCTCGATGTGAATGTATCGCGTGCAGCGGAGGCGGGGATAGCGGCAGCGGTCGCTGCCGAGAAGACGCGGCTATGGAAGCTTGAAAACCGTGCGACGATGGACGCCTGGAACGACTATGTCGACAAGCATGGCATCCCGCTCGCCGAGCATCGGCAATTCTAATGGCGTGCTATGACGTCTTCGCCGGCGGCATCGAAGGCGGCTATCTGCTCGACGTTCAATCCGACCCGCTCGACCACTTCAAGACGCGCGTGGTCGTTCCGCTTCTGCCATTGACCTCGGCGCCTTCGCCAATGCGCAAGCTACATCCGGTCTCTGACATCAACGGCCGGAAGATGGTCATGGCCACCCACCTGATCGCGACGGTGGCTGCGACCGAACTCGGCGAGAATTGAACCAATCTTACGAGCCACCACGACGATATCGTCGCGGCGCTTGATATGCTCTTTCAAGGATTATAAGGCGCGCGCGCCCCGCCTCACCCCGACGTTTTCGCCGCCCAGGCCTTAAGCGCCTCGTCGAACACCTTCTCGCCGGGGATGCCCTTTTCCATGGTCAGCAGCGCGCGGCGACCGGTCTTGTAGACCACCGGCACGTCGATCCAGTCCTGGCCCCGAAGCAGCGTCAGGTTGGCATCCTCGTCGGCCTTGGTGTCGTTGAGCGCGACGAGGAAGAAGCCGTCGGCGATCTTGGCCGGAATGCCGATCAGCGGGCTGCCAGCATCCTGCTCCGAGCCTTTCATGGCGATGCGCAGGATGTTGTCGACTCCGCCGCCGTCAAACCCTTGCGGCGTCAGGAAGATCATCTCGATGATGTGGCTGGCCGGCAGGGTCTGGTCGGTGTTGCGCCGGATCGTCATGCGCAGCTGGATGTTCTTGCCGGGGATGGTCGCCTCGGCGCGGATCGCCGGCTCCGGCGGCAGGTCGCCGCCGGGCGATTCCTGCACCAGCGACCACACGATGCTGCCCGGCTCGGCCGTGCCTTGCTGGGTGCTGGTACGTTCCTCATAGAAGATCGCCTTCTGCCCGACCGGCACGGCCGCCTCGGCGGTTGCCGCCGCTGGCGGCGTCGTGGCTGCGGCAGGCGGCGTAGCCCCCGCCGCGGGTGGCGTGGCGCTGGCCGCGGGCGGCGTTGCAGCATCAGTCGTTGGCAGTGTGGTTCCAGCCGCCGGCGGCGTCGGATTGGCTGCATCGGCCGGCGCCGGCGTTGCGGGGGGCGGCGTTTGCGGGGCCGGGGCAGGAGGGGTGCCGGTCGCCGGGGGCGGCGCCGCTGGCGCGGTCGGCGGGCGCGAGGTCAGCGCCGCAACGGATTCACCTTCGCCGATCGTGGCTTGTCCGCCGGCCGGACCGGGGTCTGTCTCCTTGCCCTCGGGCGTCAGGCGCTGCGTGAACTTGGTCGTCTCGGCCGGCTCGCTTGTAGCGGCCGGAGCCGGGGCCGGCGCTGCCGCCGTCTCGGTCGCAGGCTTGGCTGGAGCGGGCTTGACCAGCGGCTCGGTCGAGGCCGTCTTATTGCCGCCGCCGAGGCCGAAGAGCGAGCCGAACGCATTCTTGTTCAGCCATATGCCGTAGCCGCCGCCAGCCAGTACCAACAGGGCGATGCCGGCAGCGATCAAGCCCCCATAGCCGCGCTTGCGCCGCTGCGGCTGAGGCCGCAACCGTTGAAAAGTATCGCCCGCCGGCTGCTCGTCATTCGCAAAGACGTCGCCGCCGTCCTCGGCATCGGCGGCTTCCATGCCAGCGAGGCCCACATCGTCATCGCGCGGCGACGGCATCGGCGGTGGCGGGGCGTTCCGGGCGGGCTCCACCTTTGGCGCGGGCTGCCAGCTCGGCTCGGCTCTTGCCGTGCTTTGCCAGGCCGGCTCCGCCTTCACAGAGCCTTGCGGCGCCGGCTCAGCCTTCGGCGCGCTTTGCCAGGAAGGTTCGGTCCTGACGGGGGCAGGCGCCGGCCTGGGTGGGTCTGATTTGAACGGCTCCCGCTTGGCAGGCGTCGGCGCGACCGTAGGCGGTGCCGGCTGGCGGGAGTGGGTCGGCTGGTTCCTGTTGCGGTCGATGGAGGAGAAGATATGCTCCAGCTCCGCGAGCGGATCGGCGGCGGGAACGCTTTTGGCATAACTGCGCTCGACGCTGGAGATGGCGTCCTCAAGGGTGCGCTTCTGCTGATCGACGACCGCGGGCGCCAATGGCGGAACGCGATCGGCAAGCTTCTTGGCGATTGTCGCCCGCGCCTTATCATAGACCTTCGACCGCATCTCCGGCGTGTTCTCGCTGAGATTGTCGATCGTCTTTTTCAGAACAGCGATGAAATCTGCCATGCGTCAGGTGACCTGCATTCTTCTCCCGCCGGCCGCAAATCAGCCGTAACGCCGGGAAGGGCTGTGAAACTAGTCTTGAAACGGGTCGGTCACAAGTATCGTGTCGTCCCGTTCGGGGCTGGTTGAGAGCAGCGCCACCGGGGCGCCGATCAGCTCCTCGATGTAGCGGACATATTTGACGGCTTGCGCCGGCAGATCGTTCCAGCTCCTGGCGCCGGCCGTAGTTCCCTTCCAACCTTCGAGCGTCTCGTAGATGGGCTCGACCCGGGCTTGCGCACCCTGGCTGGCCGGCAGGTAGTCGATCGTCTCGCCATCGAGTCTGTAGCCCGTGCAGACCTTGATCTCGTCCAGCCCATCGAGCACGTCGAGCTTGGTTAGCGCGATGCCCTTGATGCCGTTGACGGCCACAGCCTGGCGCACCAGAACGGCATCGAACCAGCCGCATCGCCGCTTGCGGCCGGTGACCACGCCGAACTCGTGGCCGCGCGTGCCGAGGAATTCGCCGACCTCGTTCTTCTGCTCTGTCGGGAAAGGCCCCTCGCCGACGCGCGTCGTATAGGCCTTGGTGATGCCCAGCACATAGCCGATGACGCCGGGACCGACGCCGGAACCGGCGGCGGCTTGACCCGCGACCGTATTGGACGAAGTGACGAAGGGGTAGGTGCCGTGGTCGATGTCGAGCAGCGTGCCCTGCGCGCCCTCGAACAGGATGCGCTCACCGGCGCGGCGCTTGTCGTCGAGCACTTTCCAGACGCGGTCCATATAGGGCAGGATTTCGCCGGCCACCGAGGTCAGCTCCTGCATGATCGCCTCATGCGTCGCTTCCGGATGACCAAGTCCGCGGCGCAGCGCATTGTGGTGCGTCAGCAGTCTGTCGACCTTCAGGGGCAGCGTTTCCAAATCCGCCAGATCCATCACCCGCACCGCGCGCCGGCCCACCTTGTCCTCATAGGCGGGGCCAATGCCGCGGCGGGTCGTGCCGATCTTGGTCCCGGAATTGGAGGCGGCATCTTCACGGAATCCATCCAGCTCGCGGTGCAGGGACAGGATAAGCGCGGTGTTTTCGGCTATTTTCAGGCGCTCTGGCGTGACCTGCACGCCCTGCTCCTTCAGCTTCTTGGCTTCGGCCACGAAAGCATGCGGATCGAACACCACGCCATTGCCGATGATCGACAGCTTGCCTTCCCGCACCACCCCGGATGGCAGCAGCGACAGCTTGTAGACCTTGCCGTCGACGACCAGCGTATGGCCGGCATTGTGGCCGCCCTGGAAGCGCACGACCACATCGGCCCGTTCCGACAGCCAGTCGACGATCTTGCCCTTGCCTTCGTCGCCCCATTGCGAGCCGACGACCACCACATTGGCCATATTCTTTTCCCTTGAAATGCCGCGCGGGCGGCCTGAACGACAGGCCTCTATAACCTCAAGCGAGCGCGCGCGCGACCCTTTCTTTGCCGCTGAAACCACCCTCGGATCACGATCCCCGAACCGAAGGTAAGGGAACCTGAAAGCGGGTACCAGCTTTCGAAAGACTGCTCCACCAGGAACAGATCTGAATGACCCCGTCGGCGAAACGTCGGCTGATCCAGGCACAACGAATTCCGGCTTGCGCATTATTTACTTGCCGCCGCCATCCCTCTAACCCGGCCTGAACCCTTGAACACCCCGCAGGGCCGCTTCCTCCATGCACCGAGCCGCCTATCTTTTCCTTCTGTCGACCATGCTCCTTTGGGGCGGCAATTCGGTCGCGGGCAAGCTTGCCGTCGGCCATGTCTCGCCGATGACGCTGGTGTTCCTGCGCTGGGTGATGGCGGTGCTCATCCTGCTGCCCATCGGCTGGCGGGCGCTGCGTGAGGATTGGCCCGAAGTGCGCCGCCACTGGAAGCTGCTTGCCGGCCTCGGCGCCTGCGGCTTCACCATATTCAACGTCATCTTCTACACAGCGCTGAACTATACGACAGCCATCAATGTCTCGATCGAGCAGGCGGCTATCCCGATCGTCATCATACTTGCCAATTTCGTGCTGTTCAGGCTGCGGGTGCGGCCTCTGCAGATCGTCGGTGTCGTTCTCACCATCGTCGGCGTTGCGCTGACCGCCAGCCATGGTGACCTCAGCCAGTTGCTCAAGCTCGATCTCAATTTCGGCGACGCCATCATGCTTGTCGCGGTGCTTTGCTACAGCCTCTATTCGGTCGGACTGCGCCTCAAGCCGGCAATTCGCTGGCAGAGTTTCATGCTGGCCCTGTCGATCGCCGCTTTGCTGGTCTCCTTACCCTTCTTTCTTTGGGAGGTCGCGTCTGGCAGGGTCATCGTCCCGGACACGAGTGGATGGATGCTCACGCTCTATACGGCGCTCGGTGCTTCTGTCGTATCGCAGGTCCTCTACATCAAGGGCAACGAGCTGATCGGCGCCAACCGCGCCGGCCTGTTCATCAATCTGGTGCCGATCTTCGGCACGCTGCTTTCGGTGCTGATCATCGGCGAACAGTTCCAGCCCTATCAGGCCTTCGCGCTCGCGCTTGTGCTGGGCGGCATCGCGCTCGCCGAATACAGCGGCAGCAAAGCCGCCATGTAGAGAGCTCGACATCCGCCGAACACGCCAGGCGGCCGCCGGTGCGGCTATATCATCAACGCCCGCCTGCTGTGCAGACGGGCGTTCTTCATGTCCGGTAAAAGCCGTTACTGCTCGCCGACGTCGAAGCGCAGCCGCTTGGCCGAGTCGATCGACTTGTGCGCCCGCACCTGCTCCAGCACCTTTTCCGGGAACGGCGCGTCGAGATAGAGCAGCGCGATCGCATCGCCGCCCGGCCGGTTGCGGCCCAGCTGGAAGTTGGCGATGTTGACGCCGTTCTCGCCGCACAGCGTGCCGAGCAGGCCGATGATGCCGGGCGCGTCGGCATTGGTCGTGTAGAGCATGTGCTGGCCGACCTCGGCATCGAGATTGATGCCCTTGATCTGGATGAAGCGCGGCTTGCCGTCGGAGAAGCAGGTGCCGGCGATCGAACGCGTCATATGCTCGGTCTTGACGGTGAGCTTGATATAGCCGTCGAACACGCCCGACTTGTCGCGCTTGACCTCGGCGACGATGATGCCGCGCTCCTTCACCATGATCGGCGCCGACACCATGTTGACGTCGGACACCTGCGGCCGGATCAGTCCTGCGAGGGTGGCGCTGACCAGCGCGCGCGTGTTCATCGTCGCGGTCGAGCCGTCGAACAGGATCTCGACCTCCTTGATCGGATCCTCGGTGACCTGGCCGACAAAGGCACCAAGCACTTCGGCGAGCTTGACGAAAGGCTTGAGCCGCGGCGCTTCCTCGGCGGTGATCGAAGGCATGTTGATGGCGTTGGAGACGGCGCCTTTGATGAGATAGTCGCTCATCTGCTCGGCAACCTGCAGCGCCACATTCTCCTGCGCCTCGGTCGTGGAGGCGCCGAGATGCGGTGTCGCCACGACATTCTCCATGCCGAACAGCGGGTTCTGCTCGGCCGGCTCGACCTCGAAGACGTCGATGCCGGCGCCTGCCACTTTGCCGCTCTTCAGCGCCGCGACCAGATCCGCCTCGACCACCAGTCCGCCGCGCGCGCAATTGATGATGCGCACGCCGTTCTTCATCTTGGCGATCGCCGCAGCGTCGATGATATTGCGCGTCTTGTCGGTCAGCGGCGTGTGCAGCGTGATGAAGTCGGCGCGGGCGAAAAGTTCGTCGAGCTCGACCTTCTGGACGCCGAGCTCCTCGGCCCGGCTGTCCGACAGGAACGGATCGAAGGCGATCACATGCATCTTCAGGCCGACGCCGCGGGTGGCGACGATCGAGCCGATATTGCCGCAGCCGATGACGCCCAGCGTCTTGCTGGTGATCTCGACCCCCATGAAGCGGTTCTTTTCCCACTTGCCGGCATGGGTCGAGGCATTCGCTTCCGGTATCTGCCGCGCCAGCGCGAAGATCATCGCCACCGCGTGCTCGGCCGTGGTGATCGAATTGCCGAAGGGCGTGTTCATCACGATGATGCCCTTGCGGCTGGCGGCCGGGATATCGACGTTGTCGACGCCGATGCCGGCGCGGCCGACGACCTTGAGCCTGGTTGCAGCGTTGATCAGTTTCTCGGTGACCTTGGTCGCCGAGCGGATGGCGAGGCCGTCATACTGGCCGATGACCTCGGCGAGCTTTTCCTTGTCCTTGCCGAGATCGGGCAGGTAGTCGACTTCGATGCCGCGATCCTTGAAGATCTGCACGGCGGTGGTGGAGAGTTTATCCGAAACGAGAACGCGGGGCGCCATGGCGGCCTCCTTGAAAGGGATTGGTTGTCGGAAATGATGGCGGCCCCCAGGCCGCCACGGATTTCAGGCCGCGGCCTTGAGCGAAGCCTTTTGCGAGGCGAAGGCCCAGTCGAGCCATGGCATCAGCGCTTCGAGGTCGGCGGTCTCGACGGTCGCGCCGCACCAGATGCGCAGGCCGGGAGGCGCGTCGCGATAGGAACCGATGTCATAGGCGACACCTTCCTTGTCGAGCAGGGATACGATCCCCTTGGCGAAGGCCGCCTGCCCGTCGGCGTCGAGCGCCGCCACTTGCGCGTCGGTGAAGGAGAGACACACCGACGTGTTCGAACGCGTCGCCGGATCGACGGCGAGATGGCCGAGCCATCCTGACTTGCCGGCGAACCGGTCGAGCACCGCGGCATTGGCGTCGGCGCGGGCAATCAGCGCCTCGAGGCCGCCGATCGACTTCGCCCAGTGGAGCGCATCGAGATAATCCTCGACGCAAAGCATCGACGGCGTATTGATGGTTTCGCCCCTGAAGATGCCCTCGATCAGCTTGCCGCCCGAGGTCAATCGGAAGATCTTCGGCAGCGGCCAGGCCGGCTTGTAAGTCTCCAGCCGCGCGACCGCGCGCGGCGACAGGATCAGCATGCCATGCGCGCCCTCACCGCCAAGCACCTTCTGCCAGGAGAAGGTGACGACATCGAGCTTGTCGAAATCAAGCCTTTGCGCGAACGCCGCCGAGGTGGCGTCGCAAATGGTCAGGCCCTTGCGGTTCGCGGGAATGAATTCGCCATTCGGCACGCGCACACCCGAGGTCGTGCCGTTCCAGGTGAAGACGACGTCACGATCGAAATCTATCTGGGTCAGGTCGGGCAGTTCGCCGTAGCCGGCCTCGAACTTGCGCACATCGGCCAGCTTGAGTTGCTTGACGACATCCGTCACCCAGCCGGAGCCGAAGCTTTCCCAGGCGACCATGTCGACACCGCGTTCGCCGAGCAGCGACCAAAGCGCCATCTCGACCGCGCCGGTGTCTGACGCCGGCACGATGCCGATGCGATAGTCCGCCGGGACATTGAGGATTTCGCGCGTCAGCTCGATTGCCTGCTCGAGCTTGCTCTTGCCGATCTTGGCGCGATGGGAGCGTCCGAGCGCGGCCTTCGTCAACGCCTCGACCGACCAGCCGGGGCGTTTTGCGCAGGGACCTGAGGAGAAATTGGGGTTTGCCGGACGGAGTCCGGGCTTGGTAAGCGTCGTCATCGTGGTCTATCCTTCCAGATAGTGGCCCCTCGTTGGGGAGGGGTGGCCCACGGACGGCGATATGCGCTCAGGCTGTCGGCGTCAAGAGCAAAGTCTTTGTCGCTGCCAGGATATTCGCTTAAGAAGCCAGCGTCAAAAAACGGGCGGCGGCACTGAAGAACCGCCCGCCTGCGAACCTCACTGGCGTCTGCGCTACCAAAGATCGTAGCGCAAGCCGAGCTTGACAGTCTGGAAGTTCACGCCCTTGTGAACGTTGAAGAGCCCATTGTCGTAAGCGACATACTGTGCGCTCGGGATCGAGAGATATTCGTAGCCGAGGTCGACCGAAACATTCTTGGTCGCCTGATAGGAGAGGCCGGCCGCCAGCGAGTATGCGAAGTCGTAGCTGGCCTTGGAACTGACCTGCCCGTCATAGCCGGCGGGGTCATCGCAGTTGAATTGCGTCGTGGTGGTGGTGCCGTTGCCGACGACGCTGCTGGTCGACGGAACGCAATTCTTCGCGCCGATAGCGCTGGCGTATTTGTCGTAGACGATGCCGGCGCCGGCGCCGATATAGGGCGTGATACCGACATAGGTGCCGAGATCGATATAGCCGTTGGCCATCAGGCTGTAGGCTTTGTTCAAGGCGTTGCTGGATCCTTTGCAGGGCTGCGTAGTGCCCGCAGCAGTGGTTTGGCTTGTAATCGTTTGGGTGGTGTTATCGATGACTGTCGTCGTTGTTGATCCACTGCAGGTGGTGTCTACGCTGTCCCCGAACTTGTTTGACGGCAGGATCCCGAGGTTCAGGTCGGCACGAAGATAATCGTTGAAATGGTAACCCATGCCCACGCTGGCATCGAACAGCGTCCGGCTGTGCGAAAAACCCGGATTATTGCTGGTGTCGTCGAAGGGATGGCTGAAGGCATAACCGACATCGCCGCGCAGGTACCAGCCCGAGCCGACCTCGACAGGCTGGTAGTCCGGCGCCTGGTCCACATAGATTGGCGGATCGTAATCGGCCGACCTCGCCAGCGTCGGCGGCATCAGCACGATTGCGGCGAGCGCCAGTGCTATACGCGATTTGAATGTCATGGTCCCCGGCTCCCGAGAGTGGCGCCAGCCGCGAACGCGAGCGCCGTTTCAGGGAGTCATTGTTAACCATAGTGGTTAAGTGGCGGTTAAGGATAACGCTCCGTTACCGAATTGATTTTGATCGTATTTTACGGACGGCGCCACAAAGCGAAAGCCGCCCGGTTCGATGCCGGGCGGCTGGGAAATCAGGATAATCGAGGAAGACTACTTGGTGTAGATCGGTTCCGGCTCGGGCTGGTAGGCAACCGGCGCCGCGCAGCCATTGTTGCCGCCGAACTGGTAGCGCAAGCCGCCGCGCACCTCGTGGGTATTCATGCCGTGGTCGAAACCTGGCCCGGAACTAGTCGTATCGTACTCGAACATGCGGCCGCCCTCGATATGCGTGAAGCGGTAACCCGCGTCGAGGATAACCTTGTCGGTGAGGCAGTAGGAAGCGCCGGCCATTAGCGCGTAGGCGAAGCGCCAGTTGGACGAGCCGGGATTGGTCTCGGTGGTATTCGGATCATACACCGTATCCCATTTGACGTGCGCACCGCCGATACCGGCGCCGATATAGGGCGTGACGCCGTGCCAGGTGCCGATGTCGACATAGGCATTGGCGAGCAGCAACAGCGCGCTCATCCTCGAGACTTCGGTCGAGGTGGTGAGCAGATCCGAGGTCTGGCCGTCGAAGTCCGACTTGAACCAGTAATCTGCGGTCACATCGGTGCGGAGGTAGCTGTTGATCTTGTAGCCGACACCACCGCCTAGCGAGAACCCGCCCTTCAGATGGCCGAAATCGAAACTATTGCTGCCGGGCGGCGGCCCATATGTAATATAGTCGATGTCGCCTAGGGTTGACTTGTGGTAGTCGATATCGCCGCGGATGTACCAGCCGCCGACATCCATTGGCTGCTGTTCGACCACCGGCGGCGGTGCCTCTTCGACCTGCGGCGCTGGCAGGTCGGCCGCGAAGAGCGGCCCGGCCGTCCCCCCGAACAGCGCGGCAACCAATGCCATTCTTGCTGTCTTGAACATTCTGTCACCCCTGAGAAGTCCTCGGGACGACACCGCCCGAAGATGATTGACCTCGGGTTAGGATAATGAATTGCAAAGGTTAAGAGCCGTTTAACCGTACCGATTAACCACGAATCCATACAATTTTAGAGGGAAAGTCGTTGTCCGGAGGGCCTGCTTGGCAACGAAAATGCCGCCTTGCGGCGGGCTTGGCGTCCGGCTCGCCGAACCAGGTGAGTTGAGATCCAGGTCAGGCCGAGCCGGAGTCGAAGACGGGCGCGAAGCGACCACACTGGGTGGCTTCCGACAATCGGCCAACGCTTCACAGCCGGTGACATTTATGAAGGCTTCGGGCCGGCGAAGGCCGAAGCGGAACGGACATTCGGTCCGTGAGCACCGGAAGCGCAGAGAGCCGCCATTTGCAGGCGGGCATCACCTGAATATCAACTCACCCCTAGGCGGCGCTGCGGGTTTCCTGCAGGATGCCCACGATGTCGTTGACCACCGTCTCGACCAGTTGCGGATCATCGCCCTCGGCCATGACGCGGATGAGCGGCTCGGTGCCGGACGGCCGGATGACGAGGCGGCCGGACTTGCCAAGGCGGTTTCGTCCTTCCTCGATGGCGGCCTTGACCGGCGCCTCCTCCAGCGGCTTGCCGCCAGAAATGCGGACGTTCTTGAGAAGTTGCGGCACGGGTTCGAACTTCTTCGACAATTCGCTGACCGGCCGGTTCTGGCGCTTGATGCAGGCCAGCACCTGCAGCGCCGAGACCAGGCCGTCGCCGGTGGTCGAGAAATCAGACAGCACGATGTGGCCGGACTGCTCGCCGCCTACATTCAAGCCATGCGCGCGCATATGCTCAACGACATAGCGATCGCCCACCTTGGTGCGGTGCAGCTGCAGCTTCATGTCGCCGAGGAAGCGCTCCAGGCCGAGATTGGACATCACGGTGGAAACGACGCCGCCGCCGGCCAGCCGTCCGCTCTGGTGCCAGGATTCGGCGATCAGTCCCATGATCTGGTCGCCGTCGACGATCGCTCCGTTCTCGTCCACGATGACAACGCGGTCGGCATCGCCGTCGAGCGCTATGCCGATGTCGGCGCGCACCTCATGCACCTTCTTCTGCAGGCCGGCCGGATGGGTCGAGCCGCATTCCTTGTTGATGTTGAAGCCGTTCGGCTCGACATTGATCGCCACCACCTCGGCCCCGAGTTCCCACAGCGCCTCGGGCGCCACCTTGTAGGAGGCGCCATTCGCGCAATCTACGACGATCCTCAGGCCTGAGAGCGACATCGAGCGCGGCAGCGTGCGTTTGGCGAACTCGATATAGCGGTCATGCACGCCGTCGACGCGCTTGGCGCGGCCAAGCCCGTCCGAATCGGCGAGCGCCAGTTCGATGTTCTTGTCGAGCATGCCTTCGATGCGCTCCTCGATCTCGTCGGAGAGCTTGTAGCCGTCGGGCCCGAACAGCTTGATGCCGTTGTCGTAATAAGGATTGTGCGAGGCCGAGATCATCACGCCGATGTCGGCGCGCAGCGAGCGTACCAGCATGGCGACCGCGGGTGTCGGTATAGGGCCGAGCAGGAAGACGTCCATGCCGGCGGCGCACAGGCCAGCCACCATGGCGTTCTCGATCATGTAGCCGGAAAGCCGCGTGTCCTTGCCGAGCACGACGCGGTGGCGATGATTGCCGCGGTGGAAGGAAAGCCCGGCGGCCATCCCGACGCGCATGGCGATCTCGGCCGTCATCGGAAATGTGTTGGCGCGTCCGCGGATACCGTCCGTACCGAAATACTGACCTGCCATGTTCCTACAGTCCCCGTCGGTTTTCAGCGGTCCGTATTGCCACAATTGGGCCGCATCCGATCATCAAATTTCGTGATTATATATTACCAATCCTTAGAAAATCATTGTCGTGGACGGCGCAAGTGATTCGAGAGTCTATACCATCATTGACCTCGGTGCCGACACGCCCGCGCGTGCTGGGCATTTCGACGCCCTGTCAGCGGGCAAAGCTTGGCTCCGGGCGAGCGCGCAAGCAATTCATCACCGTATCGGGAGAAACACACTTTGTGAGAGCGCCCATGCCGGAAGCATCTGGCGCAACCGGACATTGAGCGTTATTGATCTGGCATAGGGACACTTATTGGCGGCATCAAGGGAGAAAACGCCATGCTCATTCATAGACTTGCAGCTTTGACGGGCATCGCCGTCGCAACATTGTTCCTGGCGGCGCCTGCCAACGCGCTGACCATGGCCGAGTGCAGCACCAAGTATAATGCGGCCAAGGATGCGGGAACGCTTGCTGGCCAGACATGGAACCAGTTCCGCAAGGCGCAGTGCGGTAGCGATGCGTCCGCGGCGACCGACACCAAGGCGGCGACCGATACGAAGGCGGCCAATACGAAGGCCGCCGAGACGAAGCCCGCCAAGAAAGCGAAGGCCGAGGCCGCAGCTGCCGATACCGCCAAGGGTCTGAGCTCGAAGGAATGCAGCGCCAAGTACCAGGCCGCCAAGTCCGCCGGCACGCTGAACGGCATGAAGTGGAACGACTTCCGCAAGGCCGAGTGCGGCCCTGGCGCGACCGCCGCGGCTGCCACCGCGCCCGCGGCCGTAGCCAAGCCCGCCAAGACCTCGACCGCGGCCGCCGATGGCGGCAAGGGCCTGACCATGGCTGAGTGCAGCACCAAGTACCAGGCCGCGAAGACCGCCAACAAGCTCAACGGCATGAAGTGGAATGACTTCCGCAAGGCCGAATGCGGCGCCGCCGCTGCGGAGGACGAAACCGTGCCGGCTCCGACGGAAGCCACCTACACCAGCGAGCCGGCGAAGCCGTCCGTCGCCGCGCCGAAGGGCGTGACATTCCCGACGGCGATTTCGCCGAAATTCGCTACCGAGACCCCGGCCAAAGGCCGCATGCACACCTGCCTCGAGCAGTATTATGCCAACAAGGACGCCAACACGCTGAACGGCCTGAAGTGGATCCAGAAGGGCGGCGGCTTCTACAGCCTCTGCAACGCCAAGCTGAAGAGCTGATCGTCTAATTTTCGAAGAGAAAAGGCCCGAGCATCGCAAGATGCGCGGGCCTTTTTGTTGCAGGCGAAGAGCCCGCAGCCTTCCTTGTATCTGCATATCGGGGGACTGTCGGCATCGTCGATTCGCCGACACCTCCGCCGCCGGGCTTGTCGGTTTGCAAATTCTAGTTGAACATATCAGGAACAAACAGTATACAAAAAGACCATAAGCTTACTATCACTCAGGAGGGTCTTATGTTCAGTTTGAAATTGACGGCATTGGCTGTAACGGCATTGGTCGCTTGGAACGTCGCACCTGCAAGAGCACTGACGCTGAAGGAATGCGGCGAGACCTATCGGGCAGCCAAGCAAGGCGGCAATCTGAACGGCATGGACTGGGCCGCTTTCCGCAAGGAGAAATGCGCGACGTCCGACGCAAAGAGTGTCGGCGCCGATACGGTCGAAATCGCGGAGCAGCAGAAAAAGGAAACCAGCGCGGCGGTCGCCTCCACTGTAGCGCCGGCGGGCGTGACATTCCCGACCACCCTCGCCGCAGAGTTTAAGACCGAAAAGCCCGCGAAGGCACGGATGAAGACCTGCCTGCAGAGTTACCACGACAACAAGGAGGCGGGTACGTTGAACGGCCTTCGCTGGGTTCAGAAGGGCGGCGGTTACTACAGCCTCTGCAATGCGCGTCTGAAAGTTGAATCATAAAAATCGAATAGGTCGGACAAAGCGGTTCACCGTTTTTCCCGAGGCGTTGGACCCTGTCCTCGGGATGTCCCAGAATCTGCCGGTCGGGCGATATCTGGGCCCCGGGACGAGAGAAGCATTGCCTTCTCTCCAATTCCCAAACAAAAACGCCGCGGACCAAGCCGCGGCGTTTTTCGATCAGTCTTTCTCGCGCTCCTCAGCCCTGCGGCTGCGGCTCCATGCCGCCTTCGGGCTCCGAGCCCTTCTTGCGGCGCCCGCCCGTGCCGGCCTTCGGCACGGCAGAGCCGCGGCTGGGCGGGGTGTCGTCGCCGAGGTCGCGGGCGGGTTTGTTGCCCGCGATCAGCTGCTTGATCTCGTCGCCGGACAGCGTCTCGTATTCGAGCAGCCCTTCGGCAAGAGCGATCCATTCCTTCTTCTTCTTGGTCAGGATGGCCTTGGCTGTCGAATAGGCATCGTCGATCAGGCGGCGCACTTCGGCGTCGATGATCTGCGCCGTCTCCTCCGAAATGTTCTGTGTGCGCGCCACCGAATGGCCGAGAAATACCTCTTCCTGGTTGTCGCCATAGGCGACATGGCCGAGCTTGTCGGAGAAGCCCCAGCGCGTGACCATGGCGCGCGCTAGCTTGGTCGCCTGCTCGATATCGGAGGAGGCGCCCGAGGTGATGTTCTCCTTGCCGAACTTGAACTCCTCGGCGACGCGGCCGCCCATCATGATCGCAAGCCGCGAGATCATGTATTTGTAGCTCATCGAATAACGGTCGCCTTCGGGCAGCTGCATGACCATGCCCAGCGCTCGGCCGCGCGGGATGATGGTCGCCTTGTGCAGCGGATCGGCCGACGGCACGTTGAGCGCCAGTATCGCGTGCCCGGCCTCGTGATAGGCGGTCAGTTCCTTCTCGGCCTGCGTCATCGCCGACGAGCGGCGTTCGGCGCCCATCATGATCTTGTCCTTGGCGTCCTCGAACTCGGCCATGGTGACGAGCCGCTTGTTGCGGCGCGCCGCCATCAGCGCGGATTCGTTGACGAGGTTCATCAGATCGGCGCCGGAGAAGCCAGGCGTGCCGCGCGCCACCACCTTGAGGTCGACATTGGGCGCCAGCGGCACGTTGCGCACATGCACCTTGAGGATCTTCTCGCGGCCGACGATGTCGGGGTTCGGCACCACCACTTGGCGGTCGAACCGGCCGGGCCTCAGCAGCGCCGGGTCGAGCACATCGGGCCGGTTGGTGGCGGCGATCAGGATGATCGACTCGTTGGACTCGAAGCCGTCCATCTCGACCAGCAACTGGTTAAGGGTCTGCTCCCGCTCGTCATTGCCGCCGCCCAAGCCCGCGCCGCGATGGCGGCCGACAGCGTCGATCTCGTCGATGAAGATGATGCAGGGCGCGTTCTTCTTGGCCTGGTCGAACATGTCGCGTACGCGGCTCGCGCCGACGCCGACGAACATTTCGACAAAGTCCGAGCCGGAGATGGTGAAGAACGGCACGTTGGCCTCGCCGGCCACCGAGCGGGCGAGCAGCGTCTTGCCGGTGCCGGGCGGGCCTACCAGCAGCACGCCGCGCGGAATCTTGCCGCCGAGGCGCTGGAACTTCTGCGGGTCGCGCAGAAACTCGACGATCTCCTCGAGATCCTCCTTGGCCTCGTCGACGCCGGCGACATCCTGGAAAGTGACGCGGCCATGCGCCTCCGTCAGAAGCTTGGCCTTCGACTTGCCGAAGCCCATGGCGCGGCCGGAGCCGGACTGCATCTGGCGCATGAAGAATATCCACACGCCGAGGATCAGGATCATCGGCAGCCACGAGATCAGGTAGCCGAACAGCGAGTTGGAGCCATCGGTCTCGGGCTTGGCGGTGATGGTGACGTTCTTGTCCTGGAGCCTGGAAACCAGCGACGGGTCGCCTGGCGAGTAGGTCTGGAAGCCGTTCGAGTTGTCCGTATAGTTTCCGAAGATACGGGCGCCGGCGATGGTCACGCTCTTGACCCGGCCGGAGGCAACGTCCTGCAGGAACTGCGAATAGGCGATATCCGTCGTGGCCCCTCGCGTCTGCGGCGTCTGGAAGAGATTGAACAGGGCTATGAGCAGGACCGCTATGATCGCCCAGAGCGCGAGGTTGCGATAATTCGGATTCATCTATTGTCCCGTTTGCGTCCGCGCGCGGACCTGCAATGATGGAGAAGCTCGGCCTAACATAGGGAGAGCGCCACCCCTTGCCAAGCAGAACAGCACGTATCGGTTAAGCTTTCGCCCACGCCAGGCCGCCATCACGCATGTGGAACGGTGGCGCCGGCGGCGGCGGCGCGCCGACCAGCGCCGCAACGGCGATGGCGGCTTCGAGGTCGAAGGACGGCAGGAAGCGCGCGAAAGGGGTTACCGCCGCAGCGATCGAGACCGGTTGCGGGCCTGCCACACCGCCAGCGAAATCAAGGCATTTGCCGCCCGACCACAGCGCGGGCTCCGCGGCAAGCGCGGCGCGCGAGAGGCTTTGCGGGATATCCTCGCCCAGGGGCGCCTGCCTGGCGGCGGCCGCCCCCAACTGCGCGATCACCAAGTCGCCAGGCCCGTCTTGCAAAGTGATGCGTCGACGATTGTCCCAAAGCCGATTGTCCGCCGGCGGGGCCGGGGCGGGCAGGTTGCGGTTTTCGCGGCGAAGGAAAATGCCGGCACGGCGGGCGTCGACCACCGTCCGCGACAATGTGGCGCAAAGCGGCCCGGACCGCAGGCGGGAAAACAGCGTCGCGCAACGCGCTTCATCGGCGAGAAACGACACGCCGCCGACGGTCGCCAGCAGGATGCGCAGCGCATAGATGGCGGCCTTGCTGTCCTCATCATGGGCGGCAAAATCGCGGTTGAGGCGGATGAGGCCCGGCCCCGGTCTGCTGGCGAAGGCGCCGATCAGCGCGGCGGCGCGGTGGCCGAGGTCCTCGCGCTCGTTGGCCGCGCGGCCCGCCATTGCAAGCGCTTCCGCGACGCGCTGTTCGCCTTCACCCCGCGCGAGCGCCGCTCGCACGCGCGGCCGCTCGAAGCGGGCGTCGACATTGGTCGGGTCCTCGATCCAGCCGATGTCGCGGCGGCGCAGCACCTCGCGCAGCGACGCGCGCCTAGTGCCAAGCAGCGGCCGGACGATCCATGTGCGCCAGTCGTGCAGCATTGCGGGCGCCATGCCGGCAAGGCCGCGGCCTTCCTCGTCGCGCGCCTGCCGCATCAGCACCGTCTCCGCCTGATCGTCGGCGGTGTGGCCGGTCAGGATGAGCTTGATGCCTTCGGCGCCGGCCGCCGCGGCAAGCAGCCTGTAGCGCGCCTCGCGCGCGGCGGCGGGCAACCCGCTCGCGGGCTTGTCGCCGCTCCAGGCGAAAATACGGTGCTCAATGCCGCGCTCCGCGCAGAAGCGGGCGACGAGCCGCGCCTCGGCGGCGGAGTCTGGCCGCAAGCCATGGTCGATGGTCACCGCGAGCAGCCTGGCGGCCGGCGCGGTCCGGTCGAGGTGATCTTTGAGGAGAAGGAGAAGGGCGGTCGAATCGCTGCCGCCGGACACGGCTGCAACGGCGCCGGTCGAAAAATCTAGGTCACGGAAAAGGTGGTCTGAAAGTTCGGGGCTGGTATCGCGCGTCAGCACGCCGCCAGTGCCTTTTCCTGCTTGATGCGTTCCTTGAGCGTAACGGAGACATCGGGATAGCGCTTGCCGATTTCGTTGAAAGTGGCGCAGGCGACGTCGTTCTGCTTCAGGCCGACCAGCGAAACGCCGAGCTTGAGCAGCATGTCGGGCGCCTTTTTGGCCTTCGGATAATCCTTGCTGGCGGCCAGGAAGACCTCGGCCGCGTCGCGGTACTTCTGTTGGCCGAGCAGCGACTCGCCCAGCCAGTAATGCGCGTCGGCCGCCTTCGCATCCTTGGGGAAGCGGGAGATGTGGTCGCGGAAGCCCTGTTCGGCGGTCGGATAATCGCCCGAAAGGATGAACTGGTAGGAATTGCGATAGAGCTCGTCGGGATTGTCGGTCGACGGCAGGGCCGCGACCACGGTGCCGCCGGATTTGCTCTTCCTGGCCGGCGTTTCGGCCGAAGGCGCGCTGGCGGTGGCCGCGGGAGCCTGCGCCGGCGCGCTGGCCTGCGAACCCGTCTCGGCATTGACGACATTGCCGTTCTTGTCGACGGTGATGGTGCCGAAATTCTTCGGTGGCGCGCCGGTGATCAGCTTGCCGGGATCGCCGGTCTGCGATTCCACGATGACATCGCCCACGCTCTTGCCGCCGCTATCTTGCCCGCTGGCGTCGGACGGCGCCGGCGTCGCCGGGGCCTGCGCGACGCTGTTGTCGGTTCCGGCATCGCCTGTGCCGGAATCCCCGGTACCGGCATCACCGAGATTGGTGTTGCCACTGTTGCTGTTTCCGTCCCGGGGGGCGGCTTCCGATTTCTTCTGCCCGGCCGGCTTGGCGCCGCCTTGCGAGCCACCCTCTAGCTGCTGGAACCGGAACTCGTTGTCTTCCTGCTGCTTTCGGATCTGCTCCTGCATCTGCAGGATCTGGAAATTCATCTCCTCGATCTTGCCGTTCAACTGCCGAAGCTGGTCCTGCAGACCGATTATGCCAGCGCCGCCGCTATCCTGCTGCGCGACCTGCGCCTGTTCCTGCTTCTTGTTGTCGCCGAAAATGCCCAGCGTCGGCAGGTGGAAGGTGAACCCGCTGTCGGAGGCCCGCCCGGCGCTGTCGGCCGAGGCGGCAAGGCTCGGGAGGCTTGATACGAGCAGCAACGCAAGCGTGCCGCTCAGGACCGTTCTGAAATGCATTCTGTCTCTCGCGGTGGGTGTTGGCCTGATGCGCCTTTCCAAATCGAACAACGGGAGGAAGCGCCCTCGCGCTCATAGCAGGACGCGAGACTTCGGCCAAATTTTGTTTCAAGCCGTTGCAAATGAAAAAGGCGGCCCTGAGGCCGCCTTTCATTTTGGCATGTTGTATTTTTGCCGCCTGGGACGTCGGGCGCCCCCTGGCGAAACTTGATCAGGAGCCGGCGCCGGAAAGCGTTGTGACGGCGCGGCGGTTCTGCGACCAGCAGGAAATGTCGTCGCAAACCGCGACCGGGCGCTCCTTGCCGTAGGAGATCGTCTTGAGGCGGCTGGCGGAGACGCCCTTGGAAACCAGGAAGTCGCGCGTGGCGGCGGCGCGGCGTGCGCCCAGCGCCAGATTGTACTCACGCGTGCCGCGCTCGTCGGCGTGGCCCTCGATGACGATCGCATACTGGCGGTACTGGTTGAGCCACTGCGCCTGGCGTGCCAGCGTGGTCTGCGCATCGGCGCGAATCGACGAGGAGTCGGTGTCGAAGAAGATGCGGTCGCCGATGTTGACGGTAAAGTCCTGCGCTGAACCCGGCGTCGCGGCGCCGGCGCCGTTGAGGCCGAGATCGGCTGCGCTGTTCGGGGTCTTCTTCGAGGCGCAGCCCGTAATGGCAAGAGCTGCCACCAGAGCGATCATCGCCGGGTTGCGGGTAAGTGCTGCGATACGGCCCATGCCGCCTCTCCTTCGCAATTGAGTGATTTCGTTGATCACCCAGTAACCACGTTTGGGTTAACCGCCATTCAAGAAACAGGGTTAATTTTCGGTTTCGAGCCGCCGTCCCCGTCCTCGGCCGGTTTTCCGGGACTCACATTGCGTGCGGACCGTAGGCGGAAATGCGGCCAAAACGCGACCGGCCTGTGAAAAAGAGGCCGAAAAGGCCTCTTTCTCGGTGGGCTTTGGACAGATGCGACCCTATTCCAGCAACGGCGACCAAGCCGGATCGGACGCATAGTTCCCCGTCGGGATCGGTTGTTCATTGCGGCCGGTGAGATCGACCGAGACGAGCTTCGGCCCGCCGCCCGCCTCGCGGAAGAACATCAGAACGCGGCCGTTGGGCGCCCAGGTCGGGCCTTCCTGCTGGAAGCCCGAGGACAGGATGCGCTCGCCCGACCCGTCGGTCTTCATGACGCCGATCTGGAACTCGCCGCCGCTCTGCTTGGTGAAGGCGATGAGATCGCCGCGCGGCGACCAGACCGGCGTCGAATAAACGCCGTCGCCGAAGGAGATGCGGTGCGGATTGGAGCCGTCCGCGCCCATGACATAGATTTGCGAGCGGCCGCTGCCGCCGCCCCGGTCGGAGGTGAAGACGATCTGCGAGCCGTCCGGCGAATAGGACGGCGAGGTGTCGATGGCGGTCGAATCTGTCAGCCGCGTTGTCGAGCGGCTTCTCGAGATCCATCGCGAAGATGTTGGAATTGCCGTCGTCGCGCAGCAGGCTCATGATCACCTTCTGGCCATCGGGCGAAAAGCGCGGCGCGAAAGTCATGCCCGGGAAGTTGCCGACAAGCTCGCGCTGGCCGGTCTCGATCTGCAGGAGATAGACCTTCGGCTGTCCGCTTTCATAGGACATGTAGGTGATTTCCTGCCGGTTCGGCGAAAAACGCGGCGTCAGCACGATGGCGCGGCCGTCCGACAGGTAGCGCACATTGGCGCCGTCCTGGTCCATGATGGCGAGCCGCTTCTTGCGCGCGTTCTTCGGGCCGGATTCGTCGACGAAGACGACGCGCGTGTCGAAGTATCCCTTTTCGCCGGTGATCTTCTCATAGATCGCGTCGGCGATGATGTGCGCGACGCGGCGCTGATTGGCGTCGTTGGCGAAGAACTGCTCGCCGGCCAGTTGCTGATTGCCGAAAATGTCCCACAGCCGGTACTGGGCGCGGATGCGGCCGTCCGCCTCCTTGCTCACGCTGCCGGTCACCAGCGCCTGGGCGTTGATGACCTTCCAGTCTTCATAGCGGGGCGCGGCGTCGGGATTCGTGATCTTTTCGACAAAGGCGGCCTTGTCGATCGGCGCGAACAGCCCTGACCGTTTCAGATCCGCTGTCACGATCTCCGATATCTGCGGGCCAAGCCCCCCCTGGAAGTCAGGGATGGCGATCGGCATCGGCTCGACATTGCCCTTGTTGACGTTCAGCTCGAGAGTTGCCCAGGCAGGCAAGGTGGCGACAGAACTTATGCCTAGCGCCATCGCGGCGACCATCAGGAGCGGCTTGAGGATGGATTTCATGTCTTCTCGCTTCTGTTGCTGATTTCTTGGGTGCTCAGGCTACAGGCCAAGCATCGCTCTTGGATCGAAGTTGACACGAATGTCAGACCAGATGTCTTGCTTTCCGGCGGGAACTTGCAGACCTGCGACATCGCATTTCTGCACGGCGCGAACCGCGCTGGCGTCGAACTGGGGGTTGCCGCTGGACTTCTCGACGGTCGGGCGGCCCTCCAGCTTGCCGGAGGCATTCAGGTTGAAACGAATGACCACGGTGAAGTTCTCGGAGCCTTCGAGGCCGACCGGAAGGGTCCAGCAACTGCCGAGCTGATCCTCCAACGCCCCTTGCTCCGACTTGGAGAGCTTCTGGCCCTGATCCTTTTCGCCGCCGAGCGAGGCCTGCTGGGTCGAGCGCTTGGCGCCGCCGCCGGACGGCTTCTGCTTGTCGAGCAGGGCCGTAATCTCATCCGCATTGAACTGCTTCTCGTCCGACTTTTGCTTCGAGGAAGCTTCCTTCACCGGCTTTTGCGCATCCTTGCGATCCGGCGCCTTGGCGCTCTCAGCCTGGGCCGGCTGCGGCTTTGGCCGCGCTTCCGGCGCTGGGGCGGAGTCCGGCAACTTGGCTTCCTCCGTCGGTTGCTGCTGATCGATCGCCTCGGCGACGGCGTCCGGCTTTACCTCTTCCTTCGGGATGGCGGCGGTCGTGTCCTTCGGCGGTGTCGGCGCCGGTTGCTTGGCCGGCGTGGGCTTGGGCTCCGTCTGCTTGACCGGCTCGGGCTTGACCTCTTCCTTCGGCGTCGGCGTCGGCGCGACTTCCGTCGCGGGCGTCGGCTTCGGCTTCTCCTGCGGCTTCGGCACGTCCTCGACCGCCGGCTTCTCCGTCGGCGTCGGCGCGGGCGGTGGCGCCGCCGTCTTCTCCACCGGCTTAGGCTTGGCTTCGTCCGTCACCGGCTTGTCGGTGTCGACCGTGTTCTCGCCGACCTTCTTTGCATCGGGAACGACATCAGGACGCTTCGTCGGGACAGGCGCCGGCTTGTCATGCATGACCGCTTTCTTGTCGCCCTGCAGTGTCTGGGCGATGGCTTCCATCGGCACGATATCGACCGCCACCGACTCCACGTCGGCGGCCGGCATGGGGGGCGGCGACGACAGCGTGAACAGCCCGAAGGCCAGCGCCACCGCATGCAAGATCACCGAAGAGGTGAGACCCGTCCGCATCTGGCGTCTATTGATCCTGTTCCTGCAGCGAAACCAGGCCGATATTCTTGTAACCGGCCGCTGAAATGCGAGCCATGACCTTCATTGCCGTGCCATAGTCGGTCGACTTGTCGCCACGGATGAAGATGCGCTCGTCATAGCCGGTCTTCGAGATCGCCTGCAGCTTTGCCACCAGCTCGTCGATCGGGATCTCGGTTTCCTGAAGGAAAATCTTGCCCGTGGCGTCGATCGAAACAGTGATCGGCTGCGTGTCGACATTCATTGCCTTCGCTTGGGTGTCGGGCAGGTCGATCGGCACACCGACCGTCAGAAGCGGCGCCGCGACCATGAAGATGATCAACAGCACCAGCATCACGTCGACCATGGGCGTGACGTTGATTTCCGACATCAGGGCATGGTGACGGCCACGGCGCCTGTGACCGCGTCCGCCTCGCCCCGTGCCACCTGCGCCAGCAGCAGACATCCCCATGATCGTTCCTCAGGCCTTCTGTGCTACTTTTTCATCGATTTGGCGCGAGAGTATGGCGGAGAACTCGTCCGAGAACCCTTCCATGCGCACGCCGAGCTTGTTCGCGTCCGATGACAGCTTGTTGTAGGCGATGACCGCCGGGATGGCCGCGAGCAGGCCGATCGCGGTCGCCAGCAGCGCCTCGGCGATGCCGGGCGCAACCACCGAAAGGCTGGTGTTCTTCGACGCAGCGATCGCCTGGAATGATGTCATGATGCCGATGACGGTGCCGAAAAGGCCGATGAAAGGCGCCGCCGAGCCGGTGGTGGCGAGGAAGCCTAGGCGTCCCTCCAGCCTTTCCATCTCGCGTGTCAGCGCAAGGTCCATCGCTTTGTCGATGCGCGTCTGCAGAGCCAGCGGCGACTTCGCGCCCTTTTCGAAGCTCTTCTTCCATTCGCGCATGGCGGCGACGAAGATCGCGCCCATGCCGGTGGTCTTGCGGTCGGCCAGCGTGCGGTAGAGATCTTCCAGCGACTGCCCCGACCAGAACACCTGCTCGAAGCGATTGAGCGCCAGTCGCATCCGGCTATAGGCGACGAGCTTGTCGATGATGATCGCCCAGGTCCAGACCGAGGCGCAAAGCAAGCCGATCATGACCAGCTTGACCACCCAGCCGGCCTGCATGAACAGGGACCAGATCGATAAATGCGCTGCCGGATCGGCGAGTGCGATATTTTCCATGCCTTAAGTCCTTAAGATTTTCCGGGCATCGCTGGCGGCTGGCCCATGGGCATACCTTTGGTCCGATCGCGCGAAGCGTGAAGCTTGCGGGATAAGCCCCGAATGCACCGTTTCGCGGCCTTTTCGAGGCAAATATTGGTGAAAGGAAGGCGCACGGATTGCGCCAATCTTCGCCAATTCCTTCATGAACCGTTATGGTTAAGGATGGGTTAGGATGTCAGGCGCGGCGCATTGCCGCGCATGAGGGTCAAGGCGCGACGCAGGGCACGCTGAGATCTAGGTCAGGCCGAGCCGAGAACGGTGGCTTGCGAGAACCGGAGCGGAGCGTACTTTCCGTACGTGAGCACCGGAAGCGCAGGAAGCCGCCTATCGCAGGCCGGCCTCACCTGAATATCAGCTTGACCGAGGCATGAAAGCCGCGATCCACTCCTTCGGAAAGCGCTTCGGCCGGCCGCTTTCGCCGACGATCGCCGCTTCGACCTTGGCCTCGACCAGCAGATCGCCGCCGCGCTTCAATTGCTGGCCCATGACGATGCGGGCGCCGGAAATGTCGTCGGTGCGGGTGTCGATGGTCAGGATATCGTCCATGCGCGCCGGCGAGCGGAAGTCGATCTCCATGCGCCGCACCACCCAGACGATGCGCTCGCCATGTTTGCCGTCCAGGAGTTCGGTGTGGTGGACGCCGGTCAGCCGCAGATAGTCGGAGCGGCCGCGCTCGAGGAACTCGAGATAGCGGGCATGGTAGACGACGCCGGAGAAATCGGTGTCGGCATAATAGACGCGGGCCATCAGCCGGTGGCCGAATTCCGTCAGCGCGCCGGAAAGCCCGGCGCTTAGCGCCGCCGATTCACCATGATCGTCCATCGCGCTTTCCTTTTCTGGCCTGAACGGGCAGGTGTCCGCGCGGGGAACGGGATGGCACTGTTGGGCACGATGATCAAGACCCTGCTGGCCGCGCTGCTGGCGCTTGGCGCGCTTGCGCTGCCGGCCGAAGCGGCGACGTTTTCCATGAAACGCGGCCTCAACCTCGACCAGTGGGTAACCTGGCCGGCCGAGGACAGATGGGGCGACCGCCAGGCGATCCTGCCCTATCCGGAATGGCGCAAATTCCTCAAGGAGGACGACCTCAAGGCGCTCAAGGATGCCGGCCTCGACTTCCTGCGCATGCCGGTCGATCCCGCGCCCTTCCTTTCGGACCGCACCACGGCTCTTCGCGAAGACCTCTATGCCAGCGTGCTGGACTCGGCTCGCATGATCAATCGCGCCGGACTGAAGGTGATTGTCGACCTGCATCTCATTCCGGCCGGGGTCAACCGCAAGATCGGCATGGCGCAGGTGATGGACGATCCGGCCGTCTTCGGCGACTATACCGAGCTGGTGCGAAAGATGGCGCGGACATTGGCCAGCGAGGATCCGCAGCTTGTCGCGCTGGAATTGATGAACGAGCCGCTGGTCGATTGCGACGCCAACGGCACCAGTCGTTGGCCCGACCTGCAGAATCGCTTGTTCTCCGCCGCGCGCGCCTCCGCCACCAGGCTGACACTGGTCCTGACCGGTGGCTGTTATTCGAACGCTCAGTCGCTTGCCAAAGTCGATCCCAAGGCGATCGCGGATGGCAACATCATCTGGGCCTTCCACGCCTATGATCCGTTCCTCTTGACGCATCAGGGCGCGACCTGGGCCGGCGACTTCATCCGATATGTCACCGGCCTGCCCTATCCGCTGACAGCCGTTCCGAAGGCGCAACTGAACGTGACGCTGGACACGATCCGCGACCGCATCAGGGCAGAGGCTCCCTGGGCCCGGCGGAGCGGCCTGCTTGCCTATCTCGACGAACAGGTGGCGACGATGGACAGTCCCGAAAAGCTGCTCGCCGTCATGGACGCGCCGTTCAAGACGGTCGACGCCTGGGCGAAGGCCAACGGCGTCAAGCCACGTGATATCACGCTCGGCGAATTCGGCATGATCCGCAAGGAATATGGCAACGGCTTCGTCATGCCGGCCGGATACCGCGCCGCCTATGTGCGCGACATGATCGCCCGCGCCGAGGCGCGCGGCTTTTCCTGGTCGGTCTGGAGCTATGGCGGCGCCTTCGGCGTCGTCGACGCCTTCGACGGCGAGAAGGCCGAGCCGGACGTGATGGATATGATCAGGTCGCTGCGGTGAGCAACCGTTTGCCGCTTCAATGGGACATTGCTGATTCGAGCGCCATCACGCGCTGTCGGCGGAACCCAGATCTATCTGCAAGATCTCCGGCCGCACCCCGAAACGGATCGGGGCGATGCTGAAGCCCAGCCCTCCCGAGACGATCAGGTTACGGTCGTTTTCCACGACGTGGCCATAGGCATAGCGGTTGCCGTAGGCCGAAGGCACGACCGGCGAATAGCCGAACAGCCGCACCTGTCCGCCATGCGTGTGCCCGGACAAGGTGAGCGAAACCCGCCGCGGCACTTTCGGAAAAATGTCGGGCTCATGCGCAAGCAAAATGACGGGAGCGGTGTCGCCGACCTTGGCCAGCGTGCCGGGAAGATCGTCGAGGCCGGTAAGTCCCTTGCGGCCCTTGGCCTTGTCCGGCAGCAGCGCAATCTGGTCGGCCAGGCCGGCGATCCAGAAGCCCTGGCCGTCCTTTTCAAGTCGTACGACGTCGTTCTCCAGCACCGGAATGCCGACAGCCTCCAGCGCCTTGCGTGAGATGGTCGGCCCTGCTCCGGCTGCCTGCGCCGAGCGATCCTCCCACCAGTCGTGATTGCCGAGGATCGACCACACGCCGAGCGGAGCCTTCAGTCCGGAGAGCGCCGGCGCCCATTCCGAGGCTTTCACCCAGCCGGTCACAATCCGGGTTCCGGCGGGATAGTCGCCAAGCATCACGATCACGTCCGGCTGCAGTGCATTGGCCTCCTCGGCAAGCGCCGCGATCCGTTCCGGCGTCATCCAGGGGCGGCATGCATGGATGTCGGCAAGCGCCACGACGCGCAATTTCAGCCCGGCCGGCCAGTGCGGCGGCGTCAGCGCGTAGCGCTTCACATGGGTCAGCAGCATCGGCTCGATACCGACCGCATAGGCGCCGAGTGACACCATGACGAAGGCCGAGCCGCCGACAAGGCGCAGGAAACCGCGTCTGGTGATCATGGATCGGCCCAAGCCCTTGGCGTATGCGTCAGATGAGCTGCCTTAAAGGCGGCAATTGCGCCCTGAGCTTGGCCGAGGCGCGCAGATTCCGCGCAGGCGGGCCGCTGCGCGGCCGGACGGCGAACAAATTTGCGTTACTCTTCCTGGAACAGGCTGATCTGCTGCTGGGCGATATCCTTCGGCGGGTCGAGCCCGAGATGGCGCCAGGCATTGGCGGTCAGCACGCGGCCGCGCGGCGTGCGCTGGATGAAGCCCTGCTGGATGAGATAGGGCTCGATGATGTCCTCGATCGCGTCGCGCGGCTCCGAAAGCCCCGCCGCGATCGTCTCGATGCCGACGGGGCCGCCGCCGAAATTGCGCGCGATCATCGACAAATAGCGTCGGTCGAGCGCGTCGAGGCCGAGCGCGTCGACCTCGAGCCTCGTAAGCGCTTCGTCTGCGATCTTCCTGTCGACATGCTCGGCGCCCGCGACGCTGGCGAAGTCGCGCACCCGGCGCAATAGCCGACCTGCGATGCGCGGCGTGCCGCGCGCGCGGCGCGCGATCTCGAGAGCGCCGTCGTCGCCGAGCGGCATCGACAGGATGCGCGCGCCTCGGCGCACGATCAACTCCAGTTCCTCGACCGTGTAGAAATTGAGCCGTACCGGAATGCCGAAGCGGTCGCGCAGCGGATTGGTCAGCAGCCCAAGCCTCGTCGTCGCCGCGACCAGCGTGAAGCGGGCAAGGTCGATCTTGACCGAACGCGCTGCCGGCCCCTCGCCGATGATCAGGTCGAGCTGGAAATCCTCCATCGCCGGATAGAGGATTTCCTCCACCGCCGGGTTGAGCCGGTGGATCTCGTCGATGAAGAGCACGTCGCGCTCTTCGAGATTGGTGAGCAGCGCCGCGAGATCCCCGGCCTTGGCGATCACCGGGCCGGAGGTGGAGCGGAAATTGACGCCGAGCTCCCGCGCCATGATCTGCGCCAGCGTCGTCTTGCCGAGCCCGGGCGGCCCGACGAACAGCACGTGGTCGAGCGCCTCGCCCCGCCCCTTGGCGGCATCTACGAAGACCTTGAGATTGGCGCGCACCGCCGCCTGGCCGACGAATTCGTCCAGCGACTGCGGCCGCAGCGTCTGGTCAGCATCCTCGCCGCGCTTGTCGGGGGCAATGAGGCGGGGCGAAAGGCTCATGCCGCCTTCCTTGCATAGGACCGACGACGGAACAAGCGCCGCCTCACCGCGCCAGTTCCTTCAGGCCGAAGCGGATCAGCTTCGACGCATCCGCGCCCTCGCCGGCTGATTTCAGCGCGGCCGCGACCGCGTTCGCCGCGATGTCGCGCGAATAGCCGAGATTGACGAGCGCCGAGACCGCATCCGTGATCGGCGCCGGCGCAACGCCCTCGCCAAGCTCCTGCTTCAGCCCGATCGTCCCGGTCGACGCGCCCGCATAGGCGGGCGCCTTGTTCTTCAACTCGGTGACGATGCGCTCGGCCACCTTCTTGCCGACGCCGGGGGCTCGGCTGACCATCGCGATGTCGCGCAGCGCGATCGCATTGGCGAGATCGGCCGGCGCCAGCGTCGACAGGATAGCCAGCGCCACCTTGGCGCCGACGCCCTGCACATTGTTCATCAAGAGACGAAACCACTCGCGCTCCAGCGCCGACTGGAAGCCGTAGAGCCGGATCATGTCTTCGCGCACATAGGTCTCGATGAACAGCACCACCGCCTCGCCGGGCGAGGGCAGCGCGGCAAGCGTGCGCGCCGAGCAATGGGCGACATAGCCGACGCCATGCACATCGATGAGACAGGAGTCTTCGTCGATCTCGTCCAGCGTGCCTTTCAGCTTGCCGATCATGGCCTGGCCTTCATGGATGTGTTTCCGGAGAGACGATTTCGAGGTCTGGGAAATAGCTGCGATAGCGAGGAGCGTCGCGCGTCAAGAGGCGGTGACCGGCGACGGCCGCATGAGCGCCAATGAAAAAATCCGGCAAGGTCCGCTCTCGAACACCGCCGGCCCGCCGATAACGAGAATGTGCCACCCCAGCCAAGAACGCGGCTTCCCAGGGCAAAAACTCGCGATCCATTTCAAGCCTCTCGGCTGCTTTCCTCAGCATTGCTTCGGAAGCGACCAGAGGAGCAAGCTCGGACCAGACGATGCTGTTGATGACCAGCGCGCCATCGCGTCGGCAGGAGATAATCGCGGACGCAGACCATTCCGTCAGCGGCCCAGCCGGACCCCAGACATCAATGAGCACGTTTGTGTCAATTAACGTCGAGATTTTCACGTGGTCCCCTCAACCACTCCATATACTCGTCCGTCGTCATGCCGCCCAAATCCAGCGTCCCTTCCATCTTGTCGAGGACCTCTTTGAATTTGCGGGCAGCTTCCTCCTCCGAAATGTTTTCGTTGACGGCGACAAGCCGGGCGCCCTCGTCCGTAGCCACGAACTGGACCTCCGAACCCGGACCTATGCCCAGGTGGTCCCTTATTTGTTTGGGAATCGTGACTTGCCCTTTGGTGGTCACACGCATGGTAATACCTCCAAGGTATTACTTACTGCGCAAACGAGAACAAGTCAAGAACAACACTAGCCTGCCAGCACCGCCATGCGGTACGCCGCGCTCGGACGGTGATGCGCATGGCAGATGGCGATGGCCAGAGCGTCGGCGGCGTCGTCGGTGTCGAAGACAGCCTTCGGCATCAGCACCTTCACCATCATGTGGATCTGCTTCTTGTCGCCGTGGCCGACGCCGATCACCGCCTTCTTGACCGCGTTGGGAGCATATTCGGCGACCACCAGGCCGGCGCGCGCCGGTACCAGCATGGCGATGCCGCGCGCCTGTCCGAGCTTGAGCGTTGCCGTCGCATCCTTGTTGACGAAAGTCTGCTCGACGGCCGCCTCGTGCGGCATGGCCTGGTGCAGGACTTCTGCCAGCCCGTCATGCAATTGGCAGAGCCGGATCGCCAGCGGCGCCTTGTCGTCCGAACGCACGGTGCCGGACGCGACGAAGCGCAACGAATTGCCGAGGCTTTCGACGATGCCCCAGCCGGTGCGCCTCAAGCCCGGATCGATACCGATGATGCGAATCGCTTCCCCCATGCGCCAAGTCTAGTCTTGGCGGCAAGCGATGCCAGCAAAATGTGAACAAAGCAGAAACAGGCCGCTAAGGCTTGGGCTCAGCCGCGCGCGAAGGCCGTATTCAGGAGACTGATCTGGTCGGAGACCGGGTTGGCCCTGCGGCCGGGTGTGTGCGTGTCGTTGATGACGCCGCCATAGATTTCCTCGTCCATGCGCCGCACCAGCGCCTGCAGCCGCAGCGAGCGCGTCACGAGGTCCAGGAAATCCCTGGGCAGCTCGTTCCAGCCGAGCGCCTCCTCATGCGCGGACGCGGTGTCGAGACGCACCTTGGATTTCTCCGAGGCCACCTGGTCGCGCGTCATCTCGCCGGAATTCGCCGCGCGCTGCAGCAGGAGCCAGGAAGCGACTTGCATCAGCCTGGTGGTGAGCCGCATCGATTCGGCCGCGTAGAGCGTTGCCGCCGTGCGTGACAATTTCTTGGCTTCGAGCCTGCCCTTGCCGTCGAGATATTCGGCAGCCTGCTCGACCAGCCCCATGCCTTCCTGGTAGAGCGGCTTGAAGGATTGGGAGAAAACCCGGCGCTCGGCCAGTTTGATGGTTTTCGCGCTGCCCTTCGAAGGCTCGTTCATCGATACGCCCCTGCACTGCCCTAAGCCGATTCGGCAATCCTTGCCGACGCGGCCCGCACCCGAAATGACTGAGGCTTGAAAATGCGCTTCGACGCCCATGAAGGCAAGCGCATGTTTAACAAACGGTTAACGCCGGCCCTTTCCGGCCATCCTCGTGGGGGACGGCGCCGGCCTGCCGCCCGCGGAAAAAAAAGAGCCGCGGATAAGGCGGCTCTCAGGAGTTTAACAGGGAGGCGTCAAACAAAGTGGCTCCAACCACTCGGTAAGAATCCAGCAAAACTGGATAGGCGTAGTAAACGCCTGTAAAGCTTAATGAACCCTTAACGTGGCGTCGATTCTTTGACCGAGCGTCCTTTTCTGTGCCGGAACAGGACAACCGGCTCCGCCGCCCGCAATCGTTGAAAGATCGAAATCGGACGCCGTTGTCGCAACCGCCGAAACATGCCGGCTGCCGGCGCGGCATCGTTCCGAAACACGCGCCCCGCAAAACGCCGCTCCTCTGAAGCGCCGCGCAATCCGCGACGCTCGAAATCGGGCAGGATATCCGGGAGCAAACCATGGATTGGTATTCGATCGTCAAATTCCTTCACGTCGTTTCGGCTATTTTGTGGGTCGGTGGCGGCTTCGTGCTGTTCCTGCTCGGCATGCTGGCCGAGCGCGCCGGCAATATCGAGGACAAGCTGCACGCAATGCGCGCCAGCGGACAGCTCGGCGGCAAGTTCTTTGCGCCGATGTCGATGCTGACGCTGGTCTTCGGTCTCATCATGTGTGGCTTCTGGGTCGGCTTCACCGAGCTGTGGATCGTCATCGGCCTCGTCGGCTACGCCACGACCTTCTCGATCGGCATGCTGATCTTCAAGCCGACCGGTGAGCGCATGGGCGCCATGATCGCCGAGCAGGGTGTGACGCCCGCTGTTCTGGCCCTCGGCCGGCCCATGATGAACTGGGCGCGCCTCGATTACGCGGTGATGCTGGTGATCATCGCCGACATGGTGCTGAAGCCGACCTTGCACGACGTCGGCATCCTTGCCGGCATGGTGATGGTGGTCGCTCTCGGCGCCGCGCTCGCCTTCGGCGGCAAGCGCCAGATGGTGCCGAGCGCGGCCTGAGCGTCGCGTTTGGTTGCAGCGAGGCGGGCGGGTGGCCGCCTCGCTTCTACATCAGACCGGCAATGCCGTCCCACAGCAGCTTGACGGCGACGACCGCGACGGTGGCGTAGGTGAACGGATAGAAGATCTCCGGCCGCATGCGTCGCACCAGCCAGGCTCCGGCGATGGTGGAGAGCGGCGCCAGCGGCATCAGCACCGCCGACGCGGTGAGGTTGGTGGTGTCGAACTGGCCGAGCGCGAAATAGGGAACGAGCTTCAGCGCATTGGTGGCGGCAAAGAAGATCGCCGCTGTTCCCGACAGCACTTTCGGATCGAGCCGGATCGGCAGCGCGTAGACCTGGAAGGGCGGGCCGCCGACATGGGCCACGAAGCTGGTGAAGCCGGCGACCAGTCCCCAGAAGGCGGCCGCGATGCGGTTCGGTTCCGCCGCATGATCGGAGCCATGGCGGAACTGCAGGTAGATCCAGCGCAGCACGAACACCAGGGCGACGGCGCCAACGATCAGCCGCACCATCTCCTCAGTGACCAGGGCCGCCGTCAGCCAGCCGAGCCCGATGCCGATCACGGCGCCCGGCATCATGTCGACCAGCATCCTGCGGTCGTAGACGCCCCACCAGGTCCACACCGAAACGACATCCATCAGGCACAGGATCGGCAGCAGGATGGCGGCCGCCTGAACCGGGGGGATCGTCAGGGCCATCAACGGCACGCCGACGAAGCCGACAGCGCCGCCGAAGCCGCCTTTTGATAGGCCGACAAGGATCACCGCCGGAATGGCGGCGGCATAGAACCACGGATCGCTGAGCAGGCCTGACATCGGAAAGGGAAGATTGAGGGAGGCGGAAATCCAGCCATAGCGCAGAATGCCGCCGTCGGGATAGTCATTAACGCCGGCATCCGCTATTGCCGTCCCGACATCGACGACCGGCCGAGCCGCAAGGGCTCGTCGGTCGGCTGGCCCATTATCTCGAGGTGTGGAAATGAGCGCCATGACCATTCGCCGGGCGCGCGAAGCGGACGTCGCGGCGATCGTCGCGATGCTTGCCGACGATCCGCTGGGCCAGGCCCGTGAAGACGCAAGCCTGCCGCTGGCGCGAGCCTACCTGGACGCCTTCGCGGCCATAGATGGCGACCCCAACCAGTTCCTCGCTGTGATGACCGAGGGCGACGAGGTAGTCGGCACGCTGCAGATCACCTTCCTCTCCGGATTGTCGCTGCGCGGCGCCTGGCGCGGCCAGATCGAAGCCGTGCGCGTCGCCGCCAACCGGCGGGGCGAAGGGCTGGGGCGCCGCCTGCTCGACTGGGCTATCGACAAGTGCCGCGAGCGCGGCTGCCGGGTCATCCAACTGACGACCAACAAGAGCAGGCTCGACGCCCACCGCTTCTATGAGCGCCTTGGCTTCAAGGCCAGCCACATCGGGTACAAGCTTGAACTCTAGGGAGGCGGCGACCGTTCAAACCCGCGCCTGAACAAGCAGGAACATCGGCCGTTCCAACTCCTCGGCGAGCTCCGGCCGCGCGGCGATCTGCTCGTCCGTCGGGCGGAATTCCTCGACATGGCCAATGGTGAACCCGGCCGCGATCAGCAAGTTGAGCGTAGTGCCGACGGTGCGATGGTGCTTGACAACGCCCTTGGTGAACCAGTCGGTGGTGCGCGGTCCCTCGACCAAATAACGGTCGATCGGCCATGTCTTCCTGCCCTCGGAATCGATCGACCAGCCCGGCTTGGTCGGCGCCATGTAGATCGGATGTTCCGTCGAGAAGACGAAGGTCCCGCCTGGGACCAAGGCCTCGTGGACGGTCGCGAAAAGACGCGCGGCATCGCCGACATAATGCAAGGCGAGCGAACTGTGGGCGAGGTTGAAATGCGCCTTCGGCAGACTGAGCTCATCGAGATCGGCGCGCCGATAGGTGATGGCCTCGTCGACGCCCGCGGCGCGTGCCTGAGCAAGCATCTTTTCAGACAGGTCGAGGCCCAGAATCTCCCTTGCGCCCTGCGAGCGAGCCCAGCGGCAGAACCAGCCATACCCGCAGCCGAGATCGACGACCTTCAAACCTCCGAGGTCGGGCAGCATGGCGCGCAGCGCCGGCCATTCAGGCGCGCCGTCCAGGCCCTCGACCGAGCGCCCGAGACGGCTGTAACCTTCGAAGAATTCGGGGCGGTCATAGATGTTTTGCGCCATTGTGCCTGCTCCTGCTGTCGTCGGCATGTCTAGCCGAGCTTCCTTCTGCGTCAACGCCAGTGACGGACGCATGGATCACGCAAGCCACAGCGGCGGTAAGCATTTTGGCCTTGGTCCACGGCGCCGCTGTTCAAGCCCGACGCTTTGCTCTATGCCGCAATGCAACCATCTTCGCCCGACATAGGCGAAACCGGGATCGAAGGCCAATGAACGATTTAACCCCGCCCAACCGCTGCCGCATCGTGCTTATAGCCCCGCCGCTCGTGCCGGCGGAGCAGATCTGCGCGGCATTCGAAGGCGGCGACGTTGCTTCGCTCATCCTGCCGGACAACGGCATGGACGACGCCTCCTTCCAGGCCTTCGCCGAGAGGATCGTGCCGATCGCGCAGACCGCAGGCATCGCCGTGATCATCGCCGGCGACAGCCGCGTCGCGGGGCGCGTGCAGGCCGACGGCATCCATGTTGAAGTGAAGCCCGCGGAGCTAGCCGAGACGGTCGAGCGCCTTGCCGGCAAGATGATGGTCGGCGCCGGCGGCGCCAAGACCCGCGACGAAGCGCTGGCGCTCGGCGAGGGGCGGCCCGACTATATGTTCTTCGGCCGCTTCGGCTATGACAACAAGCCGGAGCCGCACCACCGCAATCTCGCCCTCGGCGAATGGTGGGCGGAGATGATCTCGATCCCCTGCATCGTCATGGGCGGCTCCGAGCTTGCTTCCGTCGAGACGGTGGCCGCGACCGGCGCCGAGTTCGTGGCGCTGTCCAGCGCCGTCTTTGCCGACGGGCGCGACCCGCGCGCGGCGGTCGCCGCCGCCAACGCGCTGCTCGATCAGACCGCGCCGCGCTTCGAGGGCTGACATGCGCCTGCGTGTCCTCCCCCTGGCTGTCCTGGCCGGCTTGTTTGCGCAGGCAGCGATGGCGGCTCAGACCGTCCCGCTGCCGCAGGCTCGGCCTGATGCAGGCACACCGAATACGGCCACGCCCAATGCAGCCACGCCAAATGCAGCCACGCCCAATGCAGCCACGTCGGGCGCACCCTTGCCGGACGCACCCATGCCGGACAACGCAGCGCCGGATGCGAGCAGGTTCGGCGGCAATCTGCATATCGACAAGCCGATCCAGAACACCTTGCCGCAGCCGGCCACCATGACGCCGCCGTCGGCCGACGCCGTCAATCCCGACCGCTTCGGCGCCAAGCAGCCGGACGCCGCCTACGGCGCCTTCCAGCGCGGCCTCTACAAGACCGCCTATAACCTTGCCATGGAGCGCGCCAAGAACGGTGATCCGGCGGCCGAGACGCTGGTGGCCGAAATCCTGTCGCGCGGGCTGGGCGTGCCGCTCAATCCGGCCGAGGCCGGCAAGTGGTATGCGCTGGCCGCCGAACAAGGGGTGCCTGAGGCGCAGTTCCAATATGCGCTGATGCAGCTCGACGGACGCTATGTGAAGAAGGACGAAAAGGGCGCTTTCGCGCTGATGCAGGCCGCGGCCGAGGCCGGCAACCGGCTTGCGCAGTTCAACTTCGCGCAGCTGCTCGTCCAGCGGGATCCGGGCGACGCCGGCCTTGCAAAGGCCGCCATCTATTACGAGCGCGCGGCCGCCACCGGCCTTGCCGACGCCCAATACGCAATGGCTCAACTCTACGCCAACGGCGCCGGCGGCAAGCCGCATGACGACGCCCAGGCGCGTCTTTTCCTGGCGCAGGCGGCGCGGCAGAATTACGACACCGCCCAGATCGACCTCGCCGCCTGGATGATAGAGGGACGCGGCGGCCCGCGCGACCTGAAATCGGGCTTTGCCTGGATGAGGCGGGCGGCGCAAGGCGGCAATGTCGCGGCCCAGAACCGCCTTGCCAAGCTCTATATGGGCGGCATCGGCACCGACCCGGACCTGATCCTCGCCGGCGCCTGGTATATCGTGGCCCGCCGCGCCGGACTGATAGACCCGCAGATGGACGATTTCCTGCAGGGCCTCGACGACGACCAGACCAAACAGGCGCTGCAAAAGGCAAATCGGCTGCCGTAAGCCTTCCTCACGTCATGTGGTCGAGAACAACCTTGCCGAAAGGCGATCCGTGTTCGAGATGCTCAAACGCACGTGCGGCCTCTTGCCATGGGAACACTTTGTCGATCACGGGGTGAATTCTGTTGACGGCAAGCGCCCGGTTCATTGCCTCAAAGGACTCACGTGAGCCGACCGGAATGCCGCGCGCCGTGACCTGACGCCGGAAGATCTCGAGCGGATTGACCGATCCGTCGCTGCCGCCGAGATAGCCGATGACGTTGATCTGACCCGCGCGCGCTGCGGCCTTGAGCGACTGCGCGAAGCTTCGCGGCCCACCGACCTCGATGATGTGGTCCGCGCCGCGACCGTCCGTCAGCCGCAGCACTGCTTCCGCCCAGTCCGGGTTGTCGCGATAGTTTACCCCGTCATCCGCGCCGAGCTCTTTCGCCCGAGCGAGCTTTTCATCGCTACTCGATGTCACGAGCACACGCGCTCCGGCAGTCCGTGCAAGCTGCACGGCGAACAGCGACACGCCCCCGGTGCCGAGGGTGAGCACGGTCTCGCCGGGCCTCAACTTGCCTTCGGTGAACAGCGCATGCCACGCCGTGACACCCGCGCAAGGTAGCGTTGCCGCCTCGACATCGCTGAGATGGGCCGGGGCGAACACGGCCGCCTGCTCATCGAGCAAGGCATACTCGCTAAGCATACCGTCGATAGGCCCGCCACGCTGGTAGGAAGCCTCGGCCATGAGGAAGCTGCCACCCACCCAGCGTTCCCAGAATGTCCCGCAGACACGGTCGCCGATCTTGAACCGGCTGACTTCCGTTCCGACAGCCACCACCTCACCCACACCGTCGGAAAGCGTCACCAAGGGCAGCGCGAACTTGGTGTGATAGCTGCCGCGGACGATTTCCACGTCACGGTAGTTGAGTGCGCTTGCCTTCACCTTGATCAGGATTTGCTGCCGGTCCGGCGCGGGTGTCGGCCGGCTGGCCATCCTCAGGTTTTCGATGCCGCCGGGAGCCTGCAATTCGATCGCGCGCATTTGGATTTTCCTTTGACTGGAGCACTCAGGCAGGAAAATCGCTTGCATCGACCCAGATTTCAAATTCATAATATTCAGAATGTTTATGCATCCGAAACATACTGATGCTTGACGAGCTACGTACCCTGGTCGTCTTCGCCGAGGAGGGGTCGATCCAGAAGGTCGCGCTGCGCCTGCCGCTGACGCAGCCGGCGGTGACCAGGCAGGTTCAGCGTCTGGAGGATATGCTCGGCACGACGCTGCTCGACCGGCGGCAAAAACCGCCGCGACTGACGGCAGCTGGGTTGGAGGTCCTCGCACGCGCCAGGGACATTCTGGCTTCGGTGGAGGCTCTAAAGTCTTTTGCAACTAAGGCCGAACCCCAAGGCGTTCTGCGCCTTGGCCTGGCGCATGGGCTGTCCGACCCTGGCGTGGCCAGCGCCATTGCCGACGCAACGGCAGCGTTTCCGAAAGTCTCACTGCGTTTGCGAACCGCCTGGAGCAAAGAGATCGTCGATCAATTCGATCGCGGCCAAGTCGACATGGGCATCGTTCTGAGCCCCCCCGACCATGAAGGTCCGGGAGTGCTCGGCATCGAGCGTCTCAGCGTCATCGCACAGGCCGGCTGCACGCGGCAGCATGTGGAAGCTCGCTCGCCGATGCCTTGGGTGCTGAGCCCGGAGCCTTGCGATGCCCGTCAAAGGCTCGCCTCCGCGATGAGGATTGACGAACGGCGCCGGCTCGTCGTGGCGGCTGAAATTCAGGATCCCGCAATGCAGATGGAATGGGTTCGCCGCGGACACGGCCTTGGCTTGATGCCCTCGCGATTGGCGTCGCGCGGAGTTCCCGATGGCATCATGCTTGTCGACACCGATGATCTCGACCTTTCCATGCGGGTTGTGGCGCTCCGCTCGCCGCACCTCAACTCCTTGGCGAAAGTGGCCGACGCCATCGCCAAAACCGTCGGTGAGGTGATCGCGGCTGGTGCCTGATGCCGAATTTGCGACACAGTCACTCAGCCGCGTACGTTGGCTCCCTCCCTTGCTACTAAGTGCAATTTGTGGTCTTGGGAGCGCCAAAGCGCGACCCGCGCCAGAAAAATCTCATTCCGGACCAGTTCAGCATGGCCAAGATCAGTGGCAACGAAATCCGTCCCGGCTATGTCATCGAGCACGATGGCGGGCTGTGGGTGGCGGTCAAGACCAACACCGTCAAGCCTGGCAAGGGCGGCGCCTACAACCAGGTCGAGCTCAAGAACCTGATCAACGGCACCAAGCTCAACGAGCGCTTCCGCTCGGCCGAGACCGTCGAGCAGATCCGGCTCGACCTGAAGGATTTCTCCTTTCTCTACGAGCAGGGCGACGCGCTGGTGTTTATGGATACCGAAAGCTACGAGCAGCTCGAGCTGGCCAAGGAATTCGTCGGCGAGCGCGCCGCCTTCCTGCAGGATGGCATGATGGTGACGGTGCAGCTTTACGAGGAGCGGCCGATCGGCATTTCGCTGCCCGACCAGGTGACGCTGACCGTCACCGAGGCCGATCCGGTGGTAAGAGGCCAGACGGCGGCCTCCTCCTACAAGCCGGCGGTCCTGGAAAACGGCATCCGCGTGCTGGTGCCACCCTTCATCTCGGCCGGTGAGCGCATCATCGTCGACACCAACGAAATCACCTACATGCGCCGCGCCGACTGAGCGTCGGTACGTAGCAAGACAAAGCCAGGAAGAAGAAATGGCGCGTTCCGCTCTCCTCAACGTCATGGTCCAGGCCGCGATGAAGGCCGGCCGCTCGCTGTCGCGCGACTTCGGCGAGGTGCAGAACCTGCAGGTCTCGATGAAGGGACCGGGCGACTATGTCAGCCAGGCCGACCGCAAGGCCGAAGAGATCGTCTTCACCGAGCTTTCGAAGGCGCGGCCGGGCTACGCCTTCCTGATGGAGGAACGCGGCGCCGTCGAAGGCGAGGACGCCCAGCACCGCTGGATCGTCGATCCGCTCGACGGCACGACCAACTTCCTGCACGGCATCCCGCTCTTCTCGGTATCGATCGCGCTCGAGCGCCAGGGCCAGATCGTCGCCGGCGTCGTCTACAATCCGGCGATGGACGAGCTCTACACCGCCGAGCGCGGCGGCGGCGCCTTCATGAACGACCGGCGGCTGCGCGTTGCCGGCCGCTCCAAGCTGATCGATGCGGTGATCGGCTGCGGCATGCCGCATCTCGGCCGTGGCCAGCACGGCAATTTCCTGATCGAGCTGCGCAACGTCATGGCGGAAGTCTCGGGCGTGCGGCGCCTGGGCTCGGCCGCGCTCGATCTCGCCTATGTCGCGGCCGGGCGCATGGACGGTTTCTGGGAAACCGGCCTGTCGTCCTGGGATATCGCCGCCGGCATCCTTCTGGTGCGCGAGGCCGGCGGGTACGTCTCCGATATGGACGGTGCCCAAGGCATGCTCGACAGCGGGGAGGTCGTGGCCGGCAACGAGCTGATCCAGCGCGCGCTGCTCAAGACCGTGAAGAAGCCATTGGCGGCTCGCTGATCGTCCATGGCGCCCTTCGCGCGTCGAAAAGACGCGCGCCTTAGTCGCAAAACCGCAACCGAAGCTTGAAATACTGGTCCGCGAGCGCCCAGATTAGGCCTTGCAGGATCAACGATGAACGAAGCGCGGCCAGATACCCAGCTTGAAATCCCCCTCGTCGGGCGCTGGCACTATTCGCGCGCCGAAATGATCGCCGACGGTATCGTTCACGCGGTCGGCATCGTGCTGGCGATCGCGGCCGGCTCCGCCTTCCTTGCGCTCGCGGCCTTCCATTCCGGCCCAGGCGAGTATGTGGCCGCCGTCTTCTACGTCGTCTCGCTGCTCACCGTGCTCTCGGTATCACTGGCCTATAATCTGTGGCCGGTCTCGTGGCCGGCGAAATGGGTGCTGCGCCGCTTCGATCACGCCGCGATCTACCTCCTGATCGCCGCCACCTACACGCCCTTCCTCGCCCAGCTCAACAGCACGCCGCTGGCGCTGCCCATGATCGTCGTCGTCTGGGGCGCCGCGATGGCCGGCATCGCCATCAAGATGTTCCTGCCCGGCCGCTACGACCGGCTGGCCATCGTCTTCTACCTGGCCATCGGCTGGAGCGGCGTGGTGCTGGCCGGACCGCTGGTCCAGACGCTGCCGACGGCCTCGGTCGCGCTGCTCGTCGCCGGCGGCATCGTCTATTCCTGCGGCGTCATCTTCTTCGCCTGGAAGGGCCTGCGCTACCACAACGCCGTGTGGCACGGCTTCGTCGTCACCGGAGCGGGCCTTCATCTGGCCGCCATGGTCGACTGCCTGGTCATCAGCCGGTTCTGAGCGCAATTCGAGGAAAATTGGCGCGGCAGTCAGGTCCGGCGCCTTCGGCTCGGCCCGCCGAATTGCGCCAAAACGAGACCGTGCCGGCGATATTGCCAAGCACCATTCAATTTGGTCACAATTCCGTTTAGAGTCGCGGCAATTCTGCGGCGGTTGGCATCGGAAACGGGGCACGGATGGCTTTTCTCAGATCCTTCGGCAGGCGCTCGGATGTCCTGGTCTACGATCCGCACAAGCTGTCGAGCCCACAGGTCTTCCTGCTGACCATGGTGATCTTCCTGATCATCGTCGCCTTTATCGCCGCCATCCTCACCCGCCAGATCTCCACCGCCTTCTCCAGCAACCCGGGCCTCAACGGATTGATCGTCGGCGTGCTGGCGGTCGGCATCCTGCTTGCCTTCGCACAGGTCGGGCGGCTTTTCCGCGAGGTGCGCTGGGTCAACTCCTTCCGCGCCGGCTCCGAGACCACCGAGCCGATCCTGCTGGCGCCGATGAAGGCGATGATCGGGCGCTCGTCCTCGATGGCGTTTTCGACCTCGTCGATGCGCACGATGCTCGATTCCATCGCCACCCGTCTCGACGAGAGCCGCGACACCTCGCGCTACCTTGTCGGCCTGCTGGTGTTCCTCGGCCTGCTCGGCACCTTCTGGGGCCTGCTAAACACCATCGCCTCGATCCGCGAGACGATCGAGGCGCTGGACCCGGGCACCGGCGATGCCGCCGCCGTGCTCGACGCGCTGAAGCAGGGCCTGTCGGCGCCGCTCGCCGGCATGGGAACCGCGTTTTCCTCATCGCTGTTCGGCCTGTCCGGCTCGCTGGTGCTGGGCTTCCTCGACTTGCAGGCCGGCCGCGCCCAGACCCGCTTCTACACCGAGCTCGAGAATTGGCTTTCGTCGGTCACCGACCTGTCGTCGGACATCGTCGTGTCAGACACGTCGAAAACCGCCGAATCCTCCGAGGACATCCGCCTGCTGTCGGAACGACTGCGCAGCCTGCAGGAAAACGGCGGCGGCTCCAATCCGCGCGTCGCGACCGCCATGGCCAATCTTGCCGACGGCATCTCGGGGCTGGTGAAGAACATGCGCTCCGAGCAGCAAATCATGCGCGACTGGGTCGAGGCCCAGTCCGATGAGCAGAAGGCCATGCGCAACACGCTGGAAAAGATCGCCGACGCGCTGAAGAAGCAGCAAGGGGTCCACTGACGTGGCGCTGGCAAGACGGCGCGCCGACCGCCGCATCGACTATTGGCCGGGCTTCGTCGACGCCTTGTCGACGCTGCTCCTGGCGATCATGTTCCTGCTCACCGTCTTCGTGCTGGCGCAGTTCCTGCTCAGCCGCGAGATCTCCGGCAAGGACGCGGTGTTGAACCGCCTCAACTCGCAGATCAACGAGCTGACCCAGTTGCTCGCGCTGGAGCGCTCGAACAGCCAGGACAAGGAAGATTCGCTCGCCAACCTGCAGGCATCGCTGTCGGCGGCGCAAGCCGAGAAGAGCCGCCTGGAGCAATTGCTGGCGCAGGGCGCAGGTGCCGGCGACGCGGCCAACAAGCGTGTCGACGCGCTGTCGGGCGAGCTCAGCAACCAGCGCCAGATCAGCCAGCAGGCGCTGAGCCAGGTCGAGATCCTCAACCAGCAGATCGCGGCCCTGCGCAAGCAGATCGGCGCGCTGGAAGACGCGCTCAACGTTTCCGAGCAGCGCGACCGCGACTCCAACACCAAGATCGCCGATCTCGGCCGCCGCCTGAACGTGGCGCTCGCGCAGCGTGTCCAGGAGCTCAACCGCTATCGCTCCGACTTCTTCGGCCGCCTGCGCGAGATCCTCGCCGACCGCGAGAACATCCGTATCGTCGGCGACCGCTTCGTCTTCCAGTCGGAAGTGCTGTTCCCGACCGGCTCCGACGAGATCAACGATGCCGGCAAGGTCGAGATGAAGAAGCTCGCCGACGCCATCATCGAATTGCAGAAGGAAATCCCGCCCGAGATCAGCTGGGTGCTGCGCGTCGACGGCCATACCGACAACAAGCCGCTCTCCGGCACCGGCCGCTATCGCGACAATTGGGAGCTGTCGACCGCGCGCGCGACGTCCGTCGTGAAGTTCCTGATCGAGAACGGCGTGCCGGCCAACCGGCTGGTCGCCGCCGGCTTCGGCGAATTCCAGCCGCTCGACCCGGCCGACACCGACGAGGCGCGCAGCAAGAACCGCCGCATCGAACTGAAGCTCACCGAACGGTAATTCAAGGGTGCCTCCCGAAAACGGGAACCGGCTGCGAGGCAAAGACATGCGCAGAATCAAGGACCTGATGAGCGCGGAGCGTATCTGGAAGACAGCGCTGCGCTTCAAGATCACGCAAAGTCACGGGAAGTTGTTTGCCGACTGAATACTTAGGGTGCCAAAGTCCCGCGGCAAGTCCTGAAAATATTATGTTTTTTTAATTACACACCACGAACCTACGCTCCTAAGTTGGCGCGCAGGGCCGGGGCCCGCCGGCGATGCCTCCCATCGCGACGCGACGGAACCGGACGGCCCGCAAGTCGGAAGGTCAAGCGGCGCGGCCGCTTCCTTCCCTGTCAGGAGGACGCGCCGCCATGCGCATTTCAACATCTCTCAAGACTGCAACTCTCGCCACGGCTCTGATCGCCGCCCCGCTCGCCGGCGCCTATGCGGCCGGGCATCACAAGGGCGTGCTCGATGCGAGCGATCCAACCGATTTCACCGGCCCTCGGGTGACCAGCCTGATCGAACAGATCCAGGGCGTGGATCAAGGCATCACCGACGCCCGCGAGGCAAACAGCATCTCGGCCTCCGAAGCACGGCAACTTCATATGCGCGCCGCCCATATCAGCCTGGCCGCGCAGCATGTCGCCGCTTCGGATCATGGCAGGATACCGTCCGCGCAATATCATGACCTGCTGCGCAGGCTCGACAATATCGACCAGAGACTGATGGACGATACCGGCAGCGGCTTCATGATGGGCGATGGCTCCGATGGCGGAAACTACCCGAACGGTTGACCACGGAGGAAGGGGTCGCTGGCGCGCGCGAATAGCGGGACCCGGTTTCGGAAAGGATCATGCAGTCAAAACGGCCGCCCATCCCGATTCATCGGGATGGGCGTAACCCCGGGGCGCCCTTCCTGGCTCAAAGGCCGAGCCAGAGTGCGATGATGGCGAGCGCCGCCGGCAGCGTTTGGATGAAGAGTATCCTGCGGCCGACGGTCGCCGCGCCGTAGAGACCGGCTATCGCGACGCAGAGCAAGAAGAATATCTTGACCTGGAACCCGCCGACGCCGAGATAGAGGCCCCAGACCAGACCCGCCGCAAGAAAGCCGTTATAGAGCCCCTGATTGGCGGCAAGCACCTTCGAGACGCTGGCGAATTCCGGCGTCATCCTGAACGCCTTGTGGCCGCTCGGCGTGTCCCACAACACCATCTCCAGATAGACGATGTAGCAGTGGATCAACGCCACCAGCCCGACCAGGATATTGCCGATCATCGTCCCCTCCGATGCTTGTTTCCAGCATTGATCACGGGCCGCCGCCCTAAGGCAAGACAGGTTGACGCTGTCCCGCCGACAAGGGTTGCCAAGCCCGGCGCCTTGGTATCTTTTCGCGCCAGCCAATTGACCTTGGGAACCATCATGTCCTTCCAGAAACTCGACGAACTCGGCCACAAGCTCGAAGCGCTCGAACACGCTCTGGCAATCCTCGGCGCCGATGAAGCCACGCACATGGCGGTCGGCGGCGGCGAGAAGCGCGCCGAGGCGATGTCTTCGCTTGCGGGCATGTTGCACCGTCAGGCCACGGCGCCCGAAATCGGCGACTGGATTTCGGCCGCCGAAGCCGAGCCGCTCAGCGGGGAACAGCAGGCGGCGGTCAGGGAACTGCGGCGCCAATACACCAACCTCACCTGCCTGCCGGCCGAATTCGTCGAGCGCCAGACGGTGGCGCGCATGCGTTCCGAGCAACTATGGCGCGACCTGCGCGCCAGGAACGATTGGGCGGGCTTCCTGCCGGCGCTGGAAGGCGTGGTCGCCCTGGTGCGCGAAGAAGCGGCCCTGCGTGCCGACGCGCTCGGCCTAGCCCCTTATGACGCGCTGATGGAGCAGTATGATCCCGGCAACCGCGCCGCCGACATCACGCCGGTGTTTACAGAGCTGAAGGCCTTTCTCAAGGATTTCCTGCCGCATGCGCTGGCGGTGCAGGATGCGCGGCTGGCAAGACACCCATTGAAGCCGCTCTCCGGCAGCTATGCTGTCGACCGTCAGCGCGAGCTCGGCCTTGCCATGATGGCGGCGGTCGGCTTCGACCTCACCCATGGTTCGCTTTCGGTCTCGCACCATCCCTTCTGCGGCGGCGTGCCCACCGACGTGCGCATCACTACACGCTACAAGACCTCCGATTTCCTGTCGGCGCTGATGGGCGTGCTGCATGAGACCGGCCATGCGCTCTATGAGCAGAATCTGCCGAAAGCCTGGTCGCATTGGCCGCTCGGCAAGGCGCGCGGCATGGCCGTGCATGAGAGCCAGAGTCTGTTCGTCGAAAAGCAGATCGGCCGCAACCCGGCCTTCTGGCGCTGGGCGTTACCGGTGGTCGAAAGACATCTCGGCGAAGCGTGGTCGCTCGACGACATCCTGCCGCACGTCCACCATGTCGAGCGCGGCCTGATCCGGGTCGACGCCGACGAGGTCACCTATCCGCTGCATGTCATCCTGCGCTATGAGCTCGAGCAGGAGCTCGTGTCGGGCCGGCTGGAGGTCGCGGACCTGCCCGAGGCCTGGGATGCCAAGATGCGCAACTATCTCGGCCTCTCGACCATCGACAACCCTGCCGACGGGCCGATGCAGGACGTGCATTGGCCGGGCGCCGCCTTCGGCTATTTTCCCTCCTACACGCTCGGCGCCATGATGGCGGCGCAGCAATGGGCGGCGCTGACCAGGGAGCACCCCTCCGCCGACCAGGATCTCGCCAAGGGCGATTTCGGCGCCGTCAACGAGTGGCGCCGCGCAAGGATCTGGTCGCAGGGCTCGCGCTGGTCGACTCCGGACTTGCTCGAGCGCGCCACCGGGGAGAAGCTCAATGCCGCGTACTTCACCGAGCACCTGCGCAAGCGCTACGGCGGCTGACGCGCAGCCGTTCTACGCCAGCCGGGCGAGGTGCGGCTACTCCGCCGCGCCCCTGAAGGCGCTGGCTCCCGTGTCGAATTGCAGCTTGGCGAGCCGGGCGTAGATGCCGCCCTTGGCGACCAGGCTCTGATGCGTGCCTTCCTCGACGATGCGCCCGCCATCCATGACCAGGATGCGGTCGGCCTTGAGCACCGTTGCCAGCCGGTGGGCGATGACGATGGTGGTGCGGCCGCGCATCAGCCTCTCAAGTGCCCTTTGCACAAGCGTTTCGCTCTCTGCGTCGAGCGCCGAGGTCGCTTCGTCGAGCAGAAGGATCGGCGCGTCGCGCAGGATGGCCCGGGCAATCGCGATGCGCTGGCGCTGGCCGCCGGACAGCGTCACGCCGCGCTCGCCGACCTGGCTGTCATAACCCCTGTCGAGCCTGGCGATGAATTCGTCTGCAAGAGCAGCCTTGGCCGCTTCGTCGATCTCGGCGTCGCTGGCGCCCTGCCTGCCGAAGCCGATATTGTCGCGCACGCTCGCAGCGAAGATGGTGACTTCCTGCGGCACGATCGCGATGCGTTCGCGCACGGCCGCCGGATCGGCCTCGCGCACGTCGACGCCGTCGATGACGATGCAGCCTCTTTCGGGATCATAGAAGCGCAGGATCAAAGAGAAAACGGTGCTTTTGCCCGCGCCCGAAGGTCCGACGATCGCCACCGTCTCGCCCGGCTTCACCTGGAAGCTCAGGCCGTGCACCGCGGCACGGTCCGGCCGCGCCGGATAGGAGAAGGAGACGTCGTCGAAGCTGATCGCGCCGTTGGCGACGGCCGGCAGCGGCTGTGGATCGGCAGGCGCCTGGATGGCCGGTTTCTCGGCCAGGATTTCCGTCAGCCGCTCGGCGGCGCCCGCGGCCTGCGACAGTTCGCTCCACACCTCCGACAGCGCGCCAAGCGCGCCGGCGGCGAACACCGAATAGAGCAGGAACTGACCGAGCGTGCCGGCCGACATGGTGCCCGCAAGAACGTCGCGCGAGCCGAACCAAAGCACCGCCACCACCGAGGAGAAGATCATGAAGATGGCGAAGAAGGTGAGGAACGAGCGCGCGAAGATGGAAGCGCGCGCCGCCTCGAAGGCGGCGTCGACGGCACTTGAGAAGCGGCCGGTGACCAGCTTCTCGTTGGTGAAGGCCTGCAGCGTGCGCACCGCCCCGATCTGCTCGCTGGCATAGGCGGTAGCCTCGGCGAGCGTGTCCTGCGCTTGCCGGGACCTACGGCGCACCGAACGGCCGAAGGCGACCAGCGGCAGCACGATAACCGGAATGGCCGCGATCACTAGGCCGGACAGTTTCGGGCTGGTGACCACCATCATCGCCACCGCGCCAAGGCCAAGGATGAGGTTGCGCAGCGCGACCGAGGCGGTTGCGCCGACCGCCGACTTCACCTGCGTGGTGTCGGCGGCAAGCCGCGATACGATCTCGCCGGAATGCGCCTTGTCGAAAAAGGCGGGCGAAAGCGTCGTGACATGGGCGAAGACGTCGCGGCGAATGTCGGCCACGACCCGCTCGCCGAGCGTGATCACGAAATAGTAACGGCTGGCCGAGGCCGCCGCCAGCAAAGCCGCCATCACCACGAGTGCGGCGAAATACTCCGCAATGAAGGTGGAACTTGCGGCCTCGAAACCGTGATCTATCATACGCCGCACGGCCATCGGCAACGCAAGCGTGGTCACCGCGGCCACAATCAACGAGATGGTCGCGCCGATCGCCAGTTTCCGGTATCGGGCGATGTAGGGGAAAAGGTTTCTCAGCGGTCGGACCGAGCGCCTGCGCTGGTCTCCACTGGCACCGATATCCGCCATGGGCGTTTCCTCTGGCCGCTTGCCGGTACTGCGCCTCAATATGCGCCTGCCGCGGCCTTGTGATTCAATTTCGGCTGATGTATAGGCTCGCCGACCGTTTTAGAAGCCGTGGCTTTTCATTAGCTGCGGCTTCGAGTTTTAAAAAGAGGCGCATCGACGCAGGCCATTGGCCCGTCACCCGCGCCGGCAAGCCAGGAACACGACAATGAAGGCCGATATCCATCCCGACTACCACACCATCAAGGTCGTCATGACCGATGGCACCGAGTACCAGACCCGTTCGACCTGGGGCAAGGAAGGCGACACGATGAACCTCGACATCGACCCGACCACGCACCCGGCCTGGACCGGCGGCCAGCAGACCCTGCTCGACCGCGGCGGCCGCCTGTCGAAGTTCAAGAAGCGTTTCGAGGGTTTCGGCCTCTAAGCCGGATACGCCTTCAGGATTGAAAACCCGCCTTCGAGGCGGGTTTTTTGTTGGCAGGTGCCCCTTATCCCTTCACGGGAGAGGGTGCCCGAGAGGCCGACGAGGGCCAGCGCCAGCCTCAAAGATCGGTCGGTACCGGCGAGAGTCGCGTTCTCACCAGCGATTTCGCCAATCGTGCTAGCCCTATTCCCCCACCAGCTCCCTCAGCGCCATGCGCTTGTAAGCCGCGACCAGCCTGTCGCCCTCCTCCCGATCGACCGAAATCGCCAGCCGCACGGCCGCCTCGCCCATCTGCCACACTAGAAATGCCGTCGTCTCCAGTTCGACCGGATCTGCATCGGGCCTGACCCGCTTGAGCACCGCTACCAGGAAATCGGCATTGGCCCGGCTGTCGGCCAGTTCGAGCGCGCGCAGCGCCTTGTCGGCCTGCGTGCCTGACCAGACGTCGCGTATGACCGGCTCGGCCAGAAACAGCTGGTAGTAAATGTCGACCAATTCGGAAAACGCGCACTTGAAGCCCTCGGCGTCTTCGACATCTTTTAGCGCGGCAGAAATACAGGCCTGGCTTTCAGCGGTGTAGCGCTCGGCAAGCGCCCAGACGATCGCCCGCTTGTCGGGAAAGAACTGGTAGAGCGAGCCGATCGAAACTCCTGCCCTTTCCGCCACCTCGCCCATGCGCATGGCGTCGCTGCCTTGTTCGGCAATCAGCGCCGAGGCGGCGGAAAGCATGCGCTCGACCCGCTCGCGGCTGCGCTGCTGGCTCGGCGACCGGCGCGGCGTAGCGATGGCCGCATGGTCCGGCTTGGCGGCAACTTTGTCATCCATGGCTCTCTCCCAGGCGACCTTCCGAAAACTGCTTGACTCCCAAAATACGAGGGTTTATCACGTTTTGCAAACATGAGGGTTGCTCATATTTTAAACCGAGGAGATCGAGATGACTGACATGACACGAGACCCGGTTCTGGTTCTGGGTGGCACCGGCAAGACCGGGCGCCGGCTGGCCGAGCGGCTGACCGCAAAAGGCATTCCTATCCGAATAGGCTCGCGCAACGGCGCGCCGTCCTTCGACTGGTTGGACAAGGATACTTGGGGGCTGGCCCTCGAAGGCGTCGGCGCCATCTACATCAGCTACTATCCCGACATCGCGGTGCCGGGCGCGGCCGACACCGTAGATGCGCTGGCCCGGCTCGCTGTAGAAAGGGGCGTCAAGCGGCTGGTGCTGCTTTCCGGCCGTGGCGAGACCGAAGCGCAACGCGCCGAGGAGATGGTCAAGACCTCGGGCGCCGACTGGACGATCCTGCGCTGCGCCTGGTTCTCGCAGAATTTCAGCGAAGGCTTCCTCGTCGAATCCATTCTCCAAGGCGAGGTCGCGCTGCCGGTAGGGCCGGTCGGCGAACCGTTCGTCGATGTCGAAGACATCGCCGACGTCGCCGAAGCCGTGCTGACAAGGCCTGGTCATGTCGGCCAGCTCTACGAGCTCACCGGCCCGAGGCTGCTGAGCTTCGCCGATGCCGTCGCCGAGATCGCCAGGGCGACCGGCCGTAAGATAAGCTACCGGCAGATCTCAAACGCCGAATTCACCGAAGCGATGGCCGCGCACGACCTGCCGCCGGACTTCGCCTGGCTGCTCAACGAGCTCTTCACCGAAGTGCTCGATGGCCGCAACGAGATGCTGACCGATGGCGTGCAGCGCGCGCTCGGCCGTCAGCCGAAGGACTTCTCCACCTATGCAAACGCAACCGCCGCGACCGGCATCTGGAGCAACTGAGATGATCGAGCTTGTTCCCAGCCTCACCTTCCTCGCTGCTATCGGCTCCGGCGTCGTCGGCGGCGTGTTCTTCGCCTTTTCCAATTTCGTCATGGCGGCGCTTGCCCGGCTGCCCGTCCCGAGCGGCATCGCGGCGATGAACTCGATCAACGTGACGGTGATCACCCCGACCTTCATGACGGCGCTGTTCGGCACCGGCCTCATCTGCCTCGTGCTGATTGCCGCCGTCCTCTTCGGCTGGAGCCAGCCGGGCTCATACTGGCTGCTTGCCGGCGCGGTGATCTATTTCGTCGGCAATCCGCTCGTGACCTTGGTCTTCAATGTGCCGCTCAACGACGCGCTCGCGGCCGTCGATCCAGAGAGCGCCAACGGCGCCGCCGTATGGGCAAACCATCTGAACCAGTGGGTGATGTGGAACCACGTCCGCACCGTCACCGCCATCGTGTCGATGGCCTGCTTCATTGTCGCCTTGCTCTGAAAGAAGCCCTCGCGAACGAAAGACTCTGCCTCAGGCGGGGTCTTCTTTCGTCTGTTCCTTGGAGACGTGACCCTTGCGATCCGAGTGCCCCAGATCGCGATCGGGGTCGATCACATCGCGCACCAGTTGCTTAAGCTTTGCCGCCTCCGGAAAGCCGCCGTCCCGCTTGCGGTCCCAGATCACCTGATCGTTGCAGGAAACGGTGAAGATGCCGCCGGTGCCCGGCACCAGCGTCACCTCGCCGAGATCGGTGCCGAAGGTCGAAAGCAGCTCCTGCGCCATCCAGCCGGCCCGCAGCAGCCACTGGCATTGCGTGCAGTAGGTGATGCGAATGACGGCCAGCGGCTTCTCGCTCATGTCGTAGGCGCGACCGGTCAAGCCGCGCTGAGCTTGGCCATGGTCTCGTCGTCGACCTCGAAATTGGCGTAGACGCTCTGCACGTCGTCGTCGTCCTCGAGGGTCGCGACCAGCTTCATCAGCGACTGCGCCCGCTCTTCGTCGACCGGGACGTTGTTCTGCGGCTGCCAGATCGGCTTGACCGATTCGGCCTCGCCCAACGAGGCTTCGAGCGACTTCGACACTTCGCCGAGATTCTCGAAGCTGCAATAGATGGTGTGGCCCTCCTCGTCCGACTCCACGTCGTCGGCGCCGGCCTCGATCGCGGCTTCCATGACCTTGTCGGCGTCGCCGACGGAAACCGGGTAGTAGATTTCGCCGACGCGGTTCCACATGAACGACACCGAGCCGGTTTCGCCGAGCGCCCCGCCTGCCTTGGTGAAGGCGGCGCGGACGTTGGAGGCCGAACGGTTGCGGTTGTCGGTCAGCGCCTCGACGATCAGCGCCACGCCGCCGGGGCCGTAACCCTCGTAGCGCACCGCCTCGTAGTTCTCGCCGTCGCCGGCGGACGCCTTGTTGATGGCGCGCTGGATGTTGTCCTTCGGCATCGACACCGCCTTGGCGTTCTGCACCGCGAGGCGCAGCCGCGGGTTCATCGCCGGGTCGGGCGTGCCGGTCTTGGCGGCGACGGTGATTTCGCGCGCCAGCTTGGAAAACATTTTCGACCGCACCGCGTCCTGACGGCCCTTGCGGTGCATGATGTTCTTAAACTGCGAATGGCCAGCCATGGCACCCCTGTCGTGTTCGGCTAGAGCATCTCGAAGCGGAGTGTCATCACCCCGTCTTCGGCAAAATGCTCGAATTCAATCTGTCAGAACGCTACGAGCATGCCTGCGAAGGCGCGCGGCGCTCTTTGTCGGAATGGCCGGCTTATAGATAAATCGGCTCAATTCGTCCAGACGCGCCGTTTGGTCCGGATGAATTCGAGGAAAAACGCTCGGCGTGTTAGCTGCCCGACTTCCCCGCAGTCTTGCGATCGGATTTGCGCAGAGCATGACGCTTGGAGTCCGGTAGACTGCCGATCAGCCTTCGAGATCGGACTTCAACCGGTCGATGATGCTGATCGCGTGGCCGGCATACTGGCTGATCCAGCGGTCATGGATCTGCTTGATCGGCAAGGCATTGAGATGGTTCCAGCGCTCGCGCCCCTCGCGTCTCGCCACGACCAGCTCGGCCTCCTCCAGGACTTTGAGGTGCATCATCACCGTGCAGCGGTCCATGTCGGGAAAGGCCTCGCACAGCGCGCCGGTTGTCTGCGGCTGATCCTTCAGGCGATCCAGCAATTCGCGCCGGCGCGGATGCGCCAAGGCCTTGAAAACATGGTCGTCCCCGGTTCCGCTTGACATGTTATATTTCTATAACATATTGTTCGGTCAAGCAAGGAAGGAACTGTGGATATGCCGCTTGGTTTCAGGATTTCCGGACGCATCGGCAAACCGGTCGCCGAGGTCTTCGACGCCGTCGTCAACCCGATAAAGCTCAGCGGCTATTTCACCACCATAGGCGGTGCCTCCGCTCCGCTTGTCGCCGGCACCACGGTCACCTGGTGGAAGATGGTGCCGGTGGAGGTCGACGAAGTGACGAAGGACAAGCGAATCGTGCTGCGCTGGGACGCGACCGGCGCCGAAGGCAAGCCGGCCTACAAGACCCGCATCGAGATGAATTTCGAGCCTTTGGAGGATGGCGGCACCTTCGTCACCATCGCCGAGGAAGGCTGGCGCGAAGGAGAGGTAGGCCTGAAGAAGTCCTACCTTAACTGCGAAGGCTGGTCGCAGATGCTGGCCTGCATGAAGGCCTATCTCGAATACGGCATCAATCTGCGTGACGGCTACTACCGCAGCGAGATGAAGGGCGAACCGGCCAACGAGACCAATATCTGAGCCGGCATTCAAATCCCGATACCCTGCAGGAGGAGGAGGCCTGATGCCGATAGCAACGCCGTTCCTGATGTTCGAGGGCAAGGCAGAGGAGGCCATGACCCTTTATTGCGAGACCATTCCCGATAGCCATGTCCTCGACATCGCGCGCTACGGGCCCGGCGAGGACGGGGCGCAGGGAACGCTCAAGCTGGCCCGGGCGTCAATCGGCGGCGTCGAGGTCAGGATCTTCAACAGTCCCGTGCACCACGCCTTTACCTTCACGCCGTCCTTCTCCTTCTTTGTCGACTGCTCTTCCGCGCAGGAACTGGAGCGGATCGTCGAAATTCTTTCCAAGGACGGCGGCTTCCTGATGCCGCCCGGCGATTACGGCTTCAGCCGTCGTTTCGCCTGGCTCAACGACCGCTTCGGCGTCTCCTGGCAAATAAACCTGCCCTGATCGGGGCACAGGTCAAACCTAGCGACAAGACAGCCCATATGGAGGGGAGAATGAACGCAGAGATCACAGGCGGTATCAACATCGCCATGAAGGTGCCGCCTCATCAATACGAGGCAACGATCGCCTTCTATCGCGATGTCATAGGGCTGAAGCCATTCACGGCGAAGGCGCCGTCGATCGGCTTCGAACTGGGTCCAAATCGCCTCTGGATCGACGAAGCGCCGATGATGAGCCAGGCCGAGGTCTGGCTGGAACTCTTCACGCCCGATTTCTCCAGCGCCGCCGACCGTCTCGCCAAGGCGGGTATCGTGCGTTGTGATGCCATCGAGCCGTTGGGCGAGGGTTTCCGTGGCGGCTGGATCACCAACCCTGCCAACATCATCCACATGGTGCGCGAACCTGACGCCTGGTGAACCTGTTTCGAAAGCAAAAGCGCCATGGAGATCAAGCAAGTCCCAATCGCCGAAGCCGCCATGCTGATCCGGCGGCCGGTCGCCGAAGTCTTCGAGGCCATCGTCGATCCAGACATCACCACGAAATTCTGGTTCACGCATTCCAGCGGTCGGCTCGACGGAGGCCGGCCGGTTGAGTGGGAATGGCGCATGTATGGCGTTTCGACCCAGGTCGACCCCAGCGAGATTGTTCCAAACGAAAAGATCGTCATGCAATGGAGCGATCCGCCGACCACCGTCGTCTGGACTTTCACCCGGATGCCTGGCGATGCGACCTTCCTTGAAGTCCGCAATTTCGGCTTTTCCGGCTCTGGTGACGCACAGGTCAAGCAAGCGATCGACTCGACCGGCGGCTTCTCTTTGGTGCTGGCTGGCGCCAAGGCCTGGCTGGAACAGGGCCTGGCGCTCGGCCTGATCGGCGATCGTCACCCGAAGGGCCCGTCGTGATGGGCCTCAATGTCCCACGCCCGGCCCCTGCTTCTTGCGGTTTCGCGCCAGCATGTTGAGGCACTCGACCAGGGCTGAAAAGCCCATCGCCGCGTATATGTAGCCCTTGGGCACGTGATAGCCCATGCCGTCGGCGATCAGCGTCATGCCGATCATCAACAGGAAGCCCAGCGCCAGCATGACGATGGAGGGGTTCCTGGCGATGAAATTGGCGAGCGGCGCCGCCGCCAGCATCATCACGCTCACCGCGGCGATCACCGCGATATACATGATGGCGATCTCGTCGGTCATGCCGACGGCGGTGATGATGGAATCGATCGAGAAGACGAGGTCGAGCAGAAGAATCTGGAAGATCGCTCCGGCAAGGCTCATCTGCAGCGTGCCGCCGACCATGGTGTCCTGGTGGTCCTGCGGATCGACCGTGTGATGGATTTCCTTGGTCGCCTTCCAGACCAGGAACAGGCCGCCGGCGATCAGGATGAGGTCTCGCCAGGAAAATCCGTGGCCGAACGCCGTGAACACCGGCGTCGTCAGCTGCACGATGATCGAGATGGTGGCGAGCAGGATGAGGCGCATGATGAGCGCCGCCGAGATGCCCAGCCGGCGGGCACGGGCGCGCTGCGCCTCCGGCAGCTTGTTGGTCAGGATCGAGATGAAGATCAGATTGTCGATGCCGAGCACGATCTCGAGCACCACCAGCGTCAAAAGCGCGATCCAGGCGGTCGGATCGGAAACAAAGGCAAAGTGCGGCGCCAGAAATTCGACGAGCTGCATGAAGGTCGTCCCCTCTACGATCTAGAGCAGTTTTCGTGGGTTTCGTCGCCAGTTAGGTACTGAGCTTGGCTATATCAATGTCACGACCAGAAAAACGGCGCCGTTTCTTCCAGCCGAGGCCCGCGACGAAACGGCGCGATTTTCTCGGCAAGCCCGGTGCGGTCTGAAATATCGACGCCGACGCCGCAGAGCGTCGCGGGCCCCGAAGCCGCCTCGAAACGACCCTTCGGCACCTTGGAAAGAAACCGGTTGAGCGGCTCCTCCTTGTCCATGCCGAGCGAGGAATCGTAATCGCCGCACATGCCGGCGTCCGAAATATAGGCCGTGCCGCCATTGAGGATCTGATGGTCGGCGGTCGGCTGATGCGTATGCGTGCCGACCACGAGACTGGCGCGGCCATCGACGAAATGCGCGAAGCACATCTTCTCCGAGGTCGCCTCGGCGTGGAAATCGACGATCGCCGCATCGGCCTGTTCGCCGAGCGGACAGGCGGCAAGCTCGCGCTCGCCGGCCTGGAAGGGATCGTCGAGCTCGGGATGCATGAAGACGCGGCCCATGATGTTGGCGACCAGAACGCGCGCGCCATTGCGGGCGATATAGACACCTGAGCCGCGCCCCGGTGTGCCCTTGGGAAAATTCGAAGGCCGCAGGAAGCGCTCCTCGCGCGGCGCGAAGATCAGCGCGTCGCGCTGGTCCCAGACATGGTTCCCCGTCGTGACGACATCGGCGCCGGCCGCGAGCGTCTCGCGGAAGATCTCCTCGGTGATGCCGAAGCCCCCGGCGGCGTTCTCGCCATTGACGATGACGAAGTCGAGCTTGAAGTCGGAAATCAGCCCCGGCAGTTGTTCCCACACCGCCGTGCGTCCCGTCTTGCCAACCATGTCGCCGAGGAAGAGAAGTCTCATACGATCCCGCGTCGAAAGTCCGCCAAGCAAAAGCAGCATGACTTTCCGCAAAAGATCATGCGTATCTCGAACGCTTTTCTACAATTCCGGCGTGAACCGGCGCAACCCGCTCTCGGTCAGTATTTCCGGAATGATGACGTCGTGGTCCTCATTCGGCACCAGCGGCACTTGCTGGCAGTCGAAGGCGATGCCGATCAGCCTGGGCGTGATGCCCTTGTCGGCGAGCCTGGCGATGGCGCGGTCGTAATAGCCGGCGCCATAGCCGATCCGATGGCCACGGGCGTCGAAAGCGGCGAGCGGCACCAGCATCAGCGTGGGGTCGAGCACTTCCGCCTCTTCATGCGGCCCGACCGTGCCGAATCCCATCTCGACCATCGGCGCGCCGCGCACCAGTTCGCGAAAGACGATCGTGGTCTTGTCGAGGATCGCCGGCAGGCAGAGCCTGGCGCCCTTCTCGCGCAGCGCGAACATCAGCGGCCGCACATCGACCTCCGAGCGCATCGGCCAGAAGCCGGAGACGATCCGGCCAGGCTCGAAGTCGATTTTTTCCTTCGCGGTCTCGGCCATCTCGAGCGCGATTTCCACGCGCCAGAATTCATCGAGCGCATCGCGGCGCGCCAGCGCTTCCTTGCGAAGCTGTTTTTTCAGGTCTTTGGAAGAACTCATGTGCAGACGCTAGAAAATGCCGAGGTTCGGCGGGGTTGCAGAAGCGACGTTTTCTAGCGCAAGTCTCCCAAAATCGGGAGAGTGACGATCCACACAACCGGTGGAGAGGTCGATCCCGGGTGCCTACAAAGTAGGTGGGCGCCGTGTGAGAAAACCCACGGGTCTTCCCAGGGACAGCTCCCTAAGGATCGATAAGGCCCCGGGGAAAAGTTTCTCCTGCCGGGAAGCACAGACCGCCGAGAGCAATATATGCCGATGGCCGGCTAAGCGCCAGAGAGGCTGGCATCTTCCGCGGCGATATTCGCGACACGTCCTTGCCACCAGACCAGCGCCGGCACTGCCAGCAGTTCGACGCAGAGCCCGGCAATATGACCTCGCGATGGTGGGCCGACCAGGAGCAGCGACATAAGCCGCGCCAGACCACCGCCGAACGTACAGGCGGCAAGCAGCCGGAACCGCTCGGCCTTTGTCTCGATGCCGGGAATGCAACTGTACCAGCCGATGCCTACCGCCAGGAAGAACCCGCAGAGGAAGCGGAAATGGCTATCGAGATCGACCGGCCAGGGTGGGGCTAGATGCAGGAATTCCGGACCGGATATAACGCCTTTCATGCCGATCAGAACCGGTGTTGCAGCGAGCACGGCAACGACGATCTGCAAAGCTGTCTTGCCTGGGATGGTTTCATTCACGCTGCCGCCCTTCCGCCTGTCGAGTGACCTCAGCTCAGCAACGAATATTCTCGGATCCGGGTTTCAAAGGCCATTCGTCGCAACCGGCCTACCCTTGCACCGGGCGAGCCGCGTCCTTACGGTCGCCAACGATCAACCCGGGAGCAAAAATGCGTTTCGAAGGCACGGCCACCTATGTCGCCGACAAGGATCTGATGGTTGCGGTCAACGCCGCGATCGCGCTGGAGCGGCCCCTGCTGGTCAAGGGCGAACCCGGCACCGGCAAGACCGAACTTGCCCGCCAGGTGTCGTCGGCACTCGGGCTGGAGTTCATCGAATGGAACGTCAAGTCGACCACCAAGGCGCAACAAGGCCTCTACGAGTATGACGCCGTCTCGCGGCTGCGCGACAGCCAGCTCGGCGACGAACGCTTCAACGACATCGCCAACTACATCAAGCGAGGCAAGCTGTGGGACGCCTTCGCGGCCGGCAAGAAAGTCGTGCTTCTGATCGACGAGATCGACAAGGCCGACATCGAATTCCCCAACGATCTCCTGCAGGAGCTCGATCGGATGGAGTTCTTCGTCTACGAAACCGGCGAGACGATCCGCGCCGAGTTCCGGCCCATTGTCATCATCACCTCTAACAACGAGAAGGAACTGCCGGATGCCTTCCTGCGCCGCTGTTTCTTCCACTATATCCGCTTCCCCGACATCGATACGCTGCACCGGATCGTGGAGGTACACTATCCCGGTATCAAGCAGAACCTGGTGCGAGCGGCCCTCACCCAGTTCTACGAGATCCGCGAGGTGCCGGGGCTGAAGAAGAAGCCGTCGACCTCCGAGGCGCTAGACTGGATCCGCCTTTTGGTCGCCGACGACATCGCGCCCGAGGACCTGCGCGCCGACCCGAAGAACATGCTGCCGAAGCTGCACGGCGCGCTGTTGAAGAACGAGCAGGACGTGCATTTGTTCGAGCGCCTGGCCTTCATGGCCAGACGACAGCAATAGCGCTTTACCCGTCCGTGGACCCTTGCCGGCAATCGGCCGTTGCCGCAGCTTCGGGCCCGAATGTTGGAGGAGAAAATGTCCGAGATCAAAATCCGCCCGCTCGCGCAGTCCGATCACGCCGAATGGCGCCGGCTGTGGACCGACTACCTGACCTTCTACGAGACGAAGCTGCCGGAAGAGGTCTACGCGATCACCTGGAAGCGGCTGTTCACGGACGGCGAGTTCGAGCCAAAGGGTTTTATCGCCACGCTCGACGGCAAGCCTGTCGGCCTCACCCACTACCTCTACCACCGCTCCGGCTGGTCCGAGAAAAACAACTGCTATCTGCAGGACCTGTTCGCTGACCCTCAGGTGCGCGGCAAAGGCGTGGGCGCCGCACTCATCCAAGCCGTGCAGGACGAGGCCGGCAAGATCGGCGTCAAGAACGTCTACTGGATGACGCACGAGACCAACGCCACCGCGCGCCGGCTCTACGACCATGTGGCGCGCCGCACGGGCTTCATCGAATACGATCTGCTATAAGGGCTGGATGTTCATCCCCTTCTTCCTCGAACTGAAGGCCGCGCGGGTTCCCGTTTCGCTCAGGGAATATCTGTCGCTGCTGGAAGGACTGGAAGCCGGGCTCGTCGACTATGATGTCGAGGCTTTCTATTACCTCGCGCGCGCGGCACTGGTGAAGGACGAGCGCCATATCGACCGCTTCGATCAGGTCTTCGCGCATGTCTTCAAGGGCGTCGAGGCGCTTGGCGGTCCTGATGCCGTCGATGTCGCCAACATCCCCGAGGAATGGCTTCGCCGGCTGGCAGAGAAGCACCTCACCCATGAAGAGAAGAAACTGGTCGAGGCTTTGGGCGGTTTCGACAAGCTGATGGAGACGCTGAAGCAGCGCCTCGAGGAGCAGAAGGGCCGCCACCAGGGCGGCTCGAAATGGATCGGCACCGGCGGCACCTCACCCTTCGGCGCCTATGGCTACAACCCCGAAGGCGTGCGCATCGGCCAGCATGAGAGCCGGCATCGCCGCGCGGTGAAGGTCTGGGACAAGCGCGAGTTCAGGAATTTCGACGACACTGTCGAGCTCGGCACCCGCAACATCAAGGTGGCCCTGAAGCGGCTGCGCCGCTGGGTGCGCGAGGGCGCGGAGGAAGAGTTCGACCTGCCCGGCACCATCCACGCCACCGCCGAGCACGGCTATCTCGACGTCAAGACGCGGCCCGAACGGCGCAACGCGGTGAAGCTCTTGATGTTTTTCGATGTCGGCGGCTCGATGGACGACCATATCCGCGGCGTCGAGGAGCTGTTCTCGGCCGCGCGCGCCGAATTCCGCCAGCTCGAATATTTCTACTTCCACAACTGCCTTTACGAGCGTGTCTGGAAAGACAATCGTCGCCGACTTGCCGAGACGATCCCGACTTTCGACCTCATCCACAAATACGGACCGGACTATAAGGTGATCGTCGTCGGCGATGCTTCGATGAGCCCCTACGAGATTGCGCACCCAGGCGGCTCGGTCGAGCACTGGAATCCGGAGGCCGGCAGTGTGTGGCTGGCGCGCCTCTTGCAGCAATGGCCGAATACGATCTGGCTCAACCCTGAAGCCGAGAAGAACTGGCGCTACACGCATTCGATCGCGATGGTCAGTGAAATCTTCGGCGGCCGCATGTTCCCGCTGACATTGGCCGGGCTCGAAGCGGCAACGAGGCAGCTTTCGCGGAAGCACTGACTTTCCTGCGGCTGGGCAGGACTGTAACAAATGCCTATCTTCATGCGAATATCGGTTGCTACCAACAACGAGCCGCCAAGGCCGAGGAGATTTCATGGACACCCACGCCTATCCCGTCACCCGCACCGATGCCGAGTGGCGCGCCAAGCTGACGCCGGAGCAGTATGCCGTCATGCGCAATCACGGCACCGAGCGTCCCGGCAGTTGCGCCCTGCTCTATGAGAAGCGCTCCGGCACCTTCTACTGCGTCGGCTGCGACCAGCCGCTGTTCGAATCCAAGCTCAAGTTCGAGAGCGGCACCGGCTGGCCGAGCTTCAACGACCCGGTCGCGGGCTCGATCGAGACCACCGTCGACCGCAGCTACGGCATGGTCCGCACAGAATGCCATTGCGCGCGCTGCGGCAGCCATCTCGGCCATGTCTTCGAGGACGGCCCGCCGCCGACCGGCCTGCGCTATTGCATCAATGGCGTGGCGCTGCGCTTCGCGCCGGCAGCCTGATGCGTCGGGAATGACTTCGCAAGGGGCGGCATCGGCCGCCCTTTTTCGCATGGAGCAATTCCAGGAAAAGTGTGACGCGGTTAGGCTCGGCGCCTTCGCCGTAGCCTTCCGCCCGGAACTGCTCCGGAAAAGAACCTCATACCACGACCGTCGCGATCAGCCAGAGCGCCGAACCCAGCATCATCAACTGCGCCTTCAGGCTGCCGCTCTTCTCCGCCGTCCGCCAGACGGCGGTGGCCAGGAATATGTTGTAAGGGACGGGAAGGAAATGCGCCGCCAGCACCAGCCAGAGCGGCAGCTTCAGCCCAAGCAGGAGCAGCGCCAGCGCCGAAGAGGCGAGGCTCAGGACGGTGCCGACGAGCAGCATGTCGCGCCAAAACAGCCGGTCGAGCGGCTCTTCGCCTCTCCACCGCCCACGGAAAAACTCCGTCATCACCGGCGCCCTATCCTTGCCCCAGAACGTCGGTCACGGCTTCCTCGAAGCGTGAGCATTCCCTCGCCAGCCAGTCGGTCATGGCCGGCCAGTTGTCCTCGGCGTAGCAGTTGACACGCCACATCGAGTTGATGCCGAGACCTTCGCTGCTCTGTTCGGGCCTGAGCTTCAGCCTGGCTTCGATCGCCGGCTGGAACGGTTTCAGCCGCGACCAGGACTCCGTGGCGCCGAACTTCTCGTTGCGCCCGAAGAAGACGCCGACATGGTTCTGCGCCGGCGCGACATACATCGAAAGCACCAGGGCTAAGTCCGGCAACCCTCGTTGCCAGAACCAGGGCCCGCGTCGCGCCATCCTTGGCTTTTCTTCCGGATGCCGTTCGGCGAACAGCACCCAGAACCCACGATGGCGGAACTCCGAGGCGCGGCGGCCGCCGAAGTCGAATTCGTTCATGGCCGCGTGCCCCGCTGGCCGAGACTGTTTCGTAATTCGCTCTGGCAAGTCATATGGTGGCGGTTTCGAGAACCGTAGCGCAGCGGACTTTTGGGTCCATGAGCAACGGAAGCACCGAAAACGTCATCAGATGGCCGCCGGAGTAGAATTTCCAAACAGCCTCCTCAGACCATGCCGAGAGCGGCCTTGTAAAGATCGAGGATCGACTCCTCCTCCTGGCGTTCGGCCTGGTCCTTCTTGCGCAGCCGCACGATGGTGCGGATCGCCTTGGTGTCGAAGCCGGTGCCCTTGGCTTCGGCATAGACATCCTTGATGTCGTCCGAGATCGTCTTCTTCTCTTCCTCGAGCCGCTCGATGCGCTCGATGATGGTGCGCAGCTGGCCGGCGGCTACAGTCTGGCTGGTCTCGGTGATTTCGTCGGCCATTTATCTCTCCGCGTCTTTTCGAGCCGTGGCGATTCCCGCCGCGGCGAATTGGAGCCGGTTCCCTGCCCGAGCGGGCGCGGCGGGTCAAGACACTTGTCGACGGCTGTGGACGGCTGCCGCCAGCCGCCCGTCGGACATGACGATCCGAGCGTCACTTGAAAGAGATCAACAAATCCTTCGCATCGATCTGGTCGCCTGCCTTGACCAGCACTTCGGCGACCTCGCCGTCGCGTTCGGCGTGCAGCGCGGTTTCCATCTTCATCGCTTCGATCGACAAGAGCACGTCGCCCGCCTTGACCGCCTGTCCGGCCGCCACGGCAAGCGCCGACACGACGCCCGGCATCGGCGCGCCGACATGCCCTTCATTGCCGGGCTCGGCCTTGCGGCGCGCCTTGGCGGCGGAAGCGCCATGCGCCCTGTCCGGCACCTTGATGCGACGCGGCTGGCCGTTGAGCTCGAAGAACACCGTGACCATGCCCTGGTCGTCGACGTCGCCGAACGCCTGGCAGCGAACCACGAGCGTCTTGCCCTTCTCGATGTCGAGGAAGATCTCTTCTTCCGACTTCATGCCGTAGAAATAGGTCGGCGTTGGCAGCACACTCACCGGCCCGTAAGTCTCCTGCGCGGCGGCGAAGTCGGTGAACACTTTCGGATACATCAGCCATGACGCGAACTCGTATTCCGAGAGCTTGCGGTCGAGTTTCGTCTCGATGTCCTTGCGGCTGGCCTTGAGGTCGGCGGGCTTCAGCAGCGAGCCGGGCCTGACCGTGATCGGCTTCTCACCCTTCAGCGCCTTCTTCTGCAGTGCCGCCGGCCAGCCCCCGGGCGACTGGCCGAGATCGCCGCGCAACATCGACACGACCGAGTCCGGGAAGGCGATGTCCTTGGCCGGGTTCTCGACATCGGCGACGGTGAGGTCCTGGCTCACCATCATCAACGCCATGTCGCCGACCACCTTGGACGAGGGCGTCACCTTGACGATGTCGCCGAACATCAGATTGACGTCGTGATAGGCCTGCGCGACCTCGTGCCAGCGCGTCTCCAGTCCGAGCGAGCGCGCCTGTTCCTTGAGGTTGGTGAACTGGCCGCCCGGCATTTCGTGCAGGTAGACTTCCGAGGCAGGTCCCTTGAGGTCGCTCTCGAAGGCGGCATACTGGTTGCGCACCGCCTCCCAGTAGAAGGAGATGTGACGGATCCACTGCGGATCGAGGCCGGGATCGCGCTCGGTGCCTCTCAGCGCCTCGACGATCGAGCCGAGGCAGGGCTGCGAGGTGTTGCCGGAGAAGGAATCCATCGCCGCGTCGATCGCGTCGGCGCCGCTCTCCACCGCCGCCAGCACTGTCGCCGCCGAGAGGCCCGACGTGTCATGCGTGTGGAAATGGATCGGCAGGTCCGTCGCCTCGCGCAGCGCCTTGAACAGCACGCGCGCCGCGGCCGGCTTCAGCAGGCCCGCCATGTCCTTGACGGCGATGATATGCGCGCCGGCGGCCTCCAGCTCCTTGGCCAGCCCGACATAATATTTGAGGTCGTATTTGGCGCGCGCCGGATCGAGGATGTCGCCGGTGTAGCACATCGCCGCTTCGACCAGCTTGCCCTCCGCGCCGACCGCGTCCATGGCGACGCGCATGTTCTCGACCCAGTTCAGGCAGTCGAAAACGCGGAACAGGTCGACGCCACCGCTTGCCGCTTGGTGCACGAAATGCTGGACGACATTGTCGGGATAGTTGGTGTAGCCGACACCGTTGGCGCCGCGCAAAAGCATCTGCAGCAGAAGGTTGGGCGCCGCCTCGCGCACCTTGCTCAACCGCTCCCACGGATCCTCGGTGAGGAAGCGCATGGCGACGTCGAACGTCGCGCCGCCCCAGCACTCCAGCGACAACAGTTGCGGCAGCGCCCGCGCATAGGTGCCGGCGATGCCGACGATGTCATGCGTGCGCATGCGGGTCGCGAGCAGCGACTGGTGGCCGTCGCGCATCGTCGTGTCGGTGACCAGCACCTGGCGCTGCTCCCGCATCCAGGTCGCGAATTTCTCCGGGCCGAGCGCATCGAGCTTCTGCTTGGTGCCGTCCGGGATGCGGCCATTGAGATAGGGCACGACGGGTGCGGCCGAGTTCGCCTTCGGCATCGGCCGGCCGCGCGTCTCGGGGTGGCCGTTGACGCTGACATCGGCCAGATAGGTAAGCAGCTTGGTTGCGCGGTCCTGCCGCTTCACCTGCTCGAACAGTTCCGGCGTCGTGTCGATGAACTTGGTCGTGTAGGAATTGTCGGCGAAGCGCGGGTGGTTGATGATCGCCTCGAGGAAGGTGAGGTTGGTGGCCACGCCCCTGATGCGGAACTCGCGCAGCGCCCGGTTCATGCGCGAAATCGCCTCGCCTGGGGTGGGCGCCCAGGCCGTCACCTTTTCGAGCAGCGGATCGTAGAAGCGGGTGATGACCGCGCCCGAATAGGCGGTGCCGCCGTCGAGCCGGATGCCGAAACCGGCCGCTTCGCGATAGGCGGTGATGCGGCCATAGTCCGGGATGAAATTGTGCTCCGGATCCTCGGTGGTGATGCGGCACTGCAACGCGTGGCCGTTGAGCCTGATGTCCTTTTGCGCCGGCACGCCCGATTCCCTCGTGCCGATGGCGAAGCCGTCTAGGATATGGATCTGCGCCTTGACGATATCGATGCCGGTCACTTGCTCGGTGACGGTATGCTCGACCTGGATGCGCGGATTGACCTCGATGAAGTAGAACTTGCCGGTGTCCGCGTCCTGCAGGAACTCGACCGTGCCGGCGCCGACATAGCTCGTTTCGCGCGCGATCTTGAGCGCATAGCCGCAAAGCTCCTGACGCAACTCCTCGCTGAGATAGGGCGCCGGCGCGCGCTCCACGACCTTCTGGTTGCGGCGCTGGATCGAGCAGTCGCGCTCGAACAGATGCACGGCGTTGCCGTGGGTGTCGCCCAGCACCTGGACCTCGACATGGCGGGCGCGCTCGATCAGCTTTTCGAGATAGACCTCGTCCTTGCCGAAGGCGGCCTTGGCCTCGCGTTTGCCTTCCATCACCTCACGCGCGAGATCGGCCTCGGCACGGATGGCGCGCATGCCTCTGCCGCCGCCGCCCCAGGAGGCCTTGAGCATGACCGGATAGCCGATTTGCGCGGCAAGCCTCTTCACCTCGTCCATATCGTCCGGCAGTGGATCGGTTGCCGGCACCACCGGCACACCGACCTCGATCGCCAGATTGCGCGCGGCGACCTTGTTGCCCAGCCGGCGCATCGTTTCCGGCTTCGGGCCGATGAAGGTGATGCCCGCCTCGGCGCAGGCCTCGGCGAATTCCGGGCTCTCCGAGAGCAGGCCATAGCCGGGGTGGATGGCGTCGGCGCCCGACTGCCTGGCGACCCGGATCACCTCCTCGATCGACAGGTAGCTCTCGATCGGCCCCATGTCCTTGGCCAGATGCGGCCCCCGCCCGACCTGGTAGCTCTCGTCGGCCTTGAAGCGGTGCAGCGAATATTTGTCCTCCTCAGCCCAGATCGCCACGGTTTTAAGGCCGAGCTCATTGGCCGCGCGGAACACGCGGATGGCGATTTCGGACCGGTTGGCGACGAGGATCTTCGTGATGGCCAAGGACTGGGCTCCAGCAGCGTAAGGGACGTTGAACCGGCGCAATGATTAGCGGGAAAATGCTGCAGTGCAAACAAATTGCACGACACCTAAAACGATTTAGGTCGCTTGTTTGCGTCAAACCTCTATTGCCGTTCTCGAAGACCGGCAGTGGGCGGCAGACGGGGCACCGCCGAGCGCGGGGCGTGCAGCTTTCCGCTCTGTCCCAAAGCAAAACGAAAATGCCCGGCGCAATGCGCCGGGCATTTCTCGAAAGTCGGCTTCTATTGCCGGCTTATTTCTCGAAGTAGCTGTACTTGCCGTCTTCGCCCTTCTTCCACTCGTAGACGACATAGTCCGGACGGGTGATGTCGCCCTTGGAGTCGTAACCGATATCGCCGATGGCCGTCTTCCACGGTCCGCCCGACTTGATCATCTCAGCGACCTTCTGCGCATCGTCGGCCGAGCCGACCTTGGTGATGGCCTGGGCGATGATCTGCACGGCGGCATAGGAGTAGAGAGTATAGGCTTCCGGCTCGAAGCCGGCGGCGCGGAACTTCTCGACCACTTCCTTGGCGGCCGGATTCTTGCGCGGATCCGGAGCGAAGGTATTGAGCGTGCCGGCAACGGCATCGCCGGCGATCGAGGCCAGTTCGTTGGAGACGATACCGTCGCCGGAGAACAGCGGCGCCTTCAGGCCCTGGTCGGCCGACTGGCGGATGATCAGGCCGGCTTCGGTGTGCAGGCCGCCCCAGTAGATGAGCGTAACGCCGTTTTCCTTCATCTTGGCGATGAGGGCCGAGAAGTCCTTGTCGCCGACGTTCACGCCTTCATACATCACTTCCTTCACGCCGTTGGCGTTCAGGTTCTTCTTGGTCTCGTCGGCGAGACCCTGGCCGTAAGGCGTCTTGTCGTGGATGATGGCGATCTTGGCGTCCTTGAAATTCTTGGCGATGTAGTCGCCAGCCACCTTGCCCTGCTGGTCGTCGCGACCGCAGGTACGGAAGGTGTTCCACAGGCCGCGCTCGGTCAGTTGCGGATTGGTCGCCGCAGGCGTCATGACGAGGATGCCGTTCTCGGCGTAGACTTCCGAGGCCGGGATGGTCACGCCCGAGTTGAAGTGGCCGTCGACATACTTGACGCCGTCGGCGACGAACTTGTTGGCGACCGAGATGCCCTGCTTGGGATCGGACACGTCGTCGCCGATCTCGAGCTTCAGCTGCTGGCCGTTGACGCCGCCCGCCGCGTTGATGTCGGCGACCGCCTGTTCAGCGCCCTTCTGCAACTGCGCGCCGAAGGCGGCGTTCGGGCCGGTGATCGGACCCGCGACGCCGATCAGAAGGTCGGCGGCCCACGCGCTGCCGCTGAGCGCGACGAACGCGGTCAGCGCCACGGCGGACAAGAGTGATTTTTTCATTGAAACGCTCCCATTTACGGAGTGGGCGTGGATGATACTTTCATGCGATGCCCACCCTTATCGCAGAAAGCATAGAATGCCGATTTTCAGGCACTTGTCACGCCGATTCATGTCGGAACCGGCGTAATGGCGACCATCAACCTTTCGGCTTCCAGCTTAATAAGGAAGCTCTTTCATAGAGCCAGTTATACTGTGTGACCATCTGGTTGGTGCGCGTGTATTGATAGCCGACAAAGCCCAATATCATCAGCACGATGGTGTCGACGATATAGTAATGCAGCGAGAACATCGTACCCTCGAACAAGGCGTGATGGATGAACCTGATGCCGATGCCGAGACCAAGCATGTAAAAGAACAGCTGAACGTGAGTGCTCCAGGTCTGCGCCGCCGCCTTGCCCGTCATCCACGCCGCCCAGCCGCCGAGCAAGCAGGTGACGAACAGGAACTGCAAGAAAGAGGCCTCTTCGTAGAGAATACCCTGCATGATGAAGACCCCTCTCAGTGATGTCCGCCTTCAAGATAGGCGGCGCGGACTTCCGGATTGGCGAGCAACTCCTTGCCGGTGCCGCTCATCGTCACATTGCCATTGACCATGACATAGCCGCGAGTGGCGAGCTTGAGCGCGCCGAACGCATTCTGCTCGACCAGAAACACGGTCAGCCCTTGCGACTTGTTCAATTCGCGGATGGCGTCGAATATCTGCTTGACGATCAGCGGCGCAAGGCCCAGCGACGGTTCGTCCAGCAACAGAAGCTTCGGCCGCGCCATCAGCGCGCGTCCGATCGACAGCATCTGCTGCTCGCCGCCCGAGAGAGTACCGCCACGCTGGGCGATGCGCTCCTTCAGCCGCGGAAACAGCGTGAACACCTTCTCGACGTCCTCGTCATAATGCTTGAGGTTGTCGAGGCTGGCCCCCATCTGCAGGTTTTCCATCACCGTCATGCGCGGGAAGATACGCCTGCCTTCGGGCGATTGCGCGATGCGCAGGCGTGCGATCTCGTGCGTCGGCATCTGCGTGATGTCGGTGCCGGCGAAGGTGATGGTGCCGGTGCGGGCGCGCGGCGCGCCGAAGATGGTCATCATAAGCGTCGACTTGCCGGCGCCGTTGGCGCCGATAAGCGCCACGATCTCACCCTCGTTGACATGCACATTGACGCCGTTCAGCGCCCGGATGTTTCCGTAATAGGTCTCGACGCCCTTGATATCGAGCAATGTCGTGCCGGCCATTACTTGCGCCCTCCACGCGTCGCGGGCTTGGCCGCCACTTCTTTCGCCAGCGTCTTTGCCTGACCGATCCAGTCTTCTCGGGCAATGCGCCCGTCAAAGGCGAGATAGGCTTCCGCCGCTTCGATGTCGGCCTTCTTCCAGGCCGCGATCTGGTCGAAATGGAAGATGCCGTGCTCGTTCAGCTTCCTCTCGTTGACCGGGCCGATGCCCTTGATGCGGATCAGGCTGTCGGCCTTGCCGCCGCGCGGCGCGTCGAGGCGATTGGAGATGCCCTTGGCTTTCGGGGCGGAAGACTTCGTCGCAGCCGCCTTTGTCTCCGGCGCCTTTACAGCCGGCTTTTTGGCCGCCGGCCTTGCCGAGGCCGCCCGGCTTTCCGTAGCCGGGGGAACCGCCGGCTTGCTGGCGATCACCGCGGCGCGCGCTTCGACCTGCGCCGCTTTCGAGGCCCCCTTCGACACGGTGACCCGCTCGCCCTCGTCAGCATGTTCGACGCTGTCGGATACCGGCCCCGCCATCATCGAAGCGGAGTTGCCGGGGCCGTGCGCCGAGTCCGGTCCGGTGTCGAGCTGCTCGATGACATCCTCGTCGCCGACTTCCGTCAGCACCGTCTCGACCTCCTCGTCGTCGACGCCAAGATAGGCGGCGATGACGCGCGGGTCGGTTCGGACTGACTGCGGATTGCCGTCCGAGATCTTGCGGCCGTATTCGAGCACCACGACATGGTCGGAGATCTGCATCACCACCGACATATCGTGCTCGATGAGCAGGATCGACGTACCGGTGGCCTTGATGCCCATCAGCAGGTCGTTGAGTGCGGCAGATTCCTTTGGATTGAGGCCGGCTGCCGGCTCATCCAGGCACAAGAGCTCCGGCCCCGTGCACATGGCGCGCGCGATCTCCAGGCGGCGCTGCGCGCCATAGGGCAGGTCGCCGGCCGGATCGTCGGCGCGGTCGACGAGATCGGCCTTCTCCAACCAGTGCTTGGCGAGCTCGATCGATTCGGCGGACGCCTGGCGATAGCTCGGGAAGCCGAACAGCCCGAGGAAGCTGTAGCCCGAGGCCTTCATCAGCTTGTTGTGCTGGGCCACCAGCAGGTTCTCCAGCAGTGTCATGCCGGAAAACAGCCGGATGTTCTGGAAGGTGCGCGCCACCTTGGCGCGCGCCGGGATCTCATGGTTGGGCAGGCGCTCGAGCAGGTAGGTCGAGCCGTCGCGCCGGTTGAGCGTCAGCATGCCCTCCGACGGCTTGTAGAAACCGGTGATGCAGTTGAACACCGTGGTCTTGCCGGCGCCGTTCGGCCCGATCAGCGCGGTGATCTCGCCGCGCCTGGCCTGGAAGGACAGGTCGCCGATGGCGACCAGCCCGCCAAACTTCATCGACAGGTGCTCGACCTGAAGGATTATGTCGTTCATGGAAGCCTGCGCGTTCATCAGCCATGCCCCTCCTTGGTGAAGGAGGCTGAGACCGCTCTTCGTTCTTTCAGGAAGGCCGTCGGTTCTCGGCTGCCGACGAAGCCGCGCGGCTTCCACAGCATGACGATGACCATGGCCATGCCGAACAGAAGCATGCGGTAGAGCTCAGGCGTGAAGTCGGGACCGAACACGGCCTTGAGGAAGTCGAGCTCGCGCAGGATTTCGGTGCCGCCGATCATAACCAGCGCCGCCACGGCGATGCCGCCCAACGAACCCATGCCGCCGAGCACGACGATGGCGAGGATGATCGCCGATTCAAGGAAAACAAAGGATTCGGGGCTGACGAAGCCTTGCCGTGCGGCGAAGAACGAGCCGGCAAAGCCGCCGAACATGGCGCCAGTGGCGAACGCCGTCAGCTTGGTGGTGGTGGTGTTGATGCCGAGCGAACGGCAGGCGATCTCATCCTCGCGCAACGCCTCCCAGGCGCGGCCCACCGGCAGACGGCGAAGCCTGATGGTGACGAATGCAGTGAGGAAGCAGAGCCCGAGGGCGAGGTAGTAGAGGAAGATCTTGTAGTAGGCGCCCGACTGGGCGATGTGCAGCACCTTGGCGATGTAGTTCGGGTCGGAGACATTGAACGATATCAGGCCGAAGAACGACACTTTCGGGATGCCCGAAATCCCGGCCGACCCGTTGGTCACCTCGCGCCAGTTGATCAGCACCAGGCGGATGATCTCGCCGAAGGCAAGGGTAACGATCGCCAGATAGTCGCCGCGCAGCCTGAGCACCGGAAAGCCGAGCATAATACCCCAGAACGCCGCCATGGCGCCGGCCGCCGGCAGCAATATCCAGAAAGACAGGCCGTAATGCGTGCCCAGCAACGCATAGGCATAGGCGCCGACCGCGTAGAAGGCGACGTAGCCGAGATCGAGCAGGCCGGCCAGCCCGACCACGATGTTGAGGCCCCAGGCCAGCATGACGTAGATCAGTATCTGGATGCCGAAATTGTCGACCCATTTCAGCGAGCCCTGGAAGCCGAAGAGCAGCACCATCGCAATGGGGTAGAGGATCAGCACTGTGGCGCCGATCTTGTTGAAGTTCCGCTTTATGAAACCGGGTTCGGCGACAATGGCGGGCGCTGCGGCTTTCTCGGCCTTCGACCGCTCCATCGCCGGAATTGCATAAGCGACATAGAGGAAGCGACCGATGGCGACAGCGGCAACCACCAGGGCAAGCAGGCCCCACCGCTGCACCAGGATCAATTCGTTGCTGATGTTCTGGTCCGTCCTGAGACCGATGAACAGCACGAACAGGCCAAGCGAAATGGCACCCGCGTAGAACGCCTCACGAAAAGCACGCTGGATTGGAGTAGCGACGGCGTCGCGCTCCGAGGACACGGTGGCGGCCATGAGGATCAGACCTTTTCGACTTCAGGCCGGCCCAGGATGCCGGAGGGCAGGAAGATGAGCACGATCGCCAGGATCGAGAAAGCGGCGACGTCCTTGTAGTCGATGGAGAAATAGGCCGACCACATGCTCTCGATGAAGCCGATGAGCAGTCCGCCGAGCACGGCGCCCGGCAGCGACCCAATGCCGCCGAGCACGGCCGCGGTGAAGGCCTTCACGCCCGGCACGAACCCGTCCGAGAACACCACGACGCCGTAATACATCAGGAACAGCGTGCCGGCGACGGCGGCGAGAGCCGCGCCCATGATGAAGGTGATGGAAATGGTGCGGTCGACGTCGATGCCGAGCAGCGCGGCCATCTTGCGGTCCTGCTCGCAGGCGCGCTGCGCCCGGCCGAGCGCCGTTCGATTGACGAGGTACCAGAAGATTGCCAGCAATATGACAGTGACGATCACGATGATGATCTGCTTCAGCGAGATGCTGATGCCGTCGATCGTGTAGACCTGGCTGACCAGCGGCGGGATCGGCTTGTTGCGAGGGCCCTGCGTCACCTGGACGAAGTTGGAAAGCGCGATCGACATGCCGATGGCGGTGATCAGCGGCGCCAGCCGGAACGAGCCGCGCAGCGGCCTGTAGGCCACCTTCTCGATCGTCCAGTTGTAGAGGCTGGTGAGAAGCATCGCCACGATCATCATGATCAGAAGCGCCACAACGACCGGCACCGAATAGAACAATGCGCCAAGGATGAGGAAGACGATGAGCGCGGTGAAGGCGCCGACCATGAAAATGTCGCCATGGGCGAAATTGATCATGCCGATGATGCCGTAGACCATCGTATAGCCGATCGCGATCAGCCCATAGATCGATCCCAGCGTCAGCCCGTTGATAAGCTGCTGGACGAAGTACTGCATATTTACGCGGCTCCCCTGGAATGTCGCCTTTGCGGACGCATTCCTTTTCGTATTTCCCCTAGTCGTAAAGTTTCGAGCCCGGATTGCAACGTGATTTTTCAATCGCTCCGCGTGGTTTGCAGGCACGCCGTCCGATTGCTCGTTTTTTCACACCCGACCCCTGGACTATCGCGGACCCTAGCATTGGCACAACGCAATGTCTTTGACGATTCAACCTTATGATGGGCTTCGTGTCGAAGAAATCACCGTCAAAATAAGTTGATGAGAAGAATCCTTGCAAGATCGAAGCGCTCCGTTTCCAGCCTGCGCACATTACGTAAGGTCATGATTGTGTCATCTGCGACCGCCATGTGACGGCAAGACGCCCTCGTCTCGCGGGTCGCGTCTTGGACCTCACCGCAGCCGGAATACATGCCGGCTGAGCGCATCAGGTGACAATGAATCCATGCGCGAACGGATCGCGGTCGTCGATGAAGATTGTGTTCAGTCCGGTCATGCGCGCCCAGCCGCCGATGGAAGGAATGATCGCCGGTTTGCCGGCGACGCTGACCTCTTTCTCGACCCTGCCCTTGAACAGCGAGCCGATGATCGATTCATGGACAAAACTGTCGCCGGGCTTGAGCCTGCCCTTGGCGTGGAGCTGCGCCATTCGCGCCGAGGTTCCCGTGCCGCAAGGCGAGCGGTCGATCGCCTTGTCGCCATAGAACACGGCGTTGCGGGCATCGGCCTCGGCATGCCTGGGCTTGCCTGTCCAAAGCATGTGCGAGAGCCGGTTGATGCCGGGATTCTCCGGATGCACGAAGGAGTATTTCTCATTGAGGCGCTGTCGCACTACCGGGCTCCAGGCGATGAGGTCGCCCGCCGAGTAGTCGGCCATGTCCCGGTAGTTCTGCTGCGGCTCGACGATGGCGTAGAAATTACCGCCATAGGCGACGTCGACAGTGATCTCGCCCAGCACCGGGCATTCGACGGTCAGCCCTTCAGCATAGAGGAAGGACGGCACGTTGGTGATGCGCACCTCCTCGACATATTCGCCTACTTGGCTGTATTCGGCGACGACCAGGCCGGCCGGCGTGTCGAGCCTCAGCACGCCCGGCGTCCTCGGCTTCACCAACCCGTGCTCGATCGCCATCGTCACCGTGCCGATCGTGCCGTGCCCGCACATCGGCAGGCAGCCCGACGTCTCGATGAACAGGATGGCGATGTCGCAGTCCTCGCGCGTCGGCGGATAGAGGATCGAGCCCGACATCACGTCATGGCCGCGCGGCTCGAACATCAGCCCGGTGCGGATCCAGTCATACTCGGCGAGGAAATGCGCCCGCCGCTCCATCATCGTCGAGCCCTCGAGCAGCGGCCCGCCGCCGGCAACCAGGCGCACCGGATTGCCGCAGGTATGCCCGTCGATGCAGAAGAAGGATTTCTTGGTCATCAAACTCTCTTTTTCAGAAACGCTGCGCACGGAACGGGGTGAGATCGAGCGGCGGAGGCTGCCCGAGGATGAGATCGCGGATCAAGCGCCCGGTCGCCGCCGACTGGGTCAGGCCGAGATGGCCATGGCCAAATGCATAGAAGATGTCCGGCGCGCGCGCCGCGCCGATCACCGGCAGAGAATCCGGCAGCGACGGGCGATAACCCATCCACTCGCGGCCGCCCGACGGATCGAGCCCCGGCAGGAAACGGCTTGCCTTCTCAAGCATCGCCTTGGAACGCGCGAAGTTCGGCGGCCGCTCGATGCCGCCGAGCTCGACTGCGCCGCCGACGCGCAGGCCCGTTGACAGCGGAGTGATGACAAAGCCATGGCCGGAAAAGATCAGCTGCCGCTTCACGTCGAAGGCCGATGCCGGCAGCGTCGTGTTGTAGCCGCGCTCGGTTTCGAGCGGGATGCGGTCGCCGAGATCCTTCGCCAGGAGATGCGACCAGGCTCCGGCGGCGATCACAAGCTTGCTTGCCTTTCGCCTGGTGCCATCGGCCAGAACGATCGTGCCGCCGTTTGCCCCGGCTTCCACGCGTTCGACCCGCGCATGCTCGAAACGGGCGCCAAGCTTTTCCGCATAGGCCCAGACCGCCTTGCCGAGCAGCTTCGGATCGGCGACCGTCTTCCAGCCCGGCACGAAAGTGCCCTTGACGAAACGCGGCGAAAGGCCCGGCTGGAGCGCGGCCATCTCCTCGCCCTCGACATGGCGGAAGCCGATGCCGAAACGCTGGCGCTCGGCCCAGCCGGGTAGTGAGGCGCGGAACTCCGCATCGCTTTCATAGAATTCCAGGGAACCGTCCTCGCGCAGCATCGGCCGGGTGCCGGAGCGGTCGAGCAGGCCCATCCACTCGGCCTCGGCAAGCTTCATCATGCCGGCCTGCGTGGCCAGGCTCGTCTCGTAGTGCTTCGCCGCTCCCGCCCGCCAGAAGCGGATCAACCACGGCAGGAGCGTCGGCAGATAGGCCGGCGGAATGGTAAGTGGTCCGAGCGGATCGGCGAGCCATTTCGGCAATTGCCGGATCATCCCCTTATGCGCCAGCGGCAGCACATCGGAGAAGGCGAAGGCGGCGGCATTGCCGGAACTCGTCTCCTCGCAGATACCGGTACGATCAAAGACGGTGACGCTCCGCCCCGCTTCCGAGAGCAGGGCCGCCGCGCAGATGCCGATGATGCCGCCACCGATGATGGCGATGTCCTCCCCTTCCCCCCGCGAACGGGGAGAAGGCGCCCGTAGGGCAGATGAGGGGCGGCGCCCGTCCTCGGAATTTTCCTGCACGTGAAGGCTGTCCCTTATTCTGCCGCCACCAGCTTGTCCGTCGACCGAGCAGACGTCTGCAGCGGCGGCAGCGTCGGCCGCACCGCCAGCGCGTCCCGGATGATCTTCTCGACCGCCTTGCGGCGTTCGCCGGAGAGCGGCTGGCGCGGCATGCGCACGCGGTCATTGGTACCGATCGCCAGCACTTCGGCAAGCTTGATGTTTTGGACCAGATAGGTGGATACGTCGAGGTCCAGCAAGGGCCGGAACCAGCGGTAGATCGCCAGTGCCTCCTCGCGGCGCCCTTCTCTCATCAAGTGGTAGATTGCGACCGTCTCGCGCGGGAAGGCGGTGACCAGACCGGCGACCCAGCCGGTGGCGCCCACCGACAGCGCCTCGAAGGCGAGGTTGTCGACGCCGGTGAAGAGATCGTAGCGGTCGCCGAGCCGGTTGATGATTTCGGTTGAGCGGCGGATGTCGTCGGACGATTCCTTGATGGCGACGAAGCGCTTGTCCGACGCCAGCTCCTCCATCAGGTCGACGGTGACGTCGACGCGATAGGCGAGCCGGTTGGAATAGATCATCACCGGCAGGTCGGCGGCTTCCGCCACGGCGCGAAGAGCGGCGACCGTCTCTTCCGGATTGGTGTGGTAGATCGGGCTCGGCACTACCATCAGCCCGTCGGCGCCTTCCTTGGCTGCGCGCCTCGCGATGCTCGCCGCCTCGCGTGTGCCGGGCTCGTTGACGGTCAAAAGCACCGGCTTCCTGCCGGCGACTTTCTGCGCCGTCTTCAGCACTTCGACCTTCTCGTCATGCGACAGCATTGGGCCCTCGCCGAGCGAACCGCAGACGATGATGCCGTCGCAACCGGCCTCCATCTGCAGGCCGAAACAGCGCTCCATCTCGGCGTGGTCGAGGCGGTCGTCGGCGGTGAATTTGGTCGTGACTGCGGGGAAAACTCCGGTCCACATGGCTATTTCTCCTCTGATATATCAGTCGTATATCTATTAAGAATTAGCCTGTCAACGCTGAATCCGTTATGATATATGAAAAATATATCAGGAGCCTGCCATTGATCTCCCAACTGATATCCATTGAGGCGAACGCGACCTTCGAGCCGGCGGCGACCAGAGCCTATCGCGCGCTTGAGCACATGATCGTCACGCTCGAGCTGGCGCCGTCGAGCTTCGTCACCGAGGGCGCGCTGATCGACCGCCTGGGTCTCGGACGCACCCCCGTGCGCGAGGCAATCCAGAGGCTGGCATGGGAAGGCCTTCTGGACATCAGACCCCGAGCCGGCATCGCGGTCGCGCCGCTTCACGCCGGCGACTGGCTGCGGGTGCTGGACGCACGGCGCGGCATCGAGGTGGTGCTCGCCCGCTCGGCCGCGCGCTTCGTCACGCGCGAGGCCGCCGACCTGTTTCACGAGGCGGCCCTGGCCATGCAGAAGGCGGTGATTTCCGGCAACGTGCTTGCCTTCATCCAGGCCGACAAGGCGCTCGACGAAGCGCTGGCCATGGCGGCTGACAATCCGTTCGCGGCGCGAGTGGCCGCCCCCTTGCAAAGCCACAGCCGCCGCTTCTGGTTCCGCTATAAGGCCGACACCGGGCTGGCCGAATCCGCCGAGCATCACGTCGCGCTGATCCGTTCCATCCTCGACGGCGACGAGGAGGGCGCCGCCAAGGACGCCAAGAAACTGATGGCGCTGCTGCGCGGCCACGCCGAGGTTGCTGCCACTCGATAGGCTAGATCGGCCTTTTGGCTGTGCTCCTCTGCGCCGCCATTCAAGGAGAGGTCGAGGGGCGGCAACAAGGGCCTGGCCCCAATCGGTCAGGCAGGCTCAGATGACGAAAGTGCTCGCCAAGCTGTCGCCGGCCGCCACGGACGCAAGGGGTCGCGGAGCTGGCAGCTTTTCCTGTTCGAATCGCGCATCCGCAATTCACAGCATCAAGCACGCAATCGACTGCGGCACGGCGCCGACGCTCTGAATGCTGCCGCCGCCGTCGCGCAGTTCCGCGTCAAGCGCCCGGCATCGCCGCCGTGATGGTTGGGCTGTCCCAGCCCTCGCCGGCAGAGAGCACGCAGCTCTGGCCTTTGGTGTCCGAGGCCAGCACGGTCCAGCTGCCCTGATCCGAGACGAAGATCTCCAGCACGACGTTCGGATTGATCAGGCCCCGGCCGGCCTCGCTTTCGTGAAATTTGTCTCCAAGCGCCTTGATGATGTCCGCGCGCGGCGCGCATTGCGCCGCCGCGTTCACCGGCGCGGCGCCACCGATCGTCGCCGCGGCCAGTAATGTCGCCATAAGAATTCGCGTCATCTGACACCTCCTCGCGCCAGACATAGACCCCGGCTGCTACCGGCGCTGTTTGATTTGCCTGCACGCAGGCTGGAATACAGCCTAAGGCGGATGACGGTCTGTTGGTTCCATCACACGGCAGCGGAATTATTAGAAAATGCGCATGCTCTCTCGGAGCGCCGCGCCGCGGATCTTGTCCCATCGGTTGCACCGAGCGATCGTACTGAAAGGCAAAAAACCTTGGCCTTGGGGACAGGCCGCATCCTCGCCAAAAGAAAAGCGCGGCTTTCACCGCGCTTCTCAGTAGTTCAGAGGCTTGTCCGCTCAGTTCATCGTCGGGATGACGAACTCCGCGCCGTCCTTGATCCCGGACGGCCAGCGCGAGGTGACCGTCTTGGTCTTGGTGTAGAAGCGGAACGCATCCGGGCCGTGCTGGTTGAGATCGCCGAAAGACGACGCTTTCCAGCCGCCGAAGGTGTAGTAGGCGATCGGAACCGGGATCGGCACGTTGATGCCGACCATGCCCACCTGGACGCGCGAAGCGAAGTCGCGCGCCGCGTCGCCGTCGCGGGTGAAGATGGCGACGCCATTGCCCATCTCGTGGTCGTTGGCGAGCTTGATCGCATCCTCATAGCGCGGCGCGCGCACCACCGAGAGCACCGGCCCGAAGATCTCTTCCTTGTAGATGCGCATGTCGGCGGTCACGTTGTCGAACAGGCAGCCGCCCATGTAATAGCCGTTCTCATAGCCCTGCATCTTGAAGCCGCGCCCGTCGACGACCAGCTTTGCGCCTTCCTTGACGCCGATGTCGACATAGCCCTTGACGCGCTCCAGCGCCTGCGCCGTCACCAGCGGGCCGAAATCGGCGGAAGAATCCGTCGAGGGACCGACCTTCAGGCTCTCCACGCGCGGCACCAGCTTTTCCATCAGCCGGTTGGCGGTGTCGTTGCCGACCGGGACCGCCACCGAGATCGCCATGCAGCGCTCGCCGGCCGAGCCGTAGCCGGCGCCGATCAGCGCGTCGACCGTCTGGTCCATGTCGGCGTCGGGCATGATGATCATGTGGTTCTTGGCGCCGCCGAAACACTGCACGCGCTTGCCCGACGCGGTGCCGCGCGAATAAATATAATGCGCGATCGGCGTCGAGCCGACGAAGCCGATGGCCTTGATATCCGGATCGTCGAGAATGGCGTCGACGACTTCCTTGTCGCCGTTGACGACATTGAGGATGCCTTCCGGCAGGCCGGCCTCGATGAATAGTTCCGCTATACGCAACGGAACGCCCGGATCACGCTCGGAAGGCTTCAGGATGAAGGCATTGCCGCAGGCGATGGCCGGCGCGATCTTCCATAGCGGGATCATGGCCGGGAAGTTGAACGGGGTGATGCCGGCGACCACGCCAAGCGGCTGGCGCATCGAATAAACGTCGATGCCGGGACCTGCGCCATCGGTGAACTCGCCCTTCATCATATGCGGGGCGCCGATGCAGACCTCGACCACTTCGAGGCCGCGCTGGATGTCGCCGCGCGCGTCGGCAATAGTCTTGCCATGCTCGCGCGCCAGGATGTCGGCCAGTTCGTCATAGTCGCGGGCGACCAGTTCGAGGAATTTCATGAGCACGCGCACGCGGCGCTGCGGGTTGGTGGCGGCCCATTTCGGCTGCGCCGCCTTGGCGTTCTCGACCGCGGCGCGCAGTTCCGCCTGCGAGGCCAGCGCCACCGTGCCGCGCACGGAGCCGTCCAGCGGCTGCATCACATCCTGCTTGCGGCCGCTGGTGCCGGCGACACGCTTGCCGCCGATGAAATGACCGTATTCGATCATGGTTTCTCTCCCTGTGTCCTGATGATGGTGCATTGTCCGCCTTTGCGGCGCCGAAGGCAACGCGAGGAAGAACGCAACCGTTGTGCGTAAAATGGACAGCGGCCATAGAGTGTGCATTAATTGCCGCAAATGACAGGGTGCGCCTGTCGTCAGGGATTTCTTATGAACTGGGATGACGTCCGCATCTTCCTAGCCGTGGCGCGCGCCGGCCAGATCCTTGGCGCGGCCAGGCGCCTGGAACTCAACCATGCGACCGTCTCGCGTCGCATCGCCGCGCTCGAGGAGGCGCTTAGGACAAAGCTCTTCCGCCGCCTGACCACCGGCAGCGAATTGACCCCGGCCGGCGAGCGCTTCCTCGACATCGCCGAGCGCATGGAAAGCGACATGATCGCCGCGCGCTCGACCATTGCCGGCGAGGGCGACGACGTTTCGGGGACCGTGCGCATCGGCGCGCCCGACGGATTCGGCGTCGCCTTCCTGGCAAAGCGGCTCGGCGAGCTGACCGCTCTGCACCGTGAGCTCACCATCCAGCTGGTGCCGGTGCCGCGCTCCTTCTCGCTGTCCCGACGCGAGGCCGATATCGCGATAACCGTCGAGCGGCCGACCGAAGGCCGGCTTGTGGCGGGCAAGTTGGTCGACTACACGCTCGGCCTGTTTGCGTCCCGCGCCTACGCAGAAGCCAGCGGCGTCCCAAAAACGCCGGCCGAGCTCGGCAGCCATACGCTGATCGGCTATGTGCCGGACCTGATCGTCAGCCCCTCGCTAGACTATGCATCCGAGTTCAGCCCCGAATGGCGCACCAGCTTCGCCATCTCCTCGGCGCTCGGCCAGGCCGAAGCGGTGCGCGCCGGCGCCGGCATCGGGATCTTGCACACCTTCATCGCCCGCTCGATGCCTGAACTGGTGCCGGTCGACATCGTCGCGCCGATCCGCCGCGCCTACTGGCTGGTCTATCATGAATCGGTAAGGCCGCTGCGCCGCGTCCAGCTCGTCGCCAATTTCATCACCAAGGCGGTGGAACTGGAACGGAGCCTCTTTGTCTAATCCGCGTCGAGCACGAAGGAGCTCACCACCTTCCGGGCTTCGTCCGCAAGCGGCGCCCATTTGCGTGCCGCTTCCTCGGCGCTGTCGCCTGCGACGCCGCAATTGGCGAGGCCGTAGCGTGTGCCGCGCAACGAAATAGCGACCTCGGCATGACCATAGAAATCGACGTCGCTATCGCTGTAGTGAAAATCCATCTCGGCGATCCGTACCGGATAGCCGTCGGGAAACCGCGCCAGCCTGTCGTTGCTGAACTGGGCGGAGCCAAAGGCGGCGCCCACCATTTTCTGCCAGCTTTCCAAGGACCAGTCTTTCTCGATATAGGTCTTGGGCTCACGCGGCACATTCGGATCGAGCGGGTCGTTCAGGCCGGCCGACACCCGACAGACAAGGCCTTCTTCGCCGGACCTGACCTTGAGCTTTATCGAATTGCCGGGCTTTGCTTCATTCGTCCATTCGTCGGGATAGGTCAGCGAAAAGCCATGCTCCTTGTCGTGGATGGTCTTGTCCGCTGCGAGCGCGGCCGGCGCGCAGGCCAGGAATGCGGCCGCGGCCGCAAGAAGAAAAAGACGCATCCCGAAGTCCCCTCCCTGCGGCCGATCCTATCACAGGCATTTGGTCGTTGCCGCCTTGCCTCCGCCACAAATTCAGCCACTGTGGCACCAGCGTGCCTGGCCATGCCATGACGGAGCGCGAGGGGGACAATCTTCGGAACGCCGGCAGGGAAATGCGAGCCGTTCTTGCCATTCTGCCGCTGCTCTTGCTGTCGGGCTGCGCCAATCCCTGGACGAAGGTTCCGGAAGCGCGGCTGCCGAAGCCGGTCCGCTACGCCATGTCGCGGCCATCGCCTTTCGTGATCGGCAATTATTGCGGCCCAGGCACGCGCACCGGCGATCTGTCGGCCAGGCCCGTCGACCGTCTCGATGCCGCGTGCCGGATCCACGACGCCTGCTATATCGCCCGGCACGATCATTGCGAATGCGACGGCGCGCTGGTCGCCGCCGCGCGGAAGATTCGAGACGACAGGACCGCGCCACTCAAGATGCGCAACGAGGCCGAACTGCTGATCGCCACCTTTGCGTTCCCGGTCTGCAGAATCTTTCCGCAAGGTTTCCTGCCGCCGCGCGATCCCAGCCAGCTGAGAGCCATGCACGGTGCGACCGGATGAGCGTGGGATCAGCAATCGCCGGGGCGTTGCTTGGACTGGCGCTGGCAGCACTTGCCGGTTGCGCCGGCATGCCCGGCGATTCGGCCTGCGCCTTCTTTCCGGGCGACGGCGCCTGCGGCCGCCTTCCGGTCTCGGCCGACGGCAGCGGCGCCGAGATAGCCACGGCGCGATATTTCGCCGGCGATGGCGACAGTGCCTATGACAGGGAGTTCCAAGCGCTGCTTGCCCGAAGCCGCCTGGATGCTCTCGACCGCGCCAACGGCACCGGCCGTTTCGGCCGCGACTGGCGCGATGTTCAGAACACCGGCTTCCATGCGACCTACCCGGCGCTGCAGCGGCTGGCGAAACCGATGGACGACACCGAGTTGGCGCCAGCTCACGGCAAACCGGGCGAAGGCCATTTCACCGGTCGCTGGCGCATGTCGCGGCAGACCCTCTATCTCGATGCCGCCGCGCGGCCTTCGGCGTCCAAGACCTTCAGCTTCTCCGGCCTGCAGGCGCGCTCGGTCGAGATCGTGCTGCGCCAGGCCGGACAGCGGCCCGTCGACATCGGCGGCACCTGTAACGGACCGCTCGCGATCCGCGCATCGGGCCGCTCCACCATCGTCGCCGCGGCCTCGTCATTCCATTTGAGCCTGCCGGTCACCGACACCACCATCAGCCTGTTCCCGGACCAGGCGCTCACCCGCTGCGATCTGCGCATCGGTTCTTCCCTGGCGCCTGCCGGAGCGCCGCTGACCTTGCTGCGCGAGGAGAGCGCCGATCCCTGGATCACAGCGCTGGACAGCCGCTACGACCGCTGCCCGGTCCCCGATCCGAAGGGGATGGAGGAGCTCGACCGCGTTTTTTATGCCAGCCGCTGGCTATCCCAGACCTGCGCGCTGCCGCTGGCGTCGCCGACCCTGCTGCGCAAATCGCGTGACGGCTTCAACGCCAAGGTCGAGGCCATGCTCGGCAGGACGCTGCCGGACAGCGCCATCGAGAAGGCCGACCCGGAAATGCCGCTGGATTTCTCCAACGCGCCGAAGCTCAGGCTGATCTATCTGTCGTCGCTGGAGTTCAAGGCGGATTTCTCCGGCCGCATCATGGAGCGGCTGATCCGCCATCACGCCGCACTTGGCACCAAGGTGCGCATCCTGGTCACTGACGTGCTGGAACGGGAGAAGGACGACGCCATGCTGCACCGGCTGGCATCCGAATTCCCCAATGTCGAACTGCAGGAATATCGCTGGCAGGCCGACCATGGCGCGCCATTCGACGAGCAGATCTCGCAGCTTCACAAGACCCATCACATCAAGATGCTCGCGACATTGGCCGAGGAGCCCGCACGCTCACGCGTCATCATCGGTGGCCGCAACATCCATGACGGCTTTCTGTTCCACCAACCGGTCGACCTGACCCGCTATCCGGACCTCGAGCAATACGGCAAGACCGACGGTTTCTCGCTGAACTACTACTCCAACTGGAGCGACTTCGACATCGAGATCGCCGACCAGGCGACCGTCGAGACCCTGGCCGCGCATCTGTCGACGATCTGGCTGCGCGACGCCGACACCAATTTGTCGCGGCCATTTTCCATTCCGGCGCGGTCAGGCGGCCGCCCGCCGAGGGGCGTGGCGCGGCATTTCATTTCCGTGCCGTACGAGGACGGGCACGCGCTGGAGGCCTATTTCGTCGAGCTGATCGACACCGCCGAGCACCGCATTGAGATCGTCAATCCCTATCTCAACCTGACGCCGGATATCGCCCGGGCCTTCGACCGGGCTCTGGCCAGGGGAGTGAAGATCGATGTCGTCGGCCGCATCGATCTCAAAGGCGATATCGGCGGCCGGTTCCTCACCGCGCTCAACAAGCTGTTCGTCGAGAAATACGGCGACCGCATCAACATCCGCGAGTTCAAGGCGCCCGATGTCGTGCTGCATTCCAAGATCATGATGATCGACGAAAGGCTGGTCGCCATCTCCTCGGTCAACCTCAACAACCGCAGCTTCTTCCATGACTCGGAGAACGGCGTGGTCGTGCTCGACCCGGCCTTTTATGCCAGGATGAAGCCGATTTACCAGGACTACGTCGCTCATTCCCGGCCGGTCGCCGCCAAGGTTGGCGTCGGCTGGGCCTACCGGCTGCTGTTCAGCGACACGTGGGTGCGTGAGGCGTTCTAAGCGAGCGCCGCGCGCGGTTTCCGTTTCCATGAAACGGTGAAAGGCTCTAGATCGGCTTGAGATACCGCTCCGGGCTGAGGTCGCGCGCGTTGATCTCCGGCACCCGGTTAGACATGATATCGGCCAGCACCTTCGCCGAGCCGCAGGCCATGGTCCAGCCGAGCGTGCCGTGGCCGGTATTAAGATAGAGGTTGGCGACCTCGCTTTGCCCGATCAAAGGCGGTCCGTCCGGCGTCATCGGCCGCAGGCCGCACCAGAAGCTCGCCGCCTTGAGATCGCCGCTGCCAGGGAAGAGGTCGCCGACCGAATGTTCGAGAGTGCGGCGGCGCGATTCGTGCAGGCGCAAATCATAGCCTGAGATCTCCGCCGTGCCGCCGACACGGATGCGGTCGCCAAGCCGCGTGATCGCCACCTTGTAGGTCTCGTCCATGACGGTCGAAACCGGCGCCGCGTCGGCATTGTGGATCGGCACGGTGATCGAATAGCCCTTTACCGGATAGACTGGAATGGGCCGCCCCAGCTCGCGCATGAAATGCGCTGAGTAGCTGCCCAACGCCATCACGAAAGCGTCCGCGGATTTCCATCCGCTATCCGTGAGGATGTTGGTGAAGCGGTTGCGGCTCCTGACGACGCGCCGGATGATGGAGCCGTATTCGAATGTCACGCCGCGCGCCACGCAGAGCGCGGCGAGCTTGTCGGTGAACATCTTGCAGTCGCCGGTCTCGTCTCCGGGAAGCCTGAGACCGCCGACGAATTTTTCGCGCACCGCCGCGAGCGCCGGCTCAGCGGCTATACAGCCGTCGCGATCGAGGATCTCGTAAGGCACGCCGTATTTCTTCAGCACCTCGACGTCGCCGCCGGTGCCGTCGAGCTGCTTCTGCTTGCGGAAGAGCTGCAGCGTGCCTTTTGTTCGTTCGTCGTAGGTGATGCCGGTCGCCTCGCGCAACGCCTTCAGCGTGTCGCGGCTGTATTCGGCAAGCGGCACCATGCGCGACTTGTTGAGTGCGTAGCGCTCTGCCGTGCAATTGCGCAGCATCTTGATGAGCCACGTCCACATATTAGGGTCGAAGGCCGGCCGCACGACCAGCGGGCCGTGTTTCATCAGCAGCCATTTGATGGCTTTGATCGGAACGCCGGGCCCGGCCCAGGGCGAGGCGTAGCCCGGCGATACCTCTCCGGCGTTGGCGAAGCTGGTTTCGAGCCCCGGCCCCGGCTGGCGATCGTAGACGGTCACTTCATGACCGGCCTCGGCGAGGAAGTAGGCTGTGGTGACACCGATGACGCCGCCGCCCAACACGATGACTTTCATTCTATGCTCCCTCAAGGCCGATCATGCCGCGGAAGGGCCCGGATCGTCCCCTTCTGTCTGCCGGATTTTACCGCGCCCGCCAAGGGGCCAGTCACCCGCGGGCGCGCTGTGGACCAGCTTGAGGACGTGGCGAGGCCGTTCGCCGGCGCGATCCCGCGCCGCCCGCCGCGCGGCCTCCGGTTGATAGGCCACATGCTCGAGAAGGATCGGTTCGGCAGGGCCGTCTGGCCGCTCCGCCAGCGCGAATTGGCCCGTCGTCATGCCAAGCAGGCACAGGCCGCGCCATGTGGCGACCGGGAGGCTGGAGCCGACCGGAGCGGATGCTTCTGCCTGCACCAGCGTCCGGGTCTGCGACGAACCGCCGCTGACGCGGAACATCACCCGGCTGTTGAGCGTGGCAAGGTCGGGCTCCACGGCCTCCGTCGCAATGACGCGGCTTTCGGCGAGCTTGCGTTCGAGCATCGGCGCCATCGGATCGGCAAACGCGCGACGGCGCATCAGCATAGCCTCGATCACCGCGAAGTCTTTCGCCGTCAGGCGGTAGAGGGCCCTGCTCATGTCTCGCTCCGCCCCTGTCGGACGGCGTCGATCGTCGCCGAAAGCACCCGGCTGTCGCGGCTCCGCCACGAGACCGTGCGTCCGGCACGCGCGCCGATCAGCGCCGTTCCAAGCGGCGTCAGCACCGATATGCGTTTTTCGGCGATGTCGGCTTCCGCCGGATAGACCAGCGTCACCGTTCGGGTGCTTCCCTCCGGATCTTGCAGCGTCACCGTCGAGCCCATCCGCACGACGTCGGCGGGCATTGCCGCCTCGCTGGCCACCCTGGCGCGGTCCATTTCGGCAAGCAGGTCCTCGGCCATATCGGGCGCCCGGTCGAGAAAGGCCCTGGCGAGACTGCTCAGCCGGTCGCGATCGGCAGCGCTGACAAGGATGGAATTTCGGGGATGCGATTTCGTTGCTGTGAGCATGGCATACCTCATGTGCTGGCGCATCGGCGATGCGCGCAAGCCGCCACCGAAGGTGGCGAACAAAGCCGGGCCGCAAAGGCCGTCGACTCGATGAAAATGTCTGGAATTCAATGCCCCTGTTCACGCGGCCGCCGGCATTGGCGGCCACGCCGGGGCTACGCTCCCGCGATGGGGCAAACCCTGAAGCAGGTCTTGGTATAAGCGAGGTTGCTCATGCCCCGAACCTTGCCGAGAAGCCCCGGCTTGTCAAGCAAGCCTACCGCTTCAGGAACCAATGTAGCGGCGGTGAAAGCGCGCACCCAGGCTGGTCAATATCTCGTAGCCGATGGTGCCGGCGTGGCCGGCCGCGTCGTCGACGCTTTGCGAAGAACCGACGAGCTCGACGAGGTCGCCTTCCTTGAGCCGGCCGGCCGGAAGCGCCGAGATATCGAGGATGATCGAGTCCATGGACACGCGACCGACGAAGGGCAAGCGCACGCCGTCGAACCAGGCGGCCGAAGCGGCGCGCCTGTGCCAGCCGTCGCCATAGCCCAGCGAAATGGTCGCGAGGTCGAGGGGCCCGTCCGCATGGCGGGTGTGGCCATAGCCGATCCCGGCGCCGGCGCCGACCTGGCGCGTCTGCGCCACCTTGGCTCGCAGCCCTATCACCGGCAGCATCGGATTGGGTTCGCGGGGCGTCGGGTTGACGCCATAGAGTGCTGCTCCGGGACGGGCGAGATCGTAGTGATAGGCCGACCCGAGAAAGATGCCGGACGAGTTGGCCAGGGAGGCCGGCGCCGCTGGCAGCATCTTGCGCAGCCGGTCGAATTCGCGCCGCTGCGTCTCGTTCGCCGCCTGAAACGGCTCGTCGGCGCGGGCGAGATGGCTCATCACGAAACGGATGTCGATGCCCTCGAAGGCGCCGGTCTCCCCCGCGACCGCCTCGACTTCCGCCGGCGCCATGCCGAGCCTTGCCATGCCGCTGTCGACCTGGATGGCGGCAGCCAGCCTCCGGCCCTTGCCTCGCGCGGTCTCGCGCCAGGCCTTCAGCTGCATGGTGCTGTTGATGACGGGGCAAAGCCCGGCTGCCGCGGCTTCCGGTTCCGAACCCGGCGGCAGTCCGTTCAGCACGAAGATGTCCGGCCCCGGGCCTACCGCCTCGCGCAGCGCGATGCCCTCGCCGGTCAGCGCGACAAAGAAGATGTCGCAGCCCTCTTTCGCCAAAGCCGAGGCCACGCATGCGGCGCCGAGCCCATAGCCGTCGGCCTTGAGCACGCCGGCGCAGCGGACGCCATTCAGCCGCGTCTTCAGCCGGCGATAGTTTTCCCGGATGGCCCCGAGGTCGATCGTCAGGATCGCCCCGGCGGCCGCCTCGCTCACAGTGGAATTGCCGCTTGCATCATTGTCCGGAAACGCGCCTCCGGTGTCGTCGTCCATGGCGACCCCCGTTCATCGATCGCCAATCAATACGGCCATGGAGCCGCCGCGACAACCGGACGGATGGCGACTGTCAGGAAGCCAGGTGCTGGAAGGCAGCCACCACCTGCTCATAGACCTTGCGCTTGAACGGCACGATCAGATCCGGCAGCTCGCGCATCGGCCGCCAGGCCCATTCGTCGAATTCGGCCGTGTGGCCGCCGGGCGGCGGATTGATCTCTATCTCGCTTTCGTCGCCCTCGAAGCGATAGGCGAACCATTTCTGCGTCTGGCCGCGATAGCGGCCCTTGAAGGCAACGCCGACCAGATGCGGCGGCAGATCGTAGTTGATCCAACGCGGCGCCTCGGCAAGCAGCGACACGCTGCGCATGCCGGTTTCCTCATGGAGCTCGCGGCCGGCGGCCTCGATCGGCTCCTCGCCCTTGTCGATCCCGCCTTGCGGCATCTGCCAGAGCTGCGTCGTGCCGGAAAACTCGCTGTCCGGTTCGGGGATGCGGTGGCCGACCCAGACCAGGCCGGCCTTGTTGAGGACCATCACCCCGACGCAGGGACGATAGGGCAGCGTTTGAGGATCGACATTCTTGGCCATTGGTCAGCTTCCCAGCGGTTTTCGAGAATGGACTTGGGCGAGGCGGGTAGGGTTAGCCCTTTTGCGGATCGATCGCCACCGCCGAGATCGGCACGATCTCGATGCCGCGCTTCTTCGCCTCGGCGATCCAGGACGCCACCGTGTCGACGGTGATATCGAAGGCCGAACCGATGCCGACCGCGGAGCCCTTGGCGCGCGCCGTGGCTTCGAGGCTGTCCAGCTTCTTGAGGATCTCGCCACGATCCTGCACGGCGTCGATCGCCATGTCGCCGGCGACGAACGGCACGCCGTCCTTCAGCGCGAGATCAGAAGCGACGCTACGCGCGGACGAACCGTCGTCGATATAGGCAAGCCCCCGCTTGCCGAGCTCGGCCATGAACGGTTCCATCGCCGTGGCGTCGGCCGAAAAGCGCGCGCCCATATAGTTCATGACGCCGGTATAGTTGGTGGTGCGGGACAGCGCCCAGCGCAGGCTCTTGAGGTTCTCGTCCGGGCTGGCCGACACCGTCAGCGTGTTGCGGCCGGGATTGACGTTCGGATAATCGAACGGCTCGAGCGGCACCTGCATGACGATCTCATGCCCACTTTGCCTTGCTGCCTGCATCCAGCGGCCGATGCTGTTGCCTTGCGGGGCGAATGCGAGCGTCACTTCGGCCGGCAGCTTGGCGATCGCGGCCTGCGTGCCGGTCTGCGAGACGGCGAGCCCGCCGATGACGATCGCCAACCGTGCCCCGCGCGCGCCCGACCACGGCCGCGCATAAACGTCGAAGGGCCGCCTGCCGTCGGCAGAGCGCATCGGCAGCGGACCGGTGTCGCTGGGCTCGATCAGCCCCTTATCCGGGATATGGGCGACCTTGAGGTTCTGGCCGAGCGTCGAGGGATCGCGAATCACGATCGCCGTCTTAGGCGGCCCATCGCCTTCCTCGGTCTGGACATGGATGATCTGCGGGCCGCCGCTCTTCATCGGCGTTCCGGCCTGCGGCGCGGCCGCCGGGGCCGGTGCGGGCGTGGGCGCCGGTGTAACGGGAGCGACAGTGACCTTCGGCGTCGAAACCGCCACTTCCTGAGGTTTACGGAAAGGCTTTTCGCGCAACGCGATCGCGCCGGAAACGCCGACTACGACAAGCACGGCGACCACCGCGGCAATCGCTCCGCCACTGAAGCCGCGCGACTCAGGCTGCTTGGGCCGCAGCTTCTGTCCAAGCGGACGCTCGATGTCCTTGCCGATGTCAGCCAAGCTATGTTCCCAGCACGCCGCCTGAAGCGAATGTCACGTCCGACGTGAGATCCTACGCAAACTTCACAATCGTCGGCGCTATACCCCAGACGCGTGGCGCCCCAGCCCCGGGGCCCGAATCAAACTGCCGGAACCTCGCGGTCCCGGCAGCATTGCATTGCTTCGCTCAGCCGGCCAGAGCTTTGCCCCGGCCGCGCCGGCCCTTACTGGTTCAGCACGGCCTTGTCCTGATTCGGCGGAAAGGCCGGATCGGTCTTTTCGCCGCGCAGGAGCTGCTCGGCATAGATCAGCTGCAGGTCGTCCTTCGGATCCGGCGGCACATAGGCGGCCGAGCCCGAACCGCTGGCGTTCTCGTCGGCGCCCTTGATGTGACCCTTGAGATCGGATTCGCCACGCGTCAGGTCGCGGCCCTGCAGGTCCGGCGGCAGCGGCTGGTCGACCTTGATGTCCGGGGTGATGCCCTTGCCCTGGATCGACTTGCCCGACGGCGTGTAATAGAGCGCCGTGGTGAGCCTGAGGGCGCCATTCTCGCCGAGCGGGATGATGGTCTGCACCGAGCCCTTGCCGAAGGACTGCGTGCCGACCACCGTGACGCGGCGCAGGTCCTGCAGCGCGCCGGCCACGATCTCCGAGGCGCTAGCCGAACCGCCATTGACCAGCACGATCATCGGCTTGCCGTTGATATCGTCGACCTGCTTCGGCTTGGCGTCGAAGCGGGTGACGTCCTTCGGGTCGCGGCCGCGCGTCGAGACGATCTCGCCGCGCTTGAGGAACGCATCCGACACGCTCACCGCCTGGTCGAGCAGACCGCCCGGATTGAGGCGAAGGTCGAGCACATAGCCCTTCAGCTTGTCATCGGGCACCTGCTTCTTGATGTTCTCGATGGCGTTCTCGAGATCGTCATAGGTCTTTTCCGTGAAGGAGGTGATCTTCATGTAGCCGATGTCCTTCTCGACCCGGTACTTCACCGCCTTGACCTTGATGATGTCGCGCACCACCGTCAGCTCGATCGGCTTGTCGGCACCCTGGCGCAGTATGGTCAGCTTGATCGGCGTGTTGACCGGCCCGCGCATCTTCTCGACCGCGTCGTTGAGGGTGAGGCCGCGAACCTCCTGGCCGTCGATCTTGGCGATGTAGTCGCCGGAAAGCACGCCCGCCTTGGCGGCCGGCGTGTCGTCGATCGGCGTGATGACCTTGACGAGGTCGTTCTCCATGGTGACCTCGATGCCGAGGCCGCCGAACTCGCCCTTGGTCTGCACGCGCATGTCCTGCGCCTGTTCGGCATTCATGTAGGACGAGTGCGGGTCCAGCGAGGCCAGCATGCCGTTGATGGCGTTCTCGACCAGCGACTTGTCGTCCGGCGGCGTCACATAATTGGCGCGCACGCGCTCGAAGATGTCGCCGAAGATCGCCAGCTGCTTGTAGGTTTCCGAACCCGCAGCGTTCGCCGCCGAACCCGGTGCGCCGTAGACCAGGCTCATTGCCGATGCGCCCATCAGCGCGCCGGCAAACAGAAGCGACAGTTTCCGCATCATTTCACGTCCTTCCAGAGAATCGGTCCGCCCACCATGGGGCCGGATCGACAGGTTTTCCATCCTTGCGGAACTCGACATAGAGTTCCGACGTCGAATTCTCATTCCGCGAGGCCGAGGTGCTTGCCACCCGGGCCTCTCCCATCGCGCCGATCGGCTCTCCCGCGAGCACCGACTGTCCGGTCACGACGCTGATTCTGCTCATCCCCGCCAGGACGACATGATACCCATCGCCCGCATTGAGGATCAAGAGTTGACCATAGGAACGAAACGGCCCCGCATAAAGCACGTTTCCATCCGCAGGCGCGGTCACGATGGCCCCCGATTGTGTCGCAACCATGTCGCCCTGCATTGCCGCGCCGTTGCCGTCATCGGCGCCGAAACGCAGCTTGATCTTGCCGATGACCGGCAGCGCGATCTGGCCTTGCAATGCCGAAAACGGAGCTGATCCCGTGAGGCGGTTGGCTTCCGGCACCGGCAGCGCGGCAAGCTCGGCCGTCGACGACGACGTTTCGCTGTCGGTCGATTTCCGCTCGCCCGCCTTGACCTGGTCTTGCGCCTTGCGCGCCTTGTCGGCTTCAAGCGAGGCAATCAGGTCCTTTAGGCTGCTTGCCTTGGCCGCCAGCTGCTGCGAGTGCTGCTGCTCGGCCGCGATCGCCGTCTGGGTATCGGCCTGCAGCTTCTTCTTGGCCTCGAGCAGCATGGTGAGCCGCTTCTTCTCCGCCGTTTGATCGGTGACGGCGGTGGTAAGTCGCGCCCGTTCGGTCTCGATGGAGGCCGTCACCCTTGTCTGCTCCTTGAGATCGGCCATCAGCCGGTCGGTCTGCTGGCGAAGTTCCGGCACCACGGCGCCCAGCAGGATGGCGCTGCGCACCGACGACAGCGCGTCTTCCGGCTTGACCAGAATCGCCGGCGGCGGGTTGAGCCCCATGCGCTGCAGCGCCCCCAGCACCTCGGCAAGCACGTCGCGCCGCGCCATGAGGGAGGCGCGCAGCTTCTGTTCCTCGGCCTTAAGCCCTTCGAGTTTGGCGCCGATGTCCTCGATGTCCTGGCCGAGCTTCTGTTCCGTCATCGCCGACTGGATGAGCGCCGCGGTAATCGAGGCATAGTCCTTGCGCACCGAGGCGATGTCGGCGGCGAGCTTGGCCAGCCGCTCCGACGACAGCGTGATCTCCTTGGAAACCTGCTCGTATTCGGCCCGGCTCTGATCAGGATCGGGGGCCATGTCGAGCGATTGTTCGGCCGCCCGGACCGGCCCGAGCGCGACCGCGGCGGCGACAAGTGTCAAACCGCAACGGCTGCGCCAGGCGCGCGCTCTCGAATTCCAGCCTTCAGACATCAGGCCTCGACTGTATCCGCCGCTTCGTTAACGAACCATCAACCATGTTGGAAGCGCCCAATAACCCGGATGCCGTGCGATTGAGGCGGAAATCGAGGCAAAGGCCGGCAATGCCCAGCTTTCGGTCGATGCCGTTATTCACGATCGATGATACGGATGGCCCGACAGGATCGTCGATATCCGGTAAAGCTGCTCGCCCAGCATCACCCGCACGAGCTGGTGAGGCCAGGTCAGCGCGCCGAACGACAGCACCAGTTCCGCCTGCTCGCGCAAGGACCTGTCATGGCCGTCGGCGCCGCCAATGGCGACGACCAGCGCCTTGCGGCCACTGTCGCGCAATTGGCCGATGCGGGCTGCCCAATCCTCCGAGGAGAGCGACTTGCCGCGCTCGTCGAGCAGGATGAGGACGGCGCCCGACTGCAACTGGGCCTGGAGCTTATGGGCTTCCTCGCGACGGCGCTCGTCGGCGCTCTGTCCGCGGCTTTCGGGGATTTCGACGATGCCGGCAAATTCCAGCCCTACTGCCGGCCCGCTCTTGGCGAAGCGCTCGAAATAGCGGTCGGCGAGTTCCCTCTCGGGGCCGGTCTTCATTCGGCCCACGGCATGAACGGTGATCTTCATCCTCGCCCCGGCGAGCTTGTCTAGCGCATACCGTGACGGGTCACGGCATACGGATCAAGGCTCAGTGCAAGGTCTCTTCCTCGAGATCCGGCGCCTGCCACATCTTTTCGAGATTGTAGAATTCGCGGACTTCGGGGCGGAAGACATGGACGATGATGTCGCCCGAATCGATCAGGACCCAGTCGGCGCTGGCCAGCCCCTCGACGCGCGCCGTGCCGAGGCCGGCATCCTTGAGCGCTTTGAGGAGATGATCGGCGACAGCCGAGACATGACGGTGCGATCGGCCGGAGGCGATGACCATATAGTCACCGAGGCTCGATTTTCCCTGGATGTCGATTGAGACGATGTTTTCGGCCTTGGAGTCTTCCAGACTGGCAAGGACTGTGTCGAGGGCGAGGGTCGCGGCGGCGTTGCCGCTGATCCCGGCCGGCGAAGGCATGATATCGGCCTTCTTCCGCAGTGCTGTTCTCAGTGTGTTTCCTTTCCGAACAAGAACAACCAAATCACCAAGGAAATCAGGTGATCCCACTTAGATAGGCAGAGTTCCGTTGCAGTTTCAAGACGACAGCCCGGCGCATCGGCTGAGTCGCCTCCGGAGGAGGCGCAGACGGCGGGGAACTGATCTCCGACGCACGGGTTATCCGCGCACCGACCAACGGGATCCCCGCCATGCCCACCGACCCGCAAAGCGCCCTCATCACCATTCAGGCCGGGCTTGCGCAGCTCAGCACCTTGATCGTTTCCTATTCCTTCTCGGCCATCGGCGCCGTGATCCTGATGGTTGTCGGGTATCTCGTCGCCGGTCTCGCCGAGCGCTCGATCCGTGCCGGTCTCGGCCATATCCACGGCTTTGACGCGACCTTGCGGCATTTCTTCTCCAAGATCGTCCGCTACGCCATCCTGATCCTGGTCACCATCATGGTGCTAGGGCAGTTTGGGGTGCAGACGGCCTCCATCATCGCAGCAATAGGCGCCATCGGCCTGGCAATTGGGCTGGCGCTGCAGGGCACGCTGCAGAACATCGCCGCGGGCATCATGCTTCTGGCGCTCCGGCCCTTCCGCATCGGCGAATATGTCGAGGTCGGCTCGATTGCCGGCACCATCGAGGAGATCGGCCTGTTCGCCACCAAGCTGCGCTCCGCCGACGGCGTCTATGTGCTGGCGCCCAACTCTACGCTCTGGAACCAGCCGGTGCGCAATTTCACACGCAACGGCGTGCGGCGCACCGATGTGAGCTTGAGCATCGGCTCCTGGAACGACATCGATCGCGCGCAAAAGACCCTGCTTGCGATAGCAGGCGCCGAGAAGCGCATCCGGCGCGAACCGGCACCGATCGCCTTCGTGGCCAGCGTCGGCGACACCACCGTTTCGCTCACCTTGCGCTACTGGACTTCCGCCGCCGACTATTTCTCGACCCAGGTCGACATGACCAAGCGCGCCAAGCAGGCGTTCGACAGCGAGGGCATCTCGGTCCCCCTGCCGCCGCCCGAAGCGCCAGCGCCGGAGGCGCGCAAACAGTAGCCGGTTCAGTGCTGCCGGGGCTGTTCATCGGGCGCGAAGGCAAGCTCCACCGGTAAAGGCGTCTGCGCCGACATCGGCGCGAAATTGCCGCTTGTGGCAGCGGGTGTCGGCCGGCCTGCCGTCACGCGCCACAGCACGAACAGGCAGAAGGCCGAGGCGATGACGATGCCGACATAAATGAACGTCTCGGTGCCGAAGACAGCGGAAAGCGCCGTCACTATGCTCGGCACGATGAAGCCGGCCAGCGACCAGGCAAACAGCATCGAGCTCGACAGCGCCAAAAGCTCATCCTTTCCAGCGCGGTCGGCGGCATGCGCGCTGGAGAGTGCGTAGATCGATTCCGACGCGCCGTCCCAGATGAGATAGATCACCACCAGCACCATAAGCGCGCCGCCGTCGAAGACGATGGCCAGCACGCTGGCGACGGTCGCGAGCGCCGCCGCGCCTGCCAGCACGTAGCGCCGGTCGGTGCGGTCGGAAATCCAGCCGAGCGGTATCTGCAGGATCAGCGTGCCGACCGGCATCGCCGACAACAGCAGCGCCACGTCGGCCTGGCTGTAGCCCTTGGCGGTGGCATGGATCGGCGCGAACCCGGAGACGATCATCGACAGACCGCCGACCGCCAGCATGCCGGCGACGCCGACCGGCGAGATGCGCCAGGCGCGGCGCAGCGCCACGGATGCGGCCTGTGGCGCCGGCGGCTGGGCAAGCCTGGTCATGCCAACCGGCAGAATGGAGAGCGCGGTGAAGGTGATGCCGATCAGCGACGCGGCCGCCGTGTGGATGTCGATCGCCGCCAGCGTGGCGTACCCGATGCCCAGGCCGCCGATATAGGCGACATAGAACACCGCCATCACACGGCCACGGATCGAATTCGGCAAGGCATCGTTCAGCCAGCTCTGCGCGACGATGAACAGCCCGCAGATTGCAAAGCCGTAGAGGGCCCGCGCGGCGATCCACAATAGCGGGATCGGACCGGCGCCGATCGCCGCATTGGAAAGCGCGATCAGCGCCGAAAGCACCATGAAGGCGCGGGCGTGGCCCACTCGCTTGACGACCGGACCGGTCAGGATGCAGCCTGCAAGGCCGCCGGCCGAAAGCCCGGTGACGATCAGCCCGGCCCAGGTCGGGTCGAAACCGTCGGCGCCGAGGCGCACAGGGATATAGGCGAACATCAGCCCGTTGCCGATCGCGATCAGCGCCATCGACACGATGACGCTGGCAATGGCGATCAGCGGCGCCGACTGCTCGGCGCGGCCCGGATCGGTCGTGGTAGGGTTCTTTTCAAGCATGCTTGCGCACATTGGCCCACAGGCCAGCAAAAGGCCGCCGTAAAAGCGACATGGGCCGGGCTTCCCATCCTTCCTTGTGGGAAGGAACAAGCTCAGCTCTTCGCGGCTTTGCGGATCGCGGTGGATGATAGCGAGGAACGGGGACCGTGGATGAAGGTCCATGCCGGCGCCGGCATGCGGGCGAGCAGCGGTGCATCGCCCTCGTCGATGCGGGCGTAATCGAAGGTCTTGGCGACCACCGACGATAGAAAGGAGAGCGTGGCGCCCGGGCGGTCGATGATCGCGATCGGGAAGGTCAGCACGATCTCGCGCCAGCGCTGCCAGCGGTGGAAGTCGCGCAGCGAATCCGCGCCCATGATCCAGACGAAATCGACGCCCGGATTGCGCGCCTTGACCAGCGCCAGCGAGTCGGCGGTGTAGCGCACATGATGCGCCGCCTCGAAAGCGGTCACCTTGATCCTGGGATTCCTGGCGATCCTCTCTGAGAGCTCGATGCGCTCGGCGAGAGGCGCCAGTTCGCGTTGGCTTTTCAGCGGATTGCCGGGCGTCACCATCCACCACAGCTGGTCGAGCGCCAGACGCCGGAGCGCTATCTCCGCAACCAGCGCATGGCCAGCATGCGGCGGATTGAACGAGCCGCCGAACAGCCCCACGGTCAAGCCCTTGGCGGCGTGCGGCATGCGAAAGTAGCGGGCCGGGACAGGCTTCTCGGCTTGCGAAAGCATTCGCCTTGGCCTCCCTCAGGCCTTCCGGGCGAAAAAGGTCAAGGCCTCACCTGTCCCGATCCGCGCACGCGGTACTTGAAGGAGGTGAGCTGCTCGACGCCCACCGGCCCGCGCGCGTGCATCTTGCCGGTGGCGATGCCGATCTCGGCGCCCATGCCGAACTCGCCGCCATCGGCGAACTGTGTCGAGGCATTGTGCAGGAGGATCGCCGAGTCGATCTCATTGAAGAACCTTTCGACAGCCCGCGCGTCCTCGGCGATGATCGCCTCGGTGTGGTGCGAGGAGAAGGTCTCGATATGCTCGATCGCGCCGGCTACGCCGTCGACGAGCTTCACCGCGATGATGGCGTCGAGATATTCCGTCACCCAGTCGGCGTCGGTCGCCAGGCTGGCATCTGCGAAAGCTTTCATCACCTCGGCGTCGGCATGGATCTCGCAGCCGGCGGCGCGCAGCGCCTCCAGGATCGGCACCAGATGCGTGGAGGCCACCGCACGGTCGACCAGCAGCGTCTCGGCGGCGCCGCAGACGCCGGTGCGCCGCATCTTGGCGTTGACCGCGATCTTCACCGCCATGTCGAGATCGGCCGAGCGGTCGACATAGAGGTGGCATATGCCTTCGAGATGCGCGAAGACCGGCACCCGCGCTTCGGTCTGCACGCGCCCGACCAGGCTTTTGCCGCCGCGCGGGATGATGACGTCGAGGTTGCCGCCGAGCCCCTTGAGCATCTCGCCTACGGCGGCGCGGTCGGTGGTCGGCACCAGCTGGATGGCATCCTCGGGCAGGCCCGCCGCCTTCAGCCCTTCGACCATGCAGGCATGGATCGCCGACGACGAATTGATCGAATCCGAGCCGCCGCGCAGGATGACCGGATTGCCGGCCTTGAGGCAAAGCGCGCCGGCATCCGCCGTCACATTCGGCCGGCTTTCATAGATGACGCCGATGACGCCGAGCGGCGTGCGCACGCGCTCGATATGCAGCCCGTTCGGCCGGTCCCATTCGGCGATGACGTCGCCGACGGGATCCTTGAGCGCGGCGATCTCGCGAATGCCATCGGCCATCGCCTTGATGCGCGAAGGCGTCAATTTCAACCGGTCCATGAAGGAACCGGACAGCCCGGCCTCCTCGCCATTCGACATGTCGATGGCGTTGGCGTCGAGGATCGCCTGCTCGTTGCGCAGGATGGAGTCGGCCATGGCGGCAAGGGCGGCATTCTTGGCCTTGGTGGAGGCGACGGCCAACGGTCGGGCGGCGGCGCGGGCGTTGCTGCCGATGTCGGCCATAAGCGCCACGGTGTCTTCGCCGGATTTTTCATGCGCCTTCAGCATGTCTCATCCCTCCGCTGGGTCGTCAGCCACTCTAGTCGTCGGCCAATACTTGTTCGCCGGCAAGGCTTACCACAAGGTCGTCGCGATGGATCATCGCCGAGCGCGCCTCGTAGCCGAGCACATTTTCGATCTCGGTCGTCTTCAAGCCCGCGATCCTTACGGCATCGGCGGCATCATAGGCAACCAGGCCGCGCGCGATCTCGCGGCCCTCGGGCGACAGGATCGCGACCGTGTCGCCGCGCGCGAAATTGCCGCTGACCAGTTTCACGCCGGCCGGCAGCAGCGACTTGCCGGACTTGAGCGCGCTGATTGCGCCGGCATCGACGGTCAGCCGCCCCGCCGGCTCGAGCTGCCCGGCGATCCAGGTCTTGTAGCCCTTCACCGGGTTGGCGCTCGGCTTGAAGAAGGTCGCGCGCTCGCCGCGCTCGATCGCCATCAGCGGCGAAAGCCTCGTGCCTGATGTGATGATCATGGCGGTGCCGGCGGCGTTGGCGATCTTGCCGGCGTCGAGCTTGGTGCGCATTCCGCCGCGCGACAGCTCCGAGGCCGCCGCCCCCGCCATCGCCTCGATGTCGGGCGTGATGCGGTCGACCACCGGGATGAATCTGGCTTCCGGGTCCTTGGCCGGGGGCGCCGTGTAAAGCCCATCGATGTCGGAGAGCAGCACCAGGAGAATCCGCGCCCATCATCGTCGCCACCCGCGCCGCCAGCCGGTCATTGTCGCCGTAGCGGATTTCCGACGTCGCCACCGTGTCGTTCTCGTTGATGACCGGCACCGCCTTCATCTTGAGCAGCGTCGAGATGGTCGCGCGCGCATTGAGGTAGCGGCGACGCTCCTCGGTATCGCCGAGGGTGAGCAGGATCTGGCCCGACTTCAGCCCATCCTTGCCGAGCGCGTCCGACCAGGCGCCGGCAAGCGCGATCTGGCCTACGGCGGCGGCGGCCTGGCTCTCCTCGAGCTTCAGAGCGCGCTTGCCGAGGCCGAGAATGGTGCGGCCGAGCGCTATGGCGCCCGAGGAGACGACGAGCACTTCCGCGCCGGCATTGGCAAGCACCGCGATGTCGTCGGCAAGCGAGGTCAGCCAGTCGCGCTTCAGGCCTGATGCGCGGTCGACGAGCAGCGCCGAGCCGATCTTCACGGTGATGCGCTTGTAGGACTTCAACGACTTCATGGTCATTGCTGCCAGCGCGTGTCGACCGGAGCCGGAACGGCATCGCGCGATTCCGCGACCACCGCCATCAGCGCGCGCAGCACCGCCTCGACCCCTTCGCCGGTGACGGCCGAGACAAGCATCGGCGCGCGGCCGGCCGCGCGCTTCAGCGAGGCCGCCTTCTTCTTGCGGGCGTCCGCGTCGAGGATATCGATCTGGCTGAGCGCTACGATCTCGGCCTTCTCCGCCAGACCATGGCCATAGGCTTCGAGCTCGGCGCGCACCGTCTTGTAGGCCTTGCCCGGGCTTTCCTCCTGCGCCGAGACCAGATGGAGCAGCACGCGCGTCCGCTCGACATGGCCAAGGAACCGGTCGCCGATGCCTACCCCCTCATGCGCGCCCTCGATCAGGCCAGGGATGTCGGCGAGCACGAATTCGCGGCCGTCGACGCGAGCAACGCCGAGGCCGGGATAGAGCGTGGTGAATGGATAGTCGGCAATCTTCGGCTTGGCGGCGGTGACGGCGGCAAGGAAGGTCGACTTGCCGGCATTCGGCAATCCGACCAGGCCGGCGTCGGCGATCAGCTTGAGCCGGAGCCAAATGGTCAGTTCCTCGCCCGGCAGGCCGGGATTTGCGCGCCGAGGCGCCTGGTTGGTCGAGGTCTTGAAATGCTGGTTGCCGAAGCCGCCATTGCCGCCCTTGGCGAGCAGAAAGCGCTGGCCGACCACGGTCAGGTCGCAGATCAGCGTTTCATTGTCCTCGGCAAAGACTTGCGTGCCCGCCGGCACCTTCAGCGTGATGTCGGCGCCCTTGGCCCCGGTCATGTTGCGGCCCATGCCGTGCATGCCGGTCTTGGCCTTGAAATGCTGCTGGTAGCGATAGTCGATCAGCGTATTCAGCCCGTCGACCGCTTCCGCCCAGACATCGCCGCCGCGGCCGCCATCGCCGCCATCCGGGCCGCCGAACTCGATGAATTTTTCGCGCCGGAACGAAACTGATCCGGCGCCGCCGTCGCCGGATCGGATATAAACCTTGGCTTGATCGAGGAATTTCATCGTCGTTTCGAGTTTCTGCTGATGTCCATGAGCGATTGCTCTAAGGCATGCCTTAAACCAAGGCAGGGCCAAGGGCGAGGCCGATTTGTGACTAAAGCGCCGGATGCCCTTTGGCGTAGAACGCGTTAGCACTGTGGCGAGGGCGTGACTGGAGGGGCGCGCAATGAGGATCGTTTCCTACAATATCCAATACGGCATCGGCCTCGACGGCAGATTCGATGTCGGCCGCATCGCCGATGCTGTGCGCGGCGCCGATGTGATCGCGCTTCAGGAAGTGACCCGCAACAACCCGCGCAACGGCAGCCGCGACATGGTGGCGGAACTCTGCGAAGCGCTGCCCGATTATTTTGCCGCCTATGGCAGCAATTTCGAGGTCAACATCGGCTCGCGCCTCGAGAACGGCCGCGCCATCTCGACTTCCTTCCAACTCGGCAACATGGTGCTGTCGAAGACGCCCATCCATCTGTCGCGCAATCTCCTTCTGCCGCGCAGCCGCAGCCTTGAGACCATGAACTTCCAGCGGGGCGCCCTGGAGGCGCTGATCGAAACGCCACTCGGCTTCATCCGCTTCTACTCCACCCATCTCGACCACCGCAGCCCGGTCGAGCGCCAGGGCCAGATCCGCTTCCTGCGCCAGCGCCTTTTGAACTACGCCCTTGAAGGCGGCGGACTGTCGGGCATTCCCGAGATCGGCCTGCCGGACCTGCCCTACCCGGAAGCCTTCATCGTCATGGGCGATTTCAACATGCTGCCGGGCTCCCCCGAATATGTCGAGCTTGCCGGCCGCCCCGACCATGAATTCGGCATGCCGCTGACCGCCGATCTGGCCGTCGATGTCGCCCAGCGTCTTGCCGTCGCCGGGCTGGTCACCTGGGTCGATCCCGAGCGGCCTGAAGACCAAAACCGCCACAAATGCATCGACTACATCTTCACCAGCGCCTCGCTCGCCAAGTCGCTGAAGCGCCTATGGACCGATCGTGACGCCGTCGGCTCCGACCACCTGCCGCTATGGGCCGAACTGAGCTGACCTACTTTGCCTCGATCCAAGGTGCGACGCCGAGGTGTGTTGAGATTCAGGTCAGACCGAGCCGAAAACACTGATTTTCGAGAACCGGAGCGGAGCGTACTTAAGTACGTGAGCACCGGAAGCGCAGAAAATCAGTGTTTGCAGGCCGGTCTCACCTGAATATCGGCACACCTCAAAAGTGCACCCAGTTGCGGAGACTGGTCCACGTCTTCCTGTCCAGCCGATAGCGCTCGACCGGCACCTGGCCGGCGACGATCGAATTCAGCATGCCCTGGCCGGCATACTGGAAGCCGCATTTGTGGATTACCCGACGCGAGGCCGGATTGATCACCCTGGCCGAGGCGTGCAGTACATGAATCGAGGTCCGCTGGAAGGCGAGGTCGACGAGCGCATGGGCGGCCTCGGTGGCGTAGCCGCGCTTCCAATAGGGCTCGCCGATCCAGTAGCCAAGTTCCAGCCCGCGATCGGTGGTGTTCAAGCCGGCGCAGCCGACGAAAGTGCCGGTGTCCTTGAGCGTCAGCGCATAGACAATGCCGGCGCGGCGCGACGCCGCCATGGCCAAGAAGGTGCGTCCCTCGGCCTTGCCATAGGGATGCGGCATACGGGCGAGCATTTCGGCGACATGCCGGTTGTCGGCAAGTGTGACGAGTTGCTCGAGGTCGCTGTCGCGCGGGGCGCGCATGACCAGCCGCTCGGTGGCCAGCACCGGGCAATCGATCGCGTAACTTTCGTCTTCGGTGTCTTCCGCTTCGGCAACCATTTTAGTCCTCCAGGGCAAGAAATGAAAAAGGAGAGAGGGCAAGCCCATCTCTCCTGATCCTTTTCCTGGCCTGGCCAGACACCGGTTCCCGAGATGGGCGCCGGTGTTATGGTGCGGAACCGGCTACTCCGCTGCTTTGGTAATCGGGTTCACCGATACGTAGGTTCGGCCGTTGGCTTTCTTGTTGAAGGTGACTGCGCCGGCTTCGAGCGCAAAAAGGGTGTGGTCCGTGCCCATGCCGACGTTGACGCCGGGATGCCACGAGGTGCCGCGTTGGCGGATGATGATGTTGCCCGGGATGACGGCTTCGCCGCCGAACTTCTTCACGCCCAGACGCTTGGAGTGCGAATCGCGACCGTTGCGCGACGAACCGCCAGCTTTCTTGTGTGCCATTTGACTAACTCCGATGCGCCCTGAGGCGCTTGAATGGTCTTATGAACGCGTTCGCGTTCCGTTTCAAGTCCGTGCCGGCGACGATCGTCGCCGGAAAAACTACTTCTTCGCCAGTTCCTTGGCTTGCTCGCGCCAGTCCTTGATCTGGTCGGCGCTGAACGGCATGTGCTCGTCGATCTTGGCGACGTCCTTGTCGCTGAGCTTGGCGAGCTGCGCGAAGGTGATGATGCCCTGCTCGGCGAGGTCCTTCGCCGCGACCGGGCCGATGCCCTTGATCACGGTCAGGTCGTCCGGCTCGCTCTTCGGCGCCTTGAACAGCGGCGCGGCCTTCGCTTCTTCGCCGGTGGCAGCCTCGGTCTTGGCTTCCTTCTTGGCCTTCGGCTCCTTCGCAGCGGCCTCGGCAGCCACTTCCGCCTTCGCCTCGGCCTTGGCTTCCGGCTTCGCGGCGGCCTTCTTCGACGGCTTGGCGCCACCCAGCAGGATCTCGGAGGATCCGAACGGTGGTCAGAAGCTGGCGGTGGCCGATCTTGCGGCGCGAATTCTGGCGGCGGCGCTTCTTGAAAGCGATGACGGTGCGGTTCTTGCCCTGCTCCACGACTTCTGCCGTGACCAGAGCGCCGTCGACGAACGGCGCGCCGAAGGTGACGTTCTCGCCCTCGCCATGCGCGAGCACATTGCCGATCTCGACGATATCGCCGACCTTGGCTTCGAGCTTCTCGATCTTCAGGAGATCGTTGGCGGCGACGCGATACTGCTTGCCGCCCGTTTTGATGACTGCGAACATTTTTTGCCTTTCGCTGTTCGGTCGGCCTCGATGAGCCGCCTCGGGCGGTTCGGCCGTCTTTTTGTCAGTCTGCGGGTTCAAAAAACAAGCGGCGCGGAAGACCCTCCACGCCGAATGCGGGCTGTCCCTAACCGAAGGTTGCGCCGGAGTCAAGGCAAGCGGGCCGCCCACCGCGATGGACCGATCGGCGTCGCCGGCGAATATCGGGCTGCGCCATCTCCGTTGCCTTTCGCCGAAGCTGGAAATCGCTCGAATAAGGCCTTGTAACTCCGGCGGCCAGCCGTTATCTAGTGCGCCGCGCCGGCAACGGCCGACCATGACCTCGCGGAGAGGTGGCAGAGTGGTCGAATGCACCGCACTCGAAATGCGGCATACTCGCAAGGGTATCGGGGGTTCGAATCCCTCCCTCTCCGCCATCCTGCTTCGCTGTCCGAGCTTCGCAGGACCAGCCTAATCTTCCGCGCGAAGCAGGGCCGGGATTCTCCCACTTAAAATGCCCCAAGTTCAAACTGCGCGTCTCGAGCGATCCAAACTCCGCCGTGAAGCAGCGCACAGTCGCGTGACAAAAATCCGGCCATAGTCGATGCTATATGATCTCAGGCGATCAACCTGCGGAGGGCCTTCGACATGCGCTCTGGGTGGAACCCGACAGTGTCCGGTCGCTCTGGCGGCTTGGTAACGAGTGGCAAGGGCATCGGGCCAACCATGGCGGTTGCCCTTGCAATTGCGTTTTCCCTTTCGCCTTCGCATGCGGAAGCCGCAAAGCACCGCCTGCCGAGCGACTACAGATGGGGCCGCTGCCTGCTCGTCGTTGCGGGCCAGACCCGCATCTCCGGAAAATGCTCCTACCAGATCGAAAAGGGTGGCGATTTCAACATCCAGGGGCCCAAGCAGGTTTTTGCCGGCATCGACTATCCCGACACCAATAGCGGGGCGGGTGAAATGTCCAGGGATTACTGGGCGGTAGTCTACAAGGACGGCAATTCCTGGGCCGGCTATTCGAACGCGGATATAGCGGCGACCCACGGCGACGAAAGATGGGAAGACCTTCGCCGCGAGGGCGCCTGCTACGTCGGGAAAGACGTCAGGATTTGCCTTTGGCATTAGCCGGCGCAAGTTGATGCCTGGCCCGCTGACATTGCCGGGCAGCAAGTCCTTCAGTCCGACCCGTCGGCCTGATGTGCCGCGATCGCACTCAGGAAAACCTCGCCGAACTCCTTGAGCTTGGCGGCGCCGACGCCGTTCACCTCGGCGAAATCGTCGAGGTCTTGCGGGCGGCGCTCGGCCATGTCGATCAGCGTGCGGTCGGAAAACACCACATAGGCCGGCACCTGGCGCTCCTTGGCGAGCCGCAGCCGCAGCGTCTTGAGCGCCGCCAGAAGCGATGCGTCGACGCCCTCGCCGTCCATGGCGGTGCCCTGCGCGGCACGCTTCCTGCCGCGCTGGAGACGGTCCCGGCCCTCGACACGATATTCGAACGCAACCTCGCCGCGGCCGAGCGCCCGGCCGCTTTCGGAGATGGCGAGGCCGCCATGGCCGTCGGAATCCGGCACCAGGAAGCCTCCGGCGACGAGTTGCCGGATGAGCGACAGCCAGACCGGCTTCCGGTGCATGATGCCGGTCCTGAAGCTGGCCAGGTTCTGATGGCTTCTCGCCAGCACCTTTTCGGTCTCATGGCCTAGCAGAATGTCGATGACATGGGCGGCGCCGAAGCGCTCGCCGCTCTGCGCGACGGCCGAAAGGATGATGCGCGCCTCGGCGCTGCCGTCGGCGCGCGGCGCCTGGTCGAGGCAGTTGTCGCAATTGCCGCAGGCCCGGGCTTCCTCGCCAAAATAGCCGAGCAGCACCTGGCGCCGGCACTGCGCCGTCTCGCAATAGCCGATCAGCGTGTCGAGCCGGCGATGCGCCCGTCTTTTGTGCTCGGGCGAGGTACCCTCGTCGTCGATGAACATCCGCCGCGTGCGGATGTCGCCGGCACCGTAGAGCATATGCGCTTCCGCCGGGCGGCCGTCGCGCCCGGCCCGGCCGATCTCCTGGTAATAGGCCTCCAGGCTGCCCGGCAGGTCGGTGTGGAAGACATAGGCGACGTCGGGCTTGTCGATGCCCATGCCGAAAGCGATGGTCGCCACCATGACGACGCCGGACAGGCTCATGAACGCGTTCTGGTTGGCCTCGCGCGCGTCCTTGCTCATGCCGGCATGGTAGGCGAGCGCGCGCACGCCGTTCTTCTCCAGGAAAGCCGCCATTTCCTCGGTTTTGCGTCGCGACAGGCAATAGATGATGCCGCTCTTGCCCTGGTGACGCTCGATGAAGCGCAGCAGCTGGCGCTTGCTGTCTTGCTTGGGCTCTATCGCCAGCTTGATGTTGGGCCGGTCGAAGCCCAGCACCAGGGTCTCGGCGCGCCCGGCGAACAGTCGCGCCTCGATATCGGCGCGCGTGGCCTCGTCCGCCGTAGCCGTCAGCGCGATGATCGGCACTTGCGGAAACAGCCCGCGCAGCCGCGACAGATCCTCATACTCGCGCCGGAAGGCCGGGCCCCATTGCGAGATGCAATGCGCTTCGTCGATTGCGATCAGCCCGACGTCGAGCCGGGAGAGGGCTTCGAGCATCCGCTCCGTCATCAGCCGCTCCGGCGCCATGTAGAGCAGCCGCGTCTGCCCGGACGCGACGCGGCGCCAGGCCGCTACGTTGGCCTCGCGGTCGAACGAGGAATTGATCGTTTCGGCGGGCACGCCCGCAAGGCGCAAAGCGGCGACCTGATCCTGCATCAGCGCCACCAGCGGCGAAACCACGATGGTCAACCCGCCCTTGACCAGCGCCGGAACCTGATAGCAAAGCGACTTGCCGGCGCCCGTCGGCATCACCGCCAACACATGGCTTCCGGCGAGCAGCGCCTCGATGACGGCGGCCTGTCCGGGGCGGAAATCGTCGAAGCCGAACACATCCTTCAGGACACGCCGCTTGTGGTCCTCGGCCCTCAGGCTGGCTGCCTGTGGCGGCATCAGGCTGACACCGGACAGACGTTCGTTTTCGGGAAGGTGCGAAGAGCAGACAAGTGATTCACCACGTGATGCCTTGGAGTAGCGCAGCCCTCATCGGGTCACAACCGCGCTTTGCAGGTCACCCTGTCATCTCGTGCCAATGCGGTCATCGAAAAGCCATGGCTGGCACACTGGTCGGAGGGCTCCAACTGCTATGGTTCGATGCATCCATTGCCGGCAGCGACCGCGGAAGGAGCCTTCGTATGATCGACCCAGCCACGCTCATCACCTACATCGCGGTCGTGTTCGGCTTCGTCTTCATTCCTGGGCCGGCAACGCTGCTCACCGTCGCGCGGGCGACGAGCTCGGGCACTAAGGTCGGCATCGCCACCGGCGCCGGCGTCGCGGCGGGTGATGTTATCCACACCATCATGGCCATTGTCGGCATCTCGGCCATCATCGCCGCCTCGGCGATGCTGTTCAGCATCATCAAATATATCGGCGCAGCCTATCTGGTTTATCTCGGCATCCGCGCCATTGTCGAAAAGGCGCCGGCCGATTTCGCGGGTGGGACGCTGCCGATCTCGGCGGGAAAAGCCTTCCGGCAAGCGATCCTGACCGAAGTGCTCAATCCGAAGACCGCTCTGTTCTTCCTCGCCTTCCTGCCGCAGTTCGTCCACCCGCAAGGCGGTTTCGTGATGCTGCAGCTGATGGTGCTGGGCATCATCTTCGTCCTGCTCGGCCTTTTCAGCACGGTCGTCTTTGCCCTCAGCGCGGGCGGCCTGGGCTCCTTTCTGCGCCGCAATCCGGGGGTGCTGAAATGGCAGGGCAAGGTGGTCGGCGGCATCTTTTGCGCGCTCGGCATACGGCTCGCGCTGCAGCAGCGCTGAATTTTTTCCCGGCCTGCCGCCAGTCAGTCGCCGTTAAACCTATCTTCACCATAATGCGGCACCGTTGCGGTCCTGCGGCGATGTTTGAGTACCGCGGTGGCGCGACCAGCGCCAGGCAACAGGCCCGCGCCCACGGCGCGGGCTTTTCCTTTGAGAGGCGGGCGCTCAGCTGAGAAAATCAGCCCGGCAAGGCGCAAAGCTGTCGACCAGCCGCCCGGCCTCCAACGCCTTGACGCCATGCACGAGGTTCGACGGCACGATGAAGCTGCTTCCTGTCTCGAGGATCTCCGACCGGCCGTCGATGGTGACCTCGAAGCACCCCTCGGCAACGTAACTGGCCTGCACATGCGGATGCGAATGCAGCGCGCCGACGCCGCCCTTCTCGAAGACGAATTCGACCATCATCAGCTCGTCGGTATGAACAAGCACGCGACGGCGGTTGCCGTCCGGCGTTGGCTCCCAGGTTTTTTCGCCCGCAGGTGAGAAAATATCGGTCATCGTCTGATTTCCATCCGAAGTTGCCTTCCTCTTCAAACCATGGGCGCCCGGCTCAAAGGCGGTACGCCTTCTTGGCAAGCGTATAGGCAAGGTCGCGCGCCAGCTCGTGCGCCTCCTCCTCCCGGATGCGGTGCTCTGTGACCAGCCGCGCCAGGAAGGCGCAGTCGACGCGGCGAGCGACGTCGTGGCGCGCCGGGATCGACGGGAAGGCCCGCGTGTCGTCGTTGAACCCGACGGTGTTGTAGAAGCCTGCCGTCTCGGTTGTCATCTCGCGGAAGCGGCGCATGCCTTCCGGGCTGTCGTGGAACCACCAGGCCGGCCCGAGCTTCAGGGCCGGATAGACGCCGGCGAGCGGCGCCAGCTCGCGTGCATAGCTGGTCTCGTCCAGCGTGAAGAGGATGATCGTGAGGTCGCGCTCCAGCCCAACGCAGTCGAGCAACGGCTTCAGCGCCGCGACATAGTCGGTGCGGGTCGGGATATCGAAGCCTTTGTCGCGGCCGAATCTCTGGAAAACAGAAGCCGAATGATTGCGCCAGGAGCCCGGATGGATCTGCATGACCAGGCCGTCGTCGCGGCTCATCTTGGCCATCTCGGTCAGCATCTGGGCACGGAACAGTTTTCGCTCGCGCTCATCCTCCGAGCCGCGGCGGACACGGTTGAAGAGAGCCTGCGCCGCCGCGTCGGAGAGATTGGCGGTTTCGGCGGTCGGATGGCCGTGATCGGACGAGGTCGCGCCGAATTCCTTGAAGTAGGCGCGGCGCTTTCGGTGCGCGTCGAGGTAGCCCGTCCATGTGCCGGTGTCGCATCCGGTGATCTCGCCGAGCCGATCGAGATTGGTCGGAAAACCTTCGAAATCGGGATCGACCACGGCGTCCGGTCGGTAGGCGGTGACGACGCGACCTTTCCAGCCGCTGTCGCGGATTGTCCGGTGCCATTTCAAATCGTCGAGCGCGCCTTCGGTCGTCGCGATCACTTCGATGTTGAAGCGCTCGAACAGGGCTCGAGGCCGATAGTCGTCGCGCTGGAGCAGCGTGGCGATGGTGTCGTAGTGACGGTCGGCAGTGGCGGCGATCAGCGGTTCGTCGATGCCGAACAGATGCTCGAACACATGGTCGAGCCACAGCCGCGTCGGCGTGCCGCGAAAGAGATAGTAATGCTCGGCGAAGCGCCGCCAGATGGCGCGGCCGTCGGTTTCGACAGGCGCGCCGTCCAGCGTCGGCACGCCGAGTTCTTCCAGCCGCACGCCCTGGCTGAATAGCATGCGGAAAATGTAATGATCCGGCACTATCAGCAATTGCGCCGGATCGGGGAAGATCTCGTTGAGAGCATACCAGCGCGGATCGGTGTGACCATGCGGACTGACGATGGGCAGATCCTTCACGCCGCCGTAAAGAGCGCGGGCCAAGGATCGCGTTTCCGGCGGGAACAACAGGTCCGGATCGGTCAATGCGGCCACTTGGCTCCTCCCAGATTGCGCTAACGGTGGATCGGTCGAAGACAATGTCAACATACACAACGGGCCGGTTGCATGGCGACTCACTAAAGGAACGCAGCCATTGTGCGCGCCGACAGCGGATGTTACGCCACTGCCATCGTTTTCGCCCGGCATAAGGCGACCACCCGATCGGAGACTCCGCGTCCATGAACGGTCGCCTGTCCAACGCCACCATTGCGAAGCTGCCGGCCGAAGTTCTGGTTCCTGGCTACGCCCGCGATTCTGCGACCCCCGGCATTGTCCATCTCGGAGTCGGCGCATTTCACCGTGCCCACCAGGCGGCCTATATCGACGCATGCCTGGCGGACGGCGCGACCGATTGGGGTATCGTCGGCGTCTCTCTGCGCAGCCCCGATACTCGCGATGCTCTGGCGCCGCAGGACGGGCTCTACACGCTGGCTGTCAGGGACAGCGCCGGCGAACAGTTGCAGGTCATCGGCTCGATCCAATCCTTGCTCGTCGCCCCGGAAAACCCCGTCGCGGTGCTCGCCGCGCTGACCGACCCGCGCACCCGCATCGTCACACTGACCATCACCGAAAAGGCCTATATCAGGGCAGCCGACGGCACGCTCGACGGCGTTCACCCCGATATCGTCCACGACCTCGCCAACCCCGGATCGCCGAGGACGGCGCATGGATTTCTGATTGAGTCGCTCGCGCGCCGTCGCGCCGCCGGCACACCGCCTTTCACCGTTCTTTGCTGCGACAACCTGCCGGCCAACGGCGCCACGCTCCATCGGCTGCTGATCGAGTTCGCGAAGCTGCGCGATGCCGACCTCGCGCGCCATATCGCCGACGAGGTTGCCTTCCCGTCTTCCATGGTCGACCGCATCGTCCCGGCGACAACCGACGCCGACCGGTCGCGCATAGCGCAACAGCTCGGCGTCGAGGATGCCTGGCCGGTAATGACCGAGCCGTTCCGCCAATGGGTGATCGAGGATCGCTTTCCTGGCGGCCGGCCGGCCTGGGAGAAATTCGGCGTCACCATGGTCGACGACGTCGGCCCGTTCGAGGACATGAAGCTCAGGCTGCTCAATGGCGCGCATTCAGGCATTGCCTATCTCGGCCTGCTCAGCGGCCACGCCACAGTCGACCGCGCCTTCGCCGACCAGTCGATCCGGCAGTTCGTCGACCGGCTCTGGTCCGAGGCCATTCCGACGCTGCCTCAGGACGCCGGGCTCGACCCGATCCCCTACACGGCCGAACTCGCCGCGCGCTTTTCCAACACAGCGCTCGCCCACCGCACCGCGCAGATCGCCAATGACGGCAGCCAGAAATTACCGCAGCGCATCATCGCCTCCGCGCTCGCCAGGCTGGAGAGGGGCATGCTGCCGGAACATCTGTCGCTGGTTGTCGCCGCCTGGATCGCCGCCTGCGCCGCGCGCGGCAGGACTTTGCCGGCGGGCCATTTCACCGATCCGCTGGATTCTGCCCTTAACGACCTGTTCGGCCGCGACCTGCCGACGGCCGAAATGACGGCGGCCGTGTTCGATCTCGCCGGCTTTGCCAAGGGCAATGCTGGCCACCGGAAATTGACAGAGCTTGTCGCCACGCATTTGGCCCATTTCGAGCAGGGTGGTCCGAAGCTGGCTCTCGCCGCGCTCGGCATTGGCAACAAGAACGTAACGTCCGAATAGCGGTTTTCCGTCACGGATTGCGCCCGACAAAGCAGGCCGAAATGTCTCGCAAACACAAAGAGCGAGACAAACCGAAAATCGGACAACAAAAAAGCGGGGCAAGCCCCGCTTTCTCAATCCCTCGCAGACAGCCCAATTAGGCCGGCAGCAGCGCGCCTTCCAGCGTGGTGAGCTGGCTGAGGAACTGCTCGGCGCGGCTGCGCGCCATGTCGTCCTTGGCGTCGGCCGCGTCTTCCCTGGCCTCCTGGATGCGGCGGGCAAGGTCGGCGCGGTCGATGTCGTTCACATGCACCGCCGATTCGGCAAGCAGCGTGCAGCCGGACGGCAGGATGTCGGCGAAACCGCCGAACACGACATAGCGGTCTTCCTTGCCGGAGGCGGCCTTCACAGTGACGACGCCGGGCTTGATGGTGGTCATGACCGGCGCGTGCTGCCCCATCACCGTCATCTCGCCTTCGGCGCCCGGGATGACGACGGACTCGACCTGCTCGGAAACGAGCAGCCGCTCCGGCGAGACCAGTTCGAACTTGAAAGCTTCAGCCATGGTGTCTCACAAACGCTTGCATCGAAATAGCGCGGACGCAAACGCCCGCGCCATCGAATGAGTAATTAAGCCGCTTCAGCCGCCAGGCGCTGCGCCTTCTCGACCGCCTCGTCGATGCCGCCGACCATGTAGAAGGCGGCTTCGGGCAGGTGGTCGTAGTCACCGGCGCAGAGGCCCTTGAAGCCCTTGATGGTGTCGGCGAGGTCGACCAGCTTGCCCGGCGAGCCGGTGAACACTTCGGCGACGAAGAACGGCTGCGACAGGAAGCGCTCGATCTTGCGGGCGCGGGCCACCGTCTGCTTGTCCTCTTCCGACAGCTCGTCCATGCCCAGGATGGCGATGATGTCCTGCAGCGACTTGTAGCGCTGCAGGATCGACTGCACCTGGCGGGCGACCTGATAGTGCTCCTCGCCGACGACCATCGGGTCGAGCATGCGCGAGGTGGAATCCAGCGGATCGACGGCCGGGTAGATGCCCTTTTCCGAGATCGCGCGGTTGAGCACGGTCGTGGCGTCGAGGTGGGCGAACGAGGTCGCCGGCGCCGGGTCGGTCAAGTCGTCGGCCGGAACGTAGATGGCCTGCACCGAGGTGATCGAGCCTTTGGTCGTGGTCGTGATGCGCTCCTGCAGCGCGCCCATGTCTGTGGCCAGCGTCGGCTGGTAGCCCACGGCCGAAGGAATGCGGCCGAGCAGCGCCGACACTTCCGAGCCCGCCTGGGTGAAGCGGAAGATGTTGTCGACGAAGAACAGCACGTCCTGGCCCTGGTCGCGGAAATATTCGGCGACCGTCAGACCGGTCAGGCCGACGCGGGCGCGCGCGCCCGGCGGTTCGTTCATCTGGCCGTACACAAGTGCGGCCTTCGAGCCCTGGCCGCCGCCCTTCTTGTTGACGCCCGATTCGATGAACTCGTGATAGAGGTCGTTGCCTTCGCGGGTACGCTCGCCGACGCCGGCGAACACCGAGAAGCCGCCATGCGCCTTGGCAACGTTGTTGATCAGTTCCTGGATCAGCACGGTCTTGCCGACGCCGGCGCCGCCGAACAGGCCGATCTTGCCGCCGCGAGCATAGGGCGCGAGCAGGTCGAGAACCTTGATGCCGGTGACCAGGATCTGCGCTTCCGTCGACTGGTCGACATAGGCCGGAGCCGGCTGGTGGATGGCACGCAGCTCGACGCCGTCGACCGGGCCTTCCTCGTCGACCGGCTCGCCGATGACGTTGATGATGCGGCCGAGCATGCCCGGGCCGACCGGAACCGAGATCGGCGCGCCGGTGTCGAAGACCTCCTGGCCGCGGACCAGGCCTTCGGTCGAGTCCATGGCGATGCAGCGCACGGTGTTCTCGCCGAGATGTTGGGCAACCTCGAGCACCAGGCGGCTGCCGACATTGTCGGTTTCGAGCGCGTTCAGAATGGCCGGCAGGTGATCCTCGAACTGCACGTCGACGACGGCGCCGATGACCTGGCGGACCTTGCCGGCGGCGCCGACGCGCTTGGTCGCAAAGGCCGGCGCCTTGGCAGTCGCTTCCGCCTTGGCGGAGGCTGCGGTCTTTGCCGGAGCGGCCGCCTTCTTGGCCGGAGCGGGCTTCGCCGCCGCCTTGGGGGCCTCTGCCGCCTTGGCGGCGGTCTTCGGGGTAGCTGCTTTCGCCATCGTCTTTGCCCTTTTCGTCTATCCGTTGTTCACGCCGTCCGCCGGATGTCCCGCGCGGCGCGCGATTAGAGCGCCTCGGCGCCCGAAATGATCTCGATCAGTTCCTTGGTGATCTGCGCCTGCCGCTGGCGGTTGTAGGTGATCGACAGCTTGTTGATCATGTCGCCGGCGTTGCGCGTCGCATTGTCCATCGCGCTCATCTTGGCGCCCATCTCGCCGGCCGCGTTTTCCAGCAGCGCACGGAAGATCTGCACCGCGATGTTGCGCGGGATGAGGTCGGAGAGGATCTCGCCCGGCTCCGGCTCGTATTCGTAGACCGAAGCGGCGCCATTGCTCGTCGCGGCGGCGGCGGAGGCCTGCGCCGCCGGGATGATCTGCTGCGCCGTCGGGATCTGGCTGATCACCGATTTGAACTGCGAATAGAACAGCGTGCAGATGTCGAAGCCGCCCTCGTTGAACAGGTGGATGACCTTGCGCGCGATCGCGTCGGCGTTGACGAAGCCGAGCGTCTTGACCTCGCGCAGATCGACACGCTCGAGGATCAGCGAGCCGTAGTCGCGGCGCAGTATGTCAAAACCCTTCTTGCCGACGCAGATGATCTTAACCTGCTTGCCGTCGGCAAGCAGCCTGCGGATATGCTCGCGGGCGAGGCGTGCGATCTGCGAGTTGAAGCCGCCGCACAGGCCGCGCTCGGCGGTGCAGACGATGAGCAGATGCACGTCGTCCTTGCCGGTGCCGGTCATCAGCGCCGGGGCGTCGCCGCCACCGCCGACGGCCTGGGTGATGTTGGCCAGAACCGCGCCCATGCGTTCGGAATAGGGTCTGGCTGCTTCCGCCGCTTCCTGCGCGCGACGCAGCTTCGCCGCGGCGACCATCTGCATCGCCTTGGTGATCTTCTGCGTCGCCTTGACCGAGGCGATGCGATTACGAAGGTCTTTTAACGAAGCCATGCTTCAAACCTGATCCCGTGCGTTCGGCTTCGTTCAAGCGAAGGTCTTGGCGAAGGCGTCGATTTCCGCCTTGAGCTTGGCGCGCAAATCGTCCGACAGCGCCTTCTCCGTGCGGATGGCGTCGAGCACACCCTTGCCGGCCGAGCGCATGTGGCTGAGCAGGCCATGCTCGAACTTGCCGACCTGATTGAGGGGCAGCTTGTCGAGATAGCCGTTGACGCCGGCGAAGATCACCGCGACCTGTTCCTCGACCTTGAGCGGCGAGAACTGCGGCTGCTTCAAAAGTTCGGTCAGGCGCGAACCGCGATTGAGCAGGCGCTGCGTTGCGGCGTCGAGGTCGGAGCCGAACTGCGCGAAGGCAGCCATTTCGCGATACTGCGCGAGCTCGCCCTTGATCGAGCCGGCGACCTGCTTCATCGCCTTGATCTGCGCCGAGGAGCCGACGCGCGACACCGAGAGGCCGACGTTCACCGCCGGGCGGATGCCCTGAAAGAACAGGTTGGTCTCGAGGAAGATCTGGCCGTCGGTGATCGAGATGACGTTGGTCGGGATGTAGGCCGACACGTCGTTGGCCTGCGTCTCGATGATCGGCAGCGCGGTCAGCGACCCGTTGCCGTTGTCGTCATTGAGCTTGGCGGCGCGCTCGAGCAGGCGCGAATGCAGGTAGAACACATCGCCCGGATAGGCTTCGCGACCCGGCGGGCGGCGCAGCAGGAGCGACATCTGGCGGTAGGCGACGGCCTGCTTCGACAGATCGTCGTAGCTGATCAGCGCATGCATTCCGTTGTCGCGGAAATACTCGCCCATGGTGCAGGCGGTGAAGGGCGCCAGGAACTGCATCGGCGCCGGATCGGAAGCGGTGGCGGCGACGATGATCGAATATTCAAGCGCGCCGCGCTCTTCCAGCACCTTGACGAACTGCGCGACGGTCGATCGCTTCTGGCCGACGGCGACGTAGACGCAGTAGAGCTTTTCCTTCTCGGGGCCGTTGTCGTGCACCGACTTCTGGTTCAGCATCGTGTCGAGGATGATGGCGGTCTTGCCGGTCTGGCGGTCGCCGATGACCAGTTCGCGCTGGCCGCGGCCGACCGGGATCAGCGCGTCGATGGCCTTGAGACCGGTCGACATCGGCTCATGCACCGACTTGCGCGGGATGATGCCGGGCGCCTTGACGTCGACACGCTTGCGTTCGGTTGCCTTGATCGGACCCTTGCCGTCGATCGGGTTGCCCAGCGCGTCGACGACGCGGCCGAGCAGGCCCATGCCGACAGGAGCGTCGACGATGGCGCCGGTCCGCTTCACGGTGTCGCCTTCCTTGATGTCGCGGTCGGCACCGAAGATGACGACGCCGACATTGTCGGCTTCGAGATTCAGCGCCATGCCGCGGATGCCGCCCGGGAATTCGACCATCTCGCCGGCCTGGACATTGTCGAGGCCGTAGACGCGGGCGATGCCGTCACCGACGGACAGAACCTGACCGACTTCGGAGACCTCGGCCTCCTTGCCGAAATTCTTGATCTGGTCTTTCAGAATTGCGGAAATTTCCGCGGCGCGGATGTCCATCAGCCGACCTCTTTCAGTGCAAGCTTGAGCGAATTGAGTTTGGTTTTGAGCGACGTATCGATCTGGCGCGAGCCCATCTTGACGATCAGCCCGCCGAGCAGCGACGGATCGACGGTCATGGCGATGGCCACGTCCTTGCCGGCGATGCTCTTCAGCGTCGCCTTGAGTTCAGTCTGCTGCGCGGCCGTCAGCGCATGCGCCGAGGTGACCTCGGCGGACGCCTCGCCGCGATGGTCCGCGGCGATCCGGCGGAAAGCCTTGATCATGCCGGGCACCGCGAACAGGCGCCGGTTGCGGGCGACGACGCGCAGGAAATTGCCGACCAGGCCGGTGATCCCGGCCCTGTCGGCGATAGCGGCGATGGCCTTTGCCTGGTCCTCGCCGGAGAACACCGGGCTGTTGATCAGGCGGCCAAGATCCTCGCTGCCGTTGAGCATCGCCTCGAAGCTTGCGAGGTCGGCCTCGACCTTGGCGATCGAATTGTCCTGCAAGGCAAGCTCGAACAGCGAGCCTGCGTAGCGTTCTGCGACAGCTGAGATTGGCGATGACGATTGGGCCACGGACCGTCTTTTCTCTTGTCTGACAGGCCGCAGATTGTTGGCGCGAGCAAAAACTCTGGCTAAATCTTTGACCTTATTACAAATTTTCAAGCACGGAGATGCGGCTTCCGCTATCCCCTGCCGAAAGTCGATTGCCGTCTAGCACAGGCTTTTTAAGACCGCAATGCATCGCCCGGCATGGTTTTCACGCACTTTTGTCGCATCGAGCGGCGAAGGCCAACCTTAAGCGCCGGATTAGTCCCCAATTCACGGCACAAAGCCGAAGGCAAAGGCCAGCGGCAGCGCCGCCAGCGCCAATTCAACCACGATGGAAACCCAGTTGAAAGGGGTGTTGGCGCCGTCCGACATCATCGACAGCAATCGGCCGAAGGCGGTGAACAGCCAGGAGAAGCCCAGCGCCATGTAAAGCAGCGGCTGCGCCAACAGGATGCAGCACAGGCTGACGCCGAGATAGAAGCCGGACATGCGGCCGCGACCCTCGGCGATCGCCGCGGCTTTCTCCGGCCTTGGCTGCAGCCGCAGCACCCGAAACGCAAGGCCCGGCGCCAGGAACAGGAACAGGCCGAGGGCCAAGGTCACGACGGCGCTCGACCATGCCAGCCATTCGCCCTGGCTCGCGGGCCACGGAAACGCGAAGTCCATAAGATCCCCCTCATATTCCTTATTCTGAGACAGCGGCATTTTAGCCAGGGAATGAAAGCGCGCCAGAGGACGGCGGGCACATTAGAATCGCGCATCAGCCCAGCGCGAAGTCGACAGCGGCCTGCGCATGGATGCGTGTCGTGTCGAACACTGGAACGTCGAAATCGCGCTCGCCGATCAGCATGGTGATCTCGGTGCAGCCCATGATGACGCCGTCCACCCGGTCGTCGCGACGCATCCGGGCGACTTCGTCGAGATAAACGGTTCTCGATTCGCCTCTGACGATGCCCTGGCAGAGTTCGTCATAGATCACCTTGTGCACCATGTCGCGGCCGGCCTGGTTCGGCACCACCGGCTCGAGGCCGTATTTGTCGGCGAGCCGGCCCTTGTAGAATTCCTGCTCCATGGTGAAGCGCGTCGCGAGCAGCGCCGGTCGTTTCACGCCTGCGTTGACCACGGCACGCCCGGTCGCGTCGGCGATGTGGATGAGCGGAACGGAGATGGCGGCCTGCACCGTGTCGGCCAGCTTGTGCATGGTGTTGGTGCAGATCACCAGGCCTTCGGCGCCTCCCGCCTCCAGCCTGCGCGCGGCATCCACCAGACGGGCGCCGGCGCCCTCCCAGTCGCCCGCGTGCTGCCGCTCGGCGATCTCGGCGAAATCGAACGACCACAGCAAGAGCTTTGCCGAATGCAGCCCGCCCAGCCGTTCGCGCACGATCTCATTGAGCAGGCGGTAATAGATCGCCGTCGATTCCCAGCTCATGCCGCCGATCAGCCCAAGGGTTTTCATAGGTGGTGCTCCGTTGGGAGGGACCGACTTTCCCACTTATAGGAAGCTCTGAGGGTCGATGTCGACCTGCACCCTGACCGAGCCGCGCGGCTTCGGTCCCGCGGCCAGCATGGCGCGGATGAAGCCTTGCATGTCGGCGCGCCGCTCGCCCTGCACGAGCAAGCGGAAGCGGTGGCGGCCGCCGATCAGCGACAGCGGCGCCTCGGCCGGCCCGAGTACGAAGAGATCGGAGGCCGTCGGTGCCGTGCGCCTGAGGGCCCTCGCATGGCTTTCCGCCTCGCCTCGCGTTGCCGCGCTCACGATGATGCCGGCAAGCCGGCCGAATGGCGGCAGCCCAGCCCGCTCGCGCTCGGCGATCTCGCGCTCGTAAAAGGCTTCCGAATCGCCGGAGATGATGGCCCGCATCACCGGATGGTCGGGCTGGTAGGTCTGCAGGAGACCGAGACTCTTCTTGCCGGTGCGGCCGGCGCGGCCGGTCACCTGGCTGAGCAGCTGGAAAGTACGCTCGGCGGCGCGCGGATCGCCATTGGCGAGGCCGAGATCGGCGTCGACCACGCCGACCAGCGTCATGCCGGGAAAATTGTGGCCCTTGGCGACAAGCTGCGTGCCGATGACGATGTCGGCCTCGCCATTGGCGACGGCCTCCAGTTCGAGCCGGAGCCGGCGCACGCCGCCCAGAATATCTGACGACAGCACAATGGTGCGGGCATCAGGGAAATGCCCCACCACTTCCTCGGCGATGCGCTCGACGCCTGGACCGCAGGCCACGAGATGGTCGAGCGTGCCGCATTCCGGACAGGCTTCCGGCCGCCGCTCATTGTGGCCGCAATGATGGCAGACGAGCTGGCCGCGAAAGCGGTGCTCGACCAGCCAGGCCGAACAGACCGGACAGCCGAAGCGGTGGCCGCAGACGCGACAGAGCGTCAGCGGCGCATAGCCGCGCCGGTTGAGGAAAAGCAGTGACTGCTCTTTCCTCTCCAGCGTGCGCTGCATCTGCTCCAAAAGGACCGGCGACAGGAAGCCGCCGCGCGCCGGCGGCGAGCGGCGCATGTCGATCGACTTCAGGTCGGGGAGCGCCGCCTCGGCGAAGCGTGACGACAACACGGCCCGGTCGTAGCGGCCCTGCATGGCGTTGACCCGGCTTTCCACGGACGGCGTGGCCGAGGCGAGCACCACCGGGAAATCGCCGATATGGCCGCGCACCACCGCCATGTCGCGCGCATTGTAGAAGACGCGGTCTTCCTGCTTGTAGGCGGGATCGTGCTCCTCGTCGACGACGATCAGGCCGAGTTCCTTGAACGGCAGGAACAGCGCCGAGCGCGCCCCGGCGACGACGCGCACACCACCCTCGGCCACCTGCCGCCAGACACGCTCGCGCATCCGGGGCGGCAGGTCGGAATGCCACTCCGCCGGCTTGGCGCCGAACCGGACCTGGAAGCGTTCGAGGAAAGCATGGGTGAGCGCGATTTCCGGCAACAGAATCAGCACCTGCCTGCCCTTGTCGAGCGCGGCGGCCACCGCCTCGAAATAGACCTCGGTCTTGCCCGACCCGGTGACGCCGTCTAGCAAGGTGACGTTGAAGGCATCGGCCGCGATAGCCGCGCGCAGCTTCTCCGCCGCAACGTCCTGATCCGGCATCAGCTCCGGCGCGGCATGGCCGGGATCGGGCGCCGCCACGGCCGGACGCGGCGGGATCATCACCGTCTCGAACACACCCTGCGCCCTCAGGCCGTCGATCACGGTCGAGGAAACGCCGGCTGCATGCGCCAATCCCGAGCGCGTCCATGCCAGCCCCCCTTCGGCCGTCTCCAGCACGCGTCGCCGCGCATCGGTCAACCGGTCCGGCTCGGCCAGCGTGCGCTGCAATCCCTCGATCCAGGGTTCGGGGTCGAAAGCCTCCGGGGCCCTGAGCAGCATGCGCGCCACCATGCCTGGGGCAGAGAGCGTGTATTGCGCGATCCAGTCGACGAAGCGCCGCATTGCCCTGTCGATCGGCGGGCAGTCGAAGACTTCTTCGATCGGCCGCAGTTTCCTCGCGTCGACCGTTTCGACCGCGCCGTCCCAGACGATGCCCGCGACCTGGCGCGGCCCGAGCGGCACCCGCACGATCGAGCCCGGCACCACGCGCATGCCACGTGGCACGGCATAGGTGTAGGGCCGTTCGGCCGGCATCGGCACCAGCACCGGCGCGGCTGCGACAAAGGGCGAATCTTCCATCATCAGGCGTGACCTTGCCCTGACTTTGGTCTAGATCAAAGAGGACCCCCGCATATGCCCGGCCAGGCGCCGGGCGATCCCCAAGGAGACGGCCATGAAGTTTTTTGTCGACACCGCTGACATCAAGGAAATTAAGGAGCTGCACGACCTGGGGCTGGTCGATGGTGTTACCACCAACCCCTCGCTGATCCTGAAATCGGGGGGCAAGATCTCCGAAGTCACCAAGCAGATCTGCGATATCGTCGAAGGCCCGGTCTCGGCCGAGGTCGTGGCGACCGAATACAAGGACATGATGGCCGAGGCGAAGATCCTGGCCAAGATCGCGCCGAATGTCGCCATCAAGGTGCCGCTGACGCTTGACGGCCTGAAGGCCTGCAAGACGATCCGCACCGAGATGAACCGCATGGTCAACGTAACGCTCTGCTTCTCGGCCAATCAGGCGCTGCTTGCCGCCAAGGCCGGCGCCTCGTTCATCTCGCCCTTCGTCGGCCGCATCGACGACACCGGCGCCGACGGCATGGAGCTCATCTCGGAGATCCGCACCATCTACGATAATTACGATTTCAAGACCGAGATTCTCACGGCCTCGGTGCGCACGGTGAACCACGTCAAGCAGGCGGCGCTGATCGGCGCCGACGTCGTCACCGCGCCGCCGGCGACGCTGAAGGCGCTGGTCAGTCACCCGCTGACCGACAAGGGCCTGGCGCAGTTCCTGGCCGACTGGGCCAAGACCGGCCAGAAGATCGGCTGACGCCGACTCTCCCATCAGAAACAAAAAAGGCCGGGCAACCGGCCTTTTTTTGCGGGCACAAAGATGCGCGGAGGCGTGTTGAGATCCAGTTCAGGGCGAGCCGGAGTTAAAGACGGGCGCGAAGCGACCAAAATGACGGTTTGCGAGAACCGGAGCGGAGCGTACTTAAAGTATGTGAGCACCGGAAGAGCAGGAAACCGGAATTTGCAGGCCGGCCTCACCTGATTATCGACACGCCTCAGGCTTTTTTGCCGTGCCTGCTAAGATCCTGCGCGATCGACAGCCGCAAAAGGTCGGCCAGCTCGCGCGCGGCGCGGTTCTCGGCGTCGATCTGCGCCCGATAAGCCGCGAATTCCTGGCGCGGCTTGTCGAAGGATGAGGGAATCGAACGCTTGCCGACGGCGATCACGGTGTTGGTCGCGGAATCGCGCAGCACGTAATTGGCCGTCAGCGTGATCGTGCCCGCCGTCGGCTCGTCTTCCTGCGTCTGCACCTGCACGATGGCCGCCGATTCGACCAGCTCGGTGACGCCGAGATCGAGCGTGTAGGCCGGCGAGGCCGGCTCGCCCGAGCCTTGCCCGAAAGCGAAGATCAGATTGTTGCGCACCTGCTGCGCGTAGCGCGTCTTGACCGGCTTGATCGAGATCGAGGCGAGCTCGGCCGACGCGCTGAGCTGGGATCCGGGTGACAGCGGCTGGTTGGAATAGAGCGGCCGCACGGTGCAGGCCGAGACCATCGCCAGGGCGGCGACCATGCCGCAAAGCGCCAAGCGGCCGTTGAGACGGGCCGCTTCTGGTTTCATCGGATCAGGCAACGACATTGACGATCCTCTGCGGGACGATGATCACCTTGCGCGGAGCCTTACCCTCCAGCGCTTTCTGCACGAAGTCGAGGGCCAGCACCGCTTTTTCGACGGCACCTTGATCCGCGTCGCGGGCAATTGTCAAATCCCCGCGCTTCTTGCCGTTGACCTGCACTGGCAGCACGATCTCGTTGTCGACGACCAGCGCCGGATCGTAGACCGGCCAGGGCCGCTCGGCGACCATCTCGGTTCCGCCCAGCGCCTCCCAGCATTCCTCGGCCAAGTGCGGCATGACGGGTGCGATGACGTGCACCAGGATTTCCACAGCCTCGCGGCAGGCGCCCTTCAGCGACGCATCGGCCTTGCCCTCGGCAACCTCGTTGAGCGGCGTCGCCAGAACGTTGGCGAGCTCATAGATGCGGGCGATCGCGCGGTTGAAACCGAGCTTTTCGATATCCTCGCCGACGGCTTTGAGTATCTTGTGCGCGGCCTTGGAAACGGCGCCTGCCTCGCCGTCCTTTGCCGCCGCCGGTTTCACGCCGGAAAGCTCATCGGCCGCGATCTGCACCAGGCGCCAGACGCGCTGTACGAAGCGGTGCGCGCCGGCGGCGCCGTCGTCGGTCCATTCGACGTCGCGCTCCGGCGGCGAGTCCGACAGCATGAACCAGCGCGCGGTGTCGGCGCCGTAGCCGTCGGTGATCTCTTCCGGGCTCACCGTGTTCTTCTTCGACTTCGACATCTTCTCCAGCGCGCCGATCGTGGCCTCCTCGCCGGTGGCGATCTCGATGGCGCGGCGCTTGCCGCCGACGTCCTCGAGCCTGACCTCAGGCGGCGACAGCCAGCGGCCGTTGGTCGAAGAACCGCCGACACGGTAGGTCTCGTGCACCACCATGCCTTGCGTGAACAGGCCCTTGAACGGCTCTGCCAGATTGAGGTGGCCGGTCTCGCGCATGGCGCGGGTGAAGAAGCGCGAATAGAGCAGATGCAGGATCGCGTGCTCGATACCGCCGATATACTGGTCGACGGCCAGCCACTCGTCGGCGGCTTTCGGCTCGGTCGGCTCGTTCGCCCACGGCGCGGTGAAGCGCGCGAAATACCAGGACGAATCGACGAAAGTATCCATCGTGTCGGTCTCGCGCCGCGCGCCGCGGCCGCATTGCGGGCACTTCACATGGCGCCAGGTCGGATGCCGGTCGAGCGGGTTGCCGGGACGATCGAACTCTATGTCGTCGGGCAGCTTCACCGGCAGGTCGGCCTTCGGCACCGGCACCACGCCACAGGACTCGCAATGGATCATCGGGATCGGGCAACCCCAGTAGCGCTGGCGCGAAATGCCCCAGTCGCGCAGGCGGAAATTCACCTTGCGCTCCGCCATCGGCCGACCGCCGATGCTCTTCTGCTCGAGGAGCTTTGCCACTTCATCGAAAGCTTTCTCGGGCTTCATGCCGTCGAGGAAGCGCGAATTGATCATCACGCCGTCGTCGACATAGGCCTCCTCGATGATCTGGAAGGTCTTGGCGTCACCGTCTTCCGGCATTACCACCGGGATCACCGGCAGGCCGTATTTGTTGGCGAAGTCGAGGTCGCGCTGGTCGCCCGACGGGCAGCCGAAGATGGCGCCGGTGCCGTATTCCATCAGCACGAAATTGGCGACATAGACCGGCAGCGTCCAGTTCTCATCGAACGGATGGACGACGCGGATGCCCGTGTCGAAACCTTTCTTCTCGGCCGTCTCGAGCGCCGCCACAGAGGTGCCCATGTGACGCACCTCCTCGATGAACTTCGCCAGTTGGACATTGCCCTCGGCGGCTTTCCTCGCCAGCGGGTGGTCGGCGGCGACTGCCATGAAGGAAGCGCCAAAGATGGTGTCGGGCCGGGTCGTGTAGACTTCCAGCTCATGCATATCGCCGACGGATGCGGCCAGCGGCCAGCGGATCAGCAGCCCTTCGGAGCGGCCGATCCAGTTGTGCTGCATCAGCTTGACCTTCTCCGGCCATTCGTCGAGCAGGTCGAGCGAGTCCAAAAGGTCCTGCGCGAAGTCGGTGATCTTGAAGAACCACTGCGTCAGCTCGCGCTGCTCGACCAACGCGCCCGAACGCCAGCCGCGTCCATCGATCACCTGCTCGTTGGCGAGCACCGTCATGTCCTCTGGGTCCCAGTTGACCTTGGAGGATTTGCGCGTCACCAGCCCCTTCTCGACGAAGTCGAGGAACAGCATCTGCTGGCGGTGGTAGTAGTCGACGTCGCAGGTGGCGAATTCGCGGGCCCAGTCGAGCGAGAGGCCCATCATCTTGAGCTGCTCGCGCATGACGGCGATGTTTTCGTAGGTCCAGTCCTTGGGATGCACCTTGTTCTGCATGGCGGCATTCTCGGCCGGCATGCCGAAAGCGTCCCAGCCCATCGGATGCAGCACGTTGAATCCCTTGGCGCGCTTGTAGCGCGCCACCACGTCGCCCATCGTGTAGTTGCGGGTGTGGCCGATATGGATCTTGCCCGACGGATAGGGGAACATCTCGAGCACGTAGTATTTCGGCTTCGGATCGTCGTTCCTGGCCTCGAACAGCTTCTTTTCGGCCCAGGCCTTCTGCCATTTGGGCTCTGACGTGCGTGGATTGTAACGTTCGGTTGCCATCGGATGTTTTTCACTTAAAAGCAGGCGCAAGGCGCCGGACATGGCCGGCGGCCGGGAAATGTCGTCGCGGTGTTCACCATGGATTGCCGGACCCGTCAACTATGGCGAGCCGGCGTAGCCATGAAAACTATAGACAGGACAGTGGCATGACCAGCGCCGTAGAACAGCTTCACGCGGTAAAGGCGAGGATCGCGAGCGCCGAGCGCGAGGCAAGGCGCGAGCCCGGCGCCGTCACGCTGGTCGCAGTGTCGAAGACCTTCGCGGTCGAGGACATCCGCCCCGTCATCGAGGCCGGCCAGCGCGTGTTCGGCGAGAACCGAGTGCAGGAAGCACAGGGCAAGTGGCCGGTGCTGAGAGAAGCATATCCCGGCTTGGAGCTGCATCTTATCGGCCCACTGCAGTCCAACAAGGCCAAGGAAGCGGTCGCGCTTTTCGATGTCATCGAGACGGTCGACCGCGAGAAGATCGCCGCCGAACTCGCCAGAGAAATGGCAAGGCAGGGCCGGTCGCCAAAACTCTACGTCCAGGTCAACACCGGCTCCGAGCCGCAAAAGGCCGGCATCGAGCCGCGTGAGGCCGTCGCCTTCGTCGCGCGCTGCCGCCAGGCGCATGGTCTGACCATCGAAGGCCTGATGTGCATCCCTCCGGCGGAGGAAAATCCCGGCCCGCATTTCGCGCTGCTCGAAAAGCTGGCCCGTCAAGCGGGTGTCGCGAAGCTTTCGATGGGCATGTCGGGCGATTACGAGACCGCGATAGCCTTCGGCGCGACCAGCGTTCGGGTGGGCTCGGCGATCTTCGGCAGCCGCTGAGCGACTCGACGTATCGTAACGATCTCGTTACCGGCACGCCAATCAAGCGATAAAGCCTGCCCCCTAGCTTGAAACGAAACGGCCCGTTCATATTTCCCCAGTGTGATTCAATCCTGCTTTCGGGGAAACTCCACCATGCGCTATAACCAGCTTGGCAACACCGGCCTGTTCGTTTCCGAACTTTGCCTCGGCACCATGACCTTCGGCGCCGCCGGCCAGAATGCTCAATGGGGCCTCATCGCCAGCCTCGACCAGAAAGGCGTGAACGAGATCGTCGCCCGCTCCATCGCCGCCGGCGTCAATTTTTTCGACACGGCGGACGTCTATTCCTACGGCCAGTCGGAACAATTGCTCGGCCAGTCTCTGAAGGATCTCGGCATCAGGCGTTCGGACGTCATCATCGCCACGAAGGTGCATGGCGCCATGGGCAACGGGCCGAACGAGCGCGGCTCCTCGCGCGGTCACATCATGGATTCGGTCGACGGCAGCCTGGAGCGGCTGCAGACCGACCATATCGACCTCTACCAGTTGCATGGCACGGATACGGTGACGCCGATCGACGAGACGCTGCGCGCGCTCGACGATCTCGTCGCCAGCGGCAAGGTCCGCTATGTCGGCGTATCCAACTGGCAGGCCTGGCGCATCGCCAAGGCGCTGGGCATCGCGGAGCGCAAGGGCTTCGCCCGCTTCGAGACGATCCAGTCCTACTACTCGATTGCCGGACGCGATCTCGAACGCGAGATCGTGCCGCTGATCAACGAGGAAAAGCTCGGCCTCATGGTCTGGTCGCCTATGGCCGGCGGGCTGCTCTCCGGCAAATACGGTCCCGGCGCGCCGGGCAACGGCGAGGGGCGCCGCGCCTCCTTCAATTTCCCGCCGGTCAACGAGGACCGCGCATGGGCAGCGGTCGCCGTCATGCGCGAGGTCGCCAGCAAGCACGACGTCGGCGTCGCCACGGTGGCGCTCGGCTATGTGCTGGCCAAGCCTTTCGTCATGAGCGTCATCATCGGCGCCAGCCGCATGGACCAACTCGAGCAGAACCTCGCCGCGACCGGGCTGAAGCTCGACGCCGACGACCTCGCCAGGCTCGATGAGGTGAGCGCGCTGCCTGCCGAATATCCCGGCTGGATGCTGGAGCGGCAGACTGCCGGCCGGCGTCCGGCGCCGTTCGTGCCGAAGCCGTAATTCCCTCGTTCTGAGCAGACATAGCCGCGTGCCACTGGCGCGCGGCTCGTTCCTCATTCAGAGGCGAACGTTCTCGGCCAGGAAATCGAGGAAGGCCCGGACACGGGCCGGGAGATGCTTGCCCTGGCCGACATAGACTGCGTGCGTCGGCTCCTCGTCGCCGGCATTGAACGCTTCCAGCAGCGGCGCGAGCCTTCCCGCGGCGATGTCGGGCTCGACATGCCAGCGCGCCAGCCTCGCGATGCCGGCGCCGGCAAGCGCCGTCAGCCGCATTGCCTCGCCGTCGCTCACTGTCAGGTTTCCGGCAATGGGGATCATGATCGATGCGCCTTTCGCATCGAGGAATGGCAGGCCGTCGACATGCCGCACGAAGGCGAAAGCGAGCAGATTGTGACTGGCCAAGTCGGCCGGCGTCCGCGGCGTGCCGCGCGCTTCGAGATAGGCGGGCGCGGCAACGACCACCATCGGGCTCTGGCCGAGCTTGCGCGCCACCAACCGTGACTCGCTGAGCGGGCCGGCGCGGATGGCGACGTCGGCGCGCTCCTCCATAAGGTCGATGACGCTGTCGGTCAGCACCGCCTCGACGGAGATTTCCGGATAGCGTGCGAGGAAGCGCGGCAACAGCGGCATCAGCCGGTGCTGGCCGAACGGCACATAGCTGTTGACCCTCAAGCGCCCGCGCGGCGCCGCGCCCGCCGCTGCTTCCCGCTCGGCCGCGTCGAGATCGGCGAGGATGCGCAGGCCGCTGTCGTGGAAGGCCACGCCTTCCGGCGTCAGCTGCAGCCGGCGTGTCGAACGGCTGATGAGCCGCGCGCCGAGCCGCGCCTCCAGCCGCGCGATCAGCTTGCTCACCGCTGACGGCGTCATGCGCAACGCCCGCGCCGCGGCCGAAAAACTGCCTGCTTCGACGACACGGACGAACACTTCGATCTCGCCGGAGCGGTTGATTTCGGGCCTCGCCATTCATGAATCTATTTCACAGAAAATATGCCTGATGCAAGGCTGGCTCACAGCTTGGCGGATCACGATCTTCCGGTCGATGCATGATCCCGAAAAGATCGTGCTCCAACAAAAGGGACGCAGGGACTGCGTCCACCCAGATCGACCGGACCACCGCCATGCCCCTTGCTCTCTACGCCCTCACCGCCGGCGCCTTCGGCATCGGCGTCACCGAATTCGTCATCATGGGCCTGCTGCTCGACGTCAGCGCCGATTTCGGCGTCTCGATCTCGGCGGCGGGCCTGCTCATTTCCGGCTATGCCCTTGGCGTCGTCGTCGGCGCGCCGCTGCTCGGCGTACTGACCGGCCGCCTGCCGCGCAAGACCTTGCTGCTTGCCCTGATGGTGGTGTTCACCGTCGGCAACCTCGCCTGCGCGCTTGCGCCCGACTACTGGACGCTGATGGCGGCGCGCGTGCTCACCGCCTTCGCCCATGCCTCCTTCTTCGGCGTCGGCTCCGTCGTCGCCACCAGCCTTGTCGCGCCCAACAGGAAGGCCTCGGCTATCGCGCTGATGTTCACCGGCCTCACCGTCGCCAACATCCTCGGCGTGCCGTTCGGCACCTGGCTCGGCCAGGCCTATGGCTGGCGCTCGACCTTCCTCGCCGTCACGCTGGTCGGCGTCATCGCCTTTGCCGTGATCGCGCTGCTGGTGCCGCGCGACGAGCCGGCGGCAACGAAGGAGGACGGAAGTTCCGAAGGCACGCTCGCCGTGCTCGGCCGCCGGCCGGTGCTGCTCGGCCTGTTGACCACGGTGCTGAGCTGGGTCGGCGTCTTTGCCGCCTTCACCTATCTGGCGCCGATCCTTACCCGCGTCACAGGCTTTTCCGAGGCTGCCGTCTCGCCGATCCTGCTCGTTTTCGGCGGCGGGCTGGTCGCGGGCAACCTGCTTGGAGGACGCCTCGCCGACCGCCACCTGGTGCCTACGGTCGTCGGCACGCTGGCCTCGCTGTCGGCGGTGCTGTTCGTCATGACCGCGGCGATCCATCAGCCGATCACGGCGATCGTCGCCGTCGGCCTGCTGGGTGCTGCCGCCTTCGCCACCGTCGCGCCGCTGCAGATGTGGGTGCTGGAGAAGGCCGAGGGCGCCGGCCAGGGCTTGGCCTCCTCCTTCAACATCGCCGCTTTCAATCTCGGCAACGCCATCGGTGCCTGGCTCGGCGGCTTCGTCATCGACCACGGCCCCGGCCTTGGCGCCGTCCCCCTCGTCGCCGGCCTGGTGCCGCTCGCCGCGCTCGGAGTCGTGCTCATGGCGCTGCGGCTCGAACGCGGCCGCGCCATAGGCAAGCCGGTCGCGGCCCAATGCTGACCAACTGAATTCCGCCTTCGACACCTCAAGGAGAAAAAAGATGGACTATCGACCTCTCGGCGCCTCCGGCCTGAAAGTACCCGCCCTTTCCTTCGGCGCCGGAACCTTCGGCGGCTCCGGTCCGCTCTTCGGCCACTGGGGCAACAGCGACGCCAAGGAGGCACGACGGCTGGTCGACATCTGCCTGGAGGCGGGCGTCAACCTGTTCGACACGGCCGATGTCTACTCGAACGGCGCCTCGGAGGAGGTGCTGGGCGAGGCTATGAAGGGCCGCCGCGACGCGTTGCTGATCTCGACCAAGACATCCCTGCCGATGGGCGATGGCTCGGCCGACTGGGGCTCGTCGCGATCGCGCCTGATCCGCTCCGTGGACGCGGCGCTGAAGCGCCTCGGCACCGACTATATCGACCTGCTTCAGCTTCACGCCTTCGATGCCTCGACGCCGGTCGAGGAGGTGCTGTCGACCATGGACAATCTCGTGCGCTCGGGCAAGCTGCGCTATGTCGGCGTCTCCAACTTTTCCGGCTGGCAGGTGATGAAGTCGCTCGGCATGGCCGAGAGGCACGGCTATCCGCGCTACGTCGCCCATCAGGTCTACTATTCGCTGGTCGGCCGCGACTATGAATGGGAGCTTATGCCGCTCGGCCTCGACCAGGGCGTCGGTGCGCTGGTGTGGAGTCCGCTCGGCTGGGGCCGGCTGACCGGAAGGATCCGACGCGGACAGCCCCTGCCTGAAAAGAGCCGGCTGCATGGCACCGCCGATTTCGGGCCGCCCGTCGAGGACGAGCTCCTTTTCAGGGTGGTCGACGCGCTGGAAGCGGTCGCCGCCGAGACCGGCAAGACCGTTCCGCAGATCGCCATCAACTGGCTCCTGCGGCGGCCGACCGTGTCGTCGGTCATCATCGGCGCGCGCAATGAGGATCAGTTGCGGCAGAACCTCGGCGCCGTCGGCTGGGCGCTAACGCCTGAACAGATCAAGGCACTCGATGATGCGAGCGCGGTGACGGCGCCCTACCCGTACTTCCCCTACCGGCGGCAAGAGGGCTTTGCCAGGCTGAACCCGCCGGCCGTCTGAAGCCGACCACCCGCCGAGCGGCGGCATCGCCGTCGCTCAGCCTCTCGCCGAAGCGCCTGGTATCCCGGAAACCCTCTGTCTATTCAGCTATGTCGGGAATGTTCCATCGCGGCGTTGCCGCGATGCGCCCTCCTTTGGCCGCTTTGAAATAGGTCACCGCGAGGTCTTCGTGACACATGGAGGACAGGTATATTTGAATTGACCCGCCAAGCGGCGTGATCGGATAACGCTCGCCGCACGCTCGGCCGCGAGCCTCATATCGGCGCTTCTGCGCGGCCGTCATATGGTCGAGGAAACCGGCCTCGCACTTGCTCATGACGATCTCCGTCATATTGGCATCGCCGCTCGACCCCCAGGCGCAGGCATCGTGCAGCTTGTGAGCTTCGTTGGATCGGCGCTTTACCCTTCGGGCACTTCGCCTCTTCCGCGGCGGCATTGCCGACAAGGGTAAGCCAGATCAAGATCGTCCACCCGATCCGCATATCGACTCCCAGGCCGTTGACCTGAACGCGCGACTGCCACGCCGTGCACCTCAGTAGGCCGCCGGCACCACCGCCTCGACGATGACGAATCCCTCACTCGCCAGACACACTAGCCGTCCGCCGAAAACCTAGTGCACCAGAAACTCACCATCCACTTTCCGCCACTCGTTCGGCGCAACGAGCCTCTGATGGGTATAGACCACCGAATGCAGCGGTCCGTCGAGCTTCGTCTTCCAGAACTCGATGAAGCGGATCAGCACCGGAAACTTCGGCGCGATGTCGTAGTCCTGCCAGACAAAGCTTTGCAGCAGGTGCGGGTGATCCGGATAGTGATAAAGGATCTTGGCCGTGGTCAGTCCATAACCCCTGAGCATCAGGTCCATTTCGGAATTGTCGCGCATTGCGTTTCCCTGGTTGATTCTCCTTCCTCCCAACGCCGGATTGTGCGCACGGTTGCTTAACTGTCTATGGATTTTTGCACCGTCCCTCAAAATTTTTCTCGTTAAAACAGATAGTTAGCAGCCGCAAAGCGAGAGTGCTACCAGCCTTGACGCGCGACCCTGCGTCATCCCGCCACGCGAATCCAACGTCTAATGTTGCCGTCGCCATGGAACTGTTAATAATGCCCGCGAATTCGTGGCCGCTTCGCCGCGATGCCGCCGGTTGTCCAAGCCGGCGAAGTGGTTTGGGAGGAAAGCAAGAAAATGTCCGATGTGCATGTCCACCGCGTCCAGCCGGCGTGGAAGAAGAACGCGCTGATCGACAACGACACCTATCTCAAATGGTATGCCGACAGCGTGAAGAATCCGGACAAGTTCTGGGGCAAGCACGGCAAGCGCATCGACTGGTTCAAGCCCTTCACCAAGGTCAAGAACACCTCGTTCGAGGGCAAGGTCTCGATCAAGTGGTTCGAGGACGGGCTGACCAACGTCTCCTACAACTGCGTCGACCGGCACCTGAAGAAGCGCGGCAACCAGACCGCCATCATCTGGGAAGGCGACAATCCCTATGACGACAGGAAGATCACCTACAACGAGCTTTACGAACACGTCTGTCGGTTCGCCAATGTGATGAAGAAGCACGGCGTCAAAAAAGGCGACCGCGTCACCATCTACATGCCGATGATCCCGGAGGCGGCCTACGCGATGCTCGCCTGCACGCGCATCGGCGCCATCCACTCGATCGTCTTCGGCGGCTTCTCGCCGGATGCGCTGGCCGGCCGCATCGTCGATTGCGAATCCACCTTCGTCATCACAGCCGATGAAGGCCTGCGCGGAGGCAAGACCATCCCGCTGAAGGAGAACACAGACAAGGCGATCGACATCGCCGCCCGGAACTTCGTGAGGGTCGAGAAGGTCGTGGTCGTGCGCCGCACCGGCGGCAAGATCGGCTGGGCACCCGGTCGCGACGTTTGGTACCATGACGAGATCGCTTCGGTGAAGGCGGAATGCAAGCCGGAGAAGATGAAGGCCGAGGATCCGCTTTTCATCCTCTACACCTCCGGCTCGACCGGCAAGCCGAAGGGTGTCCTGCACACCACTGCCGGCTATCTCGTCTATGCCTCGATGACGCACCAATATGTCTTCGACTACCACGATGGCGACGTCTACTGGTGCACCGCCGATGTCGGCTGGGTGACCGGCCACAGCTATATCGTCTACGGGCCCCTGGCGAACGGCGCCACCACCCTGATGTTCGAGGGCGTGCCGAACTACCCCTCGCAGTCGCGCTTCTGGGAAGTCATCGACAAGCACAAGGTCAACATCTTCTACACCGCGCCGACGGCGCTGCGCGCGCTGATGGGCGCCGGCGACAGCCATGTGACGAAGACCTCGCGCAAATCGCTGCGCGTGCTGGGTTCGGTCGGCGAGCCGATCAACCCGGAAGCCTGGGAGTGGTATTTCAACGTCGTCGGCAACGGCAAGGTGCCGATCGTCGACACTTGGTGGCAGACCGAGACCGGCGGCATCCTGATCACGCCGCTGCCGGGCGCCACGGACCTGAAAGCCGGCTCCGCGACGCGGCCCTTCTTCGGCGTCAAGCCGCAACTGGTCGACGGCGAGGGCAAGGTGCTGGAGGGCGCAACCGACGGCAATCTCTGCATAACCGATTCCTGGCCGGGTCAGATGCGCACCGTCTATGGCGACCACGACCGGTTCGTGCAGACCTATTTCTCGACCTACAAGGGCAAGTACTTCACCGGTGACGGCTGCCGTCGCGACGCCGACGGCTATTACTGGATCACCGGCCGTGTCGACGACGTCATCAACGTCTCGGGCCACCGCATGGGCACGGCCGAGGTCGAGTCGGCGCTGGTCAGCCACGACAAGGTTTCGGAAGCCGCAGTCGTCGGCTATCCGCACGACATCAAGGGACAGGGAATCTACTGCTACGTCACGCTGATGGCCGGCGAGACAGGCAACGAGGACCTGCGTAAGGAGCTCGTCGCCCATGTCCGCAAGGAGATCGGCGCCATCGCCGCCCCGGACAAGATCCAGTTCGCGCCCGGCCTGCCCAAGACCCGTTCCGGCAAGATCATGCGCCGCATCCTGCGCAAGATCGCCGAGGACGATTTCGGTTCGCTCGGCGACACATCGACATTAGCCGATCCGGCCGTGGTCGACGACCTCGTCGCCAACCGGCAGAACAAGAAGGGCTGATGGGCGGCGAGGCGATCCTCGGCGCCGTCAGCCAGCTCTGGCGCTATCCGGCGAGTTCGCTCGGCGGCGAACGGCTCGATGCCATCTCCGTCGGACTGAGAACCGTCGACGGTGACCGGCTCTTCGGGCTGGTCGATGCTTCCGACGGCGAGATCGCCCGCCCGGACCGCGAAGCCAGATGGCACAAGGTGCCGCTGATCCGCACCCGGCTAAGCGGAGACCGGCGGCTCGAAGTGGCGGTGCCTGGCGGCGGATGGCTGCCCGCGCCCGATCCGGAAAGCGACCGCGCCATATCCGGCTTTCTCGGCTTCGCGGCCGCGATCCGGCCTTTCGGCGCGGAGAACGCGGCGCCTGGCTATGCCGGTCCGCGGACCGAGGCCCGCTATGCCAAGGCGCCGATCCATCTGCTCACCACCGCCTCGCTGTCCCGGCTGAAGGCGCTGCATCCCGAAGGTACGCCCGATCCGCGCCGCTTCCGTCCCAACATCGTCGTCGACATGGATCCAGCCGAAGGCGCCTTCCCCGAAACGGAATGGATCGGTCGGAAACTCGCGGTCGGCGATCTGCTGCTGACCGTCTCGGAGCCCTGCCGCCGCTGCGGCTTCACCATCATCGCCCAGGACGGCTTCGACACCGATCCCGGCATCCTGCGCAACCTGGTGCGCCACAACGACCATAATTTGGGTGTCTATTGTACCATCGACCGGCCGGCGCGGATCGAGGTCGGCGCGCCGATGCGTTTTGTGCCGAGCCGCTGAAGACAGGGCCGCTGAAGACAGGGATGAGTGTGACGGCGAGACGATGACGCCGAGCGCGGCGTGGAAACGAAGCCCGTCAAGTGCCAGCAGACGTTGTTTCGGCCAGTCCCACATTATCCCGCCTGCGCAGCCAATATTGCTTGTCTTCAAATTCCCAAAGACCGGAGCGCGGGCCTCGCCGTCTCGAGAAATGGTGCCGCGGAGCTTGGGAGGATCGCCGGAATGTCGGCCCGAATGTCGACCCCTTGTCTTTTGCCGCGACGCACCCCATCATTTGGTTGTGTTCAACGAACTGAAAGGAGGTGATCCGATGTCGAGTGATTTCGTTTCCTATAACGTGAGCTCTGCGGATTGCACTTCCGGGAAGCAATCTTCCCGTTAAGGCGCGAGACGCGCGGCGGGTGACCCGAAGGGGTCGCCGCCAGGAGCCGCGTCATGGACGGAAACACGGAAGGCCGCCGGCTTCGCAAGAAGCGGCGGCCTTTTCCTTTTGAGGATGGCTTTCGGTCGGCGTGACGGCTGCTACCTGGTTACCGTCAGCTTGTCGATGTTGCGCACAATATCCTGGAAAGCTTGGTCAAGTTCGGTCCCGTTGGCGGCCTGGTAGAAATGCTTGCCGCTGCCCGTGTCGGGGCTGGCGCAGGACTGCAGCGTCGACTTGGCGTTCTTTTCGGTGAGGGCAAAGCCTATGGTGAATATCTCGATGCCCTGGTCCCGCATGGCCGCGCAGAGCGTCGTCGCCGCGGTTCGCGTCTGCACCTTGCCGGCGTCGTCATAGACCTGATTCACGCTATCGGCGTCGAAATAGGACAGGTTGAATTCGCCGTCGGTCATCAGGATCACGTACTTCGCCACTTTCTTCGGATCCATCTTGGCAGGCCGCTGCGATGCGTTCAGCACGCTGCCCCACTTCTCCGAAAGCATGTACCAGGCCCATTGCACGCCGATATGGCCGGCGGTGCCGCCAGAAGCATTGAGGTCCTTGATGACGTTGTCGAGGGCCGAGGCATCCGTGGTCAGCGGCTGTATCGTGGCGGCGGGACAGGCTCGCGTGCTGGTCTGCTTGGCGAAGGCCGACAAATAGAGGTCGCGGTTGACCATGCTGACATCCGGGCCGGCATCCGAGTACTGATAGGCGCCCTTGCGCTCGGTCGCGCAGTTATCGGGACGCGACGATGCCGAGACATATCTTGGATCGCCATTGCCCGGCGCCTGCTTGCGCTCGCTGGCCTTGGTCTCGACGAAGACCGTGCTAGCAGCAAGCGAGCCGACATTGACCGAGTTGGCATAGGGCACGATCGCCACCCGCACGCGCGGATTGGCGGCGTTTTGGCCGCTAAGGAACGAACCGACCGCGTTGCTTGCCGCCGTTCGCAGGTCCTTGATCTTCTGGCCCGCCATGGAACCGGTGACGTCGAGCATCATCGCCACCTCCACCGTCTTGTCCGAGTAGAGCGCCGTGGTCGAAGCGGTCACGCGCCGCATGTTGTCGGTGCCGAACAACGGAAAGAAGAGGCCGACATCGGCATGCGCATCCGCCTTCACGGTGTTGGCTGTCTTGTCGACGGTAAGCTTGTCCAGCACGATTTTGTCGGCCTGCAGGATGCCGGCGGTGCTGTTGGCGTCGAGGAACGCCTGCACCATTTTGCTCGCATCGGTTTCCGTGATGACGCCGAGGGTCAGATCGCGGGCCGTCGAGGTCACGGCGGCGTCGACGACGCCCTGCAAGCCCGACCTCGCATTGTAGAGCTGCGAGATATTGACCGCGAATCCCACCCCCAGCGCGAGGACAGATACGGCAGCTCCAAACAGAACCGCGAAATTGCCTTCGCGATTCCGGGAAAAGCTGTCCACCCCACGAACGAGGTCTCTGTATTGCCGCATCCCTTCCGCCTCCACTGTCCGCGGCTTCGCGCCGCTCGGCAAAGGCATTGCAGAATTTCGGCCAGAAGCCGCCGGAAGACGCCTAGAGTCGGCTAGTCCGTTGTTCTTGCTTGCTTTTAGAAAAAGCGATGGTGAACAAAAAGTAAACGAAATGGCGCTGGCGAGGTAATCTTCACGAAGTGCTTACCATGATGCTCTCCCCTGTCACGGCTGCTCCCGCTTCGGCACGAACGGGTTGTGCCGAAGCGGGTCAAGGAAGTGTCGAAGGCGGTTCTCAGATCAGCAGGCCAACATCAGCCGAATCTAAGCCAGCATCTGCGCGGTGGCCGTCCGGTCGACGCCGTGGTTCGGAGGATTGAAGAGGTTGCCCTCCTGCTCGTATGTCCAGACCTTGAACAATGTCAGTTGGTGCGGACCGAAACTGTGCAGCAGCGGCACGTCGGTTGCATCGCGGCCGCGCGCAATGACGACCCGGCCGATACGCGGCCGGTTGTGGCGCGGATCGAACGTGTACCACTTGCCGTCGAGGAAGACTTCCATCCAGGCCGAAAAGTCCATGGGCGCCGGGTCGGCCGGCACGCCGATATCGCCGAGATAGCCGTTCACGTAGCGCGCCGGAATGTTCATGCATCGGCAAAGCGCGATCGCCAGATGCGCGAAATCGCGGCAGACCCCGACCCGCTCTTCATGCGCCTGGGCGGCTGTGCGGGTGGCGCGCGCATAGCCATAGCCGAAGGAGAGCCGGTTGTTGACGTAGTCGACGATTGCCTGGACACGCGCCCAGCCAGGCGGCAGGTGGCCGAAAAGCTGCCAGGCAGTGTTGCTGAGGTGGTCGGTCTCGCAATAGCGGCTGCCGAGCAGGTAGACCAGCACGTCGTCCGGCAGTTCCGCGACCGGGGTTTCCCGCGCGAGCGTGTTGATCTCGTCGGTCTCGCCGCTGTCCTCGACGGCGGCGTCGTAGAGGATGCGGAAGCTTCCGGCGGGCGCCGTGAAGCGACGGCAGATATTGCCGTGGCGGTCGCGGTAGGTCCGGGTCGGCACCGATGGCGAGGTCAGCACCCGCGTCTGCCGCTTGATGTCGGCATGCCGGTCGGGATGGATCTCGAGAAGCGAGATGATCGGGGTCTCTGCCGCGCATTCAATGGCGATTTCGTAGCCGAGTCGGATCAGCATCGCATGCCCCCTTAAGGATCTTGGAAAGACTGCTCGATGAACGCGGCGAACCGGAGCTTGTTCCGGAGCCGAGTCGAAATGCGGGGCCTCTCGGCTTCTCAGCCCGTGCCGGCCGGTCTAGACTGGCTACTGCGTTTCGCTCTCCCCGAAAACGAATCTCCAGGATTCAGATGTTCGCAGGCTCAAAGTTCGCCGCCTTCCTGTTCGACATGGACGGCACCGTGCTCAACTCGATCGCCGCGGCGGAACGCGTGTGGGCGGCCTGGGCAAACCGGCATGGGCTCGACGTGACGGCCTTCCTGCCCACGATCCACGGCCGGCGTGCGCGCGAGACGATCGCAGCGCTGAATCTCCCCGGCGTCGATCCGCTGGCGGAGGCGGATTTGCTGCTCAAGGCCGAGGCGGATGACCTGGAAGGCATTGTCCCCATAGCCGGGGCGGTCGACTTCCTGCGGTCGCTACCATCGGAGCGCTGGGCGATCGTCACCTCGGCACCGCGCGAACTGGCGCTGCTGCGCATCGAGGCGGCCGGCATCCCGGTTCCAGCCATGATGGTGACGGCGGAAGACGTGACCCACGGCAAGCCGGCGCCGGACTGCTTCCTTCTGGCGGCAAAGCGTCTCGGCGTCGAGGTTGGCGACTGCCTGGTCTTCGAGGACGCGCCGGCGGGCATCGCGGCGGGCGAGGCTTCGGGCGCGTCGGTGATGGTGATCAGCGCCACCCACGTGCACCCGGTCGAGACGCGGCACCCGGCAATCCGCTCCTATGACGAGATCGGCATTGCGCTCGACGAAAGTGGTTTCATTATTTTGTCGCCGACCCAGGCGGCGGCCTGAGGATGTGTTGAGATTCAGGTCAGGCCGAGCCGAAAGTGGTGGCTTCCGAGAACCGGAGCGGAGCGTACTTAAAGTACGTGAGCACCGGAAGCGCAGGAAGCCGCCATTTGCAGGCCAGCCTCACCTGAATATCAGCACATCCGGCTAGAAGTCGCTGGCCAGGCCCTTGACCTCCCAGTCGCCATAGCGCCCGGGCTCCTTGCCGCCGCGACCACCGATCTCCTTCGGCAATTGCGCTTCCGCCGCCCGGTATTCTCGACGACGAGCCTCAGCCTCGGCCAACGCCCGCTGTGCTTCCGGCGTCAGCGTCTTTCGCGGCTTTTCGCCTTCCGCCGCAGCTTCGGTTTTGCCTGGCTCTTCGATCATGCGATAAGTCCTTGCCGATTGAAACGGGAGCGACCGTTTCCCATCATATAGCCATGAAACCGAGAGGATCGACTCCCATTCGCCCCGACCATACACGGATGAAACGATGAACACGCTTCGCACCGCCATGCTCCTTGCCGCGATGACGGCGCTGTTCATGGGCGTCGGCTATCTGATCGGCGGCTCGGGCGGCATGGTGATCGCGCTTTTGATCGCCGCAGGCACCAATCTCTTCAGCTACTGGAACGCCGACAAGATGGTGCTGTCGATGAACCACGCCATCGAGGTCGACGAGAAGAATGCGCCGGAATATTACGCGATCGTCCAGGCCCTGGCCAAGCAGGCCGGGCTGCCGATGCCCAGGACCTACCTGATCGACAACCCGCAGCCCAACGCCTTCGCCACGGGCCGCAATCCCGAGAATGCCGCCGTGGCAGCGTCCACCGGCCTGCTCGAGCGGCTATCCCATGAAGAGGTCGCGGCGGTGATGGCGCACGAGCTTGCCCATGTGCAGCATCGCGACACGCTGACCATGACGATCGTGGCGACGCTTGCCGGTGCCATCTCGATGCTCGGAAACTTCGCCTTCTTCCTCGGCGGCAACCGGGACAATAACAATTCCTTCGGGTTTGTCGGCGTGCTTGTAGCGATGATCGTCGCGCCCTTCGCCGCCATGATCGTGCAGATGGCGGTGAGCCGAACCCGCGAATACGAGGCCGACCGGCGCGGCGCCGAGATCTGCGGCAATCCGCTGTGGCTGGCTTCCGCTCTCGCCAAGATCGCGCGCGGCGCGGAGCAGATCCCCAATGAGGATGCCGAGCGCAATCCGGCGATGGCGCATCTCTTCATCATCAACCCCCTGCATGGCGAGCGCATGGACAATCTGTTCTCGACCCATCCGAGCACCGAAAACCGCATCGCGGCGCTCCAGGAGATGGCGAGCGAGATAGGCCGCGCCTCGCCGGCTGCCCGGCGCGGGGCTTCCACGCCGCCCATCGAGCCCGAGGAGGCATCGGCCGGGCCATGGGGTAAGCCGGCTGGCCCGCCCCCCCAGGCTGAGCCTCCTCGGCCGAGACCCAATCCCTGGGGCCGCAACCCGACCGGACCGCGCAATGTCCGCTCGAAGGGTCCCTGGTCGTGACGCCGCCGAGGCGCGGCCATCAAGGCAATTCGTTGACCAAGGCCGGTGACGAGAACGTCGCCGGACTTGCCGCGCGCAAGGCGGCGGCGCGCCTGCTTGCCGCCGTGATCGACGCCCGCACGCCACTGGACGGGCTGACCGACAACGAGCATGGCCACCCGCAATACAAGGCTCTTGACGGCCGCGACCGTGCGCTGGTGCGCGCGATCCTGGTTACCGCGCTGCGCCATCGCATGACCATCGCCGGGCTGCTGACCAGGCGGCTCGAAAAGCCGCTGCCGCCCAACGCCACGGCGCTCTCGCATATCCTCAATGTCGCCGCGGCGCAGATCCTGTTCCTCGACGTTCCCGACAGCGCCGCCGTCGACCTTGCCGTCACCCACGCCAAATCCGATCCGCGCACGGCGCGTTTTTCCGGTCTCGTCAACGGCGTGCTGCGTTCGCTGGCGCGCGCCAAGGAGGCGGAACTGGCCCCGGCGCTCGCCGCCACCAGCGAGGCGCCGCAATGGTTCTCCGAGCGGCTGGTCGCCGCCTATGGGGCGGACAAGGCGCGCGCCATCCTTGCCGCGCATCGCCACGAGGCGCCGGTCGACTTCACCGTCAAGGCCGATCCCGCGCTCTGGGCAGAACGGCTGGGCGGCATAGTGTTGCCCACCGGCACGGTGCGTGTCGAGAAGCTCTCCGCCAACGTCGTCGACCTGCCTGGTTTCGCCGATGGCGCCTGGTGGGTCCAGGACGCCGCGGCAGGCCTGCCGGCGCGCCTGTTCGGCGATATCAAGGGTCAGCGCGTCGCCGACCTTTGCGCCGCGCCCGGCGGCAAGACGGCGCAGCTCATCCTCGCCGGCGCCAACGTCACCGCCGTCGAGGCCTCGAAGAACCGGCTGGCGCGACTGAAACAGAATCTCGACCGTCTCGGCCTGACCGCCGATTTGGTCCAGACCGACCTCCTTGATTACCGGCCGATGCAACTGTTCGACGCCGTGCTGCTCGACGCGCCCTGCTCGTCCACCGGCACGGTGCGCCGCCACCCCGACGTGCCGTGGACCAAGACCATGGCCGATGTCGAAAAGCTTGCCGACCTCCAGCGCCGGCTGCTTGCGCATGCCGTCGGCTTCGTCAGGCCAGGCGGCCGGATCGTCTTTTCCAACTGCTCGCTCGACCCGCTCGAAGGCGAGCAGCTCTATCGCGCTTTCCTCGCCGGGAACCCCGGTGTGACCGCCGATCCGATCCGGCCCGGCGAGTTCGCCGGCATCGATCCATTCCTGACGCCGGAGGGAACATTGCGCACCACGCCGGCCGACCTGGCGCTGGAATCGCCCGGAATCTCCGGCCTGGACGGCTTCTTCGCGGCGCGGATGAAGCGGGCCGGATAAGTCGTTGTCGTATCGGACCTGCTGACTTTCTTGGGGATGGCCCGGATATCGCCGCGTGAAGCGGTTCACTTCGGCGAAATCCGCCTTCGCATAAGTTCTTGAATCGCATAAGCTTGTGCTTGCGATAGGGGACGGATCAGGAGGGCTTTTGGCACTTGTTGCCGGCAACACGACGCGTCTATGGACGCTTGTCGCGAAGGAGTTCTGGCGCAAGACGCGCCGGCGTTTGCGCGCCGGTCCGATCTATCGCTGGCGCTATTCCGGCCGCACGCCCGAACGAGTCCTGATCGCGCCGCCGGATCTGCGGCTCGCCGATCCCCAGATCGCGCTGGAGATATATTACGGCCGCTATCCGTTATCCGGCCATCTGGTCGAGACCGGCGGCACCTCGCCCTTCCAGCTCGACGTGGCCAATCGCGGCTGGCAGAAATCACTGCATGGCTTCCGCTGGCTGCGCCACATGCGCGCCGCCGGCACCGAGCTTGCCGCCGCCAACGCCAGGGCGCTGGTGACGGACTGGATCGCCATGCATGGCAACCAGATTTCCGGCATCGCCTGGGAGCCGGGAACGACGGCCAAGCGGGTGATCTCCTGGCTTCAGCATTCCTCGGTGGTGCTGCAGGGCGCCGAATTCCCCTTCTACCGCGCCTTCCTCAAATCGCTCGCCGTGCAGATCCGCTACCTGCGCTCGATGGCGCGCGAGATGCCGGATGGCGAGGCCAGGCTGCGCGCCCGCATCGCGCTCGCCTTCGCCGCGCTGTCCCTGCCGGCGCCTGCCTCGGCGCTGCGCGCCGCGACGCGCAACCTGGCCGAGGAGCTCGACCGTCAGATCCTGCCCGATGGCGGGCATATTTCGCGCAACCCGATGGCGGTGCTGGAGTTGCTGGCCGATCTTCTGCCGCTGCGCCAGACCTATGCCAACCAGGCCGAGGCCCCGCCCGCGGCCCTGATCGGGGCGATCGACCGCATGTTGCCGGCGCTGCGCTTCTTCCGTCATCAGGACGGCAGCCTTGCCCGCTTCAACGGCATGGGCGCCACCATCCACGGCCGCATCGCCACCATCATGCGCCATGACGACACGGTGGGTGCGCCGCTGCTGCACGCGCCGCATTCAGGCTATGAGCGCCTTTCGATGGGCGGGGTGACGGTGATCGCCGACACCGGCCTGCCGCCGCCGGTCGACATTTCCAACGCCGCGCATGCCGGCTGCCTCGCCTTCGAACTCTCCTCCGGCCGGCAGCACTTCATCGTCAATGCCGGCGTCGACACTTACGGCGCCCCGGAATTCCGACCGCTGGCACGCGCCACCGCCGCCCATTCCACCGCCACGATCAACGACACGTCGTCGGCGCGCTTCGCCCACTCGCTGCGTGTCAGCGACCTCCTGGGTTCGCCGCTGATCGGCGGCCCGCAGCACGTGCCCTGCAAGCGTCTCGACCAGAAGGGAGTGCATGGCTTCGTCGCGCGCCATGACGGCTATGTCCCGCAATTCGGCTTGCTGCATGAGCGCGAGCTGAAGCTGACGGCGAACGGCAACGTGCTTGCCGGCCGCGACCGTTTCCTGCGCCCTGGCAATGCGGCGATCCGCAACAATGGCCGCGACTTCGTCACGGTGCGCTTCCACGTGCATCCCGACATCAGCCTGCTGCAAGACGATCACGACCGGCTGACGCTGGCCGCGTCGCAGGGGGACACCTGGGTCTTCACTTGCGCAGAAGTGGTGCCGGGCGTCGAGGAATCGATCCATTTCGCCGGGCTGAGCGGCCCGCGCCGCAGCCGTCAGATCGTGCTCGCCTTCAAGGCCTCGGAGGTTGCCGAAGTCCACTGGCAGCTGACCCGCACCAACATCGCCGGCCATCCCGAAAACAACTGAGCCGGGCCGGCAGACGCGGCTGCGAGCCTGACCCAGGACTCACTTGATTTCCAGGGCTCATATGCTAGGGCCGGCCAAGGTCCATTCCAACAGCTCTGAAAGGCCGCCCGCCCATGGCCGTGCCAACCAAGAACATCCCCGCGCCCGACCTCGTCCCGGTGCGCCGAGCGCTGCTTTCCGTCTTCGACAAGACCGGCCTTATCGACTTCGCCAAAGCGCTCGCCGCCGCCGGCGTCGAGCTGGTTTCGACCGGCGGCACGGCCAAGGCGATCGCTGAGGCGGGCCTTGTGGTGCGCGACGTTTCCGACCTCACCGGCTTTCCCGAGATCATGGATGGCCGGGTCAAGACCTTGCATCCGTCGGTGCATGGCGCGCTGCTCGGCATCCGCGACGATGCCGAGCATGCCAAGGCCATGCGCGACCATGGGATCGAGCCGATCGACCTGGTCGTCTCAAACCTCTATCCGTTCGAGGAGGTCCGCCGCTCCGGCGCCGGCTACGCCTCGATCGTCGAGAACATCGACATCGGCGGCCCGGCGATGATCCGCGCCTCGGCCAAGAACCACGCATACGTCGGCATCGTCACCGATCCGGCCGACTATGCTTCCGTGGTCAACGCATTGGAGATGAATCTGGGCTCGCTGTCGCTCGATTTCCGCAAGAAGCTGGCGGCCAAGGCCTTTGCCCGCACCGCGACCTATGACGCGGCGATTTCCGGATGGTTCGCCGAGGAACTGCAGATCGAGCACCCGACATGGCGCGCTTTCGGCGGCCGGCTCGACCAGGTGATGCGCTATGGTGAGAACCCGCATCAGAATGCGGGCTTCTACCTCTCCGGCGACAGGCGGCCGGGTGTCGCGACGGCGCGGCAGTTGCAGGGCAAGCAGCTCTCCTACAACAACATCAACGACACCGACGCCGCTTTCGAGCTGGTCGGCGAGTTCGATCCTGCCGGTTCGGCGGCGATCGCCATCATCAAGCACGCCAACCCTTGCGGCGTCGCCCAGGGCGCGACGCTGAAGGCGGCCTATGCCAAGGCGCTGGCCTGCGATCCAGTCTCGGCCTTCGGCGGCATCGTCGCTATGAACCGCATTCTCGACGCGGAAGCCGCCGAGGAGATCGTGAAGACCTTCACCGAGGTCATCATAGCGCCCGATGCCACCGACGAGGCCGTCGCGATAGTCGCGGCCAAGAAGAATTTGCGCCTGCTGGTAACTGGCGGCCTGCCCGACCCGCGCGCCGCCGGCACGATGGTCAAATCCGTCGCCGGCGGACTACTGGTGCAGAGCCGCGACAACGCCGTTGTCGACGACCTCGACCTGAAAGTGGTGACCAGACGCGCGCCGACGCCAGGCGAGCTGGCCGATCTCAAATTCGCCTTCCGCGTCGCCAAGCACGTCAAGTCCAACGCCATCGTCTATGCGAAGGACGGCGCCACGGTCGGCATCGGCGCCGGCCAGATGAGCCGCGTCGATTCCTCGCGCATAGCCGCCCGCAAGGCGCTGGACGCGGCGGAGGCGGCAGGGGTGGCCGATCCGCTGACCAAGGGGTCGGTCGTCGCTTCGGACGCCTTCTTCCCCTTCGCCGATGGGCTGCTGTCGGCAATCGAGGCCGGCGCCACGGCCGTCATCCAGCCCGGCGGCTCGATGCGCGACGAGGACGTGATCGCCGCCGCCGATGAGCACGGCATCGCCATGGTGTTCACCGGCGTGCGACATTTCCGGCATTGAGCGATCTTTCCCTTCTCCCCCTGTGGGAGAAGGGAAAGGCGCTAACCCTGCCGCTTGTCCGCCGGATAGGGCGTCCCCACCAGAATCGCCATGCCGATTGCGAGAAACAGGATGATCGCCGCCATGCCGAGCCGTGGTGATTGGCTCATCGCGGTGATCGTCGCCACCATGAAAGGCGCAAGGAAGCTGGTCGCGCGTCCCGCCAGCGCATAGATGCCGAAATAGCGGCCGGACTCGGCGGCGGTCACGCTGCGCGCCATATACGATCTCGACGACGCCTGCACCGGGCCGAAGGCCAGCCCGATCAGCAGCCCGTAGAGGATATAGACTTTTTCGGCCGCGGTGCCGAACAGCCCGCCGGAATCGGCGGTCGAAAGCGGGATCAGGCCGAGCAGCGTGAAGCCAGGCCCGGTCGAGACGACGCCGATGGTGGCGAGCGACAGCATCACCAGCGCGATCATCACCACATGCTTCGAGCCGAAAGCGGTGTCGAGGCGCGCCGCGATCCAGCAGCCGAATATGGCGACGACGTTGAGGATGATGCCGAACATGCCGATCTCGGTGATCGACCAGTGGAACATGCCGGCCGCGAAGGTGCCGCCGAGCGCGAGCAGCGCATTGACGCCGTCCTGATAGATCATGCGCGCCAGGAGGAAGCGCAGGATGCCGCTGCGCTGGCGCACCTCGGCGAGCGTCGACTTCAGTTCGGACAGGCCCTCGCGCACCGCCGGTCCGATCGGGATGCCCTTGGTGGCGTCGGGCGTGAAGAAGAACATCGGCAGGATGAACAGGAAATACCAGCCGGCCGACATCGGCCCGGTGAAGCGCGCATCCTCGCCGAGCTTCGGATCGAGGCCGAACAGTGGATCGAGGCCGATGATCGTCTTGCCGGTTTCCAGGTTGCCGGCCAGGAACAGCACCACGAAGATCAGCGCCACCATGCCGCCGAGATAGCCGAGCCCCCAGGCGACGTTGGAGATCCGGCCGATCTCTTCCTTTGGCACCAGTCGCGGCATCATGGAATCGTTGAACACGGTCGAGAATTCGGCCGCCACCGAGGCCAGCGAGAACAGGAGCACGACCAGGAAGAGGTTCGAGCCGGGCGCGGCGAACCACAAAAGCGTGAGGCTGACGATCTTGATCGTGGCGAAGAAGGCGATCCACGGCTTGCGCGGCCCGGTCTGGTCGGCGATCGATCCGAGCACGGGCGACAGCACCGCTATGACCAGGCCCGCGGCGGCAATGCCATAACCCCAGGCGGCCTGCCCGGCGGTCGGGTCGCTCGCCATGCGCGAGACGAAATAGGGCCCGAAGATGAAGGTGGTGACGACGGTGAAAAAGGGCTGCGCCGCCCAATCGAAGAACATCCAGCCCCAGATGCCGCGCCCCGATGCCCGCTGCAATGTCTCTACCGCCGCCATGCTGATTCCCTCGGCCTCGCTCGCGCCGGGCGTCATGTCTGCATGTTTTCAGGCAGCGATGCAAATGAACAGGCTTGGCGCTTATCGCCTTGGGTTCCTCGCCCCACGAAGTGGGGAGAGGTGGCTCGGCATAGCCGAGACGGAGAGGGGAATACGGCGAGCGAAGCCGGAGTGATCCGTGGCGGAGGGGCCCCGCCTTACGAAGCCCCTCTCCGGCCGCTTCGCGGCCACCTCTCCCCGCCTTCGACGGGGCGAGCAACCCAAGCCTCTTCTACATCCCCGTCAGGTCGCTCATCAGGCCCGACGCCACCGACAGCCGCGACACCGTGATCTCGCCGCCTTCGGTCAGCGCCTGCAGCCGCTCGCGGATGCGCGCGACCCGTTGGCCGCCGGCTTCCAGCCAGGCCGCGACCGGATCCGCCGCCGCGCCGTGGGCGGTGAGCGCCGCCACCGCGATGCCGCGCCTTGCCGCGCCGATCGTATCGGTCGCGCGCGACAGCGCCAGCTGGTCATAATAGTCCGGCGGCATGATAGAGCGCGCCGCTTCCTCGACACGCGGGATACGGAAGGCGTCGCTGACGGCGAAGAAGGCCCTGGCGGCGCCGACGATGTCGGCATTCGCCATGCGTGCGGCGAGCGCGATGTCGGGGATCAGATCCGCGACATCGGCAAGCGCGAGCTTTTCGGCCAGCTTTTCCGGCGCTCCGGCTTCGAACAGGCCACGCCGCCGTTCCTCGATCCGCTCGCGCGAATAGGTCGGTAGCAGCGAGACGAGCTTCGGCTCCAGCGCCTTGCGCGCCTCCTGCAGCCCGGCGATGCGCTGGCCGAGCGCCTCGGCGCCGGCGTCGTTCTTCAAGTACCAGCCGCTGACCACGAAGATGAGCCGGCTAACCGATTGATACAGATCGAGCTGAATCTGGCCGTCGATCCGGTTGTCGAGCGCGTCGATCTCCTTGTAGAGAGAAGGCAGCGCGAAACCGTCGCGGACGAGGGCGAAGGTGCGCACCACATCGGCCGCCGTGCGCCCGGTGGATTCCTGCAGCCGGTTGACAAAGGATGGACCGCCGCGATTGACGAGATCGTTGGCGATGACCCGCGCGATGATCTCGCGCCGCAGCCGGTGGTCGCGGATCTCGCCGGCGAATCTCCTGGCCATGCGCTCCGGGAAATAGCCCATCAGGTCGCGGTCGAAATGCGGATCGTCCGGCACGTCGCTGGCGACGATGTCGGAGAAGAGCACGATCTTGGCATAGGCAAGCAATACGCCGAGCTCGGCCCTGGTCAGCGGCTCGCCCCTGGCCTCGCGCTCGGCAAGCGCGGCCGGCGAAGGCAGCGTCTCGACGGCGCGGTCGAGCAGTCCGCGCGCTTCCAGCGCCGTCATGAAGCGGGCCTGGTGCGCGATGTCGGCGAGCCCGCGCTTGCGCGCCAGCGAAAGCGCCAAGGTCTGCTGGTAGTTGTTGGAGAGCACCAGCGCGCTCACGTCCTCGGTCATCTCGGCCAGCAGCTTGTTGCGCGCCGGCCGCGCCAGCGAGCCCTTGCGCATCGCCGACGCCAGCGCGATCTTGATGTTGACCTCGACGTCGGAGCAGTTGACTCCGCCCGAGTTGTCGATGGCGTCGGAATTGCAGCGCCCGCCATTCAGGCCGAACTCGATGCGAGCCCGCTGCGTGACGCCGAGATTGGCGCCCTCGCCGATCACCTTGGCCCGCACGTCGAGCGCGGTGACACGGATCGCGTCGTTGGCGCGGTCGCCGACATCCTGGTTGCTTTCGCCTGAAGCCCGCACATAGGTGCCGATGCCGCCGAACCACAAAAGATCGACCGGCGCCTTGAGGATGGCGTTCATGATCTCGACCGGCGTCGCCGTCGTCTTGGCGAGGCCGATGGCGGTTGCGGCGGCCTGCGGCAACGTGATCGATTTCTGGTTGCGCGAGACGATGACGCCGCCTTCCGACAGCTTCGACTTGTCGTAGTCCTGCCAGGACGAGCGCGGCAGGGCGAACATGCGTTGGCGCTCGGCCATCGAGGCGGTCATGTCCGGATCGGGATCGATGAAGATGTCGCGATGGTCGAAGGCCGCGATCAGCCTGGTCTGCGGCGACAACAGCATACCGTTGCCGAACACGTCGCCCGACATGTCGCCGACGCCGACCACGGTGAAGGGCGAGGTCTGGATGTCGCGGTTCATCTCGCGGAAATGCCGCTTGACCGCTTCCCACGCGCCCTTGGCCGTGATGCCCATCTTCTTGTGGTCGTAGCCGGCCGAGCCGCCGCTGGCGAAGGCGTCGTCCAGCCAGAAGTGGTGCTTCTCGGAAATGGCGTTGGCGGTGTCGGAGAAGGTCGCCGTGCCCTTGTCGGCGGCAACGACGAAATAGGGATCGTCAGGATCGCGCCGCACCACGCCGGCCGGCGGGATGACGCCGTCGACGCCGATATTGTCGGTGATCGAAAGCAGGCTGGAGACGAAGTTCTTGTAGGCCGAGGTGCCGGCCTCGAAAATCGCGTCGCGGCCGCCGCCGGCGGGCAGGCGCTTCGGGAAGAAGCCGCCTTTGGCGCCGACCGGCACGATGACCGCGTTCTTGACCTGCTGCGCCTTGACCAGGCCGAGCACCTCGGTTCGGTAGTCCTGGGCGCGGTCTGACCAGCGCAGGCCGCCGCGCGCCACCGGGCCGAAGCGCAGATGCACGCCCTCTACCTCGGAGCCGTAGACGAAGATCTCGCGCCAGGGCCGCGGCGCCGGCAGTCCCTCGACGGCCTGCGAATCGAGCTTGATCGCCAGCGACTGCCCCTTCGCTTTCGTATCGGCTACGAAATGATTGGTGCGCAGCGAGGCCTCGATGAGGTTGAGGTAGCGGCGGATGATGGTGTCGTCATCGATATTGGGCACCTCCTCCAGCGCGTCCTTGATCTTGGCCTTGAGGTGCCTGGCGGCGACCTCGCCCTCGGTCTCCGCCGTTGGCCCGAGACGGGCTACGAACAGCGCATGCAGGCCGCGCGCGATGTCGGGATAGCGGTTGAGCGCGGCGGCGATGAAATCCTGGCTTTGGGGAATGCCGGCCTGCTGCAGGTAGCGGCCATAGGCGCGCAGGATTGTGATCTCGCCCGACCACAGGCCGGCCGTCTGGGCCAGGCAGTTATAGCCGTCATTGTCGACGTCGCCGCGCCATACGGAGAGGAACGCGTCCTCGAACAGTGCCCCTCCATCGGCGAGGTCGATCGGCTTGCCGTAGCTGTTCTCCAGTTCCATGTCGTGGATGAAGACCGTTCCGGCCGAATCGCCGCCGACCTCGAAAGTGCGCTCGCTGATGACGCGGAAGCCGATGTTTTCCAGCACCGGCACGCGCCGCGACAGCGCCACAGGGCTGCCGAAGTGATAGATTTTCAGCGCCGCCTGGTTCGGCTTTTGGTCGGCATGGCGGTAATAGTCGATGGCGATCGGATTTTCGGCGCTGATCTTGGCGATGCGCCTGGCATCGGCCAGCGCCACGGCGGCCGAGAAGGAGTCGCGGTAGCTTTCAGGGAACCGCGCCGCGATCGCCTTCAGTGCCGGATCGCTGCCGGCCGCTTCCGCGGCTTCGGAGAGCGCATCCTCCCAGGTGCGGACGATGTCGCGTATCGCCGCCTCGATCGCCGACGGCTCGATCTTCGGCGTCTTGCCGCCGGAACGGCCGATGATGAAGTGGACGCGCGCCAGCCCGCCTTCCGGGAAGGCCGGGTAATAGGCCGAGAGCCGGCCCTCATAGACGGTCTTGAGATAGGTGCCGACCTTCTCGCGCACGGCGCTGTCATAACGGTCGCGCGGCACGAAAACGAGGATTGAAACGAAACGATCGAACTGGTCGACGCGCACCAGCGCCCTGATCCGCGGCCGTTCGACCAGCCCGAGAATGGCATTGGCATGCTTTCTGAGGACTGGCACCGGGACCTGGAAGAACTCGTCGCGCGGATAGCTTTCCAGCACGTTGATCAGCGCCTTGCCGGAATGGTCGTTCGGATTGAAACCCGACTTGGCGATGATCGTTTCGGCCTTCGAGCGCAGATAGGGGATCTTCATCACCGAGCGCGTGTAAGCGGTCGAGGTGAACAGGCCGACGATGCGCAACTCGCCGGCGAGCGCGCCTTTCGACGTGTAGGTCTTGACGCCGACATAGTCGAGATAGATGCGGCGATGCACCAGGGACTTGGCGTTCGCCTTGGTGACGATCAGCGGCTCCGGTCCATGCAGGAAGGCGCGGATCTCCGGCGTCGTCGTCACCGCCTCGGTGCCGCGCCTCAGCACCAGCACATCCGGATCCGACAGGATGCCGAGGCCCGGTTTCTCGGCGCGCTCCAACTTGCCGCTTTCCTCGCCGCCGACATATTTGAATTCGCGCATGCCGAGGAAGGTGAAATTGTCGTCGCGCAGCCATTCGAGGAAAGCGATCGCCTCGGCGACGCTCTTCTTATCGAGCGGTACCGCGGAATAGCGGAACTCCGAAATCGCCTGGTCGAGGCGGGCGAGCATCGGTTTCCAGTCGACGACGGCGGCGCGGACCTGGGAGAGCATCTTGCGCAGCCGCTCGGTTAGGCTCGTCGCCTCACCGGCGGTCAGCCGCGGGATATGGACATGGACGACGCTCAGCCGGTCGTGGTCTTCATCCTCCCTGCCGCTGTCGCCGAGCACCTCGACGACGCCGGCCCTGCCGTGCCGGACGGTGACGATCGGATGGGCGACCAGCGTCGGCTGGCCACTGCTCTCGGTGATCTCGCCGAGGATGGAATCGAACAGGAACGGCATGTTGTCGTTGACGACGGTGATGACCGTGACCGGCCTGCCGTCGCAGGCAACGCCGGAGTCGGCTTCGACGGCGACGACGCTCTCGCCCTTCCTGTGGCTGGCGACCGCCTGGGCGGCAAGCTCGCCCGCGCGTTCCAGATCGGCCGCGCTATAGGCCGCGATGTCCTCTGCCGGAGCGCGGGCAAGCAGATAGTCGGCAAGCCTTGCGGGCTTCTCCTCCGCTTTCGCGGGGGCGGCCGCTTTCTTCTTCGGCTTGGATTTCACGCTGGCCATGACGCTTGGTCCCTCCCGTCTTATGCTTTTGCGGCTATCGTAGCAGATGACCGCCATTTCGCGACAAAGGTTTGACGACGCATTAAAAAATTCGAACCGACGCCGTCACCTTGCAGGGAGAATGACCCATGACCGACAGGATTACCGCGCTCGACCTCGTTCAGGCGGAACTCAGCGAGGCAACGAAAGCCTATTTCGCAAAGTGCAAGGAGAAGCTCGGCCTCGTCCCCAACGTGCTCCTCGCCTACGCCTTCGACGAGAAGAAGCTGCGCGCCTTCACCGACATGTACAATGATCTGATGCTGGGCGATTCCGGCCTGTCGAAGCTGGAGCGCGAGATGATCGCGGTCGCCGTCTCCTCGATCAACCATTGCTATTACTGCCTGACAGCGCATGGCGCGGCCGTGCGTCAGTTGTCGGGCCAACCCGCGCTCGGCGAGATGATGGTGATGAATTTCCGCGCCGCCGATCTCTCGGATCGCCAGCGCGCGATGCTGGAATTCGCGGTGAAGCTGACGGAAGAGCCGACCAGGATCGTCGAGGCCGACCGCGCCGCCTTGCGCCAGGCCGGCTTTACCGACCGCGACATCTGGGACATCGCCTCGACCGCCGCCTTCTTCAACATGTCGAACCGCATGGCCGCCGCAGTCGATATGCGGCCAAACCCCGAATACCACGCCATGGCGCGGTAGGACCCTCCTTCCGTCCGCGTGCGCGCCGGGATCAGCGCGCGGCGATCGCCGCGGCGGCGCCTGCCATCGTCGTGGCACTGACGCGGTTGGCGATCTTCATGGCGGGCTTGCTCTTCAGGAGCCGGCGCGCCTGGGAAGCGGCCAGCACCCAGGCGAGGTCTATGACGACCAACACGACGACCATCGTCAGCGTCAGTTCCACCCAGCCGACGAACCCGACCGCAGCAAGATCGATGATGGTCGGCAGCAGCGCCAGATAGAACATCATGATCTTCGGGTTGCCGAGCGTCACCGCCATGCCGGCAAGGAACAGTTTCAGGGCTGAGTCCTCGCGCGGCATCTCGCCTTCCTTCGCTTCGACCGGCGCCGTCCACATCTTGAAGGCCAGCCAGGCGAGATAGGCGACACCCACCCATTTAACGGCGACGAAGGCGTAGTGGAAAGTCTGCGCCACGACAGCCAGCCCGAAAACGGTCAGCGACAGCCAGATGGCCTCACCGATCCACATCGCCAGCAGGAACGGGAACACGTCGCGAAACCCCTTCGAGATCACCCGCGCCACGAGTGCCGCGATCGACGGCCCGGGCGAGCCGGCGGCGACGAACAGGGCGGCGGCAAAGATCAGCAGCGAGGCGAGATGCATGGCAGACCTCTTGTGGTCAAGAACTCAATCATAGGAGACTAACGCAGCCTCCGGGATCACGAAAGCGGATGGCTTGCCAGATTGGCGCCGCGCGTCTAGAAGACCCGCCACTTTATCCATTTCGAGCATCACTTTGCCTCAGTAACCGCCGGTCTCGCCAGCTCCTCCGAATGCACCGCAGGCGCAGCCATTGGCGCGGCCTGCTTCATTTTCATGTGTTCTTCAGGCGGCGGTTCGAGACCGGTTTGGCATTGCTGAGCCGCTGCCGTGCGCAACTTCCGCGCCGAACGACTGACATCACAACACAGCCTTCGCCACGCCGTGCCCGTACGAGCATGATTCCGAAAAGTGGTACCCGGTTTTCGGAAAAGATCATGCTCGACAAAAAGGGCATCTCGGACAGTGCCGGCCTGACGGACTTCCCGACGGGAAGGGCCTATCGGCATGTCTACCTTGAGTGTCCAATGGACGATCGCTTCCGCATCCGCGCCTCGACCTCTCATCAACTGCAATCGCTGCGGCGGCGTCAGGCCGTATCTGTGCAGCGAAAAGTTCCGTGTCAACGCCAACGGCAAGCGCATCGACGTCTGGCTGATCTACCGCTGCGTCGACTGCGACAATTCCTGGAATTTCGCCATTCTGGAGCGGAGAAACCGCCGCCACATCGAGCCAGCCCTGCTCGCCGCGCTCGAAGGCAACGATCCGGCTCTCGTGCGCCACTTTGCTTTCGATGCCACGGCGCTGCGAGGCCGGGCCGGCCGGATCGAGGAATTTTCCGATGTCATGGTGCGTCGGGAGCTACTGGGCGGCAAGCCGGAAAGGCCGACCGTGCTCGCAGTCGAACTTCGACTTGAGGGTACAACGCCTTTGCGGCTCGACCGCCTGCTTGCCGGCGAGCTCGGTCTTTCTCGGTCAAGGCTCCTGGAGCTGGACGACCGCAAGCGGTTGGCCGTCGAACCGGATGGCGCCAAGGCCCTGCGCAAGCCGGTTCGTGACGGCTTGACCGTCCGCATCGATCTGGCCGGGGAGGCCGACAGCAACGCCATCCTGTCGGCCGCGCGCCCTTGACACGAAAAGAGGGAGCATCCGCTCCCTCTTTCTGAACCCTCTTCGCGAACCTTAGGCCGCGCCCATCACCTTGGCGGCCTTCTCGAAACGCTTGCGCTCGTTCGGGTCGAGATAGAGCTTGCGCAGGCGGATGGTCTTCGGCGTCACCTCGACCAGCTCGTCGTCCTGGATCCAGGCCAGCGCCCTCTCCAGCGTCATGCGGATCGGCGGCGTCAGCTTCACCGCCTCGTCCTTGCCGGCGGCGCGGATGTTGGTGAGCTTCTTGCCCTTGAGCACGTTCACCTCGAGGTCGTTGTCGCGCGAATGGATGCCGATGATCATGCCCTGATAGACCTTGACGCCCGGATCGATGATCATCGGGCCGCGGTCTTCGAGGTTCCACATGGCATAAGCGACGGACTCGCCCTGCTCGTTGGAGATCAGCACCCCATTGGTGCGGCCGGGCAGCTCGCCCTTATAGGGCTCGTAGGCGAAGAACAGCCGGTTCATCACGGCGGTGCCGCGCGTATCGGTCAGCAGTTCCGACTGGTAGCCGATCAGGCCGCGCGTCGGAGCGTGGAAGACGAGGCGCTGGCGGTTGCCGCCTGACGGACGCAGCTCGACCATCTCGGCCTTGCGCTCCGACATCTTCTGCACGACGACGCCGGCATGCTCCTCGTCGACGTCGATGACGACTTCCTCGACAGGCTCCAGCAATTCGCCGTTCTCACCCTTCTGCATGACGACGCGCGGGCGCGACACGGCAAGCTCGAAGCCTTCGCGACGCATCGTCTCGATCAGCACGGCGAGCTGCAATTCGCCGCGGCCGGAGACGAAGAAGGAGTCCTTTTCAGACGATTCCTCGATCTTCAGCGCGACATTGCCCTCGGCCTCGCGCAGCAGGCGATCACGGATGACTCGGCTGGTGACCTTGTCGCCCTCGGTGCCGGCAAGCGGACTGTCGTTGACGAGGAAGGACATCGTCACGGTCGGCGGATCGATCGGCTGCGCATGCAGCGGTTCGGTCACGGACGGATCGCAGAACGTATCGGCGACGGTGCCTTTCGACAGGCCGGCGATGGCCACGATGTCACCCGCCTGCGCTTCCTCGATCGGCTGGCGCTCGAGGCCGCGGAAGGCGAGGATCTTCGAGATGCGTCCCGTCTCGATCTGCGTGCCGTCGTGATGCAGCACCTTGACCGCCTGGTTGGCCTTCAGCGTGCCGGACTCGATGCGACCGGTGATGATGCGGCCGAGGAAGGGGTTGGCTTCAAGGATCGTGCCGATCATGCGGAACGGGCCGGGATGGACGGTTGGAGCCGGCACATGCTTGACGACCAGATCGAACAGCGGCGCCAGCCCCTGGTCCTTCGGGCCCTCGGGGTTTTCCGAAACCCAGCCGTCGCGGCCCGAACCGTAAAGGATCGGGAAGTCGAGCTGCTCGTCAGTGGCGTCGAGCGCGGCGAACAGGTCGAACACCTCGTTGACCACCTCGACATGGCGGGCGTCCGGACGGTCGATCTTGTTGATGACGACGATGGGGCGCAGGCCGACCTTGAGCGCCTTGCCGACGACGAATTTGGTCTGCGGCATCGGCCCTTCGGCGGCATCGACGAGCACGATCGCCGAATCCACCATCGAAAGGATGCGCTCGACCTCGCCGCCGAAGTCCGCGTGTCCGGGCGTGTCGACGATGTTGATGCGGGTGCCATGCCAGTCGACCGAGGTCGCCTTGGCCAGGATGGTGATGCCGCGTTCCTTTTCGAGGTCGTTGGAATCCATGGCGCGCTCGGCCACGCGCTGGTTGTCGCGGAAGGCGCCGGACTGTCTTAGAAGCTGGTCGACGAGGGTGGTTTTGCCATGGTCGACATGCGCGATGATCGCGATATTGCGGAGGTTCATTTGTCTGGTCTCGGGAGCGTTGCAGGCAGCAGGCCAGAGGCGCCGCCTTTTTCGGTTGGGCGGCTCATACAAGGTTTTTCGCAATTGCGAAAGGGGAGGCCCGACCCCAAATAAATGGTCACTGATTCTTAAACGTCTTGGTGTGAAATGATTTTGTTAACCAAGGCGGAACCTTTGAGGGGCCGGACAGTTCGATGTTGATGACCGATCAGATGTCCAGATTGCGTCCGGTTTTTGCGTGGGCGGCGCTTGGCCTGCTCGTCGCGGTGGGCGCCGCGCAGTCGGCAGCAGCACTCAGGGACGCCGACCCGATATCGCCGCCCGACGCCAGAACCGCCCAGCAGATGTTCGCGGACGCTCCCGACGGCGTCGACCCGATCGTCACCGGCCCGGTCAGCGCCGCCTTCAAGCAGCGCCAGAAGGACGCCAACTGCGACACCGCGGTCTGGCCGAACATTCCCCGGGCCTGTTATCCGGATTAACGACCGCGCCATGCGCGGTCGCCGTCTTTCCTAGAGAAAAGCCTTTAGGCCGACCGCACCGGGTCGAGCGTGACCTTGAAGAGCTCGTTGTCGTCGCGGTCCATCAAGCGCACGGTAAGCTGTTCCGTGGCACCGGAGATATCGACCAGCCCAAAGAACTGCAGGCCAGCCGACGGCGGCAGGTTCTGGCCCTGCTCTGCGGTCGGCGCCTTGATGAACTTCAGCTCCGGACCGAACGTCATGTCGAGCTCATTGGGGCCGAAGGTGCCGGCATGGATCGGGCCGGAGACGAACTCCCAGAATGGATTGAAATCCTGGAACTTCGCCTTGTCGGGGTTGTAGTAATGCGCTGCGGTGTAGTGGACGTCGGCGGTGAGCCACAACGTGTTGGTGATGCCGGCATTCTTGATGAAACGCAGCACGTCGGCAAATTCGAGCTCCCGGCCCTTCGGCGCGCCATTGTCGTTATTGCTAACGGCCTCGAAGCCGACCTTCTTCGCCGCGTCGTCCCAGACGACGAGGCTGAGCGGCATGTCGGCGGCGATGATCTTCCAGGTCGCCTTGGAATTCGCCAGCTCGCGCTTCAGCCACTTGGACTGCTCCTCGCCGATCATGCGCGCCTTCGGCGTCAGCGCTTCATCCAGATTGGGCCCATTGGGGCCGCGATAGGAGCGCATGTCGAGGAAGAACACGTCGAGCAGCGGGCCATGCGAGATCTTGCGGTAGACACGGCCCGGCTCCGACGGCTCGTAACGGATGGTCGTCATTTCGTGGAAGGCGCGCGCGGCCCTGGCCGCCAGCACGTGGATGGATTTCTCCGTGTAGCGGTTGTCGGCGGTGAGGTCCTTCGAATCCGACCAGTTGTTCAGCACCTCGTGGTCGTCCCACTGGTAGAAGGTCGGGCAGATGGCGGAGAGGCCAAGCACGTGCTTGTCCATCATGTTGTATTTCCACTGGTCGCGGTACTCGTCCAGCGTCTCGGCGACCTTGCGCTTGCCGTCGATCATGACGACGTTCTTCCACTTGCCGCCGCCGGGCAGGTCGACCTCGTCCTTCATGGCGCCGTCGGCATAGATCGTGTCGCCTGAGTGCAGGAAGAAGTCGGGCGTGTGCTTGGCGATGGTCGAATAGGTCTTCATGCCGGTCTCGTCGATGCCCCAGCCCTGGCCGGCGGTGTCGCCCGACCAGGCGAAGCGCACGTCGCGCTTCGAGGACGGCGCGGTGCGGAAGCGGCCGACGATCGGCTCGGAGACGGCGTTGATGTCTGACAGGTCGGCCGCCACCATGCGGTAGAAGATATCCTGGTCGGAGGCGAGGTCGGTGAGCAGCCGCTTCACCGTATAGTCGCTGGCGGGCGAAGTATCGAGCGGCGCAAGCCGCGTGGCGTTGGCGAAGCTCTCGGTCGTCGACACTTCATACATCACGCGTGCCGGGCGGTCGGTGCGGGTCCACACCATGCCGGAGGTGGCGTCGACGTCGCCGGATTGGACGCCATGCGTGAAGGCCGGGCGCTGGCTGGCGCGGGAATAATAAGGCATTGCCAGTCCGGAGGCGCCGACAAGGCCGAAGGCGCTGGCCGAGGTGACGAAAGCGCGGCGGGTGAGGGAAAGCTTGTTCATGGCTGTCTCCGGGTGGCGTTGAACGGGACCGCCAAGCTCTCGCCTCAATGTTTCAGGCGCATCTCGGAACCATGAAGTTTTGATAACAGTGCACCTCCCCTTCTCCCCTCTTGGGAGAAGCGGAAGGCGCGCCTTAAGCCGCCTGCGGCTCCGGCTCGAAGGCCGGCCTGCTCGTGTTGATCAAGAGCGAGATGCACGCCGCCGCAATGCCCGTCATGCCGGCGATCAGGAACGCCAGCTCGTAATTGCCCTGCAGCTCGCGCATCGTGCCGCCGAAGGCTGCCGCCGCTGCCGCGCCCACCTGGTGGCCGGCGACGATCCAGCCGAACACGATCGGCCCGCTGCGGTCGCCGAAGGCCTCGTTGGCGAGCCTGAGCGTCGGCGGCACGGTAGCAATCCAGTCGAGCCCGTAGAGCACGGCGAAGATGATCAGGCTGGTCGCCGAGAAGCCGGAATAGGGCAGGTAGATCAGCGACAGGCCGCGCACGGCGTAATAGACGCCGAGCAGCTTGCGCGGATCGAAACGGTCGGTGAGCCAGCCGGACAGCGTAGTGCCGATCAGGTCGAAGATGCCCATCATCGACAGCAGTCCGGCAGCTTGCACCTCGCCGATGCCCATGTCGCCGCAGAAGGCGATGAGATGCGTGCCGACGAGGCCGTTGGTGGTGAAGCCGCAGACGAAGAAGGTGGCGAAGAGATACCAGAACACCCTTGTGCCGGCGGCGCGGCGCAACGTGTTCAGCGTATGCGCCAGGAAATTGCCTTGAGAGGCCGGCGATACCGGCGGCACGTCGTCGGCATCGGCGCCGTAGCGCACCTGGCCTATCGAGGCGGGACGCTCCGGCACCAGCAGTAAGACGAACGGGATCAGCGCGGCAGTGGCAAGCGCCACGGCAATCGCCACCGGCTTCCAGCCGCCGCTTTGCGCCAGCGAGGCGATCACCGGCAGGAACACCAGCATGCCGGTGGCGCTGGAGGCCGACATCAACCCCATCATCAGGCCGCGATTGGTCTTGAACCAGCGGTTGACGATGGTGGCGCCGAGCACGCTCGCCACCGCGCCCGAGCCGATGCCGGAAAGCACGCCCCAGGTGAGGAAAAGATGCCAGGGCTCGGTCATGAACAGGCTGAGCGCCGTCGATCCCGACATCACCAGCAGCGATCCGAGCAGCGTGCGGCGCAGCCCGATACGCTCCATCAGCGCCGCCGCGAACGGCCCGGTCAGCCCGTAGAGCAGGATGCCGATACTAGCGGCCCAGGAGGTCACGTCGCGGCGCCAGCCGAAGCTTTCTTCCAGCGGAACCATCATCACCGATGGTGCCGAGCGAAGGCCGGCGGCGATCAGCAGGCAGAGGAAAATGACGGCAACGACGACGAATGCGTAGCGCTGGCCAAACGGGCGAGACTGGGCTATCATGTTACTGACCGGTACGTTGCAATGGAACGGCGCCATACATACGTACCGGTCAGTAACATTGTCAAGCGAGTTGTTTGCATGCCATCGGACAATAAAATTGAAGCGTCGTTGAACGTGGCCGCTGTTCCCAAGGCGGCGGATAAGATCCTGGATGTGGCGCGCGACCTCTTTTATCGCGAGGGCATACGGGCGATCGGTGTTGACGAAATCGTCAGGCGCGCGGGGGTCACCAAGCCGAGCCTTTACCGCAGCTTCCCGTCGAAGGACGAGCTCGCAGCTTCCTACCTGCGCAAATACGATCTGGAGTTCTGGGAGCGCTTCGACGAGACCGTCGCGGCGCATCCCGGCGATCCGCGCGCACAGATCATCGCTTTCCTGACCCGTGTCGGCAAACGCACGCAGAGGCCGGATTATCGCGGTTGCGGCATGACCAACGCGGCGGTGGAATATCCGGAGCGCGGCCACCCGGCCCGCATCGTCAGTGAGAGCAACAAGCAGGAACTGCGCCGGCGTTTGCGCGCCATGGCGGCAGCGATGGGGGCCGCCGATTCCGACACGCTGGGCGACGGGCTGCTGCTTCTCATCGAGGGAGCCTATATCAGCGGTCAGCTCTTTGGTTTGGGCGGGCCGGCCGCGGCAGTCGCCCGCAACGCCGACCTGCTCATTGAGGCCAGCTTGAAGAAATAGCGATTGGCGATACCCTTTCGACAACTCGAAACGGAGTTGTCCGTCATGCGTGCCCTTCTTCTCCCGCTTGTCCTCGCCGGATTCTGCCAGGCAGCCAAGGCCGGCGACATCTCCAGCGCCTACACCGATCTCGACTGGAAGAAGGACTGCGTGACCTATGCGCAGGCTGCGCAAGGCGACGGCGACTGGGCGAGCCTCGTCTGCTCCGGCTATCGCGGCTACCCGGTGCTGATCGGCTACGACGACGCGCGCGAATCCGTCTATTATGGCTTCCCCTCCGACGACATGACCGCTGTCTGGGAGAGCTTCACCGCCTTCAACGGCTCCGGCCCGAAGGTGGAATGGCGGATCGAGACCAATGGCGACATCGCCGCCCCCTTTGCCGCCATACATCGCCGCTCGGTCAGCAACCCAGAGGACGAAAAGAAATCGACCGACGTGCTGGTCGTCGCCAAGGTCGCGCAGCCGGAAGAGCATCAGGGCTGCACCGTCGGCCTGGTCTTGGCCACCGGCAACCCGCAGGCCAACGACCAGGCCCGCAAGCTCGCCGACGAAAAAGCGAAGACCTTCGCCTGCGGCAAGGACCAGCGCGAAGTCATCGGCGACGTTCCGCCCTTCGGCCGGGTGGACAACTAGCCGCGGGGCTGCCCTCGCCCGTCTCCAGATGCCGGCTAAGCATCCGCCGCAATCCTCCAGTACGCCGTCGCGCAGCCGTTTTTCGCTGATCAATGTCAGGGGATGCGCATCAACTGCGGCACGATCACGGCCAACCTTTCGGCCTGCCCTGCCGGCAGCGGCGGATCGGCGGCGGAGAACAGCGTCACGATTTGGCTGCGCCGGCGGCCTCGCATCGAGCGTTTCCAGCCGTCGTCGCCCGGCAGTTCGAGCAGCGCCGCCGAGACGGAGCTGCGGGAGGACCTGCCGCAAAGGCCGCGGGTCAGCGCTAGGAGTTTCGGCGCGAACAGAGCGGTCGGGCGATTTTCGAGCCGGCGCCGGCGATGAGGTCATTCGCCGGGATGGAGCGTGGGAAGAGGCGCCCGCCCCGCTCCTTGCTTCGCCATCAAATGACGAAGGAGACAATCGCGGCCCGGGACCGCCGGATCAAATTTGACCATATGGACAAAAGTTGGACGCCGTTCCATAGTCTCAGGCGTCTGACATCTTTTGAACGGCCGGCTCGACACGGCCGTCGAGCAGAGGGGAACTTCAATGGAAAACGAACGTAGAAGAACGCAACGCACGGGCCTGTCGCGGCGCAGCGTGCTGGAACTCGGCGCGCTCGGTCTCGCGGCCACCGTGCTGCCCGGCGCGGCTTTCGCCAAGGACAAGAAGCTGAAGGTGGCGGCGATCTTCGCCACCCCGATCGAGGAACCGTGGGACAACCAGATCCATGTCGCGCTGCAAAAGGCCGAGAAGGAACTGGGCATCGAATATAAATGGTCGGAAAAGGTCCAGACCGCCGACTTCAGCCGCGTGATGCGCGAATACGCGCAGGGCGGCTACCAGCTGGTGCTGGGCGACGCCTTCGCCGCCGAGCGTGAATCGCGCCGCACGGCCAAGCAATTCCCGAAGACGGCGTGGCTGTTCGGCTCGGGTGCTGGGCCCGCCGAACCCAATTTCGGCGTCTTCGACAACTGGATCCACGAGCCCGCTTATCTCTCCGGCATGATCGCCGGCAAGATGTCGAAGTCGGGCACCGTGGGCGCGGTCGCCGCGATGGGCATTCCGGAAGTGAACCGCCTGGTCAACGCCTTCTTCGCCGGCGCCAAGGAGGTCAATCCCAACGTCAAGAAGAAGGTCGCCTTCATCGGCTCCTTCTTCGATCCGCCCAAGGCAAAGGAAGCGGCAGTGGCGCAGATCGATGCCGGCGTCGACGTGATCTATGCCGAGCGTTTCGGCGTCATCGAGGCGGCGGTCGAGAAGAAGATTCTTGCCATCTCCAACATGTCCGACCAGTCGAGCCTCGGGCCCGACACGGTCATCACCGGGCCGGTGTGGGATATGTATCCGACCGTCGAGCAGGCGATCAAGCTGGTCAAGGCCGGTGTCTTCACGGCGCAGGACTATGGCGATTTCTCGCGCATGGCCAAGGGCGGCTCCTATCTCGCGCCTTACCATAAATTCGACAAGACGCTGCCGGCGGAAGTGAAGGATCTCGTCGAGAAGAAGAAAGCCGAGATCCTCGAAGGCAATTTCCGCGTCGACGTCGACGAGAACACGCCGGTTTCGGATTGACGCCTTGTTGAGGGTGGCGCGAGGCCACCCTCTCTGTCCTGCCCGGACATCTTCCCTCGAGGGAAGATTGGCGGTTCCGTCGACAGCGCTCGACCTTTGTACGGTGGGGACCCGCGTTGACATCTGATCTCCCCCTCGATGGGGAGATGGCCGGCGGGCGAGAGGGCGGCAGCGCCGCCCTTCGCGGTTGGCCGGATCGAAATTCAAGGAGCACCCTTGTCGGCCCCACTCATCGAAATGCGCGGCATCACCAAGATCTTCGGCGCCGTCAAGGCGAACGAGGCGGTTGACCTCAGCGTCGCGCCCGGCGAGATCCTCGGCCTGCTGGGCGAGAACGGCGCCGGCAAGACGACGCTGATGAACGTGCTGTTCGGCGCCTATGCGCCGGACGCCGGCGAGATCCTGGTCGGGGGCAGGCCGGTCGCGATCCACAATTCAGCCGATGCGCTGGCCGCCGGCATCGGCATGGTGCACCAGCATTTTCACCTCGCGCCCCGGCTGACCGTGCTCGAGAACCTTCTGATCGGCATTCCCGGCAAGTCCGGCCGGATCGACCGCGCCGGCGGGCTTGCCCGCCTGGGCGAAATCAGCCGGCAGTATGGGCTGACCCTCGATCCGAACCTGCCGGTCTCGGCGCTGTCGGTCGGCGAGCAGCAGCGGCTCGAGATCATCAAGGCGCTCTTTCGCGGCGCGAAGCTCTTGATCCTCGACGAGCCGACGGCGGTGCTGGCGCCGAGCGAGGTCGACGGCTTGTTCGCCGCCTTGCGCTCGATGGCGGCCCAGGGGCTCGGCATCATCTTCATCTCGCATAAGCTCAACGAAGTGCGCGCGCTCACCCATCGCTGCGTCGTCCTGCGCCTTGGCAAAGTGGCCGGCCGCGTCGATCATCCGGCGCAAACGACCTCGGCCGAGATGGCCAGACTGATGTGCGGCCACGAGATCGTGCCGCCGGTCAGGGAGGTTTCGACGCCCGGCGCTTCCGTGCTGACGCTGGATGCCATTTCCACCTCCGGCCATGCCGGCACACCGCTGCGCGATGTCTCGCTCTTCGTCCGGTCCGGCGAGATCCTTGGCATCGCCGGCGTCTCCGGCAATGGCCAGCGGGCGCTGGCCGACGTGATTTCCGGCATGCTGGCGCCCAGGGCCGGAACGATGACGATAGCCGGCAAAACAGTTGCACAATTCTCTCCCAGGGAACTGCAGGCGCTGGGCCTCGGCCGCATCCCGGAAGACCGGATGACGACCGGCCTGGTGACCAACCTGCCTTTGGCAGATTCGATGGTGCTGCCGCGCATCGGCACCGAGGCCTTCAGCCGCAAGGGGCTGCTCAATCCGGCCGCGATCCGCGCCTTTGCCGAGGAACAGATCAAAGCCTATGACATCCGCTGCCCCGGGCCGATGGTGCGCGCCGGCGCGCTGTCGGGCGGCAACCTGCAGAAGGCGCTGCTGGCGCGCGAGCTCGCTTTCGACCCCAAGGTGCTGATCGTCTCGCAGCCGACGCGCGGCCTCGACATCGGCGCCGCGCGCTTCATCCACGAAAAATTCCTCGCCATGCGCGCCAGGGGCTGCGGCATCATCGTCATCGGCGAGGACCTCGAGGAATTGCTGATGCTCTCGGACCGCATCGCAGTGATGTATGAGGGCCGCATCGCCGGCACGATTCCCAGCGCGGATGCCACCGTCGCCAAGCTCGGCCTGATGATGACCGGCGCCGGGCGCACCGAGGAGGCGGCCTGATGTTTCGCCTCGAGGCCCGCACATCGACACCAGCCTGGTTCAACCTTGCGCTGCCGCTTTTGGCCATCGCCGCGACGCTCATTCTGTGCAGCGGCCTGATCGCCATCGCCGGCGCCGGCGTCATCGAGGCCTATGGCGTGATGCTGTCCGCCTCGCTCGGCGACAGCTACGCCATCACCGAAACCCTGGTGCGCGCGGCCCCCATGATCTTCACCGGCCTCGCCGTGGCGATCGCCTTCCGCGCCAAGTTCTGGAACATCGGCGCCGAGGGCCAGTTGCTCGCCGGCGCGGTGGCGAGCTGCTTCGTCGGCGCTATCCCGATGCCGGGCGTGCTCGCCATGCTCTTGATGGCGCTGGCGGGCGCCGCGGCCGGCGCGCTTGTGGCGCTGGTGCCTGCAACATTGCGCGTCAATTTCAAGGTCGACGACGTGGTCAGCTCGCTGCTGCTCAACTCGGTCATCTACTATGCTCTGATGGCGCTGATCGAGGGGCCTTGGAAGGACACGTTCAGCGGTTACCCGATTTCGCCGCCGATCGAGGATTCGGCAAATTTCCCGGTGCTGATCGAAGGCACGCGGCTGCATCTCGGCGTCATCGTCGCGCTGATCACAGCACCCCTCTGCTGGTTCCTGATCGCCCGCACCACGCTCGGCTTCCGCATCCGCGTCACCGGCGAGAACCCGGAAGCCGCGCGCTATGGCGGCATCAACGTGCAGCGCGTGCTCGTCTCCACCGCGCTGCTCTCCGGCGCGCTCGCGGGGCTCGCCGGCGTCGGCGAGGTCGGCGGCGTGCACTTCCAGGTGATGAGCGACATCTCGCCAGGTTACGGCTATTCCGGCATCGTCGTCGCGATGCTGGCCAGGCTCAACCCGCTCGGCGTGGTCCCGGCGGCGATCTTCCTCGCCGCCGTCATGACCGGCGCCGAGGCGATGTCGCGCGCCACCGGCGTGCCGGCTTTCTTGAGCGACGTCATCCAGGGCACGGCGCTGCTCGCCATGCTGGTGGCGCTGCTCTTCACCGCCTATCGCATCCGCCGCGTGGGAGCCTCCGCATGAGCGTGGTGTTCGAGCAGATTTTCCAGGTCGGCTTCCTCGCAGCCATCATCCGCATCGCCACGCCGCTTGCTTTCGCCACGCTGGGCGAGATGTTTTCCGAGCGCGCCGGCGTGCTCAATCTCGGCATCGAGGGCATCATGCTGCTGTCGGCGATGGCGGGTTTCACCGCCGCCAGCCTCAGCGGCAGCCTTTGGCTGGGCGTGCTTGTGGCCGTGCTGGTCGGCGCGGCGATGGGGGCGCTGCATGCGCTGTTCACTGTGGCGCTGGGCCTCAGCCAGCATGTCTGTGGCATTGGCGTGACGCTGTTCTCGTCGGGCCTTGCCTATTTCCTCTACCGGTTGATCTTTGGCCAGCAATCGGTGCCGCCCAGCATCGACGGCTTCAAGCCGGTGCCCATCCCGCTGCTCTCGGACTTCCCGGTGCTCGGCCCTGCCGTGTTCAACCAGTTCACGCTGGTCTATCTCGCCATCATCGCCGTCCCGCTCGCCGCCTTCGTGCTCTACCGCACGCCCTGGGGGCTATCTGTGCGCATGGTCGGCGAGAACCCGCGCGCGGCGGACTCGGCCGGCGTCAGCGTGATCGCCACGCGCTTCCAGGCGGTGATTCTCGGCGGCGCGTTGATGGGGCTTGCCGGCGCTTTCCTCACCATGGCGCAGTTCAACGCTTTCACCTTCGGCGTGGTCTCCGGGCGCGGCTGGGTGGCGATCGCGCTGGTCGTGTTCGGCCGCTGGGATCCATGGCGTTCGGCGGGAGCGGCGCTGCTCTTCGCCTTTGTCGACGCGCTGCAGCTGAGAATGCAGGCCAGCGGACTCGGCCATATTCCCTACGAAGCCTTCCTGATGCTTCCCTTCATCTTCACCATCGTCGCCATGGCCTTCATGTCGCGCAACGCGGTGGCGCCCTCGGCGCTGCTGAAACCGTTTCGGCGGGAGGAGCGGTAGAGGAAAGCGGCCAAGCTCAAATCGCCGTGAACGCGTTATCCACGAACAGATGCGCGCCGTTGACGAAGCTCGATTCGTCGCTGGCAAGGAACAGCGCCGCCTTCGCCACCTCCTCCGGCTCGCCGATGCGGCCCTGCTGTGCGGCCATCGCGGCATCCGAGACATCGACGCCGAGCTTGCCGAGATCCGCCACCTCGCGCATCCCGTGCGGCGTGCGGATGAAGCCGGGGCAGACGGCGTTGCAGCGTATGTTACGGTCGCGGAATTCCACCGCGATGGCGCGGGCGAACATATGGCAGGCGCCCTTGGTGGTATCGTAGAGCACCTCGTTCGGCGTGGCGGCCACCGCCGAGATCGACGAGGTGCATACGATCGAGCCGCCGCCGGCGGCGATCATGCCGGGCAGCACCGCGCGCGTCATCAGGAACATCGAGCGCACGTTGACGGCATGCAGCCAGTCCCACTCCTGCAAGGTCGTCTCCAGGAACGGCTTGATGACGATGGTGCCGGCATGGTTGAACAGCACCGTGACCGGACCGAGCTTTTCCGTCGCGGCCTTCACGGCCGCCTCGACCTGCGCCTCGTCCGAGACGTCGGCCACGAAATGCTCGGCTGTATGGCCCCGCGCCCGGATCGCCGCGGCGGTCTTGCCGGCCGCCTCGCCGTTGCGGTCGATGATCGCCACCTTGGCGCCTTCGGCGGCAAACAGTTCCGAAGCCGCCCCGCCCATGCCTGTCGCGCCGCCTGAAACGATAGCGACCTTGCCCGCCAGCCTTCCACCCATCTTCTTCTCCCTGGATCCTACGAGTGATTTTGATGCTATCCCGTCAGACGGGGAATAGCCAAGCGCTTGAGCGAGGCCGTTTGCCGCTGAAAAGCATGTTGTTCCAGGCATTTGCCCGACTTGCCCGTGTTGGCTTGAGCCGAGATTTTCCATCTCGCGGGAGCAATAAATACCCCGATTACACCGTACCCAGAGAACGTTTTCCCATAAATTGCCGAAAAATAGCAATCGACAAAGTCTACTAACTTTATAGATTAATGGCCGAGACGGAGGCCGATATGTCCTATATCCAGAACGCTCAGACCGCCCGCAAGGGACAAGGGCTGACTGCCGACCAGAGCTGGAGGCCTGCCTATGGCGGCACCTTCGCTTATCTCGTCTTCGCGCTTGCGTTCGTGTTCACCGGTGCGGTGGTGCTGGGGCTGATCCCCTGACCCAAGGCGGGCCGAGACCCGCCGTCGAAAAAATCTCAGTCGAGTAATCGGAGTGGAAAACTGGCCGGGCGCCAGGGTGCCGTCGTGCGCCTGCGCCTCGGATTTGGTTCGAGTGCTTCGGAGCGGGGCTATCCACGTGATGGAGGAGATGGCAATGCCGATCGAGTTCACGCATGTTCCCGGCAAGGCTGCCGACAGCAGCTTCTTCTACGACTTCGCCGAGACGGCGACCAGATTGTCGCTGATCGAGGACACCGGTTTCCGCAAGCTGGTCGTCGATGATCCGGCCGGCCTGCTCACCAATATGGACATCGCCGCGCAGACGCTCGACCGCACCGGCTCGCTCGAGGTGGTGCTGACGCATTGGGCCGGCGTGATCGAGCCGACGGTGGCGGCCAGGCAACTCGCGGCGCTCGACCGTCGAGGCGGCGGCCGCCTGTCGCTTCGCATGCTGAGCGAGCCGCTGGAGGATAGCGATGCCGAGGCGCGACCCGTGGGGCACTGCGTGGTGTGGCAGCGCATCGACGAGTATCTGGTGCTGTTGAAACGGCTGTGGTCGAACGACAGGCCCATTGACCACGAAGGCGCCTTCTACAGCGTCAAGGGCGGCTACGTGCCGCGCAAGGGCCCGCGTGGCGCCGATTTGACCATCCGCCTCGGCGGGCAATCGGGCACCGCGCTGAAGGTCGCCGGCAAGCATGCCGATGTCTTCGAGCTCGCCGCCGGCTCGCCCGACGAGGTGAGGCAATTGATCGAGCGTGTGCGCGGCGCCGCCGCAGAGCATGGCCGCGGCGGCAGGCTGCGCTTCGCGCTGCCGGTACGCATCCACGCGGACGGCTGGAGCGGAACCCCCGATCACAAGGCGGTGGAGATCGCCGGCCCCCCGGCACGCATTGCCCTGGCGCTTTTGCCCTATGCCGCGCTGGGCATCGAGGAATTCATGATCAGCGGCATCGATCGGCCGAGCGAGATTGCCCGCGTCGGGCGCGAGATCGTCGCGCTGGTCGCGAACTCGCTGGCGCGCCGCGAGGCGGAGATCCCGCAGCCGGGAGCTTACGCGGCGCGCAAGCCTTTGGCCGCGCGCTCCCCAATGTAAGGAGAAAGGCTCGCGATCCCTCAATTCGCGAGCCGCGACAAGCCGGCGATGACGGCTGCCGAATCCGCCAGGGCTCCGAATATCCCATCCTCGACCGTCACCATGTGGAGCGCCGCTTCGTGCGCATACTGGTCGCCGCTGGCGCAGGCGTCCGTGATCGTCAGGCACTGGAAATTGCGGTCGCAGGCTTCGCGCAGAGAGGTGTGCACGCAAACATCCGTCGTGCAGCCGGTGAAAAGCAGATGGGTTATGTCCCGCGCGCGCAGCACCATCTCCAGATCGGTATAGGTGAAGGCGCTGTTGCAGGTCTTGTCGACGATGATGTCCTCTGGCTTCACGTCGATTTCGGCGGAGATCTGGAAGCCCGGGCCCGAGCGCAGCAGGACATCCGTGCCGTCGAGGCCCGCCCGCTTGCGGCGCCACTTCTCGTAGGGCGTCATGTCGGCCATGTCCGCGCGATAGCCTTGCCTGGTGTGGATGATGGTAAGGCCGGCGGCGCGGGCGGCCGCAATCAACCGGTTCACCGCCGGCAGGATGGCCCTCAGCGGTGACGGATCATAGCCTTTCCTGGCGAAGTAGCCGGCCGGCGACAGGAAATCCTCCTGCACGTCGATAACCAGCAGCGCGGCATGCTGGGGCATCAGCCTGCCGTCATAGGAAAAGTCGAACGGTATCGCCTTGATCATCATCGGTCTCCTTCTTCGATATCGAGCATAGCCTGCCTCCCTTGCGGGGAAAGCCCTGTGGCGCTCGCCGGCATGCGCCCGAGAGCGGGTGAACGGCGGCTTTGCCGGATTTTGTTGACCTGGATTCCGATCTTAATCTTGACTATAAATATCATGTTTCATACTCAGTCTTCAGCCCCATGGCGGTAAGCCGTGACCGAAATTCGCACCAGCCAGCGACCCTGCCGGTTCGTGCCAAGACACAGCGAGGACGAGACTTGTCCCGGAGCGTTCTGTTCGCGGCGCTGGCCGCATCCGCGCTTTTCTCGGCCGGGACAGCCCTGGCCCGAGAGCAGCCGGCGTCCGGTCCGGCGCCGGCCGCGCAGGCCCCCGCAGCTGTCGCGGCCGCCACCAATCCGCCGGCCACGGTGCAAATGCCGCTTGAAGTCGCGCAGGCGCGACCGGGCGTCCAGCCGGCTCCGGACCGCGCCGTCGGCCAGGAACCCTCTATTTCGCCGAGACTACCGCATGACCTGTCGCCCTGGGGCATGTTCAGGAATGCCGACGTCGTCGTGAAGGCGGTCATGGTCGGGCTGGCCTTCGCATCTCTCGTCACCTGGACGATCTGGCTCGCCAAGTCGCTGGAGGTCCTCGGCGGCAAGCTGAGAGCGCGTCGCGCCGCCGATGCGATCGGCAACGCGGCGACGCTGACGCAGGCCGGCCGGGAACTCGGCCACAGCGGCGGCCCGGGCGCGCTTCTGGTGCGGGCGGCGGAAGAGGAACGGGCGCTTTCGGCCGGCGCGCTCGACCATGCCTCCGGCGACGGCCTGAAGGAACGCGTCGCCTCCAGGCTGGCGCGCATCGAGGCGGCCGCGGCGCGGCGCATGTCGCGCGGCACCGGCCTGCTCGCCACCATCGGCTCGACGGCGCCCTTCGTCGGTTTGTTCGGCACTGTCTGGGGCATCATGGACGCCTTCATCGGCATCTCGCAGGCGCAGACCACCAACCTGGCTGTCGTCGCGCCCGGCATCGCCGAGGCGCTGCTTGCCACTGCCATGGGCCTGGTGGCGGCGATTCCGGCCGTGGTCATCTACAACGTCTTCGCGCGCTCCATAGCCGGCTACAGGCAGATTCTCGCCGACGCCTCCGCCGGCGTCGAGCGGCTGGTCAGCCGCGACCTCGATTTCCGCACGGTGCCGCCGGCGACGGCAGTGGCGGCGGAGTAGCGGCGATGGCGGCGCGGATTCGCGAGACTTTAGGCGATGATCTCGAGGAGAAGCACGACATCAACGTGACGCCGTTCATCGACGTCATCCTGGTGCTGCTGATCATCTTCATGGTCGCGGCGCCGCTTGCCACCGTCGACGTCAATGTCGACCTGCCGGGATCGACCGCGACGCCCGCCCCGCGCCCCGAGACGCCGCTCTTCCTCACGCTGAAGAGCGATCTCACGCTGGCGATCGGCAATGATGCCGTGCCGCGTTCCGCCTTTGCCGGCATGCTCGACAGCCGCGCCCGGGGCGACCGGCAGACGCGCATCTTCCTGCGCGCCGACAAGACGGTCGGTTATGGCGACCTGATGGAGGTGATGAACCTGCTTCGCGCCGCCGGCTACCTGAAGGTCGCTCTGGTCGGGCTGGAGACGGTATCGGGTGGGGCCGGCGCGGGGGCCTTGCCTGGAACGCCCGCGACGGGCGCGAATTCCGCGCCGGAGCCGGGTGGAGTCGGCACGCCATGACGGCCGCCGCGCTCTCGCGGATTTCCCAACCGCGCTTCGGCGCGCGTGACGCCGGCCTGTGGACGAGCGCCGCGGCGATCGTTCTTGCCGCGCATGTTGCGACCGCCTATGCGGTGCAGGATCTGAGCCTTCCCGACATGCCGGATGGCGGGCCGCCACCTGCGCTGGCGGTCGAAATCGCGCCGCTGGTGATCGCGCCCGCCATTCCGGAACAGGCGGCCATGCTGGACATCGCGACGCCGGAGCCGCCCGACGCGGCCGAGGAGACGGAAAAGCCGATCGACGCAAATCCGTCGACCGATCCGGTTCCGGTGGCGGACCCGATGGAGCCTCTCGCTGAACAAACCCTCGACGCCGACACCACGCAAGAGCACGGCCCGGCCGAGCAGGCCATCGCGCCGCCGAGCGAGCAGCAACCGCTGGACGAAGTCGTGCCGAATCCAGTCGAGGCAATCGCGCCCGATGTCGCCGTTCCGCTGCCGGTGCCGAGACCCGTCGAGGCGGAGGCGAAAGCGCAGAAGCCGGCCCAGCCCAGGAAGAAGGCCGAGAAGAACCCGGTCGAGAACCCGAAAGAACGGGTCAGGAAGGAAAAGGCGCCACCGCCCGGCGCCACGACCACCGCCAGCATCTATGCCAAGCAGGCGATGAAGGCGGCGGCGCCGCAGTCTTCCAACGCAGCGCCGCGATCGAGCGTCAGCCCGTCGCGCTGGAATTCCAGCCTTGCGGCGTGGATCAGGCGGCACACCCGCTATCCGAGCGCGGCGCGCGCCAGACGGGCCGAAGGCACGCCAAGCGTGACATTCACTGTCGACACCTCCGGCAGGGTGGTCTCAGCCCGGCTGGCGCGATCCTCGGGCGACGGCGATCTCGACCGCGCCGCTCTCGGCGCCTTGCAGGGCGCTTCGGTGCCGGCGCCGCCGGCCGAGCTTGGCGCGCGCGTTACCCGCACCGCGCCCTTCGTCTTCAGCCTGCGCGACTAGAGCGTGAAGCGCGTTCCATGCGGACTTGCGTGGGAATGAAGAACTGGAGCAGGTTCGTGTTTCTATTGGAGGCTGAGTCGCTCCAACTGCCAGCTGGGCGGCGATCTGTCCGTTTCGGGATGCGCCCTAATGATGATAAAGCCTGAGGCAACCACTCATCTATTTCAGGATTCCCATGTCGGTCCTCACACGCCGCAAACTCCTGCAGGGCGCCGCGGCCGCCGGCGCGGCCGGTATAGGCCTCTCGACCGCCGGCAAGCTTGCCGGCTGGGCGGCGGCGAAGCCCGAGCCGCTAATCCTGAAGACCGCGAGCATCGAGGCTCGGCTGATGGACGGCACGCCGACGAGGAATGTTCTGACCTATGGCCAGGCCGGCATGCCGCCGGTCGTCAGGATGAGGAAGGGTGAGCCGTTCGCCGCGCGGCTGGTCAACGGCATCGACGATCCGACGACCATCCACTGGCATGGGATCCGCGTGCCCAACAAGATGGACGGGGTGCCGTTCCTGGTGCAGCCCTATGTCTATCAGGGCGACCATTTCGACTACACCTTCACCCCGCCCGATGCCGGCACGTTCTGGTACCACCCGCATTGCAACACGCTGATCCAGATGGGTCACGGCATGACCGGCGTGATCGTGGTCGAGAACCCGAATGATCCGGTCTTCGATGTCGAGATGGTCGTCAATCTGCGCGACTGGCGGCTTGGCGACGACGGCCAGTTCATCGAGCAGTTCAGGCCGCGCGACGCGGCCAAGGCCGGTACCTTCGGCACGGTGCGCACCGCCAATTGGCTCGACCAGCCGCAATTCGACGCGCCTACCGGCGGGCTGGTGCGGCTTCGGGTGGCCATCACCGACGTCACCCGCATCTATGCCTTCCGCGTCGACGGCGCCGAGGCGACGGTGATCGCGCTCGACGGCAACCCGGTGCCGCAACGGTTTGCGCCGGATGCCTTGCAACTGGGGCCCGGCCAGCGGCTCGAGCTTGCCATCCGCATGCCCGACGAGGAAGGCGCCATCGCCAGCCTGCGCGATGTCAGGGGCACCAAGCCGAAGATCCTGGCCACGCTGCGGTCGGTCGGCAAATCGCTCAAGCACGATCTTCGCGATCTCGGCCCGCTCGAAGCCAATCCGGTGCCCGAGGCGGATCTCGCCGGTGCCACGCGCATTCCGCTGGCACTCAGCGCCACGGCGGAAAACGTCGCGGCCGACGGCATATGCGGCTCGATCGGCTACAGTTTCTGGGCGATCAACAAGGTGCCGTGGCCCGGCGACACGCCCGACCCGACCGCGCCGCTGGCCGAGCTGAAGCTCGGCAAGAGCTACATCATCGATATGGAAAACCTCACCCCGCACGCGCACCCCATCCATCTGCACGGCATGAGCTTCAAGGCGCTGTCGTCGTCGACGCGCACAGTCCGGCCGCTGGTCTCCGACACTTATCTGATCCAGCCCAACGAGAAGGTGCAACTGGGCTTCGTCGCCGACAATCCCGGCGACTGGCTGCTGCACTGCCACATCATCGAGCACCAGAAAACGGGCATGACGAGCTATTTCCGGGTGGCGTGAAGAGCCCTTGGATGGATGCGAGCATCCCTGCCCGCATCCATGATGGTCGGTGACTATTGCTTGCGTGCTTCCGTCTCGCGCCGCTCCTTCTTTTTGCGCCACGGCGCATTGGCTTCCCAGTCGCCGGCCATGATGCAGCCATAAGGCAGCACCTCGTCGACGATCTCCGCCAGGCCGAAATGCTCGATCTGGCGGCGCATGGAAGCCGCGTTCTTGTAGGCGCTGGGCAGCTCCGAAATATCGGTCACCCCGCTGAAGAACCGGGCGTCGATGCCTTTGGTCTCCTCGGCGAAAATCTCGGCGTCGCTGCGCCCGGCCTGCATGCGCCGGTGCTGGGTGCGCGAGAAGTTGCGTCCGGCGCCGTGTGGCGAGAAACCGAGCCCGTTTTCGGCATTCTTGCCGCGGACGATCAGCACCGGCTCCGCCATGTTTAGCGGGATCAGCGTCAGATCGGTCGCGTCGTCGGCCCAGCCGTCGAAGGCCGGCGTGGCGCCCTTGCCATGGTAAAACAGCCCGTCCGAGCGGCGGAAGACGAAGTTGTGCTCGTTCCAGAACCGGTCCGAGACCTTCGCCGACAGCTTTTCGGCCGCCAGGTCGTGAATGAGCATATGGTTGCCCTTGGTCCATTCGCGGATCAATTGCAGGGCTCCCCAATACTCATCACCCTCCGGCGTATCAGCCGGAATCCAGGCGTTCTGCGGCAAGGTCTCCGGCGACAGCGTCTTGCGAACATGTTCGGCCATCTTCATACCCTTGGCATAGAGCCTGGCGCCTGGCGCACGCGAACCGTGATGGGTGACCAGCGCCGTCTCGCCGCTCGACTTCAGCGTGCCGACATAGGCGAAATGGTTGCCGTCGCCCTGCGTGCCGAAATGCTCGATCGCCGGGCTCTTCAGGTCTCGCAGCAAGGCATTCGCCTCGAAGCGCGCAAAAAGCGTGTCCGCTGGGCGGAACTGCTGGCCGCGCTGGCGCCCGCCAGGCCCGAAATGGGTGACGGCATGGACGGCGTCGAGCAACGCGGCTGGCGCCACGCCGGGAAACACCGAGATCGCCATCGAACAGCAGATGTCGGCCGAATGCATGCCGGGATGGATGCCTTCGGACACGGCGACGCCGCCTACCGGGATGGTGCCGGGCGACCCCGCCGGGCAGGCATCGGGCATGATGGCGCCGGCGCGCACCACGGGCGTGCGCATCAGCTCGGTCATGCTGCGGGTGACGGCCTCGACATTGGCAGCCTCATGCGCGTCTTCGGCCAGGATGTTGAGGTGAAGCGGCAGCGTGCCGGTCGCATGAAGCGGTATCGCCGGCGGCGGCGCAAAGGCGCGCGCGGCATCGATCGCATCCTCACGCGATCCGCCCTTTTCCAAAACGTCATTGGCCGCCACGAGCGCTCGGGCAAACCACTTGCCCTGCCGCATTCCGGCGTCGATCAGATCCTGTCCGCTTACAATCTCGGTCATGTCTTTCACCTTCAGTCTGTCGTCATTTCAATCAACGGACGACAAGGGTCACGAGACGCTTTTCCGCCACTTCGCCGTTTCTTGCGAAGGAGGGACACGAACCCTCACGCCTTTCGGCACCCGCTCTCGGCGTTTCACTTTGAGCAGGCTGCGTCTACCTGTAGTCCCGTAGCATTCGTCCTCGATCCGGTCTGGCGACAAGGGGCGGCAAGACAATTTACTGAGCTACTTTCCATCCTGAAGACGGAAGGGATGAATCGAACACCCGACCTCCCGCGACATTTGTCGCGGGTGCTCTATCCAGTAGTCCTGCCTGCATTCGCCATTCGTCTTCAAGTCTCACTGCATTCCATAGGCGGGCGAAAAGCGGATGCGAGAAACCGATCGATCCTGGGATCGACGGGCGGATTCGAACCGCCAGATACCAATGTATTCCCGCAGGCATTCGCCCTGTTCAATCGGCTGGCGACAAGGATCGGCAAGACGACGCTTGACTGCGCCACCCCGCTCCGCGGAGCGAGAGAGTGATTTGAACACCCGACCTCCCGTCTTTCAACGGGCGCGCTACCTGTAGTCCTGCCTTCATTCGCCATTCATTCGGTTGGCCGCGGCGACAAAATAAGATGAAACCCGGGAGTCCCGCTCGTGCCAGAGAGCGCCGCCAAGGTGAGGAGTCGAACCTCACGGAGCATCCCATTCTTTGGAGCTGTAGTTCCATCGGGCATTCGCCGCGGCTGTTTCTTTGTAAGGTGTGACGACAAGTCTGTTGTAAAACTGCCTTTCTGCTCTACCGACTGAGCTACGGAGCCGATTGGCAGCCCCGGCTGGAATCGAACCCGCGACCCGAACGTTAGGATGGAGTTCCACAGGCACTCGTCACGCCTTCGATCTTGTTCTCCTTGTTCACACGCGCGACCGAAGCCGCGAAAAGTCGTCGGGGATGACGACAAGAGTGATGAAACGTCTCCCTGCCTTGCGACAGGGCCCTGCTCTAACCGCTGAGCTACGGGTCCATGATGGCGGACCCGACGGGATTCGAACCCGCGACCTGGAGGGTAACAGCCTGTAATTCCATCGGCATTCGTCATGCCCTGTTCTTGCGATGCCGGCGGACGCGCCGCCGGCATCTTTGTCAAAGCTCCACTGTCTCGATCGAGCGCACCCAATGGTCCGGGTCGCCGCCGGAAGCGAGCATCGTGCCGACCACGTCGAAGACCCGGTCGGAGAAGCCGCCGACGTTCAGAATGTCGGCGCGGCCATTCGCCTGCGTCGTGGCGTAGGGCTGGATGTCGATGCAGACCAGCCTGGCCTTCGGGTTATACGCCTTCAGCTTGGCCCATTCCTGCATCGTCGCCGTGCCCTGATGCGCGTTCTGCGTCGCGTCTACCCAGGACTGGTTGTCCGAAACGAACACCACCAGGTCGACCTTCGCCTTCTCACGCACCAACCGCGCCAGCGGCGCCGAGCAGTTGGTTCCGCCGCCACCGATGGCCGCAAGCTTCGCCGCGTTGGTCATTACCGTGTCGCGAGCGTTGAGGTCGACATCCACCACATCGTTCTCGAACGGCAATACCTTAGCCGTCGGGTTGCGGCGCAGCAGCGCGGCAGCCACCAGGGCAGCTACGTCGATGCAGCGCACGGCCGAGGTCGCTCCTTTGCGATAGCCGGTCGCCGGCGAGGACATCGAACCCGAAACGTCCGGACAGACGACCATATCGCCTTCGACCTGCGGCACGTTGCCGAGCGCGACTTCCATCGCGTCCTGCAGCGCGTCCCTGACCACGCCAGGCACACCAGCCTCAGCCATGGTGAAGGCCACCATCAGCTGATACGGGAACACCCTGGCGCGCCGGACCTCGTCCGGGTCGCGAAGCCGCGCCGCGAGCTTCCCGGCGAAACCCTCCACCTCGAACACGCCGTTGCGCGCGAAGCTGTTGAGGTTCTGCCGCAGCATCTGCCAGCCGGCCGTCTCGGCGATCTGCACCCAATGCTCGCGCGACAGCGGCATCGAGGTCAGCATCTGGAAAGGCACGTCCGGCACCGGCAGCGACGGATCGCACTTGAAGGCCTCGAAGGCCTTCACCACGTCCGGCAGCGCGGCCACATCATGTGGCTTGCCGATGAGATAGCCGTAGAGCGCTTCCCGCGAGGCCGACGCCGGCTTCGGGTGAACCATCTTCACGACATCCGCAAGCGACGGTTCGTTGCCGACCGCGGCACGCATGATTTCGAAGTCCGACGCATGCTCGAGCCACGCCTGAACGAGACGCTTCGGTCGCGAGCCGAGCGACTTTCGCCCGGTTGCGCCGGAGCGCATCACCTGGACGAAGTTGCGCAGCATCTTGCCGTTGCGCACGATCCGAGCGAAGGCGCGGTTGAACTCGTCGCCCTGCATCAAGGACAACACGGCAAGCAGAAGCGCCGGCATGTCCTTCATGTAGCCCTGCTCGAAAGCATGGACGGCGGTCTTCGCCAGAAAGGCCGGCTGGACCTGCCAGGCAAGCTTCAGCACCTCGTCGAGCTGCTCGCGCGGCTCGGCGTAGAATGTAGTGTTGAACGTTCCCGTCGCCGCCAGCTGAGCCAGGGCCTGCTCGGGCGAGAGGTGGTAAGCCTGAGCACCCTCATGGTTCCTGGCGTCAGCCGGCGGGAGCAGCTTTCCTGCAATCGTCGCAAACACGGATTTGTTTGCCATTATCGTGATCCTTCTTATCAACGCCAGGATCAATACAAGCCACGTGCCAGTTTCAGCGCGGCAGAGCCAAGGGCGCCGATAGAATCCAATAAGCAATTGTTTTTAAATAACAAAAAAATTGGTGCGATTGAGCGTGCGTCGCAAAGGCTATTTTCAATCGACCCAGTATGCGATATCAGGATATCATTGCTTATATGATAGGATAACCATGAGACGACGGGTAGCGATCGGTATACTCGGCACCAGCCTTGATGCCAGCGGGCGCGAAGATCGCTGGAAAAGGTGGCGGCCGACGGTGGCCCTATGCCAACAGGCGGGCCTGTTCATCGACCGGCTGGAACTGATCCATGGCGACAATTCGGAGCGGCTGGCCAGGCAGATTATCGCCGACATCGAAGAGGTGTCGCCAGCCACGGAGGTCAGGCGGCATGTGATCCCGATGAAAGATCCATGGGACTTCAGCGAGGTCTATACGGGCCTGCGCGACTTCGCCCGCGCCTATGCCTTCGATCCCGAGAAGGAAGATTATCTCGTCAACATTACCACCGGCACGCATGTCGCGCAGATTTGCTGGTTTCTGCTCACCGAGGCACGCTTCATTCCGGCGCGGCTGTTGCAGCTTTCACCCCGTAAGGAGGGGCGTGACGACGCCTCGGGCAGCCACTCGATCATCGATCTCGACCTGTCGCGCTACGATGCGATCGCCACCCGCTTCGCGGCCGAGCGCGACGAGGCGACCTCGTTCCTGAAATCGGGCATTGCCACACGCAACACGGCCTTCAACCGGATGATCGACCAGATCGAGAAGGTGGCGATCCGCTCGCGCGCGCCGGTGCTGCTCACCGGCCCGACCGGCGCCGGTAAGTCGCAGCTCGCGCGGCGCATCTACGAATTGAAGAAAGCGCAACGTCAGGTGTCAGGTGCCTTCATCGAAGTCAATTGCGCGACGCTGCGCGGCGATCAGGCGATGTCGACGCTGTTCGGTCATGTGAAAGGCGCCTTTACCGGCGCCCAGAACGAGCGTGCCGGTCTGATGAAATCGGCCAACAAGGGCGTGCTCTTTCTTGACGAGATCGGCGAACTCGGCACCGACGAACAAGCTATGTGCCTGAGAGCGATCGAGGAAAAGCGCTTCCTTCCCGTGGGCGCCGACCAGGACGTGACGTCCGACTTCCAGCTACTTGCTGGCACCAACCGCGACCTCTCGATCGACGTGAAAGCGGGAAAGTTCCGCGAGGACCTGTTCGCGCGCCTCAATCTCTGGACATTTCAGCTGCCGGCCCTGCGCGACCGCAAGGAGGACATAGAGCCCAACCTCGAATTCGAGCTGCGACGGTTCGGGGAGCGCGAGGGGCAGAATGTCAACTTCAACAAGGAGGCACGTGAACTATACCTAAATTTCGCCATGGCTCCGGAGGCCCAGTGGCGGGCGAATTTTCGCGATCTTTCCGCCTCTGTGACGCGCATGGCCACGCTTGCCCCCCTCGGTCGCATCAACGAGGAAACCGTGCGGGACGAGATCGATCGGCTCACCGCCCTGTGGCGTGACGGTGGTAACGGCGACCACGGCCCGGAAGCGCTGCTGCTGAACGTGCTTGGAACCGATCGCCTTGCCGAGATCGATCCTTTCGACCGCGCTCAACTCGCCACCGCGATCAAGGCCTGTCGCGACAGCAACTCGCTCAGCGCTGCCGGCCGAAAGCTCTTTGCCGTCTCCCGCCTCAAGAAGACGAGCGGCAACGATGCCGATCGTCTGCGTAAATATCTGATGCGGTTTGACCTGCGCTTCGAAGACCTGGCCCGGCGGTGAAGCGACGGCCGGCGCGCTTGTCTGCCCGTCGCGTCAATGCACGAGCGCCCGGTCTACTCGCAGCAGCGCGAAAAGGCAGCCTGAGGCCTACCTCTTCAGCGCGATGCTGATACCGCTGAGATCGGCGTTGACCTGGAGGCCGACCTGCCTGCCGGTGAGCTCGAGCTGGGCGCCCTTGTCATTGGTCATGACGATCACCTGGGCCCCCTTGCCGATCGCGCCGCCGCCGCCGGCCGCGCCGTAGACGCCGGTCACGTCGCTGGCGCGCCGGATGTGGCGGACGGTGCCCTGGAAATACGTCTTGGACGCGCCGAAGGCGAGGCCGCCCGAGACGCCGCCGACCGAGATCGGATAGCGTTTGCCATGGAAGGTCAGCGTGCCTTCGCCGCCGGAACCGCCGATGAAGAAGGCCGCCTTGTAGACGGAGAAGCGGATCGTGCCGCTGTCGGCATGCGCGGCGCTGGCAATGCTCACGCCCGCCGCGGCGATAGCGGCGACTGCGACGGAACGGAACCGGGACGAAATCTGCATGATGGAACTCCTCAAGGATCGCCGCTTACCCAGCAGGCCGGGGCATATCAGCTTCAAAACTATAGCTGAACCGTCTTGCCACGCCATTGGTTCCAGGCACCCAGCCTGAAATCCGGCAATCACGAAATGCTGAGCGAGGCTGATAGACGCCGACGAGCAACACGGGCTTGTGCTGGCTGGTGGAGCTGAGGGGGATCGAACCCCTGACCTCATCATTGCGAACGATGCGCTCTCCCAGCTGAGCTACAGCCCCGTTCCAGCGGATCGGCTTGTATCGGTCGCGGCCGTTTGATGTCAAGGCGAAACGATGGCCTGACGCCATGCGCCGAAGCCGGCGGGCCTTGCCGGCTCGGCACGCAATGGCTACATGTCGGCGACAATTTGGAGACCGGCATGATTGCCCTTATTCAGACCATCGTCATGGCGCTTGATATCTACTGGTGGATCATCATCGCCTCGGCGATCTTTTCCTGGCTTTACGCCTTCAACGTCGTCAACTCGCGCAACCAGTTCGTCGGCACCATCGGCAACATGCTCTATCGGCTGACCGAGCCGGCGTTGCGTCCGATCCGCCGCTTCATGCCCGACCTCGGCGGCATCGACATTTCGCCGATCATTCTCCTTTTGATCATTTTCTTCATCCGGCAGTTTCTCGTCACCACCGTCTGGTCCTGGGTCGTGACCGGCGGCTGATGAGCACGTCGTTTCGGCTTCGCGAGAACGGGATCGACCTTTTCGTGCGGCTGACGCCGAAAGCGGCGCTGGATCGCATCGACGGCGTCGAGACCGCCGCCGACGGCCGCAGCCACCTCAAGGCCCGCGTGCGCGCCGTGCCGGAGAGCGGCGCGGCCAATCAAGCACTGGAACGAATGATGGCCAAGGCGCTTGGCGTGCCGAGCTCCTCCGTTGCGGTGGTTGCCGGCGGCACGTCGCGTCTGAAGACGCTGCGTATCCTGGGCGATCCGGCGGCGCTGGCCAAAAGCGTAGACGCGCTCGCCAAGTAACGCGTCATTCAATCCCCGATCGGCAGTTTCGGATCGTCCACCTTCAGCGTGTTCACGCTCTGCTTGATGCGGCGCAGGTTCTCCAGAACCTTCGGGCCGCGTGTCTCGGCGACCGAGGTGGCGATCATGTCGACGATGGCCAGCAGCGCATAGCGCGAGGATGTCGGCTTGTAGATGTTGCCGTCCTCCAGCGGCTGATAGTGGATCACCGTGCCGGCGACCTTGGCCAGCGCCGAATCGGGGGCCGTGATGGCCACCGTGGCAGCGCCATATTGTTGTGCAACCTCCACCGCCTCGATGACCGAGCGGGCAAAGCCTGAGACCGAGAAGGCGACGAGCGTGGTCTCGGGCGCGGCGACGGCCGCGTACATGCGCTGCAACTGGCCGTCGACCTGCGCAAGCGCCGACAGCCCCAGCCGGAACAGCCGGTTCTGCATTTCGGTCGCCATCATCGAGGAGATGCCGCCTGAGCCGATGCACAGCACGTTGCCGGAATTGGCGATGCGGGTCGCCACTTCCACCAGGACGCTCATGTCGAGGTTTTCGCTGGCGCGCTGTATGGCGGCGATCGCCGCTTCGGTGATGGCCGACGCGATGCGCTGCTCGCGCGCGTCGCGGCTGAGGGGCTCCGGCGAGAGATACTGGCCGCCGATGGCGATCGCCTGCGCCAAGTAGAACTTGAAATCGCGCAGGCCCTCGCAGCCGAGATTGCGGCAGAAGCGGGTGACGGTCGGCTCGCTGACGCCGACACGCGCGGCGATTTCGGAGATCGCCGCCTTGGACGCGAAATCGAGGTCTGAAAGCACCAGCCCGGCCAGCCGGCGATCCGACTTGGTCCCGTCCTGCGACATCAGCTGCAGGCGGGTGATGATGTCGGCCGGGCTCTTCATCGTCTTCTCACAGGGGCAGGCCCGTCGCCTTGTCGAACAGGTGGATGTTGCGCGGATCGACGCTCACCGGCAGCCGGTCGCCCGGCTTCACCGGCAGCCGGTCGCGGAACACCGCGCGCACCGTGTCGTCGCCGACCGAGCCGTAGACATGCGTTTCCGAGCCGGTCGGCTCGACGACATCGACCTCGATTGCCATGGCCTCGTCGCCGGCGCCGACCACGAAATGCTCGGGCCTGATGCCGGCCTCGACCGTGTCGCTGGCGGAAGCCGCGCCGCCGGCAAGCGCCAGGCGGCCGCCGCCCTTCGTCTCGAACCAGGACTTGGCTCCGGCGGTCTTCAGCGCGCCGGAGACAAAACTCATCGACGGCGAGCCGAGGAAGCCGGCGACGAACTTGTTGGCCGGCCGGTCATAGAGCTCCAGCGGCTGCCCGACCTGCTGGATGCGGCCGCGATCCATCACCACGATGCGGTCGGCCATGGTCATTGCCTCGATCTGGTCGTGGGTGACGTAGACGATGGTCGATTTCAGCCGCTGGTGCAACGCCTTGATCTCGGTGCGCATCTGCACGCGCAGCTGCGCGTCGAGATTGGAGAGCGGCTCGTCGAAGAGGAAGACCGAAGGCTCGCGCACGATGGCGCGGCCCATGGCGACGCGCTGCCGCTGGCCGCCCGAAAGCTGCCGCGGATAGCGGTCGAGGTAGGAGAACAGGTTGAGCACGCCCGAGGCCTTCTTCACCCTGTCGTCGATCGCGGCGCGGTTTTCGCCGCGGATCTTCGGGCCGAAGCCGATGTTTTCCGAAGCCTTCAGATGGGGGAACAGCGCATAGGACTGGAACACCATGGCGATGTTGCGCTTCTGCGGCGGCAGCTCGTTGGCGCGCGTGCCGCCGATGACGAGGTCGCCGGAGGTGATCGTCTCCAGCCCGGCCAGCATGCGCAAAAGCGTGGACTTGCCGCAGCCGGACGGTCCGACCAGCACGACGAACTCGCCGCTCCCGATCTCGAGGTTGATGCCCTCGAGGATCTTATGCTGGCCGAATGATTTCGACAGGTTGCGGAACTGGACGCCCGTCATGGTCACGCTCCCAATATGTCGTCGATGAAAGGCAGGTAGCCGGCTGTCAGTCCGGCGTCCACCGGCACCACGGCGCCTGTTATGCCGGAAGCACGCTCCGAGGCAAGGAAAGCCACGGCTTCCGCCACTTCCGAAGCATTGACGATACGGCCGAGCGGATAGAGCCGCCTCAGCCGGCGGAGGATCTCGGAATCCTTGGCCAGGCGATGGTCCCAGGCGGCGGTGCGGATCGACCCCGGGCAGACGACATTGGCGCGCAACCCGGCGCGGCCGAGCTCGACCGCGATCGATTTGGCATAGGCGTTGATGCCGGCCTTGGCCGCGGCATAGGCCGGATTGCCGAAATGCGAGATCGCGTTGACCGAGGAGATGAAGACGACGCTGCCCGAACCGCGCGCCGCCATCGCCTTGATCAGGGGATCGGCGAACGTCATCACGCCGGTCAGATTGAGGTCGAGTTCCTGCTCTATTGTGTCCGCCGTCAGCGCCTTCAACGTCTCGGCGCGTGTCCAGCCGGCATTGTTGATCAGAATGTCGGGGACGCCGTCCTTGTCGAGCAACGCGGGGATCGCGGCTTCGATCGAGGCCCGGTCGAGCAGGTTGAAGACGTGGCGCGAGGCGATGTGCGGACTGGCCAGCGCCTCCGTCGACTGGTCGCAACCGACCACGCGCGCGCCTCGGCCGGCCATGAGCTCGACGATCGCCGAACCGAGGCCGCCGCCGGCGCCCGTGACGACAATCGTCTTGCCTTCGAACTCGGCTTTCGAAACCACCTTGCCCGCTCCTCCGCCCCTCATCTTAAGCCGGCAGGCTAACCAAGCAAATGTAATTTAGCAACATGATAATCCGCTTGCACGGCGTGAAATGATCGATAATGTAGGAAAGTAACATAAATCCTGCGCTCCTAAGAGCCAGGCGCGAATGCGCATCAATGGGAGAAATCAGATGAGCCTTGCGAAATGGACTGTCGGCCTGCTGGCCGGAATGAGCATGATGGCGCTGGCAGCACCGGCCAATGCGGGCGAGGTGCGCGTCACCGTCGCCGAATACAGCGCCAAGACCGGCCCCTATTTCGAGGAGGTGAAGAAGGAATTCGAGGCGGCCAATCCCGGTATCACTATCAAGTATGAAGTGGTGCCGTGGGATGTGCTCCTGCAGAAACTCACCACCGACATCACCGCCGGCACCAATGCGGATCTCTCGATCATCGGCACGCGCTGGCTGATCGACTTCGTCCAGCAGGATGTCGCCGAGCCGCTCGACAGCTACATCAAGCCCGAGTTCAAGGACCGCTTCATCGACACCTTCCTGCAGCCCTCGATCATGGACGGCAAGACCTACGGCCTGCCGATCGCGGCTTCGGCGCGCGCCATGTATTACAACAAGGAACTGTTCGAGAAGGCCGGCATCGCCAAACCGCCGGCGACCTGGACCGAGCTTCAGGAAGACGCCCGCAAGATCAAGGCGATCGGCGCCTTCGGCTTCGGCTTGCAGGGCAAGGAGATCGAGACCGACGTCTATTACTACTATGCGATGTGGTCGCAAGGCACGGAGATCCTCAACAAGGACGGCACGTCGGGCCTCGGCACGCCTGGCGCGCTGGAGGCCGCCAAGCTCTACAAGTCGATGATCGATGAGGGCCTGACGGAGCCGGGCGTCACCTCCAACAACCGCGAGGACGTGCAGAATCTGTTCAAGCAGGGCAAGGTCGGCATGATGATCACCGCTCCCTTCCTGTCCAACCAGATCAAGGAAGAAGCGCCGAACCTGAAATACGGCGTCGCGGCCATCCCCGCCGGTCCGACAGGCGCGCGCGGCACCTATGGCGTCACCGACTCCATCATCATGTTCAAGAACTCCAAGAACAAGGACGAGGCCTGGAAGCTGCTCGATTTCCTGTTCACCAAGGAGCAGCGCGCCAAGTTCACCCAGGGCGAAGGCTTCCTGCCGGTGAACAAGGAAGAGGCGAAGATGGACTATTACGTCAACAACGCCGACCTCGCGGCCTTCACCGCGCTGCTGCCTGACGCCCGCTTCGCGCCGGTCATCCCGGGCTGGGAGGAGATCGCCCAGATCACGTCCGACGCCATGCAGAAGATCTATCTCGGCAGCGCCACGCCGGAAGCGGCCCTGAAGGACGCGGCCGACAAGGCGAACGCCGTGCTGAAGAAGAAATAAGGGCGTATCTCCCTGCGCCCGTGGCGCGCTCCCCCGTCGGAGCGCGCCACCCCTTGCCGGCCTCGGCAATCCGGAAAGCGCATGGCGGTTCCGCGCCGGGCAAGCCGCAACCGGATTGAGCCAAGCCGGCAAATCGGCGAAATTCGTCCGCAAGTCCTATCCACCGCAACACGGTGCCATCCAGCCGATGCAAAGCCGGACCCTGCCCTATCTGCTGACGCTGCCCAGCCTGCTCCTGGCGGCGGTGGTGATCTTCTGGCCGGTCTGGGACCTTGTCCAGATAGCGACGCATGACGTGAATCGCTTTGGCCAGCTTCGCGAGTTCAGCGGCCTGGCCAATTTCTCGGCGCTTGCCGCCGACCCCGATTTCATCGCAGCACTCTGGCGCACCGGCCTGTGGACCGCGCTGGTCGTCGGCGGCGCGTTGTTGCTTTCGATCCCCGTGGCGATGATCCTCAATATGGACTTCTATGGCCGCGGGCTGGCCCGCGTCATCATCATGCTCCCCTGGGCGGTCTCGCTGACCATGACCGCCGTGGTCTGGCGCTGGGCCCTCAACGGCGAAAGCGGCATGCTGAATTCGGCGCTGATGAAGCTCGGCATCATCAGCCAGAACATCCAGTGGCTGGCGAGCGCCGAGACCGCCTTTCCGATGCAGGTGCTGATCGGCGTATTGGTGACGGTGCCCTTCACCGCCACCATCTTCCTCGGCGGCCTGTCCTCTATCCCCGAGGATCTCTATGAAGCGGCGGCGCTCGAGGGCGCGACCCCCTTGCAGCAGTTCCGCGAGATCACCTTCCCGCTGTTGAAACCCTTCATCAACATCGCGATCGTGCTCAACACCATCTATGTGTTCAACTCCTTCCCGATCATCTGGGTGATGACTCAAGGGGGGCCTGCGAACTCGACCGATATCCTGGTCACGCATCTCTACAAGCTTGCCTTCCGCATCGGCAAACTGGGCGAGGGTTCCGCGGTGTCGCTGGTGATGTTCGCGATCCTGCTCGTCTTCACGATGATCTATGTGCGCCTCGCCATGCGGGAGCAGCGCGCATGACTCCGAAGCTGAAACGCACCGTCATCGCCTGGCTGCTGCTGGCTCCCTTGATCGTCGTGACGATCTTCCCCTTCGCCGTGATGCTCCTCACCGCCGTCAAGCCGCGCACCGAGGTGCTGACGCCCACCTGGTGGCCGAGCGAATTCCGCTGGTCGAATTTCGCCGATATGTGGGTGGCGACCGGCTTTGGCCGGGCGCTCGTCAACTCGCTCTATGTCTCGGCGCTGGCGACGATCGGCGCGATCCTGATCTCGGTGCCGGCGGCCTACGCCATGTCGCGCTTCCGCTTTGCCGGCTATGGCGCGTTCCGCCAGTTCCTTCTGATCTCGCAGATGATCTCGCCGATCGTCCTGGTGCTCGGCTTGTTCCGGCTGATGGCGGCCTGGGGACTGGTCGAGAGCACCACCGCGCTCGGCTTCATCTACATGGCCTTCAACGTCGCCTTCACCGTGTGGATGCTGCAGAGCTATTTCGACACTATTCCGCGCGACCTCGAGGAGGCTGCCTGGATGGAAGGCGCCGGCCGCTGGCTGACGCTGCGCAAGGTGTTCCTGCCGCTCTGCCTGCCGGCCATCGCGGTGACGGCGATCTTCACATTCATCAACGCCTGGAACGAGTTCGTCGTGGCGCTGACCATGCTGCGCAGCCAGGAAAGCTACACGCTGCCGATCCAGGTTTTCTCGCTGGTCGCAGGTCGCTATACGATCGAATGGCACCATGTCATGGCGGCCACGCTTCTGGCGACGCTGCCGGTGGCGATCCTCTTCATCTGGCTGCAGCGCTACCTGGTGCGGGGCCTTGCGCTCGGGGCCGTCAAATAGCAATTCCAGCAAAGAACGCAGCGGTTTCCGCCGGATTTGCGAACAACAAGAAGTCTAGGGAGCGTTCATGCGCATCTTCACCGCCTCGCTGGCGACGGAAACCAACACCTTCTCGCCGGTGCCGACCGACCGGGCTTCGTTCGGGATGGCTTTCTATGCCGGCCCGGGCAAGCACCCGGAGACGCCGACGCTCTGCTCCTCGCCGCTCGTCGCTTTGCGCAGACGGGCCGCCAAGGAAGGGTTGATTGTCATCGAAGGCACCGCCACATGGGCGGAGCCCGGCGGTCTGGTGCAGCGGCAGACCTACGAGGCGCTCCGCGACGAGATCCTCGATCAGCTCAAGGCCGCCTTGCCGGTCGACGCAGTCATCCTTGGCCTGCACGGCGCCATGGTCGCGCAGGGCTATGACGATTGCGAAGGCGACCTGCTGGAGCGCGTGCGCGCGATCGTCGGGCCGAACGTGGTGATCGCCTCCGAATTCGATCCGCACAGCCATCTGACACCGAAGCGCGTCGCAGCCTGCGATATCATGGCCTATTTTCTCGAATTCCCGCACACCGATTTCTACGAGCGTGGCGAGCATGTCGTCGAGCTCGGCCTCGCCGCGGCGCGCGGCGAGATCGAGCCGGTGATCTCGACCTTCGACTGCCGCATGATCCAGGTGCTGCCGACCAGCCGCGAGCCGATGCGCTCCTTCGTCGACAAGATCAAGGCGCTGCACGGCAAGGATGGCGTGCTGTCGATCTCGGTCATCCACGGCTTCATGGCCGCCGACGTCCCGGAGATGGGCACCCGCATCCTGGTCGTCACCGACAACGACAAGGCAAAGGGCGAAAAGCTCGCCGAAACGCTGGGGCGCGAGCTTTACGCTCTGCGTGAAAAGACCGCCATGACGATGCTAACCGCCTCGGCCGGCATCGAGCAGGCGATGGCCGTCCGCGCCAGGCGCCAGGACAAGCCGGTCGTGATCGCCGACATCTGGGACAATCCCGGCGGCGGCGTACCGGGCGACGGCACCATCGTGCTGCGCGAGCTTCTGGCACGCGGCGTGAACAAGGTCGGCGTGGCGACGATCTGGGATCCGATAGCCGTGACCTTCTGCCATGCGGCCGGCGAGGGCGCAGTCATCGACCTGCGCTTCGGCGGTAAGGCCGGCCCTCAGGCCGGCGAGCCGATCGATGCGCGTGTCACTGTGCTGAAGGCGGTCCACGAAGGATGGCAGAGCTTCGGCCCGAGCCGGGTGACGCTGGGGCCGTCTGCGGTGGTGCGCATCGAGGGCACCGAGGTCGACGTCATATTGAACACCAACCGCACTCAGACCTTCGAGCCGGATATCTTCTCCAACATCGGCATCGATCCGCTGGCGAAAGACGTGTTGTTGATCAAGTCGACCAACCATTTCTACGCCGGCTTCGAACCGATCGCCGCCGAGATCATCTATGTCGCGGCGCCGAGTTCCTATCCGAGCAACCCGGCGGTGACGGATTACAGGAACCTGAAGCGGCCAATCTGGCCAAGGGTGGCGGATCCGTGGAAACAGCCAATCTCCCCCCTCGTGGGGGAGATGCCCGGCAGGGCAGAGGGGGGCGCGAAGGACCGCAACCTCGCTTAGCTTGGGTAACAGGACCCAAGCGGGGATGTCGGCGGATCTCTGAACTGAGACGCCGGCGGGACAGCGCCCCCCTCTGGCCTGCCGGCCATCTCCCCGACAAGGGGGGAGATCACCCAATCATACCAATCCCCTCTTCGCCATCATCGCTTCCGGCGAAGGCATCTTGCCCCGGAAAGCGGTGTAGAGCTCTTCCGGATCCTTCGAGCCACCGGCGGCGTAGATGTTCTTGCGCAGCCGTTCCGCCAGTTCCGGATTGAAGGGGTCTCCCGTCTCCTCGAAGGCCGAGAAGGCGTCGGCGTCGAGCACTTCCGACCACATGTAGGAATAATAGCCGGCTGAATAGCCGTCGCCGGCGAAGACATGGCCGAAATGCGGGGTGCGGTGGCGCATCGCGATGGTGTCGGGCATATGCAGCTTTTCCAGCGTCTCGGCCTCGTAGCGAAGCGGCTCGGCGGGCGCGTCCGGCCGCGCGTGATAAGCCATGTCGATCAGCGCCGAGGCGGTGAACTCAACCGTGGCGAAGCCGGCGCCGAAGGTGCGGGCGGCGAGCATCTTGTCGAGCAGTGCCTTGGGCATCGGCTTGCCCGTCTTGACGTGCAGCGCGTGCTTTTCCAGCACCGACGGCACCGTCAGCCAGTGCTCGTAAAGCTGCGAGGGCAGTTCGACGAAATCTCGGCTGACGGACGTTCCCGAAACCGAGGGCCAGGTGACATCGGTCAGCATGCCGTGCAGCGCGTGGCCGAATTCGTGGAACAGCGTCTTCGCTTCGTCGACCGATAGAAGCGCTGCCTCGCCGGCCGGCGGCTTGGCGAAGTTCATGATGTTGTAGATCACAGGCTTGGCGCCATGGCCGAGCTTGTAGCCGGATTGCAGCGCGCTCATCCAGGCGCCGGAGCGTTTCGACGGCCGCGCGAAATAGTCGGCCAGGAACAGGCCACGCTCGCTGCCGTCGGCGTTTTTCACCACGAACACACGGGCATCCGGATGCCAAGCCGTAATGCCCTTCTTCTCCTGGAAGCTGATGCCGAACAGTTTCGTCGCCACATCGAAGCAGGCTTCGATGACGCGCTCGAGCTGCAAGTAAGGCTTCAGCTCCGCCTCGTCGAAGGCGAATTTCTCGGCGCGCAGCTTCTCCTGATAGAAGCGCCAGTCCCAGGCGGCGAATTTCTCGTTGCTGCCGGCTTCGGTCGCCAGCCGCTCCAGATCCTTCTGGTCGGCGGCGGCCTTCTCCAGCGCCTTTTCCCACACGGGATCGAGCAGGTCGTGCACCGCCTTCGGCGTCTTTGCCATGGTGTCGTCGAGCTTCAGCGCCGCGAAGGAGCCGTATCCAAGGAGCTTCGCCTTCTCGGCGCGCAGCTTCAGCATGTCGCGCACGACATTGGTGTTGTCGGTGGCGCCGCCGTTCTGGCCGCGCATGGTGAAGGCTCGGAAGGCGATCTCGCGCAGGTCGCGGCGCTCGGAGAAGGTCGAGAACGGCTCGTAGATCGAGCGCGACAGCGTCACTGCATAGCGTCCCTTCTGACCGCGCATCTCCGCTGCCTCGGCCATGGCGCTCTTGAGAAACTCCGGCAGGCCGGCAAGGTCCGCCTCGTCGAGGAACAGCGCCCAGTCGCGTTCGTCGGCAAGGACGTTCTGGCCGAAATTGGTGCCGAGCGAGGAAAGCTCCTCATTGATGGCCGCAAGCCGCTTCTTGCCCTCGGCGTCGAGTTTCGCGCCGGACCGCACAAAGCCCTTCCAGGTCTTCTCCAGCACGCGCAGCGTCTCGGCGTCGAGCTTGAGGCTGTCGCGGCGCTGGTAGAGGTCGTCGATGCGGGCGAACAGCTTCTCGTTCATCGAGATCGCCGAGAAATGCCGCGACATCTTTGGCGAGACCTCGCGCTCCATCGCCTGGATGGCGTCGTTGGTGTGGGCGCCGGCGCGGCACCAGAAGATCGACGAGACACGGTCGAGCGCGTCGCCGGCGAGCTCGAGCGCCGCCAGCGTGTTTTGGATCGTCGGCGTCTCGCCGTTCCCGGCGATCGCGTCGATCTCGGTTTGGTGCGACGCAAGCGCCGCGTCGAAGACCGGCCCGAAATCATCGTCGCCGATGCGCGCAAAATCCGGCAGGCCGAGCGGCCCCTGCCAGAAGGTCAGCGGATGGGCGGCGAGGTCGACAGTTTCTGTAGATGACATGGGCACTTCCGGTGGGCTGGTTTGGAGGCGGGCCATCCCGATGTAGGGCGATGCAGCGCGCGGTGCAACTCGCCTCAGTAGGCGCTGCAATCCTGCGCAACCGCCGTCTGGGTGCTGGCGGTGATGCGCCCGCCCGCCACGGTGAAGGTCTCGCGCATCAGCGTATCGTTGTTGGGAAAATCGTAGCAGGCGAGCACGGTGGTCTGGCCGTTCTCCCTCTTTTCGACGCGATGCCGGATCGCCGCGCCCGCGACCGCGCCCTGCCATTCGTCGATCGAGGCGATGAAGTCCTGCTTGGTCTGGACGACGCCGATGTCGTCGAGCTTCATGCGCACGTCGTCGGCAAGCAGCTCGGACAATTCCGTGCGGTCGGCGACCAGCAGCGCCGAATACCAGCGATCGATGACGGCGCCGTCATCGGCGCTGGCGCGCCCGATTGTACACAACAGCAACGTCGCCGCGAGAAAGACCTTCCACCGGCTTTGGGACATTATCCCTCCGTCACAGCTCCGGCCGTTCGAAATCGCCGGTTTCCTTGTTCATCACCCAAAGCTCTCCGGTCGAGATGTCGAACCAAGCGCCGTGCAGCGTGAGCTTGCCCTTGCCCTCAAGGATCGAAACGCAGGGAAAGGTCCTGAGATTGGCGATCGAATAGCGGATGGAAATGCGCTCCAGCGCCGTCTGGCGCTCGGTTGCGGTCATCATCGTGCTGGCGGCCACGGTCTCGGCGGCCGGCGCGATCAGGCTCATCCACTTGCCGATGAAGTCTCCGGGCGACAGCGGCGCGGAGTTGGTGTCGAGCGCGGCGCGTATGCCGCCGCAGCGGCCGTGGCCCATCACCACTATGTTCTTCACCTTGAGGCTCTGCACGGCGAATTCGAGCGCGGCCGAGGTCGAGTGGAACTCGCCGTCGGGCTCATAGGGGGGCACCAGATTGCCCACATTGCGCAGAACGAACAGCTCGCCCGGGCCGGCGTCGAAGATAGCTTCCGGGGCCGAGCGGGAATCGCAGCAGGCGACGATCATCGTTTCGGGTGACTGGCCTTCGCGCGCCAGGGAGCGGTAGCGGTCGCTTTCGGAGAGATAGCGGCCATTCATGAAGTTGCGGTAGCCGTTGATGAGATGCTCGGGCAGATGCGGCATGGGTGGCTAGAGCCTTTCCGGGGTTGGAGGCGGCAAGGTCGTGGCGGTCGGAAAGCCTGTAGCGGCAAATGCCGGTCGCGGGCAATGCCGAATTGCGGATCGCGCGGTCGCAATCGCGATGCGGCGAGCGTGGCGTGATTATGCCCAGATGGCGATTGGGATACCGAAACGATCGGTCAGCGGGGGATCGGGCGAAGGCCGGGCCTCGCCGCTGACGATGCGCCCGGCGATCAGCATCATGGCGGCGGCGTCCAGGAAATCGTCGCTCGCCGCGCCTCGTGGCGGCGCCTGGTCGAGGAAGGTTTTCTCGTAGCCATGCCGGCAAAGCAGCGCCTTGCGCTCCTCCATGCCGGCCGCGTTGACGGCGCCCTTGATCTTCTTCGGCAGCGACATCGCCGTGCCGCCATTCAGCCGGCAGAATGCCACTTCCGGGTGTGATTCATAGACGCGGTGACGCAACTCCGGCCGCGCGATCAGCAAGGAATCGATCTCGCGGATCTTCGAGAAAATACCGAACGCCTGGATGGAAACGCCACGCGGCGGGTCGGAGGTCTCCATCGCCACCGCGCTTGCCCGCCGATGCGCCGCATGCCAGGCCTCGATCGTGGTGAAGTCGCCGGTATCGGCATAGAGCGCCGCCCGTGAAGGGATGGCGAACACGCTCGACTGCCGCGCCTTGAGCAGCGGCCGCACCAACGCCTCCGGTCCGCGCCCGCCCTTGCTTGAAAAATCCGGCAGGCCGATCGGCATGTCGACGGCGATCGTTGCATCCGTCAGCGCCTCGAGCAGCGCCTGGAAGCTCCGAAAGACCGAGACCGATGGCGGCTTGTCCAGTTCGCGATGGACGACGATCCAGCCTGCCTTGCAACCGTCGACGCCCGCGAGCTTCACGCCCGCTTGTCCCGCCCGGGATGCAGGAGGTGACGCAGCTGCACCATGGCCATCGGGTGCGACAGGCTCTGCGCGTCGGTTTCGAGCTGCAGCTCGTCGCCGCCGCGCTTCGCGGTACGGGCAAGGATCTCGTAGACAGCCGCCGTGGTCGATTGCAGCGCCTTGGCCGGGCCCTGGCCGGAAAGGACGCGCGCCAGATAGACGGCGGCCGTCAGGTCGCCGAGCCCGTTTGGCGGCTTCTCGATGATACGATGCTCGGCGAGCAGTGCGTGGCTGCCGTCGAGCAGGAAATTGCCGATGCCACCGGCCATCATCGCGGGCGCCGAGGTCACCAGCATGGTGGAAGGGCCGGCATGAAGCGCCGCCGCCGTCACCGACTTGATATCCGGCAGCGGCGCGCCCGCCATCCATTCCAGCTCATAGCGGTTGGGCGTCGCGATATCCGCGATAGGCATCAGTTTGTCGCGCATGGCGACGGCGGTCGGCTCCGGCACGTAGAGCCCGCCGGAATCGCCCATCACCGGGTCGCAGACGTAAAGCGCATTCGGCGTCTTTTGCTTGACGGCGGCGACCAGCGAGGCAACAGCCTCGGCCTGGCCCGCCTCACCGAGATAACCCGAAAGCACGGCCCTGACCTCTCCCAGCCAGGGCGCGCGCTCGAGATCGGCCATTAGTGCCTTGAATTGGTCGAGCGGCGGCACGATGCGCGTTGCCCGGCTGTGGCCCGGATGCCAGGGCAGGATGACGGTCGGCACCGCCCAGACCGGGAAGCCCAGCGTCTCCAGCGCGAACACCGCGGCGCGATTGCCGACCGAGCCGCGGGCGACATGGCTGGAGATGACGATGACCGCGCGCGGCGCGTCGGTTTTTTCTGCACTCATGAAAGTTGATTCCTAAGAGCAATTCCAGGGAAAGTGTGTAGCGGTTTTCCGTCCGGAATTGCGTCAAAACAAAGTGCCACGCGTGGCGGCATACACCAGCCAGGCCAATAGCCCAATGGCTATGACGAAACCGAGCGTTCGGCCAATGCGGGTTCCCCAATACTCGATAGGATCGGCGCGGTCGGCGTCGGCGGCAGTGACGCGATCGCGTGCGCCCTTCGCCGTGCGGACGATGAACGAAGCGCCACCCGGCGACGTCTCGCGCGCCACGCGCTCGAGGATGCGGCGCGATTCGGTCTCGTCGTCCCGGCTCTCGGCCATGGCGATTGCCCTTTCCTGTCCTGACCTTAGAGCAATTCCAGGAAAAGTGCGAACCGGTTTTCCGTCCGCAATTGCGTCAAACAAGAAGACAGCTTCCTGTTCGTGCTTCTATTCACTGCAGCTCGCGGCGGAGCCGCGACAAGCGCCATGAGCCGGACATTTTATTACGTGTGGATTGTGGTAATGCTTCGCATGCAACTTCTGTCGAGGGACCAATGATGATTGCCGAGCGCCTCTCACCACCTTCCGCCTTCCGCGGCCTGCCTGCCTTCCTGTTGATGGCTTTCGTGCTGCCGCTGCTTGCGGGCTGCGGCTACAACACCATTCCGACGGCGGAAGAGAACGCTAAGGCGGCGTGGAGCGAGGTGCTCAACCAGTATCAGCGCCGATCGGACCTGATCCCGAACCTGGTCGAGACGGTGAAGGGTTATGCCTCGCATGAGAAGGACACGCTCGACGCGGTCGTCGAGGCGCGCGCCAAGGCGACGCAGATCACGGTGACGCCGGAGACGCTGAAGGATCCCGAGGCGCTGAAGAAGTTCCAGGACGCCCAGGCCGGTCTGACCAGCGCGCTGTCGCGGCTGATCGCCGTGTCGGAAGCCTATCCCGATCTCAAGGCCAACCAGAACTTCCTGGCGCTGCAAGCGCAACTCGAAGGCACCGAGAACCGCATCGCGGTGGCGCGACGCGACTACATCCAGGCGGTCAGGGATTACAATCTGACGCTGAAGACTTTCCCGTCCGTGCTGTGGGCGACCTTCTGGTTCCGCGGCAACGAGCCCTTCGCCAATTTCACGGTCGATGAAGACAAGATGCAGGTGCCGAAGGTGGATTTCGGTACGAGCACGACGAAGCAGGGCGGGTGAGAGCCCCGACGGTCGTCGGAATGTAGTTCTGCGAAAGGCGGACCGCTCGCGTGTGGATACTCCCCTCTGTCCTGCCCGACATCTCCTCCCCGAGGGGGGAGATTGGCTGTGCTGTCGACGGCGCTCCCATTGCGGCGACGGCGATTGGCGAAGGCCAAGGTGACGTTCAATCTCCCCCTTCGGGGGGGAAATGCCCGGCAGGGCAGACAGCGGCGCCTCGCGCCAACCTCTCTTTCGTTGGTATTCTGCTCGGCGTTTTCTGCCTCTTCCTCCTTCCCGTTGCCGCCTTCGCCGCCGACCTCCCCGCGCTGACCGGCCGCGTCGTCGACAATGCCGGCATCATCGATGCCGGCACCCGCGCGGCGCTGACGCAGAAGCTCGCGGACTTCGAGACCAAGGGTTCCGACCAGATCGTCGTCGCCACCATACCCAGCCTCGGCGGCGAGGAGATCGAGCCTTATGCCAACCGGCTGTTCCGCTTCTGGAAGCTCGGCCAGGCCAAGCAAAACAACGGCGTGCTGCTGCTGGTCGCGCCGAACGACCGCAAGATGCGCATCGAGGTCGGCTACGGGCTGGAAGGCACGCTGACCGACCTGCACACAAAGCTGATCATCGAGAACGACATGGTGCCGGCCTTCCGCGCCGGCGATTTTTCCGGCGGCATCAGCAAGGCCGTCGACGACATGATCATGGTGCTGGAGGGCAATCCCGAGGAGCTGGAAGCGCGCGGCAAGAGCAACCAGCAGTCGCCGCTAAATTCCGACAACCTGTTCTTCGCCATCTTCATCACCATCTGGGCGCTGATCTTCTTCGGCGGCATCGCGATGACGGTGCTGCCGCCGATCTTCGGCCAGAAGATCGGACCCGGCCGCTATCGCTGGCTCGGAATGACCTTCGATCAGAACCGGAGATCCTCCTCGGGCGGCTGGTCGGGCGGGGGCGGTGGCTGGTCAGGCGGCGGAGGCTGGTCGTCGGGCGGTGGCGGATTCTCCGGCGGCGGCGGCTCGTCGGGCGGCGGCGGCTCTTCGGGAAGCTGGTGAGGCAAGATGGCTACGCGACCGATCAGCGCCGAGGACCATGACCGCATCGCCGAGGCGATCCGGACGGCCGAACTGAAGACCGACGGCGAGATCTACTGCGTCGTCGCCCGCGCCAGCGACGGCTATTTCTTCCCGGCTGCGTTCACGACGACGATCGGCCTGTTCATCGCCGGCCTTGCCGTCGCCTATGGGCTGGAGGCCTGGTGGCTGTCCATCCGGCTGCCGCATTTCTTGCTGGCGCAACTGCTGGCATTCGCGTCGGTTCTCGCCCTGCTCTGGCTCCTGCCCTCCTTGCGTATCCATTTCGTGCCGAGAAGGCTGCGCTACCTGGCCGCGCACGCCAATGCGGTGAAACAGTTCCTGGCGCGCAACGTCCATCGCACGAGCGCGCGCACCGGCGTGCTCATCTTCGTCTCCATCGCCGAGCATTATGCCGAGGTCGTCGCCGACTCGGGCATCGATGCCAAGGTCGGCCAGCATGTCTGGGACGGCGTTGTGCGCGACCTGACAGGACACGCCGGTGACGACCGCCTGGCCGACGGCTTCGTCAAGGCCATCGGCACGGTCGGCGCGGTGCTGGCCGAGCATTTTCCGGTCACCGAAGGCGACGCCAACGAGCTCGACGACCACCTCGTCGAGATCTGACAGGCATCTCATCCGGCGGCCTGCCCTTCGGCTGTGCGAAAGCGTCGAGGGGCTATGGCTGACTCTTTGCAATCGGGCGATGCGGGTTTATGGTTAACCAATCATGAACACGCTGACGATTGATATCCGGAAGGCAGAGCCGCGCGACGCAGGCGCCATCGCCGAGGTGCACCAGCAGGCTTGGCGCGGCGCGTATTCCGGCATCATCCCGCACCGCACGCTGACCTCGATGATCAACCGTCGCGGCGTCGACTGGTGGGCCAACGCGATTCGCCGAGCGGCCACCGTCCTGGTGGTCGAGATCGGCGGAACGGTCGCCGGCTACGCCACTATCGGCAAGAACCGTGCCCGCGAGCTCAAGCAGCAGGGCGAGATCTACGAGCTTTACCTGCGTCCGGAATATCAGGGCATCGGGCTCGGCAGCCGGCTGTTCAAGGCGGCGAAGGCTCGCCTCGCCGATCACGGCCTGCGCGGCCTGGTGGTGTGGGCGCTGGAAGACAACCACAACGCCTTGGCCTTCTACGCCGGCAATGGCGGCCGCGATATCGCCGAAGGCGTCGAGGTCTTCGAGCAGAGGGCGCTGAAGAAGGTAGCCTTCGTCTGGGAATGAACGGGATCCCGAAGCGGCCCGCGCCAGGTTACAGCTCATCACAAACTGTGCGCTTTCGTTAGCTTTCAGCACCAATCGTCGCATTGCACCATGACGTTTCGCCCGCTATCGATCTTTTCAATCGAGAGAGGGATTTAGCCATGCGTATCGAAGCGATTGCCATCGGGAAGAACCCGCCTGAGGACGTCAACGTCATCATCGAGGTGCCGATCGGCGGCGAGCCGATCAAATACGAGATGGACAAGGAGGCCGGCACTTTGTTCGTCGACCGCTTCCTGCACACCTCCATGCGCTATCCCGGCAATTACGGCTTCGTGCCGCACACGCTGTCGGGCGACGGCGACCCGATCGACGTTCTCGTCTGCAACACCCGCGCGCTGGTGCCGGGCTGCGTCATCAATGTGCGGCCGATCGGCGTCCTGATCATGGAAGACAATGCCGGTCAGGACGAGAAGGTTATCGCCGTTCCCTCGCCGAAGCTTACGCTGCGCTATGAGAACGTCACTGAATACACCCACCTGCCCGAAATCACGCGTCAGCAGGTCCAGCACTTCTTCGAGCACTACAAGGATCTCGAGCCCGGCAAATGGGTCAAGATCGAGGGCTGGCACGATTCCAAATACGCCAAGAAGATGATCGTCGACGCAATCGCGCGGGCGAAAGCGGCAAAATAAGATTCTTGTTTTGCCGCAATTGCGGACGGAAAGCCTCTTCACACTTTTCCTGGAATTGCTTTACCGCACGGCCTTCTCGCCGCCGGCCGCGGTGATGACGCCGACGATGATCAGCCCCGTCAGCACCAGCCGCACGCCGGCGCTGACCCCGAATGTGTTGAGCATGGTGAGCAGCAGCACCAGGAAAAGGCCGGCGCCCCAGACGCCGGGCACGTTGGCCTTGCCGCCGGCGACCGACGTGCCGCCGATGACGACCACGGCGATCGAGGCGAGCAGATATTCGTTGCCTATATCGACATTGGCGCCGCGGAAATAACCGGCGAGCAGCGCCCCGTCGATGCCGCCGAGCGCCCCGCACAGCGTGTAGGTGAGAAAGCGGACGCGGCCGACATTGACGCCGGCAAGCCAGGCGGCGCGGATGTTCTGGCCGATCGCCAGCACCGAACGTCCATAGATCATGCGCTGCAGCGCCAGGGCCGCACCGATGGTGAAGACCACCGTCAGCATCGCCAGCACCGGAATTCCGAAAACCTGCCAGTTGGTGAAATCGGCGAAGCCCGGCGGCGGCTTGATCTGCAGGCCGCGGCCATAGCTGATATCGACCGACTGGATGATGAAGCTCGCCGACAGCGTCGCGATGATCGGCGGGATGCGCAGCGCCCAGATCAGCAGATAGTTGATGGCGCCGATCGCGGCGCCGCAGGCCAGTGCGGCAATCAGTCCGACGACGATCATCGAATCGCTGCCGCCCATCACCTTCATGGCGACCGCGCTGGCCAGCCCGATATTTGCCGGCAGCGACAGGTCGACATTGCCCGGCCCCAGCGTGATGACGAACATCTGGCCGACGCCGACGATGACGGTGAAGACGGCAAGCGAGAGCGCCGCCGTGACCATGCCGCCACCGCCGTAGCCGCCGGTGAAGGCGATCGTCGCCAGCCAGACGACCAGCGCGCCGACGAACGACCAGATCCAGGGCTTTTCGAGCAGTATCCGCAGCGAAGCCATGGCTTACCGCTCCCTGCGGCTGATCAGGACGCGGGCCGCCAGGACGATGATCAGGATCGCGCCATTGGCGGCCACCTGCCAGTCGGGCGGGATATGCATGAAAGTGAGCAGCGGCGAGGCAGCCAGCGCCAGCGTCAGCGCGCCGAGCACCGCGCCGATCGGCGATACGCGACCGCCGACGAACTCGCCGCCGCCGAGAATGACGCCGGCGATCGAAAGCAGGGTGTAGCCATTGCCGATATTGGCGTCGGCCGAGGTGGTGATGCCGATGAGCGCCATGCCGGAAAGCACGCCGAACAGGCCGGTCAGCGCGAACAGCACGATCTTGGTTTTGAGCAGCGACCAGCCGGCGCGCCTGAGCGCCGCCGCGTTGCCGCCGGAGCCGCGCAGGATGACGCCGTAGGAGGTGCGCATCAGGCCGAAATGCACGACCGTGGCGATGAGCAGCGCGGCAAGGATCGGGAACGGGACGTAGGGCGGCTTGAACGACGTGATCGACAGCAGCCAGTCCGGCGCCTTGCCGCCGGGCTTGGGCAGGACGAGGACGGCAAGCCCCTGCCAGACGAAGCTCATGCCGAGCGTCACCACGATCGACGGCAGGTTGCGCAGATGGATCAGCGCGCCAAGCAGGGCATAGACGCCGATCGAGCCGAGCAGCACGAGGATGCCGAGGAGCGGCGCGTCACGCAGCCAGGTCGCGGTGACGCAGCCGACGAAGCCGACAAAGGTCCCGATCGACAGATCGAGCTCGTTGCCGGCGATGACGAACATCTGCGCGATCGTCGCCAGCGCGATCGGGATCGCCAGGTTCAGCATCAGGTTGAACCCGAAATAGCTGATCGCGCGTGGGTTGAGCCAAGCGATCGCGATCAGCACCAGCGCCAGCGACAAAGCCGGCAAAAGTCCACGCAGCATGCGTGCCCGGGCGGCGGCGCTGCGCGGCGAGGATTTCGGAAGCGTGCCGGGAGCGATCGCCGTCATGTCAGGCCGCATCGCCGAACGAGGACTGGATGATCTTTTCCTCGGTCAGCTCGTCGCGCCCAAGATTGGCGACGATCCTGCCGTTCTTGAAGACATAGACGTGGTCGCAATTGTCGAGCTCTTCGGTCTCGGTCGTGTACCAGAGGAAGGTCCGGCCCTTGGCGGCCTCCTCGCGCACGAGGTCATAGACTTCGAGCTTGGTACCGATGTCGACGCCCCGCATCGGGTCGTCCATCAGCACGATCTCGGCGTCGGAGCCGAGCGCGCGCGCAAACAGCGCCTTTTGCTGGTTGCCGCCCGACAGCGAATAGATGTTGTTGTTCATGTCGGGCGTGCGGATGCCGATCTTCTTCTTCCAGAATTCGGCGAGCTCGGCCTCGCGCTGGGGCGAGATCAGCAGCCCTTTGCGCAGCCGGGCCAGCGAGCGGACGCCGATGTTCCGCGCAATCGACCATTGCGCGAAGATGCCGTCCGACTGGCGGTCGCCGGCGACCAGCGCCACCGGCGCCGTCACCTCGATGCCTGCCCTGGCGCGGGCGGCCGCCGAGAAGATCGCCAGCAAAAGGTCCGTCTGACCGTGGCCGGCAAGCCCGGCGAGGCCGATGATCTCGCCCGCGCGGGCGACAAGCTCCTTGCCGTCCTGCTGCCGGGCCGGGCGCGCGCGAACCCTGAGTGCGCCGGCCTCGGCTTTCCGGGCTTCGACCGGAGCCTTGTGATGTCCTTCGGCGCCCCCCATGGCGGCGACGAGCTTGTCACGGTCGAAGGCGCTGGCTGCGTCCGCCGCGACCACCTTTCCGTCGCGCATCACCACGATGCGGTCGGCGTTCTGCAGCACCTCGCCCAGCACGTGCGAGATCAGGATGCAGCTGCCGCCGGCGGCGACGAAGCGGCGCACGAATGAAAGCAATTGCCCCGCCGTATGCGCGTCGAGCGAGGAGGTCGGCTCGTCGAGGATCACCAGGTGCAACGGCTCGCGGGTCAGCGTGAAGGCGCGCGCTACCTCGACCATCTGCCGCCTTCCGATCGAAAGATCGCCGGCAATGTCGTCCGCCGAAATGCCGTGGTCCGGAAAGATCTCGTCGAGCTTGGCGCAAATGAGATCGGCCGCCTTGCGCCGCCAGCCCAAGCCGGTGAGCGAGGGATGATTGATGCGGGTGTTCTCGGCAATGCTGAGATTGGGGCAGAGCGACAGCTCCTGGAAGACGCAGCGTATGCCGAGCTCCAGCGCCCGCGCCACCGAATAGCTTGCTTCCTGATTGCCGCGCACGGCGATCTGCCCGCCATCCGGCCGCAGCGTGCCGGCCACCATGTGCATGAGCGTCGACTTGCCGGCGCCGTTATGGCCGACCAGCCCTACGCATTCGCCGGCGCCGACATGGAAGTCGACGCCATTAAGGGCTCGAACGGCGCCGAAATGTTTTTCGGCGCCGTCCAGTCTAACGATATCCGCAATAGCCTGGAGCATCCTCGACTTTACCCGGCTGGCGGTGCGGCTGGCAACGTCGCGTCGCGGCTACTTGATGTTGGCCTTGATCGCGGCGATGGCGTCTTCTTGCGTGTATTCGTGCGTTGCGACACCGCCTTCCTTGATCTTCGGCAGCGCGGCCTCGAAATCGTCCTGCGTGAAGGCGAGGTAGGGCACAAGGAGGTCGTGCGGGATATCCTTGCGACCATCGAGCACTTGCTGCGCCACCCAGAAGGCGAGCGTCGACACGCCGGGCGCGATCGAGGCCGACCAGGTCTTGTAGCCGTCCTTTTCCTTCTGCTCCTTCCACCACTTCAGCTCGTCCTGGCGGTTGCCCATGATGATGGTCGGGCGCGGCTTGCCAGCGGCGGCGAAGGCTTGAGCCGCGCCATAGCCGTCACCGCCCTGGTCGACGATGCCGACGACATCGGGCAACGACGGCAGGATGGTCGCCACCGCCTTCTGCGCCGTGGTCTGGTCCCAATCGCCTGTCACCGAACCGACGATCTTGAATTCGGGATGCGCGGCGACGCCTTCGAGGATGCCAGCGTGGATGGCATCGTCGATCGAGGTGCCGGCGAGACCGCGGATTTCCAGCAGATTGCCGCCCTTGGGCTGGAACTTCGCCATCTGCTCGACTTCCTGCTTGCCCATGTCCTTGAAGTCGACGACGACACGGTAGGCGCAGGGTTCCGTCACGGTGCCGTCAAAAGAGACGACGACGATGCCGGCATCGCAGGCCTGCTTGATGGCGCCATTGAGCGCATCCGGCGAGGCGGCGTTGATCACGATGGCGTCGTAGCCCTGCAGGATCAGGTTCTGCACCTGAGCGGCCTGGGTCGGCACTTCCTTGTCGGCGGTCGTGAAGATGTCGGCGGCCGCGACCACCTTGTCCGCGACCGCCTTCTTGGTGACGATGCCGTAGCTGTCCAGCATCGCCTGGCGCCACGAATTGCCGGCATAGTTATTGGAGAAGGCGATCTTCTTGCCGCTGGTGTCGGCAAGCGCTGTGCCCGAGGCGAGCATCGCCGCGAATGCACTCAATACGAGCAGTTTCTTCATGTCGGTTCCTCCCGAGTTTGCTGGTCTTAACGGATGGTCGTAACGCAAATTCCCTGTTTTTTATCTATTGTCAGACAAATTCAGACGAACCGCAAGCTGTCAACTGCAAAGCTTTATGGGCCACGATCAACTTGCGGTGCAGCGATTGAAAAGCTTCTGGTTGATGGTCTAGGAACGCGGCAGGAGAAAGAATTTGATGGCAGTGACTCCGACCGTTGCCCAGGGCGCCCCGGGAATCGAAGCGCGCTGGACGTCGAGCGCCAAGAGCGGAGTGGGCACCGCCCTTTCGGCAAGAAGCCCGCTCTGGTTCACCATCAGCCACGGCATCCTGAACGAAATCTATTATCCGCGTCTGGACAGCGCCTGCACCCGCGACATGGGTCTGATCGTCACCGGCCCCGGCGGGTATTTTTCCGAAGAGAAGCGCGATGCGGCCCACACTGTCGAGACTTTCGAGGACGGGGTTCCCGGCTACAGGCTGACCAACATCGCTCCCGATGGCGCTTACAAGATCGAGAAGCGCATCGTTACGGATTCGAAACGACCTGTCCTGCTACAGGAGACCAGTTTCGTTTCGCTCAAGGGCCCGGCCGTCGATTACCGCGTCTACGTGTTGCTTGCCCCGCATCTCGTCAATGCCGGCATGGGCAACACCGCCTGGATCGGCGAACATAAGGGGCAGCGCGTTCTCTTCGCCACTGGACGCGGCGTCTCGCTTGCGCTTGCCTGCTCTTTGCCTTGGGGCGCCTGCTCGGCCGGCTATGTTGGCGTTTCCGACGGCTGGCGGCAACTCCGCGACGGCGGCGCGCTCGATCCTTCCTGCCAGGCGGCGGAGGACGGCAATGTCGCGCTGACCGGCGAGATCAGCTTTTCGGCCGGGAACACAACCGCCTTGCTGGCGCTCGGCTTCGGCGATTCTCCGCATGCAGCGGCGGACCTCGCCTTGGCAAGCCTGAAACAGGGTTTCGAGCCGGCCGCGAAAACCTATGTCGAAAACTGGCGGAAATTCCAGGCAGGGCTCGAAGGACTCGACCGCCTCGCCGCTTCCGGGTTGAACACCTACCGCGTCAGCACGGCGGTGCTGGCGACGCATCTGTCGATCGCCAGGCCCGGCGCCGCCGTCGCCAGCCTGTCGATCCCCTGGGGCTTCAACAAGGGCGACGACGACCTCGGCGGCTACCACCTCGTCTGGCCGCGCGACCTCGTCGAGACGGCGGGCGGCTTCCTCGCCGCTGGCGACGGCAGACAGGCGCTGCAGATCCTCGCCTATCTGCGTTCGATCCAGCAGCCGGACGGCCATTGGCCGCAAAATTGCTGGTCCGACGGCACCCCTTACTGGCCCGGCATCCAGATGGACGAATGCGCCTTTCCGCTACTGCTGGCCGATGCCTTGCGCCGCGCCGGCCATCTGCCGAAGTCGAAGCTGGCCGGCTTCCTGGCCATGATCGAGAACGCGGCCGCCTATGTCGTGCGCAACGGCCCGGTCACCGGCGAGGACCGCTGGGAAGAGGATGCCGGCTATAGTCCGTTCACCCTGGCCGTGGAGATAGCCGCTTTGCTCGCGGCGGCCGACATGCTCGATGTCTTCGGCAAAAGTAAGTCGGCAAACTATCTGCGCGAAACCGCCGATTGCTGGAATGACCAGATCGAGCGCTGGACCTACGTCACGGGGACGCAGGCAAGCGCCAGGGCGGGTGTCGAAGGCTACTATGTCCGCATCGCGCCGCCGGACGATGGCGGCGCCGCATCGCCCAAGGACGGCTTCGTGCCGATCAAGAACCGGCCGCCGGGCGATACCGACAAGCCGGCCGAGGCGATCATCAGCCCGGACGCTCTGGCGCTGGTCCGTTTCGGGCTCAGAGCCGCGGACGATCCACGCATCCTCAACACCGTCCAGGCCATCGACGCCGAGCTGCGCCGCGACCTGCCGCAAGGACCGCTCTGGTACCGCTATACCGGCGATGGCTATGGCGAGCACGAGGACGGCGCGCCTTTCGACGGCACCGGCCAGGGACGGCCCTGGCCGCTGCTTGCCGGCGAGCGTGGCCATTACGAGCTGGCTGCCGGCCGCAAGGACAAGGCGGCGCAACTGCTTGATACTCTCGAACGCTCGGCCGGCGCAGGCGGTTTTCTGCCGGAACAGGTCTGGGATCGCCCCGACATACCGGATCGCGAATTGCGGCTCGGCGCGCCTTCCGGCAGCGCCATGCCTCTGGTCTGGGCGCATGCCGAGCACATCAAGCTGTTGCGCTCGCTGCGCGACGGCGCCGTCTTCGACCTGCCGCCGCAAGGCGTCGAGCGCTACGTCAAAGGCGGGAGGGTATCGCCTTTGCGGATATGGCGTTTCAACAACAAGATTCGCTCCATCCCGGCCGGCAAGGCGCTGCGCGTCGAGCTTTCGGCGCCGGGCGTGGTCCATTGGAGCAGCGACAAATGGCTGACGGTTGCGGACGCCAGGACTGTCGAGAATGCGTTCGGCATCCATCTGGTGGATTTGCCCGTTGACCGCCTGCCGCCGGGAGCCGCCATCGTCTTCACTTTTTTCTGGCCCGAAGCGATGCATTGGGAGAATGTCGACTTCACAGTCGCCATCGACCAACCAAACGGCCAGTGAAATCTTCTTTCCTCAAGCAATCGGGATGAAACCATGCAGATCGGAATGATGGGGCTGGGCAGGATGGGCGCCAATATGGTGCGGCGCCTGATGCGCGACGGCCATGAATGCGTCGTCTACGACATCAATTCGGCAAGCGTCGCCGGCATGGTCAAGGACGGCGCTGTCGGCGCCGCCTCGCTGGAGGAGTTCGTCGGCAAGCTCGCCAAGCCGCGCTGCGCCTGGCTGATGCTGCCGGCAGCGATCACCGGCAGGATCGTCGACCAGGTGGCGGCGCTGATGGAGCCGGGCGACATCATCATCGACGGCGGCAATTCCTACTATCACGACGCCGTCGACCAGGCGGCGAAGCTGGCGGTGAAGGGAATCAACTTCGTCGATGTCGGCACCAGCGGCGGCGTCTGGGGGCTGGAGCGCGGCTATTGCCTGATGATCGGCGGGCCTGACGAAGCGGTGAAGCACCTCGATTCGGTCTTCGCCACGCTGGCGCCGGGCGCCGATCCAGGCTCCAATCCGCCCAAGGACGCCGGCACGGCGCCTTTCGGCTATCTCCATTGCGGCCCGAGCGGCGCCGGCCATTTCGTCAAGATGGTGCATAACGGCATCGAATACGGCGTCATGGCCGCTTATGCCGAGGGCATCAACATCCTGAAATCGGCCAATGCCGGCAAAAGGCAGCGCACCGCCGACGCCGAGACCAGCCCGCTCGAAAGCCCGCAATACTACCAGTTCGACATCGATCTGCCCCAGGTCGCCGAAGTCTGGCGGCATGGCAGCGTCATCGGTTCCTGGCTGCTCGATCTCACCGCAGGCGCGTTGAAGAGCGATCCGGCGCTCGCCCAGTTCGGCGGCCGCGTCTCCGACTCCGGCGAGGGACGTTGGACGCTGAAGGCTGCGATCGACACCGGCGTGCCCGCGCCGGTGCTGTCCTCGGCGCTGTTCGACCGCTTCTCCTCGCAGGGCGAATCTGAATTCGCCGACAAGCTCCTGTCCGCCATGCGCTATGCCTTTGGCGGCCATGTCGAGAAACCCAAGACCGGCGCGTGAGGGGAGAGGCGGCATGAGCCAGGATAGATCCGACACGCTGGTGCTTTTCGGTGCGACCGGCGATCTTGCGCATAAGAAGATATTTCCGGCGCTCTACCAGATGGTCGCCAAGGGAACGCTGGCCGAGCCCGTCATCGGCGTCGCTTTCGAGCCTTGGGACCTGTCCAAACTGGTGGACCGGGCCCGCGACGGCATCGTGACGGCACTTGGCGGCATCGACGACACGGTCTTCGCCAGGCTCGCCTCGCTGCTGCGCTATGTCAGTGGCGATTACCGTGACGGCGCCACCTTCGAGAAACTGAGGACGGCGCTCGGCCCGGCGCAGCATCCGCTGCATTACATGGCCGTGCCGCCAACGATGTTCGAGACCGTCGTGCAAGGGCTGGAGCAGTCCGGTACCGCGCGCGGCGCGCGGCTGATGATCGAAAAACCCTTCGGCCACGATTTGCAGTCGGCGCGCTGGCTGAACCGGGTGCTGCATCTGGTGTTCGACGAGCAGTCGATCTTCCGCATCGACCACTATCTCGGCAAGGAAGCGATCCAGAACCTGCTCTACTTCCGCTTCGCCAACTCGTTCCTCGAGCCGATCTGGAACCGCAACTTCGTCGAGAGTGTCCAGATCACCATGGCCGAGGATTTCGGCATCGAGGGCCGCGGCAAATTCTACGACGATGTCGGCTGCATCCGCGACGTGATCGAGAACCATCTGCTCAACATCCTTCTTCTGCTCGCCATGGAGCCGCCCGTCGGCCGCTCGGCCGACGACCTGATCGACGAGAAGGTGCAGGTGCTGCGCGCGATCCGCACGCTGACCCGGGACGACGTCGTGCGCGGCCAGTTCGACGGCTATCTGGCCGAACCGGGCGTCAGACCCAACTCGCCGGTCGAGACCTTCGCCGCGGTGCGCTTCTTCGTCGACACCTGGCGCTGGCGCGACGTGCCCTTCTTCATCCGCGCCGGCAAGAACATGCCGGTGCACGCCACGGAGGTGATCGTGCGGCTGAAGCGGCCGCCGCTAGACGTCTTCGATCCGATCAAGCCGGATGACGCCAATTATGTGCGTTTCCGCATCGACCCGCAGATGGCGATTTCGATCGGCGCACAGCGCAAGAGAGCCGGCGACGACATGATAGGGGAGCAGGTGGAACTCACCGCGCTCGACGACTCCAAGGGCGACATGCCGCCCTATGAAAGGCTGATCGGCGACGCCATGAACGGCAATGGCCAGTTGTTCACGCGCCAGGACGCAGCCGAGCTTGCCTGGCGCATCGTCGGGCCGGTGCTGGGCGACACCACCGCGCCGGCGATCTATGCGCCCAAGACCTGGGGGCCCGCCGATGCCATGAAAGGCTTCGGCCCGCCCGATGGCTGGATCAACCCGACCAACTGACTCTTTGGGGAGGACGGAGTGGCGAAGACAGCAAAAACAGCCGTGGCGAGCAGCGATCCGATCGTGCTCGCCGTCGATGTCGGCGGCTCGCATGTGAAGATCCTCACCAGCGCCGGTGGCGAGATGCGCCGCGTCCCGTCCGGCCCGAGCCTGACGCCCGACAAAGTCGTCGCCTCGGTTAGCGAACTCGCCGAGGGCCTGCATTACGACGTGATCTCGATGGGCTATCCCGGCCCCGTTGCGGACAACAGGCCATCGCTCGATCCCTTCAATCTCGGCAAGGGCTGGAACGGCTACGATTTCTCCGCCGCCTTCGGCAAGCCGGTGAAGCTCGTCAACGACGCCTTGATGCAGGCCATCGGCAGCTATGACGGCGGCCGCATGCTGTTCCTCGGCCTCGGCACGGGCCTGGGCGCCGCCATGATCATCAGGAATGTCGGCCAGCCGATGGAGCTTGCCCATCTGCCTTACAAGAAAGGGGCTAGTTTCGAGGATTATGTCGGCGAGCGCGGCCTGATCAAGCGCGGCAAGAAGAAGTGGCGCAAGCACGTCTTCGACGTGGTCGACAAGCTTCGCGCCGCCTTGCAGCCCGACTATGTGGTGATTGGCGGCGGCAACGTCGACAAGCTCGATGAATTGCCTGAAAAGTCCCGGCGCGGCGACAACACTCGCGCTTTCGAGGGTGGATTTCGTCTATGGCGCGACAAGGCGCTGATCGTCTGATATTGTTACATTTCAGTATAATCGTTCAAAACAGCGTGTAATAGCGCGACGGATCATTGCATCGCGCAGATTTGCCGACTAGGAATTCGCCGGCCTGCGGCTTTCCAAATTCGCAAACAACGCTTGCAGCGCTTTGACGATACATCGCGAAACCGGATCGCTTTCGCGGCCTTGCGGCAGAAACGGAGGGAATACGTGGACGAGGACACAAGCACAAACAAGGAAGTCGACCTGCTCGAGCTCACCGCTCACATCGTATCGGCCTATGTCGCGAAGAACCGCCTGCCCGCTTCCGACCTGGGCGGGCTGATCGCCAGCGTCGCCTCGTCGATCGGCGGGCTCAGCCAGCCGACGGAGCCCGCAGCACCCCCGCCGGTCCCCGCCGTCAATCCCAGGCGCTCGGTGACACCGGACTACATCATCTGCCTCGAGGACGGGAAGAAGTTCAAATCGCTGAAGCGCCATATCGGCGTGCATTTCGGCCTGACCCCCGAAGCTTACCGGACCAAATGGGGTTTGCCGGCAGACTACCCGATGGTCGCTCCCAACTATGCGGCGTCGCGCTCGCAGCTCGCCAAGTCGATCGGCCTTGGCCGCAAGGCGGAGCCGGAACCGGTGAAACCCGCAAGGGGCAGGAAGGCCAAGGCGACGTCCTGAGCCTGAACGCGCCTGCACCAACGATTTAGGCAAGCCTGCCGGGGAATCCGCCTTGGCAGGCTTGCTGCTTTTGTGGCTTGGATACCACCACGGACGGGGGGAGACATGGCCATGAACTACGCCAGGATGGTGATCGAGAAGGAAGCGCCGGAGGAATACGGCTACGACCGCATCCGCTACAACCTTTCCGAAAGCTCGATCGCCGACCAGAAGCTCTCCGACATCGGCCTGGCCTTGCCCGACCTGACCCTCTTCTATGGCGAGCATCGCGGCGACAAGGAACTGCGCGCGCTGATCGCCGGGCAGGACAAGGGCCTTGCCCCCGGCGATGTGATGGTGACAGCCGGCGCGGCCGGCGCCCTGTTCATCATCGCCACATCGCTGCTGTCGGCGAGCGACCATCTCGTGGTCGTGCGGCCGAACTACGCCACCAACATCGAGACGCCCAGGGCGATCGGCTGCGCCATCTCCTATGTCGATCTGGAGTTCGACGAAGGCTTTGCCGTCGACATCGAGCGCGTGAAGGCTGAGCTGCGGCTGAACACGAAGCTGATCAGCGTCACCTGCCCGCACAACCCGACCGGCACGATGATGACACGCGCCGACCTCGACGCGCTGATTGCGCTTGCCGAAAGCCACGGATGCCGGCTGCTGGTCGACGAGACCTATCGCGACCTCTCCTATGGCGAGCGCCTGCCCGCGGCGGCCTCGCTCAGCCCAAGCGCGATCAGCGTCTGCTCGCTGTCCAAGGCGTTCGGCATTCCGGGTATCCGCATCGGCTGGCTGGTCACCCGGGATCCGGAACTGCAGGAAACCTTCCTCGCCGCCAAGGAGCAGATCGGCATCTGCGGCAGCGTCATCGACGAGGCGATCGCCCGCGCCACGCTCGAACGTCGTGACGCCTTTCTCGCTCCGTTGCTGCCAGAAATGGCCAGGCGCCGCGACATCGTGCAATCCTGGATCGACAGCGAGCCTCTGGTCGAATGGGTGCGGCCGCAAGGCGGCGTGGTCGGCTTCCCCCGGCTTAACGTCGATGCGGGCTTCGACCTCGACGGCTTCTATACAAGGCTGTTGGAGGAACACGGCGCCTATGTCGGCCCCGGCCATTGGTTCGAAATGCCGAAGCGCTTCTTCCGCCTCGGCTTCGGCTGGCCGAAGGAAGCGGAGCTGCGCGGCGGGCTGGCTGCCATCTCGGCCGCCCTGAGGAACTAGGGCGCCATCCTTGGATGGAATTTCGCTTTTCCCTGATCCAGCGAGTTTTTTTGCGCACGATGCGCAAAGAACTGGGCTAAAGGGTTCTGGCCGGACCACCGCCCACCATGGAAATGCCCCGCCGGCCATTGTCGCAACGGGGCCCTCTGAATCATGACCGCCGAAGCAACGTCACCAGACCAGCGCTACGCCGCGTTCCGCCACCGCCCGTTCCTCAGCTACTGGACGGCGCGCTTCCTCACCACATTCGCCACCATGATCGTGTCCGTCGCCGTCGGCTGGCAAGTCTACGACCTGACGCGCGATCCTTTCGACCTAGGCATTGTCGGCATCGTCCAGTTCCTGCCCTCGCTGCTCCTGGTGCTGGTCACCGGCGTCGTCGCCGACCGCTTCGGCCGCCGGCTGATCATGACCCTGTCGACGCTGATCGAGGCCGGCTGCGCGCTGGCACTCCTGCTTCTGACGCTGCGTGGCCTGACCAGTCCGTTGCCTATCTTCAGCGTGCTGGTGATGTTCGGCATCGCCCGCGCCTTCTACGGGCCGGCCTCGTCCTCGCTGTTCGCCAATCTCGTGCCGCAGGAGGATTTCGCCAATGCCATAGCCTGGAACTCGTCGGCCTGGCAGACGGCAACCATCGTCGGACCGGTCGCCGGCGGCCTGCTCTACGGCGTTTCGGCGGAAGTCGCTTACGCCACTGCCGCCGTGTTGATGGTCGTCGCTGCGGTGCTCATATTCACCATTCCCAAGCCCGCTCAGCAGACCGCTACCGACAAGCCGACCATGCAGACGCTGTTTGCCGGATTCCGCTACATCTGGAGCGAGAAGATCGTGCTTGGCGCCATCTCGCTCGATCTCTTCGCCGTACTTCTTTCCGGCGCTTCGGCGCTTCTGCCGGTCTATGCGCGCGACATATTGGAGCTCGGTCCCTGGGGCCTCGGCCTGCTGCGCTCGGCGCCGGGTATCGGCGCCATCTGCGTCGCCGTGTGGCTGGCCGGCCATCCGATCCGCGACCATGCCGGCAAGATCATGCTGGGCTTTGTCGCCCTGTTCGGCGCCTTCACGGTGCTGTTCGGCGTATCGACCATCACCTGGCTGTCCATCCTGGCGCTCGCCCTGCTCGGCGCCACCGACATGTTCAGCGTCTATATCCGCGAGACGCTGATCCAGCTCTGGACCCCCGACGAGGTGCGCGGTCGCGTCAACGCCGTCAACCAGGTCTTCGTCGGCGCCTCCAACGAGGTCGGCGAGTTCCGCGCGGGCACCATGGCCGCGCTGATCGGCACGGTTCCCGCCGTGGTGATCGGCGGCATCGGCGCCGTCGCCGTAGCCGGCCTGTGGGCCTGGCTGTTCCCCGCGCTGCGCCAGGTACGGCATTTGAGCAGCCGGAACTGATCGGGTTTTGGATCTAGCCCCTGAGTTCGACCCGGACCGCCCAGGCAGCTTGTGCCGACATATCGCCCCGCCCGCCAAGTTCCCCTTGCGCAGCGTGAATGGCTTCACGGTTCGGATGTTCGCCACCTGTTACTATTCGCCAGCCTGGCGATCAGGCGACGATGGGGGCAAGTGCTATGTTACATCTCGGACGCCCGTTCCGGTCAGATCAGGTCCTGGCCAAGGCGATCATCCTCTTTGTCACGCTGTTTGCCGCGCCGATCGGCGGCGCGAGGGCGCAGGAAGTCGAGACCGTTCGCGTAGCGACCTTCAATGCCTATCTGCTCTCGCCGATCTTCAAATGCGCCAACCCGAACTTCGCTGACTGCCTTGTGCAGATTCAGGGCCAGACCGAAAGACAGGCCGAACATCTGGCCGACACCATCCTCAAGAACACTGACCGCTTCGACATAATCGCGATCAACGAGGCGTGGGACGAGGATGCCAAGCAGATCCTCATCGACAAGCTGAAGCCGGTCTATCCGAATTATGTCCGCAAGATCGACGCTGCGCTGCTCAAGGTGCGGCCGCAGGCCATTGCCGACGCAATCACCAGTCTCGATCCGGCGGCTGCGGTGGCGATCTACGGCGAGCCGGTCGAGAAGATCGACGGCGAGGACAGCGGCCTGATGCTGTTCGCCAATAATGATTTCAAGTTCATGCCGCTGCCCGACGACAGCTTCAAATGGGGCAAGAACGACGGCGAGACCCTGGATGCAGCGACCGAAGAGGTCGGCTTCACCCTCTACGACCATTGCGGCGGCGTCGACTGCCTGTCAGGCAAGGGCGCGGCGATCGTGCGGCTGCTGCATCTGCCTTCGCAAAGCAACTACACCGTCGTCTTCACCCACATGCAGGCGGACTATTTCGACAAGAGCCCGGCCGAGTTGCACGCCGACGCGCGCGATGCGCAATTCGACCAGATCGAAAAGCTGATCGAAACCACGCTGTCGCCATTGACGCCAGCACAGCGCAAGCGCGAGCGCGTATTGGTGATGGGCGACATGAACGTGCCGCTGTTCCACCAGCCCACAGGCGAATGGGCGCGCCGGTTCGCGACGCCCGGCACGTACTGGACATCCCGGCACTACGACAGCTGGGCGGCCACCAATCGCGCCGATCCCGGAATCTCCAATTACATCGACGGCGAGCGCTATGACTACATCCTCGCCGCGCCGAAGCCCTATCTGAGCGGCGGCATCGAGGGACCGATCTGCGTTCAGCACGAGACAATCCCGGTCGATTTCGTCGACCTCGAAAGCGACCACAATCTTCTGACCGCCGACCTCAACCTCGGCAACAATTTCTGCAGCCCGTCGATCGCCTATCCGGTCAACCTGACGGCGAAGAAGGGCCCGGACGGCAAGCCGCAGGCCGAAGAGCTGATCGACTTCAGGAACGGCCAGGACGTCACCCAGATCCGCTATCCGGGGTCCATGCAATGGTTGCATGTCGTGCGCCAGGACGCCGGCAGCTATTCGATCGGACCCGACGATCCAGACGTCAGCATCGATATCTACCAGCCGTCCAACATGACGACGCCGATCTCGAGCTACTATGGCAGCACCAGGACCGTGCAGGACGGCGAGCACATTTTCACCGTCCATACCTATGCCCTGCCGAAGGAGTTCTTCATCCGCGTGACCGGCAAGGACCGCAAATGGCAGGGCAACTACGCGCTGCTGGTGCGCCGCCACACCTGCGCCACCAAGGAGGAAGCCTGTCCGCTGCAGCCGGGCGAACCGCCGCAATTCGCCTCGCTGACCGAGGCCGGCAGCTTGCTGGGCAGCCAGGACGAGGCCTGGTTCCGCTTCGACGTCGTCGGCCAGGCCGACAGCGGCGCCGATCAGACCGTGACGCTGACCGCCGACGGCCTTCCCGACCCGGGCCGCTACAAGGCGACGTTGGAGGAGTTCGACAACCCGCATGGCGGCGAGCCGCCGGTCGCGGTCTCCGGCACCAGCCGCATCGTCAGCGACTCCATGGGCGACGGCACGCATGGCTATCTGGTCATCCGCCAGGCGGCTGCCGGAAGCCAGGCCGTCCGGGTGCGCGCCTCGATGCAGACCACGGTTCGCAATCTGGAACTGAAGGCGCTGATCTGCGAGGACGAGACCAATCCCGAATTCGGCTCCGACGACATCTTCACGCAATTGTCGATCGACAGCCGCACCATCCGTTTCCCGCCCGCGGGCGAGGTCGAGTTCGACTGCGACGACTCCGCCGACCATAAGGACTGGGCGGCACGCTTCGGCAGCGCGAACCTGACCTTTGTCGACCACGCCGGGATGAAGGTGTTCGAGCAGGATGACACCAGCCCCGACGACCCCAGCCACGCCCGGGAATTCCCCGACCTTCCGGCCGGCGCCGGCTCGATAGATGGCGTGCGCGACCCTTTGATCTGGAATTTCGAAGGCGGCCGCTATCGGCTCAATTACGAGCTGAGGATGAGGAAGAACGAACCAGCGGCGGCAGCGCCGTAATTCAGCTCGCCCGGTCCGTCGCCTGATCGTGGCTAGCTTGGCCAGCGCGATGAACGATGCCGCTTCTGCAGCCCGCCGATCGCCTCCCGACTTCGGGGATGAGGCACAGCCCCGAGCCGGGGCTCGCACAGGTGCACGCCAGGCAATCGCAACCGCGCCGCCAAGCTCCGTTTCGGTTCTACTGCGAAAAACTCACGCTCACGCCGCGCTGACGAAAATAGGCCTGCATCAACTTGCGGCCCGCACGGTTGTTCTGCACCAACCTGGCTGGATCGAATACCGCCTGTTGCTTCCCCTCTCGTGCCAACGCCGCCTTGAGTGCCGCGATGTGCGCATCGAGGTCGGCGTTATCGGCTCGGAGTGAGGCATAGATATTTTCGGTCGCCTCGGCCAAGGTCAGTTCGCTCACAGTGTCGTCCTTTTCATTGATCGGGCGGCGCCTTAGCACAGATTCGCGGCTGCGCCGATACCGACGAGGCTGCTGGTGCAGGGCACCGGCTGCAAAGCCCATCCTTGGCTTAAGCCAGGCCAGTCGGACTTTTGCTTCTACCCTGCCGCCGGCCTGCCGAAGATCAGCCCCAGAAACTCGCTCAGCCAGCGTTTCAGGTGCATGTCCCAGATCAGCCGGCCGCCGAGATGGTCGCGGCCGGGCTGCGCGCCGGGCAGCTCGAAGCGGTGCGCGCCGCGCACCACCCAGCGATGCATCATCGCCCGGGTCAGCTCGCCATGGAACTGGATGCCCCAGGCATTGTCGCCATAGCGGAAGGCCTGGTTGGGATAGGTCTCGGACGTCGCCAGCAGCGTCGCTTCCTTCGGCAACGAAAAGCCCTCGCGGTGGAACTGGTAGACCATCTCCGGCCAGTGCAGCAGCTTTTTGCCGGCTTCGGTCGCCTTGATGGGGTACCAGCCGATCTCGACCAGCCCTTCGCCATGGCCCTCGACCTTGCCGCCGAGATGGTTGGCCAGCATCTGCGCGCCGAGGCAGATGCCGAGGAAGGGGCGGTTCTCCTTGAGCGGGATTTCCAGCCATTCGGTCTCGCGGCGGACGAACTCGTCCTCGTCATTGGCGCTCATCGGCCCACCGAAGACCACCGCGCCGGCATGACCGTCCAGCGTGCAAGGCAGCGCGTCGCCGAGCGGCGGCCGGCGGATATCGAGATCGAAACCCTCTTCCAGAAGCATATGGCCGACGCGGCCGGGGCTCGAATTCTCCTGATGCAGCACGATCAGGATCTTGGGTCTCGGCCTCGGTCTTGATGGCATGGAAGGCGAAGGGTCCTGTTATTCGTCGCTCGACTTGCCCCGCGCGCCGGGCACCTCTGCCGCCGCCTTGCGGCGCGCCTCAATGCGGTCACGACGCTCGACGCCGATCAGCTCGGCGACCCGCCAGACCGTGTTGTCCTCAAGCTCGTCAAGCTCGCCATCGGCATAGACGATTTCCCACATCAGACCAATGAAGGCCTTGCGCGCCTCCGCGTCGAGCTCGCGCTTCAGCACGCTGGTGAAGGCGTAGAGGTCAATCGCCTCATTGTCGGCGCGTTCGCCCGCCGCCGCCAACGCATCGAGTTCCTCGCCGCTCACCGAATAGGTCTCGGACAGTATCTGCTTGAACCGCTCCCATTCGACGTCCTGGCGCACGCCGTCGGCGTTCATCACATGATAGAGCAGCGCGGAGGCCGCGACGCGCGGATCATCCGCGCTCGGCTTGACGTGGCCCGCAGCCGGCAGATCCCGCAGGAAGGACAATACACGCTCGAACATCGACACCTTCTTCCCGCCTGCCACACTTGAGCTCAAAACAAACGAAACCGGCGCGCCGACTTATCCGCTTCCTCTTCCGGCGCGACGCCCGGATCATCCGGCAGAGGCGGCAATTCCGGACCCTGCCCTATGGTTGCCGTCTCGCCGGCCGGTTCGGCAGCCGCCACGTGTTTCTCGCCGTCATTCGCCGGTGCCGGCTGCTCCGCCGGGCCATCGGAGACGATGTCGATCGCCTGCTCGCCGGCAGGTTGGACGGGTGGCGTAGCGGTGATCGCCGGCACGGCGACATCCGTGTCGCTGTCGATGAGCTGGCCGAGCCGCTCCATCGGCGCGCGCCAGGTGAAGGCGTCGAGCTTGCCGGTGACCGGCGACACCGGCGCCCAGCGCTCCGAGATGACGCCGTCCGCCACCCAGGCCGGATCGCGCGGCGCGCGCACGGCCTTCGACAGCAGCTGCCGCACCTTGCCCTGATCGCCGGTCTCGGCCTCCTCGATATCGGCAAGCAGAAGATAGGCGCCTTCGCGGCGATCCATGCGGATCGCCGCCTCCGCCTCGCGGCGGGCAGTGGCGAAATCCTGCGCGTCGAACGCCGCGCGCGCCACGGCCATCGACGATTCGGCGTGGTTCTTCTTCAGTTCCTGCAGCTTCCTCGCCCGGTTGAGGCGATCGAGCACGGCGTCGCCCGTCCTTGCATGGGTGTAGAGCTCGGCGATGTCGGGATGCGGCTCGGCCTTCCAGGCGGTCTCCAGGTACCTGGAGCCCTTGCGCACGTCGTTTTGCCGGAAAACCATGTCGGCGGCGATCACCGCCGCCGGCGCGAAATCGGGCGCCAGCTTGTTGGCCTCGAGCGCCGCCGCGCGGGCCGCGCTCAAATCTCTGTCGGCCAATGCCTGCGCCTTGGCGGTAAGCAGCACGGCGCGGCGGCGGTTGGCCGCGTCGCGCTCGATCTGCCTTGTCGATTTTTGCGCTTCGACCAGCTTCAGCGCGCCGTCCCAGTCGCCGCGTTCGGTCAACTCCTCGAGCGTCGATTCCGCCGCCCAGGCGAGTTGCGGCGCCACCGCCGCCGCGCGGCCGGCATAGTGGCGCGCGGCGTTGCGGTCGCCCAGCCGCTCGGCCTCGAGATAAAGCCCGCGCAGCCCGAGCAGCCGCATTTCCGGATCGTCGAGCATGCGCTCGAATTTCTCGCGCGCGCCCTCATGGTCGCCTTCGAGCAGCGAGGCCTGCGCGTCTAGCAGGTTGATCAGCGGCTCCTGGTCGGAGTTGATCAGCTTCGCCGCTTCCTTGGTCTTCTTGCGCGCCAGCGCCCCGTCGCCGGCGCCGGCGGCGATCATGCCCGTCGACAGCGCTTGGTAGCCGCGATCGCGGCGGCGCACCCGGAAATAACGCGAGATCGTGTAAGGGCTGTTCCACAGCGACTTGATCAGCCACCAGACGATCATGACGGCGGCGACCACGGCAACGATCGCCACCGCAGCAACCATCAGCGTGACCTGATACTGGTAGCCGTTGAAGGTGACGAGCATTTCGCCCGGACGGTCGGCGAGCCAGGCAAAGCCCAGTCCCAGCGCGAAAACGACGGCGAGGAAGACGAGAAGGCGTATCATCTTTTCGTCCTCACGCCTTTGTCGCGGCCGCAATCAGCGCTTCGAGCTGCTTTTCGACGTCGAGCCGCGCCTTCAGTTTGCCGGCAAAATCGGCGCCGGCCGCCTTCGCCGCGTCGGGCAGCGTGTCATACTCGCCGAGAGCCTTGGCGTAGTCGCCCTGGTTGACCGCCACCTCCATGCGGGCGACGGTTTCAGGCGCGCCCTTGCCCTCGACGGCGCCGACCGGCCGCACCTTGACCAGCGATTCCGCGCTCGACACCAGGCTCTGGAAGAAGCCGGCATTCTGGTCGACCGGCTTTGCCGCCTCGATCATTGCATTTGCGGCGGCATCGACCTCCGAAGCGATGGTGGCGCGGGTCGGCACGCCCTTGTCGGCATAGGCGCGCAGCGCCGCGAGCTCAGGCGCATCCGGCGCGATCGCCGCGAAGGTGTCGAGCTCGGTCGCGAATGGCGCGCCGCGATCGAGCGCCGACTTCAGCGCCGCAGCCGCGATCGCCAGCGCGATCTTCGGCTGCGAAGCCTGCGCCTCGACCTTAGCGGAAAGCTGCGACACGGATTGCTCGAGCGCGGCGACCCGGTTGTCTTCGGCTTTCGCCGCATCGCCGGTCGATTTCACCAGCGCGTCGAGGCCCGCGATCTTCTCGTTGAGCGGACCGAGATCGACAGGTGCGGCGTTACCCTTCTTCTGCAGGTCGGCGACGGTCGTCTCGAGCTGGCCGACCTTGTCGTCGATCGCCTTGAGCGCCGCGCCATCGCCCCCTTGCCCGGCCGAGGATTTCAACGCCGCGACGTCGGTCTTGACCTGATCGAGCGCCGAGGAAAGACCATCGACCTTGGCGGCGGCCGGCGTAGCGCCGCTCTCCTTCAGCGCCGCGATTTCGCTTTTCAGCGAAGCGACCTCGGCATTGACGCCATCGAGCGCTCCGCCGCGCGATCCCGGGGCCCCGAGCAGGCCGAGCGCCTGCAGCAGGCCGGCGCCGGCAAGCGCGATCACGCCGCCGATCACGCCGGCGGCAATGGCGTTGACGCCGGTCTTGCGCGATGGCTGCGGCACTCGATCCTCGCTTCGTGTTTCGCTTGGCTTCGGCGTGGAAGCGCTGGCGCCGGGCGCGGATGCGTCCTCGAAATTATAATCGAAGCCCTTGGACTGGCTCTTCGCCGCCTCCGAACCGCTAGGATACGGCGCCTCCGGCTCGCTCCTGCCGGCCTCTGACTGATGGACCGTTGCCTGGGCGGTGTCGCTATGCTCCCACGGCTCGATATCGGCCTGCTCGGCGTGGATGGGCTCTTCCGGAGCTTCCGGCTGCGAAGCGGCGGCGGCCTCTTGCGCCTTCGCCTCGTCGGTCTTCGGAGCTTTGGTCTCGGCCCTGGTGACATCCTCGCCAGTGATTCGCGAGACGGCGCCGGGCTCGAGGTCGATGGTCACCGGCTCTCGCCGGGTCTTCGAATGTCGCATCTTCGGCGTCTTGACCATGCTTTGGGCTCCGCGAACTGGCTTGAGGATGGTTCAAAGGGTCCAAGGGTTGCTCTAGCACATCACCAAGCGGTGAAAAGGGGCGGTGTGATGACGCGGCCTAGCCGGGCAGCGACAAAAGCGCCAGCAACGCATCTTCCTCTGGTTCCGACGCGATGCGGATCGTTAGACCGACGACTCCGCCAAGCGGTTCGGCGATCCGCGCCGAGAGCGCCAAACATTCTGTTTTTCCAAGGAGATGCTCAAGGATCGGCCGCGTTGCCAGACCGGCCAGCGCGGCGCTGGCCTTGGCTGAATAAAGCAGCGCGGCCTCGACCGGCTGGCCCGACAGGAGGGCGATCACTTCGGCATCGCCGTACCCGATCGTGACCGTGTCGTAGGTCTCGATCGCCTGGACATGCACGCCCGCCGCCGCCAATCGCTGCTCGAACACCGGGAAGCGAACGCGGCCGCACAGATAGACGATTGCCTTGCCGGCAAGGCTGCCGGCAATGGTGTCGGCCAGCGCTTCGGCATCGCCCGGACCTTCCGTGACGGAGACAAATCCCGCCGCGCGGCAGGCTTCGGCCGTCTTTTTCCCTACCGCGTGGCAAGGCAGGCCCGCCAGCGCCGTGATCAGCGCCTCCGGCGCATGGCGCACCGCATTGGCGCTAGTGACGGCTACGGCGACCGCTACGGTCTCGGCATCGATCACTGTTTCGACCGGCAGCGCCCTCGTTTCGGTGAGCGGCAGCAGGACAGGCTGGAATCCCAGGGCTTCGAGCCGCCGTGCCGTGCGCGACGCGCCGGGCTCGGGCCTCGTCACCAGGACGCGGACCATGTCAGGCCCAGCCGTCGAAGAATGTGGCGCCAGCCCTGGCGCGAACCGCCCGCGCGGCGTCCGTGCCGATTTCCGTGGCGTCCGCGGCCTCGCCTTCCAGTCGTACCTCATGCGATTCGGTGCCGTCGGGCGATATGATCAGCCCGTCGAAGGAGAGTTTCTCGCCCGATACGGTCGCATGGCCGGCGATCGGCGTGCGGCACGAGCCGTCGAGCGCGGCGAGGAAGGCACGCTCGCAGGCCAAGGCCTGGCCCGTCGGCACGTGGTGGATGAGAGCAAGGATTGCCTCGACATCCCGGTCGCCGATGCGCGATTCGATGCCGATCGCGCCTTGCCCCGGCGCTGGCGGAAAATCCTCCAGCGGCATCAGGTCGGTGACGACATCCTCGAGCCCGAGCCGTTTCAGCCCGGCACAGGCGAGGATCGTGCCCTCGGCGATGCCCTCGCCCAGCTTGCGCAGCCTTGTCTGCACATTGCCGCGGAACGTCACCACCTCCAAATCCGGCCGCATCCGGCGGATCAACGCCTGGCGACGAAGCGATGACGATCCGACCGTCGCGCCATGCGGCAGGTCGGCGATCCGCTTCACCCTCTTGCCGATGAAGGCGTCGCGCGCGTCCTCGCGCGGCAGGAAGGTGGAAAGCTGGAGTCCTTCGGGGAGCACCGTCGGCATATCCTTCGAGGAATGCACGGCGATGTGGATGCGGCCGCTGAGCAGCGCTTCCTCGATTTCCTTGGTGAACAGGCCCTTGCCGCCGGCCTCCGACAGCGGGCGGTCCTGGATGCGGTCGCCGCTGGTCGACATGGCCACCACCTCGAACGCCTGCTCGGGAAGGCCGTGCGCCTTCATCAGACGCGCGCGCGTCTCATGCGCCTGGGCAAGCGCCAGCGGGCTGCCGCGTGTTCCGATTTTCAAAGTTTGCATGGCGCGCGGTCCGTGATAACCCCCGTCCTTGGCCGAGGTCTGTCGAGATTCAGGTTGGGCCGAGCCGAAAGCGGTGGCTTCCGAGAACCGGAGCGGAGCGTACTTACCGTACGCCAGCACCGGAAGCGCAGAAGGCCGCCGCTTACAGGCCGGCTTCACCTGAATATCGACAGACCTCCGGTGATACAATCTTCAAGGACAGCGACCAATTGATCCGCGTTCTGGGCATTGAGACGAGTTGCGACGAGACTGCGGCCAGCGTGGTGGCGCTGGACGGCGCCGCTGCGCCCGAAATCCTCTCCAACGTTGTGCTGAGCCAGATCGAGGAACACGCGGCCTTCGGCGGCGTCGTTCCCGAGATCGCCGCGCGCGCCCATGTCGAGGCGCTGGACGGTATCGTCGAAGCTGCCCTTGCCGATGCGGCCGTGTCGCTGGATGAGGTCGACGCCATCGCCGCAACGGCGGGGCCTGGCCTGGTCGGCGGGCTGATCGTCGGCCTGATGACGGCCAAGGCGATCGCTGCCGCCGCCAACAAGCCGCTGATCGCCGTCAACCATCTCGAAGGCCACGCGCTGACGGCGCGGCTGACCGACGGCCTCGACTTCCCCTATCTTCTCCTGCTCGTCTCCGGCGGCCACACCCAGATCGTCGCGGTGCGCGGCGTCGGCGATTACCAGCGCTGGGCGACCACCATCGACGATGCGCTCGGCGAAGCCTTCGACAAGACCGCCAAGATGCTTGGCCTGCCCTATCCCGGGGGGCCGAATGTGGAGAAGGCCGCCGCCAGCGGCAATGCCCGCCGCTTCGCCTTCCCGCGCCCCATGAAAGGCTCGGCGCAACCGGACTTCTCCTTCTCGGGCTTGAAGACGGCGGTGCGCCAGGCGGCGACCGCGATCGCGCCGCTGAGCGACCAGGACGTCGCCGACATCTGCGCTTCCTTCCAGGCGGCGGTGGCCGACGCGCTGGGCGACCGCGTTGGCCGCGCGCTTGTCCGCTTCCGCCAGGAATTTCCCGATCAGGCAAAGCCGGCGCTCGTCGTCGCCGGCGGCGTTGCCGCCAATCGTGCGATCAGGGCGACGCTCGAAGCGCTTTGCGCGCAAGCCGGCTTCGCCTTTGTCGCGCCGCCGCAAAAGCTCTGCACCGACAATGCGGCGATGATCGCCTGGGCCGGGATAGAGCGCCTGCGCGCCGGCATCGCCGACGAAAACACCGCGGACTTCGTGCCGCGTTCGCGCTGGCCGCTCGACAGCGTTTCCACGCCAATGGTCGGCTCGGGCCGGCGTGGTGCCAAGGCATGAGCGCCAAGCGATCCGCGAATGGCTGGCGCGTTGCGGTGCTGGGCGGCGGCGCCTGGGGCACGGCTCTGGCGCTCGCCATGCTGCGGGCGGGCCATGACGTGCGCCTCTATGCGCGCGACGCCGAAACCGTCGCCGCGATCGCCCGGGGCGAGAATCCGCGCTACCTGCCCGGCATCATGATCGAGCCAGGCATCGCGGCAACCAGCGGTATGGCCGAGGCGCTCGACGGCGCGGACTGCGTCCTTGCCGTGACGCCTGCGCAGTCGCTGCGCGACGTGCTGGCCACCGCTCGCAACCATGTGCCCCAGGGAGCGCCACTGGTGCTCTGCGCCAAGGGCATCGAGCGCGGCACCGGCGCGCTGCTCTCGGCGATCGTCGAGGAGAGCCTGCCGGACAATCCGGTCGCGGCACTTTCCGGCCCGAGCTTCGCCAGCGACGTCGCGCGCGGCCTGCCGACGGCCGTTGTCGTCGCCGCCCGCGAGGCGGAACTGGCGGCCGCGCTCGCCGCCCGCTTCTCGGCGGAAAACCTGCGCTGCTATTCCAGCGACGACCTGATCGGCGTCGAGATCGGCGGCGCCCTTAAGAACGTCTTCGCCATCGCCGCCGGCGCCATCATCGGCGCCGGGCTCGGCGCCAGCGCCCAGGCCGCCATGGTGACGCGTGGCTTCGTCGAACTACGCCGCATCGGCGCTGCTTTCGGCGCCAGGCCGGAGACGCTGATGGGCCTCTCCGGCCTCGGCGACCTCCTGCTTACCTGCTCCTCGGCGCAGTCGCGCAATTTCGCCTATGGCCTGGCACTCGGCCAAGGCAAGCCGCTTGCCGGCCTGCCGCTCGCCGAAGGCGTGCCGACAGCCGGCATCGCCGCCCGCATCGCCGCGGAGCGCCAAATCGAGGCGCCGATCATCTCAGCCGTCGCCGCCATCCTCGACGGCAAGATCACCATCGGCCAGGCCGTGACCGCGCTGATGACACGCCCGCTCAAAACCGAAACCGACATCTGACCCATCGGAGCCTTAGACATGCTGTTTGCGTTGATTTGCAAGGACAAGCCCGGCAGCCTGCAGGTACGCCTCGACACCAGGCCCGCCCATGTCGCGTTCCTGGAAGGCCTGAACGGCGAGGGCAAGCTGGCCTTCGCCGGGCCGTTTCTGGACGCCGAAGGCAAGCCGGACGGCAGCCTCGTGGTGGTCGAGGCGCCGGACCTGGCGGCGGCCCAGGCGATGTCGGCGGCCGACCCCTATGCCAAGGCGGGCCTGTTCGAAAGCGTCGAAATCCGCCAGTGGAACTGGACCTTCAACAAGCCTGCGGCTAGTTAATCCCAACCGCGCGCGCTGGAGGAACAACATGAACTACTGGCTGTTCAAGTCCGAACCCTCGGTCTTTTCCTTCGAGGCGCTGAAAGCGAAAGGCAAGTCCGGCACGCAGTGGGACGGCGTACGCAACTACGCCGCCCGCAACAACATGAAGGCGATGAAGATCGGCGATCTCGGCTTCTTCTATCATTCCAACGAAGGGCTCGACATCGTCGGCATCGCCGAGGTCTGCGCGCTGGCGCATCCCGACACCACCACCGACGATCCGCGCTGGGAATGCGTCGACATCCGCGCGTTCAAGGACGTGCCGAAGCCGGTGACGCTGGAGCAGGTGAAGGCCAATCCCAAGCTTGCCGAGATGGCGCTGGTCCGGCTCGGCCGGCTTTCCGTGCAGCCGGTGACGCCGGCCGAATGGAAAGAGGTCTGCCGCATGGCCGAGCTCAACCCGGCGCCGTGACCAGGCTCACGCCGCAGAGCGCGAAGAAGTTCATTCTCGACAACACCGCGCTGATGGCACCGCCGCATGTGCCGGAAGTGCTCTTGCATCTCGCCGACGAGGCGCATGACCTGTGGCTGCGAACCGAGGAGGAACTGGCCGCGATCGGCCTGCCGCCGCCCTTCTGGGCCTTTGCCTGGGCCGGCGGCCAGGGTCTCGCCCGCTATGTGCTCGACCATCCCGAAATCGTGCGCGGCAGGCGCGTGCTCGATTTCGCCTCCGGCTCTGGCCTCGTCGCCATCGCGGCGGCGAAGGTCGGCGCGGCCGAGGTGATCGCCGCCGACATCGACCCGTTCTGCGAGACGGCGATTGCGCTCAACCTCGCGGCCAATGCCGTCGACGCGCAGTTCCTCGGCACGGATTGCGTCGGCTCCGACGATGGCTGGGACGTCGTGCTTGCCGGCGACGTCTTCTACGACAAGGCTTTCGCCGACAGACTGCTGCCCTGGTTCGCGGGCTTGCGGGCGCGCGGCGGCGAGATCCTCGTCGGCGATCCCGGCCGCGCCTACCTGCCCAGGACCGGGCTGGAATCGCTGGCCGCCTACCAGGTTCCGGTGACGCGCGTGTTGGAGGATGCCGAGGTCAAGCGCACGACAGTTTGGCGCCTCGCTTGACGGAATGACCGAACAAGCGTTCCATCGCATATCGATGCGGGGTGGAAAAGCATGGATTTTTCGGTCGTGAACTGGCTGGCGGTCGTCGTCGCCGCCGTCGTCGCGTGGTTGTTCGGCGCCGCCTGGTACATGGGCCTGAGCAAGCCTTGGCTGAAGGCGGCCAGGCTCGACCCGGCCACCATGCAGCGATCGGCCGTTCCGTTCGTGGTCAGCTTCATCGCCGAGCTCATCATGGCGCTTGTCCTGACGCTGGTGGTGGGCGCGATAACCGGCGGCGAGCCGAACCCGATCGCAGGCCTGCTGTTCGGCTTCGTGCTCTGGCTCGGCTTCATCGCTACCACGCTTGCCGTCAACCACCGCTACGAAGGGTTCGGCTGGCTCCTGACGCTGATCGATGCCGGCCACTGGCTGGGCGTGATGCTGATCATCGGGGCCGTGATCGGCTGGTTCGGCGCGCCGGGGGCGCCGGCGGGCTGAAGACGCGTCTTAGGTGGGGGTTTTCGCCACCTCGTCCAACAGCCACTCGCGAAAAGCGATGACCCGCGCGTCGTCCTTCGCGGCCTGCGGATATACCAGGAAATAGGCGAATTCCGGCGCTACCTTGATGCCGAGCTCGAAGGGCCGCACCAGTCGCCCTTGCGAAAGATCGTTGGCGACCATGGCAAAGTCGGCCAGCGCCACCGCGTTGCCATCGAGCGCCGCCTGCGTGGCATCGGTCGAGGACCCGAAGACCAGCGTTCGGCTGTCGTCGAAATCGTCGACGCCGGCCGCCTGCATCCACATACGCCAGTTGGGCCATGTCACGCCCTGCCGCGACCATTCGATATGCGCAAGCGTATGGTTGAACAGATCGCGCGGCTCCTTCAGCGGCGGACCCGACGCCAGAAGCGCCGGGCTGCAGACGGGGATGATGATATTTTCGAACAACCGATGCGCGATAAGCCCCGGATATTTGCCCGTGCCGAAGCGGATGCCGACATCGATGTCGTCCAGATCGAAATCCCGGACATCATAGGTGATATCGAAGCGCAGCTCGATGCCGGGCCTCTGCAGGCGAAAATCGTCGACCCGCCGCATCAGCCATTTCGTCGCGAACTGCGCGTCGAGCGTCACCTTGAGCAGCGCCGTGCCGCGCGTCATCTTGCGAGCGCGGCTGACCGCGCGGTTGAGCAGGTCGAGCGCATCGACCGAAGCGTCGAGCAGCACGTTGCCCGCTTCCGTCAGCCGGATGGTGCGGCTGGTGCGCGTGAACAGCACCAGATCGAGCTGATCCTCGATTTCCTTGATCTGGTGGCTGACCGCCGCGGGCGTCAGGCCGAGTTCGTCGGCGGCGCGGGTGAAGTTGAGGTGCCTGGCGGCCGCCTCGAACGTCCGCAGCGCGCGCGTTCCGGGCAGCAGCTTGGCCATACGATCTCCAAATAAAACTTGATGATCAGAAAAGAACTACTCGTTTCCCGTTTGTTTTTCAATCCGGCATGATGACCACATCGAGATACCATCAAACCGGATTTGACATCCGGAGATTACGGATAGAGCCATGTCTGAGATCGCCCTGAAGACCTGCACCACTCTGGAATCCCCTTCCGGCGTCACCCTTTGGCTGCGCTCGGCACGCGAGTGGCTGCGCCAGGCAAGGGTCGCCGCCCAGTTACCTCAGGAGTCGGTCGAAGACCTCTCCGACAGCCAGTTGCGTGACATTGGAGGCCACCGCCGCGACATCGCAAAGGCGATGGACAAGGAGCTTCGCGAGATCGGGCTGCTCGGCACGGGCTGGCAGCGGCCGAGGGGCTATTGAGATTCAGGTCAGGACGAGCCGAAAACGATGGCTTCCGAGAACCGGAGCGGAGCGTACTTCAAGTACGTAGGCACAGGAAGCGCAGGAAGCCGTCGTTTGCAGGCCGGCCTCACTTGAAGATCGATAGCTCCTACCTCACCACCTTCACCACCGTCCTGTTCGACAGCAACGGAAGCAGCCTGGCCATGGTACGCGCCGTCACCGCCACGCAGCCTTGCGTGGGCGTGAAATCCGGCCGGGCCAGATGGAAGAAGATCGCGCTGCCGCGCCCGCGCCGGCGCGGCGCGATGTTCCAGTCGAGCACCAGGCAGACATCGTAGAGCCGGTCGTCCCGCTTCATCCGCTCATGGCTCGCGCCATAGGGGATCGTCACCGGCCGATTGTAGTTGCGGTCGTCCGGCACCTCGCACCAGCCTAGATTCGGCCCGATCGGCGCCATTGGCAGCCTCGTCCTGCGCCCGCCCGCAAAATGGTCGTTGCGGAAATAACCCGACAGGATGCGCATCGACGCCAGCGGCGTCGCGCCATCGCCTTCATGCTTGTTGGCGGTAATCCCGCTGCGCCCCAGCGCGCAGGCAAACACCGTTTTGCCGGCTTGCAGGAACCCCTGCGCCGGATTGCCGGGGCGCGCGCGCACGACCAAAACGCGCAAGCCCTTCGGCAAAAATGCACGCGCCTCATTGCGAGCGCGTTTTTTCTTGTATGATTGGGGCACGGAACAAATCACTGTGATCGGCTGTTACGCCGGTCAGCTTCCGCATAAATGGGGGTACGTCAACTGAATATTCTTTTTAAAACAACGGATTGATCCATGACATCACGCACCATCCTGATCGTCGATGACGATGATGACCTGCGCGCCACCCTGGTCGAGCAGCTGGCGCTTTACGAGGAATTCGACGTCCAGCAGGAATCGACCGCCGCCAAAGGCGTCGCCGCGGCGCGCGGCGGCGTCGTCGATCTGCTCATCATGGATGTCGGCCTCCCAGACATGGACGGGCGTGAGGCGGTGAAGATTCTGCGCAAGGGCGGCTACAAGGCGCCGATCATCATGCTGACCGGCCACGATACCGATTCCGACACGATCCTGGGACTGGAGGCCGGCGCCAACGACTATGTGACGAAACCCTTTCGGTTCGCAGTGCTGTTGGCGCGCATTCGCGCCCAGCTTCGCCAGCATGAGCAGAGCGAGGACGCCACTTTCTCGGTCGGCCCCTACACGTTCAAGCCCAGCCAGAAGCTGCTGATCGATCCGCGCGGCGCCAAGGTACGGCTGACCGAGAAGGAGGCCTCGATTATCAAATATCTCTATCGCGCCGACCAGAAGGTGGTGACGCGCGACGTGCTTCTGGAAGAGGTGTGGGGCTACAATTCAGGTGTCACCACACACACGCTGGAAACCCATGTCTACCGGTTGCGCCAGAAGATCGAGCGCGATCCTTCCAATGCCGAAATTCTTGTGACAGAAAGCGGCGGCTACAAGCTGGTTCCTTAACATTTCATGATCTAGAGCAGGTCCAGGAAGGTGTGAAACGGTCGGGTTCGGCGCGGTTTGCCCCGTAGCCTTCCGTCCGGAACTGAGTCACAAGGGATAGAGCGGTCGGGCGGGCCGCTTCGGGTGCGATCCTGGTGCTGGAGGGTGATGGATCGGCCCGATGGATGCCATGCACGGGTTTGCAGGCTGTTAGTGTTGGAGCGTTTCGTGCGCGTCCTTTTGAACGCGCCGCTCCAAAGGAGGGACTGGACTGACCGCTCGGGGACACAGCTAGGATGGCGCTGGATGACGACATCCGCATCCTGTCCGGCGTGAAGCTTTTCCAGGGCTTCACGCAGGAACAGTTGCGCCTGCTCGCCTTCGGCGCGGAAAACACCTTCCTGCAGGCAGAGCGCAAGCTCTATCTCGAGGACGACGAGGCCGACTCGGCCTACGTCGTGGTCAGCGGCCTGATCGCTCTCTACCGCGAGCATGGCGCCGAGCGCATCCCGATCGGCACGGCCGGACCGGGCGCCATGCTCAGCGAGCTCGCACTGATCGCAGACACCAGGCGTTTGACCAGCGCTTCGGCGGCGGCGGATTCGGAAGTCATCCGGCTCAGCCGCAAGATGTTCCGCCGCATCCTGGAGGAATATCCGGAGCTGGCGGTTCAGCTGCACGAACGCATCCTGGAGGAATTCCAGCAGATGATCGCCCGCATCGAGGAGCTGGCGCCGCGGTTTACCGGGTAGGACTCGACGAAATGCGCAATTGCGATTCGTCATTCCGGGGCGAACGCGAAGGCCCGCGCCTCAGCGGTCGCCGACACTAATCCAAGTCAAATGTCGCAATGACCGGCACATGGTCGGACGGCTTCTCCCAGCCGCGCGCGGCCTGCAGGATCTCGTAGCCTTTGAAATCCGGCACCAGATTGGCGGACGACCAGACATGGTCGAGGCGGCGGCCGCGATTGGAGGCCTCCCAGTCCTTCGCGCGGTAGCTCCACCAAGTGTAGAGCTTCTGCTCGGCCGGCACGTTTAGCCGCATCAGGTCGACCCAGCCGCCGGCCTCGCGCATCGCCTCGAAATTTGTCGTCTCGACCGGGGTATGGCTGACGACGTTGAGCAATTGCTTGTGGGACCAGACGTCATGCTCCTGCGGCGCGATGTTCAGGTCGCCGACCAGGACCGACGCGGACGATTCGTCCTGGCTCGCCGGCATGGCGTTCATCTCCTGGACGAAATCGAGCTTATGCCTGAACTTTCGGTTGATCTCCGGATCCGGCTCGTCGCCGCCGGCCGGCACATAGAAATTGTGCACCAGCACCGACTTCCCGCCCGCCTGGACCCTGACCGACAGATGCCGGCTGTCGTCGATTTCGCAGAAGCGCCGCTTTTCGACCAACTCGATCGGTCGGCGGGCGACGGTGGCGACGCCGTGATAGCCTTTCTGGCCGTGGAACAGGATGTGCTCGTAGCCCGCCTTGCGGAAGGCTTTCTCCGGAAAGAGCTCGTCGGGAACCTTCGTCTCCTGCAGGCACAGCACATCCGGCGCGCGCTCCTTCAGCAGCCGCTCGACGATCGGCATGCGCAGGCGCACGGAGTTGATGTTCCAGGTGGCGATGGTGAAGGGCATGCGGCGAGGTCCGGGACGGCTGAGGTCGCCGCACTAGTGGCAGTCCCCTGCCATAAAGACAAGCCGGGCGGACGCAGGCTTGTCTCTAGTGCCGCACCTGCCCGGATTCAGGTTAGCCCGACCCGAAAACGGTGGCCTCCAAGCCGCAGTGGAGCGTACTTGAAGTAAGCGAGCATCGGAAGCGCGGGAAGCCGCCGTTTGCAGGCCGGCCTCGCCTGAACCTACCGGGTCTTGGTATTCAGCTCGCGGTTCGCCGTATAGTCGATCGCGAACGTATCGGCCGGGAAGCTGACGCCTTCCTTGGTGTTGAAGATCATCACCGTGGTGTCCTTGCCTTGCGCATCGGTGATCGTCCACTGGCGCAGATCATAGGTCTTCGGGTCGAACATCATGGTGATCATGGCATTGCCGAAGACCGACTTGTCGGAAAGCTTGATGGTGGTGAGGTCGTCCTCTTCCTTGATGGCCTTGACGCGGCCGCCGGAGAGGTCGATCCGGTCGTCGAGCAACAATTTCAACGGCGTCTTCGACAGCGGGTAAAGGTCGGAGGTGTTGAGCTTCTTGTTGAGGATCACCACCGACTTGCCGTCGGAGATCACACGGAAGTTCGAGGAGCCATCATAGTTGAAGCGGATCTTGCCCGGGCGTTCGAGGAAGAACTTGCCTCCGGTCTGCTCGCCTTTCGGGCCGAACTGGACGAACTCGCCGCTCATCGATCTCACCGAGGAGAAATGGTCGGCGATCTTCTGCGCCGCCGGCGGCACGGCGGCCTGCGCCGCGGCCACCAGCTGGTAGCCCGGCACGAGATTGAGAGCGGCGGCTCCGCCAAGCATCAAGCCAAGGCCGAGCAACTGGCGGCGGGTGATGGCGAATTCGGGCTGGGTCTTCATGCCGGTCACTTCCTGTGATTCGTGTGGTGCCAGTATCTGGACTCCCAGTAGGGCCTAAGTTTGGCGTGTGCGAGACAGCTTCGTCGCATAGTCTCGCCCGCCGACCTGTCGCGTGAACGCGCCAGACGATTTCCGGTTGCCTGCTTACCCGGCTGGCGTTTCACCGGGCCAAGGTTTGTCGGGATTCAGACCAGGCCGGGTCGAAAATGGGTTCCGAGAACCGGAGCGGAACGTACTTGAAGCACGTGAGCACCGGAAGCGCAGGAAACCGGCATTTGCGGGCCTCATCTCAGTATCGACAGACCCTAGAATTTGTCCTCTTCGGTTGGCACCAGAATCTCGCGTTTGCCGGCATGGTTGGCCGGGCCGACAATGCCTTCCTTTTCCATCTTCTCGATGATCGAGGCGGCGCGGTTGTAGCCTATGCCCAGCCGACGCTGGATATAGCTGGTCGACGCCTTGCCGTCGCGCAGCACCACCGCCACCGCCTGATCGTAGGGATCGTCGGAATCCTCGAAATTGCCGCCGCCCCCGCCGCCGGAACCGCCCTTGGCGCTCGGACCGTCCTCATCGTCTTCCTCGTCGTCCTCCGTGATGGCGTCGAGATATTCCGGCACGCCCTGCAGCTTGAGATGCGCGACGATCCTCTCGACCTCGTCGTCGGAGACGAACGGACCGTGGACGCGCTGGATGCGGCCGCCGCCGGCCATGTAGAGCATGTCGCCCATGCCGAGCAGCTGCTCGGCGCCCTGTTCGCCGAGGATGGTTCGGCTGTCGATCTTCGACGTCACCTGGAAGGAGATGCGGGTCGGGAAGTTGGCCTTGATCGTGCCGGTGATGACGTCGACCGAGGGACGTTGCGTCGCCATGATGACATGGATGCCGGCCGCGCGCGCCATCTGCGCCAGGCGCTGCACCGCGCCTTCGATATCCTTGCCGGCCACCATCATCAGGTCGGCCATCTCGTCGATGATGACCACGATATAGGGCATCGGCTCGAGATCGAGGTTCTCGGTCTCGTAGATCGCCTCGCCGGTCTGGCGGTCGAAGCCGGTCTGCACCGTGCGCGAGATCTTCTCGCCCTTTTTCTCGGCTTGCTGGACGCGTGCGTTGAAGCCGTCGATGTTGCGCACGCCGACCTTGGACATCTTGCGATAGCGATCCTCCATCTCGCGCACGGTCCATTTCAGCGCCACCACCGCCTTCTTCGGATCGGTGACGACGGGCGTGAGCAGATGTGGAATACCGTCATAGACCGAGAGCTCGAGCATCTTCGGGTCGATCATGATCAGACGGCACTCTTGCGGCGTCAGCCGGTAGAGCAGCGACAGGATCATGGTGTTGATGGCGACGGACTTGCCCGAGCCGGTGGTGCCGGCGACCAGCACGTGCGGCATCTTGGCGATGTCGACGATGACGGCCTCGCCGTTGATGGTCTTGCCGAGCGCCAGCGCCAGCTTGGCCTTGGTCGTCTCGAAATCGCGGCTGGCCATTATCTCCCTGAGATAGACCGTTTCGCGCTTGGCGTTCGGCAGCTCGATGCCGATGGCGTTGCGGCCGGGCACGACGGCGACGCGGCAGGCGATCGCGCTCATCGAGCGGGCGATGTCGTCCGACAGGCCGATGACGCGCGAGGACTTGATGCCCGGGGCCGGCTCCAGCTCGTAAAGGGTTACGACCGGGCCGGGACGGACATGGATGATCTCGCCCTTGACGCCGAAATCCTCCAGCACGCCTTCGAGCAGACGCGCGTTCTGCTCCAGCGCGTCCTTTGACAGGCTTGGATCCTTTGCGACGTTCTTCGGCTCGGAAAGGAAATGCAGCGACGGCATCTCGAACGTGTCGGACCCGATCAGCGAGGTCTGCGCCTCGCGCTGGACACGGGCGCCCGGCACGGGGCGCGCGGCCGGCGCCGCGACGCGGGTCGCGGCATCGGAACGGAAATTCTGCACCTTGGCCGTCGGCGCGGCGCGCCGCTGGACCGGCGCTTCGTCGTCGAAGTCGTCGAGACCTACGTCCCCGTCCTCCTCGTCGAAGATATCCTGGTCGGCCGGATCGACCGAGGCGCTGCGGTCGTTGACCATGGCGGCGAAGAATTCCGGCTCGACGCGCGCGCGGCCGCCCGGGCTCATCCGGCTTTCGGCGAACTCGGCTGATTCGACCCGCTCGGCGGCGCGCCTCCAGGCGCTCGCCTTGGGCTCCATCGGCGGCTCGAACTCATCGCGCTCCTGCCTGCGCCGCGCGGCGCGGCGGTGCAGGAAGGCGCGGAACGACAGCCACCAATGGGTGACGGCGCCGAGCGCAAGTATCCCTTCGTCGCCTTCGTCCTCATCCTCCTCGAACAGCATGTCGTCCTGCTCGCGCGGATCGGGCCGGGCGACGCTTTCCATTACGGCAAAGCCGTTCTTGCGCGCGATCAGCGCCGAGCCATAGGCGAACAGCCAAAGGGCGGGGGCGGCGAGGATGACCGCGATGATGCTGGCGAAAAGGCCCTTCGGGTAGCCGCCGACGGCAATGCCGGGGATCTTCAGCACCATGTCGCCAAAGACCCCGCCGAGGCCGGTCGGCAGCGGCCATGTGTTGGGCGGCGTCACGCAGCCGGCGATGGCGGCGGCGGTGATCGCGAAACCGAACCAGGCGAAGCCGCGCTTCGGCATCTTGTCGACGCCGCGCGCGGAAAACAGAAGGAAACCCCAGATCACCGCCGGCACCAGGCCAGCGACGGCGGCAAGGCCGAAGAACTGCATGGCAAGGTCGGAGAACACCGCGCCGGCATAGCCCATGGCGTTGGTGACGACGTTGCTGGTGGCATGCGAGAAGCTCGGGTCGGCGACGTTCCAGGTGGCCAAGGCGGCCACCCCGAAGGCGGTCAACAGAAACAGCCCGGCGCCGACCAGCCGCCCGACCTGGCGCCGCGCGAATGCCTGGATGCCGTGCCCCGTATCGGACAGCGCGAGCGGTGCTGAAGCGCCTGAACGCATGCCTCTTCCCCGTGATCGTTGCCTGGCCGGGCGCATGGCGTACCCCCGGCAAATTCGAACGCCAGACTATCGGGGGGAAGGTTAAGGCCGCATTAACCATGGACCTTTACCTGGCCCGGGCGCGAACGAAGATGGCAGGCCTTGCGGCCCGCCATCCTTTGCCCGAAACGGCGAACGATCGGACCGTTCCGGGCCCGACCCAAGCCGTCACTTGTGACCGGCATACATCATCAGGTTGGCGCAGAATTCGGCGTGAGGCTTGCTCATCGCCGCGTCCTGGCATTCCTTCATCATCGAATCCTGCTTGTCCTTCGGCATCGAGGCCCAGGCCGCTTTGAAATCGGCCTCCGGCTTCATGGTCTTCATGCCGGCATCGGTGAAGAACGGGGCCATGTTGTCCGGCTCATCGAGAGCACCGGCAAGTGCAACGCCGCTGATCATCGAAAGAGCCATTGCTCCCAGCAAGATATTCTTGATGTTCATCAGGTGGTTCCTTCCCTCTTGTTTGGCGGGCGCCTTGATGACGCTCGCTATCCCAGTACGGAATCTGAGGGGCTGATGTTTCAAGCTGCCGCGATCAAGTGAATGTGATCGGAAAGCCACGTGCCGTGGTCAGGCGAAAAAAAGAGGCCCGGAATGGCTTCCGGGCCTCAAGGCGTGAGCCCCTTTCGGGAGCATCACGACGGGATCTTGGGAGGTGAAGTCCGGGCCGGCGGGAGGAGGATCCGCCGGCCCTTGGGCAATTCCGAACGGCTTCCCATCCGCAATTGCTCCGAGGCAGAGAACTGGCCCGGCCTTACGGCACCACTTCGCCGTGCTGGGTGACGTCGAGACCCTCGACCTCTTCCTGGGTGGACGGACGCAGGCCGACCAGAGCCTTGACGATGTAGAGGATCACGAAGGTGGCGATCGCCGTCCACAGGATGGTGAAGGCGATGCCGTAGACCTGCTTGCCGACCGAAGCGTCCTTGCCGAGCGCATTGATGGCCGGATCGGCGAGCGCGCCGGTGAGGAGCGCGCCGACGATACCGCCAACGCCGTGCACGCCGAAGGCATCGAGCGAGTCGTCATAGCCGAGCGCATGCTTGAGCTTGACCGCCGACAGGTAGCAGACCACGCCGGCGATGATGCCGACGATGAAGGCGCCGGTCGGGTTGACGAAGCCGGAAGCAGGCGTCACCGCGACGAGGCCGGCGACGGCGCCCGAGATGATGCCGAGCACGGACGGCTTCTTGGCGACGATCCATTCGGCGAACATCCAGGCCAGCGCCGCCGCGGCGGTGGCGACCTGCGTGTTCATCATCGCCGCGCCTGCCAGGCCGTCGGCCGCCAGTTCCGAACCGGCGTTGAAGCCGAACCAGCCGACCCACAGCAGCGAGGCGCCGATCACCGAATAGACGAGGTTGTGCGGCGCCATGTTGGTGGTGCCGTAACCCTCGCGCTTGCCGAGCACCAGCGCGCAGACCAGGCCCGCGACACCGGCATTGATGTGGACGACCGTGCCGCCGGCGAAGTCGAGGACGCCGGCCGAACCGAGGAAGCCGCCACCCCACACCCAATGCGCGATCGGCGCATAGACGCAGATCAGCCACAAGGCCATGAAGAGCAGCAGCGCCGAGAACTTCATGCGTTCTGCGAAGGCGCCGGCGATCAGCGCCGGCGTGATGATTGCGAAGGTCATCTGGAACATCGAGAAGACGAATTCAGGAATGTTCGAGACGCCAGGCAGCCACAGGGTCGAGACCGTGACGCCGTGGTGGAAGAATTTCGAGAAGCCGCCGAGATAGGCGTTCATGGCGCCGCCGTCGGAGAAGGCGAGCGAATAGCCGAACATGAACCACAGCACCGTCACCAGGCAGGTGATCGCGAAGCTCTGCATGATGGTTGCGAGCACGTTCTTCTTGCGCACCATGCCGCCGTAGAACAGCGCCAGGCCCGGAATGGTCATCATCAGCACCAGCGCCGTCGAGGTCAGCATCCAGGCGGTGTTGCCCGTGTCGAGGACCGGGGTCGGCGCGGCGGCCGCCGCCGGCGCCGCCGCCGGAGCGGCCTGCTGCGCGATGGCGGCGACGGTGCTCATGGCCACGAGCGCGAGCGAAGCGGCCGCGCGGCCCGTCGTCTTTAAAGTGGAAGGAATATTCATTGAACTCTCCGTTGGAATGGATGGTCGCCGCCCTAGAGCGCGTCGGTGTCTGTTTCGCCTGTGCGGATGCGCACCGCCTGGTCGATGCCGAAGACGAAGATCTTGCCGTCGCCGATCTGCCCGGTCTTGGCGGCCGAGGTGATGGCTTCGACGGCCTTGTCGACCATGTCGGCGCCGACCGCGACCTCGATCTTGATCTTGGGGAGGAAGCTGACCGCGTATTCCGCGCCGCGATAGATTTCCGTGTGTCCCTTCTGACGTCCGTAGCCTTTGACCTCGGTGACGGTCAGGCCCTGGATGCCGACGGCGGTCAGCGCTTCGCGCACCTCGTCGAGCTTGAACGGCTTGATGATTGCCATCACGATTTTCATAAGGTTTCACCCTTTGCTGTTGCGGTCCCCCGCGTTTGCACACCTACACCGATCCCGAGGAGAGCCGGAGAGTGCCCGACAGGATTCAAGCTCCGTGCCAATTGCCGAAGCAGGGGGTTAACCTATTGTAAACAAAGGGGCCGAGCGCCTTGCGCATATCTTTTGTGCGTGAGCGTTCCGAGCTGGCTGATCAAAAAATAGGCAAAATGTCGAAAATGCCCATTTTGCAGGCTTTAACCGGAAGCCGGCTCAGCGCTTGAGTCGGATCAGGCCTTCCTGGGCGACCGAGGCGATGAGCGTTCCGTCCCGCGCGAACAGCGAGCCGCGCGTGAAGCCGCGCGAGCCCTGCGTGGATGGGCTGTCCTGGTTGTAAAGGATCCAGTCGTCCAGCGAGTGGCTGCGGTGGAACCACATCGCATGGTCGAGGCTGGCCGCCTGGATGTCGCGGTCGAAGATGGCGCGGCCATGCGCAAAGGTCGAGGTGTCGAGCAGCGTCATATCGGAAAGATAGGCGAGCACGGCCGCCTGTATCGCGCGGTTCTCGGGCACCGGGCCGGTGGTGCGGATCCAGATGTTCTGCTGCGGCTCCAGCTTCTCGCGGCTCGTATAATGCTTCAGCATCACCGGCTTCATCTCGATCGGCCGGTCGCGCTCCCAGTAGCGCCTGATGCCCTCCGGCACCGCCTCGCCGAACTTGCCGAGCAGCTCGCGCTGGGTGAGCAGCGTGTCGGGCGCCGGCACGTCGCGCGGCATCGGCATCTGGTGCTCGAGGCCGACCTCGTCCTGCTGGAACGAAGCCTCCAGCGAAAAGATCGCCTGGCCATGCTGGATCGCCACGACCCGGCGCGTGGTGAAGGAGCCGCCGTCGCGGATGCGGTCGACCTCGTAGACGATCGGCAGCTTGGTGTCGCCCGGCCGCATGAAATAGCCGTGCAGCGAATGCACATGGCGCTCCGGCTCCACGGTGCGCTGCGCGGCGACCAGCGCCTGGGCGATGGTCTGGCCGCCGAAGACGCGCTGCCAGTCGACCTTGGGGCTGCGACCACGATACAGGTTGTGTTCGAGCTGCTCGAGGTCGAGAATGTCGAGAAGCTCGTCCATGGCCGCCGTCATGTTTGAAATCCTTCAAGGATGCGCCATGGCCGGTTTCGGACAGGACGTGCAGCCAGTCAAGGCCGCAAACGGCGGCCGGTCGAAGCCGCGAAAGGATGATGCCATGGTCGACCGCAAGCCGGATGGAGCAAGGGCCGATGGAAACCGCGAGGCTCCGCTCGACGTGCTTGTTGCCGGCGCGGGCTATGTCGGCCTGGCCAGCGCCGTATCGCTCAAGCAGGCGCGCCCCAGCCTCGCCGTCGCCGTCGTCGACGCGGCGCCCGCCGGCGTCTGGCGAAAGGACGTCCGCGCCTCGGCGATCGCGGCCGCCGCCTGCCGTATGCTGGAGCAGCTCGGCGTCTGGGACGAGATCGCGCCGGAGGCTCAGGCGATCACCGAGATGATCATCACCGATTCGCGCGCCGCCGATCCCGCGCGCCCGGTGTTCCTCACTTTCGACGGCGAGGTCGCCCCCGGCGAGCCCTTCGCGCATATGGTCGCCAACACCGATCTGAACGGCGCGCTCCGCCGGCGAGCCGGAGAACTCGGCATCGACATCATCGAGGGCGTTGCCGTCGCCGCCTTTGATACCGGCGGCGCCGGCATCACCGTGCATCTTGCCGACGGCGCGGCGCTGACGGCGCGGCTGCTGATTGCCGCCGACGGCGTCAACTCGCGGCTGCGCGACATGGCCGGCATCAAGACGGTGAGGTGGGAATACGGTCAGTCCGGCATCGTCTGCACAGTGGCGCACGAGCGCCCGCACAACGGCCGCGCCGAAGAGCATTTCCTCCCCGCCGGCCCGTTCGCGATATTGCCGCTGAAGCCGGACAAGGATGGAACCAACCGCTCCTCGATCGTGTGGGTGGAGCGCGCGCAGGACGCGAAAGCGCTGGTCGAGGGCGACGAGTTTGTTTTCGAGCACGATCTGGAACAGCGCTTCGGCCTGAAGCTCGGCGAGATCCGCGTCGTCGACAAGCCGCGCGCCTGGCCGCTTGGTCTGACGCTCGCCCGCGCCTTCATCGCGCCGCGCATCGCGCTCGCGGGCGATGCCGCCCACGGCATCCACCCGATCGCCGGCCAGGGGCTCAATCTCGGCTTCCGGGACGTGGCCGCGCTCGCCGAGGTGCTGGTCGAGGCCGACCGGCTCGGCCAGGACATCGGCGCGCTCGACGTGCTGGAACGCTACCAGCAATGGCGGCGGTTCGACACTTTCCAGATGGGCGTCACCACCGACGTGTTGAACCGGATGTTTTCCAACGACATCGGCCCGCTGCGCGCCGTGCGCGACATCGGCTTGGGCCTCGTCGAGCGCATGCCGCGGCTGAAGGACTTCTTTATCCGCCAGGCCTCGGGCCTCTCCGGCGACACACCAAGGCTATTGAAAGGGGAAGCAATCTAGCAGCCAAAGGAGATGATAGAGGACCAGGACTGCGGCTAGCATGCCGATCACCAATCTGCCGGCCCTGGATTTGCCCAACCTGTATCCAAACAGCGTATCAACCAGATCGGCCAATTCAGCAGCCACGCAGGCAATCGCTTCCATCTGAGCCTTGGCGGTTCGGTGTACCCGCCATTGATGTAGGCACAACTGCCTCGCGTTCAAAGATCGATGGTCGCCTGGATCAATTGACTTCGAAACCCAGCTTCTGCCGCAGCCTCAGCATCCGCTGATCGGCGACCTTCAAGCTCTGCTCGCCGCCTTGAGCGACCCGATTCAGCATCCTGAGCAGGTCGTCCCGCTCGTGCGGATCGAGGCGCTCGCGCAGGAACGGCGCCAGCTTGTCGATGACGATCGTCGTGTCGTCGACCTGCGGGGCCGCCCATTTGGCGTATACGACCGCCTCGTCGGTCTTCTTCTGGCTTTCGGCGATCTGCGCGATCACCTCGCGGATGACGGCCTCGCGCTGGGGCAGGATAGGGCCGTGCTCCGCGACAATCGCGGTGATCAGCGTCGCCGCCGCCACCACCGGATCGTCGATCGCGGTCAGCGGCGAGAGCGCGGCCTGGTTGCGCAATTTCTTGCGGCGGATGTTGCCCTGGACGCGTCCCACGACATCGGCGACCTCGCGCGCGGCGTCGCTCATATATTTCAGCCGATACCACCAGATGGCGGCCGCTCCGAGCATACCAAGGATGGCGATCAGGAAAGGCATGCCGAATTCCCCCGAAATCGCGGCGACGATAAGAGAAGCGCGGCCCTCGTTCAACACGCAACGGTTGCGACAGGTGAAGAAACGCTGAAGGTGTTTCCCGGGAAAGACAGCTTCAGCGACCCATCCGGCTATGAGCCCGGTATGTCGTAGATCGCCCGGACCTCGATGGTGCCGAGTTCGGCCAGCGGAATGCCGTCGGCGATCTCCAGCGCCTCGGCAAGGTCCGCCGCCTCGACCATGACGAAGCCGAGCAACTGCTCCTTGGTCTCGGCGAACGGCCCGTCGGTCACCACCGCCTTTCCCTTGCGCCGCCTGAGCGACTTCGAGGTCTTCACCGATTGCAGCGCCTGCGCGACGACCAGCTTGCCTTCACGGTCGAGCGCCCTGTCATAGGCAAGCGAGTCGGCATCGAGCTTTGCCGCGCGCTCTGGCGCCAGGGCGAAGAGGTCCTTTTCCTCGCCATAGACCAGCAGGACATATTTCATTTGGAGCTTCCTTTCGCTGACGCATCATGGAAGGCGGCGGTGTCGGTTTTGCCTGCTGTCGCTACGTGGTCGAGCAGGCATGCCGCGACGCCGATGATGGCGATGGCCGCCGCCAGCCGGCCGAAGCCGGGCGCCGGCGAATCCAGCCAGAATTCTTCAAGTCGCATGCCTCTTCGTCCCGGCCTTCCCCAGATCGCAAGATACAGATTGTCCATCCTTGATCTCCATCGGCCGTGAATGGCCGCCCACAGGACGGTCGGACCGATGGGAAGTCGACATTCTTGCACGCAGTTTTTCGATAAGTTTCGACGCGCCTTGCGCGAAGATAATCATGTCAGGCCATGGATGGTCTTCCGGCCCGCCCGCGCTATAGTTCAGGAGAACGCCGGCGCCCGCCGGCGCAACCCCAACAGACCAGGAGGACTCCATGGACCGCACCGCTAACGCCGTCTGGAAAGGTAATCTGACGGAAGGCAAGGGCACGCTCGACACGCAGAGCGGCACCTTGAAGGGCACGCCCTATTCGTTCAAGGCGCGCTTCCAGGACGAGAGCGGCAAGTCCGGCACAAATCCGGAAGAGCTGATCGCCGCCGCGCATGCGGGCTGCTACGCCATGCAGCTGTCGCATTTTCTGGCGGAGAACGGCACCCCCGCCGCCGAGCTCGACGCCAAGGCCGTGGTGACGCTGGTTCCCGGCACCGGCATCACCGGCAGCGCCATCACCCTGGTCGGCAAGGTGCCGGGCATCGACGCCGCGAAGTTCAAGGAGCTGGCCGAGAAGGCCAAGGCCGAATGCCCGGTCTCAAAGGCCCTCGGCGCCATCAAGGTGTCGCTGGACGCGAAATTGGGGTGATGCAGATTGCGCGGGGCAGCGATCCTTCGCTGTCCCGCCGACATTTCCGCTAATGGGCCTACAGGCCGAGCGCCTCGATCTTCGCCCGCAACGCCGCGACCTCCTCCTCCAGCGCCCTGACCCGCGCTTCGAGATCGGGATCCGATGACGACGCCGGCGGCTGCCACGGCGCGGCCACCGCCGCCTCCACCGGCCCGCTCAGGAGATGCACATAGCGCTCCTCGCGCTGGCCGGGCGCGCGTTCGAGCAGTTGGATCAGCGGCGGCCGGCGGCCGATCATAAGGTCCAGATTGTCGCGCAGCTCCTCGATCGAGGCAAAGCGCGCCATGCGTTCCGAGCGGGCAAGCAATTCGTGCGCGGTCTGCGCGCCGCGCAGGAGCAACAGACCGATCACGGCGATCTGCGGCGTGGTGAGCGAAAAACGCTGCGCCATCTGATGCTCGTAGCGCTCGACCCGCGAGGCGAAGGCCTGGCGCACCAGCCCCTTCTGCTCCAGCGTGCTCAGCGCCCGCCTGACCTCGGTCAATTCCAGCGCCATGACAGGCTCGCGCGCCGTCTTCTGGTTGGCGGCCTGATGCGCGCCGTTCAGCGTCAGCGGATAGACATCCGGCGTCAGCTCCTTCTTCTCGATCAGCGAGCCGAGTACGCGCGCTTCGACGGCGGAGAGAACGGGGAGATCGGTCATTGGTTGTCTATCCTTTGATAGCTGGAGGGACAGCACCTCCTTCTGGCCTGCCGGCCATCTCCCTCGCAAGGGGGGAGATCAGCAGCTTCTACGCCGCTTGCCTATTCTTGCAACGCTGGAGATTGGCGAAAGCCAAAATGACAGCCGATCTCCTCCGTTGTGGCGGAGAATGTCCGGCGGGACAGAAGGGGAGCGAAGGCTCGCTACCTGCGAGTAAGGCCCGCGAGAACTAAACCCTTCTCTCCACCATCATCTTCTTGATCTCGGCGATCGCCTTCGCCGGATTGAGCCCCTTCGGGCAGGTCTGGGCGCAGTTCATGATGGTGTGGCAGCGATAGAGCCGGAACGGGTCTTCGAGGTTGTCGAGCCGCTCGCCCGTCGCCTCGTCGCGGGAATCGATCAGCCAGCGATAGGCCTGCAGCAGCACCGCCGGGCCGAGATAGCGGTCGCCGTTCCACCAGTAGCTCGGGCAGGAAGTCGAGCAGCAGGCGCACAGGATGCATTCGTAAAGCCCGTCGAGCTTCGCGCGATCCTCGTGGCTCTGCAGCCATTCCTTGGCGGGCTCCGGCGACACCGTCTTCAGCCAAGGCTCGATCGAAGCATGCTGGGCGTAGAAATTGGTGAGATCCGGCACCAGGTCCTTGATCACCGGCATATGCGGCAGCGGATAGATCTTCACGGCGCCCGAAATGTCTTCGGCGCCCTTGGTGCAGGCGAGCGTGTTCGAACCGTCGATGTTCATGGCGCAGGAGCCGCAAATGCCCTCGCGGCAGGAGCGGCGCAGCGTCAGCGTCGGATCGATCTTGTTCTTGATCCACAACAGCGCGTCGAGCACCATCGGGCCGCAATCGTCCATATCGACGAAATAGGTGTCCATGCGCGGGTTTCCGCCGTCATCCGGCGACCAGCGGTAGATGCGGTATTCGCGCAGATTGGTGGCGCCTTCCGGTTTCGGCCAGGTCTTGCCCTGCTGAACCTTGGAATTCTTGGGTAGCGTGAGTTCGACCATTACCTGCGGTCCTTTCGGATGACGAGCTTCAGCCCGGACCAGATTTCGTTGATGGCGGCGACCTTGACGTCGACCAGGTCGCGCTTCAGCGCCTCCGACCGGATCACGTCCTCGGTGACGTCTGTCGCCACTTTCGAGGCCTTCTTCGGCCAGGAGACCCACACCGTGCCATCGCGCTTGATCGCCATCTCGATGCCGGCCAGGCCGTCCTCGATCTCGGCGCGCTGCCGGGTGAAGGCGTGCACGGCATCGTATTTCTGGCGGCCCGAGATCGCCGCCCAAGCGGGGGGCCGGTCGACCTTGGCGAAGGACACCGCGTCAGCCAGATCATCGAGCTCCGGCGGCAGCGCGATGAAGGCGGCAACCATGCCGTCCCTCAGGCCGAGCTTGGCCGGAAGGGGCGTGCCGGAATATCCCGCGGCCGCCGATGCCACGATCAATACACCCTGGCCTTCGGCGCGATCTTGGCCGGGTTGATGCCGCCGTCCTTTTCCGCCAGCAGCGTCTCGGTATGCACCGGCCGGTAGGTGAGCGTCACCTTGCCGTCTTCGCTGACACGGGCCAGCGTATGCTTGCGCCAGTTGGCATCGTCGCGCGCCGAGAAATCTTCCCGCGCATGCGCGCCGCGGCTCTCCTTGCGCGCCTCGGCGCCGTGGACCGTGGTGATGGCGTTGACCATCAGGTTTTCCAGCTCCAGCGTCTCGACGAGGTCGGAATTCCAGATCATCGAGCGGTCGGTGACCTTGATGTCCTTGAGCTCGCCCCAGATCTCGGAAACGCGCTTGCAGCCTTTTTCCAGCGAATCCTGCGTGCGGAAAACCGCCGCGTCTTCCTGCATCGCCCGCTGCATCTTCTCGCGCAGCACCGCCGTCGGCGTCGAGCCATTGGCGTGGCGCAGCCTGTCGAAGCGGTCCATGATCTTCTCGACCGAGGCCGCGTTGGGCGAGGGGATAGCGGACTTGCGGTCGATCACCTGGCCGGCGCGCAGCGCCGCGGCGCGGCCGAACACGACGAGGTCGATCAGCGAGTTCGAGCCCAGCCGGTTGGCGCCGTGCACCGACGCGCAGCCGGCTTCGCCCACCGCCATCAGGCCGGGCAAAACGCGATCCGGGCTCTCGGCCGTCGGGTCGAGCACTTCGCCCCAATAATTGGTCGGCACGCCGCCCATGTTGTAGTGCACCGTCGGCAGCACGGGGATCGGCTCTTTGGTGAGGTCGACGCCGGCGAAGATCTTCGCCGATTCCGAGATGCCTGGCAGCCGCTCATGCAGCACCGCCGGGTCGAGATGGTCGAGATGCAGGAAGATGTGATCCTTCTTCGGCCCGACGCCGCGGCCTTCGCGGATCTCCATCGTCATGCAGCGTGAGACCACGTCGCGCGAGGCGAGGTCCTTGGCCGACGGCGCGTAGCGCTCCATGAAGCGCTCGCCCTCGGAATTGACCAGATAGCCACCCTCGCCGCGCGCGCCTTCGGTGATCAGGCAGCCGGCGCCATAGATGCCGGTCGGGTGGAACTGCACGAACTCCATGTCCTGCAACGCGAGCCCGGCCCTGGCTGCCATGCCGCCGCCATCGCCGGTGCAGGTATGCGCCGAAGTGGCGGAGAAATAGGCGCGGCCATAGCCGCCGGTCGCCAGCACCACCATCTTGGCCGAGAAACGGTGGATGGTGCCGTCATCGAGGTTCCAGGCCACCACGCCGGTGCAGGTGCCGTCCGGCTCCATGATCAGGTCGAGCGCGAAATACTCGATGAAGAACTGCGCGTTGTTCCTCAGCGACTGGCCATAAAGCGTGTGCAGCATGGCATGGCCGGTGCGGTCGGCGGCCGCACAGGTGCGCTGCACCGGCGGGCCCTCGCCGAAATTCATCATCATGCCGCCGAAGGGCCGCTGGTAGATCTTGCCTTCTTCCGTGCGCGAGAAGGGCACGCCGTAGTGCTCGAGCTCGTAGACCGCCGCGGGCGCCTCGCGCACCATGTATTCCTGCGCGTCGATATCGCCCAGCCAGTCCGATCCCTTGACGGTGTCGAAGAGGTGCCACTGCCAATTGTCGGGGCCCATATTGGCGAGCGAGGCGGCGATGCCGCCTTGCGCGGCAACGGTGTGCGAGCGCGTCGGGAACACCTTGGTGATGCAGGCGGTGCGCAATCCCTGCTCGGCCATGCCGAGCGTGGCGCGCAGGCCGGCGCCGCCGGCGCCTACGATCACGACGTCGAATTTGTGGTCGACAAAGCTATAGGCGGAAGCCGTGTTGCTTGTATCCTTGGCCAAGGCCTCAGCCTCCGAATGCGAGTTTGAGCAGGGCAAACAGCGAAGCGACGCCGACTGCCACGCAGAAGAATGTGTTGAGCGCGATCAGCGCCAGTTTCATGCCTTCGCCATGCACATAGTCCTCGATGATGACCTGCATGCCGAGCCGCATGTGGTAGAGGCCGGAGATCAGCACCAGCGCCAGCACAAGCGCCACGAACGGATTGGCGAGTGCTGCCCGCACTTCCGTGTAGCCGTGGCCGTTGACCGCGATCAGGAAGCCGACGAAGAACAGGAGCAGCGGGATGTTGGCGATCGCCGTCAGCCGCTGGCGCCAGAAATGCTGCGTGCCTTCGCGGGCCGATCCCAGGCCGCGCACCTTGCCGAGCGGCGTGCGCATATCGGTGGTGTTGCCACTCATGCCAGGCCTCCGCGAGCAATGTAACCTGCGATCCAGACCAGGAGCGTAAGCACGACCGAGCCGGCGAGCGTTGCCCAGGCGATCCTAGACGCGGTGTGTTTTTCCAGCCCCGCCCCGGTGTCCCAGACGAGGTGGCGCAATCCGCCCAGCATGTGGTGCATCAGCGCCCAGGTGTAGCCGAAGAGAATCAGCCGGCCGAGCCAGGAACCGAAGGCCCAGTCTACCCGGTCGAAGGCCGCCTGAGAGCTCGAGGCCGCGATCAGCCAAGCGGCCACCAGCAGCGTGCCGAAGTAAAGCGCGCCGCCGGTGATGCGATGGATGATCGACATCGTCATCGTGATCGGCGGCCGGTAGATTGTCAGATGCGGCGAGAGCGGCCGTTCATGTCTGGCAACTGCGCGGGTGGCTGGTGATTTGCTCATGGCTCCCCCAGTTCGGCATCCTTGAAGCCGGGATGGGAATGCGGCGTTTGCCGCCCTGATATATGGCTCCGGACAGGCGGTTTCTAATGCTCTTTTTGCACCGCGTCAAAGCCGGAAAATCGTTTTGGAAACATCATTTAGTCTGACAAAACTGGCGGTCGTGCGCTTCAATCGATTAGCGGCTGTTTCGAAGCCGGCACAGCGTTCGCTGCATCGCAGCAAGATCGCGCCGAGTTGGTTGAAATTGAGGTCAGGCCAAGTCGAAAACGGCAGGTTCCGAGAACCGGAGCGAAGCGTACCTAAAGTACGTGAGCACCGGAAGCGCAGGAAGCTGCCGTTTACAGGCCGGCCTCACCTGGAGATCAGCCCACCCGCTACCTTCTGCAGGTCTGCGGGGTGGACCCCCGCTTCATCACCAGCGCCTCGCGTCCGTCGATCACGATTGCGTCATGCGTCGCCGCTTCCTGGTAGCGGCTGCTCTGGTTGGCGGGCGATGCCGCGAACTCCTCGGCCGTGCCATCCGGCCGGACCACGCGCAGCGACGATCCGAGATTCTGGATGGTGATCATGCCGCCATTGCCGCATCTGTAGGTGGCCGTCCCGATGCCGGATCGCGGCACGGTAAGGTCGGTGATGGTCTTGGTCGGTGGTGGGGCGGGCGTCTTGGGAGCAGCAATTGCCGGAGCCGTGGCCGGGTACGCGGGCGTTGACGGTACAGGCGCCGCCGCCGAGGCGGCGGCGGAGGGCGTGGTCGTAGCGGGCAAAACAGCGGGCGCCGCGACATTGGCCGCCTTGGGCGCATTGTCCTGCGGCACGCAGGCCGCGGCCGCGAGAAGCAGCGGGATCGCGATCGACACCCGAACCGTGTAGCCAAAGCTCATGCGCTGCCCCTTTCGTGCGCGGCACGCTAGCCACGCGGCGCACCAAGATCAAGTTCACGCCGGCTTCAAGGCCCGCTCCTTGGCGGGCGGGAGGTCGACCACACCGAAATTAACCATGTTTCTTGAGAACCGGCGTCGAAGCCTCTCCGCCTCTTAACAAAGGTTAAGAAAAGGTTAATTTCCGATTCGAACCGGATTTCGTGCGCGGCTGCCGCGCCGAGCAACAGGAGAGCGACATGCGTTCGAATTCAGTGCGGACCAGCCTCGCCGGCGCGTCGCTGGCAGCGCTCGTCATGACCATCGCCGCGCCGGCGGAAGCTGGACTGCGTCATCACGACCGCGTCTATGCCGATTCCTTCGGCAATCTGGTCATCGACAGCGCCGCAGGCTACAAGCGCATCATCGTTGGCGGGGGCAAGCTGGCCGGGAAGCTTTCCGAGTACAGCAGCGCCGGCCAGCCGGATGTCGTCTATGACCACGCGGACGAGGCTGGCGCGCCGGGCTGCTACCAGCCGCCGGTGCTCGTAAAAGGCCGCTCCTACATGTACGGGCTTTCAGACGGCGAGATGCCTAATCTCAGCCCTTGCCGTTGAAGATCGTCGGCGTGTGGCGGCGCCGCGCCCCGATTGATACGCGCACGCAGTCGCGGCCGGCATTCTTGGCTTCATAAAGCGCGGCGTCTGCTCGCCGCAAAAGATCGGCAAAACCCTCATCGGCAGCAAGCTCCGCCACGCCGAAGCTGGCGCTGCAGCGATGGTCGGCGGGTAGGCCCTCGATCGGCAAGGCGCTGAACGCGTTGCGCGCGCCCTCCGCGAACAGCCGGGCGGCGGCAAGATTGGTGCCGGGCAGGATGATGGCGAACTCCTCGCCGCCGATACGGCCCGCGACATGGTGATCGGCGGCGGCTTCGCGCAGGAAACCGGCGAACGCCTCGATGACCCGGTCGCCGCATGCATGGCCGTAGGTGTCGTTGATGTTCTTGAAATAATCGAGATCGGCGATCACCAGCGCCACCGGCACCCCGCGCCGGACGGCGTCACGGATGGCACGGTCCGCGTGGCGCTCGAAGCCGCCGCGATTGAACAGCCGCGACAATGTATCCGTCTCCGATTTCGAGGTCGCCTCGGCCAGCGCGTCGCGCACCAGGACGGCTAAGGCAAGCAGCGCCAGCGCCAGTCCGAACACGGTGCCTAGCGATTGCGATACCAGCGCGTAGCGGGTCGTGACATAGGCCTGCGGGTCGGCGCCCCAGCCCCCCAACGCCCCCGCGATCAAAGGCTTGGAGGCAAACTGCAGGGCGCTGGCGCCGAGCACCAGCGCCAGCATGAGGTCGAGCCACGCAAGCCTTTGCCGGGAATTAAGTACAATCCCCAGCGCCGCCAATTGCATGACGGCGTAGGGAAACTGGTAGGCCATCATGCGCGTGAGCGACTGGCGTGGCAGGTCCTGCACCAGATAGACGGCGACGGAGGCGACGACTAGGAAGCACAGCATCAGCGCCCAAGGTGGCCGCACGCCATATTTATGGGCCAGCCCGCCATTGAAGACGATGGTCGCCCCGAGGAACACGGCGAAGGCCGTGACGACCGGCACGCGAGCGTCCGCGAAGGCGGGGATGCTGACCTCGATGACGCAATAGACCATGCCGAGCAGGTAGCTGAAGGCAAGCCAGCGCGCCGGCTTTCGCCCGGTGCCGTGGACGGCGACCGCCATGAACGCCGCCGCAAGGAGCCCGGCGACGAGCATGTTGATCATCAATATGAAGTCGGCGCTGCCCATGTCTTCCTTCGTCGGATGTCCGGACAGAAAACCATCGGCGGGCGAAAATCACGTTAACGCCAACCATAGCGCGAAACCGCATAGGGCCTGGACCGCCTGCGTCAGCCAATCTCACCCGGCAGCGAGCGGTTCGGCAACGAAAACCGTTTCGGGACGCTCGTAAGAAAGGCGCACGCTGTTGCGGCCGTTCTTCTTGGCCTTGTAAAGCGCCTCGTCGGCGCGCCGCATCAATGGCATCAGCCCTTCCGTGCCGGAGCGGGCGGCGACGCCGAAGCTTGCCGTGACCCTGGCGCCGGGCGGCAGGCCATCGACCGCGCCGGCCGAATAGAAGGCGCGGATTGCCTCGGCAAAGAGCCTTGCCGAGGCAAGGTCGCAGAGCGGCAGAAGCACGGCGAATTCCTCGCCGCCAATACGGCCCGCGGCCCCGCGCACGCCGGTGGCGGAACGCAGTTTGGCGGCGAAGTCGGCGATCACCCGGTCGCCGGCCTCATGCCCGTACTGGTCGTTAAGCGCCTTGAAATGGTCGAGGTCGGCCAGCACCAGCGCGACGGGAAAGCCGGCCTTGCCGCACTGGTCGAGCAACTGGGCCGACCGCTCCTCGAAGCCGCGGCGGTTAAGTATGCCCGAGAGCGGATCGGTATGTGTTTCCGCCTTGAGCGCTTTCATCACGTCGAGCGCCGCCGCGGTGAACAGCGAAAGCGCGATCGTTAGCGATAGCAGCGCTTGCAGCAGCAGCGCCGTTGTCCAGTAGGAGGATGCATAAAGATCGGCGTAGCTCTTGAACGGTCCGTGCGCGATGATGACAGCCAGGGTCCGAACGAAGAAGTTCAGCCCGGAAAGCAATGCCAGGACGAACAGCATCCTTTCGGTCGGGCCATTGTCGCGTATCACGCGCAGTTCCGCGGCGGCCAGCAGGCTGATGCCGCCGAGCGCGAAATTGACGACGAGAATCCGCCACGTCAGGTCCGGTTGAACAAATAGAAACCAGCAGAATGCAGCCATGCCGCTACCTGCCAGCACGCCGATCCCGGCGTAAGGCACGGGCCGGCCGTAACGCGCGACGATGGCGCCGACCAGACAGGACCCGGAAACGCAGAAGCACAGATTGGACAAGAACTTGGACGGCGCCAGGCCGACCGGCAGAGTGAAATGCTGGAACAGGAAGCCGCCCCCGGCGAAAGCATAGCTTGCCGCCAGGACGGCGAGATATGGCCGATTGCGCTGATAGGACCAAAGCACGGCGAATGCAGCGCCGAGCACCAGCGCTATCGCCGGATTGAGCAGCGCTATGAGCAGACCAGTGTCCAAAGGACTGCGACTTTCCCCAACTTACCCAGGGAGAGATACTAAGGCGCAAGCCCAAACAAGCGGTTAAGCCCGTGATGAACATCATGCGGAACCGGCCTGCCGGAGCGGCGTTGTCCGGCCTGACGGGAGACGCCAGTCAGGAGAGAATCTAGATGGCCGACACGATCACTTTGACGAACCACGACGAAATTCGCTCCTGGGCGGCGGCGCGCGCCGGCTTCCCAGCTATCGTCGACGTCTCGCCCGAGGCGGGCACGCAGGCCATGTTGCGGCTGGTTTTTGGACAGAACGCCTATGAAGACACCGACCGCCCGGAGCGTCCGATCAATGCCGGCGGTTACGAACTCGTGGAATGGGACGAGTGGTTCAAGATCTTCGACGACCGCCAGTTGGCATTGGTCGTCGCCGCCGACCAGCCAGGTCGGCGCGAGGAGTTTCACCAGATCATTCGCAGATAGCTCGCTGAAAAGGCAAAAGGCCCGGAACCTGTCCGGGCCTTTGTTGAGAGAGGCAGCCGGCCCTATTTCCAGTCGCGGATGTCGACGAAGTGGCCGGCAATCGCGGCCGCAGCCGCCATGGCCGGAGACACCAGGTGGGTGCGGCCCTTGAAGCCCTGCCGGCCCTCGAAATTGCGGTTCGAGGTCGAGGCGCAGCGCTCATGCGGCTTCAGCCGGTCGTCATTCATGGCCAGGCACATCGAGCAGCCCGGCTCGCGCCAGTCGAAGCCGGCGGCAACGAAGATCTTGTCGAGGCCTTCGGCCTCGGCCTGCTCCTTCACCAGGCCAGAGCCCGGCACGATCATGGCGTTGACGCGCGGATTGACCTTCTTGCCCTCGACCACCTTGGCGGCGGCGCGCAGATCCTCGATGCGGCCATTGGTGCACGAACCGATGAAGACGCGGTCGAGCGCGATGTCAGTGATCTTGGTTCCGGGCGTCAGCCCCATGTAATCGAGCGCGCGGATCTTCGACGTGCGCTTGTTCTCGTCCGCGATCTCCTCCGGATCGGGCACGATGCCCTGCACCGAGACGACGTCCTCGGGCGAGGAACCCCAGGAAACGATCGGCGGCAGCTTTTGCGCGTCGAGCACCACCACCTTGTCGAAATGCGCGCCTTCGTCAGACTTGAGCGTCTTCCAATAGGCAAGCGCCGCATCCCACGCCGCGCCCTTGGGCGCGCGCGGCTTGTCCTTGACATAGGCGAAGGTCGTCTCGTCGGGCGCGATCAGGCCTGCGCGCGCGCCGGCCTCGATCGACATGTTGCAGATGGTCATGCGCCCTTCCATCGACAGCGAGCGGATTGCCTCGCCGGCATATTCGATGACGTAGCCGGTGCCACCGGCGGTGCCGATCTCGCCGATGATCGCGAGGATGATGTCCTTGGCGGTGACGCCTTCGGGCAAGGTGCCGTCGACACGCACCAGCATGTTCTTGGCCTTGCGCTGGATCAGCGTCTGTGTCGCCAGCACATGCTCGACCTCCGACGTGCCTATGCCGTGCGCGAGCGCGCCGAAGGCGCCGTGCGTCGAGGTGTGGCTGTCGCCGCACACGATAGTCATGCCGGGCAGGGTAAAGCCTTGCTCCGGCCCGATGATGTGGACGATGCCCTGGCGGATATCGTTTTCGGAGTAGTACTCGATGCCGAAGTCCTTGGCATTCTTGGCCAGCGCCTCGACCTGGATGCGGCTTTCCTCGTTCTTGATGCCGAACTTGCGCTCGGGCGAGGTCGACACGTTATGGTCGACCACGGCCAGCGTCTTTTCCGGGTGCCGGACCTTGCGGTTCGACATGCGCAGGCCTTCGAAGGCTTGCGGGCTGGTGACCTCGTGCACGAGGTGGCGGTCGATATAGAGCAGGCAGGTGCCGTCGTCCTGGCGGTCGACGACGTGGTCGTCGAAGATCTTGTCGTAGAGGGTGCGCGGTGCGCTCATGTGCGTAAATCCGTCGATATGAGAACGGGAAAAGCACGCCGGTCGTCCGGCGCGATGACTGCAATCGGCCGGATCAGTTAAGTCGGCTGGTGAGCGCGCCACAGACCCGCGCGGAGAAACGCGACGGCAGGCGCTTTCTGTCCTGCAGCACGAAACCCTTGTAGGCCGGATCGCTGAAAAGCTTTTCCATGGCGGCGTAGATAGCAATGTTTTGGCTTTTCGGCAATTGGCGCGACGCTCCCCTTCTCCGCTCGTGGGAGAAGGCAAGGCAGCGCTCAAACCACCTCGAACACAAAGGTCTTCACCAGCGCTTGCGGATCGCCGATCGCGTAGCAGCGGAACCACGGGCTTTGCTCGGCCAGGCGCCATTTCCCCGCTTCGGACAGTTCGTCGAACACCGCCTGAAACCCGCCGCTCTCGAAAACCTGGTCGCGCACGGTGAAGATGGCGTGGCCGCCGCTCCTGGTGATGCGCACCAGCTCGTGCAGCCCCGAGGCCGGCGCATGGCCGATGGTGAAGACACCGGTCGAGAAGAAGGCGTGGAAATGCCCATCGGGCCAAGGCAGCGGCCCGCCGAGCATCGCCTTCTTCAGCTCGCTGTAGGCCGGTTTGCCATTGGCCTGCCGGCCGCCGGCGATCTTCAGCATGTCGTCGGAGAGGTCGAGCCCGGCGATGTCGCCATACCCCAATGCCTTGAGCGACGGCCCGGACAGCCCGGTGCCGCAGCCGGCGTCGAGCAGCGGGCCTTGCCCCCAGGGAACGTGGCGAGCCACCCAGGCGGTGATCAGGAACGGCAGCAGGTAGCCGAGCGAGGCCGTCTCGCTGTCATAGGTCGCGGCCCAGTCGGCATAGGCCTTGGCCAGTCCTTCCGGCGAGTCGGCGGAATAGACGGAGTCCAGCGCCGCATTGGCCTTGTCGAAATTCATGGGGCGTCTCCTCCGCGATATTAAGCTGAGAGATCGTAGCGCGGACTTTCGCGGCCGGCTATTCCCCGTGCTGTCGGCGCAGCTTCCGCTCCAGCGCCCTCAGCGCCAGCGACAGGCCGACTGTCAGGACGAGGTAGATATAGGCGACGATCGAATAGGTCTCGAAGAAACGGAACGAGCCGGCGGCATAGACCTTGCCGATCTGGGTGATGTCGGCGACGCCGAGCACGGAGACCAGCGAGGAATCCTTGACCATGGCGACGAAGTCGTTGCCGAGCGGCGGCAGGATCATGCGGATCGCCTGCGGGAACACGATCAGCCGGAAGCGCTGCGCGCGCGTCAGGCCGAGAGCCTTGGCGGCTTCGATCTGGCCTTTCTCGACCGACTGGATGCCGGCCCGGAACACTTCCGATATGAAGGCCGAATAGCCGATGGTCAGCGCCATGATGGCGCGCCACAGGAGCGAGACGTCGCGCACAAGGAGTTCGCCCATCAGGCCGGCGCCGTGCAGCGGCGCGGTCAGCGCGTTCCAGGCGGCGACGAAGGCCGGCGCACCGGCAAAGGCGATCCAGAACAGAAGCACCAGGATCGGCACGCCGCGGATGATCTCGACATAGAAGCGCGCGACCTGGCGCAGCCACTGTGACCCCGACAGCGCCATGAGCGCGATGCCAAGCCCGAGCGTGGAGGCCAGCGCGAAAGCGACCGCGGTGACGAAGATAGTGATGCCGATGCCCTTCGCCACGGTGGCGAAGACTTGCGCATAGAGGTCGCTGGACGCAATGGCGAGGGCGGCAGCCAATGCAAGCACGAGGGCCACCGCCAGCCACCAGGGGAACTCGGGTTTGGCGGTGGAGGACGGCGCTGCCATCAGGCGATGCTGGCGATGTGACGACGGCCCTGAAAGGGCAGCGCCAAGGGGCCCGATGTCAGCGCAACTTCCTGCAAACTCACTATGCGCAACAAGATGAGCTCTACTGCCCCATCTTGTAGTCGAGGAACCACTTCTTGTTGAGCTTGTCGAACGTGCCATCGGCCTTGAGCGCGGCGATGGCGGCGTTGACCGGCTTCACCAGGTCGGAACCCTTCGGAAAGATGAAGCCGAAATCCTCGGTGCCGAGCGGCCCGCCGATCAGCTTCAGCTTGCCTTCTGAAGCATCGACATAGCCCTGGCCCGCGGTGCCGTCGGTGAGCACCACGTCGACGTCGCCAGTCTTCAGCGCCTGCACGGTTGCGCCGAAAGTCTCGAACAGCTTGATGCGCGGGTTCTGCTCGTTGCCGTCGAGCACGCTGTAGACGGCGGTGTAGAACGGCGTGGTGCCGGGCTGGGCGCCGATCAGCCCGTCCTTGAAGGCGGCGAAGCTCTTGGCGTCGGTGAAGCGGTTTTCATCGCCGCGCACCAGCATGAACTGCTCCGAGCGCATATAAGGATCGGAGAAGTCGACCTTCTCCTTGCGATCGTCCTTGATGGTGATGCCGGTCATGCCGATGTTGTACTGGTTGTCGGAAACCGCCTGGATCATAGCGTCCCAGGAGGTGTTCTGGTACTCGACCTTGAAGTTCAGCCGCCTGGCGATCTCGTCCATCGCGTCATATTCCCAGCCGATCTGCTTGCCGGTCTTCTTGTCGATGAACTGCAGCGGCGGATAGGCGTTTTCCGTCACCACTACCACCTTGCGGCCCGCGAGGTCGGGCAAGTTCTCGGCGAGCGCGACGACGGGCGCGAGAAGGCACGCCATCATGGCGGCCAGCAGCAGTTTCGATTTGGTCATGACACACTCCCCGGAGGCAATTGGCCGCGCTGCAGTTGCGCGCCAGAGAAAAATCCGGCGCCGACTTTAGCTTGCCGTAAGCGCCTTGCAAGCCGGTCCGCGCCGCCGCGGACACGTCGGCGAGCAATCCGATACTCTTCAGGGATGGTTTTGAGGACGATCGTTGCGGCGATCAGTCCTGATCGGCCGTGGCCTCGCGCAACCCGGCGACCAGGCGGGTAAGGGTGCCGTGCAGGGCTTTGAGCTCGGCCCGCTCCAGCGGCATGCCGCAGGCAAGCCCTTCCTGCACGTCCTTCATCTTCGCCCGCAGCGCCTCACCCTTGGCGGTCGGTTCGACCAGCACCCGGCGCTCGTCGGCGCTATCGCGCCGGCGCGTGACGAGGCCGCCCGCTTCCATGCGCTTGATCAGCGGCGTCAGCGTCGCCGAATCGAGGCCAAGCGTCGCGCCGAGCTCGCCGATCGTGCTCGGCGAATGCTGCCACAGCGCGAGCATCGCCAGATACTGCGGATAGGTGAGCCCGAGCGGATCGAGCAGCGGCCGGTAGAGCTTGGTCATCAGCCCGCTCGCCGAGTAGAGCGCGAAGCAGAGCTGCTGGTCGAGGCGCGGCGCCTCGATCGCCCCGGCGTCCTGAGCCGGGGCTTGCCTGGTCCTGCTTTCGGTTTTCGTGGTCATGCAGCCTTTGCCGAGAGCGCCACGTCGATATTGCCACGGATAGCGTTGGAATAGGGACAGATCTTGTGTGCTTCCGATACAAGCGCCTCCGCGCCGGCCTGATCAAGCCCCTTGATCTCCGCCGCCAGCGCGACGCCGAGCCTGAAGCCGCCCTGGTCGTTCGGATGGAGGCTGACCGTGGACGTGACCGAAGCGTCCTCGAGCGGCAGCTTCTGCTGGCGGGCGATGAAGCGCACCGCGCTTTCGAAACAGGCCGCGTAGCCGACAGCGAAGAGCTGTTCGGGATTGGTGGCGCCGCCCTTGCCGCCGAGTTCCTTCGGCATCGCCAGATCGACCTTGAGCAGGCCGTCGCTGGTCTCGCCGTGACCGGCGCGACCGCCGCTGACATGAGCCTGGGTGCTGTAAAGTGCCGACATTCTCGTCTCCATTTAATTTGTACACGATTATTTAGTGTACAAGATAAATAACTGTCAACGATGCCGAAGCGGTTTTCCTGCGGCCAGCGATCACGGCCTGGTGAGATGAATGCGGCGGCCGAAACGAAAAAAGGCGGCCAAAGCCGCCTTTTTTAGAACTTGTCTCGCCAAAAGCTTATTCGGCGGAAGCAGCCTCGGCGGCGGCCTTCTTCTCCGCGGCTTCCTTGGCGGCCGTCTCGGCGGCCAGCGCCTGGGCGGCAGCGACCTTCTCGGCCTCGATGCGGGCGCGCTCGGCGTTCAGCGCATCACGCTCTTCGTCGTTCAGCTTGCGGGCGCGCACGCCGGTGTTTTCCGAAATGCGGGCAGACTTGCCGCGGCGGTCACGCAGGTAATAGAGCTTGGCGCGGCGAACCTTGCCGCGGCGCACGATCTCGACGCCCTCGACCATCGGCGAGTAGACCGGGAAAACGCGCTCGACGCCTTCGCCGTAGGAAATCTTGCGGACCGTGAAATTCTCCTGGAAGCCCGAGCCGGCGCGGGCGATGACGACGCCCTCATAGGCCTGGACGCGGGTGCGGGTGCCTTCGGTGACGCGCACCTGGACGCGCACGGTGTCGCCCGGCTGGAATTCGGGAAGCTTGCGCTTGGCTTCGATCTTGGCGGCCTGTTCGGCCTCGAGCTGACGGATGAGATCCATCTCAAATATCCACTTCTTGTTCTTCCGACAGTCAGAGCGTCCTGCGCTTGCCTTGCAGTTCCAATGACCGCTCGGCTATGCCCTCAGTCCCGAACGTTCTATCGGGGGACATCGGGCAGGGACGACTACACCGCACTTGTTGACGGGTCCGAAAGATCGTTCTTCCGGTTCGGGCGGGCACATACAGCGATTTTGCCGCTTTGTCACGCCTTTGTCGCTTCTTTTTTCTATGCCGCCGCGATCTTCCGAGGCCGGCACTTGCATAGGGTGCGCGGACTTTCTAAGCCGGGCAAGGCGTAACTCCTGTCCGGCGGCAATATTCCTCGATGTCGGTTTTCGATGTGGTCCTGCTCTTTATCGCAGGCTTTGTTTCAGGCGCAGCCAACGCGGTCGCCGGCGGAGGCACCTTCCTTACCTTCGGCGCCATGACGCTGGTCGGCCTGCCGCCGATCGTCGCCAACGCAACCTCCTCGGTGACGCAGCTGCCGGGCTACATTACCTCGACGCTCGCCTATTGGACCGACATCCGCCATTTCTGGCGCGGCGCCCTGCTTCTCTGCCTGATCTCGGCCCTCGGCGCGCTGGCCGGCTCGCTCATCCTGCTTGCGCTCTCCAATCCGTCGTTCCGCGCGCTCGTGCCCTGGCTGCTCATCGCCGCTACCGCGCTGTTTGCCGCCGGACCGTGGCTGAAGCCGGCGGCCGGGCCGGAACACCGGGCCTCGGTCGGTTCACTCATGGGTTCGCTCGCGCAGTTCGCGACCGCGGTCTATGGCGGCTTCTTCGGCGCTGGCATGGGGGTCATGATGCTGGCGACTCTCGGCCTCACCCAGGCCGGCGACTACCACCGCCTGAACGCGTTGAAGAACATGCTGTCGATCGTGATCGCGATTGTTGCCATCCTGGTCTTCGTTTCCGGAGGCGTCGTCGCGTGGCCGCACGCCATCGTCATGATCCCGGGCGTCGCGCTGGGCGGCTATGCCGGCGTGTGGGTCGCCAAGCGCGTGCCGCAGGCCGCGGTGCGCGGCTTCGTTGTCGTGGTCGGCCTGCTTCTGGCTTTCTACTACTTCACCAAGGGCTGAGCAGGCGCCAATAGGTCCGGCCGCCGCTCCTTGGTCAGCTTCTCCGCCTCGGCGCGCCGCCACTCGGCGATTTTCCTGTGGTTGCCGGAAATCAGCACCTCGGGGATTTGCCTGCCCTCGAACTCCTGCGGCCGCGTATAGTGCGGATGCTCGAGCAGGCCGTTCTCGAAACTCTCCTCGTCACCCGAGACCGCGTTGCCCATCACGCCGGGCAGCAGCCGCACCACCGCGTCGAGCAGCACAAGCGCCGCCGGCTCGCCGCCCGACAGGATGAAATCGCCGATCGAGACTTCCTCGAGCGCCCGCGCCTCGATCAGCCGCTGGTCGACGCCTTCGAAGCGCCCGCACAGGATGACGGCACCAGGCCCGGCCGCCAATTCGCGCACGCGCGCCTGTGTCAGCGGTTTGCCGCGCGGGCTCATCAAAAGGCGCGGACGCGGATCGCCTGGCGGCGAGGCGTGGTCGATGGCGCTCGCCAGCACGTCGGCGCGCATCACCATGCCGGCGCCGCCGCCGGCAGGCGTGTCGTCGACCGTGCGGTGCCGATCGGTGGCGAAATCGCGAATCTGGATGGCTTCCAGCGACCATGTGCCGGCCTCGAGCGCGCGGCCGGCCAGCGACAGGCCGAGCGGACCCGGGAACATCTCCGGATAGAGCGTCAACACCGACGCGGCAAAGCTCAACGGTTGCCCCCGGCGTCCTTCGGTCCGCGCGGCCTGCCCTTGGGGTCGAAGCCGGAATGCCCCGCCGCCTCGCCGTCCTCGTCCTCGACCAGCCCCGCCGCCAGCGGGTCGACGCGCACGAAACCCTGCGCGACCGATACTTCCGGCACGGCGGCCTGAGTGAACGGGATCAGCACGCCCTTGCGGCCGGCAAGCGTGACGTCGAGGATGTCGCCGCCGCCGAAATTGTGCACGGCGACAACCTTGCCGATGACGCCTGTCTCATCGCGGACTTCCAAGCCTATGAGGTCGGCGTGATAGAATTCGTCCTCCTCGCCGTCGTCCGGCAGCATCGAGCGGTCGACGAAAAGCTCGGTGCCGGCCAAGGCCTCGGCGGCATTACGGTCATTGACGCCCTTGAAGCGCACCACCACCACCGTGCCGGCCGGCCTGATATCGTTGATATGGAAGGCACGGCCATCCTTGGCATAAAGCGGGCCGTAATCGGCCAGCGCCAGCGGGTCGCCGGTGAAGGTCTTGACCCGCAATTCGCCCTTGATGCCGTGCGCGGCGCCGATAACGGCCATCTGGACGGGGTTTTCGGGCTTGGTCATCGGCAGCGCTTCCTTTGCCCTGCTCTAATCCCCTCCGGCCATCATTTCAATGATCGCCTCTTCACCGCTTCCTAACCTCGCCGCCGGAGAATGTCCTGAAATCGGAAAACACCCATGCAGGAATTCCTCATCCCGGCGAGACCGGATCTGCAGGCGGCGCGAGACACCTGGCTGAAAGCACTGGCGCATGAGCGCCGGCTGTCGCCGGAGACGGTCGAGGCCTATGAGCGCGACACCCGACAGTTCCTGCATTTCCTGACCGGACATCTCGGCGGCCCGCCGGGCATTGCCGACATCGCCGACCTGCGCCCTGCCGACCTGCGCGGCTTCCTTGCCAAGCGCCGCAACGAAGGCGCGGGCGCACGTACGCTGGGCCGCGGCCTTGCCGGCATCCGCTCGCTGCTGCGCTTTCTGGAACGACGCGGTCTGGTCAACGCGGCCGGCGCGTCGGCATTGCGCGCGCCGCGCCAGCCGAAATCGCTGCCCAAGCCGCTGACGGCAAGCGACGCCAGGCAGGTCGTGGCGATGGAGGGCCAACTGGCTGAAGAGCCATGGATCGCCGCCCGTAACGCCGCGGTGCTGACGCTGCTCTACGGCTGCGGCCTGCGCATTTCGGAAGCGCTCGGCCTGACCGGTGGCGACCTCGCTTCCGAGGCCGACACCGTGCTGCGCGTCACCGGCAAGGGCGGCAAAACGCGGCTGGTGCCGGTGCTGCCGGTGGCCCAAAGGGCGGTTATGGAATATCGCCGGCTTTGCCCCTTCCATATCGCTCCCGAGGCACCGCTGTTTCGCGGCGCCCGCGGCGGCCCGCTCAACCCGGCCATCGTACAGCGCGACATGGCGAAGCTGCGCTCGGCGCTGAATCTGCCCGACACCGCGACGCCTCATGCTCTGCGGCATTCCTTCGCCACCCATCTGCTCGGTCGGGGCGGCGACCTGCGCACCATCCAGGAACTGCTCGGCCACGCGAGCCTGTCGACCACGCAGATCTACACCGGCGTCGACACCGCAAGGCTGCTCGACATCTACGAGAAGGCGCATCCGCGTGCCTGAACGGGCGGCACTTCAAACAATTTCAGCCCCCCGGTTAACCGTTTTGCCGCTTTTCGGCGCTAGAACGCCTCCCATGAAACGCGTCATTGCAATCGCCGACCGCGCGGCCCTTGTCTCGTTGAAGCTGCTTGCAGCGCTCAACCTGCTGTTTTTCCTGTCCTTCGTCGTCGTTTTGCTACTGGCGAGCCGGGCGCATGCCGAAGCGCCAGGTTGCGCCGGCACCGATCTTTTGACCGCGCTGGAAAAGAACGACCCCGCGGCGTTCAGGAAGGTCGAAGCAGAGGCGGCGGCCGTGCCCAATGGCAAGGGTCTGCTGTGGAAGCTGGAGAAGCCGGGCGAGAAGCCATCCTATCTGTTCGGCACCATGCACATGACCGATACGCGCGTCACCACGCTGCCTGAACCCGCCCGGAAAGCCTATGACGGCGCCAGCACAATCGTCATCGAAACCACCGATGCGATGGACAAGGCCAAGATGATGGCCGCGATGGCGAGCGAACCCGGCCTGATGATGTTCACCGACAACACCACGCTGTCGTCGCTGCTGTCGCCGGACGATGCGGCGGCGCTGAACAAGGGGCTCGACGCGCGCGGCATTCCGCCGGCGACGGTCGCCAAGATGAAGCCGTGGATCCTGTCGGCAATGATGGCGTTGCCGGCCTGCGAAGTGGCGCGCCAGTCCGCCGGCGATCCCGTCCTCGACATCAAGCTCGCTTCCGACGCCAAGGCTTCGGGGAAAAAGGTCGAAGGGCTTGAAACCGCCGTCGACCAGTTGCGCGCCATGGCTTCGCTGCCGCTCGAATTCCATATGAAAAGCCTGGTCGAGACGATGAAGCTCGGCGACAAGGTTAATGACGTCAACGAAACGATGATCGTGCTCTACCAGCGTGGCGAGATCGGCATGTTCTGGCCCCTGTTCCGGGCTGTGCTGCCGGAAACGGCCGACGACAAGGCCGGCTATGCCGCCTTCGAGCAGACCATGATCACGAGCCGCAACAAAGTGATGGCCGCGCACGCGGCCCCCATCCTGGCCAGGGGCGGCGTCTTCATCGCCGTCGGCGCCATGCATCTGCCCGGTCCGGAAGGACTGGTCGAGGATTTTCGCAAGGCAGGATATACTGTCAGCGCCGTCAACTGAGTCGTCTGGCGGCTGGCGGACCTGAAAACGCCGGTTTTTCAGCGCTTTCCGTCCGTCCGCGTGAAACCCGTTGCGGGACCTGCGCGTTGATGGCTGTTATTTTGATGACTTTCATCCAAAGGAGGACACGTTTCATGGCGAACCCCAACGACCCATTCACCCCTTCGAGCACGCCTCCCAGGTCGGGTGGCGGCGGCAGCGGGTGGCTTATCGCCCTAGTTGTCATTATCCTGGCCATTGTTGCCTATTATGTCTTTGGCAGAAGCACGCATGCCCCGGCCCCGGCTGAACCGCCGGCGGCGAGCACGCCGGCGCCCGCGCCTGCAACGCCTGCCCCAGCGCCTGAGCCGGCGCCCGCTCCGGCCCCTGCTCCAGCGCCAGCGCCAGCGCCAGCGCCAGCGCCAGCGCCGGCCCCGGCCCCGGCCCCGGCACCTGCCCCGGCGCCCGCCCCTGCACCTGCACCGGCGCAGTAATCGGGCTACAACTTGACGACAAACGGCCCGCCGAAAGGCGGGCCGTTTGCTTTGTGGCGCTGTCTCGAGCTTTGGAAAAACTCGTCACACGGGACTGGCCGGCCAGGGCAGCCGATGGCGCAGCTCTTCGACCAGAACCCGCTCATTTTCCGAATAATCGATCGGAACGACGACAAGATTAACGCCACCGGCGGCAAAGGCCTGATCGAGGGCAGGTCTCAACTCGGCGATGGCGCCTACCTTGGTGCCCTTGGCGCCGTAGGCTTCGGCATAGCGGACGAAATCGGGATTCCCGAAGGTCATGCCGAAATCGGGAAAATCGTCGACCGCCTGCTTCCAGCGGATCATGCCGAAGGCATTGTCCTCAATGATCAGCACCACGAGGTTGAGCTTCAGCCTGACGGCGGTTTCCAGCTCCTGGCTGTTCATCATGAAGCCGCCATCGCCACAAACCGCCATGACGCGGCGTTCCGGAAAAAGCATCGCCGCCGTCATCGCCGACGGCAGGCCGGCGCCCATCGTGGCCAGCGCATTGTCGAGCAACAGCGTGTTGGCGACGCGCGTGCGGTAGTTGCGCGCGAACCAGATCTTGTACATGCCGTTGTCGAGCGCCAGGATGCCGTCGGCCGGCATCACTGCGCGCACGTCGTGCACCAGGCGCTGCGGGGTGAAGCGGTCCTCGGTGTCGCGCGCCGCGACGCGCCTCAATATCCCCTCGCGCAGCGGCAGCAGTGCCTGTGCGTTCGGAATGTTGCCTTCCAGGCGGTCGGCCAACAGCCTGAGCGAGGCGCCGATATCGCCGATAACCTCGGTTTGCGGGAAATAAACCTGTTCGACAGTGGCCGGCTGGTAGCCGACATGAATGACCTTCGGCCCGTCGGCGCCCATGATGAAGGGTGGCTTCTCGACCGTGTCGTGGCCGATTGTGATGATGAGATCCGCCCGCTCGATCGCTTCATGCACATAGTCGCGCTCGGACAACGCGGCCGTGCCCATATAGAGCTCGGTGCCACCCGGTACCGTGCCCTTGCCCATCTGGGTGGTGAAATAGGGAATGCCGGTCCGCAGGACGAACTGGGCGAGGTCGAGGTCGAGCGCGGCCGCGAGGCGGCGGCACCCATCATCGCCAGCGGCCGCTGCGCCTCGATGATCATCTGCGCGGCGCGGTCGAGCGCAAGCGGGCTCGCCAGCGGCAGCTCGACCGGGTGCGGCGGAATCGGCGCCACCGCGTCGCATTCTTCCGCGGCTATGTCCTCGGGCAGCTCCAGATGCACGGGTCCCGGACGCTCCTCGCCAGCCACGCGGAAAGCCTCGCGCACCACGCCGGGAATCATCCTGGGCGAAACGATCTGACGCGAAAGCTTGGTCAGGGGTTTCATCGCCGCCACGACGTCAACGATCTGGAAACGGGCCTGCCTGGACGACCTGACGCCCTTCTGCCCGGTGATCATGACCATGGGCATGGCCCCGAGCAGCGCGTAGGCCGCGCCTGTCGTCAGGTTCAGGGCGCCTGGGCCAAGTGTGGTGATGCAGACGCCGGGCCTGCCGGTGAGCCGGCCGTGGGTGGCGGCCATGAACGCGGCCGCTTGCTCATGGCGGGTCAGGATAAGCTCTATCGAGGATTTGCGAATGGATTCGACGACGTCGAGGTTCTCCTCGCCCGGTATGCCGAAGATACGGTCCACGCCTTCATTCTCGAGGGCGGCAACAAGCAGATCGGAGCCTTTGGACACAAGGTATCTCCTGGAGCGTTTCACCGTTTCATGGAAACGGCGTATCGCTCTTCGGTTCGGGATGACGCTCTAGATATGGATCGGCTTGAAGAACGTCGCCAGCGCCGCTTCCTTCACCGATTCCGACATGGTCGGATGCGCGTGGGTGGTGCGGGCGAGGTCTTCCGACGAGCCGCCGAACTCCATCAGGACCGCCGCCTCATGGATCATCTCGCCGGCGCCGAAGCCGACGATGTGGACGCCGAGCACGCGGTCGCTGGCCTTGTCGGCAAGGATCTTCACGAAGCCGTCAGTGTGCAGCATGGCGCGCGCGCGGCCATTGGCGCTGAACGGGAACTTGCCGACCTTGTAGTCGATGCCAGCCTTCTTCAATTCCTCCTCGGTCTTGCCGACCGAAGCGATCTCCGGACTGGTGTAGACGACGCTCGGGATGACATCGTAGTTCACGTGCCCGGCCTGGCCGGCGATCGTCTCGGCCACCGCGACGCCCTCGTCCTCGGCCTTGTGCGCCAGCATCGGCCCGGCGATCACGTCGCCGATGGCGTAGATGCCGGGCACGTTGGTCCTCCAATGCCCGTCGGTCTTGACTCGGCCGCGCTCGTCGACCTCGACGCCGGCTTCCTTCAGCCCGAGGCTGTCGGCATAAGGGCGCCGCCCTGTGGCGACCAGCACCGCGTCCGCCTCGATGGTTTCGGCCGCGCCGCCCTTGACCGGCTCGAAGGTGACGGTCGCACCCTTCTTGGCCTTTGAGACACCGGTGACCTTGGCGCCGAGCTTGAACTCGAAACCCTGCTTGGAGAGCAGCCGCTGGAACTGCTTGGAAACCTCGCCGTCCATGCCGCCAAGAATGCTGTCGAGGAATTCGACAACCGTGACCTTGGCGCCGAGCCTGGCCCAGACCGAGCCGAGCTCCAGCCCGATGACGCCGCCACCGACGACCACGAGACGCTCCGGCACCTTCGGCAGCGACAGCGCGCCGGTGGAGGAGACGATCACCTTCTCGTCGAAATCGACCTTGACGCCCGGAATGCCGGCGACATCCGAGCCGGTGGCAATCACTATGTTCTTCGTCTCGATCTCCTCGACCTTGCCGTCCTCGCCCGTCACCGACACCTTGCCGGCTCCCACCACCTTTCCGGTGCCGCGGAAGCTGTCGATCTTGTTCTTCTTGAACAGGAAGGCGACGCCGTTGACATTGGAGGCGACCGTCGCGTCCTTATGCGCCATCATCTTCTTCAGATTGAGCTTCGGCGCCGGTATCTCGACGCCCAGCGTATCGAAGGCGTGGCCGGCCTCGGCGAACATCTCGGAGGCGTATAGCAGCGCCTTCGAGGGGATGCAGCCGATGTTGAGGCAGGTGCCGCCGAACGTGGCATTCTTCTCGACCACCGCCGTCTTCAGCCCGAGCTGCGCAGCCTTGATGGCGCAGACATAGCCGCCCGGTCCCGATCCGATGATTACGACGTCATAAGCCATGATTTTTTCCTTATCCTGGCGCCTAGCGGCCGCCGCTCACATTCAGGATCGCGCCTGTTATATAGGAGGCCGCGTCCGACAGAAGATAGAGAACCGCGCTGGCGACTTCATCGGCCGTGCCCGCCCGTTTCATCGGCAGCATGTCCTGCATCCGCGCCACGCGATCCGGCTGTCCGCCCGAGGCGTGGATTTCGGTCTCGGTGATGCCGGGACTTACCGCGTTGACGCGGATGCCCTCCAGCACGACTTCGCGCGCCAGCCCCACGGTCATGGTGTCGATCGCGCCCTTGGAGGCGGCGTAGTCGACATATTCGCCTGGCGCGCCCAGCCTGGCCGCCGCCGACGAAATGTTGACGATGGCGCCGCCCTTGCCGCCATGCCGCGTCGACATGCGCTTTACCGCCTCGCGTGCGCACAGGAACGACCCGACGACATTGATGCGCATCATGCGCTCGACCCGTTCGGCGCTCATCTCGTCGACCCGCGCCTTGACGTCGACGATACCGGCATTGTTGACGAAGGCGTCGAGCCGGCCGAAGGCCTTATCCACCGCCTGGAACATCGCAGTCACATCGGCCTCGTCGCCGACATCGCCCTGAACAGCGAAGGCCTCTCCGCCCGTGGTCTCGATCTCCTCGACCAGCGCCTCTGCCGAGGCCCGGTTGGAGACGTAGTTGACCGCCACGCGATAACCGGCCCGGCTGGCCTGCCGGCATATGGCGGCGCCGATGCCGCGGCTGCCGCCGGTGACCAGCAGCGTTTTCCTGTACCCGCTCATTCCTGGCAGCCTTTCAGCACGAAGATGTCCCACGGCACTTTGGAGAAGCCGGCGGGACCGTAAGCCGCCGACATCTCCAGCGACGGTCCGAGATCGGGGAAGATCAGGCTTTTCGGCGCGTCGACGCCTTCCGCCGGCAGCAGGCCGACGGCGCCCTTCTCGTCGGCGCTGTAGATGACGCCTTCCCAGACCGTGCAGGCGGCAAGCTCCTCGCCGGTGACGTCGCCGGTCGGGCATTTGTACATCAGCGAGCCGTGCGGCCGCGCGGCCGAGCCCTCCGTCCACATGGCGATGCCGTCGAGCACGACATCATTGTCGAGGATCATGCGGAAAGTGTTGGTGATCGTCGCCGAGGTGCCGGTCGGGGTGAAGTCGATCTCGGCGCCGCTCTGCGCCTCGCCATAGACCGCGAGCTGGATCGGGCAGGCGGCCCGGGCGGCGTCAGCCACGAGAGCGGCAACGGCCGCGAGCGCGACCGGCCGAGCGGCGACCAGCCAACGGGATTTCATTCGCCGCCCCAGCCGCAAGCCGCCATTAAGCCACCTCAGAGATCGAGCACCAGCCGCTCGGGATCTTCCAGGCTTTCCTTGACGCGCACCAGGAAGGTCACCGCTTCCTTGCCGTCGACGATGCGGTGGTCGTAGGAGAGCGCCAGATACATCATCGGCCTGATCACGATCTGGCCGCCGACCACCACCGGCCGGTCCTGGATTTTGTGCATGCCGAGGATGCCCGACTGCGGCGCATTGAGGATCGGCGTCGACATCAGCGAGCCGTAGACGCCGCCATTGGAGATAGTGAAGGTGCCGCCCTGCATGTCCGCCACCGAAAGCTTGCCGTCGCGCGCGGCAAGGCCCAGCCGGCCGATCTCCTTCTCGATCTCGGCGATCGACATCTGGTCGGCGTCGCGCACAACCGGCACCACCAGGCCCTTGTCGGTGCCGACGGCGACGCCGACATGGGCGAAGTTCTTGTAGATGATGTCGGTGCCGTCGATCTCGGCATTGACCGCCGGAATCTCCTTCAGCGCATGTGTCACCGCCTTGGTGAAGAAGCCCATGAAGCCGAGCTTCACGCCATGCTTCTTCTCGAACACGTCCTTGTATTTGGACCTGAGCGCCATCACCGCGCTCATGTCCACCTCGTTGAAGGTGGTGAGCATGGCGGCGGTCGACTGCGCTTCCTTCAGGCGGCGCGCGATGGTCTGGCGCAGCTTGGTCATGCGCACGCGCTCCTCGCGCGGCGCATCCTCGGCCGTGGACGGCGCGCGGGCAACGACCGGCGCCGGAGCGGCCTTCGGCGTCTCGGCCGGCTGTGACGGCGCGCCCTTGGCGATGGCGTCGAGCACGTCGCCCTTCAGCACCTGGCCGCGCTTGCCGGAACCGGACAGCTGGTCGACGGCGAGATTGTTTTCGGCAATCAGCTTCGCCGCCGCCGGCGCCGGCGGCATGGCGCGCGGCTCGATCTGGCCGCCGTCGCCGGCGACCTTGGCGGTCTCGGCCGCCGCCTGTTTGACCGTGGAAGCGGCGTCAGGGCTGGAGGCTTGCGCCACCGCCTGCGGCTTCGTGGTCGGAGCCGCCGCCGCGCCACCCGCCGAAATCGAGCCGAGCAGCGCCCCGACATTGACCGTCTCGCCTTCCTTGACAGTGATTTCGGCAAGCGTCCCGGCGCCCGCGGCGGGCACTTCCACCGTTACCTTGTCGGTTTCGAGCTCGACCAGCGGCTCATCGGCGGCGATCGCGTCGCCGACCTTCTTGAACCACTTGCCGACTGTCGCCTCGGAGACGGATTCGCCGAGAGTGGGGACGCGGATTTCGGTAGCCATTGTGCCTGTCCGTTGTCTTCTTGAGGTCTGTTTCGTCAGGTCTGCTTGTTCACCCAGCGCCTATTCGCCGAGAGCATCGTCGAGCAACGCCGCGAGCTGGCTGAGATGCTTCGACATCAACCCCGTCGCCGGCGAGGCCGAGGCCGGCCGACCGGTGTAGCGCACCCGCTGGTACTTGGCGTCGATATGCGCCAACACCCATTCGAGATAGGGATCGATGAACGACCAGGCGCCCATGTTCTTTGGCTCCTCCTGGCACCACACCATCTCGGCGTTGCGGAAACGCGACAGCTCGGTGATGAGAGCCTTGGCCGGGAACGGATAGAGCTGTTCGACGCGCAGCAGGTAGATGTCGTTGATGCCGCGCTTCTCGCGTTCCTCGTAGAGGTCGTAATAGACCTTGCCCGAGCACAGCACGACGCGGCGGATCTTGGAATCCTTCACCAGCTTGATCGGCTGGTTCGGCAGCAATTGCGCATCGTCCCAAAGCAGGCGGTGGAACGAGCTTTCGCCCGAGATCTCCGGCAACGTCGACACCGCCCGCTTGTGGCGCAGCAGCGACTTCGGCGTCATCAGGATCAGCGGCTTGCGGAAGTCGCGCTTCAACTGCCGGCGCAGGATATGGAAATAGTTGGCCGGCGTGGTGACGTTGGCCACCTGCATGTTGTCTTCGGCGCAGAGCTGCAGGAAACGCTCCAGCCGTGCCGACGAATGCTCCGGCCCCTGGCCTTCATAGCCGTGCGGCAATAGGCAGACGAGGCCCGACATACGGAGCCACTTGCGCTCGCCCGACGAGATGAACTGGTCGAACACCACCTGCGCGCCGTTGGCGAAGTCGCCGAACTGCGCCTCCCAGAGCGTCAGGGCCTTGGGTTCGGCCAGGCTGTAGCCATATTCGAAGCCCAGCACCGCCTCTTCCGACAGCATCGAGTTGATGACTTCGTAACCCGCCTGCGCCGCCGACAGATTGTTAAGCGGGATGTAGCGGGTCTCGTCGCGCTGGTCGTAGAGCACCGAATGGCGCTGCGAGAAGGTGCCGCGTTCCGAATCCTGGCCGGAAAGGCGGATCGGATTGCCGTCGAGCAGAATGGCGCCGAAGGCCAGTGCCTCGGCCGTCGACCAGTCGATGCCTTCGCCGGACTCGATCGCCTGGCGGCGGTTCTCGAGGAAGCGCAGGACGGTCTTGTGCGCCTCGAAATCCTTCGGCACTTCGGTCAGCTTCTTGCCGATCTCCTTCAGCGTGCGCACCGGCACGGCCGTCTTGCCGCGCCGCTGTTCGTCCTGGTTGTCGGCGGTGCGCAGGCCGGACCACGCGCCGTCCAGCCAGTCCGCCTTGTTCGGCTTGTAATGCTGGCCGACTTCCCATTCGGCCTCCAGATGCGCGCGCCAGTCGGACCGCATCTTGTCGACCTCGGCCTGGGTGACATGGCCTTCGGCGATCAGCCGGTCGGCATAGACCTGCACCACCGTCTTGTGGCTGCGGATGTTACGGTACATGATCGGCTGGGTGAAAGACGGCTCGTCGCCCTCATTGTGGCCGAAGCGGCGATAGCAGAACATGTCCACGACCACCGGCTTGTGGAACTTCATGCGAAACTCGGTCGCCACCTTGGCGGCATGCACCACGGCTTCCGGGTCGTCGCCATTGACGTGGAAGATCGGCGCCTCGATCATCTTGGCCACATCCGACGGATAGGGCGAGGAGCGCGAGAAACGCGGATTGGTGGTGAAGCCGATCTGGTTGTTGATGATGACGTGCAGCGTGCCGGCGACGCGATGGCCCCGCAGGCCGGACAGGCCGAGGATCTCGGCGATCACGCCCTGGCCGGCGAAGGCGGCGTCGCCATGCAGCAACAGCGGCATCACCTTGGCACGCTCCGACAGCGGCACGGTCTCGCCACGCTCGCGGCCGGCGAGCTGGTCCTGCTTGGCGCGCGCCTTGCCCATCACGACAGGGTCGACGATCTCCAGATGCGAGGGGTTGGCGGTCAGCGACAGGTGCACCTTGTTGCCGTCGAACTCGCGGTCCGACGAGGCGCCGAGATGGTACTTCACGTCGCCCGAGCCCTCGACCTCGTCGGGCGCGGCAGAGCCGCCCTTGAATTCGTGGAAGATGGCGCGGTGCGGCTTGGCCATGACCTGGCTGAGCACGTTCAGGCGGCCGCGATGTGCCATTCCGAGCACGATCTCCTTGAGGCCGAGCTGGCCGCCGCGCTTGATGATCTGCTCCAGCGCTGGGATCAGCGATTCGCCGCCGTCGAGGCCGAAGCGCTTGGTGCCCTTATACTTGACGTCGATATACTGCTCGAAGCCCTCGGCCTCGATCAGCTTGGACAGGATCGCCTTCTTGCCGGTCGCGGTGAAGGTGATCTCCTTGTCGGCGCCCTCGATGCGCTCCTGTATCCAGGCCTTCTCTTCCGGGTCGGAAATGTGCATGAACTCGACGCCGAGCGTCGAGCAATAGGTGCGGGTCAGGATGTCCAGCATCTGCCGGATGGTGCCGAATTCGAGGCCGAGCACATTGTCGAGGAAGATCGGCCGGTCGTAATCGGCTTCGGTAAAGCCGTAATTAGCCGGCGACAGCTCGTTATAGTCCTCAAGCGGCTTGGCGATGCCGAGCGGATCGAGATTGGCATGCAGATGGCCGCGCATGCGATAGGCGCGGATCATCATGATGGCGCGGACGGAGTCGCGCGTCGCCTGATGCACGTCGGCGTTGGAAAGCGCAGCGCCATTGACGATCGCCTTTTCCTTCACCTTCTTTTCGATGTGCTTCTCGACCAGGCCCCAATTGCCGTCGAGGGCGGAAACCAGCTCGCCATTGGCCGTCATCGGCCAGGAAGGCTTCGCCCAGGAGGCGCCCTTGGCGTTCTTGCGCACATCGCCCGCGTCGTCCTTCAGCGCCGCGAAGAAATCCTGCCACTCGGGATCGACCGAGGCCGGATCGTCCTCATAGGCCGCGTACAGCGCGTCGATATAGTCGGCATTGCCGCCATAGAGGAATGAAGTGAGCGAGAATTGGTCGTTGGCCTGATCTTGTCTTGCCATTTTTCGTCTGCGGAGCCTGGCTCCGTCTCCTTAGTTGGAGGGGAGTAGGGGAATAAGGCAGTAGGGGAGTAGGGCTTTTTTGCCGCTGACTTTCCCTACTCTCCTATTCCCTTACTCCCTACTACCTTAACCCTTGATCGCCTCGACCAGCGTCGTGCCGAGCCGCGCCGGCGACGGCGAAACCTTGATCCCGGCCGATTCCATCGCCGCGATCTTGTCTTCCGCGCCGCCCTTGCCGCCCGAGATCACCGCGCCCGCATGGCCCATGGTGCGGCCTGCCGGCGCCGTGCGCCCGGCGATGAAGCCCGCCATCGGTTTCTTGCGGCCGCGCTTGGCCTCGTCCTTGAGGAATTGCGCCGCGTCTTCCTCGGCCGAGCCGCCGATCTCGCCGATCATGATGATCGACTTGGTCTCGTCGTCGGCGAGGAACATCTCCAGCACATCGATGAACTCGGTGCCCTTGACCGGATCGCCGCCGATGCCAACCGCCGTGGTCTGGCCAAGGCCGACATTGGTGGTCTGGAAGACTGCCTCATAGGTAAGTGTTCCCGAGCGGGAAACAACGCCGACCGAGCCCTTGCGGAAGATGTTGCCGGGCATGATGCCGATCTTGCATTCGTCGGGCGTCAGCACGCCCGGGCAGTTCGGTCCGATCAGCCGCGAGGTCGAGCGGTCGAGCCGCGCCTTGACCTTGACCATGTCCATCACGGGAATGCCTTCGGTGATGCAGACGATCAGCGGGATCTCGGCCTCGATCGCCTCGATGATCGCTTCGCCCGCGCCCGCCGGCGGCACATAGATGACGGAGGCGTTGGCACCCGTTTTTTCCTTGCCCTCGGCCACGGTGGCGAAGATCGGCAGGGTTTCGCCTTTGGAACCGGTCCAGGTCTCGCCGCCCTTCTTGGGATGGATGCCGCCCACCATCTTGGTGCCGTGATAAGCCAGCGCCTGCTCGGTATGGAACGTGCCGGTCTTGCCGGTCAGACCCTGAACCAGCACCTTGGTATTCTTGTCGACGAGAATGGACATCGCGGCCCTTTTCTAAAAAACGTTGATCGTGGAAGGCGAAACGCGCCGGTAGCGGCCGCTCACCATGTCTTGCCAGGCGTCGCTGCCGACGGGCTTGAAATGCAGTTTCATTCGGTAGGTATCGGAGTTGTCAAAGCCATATGTCACGCGGGCGGCCCCGCGCGGCGACGATCGTTCCAGGACCAGTTCGTCACCGTCCCACCTGCCCGTACCCGGCGACATCGGCACGAACCCCATTGAGTCGAACTGATGCATGGTGACGACTTTGTTCTGCTGGTCGAAGCCGAACACATTGTGCGAACCGAACGAAACCGTACCGTCGCGGCGCTGGCGATAGCGCTGCACCACGAACAAGCCTCCGAACTGGGCTTCCGCCAACACTTCCGAAGTCGCGGTGCCGGCATCGGTCCACTGCGTCGCCGCGACCTCTTCCTCGCCGCGCCACGCGCCGACCAGCGCCTGCAGGCGTTGGTGACCGTCCGAGAGGGAGGAGAAGGGCGACGCGTTCATGGCTCACAGCCGCTTGAGATCGGTGACGGTGAGGTCGCTCTTGGCATTGCCGGTATTGAGCGTCGTCGCCGGCTCGAACATCAACACGAAAGGTTCTGTGGTCAGCGAGCGCGGCCGGTGCTCGACGCCGCGGGGCACAACGATGAAATCGCCCTCGCCGAGCTCGACCGGCCCGTCGCGGAAATCGATGGCGATCCTGCCGCGCAGCACCAGGAAGGCTTCGTCCTCATTGTCATGTGCATGCCAATCGAACACCTCGCCGAACTTTGCGACCTTGGCCTGGCTCTCGTTGACATCGCCGGCGATATGCGGGTCGAAGACCTTGGCGATCTTTTGATCCGCCGCTTCGACAAGGTTTATCTTGCGCGGAGGCATCCGCTCAGCCCTTTACCGCCTTGACGATCTTCTTGGCCGCGTCGTCGAGGTCGTCGGCCGAGACGACGTTCAAGCCGCTGTCGTTGATGATCTTCTTGCCGAGCTCGGCATTGGTGCCTTCCAGACGCACGACCAGTGGCACCTTCAAGCCCACTTCCTTGACCGCGGCGATCACGCCCTCGGCGATGACGTCGCATTTCATGATGCCACCGAAGATATTGATTAGGATGCCTTCGACCGCCGGATCCTTGGTGATGATCTTGAACGCCGCCGTGACTTTTTCCTTGGAGGCGCCGCCGCCGACGTCGAGGAAGTTAGCCGGCTCAGCACCATAGAGCTTGATGATGTCCATCGTCGCCATGGCGAGGCCGGCGCCGTTGACCATGCAGCCGATATTACCGTCGAGCGCAACATAGGCGAGGTCGTATTTCGACGCCTCGATCTCCTTCTCGTCCTCTTCGGTGGTGTCGCGTAGTTCCATCACGTCGGGGTGGCGGAACAGCGCGTTGTTGTCGAACGACACTTTCGCGTCGAGCACGCGCAGGTGCCCGTTCTTCATGACGATCAGCGGGTTGACCTCGAGCAGGCTCATATCCTTGTCGACGAAGGCCTTGTAGAGTATCGGGAACAGCGTGCCGCCATCCTTGGCGGCATCGCCGTCGAGCTTCAGCGCGGCGTTGAGCTTCTTCACGTCGTCGGCGCTCACGCCCTTTTCCGGGTCGATGGCGACGGTGACGATCTTTTCCGGCGTGTCATGCGCGACCGTCTCGATGTCCATGCCGCCCTCGGTCGAGACGACGAAGGCGATGCGCCCGACCGAACGGTCGACCAGGATCGACAGATAGAGCTCGCGGGCGATATCGGCGCCGTCCTCGATATAGAGGCGATTGACCTGCTTGCCGGCAGGCCCCGTCTGCTTGGTGACCAGCGTGTGGCCGAGCATCTCGTTGGCGTTGGCGACCACTTCGGCCACCGACTTCGCCAGCCGCACGCCGCCCTTGGCGTCGGGGCCGAGCTCCTTGAACTTGCCCTTGCCGCGGCCGCCAGCGTGGATCTGGCTCTTCACGACATAGAGCGGGCCCGGCAGCGCCTTTGCGGCGGCCTCCGCCTCGCTTGCCTTGAACACCGGAACGCCGCTTGCGACCGGCGCGCCGAACGTCTTCAACAGCGCCTTGGCCTGATACTCATGGATGTTCATGCGCTTGGTCTCCGGGAGGGTTACTTGCCGGCAAGGTGCGGGGCGATCTTGGTGCAGGCCTCGGTCAGGCCCTGCACGGCCGCCACCGAATTGTCGAACATCTTCTGCTCGGTCTTCGACAGGTCGATCTCGATGACGCGCTCGACGCCGCCGGCACCGATCACCACCGGAACGCCGACATAGGTTCCCTTGACGCCATACTGGCCCGACAGATGCGCCGCGCAGGGCAGCACGCGCTTCTTGTCCTTGAGGTAGGATTCGGCCATGGCGATCGCCGAGGCCGCCGGCGCGTAATAGGCCGAGCCGGTCTTCAGGAGGCCGACGATCTCGGCGCCGCCGTCGCGGGTGCGCTGCACGATCTGGTCGAGCTTCTCCTTCGAGGTCCAGCCCATCTTGACGAGGTCGGGCAGCGGGATGCCGGCGACGGTCGAATAGCGGATCATCGGCACCATGCTGTCGCCGTGGCCGCCGAGCACGAAAGCGGTGACGTCCTCGACCGAGACCTTGAACTCCTCGGCCAGGAAATAGCGGAAGCGGGCGCTGTCGAGCACGCCGGCCATGCCGACGACGTGGCTGGTCGGCAGGCCCGAGAATTTCTGCAGCGCCCAGACCATGGCGTCGAGCGGGTTGGTGATGCAGATGACGAAGGCCTTCGGCGCATACTTCTTCAGGCCCGCGCCGACCTGTTCCATGACCTTGAGGTTGATGCCGAGCAGGTCGTCGCGGCTCATGCCCGGCTTGCGCGGCACGCCGGCGGTGACGATGCAGACATCCGCGCCCTCGATGCCGGCATAATCGTTGACACCGGTGAGCCGGGAATCGAAGCCGTCGACCGGCGATGACTGCGCGATGTCGAGGCCCTTGCCCTGCGGAATGCCCTCGGCGATGTCGAACAGCACCACGTCGCCGAGATCCTTGAGGCCGACCATATGGGCGAGCGTGCCGCCGATCATGCCCGAGCCGATGAGCGCTATCTTGTTGCGTGCCATGTGAGGATGTTTTCCCTTGTCTGTGACGATAACGTGACGGGGCCGGGGAGGCCGAAGGCTGCGGGAAGCCGCGAGATTTCGCCGCAGCCAATAGCGCCGACCACGCTGAAATTCAACCGATTATTTTCTACCTAATGTTTTCAATCGGTTAGATGTATTGGGATTTACGTAAACGTCAAAGTTCCTGAGCCGACTGACGGGAAGTTACACAATGAACGTGGAAATCAGAAGGCTTCATCCCGGCGATGACGCCCTTGTGAACCAACGGCCCGCCGTCCGACATCGTCGGGACGGCGCGAAGGAACGCTACGAACCGAGATCACGCCTGCGCCTGCCGTGCTTCGCGCGCCGCCCCGTCCTGCCGCCGCTCCGCCCAGCCATCCAGCCATTCGCGGCTCTGCATTTCGACCAGGCGCGAGGCGGTGCGCTCGAATTCGAACACTTCCGTTCCGCGCCTGGCCGTGTAGAGCCCTTGCGGAGGCGCCGCGGCGCTCATCACCAACCGCATGCGGTGGTCGTAGAGCGTATCGACGAGGAGTATGAAACGCTTGGCCTCGTTGCGCTTGCCTTCGCCCAGCACCGGCACATGGTCGATGAAGATCGTCGAGAAACGGCCGGCGATGGCCAGATAATCGCGCGCGCCGAGCGGCTTTTCGCAGAGGTCGGCAAAGGAGAAGCGCGCCGCGTCGCCGGCCGCGCGCGGCACGACGAGCTGGCGGCCTTTCAGCGTCAGCGTCACCTCGCTCGTGGGCCGGCCATGCGTCATCGCCGTCCAGGCGTCGTCCAGCGCCCGGTCGGCCGCGGCATCGTCCGGCGTGACATAGACCGGCTGGCGGTCGAGCTTCTCCTGCCGGTAGTCCTTCTCGGTATCGAGCGTCATCACCGCGGCGTTGCGCTCGAGCAGCGAGATGAACGGCAGGAAAAGCTGGCGGTTTAGCCCGTCGCGATAAAGGTTCTCCGGCGCCACGTTGGAGGTGGCGACCAGCACCACGCCGTTGGCGAACAGCGCCGAGAACAGCCGCGACAGGATCATCGCGTCGGCGATGTCGGTGACGGAGAACTCGTCGAAGCACAGCACCCAGGCTTCGTCGGCAAGCGCTCGCGCCACCGGCGGGATCGGGTCGTCTTCCTTGACCGAGCCTTCCTTGCGCGCCTGCCGGTGCTTCTGGATGCGGTCCTGCACATCGGCCATGAAGTCGTTGAAATGCACCCGGCGCTTGCGCCGGACCGGCAACAGCTCGAAGAACATGTCCATCAGCATGGTCTTGCCGCGACCGACGCCGCCATGGATGTAGAGGCCCTTGACCGGCTCGCGCGGCTGCCGCTTGGCCGCGAACAGCCAGCCCAGCGCGCTCGATTTATGCGCCAGCCTTTTGGCGGAGATCTGGTCGATCAGCCGGTCTAGCGCCGCAACGATGCGCTCCTGCGCCGGGTCGCGCTCGACCGCGCCGCTCTGGACGAGATGATCGTAGCGCTGCCTGACGGTCACATGGGTATGGAGGCCATCACGCAAATGCATAGCGGAGGCCGACGATGCGGAGTCGCGTTGGAACTATTTGACAATGGACCGGCATCGGATTCTATCGGATAGAGCTTATGACGTCATAAATATCATTTAGCGGCGCCATTGATATATAATCGGTAGCAATAGAGCTACTACGGAGTTCTTTAGCGCACTTTACATATATCTCAAAAATTTCGCAAATATAGGCTTCTGGTATTTCGATAGGTCTCTGTCCGACGCTTTCGTACCCCTTATCAGCAGGGTATTTAGATATCAACTCTGAAATACGATCGAGGAGTTGCTGCCACCGCTCTTCATCCGTGCTATTCTTCTGTTGCTCTCCAATATACTGCAGGAGGGGATTGAATACCTGATAGGCGCTCTCCGTAAGTTGATTCATTTTCTCCACCGATCCCAAGGTTTCGGACCAAAGCCAAATTTTACGAGCCAACCTTCCGGATAGTCAGTCCCTCCGCGGTCGTTGTCATGCATGCGCTGGTGACGCATCTCTCGAACAATTCCGGGAGTAGCGGCTCTGCGTCCAGAATTGCGTAAACAATTGAGAAGCGTCCGCTTTACCTTGTAAGCGAGATCGGCTGCCCGCTGGAAGTCTGGCCGTCGAACTTTTCGCCGCCGGACGAATAGAGCTTGGCCAGCGTGCCGCCATTTTCGTCGTAGAGCGTCAACTGCTTGCCGGCGACATTCCACGACTTGATGCCGTCCATCGGAGCCGGGCAGTGCAGCGGGCCGGCGCGGTAGCCGGCGCCGAACTTGGTCTGCGGCGTCGCCACCTTGCAGCTCTGGCCGGAGACATTGACGTTCCACACGCCCGCGACGCTGGCCGCGGTGAGATCGGCCGCGCCGGCAGGCGCGGTGCCGTCCGGCGGCAGCGAGGCGACCTGCGTGTTTTTCGGCGCGGTCGGGAACTGCGACGGATCTGTTGTGCCGGGAGCGGCCGGCGGCGGCAGCTGGTTCTGCGTGACGGTGCCGGACGGCGCGGGCGTCAGCGGCGCCGGCTGCTGATCGTCCATCGACGAAAAGCGCGAGGTCGAGCAGCCGCTGGCCACCAGCGCGGCCAGCGATACGGCCACAAGGCCGGTCCGCGAAAAGAGGGGGAGCCGCAAAAAGGGGCGGGTCATCGAAAAACTCATCAAAACCTCCGTCGGATCCGGCCGGGGGGAGCCATCCGCGTAATCTTCGCTCCACCAAGATGGCGAAGGTGGCAGAATTTCAACCCGATATGGTTAAAATAGGGTTTTCGAGCCGGATGTTGCAAATTTATCGCAGCAAGCGGACGGCGCCGGGTCGGCACTCGACGGAGCCATGCAAGCCGTTGGAATTTCTGTTTTAAATCCGGGCGCTGGGCACGAACACATAGCCGTCCGGACCGACGATATAGCATTCGCGCAGGCCGTGCGGCTTGTCGATCGAGCCGGCCAGCACGATGTGGCCGAGCGCCGCCGCCTTTTTCTCGACCACATCCGGGTCGGCGCCGTAAAGGCGCAGCTCTATGCCGGCCCCGCGTGTTTCGGCACCCGAGATGACCCCGGTCATCGAATTGTCGAGATAGGAATGGTCGGCATGCAGCATGAAGATCGAGCCCAAAAGCTCGATCGCCGCGAAATCCTCGTCGGCATGGATGATCCGGGCGCCGAGCACGTCGCGGCAGAATGCCTCCATCGCCGCCATGTCGGTGACCAGAAGATTGACGCCCAGTCCGCGAGGCAGCGAACGGCCGAAATCCTCGGCCTTCATCCACGGTGCCTTGGTTCGCTTCATGACCATGATCATCCCCCTTGCTCCCGATCGTAGAGGAACCCGATTTCGCCCATAGGCATTGGCCGGCAAAATGCTTGCGCCAGGCACGCGCGGCCTTATCTCAGGAAAGACCGAGCCGGCGGGAGAGAGAATGGCCGCGAGAACGAGAACCGCCAACCGCTACTACAGCGGCCCGCCCAGCGACCATTTCGACGGCGCCGTGTTCTTCAATCCCGGCGGCAAGCCGCCCGGTCGCTTCACCGATCTCCTCAAATGGCAATTCGGCGGCGGGCGGGCGAAATGGCCCGCCGCCGTTCCGAGCCCCCATCCGCAAGCGAAACCGGCCGGTCGGGTGGATGGCGGCGCCCTCAGGCTTACAATGGTCGGCCACGCCTCATTGCTTATCCAAACCGCCGGATTGAACATCCTGACGGATCCCGTCTGGTCCGAGCGCGCCTCGCCCTTCGCCTTTGCCGGCCCGAGAAGGGTCAATGCGCCGGGCATTGCCTTTGCCGATCTGCCGCCGATCGACCTGGTCCTGGTCAGCCACAATCACTACGACCATCTCGACCTCGCCACGCTGAAGCGGCTGAAGCAAAGCCACGATGCGCGGGTCATCACGCCGCTCGGCAACGATGCCGTCATCAACCGCGCGGTGCCCGGCATGCGGCTCAGCGTGCATGATTGGGGCGACAGGATCGATCTCGGCGAGGCCGCCATTCATGTCGAGCCGGTCCATCACTGGTCTGCGCGCGGCGGGCGCGACCGCCGCATGGCGCTGTGGGCGGGCTTCGTCGTCGAAACAGTGGGCGGCAATATCTATTTCGCCGGCGACACCGGTTTCCATGGCGGCATCAATTACCGGCTGATGGCGGAAAAACATGGCGGCTTCCGCCTCGCCATCCTGCCGATCGGTGCCTATGAGCCGCGCTGGTTCATGGCGCCGCAGCATCAGAACCCCGAGGAAGCGGTGCAGGGCATGAAACTCAGCAACGCCGCCTTCGCCGCCGGCTGCCATTGGGGCACGTTCCAACTTACCGACGAGCCGGTCGGCGAACCGGCGCAAAGACTTGCAGAGGCGCTCAAGGAGCAAGGCCTGCCGCCACAACGTTTCCGCGCCATGCGTCCAGGGGAGATCTGGGATATACCGGCTCTATAGGGACGGAACCCGGGCCGGCCAAGCGCGTTGTTTCACAACGCAATTCGCTCGGAGCCTTACCATGATCAAGTGGATCATAATTCTTCTCATCGTTGCCGCGGCGGCAAGCCTTCTCGGCATGCCAGCGCTGGCCGGCGCGGCCGCCACCGGCGCGCGCGTCCTCATCGGCATCGTTCTGATCATCTTCCTGCTGATCGTGCTCGGCGTCTTCGCGGTAACTTAAGCGCGACCGCTAGGTCGTCGCCAGCGAACTCCTCACGGTATCTGGCGCCAGCGCTTGGCAGTCGACCCCCGCGGAGCCTCCATTGCCTCCGACCGCGCCGGACTGGTAATTCCCGCCCGTTTCCGCCATATAGCGCCAAACAGGCACGGAACGACCGGTTCAATGGCAGGCAACGCCCCCTTCGCCAAGATGAATGGCATCGGCAACGAGATCATCGTTGCCGATATGCGCGGTCGCGCCGACAAAGTGACGTCGGCAGCGGCGATCGCGCTCAACGGCGACGTGGCGACCAAGTTCGACCAGATCATGGCGATCCATGATTCAAGGACGCCGGGCACCGCCTATTACATCGACATCCTGAACTCCGATGGCACCAGCGCGCAGGCCTGCGGCAACGGCACGCGCTGCGTCGTGCAGGCTTTGGCCGCCGAGACCGGCCAGAAGAGCTTCACCTTCGAGACGCGGGCCGGCATCCTCAATGCGCAGGAGCATGCCGACGGCCTGATCTCGGTCGACATGGGCAAGCCGCGCTTCGGTTGGCAGGAGATCCCGCTGGCGGAAGAATTCCGCGATACCCGCATGATCGAATTGCAGATCGGCCCGATCGACGCGCCGGTGCTGCATTCGCCTTCCGTCGTGTCGATGGGCAATCCGCACGCGATCTTCTGGGTCGACAACGACGTCTGGTCCTACGACCTCGACCGCTTCGGCCCGTTGCTCGAGAACCATCCGATCTTCCCTGAACGCGCCAACATCACCATCGCCCAGGTGACGTCGCCGCGGACGATGATCATCCGCACCTGGGAGCGCGGCGCCGGCCTCACCAAGGCTTGCGGCTCGGCCGCCTGCGCCGCGGTGGTGGCGGCGGCCCGCACCAGGCGCACCGGCCGCAGCGTCTCGCTGCTGACGCCGGGCGGCGGCGAGCTCAATGTCGAGTGGCGCGAAGACGACCATGTCATCCTGACCGGCCCGGCCGAATGGGAATTTTCCGGCAGCTTCGACCCCTCTACCGGAGCCTGGGTCCGCGACACCGAAAGCGCCGCCTGATGTCCGCCCTTGAAAAAGGCGCGATGACCAAAGGTATCGACGTCGTCACCTTCGGCTGCCGCCTCAACACCTATGAATCGGAAGTAATACGCCGCGAGGCCGAGAGCGCGGGGCTCGGCGCGCTCCAGGGCGGCGCCGTCATCTTCAACACCTGCGCCGTCACGGCCGAAGCGGTGCGCCAGGCCAAGCAGGCGATCCGCAAGGCGCGCCGCGAGAACCCTGAAGCGCGCATCATCGTCACCGGCTGCGCGGCGCAGACCGGGCCGCGGAATTTTGCCGCCATGGACGAGGTCGACCTCGTGCTCGGCAATGAGGAGAAGCTCAGGGCAAACTCCTACCGCGCGCTGTCCGATTTCGGCGTCAACGACACCGAGAAGGCGCGCGTCAACGACATCTTCTCGGTGCGCGAGACGGCGGGCCACATGGTCGACGCCATCGAGGGCCGGGCGCGCGCCTTCGTTCAGGTGCAGAATGGCTGCGACCATCGCTGCACCTTCTGCATCATCCCCTATGGCCGCGGCAACTCGCGCTCGGTGCCGATGGGCGCCGTGGTCGAGCAGGTCAAGCGGCTGGCCGGCAACGGCTATGCCGAGATCGTGCTCTCCGGCGTCGACATGACGAGCTTCGGCGCGGACCTGCCGGGCAGCCCGAAGCTTGGAAAGCTGGTGAAGACCATTCTGCGCCAAGCGCCGGACGTGAAGCGGCTGAGACTGTCCTCGATCGATTCCATCGAGGCAGACGACGACCTGCTCGACGCCATCGCCACCGAGCCCAGGCTGATGCCGCATCTGCATCTGTCGCTGCAGTCCGGCGACGACATGATCCTGAAGCGCATGAAGCGCCGCCATCTGCGCGACCAGTCGGTCCGCTTCTGCGAGGACGTGCGCAAGTTGCGTCCCGGCATCGTCTTCGGCGCAGACATCATCGCCGGATTCCCGACCGAGACCGAGGCGATGTTCGAGAATTCCGAAAAGATCGTCGAGGAATGCGGGCTGACGCATCTCCACGTCTTCCCGTTCAGCCCGCGCGAAGGAACGCCCGCCGCGCGAATGCCGCAGGTACGCCGCGAGGTGGTGAAGGCGCGCGCCGCGAGGCTGCGCGCCGCAGGCGACGCAGCCTATCGCCGTCATTTATCGTCGCTCGCCGGCACTCGGCAGTCGATCCTGATCGAACGGGAGGGGCTCGGCCGCACCGAGGGCTTTACCCTGGCCGCGATCGACAGCGGCGCGCCCGGCGAGATCGTCGACGCCGTGATCACCGGCCATGACGGCACCCGACTGATTGCGGCGCCCTTTGCCGCGCAAGCCGCCTGAGACTGCGAGACGCATGGCTGGTTTCTTCAAGAAGATATTTTCATTCGGCAAAAGAGAGGTCGTCGAGGAGCGCGTCGACGAGACGGCCCCGCTCCCGCCGATCAAATGGGACGCGCTTGAAGCGCTGAAGCCGGAGGCAGAGCAGGCTGCCCCAGAGGTTTTGGCGCGCGACGAACAGCAATCTGTGGCGGAGGCCGCGCCGGCGGGCGAGCCCGCAGCCGAGATTGGCCCAGCCCCGCCGCCTGAAGAGCCGATGCACGAGCCGGCTCCGAACGTGCCGCCCACGCCGGAACCGGTCATTCCCGCCGAGCCGGAACCGCTGCCCGAGCCTGCGCCCGAAGAGGAGCCGCAACCGGCCCCCGAAAAGCCGGAGCCGGGGCCAGAGGAAGTGCCGCCCGCGCGACCTGAGCCTTTACCGGCGCCGACACCGGCACCTGAACCCGCCCCGCTGGAAGTGCCTGCTCCGGCGCCGACACAGCCGGACATCGAGCCTTTGCGTCCGGGACCGCAGCCTGAGCCGGCACCGGTCGAAGTGCCGATGCCGCCTGAGCCGGTCGAGACACCGGCGCCGGTCGAGGTCCCGCCGACGGAAGCGCCGCCTGCAGAACCATCTGCCGAAGCCGGCGCGGAAATCGCGCCTCCCATTCGACAGCCCGCGCCCATCGAGCCGCAGCCGATCCTTGCCGAGATCGCACCCGAACCGGAGGCCGTGCCATCGCCAAAGGCCACGCCCGCCGCCGGCAAGGTGACGGTCTCGAAGAAGGTCGAGCAGAAGGCGGAACCCGTAAGGGCGCCGGAGCCTGCGCCGCGGCGTTCCTGGTTCCAGCGCATGCGCGAAGGGCTCGCCCGCTCCTCGCGGGAGCTTACCGGCAACATTGCCGGCGTCTTCACCAAGCGGAAGCTGGACGAGGACACGCTGCAAGACCTGGAGGACGTGCTGATCCGCGCCGATCTTGGCGTGGAGACGGCGCTGCGCGTCACCGATTCGCTCGCTTCCAGCCGCTATGGCCGCGACGTGTCGGAATCTGAGGTCCGCGCCGTGATGGCGGCGGAGGTCGAGAAGGTGCTGACGCCGGTGGCAAAACCGCTCGAGCTCGATCTCAGCCACAAGCCGCATGTCATCCTGGTCGTTGGCGTCAACGGCACCGGCAAGACCACGACCATCGGCAAGCTGGCCGCCAAGCTCACCGATGGCGGGCTCAAGGTGATGCTCGCCGCAGGCGACACATTCCGCGCCGCGGCGATCGAACAGCTCAAGATCTGGGGCGAGCGAACCAAATCCCCCGTCATTGCCACCAAGCTCGGCGCCGATGCGGCGGGCCTCGCCTATGACGCTTTCGAGAGAGCCAGGGAGGCCGGCTCCGACGTGCTGATCATCGACACCGCCGGCCGCCTGCAGAACAAGACCGAGCTGATGGCCGAACTGGAGAAGATCGTGCGCGTGCTGGGCAAGCTCGATCCCGAAGCGCCGCACACGGTGCTGCAGACGGTCGACGCCACCACCGGGCAGAATGCGCTGAACCAGGTCGAGATCTTCCGCAACGTCGCCGGCGTCAATGGGCTGGTCATGACCAAGCTGGACGGCACGGCGCGCGGAGGTATTCTGGTGGCGATCGCCGCCAAGCACCGGCTGCCGGTCTATTTTATCGGCGTCGGTGAGCAGGTCGACGACCTCGAACCGTTTTCTGCCAGCGAATTCGCGAGAGCGATCGCCGGCGTGGCCTGAACAACGACGTGATCTTCGAAGGCCGCCCGCTTTTCGGCCAGATCATGCGCAAGAAGGACTTTCATGAACATCCTCGAACGCGACCCGTCCGATCCACGCCGCAAGCCGATGAATCCCGGCTTGAAGTTCCTGCTCGAGCTGGGTCCGGGCCTGGTGTTCTTCTTCACCACGATCCGCGGCGAGTGGCTGGCCGAGAAATTTCCGGTGCTCACCCATCTCGGCGAGCCGATCCTGATCGCTACCGCGTTCTTCATGGTGGCGACAGCGCTGTCGCTGAGTGCTTCCTGGGCGCTGACGCGCAGCCTGCCGCTGATGCCGCTTGTCTCGGCGATCGTCGTCTTCGTCTTCGGCGCGCTGGCGCTTTACCTGCAGGACAAGACCTTCGCCTTCATGAAGCCGACGATCATCAATTCGCTGTTCGGCGTCACGCTGCTCGGCGGGCTCGCCTTCGGCCGGTCGCTGCTCGGCTACGTCTTCGATTCCGCCTTCCAGCTGGATGCTGAAGGCTGGCGCAAGCTGACTTTCCGATGGGGCCTGTTCTTCCTGTTCCTGGCCGTGCTCAACGAGATCATGTGGCGCAACTTTTCCGAGGCGACCTGGCTTTATTTCAAGGTCTGGGGCACGATCCCGATCACGCTTCTCTTCACCTTCAGCCAGATGCCGCTGATCATGCGCCACTCGCTCGAGGAGAAGCCCAAGGAAGAGAAGGCCGGCAACTAAAGCAATTTCAGGAAAGGTGTGACGCGGTCGGGCTCGGCGACCCCGTAACGTCCGTCCGGAATTGCGCCAGAATAACGGGGGGCGGTATGGAATTCCTCACCACGCATGACGAGCTGAGGACGATCTACAAGACGCCCCGGCCGACCGACGGCTCGATCCGCAAGGAACTCAAAGGCCTCGACGGCCACTGCCGCTCCTTCATCGGCAAGAGCCCCTTCGTGCTGATCGGTTCCTCCGACGGCGCCGGCAATGCCGACGTGACGCCGAAGGGCGACAAGCCCGGCTTCACCGCCATCCTCGACAATTCCACCATCGCCATTCCGGATCGTCCCGGCAACAACCGGCTGGACACGCTGGAGAACATCATCCGCAACCCGTCGGTTGGGTTGCTCTTCCTGATCCCAGGCATGAACGAGACGCTGCGCGTCAATGGCGATGCCCGCATCACCGTCGACCCCGCCCTGCGCGAACGGCTGGCCGTCGACGGCAAGGAGCCGCAGAGCATCATCGTGGTGACGGTCAAGGCCGCCTATATGCATTGCGCCAAGGCCTTCATGCGCTCCGCCCTGTGGAAGCCGGAGACCTGGTACGACCGCACGACACTGCCGACGCTCGGCCAGATCATCCGCGACCAGCTGGCCCTTAGCGAAAGCGCCGGCGAGATCGACCGCGAGCTGGACGACGATTACCGCCAGACCATGTGGTAGGCTCATAGACGACTCAGCATTTCGTCCGGCTCTCTCCCTTGATCGAGATCATCGCAATATCTGGCAGCCTGCGCGCCGCCTCGACCAACGCGGCCCTGGTTGCCGCCTTGGCCGCCACCCCGCCCGCCGGCTGCCGCATACACGTCTATGACGGCCTCGGCCGGCTGCCGATCTTCAACCCCGACGACGAGGGCGAGCGCACGCCGCCCGAAGCCGCCAAGCTGATCCACGCCGTCAGCAAAGCCGACGGCGTCATCGTCTCTTGCCCGGAATATGCGCATGGCGTGCCCGGCGGCATGAAGAACGCGCTGGACTGGCTCGTCTCGCGCGATGCCGCAGTCGGCAAGCCGGCGATGCTGGTCCACGCCTCGCCCCGCTCGCTTTATGCCCGCGCGGCACTGGCCGAGATCATGCGGACGATGTCGTTCGCGCTATACGAGGAGCGGGCGCTGGAGATCGCGCTGCTGGGCAAGAAGCCGGCCGAGATGGAGGCGATCCTGGCAGAGGGTGCGAACCGCCAGATGATGCGGGAAGCGGTGCGAGGTTTCGTAGAGTTCATCCGCGGACAATGAGCGCCCTTCCCTTTCCTCTTGTGGGAGAAGGAAGAACCTACCCCTTCCGCAGCGTCTCGACATCGGTCTTGCCGACATACCAGTCGCGGGCGTTGACCTCCTCGAACACCACCCAGACATCGTTATTGGTAAGCCCGGTGGCGTCCATGATGGCCTCGGTCACCTTCTTGGCGATGTCAGCCTTCTTGCCGGCCGGATCGGCGGCGATCACTTCCTTGACGATGCGGATGTTGACGAATGGCATGATGTCCTCCCCTTGAGTTCCGCCGGTTCACGTCAGGCGACGGCTTGGCAATCCGGTCCGGCGGCCCTGATGGCGGTGGTCGCGCAAACCGCAGCGCGGCGGGCGCTGCGGAGATGCGCAGAAAGGCCAGCAGGGGCCACAGAAGAGCCTGCAGCAGCCTCAATATGTCTTTGCCCCGTTCACCATCAGCCGCACCATGTAGAGCGAGGTGGTGCCAGCGATGTAGAGACAGTTGAGCTTGTTGCCGCCGAACACGCAGTTGGCGGTCACCTCGGGCACCTTGACCTTGCCGATCAATGTGCCGTCCGGATCGTAGCAATGGATACCGTCGGCAGCACTTGTCCAGATGCGCCCGTCCGCATCGAGCCTGAAGCCGTCGAACAGGCCGGCGGTGCAGTCGGCGAAGACCTTGCCGCCCGAAACCTTCTTGCCGTGCTTGCCGACTGTGAAGACCCGCATATGCGCCGGGTTGTTCTCGCCATGGGTGCGGCCCGTGTCGACGACATAGAGCAGGCTTTCGTCCAGCGAGAAGGCGAGTCCGTTCGGCCGCACCATGTCGGTGATCACGGCCTCGACATCGCCCGTATCCGGATCGACGCGGTAGACGTTGCAGGCGCCGATCTCGCTTTCGGCCTTGTCGCCCTCATAATCGGTGTCGATGCCGTAGCTCGGATCGGTGAACCAGATCGAGCCGTCGGAGCGCACCACCACGTCGTTGGGCGAATTCAGCCGCTTGCCTTTCCATTTGCTGGCGATGGTGGTGACAGAGCCGTCGAACTCGGTGCGGCTGACGCGGCGACCCGAATGCTCGCAGGTCACCAGCCTGCCCTGCCGGTCGACCGTGTTGCCGTTGGAATTGCCCGACGGCTGGCGGAACACGCTGACGCTGCCGTCGGTATCGTCATACCGCAGCATGCGGTTGTTGGGGATGTCGGACCAGACGACGTAACGGCCGGCGGCGAACCACGCCGGCCCTTCCGCCCAGCGGCATCCGGTGAACAGCTTTTCGACTTGCGCGTTGCCGTTGAACAGCCGCGCGAAACGCGGATCGAGAACTTCATAGTAGTCTGCGGCCGCCATGCATCCCTCCCGGCATCACGTGACAGCGGATCAAGCCAGCCCGCAATCGTTCTGGCAAGACGGCAAGCCGGTAATTTGTACGACAAAATGGATGAGACCGCGTGAAACGGGCCGGCTTGGCGTGTCGCGCGGGGTGCATGGCCTGTTAGCCCGCGATTAACCGGCTATGCGCTGCTTGCAATGGTGCATTGCAACATCTTTCTTTTGCAACGCACCATTCCTATGTCATCCTCACAATCGTCAGGGAGGAACAACCGGCCGCTTGAATGCGGCAGAAAAGGAGCCCTGTCATGTTCGACAATTTTGTCGCCCGAGCCCGCGCCAGCCTCGTCAAGCGCCGCAACTACAACCGCCTCGTCGCCGAAATCGAGAACCTGTCCAACCGCGACCTCGCCGATCTGCGCGCCGACCGTTCCGAGATGCTCTACCAGGTCCACAAGCAGATCTACGGCTGAGCCATTCCGGTCGAGGGGATTTCCCTCACACGGATAGCCAGCCGAATTGCGAAGAGCAACTCTGGGCGATCCGGCCTCCCCCAAGGGGGAAGAGCAGCTTTGCGCTGACGCTCTCCCCCTCGAGAAGGTGGCCGTGGTGCGGCCGGATGAGAAGGCACCTCAGCCCGGCGCCGCCAACGCTTTCTCGACCTGCGGCAAGAGCAACGTCCTCACCGACTCCGGCGTCAGCGGCCCGACATGCTTGTAGGCGATCTTGCCGTCCTTGCCGATGACGAAGGTCTCCGGCACGCCATAGACGCCCCAGTCGATCGCCGCGCGTCCGGCCGGGTCGACGCCGATGGCTTGATACGGATTGCCTAGATCGCCAAGGAAGCGGCGGGCATTTTCCGGCTGATCCTTGTAGTTCAGTGCCGCGAGCGTGAAGCGCTTGTCCTGAGACAGGCCGAGCAGCACCGGATGCTCTTCCCGGCATGGCGCGCACCAGGACGCGAACACGTTGACGAGCGTTACCTTGCCGGCGAAGCTTTTGGAATCGAGCCCCGGCAGTTTCACGCCTTCCAGCGGGGGCAAGCTGGTCTGTGGCGCCGGCAGGCCGATCAGCGCCGAGGGGATTTCCGAGGTGTCGCGGCCCGAGAGCAGCTGCGATAGGAACAGCCCGGCCAGTCCCAGGAACACCAGCAACGGCAGAAGCACGAACAGGCGGCGGCGCGGTGCCGGAGCTTCGGTTTCGAGGCTCATGACTTGCCCCCCTTGTCGGAGCGTCGCCGCACCCCGGCCGCTTCCAGCGCCGCGAGCTCGCGCTTGCGTGCCCGCTGGTCGAGCAGGATCCACCCTATCAGCCCCGCGAGCACGAAGGCCGTGATGGCGTAGGCGGCGGTGACGAACAGGGCATGCACGCTCATGTCAGCCGCTCCTGCCCCGTGCCGATCGTTCCAATCATGTCTTCTCTCAAGGCGTTTCGCCGCTTCACAGAACCGGCGATCAGCTCCATTTCCTTGTCCTGACGCAATTCCGAATGGAAAAACCGCTCATGCTTTTCCTGGAATTGGTCTAGCTCCGCCGCGGCTCTCCCGCAATTTGCCGCGGCGCCGCGGCGAAATGAATGTCCTCGTCGCATCAATCCGTCCCATGCCGTAACGCCAGCGCCGCCGCCGCGGGTCCGATCACGGCAAGAAACAGCGTCAGCGCGGCAAGAATGAGGAAAGGCTGCAGGAACGGGGCCGGATCGGCCACGGCGCCATAGCTTGCCGAGACGCCGAAGATCAGCACCGGGATGGTGAGCGGCAGCACCAGAACGGAGATCAGCAGCCCGCCGCGCGGCAGGGCCACCGCGACCGCGGCGCCCGCGGCTCCGATGAAGGTGATGGCCGGCGTGCCGACGAGAAGGGTGAGCGCCGTGGCGCCGATGCCTACCGGCTCCATATTCATGAACAGACCGAGCAAGGGAGCGGCGACCACCAGCGGCAGCACGCTGCCGGTCCAGTGCGCCAGGCATTTGGTCAGTACCGTCAGCGCCAGCATGTGACGGTCGCTGTTGAGCACCAGGAGGTCGAGCGCGCCGTCCTCGCGATCGGCCTGGAACAGCCGGTCGAGGCCGAGCAGGCAGGCGAGCAAGGCCGCGATCCACAGAATCGCCGGGCCGATGCGCGACAGGAGGTTGAGGTCCGGTCCGACGCCGAACGGGATGGTGACGATGACGGCGAGGAAGAAGATGATCCCGATCAAGGCGCCGCCGCCGGCGCGAATGGAGAGGCGGATATCGCGCAGGAACAGGGCCCACATTATGAAGCGGCCCCCTGGTTAGGTGTGCGTTGCTTCGCGCCCCCCTGCGTCCTGCCGGACATCTCCCCCACAAGGGTGGAGATCGGCTGTTTCAACGCCTCGCCGAATCTTCCGACGTTGGCGGCTGGCGAAATCACCGGCGACGGCTGATCTCCCCCCTTGTGGGGGAGATGTCCGGCAGGCCAGAGGGGGGCGCCGTAGAGCAGCGACATCAGTGACCTACCCTCATTTGCAGCTCACGCGCCCCCGCCAGCCCCAGCGGCAGATGCGTCGCCGCCACCACGATCCCTCCATCCTCGAGATGCCCTCGCATCAATCCCGCGAATCGTTCCTCCGAGGCCTTGTCCAGCCCCGCCGTCGGCTCGTCGAGCAGCCAGACCGGCCGGCGGCTGACCAGGAGCTTGGCGATCGAAGCACGTCGCCTTTGCCCGGTCGAGAGATAGCCGAACGGCAGATGCCCGAGCCCGCCGAGCGCCACCGTTTCGAGCGCTTCTTCGACGCTCAATCCGGCCTCGTCCTGAAACGCGCGCCAGAAGCCGAGATTCTCCTCGACGCTGAGCGCCGTCTTCATCGCATTGGCATGGCCTAGATAATGCGAAGCGGAGGCGACCGTCGGGAAAGCCTCGCCGCCTTCGAATCGGACCTTCCCCTCGAAGGCCGGCAACAGGCCGGCGATTACCCTCAGTAGCGTCGATTTGCCCGACCCGTTCGGACCCGTGACGACAAGCGCTTCGCCACCGTCCAGCGCGAAGCCGATATTGGAAAAAACCGGCTCGCCGCCCCGCTCGCCGCCCAGATTTTCGGCGATCAGCCGCATTCCTTGCCCGTCCCGGAAGCACCGTTTAGCGGCCGTTTCCGGCTCACGCAAATTCGTCTTTCGACTGTCTAGAACTATTCCGGGAAATTCTCTATATGCGGTTCATCCGTGCCAGCGGTCAGCGCGGGATCAGAATTAGCGCCGAACCAGCGCACGCGCCGCCTTGAACGGCTCGGGTTGCTTGGGAGCGGACAGCGGAAATGGCCGTACCCGCACCTTTGCGCGTGATTGCATGCCAACGGCGTCCGTTCCCTTTCAGGCTGAACAGACAAGGACGGATCGCCGTGACGAAATCCCTCGATAGTTTCAATTGCCGCCGCACCCTGACCGCAGGTGGCGCGGATTATGTCTATTTCGACCTCGTCGAGGCCGAGAAGAACGGTCTCACCGGCATCGCCGCGCTGCCCTATTCGATGAAGGTGCTGCTGGAGAATCTGCTGCGCAACGAGGATGGCCGTTCGGTCACCAAGGAATCTATCCAGGCGGTCGCCGCCTGGCTGACCGACAAGGGCACCGCCGGCGTCGAGATCGCCTATCGCCCGGCCCGCGTGCTGATGCAGGATTTCACCGGCGTTCCGGCTGTTGTCGACCTCGCGGCCATGCGCGACGGCATCAAGGCGCTGGGCGGCGACCCGGAGAGGATCAACCCGCTGGTGCCGGTCGACCTGGTCATCGACCATTCCGTCATCGTCGACGAGTTCGGCACGCCGATGGCCTTCGCCCGCAACGTCGAGCTCGAATATGAGCGCAACGAGGAGCGCTACAAGTTCCTGAAATGGGGCCAGCAGGCCTTCCGCAACTTCCGCGTCGTGCCGCCCGGCACCGGCATCTGCCACCAGGTCAACCTCGAATATCTGGGACAGGTGGTGTGGACCAACGCCGAGGACGGTGAGACCGTCGCCTATCCGGACACCTGCGTCGGCACCGATTCGCACACCACCATGATCAACGGCCTCGGCGTCCTCGGCTGGGGCGTCGGCGGCATCGAGGCCGAGGCCGCGATGCTCGGCCAACCGGTCTCGATGCTTCTGCCCGAGGTCATCGGCTTCCGCCTCACCGGCAAGCTCAAGGAAGGCGTCACCGCCACCGACCTCGTGCTTACCGTCACCCAGATGCTGCGCAAGAAAGGCGTCGTCGGCAAGTTCGTCGAGTTCTTCGGCCCCGGCCTCTCCAACATGACGCTGGCCGACCGCGCCACCATCGGCAACATGGCGCCGGAATATGGCGCGACCTGCGGCTTCTTCCCGGTCGACGCCGAAACCATCCGCTATCTCACCATGTCGGGCCGCGAGGAAAAGCGCATCGCCCTGGTCGAGGCCTATTCGAAGGCACAAGGCATGTGGCGGGACACCGGCTCGGCCGATCCGGTCTTCACCGACCTGCTCGAGCTCGACCTCGGCGATGTCGTGCCGTCCATGGCGGGCCCCAAGCGCCCCGAGGGCCGCGTCGCCCTGCAGGACGTTTCGGCCGGCTTCGCCAAGGCGATGGAGACCGAATACAAGAAGGCCGCCGAGATTTCGAAGCGCTACGCCGTAGAGGGCACCGGCTATGATCTCGGCCATGGCGACGTCGTCATCGCCGCCATCACGTCGTGCACCAACACATCGAATCCGAGCGTACTGATCGGCGCCGGCCTGCTCGCCCGCAACGCCAACCGGCTCGGCCTGAAGCAGAAGCCCTGGGTCAAGACCTCGCTTGCCCCCGGCAGCCAGGTGGTGGCCGAGTATCTGGAAAAGTCCGGCCTGCAGAAGGAGCTCGACCAGATCGGCTTCAACCTGGTCGGCTTCGGCTGCACCACCTGCATCGGCAATTCCGGTCCGCTGCCGGCGCCGATCTCCAAGACGATCAACGACAAAGGCCTGATCGCCGCTGCGGTGCTCTCCGGCAACCGCAACTTCGAAGGCCGCGTCTCGCCGGACGTGCAGGCTAACTACCTCGCTTCGCCGCCGCTGGTGGTGGCGCACGCGCTGGCCGGCACGGTGACCAGGGACCTCACCACCGAACCGCTCGGCGAGGGCAGCGACGGCAAGCCGGTCTATCTCAAGGACATCTGGCCGACCTCGGCCGAGATCCAGGAGTTCATCGAGAAGAACGTCACGCGCGAGCTCTTCGCCCGCAAATACGCCGACGTGTTCAAGGGCGATGCTCATTGGCAGAAGGTCAAGGTGCCGGAAGGCCAGACCTATGCCTGGGACGACCACTCGACCTATGTGCAGAACCCGCCCTATTTCGCCGGCATGGGCCGCACCTTCGGCAAGGTCGGCGACATCAAGGGCGCGCGTGTGCTCGGCCTCTTCGGCGACAAGATCACCACCGACCACATCTCGCCGGCGGGTTCGATCAAGGCCGCCTCGCCGGCCGGCAAGTACCTCACCGAGCATGGCGTCGGCGTCGCCGACTTCAACCAGTACGGCACGCGGCGCGGCAACCACGAGGTGATGATGCGCGGCACCTTCGCCAACATCCGCATCCGCAACCACATGCTGGGCGAGAACGGCCGCGAGGGCGGCTACACGATCCACTATCCCTCGAAGGAGGAGATGTCGATCTACGACGCGGCGATGGAGTATAAGAAGGAAGGCGTGCCGCTGGTCATCTTCGCTGGCGTCGAATACGGCAACGGCTCCTCGCGCGACTGGGCGGCCAAGGGCACGAACCTGCTCGGCGTGCGCGCCGTCATCGCCCAGTCCTTCGAGCGTATCCATCGTTCGAACCTGGTCGGCATGGGCGTCATCCCCTTCGTCTTCGAGGATGGCACCTCATGGGCCTCCCTCAATCTGAAGGGCGACGAGCTGGTCGAGATCGACGGCCTGGACGCCATCAAGCCGCGTCAGAAGATGGTCGCGAAGGTCACTTATGGCGACGGCACGGTGAAGAATGTGCCGATCATCTGCCGTATCGATACGCTGGATGAGCTCGACTACTTCAAGAACGGCGGCATTTTGCAGTACGTGCTGCGGGATCTGGCTGCTTAGCGGCGAGGGAAAATGGCAATAGGCAGTAGGAACGGGACAGCCTACTGCCTACTGCCTACTGCCTACTGCCTACTGCCTACTGCCTACTGCCTACTGCCTATTGCCTGCTGCCTGGCCTTCGGCGCCCCGAACCGTGCTGTCGCCGCCAGCAGCACGGCCAGCATCAGCCCGTTGAAGACGTGCCAGAGGAAATGCGTGCCGAGCGGGAAGCTGGCGCAGACCAGCGGATCGATCATGCGGCAGATGACCGAGACGACGAAGATCGCCGACCCGATGAGATTGTACCAGCCGGCCCGGTTGCCGGTGGCCGCCACCCACGCGCCGAAGAAGGCGAGCGCCAGGAAGGGCGGCAGATAGCTCGTGGTTCCGTTGGAAGCCTGGCGCAGCCAGTCCGGCACTGCATAGGTGACCAGCCCCGCCACGACATAGAAGGCGACGAAGACGACGATCGCCTTGCCCCATTCCATGCCGAGGAAACGCCGCAGGTTGAACAGCGTGTAAGCGAGTGTGAAACCGGCGATCGGCAGGATGTCGAGCCAGATCGTGCCTTTGGTGGCGAAGGTGTGGAACAGGGTCGAACCGATGCCGATCGCCACCACCCACCAGGCCAGCACTTCGGCGAAGGTGCCGGTCTGGTATCGCCGCACCTGCCGGACGCCCCACAGTCCCGCCCCAATGAAAACCAGGTTGGTCAAAGCATTTGCCGGCTCTGCCCAAAGTCCAGGGCCGGTCCGTTCACAATAGAGATCGACAGGAGCCAGGAGAGTTTGCCACATGGTGAGGATGCTGCCTCCGAATCGAACCAAGCCGTGAAATGCAACGACCTATTCTAGTGCCCCCCTTACCTGAGGTTGCAACCGCAAAATTTCACCGCAACGTGACTTCCCGTTGACTGCCGCTTCTGCCACATATTTTAGCAATCAGAACAAGGCCGGCGTCACCGGCGGGAATTGGAAGAGTCATGGCATTTCGAGGACGATTGCGGCTTGCGGCAGTAGCGCTGGCCGTTACGGCGTTGGGCGGAGTGGCCCTTGCAGCCGAGCCTGAAAAGGCCGCGACCGGCAAGTCCCAAACCGACAGGCCGTTAGGCGTGGTCGAATTGTTCACCAGCCAGGGCTGCAGTTCCTGTCCGCCCGCCGACGAGTTCTTCGCCGAGCTTGCCGGCAAGGACGATATTGTCGCGCTCGCCTATCACGTCAATTACTGGGACTATCTCGGCTGGCAGGACACTCTGAGCACCAAGGAGAACACCGAGCGCCAGTATGATTACATGCGCGCCTTCGGCAGCCGCTCGGTCTACACGCCGCAAGCTGTCATCAATGGCCGCAGCCATGTCAACGGCGCCAGCCGCAAGGAAGTCAACGGGGCGCTGGCCCGGATGGACAGGGCAGGCGAAGGCATGCGCGTCCCCATCAAGGTAAGCCGCACCAGCGACCGTGTCATGATCGACGCGGGCGATGCCGGCAACGGCCCCAGCGACGCCCATCTGGTGATCGTCTATTTCGATGCGCCGCAGATGGTGAAGATCGGCCAGGGCGAAAACAGCGGCCGCAGCCTGACCTATTGGAACGCCGTCTCCGACATCCAGACCGCCGGCATGTGGCACGGCAAGGCGCAGCGTTACGAGCTGCCGATGACAGAAATCGCCAAGAAGGGGGGCTGCGCGGTGCTGTTGCAGTCCGTCGGCAAGGACGGCATCCCCGGGCCGATCCTCGGCGCCGCCTTTATCCGCAAGCCCGACGAACTTTAGCGGCCTTTTTTACCTTCTCTCGCAAGCGAGAAGGGAAAATAAAAAACCGGCGTCAGCTTGCTTCTGACGCCGGTCATTCAGGTTTTGGGATCGTCGCACCTGATTTTTCCAAGGAAAAACCGAGGTTGGTTCGATCCGACGCTGACCCGTGGGCGGGGGGCTTGGGGTTTACGAGCCGGTGCCGGACCGAACCGTCTCAGGCAACGCAGGTAAAATCGTCGGACATTGGGGCATGAGCGCGGATTATTTGTGGCGAGATTGCGGCGAAGCATCACCAATTCCAACATGCGTTTTGCAAACGTGACTGGACGTTTGGGAAATAGCCCGACCGCGCATCTGCCCGGCTGGCACCCGCAATTCCATCGTGCCCTTGCAATTCCATGACGAAAGCGCGAACCTTGGCCGGCGCATGATTCACTCGAAGGATCGAGGCATGACCGATCACAGCGGCGGGACGGAGGATGGGAAAGCATCCGGAATATTGATCCCGTTGCACGAGGCGCGCAGGGCTCGCCTCGACCAGCCGGTGCGATTCGAGCGGCGCGAACTCGACCAGATCCTGCGGCTTTACGGACGCATGGTGGCAGCCAATGAATGGCGCGACTATGCGATCGACCATCTCACTGATCGCGCTGTCTTTTCCGTCTTCCGCCGGGCAAGCGAAGTGCCGTTGTTCCAGATCGTCAAGGACCCGAAGCTGGCGCGCCGGCAAGGCGCATTCGCCGTAATCGCCGCCGGCGGCCGCATCCTCAAGCGCGGCCAGGAACTCGGCCGCGTGCTTGGGGTATTCGATGCGAAGCTGAAGCTCGTGGAAGCTTGACCTGCGAGATCGAAGGGGAACTGAAGAACTCAGGCGCCAGACGCCTGACGTAAGCCTCAGTTCTTCAATTCTTCACTTCTGCAATTCCCGTTTTACTCATCTCCCTGCGAGCCGGAACTTCCGCTCCGGCAGCGAATCAGGATCGGGCGGCAGTGTCGCGCCGCCATTCAGCGAAAGCTGCATGAACACCGTATCCAGCCAGCGCCCGTGCTTGTAGCCTGAGCCTTCCAGTCGCCCTGAATGACGGAAGCCCAGCTTCTCGTGCAGCCGCACCGAAGCGCTGTCGGCGTGGCCGTCGCCGATCACCGCGATGATCTGGCGGAAGCCCGCCGCGCGCGCCGTCTCGATCAGCGCCTGCATCAGCAGCGAGCCCACGCCCTGCCCCTTGGCCTCGGGCGCGACATAGACCGAATCCTCGATGACGAACCGGTAGGCGGGGCGCGGCCGGAAAGGTCCAGCATAGGCATAGCCGAGCACGACGCCGTCCTTATCCGCCACGAGATAGGGAAAGCCGCCGGCCGCCAAGCTGTCGAATCGATTGCCCATCTCGGCGCGGCTGGGCGGCTCCAACTCGTAGCTCGCCGTGCCGTGCGCGACCGCATCGGCATAGATTTCCGTGATTCGGTCGAGGTCGGCCGGAGTGGCGGCCCTGATCGCAATATTGCTCATAATCTGTGCAGTCTGATCCACTGCTTCGATAACAGCAGAGGGCTGCAAAAAAGAAAAGGGCGACCGTTGGGCCGCCCTTCGCAAAGTCTGTGGTCCAATGGGACCGGGTAAACCAACCTTAGCGGCGGTCGCCCATGAACTGCAGCAGGAACATGAACAGGTTGATGAAGTCGAGATAGAGGCGAAGCGCGCCCATGATGGCCTTACGGCCGGCAACATCGGCGACATCACCCTCGAAATACATCTCCTTGATCTTCTGCGTGTCGTATGCGGTGAGCCCCGCGAACACCAGCACGCCGATCGCGGAGATGGCGAATCCAAGCGCCGACGACTGCAGGAAGATGTTGATCAGCATCGCGATCAGCAGGCCGATCACGCCCATGATCAGGAACGAGCCGAACGCCGACAGGTCGCGCCTGGTCGTGTAGCCGTAGAGCGACAACCCGCCGAAGGCCGCGGCCGTGGCGAAGAAGGTCTGGGTGATGCTGGTGCCAGTGTAGACGAGGAAGATCGTCGATAGCGACAGGCCGACAAGGCCGGCATAGACCCAGAACGTGGTCTGTGCCGCACCCACGCTCATCGACTGGATGCGGAACGACAGGAACATCACGGCGGCGAGCGGCGCCAGGATGACGACCCAGCGGAACGCGCTTGCATAGATAAGCTGGCCGAAACCGGTGAGCTGGCCGTCGCCCGTGACGGCGAGATGGAACGCGCCCCAAGCGGCAAGGCCGGTAATGAGCAGGCCAAGCCCCATCAGGTTATAGACTTTGATCATGTAGGCGCGCAGGCCCTGATCGATTTCGACGCGCGCGCCCGAGGCGACGCCCGTCTGGTAGTTGCGAATGGGATCAGCCATTGGAATCCTCTGTTGCTTCTGCCCCGTCCGGTGACAGGCCCTCCCGGAGCGATCTCGGGGGCCAGGCGCCGCTGGCGGGGCTCCAGCATGCCTGATGCGAAATATGATGGTTCTTGACGTCAAGAACAAGACGGTAACGGGCCGTAACGCTTTGTGAGAAGGCAAAAAGCCGGTTTTCGGGCATTCAGCCTGGCATTCTTACAGAGATTTAACCAGGCGTACCGCTGGAAGCCCCCTCCATCAGAGGTCTCGCAGCACAGGCGCCGCCTTGTGGCCGAGAACCCGCCAGGTCCCGGCAAGGCCGATACCGACGGTGACCGCCAGAGAAACCACGATCGTCGCCACCGCCACTTCCGGCATGAAATGCGATGGCAGCGTCATGATATGGGCGACCACGAACCAGGCGGCGACGCCGCCGGCAGCCAGTGCGAACAGCGCGGTCGCAAGGCCGATCAGCGCATATTCCAGCGAGAAGGCCGTGATCAGCGTCCGCCGCGTCGCGCCGAGCGTCTTCAGCACCACCGCGTCATGGATGCGCGCCCGGTTGCCGGCGGCCAGGGCGCCGGAAAGCACCAGCACCGAGGCGATCAGCGCCACGCCGGCGGCGGCGCGGATCGCCGTGCCCAACTGCGCGACCAGGCGGTTGACGACATCGAGCGCGTCCTTGACGCGCACAGTCGTGACCGCCGGAAAAGCGCGTGTGACGGCATTGAGCAGCCTTGCGTCGTCGGCCGTGGTGGCCTGTTTGTCGGTCAGCGTCGCCAGCCAGCCATGCGGCGCCCCGGCAAAGGTGTTGGGCGAGAACACCATGACGAAGTTGATGCCCATCGTCTCCCATTGCACCTGGCGGAAATTGGCGATCTTCGCCGTGACATTGCGGCCAAGCACATTGACGGTGACGGTGTCGCCGATCTTCAGCCCGATCGCCTTGCCTTCCTCGGCCGAGAACGACACCAGCGGCTCGCCGGAATAATCCCGCGGCCACCACGCGCCTTCCGTCAGCGTCGCATTGTGCGGCTGGTTCGCGTCATAGGTCAGGCCCCGGTCGCCACGGAGCACCCAGGCGCCGTCGGCCGGGATCTTCACCTTGTCGACCTCGACGCCGTTGAGCGCCATGATGCGCCCGCGCAGCATCGGCACCTTGACCAGCGTTCCTCTAGGCGCCTCCTTGCCGACAAGGCTTGCGAAGGCGTCGACGTCGCTGCTCTGGATGTCGACGAAGAAGAAGTTCGGCGCCCGTTCCGGCAGGCTGCCGGAGATCTGCCGCCTGAGATTCCCGTCGATCAGCGCCAGCGTCACCAGCAGCGTCAGCCCGAGCCCGAGCGACAGCACCACCGAAGGCGTCAGCGCGCCTAGCCGATGGATGTTGCCAAGCGCCAGCCGCAGCGAAACGGAGCGCACGCGCGGGCTCTTCCTGGCCGCCCATTGCACGAGCATAGCCACCAGCCGCAGCACCAGGAAGGCAAAGACCGTCGCGCCGACGAAGATCGAGGCGATGCGGGTGTCGTTGGCCGAAAGGATCGCCAGCGCCGCCAGCGCGACGACGATGGCAAGTGCTGAGCCGGCATAGGGCAGGCGCGGCAGGCCGCGGCTCTCGAACCCCATTTCGCGGAACAGCGCGGTTGCCGGCACGTCGCGGGCGCGGCCAAGCGGCAAAAGCGCGAAGGCCAGTGTCACCAGCAGGCCGAACAGCGCCGCCATGGCAAGCGCGCCAGGATAGAAACCGCCTTGCGCCGGCACTGGAATGACCGACTGCAGAAGCGCGCTCGCCACGAAGGGCATCGCGGCGCCCAGGATCAGCCCGAGCACGATGCCCAAGCCTGCGATCAACAGGATCTGCACCAGATAGACCGTGAAGACGAAGCCGCCCGAGGCGCCGAGGCTCTTGAAGGTGGCGATGACGCCGCGCTTGCCGTCGAGATAGGCGCGTACCGCATTCGCGACGCCGACTCCGCCCACCACCAGCGCCGTCAGCCCGACCAGGGTCAGGAACTGCGAGAAGCGCTCGATATTGGCCGATAGCGCGGGGGCGGCGTTGCCGCGCGTGCGGATCGACCAGCCGGCCTGGGGGAAATCCTTCGCTGCCTCGGCCTGGATGTCCTTGATCCGCGCCTCGGAAGCCCCGTCGGGCAGCCGCACCTTGTAGGCGTTCTCGACCAGGCTGCCCGGCTGCACAAGGCCGGATGCGGCGAGGCCCTCGCGCGAAATCATTAGCCGCGGCGCGAAGCCGAAGCCGTCCGACACCGCATCCGGCTCGCTGACCAGCCGGGCCCTGAGCTCGAACGTTGCGCTGCCGAGCTTCAGCCTGTCGCCGATGCGAAGATGAAGCCGCTCGAACAGAAGGTCGGGCGCGGCGGCGCCGAACACGCCGGACCTTTCGCCGAACAATCTCTCTCTCGGCAACGCCGGATCGGTCTCCAGCACGCCATAGAGCGGATAGGCGTCGTCGACGGCCTTTGCCTCGACAAGCGCCTGGTCGGACCCGTCCTCCAGCCGCGCCATCGAGCGCATGACGGAAGTCTGCGAAACCATGCCGAGGCCCTTGATGAAGCCGAGCCCGGCGTCGGAAGCGTTGCGCTGGTTGACCTGGAAGCGCAGATCGCCGCCAAGAAGCGTCTGGCCCTGATCGGCGACGCCGGCGCTGATCGCCTGCGCCACCGAATTGACGCCGCCGATCGCCGCGACGCCGAGCGCGATGCAGGCGAGGAAGATCATGAACCCCGAGAGGCCGCCGCGCATCTCGCGCAAGGAGAAGCGGATGGCGAGCTTCAATGTGCGCATCAGGCCGGCACCGTCACCGGCCGCGGCGTGTCCTCGATCCGCCCCGAGCGCATCGACACCTGGCGCGCGCAACGCGCGGCAAGCACCGGATCATGCGTGACCAGCACCAGCGTCATGCCGCGCTCCGCCGCCTTGGCGAACAGAAGGTCGGCGATCTGCTTTCCCGTCGCCTGGTCGAGATTGCCGGTCGGCTCGTCGGCGATGAGGATGCGGGGCGAGGGCGCCAGCGCCCGGGCGATCGCCACGCGCTGCTGCTCCCCGCCGGAAAGTTCGCCCGGATAGTGCGTCACGCGCCCGCTCAGGCCGACCGCCGCGAGCTCGCGCGCGGCCACGCCGAACGGATCGGCATGGCCGGCAAGCTCGAGCGGCACCGCCACGTTTTCGAGCGCCGTCATGTTTGGAATGAGGTGGAAGGACTGGAAGACGATGCCGATGTTTCGTCCCCGAAACGATGCGATCTGATCCTCGCTTTTGCCGTTGATGAGCTCGCCGGCGATCCGGACCGTGCCCGAATCGACCCTTTCCAGGCCTGCAAGAACCATGAGCAGCGTTGACTTGCCCGAACCGGACGGGCCGACAATGCCTGTGGCTTGCCCCGCCGCCACGTCGAGGCTGACGCCCTTCAGCACATGGACGGAGGACGCGCCCTGGCCGAGCGTCAGCGATACGTCCCTCAGCGCGATGACGGCTTCTGTCACGATGAAAGCGCCCTATATGTGGGAAAAGGAGACGGCCTGTGTCTCCTTCCTTGGATTGTTCCGGTCATATGGGGCTCGCCGCATGGCATTCAAACACCGTTTCGCCGCAGGCCCCGTCGTTTTCGCAGTCTCTTTGCTTTTCCTCGCCGTTTGCGCCGCCCTTTCGCCGGCGCGCGCCGCCACCTTCACCATCGTCGGCTTCGGCGACAGCCTGACGGCGGGCTTCGGACTTGGCCCCGGCCAGGGTTTCACCGACAGGCTGCAGGCGGCGCTTAAGGCGAAGGGCCTGGACGTCGCCGTCGCCAATGCAGGTGTCTCCGGCGATACGTCGAGCGGCGGGCTGGCGAGGCTCGACTGGTCGGTGCCGGACGGCACAAGGCTGGTGATCCTCGAGCTCGGCGCCAACGACATGCTGCGCGGCGTTCCGCCCGAGATCACCGAGAAAAACCTCGACGCCATGCTGGTCAAGCTGAAGCAGCGCAATATTCCGGTGCTTCTGGCGGGCATGCGCGCGGCGCCCAATCTCGGCGCGGACTATCAGAAGGCCTTCGACGCCATATATCCGCGGCTTGCCGAAGAATATGGCGTTCCGCTCTATCCGTTCTTCCTCGACGGCGTTGCGGGCCATCCGGACTGCAGATCGAAGACGGCATGCACCCCAACTCCAAGGGGGTCGACGTCATGGTCGAACGCATGCTGCCGGTCGTCGAGAAGGCCATCGCCGCCAATGGCGGCCCGTCATGAGTCCGCAATGCCACGCTTTCCGCTGGGGAAACATTGTGGACAACAAACCGCTTGCCCCGCGCTTATATCGATGATTCGCTAGGGCCGAGAGTTTCGATTCGAGGACAGGAGGCTTCACATGCCACGTCTTTTCACCGCCCTCGAAATTCCGCGTGATGCCGCTCTCTCCTTGTCCCTGCTCCGGGGCGGGCTGCCCGGAGCGCGCTGGATCGATGTCGAAAACTACCACCTGACGCTGCGCTTCATCGGCGATGTCGAGGGCCATGTCGCCGACGAGATCGCCAATGCCCTCGACCGCGTCCGCCGGACGTCCTTTCCCTTGACGCTTTCCGGCGTCGGCGCCTTCGGTGGAAAGAAGCCGCATGCCGTGTGGGCCGGCGTGTCGGCCTCGCCCGACCTGACGGCGCTGCAGGGCGAGATCGACCGCATCTGCCAGCGGCTCGGCCTGCCGGCCGATCCGCGCAAGTTCTCACCGCATGTGACGCTGGCGCGCCTGCGCAATGCGAGCCCGCTCGATGTCGCGCAATATCTTTCGGCGCGCGGCAATTTCGCGGCGCTGCCCTTCCGTGTCGGCCGCTTCGTCCTGATGTCGTCGCGCGATTCGGTCGGCGGCGGCCCTTACATCGTCGAGGAGGCCTGGCCGCTGGACAGCGAACCGCTGGCCTCGAGCCGCTTCGCCAGCGCCTCCGACGCCTCGCGGATCATGCGGTAGACCGACGCGAAGGCCTCGGCGCCCTCATAATAGGGATCGGGCACGTCTCGGGCGTTTCCCGTCGCGAAATCCAGATAAAGATGCACCCGGTCGCGCGCCGCTACCGGCGCCAGCGCCTTGAGGTCGCGCACATTGGCCCTGTCCATGCCGAGGATCAGGTCGAAGCGCGTAAAATCCTGCGCGAGCACCTTGCGCGCCCGCTGTCCTGAAATGTCGACGCCGTGCTTTGCGGCCACCGCGATCGAGCGCCGGTCGGGCTCTTCGCCCGCATGCCAGCCGCCGGTCCCGGCCGAATCGATCGCCAGGTCCTTGCTCTGCTCGGCCAAGACGGTGCGACGCACACCCTCCGCCAGCGGCGAGCGGCAAATGTTGCCGAGGCACACGAACAGAATGGAATTTATTGGCTCTGCGCTCATCGATCCGGCGGTTGTTTCATGCCTATTCTCATTCCCAAAACCGCTGCGCACTTTTGGGCGACATGCACTATGGTGCGGGTCATTGTTTCCCGACTAGCACAGGAACCGACATGAACAGAGAGAAACTCGATAAGGACGCTATCGCCGCGGCTCTGGCCGAGCTCGGCGGCTGGTCGCTTGCCGCAGACGGCGCTTCCATCAAGCGAAGCTTCGTCTTCAAGAATTTCTCCGAGGCTTTCGCCTTCATGACGCGCGTGGCGTTGGCCGCCGAAAAGATGGACCATCATCCGGACTGGTCCAATGTCTACAAGACCGTCGACGTGACGCTGAACACGCATGACGCTGGCGGCGTGACGGCGTTGGACATCGAGCTTGCGAAGAAGATGGACCGGTACTTCGGCTGAACTCTTGCAGGACGCTGGCGCTTTCACCACATTTTCCTCGCGGCAAGCCGACGGGCAACCATGCGCGGCAGCCAAGGAGACATGGATGACGCAAGGACCCGGTTTTGACTACTTCGGCTTCGGCGGCAAGCTTGCCGGCGAGGGCGAGGTCCGCGAAAAATTCTGGCGCACCGCCAAGAAGGCGGCGCGGCAGATTCCGTTCATGGATGAGGTTGTCGCCGCCTATTACTGCGCCATGGACAAGGACACGCCCCTGCGCGCCAAGGCCACGCTGCTTGGCGCCCTTGGCTATTTCGTCCTGCCATTCGATTTCATCCCCGACTTCGTCGTCGGCCTCGGCTACACCGACGACCTTGCCGTGCTGACCGCCGCGATCGCCGCCGTCAGCACCCATATCACGCCCGCCCACAGGCAGGCCGCCAAGGATGCACTGGCCGACAAGAGCTGATTTCGGTTGGCTTTATTCCCGCAGATCAGCGCGCGCGAAAAGACAAACTCTTGCCGTTTTCGTGGCCTCCAACTCCGCCCCGAACGTCGCGCCGGCCGCCTTTAACTGTGGCGACTGGCGCGACTGCATGTCCCTCAGAATCGCGTAGCGGGTTTGGGGTAACGGCATGCTCAAGAATAGAAACCCAAGGAACGTCGCTCGAACCTGTCGGTGTGATGTGCTTTGGGCGGGCGGTTTCCTGGGGTGAGTTCCTTTTCCTGAGGAAAATTCACCATTTGGTAACCCTGATTAAATCAAAATGAAGCGACGGCAGGACGCGAGGCGGCCCCGCCTCCGCACCATTTGGAATACGGGAAGAACGATGCGCGGATTGATTGCTACAATTTCCAGCGTGGTCCTGGTGGCCGCCTTCGCGGCCCCGGCGCTGGCGCAGCAGGCCACGAAGATCGGCCAGCACAACGCCTGGGGCACCTACAGCTATCAGTCGCAGGCCGGCAAGGTCTGCTACGTGCTGACGGTGCCCACCGACAAGCAGCCAAAGACGCTGGACCATGGCGACATGTTCTTCTTCGTCAGCCAGCGGCCCGGACAGCAGGTTTCCTACGAGCCGCAGTTCATCGCCGGCTACAACTTTCAGGAAGGCTCGAAGGCCACCGTCACCATCGACAAGAAGTCGTTCTCGATGTTCACCCGCGGCAAGTCGGCCTGGGTCGAGAACGCCGCGGAAGAGCCGGTGCTGATCGCCGCCATGAAGACCGGCACCGACATGAAGGTGCAGGCCAAGTCCGGCCGCGGCAACCCCACCTCCTATGTCTTCTCGCTGAAGGGCATCTCTGCCGCGCTGGCCTCGATCGCCAAGTGTAAATAAGCCAGGGCGGCATCTGGATTTGACGCAAGGCCGGACAATCAAGTCCGGCCTTTTTGTTTTCGCGATCAACCCTGCGCGGGCTCCGCCTCCGCCCGGCGCCGTCGGATCGCATCGGCGATGAACACCCGCGACATGGCGTGATAGAGCGGCTCGTGCGAGATCAGCCTCGCCGTGCCGTAGCCCAGCATCGCCGCGCACATCAGCGCGATCACATTGTCATGATTGCCAGTCATTTCGAGGATGATGACGAAGGCGGTCATGGGCGCCTGTACGACGCCGGCGAAATAGCCGGCCATGCCGAGCAGCGCCGCAGTCCCCGTGGCGGCGCCGAAGACCAGGCCGAGCGTGCTGCCCAGCCCGGCGCCCACCGCCAGCGACGGCGCGAAGATGCCGCCCGGAATGCCAGACACCATCGACAAGAGGCCGGCCGCGAATTTCTCGGCGAAGAAGAAGGCCGGCAGCGGCGTGCCTTCGATCGCGCCGCGCGCCTGGGTGTAGCCGGTGCCGAAGGTCAAACCTCCGGAGGCGATACCGATCGCGGCCACCGCCAGCCCGCAGATGGCGGCCACGGCCAGCGTGCGCGGCAACGGCTGCAACGCGTTCCAGCGCCGGATGCGACGCATGACCTTCAGCGCCAGTAGCGAGAACAGCGCGCCGACACCGCCGCCAATGATGCCGCAGGCGAGCACCAGCGGCCAGTCGGTGGCGAAGGCGACCGTGTCCCTGGCGATGCCGAAATAGGTATAGTTGCCAAGCAACCCGAGAGAGGCGAGGCCGGCCAGGATGACCGCCGTCAGCACCAGGCCGTTGGTGCGCGCCTCATAGGTTCGGCCCATCTCCTCGATGGCGAAGACGATGCCGGCAAGCGGCGTGTTGAAGGCGGCGGCGATACCGGCGGCGGAGCCAGCCAGGATCAGCCCGCGCGCCTGGGCCATCCCGCCCCACCGCGCCGCCTGCAGCATCAGCGAGGCGCCAACCTGGACAGTGGGGCCTTCGCGGCCGATCGAGGCCCCGCAGCCGAGGCCGACGATGGTGAGCGCGATCTTGCCGACCACCAGCCTGAGCGACAGGATGCGGCTGCGGTCGTCCTCGTCGCGCAGATGCCGCGCCGCGATCGCCTGGGGAATGCCACTGCCTTGCGATCCCGGGAAGTAGGTATGCGCCAGCCAGGCGCACAGGACGAAACCGAGCGGTGTCAGCACAAGCGGCAGGTAGAAGCGCCAGCCGCCGTCATTGCCCGTCACGACATGGAACAGCGCCTGCGCGCGGTCGGCGAGCAACGCGAACAGAACGCTGATGAGGCCGATCGAGATGGCGCCAGCCCAGAACACGAGACGCGGCTGCCAGACGCGCCGCGACACCCACATCGCCTGAGAGCGTCGCAACATACGGTATTTTCGGGATATGCCGGCCATGCCTTTCCTCGGATGACGACCTGCCCGTAGCACACTCGTCCGGCATATCAAGCCAGGGAGATCGGGCTGGTTTCACGCTTCGAGGATGATGACTGTTCCGGCTCGCGCCGGAATCCCGACTTCGGCCGGCGTCGGATATCCCGCCGGCTCTTCGCCGGCGGGAACCGCCGGCTGGCCTACATCGCCATTTTCTCGCACTCTGCCTGGGCCTTCTTGGTCGACGTGTCGATCATGAAGGCTTTGCCCTTGGCGTCGGTGATCATCATCATGCAATGCTTGATCGGCTTGGCCGACTTCATCAGGTCGGCGCCCATCTTGGCGTCCGGGATCATGGTGCCCATGTGCCCGTCCGGCATGATCGCGGTGACCTGCCCACCCTTCATCATGGTCATGGCGCCCATCGTGTCCTCGGCAAAGGCCTGCGAGGCGGAAAGACCGACGAGGCCGGCAAGAAGCGCGAACTTGATCGAATGCATCTGGAACAACTCCCATTGTTGAGGGGCATGGTCGCCCCTTTTCAGGTTCGCGGGCACGTTTCGATTGGTTACGCCAACACGAACATGTGATCGGTTTTTCAGCCGACGATGGCGGTAGCCGGTCACGTTCCACTCAGGCACAAGCGGACCGGGCTCAAGATTTGTTGACCTCTGGGCCAGCCGAAATCGCTATCGCCTCGCAGCGATCGGGCCATAAAGCAGTCCGGTGCGGTGGGTCCCCAGGCCGGCCGCGCCGCACGGCATCGAAGCCGGCTTGATCGCGGGTGGCTCGCAACAGCCACCGCTTCCTGCACGACGGAACTGGCAGACTATTGGAACAGCAACTCTTTGCGACCGAGCGCGATCCGCGCCTGAAGCTGATCATCCCGTCCATCGTCGCCATCGCCTTCCTGATGGAACAGCTCGATTCCACCATCCTCACCACCGCCATTCCGGCAATCGCGCAAAGCCTCGACACCACCCCGGTCCGCCTCAATCTGGCGATCACCACCTACATCCTGACCTTGGCGGTGTTCATCCCGGTCAGCGGCTGGTTCGCCGACCGGTTCGGCGCGCGAAAAATCTTCGCGCTGGCACTCTTCACCTTCACCCTGGGCTCGGTGCTGTGCGGCGCGGCCGACAGCGTCGGCATGCTTCTGGCAATGCGCGCGCTGCAGGGCCTCGGCGGCGCCATGATGACCCCAGTCGGGCGGCTGATCCTGTTGCGGTCCTTCCCGCGCAGCGGACTGATCACAGCCATGACCTACATGACCTTGCCGGCGATCGTCGGCCCCGTTATCGGGCCGCTGCTCGGCGGCCTGCTGACCACCTACGCGTCCTGGCGCTGGATCTTCTACGTCAACGTGCCGTTCGGCTTCATCGGCATTGTCGCCGCATTGCGCTTTGTCGACGACTTCCACGCCGAGGAACCCCAGCCCTTCGACTTCGCCGGCTTCCTGATGGTGGGCGCCGGCGCTGCGCTCCTGCAGTTCGGCCTGGAGAATATCGGCAGACCGCTCATTTCCTCGATGGCCACCGCGCTGGTGCTCGCCGCATCGGTCCTGCTGCTGCTCGCCTTCGGCCGCTATGCGCGCAGCGTCGCGGCGCCGGCGGTGGATCTCACGCTCTTCCGATTTCGCTCCTTCTGGGTCGGAACGCTGGCCGGCGGTCTGTGCCGCATCGGCCTCAACGGCGCGCCGTTCCTGCTGCCGCTGATGCTCCAGGTCGGCTTCGGCATGAGCCCGGTCACCTCCGGATCGCTGACCTTCGTCGGCAGCTTCGGCGCGCTTCTGATGCGGCCGCTGCTGGCCTCGCTGCTGCGGCGCTTCGGCTTCAAGACCGTGCTGAGTGGCAGCGCGGTGGTCGGTTCGATGGCGGTGGCCGGCTTTGCCTTGCTCGACGCCGATACCCCGCATTGGGCGATCGGCCTATACGTCTTCTTCTTCGGCATCGTCCGTTCGGCGCAGTTCATGTCATCCAACACGCTGTCCTATGCGGACCTGCCCGCGGAGAAGCTCAGCCGCGCCACAAGCCTCGGCGGCGTGCTGCAGCAGCTCAGCGTCTCGCTCGGCGTCTCCATCGCCGCCATGGTGCTCGGCCTCGTCTCCGGCCAGGCGCATGCGCCCACGGCGGGACAGTTCCATTGGGCCTTCCTGCTGACGGCGGTGATCCCGCTTCTTCCGATCCCGGGATTCTTCTTCCTGCATCCCGAAGACGGTGTCCAGGTCAGCGGCCATCGCCGAAATGCCGATAGCCGCAAATAGTGCCTGGGCTGAAGACCCGGCTGTTCTTGACCACGGACCAATCTGTTTTCGGGCGTATTGACGGGCTATCGTTCCGCCCAGCCGCGCCAGGAAGGTCCTGTTATGCCCGACGGGGCGAGCGCTGCACTGTTTTGTGTCCGCTGGCCTGATTTCGCGGGACTGGAGGACACGGTCTGGACTATCGGGAATCCTCATGAGGCAAAGCAGACTTGATCGCCACGAGAAGCGCCGCCGGCCGATTGCCCGTGCGAGTGTGAGCTCCACCGTCGGCGAATGCCTGGCGATCGCTTTGCTGCTGGCCATTTGGCCTCAAGGATCCCTTGCCGAACAAAGAGCGGCCGTTCCGACTGCCGATTTTCTCGACAGCATCGGCGTCGTTACCTCGTTTCCGGACAGGGGCCAGCCTTTGGCCAAGACCATTGAGATGGTGCGCTATTGCGGCTTTCGATGGGTGAGGGCCGGCATAGAGGGACTGACCGACAACGGCCCCACGACCATGCGGACTTTCCTGGAATTGCACCGGCAGACGGGCGCCCGGCTCAGCTGGGGACTGGTGAGCGGTGGGACCGACGTTAACAAGCTGGTTGAAACCGGCAAGATACTGGCGCGGAACGATGCGCTGCTTGCCTTCGAAGGCAACAACGAACCGAACAACTGGCCTGTCGAGTATCAAGGCGAAAAGGGCGGTGGGCGCGAGTTCTCCTGGATGGCGGTCGCGAAATTGCAGCGTGACCTATACCATGCGATCAAGACAGATAAGGTGCTGGCGAAATATCATGTATGGTCCATCTCCGAACCGGGTGCGCAGCGGGACAATGTCGGCCTTCAGTTTCTTGCAATACCCCACGGCGCCGGAACCTTGATGCCGGACGGCACGCGGTATGCGGATTACGCGAATGTACACAATTATCTCTATCATCCGCATTCGCCCGACCCGGCGGACAATAAGGCGTGGGATGCCGCCGATCCCACCTTTGCATCCCGGGTCGACGGCTTGTTCGCCAACTTCGGCCTGACATGGTCGAAGTGGTTTCAGGGCTACACGCAGGAACAACTTGAAACACTGCCCCGTGTCACGACCGAGACCGGAGCCAATATCGCAGGCCGGGTGACGGAAGAGCTGCAGGGTTTGAATCTGTTGAATTTGTACCTCGCGCAGTTCAAGCGCGGTTATGCGTACACGTCGGTCTATCTGTTGCGGGACCGCACCGATGAGGCCGGCAACCAGTCGTTCGGTTTTTTCAAGCCCGATTATTCGCCCCGAAAGGCGGCGACATACCTCCACAACATCACGACCATTCTGGCCGACAAGGGCGCATTCGTACCGCCCGGCAATTTGGATTACACGATCGCGAACCAGCCCCCGACGGTTCACGATCTCCTTCTTCAGCGCAGCGACGGGACGTTCCAGCTGGTCGTTTGGGATGAGCGATTGGACGGCGAGGATCAGGTGACCGTGGACCTTGGCGTCACGAGCGCTTCGGTAAGCGTCTACGATCCGACCGTCGGCGTCGATCCCGTCCTGACGCGGAGGAATGCAACCTCGCTTGACCTTTCGCTCAGTAATCATCCTGTCGTGATCGCGATTTCCTCCGTCAGATAGTGTCCTGTCTATCCGCTCCTTGTGGGATGACTGCGTTCCGGTATCACGAGACTGTGCGTAATGCCGCAGCCTTGCGAGCGCGCCAGCGCAGCATCCAGGCCGCATGACTCCGCCGCCAAGCTGTGCTATGCGCCGCGCTTCCTTATCCGGCCCTACTGAAATCGGCCGCAAATCGCTTATATTGGCGCCACCATGACCGTTTCGCTTGACCTTACCGCTGAAGGCGTCCGTGACGCCTTGCGTCGCGCAACACCGGCCGAGAAGCCGTCGCTGATCGGCCTGACCCGCGCCGAACTCGGCGAAGCCCTCGTCGGCGCCGGCATCGTGCCGGAGCGCCAGGCGAAGATGCGCGCCCAGCAGCTCTGGCATTGGATGTATGTGCGCGGCGTCTCCGACTTCGCGCATATGTTCAACATCTCCAAGGACTTGCGCGCCGAGCTCGACAGGCATTTCACCGTCGCGCGCCCCGAAATCGTCGAGGAGCAGATTTCCGCAGATGGCACGCGCAAATGGCTGTTCCGCTTTCCGCCGCGCGGCGCCGGCCGCCCCGTCGAGATCGAGACCGTCTATATCCCCGAGGAGGGTCGCGGCACGCTCTGCATCTCATCGCAGGTCGGCTGCACGCTGACCTGCTCCTTCTGCCACACCGGCACGCAGAAGCTGGTGCGCAACCTGACAACGGAAGAGATCCTGGCGCAGCTGCTCACCGCCCGCGACCGTCTCGGCGACTTTCCCGACCGCGACACGCCCGACGGCGCCATCGTGCCGGCCGAGGGCCGCAAGGTTTCGAACATCGTCATGATGGGCATGGGCGAGCCGCTCTACAATTTCGAGGCGGTGAAGAAGGCGCTGCTGATCGCTTCCGACGGCGACGGGCTCTCCTTGTCGAAGCGCCGCATCACGCTGTCGACCTCGGGCGTGGTGCCGGAGATCGCGCGCACCGGCGAGGAGATCGGCGTCATGCTGGCGATCTCGCTGCACGCCACCAATGACGATCTGCGCGACCTGCTCGTGCCGATCAACAAGAAGTTCCCGCTGAAGGAGCTGATCGCCGCCTGCAAGGCCTATCCGGGCCTCTCCAACGCCAAGCGCATCACCTTCGAGTATGTGATGCTGAAGGACGTCAACGATTCGCTCGACGACGCCAAGGCGCTGGTGAAGCTGCTCAAGGGTATTCCGGCCAAGATCAACCTGATCCCCTTCAACCCCTGGCCCGGCACCAACTACCAGTGCTCCGACTGGGAGACGATCGAGAAGTTTGCCGACTACATAAACAATGCCGGCTATGCTTCGCCGATCCGCACGCCGCGCGGCCGCGATATCCTCGCCGCCTGCGGCCAGCTCAAGTCGGAGTCCGAGCGCATGCGCAAGGTGGACCGCCTGGCGCTGGAAGCCATGATGATAGCGGGACACGGCGAGGCGTGAGGCGCCTTATCGCCTACCTTATCCGCTTCGCCGTCATCCTGTTCGGCTATATCGTCGCCTCGCTGGCAGCGAGCGCCTTCCTCAACATCCTGGTCCTGGCGCATCTGGGCTATACGCCGGCCAACCCCGAGCCGACGGCCACCGCCTCGCTCTATTTCTCGGTGCCGTTCGTGGCGCTGTTCGTCGCCTATTTCGGCTTCATGCCGGCGGCTGTCGTCATTTTGATCGCCGAGTTGCTCGGCCGCCGCGACTGGCTGTTCTACGCGCTCGGCGGCGCCGTCATAGCCGTCGTCTTCCTCGGCTTCGTGCATAATGTCGGCGATGCCAATTTCGACGTCACTGAAACCAATGCCAGATTGGCAGTGATTGGCAGCGGCATGGTAGGGGGCATTTTTTATTGGCTTTGCTGCGGCCGCTGGGCCGGAAGCTGGCGTCGCGAGCCGCTGCGGGATCCGGATCTTTAAGCGCGATGACGAAAAGTTGCGGACTTTTCCGCAACGGATCATGCCAGAAGCCAACGACTTGAACGGGCTGCCCGAATCGAATTCGGCCGGTGCGCTTAGGATGTTTTCGGCAGGAGCGTACGACAGGAGCAGGGCCGTGGCGGAAGGCGAGATGAGTGGCGGCTCGGCCGTGGCAACGGCGCGGCTCGACAAGCCGGCCGAGCGCAGCCCTTCCGGTCTCGGCGCCGGCCTGCTGCTCATCCTCTCCATCGCCTGTGGCGTGAGCGTCGCGACCATCTATTTCCCTCAGGCCATAACGCTGCTGATTGCGTCCGAGCTGCAGGTTGCGGCGGAAACGGCGGCTCTGGTCGTCACCACCGCCCAGCTTGGCTATGCGCTGGGGTTGCTCCTGCTCGTCCCGCTGGGCGACCGGCTTCCGCATCGCCCGCTGGTCGCCACCTTGTTGACGCTGACGGCCGTGGCTCTGCTGATCGCCAGCCAGGCGCCGACGCTGTCCGTGCTGGCGCTCGCAAGCATGGTTACGGGCATCACCACCATTGTGCCGCAGATCCTGCTGCCGATGGCGGCTGGGCTGGCGGCGCCAGAGCGGCGCGGCGCGGTCACCGGGACGCTGCTCAGCGGATTGCTGGCCGGCATTCTCCTGGCGCGCACCTTCGGCGGCTTCCTTGGCGAGCATCTCGGCTGGCGAGGACCCTATATCGTCGCCGCGGCTGTGCTGTTGGTGTTCGCCGTCCTGCTCGGCCTCGTGCTGCCGAGGACGACGCCGACATCGTCGCAGCGCTACCCCTCACTGGTCGCCGCGGCCTTCATCCTGTTTCGCGACGAGCCGGAGCTGCGCCGCTCCTGCCTCTATCAGGCGCTGATGTTCGGCGGCTTTACCGCCGCCTGGACAAGCCTGGCATTGCTGCTCGGCGGACCGCTATATCACCTCGGCGGCCAGGCGGTCGGGCTGATCGCCCTGGTCGGCGCGGCAAGCGTGCTGTGCACGCCGGTCGTCGGCCGGCTGATCGACCGCAAAGGCCCCGACTTCGTCAGCCCGCTAGCCTTCGCCACGGGCATGATGGCGGCGATCGTCCTGCTCGGCGGCCAGCTTGGCGGGGCGGCGGGCCTGCTGGCGCTGACGGCTGGCATGCTGCTGCTCGATATCGCTGTCCAATCCGGCCAGACGGCCAATCAGGCGCGCGTCTTCGCGATCCGACCCGACGCGCGCAGCAGGCTCAACACGGCCTATATGACCTGCGTTTTCCTCGGCGGCAGCGGCGGCTCCTGGATCGGCGTCAAGATCTACGGCAATTGGGGCTGGCCGGGCGTCTGCGCGCTCATCGCCGTCTCCGCGGCGATCGCTCTGGCGCGGCATGCCGTGAAGATAAATCGCTGATGTCACGCCCCGCGCCATCTTCACCGGCCCCCGGGCCGGGAGCTGGCACCGCGAGCCGTTGCCCGACGCGCAACCTTGAGCTTTGCAGCCGCGCTCGCCTGGATTGATGTAACTCCGCCTTGACCGCTGCCGCATGCTCTCGCATCAGTATAGCCATGCCTAAGATGCCGCAACCGGGCGCCAAGCCCCTCGTCACCCCCCTTGCAGCGCAGGGATTGCGACCTGTCCTTGTGGACCGGTGGAGCGACAAGATCCGGATCCGCACGCTGAGGCCGGCCGACGTGACGACCGAGATCGCGGGATGGCTTACCGATCCCGCCGTGATGGAAGGATTGAATGCGCCGCAAAAGGCGATGGGCCTCGATGCCTTCCGAACCTACGTCGCAAGCTTCGACAATCTGAAGCGCAATCTCATGCTCATCTTGAGCCGGCCGGAGGACAAGCCGCTCGGCCTGGCGGTGATGGAGGTCGATCTGCGGCACCGGCTGGGCTCGCTTCACCTCGTCATCGGCGAGGCGGAGAACCGCGGCAAGAATGTTGCCTTCGAGGCCTCCGCCGTCCTGCTCAGGCACTTCTTTCGCGAGAGAAAGCTGGAGAAAGTCACCTTTCAGCCGCTTGCGCGCAACACCGCGGCCATCGCCGTTTGCGAGCGATTCGGACTACGGCTCGAAGGCACGCTGCGCGCGCACAGGATAGATGGCCGAACGGGCAATCGCCTCGATCAGATGCTCTATGCGCTGACACTCCAGGAATATGAAGAGCGTCTGAAAATGGCGGAGGCGGCAGGAGCGGTCCGCCCATATGCAGGACCGGGCCTTCCTGCCTGAGACGCCGCCCCTAAAACCGGTACGCCAAACCGAATTTGACCGTGTCTAGGGCCGGCCGAAAGCTCGCGCCGGCCGTCCCGCCCGGCCCAGGCTCGATCTTGTCGAACGCATAGTGCAGGTATTCGGCTTTCATGGACCAGTTTCGTGCGAACGCATATTCGGCGCCCACGCCGATGACCCCACCGACCTTCACGCCTGAAAAATCCGCGGTTGAACTGACTGGCGGAAAAAAGGGACTATTGTAGGTAGTTGCCTGGAAATGCCCGGCAGCCAAGCCGCCGGTGACATAGGCAAGGATTTGATCGGTCGGCGTGTAACCGGCCCTCAGCCTCGCTGTCGCAACCCAGTCGACGTCATAGGTGTAGGCTTCGCCCTTTCCGCCGGTGAACGCGGTTTCATCACCGAAGGTCGTGTCATGCATGCCGACGAAATCGAAATCGCCGACCACGCCGTAGACGAACTTCCCGTTTTGCCAATCATGCCCGGCATAGATGCCGCCGAGATATCCGTCCTTGTGGTAGCTATCGTCGAAATTGGTGGTGTCGGCGCCGAAATGCACCGAAGAGCCGGCATAGCCGCCTTCGATGCCGATATACGAGCCGGTCCAGTTGTAAGACACGTCCTGGGCATGGGCGCCGCCCATCAGCCCGACCACTGCGGCCGACGCCAACAATATGATTTTCATGCGATCCCCCGAAAGCCTGCAACCCTCTTAGCCCAGGCCGATTCGCCATCGCAATATCAAAAGACATACTCGTCGCGGCCGAGCCGACGTTGGCAAGCCGATCCTACTTCGCCTGCGCGGTCAGGATCTTGAGCGCGAAGGCCGAGAACACGCCGCCGAAAAGATAATCGACCACGCGGGTGACGCGCGGGCTGGCCTTCATCGCCGCCGCGAACTTTTCCGCCGCCAGCACCATCGGCGCCGTCACGGGGATCGAAAGCGCGATGAACATCATGCCGAGGAAGAACAGTTTACCGGACGCGTTCGGGTCGTGGGCGGAGACGAACTGCGGTAGGAAGGTCATGAAGAACAGGATGATCTTGGGGTTGAGCAGGTTCACGCCGAGCCCGGCAGCCCAGCTGCGGAACAGCGAAACTTCAGCTCCCGTTCTCTTCTCCGGCGAGAAGGCCGAGCCCTTCGTCACCGCCTGCCAGGCCAGGAACACCAGATAGCCGGCGCCGAATATCTTGAGGACGAAGAAGGCCATCGGCGAGGCGACGATCAGGGCCGACACCCCAACAACCACCAGCGTGGTGTGGATCAGCGTGCCGCAGAGCGCGCCGGCCATCGAGGCGAAGCCGGTGGCGCGCCCCTGGCTCAGCGTGCGCGACACGAACAGCGTCATGTCCGGCCCCGGCGTGATCGCCAGGATGACGGTGGCGATGGCGAACTGGAGAAGGGTCGAAGTATCGGGGATGAAGGACATGGCTCGCCCCTGCAAAGTGGATGGCGTGACCTGTAACGCGACTGTCTTGCCGTCGCCAGCATCTGCCGGCAGAAACGTCTGGCCCAGCTTCCGCCGCCGGCCTGCGCCCCTTCGTCTCTTGCGCCGGCCGGAAACGCCGTGATACCTCGCGCGCGAAACCTTTCGCGCGGAACCGCCAAAAATGTCCAAGACCAGCAACGTGAAGAAAGTCGTGCTCGCCTATTCCGGCGGCCTCGACACCTCCATCATCCTGAAATGGCTGCAGACCGAGCTCGGCGCAGAAGTCGTCACCTTCACCGCCGATCTAGGCCAGGGCGGCGAACTGGAGCCGGCGCGCCGCAAGGCCGAAATGATGGGCATCAAGGACATCCGCGTCGTCGACGTGCGCGAGGAGTTCGTCGCCGACTTCGTCTTCCCGATGTTCCGCGCCAATGCCGTTTATGAAGGCACCTATCTGCTCGGCACCTCGATCGCCCGGCCGCTGATCTCCAAGCATTTGGTCGAGATCGCCAAGGAGACCGGCGCCGACGCCATAGCCCATGGCGCCACAGGCAAGGGCAACGACCAGGTCCGCTTCGAATTGTCGGCTTACGCGCTCAACCCCGACATCAAGGTCATCGCGCCCTGGCGCGACTGGTCGTTCAAGTCGCGCACCGATCTTCTGAACTTCGCCGAGCAGCACCAGATCCCGGTGCCGAAGGACAAGCGGGGCGACGCGCCGTTCTCGGTCGACGCCAACCTGCTGCACTCCTCTTCGGAAGGCAAAGTGCTTGAAGATCCGTGGATCGAGCCGCCGGAATTCGTCCACCAGCGCACCGTCTCGCCGATGGACGCGCCCGACGCGGTCACCGAGATCGAGATCGAATTCCTGAAAGGCGATCCGGTCGCGCTTAACGGCAAGAAGCTGTCGCCGGCCACCATGCTGGCGGCGCTCAACGACCTCGGCCGCGACAACGGCATCGGTCGCCTCGACCTCGTCGAGAACCGCTTCGTCGGCATGAAATCGCGCGGCGTCTACGAGACGCCCGGCGGCACCATCCTGATCGCCGCCCACCGCGCGATCGAATCGATCACGCTCGACCGGGGCGCCGCCCACCTCAAGGACGAGTTCATGCCGCGTTATGCCGAGCTCATCTATAACGGTTTCTGGTTCTCGCCCGAGCGCGTCATGCTGCAGGCGATGATCGACAAGAGCCAGGAAGACGTCGAGGGCACGGTGCGGCTGAAGCTCTACAAGGGCAATGTCATCGTCACCGGCCGCAAGTCGAAGAAGACGCTTTATTCGGATGCGCTGGTCACCTTCGAGGACGATCGCGGCGCCTACGACCAGAAGGACGCCGAAGGGTTTATCCGGCTCAATGGACTGAGGCTGCGGACACTGGCGGCAAGAAACCGCAAACGCTGACATCCAGCCTGCGGAACTCGCCCCCGCCCCATTGAAACTCGCCGAACCGGCGATCTCGCCGGGTTTTTATTTGCTTCACCAATATAAGAAAATAGACCCCCTATAACGATATTGCAATTTGACGTTTCATCAGCTTCATCTAAGTTCCGTCATGAGATACAGGGGGTTGATAGTGAAAAATGCTATTTTTCTGTTGCTTTCGGTTGCAGTCGTCTTCGGATACCAGTTCCCGCAGGCCATGGCGGCGCCGGCGTCCAAGTTCCGTACCTGCCACGGTTTTGACGGCGCCTTCCAGATACCCGTTTCCCAGAATTGCCCATTGAGCGGCTACGCGCATGCCGACCAACCGACCAAAATGGATACCAAGCGCAATTCAAAGCCGGCTTCAGCGCCGCGGTCGTCCAAGTTCCGTACATGCAGCGGTTTTGACGGAGCCTTCCAGATACCCATCTCCCAGAAATGTCCGTTGAGCGGCTACGCGCATGCCGACCAGCCGACCCAGACGGACACGAGGCCCAGCTCAAAGCCGGCCTCGGCGCCGCGGTCGACCAAGTTCCGCAACTGCACCGGTATTGACGGTACCTTCCAGGTTCCCATTTCCCAGAAATGCCCGTTGAGCGGCTACGCGCATTATTGAGAACGGTCGTTCCGGGGATTGGATTTAGCTCCTGCCCCATAACGAAAAGCCCGGCGCTGGCCGGGCTTTTCCTTGCAGTGGATGCAATTCGATCAATTCGCGTCGATCGCTTCGGCGATGCGGGCTATGGCCTGCTGGTAGACGCTCGCGGAATTCCAGCCGGCGATCGCGCCCATATTGGCCTCGTAGCTCGCGCCGGCACGCCAGCCATGCCCCTTGAGGAAGTTGGCGGTGGAGGCCAGCGCGGTGTTCCTGTCGCGCAGGTTTCCGCTGCCGACGCCATATTTCAGCACGTTTCCAGGCAGGAACTGGGTGTGGCCGATCTCGCCATGCATGGCGCCGACCGAAGAAGCGCTGAGCGCGCCGCTGTCGACAAGCTTCAGCGCGGCGATGGCATGCGGCCTGAAATAATCCGGGCGGCGGCAGTCATAGGCCAGCGTCACGATCGCCGAAACCGTGTTCTGGTTGCCCATCGAGGCGCCAAAGCCGGTTTCCATGCCCCAGATGGCGAGCAGCACGCCGGGCGGCACGCCATAGGTGCGCTCGATATTGGCGAACATCGCGGCGTTTGCTTTCTTCAGCGCACGGCCTCGGGAGATGATCACGGATGCGCCGCGCCGCTGCATGAATGCTTCCACCGAGCCGCTGAACGCCTTGTGGATCGCCCGGTCGGCCGCGATCGTCCTGGTCGCGTAGGTAGCACCCGCCAGCGCGGACAGGCCCTTCTGGCCGACACCTTCTGCTCTGGCCTCGCCGGCAAAATCCTGTTTCCAGGCGTCAAAGCCGGCGCCGTTCTTACCGCAGCTCGGAGCTGCCTCGGCGCCTGCCGCCAGCGCCAGCGTCGCCACCACCGCCGCCGCGAAAATCCTTCCCTTGGCAAGAAATGCCATCTCGTTCTCCTGATTGCCTGAATCACGTCCCGGTTGTGAATTTGCCAGCGAAACGCCCGGTTGTCACCGCCTCGCTGGGGACGTGACATCCGACATCGGCGAAAGAAGGGCAATGCGCCTGCAATCCGGCAACAGGTAGCTGGCTTGCCTCAAGAAGGCCGTTGATGCCGCAATCATCGGCGCCGGATCTGCCGCGGCAAAAGTGATCCGTCGGACAGTCTCTTCTCGAAGGCAATGGGCCGGGTCGATCGCCCCGCCTGGACCAGCGACCGACATTTCGGCGTCGTTAACCCTATGCCGCTTCTTTGGCGGCGGCGTTAGACTCTCGGGCGAAAGCGTGGCCCGGCAGTCGTCTCCCGGCCTCCGACGAAGTAGACCGGAACGCCGGAACGCCGGCGGGCGTTAGGGGCGAACCCACGCTCGGTTCCATGGGGTTGATGACGCATGAAGCTGTTCGATTGTCCAAACTGCGGCCACCGCCTCTATTTTGAAAACGCCCAGTGCCTGAGCTGTTCCAGCCTGGTCTTCTACGACCCGGAGCAGGCGAACTTCGTGCTCGGCGGCACAAGCGGCGTTTTTCAATGCGGCAATGCCGATGAATGCGCCTGCAACTGGCGGGCCGAGAACGGCCGGACTTTCTGCCGCGCCTGCGCTCTCAACCAGGTCATTCCCGATCTGTCGATCGACGGCAACCGCCAGCGCTGGATACGCGTCGAAGCGGCGAAGAGGCGCGCCATCTATTCTATGCTCGCCCTCGGCCTGCCGGTTATGCCCAAGGCCGATGCGGGCGACGAGTTCGGTCTGGCCTTCGACTTTCTCGCCGACCCGATCGGCGCGGGTCCAGGCGGGGAACGCATTCTGACCGGCCATGACAACGGATTGATCACGCTCAATGTCGCCGAGGCCGATTCCGCCGAGCGCGAGCGCCGACGCGTCGAAATGGGTGAAAACTACCGCACCTTGCTCGGCCATTTCCGCCATGAGCTCGGCCACTATTACTGGGATCGGCTGATCCGTGACGATCCGGCATGTCTTTCGGCTTTCCGCGCGCTCTTCGGCGACGAGCGGAGCGATTACGAGCAAGCCTTGCAGACCTACTACGCCAACGGCGCGCCGCCGGACTGGCAGCAGCGCCACATCTCTGCCTACGCCACATCCCATCCCTGGGAGGATTGGGCCGAGACCTTCGCGCACCACCTTCACATCACCGACACGCTCGAGATGGTCCATGCCCTGAATCTTCCGCTAGGCCGGCTGGAGACCGTGGGCGACGGCGACCTGCCGCGCGCCGATACAGATGGACATTTGCAGCCGGCGCCTTCAGATCCCGAGCCGGTATCGGAGGCCTTCGAGAAAACCCTGGCCCGCTGGCTGGTGCTTTCGGAAGCCTCTAACTCGATCAACCGTTGCATGGGATTGCCGGATCTCTACCCCTTCGTGATTTCGCAGGTGACGGCGCAAAAACTGGCCTTCGTGAACGATCTTCTTACCGACGCTCCGAACAAAGCCCGGAACAATTCGTGAGCCGGCAGGAGCGTTTTAGCCGGAACGCATGGACCTTTGTTTCGTTTCCAAGCCCGAGGGAGCGTTGAAAACGGAGTGAGAAAACCATGAAACGCGTGTTGTTTCCGGCGCTTGCCGGTGCGCTGCTTGCAATGTCCGGTGCCGCTTTCGCCGATACCCCGGTACAGGCGGTGACCGACTTGAATGTCCGCGCCGGCCCCGGCCCGCAATATCCGGTCATCGGTGTGATCGCGGCCGGCCAGTCCGCCACGCTCAATGGCTGCATCGAAGGCAGCAAATGGTGCACGATCGCCGAAGCAGGCGGCAAGGGTTGGATATATTCCGACTATGTGACGGGCGATTTCGGCGGCAGCCGCGTCGTGGTGACCCGTCGCCCGGCCAGCGCCGATATCGCCGTCGTCGCCCCGCCGACAGATGATCTCTACACCACCGATAGCTACACCGGCGCCATTGTGTCGAACGACGACGCCATCGAGTCGATCGGCAGGCCACCGGCCGAGGTTGGCACCTACGTCAGCGAGCACCGGGTCGACCCGGTCTATCTCGACGGCGAGGTGGTGACAGGTGCCACGCTGCCCGACACGGTCGAGTTGCGTGAGATCCCCGATTACCGGTATCGTTACGTCTATGTGAACAACCAGCCGGCGCTGGTCGATCCGGGCACGCGGCGCATCGTCTATGTCATGCGCTGATCGGGCCCGATAGCTGTCAAAAGAACGGCCGCCATCGATGGCGGCCGTTTTTCAAGCTTTTGCGATCGGGCCGCGCGCGGTAATTTCGTGGTAACTGCGATCTCCTAGACCGATGTGGTGGAAAGACTTCGGCAGGGGAGCCGCTTGACGATCGAGAATGCCGCCTTCGAGCGTTATCGTCGCTCGCCGAACGAGAAGACCAATTTGCCGCGACTGTTCTTCGGCACGGGGATCGTCGTCGCCTTCTGGATGGCGATGACGGCCCTGGTGCTGTTCGCCGGCACCTATGTCTACATCGTCTGGCGGCTTCCCGGACCCTCGACCGGGCGCTACATGCAGGATTTCCTGGCATCGCCCACCGGCATCCTCAGCGCGCTGACCTCCTTTGCCGGCATCTGGATCGGCCTGTGGGTGGCAATGCGCTTCGTGCATGGCGAGCCGCTGCCGGCACTGTTCGGCTTCAGCCGCCGCATCGCCGGCGGCGATTTCCTCAAAGGGCTGATCGCTGTCCTGATCACCTCGCTGTTCTCCGAGGTGCTGCTCTATTGGCTGCAGCCGGAGATCGCGCGCGGACCGATAGCGTTCTCATCCTGGCTGCTCTTCCTCATTCCGATCGTGTTGCTCGCCTTCCTGCAGACCTCGTCGGAGGAAATGCTGTTTCGCGGCTATCTGCCGCGCGGCCTCGCCTATCGCTTCAAGAGCCCGCTGATATGGGCGGTGCTGCCGGGGCTGCTGTTCACCTCGCTGCATTGGAATTCGGCTTCGACCTTGGCGATCAATGCCTGCGTCATGGTCTCTATCGGCGCCTTTGCCCTGCTGCTCACGCTCTTGGTCTATGTCACCGGCAATCTCGGCGCCGGTTTTGGCGCACATCTCGGCAACAACCTGACCGGTTTCCTGCTGATCTCGCACCAGGAAGGCTACAATGGCTTCGCCTTGCTCAACGCCAAGCCGCTCGAGGGCCCCGACTGGACCAATCTGGACGCCGTCCTTATCGCCGCGATCGGCATCGTCAGCACGCTTTTGACGATGCTCTTGCTTTTGCACCGGCGCTCGCCGCTTCGGGTCGGAACGAACAACCGAGACTCGCTGTGAGGGTTCTCGAATCTCCGCGTTCTGGCCCGGCTTTGGGCTCGAGCCTTGACTCCGTCGCCGATTTCCTGTCTAGAGCCGCTGAATTCCGCGACGAGTTTTCTTTCGCGAAAGCCGACCAGGACGCCGAAGCCTCTTTGAGGCGGGTGCTGTAAAGAGATCCTGGAGGCCAACACCCGGCAGCGCGATGCGCCCCCGGGTGCTTTTTGGCTTTGCGCTTTTGCTTGGCGACTTGCCGCGGACGCACTACCTCTCGGGCATCCGCAGGTGCCAGGGAAAAGGAAGAACAATGTTTGAATCACTCCAGGAACGCCCAAGAGGCGTGGAGGGCCACAGGCCCGACAGGGATCAGCATGAATCTAAGGCGCTCTCGCACCGCGGTCTGATCAATGTTTGAGTCCCTGCAAGAGCGCCTTGGTTCGATCCTGAACGGCCTGACCGGTCGCGGCGCGCTGTCCGAGGCGGATGTCTCGGCGGCGCTGCGCGAGGTGCGCCGAGCGCTGCTCGAGGCCGACGTGGCGTTGGAAGTGGTTCGCTCATTCACCGACAAGGTGCGGGAGAAGGCGGTCGGCGCCGCGGTGCTGAAGTCGATCAAGCCCGGACAGATGGTCGTCAAGATCGTCCATGACGAGCTGGTCGACATGCTCGGCGCCGAGGGCGTGGCCATCGACCTCAATGCGCCGGCACCCGTCGTCGTCATGATGGTCGGCCTGCAGGGCTCGGGCAAGACGACGACCTCGGCCAAGATCGCCAAGCGGCTGACCGAGCGCCAGAACAAGAAGGTCTTGATGGCCTCGCTCGACACGCGGCGTCCCGCCGCGCAGGAGCAATTGCGCCAGCTCGGCGAGCAGACCAAGGTCGCGACGCTGCCGATCATCGCCGGCCAGAGCCCGGTGGACATCGCCAAGCGCGCCGTGCAGGCGGCGAAGCTCGGCGGCCATGACGTCGTCATCCTCGACACCGCCGGCCGCACCCATATCGACGAGCCGCTGATGGTCGAGATGGCCGACATCAAGAAGGTGTCGAGCCCTCACGAGATCCTGTTGGTCGCCGACTCGCTGACCGGCCAGGATGCCGTGAACCTTGCCAAGAGCTTCGACGAGCGCGTCGGCATCACCGGCCTCGTGCTCACCCGCATGGACGGCGACGGCCGCGGCGGCGCCGCGCTTTCGATGCGCGCCGTCACCGGCAAGCCGATCAAGCTGATCGGCACCGGCGAAAAGATGGACGGGTTGGAGGAATTCCATCCCAAGCGCATCGCCGACCGCATCCTCGGCATGGGCGACATCGTCAGCCTTGTCGAAAAGGCCGCCGAGACCATCGACGCCGAGCAGGCGGCGGCGATGGCCAAAAAGATGCAGTCGGGCAAGTTCGACCTGAACGACCTCGCCCAGCAGCTTCAGCAGATGTCGAAAATGGGCGGCATGGGCGGCATCATGGGCATGATGCCCGGCATGGGCAAGATGAAGGACCAGTTGGCCGCCGCCGGCCTCGACGACAAGATGTTCGGCCGCCAGCTCGCCATCATCTCCTCGATGACCAAGGCCGAGCGCGCCAATCCCGATATCCTCAAGCATTCTCGCAAGAAGCGCATCGCCGCCGGCTCAGGCACCGACGCGGCCGAAATCAACAAGCTGCTCAAGATGCATCGCGGCATGGCCGACATGATGAAGGCGATGGGCGGCAAGGGCAAAGGTGGCGGCCTCATGCGCGGCATGATGGGCGGCCTGGCCTCGAAGATGGGCCTCGGCGGCATGATGCCCGGCGGCATGGGCATGCCGGATCTTTCCAAGATGGATCCCAAGCAGCTCGAGGCCCTGCAGAAGCAGGCGCAGGCCGCCGGTCTCGGCAAGGGCATGCCGGGCGGCTTGCCCGGTGGACTTCCCGGTGGCGGCGGATTGCCGGGCCTGCCCGGCGGCATGAAGCTTCCGGGTCTTCCCGGCCTGGGCGGCGGGCTGCCCGGCTTGGGCAAGAAGAAGTGAGGGGGCGATGAACGAGGAGAAGGACATGGCCGACGCACGCGCCGTCCTGGCTGGCTACCGCGCTTCGATCGACAACATCGACGCCGCTCTCATCCATATGCTGGCCGAACGCTTCCGCTGCACCAAGGCGGTCGGCGTACTGAAAGCCGAGCATGGCTTGCCGCCCGCCGATCCGGCGCGCGAGCAGCAGCAGATCGCTCGCCTTCGCCAATTGGCGAAGGATGCGAATCTCGACCCCGATTTCGCGGAGAAGTTCCTGAACTTCGTCGTCCGCGAAGTCATCCGTCATCACGAACAGATCGCCGCTAACAACGGCGTGACGAAAGCCGGCTAACCAGCCGTACACATACCAACGAAATCAGAGCTTTTAGGAGATAGACAATGGCACTGAAAATCAGACTTGCCCGCGCGGGCTCGAAGAAGCGTCCTTACTACCACGTCGTCGTTGCCGACGCCCGTTCGCCGCGCGACGGCCGCTTCATCGAGTCGCTGGGTTCCTGGAACCCGCTGCTGCCCAAGGACGGCGAGCGCGTCAAGGTCGACGCCGACCGCGTCAAGCATTGGCTGTCGCATGGCGCCCAGCCGACCGACCGCGTGCTGCGCTTCCTCGATGAGGCCGGCATCGCCAAGCGCGAGGCCCGCTCGAACCCGAACAAGGCCCTGCCCGGCAAGAAGGCGCAGGAACGCGCCGCGCTGCTGAAGAAGGCCCAGGAAGACGCGGCGGCTGCCGCCGCTGCGGCGACCGCAGCCCCGGCCGAGGCCGCCACAGCCGAGTAATTAACGGTCCTCTCGCTTGCGAACGGCGGGCAAGTGCCCGCCGTTTTTGTTGGACCTTGACTGTTTATCAATAGCCGGACGGGCAGCGCGCCACATAGACGCGCCCGTAGCGGTCGCGATAGCGGCACTGGCCGCTTTCGCTGGCATGGCCGATCAACGCGCCGGCCACCGCGCCAACCGCGCCGCCGACCACCGCACCCTGCACCGGATCACCTGCCACGGCGGCACCGACCGCCGCGCCGCCAAGGCCGCCGATCGCGGCGCCCTTTTCTGTTTGCGAACAGGCGCCCAGGGCCATGGTCAGCGCCAGAATGGTCATTGCTTTCTTCATAATCGTTCCTCTCTCACGCGGGTCGCCGTCCTCGCCGCCATCGCATAAACTCACAAACGGCTAATTTGATCCCAACAGGAAGCAAGATTGCGGGCTGCGCCTTTTTCCGGCTCTATCGGCGGAACGGGATCAGCGCGCGTATCCTTGGGTCGCGCAGATAGAGCCCGCCCCACAGGATGATGCCGAGATAGACACCGAACAGCGTGTGCGAGAACAGCGGATTGCCGATCCGCACATGCGTCGAGATCGCCCCGCCCATATAGGCGGTGAGCAGGATGGCGCCGAGCACGGATGTTCGCGGGATGGCGTAGAGTGCGGTCGAGATCAGCCCCACGACCCCGATCAGGCGCGCGACATTGGGCTCGGCCGGCCAGCCGAGTTCGCTCATCGTCTGGGTGACGATATCGAGCGGTGGCAGCTTGATGGCGCCATCGAAGGTCATGAACAGGACAATGACGGCGCTGAGCGCGCGTCCGGTCCACAGGGCGCCGTTCGAGACAGGGGCGGCTTCGAAAATGCTCACGGATGTTCCCTCCAAGGTTCTAACGCCGGCTGCCTGCCGGGTTCGGTCCAAGGACGAGCGACTGCGCTGCGATCCTACACGGCCGGCGTTTCGCCCGTTGACCCGTGGGACGGCGATGCAGCCTGGCCTACGAAAAATAGAACTTGTCGGCCGCGATCATCTTCGGCGGCGTCTCGTCCAGCGCCTCGAACACGGAAATCTCGCAGACGCGGCAGAGACCGTCCAGCGCCAGGTCGTTGGCTTCGATGCCAAACGGGTCCTCGAGCTCCTCCGACAGCGCGTCGAGGCCGAAGAAGGTGTAGGCTATCAGCGCCGTGAACAGCGGCGTCGCCCAGCCCGTGGTCGAAACCAGGCCGAACGGCAGAAGCAGGCACACGACATAGGCCGTGCGGTGCAGCAGCAGCGTGTAGGCGAAGGGCAGGGGCGTTCCGGCGATGCGCTCGCATCCGGCCTGGATGGCGGCGATCGCGGCCAGCCTTTCGTCGAGGATGCGGAAGCCGATCGGATCGAGCGTGCCAGCTTCGCGCCGCGCACTGGCGCGCCGTCCCATGCGCCGGAGCATGTCGTCCGCCGGATTGGTGCGGGCGGCCGCCTTGTCGACTTCGTCGCCGATGAACGCGCGGGCGTCCTTTATGCTGTCGATCCGGCGCAATTGCCCGCGCAACAGATGACAGAAGGCAAGCGCTTCCATGAGAAGCGCGCGCTGTTCGGCACGGTCGCCGATCAGGCTGGTGGCGGCGCGCGCCAGGTTGCGGATCTCGAAAACCAGCGCGCCCCAGAGCTTGCGCGCCTCCCACCACCGGTCGTAGGCGGCGTTGTTGCGGAACGACAGATAGATCGACAGCGTCACGCCGACGAGGCCGAAAGGCGCGATGTTGAAGGCGCTGAGATCGAGCTGAAACTGCCGCGCCAGCACCAGGATGAACGCCGAATAGATGGCGAAGCCGAAGATCTGCGGCAGGATGCGCGGCACCACCGAGCCGCGCATGATGAAAAACAGCTGCAGGAATGTCGGGCGCGGACGGACGATCATCGGTGAACCTTTGCGAACCGTTATGTCTCTACGGCGATAACGCACCCGCGGCTGGGCCGCCAGCGACATCGCCATGTCGTCCCGGCGGCTGCGGGCCGGGCTGTGGACGTTTCAGGCAGGGCCGCCGAACGTCGCCCACAGCAATTCGAGGTAGGGCGATTCAGGTTCGGCGACTTCATCGTGGCCACCCGGCCGGAATTGCGTCAAGAAAAGAAAACAAGTCCACCCGCACCCGGGGAAGGAAGACATGAGCGGCGAGATAAACCTGCAAAAGCTGCTGGCATCGATGACGCCGCGGCTTCACCCGGAAGTCTATGTCTTCACGACCTTGCCGCCCGGCGCACCCTTGCCAGAGGGCCTGGTGCCGGTCATGCGCTTCATCGAACGCGAGGGTACGACGCTGATCCTGGCCGAGAGCCACGCGAAGGCAGCCGGTTTCCTCGGCACGTTCCGCTGCCGGATGATCACGCTCGACATCCATTCCTCGCTTGAAGCCGTCGGCTTCCTGGCCGCCATCACGACGCGGCTGGCGGCGGCCGGCATGGGCGTGAATCCGGTCTCGGCCTTCTATCACGACCATCTGTTCGTGCCGGCCGAGCGGGCGGAGGAAGCATTGGCTATCTTGCATAAGCTTGCGGCGCAAAGCGGCGGCGGAACTTAGCGCCTGAGCACATAGAGGATATCCGGCAGGCCTTCCTCATTGGCCGAGCCGTCACCGAAGGCTTCGGCACGAAAACCGCGGCGCTCGTAGAACCGGCGCGCGCCGGTATTGGCCTGGAAGCAGTGAAGCTTGACGTGAGACATGTCGACAGTGGCCTCCGCAAGCAGCCGGCTGCCGATGCGCCGGTCGGTCCAGGCGGGATCGAGATAGAGCTGCTCGATCCAATCACCGTTGACGGCGATGAAGCCGACAATGCGACCGCCGGTTTCGGCGACCGTCACTTGCTGATTGGGCAAAAGGATGTCGCTGACGAAGAACAGGTCTTCCTCCGGCGTATGCAGCACCGGCATCCACTCGAACGAATTGAGCGACGCGCGCAGGAGCTTGGCGATGGCGGTGGCGTCCGAGCTTGTAGCTGGGCGCAGCGTGATTTCGGCGCGATCGCTCATAGGCCGGCGCTGCCCTTCATCCGCCCTTCGGGCACCTTCTCCCTGCTGAACGGGGAGAAAGAAGGGGCGCCCCCGGCCGAAGACCGAGCCCGCGACTGCGGGCCGCCGGCTTTCCGGGGCCCCGCGGAGGCCCAGCCGCTCCAGCGGCGGTGCGGCCGTGAGCGAAAACAAACGGCCGTCAGGCCGAGCCCGCGACCGCGGGCCGCCGGTCGTCCGGCGCCCCCGCGGAGGCCCAGCCGCTTCAGCGGCGGTGCGGGCCGTGAGCGAGATTTAGGCCGCCTTCTTCTTCGGCTGGATGAGGCCGCGCTCGACCAGCAGCTCGGCGATCTGGATGGCGTTCAGCGCCGCGCCCTTGCGCAGATTGTCGGAAACGATCCACATCGACAGGCCGTTGTCGACGGTCGAATCCTCGCGGATGCGCGAGATGAAGGTTGCGTCCTCGCCGGCCGATTCCAGCGGCGTGATGTAGCCGCCGTTCTCCCGCTTGTCGAGCACCTGGCAGCCCGGCGCCTCGCGCAGGATCTCGCGCGCCTCGTCCGCCGTGATCGGCTTTTCGAACTCGATGTTGACCGCTTCCGAGTGGCCGATGAACACCGGCACGCGCACGCAGGTCGCCGTCAGCTTGATCTTGGGATCGAGTATCTTCTTGGTCTCGGCCACCATCTTCCACTCTTCCTTGGTGGAGCCGTCGTCGAGGAAGACGTCGATATGCGGGATGACGTTGAAGGCGATGCGCTTGGTGAACTTCTTGACGTCGACCTGGTCGGCGACGAACACGGCGCGGGTCTGCGTGAACAGCTCGTCCATGCCTTCCTTGCCGGCGCCGGAGACCGACTGGTACGTGGCCAGGACGACGCGCTTGATGGTGGCGGCGTCATGCAGCGGCTTCAGCGCCACGACGAGCTGCGCGGTCGAGCAGTTCGGGTTGGCGATGATGTTCTTGCGCGTAAACAGCGAGATCGCGTCCGGGTTCACCTCCGGCACGATCAGCGGCACGTCCTGATCGTAGCGGAAGGCCGACGAGTTATCGATGACGACGCAGCCCTGCTTGCCGATCTTGGGCGACCATTCCTTGGAGACGTTGCCGCCGGCGGACATGACGCAGAGGTCGGTGTCGGAAAAGTCGTAGGTGTCGAGCGCCTTGACCTTCAGCGTACGGTCGCCGAAGGACACCTCGGTGCCCTGGCTGCGCCGCGACGCCAGCGCCACGACCTCGCTGACCGGGAAGCCGCGCTCGTCCAGAATGTTGAGCATTTCGCGGCCCACATTGCCCGTGGCGCCGACTACCGCAACCTTGAAACTCATCTGATATCTCCTGTCCCTCTCCGCTTGGTTGCTTGGAGAAAACCCGCCGGCCTCATGCGGGTTCCGTCCCCCGGGCCGTACCCGGGAGAGGGTGGTTAGGCCAAGGGAATCACACCGTTTTGGTGGTGGTTTTGGCCGTAGTTTTGCTGGAACGAGGGAACGCGCCGAAGCGCCCGGCCCGATGTTGTGCATCGCGGCTGGGTGCGTCGAATGCAAGAAGAGCCATCAAAAGGCCGCGCATCGAATAACGATCCCGTTCGACGCGGGCTTTTACGCGGTTTGGGAAAAGAGTCAATCGGCGCCTGCTCTGTACAATGTCGGTCGCAGGAAGTACGAACGCCGAAATACCGTTTGGCTGGCGCAGTGCCGGCCTTGTGCTCCACGACGAGCGCAGAACTCCGAATTCCGAAAGAACAAGATGTCCAGTTTCGAAACCATCGTGCCTGCGCTCGCAGAGGCGCTGCGAAATCGCGGTTATGCCACGCTGACGCCGGTGCAGAAGGCGGTGCTTGGGCCGGAGCTCGGCGAGGCCGACGCGCTGGTTTCGGCGCAGACCGGCTCCGGCAAGACCGTCGCCTTCGGCCTTGCGGTGGCGCCGACCCTGCTTGGCGGCGCCGAGCGCTTCGCCGCTGCCGGCCCGCCGCTGGGACTTGTCGTGGCGCCGACGCGCGAACTGGCGCTGCAGGTGCGGCGCGAGCTCGAATGGCTCTACGAACTGACCGGCGCGCATATTGCTTCCTGCGTCGGCGGCATGGACATGCGCACCGAGCGGCGCGCGCTGGAGCGGGGCGCCCATATCGTAGTCGGCACGCCGGGCCGGCTGCGCGACCACATCACGCGCGGCGCGCTCGACATGTCATTCTTGAAGGCCGTCGTGCTGGACGAGGCCGACGAGATGCTCGATCTCGGGTTCCGCGAGGACCTCGAATTCATCCTCGACGCGGCACCCGCAGAGCGCCGCACGCTGATGTTCTCGGCCACCGTGCCGCGGTCCATCGCCACGCTGGCGCAGGGCTATCAACGCGACGCCGTGCGCATAACCGCCGGCGGCGAGGAAAAGCAGCATCTCGACATCGAGTACCGCGCGCTCTCGGTCGCGTCGGCCGACCGCGAGAACGCCATCATCAACGTGCTGCGCTATTATGAATCCGCCAACGCGATGGTGTTCTGCAATACGCGCGCCGCCGTCAACCATCTCACGGCGCGCTTCAACAACCGCAATTTCTCCGTCGTGGCGCTCTCCGGCGAGCTCAGCCAGAATGAGCGCAGCCACGCGCTGCAAGCGATGCGCGACGGCCGCGCCAAGGTCTGCATCGCCACCGATGTCGCGGCGCGCGGCATCGATCTGCCCAATCTCGATCTCGTCATCCACGCCGACCTGCCGAGCAACCCGGAGACGCTGCTGCATCGCAGCGGCCGCACCGGACGCGCCGGGCGCAAGGGCGTCAGCGCGCTGATCGTGCCGGGCAATGCGCGCCGGCGCACCGAACGGCTGCTCGCCAATGCCGGCCTGACCGCGACCTGGGCGAGTCCGCCATCGGCCGACGAGGTGCTGCGGCGCGATGACGAGCGCATCCTGGCCGACCCGTCCTTCGGCGAGCCGGTGAAGGACGAGGAGCGCGACTTCGCCGCGGCGCTTCTGGGACGGCACGGCGCCGAGCTGGTGGCCGCCGCCTTCGTGCGTCTTTGCCGCGGCAGCAGGTCGGCGCCCGAGGACCTGACCGAGGTTGCGCCCTTAGCGCCGTCGAAGGAAAAGTTCGCGCGCAGGGAAGAAACGCTTGGTCGCAGGGAAGAGACATCGGGCCGCCGCGACGATTTCGGCGACAGCGTCTGGTTTTCGCTGTCGGTCGGCCGCCGGCAGAGTGCCGAGCCGCGCTGGCTGATCCCGATGCTGTGCCGCACCGCCGGCATGTCGAAACGCGAGATCGGCGCCATCAAGATGCAGCCCGAAGAAACCTTCGTGCAGATTGCCGCCGATTGGGCCGACCGGTTCGTCGCCGCGATCGGCCCCGACCGCAAGCTGCAGGGAAGCATCGCGGTCAGGCGCATCGACGGTACGCCCGACCTGTCGCGCGCCGGCTACCAGCCGCCGAAGCCGGACAAGAAGCCACATCGCGGCAAGCGGACCTTCGACCAGGGCGCGGCCGAAGGTGCCCGCAAGCCGAAATTCGAGAAGCCAGCCGATCAGCGGCCAGCGTTCGAGGGAAAGCCCTGGGCCAGCAAGCCAGGCAAGGCGAAATTCGACAAGGCCGGACCAGCCAAGCACAAAAAACCGAAGAAGCGGCCGGCTTAGCCGTCTGCGACGTCCGCCGTTGCCCGGCAGACGTCGACGGCATTGCCTAGAGCAATTCCAGGAAAAGTGTGAGCGGTGTTCTGTCCAGAATTGCGTAAAAACAAAGAGATAGGGCGTTTCGCCGTTTCCGTGAGACGATGAAACTCACTAGCCCAGGAACTTGGCGATGATGGCGTCGCCCATCTGGACCGTGCCGACTTCGGTCATGCCTCCCGACATGATGTCTTTCGTGCGAAGCCCGTCGTCGAGCACGGCGGCGATCGCCGCTTCGAGCTTGTCGGCTTCCGCCACCATGCCGAAGGAATAGCGCAGGCACATGGCGAAGGAGGCGATCATCGCGATCGGGTTGGCGATGCCCTTGCCCGCGATGTCGGGCGCCGAGCCGTGCACCGGCTCATAGAGCGCCTTGCGCTTCTTGGTCTTGGAATCCGGCGCGCCGAGCGAGGCCGAGGGCAGCATGCCGATCGAGCCGGTCAGCATGGCGGCGATGTCGGAGAGCATGTCGCCGAACAGATTGTCGGTGACGATGACGTCGAACTGCTTCGGCCAGCGCACCAGCTGCATGCCCCCGGCGTCCGCCAGCATGTGGTCGAGCTTGACGTCGCTGTATCTGGCCTTGTGCGTCTGGGTGACGACCTCGTTCCACAGCACGCCCGACTTCATGACGTTGCGCTTTTCCATCGAGGTGACGTGGTTGCGCCGCGTGCGCGCCAGCTCGAAGGCGACGCCCGAGATGCGCTCGATCTCGAAGGTGTCGTAGACCTGCGTGTCGATGCCGCGCTTCTGGCCGTTGCCGAGGTCGATGATCTGCTTCGGCTCGCCGAAATAGACGCCGCCGGTGAGCTCGCGCACGATGAGAATATCGAGCCCCTCGACCACCTCCTGCTTGAGCGAGGAGGAGGCTGCGAGCGCCGGGTAGCAGATCGCGGGCCTCAGGTTGGCGAACAGCTCCATGTCCTTGCGCAGCCGCAGCAGGCCGGCCTCGGGGCGCACCTCGTAAGGCACGGCATCCCATTTCGGCCCGCCCACGGCGCCGAACAGCACGGCGTCCGCCGCCATCGCCTTTGCCATGTCGGCGTCGGAGATCGCCGCGCCATGCGCGTCGTAGGCGCAGCCGCCGACCAGCCCCTCGTCGGTGGCAAAGCCGCTGCCGAGCTTGTCATTCATGGCCTTGATCAGCTTCTTCACCTCGGCCATGGCCTCGGGGCCGATACCGTCGCCGGCGAGCAGGAAGAGATTTTTCGAAGCCATGGAGAACCGTCCCAATAGTATCTGGAGAAACCGCGGCCTTGCTAAACGCCAACCGGGCTGTGCGCAAGAGGACGAGCGCCGAGATGCTTCCCTGCGCTGTCGCGCCAACATCTCGCAGCAGGCGGTAGCGCACTACCGATGCGACAGGATATTCACCAGCCTGCCGAACGGGTCGCGCACATAGAAGCGCCGCACGCCCCAGGGCTCGTCGGCCGGGCCGTATTCGATGGCGAAGCCGGCCTTCCTCATCCCGGCAAGCGCCGCGTCGACATCATCGACCTCGATCGACAGGTCCGGCACTGGCGTGTCCGATCCGCCTTGCGCCATGAAGCTGACCTGCACGGGCATGCTTTCTCCGGAGCCGTAGGTGGCGATCCAGCCTTGATCCATGAGGATGTCGAGGCCAAGCACGTCGCGATAGAAGCGCTTCGCCGCCGCGATATCCTTGGTGGCGATGTTGGCCACGATGCGCCGGACCGTCATCGCGGGCTCCTATGCCCTCCGCTTGAGCGCCGTCACTTCGATCTCGATCTTCATCTCCGGCTTGTTGAGCTGGCACACGATCATCGTCGCCGCCGGGCGGATGTCGCCGAACGCCTCGCCGAGGATCGGGAAGACCACGTCAACAAAGGCCTGGTCGGTGATGTAGTAATGCGCCCGCACCACGTCCGCCATGTCGAAGCCGCCATCGGCGAGCGCCTTGGCGATTGTCGCGAGGCAGTTGCGCGTCTGCGCCTCGACCGTATCGGGCATGGTCATGGTGGCATAGTCGTAGCCGGTCGTGCCGGAGACGAAGCACCAGTCGCCCTGCACCACCGCACGCGAATAGCCGGCGGTCTTCTCGAAGGGTGAACCGGTGGAGATGAGCTTGCGCATGGAGTGCCTCGCGTTGGTTTTGTCGGCCAGTGCTTAGCAAACGGCGCGGCGCGGGTCGTGGGCCAAGCCCAGCGGAACATTGTCACGAAGGCAAGCGCAATCCTTGGAGATTGGCTGCGGCCTCCCTCCCGTCGTCATTCCAGGGCGGAGCAAGGAGCGAAGCGACGCGCGCAGACCCCGAGGATGACGAAGTCGCGATGGCCGTGCCCTACCGACCCCTAATTCCCCGAATTCTGCGCGTCGTCGTAGGCCTTCTTGATGTCCGCCGGCCAGTCCTTCACCGGTGGCCAGGCCTGGGGCTCGCCATTGTCGCCGCGGCGGGCGAAGTAGACCTTGTGGTTGGCCGGGTCGACGGCCATGAAACCGTCGTTGCCGCCGCAGTCGTGCGGCACGCAGCCGGTGGCGTAGAAGGCGCCCGAGGCAGTCTTTTCGGTGCCGCCACCAACCAGCAGGCTGGTCGCCATGTCCGGCATGTCGTTGCCGAGCAGCGCCTGGCCGGCCTTGTAGACGGCCTCGTTGTGGAAGGCGTCGATGATGTTGTCGTATTTCGACGGGTCGACATCCTTCCAGTCGGTGCCGGGTTCCGGCGTGTAGGTCAGGTTGCCGGAGGTCGTCAGCCCTCCCGTGGGCGACCATTGCAGCGCCGGCTTGGAATCGCCTGGCAGCAGATAGGGCACGAAATAGATGGCGCTGTCGGAGACGGCGGCCGGCGGCGCGCCGCATTCGTCCTGCTCGACCGTGGTGGTCTGGATTTCGCCGTCCTTCTTCCAGACGATGACCTTGGCCGGGCCACATTGATTGCCGCCGTCGCCGACATCGACGAGCGCGACGTTCACGTCGCCGATCTTGACGATCTTGTCGAAGAAGACGTCGTAGTTGCTGGCGAGCTGCTTGCCGTCATAGGACAGCACTTTTTCGCCATCCTGCTCCGGCTGCGTGATGGTGAGCTGGCCTCCCTCGAACGGGATCGGCGCCTGCTTGTCCTCATCCGAACCGGCCTGGTCGCTGCCCGATTGCTGGTCGGACGCGCCTTGATCCGTCGCCGGCTGCGTGGCCGGCGCGGTTGTCTGGGCGCTGGCGCCGACCGTGGTGAGAAGGATTACCACCGAGGCGCCGGCGGCCAGAAGCGAGCGTGTCATGACTGTCCCTCCATTCAGCCGCCACGAACCCGGCCAGCGATGGCCTGGCTTATCAGTATAGCTTAGGCGCTCAGGCCCAGGGGCGCAGCTCGGCGTTCCTCTTCTCGAACGAAGCGATCGCGCCGGCCTTCTCCATGGTCAACCCGATATCGTCGAGGCCGTTCAGGAGGCAATGGCGCTTGAAGTCGTCGAGGTCGAACTTGACCACGCCGCCGTCCGGGCCACGGATTTCCTTGGCTTCCAGGTCGATCGACAGCGTCGCGTTGGAGCCGCGCGAGGCGTCGTCCATCAGCTTGTCGAGGTCTTCAGGACTGACCGTGATCGGCAGGATGCCGTTCTTGAAGCAGTTGTTGTAGAAGATGTCGGCGAAAGAGGTCGAGATCACGCAGCGTATGCCGAAATCGAGCAGCGCCCAGGGCGCGTGCTCGCGGCTCGAGCCGCAGCCGAAATTGTCGCCGGCGACGAGGATCTGCGCCTTGCGGTAAGCCGGCTTGTTGAGCACGAAATCCGGGTTCTCCGAACCATCCTCATTGTAGCGCATCTCGGCGAACAGGCCGGTGCCGAGCCCGGTGCGCTTGATCGTCTTCAGATAATCCTTCGGGATGATCATGTCGGTGTCGACATTGACGATCGGCATGGGCGCGGCGACGCCGGTGAGCTTGGTGAATTTGTCCATGGGTACCTGCCCGTCTTCTCTCTGCGGGGATTGCTGGAGGCACGGTTTACACAAAGCGGCTGGCAAATGAAAGGCAGGTGTTGGCGGTTCGGATTGGACCATCGAACACAAGATCGGCACCTGCAGCTTTCAAAACACCGGCCGATCGGGCACCTTGGCGGCATGGCACCTGCTTCCAAAGTCCTTTACGCGAGCGAGCCAGCGCTGGATGTCGGCGAGTTCCGCCGCGTGCTGGTCGAATCCGGCCTCGGCAAGGTAAGGCCCATCGACGACAAGGCCCGGCTGCAAACCATGCTCGTCAACGCCGATCTGGTGCTGACCGCACGGCTCGACCGGCCGGATAGGCAACTGGTCGGCGTCGCACGCGGCGTGACCGACTTCTCCTGGGCCTGCTACATGTCGGACCTTGCCGTATCCAGGTCGGCGCAGGGGCTTGGCGTCGGCAAGGGCCTGATGGACGAGGCCCGCCGCCAGCTCGGGCCTTCGGTCTCGATCAGCCTGATCTCGATGCCCGACGCCATCGGCTTCTACGAGCGCATCGGCATGACGCGCATGACCGACGCCTTCTGGTTCGGTCGCCAGCGCTAGCCCTCCTGACGGGCCACGGCCCTCCATGCGGCGGCGCCCATCATGGTCGGGCTTGACATGCAACCAAATGGTTGCCTATTAAAGGCATGAGCATGGATGCCGTCTTTCGCGCCTTGGCCGACCCGACCCGCCGGCAATTGCTGGACAGTCTCCATGCAAGGAACGGGCAGACGCTGAACGCGCTCTGCGAGCACATGGATATGACGCGCCAGGCGGTGACCAAGCATTTGGCGATCCTCGAGGAGGCGAACCTCGTCACCACCATGCGCCGGGGCCGCGAGAAGGAGCACTACCTCAACCCCGTTCCGATCAACGAGATCGCCGAGCGCTGGATCGGCAAGTTCGAGCGCCGTCGGCTCAGTGCATTGAGCGACCTGAAGCAACGTCTTGAAAGGGAAGAGCCGTGAGCGAGAACAGCTTCGTCTACGTCACCTATATCCGCACCACGCCTGAAAAACTTTGGCAGGCGCTGACCGATCCGGAATTCAACCGGCAGTTCTTCCTCTGCTCCTATCAGGAGAGCGACTGGAAGGTCGGCTCGAGCTGGAAGCTGATGTTCCCGGACGGCAGCATTGCCGATTCGGGCGAGATCCTGGAGATCGATCCGCCAAGACGCCTTGTCATCAAATGGCGCAACGAATGGATGCCCGAGGTGAAGAAGGACGGCTACACGCGCTGCACCTTCACCATCGAGCCTGACGGCGAGTTGATGAAGCTCGCCGTCATCCACGAGGCCGACGGCCCGCACAGGCTGATCCCGAACGTCTCAAGGGGCTGGCCGCTGGTGCTGGCGAGCCTCAAGAGCCTGCTCGAAACAGGCAAGGGTTTCGAGCGCCCGCCGTCAAAGGGATGAATATTCGTTTCGGGCACGAGACAATCCTTGGAAGGGTGTACCTTGATGCTTCACTTGTCGTTGCCGCAAGCCATGGCGAACGCGGACACGGTCATGGCCTCGGCCGAGCTTCCCGCCGCGCCGGACGAGGTCGTCGCGGCGCTGGTCACGAGCGAGGTCGAGCGCTGGTGGGGGTCGCCCGAAACCCACTGCATGACCGGGTGGAACGCCGACCTTCGCGTCGGCGGTCGCTGGAGTGTCACAGTGCGAAGCGCGCGCGGCAGGCGCCTGCCCGCCAGCGGGAAATTCCTCGAGATCGAGACGCCGCGCCGAATCGTTCAGACCATGCGCCACGACTGGGATCACCCGGCGCTGGGCCGTCACGAAACCACGCTCGCCTATCTGCTGGAGCCGATCGCCGGCGGCACGCGGCTCACCATCTGCCATGGCGGCTTCGCCGGCTTCCCGGACGCGGCCGCCGGGCATGCCGAGAGCTGGACGCGTGTTCTTGGATGGCTGCAGCGGTATTGTGAGTGGTTAGGCTCGGCGACTTCGCGGTAGGCTTCCGTCCGGAATTGCTGAAAAACAAAAAGATAGGCACTCGCGGCCCGATTTGATCTCAAATGGAAATCAGGCGATCCTGGAGTCCGCCGAGATAGGTTTTCCAGATGTGGTCCGACAGTTGGCGACGGTAATCCGGATCGGCCGCGCGCGAGCTGTAGGAGGCGCCCCCGACATGAAAAAGAACCTCGTCATACACCTGATAATTGTCGATCTTCCCCTCGACGTTCACCGCGACGTGACTTAACCGGGCCATCTCGAATTCCCCGACGGGGTGCTTCGAATACAATACCGGCCAGTTGCCGCCTCCGGTGTCCATGCCGATGTCGAGCCGATTCCTGAAATCGAGCTTCGCATGCTCGACGGCAGCGAAATTGTAGAAGCACAGGCCGGCCCAGTAGTACCAGCGAGGCTCGTCCTCGGCTTTCTTGTACAGGTAGCTGGACTTGGCGTGCAGCGGCGTCCCGTAACCGATCTTTCGCCCGACGCGCTGCGCGATATCGATCGGCCCGACCGGGAAGCAATCGTGATCGATGAAGCCGAACATGTCTGGCTTGAGGTGCCTGACGATGTTGTGGAAGACCCAGGTCTGGGAGACGCCATGTGATCTGGAAGGGTTCGTTTCGAAATTCCTGGGCAGTCCGAAATACGCGACCCCCCGCCGCGCGCAGATCGCTTCGATCGAGGCTCGCGCTTCCCGCTTCGGCGAATTGTCGATCACCACGAGCCTTGTCCCGGTCGGGAAGACCTGCCAGGCCTTGGTGAGCACGTCGATGACCCAGGGCGTGTTGAACGCTATGGTGAAGCAGTAATTCCGATCCGGCTTTCCGCTTAGTTCCCTGGCGAATGAATGGCCCTTGGACGCGGCGCTTCCCAAAAACTGACGCCGCAGAATCTCGTGGCGGAGGCCCAACACCAGTTGGACTCCCCTTGTGCGCCGAAAATTCTCGACAGCCTTTTTAAACAATGTTTTCCCCGAGCGCCCGACGAGGCCGAGACTAGCATGGCGCGGCCGGCAGGAATCAATGTCTTTCGCCGACCGGGCTGGATATCTGCAGCCGGCCGGATTTCCGTATCGAATTGCCGTTGGGGAGGCGGAACGCCGACGCTTGTGGCTTAACTGCCCGGCAGATCAGCGATAGCACGCGGCCCCCACGACCGTTCGCGGGGTTTCCCGGACGCCGCCTCGGGACATGCCGAAGGCTGGGCGTGGGCGCCCGGGTGGCTGCGAGCCTGGCTCGGCCCGCGGGCGACTGGCCGAAGCTCTCCCTTGACCCGCGATCGCGCCTGTCCAGATTGTGGGAATGGAGAACAGACGCTGCGCCGTGGGAACCGCCGGATGGAGTATAGCGGCAGCGCATAGAGCTTCTTTCCCGGCGGCCGGTTCGCAGCTCGAACGCTATGCGGCGCGACTTTCGATCGCCGAGATCAATTCCTCCTTCTACAAACCGCATCGGCGGGCAACTTATGAGCGCTGGGCGCGCTCGGTTCCGGACCATTTTCGCTTTTCCGCAAAGATCCCCAAGACCGTGACGCATGAGCGTCGCCTGGAAGATTGCAATGATCTTCTGGACGCGTTCTTGGGTCAGGTCAAAGGGCTCGGGGCCAAGCTTTCCGTGCTTCTGACGCAGCTGCCGCCCAGCCTGCAATTCGATCTCCAGACCGCCGAAAAGTTCTTCGCCGTGCTGCGCGCAAAGACCGACAGGCGCCTGGTTTGCGAACCGCGTCACCCCAGTTGGTTCGCACCCGAAGCCGGGATCTTGCTCAGTCGCCTTCACGTAGGGCGTGTTGCGGCCGATCCCGCTCCCACGCCTGCTGCCGCCATGCCTGACGGCTGGCCCGAACTCGCCTATTTCCGCTTCCATGGCGCGCCGCACGTCTACTATTCAGAATACGAAGCTGGGCGGTTGCTGGATATTGGCGAGCGGCTTGCCGAAGCCGGCGCATCGGCCGCCGAGGTCTGGTGCATCTTCGACAACACGGCGCGCGGCCATGCGCTCGGCAACGCGCTTTCGCTCGACGCGACCGTTCGTCAGATGACGTTCAGCTCGCGGAACGCCCTTCCCTCAGCCACTCTTTCATAGCCGAATGCCCTGCAGTCCACCGTCCGGTATCCGCCATGCATGATGAGCTCCGCGATCGATTTGCCCACCGCCGGCGCCTGCTGCAGGCCGTGGCCGGAAAAACCGTTGGCGAAGAGGAAGTTTCCGACTTCGGGATGCGGCCCGATCACCGCGTTCTGGTCAAGCGTGTTGTAGTCGTAATGCCCGACCCAGCCGCGTGTCGCCTTGATCGCCTCGAAGGCCGGGATGCGGGTGGCCAAGATCGGCCAGACCACATCCTCGAACAGCGACCAGTTGACCTCGAAATCCTTCGGATCTGGCGCGACATCGCCTTCCTCCGGCTCGGCGCCGCCGGTGAGATAGACCGAGCCTTCGGGCCGCACATAGATGCCTGACGGATCGACCAAAAGCGGCATGTCGGCATATTTCTCACGCGCCTCGAAGACGAAGACGTTGCGCTTGCGCGGCTCGACCGGCAGCGCCAGCCCGGCAAAAGCCGCGACCTTGCCGGCGTTCGGGCCGGCGGCGTTGACGACGATGCCCGCCTCCAGCGTCTCGCCATTGTCGAGCGACACACCGGTGACGCGATTGCCGTCGCGCGAAATGCCAGTGGCGGAAGCCGTGATGAAATCGATCTTCTTGTCGCGCAGCGCCTTGCGGAACAGGGTCAGCAGCGCATGCGCGTCGAACCAGCCCTCGCCGCTACGGCCATAGGCGCCGGCGGCGATGTCGTCGACCGACAGCCAGGGGAAGCGGCTCGCCAGCTGTCCGGCGTCCTCCAGCACGATGTCGGCGCCCTCGGCCACTTGCGTCTCATGGTTGGCCTTGAGGATCGGCAGGCCCGCCTCGCCGGCGAGGATCAGGTAGCCGCCCTCGCGGAAACCGATATCGGCGTCGGCGCCGAAGGTTTCCTTGAGCCGCCGGAACAGTTTCAGGGTGAACTGCGACAGGCGAATGTTTTCGGGGATGGAGAATTGCTGGCGGATCGAGGCGAGCGACAGGGTCGTCGCCGCATGGGAGAATTGCGGATCGCGCTCGATCAGCGCGATCGAGCCGGTAAAACCTTCCTCCCGCAGATAATAGGCGACCGAGGACCCGACGATGGCTCCGCCGATGATGACGATGTCGTAGCGCACTTTTGTCTCCAGTTCGCCGGTTCTCAAAATCCCGGCAGATCGATCTCGAAGCGCGTGCCGCGCCCGGAGTCAACCAGCCTGATCGTGCCATCATGCGCTTTCAGGAGGGCCAGCACGATGCCGAGCCCCATGCCGGTGCCGCCGGTTTCGCGCCGCGTGGTGAAGAACGGCTCGAAGATCCTGGCGCGGTTGGCGGCCGAGATTCCGTCGCCATCGTCGCCGACATGGATCGTGACCCTGTCGCCCGCCCTTGCCGCGCCGATCGAAACCAGCCTGGCGCCGTGCCGGGCGGAATTGTCGATTAGGTTGGCGAGCACGATGCCGAGATTCTCCGCCGAGATGCCGAGCCCGATATACCCGCCGCCTTCAAGCCGCGCTTCCAGCCTGGTGTCGATCGGCAAAGATGCCAATGCGGCATGGAGCGTCGTGCTTTCGCCGCTCGGTTCCAGGTTCTCGGCCCGCGCCAGGTCGAGCAGCCGCCGCACCAGGAGATTGAGCCGCCCGGCGTCGGTGACGATGTTGTTGGAGAAACGTCGCCGTTCGGCCTCGTCCATCGCGCCGCCGGAATCGCGAAGCAGCTCGGCCGCGCCCTGGATCGCCGTCAGCGGCGATTTCAGCTCATGCGAGACATGGGTGGCGAAGGTCTGGATGCCGTCGGAGCGCGCCTGCAGCTTCTGCGCCATGTCGAGGAAGGCCGCCGACAGCGCCGCCATCTCGCGCGTGCCGTGATGGGCGAGCGGACGGATCGCCTCGCGGTCGCCCGCGGCGATGCGTTTCGTCCTCTCGATCAGCGCATAGATCGGCCGGCTGACGGTGCGGATGAACACCAGCGCGATCAAAAGCGTGCCGCTCAGTATGGCGATCGCCGCCAACGTCACCTTGCCGCGCTCGCCATAGAGATGCTTGACGATGTTGTTCGGCGTTCGCGAGAGATAGACGACGCCGGCGACCCGGCCGTCGAGTTCGACTGGCAGGGCGACGAAGACGCGCACCCTGGTGCCCCGGCTCACCGAGTATAATGGCGGCGGAGGCTGGTCGGGGATGCGCAGTCTCAGCTCGCTGGCGTACGCGCCGGAAAGCGCGGTCCGCACCTCCTCGACCCCGCTCAGCGACTGGCCGATCTCGCCGCCGCCGGCAATGACCACGCCGCGCGGGTCGAGCAGGCGGAAGCCGGCAAGCGTCGTCTTCTGCGTTTCATCGAGAATGCCGGCGAGCTTTGCCCCGATGGCCGCGAAGGCCGGGTCGGGGGCGGCCGGCACCGCAACGGGGCGCATCGGCATCACGTCATCCGAGGCGAGATCGAGGCGTGGCTCTATCGGTTCATAGGGATAGTTGTTGTCCCGCGCCGGATCGGCCGATATCGGCGAACCCATCTTGTCCGGGGGAATGCCGGCGGCACGCACCTGCTCCGCATAGACGGCGGCGACGACCGCGCCTTGCGCGATGAGCTCGCCCTCGGTCTGGCGGATCAGCTGGTTCTCATAGAGCCGGAAGAAGAACAGCCCGACCAGCGGCAGGGCCATGACTACGATCAGGATGGCGATGACGACGGTGGCGAGCCGCGGCCGCCACCTTTCCTTGCTCAACCACCGCATCGGCCGAGCCGGAAACCGACGCCGTGCACCGTCGCGATCGCATCCGCGCAGCCGACCGCCGCCAGCTTGGCTCGCACGTTGCGGATGTGGCTGTCGACCGTGCGTTCCGAGACATGGATGTTCGAGGCATAGGCATTGGCCATCACCGCGTCGCGGCCAAGCACGTGCTGCGGCCGGGCGAGAAAGCCTTTCAGGATGGCGAATTCGATCGCCGTCAAGGTGAACGGCTTGCCGTCGAAACTCGCCGCGTGGCTTGCCGGGACGAGCATGAGCTTGCCATGCGCGAACTCCCGGTCGTCTGTTTCTCCCTCGACTGGCGCCGGCCGCGCGCGCCGCAGGATGACATTGACGCGGGCGACCAGCTCGCGCGGGCTGAACGGCTTGGTCACATAATCGTCGCCGCCCATTTCGAGCCCGAGGATGCGGTCGATCTCTTCGTCGCGCGCCGACAGGAACAGCACCGGCACGTCGGATTTCTGCCGGAGCCTGCGGCAGACCTCCAGCCCGTCCATCTCCGGCATGCCGATGTCGAGCACGATGAGGTCGGGTGGGCGCCGCTCGACCGCCTGCAGCGCCGCCGCGCCGTCGGCGACGGCCGCCGTCTTCATGCCGGCCTTTTCCAGCGCGAAGCAGATTATCTCGCGGATATGCGGGTCGTCGTCGGCGACGAGGATATTATGCGGCATCGATCGGCGGGCCAGGTGCGTAAGGTTGGGTAACGGCAGGATTAGAGCAATTCCGTGAAAAGTGCGAAGTGCTTTTCCATATGGCGCGACCTTGGGGCGAAAGGGAGGACGCCCGCTTTGCGGGGCGGCGCTTGCGGCTCGACGAGCCACCAGCCCTCATGGATGAGCCTGCGTTGCAGTGACCGGCGGATTGTGTGAGGTGTTCGCATGCCGCCTGTCTCGCCGGCCCGTGCGGAAAGCGCGCGGCGGATTGGAGGAGGTTTTCCGCAAGGATTTGCAGATTTGGTGCAGGTCAGTCCGCCACGCGTGAAGCTGCGACCTATCCCTTCTGCGGCCGTTGAGGAGAAGATCGCTCCGCGCCTTGCCTCACCCGCCATCACCCGGCATAGATCGGCCATGACCGTCGACAGCTATCGCCCGCGCCGCTCGGTGCTCTACATTCCCGCCTCGAACGACAAGGCGCTTGCCAAGATCGGCTCCCTAGCCTGCGACGCCGTCATCATCGACCTCGAGGACGCCGTGCTGCCCGCCGAGAAGGCTGCCGCGCGTGACAAGGTCGCCGGCATTCTTGCCGGTCCCGGACGGCGCTGCGAGATTGTGGTGCGCATCAATCCTTTGGCCAGCGAATGGGGCGCCGACGATCTTCTGGCTGTCGCCAAGGCCGAGTCCGACGGCATTCTCCTGCCCAAGATCGGCACACCGCGCGACATTCTCGAGGCCGGCGACCTGCTCGACGACAATTCCGCGCCGGACAGCGTGAAATTATGGGCGATGGTCGAGACGCCCAAGGCGCTGCTCAACATCGGCGCCATCGCCGAGCTCGGCCGGGACCCGGCCTCGCGCCTTGCTTGTTTCGTCGCCGGAACGAACGACCTGGTCAAGGCGACCGGCATACTGGCGACGCCCGACCGGCGCTATCTGATGCCCTGGCTGATGCAGCTGGTGCTCGCGGCGCGCGCCGGCGGCCTCGACGTCATCGACGGCGTCGCCAATGATTTTCGCGACCTCGACGCCTTTGCCGGCGAATGCGCCCAAGGAGCGGCCATGGGCTTCGACGGCAAATCGCTGATTCATCCTGCCCAGATAGAGCCGGCGAACCGCGCCTTCTCGCCATCGCCCGAAGCGCTGGCCACGGCTCGTGACATCAGGGATGCGTTCGCGCGCCCCGAAAATGCCGGCCGGGGCGTCATCGCGATCGATGGCCGGATGGTCGAGCGCCTGCATCTGGCGGAAGCCGAAAAACTGCTGGCGAAGGCCGCGATCATCGGCGCATGATGCGCCGGTATGCAAAGATAGGCTCGAAAGATGAAACTCTACCGCTTTCTGTCCGGCCCGGACGATTCAACCTTCTGCCACAAGGTGACGGCGGCCCTGAACAAGGGCTGGCACCTGTTCGGCTCGCCGACCTATGCCTATGACAAGAAAACCAAGTCGATGCGCTGCGGCCAGGCCGTGGTGAAGGATGTCGAAGGCCAGGAATACACAGCCGACACCAAGCTGAGCGATTGGTAGCTAGCCAATCTCCCCCAGGAGGGGGAGATGCCCGGCAGGGCTAAGGGGGGCGCGAGGTAACGAGGCTTCTGCCGCCGAGCTAACGTGACGCTCTCAGCTAGCAGCGGCCTGCTCGGCCGCCTCCTCGATCCGCTCCATGTCGTCATCCGACAGACCGAAATGGTGGCCGATCTCGTGGATGAGCACATGGGTGACGATGTCGCCCAGCGTCTCCTCGTTCTCTGACCAATAATCGAGGATGGCGCGACGGTAGAGCGTTATGCGATTCGGTCCCTCGCCGGTCTGCGGGTTCCAGCGCTCGGCGATGCCGCGTCCCTCGAACAGGCCGAGCAGGTCGAACGGCGTTTCCAGCGACAGGTCGTCCATGATCTCGTCGGTCGGGAATTCGGTGATCTGGATGATGATCTCGCCGGTGAGCTGGCGGAATTCTTCCGGCAGATGGGCATAGGCCTCCAGCGCCAGAAGCTCGAGCTCGTCGATCGACGGCGAGAGCTGGTCGTGCCAGATACGTGTCTTGTAGATGCGGGCCATGGAATGTCCTTTGATCCCGGCATATAGGCTTTCGCGCCGATAGAGGCAAATGAGCCGGCGGGGCGTTCGCTTTCAGGGTAAAGGGCGAAGGAATAAATTCCTTATGAGTCTGCTTGACTCTTCCGGACGCCTCTGGAATCTATAAGAACATAACAGGAACAACTGCTGCCGGAAGTGAACGTCATGGCGATGAGCGCCGTGGCGCGGGAAACTGTTTTTGCCCTGCGCCGCCAGATCGCGAAGATCGAGGGAACGCTGCCCGAGCGCCTGCAGGCGCCGGCGGGCGGGACGCCTGTCGATGCATCCGGCTCGGACATCACCATCATCCGGCGTGGCCTCGCCGTGGCCTCGCCGGACGCCTTCCTGCGCACCGGTATCGATCGGCTTGATGCAGCTCTTGGCGGGGGCCTGCCCAAGGCGGCGCTGAGCGAAATCCATGGCCTGGAGACCCGCGATGCCGGCGCGGTCGCCGGCTTCGCGCTTTCGCTCGTAAGCCTGATCCTCAAGGAGAAGCAGGGCCTGCCGATCCTCTGGGTCGGCACAACGGAAATCTTTCACGAGGCCGGCCTTCCCTATGCCAGGGGCCTGCACGCGCTGTTCGGCATGAAGCCGGAGCAATTGCTGTTTTCCGAGGCCCCGAAACTGCTCGATGCGCTGTGGATCGCCGAGGAGGCCGCCCGCATGACGGCCTTCGCCGCCGTCATCCTCGAGATCCGCGGCAGCCCCCCGCGGCTCGACCTCACCGCCACGCGCCGGCTGCACGCCCGAGCCCAGAATGCCGGCAGGCCAGTGCTTTTGCTGCGCCAGGCCGGCGAGGCCGATCCAACCGCCGCGCCCGTGCGCCTGATCGTTTCGGGGGCGCTCGCGTCAAACCGCGAAACGGTCGCCGGACCGCTCGCGGGCTCGATCGGCCGCCCTGCCTTCAAGATCGATATCGGCAAGAGCCGCACGGCCCTGCCCGGACAATTCACACTGGAGTGGAACCCAAATGAGCACGCTTTTGCAGAAAGAACAGAGAATTCTGTCGCTGTGGTTCCCGCATCTCAGCGCGGAGCGGATCCTGCGCCAGCGCCTGGGGCGGTCCTGGCGTTCCCGGCCGTCGCATCATTTGCCACTGGTGATCAGCCATCGCGACAACAACACCCAACGCATCGCGGCCCTCGACGAGCGGGCTGAGGCGCTGAAGCTGAAGCGCGGCATGGGCATTGCCGATGCCCGCGCCATGCATCCCTCGATCGATGTGGTCGAGGCCGACCCGGAGGCCGACCGTCGCCTGCTCGAAGGCCTTGCCGACTGGTGCGACCGCTACACGCCGCTGGTGGCGATCGACGCCGAGGATGGGCTGTTCCTCGACGTCACCGGCTGCACGCATCTGTTCGGCGGCGAGCGCGCCATGCAGGAGGAAATCCTCACCCGCTTCCTCCAGCAGGGTTTTGACGTCCGTGCCGGCCTCGCCTCCACGCCGGGCGCCGCCTGGGCGGCGGCGCGCTTCCATGGCGACCGTATCGTGGCCGGCGGCGAGGAGGAGGCGTTGCTTTCGCCGCTGCCGCTATCGGCACTGCGCATCGCGCCGGAGACCCGCGCCGGCCTGGAGAGCGTCGGCCTGCGCACCGCCGGCGCGGTGATGGCCGCGCCGCGCGCGCCGCTCGCCCGCCGCTTCGGCGCCACCCTGCTTTTACGCCTCGACCAGGCGCTCGGCCGCCTCGACGAGGCCGTGTCGCCGCGCCTCCCCGTCGCGCCGCTCTCGGTCGAGCGCCACCTTGCCGAACCGGTCATGCTCACCGACGACATCGAGCGGCTGGTGAGCCGGCTTGCCGTCGCCCTGAAGGCCGACCTCGAACGGCGCGGCGAGGGCGCAAGGACGCTGGCGCTGCTTCTCTTCCGCGTCGACGGCGCCGTCAGCCGCATCGCCGTCGGCACTTCGCGCCCGATGCGCGAGCCCCGGCTGATCCAAAGGCTGTTCCATGAGCGGCTCACCGCGCTGGAGCAGAGCATCGACGCCGGCTTCGGCTTCGATCTGGTGCGGCTGTCGGTGCTGTCGGTTGCCGCCTTCGACATGGTTCAGGGCGACCTGACCGGCGAGGCGGACGACGATGATGCCGACATAGCTCTCTTTGCCGACCGTGTCCGCGCCCGCCTCGGCGAGGCGGCCGTGCTGAAGCCCGTTATCGTCGAGAGCCATCTGCCGGAGCGCGCCGTCAAGAGCGTGCCTTTCGCCGAAGCGCCGCAAAGACGCGCGCCGTCGGCCGGCCGGGCGGCGCCACCCCGAACAGCGCCACCGGTGACCATCTACCCGCCGGAGCGGCCGGTGCGCCTGTTCCGCTCGCCCGAGCCGATCGAGGTGCCGGCGACCGAGATCCCGGAAGGGCCGCCGATGAATTTCCGCTGGCGCCGCGCGCTTTACCGCGTCGCCCGCGCCGAAGGGCCGGAGCGCATCGCCGCCGAATGGTGGCGGCAACTGCCCGGCGAGGAAGAGGCGCCGACCCGCGACTATTACCGCATCGAGGACAGCGAGGGACGCCGCTACTGGCTCTACCGCCAGGGTCTCTACAGCAGCGCCGCGCAGGCCGCGCCGCCGCGCTGGTTCATGCATGGGGTGTTCGCGTGAACGCGCTGACCGTCATCCCCTATGCCGAGTTCGGCATCAGCTCGAACTTCTCCTTCCTGCGCGGCGCCTCCAGGCCCGAGGAGCTGGTGGTCACGGCGAAATTCCACGGCTTTGCCTCGATCGGACTTGCCGACAGGAACACCGTCGCCGGCGTCGTGCGCGCCTGGCAGCAGGCCAAGGTGGAGAAGATGGCCTATCACCCGGGTTGCCGCCTGGTGTTCGGCGACGGCACGCCGGACATCCTCGCCTATCCCCGCGACCGCCAGGGCTGGGGCCATCTCTGCCGCATGCTGACCCAGGCGAATCTGCGCGACGAGAACGAGAAGGGCGCGACATTGCTCAAGCTCGACGACCTGCTCGAATGGGGCGATCGAATGTCACTGGCGATGCTGCCCGATCTATCGGCGGGCGCGGAAGATAATCTGACATTAATTAGCCGGCTCAGGGATCGCTTCGGCCCGACGCTCAGGCTGGCCGTGGCGCCGGACTATGCCGGCAATGACCGCTTCCGCGTCGAGCAGGCGGCGGCGATGGCCGAGCACGCCGGCGTCCCGCTGATGGCGACCAACGACGTGCTCTACCATGCCGCCGAGCGCCGCCCGCTGCAGGACGTGCTCACCGCGATCCGCCTCAACACGCCGGTTTCCGATGTCGGGCTGGAGCTGGCCGCCAATGCCGAGCGCCACCTGAAGCCGCCGCTGGAGATGGCGCGGCTTTTCCGCCGCCATCCGCAGGCGCTTGCCGAGACGCTGCGTTTCGCCGGCGAGCTCACCTTCTCGCTCAGCGACCTCGAATACAATTATCCGGACGAGCCGACCGAATCCGGGCTTGGACCGCAGGCCGAGCTCGAACGCCTTGCCCGCGAAGGCGCGGCAAGACGCTATCCGGCCGGCGTTCCCGATTATGTGCTGAAGCGCATCGGCAGCGAGCTCGCGCTGATCGAACGCCTGAACTACGCCCGCTATTTCCTGACCGTCCATGACATCGTCAAATTCGCCCGCGACAAGGGCATCCTCTGTCAGGGCCGTGGCTCGGCCGCCAATTCGATCATCTGCTTCTGCATCGGCATCACCGAAGTCGGCCCCGAGCGCATCGACACGCTGTTCGAGCGCTTCATCTCGGAGGAGCGCAACGAGCCGCCCGACATCGACGTCGATTTCGAGCATGAAAGGCGCGACGAGGTCATCGCCTACATCTACGAGAAATACAGCGCCAAGCGCACCGCCTTGGCCGCCGCCGTCATCAGCTATCGCGGCCGCTCGGCCTTGCGCGAGGTGGCCAAGGCCATGGGCCTGTCGGAAGATGTCCGCAGCGCGCTGTCCAGCACCATATGGGGCTGGTCGACCTCCGAGCTCGGCGAAAGGGAAGCCAATTCCGGCGGCCTCGACCGCACCGACCCGCTGTCGCGCCAGGTGCTGGAGCGCGCCAACGAGATCATGGGCTTTCCCCGCCACCTTTCCCAGCATGTCGGCGGCTTCGTCATCACCCGCGACCGGCTCGACGAGGTCGTGCCCATCGTCAAGACGGCGATGGAGGAACGCAAGATGGTCGAGTGGGACAAGGACGATCTCGACGCGGTCAAGATCCTCAAGGTCGACGTTCTGGCGCTCGGCATGCTGACCTGCCTGAAGCGTGCCTTCACCTTGCTCACCGATCATTATCCCCGGGCGCGGGATCCGTTCGGACGACCTTACGTGCTCGCGACCCTTCCCGAGGAGGACAAGGACGTTTACGCCATGATCCAGAGGGCCGACACGCTCGGCGTCTTCCAGATCGAGTCGCGCGCGCAGATGTCGATGCTGCCGCGTCTCAAGCCGGCAGATTTCTACGATCTCGTCATCGAGGTTGCGATCGTGCGCCCGGGCCCGATCCAGGGCGACATGGTGCACCCCTACCTGCGCCGTCGGCAGGGCAAGGAGGAAGTCAATTATCCCAGCCTGGAGCTCAAGAAGATTCTCGGCAGGACGCTGGGCGTGCCGCTGTTCCAGGAACAGGCGATGAAGATCGCCATCGTCGCCGGCGGCTTCCGGCCGGGCGAGGCCGACGAGCTGCGCCGCGCCATGGCGACCTTCAAGCGCACCGGCACGATCGGCAATTACCGCCAGCGCATGATAGACGGCATGGTCGGTAATGGTTACGACAGGGACTTCGCCGAACGCTGCTTCAAGCAGATCGAGGGTTTCGGCGAATACGGCTTTCCCGAAAGCCATGCCGCGTCCTTCGCGCTGCTGGTCTACGCCTCCTGCTGGTTCAAGACCTTCTATCCCGATGTCTTCTGCGCCGCGATCCTGAACGCGCAGCCGATGGGCTTTTACCAGCCGGCCCAACTCGTGCGCGACGCGCGCGACCATGGCGTCGATATATGCGAGGTCGACGTCAACCATTCCGTCTGGGACTGCACGCTGGAGCAATCCGCTTTCGATCCGTCCCGCATCCTCGAACGCCATGCCTCGATGCGCGGCGTGATCGGGACGGCGCATGCCGTCAGGCTCGGTTTCCGCCAGATCAAGGGCCTGTCCGAGGAGCGCATGGAAGTTCTCGTCGCACGGCGCGGCGACGGCTATCGGTCGGTCCGCGATGTCTGGCTGCGCTCTGGCCTCGATGTCGGTGAGATCGAGAAGCTGGCGCAGGCCGACGCCTTCCGCTCGATCGGCCTCGACCGTCGCTCAGCCCTCTGGGAGGTGCGGGCGCTCGACGGCAGGAGCGCCGCGGAGAAACTGCCGCTTTTCGACCGGCCCTCGCTCAGCCTGCGCGAGCTGGAACCGGAAACGAAACTGCCAAGAATGCCGCTCGGCGAGCATGTCGTTCACGACTACCGCGCCCTCGGCCTGTCGCTGAAGGAGCACCCGGTCGCCTTCCTGCGCGAAAGGCTGGATCGCGCCGGCGTCACCCCCAATGCGCGCTTGCCATCGGTGCGCGACGGCCGCCGTGTCTCCGTCGCCGGGCTGGTCCTGGTGCGTCAACGTCCCGGCAAGGGCAACGCGATCTTCCTCACGCTGGAGGATGAAAAATCGATCGCCAACGTCATCATCTGGCCCCGCGTCTTCGACCGCTTCCGCTCGGTGGTCATGGGCGCCCGCTTCATCCGCGTCACCGGCAAGCTGCAGCACGAATCGGACGTCATCCATATCGTCGCCGACCGGATCGAGGATTTGACTCCATGGCTCGGCGTGCTGCTGGAGTCCGCCAACCGCCCGGTCATCGAGCATAATCCAGCCGAACGGCCGAACTCCACTACAAGCCGCGGCCTACCGGCCCGCCAGGACATCGAAGCTCTATCGGGCGCCGCGCAACAGGTCATGCCCAAGGGGCGCAATTTTCAGTAGCGTCGTGTCCAGCACCACAGGGAACGTTTCAGGGGCAAGAAAGCGCCTTCATCATCGACCGGCGGAGCAAGGAGCGAAGCCCTGGAATGACGGCATAAGCAACGTTCCGCCAACCCCGACGGCCGCCCCCGATGGCGGCATGACAGCGCCGCTCGCTTTACGACTGCCCGCTAAGCCGCGGTGGCGGCGGGGCCAGCATGTCCTCGGCGGAAATCGTGCGCGCCTCCGAAGGCAGCATGATCGGGATGCCGTCGCGCACCGGATAGGCGAGCTTCGCCAGGCGCGAGACCAGCTCGCCGCGCTCGGGATTCCAAGTCAGCGGCCCCTTGGTCAGCGGGCAGGCCAGCAGCTCCAGCAGCTTCGGATCGACCTCGGCCTTCCGCCCGTCACGTCCGTAAGCAGGCATCGCACCTTTCCACTGTCTATCCCCTCACCCTTGAATGGCTTGAGACTCAGGTCGGGCCCGCTCCAAAATGGCGGCCTCCGACAACCGGCGGAGCGTACCTGAAGTCCGTGAGCAGCGAAAGCGCGGCAAGCCGCAATTGGCAGGCCGGGCTCACCTGAATATCAATGCACTTACTGGATGCTGGAGCCAAACTCGTCGCCCTCGCGCGCCAGCGTCATCTCGGTGATGGCGATCAGCGTTTCGGCGCGCGTCTTCAGGTCCGGCGCTTCCAGCAGCGCCTGCTTCTCGGCCGGTCCGTAGGGCGCCATCATCGACAGCGCGTTGACCAGCATGCCGTTCTCGGCGCGGCTGACGCTTTCCCAGTCGGCCTCGAGGTCGTTGGCCTGCAGATAGGCGCGAAACGCCTTGAGCAGCGCCGGCCGGTCGACTTCGGCGGCGGCCGGGTCTTCCTCGAGATCGGCGAGAAAAGGCGCGATCTTGCACTGCCGGAACGGCGCCTTCGCCGCGAGTTCCTGCACGACGCGGAACCGGCACACGCCCTGCAGCGAGATCAGGTAACGGCCGTCGCCCGTCTCGGCGAGCGAGATGATGCGCCCGGCGCAACCGACGCTGCACAGTTCCGGCTCGCCGTCATCGCGCAATGCGCCGTCGAGGCTGGGTTGGATCATGCCGATCAGCCGTGAGCCGGCCATCGCCTGGTCGATCATCTGCAGATAGCGCGGCTCGAAGATGTTGAGCGGCATGCGACCACCGGGCAGAAGCAGCGCCCCGGCAAGCGGAAAGATCGGTATCGCCGACGGCAGATCCTTGGCGAGCCGATAGAGGGCGTTACCGACGCGCACCGCAATCCTCCAAAAGCCACGCCGGCAAGCGCATCACCCTGCAATCTCCTCTCGCACCGGCAAATCCTTATCCGGCTGGCGGCGAACCATGAGCCCGCCCTTATCTGGCGCTGGCGCTCCGCTACTCAAGCCTTCCGGCAGCGACAGCCGGCAAAAAATTCATGGCAATCCCGGATCGGGCACGCCAGTAGCCGTCCGTAACTGCGCAAACCCACCGTAGAGCGTTTCGACGATCCTGTGAAACGCCGGGCATCTCTACGAGAACAGTAGCGACGAAAGCTTACGGCGAGCCGCCAGCGTCGCCTCGTCGGTCATCCCCCAGGCCTCGAACAGCTTCAAGAGCTGCGCCCTGGCGCCGTCGTCGTTCCAGGTCCGGTCGGCCTTGATGATCGCCAGCAGATTGTCGGCTGCCGCATTGCGCTCGCCGCGCGCGTTCTGGATCATTGCCAGGTCGAAGCGCGCCTGATGGTCGGCCGGATTGGCGGCGAGCCGCCGCTCGAACTCCGCCGGATTGCCGAGCGCGGCCGCTTCGGCCGCCAGCGTCATCTTGGCGCGCAGCGCGGCGAGTGCGGGCGCATCCTTCTTGTCTTCCGGCGCCCGGGCCAGAACGCCCTCGGCGCCTTCCGCGTCGCCGGCATCGAATAGGATCTCGCCCAGGCCCGCGATCGCCTCGAGCGTCTCGGGCGCCTGCTCCAGAATGGCATCATAGATGTCGGCCGCGGTCTGGACGTCGCCCGCCGTGCGCGCCTCGGCCGCCGCGGCAAGCGCGTCCGCGATCTGGGGCGCGCCGCCGCCCTTCCCGCCCACCTTCTGGATGAACTGGGCGATCTGGCTTTCGGGAACAGCACCCATGAAGCCGTCGACGGGCTGGCCGTCCTTGAAGGCGATGACCGCGGGGATGGACTGGATGCCGAGCTGGCCGGCGATCGAGGGATGATCGTCGATGTTCATCTTGACCAGCTTGACCTTGCCGCCGGCCGCCTGCACCGCCTTTTCGAGCTGCGGAGTCAGCTGCTTGCAAGGCCCGCACCATGGTGCCCAAAAGTCGACCAGTACCGGCTGGCGGCGCGATTCCTGGATGACGTCGGCGGCGAAGGTGGCGGTGGTGGTGTCCTTGATCAGGTCGGCGGCCGCCGGCGCCTCGCCCAGCGAAACCTTGGCGCGGTCGCCGCCGCCATATTGCACCGTCTGGGCATACTGGCCCCCATTACCGCCAAACGCGCCGCTGTAAGGATTGTTGTCACTCATCGTGTCGCCCTCTCGGTCGCGCCCTGAGCGTTGGGGCCCGGCGCGTCATTGTCGAATTTCGCAAACCGCCCTCCATGTGGCGATCGGCCCCTGCTTTTCAAGGTCATGAGACTTTCAGGATAACAGGATCGTGGCCGGTTGCCTCGACGAATCTGATCAGATCGGCGGCGGCGATCGAGGTCGTCGCCTCGTTGGTCAGCGGATGACCGTTGATGACGTCGTGGCTCATCAACGCCTGGTCGAGCACCACCTTGACCTTCCCTTCCCTGTCGTTGATCAGGCCGAAGACGGTGACCGCCCCGGGGATGACGCCGAGCAGCTCCATAAGCATCTCGGGCTTGCCGAAGGACACCCGGCTGGCGGCGCCGATGAGGTGGTGGATCTGCTTCAGGTCGACCACTGCCTCCTCGCCGACGGTGACGAGGAAATAATTGTCCTTTTTGTCCTTGAGGAACAGGTTCTTGGTGTGGCCGCCGGGGATCTCGCCCCGTAGCGCCTGCGAATCGGCGACCGTGAACAGTGGCGGATGCCGCACCGTCGTGACGGAAATGCCGAGATCGGCAAGGAACGCATTGAGCTCGGCTTCGGTCTTGGGCATCGGTCCTCGCATCGTCCGGCAGGGTCATGCCGTTTACGGCCAACAATGCCGCGGGGGCAAGGCCGTGTGGGCCTCTAAGGGAAAAGCAGGAAGCGTTTTCCGCGGGGAGCTGCGGAGAAACGCAGCGCAGTTCCGGATGAGGCTGGTGGATTTTCGCGCGGAAATTACGATCGGCGCCGTTTCGGGCCGCGCCATCCCACGCTTGCGCAATGGAGTTGGTCAGGTGAGGAACGCCTCCAAAAAAGACCGTCATTTCCCTGTTGCAATCGCCGCGCTCTTCGGCCATATAGGCGCGGCTTGCGGCCCAAGGCCGCGCGAGCGGGTGTAGCTCAGGGGTAGAGCACAACCTTGCCAAGGTTGGGGTCGGGCGTTCGAATCGCCTCACCCGCTCCAGTTTCCTCATCGAGGATCAAGCAAACGAAAAGCCGCGGACCGCCGCGGCTTTTTCGCGTTTAGGGCTCGCAGGCGAGGCCCCCCGGAACCCGGAATTGCGCCTGAGCGTCGGCGAGGGCCGCCAGCGCCTCCCGTCACGGACTTCCTGCAAACGGGATCAAGCACAGGGATCTCACGATATTTTTCCCGGGCAGGTAGCGTTCGCCATCCGAAAATATCAGCCGCCCATCCGACTTGGGTCGCATGCCGAAGGGACTGTAGAGCCCCTGTTGTCGGGCGACCAGCAACTATATGTTCAGTAAAAGTGCTGGAACTAATCCGGCCGGGCAGTCTCGCGGGCACCAGTCCCGTAGGTCGTTACGTTGGGGCATAGCTAAAAACGCCATGAGGTTCACAGCCTTACAGGACCCGTGCGGGCAATGGATGGTCTACGATCTGCGCTCCGGTTGCCCGGCGCAGATACCGGACACGGTGCTGATCGGCCTGACGCGCACGCAGGCGGAAGAGCTCGCCACCCAGGCGAATGAACTGGTCTCGGCTCGGCGGCCGGCGGTCCTTTCTCGATATTCCAGCCTTTTATCGATATTTTACTGGCCCCCGCCGGAACAATCCGACTCTATTTCGACTTCTCTGCGTGTCGTGGAAGCGCGCTGCAGTGCCGGGGCGAACAAATGGGCAAAAACAAAGACTTAGGGCGGCTCGGCGATTCTGTGCGCACTGGGCCCGCTCTAACCACGCTCAAACAAGGAGCGTCAATGAGGTTCGCAGCGATGCAGGATCCGTGCGACGACTGGCTTGTGTATGATCTGGTTCTCGACATCCCGGCGGAGATGGACGGCCGGCCGCTGATCGGGCTGATGCGCGGCGAGGCCGAGCACCTTGCCGACCTAGCCAATGCCGGGCTTGGCGGGCAGACCGTCAGTTTACCGGTCCCGTTCGCCAGCGTCGCCTGACGGTACTGCCAGGGAACCTATATGGGGGACGGCTCCCATGGCGGCCACTATCCGAACGGCTGAAGATATTCGTTCTTCCTAAGGCGGTTGCCGGTGTGATCGAGCCTTCCTCGGCTTCACACCGGCGCTGCGGCGTGCCCACTATGCCGCCCACACTACCGGCCGCTTCGGCCAATGCCCGGCGTCTAATGATTGTGGGACTGCTGGAACCCGGCCACGTCATATTGCGATACGCTCTTCGAGTTCTTCGAATTCTGCGGCTGGGTGCCCGCGTAATGCGTTCCGGCATTGCCGTCCGGGTTGAAGGCAGAACCCGGAGCGGAGGCGGCATGGCCCGGCGTGGCATCCCCTGTCTGAGGCGTGCCGATGGTTTGGCTCGGCTGACCTGTCGTACCAGTTACCGTGTGGACGTTCGCGGTCAAGGCTATGCCGGTGGAAGCCATGAACAAGCTGGCTGCTATCGGAGTGAGAAGATGTTTCATCGTATTCTCCTAAAAGCACTGAGGTGTCAGGAGGGGCTCTCGGGTCTTTGGGAGCACCCGGCGAGTTCAATGCATGGCGCCCAACGCCGCGCAGCGGTTGTGGAAGGGCGATATGCATCAAAACAGGCCTAAGGCGCATCGAGCGAATCCCTTTCGGCGCGACGCGCTTTAGACATGTCGTAAACGCCTTTCGGGCCATCGGCCGTCCCGGGGCTCGCGAAGCTGTGATGTGACAAAGGGCTCGCTGGCCCGCCGGTTGCGCGACTACCCCAGCCTTGCCCGCGTCGTCCGCGGCGTCGCGAGCAGCAGGCTCGTCTCGCTGCCCGTTATGCCCGGTATCAGCCGGATACGTCGCAGCACTGCGTCGAAATCGGTGAGCGTGGTGGTGCCGAGTTCCACCACAAGGTCCCAGCGGCCGTTGGTGGTGTGGATGGTCGAAACCTCGGGAAAACCGCCGAGCGCCCGGATGACGCGGTCCGCGGCATGGCCCTCGATCTCGATCATCATGACGCCCCGAATGCGTTGATCGACCGCGTCGGCTCGCAGCACCACCGTATAGCCGATGATCTCGCCGGATCTCTCCAGCCGCTCCATGCGCGCCCTGACCGTGGCGCGCGAGACGCCGAGATCGACGGCGAGGTCGGAGACGCTGCGCCGCGCATCGTGTCTCAGAAGCGTCACCAGCCTTTCGTCGAGCGCATCCATGATTGCCATTTCGGTCAAATTGCTTGCCGGAATGATAAATCATTGTTCTCGAAATGCCAATTTCACCTGTTCAAACCGCCAGCGCCTGATGATCTAATCCGGCCAGTCAATCGCGAGGGCGGAGAAACATGCGCTGCAGGATCGTCGGCGCGCCGGTGCAGGACGGCGCGGGCAGGATGGGATGCGAGATGGGGCCGAGCGCGCTGCGCACGGCGGGCCTCGCCTCGGTGCTTTCGGTACTCGGCCACGAGGTCGAGGACTGGGGGGCGGTCGAGAAGGCAGTGGCGCGGCCCGTGATCCACGGCAACCTTGCGCTGAAGGCGCTGCCGGAGATTTCAGCCTGGACGGCGGCGATCGCCGAGACCGCCTACGCGGCTTCCAGGGACGCCATGCCGATCTTCCTCGGCGGCGACCATTCGATCTCCGCCGGCACGGTCTCGGGCGTGGCGCGCCGCGCCGCCGAGCGCCGCCGGCCGCTCTTCGTGCTGTGGCTCGACGCGCATCCCGATTTTCACACGCTCGACACCACCACCAGCGGCAACCTGCACGGCGTGCCGCTCGCCTATGCCAGCGGGCAGGCGGGTTTTCAGGGTTATTTCCCGGACCTGCAGCAAGCGGTCGACCCGGCCCGAATCTGCGCCATCGGCCTGCGCAGTGTCGACCCGGCCGAACGCCGGGCGCTCGCGCAAGCCGGCGTCACCGTGCATGACATGCGCGCCATCGACGAGCACGGCATCGCGCCCTTGCTGCGCGCCTTCCTGGCCCGCGTCGAGAAGGAGAACGGCCTGCTTCATGTCAGCTTCGACGTCGATTTCCTCGACCCCTCTATCGCGCCGGCCGTCGGCACCACCGTGCCCGGCGGCGCCACATTCCGCGAGGCGCATCTGGTGATGGAGATGCTCTCCGACAGCGGCCTGGTGTCCAGCCTCGACCTGGTCGAATTGAACCCGTTCCTCGACGAGCGCGGCCGCACCGCGACGCTCATGGTCGACCTCACCGCCAGCCTGATGGGCCGCCGCATCATGGACCGCCCGACCCGCAGCCACTCCGGAAGCCTCTGATCATGACCCAGCCGTCCCGCCTTGCCATCGTCCCCTTCGTCAGCGTCGACCGCATGATGAAGCTGGTGCTCGCCATTGGCGTCGAGCGTTTCCTGACCGAGCTTGCCGCTTACATCGAGGAGGATTTCCGCCGCTGGGAGCTTTTCGACAAGACGCCGCGCATCGCCTCGCACAGCCATGACGGCGTCATCGAGCTGATGCCGACCAGCGATGGCAAGATGTACGGCTTCAAATATGTCAACGGCCACCCGAAGAACATGCGCGAGGGTCGCCAGACGGTCACCGCCTTCGGCGTGCTCGCCGATGTCGGCTCCGGCTATCCGATGCTCTTGACCGAGATGACCATACTGACGGCGCTGCGCACCGCCGCCACCTCCGCGCTCGCCGCCAGATATCTGGCGCCCAAGGGCGCGCGCGCCATGGCCATCATCGGCAACGGCGCCCAGTCCGAGTTCCAGGCCATCGCCTTCAAGGCGCTGCTCGGCATTGACCGGCTGCGGCTCTACGACATCGATCGCTCGGCTTCCGAAAAATGCGCCCGCAACCTGGCGGCCAAGGGTTTCGACATCACCATCTGCGCGACAGGGCAGGATGCGGTGGAAGGCGTCGACATCATCACCACGGTGACGGCCGACAAGCAGTACGCCACGATCCTGACGGACAACATGGTCGGCTCCGGCGTCCATATCAACGCCGTCGGCGGCGACTGCCCCGGCAAGACCGAGCTGCATCGCGACATCCTCTTGCGCTCCGACATCTTCGTCGAGTTCCCGCCGCAGACACGCATCGAGGGCGAGATCCAGCAGCTCGCCGCCGACCATCCGGTGACCGAGTTGTGGCAGGTGATGACCGGAAAGGCCGAGGGCCGCAGGACGGCCAAGCAGATCACGCTGTTCGATTCCGTCGGCTTTGCCACGGAAGATTTTTCCGCGCTGCGCTATGTCCGCGACCAGCTCCAGGCCACCGGCCTCTACGAGGAGCTCGACCTGCTCGCCGACCCCGACGAGCCGCGCGACCTGTTCGGCATGCTGGAGAGGGCGGCAATGCAGCCGGCTGCTTGAGCGGGCCGCGATCCCCGGCCTTCGGGTCCTGAGTCACATAGTCGTTCGAGACATGCGTCGGAAAGCCGAAGCAGGAGGGATCGACTTCCGCGAAATCGTCGTGGCCTGCTCGGTCATCTTTCGGCAAAGCCTTCGACCACGATCTTGCCTCGGGTGGTGCCGCTTTCCAGAAGGCCATGTGCGATCTTCAGATTTGCCGCGTTGATCGGCGATAGGCGCCGGGTCAACGTCGTCCTCAGCCGGCCCTCGTCGACCAGGCGCGACACCTCCTTGAGCAGTCTGCCTTGTTCGGCCATATCGGGCGTGCCGAAGATCGAGCGGGTGAACATCAGCTCGTGATGGATCGACACCGACTTGCGCTTGAACAGCATGACGTCGAACGCGCCGGGATCGTCGATCAGGCCGAACCGGCCCTGTGGCGCGATCAGCTCCGCGATCTCCTTGACGTGCTGCCCGGTCTGCGTTGTCGAGAAGACGAAGGCGGGTGCGCCGAGGCCAAGCGCGGCGACCTCCGCCGCCAGCGGCTTCAGATGGTCGACCACATAGTGTGCGCCGAGTTGCTCGACCCATTCACGCGTCTCTGGCCGCGAGGCGGTGGCGATGACGGTCAGATCGGTCAGTTGGCGAGCGATCTGGGTGGCGATCGAACCGACCCCGCCCGCGCCGCCGACGATGAGGATCGCGGGAGCCGCGCCTGGCACAGCCTTCTTCACGTCCAGCCGCTCGAACAGCGCTTCCCAGGCGGTGATCGCCGTCAGGGGCAACGCTGCCGCTTCAGCCCAGTCCAGCGTCCGCGGCTTCGGGCCGACGATACGCTCATCGACGAGATGAAGCTCGGCATTGCTGCCGGGCCGGGAGATCGAGCCGGCGTAGAAGACTTGGTCACCCGGCCTGAACAGCGTCACGTACTTGCCAACGGCCCGGACGATGCCCGACGCGTCCCAGCCGAGGACTTTCCAGTCCGTCCCTTGCGGCGGCGTGCTGCGGCGGACCTTGTAATCCACGGGATTGACCGAGACGGCCTTCACCTCGACCAGGATGTCATGTCCTTCGGGCGAGGGCTCGGGCAGATCGATATCGACCAGCGAGGTGTCGTCGGTGATCGGTGACGGATTCTGATAGCCAATTGCGCGCATCGGTGGATCTCCTTGTCGCAGGCATCACTAGCGCATATGATTGAACTGCGTAATATGCATAAAAGATGCAGTTAGTATCGAAAGGATACCAGTTGGCGAAGCCCCGGCATTCCCGGTTCGACTGCAACCCAGGCTGCGCCGTGGAAGCCGCGATCAGCCTCATCGATGGCAAATGGAAGTCCGTGATCCTGCACCACCTGCTGGCCGGCACCGCGCGCTTCAATGAAATTCGCCGGCTTGTTCCCGGCCTGACGCCGCGCATGCTCACCAACCAGCTGCGCGATCTGGAGATCGACGGGCTGGTGACGCGCACCGTCTATGCCCAAGTACCGCCAAAAGTCGAATACAGCGTTTCCGAATTGGGGCGCAGCCTCGAACCGATCATTCACGCCCTGAGGGTCTGGGGCACCGACCACATGGACCTGTTTCAGCGCCGGGAGCCATCCGCGACGTCGCAGGTGACACCGCTTGAGCATCGGCCACCTGGGCTGTCCTGATTATCCGCGCCACGCCGCGCAGCTTTCCCGCTCGACAAGCACCGGCGCCAGCACCTCGCGCCTTGACGGCGCTTCCGGCTCGCCGAGGCGCTCCAGCAGCAGGCTCACCGCGCGCGTGCCGATCTTTTCCACCGGCTGCGCGATCGTCGTCAGCGGCGGCCAGGTGGTGACGGCATAGGGGATGTCGTCGAAGCCGACCATCGAGATGTCGTCGGGAACCCGCAAGCCGCGCGACCGCAGCGCCGTGACCGCGCCCATCGCCATCAGGTCGTTGCAGGCGAACACCGCCGTAATGTCCGGTGCCTGCGCCATCAATTGCTCCATCGCCAGGCGGCCGCCGGCGAAATGATAATCGGAATCGACGATCGACGAGGGCGGCAGTTCGAGGCCTGCTTCCCCCAGCGCGCGCACGAATCCGTGCAGGCGGGCCGGACTGGAGCTCGAATCGCGCGGGCCGCCGATGACGCCGATCTTCCGGTGGCCTAACCGGGCCAGGTATTTTCCGGCGAGATAGCCGCCATGCTCGTGGTCGACCAGCACCGAATCGACATTGACCGACTGGATCTCGCGGTCGAGCAGCACCGCCGGCACGCTGGGCAGGAGGCGGGTGAACACCCGAGCATGGTCGGACGAGCCGGCGAAGATCAGCCCGTCGATCTGCTTGGCCATCAGCACCGAGAGATAACGCTCCTCCTTCTCGGCATTGCCGTCGGAGTTGCACAGGATCACCGTGTATCCGGCAACGAAGCCGGCGTCCTCGATCTGCCGCGCGACGCTGGCGAAGAACGGATTGGAATTGTCGGGTAGAAGCAGGCCGATGGTCTTGGTCTCGCCGCGCCGCAGGCTCCGCGCCACGGAGTTCGGGCTGTAGCGCAGCGCCTTGATCGCGGCGCGCACGCGCTCGGCCGTTTCCGGCTCGACATGCCGCGTATGGTTCATCACATGCGAAACGGTTGCGACGGACACCCCCGCATGGCGCGCGACGTCGGCAATCGTCGTCATGGCACTGTTTCCCCAGGCAATCCCTGGAGCATGACGCTGAAAGGCGTGAAGCAGGACGGCATCATGCTCTGCCTCTTCGACCCCGGCCTCTTCAGCAACAACCTCTGGCGGTACGCGTCCACGATAACCGCGAGCACGATGGCAAGGCCGGCGGCGGGTTTGAAATTGTCATAGCCGCCGGACAGCTGCGGTCCGCACGACGGACTGGCTCCGCCCGCGATGCCGGCGGGTTCGTCCGCCGACGGTTGAGCCCTTGCCCTTGCCATCCTCCCCTCGATACCGGTAATCGGTTGCGTAACCGATTACGCAAACTAGAGCGCGGATTTGGCCAACGTCAATCCCGCGGGAAGAATGCACCGGCCCCATGGCGGCGCCGTCACCGCCAGCCGAGCGCCGGCGCGACGTGCTTCAGGATCGCTTCGATGACATGGGCGTTGTAGTCGACGCCGAGCTGGTTGGGCACGGTGAGCAGCAGCGTGTCGGCTTCGGCGATCGCCTCGTCCCCCCTGAGCTGCTCGACGAGCTTGTCCGGCTCTGCGGCATAGGATCGGCCGAACACGGCGCGCTTTTCCGGCTCGATATAGCCGAAATGGTCCTCGCCCTCGCTGCTACCGAAATAGGCGCGGTCCATGTCGTTGACCAAGGCAAAAATGCTGCGGCTGACAGAGACGCGCGGCTCCCGCTTATGGCCGGCTTCCTTCCAGGCGGCGCGATAGGCCCTTATCTGCTTGGCCTGCTGGATATGCAGCGGCTCGCCGGTCTCGTCGAATTTCAGCGTCGAGCTCTGCAGGTTCATGCCGAGCTTCGCCGCCCATACGGCAGTGGCGTCGGTGGCCGCGCCCCACCAGATGCGCTCGCGCAGGCCCGCCGAGAAGGGTTCCAACCGAAGCAGGCCGGGCGGATTGGGGAACATCGGCCGCGGATTAGGCTGGGCGAAGCCTTCGCCGCGCAGCAGGTCGAGGAAGATCTCCGAGTGCCGGCGCGCCATGTCGGCGTCGCTCTTGCCCTCTTCCGGCACGTAGCCGAAATAGCGCCAGCCGTCGATCACCTGCTCGGGCGAGCCGCGGCTGATGCCCAGCTGCAAACGCCCGCCGGCGATCAGGTCGGCCGCGCCCGCGTCCTCGGCCATGTAGAGCGGGTTTTCGTAGCGCATGTCGATGACGGCTGTGCCGAGCTCGATACGCTTGGTCTTCGCGCCCGCCGCGGCAAGCAACGGAAACGGCGAAGCGAGCTGGCGGGCGAAATGGTGGACGCGGTAATAGGCGCCGTCGGCGCCGAGCTCCTCGGCCGCGACCGCGAGGTCGATCGATTGCAGCAACGCGTCGGCGCCCGAGCGGGTGCCCGATTGCGGCGAGGGCGACCAATGCCCGAAAGACAGAAACCCGATCTTCTTCATGTGCTCCGTTCCGCTCGTCGCGATCCCTTGAACCGCTCACATTGCTTGTTGCCCAGCAGATAGCCAGCGCAGCGCCGCGATACAACGGACATCAAACGGATACAGACCGTCAATCGCCGGGAACCCGGGCGCGGCGCGATGCTGAAATCGTCGCTGTCACATGGATGTAATGGACATTTCGGAATGTCGGCGCCGTAGCGACTGCTACGAACCTTTGGCAATGGCCGACCATAATGACATCCGACGACCCCGAGGACGGGCAAAGCGCTTTCGACGATCGTGTCTCGGCAGCCTTCGAGACCCTGCCGCCGGCCGAGCAGCGCATGGCGCGTTTCTTCGTCGGCCAGAAACAGGCGGTGCTGCTGGGGTCGGCGGCGGAAATCGCCGCCCTCGCCGGCGCCAGCGATGCCACCGTGGTGCGCACGGCGCGCTCGCTCGGCTTCGAGAGCCTGTCGGCCCTGCGCCAAGTGCTGCTCGCGGATCTGACCGGAACGGCCTCGCCGGGCAGGCGGCTCGCGCGCACCTTGCAGGAGACCGGCGGTGACAGCGCCTCGGCGCTTCGTCACGTCGTCGGCCTGCATGAAGACGCGCTGGAGGCGCTGAAGCAGCCCGGGATGGAGGCGGCCTTCGCCGACGCCATCGATATCCTGGCGGCGGCCCGCCGCCGTCACATTTTTGGCATCGGGCCTTCGGGCGCCATGGCCGAATACGCGGCCCTGCAATTCAACAGGATCGGCTTGCCGAGCAGTGCGCTGTCGGTTTCGGGGGTCGCGCTTGCCGACCGCCTGCTGTGGCTGGAGAGCGGCGATGCCGTGCTCATGACCGCCTACGCGCCGCTCTACCGCGAGGTCGAGATCGTCCTCGACCAGGCCGGGGTGCGTGAGGTGCCGGTGGTGCTGATCAGCGACAATCTGGGACCGCTCGTTTCCGACAGGGTGGCGGCGACGCTGCCGGTCCCGCGCGGCAAGGCGGATCACCTGGCCAGCCATGGCGGCACCTTGGTGCTCATCGAGGCGATGATCATCGCCCTGGCGGCCAAGGCCGGCGAGGCAGCGTTCGATAGCCTGGACCGGTTGAGCGGCCTGCGCGGCGCGATCGATAAGGCATGGATGAAACGAGGAACGCGCAAGAAGTAATCGCCGCCGACATAAAAATGTCGGCAAATACAATATAATATAAAGTTGGCATTACCTTGCCTTATCGAACAACAGGAGTGCGAAATGAATATAAAGGCAACGCTTGGACTTGCGTTGAGTTTGACGGCCGTATCCATCGCCGCGCCGGCTTGCGCCGCCGACCTGGTGCTCTATGACGCCCTCGACTTTGCCGGCCCGGTCGCCAAGGCCTTTGAGGCCAAGACCGGGCTTACCGTCGACGTCGTCGAGCCCGGCAGCACCGGCGAGACGCTGGGCAAGATCGCTGCCGAGGGCAGCAACCCGCAATTCGACATCGTCTGGCTCGACGGTTCCGCGGTCATGGAGCGCATGGCGGCCGACCACGTGCTGCAACCGGTGCCGGCCGAAGCCTATGACAAGGTCGCCTGGACCGATCTCGGCAAGTCGCTGATCCCGCAAAGCCATGCTTTCCTGCCGACCGGCACCAGCACCACCGCGATCGAGGTCAACACCAAAAAGGTCAAGGCCAACAAGATGCCGAAATCCTGGGCCGACCTCGAGGGCTTCGCCGGCAGCGTCGCCGCCAAGGACCCGAACCTTTCCGGTCCGGCCTATCAGTGGCTCGCCGGCCTGTTCCAGACCAATGGCGTCGAAGCCGGCAAGGAGCTGCTCGCCAGGACGCTCACCAACAAGTCGCTCTCGGGCCTTTCCAGCGGCGGCAAGGTCAACAAGGCCGTGCTCACCGGCGACGCCTCGGTCGGCATCAACCAGGACAGCGCCATCTTCTCCAAGATCGCCGCGGGCGAGCCTGTCGTCGCTGTCTATCCGAGCGAAGGCTCGGTCTCGCTCCCGCAAGGCCTCGGCATCAGCGCCAGGACGCAGCATATGGACGCCGCGCGCAAGTTCATCGATTTCGTCACCAGCGCCGATGGCCAGGCCGCGATGCAAGACGGCGACGACACCGACTTCTTCTACATCCCGATCATCAAGGGCGTGAAGCCCAAGCCCGGCCGCGAGACCAATATCGCCTACACCCATCTCGACGACGCGACCGCCTCGGCGCACGAGACGGAGTGGAAACAGTGGTACAAGGACAAGTTCGTCCAGTGACCGCGATCGCCAGGCAATGACGATGGTGCAGCAATTCGATGCCGCCGCCGGCGGCATCGGCTCAAGTGCGTGGGCGCGCAGGCGCCTGCCCGCGCTGGCGCGTCTTGGAGGCCCGCTGGCGGTCTATGCTGTCTTCGTGCTGCTGATCGGCCTGCCGCTCGCACTCGTCCTGCTCCAGGCCGTCATGCCCGGGCTGTTCGCCGCCGACGGCGCGCAAGGCCTGTTCAGCATGGAGCCGCTGGTGCGCATCTTTGCCTCGCCCTCCGTCGCCGGCTCGATCCTGCATTCGCTGGAACTCGGCCTGCTTGCGGCGGCGACGACGACTGTTCTGGGCGGCGCCTTCGCCGTGCTGGTGCAGCGTTGTGAAATCCCGCTGCATGGCACGATTTCGCTGGTGCCCTGGCTGGTGTTCCTGACCCCCTCCTATCTGAAGGCGCTGGCCTGGGTGCTTCTGATGTCGTCGGGCGGCTATCTGGCTCAGCTCGGCCTGTTGCCGCCCTGGCTCGGCGCTTCCTTCTTCGGCCTGGGTGGCCTGGTCTTCGTGCATACGCTGAGCCTGTTCCCGCTGGCCGCATTCATCATCGGCAGCGCGCTGGCGGGCCTCGGCGGCGAGATGGAGGACGCCGCGCGCCTGTCGGGCGCCGGACCGCTCAGGATCTGGCTGCGCGTCAACGGCCCGTTGCTGGCGCCGGCGATCATGCTCAGCTTCATCGCCACCTTCGCCGAAGTGCTGTCCGATTTCGGCTTGGCCTCGACGATCGCCAGGATGTCCAGTTTCGGCGTGCTGACTTATGGCATCTATGCCGCCGCAAGCGACTATCCCGTCGACTTCCCCGCCGCCGGCGCGCAGGCCCTGGTGCTGCTGGCGCTGGTTCTGCTCGTCGTCGTTTCCGACCGCCTGCTGCGCCGGCGCGCCGATCCGCATCTGATTTCCGGACGGGCCAGGCCGGCGCGCCGCTACCAGCTCGGCGCCTGGCGCTGGATTGTTTTCGCGATAGCGCTTCTGGTCGCCTTCCTGGCGCTGATCCTGCCGCTTGGCGCGATCGCGGCAAGGGCGCTGACCAGCACGCTCGGCCATGGCCTGGCGGCCGACAATTTCACGCTGGCCAATCTCGGCGCGGCGCTCAGCCCGCAGACTTCGGCCAATGAGGGGCTGGTGCGCAGCCTCTTCTATGCCGCCCTGACCGCAATCATCGCCAGCACGCTAGCCTTGCTGCTGTCGGCCCAGCTCGATCGATCGAGCCCGGTCATGCGCACCGCGGTGCTAGGCCTGTCGCTCGGCGCGGTCGCGATCCCCGGCATCGTGCTCGGCTTCGGCTATATCCTGGTCTGGAACCGGCTGCCCGGCTTCCGCGACTGGCCGTTTCCGCATTATGGCGACGGCTCGCTGCTGGTCATGGGCTATGTCGCGGCGGCGCTGCCCTATTGCCTGGTGGTCATCCTCTCGGCCATCGGCCAGCTGGCGCCGAGCCTGACCGATGCCGCGCGGCTCTCCGGCATCGGCGCAGTCCGCCGCCTGGTATCGGTGACCCTGCCGCTGATCCTGCTCAGCGTCGTCACGGCTTTTCTCCTCACCTTCATCCGCACGATGTTCGAATTGCCCATGTCGCAAATGCTCATCCCCCAAAGCGGTCCGCCCGCGCCGACCCTGATCCTGAAGCTGTTCAGCCACGATCGCGACGGGCTGGCTTGTGCTATCGCGCTTGCCGCCATGACCGCCGCCGGCGGCGCTGCGGCGTTGGTCTGGTATCCCCTCAAGCGCTTCATCGCCGTCGGCCGGCCGCAAGGCATGCCGGCCGGGTCGGGTGAGCCGTCATGACCGCCTCGCTCCATTGCGCCGGCGTCTCGAAATCGCTCGGCGGCCGCGCCGTGCTCTCGAGCCTCGACCTTGCCATCAAGGCCGGCGAAGTGGTCTCGCTGCTCGGCCCGAGCGGTTCCGGCAAGACCACGCTGTTGCGCAGCATCGCGGGGCTGATCCACCCCGACCGGGGCACGATCAGGCTCGGCGAGCGTGTCGTCTGGAGCGAGAAATCCATCCTGCCGGCGGAAAAGCGCCGGATCGGCATGGTGTTCCAGGACTACGCGCTGTGGCCGCATATGACGGTGGCCGGCAACCTCTCGTTCGGGCTGCGCGCGCAGCGCCTCGCCGAGCCGGAGATCGCCGCCCGCCTCGGCCACGCGCTGGAGGTCACGCGGCTCGCGCCCTATCGCGATCGCTATCCGTCGGAATTGTCGGGCGGGCAGCAGCAGCGGGTCGCCATCGCCCGCTGCCTCGCCGCGCGGCCCGCCCTGATGCTGTTCGACGAGCCGCTCAGCAATCTCGACGCGGCGTTGCGCGAGGACATGCGCATCGAGATGATGGATCTGGTGCGTCGCGAGGCGGCCACCGTCATCTATGTGACGCATGACCAGGCCGAAGCCATGGCCGTGTCGGATCGCATCGCCGTGATGCGCGAGGGCCACATCGCCCAGTTCGACACGCCGCGGGCGATCTACGAGCAGCCGGCCGATTCCTTCGTCGCCGGTTTCATCGGCGGCTTTTCGGTGGTGCCCGGCACGGTTCGCGACGGACAGTTCAGCGTGCTCGGCGCCGCCGCCGACAGCCTGCGCGCGCCCGGCGCCAGACCCGGCGACGGCATGCTGGTGGTGCGGCCGGAGGATGCGCGGCCGGCCGAGGCGCATCCCGGCAACCGGCTGCAGGGCAAGGTTCTGTCGAGCGCCTTCCAGGGCCGCTGCTGGCGGCTGGCGGTGGAGCTTGGACCGCAGCGCGTCCGCCTCGATTGGCCGGAGGCGCCCCCGATCGGCTCATCACTGGCGTTCTCGCTGCCGCCGGAGCGCTGTATCGTTCTCACCAACTGATGATTCCCTCACCATAGGTTGCCTCAATGCATGGCCTGACACCGATATTTTCCACCGTGACGGCCTCATTCCTGGCGTCCTTCGTCGAGGTCGTCGAGGCTTTCACCATCGTGCTCGCCGTCGGGGTCACGCGCGGCTGGCGCCCGGCGCTGACCGGCGCTGCGCTTGCGCTCATCCTGCTTGCGGCGCTGGTGCTCGTTTTCGGGCCGCTGCTGGCGCTCGTCCCCATCACCGTCCTGCAATTCGCGGTCGGCGTGCTTTTGATCCTGTTCGGCATGCGCTGGCTGAGGAAGGCGATCCTGCGCAGCGTCGGGGTCATCGCGCTGCATGATGAGGAGAAGGCCTTCTCCAGGGAGACGGAAGAGTTGCGGCGGCAGGCCGGTGACCGCCGCGCCGATTATCTGGCCGCCGTCGCGTCGTTCAAGGCGGTGCTGCTCGAGGGTGTCGAAGTGGTTTTCATCGTCATTGCCGTCGGCGCCGCGCACGGGCAGACCCTCTATGCCGGCCTCGGCGCGCTGGCGGCCTTCGTGCTGGTGATGCTGATCGGTCTTGCCGTGCATCGGCCCCTGGCGCGCGTGCCCGAGAATTCGCTGAAATTCGTCGTCGGGCTGATGCTGACCAGCTTCGGCGTGTTCTGGACCGGCGAGGGACTCGGCGCCGAGTGGCCCGGCGCCGACCTCGCTTTGCTCGCCATCCTCGCCGTCATCGCCGCCGCATCCTTCGCCATGGTGCGCTGGCTGCGCGGCACCTACCCGTCGCCCGCCGAAGGAGCCGCCCGATGATCCGACTTTTCTTCAACGAACTCGTCGGCATGTTCGTCGACGACGGCAATCTCGCCCTCCTGGCGGTTATCCTGATTGCGCTGATCGCCGCCGCGGTGAAGGTGTTGGGATTGCCGCCGCTGACCGGCGGCGTCCTGCTCCTCGCCGGCTGCCTGGCAATTCTTCTGGAGAGCGTGCGCCGCGCCGCACGCGACAAGGCGCGCTGATCAAGGCAACGCCGCGAAAGGCACGCTGATATTCAGGTCAGGCCGAGCCGGAATCGAAGACGGGCCCGAAGCGACCAAACTGGGTGATTTCCGAGAACCGGCCTACGCCGTAGCGAAGCGTACTTAGATACGGAGCACCGGAAGCGCAGGAAGTCGCCATCTCCAGGCCGGCCTCGCCTGAATATCAGCCCGCCTTCAGTAAACCGTGAAAAGCGTCGGCAAGTGGCCGCCGACGCGGAGATACTCGACCGCCTCGATCACCGGAAACAGCGCCAGGAAATAGAGACCGTCGCGGAACGTGTTCCTCAGCGCGCGCGTCGAGAACAGCCAGTGTTCCTCGTCGCGGTAAAGCAGCGGGTTCGGCCAGAAACGCGGCGTGCGCTGGGCATAGGCCGCATGGACAGCGCCGAACTTGCCGGCGAGGTACTCCGCCTCCTTGCGCGCGGTGAACCGGAAGACGAGGAAGCTTCCCAGGCCAAGCAGCGCGGCCGCCAGCACCGAGCCGAACATCAGACCGATGCCGGCCGCTCCGACGGTCGAGAAGAAATAGAGCGGGTTCTGGGTCATCGAGAACGGGCCGGACACGATCAGCTCGTCATTCTTCCTGCCGCCGACGAACAGGATGCTCCACAGCCGTCCGAGGAAACAGGTCAGCACCATGGCGAAACCGGCCGCCTCCAGGATTTCGTGTCCGTTCGACCCTTCGGCCAGCGCCGGCCTGCTGAACAGGAGCAGGATGATGGCAAGCACGGCGGCCACCTGCACGACGATCAGGCGCTTGTGCTGATCGAACGCTTTCGGCGCCGATTTGAGGGACGTGTAGGCCATTCTTTATCATCGCTCCGGCGCCGACAGGGACGCCAGGCTTCTTCTAGACCTCCGGCCGCGCAATGACGAGACCCGGCGAATGGCTTTTTGGCCGACCTTACGAATTTGTAAGGACGCGGACAGACCGCGGTGAATTCGCCTCCTTACACCTGACGAGCGCCGCGCCGATTTTGAGTGGGCTCGAAAAGGCGCCGGACGCCGGCCCTCAACGTCAGGATTTGGTAGTGAACAAATTTGCCTTTGCCGCGCCCGCGGCCACCGCTCCCCTGGTTCCGGCTCTTGCCGTCCCGACGCCTTGCGAGACCGCGCTGAAGGACCTGCGCCCCGGCGAGGTCAAGGCGACCCTCAACGACGTCGGCGAGAACAAGGTTTACGATCTGGAGATCACGGGTATCGGACGCTGCAACGGCAAAGACGATAAGCGCGCCGACGAGCTCTTCGCCCGGGCCATGAAGGTCCTCGGCAGGTAAGCGCCCGGACCGGAAAGGATGCCGCCATGGTCGCGATAATCAATGAACACGGGTCCGGCTTGAACAGGGTCCCGGAAGTCACCCTCGATTTCTGGCTGATCAAGATCATGGCGGTGACAATGGGCGAGACGGCGGCAGACTATCTGGCCGTCAATCTCGGTCTCGGCCTTACCGTCACCTCCCTGATCATGAGCGGCATTCTCATTGTAGCTCTTGTCCTGCAATTCGGGCGGAAGCGCTACGTGCCCTGGGCCTACTGGCTGGCGGTCGTGCTGATCAGCGTCGTCGGCACCTTGGTCACCGACAACCTCGTCGACAATTTCGGCGTGCGGCTGGAGACGACGACCATCATCTTCTCGGTCGCCCTCGCCCTGACCTTCATCGCCTGGTACGCCAGCGAGAAGACACTGTCGATCCACACCATCTTCACCACCAGGCGCGAGATCTTCTACTGGCTGGCGATCCTGTTCACCTTCTCGCTGGGCACGGCCGCCGGCGATCTGGTCGCCGAGCGCTTCGACATGGGTTATCTGGCAACCGGCCTCATCTTCGGCGGCGTCATCGCGGTGATCGCTCTGGCCTGGTTCTTCCTCGGCCTGAACGGCATCCTCGCCTTTTGGCTCGCATACATCCTGACGCGGCCGTTCGGCGCCTCCTTCGGCGACCTGCTGTCGCAGCCGGTCGAATATGGCGGAATGGGCTTCGGCGCCACCTTCATCAGCCTGACCTTCCTCGGCTGCATCGTGGTCATCGTTCTTTATATGACACTGAAGGAGCTGATCGACGAAGACGACCAGGCCCTGCTCGACTGAGCGTGATCCTAGAAATTAGCACTCTCGCAAAAAAGTGTAGCGGTTTTCGGTCCACAAATGCGTAAAAACAGATGGTTAGAGCAATCTCCGTCCGGAATTGCGCCAAGACGACAAGATGGGGCATGATGCCGTCCAAAACCCGCTACACACTTTTCGGCATCATGTCCTGGGAACCAGCCAGGAAAAAGGCCCAGCCGGCGCCGCCATGCCGGCGAGGTTGAGGCGGCAAGGACAGCACGGGGCGATGCGACTTCTGCTTGTTGAGGACGATCCGAGAACCGCCGACTACATCGTCAGGGGCCTGACCGAGGCCGGCCATGTCTGCGATCTGCTGCGCGACGGCCATGACGGCCTCTTCGCCGCGACCCGCAACGCCTATGACGTGATCGTGGCCGACCGCATGGTTCCCGGCCTCGACGGCCTGTCGATGATCAAGGCGGTGCGCGCCGCCGGCGTGCATACGCCGGCTATCTTCCTGACCTCGATCGGCGGGGTCGACGACCGGGTCGAGGGCCTGGAAGCGGGCGGCGACGACTATCTGGTCAAGCCCTTCGCCTTTTCCGAACTGCTCGCCCGCATCAATGCGCTCGGCCGCCGGCCGGCGGCGCAGGAACAGAAGACGGCGCTGCGCGTCGCCGACCTCGAGATGGACCTGATCCAGCGCCGCGTGACCAGGCAGGGCCAGCTGATCGACCTGCAGCCGCGCGAGTTCAGCCTGCTCGAGGTGTTGATGCGCGGCGAGGGCCGCGTCATCACCCGCACCATGCTCCTCGAGCGCGTCTGGGATTTTCACTTCGACCCAAAGACCAGCGTTGTCGAGACGCATATCAGCCGGCTCAGGGCCAAGGTCGACCGGCCCTTCGACGTGCCGTTGATCCACACCGTGCGAAACACCGGCTACAGCCTGCATGTTCCGGGCTGATCATGCGTCCCCGCTCGTGGAGCGAGCAACCGCCTTTGCGGTGGCATGAGCGAGACGCGCTCCAGCCTGCTGCGCAGCACGCCGTTCAGGCTGGCGCTGACTTTCGCCTTTCTGTTCCTGCTGGCCTTCATCCTGTCCGGGGCGGTCGTCTATCAGTTGATGAGCGCCTCGCTCGCCAGGCAGCTCGATCAATCGATCAAGGAGACTTACTCCCTGATCGCCGCGACCTATTCGGAGACAGACAAGGAGGACCTCACCACAGCGGTGAAGGACCACGCCCAGTTCAGCCAGGACAAGGACCAGATCTTTTCCCTCACCGATAGTGCAGGGAACCGCCTGGCCGGGGATTTCACCGCCTCGGGTCTGCCGGAGGGGTTCTCCATGTTCGCGGCCGACTTGCCGGGCGTGCCAAAGGGAACCGAATATCGCGCCTATTCGGGCACGGTGGGCAACAGCAATTTGACGGTCGCCTTCTCGCTTTCGGAAACCGACGATCTTGAGATGATCGTGCTGATGAGCTTCGGCTGGGGCACGCTGTTCATCAGCGGCGTCGCGATCGCCGGCGGCGCGGTGCTTGCCTCGCGCGTGCAGCGGCGCCTCGATGGCATCGCCAGCACCATGGACGACGTCTCGCATGGCCGGCTCGACGCGCGCATTCCGCTGATCGGCAGCGGCGACGACATCGACGCCGTCTCCGCCCAGGTGAATGCCGCGCTCGACCGCCTCTCGGCGCTGGTCGACGGCATGCGCGAAGTGAGCGCCAACATCGCGCATGATCTCAAGACACCGCTCAACCGGCTGCAGATGATCCTGGAATCGGCCGCCGACAAGACGGCGTCGGGCGAGGATGTCTCCGTCGAGCTGACCGACGCCCGCGCAGAAAGCCAGCAGATCAACAGCACCTTCGACGCTTTGCTCCGCATTGCCCAGATCGAAGCCGGCGCCCGCAAGGCCCGCTTCGTCGACCTCGATGTCGGACCGGTCGTCGAGACCATCGGCGAGGTCTATGCCGATGTCGCGGAGGATGACGGCAAGTCGCTGTCGACGAGCGTCGTTCCGGATACAAAATGGTATATTCACGGCGACCGGGACCTGCTGATGCAGATGCTCGCCAATTTGGTGGAGAATGCGCTCAGGCATTGCCCGCCGGGCACCGCGATCGGGCTTTCGGTTACCGGCGACGGCAGCCACGTTCTCATCCATGTCCGCGACAATGGTCCGGGCATTCCTGCCGGGGAGCGCGAAAAAGTGTTCCGTCGCCTCTACCGGCTGGATACGAGCCGCACGACGCCGGGAAGCGGGCTGGGCCTGAGCCTCGTCAAGGCGGTGGCCGACCTGCATGGCGCCGCGATAGCGCTTGAGGATCGCAATCCGGGTCTCGGCGTGACCGTCAGCTTTCCGGCTGTGCGGGCGCCCGTCGCCTGATTCCGGGTGGGCTACCCAGACGAGGTGCCGGACGCATGGCGGGTGCCACGATGCCGGCCGGCTTACCGAGGCCGCCAGGTGATGGCGGAGTTGGTCACATAGTTCCAGGCCGCGCCGACCGCGGCGGCCGCGAGGCCCGCCACCCACCAGCGCGACGGATTTGTGTAGAGCAGGCTCGACACGCCGACACCCGCCACCACGCCGAATCCGCACAGGGCCGCGAACATGCCGAAGCCGGTCAGGAAGCGCCAGCCGCGACGGCGCAGGTCCCGATAGGTGAAGACGTTGTTGAGGGAGTAGTTGAAGGCCATGGCGGTGAACATCGCGGCCGTCTGGGCCACGGCGAAGGGCAGACCCCGCGACAGGAGCGCGTGCAAGACCGCCAGATGGACGACGACGCCGGCCGAGCCGACCAGGCCGAAGGCGAGAAACCGCGTCGAGATGAGGTCTCCCGACGCCTTGGCGATCAGCAGCCCGACATATTCGGCCACGACCATGGAATCGAGTTTGCTCTCCCCGTGCAGGCGCGGACCGAACACATAGGGAATTTCCTTGATGCGCAAGGCCGGCGAGGAAGCGACGATGTCGAGCAATATCTTGAAGCCTTGGCGGGACAGGCGCGGCGCCACCGCATCGACCACCTCTCGTCGGACCATGAAGAACCCGCTCATCGGATCCTTTATCGGCGTCTTCAGGAGCAATTGCGCGAGGCGCGTCGCCAGCCTGCTGCCGCTCGTGCGCAACCGCGTCATCGCGCCATCTGCGCTCTCATCCTCCTGGTAGCGGCTCGCGATCACCATGTCGGCCTCGCCGCGGCGAACGATCTCGAACATCGCAGACAGGCGCGTCTCGTCATGCTGGAGATCGCCGTCCATGACTGCGACGATCGGCGCCGAGCTCGACAGGATGCCTTCCAGGCAGGCGCCGGCAAGGCCGCGGCGGGCAATGCGCCGGATGGCGCGTACGCGGTAGTCGATCGCGGCTATATCGCGAACCGCCGCTATCGTTCCGTCCTTCGAATCGTCGTCGACGAACACGACTTCCCATTCGATGCCCGCAAGCGCCTCGCGCAGCCTGGCGACCAGCACTCCGATATTGGCGCGCTCGTTCAACGTCGGCACGACGACGGTGAGCTCGGCGCCTCCGCGCGGGGCAACCGCATCTCGGTGGATCGGATCGGCGGCGCGCGGCATCATGGATATGGCTTGGTTCATGGCAGGGGACCGCCTTTACCGGTCGAGGTTTGGACTGGCGGCGGCGTGTGCGTCGTCTCCGCTCGTTTGACGGGAAGGATCAGTATGTCGAAGACCGGGAATCCGGCGACGCGCTGCGCGACGTGCCAAGCCGGGCCGCTCGCCACGAACAGGCCAGCGAGGCTGTCGCGATAGCCCTTTTCGCTTGCGGCCTCGTTGGCGGAATCGAGCGCCGCGATGAAGTACCCCGCGCCGCGGCTGTTCAACCGGTCATCGCCCATGAACTGGAAGTGGCGGGGATCGCCCGGCAGCACCTGGATGGGAAAGTCAGGACCGATCGCCGCGCCGACGCGCGCCGCCTGCATCCAGTTCGACGCCACCACGAAGCTGTCGCTAGCCCTGGCCTGGCTGCTACCGGCCTTGCCGCTCAGGGCCGACCAGTCGACGATCTGCCAATTGATGTCGAATTTCGGCGCCCGGTCGAAGAAAGGCCGGGTGAAGGCGCCTGTTCTGGCCTGCGCGGCGAATCCGATCGCCAGCAAGGGAACCGTGATGGCGGGGACCGCGAGGGATGTGTTGAGCCAGCCGGAATGGCGACGCGAGAAATCGCGGCACCACTGGCCGGCGAGCGGAAACGCGAAGAGGAACCCGCTCATCGACCAGTGCGGAAGCGAATGTGCGCTGAACAGCGCGATCAGGTCGAAGAAGACCACCTGCGGGGCCGCGATCAACAGGAAGAAGCGGTCGGCCGGCGACGCGCCCGGTCGGGCAGCGCGCCACAGGCAGGCCATGGCGACCAGCCAGACCGTCGGCCACAGATAGGCCACCTGGCCGAGCAGGGTCAGCCCGAGATTGGCCGGGTGCAGGAGGTGGCCTTCGGTCGCCATGCCCCGGCCGGACTGGAACGCCAGCGAAATCCAGTCGTGGCGCATGTTCCACAGCAGGACGGGCACGAGGCCTAGCGCCGCGACGATGGCCGCCAGCCAGGGGCCCGGCATGCGCAGTTGGGCACGGCCCGACTTCGTCATGACGAGGATCGTCAAGGCGGAGATTGCGAACAGGCCGGCCTGGTATTTCGACATCAGCGCCAGGCCCAGCGCCAGGCCGGCCGCGATCCAGCGTGGCAGGCCATGCCGGGTTTCGCCGCCGAGCAGCATCGGCGCCGCCAGCCAGGCGCTGGCGAGCAGGAAGAAGTCGAGCGGTCCGTCCGGGACGACGAAGTGGCCGGCCGAGATCAGGAAGAACGGCGCAACGCTGTAGCAGGCGACAGCCCAGAAGGCGGCGGCGGCGCCGTAAGCCCGCCTGGTCAGGTCGAACAGAAGCAGCGCCGACAGCGAGCCCAGCAGCACATAGGGAAGCCTGACGACGAAGCGGCATTCACAGCCGGTGACGTCCGCCATCAGCCGGGCGAGGGCGAAGCCCAGGGGCGGATGATCGAAATAGGACAGCGAATGGCTGCGCGACACCACCACCGCGTAAGCCTCGTCTATCGACAGGGGAATGACCGCGGCAAGTCCGAGCCGCAGCACCAGGAATGCCGCGATCAGCAACATCGTCCGGGAAGCAGGGGAAGTCCCGAGATAGCCCGACGGCCCCGCGGAAGGCTTGTCGGCGGCGCTGCCTGCCCACGACTGGACGGCCTGCATCGTCATTACCGGAACGCAGTCATGTGAGCAGCGAGCGCCTGAGCGACAATGCGACGGGCGAGCGCCGGCGTCCGGGCACACGGGGCCGGGTAGAAATGATCACCGGAACGCAACATCTGGGACGGCCCCTCTCGAGCGCGGCTGGCTTTCGGCCTGCGGGAATATTAGCCGCGGCTGTTCGAGGGCGAATGTGCCTTCTCAACTATACTGGTGGTTTGCCGGGCTCTTACAAATCGGTAAACCGCAGGACGGCCGATCGCCGGACGGGCGGGTGTGCGGGACTCACCGATCGATCCTGGTCGACAGGATGATCGACGACGAGGTCCGCTCCACCCCGTCCATGGCCCCGATCTTGTCGAGCAGCGCGTCGAGATCCCTGATCGACGGCGCGTCGACGATGACGATCATGTCGAAATTGCCGCTCACCGAATGCACCGTGCGGACCGGCGGCATCGCTTCCAGGCTGCGCACCACCTTGTCGGCGAGTTTAGGCGTGACGGTGAGCAGCACATGCGCCTTGACCAGCCCCTGCTCGTAAGCGGGTGAGAGCCTCACCCCGTAACCGGCGATGATGCCGCGCTGCTCCAGCCGCTCGATGCGGCTCTGCACCGTGGTGCGCGAGACGCCGAGCTGCCGCGCGAGCTCGGCGATCGAGGCCCGCGCGTCGGCGCGCAACAGGGTGAGTAGAGCCTGCTCGGCATTTGTGAGCATTTCGACGAATTCCTTCGGCGTATCGCTTAATTTTAGGCTTCGCTTTGTCAGATTCCACACTTCCTTTCGACAGGCAAGCTGCAATGATCCGCGCCAATCGAATTGGCCCGGATCAGGATGCAGGGGAATTGATCATGAAGAACATCGTTGTCGTCGGCGCCGGCAAGATCGGCTCGACCATCGCCGAAATGCTGAGCGCCACGGGCGACTACCGCGTCACGCTCGTCGACCGCTCGGCGGCCCAGCTTGCCGCGGCCGAATTGCCGGCCGGCGTCGCGACGCGGGAGCTCGATATCGCCGCCACGGGTGAGCTGGAGAAAGTGCTCGCCGGCAAGTTCGCCGTGCTGAGCGCGGCCCCCTTCCACCTCACCACCCGCATCGCCGAGGCGGCCGCCGCCACCGGCGTGCATTATCTCGACCTCACCGAGGACGTCGTCTCGACCCGCCGCGTGAAAGAATTGGCGCACGGCGCCAAGAGCGCCTTCATTCCGCAATGCGGCCTGGCGCCGGGCTTCATCTCAATCGTCGCCAACGACCTCGCCAGCCGCTTCGACACGCTGGAGAGCGTACGCATGCGCGTCGGCGCGCTGCCGCAATATCCGTCCAACGCGCTGAACTACAACCTCACCTGGAGCACCGACGGCGTCATCAACGAATATTGCGAGCCCTGCGAGGCGATCGTCGAGGGCGAGTTGATCGAGGTGCCGCCGCTTGAGGAGCGCGAGGAATTCTCGCTCGACGGCGTCACCTACGAGGCCTTCAACACCTCCGGCGGCCTCGGCACCTTGGCCGAGACGCTGAAGGGCAAGGTGCGCACGCTGAACTACCGCACGATCCGCTATCCCGGCCACGCCGCGATCATGAAGGCGCTGCTCAACGATCTTGGCCTGCGCCACCGCCGCGACGTTCTCAAGGACATTTTCGAGAGCGCGCTGCCGTCGACGCTGCAGGACGTGGTCATCGTCTTCGTCACCGTCTCGGGCCGCAGGAACGGCCGCCTGCTGCAGGAGACATACGCCAACAAGATCTATTCGCAGCGCATCGGCGGCCTGGTGCGCAGCGCCATCCAGATCACCACCGCCTCCGGCATCTGCGCCGTGCTCGACATGCTGGCCGACGGCTCGCTGCCGGCCAAGGGCTTTATCCGCCAGGAAGACATCGCTCTCGACGCCTTCCTCGCCAACCGCTTCGGCCGCGCCTACGCCCAGCACGAGATGGTGAGCCGGCTGGCGAGCTGAAGGGCCCCGACGTCCCTTCCCCCTTGTGGGGGAAGGAATCTCAAATATGCAGCGCGTGGCCCAGCGCCTTCAGCGCCGCTTCCTGGAAGCCCTCGCCCTGGGTCGGATGCGCATGGATCGTACCTGCGATATCCTCCAGCCGCGCGCCCATCTCGATCGCCAGGCCGAAAGCGGCCGACAGCTCCGACACGCCCTGCCCAACCGCCTGGATGCCCAGCACCAGGTGATTGTCGGCCCGCGCGACGACGCGGACAAAACCATCCTCGCCTTGCCTGGTCATGGCGCGGCCGTTAGCAGCAAACGGGAACTGGCCGATCTTGATCTCGCCGGCAAGCGCCTTCGCTTCTTCCGGTGACAGGCCGGCGGTGACCAACTCCGGATCGGTGAAGCAGATCGCCGGAATGGCACGCCTGTCCCAGCTCCTTTTGTGGCCGGCGACGATCTCGGCCACCATCTCGCCCTGCGCCATCGCGCGGTGCGCCAGCATCGGCTCGCCGGTGACGTCGCCGATGGCAAAGATGCCGCGCATCGAGGTGCGGCACTGGTCGTCGATGCGGATGAATCTTCCGGCCCTGTCGAGGTCGATCTGCTCCAGCCCCCAACCCTCGGTCAGCGGCTTGCGCCCAACCGTGACGAGAATCTTGTCGGCGGCGATCCTTGCGTTCTTGCCGTCGGCCGTCTCGACCAGCAGGGCATCGCCCTTCGCCGACTGCCCCTTGGCCTTCGCGCCTGTCATAACCTCGACGCCGAGCTCGACAAGCCGCTTGAGCACCGTCCGGGTCAGCTCGGCATCGTATTGCGCGAGCACGCGCGGCAAGGCTTCGACCACGCTGACCTTCGAACCCATCTTCGCGAAGGCCATGCCGAGTTCGAGCCCAATATAGCCGCCACCGACGACCGCGAGCTTCTTCGGCACTTCGCCGAGCGCCAGCGCCTCGGTGGACGAGATGACCTGGCCGCCGAAAGGCAGGAACGGCAATTCGACCGGCGCCGAGCCGGTGGCGATCACCACCGTTTCGGCGCGGACGACCTGCGTTCCGATTTCGGTCTCGACCTCGACGGTCTTGCCGTCCCGGAACGTCGCCCATCCCTGCACGGTCTTCACCTTGGCCTTCTTCAACAGTCCGGCCACACCGCTGTTGAGCCGGCTAACGATGCCGTCCTTCCAGGCGACGGTGCGGGCCAGATCGAGCGTCGGCGCGCCGACCTTGATGCCCAGGGGATCCTTGCCGGAGGCCATATGCGCGATCTTGTGGAACTCGTCGGCGGCATGGATGAGCGCCTTGGATGGGATGCACCCGACATTGAGACAGGTGCCGCCCGGCTTGCCGGCCTCGACAATGACCGTGTCGACACCGAGTTGTCCCGCGCGGATCGCGCAGACATAACCGCCCGGCCCGGCGCCGATGACGAGCAGCTTGCAGGAGATTTCTTTCATCTTGTGGCCCTTCGATCCGAGGATCTTGCCGCAGCGTTCCTTCGCGCCCCCCTTTGTCCTGCCGGACATCTCCCCCACGAGGGGGGAGATTGGCAGCTTCGTCGCTTCGCTCATCCCTGCAACGTGAGAGATTGGCGAAACCCGGCGTGACATCTGATCTCCCCCCTTGTGGGGGAGATGCCTGGCAAGGCAGAGGGGGGCGCTGTCCCGCCAACATCTCTATCGTCCCACCCTCAATCCATGAAGATCAGCGCCGGCGTCTCCAGCAGCGCCTTGATCCGCTGCACGAACACCGCGGCGTTCCAGCCATCGATCACGCGATGGTCGAAGCTGGAGGACAGGTTCATCATCTTGCGCGGGATGAACTGGGTGCCGTCCCACACCGGCCGCACCATCATCTTGTTGACGCCGACGATCGCCACTTCCGGGTAGTTGATGACCGGCGTCGTCGCCACGCCGCCCATGGCGCCGAGCGACGTGATGGTGATGGTCGAGCCGGAAAGCTCCTCGCGGCTCGCCGTGCCGGCCTTGGCTGCATCGGCCAGCCGGTTGACTTCGGCCGCGCAGTCCCAGAGGTCGCGAGCCTCGGCATGCTTCACCACCGGCACCACCAACCCGTTCGGCGTCTGCGCGGCGATGCCGATGTGGATGCCCTGGTGCTGGTGGATGACGCCGGCCTCGTCGTCGAACAAGGCGTTGAGGCTGGGCTGCTCGGCGATGGCCTTGACCATCGCCCGCATCAGGAAGGGCAGCAGCGTCAGCTTTGCACGATCGCCGCGCTTTTCTTTGTTCAACGTCGCGCGCAACTCTTCCAGCGCGGTGACGTCGACCTCCTCGACATAGGTGATGTGCGGGATGCGCGATTTGGCGATCGACATCTTTTCGGCGATCTTGCGCCTGAGACCGACGACCTTGATGTCCTCGACGCCGTCCTTGGGGGCAAGGCCGGTTGGCCGGGCCGCCTGCGGACCCCGCGCCAGGAAGGCTTCGATATCCTCGTGGCTGATGCGCCCCGCAGGACCGCTGCCTGGAACCTGCCGGAGGTCGATGCCGGCCTCCTTGGCGCGCAGCCGGACGGCGGGGGATGCCAGCGGCTTTTCGCCCTCCGGGCGTGGCGCGCCGGATACCGGGGCGGGCCGGGCCGGTTTCGGCGCGGAAACGGCCGGTTTCGGCGCTTCCGTCGGCCTTGCCGCCGGCGTCGGGGCGGCCGGCGCCGGTTTTGCCTCGGCCGGCTCGGCCGCCGCTTTCATCTCGGGCGCTTCCCCGGCCGCCGCCTTCACATTGCCTTCGCCGGCCACCTTCAGCCGCACTATTGGCGAGCCGATCGCCACCGTGTCGCCGATCTCGGCGCCGAGCCACAGGATCTCGCCGTCGACAGGTGACGGAATCTCGACCGTCGCCTTGTCGGTCATGACGGCTGCCAGCACCGTGTCCTCGCGCACGAGGTCGCCGACCTTGACATGCCATTCCACAAGCTCGGCCTCGGCGACGCCTTCACCGACATCGGGCAGCTTGATGACGTGTTCACCCATCTCAGGCCTCCCTCCAGAGCATGATGCCGAAAAGTGTGAAGCGGGTTTCGGACGACATCATGCTTTCGTTTCGATTTGGAGCCGGATTCAGATTTCAGGTCGGTTCAACCTGAAATCATCCGGCTCTAAGCTTCCATTGTCTCGATAAGCGCGCGTCCGACCCGCGCCGGCCCGGGGAAATAGTCCCACTCCTGCGCATGCGGATAGGGCGTGTCCCAGCCTGCGACCCGCGCCACCGGGGCCTCCAGATGATAGAAGCAATTATCCTGCACCAGCGAGACCAGCTCGGCGCCGAAGCCCGAGGTGAGCGTTGCCTCGTGCACGACGACGCAGCGCCCTGTCTTCTTCACAGAAGCGACGATCGTGTCGAGGTCGAGCGGCAGCAGCGTCCTGAGATCGATCACCTCGGCATCAATGCCGGTCTCCTCGGCCGCGGCCTGCGCCACATAGACCATCGTGCCATAGGCGAGCACGGTGACCGCCGAGCCCGGCCGGCGTATTGCCGCCTTGCCGAGCGCAATCGTGTAATGGCCATCCGGCACCTCGCCGAGCTCATGCTTCGACCAGGGCGTCACAGGCCGCTCGTGGTGGCCGTCGAACGGGCCGTTATAGAGCCGCTTCGGCTCCAGGAAGATCACCGGGTCGGGGTCCTCGATCGCCGCAATCAGCAGCCCCTTGGCGTCATGCGGATTGGAGGGCACGATCACCTTCAGGCCGGAGACATGGGTGAACAGCGCTTCCGGGCTTTGGCTGTGAGTCTGGCCGCCGAAAATGCCGCCGCCGGTCGGCATGCGCACCACGATCGGGCAGGTGAAGTCGCCATTCGAACGGTAACGCAGCCGCGCCGCCTCCGACACGATCTGGTCGTAGGCCGGATAAACATAGTCGGCAAACTGAACCTCGACGCAGGGTTTCAGCCCGTATGCGGCCATGCCGATGGCCGAGCCTACAATGCCGGATTCGCTGATCGGCGCGTCGAAGCAGCGGCTCTTGCCATATTTGGCCTGCAGGCCCTGCGTGGCGCGGAACACGCCGCCGAAGAAGCCGACATCCTCGCCATAGACGATGACCTTGCTGTCGCGTCCCATCGACACATCCATGGCGTCGCGGATTGCCTCGATCATGGTTCGTCTGGGCATGGTCAGACCCCCGCCTGCTGGCGCTGGCGCCTGAGATGCGGCGGCATCTCGGCATAGACGCCCTCGAACATGTCGCGGGTCGACGGCTTGCCGCCGGCGTGCAGCGTGCCGTGGCCCTCGGCCTCCTTCTGCGCGGCGATCACCGTCTCGAGGATCTCCGCTTCCGCCTGGGTGTGCCGGTCCTCGGACCAGGCTCCCTTCTGGATGAGGTGGTTCTTCAGCCGGATCACCGGATCGCCAAGTGGCCAGGCATCCGATTCCGCCTTCGGCCGGTAAGCCGAAGGATCGTCGGACGTCGAATGCGCGCCGGCGCGGTAGGTGACGTATTCGACCAGCGTCGGCCCGAGATTGGCGCGCGCCCGATCAGCCGCCCATTTCGCCACGGCGTGGACCGCCAGGTAGTCATTGCCATCGACGCGCAGCGAAGGAATGCCGAAGCCCAGCCCCCGCGCCGCGAACGTGCCGGAACCGCCGCGCGCGATGCCTTGGAAGGTCGAGATCGCCCACTGGTTGTTGACGACATTGAGGATGACCGGCGCCTTGTAGGTCGAGGCGAAGACCAGCGCCGAATGGAAATCGGACTCCGCCGTCGAGCCGTCCCCGATCCAGGCGGCGGCGATGCGTGAATCGTTGGAAATCGCCGAGGCCATCGCCCAGCCGACCGCCTGGATATATTGCGTCGCCAGATTGCCCGAGATCGAGAAGAAGCCGTGCTCCTTCGAGGAATACATGACCGGCAGCTGCCGGCCCTTCAGCGGATCCGCCTCGTTGGAATAGATCTGGTTCATCATCGTGACCATCGGATAGCCGTCGGCGATCAGCAGACCTGCCTGCCGATAGGTCGGGAAGTTCATGTCGCCCGGCCTGAGCGCCTTGCGGAAAGCGCAACTCACGGCCTCCTCGCCGAGATGCTGCATATAGAAAGAGGTCTTGCCCTGGCGCTGCGCCATCTGCATGCGGGCGTCGAAGGTCCTGAGCGTCATCATGTGGCGCAGGCCCTCGAGCAGTTCCTCGTCGCTGAGCAGCCCGGCCCAGGGCCCGACGGCTTCGCCGGCGCGGTTCAGCACCCGGATGATGGAAAAGGCCATGTCGCGGATCGTGCGCGGATCGACGTCGACCTCAGGGCGCGGCACCGAGCCCGCCTTGGGAATGGTCACGTTCGAGAAGTCGGGCGTGCCGCCGGGCCGCACCTCGGGCTCGGGCACGTGGAAGCGCAACATTCCAGCATCGGCCATGAGCTCACGTCCTCCAAATGTTGCCCGTGCAATCCTTGCACATCCGCGCCGCCAGACCAGTGCGAATTCGCCGGGTCTTGGCAAGGACGCCCTCCGGGTCACCGGCACGGCCGTGCCGATGCGGCACGCAGACGCCAAGATGCAGATATGGCGACGAAATTTCTTGTCGATGTTTTTGGCTTGCGCGCAATTTGGCGGAAGTTTGCGCGGCGTTTCCCGCCAGAAAAGGCAATTGAGAGGCCGCGGTGGAGGCGCGGTTTCCCCTTCTCCCTTGTGGGAGAAGGAAGAGACGCTGGTTCCCGCACCCCGCCCCGTGCTAACCCACCTTGCATGGCGCAGAAGAAGGGATACGAGGTCGATTCGTGGCTCGCGAGGCCGGATCCGGCCATGGCGATTGTCCTGCTTTATGGTCCCGACCGCGGCCTCGTCGCCGAGCGGGCGAAGACATTCGCCACCAGGACAGGGCTGCCGCTCGACGATCCATTCTCCGTTGTCAAGCTCGACGGCGCGGAAGTGGACCGCGACGAGGGCCGGCTGCTCGACGAGGCCCGCACTGTTCCGATGTTTTCAGACCGTCGGTTGCTTTGGGTGCGCAATGCCAGCGGCCAGAAGGCGCTGGCCGACGACATCAAGGCGCTGACGGCCGAGCCCGCGCGCGACGCCATCGTCCTCATCGAGGCTGGCGACCTCAAGAAAGGCACGGGCTTGCGGGCCATCGTCGAGGCCGCCGGCAACGCCATCGCGTTGCCCTGCTATGCCGACGAGGCTCGCGACCTCGATTCGGTGATCGACGACGAATTGCGCAAGGTCGGCATGTCGATGACACTGGATGCAAGGCAGGCGCTGCGCCGCAACCTCGGCGGCGATCGCCTTGCCTCGCGCGGCGAGGTCGAGAAGCTGGTCCTTTACGCCCACGGCCGCAAGGAGATCGGCATCGACGACATCAACGCTCTGTCGGGTGACGTTTCGGGCGCCTCCTTCGATGACGCGGTCGATGCCATGCTGGAGGGCAAGGTCGGCGATTTCGACATTGCCTTCACCCGTCATTGCCAGTCCGGGGGTCATCCATTCCTGGTGCTGTCCTCGGCGATGCGCCAGTTGCAGGCTATCCAAGTGATGCGCGGCCAGATGGAGAGCGGAGGCCGCAACGCCGCCTCCGTCGTCGCCGGCGCTCGCCCGCCCGTCTTCTTCTCGCGTCGCAAGCTGGTGGAGAAGACGCTCGAGCGCTGGACTGTCGAGGGGCTCGGGCGCGCGCTCGGCCGGTTGCAGACGGCGGTGCTGCAGACGCGGAAGCGGCCCGATCTGTCGGAAGCGCTCGCAAGGCAGGCGCTACTCGGCATTGCGATCGAGAGTGCGCGGCTGGGGCAAAGGTAGGCAACCAGCCAATCCGCCCCAGTAAGGGATGGCCGGCCACCAATACAGAAGCAGGCGTATTCGCCAACCCTTAGCGATGGTATCTTCGACGTATGAATATCTTACCCTGCAAAATCTGATTGCCTGCGCGGGATTCTGCGTGGGGTGTATGTTTTTCTCTGCCTTGATAACAACGATCGTCTATTTCACGACTCCCGCAGATCCTGAGGTGCACTGGTTGGGCATTTTTTCGGGTAATGCTGTTGGCCTGCTTATAACGAACGCCATCGTAGTTCCGGCCATTCGCCGGCGCATGGCGAAACGGAAAGAAGCGTCCGATCCCTCGTAAGAATCTGATGGTTCGAACTGTCGGCGGTAGCGCCATGTCTGCTGTTCTGTTGCGGGCCTGGGCTAACGACCGCGGTGGTATATCACCGATATATCAGGCGTATCCAATCCTCAGCCAGAACATCATGTTCAAGCCGAATACCGTTACGCCTCAACCGACTATCGCTCGTCCTTCAGCCGCCGGCATAACTCATCGAGTTGATCGAGCGAGCGATAGCTGACCTTCAGCACGCCGCCGCCCTTGCCCTTGTGGTCGATGCTGACGATCATGCCGAGCGTGTCGGTCATCAGCTTCTCGAGCGCCAGCGTATCGGGGTCCTTGTCCGGCGCGCCTGTGGGGGCCTTGGTCTTGGCGGGCGTCGGGCCGGCGGGCATTTGCGCCAGCGCTTCCGCCTGGCGCACCGAAAGCCCTTCCCTGACGATGCGCTTGGCGAGCCCGGCAGGGTCTTCCGCCGTCACCAGCGTCCGGGCATGGCCGGCCGACAGATCGCCGTCGACCAGCATGTCGCGGATCACATTGGGCAGCTTGAGCAATCTCAGCGTGTTGGCGACATGGCTGCGGCTCTTGCCTATCACCTGGCCGAGATCGGCTTGCGTATAGCCATGCTCGTCGATGAGCTGCTGGTAGCCTTGCGCCTCCTCGACGGGGTTGAGGTCGGCGCGCTGCACATTCTCGATGATCGCCAGTTCCAGCGCGGTGCGGTCGTTGACGTCGCGCACGATGAGCGGAATCTCGGTCAGGCCGGCGCGCTGCGCCGCCCGCCAGCGGCGTTCGCCGGCGATGATTTCGTAGCGACCGGGCTGCGAGGGGGAGGGGCGCGCCACCACCGGTTGCACAACGCCGTGCTCGCGGATCGACTGGGCAAGATCGGTCAATTCGGCATCGCCGAAATGCCGGCGCGGATTCTTCGGATTTGGGCTGACGAACTCGATCGGTACCTTGCCGTCGGCCGCCACGGCGGCATTCGGCTTTTCCGGCGCCGCCGGACGGTCGATTTCGCCGATCAGCGCCGCGAGGCCACGGCCCAGCCTTTTTCTCGATTGGTCTTCGCTCATTATATTGTCCAGATCGTTTCGGGGTCGAATCGGCTAGTTAACCAAGACAAGCGGAGTCGCGCCTCAGGCGGCGCGCAGCTTGCGCTCGCGGCGGATGACCTCGGAGGCGAGCTGTAGATAGGCCTGGCTGCCCGAGCATTTCAGGTCGTAGAGGATCGCCGGCTTGCCGTAGGACGGAGCCTCGGAAACACGCACATTGCGCGGAATGATCGTCTCATAAACCTTGTCGCCCATGTGCATGCGCACGTCCTGCACCACCTGGTTAGCAAGGTTGTTGCGTCCGTCATACATGGTCAGCACGATACCCTGGATGGTGAGGTCCGGATTGATGCTGTTGCGCACCTGCTCGACGGTCTCGAGCAGCTGGCTGAGACCTTCGAGCGCAAAGAATTCGCATTGCAGCGGCACGAGAACTGAATCGGCTGCCGCCATTGAATTCAAAGTCAAAAGATTGAGGGAGGGCGGGCAGTCGATCAACACATAGCCGAACGGCGCTGAACGCTCGGTCGCGGCGCGCAGCGCGTTGCGGAGCCTCAAGACACGGTCGGGCGCCGAAGCGATCTCCATCTCGATGCCGAGCAGGTCGAGCGTCGAAGGCACGATGGACAGGCCTGGCACAGCCGTCGGCACCGCGGCCGCTTCAAGATCGAGCTCGCCGGTCAGCACGTCATAGGAAGACACCGTGCGGTCCTTGCGGTCGATGCCCAGCCCCGTGCTGGCATTGCCTTGCGGATCGAGGTCGACGATCAGCACGCGCTCGCCGATGGCAGCCAACGCCGTCGCCAGATTGATGGCCGTGGTTGTCTTGCCGACGCCGCCTTTCTGATTGGCGACGGTGATGATACGCGGTCCAGTTTTCATGGGTCTATGCCAGTAGTTCATTGCGATTTCGCCGGGCGCAATTCGGTGATTTCGAGGATGACGCCTTCGGCGTCGGTCATGCTCGAATGTTCTACCAGATCGAAGGCCCAGCGGTGAGTGCTTTCTTCCACTTCGGCGCGGTAATCCCGCCCTTTGTGGAAGAGAGCGCGCGCGCCTTTGGTCAGCCACGGCGCCGACATATCGAGCAGGTCCGGCAGCGCCGCCAGCGCCCTGGCCGTGACGATTTCCGGTGTGGAAACAAGTCCATAGCTGTCGTCGATGCGCTTGGCCAAGACACGCGCCGGTAGAACGAATTGCCCGATGACGGATTGCAGGAACGAAGCCTTCTTTCGGTTGCTCTCGACCAGGGTGATCGATCCGCCGGGGCGCTCGGCCAGCAGGAAAGCCATCACCAGCCCGGGAAAGCCGCCGCCCGAGCCCAGGTCGACCCAGCTTGTCGCCGTGGGCGCGATTCGGGCGAGCTGGGCGCTGTCCACGATATGGCGCCGCCAGACATCATCCAGCGTCGATGGCGCGGCCAGATTGATGCTCCGGTTCCATTTGAGAAACAGCTGCTCGAAAGCCTGCAGTCGCTCGAATGTTTCACGTGAAACCGGACCCGCCGCTTTCTGCAGGTCCGCCCATGCATTCCCACTCACGCTACAGACCTTCGCGCAGCGCGTTCCGCGTTGCGGACATGCGCCACGATGATAGCGAGCGCCGCGGGTGTCATGCCTTCCATGCGCTGAGCATCCGCGATCGAGCGCGGCTGTCGGGATTTCATCTTCTGCTTAAGCTCGTTCGAGAGTCCCGGCACATCGGAGAAGTCGATGGCCTCGGGAATGAGCCGCGATTCCTCGTGCCTGATCTGCGCTGCGTCAGCCTGCTGGCGATCGAGGTAAACCGAATACTTTGCTTCCGTTTCGAGCCGCTCCGCAGTCTTCGCGTCAAGCGCGGCAAAGCGTGGCTCGACGCGTGTCAGCCATGCCATATCGACGCCCGGATGCGCCAAAAGGTCGTAAGCAGAACGACGCACGCCGTCCTTGTTGATCTCCAGCCCATGCCGCGCCGCTTCATTCGGTGTCCAGGCCACCGACTTCGCCAAGACGCGAGCCTGGTCGAGCTTCTCAGCCATCCCGGCAAAGCGCCGAAGCCGCTCGGCAGCAACGATGCCGAGCTTTTCAGCCAGCGGCGTCAGCCGCTCGTCCGCATTGTCGGCGCGCAGCGAAAGCCGGAACTCCGCGCGCGAGGTGAACATTCGGTACGGTTCGGCGATGCCCCGGCTGGTCAGGTCGTCGACCATCACGCCGATATAGGCTTCGGTGCGGCTGAGCACGACCGGCTCGCTGGCGGAGGCCTTGCGCGCCGCGTTGATACCGGCGAGCAGCCCTTGCGCGCCAGCCTCTTCATAACCCGTCGTGCCGTTGATCTGCCCGGCCAGGAACAGGCCGGCAACGCGCTTCGTTTCCAGCGTGGTCTTCAATTCACGCGGATCGACATGGTCGTATTCGATGGCGTAGCCGGGTTGCAGCATCGTCGCCTTCTCAAGCCCGGGAATGGTCTTCAGGATGTCGAGTTGCACATCCTCCGGCAACGAGGTGGAGATCCCGTTCGGATAGACGGTGTCATCGTCGAGGCCTTCAGGCTCGAGGAAGATCTGGTGGCCCTCGCGGTCGCCGAACTTGACGATCTTGTCCTCGATCGACGGACAGTAGCGCGGTCCGACACCTTCGATCGAGCCGGAATACATTGCCGAGCGGCCGAGATTGGCGCGGATCAGATCATGCGTCGACGGCATGGTGCGGGTGATGCCGCAATGGATCTGTGGATTGGCGATGGCGTCCGTCATCAGCGAGAATGGCACCGGATCTTCGTCCGCCGCCTGGACGTCAAGCGAGCTCCAACCGATGGTGCGGCCGTCGAGGCGAGGGGGCGTCCCGGTCTTGAGTTGCCCGAGCTTGAAGCCGGCGCGTGCCATGGTGATCGACAAGCCCATGCTTGCCTGCTCGTTCATGCGCCCGGCGACGATCTTCTTCTCGCCGATATGGATCAGCCCGCGCAGGAAAGTCCCGGTGGTCAGCACCACGGCGCCGCAGGCCAACCTCCGATCGCCCGAAACCAGCACGGCCGCCACGCGCCCGTCTTCGATGTCGAGATCGAGAACCTCGCCCTCCACCACGTCGAGATTGTTCTGCTGCCGAATCGCATCCTGCATGGCCAGCCGGTAGAGCTTGCGGTCGGCCTGGGTGCGGGGACCGCGCACCGCCGTCCCCTTGCGGCGGTTGAGCAGTCGAAATTGGATCCCGGCGGCGTCGGCGATGCGGCCCATCAGCCCGTCCATGGCATCGATCTCGCGCACCAGATGTCCCTTGCCGAGCCCGCCGATGGCCGGATTGCAGGACATGACGCCGATCGTGTCGAAGCGCAGCGTCACAAGCGCCGTCCTGGCGCCGGCTCGCGCGGCGGCGCTTGCCGCTTCGCAGCCGGCATGGCCGCCGCCCACCACCACCACATCATAGCGATTGGTCATTTTCTGAGATCCGATGCAGAGCAATTCCAGGAAGTCTGAGCGTTCTTCCGCTGAAACAGCAGAACAGATGTAACAGGCGACTCGTTGTTTCGGCCAAAAGCGAAGCGCGTTTGAGACTGGCGACACATGTCCCCGCCGTCGCGCGCTGTCAAGAAGTGGCCATCTATCCGTTTCACGTGAAACACAGATCGCGCCTCCTCTCGGTGTTTCACGTGAGTCACTGTCAGGCAGGAACAGTCGTTTGTTTCACGTGAATCATTTACCAATGCAGAACTGCGAGAAGATGACGTCGAGTAGGTCCTCGACATCGACCGCGCCGATGATTCGACCGAGTCGATCCGCCGCCAGCCGCAGCTCCTCGGCGCGCAATTCCTGGCCATGGCCGGACAGCGCCGCTCGCAAGAAGCCCACGGCCTCCCTTAGCAGCTCGACGTGGCGGAGCCTCGACGGAAGGACCTCAGTGGCATCGCCGACTGCCACGGCGGCACGATTGCCGATCTCGTCAAGGAGCGAGCCTATCCCGGTGCCGTCCCGGGAAGAGATGACCACGTCATATCGGCCGACCCCGGTAGTTCCGATATCCGATTTCGTGCCGACGCGCAGCATCGGAGCCGCGCTAGAAACCTCGCCAACGGGCACTGGATCAGCCATGTCCTCCAAGAGCAGGATCAGATCTGTGTCGCCGGCCTTTGCCTTGGCGCGTTCGATGCCGATAGATTCGACCTTGCCCGCAGCGTCCCGCAGCCCGGCCGTGTCGACAAGCCGCACCTTGAGTCCGTTGAGATCCATGACCACTTCGAGCAGATCGCGCGTCGTGCCCGGTTCATCGGTGACAATCGCCGCGTCGCGCCTTGCCAGCACGTTGAACAGGCTCGACTTGCCGGCATTCGGGGCACCGAGGATCACCACCTCAAAACCGTCGCGGATAATCTCGGCCGCCTTGAAACCTTCAATGTGCCGCTCTATCTCGCCGGTCATCGCCGCTACGTCGGACCAGACCGCATCCGAAACGGAGCCAGGCACATCATCTTCGTCCGCAAAATCGATCTCCGCCTCGATCATCGCCCGCGCATGAATGAGGCGGCGCCGCCAACTGGCGTAGAGCTCGCTCTGAGCGCCTTCGGCATTGCGCACCGCGAAGCGGCGTTGCGCTTCCGTCTCGGCGTTTACAAGATCGGCCAATGCCTCCGTTTCGACAAGGTCCAGCTTGCCGTTGAGAAACGCCCGCCGTGTGAACTCGCCAGGCTCCGCATGTCTGACGCCGTCGAAACCGGTTATCGTCTCCAGCATCTTCGCCGCGACGGCGCGGCTGCCGTGGACCTGGAACTCAGCGACGTCCTCACCGGTGAAGCTGCCAGGACCTGGAAAGAACAGGACAAGGCCATGGTCGATCGACGAGCCATCCGGGGCCTTGAGCGTCCGCAACGTGGTAAACCGATCCTTAACAGGCCCTGCGATCGTTTCGACAACGAATCGAGCCATTGGACCGGAAATGCGGATGACGGCAATGCCCGCGGGCAGGCGTCCGCTCGATAGTGCCGCAATCGAATCCGTCGAAGCCATAGGGGAAACCCTTTGCCGGAACTGCCGAACCGCCTAGATTGAGAGCAGAGCATGATGTCGGCCGGAAACCCGACTCAGACTTTGCGGCAACATGCTCCCAGTCTTTATCACATCAGACTCAAGAAACGCCGAGCCGCCAACGTGACCTTGCCCGCGCGAAATTTGCTTGCCGAAGAAGCCAGTCCCTATCTGCGGCAGCACAGCGACAATCCCGTCCATTGGCGCGGCTGGTCGCCGGCAGCCCTTGCCGAAGCCAGGGAGCTCGGACGACCTATCCTGCTCTCCATCGGCTATGCCGCCTGCCACTGGTGCCATGTCATGGCGCATGAAAGCTTCGAGAACGACGCCGTGGCGGCCGTCATGAACCGCCTCTATGTGAATATCAAGGTCGATCGCGAGGAACGCCCGGACATTGACCAGATCTACATGGCCGCGCTCCATGCCATGGGCGAGCAGGGCGGCTGGCCGCTGACCATGTTCCTCACGCCCGACGGCAAGCCTTTCTGGGGCGGCACCTATTTTCCGCGCGAGGCGCGTTACGGCAGGCCTGGCTTCATCCAGGTGCTAGAGGCGGTCGACAAGGCCTGGCGTGAAAAGCGTGAGAGCCTTGCCGAGAGTGCCGACGGGCTGACCGCCCATGTCGAGCAACGGCTTGCGGGCGCAAAGGGCAAGGCGGTGCTCAACCGCGACGCGCTGGCCGATCTGGCCGGCCGCATCGAAGGCATGATCGACCGCGATCTCGGCGGCCTGAAGGGCGCACCAAAGTTCCCCAACGCGCCCTTCATGCACACGCTTTGGCTGTCCTGGCTGCGCGACGGCAAGGCCGCCCACCGCGATGCGGTGCTCAGCAGCCTCGAAAAGATGCTTGCCGGCGGCATCTACGATCATGTCGGCGGCGGGCTCAGCCGTTATTCGACCGACGCCGAATGGCTGGTGCCGCATTTCGAGAAGATGCTTTACGACAACGCCCAGCTCATCCGCCTGTGCAACTGGGCCTATGCCTCCACCGGCAACGACTTGTTCCGGGTACGAATCGAAGAAACCGTCGCCTGGCTGCTGCGCGAGATGCGGGTCGAAGGCGGTGCCTTCGCCGCCAGCCTCGATGCTGACAGCGACGGGGAGGAGGGGCTTTTCTACACGTGGAGCCGCGACGAGATCGAAACCGCCCTCGGCGACGATGCCTCGACGTTCTTCCAGTATCTCCAGCTCGCCGCGCCGCATGGCTGGGAAGGCAAGCCGATCATCCGCCAGAACGAAGGGCAGCAAGACCATAGCATTGCCGACTACGCCCGGCTCGCGCCGCTGAAGGCCAAGCTGTTGGCCATCCGCGAGCAACGGGTCAGGCCAGGCCGCGACGGTAAGGCGCTCACCGACTGGAACGGCCTGATGATCGCAGCGCTCGCGGAAGCCGGCCGCTCGCTCGGGCGCCAGGACTGGATCGACGCCGCGGCGAAGGCCTTCGCCCATTTTGTCGAAGTCAGCCAGAACGGCCGCCTGCCGCATTCCATGCTTGGCGAGAAGAAGCTCTTTCCCGCTCTGTCCAGCGACTATGCCGCCATGACCAACGCCGCGATCGCGCTGTTCGAGGCCACCGGCGACCAGGCCTATTGCGATCGGGCCCGGGATTTCATCGGCGAGCTCGACCGCTGGCACCTGGACCGCGACAAGACGGGCTATTGGCTGACGGCGTCGGACAGCGGCGACGTTCCGATCCGCATCCGCGGCGATGTCGACGAAGCGATCCCTTCCGCCACCAGCCAGATCGTCGAAGCGTTGGTGCGGTTGTCATCGCTCACCGGCGATCTCGATCTCTGGGAAAAGGCCTGGACGACCGCCGAACATGCCATGGGCCGCGCGTCCCAGCAGGGCTATGGACAGGCCGGCATTGTCAACGCCTGCGCGCTGGCCCTCGAGCCGCTGAAGCTCGTCATTACAGATACGGCAGGTTCCTCAAGCCTCGTTCCGGTTGCGAATCGGAATCCAGACCCCAGGCGGGTCGATATCGTCGTGCCGATCGGAACGGAAGCGAATCGACCATTGTTACCCGGCGGCGTTCGGCCACCGACAGACAAGGTGGGCGCCTGGTTCTGCACTGGGCAGGTGTGCCTGCCAGTGGTAACCGATGCCGAAGAGTTGGAGAAGTTGCTGCGGCGATAGCGCCGACGGATGAGGTGTTCCAGCGGTGTGAGGCGCTGGCATTGCCCGGAGCACCCCTTGGTCCACCGCCTTCGGCGACACCTTCTCCCACTAGGGAAGAAGGTGAGAGCTCGCAAACCGACCCTCTACAACGAGGAGGGTCGCCCGATCACGTATTCATCGAATCGAAGAAGTCGGCGTTGGTCTTGGTCTGCTTGAGCTTGTCGATGAGGAACTCGATCGCGTCGGTCGTGCCCATCGGCGCCAGGATGCGGCGCAGCACGAAGATCTTCTGCAGGTCCGAACGCGGCACCAGCAAATCTTCCTTGCGGGTACCGGACTTGAGGATGTCGATCGCCGGATAGATGCGCTTGTCGGCAACCTTGCGGTCGAGCTGGATTTCGCAGTTGCCGGTGCCCTTGAACTCTTCGAAGATGACTTCGTCCATGCGGCTGCCGGTATCGATCAGCGCGGTGGCGATGATGGTGAGTGAACCGCCCTCCTCGATGTTGCGGGCAGCGCCGAAGAAGCGCTTCGGGCGCTGCAGCGCGTTGGCGTCGACACCGCCGGTCAGCACCTTGCCGGACGACGGCACCACGGTGTTGTAGGCACGGCCGAGACGCGTGATCGAATCGAGCAGGATGACGACGTCACGGCCATGCTCGACCAGGCGTTTGGCCTTCTCGATCACCATTTCGGCGACCTGCACGTGGCGCACCGCCGGCTCATCGAAGGTCGAGGAAATGACTTCGCCCTTCACCGAGCGCTGCATGTCGGTCACTTCCTCAGGACGCTCGTCGATCAGAAGAACGATCAGGTAGCATTCCGGATGATTGGCGGTGATCGAGTGCGCGATGTTCTGCAAAAGCACGGTCTTGCCGGTGCGCGGCTGGGCGTTGATCAGCGCGCGCTGGCCCTTGCCGATCGGCGCCACCAGGTCGATCACACGCGGTGAGATGTCCTTGGTGGGCGGATTTTCGACCTCCATCTTCAGCCGCGAGGTGGGATAGAGCGGCGTCAGGTTGTCGAAGTGGATCTTGTGCCGGATTTTTTCCGGATCGTCGAAATTGATGGTGTTGACTTTGAGCAGCGCAAAATAGCGCTCGCCCTCTTTCGGGCTGCGGATCGGCCCTTCGACCGTATCGCCGGTCTTGAGCGAAAAGCGCCTTATCTGCGACGGCGAGATATAGATATCGTCGGGGCCCGGCAGGTAGTTCGCGTTCGCCGAACGCAGGAAACCGAAGCCGTCCTGCAGCACCTCGACCACCCCGTCGCCGATGATTTCGATGTCCTGGGCGGCGAGCTTCTTCAGGATCGCGAACATCAGCTCCTGCTTGCGCATGACGCTGGCGTTCTCCACCTCGAGCGATTCGGCATAGGCGATCAGCTCTGGCGGCTTCTTGTTCTTGAACTCTGCGAGTTTCATTTCTTGCATTAGATAGACTCTGGGTAGGCTTTGGGGAGAGAAATCGGCTGAATACGACAAATGCCGGGCGCGGCCGAAAGCGAGTAAAAGGGGCGGCGCATGACGGGAAGGAAGACCCGTCTTTTATCGTCGGTCGTCTGAAAGAGCAAGCCGCCTTTTGCGGGGCCCTGGCTTGACGCGAAAGCCTCAGAACGGCTTCACGACAACCAGGATGACGACAGCGATCATCAGCAATGTGGGGATCTCGTTGACGATCCGCCAGTGTCTCGCCGGCTTTTCATTCTTGTCCTCGGCGAATTTCCTGACCGCCGCGGCGAGATAGCCATGCAGACCCGACAAGACGAGTACGAGCGCGATCTTGGCGTGCAGCCAGCCGCCCTGGAATCCAAAACCTTTCCAGGCCAGCCAGAGCCCGAACACCCAGGTCACGATCATCGCCGGATTGATGATCGCCCTGAGCAGCCTGCGCTCCATTACCTTGAAGGTCTCCGACTGCAGCGAGCCCTTTTCGGCCTCGGCGTGATAGACGAAAAGCCGCGGCAGATAGAGCATGCCGGCCATCCAGGAAATGACCGCGATCACATGGATCGCCTTCGCCCACAAATAGAAGCTTTCCGGCGCGACGAAATAAAGCAGCGCGGTCAGCACCACGAGAACGACAAGGCTGATCGCCATGCGCTTCATCGCCTGGCCGGTGCTGCTATCGTTGCCAGCGCTATTTCCGTTGCTTGTGGCGCTCATCGATAGTTCCTCACCATTTTCACCATCGCCTCGACATGCGCGACCGGCGTCTCCGGCGTGATGCCGTGGCCTAGATTGAAGATCAACGGCCCCCCGCTCAGGGTCCTCAGGATGGACTCGACGCCGTCGGCCAGCGCCTTGCCACCGGCGACAAGGCGCAGCGGATCGAGATTGCCCTGCACGGCCCCTTCGCGTTGCAGTTCCTTGGCCATCGACAAAGGCACCGTCCAGTCGAGGCCGAGGCCGGCGATGCCGGTCTTTCCCCTGTAGTTGCGATAGCGCTCGCCGGCGCCTTTCGGAAAGCCAATCACCGGCACATTCGGGTGAACCGCCTTCACCCGCCGGACGATCTCGGCCACCGGCTCGACGCAGAAGGCCTGGAAGGACGGGTCGTCCAGAACGCCCGACCAGGAATCGAAGATCTGCACCGCATCGGCGCCGGCTTCGATCTGGCGGATGAGATAGGCGGCCGAATGATCTGCCAGTATCGTCAGGAGCCGTGCGAAGGCCTCCGGCTCGCGATAGGCGAAAAGTCGCGCCGGCCCCTGGTCCGGTGTGCCATGGCCGGCAATCATGTAGGTCGCCACCGTCCAGGGCGCGCCGCAGAAGCCCAGCAGCGTGGTCTCGTCGGGCAGTTTCGCGCGCAACCGTCGCACCGTCTCGTAAACCGGTTCGAGATTCACGTGAAACATCTCGCCGCTCAGCGCCGCAATCTCCGGCCCCGTGATCGGCTTCAGGATCGGCCCACGGCCTTCCTCGAAGCGAACCTCGCGTCCCAGCGCATTGGGCACCACGAGAATGTCGGAAAACAGGATCGATGCGTCGAAGCCGAAGCGCTCTATCGGCTGCAGCGTCACCTCGACGGCAAGGTCCGGATCGTAGCAGAGATCGAGGAAGGAACCCGCGCGCCTCCTGGTCTCCCGGTACTCCGGAAGATAGCGGCCTGCCTGGCGCATCATCCAGAGCGGCGGCGGTGAAACCGTCTCGCCCTTGAGGACGTCCAGCATGATCCGTTTCCCAGCCATACAGTGCTGCCCTCTCCGGTCTTTCTAATCAAATATCTATTCTAAAAGAGTCTTCTGATTCTAAGAGTTTGTTGGTTGTGATGGTTGCGACCTGTCCAGCCTGCGGCTCGAAAAGGCCAGTCAGCATATTGTCGCGTGCTCTCTTTCGCAATTTGGAGGAATCTGGGGACGAGGCGGATTCAGGCTTTCGAGTCAAAAGCTTGGCCGTTCCGTTCCGAGTTTCGCATTGTGGATGAAATCGGCCAAGAGAATTTGATCCCCGGTTTTGTCCCCAGCGCCGCGACAAAGCCTACAGCGGGTCGAATTGTGGACAAGCGGCCATCTGATACAGTCGCTTCCTTACGCAAGGCCCGACCATCCAGCCTTGTCCACAATTGCCCACAGCCTGGACCCATCCCCTGTGAACAAACCTCAGAGCTTCTTCCACCTGCATCTGATTTCCGACGCCACCGGCGAAACGCTGCTGGCCGCCGGCCGCGCCGCATCCGCACAATACAAGGATGCGCGTGCCATCGAGCATATCTATCCGCTGATCCGCACCGAGAAGCAGGTCGCCAAGGTCTTCGAGGATATCGAGGAAGAGCCCGGCATCATCCTCTACACCGTCGTCGACCAGAAGCTCGCGCGCTCCATCGATGAGCGTTGCGCGGCGATGGGCCTGCCTTGCGTGTCGGTGCTTGAGCCGGTGCTTACCGTCTTCCAGTCCTATCTCGGCACGCCGGCCGGCCGCCGCGTCGGCGCCCAGCATGTGCTCGACGCCGAGTATTTCCGCCGCATCGATGCGCTGAACTTCACCATGGAGCATGATGACGGCCAGCTGCCGGCCAATATGGACGATGCCGACATCGTGCTGATCGGCATCTCGCGCACCTCGAAGACGCCGACCTCAATCTATCTCGCCAACCGCGGCATCAAGACCGCCAATATCCCGATCGTGCTCGGCGTGCCGCTGCCGGAAAGCCTGGTCGAAGCCAAGAAACCGCTTGTCGTCGGTCTCGTTGCCACGGCCGAGCGCATCTCGCATGTCCGGCAGAACCGCATCCTCGGCACCAGCGCCGACTTCGTGCCCACCGACTATATCGACCGCGCCGCGATCAACGAGGAACTCGCCTATGCGCGCCAGCTTTGCACGAGGCATGGCTGGCCGATGATCGATGTCAGCCGCCGCTCCATCGAGGAAACGGCCGCCGCGATCGTTGCCCTGCGGAGCAAGAACAGATAACGCATTGCCCCGATCAACCGGGGACGCGTTGGGCGAAACATCATGGCCGAGAAAATCATCCTCGCTTCGGGCAGCCCGTTCCGCAAGGCGATGCTCGTCAATGCCGGCCTCGACATCGAGGCGGTGCCGGCTCTTGTGGACGAGCGGGCCCTCGAGGCCCCGCTGAAAGACAGCGGCGTCTCGCCGGAAGACGTCGCCTCGATCCTCGCTGAGGCCAAGGCGAGCGAGGTCAGCGGGCGCAGGCCGGGCTCGTTGGTGCTCGGCTGTGACCAGACGCTGTCGCTGGGCGACGTGATCTTTCACAAGCCCGCCGACATGGAAGGCGCCCGCAGACACCTGCTTGCGCTCTCAGGCAAGACACATCAGTTGAACAGCGCCGCCGTGCTTTGCCGCGGCGGCGAGGTGTTGTGGCGCCATGTCGGCGTTGCCAGCCTCACCATGCGCAAGCTCGACCCGGCCTTCATCGGCCGGCATCTGGCGCATGTCGGCGCCAAGGCGCTGTCCAGCGTCGGCGCCTATCAGATCGAGGGCGAAGGCATCCAGCTGTTCGAGAAGATCGAGGGCGACTATTTCACCATCGTCGGCCTGCCGCTGCTGCCGGTCCTGAAGGAATTGCGCGCCCTGGGGGCGATCGATGGCTGAGCGACGAGCTTTTGTCACCGGGCATCCGATCGCCCATTCCCGCTCGCCGAAGATCCACGGCCACTGGCTGGCGAAATACGGCATCGACGGCAGCTACGAAGCGATCGACGTCGCGCCGGCGGATTTCGCCTCTTTCCTGGCATCGCTCGGCGAAAACGGCTTTCGCGGCGGCAATGTCACCATTCCGCACAAGGAAGCGGCCTTCGCCGGCGTGGCCCGCCGCGACCATGCGGCCCATGAAATCGGCGCCGTCAACACGCTGTGGTTCGAGGATGGCGTTCTCTGGGGCGGCAATACGGACGGCTATGGTTTCGCCGCCAACCTTGACGACCATGCGCCGGACTGGGCGGCCAATGGGCCGGCCGTGGTGCTGGGCGCTGGCGGCGCCTCCCGCGCGGTCATCCATGCGCTGAAGGAGCGCGCGGTGAAGGATATCCGCGTCGTCAACCGGACGCTGGCTCGGGCGAAGGAACTCGCCGGTCACTTTGGCGCCGGGGTCTCGGCGCATGGCGCCGATGCGCTCGGCGGATTGCTCGGCGATGCCGGCCTGCTCATCAATACCACCTCGCTCGGCATGCATGGCAATGAAGCTTTGGCCGCCGATCCGGCGGGCCTGCCCAGCCACGCCATCGTCACCGACATTGTCTATGTGCCGCTGGAGACGCCTTTGCTTGCCGCCGCCAAGGCGCGCGGCCTGAGGGCGGTCGATGGGCTTGGCATGCTGCTGCATCAGGCGGTGCCCGGCTTCGAACGCTGGTTCGGCCGCAAACCCGAGGTCACGGCCGAACTTCGAAGCATGATCGTCGCCGACATCGAAGGCCATTGACACCCATGATCGTGCTCGGCCTCACCGGATCGATCGGCATGGGGAAATCCGCGACGGCCAGGATGTTCGCCGAGGCGGGCGTGCCGGTGCATGATTCCGATGAGACCGTGCATCGCCTTTATTCAGGTAAGGCAGCTCCGCTGGTCGAGGCGGCCTTTCCGGGCACGACGCAGGCAGGCGTGGTCGATCGCGTGAAGCTTGGGCGGCAAGTGCTTGCCGATCCCGCCGCGCTGAAGAAACTCGAGGCGATCATCCACCCGCTGGTGCGGGCCGACGCCGATGCTTTTCTGGCCATGCACCGCGCCGCCGGCAGTCCGCTCGCTGTGCTCGACATCCCGCTCCTGTTCGAAACCGGCGGCCGCGACCGGGTCGACAAGGTCGTGGTCGTCACCGCTTCGCCCGAAATACAGCGCGAGCGCGTGCTGGCCCGGCCCGGCATGAGCGAGGAGAAGTTTGCCTCGATCCTCGCCAAGCAGGTGCCCGACGCCGAGAAACGCCGCCAGGCCGACTTCATCATCGACACCGGTCATGGCTTCGACGCGGCGCGAAACTCGGTCGGCGCGATCATCGCGGAACTGGGGGATAAGCAAGGCGCCCCCCATTCCTGACTCTTGCTGTCAGCGGCAGCCATTGCCATTTTTCGCCGAAGCACGATTCTGGCGCGCGCCAGGGAAAACTGATTCGCCAAACCCGTTGATTCGAAATGCGTGAGATCATCTTCGATACCGAAACCACCGGCCTCGACATGCGCGAAGATCGCATCATCGAGCTGGGCGGCATCGAGCTGGTCAACCGCTTCCCGACCGGCCGCAGTTTCCACAAATTCATCAACCCGCAGGGGCGGGCCGTGAATGCCGAGGCGCAGGAAGTGCACGGCATCAGCGCCGCCGATCTCGTCGGCAAGCCCACCTTCACCGAAATCTGCGAGGAGTGGCTGGCCTTCATCGACGGCGCCAAGCTGATCGCGCACAACGCCAACTTCGACATCGGCTTCCTCAATGCCGAATTCAGCCGGCTGGGCCACCCGTTGATAGACACCGGCCGCGTCGTCGACACACTCGCCTTGGCGCGGCGCAAGCATCCGATGGGCCCGAACTCGCTCGACGCGCTCTGCCGGCGCTATGGCATCGACAATACCCGCCGCACCAAGCACGGCGCGCTGCTCGACTCCGAATTGCTGGCCGAAGTCTATATCGAGCTCATCGGCGGCAAGCAGGCGGCGCTGGTCCTTGACGCCGTGGCGATGCAGATGAACGGCGCCGGCGAGGTTGCCGATATCGACATTTCGATTGGCGCCAGGCCCATCATCCTTCCGCCGCGCCTCAGCGAAGCGGATAGAGCTGCGCATGCCAGGCTGGTCGGCACGCTTGGCGAAAAGGCGCTCTGGCTGAAACTGGCGGCCGGGTGATCCCTTGGACCAGGGTCAGCGCGTCGCTTCTTGCTCCGTCGGGGAATGGCGACCGCTTGGCAAATCTCCGAAGCTGGGGCCGAGGTACGTCGCGATCGTCCTTTGCGCCCTTTGCGCCGACTCCCGGCGACACTTTTCCAACAAAGCCCGTTTGCTTGGAAGGATTTAACTCTACAAACCCGATAGAATTAGCGGACGATAGAAAGGCAATCCAGTTTCTCGGGGTTTTGGAGCCTTTCAATGTCAATACTTTCACGACGCATCCTGCTTCTCTCGTCGGCCGCGCTTACGGCCGCCGCCTTGCTCGGTCCGGCCAGCGCCGAGGATCTCAAGATCACCATCGGTTACCAGACCGTGGTCGAGCCCTCGAAGGTGCCGCAGGCCGATGGCGCCTATGAAAAGGCGACCAAGGCGGCGATCGACTGGCGCAAGTTCGATTCCGGCGCCGACGTCATCGCCGCCATAGCCTCCGGCTCGGTCGATATCGGCTATGTCGGCTCGAGCCCGCTGGCGGCGGCCGCGAGCCGCGAATTGCCGATCCAGACCATTTTCGTCGTCGGCCTGATCGGTCCCTCGGAAGCGCTGGTTGCCCGCAACGGCGCCGGCATCGAGAAGGTCGCCGACCTCGCCGGCAAGAAGGTCGCCGTGCCGTTCGTCTCGACCACGCACTACAGCCTGCTCGCGGCGCTGAAGCATGAGAATGTCGATCCGAAGTCGGTGCAGATCCTCAATCTCAGGCCGCCGGAGATCGCCGCCGCCTTCGCGCGTGGCGACATCGACGCGGCCTATGTCTGGGACCCGGCGCTCGGCCAGATCAAGACGACGGGCAAGGTGGTGCTGAATTCCGCGCAGGTGGCCGCCTGGGGCGCGCCGACCTTCGACGCCTGGATCGTGCGCACCGATTTTGCCGAGAAACATCCCGAGGCCGTGCGCGACTTCGTCAAGGTGACCGGCGAGGCCTATGCGCAGTTCCTGGCCAAGCCCGAGGCCTGGTCGGTGTCCTCGCCCGAGGCCGGCAAGATCGCCAAGCTCACCGGCGCCAAGCTGGAAGAGGTACCGGAACTGCTCAAGGGCTATGTCTTCCCGTCGCTCGAGGAGCAGGCCTCGGACAAGTTCCTCGGCGGCGCGACGGTGCAGGCCATCGCCGCGACGTCCGCCTTCCTCAAGGAGCAGGGCAAGGTCGACGCCGTCTTGCCGGACTATTCGAAATACGTGACGGCGAAATATGCCAGCGAGGCACTCGTCTCGAACTGAGCTTTTCTCCATGCAGTCTCCGGAAGGATGACCGCCTTTCCGGGGATTGTTCGCAAGCGCGGCGCCTTCTTCCCTGGCCTTGCGCTCGCCTGTCCCGAAGCCGCTTACGAGGCGCGGCTTCGGGGCAGGCTCACTCTAACGCAATTCCGGACGGAAGCTTCGGCGAAGCCGCCGAAACCTGCCGCCTCACGCTTTTCCTGGAATTGCTGGCAGCGAAGGCCAGATCCGATGCCGCATCTCACCCTCGACAAGGTCAGCGTCCATTATGACGGCCAGCCGGCGCCGGCGGTCGAGCGGGTTTCGCTCGACATCGCAAAGGGCGATTTCGTCGTGCTCGTCGGCCGTTCCGGCTGCGGCAAGACCTCGCTGCTCAACGTCGCCGCCGGCCTGGTCGAGCCCGCGGGCGGCCTTGCCACGGTTGGTGGCCGGCCGATCACAGGCCCTGGATCCGATCGCGCCGTGGTCTTCCAGAACGATGCATTGTTTCCCTGGCTGACGGCGCGCGAGAATGTCGCCTTTGCGCTCAGGCTGCGCGGCGTCTCGGCAGGCAAGCGAGCGCGCCGCGCCGACGAGTTGCTGTCGCTGGTCAAGCTCGGCGATGCCGGCGACAAGCGCGTCTGGGAGCTTTCCGGCGGCATGCGCCAACGCGTCGGCCTTGCCCGGGCGCTCGCCGCCGAACCCGAATTCCTTCTGCTCGACGAGCCCCTCGGCGCGCTCGACGCTCTGACGCGCGAGCGCATGCAGACGACGCTGCTCGATCTCTGGGCCGCGGCCCGGGTCGGCGTACTGATGGTGACCCATGGCATCGAGGAAGCGCTGGTGCTGGCGACCCGCATCGTCGTGCTGGCGCCGGGGCCCGGCCATGTCGTGCGGACATTCGAGACCCATTTCGGCCGCCGCTACGCGGCTGGTGAGCCGGTCCGCGCGATCAAGGCCGATCCGGCCTTCGCCGCGGCCCGCGCTGAACTCACCGATGCGATCTTCGAGGGAGAGGCGGCATGAGCGTCGGCGCCTATGGCGAACGCGCGAGAGCGAAGACCGGCGAGAATGATAGGTTTTCCGTGCCATGGTCGCGGCCTCGACCTAGACGGACGCTCATTTCGGCAAGGCTGGTCAGCGCGATCACCATCCTCGCGTTGCTGGCCGCCTGGACGGTGGCGGCCTCGCTGCAGCTGGTATCGCCGGTCTTCCTGCCCTCGCCGGTCGCGGTGTGGGCGAAGTTCGTCCTCGTCGCCCGCGACGGGTTCGTCGATGCGACATTGTTCCAGCACATCCTCGCGTCGCTTTGGCGCGTCTTCGCGGCGCTGGTCGCCGCGATCCTCGTCGGCGTCCCGGTCGGGCTCGCCATCGGCGTCAGCAGGATCGGGCGCGGTGTGTTCGATCCGCTGCTGGAGTTCCTGCGGCCGATCCCGCCGCTCGCTTATCTGCCGCTGATCATCATCTGGTTCGGCATAGGCGAGCCGTCGAAGATCCTGGTGATCGCCATCGCCATGCTGGCGCCGGTGGCGCTGTCGACCGCCGCCGGGGTGCGCGGCGTCTCACGCGAGCGCGTCGACGCGGCGCGCTCGCTCGGCGCCACCCGCGCCCAGGTCATCCGCCACGTGATCCTGCCCAGCGCGCTGCCCTCGATCCTCACCGGCTTGCGCATCGCGCTTGGCGCCGGTTGGTCGACGCTGGTCGCGGCCGAACTGGTGGCGGCGACGCGCGGGCTGGGCTTCATGATCCAGTCGGCGGCGCAGTTCCTGGTCACCGACGTGGTGGTGATGGGCATCCTGGTGATTGCCATCATCGCGTTCGTGCTGGAATTCGTGATCCGCCGGATCGAGCGGGTGCTGGTGCCCTGGGCGGGGCGCGAATGAACGGAACGAGAAGGACGATGACCCATTCCACCGCGATGCTGTTCGCGCATCTCGGCGCTTGGCTGTTGCGTCTGCCGCCAGGTGACGAGCGCATGGAGGATCGGAGACCGGAAGACGAACCGAAATCGCCGACGCCGATGCCGCTTGCCGGCGAACGCGATCGCCTGCCGCCCCGTGACGAGAGCTTCTACTGGGCCTGGCAGTACTGGTCGCATTGAGCCGTTGCCGGCCGAAGCTCGCACTTAAGGGGCGCCTCTCATGGCGGACAGAGGAGAGGCTGCGGCAGCTGAAGGGCAGCGCCGCCTGGACAATCACGAAAGCCGGCTCGGCGGCAACGCGCCCTGATCCGCAGGGCCGCTGCCGCCCCTCATCGTCCGGATTTCGCCGCGTCTGAATGCGGAGGATTAAACAAGCGCCGATCTTCAATTCCAGAAAATAATTCCGCATTACCGCGCTAGATCGCAAATCCTTTCCTCTACTAAGTTTATAGACATACCTAGCCTGAACCCATCATCCGGCAAACGGACATTCCCGGCGCCGATCCGCAGTGATGGAGAGGTATGATGCTGAATCTGACGAGACGCGCTTTCGGCGTTGGCCTGCTGGCGGCGGCGGCCTTTTCCGCATCCTTTGGGATGGCATCCTCCGGCGCCAGGGCGCAGGAGCTCAAGGCGTTCAACATCGGCTACCAGAAGACCGGCCTGCCGGTGATTGCACGCCAGCAGCAGATCATCGAGAAGGCGCTGGCCGACAAGGGCGTGACGGTCAAATGGGTCGAGTTCACCGCCGGCCCGCCGCTGGTGGAGGCCTTGAATGTCGGCGCCATCGATGTTGGGTGGACCGGCGACGCGCCGCCGATCTTCGGTCAGGCGGCCGGCGCCAACATCGTCTATGCGGCGGCGCTGCCTTCCAATGGCGACGGCGAGGCGATCTTCGTCAAGCCGGCCTCGCCGATCCAGTCGCTGGCCGACCTCAAGGGCAAGCGCATCGGCGTCGGCAAGGGCACCAGCGCGCATAATCTCCTGGTCGCCGCCCTGGAGAAAACCGGCATCGCGTTCGACCAGGTCACGCCGGTCTATCTCAGCCCGGCCGACGCGGCGGCCGCCTTCGCCAGCGACCAGATCGACGCCTGGGCGGTGTGGGACCCGTTCTTCGCCATCGCCGAGACCCGCTACCAGCCGCGCGTGCTTGCCCGCTCCAGCGACGTGCTGAAGGTCAACACCTATTTCCTCGCCAACAAGGATTTCGCCAAGGCGCATCCCGATTTCGTCTCGACGACGATCGCCGCCCTCGGCGAGGCGGCGAAATGGGCCGACCAGAACCGCGACAAGGTGGCGGAGGCGCTGCATGAGGTGACCGGCGTGCCGCTCGACGCGCAGACGATCGCCGCCAACCGCTCCAGGTTCGGCATCTTCCCGATCACCGACGAGATCGTCGCCGGCCAGCAGGCGACGGCCGACCGCTTCTTCAAGCTCGGGCTGATCCCGAAAGCGGTGCGGATATCCGACGCCGTGTGGACCGCGCCGGGCAACTGATTTTCGTCCATGGCGCCGGGCGGCGACCGCACGGCGCCGCCGTATTTTCTCCTGTCTTCCCCGGATATCGGCCATGACCGCTTCAGCCAGCCCGCTCGATTTCTTCTGGTTCATTCCGACGCATGGCGACGGATCCTATCTCGGCACCGAGAAGCAGCAGCGTCCGCCCGAGTTCGGTTACTTCAAGGAGATCGCCCAGGCGGTAGACCGGCTGGGTTTCCCTGGCGTGCTCCTGCCCACCGGGCAGAACTGCGAGGATTCCTGGATCACCGCCACCGGCCTGGCGGCGGTGACCGAAAGGCTGAAGTTCCTGGTTGCGCTGAGGCCCGGCGTGACGCTGCCGACCTTCGCGGCACGCCAGACCGCGGCGCTCGACCGGTTGAGCAACGGCCGTCTGCTGCTCAATGTCGTGGTCGGCGGCAACCCGACCGAGCTTGCCGGCGACGGCGTGTTCCTGCCGCATGACGAGCGTTATGCGCAGGCCCATGAATTCCTCACCATCTGGCGCGGTCTGGTGTCCGGCGAACGGGTGAATTTCGACGGCAGATATTATCGCGTCGAGAACGGCCGCCTCGACCTGTTGCCGCTGCAGGAGCGGCCGCCGCTCTATTTCGGCGGCTCTTCCGACGCCGGGCAGGAGCTCGCGGCCGACCTCGTCGACATGTACCTCACCTGGGGCGAACCGCCGGCGCAGGTTGCAGGCAAGATCGCCTCGGCGCGCGAAAAGGCGGCGCGGCGCGGCCGCAAGCTGCGTTTCGGCATCAGGCTGCATTTCATCGTGCGTGAGACGGAGGACGAGGCCTGGCGCGCCGCCGAGCGGCTGATCAGCCATGTCACCGACGCGCAGATCGAAAACGCCCAGGCGCGGTTCCTCAAGGAGATGGATTCGGTCGGCCAGCGGCGCATGGCCGAACTGCATGGCGGCCGGCGCGACCGGCTCGTCGTCTCGCCGAACCTTTGGGCCGGCGTCGGGCTGGTGCGCGGCGGCGCCGGCACGGCGCTGGTCGGCACGCCCGAGCAGATCGCCGAGCGTATCCGCGAATACCAGGCGATCGGCATCGACACCCTCATCGGCTCCGGCTACCCGCATCTCGAGGAGGCCTACCGCGTCGCCGAGCTCCTGTTCCCGCGGCTCGGGCTGGGCACTCAGCGGCGGCGGGCGCACAAGGATATCGCCAACGAGTTCTCGGTCGGCTTCCACGGCGCCGACCGGCTGCAGGCTTCGTCGTGAGCCTGTCGGCGCGCCTTGTCCGCAACGGCACGGCCGGCTGGCTGTTGCCGGCGGCAATCATCGCCGGCTGGGAAGCCGCCTCGCGCGCCGGCTTGATCCCGGCCAATGTGCTGCCGGCGCCGAGCGCGGTGGCCGTTGCCTTCTGGCGGCTGACGCTTTCAGGCGAGCTGATCCGCAACATCGGCGTCTCCACCCTGCGCGCGCTGTCGGGCTTTGTCATCGGCGGCTCGATCGGTTTCGCGCTCGGTCTCGCCAACGGATTGTCGGCGCTGAGCCGCGGGCTGACCGACACGACGCTGCAGATGATCCGCAACATCCCGCACCTGGCGCTCATCCCGCTGGTCATCCTGTGGTTCGGCATCGACGAGGAAGCAAAACTCTTCCTGGTGGCGCTCGGCGTCTTCTTCCCGATCTACGTCAACACGTTGCTCGGCATCCAGGGTGTCGATCCGCAGCTGGTCGAGATGGGCCGGGTCTATGGGCTCGAGCGGCGCGCTTTGTTCTTCCGGGTGATCCTGCCCGGCGCGCTGCCGTCCGTCTTCGTCGGCCTGCGCTATGCGCTGGGCATCATGTGGCTGACGCTGATCGTCGCCGAGACGATCTCGGCCAGTTCCGGCCTCGGCTACATGGCCATGCAGGCGCGCGAGTTCCTGCTGATCGATGTGGTGGTGCTGTCGATCCTGATCTACGCGCTGCTCGGCAAGCTTGCCGACAGCCTGGCCCGCTTGCTCGAGCGTCTGTCGCTCGGCTGGCATCCGGCCTTCCAGAAAGGGTGAGAACAAAGATGCCAGCCGCCACTCTCACCGCCACACGCTCCCTCGTCTCCACGCCGGCGCAAGCCCGCACGATCGGCTCGGTCGAGGGCCGGCGGGCCTTCGCCTTCAAGGATGTGGGGAAACGTTTCGGCGACAAGACCGTGCTTGCCGGCATCGATCTTGAGGTGCGCGCCGGCCAGTTCCTGGCCGTCATCGGCAAGAGCGGCTGCGGCAAGAGCACGCTGCTTCGGCTGCTCGCCGGGCTCGACCGCCCCAGCAGCGGTTCCCTGACCTTCCCAGGTGAGGAAGGCCACGACCGTACGCGGTTCATGTTCCAGGAGCCGCGGCTTTTGCCGTGGATGAGCGTGGCGCGCAATGTCGAGATCGGCCTGACCGGCATCGTCGGCGGTGCCGAGGCCAGGCAGAGGGCGCTTGCAATGCTGGACGAGGTCGGACTCGCCGATCGCGCCGACGAGTGGTCGTCGGTCCTGTCCGGCGGTCAGAAGCAGCGTGTCGCGCTTGCCCGCGCCCTGGTCGGTCACCCACGGATCCTGGCGCTGGACGAGCCGCTCGGCGCGTTGGACGCATTGACCAGGATCGAGATGCAGCAGCTTCTGGAACGGATATGGCTCGACCAGAAGTTCACCGCCGTGCTGGTGACGCATGATGTCGGCGAAGCCGTGGCGCTGGCCGACCGCGTCGTCGTGATCAGCGCCGGCCGGATCGCCCTCGATCTCGACGTGCCGGTGGCCAGACCCCGCCGGCATGGCGCGGCGGAGCTTGCCCATATCGAGGGCACCATCCTGGATCATCTGTTCAGCCGGGCATGACCGCGCGCGGCGCCGGACGCCGCTGATAGCCGGCAGTGCAGCTCAGATGCGCGAGCGGATTGCCCAGCTCAGCCACACCACGCCGACAAGCATGGTGATGAGGCCGATATAGAGCCATCGCGTCTGGCCGGTCATGAAGCTGCCACTGACAAGGCCGAGGCCCTGCAGCGACCACAGCGCACCCAGCCCCAGCACAATCAACGCCAGCACAAAACTGATCAATCGCATCAGCTAGACCATCCCCGAAAGTCGATCCTGAACGGCAATAGGAGCACGCAAAAACACACCAAGGAATCGGACCAGTCCGGCTCCTCTGTACTTGAATTACAAGGACCGATGCTGGCCGGTAAATCGCGAACATCGGTCCGATATTCATGAAGGATACGCCTTCCTGGCTCCGGCAATATCATGACAAACTGTTTCGCGGCGACTCCAAACGTGTGCCGCCGCCATGGAACCGCCAGATCGCTGCCGCATTTGCTGCCCCATTCGGCACATATCGCGGGGCCTGTCTGTAACGGAGCAACCCCCAAAGCATGAAGAAAACCAACCAGACCGCGCTTGTCGCGGTAACGATCGCGGCTGGCCTGATGGCTGGCGCCTCCTCCGCCTCTTCCGCCGCCGCGCAGTGCGGCCGCGCTTCCTGGTATGCGCTGCATTCCAGAACCGCCTCAGGGGAACGCATGAACCCCTCGGCAATGACTGCTGCCCATCGCTCCTTGCCCTTCGGCACCAAGCTCAAGGTCACCAACAAGGACAATGGCAGAAGCGTCATTGTGCGTATCAACGATCGCGGCCCATTCGTGAAGGGACGCATGCTCGATCTCTCCCGCGGCGCCGCCAGCCAGCTGGGTTTCATCGGTTCGGGCCATACCGCCGTCTGCATGGCGCGCGTCTGAACCCCCCATTGCCCGACCATGATCCAGCGCGGCCCGAGGGTCCGGGATCATGGCCGGCATCCGGCAATCGGGGTCGGACACATAGCCTTCACATTTCGGCAGCGCACATTAAGCCGGCTCCTCCGTTCTCGGCCGGTTCCCAACGACTTGCACCAAAGATGCATTCTTCACGCGACGTGACGTATTGCATCGCAACAATATGTTGTTAACCTCCGCGCGTGACATTCAAGGCTCGGCGCTGTTCGTCGTCCCTTTGGTCGTCGGACGGCAGCGGGGTTCCCGATGTTCTACCAGCTCTATGAATTGAACCATGCGGCGCTTCAGCCGGCCCGTGTCTACGCCGACGCGGTGCGGCTGTTCTATTCCAACCCGCTCAATCCGTTCTCTCACACGCCCTTCGGCCGCTCTGTCGCCGCGACGGCCGAACTTTTCGAGCGCACCACCCGCCGCTACGGCAAGCCGCAATTCGGCCTGGACAAAACCGTGCTCGACTGGAAGACCGTCGGCGTCACCGAAAGGACGGTCTGGTCGAAGCCATTCTGCAATCTCGTCCGCTTCGAGCGCGCGCTGCCCGCCAATCGCAAGGCCGACCCGAAGCTTCTGATCGTGGCGCCGATGTCTGGCCATTACGCCACGCTGCTGCGCGGCACGGTGGAGGCGCTGCTTCCTCACGCCGATGTCTACATCACCGACTGGGTCGACGCCCGGATGGTGCCGGTGACGCAAGGCAGCTTCGATCTCGACGACTATATCGATTATGTCGTCGAGATGTTCCATGCGCTCGGCCCCGACTCGCATGTGATGGCCGTGTGCCAGCCCTCCGTGCCGGTACTGGCCGCGGTGGCGCTGATGGAGAAGCGCGGCGATCCCTTCGTGCCCTCCACCATGACGCTGATGGGCGGCCCGGTCGACACGCGCCGCAATCCGACCGCGGTCAATCTTCTGGCCAAGGAAAAGGGCATCGACTGGTTCAGGGACAATGTCATCATGCAGGCGCCCTGGCCGGTGCCTGGCTTCGGCCGCGCGGTCTATCCGGGTTTCCTGCAGCTTTCGGGCTTCATGAGCATGAATCTCGACCGCCACATCATCGCGCACAAGGACTTCTTCATGCACCTTGTGAAGAATGACGGCGACGGCGCCGAAAAGCACCGCGACTTTTATGACGAGTATCTGGCGGTGATGGACCTGACGGCGGAGTTCTACCTGCAGACGGTCGACACCGTGTTCGTGCGCCACGCCTTGCCGAAGGGCGAGATGACACATCGCGGCGAGCCGGTCGACCCGACGGCGATCCGCAATGTCGCCCTGCTGACGGTCGAGGGCGAGAACGACGACATTTCCGGCCTCGGCCAGACCCAGGCCGCGCACGACCTTTGCACCAACATCCCCGACGAAAGGCGCGCGCACTACATGCAGCCGGCCGTCGGTCACTATGGAGTCTTCAACGGCTCGCGCTTCCGCTCGGAAATCGTGCCGCGGATCGTCGATTTCATTTCCAGCTATGGCCGCCCGCACCGGGTGGCGGTGAAACCGAGGCTGGTCCGTTCCGCCAAGAGCTGAACGCCACGAACCGCCCCGGAAAGGACTTCCACTCCGCCGCCTCGCGGCGGCCGTTTGCGCTGTGGCCGCGCCTCTGTTGCTAAAGTGCCGCTACGGGATACCCCGGGTAACCATGCCGCCAAACTGGCCGTCGTCCCTAATTGACACGGACTGTAAATCGCCTTTAACGTTTCGTTAATAAAGAACAGGGCGGCGGGGACAATGACTTCCTCAGCGATAGCGCGGATTCTGCGTTTGTGTTCGGTCGCAGGGCTGGCGATTTCGGCCCACTGGGCGGTGCCCGCCTGGGCGGCCGGCGCGATGACCACCGGCGGCCTGACCTCGCAGCCGATCGGGCACTATGATTTCTGCAAGGCGCGCCCGAACGAATGCAACATCCGCCCTGTCGATCTCGAGCCTGCAAAGATGACGGACAGCCTCTGGCGCAGGCTGGTCAGCGTAAGCGCCAAGGTGAATGCCGCCGTCAAGCCGTTGAGCGATCTCGATCACTATGGCAAGGAAGAGGTCTGGGCCTATCCGGATGACGGTTATGGCGACTGCGAGGACTATGTGCTGGAAAAGCGCCGCCAGCTTTATCGCATGGGCATGTCGCTGGCCGATCTTCTGATCACCGTCGTGCGCAAGCCGGACGGCGAGGGCCATTCGGTGCTGACGGTGCGCACCGACAAGGGCGACTATGTCCTCGACAACCTGACGGACAAGGTCAAGTCCTGGGACGAGACCGGCTATCGTTTCCTCAAGCGGCAGGCGATCGACAACACCGGCCGCTGGGTCTCGATCCGCGACGGCCAGGCCGTGCTGGTCGGTTCGGTGCAGTAGGCAACAGCTCCGGCTTACTCTGCCTTCGTCATACTATGGCCCAGCGGGGAGCGAAGCTACGCGCGCAAACCATAGGATCTCTTCAGTTCGTCCAGGCACTGCCCGGCAGTCGAGCGTTGCGCTCGCCTATATACTTAGTGACGGCCATGGCGTGGATCCGCTCCCGCCCAGCCCCTGAATTATGAGGCGAGGGGGCCTCCGAAAATTTTCTGCACAACTCCATGAACCGTTTTCGTCCGCCCGGCGACACACAGCCGTGGATGACAAACCAAACCATGGAGAACTCAAATGACTGCTTTCCTGCGAAACACCCTGCTGGCCGCCGTCGCGGTATCGGCCCTGACCGGATCGGCCCTGGCGGACCAGACCGTCAAAAGCTGCGCGGCGACCAACCTCAATGACCTGTGGAGCGGCCGCTGCTGCAGCGCCGGCTCCGCGGACTGCCTTGGCGGCGGCAATGGTGGCCGCGACCATGACGGCAATGGCGGCCGCGGCAGCCCCGGCAGCACCAACGGCGCCGGCAAGCCCTGATCTCAAGAGTAAGAGCGCGCGAAGGCTGCCCGCGGCGTGGCATGCAAGAGCTCGGCCCTCGCGGCTTCCGTTCCATCACCTATGGGCGCCATCGCGGCGCAGAACGAACTCCGTTCTGCGCCGCGTTTGCCTTTCGCGCGAGGTCACGGGATGGACCCTGGGGTCCCCGCATCCATTTCGCTCGTGGATGACGAAGGTACAGGAACGGCTTCGACAAGCTGTTTTTGGGGCCAGACTATCCCTTTAGCGCAACCCGGACCGCCGCGGTGATTTTCCGCAGTTCCGCCTCGTCCAGCTTCTCGATGCTCTCGGCCAGGAGATTGGCAAGCTCGGTCGCCGCCGGCGACAGACCTGATGTGTCGATCCTGACCCTCGGATGCGAGCTTTCGGCAAGGCGGGCGAGATCCTCCGCATCGTCCCAGATGATGTTGAAATAGCCGATGATCTTCTGGATCAGCGTCCAGGTCGGCGCACCGCGGCGTCCGTGCTCGAGCGCCGACAGATAGGCGGCGCTGACGCCGATGGCCGAGGCCATCGCCTTCTGGCTGACGCCGCGCTCGGCACGCAGCGCCCTGAGCTTCTCGCCGAACGGGGTCAATGGGGCGTCCTCATGGGCGCGTCCGCCGCAGCCGCACATAGAGCGCGCCCGAGCCGCCGTGGTTGCGCGCCGCGTGATCGTGGCTGGACACCAGGTGCCGGAAGGCAGGCGTCGACAGCCAGGCCGGCACGGCGCGGCGCAGGATGCCGTCGCCGCCGGACGACGAGCCCTTGCCGGTGATGATCAGCACATAGCGGATGCCGCCGGCATGCGCCCGATTCAGGAAGGTGAGCAGCAGCGAATAGGCCTCGTCCTGCGTCATGCCGTGCAGGTCGACCCGGCCCTCGATCGGCAGCCGGCCCTTCTTCAATTTCTGCAACGTCTGGTCGTCAAGCGCATGTGAGACATGCGGCGCCTTCGGTTTTGCGGCGACGGCCACAACACCGTTGACCGGAGCCGGCGCGGGCGTCGGCTTGGGCTCGATGACGTCGGGGATCTCGACGGCGGTTTTGCCTTTCAAGGGGCGGGCCGAACGCGCCACCAGGTTCCACAGGATGCGGTCGTCGTCGCTCAGATGATCGTCGCGGCGGCTCACCGGCGCTCTCCATCGATCAAGGCGCGCGGCACCAGGGCATGGAAATCGGCGGCGTTACGGACCACGCCGGCGATCTCGCCGGCCGCGTCGCCGGAGCCGGCGAAGAGATCGCCCCGGGCGGGGCCAGTGATGGCCGAGCCGGTGTCCTGCGCGATCATCAGCCGCCGGAACGGTTTCTGGTCGAAGGCGGTGAGTGTCGGCGCATCGACGTAGAAAGGTGTGCCGAACGTGTGGAGCAGGCGGTCGACCGCCACCGAGCGGCCTGGCGTCAGCGGCACCTTGGCGGCGGCGATGGGCCCAAGCGCCGCATCGTCGACCGCGGCTTCGCGGAAGAAGATATAGGAGCGATTTTGCCAGAGGATCTCGTCGATCCGGTCCGGATGCGCCTTGAACCAGGCGCGGATCGACTGCATCGTCACCTTCTCCAGCGGGATCTCGCCGAGTTCGCTCAGGATCTTGCCGGGACCGGTGAAACGCTGGCCCGATTTCGCGGCATAGGTGACGCGGGCAAGTCGGCCGTCGGTCATCTTCAGCCGCGCCGCGCCCTGCACATGGATGAAGAAGGCGTCGACCTTCTCGGCGAGCCACGCGATTTCGAGGTTCCGGCCGGACAGCGCGCCGCGCTCAATCGCGCCACGGTCGAAATACTCGACAGGACCATCATCGGTCCGGCGGGCGAATGCCAAATAGGGGTCCATGCCGGCCGGCCGGTTGTCGTCGTCGATGTCGATCAGGTCGAGGGGCCGGCCAAGCAGCGGCACGATGAACCGCTCCGTCCTGACCGGCGAGGCCTCGACCTCGGGTTCGTAGAAGCCGGTGACGAGACCTGAACCATTTTCAGCCCTCACCAGCATCGGAACGAAATGCCGTTCGAAGAAGGATCGCGCCTCGGACCGGCCGGGAGCCGAAACGGCGCGCGCCTCGGCATAGGCCTCCGCAAAAGCATTGAAGTCGACGCCGAGCGAACCGGTGCGGTAAGGCTTTACCTGCGCATGGAGGGCTGAGCGCCGGAACGCAGCGAAGGCCGCGCGGTGATCGTCCTCGCTCCAGCCCAAAAGGTCGCCGAAAGATTCTTCGCTGAATGTTGGAGAGAGCGGCACGACCGAGCCCCGCCGCCTAGAGGCGCATGATTTCAGGTCGTTTCGACCTGAAATCTGAATCCGCCTCTAATTCGAAGAGATGAACCATGATGTCTTCCGAAAACCGCTCCACACTTTCGGCATCATGCTCCGGATCAATCTTCTTCTTCGGTGGCGACGAGCTTCCAGTTCGGGTCGCGCGAGCGGGTGTCGCGGGCGAAGGTCCAGACATCCTTGACCTCGGCCACCGTCTCCGGGTCGCCGTCGATCACGGCGCCGGCCTTGTCGCGGGTCGCTGAGATCAGCTCGGAGACTATTCGCAGCGTGATATGCGCTTCCGAGCCCTTCATCTCGGCGGCGACGATGTCGGCCTTGTCGATGCCGACGAAGGAAGACTGGATCTTTTCCGATTTCGCCTCGCGCTCGCCGATCGCGGCGACGAAGCCGTCATAGACTTCGCGCGACAGGAGGTTCTTCAGCGCCTTGCGGTCGCCATCGGCATAGGCCATGACGATCATCTCATAGGCCATCTTGGCGCCGTCGACGAAGCTTTTCGGCTCGAAGGACGCATCATTGTCCTTGATCGCGCGCAGGCCCTTGTTGAGATCGGTGTCGGGCTTGGCGAAGGCGTCGATGTCGGCGTAGGTCTCGGCTGTCGGCTCGCCCGGCACGCGCTTGCGCGGCAGCGACACGACATTTTCAGGTTTTTGCGCCGCATCGGCGTCGCGCGTGCGGCTGGCCGAATAGGGATCGAACGGGGGACGCTCGTTCCCCGTGCGACGTCCAAGCACGTTGCGCAGTTGGAAGAAGATCACAACCGCCGCTATCAAAAAGAAAATCGTGCCGAAGTCGAAGAAACCCATATTTTCCGCCAACTCGATCCCTGTCCTTGCCGGACCGGCGTAACCCCTCGGGATCGCGGTCGCATAGCGTTCAACACTCAAAGCATATAGAACGGCAGGCGCAATCATTCAAATCAAAGGCAGCCATACCTATCTAAGAGCGCCAAGGCCAGCGGCGATTGTCCGCGAGCGCCGCAAAACAAGAAAGCGATCGGTCAAGACTTGCGCATTTCGCTCATTCCGCTGTTCCTGCTCCTGCTGCCGCTGCTGGAGATCGCCGGCTTCGTGGTCGTCGGCCGCGAAATCGGCGCCCTGGCGACGGTCGGACTGGTCATCCTCTCCGGCGTCGCCGGCAGCCTGCTTTTGCGGCACCAGGGCTTTGGCGTCATGGCGCGGGTGCGCGCGGAAATGGATGCCGGGCGCGATCCCAGCCGCCAGCTCGCGCATGGCGCGATGATCGTGCTCGCGGCGATCCTGCTGATCATCCCGGGCTTCATCACCGACATCCTGGCCATTCTTCTGTTGTTGCCGCCGGTGCGCGACCTCGCCTGGCGCCTGCTCAAGAGCCGGGTCGTCATGACGACCAGCTTCGGCCGCGGTTTTTCGGCGCGTCGGCGCGACACCGTCATCGATCTCGACGACAGCGACTATTCGCGTGACGATTATCCGAATCGGCCGGATGACAGCTCGCCGTGGCGGCGGCTGAAGAACGACTGAGTCGACCCGGTTCAAGCCGCCGTTTTCAGCGTCTCGCTTTCCGAATCCGCCAGGCACGCATAGGCTCGCGGCCTGTCACCGGCGGGAGGCGGCAAAACTTGTTTTGTCCGGCCGGCCATGGTAGCGAACCCGCGATTTCAATCCGGTCAGCAATGCTGCCCAGGCAAAAGGACCAAGGCTCATGGCCAGCAACGATGACGCCGCGACCGGCGCCGCCAACGGCAACGGCGCTCAGAACCAGCCCTCGCTCAATGTACTTGCCCAGTATGTGAAGGACCTGTCCTTCGAAAGCCCCGGCGCGCCGAACTCGCTGCGCGGCCGCGACAAGGCTCCGGGCATCGCCATCAATGTCAACGTCAACGCCAACCCGCTTTCGGACAAGCAGTTCGACGTCAACCTGACCCTGAACGCCAAGGCCTCCTTCGACCAGGAAGTGCTGTTCAACGTCGAGCTGGTCTATGGCGGCGTCTTCGCCATCTCGGGCTTCCCGCAGGAGCATATGCTGCCGATCCTGTTCATCGAATGCCCGCGCCTGTTGTTCCCCTTCGCCCGCCAGATCATCTCCGACGCAACCCGCAACGGCGGCTTCCCGCCGCTGATGCTCGACCCGATCGATTTCGCGCAGATGTTCCAGCAGCGCATCGCCGAGGACCAGGCGGCGGCGAGCAAGGTCCAGGTGAGCTGACAAGCCTCCCTGGACGTGAAGTTATGCAAGCCCGGCCTCGCGCCGGGCTTTTTGCTGGCGGGCAGCCTGGCTGCCGCCAAGCGATCGCGATATGCCAGGGCGGCCTTCCCACCCCTTGCTCGGCCCGTGGATGACGAGGTGCGGATAGCGCTCCACCAAGACTTTGCCTGAATGAAAATTCCTGACGTCATCCAGTTTCAGCAAATCCATGCTTCAAAGGGCAGGTGAATTGGAACCTGGGTTTCGTGTGCGGATCGCTTAGTATAGTAATCTTATCAACATTGGGAGTGGGAGAACGATGCGCGACCTTCTGAAGACCAATTCGGCGATCGTTCGCGGACCGCGGCCGAACCCACCCGTGGCCACGGCCGCGCGCTGATCGCTTAAGTCACGTTTTCGGCTGGAAGTCATGGTTGGACGCGCCAATTCCATCATCATTGTCGGCGGCGGCGCCAGCGGCGTCGTGCTGGCGGCGCATCTGTTGAAGTCGCCCAATCCGGACCTTCGCGTCACGCTGGTCGAGAAGCGGCCGCATTTCGGCCAGGGCATGGCCTATTCGACGCTGCTGTCGGCGCATGTGCTCAACGTCAATGCCTCCGGCATGAGCGCCTATGCCGACGATGCCACCCATTTCGCACGCTGGGTGCTGGAGCGCGGCCTGGCGAAGCCTGACCAGGGACCGTTCTACGCGCCGCGCAGCCTCTATGCCCGATATCTGCAGGACTTGCTCGACGGCCTCATGGAGCGCGAGCGCGAGACCGGCCGCCTGCGCCTGATCCGCGAGGAGAGCCTGTCGGTCGCGCCGACCTCGTCGGGTGTCGAGGTCGCGCTCGCCAACGGCACCAGCGTCGTGGCGCATCTGGCCGTCCTGGCCACCGGCCACGACGAACAGCCCGGCGCCTTCCAGGGCCATGCCGTCCGCATGGGGACCGAGGCCGACGCCGAGCTCGACGCGCAAGCCGCGGTCCTGCTGCTCGGCACGGGCTTGAGCATGGTCGACGCTTTCCTGTCGCTGGAACAGCGCGGCCATCGCGGCGCGATCATAGCCGTGTCGCGGCGCGGGCTGCTGCCCTCGCCGCACCGAAAGGGCAACCCGATCAAGCTCGATATCGCCGACATTCCGCTCGGCACGGACCTTTCCTATTTCGTCGGCTGGTTCCGCAAGCTGATCCGCCAGACCCAGAAGGCCGGCGGCGATTGGCGCGACGTGGTCGACGGCCTGAGGCCGTTCAACCAGACCATCTGGCAGAACTGGCCGTCCTCGGCCAAGCGCCAATTCGTCGAGCACACCAAGGCCTGGTGGGACATCCACCGCCACCGCATGGCGCCGGAGGTCTACGCGCGTGTCATCGAAGCGGTGCGCTCGGGCCGTATCCGCCTCGTCGCGGGCAGGGTCGTGGACATCGATGCCAATGACGGCTTCGTCGTGAAGATCCAGCCGCGCGGCACGCAGGATATCGAGACGCTGGATGTCGCCCGCATCTATGATTGCATGGGCATCGCCCGCGATATCTCGAAGACGTCGAACGGCCTCGTGCGCTCGCTGCTCGAGCGCGGCCTGGCGCGTCCCGATCCATTGCGCCTCGGGCTCGACGTCACCGCGAAATGCGCTCTGATCGCGGCCGACGGCACGGTTTCGTCCAAGCTGCTCGCCGTCGGACCGCTGACGCGCGGCACCTTCTTCGAGATCGACGCCATCCCGGATATCCGGGTGCAATGCGCCAAGCTGAGCAAGCAACTTCTGGGGTGAGACGCTAGGCTCACCTCGCCGCGACAAGAAATTTCTGGACGCTGGCGGGTTTGTGAGGGCCTCGCCCATAGAATTCAATTCCCCCACTCGCCGCCGGATTGGCACGATCTATCTTCTTTCCGAACGCAAAGGGCTGGAAAAGACGGATCGCGCGACCCGCGAAACCGGAATGGCATCCGGCGGCTGGAGCATGATCCCAAAAAGTGGGAACCGGTTTTTGGAAAAGATCATGATCCGCCAAGGATGCGCAAGATTCGCAACCACCTGCATCGAACTGCTTCCATGGAGCGTCTCAGATGAGCGAGCAGAGACAACCGGCGCCCGGCGGCGCGGACACCAATCTGTCGAGGCTGCGCCCGCCTTACGCGTCGGTACTGGAGCTGATCGGTCAGACGCCGATCGTCGAGCTGACCAAATTCGACACCGGCAAGTGCCGGCTTTTCATCAAGCTGGAAAGCCAGAATCCCGGCGGCTCGATCAAGGACCGCATCGCGCTGTCGATGATCGCGGCGGCCGAGAAGTCGGGCGCGCTGAAGCGTGGCGGCACCATCGTCGAGGCCACTGCCGGCAACACCGGCCTCGGGCTGGCGCAGGTCGGCATCCCGAAAGGCTACCGCATCATCCTGGTCGTGCCCGACAAGATGTCGCGCGAAAAGATCCAGCATCTGCGCGCTTTGGGCGCCGAGGTGCGCATGACCCTCTCCGACGTCGGCAAGGGCCATCCGGAATATTACCAGGACATGGCCGAGAAGATCGCCGCCGAATTGCCCGGCGCCTTCTATGCCAACCAGTTCGCCAACCCGGCCAATCCGCAGGCGCATGAGACCACGACCGGCCCGGAAATCTTCTGGCAGCTCGGCGGCGACGTCGACGCGGTGGTGGTCGGCGTCGGCTCCGGCGGCACGCTGACGGGGCTTGGCCGCTACTTCGCGAAAAATTCGCCCAAGACCGAGATGGTGCTGGCCGATCCGGTCGGCTCGGTGCTGGCGCCGCTGATCAAGACCGGCAAGATGGAAGAGGCGGGCTCTTGGACGGTCGAAGGCATCGGCGAGGATTTCGTGCCGCCCAACGCCGACCTCTCGCTGGTCAGGAAGGCCTATTCCATCACCGACAAGCAGAGCATGCTGGCGGTGCGCGATCTGCTGTCGCGCGAAGGCATCCTCGCCGGCTCCTCCTCGGGCACGCTCTTGTCGGCGGCGCTGCGCTATTGCCGCGAGCAGACGGAACCGAAGCGCGTCGTCACCTTCGTCTGCGACAGCGGCAACAAATACCTGTCGAAGGTGTTCGACGACATCTGGCTGGCCGAGCAGGGCCTTGCCGACCAGGAACAGCACGGCGACCTGCGCGACCTTGTCATGCGCTCGCCGCGCACCGGCGACATCGTGACCGTCGGGCCTGAGGAAAGCCTGCTCAACGCCTATGGCCGCATGCGCCGTTCCGACGTCTCGCAACTGCCGGTGCTGGATGATGGCAGGCTGGTCGGCATCATCGACGAGGGCGACATCCTGGCCAAGGTCGACGGTCCCTATGACGGCCGCTGGGACCGCTTCAACGCCCCGGTGCGCACCGCCATGACGTCGAACCTGCACACGCTGCAGGCCAACCAGACGCTCGATGCGCTCTTGCCTGTCTTCGACCGCAACGAGGTCGCCATCGTCTTCGATGGCGACGAGTTCGTCGGCCTGATAACCCGTATCGACCTGATCAACCATCTGAGGCGCCGCGCAAAATGACTTCCAACGGCAAGAACCGCCTGGCCTTTTCCACCCGCGCCATCCATGGCGGCCAGAGCCATGACCCGCTGACCGGCGCGGTGATGGTGCCGATCTACGCCACCTCCACCTATGGCCAGCAGTCGCCCGGCGTGCACAAGGGCTTTGAATATGCCCGCAGCCAGAACCCGACGCGCTTCGCCTTCGAGCGCGCCGTCGCCGACCTCGAAAGCGGCTCGGCCGCCTTCGCCTTCGCCTCCGGCCTGGCGGCGATCGGCACGGTGCTGGAACTGCTCGACGCAGGCGCCCACATCGTCGCCACCGACGATATCTATGGCGGCTCCTTCCGGCTGATGGAGCGCGTGCGCAAGCGTTCCGCCGGCCTGCAGGTCAGCTTCGCCGACTTCACCGATCTGACGGCGGTCGAGGCCGCGATCCGGCCGGAAACAAAACTGCTCTGGGTCGAGACGCCGACCAATCCGCTGCTGCGTGTCGTCGATCTCGAAGCGGTCGCGGCGCTGGCCAGGCGCAAGGGGCTGCTCACCGTTGCCGACAACACCTTTGCCAGTCCCTATATCCAGCGGCCGCTGGAGCTCGGCATCGATATCGTCGTCCATTCGGTGACGAAATATCTGAACGGCCATTCCGACATGGTCGGCGGGGTCGCGGTGGTCGGCGACAACAAGGACCTCGCGGCGCAATTGAAGTTCCTGCAGAACGCCATCGGCGGCATTTCCGGCCCCTTCGACAGTTTCCTCGCGCTGCGCGGCATCAAGACACTGGCGCTCCGGATGGAACGCCACTCGGCCAACGGCCTGAAGATAGCGCAATGGCTGGAAACGCGAAAAGACGTCCGCCGGGTCATCTATCCCGGCCTCGCCAGCCACCCGCAGCACGCCATCGCCGTCCAGCAGATGCACGCTTTCGGCGGCATGATCTCCGTCGACCTCGACCGCGACCTTGCGGGAACGAAGCGGTTCCTCGAACGGACCCAGCTCTTCACGCTGGCCGAAAGCCTGGGCGGCGTCGAAAGCTTGATCGAGCACCCGGCGCTGATGACGCACGGCTCGATCCCGGCGGAAAAGCGCGCGGCCATCGGCATTACCGATTCGCTGGTTCGGCTGTCCTGCGGGATCGAGGATGGCGATGATCTCATCGCGGATTTGGATCAGGCGTTGGCGCAGTAAGCAATCCCAGGACAGTGTGAGCGCTTCGGTTCGGCGGCTTCTCCGTAGCCTTCCGTCCAGGAATCGTCGTTTCGATGAAACGGTGAGACTCTCTGAGCGCAACTGAGTGCACTTTGCAATTTCGGAACGTATCATATTGGCGCTTGCCTTTCGGCGGGCGCCGATATGAGGACGGGAATGGCAAGGAAACGCAGCGACGACGAGAACCCTGCAGCGGACCGTGGGCGCGCCGTGCGCGCCGCCGACAGCGTCGAGCGGGTCTATGCGCGGATCAAGGATTTCGCCATCGACTACCGCTTCCGGCCTGGCGAAAGGATCAACGAGGTCGAGCTCGCCGCCGAACTCGGGCTCAGCCGCACGCCGGTTCGCGCCGCCCTCAACAGGCTGCAGCGGGACGGTTTCGTCACCGCTGTGCCAAACAAGGGTTTCTTCGCCCGCGAACTGACGCCGGAAGCGGTGCGCGATCTCTATGAACTTCGCGCGGCGATCGAGCGAGCCGCCTTCGTGCTTGCCTGCGAACGGGCGACCGACGCCGAGATCGAGGCGGCGGCCGTGGCCTGGACGGGGCACAGCAGCCTGAAGGACGAAGGCTCATGGGCGAAGATCGCCGTCGCCGACGAAAGCTTCCATAGGGCGCTGACACAACTGTCGAAGAATGCGCAGATGATCGGCGCGCTCGAAGGCCTTTGCGCACGCATCCGCTTCTTCAGACGTATCGATCTGGAGTCCACGCCGCGCCGGGACCGCACCTATCACGAACATGACGCGATCATCGACGCCTTGCGCCGCCGGGATGCGGCCGATGGAGCAAGCCTTCTCGAAAGACATATCACGCTGAGCTCCACGCATGCCATCGAGGTCGCCACGCGCGGCCTGGCGCGGCTTTTTCCGGACACCGCCGCGTAAAGGCCTTGGCCCAAAGCCTCCTTGCGTGATCCCTTTACACTGAAGGGGCTGCCAGAAGATCTGCCAATCGCAGGCTGCCCCTTGCGGATCGCGAATTCCATTCTAAAGTGTACTCACTTTGCGATCCCCGGAGGCGTGATGCGCGTGATCGTGTTGGGTGGCGGCGTGGTCGGCGTCACCACCGCCTATCAGCTGCAGAAGGACGGGCACGAGGTCGTCATCCTCGAGCGCCAGCCTCAGGTCGCCGCCGAGACCAGCTGGGGCAATGCCGGCATGATCGCGCCCGGCCATTCCTTCGTCTGGTCGTCGCCCAGGGCGCCGATGATCCTGTTGAAATCGCTGGTGCTGAAGGACCAGGCGCTGCGCTTCAGGCTCTCGGCCGATCCCCGGCTCTATTCCTGGTCCTGGCTGTTCCTGATGGAATGCACGGCGGATAAGGCCAGGCGCAACACACTGCTCAAGCATCGGCTTGCCGTCTATTCGCAGTCGGTCCTGCACGAGGTCGTCGCCGACGAGGCCATCGATTACGACCGCAACGATCGCGGCATCCTCTATTTCTACCGCAGCCAGCAGGCGCTCGACAAAGGCGTCGAGCATATGCGGCTGCTCGAATCCGACGGCCAGCTGATCAAGGTGCTCGACCGCGACGCCATCGTCGCGCTCGATCCGTCGTTGGCTTCGGCCAGGGAAAAGATCGCCGGCGGCATCCATTGCCCGACCGACGAGACCGGCGACCCAGCGAAATTCACCCGGGCGCTGGCCGCCAAGGTCGTCGAGCGCGGCGGCGAGATCCGCACCGGCACGACCATCAGCGGCATCGAGACGTCCGGAGACAGCGTCGCGCGGGTGATGACCGACAAGGGCGCGGTCAAGGGCGATGCCTATGTGCTGGCGCTCGGCTCCTACAGCCCGCTGATCGCGAAGACGGTCGGCATCAGCCTGCCGATCTATCCGATCAAGGGCTATTCGCTGACGATTCCAGTCGGCAACCGCCCGGCGCCGCCGACCATCGCCGCGATCGACGAACACAATCTGGTCGCCGTCTCGCGCTTCGGCGACCGGCTGCGCGTAACCGCCACCGCCGAATTCGCCGGCTACGACACCAGCCACAAGCCTGCCGATTTCACCTTCATGAAGGGCGTGACACAGGAACTCTATCCCGAAGGCGCCGATTACGACCGCGCCGAGATGTGGGCCGGTCTCAGGCCAATGACGCCCAACAACCTGCCCGAGTTCGGCCAGCGGCGTTTGCGCAATCTCTATTTCAACACCGGGCACGGCCATATCGGCTGGACCATGTCGCATGGCTCGGCCCGCATTACGGCCGATCTCATCGCCGGCCGCGAACCGGCGATCTCGATGGACGGACTTTTGAACTGAGAACATGATCCCCGGACGGGGTCGACCAGGAAAGGGAATGCCATGTCTGTCAGCGCGGCTGCCACCCGCCCTCAATCGTCGGGGCCTGTCGATTTGGGCGTGCTTCCATCCGAGATCGATGGCGGCCTCGCCTCGCGCGCGGCGATCGGCCTGGCGATCCTCGCCACCGACCAGACGCTGGAGCATGAATTCCGCGCGCTGGTGCGCATTCCGGGCGTCGCCTTCTACGAGGCGCGCCTCTTCAACGACAACGACATCACGCCCGATACTTTGCGCGCCATCGGTCCGCGCATCGCGCCCACCGTCGACCTCATCCTGCCCAGCATCCCGCTCGATGTCGTCGGCTTCGGCTGCACCTCGGCAACCATGACGCTCGGTGAGGAGGCTGTCTTCGCCGAGATCAGGAAGGCGCGGCCAGGCGTCGCCTGTACCACGCCGGTCACCGGCGCGCTCGCCGCCTTCAAGGCGTTGGGCGCCAAGGGAATCGGCCTGCTCACGCCCTACGCGCCGGAGATCAACCAAGGCCTGGTGCGCTATTTCACCGGCCGCGGCCTCGACATTGCCGCCGTCGCCACCTTCGACCGGCGCGACGACCGCGAGGCGGCGCGCATCTCGCTGGCTTCGATCGAGGCGGCCGCCGAACGCATGGCCGAAGTGCCGGGCGTCGACGCGATCTTCATCTCCTGCACCAGCCTGCGCGTCGCCGAAGCGGTGGCGGAGCTGGAACGGCGCATCGGCATTCCCGTCACCTCTTCCAACCACGCCATGGCCTGGCATTGCCTGCGGCTTGCAGGCATCGACGACGTCGTGCCGGCCGGCGGCAGGCTGTTTGCCTTGAAAGCCGGCCGATAGCCGGTTTGGCGCAGTGCCTCGCATGACCCGCGCGGATCAGACCGTCGTCAATTTGCGTATCGTGATCGAGCGACCGGTCGTTGGCGTGCTGCACAGCCTTCAGGCAAAGGACGAACAGCCCCTTGATCCGAAATACTCGCGTGAAGGCGAGCCGCTTGCCTTCGATTTCCAGCTGCGCGTCGGTCCCGGGCCCAAATTTTTCGGCGATCAGGTTCGCCGCGAGGGTCCGGAACGGCGGTTCGTTTACATCCGCATCGGCCAATCGGCCGGTGATCCGTCCTCGCCCTGGTCCCGACGAATGAAGATCGACATCCATGACATCGGCAAAGACCTGCTCGATCGTGCGGTCGATGGCGGTGGTATCATCGAGATAAGGGTTGCCGGCACTGGCGCGGACGGCACGCCCAGCTGCGCCACGGTGCGCCCGACTGGGCGACGTTTCATCGAGCATTGACGCCGGCTCGCGCTCACGGGCGCTCGACCCGTCGCCCGGAAATTGAGCGCCGGTGCATCCAGCGGATCGTTGCAAAGGAGTATCGCTGCCCGCGCGATCGCACCGGATCGTCGCCGATTAACGAATTGGAAGGAGATGTTTAACGCTTCGTCGCTATGTCCGTACCGGGGAGGCGCAGACAGAGCGAGCATGATGAACGACGAAAAGCGAAACGAATGGCGCGCCATCTTCTACGTGCAGGCGCGCGTCGCGATCCTGTTTGTTCCGGTCGTGCTCAGCCTTCTCCTCATCGGCATCTTCGCCGGCGCCGAGCGCAAATCCGTGCCTGACGCCTTGGACCCGACCGTGACGGGCTCGGTGCGGTAATCGGATTGCTGCGAGCAGACGTTCAGTAACGTACCCACCGTCGCGCAGTGTCTGGCGCGCATACGCTGGTCCGTTTGCTTTAAGCATGATTGTCGATGCCGACTTGGCGGCGAACTCCCCTTCCCACTAGATAAAAGCGATATGAGGATCCGGCGAGCTCGGAAGGCAAAGCTTTGAAACGCGTTTGGTCCGACGATCAGCGACTTTCCGCCCATTCCTTCCTGGTCGCCTATTTGCTGGCCAGCATTGCCGCCGGTTTCCTGCTCACGGTTCACATGATGTTGACGTCGACTCAAGTGAAGGGGTTTGATGCCAATGTTCTTGCCTGGCTCGTTATCTTTGTCGCGTACGTCTATGCGTCGGTATGCTTTTCCTTTTTGATCGGAATGTTTGCGGCCATCCCGGCAATTCCCCTGATCCTCTCCTTGCGCTCTTTCGGACTGACCGGGCCCGTCCCGCACGCATTGGCCGGTGCAGGCGCGGCCGCTGCAGCTGTCGCCGAGGTGGACTTGATGAATTCTTTCGGCGGAAACCATATTGATTGGTCGACCGTTGTGATCGGCGCGGTGGCTGGCCTCGTCTACTGGATCGCCTTTGGACGCGTACGCACCATATTGGCGAGCAGGAAGCCGTTGGAGCACGCGTAGCTTCAAACAAACTTCGGGATCGGCCCGTTCTGCGGCGTCGTATCGCCCTCGAGGTCGACGAAAACCTCGTCGACGAAGCACCAGGCCCAGCCTTCCGGCGGGTCGTAGCCTTCGATGATCGGATGCTGCGTGGCGTGGAAATGCTTTGTCGCGTGGCGGTTAGGCGAGTCGTCGCAGCAGCCGACATGGCCGCAGGTGCGGCAGAGCCTAAGATGCACCCACCAGGATCCGCTTTTCAGGCATTCCTCACAGCCCAGCGCGCTCGGGGTGACTTGTCTGATGTCCTTCGTATGCCTGCACTCGTCCATCACGCTCTCCTCGCCGCTTCACCGTTTTGCGCCAGATAGGCATGCAGCGCCGCGACCACCTGCGCGCCTTCGCCGACTGCCGCCGCAACCCGTTTGGTCGAGCCGCAGCGCACGTCGCCGATGGCGAACACGCCGCTTCGGCTCGTCTCCATCGGCCCATGTCCTGGCGCCGCGTCCGGCCCGGTGCGCACGAAACCCTTGGCGTCGAGCGCCACGTTGCAATTCGCCAGCCAGTCGGTGTTCGGGTCGGCGCCGATGAACAGGAAGAGATGGCGGATGGCGCGCCTCATCTCCTCGCCGGTCGCCCGGTTGCGCCAGCGCAGCGTCTCGAGATTGCCTTCGCCGCCCTCCAGCGCGACCACCTCGGTCTCGGTGAGCACCTCGATGTTCGGCTGCGCCGCGATGCGCTCGACCAGATAGCGCGACATGGTGGCGTCGAGGCTGTCGCGGCGCGCCAGCAGCGTCACCTTCCGCACCTGGCTCGCCAGATAGACGGCCGCTTGGCCGGCCGAATTGCCCGCGCCGACCAGCGCCACCTCCTGGTCCTTGCACAGCCTGGCCTCGATCGGCGAGGCCCAGTAATGCACCGACGTTCCCTCGAATTGCGCCAGGTTGGCGACATCGAGGCGGCGGTAGCGCGCACCGCTGGCGATCACTACCGCGCGTGAGCGCACGCTCTGGCCGTCGCCGATGGCAAGCTGGTAGCGAGCGCCGTCACGGGCGTCGTCGAGCAGCTTCGCCTCGTCGGGGATGACCATCTCGACGCCGAATTTCTGCGCCTGGTTGTAGGCGCGCGCCATCAGCGCCATGCCGGTGATGCCGGTCGGGAAGCCGAGATAGTTTTCGATGCGGGCCGAGGCGCCCGCCTGTCCGCCGAAGGCGCGGCAGTCGAGCACGATCGTCGACAGGCCTTCGGAGGCGGCATAGACGGCGGCGGCCAGCCCCGCCGGCCCGGCGCCGACGATCGCCACGTCGTAAACCTTGCCCGCATCGAGCGGCCGCAGCAGGCCAACGCAGCGGGCAAGCTCGGTCTCGCCCGGATTGTGCATCAGCTTGCCGTTGGGGCAGAGCACGATCGGCAGATGGTGTGGGTCGACATGGAAGCGCTCGATCAGCGTTTTGGCGCAAGGGTCGGTGTCGGAATCGAGAGCACGGTGGGGAAGTCCGCTGCGGCGCAGGAAGCCTTCCAGCCGTAGCACGTCGCCATTGCCCGGCGGGCCGATGATCACCGGCCCGCCGGCGCCGCTTTCGAGCAGTCCGACGCGGCGCAGGATCAGCGCTCGCATGACGCGCTCGCCGAGATTGGCCTCCTGCACCATGAGGTCGCGCAGCCGCTGCGAGGGGATCACGATCGCCTCGACCGGTCCGTTCGCCTCGGCATTGACCAGCGATGGCCGGTTCGACAACTGCGCGAGCTCGCCGACGAAATTGCCGGCACCGTAGGTGATGATCGGCTCGCGCTGACCCAGTCCGCCCGCCTGGGTGATGGCGACCTTGCCCGACAAGATGAGGATCACGCCTGGCGAAACCGTGCCCGCCGTGACGATATGATCGCCGGCGGCATAGGTGCGCGCTTCGCCGAAGCGCCGCATGCGCTCGATATCCGCATCGGTCAGGATGGGAAACATCTGATCGCGGCGGGCGGCGATGGTCGGGCTGACGGAAGGGGCCATGGCGCGAACCGTAGCGCCAGGGGCGGCAGGTTTGAAGCGGTTTGTTGGGGAACTGGCCGGATGGGGAGGTTGGGCTACGGCTTACACGCCTTCGTCATCCACGGGCGGAGCAAGGAGCGAAGCGACGCGGCGCAGACCCGAGGACCCATGCCGTGACATTGGCCGAATAGTGCCACGAAGCAGAATTCTAGAACGCCGCAGCGCTTCAACGTCACGGCATAAATCCCAGGGTTTCCGCGACGGAGCTACGCCCCTGCTCTGGCCTAGGATGACGAAGCTCAGAGGCTACGGCTAATCGCGAACGTCGAAAATCTAGGAAGAGCTATCCCCGTTGGCAGTCGGGATAAATGGTGCCCAGAAGAGGACTCGAACCTCCACTCCTTGCGGAACACGGACCTGAACCGTGCGCGTCTACCAATTCCGCCATCTGGGCTGGTGGGCGCTCATGTAAGCGGGCAAACGATATGTGTCAACGCGCTTTTTTCGCCGGCGCCGATGCTGGATAGGTGGGGCTCCGGCATCGCCTCGGGCCCGGAGAGATAATCGCCGAAGCTGAAGCTGCCCCTCATCCGCCTGCCGGCACCTTCTTCCCGTATAGTGACGAGGAGAAGGAAGCTGGTTCTCACCCCTCCAGCACGTCCTTCGACGCCACGGTGGAATCGGCGTTGAGCTTGTAGACGATCGGCACGCCGGTGCCGAGCTCGAGCTTGACGATCTCCTCGCCGCTCTTGCCGTCCAGCGCCATGATCAGGGCGCGCAGCGAATTGCCGTGCGCGGCCACAAGCACCGTCTCGCCGCGCAGCACATGCGGCTGCACCTCGTGCAGGTAATAGGGCCACACGCGCGCGCCGGTGTCCTTCAGGCTTTCGCCGCCGGGCGGCGCGATGTCGTAGGAGCGGCGCCAGATATGCACCTGCTCCTCGCCCCATTTCTTGCGCGCGTCGTCCTTGTTGAGGCCGGAGAGGTCGCCATAGTCGCGCTCGTTGAGCGCCTGGTCGCGGATGGTCTTGAGCTCGCCCTGGCCGACCACGTCGAGGATCAGCTGGCAGGTCTTCTGCGCCCGTTGCAGGGCCGAGGTGTAGGCGATGTCGAACTTCAGGCCGCGTGACTTGAGCTTCTCGCCGGCGGCAAGCGCCTCCGCGGTGCCCTGCTCGGTCAGGCCGACATCGCGCCAGCCGGTGAACAGGTTCTTCAGATTCCATTCGCTCTGGCCGTGGCGCACGAGCACGAGAGTTCCCGACATGTTTGCTCCTCTGGGGTTTGAGCAATTCCGACGATTTCCGCCCGGAACTGCGTAAGAAGGAAATACTTCAGGCTTGTGTCAGGAAAGTCCGAGCACATCGCGCATGGAATAGAGGCCAGGCTTCTTGCCGCGCGCCCAGAGCGCCGCCTTTACCGCGCCGCGCGCGAAGATCGCCCGGTCCTCGGCATGGTGGGAAAGCGTGATGCGCTCGCCGGTGCCGGCAAGGATCACGCTGTGGTCGCCGACGACCGAGCCGCCGCGCAGCGTGGCGAAGCCGATCGAGCCAGCCTTGCGCACGCCGGTATGGCCGTCGCGCACCCGCACGCTGTTGCCGGCAAGATCGATGCCGCGCCCCTTCGCCGCCGCCTCGCCGAGCAGCAGCGCCGTGCCCGACGGCGCGTCGACCTTGTGGCGGTGGTGCATCTCCAGGATCTCGATGTCGAAATCCTGCGGGTCGAGCGCCTTCGCGGCCTGCTCGACCAGCACCGCCAGCAGGTTGACGCCGAGGCTCATATTGCCGGATTTGACGATCGTGGCATGGCGCGCGGCGGCGCCGATCCTGGCGTCGTCCTCGGCCGAGCAGCCGGTGGTGCCGATGACATGGACGATGCGGGCCTGCGCGGCGTAGCCGGCGAATTCGACGCTGGCCGCCGGCGCCGTGAAATCGAGCACGCCGTCTGCCTTGGCGAAGGCCGGCAGCGGATCGTCGACGATCGGCACGTTGACGGTGCCGATGCCGGCGAGGTCGCCGGCATCCTTGCCGAGATGGGGGGAATCCGGCCGCTCCACCGCGCCCGCGACGCGCGCGCCGGGCATGCTGTGGATGGCACGGATCAGCGTCTGGCCCATGCGGCCCGCAGCACCGACCACGACCAGGCCCATATCGCCGGTTTCGCTCATGCGTTTCTCCTGACGGTCTTCCTGGCGCGGCTGCCCGGCGCCGGAGTTTGGCCCGAAGTCTGGCTTGCCTTGACGTCGTCGACAAGCCCCAGTCCCTTCTTGCCCTGGATCCGGTGGAAACGGGCATAGATGCTGTGCGGGTCGGCCATAAGCGTCGCATGCGTGCCTTCCTCGACCAGCCGGCCCTCTTCCAGCACGATGATATGGTCGGCATTGACCACGGTCGAAAGCCGGTGGGCGATCACGATCGTGGTGCGCCCTTCCATCACATGGGTCAGTGCCTCCTGGACGCGCGCTTCCGCCTCGTTGTCGAGCGCAGAGGTCGCTTCGTCGAGCAGCAGGATCGGCGCCTGGCGCACGATGGCGCGCGCGATCGACACGCGCTGGCGTTGGCCGCCCGACAGCGTCGAGCCGCCTTCGCCGACCGGCGTGTCGTAGCCTTGCGGCTGCTGGCGGATGAATTCGTCGGCGGCGGCGAGTTTCGCCGCTTGCTCGATCTCGGCATCGGTGGCCGAGAGCCGGCCGTAGCGAATGTTGTCGCGGATCGTGCCTTCGAACAGGTAGGGCGCCTGCGAGACATAGGCGATCGATTGGCGCAGCGAGCGCTTCGTCACCTTCGAGATGTCCTGGCCGTCGACTTCGATCGAGCCTTTGTCGACGTCGTAGAAGCGCTGCAGCAATGCCACCAGCGTCGACTTGCCGGCGCCCGAGGCGCCGACCACAGCCGTCAACTTGCCGGCGGCGGCGGTAAAGCTCAGGTCCCGCAGCACCGGCGTGTCGGCGTTGTAGCCGAAGGTCACATCGTTGAAGCGCACCTCGCCGGTGACGATCCTGGCGTCTGCCGCGTCGGGCGCGTCGCCCTGCTTCGGCTCGAGGTCGAGCAGCTCGTAGATCATGCGCGCATTGACCAGCGCGCGTTCCATGCCGACCTGTGTGCGCGCCAGGCGTCGTGCCGGGTCGTAAGCCATGATCAAAGCGGTGATGAAAGAGAAGACCGCGCCCGGCGGCTGCCCAAGATACAGCGCCCGGTAGCCGGAATAGGCGACCACCGCGGTAATGGCGAGACCGCCGAGAATCTCGGAAATCGGCGACAGCCGCTCCGCGACGCGGGCGATCTTGTTGTTACGCTGCTCGGCCGTGTCGGCCATGATGCCGATGCGGCGTGCCAGCTCGTCCTCCAGGGTGAAGGCCTTGACGATGGCGATGCCCTGCGTGGCCTCCTGTACGGAGCCGTTCAGCTGCGAATTGATCAGCACGGATTCGCGGTTGATCTTGCGCAGCCGGCGGGTGATGTAGACGACGGCCCAGATCAGCGGCGGTCCGATCAGCAGCGAGCTGAGCGACAGCACCGGGTCCTGGTAGATCATGACGCCGACGAGTGCGACCAGCGAGACCGCGTCGCGGCTGATCGAGGTCAGCGTCAGCGACAGCAGGTCGCGAACGCCGCCGACATTCTCGTTGACCTGCGCCGCCAGGCGGCCGGAACGCGTGTCGTTGAAGAAATTGACGCCGAGCTTCATCAGATGGTCGAAGACGCGCTTCTGGTACCGGGCGACCAGGTTGTTGCCGATCGCGGCCAGTGCCACCGCCTGGCCGTAGCCGGCGAAGCCGCGCAACAGGGAGGCTCCCATGAAACCGGCGCACACCCAGAAGATCATGTCGCTGCGCCGCTCGACGAATATCCCATCGATCATCGGAGCCATGACCCACGCGAGGAAGGCAGTGGTAGCCGAAACAATCAGCAGGCAAGAGACGGCGACGACATAGGTCCAGCGGTATTCACTGCCGTTCTCGGCCAGGATGCGGCGCAGCACAGCCCTGACCTCAGCGGGCTGGACTTTCAGTTTGAGTGAAGATTGGACAGTCAAATCAGGGGCGCTTCGTGGATTCTCGTCGGGCAGGGCTTCGTTTCGGCACTCCTCTTAGCGCCCCGGCTACGGCTTGCCTATGGCGAAACTTCGTCGCGGCGGCCGGTCGCCGGCCCATGCCAGGGCGCCATCAGGCCCGCCAGTGCCGCCCGGCGGTCTGCACGCCGAACAGCGAAGGCGTCCTGGCATAGGCGGCAAGCCCAAGCAGCGCCGCCAGCGGGTGGGTGATGACATAGACCGGCATTTCGCGCATCAGCGCGCTGTGCGGCGCCTTGTCCTCGAAGGCGGCGCGGAAATTGCCGGCCTTCAGTGCCGGCACGATCTTTTGCGCGATGCCGCCGGTCAGGAACACGCCGCCCCGGCTCATGAACACCAGCGCCAGGTCGCCCGCGGTGCGGCCGAGGCAGGTGACGAACAGCGCCAGCGCCTCCTCGGCCACCGGGTCGGATTTCGCAAGCGCCGCCGCGGTGACCTCGGCCGGCGTCGTGAACGGCGCCGGCCTGGCATCGGCCTTGGCCACGGCGCGATAGACGTTGACCAGCCCGCGCCCGCACAGGATCTGCTCGCCGGAGATGCGGCCTTCAAGCTTCTCGATATGCGGGAAGACCTCGAAGTCGCGCGGCGTGCGTGGGCCGATATCCATATGCCCGCCCTCGCCCGGCACCGGGATCCAGCGATCGAGCGCGTGGATCAGCCCGGCAACGCCGAGCCCGGTTCCGGGGCCAAGCACGACGCGTCCCGCATTGGGTTCCGGCGTGCCGCCGCCGATCCTTTCCATATGCTCCTCGCCCAGCGCCACCACCGCCAGCGCCTGCGCCTCGAAGTCGTTGAGCACCACGACTTCGCTCAGGGCCAGATTGGCGAACATCTGGCGCGGTTTGACCACCCACGGGCAATTGGTCAGACGGATCTCGTCGCCGTCGACCGGACCGGCCACCGCCAGCACCGTCGAATTCGGCTGGATGGACGAGCGGTCCAGAACCGCCGCCTGGATCGCCTCATCGATGGTGGCGAAATTGGCGGTCTGGACGATCTGCGGTTCTGTCGCTTCCGAATTGGCGTCGCGCACGATCGAGAAGCGCGCATTGGTGCCGCCAATATCGCCGATCAGGACCGGGAACCGCAGCCCCGTCTCGTTCTCGCCTGACATGCTCTTGATCGTCCTCGTTGCGGCGCCGCTGCGCCGTTTCAATCGATTGACTAGCGCATGGCCCCGGAAAGGGGAAGCCCGCTCAAGCGTCAGTTCCCGGGCCTGGGCCGCGGCAGCGGGATGCCGATCTTGGGCGTCGGCGCGAAGGCGCTCGCCGCCGACGGGATCGAGGCATTGCCGCTGGAGATCGTTTCCACCGGCTCGCTCTGCGGCGGCTCGGCCGCGGCGACCGCGGCTGCGCTGCCGCCCTGGAAGGTCACGGCCGCCAGCGACGGCGCATCCGCGGCGGCCAGCACCGCCTGGCACTCTTTCGGCAGATTGGCCATCGTCATCAGATCGCGGGCCTTCGGCGCGTCGGGATTCTTGTTGGGCCGCCACGGCTCCTCGGTAAACCACCAGGCCAGCGGCTTGCCGCAGCCGTCGTCCGCGGGCGTCGCCTCCTGCCCCTTGCAGCCGGGTGAGCCCGGCTGGCAGCCGATGCGCATGTGGAAGTGATAGTCGTGGCCCCAGAACGGCCGGATCTTGCGCAACCAGGAACGGTCGCCGGTGACGGTGTCGCAAAGCTTCTTCTTGATGCCGGGATTGACCAGGATGCGCTCGACTTCCGGATAGCTCGCTGCGCGCTTGAGCAGCCTTGTGTGCGCCGACGTCCACAGCGCGTCCTTCACCAGATGCGTCTTCTCGTCGACCATCAGCGTGGCGCTCATCGACTCGCGCTGCGCCATCGTCAGCGGACGCCTCGGCATCGGCGTCAGCCAGATGTCGGCGTCCAGTCCGATCTGATGCGAGGCATGGCCGGTCATCATGGGGCCGCCGCGCGGCTGCGAGACATCGCCGACCAGAAGTCCCGGCCAGCCGTCGGCCGCGGCGTCGCGCGACAGTTTCTCGATCAGCGCGATCATCGCCGGATGGCCCCATCGGCGGTTGCGCGAGGGGCGCATCACTTCCCAGGTCGGCCCGTCCATCGGCAGGGCGACGCCGCCGGCGAAGCAGCCCTTGGAGTAGAAGCCGAAGGATTGCGCGGGCACCACCGCCGGCAGTTTCTTGGCGCCGAACAGGTCCTTGGCGCGCGGCTCGGCCGAGATCGCGGCCGCCGCCAGCGCGGCCAAAGTCACCAGCGCAAGCGCGGCGGTCAGGAACGGCCTTCTCTCGGGCAGCGATCGCAGATTCATCAGGCTGGGTCCCTCTCCAGTCTTTCCGTTTGCCGCGCGGTCAGGCGAACCTGATCAGGAACGAATCATACCACACCGCGCGTCCCGCATCGATCAAAGCATTGGAAGGTGATGCCGACCGAAACCGCTCTGTCCTTCTCGGCATCATCCTCGCATCTGGCTGCGCGGCTCTCCGTCCCGCCAGTTGTCCTCGGCCCACATCCGCTCCAGCGCCACCCGGTAGTTCGGGAACCGGAAGCGATAGCCGGCCGCCTTGATCGCCTTGTTAGCGACGCGCTTGTTCTCGCCATAGAAAGACCGCGCCATGGGCGAAAGTTGGGCGGTCTCGAACGGAATTTCGGGCGGCGGCTCGACGCCCATCAGTCCGGCGGCATAGGCGACGACGTCCTGCGGTGGCGCCGGCTCATCGTCGGTGACATTGAATATGCCGCCGAGAGTCTTGTCGGCCAGCAGCCAGAGCGCGCCGGCGATGTCGTCGCAATGGATGCGGTTGAACACCTGGCCCGGCTTGACCAGTCGCCGCGCCGTGCCGTCCGCGAGATTGGTAAGCGCGTTGCGGCCCGGCCCGTAGATCCCGGAAAGCCGCAGGATCGCCACCGGCTTGCCGATCTCGCGGCCAAGCGTCAGCCATTCCTGTTCGGCCCCGACCCGCATCACCGAGCGCTTCGACATGGGCCGGCACTCGCTGGTCTCTTCCACCCAGGCGCCGCCATGGTCGCCATAGACACCGACGGTCGACAGATAGCCGATCCACTGTAGCGCCGGCATCTGTTTCCGCAATGCATCGCCGGCGGCGTTGAGAACCGGTTCGCCGGCTTCGTCGGGCGCGACCGAGACGATGAGATGCGTGGTCAGTGCAAGCGCCTCACTCAGTTCGGGCGACAGCGCGCCGTCGAATTGCAGCGGCTCGATGCCGGCCGATCGCAGCGCGTCGAATTTTTCGGGCGCCCGGGTCGTGCCGAAGACCGGCTCACGTCGGTCGTTGGCCCGCGCGAAAGCCTTGCCGGAATAGCCGGCGCCGAAGATGAAGAAGCGTCTTGCGCTCATCGATGAACCCCTATCAATCGGCCTTCACGGGATTTTTCAGATCCGCCAGCCATTCCTGGCGGACCTCCGCATCGGGCTCGGTCTTCGAAGCCGTTGCGGCAAGTTCGCCAAACTCGCGATCGGACAGCAGTCGCGACAGGGCCCAGATTGCCGCACCCCGCACCAGCGGCGAGGCGTCGCCGAGCAGTCCGCGCAAGACCGGCGTCAGCGAGGCGTCGCCCGAATTGCCGGTGGCGATCAGCACGTTGCGGATGAAACGATCGCGGCCGATGCGCTTGACCGGCGAACCCGAGAAGAAAGCGCGGAATGCCGCGTCGTCGAGCGCGAGCAGGTCTGAAAGCTTCGGCTCGCGCAGATCCGCGCGCGCGGCAAGCTTCGCCTCGGAAGCAGCGCTGGCGAACTTGTTCCATGGACAGGCGGCCAGGCAATCGTCGCAGCCATAGATGCGGTTGCCGATCTTGTCGCGAAATTCGCGCGGGATCGGCCCCTTGTTCTCGATGGTGAGGTAGGAGATGCAGCGCCGCGCATCCAGCCGGTAAGGCGCTGGGAAAGCATCGGTCGGGCAGGCGTCGAGGCAGGCGCGGCAGGAACCGCAATGGTCGATCTCGGCATGGTCGGGTTGCAGCTCGGCCGTGGTGAAGATCGTGCCAAGGAACAGCCACGAGCCATGCGTCCGGCTGACAAGGTTGGTGTGCTTGCCCTGCCAGCCGATCCCCGCTGCTTCCGCCAGCGGCTTCTCCATCACGGGTGCCGTATCGACGAACACCTTCACGTCGCCGCCGGCCTTTGCCACGATCTTGCCGGCGATCTCCTTCAGCCGGCCTTTCATCACGTCGTGATAGTCGCGGTTTTGCGCATAGACAGAGATCGCGCCGCGGTCGCGCCTTGCGAGGATATCGCGCGGATCGTGGTCCGGCCCGTAATTCATGGCCAGCACGATGATCGAGCGCACCTGCGGCCACAGCGTCGAGGGTTGAGCCCGCCGCTCAAGCGTCTCGGCGATCCATGCCATCGAGCCGTGGAAACCGTCGGCGACGAACTCAGCAAGCCTTGCCGGCGCCAGCGGGATAGCGTCCGGCCGGGTCACGGCGACCGCCTCGAAGCCGGCGCGGCGCGCTTCCGCGTCGATCAGCGCGCGCAGGTTTTCAGAAGTCGAGGTCCGCATAATGCGACACCGGCGACAAGCCGCGCACCCGGTCGGAGAGCAATGGCCGGAAGGATGGCCGCGATTTCACCCGCGTGTACCATTCGCGCGCGGCGGCGTGCTCGCGCCAGTCGATCTCGCCCAGATAATCGAGCACCGAAAGCGTCGCCGCCGCGGCGAGGTCGGCATAGGTCACCTTGTTGCCGGCCAGCCAATGGCGGGTGCCGGCGAGCCAGTTGGTGTATTTCATGTGCTGGCGGATGTTGGCGCGCGCGGCGCGGATCGCGGCCGAATCCGGCGAGCCGCCCCCTGCCGTTTCCGGCATGACAGGCTTCAGCACCCGCTCGCGCACAAGGTGGCGGGTGACCTCGCTTTCGGCCTTGCTGAGATACCAGTCGGTCAGCCGCCGGATCTCGGCGCGCTGCATCGGGTCCTCGGCGAACAGCCGCTTGTCGCGCTTGAGCACCCCGCGCGTCTCGTCGAGATATTCGGCGATCACCATGGCGCCGACGATCGGCACGTCGCCTTCGGCCAGCAGGATCGGAAGCGTTCCGGCCGGGTTCAGCGCCAGAAACTCCTTGCGCCGCGTCCACGGCTTTTCCTCGATCAGCGCCAGCTCCTCGCCATACTCGCCGAAGGCGAGGCGGACGAAACGGCAGGTGGCGAACATGGGATGATGGAAAAGCGTCAGCATGGTTCCGCGATGATAGGGCGCACTAGTGTGGTGGATTTGAAGTTCCTGTACCCTCAATGGCATTAGCGTCCAGGAACTTCAAATCCAAAACCACACTAGAACTTGAAGTTGACAGTGTGGCTCAGAATCCGGAATTCGCACATTGCGCTGCTCCGAGGTGCGGCGAATTCCGGATTGCCACACTGGCGAATCGTCTCCTGCGCCGGTAAGTCTTGGCGGCCCGTCATGCGGCCGTCACGGTGTTGCGACCTATAGGGGGACTTCCGCGCCGTGACAAGCAAGCCGTTGTCCCCAGCTGTTCCCGAAATCCTGAGGTTGCCATGGAAAGCCAGACCATCGTCGAAGCGCTGCTGCTTGGGCTTTTGGAGGGCCTGACCGAATTCATCCCGGTGTCCTCGACCGGCCATATCCTGCTTGCCGGCCATTTCCTCGGCTTCCATTCAACCGGCAAGGCCTTCGAGATCCTGATCCAGCTCGGCGCGATCCTGGCGATCCTCAGCGTCTATTTCAGCAAGCTGTGGCAGATGCTGATCAAGCTGCCCAGCGACCCGCAGACCCGGCATTTCGTCATCGGCATCCTGATTGCCTTCCTGCCGGCCGCGGTCATTGGCGCGCTGGCGCATGATTTCATCAAGACGATCCTCTTCGAATCACCCAGGCTGATCTGCATCATGCTGATCATCGGCGGCGTGGTGCTGCTCGTCGTCGACCGCATCAACTTCAAGCCGGTCCATCACGACGTCGAGCGCTTCCCGTTGAGCGTTTATCTCAAGATCGGCCTGTTTCAGTGCCTGTCGCTGATTCCCGGCACCTCGCGCTCCGGTTCGACCATCGTCGGCGCGCTGCTGATGGGCGTCGACAAGCGCGCGGCGGCCGAGTTCTCCTTCTTCCTCGCAATGCCCACCATGGTCGGCGCCTTCGCCTTCGATCTGTTCAAGAACCGCAACGTGCTGACCTCGGCCGACCTGCCGATCATCGCCGTCGGCTTCATCGCCGCTTTTGTCAGCGCGCTGATCGTCGTGCGCTTCCTGCTCGATTACGTCTCGCGCAAAGGCTACGCCCTGTTCGGCTGGTGGCGGCTCGTGGTGGGTATTGCGGGGCTGGCGGCGCTGATGGTCTGGGGGTGAGGCGGGGTCGCTCTCTTACTGCTTCGTCGAGTTTCTTCGCGCCCCCCTCTGCCCTGCCGGGCATCTCCCCCACGAGGGGGGAGATTAACAGTTCGGCCAGCGGCGCCACCTCTTGCGACGTTGGCGATTGGCGAAAGCGAGAGCGATATCTGATCTCCCCCCTCGGGGGAGATGGCCGGCAGGCCAGAGGGGGGCGCTGTCCCGCCAGCCTATCACCGTTGAGCGAACCTCAATTCCGCCCATAAAACGCGTTCTCGACATGTACCGGCCAGCGCCAGGGCAGCACGGCCACCATGTCGAAACGCATCGAAAGCCTGCCATAATCCGGCTGGCGCGACAGCCAGATATCCGCGGCGCCCTCGATGCGGCGCTCCGATTCATGGCCGATCGCTTCCATCGCCTCGATCAGCGTGCGGCGCGCCTTGACCTCCACGAACAGCACAAGGTCGCCGCGCCTGGCGATCAGGTCGATCTCGCCGAGCCTGGTGCGGTGGCGGCGGGCGAGGATCCGGTAGCCTTTCAGCATCAGCGCCAACGCCGCCAGCCACTCGCCGCGATGGCCGCGCCGATAGGCTTTCCGCCGGTGGCCGGCCGTGCGCTCAGCCATCTCTTTGTTTGACCATGATCTTTTCCAAAAACCGGTTTCCATTTTTGGGGATCATGGTCGCTCCTTCAGCTCCAGGAGCCGCCGGTAGAGCGCCTGCTTCTGGCCGCCGGTCATCTTCGCCGCTTCCGCCGCCGCCTTCGAGGCAGGCATTTCGGCGGCGAGCGACAACAGCAGTCGGTCGATGTCGGCCGGCTGGTCCGCCATGGCCTCCGCTGGACCGACGCAGATGACGATCTCGCCCTTCGGCGTGTCGGCGGCCGCGTAATGGTCCGCCAGTTCGGCCAGCGTCCCGGTGCGCATCTCCTCGAACGCCTTGGTCAGCTCGCGGCCGATCGCCGCTTTTCGTTCGCCACCCAGCGCCTCGACCATGGCGCCAAGCGTCTCGGCCAGCCTTCGCGGTGATTCGAAGAAGATCAGCGTCGCCGGCACCCCCTTGAACGTTTCCAGCTTGGTCAGCCGCTGTCCAGTCTTCACGGGCAGGAACCCGGCGAACAGGAAGGCGTCGGAGGGCAGGCCGGAAGCGGTCAGCGCGGCGAGCGCGGCGGATGGGCCAGGGATCGGCACGACACGGACGCCGCGCTCCAGCGCCTCGCCGACCAGGCGGTAGCCGGGGTCGGAGACCAGCGGCGTGCCGGCGTCGGAGATCAGCGCCACGCTCTGCCCCGCCGCCAACGCCTCGATCAGCTTCGGTCCGGCCTCGCTGGCATTGTGCTCGTGATAGGCGGTGGTGCGGCGGCGGATGCCGTAGCGTTCGAGCAGCACGCGCGAGACACGCGTGTCCTCGCAGGCGACGATGTCGGCGGCGGCAAGCGTCTCCAGCGCGCGCAGCGTGATGTCGGCCAGATTGCCGATCGGCGTCGCAACCAGATACAGCGCCGGCGCGAGCGGTCGTGCCGCGATCTCGGTCTGTCCGATCAGATAGCTGCGTTTGTCGCCGGTCACCCAATGCCCTCATTCCGAGCAATTTCAGGAAAGTGCGTCGCGGTTTTCTGTCCGGAGTTGCGACAGAGCCAAGTCTGTTTGGCATGGCTGACGCGTCGTTGCAAAAGGTGAGATCGACATGGGGAACCCGCCATGCCTTTGCCATAGTGCGGAACGAAACCCACATCGGCGAATTTAACCCCTGATTCCCCGGGAGGAGGCAGGACCGAACGATGCCCAATCGCTTCGATATTTTCATCAGCCGGCTTGAGAGCAAATCCGCCCGTGAGGGCGCTCATCCACACCCGATCACCGCCCAGAGCGGAGTCCGCCTTGACAAGGGCGATCAGAAGCAGGTCCGAGACGGCGCGGTGCATGGCGAGAAGCACCGCATCAAGCATCGCCAGAAGCACGACGCTTAAAGGTATCGGGGCACTTTCGCCTTGAGCAGCCGCACCAGTTCCGGGTCCATGAAGTCGTAATCGTCCGGGATGTCGAGGCAGATCACCCTGGCACCCTTCAGGCTCGACCGGAACTTCTTCTGCAGCTTGGCGCGGTGCGCCTTTTCCATGACGAAGATGATGTCGGCCCAGGCGACCAGCTCATGGGTCAGCGGGTTGTCGGCGTCGTGATTTGTGCCGGCGGACTCGACCTCGATATCGTCTGGAAAACACCTGCTCGGCGGTCGGACTGCGCAGCCGGTTCTGACTGCAGACGAACAGGACGTTCCTCACCGACTACTCATTCCAGATCTCACGCTGATTTTTGCTGAGAGGGATGTACTGATCAAATGTGAGTCCGTTCAGATCAAACTCGAACACCTCGTCCTTGGCGATCCCGCGAAGCTTATTTCCAATATATGTTATGAAACTGAGGACAACGCTGAATTCGCTCAAGTGGGACAATTTTAGTTTCGATGTGACCGTTGCGTTCCTGATGAAAATCGCCTGAGCCTCAAAGAGGTCGTCATGCTCTGGAGACCTCAAGATTTCGGTCAATCCAAACTCGAACACATCATCAGTGTTTAATGTCCGCAGCGTCTCGTGGATCAGGAACTTCATCGCATAGCCATCTAGATACGGCGCGGGCCCGCCTTTGGTTCAACAAGCCGACCTTCTAGCATCCTTACTGGAGCCGATAAATCGTCCACAACAGACCAGCCACTTGGCCTGTGGGCTTACCTAGCCAGATCCGCCACCACCGCGTCGAGCACGATCATGCCGGCGGACGTGGCGCGCAGCCTTGCATTGCCGACCGGCGCCACCAGCCCTTCCTCCTGCAGCACCGAAAGCCGCGCGCTCGACAGGCCGCGCCCCGACAGCGCCTCGTAGCGCTGCAGGTCGATGCCTTCGGCGAGCCGCAATCCCATCAGCAGGAACTCGTCGGCCTCTTCAGCGCGCGTCAGAACCTCGCCGCCGGTGACGCCATGGCCTTTGGCCTCGACCAGGTTGGCCCAGGTCTCCGGCATCCTCTCCGCTATCGTCACCGTGCGGCGGCCGTTCTCGACGAAACGGCCATGCGCGCCCGGGCCGACACCGACATATTCGCCGTAGCGCCAATATGTCAGGTTGTGCCGGCTCTCGGCGCCCGGCCGGGCGTGGTTGGAAATCTCATAGGCCGGCAGGCCATGCGCAGCCGTCACCTCCTGCGTCAGCGCATAAAGGTCGGCGGCATGGTCGTTGTCGGGCAGCGTGAATTTCTTCGCCGCGTAAAGCGCGTGGAAGGGCGTGCCCTCCTCTATGGTGAGCTGGTAGAGCGACAGGTGGTCGACGGCATAGCCGATCGCCTGCTCCAGTTCCGCCCCCCACGCCTCCGGGGTCTGGCCGGGCCGCGCATAGATCAGGTCGAAGGAAAGCCGCGGAAAAATCTCTCGGGCGAGGCCGATTGCCAGAAGCGCCTCCTCGACATTGTGCAGCCGGCCGAGGAAGCGCAGATCCTTGTCGTTCAGTGCCTGCACGCCGAGCGAGACGCGGTTGACGCCGGCGGCGCGATAGCCGCGGAAGCGCTCGGCCTCCACCGAGGACGGATTGGCCTCCAGCGTCACTTCGATGCCGGCCGGCACCGTCCAGTTCTTCGCCACGGCCTCCAGCACCGCGCCCACCGTCTCCGGCTTCATCAGCGATGGCGTGCCGCCGCCGAGGAAGATGCTGGTCACCTCGCGCGGCCCGGTGCGGTCGCGCATGGTTTTCAGCTCCGTCTCGAAGGCGCGCGCGAAACGCTCCTGGTCGACGGGCTGGTGGCGGACATGGCTGTTGAAGTCGCAATACGGGCACTTGGCCGCGCAGAACGGCCAGTGGATATAGACGCCGAAGCCGGGGCTCCGGTCGAGCGGTATTGTGACCGAGCTCATGCGGATCCTGATCGCGCTGAATCCAACCGGGCCAAATCCAGGCGTGCTTCGGCGAATTTCTGGAACGCACGGGCGCGGTGCGACAGCGCCGTCGCCTGGCCGGGCTTCCAGCCGTGCTTTTCTTCCGCGCTCATCTCGCCGAAGGTCTTGTCGAAACCGTTGGGCAGGAACACCGGATCGTAGCCGAAGCCGAGCGTGCCGCGGGGCGGCCACACCAGCCTGCCTTCGGCCTCGCCGCGATAATATTCGGCCTCGCCGTCCGGGAAGGCGAGACAAATGACGGCGACGAAGCGGCCGGTGCGCTGCGAAGGTTCGGTCGCGCCGGCCTCCTCAAGCGCCGTTTCGGTCTTTTGCATGGCCATGCCGAAATCCCGGCTGCCGTCGGGCTTCTCCGCCCAGTTGGCGGTGTAGACGCCGGGCGCGCCGTCGAGCGCGTCGACGCAGAGCCCGGAATCGTCGGACAGCGCCGGCAGGCCGGTCGCCTTGGCGGCGGCATAGGCCTTGATATAGGCATTCTCCTCGAAGGTGGTGCCGGTCTCGTCGGGTTCCGGCAAGCCGTATTCCTTGGCCGATTTCGCCTCGAAGCCGAACGGCGCCATCAGGTCGGCGAATTCGCGCAGCTTGCCTTCATTGTGGCTGGCGACGACGATCTTTTGTCCGTTTAGGGAATGCATCAAAGACCCCAGATCCTTGGTTCGGCGAATTCGATCGAATTGCCCGACGGGTCGCGGATATAGATCGATTGCCCGCCTTGCGGCCATTCGAAATCGCTTTCGATGGCGATGTTCCTGGCCGCGAGATGCTTGCGCCAAGCGGCGATCTCGTCGGCGGTCGCCGCAAAGCAGAGATGCCCCTCGCCCGCCGCGCCGTGCGGCGGCACTTTAAGCCTGGCGTCCGGCGCCGGCGGAATTTTCGTCGCCTCCGCGTTGAAGAGAAGCAGCACGCCGTCGCCGCAGCGGAAAAAGACGTGCCGGCCTTCGACCTTGCCCAACGCCTCGAGGCCGATGATGTCGCGATAGAAGGCTTCCGCCGCGGTCAGATCGGTGACATAGAGAGCCGATTCGAGGATCGCAGAGGGCGTCATTCAAAGCCTACGCCACCGCCATCTGCTGCAGGCTCACCAGCCGTGAGATACCCTTCTTCGCTAGGCCCATCAGCGCGGAAAACTGCTCTTCGGAAAAAGGCTCCCCTTCGGCCGTGCCCTGGATCTCGACGATGCCGCCCTTGCCGGTCATGACGAAATTGGCGTCGGTGCCGGCCGAGGAGTCCTCGATATAGTCGAGATCGATGACCGGCTGGCCGTCATGGATGCCGCAGGAAATCGCGGCGACATGGTCCTTCAGCACCTTGGCGACGCTCACCATCTGGCGCGCTTCCATCCAGCGCAGGCAATCGTGGAGCGCCACCCAGCCGCCGGTGATGGAGGCGGTGCGGGTGCCGCCATCGGCCTGGATCACGTCGCAGTCGACCGTGATCTGCTGTTCGCCCAACGCCTGCAGGTCGACCACGGCGCGCAACGAGCGGCCGATCAGCCGCTGGATCTCCAGCGTGCGGCCGCCCTGCTTGCCAGCGGAGGCCTCGCGCCGCATGCGCTCGCCCGTCGAGCGCGGCAGCATGCCGTATTCGGCTGTCACCCAGCCCTTGCCGGAATTGCGCATCCAGGCCGGCACCTTTTCCTCCAGGCTCGCCGTGCACAAGACATGCGTGTCGCCGAACTTCACCAGGCAAGAGCCTTCGGCATGCTTGGAAACGCCGCGCTCGAAGGAGATGGCGCGCATTTCGTCGGCTTGGCGTTTGGAGGGGCGCATCAGGCCTGCTTTCTTCTCGTTTCGGAATCGTGGCCGGCTTGTAGCCGCAAGCGAGGCAAGTCGCAAAGGAAAAGGGGCGCATGAGGAAAACGGCCGGGTGACCGCAAACGCGGCACCGGGTTGCGCCGCCGTGGCTTAAGTCTATATCTTTCGGCAGGAGGTTTCTCGCCGGAATGAACAAACCAGTCGATCCGACGTCCCAGAGTCCCGGGCTTCAGTCGCCCGTACTTCAGTCACTCGACATGCGCTCGCGCGATATTTTCCGGCGGATTGTCGATTCCTATCTGCGCGACGGCGAGCCTGTCGGCTCGCGTAGCCTGTCGCGCATCCTGCCATCCTCGCTATCGCCGGCCACAATCCGCAACGTGATGAGCGACCTCGAGCATCTGGGCCTTATCTACGCGCCGCACATTTCAGCCGGGCGGCTGCCGACCCAGACAGGCCTGCGCTTCTTCGTCGATGCCTTCATGGAGCTCGGCGACCTTTCCGACGACGAGCGCCGCATCATCGAGGCGCAGGTGCGCGCCTCCGGCTCGGGTGCGACGCTGGAGCACATGCTGACAGAGGCCAGCCAGATGCTGTCCGGCATGTCGCGCGGCGCCGGCCTTGTGCTCGCCTCCAAGAACGAGGTCGCCCTGAAGCACATCGAATTTATCCAGCTCGAACCGACCAAGGCGCTTGCCGTGCTGGTCTCGCAGAACGGCGACGTGGAGAACCGCGTCGTCGATCTGCCGGCCGGCATCACCGTGTCGCAGTTGCACGAGGCCTCCAACTTCCTCAACGCCCATATCCGTGGCCGCACGCTCGCCGAAGCGCGCGCCGAGGTCGCCCGCATCAAGGATGAAACCAAATCCGCCCTCGACACGCTGTCGCAGGATCTTGTCGAGAAGGGCCTGGCGGTCTGGGCCGGCGCCGAAAGCGGCCTGCCGGCGCGCCTCATCGTGCGCGGCCGCGCCAACCTCCTGGAAAATGTCACCGCCCAGGCCGACCTCGAATTGCTGCGCCATCTGTTCGAGGACCTGGAGACGCAGGACGGGCTGCTGCAGCTGCTCGACCTCGCCGAGGAAGGGCCGGGCGTGCGCATCTTCATCGGCTCGGAGAACAAGCTGTTTTCGCTGTCCGGCTCGTCGCTGGTCGTCGCCCCTTATCGCGACAAGGACGCCCGCGTCATCGGCGCGCTTGGCGTCATCGGACCGACAAGGCTTAACTACGCCCGCATCGTGCCGATGGTCGACTATACGGCGCAACTGATTTCGCGCATGCTGCGCTAGGCGTATCGATACTCAGGCGAGGCCGACCCGGCCCGAACCCGGCGACCGGGGGCGCGGGGAACTGCGAAGGAGAAAGACATGGCGCTGGAAGCGATAAAGGCCCAGATCGACCTCCTGCTGCAGGAAATGATCAACCAGCCCAAGGACGAGCACGAGATCCAGGAACAGCTGCGCGAGAAGCTCAGGGAAATGCGCGCCATGGGCCTGCCCTTGCCGGCGGACCTCGTCGAGCTGGAAAAACGCCTCGACGACGATCTGGATGCAAAAGAGGCCTGAGTCCGGCGTCATGCCGTAATATCCGCGTGGGCACGCTTCTCTTTGAGGACATTTGCCCAATATCTCCTGTCTGCAGGCGTCCGATCGATCGGCGCGCGCTGGCAGATGAAGGAGGACAGAATGATGCGGATCGCCGGCCTCGCGGGCATTGCGTTGTTTCTCGCCACCGGCGCCTTCGCGCAGCAGGCCGGTCAACCCTTGCTCGGCGAAAAGGCCTTCGGTGACTGGAAGGTCGACCGTCCGGGCGTGCGGCGTCTGATAAAGCCCGGCGATCTTCAGGAGCCCTATGCAACCGAGTCCGCCTCGAACGGTGGCGGCATCACCGATCGTCCCGAGGGCGCGAAGCCAAAGCTTCCGCCGGGCTTCTCCGCCGACCTGGTCGCTTCCGGCATCGACAGTCCGCGCGTCGTGCGCGTGGCGCCGAACGGCGATCTCTTCGTGGCCGACAGCCGGGCGAACCAGATCCGCGTCTTTCGCCTGGCCGAAGGCAGCGCCAAGCCCGCCGGGACGTCGATCTTCGCCGGGAACCTGACCCGGCCCTACGGCATCGCCTTCTATCCGCCCGGCAGCAAGCCGCAATGGGTCTATGTCGCCAACAGCAACAGCGTCGTGCGCTTCCCCTATCGCGACGGCGACCTCAAGGCGTCCGGCAAGCCGGAGACCATCGTCGCGAAGATCCCCGCCAACCATCACTGGACGCGCGACATTGCCTTCTCGCCCGACGGCAAGACGCTCTATCTGTCGGTCGGTTCCGGCTCCAACGTCGCCGAGGACATGGCTGCCAGGCCGAAGGGCGGCATCGAGGCGTGGGCGAAATCGCAGCCGCTTGGCGCCGCCTGGGGCTCGGAGGAAGGCCGCGCCGACGTGCTGGCGTTCGACCCCGACGGTAGGAACCGCAGGACGGTCGCCACCGGCCTGCGCAACTGCTCCGGCATGACCGTGCAGCCGGCGACCGGCGCGCTCTGGTGCGTCGTCAACGAGCGCGACGAGCTTGGCGACAATGTTCCCTTCGAATACGCGACCGCCGTCAAGGACGGCGCCTTCTATGGCTGGCCCTGGTATTACATCGGCGACAACGAGGACCCGCGCCACAAGGGCGCGCGCCCCGATCTCGCCGGCAAGGTCACGGTTCCGGATGTGCTGATGCAGGCGCATTCGGCGCCGCTCAACATCGCCTTCTATGAAGGCGCCAACTTCCCCGCCGACTACAAGGGCGATGCCTTTGTCGCCTTGCATGGCTCATGGAACCGCGATCTCCGCACCGGCTACAAGGTAGTCCGTCTGAAGTTTCGGGACGGCAAGCCAACCGGCGAATACGAGGACTTCGCCACCGGCTTCGTCATTTCCGACGACGCGGTCTGGGGCCGCCCGGTCGGCGTCGCCGTGGCCAGGGATGGCGCGCTGATCCTGACCGAGGACGGCAATGGTACGATCTGGCGCGTTACGTATGGTGGGTAGCGCGTGATCGAGCTGGCGCAACGATTCCCGCCGCGAGGGAGTTACCCGTGACCGGGCATCATGATAGAAGCCGCGCTCCCCCATCGGTATCATACGCTAGGCCAAAACCATGACACTGACCGGATTCCTCGCTTACAGCGCCGCGCTCGGCGTTGCCGCCGCCATTCCTGGCCCCGGCGTCACGGCGCTTGTCGCCCGCGCGCTCGGTTCCGGCTTCCGCTCGTCGCTGGCGATGTCGTTCGGCCTGATGCTCGGCGACCTCACCTATCTCACCGCCGTGGTGCTCGGGCTTGCTTTCGTCGCGCAGAGCTTCGGCATGGTCTTCCTGGCCATCAAATGGGCCGGCGTTGCCTATCTCGCCTTCCTCGCCTGGCGCTTCTGGACCAGCGGCATCACGCCCGAGACCGTCGAGGCGCGGAAGGCCAAGGGCGGTCTGGTGTCGAGCTTCGTCGCCGGGCTGACGGTCACGCTCGGCAACCCGAAGACGATGATCTTCTATCTCGCCATCACGCCGACCATCGTCGACCTGAAGACGATCACGCTCGCCGATTACGTCATCCTTGCGATGCTCACCGTGGTGGTGCTGTTCGTGGTGCTGGTGCCTTATCTGGCGCTGGCCGCCAAGGCGCGCTGGTTCCTGAAATCGCCCCAAGCCCTGAAGCTTCTCAACCGCACCGCCGCCGGTTTCATGATGGGCGCGGCCGCTGCCATCGCCGCCCGTCAATAAAGTGTATCGATATCAAGCCGAGGCCGGCCTGACCTGAATCCAGATGCGCTCTGGTGCATGATGGCTTTCATTTCCGCCAAACCATTCCTGGAACCGGCCATCTTGGAAAATGCATTTCCGGTCCTGCACGCTTTTGAGCAACCGCCCCACTCGGATATTTTCGGTGGCCGGCCTATCTTGCGCGGCTGAAAGCCCTATTCTGGATGTCTGATTTTCCTGGGAGCGAAACCATGAACAAGCCCGTCTCTTCCGCGCGCGTGCCCGGCCGCGGCCGCGTCTTCAATTCGATCACGGAGACGATCGGCGATACGCCGCTGGTCAGGCTGGACAAGTTCGCCAGGGAGAAGGGCATCGTCGCCAACCTCATGGCCAAGCTCGAATTCTTCAACCCGATCGCCTCGGTCAAGGACCGTATCGGCGTCGCCATGATCGAGGCGCTGGAAGAGGCCGGCAAGATCGAGCCGGGCAAGACCACGCTGATCGAGCCGACCTCCGGCAACACCGGCATAGCGCTCGCCTTCGCCGCCGCCGCCAAGGGCTACAAGCTGATCCTCACCATGCCGGAGACCATGTCGGTCGAGCGCCGCAAGATGTTGGCGCTGCTCGGCGCCGAGCTGGTGCTCACCGAAGGCCCGAAAGGCATGAAGGGCGCCATCGCCAAGGCCGACGAGCTTGCGGCCACGCTGCCCAACGCCGTCATCCCGCAGCAGTTCGAGAATGCGGCCAACCCGGAGATCCATCGCCGCACCACGGCCGAGGAAATCTGGAACGACACCAAGGGCGAGGTCGACATCTTCGTCGCCGGCATCGGCACCGGCGGCACCATCACCGGCGTCGGCCAGGTGCTGAAGAAGCGCAAGCCTTCGGTGCACGTCGTGGCGGTCGAGCCGGAGGCCTCCCCCGTTCTGTCGGGCGGCCAGCCCGGTCCGCACAAGATCCAGGGCATCGGCGCCGGCTTTGCGCCGAAGATCCTCGATACGTCGGTCTATGACGAGATCGTCAGGGTCTCGAATGAGGATTCGGTCGCCAACGCCCGCCTTGTGGCCCGGCTCGAAGGCGTGCCGGTCGGCATCTCGTCCGGCGCGGCGCTCCAGGCGGCCGTCGTCGTCGGCTCGCGGCCCGAGAACAAGGGCAAGAACCTCGTCGTCATCATCCCTTCCTTCGCGGAGCGCTATCTCTCGACCATCCTGTTCGACGGGCTGGGCGCCTAGAGCGGTTCAGCGTTCCACAGAGTGGCGGAACCGCTTTAGGTCTTTGTTTTTCGCAATTCCGGACGGAAAACCGCTACGCACTTTTCCTGGAATTGCTCTGGGCGCCCCCAGGAGCCGGTTCGCCGTCGTCGCGGGGCCTTGGGTGTCGGCACTCCAACTGGACTGCTCAAAAAGCGCCTGTGGCAAGCGGGCGCTGGCTTGAGGCAGATGTAGCTTCCGGCTCATATCGCTGCAGGCCCTTGGTCGACCGGCGGGAGGATTTCTCATGTACAAGCTCTATACGCGCCCGGGCAGCGGCGGCTTCGTCGTCGAGGCTGCGCTGGCCATGGCCGGCGTGCCCTTCGAACAGATCGACGTGCCGAAGAAGGAAACGCCCGATCCGGCCTTCCTGGCCATCAGCCCGCTCAACCAGGTGCCGGCGCTGACGCTGCCGGGCGGCCATTCGCTGACCGAATCGGCGGCGATCTGCATCCTGCTCGCCGAGCGCCACCCCGATGCCGGTCTCGCCCCGGAGGCGGGATCGCCCGGCCGGGCCGATTTCCTGCGCTGGATGGCCTTCATGTCGTCGGTGCTCTATCCGGCGGTCCTGCGCCTCTATTACGCGCATCGCTACACAGCCGATGGCGAAGGCCTGCAGCCGGTGAAGCAGGCGGCGGTCGCCGAGATGGATCGCGGCTTTGCCATTCTCGACCAGGCGCTCGCCGGCCGCGACTGGCTGGCCGGCGAGACGTTGTCGCTTGCCGACATCTACCTCGTGATGCTGGTGGCCTGGCATCCCGATGTCGAGAGGGCGCGCAAAGCCTGGCCGAACATCGAACGCCTGTGGGCGAGGCTGCGCGAGGATGCGCTGATGCGCAAGCTGAACGCATCGCACGAGATGTGGGCCGAGGCCTAGTTCCCAACAAGCTTCGCCTTTTCACCCTGCAGGAATCGGCGAAGCGCCGGGTCGCGCTCGAGGCCGATCGCGCGGTCGTAGGACTGGGCCGCCTGCCTGATATTGCCGAGCCTGGCCAAGAGCCCGGCGCGTGCGGCCCAGTAGGGCTGGTAGTCCTGCAGCCGCTTGTCGTCGCCCAGCACGTAAAGCGCCGCCAGTCCGGCGGTCGCGCCCTCGGTTTCGGCGATCGCCACCGCGCGGTTGATCGCCACCACCGGCGAACCGGCGACCGCGAGCAGCGCGTCGTAAAGCTGGCGGATCGCCGCCCAGTCGGTGCCGCCGCCGCGCCGCCGCGCCGTATGGGCGGACTGCACGGCGGCCTCCAGCTGGTAGCGGCCGATGATGCCTTCTTGCGCGGCGCGAACCAGCAAGGCTTCCGCCTCGTCGATCAGGCCTCCGTCCCAAAGTGCGATATCCTGCTCGGCCAGAGGCACGAACTCTCCGTCGGGGCCGCGCCTCGCCGAACGGCGCGCCTCGGCGAACAGCATCAGCGCGAGCAGCCCCAGCGCCTCCGGCTCGTCCGGCATCAGCGAGGCGACCAGCCGGCCGAGCCAGATGCCTTCGGTAGCGAGGTTGCGCCGCCGGCTGTCGGTGCCGGTCGGATCCGACCAGCCCTCGGCGAAGGTGGCGTAGGTCGCTTCCAGCACGGCGTCCAGCCGGTCGCCGAGCTCCGCCTTCTCGGGCACGCGAAAAGGAATCCCGGTCTCGCGGATGCGTGCCTTGGCCCGCACCAGCCGCTGGCCCATCGTCGCCGGCGAAACCAGGAAAGCCGAGGCGATCGTCGCGGCGTCGAAACCGAGGATCGTCTGCAGGATGAGCGGCGCGCGCACGCTGGTGTCGATCGCCGGGTGGGCGCAGGCGAACATCAGCCTGAGCCGTTCGTCGGGCAGCTCGTCATTGGCCATGCGCGCCTCCGCCTCCTCGGCAACGAGCTGCAGGTGGCCGCGAGCCGCCTCGCTCGTCAATCGCCGCCTCATCGTGTCGACACCGCGCCTGCGCGCCACCGCCAGCAGCCAAGCTTCCGGCCTTTCGGGCACGCCGGCGCTGGGCCAGCGCTCCAGCGCGGCGGCAAAGGCGTCGGCCAGCGCGTCTTCCGCGCCGGCCACGTCGCGCGTGCGGGCCGCAAGCCAGGCGACCAGCTTGCCGTAGCTTTGCCGGGCGGCTCTTTCCGCCGCCGCCCGAGCAATCCGGGAGCGCTCATCCATCACCGGATCATTTCCGCCGCGCAGGCTTATCCTGCCTTGGCCGCGTACTCGGCCATTTCCCAGATCGGCCGCAGCTCGACCGTGCCGACGCTGGCCGCCGGGCAGCGCGCCGCCCATTCGATGGCGGTGTCTATGTCCGCCGCCTCGATCATGTAGAAGCCGGCGAGCTGCTCCTTGGTGTCGGCATAGGGGCCGTCGAGCACGTTGGTCTTGCCGTTGCTCATCCGCACCTGGGTGGTGGCCTGGGATGGCTTCAGCCGGTCGCCCGCCAGCCAGACGCCCGACTTCTTGAGCGCCTCGGTATAGGCGCCATAGGCCGCGCTCATCTGGTAGGTCGTCTCGGCAGGCACGTTCGCCATCGCGGCTTCGTCGGCATGGATCAGAATCATGTATCGCATTGTTGTTCTCCCTTTCTCGCAGGCCGCTCCCTCGCGTGCCGACCTATGTCGCGCGGCATCGACCGATTTCGACAGGTGCCTGAAGAATTTTCGCCCGTTGCCGTCACGAGCACAAGGACGGCGCGACAGGCTTCCGCCTTGGCGGGATATCGGCCGGCCCTCGTATCTTCCGTTTGATCGATGTCCTTGGCCCAAGCCGCGGCGCGATTATAGGCGACATGCATCAGCCGATCAGCCGCTGGCGCAGTTCGGAAGACGGGATCTCGCAACTGTCCTTGCGGCCGAACAGCGCGTAGCGGTTCCTGGCGACGCGGTCGTAGAGCCAGTCGCGCAGCGGCCGCGGCAGGATGAGCAGCGCCTTCGTCGCGCGCCATGGCCATCCGAGCGCGGACATGACGGCGACGAAGCTGTCGAGCTTCGTGAATGCCGCGCCGTCGATGATGGCGAGGTTGCTGTCGTAGTCGTCGGTCGGCAGGCCGTGCCGGCGAAACAGCGCCTCGCCGAAGGGCGACTGCGCCGTGGCGAAACGGAAGCGCTTTTTCCGGTCGAGCCTGATGATGAGCTGGACGAAGCCGGAGCAGAACACGCAGACGCCGTCGAAGACGATCAGCGGCTGAGGGGGGTAACAGGCGTGGGACGGCAGGACGGGACGGTTCGGTTCGGGCAGGTCGGTCATGGCGGCCCCGCTGCTTGCGCCCCCGTATACCAAGGGGGACGCTAGGCTAGCGACGACACCAAGCCAGCCGACGGCGGCGTCAAAGTCGCGGCGTTGTCGCTCGCCAGTCGGCCGCGCGCGCGAGGCGCTCGGTGCGATAGGTCGTGGCGCGCTGGTCGGCTGCCGGCCGGCAGATACGGCCGTGGTGGGCGCTTACACGTGTCATGGTCAGTTCGCGCCGACGCCAATCGAGTTGCCGCGACGCGCGCACGCCGGGCCCGGACCGCGCATGTAATAGCGTTCAGGCCGGTAGGTCGGCGCGACGAATTCGCGGATGGCGGCGGCGTAGCCCGTGATGTGGTTCCAGAAGTTCATTTTACCTGTCCCTGTCCCGCTTTCGGATGTCCCGTCCGAATTCATCGAGAGCATAGCGTCGAGGCATGAATAGTCGGTGAACGTGATGTTAATTTCTGGTCCGAAAGTCGTTGCATCGTGGCCGGATTGCGGCTGATTCGCGGTCTTTCGGTGCCTTTTGCCGGCATTCTGCCGCGTGTGACTTTTGCATCACATATGTTTCGTTCTGATGTCGCTTGGGCGCGCTTCTGTTTCACGTTCGTCCTGCGTCGCGAAATCCGTTTTCCCGCGGCATGGCGGACAGGAACCTGCCGCGGAAGACGACGTTGTCCCGCAAGGCCGGAGGTTGAATCCGGCCGTGTTGACGGCTGTGAGCCGCAACTCCCCGACAACGCGAAACATGGAAAGGCAACCGCCATGGGCTTCTTTTCGAAGGATATCAAGACGCTGGACGATCTCTTCATTCACACGCTGCGCGACATCTACTATGCCGAAAAGCAGATCGAGAAATCGCTGCCGAAGATGATCGACAAGGCGACCGATCCGCAATTGAAAGCCGGTTTCGAGAAACACCTCACGCAGACCAAGGGCCATATCGAGCGGGTCGAGCAGGTGTTCGAGCTGCACGGCGTCAAGGCCAAGACCGTCAATTGCCCGGCCATCGACGGCATCCTCGCAGAGGCCGACGAAGTCAGCGGCGATGTCGATGACAAGGAAGTTCTGGACGCCGCGCTAATCGCGTCCGCGCAGGCCGTAGAACATTACGAGATCACGCGTTACGGCACGCTGATCGCCTGGGCCAGGCAGCTCGGCCGCAGCGACTGCGCCAACGTGCTGGCCAAGAACCTCAAGGAAGAAGAGGCGACCGACCGCAAGCTCACCGAGATCGCCGAAAGCAAGGTCAACCTGCAGGCGGCCGAATAACAGGCTGCCTGGTCAGCCCTCCCGGAACCCAAGCGAACCCTGTCCGTTGCGGTTGAAACCGCATCGCGCAGGAGTTCGCTATGGCGCCACGTCCGGCCTGGAAGGGCTATCTCAAACTCTCGTTGGTCACGTGCGCCATCGAGTTGACCAACGTGGTCACCCATGCCGAGAAAGTCTCGTTCCGCATCCTCAACCGCAAGACCGGCAACACGGTCAAACGCATCTATGTCGACGCGGAGACCGGCAAGCCGCTCGAGGAGGGTGACCAGGTCAAGGGCTATGAGGTGAGCGACGGCGACTTCGTCCATATCGAAGAGGACGAGATAGAGGCGGTGCAGATCGAATCCTCACACACGATGAGCCTCGACGGGTTTGTCGAGAAATCCTCGATCGAACAGATTTACCTCGATACGCCCTATTATGTCGCGCCGGCCGACAAGGTCTCCGAGGAAGCCTTCGCCGTCATCCGCGATGCCATGGCGGCCAGGAAGATGGCTGGGCTGGCGCGCATCGTGCTATATCAGCGTGAGCGCCCGGTGGTGATCGAGCCGCTCGGTAAAGGCATGGTGCTGACCACCTTGCGCTACGACGACACCGTGCGCCGGCCCGCGACCGTGTTCGAGGACATCAAGGCGGCGAAGACCGACAAGGAGATGATCGACCTCGCCCAGCACATTATCGACGGCAAGAAGACGAAGTTCGACCCGTCGAAGTTCGAGGACCGTTACGAGGATGCCCTGCTCGAGCTGATCCGCGCCAAGAAGGCCGGCAAGAAGGCGCCCAAGGCCAAGGCGCCGCCCAAGCCGTCCAACGTGGTCAATTTGTTCGACGCGCTGAAGAAGAGCCTCAACGCGGAAGGCGGCGGCAAAGCCGCAAAATCTTCGTCTAAAAAGACCGCGCGGCCGAAGGCCAAGGCGTCCGCGCCGAAGCGCAAATCCGCATAGGAGGATGGCATGGCCGGCCTGGAACAATATCACGCCAAGCGGGATTTCGGGAAAACCGCCGAGCCGGCCGGCAAGGTCGGCGGGCGCAAGCAGGGCGGGGGCATCTTCGTCGTGCAGAAGCATGCCGCGACGCGCCTTCACTATGATTTCCGCCTGGAGCATGACGGCGTTCTGTGGAGTTGGGCGGTCACGCGGGGCCCGAGCCTCGATCCGCATGAGAAGCGGCTGGCCGTGCATGTCGAGGATCACCCGATCGACTACGCCTCGTTCGAAGGCACAATTCCGAAGGGCCAATATGGCGGCGGCTCGGTCCTGGTCTGGGACGAAGGCAGATGGACGCCGGACGGCGATCCGGCCAGGGGCATGAAGAAGGGCCATATCGACTTCGAGCTCGAAGGCCACAAGCTCAACGGCCGCTGGCATCTGGTCAGGCTGAAGCCCCGCACCGGCGAGAAGCGCGACAACTGGCTGCTGATCAAGTCAGACGATGCCGCCGCCCGGCCGGGCGAGGATATTCTCGAGGAGGAACCGAAATCGGTGAAGTCGGGCCTGACCATCGAGGAGGTCGGCGAGGGCAAGGCGGCCAAAGGCGAGAAACCCAAGGTCTGGCAATCGAACAGGCCGGCCGCCGGCAAGGCCAGGACCGCGGCAGCCAAGCGCCTCGACTTCGTCGAGCCGCAATTGGCAACGCTGGAGAAGGATGCACCCACCGGCGACGACTGGCTCCACGAGGTGAAGTTCGACGGCTATCGCATGCAGGCGCAGATCGCCGGCAGCGAGGTCAGGCTGCTGACCCGGGCTGGCCTCGACTGGACTGAAAAATTCGACGGGCCGGTCACCGCCGCGCTGGCCAAACTGAAATGCCGCGACGCCATCATCGACGGCGAGATCGTGGTCCTGGCCGACAGCGGCGTGTCGTCCTTCCCGCTGCTGCAGGCGGACCTGTCGGCCCGCCGCGCCGACCGCTTCGTCTACTATGTCTTCGACCTGATGCGCCTCGACGGCGAGGATCTGCGCCGCGAGCCGCTGGTGGAGCGCAAGCAGGCGCTTGCCGAGCTGCTCGGCGAGCAGCCCGAGGATTCGGCGCTGCGCTTCAGCGATCACTTCCATGAGCCGGGCAAGGTCATGCTGCAGCATGTCTGTCGCATGGGTCTGGAAGGCGTGGTGTCGAAGCGCGCCGACGCGCCCTATCGCAGCGGGCGGGGGCTGACCTGGATCAAGTCGAAATGCACGCTCAGGCAGGAATTCGTCATCGGCGGCTATCTGCCTTCGGACAAGACCGGGCGCGGCCTGCGCTCACTGCTTGTCGGCTTCAATGAGGGCGGCAAGCTGCATTATGCCGGCCGCGTCGGCACCGGCTTTTCCGGCAAGGTGATGACGGATCTGAAGAAAAAGCTCGACGGGCTCAAGGTGGAAACGTCGCCCTTCTCGTCCGCTGTCCCGAAGGGCAAGGGGCTCACCTTCGTCAAGCCTGAGCTTGTCGGGGAGGTGGAGTTCCGCAGCTGGACATCCGACCGTATAATCCGACACGCCTCGTTCCAGGGGCTTCGCGAGGACAAGCCGGCGGAGGAAGTCGTGCAGGAGCAGCCGAAGAGGGCCGAGGCCGAAGCAAAACCGGGCGCAAAGGCCGCGACGAAGTCCTCGGCCGGAACGGCCAAGACCTCGATAAAGCTCTCGCATCCCGACAAGCTGCTGTGGCCCGACGAAAAGGTTTCGAAACAGGACCTGCTTGATCACTACGCGTTGGTCTGGCCACGCATGCAGCAATTCGTCCTCAACCGGCCGCTGAGCCTGGTGCGCGCGCCGGACGGCATCCACGGTCAGCGCTTCTTTCAGAAACATGCCTCGCCCGGCATGAGCGAAAAGATTGCCAGGATGAAGGACCCGACGGACGGCGAGGAAATCCTCTACATCAAGGATTTCGATGGGCTGGCGGCGCTCGTCCAGTACGGCGTGGTGGAAGTGCATATCTGGGGCTCGACCATCGATGAGTTGGAAAAGCCGGACCAGATCATTTTCGACCTCGATCCTGACGAGGGGATCGACGTCGGCAAAGTGCGCGAGGCAGCGCTCGACATCAACAAGCGGCTCGACGACCTGTCGCTGCCGAGTCTGGTCAAGACCTCCGGTGGCAAGGGCTACCATGTGCTGGTGCCGTTGAAGTCGTCGGCGGAATGGGACGAGGTGAAGGAATTCGCCCATGATTTCGCGCGCGCGCTGGAGCAGGCCGCGCCCGACCGCTACACAGCGACGCTGTCGAAGAAGGCGCGCGCCGGAAAGATCTTCGTCGATTATCTGCGCAACGGCCGCGGCTCGACCACGGTCGCGCCCTATTCGTCGCGCGCCAAGAAGGGCGCGACGATATCCATGCCCGTCACCTGGGCGGAGATCGAGAAGGGGCTTGCGCCGAATGCGTTTCCCCTCGGCGACGCGACGACACGCGAGCAGCTTAAGAAAGCCGACCCGTGGAAGGAGTTCTTCAAGCTGGGGAAGGCGCTGAAGCGGGGGTGAACCTTCAACATCGGCGGGACAGCAACGCGAAATTCGCCCGCTCAGGAGAGAAATACCCTCTCGAATGCCTGCCTACCCGTCGGCGAAAACACTACGGCGCGGCTGTCCTTTTCGCGCCGTGCCCATTTCTTGGCGATGATCTTGTCGAGGATGGCGGCGCCCAGCGTGCCGGCGAGGTGCGAGCGCCGCACGCTCCAGTCGAGGCAGGCACGGCACACCGGCCGCCGCGCCTTGGGATCGATCCCTATGCCGAGCGCGGAAAAATGCGCGGCGCCGGATGACGAGAGCCTGATCTCGTTGTCCTCGCGCAGCAAAAGCTTCCTGTCGAAGAGCCGGTCGAGCATGGCGACCGCCTGTTCGCCGGCGAGGTGGTCGTAACAGACACGCGCCACGCGCATGGCCGCGTCGCGCGGCCCGGGCCGCACCCGTTTTGGACCGACCGCCTCGGCGACGCCGATGATCGCCTCGATCATGCCGGCCACCTGCGCGCCGGCGAGGCCGTAATAGCGGTGGCGGCCCTGGCTCGCGAGCGTAAGCAAGCCGCCATCCATCAGCTTCGACAGATGCGAGGAAGCGGTGGGCAACGACACGCCTGCCTCCAGCGCCAGTTCCGACGCTGTCAGCGCGGTCCCGCCCATCAGCGCGTTGAGCATGTTGGCGCGTGCCGGGTCGCCGACCAGGCTGGCGATGCGGGCGATATCGGGTCCTTCGCGCATGGTTCGATCCTCATCGAAGCATTCCAGTCAGGGAACCACTATCCTGGCCTTATCTCAAGCAGCCCGGGCAACATTCCTGACAGGAGGATGCCTAGCATACCCGCGCAAGCGATGCTTCGACCGCGGTCGAACCATCATCGTCCGCAAGCCAACCGCCGAGGAGACCGAAATGACCATCACCTGCTTCATCCGCTACGAGCTCGACCCGTTCGGCAAGGCGGCCTTCGAGCACTATGCGCGCGCCTGGGGCCAGGTCATTCCGCGCTGCGGCGGCGATTTGATCGGCTATTTCGGGCCGCATGAAGGCTCGGCCACCACGGCCTATGCCGCCTATAACATCGAGAGCCTCGCGGCCTACGAAGCCTATCGCGCGCGGCTTGCCGACGACCCGGCCGGCAAGGCAAACTACGAGTTCGCGCGGCGCGAGAAATTCATCCTCAAGGAAGACCGTGTCTTCCTGACCCTGGTTTCCGGCCCGCATGGTCCGCGGCAGGTTTTCAAAACCGACGTGACGGTCAGGGAAGGGATAGAGGGATGATCGCAGTCATCTTCGAGGTGCAGCCGGCGGAAGGAAAGCGCGATGCCTATCTCGGCATCGCCGCCGAGCTTCGGCCGCTGCTCGACGGCATTGACGGGTTCATTTCGGTCGAGCGCTTCCAGAGCCTCACCGATCCCAAGCGTGTGCTGTCGCTGTCCTTCTGGCGCGACGAAGAGGCGGTCAAGGCCTGGCGCAACACCGACGAGCATCGGCAGGCGCAGCAAGCCGGCCGCGGCGGAATCTTTGCCGGCTATCGCCTGCGCATCGCCCATGTCGTGCGGGACTATGGGCTGACGGAGAGGGCGGAGGCGCCGGCGGATAGCAAGGCGGTGAATGGATGAGCGCGACTCCCCTTCTCCTAAAGGGAGAGAAGGGGAGGCCGCTCACGCATTCCCGATCAGCACACCCGCTCCGAACACCAGCGCGCCACCCAGCACCACCTGGAATGCGGCGCGCCAGAACGGCGTCTGCATGTAGCGGTTCTGGATGAAGGCGATCGCCCAGAGCTCGAAGAACACCACCACCGCCGCGACGATCGTGGCCGTCCAGAAATAAGGAATGAGATAGGGCAGCGCGTGGCCGAGACCGCCCAGCGTCGTCATGATGCCGACCGTGAGCCCGCGCTTGAGCGGCGAACCGCGCCCCGAGAGCTTGCCGTCATCCGAGGCGACCTCGGTGAAGCCCATCGAGATACCGGCGCCGATCGAGGCGGCGAGGCCGACCAGGAAGGTCTGGAACGTCGCATGCGTGGCGAAGGCGGCGGCGAAGATCGGCGCCAGCGTCGACACCGATCCGTCCATCAGCCCGGCCAGCCCCGGCTGGACATAGGTGAGGATGAACTGGCGCTGCTCGACATTCGCCTCCTCCTCCTTGACCTCGCCGGGGAGGTGCTTCTGCTCCAGTTCATGGGCGGAATTCTCGTGGCCGAGTTCGGCCGCAGCCAGCCAGTCCAGCAGCTTGCGGGTCGAGGCGTCGGTAGTGCGCTTGGCCGCCTCGACATAGAAGCGGTAGGCCTGCCGTTCCATGTCCTCGGCCTGCCGGCGCACATGCTCGATGCCGAGCGGCCGCACCAGCCAGTCCGGCTTGCGCTCGTAAAAGCCCCTCACATGCTCGCGCCGGATCAGGGGGATGCGCTCGCCAAAACGCTTGCGGTGCAGCTCGATGAGGGAATCGCGATGGCCGTCCTCTTCCTCGGCCATGGCCTCGAACACCTTGGCCGACTGCGGAAAATCCTGCGCCAGGCCGTCGGCATAGGCGCGGTAGATGCGCCCGTCATCTTCCTCGGAAGATATCGCCAGCGCCAGGATCTCCTGCTCCGACAACGAATCGAATGAACGGCGGCCGAAGCCGAAAACACGGGAAAGCATGATGGGATCACTCTAGTTTAGAATGATTCTAAACTAGGACTCTTGGCCGCCCGGCGTCAATTGCGAACGGCAAGGCTGCGCGCCGGAAAAGCAATCTAGCGGAACCTGGTCGCCCCTTCATTATCACCGAATGTTAGCCTATATAGTCGGCGACAGCAGAAATTGAAGGAAGCAACGGAATGAAGGACAAGAAGCCTCCGCACGCATTCGATGCGAAGCCAGTTCTCGATCTCATCGCCAGCATCGAGGCCGACCTGCAGCGCCTGAAGGGCCTGGTCGAAGAGCAAATCGAAAAATTCGACCCGGCCAACCCGCACAACAAGACGCCGGACGGCAAGCTGACCGAGGAAGGCGCCGAGTGCTGCTACCGCCTTTTCGACGAAGGCAAGTCGCGCTACACGGTTTCCCAGCAGATGAAGATCTCCTTCGCCGCCGCCACCCACCGCTTCAACACCTGGCGCAAGCTTGGCGGCAGCAAGAGGACCAAGACGCTGCTGGGGTGAACTGGCTGGCTGCAACTTGCGCAATGCCGGCGGGACAGCGGCCCCTCTGGCCTACCGCCAGTCTCCCCTAGAGGGGAGATTGGCAGCGTCGCCGTCACGCTTCAATTTCCGCCTTCGTGATTGGTGAAAGCCGAGGTGACGGCTGATCTCCTCCCCTTGTGGGGGAGATGTCCGGCAGGACAGACGGTGGCGCGAAGGAACGCCAACTCGCCAAGACTGCAACCTTGTCTCCATCACATTTTTTCGTTGGCGCGACGCCTCGTTTTGCGTGCAGCATAAGTCGACCCATCCCTCTGCGAGGCTCGCCCATGCTCCCCCTGCCCGGCATCTCCGACATCCGCGCCGCCGCCGCGCGGCTTTCCGGCCTGATCGTCGAAACGCCGCTGATCGAATCGCCCGAACTCAACAGGCGCTATGGCGGCCGTATCCTGTTCAAGCCCGAGACGCTGCAACGCACCGGCTCCTTCAAGATCCGCGGCGCCTACAACAAATTGTCGACGCTGAGCGAGGACGAGCGCGGCCGCGGCGTCGTCGCCTTTTCCTCCGGTAACCACGCCCAAGGCGTGGCGGCTTCCGCGGCCATGTTCAGCGTCAAGGCCGTCATCGCCATGCCGGCCGACGCTCCGGCCATGAAAGTCGGCAATGTTCGCAGGATGGGTGCCGAGGTGGTGCCGTTCGATCGTTTCAAGGACGACCGCATGGCGGTCGTGCGTCCCTATATCGAAAAGGGCATGGCGCTGGTGCCGCCTTTCGACGACCCGGCCATCATTGCCGGCCAGGGCACGATCGGCCTGGAACTGATCAAGCAGGCAGAAGCCCTCGGCGTGGCGCTCGACGCCGTGGTCATCCCCTGCGGCGGCGGCGGCCTGACGAGCGGCATTTCCGTGGCGGTCAAGCACCTCTCGCCGCGGACCGCCGTTTGGGCCGTCGAGCCCGAGCATTTCGACGATACGCGCCGCTCGCTGGCAAAGGGCGAACGCGTCGCGAACGAACCCGGCCACGCCTCGATCTGCGACGCGCTGCTCACCGCCGAGCCCGGCGCCATCACCTTTGAGATCAACCGCAGGAATCTCGCCGGCGCAATCGCGGTTTCCGACCAGGCCGCCGCGCAGGCGATGCGCGACGCCATGGCCTATCTCAAGCTGGTGGTCGAGCCTGGTGGCTGCGTCGCGTTTGCCGCGCTCGAATCCGGCGAGATCGACCTCGCGGGCAAAAGCGTCGCCGTGGTGCTCTCCGGCGGCAATGTCGATTTCGGCACTTACGCCGGGATCATGGCCGCGTAGCGCGGCCCACCTCCCGCCAGGGGGATGCGAGGGGCTCGAGACGTCACTATGCAGGGCACCGCGCCACGCGGGGCATCGAGCAAAATCAGTCCAGCGTCCGCCGGAAACGCAGCAGGGCGGTGCCAGCGAACACGACGACGAACACCGCCAGCCAGCCGACCTCGGTCGCGACCGCATTGAAATCCGCGCCCTTCAGCATCACCGCGCGAGTGATGCGCAGGAAGTGCGTGAGCGGAAAGATCTCGCCCAGCACCTGCGCCCAACCCGGCATGCCGCGATAGGGGAACATGAAGCCCGAGAGCAGCAGGGATGGCAGGAAGAAGAAGAAGGTAAGCTGCATCGCCTGCATCTGCGAGCGTGCCATGGTCGAGATGGTGTAGCCGAGCAGCACCAGCGAAAGCACGAAGACCAGCACCGAGGAGAGCAGCAGTGTCAGGCTGCCGACGAAGGGGATGGCGAACAGGAGCTTCGCGGCAACGAGCACCACCACCACCTGCACGGCGCCGACGACGAGGAAAGGTAGCACTTTGCCCAGCATGATCTCGGTTGGGCTGGACGGCATGGCCAGCAGGTTCTCCATGGTGCCGCGCTCGGTTTCCCGGGTCAGCGCCATCGCCGTCATCATCACCATGGTCATCTGCAGGATGACGCCGAGCAGGCCGGGTACGATGTTGTATTGCGAAACGCCCTCCGGGTTGTAGCGCCGGTGCACGACGACATCGAGCTGGCCGCGCGACGCTTCCCTGGCCGCGTCCTGGGTCCCTTGGGCTCTCAGCAGTGCCTGGCTGGCAACGGTGCCGAGCGTCGATATTGCGCCGCTGGCAACGGACGGGTCGGTGGCGTCGGCCTCGATCAGGATCTGCGGATTGTCGCCGCGCTCCACCCGCCGCGCGAAATCGGCGGGGATGGTGACGACGAAGGAGACGTCGCCGCGCGCCATCAGGAACTCGGCTTCCGCGGCATTTTGCGCGACATGGTCGAAGCGGTAGTAGCCGGTGGTCTGCAATGCCGAGACCATCGCCCGCGTATAGGGATCGCTGCTGGTCGCCACGAGCGCTGCCGGCAGGCTCTTCGGGTCGTTGTTGATCGCAAAGCCGAACAGCACCAGCTGCATCAGCGGCACGCCCAGCATCATGGCGAAGGTGATGCGGTCGCGCCGCATCTGGATGAATTCCTTGATGAGCAGGGCGCCCAGCCTGGCGAAGGAGAAGATCGCGTTCATGCCATGTTGTCCTTCGAGCCGGACATGAACTGGATGAACACATCCTCGAGGCTGGTCTCGCCCGGCGTCACCGTCACGTCCTTGTGGTCCTTCTCGACATCGGCGAGCGCCTTTTCCAAGGCCGCCTTGTCGGAGCCGACGACATGCAGCGTCGCGCCGAACGGCGCCACCTGGTCGACACCGGGCCGGCCCTGCAGCGCTTTGGCCGCCTGATCGAGTCGCGGCCCCTGCAGCACGAAGGTTGTCAGCCCGGCATTCCTCACCACCTCGTCCACCGTGCCGGTGGCGAGCATCTTGCCGTAGGAAATGTAGCTGATGCGATGGCAGCGCTCGGCCTCGTCCATGTAATGCGTGGAGACCAGCACCGTCAGCCCGCCGCCGGCCAGCCGGTGGATCTCGTCCCAGAACTCGCGCCGCGCCTTCGGGTCGACGCCGGCCGTAGGCTCGTCGAGCAAGAGCAGCTTCGGCTTGTGCATGATGCAGGCGGCCAGGGCCAGCCGCTGCTTCCAGCCGCCCGAAAGCGTGCCCGCCAGCTGGTTGCGGCGGCTCGTCAGGCCGAGCTCTTCCAGGGTCCGCGAGACATATTCCTCGACCGGCTTCAGCCGGTAGAGCCGCGCCACGAACTCGAGGTTCTCGCCGATCGTCAAATCCTCGTAGAACGAGAATTTCTGCGTCATGTAGCCGACTTCGCGTTTGATCTTGAGGGCGTCGGTGCGGATGTTGAAGCCCAGCACGGTGCCGTCGCCCTCGTCCGCCGTCAGAAGCCCGCACATGATGCGGATGGTCGTCGTCTTGCCCGAGCCGTTCGGCCCGAGAAAGCCGACGATCTCGCCTTCGGCGACCGTCATCGTCACATGGTCGACGACCGTCTTGCCGCCGAAGCGCTTGACGAGGCCGCGAACGTCGATGGCGTTCATTGCCCGAGATCCGCGAGATCGACGTCGACGATCTGGCCCGGCTGCAGGGGCCTGGCATCGCCGTCCGGCCGCGCCTCGACCAGATAGACCAGCTTCTGCCGGTTCTCGAGCGAGTAGATCACGGGCGGCGTGAATTCCGGATCGGGCGAGACATAGCTGACGCGTGCCTTCAGTCCCGCCCCGCAGCCGTCGCAGTGGACGTTGAGCTTGGTACCGATCTTGACCGACGAGAACGCGCTTTCGGGCACGTAGACGCTGAGCTTCACGGCGCCGTCCGGCAGCATCGAGATCACCGGCGCGGTCGGCCCGGCCGTGTCGCCGGGATTGCGGATGACATCGTTGACGCGTCCGGTCGAGGGGGCCGTCAGCACCCGCTTCGACAGTCGCCACTCGGCCTGCTCCAGGGCCGACCGCGCCTGCTTTACCTGATTGTCTGCGGCCTTGATGGTCTCTGGCCGCGCCGGCAGATTGCCGACGGCGAGATTGGCCTCGGCCTGGCCGACCTGGGCATTGGCCGTCTCCAGCGAGGCCGAGGCCGTGTCGTAATCGGCCTGCGTGCCGGTGCCGCGTTTGTAGAGGTCGCTCGCCCGGTCGTACTTGCGCTTTGCGTCGGCGGCCTGGGCCTTCGCCATGTCGACCTGGGCCTTGAGCACGGCGATTTCCTCGGGACGCTTGCCGACCTGCAGGTCGGCAAGCTGCGCCTGCGCCTGCGCAAGTGCTGCCTCGGCCTGCGCCACCTCGATCCTGGCGTCGGCGTCCTCGAGCGTCGCCACGGCCGTGCCGCTCTCGACGCGGTCGCCGCGCCTGACCGTCACCGTCGCGACCTGGGCCACCTCGATCGGCGCCATCAGCACATACTCGCCTTCGACATAGCCGACGGCCAGGGGCGCAGCCGGCGCGCAGGCGCCGAACAGCTGGGCCGCGAGCGGCAGCGAACAGAGAAAGCTCATGATTTGCCCTTCCTGCCGCCGGCCGGTCCGCGCGCCGCCAGCATCGCCCTGAGGTTATCGGTTGTGGCCGCCACCACCTTGGCGGCCTCTTCATTGCCGATCTCGCGCCATCCCATGCGGCGCATGACGGCCTCGCGGCCGATGCGGAAATAGATGACCTGGCCGATCATGGTGAAGACCGTGAGCCGCGTTGCCTCGCTCTCGGCCGCCTCGCCGGTCGCCTGTTCCCAGACCTGGCAAAGCCGCCGGTGCGTCGGTTCGAACACGCCCGCATAGATGCGGTCGAGCGCGGCGGTCGGGTGTGAGAGCTCGCGAAGCACGAACTGAACGATCTCGCCGGACTGCGGACTGGCCACGACGAAGCCCACCATCCGCTCCAGCGCGGCGAAAAGCTGGGCCCTGGCTGCCTCCGGGGTGAGGGTCCCGGCCGCCTGGACGTCGCCCAGCGCCTGGCCGGCAATTCCCTGTATGGTGTCGACGATATGGTCGGCGGCGGCGGCGCGCAGGCCCTCCTTGCCGCCGAAATGGTAGGCGATCGAGCCGATATTGGCCTTGGCTTCCGCCGCGATCTGGCGCGTCGACGTGCCGTCGAAACCCTGCCTTCCGAACAACTTGAGCGCCGCGTGCACCAGTGCCGCGCGCGTCTGGTCGGCGGTGTTGGCCTCGCGTTGCCGTCTTGTCGCACCTGATTGCCTGTTCATTGCTCGTGTTTAATCAATCGATTGATTAAAGTCAAATATGACTTCTATCCGGCTTGCCTTCTCGACCCCCGCGGGCTTTAGTGCGCGGCCATGGGCAAGGAAGTCGAGCGCAAGTTCCTGGTCTCCGGCCCCGCCTGGCGCGACGGGGTCGAGGCGGAAATTCGCATTCGTCAGTTCTATCTCGCCGCCCAGCCCGGCCGCACGGTGCGCGTGCGCATCAGCGATGGGAACGCCGCCAGGCTGACGCTGAAGTTCGGGCACAGGGCGCGCGAGCGCGACGAATTCGAATATTCGATCCCGCTCGCCGAGGCCGAGGAAATGATGGCGTTCGCCATCGGACGTGTCATCGAGAAGACACGCCACCATGTTAGACACCGCGGCTATCTCTATGAAGTCGATGTTTTCGGCGGCAAGCTCGCGGGTTTGGTGATCGCGGAGCTGGAGACGCCGGAGGACGTATCCGACGAAATGCTGCCCGACTGGCTCGGCCGCGAGGTCACCGGCGAGTCGAGGTTCTACAACGCGTCGCTGGCCCTCGGGGGGATTCCGGAGATCGCCGCATGAGCTTTCGCATCGATCCGCGCTTGCCGCTGACCGGCGAGGTCAGGCGCATATTGGCCGATGAGATCGGCAAGGCAATCGGCCATCTCGATACGGCGCGCGAGAAGCCGGAGCAGGGACTGCACAAATGCCGCAAGCGGCTGAAGAGCGTGCGAGCCCTGCTGCGCCTGGTTCGTTCCGGGGACGAATCGTTCTGCCAGACCGAGAACGAATGTTACAAGCAGGTGTCGGCGCTGCTGGCCGGCCCGCGCGAGGCGACCGCGCTCATCGAGACCATCGATCGCCTGGCCGATGCCTTTCCGGAGCAAGCGGCCGGCGGCGGCCTCGATCCCGTGCGCGAACGGCTGGTGCTGCGCCAGCACGAGTTCCATGCCGGTCCCGGCCTCGACGCCGCCATCAATGCGGCCCTGTCCGCCTGCAGGGAGGGCCTGGAGCGTATCGCCAGGCTGGCCCTGCCCGATCAGCCGGAGCAGGCGGCCGACATCCTGGCCGAGGGTGCCCGCACTACCTTGCGGCGGGCGAAGAAGGCGCTGGACAAGGCGCGGTCGCGTGGCAAGGACACTGACTTTCACGACCTGCGCAAGGCGGCCAAGGCCCACTCCATGCATCTGTCCCTGCTCGGCCGCTTGTGGCCGGCGCCGATCAAGGGGCGCCGCAAGGCGGTCGACAAGCTCGGCGAGCAGCTCGGCGAATTGCACGACGTCTTCGTCATGCGCGCGCTTCTCGATGCCGAAGGCGAGCCGCTCGGCTCCGCCGAAGAGACCAGGCTTTTGCGCAAGCTGCTGAAGCGCTCCGAAAGGAGGCTGGCCAAGGCCTGCCTCGCCGGCGCCGCCGACCTGTTCGCCGACAGCCCCAAGCGTTCGGCCAAGAGGCTCGCCCGCAAAGCGCGCGACGATCTCGCCGGCCCCCAGGAAGAGGCGAAGGCGGCATGAGGCCCCTGTGGTCGCTCCCTCCTGCCGCAATGACAGGACAGCCGGCTGGGGTGTGACTGCAAGCGATCAAGTTTCGATCGCCGATGGGGTTGGACCGGCATATCGGCGGGGCTGCCATCTGGTTCCGCCGCCTGCTCCGGAATATCCGGCTCCAATCCGTTACGATTGAGCCAAGCCGTGAAGACATCCAGCCCGACCGGGGCCGTTTCCCCGATGATCCCGGTGCTCATATGCGCGCTGGCGATCTTCTTGCTGTCCGGCATGGATGCGGCAATGAAATCTCTGATCATCGCCGTCGGAGTTTATAACGTGCTGTTGTGGCGCAGCGCGGTTGCCGCCGTAGTCGCGGGCGCGGCATGGTCGGCGGGGTCGCGCTCGAAACCGAGCCTTCCGGTGCTGGGCCTGCATGCGCTGCGCGCCGCGATCGCCTGCATCGTCTTGGTCCTGTTCTTCTGGGGTCTCGCCCGGCTGCCGCTCGCGGAGGCAATCGGGCTCAGTTTCGTGGCGCCGCTGTTTGCGCTCCTCCTCGCGGCGCTGCTGTTGGGCGAGCGCATAGGGCGGCAGGTGGTATGGGCGTCCTTGACCGGCATGGCGGGGGTCGCGATCATATTGGCTGGCCAGTTCGGCGCTGCAAGCCATTCGCAGGATGCTCTGCTGGGGACCGTCGCGGTGCTCGTATCGACGGTGTTCTATGGCTACAATCTGATCCTCTCCCGGCGGCAGGCGCTCCTGGCCAGACCCATCGAGATCATGCTGTTCCAGAATCTGTTCGTCGCAATCATCCTCGGTCTCGCCGCGCCCAGGCTCGCGGTTGAGCTGCCGAGGGAGCTCTGGCCTGCCCTGATCGGGGTGACGGTGCTGTCGCTCGCCGGGCAATTCCTGATGAGTTGGTCCTATGCCCGCGCCGAAGCGCAATATCTGATCCCGACCGAATACTCGGCCTTCATCTGGGCGATCGCGCTCGGCTGGTTCTTCTTCGGCGAAAAGGTGACCTGGACGACGCTGACGGGTGCATGTCTGATCGTTGCCGGTTGCCTGATCGCGGCGCGCGCCAATCCGAAGCTTGCCGAGCCGATCGAAGCGGCGATTTGAGAAGGTATCCGTCGACCGGGTCGATCCGGTCCGGCCTTGGCGGCTCAGCCTTGGGGGTTCTGCGCCGCGATGGTCTTGAGGCGCACGCCTCTTCCGCCGCGCTCGCTGGCCTGGTTCTCGCCGAGCAGCTCCACACCCGCTTCGTCGAGCGCCTGGATGACTTTCATAAGCGTGTCGACCACGCCCCTGACGACGCCGTCGCTCGCCTCCATGCGCTGGATCGTCGGAAGCGAGACCCCCGCGCGCTCGGCGAGTGTCTTCTGGTCGATGCCGGTCAACGCCCGTGCTGCGCGCATCTGTGCGGCTGTAATCATCGGCCGGGACCCGTCTCTGAGAACTTGCAAAGATGCATATTGTAAAAATTACAATGTCTCAAGCATCATTATACATGTATCAGCTATCGATCAGTCGCTATCGGCCACAACCTTGCGCCGTTGCAGCAGGCGGGCCGCAAGCCAGCACAGCATGGCCCAGGCAAAACCCGCGCACCAGCCGGCAAGCACGTCGGATGGCCAATGCACGCCGAGATAGACGCGGCTGGTCCCGACCAGCACGGTGATCAGGACGGCAAGGGAAAACACGAAGACCTTCGTCCGGCGGTCCGGGAGGAAGCGTGCCGCCAGGGAACCGAGCGTCAGATAGGTGACAGCCGACAGCATGGCGTGGCCACTTGGAAAGGATAGCGATGTCTCGTTGACAAGGTGCGAGACGAGGTCGGGCCGGGGCCGGTCGACCTCATGCTTGAGCAGGGTGGAGAGCGCTTGCCCGCTTGCGACCGCAGCGAGCACGAACAGCGCCGTCGACGGTCTGCGGATCAAGAGCAGGTAGATGATCGTCGCGGTTGTGATCAGCATCAGCACAACGGTGCTGCCGAGCGCGGTGACGTCGCGCATGGCTCCCTGCAGCCAAAGCGGACCGATCGGGCTGTCCGGCTGCCCGGCATGGCGGAAGGCAAGCAGGATCTCGGTGTCGAAGGCGTGCGGCGTCGTGGCGCGCGCCACTTCCATCAATTCCTCAAAGCCCCACAGCCCGCCGGCAACCACGAGCCCGGCCAGAAGCAGGGGAAATTCGATCCTGGTCAGCAGCGCGGTCAAACGTGGTCTCATCAGAAGGCTCGCCGGTTAGAGCTTCTGCATATAGGGCCCGAGCGTGATCAGCGCGACGGCCGCGATGGCCAGCATCACGCCGGTGGCCTGAAACGTGTTCAGCCGTTCGCCGAAGAAGGCGATCGCCACGACATTGACTGCGACAAGCTGGATCACCGCCGACAGGCTGAACGACACCGACATGCCGAACTCGCGCACGAGCCGAAGCATGATCAGATTGCCCGCCGTGTAGAGTGCCAGCGTCAGCAGGAGCTTGGCCAGGTTCGGCGCCACCCCCCATTGCTTGGCGGCCATTGCCGCCAGCAGGAACATCACGGTCGAAATGCCGAGCTGCGCCAGTCCCCAGAAGCTCACTTGCCGTCCCCTTTTGAAGCGCCGCCGCCACGCCGGCCGCAGCCCTTGTTTCCGAAGCGGGCGAAGCCGTCAAGCTGATCGCGGCGAACCGGGCGTGCGCCGGGACTATAAGCCGGGTGTCGCGGAAGCTTCACCGCCGGCCGGGCGCCAGATGGGGCGCGACCACGGACGGCATCCCAACCACGGCGCCGGCCTCAGCACTTGGCAAACAACCGTTGCGGTTTGATCACGTCGATGTCACGAAAATGTGATCGGCTCGCTTTAGGGGTCGAAAGGTCAAAAGCTCAAGCCACCTCATGAAGCCAGAGGAACAATATATGACCGCGACCCCTGAAAGCCGCTTCCGCACCAGCCAGCTCGAGGAAAATGACGGCCCGCCCGTCAACCCGACCGATAACCGCACCATGGGCGAGATCATCGCCGCGCGCTTCTCGCGCCGCGGCTTCCTGATGGGCTCGCTGGCGGTCTCGGCCATCGCCGCCACCGTCAGTCCGCTGGCGCTGGTCGCCGCCGGCGAGGCGCGCGCCGCCGAGGCTTCGGCTTTCAACTTCGACGAGCTCGAGGCCGGCATCGACGACAGGCACCATGTCGCGCCCGGCTATGACGCCGACGTACTGCTGCGCTGGGGCGATCCGCTTTTTGCCGATTCGCCGGAATTCGATCCGGTTAAGCAATCGGCTGAAGCCCAGGCCAGGCAGTTCGGCTACAACAACGACTATGTCGGCTACATCCCGATCGATGGCTCCCCCGAGCACGGCCTATTGGTCGTCAACCACGAATACACCAACCCGCATCTTATGTTTCCCGGCATCGTTTCGATCGTCGAGAAGGACGGCAAGAAGACTGCCGAGGTCGCGCCGCTCTCGAAGGAGCAGGTCGATGTCGAGATGGCGGCGCATGGCGGCACCATCGTCGAGATTCGCAAGCAAGGCGGCAAATGGCAGGTCGTGCGCGACGGCAAGCTCAATCGCCGCATCATGTCGACCACCGAGATGGCGCTCTCCGGCCCCGTCGCCGGCCATGACCGCGTCAAGACCAATGCCGACCCCTCCGGCACGAGGGTCATAGGCACCCTCAACAATTGCGCCGGCGGCGTCACGCCCTGGGGCACCTATGTGATGGCCGAGGAGAACATCCATGGCTATTTCTCGGGCGAATTGCCGGAAGGGCACAAGGAATCCGCCAATTACAAACGCCTCGGTATACCGGAAGGCGCCTATGAATGGGGCGCGCATTATGACCGCTTCAACCTCGCCAGGGAGCCGAACGAGCCCAACCGCTTCGGCTGGATCGTCGAGGTCGACGTCAACGACCCGAACTCGGTGCCGAGGAAGCGCACCGCCATGGGCCGCTTCAAGCATGAGGGCGCCGAATCGATCGTCGCCAAGGACGGCCGCGTCGTCTTCTATCTCGGCGACGACGAACGCTTCGACTATGTCTACAAGTTCGTCACTGCCGGCAGGTTCAACCCCGACGACCGCGCGGCCAACATGAACCTGCTCGACGACGGCACGCTGCATGTGGCGAAGTTCGCCGAGGACGGTTCGGTCGAATGGATGCCGATCGTGTTCGGTGAGGGGCCGCTGACGGCGGCGAATGGCTTTGCCTCCCAGGCCGACGTGCTGATCGAGACCCGCCGCGCCGCAGACCTGCTCGGCGCCACCAAGATGGACCGGCCGGAAGACATCCAGCCCAATGCCGGCAACGGCAAGGTCTATGTCATGCTGACCAACAATTCCAAGCGCAAGGCAGAGCAGGTCGACGCCGCCAACCCGCGTGCTTCCAACGCCTTCGGCCATATCATCGAGATCGTCGAGGACGGCGGCGACTTCGCCGCCGCCAAGGGCAAGTGGGAAGTGCTGCTGAAATGCGGCGATCCTTCCGTTGCCGATGTCGGTGCCACCTTCTCGACCGCGACCACCGCCAATGGCTGGTTCGGCATGCCGGACAATTGCGCTGTCAATTCGGCGGGCCGGCTCTGGGTCGCCACCGACGGCCAGGGTCCGAAGGCCACCGGCCGCACGGACGGCCTCTGGGCGCTGGATACCGAAGGCGCCGCGCGGGCGACGTCGAAATTGTTCTTCCGCGTGCCGATTGGCGCCGAGATGTGCGGCCCGCTCTTCGCGCCGGACGATCAGACGGCTTTCGTCGCCGTGCAGCATCCGGGCGACGGCGGCGAGGATTGGGAAGGCTTCGGCCGCCCGTCCTATTACGAGGATCCGTCGACCCGCTGGCCGGATTTCAAGCCCGACATGCCGGTGCGCCCCGCGGTGGTGGCCATTACCAAGCAGGGCGGCGGCAAGATCGCGGTGTGAGGCGCTAAGCGCCGGACAAGGCGGGGGGCTCGGCAGGATCCGGCCCCCTGTTCCGGTTGAAGTCAATCAGGCCTCGTGAAAGGTTGGTCTTTTATGGTGGCGCCCTAGCTCTTCGCCAGGAGATCACCATGCCGAAGTCCATTTATGAACGTGGCCTGTTGAAACCCGCCCAGGTCGCCGCCTTGCAACGCGTCTTCGACGAGGCCTGCCGAAAGCGGGAGGCGCATCCCGAGTCGGCGGAGGCGCGGGAGATCGCGCTGACTGTGCTCGCGCTCTACAATGCCGGCATGGTCGATGAAGAGATGTTGATGGAGACGGTTTGCTTCCGTCGGCCGGACTCGAAATCCGCCTGATCAAGACAGCCGTTATCCCGCCCGCTGAACCACCGCGATGTTCATCGCGCTGCGCAGCCGGAAGCCGATCGACTCGTATAGCCTTATCGCCGCGGCGTTGTTGGCAAAGGCGTGCAGATACGGCACCTCGCCGCGCGCAATGATGCGGTTTGCCACAAACAGCGACAACAGCCTGGCGAGGCCGCCGCCGCGATAATCCGGATGCGAGCATACGCCGCTGAGTTCCGAATAGCCGGGCTGCTTCATGCGCTCGCCGGCCATCGCGGCCAGCCTGCCGTCGATCTTCACGCCCCAGAATTCGCCGAGACTCAAGGCCTCCAGCGTGAATGGGCCGGGCTTCGTCAGCGAGGCGAGCGCTAGCATCTCGGTAGCGTCCTGCCGCATCAGTTGCTCGATCCGGGGATCGGCAACCGTCTGCAAGACCTGCTCGGCAGTCATCTGCACGGCGTCGGCGGTCATCGTTGCGACAAGCGCCGGCGGCAGGACGATGCTTTCGGCCTGGGCCAGGATGACGGTCTCGCCGGCGGCAACCAGCCTTCCGAGCGCGTGCAGGCTTTCCGGATCGTCAGTCGCCGTAGCGGCAAACGGGATGATCGCTGGCCGGTACCGGCGCGCGCGGTCATCGCCCTCGGCGAAAGTCCTTTGCCGCGTCGCAAGCGCGCTCCAGACGGGACGGTCGAGGACATGTGTCATGACGCGGCACCCCTGGCGTTTTCAGTGCGGCGATGGAGCGGCGTCGCGGCCAGACGATCCTCGATGGCGGCAAGCTGGCCGAGCAGCGGCCCGGAAAGATCGGCGCACAAATCCGCCACCGCATTTTCGATGCTCGGCCAGATGTCTCGCTTCGCCTTGTCGACCAGCCACCTCCCGTTGCGGCTCAGCGAAACGATCCTGCGCCGCTGGTCGTCCTCCGAAGGATTGACCTCGACCAGATCCAGATCGGCAAGCAGCGCCACGATCCGCGTCACGCCCGGCTGTGCGACGCCCAGGGCTTGCGCCAGCTCGCCGACCGGCAGCGGACCAAGCCTGTCGAGCGCGGCGAGCAGTGGGTACTGGCTCGACTGGATGCGCATGTCCAAGCGGTCGAGCACACGCTGCGTATCGGCCTGCAACTGCTCGCCAATGCGCTTCATCCGGCTGCCGAGGCAGAGAAAGCCCAAGGATCGGAGGATGTCTTCCATGATTCGTCATTCCATTTAGATAATTTGTTATATAACATAGCATAGAAGGTCAAGCCACTACACGACGCACGTTCGCGCATCCAGTGACGATAGCGGAGGAGTCGCTAGGTTTGCCCTTCATTCGCCGCCAATTGCATTCTATATCGCGCAGACGCGACGTGGCCGGCAGCGGTCGCCAGCGATTCGCGACCTGAGGGCGGCAGGTCATCACGTCTTGGCATGCGGAGCTCATGGCGCCCCTGCGCATTTACTTCGACAGGCTTCTCGATGCCGTGGCGCCCAAGGTTCCGCGGCGCGAACTGACGGAAGAGGAACGCCTTGGGCTGGTGCGCCGCCACGGCGATTTCTCGCTCGCCTATTCCACGGCCGTGCAGCAGAAGCTGTCCTATTTCAGCGACGGCGACGGCTACATCGCCTTCGGCACCAAGATGAGCCGTCATTTCGCGCTGGGCGATCCGGTGGCGGACCCGGCCGACCGTCCGGCCTATATCAAGCGCTTCGTCGAGGTCGCCCGCGACCCCTGGTTCGTGCAGATCGGCGCCGACACGGCCAAGGTGCTCGCAGGTCTCGGCTACCACGTCAACCGGCTCGGCATCGACACCAGGCTGCATTTGCCGGAGCATGATTTCTCGGGCAAGCGCAACGAGACGGTGCGCTATTCCGAACGCTGGCTGGCCAGGAAGGGTTTTGTGTTCGCCGAGGGCACGGGCGACATGCTGCTCGACGAGATCAAGCAGCTTTCCGTGGAATGGCGCAAAAGGCGCATCATCAAGCGCTGGGAGATGGGCTTCCTGAACCGTCGCTTTTCCATCCAGCCCGGCGGCGATATGCGCCGCTTCCTCCTGCACAGCCCCGAAGGCAGGCTTGTCGCCATCCTGGATTTCGACCCCCTGTTTCGCGACGGCAAGGTCTTCGGCTACACCACCTCCTTCAAGCGCAAGCAGGCCGACGCCACGCCGCACGCCGAGGTCGGACTGACCAAATTCGCCGTCGATCGCTTTCGGGAGGAGGGCATCTCGGTGGTGACACTTGGCCTTTCACCGCTGCTGGACGTCGAGCCCAGCGGCTTCGCCGAATCGGATTTCTGGCGTAACACCTTCCGGCGCGCCTACGACTCGCCCTGGGTCAACCGCTCCCGCTTCAACCTGCAGGGCCAGGCGGCCTTCAAGCGCCGCTTCCACGGCGTCGAGGAGCCGACCTATATCGCCTTCCGGAAAGGAACCTTCGTGGAGATGCTGGGGCTGCTGCGTCTGATCAAGGCCGTTTGAAAGGCTCTGTTCCTCGTCCTCGCAAAGCGCGGGAGAGAAAGCGGAGCTCGGTCAGTTCCGCAACCGGTAGCCTGTCTTGAAGATCCAGGCGACGATGGCGATGCAGATCGCCAGAAACACCAGCGTCATGCCAAGGCTGACGCCGACGGACACGTCGGCCTTGCCGTAGAAACTCCAGCGGAAGCCGCTGATCAGGTAGACGACCGGGTTGAAAAGCGTGATCGTCTTCCAGATGCCCGGAAGCATGTGGATCGAATAGAAGCTGCCGCCGAGAAAGGTGAGCGGCGTGACGATCAGCAGCGGCACCAGCTGCAACTGTTCAAAGGTCTTCGCCCATATGCCGATGATGAAGCCGAACAGGCTGAAGGTCACCGCGGTCAGCACCAGGAAGGCGATCATCCAGAACGGATGCTCTATCCTGAGCGGGACGAAAAGCGCCGCCGTGCCCAGGATGATCAGGCCGAGCATGATCGATTTGGTGGCCGCGCCCCCGACATAGGCGATGATGATCTCCAGATAGGAAACCGGCGCTGACAACAGCTCATAGATCGAGCCGACGAATTTCGGGAAATAGATGGCGAAGGAGGCGTTCGAAATCGACTGCGTCAGCAGCGACAGCATCATCAGGCCCGGCACGATGAAGGCGCCGTAGGGGATGCCGTCGATCTCGTTGATGCGCGAGCCGATCGCCGAGCCGAAGACGACGAAATAGAGCGATGTCGAGATGACCGGCGAGATGATGCTCTGCAGCACGGTGCGAAAGGCGCGCGCCATCTCCACCCGGTAGATCGCCCACACAGCGCGAAAATTGGGGGCCGCGCGCAGGTTCATGGCTCTTGCCTCAGAAGATTGACGAAGATCTCTTCGAGCGAGCTGTTCTTGGTGTCGAGGTCGCGGAACTGGACACCGGCCGCCTCGAGGTCGCGGATCAGCGAGGCGACGCCCGGCCGGTCGCTCTGGTTGTCGTAGGTGTAGGTGAGCTGGTTGCCGTCGCCCGACAGCTCCAATGAATAATGCGAAAGCCCGTCCGGGACGGCGGCAAGCGGCGCCCGCAGCTCCATTCTCATCTGCTTGCGGCCAAGCTTGCGCATCAGCTCGGCCTTGCCCTCGACCAGGATGATCTCGCCCTTGTTGATCACGCCGACGCGGTCGGCCATCGCCTCGGCCTCCTCGATGTAATGCGTGGTGAGGATGATGGTGACGCCGTCCTCGCGCAGCCGCCTGACCATCGCCCACATGTCCTGGCGCAGCTCCACGTCGACGCCGGCCGTCGGCTCGTCGAGGAACAGCACGCGCGGCTCGTGCGACAGCGCCTTGGCGATCATCAGTCGGCGCTTCATGCCGCCGGACAGCGTGATCGCCTTGGAATCCTTCTTATCCCACAGCGAAAGGTCGCGCAGCACCTTCTCGACAAAGTCCTTGTCGGGCGCCTTGCCGAACAGGCCCCGACTGTAGTTCACCGTCGCCCAGACCGTCTCGAAGGCATCGATCGTCAGCTCCTGCGGCACCAGCCCGATCAGGCTGCGCGCGGCGCGGTAGTCCCGGCTGATGTCGTGCCCATCCACCGTGACGCTGCCCGACGAGCGGTTGACGATGCCGCAGACGATCGAGATCAGCGTCGTCTTGCCGGCGCCATTGGGGCCGAGCAGCGCGAAGATCTCGCCGCGCTCTATGTCGAGATTGATCTCCTTCAACGCCTTGAAGCCGGTGGCATAGGTTTTCGTGACACCGGAGATCGAGATGATGGATGACATGCTGAAAGATGGCCGGCTGGAAAAGGTGACCTGATATAGGTCGCAAACCGCCCGGCGCAACCGTCAATCGACGCCGCTGCTGACAGTTCTGGACACTGCCAGCTTTCTTGCTACGGGGAGAAGGTCAGCCCTGCCCCCAGAACGCGATTTCCTGCGCCTTGGTGCGGAGCTCGGTCTTCAGCCACTGGTCGTCGTCGTCCAGGTAGCTCCACGGCGTCTTGCCCTGCGCCTGCATCTCGCGGATGTAGGAGCGGTAGCGGTAGTGGCTGTAGACCGACATCGCGTGGGTGGCATAGGCGACGGCAAGCTTCCTGTGGCCGCGCACGATCACCAGGTTCTCGTCGTTCTTCTCGCTCGCCGGCGCCGAGAAATTGTGGCTGCCGGTCACCACCACGCAGTCGTTCGAATGCGGATCGGTGACCAGGATCTTCGAGTGCACGATGGCGTGGCCGATCTGCGACAGGAAGGCCGGCCGGTTGACCTCGGCGATCCATGGCCCGAGCGGCGCGTCGAGACCCTGTGGCTGCGCCACCGCGTAGCGGTCCGGCGCGAATGTCCGGTCGCTGCTTATCAGGCCGATGTCGAGGAAGTTCTGCCCGGTGCCCCCCTCGTGCGCGCTCAGTGTCGAGACCACGCCGCGCACATACATGCCCCTCTCCCTGGCGCGCTGGCCGGCCAGAGTATGCAGCCCCTGCTTGCCCGGCGTGAACATCAGGAACAGCACCGCCTGCCTGGCGGAGGCGATGACCTCGCGCAGCGCATCCATGTCGGCCCCGTTCGATGTGCGGGTGAACCACACCGTCGCCCTGGCGCTCCCGACCGTGAAGGTCTTCGGCGCGTCGTTGTCGGCCATCAGCGCCGGCGTGAAATCGGCCGGCTCGGTCTTCGGCGGCGAGGCGTTCTTCAGGAGGTCCCAATGCTTGCGGAAATGCGCCGCGACATGCCTGTCCTCGATCAGCAATCCGTTGTTGACCTGCGTGCACAGGCCGGTGGTGCTCCAGTTGGTGCTCCCGGTCCACACTTTCCTCGGCTCGCCGTCTTCCGACACGACCACGAACTTGTTGTGGCCGAGCCCTTTCGCTTTCAGCATCCGGTCGATGGTCGCGATACCGTGCCCGTTGAGGTTCTTGCGCGCCGCCGCGTTGCCGTCGCCCGTCTTGTCGGATCCGTTGGCGAGGATGAGATGGAGCCGCGGCCCAAGCTCGATCAGCGCCGTTTCCAGCCTCGCGTCTCCGAGCTCGTAGAGCGCCGCATGCAATTCATCGCCGGTGCCTTGCGTCAGCCCGGCCATGCGCAGGCCGAGATCGCCTTCCAGGAAGGCGCGGAATTTGGCGTCGCCATTGGTCCGAAGGCTCTTCTTGAAGGCCGCGGGCGTGAGCCTGTTCTTGGCCATGTAGCGGGCGACGAACTGTGACAGCACCAGCCCGCGGTTGAAGTAGCAGGAAAAGCCGCCGCCGGCATCGGTCGCAAGCGTCTTCCAGTCCGTCCAGTCGCTGGAGACGCCCTTGGTCAGCGGCCGGCCGGGGCCGGAGCTCATCATCGCCGTCACCCGGTAGCGCACGACATTGCCCGCATCGGCCGCGTGGTCGGTCCAGTTGAAGCGCTGGAACGGCCACAGGTCCGACGGCCTGTGGTCGCCCGATTTCGGCTTGTCCCTGGCGAAGCCGACGCGGTTCTCCACCGGCTCGATCTTCTCGGTCGCGCCGGCCTTGCGGCCGCGTTCCAGAAGGAAGCCCCGGCATCCCGCGATGAAGTCGCTGGGCGCCCAGGCGACAAAGGCGTCGTCGCCATTGGTGTAGACGCAAACCCTTATGTCCACGGCCATCTGTCGCTTCTCCCCGATGCGGCGCCGGCACGCCCGGCACATCCATGCAGCCAACGGAACCCGCGCCGGAAGCAGGGTCCCGGATCGGCTGAAACAGAATCTTCGAAAGGGGTGACGGCGATGGTTTCGTGGCGGCGAAAGACAGGATGTCAGTGTCTGGCAGCGTCGGGCATGCCTCTATGAACTGCGTCACATTGCGGACGTCCGCCGGCAAGACAAAGGGCGGAGGTCCTACGAACCGTCCGCCCCGAAATTCGCACCGGCCTGCCGGGCCTGGTCAGCTCTTGCTGGAGGCGAGCACCAGCACGGGCTTCTCGCTGTAGAGCTTCGGGAACAACGACTTCAGGTTCTCGATCTTGGGCAGGTCGTTGTAGACGATATAGGGATAGGTCGGGTTCAGCGTCAGGAAGTCCTGATGGTAATCCTCGGCCGGGTAGAAGGTCTTGCCGGTTTCGAGCGTCGTGACGATCGGCTTGCCGAACACCTTGGCCTTGTCGAGCTGGGCGATATAGCTCTCGGCGACCTTCTTCTGCTCGTCATTCTCGGCGAATATCGTCGAGCGGTACTGCGTGCCGGAATCCGGCCCCTGGTAGTTGAGCTGGGTCGGATTGTGCGCGACCGAGAAATAGACCTGCAAGAGCTGGCCGTAGGTCACCTTTGACGGATCGTAGGTGATTTCGACGGATTCGGCATGCCCCGTGCGGCCGGTGCCGACGATCTCGTAGACGGCGCTCTCGGCGCTGCCGCCGGTATAGCCGGACACCGCCTTGCTCACGCCCTTGACGTGCTGGAACACGCCCTGCACGCCCCAGAAGCAGCCACCGGCGAACACGGCCTTCTCGATGCCGCCCGTCGCCTTTTCGTCCATCGCCGGCGGCGGGATCACCACCGCGTCCTCGGCCGAGCGCGCCGGGCTCTGCCAGAAGACGGCCGCCGCCGCGCTGAGCGCCAGCGCAACCAGCGCGCTCTTGGCAAGGAACGGCCGCGCGGCTTTCTTTTCAATGCCGGTCATGTTGGGTCTCCTTGTTGTTGTTCCACTATATACGAACGCAGCCACGAAGCGGTTCTCACTTTGCCGTGCGGCGGCGTGTATCCGCCGACTGCGCTCACCCTTCCTCTCCCTGCCGGGGAGAGGCCGGATTGCTCCGAATTGCCCCCTGGCAATCCGGCCGGCAATCCGGGTGAGCCAGGCCCGCCTTACTGGGCGGTGGTGTCCGCCGGCTTCATGGCGTCGGTAGCGGGCTTCATCGCGTCCGTGGCCGGCTTCATCGCATCCGCCGGTTTCATCGCGTCCGTCGCGGGCTTCATCGCCTCGGTGCTCATCGCGTCGGGCTTCATCGCATCGGCCGGCTTCATGGCGTCCGTCGCCGGTTTCATGGCGTCGGTCGCCATCGCGTTGGCGGGCTTCATGGCATTGGTCGTGTCGTCGGCCCGGGCGCCGGCCACGAAGACGGAGGCGGAAAGCGCTAGGGCAAGCGCCGGCAGGGTCAGGTATTTGGTCATGATAGTCTCCTTGGTTTTGGCGCGCGGAAGCGGGCCGGGTTATGCGTTGCCGCGTTCCGCGGCCCCGCGCGAAGGGAAGAAGGTCAGTTGGCGGCGGCGGCCAGGATCGGTCCGCCGCCCGGGCTCTGCACCAGCACGGCGGTCGCGAACCCGCCGTCGGCGGCAGGCAGCGGCAGCGTCGCGGCCGCGCCGTTCCAGCTGCCGAGCTTGGTCAGCGCATGCACGACATTGGCGTGCGGCAGCGTGCGTCCTGTGTTCTCGCCGCGCGCCACCGGCACCTCGACGACGCCCCGGTTGTAGCGCACCAGCCAGACATCGGCCTTGCCCGCCGGCGGCTTGCCTGCGCCGATGCTGACCTTGCCGCCGGCGAGCGTGATATCGGGACCGTTCGGATGATCGCTGTCGGCGATCAGGCGCTGGATCTCGCCGGGCGCCGCGCCCACGGCGTCGGCCTTGCCGTTCACCACGACTTGCGGCGTGAACGGCCCGTCGTGGCCAAGCGGCGGCTCGTAGCTCACCTGGCGGTCGGTGAACTCCTTGCGGCCGAACGTGTCCTTCCAGCCGAGATAATCCCAGTAGGTGACGTTGAACGACAGCGCCAGCACGCCCGGCTGGTCCTTGACCTTGATCAGGTTGGCATTGGCCGGCGGGCAAGACGAGCAGCCCTGGCTGGTGAACAGCTCGACCACGGTGAGCGGTTGCGCGGCCGCCGCGCCCACGCTCGCCGCCAGCATCGCGGCGGCGAACAGGGCGGCTCTTGTTGTCGTTCCGGTCATGGGAAGCAGTCTCCACTGTGGGGTCATGCTCCCATTTCGCCAAGGCGCGAGGATTCGTTACAGCTTCACCGGTTTGTGATCGGCGCGCGTTCTCACAAGGGAGGGGAGGAGAGGCCGCTGCTACTGGGTCAGCACCGTGTTGGACGGGCGCTGGTTGTAGTCGCACTTGCCCTGCACGGTGTAGAAGAAGTCGGCGTTGCTGACATCGGCTGGCACCGAATTGCCGCCGTCCTCCCAGGCCTGGTAGCCGGTCGTGCCGCAGGGCACGGCGGTAAAGATGTCGACCGTCTGGCCGGTCGCTACCTCCGGCATGTTGGTGGTGCTGGTGCCGATATAGAGCCGGTTCGAGGTGTTAGGATCGTTGGACTTGAGCACCGTAGGATTGCCGGAGGGCACGTCCATCTCGAGATAGAGCTGGTCCATCTGGCTCACGTCGACCACCGCGCCGGCGCTGTTGGCGGGATAGAACGTGTCGGCGCAGGTCGTCACATATTTCTTGCTGCCGCTGGTCTGCGTGATGGCCCCTGTCGGCAGGTTGTTGAAGTTCTTCACCGTGCTGGTCGTGCACACCTGCTTCTGCACCACGGTGGAGGTGGACCCGTTGACGGTGCTGACCGTGGTGGTTCCGTAGCCCTTCGGGTCGCCATAGCCATTATAGCTGTAGCTGATCGTCATCAGCTTCTGGGCGGCGGTCTGGCCGAACCTGGTGCCCCACAGTGTCATGGTCTTGCCCCAGTAGCCCGACACCTTCGTCACCTTGAAGGTGGTCTGCACCAGCGCCGGCGTCTTGCGCACCGAGGAGCCGACGCCGACCTGCACCGAATCGATGCGCGCGATCTGCATGAAGGTGGTGGGCATCGGGTAGCTCGCCGTGGCGGTGAAGGTCGCCGTGCCGAACGTGTCGACATTGACGCCCGTCAGCGTCGCCGTGCCTTGGCCGGCATTGGCGGCATAGGCCTGCTGCAGCGCCGTCTGGCGGTCGGAAAAACTGGTCGTGGTGGGCAGCGTGGTGATCGATATGATCGCGGCGTCCAGCGCGTTCTGCATGTCGCCGCGCGTCGTCACCGCCGAGGTGTAGTCGACGGAAAAGCCGACCGCCGCCAGCAGCGGGATCGTCAACAGCACCATCATCGGCATCATCGAGCCGTCGCGGCCGGCAAGGAAACGCCTCGCCGTCCCGGCCGGGCTGAACTTTGAGGCATCGTGGGACATTTCGCGGGCCTTCGTCGTCGCGGCATCGAGCTGGTTTGCCATCAGGGCGCGAAGCGTGCCCTACAGCGGTGCATGAATGTTTAAGCGCATTTGAATTTTCCGTGAGCGCCGCGTGATCGTCGCTTCAGCCGCCAGGGAAGAAGCGGGAAAAAGCGTCCCGCTTGCCCCTCAACCCCGCCCCTGCTAAAGCGCGGCGCATGACGACGCCCCTCGACCACATCCGCAATTTCTCCATCGTCGCCCATATCGACCATGGCAAATCCACGCTTGCCGACCGGCTGATCCAGCTCACCGGCGGGCTGGAGGAGCGCGACATGAAGGAGCAGGTGCTGGACTCGATGGACATCGAGCGCGAGCGCGGCATCACCATCAAGGCGCAGACGGTGCGGCTGAAATACCGCGCCAGGAACGGCGAGGACTATATCCTCAACCTCATCGACACGCCCGGCCACGTCGACTTCGCCTACGAGGTGTCGCGCTCTCTGGCCGCCTGCGAGGGCTCGCTGCTGGTGGTCGACGCTAGCCAAGGCGTTGAGGCGCAGACGCTGGCCAATGTCTACCAGGCCATCGACAACAACCACGAGATCGTCGTGGTGCTGAACAAGGTCGACCTGCCGGCGGCCGAGCCCGAGCGCATCCGCGAGCAGGTCGAGGAGGTGATCGGCATCGACGCCTCCAAGGCCGTGCTGATCTCGGCCAAGACCGGCCTTGGCGTGCCGGAGGTGCTGGAGGCGATCGTCAACGACCTGCCGCCGCCGCGCGAGGGCGACATCAAGGCGCCGCTCAAGGCCATGCTGGTCGATAGCTGGTACGACGCCTATCTCGGCGTCATCGTGCTGGTTCGCATCATCGACGGCGTACTCAAGAAGGGCCAGACCATCCGCATGATGGGCACCGGCGCCAAATACCTCGTCGAGCGCACCGGCGTCTTCACGCCGGCCCGCGTCAATGTCGACGAGCTCGGCCCCGGCGAGTTCGGCTTCTTCACCGGCTCCATCAAGGAAGTGGCCGACACCCGCGTCGGCGACACCATCACCGAGGACAAGCGCCCGACCGCGCAGGCCCTGCCCGGCTTCAAGCCGGCGCAGCCGGTGGTGTTCTGCGGCCTGTTCCCGGTCGACGCCGCCGATTTCGAGGATCTGCGCGCCGCCGTGGGCAAGCTGCGCCTCAACGACGCCAGCTTCTCCTACGAGATGGAAACCTCCGCCGCGCTCGGCTTCGGCTTCCGCTGCGGCTTCCTCGGCCTTTTGCACCTGGAAATCATCCAGGAGCGGCTGGAGCGCGAGTTCAACCTCGACCTCATCGCCACCGCGCCCAGCGTCGTCTACCGCATGAACCTCAATGACGGCACGGTGAAGGAGCTGCACAACCCGGCCGACATGCCCGACGTGGTCAAGATCGCCTCGATCGAGGAGCCGTGGATCCGCGCCACCATCCTCACCCCCGACGACTATCTCGGCGGCATCCTCAAGCTCTGCCAGGACAGGCGCGGCATCCAGGCCGATCTCTCCTATGTCGGCAAGCGCGCCATGCTGACTTACGATCTGCCGCTCAACGAGGTGGTGTTCGACTTCTACGACCGGCTGAAGTCGATCTCCAAGGGCTACGCCTCCTTCGACTATCATTTGACCGACTATCGCGAGGGCGACCTGGTCAAGATGTCGATCCTGGTCAATGACGAGCCGGTCGACGCGCTATCCATGCTGGTGCACCGCTCGGCGGCCGAAAAGCGCGGCCGCCAGATGTGCGAGAAGCTGAAGGAGCTGATCCCGCAGCATCTCTTCAAGATCCCGATCCAGGCGGCCATCGGCGGCCGCATCATCGCCCGCGAGACCGTCTCGGCGCTCCGCAAGGACGTCACCGCCAAATGCTACGGCGGCGACGTGACCCGCAAGCGCAAGCTGCTCGACAAGCAGAAAGAGGGCAAGAAGCGGATGCGCCAGTTCGGCAAGGTGGATATCCCGCAGGAGGCGTTCATCCAGGCGCTGAAGATGGGAGATTGAGAAAACTGCGTCCGAAAATACAACGGGAGCATCACTTATTTGGTTCGCCTAGCCCAACCCCATGTAAGACTTCAGAAATGCGGTAAGGACTGCGCCTCCCACAGATTTCCCGAGATCTAGCACCCAAGCGGCGGACTTGCGAAGAACGGCAGTAGCTCCTGAGGGATCACCATCCTTTGCCTTCTGAGCAGCTACGTCAATTAGGGTAGCTTCAAGCTCGGCATCGTCGCGGTCCTGGAGCCCGCGTAGGTGCTTGGCAAACGCGGACAATGCATCCGCAAGGTCTTCATTCGAATGCAGAGTATTGTGGCTATGACTCACCGAAGCTGACGCGCCACGTCCAATAGCAACGCCCTGGCCTGAAATATTTACGTTCTCATACTTATCGCCCATGATCGTCTCCATCCGTATACTCCGATTTATAGCTGAAGCCTCTCTTTGAGAGAGGTCGAGCAATTCGATCAGTTTTCTTTTGACCGTAGGTCGCATTTTGCTGGATAGCAGCTTACTGTGTATTGAGGATATTCGCCCGGGAAAAACAGCCTCGAATATTGAATAGCAATATTCCACCAAGGCGCCCTCATCGCGACCCATAAGGCCATTCTTTAAACGTAGTATTTGCCTAGTGTACTCATTGAACACATGTTGTACGCCGTCACTGTCGATGTCAATTTCCTTAGAATAAAGCATCTTGCAAACAGAGTCTATGTTCTGTTTGAGTCTGAAGAAGTATGTTCTTACATACCTGGACTCAGACCGGAATAAAGCTCTCTCATATCTGTACATATTTTTTCTGTACACGTCGAAACGCGGGAATATAACAAAGACCTCTGAGTTGCCAAAGTTAATCGGCTCAACAATAGATCGATTAAAATGGCCACCCAATCCACGTCGCCGCCTATCCCAGCCAAAAACTGGCGTCTCGGTTTCGAAAACAAATAGAGGGTTTGAGCAAAAGACCGCTTGAGCATGAGGTGCATGACCATTTTTCACAGTGGCTCTCGCCCAAATGCTGCCAACTAGATCTGAGGAATCTTTAAGTTTACCGGAATACGACTCAAGCTTCGACTTCACCGGAACTTCGGAAATAAACCTCAAAATTGTATTCAATTCGTCGTTGTCAAGATAGGAAACTACTCCGCCAGCAGCTCTGCCAACTCGAAATACAATCTCAAATCTACCATTTGCAGCGCCGTCAAAGTAACATGACTTTCTAACAAGTCCGATTTGATAATCTGCGTATTCGCTTCTGCATAGGCGAGGGAGCGTTATTTTAAACGCCTTACCCCCAACAGCTATTCTATCTTCGCCAACCCAGCCAGCAAAGCCACGCTTCTTTCTACGATGGATCGATCCCATTCCTCTGACGTAGTCGGTACCGGGACTGGGAAACGGCCAACTGGGCTTGTCGAGATAAGAGAAGCCCGGCACAGTGAGTGATCGCAAATCTGAGAACGGAAGAAACACCGATAGCAACATACAAAGCATTACTTCCGAAAAAAGGGGGGGCTCAATCCCGAACGACTGAGCCCCGATCTATGGAGCCGAAAGACCGGTCCGGTCTACCGGCTGCCCTCGTGATCACTTTCCACGCCAATCCTTTGTTGGCGGCCATATTCTATTCTCACTATGAAAAATCGCAAGCTGTCACTGGGGGATTTCTTGTTATGCGACGCGGCTGTATGCGTCGCATAATTCGTGACGGTCAGAACGGAATAAAGGCTCTCGAATTCAACTCCTTTTCATTATGTTATACAATAGGCGGTATTGGCTGCGCGCCTGATGGCGCGTCCGTACATAACCAAATCGAATCGATCAAACGGCGGCATCCGCTTCGCGTCGACGGATTCACTCTCTTTTAGACACCGGCTACACTTTTATATCCGACATCGACGTTGTATCCTCTGACCGGCTTGGGGAGAGACACCACATGGGCTCCACCTCGGATACCATCGCCGCGATGGGCCTCGCCATTGGCGGCCTGCTTGGTATGGCGGGCACGTGTGTTGCCAGCAACGCTGCGCGAGGGCTGTGGACCATCGACGGCGTGGCGTCGTCTTGGCTGCTGCGCTGCTTGACGATGAATATCAGCGGCGCGACAATGACCTCGTCGCGGCCGGTTGGGTCTGTCGTCCAAGTCGACAAGAAGTAGGAATAGAAGGACCTACATGTCGTTCTGTTTTGGGGCAGCTGTGGGTGCTGCCACCACGCCGTCTCTGACCAATTGCTTTAGGCTGTCCAGAATTAGATTTCTGGCGATGTCGGCACGGTTCCGTCCGTAGAGGCCAAGTGGCTCTAGGCCCTTTAACATCTCGATTGCCTGCAGAGGCAGAGCAATCGAGAACTGGATATTCCCATCGGCAACCGCCATGACGACTCCACGACAATGTCTTGGCAATGTCTAGACATTGTCGTACACTCCGACGCAGATGGCGAATCGAAAATGATTCGATTTTCTATCTAATTACTGCTTGACTTATTGGTTGGTGGTGGCCCGGAGGAGGTTCGAACTCCCGACATGCGGATTAGCAATCCGCCTCTCTATCCTGCTGAGATACCGGGCCACTTCTGAATCGCCTCGCTCCTGATCCGAGCGAGGCGATTCGCCTTCTGTGCACATGATAGTGCGTCAATAGATAGCATCAAACACTAATTATAGTGTTAACAATCGATTAACTCAGATGACGGCTGCCCGCCGATCAAAAAGAATGACTCGTAGCGGGCCGTCAAGCTTCGCTGCTTATTCTGGCTCCACCAGCTTCGACATCGCTAATTTGATTGTGTGCGCTGCCAGCCTTGGCATGGGCCCACCTTCACCATCCCCCTATATGGGCGTATCCTCTCCCCGGCTTGGGGAGACATCACATGCGCTCCACCTTAGACACCGTCGCCGCGATCGGGCTCGCCATAGGCGGCGCGCTGGGCATGGCGGGCACGTTCGTTGCCGGTGACGCGCTGCGCGAGACGCTGTGGACCATCGACGGCGTGGGCATCGTCGTCGCGGCAGCGCTCCTCACCATGAAATACCAGCGGCTGGGCAATGACCTCGTCGCGGCCGGCTTCCTCACTTTCATGGCCGGCGAAAGCCTGCTTCTGGCCGGCAATGCGGCGGGGCTGCAGGCAAGCGTGCCTTCCTATGCCGGCGGCATTGCGCTGTGGGCTGCGGGGCTGGTCATGGTCAGCGCGCCGGCCACCTTCGCGCTGTGGATGCGGCTCACGGCTTTTGTCGCCGCCGTGCTCTTCGCCGTCTCGGTGTTCATGATCCTGTGGGGCGCGCCGCTGCTGCCCACCTCGGCGCCGCTGCCGGCGCTCGGCTACCCGTTCCTGGTCCTTACCTTCATCGGCTGGATCTGGACGCTGCTCAAAGCCGGACGGTGAGCGGGTAGGCGATGCCCGCCCCGCTCGAAATCCGCAACAGCCCGTCGGGAAAGATCCTGCCCGCGCTCGGGCCGTTCCTGATCGGCGGCATTTTCGGCTTCGGCGCGCTGCAGGGCGTGGCTTCGGGCGCGGATGGCGGGCATGTGTTGTGGATCGCGCTGCTCGGCGCCGCCTGCCTGGGGCTCGGTGCTTTCATCGCCCGCGGCGCATTCGACACCTCGGTCAAGGTGACGCTGAACAGCCAGGGCTTCCGCGATAGTCGCGCGGGCGACGTGCTGGTGCCGTGGAGCAAGGTGAAAAGCGTGCGGCTCGCCGCCGGCGGCAAGGGCGCGGCGATGCTCAATTTCGAGCTCACCGGGGAGCCGCCCGACGAAATAAAATATTCCTCCGCCAACGTCTTCGGCCTGATGCCGTTCGGCAAGACCACCGTGCACATGGAAATCTCCTCGCTCGACGTACGCGGGGAGGATCTGGTGGATGCGGTGAAGAAATTCGCGCCGCATGTGGTGGTGCGGAGGTAGGGCTACTCCTTCTCCCACAAGGGGAGAAGGGGAGGTCGCGCGGCTTCCCCACCCGTGCTCTACTCCCGGCGGGGACCTCGCCATGATTCGCGCTCTGCTCGCCGCCTTACTCCTCACCTCGCCGGCCTTCGCCGCCGACATGTCGGTCTACGTGCGCAACCAGCGCTCGGACGGCGTCGCGCTGGAATTGTTCAGCCGCGACAGCCAGAAAGTCTGGCCGGGCGGCGACAAGGTGTTCCTCATCCGGCCGAAGGCGAAGAAGTCCGTGCCGATCTCCTGCGAGCCGGGCGAGCATATCTGCTGGGGCGCCTGGGTGGACGGCAACGATTCCGTCTTCGCCGGCGTCGGCCCCGACAACGACCAGCCCTGCGACACCTGCTGCTTCATCTGCACGGAGCATTCGACCGAGACGGTCGACCTGGCGGAGTAGGTGGGCGCGTTCCCCTTCTCCCACAAGGGGAGAAGGAGACGGCTGCCAGCTTGACGCCCGGCTCGCCGCCGCCCTAAGCCTTGTCTCCACCCAAACAGGAGAGCCCACCCAAATGGCAGGCACGGTCGAAGGCGAGAAGATCGACGTCGGTTTCAACGGCAAGCGCTGCATCCATTCGCGCAATTGCGTGCTGGGCAACCCGAATGTCTTCGTGCCCAACGCGCCGGGCGAGTGGATCCATCCGGAAGCGGCGAGCGTCGAGCAGGTCGTGGCGCTGGCGCAGAACTGCCCGTCGGGCGCCATCACCTACAACCGCAAGGACGGCGGGCCGCAGGAGAAGCCGCCGGTGGTCAACACCGTGCGGGTCAGGGAAAACGGCCCGCTTGCGGTGCATGCCGAGATCGTGCTGGGCGAGGAGACCTTGTTCCGCGCCACGCTCTGCCGATGTGGAGAATCCAAGAACAAGCCGTTCTGCGACAACAGTCACATCAAGGCCGGCTTCACCGCCACCGGCGAGCCGCCGCTGAAGGAAGCGCAGGTGCTGGACGCGAGGGATGGCCCGCTGAAGGTCACGCCCACCGCCAACGGCCCGCTCAAGGTCGAGGGCAATGCCGAGATCGTCACCGGTACCGGCCACACCATCGCACGCACCACCAAGGTGTTCCTCTGCCGCTGCGGCCACTCGGCCAACAAGCCGTTCTGCGATGGTTCGCATAAAAGAGTTGGGTTCGTGGGATGAAAAACGCCGTGCCCGCGTTAGTTAAGCATGAGGTTTCGCGCTCAGGAGGATATCCGTCATGCGCACCATGCTCGTTCTTGCCCTGCTTGCCCTGGCCATGCCCGCCTACGCCGCCAATCACGCGGTGCAGATCAAGGGGATGAAATTCAACCCCTCGAAAGTCAGCGTCGCCGTCGGCGACACCATCACCTTCACCAACGCCGATCCGATGACGCACACCGCCACCGCGCTCGACGGCGCGTTCGACACCGGCCAACTCGCCAAGGGCAAGAGCGCCAAGGTCAAGATCACGACCGCCGGCGCGCACCCCTTCCATTGCGCCATCCACAGCTCGATGAAGGGCACCGTCACGGCGAAGTAGGCGGCGCCGGCCTTTTCTCTCTGCGGCGAAACTTTTGGGCGCCGTGCTGCCGCGTAGTTCTCGCAGGCGCCGACAGCGGAGCTGCCGATCTTCCCCCTCATGGGGGAGATGCCCGGCAGGGCTGAGGGGCGCGAAGGAACTCTGCGCTGGCAGGCTCGACGTTCCTCTCCCCCGCCTTTGGCGGGGGCGAGGAACCAAGTGCGCAACGCTGGCGGGACAACGCCCTTGTGGCCTGCCGCCATCTCCCCCACAAAGGGGAAGATCGGCAGACCCCACTGGCCCACCCCTCCCGCCTTTATCCGCCAGCCGGTATCGGCTAAGGGGCAGGCGACAAGCTTCTTTGCCCGGACCGCCGCCCCAATGACCGCCAAGCCAACACCTCTCTTCCTCGGCATCGACACCGGCGGCACCTATACCGATGCGGTGCTGTGGTCGGAGGAGGGCGGCCCCCAGGATAAGCCGGGCAAAGGCAAGGTGCTGGCGAAGGCCAAGTCGCTGACCACGCGCCACGATCTCGCCGTCGGCATTTCCGGCGCGGTCGATGCGGTGCTGGAAAAGGCCGGCACAGACCCCGCCGCGATAAAGCTCGTCTCGATGTCCACCACTTTGGCCACCAACGCGCTGGTCGAGGGTCAGGGCGGGCGCGTGGCGCTGGTCATGATCGGCTTTTCCGAGGCCGATCTTGCCCGCGATGGTCTCAAGACCGCGCTTGGCACCGACCCGGTGGTGTTCTGCCCCGGCGGCCATGACGTGCACGGCAATGCGGCGAAGCTCGACCTCTCCGGTCTCGAGGCGGCACTCCCGGAGCTTGCTCGTTCGGTGTCGGGCTTCGCCGTCTGCGCCTATTTCGCCACCCGCAATCCGGCGCATGAGCTCGCCGCCCGCGACCTGATCCGCGAGAAGACCGGCCTGCCGGTCACCGCCAGCCATGAACTGTCGGCCAAGCTCGGCGGCCCGCGCCGGGCGCTCACCACATTGCTCAACGCAAGGCTGATCTCGATGATCGACCGGCTGGTCGCGGCGACGGAGGGTTTCCTCGCCAGGCGCGGCATCGCGGCACCGCTGATGGTGGTGCGCGGCGATGGCGCGCTGGTGTCGGCCGCCTTCGCCCGGCAGCGGCCGATCGAGACCATCCTCTCCGGCCCCGCCGCCAGCCTCGTCGGCGCCCGCCACATGACCGGGCTCGACGACGCCATGGTGTCGGACATCGGCGGCACCACCACCGACGTCGCCGTGCTCGATGGCGGCCGCCCGCGGCTCGATCCGGAAGGCGCTACCGTCGGCGGCTTCCGCACCATGGTGGAGGCGGTCGCCATGCGCACCTTCGGCCTCGGCGGCGATTCCGAAGTCACGCTGGAAGACGGCGCGCTCGACCCGAAGATCCTGCTAGGGCCCCGCCGCCTGGTGCCGCTGGCGCTGGCCGGCATGATGCATGGCGAGGCCGTGACATCGGAACTGGAGCGCCAGCTGCGCGCGCCGAACCCCGGCCGCATGGACGGGCGCTTCGCCTTGCGCACCGGCGTGCCGGACCGGCTCGCCGCCGGCCTCACCGCGCCGGAAGCCAAGCTCTACGAGGCGATCGGCGCCGTGCCGCTGGCGCTCGACAGGCTGCTGACCTCCAACGCCCAGAACGCCACGCTGAACCGGCTGGTCGCGCGCGGGCTCGTCCACATCTCGGGCTTCACCCCGTCCGATGCCGCCCATGTCGTGGGAAAGCAGGCGAACTGGGACGCCGCCGCCGCCCGCCTCGGCGCCGAGCTTTTCGCCCGGCGTCGCGACGGCCGCGGCCAGGTGATCGCCGCGACGCCGGAAGCGCTGGCCGAGCGGGTGCTGGTCACGCTGACCCGCTGGTCGGCCGAATACATCCTCGAAACCGCCTTCGCCGAGGACGGGCTGGACGGCGCCGCGACCGTCGCGCACGCGCTGGTGCAGCGCGCGGTCGATGGCCATCCCGGCATCGCGCGTTTCACCGTCGCGCTCGACCGTCCGGTCATCGGCCTCGGCGCGTCGGCGCCGCTGCATTATGCCGGTCTGCCGCCGCTGATCGGCAATGGCTGCATCGTGCCGGAAGACACCGATGTCGCCAATGCGCTCGGCGCCGTGGTCGGCCAAGTGCGCGTTTCGGCCGAAGCCCGCGTCAGCCAGCCCAAGGAGGGCCTGTTCCGCCTCGCCTCGGGCCAGACGGTGCGCGACTTCACCGAGGAGGAAAAGGCGGTCGCGGCGGCTGAAGCCGATGTGCGCGCGATCGCGGCCGAGCGCGCCAGGGACGCCGGCACCGACAACGCCGAGATCGACGTCTCCACCGAGTTCAAGGTCTCGACCATCGAGGGTCAGCGCATGTTCATAGAGGCGCATGTGGTGGCGGTGGCATCTGGACGGCCGCGGATTGCGGTATAAGCGCGGCTTTCCCTTCCCCCACAAGGGGAGAAGGGAAAGCCGCGCGGAGCCTTCACCCTAAGCCGAATTGACCCTTGCCCCTCAACATGCCAAAGGGCCGGCAAAGCCTACCTATCTGGAGACGTGCTGATGACCGACCGCATCGAGATCGCCGGGTTGCGGATTGCCCGGGAGCTCCATGACTTCGTGGCGGAAGAGGCCGCGCCCGGTACCGGCATCGACCCGGAGAAATTCTGGGAGGGCTTTTCGGCGATCGTCCACGACCTCGCGCCGAAGAACCGCGCGCTGCTCGCCAAGCGCGACGCCATGCAGGAGAAGCTCGACGACTGGTACCGCGAAAACGGCGCGCCGCGCGACATGGAGGCTTACAAGGGCTTCCTGAAGGAGATCGGCTATCTGATGCCGGAAGGTCCGGCCTTCAGCGTTTCGACACAGCATGTCGATCCCGAGATCGCCGTCGTCGCCGGGCCACAGCTTGTCGTGCCGGTGATGAACGCGCGCTATGCGCTCAACGCCGCCAATGCCCGCTGGGGCTCGCTCTATGACGCGCTCTACGGCACCGACGCCATTCCCGAGACGGGAGGCGCCGAGAAGGGCAAGGGGTTCAATCCGGTTCGCGGCGCCAGGGTGATTGCCTGGGCGAAGGATTTCCTCGACCAGTCCGTGCCGCTGACATCAGGCAAATGGGCCGGCGTCAACGGCCTCTCGGTCGAGAACGGCGCGCTGAAGGCCGGCGAGGGCGCCGGCGCCACCACGCTTGCCGACCCGAAACAGTTCGCCGGCTATCGCGGCGATGCCGCCAATCCCGAAGCCGTGCTTCTGGTCAGGAACGGCCTGCATATCGAGATCGTGATCGACCGCGCCAACCAGATCGGCAGGACCGACCCGGCCGGCATTGCCGACGTCATCCTTGAATCGGCTTTGACCACCATCCAGGACTGCGAGGATTCGGTGGCCGCGGTCGATGCCGAGGACAAGGTCGTCGTCTACCGCAACTGGCTGGGTCTCATGAAGGGTGACCTGGCGGAAGAGATCACCAAGGGCGGCAAGACCTTTACCCGCAAGCTCAACCCCGATCGCCGCTACACGGCGCCCAATGGCGGCCAGCTGCTTTTGCCGGGACGCTCGCTGATGCTGGTGCGCAATGTCGGCCACCTGATGACCAATCCGGCGATCACCGACCGCGACGGCCATGAGGTGCCGGAAGGCATCATGGATGCGGCGCTCACCGCGCTGATCGCGCTGCACGATGTCGGCGAGAACGGCCGCCGCGCCAATTCCCGCGCCGGCTCGATGTATGTGGTGAAGCCGAAGATGCACGGGCCGGAGGAAGTCGCCTTCGCCGTGGAGATCTTCGACCGCGTCGAGGCGCTGCTCGGCATGGCGAAAAACACCATCAAGATGGGCATCATGGACGAGGAGCGGCGCACCACCGTCAACCTCAAGGAAGCGATCCGCGCCGCCAGGGAGCGCGTGGTGTTCATCAACACCGGCTTCCTCGACCGCACCGGCGACGAGATCCACACCTCGATGGAAGCCGGCCCGATGATCCGCAAGGGCGACATGAAGCAGGCCGCCTGGATCTCGGCCTACGAGGCGTGGAACGTCGATACCGGGCTCGAATGCGGGCTGGCCGGCCACGCCCAGATCGGCAAGGGCATGTGGGCGATGCCGGACCTGATGGCGGCAATGCTGGTTGAGAAGATCGCGCATCCCAAGGCTGGCGCCAACACCGCCTGGGTGCCGTCGCCGACGGCCGCCACGCTGCATGTCACGCATTATCACAAGGTCGACGTGCATGCCGTGCAGGCGGCGCTGAAGAGCCGGCCGAAGGCCAAGCTCGACGACATCCTGTCGGTCCCGGTCGCGGTGCGGCCGAACTGGAGCGCGGCCGACATCCAGGCCGAGCTCGACAACAACGCGCAAGGCATCCTGGGTTATGTGGTGCGCTGGATCGACCAGGGCGTCGGCTGCTCCAAGGTGCCGGACATCCACGACGTCGGCCTGATGGAGGACCGCGCCACTTTGCGCATCTCCTCGCAGCACATCGCCAACTGGCTGCGCCACGAGGTCTGCACGCCCGATCAGGTGATGGAAACCATGAAGCGGATGGCGGCGGTGGTCGACCGCCAGAACGAAGGCGATCCGCTCTACCGGCCGATGGCGCCGGACTTCGACGCGTCCATCGCCTTCCAGGCCGCCTGCGACCTGGTGTTCAAGGGCCGTGTCCAGCCCAACGGCTATACCGAACCCGTGCTGCATGCGCGCCGGCTGGAACTGAAGGCGAGGGACCGGGCGGGATAGAGGCGGTTCCCGCTCCCCGAGTTGCTGTCTAGGCCGCCTGCGCCATCCGCTCCGCGCTCATCCGATAGGAGATCGCCTCGGCGAGATGGATGCGGCCGACGGTCTCGCTGGCGTCGAGGTCGGCCAGCGTGCGCGCCACTTTCAGCACGCGATGATAGGCCCGCGCCGAGAAGGCAAGCTTCTCGCTGGCATCCTTGAGCAATGTCAGCCCGGCGGCGTCGGGCCTGGCGATCTCCTCGATGATCGAAGGCGGACAATGCGCGTTGGTGGTGGCGGCGGCACCCAACCTTTCCAGCCGCTCGCGCTGGATAGTGCGCGCCCGCGCCACGCGCTGCGCCACCGCCGAACTGGTCTCCGCCTTGTCCGGCCGGATGAGGTCGCTCGCCGAAACCGCCGGCACCTCGATCCGAAGGTCGATGCGGTCGAGCAGCGGGCCGGAGATGCGCGCCTGGTATTCGGTGCGGCAGCGATCGCCGCGCAGGCAGCGAAAGCCCGGCTCGCCCGACATGCCGCAGCGGCACGGATTCATCGCCGCCACCAGCTGGATGCGCGCCGGATAGGTGACGCGGTGGTTGGCGCGCGCGATCATGCAGTCGCCGGTTTCCAGCGGTTGGCGCAGCGCATCCAGCGTCTGCGGCGTGAACTCCGGCAGCTCGTCGAGGAACAGCACGCCATGATGGGCGAGCGACACCTCGCCCGGACGAGCGCGCAGCCCGCCGCCCACCATCGCCGCCATCGAGGCCGAGTGATGCGGGGCGCGGAACGGCCGCCGGTCCGTCAGCTTGCCTTCGCCGAGCTCGCCGGCAACGGAGGCGATCATCGACACTTCCAGCAGTTCCTTGGGCGCCAGTGGCGGCAGGATCGACGGCAGGCGCTGTGCCAGCATCGATTTGCCCGAACCCGGAGGTCCGACCATCAGCAGGTTGTGCCCGCCGGCCGCCGCCACCTCCAGCGCCCGCTTGGCGCTTTCCTGGCCCTTGATGTCGGCGAGGTCCGGCAGGTCTCGCGCCGCGAGCTGGATGCCGGCCTCGGGCCGCGACAGCACCTGCGTGCCGCGGAAATGGTTGGCGACGGCGATCAGGCTGCGCGGCGCGAGAATGTCGAAATCCTTGCCGGCCCAGGCTGCCTCCGGTCCGCAGGCGAAGGGGCAGATCAGGCCCTTGCCTTCGGCATTGGCGCCGATCGCCGCCGGCAGCGCGCCGGCCACCGCCGCGATGGTGCCGTCGAGCGACAGTTCACCGAGCACGACATAGCCATTGAGCATGTCGCCCGGAATGGCACCGAGGGCCGCCATCAGGCCGAGCGCGATCGGCAGGTCGTAATGGCTGCCTTCCTTGGGAAGATCGGCCGGCGCGAGGTTCACCGTCACCTTCTTCGATGGCATCGACAGGCCCGATGCATGCAGCGCCGCCTGTACCCGCTCGCGGCTCTCGGCCACCGCCTTGTCCGGCAGCCCGACGATCTGCATGCCGACCTTGCCCGGTGCTACCATCACCTGGACATCGACCGGCACGGCCTCGATGCCCTGGAAAGCGACGGTGCGAACCCGCGCCACCATCTGTCTCAAGCCCCCCGTATACCGGCCAGCTCGCGGTCTTGCGATCGGGCCGCGAGCGAGATCGGTCCACACAACCATAGATTCCTGGCCGAGGCAAGAACATTACAGGAACAAGCGACGCGGCCGCGAGTTCTCGAAACGTGGTCCCGACCTAACGCCGCTTTCCCTCCACGCAGTCCCAGAACAGGCTGGCGATATCGGCGCCGCCGAAACGTTTGACCTCGCGCACGCCGGTCGGCGAGGTGACGTTGATCTCGGTCATGTAGTCGCCGATCACGTCGATGCCGACAAGGATGAAGCCGCGTTCTCTCAGGGAAGGCCCGATGCGCGCGCAGATTTCGCGCTCGCGCTCCGTCAGCTCGGTTTTCTCGGCGCGGCCGCCGACATGCATGTTGGAGCGCGAATCGTGCTCGGCCGGCACGCGGTTGATCGCGCCCACCGGCTCGCCGTCGATCAGGATGATGCGCTTGTCGCCCTTGCGCACGTCCTTCAGGTAGCGCTGCACGATATAGGGCTCGCGGAACAGCTGGCCGAACATCTCGAGCAGCGAGGCGAGGTTGCGGTCGGCCTCGTGCAGATGGAAGATGCCTGCGCCGCCATTGCCGTAGAGCGGCTTGACGATGATGTCGCCGAACTCCTTGCGGAAGGCGGCGACTTCCTGGGGGTCCTTGGTGATCAGCGTCTCCGGCATCAGGTCCGGGAATTCGGTGACGAAGATCTTTTCCGGGCTGTTGCGCACCCATGCCGGGTCGTTGACCACAAGCGTCTTCGGATGGAGGCGCTCCAGAATGTGCGTGGTGGTGATGTAGTTCATGTCGAAGGGCGGGTCCTGCCGCAGCAGGATGACGTCCATCTCCGAGAGGTCGGTGCGCACCTTGTCGCCCAGCGAATAGTGGTTGCCCTTCTCGTCGCGCACCTGCATTTCCTCGATGCGCGCGAACACCTTGCCGTCGCGCATGGACAGCCGGTCGGGCGTGTAGTGGAAGAGCTTGTGGCCGCGTCGCTGCGCTTCCAGCGACAGCGCGAAGCTCGTGTCGCCCGAAATCGACACGGTGGAGACATGGTCCATCTGGACGGCGATGTTGAGCGGCATTTCGGTCTCCGGCGATCCTGGCTGCCGTCGATATACGGAACTCGATGGCGTCTGCCAATCTTGCTTGCTTGGTGCAGGAGCTCTACCGGTCGAAGACCAGGCGCGAATATCCGAGGAAGGACAGGGTCATGGCGACGATCGAGGCGATGGCGAGCGCCGCCAGCGGGGGCAGCCCTGGCAGCGCGAACAGCATGGCGCAATAGACCAGGTAATTGACGATGCTGGTGGCGATGCCGACGCCGCCATAGCGCGCGCCTTCCCGCGCGATGCCCCGGCTCGATGGCGTGAAAGTCAGATGGCGGTTGATCTGCCAGGTGACGCCTAGGGCGAAGCCGATCGACAGAACGCGCGCTAAGAGCGGGCCGAGCGGCGTGGTGGAAAGCAGCAGCCAGAGCGCCGCCGCGTCGGCGAGAAAGCCGATGCCGCCGGCAAGGGCGAAGCGGAAAAGGCGGCCCACCATGCCGCCCCTATGCCGCCCGTGGGGCCTTGCCCGGCTCGCTCTTCGGCAAGGCCTGCCCGGATGCCGGGCGCTCGGCGCGGCCGGAGGAAATCGACAGGTAGAAGATCCGCTTCTGCTCGGCCCGCCCGCGCGACACCGAATCGAGGATGAGCCCGCTCATCATGGCGAGCATCGACAGAAGCAGCATGCCGATCGACAGCACCCAGGTCGGCATGCGCGGCACCAGCCCCGTCTCGGCGAATTCGACCAGCACCGGGATCATCAGGCCGATGCTTGCCGCCAGGAAGAACAGAGCGAAGGTGCCGAAGAAGCGCAGCGGTTGCGTCTCCTTCACCAGCATGGCGAACATCCATAGAATCCTGGCGCCGTCACGGAAGGTCGACAGTTTCGACGACGAGCCCTCCGGCCGGCGGCCGTAATCGAGCGCCATCTCGCTCACCGGCAGTTTGAGCTGCGAAGCATGCACCGACATCTCCGTCTCGATCTCGAAGCCGCCGGACACGGCCGGGAAGCTCTTGACGAAGCGGCGGGAAAAGACCCGGTAACCGGAGAAGATATCGGTGAAATCGGAGCCGAACAGACCCTTGTAGAGCCGGTTGAAGATGCGGTTGCCGAGGGCGTGGCCGTTGCGGCCGGCATCGTCGGTGACGCCGCGCCTGGTGCCCACCACCATGTCGGAGCGCTCGGTCCGCAATACGTTGATCAGTTGGGGGGCATCTTCCGGCGCGTAAGTGCCGTCGCCGTCGGCCATCACATAGATGTCCGCATCGATGTCGGCGAACATGCGCCGCACCACATTGCCCTTGCCCTGGCGCGGCTCGCGCACGACGATTGCGCCGGCCGCGCGGGCTTTCAGCGCCGTGAGATCCTTGGAATTGTTGTCGTAGACATAGATCTCGGCCGAAGGCAGCGCCTCTCGGAAGCGCCGCACGACCTCACCGATCGTGAGCTCCTCGTTGTAACAAGGCAGGAGCACGGCGATGACCGGCTCGTGGCGGACTGCATGCGGCATGTCGATCTCCGGCGCCCGACACCCAGCCTCCGGCCGTCCCATGCCGGCCCCATCGAGCCGCTTTACTATTTATTGAAGCCGTTAAGGCTAGGTTTAAGCCGATCCTCTCCCTTTTAAGGCCACGGCAATGGTCACAGCCGAGAATGGCGCCGCCACCTGGAAGTCCGACCTCGCGCTGGCGCTGCTTGCGACCCTGCTCGCGCTGGCCGTCGATGCGTGTGCAGGCTTTGGCCAACTGACCAATGCGGGCGGCGACAACGACAACCTGCTGCGCCTTATCGAGGTCCGCGACCTTCTTGCCGGCCAGGGCTGGTTCGACCTGCACCAGTATCGCATGGGGCTGGAGGGCGGCTTCGTCATGCACTGGTCGAGGCTGGTCGACGCGCCGATCGCCGCCATCATCCTTGCCGCGTCTGTGCTCACCGGCAGCAGGCCGCACGCCGAGGACGTGGCGCAGGTGCTGTGGCCCGCGCTGCTGCTTTGGTCGACGCTTTTCTTCACCGGCCGCGCCGCGCGCGCCTTCGGCGGAGGCGGCGCGGTGCTGCCTGCTATCCTGATCGGCGGCGCCGGCTATTATTTCGTCGGCATCTACGATCCCGGCGCGCTCGACCACCACAACGTCCAGCTGATGCTCACCATGGCGAGCCTCGCTTTGCTGCTCGAGGCGCCCGCTCGGCGCTGGGCCGCGCTGCTGTCTGGTCTCTGCGCCGCGCTGACGCTAGCCGTCGGCATGGAAACCGTGCCTTATGTCGCCGCCATCGGCGTTTGCGTGGCGCTGCTGTTCGTCGCCGATGCGGCCGGCCAGCGCGCGGTCGCCCGGGATTTCGGCCTCGGCTTCGCAGGCGTCTCGGCGCTTGTCTTCGTCGCGACCATCCCGCCATCCGCGTGGGGCGCGGCGCAGTGCGACGCCTTCTCGGTCGTGCAATTCGCCGTCGCGGCGATCGCCGGCGTGGGGCTGGCGGCAATCGCCTCCGTCGAACCCTCCGCCGGCAGCTGGCGGCGCAGGCTGGCGTCGCTTGCTGCGCTGGGCATCATCCTTGGCATGGTCGTCGCGATGCTGTTCCCGCAATGCCTCGCCGCCCCCTACGCCAACCTCGATCCGCGCCTCAAGGAACTGTGGCTCGACCATATCGACGAGGCCCAGTCGCTGTTCACGCTGCTTGTGCACGAGCCGGCGCGCGTGGCGGCGCGTTACGCGACGCCGCTGGTCGCGATCGTCCTGATGGCGCAGCGCTTGCGCCGAGGCGGCTGGCGGCGGCAGGACATCCTGGTCGCCGCATTGCTTGCCGTCGCCTTCGTGGTCGGGGCCTGGCAGGTGCGCGGCACCACCTTCTCGATCGCCTTCGCGGTCATCCCGCTGTCGGCCTGGATCGCGAGGTGGCGGGCGCGGGCTGGAACCAACTCTTCGCTTGGCGTGGCGCTGCGCCTTGCGGCTGTCTGGCTGGTCTCGATCAACCCGGTATGGACCGGCGTCGCCGCCGCGGCCTCGGTGGCGTTCGACAAAAGCCGGGCTGCCCTCGATGACGGCGCCTCGGACAGGAATTGCCAGAAGAAGGCCACCTTCGCTCCGCTCGCCGGCATGACTGGCGCCACCGTGCTGACGATCTCCAATCTCGGAGCGCCGGTCCTCGCTTACAGCGGCCACCGCGTCTTCGCCGGTCCCTATCACCGCAACGTCGCTGGCAATCTCCTGGCGTTGGACGCCTTTCTCGGCTCGGCCGATGACGCGAGGCGGATCGTCGAGGCGCATCATATCGGCCTCGTCGCCGTCTGTCCCGGCAATGTCGAGAGCCAGATCCTGACCCAAAAGGCGCCGCAGGGCTTTCTTGCCGGCCTGCTGCGCGGCAGCGTGCCGGACTGGCTCGAACCGGTCGGCGGGAAGGGCGGCCCGATCGAGCTTTATCGTGTCAGGCAAGCCGGCGAAAAAGCAAGCTGAAAGCGGTTTGCCGCTTGCGATCGCACAACTGGAAACGAAGCTTCGGAAGAATATTGGATGTTACATTAGCAATTACGCATGAACGAATATTTGGGAGCGGGCCGCCGTTCCTTGTCCCAAAGCTGAACCGCCGCCGGTGGTGCAAGCAATTTCTGGACGACGGAAAAACGATCTTCCGATACTTTTCCTAAACGCTTTGCTGCCAGTCTGGCCGCAAGTACCGAAATCAGAACAGAGGCATAATGCAAACGACGTTTGGCCCGGGTCAGCCAGGCAGGGAAAACACGGATCTGGCCTTGACCGATTCGTTGACCGGGCTCGGCAACCATCGTCGCTTCTTCGATAAGGTCGATCGCCTGATCAGCGACCGCGCCGACGATCCCGCGCCCTTCACCGTCGGCATCCTCGACCTCGACGGCTTCAAGCCGATCAACGACCTGTTCGGCCACAAGGCCGGCGATGACATCCTGATCCAGGTGGCGATGCGGCTGCGCGCCTCGATGGATGGCTATTCCACCGTCTGCCGCATCGGCGCCGACGAGTTCGCCTATCTCTATCCCATGGTGTTCTCGGAGGAGCAGGCGGCCGAGAAGTCGCGCATGCTGATCGAGATATTGTCGGCGCCCTATGATGTCGGCGAACGCACCGCCAGGCTTTCGGCCTCGGTCGGCTGCTCGCTCTTCTATTCCGGCGACGAGACCACCGAGATCCTCGTCAACAAGGCCGAAACGGCGCTCTACCACGCCAAGCGTTCGGGCCGCGGCCGGGTCGTCGTCTACAGCCGCGAGATGGAGGAGGCGGCCAAGCGCGTCACCCGCATCGAGCAGGCGCTGCGCCGCGCCGTATCGGCCGGCGAGGTCGAGCCGCATTTCCAGCCGATCGTAGACTTGAATAGCCGCCGCACCGTTGGCTTCGAAACCCTGGCGCGCTGGACAGACCGCGACCTGGGCGTCGTGCCGCCATCCGTCTTCATCCCGATCGCCGAGGAACGCGGCATCATCGGCCCGCTGTCGCAGCTGGTGCTGCGCAAGGCGACCGAGGCGGCGCGCAGTTGGCCGAAGGATCTGTTCCTGTCCTTCAACCTGTCGCCCTCGCAGCTCGTCGACCAGAACACCGGGCTGCACATCCTGGCGATCCTCGATCGCACAGGCTTCGATCCGCGCAGGCTGGAGATCGAGATCACCGAAACCGGCCTGATGAACGATCCGGCCTCGGCCGAGAAGATCGTCGAGGATCTGCGGCGCGTCGGCATCCGCGTCTCGCTCGACGACTTCGGCACCGGCCAGTCGTCGCTCGGACGCTTGCGCGAGTTCCATTTCGACAAGCTAAAGATCGACCGCGCCTTCGTCTCCTCCATCCTCGACGACAGGCCTTCCGAGCATATCATCCGCGCCATCCTTGCCATGTGCGAGGGGCTCGGCATGGATGTCGTGGCCGAGGGCATCGAGGAGGAAGCGCAGGCCGACCGCCTCGTCCAGTTCGGCTGCGCCGGCGGACAGGGTTATCTGTTCGGCAAACCGGCCGACGCCGACGCCACGCTTGGCTATCTGCGCGATTCCTATCGCGGCGCGCTGCACGCCAAGGCGATCTGATAGCGCCCTTACCTTCATTGTGAAGACCGGCGGCCGCCACTTTGGCGGGGCGTTGATGATTTGTCTGACATTTGGCCGGAAATGCGATGTTTCCCGCTTGCTCCCGCGCTTTGTCTGGCTAGGATGCGCGCCGGCCAAAGGGAGAAGAAGATCATGATGCCATCGGCACGTTTCGCCGACCTCGAAGGCGCCTCGGTGCTGATCACCGGCGGCGGCTCAGGCATCGGCGCGGCGCTGACCGAAGGCTTCATGCGGCAGAACGCGAAAGTCGCTTTCATCGACATAGCCGACAAGGCCAGCACGGCCCTTGCCGACCGGCTGGAGAAAGAACTCGGCCGCCGGCCGCTCTACCTCAAGGCCGACCTGCGCGACATCGAGGCGCTGCGCGCCGCCGCGGCCAAGGCGGCCGAAGCGCATGGCGATGTCACCGTGCTGGTCAACAACGCCGCGCTTGACGACCGTCACGCGGTGGAAGACGTCACGGTCGAGTTCTGGGACAACAACCTCGCCGTCAACCTGCGCCCGCATTTCTTCACCGCGCAGGCCGTGGCGCCCGGCATGAAGCGCGCCGGCGGCGGCTCGATCATCAACTTCACCTCCACCTCCTATCTGATCAACCATCCCGATATGCCCGCCTACACCGCGGCCAAGGCAGGCATACTCGGCCTGACGAAAGGCCTCGCCGGCAAGCTCGGGGCCGATCGCATCCGCGTCAACGCCGTGGCCCCGGGCTGGGTCATCACCGAACGCCAGCGCGAGCTCTGGGTCACTGACGAGGGGCTTGCCGCCCATGTCGCCAAGCAATGCATCAAGGATGTGATGCAGCCTGACGACATGGTGGGCACGGTGCTGTTCCTGGCGTCGGACGCCTCGCGCATGCTGACCGCGCAGATGCTGATCGTCGATGGAGGCTTCCTGTGAGGGGCGCGCCCGCGGTCGCAGCGCTCGACTGGGGCACGACCAGGCTCAGGGCTTGGCTGCTCGACGGCTCAGGCAAGGTGCTCGGCGAGCGGCGCGGCGACGATGGGCTGATCACCGCCCGCGAAAAAGGCTTTTCGAACGTGCTGGAGGGCCACCTTGCCGCCCTGGGCGCGCCCGACACGCTGCCGGTCATCATTTGCGGCATGGCCGGCTCCCGGCAGGGCTGGATCGAGGCGCCTTACGTCACAGTGCCGGCGCCGATCGGCGCCATCCTGCGCGGCGCCGCCCGCGTCGAGAACTCGATCCGCGACATCCGCATCGTGCCCGGCCTCGCCCAGCGCCTGGCCGATGCGCCCGATGTCATGCGCGGCGAGGAAACCCAGCTCGCCGGCGCCGGTTTGCCGGCAAAGGGGCGCCATCTCGTCTGCATGCCGGGCACACATTCGAAATGGGTCGCGGTCGAGGACGGCGCGGTCGCAGGTTTCGGCACCTGGCCGACCGGCGAATTGTTCTCCGTATTGGCCACGCACTCGATCCTGAAACATTCGCTTGGCGAGCATCCCGCTCCGGTCACGGCAGACAGCTCGTTTTTCCGTCAGTGGTGCGAGCGGGCACTCGGCGAAGGCGGCGATGTCTCCTCGAGACTGTTTGCCATCCGCGCCGCCGGGCTGCTGCAGGACTTAAAGCCCGACGAGGCGGCGGCCTGCCTCTCCGGGCTTCTGATCGGCGGCGAGATCGCCTCGGCGAGGCGCCGCTATGGCGCGGGCGATGCGCCGGTCGCGCTGATCGCCTCCGGCGCGTTGGCCACGCTTTACGGCGCGGCGCTCGGTGTTGCCGGCCTTGCCTTTCGCACGGTCGACGCCGATGAAGCGGTGCGTGCCGGCCTCGTCGAGGCCGCGCGCGAGAACGGCATGATTGGAGGCGCTCGATGAGCCAGACCGCACCCTTCCCGAAGCTCCAACGCGGCCTTGTTGCCATTTTGCGCGGCCTGAAGCCGTCCGAGGCCGTGGCGATCGGCAAGGCGATCCACGACGCCGGCATCGAGGCGATCGAGGTGCCGCTCAATTCACCGCAGCCGTTCGTCTCCATCGCCGATCTGGTCAAGGCGCTCCCGCAAACCGCGCTGGTCGGCGCCGGCACGGTGCTGACCGCGGCGGACGTCGATGCCTTGCACGAGGCCGGCGGCAAGTTGCTGGTCAGCCCGAACATCGATGCCGAGGTCATGGGCCGCGCCATGCACTACGGCATGGTCACGATGCCGGGCGTGTTCACGCCCACGGAAGCCTTCCAGGCGATCCGGTTAGGGGCCTCGGCGCTGAAATTCTTTCCGGCAAGCGTGCTTGGAGGGAGCGGTATCGCGGCGATCCGCGCCGTGTTGCCGCCCTCTACGCCGATCGGCGCCGTTGGCGGCGTCTCCGACAAGGATTTTGCCGGCTACAAGGCGGTCGGTGTCAGCGTCTTCGGCCTGGGGTCCAGCCTCTACAGGCCGGGCGTGACGGTTGAGGACGTCGCGCTGCGCGCTCGCGCCGCCGTCGCCGCCTGGGACGAAGCTTTCGGAGGGGTTTGATGGACGGCGCTTCGGTTTTTTCCGACCATATCTGCGAGCTCGGCGAAGGCCCTAGTTACGATCCCGCCACCGACACGCTGTTCTGGTTCGACATCGTCAACGGCAAGCTGCTCGAAAAGCCGCTCGCCGGCGCTCTGAAGATCCACGACCTCGGCGTCATGGCCAGCGCCGTCGCTGTCATCGACGAGAGCCGGCAACTCATTGCTACTGAGCAGGGTCTGCAGGTCCGCGACGTCGCGACCGGCAAACTGACCTTGCACACGCCGATCGAGGCCGAAAATCCGGCGACGCGCTCCAACGACTCCCGCGTCCATCCATGCGGTGCGCTGTGGACTGGAACGATGGGCAAGGACGAGCAAAAGGGCGCCGGTTCGATCTACTGGTTCTTCAAGGGCGAGCTTCGCCGGCTATATTCCGACATCACCGTCTCGAATTCGATCTGCTTCTCGGAAGACGGAACGACCGCCTACTACACCGATACCGCGACCGGCCTGCTGATGCGCGTCGCCTGCGATCCGGCGACCGGCCTGCCGGCAGGCGAGCCCAAGGTGTTCGTCGATCATCGTTCGTCGAAAGGCTATGTCGACGGTTCGGTCGTCGACCGCGACGGGGTGCTCTGGAACGCCGTCTGGGGCGGCAGGGCGGTGAAGGCCTATGCGCCGGACGGCGCGCTGCTGCGCGAGATCGCCATGCCGGTGACGCAGGCTTCCTGCCCGGCCTTCGTCGGGCCGAAAGGCGACCGCCTTGTGGTGACCTCGGCCTGGAAAGGCAAGGACGAGAGGCAGCGTTCTCTCGATCCGCAGGCCGGCATGACCTTCCTGCTCGATATCCCGGTCAAGGGCCGCTTCGAGCCGCGCGTGCTGATCGCTTAGAGCAATTCCAGGAAAAGTGTGAGCGGTTTTCCGTCCGGAATTGCGTGAAAACAAAGAGACAGAGCGGTTCGCCGTTTCCGTGAAACGGCGAACCGCTCTCAGCTATCACGCAACCGCCTGCGCCGGTCGGTTTCCCGCAAGCCGATCGCTTGGGCCGTGCGATGCTAGCGCCAGATTTTCCGGAGCATTCCATGCCGCGCAACACGCCGACGCTGGTTCTTGTCTACGAACCGGAGAAACCCTGTCTCGACCGGTTGATCGCCGACGGCTATCCAGCGGAGCGCGCCATCGAGATATCGTCCTATCTGGCGCAGTCGACCGACCTTGCACCGGAATTCGACCTGCTTGCCGAGGCTTGCGCGAAGCGCGGACTCGCTTTCAAGCCTGTCGAGCTCGACGATGCGGCCTCGGTTCTGGCGAAGGCCGATCCGGCGACGACGCTGGTCTGGACGCTGACCGACGGCATTGCCTATTTCCGCGGCGGCGCGGCGCCGGCGCTGGCGCGGCTGAACGGGCTGCGCACCATCGGCGCCGACGATTCCTTGTTCGCGCTCTGCCAGGACAAGCTCCGTTCCGGCGCCGTGCTGAGCGCGCTCGGCCTGCCGGTGCCGCAGGCCGGGCTCGCCCGCAACGGCGAGTGGCTGGTCGAGCCGCCGGTCTCGCCCAAAGGCTGGTTCGTCAAGCCGAACCGGCTCGGCGCCAAGATCGGCATCTGGCCGGATTCCCGCGTCGCCGATCTCGGCCATGCCCTGGAGCTTAGCCGGCGCGTCTTTGCCCACTATCGCGACGACGTCGTCGTGCAGCCCTATGTCGCCGGCCGCAACGTGCGCGCAAGCTTCCTTGGTCTCGAGCCGAAGACCGGGGTCGAGGCTTTGGGCATCTTCTTCGTCGATTCCGGCGGCGACTTCCAGACCATGGCCGACTCGATGGCGCTCTATGGCGACACCGGTCAGGCCGCCAAGGATGCCGGAACCTATGCCGAGCCGGAGCTCGAGCCGGTCGGATCAAGCCAGCCGGCGGCCGACCGGAAAATCCGCGCCATCGTGCGAAGGCTCATCGCCGCTCTTGCCCTGAGGGACGTCTTTTCCGTCGATTTCCGGGTCGAGGCCGACGACACGACCCATCTCATCGAGTTCGAGGTCTGTCCAGGCCTTCCCTGCTTCGATTTTCGCGACTACTGCCGCAGGCAATGGGGCATGAGCCTGGCCGATGCGATGGCGCAGACGGCCGCCAGCAGGCTTGTCGTTTAAATGCCTTCGACCAGCACGATCTCGCCATCGGCCACTTTCTGGCGGATGGCGACGGCGCGCTGGTATTCCGGCGAATGGTAGCAATCACGAGCCGCAGCAAGCGACTCGAACTCGATGATGACGTTGCGGGCGCGGCCTGGCCCCTCCGCCTTTTCATGCGCGCCGCCGCGCGCCAAGAACTTCGCGCCGAAGCGATCGAAGGCGAGCTTCGCGGCGGCGACATAATCCTTGTAGCCCTCGGTGTCGCGCACATCGACGCGGGCGATCCAGTATCCCTTCGGCATTGTTGTTCTCCTGTTTGTGTTGTCGAGCAAGGACCGGTCCTCAGGCCGACTGCATCTCGGCGAGGATCGTCTCAGCCGCGGCGCGGCGGTCCGGCGCCGCGACGATCGGCCGGCCGACCACGAGATGGCTGGAGCCATTGCGGATCGCCTGCGCCGGCGTCACCACGCGCTTCTGGTCGCCATGGTCGCTGCCCGCCGGCCGGATGCCCGGCGTCACCACCGCCATGTCGGGTCCGACGATCCGCCGCACCGCCTCTGCCTCCTCCGCCGAGCAGACGATGCCGCCCATGCCGGCATGCAGCGCCTGTTCGGAGCGCCTGAGCACCAGCGTGTGCGGGTCGTATTCATAGCCGGCGTCGATCACGTCCTGTTCGTCCATCGAGGTCAGCACCGTCACCCCGAGCAGGCACAGATCGCTGCCCTTGGCCGCCTCGACCGCTGCCCTCATGGCCCTGGGGTAGGCATGCAGCGTCAGCATCGTCATGCCCATCTTGACGATGTTCTCGACGCCCTTGGCCACCGTGTTGTCGATATCGAGCAGCTTCATGTCGAGGAACACCTTGAGGCCGCCGGTGGCAAGTTCGCGCGCAAACTCCAGTCCGCCGGCAAAGGCGAGCTGGTAGCCGATCTTGTAGAAGGAAACGGCGCCTTCGAGCTCGCGCACCGCCTTCTCGGCCTCCCTCAGCGTCGGCACGTCGAGCCCGACGATCAGCCGCTCCCGCATCGTGTCGGCGTCCGCGAAATGCATCAAGCCTCGATCCGGGTGGACAGCATGCGCGATGTTTCCATCAGTGTACGGCATAGGCGCTCCATCGATTGGTGTAGTCTGGCGTCCTTGAACTGCCCGTCGTCGGCGAACGCCATATTGGCCTCGGAGACCGAACATTCCGGCGTGATCACCTCCATCTGGCAGCGCACCAGCACCGCGCGCAGGTGGTTGATGCAGCGTATGCCGGCGAACTTGCCCTCCGAGGACGAGCAGAGCCCCACCGGCCTGCCGGCAAGCGGCCTGGACGTACGGCCGCCGTCGCGCCGTATCCGGCTCACCCAGTCGATCGAGTTCTTGAGCAGCGGCGGGATAGAGCCGTTATATTCGGGTGTCGCGATCAGCAGCCCGTCATGCGCGGCGATCTGACGACCGAGCCTCAGCGCGTTCTCGGGGATGCCTCTTTCCTTTTCCAGGTCTTCGTCCATGATCGGCAGCGGATAGTCGCCGAGCGAGATGCGCGTCACCTCCGCGCCCTGCATGGCGAGTTCCTTCTGCGCCACATCGGCAGTCCGGCCGCTGTAGGCTCCGGTTCGGACCGAGCCGGCGAAGACGAGGATTCGTGGGATCACTGCCATCGACCACCCTTGTTCCGGGACAGGTACAGCCAAGGGACACTCAAATCAACGGGTGAAGGAGCAAGGCCGTAGTGCGTTCATCCCGCTACTGCCTTACTCAGCTATTCCCCTACCCCTAATGCGCCGGCCGCCGATAAATCCAAAGCTGCGTCGGTGGGATGTTGCGGAAGACGAAGTGGAAATGTTCGACCGAGTAGTTGCCGCGTCCGGCCGGGATCGGCGACAGAGGGCCGTAGGTCAGCTGCACGATCGGCCGTCCCTGCGGAATGCGGTCGAGCAGGCTTTCGATATAGGCGATGCGCTGGGCGACCGGGAAATTGAGCAAGGGCACGCCGGAGACGACCGAATCGAAGACCATGTCGCGCTTGTCGCCGAGCGTGGCGTTGAGATTGAAGGCGTCGCCCTCGATCACGTTGACACCGGGATAAAGCCGGCGCAGATGGCGCACGAAATCGGCCGAATATTCGACCGCGTAGAGATTCTCCGGCCTCACCCCCTGGGCGAGGATGGCGCGGGTGATGACGCCGGTGCCCGGCCCGACTTCCAATACAGGCAGCCCCGATCTCGGATTGACGATCGAAGCCATCTTGCGGGCGGTGATGGAACTGGTGGGAACGATCGAGCCGACCGTTTTCGGCTTGTCGATCCAGCCTTTGAAGAACTTCAGCTCGTCGTCGAATTTTTCGGCCAGCGCTTTGCGCAACCCGGGACTACGTGACATGCGAGTTCTCCTCAATGCTCACCCCCCGGATCCGCTACTTAGCAGTTGGGCGGGACAAGGCAAGGCATTGGTCCGGCATAAGGTGTTGATGACGCTTGGGAAGCGCTCGCATCCGGAGCGGGCGCAACCGGGCGCGCTCATGAGCCTTCGCCGAACGACTCGAAGAAGTCCTTCATGCGGGCGAAGAAGCCGCTCGACTGGGGAGAATTGTCCTTCGAGGACAACTGCTCGAACTCTTCCAGCAATTCGCGCTGGCGGCGCGTCAGGTTCTGCGGCGTCTCGACCGCCGTCTGGATGTAGAGGTCGCCGACATTGGGCTGGCGCAGCACCGGCATGCCCTTGCCCTTGAGCCGGAACTGGCGGCCGTTCTGGGTGCCTTCCGGCACCTTCACCTTGGTCTGCGTGCCGTCGAGCGTAGTGACCTCGAAGGAGCCGCCAAGGGCGGCCGTCGTCATGGAGATCGGCACCTTGCAATAGAGGTCGGCGCCGTCGCGCTGGAAGAATTCGTGCGGCTTGACCGCCAGGAAAATGTAAAGGTCGCCGGACGGTCCGCCGCGCAGGCCGGCCTCGCCCTCATTGGCAAGCCGGATGCGGGTGCCGTCCTCGATGCCGGCCGGAATATTGACCGACAGCGAACGCTCCTCGGTGACGCGGCCCTGTCCGGAGCATTTCGGGCAAGGGTCCTTGATCGTCTGGCCGCGCCCCTGGCATTGCGGGCAGGTGCGCTCGATGGAGAAGAAGCCTTGCGTGGCGCGCACCTTGCCGTGGCCGTGGCACATGGAGCAGGTCACCGGCTGCGTGCCGGGCTTCGCGCCGCTGCCGGAGCATTCCGAGCACGAGATCGAGGCCGGTACGTGGATCTGCGCCGTCTTGCCGGCGAAGGCCTCCTCGAGCGTGATCTCCATGTTGTAGCGAAGGTCGGCGCCACGCTCGCGGCCGCCCGACGAACGGCGTTGCCGGCCGCCCATCATGTCGCCGAAAATGTCCTCGAAGATATCGGCGAAGCCGCCGGCGCCAAAGCCGTGCGCCGCTCCATTCATGCCGCCCTGCTCGAAGGCCGCATGGCCGAAGCGATCATAGGCGGCGCGCTTCTGCGGGTCCTTCAGCGTCTCGTAGGCTTCGTTGATTTCCTTGAACTTGTGCTCGCAGGCATGATCGCCGGGGTTGCGGTCGGGATGGAACTGCATGGCGAGCTTGCGGAAAGCGCTCTTGAGTTCCTTTTCGTCGGCGCCTTTTTGCACGCCCAGCGTTTCGTAGAAATCAGCTTTCATTTTTTCCCGCTGTCCGGATGCTCAATGTCTTCAAGCATTGTTGGCGACGTTTGCCGGCATGGTCTTGGATTTAGGAGCGATGTTTCCCGGATGCTAGTGCCAAGCCGGCCGGCTCCGGGTTTTTCCGTCACATTTTCGGCTGGGGTTGCAAAAAAGCCCGGCCTTTCGCCGGGCTTTTGCACTTATCCGCCGTCAGTCGGCTCAGGCCGACTTCTTCTTGTCGTCGTCTTCGTTGATTTCCTCGAAGTCGGCGTCAACCACGTCCGAATCCTTGGCGGCATCCGCCTTGGCGTCGGCTTCGGCGGCTTCCTTCTGCGAGGCCTCGTACATGGCCTGGCCGAGCTTCATCGAAGCTTCGGCAAGCGCCTGCGACTTGGCCTCGATATCGGCCGGGTCGTCGCCTTCCGCAGCGCTCTTCAACGCGGCAATGGCGTTCGAGATCGCGGTGCGGTCGGCCTCCGAGACCTTGTCGCCATAATCCTTGAGCGACTTCTCGGACGAATGCACCAGAGCCTCGGCCTGGTTGCGGGCCTCGACGAGGGCGCGGCGCTTCTTGTCCGCCTCGGCATTGGCCTCGGCATCCTTCACCATCTTCTCGATATCGGCGTCGGACAGACCGCCCGAAGCCTGTATGCGAATCTGGTGCTCCTTGCCGGTGCCCTTGTCCTTTGCCGAGACGTTGACGATGCCGTTGGCGTCGATGTCGAAGGTGACCTCGATCTGCGGCACGCCCCTCGGAGCCGGCGGGATGCCGACCAGGTCGAACTGGCCGAGCAGCTTGTTGTCGGCCGCCATTTCGCGCTCGCCCTGGAAGACCCGGATCGTCACCGCCGACTGCGAATCCTCGGCGGTCGAGAAGGTCTGGCTCTTCTTGGTCGGGATCGTCGTGTTGCGTTCGATCAACCGGGTGAACACGCCACCCAGCGTCTCGATGCCCAGCGACAGCGGCGTCACGTCGAGCAGGAGCACGTCCTTGACGTCGCCCTGCAACACGCCGGCCTGGATCGCGGCGCCAAGTGCGACGACCTCATCCGGGTTGACGCCCTTGTGCGGCTCCTTGCCGAAGAACTGCTTCACGATCTCCTGGATCTTGGGCATGCGGGTCATGCCGCCGACCAGAACCACTTCGTCGATCTCGCCCGCCTTCAGCCCGGCATCCTTGAGCGCGGCCTTGCAGGGGTCGATCGTGCGCTGGACGAGATCCTCGACCAGGCTTTCGAACTTGGCCCGGGTGAGCTTCATGGTCAGGTGCTTCGGCCCGGTGGCGTCGGCGGTGATGAAGGGCAGGTTGATCTCGGTCTGCGTCGTCGACGACAGCTCGATCTTGGCCTTCTCGGCCGCTTCTTTCAGGCGCTGCAGCGCGAGCTTGTCGGCCTTGAGGTCGATGCCCTGCTCCTTCTTGAACTCGGCCGCCAGGTACTCGACCAGGCGCATGTCGAAGTCCTCGCCGCCGAGGAAGGTGTCGCCGTTGGTCGACTTCACCTCGAAGACGCCGTCGCCGATTTCCAGCACGGAGATATCGAAGGTGCCGCCGCCAAGGTCATAGACGGCGATGGTCTTGCCGTCCTTCTTCTCGAGGCCGTAGGCAAGCGCGGCGGCCGTCGGCTCATTGATGATGCGCAGCACCTCGAGGCCTGCGATCCTTCCGGCGTCCTTGGTAGCCTGGCGCTGTGCGTCGTTGAAATAGGCTGGAACGGTGATGACCGCCTTCTCGACCTTCTCGCCGAGATAGGCTTCCGCCGTCTCCTTCATCTTCTGCAGGATCATGGCCGAAATCTGGCTGGGCGACTGCTTCTTGCCGCCGGCCTCGACCCAGGCATCGCCATTGTCGCCCTTGACGATCTTGTAGGGGACAAGCTTCTTGTCCTTTTCCGTCACCGGGTCGTCATAGCGGCGGCCGATCAGGCGCTTGACCGCGAAGATGGTGTTTTCCGGATTGGTGACCGCCTGGCGCTTGGCCGGCTGGCCGACGAGACGTTCGCCGTCATTCGAGATGGCGACGATGGAAGGGGTGGTGCGCGCGCCCTCCGCATTCTCGATCACCTTGGGTTCCTTGCCATCCATGATGGCGATACAGGAATTGGTGGTGCCGAGATCGATACCGATAACTTTTGCCATTGTTCTAATCTCTCCTCTAAGCAGGCTCTCAGGACCCTAAGCAGGCGTTCCGGCGAAAGCCCCTGTTCATAAGAAATTCCGTTCCGACGAACCGGCGTTCCGGCGCCGAACGGCTTGGCGCGTATATAAGAACAGGCTGCACGAGGCGCAAGCATTCTGCGCAAGGCGTCTGTCGCCATTGTCGGCGGCCCCGCAGCAGCGTAACTATGCATTATGCATAGGATCGCCGTCCATGGGATGAGCCGATGACGGAAGACCGGGAAAAGCTTCGGCTGGAGAACATCTTCGGCGCCATGAGCCTGGCTCTGGTGGATAAGATGGAGAAGGCGTTCGGAGCAGAAACCGGCCTCGGTCCGAGCGCCGTCGCCGCCATCATCCAGATCGGCTCGAACCCGGGCCTCTCCATTGAGACATTGCGACGCACCATCGCCCTGTCGCACTCGGCGACCGTCAGGATCGTCGACCTGCTCGTCGAACAAGGACTGGTGTCGCGCGAAGGCGGCCTGGAAGCTGACCGACGTTCGAAGGCGCTGCGCCTGACCGGGAGCGGAGAGGCGAACTTCCGGCGCAACCTTGCGGCCCGTCGTGCCGTCATCGACCGCGCCGTCAGCGTGCTCAGCGCCGACGAGACCCGCAGCCTCGGCCAGCTGGTCGAAAAGCTGTTGCCGGCGCTGGTCGACCTCGGCGACGACCAGAATGTCGTCTGCCGGGTGTGCGACGAAGCGGTCTGCGTGCGCGAGCGCTGCCCGATCAGCCATATGCCGAAAGCCTGATTGACAGGGCCCGACACCGCGGTGTTGACCAAAAATGAAATAATATGCATTATGCATACATATATTGCGAGGGAGGGATTCGATCATGCAGCGACTTCCGCTGATTGCGGCGTTCATCGATGCTTTCGAGCTGCTATGCTTGTTATCGCCCATTGCGCGTCAGGCCAGGCGTCGGCGGGATGTCGGGCCGGAACCGCGTCGCGGGCGTCGGCCGACGCCGTGACCCCGGCCGCAGGCCGCTTGACCGGAGCTACCGCTTAGTCCTCGGTGCCAGGCCCGAACGCTTGCGCGCATAGCGCCTGCAGTTTCGCAAAGATGTGCCTGCCCCGGTGATCACTTGTGTGCCCTGGCCGAGCACCGTCTTCGGATCGGCTTTCAGCACAATGCCGCCGGCCTCTTCGACCAGCAGCATGCCGGCCAGGCAGTCCCAGGCGTTCATATGCTCCTCGACATAGCCGAGCAGCCGGCCCGAAGCCGCATAGGCAAGCATCAGCGCTCCGGAAGCATTGCGGTAGAAGACGCCGCCCTCGGCCATGAGCCTGCCGATCAGCACGGCGACATGCTCGGTCGAAGCCCGGTTGGAAAGCCCGGTGCCGACCGAGCCTTCGGAAAGCGATGCCACCTCGCTGGCCTTGATCTGCTTGCCGTTGAGGAAGGCGCCTCCGCCGCGCCGGCCGTAGAAAGTCTCGCCGGTCGAGGGTTCGTGGATGACGCCTACCACGGTCTCGCCCTCCCTGGCGCAGGCGATCACCACGCACCAGGCGGGGATGCCGCGCACGAAATTGGCGGTGCCGTCGATCGGGTCGATCACCCACACATGACCGGTTGTTCCGGTCACGGCCGCGTGCTCCTCGCCGACGATGCCGTCTTGCGGATAGGCCTCAGCGATCGCCGCTCGGATGAACAGCTCGACCTCGCGGTCGCCCTCGGAAACCAGGTCCTGATGGCCCTTGCTCTCGACGGTCAGACTGTCGAGGTCGCGAAAATATTTCAGGGCCAGCTCGCCGGCACGCCGCGCCAGGTCGATGGCAAAATGCATGCGGTCGTCGAGATCATGGTTCACGGGAGCCTCTCGGTTTGGGAACGAGCGCCCACACGCTTAGAAGAATCGCGGGAAAAGCGTGAGCGGTTTTCCGCCTGAATCCCATGAAACCAAAAAGACAGACGAGTATCTCAGGCAAAAGCCCGTGGCTCGGTCAGGCCGCCTTCGACATCGATTTGTGCACGTCGGCGAGGATCTCGTAGGAGCGGACGCGCGCGGCGTGATCGAAGATCTGCGCCGTCACCATCAATTCGTCGGCGCCGGTGCGGCGTATGAAGGCGTCGATGCCCTGGCGCACCGTTTCCGGCGACCCGACGACCGCGCAGGACAGCGCCTGGGCAAGCATGCCCTTCGCCATAGGGTCGAGTTCGCGGTCGTAATTTTCGACCGGCGGCGGCAATTGCCCGGGCCGGCCGCTGCGCAGATTGACGAAAGCCTGCTGCAGCGAGCTGAACAACAACATAGCTTCGGTATCCGTCGGAGCGGCGGAGACGTTGAGGCCGAGCATCACATAGGGCTTGTCGAGCTCGGCCGACGGCTGGAAGCGCGTGCGGTAGACCTCCAGCGCATGGTCGAGCTCGGCCGGCGCGAAATGCGAGGCGAAGGCATAAGGGAGGCCGAGCAGCGCGGCGAGTTGCGCGCCGTAGAGGCTGGAGCCGAGGATCCAGACTGGCACCTTCTGCCCCTCGCCGGGCACGGCGCGGATGCGCTGGCCCTCTTCGGCCGGCTGGAAATAGCCCATCAGCTCGACCACATCCTGCGGGAAGTTGTCGCTGGCCTCCAGATTGCGGCGCAGCGCCCTGGCCGTCAGCATGTCGGTGCCCGGCGCGCGGCCGAGACCGAGGTCGATGCGGCCGGGAAAAAGCGCCGCCAGCGTGCCGAACTGCTCGGCGATCACCAATGGCGCGTGGTTGGGCAGCATGATGCCGCCGGCGCCGACCCGGATCGTCCTGGTTCCGCCGGCGACGTGCGCGATGACCACGGACGTCGCGGCGCTCGCGATGCCCGGCATGTTGTGGTGCTCGGCAAGCCAGTAGCGCGTATAGCCCAGGCGCTCGGCATGGCGGGCAAGGTCGAGCGAATTGGCAAGCGACTGCGAAGCGTTGCTGCCTTGGGTGATCGGCGACAGGTCGAGAACCGAAAGGGCGGTCATTGGTCAGGTCTCCACGATGCGTTTTTCCCTCAGCTTCGTCTCGAAGGCGAGGCGGTCGGGAATGACGATGGCGAGCTGGCTCTCCAGCACGTCGGCGAGTTCGGCGGCCGTCGCGATCTCGCGCTGCTCGCTGCGGCCGCCGGCATGATGCGTCGACAGCCTATTGTTGCGCAGCGCGTGGCGCCGGTCGGGCAGGGCCAGCGCGGCCACCAGCGTCGAAAGAAAATGCGAGCTCGGATGCGTCGACAGGAAATGGCTGGCGACACGGTAGTCGGGCTCGTAGGCTTGACTCATGTCGAAGCGGTAAAGCGTGCGCCACTCCTCGCCGATCTTGGCCTGCAAGCGCAAATGGTCGCCGATCTCGACGACGCGGAAGGTTTCGTGCGGTGTGTCTTGCTCCCCGGGTTGCAGCAGAAGCGGCGCCGTCAGCGTCAGGCCGCCGAAGCCGACATCGGCGATATAAACGCGGCCGCCGAGCTCGACGCGCAGCAGCATGTGGCTGCGCGCCGTGATGGCATCCTCCGGCTGTCCCCAGAGCACGCGGGCGGCGAGCCCGCTGACCGTGAAGCCAAGCGCGTCAAGCGCATGCATGAAGATCAGATTGTGCTCGAAGCAATAGCCGCCGCGGCCCTGGCGAAAAATCTTGTTCTGCAGCGAGGCGACGTCGAGGCCGACGGAAACGCCCATCAGGGCGTCGATGTTCTCGAAGGGGATCGCCCGCGGATGCGCGGCGTGCAGCGCCCGCAGCGTAGCCAGCGAAGGTCCGGTCGGCCCCGCATAGCCGATGCGGGCGAAATAGCCATCGAGATCGAAGTCGCTCATTAAGGGCAGGTCCGGCTTGACCGGTCCGATATAGGCACTCGCCGGCGGTGCCGCAAACAACGGTCGAGGTTTGAGATTATGCCAGATTTCAGGGCGCGGAGTTATGATTGTTCTCGACCACTTCCTCATCGACGGGAGCCGTCTGCTGCGCCGAGAGAAAATTGCCGACAGGGCTCAGGCCGTCGAAATGGTCGCAAAACACCTTGATGACGACCAGCAGCGGCACCGCCATCAGCGCGCCGACGAAGCCCCACAGCCATGACCAGAAGGCAATGGCGATGAAGATCGCCACCGCGTTGATCTCGAGGCGCCGGCCCACGACCATCGGCGTCACGAACTGGCCCTCGACGATGTCGCACAACATTACGAAGGCCGGCGCCAGCAGCGCATAGGCGATCGTGTCGAAGCTGATCAGCGCGATGACGGCAACCAGCAGCACGGTCATCAGCGCGCCGACATAGGGCAGGAAATTGAGCAGTGCCGCCGTTGCCCCCCAGACCAGCGGATTCGGCATGCCAAGTCCCCAGAGGCCGAGCCCGATGACTGTGCCGAGACCGGCATTGATGACGGCGACCGTGAGCAGATAGTGCGAGATCTCGCTCTCGACGTCATAGACGACGCGCAAGGCCCGCTTCTTCTGGGTGAGGCTGGTGAAGGACTGGACGATCTTCTCGTAGAACAGGGTGCCGGATGCGAGCAGGAACAGCGACAGCACGAAGACGATGGTGATAGAGGTGCCCGCCTGGAGCAGGTTGCCGGCGGCCGTGGACAGGATGCCGGACGGCGCCACCGCCACCCGCTGCAGGCCTGGCTCCTGCGAAGTCTCGGTCAGGGCCTCCAATTGATGCGCAAGGTCCATCAACCTTTCGAGCGGCCGCTTCAACGGCGCCAACCGCTCGGTAAGCTGCTGGCCGATCGAATAACTCTGGTTGATGAGATCGATGACCGGACCGCTGAGCAGATAGCCGGCAAGCGCGAAAACGAAGATGGAAAACAGCACCAGCAACGTCGCCGAGACCACCTCCGGGACGCCGCGTTTGCGCAGGAAGCGCACGATCGGCGTCAGCGTAAGCGCGAGCAGGAACGCAAGCACCACCGGCATGAAGAAGGCACGGGCGAAATAGAGCGCGGCGATCGTCATCAGGATGAAGATGCCGATCAACAGAGACCGCATCAGGCGCATGTCCGCCCGTGCGTCGGCCGGCGCATCAGCGCTCTCGGCAACGCTCGCGCCCGAAGCGATCGGTTCGGCTTTCATCGGTTCCCTCGGGCACCGCAACCGGTGCAATCGTCGGGAAACGTGCTTGCCGCGCCTAGGTTCCGTTAGCCGGCGGCCGTTGAAAAGCGGCCGCCGCTCAGGCGACCGGCGCTGCCGCCTTCGCCGTCTCCTTGCGCACGATCGGCGCCACCTTCGTGCCGTAGAGCTCGATCGCCTTCATGATCCTGGCGTGCGGCATGGTGCCGATCGCCATTTGCAGCAGGAAGCGGTCGTTTTTGAAGATCTTGTGCTGGGCGACGATCTTTTCCGCCACGGCTTCAGGATTGCCGACGAAGAGCGCGCCGTTCGGGCCGCGCGACTGATCGAAATGGGCGCGCGAGGTCGGGCCCCAGCCGCGCTCGCGGCCGATGCGATTCATTACCTCGGCCTGCGGTCCGTAGAAATCGTCCGCGGCTTGTTCGGTCGTCTCGGCGATGAAGCCGTGCACGTTGATGCTGGTTGCGAGTGAGGCCGGATCGGTGTTGGCGCGCCGCGCCGCCTCGCGATAGATGTCGAACAGAGGCGCGAAGCGCGCCGGCTCGCCGCCGATGATGGCAAGCGCCAGCGGCAGGCCGAGCACGCCGGCGCGTGCGGCGGATTGCGGCGTGCCGCCAATCGCGATCCAGATCGGCAGTTTTTCCTGGAACGGGCGGGGATAGACGCCGCGGCCGTTGATCGGCGCACGCAGCTTGCCTTGCCATGTCACTTTCACCTGGTCGCGGATGGCTAAGAGCAGGTCGAGCTTCTCGGCAAAGAGCTCGTCATAATCCTCAAGATCGTAGCCGAACAGCGGGAAGGATTCGATGAAGGACCCGCGCCCGGCCATGATCTCGGCGCGGCCGTTGGACAGAAGGTCGAGCGTCGCGAATTGCTGGAAGACGCGCACCGGGTCGTCGGAGGAGAGCACGGTGACAGCACTGGTAAGGCGGATGCGCTTCGTGCGCTCGGCCGCGGCGGCCAGCGCCACGACCGGCGCCGAGGCGGCATAATCGGGACGGTGATGCTCGCCGAGGCCGAACACGTCGAGCCCGACCTGATCGGCCAGCTCGATTTCCTCCATGAGATTGCGCAGCCGCTCATGCGGGCCGATGGCGCCGGGACCCGGCTCCGGGCTGACGTCGGCGAAAGTGTAGAGACCGAGTTCCATCTGCGTGTATCCTGAAGGTGCTCGTGTGGATGTTAGGTGTTGGCGCTAGAGGTAGCGGTCTGTCCCTCCGCCCGCCAGAGGCGCGATCTGTGAACAGTGCATCGCGCTCCGCCAGCCGTATCCCTGCGGCAACAAGCCCGCTTTTTTCATGGCTGGCATACCGTTTTGGCGCTTGAACTCGCCGCTTTCACGCGTATGTAAGCGTCGCGAATAGACTGCAGGGAAGTACACTTGGCTATCTACAGGGAAAAAGACATTTTCGAGCGGCGCAATGCCGCGAACGAGGCAAAGAAGGCGCTGCTCGAGCGATTCAAGGCAAAGCCGGCGGCGGATGACCCGGCCGTGCTGGCCCGCCAGGCCGAACGCAAGGCGATCCTCGAGGCTCGCGCGATCCGCGAAGCGGAGAAGGCCAGGCTGAAGCAGGAGAAGCTGGCTCGCGAGGCGGCGGAGAAAGCCGAACGCGAAGCAATTGCTGAAGCGGCGCGTCTTGCGGCGGAAGCAGCAGCGGCCGAGGAAGCCAGGCGCCGCGAGGCCGAGGAAGCCGAGCGCATCGCGTTCGAGCTCGCCGACGAGGCCGCGCGCAAGGCAAAGCGTGACGCACGCTATGCCGCCCGTAAGGCACGCGTCGGCCGCGCGCCTCCGGGCTTCTCCGCGCGCTAAGTTCGGGTTTCTGGAAATGATTCGGGGTCGCCTAAAGCGGCCCTGAACGCGTTTGTGCACTCGGCTGGCGACCTTAAGCGACGAGCTTCAGGCCGACGATGCCGCAGACGATCAGGCTGATACACGCAATCCGGATCACCGTCGCCGGTTCGCCGAGCAGCCAGATGCCGAGCAGCGCCGTGCCGACGGTGCCGATGCCGGTCCATACCGCATAGGCCGTGCCAACGGGCAGCGTCTTCAGCGCCAGGCCAAGCAGGCCGAGGCTGACGATCATCGAGGCAATGGTCAGTAGAGTTGGCAGCGGCTTGGAGAAACCGTCGGTATATTTGAGGCCGATCGCCCAGCCGATCTCGAACAGGCCGGCGAAGAAAAGAACGATCCAGGACATCGAAAACACTCCATCATTCCTGCATCGCTCGTGATGCTTGGTGGCGGGTCGTCCCGGCCTGGTTGTCGGGGAAGCGAGGTCGTCCTCGCCGTCTTGACTTGGGGCGGCCGGGTTGCCGATCAACAAAGCACCGGCAGCATTGTCATGCCGCCGGTTCGAAAGTCTGCATTGAGCCGGACCGACCGAATGGGGCCGCTTACTTTTCCTTGATGCGCATCGCCTTGACCGGCGGCGCCTTCGGAGCCGGGGCCGCGGCGGGCTTCTTGGCGTCCTTCTTCGGCTTCCGGGCTTCCTTGCCCGCCTTCATCGCACCTTTAGCCATGATTCGCTCCTCCGATTGTGGGCGTGCAAGTGAAACAAGAGAAATGCCCGACCGCAAGAGGGTAGCGCCTGTGGCCGCCAACAGCGGGGCGCTTTCAACCGGTTTCTAATTTGCTCGTAAACTGTAGCGGTCCGTGCGATGGTCTTCTTCGCGCTGCAGCATCCGCCCAGCCTTCGCCGGGAGCTGACCAAGCAGCAGGACAGGGAGAAAATGCGAATTCACATCGGCTGCGAGATGAGCTTCGACTTTCCGCAGGAGGCGCCGCTGATCGCCATGCTCAACGTCCACTACTCCCGCGCCTCTGATCTTGAGCGGCCGGATTTCCTGACCTCCACTGCGCCAGTACCGATCCAGAGCTACCGCGACAGCTTCGGCAACTGGTGCAATCGGCTTGTCGCCCCTCCTGGACGCTTTACCTTTGGCACCGATGCCGTCATCCGCGATCCCGGCACCTTCGAAACGGGTGACCTGTCGGCCTGGCAACACGAGGTGCGCGACCTGCCGTCGGACACACTCTTGTTTCTGCTGCCCAGCCGCTATTGCGAGAGCGATGTGCTGGCAAACGACGCCTGGCGGTTGTTTGGTCACACCGACCTCGGCGTTCCGCGCGTCCAGGCGGTCTGCGACTTCGTTCACAACCATATCGTCTTTGACTACGGCAATGCGCGGCCTACGCGCACCGCGGCGGAAGCCTACCACGAGCGGAACGGCGTGTGCCGCGATTTTGCCCATCTCGCCGTCGCCTTTTGCCGCGCGCTTAACATCCCGACCCGTTACTGCACCGGCTATATCAGCGACATCGGCCTGCCAAAGCCCTGGGCTCCGATGGATTTCGCCGCTTGGATGGAAGTCTATCTCGGCGGCCGCTGGCATGCTTTTGATCCACGCAACAATGCGCCGCGCATCGGCCGCATCCTGATTGCTTCCGGCCGAGACGCGGCCGATGTGCCGCTGACCCATATCTTTGGACCGGGCACGCTCGCCGGTTTCAGAGTATGGACCGACGAAGTCGTCGAATAGCAGTTTCGCGTCACGAGCCACCCTGCGCATTGAACGACCGGACCGTCAGCGCGTTGTGCATATCTGTGGAGCTTCGGCCGGCCGGCCGCTAAGGTCGGTCGTGTCGGACAGGGTCAGGAACCAGATGGCAAGCCACGCCGGCTCGAAAAAAGTGATCTACGCCGCGCTCGCCGGCAATCTTGCGATCGCGCTGACAAAATTCGCGGCGGCGGCCTTCACGGGCTCGTCCGCCATGCTGTCGGAAGGTGTGCATTCGCTGGTCGACACAGGCAACGGCGGGCTGCTGCTCTATGGCATGCGCCGCGCCGCGCGGCCGCCCGACCGCACGCACCCGCTCGGCCACGGACGCGAACTCTATTTCTGGAGCCTTATCGTGGCGCTCCTGGTGTTCGCGCTTGGCGCCGGCGTCTCCTTCTATGAAGGCGTCATCCACATCATGGCGCCTGAACCGGTGGTCAACGCCAAGGTCAACTACGTCGTGCTTGGCCTCTCCTTGCTGTTCGAGGGTAGTTCATGGCTGGTGGCGCTGAAGGAGTTCAGGCAGCAGAAGGGCAAGCAGGGCTGGCTGCAGGCCGTGCAGTCGAGCAAGGATCCGAGCGTCTATACCGTGCTGTTCGAAGACAGCGCCGCGCTGCTCGGGCTCGTCGTCGCCTTCGCCGGCATCCTATCGGCTGAATTTCTGGAAATCCCCGAACTCGATGGCGTCGGCTCGATCGGCATCGCAATCATCCTCGGCGCCACCGCCATCTTCCTGGCGCGCGAGAGCAAGGGCCTGCTGCTGGGCGAGCCCGCCTCACCCGAGGTGCAGAAGCAGGTGCTGGCGATCGTCCAGCAGGATCCCGCCGTGCAACGGGCGAACGGGATCCTGAGCGTCCATATCGGACCGGAGGAGATCGTGGCGGGTTTGAGCATCGAATTCGAGGATCATCTCACCGCGCCTGAGATCGAAGCCTGCGTCGAGCGCCTGGAGGCAAGGCTGAAGCGGGAAATGCCTCAGATATCAAGGCTCTTCGTCAAGCCGCAGGCAACTGGCATATGGGAGCAGCGGCGCAAGGCCATCGCCGAGGCCTCGGGGGAGCGATAGGTTCAAGTCAGCAAGCTTACTGAGGAGGAAGGCCGATGAAGATCGACGGCGGATGCCATTGCGGCGCAATCGCTTATGAGGCGGAAGTCGATCCGGAAAAGACCTCGATCTGCCATTGCACCGACTGCCAGCAACTGACCGGCACGGCCTTTCGGGTGACGGTTCCGGCGCCGGAAAGCGACTACAGGATCACCAGGGGCGCGCCGAAGATCTATATCAAGGTCGTGGCAAGCGGCGCCAGGCGCGCCCAGGCCTTTTGCGCCGACTGCGGCTCGCATCTTTACGCGACGTCGGTCGGCGACGGCCCGAAGGTCTATGGCGTCAGGGTCGGGACCGCAAGGCAGCGTCAGGATTTGGTCCCGAGACAGCAGAAATGGCACCGGTCGGCCCTGCACTGGCTTCCGGAATTCGAAGGCATGACGACGACGGAAGAGCAGTAGCGCCGTCGGATCGGCTCGCTGGCGCGACGACCTACTCGTCGCCCTCGACGACCCGGAGCCTCAACTGCCCTGTCTTTGAATCGGCCACCCTCGCGCCGCCTTCGGCCTTTGGCGCCGCACTTCGCATGGCCTCGGTCTCGCCCTCCGCGAATTCCAGCGCCTCGATCTTCTGGCCGCGCTTGGTGACCTTCGATGTGGAGACCAGGATGTCGTCGATGTCCTTGGCCGCCTGGCCGAAATGGGTCTGCAGCCGGCGCACGCGCTCGTCGACCCGGCCCACATCCTCCATCAGCCGGATGACCTCGCCCTGGATCAGATGCGCCTGCTCGCGCATGCGTGCGTCTTTGAGGATCGACTGGATCACCTGGATGGACAGCATCAGGAGCGAGGGCGAGACGATGACGACGCGGGCGCGGTGCGCCTTCTGCACCACCGCCTCGAAATTCTCGTGGATCTCGGCGAATACGGACTCCGACGGCACGAACATGAAGGCGGTGTCCTGGGTCTCGCCCTGGATCAGGTACTTTTCGGCGATATCGCGTATATGCACCTCGATGTCGCGCCGGAAGGACTGCGCCGCCACCTTCTGCATGTCGGCGCCCTCGGCGGCGCGGATGGCGTTCCACGCTTCCAGCGGGAACTTGGCGTCGATGGCGAGCATCGGCGCGCCGTTTGGCATCCGCACCAGGCAGTCGGGCCGGCTGCCGTTGGAGAGGCTGGCCTGGAATTCATAGGCGCCATGCGGCAGCCCGTCGGCGACGATGGCTTCCATGCGCGACTGGCCGAAGGCGCCGCGCGTCTGCTTGTTGGAGAGGATCGCCTGCAATTGCACCACCTGGCCGGCGAGCGACTGGATGTTGCCCTGCGCGGTGTCGATCACCGCCAGCCGCTCCTGCAGCTTGGCCAGGCTCTCATGCGTCGACTTGGTCTGTTCGGCCATGGTCTGGCCGAGGCGGCCGGTCATGGCGTCGAGCCGCTGTCCCAGCGACTGGGTAAGCTCGGCTTGCCGCGTGCCGAACACCTCGGCGATCGCTCCCATGCGTCCGTGCATCTCGGCCTGCGACCGCAGGACGTCGGCGATGCGCGCCTCGGTGTCCCGGGCATGGTCGGCAGCTTCCGCCGCGGCCACCGCGCGCGCCCTGCCCGCGCGCAACAAGGCGACGGCCAATCCCACAAACAGCACCACCAGCAGCAACGCGCCGAAACCCAGCACCTGGCCGAGCGTGATCGTTGAGGCGCCGAGCCGCGCGATCGGTTGCGAAAGGATTGTGGTCATGTCGTTCATGAGGCCAGCATAACCGATTCGGTCGCCTGGCACAGATCAAAACGTGAACGAGCCGATTCCACACCGGTTGACGCTTTTCCACCGACGTCTTAGGTGAGACGCCATGTCGATCAAGCCGCTCATCATTCTCCCCGATCCCGTCCTGCGCCAGCTGTCCAAGCCGGTCGAGCGCGTCGACGCGCCCTTGCGCAAGCTCGCCGACGACATGCTGGAGACCATGTATGACGCGCCGGGCATCGGTCTGGCGGCGATCCAGATCGGCGAGCCGCTGCGCATGCTGGTCATCGACCTTGCCAAGGAAGGCGAGCCGCCGGCGCCGCATGTCTTCATCAACCCCGAAATCCTGGGAAGCTCCGACCAGCGCTCCGTCTATGAGGAAGGCTGCCTGTCGATCCCCGATTACTATGCCGAGGTCGAGCGCCCGGCTTCCGTGCGAGTAAAATATCTCGACCGCGACGCCAAGCTGCAGGAGATGCAGGCCGAGGGTCTGATGGCAACCTGCCTGCAGCATGAGATCGACCATCTCAACGGCGTGCTCTTCATCGACCACATCTCGAAGCTGAAGCGCGACATGGTGGTCAAGAAGTTCAAGAAGCTCGCCAAGGACAAGGCGCCCGGCCGAATGGTGGGCTAAGGGCCGTTAGGCCCCGCGAGCCCTGGAGCCACGACAAGACAGGATCGCAGGACCTCATGCCGCTTCGCGTCATCTTCATGGGCACGCCGGATTTTTCCGTGCCGACCTTGCGCGCCATCGCCGAGGCTGGCCATGAGATCGCGGCCGTCTACACGCAGCCGCCGCGCGCCGCCGGACGGCGCGGCCTGGAACTGACGTCCTCGCCGGTGCAGCGCGAGGCCGAGCGGCTGGGCCTGGAAGTGCGCACCCCCACATCGCTGAAGGGCGAAGCGGAGCAGGTGGCTTTCGCCGCCTTGCGGGCCGAGGTCGCCGTGGTCGTCGCCTATGGCCTGCTCCTGCCGAAGGCCATTCTGGACGCGCCCACGCTTGGCTGCCTCAACGGCCATGCCTCGCTTTTGCCACGCTGGCGTGGTGCTGCTCCCATCCAGCGCGCCATCATGGCCGGCGACGGCGAGACCGGCATGATGATCATGCGCATGGAAGAAGGTCTGGATACCGGACCGGTTGCCTTGGTTGAAAAATGCACCATCGAACCCGATATGACGGCCGGCGAATTGCATGATCGCCTGATGGTGCAGGGAGCCTCGCTGATGGTCCGGGCGCTCGCACAACTTGGGATAAATTGTCTGACATTTACCCCGCAGGCGGCCGAAGGGGTGACCTACGCCCGAAAGATCGATAAATCGGAGACACGCGTAGACTGGACGCGGCCTTCTGGCGAAGTCCACAATCACATTCGCGGCCTCTCGCCCTTTCCGGGCGCGTGGTGCGAGGTCGAAATTGGCGGCCGCATGGAGCGGCTGAAACTGCTTCGCTCGACGCTCTCGGATGGCGTCGGCGAGTCGGGAGGAATTCTCGATGACCGCCTGACGGTCGCCTGCGGGTCGGGCGCGGTCCGGTTGGTCGAAGTTCAACGGGCGGGCGGAAGGCCCGCCGCCGCGCAGGAGTTTTTGCGCGGGGCCAAGATCGAAAAAGGAACGAAACTGACATGAGCATGATGTCGATACGCACGGCGACGCCGCGGGATCGCGAGGCGATCCGCCTCGTTGAGGAGCATGCCTTTGGCCAGCAGGCGGAAGCCGGCCTGGTCGATGCTCTGGTCACAGGCGGCGATGCCGTCGTCGAATTGGTTGCCGAGGAAGACGGCCAGGTTGTCGGCCACATCCTGTTTTCCAGGCTTTACGTGCAAAATGGCGGCAGGCGCTTCGCGGCTGTCGCGCTGGCGCCGCTGGCGGTGGAACCCTCCTTCCACGGCACCGGCATCGGCGGCGCGCTGATCCGCGAGGCGCATATCCGCCTCAAGGAATTGGGCGAGCAGCTTGCCGTGGTGCTGGGCGATCCGGCCTATTACGGCCGCTTCGGCTACAGCCACGCCCGAGCGGCGAAGTTCGAGAGCGAGTACCAGGGCGAGGCGCTGCAGGCGCTGGCCTGGAGCGACGCGCCCGAAACCGGCAGGCTGGTCTACGCTTCCGCCTTCACGGCGCTCGCCGCTTGAGGCGAGCGCGAAAGAACGCAGAGCATGCCGCGTTTTCGGCTCGATATCGAGTATGACGGCAGCCAATTCGCCGGCTGGCAGCATCAGGCCGACCAGCCCTCGGTGCAGCAGGCGATCGAGCAGGCGATCGGGAAGTTCTGCGGCGAAGAGGTGAGAATACGTGCCGCCGGCCGCACCGATGCCGGCGTGCACGCCACCGCCCAGGTGGCGCATGTCGATCTCGCCAAAGCGTGGCCGGGCGACAAGGTGCGCGATGCCGTGAACGCCCATCTGCAGGCGGCCGGCGCGCGCATCGCCATCCTGATGGCGGCTGTTGCCGACGACGATTTTGACGCGCGCTTTTCGGCCACCGGCCGCCACTATCTCTACCGCATCCTCAACCGCCGGGCCCCGGCGGCGTTGGAAAAAGGCAAGGTCTGGTGGGTGCCCAAGCGCCTCGACGCGGAGGCCATGCACGAGGCGGCCAAGGTGCTGCTCGGCCGGCATGATTTCACCACCTTCCGCTCCACCCAGTGCCAGGCCGAAAGCCCGGTGCGCACGCTTGCGCGTCTCGACGTCGGCCGCAATGGCGATTTCATCGAGGTCCGCACCTCGGCGCGCTCTTTCCTGCACAACCAGGTGCGTTCGATGGTGGGCTCACTGAGGCGCGTCGGCGATGGCTCCTGGGGCGCGGCCGATCTCAGGGCGGCGCTCGAGGCGCGCGACCGCGCCGCCTGCGGCCAGGTGGCGCCGCCGGATGGCCTCTTTCTCGTCGGCGTCGACTATCCGCAAGAGAGCCGGACCTGATCGCGAACCGCCGGCCCGGATAAGCCGGCGCCTGCCGATGCCGTTCTGGATGAGCAGCCGGGCTCTATCGCGCGTCGCCGCCGTGTCGAGACCGGGATGATCGAATTTGAGCGTGCGCGTGCGGTTCTGCCGATGAACCAGGCGACCCGGGGGGGTCGTCGGCGTCGAGCTGCCAAACATGGGCGCCGTCGACCGTGTCCTCCAAGACTTCGGCCGCCAGCCGGTTTAGGCTCTTGTGCGTATTTGCCGTTTCACGCGATTCCAGGCGAATAGCCGTCCCGCGCTGTTTCTGAATTGCCTTGGAGCGCAATGCCGAAAGCGCAAGGCGGCTTGCGGGCGGCATCGTGCTCTATTTCTCTTATTTGGAGACGGAGTGGTCTCAGGTCGATTCGGCCCGAAATCGTCCGGCTCCAAACCATGATGATGGCGTTTCGTGGGATCGCCATCACGATCCAACTCTTTGTCCGAGCATGATCCTTGTCCGAAAATCGGTTCCCGCTTTTCGGGATCGCGCCCTAAGCTCCGGCGTCGGCGGGTATGTCGATGCCGAGCAGCGCCTGCAGGCCGAACAGGACGAGCAGCGAGGCAATGAACATGCCGACAAAGACGGCGGTGCCCACGGCGGCGCCCTTGCCGATCGACGCGTTGGTCATGCGCCATGTCAGCAGCGCCGACAGCGCGAACAGAAACAGCGAGACAACGCTGCTGATCTCGCTGGTGGAGGGCAGGAAGAGCCTGAGCAGCGCCGAGGGCAGCATCAGCCAGGCGATGATCGCCGACGCCCAGTTCGAGGCAACGACATAGTGGACGAAGCGGCCGCCGATGCCGGCGCGCGGCGCGACCAGCGCCAGCGCCACAAGCGGCAGCACCCAGGCGCCGATATCGACCGTCGCCAGCCGGATCAGCATGCCGAGGCGCCCGGCGAAGGCTTCGGGATCGCCGATCTCATTGGCGATCCCGACCCAGCCGACGATCAGCGCCGGCGCCGCCACGACAACGGCGAAGAAGGAATTCCAGAAGCCGTCCGCCGAGAGGTCGAGCAGGCGCAGGCCGTCGGCCTTGCCGAACATCAGCCGCCAGGCGCCGGCCAGCGAAGCATAGGTTTCGTCCGCCGAAAGCATGGTCACGAAAGGCCCTGTCCGAACCAGTCCTCGATGAAGCGTTCGTAGATTTGTGTCAGCGTTTCGAGGTCGGCGAGCGCGACGCGCTCGTCCACCATATGCATGGTCTTGCCGACCAGCCCGAACTCGACCACGGGGCAGTAATCCTTGATGAAGCGCGCGTCCGACGTGCCGCCGGAGGTAGAGAGCGCCGGCGTCCTGCCGACCACGGCGGCCACCGAACTGCTCAGCGTATCGATCAGCTTGTCGTCGCGGGTCAGGAAGACATGGCTCGGCCGGTCGCGCCAGACGAGCTCGTAGTCGACCGGCGTCTTCTTGCCCGGCCGATATTTCCTGCGCCCCGCTGCCTGGTCCAGCCGGTTGTGGATCTCGGCCTGGATCGTTTCCGCCGTCCATGTGTCGTTGAAGCGGATGTTGAAAATGGCGGTCGCCCTGGCCGGGATGACGTTCGTTGCAGGGTTGCCGACATCGATCGAGGTCACTTCGAGATTCGTCGGCTGGAAATCCTTCGTGCCCTTGTCGAACACCGGATGAAGCAGCGCGTCGACCAGGCTGATCAGCCCGCGCACCGGATTGTCGGCAAGCTGCGGATAGGCGGCATGACCCTGCCGCCCGTTCACCGTCACGCTGCCCGACAGCGAGCCGCGCCGGCCGATCTTGATCATGTCGCCCAGCGCATCTGGATTAGTCGGCTCGCCGACGATCGAGGCATCCCACTTCTCGCCCTTGGCCGCCGCCCAGTCGAGCAGCTTGGTGGTGCCGTTGATCGCCGGTCCTTCCTCGTCGCCGGTGATGAGCAGCGAGACCGAGCCTTTCGGCCCGCCATTTTTCTCCACATGGCGCGCCACCGCGGCGATGAAACAGGCGATGCCGCCCTTCATGTCGACGGCGCCCCGGCCGTACATTTCGCCATTGGCGATTTCGGCGGCGAAGGGCGGGTGCGTCCAGGCCGCCTCGTCGCCCACCGGCACCACGTCGGTGTGGCCGGCAAACATGAGATGCGGTCCGTTGCCCGAGCGCCGCGCATAGAGGTTCTCGATGTCCGGCGTGCCGTCTTCCGAGAACACCGGACGTTCCACCGCGAAGCCGAGCGGCTTCAGCATCTCTTCCAGCGCGGCAAGCGCGCCGCCTTCGGCGGGCGTGACGGAAGGACAGCGGATCAGGGCGGCGAGATTCTGGGCGGGGTCGATCGGCAATGTCATGGGCAAAGCGATAGTCGAAAGCGTTTGTCGTGTCACGGTGGCAGATGATCGCCGGTCATGGCGCCGACAATATGGTTTTCATGGCGTATAAAGGCATGTCGCCCGGAAGTGCGCGCTGTGCTGGGAAAACGACATGCATCATGGCAAGTTGCGGGCCAAGACAAGGGCGAATGCATGGCCAGCGAAGCAAGGACGATCGCGATAGCCGGCGCGGGCAGCATCGGCTGCTATGTCGGCGGTTGCCTGGCGCTTGCCGGACGCAAGGTTGTTTTCCTCGGCCGTGGCCGCCTCGTCGAGGCCCTGCGCCAAAGCGGACTTCGTGTCAGCGATCTCGACGGCCGCGACCGCCGGCTGGAGGCGCAAGCGATTTCGGCCACCGACGATCCGGCTGCGGCACTGCGCGACGCTGACGTCGTCCTGGTCGCCGTGAAGAGCGGCTCAACCGTTGATATGGCGAAGCTGATCGCCGCCCACGGGCGCCCGGATGCCGTGGTGATAAGCCTGCAGAACGGCGTCGACAATGCGGACAGGTTGCGCGCCGGACTTCCCGGCCGGCGGGTGCTGGCCGGCATGGTGATGTTCAACGTCGTCCAGTCGCCGGACGATGAAAGGCCGTTCCGCGTCCACCGCGCAAGCCAGGGCGAGGTGATGATCGATGACGGCGTCGGCCTTGCCGGCCTGCTCGATGTCGATGGGCTCGCGGTCCAGGCGCGCGGCGACATGAAGGCGGTGCAGTGGGGCAAGTTGCTGATGAATCTCAACAATGCCCTGGTGGCGCTCTCCGACCTTCCGCTGGCGAGGCAACTGGCCGACCGCAGCTGGCGCGTGATCCTGGCCGCCCAGATCGGCGAGGCGCTCGCCGCGATGAAGGCGGCGGGCATGGCGCCGGCGCGCATCACCGGCCTGCCGCCGTCGCTGCTGCCGACAGTGCTCCGGCTCCCCGATTGGCTGTTCGGGCTTCTGGCGCGCCGCATGCTGGCGATCGACCCCGAAGCGCGCTCGTCGATGTGGGATGATCTCAAACGCGGTCGTGCGACCGAGATCGACGAATTGCAGGGCGCGGTCATTCGCCTGGCCAGGCAAACCGGAACCCCGGCGCCGGTCAACGAATATGTCACCGCGCTGGTGCGTCAGGCGGAAGCGGAAAAGCGCGGTCCGCCCGGGCTGACCGCAGATGAGGTCAGAGCAATTCCAGGAAAAGTGTGACGCGGTTTTCCGTCTGGATTTGCGTCTAAAGATAGAGATAGAACGGTTCGTGGTTTCCCCGAAACGATGAACCGCTCTAGCGGCGGTCCTCGATCAGGGTGATCTTCTGCCAGATTTTGCGCGACAGGTTTGAGCTGAGATTCTCGATGTCGTTGACCCCGTCGACGACGACATCGTCATTGACTGACTGCGCGAACAGCGCCGCGATCTTGCCAGCGATCGAGAGCATCTCCGAGCAATAGTCGAGATAGCGCGCAAGGTCGGCGGCGTTGGTGATGCGGGCGGGCGAGTGCGCGGTCGGCCTGAAATCGGCCGACAGCGCCGCCGGGTCCTTGGTAAGCTGGTGCATGTCGATGACATGGATCAGCGAACGCAGCCCGTGCAGCTGCCGGAAAACCTTCTTGCGCTTGATGCGCTCCTCGGTGCGGACCAGCGCGAGCAAGCCGAGCACGGCCAGGATAACCGTATTGATTGTCGCCTCGATGCCTTGCATCGACTGCACGGCATCGTCGGCGCCCGAGATGCGGTCGAGCGGCAGGATCGTCCCGACGAACAGGAAAACCGCCACGCCGGCGATGAAGGCCGCGATGATGACGCCGCGCAGCCACCAGATCGGCGCCTCCAGTTCCTTGGCCGCCTTGGCGAGGTCGCGCGACAGCGACACCAGTTCGGCGGCGACGCCGCGCAGGCCGGCTTCCGGGAAACGCTCGCCGATCCGCTCCTGCAGCCTTTCGGCCGTCTCGATGATCAGTTGCGGATCGAGCGCCCGGTAGCGCATGGCGGCCTCAGGAATCGCCCGGCGCGTTGGTGCGCCTGCCGTAGCGGTTCGGTCCGGGATCGCTGCGGAAACAGGCGAGGATGATGAGCAGGATAGGCCCGATGACGAGCGAGATCAGCGCAAAATAGGTCGGCTTGCCGAAATCATGGAAGCGCTTTGCCGTCACGGCGAACGTGGCCCAGGCCGAGATCAGCAGCACACCCCAGCAGATCATGGCCCAGTTCTGGCTGGCGGTCGTGTTCAATTCCACCCGCGCGAACTGGTAGAACGGAAAGAACTGGACAAGCACCAGCAGGATCCCGGCCAGCGCATAGGCGGCCGGGCTCAGCCGCCCCGAAAGGCTGAAGAACAGCCAGAGGAATTGTGATCTTTCAGACAACCGCGTCCGCTCCGTCAAAGCATGTCGCCCGAAAGTGGGAACCGGTTTCGGGACAAAGACATGCGCAAGATCAAAACCTAAAGCGCAGGGGGCGAATCTGAAAGATCGTGACGCGCTTTAGGCAGGATCAATCGCGCAGCAATTCGTTGATCGAGGTCTTGGAACGGGTCTTGGCGTCGACGCGCTTGACGATGACGGCGCAGTAGAGGCTCGGACCCGGCTCGCCATTGGGCAGCGGCTTGCCCGGCAGCGATCCGGCGACGACCACCGAGTTCGCCGGCACCTCGCCGTAGAATACCTCGCCGCTGGCGCGGTCGATGATCTTGGTCGACTGGCCGATGAACACGCCCATGCCGAGAACGGAGCCTTCGCGCACGATGCAGCCTTCGACCACTTCCGAGCGCGCGCCGATGAAGCAATTGTCCTCGATGATGGTCGGGCCGGCCTGCATCGGCTCCAGCACGCCGCCGATGCCGACGCCGCCGGAAAGATGCACGTTCTTTCCGATCTGGGCGCAGGAGCCGACCGAGGCCCAGGTGTCGACCATGGTGCCCGAATCGACATAGGCCCCGACATTGACGAAGGACGGCATCAGCACGGCGCCCGGCGCCACATAGGCCGAGCGGCGCACGATCGAGGACGGCACGGCGCGAAATCCGGCCTTCTCGAAGTCGACCGCGCTCCAGCCGTCGAACTTCGACGGCACCTTGTCCCACCACACGGCCTGTCCGGGGCCGCCCTTGATGATCTCCATCGGATTCAGCCTGAAGGAGAGCAGCACCGCCTTCTTCAGCCATTGGTTCACTTGCCACTTGCCGTCGTCCTGCCGCTCGGCGACGCGGGCCAGGCCCCGATCGAGGAGGTCGAGCGCGGACTGGATGGCGTCTCGCGCCTCGCCGCGCGTCGCGGGCGAAATCGTGTCGCGCTCCTCGAAGGCCTTTTCGATGGTCTTTTCGAGGCTCGCCAGATCGGGCTTCGACATGATTTCGCTCCATTACCAAGCTGTTAAGGGGCTCAGCCTTAACCTGTCTAAAAGTCGCGCGGACCCTATGTTAAGGCTCAACGGGGGTCAATCGCGCCAGCGTCACGGGACGGCGCAAGTAAGGGAATTGGACGGGTGGACTCGATGACTCCCATGGAAAAGGCAGGGTGGACGCCGCTGCCGCATTCGGACGAGGACCTGGAGCGCGCGAAAAGCGTGCCGGATACGCCGCAGACGCGTGCCGAAACCTACCGGCTGGCATGGAACGATCCCGACTTCATGACGCGGCGCGAATTGCGCGCCGTGCGGCTGCAGCTCGAACTCTTGAAACCGGAGATGATCCTGGCCGAGCGCGGCATCCGCTCGACCGTGATCCTGTTCGGCGGCGCCCGGCTGCCGGAACCCGGCGGTGAGGCCTGGGCGGCGAAGAACGAGACGCAGAAGAAAAACCTCGAGGCGAACAGCAAATATTACGAGGAAGCGCGAAAGTTCGCCCGTCTGTGCTCGCAGCAATCGGCTGCTTCCTATTATCGGGAATACGTCGTCGTCACCGGCGGCGGGCCTGGCGTCATGGAGGCGGGCAACCGCGGCGCCGACGATGTCGGCGCGCCGTCGATCGGCTTGAACATCGTTTTGCCGCATGAGCAGGCGCCCAACGCCTATGTCACGCCGGAGCTCTGCTTCAACTTCCACTACTTCGCCATCCGCAAGATGCATTTCGTCATGCGCGCCAGGGCGGTCGCCGTGTTTCCCGGCGGTTTCGGCACGATGGACGAGTTCTTCGAGACGCTGACCCTGATCCAGACCGGACGCATGGAGCGCGTGCCGGTCATCCTGTTCGGCAAGGCGTTCTGGCGAAGGGTGATCGACCTCGACTTCCTCGCCGAGCAGGGCACGATCTCGCCCGGCGACCAGGACATCATCGACTTCGTCGACACGGCCGACGAAGCCTGGGACATCATCCGCCGCTTCTACAATCTGTAAGCCCGTCGGACGACAGACCGCGCGCCTGCCAATCTCCAGGGCATGCCGCCTGCCAATGCAAACAGAGTTCAGGCGACGACGTCGACGATCGCGGTCAGGAAGCCCGAAAGGTTGTCGGTGACGAAATCGACGTCGTCGTCATTCGCCGGGTCGCGTTCCCAAATTTCCGAGAAGGTGGGCTCGAAATTGCGCGGCACCACCAGCACGGTCGTCATGCCGAGCGTTTTCGGCACTGCCAGGTTGCGGGCCAGATCCTCGAACATCACCGCATTGGGTCCGGTCACCGAATGCAGTTCGGCGAAGCGCTCATAAGTCTGGCGTTCCGGTTTGGGATTGAGCCCCGCCGCCACGATGTCGAAGATGTCGTCGAAATGTTCCAGTATACCAAGCTGGCGCGCGGTGCGCTCGGCATGCCTGCGGTCACCGTTGGTGAAGATGAACTTGCGCCCCGGAAGCTGGCGGATCGCCGCGCCCAGCACCGGATCCGGAACCAGCCGCGAATAGTCGATGTCGTGCACCTTCTCGAGAAAGTCGTCGGGGTTGATGCCGTGCCGCTTCATCAGCCCGTTCAGCGTCGTGCCGTATTCCAGGTAGAGCTCTTTCTGCAGCTTGCGCGCATCATCGCGCGAGAGCGTCAGCAGTTCGCCGACATAGGCGGTCATCTTCACGTCGATCTGCGCGAACAGGTTCGAGTGATGCGGATATAGCGTGTTGTCGAGGTCGAACACCCAGTCGGTGACATGGGCAAAACGGGCGGGGTCGGGTGTCGTTGTCATGGGTTCCTTATGGCATGCCGCCGCTCAGTTTATCCACAACTTAGACGCGTCTCGAATTGTGAAAATGGCGCCTCGCCTCAAATTTTAAATGTCTTGGAAAGGTCGCCTTTAACGCTTGCTGGCACAGAGGTTCTCCGTTGGGAGCAAGTGATGAGTCGGATATTTCTGAGGGCAGCCGCCGTGGCGTTTGCTTCGGTCGCTGTCTCGCTGTTGTTGACGCTGATTGTGGTTCCGGCGATTGGCTTCCCAATGAGCCGTGCCGTCTGGCTGGCATCGACGGTGTGCCCGCTCGTGCTCGCCTGGGCCGCCAGCGCCGGCAGCTTCTGGCGGAGCGACCGGCTGCAGAATGCGCATCGCGAGCTTGCCCGCGCGCACGCGCAGCTCGCCGCGGCGCACCGGCGCCTCTCGGAGAAGGCAAGCCGCGACGATATGACCGGCATGCTCAACCGAGAAACCTTCTTTGCCGCGCTCGACGGTTCACGGCGCAAGAGCGATCGCGGCGCGCTGCTCATTATCGACGCCGATCACTTCAAGAGGATCAATGACAATTATGGTCATCTGGCCGGCGACGAAGCGCTGCTTCTGATCGCCGGCGCCATCGAGCGCGGCGTTCGCAGGGGCGACGTGCTCGGCCGCATCGGCGGCGAGGAATTCGGCGCGTTCCTGGTCGGCGCCAGCGAAGCGGAGGCCAAGCATGTCGCCGAACGCATCCGCCGCGAGGTCGAGCTGCTCCGCTTCCGCCCCGTCGACGAGCGCACTGTGCCGCTCACCGTGTCGATCGGAGGCATCAGCTGCGGCGAGAGCGCAACCGTTTCCGATCTGATGCGCGCTGCCGATCGCAGGCTCTACGAAGCGAAGAGCCGGGGCCGCAATCTTTCGATCCTCGATCGCGAGTTCTCGGAAGCGGCATGAAGTTTCGCCGCGGGCGTCAGGAGAGCCCTAACCATATCCGCAATCAACCGCGCTGAACTTGCCCGCGAAACGCCGTCTTCACCCAAGTTTGGCACGGAACTGGCGTCTTCGGCGGCACGTGTGTCGTTCAGGAACGGCATGCGTGGATCGAGGCCCCATCGAGAGACGTGTCATGAGCAGGTTCATAAGAAAAATGTCGCGCCGCGCCATCGTGCAGGCGCTGGTCGCACTGCCGGCGCTGAAGCTGTTCGGCAACCGGCCGGCCATGGTCGATCCAGATGAAATCGTCGAGATCAACGGCTGGATCCTGCGGCGGAGCGATCTCGCATGATCTTTGACAGCTACGAGGCCTACAAGCAGGCCGGCTTCAGGCCCAAGGCCTGCGTACTCGGCTCCGGTCCGGCCGGCACCACGATCGCCAGGAAGCTCGGCGCCGCGGGCATTCCGGTCGTCGTCCTGGAAGCGGGTTCGCGCGAATTCAGCGACCAGTCGCAGGATTTCTACCGTGGCAAGACGGTCGGCGATTTCTATTTCGATCTCGACATCACCAGGCTGCGCTTCATGGGGGGCTCGTCCAACCACTGGGCCGGCTGGTGCCGCGTGTTAGACACGCACGACTTCCAACCCAAGGCCTGGGCGCCCGATACCGGCTGGCCGATCAGCCGCGCCGACATCGAGCCCTATCTGCCGGAGGTGCACGACATCCTCGAGCTTCCCGACTTCCGCCCTGATGTGCCGGTTTCGGACGACATCCGCTGGGTGCAATTGATCAAGAGCCCCGCGGTGCGCTTCGGCGAGAAATTCGCCGACGAACTCGACAAGAGCGGGAACATCGCCGTCGTGCTCAACACCTACGCGACCGAGCTTACCGGCGACGGCAAGCGCGTCACCGGCGCGAGGCTCTGGTCGAACGGACAAGACGCGGGCGCCTTCAGCGCCGACTATTTCGTCACCTGCACCGGTGGGCTCGAAAACTCGCGGCTGCTGTTGTGGTCGAATGAGCGTTCGAATGGCGGCGTGGTGCCGAACGCGGCCGCGCTCGGCCGCTACTGGATGGAGCATCCGACCTTCGAAGGGGGCAACGCCATCCTCGCCAATTACAGCGAGTTCGAGGTCGATGACTCCAACGAGGCTTTCTTCTCGCCGACGCTTGCCGCGATGGAGCGGCTGCAGATCATGAATTTCGGCATCCGCCTGATCGAGTCGCCCTATCCCAACGTCAAGAAACTCATCGCCGACCTCGCCTGCACCGCTCCGAGCATGGCGGAGTGGATGTCCTCGAAGCTAGACCAGCGGCTGCGTTGCGCCGCCCAGCTCTACGTCGCCTGGGAACAGGCGCCTCTCGCCTCGAACCAGATCGAGCTGTCGAAGAGTGACGTCGACCACGCCGGCGTGCCGCGCATCGAACTGCACTGGAAGAAGTCGCCGCTCGAGCGCCGCACCCTGCTCGAAGGACTGAGGCTGTTCGGGACGACGATGGCGCAGAAGAATCTCGGTCGCGTGCGCATCGACGACTGGATCAGCAATGGCGGCGATTATCCGACCAACGAGGAAACGGCCGGCCATCACCATATGGGCGGCACCCGCATGGGGACTGATGTCCTCAAGAGCGTCGTCGACGCCAATTGCAAGGTGCATGGCATGGACAATCTCTATGTCGGCGGCTCCTCGGTGTTCTGCACGTCGGGCCAATGCAACCCGACCACGACCATCACCGCGCTTGCCTGCCGGCTGGGCGAGCATCTCGGCAAGGTGATCGCCGTCTGAAGCCAAGGATGCGCGGCGGTACGGCCGCAATCGCAAAAGAGGCGCGCTGCTTGCCTGGAACGCTCAAGCGGCTCAGCTGCCTGGCAGGCAACTGAGCCGCTCCGATGTCGGTTGGGCGAAAACCGACCTCAGACCGTCGCCGGGTCGAGCGCCGGCCGGCCCTTGAACCGAGCCACGATACCGGCGAGGTCGGCGCTGCCGAAAGCGTCGCGCAGCACGTCGAAGGACGGCAGCACGAAATAGGCGCGCTGGAACTTGTCGATCTCGTAGCCGGTGCGCATCACCGTCTCGAGGTCGAACGGCACATGGTGCGCATCCTTGCTTTCCACCGCGAACTGCAATTCGGTGAAGGACGACATCAGCCCGGCGCCGAAGGCTTTCACCGGCTGGCCGGCTTCCTGGATGAGCCCATACTCGGCGCTGTACCAGTAGAGCCTCGTGATCATCTCATCGCCGCCGAGCGCGATCAATTCCTCGGCCTTCTCGCCATACATCTGCATGAAGTCGGCGAAAACCGGCTGGGTCAGGATCGGCACGTGGCCGAAGAAGTCGTGGAACATGTCCGGCTCGACGATATAGTCGAGCTCTTGTCTCGTCCGCAGCCAGTTCGTCACCGGGAAGCGCCGGTTGGCGAGATGGTCGAAGAACGGACCTGCCGGGATAAGGCCCGGCACCGCGACGATCTCCCAGCCGGTCAGCCTGGCGAGTTTCTCGCTCACCTCGTCGAAGTCGGGAATTCTGTCGAGCAGGCCGAGCGCCGCGACGCCGTCCAGATAGGAACGATGCGCAAGCTTCCTGGTCAGTTTCGTCTGGCGGTCGCAGAGCGTGCGCCACACCGCCTGCTCTTCGGCGGAATAGTCGTAGCCCTGCGCCACCGTGAAATCGGAGCGACAGACCGAATAGTCGCCGCGAAGGCCCTGCGCCGCGCATTCGGCCGCGTAATCGGCAACGCTGATAGTCATCATATCCTCCTCGAGATCGTGATCCGTGGATCGCGGGAGGGAGTTTAGGAGCGATCGCTGAGGTAAATCCGCCTTGTTTGTAGATCGAGGGCTGATTTGGAGGTAAAAGCACTCAGATCAACGAAGGATAGAGAAGATATGCCTCAGCTAGACGACTTCGAGATCAAGATGCTCGATATCCTGCAGCGCGACGGACGCAAGCCCGTCTCGGAGCTGGCGCAGGAGATCGGCTTGTCGACCACCCCTTGCGCGCGCCGGTTCGAGGCGTTGCGGGAAGCCGGCATCATCAAGGGCTTCGCCGCCGTGCTCAGCCGCCGCGCCCTTGGTCTGACGGTCGAGGTGTTCATCCAGGTGCGGCTGGTCAGCCACAGCGACGGCTCTCCCGAAAGCTTCATCGCCGCCGTGCAGCGCATGGACGAGGTCTCATCCTGCTGGACGATGACCGGCGACCACGATTTCCTGCTGCATGTCATGGTGCCGTCGGTCGATGACCTGAACGCTTTCGTCATGCACCGGCTGATGCGGCTGCCCGGCGTGCGCGACGTGCATACGCAACTGGTGCTGCAAAACATCAAGGGCCCGGGCCACGTGCCGCTCAACCATCTGCGGCGCTGAAGCGGTTCCAGGAAAAGTGTGAGGCGTTTCCGTCCGAAGTCGCTTCAAGACAGAACTTCTACCGAAAAGCTGCGGGGAAACTGCTGAACCGGGCCAAGGCTGCTTCGACATCGGCGATTAGCAAGAGCGGACCAACATGGAGGTCCGACCTTGAACATCGTGCTGATCAACCCGCCGCACACCGCCATCGGCAGCCGTGTGCCCGACGATCACTTGCCGCCGCTCGGGCTGCTGGCGATCGGCGGCCCGCTGATCGATTCCGGCCACCAGGTGCGCTTGGTCGATGCCGAGTTCGGGCCGATGCCACTTACGGGGCTGGTCGACGAGGTCCTGCATGACGACCCGGATTTCGTGCTGATCGGCCATTCCGGCTCGACCTCGGCCCATCCGACCGCCTTGAGGATCGCGCAAATGGTCAAGGCGCGCGCACCACGCGTCATCCTCATCTATGGCGGCGTCTTCCCGACCTATCATTGGCGCGACATTCTCGCCGCGACGGATGCCTTCGACTTCATCGTGCGCGGCGAGGGCGAGGCGTCCGCGACGGCGCTGGTCGAAGCCATCGAGATGCGCCAGCCGGCGGCAAGCGTCGCCGGCATCGCCTATCGCGACGATCTCGGCCGCCCGGTCGCCACGCAGGCGGCGATGACCATAGCCGATCTCGATGCCTGGCGCGTCGGCTGGGAGCTGATCGATCATCGCCGCTACTCCTACTGGGGCGGCAAGCGTGCGGTGGTCATGCAGTTCTCGCGCGGCTGTCCGCATCTTTGCAACTATTGCGGCCAGCGCGGCTTCTGGACCCGCTGGCGCCATCGTGACCCGGTGAAGTTTGCCAAGGAGATCGCCTGGCTGCATCGCGAGCACGGCGTCGAACTGATCAACCTGGCGGACGAGAACCCGACCTCCTCCAAAAAGGCCTGGCGCGCCTTTCTCGACGCCATGATCGCCGAGGACGTGCCGGTGCTGATCGTCGGCTCGACGCGGGCCGACGACATCGTGCGCGACGCCGATATCCTGCATCTCTACCGAAAGGCCGGTGTTATCCGCTGGCTGCTCGGCATGGAGAACACCGACGAGGAGACGCTGTCGCTGATCCGTAAGGGCGGCAGCACCAGATCGGATCGCGAAGCGATCCGGCTGCTCAGGCGGCATGGCATCCTGTCGATGGCGACCTGGGTGGCCGGCTTCGAGGATGAAACGCCGAGTGATCTCTGGCGCGGCTTCCGCCAGCTCATCGCCTACGATCCGGACCAGATCCAGGCGCTCTACGTCACGCCGCACAGATGGACGCCATTCTTCCGCATCGCCCGCGACCGCAAGGTGATCCAGAAGGATGTCCGCCTTTGGGACTACAAGCACCAGGTGTTGCACATGACCCGGCTGAAGCCCTGGATGCTGTTCTTCGCCGTCAAGCTGATCGAAGTCGCCGTTCAGTCGCGGCCGAAGGCGCTGGCGCGCATCCTGTTCCACCCCGATCCCGAGCAACGTCATTCGATGCGCTGGTACACGAAGATGGGCCGCCGCGTCTGGTTCCGCGAGGTCTGGGGTTTTCTCGCCCGCGACAGCCGCGTGAGCGATGGCCCGACGCTCGCCGAATTCTGGGGCGCGCCGCAGGACGCCGAGGAGGAGTCGATGATCGTCCGGAGGCCGTCTAGAGGGTCGGCCGAGAATGTCACTCTTCTCGACCAGCGTGCCGGTCAGCGGCGCACGGCGTATGGGAGCCTTAAAATTTCACATTGAGTGTGTCAATCCACTCATCATTGAAAGTAGGAAGATGATCAATGAATGGATTGGACCTAAAAAACGTTATCAACGAGCTTCGGCTTAGCCAGAGCGAGTTTGCTCAGATGCTGGGCGTCTCTGTGGGGGCCGTTTCGCAGTGGCTATCAGAAACGCGAGGCATCCCCGGTCCAGTCGAGGCGTTCGTTGGACTGTTCATGAGACTGCCTCCAGCTGTTCGCGAAGCTGAGATCCTGCATCTGAAAAAAGGAAAAGCTGCAATGAGAAATGGAATGTATCTAATTCACTTCGTTGGCTCGGCCGGTCAAGGCCATGCCACCCTCACCCTTGTCGACGGCCTGGCATATGGTTTTGACGAAGCGGGAGCCCTCTACGACGGTACGGTAGCGATGGCACCCGAAGGCAACGGCGTCTCCATTGTGGATGTCAAAGTTCGCATGCCACCTAATGTGCCAAGCGTGATCGGTGGGGTTACGCAGCCCTTCGAATGGGTTCTACCCGTGAAGGCAAAACTGAATCTGCAACTGGATTCAGGGTATGCGACAGTTGAAACAGGGCTCGGCCCCAGCATCACAGTTCAGTTCACGCGTGTGCGCGACCTACCGCAACCGAAGGCTGCTTGATGAAGAAGATTAGCCGGCTGATTAAGGAACGATCAGCGTGCCGGCGCCGTGCTCGGTGAACAGCTCCAGCAGCACCGAATGCGGCGTCTTGCCGTTGAGAATGACGACGCCTTCGACGCCGCGCTCGATCGCCTCGATGCAGGTCTCGACCTTCGGGATCATGCCGCCCGACACCGTGCCGTCCTTGATCAGCGCCTTGGCTTCGGCCACCGTCAGCTCGTCGATCAGCTTCTTGTTCTTGTCGAGCACGCCGGGCACGTCGGTCAGGAAGAGCAGGCGCGAGGCCTTGCAGGCGCCGGCGATGGCGCCGGCGAACGTGTCGGCGTTGATGTTGTAGGTGTGACCGTCGCGGCCTGGCGCGACGGGCGCCAGCACCGGGATCATCTCCGAGCGAGCCAGAAGGTCGAGCAGCGTGCGGTCGACCTCGACAGGCTCTCCGACGAAGCCGAGATCCAGCACGCGCTCGATATTGGAGTCGGGGTCAATCATGGTCTTGCGCGCCTTTTCGGCGAAAACCATGTTGCCGTCCTTGCCGCAGAGCCCGATCGCCCATTCGCCCTCGGCGTTGATCAGCGCCACGATCTCTTTGTTGATCGAGCCTGCCAGCACCATTTCGACGATCTCGACCGTCTTCTGGTCGGTCACGCGCAGGCCGCCCTCGAATTTGGATTCGATGCCCATCTTGGAAAGCATCGCGCCGATCTGCGGCCCGCCGCCATGCACGACGATCGGGTTGACGCCGGACTGCTTCAGCAGCGCGATGTCGCGGGCGAACGCCTTGCCGAGCTCGGTGTCGCCCATGGCATGGCCGCCATATTTGACCACCACCGTCTTGTTCTCGTAGCGCTGCATATAGGGCAGCGCCCTGGAGAGCAGCGCGGCCTGCATTTCGGCGGTGGCGGTGATGTCCGTCATCGGTCGGGTTCCGGAACTGGCAAGGATTGGCGGCGTCTTAGCGGGAATTGCCGCGGCCCGCAAACGGCTTTGCGCTCACAATGACGAAATCGTGTGCCGGGCGTCTATGCGGGCAACTTGAGCGGCGCGCGCCGCTTAACCATCCGGAAAGCTTCTCCATCTGGGCGGCGAAGGACAAAAGCGTCTCCTCGTCGCCGGGCCGCCTGGATGCCGAACGGCAGGTCGCCATTGCCGCGCCGCTCTACGACGCCGCGCGGCGGGCCAGGATCGTCGACCGCACGCTGCCGCTGGCCGGCGTGCCGTTCGCGCTCAAGGTTCTCGGCATCGGCCTCAAGGGCGTTCCGATCCATGGCGGCAGCCGTTGACGTCCGGCCTTGTCGCCTCGGCGCGCGCTATTGCTGCATCGATGAGCTCCTGCGGTGCGATTTCGCCCCGATTGACGAGCTCGCCCAGCCCGGTCGCGTCCTGTTCCCGACGCAAGTGTTCGATCGACATCCGCATTCCCGATTTCAAAAGGGGCTAGCGGGGCCGATTTGCTTAGCAACGGCCATTGCCGAAGCGCGCCGCGCAAGCACGCCGTCACGGGCGGAACAGGCTACCGGCACCCGTTGCAAATAAATCGCAATCTTCTAATTTGCGCGCATGGCGCCACAGGACATCAGCAAATTGATCGTCCGGACTTCGATGAAGGACCGGGCTGCGTTCGATCTGCTTTACAGGCAGACCAGCGCGAAACTTTTCGGTGTCTGCCTTCGTGTCTTGAGGGACAAGGGAGATGCGGAGGAAGCGCTGCAGGAAGTCTTCGTCAAGATCTGGACGAAGGCCGATCGTTTCGCGGTTTCCGATCTGAGCCCGATTTCCTGGCTGGTGGCCATTGCGCGCAACCATGCGATCGATCGCATCCGGGCGCGGCGCGGCCCTTCCGCCGACATAGATACGGTCCTCGACGTCGCCGATCCGACGCCGGGACCCGAGGCCATGGCTGTGGCGGGCGGCGAGGCCGAACGCATCCACCATTGCCTCGACGAACTGGAGAAAGACCGGGCGGCGGCCGTTCGGGGCGCCTATTTGAACGGCGAGAGTTATGCCGAGCTGGCGGAGCGCTTCAAGGTTCCGCTGAACACGATGCGGACCTGGCTGCGGCGAAGCCTGCTCAAACTAAGAGAATGCCTGGAAAGATGACGCTGGCGGAAGACAACGGACCGGAACGTGGAAGCGACGACCTGCTCGCCGCCGAATACGTTCTCGGCGTCCTGTCGGCCGAAGAGCGGCGGATCGCGTCGCGTCGCGTCGATACCGAGACGGCATTCGCCCGCCTTGTCGACGATTGGGAGGCCCACTTCGCGCCGATGGCCGCGGCCTATGCCGCGGTCGAGCCGCCGGCTTCCGTGAAGGCGGCGGTCGACCGTCGTCTGTTCGCATCCTCCGCCTCCACCACGGCGCCCAGCTCCGGCCTGTGGGCGAGCCTCACCTTTTGGCGCGGCCTGGCTGCCGCGGCCGTTGCCGCCTTGGCCGTCTATGCCGCCCTGCCTTTCATCAATCCGCCGGCGCCGCAGCCTGAGACCAGGCTGGTCGCGTCCCTCGCCGCCGACAACAGCAACGTCAAATACCTTGCCGTCTACGACGCCGCCCGCCACGAGGTCGGCCTGTCGCTCGTCTCCGGCGATCGCGGCGCCGGCAAGGATTTCGAGCTGTGGATGATTGAAGGCAAGAACGCGCCGGTCTCTATGGGCGTCATCCCCGCTGGCCAGACCGCGCGCATGGCCGTTGCCCCGGCCGTCCAGCAGAAGCTGGCGCAAGGCGCCGTGCTCGCCGTCAGCCTCGAGCCGACCGGCGGTTCACCGACCGGCCAGCCGACCGGTCCGGTCGTTGCCGCGGGCGACCTCAAGGGCATCTGATTCTAGTCGGCGCGGTTTCGAAGAATACCTGAAGTCTGTTGTCCACGGTCTGCGGGCGGTGGAAGTGCGCTGCCGCCGCATGCGGGACGGTCAGAATAAATCGACGAAGAAAAATTTCTCGGCGCTGATGAAACCATCTTTCTTGTAGCCACGTATCTCCTCTTGTTCCCAAGCACGGGAAAAACAACCCGAGGAGACTGACACCATGCGCAAGATCGCCACCCTTTTGCTCGCCTCCGCGCTCGGCTTTTCGGCGCTCGGCGCCGTTGCCTATGCCGCCAATCCGATGGTCGGCGGCGCGCCGATGTATGCCAACAAGAACATCGTCGAGAACGCCGTCAATTCGAAAGACCACACCACGCTGGTCGCCGCGGTCAAGGCCGCCGGCCTGGTTGACACGCTGCAGGGCGCCGGCCCCTTCACTGTGTTCGCGCCCACCAATGAAGCCTTCGCCGCGCTTCCCGCCGGAACGGTCGACACTCTGCTCAAGCCCGAGAATAAGGACAAGCTCGTGAAGATACTCACCTGCCATGTCATCGGTGCCAAGGCGATGGCCTCCGATGTCACCGCCATGGCCAAAGCCGATGGTGGCACACACAAGGTGAAGACCGTCGGTGGTTGCGAACTGTCGCTCAAGGCCGATGGGGGCAAGGTCACCGTAACCGACGAAAATGGCAATGTCGCCCATGTCACCATCGCCGATGTCGAGCAGTCGAACGGCGTGATCCATGTCATCGACAAGGTTCTCTTGCCGAAGATGTAACAGCCGAACCGATCGGCCCGAAACGCTCCCACCGTAACGTCAACTATCCAGTATCAACAAACTAAGGAGACTGACACTATGCGTAAACTCGCCACCCTTTTGCTTGCCTCCACCCTTGGCTTCTCCGCGCTTGGCGCCGTTGCCTACGCCAATCCGATGGTTGGCGGCGCGCCGATGTACTCCAAGAAGAACATCATCGAGAACGCCGTGAACTCGAAGGACCACACAACGCTGGTCGCAGCTGTCAAGGCCGCGGGCCTGGTCAGCACGCTCGAGGGCAAGGGGCCCTTCACCGTCTTCGCGCCGACCAATGAAGCCTTTGCCGCGCTTCCGCCCGGCACGGTCGATTCGCTGCTCAAGCCTGAAAACAAGGGCAAGCTGACCAAGATCCTGACCTGTCACGTCGTCGCCGCCAAGGCGCTGGCCGCCGATGTCGCCAAGATGGCGAAGGCCGATGGCGGCGCGCACCAGGTCAAGACGGTCGGCGGCTGCGAGCTCACGCTGAAGGCCAAGGGCGGCAAGGTCACCGTCACCGACGAGAACGGCAATGTCGCCCATGTCACCATCGCCGATGTCCGCCAGTCCAACGGCGTCATCCACGTCATCGACAAGGTTCTGTTGCCGAAGATGTAACAAAGCGGATCTGGCCGGCGAAGACATGGCTGAGCGCCGGCCGCAAGATCTAGGATCGGATCCGCCGGCAAAGGCGTGCTCCGCGCCGTCCCGCAGGGGCGGTGCGGGGCAGGATCTGGGCAAGGAAACGGATAGAACGTCACCGGCTTTTGATTTCCCGGTGGCGTTCTATCTTGGCAAAATGCGTTAGGAGGAACGGCCATGAACCGTCGCGATTTTCTCTGGAGCGGGGCTGCCGCCACCGCTCTCATCGTCGGATCCGGGGCGGTGCTGCGCGCCGCCGCACCGAAAGCCGCGCTCGCCGCCGAGACGTTCGAGATCACCAAGACCGACGCCGAATGGCATGCCATTCTGTCGGACGAGGCCTTCGATGTGCTGCGCAAGCAAGGCACGGAATATCCCGGCACCAGCCCGCTGCTCAATGAGCACCGCAAGGGCATCTTCGCCTGCGCCGGCTGCGACCTGCCGGTCTATTCGTCGGAGACGAAGTTCGATTCCGGCACCGGGTGGCCGAGCTTCTGGCAGGAGATCGCCAACTCGATCGGCAAGACGCAGGATACTTCGCTCGGCATGACGCGCACCGAGGTGCATTGCCGGCGCTGCGGCGGCCATCTCGGCCATGTCTTCGACGACGGCCCGCCGCCCACCGGTCTGCGCCATTGCATCAACGGCGTAGCGCTGAGCTTCAAGCCGGCCGCTGCCTAATCGCTTCAATCTCTCCAAAAGAATGACCCCGGAAATCGTCGCCGATTTCCGGGGTCACGCGTTGAGGAAGCCAGGCGGGGGTTCCGGCTCCTCAATGGCCTCCGCCGCCACCGCCGCCCTGCGAGGCCGGCTTATTGATGAACAGCACGAAGAACCCAAGCGACGCGAACAGCACCGTCAGCATCATGAACACGTCCATGAAGGACAACAGCGCCGCCTGCTGGTGCACCATGCCCGACAGTTTCGAGATCGCGGCGCTGGCGGCGTCGAGTCCTGCGGTCTGCTCGAAATTCTGCGTCATGTTCTGCAGCTTGGTCTGCGCGGCGGCACTTCCCCACTGCACATGCTCGGCAAGCCGCGCATAGTGGAAGGCGTTGCGGTCGATCAGCACGGTGTTGATGAGCGCCAGGCCGACGGCGCCGCCGAGATTGCGGGTCAGGTTGAACAGGCCCGACGCGTTCTTCAGCCGTTCCGGCGGCAAAGTGCCGAGCGCGATGTTGTTGATCGGCACCATGCACAGCATCATCGAGCAGCCGCGCAGGATCTGCGGGATCAAAAGCTCATAGAAGTCCCAGTCGGCGGTGAGGTGCGTCATCCACCAGGTGCCGGTGGCGAAGCCGAAGAAACCGATCATCATCATCAGCCTGAGATCGATCTTGTTCGACAGGATGCCGGCGACGGGCGCGGTGAAGAACATCGCCAGGCCGCTGACGAACAGCGCCTCGCCGATCATCATCGAATCGTAGCCACGGATGCGCCCCAGGAACACCGGATAGAGATAGGTCAGCCCGTAAAGCCCGATGCCGACGACGAAGGAGAACAGCGAGCCGAAGGCGAAGTTGATGTTGCTGAAGGCCCTTAGGTCGACGATCGGCTCCTCGGCGGTGAAGACGCGCCAGAAGAAGATGATACCGCCGATGGTCATGATGACGGCGCACGCAAAGACCGCTGGTTCCTGCAGCCAATCGTGGTTCGGGCCTTCCTCCAGCACATATTCCATGCAGCCGAGGAAGGCGGCCATGCCGATCAGACCCCACCAGTCGAACTTGTTGAACAGCTTGAGGTTGGGCTTGTCGAAATCGATCAGCGACCAGGCAGCCGTCGCCACCAGGATGCCGGGCACGACATTGATCAGGAACAGCCAGTGCCAGGACATGGCATGGCTGATATAGCCGCCAACCGTCGGGCCGATCGTTGGCGCCAGCGTCGCCACCAGGCCGATCATCGGCGAGACCACGGCGCGCTTGGACGGCGGGAAGATGGTGAAGGCGGCCGCGAAGACGCTGGGGATCATGCCGCCGCCGATGAAGCCCTGGATGGCGCGGTAGACGATCATCTGGTCGATGTTGGTGGCGGTTGCGGCGAGCGCGCTGGCCGCGGTGAAGCCGGCCGCCGCGGTGGTGAACAGCACGCGAGTCGACAGCATGCGGCTGAGGAAGCCCGACAGCGGGATCATCACCACCTCGGCGATCAAATAGGCGGTCTGCACCCAAGGTATCTCATCGGAGCTGGCGCTGAGGCCCGCCTGGATTTCCGACAGCGACGCCGAGACGATCTGGATGTCGAGGATCGCCATGAACATGCCGAACACCATCGCCAGGAACGCGACGACACGGCGCACGGGCATATGGTCCGCGGGCAGGGCCGGCGCGGCGGCAGCGACGGCGCGTCCCGGCGCTGATCCTGCGGTGATGGTTGCGGTTGCCATGGCATGGCCTCCCTAGGCAATTCTCAGGACAAGCGCGTGGCAGTCCCGCATTGCATCGAAATGGATAGAACAGGCTGAGCGGCCCGGCGCTCGAACGGCCACCGGACCGCCCCCCAAAATCAGTTGGTCGTCGAGGCCGGCGCGGTGCGGCTGTCGACCGCGACGACGACGCTCAGGCCGGCGCGCAGCTTGCCGGTCTTCAGCACATCGGCCGGCACGTCGATGCGCACGGGCACACGCTGCACCACCTTGGTGAAGTTACCGGTGGCGTTTTCCGGGGGCAGCAGCGAGAACACCGCGCCCGAAGCCGGAGCCAGCGAGGAGACCGTGCCCTCGAAGCTCTGGCCGTCGATTGCGTCCACCGTGATGCGGACCTTCTCGCCGGGCACCATGCGGCCGAGCTGCGTCTCCTTGAAGTTTCCGACGATGTAGAGCTTGTCCATCGGCACGACGACGGCGAGCTTCTGGCCGGGACTGACGAGGTCGCCCTGCTCGACCGAGCGGTTGCCGACGACGCCGTCATAGGGCGCCTTGAGCACGGTGAAGGACAGGTCGCGCTCGGCCTTGTCGCGGGTAAGCTGCAGCGAGGCCAGCGTCGACGCCGATTCCGCACGCTGCGCTTCCAGAACGCCGATATTGGCCTGCGCCGCCGCGATCTGGGCGTCGGCGCCCACAAGCGCAGCCTTGGCCTGGTCGAGCGCGGTCTGGGCGTCGTCGAGCTGCGCCTGCGTGCCGACATGGGTCTTGAGCAGCTGCGCGGCGCGGTCCTGGGCGCGCGCCGCATTGTCGGCGGCGGCCTGGTCCGCAACCTTCTGCGCCTTCGCCTGCGACAGCGAAGCCTGGGCCGCCTTGGTTTGCGCGTCGATGCGGTCGAGCGTCTTTGCCAGCGTCGCAATCTGCGCTTCGGCCTGGGCGACCGCGATCTTGTAATCGCCATTGTCGATGGCGAACAGCGGATCGCCGGCCTTGACCTTCTGGTTCTCGTTCACCAGCACCTTGTCGATATAGCCGGAAATTTTCGGCGAAACGAACGACATATCGGCCTGGACATAGGCGTCGTCCGTAGTGATCATGAACCTGCCGTCGGTCCAATAATTATATCCATACCAGGAGCCGGCGCCGAGCAGGGCCAGGCCGATGATCGGCAGCAGGAAGGAGCGGGCCGAGCGCTTCTTCCTGGCCGGAGCTTCGACTGGAGCAACAGGCTGGACGGGGACCTCCGGCGCTTCGGTCGACGGCTGGACCTTGGCGTTGGGAAATGTGCGGACTTCGGCGGTGGCGTTCGAGGACATGAGGATCTCTCTGAATGTCAGTCAGACTGAACCGTTCGGTTCGAATTGGCGATTGACATAGCGCGGTAAGAGGACCATATCAAGGGGAAATCGAACCGAGCGGTTCGAATATTTTAAGGAATGACTTCCATGGTCGAAACGACAGCGGACAGCGATCTGCTCGACTTGCGCAAGGGTCGTCCGGCGGCCGGGCAGGACCCGGTCAAGCGAGCTCAGATCATCGAAGGCGCGCGCCGCGTCTTCATAGACAAAGGTTTTGAAGCCGCCTCGATGAACGACATCACGCGCGAGGCCGGTGTCTCCAAGGGCACGATCTACGTCTATTTCGAAAACAAGGAAGAGCTGTTCGAGGCTCTCATCGAGGAAGAGCGCGGCACCATCTTCAAGAACATGTATGAGGTGCTCGACCATTTCGAGGACCTGCGCAACACGCTGGTGAAGTTCGGCATGGGGCTCTCGGCCAAGATCACATCCGCCAAGGTCATCCAGGCCCAACGCACGGTCGTCGGCGCGTCCGACAGGATACCCGAGCTTGGCGCGCGTTTTTACGAGCGCGGGCCGAAGCGCGGCCACGACAAGGTCATGGCCTTCCTCAGTGAGGCCGTCGAGCGTGGCCTGATGCAGATCGACGATGTCGACCTTGCCGCCTATCAGTTCACGGAGCTCTGCCTTGCCGGCCTGTTTCGCCAGTGCATCTTTTCCTACCGCACCAAGGCACCCAGCCAGGCGGAGATCGAGCACATCGTGACCTCCGGCGTCGACGTCTTCCTCAAGGCCTACGGCACGGAAAAATTTTTCGCCGAGGACAAGGCGCTGCAATCCGCCTGACCGTCCGGCACGCGGATCCGGCGCGAAAAGGGCGAGCTTGAGGGCCGCTGCGCGTCTTTGAAGGCGCGGCAGGACGGCCGACGCGACGTCGTCGAGAGCGCCGCCGATCCTCCTAAAATATCTTCGGCATCCGCCGCGACAAGCGTCGTCGGAAGGACCTGTTAACCATCGCTTCCTATGTCTCGGGAGACCTTCAAATGGCGAGTCTCGAGAATGACATCCATGCGTTTTCCCCGTGCCAATCTTTCCGGCGTTTCCGCTCATGGTGACGACGACGGTCACCGTGGCGCGGACGACGCGGGGCGCCGGGGCGCGAACCCGCAGCCGACGGCGCAAACGGGACAGGTCGTCGCGCTGCGCTCCACGCCAGGCAGCGAATCGAACGCCGCTCGTGTCGCCTCGACCGATTCGGCCGATGCCGGTGAATTCAGCCGCCCGGCCTGGCAGAACTATTTCTTCCTTGCGCCGAACGTGCGGTTCACGCGCACGCCGGACACCGATCTCGCCAAGCGCGCCGCTCCGCAGGGGGAAACTGCCGCGCACAACAAGGCGAGCGCCAGCGAACCCGCCCGGTCCGTGCCGCCGGGCCCGACGGCTTCCAATCCGCCCCGGGCAGTGCCCGCTGTCTCTGCCGCCGTGCCGCCGGCGCGAGGCAAACCGGCCCAGCCGCCTTCCACGGTTGCCGCCGCCGCTGGCCCAAAGCCTTCCACCCCGCCCCGCGCCGCCGCTCCGGCGCCCCAACCGCGCCTGACCGGATTGCGCTGGTCCTATCTTTCCGATCATGCCTTCTTCGAGTTCGGCATGCCATTCCTCGCCGAGCGCCTGGCGCGGGCGCGCCTGAATGAGACGGGACAGACGCCCGCCATTGCGGCTCCGCTCCCCGTCGAGCCGATCCCGGCGCATCCTGCGGCGGCGCAGCCAACCCAATCCCGTGCCTTCCTGGGTGAGGCGACGTCATTTTACCGCGTCATCGAGTGGCGCTCCGGCGTGGCCGCCGCAAGCCCCGCCTCGCCGCCGGCCGTCGCGGCCGATGCCCAACCGGAACCGGCGACGACCGCGCGGATTCCCGAAGCGGCAAGCGAAAGACCAGCCAGGCCGGCGCCCTCCTTGCCCATAGCCGGCGCGGTCGTGCCGTTGCCGACTTCCGTCGGCTACGAGCTTCCGTCCGAGGAACTCCTGCAGATGCCCCCGGAAGGACAGGGCTTCTACATGTCGCAGGAGCGGATGGAGCAGAACGCCGACCTGCTCGAAAGCGTGCTCGAGGATTTCGGCGTCAAAGGCGAGATCATCCATGTCCGGCCGGGGCCGGTCGTCACGCTCTATGAATTCGAGCCGGCGCCGGGCGTGAAATCCAGCCGCGTCATCGGTTTGGCGGACGACATCGCCCGCTCGATGTCGGCCGTCTCGGCGCGCGTCGCCGTGGTGCCCGGCCGCAACGTCATCGGCATCGAGCTGCCCAACGAGACGCGCGAGACGGTCTATTTCCGCGAGCTGATCGGATCGGCCGGCTTCCGCAACACCTCCTGCAAGCTGGCGCTAGGCCTCGGCAAGACGATCGGCGGCGAACCGGTCATCGCGGAACTCGCCAAGATGCCGCATCTGCTGGTGGCGGGCACCACCGGCTCCGGCAAGTCTGTCGCCATCAACACCATGATCCTGTCGCTGCTCTACCGGATGAAGCCGGAGGAATGCCGCCTCATCATGGTCGATCCCAAGATGCTGGAACTGTCCGTCTATGACGGCATCCCGCATTTGCTCACCCCGGTCGTCACCGATTCCAAGAAGGCTGTCACGGCGCTCAAATGGGCGGTGCGCGAGATGGAGGACCGTTATCGCAAGATGGCGCGCCTCGGCGTGCGTAACATCGACGGCTACAACCAGCGCGCCGCCGGCGCCCGGGACAAGGGCGAGGTGGTGACCATGCAGGTGCAGACAGGCTTCGAGAAGGGTACAGGCGAGCCGCTGTTCGAGGAACGCGTCATCGACCTTGCGCCCATGCCCTATATCGTCATCATCGTCGACGAGATGGCCGACCTGATGATGGTCGCCGGCAAGGAGATCGAGGGCGCCATCCAGCGCCTGGCGCAGATGGCCCGCGCCGCCGGCATCCATTTGATCATGGCCACGCAGCGCCCGTCCGTCGACGTCATCACCGGCACGATCAAGGCCAATTTCCCGACCCGCATCTCCTTCCAGGTGACGTCCAAGATCGACAGCCGCACCATCCTCGGCGAGCAGGGCGCAGAACAGCTGCTCGGTCAGGGCGACATGCTGCACATGGCCGGCGGCGGGCGTATTTCGCGCGTGCACGGGCCCTTCGTGTCCGACTTGGAGGTCGAGCAGGTCGTGGCGCATCTGAAAGCGCAGGGGCGTCCCGAATATCTCGACACCGTCACCGCCGACGAGGAAGAGGCTGAGGAAGCGGCCGATTCCGGCCCGGTCTTCGACAAAAGCGCGATCGCCGAGGAGGATGGCGACGCGCTCTACGAGGAAGCCGTCAAGGTGGTCAAGCGCGACAAGAAGTGCTCGACCTCCTACATCCAGCGCCGCCTCGGCGTCGGCTACAACCGCGCCGCTTCCCTGGTCGAGCGCATGGAAAAGGAAGGCCTGGTCGGCGCCCCCAACCATGTCGGCAAGCGCGAGATCCTCACCGGCCGGCGCGATCGCGAGCCCGAACGCGACGAGACGGATTGATCCCCGACGGATCAGTCCTGCAAGTTGCCTCAGCCGCCGTTCGCGACCAGTGCGATCGCGGCGCGCAATTCGTCGAGACCCGAGGCTTTCTCCGATGATGTCGCCAGGACCACGGGGAAGGCCGCCGGCCGCTTCTTGATCTTTGCCAGCGTCTCCTCGACCAGCTTCGGCACGCCCGCGGCCTTGATCTTGTCGGTCTTGGTCAGCACCACCTGGTAGGACACGGCCGCCTTGTCGAGCAGCGTTAGCACTTCCTCGTCCTTGGCCTTGATGCCGTGGCGCGCGTCGATCAGCACATAGACGCGTTTCAGCGTTACGCGGCCCTGCAGATACTCGTAGATGAGTTTCGTCCACTCATCGACCTTGTCCTTCGGCGCGCTGGCGTAGCCATAGCCCGGCATGTCGACCAGCGCCATCGGCGGCAGGTCGGCGCCTTCGCCGGAGAATCCGTCCGGCACGAAATAGTTGAGCTCCTGCGTGCGCCCTGGCGTGTTCGACGTGCGCGCCAGGCCCTTGTGCCCGACCAGCGCGTTGATCAGCGACGACTTGCCGACATTGGAACGGCCGGCGAAGGCGATCTCGGGCGGTCCCTCCGGCGGCAGGAATTTCATCGACGGCACGCCGCGGATGAAGATCCAGCCTTGGGTGAACAGCTCCGGACTGATTGCCGTTTGGTTAGTGCTCTTGTGTGGCGCGCTCAAGCTGCTGCCTCCAGCTTTGAAATGTCGGCGCCGCGAATGGCGTCGAGGTTGCGGCTGATCTTGTCGACCGGCCAGTGCCACCATGCCGCCTTGAGCAGCCGCCGCACCGTGAATTCGTCGAAGCGCATTTTCACCACCTTGGCCGGATTGCCGGCGACGATCGCATAAGGCGGCACGTCGTGCGTGACAACCGATTTCGCCGCCACGATGGCGCCGTTGCCCACCGTCACCCCCGGCATGATCACCGCATCCATGCCGATCCACACGTCATTGCCGATGGTGGTGTCGCCGCGGATCTCCTTCGACCAGGTCTGCGGGTCAAAACCTTCCTCCCAGCCATGGCCGAAGATGTTGAACGGATAGGTCGAGAAGCCGGACATGGCGTGATTGGCGCCGTTCATGATGAAGCGCGCTCCCTCCGCGATGGCGCAGAACTTGCCGATCACCAGCCGGTCGCCGATGAACTCATAGTGGTGCAGCACGCATCTCTCGGCGAATTTCTCGGGGCCGTCGGGGTCGTCGTAATAGGTGAAGTCGCCGATCTCGATGTTGGGCGACGTCACCAGCCCCTTCAGGAAGCCGACGCGCGGATGCATCGCGATCGGATGCTTTATGTTGGGATTGGGCCCGGTCATCGCCGTCCCTCCATGGTTCGCAGGCATGTTCGGGGCGCGGCCTTCGACGCCCGCGCGCGATCAAACTAACGTGATCCGGTTGCGGCACCAACCGTTCAATGGCTGCCGCGGCAGATCACGATGGGATTGGAGAGGGCGCTGTCGAACCCGCTGCCTTGATAGACCTGGACGTTCGACGCGCCGGGCGGCAGCGAGAAGCTGCCTTCGACGATCTTTTGCTCGCCGGCCGTGGTGTGCAGAGCCCAGCTGAACGTGCAGAATTGCGGCGGCGCCTTGGGTTGCACATGGCTGCAGTTGAGCTGGGCGCCACCCAGCATCGCCGCCCCGCCGCAGCTCACCGCGTCCTTCGCGGCGGCTGGAAAAGCATATCCTATCAGCAGCGCCGTCATGATGATCTTGAGCCGGTTCATCATCGTGTCCTTGCCGCGAAACAGGCCGGGACCGGCCGGGTTCTGGCCCATGCGATATCTTCACCGTGCGCCTTAGTCGGTCTTGCGCGCCGCGTCCAGCAGGATTATGTGCATGATGATAATAAGCATGCTCACGAAAAGTTGTCCGCCGACTCCGAAAACCTCCCATGTCCAGCTCACCCAACATCAGCTTCGTGCTACACGACGTCGTGCGCCTGCTCAGGAAGCGGTTCGAGCAGCGCTCGCGCGCCTTTGGGCTGACCCGCGCGCAATGGCAGGTGCTGACCCAGCTTTCGGTGCATGAGGGCATCCACCAGAACAAGCTGGCCGACCTCATCGAGATCATGCCGATCACGCTCGCAAGGTTGCTCGACAAGATGGAAGCGCACGGCTTCATCGAGCGCCGGCCCGATCCCGCCGACCGCCGCGCGTGGCTTCTCTACCTGACCCCGAAGGCCCATCCGCTCATCGAGGTGATGCGCGGCAACGGCCACAAGACGCGTGAGGAGGCCTTCGCCGGCCTGTCCGCGGAAGCGCAGCAGCAACTGCTGCAAGCCCTTTGCCTGATCAAATCCAATCTGCTCGAGGCCTGTACCCAGCCGGCCGTCGACCCGGAGAAAGCCCATGTCTGAAGGAACATCGCCCAGAAAGCCCGCCGACGCGGAAAGCGAAAGAGCAAGCGACCAGGTCATTCGCCTGGACAGCCAGCGTGAGCAAAGGCGCGGCAACCATCCGCCTGTCGTCGAAGACGATGAGCTGGAGGTGCCCGTGGCGCCGGAGCCGGCAGCCGAGGCTCCCTCGGCCCAGCCGAAGCCGGCTGCCGTCACGGTGGCTCCGCCGGCTCCCGCCAAGCCGCGCCGCAGCCGCACCCGGCCGGTCCTGTTCGCGCTGCTGCCCGTCGCTCTGGTGGCCGGCGGCTACTACTATGTCGTCGGCGGCCAGATCATGACCACCGACAATGCCTATATCCAGGCGCAATCGCTCGGCGTTTCGACCGATGTCTCCGGCACCGTGCAGGAGATCGACGTGCATGACAATCAGGCGGTGAAGAAGGGTGATGTGCTCTTCCGTCTGAGGCCGGCCTCCTTCGAAACCGCGCTCGCCGGCGCCAAGGCGCAGCTCGGCACCGTGCGCAACCAGGTGCTCACGCTGCAGGCGAGCTATCAGCAGTCGCTGGCATCGATCGATCAGGCCGAAGCGGACATTCCGTACTACGAATCGGCCTTCCAGCGTCAGCAGGACCTGCTCAGGACCTCGACAGCCTCCAAGGCGACTTTCGACAGCGCCCAGCACGATCTCATAGCGGCCCGCCAGAAGGTCATCGTCGCCAAGGCGCAGGCGCAGGCGATGCTTGCCCAGCTCGGCGGCGACGCCAGCCAGCCGGTCGAGCAGAACCCGTTCTACCTGCAGGCCCGGTCGGCGGTGGACGACGCGCAGCGCAATCTCGGCGACTCCGTCGTCAAGGCGCCGTTCGACGGCATCGTCACCAATGTCGATGCGCTGCAGGTCGGCAAATACCTGCCGGCGTCTCAGCCGGCCTTCAGCCTGGTGTCGTCGACCGATATCTGGATCGCGGCCGAGCCGAAGGAAACCGAGCTCACCTATGTGCGCCCCGGCCAGAAGGCGACGATCAGCATCGACGGCTATCCGGGCGAGGTCTGGCACGGCACCGTCGGCTCGATCAGTCCAGCTTCCTCGTCCAGCTTCTCGCTGCTGCCGGCGCAGAACACCTCCGGCAACTGGGTCAAGGTCGTGCAGCGCATTCCGATGCGGGTGACGATCGACGATCCGGACGGCAAGCCGCCGCTGCGTGGCGGCATGAGCGCGGTCGTCAGCATCGACACCGGCCACGCCCGCGGCCTGCCCGACTTCGTCACCGATCTCCTCAAGCGGTTCGGACAAAAGTCATGACAACGGCTTCCGCGACAGGCGCGCCCGCGGTCGCCAATCGCGGCGCCATCACCGCCTGCGTGATCCTGGCGGTCATCATGCAGGCGCTGGACACCACCATCGCCAACGTCGCGCTGCCCTATATCCAGGGCAGCGTGTCGGCGAGCGCCGACCAGATCAACTGGGTGCTCACCTCCTATATCGTCGCCGCCGCGGTGATGACGCCGCCGTCGGGCTATCTTGCCAACCGCTTCGGCCGCAAGCGTATCCTTTTGGTGGCGATCACCGGCTTCGTGGTGGCGTCGGTGCTGTGCGGTTTCGCCCAGTCGCTGCCGCAGATCGTCGGCTTCCGTCTGCTCCAGGGCCTGTTCGGTGCGGCGCTAGTGCCGCTGTCGCAGTCGATCCTGCTCGACATCTACAGCGTCGAGGAGCGCGGCTCGGCCATGGCGCTGTTCGGCGTCTCGGTCATGGTCGGCCCGGTGCTCGGGCCGGTCATCGGTGGCTGGCTGACAGAGAACGTCTCCTGGCGCTGGGTCTTCTACATCAACGTGCCGATCGGCGCGCTGGCCTTCGCCGGCGTCTCGATGTTCGTCCAGGAAACCAAGCTCGACCTCAAGGCCAGGCTCGATTGGCTGGGCTTCGGCATGCTCTCGATCGCCATCGCCTCGCTGCAGATGTTCCTCGACCGCGGCGAGCAGCTCAACTGGTTCTCCTCGGCCGAGATCGTCGTCGAGGCGCTGGTCTGCGCTTCGGCCTTCTACATCTTCATCGTCCACACCTTCACCGCGCGCGACACCTTCGTGAACCCACGGCTGTTCCTCGACCGCAACTTCGCCGTCGGCATGGTCTTCATCTTCATCATCGGCATCACCTATCTTGCTTCGCTGGCGTTGATGACACCGTACCTGCAGACGCTCATGGGTTATCCGGTGGTGACGGCCGGCATCGTCATGGGTCCGCGCGGCCTCGGCACCATGGCCTGCATGTTCCTCGTCGGCCGGCTGGTCGGCAAGGTCGACACACGCTGGCTGCTGTTCATCGGCCTCGCGATCACCGCCTGGGCGATGTACGACATGACCGGTTGGACGCCGGCCGTCTCGCAATGGACGATCATCAGCACCGGCTTCATCCAGGGCGCGGGGCTCGGCTTCCTGTTCGTGCCGCTCACCACCATCACCTTCGCAACGCTGGCGCCGGAGCGGCGTGCCGAGGGCACCGGCCTCTACAATCTTTCGCGCAACATCGGCTCCAGCGTCGGCATCTCTGTCGTCACGGCGCTGCTGACGCAGAACCAGCAGATCAATCACGCCAACATCGCCACCTATGTGACGCCGTATAATCCGGCGTTCGGCGACCCGGCTATCTCGCAGGCGCTGAGCCCTTACACGGCCGCCGGCCGGGCCGCGCTCGACGGCCTGGTCACGCTGCAGGCGACGATCATCTCCTATGTCGACGACTTCAAGCTGATGATGATCCTTTCGCTGGCGGCCATCCCGCTGGTGCTGCTGCTGCGCAAGCCAGGCACACCCGCCAAGATCGACCACAGCGCGGTCATGGAGTAGGGAACAGCCCGGCGCGACCGATCCGGCCATAGATCCCGGCTCGATCGTCGGCACGCTGGCGTGACCCCCGCCGTGGGGCGAAACGGCGCATGAATGACGACCCAGCCATCGTCTCGACAACTCGCAACGGCCGCAGGCAACAAAAAACCCCGGACAAACAATGCCGGGGTTCTCTCGTCCTGAATGTCAGGCGCCTACTATTCCGCCGGCGATGGTTTCTTGCGGAACATCGCCGCCAGATTGTCCCACAATTCGATCTTGGCGCCCTGCCGCTTCATGATCACGCCCTGCTGCAGGATCGACAGCGTGTTGTTCCAGGCCCAGTAGATGACGAGGCCGGCCGGGAACGAGCCCATCATGAAGGTGAAGATCACCGGCATCCAGGTGAAGATCGCCGCTTGCGTCGGGTCCGGCGGCGCAGGGTTCATGCGCATCTGCAGGAACATGGTGATGCCCATCACCACCGCCCAGGCGCCCATATGCGGCAGGAAGGCGGGCGCCGCGAAGGGCAGCAGGCCGAACAGGTTGAAGATTGACGTCGGATCGGGGGCCGCAAGGTCGTGGATCCAGCCGAAGAACGGCGCGTGGCGCATCTCGATGGTGATGTAGAGCACCTTGTAGAGCGAGAAGAAGACCGGGATCTGCAGCGCCACCGGCCAGCAGCCGGCGAGCGGATTGATCTTCTCGGTCTTGTAGAGCTCCATCATCGCCTGCTGCTGCTTCATCTTGTCGTCCGCGTATTTCTCGCGGATCTCGAGCATCTTCGGCTGCACCTTCTTCATGTTCGCCATCGAGGCGTAGGACTTGTTGGCGAGCGGGAAGAAGATGGCCTTGACGATGACGGTGGTGGCGAGGATCGCCAGGCCGAAATTGCCGAAGAATTTGTAGAGCGTGTCGATAAGCCAGAACATCGGCTTGGTGATGAAATAGAACCAGCCCCAGTCGATCAGAAGGTTGAACTGGCGGATATGACGGTCGGCCTCATAGGCGTTGATCTTGGCGACTTCCTTGGCACCGGCGAAGACCTCGGTTTCCACGGTCGCCGACTGGCCGGCTTCGATGTTTATCGGGTCGGTCAGGAAATCGGATTGATAGCGATGGCGCCCGTCCTCGAAATAGGCGTAACGCGGCTGGAAGGGTTGCTTCTCGGTCGGCACCAGCGTCACGGCCCAGTATTTGTCGGTGATGCCGACCCAGCCGTCGGTCGACTTGCCGGGCTTGACTTCCTTGTCCTTCTCGATCGCCGCGTATTTGTACTCCGACAGCCCTTCGCTGCCGGTGACGCCGATCAGGCCTTCATGCAGCACATAGGTGCTGGCGACGGCCGGCTTGTCGTAGCGCGTGACGCGGCCATAGTTGAACAGGCTTACGGTGGCCGTTCCCGAATTCTGCACCGTGTCGGAAACGGTGAACATGTAGTCGTTGTCGACCGAGATGGTGCGCTTGAAGGTCAGGCCCTTGTCGTTGGTGTAGCTCAGCGTCACCGGCGTCGAGGGGGTCAGCGTCGGATTGCCTTCGACGCTCCACACCGTGTCCGAGCCCGGCACCGCGCCAGTCTTGTCGGTGCCGACGAAACCGATCTCGGCGAAATAGCCGGTAGGTAGCGCCTGCGGGTTGAGAAGCTGGATCTCGGGCGAGTTCTTGTCGACGGTCTCGTTATAATGCTTGAGCCTGAGGTCGTCGAGCCGGGCGCCGGTCAGGTTGATCGAGCCCTCGAGGCTGGGCGTCTCGATCTTGACGCGCTTGGTCGCTGCAACGGCCTGGTCGCGGCTGGCTGCCGTCACCGTGTCGCCGCCCGGCGCGTTGGGGATCGCGCCAGCTGTGGGAGCCGGCGTCCCGGCCGAGCCGGAATTGGCGCCGCCGCCCGCTTCCTTCTTCTGCGCCTCGACGCGCTGCTGCTCGATACGGGCCTGCTCGCGCTGCTGCTCCATGCGCGGGTTCATGTAGAACACCTGCCAGAGCGTCAGGATCAGCACCGACAGCGCGATGGTGATGAAGAAATTGCGGTTGTTTTCCATCGAAAGCCCTTGGCCTATCGTGTTCCGCGCAGCCGGCGGGATAGCTCGGCCTTCAACTGGCCGAACGGAGTGGCGAGCACGTCTTCACGCCCGACGATGACATAGTCATTGCCGGGCGCCATGTCATTGGCGGCATGCGTGCGCACGGCTTCCCTGAGCCTGCGCCGGACGCGGTTGCGCACCACGGCGTTGCCGACCTTCTTGGTGACGGTGTAGCCGACACGCGGCGCAAGGTCATCGCCGCGGTCGAGAACTTCAACGAGAAAAAGCCGTCCGCGGCGTTTCTCGCCGCCGCGCACAGCCAGGAAGTCCGCGCGTTTCAGAAGCCGCCCGGGAGTTTTCCCCTTTGGCTTGCCGGGTGCGGGCAACGATCTTGTCTTTCGTTCAGGCGCTGAGCCGCTTGCGGCCGCGGTTGCGGCGGGCAGCAACGACGCCACGGCCACCTTTGGTGGCCATGCGGGCACGGAAACCATGCCGGCGCTTACGGACGAGCTTGGAAGGTTGGTATGTACGCTTCATTTGTTTTAATACCGCGGGGTGCGGCCCTTCTTGATTCTGTCACTCTGTAACAGGAGCTTTGCCGGGCCGGCTTAGGCGCGATCGAAACCGCGCCGGGACGAATGGCCCGAGCGTGAGCGGGCTTATAGGAAGAAGGTTTTTGGAAGTCAATCCGCCCAGCCACGATGTAATTTTTCGCGGGGGAGGCGATGAAATTGGCAAAAAGCCGCAAATCGCATAATCTTGGTCGATCAAGGCTTCGTGAAGACCGCGTCATGACGAGTCAAGTCCTGTCGAGCGATGAGAAGGCACGGCCGGCTGCGGCGAATTCGTCGCGGCGGGTGCCGCTGTCGCGCGGCCTGTCGACCAAGCTTCTCCTGCTCACCATCGCCTTCGTGCTTCTGGCTGAAATCCTGATCTTCCTGCCCTGGATAGCAAGCTACCGCGTCAACTGGCTGAAGGAGCGGCTGAGCACAGCCGCCGCCGTGTCGATAGTGCTGTTGCAGGGCGAGCCCAACTCGCTGTCGCACAATGCCCAGAACGACGTGCTGATGGCGATCGGCGCCAAGGCGATCGCCGTGCGCGACGGCGGCGTCTCCCGGCTGCTCGTCGTTTCGGACATGCCCCCTCAGGTCGACGAGCATATCGACATTTCCAATGTCGGGCTGGTCAATGGCATGACCGGCGCGCTCGACACGCTGGTCTTCGGCGGCAAGCGCATGCTGCGCGTCTTCGGTCCGGTCGGCGACAGCGACAAGGAATTCGAGCTGATCATGCCGGACTATCGGCTGCGTGACGCCATGCTGAGATATTCGCGCAACGTTGCCGTCGTCTCGCTGCTCATCTCGCTGTTCACCGCCATGCTGGTCTACGCGGCGATCGACCTGATCATGATCGGGCCGATCCGCACCATGACGCGCTCGATCCTGTCCTTTTCCGAGGCGCCCGACGACCCGGGGCGCATCATCTGCCCGACGGAGCGCGCCGACGAGATCGGCGTCGCCGAACGCGAGCTGGCGCAGATGCAGGATAGGCTGCAGAAAATGCTTTCCGAACAGAAGCACCTTGCAGACCTCGGCCTTGCCGTGTCGAAGATCAACCACGACATGCGCAATATCCTAGCTTCCGCGCAGCTTATGTCGGATCGCCTGCGCCAGGTGAAGGACCCGACCGTGCAGTCCTTCGCGCCGAAGCTGTTGCGCGCGCTCGACCGCGCCGTTGCCTATTCGGAGGGCGTGCTTGCCTATGGCCGCACGCAGGAACCGGCGCCGTCGCGCCGTCGCTTGCGGCTGCGCCAGCTGGTCGACGACGTGCACGGCCTGCTCGACATCGAGGAAGGCATCGAGTTCATCAACGGCGTCGAGATCGCCTTCGAGGTCGACGCCGATTCCGACCAGCTCTTCCGGGTGCTCACCAATCTCTGCCGCAACTCGGTGCAGGCGATGGCCGCCGACACCGAAAGCGCGGTGGTGCGGCGGCTGGCGGTCGCGGCCGAGCGCCATGGCAGCGTCAGCCGCATCACGGTCACCGACACCGGTCCGGGCCTGCCACCCAAGGCGCGTGAGAACCTGTTCGCCGCCTTCCGCGGCTCGGCGCGCAGCGGCGGCACCGGGCTTGGCCTGGCGATCGCGCATGAATTGATCCGCGCCCATGGCGGCACGGTCGAACTGGTCGAATCGATCGGCGGCCGCACCGTCTTCGCCGTCACCATTCCCGATCAGCCCGTCCGGCTCGACCAGGCCCGCACCGGACTGCGCCGTCCGGCTTGAGGCTATCGGCTGCGGCTGGGCTGCCTGTCGGCAACGGCGCGTCTCAATCGAAACCGGCAAAAAACTGTTGCGACAAAACTTTTGCCGGATTGGCTTGCTTTTCGCAAATTCAGTCGTTAGGGAACACTCCACATCGCGGCCGGCCGTCTCGACCGGATCGCGGGGCTTGTGTCACACACGGCCTGTTGCGCGCCCGTAGCTCAGCTGGATAGAGCACCAGACTACGAATCTGGGGGTCAGGAGTTCGAATCTCTTCGGGCGCGCCATCATTTCACTCCTAGACAAAGGCGAGTACCACATCGGTACCGGCAATTGTTCGTGGCCAAGATAGGGACGCGGTATGACGCGCCCGCGCGGCTCGACCTTTCGCATGGGCGGCCCAGCGAAAGACAGCGAAGGTGGAACTGCTGCTTCAGAGGATCAATCGCTCGACCAGGCGCTTTGATGGGCTAACTCGAGCCGCACGCGGCTGGCGACTATCCTGTTGGAAGGACAACAATGCCGTGGTTGAAGAGATGATTGCGGAGGCGGCGTTCCTCAATCTGTTCGACCAAATTTGCGGAAGGAAATCGGTCGACCTAACCTGTAGCTGATTGCGCTGCGCAACCGGATCCTGTGCCATTTGATTCAAGAAGTGGGAGTGGACCATGGCCAAGCTCGTGTTCGGAATGAACCAGTCGCTGGACGGCTACGTCGATCACATGGCGTTCGGGCCGAGCCCGACGCTATTCCGCCATTTCATCGAGGAGGCGCGGGGGCAGGCGGGAAGCATCTACGGTCGCCGCATGTATGAGATCATGCGCTACTGGGACGACGAGCATCCCGAATGGGATGCCGACCGGCTAGCCTACGCGGCGGCGTGGCGGAACCAGCCGAAATGGGTCGTTTCGCGTTCGTTGCAGTCCGTCGGCCCCAACGCCACGCTTGTCGAGGGCGACCTCGAGGGCGCGATCCGCGAGCTGAAGGCCGGGCGCGACGGTGAGATCGAGGTCGCCGGCCCGGCTCTGGCGCAAAGCCTCACCGATCTGGGCTTGATCGATGAGTATCGCATCTATCTGCACCCCGTGGTGCTTGGCCGCGGCAAGCCATATTTCGCCGGACCTCGGCCGCCCCTGCGCCTCGCGGCTCATGATCGCATCGGCGAGGATGTGATCAGGTTGACCTACTGTCCTGCCTGATCTCGCTATCGAGCAAGAAAATCCCGCACCGCGCTGATCGTCGGCTTGGGGGCCTCTTCCATCAGCCAGTGTCCGGAATCGGGGATGACGACCCCGGTCACGTTGCTGGCGGCGTTGCGCATGACGACTGCCTCCATCTCGCCAAACGACTTCGCGCCGCCGATGGCAAGCACGGGCATTGGCAGCTTCCTGGCCAGGGCGGACTGGTTGTCGACGGCATCCTGGCGGATCGACCGAAACTGCGCGAAGGCGGCGTGCATCGCGCCGGGCCTTGCATAGAGTTTCGCGTAGTGCTGGCGGGTCGCTTCATCGAACTTCGCCGGCGTGCCCGCGAACTCGTTCCAGAACCTGTCTAGATAGATGCGTTCGCGGCCGAGCACGAGGCGCTCCATGTCGGGACCGCCGAAATCGAAATGCCAGAGCCTCGGATCGCGCACGATGTCGTTCCAGGGCGGAATGCCAGGCACCGGCGCGTCCATGACGACAAGTTTGTCTGTCTTTTCGGGATAGCGGGCTGCATAGGCATAAGCGACCATCGTGCCGATATCGTGCCCGATGATGTCGGCCTTCCCGATGCGCAGATGATCAAGCACGGCCTGGATGTCGGCGGCCTGGTTCCATTTTTCGTAGCCGCCCTCCGGGATCGAGGAAAGCCCCATGCCGCGCAGATCGGGAACGATGACGGTATGATCCTTGGAAAGGTCGACAGCCAGCCGTTCCCACATGTCGCCGGTGTCGCCAAACCCGTGGATCAGCACCACGGCTGGCCCCGATCCGCCAATGCGCGCATAGATTTCGGCGCCGTTCGCGGCGACCATTTCAGTCCGGAAGCCCGGAAAAGTGCCGCCTTCCGCATGAACGGCCATCGGCGCGCCGATCGCCAGGAACAACGAAAGCATCATCACCTTGCCGAGCATCTTACCCTCTCACCATTTAGATCCACAGGTGCTGAAATCTAGAACGATCGTTCTACATTAAGCAAGCCCTATTATGCAAAACGCTGAGTCGGAGGTTGGCATGGGAGCAGGAAGACCACGCGAGTTCGACATCGACCAGGCGCTCGACCGGGCGGTCCAGCTGTTCTGGCGCCATGGCTATGAAGGGACTTCAATCGCCGACCTTACCGAGGCGCTCGGCATAACCCGCGCGAGTCTCTACGCTGCGTTCGGCAGCAAGGAGGCCTTGTTCCAGCGCGTTATGGACCGCTACGAGAGCCGGGCCGGTTCCTACAGGCGCGCCGCGCAGCAGGCTACGGCGCTCGAGGACGCCATCCGGCACCTGATGACCGGGCCGGTCGAGCTGCACGGAGATAAGCGCAATCCGCGGGGCTGTCTGGGTGTTCAGGGGGCATTGTCCGTCAGCCCGCTCTCGCAGGCGGTCAGAGGAGATCTGGCCGCGCGGCGTCGCCGCGGCGAGCTAGGTATTCTCGATCGGCTGCAACGCGCGCGCGATGAGGGCGAGCTGCCGGCCGGCGCGCAACCTGCGGACCTCGCCCGGTATTTTTCCGCATTGATATACGGAATGGCGATACTGTCGGCCGACGGAGCGAGCAAGAAGGAGCTGGAAGCTGTCGCGGACATTGCCCTTCGTGGCTGGTCGAATAGTTCGAGAAGCGATGGCGATTTCATGAACCCATAGCGGCGCGGCGGTCATTCCCGCGAAGCACGGTCCGACGCGGACCACCCGCCCAGACTGAATTCAAGCCGTTTCGAGCTTGTTCCGCGGCAGGACCGGCGCACTTCAGCTTGCTTGCGGTGCCGTCCGCGCCTGGACGAGCACCCGGTGTTCGAACCTCCATAGAAGAATCGGGCAGGCGACAAGCGCGGCGATGCCGAGGCCGAGAGCCGCGCCGGCGCTGCCTGCCCAAAGGGCAAGCTGACCGCCGAGCCATGGCGCGACCAGCATCGTGGCGTAGTACACCGTGTAGAAGAGGCCCATCCCTACCGCCCGCGTCGCCGGCGCCAGCACGCGCGCCGGCAGGCTCATGATCGATCCGGCCGGGAGCCCGCAGACCAGCCCGAGCGCAACCAGGGTGGGCAGCACCGGCGAACCCCACCACAACAGGAGAACAAGTGCAGCGAAAGCGAGGCTGCTTGCCGCAAGCAAGCCATTGCGGCTGCCTGTGCGGTCGGCGAGGTAGCCTCCGAGCGGAACCGACAGGGCCGCAAGCCACAGCACGATGCTGACGGCCGAGCCCGCGGCGGCGGTCGACCAGCCACGCTCGACCAGCATCGACGGCCCGAAGCTGAAGATCATGGCGAAACCGACATTGTAGAAGGCCCATATCGAGCCTGCCAGCAGCACGGCCCACATGGCCGGCTTCGTCAGTCGCGGGGCTTCCGCCGCAATCGGGGCGACGGACTGGCCGGGTGGCTGGTAGAATAGCTCCACCAAGACCAACGCCGCGCCGACAAGGGCCATCACCGCAACCTGCGCGCCCGCCACGCCGAGTTGTGACTGGATCGGCGGCAGCACGACGAGGGTGAGGGCGATTCCCAACGGCCAAGAGTTGATGAAGATCGCCATTGCGCTGGCGATCTGCCGGCTCGAGAACCAGTCGACGATCATCTTGGTCATCAACACGTTCAGCAGCACGCCGCCCATGCCCGCGATGAGGCGGCCCGCGATCTGCACCGCCCATGAAACCGAGGCGCACAGCAGCGCCTCGCCCGCCAGCATCATGACCAGGCCGGCAAGCACGATCGCCTTGTCGCCGAAACGCCGGCCGATCGCGCCGCCTGGAAGCGCCAGCGCGATGCCGGGCGCGAAATAAACGCCGATAAGAACGCCGATATCGGCGATACTGGCGTTCAGTGTCCTGCCCAATTCCGGCGCGATGGCCGCGATGCTCTGAAACTGCACCGCCATCGCCGCTCGGGCGACGAAGAGCACCGCAAGGATCGTCCAGCGACTGCGCACGGTCCCGGATTATCCAGGCCTGATGTTCTGGTTCAATCGGAAGAGATTGGTCGGGTCGTATTGCGTCTTGACGGCGGCGAGACGCGCATAGTTGGAGCCGTAGGCATCACGCACGCGCCCCTCGCCCTCGTCACCCAGATTATTGGCGTAGACTCCGCCGGTTGAGAATGGCCGGACTGCATTCCACAGCTCGCGCGCCCAGCTTATGTTCACCTCGTCATCGGCCGGATCGTCCCAAATGGCGATCGGGAAGCAGTCGAGGGCCGCATCGCGATTGGCGTAGGGCGAGTGCGACGCCGGCACGCGGGCGATCGCCCCGCCGACCTGCTGGAAAACCAGCAGGGACGAGTGATTGGGCGCCCTCGCGTAAGCGTCGAGCAGCGTCTCGATCGCGCCGTCGCTGATCTCACGCAGGAACTGCGCTTTCCAGTAGTAGCGACGTCCGCTAGGAAACAGGCTGTCGCCCGCCGATTGGATCTGGAGATACGGAACGGCCTGAAGGCGGCTGTCGATGGGGGATCCGAATGTCATCAGCGGCTCAAGGACGGCTTGGCCCGCTTCGGGCGGCCCTGCATAGCAGGCCGAAATGCTGAAGGCTCGCTCGCCCGAGGGCAGCGTAATAAGCGCGGCGTCGACGCTCGCCTCGTCGGGGGCGTGGAGCGAGAATTTGTCGTAAAACCGCATGGCCTCGCGTGCATCATCCCAGCCGTGCAGCACCGAGCCTACGAGTAGGTCCGGACCGAGTGGGTGCAGCCGGTACTCGAACGCCGTCACGATGCCGAAATTCCCGCCGCCGCCACGCAGGGCCCAGAACAGGTCGGGATAAGCGTCGGCGCTTGCGCGCAGCAGCCTTCCGTCGGCGGTGACGATTTCGGCCGCGATCAAATTATCGCAGCTCAGGCCGTGCTTTCGACCGAGCTTGCCGAAGCCCCCGCCGAGCGTCAGACCGGCTATCCCAGTGTCGCCGTTGACGCCCATGGTCGTCGCAAGCCCATGCGCCTGCGTGGCTGCGTCGAACTCGGCGAGGGTCAATCCCGCTTCGGCCCTGGCGACGCGGCGCTCGGGATCGACGACGATCTTCTTCATGCGCGACAGGTCGATCACCAGTCCATCGTCGCAGACCGACAGGCCGGCGACGTTGTGGCCGCCGCTGCGAACGGCCACGAGACAGCCTTGTGATCGAGCATGGGTCACGGCACGGACGACATCATCGGCGTTGGCGCAAAAGACGATTGCGGCCGGCCGCCTGTCGATTGCCCCATTCCAGACCCTGCGCGCCTGGTCGTAGCGGGCGTCCGTCGGCAAGACGACTTCGCCTTGCAGACCTTGGCGGAGCTGTTCGATCGCCGCGATCATTGAATGGGGTCTGCCTGATTTCACTTCGGTCTGTCGTGGAAGCTCCATCGTTGCCGCCCTCGGTTTCAACGGGACCACGGTCTCACGGGGCCTGACCTTCTGCAAAAGCGAAATTCTTAGCGACTGGATGAATGAAATTCATCTACACTGCCGGTATGGGAAACCGCCTGCCGCTACGCGCCCTGCACGCCTTCGAGGTAGCCGCCCGGCACGGCAGCTTCAAGGCCGCGGCGGAGGAACTCGGGGTGACGCCGACGGCGATCAGCCACCAGGTCCGCCAGCTGGAAGAGATATGCGGTTGCAAGCTGTTTCAGCGCCGGCCGCGCCCGCTAGTCCTGACCAGCGCGGGAGCGCGGCTGTTTCCGATCCTGCGCAACGGCTTCGATCTTCTCGCCGGGTCCCTTGCCGCGGTCACCGAGCCGGACGCCGAGGCGCCGTTGCGGGTGACAAGTCCGAACGCTTTCGCGAGCCGTTGGCTGGTGCCTCGCCTGCCGAAATGGCGAGAGGCCAACCCGACCGTGCCATTGGAGATCATCGGGACGGACGCGCTGCTCGATCTGCGCGCCGGCGCTGCGGATGTGGCAATCCGCTACACGCGCCGCGCGCCCGTGGGCTTTGCCGGGCAAGAGCTGTGCCGCGATTCCTTCTTTCCCATCTGCAGTCCGGGGTTGCTGGCAAGCGGCGGACGGTCGATCGAACGCGCCGCCGATCTCCTGCGCTATCCGCTGATCCATTTCGACTGGATGAACCGGGATCCGGACGCTCCCACCTGGCGCCGGTGGCTGGCGACGGCCCGTTCGATCGATCCGGAACTGATCCCGGAAAAAGCCTGGGACCTGAGTTTCCGCGAGGAACTGCATGCCATCGATGCGGTCGTCGCCGGGCAAGGCATCGCGATCTTGAGCGACGTCGTGGTCGGCCGTGAGTTGGGCAACGGCTCGCTCGTCAGGGCGCACCCGTTGTCACTGCCGGGCTACAGCTTCTATCTCGTGTGGACGCAGCACAATGCGCGATCCACGGTGATAGAGACTTTCCTGGGGTGGATGAGAACCGTCTTGTAAGGCGGTGGGAACCGCCGCGCAGTGCCTTCTCACCCTTCTATGCCCATCCGCCGTTCATCCGAGATGTCGCCTGTCGTGTCCGGTTCGTTGGTCGGCAGATCCGGCACGACGCAACAGCATCATGCCTTGGACGCTCCACCCTTCCCGTTCGCGCCGTCGAGCAGCGCGATCAATCCCTTGAGGATCTCGATCGGGGGCGGCGGGCAGCCTGGAATGTGCAGGTCGACCGGCACCACGTCCGCCACGCCGCCGACGACAGCGTAGCTGCCGGCGAAACAGCCGCCGTCCCTGGCGCAGTCGCCGAGCGCGACCACCCATTTCGGGTTGGGCGTGGCGTCGTAGGTCCGCTTGAGCGCTTCGCGCATGTTCTTGGTGACCGGCCCGGTGACCAGAAGCACGTCGGCATGGCGCGGCGAGGCGACGAAGCGGAAGCCGAAGCGCTCGATGTCGTAGAAGGCGTTGTTGAGCGCGTGCATTTCGAGCTCGCAGCCATTGCAGGAGCCGGCGTCGACCGCGCGGATCGACAGGCTCCGGCCGAGCCGCCTGCGGGCAAGCCCGTCAAGCGCGTGCGCCAGCTCGTCGACGGCAGTGTTGCTGGCTTGCGGCGCGCGCTCGGTCAGCGGCGGGCGGATGAGGCTTTCGAAGAGCAGTTTTCGCATGACGGTGTGCCTCGGCCCGGCCTAGAGGTCATGGCCGGAATAGGAGCAGTTGAAAGATTTGTTGCAAAGCGGGAAGTCGGCGATGATGTTGCCGTCGATCGCCGCTTCCAGCAGCGGCCACTGGAACCATGAAGGGTCGCGCAGGTGGCAGCGCTCGATCAGGCCGTCCTTGCCGATGCGCAGCCAGACCAGTATGTCGCCGCGGAAACCCTCGACCAGCGCCATCCCCTCGCGCGGCTCCTCCGGCGCGGCGATATCGACGCCGATCGGGCCTTCGGGCAGGCGCGATAGCATCTGCTCGACCAGTGACAGGCTCTGCTCGACCTCCCGCACGCGGATCCAGACGCGGGCATTGACGTCGCCCTCCTGCAGCACCGGCACGTCGAAGGCAAGCTGGTCGTAAGGCGCGTAGCCCGGGCTGCGGCGCGCATCGAATTCGCGGCCCGACGCCCGCCCGACATAGCCGCCGGCGGCATATTGCCGGGCAAGATCGACCTTGAGCCGACCGGTCGCCACCGTGCGGTCCTGCAGCGAGGCGGTATTATCGTAGAGCTCCACCAGATGCGGAAAGCGCTGCCTGATCTCCGCGACAAGCGATCGTATGGCGCTTGTTCCCGCCTCGCCCAGATCGCTTGTCGTGCCGCCGGGCACGATGCAGTCGCGCATCAGGCGATGGCCGAAGGCCGTGTCGGCGGCGCGCAGCACGCGCTCACGCAGCACGCCGCAATGCGCAAGCATGATCGCGAAGGCGGCGTCGTTGCAGATCGCGCCGATATCGCCGAGGTGGTTGGCAAGCCGCTCCAGCTCGGCCATCAGCGCCCGCAGCCACGTCGCGCGCGGCGGCGGCGTGACGCCCAGCGCCGCCTCCGCGGCGCGGGCGAAGGCCAGCGAATAGGCGACCGTGCTGTCGCCTGATGTCCGGCCCGCGAGTTTCGCGGCACGATCGATAGGCGCGCCGGCCATCAGGCCTTCGATACCCTTGTGCACATAGCCAAGCCGCTCCTCCAGCCGCACCACCGTCTCGCCGCCGGCCGTGAAGCGGAAATGCCCCGGCTCGATGATGCCGGCATGGACAGGCCCGACCGCGACCTGATGGAGGCTCTCGCCTTCCGCTGTCAGGAACCGGTAGGAAGAGGCTGCTGCCGGCCCGCCGGGTTGCGCCGCCAGCGGATGGCTGGTGCCCCATTGGCCGTGGTCGAGCCAGCTTCGTGTGTCGGGCAGGCCCTGCGGCGCCAGCCCGAAGAGGTCCGCCGCGGCGCGTTCCAGCCGCAGCGCCGGAGAATGGCGCTGGCCGACCGACGGGTAGCGGCCGCCACGGCAATCCAGGCTGATCACGCCGATAGTCAGCGCCTCGTCGAGAAGCGCCATGTGAACCTTGTCAGGCTCCCCCCACAGGCCGAGCAGGCTCCAGCGGCCGCCGGCAAGCTGCTCGACGGCAAGGTTCCAGACTTTGGGGGCGACCACCGCGCGCGGCCAGGGCGCGTGATGCTCGATCCGGCGGCCGGCTTCTATGAGATCGGCGAGCGCGGGCATGTTTTTCCTCGCCATGCGCATCACCCCAGCATCCCGGCGACATGCTGGAACCACGCCACCAGCGGCGCCGGCAGATAGATGCCGGCGGCAAACACCAGGGCAAGGTGCGAATACATCGGCACGTAGGAGGCCTCGACCGGCGCCATGCCGCCGCGCGGCTCGCCGAAGGCAACGCCCGTCAGCCGCAGCAGCAGGGCCCCGAAGGCGACGAGCAGCCCGAACACCAGTGGGATCGCCAGCCACGTATGCCTGGCGAAAGTCGAGCTGACGACCAGGAATTCGCTCATGAAGATGCCGAGCGGCGGCAGGCCGGCGATTGCCACGACGCCGATGACGAGCGCCCAGCCAAGTCCGGGGTGGCTCTCGGTCAGGCCCCTGATCTCGGAGATCTTCTGCGTGCCCTTGACCTGCGCGATATGTCCGACGGCGAAGAAGATCGCCGATTTGGTCAGGCTGTGCATGACCATGTGCAGCAGGCCGGCGAAGTTGGCGAGCGGGCCGCCCATGCCGAAGGCGAAGACGATGATGCCCATATGCTCGATCGAGGAATAGGCGAACAGGCGTTTGATGTCGCGACGTCGGTAAAGCATGAAAGCCGCGAAGATCAGCGAGGTCAGTCCCATCGTGACCATCAGCGGTCCGGGGCCGATCGCCTGCGGGCTTGCCGCGAGCAGGAGCTTGAAGCGCAATACGGCATAGAGCGCGACGTTGAGCAGCAGGCCCGACAGCACCGCCGAGATCGGCGTCGGGCCCTCGGCGTGCGCGTCGGGCAGCCAGGCATGCAAGGGGGCAAGGCCGACCTTTGTGCCGTAGCCGAGCAGCAGGAAGATGAAGGCGACGCTGAGCAGCGCCGGATCGAAATGCGCGGCCTTCTCGATCAGCACCGACCAGACCATGGCGTTGGTGCCCTCGCCGACCACCGGCTGTGCGGCCATGTAGACAAGGATCGTGCCGAACAGGGCCAGCGCGATGCCGACGCTGCCGAGGATGAAATACTTCCAGGCCGCTTCCAGCGCCTCATGCGTGCGGTAGATTCCGACCATCAGCACGGTGGTCAGCGTGGCGAGTTCCACCGCGACCCACATCAGGCCGATATTGTTCGACACGAAGGCCAGGTTCATGCCGAACATCATGATCTGGTACATCGCGTGATAGAATTCTGAGGTTCCGCGCCGTCAGCCGGCCGGTCTCCAGCTCATGCGCGATATAGGAGGCGCTGAACACGCTGGTGGTGAAGCCGACGAATGCGTTGAGAACGATGAAGACGATGTTGAGGTCGTCGACCAGCAGATATGGGCCCGGCGCCGGCCGCGCCGTGATGAACAGCGACAGCGCCGCGAGCAAGGTCAGCAGGCTGGCGATGACGTTGACGACGGACGATGCCTTGTAGTTCGGCAGCGCCGCCAGGATGGCCGCGGCGCCCGCCGGGATGAAAAGGATCGCGGCCACGGCGTCAAACGAAAACCCGGTCACCTTCGTTCTCCCCGGTAGTCGTCGAGCGCGCCGATATCGACCGAATCGAACCGTTCCCGGATGCGGAACAGGAAGACGCCGATGACGATGAAGGCGATCAGGATCGAGAAGGCGACGCTGATCTCGACCACAAGCGGCATGCCCTTGGCGCCGGTGGCGGCCAGCACCAGGCCGTTCTCCAGCGACATGAAGCCGACGACCTGGCTCACGGCGTTGCGCCTAGTGACCATCACCAGGAGTCCCAGCAGGATGATCGACAGCGCGAAGGCGAGGTCCTCGCGGGCGAGCGGGTCGGCCTCGGGCGTCACCCGAAGCATCAGCACCATGGAGAGCGTCACCAGCCCGATGCCGGCGAGCATGGTCGGGCCGATGCCGACGGCGGTCTCGATGTCGCGGTGGATGCCGAGCCGCTGGATGATGCGATGCAGCCCGACCGGAATGACGATCGCCTTGAAGACCAACGCTATCGCCGCGGTGATGTAGAGGTGATGCGCGTCCTGGATATAGGCCTGCCAGGCGACCGACAGCGCAAGCACGACCGCATGCAGCGCAAAGACGTTGATCAGCGCGAACAGCCGGTCCTGGTAGAGCATCATGAAGGAGATCAGCACCAGGCTGCCGGCGAGCAGATGGGCGATGTCGAAGGTGAGACCGCTCATCACAGGCTCCGCGAGACGAACAGCAAAAGCGTGCCGAGCAGCGCCAGCATGAGCGCGGCCCCGAGGAAATCCGGCACGCGGAAGACACGCATCTTGGCGACCGCCGTCTCGAAGACGGCAAGCAGCATGGCAAGCACCATGAGCTTGCCGAGATAGGTGGCCGCGCCGATGGCCAGCGATTTCGGCCCCGTCCCACCGCTGTCCAGCCCCCAGGGCAGGAAGACGCAGGAAATCAGCGACATGTAGAGCAGGAGCTTGAGGAAGGTGGCGAGCTCGATCATCGCCAGGTGGCGGCCGGAATATTCCAGTATCATCGCCTCATGCACCATGGTGAGCTCCAGGTGCGTGGCCGGATTGTCGACCGGTATGCGCGCATTCTCGGCGATCGCCACTATCACCAGCGCGATCAGCGACATGCCGAGCGACACCCTCAGTCCGACCTCGGGCGACCCCATGAAGGCCGCGACCGTCGAAAGCTGCGTGGCGCCGGCCACCAGCGCCAGGCTGAACACGATGAGCAGCATCGCGGGTTCGGCCAGCGACGCGATCATCACCTCGCGGCTGGCGCCGAGGCCGCCGAAGCTGGTGCCGATATCCATTCCGGCCAGCGCCTGGAAGAAGCGTGCGCTGCCGAGCAGCGCCACGATGACGATGAGGTCGGCGGTCCAGCTGAATTCAAGTCCGGTGGCGAATGTCGGAACGAGCGCCGCCGCGACCCAGGTGGCGGCGAAGATCAGATAGGGCGTCACCCGGAACAGCCAGGACGCGTTGTCCGCCAGTACGACCTCCTTGCGCGTCAGCCGAACGAGGTCGCGATAGGGCTGGATCAGCGAAGGCCCCTGCCGCCGCAGCAGCCTTGCCTTCACCTTGCGCACGAAACCGATCAGCAGCGGCGCCAGCAAAAGCACCAGAAGCATCTGCGCGCCCTGCACGGCCAGTTGCGAGATCATGGCCATAGCGCCAGCACCAGAAGCAGGATGACGAGGTAGAGGAAGACCAGCGTCAGATAGCGGCGGATGCTCAGGAACTGCAGGCGGTTCAGCCGCTCGGTGGCGAAATCGATCGCGCCGGTGATCGGTTGGTAGAACGTCTCCCAGGCCACATCATGCATCTCCACCTTGAGGCGCGCCGGCTCCAGCGCCCCCGGTGCCGGCATGTCCACCGTCTCGCGGGAACGGAAGGCGAAGCCGCCGAAGACGCGGCGGATGGGCTGCGCGAAGCTCACGGCCGTGTATTGCGCGGCCGGCACCGCGTCCGTGAAGCCGCACCCCCATGCGATGCTCCGACGCGTGGCATGTGAGGCGAAGCGGTGGATGAAGAAGGCTGCCATCGATGCCGATATGATGATGAAGACGAACACCAGCAGGCCGTTATAGGAGCTGCGGCTCTCGGCGATCGGCACGATCGACAGCCAGGGCTCGGCCATCTGAACCGGCATGCGGTCGCCGAGGAGCGAAAGCGTCACCGGCGACAGGCCGTCGATGACGAAGCCAGGCAGGATGCCGGCAAGCAGGCACAAGGCGGCAAGCACGGCCATCGCCGCCAGCGACCAGCGGTCGACCTCATGCGCTTGTTCCACCGCCGCCGACCGCGCCCGGCCGAGGAAGGTGATGCCGAATGCCTTGACGAAGCAGGCCGCGGCCAGCGCCGCCGCCAGCGCCAGCATGCCGCCGACCGCGGGCACGATGACCTTCAGCCCCCATTGCGGCAGTTCCGGACTGAGCAATACGGCCTGGAAGACCAGCCATTCGGAGGCGAAACCGTTGAAGGGCGGCAGCGCCGAGATCGAGACGCAGCCGATGAGGAAGACGAAGCTGGTCACCGGCAGGCGGTGGATGAGGCCGCCGAGCTTTTCCATGTCGCGTTCCCCGGTTGCCGAGAGCACGGCGCCGGCGCCGAAGAACAGCAGGCTCTTGAAGAAGGAATGGTTCAGCACGTGGAAGAGTGCCGCGGTGAAGGCCAGCGCCGCGGCCGACGGCATGGCGTTCGCCTTGAAGGCCAGCGCAAGGCCGAGGCTGGCGAAGATGACGCCGATATTCTCGATGGTCGAATAGGCAAGCAGCCGCTTGAGGTCCTTTTCCATCAGCGCGTGCAGGATGCCCAGCACCGCCGTCACGCCGCCGATGAGAAGCACGGCTATGCCCGACCACCATGCCGGCTCGCCAAGCAGGTCGAACACGACGCGGATGAAGCCGTAGATCGCAACCTTGGTCATGATGCCGCTCATCAGCGCCGAGACGTGGCTCGGCGCCGCCGGGTGGGCAAGCGGCAGCCAGGCATGCAGCGGCACGAGGCCGGCCTTGGAACCGGCGCCCAGCAGCATGAGTACCAGCACCGCGCCGGCGGCGAAGCGATCTGGATGCACTGCCCGCATCGCGTCGAACGCATAGGATCCCGCCGGTCCTGCCAGCAGGCCGAAGGCAAGCAGCAGCGCCATCGTGCCGAAGCTTGCCATCACCAGGTAGATATAGCCGGCGCGCCGGTTGGCTTCGTCGCGATGATGCGCCATGACCAGCGCCCAGGAGGCGAGCGACATGAATTCCCAGGACAGAAGGAAGCTGAAGGCGTCGTTGGCCAGCACGACGAGATTCATGCCGGCGAGGAAGGCCGGATAGAATGGCAGGACGCGATGCGGCGCGGATTCGTGCTGGCCGTAGCCGAGCCCGTACAGGCTGGTGATGGCACCGCCCAGGTTGACGACGACGAGGAAGAACGCCGACAGGCCGTCGAGCCGGAACCGTGCGCCGGTCCATGGCAGGCCGAGCGGCAAGGTGACGGACACCTCACCGGAATTGCCGGCGAGGTGGCCGGCAGCGATCACCAGCAAGGCACCGGAAATGACCAGCGTCGCGCCATAGACCAGACGCGTCGCGGCGAGCCGGCTGGCGGCCGCGGCCGATATGGCTGTTCCCAGATACGCGGCGGGGCCGCACAACATAAGGGCGACCGTCGAATTCACGGCAGGCTCCCACCCGCCTCTGCGTCATCGCCATCGGTTGCGGACGCCTTGGCGGGATCGAAGCCGGCCTTCAGCCGCACGCCGCGCCCGCCGCCCTGGCTGGCAGCACCTTCCCCGATCAGTTCAATGCCGGCCGCCTCCAGCGCCGCGATCAGCTTCATCAGCGAATCGACATTGCCCCGGATGATCGAGCCACTGGCTTCCATGCGCTGGATCGTCGGCACCGAAAGCCCTGACCACTCGGCAAGCCGACGTTGGTCGATGCCGAGCAGCGATCTGGCTGCGCGCAATTGCGGTGCGGTTATCACCGGCGACTCTCTCGTTCAGTGCTGAGATATGAGGTCTCGGTGCTGCACCTTACATTAAAATGTCTAATCGTCAAGGATTGATGTTTAAAACATCTATGTTGATGGCGGGGCGCGGTCGGTCGGCAGAGGTTCTCCCACGTTTTGCATGCAGACGTGCAGGGCAGATCAAACCACATCGGCGCTACGGGCGAAGAGAATGTCTGCCGGCGAGGCAATTAGGAGCGGCACGGAAATCGAGGATGAGCACGACCTCTTCGCCGCGCCGCAGGTGCCAACGGCGCTGCATCTCGGGGCGGCGCGACGGGCGGAACTCTCAGCACCTAGGCGCGGGATAAGCTAGCGCCAGAATTCTTGGGGAGATAGCGAAGCGAACTGTCAGCCGCTGGCCGGATGACGTCACCGCGTTGCCGGCTTCGAAGTCGACGGCAATGTCCTCGAAACCGAGCACGCAGCCGTCGAGGGGAAACGTTGCCTTGTAGACCGCTTCCTTGACCGCAAACAGAAGGCGGCTTCCCATGCCCGGATCGACGTCGCCCATGCGGTCTTGCGGCGCGCAAACCATTGACCACAGGTCCGCAGGCAACGGCAAGGCAGGCTCGACGTCGACGCCGACGCTTCTCATCGCATCCATTCGCGCGGCTACCGCCACTGCCATCTCGCCGTCATGGGCGATGGAGCCGACAATGCCCGGCGGCCAAATCGGGTTTCCCTGGCGGCCTCGCGACACTGCGACATCGGCGGATTCCAAACGTCCCAGCAATTCATGTACAATCCAGCGGCCCGCTCCGCTCGCAGCGAGGGCTTTGTGTTCGCGTGTGGCGATCGAGTCCCGTTCCGCCGGCAGCAGATGTCGTTCATCCCCCATCTGGATCCGACGGCAGGCGGTCAGCAGGCGAGGTGGCGCAAGGCTGGCCAGCGCCCGATCCGTGGCGACGGCAAGCGGTTCGCTTTCGGAAGAGGCGGGCACTTGCTATCGGCTCAACTCAAGCACGGCGATCATCTCGTCGTCCTCGTCCAGTCCCTGTTCCACGAACCAGAAGCGGGAATAGAGGCGGCGAGTTGGCTCATTGTCAGGCTCGTAGCAGATCGAAGCGCAGCGGATATGCCAGAGGCGCGCTATCTCTTTCAGTACCTTGGCGACCGGGGCATGACCCGGGCCCCTGCCCTGTTCGCGGCAGTCGATCATGAGACGGTAGACCATCGCCTGGTCATCGCCTTCCGCCGCGCTGTACATCAGGAATCCGGCGACCTGTCCGGCGGCGATGACGGCACGCGCGATGGCCTCCCGATCATGGCTGGCCTCCGCCAAGCACTCTCCGTTGGAGGCGATCCGCCTTTGTTGCTCCGGCAAAAGTTCGAGAGCAAGTACCTCCGCCCGGTTGCCCTTGCCGATTGGCTCCAGCACAACCGGGCGATCGGGCTCGACGACGTGTCTGGTCACGGAGCGTGTCCGATTTCCATTGCGCGCGCATCGATCGGGGTCACCACGCCGTAGAGCTTCGCTGGGTTACCGCGCCAGACAGTGTTCGGCTCGAGCACCTCGCCCTTCATGACAAAGCAGTCGACGTCTGCCACGGAGCCTTCGCCCATCACAACGGCATAATGGACGAAGGACGATGGTGCCAGCGTGCAGCCATTGCCGATACGGATATAGTCGGACTTGAACGCGCCTTCCTCGAGCGAGTGCGGCTGGATCACGCAGCCTTCGTTGAGCGTCACGTCGTCGCCTATTTCCACCAGCGACCGCTCGGTGATGATGCAACCGCCGTCATAGAGCCGCAGCCCGACCTTGACACCCAGCATGCGCAGGATGATCGGCCGGAACGGCGTGCCGGTGAACAGGCCCATGATCGGCGAATCGGACAGCTTCCAGTGACGTTCGTGCCGCCAGAAGACCGGGTCGTAGATCGTCGCCATCCTCGGCTTCAACCGACGGAAGCCGAGACTGGCCCGTTCGAGGAAGATGTAGAACGGGATGCCGATCGCCGTGGTCAACATCACCGCCACGAAGAGGGCCGTCGCCCCCCATTCAGTATAGTAGTTGAGCGCCCGGTCCCATATGGCGAGGGTCAGGAACAGGATCAGCCACTGCGCGGCTACGAACATCAACGCGGTGACCAGGTTATGCAGGTTCTTCAACGGCAGGCGGCGATTGCGCTCTTTGTCGGAGATCAATCCGAGAAGCTCCTTGTCGCGATTGACCATGCGGGGAATTTCGAACGGCGGCGAACCCAGAAGGCCTACATTCTCGCGCATGGGGCCTTCCACCGGAACATGGACTTTGGTTCCGAGCAGGCAATTGTCCCCGACATGGGAATCCGGTGAATAGATAATGTTGTTCCCGAAGAAGTTGCGTTCGCCGACCCGCGTATGCTCAAGGCGGAAGGAGTTGGCCGACTTCTGCATGTTGACCATGAACAGGCCGTCGGAGACCATCGTGTGCGAACCGATCTCGCTGAGCTGCGGATTCTCGTGCCGCTGGTTGGTGCCGAAGTTCGACCCGGTCTGATCCACCTTGTTCAATTTCCAGCCTATGGCGCGCAGATAGTAGATGATCGCCGAGCTGTCGCCGAACAGCACATTCAGCAGCCGCACGTTGCTGATCAGCTCGAGCATGGTCTGCAGCCAGTAGTGGAACCCGTAGAGCGAATAGTTCCGACCAGGCTTCAGCATGAGGTTGAACAGCCGCGGCACGATCGCCGCCAAGAGCACGCCGCCGACGATGAAGCCGACCACCGTCACGGTCGTGCCGATCGCCACGACGCCGATGGTCTCGTCGTAATCGTCACCGACATTTTCCCAGTAACTGTGAAACAGCAGCGGGAACGGCGTGACGATCGCAAAGAGGATGAAGAGCTGGATCGCCTCGTAGATGAAGCGGCGCAATCTCGTCATCGGGACGTTAGGAACGGTGCAGTAGTTCGCCTCGGTCGGGATAGCCGGCGAGCCGTGCCACCGCTCGCCGGCGGGGATCGACTGCCCGCGATGCAGTGACGAGGCATGGCCAAGCTGGGTTCCGTCGGCCATGCGCGTGTCGATGTCGAGCGTGGAGCCGACCCCGACGAAGGCGTTGTTGCCGATATTGACCGGCCCGGTATGGATGTAGCCGGCCTGGGCCCGAAAGCCAAGGATCGTCGAGTCCTTGCGCAGAATCGAGTTGTCGCCGATGGTGATCAGGTCGGTGCAAACCGGAACGGCCCGGCACTCGACCACCGCACGGCTGCCGAGACGCGCGCCGAGGAGGCGTAGATAGAGGCTGTAGAGCGGACTGCCACGAAAAAGCACCACCGGAGCGCTGCGGATCAGCGTCTTCACGATCCAGAAGCGATAGTACCGCCAGCCCCAGATCGGAAAGGTTTCGGCCTTCCAGCGGCCGACCAGCAGCCATTTGGCGACGACGGCGAAGCCGCTCAGCCCGAAGAACACGCCGGCCGACAGAACAACGCAGCGCATATAGAGCTTCGGCGCGTCGTCCAGCGCGTCATAGACCCAGCTGAGCCCGTCATTGACCAGCCAGAGCGCGGCATAGGAGTAGGCTGCATAGAACACGAGCTGGCCCAAGCCCGTAGCCCAGATGGCGAAATTCGAGGCGCGATGCGTCAGCATCGGCTCGCTCGCAGCCACCGCGGCCAACTGCGGCGCCCGCAGATGCTCGGCGAGCTTGGCGACCGTCGGGTTCAGGTAGATGTCGCGCATCGATGTCGTGGACCACGCCTTGCGCGAGCGGATGCGCGCGCAGAACCGCGCCATCAGCAAGGAGTTAGCGCCCAGATCATCGAAGAAGTGATCTTCGATCGAGATATCCTCGAACTTCAACACGTCCTGCAGCGTGTCGACCAGAAACCTCTCGTCCTCGTTGCGCGGGTCGATCATCGCATGGCCCGCGGCAACGCGGGCGCTGGTCGGCTTCGGCAGCTTTCGCAGGTCAACTTTGTTGGACACCGTCATCGGGATTGCGGGTAGCTGCTCCAGATAGGCTGGAACCATGTAATCGGGCAGCCGCCGCTTGAGTTCCTGCACCAGCGCGGTGCGATCCACGCCGTCCCGGCCGCATTTGGGGGCGTAATAGCCTACCAATTCCGTGCGCTCGGGCTCGATCTCCCATGTTGTGACCACCGCCTGGGCGATGCCCGGTTGATCCAGCATTACACTCTCGATCTCGCCCAGTTCGATGCGATACCCGCGGATCTTCACCTGCGTGTCTATGCGGCCGTGATATTCGATCTCGCCCGTGTCGTTGATGCGGCCAAGGTCCCCTGTTCGATATATGCGGCCGCTGGGGTTGTTGGGCAGGCCGACGAAATCATGGATGAATTTCTCGTCCGTCAGTTCCGGCCTGTTGAGATAACCGACCGCCACGCCCATGCCGCCGATGCAGATTTCGCCCAACTCGCCGCCGGTGAGTACCTTAGGCTCCTTCGGGTCGAGAATGGCTATGGAATAGGTGGGAAGCGGCCTGCCGATCGTCACCTGTTCGTCCGGCGTCAGCAAGGCCATGGTGGCGGTGACTGTGGCTTCGGTCGGGCCGTAGGTGTTCAGGATTTGGCGGCCGGGCCTCGCCCATCGCACGACCAGCTTGTGCGAGCATGCCTCTCCGCCGACCAGGATCGCGCGGAGACTCGGCGCGTCGGTCTCGATCGACGACAACAGAGTGGGGCTGCAGGCCATGCAGGTGATGTTGTGCTCGCGCAGGAAACTGGCCAGTTCCTCTCCAACGAGAGGCTGCTGGCCGGGCGCAGGCACAACTGTGGCGCCGGCTGCGAACGGCACCCAGATCTCTTCCGAGGAGAAGTCGAAAGCGATGGTCATGCCCTGGTACACCCGGTCGCCAGGCTGATATCCGTAGGAAGTCGCCGCGACGCGGATGAAGTTGCAGAAGCTTTGGTGAGTGATGACCACGCCCTTAGGCTTGCCTGTGGTGCCCGACGTGTAGAGGATGTAGCAGGTTTGATCCTCGCTGCCGTCCGGCAACGGCACCGTTTCAGGCTGGAGCGCGATTTCGGATTCCGCCGAGTCGGCCGAAATGTGCGGCACCGGCAGGCGTGCCACGCGCGCGGCATAGCCGGAAACGCTGATCACCATAGTGACGTTGGCATCCTCGATGATCATCACCATGCGATCTTCGGGAAACGCTGTGGCCAACGGGACAAACGCCGCCCCAGCCTTCATGACGGCAAGCACCGCGATATAGGTTTCGGCGGAGCGATCCAGCAAAAGCCCGATCCGATCCCCGGGCTTCACGCCGCGCTCGATCAGGAGATGCGCAAACTGGTTGGCACGGTTGTCCAACTCGCGGTAGGACCAGGCACGGCCGCCGGAAATGACCGCGGGCGCGGCGTCGAAGCGGCTGGCTAGGTCGCCGAAGAAGCGGTCGAGCCGCTCATGAGGTTCGCCTTTCTGGACGAAATCGGGGCCGATGAGGATCTGCTCGCGACCGGGGGATTGTGCAATTGCTTTGACCACGCGCGACTTCTGCCGGACGGGCTTGGGTACTTCATTGAGCGACATTGGTGACCCCGCGGACGAGTGCTGGCCCGCACATGCAGTGATTGGCAAAAGTACAAGAAATGGCGATGCCGGACCAGTAGTCCCCTCGTGGCCGACCGGCCTGGCCGGGCGTGTCGGAACAGAACTGGGCCGATTTCCGCTGGCGCTATGTCGCTACCCTGATGGCCGATCCGTGACGATCAGGCGACTTCACGAATATTTGATCAGGTCATGTCGCATTACGGCGATCAACGGCTGATTTCGGCGACGGCTAACTTACCGAAACCCGAAGCCGCAACGCGTTGGCCATGGACGGACTTCACCGTCAGGCGACAGCCTTCGCCACCGCCCGTCCCGCGCTGCGGCCGGAGAAAATGCAGCCACCGAGGAAGGTGCCTTCCAGCGCCGCATAGCCGTGCACGCCACCGCCGCCGAAGCCGGCGACCTCGCCGACTGCATAGAGCCCGGGCACCGGTTGCCCCTCAGCGTCGAGCACGCGGCTGTCGAGGTCGGTCTGCAGCCCGCCCAGCGTCTTGCGGGTGAGGATGTTGAGGCGCACCGCAATCAGCGGGCCGTTGGCCGGGTCGAGCATCTTGTGCGGCTTGGCGGTGCGGATCATCCTGTCGCCGAGATAGGCGCGCGCGCCGCGCAGCGCGGTGATTTGCGCATCCTTGGAGAAAGGATTGTCGAGCTGCATGTCGCGGGCGCGGATCTCGCGTTCGACCTGCGCGACATCGAGCAGCGGCTCGCCACCGGCCAGCGCGTTCATGCGCGCCACAAGCTTGGCAAGGTCGGCCTCCACAATGAAATCCTCGCCCTTTTCCATGAAGGCTTTCACCGGGCCGGGAATGCCGCTTGTCGCGCGGCCCAGCACCTGCCGCCAACTTTTTCCGGTGAGGTCGGGGTTCTGCTCGGAGCCCGACAGCGCGAACTCCTTCTGGATGATCTTTTTGGTCAGGATGAACCAGGAATAGTCGAAGCCGGTGCCCATGATGTGGTTGAGCGTGGCAAGTGTGTCGAAACCCGGATAGAGCGGCACCGGCAGCCTCTTGCCGCACGCGTCGAGCCACAGCGAGGAGGGACCGGGCAGGATGCGGATCGCGTGGTCGGTCCAGATCGGTGACCAGTTCTTGATGCCCTCGACATAGTGCCACATGCGGTCGCGGTTGATGATGGAGCCGCCGGCCGCCTCGGTGATCGCCAGCATGCGGCCGTCGACATGGTCCGGCACGCCGCTGATCATGCGCTCCGGCGGCGCGCCAAGGCGACGCGGCCAGTTCTGGCGCACCAGGTCGTGATTCCCGCCGATGCCGCCGGACGCGACGATGACCGCTTGCGCATGAAGCTCGAAGTCTCCTGTCACGTTGCGCGAGCTCTTGCGGCCGCGCTCGACGCTGCTCGGCTCCAGCACGTCGCCGCGCACGCCGGTGACGGTGTTGCCAGTGCGGATGATTTCGTTGACCCGGTGGCGGAAGCTGAACTCGACCAACCCCAGCTTTTGCGCCTCACGCACGCGTTCGACGAACGGCTCCAGCAAGCCAGGGCCGGTGCCCCAGGTGATATGGAAGCGTGGCACCGAATTGCCGTGGCCGGTCGCGTTGCCGCCGCCGCGCTCGGCCCAGCCGACGACGGGGAAGAATTTCAACCCCCGCTCGGCCAGCCAGGAGCGCTTCTCGCCGGCGGCGAAGCCGACATAGGCTTCCGCCCATTTGCGCGGCCAGAAATCCTCAGGCCTGTCGAACGCCGCCGTGCCCATCCAGTCCTCCAGCGCGAGGTCGTGGGAATCGCGGATGCGCATGCGCCGCTGCTCGGGCGAATCGACGAGGAACAAGCCGCCGAACGACCAGAAGGCCTGGCCGCCCAGCGATTGTTCCGGTTCCTGGTCGACGATGATGATCTTCCTGCCGGCCTGCGCCAGTTCGGCCGCCGCGACGAGGCCCGCAAGCCCCGCGCCGACAATGATCACGTCCGCGTCAGCCATCTCTCCTCCCCAGGCTTAGCCGGCAAATTTATAGCGTGGCGCCTAGACGTTCTCCCAGCCGTCCTTCTCGCCGGCGCGGAAGATGGCGTCGATGACCTTCTGGTTGAGCACCGATTCCTCGAGCGCGAAGACGCGGTCCTTGCCGCCTTGCGCGGCGCGCACGAAGGCTTCGCATTCGAGCCGGTATTGCTGCGTGCCCGGGAAGCGGAATACCTGCGCCTCGCTGTGGTTCTGGTTGTGCAGCTCGATGCGGTGGTGGTCGTAGAGCCCGGCATTGAACGGGGCGAAGACCTCGATGAAGCCTTTCTCGCCGTGGAACACCATCACCTGCCGCGCCGCCATCTGCGTGGAGAGGTAGAAGGACAGTTCGAAGTCGCCGAAATCAGCGCGGATCGAGGAATAGATGTCGGTGCCGAAGGTCTTGTCGCGCTCGATTGTCGCCTGCACGCGCAGCGGCTCCTTGCCGGTCGCAAAACGCGTCGACACCGTCGGATAGACGCCGATGTCGGGCAGCGCGCCGCCGCCAAGATCGAGTTGGTTGCGCATGTTCTTGGGGTCGACATTGTAATAGGAGAACGCGCCCTGCACATGGCGCAGCCGGCCGATGGCGCCGCTGGCGATGAGGTCGCGCACCTTGATCCATTGCGGATGGTAGACGACCATGAAGGCCTCGCAGACCAGCACCTTCTTTTCGTCGCGCAGCTTGATCAGCGGGGGGATGTCCTTGGCGTCGAGCGCGAGGGGCTTCTCGACCAGCACATGCTTGCCCGCTTCGATCGCCTTCGCCGTCCATTCGACATGCTGCGAGGTAGGCAACGGGATGTAGACGCCGTCGACCTCCTTGGAGGCAAGCAATTCCTCATAGGAGCCGAAGGCATGGCGGGCGCCGAAACGGTCGCCCAAAGCCCTGGCCTTCGACAGGTCGCGGCTGGCGATCGCCGACAAGACGCCGTTTTCGGAGTCGACGATCGCAGGCAAAAGATGCTCGCGGCCGATCTTTGCCGTCGACAGAACACCCCATCGGAACATCACGCTTCTCCATGTCGGTTTACAGGCGACGAGGTTTGCCCGAAATCGACGGAAAAGCCAATGCGGGTGATCAGCCCCTCTTGCCCGTCAGCGTCATGTCGAAGTCGACGACATTGGAATAAAGCGGAGTGCCGACATCCATGCCGTAGCGCGACCTCAGCACCTTGCCGGTGACGTGGAACTTGATGGTGCCGGATTTCAATCCGTCGAGCTCGGCGCTGAACTTTTCCGGGAACGTCTTGCCGCGCGCCGTCAGACGACCGGTCACCAGCGCCGTCGTGTCGCCGGTGCGGGTCACGCTGGTCGAGCGGAACTGGATTTCCGGATTGTTGGCGGCGTCGAACACAGCGTCGGAGCGAAGGAAGGCGTCGATGCGGCCCTGGCCTGTTCCGACGCTTTCGGGATAGATGGTGAGGTCGACCTTCGAGCGGCCGACATCGCCATTGTCGATGCGGATCGTGCCCTTGAAACGGCCGAAGGCGCCGTCGAAGCCGCCGCCGCCGGCCTTGCCGATGGTGAAGCGGATCGTGGAGCCCGAGGGGCTGATCGTGTAGCTGCCGGCGGCGTCGCTGAGCGCCGCCGCCGCATAGACAGGCATTGCGAGGCAAGCGGCAAAAGCCGCCAATCCGAGGATGCGCGCATTCATGGTTTCGTTCCTTCCGCAGATACGCTTCTTCTGCGTTCTCGCCCCACCAACGAATGATGGGGCGGTTCTATTCCCCGTCTGACGAAGGTGTGATCATCCGGGTCAGCACTCTGTCGCGCAGCATGAAATGGTGGCGCAGCGCCGCCGCCACGTGCAGGGCCACCAGCGCGATCCCGGCATAAGCGAGATACCAGTGCGCCGCCGCCCAGAAGCTTTCCGCGGCATCGGATTCGGCCAGCGGCAAATTGGGCATCACGAACAGGTCGAAGGGCATGGTCGGGATTTCCAGCGTGGATACGGAAACCAGCGCCCAGCCGGAGAGCGGCAGCGCGATCTGAAAGGCGTAGAGCACGACATGGGCGAGGGGTGCAGTCCTGCGCTCCAGCGTTCCGACCGAAGCCGGCAAGGGCGGCGCCGCATTGCCGAGCCGCCAGGCGATGCGCAGGATGATCAGCCCCAGCAGCAGGAAGCCGAAGGACTTGTGCAGTTGGATGAGCTCGAAGGACGTCCGCTGGCTTGTCGTGCGCACCATGACGAAGCCGAGCACGAACTGGCCGATGAAGATGATGCCGATCAGCCAGTGGAGGATGATCATCGCCCAGCCATAGCGGGTCGCGGTGTTGGTGAAGGATTGCATGGAGCGCAAACGCTCTCGCTTGCGACTTTCTTCCGGTCGCGGCTACCCGCTCACCTTGAAGAAATCCACGAACGCTCTCAGCGCCGGCCGCATCTGCCTGCGGCTTGGATAGTAGACGAAGAAGCCATCAAAGGACGGGCACCAGTCGTCCAGCACGCGTATCAATCGTCCGTCGGCGAGCGGCGCATGCACATAAGGCTCGAAGACAAAGGCCAGGCCTGCGCCGTCGACCGCCGCCTGGGCGATCAGATGATCCTCGTCGAGGATCAGCGGTCCTTCCACCGCCATCTCGATTTCCTCGCCGTCCTTCTCGAATTCCCAGCGATAAAGGACGCCGCTGGAGAAACGGAAGCGGATGCAGCGATGGTCGACCAGCTCGCGCGGATGGCGCGGTTTCGGCATGGTCGCGAAATAGGACGGCGCGCCGACAACCGCGCCGCGAAGGTCGGGCCCGATGCGAACCGCGATCATGTCACGCTGCAGGCTTTCGCCGAGCCGCACGCCGGCGTCGAAACCGCCTTCGACCACATCGGTGAAGCGGTCCTCGATGACGATCTCCAGCACGATCTCGGGAAAAGCGGCGGCAAAGGCGCCGAGCCGCGGCGTCAGCACAAGATGCGCGGCGGTGCGCGGCACGCTGAGCCGCAGATTGCCGGCCGGCCTGTCGCGCGCCTCGGCCGCCGTTTCCAGCGCCAGGTCGATCTCGGAAAGCGCCGGCCGCAGCCGTTCGAGCAGCTGCGCGCCCTCCTCGGTCGGCGCGACGCTGCGCGTGCTGCGGGCGAGCAACCGCACGCCGAGCCGCGCCTCCAGGCTCGACACCGCGTGACTGACCGCCGACGGCGCGATGCCGAGCTCGCGCGCGGCGCCGCGGAAGCTGGCGCATTGGGCGACGGCGGCAAGCACCGCCAGCTGGGAGAGATTGGTCCGGTTCATTGTTCCATTTTATAGAGCAAGCCGTGCAAAAGAGAACCAATTATCGAACGAAGCGCAAGGCCGTATCTCCCTCGTATCGCAACAAGGAGATGCGTGATGAAAACCCGCAAGCTAGGAACTGAACTCGAAGTCTTCCCCGTCGGTCTCGGCTGCATGGGCATGAGCTTTGTTTACGGCGGCCAGCCGGAGGCGGAAGCCATCGCTACGCTGCGCCGCGCCGTCGAGATCGGCGTGACCTTCTTCGATACCGCCGAAGTCTACGGCCCCTTCGCGAACGAGATCCTGCTCGGCAAGGCGCTGAAGCCGGTGCGCGACAAGGTCACCATCGCCACCAAATTCGGCTTCAAGATTTCCGAGCACGGCTCCGGCACCGACCGCATGGTCGGCCTCGACAGCCGTCCCGAGCACCTCAAGGCGGTGGCGGAAGCCTCGCTGAAGCGGCTCGATACCGACGTGATCGACCTTTATTACCAGCACCGCGTCGACCCCAACGTGCCGATCGAGGACACGGTCGGCGCCATGGCCGAACTGGTGCGCGAGGGCAAGGTGCGGGCGCTCGGCCTGTCGGAAGTGAGTGCTGCCACGCTGCGCCGGGCGCATGCCGTGCACCCGATCGCCGCAGTGCAGAGCGAATATTCGCTGTGGAGCCGCGATCCGGAGGAGGAAGTCTTCGCCGTCTGCCGCGAGCTCGGCATCGGTTTTGTCCCTTATAGCCCGCTCGGCCGTGGCCTGCTTACCGGCACGATCGGCAAGCCCGACGCGCTTGGCGCCGGCGACTGGCGCCTGACCCTGCCGCGCTTCCAGGCCGAAGCGATGGTAGCCAATAACGTCGTTATCGCAGTGCTGGAAAAGATGGCTGCCGAGAAGGGCATGACAACGGCGCAGCTGGCGCTGGCCTGGGTGCTGCACCAGGGCGACTTCATCGTGCCGATCCCCGGTGCGCGGAAGATGCGCCACCTGGAGCAGAATACGGCGGCGGCGGGGATCGAGCTCAGCACGGCGGAAGTAGCTGCGATAGGGGATGCGCTGTCGCCCGACAAGGTGATCGGCAAGCGCTACACGGAGGAACTGCTGGCGCTGGTGAATGGGTAGCGGCAGGGGCGCTTCGGCGCCCCTTTTTGCCGGGTTATCCTACCAAGCCACCACCTCAATCTCCGGCCAACACTCCAGCGCCCGCTTGCCCTTCGCCTCATGCGTCCGCTGATTATCCAGCACCCGGTTCGGCGTGATGCGAAACGAAAAGATGTCGTCGAGCCCGAACGGCGCCACCAATTCCAGCGCTCCATCCCGCCTGTATCGCACTCCAACCGCATGCGTCTTCGATGCGAAATAGCTCACCGACTCGCTCGCGCTTGCATAGCGCGGGCATTCCTGCCCGAATTTTTGCGGATACCACAGATGCACCCGCGCCTGGTTGCGCACCTCGACCGGCAACGGCAACCCCGCGAAATGCTTCTCCGCCCGGCGAATCACCGCATCTTCGGCCTCGTAGGAAAGGTCGGCGTCGTCGAAATAGAACAGGTCGACATCCTTGATGCCGTAGCCCGGCGGCTTGCCGGTCAGATGGTTCCAGACGCTGTTGTAGAGCGCGCCGGACACCACCAGCCAATCCGGCAGTGCGAGGTGGCGCGCCCGCGCCAGCGTTTCGGCCAGCAGCGGGTCCGCCGCGACGATGGCGAGGAAAGCCGCGCGCTGTTCCTCGAAGGAAAGCCCGGAATAGCGGAGATGGTCCATCGCCCCTTTTGGAGGGCGATTCGCCATCGCTCCGCAATGGCTTAGGCTCTGAGCACGCCGCCCGTCTGCTTGTTGACGTTCTCGACGATCCGCTTGGCCAGCGCCTCGAAATCCTCGTCGGTCAGCGTCTTTTCCACTGGCTGGATGGACACCTCGATGGCGATCGACTTCTTGGCAGCGCCGAGCGACGCGCCTTCGAAGACGTCGAACACCGAAACGCCGGTGACCAGCTTCTTGTCGGCGGCCAAAGCCGCCCGCACCAGCGTGCCGGCCTCTACCGCCTTGTCGACGACGAAGGCGAAATCGCGCTTCACCGCCTGGAATGGCGAAAGTTCGAGCCTTGGCTTGGTGCGCGTCGGCTTGGCCTTCGGCTCAGGCACGGCGTCGACGAACACCTCGAAGCCGCAGATCGGACCTGAGGCGTCCAAACCGTCCAGCGTCTTCGGATGGAATTCACCGAAGGTGCCGAGCACCGTCTTGGGCCCGAGCTTGATCGTGCTGGAACGGCCAGGATGATACCAGGCCGGTCCGCCGGGCTCGATCTGCAGCCGGTCGACCGGCGCGCCGCAGGCTTCAAGCGCCGCGATCGCATCCGCCTTGGCGTCGAACACGCCGACCGGGCCGGCATTGCCGGCCCAGCTGCGCCCCGAACCTTCAAGCCTGGCGGTTCCGCGCCGCACGCCGGCGGCCACGCGCCGCTGCTGGTCGGGCAAGTCGCCCTCATAGGTGCCGGAGACCTCGAACAGCGCCACATCGCCGATGCCGCGGTCGGCATTGCGCTGCGCGGCAGCGATCAGGCCGGGCAGCAGCGAAGGCCGCATGTCGGACATGTCGGCAGCGATCGGGTTGGCAAGCTTCAGCGCCGTCTGGCCGCCGCCGAACAGTTCGGCGTGCTTTGCCGGGATGAACGACCAGGTGACGGCCTCCATCATGCCGCGCACGGCCAGCGCGCGCTTGGCCGCGCGGGTGCGCACCTGCAGCGTCGTCAGGATCTTGCCGTTGACGGCGTCATGCGAGGTGAGCGGCTGCGGCGCGATATTGTCGACACCGTGGATGCGCATCACCTCCTCGACGAGATCGGCCTTGCCGTCGATATCCGGCCGCCAGGACGGCACCGTCACCTCGACGACGTCGCCCGAGCCCTGCAGCGCGAAACCGAGACGGGTCAAGATGTCCAGGCTCTCCGCACGGGGCACCTCGATGCCGGTCAGCCGCTTCACTTCCGAAAGCGGGAAGGACACGATCATCGGCTTGTGTCCGGCATAGCCGGCAATTTCGATCTCGGTCGGCTCACCGCCGCAGAAATCGAGCACCAGCCTGGTCGCGAGCTCGACGCCGGGCACCATGAATTCCGGGTCGACGCCGCGCTCGAAGCGGTAGCGCGCGTCGGTGATGATGCCGAGCGTGCGGCCGGTGCGGGCCGTGGCCATCGGGTCCCAGAGCGCGGATTCGATCAGCACGTCGGTGGTGTTCTCGTCGCAGCCCGAATGCTCGCCGCCCATGATGCCGGCGATGGACTCGACGCCGTTGTCGTCGGCGATCACGCACATTTCCGGCGTCAGCGTGTATTCGCGGCCGTCGAGCGCCAGCACCTTTTCGCCATCCCGTGCGCGGCGCACCACCAGGTTGCCGGCGACCTTCCTGGCGTCGAAGACGTGCAGCGGCCGGCCGCGGTCGAAGGTGACGTAGTTGGTGATGTCGACCAGCGCGCTGATCGGCCGCAATCCGATGGCGATCAGCCGCTGCTGCAGCCATTTCGGCGACGGGCCGTTCTTGACGCCCTTCACAAGCCTGAGCGCGAAGCCGGGGCAGAGTTCGGGCGCCTCGATCGTGACTTTCACCGGCGTCTCGCCCTTGCCGGGAATGGCCTCGACCGCCGCGGTCTTCAGCCGGCCGAGCCCGCTCGCCGCGAGGTCGCGCGCGATGCCGTACACGCTTGTCGCGTCCGGGCGGTTCGGCGTCAGGTTGATTTCGATGACCGGATCGTCGAGATGCGCGTAGGCCGCGAAGCTGGTGCCGACCGGCGCATCCTGCGGCAGGTCGATGATGCCGTTATGCTCGTCGGAGATTTGAAGCTCGCGCTCCGAGCACATCATGCCGTGGCTTTCGACGCCACGGATCTTGCCGACCGAGAGCGTAACGTCGATGCCCGGAACATAGGTGCCGGGCGCGGCGAATGCGCCAACCAGCCCCGCGCGGGCATTCGGCGCGCCGCACACCACCTGCACCGGCGGCTTGCCGTTGCCCGTGTCGACGGTCAGCACGCGCAGCCGGTCTGCATCCGGATGCTGCACCGCCGTCAGCACCTTGGCGATGACGAAGGGTTTCAGCCCCGCCTTGTCGTCGACATGTTCGACTTCGAGGCCGATCGCGGTCAGCCGCTCGACGATCTCGCCAAGCGAGGCGTCGGTCTCGAGATGGTCCTTGAGCCAGGAGAGGGTGAATTTCATGACTGGGTTCCGTTTGGTCCTTGCCCGTCCGGCATGTGTTGCTTGGGTCGGGGCACGCTGGTCTTCAGATGTCTGGGCAGATCGTCCGGCATGTGCAGGAAGGGCAGTTGCTCTCGCACATAGGCATGCTGCGTCGGCTTGAAATACGCCGGCATGTCCATGGCGCCGAGCATGAAATAGATCCTGTTGTCGAGCCGCTGGTCGACATAGGCGATCGGCGAGCCGCAGATGCCGCAGAACGAGCGCTCCACCGGGCCGTTGCGGTAGCTTTTCAGCGACTTGCCGTTGAGCGCGACCTGGTCGGCCATGAAGCCGACAAAGGCCGACACCGGCGCGCCGCTGGCGCGCCGGCAGTCGCCGCAATGGCAATAGCTGATGTGGTGCGGCTCGGCTGATACCTCGAACCGCACCGCGCCGCAGCGGCAGCCGCCGGTGTGAAGTGCCGTCACGCAGACAGCCCCCCGAACAGCGTCGGCAGGTCGAGCGGCCGAAAACCGTAATGCGACAGCCAGCGCACGTCGGCGTCGAAGAAGGCGCGCAGGTCCGGCATGCCGTATTTCAGCATGGCGATGCGGTCGATGCCCATGCCCCAGGCGAAGCCTTGGTATTCGTCTGGGTCGAGCCCGCCGTAGCGCAGCACGTTCGGATGCACCATGCCGCAGCCCAGGATCTCCATCCAGTCCGAGCCTTCGCCGAAGCGCACTTCGCCGGGCCGCGAGCGGTCGCACTGAATATCGACCTCGAGGCTGGGCTCGGTGAACGGGAAGAAGGACGGGCGGAAGCGCATCTTGACCGACGGCACCTCGAAGAAGGCCTTGCAGAATTCTTCCAGCACCCACTTCATGTTGGCAATGTTGGCTGTCTTGTCGATCACCAGCCCCTCGACCTGATGAAACATGGGCGAATGCGTGGCGTCGGAATCCTGCCGGTAGGTCTTGCCGGGGATAACGATGCGGATCGGCGGCTTCTGCCGCTCCATGGTGCGGATCTGCACGGGCGAGGTGTGCGTGCGCAAAAGCTTGCGCTCGCCCTTTTCGTCAGGCTGGAAGAAGAAGGTGTCGTGCATCTCGCGCGCCGGATGCCCTTCCGGGAAGTTGAGCGCGGTGAAGTTGTAATGGTCGGTTTCGATATCCGGGCCTTCGGCGATCGAGAAGCCGAGATCGCCGAAGATCGCCGCGATCTCGTCGATCACCTGACTGATCGGATGGATGCGGCCGCGCTCGGCAGGCGACTGTCGGACAGGGAGCGTGACATCGACCTTCTCGGCGGCGAGCCGGGCGGCGATCGCCACGTCCTTCAGCTCCGCCTTGCGTGCCGCGAGCGCCTCGGTCACGCGGTTCTTCAGGCCGTTGATCGCCGGGCCCTTCACCTGCCGCTCCTCGGCGCTCATCGCGCCCAGCGTCTTCAGCATTTCGGAGACCGACCCCTTCTTGCCGAGCGCCGAGACGCGCACCGCCTCGATCGCCGGCTCGTCGGCGGCAGCCGCGATGTCGGCCATCAGGGAAGCTTCAAGGGTTTCAAGATTTCCATCGGTGGCGTTCAAGGCGAAACTCTCTCGATTGGATGACTGGCATTGAAGCGTGCGGCACCATTTTGGTTACGCGGATGCCAATTTGGTTACATCAGAGGCAAAAGAAAAACCCGCGCCAGCCGTGCCAGCGCGGGTTCCCCAAATCAGTATTAGAAATGCTTGGGAAGCGCTGGCTTAGGCGACAGCGCTCTCAAAAGCATTCGGCGTGGTGTTCTTCAGGTATTCGAGCGCGACCTTGGCCTTGGCGACAAGCGCGGCGAAAGCCTGCGGCTCGTGGATGGCCATGTCCGAAAGGACCTTGCGGTCGATCTCGATGCCGGCCTTGTTGAGGCCGTCGATGAAGCGGCCATAGGTCAGGCCATGCTCGTGGGTCGCGGCGTTGATGCGCTGGATCCACAGCGCGCGGAACGAGCGCTTGCGGTTCTTGCGGTCGCGGTAGGCGTATTGCAGCGACTTCTCCACCGCCTGCTTGGCGATGCGGATGGTGTTCTTGCGGCGGCCGTAGAAGCCCTTGGCGGCTTTCAGGACCTTCTTGTGCTTGGCGTGGGCGGTGACGCCTCTCTTTACGCGTGCCATGTCATGATCTCCTTAAAACGTAACCAGGCCGAATGCTCTAGAGGCCGTTCGGCAGAAAATTCTTGATGACCTTCTTGCCGTCCGGTTCAGCCAGAACCATCGTGCCGCGGGCATCGCGAATGAACTTGTTGGAACGCTTGATCATGCCGTGGCGCTTACCGGCGGCAGCCGACAGCACCTTGCCGGTGGCAGTAATCTTGAACCGCTTCTTGGCGGCCGATTTGGTCTTCATCTTGGGCATTTTGCTACTCCGTATTGGTGGCGCACCATCGCGCTTCTTTTCTCGCTTCGGGCCGACCAAAGCCCGAAAAGCAAATGAAACCGCCACGGCATGCCCTGCCGGGCGGTTTTCTTGGAACGGCGGTCCTATAGATCAAACGGGGCCGGCGCGCAACACCTCAACGGATGCGCTGCTCTGTCTCAGGTCAGGGCAGCGTGAACCACACCGGCAGCATCCCCGACTGCTGCATGCCGTCGATCAGTTCGAAGGCCGGCAGCGCCACCAGGAACACCAGTCCGTCGAGCAGCGTATTCAAAAGCAGGCGCGGCTTGAAGCTGCCGGTGTCGCCTTCCTGGTAGAGCGAGAGATTGGGAAAGAAGCGCGGCACCTTCGCCAGGTAAGCCTGGTAGGGCGCGCCGAGCACTTCCTTCAGATACCGCTCCTCGCGCAGGATGACGATGTGGAAGGCGCCGGCGCATAGCAGCGCAAAGAGAATAATGCCTGAAAACGAGCCGATCTGCGCGCCGACGCCGGCGGCAGCGACCGTCGAAAACACATAGAGCGGGTTGCGAGTGATCGAATAAGGTCCGCCGGTAACCACTTCGGCCGATTTACGTCCGCCGATATAGAGCGTCGACCACAACCGGCCGACAATGCCGAGGAATATCAGGAGCACGCCGAACATCTCGATCGTTTCATGAACCGGCGTGCCCGGCGGAAAGGTCGATTGGCCGAAGAGAAGCGCGGCAAACAGCACAACGATCAGAACGGCCAGCACTATGCGGCGCATATGCTGGTAGCTGCCAAGACCAGGCGTTTGCCTGGCAGGCTTGGAGTTCACTTCATCGGCCATGAGGAAAAATCCGATCGTTTGCCCGCGATCAACTTGATCGTCGAATTGCCCGCGATCGGATCGAAAACAGGCGTCCCGCCGATCGTCGGGACGCCCTGCACCATGATTTTGGCGGGATTTAGCGCGGCGCCAGAACCATCATCATCTGGCGGCCTTCGAGCTTCGGCTCCGCCTCGACCTTGGCGATCGTCGCCACTTCCTCGCGCACCTTGTTCAGAAGCTGCATGCCGAGCTCCATATGCGCCATCTCGCGGCCGCGGAAGCGCAGCGTCAGCTTCACCTTGTCGCCTTCCTCGAAGAAGCGCCGCACGGCCTTCATCTTGGTCTCGTAGTCATGGCTGTCGATGTTCGGGCGCATCTTGATCTCCTTGATCTCGATGACCTTCTGGTTCTTGCGCGCTTCGGCCGCCTTCTTCTGGTTGGCGTATTTCAGCTTGCCGAGATCGAGGATCTTGACGACGGGGGGCACTGCATTGGGCGATATCTCGACGAGGTCGAGCCCGGCCTCTTCGGCCAGCAGCAATGCGTCGTTGATGGAAACATCGCCTCGGTTCTGGCCGTCGGCGTCGATAAGCTGGACCCGGGGCACCCGGATGTCTCGGTTGGAGCGCGGCCCGTCCTTGGTGGGTGCCGCTGCTTTGAAAGGTCTGCGAATGGTCGTGGTCTCCTCGGCCGTTTCGTTCAGGGTTCGGTGAATTCAAACTGCTGGACGCGCCTATGTGGTGAGCGCGGGGCGTGAGTCAATAGCACAGCCCTGTTGGAAAATCACCTGTTCGCTTGCCTTTACCTGCACCAAGCAAAGAAACGCCGCGAGCACTTTTCGTTGAACCACCGCCTGTGCCAAAAGACCGGCGGAGAGGGACAAGCTCATGGCCGCCAGCGTTCCGGTTTTCATCGATGTGGACGGGTCGCGCATCGCCGTCAGGCAGGCGCCCGGCGCCGAGCCCGGCGTGGTCTGGCTCGGCGGCTACAAGTCCGACATGCTGGGCACCAAGGCCGAGACGCTTGCCGCCTGGGCCCGTGGCGAGGGCCGCGCCTATCTGCGCCATGATTATTCCGGCCATGGCGAGTCGGGCGGCGCATTCGCGGACGGCACGGTCTCCAGATGGCTGGCCGAGAGCCTCGCCGTGTTTCGACGGTTCAGCCGGGGCAGGCAGATCCTGGTCGGCTCCTCGATGGGGGCCTGGATCGCGCTGCGCATGGCGCAGGAATTGCGCAAGGCAGGCGAGGATCGCGTTGCCGGCCTGGTTCTGCTCGCCCCGGCGCCGGATTTCACCGTCGAGCTGATCGAGCCGGCGCTGACCGACCGGCAGCGGCGCGACCTCGAGGAAAAAGGCTTCTTCGCCGAGCCGTCCGACTATTCCGACCAGCCCTATATCTACACCCGCGCGCTGATCGAGGACGGCCGCGCCAACCGGGTGATGACCGGACCAATAGACACGCACTGTCCCGTGCACATCCTGCAGGGCCTTGCCGATCCGGACGTGCCCTCCAGCCACGCCCTGAAGCTGGCATCGATGCTCCCGGCCGATGACGTGACGCTGTCGCTTATCCCCGAGGGGGACCATCGCCTCTCGCGCCCGGAGGATCTGGACATGCTGTTGCGCTCGGTCGCCGACATGGTCCGGCGGGTCGCCTGAGCGTGCGCGTCTCCATCCCCATATCCGCCTTCGTCGCGGCGATCGTCGGCTTCGGCGGCACGCTGGCCATCGTCATCGCCGCCGCCAAGGCGGTCGGCGCGACCCAGATCGAGACGGCAAGCGGCGTGACGGCGATCTGCCTTGCCATGGCGATCGAATGCGTGTGGCTGTCCTGGCGCACGAGAATGCCGGTCATCACCGCATGGTCGACGCCTGGCCTTGCGCTCGTAGCCGCCTCCAGCGGCTTCACCATGCCCGAAGCCGTGGGCGCCTTCATCGTCACCGGCATCCTGCTGGTCGCCACCGGCCTGTTCAAGCCATTGACCAGGCTGATCGCGCGGATACCGGCCTCCGTCGCCTCCGGCATGCTGGCGGGCATCGTCGTCACCTTCGCCATCAATGCCGTGAAGACCGTTCCGGCGGATTCCTGGCTCATCTTGCCGCTGATCGCGGCCTTCTTCGTTATCCGCCTGTTCAATCCGGCGCTGTCGGTGCTGGCCGTCCTGGTCGGCGGCGGTGTCGCCGCCTTCCTCACCGGCCGTGTAGGCGGCCTACCGGCGCCGGAACTGTCGACCCTGACGTTGATTATCCCGAGCTTCTCCGCAAGGGCGATCGTCGGGTTGGCGCTGCCGCTTTACCTTGTCACCATGGCCTCGCAGAACCTTTCCGGCCTCGCTGTGCTGCGCGCTGCTGGTTACCACCCCGAACCCGGCCCGCTGATCGGCGTTACGGGCCTGCTTTCGCTGTTGTCGGCGCCGTTCGGGGCCGGAACCACGAATCTGGCGGCGATTTCGGCGGCAATCTGCACCGGCCCCGACGTGCACCCCGACCCCGCCGAGCGTTGGAAGACGGGTCCGTTCTACGCGCTGGCCTACCTCGTCTTCGCCATATTCGGCGCCTCGCTGGTGGCGATCTTCGCCGTGCTGCCGCAGAGCCTGATCGTGCTGGTCGCCGGGCTGGCGCTGATGGCATCCCTGGCCAACGCCCTCGCCATCGCGCTGAAGAAGGAGGGCGAGCGGATGCCCGCGACCATCACCTTCGCCGTCACGGCCTCCGGGCTTGCCCTCTTCGGCGTCGGCGCGGCCTTCTGGGGCCTCGTTGCCGGAATGGCGGTGCATTTCCTCGATAAACTGAAAAAGCGATAATCATTTCAGTCGCTTCGCCGGTTTTGGCAGGACTTGCCTTGAATCGCCCATTTCGCCTTCCCATTTCGATTCCACGCAGCCGGTTTGGCTGTCTCCAACGGAAGGACTGGGAGAAAATGAACACGAGTGCATTGATCCGTCCGGCCTGGACGCCGGCTACCATCGCACTGATGGTCATCGGCTTCATGGTGTTCTGGCCGCTCGGCTTCGCCATGCTCGCCTACATCATCTGGGGCGACCGGCTCGAGGGCTTCAAGCGCGACGTCAACCGCGCCACGGACGGCATCTTCGCTGGCTGCCGCCGCGGCTCCGACAAGGCGGCTCGCTGGGGCTATGGCTCGGCTCGCACCGGCAACGTCGCCTTCGACGACTGGCGCGAGAAGGAACTCGAGCGCCTCGCCGAGGAGCGCCGCAAGCTCGATGAGATGCTGAGCGAGTTCGACGACTATGCCCGCGAACTGCGCCGCGCCAAGGACCAGGACGAGTTCGACCGGTTCATGGCGAACCGCAACAAGTCGACCGCGCCGACCACCACCGGCTCGACCGACAAGACCGCTCCGAAGCGCGGCAAGGGTACGAACCTGCTCGACGACTGAAGCCTCGCGACAGGCTCCGGTATGACAAGCGGCGTCGCGTCCAGCGGCGCCGTTTCTTTTTTGTTCTCTATTTATCCTCCCTCTACTGGCCGTTTTCCTCGAATCGCGTATCGTCCAGCCATGACCATCGGCTTCTTTCGCAATCTGACCAAGCCCAAGGCCGCGCCAGTCGTGGAGCGCGAGCATTGCGTCGCCGGTCGCACGCTGCCGCTGAAGATCGTCGAAAGCGCCAGGGCCAGGCGGCTCACGCTGCGCATCGATTCCGGCGGCCAGGGGCTGCGCGTCACCGTGCCGCCCGGCCTGCGCCGCGGCGAGGTGGAGAAATTCCTCGACCGCCACCAGGACTGGCTGGAGCAGCGCCTGGCCAAGGTGCCGACGAGGCCGCAGGTGCGCCCGGGCATCAGGATCCCGATGCGCGGCGTGCCCCACCGCATCGTGCATGAGCCATCCAAGCGCGGCACCGTCACCGTCTCGCGCGACGAGCGCGGCCCGCTGCTGATCGTTCATGGCGAGCGCATCCATCTGCCGCGCCGCATAGCGGACCATCTCAAGCGCGAGGCCAAGAAGGAGATCGAGAAGCTGGTGGTGAAACACACCGAGGCGATCGGCAAGCGCGCCAAGGCGATAAGGTATAAGGATACCTCCAGCCGCTGGGGGTCATGCACCTCGGAGGGCAACCTCTCCTTCTCCTGGCGCATCATCATGGCGCCGCCGGCGGTGATAAACTACCTGGTGGCGCATGAGGTGGCGCATCTCAAGGAGATGAACCACGGTCCGAAATTCTGGAAACTGTGCGAAAAGCTCTGTCCGGACACCGACCGCTGCAAGGACTGGCTGAAGCGCAACGGCGGCGCGCTGCAGGCGATTGTCTTCGAGTAGCTGCAGCGGATGCAGCAGTGAAAATGAACGCCATTCATCGCCAGGGCAAACGATGGAGCCTAGCCGGGCGAGCTACGCTTCGTCACCCTGGCGTCCGCGCGCCGCTTGGCGTCGCTAGCCCCGGATGACGAAAGCGTCTGGTTGCTCAGTCGTCATTCGCCGCATTCAGTTCTTCCGGCCGCAGCCCTTCCTCGGGATGCGGCCAAGGCAGGAAATTCCGGTCGAACGCGTCGCTGCGGAAATAGTCCAGCGCCCGGTGCGCCTCGGCGCCGTTGTAGGCGGCTTTTTCTATCAGATGCGCGATCACCTCGTGTGCCTGCGCGATCTTCTGCCTCAGTTCCTCGACGGTCCGGTCGGCCATGCTTGTCTCCTGCCATGATGTCCTCAGGAACCTAGCGCTTTCCATCCCCCCTGCAACAGCATGCTTTTTCTCGACTCTTTGGCCGTTTCGTGCCAAGCCCGCGCCATGACGCTCGACATCAAGATCTGCGGATTGAAGACTGACGCCGCGATGGCCGCCGCCCTTGCCGGCGGGGCCAGCCATGTCGGCTTTATTTTCTTCCCCAAGAGCCCGCGCTATATCGAGCCCGTCGATGCCGGGCGCCTGCGCGAAGCGGCGCGCGGCAAGGCCAAGGCGGTCGCCATCACGGTCGATGCCGACGACGCCTTCCTCGACGAGATCGTCGCCAGGATGCGGCCCGATCTGCTGCAACTGCATGGTTCGGAAACACCCGAGCGGGTGGCGGAGCTCAAGGCCCGCTACGGGCTCCCGGTCATGAAGGCGCTGTCGGTCAGCGAGGCGGCGGATCTGGAGCGGATAAAGCCCTATATCGGCGTCGCCGACGGCTTCTTGTTCGACGCCAAGCCGCCGAAGGGGTCGCAATTGCCGGGTGGCAACGGCGTCGCCTTCGACTGGCGCATCCTCGCCGGCCTTGACGCCGGCGTCGATTACATGCTTTCCGGGGGGCTCAACGCCGCCAATATCGGCGATGCTCTTCGCCTTGCCAACCCGCCGGGAATAGACATTTCCTCGGGCGTGGAAAGCGCCCCGGGCGTCAAGGATCCGGCGCTGATCGAACAGTTTTTCCGGGCCGTCCGGGCAGCACGCGACGACCGCGCCGCCTGAAAGTGTTTCCAATCGAGAGTTAGGAGATCGGCGATGAACAAGCCGGCGACACCCAATTCCTTCCGCACCGGACCTGACGAGCAAGGCATGTTCGGCATGTTTGGCGGCCGTTTCGTCGCCGAAACCTTGATGCCGCTCATTCTGGACCTCGAAAAGCACTGGACCTTCGCCAAGACCGACCCGGCCTTCAAGGCCGAAGTCGAGCATCTCAATAAGCACTATACTGGCCGGCCCAGTCCGCTCTATTTCGCCGAAAGGCTGACCGAGCATCTCGGCGGCGCGAAAATCTATTTCAAGCGCGACGAGCTCAACCACACCGGCTCACACAAGATCAACAACTGCCTTGGCCAGATTCTGCTGGCCAGGCGCATGGGCAAGACGCGCATCATCGCCGAGACCGGCGCCGGTCAGCACGGCGTTGCGTCGGCGACGGTTGCCGCGCGCTTCGGCTTGCCTTGCGTGGTTTACATGGGGGCAACCGATGTGCAGCGTCAGGCGCCCAACGTTTTCCGCATGAAGCTGCTCGGCGCCGAGGTTGTGCCGGTAACCTCCGGTCACGGCACATTGAAGGATGCCATGAACGAGGCGCTTCGCGATTGGGTGACGAATGTCGACGACACCTACTACATGATCGGCACCGCTGCCGGTCCGCACCCCTATCCCGAGATCGTGCGGGAACTGCAGTCGGTCATCGGCCGCGAGGCCAGGGAACAGATGCTGGAGGCGGAAGGCCGGCTGCCCGACCTGCTGGTGGCAGCGGTGGGTGGCGGCTCAAACGCCATCGGGCTGTTCCATCCGTTCCTCGACGACACGGATGTAAAGATCGTCGGCGTTGAAGCCGGCGGCAAGGGCCTTGACGGCGACGAGCACTGTGCGTCGCTTACCGCCGGTTCGCCCGGCGTTCTGCACGGCAACCGCACCTATTTGCTGCAGACGTCCGACGGCCAGATCATGGAAGGCCATTCGATCTCGGCGGGTCTCGACTATCCCGGCATCGGCCCGGAACATTCGTGGTTGAAGGAATCCAATCGTGTTGAGTACGTGCCGATCATGGATTCTGAGGCACTCGAGGCGTTCCAGTTGCTGACCCGGCTGGAGGGCATCATTCCGGCGCTGGAACCGGCGCATGCGCTGGCCGAGGTGATCAAGCGCGCGCCGAAGATGGGCAAGGACCAGATCATCGTTATGAATTTGTGCGGCCGCGGCGACAAGGACATTTTCACTGTGGGCAAAATTCTGGGGATGGAGCTTTAGAATGACCACCCGCATCGACCGCCGCATGGCGAAACTCAAGGCCGAAGGCAGGCCGGCGCTCGTCACCTATTTCATGGGTGGCGACCCGGATTATGACACCTCGCTATCGATCATGAAGGCCCTGCCCCCGGCTGGCTCCGACATCATCGAACTCGGCATGCCGTTTTCCGATCCGATGGCCGACGGCCCGGCGATCCAGGCGGCGGGCCTACGCGCGCTGAAAGCTGGCCAGACTCTTGTGAAGACACTGAAGATGGCATCGGACTTCCGCGCCGGCGACAATGAAACGCCGATCGTGCTGATGGGCTACTACAACCCGATCTACGTCTACGGCGTCGACCGCTTCCTCAGCGATGCCTTGGCCAGCGGCATCGATGGGCTGATCGTCGTCGACCTGCCGCCTGAGATGGACGAGGAACTTTGTATTCCGGCCTTGAAGGCTGGCATCAACTTCATCCGGCTGGCGACGCCGACCACCGACGACAATCGCCTGCCAAAGGTGCTGCAGAACACATCCGGCTTCGTCTACTACGTGTCGATGACCGGCATCACCGGCTCGGCACTGGCCGACACCGGCAAGGTGGCGGCGGCGGTGAAGCGCATCAAGGGCCACACCGACCTGCCGGTCTGCGTCGGCTTCGGCGTCAAGACCGCCGAGCAGGCGCGTGTCATTGGCGCCAATGCCGATGGCGTCGTCGTCGGCACCGCGATCGTCAATGCGGTCGCCAATGTTCTGGGGCCGAAGGGCGAGAAGACCGCCGACCCCGCCGAGGCCGTCGCCACGTTGGTCAGCGGCCTTGCACAGGGCGTGCGCTCGGCCCGCCTTGCTGCCGCCGAATAGCCTGACTATCTGTTCGCTACGCAATTCGGGCCGGAAATCCGCCAAGGGCTTTTCCTGAATTGCTCGAAGCCTCTTCCAGGACAGGAGCCGAAGCCATGAACTGGATCACCAATTACGTCCGCCCGAAGATCAATTCGATGCTCGGCCGACGCACCGACATGCCGGAAAACCTCTGGATCAAGGATCCCGAGACCGGCGAGATGATCTTCCACAAGGATCTCGAATCCAACCAGTTCGTCATCCCGGCCTCCGGCCACCACATGAAGATCTCGGCCAAGGAGCGGCTGAAATACTTCTTCGACGACGGCAAATACGAGGTTCTGGAAAACCCCAAGGTCGTCCAGGATCCGCTGAAGTTCCGCGACGAGAAGCGCTACACCGATCGCCTGAAGGAGGCGAAGGCCAAGACCAGCCTCGAGGATGCGATCCTCAACGGCGCCGGCACCATCGAAGGGCTGCCGGTCATCGTCACCGTTCAGGATTTCGCCTTCATGGGCGGCTCGCTGGGCATGGCCGCCGGGGAGGCCATCGTACATGCCTTCGAGGTCGCGCTGCAGCGCAAGCGGCCGCTGGTCCTGTTCGCCGCCTCGGGCGGCGCCCGCATGCAGGAAGGTATCCTCTCGCTCATGCAATTGCCGCGCACCACGGTTGGCGTCGACCGGCTGAAGGAAGCCGGCCTGCCTTATATCGTCGTGCTGACCAACCCGACCACCGGCGGCGTCACCGCCTCCTACGCCATGCTGGGCGATGTCCATATCGCCGAGCCCGGCGCCCTGATCGGCTTTGCCGGCCCGCGCGTCATCGAGCAGACCATCCGCGAAAAGCTGCCCGACGGGTTCCAGCGCGCCGAATATCTGATGGAGCATGGCATGGTCGACATGGTCGTCTCGCGTCTCGAGATGCGCTCCACCATCGCGCGGCTGCTGAAGATGCTGCTCAAGATGCCGGGCGCCGAGAAGCCGCTCGAGCCGGAGATTTTGCCGCCGGCGGTGGTCACCGCCGAGGCGCGGCCGCAAGTCTGAGGCATACCGGCCTGGCGCGTTGCCGGCCGACGCGACGTCGTTCGGCGCGAACCGCGATTTGCGCCTTGTCTTGCGTGCTGTAGCCTTTGATTCGCGCATGGTGTTTCTGAGACCGATTCCCGGTTCAGGGCGCCGCGCTGGGATTTCGTCATGACAACGCTTTCCGCCGAACGTGAAATCGAACATCTGATGACGCTGCATCCGAAAGGCTTCGACCTTTCGCTGGACCGCGTCACGCGGCTCCTCGAACGCCTTGGCAATCCGCAGGACCGGCTGCCGCCGGTCATCCACATCGCCGGCACCAATGGCAAGGGTTCTTGCGCCGCCTTCTCGCGCGCGCTGCTGGAGGCGGCCGGCCATCTCGTCCACGTCCACACCTCGCCGCACCTGGTGGCCTGGCACGAGCGCTACCGGCTGGCGGCCGAAGGCGGCGGCAAGCTCGTCGACGATGACGTTTTCGCCGAGGCCATTGCCCGCGTCGCTGAGGCCAATGGCGGTCAGAAGATCACGGTCTTCGAAATTCTCACCGCCGTCACCTTCGTCCTGTTCTCCGAGCATCCGGCGGAGGCAGCGATCATCGAGGTCGGCCTCGGCGGCCGTTTCGACGCCACCAACGTCATCAAGCGGCCGGCGGTTTCGGTAATCATGCCCATCTCGATGGACCACGAGGCCTATCTCGGCGACCGCGTCGAACTGATCGCAGCCGAAAAGGCCGGCATCATGAAGCGCGGCTGCCCGGTGGTGATCGGCGCCCAGGAGAGCGAGACGGCGCTTCAGGTGCTGATCGACACGGCCGAGCGGCTGGACTGCCCGACGGTTGTCTACGGCCAGGATTTCCTTGCCTTCGAGGAGAACGGCCGCATGGTCTATCAGGACGGGGACGGGCTGATGGACCTGCCCTCGCCGCGCCTGCCCGGGCGCCACCAGTTCGCCAACGCCGCGGCGGCGATCGCCGCCATCAAGGCGGCCGGCTTCGAGATCACTCATCGGGCCGCCGAGCGCGCGATGACCCATGTCGCCTGGCCGGCACGCATGCAGAAGCTGACACAGGGCAAGCTGGTGGAACTGGCGCCGAAGGGCGCCGACATCTGGCTGGACGGCGGCCACAACCCCGGCGCCGGCATCGTCGTCGCCGAGGCGCTGGCCGAGCAGGAGGAAAAGAACCCGAGGCCGCTGATCCTGATCTCCGGCATGATCAACACCAAGGACCAGACCGGCTATTTCAGCGCCTTCAAGGGCCTCGCCCGCCATGTCTACACCGTGCCGGTGAACAACAGCGACGCCGGCGTGCCGAACGACGAGCTGGCATTGCGCGCTGAAGAAGCCGGCTTGTCGGCCGAGCCGGTCAGCTCCGTTGCCAGCGCGCTCATGCTTTTGCGCGACTCGTGGGACGGTCCGGCGCCGCGTATCCTGATCGGCGGTTCGCTCTATTTTGCCGGCGCAGTGCTGGCCGAGAACGGCACGCCGCCGACGTGAACTGTCTCGGCCAGGGCTGAAAGGAACCGGCCATGATCAAGGTCAAGCAACTCGCCCATGTCTGCATCCTCGCGCAAGACCTTGAGGCGACGCGCGGTTTCTACCGCGACGTGGTTGGCATGCACACAAGGTCCAATTTCCTGCGCGACGGCAGGACTTTCGGCTTGTACCTCGATTGCGGCGGCCGCAGTCATGTCGAGGTGTTGAGCTGGCCGAGGCCAGCTATGGCGAACGTAACCAGATCAACCACTTCTGCCTGGAGGTGGAAGACATCGACGCAGCCATCGCCCATATTCGCATGAAGGGCGTCGCGGTGACGCCGAAGAAGCTCGCCTGCGAAGATACTTTTCAAGCCTGGATCAGCGATCCCAACGGCGTGAAGATCGAACTTTTCGAACACACCGGCAAAGCGCGCAGTTCACCCGCGGCGATCGTGTCGCCGACTGGTGAGCGAAGATTTACTTCAGCTCGATCTCGATGAAGGCGTATTCGCCGTCATTGGCGTTGACGACATCGTGCTCGACGCCTTCCCGGCGGAAATACGGCGCCCCCTTTTTCATTTCGGCAAAGGACTCGCCGTCCTTGGTAACCAGCTTCACCCTGCCGTCCATCAGCGGCACGACGACATAGTCGTGGCTGTGGCGGTGCCAGCCGGTGTTGGCGCCGGGCGCGAAGCGATACTCCGTGACGATCACGCGTTCATTGTCGACGTGGATCGTGGCCTTCGCCGTTCCGGTCATGAAGCTCTCCCTTTGTCTCTTTGACGCAATTGCGGAGGGAAATCGCTTCACACGTTTCCCTCCATCTCCTCAACAGAGGTGATGGAGGGCGCCGGCGTCAGGGCCACAGCGCGCCGAGCGATGACGCCAAAGAAAAGCCCGGCGCGAGGGCCGGGCTCGTTCTTGAACTTTTCGGATTGGCTCAGGCGAGGCTGCCGTTGATCCAGTGCGACAGCGCGGTCTTGGGCGCGGCGCCGACCTTCATGTCCGCGACCTCGCCGCCCTTGAAGATCATCAGCGTGGGGATCGAGCGAACGCCGTACTGAGCGGCCAGCTCGGGGTTCTCGTCGATGTTGAGCTTGGCTACTTTCACCTTCGAACCGAGCTCCTTGGCGATGTCTTCCAGCGCCGGCGCGATCATCTTGCACGGGCCGCACCATTCGGCCCAGAAATCCACCACGACCGGCTCCTTGGCGTTGAGCACATCGGCCTGGAAATTGCCCTTGTCGACCTTGACGGTGGCCATTCTGAAATCCTTTCGAAAACTCGGGTTGCACCAAATGTGGTGGTTTTGGCGGCGACGTTCAAGCAGTTCTTGTGTCACGCTCCCGTGAGTCGGGCAAGCGCGTCGTCCATGGCCGCCGCCGGCAGCTCGATCAGGCGCGGCGCCTCGGTGAACAGCAGCGCGGCCGTCACCGCGCGGCCCGGATAGAGCGGCTCAAGCAGCGCGCGGTAGAGGGCAAGCTGCAGCACATAGGCGGGCGGCACCTCCGCGAGACTCGAAGGCGCCGGGCGGTTGGTCTTGTAGTCGACGATCGACACCTTTTCCGGCGTGACCGCCAGCCGGTCGATCTTGCCCGAGATTGAGCGCGGCTTGCCCTTCACCTCCAGGCTGCCCATCACCGCGACCTCGGCACGCGAGGACCGTGAGAACAACGCGCCGAAGCCATCGTCCGACAGGATCGACAGCACAGCCTTCAACGCTTTGTCGCGCTCGTCAGCCGGCCACCCGTCGCCGGCGCGCGCCAGGTAGCGCTCGGCCGCGCCACGCCTCTCCTCCTCCGCGATGCCGGGCAGCATCTGCAGCAATTTATGCAATGCCAGGCCGCGCATGACTGCGAAGCCCGGCTCGTCGGCGGCATCGAGCACCGGCGAGCGTGTGTCGGGCACAGCCTCTTTCGCTTCATCGATCAACGCCGAAGCGCCCGAAGGCGAGAGCGGCCGCGGCAGTTCTTCGTAGGGCGGCAGCGGTCGGAACAGGTTTTCAGGCAGCGGCGCTGTATGACCGAACGGTCCTCCCTCGTCGGAGCTTGTAAATGCCACGGGCGGCAGTCCCGTCACATGGAAGCGATGTACCGTCACATCGGCTGTTGCCGGGTGCCTGCGTTCGGTGCTTTCCGGCGCGCCCAGCAGCGCCCGGCTGACGATCGAATGCCAGGTGCCGGTGCTGGGCTGACGCTTGCCATGATAGCCGCAGACGACCAGCCGGTCCTCGGCGCGCGTCATGCCGACATAGAGAAGCCGTCGGTATTCGTCGTCCGCCAATTCGCGCCCCCTCGCCGAAGCAGCCTTCGAGACGCCATTGGCGACATCGCTGGCCGAGCGCCATAGATAGCCCTTGCCCTTCCACTCGGTGCCGGAGCTTTCGAACGGCATCAGCCGCGGCAGATGCTGGTCGCTGAACGGCGCGGAGCCGCCATCGACCAGGAAGACCACCGGCGCTTCGAGGCCCTTGGCGGCATGCACGGTCATGACGCGGACCTCGTCCCGCGTCTGGTCCATCTCGCGCTTGATCTCGGGGCCGGCATTTTCCAGCGTCGAGAGGAAGGATTCCAGCCCCGGCAGGCCGGTGCGTTCCTCGGCCAGGCAGAAGCTCAGGAACTCGTCGAGGATGTCGCCGGCCTCGGGCCCGAGCCGCGCCGTCATCTTGCGGCGCAGGCCGTCGCGCGCCAGCGCAGCAGCATAGAATTCGAACACGGGCTTGAACGCAACCTCGGTTGCCCAGCCGTCGAGCCGGCTGACGACAGCGGCAAGGGCCACATCCTCGGCCGCATGCTGCCGCAGCGCGGCGATCAGCGACTGGCCCTTCGGCCTTTCGCCGGCCAGCGCCAGCAACTTTTCCTCGGAGACCTCGAAGATCGGGCTGCGCAGCACCGCGGCCAGGGAAAGATCGTCCTCCGGCTGGATCAGGAAATGTCCAAGCGCGATCAGGTCCTGCACGGCGATATGGCCGGGCAGGCTCAGCCTGTCTGCGCCGGCGACCGGGATCTGCCGGTTCTTCAGGCTGCGCGACAACGCATGCACGAAGCGGTCGCGCTTGCGCACCAGCACCAGGATGTCGCCGGCAGTCAGTTTCCTGCCCTTGCCTTCGATAACCTCGCCATTGCGCAGCCAGTTCTGGATGGTGGTGGCCACATGCTCGGCCACGCGCACGGCGGGCGCGCTGGCGTGGTTGACCGGCAAGGTCCAATCGTCGGGTTCCTCGACCATTTCGGTGCCGACCGAGGGCCACACCTCGACATAGCCCGGCGCGTCGATGCGGATCGCCTGGTGTTTCAGCGGATCGGGATCATGGCTGATGCCGCGCCTCACACCCGGCTCGGCGAAGACGCGGTCGACCGCCGCAAGCACGTCGTCGCTCGAACGGAACGACCAGGTGAGCTTCAGATTGGCGAAGGCGGCTTCCGCGTCGCGCACGCGGCCTGCAAACAAAAGCCGGCTTTCGGCGAAGGAATCGGGCGCCGCTCCCTGGAAGGAATAGATCGACTGCTTCTCGTCGCCCACGGCAAAGACGGTGCGCTTCACCGCCTCGCGCTGGCCGAGCCCGGCAAAAAATTCTTCCGTCAGCTTCTTCACCACCTCCCATTGGTCGGGGCTGGTGTCCTGCGCCTCGTCGAGCAGGATGTGGTCGATGCCCTGGTCGAGCTTGAACTGTACCCATGGCCCGGCGTCCGGTCGCGACAAAAGGTTGACGGTGCGGGTGATGAGATCGTTGAAGTCGAGGAAGCCCCGTCCGCGCTTCAACTGCTCGTAGCGCGCGATCAGCCAGCCGGCGACGGTGAGCGCCGCCGCTGACCCTTCCAGCATGCGGAACAGCGCCAACCGGTCGGTTACCTCCAGGATCGCGCTGGCCGCCGCAAGGTAGCGTTCCGCCAGATCAGGCAGCCGGTCGACCAGCGCCTTCTTGAAGATCTTGGGCGGCTCATAGGGGTCGCCGTCGGCCTTGAGGAAGGCCTTTGCCAGCAGCCGCAGCCGTCGGATCGGGTCGACTTCGGCAAAGGCGCCTTGCGCATAAGGCAGAACGTTGTTCAGCACCTGCTTCGCCTCGGCGTCCTGCGCGGCTCGGGCGAATTCGGCGAACTGGCCGGCCGAAAAACCCGGCAGCGGCCACAGCGAAGCGGCGATGTCCTCGGCCGTCTGTCCGTGCCTGAAGCCGAATTCCGCGAACAGCGGCCGAAAGTCCCGATCGTTGCCGAGCTTGGCGATGAAATCGCGCAGTTCGTCGCGCTTGCCGACGATTTCGCCAAGCAGCGTATCCAGCCCGAACTCGCCGCCGCGTTCCAGCACGATGGCGAAGGCCTCAGCCAGGCCTCCGACGCCGGCGCCCGCGCCGGAGATCATGTCGCGGCGCGCATCCGCGAACAGCGAGGCTTCCATCTGCGGGTCGAGCATCTCGAAATGCGCCGGGATGTTGGCTTCGAGCGGGAACTGGTGCAGCACGGATTCGCAGAAGGCGTGGATCGTCTGGATCTTCAGCCCGCCCGGCGTCTCCAGCGCCTCGGCGAACAGCCGGCGCGCGCGCCGCATCATGTTGCGGTCGGCGCCTTGGCCGCCGAGCGCCGCGATCCGCGCGCCAAGCTCCGCATCGGGCAGCGCGGTCCACTCCGATAGCGTCGAGAACACGCGGTTTGACATGTTGGCGGCGGCGGCCCGCGTATAAGTAAGGCACAGGATCTTCGACGGATCGGTGCCGTCGAGCAGCAGCCGGATGACGCGCTGCGCCAGAACATGCGTCTTGCCCGACCCGGCATTGGCCGAAACCCAGGCGGAATAGGCCGGATCCGAGGCGCGTGCCTGGCTGGCGGCAGTGTCGGAGGGGATCGGATACTTCATCCGTCCACCTCGTCCTCGCTGGCGCCGCCCGCCGACCATTCCAGCACGCGCGCCAGATGGTCGTAGTCGCCGTCGGCTTCGCCCTCGCGGAACGGCAGCGCGCGCGACAAATAGCCGGTGGTAGGGTCGGAATAGTGCAACAGCAGCCGCTCCAGCCGCGCCCAGGCTTCCTCGGAAAGGTCGTTGGCCGTGCGGGGCTTGCGGTTGTATTCGAGGATCGATTCCTCGAACACCTCGCCATTCGGCTTCAGCCTCACAAAGGCAAGCTGCGAGGGTTCGCGTATGCCGAGCTCCTTGAAGGCGCCGCGCCTGAGTAGCGCGCCTTCCAAGGCAAGCTGCGGCGACAGCAGGGTGTGCGCCTGCGCCTTCGAGGGCGAGGATCCGGTCTTGTAATCAAGAATATCGGCCATGCCGCCGGCAAGCAGGTCGACGCGGTCGGCATAGCCGGAAAGCGTCACGCCGGTGCGGCCGACCACCGTCTTCTCGGCGCGCTCCTCGGCATGGCGCCTCGCGACCGCATCGGCGCGGGTGAGCTCCCATTCGATGATGTTTTCGGCGAGCTTTTCGAAACGCGGCCACCAGATGGCCTCGATGTCCGGCGGAAGCTTTGCCTCGGCAAAGCAGATACGTCCGGCTTCGATCAGGCCCGCCAGCGCGTCCGGCGCCCTTGGATCCTCGACCCGCCGCGAGAACAGATGCAGGATCTCGTGGAACAGCGTGCCGCGTTCGGCGGCGCCCGGATCGCGGATCAGCGGTTCGAGCGGCATCAGGCTAAGGATGCGCCGCGCGTAGATTGCGTAGGGGTCGCGGCGCAGCGTCTCGATTTCGGTGACCGAGAAATGCCGCGGGCGCAGGCTGAGCGGCGGCCTGGGCTGCGGGCGGGGGGCAAAATCCTTCTTCTCGCCGGCATCGAGCGCGCGCGCCCAGCCAAGCAGCGTGTCGCCGCGCCCGCGAAGCGCTGCCGCCGGCTTCTTGCCGATGAAGGTCAGGATGCGCTGCAGCCAGCGCGACGGCACCGCCGGCGCGTCGCCCGAGCGGGCCGAACGTGTCAGCACCACCTCGGCGGCGCCCATTGCCATCTGGAAATCATGCGCGGCAAGGCCGATGCGCCGTTCCGGCGGTTCGAGGTCGATGCCGGTCTTCATCAGCCTCGACATGAAGCGGTCGCTCTCCGGCTTGCGCGGCCACACTCCCTCGTTGAGCCCGCCGATCACCAGCGTGGCGACATTCTGCAAACGGGCTTCCAGCGCGCCCCAGATGGCGATGTTGCGGTCGGTGCCTTGCGCCGGCTTCACTGTCTCCGGCGCGATCAGCGCTTCAATCACGTCGGGCCATTCCAATGCGGCGAAGGTGAATGGCGAGGACGCCGCCAACAGTCCGCGCAGCAACTCGGCAAGCTTCTCGCCGGCGTCTCCGGCATAGAGGCCGGCCAGGCCGCCATCGGCCGCGCGGCCCAGATATTCCAGCGCGGCCACGCTCGCGCGTGTCAGCGTCGCGATGTCGGCGTCCTTCTCGTCGCGCATCGCGGTGAGCGGCGAAAGCGCCTTGGTAAGGCGGCCAAGCACCTCTTGCGCTTCCTCGATGGCGCGCACGGTCAGCCGCGAGAACCAGAAAGGTTGTCTCGTGTCGCCACCCAGCTCCGCGAGCCGTGTCTCGAAAAGCTTGCCGAGCGATGCGACGTCGGGCCGGCCCGTGCCTCCCCTTAGGGCGACCAGCTCGACGAGTTCGGCAGCCTTGCGCACGCGTTGGCGTTCGAGGCCGAGCCCGAGCAGCGGATGCTTGAGTAAGGCAAGCAGGCCGACCGGATCGCCGGGCCGGAAGGCGGCGCTCAGCGCGAGCCTGAGCAGGCTGGCGGCCGGCGTGTTGATGAGTGGCGTGCCGCCGGAATCGTCGGCGACGACGCCGAAGCGCAGAAGCTCGGCCGAAACCCGCCGCGCCAGCGCGCGGTCGCCCGTGACGAGCGCCGCGCGCTTGCCGGGGATCTCGACGGCGCGCTTCAGCGCGATGGCGATTGCCGCCGCCTCGTCGCGTTCGTTCGCCGCTTCCACCAGCGTCACGCCGGCAAGCGCCTGGTCGACATCTCCCGCCGTGAAGCGCGGCCGCGTTTCTGTCCAGTGTTCGGTCGTTTCCGCCGGCCGCAATGCCTCGCCGACAAGGGCCGCGCGCAACGCAAGCGGCGATGGCGCCGCCACGATATCCTCGACGTCGTGGCGGGGGATGCCGATGCCGCCGATCAGCTTGGCGAGGCCATATTGCGGATGGCCGAGCGTTGCCGGGCGCGCGCCGGGCGCCGTGATCGCCGCGAAGGATGCGTCGTCGAGCTCGCGGTCGAGCCCGGGCAGCACGACCGCGCCGTTGGGCAAGCCGGAGATGACGGCAAGCAGTTCGGCGGTGGCGGGAATAGAACCGGTCGACCCGGCGGCGATGACCGGTCCCGCCGGTGGACTGCGCTTCAGCCGCGCCGCCTCCAGCCGGATCAGCGCGCTGCGATGCGCGGCCGGATTGGAGCGGTTACGCTCCTTGAGCAGTTCGGGCCAGTTGTCGGTGACGATGCCGAGGAAATCGAGCGTCACCTGCCACCAGCCGGCAAGGTTGCCGGTGACCAGCGTCGCGAGCTTCGCCCAATCCGTGCCCTCGGTTTCGATCTCGTCCATAAGCCGGGCGAGGTCGCGCGCCAGCCAGATGGCATCGGCGGCCGAGGTCGGCACGACGAATTCCTCGTTGAACCGCTCCCTCACATGGTCCGGCAGGCTCTCCTTCCAGGCGCGCACCAAGGGCGCCAGCAGGAGCAGCCGCTCCTGCGCGGCGATCGGCGGCGCAAGCTCGATGGCCGGCGCCGCCTCCGTGTCGAAGGCGGCCTCGTCCTCGTCGAACTCGCCGAGCGGCCGCACCGTCGGCAGAATGGCCGAGCGTCGACCGAGCACATCGACGAAAGCGCCGCGCAATGCCCGCGCCGCGCGTCGGGTCGGCACGTAGATGGTGGCGTCGGCGAGCGCCAGCGGATCGCCGTCGAAGCGGAAGCCGGGGATCAGCCGCCCGTCCAGCAACGACCCCGCCAGAGTCGGCAGGAACGGCGCTCCGGGTGGGATGGAAAAGACGCGGCGCGCGCCGCTCATACCGCTTTCGCGAGCGCACCGGCGACCGCGGCTTCGGCGGCGGGGATCGCGTCCGGCGTGCCGACGGTGATCCAGCGCCCGTTCATCTTCATGCCGAACAGGCGACCGGCGGCGATAGCCTTGTCGAAATAGACGTTGAGCGAGTGAGAGCCGGTGGGAGCGTCCCTGAAGATACGCGGATGGATGATCGCGGCGCCCGCGTAGATCAATCCCGCCGGATCACCCTTTGAGCGCGTGAGCGCGCCGTCGGGACTGACCAGGAAGTCGGTTCCGACGCCGTGCCCGGTCGCTGAGTCGAGATCGGTAAGCATCAGCAGAATATCCATTCTGGCGGCGTCCCATGCAAGGGCAAGGCGATCGAGGCTGGGTCTGCCCCTGTCGATCCAGAACGTGTCGGCGTTGATGACGTAGAAGGCCTCGCTACCCAATAGCGGCAGCGCCTTGACGATTCCGCCCGCCGATTCAAGCAGGGCCTCGCGCTCGTCGGAGATGACGATCTGCGGCGCCTTGCGGGCGGCGACATGGGCGACGATCTGTTCTGGCAGGTAGTGCACATTGACGATGGCCTTGGCGACGCCGGCTGCCTCCAGGCAGTCCAGCCCCCAGTCGAGCAAGGTCTTGCCGGCGATCTTCACCAGCGGCTTCGGCATCGTGTCGGTGATCGGCCGCATGCGTTTACCGAGCCCGGCCGCCAGCACCATCGCGGTCGCCGGCTTCATGGGACCCGTTCCTCGATCAGGCCGTGCGCCATGTAGAAATCCTTCAGGCCAGCAAGCGCCGGATGCGCTAGCGCACGCCTCAGATAGTCGCGGATGCGCGGCAGATGCCTGAGATAGTAAGGCTTGCCGTCGCGCTTCTCGAGCCGCACGAAGATGCCGAGGATCTTCGAATTGCGCTGCGCCGCCATGATCGCATAGGCCTCGGCGAAGCCGGCTTCGTCGAAGACGCCGGCGGCATGCCGCGCCGCGACATAGGCCGCGACCGTCCGCCGCTCGATCTCGGGCGAGACCGTGACGCGCGCATCCATCGCGAGCGAAGCGACGTCGTAGGCCGCCGGCCCGATCAGCGCGTCCTGCACGTCCACGATGCCGAGCCGGTCGAGGCCGGACCGCTCCGCGCGCCAGATGATGTTGGGCGAATGGAAGTCACGCAGCATCAGCGTGTATTCGCTGCCGGCAAGGCGATCGAGAATGTCGTTCCATACTTTTTGGTAGCCAGCCCGCAACTCGTCGTTTGCCGGCTGACCGGTGATCCACGGCACGTACCAGTCGACCAGAAGGTCGGCCTCGATCAGCATGGCTTCCCGATCGAAAGGCGGCACGTCGTGAAAAATGCCAGGCGCTGCTTCCATGCGTGTTGGCCAGGCCTTGCCGTGCATCATGGCCAGCAGTTCGGCCGCCGCTTCGTAACGTTCGGCGATGGGCTGGCCGTCGTGGCCGAGAAAGCCTTCCGAGCCGAGATGCTCGATGAGCAGAAAGCCCTGGTCGAGGTCCTGGGCATGGATCACCGGCACGCTGACGCCTGCCGCAAGCAGTGCCCGGTCGATGGCGACGAAGGCGGTGACGGATTGGGCCGTATGGGCGATCACCGCATAGGGCTTGCCGTCGCGCACCGGCGGCCCAAGCACGAGGCGCGGCGAGTTCATAAGCACGCGGGGCGCTTCGCCGGGCAACGACACGATCTCGTAGGAGCGGGCGGAAGCGTCGCCGACGAAGTGCCGGCGGCTGGCTTTTTCCCATCCGGCGGAGGCCAGGAAATCGCGCATGGCCAGCGATCGCTGTACGCGCTCGAATACCAGCCCTTGTCCCGACAGCCTTGCAACGCGGCCCTCGCCATCCTCGGCGAGATCGACCCACAACGCGTTTCCCGGTAATCGGTCTCCGGCTCGTTCAGGCCATTCGACCAATGCCGCGCCTTGGGCGAGCGCATCCTCGAGGCCGAGCTCGTCGAGTTCATCCGGCGAGGCGAGGCGGTAGAGGTCGAAATGATGCACCGGAACGCGCGTCTCGTAGCTTTGCACCAGCGTGAAGGTGGGGCTCGGAACCTCGAGACCGGTGTCGTCGGCGAGTGCCCGGATCAGGGCGCGGGCCAGCGTCGACTTGCCGGCGCCGAGATCGCCTTTCAGCGCGACCGCGTCGCCAGCGCGCAACGCCATGGCGAGATCCTCGCCAAGCCTTGCCGTTGCCGCCTCGTCGGCGAGAAAGCGCTCCAGCACCGTCGCTGCCAAGCGCGTTACTCGGCCGCTTCGCGAATGCCGCCCGAGGGCGTGTCGGGGAAGGTGCAGACGACCGTCGTGCCCTTGTCCGTGCCGGTGTCGATACGCACCGTTCCACCGTGCAATTCCACGAAGCTCTTGACGATCGACAGCCCGAGCCCGGCACCGCGCCGGCGGCCGCCATTGGTGCGCGGCTCGAAGCGGCGGAAGACCGATTCCAGCACATCCGGCGGCATGCCGGGCCCATCGTCATGGACGGAGAATTCAACCCCTTGCGCGAGCTGACGGCAAGCCAGCGTGATCGTGCTTGCCTCCGGCGCGTAGTTGGCGGCGTTGCTCAGCAGATTATAGAGGATCTGGCGCACACGAACTTCGTCGCCGTGGAAGCTCTTCGGCGCCGCGGCCGCGTCTATCCTGAGCTTGATCCGATGTTCTTGCAGTCGGTCGGCGACCAATTCGGCGGCCGCCGCGATGGTCCGATCTACGCTCATCTCGGAAATGTCGAGCTGCATGATGCCGGCGTCGACCGTGGCTAGGTCGAGAATGTCGTTGACGATGGTGAGCAGCACCGAGGACGACGAGCTGACATGCTCCACATATTCGCGCTGCTTGGGCGTCAGCGGGCCGGTCGCGGGCAGCGACAGAAGCTCGGTGAAGCCGATGATGTTGGTCAGCGGCGAGCGCAGCTCGTAGGACACGTGCTGCACGAATTCGTTCTTGAGCTGATCCGATTTCTCCAGCGCCTCATTCCGGTCCTTCAGTGCCCGCTCGACATTGACGGTGTCGGTGACGTCGACAAAGGTTATCATCACCTGGCCGTTGGGCAGGTGGATCACCGCATAGCTCAGCACGTTGCCGTTCATCAGCTCGATCTGGCCGCGGCGGTCGCGACGCTCGTCGTCGAAGCCGGTGACCGCGGCGACGAAGCCGCCCCACGGGCTGTTCGCGGCGCGCTGGTCGCACAGGTCACGGATCGCCGAGACATGGACATTGGGCTTGACCATTTCCACCGTCAGCCCCCACAGCGCGACGAAGGCGGGATTGGACAGGCGCAGCCGCCCATCCGGGCCGAACACGACCACGCCCTCGGCGAGATTGTCCAAGGTCTCGCCCTGCACGCGCACGGCGGTCTGGTAGCGGCTTTCGAGATCCATCTTCTCGGTCAGGTTCTCGAACACCCAGGTGACGCCGCCCTTCGGCTGCGGGTTCGCCACCACGCGGATCGTCTTGCCGTCCGGCAGGTGCCACCAGTGTTCCTGCGATTCGACGGCGCGATAGGCGCTGAGCAGGTTCTCCTTCCAGCGCCGCCATTCCGGTTGCTCGGCGATTTTGCCTTCCGAGCGCAGCCGGTCGAGCAGCAGTGTGTTGGATGGAGCGCTGAGCAGGAAGCCGCTGTCGAGCCCCCAGAGCTTCTGGAAAGCCTGGTTGAAGAAGCGCAGCTTTTCGTCGGTGTCGAAGATCGCCACCGCGGTGTTCAACTGGTCGAGCGTGTCGGCATGGCTGCGCACGGTCCGCTCATATTCGGCGCGGATCGTCTCCGCCGCGCTCGTGTCGCAGGCAAGCCCCGCCGAGCCGTCCGCGCCGGCGAAGTCCGTGACCGCGAACATGCGGCGGTCGCCTTCGATGACGGTGGAAAGCGTCTGTTCGAAAACCGGACGCGATTTATGCTGCTCGGCGATCTGCTCGCGCGCCTGGCCGCCGAGGAACTCCTTCGCGTCGCGCACGGCCGCGGCCGCGCTTTCCGCCTCCACCGCCTCGGCATAGGCGCGGTTGACCCATTGCAATCGCCCGTCCGCCCCGCGCAGCCACGCCGGCATCTTCAAAGCGTCGAGCAGGCCGACCATGGTATCGTAGTCGGCACTGAGCCGCTGGTTCTCGATCTTCAGCCTGGCCTGGTTGCGCAGCGTCTCCGACAGCGAGACGAAGCGCACCAGGACATGGGCCGCGCTCTTGCGGCCATGCACCTCGAGCGGCACGCCGGCCTGCGTTTCGATGACGAGATCGAAGGTCTTCGCCTGTTCGCGCAGCGCCGCGACCGCGTGTTCCAGCGCCGCGGCCGAGCGCGGCATCAGCCAGCGGCCGAAGGCGAGGAAAGCCGACCTGTCCTCGGGGGCGCCGCTTTCCAGCGGCAGGCTGCCGATGAGTTCGGGTTTCTTGTTCTCCGCGGTCCAGACGATCAGGCGCTGGTCGCGCAGGTTGAGCAGCGCTTCGGAACGCTGCAGCGCCGCGTTGACATCGGCGATGCGGGCCCTCAGCTGGACATTCTGCGAGGCGGTGCGCGCGCGCTCGCGGATCAGGAAGATGGCCGAGACCAGCGCCGCGCCCATGACGCCGACGAACATGGCGAGCTGCATGACCTCGACGGTGCTGACGGGCGCGGCGACCTTTGCCGGGGAGCTTGTCTGCGCGCGCGCGGCAAAGGCGAGCAGCGGGCCGGCAAGCGCCGAGGTGGCAAGCAGCGAGGCCAGCCGCAAGCCGGTACGAAAACCGGCGCCGCGCACGGCGTGGCCGGCTTCGTTCGAATCCTCATGGCCGCCGGAAACGGCCTTTCCCGCGCGTGGCGGGTAATCCCCCGGCATGTCTTGGTCCTCTTCGCCGCTTGAATGCAAGACCGCCCTGAATGCGTCCCCGGCCCAACATGTCCCCGGACCGCGAATCACAACAATAACGCTTGCCGGAATCGGCGTGAAGAATCATTGCCGCAAAAAATAAAACCGGGCGGAAAGTCAACCGCCCGGCTTCAATATCTGGTAGATAATTTCGTTTTGGTTAATAGCGGTAGTGTTCGGGCTTGTAGGGCCCCTGCGGCGTCACGCCGATATAAGCGGCCTGTTCCCCAGACAACTCCGTGAGCTTGGCGCCGAGCTTGTCCAGATGCAGCCGCGCAACCTTCTCGTCGAGATGCTTGGGCAGCACATAGACCTGGTTCTGGTACTGGCCATGCTTGGTGAAAAGCTCGATCTGCGCCAGCACCTGATTGGTGAACGAGGCCGACATGACGAAGCTTGGATGCCCGGTGGCGTTGCCGAGGTTGAGCAGGCGTCCCTCCGAGAGGAGGATCATGCGCTTGCCGTCCGGGAAGGTGATCAGGTCGACCTGCGGCTTGACGTTGGTCCATTTCAGGTTGCGCAGCGACGCCACCTGGATCTCGTTGTCGAAGTGGCCGATATTGCCGACGATCACCATGTCCTTCATCGCCCGCATATGGTCGAGCGTGACGACGTCCTTGTTGCCGGTGGTGGTGATGACGATGTCGGCGGTCGGGGCGGCGTCTTCCAGCGTGACGACCTCGAAGCCGTCCATCGCCGCCTGCAGCGCGCAGATCGGGTCGACCTCGGTGACCTTGACGCGGGCGCCGGCGCCGCGCAGCGAGGCCGAAGAGCCCTTGCCGACGTCGCCATAGCCGCAGACCACCGCAACCTTGCCGGCCATCATCGTGTCGGTGCCGCGGCGGATGCCGTCGACCAGCGATTCCTTGCAGCCGTACTTGTTGTCGAATTTCGACTTGGTGACGGAATCGTTGACGTTGATCGCCGGGAAGGGCAGCAGGCCCTTCTTCTGCAGCTGGTAGAGGCGGTTGACGCCGGTGGTGGTCTCCTCGGTGACGCCGCGGATCGCTTCCCGCTGCTTGGTGAAGAAGCCGGGCGAGGCCTTCAGGCGCTTCTTGATCTGGGCGAACAGGATCTCTTCCTCCTCGCTGCCGGGATTGGACAGCACGTCCTCGCCGGCCTCGGCGCGTGCGCCGAGCAGGATGTACATGGTGGCGTCGCCGCCATCGTCGAGGATCATGTTGGAGGTGCCGCCATCGGTCCACTGGAAGATGCGGTCGGTGTAGTTCCAGTAATCCTCGAGCGACTCGCCCTTGATGGCGAAGACCGGGATGCCCGCCTCGGCGATCGCCGCCGCTGCGTGATCCTGCGTCGAGAAGATGTTGCAGGACGCCCAGCGGATGTCGGCGCCCAGGGCCTTCAGCGTCTCGATCAGCACCGCCGTCTGGATGGTCATGTGCAGCGATCCGGTGATGCGCGCGCCCTTCAGCGGCTTCTTGGCGCCGAATTCCTCACGGCAGGCCATCAGGCCCGGCATTTCGGTTTCGGCGATCTCGATCTCCTTGCGGCCCCAGCCGGCAAGCGAGATGTCGGCGACCATATAGTCCTTGCTACCCGTCATGGCAGTGCTCCGGTGTGATTTTTTCTCAAAGGCGCGCCGGCGCCGGGAGGCGCATGGAAGGGCACGATTACCGGCCTGACTAGCAGATCGGCCGTCACACGACAATGGGATATAAAGAAATCTTTATGCGCGCATGTCTTGAGAGCGGGACATGCCAGCGCTGGTCGATCAGATTTCCTCGCCGAAACGCGAGGCGACCAACTGTTCCAGCGCATCCATGGCCGGCACGGCTTCCGGGCCACTGGCGATCACGCGGATCGAATAGCCGGGGCTCGCCGCCAGCATCATCAGCCCCATGATCGAGGTGCCGCCCACCTTCACCCCGTCCTTCTCGACATGGATGGTGGCGTCGAAACCGCTGGCGACCTGGACGAATTTGGCCGAGGCGCGCGCGTGCAGCCCGCGCTGATTGATGATCGGGAACTCCCGCACAACCTCATCCGTCTGCGGCGCCGGTGCGTTCATTTGCTGCTCAGGAGCTGGCTGGCGACGTTGATGTATTTGCGGCCCGCGGCCTGCGCCTCGTCCAGCGCGGCGGCCATGTTGTCGCCCTTGCGGATCGAGGAGAGCTTGATCAGCATCGGCAGGTTCATGCCGGCGATCACTTCGGTGCGGCCGGATTCCATCACCGAGATGGCGAGGTTGGAGGGCGTGCCGCCGAACATGTCGGTGAGCACGATGACGCCGGCGCCCGTATCGACGCGCGCCACGGCGTCGACGATGTCGGCCCGGCGCTGCTCCATGTCGTCGTCGGCGCCGATCGCCACGGTTTCGAAATTGTCCTGCGGCCCGACGACATGCTCTACGGCATGCCGGAACTCGGTGGCGAGTTGACCGTGCGTCACGAGCACGAGTCCGATCATTCTATGGTGGCTCCCGTCATCGCCGCTTCACAGGCTTATCTTATGTTCGCCAGCCATTCCAGGCGGCGGGAGCGCTATCTTGTCGACGCGCGCCCGGTTGACAAGCCTAAAATTGCGGCAGCTCGGGCCATTTTGACGCATCGCAGCAAAAAACCTTGGCCGGATCATGAAAAAGGCTGGATCGACAGCTGCGCCGTCAGCACCGGCAGCGCGGCCGCTACGCTCTGCCGGGCGACGTCGATGCGGGCCAGCCGGCACCCTTGGATCGTCTCCGCGCTTTCGTCCTGCAGACGCCCCAAGTCGGCCGGCTCGACCAGCCGGACCACCAGGTCGATCACGGCGGCAGGCTCAAAAGCAAGCGGCCGTGGCCCGATGCCATGCACCTCTGCGAGGCCGGCGATGCTTGCCGGCGCATGGCACACCAGGCGGCCGTCATGCGCGGCGGCGAACAGCTGGTCGTCGCCGACCAGCCGTGAAAACAGCCCGCGGATCCGGTAATGATCGAGGAGTGCAAGTGCCAGCGTCGTCTTGCCGGCGCCCGACGGCCCGGTGATCAGCACGCCGCGATCGCCGATCAGTATGGCCGTCCCATGGATGTTCCGGGGCTTCGTGGCGTCTGGCATGTTCGGTTCGGGGGTCAGCCTTCGGCCGGCAGCGTCACAACGAAGCGCGCGCCCTTGATCTCGCCGGGCTTGGTGCCGGGGATGTTCTCGGCCGTCAGCGTGCCGCCATGCGCCTCGACGATCTGGCGGCTGATCGACAGTCCGAGGCCGGAGTTCTGTCCGAACGCCTCGCCGGCGGGCCGGTCGGTGTAGAAGCGCTCGAAGATGCGGTCGATATTCTCGGCCCGAATACCCGGGCCGTTGTCGTCGACGGTGATGATGTTGAACTTGCCCGCGCGGGCCAGCGAAATGGTGATGTGGCCATGCTCGTCGGGCACGAAGGAGCGCGCGTTCTCGATCAGGTTGGTGATGACCTGGCCAATCCTCAGGTCATGGCCGGCGACGAAATAGCCCTTGGCGCCGGCAGGCAGCTTGGCGACCTTGAGCTCGATCTCGACGGCTTTCTTGTTGCGCGTGGTCTCGCGCGAGACGGCGATGAGATCGGTCGTGAACTTCTTCAGATCGACGATTGCCGCGTCCTCGCGCGCGAGCTCGGCATCGAGCCGCGAGGCGTCCGAGATGTCGGTGATCAGCCGGTCGAGCCGCCTCACATCGTGCTGGATGATTTCCATCAGTCGCGCGCGAGAAGTATCGTTTTTCGCCAAAGGTAATGTCTCGACCGCGCTGCGCAGGGAAGTCAGCGGGTTCTTCAATTCGTGCGAGACGTCGGCGGCGAAGCTTTCGATCGCCTCGATGCGCGCATAGAGCGCATTCGTCATGTCGCGCACGGCAATGGACAGATTGCCGATCTCGTCCTGACGGTCGGAGAAATCCGGGATCTCCTCGCGGCTCTTGACGCCGCGCCGCACCCTGACGGCGGCGGCGGACAGCCGCCTGAGCGGATTGGCGATGGTGGACGCCAGAAGCATCGACAGGATCGCGGTGACCAGCGCCGCGACGCCGAACACGCGCAGGATCGCCTTGCGCTCGGCCGCGACGATCTTGTCGATGTCGCCGCCTTCGGTGGACAGCATCAGCACGCCGAGCACGGCGCGGAAACGCTGGATCGGCACCGCGACGGAGACGATCTGCTCGCCCTGCTCGCTTACACGCACGATGGTCGACGGGCTGCCGGTCAGCGCCTTGACCACCTCGGGGAAGGCAGCGCCGTTGCCGCCGGGCTGCTCGTGATAGACCGGCAGATCCTTGTTGCGGAAGAAGTCGAAGATGAACTTCTCAACCCGCTCGACGATGCCGGGCTGTTCGTCATCGACGGGCGGAAGGTCGTAGCGCAGGATCTGGCCGCGCGAATAGAGATGCCGGGAATCGAGCAGGAGGTTCGCGTCGCGGTCATAGATGCGCGCGCGGGTGCGCGTCGGCGAGATCAGTCGTCTGAGCACCGGCGCCACGCGCTCGGGGTTGATGGGGAAGTCGAGATTGTCGAGCTGGTCCGACCCCGGCCCCAGGCTTTCGCCGGCCTGCAGCTCGAGCAGCTTTTCCGGGTCGATGCTGATCGAATCGGTTTCCACCGTCGCCGAGGCCGCGATTGCGCCGGCGATGATCTCGCCCTGCGTCATCAGGCTCTCCACACGAGCGTCGATCAGCCCGTCGCGGAAGGTGTTGAGATAGAGGATGCCGGTGACCAGCACGGCGAGGCCGGCCAGGTTGAGGAACAGGATGCGCCGCGTCAGGCTGGAGAAGATGTGATGGCCGAGAAACCGGCGCATCGGCACCGTGAATTTCGACACGAAGGCTGGCACGAGCCGCGGCTGGCGCCTTGCCGCGCCCGCTCGTCTGCCTCGCTCCACTTCCACTGCCATCGAATAGCAGCTCCCGGTCCATTCCTGTGCATGTCGTCGCTCCCTATCCAATTTCGGGGGCGACCTGCATCAACTCATGCTTCGCGGAACCGGTACCCGACTCCGTAGAGGGTTTCGATCATCTCGAAGTCGTCGTCGACGGCTTTGAACTTCTTGCGCAGCCGCTTGATGTGGCTATCGATGGTGCGGTCGTCAACATAGACCTGCTCATCATAGGCCGAATCCATCAGCGCATCGCGGCTTTTCACCACGCCCGGGCGCTGCGCCAGCGAATGCAGGATGAGGAACTCGGTCACCGTCAGCGTAACCGGTTCGCCCTTCCAGGTGCAGGTGTGGCGTTCCTGGTCCATCACCAGCTGGCCTCGCTCGAGCGAGCGCGACTGCTGGGTGGGCGCCTTGGCCGCAGCCTCGCGAGCGCTGGTGCGGCGCAGCACGGCGCGCACCCGCTCGACCAGCAGACGCTGCGAAAAAGGTTTGCGGATGAAGTCGTCGGCGCCCATTTTGAGGCCGAACAATTCGTCGATCTCGTCGTCTTTCGACGTCAGGAAAATGACCGGCAGGTCCGATTTCTGGCGCATGCGGCGCAACAGCTCCATGCCGTCCATGCGCGGCATCTTGATGTCGAGGATGGCGAGGTTCGGCGGTCGCGCCGCCAGACCTTCGAGCGCCGACGCGCCGTCGGTGTAGGTTTCGACCCGGTAGCCTTCGGATTCGAGCGCGATCGACACCGAGGTCAGGATGTTGCGGTCGTCGTCGACAAGCGCGATTGTTGCCATTTCAAGCGGCTCCCTCATGAGCTGTCCCTTCTGTCGTCGAGAAGGGGCTTTTGCAGGACAAATTAGGTACAAAATGTGGCACGAGCCCTGTCCGAAGTCACGGGCGGCCTACCGCTACACACCATCGTACCCATAACGGGATTGGACGAAGCAAACCTGCCAATCCTTTGGGCAACCCCAGTGGTTTTTTGCACATATAAACGATTTAAACAACTTTCAAATTTTTTAAATCGATTAATGATTTGATATCATTCGGCTTTTCTGGTTCTGAACCTGGCGGCCCCGGCGCGGGCTGCACGAAACTCCCCGTCACATGCGGCCAAATTCAGAGAGGAAATTTGATGTCGGAAGCCGGCAAACGCAACCCCGACTGCGCCATTGACGCTATCGGCCTGAGGACCACGGGCACGGTGCGCTACAATCTCGGCGCCGCCGAGCTTTACGAGCACGCGATCAGGCGCGGCGAAGCTAGGTTGACCGCCCAGGGCGCGCTGCTCGCCGAGACCGGCCAGCACACCGGGCGTTCGCCGAAGGACAAGTTCGTCGTGCGCGACGAGGCGACGGAGCCGCATGTCTGGTGGGACAACAACAGGGCGATCTCGCCCGCCCAGTTCGAGGCGCTGCTTTCCGACTTCCGCGCCCATGCGGCGGACAAGGATCTCTATGTCCAGGATCTGGTCGGCGGCGCCGACGCCGACCTCAAGCTGCCGACCCGCGTCATCACCGAATTCGCCTGGCATTCGCTTTTCATCCGCAACCTGCTGATCCGTCCGCAAGCCGCCGATCTCGAGCGCTTCGTCCCCGATATGACGATCATCGACCTGCCGTCCTTTCGTGCCGACCCGGCCCGTCACGGCACCCGTACCGAAACGGTCATCGCGGTAGACCTGATCCGCAAGATCGTGCTGATCGGCGGCACCTCCTATGCCGGCGAGATGAAGAAGTCCGTGTTCACCATGCTGAACTACCTGCTGCCGGCCGAGGGGGTGATGCCGATGCATTGCTCGGCCAATGAGGGGCCGGCCGGCGACGCGGCCGTCTTCTTCGGCCTGTCTGGCACCGGCAAGACGACGCTGTCGGCAGACCCTTCGCGCACGCTGATCGGTGACGACGAGCACGGCTGGGGTCCGCACGGCATCTTCAACTTCGAGGGCGGCTGCTACGCCAAGACGATCAGGCTGTCGGCCGAGGCCGAGCCGGAAATCTTCGCAACCACGCAGCGCTTCGGCACGGTTCTGGAAAACGTCGTGCTCGACGCCGGCCGCGTGCCGGATTTCAACGACGGCAGCCTCACCGAGAACACGCGCTGCGCCTACCCGCTGGACTTCATCCCCAACGCCTCGAAAACCGGCCGCGCCGGCCATCCGAGGAACATCATCATGCTGACCGCCGACGCTTTCGGCGTCATGCCGCCGATCGCCAGGCTGACGCCGGCGCAGGCGATGTACCACTTCCTGTCGGGCTACACCGCCAAGGTCGCGGGGACGGAAAAGGGCGTCACCGAGCCGGAGGCGACGTTCTCGACCTGCTTCGGCGCGCCGTTCATGCCGCGCCATCCGTCCGAATACGGCAATCTGCTGCGCGAGCTCATCGCCAGCCATGGCGTCGACTGCTGGCTGGTCAACACCGGCTGGACCGGCGGCGCCTACGGCACCGGCCGCCGCATGCCGATCAAGGTGACGCGAGCCTTGCTGGGCGCCGCGCTCGACGGTTCGCTGAAATCGGCCGAATTCCGCACCGACGCCAATTTCGGCTTCGAGGTGCCGGTGGCGGTTCCGGGCGTGGACGGCGCCATCCTCGATCCGCGCTCGACCTGGGTGGACAAGCCCGGCTACGACCGCCAGGCCGCGAAGCTGGTCAACATGTTCGCGACCAATTTCGAGAAGTTCGAGGCGCATGTCGACGCCACCGTCATGGGCGCGGCGCCGCGCCTGCAGGAAGCGGCCGAGTAGCCGCCACCTCGAATGTCTTGCCTTCATAGGCCCGGCTCGCTCCGGGCCTTTTCTTTTTGCTCCCGTCGCGTCATGAGTGCATGCATGGCGAGCGACGACGACATCACGATCTCCGGCGAAGCGGTCATCCACCCGGGCGACCTGCACGAGGATTTCATCCGCTCGTCCGGTCCGGGCGGCCAGAACGTCAACAAGGTGGCGACCGCCGTGCAGTTGCGCTTCGATGCGGCGAACGCCTCGGGCTTGTCCGCGCGCGTGCGCGAACGCACCATCAAACTTGCCGGCCAGCGCGCCACCAAGGATGGCGTCATCGTCATCGAGGCCGGCCGGTTCCGCACGCAGGAACAGAACCGCGCCGATGCGCGGGCGCGGCTGACCGCATTGGTCGCCAAGGCCGCCGAGCCGCCACCGCCGCCGCGCAAGAAGACCAGGCCGTCCAAGGGCGCCGTGGAGCGCCGTCTGAAGAGTAAAGCCGGCCGATCGACGGTGAAGAAGCTGCGCGGTCGCGTCGACAACGATTAGAGCAATTCCAGGGGAACGACATCTATCCGGGCCAGGTGCTGCGCATGCCGCATATCAGCCAGGCTTGACGGCCTCTATCGCGGAGATCGGACAAATGGCGGCTTTTGGGTCGCCGTTTGCGTTTGTGGGTGGCATGCTTGTGTAAGTCGACCGGAACAGACCATGCTCGTTCTGCCCAATGGCGTTCGCCACATGCCGGGCTACATCGCCCGCCCCGCCCAGGAAGCGCTGGTCGAGGAGATCCGGCGCGTGGTGCAGGCGGCGCCGCTCTATGTGCCGGCCATGCCGCGCACCGGCAAGCAGATGAGCGTGCGCATGACCAATTGCGGCGCGCTTGGCTGGGTGACCGACAAGGAGCGCGGCTATCGCTACCAGCCGACGCATCCGGTGACGGGGGAGCCCTGGCCGCCGATCCCCGAGGCGCTGCTGAGAGTGTGGCGCGAAGTCTCTGGCTACCCACATCCGCCCGAGGCCTGCCTGGTCAACTTCTACGCGGCGGATGCCAGAATGGGCCTGCACCAGGATCGGGACGAGAAGGATTTAGCGGCACCCGTGGTGTCGGTCTCGCTGGGCGACGACTGCCTGTTCCGGGTCGGCCAGAACATGCGCGAAGGCGGCACCAAATCGTTCAGGCTGAAGAGCGGCGACGTCGTCGTGCTCGGCGGCGAGGGACGCCTCGCCTTCCACGGCGTCGACCGCATCTATCCGGCGACGTCGGCCCTGTTGAAGAATGGCGGCCGCATCAATCTGACGCTGCGGCGGGTGACGGTTCCCGGCTGAGCATCCCCGGGCCCGGGCAACGCGATCTTAAGGACAGCCGGATACAACCTCGATTGCGAAACCGAGGTCGCCATGGAACCGAGCTGGATCAGGACCAGAAGCCTCTTGGACGTGGCTATCGTCACGGTCGTGTCGATCATCGCTCTGTGGATGACCAAATTCTACCTGAGCATGTTGTGGAACCTCGACGACCGAGGATTTTCCGAACTGTCGCACAGGCTGCCCTACTGGGACTTCACCAATCTATGGGCCGGCTCCCGGATGGCGATCGACGGTCATGTTACGACCCTGTTCGACGTGGACGCCTACCGCGCGGCGCTACGCGCCATGTTCTCGCCCGACCTTCCCAACCAGGAATGGAGCTATCCGCCGAACATCCTCCTGCTCGGCGTTCCGCTTGCCACTTTGCCGATCCTGCCTGCCTACCTGGTCTGGACAGTGGGGACCGTTCTTTGCCTATGGCTGGCAATCCGGCCGCTGAAGCTCGGAGCGGCCCTGGAACTCGCGATTGTCTTGAGCCCCGCCGTGGTCTGGAACTCGGTCTTCGGCCAGAACGGCGCGCTGACCACCGCGCTGTTGATCGGCGGCCTCGCCGTGGCGCCCAGGCGTCCGCTGCTGGCCGGGATCCTGTTCGGCATGCTGACGATCAAACCGCATCTCGGCATTCTCGTGCCTTTCTGCCTGCTTGCCAGCGGCAACTGGCGCGCCATTCTGGCGGCTATCGCCACCGGGGTCGTGATTGCCCTCGCCACCGGCCTGTTCTTCGGCTTCGATGTCTGGCGCCTGTTCCTGACCGAAACCCGTCCGTTGATGACGGCGATCATGGAGGCGCCTTATCCGCAGCCCTATCAGTACAACGCGATAACCGTGTTCTTCACAGCAAGGGCTGTCGGCCTCGGGCTCGGCCCCGCCTATGGCGTGCAGGCTGTCGCGACCATCGCTGCCATCGCCGCGGCGATCTGGCTCTGGTGGCCGGGCCGCGCGGTTTCGCACCAGGAACGCGTGGTGCTCACCGCGGTCCTTGCGATCCTGGCCACGCCCTACGGCTACACCTATGACGCAATCGGGGCGGCCGTAGCGGTCGCTATGCTCGCCGCGATGGTTTCGAGGCCGCCTCGGCTGATACTGGCGATTTGCTGGCTCGGCCCTTTCGTCGTGCATTTTCTCACCTGGGGCGGATATTGCGTCGCTGTCCTGATCCCGCTGTTTGTCGCCGCGTGGATGTTGCTTTCGATATGGGCGAGAGGCCGGAAGGCGGAATTCTCCGGAGAGCCGTCCCCGGCGTGAGCGTTCGTGCCGGTTGTCCCTGCGGAATTGAGCAACGGCAAAAAACCTACGGCGTAGCGTCCATCTTGGCGTCCGGACGCCGCAGCGGGAAGTAGGGCGTAAAACCGGTGTCGCGCAAGGCCACGAGAAAGAGCGCGAACAGAACGATCGTGGCGAGCGGAATCTTCAGCAACCCAAACTGTATCATGGCGAGGGGAAGCAGCATCGCCAAGGCCAACATGAGGATCCGGGCCTTACCCTCGGGCCACGGCGGATATTTCAACGCCATTAGGCCGAGCGCACCGGCGAGCAGACCGAGATCGTAGGTCAGGGCATAAGGGGTGATGATGAATGTGGCGATCAGCAGAAGAATGTCACGGTCGCGCGTTTCTCTGATTCGGAAGAAGGCCGCGATAACGACCAGCGCGACGGGTGCGGCCACCGCCAGATGCAGCATCAGCGCGAGATCCGGGCCGAAATTCCAGTTGCGAAACGCGCCATAGGCGGACGGCATCATCGCCGGGAACAGACCCTTGAGCATTTGCATGACCGCGTTCTGGTACGGCACGACATTCTGGAAGTAGCCGCGCCACGTGTCGATCCCGAAGACCGCGGCCGAGGCTGTCGCCAAAACCAGCGTGGAGATAGTGGCGCTTGCGATCACGGTCCAACGCCGCTCGGCCATCAGGAGGAAGGGAAACAGCAGGCCGAGCTGCGGCTTGATCGTCAGCAGGCCAAGCAGCATGCCGGCAATGATGGGCCGTTTCTCGCGCAGTGCCAGCGCGCCGAGCGCCAGCGCCGCGCAGAGATAGCCGTTCTGCACGGCCCAGAAATTGAGAACCATGAAGGGCATCGCGGCGACCCACGCCACGAGGCTCCGTTCGCCGATGAACGCGCGATAGGCGAAAAGGAAGGCGACGCCCGTCGTCGTCAGAAAGAGCAGCAGCGCGCTTTTGTAGCCAAACAATCCTAATGGCCAGACCAGGAAGAGGAAATGCGGCGGGTAGCTCCAATTGTGCCATGGATAGTCGCCGCCGAAAGCCTCCCGCAGGTGGCGGAAATACATATCCCAGGGGCCAAACAGATCCTGCACCCTGCCCGAGAGCAGCAGTCTGGACGCCATCCAGTAGTTGGCGAAATCCTTGTCGGCGAGGTTCGGATCGAGGCCCGGCGCCAGGAGCGCGACAAGGGTCGAGCAAGCCAGGACCGCCGCAGCCATGGATGCGGCCGCGAACACGAACAGATATGGCTTCGGCAGTGCCGGTAGCCCTTGCATGAAACCTTGGCCCGTTGCTGGTCGGTTTCTTGCAGGAATCTCTTAAGAAAGCTGAAAACCGGCTGCTGCCGGGGGGGCCGCTCTGTGCCTCAAAGCTTCCTCAGCGCCACTTCCTCGATCAGGTGGTTGGCGCCCTTGCGCAGGATGAGATCGGCCCGCGCCCTGGTCGGCAATATGTTCTCGCGCAGATTCTTCAGGTTGATGTTGGCCCACAGTCCCTCGGCAATGGCGCGCGCGGCGTCCTCGGAGAGTTGCGAATAGCGGTGGAAGAAGGAGTCCGGATTGCGGAAGGCGGTCTCGCGCAGCCGCATGAATCGCTGGATATACCATTGATGGATCAGCTTCTCGTCGGCATCGATATAGATGGCGAAATCGAAGAAATCGGACAGGAATGGCACGATCTTGCCGTCCTTCGGCAGCTTGCCCGGCTGCAGAACGTTGATGCCCTCGAAGATCAGTATGTCGGGACGGTCGATCGTGACGAACTCGCCAGGGATCACGTCGTAGGTCAGGTGCGAATAGACCGGCGCGCGGATATTGGGCTGGCCCGACTTGATGCCGGACAGGAAGCGCAGCAGCGCGCCGACATCGTAGCTTTCGGGAAAGCCCTTGCGCTCCATCAGGTTGTCGCGGCGCAGGATCTCGTTGGGCAGGAGGAAACCGTCGGTGGTGATGAGGTCGACCTTGGGGCTCGACGGCCAGCGCGCCAGCAATTCCTTCAGCACGCGCGCCGTGGTGGACTTGCCGACCGCGACCGAGCCGGCGATGCCGATGATAAATGGCGTCTTGACGATATCCTGCGCGTTGAAGAAGGCCTGGCGCTGCCGGTACAGGAGCTGGCTCGCCTCGACATGCGCCGACAAAAGGCGCGAAAGCGACAGGTAGATGCGCTTGACCTCTTCGAGGTCGACCGGGTCGTTGAGCGAGCGCAGCCGGGCGATCTCATCCCCGGTCAGCGTCAGCGGCGTGTCGGCGCGGAACTGCGACCATTGCTCGGCGGAGAAGAAACGATAGGGGGAATACTTCTCGGTCGGAGCCAGCTGGTCCATCGGGTTTCCTGCCCTCCTAGAGCACGATGCCGAAAAGTGCGAAGCGGTCTTCGGGCGACATGCTCGATCCTCTTGCGGTCATCCGCGTGGCCGGGACGCCTTTTCGGTGATGCCCGAGCGGCCGGTGCGCCCCTCAAGCTCCTTCAGCACGTCATCCAGCGGAATGCCCGCTATGCCAAGGACGACCAGCCAATGATATAGAAGATCCGCACTCTCCGAAACGAGCGCCTGCTTGTCGCCGCGAATGGCGGCGATCACGGCTTCCACGGCCTCTTCGCCAAGCTTCTGCGCCGCCTTGTCCATACCCTTGGCGAACAGCTTCGCCGTCCACGATTCCGGGTCGCCGGAATGGGCGCGTTGATGGATGATCGTTTCCAGCTCGGCGAGCGAAAATTGAGCCATGGCAGCGATTTAAGTCCGATGGACGGCCGAGTCCAGCCGCATCGGCAGGCCGGCCTTGGCCATGTATGCCTTGGCCTCGGCGATCGTGTAGGTGCCGAAATGGAAGATCGAGGCGGCAAGCACAGCACCCGCATGGCCTTCGCGGATGCCTTCGACCAGGTGATCGAGCGTTCCGACGCCGCCGGAAGCGATCACCGGCGCGCGCACCGCGTCGGCGATGGCGCGCGTGAGCGCGATGTCGTAGCCGGCCTTGGTGCCGTCGCGGTCCATCGAGGTGAGCAGGATCTCACCGGCGCCGCGATCGACCATCCGGCTGGCGAACTCGACCGCGTCGATGCCTGTCCTCTCGCGTCCGCCATGGGTGAATATCTCCCAGCGATCGGCCTCGCCTTTCGCCGACACCTTCTTGGCGTCGATCGCGACGACGATGCACTGGTTGCCGAACTTGTCGGCGGCTTCCGTGACGAAATCAGGATCCTTCACCGCCGCCGTGTTGATCGACACCTTGTCGGCGCCGGCCAGAAGCAGCTTGCGGATGTCGGCCACCTGGCGCACGCCGCCGCCGACGGTCAGCGGCATGAAGCATTGCTCGGCCGTCCTGGCGACCACGTCGAAAATGGTCTCACGGTTGTCGGACGAGGCGGTTATGTCGAGGAAGCAGAGCTCGTCGGCGCCCGCGGCGTCATAGGCCTTGGCGGCTTCGACCGGATCGCCGGCATCGATGAGGTCGACGAAATTGACGCCCTTGACCACGCGGCCGTTCTTGACGTCGAGGCAAGGGATGACACGGGCCTTCAGCATCATTTGCCTTCCAGGGTCGCCAGCAGGTCGACCACCAGCTCGCCGACCAGCGGCGGCACGTCACCCCTGGGGTCGAAGGCCGGATCGTAGGCTGAAATGGTCAGTCCGGCCATGCTGAGCGGGCCGGCCAGGCCGCACATCGCGGTACGCACCTGCTCGGGCGCCGGGCCGCCCGGGGTTGTGTAGCGGTTGGCCTGCAGCTTCTCGGGGTCGTGCACGTCGAGGTCGACATGCATGTGTACCCGGCTCGCGCCGTCGGACTTCAGTCTCTGCGCCGCGCTCTTCCAGTCCGGGCATTCGGTCCGGATGATCGGCAGTTTTTCCAGCAGCTCCTTTTCGGCGCTGTCGAGGTCGCGCGCGTTGACCAGGACGCAGCGCGACGGATCGACCGGCCTGAAGCCGGGGATCTGGCTCGCCATCGGCCGCCAGCAGAGGCCGAGCACGGTGGCCAGCGCCATGCCGTCGAGGAAGCCGGTGGTGGAGGTCTCCGGCGTGTTGAGGTCGCCATGCTGGTCGGCCCAGATGATCGCGTCAGCGCCCGAGCCGGCGACGGCGCCGGCGCTGGTCAGGCAGTTTCCGGCCAGCACGATCGGAAACCGCTTCTTGTCCAGCGCGATGCGGACTTCGCCCGACACGGCGTTGCAGACGGCAAAACCGGTACCGATCTCGCGCTCCTGCTCGTCCTCGATCACTTTGCCGATGTCGGACACTTCGACATCGTGGCCGGCGAGCGTCAGCGCGTCGGCCAGTCCGCCGGCAATGAGCGCGTCCGGGCCCTTGCCGCAGCCGCCGTGGAAATGGCCGCTGTCATAGGGGGCCAGGATGATCGAGATGTTCACGGTCTTGCCTCCGCCCTTTCGCCGCGCAGGATCGCCAGCGCCTCGGCCGGGTCGATACGCCCGTCATATAGGGCGCGGCCCGATATCGCGCCTTCGAGTTTTTGTGCGTCGGGCATGGTCATGCGCACGATGTCTGCGATCGAGGCGAGGCCTCCGGACGCGATCACGGGAATGGAAACCGCCTCGGCGAGGTCGATGGTCGAATCCCAGTTGATGCCGGTCAGCACGCCGTCGCGGTCGATGTCGGTATAGATGATGGCGGCCACGCCGGCGCCCTCGAATTTCCTGGCCAGCTCGATGACGCCGAGCTCCGAGGCCTCGGCCCAGCCCTCGACCGCAACCTTGCCGCCCTTGGCGTCGATGCCGACCGCGATCTTTCCCGGAAAAGCCTTGCAGGCTTCCTTGACGAGTTCGGGTTCGCGCACCGCCACGGTGCCGAGGATGACGCGCGTCAGGCCACGGTCCAGCCAGTCCTCGATCTGCGGCAAGGTGCGGATCCCACCGCCGAGCTGCACCGGGTTCTTCGTCGCGGCGAGGATAGCGCCGACCGCGGCGGAATTGACGCTTTGGCCCTTGAAGGCGCCGTTGAGGTCTACGACGTGCAGCCACTCGAAACCCTGCTCCTCGAAGGCCTTGGCCTGCGCGGCTGGGTCATCATTGTAGATGGTGGCCGTGGCCATGTCGCCGTGTTTCAGGCGTACGCATTTGCCGTCCTTGAGGTCGATGGCTGGAAACAGGATCACGGTCAGGCGCCCTCGACGATGACGAAATGACCGGTCGAAGCGGCGAGCCGGAATTTCGAGGCCTGTTGATACTCAGGCGAATGATAGCACTCGACTGCCTTGTCGTAGGTCTCGAACTCCACCAGCACGTGGCGGTTGCCGGTCGGCCGTTCCGGGCTTTCGTAACGGCCAGCCCGGACCGCGAATTTCGCGCCGTATTTCGCGAAGGCGACGGCGTTCGCTTCGATGTACTGATTGTAGACGTCTGGATCGTGGACGTTGATCATCGCCATCCAATAGCCCTTCCTGCTCATTCAGGGCCTCCATTTCAGGAAATTGGTGATCAGCGCGAGGCCGAGCGCCTGGCTCTTCTCGGGATGGAACTGCGTGCCGGCGAGATTGTCGCGGGCGACCGCGGCCGTCACCGGGCCGCCATAGTCCGTGTCCGCCAGCACCTCGTCCGGGTTACGCGCCTCAAGATGGTAGGAATGGACGAAATAGGCGTGCAATCCGTTGGCGCCGGTCTCGATGCCGGAAAACAGCGGATGCTGCCGCCTCAGCTCGATCGTGTTCCAGCCGATCTGCGGGATCTTCAGCGCCGGATCCTTCGGCGTGATCTCCTTGACGTCGCCGGCGATCCAGCCGAAACCCTTGGTCACGGTCTTCTCGAGACCGCGTTCCGACATAAGCTGCATGCCGACGCAGATGCCGAGGAACGGCCGCGCCTTGGCGATGGCCACTTCTTCCACTGCTTCCCACATGCCGGCCACAGCATGCAGTCCCGCGGCGCAGTCGGCATAGGCGCCGACACCCGGCAGCACGATGCGGTCGGCGGTGCGCACGCGCTCGGCGTCGGCGGTGAGGTCGATGGTTGCCGCGATGCCCGCCTCGCGAGCCGCGCGCTCGAATGCCTTGGTGGCCGAGCGAAGATTGCCCGAGCCGTAGTCGATGATGGCTACCCGCATGTCAGGGCCTTCCAGGCGTATGGGTCAGTCCCAGCGCCATCCCGGTTTGCGGCGCACGTGCCAGCGCGGCGTCCGGCACGATGCGCGGCATCGGCGCGGGCTCCTCGCCGTCTTCGCCGGTTTCCATCGCATGGCGCATTCCGGCATCGTCTGGATTGTCGGCCTCGACCGCACCCCATTCCCGCCAGCCGCGCCGGCGCAACGCGGCGATGCGCAGGGCCTGGCCTTCGAATCCGACATAGAGCGAGACCAGCAAGGAAAGCATCGACGCGGCTGATTCGAACCCGAGCCTCTCGCCGGCCATCGACAGGATCGCCATGACGATGAAGGTCGAGACCGCCTCGATCCACAGCCGGTGCCAGGCGAGCCAGAGCGGCGCGACCAGGAGCCCCAGCCAGGTGAAGCCGTCGCGCACGAAAATTGCGTCCTCGGCTTTACTGCCGGCAGGCGGCGCCATCACGACATAGATCGCCATAGGGGCTATCCTTTCAGGGATTCCTTGGTGGATGGCACCGCGTCGGGCTGGCGCGGATCGGGCTCCAGCGCCACGCGCAACGCCCTTGCCACCGCCTTGAAGCAGGCCTCGGCGATATGATGGTTGTTTGCGCCGTAATGGTTGGTCACATGCAAAGTGATACCGGCGTTCTGCGCCAGCGCCTGGAAGAACTCGCGCACCAGTTCGGTGTCGAAAGTGCCGATCTTCGGCGACGAGAAGGCGACGTTCCAGACCAGGAAGGGCCGACCGGAGACGTCGATCGCAGCCCTGGTCAGCGTCTCGTCCATGGCAAGGTCGATCGAGGCATAGCGCATGATGCCGCGCCGCTCGCCCAGCGCCTGGCTCAAGGCCTGGCCGATCGCGATCCCGGTGTCCTCGACCGTGTGGTGGTCGTCGATATGCCGGTCGCCGTTGGCCTTGATCGTCATGTCGATCAGCGAATGCCGCGACAGCTGGTCGAGCATATGGTCGAAGAAGCCGACGCCGGTCGAAATGTCGGCTTTGCCCTTGCCATCGACATGGACCGAAACCGAAATCTCGGTTTCCCTGGTCTTGCGGCTGACTTCGGCGGAACGCGTCATCGTCCTGTCCTTATTGCCCTGATCGGAGGCTTCGGGCTTGAAAACGAAAGCCTTCTATCAGCATGATCCAGCGATTGCCAGTTGCCATTCCGGTCGCTATCGGCCCTGCCGGACGGCGGTTTGCAATCGTTGGCCATGTGCATACATATGGCCGATAAAACTCACTCGTACCGCGCCAATCGCCTTCAAGGGATAGCGCGAATCGGAGCAATACATGTCGAATGAACTCACCATGCACGCCACGACGATCGTGACGGTGCGCAAGGGCAGCAAGGTCGTGATCGCCGGCGACGGCCAGGTCAGCCTCGGCCAGACCATCATGAAGGGCAACGCCCGCAAGGTGCGCCGCATCGGCAAGGGCGGCGGCGTCATTGCCGGCTTCGCCGGCGCTACCGCCGACGCCTTCACCCTGCTGGAGCGGCTCGAAGCCAAGCTCGAACAATATCCGGACCAGCTGACGCGGGCATGCGTCGAACTCGCCAAGGACTGGCGCACCGACCGCTATCTGCGCCGGCTGGAAGCCATGATGCTGGTCGCCGACAAGTCGGTCTCGCTGGCATTGACCGGCAATGGCGACGTGCTCGAGCCCGAACATGGCGTCATGGCGATCGGCTCCGGCGGCAATTACGCGCTGGCCGCGGCGCGCGCCCTGATGGACACCGACAAGGACGCCGAGGAGATCGCCCGCAAGGCCATGCAGATCGCGTCCGACATCTGCGTCTATACCAACAACAACTTCGTCATCGAAACGATCGACGCCGCCTGAACGACCATGATCCCGAAAAGTGGCCGCCGGTTTTCGGACAAGATCATGGTCAATCAGGAACAGGCCGGCCATGATCCCAAAAAGTGGGACCGCGTTGTTGGAGAAGATCATGGTCGATCAGGAACATAGCTACGATTTTCGGCCGGTCGACGAGAAAGACCTGCCGTTGATCGGCAGGTGGCTGCGCGAGCCGCATGTCGCCGCCTGGTGGGACGACCCGGAAAAGGAGATCGCCGAGATTCGCGAGCATATCGATTCGGTCTCGGTGGAGCCGCTGATCGTCGAGCTCGACGGCAGGCCGATCGCCTATCTGCAGAGCTATGACCCGCATCTGGAGGACGACCATCCCTATGCCGACCAGCCCTTCGGCACGCTGGGGGTCGATCTTTCGATCGGCCCGCCAGAGCTGGTCGGCCTGGGCCATGGCTCGGCCATACTGCGCCAGTTTGTCGAGGAACTGTTCGAGGAAGGCGCGCCGCGCGTCATCATCGATCCGCATCCCGACAACGCCCGCGCCATCCGCGCCTATGAGAAAGCCGGCTTCAGGCCGGTCGGTCGAAGGCAATCGCAATATGGTGACGTCATGCTGATGGCTGCCGACGCGAGCGAAGACGACGAAAATCCGGGGGACTGACCGAATGACCGCGCCCGAAGAGGACAAGACGCTTTCCGCCTATGAAGACAGCTGGCGCATGGGGCTTCTCATCGTGCTCGCCTTGGTCCTCGTCCAGGCCGGCGTGCTCTATGCAATGGGCCATCCGCCGATCTGCACCTGCGGCTACGTCAAGCTCTGGCATGGCGTGGTCAACAGCTCGGAGAATTCCCAGCACATCGCCGACTGGTACACCTTCTCGCACATCATCCACGGCTTCCTGTTCTACGCGCTGGCGAAGTTCCTCTTTCCGCGCTCGCCGATCGGGTTGAGGCTGGCCTTCGCCGTTCTCATCGAGGGCGGCTGGGAAATCCTCGAAAACAGTCCCTTCATCATCGACCGTTACCGAGCCGGGACCATCTCGTTGAACTATTTCGGCGACTCGATCATCAACTCGGTGTCCGACACGCTGTTCATGGCGCTGGGATTTGTGATGGCGCGAAAGCTACCTATATGGGTCATCGTGGCCCTGGCGCTCATCTTCGAGCTCGGCACGGGCTACATCATCCGGGACAATCTGACGCTCAACGTGATCATGCTGCTGCATCCGTTCGAGTCCATCAAGCAGTGGCAAAGTGGAATTTGAGTATTATGAGCACCTTTTCTCCCCGCGAAATCGTTTCGGAACTCGACCGCTTCATCATCGGCCAGAAGGACGCCAAGCGCGCCGTGGCCATTGCGCTTCGCAACCGCTGGCGCCGCCAGCAGCTGGAAGGCCAGATGCGCGAAGAGGTGATGCCGAAGAACATCCTGATGATCGGCCCGACCGGTGTCGGCAAGACGGAGATCTCGCGCCGCCTGGCGCGGCTCGCCGGCGCGCCCTTCGTCAAGGTCGAGGCGACCAAGTTCACCGAGGTCGGCTATGTCGGCCGCGACGTCGAGCAGATCGTGCGCGACCTCGTCGAGGTCGCGATCGGCCTGACGCGCGAAAAGATGCGCGAAGACGTCAACGCGCGTGCCCAGGTGAACGCGGAGGAGCGTGTTCTGGAGGCTCTCGTCGGCAAGACCGCGAGCCCCGCCACGCGCGACAGCTTCCGCAAGAAGCTGCGCGACGGCGAACTCGACGACAAGGAGATCGAGATCGAGGTGGCCGACACCGGCAATGGCGGCATGCCCGGTTTCGAGATTCCCGGCATGCCCGGCGCCAATGTCGGCGTGCTCAACATCAACGATATGCTGTCGAAGGCGATGGGCGGCCGCCGGACCAAGACCCGCAAGACCACTGTGCGCGATTCCTACGCGCTGCTGGTCAACGACGAGTCCGACAAGCTGCTCGATCAGGACGAGGTGGTCCGCCGCGCGCTGGAATCGGCCGAGAATGACGGCATCGTCTTCCTCGACGAGATCGACAAGATCGCCGCCAGGAGCGACATTTCGGGCGGCCCCTCGCGCGAGGGCGTGCAGCGCGACCTGCTGCCGCTCGTCGAAGGCACCACCGTTGCGACCAAATATGGGTCGATCAAGACCGACCATATCCTGTTCATCGCTTCCGGCGCCTTCCACGTCTCCAAACCGTCCGACCTTCTCCCGGAGCTGCAGGGCCGCCTGCCGATCCGGGTCGAGCTGCGCGCGCTGGAGAAGGCGGATTTTGTCCGCATCCTGACCGAGACGGAGGCGAGCCTCATCAAGCAGTATATCGCTCTGATGAAGACCGAAGGCGTGGAGCTGAGCTTCACCGACGACGCAATCGACTCGCTCGCCGGGATCGCCGTCGATCTCAACGCCAGCGTAGAGAATATCGGCGCGCGGCGCCTGCAGACCGTGATGGAGCGCGTGCTGGACGAGATCTCGTACGACGCGCCGGACCGCAACGGGACCCAGGTCGTCATCGACGCCGCCTATGTCGAGAAGCATGTCGGCGACCTGTCGCGCAACACCGACCTGTCGCGGTTCATCCTCTGAGCCCTTAAGGTTCGGGCGGGTCTTTCGGTCGGCCCGAATCGTCCGCTCCATGCAAGGTGTGGCCAAATGGAAGCATCCGGCCACCATTATTGGCGGCCGGCAGCAGCCCTCTCTCGACTCTGCCGGGCGCTTTACCTAGGTTGCCGCCGTTTCCGAAAGCAATTTCAGGAAAAGTGTCCAGCAGTTTTCCGCCTGAAATTGCATTCAATCAAAATGGTTGGGGTGGATCGGCGATGGCCGAGCCGCCCCAAGGCGGCGGCGCATGAAGAAATATCTACTCCTCTTGATTGGCCTCGTACTGGCGGCGGCGGTGACCACCGCCGATGCCGCGACAATGGTGCCGCCGGGCAATCGCAACGCCGTGCAGCCGGATATCCCGGGCGCCTCCAGCCGGCGCACCCAGGCAACAAACACCACCTTCCAGGCCAAGTACCGCAAGATCTACGCTTTGCTGCAGAACGATGCCGAGCTGCGCGGCAAGATCAGGAAGGTGGCGGCCGCCTATGGCATCGATCCGATGCATATCGTCGGCGCCATCGTCGGCGAGCACACCTACAATGTCGACGCCTACGACCGGCTGCAGACCTATTACGTCAAGGCTATGTCATATCTGTCGAGCAAGCTGAGCTTCGCCTATGAGGGTGAGGACGTCAGCGATTTCGTCCAGCGGCCGCAATTCAAGAAATGCGACGGCATGGGCGACAGCTATGATCTGTGGGAATGCCGCGAGCAGGTCTGGAACCAGTCCTTCCGCGGCAAGACGGTCGAAGGGACCAGCTTTCCCAACGACCGCTTCGGCGCCACTTTCTTCCAGCCCTATTACGCCGGCCAGACCTTCGGTCTCGGCCAGCTCAACCCGCTGACCGCGCTGCAGATGAGCGATCTCGTGCACAAGGTCTCGGGCCTGCCGAAGCTCGATGTCAATGATCCGAACGCGGTCTACAAGACCATCATGGATCCGGACCTGACGCTGCCTTACGTCGCTGCGACCATCAGGAAGTCGATCGACGCCTATCGCGGCATCGCCGGCTTCGACATCTCGCACAATCCGGGCCTCACCGCCACGCTCTACAATGTCGGCAACCCTGAGCAGCGCGCCTATGCGCTGAAGACCGAGAACGAAAAGCGCCGCGCCGCCGGCCAGCCGGAAAAGCTGCCCGAAGAGAACTATTACGGCTGGCTGGTCAACGACAAGCTGGATGAGCTGAAGGCGTTGTTTTAGTCGATTCTCTCAGGCCGCCAGCAGCGACTTCAGCTTGACCGTTTGCGATTGGAGCGCGTCGGGCGCCGGTCTCGCCCGCTTGGCGATCAGCATCTCCGCCAGCCGGATGTCGCGCGCCACCGCATTGCCGGGACCGATGCCGCTGGCGGCGACCAGTCGGCCGTCCTCGGCCAGGTGGAACAGGATGAAGGCGCCGTCGTCGAGGTCGCGCCGCACTGTCGAGCGACCCTCATCGGAAAGCCCGGCGATCTGCAGTGTCAATCCGTATTGATCCGACCAGAACCATGGCACGGCGGCATGCGCCTCGCCGGCGCCGAGCATGTTCTTTGCGGCCAGGGCGCCCTGTTCCTGCGCGTTGCGCCAGGCTTCGAGCCGCACCCGCCGGCCGTCATAGACGGCTAGCGGGAATGAACAGCAATCGCCGGCGGCCAGGATGTCCGGGTCGGCGGTGCGTAGTTGCTCGTCCACGGCGATGCCGTTGTCGATTGTAAGCCCGGCTTCGGCTGCAAGCGCCGTCACCGGCACGGCGCCGATGCCGATCACCGCGAGATCGGCGATGATCTCGTGCCCGTCTGCCAGCGTGATGCGAACGGCGCCATTGTCGGCGACAGACGTGATGCCCTGGCCGGTGAGCACCTTCACGCCTTCGGCCTCATGCGCCTTGCGGATGATTTCGGCGATCTCGGCCGGCACGCCCCGCATCAGGATGCGCGGCTGCGCCTCGATGACTGTGACGATGGCGCCGAGCTTGCGCGCCGCCGCCGCTAGCTCGAGGCCGATGAAGCCGCCGCCGATGATAGCGACGCGGTTGCCGGCGCCGAGATGGGCGCGGATGGCCAAGGCGTCGTTGAAGGTCCTGAGATAGACGCAGCGTCTCCCGAGACCCGGCATGATCAGCTTGCGCGGCACCGACCCTGTCGCCAGCAAGAGCTTTTCATAGGGCAGGGAAGTGCCGTCCGACAGCTGCACGGTATTGGCCGCTCTGTCGATCGCGATAGCCCGGACGGAATGGATGTGACGGATCGAGCGCTCGGCCAGTTGCTCGTCGCTGGCGATCGCCTTGATGGCCGGCGCCCCGCCGGTCATCGCTTCCTTCGACAGCGGCGGCCGCTCATAAGGCAGGTGCGGCTCGTCGCCGACCAGCGTGATCGGCCCCTCATAGCCGAGATCGCGGAGCGCAAGCGCCGCGCGTCCGCCGCACTCGCCCGCTCCGACGATCACCATCCCCGCCATGATAGTCACCCGATCTGGATCAGGACTTTTCCGCCGTCGACCCTGACCGGATAAGTCCTCAGGTTGATGCAAACCGGGGCGCCGCGCGCATCGCCGGTCTTGTAGTTGAAGCGGCCATTGTGCTTCGGGCATTCGATGATCTCGTCCATCACCAACCCGTCGGCCAGATGCACCTTTTCATGCGTGCACAGACCGTCGGTGGCGAAATACTCGTCGTCCGGACTGCGATAGACGGCGAAAGTGCGGCCGGCATGGTCGAACCGCATCACGTCCTCTTCATCGATATCTCCGGCCGCGCAGGCCTCGACCCAATTGCTCATCCCGTCCTCCGGCAAGTTCCTGGTTGTCCGGTGCTGGCGTTGCGGTTCATTCCGCCGCCGCCGCCATCGGATTGTCGGTGTGCAGCTCTTCCCGGTAGGGCTTCGCCGTCGCCGGCAAGTCGCGCTTGATGAAATAGTCCTCGTTGCGCAACTGGCGCAGGAAGGCCGGGATCATCTCGCGGTAGCCGGCCATGATCGATGGCGTCGGCTCTGGCAGGTCGTGCTTGATCAGCTCATGCAGCTTCGGCAGGGCGTGATAGGGCACCATCGGGAACATGTGGTGCTCTACATGGTAGTTCATGTTCCAGTAGATGAATCGGCTGATCGGGTTCATGTAGACGGTGCGGCTGTTTAGCCGATGGTCGGTGACGTTCTCGGCCAACCCGCCATGCTGTAGCAGCCCGGTCATGACGTGATGCCAGGCGCCGTAGAGCCGTGGCAGGCCGACCAGCATCAGCGGCAGCCATGAGCCGCTATAGATCGCCAGCGCGATCGTCGTGGCGTAGATCGCCGACCAGATCCGCGCGATACGGATCGCCTTCGGCTGCTCCTGCTCTGGAATGAAGGTCTTCTCCGCGGGACTGATGATGCCGGCGGCATTGCGCAGCATGTCGGTCATTGCATGCCAGGCATCGCGAATGCCGAAGAAATTCAGGACAATGCGCACGAGGTCCGGCGGCCGCATGACGGCGATCTCCGGATCGCGACCGACGATGATGGTGTCGGTATGATGTCGCGTGTGGCTCCAGCGCCATGTCACCGGATTGCGCATGATCATGAAGCAGGCGAGCTGGTAGACGGCATCGTTCATCCACTGCGTGCGGAACGCGGTGCCGTGGCCGCATTCGTGCCAGCGGGAATCGGTCGAGGAGCCGTAGAGCGTGCCGTAGACGAACAGGAACGGCACGCACCACCAGCTGCCCCAGAACCAGGCGCCGCCCGCGCCGCTGAGGATCAGCGCTCCGAGCCAGATGACTGTGTCGCGGATCGCCGGCTGGTCGGAGCGCTGCATCAGCTCCTTCATCTGCTTGCGCGGGATCTCGGTGTGATACCACTCGGCCGCCGCCAGTCCGTTCTCGACAGCGAGCTTGGCATCGCGGCCGGTCAGGCTGTAGTCGCGTGGCGACGCCGCTGAAGACGTCATGGCCGTCATTGAACTTCCTCCAAAACGTGCCTGGCGAACGGCACCGGCAGGCCCGGGCGCGTCCATGGCCGCTCTCACTTCAACATACCGCCGGCCTATGATAGTCTCAACATCAGAAAGATAGTTTCTATCATTTCCTATCAGATTGATGTATCGTAAGGTGGATCAGCGACGGAGCATTCATGGCAAAGCGGCCGACCATTACCGATCTCGCACGCGTCTCGGGCGTCAGCGTCGCTACCGTCGACAGGGTGCTGAACAGTCGCCTGCCGGTTCGCGAGGAGACTGCGCGCAGGGTCTACGAGGCCGCCACCGAGATCGGCTATCACGCGGCGGGGCTGATCAGGCAGCGCATGCGCCAGGAATTACCGGAATATCGGCTCGGCTTCCTGCTGCTCAGGGGAAACGATGTCTTCTATGGCGATTTCGCCAGGGAACTGGAACTGGCGGTCGCACAGTCGCAGCGGTTTCGCGGCACCGCCACGATCGACTTCGCGGCTTCGCTGGCGCCTGACGACATCGCCGCCCAGATGCGCAAGCTGGCGGCCAAATCGAAAGCCATCGCCGTCGTCGGGCCGGATCATCCGACGCTGACGGCGGTCGTGGAGTCATTGAAGGCGAGGGGGCAGCCTGTCTTCTCGCTGCTGTCCGACTTCGCCGCCGGCATTCGCGAGGGTTATGTCGGTCTCGACAATCGCAAGGTCGGGCGCAGCGCGGCCTGGATGATTGCCAAGGCGGCCAGCAAGCCCGGCAAGGTCGCGCTTTTCGTGGGCAGCCACCGTTTCCACGGCCATGAGCTGCGCGAGATCGGCTTTCGTTCCTATTTCCGCGAGCACGCGCCGGACTTCAACGTGTTGGAAACGCTGGTCAACCTCGAGGCGAACGATGTGACGCATGACGCCATGCTCGATCTCCTGGCGCGCCACCCCGATCTTGCCGGCTGCTACGTCGCCGGCGGCGGCATGGAGGGCGCGGTCTCGGCGCTGAGGACGGCGCGTCCGGCCGAGATGCCGGTCGTCATCTGCAACGAGATCAACGCCGTCTCGCGCGCCGCGCTCGCCGACAACATCCTCACCATGGTCATCTCGACGCCGCTTGCGTCGCTCTGCCGGGAGCTCGTCGGACTGATGGCGCATGCCATCGAAAGCGGGGCTGCCAATGCGCCGGGGCAGACCTTCCTGCCCTTCGATATCTACCTGCCGGAAAACATCTAGGCCGCCCGGGTGATGTAATCCATCAGCGTGACGGATTCTCTCACGACCGCTTCCCGCGATTCCCGGCGCGGGTTTCGCGGTCATCGTTTTCCTCGCGACGATCATGATCGAAAAACCGGCCGCGCCGTTCGGAATCACCCTTGACGTTTCCAAACGAAATGGAATAAATATTTCACTAGGCAGGCTTTTTGGTTCTTTCGTTCCGAAGCTTCCGGTTCGAACGGAGGAGGAGGGCGTTCCGTCGAATTGGCGACGCCGCATGGCCGCAGGGAGATTCCCCGGGCAAACCGGGGATTCCGGTTCAAACGGGTGCAGCCGGACACCGAGTGGAGGAGAAACAAAATGAAGAAACTGCTTTTGGGCGTCGCGCTTTCGGCGCTGATGTGCTCATCCGCCTTCGCCGCCAAGATCGGCGTCTCGATGGCTCTTTTCGACGACAACTTCCTGACCGTCCTGCGCAACGGCATGATCGCGCAGGCCAAGGGCATGAGCGGTGTCGAGCTTCAGGTCGAGGACGCGCAGAACGACGTGGCCAAGCAGCTCGACCAGATCAAGAACTTCGCCGCCTCGGGCGTCGATGCCATCATCGTCAACCCGGTCGATACCTCGGCCACGCAGGCGATGTCGGACGCGGCCGCCGCGGCCAAGATCCCGCTGGTCTATGTCAACCGCGAGCCGGTCAATGTCGACAAGCTGCCGGACAACCAAGCCTTCGTCGCTTCGAACGAGGCCGATTCCGGCACGCTCGAGACCAAGGAAGTCTGCCGCCTTCTCAAGGAAGCCGGCAAGAAGGAAGCGAATGTCTATGTGATCATGGGCGAGCTTTCCAACCAGGCCGCCGTGCAACGCACCAAGGACATCGAGGAGGTCATCGCCACGCCGGACTGCAACTTCATCAAGATCATCGACAAGCAGACCTCGAACTGGAAGCGTGACGAGGCGCAGAACCTGATGACCAACTGGCTGTCGTCCGGCAAACCGTTCGACGGCGTGATCGCCAACAACGACGAAAGCGCCATCGGCGCCATCCAGGCGATGAAGGCCGCCAATATCGATATGAAGTCGGTCGTGGTCGGCGGCGTCGACGCCACCCAGGACGCGCTGGTTGCCATGCAGGCCGGCGATCTCGACGCAACGGTATTCCAGGACGCCGCCGGCCAGGGCGCCGGCGCGCTCGACGCGGCGTTGAAGCTCGCCAAGGGCGAGAAGGTGGATAAGAAGGTCTACATCCCGTTCCAGCTCGTGACGCCGGCGAACATCGACAAGTTCTTGAAGAAGAACTGAGGCGCCTCGATACGGGGCGGCGCGTCCAATCGGAACAAGCGCGCCGCTCCGCCCTTCCTCTTGCCCGCGCGGGAGGCCGGACAGCTGCGCCCCGACGGAGGAAAAAGACGTGTCACAGACATCGCATGGCATTGGCGGGCTGAGCTATGACGCCAGGAAGCGCCCCTGGCCGGCCGAGTTCAACGTGTTCCTGGCCCTTGTCATCCTTGTCGCCGGCTTCGAGCTGATCGGCCGGCTGTTCCTCGGCGACAGCTTCCTGTTCAACACCCGCGAGAACGTTTCCGGGCTCTTCAACGAGCAGCGCCTGCAGATCATCATCCTTCAGGTATCGATCGTCGGCATCATCGCCATTGGCGTCACCCAGGTCATCATCTGCGGCGGCATTGACCTCTCCTCGGGCTCGATCGTCGGCGCCACCGCCATGATCGCCATGAGTTTCGCGCAGGTCGCGACCGTCAACGGCAATCCCAATCCCAAGGCGATGTTTTTGGCACAGGGCTGGACCGACCTGCCGGTCATCGTGCCGCTGCTGGTCGCCATCGGCTGCGGCCTTTTCGCCGGCCTGATCAACGGGCTTCTGATCGCCTACACCCGCATCCCACCCTTCATCGCCACGCTCGGCATGATGGTCACCGCGCGCGGCATCGCCAAATGGTGGTCGAAGGGCCAGCCGATCTCCTTCCCGACCGACAGCTTCGCGGCCATCGGCAAGGGCCTGATGCCCGTCGTCATCTTCATATCGCTGGCGATCCTGTTCCAGCTCATCCTGACCTACACGAAATACGGCAAGCACTGCTACGCCATCGGTTCCAACGAGGATGCCGCGCGCATGTCCGGCATCAAGATCGCCAACCATAAGGTGCTGGTCTATGCCATCGCCGGCATCCTGGCGGCTATCGCCGCGGTGGTGCTGTCTTCCAAGAACCTCACCGCGCAGGCCGGCATGGGCGTCATGTACGAGCTCGACGCCATCGCCATGGCGGTCATCGGCGGCGTCTCGCTGTCGGGCGGCCGGGGCTCGATCATCGGCACCGTGATCGGCTCGCTGATCTTCGGCGTCATCATTTCCGGCTTCACCTTCCTGCGCCTCGACGCCTACTATCAGGAGATGGTGAAGGGCGTGATCATCGTCGGCGCGGTCGTTCTCGATCAATGGCGCCAGCGCCGCCGCGCGATAGGAGCTTGACCATGTCCGACATCGTTCTGAAGACCGAAAACCTCACCAAGCATTATGGCGGCGTGCACGCGCTGCAGGAGGCGAATTTCGAGCTCCGCAAGGGCGAGCATGTCGCCATCATGGGCGACAACGGCGCCGGCAAGTCGACCTTCGTGCGCCAGATCACCGGCGTCGAGCAGCGCACCGGCGGCAAGATCTGGTTCGACGGCAAGGAGGTCAATTTCTCCGGCCCGATCGAGGCGCGCGAGGCGGGTATCGAGACAGTGTTCCAGAACCTCGCTTTGGCCGACGACCTCGACGTTCCGTCGAACCTGTTCCTCGGCCGCGAGAAGGTGCTGTTCAACCTCGGTCCCTTCTCGATCCTCGACCGCAAGGCGATGCGCAAGGCGACCGAGGCGGCACTCGTCCGCACGGCGGTGAAGATACCCAACCTTTCCAGCACCATCCGCCACATGTCGGGCGGCCAGCGCCAGTGCGTGGCGATCGCACGGACCGCGACATTCGCCTCCAAGCTGATCATCATGGACGAGCCCACCGCGGCGCTCGGCGTCCAGGAGACGGCGCAGGTCGAGAACATCATCCGCACGCTGAAGGAGAACGGCGAGCCGCTGATCCTGGTCAGCCACAACATGCGCCAGGTGTTCGACCTGGTCGACCGCATCGTCGTCTTCCGCCGCGGCAGGATCGTCGCCAACCTGCGCAAGCAGGATACCGACGGCAACGACATCGTCGCCTACATCACCGGCGCCAAGGCCGGAGAGGCGGAGCTTCGGGCCGCCTGACGGGCGCCACGACGGGATCACCAATCGTCCGCGCCAGGAGGCGCGGCATCTTTCAGAACCGCCCTCAAAGGACATTCCATGACACTCCGCTTCGCTCTCCTTGGCGCCGGCCGCATCGGCAAGGTGCACGCCCGCGCCGTCGGCTCAAATCCTCAGGCAAAACTGGTCGCCGTGGCGGATGCCTTCGAGAAAGCGGCGACGGAACTGGCCTCCGCCTTTGGCGCCGAGGTACGCACGATAGACGCTATCGAGAAGGCCAAGGACATCGACGCCGTCATCATCTGCACGCCGACCGACACCCATGCCGACCTGATCGAGCGTTTCGCCAAGGCCGGCAAGGCGATCTTCTGCGAGAAGCCGATCGATCTCTCCGTCAAGCGGGTCGAAAAATGCCTGGCCGTGGTCGAGAAGACCAAGGCCACGCTGATGGTCGGCTTCAACCGCCGCTTCGATCCGCATTTCGCCGCCGTGCGCAAGGCGATCGACGATGGCGCAATCGGCACGGTCGAGATGGTCACCATCACGTCGCGCGATCCGGGCGCCCCGCCGCTCGACTATATCGCCCGCTCCGGCGGCATCTTTCGCGATATGACCATCCATGATTTCGACATGGCGCGCTTCCTGCTGGGCGAGGAGCCGGTTGCGGTCAGCGCTCATGCCTCAGTGCTGGTCGACAAGAAGATCGGCGAAGCCGGCGATTTCGACTCGGTCAGCGTCATCCTCGAAACCGCCTCCGGCAAGCAGGCTGTCATCTCCAACTCGCGCCGCGCCACCTATGGCTATGACCAGCGCATCGAGGTGCATGGCTCCAAGGGCATGGTCGCGGCCGAGAACCAGCGCCCGGTCTCGATCGAGCTCGCCAACGACAAGGGCTACACGCGCCCACCGCTGCACGACTTCTTCATGACCCGCTACATCGACGCCTATGCCAACGAGATCGCCGCCTTCATCGCGGCCAAGAGCGCCGGCAAGAAGGCTTCGCCCAGCGGCAAGGACGGCCTCATCGCGCTGAAGCTGGCTGATGCGGCGCTGAAATCGGCCAAGACGGGCAAGACCGTCCGTATCGATTGAACGTTAGAAACACGGATTGGGAGCACAGCGATGAACGGTTCGGCCGGTCGCAATTCACAAACGCGCGCCATCGTCACCGGCGGCGCGCAGGGCATCGGCTTCGCGGTTGCCCAAGCCTTGGCGGACGAGGGCTGCAGGGCCCTGGCGCTGATCGGCCGCTCGCAGGAGAAGGGCGACAAGGCGGTGGCGACGCTCAAGAAGAGTGGCGTTGATGCCATTTTCATCAGTGCCGACGTCGCCAAGGTCGCCGACTGCAAGCGCGCCGTCGCGACGGCGCTCGCCCATTTCGGCACGTTGAACGCGCTGGTCAATGCCGCCGCCACCTCGGCGCGCGGCTCGCTGATCGAGACCTCTGAAGAACTCTTCGATCAGATCTTCGACACCAATGTGCGCGGGCCGTTCTTCCTCATGCAGGGCCTCGTCGCGCATCTCCTGGAGCGCAAGGCGCCGGGCTCGATCGTCAATGTGCTTTCGATGTCGGCGCATGCCGGCCAGTCGTTCCTCACGCCCTATTCGGCCAGCAAAGGCGCGCTGATGACGCTGACCAAGAATGTAGCGAGCGCCTATCGGAAGAACCGCATCCGCTGCAACGCCGTGCTGCCGGGCTGGATGGACACCGAGGGCGAGGCGATCGTGCAGAGGAAATGGCACGGAGCGTCGAGCGACTGGCTGGAAAAGGCCGAGGCCGCGCAGCCGATGGGTCAACTGGTCAAGCCTGCCCAGCTTGCACTGCTGATCACCTATATGCTGAGCCCGCAGGCCGGCGTCATGACCGGCTCGCTGGTCGATTACGACCAGAACATTGCCGGCGTGATAGGAGAGTAGTGACAAGCGCTCCGGCATCGATTATATGACCCGCATGATCCACCTGACCGCCTCGTTTTGGTACTTTAGCTACGGTAGCTCGCTGGCGGCGGGAGGATTGCGCTCGATCTGAAAATTCCAGATCAAAATCCGACAAGCCGCCAGACCTGGCGGCTTTTTTGTTTCAGCCGGCAGGTCTCCTAACCAGGAGCAGAAAGCCGTGTTGACCACCACAGACGACCTTCGGGTCAGAGAACTCAAAGTCCTGAGCACGCCGGACGACGTGATGCGCGAGATACCGCGCTCGCTCACGGCGACACGCACCGTTGCCGCTTCGCGCAACGCCATCCATTCCATCCTCACGGGGGCCGACGATCGACTGGTGGTCATCGTCGGCCCTTGTTCCATCCACGATCCGGTCGCCGCCGTGGACTACGCCAGCCGTCTGGCGGCGCTGCGCGAGGCCCTGGCCGACCGGCTCGAGATCGTCATGCGCGTCTATTTTGAGAAGCCGCGCACCACGGTCGGCTGGAAGGGTCTCATCAACGATCCCGATCTCGACGGCAGCTTCAACATCGACAAGGGCTTGCGCATGGCTCGCAACGTTTTGTCGGCCGTCAACAATCTCGGCCTGCCGGCCGCGACCGAGTTCCTCGACATGACGACGCCGCAATACATCGCCGACCTCGTCGCCTGGGGCGCCATCGGCGCTCGCACCACCGAAAGCCAGATCCATCGCGAGCTGGCCTCGGGCCTTTCCTGCCCTGTCGGCTTCAAGAACGGTACCGACGGCAATCTCAGGATCGCTGGCGAAGCGGTGAAATCGGCCGCCCAGCCGCATCATTTCATGGCGGTGACTAAGGACGGCCGCAGCGCCATAGCCGCGACCACCGGCAATGAGGACTGCCATGTCATCCTGCGCGGCGGCATTCAGCCGAACTACGATGCCGCAAATGTAGAGGCCGCCGCCGCCGAGCTTGGCCGCATCGGCCTCGCGCCGCGGCTGATGATCGATGTCAGCCACGCCAACAGCGCCAAGAAGCCGGAGAACCAGCCGAAGGTCGCCCATGATGTGGCGGGCCAGGTCGCGGCTGGCGACGAGCGCATCATTGGCGTCATGATCGAGAGCAATCTCGTCGCGGGCCGCCAGGATGTCGTGCCAGGCAAACCGCTCGTCTACGGCCAGAGCATCACCGATGGCTGCATAGACTGGGCGACCACCGAGACGGTGCTGCACGGCCTTGCCGGCGCCGTCGAGTGGCGCCGGTCGGTGAAGCGCGAGATGCTCGCCAGCCGTCAGGGCGCGGCTTGAACAAATGGAGAGGGCGGCGCTCACGCCGCCCTCAACCCTTCCCAGGCGGTGAATAACGAGACCGCAAACAGCAGCAAGCCCGCCAGGCGTCCGGCGAGAACGGTTGCGCCGGGATTGGCCACAAGCATCCGCCTGCTGCGCCCCGCAGTGACGGCGAGCCCGCCATAGATCGCGGCCTGCGTTGCGATCGTCAGCAATCCCATGACGGTCGCCTGCATCCAGATCGGACCATAAGCCGGCTTCAGGAACTGCGGATAGACGGCAAGGATGAAGAGATAGGCCTTCGGATTGATCAGGCAGGTGACGAACCCCTGGCGAAACGCTTTCCAGGCAGAGCGGCTGCCCGCGGGCTCGTCGTCGCCCACGGTGATCGAGCTATGCATCAGCGAAATGCCGATATAGGCCATGTAGGCGGCGCCGGCGACCAGCAGCGGCGTGAACAGGACCGGCACGAAATGCATGAGCAGGCCAACGCCCACCGCGCCGTTCAGCGTATGCACCGCTCCGCCGAGCATGATGCCGCCGGTGGCGGCCAGGCCTCTGTTGCTGCCGCCGGTCAGTGCATTGGCCAGCACGAACAGCATGTCCATGCCGGGAACGGCGATGATGCCGAACAAAAGAACGGAGAAAAGCCAGAGGTTTTCGGCGTAGCTCATGTCAGTTGCCCCTCGAATGACCTGTCCGCGCAAGAAGGAATCTGTTGATTTTCAAGCCGGTAGGCGGCTCTATAGGTCACCCCAACTGACGGGGGTGTGTCAGTTGCGTTTTGGTCGGCTCAAGGAAATGCGCAAAGCCTCGCGCCTGTTCGAGATTATCCAGATCCTGCGTCTGGCCAGGAAGCCGGTGACGGCGGCGACTATTGCCGAGCGGCTGGAAGTGACGGTGCGCTCGGTCTATCGCGACATTGTTGCCCTGCAGGCGATGCGCGTCCCGATCGAGGGCGGGCGCGGCATCGGCTACATCCTGCGCCCCGGCTTCGACCTGCCGCCGCTGATGTTTTCCATCGAGGAGATGGAGGCGATCGTGCTGTCGTTGGCATTGCTCGAGCGCACCGGCGACCAAGAGCTCAAGCAGGCCGCGAAACGCGTCGGCGCCAAGATCGCTGGCGCGGTGCCGCCGCCCTTGCGCCAGGCCCTTGACGCCAACGCGCTGCATGCCTGGGGTTTCGCGGCGCCTTCAGCTTCAGCCGTCGACCTCGCGCTGGTCCGCCGCGCCATTCGCGACGAGGAGAAGCTGAGCCTGTCCTATCGCGACGAGGCGGGCCGGGCGACCGAGCGCACCATCCGCCCGGTCGCGCTGATCTATTATGCCGAGACCGCCAACATCGTCGCCTGGTGCGAGTTGCGGCAAGCCATCCGTAATTTCCGCAGCGACCGCATCGAGGACTGCCGACTGGCCGGCTTGTGGTTCAAGGGCGAGGGCGACCGGCTGCGGCAGGTGTGGGTCGACGGCTGGGAAATCAATGCCTCGACCACCGCCGGCGATTGACGGGTTGAAGGCTTTCAACGAACTGGCCCATTCACCACGGCCGAACCGATGATTCTCAGGGCACGATGCTGCGGCAGGCCCACGCGACATTGGCGAAGGATCGCGGGCCATCGGGCCGGCCGGCCTGGTAGGCATCGCGGACGGCGGCCTCGACGCGCTCCCGCTCCGCCGCGTCCAGCGTGGTCATGTATTTGCCGAGCGGGCCTTCGCCGGCGCCGATCGGCGCCCAGTAGTCGTCGAAATTCGCGTAGTCCATGCGGATCATCAATTCGGCTTCTGTGACGTCGACCAGGCCTTGCTCGACAAAGGTCCGCTTCATCTCGCCCGGCTGCATCATCGGCTGGAAGCAATAGCGGCTGCGCATCTGTCGCCCGCTTTCGCTGAGCGCGGCCACGGTGTCGATCATCATGCGCATGCCGGCCATGCCGCCATAATGATCCCAGACCACGGCCGCCACCACGCCGCCCGGCCGCACCACCCGGCGCATCTCGGCCACTGCCTTGCCGGCCTCCGGCACGAAATGCAGCACAAGCAGCGCCAGCGCGCGGTCGAAGGCATTGTCGGCGAAAGGCAGCGCCGTGGCGTCGGCCTGACTGATTGTGACGCGCGGATCGGTGTTGAGCTGCCTTGCCGCCTCGACGAAGACGGGCGAGAAATCGATGGCCTGGATCTCGGCAAGATCAGGGGATTTCGCCAGCTCGAAGGTGAGACTTCCGGTGCCGCAGCCGACATCGAGAATTTTCTCGCCGGCGGCTAGGCCCGTGAAGTCGATGAATTTGGTCGCCAGCCGCCGGCTCCAGCGACCCATGAGTTGCTCGTAACCGGATGCTGCATGGACCGTGAAGGTGGACGTCATCTGAGCCTCCCATTGATGAGCGTAAGCTAAACGACGGCGCAATTGCTGCATAGGCGCCAGGTAATTGCCAACATTGGCAGCGATGGTAGCCTGAATGGGCCGGTGCCTTATGTAGGCGACTTCACGTCCGCCACGCTCTCCCGTTCCACCAGCGGGCATTCCAGCTTGGTGATGGGATACCTGCCGCGGCCGGGCGTCGGCGGGGTTTCGAGCTGCTCGATGGCCCATTGGCCCATCGCCAGATGCGGCAGGATCGAGGTCGTAAGCGGCGGAAAGAGATGGCGGGCGATTTCCTCGTCGTCATAGCCGACGACCGAAATGTCCTGCGGAATATGCAGGCCGGCTTCCTTCAGCGCCTCGTAGCAGCCGATGGCGGTGCGGTCGTTCTGGCAGAAGATGGCGGTGGGCCGCTCCTTGAGCCCCAGCAGCTTGACCGTCGCGGCATAGCCGGCGCTGGCCGACCAGTCGCCCTCGACCACCAACTCCGGGTCGAACGGGATGTCGGCGGTGGCCAAGGCGCGGCGATAGCCCTTCAGCCGATCCTGCGCCGCCTGCATCCACGGCTCGCCGGTAATGGTGGCGATGCGGCGATGGCCATGGCTGATCAGATGCCTGGTGGCGCTCTGGCCGCCGGCGATCTCGGAGGGAACCACCGCCGGGAAGGCGTAGTCGGCGGTGTAGCAGTTGAGCAGGATGACCGGGATGTCCAAGCTGTAGAGGAAATCCGGCGCGGCGATCTCGCGGGTGAAGATGGTCATGTAGATCAGCGCCGAGATGCCGCGCCTCGTCAGCGCTGATATCGCGCGCGGTTCCATCACCGCATCGCCCATGGTTTGCGCCACCAGGAGCACATTGCCGGCGTTCCACGAGGCCTGCCGGGCGCCCTCGATGGCGACCACCGCCTCGGGGCTGGTGGCAAGCTGGTCGACGGCGAAGCCGATGACGCCGTCCAGGCCCTCGAACGGGGTCACCGGAGGCCGCAGCGCCGAAAAGACCGGCGGCGAATAGCCCAGCGCCCTGGCTGCCTCGATCACCCGGTCGCGTGTCTGCTGCGACAGCCTGATGCCCGGCGAATTGTTGAGCACGAAAGACACCGTCGCCTGCGAGCAGCCGGCGGCGCGCGCGATGTCGGTCATGGTGACACGTCCCTTGGGCTTGGCGGCCTGCTTGCGGCGCCTGGAAGGGCCTGTAGGATCGCGCAGTTCCGTCGGTTCACTCATGGTCGTTTCCCAAACCAGCGGCCTCTAGAGCAAAGGCGGCGGCGACGGCAAGATGGTCGAGGTTGATGCGTCTATCGAAAACGCGCTTCACTAATAGATATTAGTGCAGCGACGTCCTAGTCGCCAGCCACGCCGCATCACGACGAAACCGGCCGAACAAGGTCAGCAACACTGACAATTCCTCTGCCTTCCGTGCGGTTCCAGGCTCTTGCCGCGGGCTCTCTCCCACTCCCGGCGCGCCTTCCGATGAGCGTCTCCTCCGCTTCGAAAACGCGCGCCCGAGCTTCATAACTAATACTATTTACTAATAGCCGTAAGCGTTCTACTGTCAACTCGTCGTAACCGTTCGGGCTTCCGCTCGGTGCCGGCAGGTGTGAAGGCCGCTCGCTCGACATCGGCGAAATCGCCGGATCGGGTCTGTGCTTCATCTCACGAAAATGTCAGACAAATCGGACTATTTACGAACGCCACATGAGTGTCTAGTGTCTCGACCGCGGCCGGATCGGCACCGTTCTTAAGTCGGCGGACCTTTGCGCCAAACCCTTGAGGAGGAGGGTTGTCCAACCGCAGCCGAGACATCTGCGACGAGTTCCACAAGGCAAGTTCTACAAGGGAGGTTGAACTATGAAATCCATGATCCGTAACGCATCTGTCGCCGCGGCGGCTCTGCTTGTCGGCCTGTCGGTAAGCGCCAGCGCGCGCGCGGACGACAAGCCGACGCTGGCCTTCGTCGTCAACGGTGCGTCAGACTTCTGGAAGGCGGCGGAAGCCGGCGTGAAGAAGGCGCAGGGCGAACTACCCGACTACAATCTCGAGCTGAAATATCCGGAACAGTCCTCGGTCGCCATCCAGCAGCGCCTGATGGACGATCTGGTGACGGCAGGCGTCAAGGGCATCATGGTCTCGGCCGTGGATCCCAAGACCTCGACCGACGGGCTGAACAAGATCGCGTCGGAAACCGCTCTCTTCACCACCGACTCCGACGCCCCGCAGACCAAGCGCGTCGCCTATATCGGCTCGTCCAATGTCGATGCCGGCAAGCAGGCGGCCGAGATCGCCAAGAAGGCGATGCCCAATGGCGGCAAGTGCCTCGGCTTCGTCGGCCTGCTCGGCGCTGACAACGCCAAGGAACGTATCCAGGGCATGAAGGACGGGCTTGCCGGCAGCAAGATCGAGCTTGTCGACGTGCGCGGCGACGATATCGACCAGGCGCGCGCCAAGAAGAATGTCGAGGACGCGCTGGTCGCCAGCCCGGACATCACCTGCATGGTCGGCTTCTATTCCTACAACACGCCGCGCATCTATGAAGCGCTGCGCGACGCCGGCAAGCTCGGCCAGATCACCGTCGTCGGCTTCGACGACGATCCGATCACGCTGGGCGGCGTCAAGGAAGGCACCGTCGCCGCGACCGTCGTGCAGCAGCCGTTCGAATGGGCCTATCAGGGCATGAAGCTGATGGCCGCCTATCTCAAGGGCGACAAGTCGGGCATTCCGTCCAATGGCCTGATCATCATCCCGACCAAGATCATCGGCAAGGATGATGTCGACGCCTATGCCGCAAACCTGAAGGCGATGCAGGGCAAGTAAACCTGGCACGGTCGCGCCGGCTCAAGGGCCTCCTTGAGCCGGCGTTCGTATTGACGGACCCGCCAAGGCCCGTCAATCTGTGCTCACCGGCTGCTGTCAGGCGCGATGACCTCTAGCGATACCAACCAACCGATCACCGCTCCGTTCCTGAGCCTGGAAGCCGTGCGCAAGACCTACCCGGGCGTCGTCGCCCTGGACGGGTTCTCCATGCAGGTCCGGCCTGGCGAGATCATCGGTCTGGTCGGCGAAAACGGTGCCGGCAAATCGACGCTGATGAAGATCCTCGGCGGCGTGACGCGGCCGGACAGCGGCACCATCAGCGTCGATGGCGTGGCGCATGACGGGCTGACCGTCGAGCAGAGCATCGGCTCCGGCATCGCCTTCGTGCACCAGGAGCTCAATCTCTTCGAAAATCTCGATGTCGCCGCCAATATCTTCTTCGGCCGCGAACCTCTGCGCGCCGGGCCGCTGAAGCTGGTCGACCGCGCGAAACTGCGCGACATGGCGGCGCCGCTCCTGAAGCGCGTCGGCGCCAACTTCTCGGCCGACGCGCCAGTGGCCTCGCTGTCGCTTGCCCAGCAGCAGATGGTCGAGATCGCCAAGGCGCTGTCGATCAGAGCGCGGCTGGTCATACTCGACGAGCCGACGTCCAGCCTGCCCACCGCCGAGACGGAAAAGCTGCTCGAGGTCATCAATGGCCTGAAGGCCCAAGGCATCAGCGTCATCTTCATCTCGCATCGGCTGCATGAGATAGAGCGCGTCGCCGACCGTGTCGTGGTGCTGCGCGACGGCACGCTGGCAGGCACGCTGGCGAAGAGCCAAATCAACCACGACGAAATGGTCAGGCTGATGATCGGCCGCATGCTGAAGGAGCGCGAGAAGGCCGGCGAGGCGGCGCGCGCGCCGGGCAGCGTCGCGCTGTCGGCCGACGCGATCCGCACCAGCGCCTATCCGGACCGGCCGGTCAGCATCGAGCTGAGGCGCGCGGAAATCCTCGGCCTCGCCGGCCTGGTCGGTTCCGGCCGCACCGAACTGGCGCGCGTGCTGTTCGGCATCGACGAGCGGCTGGCCGGCAGCGTCACGCTCGACGGCAAGCCGCTCGATGTCGGCTCGGCGGCGGACGCGGTGGCGAACGGCATCTTCCTGGTGCCGGAGGACCGCAAGCTCACCGGCATATTGCTCGATCTGTCGATCGCCCAGAACATCTCGCTACCCAATCTGCCGGCGCACGCCAGCCACTCGCTGGTATCGGCCAGCGCCGAACTCGCGACGGCCGAACAGCAGAAGAAGAATCTCGGCATCAAGGCGCCGTCGGTCGCGACCCGCACCGGCACGCTGTCGGGCGGCAACCAGCAGAAGGTGGTTCTGGCCAAGTGGCTGGCGATGAATCCGAAGGTGATGATCCTCGACGAGCCGACGCGCGGCATCGACATCGGCGCCAAGGCCGAGATCTACGGGCTGATGCGGGCGCTGGCCGATGCCGGCGTCGCCGTGCTGATGATCTCCAGCGACATGGAAGAGGTGATCGGCGTGTCGGACCGCATCGCGGTCATGCATGAGGGGCAGATCTCCGGCATCCTCGACAAGGACGATTTCAGCCAGGAGAACGTGCTCTTGCTGGCGGTCGGCAAGAAGCCGAAACTGTTGCAAGCGGCGGGAGGAGCGCAATGAGCAAGAAAGATCTCGGCCTGCTGATCCTGATCCTGGTGGTCGGCGCGGTGGTGACAGCCATCAACCCGCGCTTCCTGTCGGCGATCAACCTCGCCAACACTTCCAACCTCGTCGCCCTGTTCGGAATCCTGTCGATCGGCCAGGCCTTCGTCATCATCACCGGCGGCATCGAGCTGTCGGTCGGCTCGCTGATAGCGCTGCTCGGCACGCTGTTCATCGACTTCATCGCGGTGCGCGAATTGGACTGGCCGTTGGCCTTCGTGGTGATCATCGTGCTCGGCGCCGTCATCGGCTTCGTGCATGGCTGGCTGATCACGCGACTGAAGCTGCAGCCTTTCGTCGTCACGCTGTGTGGGCTGCTGATCTATCGCGGCGTGGCGCGTTTCTACACCGCCGACGGCACTGCGGGCTTCGCCTTCGGGCAGAATTTCCCGACGCTCGAATTCCTGACCGCGGGGCGCTCCTATGGCTTGCCGAACAGCTTCATCGCGCTGATCGTGATTGCCATCGTCATGTGGGTGGTGCTGCACCGTTCGGTGTTCGGCCGCTATCTTTACGCCATCGGCAAGAATGAGGAAGCGGCGAAGTATTCCGGCATCCGCACCGGCAGGGTGATCATCGCGGCCTATGTCATCTGCGGCGTGCTGACGGCGCTGTCGGCGATCTATTTCGCCATGTACACGCGCTCGATCTCGCCGGCGAGCCACGGCCAGTTCTATGAGCTCTATGCCATCGCCGCGGCGGTGCTCGGCGGCTTCTCGCTGCGCGGCGGCGAAGGCTCGCTGGTCGGCGTCATCCTGGGCACCGTGCTGCTGCAGGAACTGCAGAACCTCGTCAACCTGCTCGGCATCCCCTCATCGCTCAATTTCGCGGTGATGGGCGGCGTAATCCTGATCGGCGTGCTGGTCGACCAGCAATGGGGCGTCTTCCGCGCCCGCCGCCGCATGATGGAAGCAACGCGCCGCAATATCGCCGGCGCGCCTGCGGAGTAGCTTCCTCCTTCAGACCGCCGCCCTGATTGGATCGACGCGCGCCGGCTTTCATAGCGAGAGCCCGAAGCGCACTTAAGAACGTGAGCACTAGAAGCGCAAGTCGCCGCCGCTTGTAGGCCTGCCTGACCTGAATATCGGCATACCTAGATCATGTCTGACAGGTCGGAGAACGCCATCGCCTTGCGCAGCACCTCGGCGAAGCGCTCTCCGGCGATATCCTTGTCGCCGCTGTTGTCGATCGAGGTCACGTCCGGTCCCGTCAGCTTGACGCTCGCGCTGCGCGCCAGGCGGGCAAGCACCTCGCCGCGCGATTCACGGCCGCGCGCCGCCAGCCGCTCGGCGAGGATCTCGGGGGCCGCGCTGATCTCGACCACGGCCAGATTGGCGTAGCGTTCGCGCAGCGCGGGGATGACCGCGCGCGACACGTTGGCCACTACCACGTGGCCGTTCGCCACGGTCCAGTCCACATCGGCCGGCAGGCCGTAGCGCAGGCCGTGGGCGTCCCAGCACAGCGAGAAGGCGCCGTCGGCCTCCGCCTCGGCGAAGGCGGCATCGGCCAGCGTGTCGTGGTCCTCGCTTGCCGCGTCGCTCTGCCTGGTGATGACACGGCGCACGAATTCCAGCCTCGTCTCGCCGGCGAAGCGCTGCTTGGCGTAGCCGATCACCGTATCCTTGCCGGCGCCGCTCGGGCCGACGACGGCGACGAAGACGCCGTTGCGGATCGGCAGGCTCCCGGCCAGCTCGCGCTCGATGAGGGCCGAGACCATCATGCGACCCGGCTGCCCTGGCGCCACACCGTGCGCACGACCGGCACATGGTCGTCGACGCGCACGCGCACCAGATCGGCGCGGCGACCGGACTCGATGACGCCACGGTCGCCAAGGCCGATCGCCTCGGCCGGATTCTTCGAGACCATCGCGACCGCCTGCGGCAGTGTGATGCCTTCGACCACGTCGCCGAGGAAGAAAGCCGACTGGATCAGGCTGAAGGGAATGTAGTCGGACGACAGGATGTCGAGCAGGCCTTCGGCCGCAAGCGTGCGAGCCGAGACATTGCCGGAATGCGAGGCGCCGCGCATGACGTTGGGCGCGCCCATCAGCACGCCGAGGCCGGCCGCCTTGGAGGCCTTGGCCGCCTCTTCCGTCGTCGGGAACTCGGCGACGCGCACGCCCTGCTCGATCGCCTCGTCGACATGGCCGGAAGTCGCGTCGTCATGGCTGGCCAGCACGATGCCGCGCTCACGGCAGGCGGCCGAGATGAAAACCCGGTTCGGGCCTGAGTTGCGGGCCGATTCCGCCATCCGCTTGTCGCAGAATTTCTGGAAGTCGCGGTCGGTCAGCTTCAGCTTGCGCTGGTAGTAATAGGCATAGGTCTCGAGATTGACGAACTGGCGCTGTCCGGGCGCATGATCCATCAGCGAGGCGAGCTTCACCCTGTCGTCGGTCTCGAAGTTGGCGAAGGCCTCGAGACAGTCCGGCGCCGAGACCTCGCAGCGCAGATGGATGAAATGGTCGGCCCTGAGCCGATCCTGGCGCACGCTGTCCTCGATCGCGTCGGCCAGCTTGCGGACGTCGTCGGACTTCAGGTCGGCGTCGTCGTCCATGCCGACGCGCAAGGCGTCGAGCACCGTGGTGATGCCTGCGGTCGCCACCTGGGCGTCATGGGCGAGCACGGCGGCGATCGGGTTCCAACGCACTTTCGGGCGCGGCGCATAGTGGCCTTCGAGGTGGTCGGTGTGCAGTTCGACGAGGCCCGGGATGATATAGTCGCCGCCCATATCCTCGCCGGTGCGGGCAGCCCCCGGCTCCACGGCGGCGATCAGGCCGTCGCGCAACAACAGCGAGCCCTCGACGATTTCGTCGGGCAGCACGATGCGGGCATTGGTGAGAACTGTTTCGGCGGTCATCTCGGGCGGTCCTATCTCGGCGGTCGGTCGGCTATCGGACTAGAGCTTTTCCAGGAGAAGTGCTTGGCGGTTCTCCGTCCGGAATTGCCTAAACAAAGAGATAGGGCGGTTCAGCGTGTCCGCTGAGCCGTCCTAGGCGGTCTTGCGGGCAGCGCCGCGGCCAAGCGCATGGTGGGAAAGCACCATGAACGGCGCGCCGGGCTCGCTTTCCACGAACAAGGTCAGCGCATCCACCGGCACCGGCTGCCGCAGGATGTCGGCGAACAGGCCGTCTATCGCTGCACGCAGACGGGAGCTTTCCTGTGGCCCGACGCGCCCCGAGAGCGTCATGTGGAAGCGGAACGTGTCGAAGACGTAAGGATAGCCCCATTGGCAGAGGTTGCGGAACTCGTCCGGCTTCAGCGCATCGGGGCTGCGGCGCTCGATCTCGGCCTCGGTCAGCGGCGCGCGGAACGGATCGAAAGCACGCACGACCTCGCCGGCGAAATCGTTGAGCGGCGCAAACCGCGTCTCCGGCACCAGCGCGAAGAAGCCGTCGATCTGTCCGACGACCAGGCGCGGGATGACGACCGGTGGCGTCGCCTCGGCGAAATTGTCGAGCGCGGCGCGCAGCGAGGCTTCCGTCTCGTTCGGCGCCAGCCGGAACGGCGCCTTCAGTGTGGCATGGAACCCGTAGCGCCTGGCGGAGGCGGTGTGGAAGGCGACTTCCGCGGCCGAAAGGTCGCCCACGGCCTCGACCGGCCGCGTCGCCGCGCCGAACGGGTCGCGGCCCAGCCAGTTGGCGGCAATGCGCGCCAGCGGCTCGTCCTGTCCCGGGGTGTAGTAGATGGCGTAGCGCATCGGCGTTCCTCGTCAAGCGCGCTGCGCACCCCAAAGGATCAAGCGACGCGCTTCAAGTCATTGTCCTGGCAAGTCGCAGTCCCGAAAACGCTTAGCGCTTGCGGCGACATGCATCAGAACCGCTGCCATAGGTGATTTCCATGACGGATTGACGAAGCTTTCATGGGTTTTCGAAGGCAAGTCCAGCGCGGAGCTCGTTAGCCGACGATTTTCCGCTGATTGTGACCGGCTTGCCCGACTGGCGGTCAGGCTTTCATCAGCCACTCGTGCTCGGCCGCGTTGTGGAATTTCCACGTCCGCTTCGGCCCGGCCATGACGTTGAGATAATATAGGTCGTAGCCATGGCAGGCCGCGCAGGGGTGATAACCCTTGGGCACCAGCACGACATCGCCGTCCTCGATCGCCATCGCTTCGTCCAGCTCGCGCACGCCGTTGCGGTCGGCATCCGTGTAGACGCGCTGGAAGGCAAAACCCTGCGGCGGGTTGAGGCGATGATAATAGGTCTCCTCGAGATATGATTCGGCCGGCAGGTTGTCCTGGTCGTGCTTATGCGGCGGATAGCTCGACGTGTGGCCCCCGGGCGTGATGACCTCGACAACCAGCAGTGAATCCGCCGGCTTGCCCTCGGGCAGGATGTTGGTGACGTAGCGCGTGTTGGTGCCTTTGCCGCGCACCTCCTGGCCGAGATCGTCAGGCCCTATGACGCGCACCGGCAGGCCGCCGCTCAAGCCCGGCGCCGAACAGACGGCAAGCTCCAGCTCGGTGTCGGCGGTCACCGACCAGTCCGAGCCTTGCGGCACATATACCGACCACGGCTTGCCTTCGAAGGGCGACATGCGTTCGCCGAGCAGGCCGAGGTCCTTGCCGCCGGCCGAGGCCTTGCCCTTGCCGGTGACAAACACCAGGCACACCTCGCGGTCGCCGGTCTTGCCCGACGCCGTCTCGCCCGCTTTCAGCCGATGCAGATCGAAACCGACATAGGTCCAGCCGGCGCTTTGCGGCGTGACGTGAGCGACATGGCCGTGGCCCTTGTCGGCCTTGACGAGCAGTTTCGACATGCGGAGCTCCTTGGGTTATTCCTTCGTCTCGGTCGGAGGACTGGCCTGCTCCGCCGGCTTGTAGAGGTAGAAAAACTGCCACACCGCGTAGCCGGTGAAGCCCAGCGCGATGACGCCCCAGAACGGCGTGCCCGACGCGAATTCGATCACCGACCAGATCATGCAGACCGCGACCACGGCGACACGGCGCCATAGCGGCCGGAAGAAGGGATGTTCATAGTCTTTCATCGCGCCTATCCAGGATATGTCCAAAGCGCATCAGATAGACCGGACGCCCGGGCGAATCCACCATTCAGGCCGGAAACCCTTGCGTCTCTACCGCATAGCCGGCAGCCGTCATCACGCGCATCAGCTCCTTGTGGCCCACCTGCGCCATTTTCAGCGGCGGGTTCTTCCTGGGGTCCTGCTCGGCCTCGACCACGAACCAGCCCTCATAGCCGTAGTCGGCGAAGCGCTGGACGATGGCGCCGAAATCGAGCGAGCCGTCGCCGGGCACGGTGAAGGCGCCGAGCGCCACCGCGTCGAGGAAGGACTGCTTTGTCCGGTCGAGGCCGTTGATCACGTCCATGCGCACGTCCTTCACATGGACGTGGTTGATGCGCTTGTGGTGGTTGTCGATGGCGCGCAGCACATCGCCGCCGGCAAAGGCGAGATGGCCGGCATCGAGCAAGAGCGGGATGCCTTCGCCGGAATGGCGCATAAAGAGGTCCAGCTCCGGTTCGGTCTCGACGACCGCCGCCATATGGTGGTGATAGGAAAGCGGCATGCCCTGGTCGGCGCACCATTCGCCGAATTCGGTGACGCGGCGGCCATAGGCTTTCATTTCGTCCTCTGAAAGCTTCGGCTTGGTGGCCAGAGGCTTGGAGCGGTCGCCCTGAATCGAGCGGCCGACCTCGCCATAAACGATGCAGGGAGCGTTGACCGCCCGGAACAGGTCGATCATCGGCTGGATGCGGTCCTTGTTCTTCGCCAGATCCTCATCGACAAGCGTGCCGGAGAACCAGCCGCCGCAAAGCGTGACGTCGGCCGCTTTCAGGATCGGCAGCATCACCTTCGGATCATTGGGGAAGCGGCGGCCCATCTCCATGCCGGTGAAACCGGCCGATCGCGACTGGCGCAGACATTCCTCCAGCGACACGTCGTCGCTGAGTTCCACGAGATCGTCGTTCCACCACGCAATGGGGGACATGCCCAGTTTGGCTTTCAAGTCGTCACTCCAATGTCAGTTCGTCGCGAGGCCGGTTTCAACCCTGGCGGCTGCCCACGGCTTCCTCGTATTTCTTGCGCGCGGCGTTCACCTGGGGCCGCGAGGAGACCTCCGGCACGGCGACATCCCACCAATGGCCGCCGGCGTCGGTCGAGATCAGCGGATCGGTGTCGATCACCAGCACCGTCGTCCTGTCGTTCTTCTTCGCCTTGGCCAGCGCCGTCTCCAGCTCGGCGATCGACGCCACCTTCTCGGCGAAGGCACCCATGCTTAGAGCGTGCGCGGCGAAATCGATGTCAGGCAGGACTTCATGACGGGCGTCCTTGAGCAGATTGTTGAAGTTGGCGCCGCCGGTCGCCATCTGCAGCCGGTTGATGCAGCCATAGCCGCGATTGTCGAGCAGCACGATAGTGAGTTTCAGCCCCAGCATGACCGAGGTGGCGATCTCGGAATTCATCATCAGATAGGAGCCGTCGCCGACCATGACGACGACCTCGTGGCCGGGCTTGGCCATCTTGGCGCCGAGCCCGCCGGCAATCTCATAGCCCATGGTCGAGAAGCCGTACTCCCCATGATACGAGCCGGGAGGGCCCGCTCGCCAGAGTTTATGCAGCTCTCCCGGCAGACCGCCAGACGCATTCAGCAGCATCACGTCGGATCCCATCGCGCGCTGCACGGCGCCGATCACCTGCGCGTCGGAAGGGTAGGCGGCGTTGGTCGAAGCTGTCACCTTGGCCGCGGCGGCCTGCCATTCCGCCTTGCCCTTCAGCGCATTGTCGGTCCAGGCGGCTGGCGCCTTCCAGCCCTTCAGCGCCGAGGAGAGCTCGACGAGGCCCTCGGCTGCGTCCGCGACCAACGGCAGCGCCCAATGCTTGCTGGCATCGAACACCTGCGTGTTCAGCCCGATGATGATGCGGCCGGCATTCTTGAACAGCGCCCAGGAGCCGGTGGTGAAGTCCTGCAGCCTGGTGCCGACGGCAAGCACCACGTCCGCCTCCTCCGCCAGCCGGTTGGCGGCCGAGGTGCCGGTGACGCCGACCGCGCCCATGTTGAGCGGATGATCGTCCCTCAGCGAGGATTTGCCGCCCTGCGTTTCGCAGACCGGAATGCCGGCGCCCTGCACCAGCTTGGCGAGCTCGTCCGAGGCCTGCGAATAAAGCACCCCGCCGCCAGCGATCACCAGCGGCTTCTTCGCGCCCTTTAGCGCCGCGACGGCTGCAGTCAGTTCACTGCGGTCCGGGCGCAGCCGGCGCGGCGTCCAGACGCGCTCGGCAAACAGGCCTTCCGGATAATCATAGGCCTCGGCCTGCACGTCCTGGCAGAGCGAGAGCGTCACCGGGCCGCATTCTGCCGGATCGGTCAGCACCTGCATGGCGCGGTTCAGCGCCGGGATGATCTGCTCCGGCCGCGTGATCCGGTCGAAATAACGCGAGACCGGGCGAAAGCAGTCGTTGACGCTCGCCGTGCCGTCGGAGAAATCCTCGGCCTGCTGCAGCACCGGATCGGGCAAGCGGTTGGCGAAGACATCGCCGGGCAGAAAAAGGACGGGCAACCGGTTCACATGGGCGAGCGCGGCGGCCGTCACCATGTTGAGCGCACCGGGGCCGATCGACGTGGTCGCTGCCATGAAGCGGCGGCGGAAATTCGCTTTTCCATAAGCGATCGCCGCATGCGCCATCGCCTGCTCGTTATGGGCACGGAAGGTCGGCAGCTCGTCGCGCACCTGGTACAGCGCCTCGCCGATGCCGGCGACATTGCCATGGCCGAAGATCGCCCAGACGCCGCCGAAGATCGGCACTGTCTTGCCGTCTATCACGGTCATCTGCCGGCTAAGGAAGCGGGTACCGGCCTGCGCCATCGTCAGGCGAACGGTCTTGGTCATTGTCGTTTCCTCCGGCGTCCCGATGACGTCTTGTTATGCTGCCCGTGTTCTTATGCTGCCTTGCGCCCGCGCGCGGCAAGCCACGCCTCGGTCAATTGCTCGAAGCGCGCCGCCATGTCGGCGATGGCCTCGTCATCCGATATCCGTCCGGCCAGCCATTGTTCGGCGGCGTTGATGAAGATGGTGCGGCCGACAGCAAATCCCTTGACGATCGGAGCATTGCTCGTTGCGGCAAACGCCGCGACCAGCTCGTCCTGCGGCGCCTCCAGCCCGAGGAGAACGACACCCCGGCACCAAGGATCGTTCTTGACGATCACCTGTTCGATCTTCGCCCAGGCGCCTGCCGAGGCCTGCGGCTCGAGCTTCCACCAGTCGGGCTTGATGCCCAGCGCATAGAGCTCCTCCAGCGCGCGCGGAATGGTGGTGTCGTCAAGCTTGCCGTGCTTGCCGGCGATGATCTCGACCAGCAGTTCCCGCCCGACCTTGCGCGCCGCCTCGAACAGCGCGCGCAGCTTCTGCTGCTGCTCGATCTTAAGCGCTTCCGGGTCGTCCGGATGGTAGAAGCACAGGCACTTGATGCAATGGTCGACCGGCCATTCGATCAATTGCGAGCCGATATCTTGCGAGAACTCGAAGCGCAGCGGCCGCGATCCCGGCAATTCGACCGGGCGGCCAAGCCAGGCAAAGGGATGGCGGGCGAACTCGAACATCGCGTCGCGGCCATATTTCTCGTCGATCAGCATTCCGTAGCCGTCGCGCCCCGCGGCCACCTTCGCCGCCGCCTTGACGGTCAGCACCTTGAAGTCGGAGAGGCGCGCGACATCGGCGCCGACCCTTGCCGCGACGTCTTCCAGCTGGACGCGATGGTCGCAGGCCAAGGCCATCAGCGAGGGAATGTCGCGCCGCCGCGTCGTCGCCCAATGGATGTGGTTGATCGCCTCGTCCTTGCGCAGCGCCAGATGCTTGCTGCCGTGCTTCAAGAAGTATTGCAGCTCCTCGAACGTCGGATATTCCGGCGCGCAGAGCAGGCGCGACACGGCGAAGGCTCCGCAGGCATTGGCCCAGGTGGCGGCGGTGGCGAAGCTTTCGCCGCCGAGCCAGCCGCGCAGGAAGCCCGACATGAAGGCGTCGCCGGCGCCGAGCACATTGTAGATCTCGATCGGGAAACCCTTGCCGACGATGCCGTCCTCGAGATCGTCGCTGATCGGCCCGTCATAGACGATGCAGCCCTTGGCGCCGCGCTTCAGAACGATGGTGGCCGAAGACAGCGCGCGGATCGTCTTCAGCGCGCTCAGGCAATCGTCGGCGCCAGAGGCGATCATGATCTCTTCCTCGGTGCCGACGATGAGATCGCAATCCGGCAGCACGGTCTTCAGCTGCGCCGACACCCGGTCCGACTTGACGTAGCGCTCGAAACCCTCGGCATGGCCGGCCAGGCCCCAGAGGTTCGGGCGGTAGTCGATATCGAACACCACCTTGCCACCCTTGGCCTTCATCAGGCGGATCGCCTTGCGCTGGGCGGCATCGGAATTGGGGCGCGAGAAGTGCGTGCCGGTGACGACCACCGAGCGGGCCGAAGCGATGAAGGCTTCGTCGATATCCTCCTCGGCCAGCGCCATGTCGGCGCAGTCCGAGCGGTAGAAGATCATCGGCGAGACGCCTTCGCTCTCGACCGAAAGCAGCACCAGCGCCGTCAGCCGCTCCTTGTCGGTCTTCAAGCCGTCGACCGAGACGCCCTCACGCCGAAGCTGCTCGCGGATGAAGCGGCCCATCTGCTCGTCGCCGACGCGCGTCAGCAGAGCCGAGCGCAGGCCGAGCCTTGCCGTGCCGACGGAAATATTGGCCGGACAGCCGCCCACCGACTTGGCGAAAGAGGTGATGTCCTCCAGCCGCGAGCCGATCTGCTGGCCGTAGAGATCGACCGAGGCGCGACCGATGGTGATGACGTCGAGCGGCGGGTATTTCCCTTCCACGGCTTCGCCCATTCGAACCTCCCATCGGCCTTGTTGTGCAGAGCTGCGTCGTTTTGGGCAGCACGCGCAAAAGGCGGCGTGGCGCCATCAATATGAAATATTAATTCCAATCCGTAGTCAATATGGAATGTGCATTCCCGAGGCAAAAAGCGCTTGGCGGAAACGCTCAGCCCTTGCGCCGGCGACCGGCTTCGCGGCGCTTCTCGCCCACGGCGACGGTCAGCGCCATGGCTAAGGCCATCGTCGCCGATATCGAGCGGAAACCGCCGAAATCGGCCTCGGCCACCTCGAACCAGACCTTGGCGAATTGCGCCAGCGGCGAGAAGGACGAGTCGGTGATTGCCACGATAGGCACGCCCTGCTCCGCGATCGAGCGCGTCTCCTCGATCGTCGCCGGCGCGTAAGGCGAGAAGCTGATGGCGATGACGGCGTCGCGCGGCGTGGCGAAGCCGATCATCTCGGCATTCAGCCCGGCGGCCGACTCCACCAGCTGGCTGCGGATCTTGAGCTTGCCCAGCGCATAGGCGATGTAGGATGCGACCGGATAGGAGCGGCGCTTGGCCAGCACATAGATGGTCTCGGCCTTTGCCAGCAGCGTCACTGCCTCTTCGAAATGCGCGTCGTTGAGCGAGCGCGAGATATCGCCGAGCGAGGTGCTGGCGGCGGCGACGAAGCCGTCGAAGATCGCCCGGTGCCCGCCGCCTTCCTCGGCCTTGGCGCGCAGCGCGGCCAGCCGCTCGTCATAGGAGGAATTGCGTTCGCGCAGGCGCTCGCGGAAAACCTGTTGCAGGCTGGTGAAGCCGTCGAAGCCGAGCTGCTGGGCAAACCGGATCAGCGTCGAGGGTTGCACCCCGGCCGAGGCGGCGATACTCGCCGCCGTTCCGAAAGCGATGTCGTCGGGATTGTCGAGCGCATAGGCGGCGATCTGCGCGATGCGCTTGGGCAGGCTCGCGCGCCTGTCCAGGATCGTCGCGCGCAGTGTTTCGAAATCGCGAGGCACCCGTTCGTCCATCGTCGCTCCGCCCACGCCCATAAAGCTTTGCCCTCTCCTGCCTCATCATAGCGAGTTCACGCAAGAACACCATAAAAAATGATTTGGATGTTCCATTCTCAAGTGAAATGGACTAATTCATCCATAAGGACTTTTCCCTTGTTCTGGAGACAATCGACATGGTCGGAGTGGGCCTCATCGGCACGGGTTTCATGGGCAAGTGCCACGCCATCGCCTGGAGCGCGGTGGGCGCCGTCTTCCCCGATGTCGAGAAGCCGAAGCTGGTGCATCTGGGCGAGGTGAATGACGAGCTTGCCAAACGCAAGGCCGGCGAATTCGGCTTCGCCAAAGGCTCCGGCGACTGGCGCGCCGTGGTCGAGGATCCGGACGTCGATGTCGTCTCGCTGACCACGCCCAACCAGTTCCACCCGGAGATGGCCATCGCCATCCTCGAAGCCGGCAAGCATCTGTGGTGCGAAAAGCCGATGGCGCCGAGTTTCGCCGAAGCCGAAGCGATGGCGAAGGCCGCAAAGGCTTCGGGTAAGGTCGCCGTGCTCGGCTACAACTACATCCAGAACCCCGCCATCCGCCATATCGGCGCGCTGCTCGAGGAAAAGGTCATCGGTGACGTCAATCTCGTGCGCATCGAGATGGACGAGGATTTCATGGCCGACCCGGAAGCGCTGTTCTTCTGGAAGCACGAGGCTTCGTCCGGTTATGGCGCGCTCGACGATTTCGCCGTGCATCCGCTGTCGCTGATCAGGGCGTTGTTCGGCCGCGTCAGCCGCGTCATGTGCGACATGGCCAAACCCTATGCCGATCGCAAGACCGCTTCCGGCGCCCGCCGCGCGGTCGAGACCTATGATATCGCGAGCGTCTTGATGCATCTCGAGAACGGCGTCGCCGGCACGCTTCTCGTCAACCGCTCGGCCTGGGGCCGCAAGGGCCGCATCGCCATCCAGATCTTCGGCTCGAAGGGCTCGATCCTCTACGATCAGGAGCGGATGAACGAGTTCCAGCTCTACCTCACCGCCGACCGGCCGACCGAGCAGGGCTACCGCACCGTTCTGGTCGCGCCACATCACAAGCCCTACGATTCCTTCCTGCCGGCGCCAGGCCACGGCCTCGGCTTCAACGACCTCAAGATGATCGAATGCCGCGAGCTCCTGATGCGCATCGCCGGCAAGCCGGCCCGCGTCATCGACTTCGACGAGGGGCTGGAGATCGAGCGCACCGTGCATGCGATGGCCCGCTCCTTCCAGGAACAGCGCTGGGTCGATGTGAGGTGATCGAGCCGCGCGCGGGGACGGGCGCCACGGCCGCACCGATGCAGAGCCGCGTCTGGACATTCAGGCCAGGTTGATGGCGACGTTGCGCAGCAGCGCCACGGATTTGCGCATGCCTTCCATCGGCGACAGCATCATGTCCTCGTGCTCGATCGACAGCACGTCGTCGTAACCGACCTGTTTCAGCGCGGTGCAGAATTGCCGCCACCAGGTTTCGCCGTGGCCGTAGCCCAGCGTGATGTAATTCCAGGCCCTTTCGGCAAACAGCGTCGGCGGGCGCGCGTCGAGCGTGCCGTCGATGCCGGCCGGCACCGGCTCGACGCGCGTGTCCTTGGCGTGGACATAGTAGATCGCCGAGCCAAGCTTGCGCACGGCGGCGATGGGGTCGGCGCCCATCCACATCGGGTGGCTCGGATCGTAGTTCGCGCCGACCGTCTCGCCGACGGCATCGCGCAGCCGGAACAGCGTCTGGACATTGTACACGGCTTGATGCCCATGCAATTCCAGGCAAAGCTTCCTGATGCCCAGATTGTTCGCGAACGCGACGAGATCGCGCCAGTAGGGAATGATGCAATCGTCCCACTGGTAGCGCTGGATGTCGGCGCATTCGGGCGGCCAGTCGGTTATGATCCAGTTGGGGTTGGCGTCGCCCGGGCCGCCGGGCAGCCCGGACATCATCACCACGCGCTCGATGCCCATGAGGCTCGCCAGCCGGATCGTGTCCTCGGTCACCTGGCGGTGCTTCATGCCCTGCGGCCCCGGATGCAGCGGGTTGCCAGAGCAGTTGAGCGCCGCGATCGTCAGCCCGTGGTCGCTGACCTTGGCGATGAATTCGGCGCGGGTCGCGGGACTTTCCAGCATGGCCGCCAGATCGATATGCGGCGCCGAAGACCAGTTGCCGCAGGCGAACTCCAGCGTCTCCAGCCCGAGTTCGGCGGAGGCGCGCAGCATCTCGTCGAAGGACAGGTTGCCGAGGCTGTCGGTGATCATGCCGATCTTCATTTTTAGCTCCCCGTTGATTTCAGGCCATGCGCTCAGAGCTTTACCGGCTCGAACCGGCCGGACCGTGCTGAGGCGAGCGCCGCCTCGCAAAGGATCATGGCCTTGCGGCCGTCGCTGGCCGTGACCGCCGGCTTCCTGCCCGTTTCGACGCAGCTGATGAAATGATCGATCTCGGCGGCGTAGGATTCCGCATAGCGTTCGACGAAGAAGTAATAGGGTTTGTCGCGCGATATGCCCTTGCCGCCATACATTTCCACCGAGGTCGGCAGCCGGTTGCCGGCGTGCAGCATGCCGTCGGCGCCATGCACCTCGATGCGCTGGTCATAGCCATAGGCGGCCCTGACGCTGTTGTTGATGTGGCATTGGCGGCCGGACGCCGTGCGCAGGATGAACATCGCGGTGTCGTAGTCGCCGAGCTTCTTGTATTGCGGCGCCACCAGCGAGGAGCCGGTCGCGAACAGCTCCACCGGCTCCTCGTCGAGCAGGTTTCGCGCCATGTCGAAGTCGTGGATGGTCATCTCGCGAAAGACGCCCCCGCCTCCGGCCAGCGCTTCCTCGGTTTCGGGCTCCGGGTCGCGGCTGGTGATGATGACCTGCTCGACCGCGCCGATCTCGCCGCCGTCAAGCCGCTCCTTCAGCGCCCGGAAGCTCGGATCGAAGCGGCGGTTGAAACCGATCTGGAACGGCACCCCGGCCTTCGCGACCGCGGCCAGGCATTCGTCCGTGCGCCTGAGGTCGAGATCGATCGGCTTCTCGCAAAAGATCGCCTTGCCCTTGGCCGCCGCGGCCATGGCGAGATCGGCGTGGGTGCGCGTGGCAGAGGCGATGAACACCATCTTCACCGACGGATCGTTCATCACCGTCTCGATGTCCGCGATCTCGGCGCCGGTCGCGCCGGCGACCTTCTCGGCCGCCTCGCGATTGGGATCGACGATGTAGCGCAGCCGCACCTTCGGGTGGCGCGCGAGATTGCCGGCGTGCACCCTTCCGATCAGTCCCACCCCGAACAGACAAACATCCATCATGCGTTCAACTTTCCTGTGCGGCCGTCCGCGACGGCCAGTTCAACATGCCCGGCCGGGCGGTCACTTCACGGCGCCCATGGTCAGTCCGCGAACCAGATGCCGCTGCACCAGCAGCGCGAAGAACACGATCGGCAGCGCGCCGATGACGCCGGCGGCCGACATCGAAGCCCAGTCGGTATCGATACGCCCGATCAGCGTCGCGGTGCCGCGCGGCATGGTCATGGCGCGCGGCGTCGCCGTCAGCGCCAGCGCGAACAGGAATTCGTTGAAGGTGACCAGAACGGCGAAGATGGCGGTAGCCGCGAGACCGGGCGCCGCCAGCGGCAGCGTGATGCGGCGGAAGGCGCCGAAGCGCGAGTCGCCGTCGACCATCGCGGCTTCCTCGAGATCGACGGGGATCTCGCGGAAGAAGCTCTCCATCATCCAGACGCAGAAGGTGACGTTGAAGGCGGTGTAGGTGGCGATCAGGCCGAGCCAGCTGTCGAGCAGGCCGAGGCTGAGCATCAAGAGGTAGACAGGGATCAGGATGACGACCGGCGGGATGATGCGCAGCGTGAGCAGGAACAGGCCGACCTTGCGCTCGGCCGCGAAAGGCAGGCGGAACCTGGCGATCGCATAGGCGCCCGCCGCGCCGACGGCGAGCGCGATGGAGACCGAGAAGAAGGTCACCACCAGGGAGTTCGTCAGGTAGGAGCCGAACTGCTTTTCGGTGAACAGCCGCACGTAATTGTCGAGCGTCGGCACATGCGGATAGAGCGTGCCTTCCTGGGTGATCTCGCGGTTGGACTTGAGCGAGGTGGAGACCAGCCAGTAGATCGGCAGCAGCACGACGGCCAGCACGAAGATGGTGGTGAGGATGCGCGCCAGGCGGGTGTTCATGATGCGTCGATCCTGCGCAGGAGCCTGATCGCGCTGAAGGCGAGCGCGAGCACGACGAGGCCGATCGTCACGAACAGCGCCGCCGCGTATCCGGTCTGCTGGAACTTGAAGGCGGTGTCATAGCCATAGATCGAGATCAGCCTCGTCGCTTCGCCCGGCCCGCCACGCGTCAGCACGAAAACCTGGTCGAAGGTGCCGAAGGCGTCGATGGTGCGCAGCACGATGGCGATCGCCAGCACGGGCCGCATCATCGGGAAGGTGAGGTCAACGAAGACGCGCCATGCGCCGGCGCCGTCGACGCGCGCGGCCTCGAACGGCTCGTGCGGCAGCGATTGCAGGCCGGCGAGCAGGATCAGGAACATCAGCGGCGTCCATTCCCACACGTCGAGCGCGACGAGACCGATGAAAGCCTTGAGCGGATCGCCGAGGATCTGCACCGCGCTGCCGCCCATGGCTGCGGAGAGCGCCGTCAGCATGCCGGCGTCGCTGGCGTAGATCAGGCGAAAGACGATCGCGACGACGACCGGCGTGATCACCATCGGGATGATGAGCACGGTCCTGAGCAGCCGGATGCCGCGAAATTCATGCAGGCAAAACAGCGCCAGCGCGAAGCCTAGCACCGCTTCGATGGACACCGATAGCGCGACGAACCGCACGGTGACCCAGAGCGAATTCAGGAACTGGGCGTCGCTCCACAGGCGCACATAGTTCTGCAGGCCGACATCGGCGACGGGCGAGCCATAGCGGTAGGCCTTGGTGCTGGCCCTCAGACCGTCCCACAGCGGATAGACCAGCACGCCGAGCACGATCGTCAGGCCCGGCGCCAGCATGAGGTAGGGGAGGGCGAGGTCTAGCCCCGCCCCCTGCAGGCGATATTTGCTTGCCTGCATGCCGTTGCGCATCAGTAGTAACCGGCCGTGGTCAGGTAGTCCTTCACCTGCTTGGCCGCCGTGTCCAACGCCGCGCCGCCGCCGGAACCGGCCTGCAATGCCTTGTTGAGCTCGATGCCGAGCAGTTCCTCGACCTTGGCCCAGTCGGGCGTGCGCGGCCTGGGCAGCGCGCCGGCGTCGAGTTGCTGGAGCGCGACCGGGATCAGCCGGTTGCCGGGCTTGGCGATGCCGAAGGCGCTGCGCTTGACGGGAATAGAGCCCGCTTCCGACAGCTTGGCCTGGGTTTCGGCGCTGACATACCACTTCAGGAACTCGATGGAGTTCGCCTTGTTGGGAGCAGATTTCGGCACGCCGGCGATGAAGATGCCCATCTGCGCGATCGCCGACTGCTGCTTCGGCACGACGCCGAAATCGAGCTTGCCGGCCACCTTGGTCTGGGCGGGATCGTCGGCCTTCAGCGCATTGCCCGAATACTGGATGATGGCGCCGGCATCGCCGCCGAGGATCGCCGCGCCCTCCTGGTCGGAGTCGAACTCGACCACCCCGCTCGGAGCGTTCTGCTTCATCGTGCCGACGAAGAACTCGGCGGAGGCCTTGCCTTCGGCAGAATTGAAGATCGGATTCCACTTGTCGTCGAAGAACGAGCCGCCGAACGACAGGAAGACCGGATACCAGCTGGTGACGATCGGGTTGCCGGAGACGCCGCGGAAGACGACCGGGTACTTGATCTTGCCGGCGGCCACCCCTTCCTTGCCCTTGGCGATCACTTCGTCCCAGGTCTTGGGCGCGCCGCCGGTGAAGACATCGTTGCGATAGGTGAGCGTCTGCAGGTCGCCGACGAAGGGCACGCAGATCAGCGTCGGCTTGGCGTTCTCGAAGCCCTTGACGCGCGGCCCCTTCTGCGGCGGCCAATAGCCCATGTCGATCATCGAGCCGATCCAGTCCTTGTCGGACCCGTCGATGCCGCCGGCGCCGAGATCCTCGAGCACGTTGGCGGCGCCGAACTGCGGCACCCACGGGTCGTCGAGCAGATAGAGGTCATACTGGCCGGCGCCGCTCTGGGCATCGGCGAACCACTTCTCCAGGGTCACGCCGTATTCGTCCTCGAGGAACTGGATGTCGAAGCCCTGTTCCTTGGCCAGCGGGATGATCTTTTCCTTGAACGGCGTCAGGCCGCCATCGGCGAAGGCGCCGATGATCACCTTCTTGCCGGCCGCCTTCGCGGGCATAGGCAGCCCGAGCGTGGTGAGGGCGGTGGTCGCCAGAGCCAGGCCAAGCCCGCCCTTTATGACGGAGCGGCGAGTAAGTCTGCTGGAATGCATCATGTCACTCTCCCATTGTTGTTGACCCTGTGGACGGCTGTCAGGCCGGCCGAATTGAAGAAACAGGCGTTCGCCGGGTCGAAGGCGACGCCGATCCTTTCACCCACCACACCCCGGAAATCGCGCCCGGCCCGGACCGAGACGTTGCCGCCTTCGAGGCGGACATTGACCAGCGTCTCGTTGCCCATCGGTTCGACGACGTAGATTTCCCCGGGCAGGGCATCAGGCATGTCGAGGGCGGCAACGCTGCAATCCTCCGGCCGCAGCCCGATTTCGGCGACGGAGGCGGCCCGGCAGGCCGCCAGCCGCGCATCGTCCAGCCGAACGACCTTGCCGGCGGCCATCGGGCCTTGCCCGGAAAGCGCTACGGGCAGGATGTTCATCGGCGGGTTGCCGACGAAGGTGGCGACGAAGCGGTTCGCCGGCCGGTCGTAGATCTCGATGGGCGGTGCCATCTGCTGCAGCTCGCCGCCATGCATGACGGCGACGAAGTCGGCCATGGTCAGGGCCTCGACCTGGTCGTGCGTGACGTAGATGGTGGTGGCGCTGAGGCGCTGGCAGAGCCGCTTGATCTCGCCGCGCATGGTGAGCCGCAGCCTTGCGTCGAGATTGGACAGCGGCTCGTCCATCAGGAACGCCGCCGGGTCGCGCACGATGGCGCGCGCCAGCGCCACGCGCTGGCGCTGGCCGCCGGAGAGCTGGCGCGGCCTGCGGTCGAGCAGGTGGCCGATCTCGAGGACGGCGGCGACCTCGTCGATCTTGGCCTTCCGCCCGGCGTCCGGCGTGCCGCGGATCCATAGCGGATAGCCGATATTCTCGGCGACCGTCATCTGCGGATAGAGCGCGTAGCTTTGGAAGACCATGGCGATGTCGCGGTCGCGCGGCTGCAGCCGGGTGACGTCGCGCTCGCCAATGAAGACCTTGCCGGAGGTCGGCATGTCGAGCCCCGCCAGGATGCGCAGCGCGGTGGTCTTGCCGCAGCCCGAGGGGCCGAGCAGGGCCAGGAACTTGTGGTCCGGCACGGCAAGGTCGAGCGACCTCAGCACGTTGAGCGCGCCGAAGCTCTTGACCACCTTCTGGTACAGAACCGAACTCATTTCCCTCCCCGGCGCCCCATGTTTTCCTCAGGCCTTGCGCTCGTGGACGTGGAAGCCCGCGCCCTCGGCCAGCTTCTTGAGATTGCGATACCCCATCGTGGCATAGGTCAAGGGGTGCGCCTTGGCCGGGTCCTGCTCGGCCTCAACCACCAGCCAGCCGGAATAGCCCTTGTCGGCGAGGATCCTGAGCAGCGTCGGATAGTCGATCGCGCCGTCGCCGGGCACCGTGAAGATGCCTTCCACCACCGCGCCCATGAAGCTCATATCGGTCTCGCGCGCCTTCTTCAGCATCGCCGGGCGCACATCCTTGCAATGCACATGCACGACGCGCTCCACATGCCGGCGCAGCAACTGTTCCGGGTCGCCGCCCGAAAAGGCGCAGTGCCCGGTATCGTAAAGCAGCCCCACAGCCTCGCCGGTCGTCTGCATGAGCCTGTCGATCTCGGCGTCGGTCTCGACGATCGTGCCCATGTGATGGTGGAAGGCCATGCCGACGCCGAAATCGGAGAACCGCTCGGCAAGCCTGGTGATCTTGGCGCCATAGCCCTTCCATTCCGCGTCCATCAGCGTCGGCCGCTGCGAGATCGGATCGTGGATGGCGCCATGCCGGCCGCGCGAGGTGTCGGCATAGACGACATGTTTGGCGCCGAGGTCGCGCAACAAAGTCAGATGCGGCCGGATCGCCTCGAATTCCTCGTCGACCTCCTTCTCGCAGATGCGCCCGTCATACCAGCCGGAGACCAGCGCCAGCCCGTAATGGTCGAGGATGGGCCGAAGGGTGCGGGCCTCGCGCGGAAACTTGCCGCCGAGCTCGGTGCCGGCATAGCCGGCTTGCGCGGTTTCGCTGAGGCAGGTCTCGAGCGGCGTGTCGCCGCCCAGTTCCGGCACGTCGTCATTGGTCCAGGTGATCGGGTTGATGCCAAGTCGAACTGTGGTCATTGCTCGCTTTCCGCCCCGCGGCCGTCATGGCCGCGGGGGTCTGGTCTCGGGAGGAGATGGTCGCGATTGCTGGCGGCGGGCGAAGCCCTGCCGTTTCGTCAGGCGGGAGGCCCTCCCAGCACCCCGCCTCACATGTTCTTGTCGACGTCTTACCCCAACGTCATTGAGCGAAGTCTACGCCGCTCTGTCTCCATCGCGAGGGCCAGTTTTGGAAAAAATGAAGGAACCAGTTGTGTCGGCCGGTGGGTGTGACAGGATGGGGGGATGGGAAATCCGAGAGCATTCACGCGGCACTATGGAAATGAGCGTCGACCGTCGGCGCGAAGTTGGCGGGAACTCGACGCTGCAGGGCGAACTTTTTGCAAGCTCGTGCTGCCAGCTGGCCGCAGAGGCTAGCCCGCATGCGCCCGCCCCCCAAACCCCAGGCTTTCCCGCTCGACATGCTGGCCGTGAACCGCGCCGGCCCCGAGCATCTGTCGCGCCAGCTCTATCACGGCCTCGTCGCCATCATCCGCAACCGGGCGCTTCCCCCCGGCTCGGAGCTTCCATCCACCCGAGCTTTGGCCGCCGAGCTCGGCCTTGGCCGCAACACCATCGTCGCCGCTTACGACCAGCTCGTCACCGAAGGCTATCTCGCCAACCGCCAGGGCGCCCGCCCGGTGATCGTCGACCTGCCCGAGGGCCCCCGCGAGTTACCGCGCGAGGAACAACCCATCCCGCTGCGGTCGCCTTCGCTGCGCGGCCAGCTTCTGCTCAGCCAGCCCTATCATCACGGCCGGCCGGGGCATGTCGCCTTCCACCCCGGCATGCCGGATGCGGGCAGCTTTCCCTTCGGCGTCTGGGGCCGGCTGGTGGCGCGCCGCGCCAGCCATGGCGGCGAGACGCTGTTCGGCACCTATGACGTCACCGGCCACCCGGCGCTGAAGCAGGCGATCGCCGGTTATCTCTATTCCGCGCGCGGCGTGCGCTGCCGGCCCGAGCAGATCGTCATCACCACCGGCGCGCAGGCCGCCTTCGACCTTCTCGCGCGCCTGCTGCTCGACCCAGACGACACGGTGTGGATGGAGGAGCCCGGCTATTACGGCGCCAAGGCCGCCTTCACCGTGGCCGGGGCCAGGGTCGTGCCCATCCCGGTCGACCAGGAGCGCGGCTGGTATCTCGAGCCGCCCGACCCGTTGCCCCGCCTCATCTATGTGACGCCGGCCTGCCAGCATCCGCTCGGCATAACCATGCGCATGGAGGAGCGGTTGCGCTTGCTCGACATCGCCGGGACCGCCAATGCCTGGGTGATCGAGGATGATTTCGACGGCGAATACCGGTTTCAAGGCCGCCCCGTGCCGGCGATCCAGAGCATGGACCGTTCCGGCCGCGTCATCTATGTCGGCACCTTCGCCAAGCTCCTGTTCCCGGCGCTGCGCCTGGGCTTCATGATGCTGCCGCCGGAACTCGCCGGCCGCATCGTCAACGCGCTCTCCACCACCGGCCAGTTCGCGCCGCTGCTCTTGCAAGCCGCCTTGGCCGATTTCATCACCGAAGGCCATATGAGCCGGCACCTGAAACGCATGCGCCGCATCTACGCCCAGCGCCGCCAGCTTTTCCGCGAGATCGTCACCGAACGCCTGCGCGACGAGATCACGCTCTCCCCCGCCGAAGCCGGCATCCAGGTGGTGGGCTATCTGAGGGAAGGCATCGACGACATCAAGGTCAGCCAGGCCGCCGCGAAAAGGGCGATCAACGTCTCGCCCCTGTCGAAATATTTCCAGAACACGGCGCCGACCCAAGGGCTGGTGCTGGGCTACGCGGCTTGTGACGCCGTGCAGACGCGGGACGGGGTGGAGAGGCTGGCTGCGGCGATCGGGGAGGTGCTGGGGTGAGGGGGCACCGGCGCCAGCAGATGATGGCGCACCCGACAGGATTCGAACCTGTGACCTCTGCCTTCGGAGGCCGATTTAGCTAGTCTTTTCAATAGCTTGTCTTTGTACGATATCGTTCGCTAAGCTACTACGACGACTGAGTTTTTGTCGATCCGAAGACCGAAGCCAGTATCCTATCGCAGGCCGGAGTTTCCGTCCGGGTGCTTCCGTGGTGCTTCCGCGGAATCACTTCGACAGAGCCGTGGGGTGCGCGATGGCTAAGCTGAACAAACGAACCGTGGATCAAGCAGGGCCGGGAAAGTCGGACTACTTCCTTTGGGATGATGAGTTGCCCGGCTTTGGGCTGCGCGTGTTTTCATCCGGTAAGCGCAGCTATCTCGTGCAGTATAGAGCTAAAGGTCGGACCCGCCGATTCACGATCGGTCCCCACGGGGCCTGGGCTCCAGAAGCGGCCCGAAAGGAGGCCCGCATATTGATCGGTCGGATCGCGCAAGGGGACAATCCCGCAGAGAAGAAACTCCTCGACGCCAAAACGATCACCGTCAAAGAACTTTGCACCCGATATTTGGCCGATTGTGAAGTTGGACTTGTACCAGGCAAAGGAGGTCGCCCCAAGAAGCCGTCGACTATGGAGATCGACCGTAGCCGCATAAAGCGCCATATCCTTCCGCTCCTCGGCAATCGGAGAGTGACCGAGATCACGTCGTCAGATATCGCCAAGTTTCTGCGCGATGTTGCCAACGGTAGGACCGGAGCCGACATCAAGACGAAGAAGCGAGGCCGCGCGATCGTTCGGGGAGGTATTGGCACTGGTTCGCGCGGCGTAGGTCTCCTCGGCGGCATCTTCACATATGCCATCCGGGAAGGGATCATCGAAAAGAACCCGGTTCACGGCTTTCGCAAACCAAAAGATCGTGTCCGTGACCGTCGTCTGACCGAGCGTGAGTATCGAACGTTAGGCAAGATTCTCGCGGACGCCGCTGACGACCCGCAGTTTTCAACGGCTTCCAAAATGGTGCGGACCCTCGCTTTGACGGGATGTCGACGAGGCGAGATCATCAATCTCAGAATGGGCGAGATCGATGTTGAGCGCAGCTGCATAAGGCTTCAAGATTCCAAGGAAGGAGCATCTACCCGGGCCATCGGCTTGCCCGTGGTCGAGTTGCTCCAACCACTATTGTCCAACGATGAGGCTGATTTCGTGTTTCCCGGTACGGAGGAAGGAAAGCCATTAGTCGGCTTCCCAAAGCTATGGGAAAAGCTCTTCAAAGACACATCGCTTGAAAGCGTTACGCCGCACGTGCTTCGTCACAGTTTTGCAAGCGTGGCAAACGATCTCGGTTTTACCGAGTCGACGATAGCCGCCTTGGTGGGACATTCTCGCGGAACGATCACGAGCCGCTACATTCACACGGTAGACACTGCGCTCGTGATGGCAGGCGACACAGTCGCTAGCTACATTCAGGCCTTGCTTGATGGAGTGAAGTTCGAGCGCGCAAATTATGCGCTCGATCACAGCGCGCGTAAGGATGCTATGCGGAAGTTCCTAAAGGCGGCTGCTTATTCTACCGATACCCAACTCTCCTAGTGATGCGATAGCGCAACATCTTGCAGGTTGGTCGTCGCGCTTGCGTGTAGGCGGGGACAGGGTGCCAGTGAGCGCCTCCCCCGAGGCTTTACCTTTGCTGGATTCGACCTCACGGTGTCTTCCGCCGCGATTAGGGCGTTAGAGGGAACGGCGTGACGATGCCTCGACATTGGAAGTCTTGCTGGACGGCCACGGGGAGGGAATTTTGTGTTCGCAGAGAGCTGAGTGGCACGCGGGCCAAAAATTAGGTTAAGGCTGACCCATCCTCTTGTTTACGCCCGTGATTGAAAAGGCCGGGCAAGGTCAGGCGCTTTCGAGCGCCTTATTTCTGACCGGCGCTATAATCCTGACGTTCTCAGCATATTGGCCTGGTCCCGGGGTGATTGCGTATTGGGAAACGGGCTCGATCGAGTAAATAAACGCGATGGCGCCGGTCACACCATCTATTTCAAGATAGTCCAAGGCATTAGCGGTTGCGTCTCGCGTCACGGTTCTCGGGGTGCGGCTTGTGCCCAGCCGCTTTATCTCAATGGCGATGCGTTCGCCTTCTTTTTCCACCATAATATCAACTCGCCGACCAAGCCCAGCCAACTCTTGAGAAACCTTCACCGTTCCGAGGCTGGATAATGCCGAATTGAGAAAGCCTGCCAACGCGCCTTCCAGTCGGTAGTAGTCGTTGCTGGCAGATTTGGTCACACCGATCCTATCAACGTGAGTTTCTCCAAACGACCGAATTCGTGCGGCTATAAGCTCAAGAAGCGGCTCTGCTTTTTCCATGTCGGTAGGCGGCTCCGCGGGTAAAGCCGCAGCCTCCTCATAAGCGAGCTTACCGGCAATTTGGTCGCTCAGAACGATTGCAAACCCTGCAACCGACGAGATCGCCAGAAGGGCTTCATCGTAATTGAAATCGAGCATGTAATCGTGGGTCGACGGGTTGCGCCATTCCTTCCTGTAGTTCTTGAACTGGTCCAGAACGCGCGTCTTGAGGATTTCCTTTTTTTCCAGGTACTGTTCGATTTCAAAAGGCTTCTGATGCGCCGGGTCCTTCCCGGCCAGAACGCGGTATGCCTCTTTGATGCTGCCTTCGAAGGCTTGGTTGCACCGGTAAATCGCATCCGTAAACAGGCTCTGGTCGGACTCGCTATGCCCCCTCTCAAAATGCTTGGCGGCGTTGTCGATGTGCAATTTCACCGACCGCAAGCCCTTCATGTGAGGGCCTTCCGGCAACGCGTCAATTTTCTCGCTGAGAATCTTTTGCAGGTCCATGCCGACAAGCCCACTAGCGGGGCTTTTATCGCCGGGCTGTCGAGTTATTGCAAGGCGGCAGCGGGATGAAGGCAGCCCAAGGCCATCAGCCGCACGCGAGTTGCGTAGATGGCAGTTCAGCTCTAGGGGGTAGAGCTCTCTGGGGACAGGTTCGTTCCGAACATCAACATGATCTTGCATCGACCTCTCTTCTGGCGGAGAAGGCCTGGAGCCAAAAAAATGACAAGCGGAGCTGGCTTTGGCGTTCAACCGACTGATATGGGGCATTGCCTGGCCTTCTGCCGCCCAAGGGCAAGTAGAATTTCCGGCCGATCGTATTTTAACTTCCTACACCGACGAGGGGACGAGGGCTAAGTGGAGTGTCGATAGAACTATAAAGGGAGCACCTGACTTCGCCCGTCTCGCGACGCTGCCTACCCTTTTCATGGCGGAAGGACGTGATCCGGACAGCGTTGCCCGCGTCGGCACCGTTTCGGTGCTCGGAAGCAATAGTAAAACCGCAATCATTCGATATCAATACGACCTCTCAGTGCCTCCAATTGGGCAGGATCGGTTGCCGAGTATTGCAACCGAATTGGGCCTCTCAAGCGTAGGACGCCAGTGGGATTGGACCACCACGCATTGGACGATCGTTGAGTCGGACCTTTACAGAGCGCTTTTCGGCCTAGCCCAAATTCAACAGAACGCGCCTCAGATTTTCGCCTTGCGGTATCCGCCCAGAGTGGATCCACAACAGGTATCAGCAATGATGCCATTCGAAGCCAGCTTCACTCCCGTTTACGACGCAATCAATCAAGCCGCGACTTCTATCAATCTCTTGTGCAATCGGGCTGACAACATTTGGGAACATAATCATGTCGTCCAAGACATCGTCACACTAATCGACCGCTCCCGAGTTGTGGTGTGCGACCTGACGGGTCGGAATGCAAATGTCTTCTATGAGACCGGCATCGTACACGCCCTTGGACGCAACTTCATTCTCATCACGCAAAATCCTGAGGACGTGCCGTTCGATCTAAGGCATCTGCGGTATATCCGTTATCTGAATAATGGTGAAGGACTTGCCGTTCTTCGCCAGCAACTTGTCGAGCGCATGACCACACTTGTGGGGTAGCAAAATCAAGGCGGCCGAACGACTCTGACTGATTTTCTCGACCCCTGCTAGCTAAAGCGAAAGTGAACTTTAGCAAGCTGACGAATCTGAATTGCCATTCCGTTTTTGCCCCCAAATCTGTCAGGCAGGCATGAGCCTCATTTCGGCCAATCCGGCTGATGGAACATTCTCCTGAATCTGACACGTATATTGAACAGTAGGGCCAGGTCGCGTCATCTCCCTCGTCGGAGAATTGTAGGGAGGTACTCGCTCGAACTGTTGCATACTCCCCCCAATATCTTGTGTGTGAAGAGCTTCGACCTATTGCGGGCATACTGCACCGATGACCGAAGTCTCGGTCCAAGCCGGTAGCATGCCGCCTGTACTAGCGCACTCGTGGCTTGCCGAGATGATGGCGCCGCTATAGACGTGGAATGAATAGGAATTGGCGGCTAAGACTTGATTCCGGCTGTCATTGAAAAACTGGCCACAAGAGCGCACCTGTCTCGCTCCAGTAGAACTTCAGCTAATCGAACATAGGAATCCGCCATGAGCGACCGGATACTTCTTCGTTTTCTCCACAGCGGATTGATTGACGTCGGCGGTGACGATGCGAAACTTGAGAAGCTGGCTGGCGCGGCCGACGATCTCGTCGAGGTTTTGAAGAAAACTCCGTCCAAGACAACTGCCTTCTCGCTTATTGCATTCGATCCGAATGCACCGTCGGACGATCCTGTGGTTAAGGAAGTCGTAGAGGTCTTAGCCAACCGCTGGGCTACCTATTCTAATACCTTTTCCGGTACGCCGATCGCGGTGATCCGGCCTATGTTGCTGGACGCCCTGGTGCGTGCAGCGAACGAGAACGACCGGATCGCCGTCGCCTTTGCCGTTTCTGCTAGGAATGCCCTCCCCTACATGGAGGTTGGGGACGAGAGGGACATCTGGACCGACGTTGTCCGGGAGGTTGAGCAGCGCGTCGATGACCGTGCGGAGAATGAGTGGGCTACGCCTGATTCTATTTCTGTCGGCAAGCTTAAGATCGATGCAATCCCCATAGTTGAAATGCGCTCGAAGGAGCGGACGATCAATCAGGCGGCGCTCGCGAAGAAGATCTCTGCCGCAGCAGGACCTCAGGATGCTCAGGGGCAGGCAACCGGTGGAAATCCGCATTGGTCAAACAATCCGCAGCCTTGGGCGACAGAGTTCGCCACGCGGATGGCGGCCGCCATCGCAAGTGTTGTCAACACCGCGGAAAATGAGACTCTTGGCGAAGCGATCGATTTGTCTAAACCGATCCAGACTCTGGTGACGGCAGTTGCGACACACGTCGACGTTACGCTGGCTGCGGTAAGCGCGGCCACCGCCGGACTTCAGCGCCGCGCAAACCTCCTCTGGTGGAAGGAAGCTCTCTTTTCGACGAGTGCCCGCGTCACTTATCGGAGCTTGCCGCCCTTTGCCGCCGCGGCTCTCATGGCTTTCGATTTGCACAAGCAGGTGCCGACGTTCTCACCGGCAAGCGTCGCAGCATTCCTAGAGGAAGCCGTTCTAGCGATCGACGGAGCGGCTGGGGGCACCAAACGAGGTATTGGCGAACTTGCTGAGGAACTCCAGACGATCGATGGCATGGCAGGTTTAATCCAGGCAGCAGCTCAACTCGCATCCGCCCCCGTCGGCAGAGGCCCAGTCATCGGCTTGGTTGGGCATCCTACGATGATGAAGGACGATTCGACCTTCAGGAAACTCTTCGGGGTTCCGGCAGACACTACGCTCACCGCGCCGCAATGGGCGACTTGGATTTTTCGCGAGCTCCAAGCGGCCCGCGCAACGCGCGACGTGCCGACGGTCAAACGAGCGGCGAAAGGCTGAGCCGTCATGAAATCGTGTCGGAAGCCGAATTGTTTTATGCCAGATGCGCCATGTGATCTAGGATATCTAGACGCGACCGAGTGTTCCGAATGGACTGGCACTACTCGGCCGGAGGGAGAAATCGTCAAGCTGTCCGACGAGCTGATGTTGCCGTGGTCGGGGAGCGCTATGGGACTCGCGGATCTCAGTTTCGTTTCAGGTAGAGGTAAGCCGATCGTCGTCGGCATTGCCGGCGTTGAGAATGCCGGGAAGACGACGCTTTTGGCCGCTTGGTACTTACTTCTCGGACGCGGACTGCTCTCCGAGCGCCATCGTTTCGCCGGCTCCTATACGCTCGAGGGATGGGAAGCTGTAGCGGGGGCGCTGCGCTGGGATCCAGGTCGATCGGCGGGATTTCCTCCCCACACAACAAGCGGGAACGGTAGGGTTCCGGGTCAATTGCACCTCGCGCTCGCTGGGGCGGAAGCGCCGCGAGATTATCTGTTCGCAGATGCGTCCGGGGAGTGGTTCCGAAAGTGGGCCGTGAATCGCGATGCACCTGATGGTGTGGGCGCCCAATGGGTGGCAGAGCATGCCGATGTCATCCTCTTGGTTGCCGACTGCGAAGCGTTATCCGGGTCTGCAATGGGTTCAGCCCGCGGTTCGTTCCAATTGCTTGCCGCACGCATGGCGGCTGAGCGTCATAATCGACCGGTGGCTTTGGTCTGGACGAAGGCAGATTTGGCTATCTCACCTGCTATGGAGAACGCAGTACGCGGTGCAGTCTTCAAACCGATGCCGGACGCTGTCGAATTCCGGGTGAGCATATTGTCCGAGACAGGGAATAAGGGAACAGGTCTGCTCGAGTTGCTCGACTGGGTGCTCGCGACGCGACGCGCAGTCGTCACACTTCCCTCACCTCCGTCGACGAAGCTCGATCCCCTCTTCCTTGTGGGCGTGAGGTGAGAATGAAAAAGACGAGAGCGATCCTTCTCGTCGGCGAATCCGACGTTGGCAAGACACACTTTGGTGCGCAGTTGCTAAAGCGCCTGATAAGAGGCGACGGCGAGCTGAAGATGGCGGGAGCGGCCACGAACCTGGCCCCGTTCGAGTCAGCGATGAAGCAGCTCGATGAAGGGATGACTGCCGACCACACACCCCGCTCAACTTATTCGGACAGTTTGTGGCCCATCGTCGACGAGGACGGTAGGACCGCCGAGTTGATATGGCCCGACTACGGCGGCGAGCAGGTGAAAGACATCATCGCCAATCGCAGGGTGCCCGCCTCCTGGAGAGCCAGGATCGCCAACACGCCCGCATGGGCGCTGCTGATTCGGCTTAATAAGATGCGTGTGACGGATGATATCTTCTCTAGGCCGCTGGCCGACTTGAAGGGAGCTAGCCGGCAAAACGAAGCGATACAAATCTCAGACCAGGCGAGGCTGGTCGAGCTGCTCCAGATATTGTTGCATGCTCGCGGCGGCGCGGAGGTCGAAAAGCTGGAAGCGCCACGTGTTGCGATTCTGCTCAGTTGCTGGGATGAGATGAACGTAGAAGGTAGACCGATGGACGTCTTACGCGAGCGCCTTCCGATGTTCGCAGACTTCATCACGAGCAGGTGGATCAGCCCGATCGTCCTAGGCCTATCTGCGCTCAGCCGCCCACTTGCTTCGGATCAGCCGGATCCTGAATACGCGGCCCTAGGCCCGGAGCAGTTCGGCTTTGTTATCAATCAGGGCGGAGAACAGACCACAGATTTGACGCTGCCTATCAAGCTGCTCCTAGCGGGCTCAGCCTGATCGCAGGACACTATATGATAATAGACCAAGCTGTGTATGGAGAGGCGAACGGTGCTCATGTGCTGCGGGCAGCGAGCGGCGATGCGCGCTTGGCGGCAGACTTGGCCAATCGGCTGGACTTGCCCGACACGGCGCCCCCAGGTGCAGATTGGTCTCCGTATTTAAGCGGGTTTCCGACCGGCGACATCTATGTTCTTGGCCGGACGTTCCGCGATGCCGGTGCCTCGCGTGCAGGTATGGTGCTATCACACGCACTTTTCATACCGATCGAGGCTATGGCGCAGATTTCCGACCTGCGCGCGTTGCTTGCAGTTCTCGCCACTTCGACGAATGTGCCTGAAACGCTCGTCAGGCTCGAAGTGAACGTTGGCAAGAGCGAAAAGGTCGCCACGCCGGACCTGGAAGCTACTGCGGCGGCTCTAGTGAGCCCAGGGCAAGCGCCGGTTGTTCGCGCCGGCCACCAGGGATTTGACGATCTCGTCGCCGCGTTGTGGCCGCATCTGCTGCCCTCTATTCGAAAAGCCTTTGCATTTCGACTGAGCTTCAGTCCCAAGGATCTGTGGGAGACGCCGTGTCCTTCCCTGATTTGTACACCGCAGGCACTCATCACGCGATGGTCTGGCTATCGCGTTGTCGGAGCAATGGCATCATCGACATCGCTGGCGGCCAAAATTCTCACTGGCGACGAGGAAGCGTCGCCCCTGCTTCAATTCATTCGCGAGATAGACGCCAAGCCGAGAACGATGTCCGATCTCGCCCTTCTGGAGAAAGCTTGGTTTCTCAGCTCGCGAGCTGATGCCACGTTCGAGCGGCTGATTTCAGCACTGCGACTGATCGACAAACTCTCACCGGATCCTGAGACCGGTAGCATGCATAAGGCTCTCATACTGGATCGCGTGCTGGCGACCGTCGGACAATCAACCGTACGGAATGTCCTCGCGCTTCGGAACCTGTCGATTCCAGGAATTAGTCCTGCCAAAGAGTTGTGGAAGGGCATCGAGCGTCGGGTCGCCGACGATTCGTTCGCGGCCGCTGACGACGCGGCCTACGCCGAGATCGTCGCTAGTGTGACAAGCGCCGAAAGAGCTATTCCGGAATGGAACGCCGCAGTGTTGGCCGGTCTTAACAATGCCGCGCTCGATCCACGGTCAAGTTTCGCTTCCGCGTTCTGGCGCTGGAGCCAGTTAGTGGGCGCGGCGACCGTTGAGCTGTTTACCATTCTGCCCAACAACCCTGCGGTTGAGGACAAGCTGGCCCAGGTCGTACCGATGAGCTTACCCGAGAAGTTGGCAAGTCAAATACTCGATGCGTCGCTTCGACGACACTGGTTCAAAGTTCACGGTGCCGTCGCCTCGTCATTCCTCGATCCCACCGCAGCGGCGAAGAGACAGCTAGAGGTCGATCAGGATAAGAGGCATTTGGCGGGATTGCGGCAGGCTTTGCGTCACGGGACTGGGGCCGAACTCGTCGCCGTCGCTCTATCCTTTGATGATCGACGTGTCGTGGAAATCGCAGTCGAGGTTGTTACAACCACCCCCGCTCTTCTCCGTGATCTTGACTATACAACGGGGCGTGCACAGCGATTGTGGGGCGCTGCGATGGAGACTGATCCCAAGCTCTGGCAGGCTCCCCAAAATCCAGAAGCAGCGCGAAACGCTGTGTTGACGAGCCTGCTCGATCAAGCCCGCGTCGACGGACGGCTGCTTTCAGTATTGTCACTCTCGCCGCTGGCGGACCTCGGCCGGTTCGAGCGGCGAGAGGAAGTTTGGGCAAGCCTCGACACGCAGGTGCGCCACAGATTCTTTGAGGCCTCGGCCGCAGGCTGGATAGACGCTTCAAAGGGAGGTAATCCGCCATACGCTCCGGACGGTGAACTTCAGGCAGAAATCATTGCTTCGCCGAGCCTAATAACCACCCTGGACAACTTAGCGCGCACCAACGTGGCCACTGCCGTGGGGATTATATCTGTTCTGTCCGACTACCGACAGGAAGTCTTCGTGGGCTGGCTGCGCCACGTTTTTGGGCGCGGTCGGGATCTTACTCCCGCTGAAGCTGAGGCAATCGGCCGTCTGGTCCTAGAAAGGAGATGGCAGAATGCCGCAAATGAACTCTCGGGTGCGGGTTGGCGAAATGATGTCAAAGTCGCATTGCGAATATGTCATAGTATGCTGGGGTTGATCACGCGCTTCATGCTAGGCATCACGCCCCTATCTCTCGATGAGAAATGGGACCTTGTAGCGAACGTAGCCGCTGATCTCTATTGGACTGGACCGGACCACAACGAGTTGTGGGAGCGAGCCGGTGGCAAAGGCGCAGATCTCACCTATCACGGCAACGGGCGCTCACGATGGCAGGATGCCATCCGCCGAATCCGGCAGGGAGGCGCTATGCCGCTTCGCGAACTTCTAAGCGAGATGCGGCGCGAGTATCCACAAAGTGAGGAACTGCGCTTCCTCTCGAACGACAACGATCTTACCCGTCGCTAAAGGAACTTTGTCCATGGCCGCAGGAGTTGGAACCACCGCGGACGCGAAGGGCTTCCCAATTGGTCGCGCGCTAATCATTGCGATCGCCAACTACGATGAGGTCAATCCCTTGCCGGGCTCCGTGCTCAACGACGCCCGTGACATTGCGACCGTCCTAACCTCTCCAGGCGAATGCGGCTACGATCCCAATCATGTGACGGTTCTGCTGGACGGCGAAGCTACGCTCAGCCGAATTCGACAGGGATTAGATGACCTAGCACGCCAGAGTGGCCCCGATGACACCGTGATTGTCTACTTCTCGGGCCATGGTGCGTTATTGGGCGATCCGTCCCATCAGCAGGCGGCCCTCGTCCCGACGGACTGCTCCCTTGCCGACATCGCTTCGACCACCCTGTCTGAGGACGAGTTTACCAACGCGTTGCGGGTGATCGATGCCGGCAGGCTTCTCGTATTCCTTGATGCATGTCACTCGGGTGGTGCGGGCAATCTCAAATCTGGCAGCGCGGTCGGCGGCCTTGATTTGGGCTTCACCGAAAAGGCTCTTGGGCGATTGGCGCAAGGCACCGGACGAGTGCTAATTGCTTCATCGAGGATGGACGAGACCTCCTTAGTGTTTCACGGCGCACGAAACAGCTTGTTCACCGAGCACCTACTCATGGCCCTGCGTGGTGGCGCGCCAAACCGTGGGGATGGCTTAATCCGAATATTCGAGACGTTCAGTTACGTAGGGGAGAAGGTGCGACAGGCGGCTCCAGGCCAACAGCATCCGATATTCAAGGCGCACGACGTCGAGGACGACTTCCCGATCGCACTCTTCCGCGGTGGGACGAAAGGCGCGGGAATGCCACAGTCGCTCGGGCTGGACGATTGGAAACGGTTCGAGCAGATCATGCTCGACCTCTATCCGACGGGCCCTCTTGAGCAAGACATTTGGGCGCGGGCTGGAGGCGACGTATCTCGACTCAAGCTCAGTGGCACCGGCCAAGCAGCTTGGTTTTCGGCGCTTCGAACGCTCCGGCAGGGTGGAGGTGGACGTGGCATTGACAGGAATGCCTTGATTCATACGGCCCTGCAAGAGTTCCCGCACCATCCAGAACTTTCCTCACTGGCTAAGCGCTGACAAGAAATGGCAATCGCTTGCCGACTTGCCCAACTCAAAACATTCGTCATTCGGCTATTGGCGCAACGCGGGCGGGGCTACACTGTCGGGGCTTCGCGCCGCCCGCTACTCGCGCTTCGCGCCGACCACCGCTACGTTCGCTGGCCCTTTTGCTCTTCTTACCGTTCGGCATTGAACGCCTGTTTTCCCTTCACGGCCCATAGGTTGCGCGGATGCTCGCTGTCATGGCTTTGCAATTTCGCAGCGATCCAGAGTAACGCGCCGTAGATGGTAGCGCGATCGTCATTGGCGAGCTCGACAATGCCTGCCTTGACGACGAGCCCGCCGAGTTCGATCAGAAGTCGCGTACGCTTGCGTCGCTCGACCTGCCACGTGCGCATGTCATTGCGAGCCTGTGCCGCCTGCCGGCGATTGTAGGCCGCCCGGTTGCGCCTGAGCGCTTCGCCGGTTGCCTTCAGATGCTGGAGCAGTTCGCCGCGATCGGCTCTCGAAAAACATCACCCCACGCTTAGCCCATGCATCACGCTTTGCGGTGTCGTTCGTCTCAGTGATTGCGACCAGTGCGCCGGCCAGCTCTTCGCTGCTGAGTTGGTCGGCGCCGGTGGCGATGACCAGCTCGCCAAGCTGCTGAACCTTTCGCGTCTTGAGCTCGCGCGCTTTGTCCTCCAGCGCCTTCAGTTCGGTGTCGAAGTCTCGTGGTTGTCTAATCGCTCTCATCTGGTCAACTCCATTTAGTCGGGCGATGGATTGCACCGCCGTAGGTTGGAACGAAGAATGGGCATGCCCGCAGTGGCCGCTTTCGCACGAGTCATAGGCGAGTGCCGGGAGCAGGGTTGTCTCCGCGATCGGCATTTGGCCGTCGCATTATGGGTCTTCGCAGGCGAGGCCTTCCTGTGTTTGCGCCGCAGTCTCCCGAGAGCTGCAATCACGAGAACGGAATGGTCTGACCCACGTCCCGGCAGGGACGCCTCGGCGCGCTAGAATGACGACGCGCTGAGAGTGTGGAACTGGGGGTTGCCTAGGCTAGGCGCTGGCCCCAGCCGATCGGTTGAAGGCTTCTCCTGACTTGAGCATCGCGTGCATGATGACTGACAGTTTACGCGCCACCGCGATCGCTGCGCGCTTGAAGCCCAGGCGCTCACGTAGCTGGAGTCCCCAGTTCTTGAGGCTGCTCTCGTTCTTGGCGCCGGTTCGGGTGAGGATCACCAGCGCGGCTTCATAGAGCAAGCTGCGCAGGCGTTTGTCACCTCGTCGTGAGATGTGGCCGTCATAGTCGACCTCACCGGACTGGTAACGCCGTGTGGTCAGACCCAGCCAAGCGCCCACCGCGCGTGACTTGCGGAAATTGTCGGTGTCTTCAATCGCTGCGACATAGGAAATAGCCGTCACCGCACCAATGCCGGGGACGGTCATCAGCAACTGAGCCCGCTGACTTTTGCGCACCGTGGCAAGTAGCTGACGATCGAGATCGGCCGCGCGCTTGCGAACGTCGCGCCAGGCTTCGAGCAGCGGCAGCATGATCCGAGCCAGACCTTCTTCGCCGTCCAGAAGGTTCCGGACATTGTTTTCGAACGCGCCTCCTTTGCCCCGTGGAACAATGAGTCCAAACGTCTTCATTGTTCCGCGTATCTGGTTGCCAAGTTGCGTCGAGATGAGGATGAATTGATTGCGTGCCGCCACCAGCGTGCGGATCAACATCGTGTCGTACGACTTGACTCGGACCGCTTTGAAGAAGCCCGCTTCGGCAAGCCGAGCTAACCCATCCGCGTCATTGGCATCGGTCTTGTTGAGCGTTTCGCTCAGCACCTTCTGCGCATGGCGCGCTTCGATGCAGATCGCAGGCAGACCTTTAGCCGCCAACGTGTGATAAAACCAAGTTGCCAATGGCCCTGTCTCGAAGACGACGCGGCTGGCGTGCGGTGCATGCTTGCGGATCACTTGCGCCAGTATCTGAGGGTCAGAAGGACATTTTCCACGCCAAATCCGCTCACCATCCTGGCGGATCGAAATTGCGGTGTCTTTCAAGGAAACATCAAGGCCGACATACTGCTCCATGGTTGCTCTCCGTCCGATATTTGGGCCCGGCGCCAATCGTGAGCCCGCTTCCGATTCTATCGAGGAGCAACCACCTTCACCATCCGCCGTCCCGACGGAATAGATCGTGAGTCGCGCCGCGATTAGCCCATGTTTTCGCATGGTTGTCTCCATTGATTGTCGATGTGGCAATGATAGGGGAGAGCTTGCCGGAAGGCTCCAGGGTTGCCGAGACAGCCCGGGACAGGCTGGTCCATCCCGAGATTTTTTCGAGGGAGGGCGCGCTTATACGTCGTGCCGACGTGCGCTTTGACGTGCAAATGATCTGGTCGCGATGGCGATCTATCATCTTCACGTCAAGGTCATTGGCCGCAAGGCAGGCTCAAGCGCTGTCGCGTCAGCCGCCTATCGCTCTGCCTCGCGATTGCGCGACGAGCGGATCGAGCGTGTGCAGGACTTTTCCAGCAAACGCGGTGTCGTCCATTCCGAGGTGATGTTGCCGGAGAATGCACCGGAGGCCTGGCGCGACCGCGAGAGGCTGTGGAATGATGTCGAAGCGTTCGAGGTGCGCAAGGATGCGCAGCTTGCCCGCGAGGTGGAGTTCGCCTTACCGCGTGAACTCAGCCAGGTGCAAGGCATCGAACTGGCGCGCGACTTTGTGGAAGCCGACTTTGTCAGCAAGGGCATGGTCGCCGATCTCAATGTGCATTGGGACAGGGCGGAGGATGGCAGTCCCAAGCCGCATGCCCATGTCATGCTCACCATGCGGTCCGTAGACGAGAACGGTTTTGGGTCAAAGGTTCGAGACTGGAATGCTACCCAGCTGGTCGAGCGCTGGCGCGAGCGGTGGGCGGAACTGGCCAATGAGCGCCTGGCCGAACTCGACATCGACGCCCGCATCGATCATCGCAGTCTGGAAGCGCAGGGCATTTCATTGGAGCCGCAAACCCAGATCGGTGCACCAGCTCAACGCATTGAAGGCAGCGGTACTGACGGCGCCGGTATTGAAGCAGATCGCGCCGAACTGCATCGCGAGATCGCCCGCAACAATGGCGCGCGCATCATTGCCGATCCATCCGTGGCGCTCGATGCAATCACCCATCAGCAATCGACCTTCACCCGAAAGGACATTGCGAAGTTTGCGCATCGACACAGCGACGGAATGGAGCAGTTCAACGAGGTGACGGCAGCCATCAGCAGCGCGCCCGATCTGGTCGAACTCGGCAAGGACCGGCGCGGCGAAGACCGTTTCACCACAAGACAGATGATCGAGACCGAACAGCGCCTTCACCGCGCGGCAGAGCGTATCGATTTGGACGACCGCCACGCGGTGAGTGACGCACATCGCGAGGCAGCGCTGGCGCGAGCTGCGCAACGCGGTCTTGTCCTGTCAGGCGAGCAGACCGATGCGCTTGCGCACATCACCGATGGTCGCGGTCTTGGTGTCGTTGTCGGCTTTGCCGGAACGGGCAAGAGCGCCATGCTGGGCGTTGCGCGCCATGTATGGGCAGCGGCGGGTTATGAGGTCCGAGGCGCCGCACTCTCCGGCATTGCCGCCGAGAATCTGGAAGGCGGTTCAGGCATCCCGTCACGCACCATCGCCAGTATGGAGCATGGCTGGGCACAGGGCCGCGATCTGCTCACCGCCCGCGATGTCCTGGTGATCGATGAGGCCGGCATGGTCGGCACGCGCCAGTTGGAGCGCGTGCTCTCCCATGCGGCGGACGTTGGCGCGAAAGTCGTCCTCGTCGGCGATCCGCAGCAGCTGCAGGCAATCGAGGCTGGCGCTGCATTCCGTTCCCTACGTGAGCGTCATGGCGGCGTCGAAATCGGCCAGGTGCGTCGGCAGCGCGAGGACTGGCAGCGTGATGCCACGCGCGATCTGGCGACCGGCAGGATCGGTGCCGCGATCAGCGCCTACGAGGCGCAAGGCATGGTGCATCAGGCTGCAACGCGCAATGAGGCGCGAGGTGAACTCGTCGAGCGCTGGGATCGCGACAGGCAGACAGAGCCAGACGCAAGCCGGATCATCCTCACCCACACAAACGACGAGGTGCGCGCGCTGAACCAGGCAGCGCGCGAGCACATGCGCGCTGCTGGAGATCTCGGCGACGATGTTCACGTGACTGTGGAACGCGGTGCAAGGACCTTCGCCAGCGGCGACCGTGTCATGTTCCTGCGCAACGAGCGCGGGCTCGGCGTCAAGAACGGCACGCTTGGAATCGTGGAGGAAGTCAGCACACAGAGCATGACGGTTCGCGTCGACGATGGCAGATCGGTTCGCTTCGAACTGAAAGACTTCGCGCACATCGACCACGGCTATGCCGCGACCATTCACAAGGCGCAGGGCATGACCGTCGACCGGACCCATGTGCTGGCGACGCCGGGCATGGACGCGCATGGCAGCTACGTCGCACTGTCGAGGCATCGAGACAGCATGGACCTGCATTACGGCGGCGACGACTTCAGTGCGCGGGACCGGCTGGACCGGACGCTGTCACGGGACCGCGCCAAGGACATGGCGTCGGATTTCGAGCAGGTCGATCCGGCGCAGAGCTATGCAGAGCGGCGCGGGATCACCTTCCGACAGCGTGTGGTCGAGATCGTACGCCGGATCGTTCCGGAGAAGCTGCGCGACAGGATCGGCGGGCTGATCGACGGGTTGCGCTCGCCTGGAGACGTGGAGCCCATGCAGGAACGTGGACCTGGGCCGGGAAGGGAGAGTGTTGGGGTGCGGATCGGAGATGCAGGCCCGACGCCCGACAGAGGAAATCTCGCGACCGGAGTGCGGCGCGACGTGAATGCGCCAGTGGACGCGGAAGCGGCGTTGCGCAGCGCTCGCACCAAGGCGCTTGTTCGTCACGCGCGCGCGCTCGACGCGATCCTCAGCACTGGAAACGCCGATGGCCAGGGCAGTCTGGAGCAGATGCAAGAACTGAAGGATGCTCGTAGCGCTTTCGAGAAGGTGCGGCCGCATGGCTGGCGCGATGCCGAAGCGGCCTATGTGAAAAATCCCAAACTTGTCCGCGAGGCGGGTGCCGGTCGCGTCAGCCGCATCGTGCTTGCTCTCCAGCTTGAAACGGAAATCCGCACCGGGATGGACAACGATCCCGGCCGCCGCGCAGACCGTTTCGTGGAACGCTGGCAAAAGCTCGACCGTACGGGCCGGCGCCAATACCAGGCCGGCGACATGTCCGGCTACAAGTCCACGCGCTCGGCCATGTCCGATATGGCCAAGAGCCTCGAACGCGATCCTCAACTCGAATCCCTACTGGCAAACCGCAAACGCGAGCTTGGGATCAACGTGGATTCGGGTCGTCGCCTTGGTGCCGAACTCGCCTTCAGCCATGGCATCGGCAAGGGGCGGGGGATTGGGATCTAAGACATGCCGATTTGCCGCCGTTTCCACTACACAGGCGGCACAGGCGACAAACCTGATTGCCTCCGGCATGGGTTCGTCCTGTCTGTCCCAGCAGAAATCAGCAACAACCAGTGAGATGCAGGCAGGCAATGCCCGAGCCGGATCGTATCATACGCCTCAAAACCGTCCTTGCCCGGACCGGCCTGTCCCGTTCGACCATCTATCGCAAAATCGCCGAAGGCACGTTCCCGGCCCAGATCAAGATCAGTGTCAACGGGGCTGGCTGGCGGGAATCCGAAGTCAATCGATGGGTTGACGATCCAGTTCTGTGGTGCGCCAGAACGCGGCAAAACAATAGCGACTAACCGCAATCGGTCATCAGGCATCGCCGCCATCAGACAGGTTCGCCCCTAGTATATCCAATGACCGATTAGGCGCCGTGAGCGGACGGTCTGCTGGAGAGCGAGGCGGAGAAAACTGGCTTACACAATGCCTTCGAATCCTGTGGTGTGGTTCGACCCTCTCCTCCGGGGGCGATGCAGGGTTCAGGAGGCGGTTAACTGCCGAGAATCAGCGAAACAGAAAGACCAACGCGCTGATCCAGAGCAAGCAGACCAGCGCGACAATGATGCCCAGCTTGCCCGAAGCCCTGACGTGCAACAGGCGCGCAAAAGCAACCTCAATTTCCTCCAGATTTTGGGAGGGAGGCCGGAAGGGCGCGCGCTGATCGGGATCATCTAGCATTACGGCTGAACCACGTGTAATGTGTTGCATTACACGTTACAGATCGCTATTCTTCTTGTCAAATAGGGAGCAGCGAATGGTCAAGAGATCCACGTCGGGCAAAACAGAAACCCCCCGCCATCCTGGGCAATATGTGCGTGAGGTTGCCCTAGAGCCGAAGGCTCTCACAGTGACCGAAGCGGCCAAACTCCTCGATGTCAGCAGGCCGAACGTTTCGAACTTCCTCAATGGCAAGGCGGCGGCCACCGCTGAAATGGCGGCACGGATCGAGCGTGCGTTTAAGATTCCGGCACAGACCCTGCTTGATATGCAGGCATCCTTCGATGCGGCCGAGGCCAAATCGAAGGGTGCGCAGTCCAGCGCCACGGCGTATGTGCCGCCGTTTCTTGCCTTCAAGCGGAATGACATAGAGGACTGGGCCGTCAGAAATATTTCTGCGCGCACACGCTTTTCGGTGTTTCTGCGTACGCTAGTCAACTCGACCGGGATCGGACTATCCAAGGTCGATTTCCCCGGCAATGACGATGCAGAGAGCCCCGGCTGGGACGGATTCGTTGAGACGACGGAAGGAACCCGGTGGATTCCGGCAGGCATTTCGGGTTGGGAGTTCGGTGTAAGCCAAGACATCAAAGGCAAGGCAGACGGGGACTTTGCCAAAAGCATTAAGGCTCTCAGCAAGTCTGAACGCATGACGATGACCTTCGTCTTCGTCACACCGAGGGCGTGGCCAGGCAAGACGAAATGGACAGCCGACGCAAAATCCAAAGGACAGTGGAAGGATGTGCGCGCCTATGATGCCCAGGACCTGGAACAATGGCTGGAGCAGTCACTTGCCGCCCAGGCTTGGTTCGCAAATGAAACACGCCATCCTTCGGAAGGTGTTCGCTCTCTAGACAAATGCTGGGCTGACTGGGCCTCGGTGACCACGCCTCCTTTGTCAGCGACGTTGTTCAAATCAGGCATCGACGCGGCCAAACGCACGATGCTCTCTCGGCTTACCAAAGAGCCGGATGGACCAACGGTCATAGCCGCTGATTCCACTGGTGAAGCATTAGCAATGCTATCGCAACTGTTCGGGCCGAGCGGCGGCGAAGAACTGGCCGCATATCGAGATCAGGTGTTGATATTTGATGCGCCAGGCGTTCTGCCACGGTTAGCGCAGAGCACACAGGGTTTTATTGCGGTGGTGGCGAGCCGCGAGGCAGAACGAGAGCTCGCTCCATTCGCGCGGACATTGCATACAGTAGTCGTGTATCCGCGCAACGCGGCGGTGGAGCCGCACATCGTCCTTGAGCCAGCGAGCGATCAGACTTTCCGCACCGCCCTAGAAGAAATGGGTTACAGCCGGGATGATACCAACCGGCTTGACAATGAGTCGGGACGATCCCTGACCGTGTTGCGCCGCCGGCTTTCAACGGTTCCTGCCGTACGTACACCCGAATGGGCCGAACCCAATGTGGCGGCACGTCTCGTACCGTTCCTGTTTGTCGGCGCCTGGAACTCGGCCAACGAAACGGACAGGGAGGCTCTTTCCCTGCTGTCCAACGATCTCTCCTACGAGACACTTGAGAAGGAATGCCACCACCTGGCGCAGCTCGATGATGCGCCGATTTGGGCTATCGGAACCTACCGAGGTGTCATTTCAAAGATCGACTTGCTGTTCGCCATAGCAGGCTCCATCACGACTAATGATTTGGATCGCTATTTTTCGATTGCGCGGATGGTGCTTGGCGAGGACGATCCGACACTTGATCTTCCGGAAAGCGAACGGTGGGCAGCCTCCATCCACGGAAAGGCGCGAGACTTCTCTGCCGCTTTTCGGGAGGGTTTTTCCGAAACGCTTGTCCTGCTGGCAGTTCATGGAAACACGCTCTTCAAGAGTCGCCTTGGGAAAGACCTGGAGTTCGAAGCGGAACGCCTTGTCCATGACCTTTTGCCAACGCCTCTCACCTTACGCAAACTAGAGGCGAACGATCGCGATCTGCCCACCTACGCTGAGGCCGCGCCCAACGCTTTTCTCACCATCATCGAACGCGATCTGAAATCCGACAATCCCGTCGTGCTCGGGCTTCTTCGCCCCGTCGATTCTGGGGTTTTCGGCAGTCATCCGAGCCGCACCGGCTTGCTCTGGGCCTTGGAGGGCCTGTCCTGGAATCCGGCCACGCTTTCTCGTGCGGCGCGAATTCTCGCGCGGCTCGCAGAAGTCGAGATCAATGACAACTGGATAAACAAGCCGACGCATTCGTTGGGTGCGATCTTTAGAGCCTGGATGCCTCAAACGGCGGCAAGTCTCGATGAACGCGTTGGACTCATGAAGATTCTCGCGGACAGGCATCCGGGCGTCGCGTGGAAGATCTGTATTGAGCAGCTCGATACCCGCGGACAGATGGGAGACTACAGCCATAAACCGCGCTGGCGGCCGGATGGCTATGGTTACGGGGAGCCTCTTCCAACATGGGGGCCAATCATCGCATTCAGGCGTGAGATGTTGAACATGGTCCTCGACTGGCCGAACTATTCGGCGAAAATGTTGTGCGACCTCGTTGAACACATTCATGACCTTGATGACGACTCGCGTGTCAAGGTCTGGGACACCGTGAGGTTATGGGCAAAAGACGCATCCGATGACGACAGGGCGGCAGTTCGTGAAAAGATTCGCGTGACGGTAATGTCACGTCGCGGCATCAGGCGAGCCGAGACAACCGGACGAGCCGTTATGACGGCAGATGCACAAGCGGCGTATGCTGAGCTGGAACCAGTGGACCTATTGAACCGGCATCACTGGCTGTTTCGCGATGTATGGGTCCAAGAATCGGCGGATGAACTTGAAGGGGAAGGTTTCGACTACCAAAAGCGCGACGAGCGGATCAGGCAACTGCGCGTAGCAGCCTTGCGGGAGGTGTTTCAGGAGCGTGGCGTAACCGGGATCTTCGAATTGGCCCAGCGGGGCAACGCGGCGTGGCAAATCGGCTGGTTGCTGGCAACCGATCTGATCCCGGAGTCTGAGCTTCCTCAGGTTCTTCTGGTCGCGATTCGGTCAATGATCAAATCGGAATCTTGGACAGATAAGAATCTGGTTTCAGGTGCACTTCATGCAATTCTCGATCATGAAAAGCGCAAGATTCTCCTCCGCAGCCTAGCAGAGCAGCTTTCCGGAGAAGAAGCCGCCAGGTTGCTGCTGTTGGCCCCGTTCCGCCGCAGTACGTGGGAGTTGGCGGACACGCTCAATCAGGCCGAACGAGAACATTATTGGGCCGAGGTTGCGCCCGGCTGGATACATGATTCCGATGCTGAGAACAGCGAGGCGATAGAACGCTTGCTGGCCGCAGAGCGACCGCGAGCGGCTTTTTCATGTGTCCGCTATAAACCATCGAAACTTCAGCCATCGATTCTCTATCGTGTCTTGAAGGCGATGGCGGCGGATAGCAAGGACAAGCCGGGGCAGTACCAAGTGGAGCAATATAGTATTGAGGAGGCCTTTGTCGCACTCGATCGCGCTTCCGAAATCACGTTAGAGCAGAAGGCGGGACTGGAGTTCACCTATTTGGACGCTCTCGCTCGTCCTCGGTCCAGTAGGCAACATGGAATCGTCAATCTCGAAAAGTACATTGAGGATCATCCCGAGATGTTCGTGCAGGCCGTCGTCTGGGTCTACAAGCGCAGGGATGGAAGGGAAGATCCTCAGGAATTTCGGGTACCCCCTGAAAGCCTCCAGCACTTTGCAGAGCGCGGATACAAGCTACTTGACGCCCTTGAGAGAATACCTGGGCAGGATGAGCCGGAAGAGCGGCAGGCCGGCAAGCTTGCAGCATGGGTAAAAACAGTGCGTGATGCTTGCGCAGAGTTGGGCCGGGGAGACATCGCCGATATTTGTCTGGGAAAACTGCTTTCGAGCGCACCGGTGGGAAGTGACGGCGTTTGGCCATGCGAACCTGTTCGACAGGTAATGGAGGACATCCAGTCGGAAAGGATTTCAGAAGGCGCACATACAGGACTGTATAACGCACGCGGTGTGGTCTGGCGTGGCGAGGGGGGCAATCAGGAGCGGGAGCTTGCTGAGAAATACCGCCGTTGGGCTACCGCCCTGCAATATTCTCATCCGTTTGTTGCCTCGACACTGCTGATGAGTATGGTTCGGACGTACGAGCACGAAGCATCCCGTGAAGATATGGAAGCTGGTATTCGACGACGTCTACGCTAAGGCTGCGGGAGAGCGCTAGCAAGGTTCAGCAGCCGTTTCCGTGCGATTGCGAGACACTGGAGCGGTCCCCCCTGCATTTTCTGGCGCCACAAGTGGCCGGCCTAAAATCCTCGAAGGGAAAGTGAACATGCCTAGCGCTCACGCAAAGATATTTTATGATCTGCAATCTGCTAATTTGGCTATTCTGTAGCGGACCTCCATTATACTCGCCGAGGCCATAGGGGAGAGCGTCACCGCTCACCGTCCAAAATGTTGCCGCGCCTGATCAGCAGAAAAAGGTCTGAGACCAATTCCTTCAGATGCTCGGGCAGGATTGATGCGTCGTCGTTCTTGCGGGCCAACCAAAGAAGCCCCGCCTCGAACGATCGAATGTGCATCAGTCGGATCGGGTTCTCGCCGTTCTCAAGGGCTTGGTATGTCCTGAACGGCATGCGCATGTGGTGGGCCATTTCTTTCTGAGATGCCCCAACGCGTTTTCGCATGTTGGCCAACGCTTCCTTGTTGATGTGCGGTTCGATCATCGCGACGTTCCTTGTTACTCCAAGGATTGTCTTGCACATAATATGGTTGGTTTGCAAACCATATTATGTGCATTGGAGGAGTGCAGGCTCGCGACAGCGACCGGCCGAGTCCGACGCAAGAACTGTCAACAGCGATGACACGTTTCGTTCCTTCCCGTGTGAATGTGGGCTTCGAACCGTTAGCCGAGATTTGGACGCACCTGCTTCCACCCCGATCTTGCTGACCTCACTGAACAACCCGTATGCTGATCAAGTAGTGGATCAAATCGTGGAGCGGCGTGTGCCGTCGTTTTGTAGCTTCCTAGTATTTAAACCAAGTCAAACTGAATTGGTGATGTCCCTCTGTCGCCGAGCCGGTTGGAAGGTTCGCTTCATTCCTGATCCGTCCAAACGTTACAGATTTAGAAAAAGTGGGTATTCGGAAGTTACAAAACCCGGGGCTTTGGCGGATTTCGGCCCTCTCGGAGAGGGCGAAACTCACGGGCAGTTGTTGGTCGTGGAGGCTGGAGAGACCGAAGCTAACAACATCATTCAACTCATCCGCGCCGCCGATATTGTCGTTGAAGGGTTCCCGGATCAGAAGCATGGAAACCCTTCTGGCTTCCAAATGCCGGACGACGCGTCTGAGCAAGACAGCATCTTTGAAAACGTCTTCCAAACTACTGGGTTCTTTGAACTGTTCTCGTTCAATATGGAGAGGCCAGTGGCCGTTGCGATGGCAGTCAACGCTTGGCCAGATACGCGCATTGTCTATGCTATCCACAAACTCTCAATAAGCTATGAGACAGAAGCCATTACGCCTTGGTCAGCGCACCCACGGTATGGGCAGAGTCTTCGGGAAACACTCCGGCGAGTTCTCTGATCACGTCCGAAGTTCCATTGCTATTAACCTTGCCTTCTCCGCGATCGAGGAGATGAACCTGCAAGTGAAATCCAGCCGGGAAAAACCACGATGGTTGGATAAGGAATACACGTGGAACCCTCCAGTCTTGAAGGACATCAAATCCAGGCTGGAAAAGGCAGGCATCAATCCGGAGAGAACCGTTGATTGGATAGTAAGGGGAGATAAGACCGAACTCACAGTCGAGCCGGTACGCGACCGATTTTCACTCTACAGCGACGGGCGAGTAACCCGAGACATCGAGCTCTCTCTTCCCGACGCAATTCACGCCTGCAGTTACTTACGGAATTTCGTGACGGCACATGCTTTCGGGAAAAAGACGTCACTCTTGGGGCCTTACGAGGTTTATAATGTCCAGCAGGTGGCGCGCTTTCTAGTTCTCTCGATATGCGGCCTCTTTAACGTGTGGACCGATGACCTGTTAGAAAACATGGCCTCATCAACTTAGAACTTATGATGCCCCAGTGACTGAGGAACGTCCGCTTCAGCCCGAAAGCGCGGTAAAGATCGGATGCATCCGCTTCCCAATTGGAAACGATTTTCCGAGCCGGATTGGGCCGACAACTGACCGGCAGCTTTCAAGTTCCGATATCCCTGCCGCCCAGGTTGAAGAGGGCGACGAGGATGGAGATGGGTGGCCCCTGATGGGCAAGAAATCGGAACTAACGACTCGTCTTCGTCGGCTTCTCTTGCAGCGTGAATCCCGGGTGGTGCGGCAAGACGAGGCCTTCCACTATCTGTCTCGCCCAGCCTACCACCTCGACGGTGTCTGGCTCTTCGGCGAACGCGCCCCGGTGCACGATGGCGTTGCGCTTGCCGTTGATCTTGTCGGCGATCCCTTCGAGGGCCTTGAGCTCTTTCTTGCGGTCCTTGTCCTTCTCCGAGGGCACGATCAGACGGCTGAACTTCCCCTTGATCCCGTTCGCCCATTCGAGCAGCTCATTCACGAACTCGGGCGAGAACTGGCTGTTGGCCTCGAAACGCTTCCGAACCGCGATGTTGGCGGCAATCTCCGCTGCCGTCGCCGCGCGGACGATGGCTGCCGACCAGTCCCGTCGCGAACGAAGCCCCGCGATCTTGTTCCATTGTGACTGTAGCTTGTCGATGTCGGAGCGGTCATTGTACGGCGTCGCGCGCATGTCATCTCCTAAAGCGTTTCGATATTTGGCATGCGCCTGTTGACATCGGCCCACGATGCCAGTTCGACGCTGAGGAAGAGGCGGGCGTATTCCCTCTCGACATCCTTCATCGCTCGACGCGAGATGACTACGGCGGTGCCGTCACTCCTGACCTGTCTGTCTACATCGAACGGGGCGGATTGAAGCCGGTCCCCTCCCCACTCGCGGAGGTCGCCGATGTGCTCTTCGGTGAAGAAGTAGCAGGCAGCCGACATCTCGTAGCGGAGCCATTCAAGCTTCCGTCCGGCGGTGCCGATGTACTGGACGGCCTTGGCGGCCTCTTTGCGTTCCAGCAGGCCGATGGTCATGTCCATCGCCGCAGTCTCGTCTTCGCAGCCCGCGAAGGAGAGTAGCCATTGCTCATACTTCCTGAGCTCGACGAGAAACTTGCAGTTGGCGCGGACCAGGGCCTCACCCTGCATGCTTCCGAAATAGCTGTCCCGGGCGACCTTCTTCGGCAGCCTGTCGTCATACCGTGCGGCCTCGTTGTCGACCATCTCGACGAGAATGTAGTCGCCGCCGGTCTTCCGCACCTGCCGCAGCGCCTTTTGAATTGACGGTGCGCCGCTCTTGAAGGCGCGGAAGATGCTCTCAATCTCCGTAGCGATCGGTTTGAGTGCTTCGATCTCCTGCAGCATGCCGGGGACCCGGGTGAGGCGCGGCATCAGGAAGTCTTCCTGATGCCTTCGGGTGTCGTCCGCCTTCTTCTTGCTAAGGGCGGCATGCTTTACCTCAGCGGCTGCGCAGTCGTGGCCAATGATGGCGACACACTGTCTACCGAACAGGAAGACGAGGGAGCCTTCGAGAAATTTCTCTTTCTTGCGGCACATGGGACAGGGGATGTAGTCGCCCTGCGAGCGCTTCTTACTGTCGACGGCAAACTGATGCAGGATCTCAAACGGTTCGGTTGTGCGGAGCCGTCCCCAATACAAGCCCGGGAAGGTTTCGGGCGCGTAGGTCTCTTTTACGTGGGCCTTGAAGTCTTCGATGATGTGGAACGGTGACTCACGGTACGTCGTGTGTCCCGTGTACTCTTCAGGAAACGTAAACTCTATCGCATGAGCAGTGGCTTCCATGGTGGGTCTCTTCCCTGTTGTTTGCCATTCGCTCCTCCCTGGCGGTTCAGTACGACTCGTCTCCTCCGACAACTGCCGATTTTATTAGCAGATTCGGTTTTCCATGCGGAGTCCGAATAGCCCGGGGATGTCAGCAGTCGGTTGATATCGGGGAAAAGTGTTCCTTGACTGTTCTTGCCCGATGTCGCGCCGGCACCAATGATTCCCGGGTTTTGGATGGGGGAAGGACATGGAAGAGTTCTTGGGGTTGAAGACGCAGGGCATGGACGATGTCCTGACCCTTTTGACGACTTCAGCGGCGGCGATCATTGGCGCTCGCCATCATCCGCCCGCTCCTTCGCTGGGAATGTCTGCTTTCGGGGAGCAGCAAAGACGCCCTGAATGAACCGCATGGGGGCGCCAAGCTGCCGCCCGCTAGCCACAGGTCCGCTCGACGCGTGCTGGCGAGCGGCTCGTAACTATGCCAGGACTAGAAGTCGTTAGGTTTGACCAACTCCAAATGACTTACCCCTAATGCTTGGGCAAGCTCGTAAAGAGTAATTACGGTGGGGTTCCGCCGACCGCGTTCGAGGCTGCTTAGGTACTGCTGACTGAATCCAGAGCGTGCTTCCACATCCTCCTGCGTCAGGCCTTTCTCTCGCCGTATCCGCGCGAAGTTTGTTCCAACCAGCTGACGCATGTCCATGCGTCGGACAATCGAGGTTTACACACTTTAAGTTTATCAACTATAATATGTATTCACTGAGCCCGAAACTCGCCTGGAGCCCAAACCGTGTCGACGACAAATCCGAATGTCTTTGCTGCAAGCCGGAACGAGGTGGAGCCGCAACTGGCTGGCGTGCATGACCCCGCGCTGCAGTTAGTGAACGATTGGCAGATGGCTCGATACGTCTCCCTGCTATTATGTCGCGTGCAGCAGCGTTTGGAGAGCCGAATGATGGTCAATACCGGAAATTGGGGATTGACCGCAGATTTACGAAGCCAGGCTGAAAGCCAAGCAGGGTGCACTGTCAGTGATTCAGGGGCGTATGCGGTTGCGCGAGAGGCCGAGGTCTTAGCGATGACCAAAACTCTAAAGCTTCAAGATATCATCCCCGAGGTGGCGGCTTCGACGCTCACGGGAGTCATAGCCAAGTTGGAGATGATCGTCGGTGCAGATCGAGATATCGGGGACCCTACTGACTTCCCGTGGCCGCATATTGCTTCCGTGCTACGCGACCTCAAAGACGTTGCGGGCGAATTGCCTCCTTATCGGCCAGACCGGGCCTCGACACGCGCGGATGCAGCGCGCTATTGGCAGGATGCTTGTAAGCTTGTCAGGGCGCTTGCGGACGAGGATGCTCTGCTGGCAACCACTTTATAAATCTCGCTACACTGGCCAAGGCTTGCCGGGTGGCAAGTTCCCTGACGTGGGCATGTTGAAACTGGCCGTTGTCCAAAAGCATCGTCACGGCCATAAACGTAGCTATTGCCGCAATCGGTAGTTTGTTTGACGGGAAACGGGCGCCTGACTGGACAGCGTCTGGCCTATAGCTAATCCGAATATCCTGCCGACTGCTTCCGTGGTGCTTCCGCGACGGTTTTCCCGACCGCTTTCCATCGAGAAATGGTCTTGCTAACTACATGTTTTTGCAGTATAAAAGTGGCGCACCCGACAGGATTCGAACCTGTGACCTCTGCCTTCGGAGGGCAGCGCTCTATCCAGCTGAGCTACGGGTGCTTTCCGGGTAACCGGAAAACGAACCAGCCGGTGAGCCGGCCAGCCACGGCTTCTTAGCGGAAGCCGCAGCACGCTTCAACGGGCAATTGGCGAATGTGCGGCGGCTGTGATTGTCCGACTGAGATTGTCGGATAGGGCGCTCCCCTTTCCGTCTCGGCTTCGCCGAGCTACCTCTCCCCACTTCGTGGGGCTAGGAACTGCCCTCACCCCTCCGCCGGCGCCTTCGCCGCCTTGCGGCTCACGGCACGCCTTGCCGTATGCTTCTGCTTTTTCGCGCTTGCCAGCTCATGCATGGCGTCGAGCTGCATCTGCTGCATTTCGGCCAGGCGCTGCCATTGGCGCGAGATCAGGTAGTCGAGCTTTTCGTGCAGGTGCCGCACTTCCAGCTCGGCCTTCAGGTTCACCCGGTAGTCGTTGAAGGAGCGCAGCCGGTCTTTGGCTTCCTGGCGCTTCTGGCTCATCATGATCACCGGCGCCTGGATGGCGGCGATACAGGACAGCAGCAGATTGAGCAGGATGAACGGGTAGGGGTCGAAGGCGTTGGTCGTGCCGGCGACGAGGTTGATGCCGATCCAGGTCAGCAGCACCGCCCCGAAGGAGATCAGGAACCACCAGCTGCCGCCGAACTCGGCCATGGTGTCGGAAACGCGGTCGGGGAAGGAGCGGTGCTCCTCATATTCCTCTTCCGAGTTTTCCGAGATCGTGTCCTGCTTGGCGATCGATTCCACGACCTGGCGGTCGAGCTCGGAGAATTCGCCATGCTCCTGCTGCAGCAATTCCTCCATGTAGCGCATGCGGTAGCGGCCGAGCTCCTCGCGGCTGATGCGGGCGCCGCGCGGCAGGTCGGGATGGTCGGAGCGGATGCGGTCGGCGAGGCTGGGCCTCAGATCGTCGATGCGCACCAGGTCGCGCTTGCGGAATTTGCGCCCCGATATCGCCGAGGGTTTCTTCTTGGGCTTGATCCGGGCGGCGCCCGGAACATGCGGTTCGGCGTGCGGCTCCGAATCCGGCACTTCCGGCGCTTCGAGGATTTCGTCGGCGGCTGCCTGCGCATCCTCCGGCACGGTCTCCGCCTCGAGATACTCGCCTGCGATGTCGTGCTCGTCGTCGGCCTGGACTTGCGCGGATGCCTTCGGGTCGCCTGCCATGGTCGGGTGCTCCTGTTCGAGGCTTTGCGCTACGATACGCCAAGCCGGCGCGGCATATCCATGGTCTGTGTGAAGAGTGTGTGACGGAACAAGTTCTTGTGATTGGGGCGGGGCGTCGTGTTCTTCGCCGACCTTCGCCTCGCGGTCACATGAGGGCCGGCGATTTCTCGCCCGCCCGCTGGCGCAATGATCCGTGCCGGCTGGCCTTGATGCATATCAAACTGCCCCCTGTGGTTGGCCTGCTAGGCCAATTATATCGGGACCAGGCCTGATCGCTCGCAGTGCTTGACCAGGCTCCCGCCACCCAGGGGCGTGCGCCCCGCAAAATGAGGGATCGCCACCATGTACAGGAAAATCCTGATCGCCACCGATGGGTCGGAGCTTGCCCAGAAGGGCGTGGACCAAGGCCTGGAGCTGGCCAAGGGCCTCGGCGCCACGGTCACCTTCGTCACGGTCTCCGAGCCGTTCCCGGCGCTGGCCTGGGGCGGCGCCATGGCCGGCTACATCGCCGCCGACGAGCTGGTCAATTACGAGGAAAGCGCGCGCAAATACGCCCGCGAGCTGCTCGACAAATGCAAGGCCGAGGCCGATGCCAAGGGCGTCGGCTCGAAGGGCATCCATGTCGAGAACCGGACGCCAGCCGAGGCGATCCTCGACATCGCCGGCAACGAGGCCTGCGACCTGATCGTCATGTCCTCGCATGGCCGGCGGGGCATCGGCCGCCTCGTTCTGGGCAGCCAGACGGCGGAAGTCGTGTCGCTGACGCAGATCCCGGTGCTGGTGGTTCGGTAGGGCTAACGCAAGGCGGCCCCGCTCAATTCGTGATTCCAGGGTCTGCGCGCGTCGCTTCGCTCCTTGCTCCGCCCTGGAATGACGAAAGAACGGCGGCAGGCGCTCCTCGTAATCCGCCGCCCTACTGCGCCGGCGGCAGCAGTGGCGAACCGGACGAAGCTAGATCCGGCGACGGAAAATCGGACGCCGGCTGGCCGGGCTGCGCCGACGCAGGCGTCGCCTGATCCGGCGGCGGCGGCAATCCCGGCAAGGCCGAGTCCGCCTGCGGCAGGCCGGGAAGCGGCGTGGCCGAGGGCTGCTGTCCGGAATACATCAGCCTGGGCTGGGTCGCGGCGGCGGTCGTCGGCCCGAGGCTGCGCTGGATCAGCGCCTCGGCATGGTCGTTGCGCTGGCGCGCCGAGTCGGCGCCCATCACCACCACTATCAGATGCCGCCCGTCGGCATTGTAGGAGGTGACGATGTTGTAGCCGGAAGCACGGATGTAGCCGGTCTTGATGCCGTCGACGCCGCGCACGCGCCCCAGCATGTCGTTGTGGCCGCGCACCAGCTTGCCCCGGAACATGAAGTCGCTTTCCGAGAAATAGTGGAAATGCTGCGGGAAGCGCTTCTCCAGCGCCATGCCCAGCACCGCCATGTCGCGCGCGGTGGTCACCTGGCCGTCGTCGGGCAGGCCGCAGGCATTGCGGAAATTGGTGCCGGTCATGCCCAGCGAGCGCGCCTTGGCCGTCATCATGGCGGCGAACTGGTCCTCCGAGCCGCCGCCCAGATATTCGCCCACCGCCACGGCCACGTCGTTTGCCGACTTCACCACCATGGCGCGGATGGCGGAATCGACGTCGATCGTCTCGCCGCGCCGGAAGCGCAGTTTCGTCGGCGGCTGCGAGGCGGCGTGATCGGAAACCGGGATCCGCGTCTCCTTGGTGACGCGGCCGCTCTCCAGCGCCTCGAACAGCATGTAGAGCGTCATCATCTTGGTGAGCGACGCCGGATAGCGCTGCGACCTCGAATTGACCTCGAACAAGGTCTTGCCGGTCGAGGCATCGACCACGATCGCGGCATATTTCTGCGGCTGCGCCGGCACGGCCAGCACGCTCTCCGGCGGCGCGGCCGTGGTGCAGCCGCCCACCAGCGCGAGCAACGCCAACGCGACGATCAGTTTCTGCAGGAAAGGGAAGATACGGGGCAAGACGTTCAAAAAGCTGTTGCTGAGACGCGGCGAAGCTAGCGTAACCCATCGGTCGCGTCCAATCGGTTAAGGGCGCCAACATGGCATTTGCCCAGGTTTTAAGCCGCAACGTCTGCCCCGCCGCAAGGGTGAGGGTGGGGCGCTGATGCAAATTGCCTGCCGCGGCGCTTGCATCCGCGACGCCGGACAGGCTTTGCTGGCGCGCTGTGAAAGATTCGCGGGAGGCTGGCTTGGACATCGTCACGATCGGCGCAAAGGGCATCTCCGTCTCGCTCGATCTCGCCGTCGGCCATATCGCCGCCATGGAGGTCGAGGCCGAAGGCCGCGTCCTGAAGCCGCTGCATCGCGCGCCATGGGTCGGCTCGCCGCGCGAGACATTGCCCGCGAACCTCCCCGAAGGCACGGTGCGCCTGTCCGGAGATTTTCTCTGCGCTCCTTTCTCCGCCAGCGATGTCGAGCCGGCCCCCCTGCATGGCTGGCCGGCCAACAGCGAATGGGACGCCGTCGAGAACGGTGCAATTCCCGGCGGCTGGCGCGCCGTCTTCCGGCTGCGCCGCAAGGTGATGGGCGCCGCCGTCGACAAGATATTCACGCTCCGCGACGGCCATCCTTTCCTCTACCAGGAACACATCTTTTCAGGTGGCTCCGGCGCGATCTCCGTCGCCCACCATCCGATGACCGTGATGCGCGACGGCGGCCGGCTGGCTTTCTCGCCGAAACGCCTGGCGGTGACGCTCGCCACACCGCTCGAGCCCGATCCGGCGCGCGGCCGCTTCATGCTGGCCTATCCGGCCCGCTCCACCGAGCTCGCGCGGTTCCCGCTCGCCGCTGGCGGCACCATCGACCTCGCCGATTATCGCATGGAGGACAGGCGCGAGGATTTCATCACCCTGGTCGAGGCCGATCACGGCGGCCCGGGCTGGACGGCGGTAGCCCGCCACGCCGAGCAGGACCTTGTGCTGGTGCTCAAGAACCCGGACGAACTCCCCGTGACCATGCTGTGGTTCTCGAATGGAGGCCGGGATTACGCGCCCTGGAGCGGCCGCCATCTCGGCGTGCTTGGCGTCGAGGACGGCCGGACGGCCGTCGGTCACGCCGCCTCGCTCGGCGACAACTGGCTGAAGCATGAAGGCGTGGCGACGGCCTTCGCGCTGGCCGAAGGGCGATCTGTCTCGTTCCGCCATGTCATAGGTGGCGTGCCATTTGCCGTGGCCGAGCCGCCGGCCGGCCTGGAACAAGCGACCGATCGATTGCGCATCCTTGGCCCGAGCGGGGCGGTGAAGGAGGTGCCTTTCGACGGCGGGTTCCTGCGCATCGGGCGCTCTGTTCCGGCGTAAGGCTCAGAGGCGGAGCCGTTTAAAGAATTCGCCATTCCAGGCCGGGGCAAGGAGCGGAGCGACGCGCGTTCGCCTCGCATGACGATGGGACAAGGCGTTCCGGCCAATCTCGGGGCGACTGCCAAGCAATCGGATCAAACCTCTGCGTCCGGAAACGAGGTTTGAAATTTCCATCCACACCCGCCAAGATGCGGTCCGAACCGCAGCCGGAAAGCCGCCTATGTCCGAGATCGCCCATATCACCGCTGCCATCTTCAAGCGCGCCGGCAAGGCCAGGCGCTTCATCGTCGCCATCGCCGGCCCGCCGGGTTCCGGCAAGTCGACGCTGTCGGCGACCCTGCATGAGCTTTTGCCGGAAGGCACATCCGAGGTCGTGCCCATGGATGGCTTCCATTATGACGACATCATTCTGAACCGCCGCGGCCTGGGTCCGCGCAAGGGCGCGCCGGAGACCTTCGATTTCGCCGGCTTCGAGACCCTTTTGAAGCGCATCCGCTCCGGCGAGCCCGATATCGCCATTCCGGTTTTCGATCGCAGCATCGAACTGTCGCGCGCCGCGGCCGAGATCGTTTCCGCCAACACCAAATTCATCCTGGTCGAGGGCAACTACCTGCTGCTCGACGAGGAGCCCTGGTCGCGGCTGGCGCCTTTGTTCGATTTCACCATCTTCGTAGACGTGCCGCGAGACGAACTCGAGCGCCGGCTCATGGAGCGCTGGCGGGAGCACGGCAAGTCGGATGAGGACGCCCGCGCCTGGATCGCCTCCAATGACATGCCGAACATCGAGCGGGTGCTGGCGCGCCGGCGGCCGGCCGACATGGTCATTGGCCTATGACCTTGGTTAACCTGTTCAATTTTCAATATTTTTGGGCGGGAACTTTAAGGTTTTCAGGCCGTTATTAAGCTACCCCGAATTATCCGGCGCCGGAGCAATTCCAGGAAGCGCGCAGCCGCTTCCGTGCGGAATTGTGAAAAGAACAAAGCAGGAGCCGTCAGATGGCAACCAACAGCAGAAAATCCCCACCCAAGAAGAGCAAGTCCAGCCAGCCCAGAGCGACGCAGGCCAAGGCCGGCGCAGGCCCGGCGGTAGCGGAGCGTTCGAAAGACGCCAAGCCAGCCTTCGGCAAGGCGGCGCCGAAAAAGGTGACGGCTGCCGCGACGCACAAGGTCGCGGCCAAGAGCGCGAAGCATTCCAGGACGCCCACGGGGCCGGCGGCAAAGGAGCCAGGTCCGATCCGCACTGCCGCAACCGTCGCCACCGGAGCGGTCGTCGCTACCGCGCGTCTCGCGGCTTCCGTGTTCGGCCGGGGAGGTGCCAAGGCCAAGGCGAAATAGCAAAGGCGAAATGGCGGTCGGCGCGACGCAATCACGCGCGGAAAGCCGCGGCGAAGCTGCCGGGCCCGACGCATGGACTTCCTGGAACTGCGTTCGAGCCTGTCAGCCCTTAGCCGGGATGGCGAGGCCTCGCTTCACCGCCGGCCGCGCCAGGCCGCGCTCCAGCCAATCGGCGACGGTGGGGAAATCGTCGAAGCCGACCAGGTCGCGGGCGTCATAGAAGCCGATCAGGTTCCGCACCCAGCCCAGCATCGAAACGTCCGCAATGGTGAAATCGTCGTCCATGATCCACTTGCGGCCCTTCAGCCGTGTTTCGAGCACGCCGATCAGCCGCCGCGATTCGTCGCGGTAACGCTCCAGCGGCCGCTTGTCGGCAATCTCGCGCCCGGCGAATTTGTGGAAGAAGCCGACTTGCCCGAAGATCGGGCCGATCGCCGCCATCTGGAAGAACACCCACTGGATGGTCTCGTAGCGCCGGGCCGCATCGGCGGGAATGAGCTTGCCGGTCTTGTCGGCGAGATAGAGCAGGATGGCGCCGGATTCGAACAGGCCGATCGGCTTGCCGCCCGGACCGTCGGGGTCGATGATCACTGGGATCTTGCCGTTCGGATTGAGCGACAGGAATTCCGGCGTCCAGCTCTCGTTCTTGCCGATATCGATATAGTGCGGCTCATAGGGCAGGCCGATCTCCTCCAGGGCGATCGAGACCTTCACGCCATTGGGCGTCGTGGCGGAATAGAGCTGCAGGCGGTCCGGGTGCTCGGCCGGCCAGCGCTTGGCAATCGGAAAGGCGGACAGGTCGGTCATCGCAAGCTCCGGAAGGGGATTGGCGCCGGGCGGCGCTCATGGCGGGTGAGCTAAGAGTTAGGGCCCCTGCCGGACGGGATCAATACATCCGAAGCCGGCTTTCCAAGCACACAAGAAGGGTCGGCAGGCCGCGATCAGACGGCCTTGAAGGCCAGCACCGCATTGGTCCCGCCGAAGGCGAAGCCATTGGAGAGCGCCGCACGGATCTTGCGTTCGCGCGCCACGTTGGGGGTCACGTCGAGATCGCAGTCGGGATCCGGCTCGCGATAATTGGCGGTCGGTGGCACGATGCCCTCGCGGATCGCCATCACGCAGGCGATCATCTCCAGGCCGCCGGAAGCGCCCAGGCAATGCGCGTGCATCGACTTTGTCGAGGACACCGACAGCGAAGAGGCATGCTCGCCGAAGACGCGCTTGATCGCCGCGGTCTCGATCTGGTCATTGGCCTTGGTGCCGGTGCCGTGCGCGTTGAGATAGTCGACGTCTTCCGGATTGAGCCCGGCATCCGCCAGGCAGAAACGCATCGCCGCTTCCGGTCCCTCGACGGTCGGTGCGACGATGTCGGAGGCATCGGCCGAAAGCCCGGCGCCGGCGATCTCGGCCAGGATGGTGGCACCGCGCGCCATCGCATGATCGTAGCTTTCCAGCACCGCCATGCCTGCGCCCTCGCCAAGCACCAGGCCGGCTCGGTCGGCCGAGAACGGCCGGCAGGTGTCGGGCGAAAGCACCCTGAGCGCCTCCCAGCCCTTGAGCACTCCCCACACCAGCGGCGCTTCGGTGCCGCCGGCAACCATCACGTCGGCGCGGCCGAGCCTGATCTGGTCGACGGCCGAGGAAATCGCGTGGTTTGCCGACGAACAGGCCGAGGTGGCGCCGAAGACCGGGCCGCGCAGGCCGAGCGCCATGCTGACCTGGCCGGCGGCCGCGCCCGGCATCACCTTCGGCACCGTGAAGATGGCGGCGCGGTTGCGACCCTCGAGCAGGATGGCCCGGTAATTCTCCTCGATTGTCTCGAAGCCCGCCACGCCGATGCCGATGACCGCGCCCATCCTGTAGGTGTTGTCGGCATGCGCCGTCAATCCGGACTGCCGCATGGCTTCGCGCGCCGCGATCACCGCCAGCAGGCTGAAGCGGTCCATCGACACGACCTGCTTGCGGTCGATGCCGTGATCGGGCAAGTCCTTGATTTCGCAGCCGACCTTGACCTTGAGATCATGCAGCGACGGATTGTCGATCGGGCCGATGGCCGAGCGGCCGGCGCGCATCGCGTCCCACATCGTCGGCACATCATTGCCGAGCCCGCAAATCCCGCCGATGCCGGTGATGACGACGCGTTTTTTCATGCGGTTCAGGCTTTTTTCGCGATCAGCTCGCGAACCGCCTCGACCATGTCACCGACGGTCTTGAGGTTGCTCCAGGCGTCGACCGTGTTCATTTCGATCTCGATGCCGTATTTCTCCTCGAGATCGAAGATGATCTCCGTCAGCTCCAGCGAATGGATGCCGAGCGTGTTGAGATCGGTGCTGGTGGTGATTTCCTCGCCGCCCGTATCGGCATGCGCTTTGATCTTTTCGATGATCTCGGTCGTCAGTTGGTCAGCCATTCGGTTCCTTCCCTGTCGTTTCCCGACGCCAACTGATCAGCGCCCCTTTTGATCCCCGGATCCAACAAACGCCGTCGCCCTTACCTCGCCGGGCACCGCGCGACCGCTCCAAGGTGGCTTCCCTCTATAGAAACCAAAACGATGTCAAGCAACAAGCGATATATCGACAAAGCCGCCGGAGTGCTTAACCTTGGTGCCGTGGACATGATCGACGACACCGTGACATCCCGGCCCGTCCTGCCTGCCGCGCAACGCGCTGCCGGCTTGGGCGGGCTTATATGCGCAAAGAGCGGCGGACGCACGCGCTTGCAGCGGCTTTACCAGGACGGATCTGCCAAGATCCGCCTGCCGGCGGTAGAAGGCGATCCGTTCGAGGCCGTGCTTATCAACACGGCCGGCGGGCTGACCGGGGGCGACCGTCTCGGCTGGACGATCGAGGTCGGCGCCGGCGCTTCCGCCTCCGTCACCACCCAGGCCTGCGAGAAGGTCTATCGCGCGGCCGTCGACAGGGCCGAGACCAGCGTCGGCCTGCGGGTCGCCCCGGGCGGCCGCTTGGCCTGGCTGCCGCAGGAAACGATCGTTTTCGACAATGCTGCTTTCGCCCGCACGCTGGATGTCGACCTCGCCGAGGATGCCGAGGCATTGATTCTCGAAGCGACGCTGTTCGGCCGGCTGGCGATGGGCGAGCGGACGGTCAAAGGCGGTTTCCAAGACCGTTGGCGGGTGCGCCAGGGCGGCGAGCTGATCCATGCGGAGGATTTTCGCGTCGGCCCTGACATCGCGGCAACGCTCCGGCGGCCGGCCGCCGCCGGCGGCGCTCTTGCCGTTGCCACATTGCTGCTCGTTTCGCCGCTGGCCGAAAGCCTGCTGGAGCCGGCCCGCGCCGTCATCGGCGAACCCGTCGCCGCGAGCTGGGGCGGCGCCAGTTTCTGGAGCGTCGGCCGATCTGGCAAGCTTCTTGCGAGGCTCTGCGCCGGTGACGGCTGCCAGCTCCGCAAGCGGCTGGTTCCGCTCGTCGAACTGCTCAATGGGCGGGCGGGCCTGCCTAAATTGTGGTCACTCTGATCTGGAATACCGGGACATCGCATGAACCTGACGCCGCGTGAAAAGGACAAGCTGCTCATCGCGATGGCGGCGATGGTGGCGCGCAAGCGGCTGGAGCGTGGCGTCAAGCTCAACCACCCCGAAGCGATCGCCCTGATCACCGACTTCGTCGTCGAAGGCGCGCGCGACGGCCGTCCGGTCGCCGAACTGATGGAGGCGGGCGCCCATGTCGTCACCCGCTCCCAGGTTATGGACGGCATTGCCGAGATTATCCACGACGTCCAGGTCGAGGCGACGTTTCCCGACGGCACCAAGCTGGTGACCGTGCATGAACCGATCAGGTGAGGAGAAGGGCCCATGCTGGACCTCAGGCCGAATTGCGAGTGCTGTGACAAAAATCTGCCGCCCGACGCGACCGATGCGCTGATCTGCACCTTCGAATGCACCTTCTGCGCCGACTGCGTCGACAATGTGCTGGGTGGCGTCTGCCCCAATTGCGGCGGCAATTTCACACCGCGGCCGATTCGGCCGGCGGCCAAGCTCATGAAATATCCGCCATCGACCAAGCGCGTGCTCAAGGCAGAAGGCTGCGGCCCACGCAAAGCCGCTTGAACAGACAACCGGAAGGCAGACCGATGATTTCCGCTTCAACCAAACGCAGCGCGCTCGCCGTCATCCTGTTGCTGGCGGCCGCGATGCCGGCTTACGCCCATGTCGGCGCGGGCTCCACCTCGTCCTTCGCTGCCGGCCTCGCGCATCCGCTGTCCGGGCTCGACCACATGGCGGTCATGGTCGCCGTCGGCCTGTGGGCGGCGCTGAAGGGGGGCAAGGCGATCTGGGCCTGGCCGCTAGCCTTTGTCGGCGTGATGCTGGTGGGCGGGACGCTTGGCATGGTGCATGTGCCGTTGCCCTTCGTCGAGCCGGGCATCCTGGGTTCCGTCGTGGCGCTCGGCCTGCTGGTGGCGCTGGCGATCGATCTGCCGGTCTCGGCCGGTGTCGCCATCATCGGCCTGTTCGCGCTGTTCCATGGTCATGCCCACGGCACCGAGGCGCCGGAAAATTCCGGCGGACTGTACTATATGGCCGGTTTCGCGATGGCCACGGCGCTGCTTCACGGCGCCGGCATTGCGGCCGGCCTCGGGCTTGGCTCGCGCTTCCGCGGCCTGGCGCGCGCCGCCGGCGCCGCGTGTGCCGCGGTCGGCGTCGGCCTCGCCTTTGGCCTGTTGTGAGGGCGCGATGATCCCCGGCGAAGTCATTGCGGCCAAAGGCGAGATCGAGCTCAACAAAGATCGGCCGACCGTCACGCTCAAGGTCGCCAACAGCGGCGACCGACCGATCCAGGTCGGCAGCCACTATCATTTCTTCGAGACCAATGAGGGCCTGAAGTTCGACCGCGAACGCGCGCGCGGCATGCGGCTGGACATTGCCGCCGGCACAGCCATGCGCTTCGAGCCGGGGCAGGAACGCGACGTCACGCTGGTGCCGCTCGGGGGAAACCGCGAGGTCTATGGCTTCCAGAAAAAGGTTATGGGCAAGTTGTGAGGGCCGCCGGCGCGCTCAAATCGTTTCGGGGGCCGTCACTTCGGGGGCTTGGCCGCGGCATAGATGACGATCCTGCCGGGATTGTCGAATTCGACCGCGAGAACGTCCTCTGCCAGCACCCGCCGCGAATCGATCGCGTTGAAAAGCAAGGCATTGGCCTCGATCTCCCGGCGCAGTTCGGCCACGTCGTCCTTATGCTGCTTCACCTTGCTCTCGATGGCCGGCGGTGGCCCACCTTCACTGCGCGCCGCATCGGTCAGGAATACGATGTCGACCGTGTTGAGCTTGGTGGTCTTGCGCACCATGCCGATATTTTCGCGGATGCGATCGATGGCCGTGATGACCTTTCCCGCTTCCGTCCTGGAGAGCGTCTCCTCCTGGCGAATGTCGGAATCGACGATTGCGGCGGCGGGCTTGTCGCCACCCAGCGGCTGCGCCACGGATACTGCACCGGGCACGGCCAGGCAGAGCGGGGCGGCAACAACGAAACTCCATCTTGCAAGGCACCGGACACTCGGCATCGCGCGCTCCTAGCTGAACTTGAGGCGGGGCGAGAACAGCGAAACGGTCGTGATCGGCTGGAGGTTCCGCTCAAAAGCCGGCAGGCGGACCGCGCGGCGGCCCGCCTTACCTTGAGAATACGACAGGCGGATCGCGCGGCGGCCCGCCTGGGCGCGCAATCAGCTCGCCTTCTTGGTGATCAGCGTCAGGGCGCCATTGGGCTGCATGCTGGCGGCGATGACTTGCGCCGAGCTCACGCCCTTGGCTTCGAGCGCGGATTTGACTTTGGGCGTGGCGTCGATCGACTTGCGCAAGGTCTGCAGGCCGGCATCGCCGCGCTGCGCCACGATCTGGTTGACCTGTGTCTGCGCATCCTTGGGCAGTTCGCTGATATCGACGACGTTGACGCTCTGGATCGTCGGCACCGAGGGCTGAGCCTTGGGCGCGGCGGGCTCAGTCGGCGCCGGCCTGGGCTGAGGAGTCGGCTGCTGCTGGGCGCTCGCGGCACCCGCCATCATCAGGGTCGCGGTCGCGGCGAGAAGCATCGCTTTGCGCATGAATATTCCTTCCATTGGCTTGGGAGTGATACCGCCCGCCTCAACCGCCCGATGGGAAGGCCCAAATGGGCGCTCAGAGTGTCGCCGGGCGGGTCATTGCATGACCATTGGATGGCGGCAATGTGTGCCCCTTGCGCAAACAGATGGAATTTCGGGAGCGATCGCTGATGGCCAGGATAAGCCGTGCCGCCTATGCGCGGATGTATGGACCGACGGTCGGCGACAAGGTGCGGCTTGCCGACACCGAACTGTTCGTCGAGGTCGAGAAGGACCTCACCGTTTACGGCGAGGAAGTGAAATTCGGCGGCGGCAAGGTCATCCGCGACGGCATGGGCCAGAGCCAGGTCACGCGGGCAGGCGGCGCGGTCGACACCGTCATCACCAATGCACTGGTCGTCGACGCGCTCACCGGCATCATCAAGGCCGATATCGGCCTGAAGGATGGCCGCATCGCCGCGATCGGCAAGGCCGGCAATCCGGATACGCAAGCTGGCGTCACCATCATCATCGGCCCTGGCACCGAGATCATCGCCGGCGAGGGCAAGATCCTGACGGCCGGCGGCTTCGACGCGCATATCCACTTCATCTGTCCGCAGCAGATCGAGGAAGCGCTGATGAGCGGCGTCACCACCATGCTCGGCGGCGGCACGGGTCCGGCGCATGGCACCCTGGCCACCACTTGCACGCCCGGCCCCTGGCACATGGCGCGCATGATCCAGTCCTTCGATGCTTTCCCGATGAACATCGGCCTGTCCGGCAAGGGCAATGCGTCGAAGCCGGCAGCGCTGGAGGAGATGGTGCTGGCCGGCGCCTGCTCGCTGAAGCTGCATGAGGACTGGGGAACGACGCCTGCGGCAATAGACTGCTGCCTGTCGGTCGCCGACGAGTACGACGTCCAGGTGATGATCCATACCGACACGCTGAACGAATCGGGCTTCGTCGAGAACACGGTGGCAGCCATCAAGGGCCGTACCATCCACGCCTTCCACACCGAGGGCGCCGGCGGCGGCCATGCGCCCGACATCATCAAGGTCTGCGGCCTGCCCAACGTCATTCCGTCCTCGACCAATCCGACCAGGCCCTACACGGTCAACACCCTGGCCGAGCACCTCGACATGCTTATGGTCTGCCACCATCTGTCGCCGTCGATCCCCGAGGACATCGCCTTTGCCGAAAGCCGCATCCGCAAGGAGACGATCGCCGCCGAGGACATACTGCACGACATCGGCGCCTTCTCGATCATCTCCTCCGACAGCCAGGCCATGGGCCGCGTCGGCGAGGTGGCGATCCGCTGCTGGCAGACCGCCGACAAGATGAAGCGCCAGCGCGGTTCGCTTCCCCAGGAGACCGGCGACAACGACAATTTCCGCGTCCGCCGCTACATCGCCAAATACACCATCAACCCGGCCATCGCGCACGGCCTGTCGAAGCAGATCGGCTCGGTGACGGTCGGCAAGCGGGCCGATCTGGTGCTGTGGAATCCGGCCTTCTTCGGCGTCAAGCCGGAGATGGTCCTGGTCGGCGGCTCGATCGCCGCGGCCCCGATGGGCGATCCCAATGCCTCGATCCCGACACCGCAGCCGATGCACTACCGGCCGATGTTCGGCGCCTATGGCAAGGCGCTGACCAATTCTTCGGTCACCTTCGTCTCGAAGGCGGCGCTCGATTCGGGCCTGCAGGGCAGGCTGGGTGTAGACAAGGCGATGGTCGCGGTCGAGAACACGCGCGGCGGCATCGGCAAGCATTCCATGGTCCTCAACGACGCCACGCCGCATGTCGAGGTCGACCCTGAAACCTATGAGGTTCGCGCCGACGGTGAATTGCTGACCTGCGAGCCGGCAACCGTGCTGCCGATGGCGCAGCGGTATTTTCTGTTTTAGGATCGGTGCGCCCACCAAGTATCGGACTCACCCATGAATGAGCAAAAGAAGCTGGCGTTGATTTCCAGGATGGGTGCGTTGCGCAAATACAATGGCGGCGTCACCCCGCTCACCATGCCGCTTGTTACGCCAGAAGAATATTTTGACGGGGCCGAAGGTGAAGCCGGATTGCTCTGCAATAGTGCGGAAGCGCTGGACAATAATACGGTTCTGGCAGAACTTCAGTCGATACGCAAAAGGCCCGAAGTTCACGACGTCCGGATAGCGATCGTCTAGTGCGATGATGGAGAATGGCCGTTCTCGGACAAGATCGTCATCACGACGCGCGCCGCTGAAGCCGATGTCATTGGCTGGCTGCCGTCAGGGTTTGAACCGGATGAAACGTGGGAAGGCGATGTGGAGCACCTGCCGGCCGAGCAAGTTGCAGTTCCGGCGGGCTACCGAAAGCTATGGCTCTGGTATGACTGACCGAGCCTGTTCGTAGATGACCGCCGAAATCGCCTCTCCGCACGACATCTTCCCCCACATCCGTATCGTCATGGGAATGGTGATCGGTCTCGGCGTCACGCGGCTGCTTTCGGGAACCGCCCGCATCGTCCAGCATCCCGGCCAATACCGGCTCTATGCGGTCCATCTCGCCTGGGTCGGCTCGGTTCTGTTGATGCTGGTGCATTTCTGGTGGTGGGAGTTTGGCCTCTACGCCATCGAGAACTGGACCTTCGGCAAATACCTTTTCATCATTTTCTACGCCATCGCACTGTTCCTGCTCTGCGCGCTGCTGTTTCCGGATTCGATGCTCGATTACACCTCCTACGAGGACTATTTTTACTCGCGCCGCGCCTGGTTCTTCGGGCTGCTTGGCGCGACCTATCTACTCGACGTCATCGACACGCTGCTCAAAGGCCCGGAGCACTTCGCCCGCTTCGGCAACGAATATCTCTTCCGCACTCCGGTCTTCGTCGCGCTCTGCCTCGCCGCCATCCTGGTCCGTGACCGCCGCTTCCACATCGCCTTCGTCGCGGCGACGCTGATCTACCAGATATCGTTCATCCTGCGGCTGTTCGACACCATCGTCTGATCATTCGCGATGCGTTAGGGTTCTCGCAAAAGGCAAGAGTTTAACCATGTACAAGGCCGTCGGATCACGCGGGTCCCGGGTCAGCCGGGTGCTCTGGATGCTCGAGGAGCTCGGGCAGCCCTATGAGTTCGTCGAGGTCAAGCTGCGCTCGCCGGAGGCCTTTGCTCTCAACCCCTCCGGCAAGGTGCCGGTCCTGATCGATGGCGACCTCAAAGTGACCGACTCGGCGGCGATCTGCGTCTATCTGGCCGACAAGCATGCCGACAAAGGCATGGGCGCCAATCCCGGTCTCGCCGGCCGCGCCGAGATGGATTCCTGGATGCATTTCGCGCAGAGCGAGCTGGAAGCGCCGCTGTGGAACAAGCTGCGCCATCGTTTCCTGCTGCCCAAGGATGTCCGGGTCGACGTCGGTCCGGCCGCGGCCTATGATTTCGCATCCGAAATAAAAGCGCTGGACCGCCGGCTTGGCGACAAGCCCTTTGCGTTGGGCGATCGGTTCTCCGCTGTCGACGTGCTGCTCGGCGACATGGGCGGCTGGGCGCGCGCCGGACGGTTTCCAATCGAATCCGAACGGGTGAATGCCTATTTCGATCGTGTCCTTCAGCGCCCCGCCCGTGCTAGGGCGCAAGCCAATGGCGGAGCCATGAAATGAAGCTGAACATCAACACCGATTTCACCAAATTCCCGCGCGCGGTTTCGGTTCTGCCGGCCGGCGAAGCGGGAGCAGCCGCGCCCTACGACAAGGCCGTGCTGCCGCATGACGAGCGGCATCTGCGCCGCCGCGCCATCGAGACAGCCGGCGGCGACAAGGTGCTGGTCGACCTGCCCGAACCGGTCGCTTTGGCCAATGGTGACCGGCTGGTTCTGGAGGATGGCCGCCAGCTCGAGATCGTGGCGGCGCCGGAGGAGGTCTACGACATCCGCGCCCGCGACACTGTCCATCTCACCGAGCTTGCATGGCATATCGGCAACCGCCACCTCGCCGCAGCGATCGAGGCGGACCGCATCCTGATCCTGCGCGACCACGTCATCAAGGCGATGCTGGAAGGTCTCGGCGCCACGGTAAGCGAGGTTTCGCAACCGTTCAGCCCGGTGCGCGGCGCCTATTCCGGCCATGGCCACGATCACGGCCATTCGCATGATCACCACGGTCATGACCCCCATGACCATGATCACGGCCACTCGCATGACCATCGCGATCATGACGATCACCATGATCACGACCATCATCACCACGACCACGGTCATCACCATCACCATGACTGAGCAGCTTTCCGCCGGCGCGCTCTTGCGGCTGATGGCCTGGTTGTCGCCGGCCTTCCCGGTCGGCGGCTTCTCCTACAGCCACGGCCTCGAGCGCGCGGCGCATGACGGGCTGGTCGCCGATCGGAAGGATCTCGCAGGCTGGCTGGAGACGCTGGTCGAGCTGGGTTCCGGCTGGAACGACGCCGTGCTCTTCGCCGAAAGCTGGCGGAGGGGACGGGACGGCGGCGATCTCAACGAGGTTGCCGCGCTGGCCGAAGCGCTTGCCGGGTCGCAGGAGCGCCATATGGAAACCATGCTGCAGGGCGCTGCCTTTCTCCAGGCGGCGTCTGCCTGGCCATCTCCGGCCTTGCAGCGATTGCCGGCCGATTGCCCCTATTGCGTTGCCGTCGGGGCCGTTGCCGGCAGCGGCGGCATCGATCTTTCGCAGGCGCTGTCCGCCTTCTTGCAGGCTTTCTTTTCCAATCTTGTGCAGGCGGCGATCAGGCTCGGTATCATCGGTCAGATCGACGCCGTCGCATTGTTAGCCGGCTTCGAGCCTCTGGCTCTTGCGACGGCATCGCGCGCCGCCGCTTCCAGTCTGGACGATCTCGGCGGCGCGGCCTTCATGTCCGACATAGCGGCGATGCGGCACGAAACACAATATTCGCGGCTGTTCCGTTCATGATAATGCTTGCCGTCTTCCTCTCCCTTGTCCTGCTTTTGATCACCACGCTGCATGTCTATTGGGCCATAGGCGGCATCTGGCCGGGTACGGACCAGGCATCCTGCGCGCGCGCCGTCGTCGGCTTCCGTGGCGTCGACGAGATGCCCTCGGCCGTCGCGAGTTTCGCCGTCGCGGCTTGCCTGGCGCTTGCGACGCTCTGGCCGCTGGCGCTTGTGGGTGTGTTCGCCACGCCCTTTCCACGGGAAGGCCTGGCGGCCACTGCATTGATGATCGGCCTTGTCTTCCTCGGCCGCGGCATGGCCGGCTTTACGCCTTGGTGGCGCCGGCTCGCGCCCGAACAGCCTTTCGCGCGGCTCGACCAGCGTCTTTACTCGCCGCTCTGCCTGCTGATCGGGGCAGGTTTTGCAATCCTTGCCATCACGGAGTTTCCCGCATGACCCAACCCAACGGTCCTCTTCGCGTCGGCATCGGCGGTCCTGTTGGCTCCGGCAAGACGACGCTCACCGAAAAGCTCTGCAAGGCGTTGCGCGATGATTTCTCCATCGCCGTCGTCACCAACGACATCTACACCAGGGAGGATGCCATGATGCTGGCTCGCCTGCAGGCGCTGCCGGAAGAGCGTATCGTCGGCGTCGAGACCGGCGGCTGCCCGCACACCGCCATTCGCGAGGACGCCTCGATCAACTTGCGCGCCATTGCCGAGCTGAACCGGAAATTCCCCGACCTCGACATCATCTTCATCGAGTCCGGCGGCGACAACCTCGCCGCCACTTTCTCGCCCGACCTTGCCGATCTCACCCTTTATGTCATCTCGGTCTGCCAGGGCGAGGAGATCCCGCGCAAGGGCGGCCCGGCCATCACCCGCTCGGATTTCCTCATCATCAACAAGAGCGACCTGGCGCCTTATGTGAACGTCAACCTCGACGTCATGGAAAGCGACGCCGGGCGCATGCGCGGCAAAAGGCCGTTCGGCTTCACCGATCTGTCGCGCGGCAAGGGATTGCAGGAAGTGATCGACTTCATCGTCGAGCATGGCGGGTTGCAGTCGGCGCGCCCCGCCGCCTGAACGCGGCCTGACCTACCAGTTTGCGGTTGCTGGCGGCTGCCAAGCGCGGCATTCTCGTACGACAAACCAAGCGGAGGATTTTCAATGAGCCTTGCCCGCCTGCACAAGGAACCGCTGAGCAACCTGCCCTATTATGAGGAGCGGGTCGATCTCGCCGCCGCCTTTCGCTGGACGGCGCGGCTCAACATGCACGAGGCGGTGGCCAACCACTTCTCGCTGTCCGTCAACGAGGACGGCACCAAGTTCCTCATGAACCCGAACCAGGTGCATTTCTCGCGCATCAAGGCGAGCGACCTGCTTCTGATCGACGCCAACGATCCCGAAACGCTGTCCGGCCCCAACGCGCCCGACCCGACCGCCTGGGGCCTTCATGGCGCCATCCACCGCAACGTCCCCCATGCGCGGTGTGCAATGCATGTCCATTCGATCCACGCCACCGTGCTCGCCTCGCTGGCCGATTCGACACTGCCGCCGGTCGACCAGAACTCCGCCATGTTCTTCAATCGCCACGTCGTCGATGCCAATTATGGTGGGCTGGCCTTCGAAGAGGAGGGCGAGCGCTGCTCGCAGCTTCTCACTGACCCCAAGGTCAAGGTGATGATCATGGGCAATCACGGCGTCATGGTCATAGGTGACACCGTTGCCGACACATTCAACCGCATGTTCTATTTCGAGCGCGCCGCCGAGACCTACATCAAGGCGCTATGGACCGGCCGACCGCTGCGCACCCTCTCAGACGAGATCGCCGAGAAGACCGCGCGCGAGATGGACGACTATCCCGGCCAGGCCGAGCGCCATCTGGCCGAGCTGAAGGCGATTCTCGACGAGGAAGAGCCGGTCTACCGGAACTGAATATCCTTCCTTCTGCCCGTTTACAGGGAGAAGGTGCCGGCAGGCGGATGAGGGGCGGCGCCGACGTGGGCGGGCTTCAGAGTCCTAACTGCTTTCGCAGTTCCTCGGCGCTGCTGATCACGATGGCGCCGGGCGGCCCCTTCATCGGCGCTTCCGGCCAGAAGATCGTCTTCATGCCCGCCGCCAGCCCCGCCATGGCGCCGGTCACGCTGTCGTCGACGGCAAAGGCATCCGCCGGATCGACGCCGGCGAGATAAGCCGCGCGCAGGAAGGGCTCGGGAAGCGGCTTGCCGTCGATCACGTCGTTGCGGCTGACCGTCATCATGCCCGGATAGGTGAGGCCGACGGCGCGAAGATTGGCGTCGACGATGAGCCTGTCGGAGTTCGACACCACCGCCTGCTCGACGCCCAGCGCGCGCAAGTCGTTGAACACCTCGATCGCGCCGGGCCGTGGCTTCAGCGTTTCGGCAAGCGGCAAATAGTGATCGTATTTGCGCACGATCCAATGGTCGAAAGGCAGGTCGAGGCCGAATTCGTCCCGCAGCATCTCGTAGACCGGCCATGCGGCGATGCCCAGCACGCGCTGGTGCAGGTCGACGGGCGGCGCGATGCCGACGCTGCGCAACGCCGCCACAAGGGCCGCCTCATGCAGCGGCTCGCTGTCGACCAGCGTTCCGTCCATATCCCAGAAAACGGCTTTCGGCGTCATGCGCGGCTCCCTTCGCCGATCCCCTTAAAGCATGTCTCCCGAAAGTGGTAACCGGTTTCGGGACAAAGACATGCGCAAAACAAAAAACTAAAGCGCATGGAGCGAATCTGAAAGATCGCGACGCGCTTTAGTGCGTTTCCCGATGGAGATAAACCGTCCCGGCGGCAAATGGTTGGGCAGGCGATCTGCATGTCTTTTGCGAGCCTGACACAGCCCAAGCAATTGCCCTTTCGATAGACAATTGCGCGTAGGCGTATTCGCTGTAAGCTATAGCGCCCGTGTCAGCATTCGAGCGGGGCGGGAGGCAGAACGTGAATTCGCGACAGGAAACCGGCAACACCAGGTTGGACGACGCCGCGCGCGCCGGCTGGCTTTATTACGTTGCCGGCAACACACAGGACCAGATCGCGGCCAAACTGGGCATCTCCCGGCAGACGGCGCAGCGGCTGGTGTCGCTCGCCATGTCCGAAGGCCTGATCAAGGTGCGCGTCGATCATCCGATAGCGAATTGCCTCGACCTTGCCGCGCGGCTGAAGTCACGCTTCGCTCTCGACCTCGTCGAAGTGGTGCCGAGCGACCCGGCGTCGAACTCGACGACCATCGGCATCGCCGAGGCGGCGGCGGCCGAGATCGAACGCCGGCTGCGTTCGGAAACCCCCATCGTCATGGCGATCGGCACCGGGCGCACGCTGAAGGCGGCGATCGAGCAACTGCCGCCGATGGAATGTCCGCAGCACAAGGTGGTGTCCCTGACCGGCAACATCTCGCCCGACGGCTCGGCCGCCTTCTACAACGTCATCTTCACCATGGCCGACCGCGTCAAGGCGCGCTCCTTCCCGATGCCGCTGCCGGTCATCGCTTCCTCGCCGGAAGAGCGCGAGATGCTGCTCAACCAGCCGATGATCCAGCCGACCCTGGCACTGGCCGCGGAAGCCGACGTCACCTTCGTCGGCATTGGCGACCTCGGTCCGAAGGCACCGCTCTATGAGGACGGCTTCATTTCCGAAAGCGAGCTGAAGGCGCTGCAGAAGGCCGGCGGCATCGCCGAGATCGTTGGCTGGGTCTTCGACCGCGAGGGCCGCATGATCGAGGGCATCACCAATGATCGCGTCTCGTCCGCCGCGCTGCCGTCACGCGAAAAGTCGCTGGTCATCGCCCTGGCCATGGGCGAGCGCAAGCTGCCGGGCATCCTCGCCGCCGTCAACCGCCGGCTGGTCAACGGGCTCATCACCGACGAACGGACAGCAGAAGCCCTGCTTGCCGCTGATCGCCGATAAAAAAAGGACCGGCTACTGCGAACGGCCACGCGGATCGTTGCCGTCGAGAAAACCCATGTCGCGCTGCAGATACTCCGACAGTTCCCGGACATCGATATAGCCGCGCCTGCGCCGCGAAAACCGTGAGAATTCCCGCGCCAGCACGAGAAACCAGCCGCGTATGGGGGTCGAAACGCGTTTTTCCTGGACCGTGATCATGATCGTCAGCCTTCGCAGTGCTTGAACTGGATTGATCGTCTACCCCAAATATCGGCTTGGGCGGTTCGTGCTTCCAATTAAACCTCGATCATGACCCATAAGGAGGCCTTATGCCCGATCTCAGCTCTCCGCAGTTTGCGCCCCTGCCGCCGCTGCAGGCGATCCGGGTGTTCGAAGCGGTGGCAAGGCACCTGTCCTTCACCAAGGCCGCACAGGAACTGGGCATGACCCAGGCGGCCGCGAGCTATCAGATCAAGCTGCTGGAAGAGCGCGTCGGCGCGCCGCTGTTCCTGCGCAGGCCAAAGCAGATCGAGTTGACCGAGCCCGGCCAGCGCCTGGCGCCCGCGGTCAGCGAGGCTTTCTCCATCATTGCGCAGGCCTATGCCGCGGCGCGCGGCGGCGCCGAAGGACTGCTTTGCGTCACCACCGTGCTGACCTTCGCTTCGAACTGGCTGGCGCAGCATCTGGGTGCGTTCCAGATCGCTCATCCAGCGCTTGCCGTGCGGCTCGACACCTCGAGCCGCCTGACCGATTTCGCGCGCGAGGATGTCGATCTCGCCATTCGTTCCGGCGCGGGCAAGTGGCCAGGCCTGGAGGCTCACAAGCTGCTCGACGCCGATTTCACGCCGATGCTGAGCCCGAGCCTTGCGGCGAGCATCGGCGGCGTCAAGGAGCCGGCCGACCTGTTGCGGCTGCCGATCCTCGATCCCGGCGACATCTGGTGGACGCAATGGTTCGAGGCTGCCGGGGTGACCGGGCATGATCTTGCAAAGCGGCCCGGCTCCAGCATGGGCGCGCAGGCCTACGAGGCGAACGCGGCAATCGCCGGCCATGGCGTGGCGATCCTGACCAGGGCGCTGTTCAAGAACGAGATCGCCGACGGCCGCCTGATTCAGCCCTTCGACCTGGTCGGCGACGACGGCCATGCTTATTGGCTGGTCTATCCGACGGCGCGTCGCAACGTGCCGAAGATCCGCGCATTCCGCGACTGGATCCTGGCCGAGATCGCCCGCCCCTAGGCCGACCGCCCCCCGGCTGACTGCCAGAAGGTTCCGGCACGTCGCCGGACCGGGGCCTGGTCGCGTCATTTCTGCTGCGCCGCAGCATAGATTCCGGCTTGACATAAATCATGTTAAGTGAGTAATTGCCCATAGCCAAGGCAAATGCTCACTTGGTTTAAGGGAGGAATTTGATGAAACTTCGCACGCTAACCCTGGGCCTGTTGTCGGCAAGCGCTCTTGCTTTCGCCGCGCATGCCGAATCCATCACCATCGCCACCGTCAACAATGGCGACATGGTCCGCATGCAGAAGCTGACGGACGACTTCACCAAGGCCAACCCCGACATCCAGCTCAACTGGGTTACGCTCGAAGAAAATGTACTGCGCGAGCGCGTCACCACCGACATCGCCACCAAGGGCGGCCAGTACGATGTCATGACCATCGGCACTTATGAGGTCCCGATCTGGGCCAAGCAGAACTGGCTCCTGTCGCTCGACAAGCTCGGCGACGACTACGACGTCAAGGACATCATCCCGGCCATCGCCGGCGGGCTTTCGGTCGACGGCAAGCTCTATGCCGCGCCCTTCTACGGCGAAAGCTCCTTCGTCATGTACCGCAAGGACCTGATGGAAAAGGCCGGCCTCAAGATGCCCGACGCGCCGACCTGGGACTTCATCAAGCAGGCCGCCGACAAGATGACCGACCGCGCCAACGGCGTGAACGGCGTGTGCCTGCGCGGCAAGGCCGGCTGGGGCGAGAACATGGCCTTCCTCACCGCCATGTCGAATTCCTTCGGCGCGCGCTGGTTCGACGAGAACTGGAAGCCGCAATTCGATCAGCCCGAATGGAAGAAGACGCTGCAGTTCTATGTCGACCTGATGAAGGCCGACGGTCCGGAAGGCGCTTCGTCCAACGGCTTCAATGAAAACCTGGCGCTGTTCCAGCAGGGCAAGTGCGGCATGTGGATCGACGCCACCGTCGCGGCGTCCTTCGTCTCCGATCCGAAGGCCTCCAAGGTCGCCGACAAGGTCGGCTATGCGCTGGCGCCCGACAACGGCCTGGGCAAGCGCGGCAACTGGCTGTGGGCATGGTCGCTGGCGATCCCCGCCGGCACCCAGAAGGCCGCCGCCGCCGAGAAGTTCGTCTCCTGGGCAACCAGCAAGCATTATGCCGAGCTGGTCGCTTCGAAGGAAGGCTGGGCCAATGTGCCGCCGGGAACGCGCACCTCTCTCTACAACAATCCTGAGTATCAGAAGGCGGCGCCCTTCGCGAAGATGACGTTGGACTCCATCAACGCAGCCGATCCGACGCATCCGACCGTCAAGCCGGTACCGTATGTCGGCGTGCAGTTCGTCGCTATTCCAGAATTCCAGGGCCTCGGCACCACCGTCGGCCAGCTCTTCTCGGCCGCCCTTGCCGGCCAGTCGAGCGTCGACGATGCGCTCAAGCAGGCCCAGGACGCGGCCACCGCGGCGATGACCGAAGGCGGCTACATCAAGTAAGGCTCCTCCCGGTGCCGAACGCCGGTCGCCTATCAGGCCGGCAAGGGCCGCCCGAAACCCAGTTCGGGCGGTCCCCCTTAAGAACCGGGAAAATTCTGGCGCGACTCTGAAAATCCGGCTGACTTTGGGAGGGTGACCGTCATGGCTACTCAGCAAACCCGTTCGCTTGCCCGCTTCATGATGGCACCATCGGTGATCCTGCTGTTCGTCTGGATGATCGTTCCGCTGGCTTTCACCCTGTGGTTCTCGTTGCTGCAGTACAATCCACTGAACCCGATCCGCGACGGGTTCGTCTGGTTCGACAACTATAAGCTTTTCTACTCCAACCCGGCCTTCCTCCATTCGATCCTCAACACGCTCACGATTGTCGGCAGCGTGCTGGTCATCACCGTGGTTGGCGGCATCCTTCTGGCGATGCTGCTCGATCAGCCGATCTGGGGCCAGGGCATCGTGCGCATCCTGGTCATCTCGCCGTTCTTCGTCATGCCCCCAGTCGCGGCGCTCGTCTGGAAGAACATGATCATGCACCCGCAATACGGCGTCTTTGCCGATATCGCGCGCTTCTTCGGCGCTGAGCCGATCGACTGGTTCGGCCAGCATCCGCTGACCGCCATCATCCTGATCGTCGCCTGGCAGTGGCTGCCCTTCGCGACGCTGATCCTGCTCACCTCGCTCCAATCGCTTGATGGAGAGCAGAAGGAGGCGGCCGAAATGGACGGCGCCGGCTTCCTCAGCCGCTTCTGGTATCTGACGCTGCCGCACATGTCGCGCGCCATCACCGTCGTCATCCTGATCCAGACGATCTTCCTGCTCTCGGTCTATGCCGAGATCCTGGTCACCACCAATGGCGGCCCAGGCTATGCCTCCACCAACCTGCCCTTCCTGGTCTACCAGAAGGCGCTGCTGGAGTTCAAAATCGGTCAGGCATCCGCCGGTGGTGTCATCGCCGTCATTCTTGCCAACATCGTTGCCTTCTTCGCCATGCGCGCCGTCGGCAAGAACCTCGACAAGTAAGGGAGGATAAGATGGCACGCGCAGTCACCACCCAGCACAAGACCATCGCCACGGTTGCGGCCTGGATCGTCGCCCTGCTGATCTTTTTTCCGATCCTTTATACGATCATCACCTCGTTCAAGTCGGAGCAGGAGGCGATCCAGGGTTTTAACCTGATCCCTTCCGGGACCTTCGAGAGCTATTCGGAGGTGCAGGCGCAAAGCGGCTACTTCAAGTTCTTCCTGAACTCGGTGATCCTGTCGGTCGGGTCTACCGTTCTGGCGCTCCTGGTCGCCGTCCCCGCGGCCTGGTCGATGGCGTTTTCGCCGACGAAGCGCACCAAGGACATCCTGATGTGGATGCTCTCCACCAAGATGATGCCGGCGGTCGCGGTGCTGTTCCCGATCTACCTGATCTTCCGCGACACCGGCCTGCTCGACAGCCGCATCGGCCTCACCGTGATGCTGATGCTGATCAACCTGCCGATCGTGGTCTGGATGCTCTACACATACTTCCGCGAGATCCCGGGCGAGATCCTGGAAGCGGCGCGCATGGACGGCGCCTCGCTGTGGAACGAGATCATCTATGTCCTGACGCCGATGGCCGTTCCCGGCATTGCCTCGACGATGCTCTTGAACATCATCCTGGCCTGGAACGAGGCGTTCTGGACCATCCGGCTCACCACCACCAACGCCGCGCCGCTGACGGCCTTCATCAGCTCCTTCTCGAGCCCTCAAGGCCTGTTCTGGGCCAAGCTCTCGGCAGCATCGACGCTGGCGATCGCGCCGATCCTGATCATGGGCTGGTTCAGCCAGAAGCAGTTGGTGCGCGGCCTGACTTTCGGTGCCGTGAAGTAAGGCGGCGCCGTGAAGTAGGAACGCCGCGCGGCGGACGAAGAAGACCACCCCCGGGGAGGAAGCCATGGGAAACATCACGCTCAAGAACGTCTCCAAGTCCTTCGGGTCGACGACGATCATTCCGAACATCGACCTCAACATCGAGGATGGCGAGTTCGTGGTGTTCGTCGGCCCCTCGGGTTGCGGCAAGTCCACGCTGCTCAGGTTGATCGCCGGGCTCGAGGACACCAGTGGCGGCACCATCTCGATCGATGGCCGCGACGTCACCCGCGAGGCCCCGGCCAAGCGCAAGCTTGCCATGGTCTTCCAGTCCTACGCGCTCTACCCGCATATGACCGTCGCCAAGAACATCGCCTTCCCGCTGAAGATGGCCGGCGAGGACCAGGCGACCATCGACAAGAAGGTCAAGGACGCCGCGCGCATCCTGAACCTCACCAACTATCTCGAGCGCCGCCCCGGCCAGCTCTCAGGCGGCCAGCGCCAGCGCGTCGCCATCGGCCGCGCCATCGTGCGCCAGCCTTCGGCCTTCCTGTTCGACGAGCCGCTGTCCAACCTCGACGCTGCACTTCGCGGCACCATGCGCCTGGAGATCAGCGAGTTGCACCAGCAGTTGAAGACGACGATGGTCTACGTCACCCACGACCAGGTCGAAGCCATGACCATGGCCGACAAGATCGTCGTCCTCAATGCCGGCAACATCGAGCAGGTCGGCTCGCCGATGGAGCTCTACAAGACACCGAAGAACCTCTTCGTCGCCGGCTTCATCGGTTCGCCCAAGATGAACATGATCGAAGGCGCGCCGGCGGAAAAGTACGGCGCCAAGACCATCGGCATCCGGCCCGAGCATCTCGCCATCTCGACAACGTCCGGCGACTGGAAGGCGACGGTTGGCGTTGCCGAGCATCTCGGCTCCGATACTTTCCTGCACGTCCAGGCAGATGGCATAGGCACGATCAATGTCCGCGCCGACGGCGAGGTCGCGGTCAGGCATGGCGATACCGTCTACCTGACGCCCGACAAGTCAAAGCTCCATCGCTTCGACGCTGACGGCAAGGCGCTGGCGCAATGAGGCTGCAAGGCAAATCGGCGCTGATCACGGGGTCGGCGCGCGGCATCGGCAGGGCCTTCGCCGAGGCCTATGTGCGCGAAGGCGCGACGGTGGCGATTGCCGACCTCGACTTCGAGGCGGCGAAAGCGACATCCAAGGCCATTGGCTCCGCCGCTTACGCGGTTCGGCTGGACGTCACCGATCAGGCCTCGATCGAGGCGTCGGTGAAAGCGGTCGAGGCGAAGGCCGGTGGGATCGACGTGCTGGTCAACAACGCAGCGATCTTCGACCTCGCGCCGATCGTCGAGATAACGAAGGCGAGCTACGAAAAACTATTCTCGGTCAATGTCGCCGGCACTTTGTTCATGCTGCAGGCGGCCGCCCGTTCGATGATCGCGCGCGGCAAGGGCGGCAGGATCATCAACATGGCGAGCCAGGCAGGTCGGCGCGGCGAGCCGCTGGTCGCCGTCTATTGCGCCACCAAGGCCGCCGTCATTTCGCTCACGCAATCGGCGGCGCTCGATCTCATCAAGTACCGCATCAACGTCAACGGCATCGCGCCGGGCGTCGTCGACAGCGACATGTGGGATCAAGTCGACGCGCTGTTCGCCAAATATGAGAACCGGCCGAAAGGTGAGAAGAAGCGATTGGTCGGTGAAGGCGTTCCGTACGGGCGCATGGGCAAGCCGGAAGATCTTGCCGGCATGGCGGTTTTCCTGGCCAGCGACGAGGCCGAATACATTGTCGCCCAGACCTACAATGTCGATGGCGGCCAATGGATGAGCTGACGGGAATGAGTTGAGGGGGAAGGCGCTTCTCTCTTTCCTCCGGAGAAGACGCCGCGGGCAGGTGAGGGGCGGCATACTGGAACACCAGGTGTCGTCCCTCATCCTCGCACTTCCGAAGGAGGCGGAAACAGTCGGCCTGCAGATCGGCCAAAGGGTAACTGAGATGACCGTGAAACTCTCTTCCTCGAACCTCGCAAGGCTGCCGGCCAAGGTCGCCGGCCCGAAATATGACCGCTCCGCCCTCAAGGGCGGTATCGTCCATTTCGGCGTGGGCAATTTCCACCGCTCGCATCAGGCGGTCTATCTCGACGAGCTGTTCGGAAGAGGCGAGGGCCACGACTGGGCTCTGATCGGCGCCGGCGTGTTCGAGGGCGAGAAGATCGGTCGCGCCAAGCTGCAGGAGCAGGACTGGCTGACCACCGTCGTCGAGCAGGACCAGGGCCATATGAGCGCCCGCGTCACCGGCGCCATGATCGATTTCCTGACGCCCGGCGATGCTGCCGCGATCATCGAGCGGCTTGCCGATCCGGCAATCAGGATCGTTTCGCTGACCATCACCGAAGGCGGCTATTTCATCGACCCGGCCTCAGGCAAGTTCAACCCGGCCCATCCCGACATCGTCGCCGACGCGCGGCCGGGCGCCGTGCCGAAAACCGTCTTTGGCATCATCCTTGCCGGCCTGCTGCGCCGGCGCGCCGAAGGCATCGTGCCGTTCACCGTCATGTCCTGCGACAACATTCCCCATAACGGCCACGTCACATCCGACGGCGTCATCGGCCTGGCGCGGCTGATCGACGAGGATCTGGCCGACTGGGTGAGGGACAGTGTCGCCTTTCCCAATGCCATGGTCGACCGCATCACGCCGGCCACCACAGATCGCGAGCGCAAGATCCTCGCCGATGATTTCGGGCTGGAGGACAACTGGCCGGTGTTCTGCGAGCCGTTCAAGCAGTGGGTGCTGGAGGACCGCTTCACCGCGGGCCGCCCGGCGCTGGAAAAGGTCGGCGTGCAGTTCGTCAAGGATGTCTCGCCCTACGAGCTGATGAAGATCCGGATCCTCAACGGCGGCCATGCCGCCATCGCCTATCCGGCCGGTCTGATGGACATTCATTTCGTCCATGAAGGCATGGAAGAGCCGCTGGTGCGCGACTTCCTCTCGAAGCTCGAGCATGACGAGATCATCCCGACCGTGCCGCCGGTGCCCGACACTGACCTGGAGGAGTACTACCAGCTTATCGAACGGCGTTTTGCCAATCCGAAGATCGGCGACACCATCCGCCGGCTCTGCCTCGACGGCTCGAACCGCCAGCCGAAATTCATCATCCCGACGATCGCCGACCGGCTCAAGGCGGGCAAGGGAGTCGCCGGTCTGGCGCTGGAATCGGCCCTATGGTGCCGCTACTGCTTCGGCGTCACCGACAGCGGCGCAATCATAGAGCCGAACGACCCGAACTGGGGCCGCATGCAGGCAACCGCGAAGGCAGCGAAGGATGATCCGAAGGCGTGGCTTGCGATGGAGGATATCTATGGCGATGTCGGCCGTTCGTCCGCCTTCGCCGCGGCCTTCGCTCACGCCTTGCAGGTGCTGTGGGCGAACGGCGCGCGCGAGACCCTGACGCGCTATCTCGCCGGGAGGCTCTGAAGGCCGGAAGAGCCAGCCGTGACGCCTGAACTGGTCATTTTCGACTGTGACGGCGTGCTGGTCGACAGCGAGGCGCTTTCGGTCTCGGCGCTGCTCGCCATGATCGAGCTCGCTGGCGGCACGCTCAGCGAGGACGTCGCCTACGAGTATTTTCTGGGCAAGAGCATGAAAAGCGTGCGCGAGATACTCGGCCGCGATTTCGGGCTCGAGATCAGCGACCGGCATCTGACCGCAATGCGCGTCGACCTGATGCGCAAATTCCGCGAGGAATTGAAACCGATCGCCGGCGTCAAGGACGTGCTGCCGAAGCTCGGTCGGCCCCGCTGCGTCGCGTCGTCGGGCACGCTGGAACGCATCCGCTACGCGCTCGACGTGACCGGCCTGCTGCCGCTGCTGGAGCCGCATATCTTCAGCGCCACCATGGTCAAAAACGGGAAGCCGGCACCCGATCTCTTCCTGCACGCCGCCGCAAGCATGCGAGCCCATCCACGCAACTGCCTGGTGATCGAGGACAGCCCGGCCGGCATTGCGGCGGCTCGCGCGGCCGGCATGCGCGTCTTCGCTTTCACCGGCGGCTCGCATGCGTCCAGCCCCGCCCTGAGGGCGCGGCTTGCGTCGACGGAACCGGACTCTATATTCGCTGACATGCTGCAATTGCCCGATCTGATTGCAGGCCTGGGAGCGAGAGTAAGAACATCTTGACGAAAAGCTTTGTTTGCGCGGTCGATGTCGGCACCGGGAGCGCTCGCGCGGGCATTCTCGATGCCGAGGGCAACCTGTTGGCCCGGGCCGATCATCCGATCGCCATGCATCAGCCCAAGCCCGATCACGCCGAACACGATTCGCAGGACATCTGGGCGGCGGTGTGCAAATCCGTGCGGGGCGCGCTGCGCAAATCCGGCGTTGCGGCCGGCGATGTCGCCGGCATTTCTTTCGACGCCACCTGCTCGCTGGTCGTGCGCGACAGGCAAGGCGAACAGCTCAGCGTCTCGGTGACCGGCGCAAAGCGCTGGGACACGGTCGTCTGGCTCGACCACCGCGCCATCGCCGAGGCCGATGAATGCACGGCAAGCGGCCACGCCGTCCTCGACTATATCGGCGGAGTGATGTCGCCGGAGATGGCGACGCCGAAGCTGATGTGGCTGAAACGCCATCTGCCGCAAACATGGAATGAAGCCGGCTATCTATTTGATCTGGCCGACTTCCTGACCTGGAAGGCGTCGGGCTCACTGGCCCGTTCGCAATGCACGCTGACGGCGAAGTGGACCTATCTGGCGCATGAGGAGAACAGCTGGCGACGCGATTTCTTCGATCTCGTCGGCCTTGGTGACCTCTTCGAGCACGGCAATCTGCCGGAGAAGGCAAGCCCGGTCGGCGCCGATATCGGCCCCTTGACGGCCGCTGCAGCGGCCGAACTCGGCCTCACCGAAGAATGCCGGGTCGGCGCCGGTGTCATCGATGCCTATGCCGGCGCGCTCGGCGTCCTCGGCGGCTTTGCCGGCGACGAGAAGAACATCAGCCGGCACCTGGCTCTGATTGCCGGTACGTCGTCCTGCGTCATGGCAATGTCGCGCGACCCGCAACCCTTTGCCGGCGTCTGGGGTCCGTATTACGGCGCCGCCTTGCCGACGCTATGGCTCTCGGAGGGCGGCCAGTCGGCCACCGGCGCGCTGCTCGATCACATCATCCGATGGCACGGGGCAGGTGGTGAGCCCGACGCGGCCATGCATATGAAGATCGCCAGCCGGGTTGCCGAGCTGCGCGCCGAGGACGGCGATGCGCTGGCTGCAAGGCTGCATGTGCTGCCGGATTTCCATGGCAATCGTTCGCCGCTCGCCGATCCGCATGCGGTCGGCGTCATCAGCGGGCTGACGCTCGATTCCTCCTTCGACAGCCTGTGCAAGCTCTACTGGCGCACCGCCGTCGGCATCGCGCTCGGCGTGCGCCACGTGCTCGAGGCGTTGAACGAGAACGGCTATTTGATCGACACGCTGCATGTCACCGGCGGCCACACCAAGAACCCGCTATTGATGGAGCTTTACGCCGACGCCACGGGCTGCACGGTGGTCGAGCCGCTGGCCGACGAGGCGGTCCTGCTCGGCACCGGCATGGTGGCGGCAACAGCCGCCGGGCTCTACAGCGACCTCAACGCCGCCTGCGTCGCCATGCAGCAGGGCGGCAAGGCGCGCGCGCCCAACAAGGCCGCCGGCGCCCGCTTCGATCGCGACTACCGGATCTTCCTCGAGATGCACCGCCAGCGGCAGGCGCTCGACGCGATTGGGTAGAGCGTTCCAGGACGCAACCGGTCTTATCGCCGGCGCAGCGACTTGCCGGTCTGCGCGTCGAACAAATGGATGCTTTCCTCGTCGAAGCTGTAGCGCACGGGTGCGCTCTGCTCCGGGCATTCGCGGGCCGACACCAGCGCGCTGATCTCCTTGCCGCCGGAGCCGAACGTCACCAGCGCGTCATTGCCATGAAACTCGATGAGATCGGCGGTGCCCTGCAACAGGTTTGCCGTGCCGGCTCCGGCCGTCTTCAGATCCGGAGGCCGGATGCCGAGCACCACACGATCGCCATGCTGCAGGTAGAAGTCGCCGCCTTCCAGCGATAACACCGTCCCGGCGCCGGTCAACGTCCAGCCATCGCCCTTCCGGCCGACCATGGCCTCGATGAAATTCATGCTCGGCGTGCCGATGAAGCCGGCCACGAACTGGTTCCCGGGGCGGCGATAGATCTCCGCCGGCGAGCCGACCTGTTCGATCACCCCGTCCTTTAACAGCACGATCCGGTCGGCCAAAGTCATCGCTTCCAGCTGGTCATGCGTGACATAGACGGTTGTCGTCTTCAGCGACTGGTGCAGCCTGGCGATCTCGACGCGCATATGGTTGCGTAGCTTGGCGTCGAGATTGGACAGAGGCTCGTCGAAGAGAAAGACTTTCGGCGTCATGATCATGGCGCGCGCGATCGCCACGCGCTGCTGCTGGCCGCCGGAGAGCTCGGTCGGCTTGCGACCCAGATAGGGTTCGAGGCCAAGCGTTTTCGCAACGGCTTCGACGCGCTTCTTGATCTCGGCCGCTGGCACCTTCTGCCGCTTCAGTCCGAAGGCGACGTTGTCGAAGATGGTCATGTGCGGATAGAGCGCATAATTCTGGAACACCATGGCGATGCCGCGATCGCCGGGGTCTAGATCGTTGACCACCTTGCCGCCGATCGACACCTCGCCGCCGCTGATGTCCTCAAGTCCGGCTAGCATCCTGAGCAGCGTGGACTTGCCGCAGCCGGACGGCCCGAGGAACACGACGAATTCATGCTCCTCGATTGCAAGGTTGAGGTCGCGGATGACCGTCGTGGCGCCATAGGCCTTGTCGACATGCGAGCAAACGATCGCGGACATCACTTATCCCTTCTCGCCGGTCAGCAGGATCTGCAGCTTGACGTCCTGCGGCTTGCCTTGCGCCGCGCGCTCGAACGCCTTGATGCTCTCGGAGAAATCATAGGTGCCGGTGATCAGCGGCTTCAGGTCGACCTTGCCGGAGGCGATCAACTGCAACGCGCGGTCGAAGATGTTGGCGTAGCGGAACACGGTCTCGATGCGCACTTCCTTGGAGATCGCCGCAGGCACGTTGAGCTCGACCGCTTCCACCGGCAGCCCGACCAGCACCACCGCGCCGCCCGGCCGCACTATGTCGAACAGATTGGCGAAAGCCTTCGGGCTGCCGCTGGCCTCGAACACGATGTCGGCGCCCCAATTGTCGGTCGCGGACCGCACGGCGTCTACCAGCGACCGCTCGCCGATATTGACCGGCACGATGCCCGAATACTGGGCGGCGATTGCCAACTTCGGAGCCGAGAAGTCGGAGATCAGCACTTTGGAGCAGCCGCCGGCCAAAGCCGCGAGCGCGATCATGATGCCGATCGGGCCGCAGCCGACGACGACGGCGACATCGCCCGGCACGATCCGGGCGCGCGCCGCCGCCTGCATGCCGATGGCGAAGGGTTCGACCATCGCGCCCTCGGCAAACGAGACATTGTCCGGCAATTTGTAGGTGAAGGCCGCCGGATGGACGGCGTAGGGCGCAAGCACGCCATGCACCGGCGGCGTCGCCCAGAAGCGCACGTCCGGGTCGACGTTGTAGATACCGAGCTTCGTCGCCCGCGACGCAAGGTTCGGCACGCCGGGTTCCATGCAGACGCGATCGCCGACCTTCAGGCTGGCGACTTTGGCGCCGACCTCGACGATCGTGCCTGACGCCTCATGGCCGAGCACCATCGGCTGGTGCACGATGTAGCTGCCGATGGCTCCATGCGTGTAGTAATGCACGTCGCTGCCGCAGACGCCGACCGTGTGGATGGCGATCCTGACGTCGTCCGGCCCGACATCTTGCGGCAGCGCGATCTCGCGCAGCGACAGTTCGCCTTTTTTCTCAAGCACCAGTGCTCGCATCGGGGTAAGCCTCACTTCAACTTTTCTTTTGCCGGAAAACGGAATTCAGGAAGCCGCTCAAAACGCCGAGGAACAGCAGTGGCGGCAGCGACAGGAGCACGACCGAGGCGTTGAGGATGCCCCACGGCACGTTCATGCCTTGCTGGGAAAGTTCCGAAGCGACGATCGGCAGCGTCTTGGCGTTTGAGCTCGACAGCATCAGCGCGATCAGGAACTCGTTCCACACCAGCACGAAGCTGAAGGCGATGGCGCCGATGAGCGAGCGCGCCGCGACGGGAAGCCCGATCCGCCAGAACACGGCGTAAGCGCCGTAGCCATCGACGAAGGCAGCTTCCTCGATCTCTTTCGGCACGCCCTGGAAGGCTGGGATGGCCAGCCACATGATCACCGAGATGGTCAGCAGCGAATAAGTGACGATCAGCGCCGGCAAAGTGTCGTAGAGGCCCACCTGCAGCCAGATCACCATCAGCGGGATGGCCACCGCCACCGGCGGCAGGAAGCGCAACGACAGGACGAAGAACTGGATGTCGCCGGCGAAGCGGTTGGGATAGCGCGCCACCGCATAGGCCGCCGGCAGGCCGAGCGCGATGCCGATCAGCACCGCCGAGCCGCAGGCTACGACCGAGTTGTAGAGGCCGGTCAGCACGCTGTCGCGGCCGAGGATGTAGCTGATATTGGCGAGCGTCGGCGTGAAGAACATCTTCGGCACGCGCGTGATGATGTCGACATTGTTCTTCAGCGCGTTGAGCGCCGTCCACGCCAGCGGGAACACGGCCAGGAATCCGGCCAGCGCCAGGATGGCTTTGGCGATCAAGCGGCCCGGTCTGATCCGATGTGGCTTCATGCCTGCACCCGCTTCCAAAGCATGGTGAAGGTGATGACGGTCGCGATCATCATCAGCACCGCCATGGCCGAAGCATAGGAGACCTTGCCGGACTCGATGAAGCCCTGCGAGAAGGCGTACATGTCGAGCGTCTCGGTCGCCACGCCCGGCCCGCCGCGCGTCATCACATAGATCAGGTCGAAGGAGCGCAGCGACTCGATCATCTTGACGAACATCAGGCTGATCAGCGGTGCCTTCAGCATCGGCAGCGTGACATAGGCGTGGATCTGCCAGCGCTTGGCGTGATCAAGCCGGGCCGCCTCGATCGGTTGCGGCGGCAGGGTTTCGAGCAGCTTCAGCACGATGACCGCGAAGAACAGCCCCCATTGCCAGACGTCGACCGAGGCCACGGCGAACAGCGCGGTGCCGGGCTTGGACAGCGGATCGAAGATCAGTCCGCCGGTGACGAGCCGGTAGGGATAGGTGGCGATGCCATAGAGCGGATGATAGGCGAACTTCCAGACGAAGGCGGCCGAAACGCGCGGGAGCAGCACCGGGACGATGAACAGCAGGCAATAGAAATTGCGCAGGCGCGGGCCGGCGACCTCGAACATCAGCACGCCGAGCCCGATCGCCACCACCATCGTCGCCACCACGGTGACGATCTCCCATTTCACCGAAACCCAGACGGCATTCAGGAAACGGCGGTCGAGGAACAGGTCGCCGAAATTCGCGAACCAGACCCAGGAATAGCCCGGCGCGCTCAGCTCGCGGTTCTGCAGGGCGATGACGATGGCGTAGAGCGTTGGCACCATCGACAGCACGAGCAGGATGGCCAAAGTCGGAACCAGAAATGTGACCGGCAGGGAAGAGCGTCGGCGCATTGCCTATCCTCGGGCTGCATTGCATTGCTTTAAGTGAATCCGCGGCGCGGATCCCGGCACTCCAGCGAGTGCCGTGGACCGCGCGCCGCGGGCGGGAGGATTACTTCTTCTTCACCAGACCGTTGGCATAGGCCTCGAGCTCGTTGAGGCCGCCCTTGATGTCGGTGCGCGTACCGGTGACGAGCTCTTCCAGGATGATGCCCCAGCGGTCGCCGAGATCGGGCCAGCGCGGATCCTGCCAGAAGTTCACCGCCGTCACCTTTCCGGTATCGGCCAGCGCCTGGCCGAGATCGGCGCCGTAGATGTCGGCGAATTCCTTGCTGGTGAGGATGCTGGTGCGGTTCAGTTCGCCAAACTGATGCGCGTCGAGCCGGCGCTTCTCGTTTTCCTTGGACGTCGCCCAGGCGATGAACAGGCCGGCGCATTTCTTCGCAGCGTCGTCGGCATTGGCCTTGGTGCCGATGGCGAGCCCGTGGCCATAGCCGCCGCCCGGCAGCGGCGAGGGCGGCGGCAGGAAGCCGACCTTGCCGACCACCTGCGAGGTCTTGGGGTCGACCGCCATGCCCGACAACGGGGTCGATTCAACGAGTATGGCGACCTGGCCGGAGAGGAATGCGCCGGTCGATTCATCCCAGCTGCCGGTCTGCGTGCCGGGCGCCGAGTCCTTGAACAGCTTCAAATAGGTCTCGGTCGCCTTGACGGCGGCGTCGGAATTGAAAGCCGGCTTGTCGCCGTCGAACCACTTGCCGCCATAGGCCTTGAAGAACGGCATCCAGCGCCAGACATTGGCGCCCGAGCCGCGCGCGCCGCGCAGCGCAATGCCGTAAATGCCCTTGTCGGCATTGGTCAGCTTCGGCACGTCGGCGATCAGTTCGTCCAGCGTCTTCGGCGGCTGGATGCCGGCGGCCTCCAGCACATCCTTGCGGTAGACCATCAGGTCGCCGCCGCCGGTCAGCGGCGCAAACCACACCTTGCCGTCATAGGTGGCGACCTTCTGGCGGCCCGGATCGAAATCGGCATAGTCATAGTCAGCCGGATAATAATCGGTCAGCGGCACTATCCAGCCGGAAGACGCGAACAGCGCCACGTTGGCCTCGTCGACATAGTAGACGTTGTAGTTGCCGACGGTGGAAGCATCGGCGCGCGACTTGGCGCGGCGGTCGTTCTCGTTGAGGTAATCGATCTGGAACGAGGCGCCGGAGAGCTTCTTGAACTCGTCTTTCGAATCCTCCAGCAGCGTCAGGCCGTCGCGCGGCTGCGCCAGCACCTTGACCGGCGCCGAGCAGACCGGCGCCTGCGCGAGCGCCGCGGTTGAAACAGAAGCGGTAAGCACGAAAGCTGCGCCGAGGCTGGCAGCGAGCCGGGTTGATTTCATTGATGTTTCTCCTCCAGGAACAAGCAAGTCCGCGGGCTAAGCGACCCTCACCGTCGCCCGCATGACTGCGGCCCGCCGCCAAAATGAGGAGTTGGATGGGGCGAGACTAGAAGCCCCGTTGCAGCAGACCTGTACTTTTATGCATTGTGCGGCGCAAAAGATGCCACAGGCAGAGTCTACCCGTCACACGAGTATCAGTACGATCAGGGGTGGCGAAATCAGGCTCGTAACGTCAGCCGCTGCCGCGATAGCTTGCGATAGGAGGACGGCGTCATCTTGTGCTTGCGCAGGAAGGCGCGGTTGAAGTTCGAGATGTTCATGTAGCCGACCTGGAAGCAGATGTCGGTGATCGGGATCTCGGTATCGGCAAGCAGCTTGCAGGCCTGCCAGAGCCTGAGCTTGGCGACATGGTCGCTGAACGAGTTGCCGGTGTTCTTCTGGAAAAAGCGCGAGAATGTGCTTTCGCTCATGCCGGCCAATGCCGCCACCTCCGGTAGCTTCAAATCCTCGGCAAAGTGCTGGAACAGATAGGTCAGCGAGCGCTGGATGATGTCCAGCGACTCGGCGTCGAGCAACGGCGAAAAATCCGGCGACGACAAAAGCGCGTATTCGTCGGTGGTGGCCAGAAGGTCCAGCAGTTCGAGGAACAGGCGGAACCTTGCCAGCCCATGCACCTCGCCCATCCGTTCCATCAGCTCGGCGCCGTCGAGTGCCGTCTGGCCATGGAAGACCATGCCGCGCAGCGAGCGCTCCAGGAACGGCTCCAGCTCGCGCAGCTCCGGCAGCAGCCCGGACGAGCCGCGCAGCCGCTCCGGATCGAATTGAAGCACGATATCGCGCCCCTCAATCAGCTCGCCCGGCTGCACAGCGGTCACCCAGTCATGCGGCAGCCCGCCGCCGACGATGGTCAGATAGCCCGGCCCGAACTCGCCGATATGGTCGCCGACCAGCACCACGCCGGACGATTTCCTCAGAAGATGGATTTCGTATTCGGGGTGAAAATTCCAGACATTGCGCTCCCAGGGATAATCGTCCAGCCGCCACAGAAAACTCTCGCTGGCCTCGGTGACGATATGCTCGAAGGCGGGCACCGTGCGCGGTATCGCGGCGGTGTTCTTTCTGCGCTTGAAGGGCATCCATTCCTCCCGGCACGGTGCGCCGGCTGTCCGCATCAGCGCTATCCGTAGCAGCCCGGCTCCGGCAAGTGAACGTGCCGTCGGCGCCTGGTCCCGGGCTGGCCGGCGGATGTTTTAGGCTTTCACCACCCGGTCGCAGACGATGCCGTTGCGCTGCATGGCGTTGCGGGTGTCGATGATCAGGCGCGAGTGATTTGCCAGAAGGCCATAGTCGACCCCGTCGTGATCGGTGACGATGACGACCGCGTCGTAGGCAGCGATGGAGTCGCGGTTGAGGCGGATGCAGTCCTTGCCGGCCAGCATCGGATGCTTGCGCGTCTTGGGTATGCGCGCGACATGAGGGTCGTGATAGGCAATGTCGGCGGCGCGTTTTTCGAGTAGCTCGATCAGCTTGAGCGCGGGGCTCTCACGCACGTCCGACACGTTCTTCTTGTAGGCGACGCCGACGATCAGGATGGCCGCCTGGCTCAGCGGCAGGCCAAGCTGCGTGTCGAGGGCTTCCGACAGCTTCGACATGACATAGTGCGGCATGGAGACGTTGATCTCGCCGGCGAGTTCGATGAACTTCGTCGACACTTCGAACTCGCGCGACTTCCAGGTCAGGTAGAACGGATCGATCGGGATGCAATGTCCGCCGAGCCCCGGGCCGGGATAGAACGGCATGTAGCCGAAGGGCTTCGTCTTTGCGGCTTCGATGACCTCCCAGATGTCGATCCCCATCGCGGAATAGATGACCTTGAGCTCATTGACCAAGGCGATGTTGACGGCGCGGAAAATGTTCTCCGTCAGCTTCACCACTTCGGCCACCTTGATGCTCGAGACAGGCACGACCTTTTCCACGATCGCCCCATAGAAGAGCGCCACCAGTTTCGCCGCGGCCGGCCCGTCGCCGGCGACAATTTTCGGAATGGTGGCGGTCTCGAAGCCGATGCTGCCCGGATCCTCGCGTTCCGGCGAATAGCCGAGGAAGAAGTCCCTGCCGGATCTGTAGCCCGTCGCTTCCAGTATGGGCTTCATCACCTCGTCGGTGGTGCCGGGATAGGTGGTCGATTCCAGCACGACGAGCTGATCTTTGCGCAGATGCGCCGCTATGGCGCGCGTTGTATCCTCCACGAAGGAAAGGTCCGGCTCGCGCTGCTTTGTCAGCGGCGTCGGGACGCATATGGAGATGACGTCGCATTCTTCCAGCATCGCGAAATCCGATGTTGCCCGGAAGGAGCCGCTCGCGCTGATGCCTTGCAGGGCCTCGTCTGTGACGGCGCCGATATAGGAACGGCCGGCCTTCAGTCTCTCGACCTTGCTGTTGTCGATATCGAAGCCGGTCACCCGGAAGCCGGCGCGCGCCGCAACCGCGGCCAGCGGCAATCCGACATAGCCAAGTCCGATGACACCAATCGTGGCCGTTCGTGACTCGAGTTTTGAATGAAGCGTCGCTCCGCGCGCCTGCTCGACCAATGCCATTGTTGCCTCCATGGTGCGGCCGGCTCGGAATCGGCGCCGCACTGCAATGACGTGAATTCTGACGGACAGGACTTCTGGTAGCCGGCGTCATAACCCCACGTTGTCGTGGGTCCTCGTGCAACTCTTGTGCCACGAGGCTTTTTGCGCGCCAGATCGTTGCGGAGCGCCGAGGCAACAAGGAAAGATCGGCCCGCGCAGGAGCAAACTTGCACTGATTGTCAAGTGTTCTGCTTGTGCTGATTTCGCACGCAGTCGTTTCATTTTAGGTCAGGCCAAGAACGAAGTCACAAAAAAGACAATGATTACAAGGTGGTAATTAACCACTGTTGTTTATCATATTGTTAACTATCAGTTGCGCTGCCTGGGGAAATCCTCATTGCATGACGCAAGGCGCACAATGAGGGGGTGCAGCCCTCTTCTTATGCAAGTGAGGATTGTCGCTTTATGAGCATGAACAGCACCGAATTCAGATGTCTTGTCGCCGGAGGCGCGGGATGTCTCGGGACCAACCTCGCCCGTCGCCTTCTCGACCAGGGTGCGCATGTCGATGTCGTCGACAATCTCTCCACCGGTCGCCAGGCCAATGTCGACCAGTTGGCGCGTCACCCGAACTTCGGCTTCATCAAGATGGATGTTGCCGATCCGGCGATCTGCCGCCGGTTGCAGCGCCGCCGTTACAGCCATGTCTATAACCTGGCCTGCCCCACGGGCGTTCCCAACATCAAGCGGTTGGGCGAGCAGATGCTGATGGCCTCGTCCGTCGGGACCCTGAACCTGTTGAAGATCGCGCGCAGGTGCAAGGCGAAATATCTGTTTGCCAGCACCGCCGAGACGTACGGCGATCCGGACGTCTTCCCGCAGGCCGAAACCTATGTCGGGCGGGTCGATCCCGTTGGGCCGCGCAGCCCCTACGAGGAAGGCAAGCGCTTCGGCGAGGCGCTGACCCGATTCTGGGGCGGCAAATATGGCATCGAGGTGCGCATCGTGCGTATTTTCAACACCTATGGTCCGGCCATGTCGCCCAAGGACCAGCGGGTTATTCCGCAGATGCTGACCCGCCTCATCGCCGGCCAGCCCGTGCCGATCTATGGCGACGGAACGCAGACGAGGACCTTCCTGCATGTGGACGATCTGGTGAACGGACTTCTCACAGTCATGGAGAAGGGCGACAGCGGCGAGGTCTACAATGTCGGCGGCGACGAACAGATCACCATGCGTGATCTCTTCACCACGGTGAAAAGGGCGACCGGTCTCGTAGGCAAAGCCGATTTTCGCGACCATTTCATCGAGGATCATCGCGGCCGCTGGCCGGACACGACGAAGCTGCGGGCCCTGGGCTGGCGGCCGAATATCCCGTTGGAAGCAGGTATCCGCCAGAGCTATCAGGACCTGCTTCGCTCGCTGGGCATCAAGCCGGCTCGCGCGGCCTTCGACTCCACGCATGGCAGAACCGACCGCGCGCTGGTCCCGGGCGATCGGTTGCAGCCCCTCTCGCCATGAGCCTGACGGCTGCCCTCAACGCGACCTTGATGGTGCTCAGCGCTTCGCTGGGCATAAACATCGCGTTCTGGTGCACGGTCGGGCTGTTGCGCTTCATCGCCGAACTCGCCGGCCGCAAGGCCGTCGCGGGCCCGCGCGCGATCAGGGTCGCCGATGTCGCGGTCGTCATCCCCGCGCATAACGAGGAGATAGCGCTGCCCAAATGCATCGCCGCCCTCAAGGCGATCATCCCGGCCCGGCAGATCTATGTGGCCAGCGATGGATCGAAAGACGCCACGGTTTCCATCGCCCGGAGCATGGGCTGCAGGGCTCTCGACATCCGGCCCAACGGCGGCAAGGCCAAGGCCATAGACCGGGCCATCAAGCACTATCGCCTTTGCGAGCGGTTCAAGGCGGTTCTGATCCAGGATGCCGACTCCGAAATCGATCCGCATTATCTCGACTACGCCCTTCCGCTGTTCGACGATCCGGGTGTCAGCGTCGTCGCGGGTCATGTCCTGTCGCGCTGGCGCGATCAGCGCCTGCCGACGCTGGACATGCTCTTCGCCGCCTACCGGACGCGCCTCTACAGGATCCTGCAGACGGCGTTCCAGTATGGCCAGTCCTGGAAATGGACCAGCGTGAGCTACATCGCGCCCGGTTTTGCCAGCATGTATCGCACCCAGGCCCTGACCCGGATCGACATCACGGCCCCAGGCCTCGTGATCGAAGACTTCAACATGACCTTCGAGGTGCAGCACAAAGGGCTGGGCCGCGTCGCCTATACGCCGAAAGCGCGGTGCTCGTCGGAAGATCCTTTCAACCTCTCCGACTACCGCAAGCAGGTGCAGCGCTGGTATTTGGGCTTCTGGCAGACCGTGCGCCGGCACGGGGTCTGGCCAGGCCGGTTCTGGCTCTCGCTTGGCGGCCTGCTGGCGGAGTTGCTGGTCATTTCGATTTTCGCCCTTGCCTTGCCGCTGGCCGTCCTGGTCTATCTGGTGACCGGTTTTGAAGTCCCCGCCTTGTCGATCGGTCAACTCGCGGTGCGACCGGTCTCGCCTGTCGTCCTGCTTGCGCTGTTCTTGGCCGTCGACTACGCGCTCACTGTCGTCGTCGCGATCATCGAGCGGCGGCCGAGCCTGATGCTCTACGGCATCGCCTTTCCCGCGATCCGGCTTCTCGACGCCGCGCTTTTCCTTCGCGCCCTCGGCAAATCCTTCTCCGCGAAATCCGATGGCCGCTGGGTGAGCCCGGCGCGGTACGCGGTTCCCGCCGCCGACAGGAGGCATCCATGAACATAAGCCGGCGTTCGGTCCTTCTCGGCGGCATCAGCATCCCGCTCCTGGCGGTTGCCGGCCGCGCCCTGGCCGCCGCGCGCCTGCCCAATCCGCTGATGGTGATCGTCAGCGGCGTCGGCGCCCGCGCCGACACAGGCAGGCTCGGAGCTGTCGCGAACGCCTTCTCGTCCGCCGGTCTGCCGATCGCCATGACCATCGAGATGGCTGGCGATCCCGGCGACATCCCAAGCTTCAACTCGGACCTTGCCAAGTGGATAAGGCAGTCCTTGGTACTGGCTCCAGACGCCATCGAGTTCGGCATTCATGCCGCGAAGATCGCGCCGCCCGACCCTTATCTTCAGGCGCGGCAGGCAGGCGAGATGCAGGCCGCCTTTTCGTACATGATCAACGCATTCGACCGCTACAAGTCCAAGGCCGTCCTCACCGCGCTGACGCTGACCACCAATCAGCCGCTGCAATCGCCTCAGGACGCCGCAGCGATGAGGTCGGCCGGCATTCGCACCGTCATCCGTCTTGCGGGCGGGCAGGACGACAAGGTCATCCAGGAGCCCTCGGATGGAGGCTACTGGATGACCAACACCGGGCTTGTGAACACGGCCGCCTCGGCGCGAACATCCGCCACATCGGGCAATGCGGCAGCCGCGCTGACGGCCCCGGCCGCGCTTGCGCAGAACATCACGGCTCTTGCCGCCAACACTGACCCGATCATCGTCGATATCCCGTTTGATGCGCTGGCCGGCCTGTCCAATGCCGATGCCGCCGACTATGCGTCCGGTGTCGCCATGGCGGTGCTTGCGGCGACCTCGTCCGGCGCCGTGCGTGTCCTTGCGCCGCAGAAGCTCTATACACAGAGCCGTCCCGCCAACAGGCGCTACATTGTGGTCAGGATCGATGACCTGCGCCTCGACAGCGATACCGATCCGAGCCACATGGCCTTCGTCAGGGGTCTCATCGAAGCCGGCTATCCGGTCACCAACGCCATCATCCCGGCCCCCAAGGCGGGCCTGCTGTCGGCGGATGAAAGCAGCAAGGCCTTCCTGCGGTCGATGCTCGCGGAGCCGCGATACGATATCGCGGGGCATGGCTGGCACCACACGCCTTCCGAGCTGCTCGGAAACTCGCTCGCGAAAGACGTCGACCTCATCAGGGACTGCATGAGCGAAATCTATCGCTCCACGGGCACACTGCCGCTGACTTACATCCCTCCGAACGACGATTTCGACGGCAACACGCTCGATGCCGTGGCCGGCACGGGAACGCCGATGTTCGCCGCCGAGAAGGGCACGCTGCGCTGGTTCAACGGTCTGGACAGGCGCGGAATCCTGCACGTGTCCAATACCCTCAAGTTCGAGGCCGCCTGGACGGGCGATCTTCCCTACTTCTCCCAGCAACAGGTCTTCGATTATCTCGGAGAGGACAATGACGCGGTCTTCTGCATCCACCCGGACACCGCCAATACGCCCGAAAAGAAACAGGTGATACTCGATTCCATCACCCGGATGGCGGGTCTGCCGGGCACGACGCTGGTCAATTTCGCCGAATACTACAAGGCCGTCTGCCCGACCATGCCGAAGGTGGACCGCATCCGGCAAGCCCGTGCCGAGGTATCGGTCAAGGACTGGCGGAAACCCGGTCCGTATCCGCTGGAAGAGCAAGCGCTGAGGGCTGATGCCGAACTGGCCTGGACCTATTTCGACTGGGGTGCAAAGCATTACAACGGCATGGCGCCCGCCACCTCCTGGATCGAGACCGGCAAGCAGACTGGATATCCGTTCGTGACGATGTGGGATATAGGATCGCACATCCTGGCCGTGGTTGCGGCTCAACGCCTGCGCGTCATCGACCAGACCGAATTCGAGACGAGGATAAATCGTATCCTTGCCTTCCTTGGCCAAAACGATTTCAGCTTGGCGGGGGCGAAGCTCCCGAACACCGAACGACGGCTGAGCTCGAAGGGCGGCGAGCGCGACGGCTTCGACAGCGCCGATACCGGGCGGCTGCTGGTCGCCCTCAAGATCCTGGACAGTTATACGGCAGGCGCCTTCCCGGTGTTCAAGCTGGTGCGGCATTGGTCGTTCGGGCCTGTCCTCAAGGATGGCGAGATGCATGTGGTCAGCGACACCGGCAGGATTTCGTCGGCGCAATTGAACAGCTACGCCGGCTATGCCGGTCGCGGATACAGCCTCTGGGGCGAGGCGATAGCGCCGGTCTTTTCCACGCCTGACCCGAGCAGCGACATGGACGCCGCCCTTGCTGCCATCGTGGAAATACAACGGCGCGGCCGCATCGCCACCGAGCCTCATGTCACCGAGGAAATCGAGCTTGGCGCATCGCCGCACGGTCGCCTCATCGCGGACATCCTCTACGCGGCCCAGATTAAGCGCTTCCAGGATACCGGCATCCTGACCTGCGTTTCCGAGACCGCCATGGCCGGGCCTCCCTATTTCACCTACCAGGGCTACCAGCTGGCCGACGATGGCGGCACTTTCCCGGTCGACACGCTGAAGACCTCCGCGCCCGACAAGGCGGCGAAGCTTTCCGACTCGCTGCGGCTGGTCAATTCCAAAGGCGCCTATCTGTGGCTCGCGGCCCGGCCCGGCGATTACGCGCAAAAGCTCGTGGCCTATATCAGGGAGCGGGCCAGGATGAAGGGGGTCGGCTTTTCCGCCGGAGTGTCCGAGCAAACCGGCAAGCGGATCGAGGTCACCGACATCAACACCAACGGCGTCATCCTCGAAGCGGTCGCCTACATACTCGGCGGCCGCAAACCGCTGATCTCTCGCGCGGAGGCCTGACCTCCGCGATATTGGCGGCAGGGGGATCGGGCGCCGCCTGGCGCCAATGTGCCGCCACAAGGGTGTGCTCGCCGCGGGGTGCGCAGCCACGGGCCGCTCCCGTGAGGCGCATGGGGGGATGCGGCAGGTTGCGATCGCTGGATCAATCGCTGCCCGGTCCTCTCCCTTGCCAAAATGTCGCACTTCGTCCACAAGGCGACGCAAACGACGCCATTTTGCGTCGTGCGGCTTCCGGCCCTTTGGCCGACGCGCCGTGTTCTGAAAGAGCGGAACAATGTCTGCGATCGAAGCCGGCGCTCGCGCGCCGGAAAACCTTTGGCGTCGGGAAATCAGGGCGACGGTCGCGCTCGCCTGGCCCATGGTGCTGACCAATCTCGGCCAGACCGCCATGACCGCGACCGACGTCATGATGATGGGCCGTCTCGGGCCGGATACGCTGGCCGCCGGCGCGCTCGGCTCCAATCTCTATTTCATGCCGTTGATCTTCGGCCTCGGCCTGATGCTGGCGACTTCGCCGATGATCGCGACAGAACTCGGCCGCCGCCGCCATTCGGTACGCGACCTGCGCCGCACCGTACGTCAGGGCCTGTGGCTGGCGATCCTGATCTCGATCCCGATCTGGGTCTTCCTCTCGCATGGCGAAGAGGTCCTCTTGGCCATGGGCCAGAAGCCGGAACTGTCGCGTGAGGCCGGCATCTACCTGCACTGGCTGCAATGGGCGGTGCTGCCCTTCTATGGCTATATCGTGCTGCGCTCCTTCATCTCGGCGCTGGAGCGGCCGGGCTGGGCGCTGATCATCGTTTTCGTCGCGGTCGCCTGCAACGCCTTCTTCAACTGGGTGTTCATGTTCGGCAATCTCGGCGTAAGGTCGATGGGCATAGCCGGCTCCGGTCTCGCCACCACGCTGTCCAGCACGCTGATGTTCGTCGGCCTTGCGGCGGTTGTGATGCTGGAGAAGAAGTTCCGCCGCTATCACCTCTTCGGCCGCTTCTGGCGCTCGGACTGGCCGCGTTTTCGTGGCCTGCTCAGGCTCGGCCTGCCGATCGCCGGCATCCTTGCCTTCGAGGTGACGATCTTCAACGCGGCGGCGCTGCTCATGGGCCTGATCGACGCGGATTCGCTCGCCGCCCATGCGATTGCCATCCAGATCGCGTCGGTCTCTTTCATGGTGCCGCTCGGGCTTAACCAGGCTGCCACGGTGCGTGTGGGCCTGGCGCATGGCGCCGGCAATCCGGAAGGCGTCTCTCGCGCCGGCTGGACCGCCTTCGTCATCGGCGTCTCGTTCATGGCGCTGATGGGCCTGGTGATGATCCTGTGGCCGCATGCGCTGATCGGCGCCTTCATCGATCTCACCGATCCGGCCAATGCGAGGGTGATCAGCCTGTCCGTGTCGTTCCTGGGGTTCGCGGCGCTGTTCCAGATCTTCGACGGCGCCCAGGCGGTGGCGGCCGGCATGCTGCGCGGCCTGCACGACACCAAGGTGCCGATGCTTTATGCCGCGATCGGCTATTGGGGCGTCGGCCTGCCGCTCGGCGTGCTGCTCGCCTTCCGTTTCGGTTTGAACGGCGCCGGCATCTGGATCGGCCTGGCGTCGGGCCTGGCCGTCGTGGCGGCCCTGCTGCTGGCGCGCTGGCTCCGCCGGGACCGCTTGGCGCCACCCCTCGTCTTCGGGCATTGACCGCACACCGGTTGCCAGGCAGCCGTCATGTCCAGACCGCCGGGCCGAATGCTGCAGGGGCTTTGCGGTTACTTTCAACGAGAAAGACAAGCATCCTCAGAAAGGGCCAGAGCCGTACCGCTGGCTAACGAGAATGCGATCAAAGTCCTCATTTCGGTTCCCCCTGGTTCGACGTACACGTCGTTTTTCTCGGGAGTTCGGCTTTGAACGAAGAACTTATCGGAAGTCCGCTGTGCTTGCCCGCAGGAAAATCTTTGTGCGCGCCGTGCCAGGCGAGGTCAGCAGTTCCAGACTGGCGGCGTGCCGATGACTTCCCGCAGGGCACTGCTCATCACCCGTAGTTTTGCCGAGGGCTGCGCCAGCGCGCGCAGCAGGTAAATCCCGGTTTCTGCTGCGTTCCAAGGCTCTCCTTCGAGGTCCAGCCTGTGGAGGGCCCCTGACCGCACATCGCCGCCAACGACCCAGTCCGGCAGAAAGCCGACGCCTATCCCCGCCAGCGCGGCTCCCCGCATGGCTTCGAAATCGTCACAGCGAAACACCGCGCCCTGACCTTGCCGATGCCCTGCCGGCCAGCCGAGCACGTTGGTCCATCCCAGCAAGTCGGCACCATGCAGCTTGTCTATGAGGCGGTGACCCGCCAGATCGGCGCACGTCTCTGGCACGCCGTGTCGCGCTAGATAGTCCGGGGAGGCGATCAGAAGGCGCTTCTGTCCAGCAAGCCGCGTCGCAATCAGCGTGCTGTCGGCCAGCTCGCCGATCCGGATCACCGCGTCGAGACGCTCCAGTACAGGATCGGCGAGCCGTTCGGTCAAATCCAGTTCAATCTTCAGCTCCGGATGCTGCTGCATAACAGCTCGGACCGCGGGGATGACGAAACGCTTGCCGAATGTCGGAAAGCAGGCCAGGCTGAGCGTGCCGTTGACCGCCCCGGCGAAGGCGGAAATCTCCGCATGTGTATCGGCAAGATCATCCAGCAAACGCTGCGCACGTTCAAACAGCCGTTCGCCCGCATCCGTCAGAGCAAGCGCTCGCGTCGAGCGTAGGAAAAGGGGCACACCGACGCTTTGCTCCAACGCATCGATTTGACGGGCGATCGCCGACGGGGTCAACCCGCGCCGTCGCGCCGCGCTGGAAAAGCTGCCGCCCCGGACCACCTCGACGAAGACGGTCAGATGTTCCACAAACCGAGGATCGACCATCTGTGCGCTCCACGCAAAAAGGTTTCGAGGTCGGCCCGCATTATCACGCCAGGCATGGCCACGTAAGTTGGCTTCATCAGTTGGGCAAAGGGGCCCGGCTCACATCTGGTGGAGACAAAAATGAAAGTCCTGGACGAAATCCTGTCGCAATCTGCCTATTCCGCCGAAATCGACGTACCCCTCTCACAGGTAGACATTGAGGAATGGCTATTCTCTCTGCCCGAAGCCGAGTATTTGCGCTGCTGTCCGCCCGATCACATCGCCGCAGGGACCACCACGACCGACGACGGCCGCCGCATGTCGATCAATGTCGAGATGATTGGAACCGGCCTCGTGGTGCAGCACTATGTCTGTGAAGAGGCTGGCCCAGCCTATGTCCGGATGAATTCGATCTCGGATGTGTTCACGGCCAACGGACGGACCCAGGTCAATGTGATTTGGGAACTGATGGCAGAGGACCTCGGCGACGGCCGCAGCCGCTATACCAACCGGGTGACCGCGCATCCGACCGATGCCTTCATGGAATTTATTAAGGAACATGACATCTCCTATGAAACTGCAGCGGCGGCGCGTCAGGCCGCCGGCGGCGATCACAATCGCCGCGAAACCCCACTTTTTGCCGACAGCATTGCCCGGCGCGCGAGAATGCGTTCGCTAGAAATCGTGAAGTGAAAGCACTCGTCTTTCAGGAACTCGGCCGGCCAGATGCTCTCTGCCTGGCCGAGATGCCCGCACCCGAGCTGCGGTAGAGGAGGCCCTGGCGCCCTTGCGTGCGGTGGGATCAACCGTGCCGATCTGCTTCAGAGATAAGGCGTTTACGGCCGTCAGAGCTTTCGGTGCAGCCCGTTGCTTCAATGTGCGGCGCGCCGCTCCAGCCGCCGCGCATATTGCGTCAGCGGGAAGCACATGGCGAAGAAGATCAGCGCCACCAGTCCGTAGACCTTGAACGGTTCGAAGGTCGCGTTGTTGATCGCGTTGGAGGTTCTGACCAGCTCCTCGAAGCCGATGATCGAGGTCAGCGCCGTCGATTTGATGAGCTGCACCAGGAAGCCGACGGTCGGCGCCCGGGTGATTGCGAAGGCCTGTGGCAGGATGATCAGCCGGAGTTCCTGCAGATAGTGCAGCCCAAGGCTGGCGCCGGCGTCCCACTGGCCGCGCGGCAGCGCGTCGACGCCGCCGCGCCAGATCTCGGCCAGATAGGCGCTGGCAAAGAAAGTCAGCCCAAGCATCGCCGCCGTCCACGGTTCGATGCGCAGCCCCAGCATCGGCAGGCCGAAGAACATCAGGAAGAGCTGCATCAGGAGCGGCGTACCCTGGAACAGCGCGATATAGCCTGAGGCGATCCGCTTCACCCATTTGTTCTTGGCGATGCGGAAGAACAGCACCACCAGCCCGACCAGCGCGCCGCCGACAAAGGCGGCGAGCGACAAGAGCACCGTCCAGCGCGCGGCCAGCAGAAGGTTACGAACGATATCCCAAAGGGTGAATTCGATCATGACACGCCGGCCCCCAGAACCCGGCGGCCGCCGCTTACCAGCAGCCGGCGCAGCCCCATCGACAGGCCGAGATAGACCATGGTCACGACGAGATAGGTCTCGAAAGCGCGGAAGGTCCGGGCCTGCAGCATGTCGGCCTCGTAGGTCAATTCGCGCACGGCGATCTGCGACACCACGGCCGATTCCAGCATCATGATGACGATCTGGCTGGTCAGCGCCGGATAGATCACCTTCAGCGCCTGCGGCAGCACGATCTTAACGAACACCTGGCGGGGCCTGAGCCCGAGCGCCAAGGCGGCTTCCGTCTGGCCACGCGGCACGGCGTCCAGCCCCGCGCCGACGATCTCGATCGTATAGGCCGCCATGTTGAGCGTCATCGCCAGCATCGCGGCGAGGATCGGATCGAGCCTTATGCCGAGGCTGGGCAGGCCGAAGAAGATGAAGAACAGCTGCACCAGGAACGGCGTGTTGCGCATCACCTCGACATAAACGCCGATCGCCAGCCGGAGCGGCTTGGGGCCATTTCGTTTGCCGGCGGCGCCCAGGATGCTGAGGAAAGTGCCCGCCAGCGTGGTCACGGCGATCAGGAGGATCGTCGTCGCCGCGCCACGCGCGATCACGCCCGCCGCACCCGCAAGCCAGCCGAAATCCAGGCTGTAGCCCATGGCGTTTGACCTTGTTGGACAGCGCGTCGCGCAGGGAACAAAAGCGGGAACGGCTCAGCCCGTTATCGTGGGCTGAGCCGTTCCGGAGATCAATCCTTGAGGTTGTCGGGATTGAGCGGCGTCTTCAGCCAGGTCTTCGAGCTTTCATCGAGCTTGCCGTCGGCGAGCATCTTGGCGACCGCGTCGTTCACCGCCTTCTTCAGCCGGTCCTCGTTCTTGTTGAGGCCGATATGCGAGGGCGAGGTGAGCAACTGGAATTTCTGCTCAGGCTTCAGCGCATCCTGCTTGGCCAGCACCTGGGCGCCGACATCGTTGCCGACCACCATGAGCTGCGTCTGGCCGGAGATGAAGGCCTGGATGACGGAATTGTAGTTGTCGAAGCGGCGGATGTCGGCCGAAGCCGGAGCCGCCTGGGTCAGGGACGTATCCTCGAGAGTGCCACGATTGACCGCGATCGACTTGTCGGCAAGGTCTTCCTTGCCTTTGACCGAAAGCGCCGCCGGGCCGATGACGGCGATGTAATAGGGCGCGTAGGCGGCGGCGAAATCGATCACCTCGGCGCGCTCCTTCGAGTAGCCGACGCTCATCAAGATATCGACGCGCTTGTCGGTGAGATAGGGGATCCGGTTCTGGCCGGTGACGCTGACCAGGTTGAGCTTCACCTTCAAGGCATCGGCGATCGCCTGCGCGACGTCGACGTCGTAGCCCTTGATGCTCATGTCGGCGCTCGCCGAGGAGAAGGGCGGGAAGTCCGAGAAGATGCCGACATTGATGGCGCCGGCCTTGGTGATGTCGTCGACGGCGTCGGCCTTCGCCTGCGTGGCGAGGGCGGCGGCGCCGAGCATCAAGGCCGCCGCGATGGCGGATTTCAGTGCGTTGCGAAGTAACATTGTCATTCCCCTGCTGGAAGCTTGTTGTTGCATCCGGCCGCCGGCTCCAGCGCGGCGGCCGTGTTGGTAGGGCAATTCCAGCAGAGACGGTTTAGGCTTGGCGATTTCGCCATGGCCTCCGACTGGAATTGCGAGGCGTCAGCCCTTCCTGATTGCGGGGCTGAACACCATGAGGCTTAGGATCTCGAACAGGACCTGGGCGCCGGCATGGGCGGTGTTGGTGGTCGAGTCATATTGCGGCGCCACCTCGACGACGTCGCCGCCGACGATGTTGAGGCCTTTCAGGCCGCGCAGCAGCTCGAGCACCTCGCGCGTCGTCAGTCCGCCGACTTCCGGCGTGCCGGTGCCCGGCGCGAAGGCCGGATCGATGCTGTCGACGTCGAAGGAGATGTAGGTCGGGCCATCGCCGACGATTTTGCGCGCCTTCTCGATGATGGCGGGGATGCCGAGCCCAGTCACCTCCTCGGCATGCACGACCGTCATGCCGGACTCGTAGGTGAACTCCCACAGATATTCGGCCGAGCCGCGGATGCCGATCTGGATCGTGCGCGAGGGATCGAGCACGCCATCCAAAACCGCGTTTCGGAAGGGCCCGCCATGGTGGAACTTGGTCATGTCGAACAGCCCGCTGGTGTCGCAATGGGCGTCGATATGGATCATGCCGACGGGAGCCTTTTTGCCAACCGCCTTCAGGATCGGGTGGCTGATCGAATGGTCGCCGCCGACCGAGAGCGGCAGCACGCCGGCATCGACGATCTGGTTGGTGCGCTTTTCGACGTCCTCATGGCTGATCTCCAGCCGGTAGCGGCTGCGGAACGGCGTGTCGCCGATGTCGGCGACGCGAAGCTCATGCGTCGGCGCGCATTCCAGCACGTGGTTGTAGGGCCCGATGCGCTCGATGGCGCGTAGCGCGCGCGGCCCGAAGCGCGAGCCGGGACGGTTGGTGACGCCGAGATCCATCGGCACGCCGATCATCGCGACCTGCAGATCGCCGAAATCCGGATTGTCGGCGGCGATTTCGCGGTAGGGCGCGGCAAGGAAGGTCGGGATGCCGGCATAGGGGGCGAGCCGCGTGCCCGACTTGTTGAAGATCTTGTCGGCGACCTTGCGGAATTTCGGATCGAACATCTCGCCGCCATGGCTCTCGCCATATTTGCGGCGCAACGCTTCGAGCTTGCCGCGATCGTAACCCATGTCCGGTCTCCTCTCTTGCCTGCTCGCAGCGCTGCCCGCAGGACGATTTGCCAAGCCAGCCTGTTGTCCGGCTGGATCGTTGCCCGCCGGCTGCGCTGCGGATTTCACGTCTCTTGAAAGCTGTTCCGGGCAAAAGTGTCGGGCAGCCGCTTTGAAAAAGCAATTGATATTGTTAGGGTCTCAGTTGTGAGAAAACCTCACAAAGTAGGAGCATTCCATGGCCAAGCGCCTGCCGCCGCTGAACCCGCTGCGCGCCTTCGAGGCCGCGGCGCGGCACGCCTCGCTGACCAAGGCGGCGGGTGAGCTGAATGTCACCCATGGCGCCGTTAGCCATCAGATCAAGGCGCTCGAGCAATCGCTCGGGGTGAAACTTTTCGAACGCACCGGCCAGCGCGTGAAGCTGACGCCGCATGGCGCGGAGTTCCTGCCGGCGGTCTCGGCTGCCTTTGACGGTATCGCCGCCGCCACCCAGCGCATGACCAGGCCGGCAAGTGCCGGCGCGCTGTCTGTATCCTGCGTGCCGGCGCTGTTGCTGCTCTGGATGACGCCGCGCCTCGGCTCCTTCACCGCGCAATATCCCGACATCCAGCTGACGCTGATCCCGTCCAACGACGCCCGCGATATCCGTGCCCCCGAGATCGATGTCTGCGTGCATTATGGCGACGGCGGCTGGACCGATTGCTGGATGCGCAAATGGTCCGGGCTGGAACTCTTTCCCGTTGTCAGCCCGACGCTGATCAACAACCGGCCCATCCGCGGCGTCCGCGACCTTGCCGACCACGTCTTCCTGCATGGCGACGACGGCCGCGAATGGCACACCTGGCTGGCCGCCGCCGACGCGCTCGATCTGGAGCGTGGCCGCCGCCATCATCTGGGCGATGCGCGCATGGCGACGGAGGCCGCCGTGCACGGCCACGGCGTGGCGCTCGGCGATTCCGTCACCGCGCGCGCCCTGCTTGCCAGGGGCATGCTCGTCGCACCCTTCACTCTGTCCGTTCCGGCCGTCGACGATTTCTACGTCGTTTGCCGCAACGAGATGCGCTCGGCGCCCATCGTTCAGCTCTTCATCGACTGGCTGTTCGCCGAGAAGGAGCAGGACGAGGGCCGCGCCAACGCGCCGGTGGCTGGTCGCGTGCCCAGCCGCCGGAAGCGCCCTTCGCTCAAGGTCATCGGCGCCAGGACCGCGTCTTGACGGCTGGACTTGCATAGCTGCTTTTTGTCGGGCCAGCCCGCAAAGCAGGAAGCGCGTTCGGAAATACAGTGCTAAGAGGCAGTTGGCTGAGGCAATTCCAGGAAACCGCGCGAGGGTCTTCCATCCGGATTGCTCGAACGAGAACTTGAAGCGTGGCGCCTGCGTTTCCGTGCGTCGTGCCTTACGGGTGAGGAAGCATGGCAAAAACCGATATAGCGCGGCGCGTCTACAACCACACCTGGAAGCTCGACCCGATCGTCCGCAGCCTGCTGGACACCGACTTCTACAAGCTTCTGATGCTGCAGATGATCTGGGGCATGTATCCCAAGGTCGACGCCACCTTCACGCTGATCAACCGCACCACCACGGTGCGCCTCGCCGACGAGATCGATGAGGGCGAATTGCGCGAGCAGCTCGACCACGCCCGCACCTTGCGTTTCTCCAAGAAGGAAATGATCTGGCTGGGCGGCAACACCTTCTACGGCCGCAAGCAGATCTTCGAGCCGGAATTCCTCGCTTGGCTCGAGGATTTCCGCTTGCCCCAATACGAGCTTTCCAGGCGCGACGGACAGTATGTGCTCTCCTTCCCTGGCCCCTGGATGTATACGACGCTCTGGGAAATCCCGGCTTTGGCCATCATCAACGAGCTGCGCTCGCGCGCGGCGATGCGCTCATACGGGCCTTTCGCGCTCGACGTGCTCTATGCCCGCGCCAAGGCCAAGATGTGGGCCAAAACCGAGCGGCTGAAGGCGCTGCCTGGCATCCGCATCTCCGACTTCGGCACGCGCCGCCGCCATTCCTTCCTGTGGCAGCGCTGGTGCGTCGAGGCACTGAAGGAAGGCATCGGCGATGCCTTCACCGGCACCTCCAACGTGCTTCTGGCCATGGACAACGATCTCGAGGCCCTGGGCACCAACGCGCATGAATTGCCGATGGTCTTCGCGGCGCTCGCCAATTCCGAGAAAGAGCTGCGGGAGGCACCCTACAAGGTGCTGCAGGACTGGCAGCGCTACTATGGTGGCAATCTCCTGATCGTGCTGCCCGACGCCTTCGGAACGGAATCCTTCCTGCGCGACGCGCCCGACTGGGTCGCCGACTGGACCGGCTTCCGCCCCGACAGCGCGCCGCCGATCGAAGGCGGCGAGAGGATCATCGACTGGTGGCGCAAGAAGGGCAAGGACCCCAAGCAGAAGCTGCTCATCTTCTCCGACGGGCTCGAGGTCGAGACCATCGAGGAAACCTACAGGCACTTCCGCGGCAAGGTGCGCATGTCCTTCGGCTGGGGCACCAACCTCACCAACGATTTCGAAGGCTGCGCGCCGACCGAGACCGACAGCCTCGACGCCATCTCGCTGGTCTGCAAGGTGACGGAGGCCAATGGCCGGCCGGCGGTGAAGCTGTCGGACAACCCCGCCAAGGCGACGGGGGACGAGAACGAGATCAAGCGCTATCTGCGGATCTTTGGCGAGAAGGGCCGGGTGGAGCATTTGGTCAAGGTGTGAGAGCGTCTAGTTCGCCCAACCTTGCCGCATATGGAATTCGGATAAGTTGAGTTCCCACCCACCCCCCTCTGTCCTGCCGGATATCTCCCCCGCAAGGGAGGAGATTGGCACGACAGAGGGGGGTGCGACGGATCGCGACGCTGGACCTAATCTCCCCGGGGCAATTGCATTAGCATCTGCTCTTGCCCTCCTCCCCACCCCTGCCTTCGCCCACGCCTCGGACCGTGGCCACGTGCTGCTTCTCCCCACCGGCTACTATCTCGCCGGCGGCGCGCTGGCGGTCGCCGTCAGTTTCCTCGTGCTGGCGCTGCTGCCGCCCGCCGCCCTCAATCGCTTCTGGCGCTGGCGCCTGGCCCTGCTCACCTTCGGCGACGCTCCGCGCACCGTCGTCAGCCTCATTTCCTTTGCCGGCTTTGCGCTGCTCATTGCCGCTGGTCTCACAGGTAGCCGGGACCCGCTTTCCAACCCGCTGCCGTTGGTGGTCTGGACGCTGCTCTGGGCAGGCTTCACCCAATTGCAGGGCGTCTTCGGCGACCTCTGGTCATGGCTCAACCCGTGGTACGGCCCTTACCGAGTTGCGACCAGGATTTTCGGCCTTCAAAGCGACGAAGCAAAGCCACCACGCTTGCCGCCACGGCTCGGCTACTGGCCGGCCTTCGTGCTGTTCTTCGCCTTCGCCTGGTTCGAGCTGATCGATCCTGCGCCCGACGATCCGGCCCGCCTGGCCTTTGCCGCCGGCCTCTGCTGGCTGGCGAGCTTTGTCGCCATGCTCATCTTCGGCTACGACGACTGGAGCAAGCGGGCCGAATTCCTGACCATCTTTTTCGCCATGGTCGCCCGCTTCGCGCCCTTCGAGCGCGTTGAAGGTCGTCTCTCGCTCTGCTGGCCCGGCGCCAAGCTGCTGGCGGCCGAGCCGCTGCCGCCAAGCGGCACGGCCTTCCTCCTGCTAGCGCTATCCTCGGTATCCTTCGACGGCCTGTCTAAGACTTTCTTCTGGCTCGGCCTGTTCGGTATCAACCCCCTGGAGTTTCCCGGCCGCACGGCGCTGATCGGCATCGGCAGCTTCGGCCTCATCCTGACCTTCATCCTGCTGGCGGCGGTGTTCGCGTTGGCCCTCTTTCTCGGCCAGCGCCTCGCCAGTGACAAACAGTCTTTCATGGAGGCCGCCGGCCTGCTGGTCTGGTCGATCGTGCCAATCGCGCTCGCCTACCACATCGCGCATTACCTCACCGTGCTCTTGGTCGACGGCCAGTACGCGCTGGTCGCCCTCTCCGACCCGTTCTCGCTCGGCTGGAACCTGTTCGGCACCGCCAGCATGATGGTCGAGGCGGGTGTCGTCGCCGGCGCCGGCTCGGCCTGGTGGCTATGGAATGTTCAGGCAGGCGCCATCATCGCCGGTCATGTGCTGGCGGTCCTCGTTGCGCATGGCCTCGCCTGGCGCCTGCACCCGCAGCCATCGCGAGCCGCGCTCAGCCAGTTGCCGCTCACCCTGTTGATGATCGCCTACACGATATTCGGCCTTTGGTTGCTTGCCACGCCGACGGCGGGATGAGACAAGGGCGCGGCTCCGATGCCGTCGGGTAAAGCTCGCTTGCCACGCCAAAGCTTTGGTGATTTAGTTTGTACACATGCAATTTTTCCATCCTTAGGAAAGGGATGGTTTAGCCGCCTTATCGCTGGTCAAAACTGAAAAACAGGGGAACGGACATGGCTGACAAGAACGGATTCTTCGACCTCTCCAGGACGACGCTTTCGCGCCGCACGGCATTGAAGGGCATTGCCGCCGGCGCCGGCCTGGCACTTGCGCCGGGCTTCGTCCGCTACAGCCAGGCGCAGAGCTCGGCGCCGATCAAGATCGGCTTCCAGTCACACCGTACCGGCATCGGCGCCGCCTATGGCCGCTGGTATGAGAAGACCAGCACCGCCGCCGTCAAGGCGATCAACGACGCCGGTGGCATCGGCGGCCGCCAGGTCGAGCTGGTCATCGAGGATGACGGCACCGATCCCGCGCGCGGCGCCGAGGTGGTCAACAAATTCGCCAAGCAGCACAAGACCGACATCGTCTTCGGCACCTTGTTCTCCCATGTCGTGATAGGCTCGGCGCCTGCCGCCGGCGAGAACAAGATTCCCTATTTCGTGGTCAGCGAAGGCCACCACGTGGCCTCGACCAAGCTCAACCGCTATGTCTTCCAGCCCGGCATCACCGACGTGAAGAGCCAGATCCAGTCGATGGCGCCGTGGATCGCGGCGAACGCCGGCAAGAAGGTGACGCAGATCTTCCCGGACTTCGCCTTCGGTTACGATCACCGCGATTACCTGCCGCCTGCGCTGAAGGCGCAAGGCGCCGACGTGATCGCCCAGATCGCCATCCCGCCGACGGAGTCGTCCTTCACCAAATACTTCCCGCAGATCCCGGCCGAGACCGAGGTGATCTACCATGTCATGGTCGGCCCTGCGGTGCTCACCTTCGTCAAGGAACTCGGCGAGTTCTACGGCTCGCAGAGGCCGCAGCTCTTCGGCTTCATGGACTCGCTCGAGGCCGTCGACATCAACAGCCCCGGCCTCGAATTCCTCGACGGCAGCCACTTCTGGGAAGGCTCGCCGCGCTATGCTCAGCCCGATGATTCCGCCGCGCAGAAGGCCTATCGCGCCGCCGTCGGCATCGACGACAATGGCGCTGCCGTCGGCGACGCCAAGGACATATCCACCGCCTCGCACATGTTCGGCTGCTGGGAAACGCTCTATGTGGTCAAGAAGGCGATGGAAGACGCCGGTTACAAGGGGCCGGAAGACCGCGCCAAGCTGGTCGAGGCGACCGAGGCGCTGAAGGAATTCGCCGAGGGGCCGGAGCACCCGCAGGGTCCGAAAACCTTCAATGGCAAGATCCACCAGTGTTTCGGCATCCAGAACATCTCCAAAGTCGAAGGCGGCAAGCTCAAGGTCGTGCACAAGACCAAGATCGAGGACGGTCTCTACGAGCCGGAAGGGGATTACACGACGCAGGCGCTGTAGGATCATCCTCGCAAGCGTGAGTACCAGGCCACCCCTCTCTGTCCTGCAGAGGGGGGTGCATCGCGCATCCGCTGGCAAATAGCCCATGCACTTCGGACCCCACCTTCTCCTCGCCGCCCTAGAAGGCCTTGTCACCTCCGCCGTGCTGGCGCTGACGGCGCTTGGACTGTCGCTGGTGTTCGGCGTCATGCGCATCGTCAACGTCGCCCATGGCGAGTTCTTCATGCTGGGCGCGGTACTTGCCTGGGCGATCTCGACGGCGATTTCCGGCCACCCGGCCATCGGCTTCGCGGCCGCGCTGGTGATCGCGCCCTTGCTTGTCGGCCTGATCGCGTTTCTTGCCGAATGGCTGGTGCTGCGCCGCCTGAACTACAATCCCGAAAGCACCATCGTCGCCACCATCGGCATGCTCTACATCATCCAGCAACTGGCGCTCACCTTCTACGGGCCGGAGGCGCGTCCCGTCGAGCCGCCTTTCAGCTATCGCATACTTCTGCCGTGGTTCGGCTATTCCGGCTACAAGCTGTCGGTGGTTGCCGCTTCCGCCATCCTGCTCGTGATCACGTGGCTTGTGCTGACCCGCACCAGGATCGGCCTGATCATGCGCGCCACCCAGTATGATCGCGAGACGGCGCAGGCCTTCGGCATCCCGGTCGAGCGCGTCTATGCCGGCGTTTTCGCCATCGGCGCCATGCTGGCGGCGATCGCCGCTGTGCTGATCGTGCCGATCAGCCAGGCGCATTACCTGATGGGGCAGGACCCGCTGCTCTTGTCCTTCATCGTCGTCATCATAGGCGGTCTGGGATCGCTCCGCGGCACCGTGGTCGCGGCCGTGCTGATCGGCCTCTCCGACGGGATCGTCTCGATGTTCTTCTCGCCGACGCTCGCCAAGATCATCGCCACGCTGGCGGTCGCAATGGTGCTGGTGTTCCGGCCGCAGGGCCTGTTCGGGACCACGCCGCGATGACGGATGTTTCGCCGGCAAAGGCCTATGCCTTGCACATCCTGGTCGTCGCGCTTCTGTTCGTGCTGAACTTCGCGCTGCCGGATTACCACCAGGGCTTGTTTGCCCGCATCATGACGCTGGCGGTCTTCGCCATGGGCTACAATCTGCTCTTCGGCTATGTCGGCCTGCTCAGCCTCGGCCACGCCATGTTCTTCTCGGCCGGCCTCTATGGCGCGGGCTTGACCGTCTATCATCTCGGCTGGGGCGTGCCGGAAGCCTTCGTCGCAGGCGTCGTCTGCGGCGCGATGCTCGCTCTGGTCATCGGCCTGCTGGCGTTGCGCACGTCCGGCGTGGCCTTCATGATCGTCACCATGATGTTCGCGCAGGTCTTCTACCTGCTCATCCTCTATTTCGCGGCCTCGACCGGCGGCGACCAGGGCCTGGTCATCCAGCAGGCGTCGCGGGTTGTCACGGTCGGCGGCGCCTTGTTCGACCTGACCGACCCGACCGTGCGCTACATGAGCGCGCTGGCGCTGTTCGCGGTGGTTCTGCTGATCACGCTTGCCCTTGTCCGCTCCCGCTTCGGCCGCGTGCTGGTCGCCATCCGCGAGAATGAAGAGCGCACGAAAATGTTGGGCTACGACACCGGCGCCAAGAAGCTCGCCGCGGTCGTCGCCTCCGGCGCCGTCTGCGCGGCCTCGGGCGCCGCCTACGCGCTGCTGTTCGGCTATGTCGGCTCCAGCTTCGCCTCGGTGCAGTACTCGATCCTGCCTCTGCTCTGGGTATTGCTCGGCGGCGCGGCCACCACGCTCGGGCCGCTCGTCGGCACGCTGTTCATGTATTATGTCACCGACATCACCAGCGGCTTCACCTCCGCCTATCTGCTGATCGTCGGCGTGGCGCTCATCCTGCTGGTGCTGTTCTTCCCGAAGGGCGTTTTGGGTTCAATCCGCCAGCGCTGGCTGGGGTGGCTGCCATGAAGCCGCTGCTCACCACCAAGGGCCTGTCGCGGCAGTTCGGCGGCCTGCGCGCCGTCGACGGGGTCGACTTCGCGCTGATGCCGGGCGAGATCCGCGCCATCATCGGCCCCAACGGCGCCGGCAAGACCACCTTCGTCAGCCTGCTATCGGGCCGCATCCGGCCGTCATCAGGCACAATCGTCTTCGACGGCGCCGACATCACCGCCATGCCGGCCTACAAGAGGGTTCGCCGTGGCGTTGCCTACACCTTTCAGATCACCAGCGTCTTCGCCAATCTCACGGCTTTCGACAATGTCGCGCTGCCGGTGCAGCGCACGCTGACGGACGGCCGCACGAAGGGGCAGGTCAGGACCGGCGTCATGGCGGCGCTGGAGCGCACCGGACTTGCCGACCGCGCCGGCACGCTGGCCGCGCATCTTTCCTACGGCCATCAGCGTCTGCTGGAAGTGGCGATGGGCCTGGCGCTGAAGCCGCGCCTGCTCATCCTCGACGAACCGACGCAAGGCCTGGCCGACAGCGAGATCGACAATTTCATCACGCTGGTGCGCGGGATCGCCAGGGACGCGACGGTGCTTCTGATCGAGCACAACATGCCGGTCGTCATGCAGCTTGCCAAGCGTATCACCGTCTTCAATTCGGGAAGGATCCTCGCGGAAGGCACGCCGGGTGAGATCCGCGCCGACACGCAAGTGCAGGATGCTTATCTCGGAGCGACCCATGGCTGAGGCGGGGCTGCTTACGATTGCCGGGCTCGATTGCTTCTATGGCGAGGTACAGGTGCTTCACGGCCTGGACCTGGCCTTGAACAAGGGCGAGGTGCTGTGCCTGTTCGGCCGCAACGGCGCCGGCAAGACGACGACGCTGAAGGCGATCATGGGGCTGGTTCCGGCCGCCGCCGGCTCGATAAGGCTGAACGGCGCGGAACTCACCGGGCTCGCCGCGCATGACGTGCCGAAGGCCGGTGTCGCCTATGTTCCGCAGGGCAGGCGGCTTTTCGCCGACATGACGGTGGCGGAAAACATCGAGATCGGCTTGATGGCGCGTGGCAAGGGCAAGGCCGTGCGGGAAAGTGTGCTGAACCTCTTCCCGCTCTTGCGCGAGCGGTTGAAGCAACGCTCCGGCACATTGTCCGGTGGCGAGCAGCAGATGCTGGCCATGGCCCGCGCGCTGTGCCTGGAGCCCCTTGTCCTGTTGCTCGACGAGCCCACCGAGGGGCTGATGCCGTCGATGATCGCCAAGATCCGCGAGACGGTGGCCAGGCTGCGTGAGCTCGGCGTCTCGACCATCCTGGTCGAGCAGCGCGTCGATGCCGTGCTGTCGGTTGCGGATCGCGTTTGCTTCATCGAGAACGGCCGCAACCGCGAGACGGTCGATGTCGAAGCGTTGCGCGCCGATCCGTCGGCGGTAAGGCGTTATGTCGGTGTCGGCTAGAAAAACAGAAATCCCGCGATCAGAAACGTCGGGATCAGCACCAGGCCGGACCACATCATGTAGCCGAAGAAGCCCGGCATCTTGAAGCCGCGATGCCTCGCGATGGCGAAGACCATGAAGTTGGGCGCGTTGCCGATATAAGTGTTGGCGCCCATGAACACCGCGCCGGCCGAGATCGCGGCGAGCGTCGAGGCTGCCTCCGTCATCAAGTGCTTCGCGTCGCCACCGGCAAGCTCGAAAAAAACCAGATAGGTCGGCGCATTGTCGAGGAAGGATGACAGCGCTCCGGTCAGCCAGAAATAGGCGAGGTTGTTCGGCTGGCCGTCAGCGGTGGTGACGAGCGATACCAGCGGTGCCAGCGCGCCGTCATGGCCGGCTCGCAGTATGGCGATGACCGGCACGATGCAGACGAAGATGCCGGCAAACAATTTCGCCACCTCGGCGATCGGGCCCCAGGTGAAGCCGTTTGCCTGCCGATGGCTCTTGTACGACACGCCGAGCGACAGGAAGGCAAGCGCCAGGATGATGGCGTCGCGCAACAGGTTCTGCAACTCGAGGCCGACGCCGAGCACGGAGATGCTCACCCCAGGCTTCCAGCTCGCCGAAAGCAGGATGGCGCCGATCACGCCGGCCAGCAGCGGCAGGTTGGCGAGGCCGCGCAGGCGCACCGTCGAATCCGGCGTCGGATCCTTGATCTTCGGCATGCCGCCCTCGCGGTGGTGCAGCACCATATCGAGCGTTAGGAATACGATGAGAACCAGCCCGCCGGTGAACAGCGTCTCGCGCCACAGGTTCGCGGTCGTCCAGAAGAAGTCGACGCCGCGCAGGAAGCCGACGAACAAGGGCGGGTCGCCAAGCGGCGTCAGCGAGCCGCCGATGTTGGAGACCAGGAAGATGAAGAAGATCACCACATGCGCATTGAATGGCCGGTTGTCGTTGGCGCGCAGGATCGGCCGGATCAGGATCATCGAGGCGCCGGTCGTGCCGATGACCGAGGCAAGCATCGCGCCGGCGAGCAGCAGGCCGGTATTGGTGAGCGGCGTGCCGTGGATGTTGCCGGCAAGCAGGATGCCGCCCGAGATCGTGTAGAGCGCGAACAACAGGATGATGAAGGACATGTATTCGGTGAGCAGCGTGTGCAGCACCGCTTCGCCTGCCGTGGCAAGCCCGAAGACGGCCGCGAGCGGCACGACCACCAGCGCCGCCCAGCCGGCGGCGATCTTGCCGTAATGGTGCTCCCACGCATGCGGGAAGAGCAGCGGTCCGGTCGCGATCGACAAGAGCAGGCCGGCAAAGGGAAGTGCCCACCACAGCGACATGGCGGCGCCGGGCAGCTCGTGGACTTCGGCGGCGGAAGCCGGCTGCGCAAATGCAATCAAGGCTGCGGCAATCAAGCCCGTAGCCAATCTGCCGATCGGTCTTGGGAAGCCCCCCAGATCCCCCACAGTCCGGTCAGTCCGCCAGATGATCTTCGAGCGCCACGCCGGCTTCATGCATGCGCTTCAGCATCGCCTCGACCGAGCCGTTGAGGTCGATGCCGCGGCAGGCATCGAGCCGCACCGTCGTCTTGAAACCCTGCTTCACAGCGTCGAGCGCCGAGAACGCGACGCAGAAATCGGTGGCGAGCCCAACCAGGGTGATCGTGTCGATGCCGCGTTCCTTGAGGTAGCCGCCAAGGCCGGTCGGCGTCTTATGGTCGTTCTCGAAGAAGGCCGAATAGCTGTCGATGGCCGCCCGGAAGCCCTTGCGGATCACCAGCTCGGCCTTGGTCCAGGCGAGCCCGGAATGGAAATCGGAGCCTAGGCTGCCCTGGATGCAATGGTCGGGCCACAGCGTCTGCGGCCCGTAGGGCATCTCGATCGTCTCGAAGGCCTGCTTGCCGGGATGGCTGGAGGCGAAGCTCGAATGTCCGGCTGGGTGCCAGTCCTGCGTCAGGATCACATGCTCGCTGCGCCGGATCAGGTCGTTGACCAAGGGCACGATCTCGTCGCCGCCGGCAACCGCCAGCGCCCCGCCAGGGCAAAAATCGTTCTGCAGGTCGATGACGATGAGCGCTTCTTCGGCCATGCGGCTCCCTCTCGTTTCGGCCCTCTCGTCTGGCTTGGGGCTCCAGTCCAAATGCCGCTGACGCGGCCGGACACGGAACCTTGACCAGATGGCCGGCGGCGTCAACCTCCGGCTTCATAACAATCGCGTTCAGGTCTTGGCGGCGCAAACTCCGGCTTTGACAATTCCGACCGGCCTGATATCATTTGCATACGAATGAATTTGACCGATCCGCGCACCGGCGGAGAGACCCGAATTAGGCACTTGGGAGGCCAGGGGAAGGCCCCTTTCGGGAAGGTACAATTGTCTGGAAGGCAAAGCGTGATCCGTTACGCGAAACCCACCACCCTCGACGAGGCGCTCGCTGTGCTTGGCGAGGATCGCTGGCGCATTCTGGCCGGCGGCACGGACTTCTATCCGGCGCAGGGCGCCAAACCCTTCCGCGAAAACATCCTCGACATCAACGGCCTCGCCGAACTACGCGGCGTCGCCGAGACGGTCGATCATTGGCGGATCGGCGCCCGCGCGACCTGGACCGACATCGCGCGGCACCCCTTGCCGGCGGCGTTCGACGCGTTGAAATCGGCCGCCCGCGAGGTCGGCTCGGTCCAGATCCAGAATGTCGCTTCCGTTGCCGGCAATCTCTGCAATGCTTCGCCTGCGGCCGATGGCGTGCCGGCGTTGCTGACGCTCGACGCCGATGTCGAACTGCGCTCGGCCAAAGCCGTCCGCCATCTGCCGCTCGGCGCGTTCATCCTTGGCAATCGTCGCACGGCGTTGCAGCCGGGCGAGATGGTCACCGCCATCCGCGTTATGAAGCGTTCAGCCGCCGGCGCTTCGGCCTTCGTCAAGCTCGGCGCCCGGCGCTACCTCGTGATCTCGATCGCCATGGCCGCGGCGCGGCTCGTGGTCGAGAATGGCGTCGTCGCCGATGTCGCGATCGCGGTCGGCTCCTGCTCGGCGGTCGCCCGCCGCCTCGCCGGCGTCGAGGCGGCTTTGCGCGGGCGGCCGATCAATGAGGCGCTCGCCGAAGCGGTGCTTTCCGCGCCGTTCGACGAACTGTCGCCGATCGCCGACGTGCGCGGCAGCGCCGAGTACCGGCAGGACGCGGCCCGCGAGATCGTTGTGCGCGCGGTGCGCACTGCAATCGACCCCGGTGAAGGCAAGGTGGCGGCATGAGCATTGTGCAGTCGGGCATGACCCGATCCGGTATGGCTCAATCCGGCATGGCCCAATCGAGCATGGAACGCGCCCACATCGCCTTCGAGGTCAATGGCGCCCCCGTCCGCGTCTCTGTGCCGCCGGTGCGGCGCCTGTCGCAGGTCTTGCGCGACGAGTTGCGGCTGACCGGCACCAAGGTGGGCTGCGATGCCGGCGATTGCGGCGCCTGCACGGTACTCGTCGATGGCAATCCGGTCTGCGCCTGCCTGATGCCGGCGGCCTCCGTGGCGGGCGCTTCCGTCACCACGGTTGAAGGCCTTGCCAATGGCCGGCTGTCCGCGCTGCAGGCCTCGTTCCTCGAACATGGCGCCGCGCAATGCGGCATCTGCACGCCCGGCCTGCTGGTTGCGGCCACCGCGCTTTTGCAGCGCAACCCCACGCCGAGCGAGGCCGAGACTCAGGACGCACTGGGTGGCGTTCTCTGCCGCTGCACCGGCTACAGGAAAATCGTGGCGGCGGTGATGCAGGCTTCGCGACATATGAACGGCATCGACCTTCGCCTGCCGGAGGTAGGCTACGCCGTCGGCGCCTCGCCGATCCGCCTCGACGGCGTGCCGAAAGTCAACGGCGACGAGAAGTTCGGCGGCGATTCCTTTCCTGCCGATGCGCTGTCGGTGCTGGTGATCCGCTCGCCGCACTATCATGCCCGCTTCAGCTTCGGCGATCTCGATGCCTGGGCGAAAGCGCATCCCGGCATCGCCGGCGTGTTCACCGCCGCCGATATTCCCGGCAAGAACTGTTTTGGCGTCATTGGCCCCTTTGCCGACCAACCGGCGCTCGCCGAAGGTTTCGCGCGCCTGCGCGGCGAAGCGGTGGCGCTGGTGGCGGGCGAGCGCGAGGCGATCCTCGATCTCGACCTCGTCGACTTTCCGGTCACTTGGACCGAGCTGCCACATATGCTGCGGCCCGGCGAGGCGAAGGCAGACGGCGCCCCGCTGATCCACGGGCATCGCCCGGCAAACCTGCTCACGTCGGGCTTTGTCGAGCGCGGCGATCCCGATGGCGCGCTTGCCGGCGCCGCCGTCATCGCCGCGGGCGCCATCGAGACTTCCTTCGTCGAGCACGCCTATATCGAGCCGGAAGCCGGCTACGCTTACATGGACGGCGACACGCTGGTCGTCGTCGCCTGCACCCAGGCGCCCTACATGGACCGCGACGACACGGCCAAGGTGCTTGGACTGCCGGTCGAGAGGGTCCGCATTGTGCCGACCGCCACCGGTGGCGGCTTCGGGTCCAAGCTCGATGTCTCGCTGCAGCCGCTCATCGGCCTGGTGGCGATGAAGACGGGACGGCCGGCGGCCCTCGCCTACACGCGCAATGAATCGATGATGTCGACCACCAAGCGCCATCCGGCCGAGATGAAGGCGACCATCGGCACTGATGCGGACGGCCGCATCGCCGGCATGGTGTTCGAGGGGGATTTCAACACCGGCGCCTATGCAAGCTGGGGACCGACAGTGGCCAACCGCGTGCCGGTGCACGCTTCCGGCCCCTATCTTACGCCGAACTACCGGGCAATCGGCTACGCCATCCACACCAACGGCCCGATCGCCGGCGCCTTCCGCGGCTTCGGCGTGCCGCAGGCCACAATCATGCAGGAGACGCTCTATGACGAGCTCGCCGGCAAGCTCGGCATGGATCGGCTGGAATTCCGGTTGAAGAACTGTCTTCGCAATGGCTGCGAAACGGTGACCGGCCAGCGTCTGGAGTTGGGTGTCGGCATCGGTGAATGCCTGGAATTGCTCGGCCCGCATTGGGAACGCGCGCTTGCCGAGGCAGACGCGTTCAACGCCGCCAATACCGCAAGCAAGCGCGGCGTCGGTGTCGCCTCCTGCTGGTATGGCTGCGGCAACACTTCGCTGCCCAATCCCTCGACCATCAAGGTCGGCATCTCGCCCTCGGGTGATGTCGTGCTGCATCAGGGCGCGGTCGATATCGGCCAGGGTTCCAACACCGTCATCACCCAGATCTGCGCCGACGCCCTCGGCCTGCCGCTGGACAAGTTCAAGCTGAAGAGCGCCGACACCGCCATCACGCCCGACGCCGGCAAGACATCCGCCTCGCGCCAGACTTTCGTCACCGGCAAGGCGGCGGAGAAGGCAGGCCGCGCGCTGCGCGAGAAAATCCTGCGCTTCGCCAATGTCTCCGGTCAGGCGACGATCGCGCTCGAAGGCGATAGCATTTCCATCCGCGAAGGCGACGCGGCGCGGCGCATCGATCTCGCAGCGCTCAAGGCCGATGCCGACGGCCTGGTGTTCGTCGCGGAAGAAACTTACGACCCGCCGACGCTGCCGCTCGACGCGAAGGGCCAGGGCAAGCCTTATGCCGTCTATGGTTATGGCGCGCAGATCGCCGAGCTCGAGGTCGACCTCAAGCTGGGCACCGTGAAGCTGATCAAGATCACCGCGGCGCATGATGTTGGCAAGGCGATCAACCCGGTGCTGGTCGAAGGCCAGATCGAGGGCGGCATCGCGCAGGGCATCGGCATGGCGCTGATGGAGGAATACATCCCCGGCCGCACCGAGAACCTGCACGATTACCTTATCCCGACCATCGGCGACGTGCCGCCGATCGAGCATATTCTGGTCGAGGTCCCGGATCCGGAAGGACCCTTCGGCGCCAAGGGTCTGGGCGAGCATGTGCTGATCCCGACCGCGCCGGCGATCCTCAACGCCATCCGCCATGCCACCGGCGTCCTTGTCACCAAGGTGCCGGCGACGCCGAGCCGCATCCTGGCGGCGATCCGCGAGAAGGAGGCGCGCCAATGAGCGAGCTTGCCGAACGTTTCGAAACCCACGATCCCGGCGAGAAACAGGTGGCGGAAAAGATCCGCTGCGATGCCTGCCCGGTCATGTGCTATATCGCCGACGGCCGCACCGGCGCCTGCGACCGCTACGGCAATGTCGGCGGCCGCATCGTGCGCATGGACCCGCTGACCATCCTCGACCACGCGGCCGAGACCGGCGGCGCGGTCGTGCCTTTCGTCGCCGAGGGCGAAGCCTGGAATGGCGAGCTGGTCAACACCGGCCGACGCTTCGTCACTGCGATCGGCGCCGGCACTACCTATCCGGATTATAAGCCGGCGCCCTTCATCGTCAGCCAGGAGGTCGAGGGCGTCGATCTCGTCACGGTCGTCACCGAGGGCATCTTCTCCTACTGTGGGGTCAAGGTGAAGATCGACACCGACCGCCATATCGGCGACGAGACGGCTGTCGTGCGTGCCGAAGGCGAGGCCATCGGCCACGTGACGACCGGCGAATACGGCTCGCAGATGCTGTCGCTCGGCGGCGTCCATCACCTGACCGGCGGCTCGAAAGCCGAGGGGCGTGCCACCTGCGACGCGCTGCTCAAGCTCTGCAACAGGAAGCCAGTCGAGCTCACCATCGATGGCGGCGCGACGGTCGTCGTCGAGGCAGGCAAGGCGCCGGTCATCGACGGCAAGGTCGAGCACCGCATGCGCGTCGGCTGCGGCTCGGCCACCATCGGCATGTTCGCGACCCAGTGGCGCGGCCTGGTCGACGAGGTTGTGGTGGTGGACGATCACATCACCGGCGTCGTCTCCGAGCATCAGGCCGGCAAGGTCCTTGGCTGGGAGGATACGGGCATTAAGATCATCGGTCGTCGTTCCACGCCTGGCCGCTACTTCAAGGTGTCGGAACCCGGCCTTGGCTGGGGCGGCACGACGATCTCCGATCCGCTCTCGATCCTCGGCGACTGGAACGCCAGGAAGGGCGCGCGCCCCGGCCTGTCGCTCATGATGGTGTCGACCACCGGCGAGCAATTCGCCTATTACGAACTCGACGACGAGCTGAAGCCGGTCGAGAAGCCTTTCCCCGAAAGGCTGCAGAAATCCGTCGGGCTGATCGAGGACAATTGCGAGCCGGCGCTTTGCACGGTTCTTTTTGTCGGCGGCGCCGGCGGTTCGCTGCGTGCCGGCGTCACCGAAAACCCGGTCAACCTCACCCGCTCGGTGCAGGGCCTGAGGACCTACGTGACCGTCGGCGGCGCGCCGGTCTATGTATGGCCGGGCGGCGGCATCACGCTGATGGTCGACGTCACACGCGTGCCGGAGGGCGCCTTCGGCTATGTGCCGACGCCGGCGCTGGTGGCACCGATCGAGTTCACCATGCGCCGCGACGACTATGTCCGGCTCGGTGGCTACGAGAACGAGATCCGCAGCGTCGAGGACATCCTCGCCAAGGGCGGCGAGTATCTCAACCCACGCAGCAGCACCGGCGCGCCGGCCGGCAATCCCTGGCCGCCGCTGGCGCAACTGCGGCGTTCAGCAGCGAACGGCGCCGGCTGATGAACGGCCCACAGGCGCATTGGCTTGCCGATGGCAGGCGGCTCCATCTCAACCACGGGCCGATCGACCTGATCGTCGAGGCCTTTGGCGATGAAGTTGAACGCCGCGCCGCGTACGAACAGGCCGTCGCGCGCTTTCAGACGATCCTGATCGAGGTGGTCGAGGAACTGCCCGAACTGCGGCTTCCCGCATTCTTCCTGGCGCCGCGCAGTTTTGCCGGCCCGACCGCGCGCCGCATGGAAGCAGCCGTCGCATCGTTGGCGGAATGCTTCATAACGCCGATGGCTGCCGTTGCCGGTTCGGTAGCCGACGAGATTCTTGGGGCGTTGCTCGCTGGCCGCCGGCTCGACCGCGCCTATGTCAACAATGGCGGCGATTGCGCTCTCCATCTTGGCAGAGGCCAGTCGATGACGGTTGCGATTGCCGGCACGGGCAATGGCATGGCCGATCGCGTCACCATTCGCGCCGAGGATGGCGTGCGCGGCGTTGCCACCAGCGGCTGGCGCGGACGCTCGTTTTCGCTGGGGATCGCCGATGCGGTCACGGTTCTGGCGCGCACCGGCGCGGAGGCGGACGCGGCGGCGACGCTGATTGCCAATGCGGTCGATCTGCCTGGACATCCCGCCATCGCCCGCGCCGCTGCGCGCGAGCTGGCGCCCGACAGCGATCTGGGAGAGATGCTGGTGACGCAAAGTGTCGGCGCGCTTGACGCAGCCGAAATTGCGCGGGCGCTGGACAACGGCCTTGCCGTCGCCGAAGATTTTCGCCGGCGCGGCCTGGTCGCCGCATCGGCGCTGTTTCTGGCGGGGGAGGCCCGCATCAGTGGTTCGGTGGCGCTCGCCGCGCCCAACAAACATAAAGCGAAGGAAACTGCTCATGCCTGACTTTCCGATCCGCAAGGTCGCGGTCCTTACCGAGGAGATTTTTCACGACGGCGGCCCCGTGGCCAAAGAGCCGCGCTTGCGTGCCGCAGCCATGGCTGTGGTGAAAAACCCCTTCGCCGGCCGCTATGTCCAGGAGCTGCAGGGCGCGATGGAGGATCTGAAGCCGCTGGGTCTGCTGCTCTCCGACAGGCTGATCGCGGCGCTCGGCGGCGACGTGAAGAAGATCGATGGTTACGGCAAGGGCGCCATCGTCGGCGCGGCGGGCGAGCTGGAGCACGGCGCGCTCTGGCACGTGCCGGGCGGCTACGCCATGCGCGAGCGTCTCGGTGACGCCAAGGCCATCGTGCCGTCCGCCAAGAAGGTCGGCGCCTTCGGCTCGAAGCTCGATGTGCCGCTCGGCCACATCAACGCCGCCTATGTGCGCAGCCATTTCGATGCCATGGAAGTGGGTATCAGCGACGGCCCCCGTCCCGACGAGATACTGTTCGTTCTCGCCATGACCTGCGGCCCGCGCGTTCACAACCGCATGGGCGGCCTGGCGGCTGCGGACATCAAGGCATGGGATGGCCTGAGATGAGCGGCGAGGACAACCTGCTGCGGCTGGTCGAAGCCGATGAGGGCGACGAGAACTACCATCTGCAGGACCAGGTCGGCTTCATCCTGCGCAAAGCGCACCAGCGCCATGTCGCGATCTTCGCTTCGCATATCGGCGACTTGACGCCGCCGCAATTCGCCGCTCTGGCGAAGCTCCATGACATCGGCGAAACCTCGCAGAACCAGCTCGGCACGCTGATCGCGATGGACGCGGCCACCGTCAAGGGCGTCATCGACCGGCTGAAGGCGCGTGGCCTGGTAGAGGTATCCAAGCACGAGGTCGACAAAAGACGGCTGCTGGTCAATCTGACGCCGCAAGGCCGCGAGGCGATCGAGCGTCTGATCCCGCTAGCCCGCGCGATCACCGAGGAAACGCTGGCGCCGCTGACGGCCAAGGAGACCGCGACCTTCCTGCGGCTGCTGGCCAAGCTGGCGTAGAGAAATTCATGGCGGGAAACGCTCAGCGCCCCTGCGCCTAGCGCAGTTGTCGGGTCATGTCGCGGCCGAAGGCTGTAATGCGCTCGTCGGCGAACGGGAAGCTTCGGCCTCGCCGACCAGAATGCCTGCGGTGCATCGCCAGATCACGGCGACGACCAGCATCGCAATGTAGCCGTCAACAGCATAGTGCCATCCCGTGTAGATGGATCCAAACAGGATGAAGATGGCGAATGCCCAGCCTACGAGCCCGAGCCAACGGCTGAGGCGCCCGAGGTAGAAGGCGTTCACGGTAGCGATCGCCACATGCATGCTGGGCATGGCCGAGATCCCGGAGCCAAGCGCCGGCTTGTCGGCCCTGTGACTTGCCAGCAGGTAATCGGAATACTGCAGCACATGCGCGTTGTATGGATGCTGCTTCAGCACTTGCAGAAGTTCCGCATAACGCTCGCCGCCTACAAATTCGTCATAGAAGATCGGGCCGACGGATGAGAAGGCCGTCGCCATGAGCGTTCCGACCACCATGGTGACGAGCGCAAGCGCCGTGAGATAGCGAAGATGCAGTAGTCGATTGGCGCACAGTGCTGCAAAGAGCACCATGCCGTACCATTCGATAAACCAGAACTTGGAATAGGCTAGCGCCACAAGCATCGCCAGGGTATCGGAATCGAATGAATGAGCAATTCGCCATGGCGCCTGACCGTGCAGAAGCTCACCTATGTCGGCCAACGCCTTGTCGCTGTAGAAAGGCATGATGTCCGGGATATTTACCTTGTAGGTTGTGAAGGCGGCGAGCGACAAGACAAAGACCACCAGCACAGTCAATGCCCGCCGCCAGTTCCATCTCAGCGAAGACGCGAGATACCCGACCGGTGATCTTGGAGAAATGATCACTGCTGCTGGAATCATGACGACGAAGACGGAGAGTGAGCCCCACATCGTGAACAGGGACAAATAGCGCTGCGCCATATGATAATATTGCGCCGGCCAGCACAAAGCCGCCACGGCAATATAAAGCAGGCAGAGGATAAGCAATTTATAAGAGATACTTGAAGTTCGCGCGATATCGGCCTGCTCGCCGGCGTGCGATCGCGGCATGCCCGGCAAGCCCGTGCCCCCAAGCAAGCTGTCAAGCGTGCCCATGAACGTATGTCCCCAACCCGCGTTGCGGCCAATCGCTATATTCGAGGGCTTAATATATCGTTATCCGATTACATAGGAATTAAGTATCTTGGCAATAAACGGCGAATCTATGCATTATAGGAAAAATGTAGAAATCCTGCTATCCCTCCGGGTAAGCAACGACGCCAAACATTTCCCTGATTTGCTCGGCTGTATAGTAGCCAAGTCTAATATCTTCGGCGATTTGCTTCGGATCTCGCTCGCGCGGATCGCCATAGCCGCCGCCGCCAGGCGTGCCGACGCGAACGCGGTCGCCGGCCTTGAGCGCGATGTCCTGCTCTTTCGAGAGATGCGGCGGCACATGCGCTTCGCCGGCCCGGAACACGGTCACGCTGTTCGGCGCGCCGTCGCTGCCGCCGAGCGCGCCTTGCGGGCCAAAACGGCCATGATCCATGACGAAGGACGCACGCGCTTCGCCGCGCAGGATCTCGACCTCATAGGCGAGCCCGAAGCCGCCGCGATGCTTGCCCGCGCCGCCGGAGCCTTCGCGCAGCGCGTAATGCCGGTAGAGCACCGGGAAGGCCTGCTCCATGATCTCGACCGGCGGCGACTTCGAGATGCCGATGGTCGAGCAGCCATTGCTCAAACCGTCATGGCCGGCATTGCCGCCATAGCCGCCGCCGGAGATCTGGTACATCACATAGTCGCGGCCACGCGCCGGATCGTTGCCGCCAAGCGCGAAATTGCCACTGGAGCCGGCGGGGGCCGCCGTCACCTTTTCCGGCAATGCCTGCACCATCGCGGCGAACACAGCCTCGGCGATGCGCTGTGAAACCTCCGCCGCGCAGCCCGACACGGGCCGCGGATATTTCGCGTCGAGGAACGTGCCTTCCGGCCGCCTGACGTTCAGCGGCTCGAAGGCGCCGGCGCTGATCGGCACTTCCGGGAAGATATGGCGCATGGCGAGATAGACCGACGACAAGGTCGTCGCCAGCACGCTGTTCATTGGGCCCGCGCAGGGTTTCGAGGAGCCGGCGAAATCGAAGGTGAGCGTGTCGCCCTGCTTCTCGACGGCGAGATTGATGGTCAGCGGCTCGTTCACCACGCCGTCGGAATCGACGAAGGCCTGCGAGCGGTAGACGCCGTCGGGGATGACGGCGATCGAGGCGCGCATCTGCTCGGCGGCGCGGCGGCGCAGCTCGGCGATCGCCTCGACGACGGTTTCGTCTCCGTAACGATCAAGGATTTCATTGAGCCTGTCCTGGCCGATCAGCAGCGCCGCGGCCTGTGCGCGAATGTCGCCGATACGTTGGTCGGCGACGCGGATGTTCGAGCAGATGATGGCGTAGATCTCGGGATCGAGCACGCCCTTCTTGAACAGTTTTACCGGCGGCAGCCGCAGGCCCTCTTGCTCGACCGCGGTGGCCGAGGCCGAAAACCCACCCGGCACCGAGCCACCGATATCCGGCCAGTGACCGGTGTTGGACAGCCAGCAAAAGATCTTGCCGCCGCGATAGACCGGCATGACGAAGCGCACATCCATCAGATGCGTGCCGCCGAGATAAGGATCGTTGACGATGTAGATATCGCCGGGTTCGGGCGTCAGGCAACGGCCGTCGGCGATCATCTCGATGACCGTCCTCGTCGAGTACTGCATGACGCCGACGAACACCGGCAGGCCCTGGCTGCCTTGCGCGATCAGCGAGCCATCTACCGCCGAATAGATGCCGTCTGAACGGTCGTTGGCCTCGGCGATGACCGGGGAGAAGGCGGCGCGCGAGAAGGTCAGGTCCATCTCGTCGCAGACCTGCTGCAGGGCGGCCTGCAGAACCGAAAGCGTGATCGTGTCGAGCGTGCTCATCCCTTAGCCTCGCCGATGTCGATAATGATGTTGCCGTCCGCGTCCGAGCGCGCCCGGTCGCCGGGTTCGAGCACCGTGGTGGCGTCCATCTGTTCCAGGATCGCCGGTCCTTCGATCATGGCATCGAGAGGCAGCTTTTCCCGGGCATAGACTGGCGTGTCATGCCAGGTGCCGTGATACCAGACCGGCCGGACTTCGCGCCGCGCTTCGTCAAGCGTCCCCGCGCGCCCCGCAGGATCGATCAGCCGCGACAGGTCGATTTGGGGCCGCACGCCGGTGACCGACGTGTTCAGGTTGACGAGGTTGGCGCGGATTTCCGGCAACTCGACCTTGAAGCGGGCGAAATAGGCCTTTTCGAACAGAAGCTGCAGCGTTTCTCGTGAAACCGAGGACGACGGCAGCGGCACGTTGATGATGTGCGTCTGGCCAACGAATTGCATGTCGGCTGAGTGCGTCACACGGATCGCGTCGGGCTTCACCGCTTCCTTGGCGATCAGTGCTTCGCCTTCGGTACGGTGCCGTTCCAATACCTCTTGAAGCGAAGCCTCGTCGAGCAACTTGACCGGTTGGTTGATCGTGTTGACGAAGTCGTGGCGGAGGTCAGCGACGACGCAGCCGAGCGCGTTGGTGATGCCCGGCCGCGCCGGCACCAGAACGCGGGGCAGGCCAAGTTCGCGGGCAAGCGCCGTTGCGTGCAGCGGTCCGGCGCCGCCAAAGGCGAACAGCGCGAAATCGCGCGGATCATGGCCGCGCGAGACGGATACCATGCGGATGGCGCCGGCCATCTTCATGTTGCCGAGCCGCAGCACCGCGCCGGCCGCCTCGACACCGGAAAGGCCGGCGCGCTTGCCGATCTTTTCCTCGAAAATGCCGGTGACTCGCTCGACGGTGACCGGATTGTCGACCGCCAGCAATTTCTTCGGGGCCAGCCGGCCGAGCACAAGGTTGGCGTCGGTGATGGTCGGCTCCGTGCCGCCGCGCCCGTAGCAGATCGGGCCGGGATTGGCGCCGGCGCTCTCCGGGCCGATCTGGATCAGCCCGGCCGCGTCGACACGCGCGATCGAGCCGCCGCCGGCGCCGACGGTATGCACCGCCACCATCGGCACATGGATCGGCATCGCATATTCGATCTCGATCTCGTTGGACACGGCGGGCTCCGCATTGCGGATCAGCGCCACATCGGTCGAGGTGCCGCCCATGTCGTAGGTCACGAGATTGCCGAAGCCGGCGCGCTTTCCGGTATAGGCGGCGGCGATCACGCCCGAAGCCGGGCCGGACATCACGGTCTTGGCCGATTCCAGCGTCACGAAACGGGCCGAGATCATGCCGCCATTGCCGTTCATGATCAGGAAGTCGCGGGCGTAGCCCTTTGCCGCTAGTTCCTTGCGCAGGCGTTCGACATAGCGTTCGAGGATCGGCTGCACCGAGGCGTTGACCGCCGCCGTCACGCCACGCTCGAACTCGCGCGCTTCCGAAAGCAGCGCGTGACCGGTGGTGATATGGCCGTTGGGCCAAAGCTCCGCCGCGATCTCCGCCGCCCGTCGTTCATGCGCGGGGTTGGCGTAGGAATGCAGGAAATGGATCACCAGCGACTCGCAGCCGGCGGCGAGCAACTTCTTCACCGCATCGCGCATCTCGCCTTCGTCGAGTTGAATGCGCACGGCGCCGGAAGCCTCGACGCGCTCCGACACTTCGAGCCTCAGATCACGTGGAATGACCGGCACGAAGGTTCCCGTCATGCCATAGGCCTGCGGCCTCGTGCGCCGGCCAAGCTCGATTACGTCGCGAAAGCCGCGCGTCGTGATCATGCCGGTCCGTGCCAGTCGGCGCTCCAGCACGGCGTTGGTCGTGGTCGTCGTGCCATGCACGATGAGGTCGATGCCGTCGATTGGAAAGCCGGTGGCGCCGAGCGCGGCGACCACGCCAAAGGCTTGATTTTCCACCGTCGTCGGGGTCTTGGCGATATGGACCTTGCCGCCTGCCTTGCCGTCGATGAGGAGGAGGTCGGTGAAGGTCCCGCCGACATCAATGCCTGCGACAACATTTCCCGCCGACGCCGAAAATTTCTCATCCATTGTCGAAACCCGAAATGCTAAAACTACGGATATGTCCCAGTTTGGAAAGGCGTTTTACGCCTCGATCTTGACCGCAAGATCGTTTGTATACTAATAACTTTCCAACACAAGGGCCTACTGTTGGCAGTGTGCCGGAAGTGCGTCGGAGCCGAGCGTTCGGACGCGCAGGGAGCAATTTGGCGCCAAGGCCTCGCGTCTGGGCCGGAAAGTTGGGTTTGATGAACACGACATCCGCATTGAATACCGCCAGCGCCAAGCCGCTGCAGTTCCCGATCCCGGCCAATGTCTATGCCGAGACCGTGGTGTCGGTGAAGCATTATACCGACCGGTTGTTCTCCTTCCGCATCACCCGCCCGCAGTCGCTGCGGTTCCGCTCCGGCGAGTTTGTCATGATCGGCCTGCCCAATGCCGAGAAGCCGATCTTCCGCGCCTATTCCGTCGCCAGCCCCGCCTGGGACGACGAGCTCGAATTTTTCTCGATCAAGGTGCCGGATGGTCCGCTCACCTCCGAACTGCAGAAGATCCAGGTCGGCGACACCGTGATTATGCGTCAGAAGGCGACCGGTACGCTGGTGCTCGATGCGCTGACGCCCGCCAAGCGCCTGTTCATGATCTCGACCGGAACCGGCATCGCGCCCTTCGCCAGCCTGCTGCGCGATCCTGACACCTATGAGAAGTTCGATCACGTCATCCTCACCCACACCTGCCGCGACAATGCCGAACTCACTTACGGTCAGGAACTGGTGGCGGCGCTTGAAAGCGACCCGTTGATCGGCGAACTGACCGCCGGCCGCGTCACGCTCTACAATTCGACGACCCGCGAGGAATCGGCGCGCATGGGCCGCATCACCGCGCTGATCGGCTCGGGCAAGTTCTATTCGGATCTCGGCATCGAGAAGCTCGACCCCGAGACCGACCGCGTGATGATCTGCGGTTCGATGCACATGCTAAAGGACGTCAAGGAACTTGCCGAAAGCCTCGGCTTCCAGGAAGGCTCCTTGAGCCATCCGGCAAGCTTCGTCGTCGAGCGCGCCTTCGTCGGCTGAGATTACGCCATTCCATTTTGACCATGCGGTCAAAATCGGCTGCTTTTGCTGCCTTTTTCCGCTATGAGCCTTTGAAAGACTCGTGAAGCATCGCTTCACGGGCTATCCTTCGGCGCAAGTCGCTGAGTGAAAGGGCAGGAGATGAGCACGATCCGCGAAGCAGGCGCTGGAGCTTCCAAGGTGATGCCGCTACCGGCGCGCGCCGCCGCCAACACGCCGATGCCCCCGGAGCACGGCATTGCCCGCAACCCCGGCATGAAGCTCGATCTCGGCTTCCTGGAGTCGGTGCGCAGCGTCAACCGCTCGGCGCTGGAGCGCCGCGCCGCCACGCTCACCAAGCGGCGCTCGATCAAGGCCGACAACCAGGCCGCCTGGCTGCTGCGCGCCATCGCCTGCATGGACCTCACCACCCTGAATTCCAACGACACCGACGAGCGGGTGCGGCGGCTCTGCGCCAAGGCGATCAACCCGCTGCGCAAGGACATCGTCGAGGGCCTCGGCATTACGGGCGAAACCATCCGTCCGGCGGCGGTCTGCGTCTACCATCCCTTCGTCGCCACCGCGGTCGACGCGCTGCGCGGCACCGGCGTCCATGTCGCCGCTGTCTCCACCGCCTTTCCGCACGGGCTTGCGCCGCTTTCGACCCGCCTGCAGGAGATCGAGGCGTCGGTCAAGGACGGCGCCGACGAGATCGACGTCGTCATTCCGCGCGGCCTTGTCTACGGCGCCAAGTGGCGCGAACTGTTCAACGAGATCGTCGCCATGCGCGCCGCCTGCGGCGACGCCCATCTCAAGGTCATCCTCGGCACTGGCGACCTCGCAACTTTGCGCAATGTGATGCTCGCCTCCATGGTGGCGATGATGGCGGGCGCCGATTTCATCAAGACCTCGACCGGCAAGGAAAGCGTCAACGCCACGCTTCCCGTGGGCCTCGCCATGGTACGCGCCATCCGCGCCTATTTCGAGGAAACCGGCTTTCTCATCGGCTTCAAGCCGGCCGGCGGCATCTCGACAGCCAAGGTCGCGCTCGACTGGCTGGTGCTGATGAAGGAAGAGCTCGGCCGGCCCTGGCTCGAGCCGGAGCTGTTCCGCTTCGGTGCATCCAGCCTGCTCACCGACATCGAACGCCAGCTCGAACATCATTTGACCGGCCACTATTCGGCGAACCATCGCCACGCGATGGCGTGAGGCGATCTCCACCCTTGAGGTGGAGATGCCCGGTAGGACAGAGGGGGCGCGAAGGGGTGCCCTCCAAGATAATTGCGGAGCCCCCATGAACATCCTCGAACGCTATCACGCCATGGAATACGGCCCGGCGCCGGAAGCCCGCAACGAAGCCGATGCGTGGCTCGCCTCGCGCGATTTCTCCAAGGCCCTGTTCATCGACGGCGCCTGGAAGGCCGCGGCCAGCGGCAAGACTTTCGAGACCAGCGAACCGTCCTCCGGCAAGCTGCTGGCCAAGGTGTCGGATGCCGGCGCCGCCGAAATCGATGCCGCGGTCGCGGCGGCCGGCAGGGCGCTGCCGAAATGGAGCGCCAGCTCGGGCTACGCCAGGGCGAAAGTGCTCTATGCCGTCGGCCGCGCCATGCAGCGCCACCAGCGCCTGTTCGCGGTGCTGGAATCGATCGACAATGGCAAGCCGATCCGCGAGAGCCGCGACATCGACGTGCCGCTGGCGATCCGACATTTCATCCATCACGCCGGCTGGGCGCAGACGCTCGAGAAGGATTTTCCCGACCACAAGCCGGTCGGCGTCGTGGGCCAGGTCATCCCGTGGAACTTCCCGCTGCTGATGCTCGCCTGGAAGATCGCGCCGGCTCTGGCTGCCGGCTGCACGGTGGTGCTGAAGCCGGCCGAGTTCACGCCGCTCACCGCCATATTGTTCGCCGAGATCTGCGAGCGGGCCGGCGTGCCCAAGGGTGTCGTCAACATCGTCCAGGGCGGACCGGAAGCGGGTGCCGCGATCGTCAACCATCCCGGCGTCCAGAAGATCGCCTTCACCGGCTCTTCCGAAGTCGGCAAGATCATCCGCAAGGCAACGGCCGGCTCTGGGAAAAAACTGTCGCTGGAGCTCGGCGGCAAGTCGGCCTTCATCGTCTTCGAGGACGCCGATCTCGACAGCGCCGTCGAGGGTCTGGTCGATGGCATCTGGTTCAACCAGGGCCAGGTCTGCTGCGCCGGCTCGCGCCTCCTGGTCCAGGAAGGCATCGCGGAAGCCCTCATCGCCAAGGTCAAGGCCAGGATGAGCCGGCTGCGCGTCGGCAGTCCGCTCGACAAGAACACCGACATCGGCCCGCTCGTCGACCGTACCCAGCTCGACCGCGTCAAAGGTTTGATCGCGGAGGGCGCGAAACAAGGTGCTGTTTGCTGGCAGCCGGACGCCGCCTTGCCGACGACAGGCTACTATCACCTGCCGACGCTGGCGACCTCTGTTTCGCCGGCTAACATCCTGGCGCAGGAGGAGGTGTTCGGCCCGGTGCTGGCGACGATGACCTTCCGCAACACCGAGGAGGCGATCGAGCTTGCCAACAACACGCGCTACGGCCTTGCCGCTTCGGTGTGGAGCGAGAACGTCAATCTTGCGCTGCATGTCGCGCCGCAATTGAAGGCCGGCGTCGTCTGGGTCAACGGCACCAACATGTTCGACGCGGCCTGCGGCTTCGGCGGTTATCGCGAAAGCGGCTTTGGCCGTGAAGGCGGCCGGGAAGGCATGTTCGAGTATCTCGCGGCGAAGCTCCCAGTCGGCCCGGTCATCAAGCCGGCTGCGGCCGGCTCGACCCAGCCTGTCGAACAAGCCGACGGAGCGCTCATCGACCGCACCGCAAAGCTGTTCATCGGCGGCAAGCAGGTGCGCCCGGACGGCAACTATTCGCTCGGGATCGTCACCGCAAAGGGTAAGCTGGCCGGCGAAGTCGGGCTCGGCAACCGCAAGGATATCCGCGACGCGGTTTCTGCCGCCCGCGCGTGCAAGGCCTGGCCGGAGGCGACAGCATTCAACCGCAGCCAGGTGCTGTACTATTTTGCAGAGAACCTGTCCGGCCGAGCCGACGAGTTCGCCGCGCGCCTCGTCCAATTGACCGGTGTCGCCGTCAAGGCGGCGCGCGAGGAGGTCGAGCAGTCGATCGAGCGGTTGTTCCTTTATGCCGGCCTGACCGACAAGTTCGAAGGCCGCGTCCACCAGCCGCCGGCGCGCGTCGTGACACTGGCGCTGCATGAACCCGTCGGCGTTGTCGGCATCGTCGCGCCGGACAACCAGCCGCTGCTCGGTTTCATCTCGCTGGTGGCGCCGGCGCTTGCCATGGGCAACACCGTGGTGGCTGTGCCGTCCGAGAGGCATCCTCTGTTGGCCACCGATCTCTATCAGGTGATCGAATATTCCGACATTCCGGCCGGCGCCATCAACATTGTCACTGGCCGCGGCGCGGAGCTGGCCGGTGTGCTGGCCAAGCATGATGACGTCGACGGCCTCTGGGTGTTCGCCGATGCCGACACCTGCGCCAGGGCGGAGGCCGACTCCATCGGCAACTTGAAGCGCGTCTGGACCGGCAACGGCCGCACGCTCGACTGGGCTTCGGGCGAAGCAGCGGGCGAAGCTTTCATGCGCCGCGCCATCGAAATCAAGAACGTCTGGGTGCCCTACGGCGACTGATGCCCAGCTTTAATCACGGCGCTCTCGGCTCGACGGCTTTCGGTGAGCCGGAGCCGGCCGCTGCCGCGAAGGTGATCGCGTTCGGGCTTGACGCTTGCATACGTGCTCTTTAACGAGAAAGAACATCTTTATCTGTGAAGCCTAGGGCTGCCCGTTGTCTGGCACTCGACGCCACGGCCGGACATAGGTAAAGGCGGCCGCATAGGGCGGACGAGGAGAAGAGGCATGGCGGATCTGGCAGGCAAGGTGGTCGTCGTGACCGCGGCGGCGCAAGGCATCGGGCGGGCAAGCGCGTTGGCCTTTGCCAAGGCCGGCGCCACGGTGCATGCGACCGACATCAATGAGCCGCTTCTTGCCGACCTAGCCAAGACTTCCGGGATAAAGACCCGCAAGCTCGATGTGCTGAACGACGCGGCCGTCGCTTCCGCCTTCGCCGCGATCGGCCGGGTCGACGTCCTGTTCAACTGCGCCGGCTTCGTCCATGCCGGCTCGATCCTTGAGATGAAGGACGAGGACCTCGACTTCGCGCTCAACCTCAACGTCCGTTCGATGATCCGCACCATCCGCGCCGTGCTGCCCGGCATGCTGGAGCGCGGCGACGGCTCGATCATCAACATGGCGTCGCTGGCGAGTTCGCAAAAGGGCGTGCCTAACCGCTTCGCCTACGGCCTGACCAAGGCGGCGGTCGTCGGCCTGACCAAGGCGGTCGCCGCCGACTATGTCGCCAAGGGCATCCGCTGCAACGCCATCTGCCCGGGCACGGTCGAAAGCCCGTCGCTGCAGGACCGCATGCATGCGCAGGGCGATTATGAGGCGGCGCGCGCGGCCTTCATCGCTCGCCAGCCGATGGGCAGACTGGGCACGCCCGAGGAAATCGCCGATCTCGCCGTTTATCTGGCCGGCGCCACCTACACGTCAGGCCAGGCCTACAATATCGATGGCGGCTGGTCGATCTGAGGGGCAGGGCGGAAGGGGTTGGCGGCGGCTTGTCGGATCGAGGCGTCTGGAAATTCCGCCACTCGTTCGGCACCGGGCGCGGGGCTTGCTTGCCGTGGAGCGGGTCGGCGACTAGGGTCCGCTGGCTTTGACGGGAATTTGTGAAACGGCCGCAGGCCGCAAGGTGGAGAAGCAAGATGAAGTTGTTGCGCTACGGTGAGCCAGGCAGCGAGAAGCCCGGCCTCCTCGATGCTGATGGGACGATCCGCGACCTTTCGGCCTATGTCGCCGACATCGCCGGCACCGCGCTCCATCCGGCGACGCTGGAAATGCTCTCCAGGCTCGACCCGAAATCGCTTCCCGCCGTCTCCGGCAAGCCGCGCATGGGTGCCTGCGTCGCCGGCACCGGCAAGTTCATCTGCATTGGGCTCAACTATTCCGACCACGCGGCCGAAACCGGCGCCACGGTGCCCTCGGAGCCGATCATCTTCATGAAGGCAAGCTCGGCGATCGTCGGACCGGACGACGACGTGCTGATCCCGCGCGGCTCGGTCAAGACCGATTGGGAGGTCGAGCTTGGTGTGGTCATTGGCAAGACCGCCAAATATGTCAGCGAGGACGACGCTCTGGATTATGTTGCCGGCTACTGCGTCTCGCATGACGTATCCGAGCGCGCGTTCCAGGCCGAGCGACAGGGCCAGTGGACCAAAGGCAAGTCCTGCGACACCTTCGGACCGATCGGGCCGTGGCTGGTGACCAAGGACGAGGTCGCCGACCCGCAGAACCTGAAGATGTGGCTGACCGTCAACGGCAAGACCATGCAGAACGGCTCGACCAAGACCATGGTCTATGGCGTGAAGTATCTGGTGTCATATCTCAGCCAGTTCATGTCGCTGCATCCCGGCGACATCATCTCCACCGGCACACCGCCCGGCGTTGGCCTCGGCATGAAGCCGCCGGTGTTCCTGAAGGCAGGCGACGTCGTCGAACTCGGTATCGAAGGCATGGGCCAACAGAAGCAGACGTTCAAGGCTGACGAATAGCGCCGACATCACCTTCCCCCTTCGTGGGAGAAGGTGGCCGCGAACCGGCGATGGGGTGCTGGAAGGATCTCGGCGCAGCAGAATTATGCGGCTCGGGGCCATTCAATCTTTGAGGGTGCACTCCGCTGGAGCACTCCTCAACCGTCGCGGCGCTACTTCAGCACCTTACCGTCCGCCCCGAACCGATACGTCTTCGCCGCGTCGGGCGTCGCATAGAGCGTCGCGCCGGGCTCGGCATTGTAGACGCCAAAGATGCGCACCGTGATCAGCCCGGCTTTCTCGCAGTCGAGATAGAGGTTGGTGTCGGCGCCGAGATGCTCGGCATGCACCACCGTGCCTTTCCAGGCGCCGGACTTCGTATCGACCGTCAGATGCTCCGGCCGCACGCCGATGGTCTTAGCCGTCTCGCCCAGCCTGGTGCCGTCGATGAAATTCATCTTCGGCGAGCCGATGAAGCCGGCGACGAATTCGTTGGCCGGCGAATTGTAGAGCTCCATTGGACTGCCGATCTGCTCGATACGGCCGGCATTGAGCACCACGATCCTGTCGGCCAGCGTCATCGCCTCGACCTGGTCGTGAGTCACGTAGATCATCGTCGCCTTCAGCCGCCGGTGCAACTGCGCGATCTCCAGGCGGGTGTTGACGCGCAAGGCGGCGTCGAGATTGGACAGCGGTTCGTCGAACAGGAACAGCTTCGGCTCGCGCACCACGGCGCGGCCGATTGCGACGCGCTGGCGTTGGCCGCCGGACAGTTCCGCCGGTCGCCGCTCAAGATAGGGCTCGAGCGACAGCATGGCGGAAGCGATCTTGATGCGGCGCTCGATCTCGGCCGCGGGCGTGCCGGCCTGCTTGAGGCCCAGCGCCATGTTGTTCTTCACCGTCAGATGCGGATAGAGCGCGTAGGTCTGGAACACCATGGCGATGCCGCGCTTCGCCGGCGGCGTGACGGAGACGTCGGCCCCGTCGATCACCACGCGGCCGGAGGTCGAATCCTCCAGGCCGGCGATGACGCGCAGCAGCGTCGACTTTCCGCAGCCGGAAGGGCCGACGAAGACGACGAATTCGCCGTCATTGACCTGAAGGTCGATGCCCTTCAGCACCTCGACCGGCCCGAAAGCCTTCTTCACATTCTCGATCTTCAGCGAGCCCACGGCTTCGTTCCTGTTCTAGAGTTTGACGGCGTTGCCGCTGCGCACGCTCTCGTCGGCGGCGAGGCAGACGGCGAGCGATTTCACGGCATCATCCATGTGGCGGGTGAGGTCGATATTTTCGCGGATGGCCTTGAGCAGGAAGGCCTGTTCGAGGTCGCAAAGCTCCTGATGCCCCGGCTCGCCTTTCATCGACAGCAATTGGTCCTCTGTGGAGAACTTGCCGTCCGATCCGGTTGCGGCGCTGTGCAGCCGGATGGTCGAGGTCTTGGTGTGGGTGTCGATGTCGTCGGACTTGACGCCCTCCTTCATCACGATCGAGACGCAGCCCTTGGGCGACATCACGTCCTTCACGAAGAAGGCCGTCTCCGAGATCATCGGTCCCCAGCCGGCTTCGTACCAGCCGACCGAACCGTCCTCGAACAGCACTTGCAAATGCCCGTAATTGTACATCGACGGCGCCACCTCGTCGGTCAGCCGCACGCCCATGCCGCGCACCTCGACGGGCTTCGCGTCGGTGATCTGCAGCATCACGTCGAGATAGTGCACGCCGCAGTCGACGATCGGCGAGGTCGTCCGCATCAGCTGCTTGTGCGTCTCCCAGGTGTGGCCGGAAGACTGCTGGTTGAGGTTCATGCGGAAGACGTAGGGGCCGCCAAGCTTGCGCGCCTCGGCGATCAGCCGGATCCAGGACGGGTGGTGGCGCAGGATGTAGCCGATCACCAGTTTCCTGCCATTGGCCGTGGCGGCATCGACGACGCGCTGCGCGTCGGCAACCGTCGTCGCCAGCGGCTTCTCGACGAAGACATGGCAGCCGGCCTCGAAGGCCCGCACCGCATAATCGGCATGGCTGTCGGAATAGGTGGCGATCGCCGCCACATCCGGCTTCTCGTCGCGCAGCGCTTCCTCGAAGGAGCGCCTGATGCCATAGCCCGACATGCCCTCCGGCAGCGGCACGTCGGAACGGTTGATCAGCGCCACGATCTCGAAGCCGGGATTGGTGTGATAGGCCAGCGCATGGCTGCGGCCCATATTGCCGAGGCCGGCGACGACAACGCGAAGGGGTTGAGCCATTCAATTTGCCTTTTCTTGGCTACGGGCGCTGAGAGCCACCGTCACGTGTGGCCCGCGCTCATCTGCAACTCGCAAAGCTGCTTGTTCACTTTCGCAGAGGGATAAAGGCTTGAAGCCATGGGCAGATACCCCGTCCTTGATCAGCGAAAGCCTCTGATCGGATGGCATGGCTTGCTCGAGGTTGAGTGCCTGCGTGAATGCCTTTGATTGTTCGTCTTCCATTGTCGAATCCACACGCCAACGAATTTGGCATTTGTGTTCCTTCGGCCGGCGCTCCGCCCCGAACCGCGTGAACCAGACAGCGGCATTGATATAGAACTGCGGTCCCCAAGAGGATTTCTGCAGGTTCAGCAGGCAGATCGTCTCCTTCCCGTCGCGATAGAAGTTCGTGCCGCTGACGCCCCTAAATCCATAGCGGCTGCCGGCCTCGACAAGAGCCTGAACAATGACATCCCGACCCTCGCTCACTTCACCGCTCCCGAGGTGATGCCGCGGATCAGCTGCCGCGAGAAGATGACATAGAGGATCAGCACCGGCAGGATCGCCAGCGACAGCGCGGCCAGGATCGCGTTCCAGTTGGTGACGAACTGGCCGAGGAAAAGCTGGGCGCCGAGCGTCACGGTCTTGGTCTCTTCCGACGGCGCCAGGATCAGCGGGAACCAAAGGTCGTTCCAGATCGGGATCATGGTGAAGACGGCAACCGTCGCCATTGCCGGCCGCACCAGTGGCAGCACCAGGCGGAAGAAGATCGTGTATTCCGACAGCCCGTCTATGCGTCCGGCGTTCTTAAGATCGTTCGACACCTGCTTCATGAATTCCGACAGGATGAAGACGGCCAGCGGCAGGCCTTGCGCGGTGTAGACCAGGATCAGCGCTGTTAATGTGTTGACCAGCCCTGTCGCCACCATCAACTGAAGGATGGCGACGGTGCCGAGGCGGATCGGGATCATGATGCCGAGCGCCAGGTAAAGCCCCATCAGCGTGTTGCCGCGGAAGCGGTATTCCGACAATGCGAAGGCGGCCATCGCGCCGAACAAAAGCACGAAGAACAGCGAGGCGACGGTGACGACGAGGCTGTTCTGGAAATAGTGGATGAAATCGCCCTGGCCGATGACGGTGGTGTAACCGATCAGGTCGAAGGTCTTCGGCGTTGGCGGAGTCAGCGGCGCACCGAAGATGCCAGCGCGCGACTTGAACGAATTCATCACCACCAGGATAACCGGAAACAGCGCGATCGCTGTGTAGGTCAGAAGGATCGCATGTGCGCCGATGGTGCGGGGAAGCGAGCGGGTTGCAATGCTCATGGCGCGCCTCAGAACTGGTAGCGACGCAGACGCGTCTGTACGAGGAACAGGTAGACGCAGACGCCGGCGAGGATGATCAGGAACATGATCGTGGCGATGGCGGCACCCATGTTGGGATCGCCGACCTGCAACTGGAACCCGAAGAAGGCGCGATAGAGGTAGGTGCCGAGGATGTCGGTCGAATAGTTCGGCCCGGCGAGCGCGCCCTGCGCGGTGTAGATCAGGTCGAAGGCGTTGAAATTGCCGACGAAGGTCAGGATGGAAATGATGCCGATCGATGGCAGGATCAGCGGCAGCTTGATCTTCCAGAACTGCGCCATGCCGGTGACGCCGTCGCATTCGGCCGCCTCGATCACTTCGTCGGGGATAGACAGCAGCGCCGCGTAGATCAGCATCATCGGGATGCCGACGAACTGCCAGACCGAGACCAGGCTGAGCGCTGTCAGCGCATACTGCTCCTTGCCGAGCCACGGCGTGAAGAAGCTCTTCAAGCCGACGAAATCCATCAGGTGCGGCGCCACGCCCCAGATCGGCGACAGGATCAGCTTCCAGGCGAAGCCGACGATGACGAAGGACAGGATCGTCGGCACGAAGATCGCCGTGCGGTAGAAGGCGGTGAAGCGCAGCCTGGGGCTGGAGAGAAGTGCCGCGAGCAGGATGCCGATCGGATTCTGCACCAGCATGTGGATGATGAAGAACCAGACATTGTTCCTCAGCGCGTTCCAGAAATTCACCGACCAGTTCGGATCGCCGAACAGCGTGCGGAAATTGCCCAACCCGACAAAGACCTGGGACTGTTCGATGTTTCGGAACAGGGAGAGCTGAAGGGTGCCGAACAACGGCAGGATCATGACAGCGGTGTAGACCAGCACCGCTGGCGCCAGGAAGACGCCGACATGCCAGCGGATCGGTCTTTTCGGTCGCGTTTCTTCAGCCATGAGTTCGGTAGCCATGAGTTCGGTTCCCCGCCGTCTCTGGGTTCCAGTTCAGGTGATGCCAGCTGATGCCTCGATGCATGGCCCGATCATCCCCTTGGGGAAGAACCAAGGCCAGCGACAGATCGGCTCCGTCTTCCCCGCGAGATCGAGGGTAGGACCGGGAGGCTGCGCCGACAATCGCTATCTGGAACTGTTCGATGCCGGCCGGGCCCGCGCCCGGCCGGCATCGCGATCATATGCTCTTACTTCGCCGGCTTGTACCAGCTGTCGAGGCCATCCTGCAGCTTCTTGGCCGCGGCCTCCGGCGTGTCGGTGCCGTTGATCACATTGGCCGATTCGACCCAGGTCTCGTTCTCGAGGTTAGGCGTGCCGCGCGACAGGATCTGATAGGTCGAGCGGATGGTCGACTTGCACTTGCCGCGCCAGGAAACGAATTCCTGCGCCAGCGGATCTTCCATCTTCACCGGCGTCGAGTTCAGGCTGAAGAAGCCCGGCAGCGCGTTGGCATAAATGGTGGCGAAGTCCGGCGAGGCGACCCACGACAGGAACTTCTTGGCCGCCTCTTGATGCTTCGATGCGGCGTTCAGGCCCATGCCGATATCGGTGTGGTCGGAAATGTAGCAGGTGTCGCCGGCCTTCTGCACTGGCGGCGGGAAGGCGCCCATCTTGAACTGGGCCTGCGTGTTGAACAGGCCGATCTCCCACGAGCCGGCCGGGTAGATAGCGGCGCGGCCGAGCGTGAACAGGTTCTGGCTGTCGGGATAGGTCTGCGCCTCGAAGCCGTCGCCGAGATAGGGCTTCCACTTGGCCAGTTCCTTGTAGGGCTCGACCCAGTCGGGATCGGTCAGCTTCTGCTTACCCTTGATCAGGGCCGTGCGGCCTTCCTCGCCTTTCCAGTAGTTCGGGCCGATATTCTGGTAGCCCATGGTCGCGGCTTCCCACAGATCCTTCGTGCCCATCGCCATCGGGATATAGGTGCCGTCGGCCTTGATCTTGTCGAGCACGGCGTAGAACTCTTCATTCGTGGTCGGCACCTTGAGGCCGAGCTTGTCGAAGGCGTCCTTGTTGTAGATGAAGCCGTGGATGACCGAGGCCATCGGCACGCAGAAGCTCGACTTGCCGTCATCGGTCTGCCACGCGGCCTTGGCGACGGGCGAGAAGTTCTCCATGCCGGGAAGCGTGGTGAGGTCTGCGAGGTTGCCCTTCTTGAACAATTCGAGCGACTTGTCGAAGGGGCGGCAGGTGATCAGGTCGCCCGCCGAGCCGGCGGCGAGCTTGGCGCCCAGCGCCGCGTCATACTCCGTCGGGGCCGAAGGCGCGAAAACCACCTTGATGCCGGGGTTCTTGGCTTCGAAGGCCGGGATCAGCTTGTCCTTCCAGATGGTCAGGTCGTCGCCGCGCCAGCTTTCGATGTTGAGCGTCACGTCTTCGGCGAGCGCTATTCCGGTGGTGCCCAGGATGCTTGTGCCGAGCAGAAGGGCCGTCAGTAGTTTGGTCTTCATCTTCAGTCTCCCTGTTGACCTTTTTCAGGTTCGGTTTTGATGAGAACAGGGGCTCAGCGCCCCTTGCTCCCCTCGATCGCGGAAAGCGCCGGCCTGAGCTTCTGGCCGGTTCTTTCCAGTATCTTTTCGGCTGCGTCGGCGCTGGCCGCGCCCGCGGCGAGCAGAATGGCTGTCTTGACGCCGCCGCCGCTTTCCTCGAGCAGGCGGGCGGCATCGTCGCGGCTCTTGCCGCTGATGGCGGCAACCATGCGCACGGCGCGGTCGCGCAGCTTGATGTTGTCGGCGATGAGGTTGACCATATAGCCGTCATGGACATGGCCGAGATGGATGGCGGTCAGCGTCGAAAGCATGTTGAGCGCAATCTTCTGCGCGGTGCCCGCGCCCATCCGCGTCGAGCCGGCGATAAGTTCCGGCGGCGTTTCGAGCAGGATGGCGACGTCGGCTTGCTTGAAGAGCCTGGCCCCCCGGTTGTTGGCGATGGCGATGGTCGCCGCCCCCCGGTGCCGCGCGTCCTGGAGAGCCTGGACGGCATAGGAAGTTGAGCCGCTGGCGGAGATGGCGATCAGGCAGTCGCCCGTGCCTATATCTGCGGCGGCGACAGCCGCCGCAGCCTCCTCGGTGTCGTCCTCCGGTCCGCCGGCCAGCGTGCGGAAGGCTTCGTCGCCGCCCGCGATCAGGATGGCGATGCGGTCGCGCGCAATGCCGAACGTTCCTGGAAGCTCCAGCGCATCGGCCACGGCCATCAGGCCGGAGCTGCCGGCCGCCGCATAGGCGAGCCTGCCGCCGCCTTTCAGTTGCCTGGCGATGAGTTCGGCGGCGGTGGCGATCGCCGGGATGGCCCCGTGCACGGCCTTGGCGGCCTCGATCTGGGCATTGGCCAGGGACGCCAGAATGGCTTCCGGGGCTTGGACATCGAGCCCCTCGGCATTCTGGTGGAGCGCTTCCGTACGCGTCTCGGCCATCCATTTTCCTCCAACTGAGCAAACAATACCAAAAAAATACCACTTGTCCACACGCATTAACGAATTTCGGGCTGCAGAACTAGCCTTCAGGCAAATTACCGTGGTTTTTCAATCAAATACGTCTTAATCTTTTTTGAACCGAAATTAATCCTTGGCTATTGGTATTTTATTGGTATTATCCCGGCCGAGGAGAAAATCGCGTGAAATTCGTGCTTGGCATCGATGGCGGCGGCACCAGCTGCAGGGCGGCCCTTGCGACCGTCGACGGCGTTGTCCTCGGCCGCGCCAGGAGCGGCGCAGCCAACATCCGCACCGACCTCGCCGGCGCCCGCGCCAACATCGTCGAGGCCGCCAGGCAGGCTTTCCTTGCCGCCGGCGCGGATCCGGACTCTGATTTCGCAAACGCCTGCCATTCTCGGCCTTGCCGGAGCCAATGTCGGCACCTACCGGCAGCAACTCGAGGCTATCCTGCCCTTCAGCAAGAGTCGTGTCGAAACCGACGCCGAGATCGCGCTCGAGGGCGCGGTCGGTTCGGGTGACGGCGCCATGGCCATCCTGGGCACCGGCACCGCCTATATGGCGCGCAAGAACGGCAAGTCGCGCGCCATCGGCGGCTGGGGCTTCCAGGTCGGCGATCAAGGCAGCGGCGCCCGCATCGGCCGCGACCTGCTGGAGCAGACGCTGCTCGCCTATGACGGCATCCGCCCCGGTTCGCCCCTGACGGACGCGATGCTTGCCGTCTTCCGCAACAATCCGGAAGACGTGGTCGAATTCACCACCAATGCCAAGCCGGGCGATTTCGGCGGCTTCGCGCCTAAGGTCTTCGAACATGCAGGGAAGGGCGACCTTGTCGCCAACTGGATCCTCGACAAGGCGGTGGCCGATGTCGAGGCCTCGCTCGGCGCGCTAGACCTCGCCGACGATGCCCCGCTCTGCTTGCTCGGCGGCCTGGCGCCGCTTTACGCGCCGCGCCTGTCGGCGCGTTATCAGGCGCTGCTGAAGGCTCCGCTCGATGATGCGCTCGGTGGTGCCGTGCAGATGGCGGTGCGAATCTTTGCCGGCAAATCGGAGGGCGCGCGATGAGCGCCGCCGACCAGATCTTCGCCATGTTGCCGGAGGCGCCGCGATGAGCGCCGCCGACCAGATCTTCGCCATGTTGAAAGAATCCTCGCAGAGCGGCGCGCCGCTCTATCTGCAACTGAGGAAAAGCATCGAGGAAGCGGTCAATCGCGGCCTGATCGGCCCCGGCGACGCGTTGCCGTCCGAGCGCGACATCGCCAGCAAGGCCGATATCTCGCGCGTCACCGTGCGCAAGGCGGTGCAGGACCTGGTCAAGGGGGGCATCCTCGTCCAGCGCCACGGCTCGGGCACCTTCGTTGCGCCGCGCATGGAACGCGTCGAGCAATCGCTGTCGAGGCTGACCTCCTTCACGGAGGACATGGCGCGCCGCGGCATGAGCGTGCGCTCCGTCTGGCTCGACCGCGGGCTCTACGCGCCGTCGCCGGACGAGACGATGGTGCTGGGCCTGTCCTCGACCGAACTGGTGGCGCGCGTCGCGCGCCTGCGCATCGCCAACGAAACGCCGCTGGCGATCGAGCGCGCATCGCTCTCGGCCAGCGTGCTGCCGGATCCCGAGGCGGTCGGCTCCTCGCTCTACGCGGCGCTGGGGACGACCGGCAATCGCCCGGTGCGCGCCGTCCAGCGCATCTCGGCCACCAATCTCGGCGATGCGGATGCGCGCCTCCTCGAAGTGCTCCCGGGAATTGCCGGTCTGCAGATCGAGCGCATTTCCTATCTGGCGAGCGGCAAGGTGATCGAGTTCACCCGCTCGGTCTACAGGGGCGACGCCTATGATTTCGTCGCGGAACTCCGGCTGACCGGGCCGGGAGAGGAGATCCGGCCATGAGCGCCAATGCAACCCATATGCGGCGCGAGATCGATGAGATCCCGCAGGCCACCGCCCGCCTTCTCGACGGCTCGGCTTCGGCGCTGGCCGAGGCCGGTCGCGGCCTGCGCGAGCGTGATCCGCAATTCGTCGTCACTGTGGCGCGCGGCTCGTCGGATCACGCCGCGACCTTCATGAAATACGCCGTCGAACTGACCGCGGGCCTTGCGGTCGCCTCCGTCGGACCGTCGATCGCTTCGATCTACGGCGCGAAGCTCAGGCTGCGCGGCTCGGCCTGCTTGGCGATCTCGCAGTCCGGCAAGAGTCCCGACATCGTGGCCATGGCCGAGACGGCGCGGGCCGGCGGCGCGCTCACCGTCGCCATCACCAATACGGCCGACTCGCCGCTGGCACGCGCCTCCGATCATGCCATCGATATTCTGGCAGGGCCGGAACGCTCGGTCGCGGCCACCAAGACCTTCGTCAATTCCGCCGTCGCCGGCTTGGCGCTGATGGCGCATGCCACCGATGACCAGCCGTTGCTTAAGGCGCTCGCCGGCCTGCCCGAACATTTCGAGAAGGCGATCGCCTGCGACTGGATGGCGCTCGCAGCGGCGCTGGAAAATCCGCAGTCGCTGTTCATCCTCGGCCGCGGCCCGTCCTTCGCGATCGCCAGCGAAGCGGCGCTGAAATTCAAGGAAACCTGCGCCATGCATGCCGAGGCCTATAGCGCCGCCGAGGTCATGCACGGGCCGCTGGCGCTGGTCGGACCGGGTTTCCCGGTTCTGGCGCTTGCCGCGCGCGATGCGTCCGAGCCGTCGGTCGCCGCGGCGGCCGACGGCCTGGCCGCCAAGGGCGCCGCCGCCTTCATCACGTCCGACAAGGCGAAGGCCGCGAGGCTCCTGCCGCATGTCGCCACAGGCCATCCCCTGACCGATCCGCTGCCGCTGATCGTGTCCTTCTACGGCTTCGTCGAGGCCTTCGCGCGCCATCGCGGTCTCGATCCTGATACGCCGCGCAACTTGCGCAAGGTCACGGAGACAGTATGAGCGACCGCTTCGCACTCGTCGGCGGCCGCATCTTCGACGGCGCCGACTGGCACGACAACGCCGCCCTTGTCGTTAATGGCGATGTGGTCGAGGCCATCCTGCCCGCAGGTGCCATTCCATCCGGGGTTCCGGCCATCGAGACCGGCGGCCTGCTGGTGCCGGGATTCGTCGACATCCAGGTCAATGGCGGCGGCGGTGTCATGCTCAACGACCATCCCGATGTCGCCTCGATCGAAACCATCTGCCGGGCACATGCGCCTTTCGGCACCACGGCGTTGCTGGTGACGCTGATCACGGACACGCCGGCGATCACCGCCGCCACCATCGCCGCCGGCGCCGAGGCTGCCCGCGAAAAGGTGCCTGGCTTCCTCGGCCTGCATCTGGAAGGGCCGCATCTCTCCATGGCCCGCAAGGGCGCGCATGATCCGGCGCTGATCCGGCCGATGACCGATGCCGACCAGGCGGCGCTAATCGCCGCGCGCCGGGATCTGCCGGTCCTGCTCATCACGATCGCTCCGGAATCGGTCGAGCCGGCGCGGGTCACCGCGCTGGCCAAGGCCGGCGTCATCGTGAGCCTCGGCCATACCGACACAAATTACGCGACCGCCAGCGCCTTCGCCGCCGTCGGCGCCACCGTGGTCACGCATCTGTTCAACGCCATGAGCCAGATCGGCAACCGCGAGCCGGGCCTGGCAGGCACGGCGATCGACAGCGGCGGCTTGTACGCCGGCATCATCGCCGACGGCATCCATGTCCACCCTGCAACGATGACCCTCGCGCTGCGCGGCAAGCAGGGGCCGGGCAGGATCGTGCTGGTCACCGACGCCATGGCGACGATCGGCACCGACATGACGTCATTCACGCTCAACGGCCGCACCGTCTACCGCAAGGACGGCAGCCTCAGGCTCGCCGACGGCACGCTGGCCGGCGCCGACCTCGACATGATTTCCGCCATCCGCTTCGTCCATCGCGTCATTGGGCTCGATCTCGACGAGGCCTTGCGCATGGCCTCGCTCTATCCGGCCGAGGCGATCGGCCAGGCGCACCGGCTTGGGCGGTTCGCCAACGGCACGGCCGCCGACATTGTCGGCCTGTCTGAGGACCTGGATGTCAGGAAGGTCTGGATCGGCGGCAAGAAGGTCTTTGGGAAATAGGCCCTCGCGTCGCTGCGCTCCTTGCTGCTCCCTGTAATGACGAGGCAATGGGCGGCTTGGCCAACCCGGACGCCTTACACCCCGATAATTGTTAGCCGGCGCTATTTCGCCGTGTAGATATCCTTGTACGTGTCGCGCAGAACGTTTTTCTGCACTTTGCCCATCGTGTTGCGCGGCAGTTCGTCGACGAAGATCACCTGCTTGGGATGCTTGTATTTCGCCAGCCGTCCGGCGATGGCGCCGGCAATGTCGGCGGCGCTTATCGCCGAGCCCGGCTTGCGAACCACGATCGCGGTGACGCCTTCGCCGAAATCCGGATGCGCGACGCCGATCACCGCGCTTTCGCTGACGCCGTCGAGCGCGTCGATCTCGCCCTCGATCTCCTTCGGATAGACGTTGTAGCCGCCCGAGATGATCAGATCCTTGCCGCGCCCGACGATGTGGACATAGCCGTCCGCGTCAAGCAGGCCGAGATCGCCGGTGATGAAGAAGCCGTCGTCGCGGAATTCGGCCCTGGTCTTCTCCGGCATGCGCCAATAGCCGGCAAAGACGTTCGGCCCCTTCACCTCGATCATGCCGATTTCGCCCTGCCTGAGCGGCCGGCCATCCTCGGGATCCGTGATGCGTAGCGAGACGCCTGGCAGGGGGAAACCGACCGTGCCGGCGCGCCGCTCGCCGTCATAGGGATTGGACGTGTTCATGTTGGTCTCGGTCATGCCGTAGCGTTCGAGGATGGCGTGGCCGGTGCGCTCGCGCCAGGCCTTGTGCGTCTCGGCCAGCAATGGCGCCGAGCCGGAAATGAAGACCCGCATCGTCTTCGTCGCCTCGCGCGTCAGCCCCTCCTGCTGCAACAGCCGCACATAGAAGGTCGGCACGCCCATCAAGGCCGTCGCGCGTGGCATCAGCGACAGGACGCGCGCCGGGTCGAACTTCTGCTCGAACAGCATCCTGGCGCCGGCCATCAGGATGACGTTGGTCGCGACGAACAGGCCGTGCGTGTGGAAGATCGGCAGCGCGTGGATCAGCACATCATCGGCGCTGAAGCGCCACTGGTCGACGAGCACGCGCGCGTTCGAGGCAAGGTTCTCGTGGCTGAGCATCGCGCCCTTGGAGCGGCCGGTCGTGCCGGACGTGTAGAGGATGGCGGCAAGATCGTCCGGTCCGCGCGCGACATCGCTGAACTCCGTCGCCTGCCGTGAAGCCTGGCTGGCCAGCGTTCCCTGCCCGTCGCGGCCGAGCGTGAGCACCGAGGCGCCGACCGACGCGGCAAGGGGCTCGACCCCGGAAAGACGGTCCGGATCGCACACGATCAGCCGCGGCTCGGCGTCGCGGAAGAAATAGTCGAGCTCTGGCAGCGTGTAGGCGGTGTTGAGCGGCAGGAAGACCGCGCCGGCGCGCAAGCAAGCGAGATAGAGCAGCGCGGCCTCGGGGCTTTTCTCGACCTGGACGGCGACGCGGTCGCCAGGTTCGACGCCGCCCTGCACCAGCGCATGCGCCAGTTGCGCCGATTTTGCCAGCATGTCGCCATAGGTGATGGAACGGCCGTCATCCGTTTCCATCAGCAACCGGTCGGGCGCCGGCATATGGGAACGGAAAGCATTGAACAAATGGTTGGTCATGGAATGTCCTCAAGGCACCAAGGGCCCGATGGCACAAGCGTTGCGCCGCCAGAGCGAATACCAGATTTGGCGGCCGGAGCAATTCCAGGAAAACCGCGCGCGGTTTTCCGTCCGCAATTGCGTGAGACAGAGAGAGCGCAATTCCAGGAAAGCCGCGCAACGGTCGGGCTTGGGAGTTCGCCATAGCCCTCCGTCCGCAATTGCGTAAACCGGCGAGCGCGATTGCAGGGAACCGCGCAGCCTTTCCGTCAGCTATCTGCGGCTGCGGGTTATCTTGCCGACCCCTGGGACCATAGCCCTGCGCGAAGCGTTCCATGCACCGGCCGCGATGAGGCGGCAATGGTTGAGAAGTCTCTCGACGGCGCCATCGGCATCGCCATCAAGGGTTCGCTCGGCGATGATGCGGTGCTCGCCAAGATCGTGCCTTTGCTTTGCCAGGGCCAGCCGGTCAAGCAATCTTCCTTACATATATATCCTTCGGCCGGGCAATGGCGGCTTAAGCGGAAGATAATGCTGTTAGATTTTAGAGTTTGAAGCAAATTTCGACAAAGAGAATGCTGTTTGTGCACCGCATCCTACACTTGACAGTCGTTCAATTAGACGCCGCGGCTCTGCGAGCCGCGCGGGAAGCGGGTAGTTGTCTATTCAACCGGCTGCCTTGTCGGCAGCCGTCCGGATTGCTTCGATATTCGCCCTGTAGGCCTCGACGCTGCCCCCCTTGAAGACGGCGGCGCCGGCCACCAGCACATCGGCGCCAGCCGCCGTCACCAGCGGCGCCGTCTCGGCCGAGACGCCGCCGTCGATCTCGATATGGATCGGCCGGCTGCCGATCAGCGCCTTCACCCGTTTCACCTTGTCGACGATCGCCGGGATGAATGCCTGCCCGCCGAAGCCCGGATTGACGGTCATGATCAGGATCAGGTCGAGCCGGTCGAGCACATATTCGATCGCCGCTTCCGGCGTCGCCGGATTGAGCGAGACGCCGGCCTTCTTGCCGAGGGTCCTAATGGTCTGCAGCGAGCGGTCGAGATGCGGCCCGGCCTCGGCGTGCACCGTCATGCCGTCGCAGCCGGCCTCGGCGAAGGCAGCCAGGTAAGGATCGGCCGGCGCGATCATCAGGTGGCAGTCGAAGAAGGCCTTGGTTCGATTGCGGATCGCCTTGATCACCGGCGGGCCGAATGTGATGTTGGGTACGAAATGGCCATCCATCACGTCGAGATGGATCCAGTCGGCGCCGGCCGCCGCGACGGCCTCGACCTCGTCGCCCAGCTTCGAAAAATCCGATGCCAGCACCGATGGCGCGATCAGGGTCTTCTTGGTCATGGCGCACTTCTCCTGGCAGTCCTGCGCGTGTCCGCGCCTGTCAGGGCGACTGCGTAGACCATGATCCGGCCTAGGGGAAGCATGTTTTGACAGGCGCATTTGCGCGCCTGCCGTGGGCCATTCTTTGATGTGGAAAAGAAGGCCCGCCGGATCGCTCCGGCGGGCCTGGTCATCAGCCGCAACGATTACGGCTTGAAGTTCTGGATGTCGGCGCCCGCCGGATCCTGCGGGACGCGCCTCGGCTGGCGCTGCGGCACCAGTTGCTGCAGCAGGTTCGGGTTGAGCAGGATGCCGGGGTTGATCTCGACGCCCGGCCGCTGGCGGATCGGCGTGCAGTCAGGGAACCGTCCCGTCGTGCCTACCGGGCAGCGCCGTTTGGTCAGTATCGGCTGGCACTGGCCGTTCACAACGCGCGAGCCCGGCGCGCATTCCTGCTGGGGCTTGCGGCAGGCGCCGTCGCGGATTTCGGTCCCGCGGGGGCAGACGCAGTCGCCCCTCTTGTTGTGGACCTGGCCGCGGATGGAGCACTGTTCCTGGCTCGGCTTTGGCGGCCTGCAGGCTTTGCCCTGCACCTCCTGTCCGTCCGGGCAGGCGCAGTTGCCATTGGCGTCGCGCACCTGGCCCCGGATCGGGCATTGCCTCGACACGATCGGCCGGCAGGCGCCGTCACGGACTTCCGTACGGGTTGGGCAGACGCATTCGCCATCGGCATTGCGGGACTGGCCCCGGATGCGGCACTGAACGGGCGGTTGCTTGTCCGGCACGCAGGCTTTGGCCACCCGATCGAGATGCGTGCCGTCCGGGCAAGTGCAGCCGTTGCCGTCCGAAGTCGGCACGGCGCCGCGCACCGTGCATTTCGGCGGAATGACCTGGCACACGCCATTCACCAGTTCGCCACGGCGGCACACGCAGTTGCCGTCCTGGTCGCGGTACTGGCCGGGACGCAGCGTGCATTGCGGCTCCTGTGGCTGTCCGCCCTGAACGCACTTGCCGTTTTCCAACGCCGTGCCGCGCGGGCAGACACAGCGTCCGTCTTCTGTCCGGATCTGGCCCTGAAGCAGGACACAGCGCGGCGGCACGGGCAGCGGCAGGAGCTTGGTGCCGCCGCCTGTGCATTGGCCGTTGCGGAAGGTGGTGCCTTCGGGGCAGACGCACCGGCCGGCCGAGTTCATCACCAGCCCGAACGAGCACTGGTTCTTCACCTCATGCCTGATGGTGAAGGGGTGGCACGCATAGGCCTTGCCGCGATCGCTCCGGCTGATCGTCAGGTCGCCTGACAGCACCTCGCCGCCGCCCTGCACCGGCGTGTTCGGGGGCAGTACACCGACGCAGTTCTGTCCGTTGACCGTTCCCTGCAGGCTGGCAAGACGCCCGCCCTCGGGAAGGATCACGGTGACGTGGTGGGTGTGGCTTTCGCCGGCCCCGAGCATCAGGTCCGCGATGCAGGATGCCGGAAGCGTCGTCGGCTCCGGCGAGCAGCCGAACGGCGGATCGATCGAGGTGATCTGAACGCCTTCCAGCCGGCCGAGGCCTTCCACGCCGATCGCATCGCCGATGCGGACCGGACCGGAGAAGGGATTCGGCCCGTCATTCGTGATGGTGATCTCGAACGAGCATGGCTGGCCGGGCTGGCACTCGGCATCGCCGGTCTTCTCGACGCGGATGGTGGAAGGGCCGCCGCCCTTCGCGCAAGCCCGGCCGATCGGGTAGACGATGTCGTCGCCCGGCGCCGGCCCGAAGCTGCCGCGCGCGCAGTTCTCGAACGCGCCATTGCCGCTTACCGTCACGTCGAAGTGCCTGGAGGTACCGGGCGTCATTACGGCGCCTGGAATCTGGCACGACAGCGTGTTGGCCGGCACCGGTCCGCAGTTCCACTCCGCGCCGTCAGGGGCGACGGTCTGGATTTGCACCGCAGCGCCCCCGGACACCAGAGTTGCGGCGTCGTTGACCCGCACCGGCCCGGTGGGGGCGGCGGTGCCGGCATTGGTGACGGTGATGCGGCAGGAAACCATTCCGGCGCGCACGAGCCGATCGCCGCCGCATTCCTTGGTGATGCGCAGGCCGGGCTGGCCGCCATTCGGATGGCGGAAGCGCTCGGTCGCGCAGGCCTTGTTGTTGGCGAGGTCGACCTCGCCGGGAATGGCTTTCACCTCGGCGCAGTTCTCGACACTATCCTCCCGGTAGTCGGCCGGCATCACCGCCTTGACCACGATCGGCGTCGAGGCGCCAGGAGGCAGCGAGATGCCGGCATTGTCGCAGCGGAACTGTCCGGGGCCGTTCGGTCCGCAACTCCATGGCGGGCTCGGCCCGAAGGTCGACGAGGCCGGCGCGCCGCCGGGGTAGGTGTCGATCACCGTCAGCGGCCCATTATAGGTGTTGGTGCCGTTGTTGATGATGTCGATGACGAAGGTGCAGACGCCATCCGGTGTGCAGACCGGGATGCGGGCACGCTTCTTCAGGATCAGGTCGACCTTCTTTTCGACCGGCGGGTTGCACTGCGGATCGCGGTCGCCACGGCGGCAGATCGGGATCGAGGCGCAGCCGCGGTCGTTCTGTTGGCTGCCGAACAGCGGCTTGCCGCTGGCATCATAGTCATAGGCGGCGCAGTTGCGCAGCACGCTGCCCTGCCAGCCGCCCGCCGGCTTGAAGCCGAGCTTCAGGTTGACCGAGGCGCCGGGATTGAGCGTCGTCACAGGATAGGTGCAGGTCATCGGTGTCGTGCCGGGCACGCAGACCCATGGCGCATTCGGTCCGGAGGTCAGCACGGAGCCTGCCGGCAGCGTGACCTCGTCGAGCACGATCTTGCCGTTATAGGGCGCGTCGCCGACATTGGTTACCATAATGGTGAAGTCGCAGCCGCCGGCCATCGTGCAACGCGGCACGTCGGCATGCTTCTCGACCTTGAGGTCCGGCTCTTTGTCCTTCGGAGGGCATCTGAGGTCGCGCGGGATGAAGATGTCGATCACCTGCGTGCAGCACAGCCCCCAGCCTTCCTTCGGTCCGGCGTAACCCTCGATGCCGGTGACGATGAGGTGGATGGCCTCGCCGGGCGAGGCGCCGATGATCTTCCAGTTCAGCACGCCGCCGCCGACCGGCACTTTCTGCATGTCGGGGACGATGGTGATGCCGGGCGTCGTCGTCGACACCTGCACCCATTTGCCGCCCATCTCGGGACCGACCGGCATGTGATAGATGAAGGCTCCGCCGCCGGGCACGCAGTCGACCGTGCCGCGTTCGACCTTGAAGCATTCCTTGCCGGGAGGCGGAGGCGGCGGGTTGCACTTGGTGACGTCGATGCGCACCGTCGTCTTTTCGCCGGTGAGCATGTTGCCGTCATCCGGCTTGCCCGGGTCCTGCGAGGGGATGATGGTCCCTGTGCCGGCCCCGACCGTCACCTTGATCAGGCCCTGGTTGTCGACATTGGCCGGCGCGGGAAACGCCGCCTGGTCGATCTTGGCAAGGATCCGGAAGGTGATGACGCGTTCGTTCGGCGCGCCCGAGCCGTCGAGGTCGGTGGCGGAAATCCGGAAGTCGGAAACCGTCGCCGTATCGTCGGGATTGGCCGAGCTGCTGATGGTTGCCACCGGCAGCGGTCCGCCGCCAGCGTCGGTGCCGTCGCCGGTCACATTCACGTTGACGATCTTCAGCCCATGCGGAAGCTGGTCCTTGAAGTCGATCCTGGCGTTCTTCAACGCGTTGACCAAGGCCGGATTGGCGAAGGCTTGCGCATTGCCGCGCAGGCCGAAATTCAAGGTGTAGTAGACGTAGTCGCAGCTTCGCTGGCCGCCCGTCTTGGTGAAGAAGGGTACGATGCGGCCGGGTTCGGGATTGACCACGCGCGGATTGTCCAGGTCGAGCCTGGGTTCCGGCCCGGTGACTTCGGTGAGCTTGGCCGGCCCGGTGTCTTCGGCAAGCGCCGGCATTGCCGGCATCATGGCGACCGCGATACCGGCCGCCATAAGCCAGCGCGCGCCGCGCCTGGCGTATGACAGGGGTTTCATGATCGTCTCCATGACGGTTTTCGTTTCGCGCGAAGCGAGGCGGGAAGGGGCGGGATTGCTCATCTGGCCCTCCTCAACGTTCGCAACTAACGGCTGGCGTTCTGAGCGGCAGCGTCATCTTGCAGCAAGGGTAGTAGCCGCCCTTGTCCTGGTCGGACTTGCGATAGAAGCAGAGCCCGACATTGACGGTGTCGCCAGGATTGTGGCCGGTGATGTCGACCGCGTAGGGCTTGCCCGGGACATGAGACATGGGGGTTGTCACCCCGACGCCAGGCGTCCTGGACTGCGCCTTGATCGAATCGCCGCCAAAGCCGGCATGATCATGGAGAGTGAGGTCGGCCCGGAGTCCGCGCGGCGTGCAGTAGTAGTGCACGTCCTCGACGTCCACGCAGGGCGGCAGATTACCGGGCGGCGGGAAATCCGGCGGATAGAACGGAGGCAGATAGCCGCCGGGGAGTTCCTCATAATAGCCGGCCCGACCCTCGCAGGGGCGCCAGACCCGAACGTCGCCGACATGGCCTTCGACCTCCGGGTCTTCGAAATAGCCGTCGAAATCGACGAACCACGAGCCGAAGGGCGGCACGTTTGCCGGCTTGACCAGCGCGCTCGGCGTCAATTGCACGCCATGCACGGCAAGCGGCCCGCCGGCGGCGAGCCGCTCGGCAAGCTCGGGATTGTCGCGCAACTTGTCGCCGGTGTTGACGACGGTGTCGGTGCACACGCTGGTGTCGAGATTGCCTGCGGCGTCATAGCCATACTGCAGATCGACGCCGCCGGCCGACTGACGGTTGCCTTGCGGGAAGCCGACCGCATATTCCTGCGGCACTTCCACCCAGACGGATTCCGTCGCCGGGTCGTCCGGATCCTCACGCCAGTAACGGATCAGCTCGCCTTTGCCGGAATCGGCGAAGCGGCTGTAATCGTAGCGATTTTCGACTGGGCCGCGCTGGGCGAGATACATGAAGCCCTTGTTGTCGAAGGCGATGTCGGTGACGGCGTAGTCCTTGTCGGCCTTGACGGTCAGTTCCCAGCGCGGGTCGCCGGCGAACGAGCCGTCGCGCGCGATGCCGACCGACCAGATCTCGGATTTCTCGCCGACCGAATAATAGAGCCGGCCGCCGTGATAGGAGACCGCCCAGACGCGGCGCTCGTCCTGCGTGTAGCCCCAGGTCTCGGGGTTTTCGGTGTCGAAGGCGGCGCCCTGGATATCCATGACGGCGCCATCGTCGGCGACCGGGGCAAGCCCATGCGCCGGGCGCCCCGCAACGCCATGGTCGAACGTGTCGATCAGATGGCCGTTGGCATTGATGCGGTGGATTAGGCCGGTGTCGAGATCGGAGGCGAAGAACTGGCGATGGATCGGGTCGAAGGCGAGGTTGCCGATGCCCGGCCCGCTGTTGGTGTCGATATCGGCGAATTTCGAGACGGCGCCGGAGATGCCGTCTATCTTCCAGATCGTGCCCGGACCGCCGCCATTCTCGGTGCCGAACTGACCGTCCATGAAGGCAGCGCCCGCGGCGCCGCGACGCTGCCGCTCCGGACGCCCGTCATTGTCGGCGTCCGGTGTGACGATCTCGATGCCATGCAGCGAGGTCGCGGCCGCATAGAGATTGGGGATGCCCGACGGCACGCCATCGCGCACGCCGTCGTCATAGGTGAGGCCGAACACCTCGCCGATCTGCCCGGCGGTCACTTCGAAGGGCGGCGGCGTGTTGACCAGCTGGCCCGAGGCCGGACCGCCGAGGTTGGAGACGTCGAAGATGCGCAAGGATGCGCGGGATGTGTCGATGAAGGTCTCGTCGATCGGGTCGACGCCCGGCGGCAGGCCTTGATCGAAACCGGGGATTGTCGTGCCGGGGAAGCCGGTCACCGCCATCGAGCCCGGATAGATGATCCGGGTTTCCTGCGCCTGGGCGGTGCTGCCGAACCAGACGCCGGTGCTCAACGCCAAAGCAAGAATTCCGCTGGTTGCCTTGATAGCGCGGCGCAAACGGGACGCGCGCGTGGTCAAGAACGAGCAAGACATTGAACTCCCCCCGAAGCCGCTGGAAGGAATGTCCCGCCTTACCGCGCCAACCAGGGCAAGGCGCGGCGTTGCGGCACGTTCTTCCCCGATCGAATTGTCTGCTTTCCTCTGCCTGACGATACGCCTGCTCCTGGACAGGGTCAACGGAATCAGCCGGAAGCCCAGTGCGTCGACCCCTTCCCGAAGGCGGTGATCGCGCCGGACTCCCGTTGCTCCCGGAGACCGTGGAGTCTCTGGGTTTCTGGTCATGGGGTCTCCCTTTCCGGGCCGCACCATCGCGGCGCCTGGCCGTCAGTCGCTGGCCGGCATGGAAAGGTTCATTCGAGGAAAGTCGATGCGCGCTCGGTTGCCGGAGGCGTCACCAGATCCAGTCGCCTCGGCCGAGCACCGCAACCGCGTCGACGATGCGGGTGAAGCTCGTCCGCGCGCGGCCGACCATGTGGCGTGCCCTGAGATAACCGTGCACCAGCCCCGGTTCCTCGAACCAGGCGGCGCGCCCGCCGGCCGCGACGACACGATCGCGATAGGCCTCGCCATCGGACGACAGCGGGTCGCACTGGGCGGTGATCAGCACCGTCGGCGGCAGGTTGGCGAAATCGGCGTCGGCGAGGGGATAGAGCGTGATGTCGCCGGTCCGGTCGACGCCGCCGGTGCGGATATGCCTGTAGAAGTCGAGGTCGCGCACCGTCAGCATCGGCGCCTCGGCATGAGTCACATAGGAGCCCTTTGAGTGGTCGCCGCCGAGGCCGGGATAAATCAGCATCTGGCCGGCCGGCTTCGTCACATGGCCGCGCGTGGCGTGAGCGACCGCGGCGCAGAGATTGCCACCGGCGCTGTCGCCGCAAAGCACGATCGCGCTGTCATAGGTCCTGGAGGCCCATTCGAAGGCGCCCATCGCGTCGTCGAAGGCGGCCGGATGCAGATGCTCCGGCGCCAGCCGGTAATCGACCGAGACCACTTCGAAGCCTGTGCGGGCGCAGAGTTCGGCGCAGACATCGTCATGGCTGTCCAACCCACCGAGGATGAAGCCGCCGCCATGGAAATAGAGCACGGCCGCAGCTTTGTTCGGTTTCGCGTTGCGATAGATACGCACCGGAATGCCGTTGGCGGCGGCTGTCGTCTCCGCGGTCACGCCTTGCGGATAGCCGGCAAAGAACTCGCGGCACATCCGGTCGTATATCGCGCGCTGCTGGACGATCGTGTAGTCGATCGTGTCAGGCGGATAGTAGGAGTTGGTCTTCTCGATGAAGGCCCAGGTCTCGGCGTCGATCAAGGTCTTGTAGTCGGTCATGATGCGTGGCGCCGTCATCTCCTGCGGCGTCACTTCCCCTTCCACACCGGGTCGCGCTTTTCCGCGAAGGCCCGGAACCCTTCCATGTTGTCCTCCGAACCGTAGAGGATGTCGACGGTCCTGAGCTGCCTGCGCGTCACCTTGTTCATGGCATCCTGGAAGCTCAGCGCCTCGGCCACCCTCGCCGTCTCCTTGATCGAGGCGAAGACCAGCGGCGGGCCGCTGGCCAGCAGGCGGGCGATCTCCCAGACGCGCTCCTCGAGCTTGTCCTTGGGCAGCACTTCATTGACCAGGCCCCAGCGATGCGCCTCGGCGACATCCATCCAGCGGCCGGTGAACAAAAGGTCCATGGCGATGTGGTAGGGAATGCGCTTCGGCAGCTTGATCGTCGCGGCATCGGCCAGCGTGCCGGCGCGGATCTCCGGCAGCGCGAAGGAGGAGTGGTCCGAGGCGTAGATGAGGTCGCAGGACAGCGCCAGCTCGAAGCCGCCGCCCACCGCCATGCCGTTGACGCAGGCGATCACCGGCTTGTTGAGGTCGCGCAATTCCTGCAGTCCGGCAAAGCCGCCGACGCCATAGTCGCCGTCGACGGCGTCGCCGGCGGCGGCCGCCTTCAGGTCCCAGCCGGCGCTGAAGAACTTGTCGCCGGCCGTCTTGACGATCGCGACGCGCAATTCCGGATCGTCGCGGAACGCCTTGAAGGTCTCGCCCATCAGCCGCGAGGTCTTGAGATCGATCGCATTGGCCTTCGGCCGGTCGAGCGTGACCTCGAGGATCGCGCCTTCACGGCGGGTGGTGATGACGTCAGCCATTCTTCTTTTCTCCAAGCACCAGCAGGGCGTCCGCGATCCAGGCGCCCTTGCCTTCGGCGCACACGATCAGCGGGTTGATGTCGAGTTCCTCGATCTCGCCTTCGTTCTTCTGCACGAAACCGGCAATGCCGGCGATGGCGTCGATGGCGGCATTCACGTCGGCCTTCGGCCGGCCGCGATAGCCTTCGAGCAGCGGATAGAGTTTGAGCCCGCGCAATGCCGCCTCGATGTCGTCGCGCGTCGCCGGCAGCATCAGGGTGACGCTGTCGCGCAGAAGCTCGACCAGCACGCCGCCGGTGCCGAGCGTCATCACCACGCCGAACATCGGGTCGCGGGTGAAGCCGACGATCAACTCGGCGACGCCGTCGCGCACCATGCGCTCGGCATAAAGCCCGGTGCCGAGCGGCAGAAGGTCATGCGCGGCGGCGCTGACGGATTCGGCGTCCTTGAGGTTCAATCGCACCGCGCCGACTTCCGATTTGTGCGTGACGCCGAGCGCCTTGAGCGCCACAGGGAAGCCCAGCGTCATGGAAGAGATCACTGCCTCGACCGCATTGGAGGCGCGCTCGCCTTTCGGCACCGGCAGGCCGGCCTTGATCAACCGCGCCTTGGCCTCGGCCTCGTCCGGAGTCACATGCGCGCCGTCGGACACGCCCGCGGCCGTGGTATCGACCGGCTGCGCCTGCGGCTCGCGCCACGCCCAGCCGATGAAGGCGGCGGCCTGCGCGGCGTCCATGGCTTCCGAGATGCCGAACAAAGGCACCATGCCGCGCGCCATCAGGCCAGCGGTGTATTCCTCCGGCAGGTTCTCCGGTAGCGAGGAGACGATCGCGCCTTGCGCCTTGTTGGTCTTGAGCGCCGCCTCGAAGGCGCGCAGCGTTGCCCACCAGTCGACGTCCGAGCAACGGTCGGGACGCGGGAAGTCGAGCACCAGCATGTTCAAGTCGAAGCCGCCCGACACCATGGCGGTGAAGGTGGCGGTCATCGCCGGCTCGTTGTTCCAGATGAACGTGTGGTAGTCGAGCGGATTGGCGACCGCGACCAGCGGCCCGAGCGTCGATTTGACATGCGCGCGGTGCTCGGCGGTCAGCGGCGGGAAATTGACGAGACGGCCCTCGGCGCTGTCGGCCATGACGGAAGCCTCGCCGCCCGAGCAGCTCATCGATGAGAGCTTGTAGCCGGGCAGCGGACCGGTGATGTGCAGGAGCTTCAGCGCCTCGATGAAGGCGGGAATCGAATCGATGCGCGCGATGCCGAGCCGTTTCAGGAAAGCGCCGGAGGCGGCGTCCGATCCCGCAAGCGAGGCTGTGTGCGACACGGTCGCCTGCCTTGCCTGCTCGGAGCGGCCGACTTTCATGGCGATGATCGGCTTCTTCAGCTCGCGCGCCCGTGCCGCCAGCCTCTCGAAGCCGGCCACCGAGTCAAAGGCCTCGATATGCAGGCCGAGCGAGGTGACGCGATCGTCCTCGATCAGGCCCAACGCCATTTCCGAAAGGCCGGTCTGTGCCTGGTTGCCGGCCGTCATCAGGAAGGCGATCGGCAGGCCGCGCTTCTGCATCGTCATGTTGATGGCGATGTTGGACGATTGCGTGATGATGGCCACGCCCTTGCCGCCCTCAGCCAGGCGGATGCCGCCATGCTGGTCGGGCCACAAGAGGGCGCCGTCGGCATAGTTGATCAGCCCGTAGCAGTTCGGCCCGATGATCGGCATCTGGCCGGCGGCGGCAACAAGCTCCGCCTGCAGCCGCTCGCCGTCCTCGTCATAGGCCTCGGTCTCCAGGAAGCCGGCGGCAAAGCAGACGGCGCCGCCTGCGCCGCGCTCGGCCAGCGCCTTGATGACCTCGATGGTGAGATGCCGGTTGACGCCGACGAAGGCGGCGTCCGGCGCGCCGGGCAGGTCGGCAACGGAGCGGTAGGCCTTGCGGCCTGCAACCTCGTCCTTGGTCGGGTGCACCGGCCAGATCTCGCCGGCAAAGCCCATTTTGATCGATTGCGCGACGACGGCGGCGGCCTGCGCCCCGCCGAACACGGCGATCGATTTCGGGCGCAGGAGACGTTCAAGCTTATGCATGTGCTTTCTTTTCTTTCACGCCCCGAACGGCCGAAGCAGCGCCCGCGAAATGATGTGACGCTGGATTTCCGAAGTGCCTTCCCAGATGCGCTCCACGCGCGCGTCGCGCCAAATGCGCTCCAAGGGCAGGTCGTCCATCAACCCCATGCCGCCATGGATCTGGATGGCTTCGTCGGCGACGAAGGCCAGCATCTCCGTGGCTTTCAGCTTAGCCATCGCCATGTCCTGGTCGGTGACGGTGCCCTGATCGTACTTCCAACCCGCTTCGAACACCATCAGGTCGGCGGCCTTGAGCTCGGTTGCCATGTCGGCGAGCTTGAAGGAGACGCCCTGGAACTTGCCGATCTGCTGGCCGAACTGCTGGCGCTGCGCGGCATATTCTATGGCATGCGACAGCGCCCGCTCGGCGCGGCCGAGACAGGTGGCGCCGACCTGAAGGCGGGTCGCGCCGAGCCAGGAATTGGCCACGTCGAAGCCCTTGTGCACTTCGCCGAGCACCTGGGACGCCGGCAGCCGGCAGTCGTCGAATTCGAGGATCGAGTTGGTATAGCCGCGATGCGAGACGTTGCGGTAGCCGTCGCGTACCGAAAAACCCTTGGTGCCCTTGTCGACGAAGAAGGCGGTGATCTTCTTGCGCTTGCCGCGCGGCGAATCCTCCTCGCCCGAGGCCATGAAGACGATGGCGAAGTCGGCGATGTCGGCATGGGAGATAAAGTGCTTGGTGCCGTTGAGCACCCAGTCCGAACCGTCCTGCACGGCGGTCGCCTTCATGCCGCGCAGGTCGGAGCCGGCGCCCGGCTCGGTCATTGCCAGGCAGTCCCACTTCTCGCCGCGGATGCAGGGGAAGAGATACCTTTCGCGCTGCTCCGGCGTGCCGGCGAGCAGGATGTTGGACGGACGCGCCACGCAGGTCCAGTGCAGCGCGTAATTGGCGCGGCCAAGCTCTTTCTCGTAGAGCAGCCAGCTTACCGTATCGAGTCCGGCGCCGCCGACATCGGCCGGCATGTTGGCCGCGTAGAGCCCGGCCTCGATTGCCTTGGCTTTCAATTCGTCGATCAGCTCGCGGCGCAGCTCGCCGGTACGCTCAACCTCGCGCTCATGCGGGTAAAGCTCGTTCTCGACGAAGGCACGCGTCGTTTCAACGATGAGCTTTTGCTCTTCCGAAAGACCGAAATGCATCGCTTCAGCCCTTCTTCTTGCTCTTCTTTGCCTTGTCGGCCTTCCCGGCCTTTGCCGGCTTTTCAACCTTTGCCGGCTTCGCGGCCTTCTTCGCCGGCTTGGCCGCCTTGCCCTTTGCCGGAGCCTTGGCCGGGGGCTTCTTCGCCGCCAGCTTGGCAAGCTGCCTAGTATAATCCTTGTGCAGCGCGCCGGCACCCCAGCCCTTGCCTTTGTTCTGCTTCGACAGCGCTTCCATGATCGCGACCAGATTGTCGTCGCGGATCTTTTCCAGTTCGCGGATCGACAGGCCGTGCGCTTGCTCGTCCGACTGGGTTGCGATCAGATCGACTAGCTCGTCGTTGAACTCCGGCACGTCCATCAGCTTGGTCCACGGCCATTTCAGGCACGGCCCGAACTGCGCCATGAAGTGGCGCATGCCGGCCTCGCCGCCGGCGACGCGATAGACCTGGAACATGCCCATCTGTGCCCAGCGCAGGCCGAAGGAATAGCGCATGATGTCGTCGAGTTCCTCGACGGTGCAGATGCCGTCCTTGACCAGCCACAGCGCTTCTCGCCAGGCGGCTTCGAGCAGCCGGTCGCCGACGAAGGCCTCGATCTCCTTGCGCACCACCACGGGCTTCATGCCGATCGAGGCGTAGATCTCCTTGGCGACCTCGATCGCCTCGGGGAAGGTCTGCTCGCCGCCGACGATCTCGACCAGCGGCAGCAGATAGACCGGGTTGAACGGATGACCGACCACAAGCCGTTCCGGGTGCTTCTTCATCGCCACCTGCATGTCGGTCGGTTTGATGCCGGAGGTCGACGAACCGACGATCGCGTTGGCTGGCGCATGCGCGTCGATCTCGGCCAGCACCTTGTGCTTGAGGTCGAGCCGCTCCGGCACGCTTTCCTGGATGAAGTCGGCATCGGCCACCGCCTCGGCGATGGTCTTGGCGAAGGTGAGCTTGCCCTCCTTGGGCAGGCCGCCGGGCAGCATCTGCTTGTAGGCACGGCGCGCGCCCTTCATCACTTCGGCGACCTTGCGGGAGGCCTCGGGGTCCGGATCGAAGATCGAGACATCGATGCCGTTGAGCAGCAGCCGCGCCACCCAGCCGGCGCCGATGACACCGCCGCCGATGGCGGCCGCCTTGTTGATGCTGCTCATGGTCAGGCTCCGGTTCTTTTCCTGGCTGTTTCGGGATCGGTTAGGGCCACGCGCTCGCCGGCGCGGATCACCGCCGGGTCGTAGGCCTTGCGGGCGAAGACTTCGAGCACGAAGGGCCGGAAGAACTCGGCCGACAGCGTCTCGTAGTCGGGATCGAAGCTCGACTGGTCCCAGCGCTCGCAGAACTGGTCGCAGTCGCCGAAATAGGGATGGCCGGCGAAGCGGTCGCGGGCGTGCCGGTTGCCGCCCAGATGATGCGCGTAATAGAGGCGCTGGAAGTCGCCGTGCTTTTCCACCACCCAGGTGCATTGCTCGCGCACGAAAGGCTTCAGGATCGTCGCGGCATATTCGTCGTGGTTGTGGGGCGCGTAGATGTCGCCGATGTCGTGCAGCAGCGCGCAGACGATCCAGTCGGTGTCTGCGCCGTCGCGCCAGGCGCGCGTCGCCGCCTGTAGCGAATGGCCGAGCCGCGTGATCTTATAGCCCGACAGGCCTTCGTCGAGCTGCACGAGGGCTTCGAGCAACCGGTCGCCGGTCTTGGCGGCGTAATCGATCTCATGGGCGGTCAGGAATTCGTAGTCTTCCCTGTCGCCATCCTTCATCGCGGTGAATTTGACGGTATCAGCCATGACCAGCGCCCGCCTTACGCCGCGGCGGCGAGCGGCGCCCGTTTGGTGAGGTTCAGCTTCTTGCGCACTTCCTCCGGCCCGAGGATCCGGGCGCCGAGATTGGTGACGATGCTCGCCGCGCGTTCGACGAGCTGCGCGTTGGTGGCCAGCACGCCCTTGTCGAGCCACAGATTGTCCTCCAGGCCGACGCGGACATTGCCGCCGGCAAGCACCGCCGCCGCCGCATAGGCCATCTGGTTGCGGCCGATCGAGAAGGCCGACCAGTTCCAGGTTGAGGGCACGTTGTTGACCATCGCCATGAAGGTGTTGAGGTCGTCCGGCGCCCCCCATGGCACGCCCATGCAGAGCTGCACCAGCGCGTCGGGATTGAGCACCTTCTCCTCGACCAACTGCTTGGCGAACCACAGATGGCCGGTGTCGAAGGCCTCGATCTCGGGCTTGACGCCCAGCGCCGTCATCATGCCGCCCATGGCGCGCAGCATGCCGGGCGTGTTGGTCATCACATAGTCGGCCTCGGCGAAATTCATCGTGCCGCAATCCAGCGTGCATATCTCCGGCAGGCACTGGCGCACATGCTCCATACGGTTCGAGGCGCCTCCCATGTCGGTGCCTTTCTCGTTGAGCGGCAGCGGCGCTTCCGGCGAACCGAACACCATGTCGCCGCCCATGCCGGCGGTGAGGTTCAGCACCACATCGACATTGGCCTCGCGTATACGCTCCGTCACTTCGCGGTAGAGATGCACGTCGCGGCGCGGTTTGCCGGTCTCTGGGTCGCGCACATGGCAGTGAACGATCGCGGCGCCGGCCTTGGCCGCGTCGATCGCCGATTCGGCGATCTGCTTCGGCGAGCGCGGTACGTGAGGGCTGCGGTCCTGCGTGCCGCCGGAGCCGGTCACGGCACAGGCAATGAAGACCTCACGGTTCATCGCGAGCGGCATGGTTTATCCTCCCAGATTCGATCAGCCACGCATGCCACCCAGAAGCGGGAGCCGACAACGGCACGGCATGCACGGGGAATTCATCAAGAATGCCCGACTTGCCGGAAACTGTTTTGCGTTTTACGAAGGACTCATGATAAAAAGCGAAAAGCCTACGATCTTTCGATCCGAACGCGAGAAGCTCAAGGTGACGTTCCTGGTATTCTCGGGTTCGTCGATCATGTGCGTCGCCTCCGCGGTCGACCCGCTGCGCGCCGCCAACCGCATTTCGGGCGAGACGCTGTTCGATTTCAAGCTGGTCTCGGTTACCGGCGAGGCGCCGGTCACCACCTGCGGCCTGCCGGTGGCGGTCAGTGGGCGTTTCGACGCCGCCGAACCAACCGACATGCTGGTGGTCGTCGCCGGCTTCGGCACGCAGAACTACGCCACGTCGGCGCTGCTCGCGGGCCTGCGCAGGGCGGCGCGCGCGGCCCGCGCCTGCGGCGGGGTCGAGGCCGGCACGTGGCTGGTGGCGCGCGCCGGCCTGCTCGAGGGCCGCAGCGCCACCACACACTGGGAGGACATGGAGGATTTTTCCGCTGCCTTTTCGGGCGTCGACGTGCGGCCGGATCGCTATGTCATCGACGGGCCGGTCTTCACCTCCGGCGGCGCCTCGCCGACCTTCGACCTGATGCTGCATCTGGTCCGCACAAGGCTCGGCATGGCCGCCGCGCTCGATGTCGCCAGCGTCTTCATCTACGACCAGGCGCGCGCCGCGACCGACGCGCAGCCGCTGGTGTCATTGGGCCGGCTCGACGGCTATGATCCGCGGCTTGCCCAGGCGATCCGGCTGATGGAAGCGCATGTCGATGAGCCTCTCACCATTGATGCGTTGGCCAGGCGCGCCGGCGTCACCGCGCGGACGCTCGAAAGCATATTCCGCAAATCGATCGGCGAGACCCCGGGCGCCTATTATCTGAGGCTGCGCCTCAGCGCCGCCCGCCGCCTGGTGGTCGACACGCGCATCGCCATGGCCGATATTGCCGGGCGTACGGGCTTTTCATCCGCAGCGGCATTTTCCAGGGCATTTTCAAGAGCTTTCGGCGAGGCGCCGGTCAGGCTTCGCCGAGGGTAGGACGTCAGGCGCGCTTTGATTAAGCGGCATCTGCCGCTCGCTAAGCGGCAGCCTGCTGCTCGCTCAAGCGGCGGTCTGCCGCTCGCTCGAACCGTCCATCTGCGAGCGCATCTGCCTCGCCAGACGGATTTCGAAGCGGTTGCTGACGGCGCGATCCCATTCGGTCTTCACGTCGTCCGTCGGCCGCGGCAATGCCATCAGCCGGTCGATGATCGATCCGGTCTCGCCGGACGAGAGCAGGGCGTCGATTTCGCGTTCGTGCTGCATATCGGTTCGCCTCCTTCTTCTTCACCCGCCACAGGAGGCATCTTTATACGAGTTCCGTGACGGCTGTTTGAAGGCAAGAACGAGGTGATTGAGGGGCGGGGCGAGGCAAAGTTTTGTCGCGTGATTCCGACCCCGCGAATGCAATTTCAGGCCTGCCCCGCGTCCCGATTGCTCGGGCGCGGGGCGGCCTGCCGTTCTTTAGACATACCTGTTGACGATGTTTTCGAGCAGTTCCTGCCGCCCGGAGCGCGGCTGCGGCTCGATCTTCTTCTTCACCACGCGTTCGGCGATCTCCTCCAGCGTGCGCTTGCCCGACAGCATCGCCTTGCCTTCGGCGGAGTTCCAGCCGGCATAGCGTTCGGCGAGCGGGGCCGACAGCGCCTTGTCCTCGATCATCTTCGCCGCCGCCTTCAGGCCGCGCGCGCAGGCATCCATGCCGCCAATATGGCCGATCAGCAGATCGTCCGGGTCGAGCGACTGGCGCCTCAGCTTGGCGTCGAAATTGGTGCCGCCGGTCTTGAAGCCGCCGCCCTGCAGCACCTGGTAATAGGCCAAGGCCATTTCCGGGACGTTGTTGGGGAACTGGTCGGTGTCCCAGCCCGACTGGTAGTCGTTACGGTTCATGTCGATCGAACCGAAGATGCCGAGCGCATTGGCCAGAGCCAGCTCGTGCTCGAAGGAATGGCCGGCGAGGATTGCGTGGCCCTGCTCGATGTTGAGCTTCACTTCCTTCTCCAGCCCGAAGCGTTTCAGGAAGCCGTAAACCGTGGCGACGTCGTAGTCGTACTGGTGCTTGGTCGGCTCCTGCGGCTTCGGCTCGATCAGGATCGTGCCCTTGAAGCCGATTCTGTGCTTGTAGTCGACGACGAGGTTGAGGAAGCGGCCGGCCTGCTCCTGCTCGCGGGCAAGGTCGGTGTTGAGCAGCGTCTCATAGCCCTCGCGCCCACCCCACAGCACATAATTCTCGCCCTTGAGCTTCTTGGTGACGTCGATGCATTTCTTCACCGTCGCCGCCGCATAGGCGAACACGTCCGGGTCGGGATTGGTGGCCGCGCCCGCCATGAATCGGCGATGCGAGAAGAGGTTCGCCGTGCCCCACAGCAACTTGACGCCGGTCTGCTTCATCTTGGTTGCGAAATAGTCGGTGATCTCGTCGAGACGCGCGGCGCTCTCGGAAAAGTCCTTGCCCTCGGGGCGGACGTCGGCGTCGTGGAAGCAGAAATAGGGCGCGCCGAGCAGCGAGAACATCTCGAAGGCGACGTCGGCCTTGAGCTTGGCCAGTTCCATCGTGTCGACGCCGCCCGGTTTGGCGAACCAGGGCCGGTCGAAGGTCTGGCCACCGAACGGGTCGCCGCCCGGCCAGGCGAAGGAATGCCAATAGGCGACGGCGAAGCGCAGATGGTCTTCCAGCCGCTTGCCGGCCACCATCTCGTCCGGATTGTAATAGCGGTAGGCCAAGGGATTGGTCGAATCCGGTCCCTCATATTTGATCTTCTTGATGTCGCCGAAAAATCCGCTGCTCATGGTTTCCTTCCTCTCCAAGTGCCTTTGCCCGATTACCTCAGGCGTAATTGGTTTCGCTTCCATGCGGCGTGAAAAGGGTCATGTCGAAACGATCCAAAGAAGGATGAACACCATGACGGACCTCAACACGATCGCCCGCAACTACATCGCCGCCTGGAACGAGAGCGACGCGACCCGCCGCAACGCGCTGCTCGAAGCGGCGTTCACCAGCGACGTCAGCTATCGCGACCCGGTCATGCAGGGCGACGGCCATGACGGCGTCGCAGCGTTGATCGACGGTGTGCAGCAGCGCTTCGTCGGCTTTCGCTTCTCGCTGAAAGGCGAGCCGGATGGTTTCGCGGACCGCATCCGCTTCTCGTGGAACCTGGGGCCCGAAGGCACGGAGTCCGTTATCGAAGGCACCGACATCGGCGTCATCGAGGACGGCCGCCTCAAGAGCGTGACCGGCTTCCTCGACAAGGTGCCGGCGCAGTGAGGCGCTGAAGCTGCCAATCTCCCCCCTAGTGGGGGAGATGCCCGGCAGGGCAGAGGCGAGCGCCTCGAGCCGGCTCACGCGGTTACAGCCCTGATCGCCGGATAGAGCGCCCGATAGCGCTGGTAGGCATCGGCAAAGGCGCCGCTCAGCCCGGCGTCCGGCTCGATCGTCGCATCGGTTGCCGGCGCGGTGCATACGGCAAGCGGATCGGTGCCCGTCGCCGCAATCAGGCCGAGCCGCGCCGCGCCGAAAGCGGCGCCGAAATCACCGTCGGCCGGGATGTCGATCGGCAGCTGCAGCGCGGTGGCGATCGCCTTCAGCCAATAGCGTGAACGCGAGCCGCCGCCGATCGCGGTCACTCGCGTCAGTGTCGTGCCGGCCGTCTTCAGCGCCTCAAGGCTGTCGCGGAAGGCGAAGGCGACGCCCTCGAGCACAGCCTGCGTCAACACCGGCCGGCCAGACTCGTGCCCAAGCCCGGTGAAGGAGCCGCGGATGGCGGAATCATTGTGCGGCGTGCGCTCGCCTGAAAGATAGGGCAGGAAAGATACGCCCGTCGGCGCCTTGAGTTTGTCGCCTAGCTCGCCGGTCAGGTCGCCGGCGCTTTTTCCGGTGATTTCCGACAGCCAGTTGAGCGAATCGGTGGCGGACAGGATGACGCCCATCTGGTGCCAGGTGCCGGGCAGCGCATGGCAGAATGTGTGCACCGCGCTTTCCGGATTGGGCAAATAGGAGGCGTTCGCCGCAAACAGAACGCCCGACGTGCCGAGCGACACGAAAGCCTGGCCGGCGCCGACCGTGCCCATGCCGCAGGCGGAGGCCGCATTGTCGCCGGCGCCGCCGGCAACCGCGATGCCCGCCGCAATGCCCCATTTCGAGGCGAGCTCACCGCGCAGGGCGCCGGCCTTGGCCGTGCCTTCGGTGAGCGACGGCATCTGTTTTTCGTCGAGCGACGTCGCCGCCAGCAACTCGGGCGCCCAGCGGCGCTTGCCGACGTCGAGCCATGAGGTGCCGGCCGAATCCGACATCTCGGAAATATGCTCGCCGGTCAGCCAGAGGCGCAGATAGTCCTTGGGCAGCAGCACCTTGGCCACTTTGGCGAAGATCGCCGGCTCGTTGTTCTTCACCCAGGCGAGCTTCGGCGCGGTGAAGCCCGGGAAGACGATGTTGCCGGTGAGCTTGCGAAAGCGCGCATCGGCGTCGAGCGCTGCAGCCTCGACATGGCTGCGCGTGTCGTTCCACAGGATGCAGGGACGCAGCACCTTGTCCGAGGCATCGAGCAGGGTGGCGCCATGCATCTGGCCGGAAAGGCCGATGCCCTTGACGGCGGCCAGCTCTCCCGGATGGGAAGCCTTCAGCTCGGCGAGCGCCGTCTCGCAGGCCTGTATCCACTGCGCCGGGTCCTGCTCCGACCAGCCGGGATGCGGACGCGAAACGTCGAGCGAGCCATGGCCGGCGCCGATGACCTTCTGGCCGTCGTCGATCAGCAGCGCCTTGACGCCTGAGGTACCCAGGTCGAGGCCGAGAAACATGATTTCCTCCCATTGCCTTTAATTTTTTCGGATTCTCGAAAAAATCTGGCTTGGCCAGTTTTTAAGACAAGATGCGCTTCGGGTCAATTCTCAGACAAATCGGACGCCCGCAACGATAGCAGCGTCGATAGCGGGCTGTCCGGCCGGGCTAGCTGGCGTTCGGCCGTCAGGGCGCGCGCAAGCGCCGTGTCGCCGGCGCGCAAAGCGGCCTCGATCAGCGTCAGGTCGATCACGTCGCGCTGCGCATGGCTGCCGCCGAAACGGTGGGCAATCGAGCGGATCGGTCGGATCAGGCGCACGGCCTCGTCATAGTCGTCTTCGCCGAAGGCCTTGATCGCGCATGTGAGCGGGTGGCCGACATCGCGGGTGAAGGCGGCGTTGTCGTCATTCCCGCGCATCGCCTCGCGCTGCGTTTCCAGCAAGATCCGCGCCGGCGCTTCCAGCCCGGCGCCGACAAAGGCCATCATGGCATGTGCGTCGTTGAAGGCGTAATTGCCGGCGCCTTTCGGCATCCAGTTGGTGGCGAGTGCCGCCCAGCGGTCGCCCACATTGATGCCGCCCAGATGGAGACGCCACAGGATCGCCGAGGCGTCGACCATGTTGAGCGCCAGTGTCGAGCGCGCTCCATAGATCGGTCCGTCATAGAGCCTGAGCACTTCGTCGACCTCGCCGAGATCGTAGTGGAACAATGCCAGGTGCCACCAATTGTGGACCTGGAGAAAACTCTCCCGCGACCACGCCTCCGGATTGGCGCGCATCCAGGCGATGCCGTCCCTTTGCCGGCTCTGCATCTCCATGACATGCGCGACCGCATGTTGTGCCCAGCCGTCGCGCGGCTCGATCCCGACAGCCTCTCGGCCGAAGGACTCGGCGCGCGCATAGTCGCCCATCTCCTCCAGCCCGAAGGCCTGCATGCCGAGGATGGCGTGGTATCCCGGCATGCCTTTTTCCCAGGCCGGCAGCGCCCGGCCGATACGGTCGCGCAGCATGCGCGCGTTGCCGGTGAAGAAATCGATCTGGTGCCCGACCTGCAGCGCCAGCGCATCGCGCGGGTTGTCGATCGCGATATCCTCGAGGATGCGGGAGGCTTCATGCCATCGCCCTTGGACCAGGTGGCCAAGCGCCGCCACATGGGCCTTTTCGCGCGGCGTGGCGGCAAGGGGAAGCGCCGCTTGGTGGCTCGACCGGGCGACCGCCGTCGCGTCCCGCTCGGTGGCGAGGCCGAACAGGTAACCCCTGAAGACATGCCCCATGACGAAGGCCGGGTCGTCTCCAATGGCTCTGTCGATCGATCCGACCGGATCGCCGATGAAGCATTGCAGTTCATGCACGGCGCGGGCGTAGGACGAGAAACCGGCCTCGGTCGCTCCGGAATAAATGAGGCCGAATGCGTCCTTCAACATGCTGTCCTCGCTATCGGGCGGCTTTTGCGCTCGGGATGCGACCCTGGAGCGATCCTAGAGCATCCCGCACCGACCCGCCAACGGCGCACACATGGCTTCGCAGTGCCTCGGCTTGTCCCTGGGCCTAGCTGCCTGACCGCATCGCCACCGTGGCGATGCCGGCGCCGACCAGCAGCGTGCCGCCGGTGCGGTTGAAGATACGGATCGCCTTCGGGTTGCGCACGATCGCGCGGGCCCTGGACGCGATCAGCGCGTAACCGAAGGCGTTGAGGAAGGCGAGCGTCAGGAAGGTCGTCTCGAAGATGAGCATCTGCGGCCAGAAGTCGGCATGTCGGTCGAGGAACTGCGGCAGGAAGGCGACGAAGAAGGTGATGCTCTTGGGGTTCAGCGCCGTCACCAGCCAGGCATGCGCCGTCATCCTTGCCGCCGAGACGGCGTCGGTGCGCGGCTCGGCCTTCAGCGCGCCGCCGGCGCGGAACAGTTTTATGCCGAGATAGATCAGGTAGCCGGCGCCGATCATCTTGAGCACGGTGAATACGGTGGCCGAAGCCGCGAGCAGCGCGCCGATGCCGAGCATCGACAGCGTCATGGCGGTGAAGTCGCCAAGCGCCACGCCCGCTGCCATCGGCAGCGCCGTGCGCCAGCCCTGTCCCAGCGCGTAGGAGACGACGAGCAGGATCGTCGGGCCCGGAATGACGAGAAGGATGGAAGAGGCGGCGGCGAAGGCGGCCCAGTTTTCGAAGGACATTTCCCTGCTCCTTGAGCGCAAAGAAAAGGATAAATCCTGGGGTCGCCGCGAATGTAAAGGGCCTGTTGGAAAAATCCACGGCGCCCGTGCCTCGGGGCCATCGGCCGCCGCAACGATCCGTTAGGGTTAAGCCCGGTCCGCTCGCTTTCACCCTTTTTCAACCATGAGTGGCGAAAATGCCTGCGATCCGGCCGGACCGTGCTTCCGCCGGCAGCGTAGGGTTTGGTGCATGCGCGAGTTGCCGCAAAGTTTGACGCCGCCTTCCAACGGCGCCGCAATCGATACCGAAATTCAACTTTCCCGCCGCGCCGTGCTTTCGGGCGCCGGCGCCATGGCGCTGCTCGGCTTTGCCGGTTGCAGCACCACCGACACGCTCGACCTGCCACGGACGCAGCTCGACAACACCGTTACCGGTTCCGTGCCCCCGATGCGCCCGGCGATCAGCGTCGACAAGAACATCACCGGCCCCGACGTCATGTACGCCTCGCTCACCGATGGCGGTTTCGAGGTGCCGGCCGTGCCTTGGCAGAAAGTCAAGCCGCAGTTCCGCCGCCAGATCGTCGTCGACAAGACCGGCGAGGCGCCCGGCACCATCGTCGTGCATCTGCAGGAGCGCATGCTCTATCTGGTGCAGCCGGGCGGCGACGCCATCCGCTACGGCGTCGGCATCGGCAAGGACGGTTTCCGATGGTCGGGCCGCGCCAACATCCAGTACGGCCGCGAATGGCCGGTATGGACGCCGCCGCCGGAAATGATCCAGCGCAAGCCGGAACTGGTGAAGTGGCAGGGCGGCCAGCCCGGCGGCCTCACCAACCCGCTGGGGGCCCGCGCGCTCTACATCTACCAGAACGGCAAGGACACGGGCTACCGCATCCACGGTTCGCCCGAATGGTGGAGCATCGGCCAGGCGATGTCGTCGGGCTGCGTGCGGCTGATCAACCAGGACATCATCGACCTCTACAGCCGCGTTTCCAAGAAGAACCCGGTCGTCGTGGTCTGATCCTTTACTGCATCTCCCGTTGCACGACGCCGCAAGACAGGCGAAGGTGCCCTGAAAACCTTCGCTCCGGGGAGAAAAAGGCATGGCTGGAACCTTCGTCATCGCGCAGGGCGGCGGCCCGACCGCCGTCATCAACCAGACGGTTGTCGGCGCGACGCTGGAAATCCGCAAGCGTCATCCCGGCGCCAAGGTGCTGGGCTCGATCCATGGCGTGCGCGGCATCCGCGACGGCAACTATGTCGATCTCTCCGCCGTCCCCGAGGACAGGCTGCGGCTGATCGCGGGCACGCCGAGCGCCGCCCTTGGCTCGACCCGCGACAAGCCGGACGCCGCCTATTGCGAGGTCATCCTCAACGGCCTGAAAAAGGTAGGCGCCGACGCCTTCATCTATATCGGCGGCAACGACACGTCGGGCACGCAGCAGATACTGACCGATGCCGCCGGCGGCTCGATCGCCTTCGTGCATGCGCCGAAGACCATCGACAATGACCTCGAGGAGAACGACCACACGCCGGGTTTCATCTCGGCGGCCGAATTCGTCGCCGGCGCCTTCCTCTCCGTCGATCTCGATTTCCGCGCCCTGCCCGGCATCTATGTCGGCATCGTCATGGGCCGGCATGCGGGCTTCCTCACCGCCGCCGCGGCCGCGTGGCAGCTCGATCCCGACAGCGGCCCGCATCTGGTCTATGTGCCGGAGCGCGCCTTCTCGGCGAAGCGGTTCATCGATGAAGTGCGCGAAAAGCTGGACCGCCATAAGCGCTGCATTGTCGCCGTCTCGGAAGGCGTCAGCACCGCCGACGGCAAGGCGCTGGTCGAAAGCCTGGTGCCGCCGGAGAAGCTCGAACGCGACCAGCACGGCAACGTGAAACTGTCGGGCAGCGACCTGACGGCGGCACTCGAACACGCGCTCGCCGAAGGTCTGCCCGGCAAGCGCGCGCGGGTGGACGCGTTGGGCTACATGCCGCGCGGCTATGTCGGCGCCATCAGCGCCGTCGACGCCCGGGAAGCCTTTGAGGCGGGGGCCTTCGCGGTCTCCGTCGCCGGCGAGGGCGGCGGCTCGGTCGCGATCCAGTATGACGGGTCGAAGACCGTGCTGAAGAAGGTGCCGCTGAAGGCGGTGGCCGGCAAGACGCGCCATATGCCCGACGATTTCATGCAGCCGGACGCGAACCAGCTTTCGCAAGCCGGCATGGCCTATCTCAAGCGGCTGGTGCCTGAAAAATACAAGATAGGGAAGCCGTTCGTCTGATGGGCGGGCTCGTGGTGGGTGAGTGGTTCGGCAAGACGAAAGTCGACGCCGGCACGACGATGCTGACCGAGCCTTTCGTGCATGATTTCGTTCGCGCCAACATCTGGTATCTGAAGGGCCGCGACGCCGATCTTCTGGTCGATACCGGCATGGGCATACGCCCGCTGGCGCCTGAGATCGACACGCCGGCCGGCAAGCCGCTGATCGTCGTCGCCACGCACATCCATCTCGACCATGTAGGCTCGCTGCACGAATTCCCGCTGCGCCTGGGGCCGAGGATGAGCGCGGCGGGGTTCGACGCGATGGATGACGCCGTCACCTACGCCTACATGTTCCACAATCTCGACGGCGCCGTCTCGAAGCTGCCTGAGCTGGGCTGGAAGGCTTCCGATTACCGTATCCCCTCGGCGCCGCTGACACGCGCGCTCGACGAGGGTGATATCGTCGATCTCGGCGACAGGAAATTCCGTGTGCTGCACCTGCCCGGACATTCGCCGGATTCCATCGCGCTCTTCGACGAAGCCGATGGCCTCTTCTTCGCCGGCGACGCCATCTATGACGGTATGCTGATCGACGATCTGCCGGATTCGGACCGCACCGCCTATTGCCGCACCATGCAGCGCCTGCTCGACCTGCCGATCCGCATGGGCCATGGCGGCCACGGCCCAAGTTTCGACCGCGCCAGAATGCGCGAAATTGCCTTGTCCTATCTGCGCCGGCGGGAACGGTTCGTGAGCGGCCTCTGAATTAAATCTTTGTAAGGTCACCCAAAGGCCCTGATTCGGGCCATTCCGCGTCCTAAATCTTGATCGTCGATCCGGCCGGCTGCCATGCGCGGCGAGGCGGGCATTTCCCGGTCGCCGACACGTCGACGGGCGCTCCTCTAAAAGCGCCTGCGGCGCTGGATCAACCACTCGCCCGGACAGAACGACCATGTCACCATCAAGCATTCTTCGCAGACATCGCGTCGCCGCCCTGCTGGGCGCCGCGCTGATCATCTCTCCCGTCGTCGTCTCCTTTGCCCAGAGCAATGCGGGCCTCAGCACCGTAGCCGCCACCACCCAGACGCCCGTGGCCGGCATCACGGCCCCGAACGGTTCCTTCGCGCCGATCATCGCCGTGACCAAGCCGGCTGTTGTCACCGTCACCACCGTCATGAAGGCGCAGCCCGAGACGATGGGCGAAGGTTCGCCCTTCGGCGGCAACGCGCCTTTCGATCAGTTCTTCCAGCAGTTTTTCGGTGACCAGGGCATGCCGATGCCGAAGGCGCCGCCGCAGCAGCAGGGTCAGCGCGCCGAGGCGCTTGGCTCCGGCTTCATCGTCGGTGCAGATGGTACCATAGTCACCAACAACCATGTGATCGACGGCGCCAGCTCGATCAAGGTAACGCTCGACGACGGCACGGAGCTTCCCGCCAAGCTCGTCGGCCACGACGCCAAGAACGATCTGGCGGTGCTCAAGATCAAGGCCGACAAGCCTCTGCCGACGGTCAAATGGGGTGATTCCAACAAGCTGATGACCGGCGACCAGGTGCTGGCGATCGGCAATCCGTTCGGCATCGGCACCACGGTCACCGCCGGCATCGTCTCGGCGCGCGGCCGCGACCTGCACAGCGGGCCGTTCGACGACTTCATCCAGATCGACGCGCCTATCAACCACGGCAACTCCGGCGGCCCGCTGGTCGACGTCACCGGCAACGTCATCGGCATCAACACCGCCATCTATTCGCCGAACGGCGGCAGTGTCGGCGTCGGTTTTGCCATTCCGTCCGATCAGGCGCAGAAGGTCGTCGCCAAGCTGATGAAGGGCGGCGACATCGAATACGGCTATCTCGGCGTTCAGATCCAGCCGGTCACGCAGGATGTAGCCAGCGCCATAGGCCTGGATCATGCGGGCGGAGCGCTGGTCTCGGCGGTCACTCCAGGCTCACCTGCCGCCAAGGCCGGGATCGAAACCGGCGATGTCATCACCGGCTTCGCCGGCGAACAGATCAAGGATCCGAAGGACCTGTCGCGCGCCGTCGCCGACGTGTCCCCGGGCGCCAAGGAAACGCTCGATGTCTGGCGCAAGGGCAAGATGATGCAGATCTCGGCAGACGTCGGCCGCAACGCCGATGATCAGAAGACCGCATCAAACGGCAACGAAGGCGCCAGTCCGTCGACCGGCCAGCGCGTTCCCTCGCTCGGCCTCGGCCTGACCGACCTCACGCCCGATATCCGCGACCAGCTCAACCTCGCCGACAACCAGCACGGGGCGGTGGTCGAGCGGGTCAATCCGGACAAGGCGGCTTCGGCCGCCGGCATCCAGCCCGGCGATGTCATTGTCGGCGTCGACCAGGTGCCGGTAAGGACGGCCAGGCAGGCCAACCAGGCAATCGCCGAGGCCGGCAAGTCCGGCAAGAAGTCGGTGCTCTTGCTGATCGATCGCGGTGACGCGCAGATCTTCGTCGCGGTGCCGTTCGCCGCCGGCTGAGAAAGGGCCGGGCAGGGCCCGCCGGCGTCTCCGGCGGGCTCTCTACCCCCAAAATTTCTGTTGCCCCTCGAGGCGTCTTCGAGAACACTCCCCGCGATCGGACGAACCGGCGCAAGGGATTCATCGATGGCGACACGCGGCTTCTTCTCCGGGCGGCGACCTCCTTCCGACACTGATGCGCGCATCCCGCCCGGCCAGTATCTGGAACAGGGTTTCCCGGTTCTCTCGGCAGGGCCGACGCCACGAGTGCGCGCGGAGGGCTGGTCCTTCACCCTCAAGCAGGGGCCGAGGCCGATCAAGAAATGGAACTGGGCCGAGTTCAACGCCCTGCCGCAAAGCAAGATGACGCGCGACATCCATTGCGTCACGGCCTGGACCAAGTTCAACACGCCCTGGCAAGGCGTGATGATCGACGACATCCTTGCCGACGCCGGCATCGAGCCGCCAACCGCCTACACGCTGGCGCTGTCCTTCGATGGCTATTCCACAAACGTGCCGACCAAGGACCTCGTCAGCGGCAAGGCGATGGTGGCGCTGCTTTATGAGGGCAAGCCGATAACGCCCGATCATGGCGGGCCGGCGCGGCTTTTGGTGCCGCATCTCTATTTCTGGAAGTCGGCCAAATGGGTGAACGGTCTGCAGTTCACCGAGCGCGATGAACCTGGCTTCTGGGAACTGCGCGGTTACCACATGTATGGCGATCCATGGCGCGAGCAGCGCTATTCGAGTGACCCGTGAGGGGGGATCCATGAGCCGCAATCGATGAACGCCGAGACATCGCCGCAATCGCCTTGGCAGACGGCGAGCATCATCCGCATCGAAAAGCGCACCCCGCGTGTGACCAGCTTCTGGCTCCAGCCCTCGCGGCCGTTCAGCCATATTGCGGGGCAGCATGTCGACATCAGGCTGACGGCGCCGGACGGCTATCAGGCGCGCCGTTCCTATTCCATCGCCTCCGCGCCGGACGCGGGTATCGAGCTTGCGATCGAGCGGCTCGACGACGGCGAGGTTTCGCCCTTCTTTCATGACGTGGCGGCCGTCGGCGACGAGATCGAGCTGCGCGGACCGCTGGGTGGCCATTTCATTTGGCAGGACAGCGACGGCGGTCCCATCCTTCTGGTTGGCGGAGGCTCAGGCGTGGTGCCGCTGATGGCGATGGTACGCCATCGCACCTTGCGAGAATCGACCGAGAAGGTAGCCTTGGTGTTTTCGGCGCGGATCTGGGACGAGGTGATTTTCCGCGACGAGCTGATCGGCCTCGACGATCGCCGCGACGGGTTCGATCTGGTGCTGACGCTGACCCGCGAGCCGGCCAGGCGCCCGGCGGATTATTCCCGGCGCATCGATGCCGCGATGGTGACGCGGGTGCTGTCGCGGATGTCCGGGCCGCCGAAGCTCGCCTTTGTCTGCGGCTCGAACGCCTTCGTGTCGGCCGCCGCCCAGGCGCTGATCGATGCCGGCGTTGAGGCCAGCCTCATCCGCACCGAGCGCTACGGCGTTTAGAGCAAACTCAGGCGACTCGGCGCCCGCCCGGCCATTCGCCCGGAATGCCGTCAACACAAGGAGGTGGAGGGTTTCATCGCTTCCGCGAAACGCTCTGGAACGCCGGTCCCCAGGCGGGATTTCGTCGGGAGATGGGCGCCCAATTCCTGGCGGCAGGACAAGGCGGCGGCCGGCGAGGGTGATCGCGCAACGCTCCTCGCCTCGACCGGCAAGCCTTCAGGCTTCGATGTCCAGCGCCGACAACGGCCTCGAACAGCAGGCCAGGATATAGCCGTCGTCGATCTCGTGATCGAGAATGCCGCCATTGTGGCTCATCGAGACTTCGCCCGAGACCTTTTTCACCTTGCAGGTTCCGCAGAGACCGAACTCGCAGGCCGCCGGGATCCTGACGCCTGAGGCACGCGCCGTCTGCAGCACCGTCTGTCCGGCGACGCATTCCGCATCGACGTCTGAAAGCGAAAAACGGACCGGCGTCACCGTCTCGGCGGATGGCGCGGCGCCGTCGCCGGCCGGCATCGCGAACGGCGCCGGGACCTCTTCCACGGCCGGCGCCGCGAAGCTCTCCTGATGGTAGCGGCGCATCTCGAATCCTGCTGCGTCCAGCATCTGCCGCACCGCCCGCATGAAAGGGTCGGGGCCGCAGCAGAAGATCTCGCGCTCGCGGAAATCGGGTGCCAGCAGCGGCAGCCGGATCGCGTCGATACGGCCCATGTGGCCGAACCAGCCCTCGCGGCTCGACCGTTCCTCGATCATGAAGCCGAGCGACAGTCCCGGCATGCGGCTGCCGAGCAGTTCGAGCTCCTTGCGGAAGATGATCTCTTCCGGCCGGCGCGAGCAGTTGACGAAGCCGACATCGGTCCAGGGCGCGCAGTCGTTCAGCCAGCGCAGCATCGACATCATCGGCGTGACGCCGGATCCGGCCGAGATGAACAGATATTTGGCCGCGGGATGGCTGTGCAGCGAGAAGTCGCCGGCCGGCCCGTAGGCCTTCACATGCACGCCGGGTTTCAGATTGTCGAACATCCAGCGCGTCCCGACGCTGCCGGCCTGCGCTTTCACCGTCACCGCGATCGAGAACGGCCGCGACGGCGAGGACGAGAGCGTGTAGGTGCGCATCAGCGGCCCGTCGGCCGTCGGCAATTCCAGCGTCACGAACTGCCCGGGTTTGTAACGGAACCAGGTCTGGTTGTCGGAGCGGAAAGTGAAGGTCTTCACCTGCGGCGCCTCGTCGCTGACGCCGATCACCTCCAGCACCTGCAGCCTGTCGTTCCATGGCGCCATCTCGTCGAGATGGCGATAGAGTCCTAGATCCGTCATCGCGTTCATCTCTCCACCCTTCAGGCGACGTTGCGCAGCGCCGGGCGACCGCCTTCGGCAAGGCGCGGACCGATGAACGAGGCGTACCAGTCGACGAACTGGATCACGCCGCCCTCATGCAGCTCGGAATAGGGACCGGGCTCGTATGCGGGCGACAGGATGCCGAGCGCGTTTTCCTCGACGATGCGGCGGTCCTGATCGTTGGTCTCGGTCCAGACATGGGTGAGCTCGGCCAGATCATAGTCGACGCCTTCAACTGCGTCCTTGTGGACCAGCCATTTCGTCGTCACCGCGGTCTCGGTGGCGCTGATTGGCAGGACACGGAAGGTGACGGCGTGATCGATGAGGATGTGGTTCCAGGTCGTGGGGTAGTGGTAGTGCATCAAGGTGCCGATGCGGTCGGCGGCGACGCTGGCCGACAGGTTTTTCGTAACCGCGCGCCTGCCGCTCATCGTGTAGCTGATGGCGTCACGCAGCAGTGGTGCGCGTGTCGCGCGGTATTGCCCGGCCGGATCGATCCGGAACCGGCTCGGCAGGCCCGCCGCCTCGCATTTCGCCCAATGCGCAAGCATTTCCGGATCGCTGTCGGCGCCCTGTACACCTGTCACCGTCGGCGCTTCCGGGAATGTCTTGCACAGTTCGGGATGGTTGCCGGCGCAATGGTAGCATTCGCGGTTGTTTTCCCAGACCAGCTTCCAGTTGCCCTTTTCGACGATCGTCGATTCGAACGCGACCTTCGCCTCGCTCAACCGGTGCGGCAGGAGATAGGGTTCGATCATGGCGCGCATCGGCCCGAAGTCGGCCGGATCTTTCGCCAGGCAGATGAAGATGTAGCCGCCGACGCTTTCGCAGGCCACCGGCTTCAGGCCGAACTGGCTCTTGTCGAAGCTGTCGGCCATCTGACGGGCAAAAAGCAGCCGCCCGTCGAGCTCGTAGGTCCATTGATGGTAAGGGCAGACGAGTTTGGCCGCCATGCCTTTCTCGGCATTGCAGACGCGGCTGCCGCGATGACGGCAGGAGTTGTGGAAAGCGTTGACGGTTCCCTTCTGGTCGCGGACCAGCACCACCGGATAGTCGCCGATCTGGACGGTGATGTAGCTGCCCGGCTTCGGCAGTTCGCAATCATGGCCGATGAACAACCAGTCGCGATACCAGATCAGCTCCATGTCGAGCTTGAAATATTCGGGATCGGTGTAGAAGGGCTGCTCCAGCGAATAGCCCGGCTTGCGGCTCTGCAGGAGCCTCAGCATGTCGTTGCGCGCATCCATGTCCTGTCCTCTCGGTCAAGGACTGAACTGGTGGTGATGGAGAAGAACGACAGCGACCGGCTGGGCCGGGCACGCGCCGTCCGCCTCTTGACCGCCCACCGCGATCAGTCGAGTTCAAATGCCTCGGGCTGGTTTCCGGGCTCTGGAGTGTCCTTGCGGACTCTTCGCAACACCTTCCCAGGCCCTGGGGCCCAGTGGTCTCCCGTTGCGATTTCACTCCACCACCGTTGCGGGGGCAGCGCCGGATTTCGACCGGCTTCCCAATTCTCCGCCTCGTTGCGACGACGCGGCACCTGAGATGGCCTGATCTAACCACGACAGCCGGTTTCCCATCGGCATGAAAACGACATCGCATCCATGCGGCGCGACAAGGGGCACCGTATTCGCGGTGTTGACCCTCGCACTTTTCACCATGACCTTCGGCCTCGGTGCCTCCGCCCCGGACAAGCCTCGGGAGGGCTGTTGATGGTTAACAGTATCAAAAAGTGACTAGCAGTGACTTCTAAAATCGAACCGAACGGTTCGTTTCTGTTGACGGTGCGTGCAGGACGGTGTGAACGTTGGCGCTCCGACACACTTGGTGAGCCAACTGGAGAAATCGTGTAAAGCATTGATTGGATTCAATAAAAATATGGTCGTAGGCATGCTCATTAAAACTTCAAGATGCCGATCCATGGTCCAGATGGAAAAACTTCGTGATTGGAATCCGGCGATCGACTTACCCAAATCAGCGCTGTCCGAACGACGCGATTTCATTCCCAAGACACGCCGCTAGACGGACTGAATAAAAATACTGGAGTAGCAAAAATGAAAAAGATTGTTCTCACTGCCGCAGCCCTTCTGGCGATTTCCGGCAGCGCCTTTGCCGGTAGCGACAATTATGGTTCGCAGGCTGCCAATCCGCCGGCCGCCACGGTTGACTCTTCTTACACCGCCTCGGTCCGCAAGTCCGAACCGGCTGAACAGAAGCCTGTCACCACGGGCGCCGACCACAACCTTTTCGGTAACAACTAACAGCCGACTTCGAACGGCGACGGCTTTGCCCCTCGCCTCGGTCGGATCAGGAAATTCAGGAGCACGAAAATGAAGAAGATCGTTCTTGCCACCGTCGCCCTTTTGGCCGTTTCCGGCAGCGCTTTTGCCGGCAGCGATAATTACGGTTCCAACGGGGCCAACCAGCCGGCCGTCGCGGTCGACTCGACCTACACGGCGTCTGTGAACAAGTCGAACCCGGCTGCCGCGCAGAAGCCTGTCACCACGGGCGCCGACCACAACCTTTTCGGTAACAACTAACAGCCGACTTCGAACGGCGACGGCTTTGCCCGTCGCCTCAGTCGGATCAGCAAATTCAGGAGTTCCTAAGATGAAAAAGATCGTTCTTGCCACCGCGGCTCTCATGGCCGTTTCCACGGTTGCTTTTGCGGGTAGCGACAATTACGGCGACAGCGGCGTCAACCAGCCGGCTCCCGCCGTGGATACGACCCGCACTTCGTCGATCGGCAACGATTCGCCTGTCTACAAGCTGCTGAATTCGTCGCGCGACGCACAGAAGTCGGCCCCTCAGGGCAGCGACCGCGATCACTTCGGCAATCACTAACAACCGACCGTGATTTGAAAATAGGAGCGGCGGGCCGTAGCCCGCCGCTTTTTCCTTGCCGTAGCGGCTCTGCGCGTCAGGCCGCCTTCGCTTCCTCCCGATGCAACGTGAAGGAGTGGCCGTCGGCATCGAAGATGTGCAGATCGCCGGCGCTGGCGTTGAGCCGCAGCGTCTCGCCACGTTTCACCTCGACATTGCCAGGCAGCTTGGCCACCAGCGGCAGGTCGGCACGGCCGATATCGATATAGACGAGCTGTACCTCGCCGAGCTGCTCGATGTAATCGACCTTGCCTTCGAACAGGTAGTCCGTACCCGTCGCTATCGCGAGATCCTCCGGCCTGACCCCGAAACTGACCGCCGCGCCATTCGCCGATACGGGCGTGGCGATCGGCACTGTCGCCTTGCGCCCGCCGACATGGCTGACCACGGTCGGATTGCCGGCCTTCTCGATCTTCGCCGGCAAAATGTTCATCGCCGGCGAACCGATGAACTGGGCGACGAACAGATTGCCGGGACGCTTGTAGAGCTCCATCGGCGTGCCGACCTGCTCGACGCGGCCATCCTTCAGCACCACGATGCGGTCCGCCAGAGTCATCGCCTCGACCTGGTCATGGGTGACGTAGATCATGGTGGTGTTCGGCATCGATTCCTTGAGCTTGGCGATCTCGATGCGGGTGGCGACGCGCAGCGCCGCGTCGAGGTTCGACAGCGGCTCGTCGAACAGGAACACCTTCGGGTTGCGCACGATGGCGCGGCCGATGGCGACGCGCTGGCGCTGGCCACCCGACATCGCCTTGGGCAGTCGGTCGAGATATTTGGTCAACTGCAGGATCTCGGCTGCCTGGCGAACGCGCTTGTCGATCTCGGCCTTGCTTTCCTTGCCGATCTTCATCGAGAAGGCCATGTTGTCGTAGACCGTCATGTGCGGATAGAGCGCATAGGACTGGAACACCATGGCGATGCCACGCTTTGACGGCGGCACGTCGTTCACCACCTCGCCGTCGATCTTCAGTTCGCCCGACGTGATCTCCTCGAGGCCTGCGATCGACCGCAGCAAGGTCGACTTGCCGCAGCCTGACGGCCCGACGAAGACGATGAACTCGCCCGATTTGATGTCGAGGTCGATGCCGTGGAGAATGTTGAGGGTGCCGTACGATTTCTTCACCTGGTTGAGCGTGACATCGGCCATGTTTTTCCTCTCCCGTTGATCTCTGTATTAGAAGTTCAGTCAATGCGTCCGAACCAGGCGCCGTAGCCGCCGAGACGGACTGGTCCGGTGTCAGTCTGTTCCGAAAAGCCATGCCCCGGCAAGGGTCTCAGCGAGCCTTTGCCGAGATCGACCTCGGCAGGCTTGCCGCCGAGGTTGAAGGCGCAGACGATCCGCTCATTGCCCTCGCGGCGCGTGAAGGCGACGGTGTCGCCTTCGCTTTCGATGAAGTCGATGTCGCCCTTGGCCAGCGCCGGATGCTGGCGACGGAAGGCGAGGAAGCGCCGGTAATGCTCGAGCAACGAGCTTGCGTCGCCCTGCTGCACGTTGACTGCCTGCGACAGGTGCTTGCCTGGCACCGGCAGCCACGGCTTGGCGGTCGAGAAACCGCCATTCTTGGCGGACGCATCCCACACCATCGGCGTGCGACAGCCGTCACGGCCCTTGAACTCAGGCCAGAACCTTATGCCATAGGGGTCTTGGAGGTCCTCGAACTTCAGCTCGGCTTCGCCAAGGCCGAGCTCTTCGCCTTGATAGATGCAAACGGAGCCGCGCAGGGACATCAGAAGCGCGGAGATCACCTTGAGATAGGCGGTCGGATCCGCCTCGTTGGCTGCCCAGCGCGAGGCGACCCGCATCACGTCATGGTTGGAGAACGCCCAGCACGACCAGCCGTCGCTGGCGACCGTGCCGAAGGCTTCCAGCACAGCGCGCACTTTGGCCGCGCTGATCTTCTCCGGCGCCAGGAAGTCGAACGAATAGCACATATGCACGCGCTTGCCGTCGGCGGTGTAGGCGGCGACCACTTCCAGGCCGCGCTGGGAATCGCCCACCTCGCCCACGGCGGCCTGCGCCGGGTATTCGTCCAGAAGCGCGCGGAAGTGCTCCAGGAAGCCGAGGTTCTCCGGCCGGCTCTTGTCGTAGATATGGTCCTGATAGTTGTAGGGATTGACGGCGGGCGCCGTCTGGTCGTTGCGCTCTTCCGGCGGCAGCGGCGGATTGTCTTCCAGTCCCTGGCTGTGGAAGTAGAAATTGATCGTGTCGAGGCGGAAGCCGTCGACGCCGCGTTCCAGCCAGAAGCGGGTGATGTCGAGCAGCGCGTCCTGGACTTCGCCGTTATGGAAGTTGAGATCCGGCTGCTCGGCCAGGAAATTGTGCAGGTAATATTGCTGGCGGCTGGTGTCCCACTGCCAGGCCGAGCCGCCGAAGATCGAAAGCCAGTTGTTGGGCGGCGTGCCGTCGGGCTTGGCGTCGGCCCACACATACCAGTCCGCCTTCGGATTGTTGCGGCTAGAGCGGCTTTCCTTGAACCAGGGATGATTGTCGGCGGTGTGCGACAGCACCTCGTCGATCATCACCTTGAGGCCCAGCCGATGCGCTTCCACCACCAGCGCATCGAAATCGGCCAGCGTTCCGAACATCGGGTCGACGTCGCAGTAATCCGACACGTCGTAGCCGAAATCCTTCATCGGCGATTTGAAGAAGGGCGAGATCCAGATGGCATCGACGCCGAGCGAGGCGATATAGGGCAGCCGCCGCACGATGCCTTCCAGGTCGCCTATGCCGTCGTCATTTGAGTCCTGGTAGGAGCGCGGATAGATCTGGTAGATCACCGCGCCACGCCACCAGTCGCGGTCGATGGCAGGGTCTGGAGTGGGGTCTGGTCTCGAAGTCGCCTTCAAAGCCGATTGCATGTCTTCAACCTCCTTTCACCGAGCCGGCGAGCAGCCCGCGTACGAAATAACGCTGCAGCGAGAAGAAGACGATCAGCGGTACGATGATGGTGATGAATGCCGATGTCGTCAGGATTTCCCAATTGCCGCCGCGCGAGCCGAGCAGCGCGTTGAGCTTCGCCGTCAGCACGATCTGATCGGGCGCCGTGCCGAGGAAAACCATCGCTACCAGCAGATCGTTCCATACCCACAGGAACTGGAAGATGGCGAAGGAGGCAAGCACCGGGAACGACAGCGGCAGCACGATCTTGACGAAGATCTCGAAATCGCTCGCGCCGTCGATACGCGCCGATTCCATGATTTCGCGCGGCAGGCCGGCAATGTAGCTCCTCAGCAGGTAGATGGCGAAGGGCAGCCCGAAGCCGGTATGCGCCAGCCAGATACCGAGATAGGTCTTGGAAGGCACGCCGAAGAAGCTGCCGACGCCGTTGTAGAGCTTGAGCAACGGGATCAGCGACATCTGCAGCGGCACTACTAGCAGGCCGATGATGACGGCGATCAGCAGCGCGCGCCCCGGAAAGCGCATCCAGGCCAGCGCATAGGCAGCGAAGGCCGCGATCAGGATGGGGATGATCGTTGCCGGGATGGTCACCGTCAGCGAGTTCATGAACGAGCGGCCGATGCCTTCGGAAAACAGCACGGCATTGTAGTTGTCCGTGGTGAATTTCGGCGGTGCCGAGGAAGCGTAGTAGATGCGTTGGCCGCGATCCCCCTCGAACGCCTTCGCGGAGGACAGGACAAACGTGCCGTCGGCATTGATCTGCAGGGTCACGCCGTCATTGAGGTCGGCAACCGTCCCCGCCTTATACTGCGTCGGCGCGGAAGATTTCACGCCGAAGGCGCTGATCTCGCGCTTGGGCCCGTCTCCGAAGATGTTGCCCTCGACGACGTACTTGCCATCCTTCTGGGTTTGCGCGGACGCCGCGGGGAGCCGCCCGGCCTCGCTCTGGCTGGAACTGGCAAAGGAATTCCACCAGCCCGACGCGACGATCTGGTCCTTGTCGCGCAGCGACGATACGAGGATGCCGAGCGTGGGAATGGTCCAGATCACCACGAAGACGAGCACGGCGAGATGGACGCCAAAGCGGCTGACGAAGGACTTTCCGGTCTGGCCAGCCATCTCAGTTCCCTCCCGTCTCTTTGTTGGCCTGGCGGATGTTCCAGACCATGATCGGGATGACCGCGATCATGATGATGATGGCGATCGTGGCGCCGCGGCCGAAGTCGCCGCCGCCGCGGAACATCCAGTCGAACATCAGATTGGCGAGCACCTGGGTGTTCCACTGGCCGTTGGTCATGGTCAGCACGATGTCGAACACCTTCAGCACCAGGATGGTGATGGTCGTCCATACCACCGCGATCGTGCCCCAGATCTGCGGCACCATGATCTTCCAGAAGATCTGGAACGGGTTGGCGCCGTCGATCACCGCGGCCTCCAGCGTCTCTTCGGGGATGCCGCGCAGCGCCGACGACAGGATGACCATGGCAAAGCCGGTCTGGATCCAGATCAGGATGATCATCAGGAAGAAATTGTTCCAGAACGGCAGCGATATCCACACCTGCGGCTGGCCGCCGAAATACTGGATGATGGCGTTGAGCAGACCGATCTGCACCTGGCCCTCGCCGCGATACTCGTAGATGAACTTCCAGATCACGCTGGCGCCCACGAAGGAGATGGCCAGGGGCAGGAAGATCAGGCTCTTGGCGATCGTGCCCCACCAGATCTTGTCGGTGAGAACGGCGATGATCAGCCCAAGGAAGGTGCAGGCCGCCGGCACCACCGCCAGCCAAAGCACGTTGTTCAGGATCGAGTTGCGGAAGTCGTGGTCGCCGAACGCCCATTCATAATTGGCGAGCCCGACGAAATTAGCGCCGCCGCGATCGAGGAAGGAGAGCCTCAGCGTCTCGATCACCGGGTAGATCAGGTAGATGGTGAGGATGATCATTGCCGGGCCGACGAACAGCCACGGCCGCACCAGGCCCTGCCGGCGCAGATTGTCGACGGCGGCCGCGCCCGCGACGCCGCGCGACGGGAAGACGAGGTCGAGCAGTTTGTTGGCGCCCCAGAAATAGGCGACACAGCCGCCGACGCCGATGATGATGACGAATATGGCCGAGAAAATCTGAGCCGCCATGGGTCCCTCTCCCTGCGCATGACCGTCCAGCCGAGGCTGGCGATCGGATGCATCGACTTTCGGTTATTCGGAACAATCGAAACGCGAATGCTTCCGGCGTCGACCGCCGGTCGGATCCGGGCCGTGGCCCGGATCCAGGTGGAGGATCAGGAGGATTTCGGGATGCTTATTTTATGCCATCCCAGCTTTTCTGGATGTCGGCGGCGACGTCCTGCGCGGACTTTCCGCCGACCAGGTCGACCATGCCGGTCCAGAACGAGCCCGCGCCGACCTTGCCGGGCATCAGGTCGGATCCGTCGAAGCGCACCGTAGTCGCGCCGACCAGGATCTCGCCCTGCTTCTTCAGCGCCTCGCTGCCATAGGCGTCCTTGTTGGCCGCCTTGAAGGGGGTCACGAAGCTCTTCTGCGCCATCCACAATTCATGCGCGAGCGGCATCTCGAGGAACTTGATGAACTCGCGCGAGGCCTTGGAATCCTTGGTGATCATCACCAGCGTGCCGGCCACTTCCAGCGGCGTGCCCAGTTCCGGCTTGGAGGCGTAAGGCGGGTAGGGGAAGAAGTCGGCGTCCTGGCCGAGCTTCACGTTTTCCGGGAAGAACGAGGGGATGAAGGATGCCTGGTGGTGCATGTAGCATTTCGGCGGCACGGTGAAGAGGCCCTTGGGGCTGTCGCGGAAGTCGGTCGCAGCGACTGCCTTGGCGCCGCCGTCCACCATCTTGTCGTCGGTGGCGATCTTGCCGAAGATGTCTATGGCGTTGACCACGGCCGGGTCGGTGAACGGAATCTCGTTCTTCACCCACTTGTCGTAGACTTCCGGCGGCTGCGTCCGCAGCATGATGTCCTCGACCCAGTCGGTCGCCGGCCAGCCGGTGGCGCCGCCGGAGCCCAACCCGATGCACCAGGGCTTGCCGCCATCGGCGATGATCTTCTTCTCGAGATCGGCGAGTTCTTCCTGCGTCTTCGGCACCTTGTAGCCGGCCTCGCTGAAATTGTCGGGCGAGTACCAGACCAGGCCCTTCACGTCTATCTTGTAGGGGAAGGCGTAGAAGCCCGGCTTGCCGTCCTTGCCATTATAGGTGCCGAGCTTCGCCCACGAGTCGCCGGCGGCGTAATTCTCCTTGACCCAGGCGGCGACGTCGTCGCCAAGCGGGGTGAGCACGCCCTTGGAGGCGAGATCCTGGATGAGGCCGGGCTGCGGCAGGACGGCGATGTTGGGCGGGCTGCCGGCCTGGGTGTCGATGACGATTTGCTGCTCGTAATTCTCGGATGAGGAATATTTGACCTCGGCGCCGGTCGCTTCCTGGAAATAGTCGAGCACCGAACGCACGAGCGTCTCGTCCTCGCCCCGCCAAGGACCGAAGATGGTCAGCGTCTCGCCCTTGAGGTCGACCTTCTTGAGGTCGTCATAGTTCGCCCAGTGGAACTTCGGATCCTCGCCCGGCTTGAACTTCAGTTCGGCATGTGCCGGCAGGCTGAGGGTGAGTGCCGCGAACGCCGCACCCAAGAGAAGCACTTTCTTCATCGCAATCCTCCCAGTGGTGAAACAGATGGACGAGACCTCCATCCCGCCCGCCGACGCCCGCGGAACTGTGACTCAGCGAGAAGGCAACTGCAACCTTCCGAAGAGCATTCCAAAGCGCTTTGGCTGATTTGATCTCGCCACTGAATCGCCATGAAGTCAAGAGGTTTGGAAAACTAATCGATTTAAAGAAGGGCCAATACACCCGCAAGGTGCAGCGCAGCATGCTTTTTTGGCGTTGCAGCGAGAAAAATGCTTCAAACCGGGCAGGTGCGCCTCTAAGGTGCCGGCAGTCTCGGTCATCATCGGATCGATTCAATTTGAAAGCGCTTTGAGGCTGGAGACCTCCGATGAACCTCAAGCAACTCTCGCATATGCTGTCGCTCTCGCAGACCACGGTCAGCAGGGCGCTGAACGGCTATCCCGAGGTCAGCGAGGAAACCCGGCGCCGGGTGATGGACGCGGCCAAGCGTCATGGCTACCGGCCGAACCCCAGCGCCCGCCGGCTCGCCACCGGCAAGTCGGGCATGATCGGCTATGTGCTGCCGACGGGCGCCTCCGTCGACATCGATCCGCATTTCGTCGAATTCCTCTCCGGCCTCGGCGATTACGCCCGCGCACACGAGCTCGACCTCGTGCTTTCGCCCGCCGATGCCGACGATGAGGAAACGACCTATCGGCGCATCGTCGCCAATCGCCAGGTCGACGCCGTGTACCTTTCATCGCCGCGTCCGGTCGACAAGCGGCTGGCGCTGGTCAACACGCTGGGCATTCCCTTCATCGTCCATGGCCGCAGCGAAGGCTTCGACTTCGACTATCCCTATCTCGACATCGACAATGAAGGCGCCTTCCACGAGGCGGCGAGACTGCTGATCCAGCTTGGCCACAAGCGCCTGGCGCTGATCAACGGCAATGAGCGCGAGACTTTCGCCATCCATCGCGAGCGCGGCGTACGCCGCGCGCTTGCCGCAAGCGGCATGACGCTCGGCGAGCGCCATATCCGTTCGGTCACCATGACCGAGGAGAACGGCTATCGCGCCGCCCGCCGGCTGCTCGAGGAAGCCGAGCCGCCGACGGCGATCGTCTGCTCCAGCCTGATCATGGCACTCGGCGTCGTGCGCGCCGTGCGCGACCTGGGCCTGACCATTCCCGGCGACCTGTCGCTGGTCGCCCATGACGACGTCTTCCCGTGGCTGCGGCCAGAAAATTTCCCGGTGCCGCTGTCGACCACGCGCTCCTCCATCCGTCTCGCCGGCGCCCGCGTCGCCGAGCGACTGGCGGCGCGGATATCGGGGCTGGAGGAGGGCGCGCGCGGCGAGGTCTGGCCGGTCGATCTGGTGGTGCGGGGGTCAGTGGCAGGGGCGCCGGTGTAGGGAGCCCCCTGTTTCTTCCCGTCCGGATGTAACGAAATCTCTCTGCCAACGAACAAGCTGGACGGCCCTCAAGAGCCTGCAGCTTGCCAACCAAATGCCGGCTGCGGCTCCTTGGTTTGACATATCGCTACCGGCAAAGGACACAGCATGCATAGAGAGTTCAACGTCGCTGAGACGGGCTTCGGCTCTTATTGGCCGCTCGCCATCCTCAGATGGGTAATGGTGCTGATTTTCGTGTCGTTCGGCATCCAGAAGTTCACGCCGCAGTCGGCGCAAGGAATTGCTCTCTTTATCTCAAACAGCCCGTTCGTCTCTTGGCTCCAGCTTTTTGGAATTAGAGGCGAGGCCTATCTTCTGGGCTGCATCGAGCTGGCGACGGCTGCGCTTTTGGCTTTGGGGGCTTTTGTGCCCATCCTGTCTGCCCTGGGCGCATTGATCGGGGTCGGCACGTTTCTCATCACTTGGTCGTTTTTCTTTACGACCCCAGGTGTTGTCGTATGGAGCATCTCCACGGATCCCATCGCATGGAATCTGGCTGGGGAGTTTCTCTACAAAGACATAGTGCTCCTCTGCGTCTGTCTGGTTCTATTTCTTAATTCTCTTCCACCGGCCCTGGTTCGCCTGCGAGCGAAACAATAACGGTTGGAAGCACTCGTTGGGGGATAGGGTTGCGTCTGGCTTGGGCATTTGGAGACAGTCGCCAGCCAAGCCACTTGGGCGCCTGTCAGGTCAGGACGCGACAGCTTGGTCGGCCGTCTCTTCCCGGGTTACCTTTGCTGTCGTGGGACAACGGTCCCCCTTCGGCTGCTCCTGATCTTGGATGGTGACAACCGGTAAGCAAGAACCGTCAACCAGTCCTTCAGAGTACGCCATTTGCCGACATTCCCGTTCACCGAAGCGGATCCGATCCAATATCCAGGGCCGCCGCCGAAGACCTCGCAGGTGGTGATTGTCGGTGGCGGCATTATCGGCGTGACCACGGCCCTGTTCCTTGCCTCTCGAAACATCCCGGTGACGGTGCTGGAAAAAGGCCGCGTCGCCGCCGAGCAGTCCTCCCGAAATTGGGGCTGGATCAGAAAGCAGGGACGGGACGCGGATGAACTGCCGATTGTCATCGAGGCCATTCGCCTGTGGCGGCAACTGGCGCAGGAATGTGGCGAAGACATCGGGCTCACCCAGACAGGCGTGACCTATCTTGCGAATGCCGACAAGGACATGGCCGGCTTCGAAGCATTCATGAAGATCGCCGCCCTCCATGATCTCGACACGCGCCTCCTGGACGCGGACGAGACCGCAAACCTTATCAAGGGCATGTCGCGCAGGTTCGTGGGCGCGATGACGACGCCCTCCGACATGCGCGCGGAGCCTTGGCTGGCTGTGCCTGCGCTGGCCAGGCTTGCCGTGCGAAAAGGCGTCAGGATCGTCGAGAATTGCGCGGCGCGAGGCCTGGACATCGCGGCCGGCAGGATCAAGGGCGTATGGACCGAGGCGGGACATATCGAGACCTCCACTGTGCTGGTCGCCGGCGGCGCCTGGTCATCCCTCTTCCTGAAAAGACATGGCGTCTCCGTTCCGCAGCTCAGCGTCCGGGTGACCGCGGCCGCAACGGAGCCTCTGCCTGAAATCCATGCGGGCGCGGCAGCCGACCACCACATCGCTTTCCGGCGCAGGCAGGATGGCGGATACACGCTCGCCGCGGGCGGCAGCCACCTGCTATACTTGGGACCCGACGCGTTCCGGCACGCCACCAAGTATATTCCCGCCCTCAGGAACGATCCGTTCGGAGCGCGCTATTTTCCGTTCGCTCCATCAGGCTACCCGGATAGCTGGTCGACGCCGCGCGATTGGGCGCCGGATTCGCCAAGTCCTTTCGAGAGAATGCGCGTGCTCAGCCCTGCCCCTGAACCGGCCAAGCTTCGTTCGATCGAGCGCAATTTCAAACAGCTTTTTCCGCAGTTCGACGACGTTCGCCTGAAGGTCGGCTGGGGCGGCATGATCGACGCCATGCCCGACGTCGTCCCGGTCGTGGATCGGGTCCTGGCGATCGGCGGTCTTTTCGTCGCGACCGGAATGAGCGGCCACGGCTTCGGCATCGGGCCTGGTATAGGCCGCGTCGTCTCCGACATGATCCAGGGAAACGAAATCGGGCACGACCTCAGCCGCTTTCGGCTGCCCCGCTTCTATGATGGAAGCCCTGTCCGGTTGGGGCCAGCGCTGTGAAGTAGGCGGTCGGCTGGCCGGTTCACTTCGCCGCTTCCGCCGCCTTGATATCCAGCAGCCCGTAGCCGAAATCATTGTCGCGCCCCTTGGGCCCGAGATCCTTGGCTGTCGCCGCAAGCGCCTTCTCGATGTCGTCGGCGGTGCGATCGGGCGCGACGTGGATCAGATTGGCGATGGCGCCGCTGACGATTGCTGCAGCGAAGGATGTGCCTGTCACCACGTCGGAGCCGGCGCCGCTCGGCGCCACCATCTCGACGCCCGGCGCCGAGATGAAGACATAGGCGCCGCGATTGGCCTGCGGCATCAGGGCGTCCTTGGCGTCGGTGGCGGTGACGGCGATGACGCCGTCGAAGGCGGCCGGATAGCCATAGGGCGCCTTCGGCCCGTTGTTGCCGGCCGCCGCCACCAGCACGATGCCGAGCGCCCGGGCATTGCGGCAGGCGGTGCCGAGCAACTCGTTCTTCGGCCCGACGAAGCTCATGTTGATGATGCGCACGTCCTGTTCGGCCGCCCAGTCGAGCGCCGAAAGGATGACGTCCATGGTCGACTTGCCGCCTTCGAAGGCGCGCGCGTGATAGATCCTGGCGCCGGGTGCCATGCCTTCCAGCGGGCCGACGCCGGCGATCAGCCCGTCGACCGAGGTGCCGTGGTCGCGCTTTTCGATCGGCACGTTCGGCATCGCGTCATATTGCTCGGCGACCACGCCGGCGAGCGCCGGGTTGGTGTCGTCTATGCCGGTGTCGATGACGGCGACGCGCACATTCTCGCCGCTCGCTTGTTTCGAATCGAGCGCGATGCGGTCGAAGGCATAGTTCACGATGCCCGCCGCCTGCTGCAGCGTGTAGATGTGGTTGGGTTCGCGCCGCTGCGTACGTCCGTCCGCGGCAAGCTGCGCCAGCACCACGCCGACGGGCCGCCCGTCGGTGATGCCGAAGCGCACCAAGGTGGTTCCGAGCAGCCGCGACTGGCGCTGCGAGCGCACCTGCAGGCCGAAGGAGTTGGCGATCTGCTGCACCACGCCGGCATCGCCGTCGACCGTCACCAGCACCTCGTCGGGCACGAATTCGCCGGAAATCGCGCGCGCCGGTTCGGCAAGGTTGAGGCCTTGCGGCACCGTGACGGGTCCGCTCGGCGCCGGAGGGGGCGGCGTGCTGCTGGCACCGTTCGATGGGGATGTGCCTTTGGTCGGCGGCTGCGCGGCCGAGCCGGCGGGCGTGTTCGGGAACAGGTCGACGATCAGCGCAGGCAGCATCACCGCGCCGCCCGTGTCATTGCCCGCCGCACCCCGATTGCCCTCGGCGTCGCCTTCCTTGTCGCAGCCGGCGCCCGCAGCCGTCGTTCGGTTCAGGCAGTTGACCTGCTTCTGCGTCAGATTCGGATCGTTGGTCTGCGCAAACGCAGGCGCCGCGATAAATGCCACGAGGATTGCCGCGCGAAGAATGACCGCCTTAGCCGCCATCGACCGGTTTCCTTCCCTGGATCACAGCATCCGCGAAAGGCTGGGCGGCAATAAGGCCAACGAGTTTGTCGTAATCGGCCGTCGTGTTGGCCGGGATCGTCAGGTGGAACACGCCGTCCGCGGTCGGGCCGCCGGCGATCTTCAACCCGTTCTGGTCGAGGAAGGCCGCGATGTCGGCCATCCTGGCGTCCGGCTTGAACTTCACCAGCGCGAAAGGCAGCTTCGCCAGATCGTCCTCGGCGCCGGCCACTTCGAAGTCGTTGCCCTTGCCGCCCGGCTGCTCGAAGGACTGCACCAGGACGAGCGCAAGCAACGCCGCGGCGGCAGCCCAGGCGACGCCGGCGGGCATCGCCGTAACCCGGCCAAAGACTTTCGCCAGCCACGACTGCCCGGCCGGCGCTCGCGCTGGGCCGGCCTCCGCGTCCAGCGCCCTGGCAAAGCGGGACAGCGCGTCGGCCGGCGGGCGGATCGCCTCGTTGGCGGCGGCGGTGCCGGAGAACTCCGCCTCCGCCTCGCCAAGCGCTGCGAGCGCCGCCGGGTCGGTAGCCAGCCATTCCTCGACGGCCTCCAGTTCGGCGCCTTCCAGCGAGCCGTTCAGATAGAACGGCAGCAGCGTTTCCATCTCGTCGCGGCGCGACATCTTTTCAGCGGCGCTCATGGCCACCCCCTGTCGTAACCGGCGGCCTTGAGGGCCTCTCCGAGTTTCTTGCGGGCGTAGAACATCCTCGTCTTGACGGTCGCGACCGGAATGGCGAGCACCTCGCCGATCTCGGTCACCGACTGGCCATGATAATAGGCAAGGTCGATCACCGTGCGGTGTTCCTCCGGCAAGGCGTCGATCATGCGGCGCAAGGCGGCGGCCTTGTCCTCCTTCATCGTCACGACTTCCGGCGTATCGGCGCTGTCGGGAACCTGCGCCGCGTCATCGTCGTCGATCCAGTCTTCCTTCTTCTTGCGCAGCATGGACAGCGCCTTGAAGCGGGCGATTCCGAGCAACCAGGTGGAAACCTCAGAGCGACCCTCGAAGCCGGGCGCCTGTTTCCACAGCTCCAGAAAGACCTCGTTCGCGATATCGTCGGCCATCATTTCCGATCCCGTCTGGCGCGCCACGAAGCGGTAGACCCGCGCGTGGTGACGCATGAACAGGAGCCGGACGGCGGCCCGGTCGCCCTTCGCGACCCGGTTCACCAGCGCGCGATCGGTTTCCGTCGCCGCGTTCATGGCCGGTCGAGCCGCCTGGCTCCTCGTGGCTCTGTCGCTGATCGGTCCAAAAAGGTTCATCCTCCGCCAAGGAATTTTCGGAGGCTAACCGAAGAAAGGAGAGGTTGCCAGTAGGAGCTCTTTGCCTTCTCCCCAGGGGAGAAGGGCGATCTAGACCAGAAACACCTGCGCCTTCATCGTCTGCGGTATCGCCACGCCGAGCCGGCTCAGCACCGTCGGCGCGAGCTGCAGCTGGTCGAGCAGCGTGTCGGCCTCGGGGCCTTTCGCAGGCCCGAAATAGTAGAGCGCGAAATCCTGCATCTCGTCGTCGCGGCCGCCATGGTGGCCGCGGTCGGTCTGGCCGTGGTCGGCCGTCACGATCACCTCATAGCCGGCATCGCGCCATTGCGGCAGGAAGCCCGCCAGCATCGCGTCCATCGCATAGCAGGCATGGTCCATCTCGTGGCAGTCATGGCCGAAACGGTGACCCATGGAGTCAAGAGTGCAGGTGTGCAGGATGCCGTAGTCGATGCCGTGGCGCTTAGCCAGCATGGTCAGCGTCGCGAACAGGTCGACGTCGCTCGGTGTCATCTGGTTCTTGGCGTTGTAGCCGGTCATGGTGTGGAAGCGGCCATGCGTGATCGGCCCGCCTGGTTCGTCGAATTCCATGTCTTCGACGAGGTCGAACGGGTACGAACGGAAGAACTCCGACCAGTAGGAATGGGTCACGGCCCCGGTCTTGCCGCCAGCCTTGCTCACTTCGGAGAAGATGTCGGGCTGCGCGACGCGAAAGCGATTCTCGTTCGAAAGGATGCCGTGCACCTGCGGTGTGACACCGGTGTGAATCGAGGCATAGCAGCAGGCCGAGGTCGACGGCAGCACCGAGCGCATCCTCCAGACCTTTGCCTCGCCGGACTGCGCCCAGCCTTCGAGATTGCCCATCAACCGGCGCCAGTTCCGGTAGGGCACGCCGTCTAGGATAATGAGCAGCAGTTTGGATTTCAGCGCCACGGACAGCTTCCTGTGATTGTCGGTCTAAACAAGAACGCCGCGCGTCCTTGGGACACGCGGCGTTCGAAGAATTATATTGATATCAGGCGTTCAGCCAGCATTCGCAGAGCGCGTAGCCGTCCATCATCTCGCCATTGGGGTTCTTGGCGTAGCCGCTGACCTTCTTGGTGTTGGCGGCGTCGATGAACTGGTTGAAGAACGGCACGATCAGGCCGCCTTCGTCGCGCATCAGCATTGCCATGTCCCGGTAGATCGCCTTGCGCTTGGCCTGGTCGAGCTCGGCCCGGGCCGTAAGCAGCATCTTGTCGAATTCCGGCCGTTTGAAGCGTGTGTCGTTCCAGTCGGCGGTCGAGAAGTAGCCGGTGGAATACATCTGGTCCTGCGTCGGTCGTCCGCCCCAGTAGGAGAGCGAGAAAGGCTGCTTGTTCCACACTTCCGACCAGTAGCCGTCGCCGGGCTCGCGCTTGATCTCTATTTTGATGCCGGCCTTGGCGCAGCTCTGCTGGTAGAGCTGGGCGGCGTCGACCGCGCCGGGGAAGGCGACGTCCGAGGTGCGCAGCAGGATCGACCCGCTATGGCCCGACTTCTTGTAGGCCGCGGCCGCCTTTTCGGGATCGAACTTGCGCTGCTCGATGTCGGCGGAAAACAGCGGGTAGGCCTCGTTGATCGGGAAATCGTTGCCGACCGAACCGTAACCGCGCAGAATCTTTTCCAGCATCTCCTCGCGGTCCATGGCAAGCTTCAGCGCCATGCGGAGATCATTGTTGTCGAAAGGCGCGGTGTCGCAGAACATGTTGAACGGGTAATAGCCGCGCCCCGACACGTTCTCGATGCTGACGCCCGGAATGCGTTTCACCAGGTCGACCACCTTCGGCTCGACCCGGTTGATGAGATGCACTTGGCCGCCCTGCAGCGCAGCAAGACGCGCCGTGGCATCGTTGATGACGACGATCTCGACCTGGTCGGCATGGCCGGCCTTGTCGCCGCGCCAGTAGTTGGCGAAGCGCTCGCCGCCATGTTTCACGCCGGGCTGGTTGACGGTGACCTTGTAAGGGCCGGCGCTGATGCCGGCATTCGGGTTGTCCTTGCCGCCATTCGGCTGGATGACCAGATGGTAGTCAGCCATCAGATAGGGGAAGTCGGCATCGGCATCGCCGAGGGTGACCACCACTTCCTTGCCCTGGGCCTTGACCGTCTTGATGTTCTTCAAAATGCCGAGCGCGCCGGATTTCGACTTCTCGTCCGCATGGCGCTCAAGCGTGGCGGCGACATCCTCCGCGCTCACCGTCTTGCCGTTGTGGAACTCGATGCCGTCGCGGATCTTCATCGTCCAGGTCTTGGCATCCGCCGAAGCGCCGATCTCCTCGGCGATCAGGTTCTCGACGCCGCCTTGCGGGGTAAGGCGGACGAGGAATTCGCCCCATTGCTTGCAGAAGTTGAATGTGACCTGACTGAGATTCAGCGCTGGATCCAGGCTGTTGGTCGACTCGCCGCCCTGCAGGCCGGCCTTGATGATGCCGCCCTTTACCGGCGTCGCGGCGAAAGCCTTGCCGGCCAGAGTCGTCGCCAGCGCCGCCGAGACGCCGAGAGCCGCCGCGCGGCCAAGGAAATCGCGGCGCGAGATCCAGCCCTTGCCGGCGAGTTCGGCGAGATGATCGAGTTCCGTATGCATGTCTTACCCCCCTTTGTTCGAAATTGATTTCGGCGCGGGTTCCAACCGCCGCTACACCTTTCCTGTTCCCTGTTGCGGCCGCATGACAAAGACTTTCATGGGGCCGCCTTTGGCAGGCTAATTTCCGGCGCTCTCCATGCGCCGGCCCTTGATCGCCTTTTCCAGCCAGCCGATCTCCATCTCCGGCACCGATGACAGGAGCAGGTCCGTATAGGCGTCGAAGGGCGGCGTCAGCACCTTGCTCTTGGAGCCGTAGCGCACAACCTCTCCGCGATACATCACCGCGATCGAGTCGGCGATCGACTTCACCGTCGCCAGATCGTGCGTGATGAAAAGATAGGCGACCTTTTCGTGCTGCTGCAGGTTGAGCAGCAGTTTCAGGATGCCGTGAGCGACCAGTGGATCGAGCGCCGAGGTCACCTCGTCGCAGATGATCAGCTTCGGCTTGGCGGCGAGCGAGCGCGCAATGCAGACGCGCTGCTTCTGGCCTCCCGAAAGCTCGGCCGGATAGCGGTCGACGAAACCCTTGCCCATCTCGATCTCGTCGAGCAGTTCGGCCACGCGCTTGTCGCGCTCGCGTCCCTTCATGCCGAAATAGAACTCCAGCGGCCGGCCGATGATCGTGCCCACCGTCTGGCGCGGGTTCATCGCCACGTCGGCCATCTGGTAGATCATCTGCAACTGGCGCAGATCCTCCTTCGGACGGTCGGCAAGCCTGTTGGCGAGCGGCCTTCCGTCGAAAGTGACGGTGCCTTCCTCGGGCGGCAACAGCCCCGTGATGGCGCGCGCCAGCGTCGACTTGCCGGAGCCGCTCTCGCCGACAACGGCCAGCGTCTGGCCGGGATAGATGTCGACCGAGACGTTCTTCAGGACCTTGACATGGCCGCCGCCATAGGCGGCGGTGACGTTCTTCACCGACAGGAATGGCGTTGTGCCGGGTTGCTGTTCGCGGTGCTCGATCTCATGCACCGAAACCAGCGCGTTGGTATATTCCTGGCGCGGCTCCTTGATGATCTGCCGCGTGCCGCCCCACTCGACCAGTCGCCCGTGGCGCAGCACCATGATCTCGTCCGACACCTGCGCCACGACGGCAAGGTCGTGGGTGATGTAGAGGGCCGCGACATGCGTGTCGCGTATGGCGTCCTTGATCGCCGCAAGCACGTCGATCTGCGTCGTCACGTCGAGCGCCGTGGTCGGCTCGTCGAAGACGATGAGGTCGGGCTCCGAGCAGAGCGCCATCGCCGTCATGACCCGCTGCAACTGGCCGCCGGAGACCTGGTGCGGATAGCGCTCGCCGATCGTTTCCGGATTGGGCAGGCTGAGCTTCTTGAACAGCGCGACCGCCCGCTTCTCCGCCTCGGCCCGCGTCGCGGTGCCGTGCAGCAGGGTGGCCTCGACCACCTGGTCGATCAGCTTATGCGCCGGGTTGAAGGCGGCGGCCGCCGACTGCGCGACATAGCAGACTTCGCGTCCGCGCAGCGCCCGCACGCCTCTCAGTCCGGCCTTCAGGATGTCGCGACCGTTGAGGATCACCTCGCCGCCGGTGATGCGGACGCCGCCGCGGCCATAGGCCATGGACGCTAGGCCGATGGTTGATTTGCCGGCGCCGGATTCGCCGATCAGACCCAGGACCCTGCCCTTCTCCAGGGTCAGCGAGACGTCGTGGACGAGGGTGATCGTCTTCGGCGCCTCGCCCGGCGGATAGACTGTCGCCTCGATGCGCAGGTTGCGGATGTCGAGGAGCTTGCCTGAGCCTGCCTGGCCGGACTTTGCTTGACCAGACTTTGGTTGTCCTGACTTGGCCTGATCGTCAGCCATCAGCCGCGTCCTCCCTTCAGGCTGGTCGTGCGGTTGAGGACCCAGTCGGCGACGAGGTTGACGGAGATCGCCAGCACCGCGATCGCGGCGGCCGGGATCAGCGCCGCCGGAATGCCGAACACGATGCCGTCCTTGTTTTCCTTGACCATGCCGCCCCAGTCCGAATCCGGCGGCTGTACGCCGAGGCCCAGGAACGACAGCGCCGACAGGAAGAGCACCGCGAAGATGAAGCGCACGCCAAGTTCCGCCACCAGCGGCGACAGCGCATTGGGCAGGATTTCGCGGAAGATGATCCAGGCCTTGCCCTCGCCGCGCAGCTTCGCCGCTTCAACGAAGTCCATCACGTTGATGTCGACGGCGACCGCGCGCGACAGGCGATAGACGCGGGTAGAATCGAGGATGCCCATGACCAGGATCAGTGTCAGCGTGTTCGTCGGCAGCACCGACAAGACGACGAGGCCGAAGATCAGCGTCGGGATCGACATCAGAAGGTCCACGAAGCGCGACAGCAGCGTGTCGAACCAGCCGCCGAAGACTGCAGCCGTGAAACCGAGGATCGAACCTAGCGAAAAGGATAGCGCTGTCGCCGCCACCGCAATCTCCATGGTGATGCGGGCGCCATAGATCATGCGCGAGATGAGATCGCGGCCGAGATTGTCGGTGCCCAGCCAATGGGTGGCCGACATCGGTTCCCACACGTCGCCGACGATCTCGCCATTGCCATGCGGCGCGACCCAGGGCGCGAAGATGGCGCAGAAAGCAAAGAAGCCGGTCAGGATCAGCCCGACCCAGGCGGTAATCGGGATTTGTCGTAGCGCCATTCGCCTCAGTTCCCCCTCTGGTCGTCTTGCATCCCGCCCGTCATTTCGGATGCCTCAGCCGCGGGTTGGCCACAATGGCGGCGATATCAGCGACGATGTTGAGCGTGATGTAGACCGCGGCGAAGATCAGGCCGACCGCCTGCACCACCGGCACGTCGCGCTTGGCGACATGGTCGACCAGATACTGTCCCATGCCCGGATAGACGAAGATCACCTCCACCACCACGACGCCGACGATGAGGTAGGCGAGGTTGAGCATGACGACGTTGACGACTGGCGCGATCGCGTTGGGAAAAGCGTGCTTGCGGATGATGTCAAAGGCCTTCAGCCCCTTGAGCTCGGCGGTCTCGATATAGGCCGACTGCATGACGTTGAGGATCGCCGCGCGCGTCATGCGCATCATGTGGGCGAGAACCACCAGGGTGAGCGCCGTGGCCGGCAGCACCACGGCCTGCAGCCTTTCGAGGAAGGGCGTGGAGTCATCCACCGTCGAGATGCTGGGAAAGATCTGCCAATGCACGGCAAACACGAAGATCAGCACATAACCGATGAAGAATTCCGGGAATGATGTCGAGGCTAGCGCCAGGCCGGAGATCAGCTTGTCGACGAAGCCGTTGCGATAGCGCACGGCAATCAGGCCGAGAATGATCGCAAGCGGCACCGCGACGATCGCCGCGCAGGCCGCCAGGAACAGCGTGTTCTTCAGCCGCGTGCTGATCGATGTCGCAATATCCAATCCGCTCGACTGCGCCGTTCCGAAGTCGCCATGAAGGATGCCCCACAGCCAGTGCACGTACCGCAGCCAGGCCGGGTCGTTGAGCCCGAGCTGCTCGCGCAAATTCGCTAGCGCCTCCGGCGTTGCCGATTGCCCGAGGATCGCCTGGGCGACGTCGCCCGGCAGGATCTGCGTGCCGGCGAAGATCAGCACCGAAACGGCCAAAAGTAGGACCAGGCCCAGCAAGACGCGCTGAGCGACCAATCTCAGGATCGGAGACGACATCGGCTACCCGCAATGGTGAAGAAGGGATGACACCCGCCTTTCGGGCGGGCCATGAAAGCCGGGAAGGGCCGGCTCGCGCCAGCCCTTCCTTTGTCCTTCCTCAAGCCTGCAGCCAGCACTCGATCAGGGCGTGGCCGTTGCTGAGTTCCTGCGCCGGGTTGTCGACCCAGCCTTCGACGCCCTTGCCGGTCGCGTCAACGAACTGGTTGAAGAACGGCACGATCAGGCCGCCTTCGTCGCGCATGATCTCGCCCATGTCGCGATAGATCTTCTTGCGCTTGGCTTCGTCGAGCTCGCCGCGCGCCGCAAGCACCATCTTGTCGAAATCGGGGCGCTTGAAGCGTGTGTCGTTCCAGTCGGCGGTCGAGAGGTAGGCCGTCGAGTACATCTGGTCCTGCGTCGGACGGCCGCCCCAATAGGAGAGCGAGAAGGGCTGCTTGTTCCAGACTTCGGTCCAGTAGCCGTCGCCGGGCTCGCGCTTGATCTCGATCTTGATGCCGGCCTTGGCGCAGCTCTGCTGGTAGAGCTGCGCGGCATCGACGGCGCCCGGGAAGGCGACGTCGGATGTGCGCAGCAGGATCGAGCCGCTATGGCCCGACTTCTTGTAGAGCGCGGCCGCCTTTTCGGGGTCGAACTTGCGCTGCTCGAAGTCGCCTGCGAACAGCGGATAGGCCTTGTTGACCGGCATGTCGTTGCCGACCTCGCCGTAGCCGCGCAGGATCTTGGTCAGCATTTCCTCGCGGTCCATGGCGAGCTTCAGCGCCATCCTGAGGTCGTTATTGTCGAAGGGCGCGGTATCGCAGAACATGTTGAACGGATAGAAGCCGCGACCCGAGGCGGCGCGGATCTTCACGCCGGGCAGCCGCTTGACTAGGTCGACGATCTTCGGCTCGACGCGGTTGATCATGTTCACCTGGCCGCCCTGCAGCGCGGCCATGCGGGCTGTCGGGTCGTTGACGACGATGATCTCGACCTGGTCGGCATGGCCGTATTTGTCGGCCTGCCAGTAATTGGCGAAGCGCTCGCCGCCATGCTTCACGCCGGGCTGGTTGACCGTGACCTTGTAGGGGCCGGTTCCGATGCCGGCGTCAGGCTTGTCCAAGCCGCCATTCGGCTGGATGATCAGGTGGTAGTCCGCCATCAGGTAAGGCATGTCGGCGTTCGGGTCTTTCAGCGTGACCACGACATTGCCGCCATCGGCCTTGATGGTGTCGATGCTCTTCAGGACGCCGAGCGCGCCCGACTTGGACTTCTCGTCGCTGTGGCGCTTCAGTGTCGCCACCACGTCGTCCGGCGTCACTTCCTTGCCGTTGTGGAACTGGACGCCCTTGCGGATCTTCATCGTCCAGGTCTTGGCGTCCTTCGAGCTGCCGATCTCCTCGGCGATGAGGTATTCGACGCCGCCGCCCGGCGCGAGCTCGACCAGCGTTTCGCCCCAGCACTTGCCGAACGCGAACGGAACCTGGCTAAGGAAGGTCGCCGGGTCGAGGCTGTTGGTGGATTCGCCGCCCTGCAGGCCGGCCTTCAGCGTGCCGCCCTTGACCGGACCGGCAGCGCGCACGGCGCTGGAGAGCATCGAGTTGGCAACGGTGGCGGCGACGCCGAGCGCGGCGGCGCGACCGAGAAAATCGCGACGGCTAAGCTTTCCGGCGGCGACGCGCCGGCTGAGATAGTCGAGTTCGTTTGACATTATGGTTCCTCACTCTGGGTATCCGACCTTTTTGGTCGGTTCTTGCTGTTGAGGAGATAATGACCGTAAGGGAAAGCGGCAGGCAAGACCGAATGCGACATACGGTGGCGTAAATCGCACGTCGCGTTTGGACCAATCTGGCCTTCGGCTCAAACCATGGAGCGGGGAATCGCCTGCTCGAAGTCGCGCTCGAAGACCAGCTTTTCGCCCTCATAGGCTTCGATTCTGGCGGTGACGATGAAGTTGCCGGCTTCCGATCGCATCTTGGCGAAGGTCTCGGTTCGCACCGACCATTCATTGCGCGACAAGGTCTGCGTCCAATGCGTGGCTCCGGTTGCCGAAAGCGGGTCGTCCGGATGGATCGCCCATGTCTCGCGCACGACGCTGCCGTTGACCAGCCCATGGTCGAGGTCGCGCAGTTCGCCGAAATCGTCGGTTATGGAAAGTGTGACGAGGCCGGTCTTCTCGTTGCGATCGATATGGCGTTCGGAGTTCGCCGGCCGGATCGTCTCGGTCGCCCAAGGCGTCGCGCCTTCCGGCTCGGGGAACGAGACTTCATCGCCCGCCGCCAACGGGCGCAGCGGAAGCTTCAGCGTCGCCTTTGAGAGATCAATCCGCACCGGCTCCGGCGACGGCCAGATCATCGGCCAATAGGCGCTCGAAACCGCTACGCGCAATTTATGGCCCGCCGGCACCCGGTAGCCGCATTGGTCGAGCACGACGCGCGCCGAAACGGTTTCGCCGGGAACCAGCGCCCGTGGGAACTCATGCGAGTCGCGGTGGGTCAGGTTAAGCACGCCATAGGAGATCAGCTCCGAGGCGCCGTCGGGATGCACGTCGCAAAGACGCACCGCGATGTTCGCTTGCGGCCGATCGGAGGCGACCCGGATCTCGAGCTCCGGCGCGCCGACAATGTCGATCGGCTCGCCGAGCTCCGGCTGGTCGAAACAAACCGACAGTGCGTCGTCCGTACGCTGGTCGCCGGGCAACTCCGGCCCGAAGGTGAAAGGAAAATACTCGCCGCCGGCAAGCCCGCAGGACTGCGGCGAAGCGACGATCGAGGGCTTGGCGCTCTCGGGGATCAGTTCGACCGCTTCGATTCTGATATTCGGCGACGGCCAGTCCCGCTCCGCCACCCAGCGGCCGGGCCGCTCGGGATGCCAGCGCGCCGGCCGCACGCTGTCCATGACATAGGCGCGGTAGTCGGGATCGGCCTCGACGCCTGTCGCAGCATCCTTCAGCCAGCGGTCCCACCAGCGCAACGCCTCCTGCAGGAAGCCGATAGCCGGATTGGGTCCGGCGTAGTGCGGGTATTTGTGGATCCAGGGGCCCACGATGCCTTTGACCGGGGACTGGATGTTGCTGACGAGGTTGGAGATCGTGTTGCGGTAACCGTCATGCCAGCCGCCGATCGACAGCACGGCCGCCTTCACCGCGGAAAAATCCTCGCAGATCGAGCCGCGTTTCCAATAGTCGTCACGGTGCTGGTGGCTGAGCCAGAGCGGGAGGAGAAAAGACTGGTTCTCCAGCCGGCTGAGCCACAAATCACGCCAGCGATTGCCGCCGGCGATCGCCGGATCCGGCGGCCGCGACGAATAGGACAGCATCGTCGAGGCCCAGCCGAAATTCTCGAGCAGCAGGCAGCCGCCCTTGTAGTGAATGTCGTCGGCATAACGGTCGACGGTCGAGCAAAGGCTGATCACCGCCTTCAGCGCCGGCGGCTGTTTCGCCGCCGCCTGGAGGCAGTTGAAGCCGCCCCAGGAAATGCCCATCATGCCGACATTGCCGTTGCACCAGGGCTGCGCCGCCGCCCAGGCGATGACGTCGCAGGCGTCCTGCAATTCCTGCTCGGAATATTCGTCGTCCATCAGCCCTTCGGAATCGCCATTGCCGCGCATGTCGACGCGGATCGAGGCGTAGCCATGCCCGGCGAAGTAGGGATGGGTGAGCTGATCGCGGAAAATCGTGCCGTCGCGCTTGCGATAGGGCAGGTGCTCGAGGATCGCCGGCACTGGATGATCGGCGGCATCCTCAGGCATCCAGATACGCGCCGACAGCCGGCAGCCATCCGGCATGACGATGCCCATGTCAGGAATTTCGACGACCTTGCGGGGGAATTCGGTGACGGTTTTCATGGGGGCTCCGGTATCCGCCGCCACATGATGGAGTCGTGGACAATGCGTCGTGGGCCAACCGGCGAAATCGGCTGGTCAATCCGCGTCAGCTCAAGGGAATATCGTTCTCGGCCTTGCTTGCCTGATAGGCGCCTGACAGCTCGTCATAGCGCGCCGCGATCCTGCCGATCCGCGCCTCCACCCGCCCGCGCTCGGCTTCGGGCAAGGCCCGCGCCAGCCTGCGGATGGAAAAACTTTTCCAGTAGGCGTTCTCCGCGTTGTAGCCGCCCGGGTCGAGGGTGAAGACCTCTTTCAGGATCTTCAGATCATGCGGGATGGCAAAGCTGTCGCGCGAGTCCTCATGGCTGAACAGGTAGTAGAAATTGTCGAAGCCGGTCCAGGTGATCGCCGACAGGCAGAGCGAGCAGGGCTCGTGCGTGGCGATGAACAGCGCGTCTTTTGTGTCGACACGCTCGGCCTTGGGCATCTCGTAGAAGCGCTTCAGGCAGTGCACCTCGCCATGCCAGAGCGGGTTTTCCATCTCGTTGTTGGTTTCGGCCAGCACCAGCGACCGGTCGGCCTTCCTGAGGATCGCCGCGCCGAACAGCTTGTTGCCGTGGGCCACGCCTTCCGCGGTCTTCGGCACGATGTCGTGCTCGATCACGTCGAGCAGGCGGTCGATCAGCGAAACGTCGGTCATGGGCAAGCTTTCAGGGAAGGTGGATCTCGTAGGGTTGCGAGAAATGAAATTCCTCGAGATTGGAGCCGTCGCCGCCGCGGTCGACGATGAGGAAATCCTGTTCTTCGCCGATCGGCGTCAGCACGCCGTGCCACAGGTTGCGGCGGTAATTGATGCCTTGTCCGGGGCCGGCGAGAAAGGCGTGCGGCTCGCCCGGACCGTCCTTGGTGTCGTGGCAGACGACAACCAGGAAGGGCCGCGGCGACAGCGGGATGAAAGCCTGGCTGCCGAGCGGATGGCGCTCGACCATGGTGAGCTTCAGCGGCATCTCGTACGGCGTGCCGCGCACCATCGAGATCAGCACGCGCGCATTGGGTCCGGCGGCCTCCGCGGTGGCAAGGTCGTGGTAGCGCATCGCTCGGCCTGCATTGATCGGGTAGCGGTTGTCGCCGCCCATGTCGATAACGTCCCCGAACGGCGCGAAATCTTCGCGGGTCAGCGGCCTGGCGACGATGCGGGTCAACGCGGGCGGGCCCCAAGATAGCCGCCAAGCTTGGCGTGTCGATTGACGTCCTTGTAGAGCAAATAGCGGAATTTTCCCGGGCCGCCGGCGTAGCAGGCCTGCGGGCAGAAGGCGCGCAGCCACATGAAATCGCCCGCCTCGACCTCGACCCAGTCCTGGTTGAGCCGGTAGACCGCCTTGCCTTCGAGCACATAGAGCCCATGCTCCATGACATGGGTTTCGGCGAAGGGAATGACCGCGCCCGGCTCCAGGGTGACGATGGTGACATGCATGTCATGGCGCATGTCGGCCGGGTCGACGAAGCGGGTCGTCGCCCAGCGACCTCCCGTCCCCGGCATCGGGCTCGGCGTCACGTCCTGATCGCTCGAGAACAAGGCCTCCGGCACGTCGAGGCCGTCGACGGCCTCATAGTCCTTGCGGATCCAGTGGAAGCGGACGGCGGCGCTGCTTTCGTTGCGCACCGTCCAGCCGCTGGATGGAGGCAGGAAGGCAAAGCCACCGGCGGCAAGCACATGCTTTTTGCCGGCTAGCGATACGGTGAGCTCGCCCTCGACGACGAACAGCACGCCCTCGGCGCCGGCGTCGAGCTCTGGCCGGTCGCTGCCGCCGCCCGGCAGAACCTCGACGATATATTGCGAGAACGTCTCGGCGAAGCCGGAGAGCGGTCTTGCGATGATCCAGGCCCTGGTCTTCTCCCAGAACGGCAGCGGACTGGTGACGATGTCCTGCATCACGCCCTTGGGGATGATCGCATAGGCCTCGGTGAAGACGGCCCTGCCGGTCAAAAGCTCGTTCTGGCCGGGATGGCCGCCATGCGGGGCGTAATAGGTTCGCTCGGCAGTCTTGATCATATCCATGGGAGGCCCTGGCGTTATTGCGGGAGCATGTCTTTCAGTCGAAGCAATGCGATGCGCTCGACCTGCTTGCAGGCGGTTTCGAACTCGGTGCCGCGGCTGTTGCCGATCCGCGCCTCGAACTCCGCCAGGATTTGGTCCTTGGTCTTGCCCTTGACCGCGATGATGAAAGGGAAGCCGAAGGTGGTGACATAGGCGGCGTTGAGTTTCGAGAACAGCTCGCGCTCCTTGTCGGTCAGCGCGTCGAGGCCGGCGGAGGCCTGTTCCCTGGCCGATTCCGATGTCAGGCGCTTCGCCTTGGCCAGCTTGCCCGCGAGGTCCGGGTGGGCGTTCAGCACGGAGAGCCGTTCGCCTTCGCTCGCCGCGCGGAAGACGCGGCAGAGGGCGTTGTGCAGGCCGCCGGCGCTGTCATGCGCCGGTCCGAGTTCCAGTTCGTACGCCCGCTCCGCGATCCACGGCGAATGCTCGAAGATCCCGCCGAACGCATGCACGAATTCTTCGAACTCCATCCGCGACGGGCGCAGCGCCGGCGCCTGATAGGGGTGCGTTTCGCGCCAATGCCTGGCGATGTCGATGCGCCGCGTCAGCCACACTTTGTCATGCGACTTCACATAATCGACGAAGCGCTTCAACGCCGCCACCCGTCCTGGACGACCGACCAGCCGGCAATGCAGGCCGATATTCATCATGCGCGGCCTGCCCGCCTTACCCTCGGCATAGAGCGTGTCGAAACTATCCTTCAGATAGGCGAAGAACTGGTCGCCGGAGTTGAAACCCTGCGGCGTCGCGAAACGCATGTCGTTGGCGTCGAGCGTATAAGGGATGACGAGCTGCGGCTTCTCCAGTCCGTCGCGATCGAACCAGTAGGGCAGTTCGTCGTCATAGGTGTCGGAGACATAGTCGAAGCCGCCTTCCTCGGCGACGAGCCGCACCGTGTTCACCGAGGTGCGGCCGGTGTACCAGCCGGTCGGCCGCGCGCCGGTCACCTCGTAATGCAGCCGGATAGCCTTATCGAGGTCGCGCTTCTCGTCCTCGGCCGCATGGTCGCGATAGTCGATCCATTTCAGGCCGTGCGAGGCGATCTCCCAGCCGGCCTCCTGCATGGCGACGACCTGGTCGGGCGAGCGCGCCAGTGCGGTGGCGACGCCGTAGCAGGTCACCGGCACCTGCGCTTCGGTGAACAGCCGGTAGAGCCGCCAGAAGCCGGCGCGGGCGCCGTATTCATAAATCGATTCCATGTTCCAATGACGCTGGCCGACCCATGGGGCAGCGCCCACGATTTCGGACAGAAAAGCCTCCGAAGCCTTGTCGCCATGCAGCACGCAATTCTCGCCGCCTTCTTCGTAGTTGACGACGAATTGCACCGCGACATGCGCCCCGCCGGGCCATTTCGGGTCCGGCGGATTTGCCCCGTAACCGCGCATGTCCCTGTCGTAACGCATTGCCACTCCTGCCCGATGGTTGGAATGAAGATATCGAAAGGGGTGCCCATGCATTCCCCCGAAAATTTTTGAAAGTGCTTTTTGCCCGGCTCCGCTCGACCGGGACTTATGCATCGCCTTTAATTGGCGCACAATTGACCTGAAACCGTACCGGGATGGGAGGCGGCCAATGGCAGAAACGTCGAAAGCCGATGGCGGGCGCCTGACGACCCACGTGCTTGACACTGCGACCGGCCGACCGGCAAAGGGGCTGTCGATCGGGCTTTTCCGCATCGAGGGTCAAAGCCGAACGCATCTCAAAACCGTCGCCACCAACGAGGACGGCCGCTGCGACGCGCCGCTGCTGGCCGGCGCCGATTTCCGCACCGGCGAATACGAACTGGTCTTCGCCGCCGGCGACTATCTGCGCGGCCAGGGCGTCACCCTGCCGCAACCGGCCTTCCTCGACATCGTGCCGATCCGCTTCGGCATGGCGGAAGCGCGGCATTATCATGTGCCGCTCCTGATTTCGCCTTATGGCTACTCGACCTACCGGGGGAGTTGAGACATGACAAGGACGCGCAACGAGATACGCTTCATCCTCAACGGCGGCGACGTGGCCCTGAGCGACGTCGCGCCCGATGCGACGCTGCTCGACTGGCTGCGGCTCAGCCGCTCGCTGCGCGGCACCAAGGAAGGCTGCGCCGAGGGCGATTGTGGCGCCTGCACGGTCCTGGTCGGCAAGCTCTCCCCGGAAGGTCTCGTCTACGAAAGCGTCAATGCCTGCATCCGCTTCATGGGCTCGCTCGACGGCACTCATGTGGTCACCGTCGAGCATCTGCGCGACGCCGGTGAAAAACTGCATCCGGTGCAGCAGGCGATGGTCGATTTCCATGGCTCGCAATGCGGCTTCTGCACGCCGGGCTTCGTGATGTCGCTCTATGGGCTCTGGATGAAGACCCCCGATCCGTCGAACGCCGCGATCGAAAAGGCGCTGCAGGGCAATCTCTGCCGCTGCACCGGCTACGAGGCGATCATGCGCGCCGCGCACGCCATTTCGAGCTACGGCAAGGCGGCAAAGGATCCGCTGGCGCTGGAGCGCAAGGACATCACCGCGCGGCTCAAGGCATTGCGCGACGGCGCCAGGGTCGAGATCGGGTCGGGCAAGCAGCGGCTTGTCGTGCCGGCGAGTGTCGATGATTTCGCCGCCGTGCTCGAAGAGGAGCCGGGCGCCACCATCGTCGCCGGCTCGACCGATGTCGGCCTTTGGGTCACCAAGCATATGCGCGACATCTCGCCGGCGGTCTTCATCGGCGGCCTCGAAGGGTTGCGTTCGATTTCGGAGGCCGATGGCGTCATCACCATCGGCGCCGGCGTCACCTACACCGAAGCCTTCGAGATGCTGTCTAAGCGCATCCCGCCACTGGGTCCGCTCGTCGACCGCATCGGCGGCGAACAGGTGCGCAACATGGGCACCATCGGCGGAAACGTCGCCAACGGCTCGCCGATCGGCGACACGCCGCCGCCTCTGATCGCGCTCGGCGCGCAACTGACGCTCCGCAGGGGCAATGCCCGGCGCACGATCCCGCTCGAAACCTTCTTCATCGCCTATGGCAAGCAGGACCGCCAGCCGGGCGAGTTCGTCGAGGCCGTGCATGTTCCTATCCCGGCAAAGGGAAAGAAGTTTGCCGTTTATAAGGTCACCAAGCGCCGAGACGAGGACATCACAGCGACGCTCGGCGCATTCTGCCTGACCTTGGCCACGGACGGCACCGTGGCCGACATCCGCATAGCCTATGGCGGCATGGCGGCCACGCCGAAGCGCGCCACGGCGGTCGAGAAAGCGCTTGTCGGCAAGGCCTGGAACGAAGCGACGGTAGAGGCCGCGATGGCCGAATACGCCAGGGATTTCACGCCGCTGACCGACATGCGGGCTACCGCTGAATATCGAGCGCTGGCGGCAAGGAATCTGCTGCTGCGCTTTTATGTCGAGACGACGGGAACGAAGGCGCCGCTCCAGGTGTCGCGAAACGAGGCGGCCTGATGACCAAGCACGTCCCCAACCTCAAGGCCCAGAAGATCTCAGGCGGCGTCGCCAGCGACCAGCGTCACGATTCCGCGCACAAGCATGTCAGCGGCGCGGCGATCTACATCGACGACATGCCGGAGCCGGCCGGCACGCTGCATGGCTGCCTCGGCCTGTCCGCCGCGACGCATGCGACGATTACGAAGATGGACTTGTCTGCGGTGCGCGCCGCGCCCGGCGTCGTCGATGTGCTGACGGCAAAGGACGTGCCGGGCGAGAATGACATCTCACCCACGGGCCGTCACGACGAGCCGGTGCTTGCCGATGGCAAAGTCGAATTTTACGGCCAGCCGATCTTCTGCGTCATTGCCGAGACGCGCGAACAGGCCCGCCGCGCGACCAGATTGGCCAAGGTCGAATACAAGCAGCTGCCCTTTGTCACCGACATCGGTGAGCTCGACCCACGCAAGGACAAGCTGGTCACGCCGCCGCTGACGCTGAAGCGCGGCGATGCGGCGGCTGCGATCAAGGCGGCGCCCCGAAGGCTCAAGGGCAAGATGCGCCTCGGCGGCCAGGAGCACTTCTATCTCGAAGGCCACATCGCCATGGCCGTTCCCGGCGAGGACCAGGACGTCACCATCTATTCCTCGACCCAGCATCCGAGCGAAGTCCAGCATATGGTGAGCCATGCGCTGGGCGTTCCGAGCAACGCCGTCACCGTGGAAATCCGCCGCATGGGCGGCGGCTTCGGCGGCAAGGAAACGCAAGGCAACCAGTTCGCCGCGCTCGCCGCGCTCGCCGCCAAGCGCCACCGCCGTGCCGTCAAGATCCGGCCTGACCGCGATGACGACATGACCGCCACCGGCAAGCGCCACGACTTCCTCATCGACTATGAGGTCGGTTTCGACGACGACGGTAATATCCTCGGCGTCGACTTCATGTTCGCCGCGCGCTGCGGCTTCTCCTCGGACCTTTCCGGCCCGGTCACCGACCGCGCGCTGTTCCACTGCGACAACACCTATTTCTGGCCGGCGGTGCATGCTCAGTCGGCGCCGCTCTTCACCAACACCGTCTCCAACACGGCCTTCCGCGGTTTCGGCGGCCCGCAGGGCATGGTCGGCGCCGAGCGCGTCATCGACGAGGTGGCGTTTGCGCTCGGCAAGGACCCGCTCGAGATCCGCAAGAAGAACTTCTATGGAACCAGCGACCGCAACATCACGCCCTACCACCAGACGGTCGAGGACAATGTCATCCAGCGTATCATCGCCGAGCTGGAGGAGAGCTCAAACTATGCGCGGCGACGGCGCGAGATCAGCGCCTTCAATGCCAACAGCCGCTTCATCAAGCGCGGGCTGGCGCTGACCCCGGTCAAGTTCGGCATTTCCTTCACCGCCACGCATTACAACCAGGCCGGCGCGCTGGTGCATGTCTACACAGACGGTTCGGTGCATCTGAACCATGGCGGCACCGAGATGGGGCAGGGCCTCTATCTAAAGGTGGCGCAGGTCGTGGCGGAAGAGTTCCAGATCGACCTCGACCAGGTGAAGATCACCGCCACCACCACGGGCAAGGTGCCGAATACGTCGGCGACGGCCGCCTCGTCCGGTTCAGATCTCAACGGCATGGCGGCGCAGAATGCCGCCCGCCAGATCAGGGACCGGCTGACTGACTTCGCTTCGGAAAAATATCAGGTGCCGCGCGATCAGGTGCTGTTCCTGCCCAACCGGGTCCGCATCGGCAACCAGGAGATACCCTTCGGCGATCTCGTCAAGCAGGCGTATATGGCGCGCATCCAGCTTTCGGCCGCGGGTTTCTACAAGACGCCGAAAATCCACTGGGACCGCGACAAGGGCCAAGGCCGGCCCTTCTATTACTTCGCCTATGGTGCGTCCTGTTCTGAAGTATCGGTCGATACGCTGACGGGCGAATATGTGGTCGAGCGCACCGATATTTTGCACGAGACCGGCCGCTCGCTGAACCGCGCCATCGACCTTGGCCAGGTCGAGGGCGGCTTCATCCAGGGCATGGGCTGGCTGACCACCGAGGAACTGTGGTGGGACGACAAGGGCCGGCTGCGCACCCATGCACCGTCGACCTACAAGATCCCGCTCGCCTCTGACCGCCCGAAGGTCTTCAACGTCACGCTGGCCGACTGGTCGGAGGCGAACGAGCCGACCGTGCATCGCTCCAAGGCCGTCGGCGAGCCCCCCTTCCCGCTGGGCATGTCGGTCCTGCATGCATTGTCGGACGCGGTCGCGAGCGTCGCAGACCACAGGATCCTGTCCGCGCCTCGACGCGCCGGCAACTCCCGAACGGGTGCTGATGGCGATCGAAAGGCTGAAGCGGGAAGCCATGAAGCCGGGCTGAATCCGGCGTGACGTGCAATTCGGGCCGAAAAACCCTATGTTTCGGTGCCAGGAATGCAGACGATGAACTCGAAAGTGCAACGCCTGAAAGAGTTCCTTGGCCAAGATGGCCAGGTCGCGCTCGTCGAGGTCGCGGCGACGAAAGGCTCGACCCCGCGCGAGGCCGGTGCCTTCATGCTTGTCTCGGCGTCGTCGATTTCCGGCACGATCGGCGGCGGCCAGCTCGAATATATGGCGATCGACAAGGCGCGGCAGATGCTGCGCCCCTTATCCCTTCGCAAGGGCGAGGACATGGAAGCCCGCATCGAGGCCGACGAAGTCTGCGCCACGCTCGACGTCCCGCTCGGGCCGGAGATCGGCCAGTGTTGCGGCGGCCGCGTCGAGGTGCTGATCCGCCTCGTCGACAAGACAATCGAGGAAAAGCTGATCGCCACGACCGAAGCCGAAGAAGCGCATCTGCCGTATGTGTATATCTTCGGCGGCGGCCATGTCGGCCAGGCGCTGTCCGCGTCGCTTGCGTTGCTGCCGATCCACGTCGTCGTTGTTGAGACGCGAGGCGATGCGCTGGAAGGCATGCCGGAGACGGTCGAGACGCGGTTGACGCCGATGCCCGAAGCGGTGGTGCGCGAGGCTCCCGCCGGGTCCGCCTTTGCCATCCTCACACATGATCATGCGCTGGATTTCCTGATCGTCTCCGAAGCGCTGAAGCGCGACGACGCCGCCTATGTCGGCATGATTGGGTCGAAGACCAAGAAGGCGACCTTCAGGAATTGGTTCCTGAAATCCGCCGACGGCAGCGAAACGCAGTTCGGCCGACTCGTCTCGCCGATCGGTGGCAACGCGGTGAAGGACAAGCGCCCGACGGTCATCGCCGCGCTCGCCGCCGCCGAGATCATTACGGCACTGGTGTCCGCTCAGCCGACTGCTTCGGCTGCGCCCGAAAAGGCGACGGCCGGCTAAATCAGCCGGCCTTGTGGGAACTGGCGGCAGCCAGGCTATTCCTTTTCCTGCGTGTGCGCTTCGAGGAACCACAGCAATTTGTCGAGCGAGCGCGAATAGGCCGTGAAGATATCGGCGGTGTCGGCATCGCCGGCGTCGTCCGCCTCGTCGATCGCTTCCCGGGTCAGCTTGGCCGCTGCCGCGTAGCGGTCGATCAGCGCCGCCAGATGATCCTTGGTCTTGTGGATGTCCGTTGGATAGGGCTTTAACTTGGTCGCCTTCGACACTTCCTGCGAGGTGCCGTGCGCGGTGCCGCCGAGCTGCACCGCGCGTTCGGCGATGATGTCGACATGGCCGTCGATCTCCTCGCGGAATTCGTCGAGCATCTCGTGGATGGCGATGAATTGCGGGCCTTTGACGTTCCAATGCGCCTGCTTGGTGATCAGCGCCAGGTCTATGGCGTCGGCAAGCCTGGCGTTAAGCAGATCGATCGATTCTTTTTTGGCATCCGATTTGAGGTCGTTCTTGGTGACGATGGCGTCCATGGTCGGCTCCTGTCGCGCTGCGTCGATTGCTGAAAGCTGAAGGCGGCCCGAGCGACCGCCAGTCGTCAGAACGGCGACGACCCGAATTTCGTTCCGCATTGGATCGAGGAGCCTGATTGCAGCTGTGACCGAAGCTCACCGCTGCTCGTCGCTTTCTTCGTTTCCCAAAACGTCGCGAAACGTGTTTGTTGCGCCTCACGAAAACGGGATCGGGACCATGGATGTATTGAGAATTGCAGCCTTTTCGGATGGACACATCGGCGGCAATCCCGCCGGCGTGGTCATTGGAGACATCCTGCCCGATGTCGCCGACATGCAGCGCGTCGCGGCCGAAGTCGGTTTTTCGGAAACCGCCTTCGCAGCGCCCGAAGGCAGCGGCTGGCGCGTCCGCTACTTTTCGCCGGAATCGGAAGTGCCGTTCTGCGGTCACGCCACAATCGCGCTTGGCGCGGCGCTGGTCAGAAGATTCGGCGACGGCGTTTTCAATCTGACCCTCAATCAGGCGAACATCACCGTCGAGGGTTTTCGCGATGGCGCCAATTTCGCAGCCGCCCTGCAGTCGCCGCCGACGCGCAGCCGGCCGGCCTCGTCGGAATTGGTCGGCGAGGCGCTCTCCTTGTTCGGTTATCAGCCGGGCGATCTCGATCCCGCTATTCCGCCGGCTCTTATCCATGGCGGCGCCGATCATCTCGTGCTTGCGCTGAAGTCTCGCGCGGCGCTGGCCGCCATGGCCTATGATCTCAAGAAAGGCCAGTCATTCATGCGGCGCGAAGGGCTGGTCACCATCCTGCTCGCCTACGCCGAGACGCCGCGCCTGTTCCACACGCGCAATCCCTTCGCCTCGGGCGGCGTCTACGAGGATCCGGCGACCGGCGCCGCGACCGCCGCCTTTGCCGGCTATCTGCGCGATCTCGGCTGGCCGCATGGCGGCGCGATCGACATCGTCCAGGGCGAGGACATGGGCATGCGCTCGCGCCTCCATGCCGACATCTCGCCGGTGCCGGGCAGCTCGATCAGGGTGTCGGGAACCGCGCGGCTGATCGACTGAGCCGCTCTAAACTGGCCGCTTGAGGCCAAGATGCTCGCGCAACGTGCGACCCTCGTAGTCTTTTCGGAACAGGCCGCGCCGCTGCAGCTCAGGCACTACCAGCGTCACGAAGGCATCGAGCTCGCCCGGGAACCAGGACGGCATCACATTGAAGCCGTCGGCCGCGCCGCCTTCGAAGCGTGCCTGCAATTCGTCGGCGATCTCTTCGGCCGTGCCGACGACCCGCCAATGGCCGCGCGCGCCGGCAAAGTAACGCGCGAGCTCGCGGATCGAGAGCCCGTCGCGGCGCGCCTGCTCAATGACCAGCGCCTGTCGGCTCTTCATGCCTTCGCTTTCCGGTAGTTCGGGCAGCGGCCCGTCGATCGGGTAGCGGCCGAGATCGGAAATGCTGAGATAGCTGGAAAGCAGCGCCACGCCGACATCGTCGGGGATAAGCTCCTGCAGCGCGTCGTACTTCGCCTGTGCCTCGGCTTTGGTGGCGGCGACGATCGGCGCCACGCCGGGCATGATCTTCACATCGTCCGGCTGGCGGCCATAGGCAACAAGCCGTCCCTTGAGGTCGTCGTAAAAGGCCTTGGCCTCCCCGAAAGTCTGCGCGGCCGAGAACACGACATCGGCGGTGCGCGCGGCAAGGTCCTTGCCGTCCTCCGAAGCACCGGCCTGCACCATCACCGGCGTGCCCTGCGGCGAAGGCGGAATATCGAGCGGATCGCGCACCGAAAAACTCTCGCCGGTATGCCCGGCAGCGTGGCGGTTCCACAGGCTGGCAACCACCGTGGCGAATTCACGCGCCCGCGCATAGCGATCGGCATGCGGCCTGAGGCCTGTCGCGCCGAAATTCGCCGCTTCGATGGGGCTGGCCGAGGTGACGAGGTTCCAGCCGGCGCGGCCACCGCTCAGATTGTCGAGCGAGGCGAACATGCGCGCCAGCCCATAGGGCTCGTTGTAGCTGGTCGATGCTGTGGACACGAGGCCGATGCGCTCGGTCTGCGCGGCTAGCGCCGCAAGCAGGCTGATCGGCTCGAAGCCGATCGAGCGCGACGTCTGGCTGGCGATGTTGACATTAGCCTCTCGCAGGCCGGCGGCGTCCTCGCAGAACACCATGTCGAACTTCGCCGCCTCGGCCGTCTGCGCCAGCTTTATGTAATGGTCTATGTCGATGCCGGCCCTCACATAGGCGTCTGGATGGCGCCAAGCGGCGATGTGGTGTCCGGTCGCCCATAGGAACAGCCCAAGCTTCATCTGGCGCGCGCTCATTCCGCGCCCCCCATCCCAAGCCCGAGATGCTCGCGCAGCGTCGCTCCGGCATTGGCGGACCGCGTCAGTCCGCGACGCCGAAGCTCCGGCAGCACGCGGTCCGTGAAATCAAGAGCCGTCGGAATATCAGCCGGCAAAGTGAAGTTTATGCCGTCGAAGCCTGGCGTGGTGAGCCAGCGGTCCAAACTATCGGTTGTGAGACAGGCCCAGCCAGGGAGGCAGCCAATACCTTCAGCGCGCTCGGCCTGCGTCCAGCAGTCGCCGCCAGGCGCCTCAGGTCGTCGCCAGTGGATTTCGCGTCCGCTGGTGACACATCGTCAAGCACGATCACGTCAGCAAAGCTCGCTGCGAAATCGAACTGCGATTCCGAAAGGCTCGACATCACCAGTACAGGCATGTGCTGCGGCGAGCGAGCAACGTTGAGTGGTCCGCGCACAGAGAAGAATTCGCCCTTATGGTCGAGGAAGCGCATCCTGCCGGGATCGTGGAAACGGCCGCCCGCCTTGTCGAACAGCAGGGCGTCTGCTTCCCAGCCCTGCCATAGTCCCCGGACGATGCCGATATATTCCTCTGCGCGGCGACGAAAATCCTCGTCGCCGAACCCTTCCGGCCGGCTGAACTTCGCCGCCTCGCGCGGGTTCTGGCGCATCGTCGCGTTCCAGCCGACGCGGCCGTGGCTGATGATGTCGAGCGAGGCAAAGCGGCGCGCCAGATTGTAGGGCTGGTGCGCGAGCGTCGAAGCGCCGGCGACGAGCCCGATGCTGCCGGTCACCGTCGCCAGCGCGGCCAGCAGCGTAGTCGCTTCGAAGGGGCTGGTCGACGGCTCGCCGCTCGCCAATGAATCGGAAATGAAGACCATGTCGAAACCGGCCGCTTCCATCTTCCGCACAAAGGCGACGATCTGGTCGAAGCTGAGCACGTCCTGCCCGTTTTTGGCGGCGATGTTCAGCGAGATGGCGAGATGCATCTCACCAACCTAATTTCGCTGCCGTGCAAGGCAAGCCCGGCGACTGGACCACCGGCCCATCACTTTCCGGCCAGAAGATCCTTGATCAGCCGCTGGCAGCGCTCGGCCATGAAGTCGAGCAAAAGCCGTACCTTCGGGTCCTGCAGCTTCTTGTGCGGATAGACAGCGGCGAACTGCACCGGCGTCGGCGGTGTCCGGGTGAGGATCACCTTCAGCCGGCTGTCGCGGATGAAGGGCTCGACCTCGAAGCGCGGCTTGTTGATGATGCCGCGCCCCGACAGCGCCCAGCCGGTCAGAACGTCGCCGTCGTCGGTATCGTAGGGTCCGTGCACCTCGAACTTCTGCGGGCCGCTTGGCGTCTGCAGCGTCCAGACATACTCGCGCGCGCCCGCATAGCGCAGCATCAGGCAGTCGTGCCTCTTGCTGATCAGTTCCTGCGGCTCTGCCGGTTCGCCGCGCGCTTCGAGATATTTCGGCGCGGCCACCAGCACGCGTTCGCATTCCATGATGCCACGCATCCTGAGGCTTGAATCCTCGATGATGCCGAGCCGGAAGGCGACGTCGATGCCCTCCTTCATGATGTCTACATTGTGGTCGGAGAGCCTCAGCCGCACCTCGATATCCGGATATCTGTCGTGAAAGTCCGGTATGCCGGAAGCGATCAGCCGCCTGCCGAGGCCGAGCGGCGCCGTCACCCTGATCGTGCCGCGCGGCTGGCCGGAAAGTGCCGCGACCGCTGCTTCCGCGTCCGTGATCGCGTCCAGCACCTGCTTGGCGCCGGTATAGAACACCGTGCCGTGCTCCGTCGGCATCAACTGGCGGGTCGTCCGGTTGAACAGCCGCACACCCAGATGCTTCTCCAGTTCCTTGATGCGGTTGGAGGCGACCGCCGGCGAAATCCGCATGTCGCGCCCCGCGGCCGACAGGTTGCCGAGCTCGACGACGCGGACGAAGACGGCGATGTTGTCGAGATAGGCCATTCGTGGCTCTCATGCGGCTGCGTAAGCAACCCTAGTATTTTTTATTTTTTTTTGAAAGTCATCGCGCACCTCGCCTCTTTTCGTTTGCGCTGCACACCGTAAAGTCGCCTGATCGGCAGGGACGAAGGCAATGATGGATTTCGCGATTTTCTGGGACTGGCTGAGCTTTGCCGTCCGCTGGCTGCATGTCATCACCGGCATCGCCTGGATCGGCTCGTCCTTCTATTTCGTCGCCCTCGACCTTGGCCTGCGCCAGCGTCCCGGCCTGCCCGCCGGCGCCTTCGGCGAGGAGTGGCAGGTGCATGGCGGCGGCTTCTACCACATCCAGAAATATCTGGTGGCGCCGGCCGAGATGCCGGAGCACCTCACCTGGTTCAAATGGGAATCCTACGCCACCTGGCTGTCGGGCTTCGCGATGCTCTGCGTGGTCTACTATGCCGGCGCCGACCTGTTCCTGATCGATCCCAACGTGCTTAACATCTCGGTGCCGGTCGGCATCCTGCTGTCGCTGGCTACCATCAGCGTCGGCTGGATCGTCTACGACCTGCTCTGCCGCTCGCCGCTGGGCAAAAGCGACACCGGGCTGATGCTGGTGCTCTACTGCGTGCTTGTCTTCATCGCCTGGGGGCTCACCCACCTCTTCACCGGCCGCGCGGCTTTCCTGCATCTTGGCGCCATCACCGCCACGATCATGTCGGCCAATGTCTTCATGGTCATCATCCCCAACCAGAAGATCGTCGTCGCCGACCTTATCGCCGGTCGCAAGCCCGACCCGAAATACGGCAAGATCGCCAAGCAGCGTTCGCTGCACAACAACTACCTGACCTTGCCGGTCCTGTTCCTGATGCTGTCCAACCACTACCCGCTGGCTTTCGGGACGCAGTTCAACTGGGTCATCGCCTCGCTGGTCTTCATCATCGGCGTGCTCATCCGGCACTATTTCAACACGGTGCACGCAAGGAAGGGCAATCCGCACTGGACCTGGCTGGGCGCGGCCGTGCTGTTCATGATCATCATCTGGCTGTCGACCGTGCCGAAGGTGCTGACCGGCGAGCCGAAGACCTCCGCTGCCTCCGCCGCGGCGCAGGTCTATATCGCCTCGGCGCATTTTCCGGCCGTGCGCGACACCGTGCTCGGCCGCTGCTCCATGTGCCATACGGAAGAGCCGGTCTATGAAGGCATCTATCATGCGCCGAAGGGCGTGCTGCTCGACACAGACGAGCGCATCGCCGAGCATGCCCGCGAGATCTACATCCAGGCTGGCCGGGCGCATGCGATGCCGCCCGCCAACGTCACCCAGATAACCGACCAGGAAAGGGCCCTTCTGGTCGCCTGGTTCGAAGGCGCTGGACGATAAGCATGACATCGAAACTGCTGCGCGGCCGCACGCTCTCCTTCCTGCGCTGGCCCGAAACGATCGACGATCATTCCGCCTGGCGTTACGAGGAAGATGGCGCCCTGCTGATCGACAATGGCAGGATCGTAGGCGCCGGCTCCTATGCGGAGGTCCTGAAGAAGGCGGACGCCGGTGTCGAGACGATCGACCATCGCCCGCATCTGATCCTGCCGGGCTTCCTCGATGCCCATGTCCATGTGCCGCAGATGCAGGTGATCGCCTCCTATGGCGCGGAGCTGCTCGACTGGCTGAACAAATACACGTTTCCGGAAGAGTTGAAGTTCCAGAACGCGCAGCACGGCCGCCGCATAGCGCGCCTCTTCCTCGACGAGATGCTGCGGCACGGCACGACGACGGTCGCCGCCTACTGCTCCGTGCACAGATCATCGGCCGAAGCCTTCTTCGCCGAGTCTCACGAACGCAACATGCTCAACATCGCCGGCAAGGTGATGATGGACCGCAATGCGCCGGACGCGGTGCTCGACACGCCGCAAACCGGCTATGACGACTCCAAGACGCTGATTGCCGAATGGCACGGCAAAGGCCGCCAGCACTATGCCATCACCCCGCGCTTCGCCATTACGTCGACGCCCGAGCAAATGGAGATGGCCGGCGCGCTCTGCCGCGAATATCCCGACCTCCACATGCAGACGCACCTGTCGGAAAACCATGCCGAGATCGCCTTCACCCAGGAGCTCTATCCCTGGTCGCGCGACTACACCGACGTCTATGAGCATTACGGCCTGCTCGGCAAAAAGAGCCTGTTCGGGCATTGCATCCATCTGTCCGAGCACGAGGCGGACGCGCTGTCGCGATCGGGCTCGGTCGCGGTGTTTTGCCCGACCTCCAATCTCTTCCTCGGCTCCGGCCTGTTCGACTACCAGCGTTACCGCCGGCGCGAAAATCCGCTTCGCATCGCGGCGGCCACCGATGTCGGCGGCGGTACCAACTATTCGATGCTGCGCACCATGGACGAGGGCTACAAGGTCATCGCGCTGAACGGCGAGAAGCTCAACCCGTTCCAGTCCTTCTGGCAATTGACGCGCGGCAACGCCGAGGCGCTATCGGTGGCCGACAGGGTCGGCACGCTGGAGGAAGGCACCGACGCCGACATCGTCGTGCTCGATGCCCATGCCACGCCGGCGATGCGGCTCAGGATGGAGACGGTGGAAACACTGGCGGAGGAACTCTTCCTGCTGCAGACGCTGGGCGACGATCGGGTTGTGCGCGAGGTCTATGTGGCGGGGCGGCCGGCAAAGAGCGCGATTGCTGTATAGATTAAACATGCTCGTCGCTTGACCTAGCGTCACTCATCGGCCAAAGCGGGCGGCGACATTTGACAGGGAACGCCATGGCTGCCGCCGACGACATCGCTCTGATCAAGAAACAGGAAGCCGCGCTGGTCTTTCCGGCCTTCGACGAGGCCGTCGCCTTCAAGATCGGTTCCGCCATCCGGGACCGGGCGCTAAAGGAAGACCTGCCGATCATCGTCGACATCAGGACGTTCGACCGGCCTCTCTTCTATGCCGCCATGCCGGGCTCCAATGCCTCCAATCCCGACTGGGCGCGGCGCAAGATCAACGTCGTCAAGCGCTATCTGAGAAGCACCTATCGCCTTGTGCTCGAACAGCAGCGCCCCGACCGCACCTTCAAGGTCGGCGAGGGGCTGGACATCGCCGACTATGTGCTCGCTGGCGGCGGCTTCCCGATCACGGTGAAAGGCACCGGCGTCATCGGCGTCATCGCCGTTTCGGGCCTGCCGGAGCGCGAGGACCATGGCGTCGTCGTCAATGCATTGTGTGAGCATCTAGGCATCGACGCGAGCGGGCTCGCGCTGCCGCCGGAAGAAAAATGACCGACCCGAAAAGCTTCCTCACATCGATCTTCAACGCCGCCGTCGCCGCCGCCGATCCGGAAAAGACGATCCGCAACCATTTGCCGGCAAAGCCGAAGGGCCGCACAATTGTCGTCGGCGCCGGCAAGGGCTCGGCGCAGATGGCGGCCGCTTTCGAGAGGGTCTGGGACGGTCCGATCGACGGCCTTGTCGTCACCCGTTACGGCTATGGCGCCAAATGCGAACGCATCGAGATCATCGAGGCGGCGCACCCGGTGCCGGATGCGGCCGGCCTGGAAGCCTCTCGCCGCCTGCTGGAGAAAGTGCGTGGGCTGACCGCTGACGATCTGGTGGTGGCGTTGATTTCCGGCGGCGGTTCGGCCTTGCTGCCGTCGCCAGCTCCCGGGTTGACGCTTGTCGATGAAATTGCCGTCAACGAGGCGCTGCTTGCCTCAGGCGCGCCGATCGCGGCGATGAACACCATCCGCAAGCATGTCTCGACCATCAAGGGCGGGCGCCTTGCCGCCGCGGCGCACCCGGCGCGCGTGGTATCGCTGGTCGTCTCCGACATTCCCGGAGACAATCCGGCGCTGGTCGCCTCGGGACCGACGGTTCCCGACGTTGGCAGCCGCGGGGACGCGATGGCTTCGATCGCCGCCTACAACATGAAGCTGCCGGCCTCCGTCATGGCGCATATCCAGTCGCCGGCCGCCGACGCGCCGCGTCCCGATGATCCGCGCTTTGCCGGCAATGAGGTGCACCTGACAGCCTCGGCCGGCGTGTCGCTGGAGGCCGCGGCCGCCGAAGCGAAGCGGCAAGGCATCGAGGCCGTCATCCTGTCGGACGCCATCGAGGGCGAGGCGCGCGAGGTCGGCGGCGTCCATGCCGCGATCGCGCGTGAGGTGGCGACACGCAACCGCCCCTTCGCCAAGCCGGTGCTGATCCTCTCCGGCGGGGAGACGACGGTGACGCTGCGCGCCCCTGTTAATGGCATAAGGGGCAAGGGCGGCCGCAATTCCGAATTCCTGCTTGCCTTCGCCATCGGCATCGACGGCGTGAATGGCATCCACGCACTGGCCGCCGACACTGACGGCATCGACGGCTCGGAGAACAATGCCGGCGCCTTCGCCGACGGCTCGACCGTGGCGCGCATGCGCGCGGCAGGCGTCGACGCCAAGGCCATGCTCGCCGGCAACAACGCGTGGACGGCGTTCAATGCGGTCGGCGACCTGTTCGTGCCGGGACCGACCGGAACGAACGTGAATGATCTGAGGGCGATACTCGTTAGGTAGCGCGGAGCCCCACAGAAGAACTGATGGCGTTTCGGCTAATCTCCAAGGCCGCGCGACCTCCATACAACAGGATCCGTCAAACCCTTCCTTGGGCGCGCAGAACAACGGTCACGCCTCCATCAGCTCCCTCACCTTCCGCATATCCTTGAGGAAACGCTCCCGCTCGGCCTCCTTGTTCTCCTGCTCCCGGATGCGCAGGATGAAGGAAGGGTGGATGGTGAGGAACACGCGCAACCCATCCTCACGCTCGACCATGTCGCCGCGCATCTTGGTGATCGGCACCGCCTTGCCGAGCAGCGACTGCGCCGCCGTCGCGCCGAGCGCCACCACGAGGTTCGGCTTGATCAGGTCGAGTTCCTTGTCCAGCCACCAGCGGCAGGCCTGGATTTCGCCGGCATTGGGTTTCGAGTGGATGCGCCGCTTGCCGCGCGGCTCGAATTTGAAGTGTTTGACCGCATTGGTCACATAGACCTTGCGGCGGTCGATCTCGGCATCGTCGAGGATGCTATCAAACACCTTGCCCGGCGGCCCCACGAATGGCTTGCCGGCCAGATCCTCCTGATCGCCCGGCTGTTCGCCGACGAAGATCACATCGGCGTTCTCCGGCCCTTCGCCGAAGACGGTCTGCGTGGCATCGCGCCAGAGCGGGCAGCGATGGCAGCCTTTCGCCACTTCGCGCAACTGCGGAATATCTTCCGCCTCAGGCGCAGCCACATCGGTCGGCTCAGGCGTAGGCCAGTGCTTGGCCTGTACCTTGGCATGGTGGGGCGCTGGGGTGGTTGGCATGCGCTCGATCATGGCTGACGCGGCTTTGTCCGCTCCTGCTATCAGATCTGGAATGAGCGAGGCCTCGGGAAGGTTCCGCCAATATTTCTTCGGCATCTCCTTCTGCATCGCCTTCACCTTGAGGCGGGCTGGGTTGAAGATATTCTCGAAATAGGTCCGCCACAACGCCTCGGCATCGTCTTGCGCAGGTGCATCGCGCTTGCCGGCCCCCGGGCCGATCGCCAGCCGCTCACCGTCCCAGTCGGCCGAGGCATACGGCGTCAGGATCGTCCATCGCATGCCGGTGAAGCGCCGCACGAAGAAGTCGGCATTGCGCTCGACGATGAAATGCTCCGGCTCGAACCAGGCGACGTAGCGCTCGTCCGCGCCTTCGCCGATCTTCCGGAAGCGCACGAAGGCGCGCATCTTGTGGATGTCGCGTCTCACCGCCTTTTCCATCGCCTCCAGCCGCCGGATGTCAGGATCGGTCGCAATCGACAGCAGCTTGGGTTCGGACCGCAGCCGCCACAGCAGCCGGTAGAGGAGGCCGAAGCGCTCGGGGTCGCAATGGCAGATCACGGTTTCGGCCCGCTCGATGAACTCGCGCGGCGCGACCAGCCGCGCATCGGCCCGTACAGCCGGCAAATCATTGCCACGGCTTTCGCTATCAGGCTCGACCTGCCATGAGACGTTCTCCGGCGGGATGTCGTTCGTCGCCAGCCGCCGCGCCGCGTCGCGCCAGCCCGCAAAATCCGTCTGGCTTTCGAGCCGGACGAGATATGCGGCGAGATTGAGCTGGGTATTGACCATGGTTAGAACAACGAAAGTTGCTCGCAGGAACGCGTGATCGTCTGACGCAGACCAACCTTGTCGGTGAGCGCGCCGGGCGACCAGCCTTCCGCGATGATGAAGGGTCTGACCTTCGCGATCGAATGGCAGAGCCGTCCGACATCCTCGAGCCGCAGCCGGCGGTGGCGGCGTGTCTCGATGATCCTGTCGATGACCTTGGTGCCGAGGCCTGGCACGCGCAGCAGCGCTTCGCGCTCGGCGCGGTTGACATCGACCGGAAACCGGCCCCGGTTGCGCAGCGCCCAGGCAAGCTTGGGATCGATTGCCAGGTCGAGCATGCCGTCATTGCTGCCGGCCAGGATTTCCGGCTGCGAGAAACCGTAGAAGCGCATCAGCCAATCCGCTTGGTAGAGCCGGTGCTCGCGCATCAGCGGCGGCTTCTGCAATGGCAGCGAAGACGACGAATCCGGGATCGGGCTGAAGGCGGAGTAGTAGACGCGCCGCAGGTGATAGCTGCCATAGAGCCGGGCGCTGGCGCGCAGGATGCCATCGTCGGAGGTCCTGTCGGCGCCGACGATCATCTGCGTCGACTGGCCTCCCGGGGCGAAGCGCTCGCGCCTGCGGCTCTGCAATGTCGGCTCGGCCTTCTCCTCGATCTTGCGCCGCAGCTTCGCCATCGAAAGCCGAATCGTTTCCGGTTTCTTTTCCGGCGCAAGCTTCTTCACGCCCTCGTCGGTCGGCAGTTCGACGTTGATCGACAGACGGTCGGCATAGAGACCTGCCGTTTCGATCAATTCGGCCGACGCTTCCGGGATGGTCTTGAGGTGGATATAGCCGCCGAACTTTTCCTCGATCCTGAGCCTGCGCGCCACTTCGACCATCTCGCCCATCGTCTCGTCGGGCGAGCGGATGACGCCCGAGGACAGGAACAGCCCCTCGATGTAGTTGCGGCGATAGAAATCCATGGTGAGCTTCACCACCTCGTCGACGCTGAAACGGGCGCGCCGCACATTCGAGGACGAGCGGTTGATGCAGTAGCTGCAGTCATAGATGCAGAAATTGGTGAGCAGGATTTTCAAGAGCGAGATGCAGCGCCCATCCGGCGCATAGGAATGGCAGATGCCGGACCCCTCTGTCGAGCCGATGCCGCCCGATCTCAGCGAGTCGCGTTTCGCCGACCCGGAAGAGGCGCAGGAGGCGTCGTACTTGGCGGCGTCGGACAGGATCGCCAGTTTCTCGCGGATGGAAAGCACAGTCATTCGTTCATGGTATGTTCCATAAATGGAATTGGCTATAACTTTTGATTGCCGTCGGCAAAACGTGATCGCCGCGCCCAGACCAGGTCACCGTCTCACAGAAACGCCGACCCGATCTGGCTACCTTTTTTGGGCAATTCCAAGCGGAAAACCGTTGCACACTTTCCCTGGAATTGCCCGGCGCGCCAGCCCTCAAACCTCGTGAAGATAAAGGTGGTAGTCCAGCTCGCTGACGGTGCGGGCGACACGCAGATACTCCGCCTGCTTGATCGCCACGAAGGTGCGGTGCAGGTCGGGGCCGAGCGCCGATTTCAGGAAATCGGAGCCCCTGGCCGCCTCGATCGCGGCGCGCCAGTCGGCCGGCATGGTCGATCTTTCGCTCGCCTGCTCGTAGCCGTTCCCTGTCGTTTCCGGCCCCGGGTCCAGGCCCTCGTCGAGGCCTTTGACGATCCCGGCCAACACCGTTGCCGCCACCAGATACGGATTGGCGTCGACGCCGGAAGGCCGGTGCTCGATGCGGCGGTTCCTGGCATCGCCCGCCGGCACGCGCAGCGCTACCGAGCGGTTGTTGACGCCCCAGGTCGGCGCCACCGGTGCGTAGGACTGCGAGACGAAGCGGCGCCATGAATTGGCGTGCGGCGCAAACACCAGCATCGATTCCGCCATGGTGTGGATCAGGCCGCCAAGCGCGTTGAGCAGCTTCGGTGACCATCTCTGGCCGGCAGCCTCGGTAAAGACGTTGCGGCCGGCATCGTCCAGCAGGGAGACGTGGAAATGCATGCCCGAGCCGGCATAGGCCTCAATGGGCTTGGCCATGAAGCAGGCGGTGACGCTGTGCCGGCGCGCCTGTGCCCGCACCAGCCGCTTCAGCATGACGAGGTCGTCGGCCGCCCGCATGACGTCCTTGCGGTAGTTCAGCGTCAGCTCGTACTGGCCAGGCGCGTATTCGGAGATGACGGTTTCGGCCGGAATGCCTTGCGCCTTGGCGGCCGCGTAGATGTCGGAAAACAGCGGCTCCATGCCATGCAGATGGTCGACCGAATAGACTTCCGTCTTGGCCGAGCGGCGGCCGTCGAGCACCGCGCGGGCGGGCTGCACCTTGCCGTCGGCGTCGCGCTCGTTGGACAAAAGGAAGAACTCGAGCTCGAAGGCGCCGGCCGGATGGAGGCCGCGCGCCGCCAGCAATTCGACCTGCCTTGCCAGCACAAGCCGCGGGTCCGACGTCATCGGCTGACCGTCGAGATGATACATCGACATCAGCACCTGGCCGCGCGCCGGGCTGGTGCCGTAGAGCGGCACCAGCGTGCCGGGGATCGGCCACGCGCGCAGGTCGCCATCGCCGGTATCCCACACCAGTCCGGTCTCGTGCACGTCCTCGCCGGTGATGTCGAGGCCAAGGATCGAGATCGGCAGATGCCGACCGTTCTCGAAAATGCCCATCAGCTCGTGCCGGCGCACGATCTTGCCGCGGCCGATCCCGTTGGCGTCGGTCAGCACGATGTCGAACGCCTCGATCTCGGGATGCGCGTCGAGAAAGGCCTTCGCTTCGGCGGGCGTCGAGCCTGAGGGAGAGGTTGCTACGGCGTTCGGATTGTCCATGGCAGCTTGTCTCATGCCGTAAGCCTGGCCGCAACCGCGGCGAAGGCGGCGATCAGCCGGCTCACTTGCGCCGACGTCGTTGCCGGCGAGATCAGCATCATGTTGTGGAAGGGTGCGATCAGCACGCCGCGATTGACCAACGCCACATGGACAGCGGCTTCCAGCTCCGGCGCGTGCGCCTTTTCCGCCTCGCCGCCATTCGTCAGCGGACCGGGCGCGCAGATGAACTCGACGCGGGCGCCGACCCGCGCGACGTGCCAGGGCAGCTTGTTTCGCGCGATGACGGCGGAGAGCCCCGCATCGAGCCGGCGCGCCAGCCGGTCCATATGCGCGTAGGCCTCCTCCGTCATAACCTCTTCCAGCGTTGCCCGCATCGCCGCGAATTGCAGCGGATTGGCCGACAGCGTCGTACCCATGCCGGAATAGCCGGGTTCCTTCCTCCGGTTGTAGGCGCCATAGCGGGTGGCGACCTCCTCGGTCATGCCCCAGATGCTCGCCGGCACGCCGCCGGCCACCGGTTTGCCGAGCACGAACAGGTCCGGTTCCAGCCCGTATTTCTTCGTGTAGCCGCCCGGGCCGGTGGAAATCGTATGCGTCTCGTCGATCAAAAGCAGCGTGCCGGCCGCACGCGTCAGGCGCCGCAACGCGTCGTGGAAGCCCGGTCCCGGCAGCACCATGCATGAATTGGTCAGCACCGGTTCGGTGATGACGCAGGCGACGTCGCGATCCGCAAGCGCGGCCTCCAAGGCGGGGACGTCGTTGAACTCCACGATCTTCGTCGCCCGCGTCAGGTCGCGGAATTCTCCGGCGAGTCCTGGCCGGTTCACCGGCTTGCCGTCGATCAGCCGCACCATCGTCTCGTCGACCGAACCATGGTAGCAGCCGTTGAAGACCAGGATCTTTTCACGCCCGGTGACGGCGCGGGCGACGCGCAGCGCGAAGCGGTTGGCGTCGGTGGCGGTCGTGGCGATCTGCCAGTAGGGCAGGCCGAAGCGCTGCTGCAGGAGCGGGCCGATCGCCAGCGCATCCTCGCTGGGCAGCATGTAGGTCAGCCCCCGCCCGGACTGCCGGCGGATCGCGCGGGCAACCGCCGGCGGCGAATGGCCGAGCATCGAGCCCGTGTCGCCAAGGCAGAAATCGTCGAGCCTGTTGCCGTCGATATCGGTGATGGTGGCGCCTTTGGCGCGGTCGACAAGGATCGGGAACGGCGTAGGCCAGTCGGTCATCCAGTGCATCGGCACGCCGCCGAGGAAGCCGGCGATGCCGTTGCCGAGCTTTGCCTCGGATTTCGGCCGCGCCTCGCGGAAGGCGGCCGCCTCCGCCTCGCGCAATTCGGCGATGCGGGCGACAGCGATGCCGCCGATGGAACTCCTGGAACTGTCCGATGCCTGCATGAAAACCCCTCTGTCTGGCGCGGCACTCTGCCCATGGCCAGGCAAAACTGCAATTGGCCGCAATAGGGGCGGATGTTGGATCAGGCGGTATTCAGTAATCTCTTCCCTACTGCCCAGTCCCTAACCCGTGATGTCGATAACGCCGCAATCGCCGGCGGCGCTGCCGAAGACGATGCGGCGCTCTTCCTTGTCCCACATCATGGCGGTGATGGCGCTCTTGCCAGGGCGGCGCAGCAGCACTTCCTTGGCGTCGGCGAAACGTGCCGCGATAACCATGCCGTCCTCGTAGCCGATGGCCACGACGTCCTGGCTCGGATGGCACGCGACGCAGGTCACCATCGTGTTGCCGCGCGTGCCAAGCTCCAACGGCGCCTTGCCCATCGGCCCGTCTTTGCTGGCGAACGGCCACACGATCGCAGCCGGCGCGCCCGAACTCGCCAGCCATTTGCCCTTGACGCTCCACGACAGGCTTTTCACCTTGCCGGGATAACCGCTCATGCGCATGTGCTTGCCGTCGGCAAGCTTCCAGCCATGCAGCGCGTTCTCCTGCATGGTGGTGATGAGGAAGGCGCCGTCCGGCGAAAAGGTGATGCCGGTATGGGCGCCGGCCCATTCGAGTTCCACGGGCTTGCCCTCGGCCGCCGGGAAATGCAGCGTCGCGCCATTGTAGCGGGCGACCGCGAAACGCATGCCCTTGGGCGAGAAGGCGAGCCCCTCGACCGAGCGCGGATGGACAAATTCCTTGATCTTGCCGTCGGCGAAACGCACGAAGGCGGTCTTGCCGGAGGCGTAGGCGATGGCGCCCTGCGGACCCGCGGCGACGCTGGTGATCCATTTTCTGCCGACGCTGGCGAGTTCGCCCACCTCGCCGCCAGCCTTGACGGCAAACACCTTGCCGTCCTCGCCGCCGGTGATCAGCCGATCGTTGGCCGAGTCATGGAAGGCGGCGAGCAGCCCGTCATTGGCCTGCACGGTCTTGTGTCCGTTGTCGAGCCGGTGGATCGCGCCGTCGGCCAGAGCAAAATGCGGCACGTCGTTGAGGAAGACGGCCGCGACGCAATGGCCTTCGAGATCAAGCGGGGCGACTGTGGGCATGCAAGCGGTCCGTTCGATTAGCCAGCGCGGCTAGGTGTGGCTCTCCCTTCTCCCCTGGTGGGAGAAGGTGGATTGGCGCAGCGCCAAGACGGATGAAGGGTGGGTGACGGATCTCCGTCATTGCCAAGCTGGAACACCCCTCATCCGACCTCGCTTCGCGAGGCCACCTTCTCCCACAAGGGGAGAAGGACGAAGGGGCAGCGCTAGCGCCTGAAAGTCAGGAAATCAAGCTGCCTGGCAGGCTTCAAAACTCTTCCTAAGCCGATCGGCGTCGAGATCGCGGCCGATGAAGACCAGCCGGCTCTCGTGCTTCTCGCCGTCTTTCCACGGGCGCTGGTGGTCACCCTCGAGAATCATGTGCACGCCCTGCAGAACATAGCGGTCCTCGTCGCCCTTCAGCGCGATGATGCCCTTCAGCCGCAGGATGTTCGGCCCCTCCATCTGGGTCACCTTCTCGATCCAGGGGAAGAACTTCTTCGGATCCATTTCGCCGCCGCGCAGCGACACCGACTTCACCGTCACGTCATGGATGTCGGAAGCATGGTCGTGATGGTGATGATCGTGGCCGTCGTGATGATGGTGATGGTCGTGGTCGCAATCCGGCCCGCATTCATGGTCATGGTCGTGCGCGTCGAGGAAGTGCGGATCGTTCTCCAGTGCGCGCGACAGGTCGAAGGCGCCGCGGTCGAGCACTTCGTTGAGCGCCACGCCGGAACGCTGGGTGCGATGGATCCGGGCCGCCGGGTTGATGGCACGGATCGTCGCCTCGACCTTTTCCAGCTCTTCCGGCGTAACCAGGTCGGTCTTGTTCAGCACCACCACGTCGGCAAAGGCGATCTGGTCCTCGGCTTCCTTGGAATCCTTCAGGCGCAGTGGCAGGTGCTTGGCGTCGACCAGCGCCACCACCGCGTCGAGCTTGGTCTTGGTGCGCACGTCGTCGTCCATGAAGAAGGTCTGCGCCACCGGAACCGGATCGGCGAGGCCGGTGGTCTCGACGACGATGGCGTCGAAGCGGCCTGGCCGTTTCATAAGGCCCTCGACGACACGGATCAGGTCGCCGCGCACCGTGCAGCACACGCAGCCATTGTTCATTTCGTAGATTTCCTCGTCGGATTCGACGATCAGGTCGTTGTCGATGCCGATCTCGCCGAACTCGTTGACGATGACGGCGTAGCGCTTGCCGTGGTTCTCCGACAGGATGCGGTTGAGCAGTGTCGTCTTGCCCGCGCCGAGATAGCCGGTCAGAACGGTTACGGGGATTTGCGTCTGTGCATCGCTCATGGCTTGCCTCGAAAATCTTGGATTTGTCGCCTCATATAGGATGGGTGCCGCGCTTTTGCACGCGCCAAACCAATAGGCCAGGAGGCCGGTCTGCCCGCCATGGCGCAGAGGACCGATCGGGCGGCGGCCGAGGGGGCCCAAACGGGCGAGCCCGGCGGAATCCCGATGGCCCTAGCCGGCTTCCGTTGCAATCTCACAAGCGCAAAAGTCGTTTGTCATCTAACTGAAATAAACATCTGGCATCACCTGCGCGGGCGCCGTAATGCTTGCCGGCAAAGCGTTCCGCAAGCCGGCCTCTTGAAATCGTCATTTGCCAGCCGTCGGACAGCTTCTATGCTTGCCAGCGCCGGTTCGGCCGAAGAGGGAACGACCATGGCCAAGGCGGACAAGACAGCGACAATGAGCCGGCTGCATTCGGCGGCAAGGCTGGCGCGCACGGCGCTTGCCGCGCGGCTTCTGGCCCACGGCTTCTATGCCGGCCAGGATCAGATCATGCTGGCGCTCGATCGCGAGGACGGCCAGACCCCCGGCAACCTCGCCGGCAAGCTCGGCGTGCGCCCGCCGACCATCACCAAGACCATCAACCGGCTGCAGGCTCAGGGTTTCCTGGAAAAGCGCGCCTCCAACGCCGATGCTCGCCAGGCCCACATTTTCCTCACCGAGTCTGGCCGCGAAACCATCCGCGCCATCGAGAAGTCGGTCAAGAAGACCGAGAAGCAGGCGCTGAAGGGCCTCGACAAGAAGGATCAGAAAGCGCTGTTCAAGCTGCTCGCCCGGATCGAGGCGAACCTGTCGAACGAAGATCTGGTCCTGATGGACGACGACGCGGAGATGGATGAATAGCGTGACATGCAGCGTCATCGCTCAACCGCGAGACGTTTCCATTAACGAGCGACGCGCAAGCGTCGTCTCGAGCGACGCAAGCGCTATGCGCAGCATCGTCGCTCCAGCATCGCGACTTGGCGAAAGGCGACGACGCTGCGCGTCGCGCCTGAACCCCATCACCGGACGCCTCGCCCTTGAGCGACGACGCTATGCGTCGCGCTGTCGCGTCGCGCTTACCAGCGCCGCCCAGCGCCCCGGCGTCACCCCAAAAGCTTTCTTGAAATGCCGGCTGAAATGGCTCTGGTCGCTGAAGCCGGCGCCGGCAGCGATCTCCGCCAGCGGCTCGCCTTCGGCGATCATGCGTCGCGCCCTCTGCAGCCGGCGCATCACCAGGAAGCGGTGCGGGCTGGTCGAATAGATCGCGCGGAAATGCCGTGACAACGCGTAACGGTCGAGGCCGGTGACGGCTTCCAGCTCATCGGAGCGAACCGACCGTCCGGCATTTTCCTCCAGATAGTCGCGGGCGAGCGCGGCTGCGCGCCATGCGGTCTTGCTCGTTGATTTTGCCGGCCCCCCGGCGTGGCGTTTCAACTGTTGCGCCAGCTGCGCCGTGAAATCGGCCACGAACAGGTCGCCGAGCTCCTCGTCCAGCGGCGCTAGCGCCGAAAGCAGCGTGTCTCGCAGCACCGGGTCGTCGACCACGGCGTCGCGCACGAAAGGCAATTGCTCGCCGCCAAGGCAATCGAGCAGCAGGGACGGTTCCAGATAGAGGATCCTGTAGCGAAGCCCTTCCTCCGTGCCGGCGCCGCCATCGTGCAATTCGTCCGGGTGCAGCACGATCGCCTGGCCGGGCAGGCTGTGTTGCAGCGCGCCGCGATAGTGGAAGCGCTGCACGCCATCGAGCGTCACACCGATGGCATAGGTGTCGTGCCGGTGCAGGTCGAAGGCATTGCCGTGGAAGCGCGCCTCGATGCGTTCCAGTCCCGAACCGCCCGGCGCCGAAACGATGCGGTCACCATCGGCCGCATCCGCGCACGAACGTTCAAGACCTTGCTTCGCTTCCGCGCCTAGAGCCTGCGCCATCGCCTGTTCCGCCCGTCACGGGCTATTTCGGAGGTCTCAATCTTGGTGTTCGAAACGAAAATTGCAATTGTTCTCAGAGAGGATCTGCCGGTGTGGCAGAAGCTCAACGTCACCGCGTTCCTCACCAGCGGCGTCGTTGCGCAGTTCCCTGAGATCATCGGCGAGCCCTATCGCGACCGCGCCGGCAACCTCTACAACCCGATGTCCATCCAGCCGGTCATCGTGTTGTCGGCCGACGCGGCGGCGCTGGGCGCGATCCACCGCCGGGCATTGGATCGCGGTGTCGTTACGTCCGCCTATATCGAGGAGATGTTTTCGACCGGCCATGATGTCGCCAACCGAGCCGTCTTCGCCGAATTCGCCCCGGACGACGCAAGAACCGTCGGCATCGCCTTGCGCGCCGAAAAGAAGCTCGTCGACAAGATCACCAAGGGTGCCCGCATGCATGGCTGAACGCAGCGGCGTTGTTGCAGCGGCCGCTTTCGGTCCGGCCACGTCGGACAATTGGCTTGCCGGCAGGCGTTGATTGCCGCAAAGGTGGGACTCCCGCCTTTGTTCCTTCCGGCCCGAATTTGTCTGCTTCCCGAACCCAAGACGACAGCGCAACGCCGCCCGCGGCGATGCTTTTGATGCTTTGCGTCTATGTCTGCTTCACCTTCCTCGACACCTCCAGCAAATATCTGGTGCTGGCCGGCGTCTCGGCGCTGATCGTCGCCTGGACCCGCTTCGCCGTCCATGTGCTGCTGGTAGGTCTTTTCCTGCGCGGCTGGCGCGATCCGGCGCGTTTTCGCGCCAACAACTTGCCGGCGCATATCTTGCGCGGCTGCATGCTTTTCGGCTCGACCATGTTCAACATCCTGGCGCTGAAGACGTTGCAACTGGCCGAGACTACCTCGATCTATTTCTTCGGCCCGATGGTCATCACCGCGCTGGCTGGCCCGCTGCTCGGCGAATGGGCGGGCTGGCGGCGCTGGCTGGCGATCCTCACCGGCTTTGTCGGCGTTATGATCATCACTCGTCCAGGGGTAGGCGTATTCGGCATCGGCCATCTCTTCGCTCTTTGCTCGATGATGTCGAACAGCTTCTACGTCATCATGACGCGGCGCATGTCTTCGACCGAAACATCCGAGAGCCTGATACTGTTCGCGGCGCTTGCGCCGTCGGTCCTGCTGGCGCCGATGCTTGCCTTCTCGCCCGTGCTGCCGCACGGCGGCTTCCAATGGTTCGTCGTGCTGATGCTGGGCGTCTTCGGCGCCGGCGGCCACTATTTGCTGGTCCGGGCCTATCGTCTGGCGACAACCACGCAGTTGGCGCCGTTCCCCTATTCGCAAATGGTGTGGATGATCATATCCGGCTGGCTGGTCTTCCACCAGTTTCCGGACCGCTGGACGTTGCTTGGCGCAGCCATCATCGTTGCAAGCGGCCTCTACATTATCCACCGCGAGCATCGGCTTCGCGTGCGCAACTCCGCCCTGCTCGACACCGAGGCCGAAGCGTTGGCGAAAAAACTTTGATTTGCTTGCGATCGATGGCATAAGGCCGAATTTAAACAATTTAAAACTTGAAATTCAGAGACCCTGGGGAGCGAAGGGCGCTGGCACAGAAGATCAAGCTTTCAACGATCGCGGACGCGCTCGGCGTCTCCACGGCAACGGTATCGCTGGCGCTGCGCGACAGCCCGCTGGTGGCCGGCGCCACGCGCGAGCGCATCAAGGAGCATGCCCGGGCCATCGGTTATATCTACAACCGCCGCGCCGCCTCGCTGCGCACCTCGCGCTCGGGCATCGTCGGCGTCGTCGTGCACGACATCATGAACCCCTTCTTCGCCGAGATCCTGCGTTCGATCGAAAGCGAGCTAGACCGCAGCCGCCAGACCTTCATCCTCTCCAACCACTACGACCAGCTCGAAAAGCAGCGCACCTTCATCGACACGCTGCTGCAGCTGGGCGCTGACGGCGTCATCATGTCCCCGGCCATCGGTACTCCGGCCGGGGACATCATCATGGCCGAGGAAAACGGGCTGCCGGCGGTACTGATCGCGCGCTCCGTTGCTGGCGCCGACGTGCCGGTGTTCCGCGGCGACGACGCCTATGGCACCGCGCTCGCCACCAACCATCTGATCTCGCTCGGCCATAAGCGCATCGCCATGGTCGGCGGCACCGATCAGACCTCGACCGGCCGCGACCGTTACCAGGGCTATCTCAACGCGATGGAGGCGGCCGGCCTGGAGGTGAAGCCGTCCTGGCGCATTCCAGGTCCCCGCACCAAGCAAGCGGGATTCGAGGCCGCGGGCCAGTTCCTGGCGCTGAAGGACAGGCCTACCGCCGCGTGCTGCTGGAATGATCTGGTGGCGATCGGGCTGATGAACGGCATCGCGCGGGCCGGCCTCGTGCCGGGCGTCGATATCTCCGTAACCGGCTATGACGATCTCGAGGAGGCGGCAATCGCGACACCAGCCCTGACCACGGTCTGGAACGGTCAGCGCGAGGTCGGCCGCCGCGCCGCGAGCGCCTTGCTCGACAAATTGAACGGCCAGGCGGTGCGGTCGTCGCAGGAACTTATCAAGCCGGAGTTGCATGTGCGGCAGTCGACCGGCAAGCCGGTGGAGCGTGCATGACCAGGGCCGAGGAAAAATTGCCGGTCGCAATCCTGGTGCCGGGCTATTTCAACGATCATGCCGTCGCCCGCATCGACAAGGCGTTCGAGCTGATCCGGATCGAACGCGCCGATCCGGCGCTGGTGACCGATGAGATGCGCGCCACTGCGCGCGGCATCGCCTGCTACGCAGGGATCAGCGCGGAGCTGATCGACGCGCTGCCCAACCTCGAGATCATTGCCAGCTTCGGCGTCGGCTACGATTCGGTCGACGCCAATCATGCGGCGAAGCGCGGCGTCATGGTGACCAACACGCCCGACGTCCTGAGCGAGGAGGTGGCGGACACCGCCATCGGTCTTTTGATCAACACCGTTCGCGAACTCTACGCCGCGGAGAAATGGCTGCGTGACGGCGATTGGGTGAAGAAGGGCAATTTTCGCCTGAGCCGGCTCACCTTGCGCGGCCGCAGCATCGGCATCTTCGGCATGGGCCGCATCGGCCTTGCCGTCGCCCGTCGCATTGAAGCCTTCGGCCTGCCGGTCGCCTACCACAACCGCCGCAAGGTCGAAGGCGTGGCTTACGAATATCATGCCACCTTGAAAGGTCTGGCCGAAGCCGTCGACACGCTGATCTGCATCGCCCCGGGCGGCGCTGCCACCCAGAAGGCGATCGATGCCGAAATCCTGTCGGCGCTGGGTTCTAACGGCGTCTTGGTCAACATCGGCCGCGGCTCCACGGTGGATGAGGCAGCACTTGCCGCCGCCCTCGAGAGCGGCGCCATCGCCGCCGCCGGGCTCGACGTCTTTGCCGACGAGCCGAACGTGCCGCAGGCCCTGCTCGACGCGCCAAACGCCTCGCTTTTGCCGCACGTCGGATCGGCGTCGGAGCACACCCGCCGCGCCATGGCAGACCTCTGCGTCGACAATCTCGTTGCCTGGTTCACCGAGCGCCGGCCGCTGACGCCGGTGCCTGAGACGGTCGAGGTCAAGGCGCGTGGCTAGCAGGTTGGCGGATCATCGTGGTGAAGCAGCCTGAGAATTCCAGGATAGCCGTCTCTGGTTCCAGCCGCGATCCATTGATTTCCATCCCTTATGCGAAGCCGCCGACCGCCTTTCTCCCGGCGGGTGCCTTCCTGGTGTTCTGGCTCGGAGGATGGGCTTTCGGCGAGATCTCCGTCGTCCGTCAGATAGCAACGACGCCGGCTGACGCCTCCACCGCGTTTCTCGTCTTCTGGCTTTGTGCGTGGACAGTCGCAGGTGGCATGGCCATGCTCATGGTCCGCCGGGTGTTCCAGCGTTCGGTACCGGAGACGCTGAGCCTTGACGCCGGCGGGCTTCTCTACGATTCAGGCACGCCTCCGTTCCGAATGTCATACGGCGTCAGGAGCACGCCTTCGTGGTCTTCCCTGTTTCCAAAACGGACGCAACGCAAGATTGACCGTTCGCAGCTCAACTCGTTGCGGCTTCGCGATGGCGATACACGCAATCGCCTCACCGTCGATGTGGGCGCGGAGAGGGTGGAACTCGCGCGTGATGCGACCGATGTCGAGCGTGAGTGGCTTTTCAAAATGATTGCGGACCGTTATGCGCTGGTCGCGGAGCGATGACGGCCAACCGCCACATTTATTAACGCCCGCTTAACCCTTTGGAATCATGCTGTATACTTCGTTAAGCTTACGGAGTGGCCGGGGTGAAGTTGCTGGCTGGTTTGGTTGCGTCGGTAGCGCTGTTTGGCGCAGTGCAGTTCTTGCATGGCGGTGATGGCCGGGTGTCCCAGGTTGCGCCGTCCAGCACCTACCGCTTGACCGCCAATGGCAACGAAGCCTGCAGTGTCCAGCGCGGAGCATCTGTCTCGGACGGCCTGTCGCGGCTCGAAATTGCTGCGAACTGCGGCAAGCTGATGCCGGGCATCGAGCGCGTGAAGTTCTGGCGCGAACAGACGGATGGCTAGGTCGCGTTCAGCGAGAACGGCGTCGATCCAATCGTCACCTTCAGCGTCGCCGATGGCGACGGCTACGAATCCTACGCGCCGGCCGCGCCGCTTCTGGCTTTGAACAACGACGGCCAGTGACCCCGAGCGTGGTCTTTTTGCAACTTCAGCTAGAAAAATATCCCCGATGCCGGTGCCTGTCTTGGTATTGCACCCTAAGCCAAATAAATTCGGCGCAGCTTTGGGGTGCTCAAATGAAGTCCTTTCTACTCGCTTCGACCATTCTCGCCTTGTTCCCGGCCAGCGCGTTCGCCGCGGACGCGCTTTCGCCTGCTGCTCCCGCAACTTATGAGTGGAGTGGCTTCTATGCCGGTGTCCAGCTCGGTTATGGCTGGGGAAAGGTAGACAGTCACGATTCTGAGATAGCCACTGGCTTTTCCGACTGGGCCGACTCTTGGAACAGCAACGGCGTGCTAGGCGGCATTCATATAGGCTACAACCAGGCTTACGGTCAGTTCGTTCTTGGCGCCGAAGCCGACATCGAAGCCTCGGGAATGAGCGGTTCGGTGGATTCGGAATTTGCCGGCAACATCAAGACCAAGATCGATGTGCAAGGCTCGCTGCGGGCGCGCCTTGGCTATGCGATGGGGCCAGCTCTGCTTTATGCGACAGGCGGTTTGGCGGTTGCCCATTTCGATACCGACTACAATGAGGGCGGAACGAGCGACAGCTCTTCGCATACGAAAGCTGGCTGGACATTGGGTGCAGGTGTCGAATATGCATTCGCACCGAATTGGACGACGCGCGTCGAATATCGCTACAGCGACTTCGGCAAATTCACCGACAATCCGGCGACCGATGGCGGCTTCCTGTATCCGACGCATGTGACCACAAACGCCGTGCGGGTCGGCTTCAGCTACAAGTTCTGACCTGAGTGGCGAAAGGCGGCGCTTGAAGCGCCGCCACTTCTATTCTGCCGCTGCACGTGCGCCGGCCTTTGTTGCTGCGTGCATGCGCACGGCATCGCCGAAAGCCCTGAAAATCTTGGCGGAATTGCTGTCCGACTTCACCCAGTATTCAGGGTGCCATTGAACGCCGACCGCGAAGGCCCGGGCGTCCTTGACCGAAACCGCTTCGATGGTGCCGTCCGTGGCCAAAGCCTCCACTTGCAGTTTCGAGCCGAGCCGCTCGATCCCTTGCCGGTGGAGGGAGTTGACCTTGATGTCGCCAGCGCCGAACACGCCTGCAAGGCAACTGCCTGGCTTGATCGAGATCGTCTGGTGGATGGCGAAGCGCTCGTCCTGAATATCGCTTGCAGGGGCCCGGTGGTCGAGCGAGCCCTCGCGCTCCTGTATTTCGGTGCCCAGCGTGCCGCCCAGCGCCACGTTGAGCTCCTGGATGCCGCGGCAAATCGCAAGCAGCGGCACGCCACGTTCGAGCGCTTTTCGGATCAGCGGCAACGTGGTGGAATCGCGTGCTGCATCGTAGGGCCCATTGGCCTCGCTCGCATCGCCATCGTAGAGCGACGGGTGAACGTTCGATTTCGAACCGGTCAGCATCACGCCGTCGACCGAGGACAGCAGTTCATCGAGATCGAGTCGGTCGCCGAAGGACGGCACCAGCAGAGGGAACACGCCGGCGCCTGCGATCGCCGCTTCGAGGTATTGCTGGGGCGCGGCGTGCCAGGTGTAATTGTCGAACTGGCGGACGTCGGTCGAGACTGCGACGAGCGGCTGCTGCATTTTGGGTCTGGTTTCCATCAGGCCAAGGATTTCTTCTGCCTGCAAAATAAGCGATCCGTCGCGGCTTTTCCATGGCAAGTTTACGTGCCGCACATGGGCCAGGGACGACGGCTTTAGACTATAGTTGCAGATGGGGGCTGTATGGCGGCAACCTTTGCCGCGGCGCTGGACTCGACTTCTTGCCCGTGTATGTTTCTCGCCAACCGATCCGGGGTGATGAGGATGCCCTGACATCGGTCAGCTCATCCGCAAGGGAGGAAACTGCATGGATCGTCGTTCATTCATCCGCAAGGCCGGTGCATCCGGCGTGGGCGCCGCGGCAGCCGCGGCGGCACTTGCCACGCCCGCAATTGCCCAGTCCAACCCGAAAGTCACCTGGAGGCTGGCATCGTCCTTCCCGAAGTCGCTCGACACGATCTATGGCGGCGCTGAGGTCTTCTCCAAGATGCTGTCCGAAGCGACCGACGGTAATTTCCAGATTCAGGTTTTCGCCGCTGGCGAACTGGTGCCCGGCCTGCAGGCGGCCGACGCCACCGCCGCCGGCACCGTCGAGGCCTCCCACACGGTGGCTTACTATTACTGGGGCAAGGATCCGACCTGGGCGCTGGGCGCCGCCGTGCCCTTCTCGCTCAACGCGCGCGGCATGAACGCCTGGCACTATCATGGCGGCGGCATCGATTTGTTCAATGAATTCCTCGGAGCGCAAGGGTTGTTCGGCCTGCCCGGCGGCAACACCGGCGTTCAGATGGGCGGCTGGTTCCGCAAGGAAATCAACAGCGTTGCCGATCTGTCCGGCCTCAAGATGCGCATCGGCGGCTTTGCCGGCAAGGTCATCGAGAGGCTCGGCGTGGTGCCGCAGCAGATCGCCGGCGGCGACATCTACCCGGCGCTCGAAAAGGGCACCATCGACGCCGCCGAATGGGTCGGCCCCTATGACGACGAGAAGCTCGGCTTCTACAAGGTCGCTCCCTACTACTATTATCCCGGGTGGTGGGAGGGCGGCCCGACCGTCCACCTGCTGTTCAACAAGGCGAAATACGAGGAGCTTTCGCCGACCTACAAATCGCTGCTGCGCACCGCGGCGCAGGCGGCGGACGCCAACATGCTGCAGAAATACGACTATGTGAATCCGCCGGCAGTGCGGCGGCTCGTGGCCGGCGGCGCGAAGCTCAGGCCGTTCAGCCAGGAGATCATGGCGGCCTGCTTCGACAAGGCCAACGAGGTCTATGCCGAGATGGAATCCAACAATGCGCCGTTCAAGAAGATCTGGGAGTCGATCAAGGCCTTCCGCAAGGAGCACTATCTCTGGGCCCAGGTCGCCGAATACAATTACGACACCTTCATGATGGTGCAGCAGCGCAACAACAAGCTGTAGGCCGGTCTGGCGCACCTTACTCAAGGACCTCGGTCAATTGACCGAGGTCCTTTCCATCTCAAGCGGTTTGGAGCGCTATGACCGCAGGCGCAACGACGGGGGCGTACTGAGCACAGATTTGTACCGCGTGAATCGCGTGATCCATACCGCTGCCACAGAGCTCAATCCGACGATGATTATCCTGGACGTTGTCTTTGAGCGGCCTGTCGATAGCGCAACTGATCAGCCTCCGCCCGGCACCACCAGCACCTTGACCTCGCCCGGCGTCGGCGGGCTGGCGATCACCTGAGGCGCCTCCTCTAGGCTGACCTGCTTGGAAATCAGCTTGTCGATCTCGATCGCGCCCGAGGCGATCAGCTGAGCCGCCCTTCCATGCGTGAACGGGTTGAGGAAGGAACCCAGCACCTTCAATTCCCGGAACAGAAGGTCGAACGGCTCGACTTCCACCTTCATGCCTTGCGGCACCACGCCGACGATGACGACCGTGCCGCCGGCCCTTGCCATCCGCATCGACTGCTCGACCGTGTCGCGCACCCCGGCGCATTCCAGCACCACGTCGACGCCGCCGGGCGCCAGGCCATTCGGGCCGGCGACGGCCGCGATCGGGTCGCCGGCGCCCGGATCGATCGTCGCGGTCGCGCCGAGTTCCGCGGCAAGCGCGCGGCGCGAAGCCTGCCTGGTAGATAGGATGATGGTCGCCGCGCCGGCAAGCTTGGCCAACTGAACGACGAGCAGGCCGATGACGCCGCCGCCAAGCACCGCGACCGAAGCACCCGGCCTGATCGCGGCAAGGTCGACGCCGTGCAGGCAGCAGGCGAGCGGCTCGCAGAAGGCGCCATGCGTCGGCTTGAGTTTTGCCGGCAGCTTGAACGCCTGCTTGTGCGGCATCAGCACATAATCGGCAAAGCCGCCATCGCGGTGGATGCCGATGGCGCGCAAATTGCTGCAGAGATTGACGCGGCCGGCATGGCAATGAGCGCAGCGCCCGCAGGCGATGTTGGGATCGCCGGTGACACGGTCGCCGATGGCAATGCTCGATACCGCCGCGCCGACGGCTTCGACGATGCCCGAGAATTCATGGCCGAGCGTCACCGGCGGCGTGCAGGGAAACTCGCCATGGAAAAGGTGCCGGTCCGTGCCGCAGACGCCGCAGGCCTCGATCCGCACCAGGACATCTTCCGGTCCCGGCGAAGGCTTTTCCACCTCGCTAAGCGCGATGTTGCCGATTGCTTCCAGCCGAACGGCTCTCATGACGCGGTTCCCTCAATTGAAACTCGGTGGCTTCGAAAGGTCCGGCGCCGGCGCCGCCGGCTTGGCAGGCGCCGTGTCGCCGAAATTTGGCGGCTGCGACAGGTCGGGCGAGCCGGGCGCCGCCGGCGCGCCAGCCGGAGCCGCGCCATTGTCCGCCGGCGTCGTGCCGAGCGGCGACAGCGACGGCATGTCGGGCAGCTTCAGGTCGATGGTGCTGGGCTCCACCGCGGCGCCCTTGTAGCGCATCACCATTTGCGGGAAGGCGATGGTGAGCGCGATCATGATCACCTGGATGCAGACGAATGGCACGGCACCCCAATAGATCTGCCCGGTGGTGACCGGCGCAACCTGCTTGCCGGTGATCCTGTCGAGGTAGGGCACGCGGGCCGCGACCGAGCGCAGGTAGAACAGCGCGAAGCCGAAGGGCGGATGCATGAAGCTGGTCTGCATGTTGACGCCGAGCAGCACGCCAAACCAGATCAGGTCGATGCCGAGCTTGTCGGCGGCCGGCGCCAGCAGCGGCACGATGATGAAGGCGAGCTCGAAGAAATCGAGGAAGAAGGCGAGCACGAAAACCAGGATGTTGACGCCGATCAGGAAGCCGGTCTCGCCGCCGGGCAGCGAAGTCAGCAGATGCTCGACCCAGATATGGCCGTTGACGCCGTAGAAGGTCAGCGAAAACACACGCGCGCCGATCAGGATGAACAGCACGAAGGACGAAAGCCTGGTCGTCGAGGCCAGCGCCTGCTTGATGACGTCGAGCGACAGCCGACCCTTGGCCGCCGCCATGATCAAGGCTCCAACGGAGCCCATGGCGCCGCCCTCGGTCGGCGTCGCTATGCCGAGGAATATGGTGCCCAGAACCAGGAAGATCAGCGCCAGCGGCGGGATCAGCACGATCACCACCTGCTGCGCCAGCTTCGACATGATATTGATGTTCAGCCGCTTATCGGCGATCGCGACGATATAGATTACGATCACGCCGACAGTGGCGCCAAGTATGTCTGCATTGTCGCCATGGGTCGGCGCGAGATAGCGGTACGCCGCGTAGGAGATCGCGCCCGCGACCAGCAGGGCGACGACCAGCGACACGACGCCATGGCCCAGCGTGCGCGCCTCGAGCGGCAATGCCGGCATCGAATTCGGCCGGACGATCGACATGATCAGGATGTAGAGCATGTAGATGCTGGTGAGCACGAGGCCGGGGATCAGCGCGCCGGCATACATGTCGCCGACCGAGCGGCCGAGTTGGTCGGCAAGCACGATCAGCACCAGCGAGGGTGGGATGATCTGCGCCAGCGTGCCGGAGGCGGCTATCACGCCTGAGGCGAGCCTGCGGTCATAGCCGTAGCGCAGCATGATCGGCAGCGAGATCAGTCCCATGGCGATCACGGAAGCCGCCACGACGCCGGTGGTGGCTGCAAGCAGCGCGCCCACGAAGATGACCGCATAGGCGAGGCCGCCGCGGATCGGCCCGAACAACTGGCCGATCGTATCGAGCAGGTCCTCGGCCATGCCGGATCGTTCGAGCACGATGCCCATGAAGGTGAAGAAGGGTATCGCCAGCAGCGTGTCGTTGGACATCACCCTGGTGCCATAGAAATTGTCGGGCAGCGCATGCAGCAACGGCCAGGCGAGGTTGATCGACCCGCCGGAATAGGGCGAGACCAGCACGCCGATGAAGAAGAAAAGCAATCCGTTCGCGGCGAGCGAAAAGGCGACGGGATAACCGATCAAAAGGAAAATGATCAACGAGGCGAACATGATCGGCGCCATGTTCTGCGCGATGAATTCGATCATGGGCGGACCTCGCCCGCGAACGCCTTGGCTTCTTCCGCGAGCGCCTTCGCTTCGAGCTCGGCCTGTTCATGCGCCGATATGAAGGGGTTGGGATCGTCCATGTCGCCGCGCATGATGGCGACCTTCTTGATGATCTCGGAAACCCCTTGCAGTGCGAGCAGGAAGAAGCCGGCGAGCAGGATCGCCTTTGCGGGCCAGACGATCAGGCCGCCGGCATTGGTCGACATCTCGCCGCTGCGGACCGACAGCGACACGTAAGGGACGAAATAGATCACCATCAGCACGACGAAAGGCATCAGGAAGAAGAGGTGGCCGAGCAGGTCGATCCAGTGCTGCACGCGCCGCGAAAACATGCCGTAGACGATGTCGATGCGGATATGGTCGTTCTGCTTCAGCGTGTAGGCGGCGGCCAGCATGAAGGCGGCGCCGAACAAGTACCATTGCAGCTCGAGCCAGGCATTGGAGGAGGTGTCGAATACCTTGCGGATGATGGCATTGCCCGCGCTCACCAGGACCGCGAGCAGGATCAGCCAGGAGACCCAGCGGCCGATGAACTCGTTGATGCGGTCGATCGTCCTGGATAGAGCGAGCAGCCCTGCCATGCATATCCTCCCTGGCCTTGCGGTGCGCCCGATTCCCCCTCCGGTGTCGCGCCGCTTGGCCCAACGGTATGCAGTGCGTGGTCCGGTTGGTCAACCTGACAAAGCCGCGGCAAACGGATCAGCACGCCGGACAGCGGCGGAATGTCGCCGCTTGACGATGCGTCATGCAACGAAAGTCTTGGGCAACGAAATCTTGGGGGCAACGAAAGTCTTGAGTTCAGGCGATCTTGGCCTGGTCGCGTCCGGCGCCGATCAGCACCAGCATTGCGACGAGGAAGAGGTAGATCCAGGCGTCACGCCATTCGAGCGGGAAGTAGCCGGCCCAGAGCGATTCCGCCATGCCGAAGGCCGCGGCGCCCAGTGCCGCCTTGAGCGGCGACAGATAGCCGCCGACTGCCGTCACGAACAGGATCTTGAGGCCGTAGACCAGACCGGTGCCGAAGCTGACATTGCCGTAATAGAGACCGGCAAGCACGCCCGCCAAAGCCGCGCAGAAGCCGCCGAACAGAACGGCGCGGCGGAACACCGCGCGCACATCGACGCCACACATTGCCGCCGCTTTCGGATCGTCGGAAACGGCGCGCCAGGCGCGGCCGAAATGCGAATGCGAAAACAGCCAGGCCGCCAGCGCCACCATCGCGATCACACAAGCGCAATCGAGCAGTTGGATGACGGTGAGCGTGACCTTGAAGCCGTCACCCTCGGCGAAAATGACGGGATTGGCCAGCATCGGCGGCAGCCACAGATCATGCGTGTCGGCGGCGATGCGGCTGGCTTCCGACAGGAAGATCAGGATGCCGAGCGTCGTCACCACGATGGCGTTGGGCGAGCGACCGGCCAGCCTCTCGAACACGCTGCGCGACAGGACATGGCTGATCAGCGCCGCGTAGAGCAGGGCCGCGGCCACCCCGAGCGCCACCGAGGCGGCGAGGGTGAGCCATAGCGCCTGGTAGCCGAAGGCCGCGGTCAGGATCATCGTCTGGCCGCAGAAGGCGAACAGCCCGCCATAGGCCAGATTGGTGCGATGCAGGATCCCGTTGGTCAGCACATAGCCGAAAGCAAGCAGCGCGTAGAGCGCGCCCGAATGCAGCCCGTTCAGCACCTGCTGGAAGAAATAGAGCATGCGGCATCCCTAGGATCGTACACCCTGACCTTCAGACGGACCGTTACATTCGGAATCTAACTTGTCAAACGCGTTTTATCGGTTAGATTTCGTTCATGGCAGTCTCTTGGACCCCACATCGCTTTACCGGTGGCATCCTTGCGCTCGACACGGCGAACACCGTGGTCCTGCGCGACGATCCGGAAAAGACTTTCGACCGTTTCGACGATCCCGCCGAGATCGCCCGCTTCGCCGAGGCGGCCAGCGGTTTCCGCGCCACTGAACTCGGCGGCCGGCGGCTGGAGGCGCCGGACCCGGGCCACATAAAGCCCGCTGTCATTGCCATCCGCGAGACGACCGATCGTCTGTTCCGCCATGCCGTGTCGAAAGGCGCCATCGCCGCCGGGCTCTTGCGGGGTTTCCTGATGGCGTGCGCGGAAGGGCTGTCGGACGGCGCTGCCGAAATCGGCGCCCCCGGTCGGCCCTTCGGCGATCCGGCGACTCCGATGGCCTTCGAGGCGGCGCTCGCCGTGTCGGCGCTTTCGCTTCTGCGCGACGACACCGTCGCGAGGCTCAGGATATGTCCCAATTGCAGCTGGCTGTTCCTCGACCGCAGCCGCAACTCCAGTCGTCTCTGGTGCGACATGGCCGTCTGCGGCAACCGGCAGAAGGCCAATCGTTATTATCGACGCCGCACGGCGGCGAGGGAGATCAGCAATGCCTGAGAGGTTCTCGCGTTCGATCGTCGTTTGCATCGCCCTGATTGGCGCGTTGGCGCTCGGCGCCTGCCGCGACACGGGCAAGGACCAGCTTTTCGCCATCTCTGGCAAGCTGTTCGAGTTCAACTATCGCCTGGCCATCGCAACCTATGTCATCACGCTGAAGCCGCTGCGGCCGATGGAGGAGGGTCAGGTGGCGGTCGTGAGCTTCCAGAACCCGGCAGGCGGCGCCCCCATCATCGTCAACCAGAAGATCTGGCCGAAGCTGCCCCACATAACGCTGACCAGCCCACCCCTTACCTGCGTGGTCAAGGACAAGCCCTATGCCGTCTCGATCCGAATCGAGGATTCGAGCGGCACGCTGCTGCAGAGCATCGACACCACGATGACCTCGTCCGAGGACCAGACGATGCTACCGGACCGGCCGCTGGTGATAGGGCCAAACTACGAGCTCAACCCGGACCTCGCCGGCCATCCTGACGGCAAGCTGCCCGGGGATCTGAAGCCGGATTGCTCGAAGGCGACCTGAGCCGCGAATCTCTGGTCCTCACAAAGCGGTTAGCATGATCTTGCGTGCGCCGCCGGCCGCTCGCCAGACCGTCTGTTGCGTGTTATCTGGCTCCTGCGATTTTGTTTGACCTCTCCGCCAAGGGAAGAAAGACTGCGGCGTCCCACTCCGACGCTGGCTGCCTGATTTGAGGCGCCTCCGTAGAGGAAATACCTGATGACGCTGCACGACGTCGCGCTCGACGACAAGTTCGACCTTGGCAAGGAGCGAGTCTTCCTGTCCGGCGCCCAGGCCGTCGTGCGCATGCTTTTGATGCAGCGCGAGCGCGACCGCCGCGCCGGCCTCAACACAGCGGGCTTCGTTTCCGGCTATCGCGGCTCTCCGCTGGGCGGCCTCGACATGCAGCTGTGGCGGGCGAAAAAACAGCTCGCGCAATCCGACATTGTCTTCCAGCCGGGCCTCAACGAGGAACTCGCCGCCACCGCCTGCTGGGGTTCGCAGCAGACCGAATTGCTGGGCGAGGGCACGCATGATGGCGTTTTTTCGCTCTGGTACGGCAAGGGCCCGGGGGTCGATCGGTCCGGTGACGTCTTCCGCCACGCCAATCTTGCCGGCTCGTCGAAACATGGCGGCGTGCTTGCCCTGATGGGCGACGACCATATGGCCGAATCCTCGACCAATGCGCACGCAACCGAATTCCTGTTCGTCGACACCATGGTGCCGATCCTCAATCCGGCCGGCGTCCAGGAGATCATCGATTATGGCCTCTACGGCTTTGCCATGTCGCGCTTCGCCGGCACCTGGGCGGCGATCAAATGCGTCAAGGACAACATCGAATCGACGGCGTCGGTCGACGCTTCGATCGAGCGCCTCAACATCGTCATTCCCGAATTCGACATGCCGCCGGGCGGTCTGAACATCCGCCACGAGATCGACATGCTCGGGCAGGAAGAGCGGCTGCATGAATACAAGCGCGCCGCCGCTTCGGCATTCATCCAGGCGAACGCCCTGAACCGCATCGTCTATTCCGGCGGCCGTAAGCCGAAGCTTGGCGTCATCACCATCGGCAAGAGCTATCTCGACGTCCGCCAGGCGCTCGAGGATATCGGCATAGATGAGGAGGTCGCGAACCGCATCGGCATCCGCCTGTTCAAGGTCGGCTGCCCCTGGCCGCTCGACTATCAGCATATCGCCGAATTTGCCCGCGGCCTCGACACCATCGTTGTCGTTGAGGAAAAGCGCTCGCTGATCGAGGTGCAACTGCGCGAGAACCTCTACGGCACCGCCGCACAGCCGGCCATCGTCGGCAAGAAGGACGAGCGCGGCGACTGGCTGTTTCCGGCCAAAGGCGCGCTCGACCCCAACGAGATCGCCATCGCGCTCGGCGAGCGGATCCTGCGCACCATCGGCCCGTCGGAGGAGATCGCGGCGCGCGTGGCGAAGCTGCGCCAGTTCCAGGCGATGCTCGCCGACACCTTCGATATCGGATCGCGCACGCCTTTCTTCTGCTCGGGCTGCCCACATAATTCGTCCACCAAGGTGCCGGACGGCTCGCTGGCCGCCGCCGGCATCGGCTGCCATTTCATGGCGCTGTGGATGGACAGGAATACGGTCGGTTTCACGGCGATGGGCGGCGAGGGCGCGCAATGGGTCGGCCAGGCGCCGTTCTCCAAACGCGACCACATCTTCCAGAATCTCGGCGACGGCACCTACAACCACTCGGGCGCGCTGGCGATCCGCTTCGCGCTGTCCTCCGGCGCCAACATCACCTACAAGATCCTCTACAACGATGCCGTCGCCATGACCGGCGGCCAGCCGCATGAAGGCGGGCTCACCGTCGACATGATCGCCAGACAAGTGCGTGCCGAGGGCGTCGACCGCATCGCCGTCGTCACCGACGAGCCCGGCAAATATGCCGGCAAGGCCGATTTCCCGGCCGGCATAACCGTCCATCACCGCGACGATCTCGACCTTGTCCAGCGCGAGTTGCGCGACGTGAAAGGCGTCTCGGTGCTTCTCTATGACCAGACCTGCGCCGCCGAAAAGCGCCGTCGCCGCAAGCGCGGCACCTTCCCAGATCCGGACAAGCGCGTCTTCATCAACGAATTGGTCTGCGAGGGCTGCGGCGATTGCGGCGTGCAGTCGAACTGCGTCTCGATCCAACCGGTGGAGACCGAATTCGGCCGCAAGCGCCGGATTGACCAATCGAGCTGCAACAAGGATTTTTCCTGCCTCAACGGCTTCTGCCCGTCTTTCGTCACCGTGCATGGCGGCAAGATCAGGAAGGCCGAGGGCATCGCCGGCAGGGCCGATCCCCTGGACGGCGTGCCGGTGCCGGCCGAGTTCCGCATGGGCAACCAAGGCTGGGCGGCGATCATCGACGGCGTCGGCGGCACCGGCGTCGTCACCGTCGGCGCGGTGCTCGGCATGGCCGCGCATCTGGAAGGCAAGGGCTGCGGCATGATCGACATGGCGGGCCTTGCCCAGAAGGGCGGCTCGGTCTTCACCCATGTCCGCATTGCGCCCACGCCCGAGGATATCCACGCCATTCGCGTTTCGGCCGGCAAGGCCGACCTCGTGCTCGGCTGCGACCTCGTCGTTTCCGGCGCCAAGAAGGTGCTGGGCGCGGTCCGCGAGGGCCACACGATCTTCCTTGCCAATACCGCCGAGATCATGCCCGGCGAATTCACCCGGTCGGCCGACTTCTCGCTGCCGGTCGAGCGGCTGAAGAAGGCGATCCTGGCGGCGGCCGGCGACGAAAAGGCCCACTTCTTCGACGCTACCCGCACGGCAACCGCCTTGTTCGGCAATTCGCTCGGCGCCAACATGTTCATGCTTGGCTTCGCCTTCCAGCACGGCGGCCTGCCGCTTTCGGCCGAAGCCGTTGAAAAGGCGATAGAATTGAACGGCGAAGCGGTGGCGATGAATATAGCCGCTTTCCGTTGGGGCCGCCGCGCTGCGCATCAGCCCGATTTCGTGCGGAGCCTGGTCGCCCAGACGGGCAAGCCGGCGCCAAAAACCGCCGAGACGCTGGATGACGTCATCGCCCGCCGCGTCGCTTTCCTCACCGCCTACCAGAATGTCGCCTACGCCAGGCGCTACGCCGACCGCGTGGCGACGCTGCGCGCCGTCGAAGCGAGGGCGGTGCCCGGCTCGACCGAGGTGACGGAGGCCGTCGCCAGGAATCTCTTCAAGCTGATGGCGATAAAGGACGAGTACGAGGTGGCGCGCCTCTACACCGACGGCACTTTCGCCGCCGACCTCGCCAAGCAGTTCCAGAGCTACGAGAAGCTCGAGTTCCATCTCGCTCCGCCGATCCTCGGCCGGCGCGGCAATGACGGCAAGCCCAGGAAATCGAGCTTCGGCCCGTGGATGATGAAGGGCTTCCGGCTCCTGGCGGCGATGAGGAGCCTGCGCGGAACCGCGTTCGATCTTTTCGGCTACACGGCCGAACGGCGCATGGAGCGGCAACTGCTGAGAGAGTACGAAGCCGATCTCGACCTCATCGCGGCCGCGCTGGCGCCGGGTCGGGTGGAGGCCGCGACGGCCCTTGCCTCAGTGCCGGCCCTCATCCGCGGCTATGGTCATGTCCGGCAGGCCGGCGCCGCGAAAGCGGCAGGCGAGCGCTCGCGGTTGATCGAACGGTTGAACCAGGCCCCGGCAGAGCCGTCGCTTCGGGCGGCGGAGTGATCGCCGCCGCCGCGTTTACGGGGCGCCAATCCCCCTGAATTTCCCTATCCGTCCCGCTTGCCACAACCCTCGGCAACCGGGATGGGGCGCCGTTCTAAGCCTTTCTTAAGGCGGCTGTGGCATGACAAGGCGTAGTGTTGGGCCAACGGCATGGGTAGAACAAAGACCGAGAACATCCCGGCGGATGTTTATATCCAGTTTGTGCGGTCGTTGTTCGACAACGCGCACATGCTGGTGATCGGCGGCGTTTGCTACTGGATTCTCGGGTTCATGATTTATTGGCGGACGCACAATCCGCTGTTTCTGATCTTCTCTTTCGGTCTGCTCTCCATCAGCCTTTTCCGTTACTCCGGCATACGCGCTTTCCTGAAAGCGGGTGGCACCATAGCCAATGTCGAGGAGGCCCGGCGGTGGGAGCGCAACTACATCCTCAAGGGCAGCTTGCAGGGCCTTGGGCTTGGCTCGCTGTGCTTCATATCGATCTACGTTTATCCCGATCCCTTCGCCGAGCTGGCCGCGACGTCGCTGACGATCGCGACCCTGGTCACGGTTGTCGGCCGCAACTACGGCTCGCCGCAGATGGTGCGGATCTTCTCCGTGACTTTCATCGGCCCGGCGGCGCTCGGGCTTCTGTTGCGCATGGATATCCCGTCGGTCCTGCTCGGCCTGATGATCATCCCGCTGACATTCATCACCATCAACAGCGCCGACCATGTCCGCAACGTGCTGTTCTCCGCCGTCATCGGTCACAAGCAGGCCAAGAACCTGACGCGCCGGTTCGATCGCGCGCTCAACACCATGTCGCACGGCCTGGTCATGCTGGGCCCCGACGCGCGCGTCGCGGTGGCCAATGCCGAGGCCGCGCGCCTGATGTCGCTGAAATCGGGCGATGCCCTGCTTGGACGCTCGATCCATGGCCTGTTGATGCGCGGCGTCGCCGGCGGCATGCTGGCGCCGAAGGACTGCCGCTACATCGAGGCGCAGCTCACGCGCGCGCTCCGCGAAGGCCGTGACCGAAAGGTGCTGGTCTCCTTGGCCAACGGCCAGCACTATGAATTCTCCGCCCGCGAAGGCAGTCAGGAACTGGGCGTCATTACCTTCGAGGACGTGACGGCCCGCGTCGAGGCGGAGGAAAAGATCCGCTTCATGGCGCGCTACGATAATCTGACCGGCCTGCCTAACCGCGCATACTTTCACGAACTGGTCGGCGAGGCGATGGCTTCCGGCGACCAGGATCGGCTCTGCGGCCTCGCTGTGCTCGATCTCGACGACTTCAAGAGTGTCAACGACACGCTTGGCCATCCGGTCGGCGACGGGCTGATCTATGCCGTGGCCGAGCGTCTCGCGGCGATCGCCGGACCGGGCATCACGGTCAGTCGCTTCGGCGGCGACGAGTTCATGGTCTTCTTCGACCGTGTCGAGGACGAGAGCCATCTCAGCACGTTGCTCGACCAGATATTCGCGGACCTGCAGGGCGAGGTGGACGTTGCCGGCCACGGGTTGCGCATCCAGGCCAGCGGCGGCGCGGTGCTGTCCAGGGTCAAGGACACCGATGTAGACGCCATGATCGTCAAGGCGGACCTTGCTCTCTATAAGGCCAAGGAACTCGGCAAGAACAGCTGGCGGCTGTTCGAGGCGGCCATGGATGCCGCGTTCCGCAATCGCCAGCTGATGAAGGCTGATCTGCGCAACGCCGTGCAGGCGAGGGAATTGCGTGTCGTCTATCAGCCGATCGTGGCCGTCAGCACCATGCGCATCGCCAGTTGCGAGGCGCTCTGCCGTTGGGATCACCCCGATCTCGGCCCGATCTCACCCAGTGTCTTCATCCCCTTGGCCGAGGAGATGGGTATCGTTTCAGACATCAGCACTTTCGTGCTGGAGGCCGCTTGCACCGAATGCGCCAAATGGCCGGCCCAGACCAGCGTCTCGGTCAACCTCTCGGCCAAGGACTTCCGCAATCGCGATATCGTCCAGAAGGTCCGGGAGGCCCTGGCCAAGTCCGGCCTTGCGGCGCACCGGCTCGAAATAGAGGTTACCGAGACCGCCCTGCTCGACGACAAGTCGCTGACGCGCGAGTCGATCGAGGAATTGAAGGCGCTGGGCGCACGCATCGCGCTCGACGATTTCGGGACCGGTTATTCCAGCCTGAGCTATCTTCACAAGCTGCCACTGGACAAGATCAAGATCGACCGCTCTTTCCTGATCGATTTGAATCAGAACCGGCGGTCGCTCGATCTCCTCAAGGGCATCGTCAGCCTGTCGCGGACATTGGGCCTTTCCGTAACCATCGAAGGAGTCGAGACCTTCGAGCAGTTGAAGACGCTGGTCCATCTGGTCAAGCCGGACTTCGTGCAGGGCTTCCTCTTCGGCGCCGCGCTCAGCGCGTCGGGCATCGAGACGATGTCGAGCGTCACATGGCCATTCGCCGCGGACCTTCACATCGCCGGCAAACGGACGGCCGGGTAACGCAATTCCAGGAGAAGTGCGAAGCGGTTTTCCGTCCGGAATTGCATTTAAAAAGACAAGAGCGATTTCATCCGATGAGATCTTGACCGCTCGGGCATCCGCCTAGGGGTTTCAGGATCGCATTTTCGAACAGCTTTGATGCCCGCCGCCGGATCGGATCAGCCGACCGCAGGCTGCGGCGCATGCTTTTTCGCGTGCGAGATCAGCGCAACGATCGCGGCCATTAAGGTTAACAAGAGGTAAATGAGCGATGTCGCATTTTCAGCTTGTGTCTCATTTCAACTCGAATAGCCTATTTGCAGGCGGAACTTCGAGGACTGACAATGGATGCTGCGAGGAAGAGTGCGTCTTCGGACGCAAGCGCTAGAGTCGACTCGGCGCTCAATCGATCTATGATGCAACTTCTGGATCATGTTGAATATCGCCTCATCACCGGGGGCGAAGATCTGGAAGCGATCTATCGGCTTCGCTATAATTCCTACTTGCGCTCAGGTATGTGCGGCCCGATCGCCAGCGGCATGTTCGAGGATCGCTGGGATAACCTGCCTAACTCGTACCGGTTCGGCGTCTATTGCTACGGTGAATTGGTCAGTACATTGCGCTTTCACTATATTTCCAGTGAGCAGCCCTATTCGCCTTCCATCGATGCCTATCCCGAAGTATTGCTCCCGAGGCTCGCCCGCGGCGAAACCTTCATAGACGGAACCCGCTTCGCAACTGATCCCGACGCCGCGCCGGCGCCCGGAGTGCTGCCTTTCCTGACGCTCAGGATCGCCATGGTAGCCTCTTGTTACTTCGGTCAGGACTCGGTTCTTACGCCGGTCAAGCTTGAGCATTCCGCATTCTACATACGGTTCTTCAATGCCGTGCAGAGAAGCGAGGCCAAGCACTTCCCGGGTGTTCTTGCCTCGATCGCGCTGTTCGAAATCCCCGCCGGCGAGAATATGCGCCTGACGCTCGAAAGGCTGCCATTCTTCAAGTCGACGCCCATGGAGCAGCGGCTGATGTTCGGCAACCCGGCCATCAACCGTCTGACCCCTCTATCGATCGTGCCGACGGCGAAGTTCCTGCGCGCCGCTGCATGAACCCAGGTCATGAACCTTTCGCCGGCTGCGCCGTTATCAGGTCCGCGCCCCGGCCATGACAGGTGCGCCAGTCACAAGAAAGGATACACGCATGACCATCCATTCGTTTGCGCTGACACCGCTTATCTCGCTGATCGCCGGCGTGCTGATCCTGGTGATGCCCCGGCTCCTCAACTACATCGTCGCGCTTTACCTGATCATCGTCGGCCTGCTTGGCCTTTTCCCCCATCTCGCCGGCTAATCTCGCATCGACCGCGCCGGCGCAGCAGCGGTATCCAATTTCAACTTTCGTTTGAGGCTCTTGTCGCCGGTTGTGCGGCAATAGCGCCATTGCTCTTGCTTCGGCTTTTCGCTATGTGCCTCAAAGGCATTTTCGAAGGGGTACTTCCATGGCTGATCACACGCCCGCCGGTCCGGTCGAGCTTGGCGCGCAGATGGACTATGCCGAGCACGACCGCACCTACAAGGCCTTCCTAGGTCTTGCCAAATACGGCTCGCTGGCTTGCGCCGCCATCCTTATCGCTATGGCCTTCGGTTTCTTCGTCGGGGGCTTCTTCTCGGGCCTCATCGTGTTCATCCTGGTCACGGCCATCGGCTCTCTCATTCTGCGGTAGACTTCCAAGCCCATCGCCCTCGACGTCGCCGGACGTCCGGCCGACGCCTTGCGTAACAAGGTTCCAGCCGAAAGGATCGCCCGGTGGGACAAATAGTGTTCATCCCTCGTGAGCTTGACCCGAACGAGCCGCGCGTCGCTGCCTCGCCGGAGACCGTCAAACGTATGGCGGGTCTCGGCTTCGATGTGATCGTCGAGAAGGGCGCCGGCCTTGGCTCCCGCATTCCCGACCAGGATTTCACTGCCGCCGGCGGCATCATTGGCACGGCGGCCGACTCCAAGAAGGCCGACGTGGTGCTGAAAGTGCGTCGGCCAACGGATGCCGAGTTGAAGAGCTACAAGTCCGGCGCGGCAGTCATCGCCATCATGGACCCCTACGGCAACGATGCCGCGGTGGCCGCCATGGCCAAGGCCGGCATCACCGCCTTCTCTATGGAATTCATGCCGCGCATCACCCGCGCCCAGGTGATGGACGTGCTGTCCTCGCAGGCCAACCTAGCCGGCTACCAGGCGGTGATCGACGCGGCCGCCGAATATGATCGCGCATTACCGATGATGATGACGGCGGCCGGCACCGTGCCGGCGGCCAAGACCTTCATCATGGGCGTCGGCGTCGCCGGCCTGCAGGCGATTGCCACCGCGCGCCGTCTCGGCGCAGTCGTCACCGCCACCGACGTGCGTCCGGCCGTGAAGGAGCAGGTGCAGTCGCTCGGCGCGAAATTTCTGGCGGTCGAGGACGAGGAGTTCAAGGCGGCCGAGACGGCTGGCGGCTACGCCAAGGAAATGTCGAAGGAATACCAGGCCAAGCAGGCGGCGCTGACCGCCGAGCACATCGCCAAGCAGGACATCGTCATCACTACAGCGCTGATCCCCGGCCGTCCGGCGCCGAAGCTGGTCTCGGCGGCCATGGTCGCGTCGATGAAGCCGGGCTCGGTGATAGTGGACCTCGCGGTCGAGCGTGGCGGCAATGTCGAGGGCGCGGTGCCGGGCAAGGTCGTGACGACCGAGAACGGCGTCAAGATCGTCGGACATCTCAACGTGCCGGGCCGTGTAGCCGCATCGGCCTCGCTGCTCTACGCCAAGAACCTCTACGCCTTCCTGGAGACGATGGTCGACAAGACGACCAGACAGCTCGCCATCAAGCGCGACGACGAGCTGGTCAAGGCTACGATGCTGACCGACGGAGGTCGGGTCGTGCATCCGAACTTCGCCAAAGCGGCGGAAGAGCCGCGTACCGAACCGGCGGCCATTCCGGCGACGACCATGGTTGCCGACGCTGCCGCCGCGAAGCCGGCGAGGAAGAAGGCCGCAGCCAAGCCTAAGGGGACCGCGTGATGGACGCCTTGCAGAAAGCTCTGGATCAGCTCGACCAAGCGACCGCCGCCGTACGGCTCGCGGTACAGGATCTCGCCAACAACGCGCCAGGCGCGGCGGATGCCGCCGGCGGCGCTGCCCATGCCTTGTCCGGCGGCGCCATCGATCCCTTCGTCTTCCGCTTCGCCATCTTCGTATTGGCGATATTCGTCGGCTACTACGTCGTGTGGTCGGTGACGCCGGCGCTGCACACGCCGCTGATGGCCGTCACCAACGCAATCTCTTCCGTCATCGTCGTCGGCGCGCTGCTTGCGGTCGGCATCGCCGCCTCCGGCCTTGCCGCGGGCTTCGGCTTCGTCGCGCTTGTGCTGGTTTCAGTGAATATCTTCGGCGGCTTCCTGGTCACCCAGCGCATGCTCGCCATGTACAAGAAGAAGGAAAAGTGACGTGACCGTCAATCTCGCTTCCTTCCTCTATCTGGTCTCCGGAATCCTGTTCATCCTGGCGCTGCGCGGCCTGTCGCATCCGACCACCAGCCGGCAGGGCAATTTCTACGGCATGATCGGCATGGGCATTGCCATTGCCACCACGCTGGCGCTGGCGACCCCCTCGGCAGGGCGCTTCGGCCTGATCGTGCTCGGTCTCGCCATTGGCGGCGGCATCGGCGCGGTCACCGCGCGCCGCATCGCCATGACCTCGATGCCGCAGCTGGTCGCCGCCTTCCACAGTCTCGTCGGTTTCGCCGCCGTCATGGTGGCCGCGGCCGCCATCTACGCGCCGGAGAGCTTCGGCATCGGCACGGCGGGCGACATCCATGCCCAGGCGCTTGTCGAAATGAGCCTTGGCGTCGCCATCGGCGCCATCACCTTCACCGGCTCGGTCATCGCCTTCCTGAAGCTCGACGGCCGCATGTCGGGCAAGCCGATCATGATCGGCGGCCGGCACCTGATCAACATCGCGCTCGGCGTCGCCCTTGTGGTGCTGATCGTGCTGCTCGTCACCACCGAAGCCAAGCTCGTCTTCTGGCTGATCGTCGCCGCCTCGCTTGTGCTCGGCGTGCTGCTCATCATTCCGATCGGTGGCGCCGACATGCCGGTCGTGGTGTCGATGTTGAACTCCTATTCCGGTTGGGCCGCGGCAGCGCTTGGCTTCACCCTGGGCAACCTTGCGCTGATCATCACCGGCGCGCTGGTCGGCTCGTCGGGTGCGATCCTGTCCTACATCATGTGCAAGGGCATGAACCGATCCTTCATCTCGGTCATTCTCGGCGGCTTCGGCGGCGAGACGGCGGCGGTTGCCAGCGACGGCATCGAGCGCACCGTCAAGCAGGGTTCGGCCGACGACGCCGCCTATCTGATGATGAACGCCCAGAAGGTCATCATCGTGCCTGGCTACGGCATGGCGGTCGCCCAGGCGCAGCATGCGTTGCGCGAGATGGCCGACAAGCTCAAGGCCAACGGCGTCGAGGTCAAATACGCCATCCACCCGGTGGCCGGTCGCATGCCCGGCCACATGAACGTCCTTTTGGCGGAGGCGAACGTCCCCTACGACGAAGTGTTCGAGTTGGAGGACATCAACTCCGAATTCGCGCAGGCCGACGTCGCCTATGTCATCGGCGCCAACGACGTCACCAACCCGTCCGCGCGCGACGACAAGTCCTCGCCGATCTACGGCATGCCGATCCTCGACGTCGACAAGGCCCGCACCTGCCTGTTCGTCAAGCGCTCTCTCGGCTCAGGTTATGCCGGCATCGACAACACGCTTTTCTACAAGGACGGCACAATGATGCTGCTCGGCGACGCCAAGAAGATGACCGAGGAAATCGTCAAGGCAATGGATCACTGAGCGACAACCTTTCGCGGAAGGTTGTCAGACTGGCCAAGCATCGGATGCTAAAAAGCCCGGCTGTGCCGGGCTTTTTGTATTTTTTGTGCGAGGACACTTAACGGCTGGCGATATAGGCGATTTCCTCGTCGTCCCTTTGCCTTCCGCCCAGTGCCGCCGCGGCGCCTGCGATGAACGCGCCGACGACCAGCGACAATGCGCCAAGCAGAGCGAAAGTGGCGCTCGCCTTGCGGGCCGTGTCAGCCGCCTGCTTTGCCTTGACCTTCGCGTCCTGCGCTTTCGCCAGCACAGTATCGACGCGCGTCTTGGCGTCGGCTTCCGAAAGCCCGGTGCGGGCCGCGACGAGTTGCGACAGGTAAGCTTTGTCGTCTGCCGAGACTTCGCCCGCGGCCGCACTGGCAATCAGGATATGTGAGGCCTGAGCCGTGGCGGCGGCATCGTTTTCCGGATTCGCCGCGGCAAGTTTGCTGGCATCAGCCGGCCGGAACAGCGAATCCACCAGATAGGACGTCGCATTATCGGCCGGGCCCGAGCCGGCATTGGCGGACGCACCGGCCGAGGCGCCCATTGCCGCGCCGGATGCCACAGTCGAAGCGGCCTGTACGCCGGAGCCCAGCACCGACGTCAGCGCCGACCCGAGCACGCCGACGACCAGAAGGGTCGCCACAGCCCAGGCTAGAAGGCCGTGGGCTGTGTCGCGAAAGAACACTTCGTCGGTGTGGATGTCGACCCATTTGGTGCGCAGCCGTCCGGCAAGATAGCCGCCGACTCCCGACGACAGCCATTGCACGACCACCAGCCACACCGCCGTCGAGACGGCGAAAGTGGTAATCGAGGCGCCAGAGCCCGACCATGGCGAAACCATGGCCAACCCCAGCCCGGAGCCAAGCAGCATCAGGATGAAGCTCAATGTCGAAGCGGCGAAAGCGCCGGCAATGATTGGACCCCAGCTTATGGCGGAGGCCGAGGATTCCGTCGAAACGGTGCTACCGACAGCAGCGGACAGCGTGGACTGCATGACAGCCCCCTATCGCGCGAACAGCATGATCAGAATGATGATCGGAATCGGTATTCCAAGCAGCCAAAGCAAGATACCGCGACCCATAATTACCTCCTTGAGAAAATCGTGACCGATGTTGTCACAATGTCTTGGAAGGCCTTCTGTTCCGGCGGGATCGCGAATGTCTTGAAGATCGGCAAGCAATGCCGACGCGGCCCGGCGCGTCGGCTTTGGAAAGCAAGGCTTAGATATCCAGGTTGGCCACCGAGAGCGCATTGTCTTGGATGAACTCGCGCCGCGGTTCCACCTCGTCGCCCATCAGGCGCGAGAACAACGAGTCGGCGTCGGTCGCGTCGTTGACCTTGACCTGGAGCAGCGAGCGCACATTCGGGTCTAGCGTGGTTTCCCAGAGCTGCTCGGCATTCATCTCGCCGAGGCCCTTGTAGCGCTGCATGGTCAGGCCCTTGCGGCCGGAAGCGAACACTGCGTTGAGCAGCGCCAGCGGCCCGGAAAGCAGCTCCGAGCTTTCCTTGCGACGCAAGCTCGGCTGTTCGCCATAGACTTCCGCCAGGCGTGCCGCGTAGCGGTCGAGCTGGCGCGCATCGGCCGAATTGATCAGTCCGGCATCGAGCTGCATCACATCCTTCACGCCACGCACCGTGCGTTCGAAGACATAGCCGCCAGAGCCGTCATTGGAGGTCGACAGCCGCCCGGTCCAGCCGCGCTCGGTCTCCTCGGCGATCATGTCGAGCCGCTCGGCCACGCGTTTGGCCATGGCGTTGGCGCGGCTGAGATCCTCAAGCACGTCGGCATTGAGCGCTCCGGCGATCGCCGCCTGCTCGACGACGCCGCGGTTGTAGCGCGTGTGTAGGCCGTTGATCAGCTGGCGCACCGCCAGTGCGTCGTCGACGGAGCTGCGCAGGTCCTGTCCCGTCCGCACCTCGCCGGAGGCCAGAACCAGTGAGGCCTCGTCGAGACCCGACTCGATCAGGTATTTCTCATAGGCGCTTTCGTCCTTGAGATACTGCGAGCTCTTGCCCCGCGTCACCTTATAGAGCGGCGGCTGGGCGATGTAGAGATGGCCGCGTTCGATCAGCTCCGGCATCTGCCGGAAGAAGAAGGTCAGCAGCAGCGTGCGGATATGGGCGCCGTCGACGTCGGCGTCCGTCATCAGGATGATCTTGTGGTAGCGCAGCTTGTCGGCGTTGAACTCGTCCTTGCCGATCGAGGTGCCGAGCGCGGTGATCAGCGTGCCGATCATGTCGGAGGAGAGCATGCGATCGAAGCGCGCCCGCTCGACGTTCAGGATCTTGCCGCGCAGCGGCAGGATCGCCTGATTCTGGCGTGAACGCCCGCCTTTGGCCGAGCCGCCGGCGGAGTCACCCTCGACGATGAAGATCTCGGACTTCGCCGGGTCACGCTCCTGGCAATCCGCGAGCTTGCCGGGCAGCGAGGTGACGCCAAGCGAGCTCTTGCGCGTGATGTCGCGCGCCTTGCGCGCGGCTTCCCTCGCGGCTGCCGCCTGGATCACCTTCTCGACCACCACCTTGCCTTCGGCCGGATGCTCTTCCAGCCAGGTGCCGAGCGCCTCGTTGACCAGCCCTTCGACGACCGGCCTGACCTCCGAGGACACCAGTTTGTCCTTGGTCTGCGAGGAGAATTTCGGATCCGGAACCTTGACCGACAGCACGGCCGTCAGCCCTTCGCGGCAATCGTCGCCGGTGAGCGAGACCTTCTCCTTCTTGGTCTGCCCGGAGGATTCGCCATAGCCGGTGACCTGGCGCGTCAGCGCGGCGCGAAAACCGGCCAGATGGGTGCCGCCATCGCGCTGCGGGATGTTGTTGGTGAAGGCCAGCACATTCTCGTGGTAGCTGTCGTTCCACCACATCGCCACCTCGACGGTGATGCCGTCGCGCTCGGCGCGGATGGCGATCGGCTTCTCGATCAGCGGCTTCTTCACCCGGTCGAGATACTTGACGAACTCCTCGAGGCCGCCGTCATAATGCAGTTCGTTGCGCACCAGGTCGGCATGGCGCGCATCGGTCAGCACGATGCGCACGCCTGAATTGAGGAAGGCCAGTTCGCGCAGCCGGTGCTCCAGCGTGTTGTAGTCGAACTCGACCATGGTGAAGGTTTCGGCCGACGGGAAGAAGGTGATCTCGCTGCCGCTACGGCCTTCATACGTGCCCGGCTGCCTGTCCTGCACGTAGCTGCCGGTCACCCTCAATGGCGCGTCGGCATTGCCATGCGTGAAGCTCATCTCGAAGATCTCGCCGTTGCGGCGGATCTTGAGCTTGAGCCATGCCGACAGCGCGTTGACCACCGACACGCCGACGCCATGCAGGCCGCCGGAGACCTTGTAGGAGTTCTGGTCGAATTTGCCGCCGGCATGCAACTGCGTCATGATGACTTCGGCCGCCGAAACGCCCTCAGAAGGGTGGATGTCGGTCGGGATCCCGCGGCCATTGTCGATAACGGTAACGGAACCGTCGGGGTTGAGCGTCACCGAAACCAGGTCGGCGTGGCCGGCCAGCGCCTCGTCGATGGCGTTGTCCACCACTTCATAGACCATGTGGTGCAGGCCCGAGCCGTCGTCGGTGTCGCCGATATACATGCCCGGCCGCTTGCGGACGGCATCCAACCCCTTCAAAACCTTGATGGAATCGGCGCCGTACTCGGCTTCCGCGCCGCTGGCGCTTTCGGTCTGGTCGCTCATGAAAACCTGTCTGATTGATGCCGCTGATCCGACGCTGGAAAATCGCCCCGAATCGCGCCGTTTTGATGTCCTAGATATAGGCGCAAATAGCTGCTTTTCCAAGGTTTGCGGGCATTTTGCCGGCTTGGCGACCAAGCCTTGCCGCACCCTGCGCAATGCGGGCGCGTGCATGGCCATGTCCGATCGCGATGGCCAGCCGAAGCACGGCCTCGCAGCCGCCTTCCGGGAGGAATTTCCGACCTACCCGGCGGTGCGCAGTGTCTTCAGCGCTTCGCTCCAGCGGAACAATTCGTCGAGCATGGTCTTTGCGCCGCCCAGCACCTGTTCGCTTGGGTGGTATGCGCGGTTCTGGTCAAGCAGCGTCGCGTAGGCAGGCAGCGCCACGCCTTCCGGGATCGGCATGACGCCGACGGAGGTGAGAAGCGGCTTCAAGGCCTGTGCCGCGCGCAGGCCGCCTGAGACGCCGCCATAGCTGAAGATCGCGGCTGGCTTGTAGCGCCATTCATGCAGAAGGTAGTCGATGGCGTTCACGATCGCTGGCGCCACGAAGTAGTTGTACTCCGGCGCGACGAACACGAAGGCATCGGCGGCTTCTATCGCCGCCGACCAGGCCTTGGTGTGGTCCTTCTCGTATTTGCGCAGGCGCGGATGGTGCGGCTCGTCGAGCATCGGCAGCTTGAAGGCAGCGATATCAGTGAGCACCGGCTCGAATATGCCATGCTCGCGCGCGAAGCCTTCCAGCCATTCGCCGAAGATCGGTCCGGCACGTCCCGGGCGTGTGCTGCCGATGATGATGTTCAAGCGATGCTTCACTGTAGGGCTCCTTGCTTGGCGGTATCCATTGGTGACTAAAGCAAGCCTCCACCGCCAACAAGCATGCATTTGTCGGTGTCGGTCACATTCCGGCGAGGCGCGGCAGCCGGATATGCCGCTCCGTCACATGGACGCCGGCTTCGCCCGGCACTACATTTGCCGCTTGCAGCGGAGCACGCCTCATGGACACCAAGCCCGCCCCCTTCGTGCCGCCGGCGCCGAAGCCGCGTACCCAGCCGCCCTCGACGCTGGAGATGATGCGCATCGTCTACCGCAACCCGCTCGAGCTCTGGGGCGAGCACACCTATAACGAGCCCTGGGTTTCTGCGAACGGCGTCGGTGGACATCTGATCGTCGCCAACGACCCCGGCCTCATCCGCCACGTCCTGATCGACAACGCCAAGAACTACAAGATGGCGACGGTGCGCCAGTTGATCCTGCGCCCGATCCTGCGCGACGGGCTGCTGACCGCCGAGGGCGAGGTATGGAAGCGTTCTCGCAAGGCGATGGCGCCGGTGTTCACGCCGCGTCACATCTTCGGTTTCGCCGGGCCGATGCTGAAACGCACGCTGGAATTCGTAACGCGCTACGAGGCCGGCGGCTCCACCGATGTCGCCCATGACATGACGCTGCTCACCTATGACATCCTGGCCGAGACGCTTTTTTCCGGCGAGATCGCGGGCGAACCGGGCAGTTTCGCCAAGGAGATCGACCGCCTGTTCGAGACCATGGGGCGCGTCGATCCGCTCGACCTGTTGCGCGCGCCCGAATGGCTGCCGCGCTTCACCCGCATCCGCGGTCGCAAGACCATGGCCTATTTCCGCGACATTGTCGCCGGCACGGTAAGGATGCGCGAAGAGCGGATGAAGCGCGATCCAGGCAGCGTGCCGCAGGACTTTCTCACGCTCCTGTTGCGCGCCGAGGGGCCGGACGGGCTCACGCGCGCCGAAGTGGAGGACAATATCATCACCTTCATCGGCGCCGGCCACGAGACGACGGCGAGGGCGTTGGGCTGGACGATCTACTGCCTCGCCGAGGCGCCCTGGGAACGCGAGAAGGTCGAGCAGGAGATCGACGCCGTGCTGGCGCGCGAGCCCGACCCGACCAAGTGGCTGGACGCCATGCCACTCACCCGCGCCGCTTTCGAAGAGGCGCTGAGGCTTTATCCGCCGGCGCCCTCGATCAACCGCGAGCCGATCGAGCCCGAGACCTGGAATGGCCTCCATATCCCGAAATACGCCGCGGTGCTGGTCATGCCCTGGGTCGTGCATCGCCACCGCAAGCTGTGGGACAGGCCGGACGCCTTTATGCCCGAGCGCTTCCATCCGGAGAATCGCGACCGGATCGACCGTTTCCAGTATCTGCCCTTCGGCGCCGGTCCGCGTGTGTGCATCGGTGCTAGTTTCGCCATGCAGGAAGCGATCATCGCTTTGGCCATCCTGCTGTCGCGCTTCCGCTTCGATGTGACGCCTGAGACCCGGCCATGGCCGGTGCAGAAGCTCACCACGCAGCCGCAAGGCGGCCTGCCGATGCAGGTCTCGCGGCGCGGCTAATTACAGAGAAAGTCTGTAGCGGTTTTCCGTCCGGAATTGCGCAAAAAACGGGAGTACGCGGATTACCGGTCGGCGATCGGCCGGCGCTGCTGGAACTGGCCGGCGGCGCGGAAGCGCCACAGATAGCTCGGCAGGATGGTGGCGATCGACTGCGGCTGGATGCCGAGGCCGGTCAGCGTCCTGACGGCTTTGGCGGCTTCGTCCGAGACGATATTGTGCTCGCGCAGCTGCAGCACCTGATCCCTGGTCAGCAGCGGGCTGGGCAGGAGCTGGAGGATCGAGGCCAGGATGTTCGCCACCCAGAACGGCACCGGCAACAGCAGGCGGCGGCGCTCGATGACCGTCAGCAGCTCCTGCATGCATTCCTTGAAGGTCAGGACCTGCGGGCCGCCGAGTTCGTAGATCTGTCCGCCCTTGGCCTTGCCGTCGACAGAGCGCGCCACTGCTTCGGCGACGTCGCCGACATAGACCGGCTGGAACTTGTTCTGCCCGCCGCCGATCAGCGGCAGCACCGGCGAGTAGCGCGCCATGTCGGCGAAGCGGTTGAAGAAGCTGTCCTCCGGTCCGAAAATGATCGATGGGCGTAAGATGACGGCATCCGCGATCGTATCGAACACGGCTTTCTCGCCGAGCGCCTTGGTGCTGGCGTAGCCCGCCGGGGAATTCAGATCGGCGCCGAGCGCCGAGATGTGCGTGAGGCCGGCGCCGACCGAGCGGGCGGCCTCGGCGACGGCGCGCGCTCCGAAATCGTGCACCGCCCCGAATTTCTGGCGGCCGGTCTCGTGCAGGATGGCGACGAGGTTGACGACATGGTCGGCGCCCTGAACGGCGCGATCGACCGACCAGCGCACGCGCACATTGGCCTGCACCGGCTGGATCTGGCCGACATTGCCGAGCGGCTGCAAATGGCCGGCAAGGTCGGGCCGCCGGCAGGCGACCCGGATGCGGTAGCCGCGCTTGGCCAGCGCTCGCACCACATGGCGACCGACGAAGCCCGAGCCGCCGAAGACGACGACGAGCTTGGGGGTCTGCAGGATTTCGGTCATGACGGGCTCCGCGCGCGAATGCTTTGCTGAGGCCGTGTCTTAATCCGTTTCTCGCCAAAGGCAAAGAGCGACCGGAGGTCGCCATTGCCGAGTTTTTGGGCAATTCCACGAAAAGCGCGTAGCGGCTTTCCGTCCGAACTTGCGACTGGACAAAAGCCGCTTAGAAACCCTTGCCCATGCGCGCGTCGACAGACTGGCGATTGCCACCGCGAATGACGAAGAATGCCAGGATCGCGGCCCAGAGCAGCGACTTTTCCGCGCCCGAAAAACCCTGGCCCATGGTGACCCAATGGAACCACACGGTGACCAGAAGCACGATCAGGCCGGCGAAGGCGGCGGGGCGGGTAAGCAGGCCGATGGCGATCAGGATGCCGCCGAAGAACTCGGTGCAGGCGAGCAGCGGTGACCAGAACACACCCGGATAGAAGCCCAGCCCCTCGACCATTTCGGTGGCGCCGAACGGATTGACGATCTTCTGCGAGCCATGGATGGCCAGGAAGCCGCCGGCGATGGCGCGTAGCAGCGTTTCGCCGGCGTCGTGAAATCTCGAATAGAGGCGGCCGAGCGCCGGGATGATCAGGTTTGTGCGGGAGGTGTCTGTGGTGGCGGACATCGTAGCTCCTGTTTCATGACGACACCCGCAAACGCCCCACGCTCCAACGCAAGTCAAGTTAACAAAAGTTAACTTTTGCGATCATGTTTTCCACGGGGGGCGAAGAAACAGAAAACCCCGCCGAGGCGGGGTTTTCCGGGCAGATCCACGCCTAAGCAGTGTCCAACGAGGCGGCCTGACCTGAGACGGCATCAAGGTGGCGTGAAGCAAGCACGCCCGCCCCGCCCTGAACCCCCGGCGCGGCGCCGCCAGCCACGAGCCGGACGAAGCCAACCTGAGCGGTTCGTGGCGTGGGGTGCCGGATATCGGTCGCGCCAGGCCGGGAAAAAGTTCAATCGGGCGGGAAAAATCAGGCCGAATAACGCTCGGCGAATTCCGAAATGCGCTGCACCACCGTCCTGGACGTGGTGATGCCGCGCGCCTTTGCCTTCTCTGCGGCCTCGGCGCGGGAGCGGCCGGGAATATGCACGCCGTAGCGCCGCCGCAGCCGATCGAGCTGGGCCTTCATGCGCTGTTCGAAATCGGGGTCCAGCAGTTTGGGTTCGATGGCGAGAACGAAGAGGCCCGTTCCGGGGCTGTCTGTCCCGCCGGTGAACCAGGGCGCGTCGAGCGACCAGTTGGCGCCGGAAATCCCAGCGGCCAGTACCTCGACCATCAAGGCGATATTGGCGCCGCGCTGGCCGCCGAAGGCAAGCATCGCGCCTTTCATCGCCGCCGCCGGATCGGTGGTCGGGTTGCCGCTGGCATCCAGCGCCCAGCCTTCCGGAATCTTCTTGCCGTCCTCGGCCGCCTTGCGGATGTTGACGAAGGCGGTGGCGCTCGACGACTGGTCGATCACCAGAGGCGGTCCGTCGGCGGCGGGCGAGGCGAATGACATCGGGTTCGTGCAATAGACCGGCTTGACCGAGCCCGAGCCGGCAAGCACCGCCGGCCCGTTGGTGGCGGCGAAGGAGACCAGCCCTTGCTCCGCAAGCCGCCCGGTGAAATAGCCGAGCGCGCCGCATGTATAGGCGTTCTTCTGCGAGAATATCGAGACGCCGAACAGTTTTGCCGCCTTGACGAGGTCGCCGACGGCGCGGTCGAAGCCGGTATGGGCAAGCCCGCGGCGCGCGTCGGAAAGATAGACCGCGAGCGCTGGCCGGGTGATGACCGGATCGGCATTGCCGTCGATGCGGCCCGCTTCGAGTGCTTCCAGATAGTCGATGAAGTGCGACAACCCCACCGTCGACAGGCCTTCGGCCTCCGCGGCGATGATCGAGGCGGTCAGCGATTGCGCCGCCTCCTCGTTGGCGCCGGCGCCCAGTGCGGCCATCCTGCACAGCCCTGTTGCCTGGTCGAGAGTGAGTTGCATAGGAGTCGTCCTAGGGGAGTAGGGGAATAAGGGGAGCGAATAGCGAATGGGGATGGAAATGTGAATGCGGATCGTGGCTGAACGCGCCGCTACTCCCCTGCTCCCCTACTACCCAATCTTGACCGGAATCCGAGCCTCTATCCGGCTGAAAACGAAGACGAGGATACCGGTGATCGTCATATAGATCAGCGCCAGCAACAGCAAAGGCTCGTAGGTCAGGTAGGTGTCCTGGCGCACCTTGGAGGAGACGGCGAAGATGTCGATGACGCTGATCGTCGCCACCAGCGGTGTCGACTTCAGTTGCAGCACGGTCTCCCCGGTCAGGGTCGGCAGAGCCCGGTAGAAGGCCTGCGGCAGCCAGATCCGGCGGAAGATCTTCCAGCGGCTCATGCCGAAGGCGCGCGCGGCCTCCAACTGTCCGCGCGGCACGCCGGCAAAGGCGCCGCGCATCACTTCGCCTTCGTAGCCGGCGAAGGAGAAGGTCAGCGCAACCACGGCATAGGGCCAGGCCTGTCTGAGATAGGGCCACAGCCAGGATTCGCGAATCCACGGATATTGTGGAAAGATCGAGCCGAGGCCGTAATAGAGCAGCCACAGTTGCAGGAGCAACGGCGTTCCGCGAATGATGGTGCAGAAGACCTTCGCCGGCGCCGAGAACCAGATCGGCCCCCCGGCCTGGGCAAGCCCGAGCGGCACGGCAAGCGCGAAGCCCAGCGCGCAGGTGACGGCGAGGATCCACAGCGCCCGCCATAAGCCCATGAGGCCCATTTCCCAATATTGCGGCAGCCAGTCCCAGCGCATGAAGACGATCGCGCAGATAACCAGCGCCAGGGCGATCAGGATCAGCACGATGCGATGCGGCTTGAGCCAGAGCGATGCGCGCGCCGCCATGTTGATCGCGGTGGCCTCGGTCGACATCAGCGCGCCTCCTTGATGGAGGGCATGCCGCGCCGCGCCCACGCCTCGACGCGGCCGATGATCATGTTGGAGAACAGGGTAACCGCGAGGTAGAGCACGCCGGCCGCCAGATAGAAGATCAGATAAGCTTTGGTGACGCCCGCGGCCTGCCGTGTCGCCAGCGTCAGCTCGAAGAAGCCGACGACAGCAAGCAGCGCCGTATCCTTGGTGGCGATCAGCCACAGGTTTGCGAGGCCGGGGATCGCGAAGGGAAGCATCGCCGGCAAGGTTATGCGCCTCAGCATCAGGCCAGGCGACATGCCATAGGCGCGGGCGGCCTCGATCTGTCCTTGCGGGATGGCGAGGATGGCGCCGCGGATGACTTCGGTGGAATAGGCGCCTTGCACGAAGCCCAGCACGAAAATGCCGGCCACGAGCCCGCTGATGTCGACGCGCTGGTAGCCCATCGCTGCCAGCACCTGGTTGATGAGATCAGTGCCTGCGTAATAGAGCAGCAGGATCAGCACCAGTTCCGGCACGGCGCGCACGACGGTCGTGTAGACCGCGAGCAGGTCGCGCGTCACCGGGCCGCCATAGAGCTTGCCGAAGGCGCCGGCGGTGCCGATCAGCAGGCCAAGGCAGGTGGCGCCGACGGCAATCTCCAGCGAATGCAGCAGGCCGACCAGCAGCGTGCCGCCCCAGCCGGGCGCCACGGGCGACAGGAGTTCCATGATGCCGGCCGCGGAGGCCGGAAGAAAGGCGTCGATCAGCTTCGCCCCCGGATTACTGGCAGGCCGCTGACGACCAGATCAGCGACAGGCGTGCGTGGCAAGGTTTTGACCAGGGGCATGGCCGGCGGCCGCACCCCTGGATCACGCGGGGAGATCAGTTCGACTGCGGGGCGCCGCCATAGATATCGAAGTCGAAATACTTCTTCGAAATCTCGTCATATTTGCCGTTGGCGCGGATCGCCTTGATGCCGGCGTTGAACTTTTCCTTGAGCGCGGTGTCTTCCTTGCGGATGCCGGCGCCGACGCCCGGGCCGAGCACTTCGTCGTCCGGGGCCACCATGCCCTTCAGGTCGCAGCAGGCTTTGCCCTGGTCCGTTTTCAGGAATTCGCCGAGCGCGATCGAGTCCGCCTGCACGGCGTCGAGGCGGCCGGCGGCCAAATCGTTGTTGGCTTCGTCCTGCGTCTGGTATTCCTTGATCTCCTGCGCGCCGGTGAAGTGCTTCTTGGCGTACACGGCATGCACGGTCGAGACCTGGACGCCGATCACCTTGCCCTTGAGGTCGTCCGGCGTGGCGCCGAATTTCTGGTCCTTCGGCCCGATGATCGCGGTCGGCGTGTTGTAGTACTTGTCCGAGAAGTCGATCGTCTTCTTGCGCTCGTCGGTGATCGACATGGAAGAGACAATGGCGTCGATCTTCTTGGTGGTCAGTGCGGGGATGATGCCGTCCCAGGCGACGGGCGTGATCACGCAGTCGAGCTTCTCCTCGGCGCAGACGGCGTTGACGAAGTCGATCTCCCAGCCCACCCATTTGCCGCTGGCGTCGGGCGATGTGAAGGGCGGATAGGGCTCGGCGGCGACGCCGATCTTGACCTGCTCGGCCTTGGCCACGCCACCCATCGCTGCGACGCCTAGAAGCAGCGCGGCGGCCAATGTCTTGAGAACAGTCTTCATATCAGGACTCCCAGTTTGTTGTTGTTCCCGGTTTTCGCCCCGCTTGATGCCGGCTCCTAGCCGACATTGCGGAGGAATTGTTTGAGCCTTTCGGACTTGGGTGCGCCGAACAGCTGTTCCGGCGGACCTTCCTCCTCGACCAGCCCGTTGTAGAGGTAGACGACATGCGTCGCGACCTCGCGGGCGAACTTCATCTCATGCGTGACCAGCACCATGGTGCGCCCCTCGCGCGCCAGGTCGCCGATCACCTTCAGCACCTCGCCGACCAGTTCGGGATCGAGCGCCGAGGTCGGCTCGTCGAACAGCATGACGCGCGGATTGATGGCAAGTGCCCGGGCGATCGCGGCGCGCTGTTGCTGTCCACCGGACAGGAAGGCGGGATATACGTCGCGCTTGTCCGCCAGCCCGACGCGTACGAGCAGCTTCTCGGCCTGGGCGATCGCCTCGTCGCGCTTGACGCCCAGCACATGCACCGGAACCTCGATGACATTCTCGATCAGCGTCATGTGGCTCCACAGGTTGAAGTTCTGGAACACCATGCCGAGCCGGGTGCGGATGCGCTCGATCTGCCTGCGGTCAGCCGGAAAGGTATGGCCATGGCTGTCGGCCTTGAGCTTGATCTCCTCGCCATTGACCCGGATGATGCCACTGGTCGGGTTTTCCAGGCAGTTGATGCAGCGAAGCAACGTCGATTTGCCGGAGCCTGAGCCGCCGATGATGGCAACCACCTCGCCATCGCGCGCCGACAGCGAAACGCCTTTCAGCACGTGCAGCTGGCCGAATTTCTTGTGCAGGTTTTCGACATGGATGGCTTCGGCGGCGCTGCTTTGCGCCTTGCCGGATTGGACTGCGGCGGCTCCCGCCGCGCTCACCGGGCGACCTCTGTTTTACCCGAGGTGGTTCGTCGAACGTCCATCCGGCTAATCAACATACGCTGTACTGCCCGCTCCAGATTTCAGCATGGACCCAACAGCGCGAGCCCGTCAATCCCGCTCATTACGGCACTTGCGGCCTTGTTGTGCAAGTGTATAAATAGCCGCCCATGAAATTTTTTCGATTTTTTTCAGCATAAAAGGGTGTCGATGAGCGCTTTCGGATCGCAGTCCATGGCGGCGCCGCTGAGGCGCGTGCTGATGCGTTCGGCGGCCAACGCCATGCGCGGCGCCGACAGGGCCGCCTGGCACTATGGCCCCGGGTTCGATCCGGCGAAAGCTGCCGCGCAGCACATGGCCTTTGCCGAAATGGTGGCGGCTTCCGGCGCCGAGATCGAATGGATCGACGACAAGGCCGACGGCCTTTCGGATTCGGTTTTCACGCATGACCCGTCGCTGATGACCGATGGCGGCGCGTTGATCCTGTCAATGGGCAAGCCGCTGCGCGCGAGCGAGCCGTCGCTGCATGAGGAAACCTACACAAGGATGGGCATTCCGATCGTCGGCCGCGTGCTGCCTCCCGGCCAGGTCGAAGGTGGCGATTGTGTCTGGATCGATGCCCGCACGCTGGCGATCGGGCGCGGTGTGCGCACCAACCAGGAAGGCATCCAGCAGGTCGCCAAGCTGCTTGCGCCGCTGGGCATTTCCGTCCACGGCTTCGATCTGCCGCTGTGGCAGGGCGAAGAGGCGTGCCTGCATCTCATGTCGGTGATCAGCCCGCTGGCCGACGACCTTGCGCTGGTCTATTCGCCGCTTTTGCCGGCGCCGTTCTATCAGATGCTGAGGGCGCGCGGCATCCGGCTGGTCGAAGGCGACCCGCAAGAGTTCGCAGCGTCCAACGGCCTCAGCCTGAACGTGCTGCCGACGAGCCCGCGCAAGGTCATTGCCGTTGCCGGCTTTCCCAGGACAAAGGCCGCCATGGAAGCCGCCGGCTGCACGGTTGAGGTATTCGACGCGGATGCGCTCTGCATCGCATGCGAAGGCGGGCCGACATGCCTGACTCGGCCGATCCTTCGCCAATGAATTCGCCTTCCCGTCGCAAATTCCGTCGCGAGGGCGAGGAGCGGCGGCGGCAGGATCTGATCGAGGCGACCCTGGACAGCGTGGCGGAGCATGGCCTGCAGGGCGCCACTGTTCGCACCATCGCATTGCGCGCCGGTGTCACCGCCGGGCTGATCCGGCACTATTTCCCCGGCAAGGAAGATTTGCTGCAGGAAGCCTATGCGACGCTGATGGGCCACATGACCGAGCAGGCCAAAGCCGCCCTGGTCATGGAGGACGCCTCGCCGCGCCAGCGCCTTGCGGCCTTCGTCACGGCCAACCTCAACGCGCCGATCATCGACCAGCGGGTGTTCTCGCTCTGGGCGACCTTCATCGGCCGCGCCGGCGCGCATCCGTCGCTCGCCCGCGCCCACCGCGAAGGCTATCTCGGCTTTCGCAACGAGGTGGAGGCCGTCGTGGCCGAAGTGCTCGCCGCCGAACGGCGCGAGCCGGACGCGGCGGCGCTGCGCCGCCACGCCATCGCGATCAATGCGATCATCGACGGGCTCTGGATCGAAGGCTGCCTGGCGGGCGAGATGTTCCTGCCCGGCGAACTGGCGGCGATCGGCATCAAGGCTGTCGAGGCCGAACTTGGCCTGGCGCCGCTTTAAATCAAGGGGATAGCGGATGATGTCGACCAAAAACCGATTCATCATGCTCTCGCAATTCCAAGGAAAGTGAGAAGCGGTTTTCCGCTCGGAATTGCGTAGGAAACAAAGGGGAGAAGATCAATGACCACCATCGGCGAAGCGCTGATCACCTTACTCGAGGCGCATGGCGTCGATACCGTCTTCGGCATTCCGGGCGTGCACACGGTCGAGCTCTATCGCGGCCTGGCGCGCTCCAGGATACGTCATGTCACGCCCCGCCATGAGCAGGGCGCCGGCTTCATGGCCGATGGTTATGCGCGTGCCGGCGGCCGGCCGGGCGTTGCCTTCGTCATCACCGGGCCGGGGCTCACCAACACCATCACCGCCATGGGCCAGGCGCGCGCCGATTCGGTGCCCATGCTGGTGATCTCCGGCGTCAACGCCACCGATACGCTCGGCAAGGGGCTGGGCTTCCTGCATGAACTGCCGGACCAGCGCGGCATGATGGAAAAGGTGGCGCTGTCTTCCGAGCGCATCACCGAGGCCGGCCAACTGCCGGGCGCGCTCGCCCGCGCCTTCGCGCTGTTTTCCTCGTCGCGTCCCGGCCCGGTGCATATTGAGATCCCGACGGACGTCATGGTGAAACCGGCCGATGGGCTCACGGCGGCGTTGAGCAATGCCGCGCCGCCCGCGCCTGAAGCCGCTGCGGTCGCAGAAGCGGCAAAATTGATCAAGGCGGCCAGCCGCCCGCTGATCCTTGCGGGCGGCGGCGCCAGGAAGGCCGACGCGGCGTTGCGGCGCCTGGCCGAGTCGCTCGGCGCCCCTGTCGTCGAGACCGCCAATGCGCGCGGCCTTCTGCACGGCCATGCGCTCTGCGTACCGGCCAGCCCCAGCCTGAAGGCAGTGCGCGCCCTGATGGCCGACGCCGACCTGGTGATCGCCGCCGGCACCGAGTTCGGACCGACCGATTATGACGGCTATGGCGACGGCGGCTTCGTGTTGCCGAAGAACCTGATCCGCATCGACATCGGCGCCGACCAGATCGCGCGCCGGCCGGCGACGGTCGGCATCCACGCGGATTGCGCCGAAGGGATCGAGGCCGTGCTCACGGCGATCGGACCGGGCCACGTCGCGGCAAGGGATGGCGAGGCTCGCGCGGCCGCGGCGCGCCAGGCAGCGCTGGCCGAACTCAAGCCCGATTATCTGGCCCAGGTGCGCGCGGTGGAGATGATCCGCGACGCGCTGCCGGGCGCCATCATCGTCGGCGATTCGACCCAGCCCATCTATGCCGCCAACCTCTATTACGATCACGACCGCCCCGGCGGCTGGTTCAACGCCGCGACCGGCTTCGGCGCGCTGGGCTACGGCCCGCCCGCGGCGATCGGCGCGGCGCTCGCCGTGCCGGGGGCGCCGGTGGTGTGCCTCACCGGCGATGGCGGCTTCCAGTTCACCTTGCCGGAGATCGGCGCCGCGCTCGATGCCGAAGCGGCTGTGATCTTCGTCGTCTGGAACAATCGCGGCTATCGCGAGATCGAGACTTCGATGCTCGACGTCGGTGTCGAGCCCGTCGGCGTGTCGCCGGCGCCGCCGGATTTCTGCAAGCTCGCCGAGGCTTACGGCATAGAGGCCGAGCGGCTGGGCGGTACGGCCGATCTGGCCGGGGCACTGAACCGCGCCCGGGCGGCCGGCAAGCCGCGCGTCATCGAGATTGCGGTCGATTGACCGTCCTGGTGGCATCGGGGAGCGATGGCTTGGATGGCGGCTTCTTCACCGAACCGCCATTCGACGATCCGCTCCGGCGCCGTCACCTGGCGCCGTTGCGGTGGGCGGCGTCTTCGACGGCCCTGCCGTGGTGGCTGCGCAAGCGAGCTGCCAAGTCCCACATGAATCTGGCTCGGCGTAGGGACCGGTGTGCCCGAAACGCTGCTGTCGAACACTCGCAATGGTGCTCCGACAGCACCCCGGAAGGCGGATTGGGTCCGATCTGGCAATATTGGGCGCAAGGTGTCGAAAACGCGCCCCCGTTGGTGATGGCCTGCCTGCGTTCGGTTGAAAGGCACAAGGGCGACCGCGACCTCATCGTGCTCGATGATACCTCGGTGACGGACTATGTCGATCTCCCGGGGCATATCTGGGACAAGCGGCGCCGCCAGTTGATGACAAGCCAGCACTTTTCCAATTTCATCCGGCTCAGCCTGCTTCTGCGGCACGGCGGCACCTGGCTCGATGCGACCATCCTGCTCCGGCAGCCGGTGCCCCGGCAGATCGAGCGCGAGGACTTCTATATCCTTCGCGAAACCAATCGGGCGCCGCGGCTGGTGGAGACCTGGTTCATCCATGCGCGCAAGGGACACCCCCTGGTCGAGACGGTGCTTCATGGCCTTGCCGACTACTGGCGCGAATACGATCGGCTCCTGCAGTATTTCATGTTCCCGCATCACATCGAGGCCTCTCTGCTGCTGCACCGGAAGCTGAGGGAGGACTTCCTGAAAATGCCGCAGGTTGGTGCGGACAGACCGCACGAATTGCAATGGCAACTCTTGCAGCCTTTGGACGAAGCGAGACATCGCGCCATGTATGACGGGTTCTGGCTGCACAAGCTCAACCACAAAGTATGGCGCCCGGAGACGGACGAGCTTCTGCTTTGGGATGCCATCCTGAATGGATGGCCTCTTGTTTGAGATCCCGACTTGCCATCAACGGAAAATCGTACCGGGACGCATGCAAAGACGCGCCACCTGCCATGTCGATATTTCAATTGAGTGTCGCAGCGAAAGGCGCGACGTTTCATTCTGGGGCGGTATAACCAAAGAAATAACCAAAAAAATGACAGGAGCAGTCAAAGTATGACGGAAACGCTGGACGGCAGGCATGTCGTGATAACGGGCGGTACTGGGGCGCTCGGCGGCGCGGTTGTCGGCAGATTGCTGGAGCAAGGCGCGATCTGCCACGTGCCCAATGCCCACGCTGCAGCCCCGCCTCATTTTCCCTACACAGCCCACGCCAGCGTGCACCTGGCGCATAATGTCGACCTCTCGGATTCGGCCAAGGTCGAGGCCTTCTACCATCGGGTGCCCGAGCTGTGGGCCTCGATCCACCTTGCCGGGGGCTTCACCATGGCGCCGGTCGAGAAGATCGAGTCGGCCTCCTTTGCCGAAATGATGGACACCAACGCTCGCACGACCTTTCTGTGCAGCCGCGCCGCGGTGCGCTCTATGCTGACGTCCAACACCGCTGGTCGCATCGTCAATGTCACCGCCCGGGCGGCGCTGGAACCACGCAAAGGCTCCGGCATGGTTGCCTATACCGCGAGCAAGGCGGCGGTGGCGGCGATGACGGTGGCCATGGCCGAGGAGTTGAAGCACAAGGGGATACTGGTCAATGCGGTGGCCCCATCGACCCTCGACACCCAGGCCAATCGCGACAGCATGCCGGACGCCGATTTCAGCAAGTGGGTGAGCCTTGAGGCTGCGGCAGAAGCGATCGCCTATCTGGCCTCGCCGGCAAATCAGGCCATGAGCGGCACGCTGGTTCCGCTCTACGGCCGGGCCTGAAGCGCGACGATAAACTAAACAAAAAACCCCCGCCGGATCGCTCCGGCGGGGGTTTTGCTTTCGGGGTCGCGAAGAAAGGACTTAGCTGCCCTGCTTCTTCAGCGCCGCGCCCAGGATATCGCCCAGCGAGGCGCCGGAGTCGGTCGAGCCGTACTGGGCCACCGCTTCCTTCTCCTCGGCGATTTCCAGCGCCTTGATCGAGACCTGCAGCTTGCGGGTCTTCTTGTCGAAGGCGATGACGCGGGCGTCGACCTTCTGGCCGACGGTGAAGCGCTCGGGGCGCTGCTCGTCGCGGTCGCGAGAAAGGTCGGAGCGCTTGATGAAGGTCTCGAGTCCGCTGTCGACCAGCCGCACGTCCAGACCGCCGTCCTTCACGCCGATGACCTCGCAGGTGACGACGGCGTTCTTGCGCAACTCGCCGCTGGTGGCCGCTTCGCCGACCGTGTCACGGGCCAGCTGCTTGATGCCGAGCGAGATGCGCTCCTTCTCGATGTCGACGTCGAGCACCTGCGCCTTGACCATGTCGCCGCGATTGTACTCCTCGATGACCTGCTCGCCCGGACGGGTCCAGTCGAGGTCGGACAGGTGCACCATGCCGTCCACGTCGCCTTCCAGGCCGATGAACAGGCCGAACTCGGTCTTGTTCTTGACCTCGCCCTCGACCTGGCTGCCGACCGGATGGCTCGAGGCGAATGCCTGCCACGGGTTTTCCAGCGTCTGCTTGAGGCCGAGCGAGATGCGGCGCTTGGCCGGATCGACCTCGAGCACCACCACGTCGACTTCCTGCGTCGTCGACAGGATCTTGCCGGGATGCACGTTCTTCTTCGTCCACGACATTTCCGAAACGTGGATGAGGCCTTCGATGCCAGGCTCGAGCTCGACGAACGCGCCGTAGTCGGTGATGTTGGTGACGGTGCCCTTGATCTTCTTGCCGATCGGGAACTTGGTGCCGATATCCGACCACGGATCCGACTCGAGCTGCTTCATGCCGAGCGAGATGCGGTGGGTTTCCTGGTTGATGCGGATGATCTGCACCTTGACCGTCTGGCCGATGTTGAGGATCTCGGTCGGATGGTTGACGCGGCGCCATGCCATGTCGGTGACATGCAGCAGGCCGTCGATGCCGCCGAGGTCGACGAACGCACCGTAGTCGGTGATGTTCTTGACCACGCCCTCGACCACTTGGCCTTCCTCGAGGTTCTGCACGATTTCCGAACGCTGTTCGGCGCGGCTCTCCTCGAGCACGGTACGACGCGAGACCACGATGTTGCCGCGGCGGCGATCCATCTTGAGGATCTCGAAGGGCTGCGGGTTGTGCATCAGCGGGGTGACGTCGCGGATCGGGCGGATATCGACCTGGCTGCGCGGCAGGAACGCCACGGCGCCGTCGAGGTCGACGGTGAAGCCGCCCTTGACCTGGTTGAAGATGACGCCTTCGACGCGCTCACCCTTGGTGAACTTCTCCTCGAGGCGCACCCAGCTCTCTTCGCGGCGAGCCTTCTCGCGCGACAGCATGGCTTCGCCAAGCGCGTTCTCGATGCGCTCGACATAGACCTCGACGGTGTCGCCGACCTTCAGGGAGGACTCTTTGCCCTTGGCGCCGAATTCCTTCAGCGGCACGCGGCCTTCGACCTTGAGGCCGACATCGATGATGGCCATGTCCTTTTCGATCGCGGTGATCGTGCCCCGGACAACCTGGCCCTCGCCGGAATGGCCGGCGGTGAATGATTCTTCGAGCATGCTCGCGAAATCGTCGCGAGACGGATTAGCAGCTGACATTGTTTCTCCTGGAATACTCCGCTGTCGCGGAGCGGGCGCCGTGGGTTAGCGTTGCGTGAGCCTGCCGGCGTTCCGGGCTGAAGAGCCCTTGGCCGCTATCGGAGCGGCGAGTCCGGCGCATGAAGAAAACTGGCAGGCTGGTTCGTGCCCGATATGGGTATTTCAGCCGCCGACGGCAACCGAGAACCTTGATCAGGCCTTGCTTCTCTTGGCGAGGGCTTCGTCAACGATAGCCATCGCCGCCAGAAACGCGGTCTCTATAGCCATTTCGCTGGTATCAAGCAAGTGCGCGTCTTCCGCTGGCTTCAGCGGCGAGGAGGCTCTGCCCATGTCGCGTTCGTCGCGGCGCTCGATATCGGCAAGAATGGTGGCGAAATCGGCGCTGCCGCCCATGCTCTCGATCTCGGCCAGCCGGCGCTTGGCCCGCACCGCCGCGCTTGCCGTGACATAGAGCTTGATGTCGGCGTCCGGGCACACCACCGTACCGATGTCGCGCCCGTCGAGCACCGCGCCCGGCGGCGCCTTGGCGAAGGCCCGCTGCTTCTCGACCAGGATCCGCCGCACCGAGGGGATGACCGCGACTTTCGAGGCGGCCTCGCCCACCGCATGCGCCGACAGCACCGTGCGGTCGAGGTCCGAAAGGTCGACCTGCCGCGCCGCGGTTTCCGCCGCCGAGACATTGTCGAGCGGCAGGCCGAGCTCGAGCAGCTTGTGGGCCACCGCGCGGTAGGTGAGGCCGGTGTCGAGCAGGTTCAGCCGGTAATGGTCGGAGAGCCGTCGGGCGAGCGTGCCCTTGCCTGCGCCAGCGGGGCCGTCGATGGCGATGGTGAAGCCGGTCGTCATTCGAAACCCCGATGCAAGTGCGTCACCCCACCGGCGCTCGAAGTCGGCCGCCGTAACGTCCGAGGCCTTGAACTGGCTGTCCGAATTGATCTCTGCGAGATCGGGAAAGCCCTCTGTCGAATTCCTTGTCCCGCCAACCTCAACATCCTCCGACCGGTCCGTGCCGCGAATAGCAAAACCAACGGAACCATCGGCATAGAACTCTATTGTGCGGTTCTGAAAATCGTCATCGGCGATTTCATACCAGAGGTCGGATGGCTCCTCCGGGATATCATGTTGCCAATGGACGTGGACGTATCTCACTCGATCTCCGCGCCCAGTCCCTTCATCAGCCCCATGAACTCCGGAAAGCTCGTCGCGATCATGTTGGCGTCGTCGATGGTCACCGGCTTTTCCGTCGCCAGACCCATCACCAGGAAGCTCATGGCGATGCGGTGGTCGAGATGCGTCTTCACCGCGGTATCCGGCCCATTGGGATGCGCGCCCAACCCCTTGCCGCCCGGCCTGCCGCGCACCGCGAGCGATGCCTCGCCCTCGGTGCAGTCCACACCGTTGAGCTTCAGCCCATTGGCCACCGCCGACAGTCGGTCGGATTCCTTGACGCGCAGTTCCTCCAGGCCCTGCATCAGCGTCTCGCCTTCGGCGAAGCTCGCCGCGACGGCCAGCACCGGATACTCGTCGATCATCGACGGCGCGCGCTCCGGCGGCACGACGACGCCCTTCAGTTCCGAGGAACGCACGCGCAAATCCGCCACGTCCTCGCCGCCGGCGTTGCGCGGGTTGAGGATGTCGATATTGCCGCCCATCTCCTGCAGGGTGAGAAGCAGCCCGGTGCGGGTCGGGTTCATCAGCACGTTCTCGATCACGATGTCCGAGCCCGGCACGATGAGCGCGGCCACCAGCGGGAAGCCGGCGGAGGAAGGGTCGCCCGGCACGGCGATCGTCTGGCCGGTGAGCTTGCCCTGGCCTTCGATGAAGATGTGGCGCACGCCGCGCTCATCGGTCTCGACGGTCAAATTGGCGCCAAAGCCCTTCAGCATCTTTTCGGTGTGGTCCCGCGTCATCACCGGTTCGATCACCGTCGTGATGCCCGGCGTGTTCAACCCTGCAAGCAGCACCGCCGACTTCACCTGGGCGGAAGCCATCGGCACGCGATAGGTGATAGGCGCGGCGTGTTTCGGGCCGTGCAGCGTGATCGGCATGCGGTCGCCGGGGGCCGCCTTCAGCACCTGCACGCCCATCTGGCGCAGCGGGTCGAGCACGCGGCCCATCGGCCGGCCGGACAGCGAGGCGTCACCGATGAAGGTGGTCTCCATGTCATAGGTGCCGACGAGGCCCATGGTGAGGCGCGAGCCGGTGCCGGCATTGCCGAAATCGAGCGGGCCTTCGGGCTGCAGCAGCGTGCCGTTGCCGGTGCCGCGGATCACCCATTCGGTGCCGTTCTTCTCGATATGCGCGCCCATCGCCTTCATGGCGGCGCCCGTGCGCATCACGTCCTCGCCTTCGAGCAGGCCGGTGATGCGGGTCTCGCCGGAGGCCAGCCCACCGAACATGAAGGAGCGGTGCGAGATCGATTTGTCGCCGGGCACGCGCGCGGTGCCGGAAAGGGCAGGGGATTTGCGGGCCGTGGCCGGTTTAGCGGCGGCGGAATGAGACATTTTGTCTTCCAAGTGAAATGCCGGATGACCGGCTCGGTTCGTCATGATGCCGCGGTCTCGTATCACGCCACGCGGCAATGGTCATCCCCCGGGCGAGAGCGTTCGAATGCAGGCTTTTGCGCCGCCGGCTTTTGGCTTTGACAGCGCTCAAAACTGCGGTTAAGGGGACCACTCTTTTATTGACGAGGCCTGCTGTGGCAAAAGCTGAACTTGGCACCAAACGCATCGACCCCGAGACGGGTCGGAAATTCTATGACCTGAACAAGGATCCGATCGTCTCGCCCTATACCGGCAAGAGCTATCCGCGCTCCTATTTCGACGAAGGCAAGATTTCCGCCATCGAGGAAGATGAGGAAGTCGCCGACAAGGAAGTCGACGGCGACGAGGAGGAGGGCGCCGAAGTCGTCTCGCTCGAGGAAGCAGATGACGAGGCCAAGGGCGGCGCTGACGATCTTCCCGATCTCGTCGATGACGAGGACGATGTCGACCTCGGCGACGATGACGACGACACCTTCCTTGCCGACGAAGAGGAAGAGGACGACGATGTCGCCGACATGATCGGGGTTGGCGACGACGAGGACGAGGTCTGATTTCAGACCTCGGCAAGATTGTTTGCCGGCCATTTTCGCCTGTGACGAAAAAGCGGTCTTTCAAGGCTTGATCTTGACCGAAGGCGGCGCTAGAAGCCGCCAGCACTAAACGACGGCGCGGTCCCAACCGCGCCGGATCTCTTCGCCGGAAACGGCGCCGGCTGACTGCCGGGAGTGGGGCCATAGCTCAGTTGGGAGAGCGCTTGAATGGCATTCAAGAGGTCGTCGGTTCGATTCCGATTGGCTCCACCAAACAGTCCTTCTGTCTAGTTGATATCGAGCACTTTTCGGATATCTCGGGAAGAACCCCGACAACAACCTAGTGTCCACATTTCCGGCGGGTTTGGCGGCGCCGACCTCCTCGCGGGTTGTTCGCTAGGGATACGAAGGAAAGCGCCCGAGGAAATCCCTATGCCGGCGGCGGCAACTAGGCTAAGGGCTTCCTGTCAGAGGGATGCTCATGAATATTCCGGTTATGGGTGTGATTCAGGCGCGGGGACGTGTTCGGTCCGGACGGCTTGCGCGATCGAACCGTCTCTTGCCGATGTTTTGGGTTGCGATGGCGCTTGCTGCTTGTCAATCGACCCCGGACACACGGCCTGTTGCTGACCCGCAGCCAGTTCCGGCCGTCATTGCTGCTCCCGCCCCGGCTTCATCGAATTCGGCGGTGCTGGACCAGACGGTCGCGATCGTTCCGCCCGGCAAGGGCGTTCCCGCCAGATACGCCGCATTCTCAGGCATATGGGCGGGGCAGCTCAACGGCATGTATGACGGCAAGCTGGCGGTCCTGACCGTGTCCTCGGGCGGGCAGGTGACGGTCAGCTACGCATGGGGCGATCTCGCCGACAACAAGCCGGGCGTCGCCGACGGTTCCGGCAGGATTTCCGGTAACACGTTGAAGCTAGGGCGCCTGCCGAACGGTGCTGACATCACCGCCAGCATGTCGTCGCCAGGAACGCTCAACGTCACCTACGCGCTTGCCGGCCAGACTTACACAGGCTCGTTCACCCGGGTCAGCCAGTAGGCAAGGTTGGCTCTAGTCTAGGATCGAAGCAGGTCTTCGACGATCCGCACGCACATCGGCGTTCCGACCTCGATGGCATGGCCCGTATCTGTCAGCTGGCCGCTGCTCTCGTCGCGGGCGAAGATCGAGATGCGGTCGGCGTTCTGGTTGGCCGAGAACAGGTGCCTGCCGGATGGCGTCAGTGCCAGGTTGCGCGGTGTCGCGCCGCCGCAAGGCGTGAAGTCGACCGTATCGAGTTTTCCCGACTGCTGATCGACGGCGAAGATGGCGACGCTGTCATGGCCCCGGTTGGAGCCGTAGAGGAAGCGGCCGTCGGGCGAGATCTGGATGTCGGCGCAGTGATTGTGCGCGCGTGCCTCTGCGGGAACCGCCGGCTTGGTGTCGATGAGTTCGAGCCGACCCGAAGAATAGTCCAGCGCCAGCGACACGACCGTCGAGTCCAGTTCGTTCATGACGAAGACGAAACGGCCGTTCGGATGCAGCGCGACGTGGCGCGGACCGGCGCCTGGCGTGAGCGCCGAGGACGCGAGTTTCACCAGCGTGCCGTCGGGCTCGATCCGGTAGGAGACCAGCTGGTCGATGCCGAGATCGGCGACGATGGCGACGCCGCCCTCGATGGCTTCGGTGACGCTGTGGGCATGCGAGCGCTCCTGCCGCTCGGCATTGGGTCCGGTGCCGGAATGCGCCACGCTCGCCAGCGGCGCCGTTAGGCCGCCGTCGGCGTGAAAGCCGAACACGGCGACCGCCTTGTCGGGGCCGCCGCTTCCCATGCCGTAATTGGCGACCAGCAGCTTGCTGCCGTCGCGGGTGATCGTGTTGTGCGCGGTGATGCTGCCGAGCGAGGGCTGCTTGTTGAGATAGGCGAGTGAATTTGTGGCGCGCTCGAAGCGATAGGCCGAGACCGTTCCCTCGCGCCAGGCGAAGACTTCCGAATTGGCATATAGGCGCGAGCCATCCGGCGTCACCGACAGGAAGGTCGGATTGTCGACCTCGTTGGTCTCGGCAAGCTTCTGAACGGCAAGCGTCGCCTCGTCGAAAGCGTAGACCCCGAGGCCGACGCCACGCGCGCCCTGGAAATAGGGCGCCTCGCGGTTGAGGCTGCCGACAAACACAAGACAGGCGCTTTGCATCGATCTTCCTCCTGAGCAGGTTCCGCAAAACTGTTCCTCGGCTTTGCGATCAAGAACCTGCGAAAAACAACAATCCCTGGGCAGGCATTCATGCTTGCCCGCGACTGCCCGGCCAGGGCCCGCGGCTCCTCCGCCCGTGCCGGCTCTCCAAAAATTTCGCCGATCATCGCTTGCAAGGCAATCCCATATGTGAAAATATTATTCACAAAAGAAAACTGACGGGAGGAAGCGATCATGCGTCTCGCCATCCGGCATCGTGCCCGGAACCGCCTCGGCGGCCGCGCCGGAAGCCTCCGGTGCGGATCATGAGCGCGTTCTCGCCTACCGTCGGTGTCTCCTCGACGCATCCTGCCGACATGCCCGGGGCGCATGCCGAAATCCCTGTCTGGAATTCGGAGAACTGGTTCTACGAGGACTGGCAGCCCGGCCACAAAATCCGCTCGCTCCGCCGCACCATCGCCGAGGGCGAAAGCCATATGTTCAATACGCTGGTGCTGGATATCCACCCCTACGTGCAGGACCAGATGTTCGCCGGGAAGGAAGGCATCTTCGGCCGGCGGCTGGTGGCGGGCGCCTTCGTCTTTTCGGCCGGGCTCGGACTGGTCGCCACCAACTGTGTCAACGCCTTTTCCTATGGCTACGACAAACTCAAATTCATCAAGCCGGTCTTCATCGGCGACACCATCTATTCGATCCGCACCAACCTCGACAAAAAGCCGCGCTACCAGGACATGGGCCTGATCCGTGCCAGCTATGAGGTCTTCAAGGGTGAAGGAGAGCTGGTGCTCTACTGCGAGCATCTGCAGACGGTGAAATACAAGAACCCGGCCGACTTTGCCGGCAAGACCGAGAAGTGAATCGTGGCCGCTGACACCGAACTCCCGCTGGCCGGCCTCGTCGTCATCGACATGAGCCAGTTCCTGTCGGGGCCTTACTGCTCGCTGCGCCTGCTCGACCTCGGCGCGCGCGTCATCAAGATCGAGCGGCCCGATGGAGGCGACCTGTCGCGCCGGCTTTATCTCAGCGACACCGAGATCGGCGGCGATTCCACCATTTTCCACGCCATTAACCGCGGCAAGGAGAGCATGGCCGTCGACCTCAAGAACGAGGCCGATCTCGCCATGCTGCGCGGGCTGATCGCCAAGGCCGACGTGCTCATCCAGAACTTCCGGCCTGGCGTGATCGAGCGGCTCGGCCTCGATTATGGGCATGTGAGCACGATCAACCCACGGCTCGTCTACGCTTCGATCAGCGGCTATGGCGAGGAAGGCCCTTGGGTGAAGCGGCCCGGGCAGGACCTGCTGGCCCAGTCGCGCTCCGGCGTCATGTGGCTGAACGGCGACGAGGGGCAAGGGCCGGTGCCATTCGGCCTGGCGATCGCCGACATGCTGGCGGGCGCGGCCTGCGCGCAAGGCATTCTCGCCAAGCTGGTGCGGCGCGGCATCACCGGTCAAGGCGGCCATGTCGAAACCAGCCTGCTCGAGGCGCTGATCGATTTCCAGTTCGAGGTGCTGACCACCCATCTCAACGACGGCCGCCGCCTGCCGAAACGCTCGTCCTTCCGCAGCGCCCACGCCTATCTCTCGGCGCCCTACGGCGTCTATCCCGCCAAGGACGGCTATCTGGCGATCGCCATGACGCCGATTCCAAGAATCGCCGACCTGCTCGAATTGCCCGAGCTCGACCCGTTTCGCGACAAACCCGCGACCTGGTTCACCGCCCGCGACGAGATCAAGGCGATCATTGCCAGGCGCATTGCCGAAAGGACCATAGACGAATGGCTGGCCATTCTCGAACCCGCTGATGTCTGGTGCGCGAAGGTGCTGACGTGGCCGGAGCTGATGCAGAGCGACGGCTTCAAGACGCTCGACATGCTGCAGACCGTGACGCGTGAGGACAATGTCTCGATCCTCACCACCCGCACGCCGCTGCGCGTCGACGGCGCCCGCGCCAAGGTGGAGCGCGCCGCCCCGCGCATCGGCGAGCACAGCGACAGGATCCGCGCGGAGTTTGGCCTGTGAACGGGGTCTCCTTGAAAGGCATGACCTGGAGCCATCCGCGCGGCTACGACCCGATGGTGGCGTGCTCGGCGCTGTGGAAGGAAAAGACCGGCGTGTCGATCGAATGGGAAAAGCGGTCGCTCCAGGACTTCGAGTCCTTCCCGGTCGAAGAGCTCGCCCGCGCTTACGACCTGATCGTCATCGACCATCCGCATGTCGGCCAGATCACCGCCGAGAAATGCCTGGCGCCGCTCGATGTGCTGGGACGCGAGGCGGAACGCGAAGCGCTTGCGAGGGCAAGCGTCGGCAAGTCCTATCCGAGCTACACGTGGCAGGGCCGGCAATGGGCTTTCCCGATCGATGCCGCGACCCAGGTGCAGGCCTGGCGGTCGGATCTGATCGAGGCCGCGCCGAGAATCTGGACCGAAGTGCTGGCGCTGGCCGAGCAGGGTCGCGTGCTATTGCCGCTCCGGCCGCCGCATTCGCTGATGTGCCTCTACACACTGGCCGCCGATCTCGGCCGACCCTGCATGGTCGACGGCCCGGGCGACCTGGTCGATGGCGAGATCGGCGAAACCGCCTTCGAAATGCTGCGCGAGATCGCGGCGCTTGTCGATCCCGCTTGCCTGACGATGGACCCGATCGCCGTGTTCGAAAGGATGGCGGAAGCCAATTCCCGCATCGCCTGCGCCCCGCTGATCTATGGTTATGTTCCCTATGCGGTGGCGGGTTTCCGGCCGCGCCGCCTCGCCTTCGCCGACATGCCGGTCGCCGGCGGCAATGGCCCGGTCGGCTCGGCGCTCGGCGGCACCGGCATCGCCGTCTCCGCCTTTTCCACGGCGCGCGACGCGGCAATCGACTTTGCTTATTGGATCGCCAGCGGCGACGTGCAGCGCGGGCCCTACGCCGCCGCAGGCGGCCAGCCCGGACATGCCGCGGCCTGGGAGGATGAAGCCGTTAACGCCGCGACCGGCTGCTTCTATCGCGCCACGCGCGCGACGCTCGAAGGCGCCTGGGTGCGCCCGCGCCATGACGGCTACATGGCGTTCCAGCAGCAGGCTTCCGACCGTATCAACGAAGGCCTTGCCGGCAGGCAGGACGCACGCCGCGTCGTCGCCGAGATCAATCGCCTGTTCCGGGGGAGTTTCGCGCCGGCTGCCGCCGGCTGATTTCACTGCACCAAGGGAGGAAAAAATGACCAGCCTGATACGCGGCCTTCTCGCCGCAACTGCCTTAGTCTCGATCCCGTTCGCCGCCCATGCCGCCGACGTGAAGTCGGTGATCGACGGCCTGCCTGCCGATCTCAAGGCGCAATATGATGGTGCGCCGCAAAAAGTGCTGCCCTCGGCCTGGGACAATTTCACCCCGCCGCCGAAGCCTTGGAAGTGGTGCCACTCGGAGAGCTACCAGGGCAATCCGTGGCGCGTGTCAGTCACCAAGGAGCTCAAGCGGCTGGTCGATGGGCTGATCGCCGACGGCACGGTGTCGAGCTTCGAGGTGTCGGATTCGAACAACGATCCCAGCCAGCAGATCAACCAGATCCGCGCCTTCATCGACAAGAAATGCTCGATCATCACCTCGATCCCGGGCTCGGCGACGGCGCTCGACGATGCCGTGGACGCCGCGGCCAAGGCAGGCATTCCCTTCATCACGGCGGCGGGTTCCATCACCAGCCCCAACGCGATCAATGTCGATTCCAACTATGCCCGCTGGGGCTATGACATGATGACGGCGATCGGCAAGGCAAAGCCCGACGCCAGCGTACTGGTCGTCGAAGGCATCGCCGGCCATCCGATCGTGGTCCAGGAAAAGCAGGGCGCCGACAAGGCGCTGGCCGAGAACAAGGGCCTCAAGGTCGCGCGCACCGTCAATGGCAACTGGACAGCCAACGTCACCAAGACAGTGGTGCTGCAGGCGATCGCAACCAATCCGGCGCCGATCGACGCCGTATGGACGACCGGCAGCGAAAGCCGCGTCGTGGCCGAAGCCTTCGCCGAGGCCGGACGGCCGGCGCCGCTGATCACCGGCTCGATCACCGGCGATGCGCTCGGCTACTGGAAGGCCAACCCCGACAAATACCGCTTCGAAGGCCATGCCGTGCTGCCGGGCTGGACGGCGCAAACGCTGTTCCGCGTCGGGGAGCGCATGCTGGACGGCCAGAAGCCGAAGCTCAACACGCTGCTGATTCCGATCCCGCCGGTGCACGCCGCCGAACTCGACAAATGGTACAAGGACTGCATGACGCCGGACGCCGTTTCGGTCTTCCCGGTGCCGCCGACGGACCCGATGCCCGAAAACGTGCTCGACGCCTATTTCGCCAATCCCGCCCCGACCAAGGGCTGGGACTATTCCAAGGTGCCGGACGCCTGCGCCAAGTGATGTTTGCGAAGCCGGCTCTCCCTAGAGCAATTCCAGGAAAAGTGTGAAACGGTTTTCCGTCCGGAATTGCGTGAGATAGGGCCGGCTTCTCTATTTTTGGAAAGAGACATGCTCGAAGTCCAAGGCGTTTCCAAACGCTATGGCGAAACCGTCGCGCTGGCGGAGGCGTCAATCGCCTTCCAGCCGGGCACGATCCATACGATCCTTGGCGAGAACGGCTCGGGCAAGAGCACGCTGGTGAAGCTCTTGTCCGGCATCGTGCAGCCGGATGGCGGCGCGATCCTGCTCGACGGCAAGGCATTCTTCGGCGCGCAGCCGGCCGCCTTTCAGGCTGCCGGCTTAGCCACCGTTTTCCAGGAGGTGCTGGTCGCGCCCGACCGTTCGGTGACCGACAACATCCTGCTCGGCCTCGACGGCCTCTGGCGGCGAGCGGTGCCGCGCGGCGAGCGCCGCGCCCGGGCGCAGGCCGCTCTCGGCCGCTTCGCGGTGACGCCGATCGATCTCGACCGGCCTTGCGGTGAACTGCCGCTTGCCGCGCGCCAGCTTGTCGTGCTGGCCCGCGCGGTCATCCGCAATCCGCGTGTGCTGATCCTCGACGAGGTGACGGCGGCGCTCGACTTCGCTGATCGCGAATCTGTCTTCGCTTTCATGCGCGCGCTGGCCGGCGCGGGCACGCTGATCCTGTTCATCACGCACCGCATGGACGAGGTGATGACCCTGTCCGACCGCATTTCCATCCTGCGCGCCGGCCGCGTGGTGAAGACCGAGGAGCGGGGCGTGTCGACGCCCGCCGAGCTTCTGGCGGCGATGGCGCCGCAGACGGCCGCGGAGTTGGCGCATGGCTGACGCCAAGGCTCTTCGCGTGCGCGAGCTTGTCATCGCCCCTGGCGTCGAGCCGATCAGCCAGACCATCGCGCCGGGCGAGATCGTCGGTCTTGCCGGGCTCGACGGCCATGGTCAGGAACGCTTCCTGCGCGCATTGGCGGGACTAGAAAGCCCGGTTGCGGGCGACATCGCGGTCGACGCTCAACCAGGATCGATCACCAGCTTCCGCAAGGCCGTCGCAAACGGCATTGCCTATCTGCCGCGCGACCGCCGCTCGACCGGCATTTTCCCCACGCAGTCGGTGCTCGACAATTTTGCCATCTCCACCGTGTCGAACGATCGCCGCTTCGGCTTCTTGAGCTTCGCGGCGCGGCTCCGTCGCTACGAGGCCTACAGACGGAAGCTCAGCATCGTCGCGCCGCGCCCCGACGCGGCCATAACGACACTTTCCGGCGGCAACCAGCAGAAGGTGCTGCTCGCCCGGGCCCTCGCACTGGAACCCAGCTTCCTTTTGCTCAACGATCCGACGCGCGGCGTCGACGTGGCGACCCGGCACGTTCTCTATGACGTCTTCCGGGGCCTTGCCGCCGAGGGCATGGCCCTGGTGATCCTGTCCAGCGAGATCGAGGAGATATTGCTTCTGTGCCACCGCGTGCTGGTGTTCCGGGAGCAGCGCGTGTCGGCCGAGTTCTCGGGGGCTGAGATGACCACCGACGCGGTGATCGCCGCCATGTTCGGACGCGCCGCATGAACCCGGTCCTTCGCAAGCTCCGTGGCGTCGGCTTTGCCGTGGTGATGCTCGTCGTGCTGCTCGCGCTGAACGTCGCGCTCAATCCAGCACGCTTTCAGCCTTCGTCCTGGGGCACGCTGCTCGGGCTGGCCGCGCCCCTGATCGGCGCGGCCGTCGCCTCGGCGCCGGTCATACTTGCGGGGCGCGGCGGCATCGACATCTCCGTCGGCCCGCTGATGGGCTTCGTCAACGCCCTGGTCATCCAGGTGCTGTTCCTCTATCTCGGCGTCTCTTCGCCGCTGGTCATCGTTCCGGCTGCATTGCTGGTCGGGGCACTTGTCGGCGCTGCAAACGGCGTGCTTGCCACCATTGTCCGCATCCAGCCGATCGTGGCGACGCTCGGCACCTATCTGATCCTGACCGGCGTCACGCTCACCATCCTGCCGGCGCCGATCGGTCCGGCGCCGGACTGGCTTAAGGCGATGGCAGGGCCGCTTTCGATCGTGCCGCTAGTGCTGATCGGCTTATGCTGGCTGTTCGTCCGCCGGACGCCCTATTACGACCTGCTGATGGCTGTGGGCAGCGACGACCGCGCCGCCTATACGGCCGGCGTGCCGGTGATCCGGGTGCGGCTGATCGCCTATGTCCTGACCGGGATATTCGCCGGCGCCGCCGGGCTGATGCTTACCTCGCTGATCGGCTCGGCCGACCCCAATATCGGCCCCACCTACACACTGATCGCCATTGCCGCCGTGGCGCTCGGCGGGGTCAGCCTAGCTGGCGGGCGTGGCGGGCTTGGTGGCGCCGCGGTCGGCGCCATCGACATCTTCCTGCTGCAGAGCCTGCTCACCACCTTCAACGTTTCCACCTATGTGCTGCAGATAGCCTATGGCCTGATCCTCGTTGTCGCCGTGGTGCTGACGGCGGTGCAGGAACGGCTGTCGAGACGGAAGGGCTGACCGGGATGATCGGCAACTGGTTCCAGTCCACCAACGCCCGCATCGCCGGGGCCTTCCTGATGGCGTTGCTCTTGCAGGTCATCGGCACGCTGCTCATCCCCGGCTATTCGGCGCCCTTCGCCATCCGCGCGCTGCTGGTCATCGCTTCGCTGCTGGCGGTCGCTTCCATCGGCCAGACGCTGGTCGTCATCCTCGGCGGCATCGATCTCTCCATCCCCTTCGTCATCGGATTCGCCAATGTCGTGGCGGCGCAGCTTTATGGCCAGGGCTGGAACTTCGCCCTGGTCTGCGTTCTCGTCGGGATCCTTGCCATCGCGATCGGCGCGCTGAACGGGCTGATCGCGCGCGGGCTCAACATCCACCCGCTTATCGTCACGCTCGGCATCGGCATGGTCGTCCAGGGCGCTGTGCTGTTGTGGACCGGCGGCTTCCCATCCGGCTCGGCGCCCGAGGCCGTGTCGGCCTTCGTCTCGATCGGCGGTTCGGTCGGCCCGCTGCCCGTGCCCTTGCTGGTGCCTTGCCTCGTCGTGCTGACGGCGCTGATCGTGCTGGTGCTCGGCCGCACGCCCTATGGACGCCGGCTTTACGCGGTCGGCAGCAACCCGGAGGCAGCACCCTTGGCGCTGATCGATCCGCTGCGCATGTGGGTCGTTACCTATGCGGCGAGCGCTTTCTTCGCGGCGGTCGCCGGCGTGCTTCTGCTCGGCTTCACCGGCTCGGCTTATGGCGATGTCGGCCAGCCCTATCTGTTCCAGACGATCGCGGCGGTCGTTGTCGGCGGCGCAGCACTCGTCGGCGGGCGCGGCAGCTATCTCGGCACCATAGCCGGCGTCCTGGTGCTGACCGAAATCAACACGCTGCTGATCGGGCTCGGCTTCCGCCCGTCGACGGTGCAAGCCGCGCTCGGCCTCGTCATACTGCTGCTGGTCTCGCTCTACGGCCGCGAACGCCACGTTCGGACAACGATTTAAGTCGAGCGGCTATCCAAGCCGCCAAAGCCGGCGCGCATTGCCCGATAGCAGGCGCGTCCGTTCCGACTCGCTCGCGCCCGCCAGCAAGGCATGGGTGGCGGCAATCCAGGTCGTCAGCCCGCCGCCCAGCATGCAAACCGGCCAGTCGCTGCCCCAGATCACCCGGTCCCAGCCGAAGCAGCCAATGGTGTGTTCGACATAGGGCCGCAGTGTATCGACCGTCCAGGCCGCCGGATCGGCATAGGCAACGACGCCGGAGATTTTGCCGACGACGTTGGGACGCCTGGCGATCGCCTCCATATGTTCGCGCCATGGATGCTCGGCTTTGCCCTTGATGTCGGGCACGCCGCAATGGTCGAGGACGAACTGCACGTCGGGCGCGAGATCGGCCAGCGCCATCGCCTTTGGGATCTGATGCGGCAGCACCACCAGATCGAAGGTCAGGCCGGTGCCGGACAGCCGCTTGATGTTCTGGCGAAACAGCGTTCCTTCCGACAGGTCGTCGGGCACGACATGCAGCACGCGGCGGAAGCCCTTGACGAACGGCTCGGCCTTGACCGTTTCCAGATAGGTCTCGAAACCGGCCTCCTCGGGCCGGCAGGAGGCGATCGCGCCCTTGAGCATGCTGCCGACCCGGCCGGCGAGCGACTTCACATAAGCGGTCTCGGCGGCGATGTCGGCCGGGTCAACATCGACTTCCATATGCAGGACGCCTTCGATGCCGCAGCGCCGGGCGTCGGCAGCATATTCCTCATAGGAGAAGTCTCGGTTCAGCGCCGGCACGCCGGCCAGCCACGGATAGCGAAGCGCGCTCTGGTCGATGAGATGCAGATGCGTGTCGATGATCATGGCGACGTCTCCTCCCGTTGCGCCAGGCACTATCTCGCCTAAAAATCCATTATTCAAATAAGAAATTAATGCGATTGCGGCACATCGCACCCGGCGAGCTGGGAGAGCCTTGCGGCGGCGTCTTGCAGGTGCCGGATCGTCAGCGTGATGTCCGGGGCGGCGGGCGCGTTGACGAGGGTTATGTAAGGAATGGTCAGCGCCGCGATCGCCCTGCCATCGGGCCCGAGCACCGGCGTCGACAGATTGTAGACGCCGGCGGTCTGCAGCGACGCCATCATCTCGTAGCCCCGGTCTCGCACCTGGTCGAGGCGGGCGAAGAACTCCGGTGTCAGGTTTAGCTGTTCGGTGCTCTGCAGGTGTTCGGCGATCATCATCTTGCGCTCTTCGGGCGACCGGAAGGCGAGCAGCACATGGCCAGAACCGGTGTCGAACAGGCTGATATGCGAGCCGACGCGGATCGAGATACCCCAGTAGCGCGGCGCTTCCTGCTGGGCGATGACCACCGCGGCGCCACGGTCGAACACCACCAACTGGTTCGCCTGCCAGGACGTTTCGGCCAGTTCGCGCATGATCGGCGTCGCATAGGAAACCAGCCGGCGCACCGGCGCATGCAGTTGGGCGAGGCCGAAAAGCTTCAGCGTCAGCGAATAGCGGTCGCCGTCGATCTTGGTGACGTAGCCGCGCCGCACCAGACGGTCGAGCATCCGGTAGAACTCGTTCGGGCTGCGGTCGAGCCGTTTGGCGATCTCGGCCTGCGTCAGCCCGCCATCCACGCTCGACAGCAGTTCGAGAATATCCAGGCCCTTGTCCAGCGCCGGCGCGCGGTAGCGGTCGCCATCGTCTTCCTCTGCCATATGCCCCTCTAGTGAATTTCGATTTGCATATATGCATGAACTCCCTTCCGCTGGAAGCACTATTGGCTTGACCCGGCAATGAAAATGCTATTTGCATATGAATGAAGCTTAAGCGATCGGTTACGCACTCGGCAGACCGTCGCCGCGAGCCCATGGGAGGAGAATATGACGAGACTGGTTCTAGGCATTTCCGCCGGCCTGGCTGGCCTGCTGCTGAGCGGCACGGCGTTTTCGGCCGATCTGCCCGGCAAATTTCCGGGCGTGACGATCGACGTGAAGCTGATCGGCGGCCAGCAATATGAAAAGCTCTATGAGCGCATCCCCGAATGGGAGAAGGCGACCGGCGCCAAGGTCAACATCCTGACCAAGAAGAACGGCTTCGACATCGACAAGGAGCTGAAGTCCGATATCGCCTCGGGCAGCACCAACTGGTGCGTCGGCTGGAACCATTCGTCCTTCGCGCCGCAATATACGGGCCTCTACACCGATCTCAGCAAGCTCCTGCCGAAGGAAGAGATCGACGCTTTCGTGCCCTCGACGATCAAGGCCGCGACCATCGACGGCAAGCTGGAGATGCTGCCGCGTGCACAGTTCGATGTCTCGGCGCTCTACTATCAGAAGAGCCTTTACGAAAACGCCGACAACAAGACCAAGTTCAAGGCCAAATACGGCTACGACCTCGCGCCGCCGGACACCTGGAAGGAAGTGACCGACCAGGCCGAGTTCTTCGCCAATCCCCCGAACTTCTACGGCACCCAGTTCGCCGGCAAGGAAGAGGCGATCAATGGCCGCTTCTACGAGATGGTGGTCGCCGAGGGCGGCGAATATCTCGACAAGGATGGCAAGCCCGCCTTCAACTCGGAGGCCGGCATCCGCGCGCTCGACTGGTTCGTCAACCTCTACAAGGCCAAGGCGGTGCCCGCCGGCACCACCAACTACCTCTGGGATGATCTCGGCCAGGGCTTCGCCTCGGGTACCGTGGCGATCAACCTCGACTGGCCGGGCTGGGCTGGTTTCTTCAACGACCCGAAGTCGTCGAAGGTCGCCGGCAATGTCGGCGTGAAGGTCGCGCCCAAGGGGTCTTCCGGCAAGCGCACCGGCTGGTCGGGCTTCCACGGCTTCTCGGTAACCGAGAACTGCGCCAACAAGGAAGCCGCGGCTTCGCTGGTGTGGTGGCTGACCAATGAGGACAGCCAGAAGCTGGAGGCCGCCGCCGGCCCGCTGCCGACCCGCACCGCGGTCTGGGACTGGGACCTGAAGCAGGCGGAAAACGATCCCTACAAGAAGGAGGTTCTGGCCGCCTTCCAGGAGGAGGCCAAACACGCCTTTGCCGTGCCGCAGACGCCTGAGTGGATCGAGATCTCGAACGCGGTCTACCCTGAACTGCAAGCGGCGATCCTTGGCGACAAGACGTCCAAGCAGGCACTGGACGAGGCGGCCGCCAAGGCGACGCAGATCCTCCAGGACGCCGGCAAGCTCTAACGATACGTCCCAAGACCGCCTCCCTCATCGGAAATGAGGGAGGCGACAGCGTCTTGCCGGTACGGTTCTCCGTTCCGGCCGGGCCTTGCCCATGGGCGGCCCGAAGTTGAATGCAAAAGCTCACAGGATACCGATGAAGGGCTTGAAGCCATCCGCGCCGTTCCTGCTGCTGCTCCCGGCCATCGTCGTGCTGGCGGCGGTGGTGGTGCTGCCGTTGATCCTGTCGCTCTATTCCAGTTTCACGCCCTTCCGCCTGACGCGGCCCGAGACGTTCTTCGTCTTCATCGGCTTCCGCAACTATCTGTCGATCCTGTCCAATGCGGATTTCTGGTGGGCCTTCGGCCGCACGGTGTTGTTGCTCACCATCGCGCTGAATCTCGAGATGCTGCTCGGCCTCGGCCTGGCGATGCTGGTCGAGAAGGCGATGCGCGGCCAGCGGATCCTGCGCACGCTGATGATGTTTCCGATGATGTTCTCGCCGATCCTGGTCGGCTTCCAGTTCAAATTCATGTTCAACGACAATATCGGCCTGGTGAACAATGCGCTGCAATCGCTGGGCATTACGCGGGACGCCATCCCGTGGCTGATCGAGGGCCATCTCGCTTTCATCGCCATCTCGATCGCCGAAATCTGGTCGTCGACCTCGATCTTCGCGATCCTGATCCTGGCCGGGCTGCTCGCCATGCCAAAGGAGCCGGTAGAGGCGGCACGCGTCGACGGCTGCACGCCCTGGCAGACCTTCCGCTACGTGGTGTGGCCCTTCGTCATGCCTTTTGCCTATATCGCCATGACGATCCGTTCGCTCGACGTGGCGCGCGCCTATGACATCGTCAAGATCATGACCGATGGCGGCCCTGCCGGCCGCACCGAGCTGTTGTGGACGCTGGTCGGGCGCACCGCCTACAGCGACGCCCGCATGGGTCTCGCCAACGCCATGGCCTATTTCTCGATCCTGCTGTCGATCGCCTTCACCGTGTATTTCTACAATAAGCTCGCCGCGGCGCGCGCGCAGATCGGCGCGGAGTGGTGATGATGGACGAGAACGCTTCCGCCCGCCTGATCCGCCGGACGCTGACCGTCGCGCATCGCGTCGGCCTGTTCCTTGCCATGCTGCTGATCTGCCTTCCCGGCATCTGGATCGTGCTGTCGTCGCTGAGACCCACGGTCGAGATCATGGCCAAGCCGCCGGTCTGGATCCCGCAGCAGCTCTCCTTCGATGCCTATGTCGCCATGTTCAGCGGCATCGGCAAAGGCGGCATCCCGGTGCTCGACTATTTCCGCAACTCGCTGATCATCTCGGTCACCTCGACGGTGATCGCGGTGGCTATCGGCATGGCCGGCGGCTACGCCTTCGCGCGTTACCGCTTCCGCGGCAAGTCGGGCATGTTCCTCGGCCTCATGCTGACGCGGACCGTGCCGGGCATCGCGCTCTCGCTGCCCCTGTTCTTCCTCTATGTACGGCTGGGTATCATCGACACCCATATCGGCATGATCCTGGCCTATGTCGCGCTCAACGTGCCGTTCACCATCTGGCTGATCGACGGCTTCTTCCGCCAGGTGCCGAAGGACCTCGCCGAAGCCGCGCAGATCGACGGCTGCACGCGCTGGCAGGCGTTCTGGCAGGTCGAATTCCCGCTGGCGCGGCCCGGCATCGCCTCCGCCGCAATCTTTGCCTTCCTCACCTGCTGGAACGAGTTTGCTCTGGCCTCGCAGCTCACACGTTCCGTCAATTCCAAGACGCTGCCCGTCGGGCTGCTCGACTACACGGCCGAGTTCACCATCGACTGGCGCGGCATGTGCGCGCTGGCCGTGGTGATGATCATCCCGGCGCTGACCCTCACCTACATCGTCCAGAAACACCTCGTCGGCGGCCTCACCTCCGGCGCGGTGAAAGGTTGACTTCCATGGCAACGGTTTCGCTGAAAAAGCTCACCAAGCGTTACGGCAACATCGAGATCGTGCACGGCATCGATCTCGAGATCGCCGACCGCGAATTCATCGCGCTGGTCGGCCCGTCGGGCTGCGGCAAGTCGACGACTTTGCGCATGATCGCGGGTCTCGAGGATATCAGCGGCGGCGCGATCGACATCGGCGGCCGCGTCGTCAACGACCTGCCGCCACGCTCGCGCAACATCTCCATGGTGTTCCAGTCGTACGCGCTCTACCCGCATATGACGGTGCGCGAAAACCTCGGCTTCTCGCTCAAGATCGCAGGCGCGGCCAAGGACGACATGGACCGGCGCGTCGCGGAAGCCTCCGCCATCCTCGGCCTCGACGAACTGCTCGAGCGCCGCCCCTCGCAGCTTTCCGGCGGCCAGCGCCAGCGCGTCGCCATGGGCCGCGCCATCGTGCGCGACCCGGACGTGTTCCTGTTCGACGAGCCGCTCTCTAACCTCGACGCCAAGCTGCGTACACAGATGCGCACCGAGATCAAGAAGCTGCACGCCAAGGTGAAGTCGACGGTGATCTACGTCACCCACGACCAAGTCGAGGCGATGACGCTGGCCGACCGCATCGTCATCATGCGCTCGGGCTATATCGAGCAGGTCGGCACGCCCGACGAGGTGTTCAGCCGTCCCGCCACCCGCTTCGTCGCCGGCTTTATCGGCTCGCCGCCGATGAACCTGCACGAAGCGACGGTAAGCGACGGGCGGCTGGTTTTCAGTGGCGGTGACAGCCTGCCGCTGCCCGGCCAGTTCAAGCCGAGGACTGCGGCCGGCGACAAAGTCGTGTTCGGTATCCGTCCCGACGACTTCTACCCCACCGGCCACGGCCTGAGCGCGGGCGGCGAAACCGAAGTCCATCGCGTCGAGCTGCCGGTGAGCATCACCGAGCCGCTCGGCAATGAAACGCTGGTCTTCGCCGAATTCAACGGCGCCGATTGGGTGTCGCGCATGCTCAATCCCAAGCCGCTGAAAGCCGGTGACAGGATCGGCATGAGCTTCGATCTCAGCCGCGCGCATCTGTTCTCCGCCGAAACCGGCAAGTCGCTGAGGAGCTGAACATGGCGAAAATCGAGAAGATCGAACTGCGCATGGTCGACCTCGTGCCGAAGGTGAAGCGCACGGACGCGATCCAGAGTTTCGTCAGCCAGGAGACGCCGATCGTCACCATCACCGATTCCGACGGTGCGTCGGGCACCGGCTACAGCTACACGATCGGTACCGGCGGCTCGTCGGTGATGCGGCTTCTGGCCGATCATCTCGCGCCACGCCTCATCGGCCGCGACGCGGACCAGATAGAGGCGATCTGGCACGAGCTCGAATTCGCCACCCACGCCACCACCATAGGCGCCATCACCGCGATCGCGCTGGCCGCGATCGACACGGCCCTTTGGGATTTGCGCGCCAGGAAGCAGAACCTGCCGCTCTGGAAGCTCGCCGGCGGCGCCAAGGACCGTTGCCCGCTCTACACGACCGAAGGCGGTTGGCTGCATATCGAGACGGCCGCACTTGTCGATGACGCGCTTGCCGCGAAGGCCAAGGGCTTCACCGGCTCGAAGGTCAAGATCGGCAAGCCGCACGGTTCCGAAGACGTCGCGCGCCTGTCGGCGGTGCGTAAGGCGGTGGGCGACGGCTACGAGATCATGACCGACTGCAACCAGGGCTTTTCCGTCGACGAGGCGATCCGCCGCGCCGAGCGGCTGCGCGAGCTCGACCTCGCCTGGATCGAGGAGCCTCTGCCGGCCGATGACATCGACGGCCATGTGCGGCTGTCGAATTCGACCGCGACACCGATCGCGGTTGGCGAATCGCTCTACTCGATAAGGCACTTTCGCGAATATATGCAGAAAGGCGGCTGCAACATCGTGCAGGTCGATGTCGGCCGCATCGGCGGCATCACGCCCTGGCTGAAAGTCGCCCATGCGGCGGAGGCCTTCGACATGCCGGTCTGCCCGCATTTCCTGATGGAGTTGCATGTCAGCCTGGTCTGCGCCATCCAGAACGGCAAATATGTCGAGTATATTCCGCAGCTCGACGAGCTTACTGGTAAGAAGATGCGTATCGAGGACGGTCATGCGCTGGCGCCCAGCGAGCCCGGCATCGGCATCGACTGGGACTGGGACGCATTGAAGGCAAGGAGCATCGCCGAATTCACCACGGCGATCGTGAAATAGGAGGCGGATATGCAGCGCATGGGAATGGTGCTGGGCCTGAAGCCGGAGAAGGTCGAGGAATATGTCCGCCTCCACGCCGCCGTCTGGCCGGACGTGCTGACCATGATCTCGGCCTGCAACATCAAGAATTATTCGATCTATCTGAAGCGGCCGGAGAACCTCCTGTTCTCCTATTTCGAATATCACGGCACCGATTACGCCGCCGACATGGCCAGGATGGCCGCCGACCCGAAGACGCAGGAATGGTGGTCGGTGTGCACGCCTTGCCAGGAGCCGCTGCCGACCCGCAAGGAAGGCGAATGGTGGGCGACGATGGACGAGGTCTTCCATCATGACTGATGCCTTCGATCCGGCATCGCTGGCGCAGTCCTGGCCGAGGCCCTCGAAGCCGCGCCCGATCGTCACTTTCGGCGCCGGCTCGATCGTCGGCGACGCGCATTTTCCCGCCTACCGCAAGGGCGGCTTCCCGATTTCCGGCCTCTACGATCCGGATGAGGCCAAGGCGCAGAAGCTTGCCGACAAATGGGGCGTCACGGCGTTCCGTTCGGTCGACGAAGCGGCGGCGGTGAAGGACGCGATCTTCGACCTGGCGACGCCGCCCGGCCGGCATGCCGAGGTGCTGAAGGCGTTGCCGGATGGCGCGGTGGCGCTGATCCAGAAGCCGATGGGCAACTATCTCGGCGAGGCGACCGAGATCCTCGAGATCTGCCGGGCCAAACAATTGAAGGCGGCGGTCAATTTTCAGCTCCGCTTCGCGCCGATGATGCTGGCGCTGAAGGACGCGATCGCCAAGCGATGGCTGGGCGAGGTGGTGGACTTCGACGCCCTGCTGGCGCTCGATACGCCCTGGCAGCTCTGGGAATTCCTGCTCAAGGCGCCGCGCGTCGAGATCGCCATGCATTCGATCCACTATCTCGACCTCATCCGTCAGCTTCTCGGCAACCCCCTGGGCGTCCATGCCAAGACGCTCGGCCACCCCAATCACAAGGTCGCGCAGACCCGCACCAGCGCAATCCTCGACTATGGCGACACGGTGCGCTGCGCCCTGTCGATCAACCACGACCACAAGTTCGGGCGCCGCCACCAGGCCTGCGAGTTCCGCATCTGCGGCACCGAGGGTGCTGCCTATGTCAAGCTCGGCCTCAATCTCGATTATCCGCGCGGCGAGCCGGATATTTTGGAAATCCATCCCAAGGGCGGGTCGGACTGGGTCAGCGTGCCGCTCGCCGGCGAATGGTTCCCCGATGCTTTCGTCGGCCGCATGGCTAATGTCCAGCGCTTTGCTTCCGGCGAAGACGCCGAGTTGGTCAGCTCCGTCGAGGACGCCTGGAACACCATGGCGCTGGTGGAAGCCGCCTACAAGTCGAGTGCGGCGCCGGCGACGCCGCTGGCTGAAAAGCCGTAAGGCAGGACATGGAACAGACAACCTATTTCGAGGACTATGAGATCGGCTCGTCGCGCCTCACCAGCGGGCGCACCATCACCGAGACCGACTTCGTCGTCCACGCCGGCCATACCGGCGATTTCTTCCCGCATCATATGGACGCCGAGTTCATGAAGACGACGCCGTTTGGCCAGCGCATCGCGCACGGCACGCTGGTTTTCTCGGTCGGCGTCGGCCTCACCGCGAGCGTCATCAATCCCGTCGCCTTCTCCTATGGCTACGATCGGCTGCGCTTCATCAAGCCGGTCTTCATCGGCGACACCATCCGAACGCGCACCACCATCGCCGCGAAGGAGGACGACCCGAAACGCCCTGGCTCGGGACGAGTCGTCGAACGCGTCGAGGTTTTGAACCAGCGCGACGAGGTCGTGCTTGCGGCGGATCACATCTACATCGTCGAGCGACGGCCCGGCTGAAAGACGGAGACAGGCAAATGGCTGATATCACAGGCAAGGTCGTGGTGGTTACGGCGGCCGCGCAAGGCATCGGGCGGGCGAGCGCGCTGGCTTTCGCCAAGGCCGGCGCCATCGTCCAAGCCACCGACATCAACGAGACGGCCCTGGCCGAGCTCAGCAAGACGCCCGGCATTACGACGCGAAAACTCGACGTGCTGAATGAAGAGGCGGTGAGGACCGCCTTCGCCGAGATTGGCCGGGTCGACGTATTGTTCAACTGCGCCGGCTTCGTCCATGCCGGCTCGATCCTGGAGATGAAGGACGAGGATCTCGACTTCGCCTTCAATCTCAATGTGCGCGCCATGATACGCACCATCCGCGCCGTGCTGCCCGGCATGCTGGAGCGCGGCGACGGCTCAATCATCAACATGGCGTCGGTCGCGGGCGCTCCGAAAGGCGTGCCGAACCGCTTCGCCTATGGGGTGACCAAGGCGGCCGTGGTCGGCCTGACCAAATCGATTGCCGCCGACTATGTCGCCAAAGGCATCCGCTGCAACGCCATCTGCCCGGGCACCGTCGAGAGCCCTTCGCTCCAAGGCCGCATGCAAGCGCAGGGCGACTATGAGGCGGCGCGTGCGGCTTTCATAGCCCGCCAGCCGATGGGCAGGATCGGCACGCCTGAAGAGATCGCCGACCTCGCTGTCTATCTGGCCGGCGCCACCTATACGACCGGGCAGGCCTATAATATCGACGGCGGCTGGTCGATCTGAGGCGTTTCGCGGGCCAGGTTGAGTGATGACGCAGGCCAGCTAAGAGGCAGCAATGACAACAATCACGGACCTCAGAACCTTCGACCTGCGGTTCCCGACATCGCAGAGCCTCGACGGCTCCGACGCGATGAATCCGGACCCGGACTATTCGGCCGCCTATGTCATCCTCGACACCGATGTTCCGTCGCTGAAAGGCCACGGGCTCACCTTCACCATCGGCCGGGGCAACGAGATCTGCTGCGCGGCAATCGAAGCGCTGCGCCATCTCGTCGTGGGGCTGGACCTTGGTTGGGTGAAAGAGGATCCCGGCCGTTTCTGGCACCATGTGACCGGAGACAGCCAGTTGCGCTGGATCGGTCCAGACAAGGGCGCCATGCATCTTGCCGTCGGCGCGGTGGTCAACGCGGTCTGGGATCTGTGGGCGAAGGAGTCCGGCAAGCCGGTATGGCGCCTGGTCGCCGAGATGAGCCCGGAAGAGATCCTGCGCATCGTCGACTTCCGCTACCTCACCGACGCCATCATCCCGGCCGAGGCGCTGGCGATCCTGAAGAAGGCCGAAGCCGGAAAGGCGGAACGCATCGCCACCCTCGAGCGCGAGGGCTATGCATGCTACACCACTTCCGCCGGGTGGCTGGGCTATCCCGACGACAAGCTGAGGCGCCTTTGCCAGGAAGCGGTCGATGACGGCTTCAATCACATCAAGCTAAAGGTCGGCCGCGACCGCGCCGACGACATCCGGCGCCTTAGGATCGCCCGCGAGGTGATCGGCCCGGACCGCTACCTGATGATCGACGCCAACCAGGTCTGGGAAGTCGATCAGGCGATCGACTGGCTGAAAGACCTCGCCTTCGCGAAACCCTTCTTCATCGAGGAGCCGACCAGCCCGGACGATGTCGCCGGTCATGCGAAGATCCGCAAGGCGGTCGCTCCGATCAAGGTCGCCACCGGCGAGATGTGCCAGAACCGCATCATGTTCAAGCAGTTCATCGCCGGCGGCGCGATCGACGTCGTTCAGATCGATTCCTGCCGTATGGGCGGGTTGAACGAGGTTCTGGCGGTGCTTCTGATCGCGGCAAAGTTCGGCCTGCCGGTCTGGCCGCATGCCGGTGGCGTCGGCCTGTGCGAATATGTCCAGCACCTGTCCATGATCGACTATGTCGCGGTGTCGGGCAGCAAGGAAGGACGTGTGATCGAATATGTCGACCATCTGCACGAGCACTTCCTGGAACCCTGCTTTATTCGCGACGCTGCCTATATGCCGCCCCGTGCGCCCGGCTTTTCGATCGAGATGAAGCCCAAATCGCTCGAGGACTATCTGTATCGCGCCTGACAACGGGCTCGGGACGGCAGTGATGCCGCTGGGCCGGATAGCCGCGAATCGGCTATGCCCGTCCCATGCAGGAAACCTCCCTCTACGAACCGGTGAAGCGGTTCCTCGAGAGCATGGATTTCGTCGTCAAGGGCGAGGTCGGCGGCTGCGACGTGGTCGGCGTGCGCGCCGGCGAGCCGGATGTCGTCGTCATCTGCGAACTCAAGCTGCAATTCAACCTTGAGCTCGTCTTGCAAGCCGTCGACCGCGCGGCAGCCTGCGACGAGGTCTGGCTGGCGGCACGACAGTCGGCGCGCGGCAAGGGCCGCGAGCACGACCGGCGCTTCCGCGCGCTCTGCCGTCGCCTCGGCTTCGGCTTGCTCGGCGTCAGCGGCAAGGGCGAGGTGGAGTTGATCCTCAGCCCGGCCGCCTTGCCGCCGCGCCGCGATCCCAGGCGGCGATCGCGCCTGGTCGAGGAGCATCATCGCCGCAAGGGCGACCCGTCCATCGGCGGCAGCACGCGCAAGCCGATCATGACGGCCTACCGGCAGGAGGCGCTTGCCTGCGCCGCCGCCATGGCCGACGGCCCGAAGCGGCCGCGCGACTTGAAGGCCCTTTCGCCACGCGCGGCCAGTATCCTGCTGCACAATTATTATGGTTGGTTCGCCCGGGCGGAGCGCGGCATCTACGCGCTGACGGAGGCTGGTCTCGCAGCTATCCAGCCTCTTCCCGCGGCTCTGTAAGTTGTAGCGCGGCCTGATTTTGTCGACTTACCGTTTGTGAACGAGCCGTCCTTGACGCCGGACCGCGTTGCGCCAAGTGATGCCCTTGCCTGGCGCGCTCCTTCGCATCTTCTTGTCGATGGCCATACTGTCGTGAGCAGGGGGCTCTCGATCACGATCAAGGCCGTTCTCAATCGGGGTCAGAAGCGCTCGCGATAATCGCGCGGGTTGGTGCCCAATACGCGCAGAAAGCCGCGCCGCATCGTCTCCTCGGAACCGAAGCCGCAGCGCCGCGCCGTCTGGCGAACCGTCAGCCCCCGCTCCAGCATCCGCCGCGCCGCTTCGATCCGGATCTCTTCGACGGCTCGCGCGGGCGTTCGGCCGGTCGCTTCCTGGTAGTGCCGCGAAAAACTGCGCCGGCTCATATTGGCGTGCTCCGCCAACTGCCCCAGCGAAAGGTCGCTGCTTAGATTGTCGAGGATCCAGCCGTGCAGGCGGTCGAAGCGGCCGTCGCCTTCCTGCAGCTTGAGGGTTTGGCTAAACTGCGCCTGGCCGCCTGGACGTTTCAGGAAGACCACCAACTCGCGCGCCACCGCCAGCGCTGTACGCCGGCCAAGGTCGGCCTCGACGAGGGAAAGCGCCAGATCGATGCCCGCCGTCACGCCGGCCGAGGTCCAGATATTGCCGTCGCGAATGAAGATCGGGTCGGGTTCAAGCCGAACCGCAGGAAAACGCCGGGCGAACTCCGCGCAGCGGCCCCAATGGGTGACAGCGCGACGGCCGTCTAGCAGGCCTGCCTCAGCCAGCAGCATGGCGCCGCTGCAGACGGCAGCCGTTCGCTTGGCATCGCGCGCACGGCCGATGATCCACTGAACCAGATCAGCCTCCTTGCAGGCCGCATTGACGCCCCATCCGCCGGGCACGATCACCGTGTCGATCTCACGGCCGTGCGCCGGCAGCGGCGCTGCCTCCAGGACGAGACCGGACGATGTCCTGACACGGGGCGAAGCTGCGACGACGACGACATCATAGGCGTGCGGGTCGCCGGCCTGGGTCCTGAAGTCGTTGGCGCTGGCGAAAACCTGAAGCGGTCCGCTGACATCGAGAAGCTGGATGTCGGGATAGGCGAGGATTTCGACGCGGCGCATGGGTTTGGCCTGAAACGAGGGATGAATGGCAATCGTGCCAAAGCATGATGTCGTAGATTGCCCAAGTCAACTTTCGCCAAGACCACTTGTCTCAAAATCAACTGACGGAGATTTCCATGTCCCTTCGTTTCGGCATCCTCGTATTTCCCAACGTCCAACAGCTCGACCTCACCGGGCCTTATGAGGTTATGGCCACCGTCAAGGGCGCAGAGGTCGAATTGATCTGGAAGGATCGCAACCCGGTGACGTCCTCGACGCGGCTGTCCCTCACACCGACAGCGACCTTCGACGACTGCCCGCCTGTCGACGTGCTGTGCATTCCGGGCGGAGGCGGCGTCAACGCGCTGCTCGAGGACGGGGCGGTGCTCGAGTTCGTCTCGGAGCGCGCTGCGCAGGCGCGCTATATCACTTCGGTGTGCAGCGGCGCCCTGGTGCTCGGCGCGGCGGGGCTGCTCAAGGGCAAGCGAGCCACCACCCATTGGTATGCCCATGATTTCCTCGAGGAGTTCGGCGCGATCCCGGTCGACGCGCGGATCGTCGAGGACGGCAAGCTGATCACCGCCGGAGGTGTCACCGCAGGGATCGATTTCGGGCTGGCGCTGGTTGCAAGGCTGCTCAGCCCTGCCGAAGCAGAGATCGTGCAGCTGTCGCTCGAATATGCCCCGGCTCCTCCCTTCCGATCCGGCACGCCCGCCGAGGCTTCGCCCGCCGTGTTGGCGGAGGCAAAAGAACGGCTTTCGGGTTCGAGGCGGGTTCGCGAGGAAATGTTTGCTCGCTGGCGCGAGGAGCGCGGGTCCGCCCTGCCGACAAGCATCCGGGCCTGAAGCGACAAAGCCGCTGATGGCGAACATTGCGCCATACGACCCGGCCTCGATTCACGGTTGACACGTCTCCCGCTCTGTGCAGAAATTGGTTGGACCATTGAACCACTTTAGGCTCACCCGGCGTGACCGATCTCCTGCCCCCCATTCAGACCACGGCCCGCGATGACGCGGTGCTGAAGGCGTTGGCCGGGTTCGTGCGGCAGGAGGGCTTGGGTCCGGGCGAAAAGCTGCCGACCGAGCGCATCCTGGCCGAACGGCTCAAGGTCAGCCGCAATACGGTGCGCGAGGCGCTGACGCGCTGGGAGGGGCTCGGCCTCGTCGAGCGGCGGCAGGGTTCAGGCACCTATCTCAAGGCCGCCGTCTCGCCCGACATGCTGCACATGCCGCTTACGCTTGCCGGCGGCAATGATTTCGCCGGCCTGATGGCCACGCTGGAGATACGCCGAGCGCTGGAGGCGGAGGCCGCCGCGCTCTGCGCCATCCGTGCCGGCAAGGCTGAGCTCGCCGAGATCGAGCGTAAGCTCGACGTCATGGAGGAGGCCTTCCAGACCCGCGCCGGCATGTCCTCGGAAGAGGATTGGGAATTCCACCAGGCGATCTTCCGCGCGTCCGGCAACCCGCTGTTCGAGCAGATCATCGCCGCCATGTACGAGATGTTCCACCGCTTCTGGGAACATCCGCTCGGCGTGCGCGATTTTGGCCATGCCAGCTTCCCCTATCACCGCACCATCTTCAATTGCATTGCCGCGCGTGACCCCGAAGGGGCTCGCGCCGAGGCGCTGAAGCTCATCGCCACCGTCGAGGACGATCTGAAGCGCGGTGCTGCAAACCTCAAACTTTCGGACCGCAGATGAACGAGCAGCCCAACACCTTCGATCAAGCCTCCCTGGCCAGTGACTATCTCCGCGAGGCGGCGACCCTTCTGGCGCATGACGATCCCTTCCCAGGCGGCTCCGTGGTGCCACCGATCTACCAGACTTCGCTCTTCACCTTCGCCAACTACGCCGACATGGCCGACACCTTTGCCGGCAGGAGGAAGCAGCCGATCTATTCGCGCGGCGACAACCCGACGGTGATGGAGTTCGAGGCGCGCGTGGCGGCGCTCGAGGGCGCCGAAGCCGCACGCGGCTTCTCCAGCGGCATGGCGGCGATCAGCGCCACGGTGCTCGCCTTCGTCGGCGCCGGCGAGCGCATGGTTGCCGTCCGCAACTGCTATGGCGATGCCTACCGGCTTTTCGAGCGACTGTTCCCGCGCCTTCATATCAAGGTCGACTATGTCGACGGCTCCGATCCAGATGCGGTTGCCGCGGCTCTGCCCGGCGCCAGGCTGCTCTATCTGGAAAGCCCGACCTCCATGATGTTCGAGCTGCAGGACCTTGAACATCTGACGCGGCTAGCGAAGGAGCAGGGCATCGTTACCACCATCGACAATTCCTGGGCGACGCCCGTCTTCCAGAAGCCGATCTCGCATGGCGTCGACCTGGTGCTGCATTCGGCCTCGAAATATCTGAGCGGCCACAGCGATACCGTCGCCGGCGTGGTGGCGGGTTCGGCCGCCCACATCAAGCACATCAACGAGCAGACCTATTCCTCGCTCGGCGGCAAGCTCTCGCCCTTCGAAGGCTGGCTGTTGTTGCGCGGCCTGCGCACATTGCCGTTGCGCCTGCCACATCACATGAAAAGCGGGCTCACCATCGCCGAGCGGTTGAAGGCGCATGGCAAGGTCGAGCGGGTCAACCATCCCGCCTATTCCAACCATCCTGGCAAGAAGACATTAGCCGGCTATGCCGGGCTGTTCTCTTTCGAGGTCACCGAGGATGTCGACATCCCTGCCTTCGTCGATGCGCTGAAATTCTTCCGCATCGGCGTCAGCTGGGGCGGCCATGAAAGCCTGGTCGTGCCGGCCAAGGCCTCGCTCGAGCAGACGCCGGGCATCAATTCGATGGCGCGCTTCGGCGTCAGCCCCCGAACCATCCGCTTCAATGTCGGATTGGAAAATGTCGAAGACCTCTGGGCCGACATCGCCCAGGCCTTCGACAAGTCAAAAAAATAACGAGTGTTCAAAATGGGAGTCCTGAACATGAAAAGACTGACCTTCATGCTTGCCGCCGTCGCCGGCCTGGCAATCTCCGCCAGCGGCGCTCTCGCCGACACCACCATCAAGCTGGTCGAGGTGATCACCAGCCCGCCTCGCACCGAGTTCCTGAAGAAGCAGATCGCCGAATTCGAGAGCGCCAATCCCGGCATCAAGGTGGAGGTCGTGTCGCTGCCCTGGGGCCAGGCCTTCGAGAAGTTCCTGACCATGGTGCAGGCCGGCGACACGCCTGATGTGGTCGAGATGCCGGAGCGCTGGATGGGCCTCTACGCCAACAACGGCCAGCTCGAGGACCTCGGCCCCTATATGGCCAAGTGGCCTGACGCCAAGACGCTCGGTGACCGCGCCAAGCAATTCGGCTCGACCGTCAACAACACGCAGTTCATGATCCCCTACGGCTACTATGTGAACGCGCTGTTCTGGAACAAGAAGCTGTTCAAGGAAGCCGGCCTCGACCGTCCGCCGGCGACGCTCGACGAGTTCGTCGAATTCTCCAAGAAGATCTCGGCCATCCCCGGCAAATACGGCTACTGTCTGCGCGGCGGCCCGGGCGCCTTCAACGGCATGCACATGTTCATGAACATCGCCGACGGCAAGGGCGGCTATTTCACCGACGACGGTGTCTCGACCATCAACGACGAGGGCTCGGTCAAGGGCCTGCAGATGCTGGCCGACATGTACAAGAACGGCCTGGCGCCGAAGGACGCCGTGAGCTGGGGCTTCAACGAGACGGTCACCGGCTTCTATTCCGGCACCTGCGCCATGCTCAACCAGGATCCCGACGCGCTGCTCGGCATCGCCGACAAGATGAGCCCCGACGACTTCGCCGTCGCGCCGCTTCCCGTGGGGCCCAGCGGAAAGTCCTACCCGACGCTTGGCTATGCCGGCTGGGCGATGTTCGCCAACTCGCAGCACAAGGACGAGACCTGGAAGCTGATGGCGACGCTGCTTTCGCCCAAGGACAATCTGGAATGGGCCAAGGAAGTCGGCGTCATCCCGATCCACAACGGCGCCGACCAGGACGCGCATTTCAAGACAGAGCAGTTCAAGGGCTGGTTCACCGAGCTCAGCGACAGCTCCAAATATGAGATGGTGACGCCGCCGACGCATCTGGAGAACCTCGGCAACTTCGTCGACCAGGTGGCGATCAAGAACTTCCAGGAAGTCCTGCTCGGCCAGAAGCCGGCCAAGGAAGTGGCCGACGAATGGGCCAAGTTCCTGACCAAGGAACAGCAGGACTGGCTGGCCAAGAACAAGAAGTGAGGCGCAGGCTTTTCCTTCTCCCCGTTTCACGGGGAGAAGGTGTCACGAAGTGGACGGATGAGGGGCCGCGCCATATTTTCGTGAGTTCGCGCCGCCCCTCATCGGCCTGCCGTCCTTCGCGGCAGCTGTGTCGCCGCTACGCATGGTGAACCGGCATCTTCTCCCCCGTGAGCGGGGAGAAGGAAGCTGTCGCCTGGGCCAGCATCCACCTATCACCGTAGAGCCAGATCTATGACCTACGCAGTGTCCGAAATCCGATCCGCCGCCCGGCCGCGCAAGAAGCGGCTGACAAAGGCCGTGATCGAGCCGTGGCTCTATCTTTCGCCAGCCATCGTCCTGCTGGTACTGGTGCTGCTGGTGCCGCTGATCATCGGCATCAGCTACTCCTTTCGCAAGTTCTCGGCCTTCAAGTCGCAATATGTCGGCCTTGCTCAGTACCAGGCGATGCTTTCTGATCAGGTGCTCGGCCAGGCGCTGATCAACACACTGTGGTGGACTGCCGCCAGCCTGTTCTTCCAGTTCTTTCTGGGCCTGGGTCTGGCGCTGCTGCTCGACAAGCCCTTCTACGGTCGCAAGGTCGTTCAGGCGGTGGTCTTCCTGCCCTGGGCGGTGCCGTCCTTCCTTTCGGGCCTCACCTGGGCCTGGCTGTTCAATCCGATCATCGGGCCGCTGCCGCACTGGCTTTTCGCGCTCGGTTTGAAGGCGGAGCCGACCAATGTGCTCTCCGACCCCGCCACCGCCATGTGGGGACCGATCATCGCCAACATCTGGTTCGGCATCCCCTTCTTCGCCATCACGCTGCTTGCGGCGCTGAAGTCGATCCCCTCCGAATTGCATGAGGCGGCGGCAATAGATGGCGCCTCGCCCTGGCAGCGTTTCACCAAGGTGACGCTGCCCTTCCTGGCGCCGACCATCGTCATCACCGTCATGCTGCGCACCATCTGGATCGCCACCTTCGCCGACCTGATCTTCGTCATGACCGAGGGCGGGCCGGCCGGCTCGACCAGCACGGTGCCGGTCTACATCTATGTCAGCGCCTTCAAGTCGCTGGACAAGGGCTACGCCTCGGCGGTGGCGGTGTTGCTTCTGGTTCTGCTCATTGCCTACGCCATCGGGCTGATCGCCATCCGCCGCATGCTTGTGAGGCACGTCTGATGATCGCCGGTCGCTCCACTTCCTCGCGCATTTTCGGCGGCGTCGGCCTCTACGCGGCAATAGCCGCTTATGTGATCTTCGCGCTGTTCCCGATCTTCTGGACGCTGAAGATCTCGGTGACACCGGAGCGCCTGCTCTATTCCGAAGGCATCACCTTCTGGCCCTCGCAGACGACGCTCAAGAACTTTACCATCGTACTCGAAGCGTCCGACTTTCCGCGCTATTTCCTCAACAGCGTCATCGTCTCGGTGTCTACGGCGGCCCTGGTGACGATCATCGCCACGCTCGCCGGCTACGCCATGTCGCGCTTCACCTTCCGCGGCAAGGCGACGCTGGCGATCCTGTTGCTGCTCACCCAGACCTTCCCGTTGGTCATGGTCATCCCGCCGATCTACCGCATCATGGGCGATCTCGGCCTGACTAACAGCCTGATCGGCCTGATCATCATCTACACCGCCTTCAACACCGCCTTCGCCACCTTCCTCATGCAGTCATTCTTCGACGGCATACCGAAGGATCTGGAGGAGGCGGCGATGATCGACGGCTGCACCCGCGCCCAGGCGATGCGCAAGGTGATCGTGCCGCTGACCATGCCCGGCATGGGCGCGACGCTCGGCTTCGTCTTCACCGCCGCCTGGAGCGAGCTTCTGTTCGCGCTGATGCTGATCTCCAGCGACGAGCAGAAGACCTTTGCCGTCGGCCTGCTCACCTTCATCGGCAAATTCGCCGTCGACTGGGGACAGATGATGGCGGCCTCCATCCTGGCGCTGATCCCGGTCTGCGTCTTCTTCGCCTTCCTGCAACGCTATCTCGTCACCGGCCTCACCGCCGGCGCGGTCAAAGGATAAAAGATGGCTTCCGTCACGCTGCAAAACGTCGAGAAGGACTATGGCGCGCTGCGCATCCTGCACGGCGTCGATCTCGAGATCGCCGATGGCGAGTTCGTCGTCCTCGTCGGCCCGTCCGGCTGCGGCAAGTCCACGCTGCTGCGCATGATCGCCGGCCTCGAGGAGGTCACCGGCGGCGAGATCCATATCGGCGAGCGCCTCGTCAACGACGTCGCGCCCAAGGATCGCGACATCGCCATGGTGTTCCAGTCCTACGCGCTCTATCCGCATATGGATGTCTCCTCCAACATGGGCTTCAGCCTGATGCTGAAGAAGGCCGAGAAGACGACTATCGACGGCCGCGTGGGTGCTGCCGCCAAGCGGCTCGGCCTCGACAGCTTCCTCGGCCGGCTGCCGCGCCAGCTTTCCGGCGGCCAGCGTCAGCGCGTGGCCATGGGCCGCGCCATCGTGCGCGATCCGAAAGTCTTCCTGTTCGATGAGCCGCTCAGCAATCTCGACGCCAAATTGCGCGTGCATATGCGGGCCGAGATCAAGGCGCTTCACCAGCAACTCAAGACGACGTCGGTCTATGTCACCCACGACCAGGTCGAGGCCATGACCATGGCAGACCGCATCGTCGTCATGCATGACGGTTATGTGCAGCAGGTCGGCCGTCCGCTGGAACTTTACGACCGTCCGGCCAACATCTTCGTCGCCGGTTTCATCGGCTCACCCGGCATGAATTTTTTGCCGGCTAATGTTGCCAAGGCTGGTAAGGTCGATGCCGTGCTTGCCGACGGCCAGAAGCTGCGATTACCGGATGGCCTACCACTTGAGGACGGCGACCCTCTGACCATTGGCCTGCGGCCCGAGCACATCAAGCTGGTCGACGATGGCGCGCTGAAGGCCGAGGTCGAGGTGGTCGAGCCGCTCGGCCTGTCGACGCAGTTCTATGTCCGGCTGGCCAACCAGCAGATCTGCGTCTTCGTCATGGGTCGCAGCGACGTAAAGCCGGGCGACACGATCCGCCTTGCCGCTGATCCTGCGGCGCTGCATCTGTTCGACCCGGCGAGCGGAAGCCGGATCGACTGAATCAGCGGATCAACGCCAGCGAAAGGCGTCCAGGGTGTAGTCCGGACGCGCATCGAGCTTGTCGAAAAGTCCGGCAAGGTCGCCGCTGTCGGCCAATATCCCGGACAGAACCAGTGCTGTCGCCACGCCGGCGGCCTTTCCGCCAGCGATATCGTGCTCGACGCTGTCGCCGACAGAGATCACGTCGTCGAGCGCCGGATTTCCTGCAAGCTCCAGCGCCGCTTCGTAGATCGCCGGATAGGGCTTGCCGATACGCGTGACGCTGCCGCCGAGTTGTTCATAAAGATCGGCAATCTCGCCGGCCCCGAAGCGTGGTCCGACCGCGGTCAGCATGACCCGATCCGGGTTGGTGCAGAAGCACGGCACTTGCCGTTCCGCCGCCGGGCCGAGAAGCCTACGGTAGTGATCAAGGTCGTAGCGGTCGCCCTCGCTGGCGGTGATCAGCACCAGTTCGGCGTCATCGCCGCGCCCGGTTGGAACGAGGGACAGGCCCTCGATCGCCGAATGGTCGCCATCACGGCTGATCAGCAGGCATCTCGTTCCCGCCCGCAGCGCGCCCGAGCCCGCCATGTTGTGGAAGCTACGCCAGGCCACCTCGCCGGAGGAGACGAAATGGTCCCAGCTTCCTGCCTCGAAGCCGAGCTTCAGCAGGCGCCGTTCGTTTGGTTCCGCCCGCTTGCCGGAGTTCGAGATCAGCGCCACCGTCGTGCCGGCCCGCTTCAGCGCCGACAGCGCTTCGACCGCGCCCGGATAGGGTCGCTGCCCGTCATGCAGCACGCCGAACTGATCGAGCAGGAACACGCTGTAATGCTTGGCGAGCGCCGCGACGCCGTCGAGATGCTCTGGGTCCTTCGTCCTCACAGCAGCCCCGCCTCCTTCGCGCCCATCAGCGCCAGCCGCGCCGTGCCCGCCGCTGCCTGGTCTGAAAGCGCGGCTAAGAAGGCGACGCCAAGCTTACGCTGCCGGATCGCGGTCCAGGCGGGATTGGCGGCGCCGCCGCCGACGCTCCTGACGGATGTCAACCGGGGCGCGCCAAGCTCGGCAAGCCGCCGGTAGCCGAGTGCCTCGATCGCAGCGATGCCTTCCAACATCGCCTTCAGATAGTCGGCATCGGAATCTGGCCGGGGCATGAGCCGCGGCTGCAATGCCGGATCGGCAATAGGAAAGCGCTCCCCGGGTGAGCCGAGCGGATAATAGCCGAGGCCGGTCTCTGTTGCGGGATCGATCGCCGCGCTGAGCTCGATTATGCGCGCCAACGAAAAGTGCTGGGCAAGGACCTTGCCGCCGGTATTCGACGCGCCGCCCGCCAGCCACATATCGCCGAGCCGGTGGCTGTAGATGCCGTAGCGCGGCGCAAAGATCGGCCCGTCGGACAGGATCTTGATGGTGAGCGACGATCCGAGCGCGGTGACGCCCTCGCCTGTGGTTGCCGCACCCGTCGCCAGGAAGGAGGCGCAGCCATCCGTGGTACCGGCAATCACCGCGACGTTGCGTCCAAGCCCGAACTGGTCGGCGGCGGCCGCTGTGAGCCCGCCGATAACATTGCCCGGCCGAACGACGGACGGCAGAATCTCCATGCACATGCCTGTCGCCGCGATCCACTCCGGCCAGCGGCGCGCCTCGGCATCGTAGCCGGTCTTCAGGCTGTTGTTCTCGTCGCTGACGTCGAAACGGCCGGAAAGTTGGCCGGCGATCCAGTCGGCCTGGTGTAGCACGGCATGGATGCCTGGCAGGCGCTGGAACCACAGCGCCTTCGCAAGGCCAGACGTCGCCCCATGCGCGGCGCTAGCGTCTGGGGCCATGTCGGCGATCGCGGCGAGGATCGGCTCTTCTGCAACTTTGTCGTTGTACATCAGCGGCTCGGCCAGCGGCCGCCCGGCGCCATCCACGGGCAGCACAGTCCCCGAGGTTCCATCCACGGCGATCGCCCGCACCGCGTCGCGGTCGATCTGCGAGAGCAGCTCATCCAGCGTGGCTTCGACCGCCGCCCACCACACGGCAGGGTCGCGGCTGTTCATGCCGAAGCGCTCGAGCGGAGCGGCAGTGCTCGCGATGATGGAAAAGTCAGCACGCATCGCAACGGCGCGTGACCCGGAAGTGCCGATGTCGATGCCTACTGCCAGTGGCGTCATGCACCTAACCTGCGGCGTTCAGTTTCTGGCGATACTGCTCGGCATCCCAGTTGATCAGCTCGTCATTCTCGACGGCGGTGAGATAGTTCAGGCGCGCCGCGATGTCGATCCGCGCGGTCACATCGGCGAGGCATCGCTGCATCGCGTCGGCGCCGGAACCGGCATCACCCCGCATCAGCACGCCGACGCCAGGAAAGAGGATCGCGACCGGGTTCGTGCCCAACCGGTTGGCGACGTCGGCAACCTGTTCGCCGGGCCTTGCCACCACGGAGCCTCGGCCGAGGAAAATGACATGATCCGGGTAGAGGCTGCCGCCCTCTGCGATACGGCGACTGTCCGGGTCAAGCGCTACCGCATGTGCTTCGATATCCGCCGGCAATCGATAGCCGCTGCCGCTGCTAAGTGCCTCGAGCGCCGCGACATCCGGGTTTGCCGTCTGCCGCGCCGGGCGCGCCAGCAGCGATCTCACCCGATGCAACAGACGCTCCGCCTCCGCCACGGTCTCCGCCGCGACGACCAGTCCGTGATTGCCCAGGATCAGCACGTCCACCCCCGGCCGGAGGCGCTCGGCAATGCCCTGGGCAAGCGGCAGGCCCGGCCGGCGGTAGGGGACATAAGCCCACGCGATGCCCTGGAGGCGCCGCCCGGCCTCGGTCTCGCAATTGGCCTGGACGGCAAGGGAGATCGTGTCGACGCAGTGGACATGCAGCACCACGCGTTGCGGCATCAGCGCATGCACGGTGGTCTCGATCGATGGGCGTAAGCCGCGCGGATTGAGCGCATCGATGGCAAAGGCCTGCGGCTTGTCGGCGCCCGGATCGCGCCGTTCGACCGCCTGGAGGAGCGGCACCATAGCCACCGGCACCATGATGTCGTCGACCAGCGCGTCCTTCAGCCACGTGCCGGAGGCCTTGATCCACAGCGTTTCGCCGTCCTTCAGCGATGTGTTGCCACCGGCTGCCTGGGTCATATGCGGATCGGCCCCGGTGGCGGCCGAAAGCGTCCGCAAGGCAGACAGTTCCTGCGTATCAACTTTGGTCGCCATGGCGATCTTCCTCCAACGGCTTGGCCGATCTCGCATGATCTCCCACCGCGGAAGAGCGATTGGCGCTGATATCGCAGATGCGAGCGATCTACGTCAACAGTGATCTACTATCATCAAAACCGACTTGCAATCTGGCCGATGTTGAGTAAGTTGCACCAATTGCCGTGCAAAATGGCATTATCGGGAGGAAAAGTTGAGCGACTCCGGCCGCCAGCGTCAGATCGTCGAACTGTTGCGGGACCGCCCGTTCGCCTCGGTGCGCGAACTGCAGCAGCGGCTCGGCGTCTCGGCGGCGACGGTCAGGCGCGACATCGACAAGATCGACGAGGCCGGCGAAGCAAGGAAAGTCTATGGCGGCATTTCCGCGCTCGACGGCGCCTCGCATGCCGGTATCGCCTATGCGAGGCCCTACGACGAAAATCGCGATCTGGCGGTCGATGCCAAGCGGCAGATCGCCGCCGTGGCCGCCACCATGGTGCGGGACGGCGATGCGGTCATCATCCATGGCGGATCGACCTGCTTCCACCTCGGCGTCAAGCTCGCCGACCGCAACATCCGCCTTTTTACGAATTCCATGCCGCTCGCTGCCTACCTCAGCGATCATGGCCATTGCAGCCTGACCATCGCCGGCGGCGATCTGCACCGCGAGCCCGGCATCATCCATTCGCTCACCCAGTCCGTGCCTTTCTACGCCTCGAAGTTCTTTCTGGGCGCGCAGGGGCTCGGCCATGAAGGCGTGCTGGAATCGCATCCGCTGCTGGTGCGCTCGATCATCGATCTCAGCCTCTGCGCGGACCAGATCGTAGTGCTGGCCGACAGCCGCAAGCTGTCGATCCACGCGCGCAACGTTGCGCTGCCGCTGTCGCGCATCGGCACGCTGGTGACCGATGACGGCCTGTCCGACGCCGATGCGCGCATGCTGGAAGATGCCGGTGTCGCCGTGCGTATCGCCTCGTCTTCGGGAGCCGTCCAGTGAAGGTGGCGGTGCTCGATTTCGGCAAGACCAACTCGAAGCTGTTCGTCTTCGGCCAGGACGGGCGCATCGTCGACGAGCGGCGCACGAAACCCGACTGGATACGCAAGGGCGGTCTCAGCGTGCTTGACGAAACGGCGCTGCATGACTGGGCGCTGTACGCCGTCAACGAGGCCGCCGATGTGCACGGCGTCGAAGGCCTGATGGTGTCGGGCCACGGCTGCACCTTCGCGCTGGTCGGCGACACGGCGCTGACGCATCCGATCCTCGACTATGAGCAGGAGCCGCCGGCCGATGTCGCCGCGCGGATCGATCGCCGCATCCCCGATTTCGCCGAGACCTTCTCGCCGCGCCTGCCGCTCGGCTTCAACTATGGCCGCCATATGCTGTGGCTGCAGGAGGTGGAGCCCGGCGCCTTCTCATCGGCGCAGGCTATCCTCGGCTATCCGCAATACTGGAGCTGGCGCTTCGGTGGTCGCGCCGTTTCGGAAGTGTCCTATCTCGGCTGCCATTCGCATCTCTGGGCGCCGCGCAAGCGCGACTTCTCCTCGCTGGTCGATGCCGAAGGCTGGCGTGGCCGCATGCCAGCCTTCGCGCGCGCCGGAGCGGTCATCGGTGAGCGGCGCTTCGGTGGGGCCGGCAGGCCGGTCGCCATCCATAATGGCGTCCATGACAGCAACGCCGCGCTCCATGCCTATCGCCGGCAGAACCTCGGGCCGCTCACCGTGGTGTCGACGGGCACTTGGGTGATCGTGCTCAACCCGGACTGTCCGCTCGAAGCGCTCGACCGCGAGCGTGACATGCTGGCCAATGTCGACGTCGATGGCGGCCCGGTGCCCACGATCCGCTTCATGGGCGGGCGCGAATTCGCCGTGATCAGCGGCAATTGGCAAGGCGCGATCGCCCCAGCCGCGATACAGCGAGCGATCGACGCCGGCATCATGGCCCTGCCGAACTTTGCCCCGGGCGGACCGCTGCCGGGGCGGACCGGCGAAATCCTCGGGCCCGTTTCCGATGCCGAACAACGCGCGGCGGTGGCGTTGCTTTATGTGGCATTGATGAGCGATCTGTCGCTCGATCTGATCCGCTCAAGCAACACCGTCATCGTCGATGGTGGGCTGAACGCCGGCGGGCTGCTCGCCTCCCTCTTGGCCGCTCTGCGGCCGGGACAATCCTTCCTGCAGGGGGCCACGCTGGAAGGCAGCGCCACGGGCGCCGCCGCGCTTGCCTTCGAAAGTGTCGGCCGCGAGTTCGCCGCCGAGACTCCGGAATCCGGTACGCGCCGCGGACTTCAAAGGTCTGGGCCGCTATCGTGACGCCTGGCGCGACTTCGTTGCCCAAGATGGTTTCGCCGGCGCGGCGGCAGGAGGTGCGCAATGAGCGCCGCCGCTCGCGTGGAGGCGCCGCAAAGGCCGGTGCTGGAGATGCGCCACATCTCCAAGACCTTTGGTCCCGTCCGCGCCTTGCAGGACGTATCGCTCACCGTCAATGCCGGCGAACTGCATGCGCTGATGGGAGAGAACGGCGCCGGCAAGTCGACGCTCATGAAAGTGCTGTCCGGCGCCTATCGGCCGGATGCCGGCGGCGAGATCCTGATCGACGGCGCGCCGGTTGCAACCGGCGACCCGATCAAGGCCCGTGCCCAGGGCATCGCCGTCATCTACCAGGAGCTTTCGCTGGCGCCGAACCTGACCGTGGCGCAGAACATCTTCCTTGGCAACGAGCCGCGCGGGTTCGGCATCGTCGACCGCGAGCAGTGCAACCGCCGCGCCAAGGAAATCATCGAGCGGCTCGGCGTCTCCTTTTCGGCCCGCGCCCTGGTTTCCAGCCTGTCGCTTGGCGAGCGCCAGCTGGTCGAGATCGCCCGCGCGCTATCGACCAGCGCCCGCATAATCGTCATGGACGAGCCCACCACCTCGCTGACCTCCCGCGAGACCGAAAGACTGTTCGAGGTGATCGCGACGCTGAAGGCGCAGGGCATCGCCATCATCTACATCAGCCATCGCATGGAAGAAGTCTACCAGCTCGCCGACCGCGTCAGCGTGCTGCGCGACAGCGGCTATGTCGGCACGCTGGAACGCGCCGATCTCAACGCCTCGCGCCTGGTCTCGATGATGGTCGGCCGCGATCTGTCGGCATTCTACAAGAAGGATCATCGGCCCCCCGACAGCCAGCGCCGTGTAGCGCTGTCGGTGCGCGGCATGTCGGACGGCCGGCTGCTGAAAGATTGCTCGTTCGATCTTTACCACGGCGAGGTGCTGGCGTTGGCAGGGCTGGTCGGTTCCGGCCGCACCGAGCTGGCCAGGCTTATCTTTGGCGCCGACCGCCGCACCGCGGGCGAGCTGAAGCTCGACGGCAAGCCCCTTGCCATTGCTTCGCCGCGCGAGGCGCTGGAGGCCGGCATCGCCTACCTCACCGAGGACCGCAAGGAGCTCGGCCTGTTCCTCGACATGTCGATCTCGGACAACATCAATATGGGCGTGCTAGCCAAGGATGCACGCGCCGGCGGTTTTCGCGACTTCGCCAGTGCCGAGCGGCGCGCCGCCAAGGCAATCGCGGATCTCTCGATCCGGACGCGCTCGGCGCAGGCCAATGCCGGCTCGCTGTCGGGCGGCAATCAGCAGAAGGTGCTGCTTGCCCGCTTGCTCGAGACCGAGCCTAAGGTCGTCATCCTCGATGAGCCGACGCGTGGCGTCGACGTTGGCGCCAAGTCCGAAATCTACCGACTGATCGACAGTCTCGCCGGCAGGGGCATCGCCATCCTGATGATCTCCAGCGAGCTGCCTGAAGTGATCGGGGTGGCCGATCGCGTGCTGGTGATGCGAGACGGTGCCATCGCCGGCGAGGTTTCGGCGGCGCAAGGCAGTCCGCTGCGTCAGGAAGAGATCATGGAACTTGCGACGGGAGCGGCCCAGAAAGGACCGACCAGATGACCGACAGTGTAACAACGACGAAAGCGGCGGATCAGTCAGCGGTCAGGAGCCGCCGGCTGCGCACCGCCTTCGCCGCGCTTGGCATGCTGCCGGTCCTGGTCCTGCTTGCCGTTGGTTTCCAGTTCATCAATCCGCGCTTTCTTACCGGCACCAACCTGCTCATCGTCAGTCAGCAGTCGTCGATCAACATCGTACTGGCCGCGGGGATGACCTTCGTCATCCTCACCGGGGGCATCGACCTATCCGTCGGCTCGATCCTTGCCGCCTCGGCGATGGTCGCGGTGCTGGTGTCGCTGGTGCCGGACTGGGGCATGCTCGGCATTCCCGCGGCCATTTTGCTCGGCCTCGGCTTCGGCGTCATCAACGGGCTGCTTGTCGCATATGTCAAGCTGCCGCCGTTCATCGTCACGCTCGGCTCGCTGACCGCCGTGCGCGGCGTCGCCCGTTTGCTTGGCGCAGACACCACGGTCTTCAATTCCGACCTGCCGTTCGATTTTATCGGCAACGGCTCGCTGTTAGGTATTCCCTGGCTGGTCATCATCGCGCTGACGGTGGTGGTGCTGTCCTGGCTGGTGCTCAAGCGCACGGTGCTCGGCACCTGGATCTATGCCGTGGGCGGCAATTCCGAGGCGGCGCGCCTGACGGGCATCAAGGTGCCGCTGGTGTTGCTCTTCGTCTATGGCGTGTCCGGCCTGCTCGCCGGCCTCGGCGGCGTCATGTCGGCGGCCAGGCTTTACGCCGCCAACGGCCTGCAGCTTGGCCAGTCCTACGAACTCGATGCCATCGCCGCCGTCATTCTCGGCGGCACCAGCTTCGTCGGCGGCGTCGGCTCCATCTGGGGCACACTGATCGGCGGCCTTATCATCGCGGTGCTCTCCAATGGGCTCATTTTGGCCGGTGTCTCTGACATCTGGCAGTACATCATCAAGGGATTGGTCATCATCGTGGCGGTTGCCCTCGACCGTTACCGGCTGCAGGCCGGAGCAAGAACGTGATTGACCTCGGTCGCCGGCCCCGGAGGGCCGGATTGTGTGTAACGCACCGTGAGAGGCGCGGGGCAATCGGAGGAAGCAAGTAAATGAAGACCATCGCCAAACTTCTCTGCGGCGCAGCCCTCGCGGCCCTCGCCATCGGGCCGGCATCGGCCAAGGACCTCAACAAGGTCGGTATCTCGGTCGGCCTGCTCGGCAACCCCTTCTTCGTCGCCACCATCAAGGGCATCGAGGATGCGGCCAAGAAAATCAATCCCAAGGTCGAGGTGACGTCAGTCTCTGCCGACTACGACCTCAACAAGCAGGTCTCGCAGATCGACTCCTTCATCGCCGCCGGCGTGGATGTCATCATGCTCAACGCCGTCGATGCCAAGGCGATCGCGCCCGCGGTCAAGAAGGCGCAGGCGGCTGGCATCGTCGTCGCCGCCTTCGACGTCTCGGCGCCGGGCGCCGATGTCACCGTGATGACCAACAACGTCAAGGCCGGCGAGGAAGCTTGCCAGTATCTGGTCGACCACACCGGCGGCAAGGGCAACTACGTCATCCTCAACGGCCCGGCTTCGTCTTCAATCCTGGAACGCGTCAAGGGCTGTAAGAACGTTCTCTCGCAGCATTCGGACATCAAGATACTGTCCGACGACCAGAACGCCGAGGGCTCGCGCGACGGCGGCCTCAAAGTGTTCCAGTCGCTGCTCACCCGCTTCGAAAAGATCGACGCGGTGTTCGCCATCAACGATCCGACGGCGATCGGCGCGCAGCTCGCCGCCAAGCAGCTCAACCGTTCGGAATTCATCATCACCGCGGTCGACGGCGCCCCCGACATCGAGAAGGAGTTCGCCTCCGGCACCTCGCTGATCAAGGCTTCGGCCTCGCAGGATTCCTATGTCATGGCGGGCCAGTCGCTGACGATGGCGGCAGATGTGCTCGCCGGCAAGAAGCCGGCCGAGGCGACCGTGCTGCTCGATCCGAAACTGATCACCGCCGAGAACCTGAAGGACTACAAGGGCTGGACGGCGGCCCGCTAAAAAGCCTGCTCCCAAGGCTGGCGCGGCCGGATCGTTCCGGTCGCGCTTCTTTCATCGGACGGAGACGATCATGTCGCGCATTGGAATTCACTCTTTCGTCTGGTCTGCGAGCTCGGCGCAGGCGGATCTCGAACGCACGTTGGCCAACACCAGGGAAGCCGGTTTCGACCTGATCGAGTTCTCCTATCTCGATCCCGCCGATGTCGATATAAGCAGGCTGGCCAAGAGCATCGCGGATCACGATCTTGGCGTTGCGATCAGTATCGGCCTGCCGGAAGACGGCGATATCTCCAGCCCCGACAAGGCGGTCGCCGCAAATGGGGTCGAAATCCTGAACAGGACAGTGGCACTCACCCGCGACCTCGGCGGCCGCAAGGTCGGCGGCATCCTCTCGAGCAGCCACGGGGTGCAGACCGAGCCTCCCTCGCGCGACCAGTGGAACCGCAGCGCGGCGACCCTGGCCAGGGTCGCCGAGACCGCCAAGGCCGCCGGCGTCACGCTCAACCTCGAAATCGTAAACCGCTTCGAGAGCAATCTGCTCAACACGGCCGCGCAGGGACTGGCCTTCATCGAGGACACGGGATCCGACAACATCTTCCTGCACCTCGACACCTTCCATATGAATATCGAGGAGGCCGATGTCGCTCTGGCCATCCGCCATGCCGCCAAGAAGATCGGCTATGTCCATATCGGCGAGAGCCATCGCGGCTTCCTCGGCACCGGCAGCATAGACTTCGCGGCCATCTTCGATGCGCTGACCGCCATCGGTTATGACGACGACCTCAGCTTCGAATCTTTCTCCTCGGAGATTGTGGACGAGAACCTGTCGAAGAAGACCGCCATCTGGCGCAATCTGTGGACCGACAATAAGGAACTTGCGCGCCACGCACGCCGCTTCATTGCGCTCGGCCTGGAAACGGCCCGGCGCAAGGCCGAGCTTGTCTCGGCTTCGCAGAGGCCTTGAAGACCCACGATTACTGTCCGCACGCACGACGCGGGGTCGCGGCCGATGGCGTGCCGAGACGTCGGGGCGCCGAAGGCGACCCCGTCCTCGAGAATATCGTGCGGTGAATGGCGAGCTCCAGCTCTGCTAGACTCCTGTTGATTCGTCTCGACAGGAAATCGCATGAGCAAGGCTCTAGGCACATTCGCACTGGTAACCGTCTTGAGCGCCTTGCTGATGGCGCTGTCATTGGCCGTGGCGAGGCACGGCTACCCCTATGGCGCCTATGGCGTGAAACGCCTCGACGGCATCGCCGACGCCGGCTCCTTCCTGGCGATTGCGGCCGTCTATTTCTTCGGCGCGATGCTGATGATGATCCTGCCCATCCGGGCCGCCGGCATCGTGCTCACCCATGCCGCCGATGCGGTCTTCTGGACGACGATCGTGCTCTTCGCGACCATCGTCGGCTCGCTTCTCGCAAGGTGGGCTTTTGGTCAGCACGAGGTGCTTTGGGCGCTTTTCAACTGGCGTTTCCTCTTCGTCGCCGCGATCGTGGCGGCACACCTGACCATGAACGAGCTTCGCCGCAACGTCCTGCTCAGAAGCCTGTTATTCGTTGTCTTCGGCGCGGTCACGCTCGCCTGCCTGTTCTGGTCATTCTCGACCTGACGAGAGGTTGGCACCAAGGTTACAAGACCGGATAGACCTCCCGCCGGACAATGGCTATATCATTTGTCCGACAATTGAGCGGCCGATGGCTGCCGTGACCGAAACCCAGGGAAACAAGATGACCATGCTGCGCAAGAATCTGATCGATGGCGAATGGCTTGGCGAGGCCGGCTCGCGCAACATCAACCCGTCGAATACCAACGACGTCGTCGGCGAGTACGCGTCGGCCGGGCCGGAACAGGCAAAGCAGGCCATCGCCGCTGCCAAGGCGGCCTTTCCGGCCTGGTCGCGCTCCGGCCCGCTGGCCCGGCACGCCGTGCTCAAGAAGACCTCCGACGAGATCATGGCGCGCAAGGACGAGATCGGCCGCTCGCTGGCGCGCGAGGAAGGCAAGACGCTGGCCGAGGGCGTCGGCGAGACGATCCGGGCGGCGCAGATCTTCGACTTCTTCGCCGGCGAGACGCTGCGCCTCTCGGGCGAGACGGTGCCGAGCGTTCGGCCCGGCATCGGCGTCGAGATGACCCGTGAAGGCGTCGGCGTCGTCGGCATCATCACGCCGTGGAATTTCCCGATCGCAATTCCCGCCTGGAAGATCGCGCCGGCGCTCACCTACGGCAACACGATCGTCTTCAAGCCGGCCGAGTTGGTCCCTGAAAGCGCTTGGACCATCGTCGACATCCTGCATCGCGCCGGCCTGCCCAAGGGCGTGCTCAACCTCGTCATGGGCAAGGGCTCGGTGGTCGGCCAGGCGATGCTAGACAGCCCCGACGTCAACGCCATCTCCTTCACCGGCTCCGTCGGCACGGGCAAGCGCGTCGCTGCCGCAAGCGTCGAGCACATGCGCAAGTTCCAGCTCGAAATGGGCGGCAAGAACCCGCTCGTCGTGCTCGACGACGCCGATCTGGCCGTCGCCGTCGATTGCGCCGTCAACGGCGCCTATTTCTCGACCGGACAGCGCTGCACGGCGTCCTCGCGCCTGATCGTCACCGACGGCATCCACGACCGTTTTGTCGACGCCATGAAGGAGCGGCTGGACAAGCTCGTCATCGGCGACGCGCTCGATGCGCAGACCCAGATCGGTCCCGTCGTCGACGCAACCCAGCTGAAGCAGGATGAAGACTACATCGCTATCGGTGTCAGGGAAGGCGCGACGCTTGCCTTCGGTGGCGAGCGGCTCGATCGCAGGACACCGGGTTTCTATCTGCGGCCGGCGCTGTTTGTCGGCTCGACCAACGCCATGCGCATCTCGCGCGAGGAGATTTTCGGTCCGGTCGCCAACGTGATCCGCGTCAAGGATTATGACGAGGCGCTGGCCGTCGCCAACGACACGCCATTCGGCCTCACCTCCGGCATCTGCACGACCAGCCTCAAGCATGCGACGCATTTCAAGCGCAATTCCGAAGCCGGCATGGTCATGGTCAATCTGCCCACGGCGGGCGTCGACTTCCATGTGCCGTTCGGTGGCCGCAAGGGCTCGAGCTACGGTCCGCGCGAGCAGGGCCGCTACGCGATGGAGTTCTACACCACGGTGAAGACCGCCTATACATTTGCCGGCTGATCCTCCTGGAGGAGCTCGATGAGCGTGGCCGGCATGACATGGCTCAATCCGCCGCCGCACCACATGGCCGGCGACGGCACGCTCACCGTTCGAACGGGCAAGGACACCGACTTCTGGCGCGAGACCTTCTACGGCTTCTGGCGCGACAATGGCCATTTCCTTTACCGTTCGGTCGAGGGCGATTTCAGCGCCGAGGTCACCGTAAATGGCGACTATAAGGTGCTCTATGATCAGGCGGGGCTGATGCTGCGCCTCAGCGAAACGCACTGGATCAAGGCCGGCATCGAATATACCGACGGGCTGGCCTACGTCTCCGTCGTCGTCACCAACGACACGTCCGACTGGTCGCTGGTCAATATAGCCGCCGGCAGGGACGGCGTCAGGATCCGACTGACCCGCCACGGGGAGGCGATCCGCATCCAGTATCTTGACGTTTCCGATGGCCACTGGAAGCCGGTGCGGCTGGCCTATTTCCCGATCTCGAAAACGGTCGACGTCGGCATGATGTGCTGCTCGCCGCAGCGTGAAGGTTTCGAGGTGACCTTTTCCGACTTCGCGATCGGACCGGCGATTTCTCGCGAATTGCACGGCTGAGCCCGCAAGGGGCGCTGTTCTTTCGCAATCGCCGGGAATGGCGTAAGACGGCGCGTCGCCTGACCCGAAGGGCCCGATGCCATCAAATACTCCCCTGATTCTGTTCTGGACGCGCTACTTCGATAAACCCGTCGATATCGTGGAATGGTCGCAATGCTCCGTTCCGGTCGAATGGACCAACGATCGGCGGCGGCTTGCCGAAGCCGATGCGGTGGTCTTCCATCTGCCGAATTCCCGCGAGATCGGCGACGCCTGCAAATACCCCGGTCAGCTTTGGGTCGCCTGGTCGATGGAGAGCGTCGTCAACTATCCGGCGATGGCCGACGCGTCCTTCATGCGGCACTTCGACGTTGTCATGACTTACGAGGCCGCGTCGGATGTCTGGACGCCTTATCTGCCGCGAGCGGGTTGGTGGGATGCCGCGCGAAATGAGCCCATACCGCCCAGGGTCGAGAGCGCGCTGGCGGTGCATTTCCAGTCGTCGGGCTTCAACAAGAGCGGTCGCGACACATTCGTTACTGAGCTGTCGCGGCATATCGCGGTCGATTGTTACGGCCGCTACCGGTCCAACCGTCAGATCACGGGCCCCGATCTCGGGCGACAGACGAAACTCGAAACCATAGGCCGCTACCCCTTCTGCCTGGCGCTGGAGAATTCGATAGCGCCCGACTACGTCACCGAGAAGATGTTCGATCCTCTCGCCGCCGGCACGGTGCCCGTATATCTCGGCGCACCCAACGCGGGGGAGTTCGTGCCGGAGGGCTCCTATATCGACGCCGCGTCCTATCGCACGCCGGCCGAGCTTGCCGCCTATCTTCGGCATCTTGCCGAGACGCCGGGTGACTATCAGGCCTATTTCGCCTGGCGCTCGAGGCCCTTGCCGGACCGGCTGGCGCGCCGGCTGGACGAACTGGAGGCGCCGGTGCAGCGCCGTCTGGCCGAACTCGTGCACCGGCACGCGCAACAACGCTCCGGCCGGTTATCGGGCAGGCCTTCGCTGCCGTTCGGAGCCATATCCTTCCTGCGCACGCGACTGCGGCGCGGAAGAGCCGCACGCGATCGCTGAGCGCTTCTGCCTGGCACATGATGGCGCAAGGTACGAAGGCTTTCGGGCGGCATAACCATCCATCACTTGATTGGCCATTCACCATGGCACATGCAGGATTTCCAGCTTGGGCAGTCCGATCGGCCTGATCCCCAGGTCATTGGCCAAGGCGCCGAAACCCTCCGTCTCGATCAGCTCGCGGTAGGGGATTTCCGGGAAGCGCAGGCCGCCGCGATGCAGGGCGGCGTCGACCAGGAGCATGGTTCCGCCGACGCCGTCGAGGCCAATCCGTTCGAGGTGGCGGACATCACTCAGATGCAGCCGTCCCGGTGCATGTTGGGGAGGCTGATAGAGGCCGTCATGCACGTGGCGGAAGTAGTTGTGGTCCTTTTTGTGCCGCACCGTCACGAAGCTGTTTAGGTCGAAACTGTCGCCGCCCGCCACCTTAACGCAGTGCGGCACCACGATGCGATGTCCGGCCGCGATCAGACGGGTGACGACATCCTTTGGAAAGCGCCAGACGTCGATGTCGATCCACAATGCCCAGTCATCGTCCTCGTTCAACCCGTGGTCGATCAGATGGTTGCGCACCTTGGCGATCCCGCCGCGCCTTTCGCGCTGCAGATTGCGGTCTGCCCGTCGGTCTCGATCGAGCTTCGTGCCGAGCGGCCTCCGCAGCAGCTCGACCCCGCGATAGTCCTGGCCGATCGCCGCAACCGCGGTCCGCAGTCGTTCCCAGCTGCCGTCAGAGCTGTCGCCTTCGCAGAAGACGAGCCTGATCTTGTCCTTTGGATAGTCGAGCTGCCGCACGGCGGAGAGAAAAGGCTCGATGTGTTGCGCCGCGTCGCGCAGCGGGACGAATATGGCCAGGTTGGTTCCCGCTGGCGGCGGCGCCGCGACCGCGGCCTGGCTGACGCCGCGTCGCGCGGCTTCCTCATCGAGGACGTCGCCACGCGTCAAGCGGTGCCTGGCCTGGAGGAACAGCTTGCGTAGCCTGTGCCGCAATCGTGGCGGCTTCTCTCGCGTCCACCACGTCCCGGCCCAGTGATGGATGGACAGGCTCCTGCCGCCGCCGCCGGCCGGAGCGCCGTCCGAGTCGATGGGCGAGAACAATTCGGCCGGATGAATTGCGAAGACCGTCTGGTCATGATAGCCCAACTGCGCGGAGGTGAGAACGCAAGGTCCCGTCGCGTCGATTGCCTGCCTGGCATTCACCAGGCCCGGCAGGAACGACATCAAATGCAGCCAGTACGCATGTCCCGGCGGGCTTGCCATGGTCCCGTTGAACAGAAGGTAAGGCAGCCCCCGGAAGTCCGCCTGGACGCGCGCGTGCGTCTCAGGCTCCTTGCAGAACACAATCCGGTCCTCGTCCATGATCGGATCGAAGGGAGCAACGCATTCGCAGTCGATGTCGGCGTAGACGCCGCCGAAATGGTGCAGAAGCAGGTAGCGGCACGCATCGGCCCGCAGCACGCCATGTTCATAGCGGCAGAAGGTTGGCAGGAAGTCCGGATAGTGGCTGGCGACGAATTCGAGCAGCGCCCGGTCGTTCCAGAACATCACCGTCCAGTCCGGATTATGTCGCTTCCAGCTTTCGGCATAGGCTCGGTAGCGGGCGGGGATGGTGTCGGTCTTCCAGGTCTGGTGCAGTATTTTCGGAATCATGGCCATACACTGCGCGGCGCCAAGCACGGCCGTCAACGGCCGGCATCGGTCCGCCCCAGGCCCCGGCGCACCGCGTCGCGGATCGCCCGCGGTCCGAAACGGTTCCAAACCGCGTCGTGGGCGCGGGCGCGCAAGCGCATCATCCGCGGGCGATCCGAACAAAGCCCGACAGCCATGTCGGCCAGCCCTTCATCGCTGTCGGCCAGAAGCACGTCCTCATCCGCGTTAAGGCCGAGACCCTCCACCGCCAGCGGCGTGGCAATGACGGGAATGCCCCAGGCCATGGCCTCGAGGATCTTGATCCGCGTGCCGCCGCCCATTGCTAGCGGAATGACGCAGAGATGCGCGCTGGCCAGCAGCGGCCGGACGTCGTCCGGGCTGTCGACCAGGCTCACTCCATCGACTCCCGCCAGGGCGCGAACGGACGGCTTGGGCGAACGGCCGGCGAGAACGAGCCTCGCCGCCGGCAGCCTCGCGCGGATGCGCGGCAGGATGATGCGGGCCAGCCGTTCGGCGGCATCGACGTTCGGCTCGTAGCCCAGATGGCCCACCAGCAGGATGACCGGGAATCCGTCCGGGGCAGCCGGCTGCGGCGCCTCCGCGGGTATTTCCTCGGCCCGCGGTATGCCGTTTGGCACGACATCGACAGGCGCGTCTCGGGAAAGGAGCGCCTCGAGCCGCTCGCGATCCGATGTCGAGCAGACCCAGATCCTGTCGCAGATGGCGGCGGCCTTACGCTCAAGGCGCCTGACGCTCGATGAAAGCGGCCGCCAGCTCTTCTTGCGCGGCAACTGACCGGCAAGGTCCGACTCGACATTGTGCATATCGAGAATGAGCTGCCGGACCAGCGGCCGCGACGCCTTGAGAAGCCTGAACAGCGCGATACCTTCGATGATGATCGTGTCGGGCCGGAAATCCCGGACGAGCGATTTGAGACGTGCCAGCGCCGGCCGGGGGATACGAGCCTCGCCCTTGGTTCTCCGCCAGCCGAGCGGAGCAGCCTGCCTCTGGGCCGCGGTGGTCAGCGCGGTCACCCGGATGTCATGGTCGGCCGGTTGCGCATCGCCGCTCCACGGCGCGACGGAAGCGAGGCAGACCGGGCCGAAAGCGGCGGCCGCGACGGCGTTGCCGAAATTGCGGAGATCGGCCCCGGATGTCGGCGGAAAGGGCGGGTCGTGGCAGATGATCAGCGTTCGTTGCTGCCTTGCCGGTTGCGTCGTTGGGGACGCGCCCGCGCCGATCCCGGTCAGCCGTCCGATTTGGATCCTGGCGCGATATTGCAGTGCCTTACGGCTTGCGCCCAGTTCCTTATGGGCGCGAACCGCCCGCATCATGCCGGCGGCGTCCGCGAACATCCCATGCCTGATCAACTGACGCGCGATGCGCTGTGCTATCCAGGCTTTTCGCCATTGCAGCGCATCCCGTTCGACGCCAGCCGCTGCCAGCCTGGCCAGTTCGCGTGCTATGGCAAGAAAGGTCCCGCGCGGCGCGGTGATGAAACGCCGGGCCATTCGCTCTTCGTCATGGTGATAGACGAGCACCGGAACCTCGATCGTGACCGCGTCGGCGCGCGCGAGCAGGGCGGTCCAGTAGCAGGTGTCCTCGTCGAGGTGGATCGCCTCCGGGAAGCGGATGCGGGCTGTCGCCCATCTTGCCACCAGCGCGCTCCCCATGGCGATCGGCCATAGCTCGTTGCGGAGGTAGCGCCTGGTGTTGCGGCGCCTGTCGGAGCCATAGCCGTGCGGCGTCTTGAGCTTGTCCGGCCGGTTCTTCGTGCGCCTTATGCTGGCCCCGATCGCCAGGCCGGCGCCGCTCTGTCTCTCCAGCGCGGCGCGCAGCAGGGAAAGGCCGCCGGGCATCACCTGGTCATCGGCGTCGAGGAAGAAGATGGATGCGCCGCTGGCCCGCTCGATTCCGACGTTGCGGGCGGCGCCCGCGCTGTCCAGGCGTGCGCCTACCACTTCCAGGGGCAGCCCATGGCGTCGGGCGCGCTCCATCGCGACGGCGGCCGTCTGGTCATCGGAGCCGTCGTCGATCACGATGATCTCCCGGATAACCGATCTGTCGGGAACCAGGCTGGCCAGCGTCGCGCCGATCGTCGCGGCGGCATTTCTAGCCGGAATGACGACACTGATGTCGGCGGTCATGCCCTTCAACCACTCACTGCCGCTCGAAGAAGCCGCGCTTGAGCAGGCGGTCGTAATGGTGCTTGAGCGGCGATACCGGGCTTAGCGAAAGGCTGGCCAGGTTGTCGACCTGCAGCGGTTCGACGTCGAAGGGCGATTGTTTGTCAAGCCAGCGATAGGACGAGCTGTCCTTGAGCACCGAGGGGCTGGCCACGACATAGCCGCCGAGCGCCTTGACGTGGCCGACCCGTCGCATGCCGAAATGAAGGCTGGACGACACCGTCGGCTCCCGCGTCCTCAAATAGACGTGGTAGCCGCCCGGCGATTTCGCCATGGGCGTGCCGTCTGCAATCCGCCTATGGGCTCCCAGCCACGTCTGGCAGCCGGCTTCGTTGTCGAAATCCAGGATCATCAGGTTGGAGTATCCTCCCAATATACCGACGTTTCCGGAGAAATCGTGAAACCAGCGCGCAATTTCTTCGCTGCTCGGAGGCTTCTGCGCCAGTTGAAAAGCGACGGAAGTGAAAGCCAGTTCCTTGAGGTCCTTGCGCAATGTCTGCAGATGCAAGGGTTCATACCCCATCGCATCGAGATCGAGATGCTTGCCGCCAGCCCGAAGCGGCAGGCATATGTAGCCTCGATTCAGCAGCCCCGCGGCATAGTCGGGCAATACTTCGGCCTTCATGTGGAGCAGTCCGCAACCTCCCGGATAATCCCGGCGATCTTCGTTAGCAGGCGGCACTCCCGTCAAGCCGGGATCGAAACGCGAATCGCTTCGGCATCGACATTCGCAGCCTGACGCTCACATTTTTCCTGGAATTGATTTAGCCGTTCATCCGGTGCTGGAAGAATCGAAGGAACAATTCAAGCTCGGTGCTGATGCCGATCTTTTCGTAGAGGCGCCCGCGATGGTTCCTCACCGTGCCGGCGGGGATGCCAGCCGCTTCGCGATGTTGGAGGCCGGATGCCCGGCCTGGATCAACTGCACGCGTTCGCTCTCGCGCGAGGAAAGCTGCTGCGGCTTGGGCAATCCCATCAGATCGGGGCCGGCATGCGGCCAACGGCATGCCTCTCATCCTCCGTGGGAGTGGCAAGCCTGCGCCGCCGGAAAGCCGGCAATGGGCTCAGCCGGAACAGGCCGTAATAAACGACGAAGGACGCCATGAAATAGGGGCCGAGCATCTCGACTTCGAAGAAGGAGCGGATCAACATCAGTCCGATCGCGCCGGCAAGCACCACCGAATCGGCGTTCCAGTCACCGAACACGACTTTCGACACATGGCCGTAGAAGGCGCGCAGGATGACCAGCGCCAGCAAGGTGACGCCGATGAAGCCGATCTCCACCAGCGTCTCGACATAGGTGTTGTGGAAGTGGAAGCCGGTTCGGGTCGAGATGTAGAACTCCGCCCACAGTCGCTCGGGGTCGGCAAGGCCCTGCACCCAATAGGCGGCGTAGCCGTAGCCGAGCAGCGGATGCTGCTGCGCCGCCTCCCAGCCCTGCTCCCATAGATAGGTGCGGCCGGTCAGCGTCGAATCTTTGCCGAAGATGCCGAGCACGAGATCCAGCAGGCCGAGGTTGAGCGCTGCCGCCACGCCCGCCACCAGCGCGCCGGCGCCGACGACGAACAGCACGCGGCGATAACGCAACGACAGGACCTTGGTCATGGTGAGCAGCGTCACAATGCCTATTACCGCCGGCAGCGAGGCGACCGACGTCGCCGAATGGGCGATGGCCAGCATATAGGTCGACAGGACCAGGATCGGCGCGGTCCAAACGAAACCCAGCCAGTTGCGCCGGTAGAAGACCATGAAGGCAAGGCAGAGGAAAATGCCCAGCGAAGAGAAGAAGCCGATCTGGTTCTTGGATCCGAAGGCGCCGACGAAATTGACGGTGCCGTCGATCGTGTCGAGCGCGTAGCCGCCGACTTTCAGTGAATAGAGCAGAACGATGAAGACACCGATCAGCGAGCCCACAACGAGCGTGCGGACGCTGATGGTGCGGGCCGCGACATACGCGCAGACGATGTGCGAGGAATATTGCACCGCCGCGCGCGCGCTGATGCCCGCCGCCTGCGACCAGAACACCGAGAGGCAGACATAGACCGCAAGCACCATGGGCAGCCACGCACTGGAGAGCTTCCAGGTGAAGCGCCGGTAATCGACGAACAGCAGCGGCAGCCAGACGGCGTAATAGGCCAGGATCAGGACCTGGCCGAAGTTGGGAGAGTAGGCGAAGGCGATCATGGAAACCGCGACGGCGAAGGCGCCGTAGGTCTGGTTGCGGTCGGGATCGATCAGAATGGATTTCGGAATCTTCATGCCGGATCTTGTCCGTTGAACCCTCTTAAGCCACGGCCCGAGCGCGCTGCATCTGCCTTTGCAGGAAGCGTCGCACCGGCTCGTCATAGACGCGCGTGGCGATATCGGCGACGATGACGACCATCGCCGCCATCAAGATGCCGAACCAGGGGTGATGCGCGAACGGATCGATCGAGAAGGCCTTGCCGGCTCCGGCGATGATCATCAGCATCGGCGTGTGGATGATGTAGATCGGGTAGGAAATGCGCCCGAGCCAGCCGTAGAAGCCTGACAGAAGCGGCGCGGTCGGCGCTATCGCTCCGGTCATCACCATGACCGGGAAGACGATGACGATGGCGGCAAGGTCGTAGAGAACGCGCGCCCCGCCGGCCGGAGCGATGGCGAAGACGGCAAGCGTGAGCAGGATCGCACCTTCGACCCAGTAGCCGCGCCGCACGAAGCCAACGCTGCCCTGCCAGCGTGCTATCGACCGGCAGAGCAGCACGCCGAGGAAGAATGAAAAGGTCACGCGCGGCAGTCCGCTGACGATGGTCTTGCCGGTCATGCCGAAATCCAGCGTGCCGGCGAAAACCGAGGCGCCGACGAGCAGGACGAGGCTGACGGCGACGATCCCTATCAGCACGCGCCGCGACAAGAGAAGGAAGACCGCGACATAGGCGATGTTGACGATGAGCTCGAAAAACAGCGACCACGAAGCGGGATTGAGCGGGAAGATGGTGTGATAGGCGTCGCTGACCAGCGGGATGAAGAGCATGCCGGTCGTCAGTTGCAGGCCGATCTCTGACAGCGGCATGTACTCTGTCGGCATAAGCTTGTTCTTTATCAGCAGATAGAAGAAGCCCAGCAGCGTGCCGGCCAGATAGAGCGGGTAAAGCCGGATCAGGCGGATGGCCACGAAGGAGCCGAAGCCCAAGCCGTTCTCGATCTTGCGGTCATAAGCGTGCGCGATGACGAAGCCGCTGAGCAGGAAGAAGAGATCGACCGCGAGATAGCTCGACGGCAGCACCTTGCCGTCGGCCAGGAACGGCGAGAAATGGTAGAGCATGACGCTGATCGCCGCCACGCCGCGGATGGCGTCGAGGTTCAGATACACGTGACGCGGGGTTGCGGGCTGCATTCTATGCCTTCAGGCGGTCCAAAACGGATCGCCCGCCCGCGCCCAGGGCATGATGCCGAAAAGCGTGAAGCGGGATTTCAGATGGCATCATGCTCGATCTCGTTGATTTGGAGCCGGATTCAGATTCCAGGTCGATCGACCTGAAATCATCCGGCTCCGGGCGAACGAGCCCGACTCGTTCTTCCCGGCTCCGTCCCGCTTTGCCTGGGCTACTCGGCGGGCGACGCTATTGGCTGGCCGTCGGCGCCAGCTTCACCTTGATCACGTCGCCCGGCAGCACGGGCGTGTCTTCCTTGGCTTCGACCTCGCTTGTCTTGCCGTCGGTGACCCGCACCAGCGAATAGAGCAGGGTCGGTTCCTGGTCACCGGTTATACTGGCCGCCGTCGCGGGGTCCGATGCTTGCGCGATCAGGCCCTTTTGCATGCCCGCCTTCAACGTCGCCTCATTCAGGTCGGCCTCGGTCTGCTGACGGTTGGCTGTAAGGGTGGAATTCAGCGTGTTGCGGGCGTCGATGGCATCCTGCTCGGCCTTGCTGATCGACTGCTTGGCGGTGAGGATGGCCGTCTCATAGTCCAGGATCTTGCCCTGCAGGTCGGTGACCGACTGCTGCGAGGAAAGCAATCGTGCATTGGCGACCAGGCCCTTCTGCGCCAGCGGACCGATGCTCGCTGCCTGCTGTTCCGCCAGATCGACCTGCTTCTGCTGGTTGGTGATCTTCTTCTGCAGCGATTCGATTTCCGCCTGAAGGACGCCCTTCAAATCGTCGAGCGCATCGAGCTTCAGCTTCAGCGACTTCTGGTCCGAGACCAGGATCGCCGTTTCGTCGGCGACGATGGTTGGCAATCTCGGGTCACCCTCGATCTCCTTTGGCACCTCGAAGGTCGTTTTGCCCGCGAGGTCGGCATCAATCCTGGCCCGCTTGACGAGCAGGCGGATGCGCTGGTCGTCATAGATGTCGAAGCTGCCCTTGGCGGTGACAAGATCCTTGCCGAGCTGGGGGCCATAGTCGGAGTTGCGCCTTATGCCGCCGGCGATGCTGATTGCCTTGAGCACGGTCAGATCGGGCACGAAGGGGAACTGGCCGGGATTCTGGACTTCGCCGGAAATGTAGAACGGCCGGAACTGCGCCATTTCGACCGAGGCTTCCGGTTTGTCGGGCAGCGCCAGCTTACGTTGCAGGGCAAGCCCGATCGCCGAGGCGACCTCGGCCGTGGTCTTGCCCGCGGCCTGCATGTCGCCGACGAACGGAACCGAGAGCGTTCCTCCCGGGCCGACAGAATACTCGCCATTGATGGCCGACCAGTCGCGGAAGGTGCCGTCGACCGTCTGCCATTCGGCAACGCGGATGTTGAGCTTGTCCTGTGGACCGAGCTGATAGTCGCCGGCGGCGGCGATCTGAGGCATGGCCAGCCACGCCGCAAGCAGGAAGCCCGCGAAGCGGGCTGGCTTAAGGGATATGGGACTGCAGGCGTAAGACAGTCCGAAGAGGTCTTTTTTCGTCAAATGAACGTTCCGATCCGCGTTGCCCCCATCCGCCCGATGAGATCACTGCGGGATGCTGCCCCGACTGCTGCCGGGGCAGGCCCGTCGGTCAATAGCTGCCGCGCGACATCCACACGGCAGGAACTGTCTTGAAGATGATGCGAATATCCTGGAACAACGACCAGTTCTCCACATAATGACGGTCATAGGCGACACGCGTGTCGTAGGATACGTCGTTGCGGCCGCTCACCTGCCACAGCCCGGTCAGGCCCGGGCGCGACTTCAGGTAATAGACCGCCGCGCTCCCATAGATCTCCAATTCGTCGCGCACGACCGGGCGCGGGCCGACAAGGCTCATGTCGCCCTGCAAGATGTTGAGGATCTGCGGCAGCTCGTCGAGGCTGAGCTTGCGAAGCACCTGGCCGACGCGGGTAACACGCGGGTCGTTCTTCAGTTTACGCGTCGCGATCCACTCGGCGTTGGCTTCCGGATTGGCCGCCAGATAGGCCGCAAGCACGCGCTCGCCATCCGGAACCATGGTGCGGAATTTGAGGCAGGAGAAAACCCGGCCGCCGCGGCCGATGCGCTTGTGGCCATAGAAGATCGGACCGTTGTCCGACAGCTTGACCAGCAGGGCGACCATCAGGAAAAGCGGGCTGAGCAGAACCAGACCGGTCAGAGAACCGGCGATATCGAAACTGCGTTTGAGCAGTCCGCCGATGGGGGGTGGAAAATCAACGCCGACCTGCGCAAAACCCGCATTAGCCGACTTGGCGACGTCCCTCATGCAGAAGCTCCATACGTTGAACGGATGGTTCACGCCAAGATATCAAAAAAATGCTGCAGCGCAACACACAATTTCCCATCGCACTGAAATGTTCCCGTGGTGAATTGACTAAATAATGAACCCGCTCTGCCCAAATTTTTAGCTTTGTGGCTTGTTTATGACAAGGTGGGAGAAAATCGGCAAATGTATTCGGCCTTTTGGGCCGTTTTTGGATAGTTCGTTCTTTGCTGCAGAAGAAGCGCGGTTGCACGTCGCTGGAATCACTCGCTACGGTAAGTTATCGAGGTAAAATACTATTCAAAGTCGTAGGCTTTACTGAGAGGATGGACGCCTCATTGAATAGCTGGCGGGGCCGCAGTGTGCGACGCAGCATGGCAGAGTCGATCTCGTAAAATCGTTGGAAACCATACCTGCCGGGCCTTGCTCCGGCAGGCCGGCCTTAATAGAGTCGCAAATTGTTCCTGTCATAGTATGCATGGGTAAGGCAGGCCGGAAGCAACCGGCCCGATTGGGCAGCCAGAAAGAACTCTTTGGCGCAACGGGGAGTTACGCGGGTGGGTAAGTCGCAGCTTCTGCATGCTCGTTTCGGTTGAGGGGCCGGCGAACATGTCTCTGCCGAAATTCATCATAGGCATGATGTTCGCATTGGCGATCGTCATTGGCTGGTCGTATTTCGACGGTGCGTCGCTGGGCACCATCGTGCTTCGAGTAGTCATCTGTGCCGTCATTATCCAGGCAGGTTATTTTCTCCTGGTCTTCGCCATGGTCGGCGGAGCCACGCCGACACCGGCCGACAAGGTCCGCGAGGCCGACCGAGCCACCATCCTTAACAAAGTCGCCGAAAGCGAAAAGCTAAGCGCCAGACGCAGCCTCCACTGAACGCTCGCCCTCGGTGACCGGCCCGGCCTCCGCCGATGGCTCGGTTTCGCGTTCGGCCTGTTCGCCGGACAGCATCCTGGCAAGCCTGCTGCCGCTCTTTGCCTTCAGCCGCCGATATTGTCCGACCTCGACGATGCGTCCGCTCTCGATGGCCACGACCCAGTCGGCAAAGGCGATCATCGACGGTCGGTGCGCGATGGTCAAAATCGTCATCTGGCCGCGCAGCGCCTCGATCGATTGGGCGATCAGCGACTGATTCTGCCAGTCGAGCGCGCTCGTCGCCTCGTCGAGGATAAGCAATGAAGGTTTGCGCAGCAGGGCCCGCGCCAATGCGATGCGCTGCCGCTCGCCACCGGAAAGCCGGACACCGCGATCACCCACCACCGTCTCAAGCCCCGATGCCAGCCGCTCGACGAAATCGGCCGCATGGGCGTCACGCAAGGCCGCCCAAAGTTCGTCGTCACCGGCCCGCGGCGCGGCAAGGCGAAGATTGGCGGCGATCGTGTCGTGCAGCAGGAACACATCCTGCGGCACATAGGCGACCTGATCGCGCCAGGCCCTGCGATTCTGCGCGGTGATCTCCACGCCGTCGGCCAGGATCAGGCCGCTGGTAGGTTCGAGCAGGCCGAGCAGCATGTCGGCGATCGTGCTCTTGCCCGAACCGGAAGGACCGATCAGCGCCGTCACCTTGCCGGCCGGGAGGCCGAAGGTCATATCGCTGACCACCGGCTTCCCGTCGCCTTCGCCATAGGCGAACGATACGTTGCGGATGTTGAGGCCGGTCTCGAGCGACAGGCTTGCGACTTGTCCGGCCGCATTCTGATCCGGCTCGCGTTCGGCATCGAAGCGGGCCTGCAGCCTTTGCATCGAAGCATAAGCCGGAATATTGATCAGCACCTGCTGGGCCTGAAGCTGCATGTCCATGAAGCGCGGCGCGACCCGCATGAAGACCAGCAGCAGCACCACGATCTCGGCCAGCGACAGGTGGAAGCGGACCAGCGAGATGTAGATGAAAAGGCTGAGCCCCATCACGCTGGCTACCTGGAACAAAGCCGTGCCCAGCGAGGAGTTGCGCACAAAGGCGATGTTGTCGACCTTCATCCTCTCCAGCGTCGCTCCGAGCTCGGCAAAGTAATTGGCCTCGACATTGAGGCTTTTGGCGACCTTGATGCCGCCGAGGAACTCCGAAACCGTGCGGTACTGGTCCTGGCGATTGCCGGTCAGTGTGCGGCCATAGGCGCTGGCCCGCGCCCGGAACGGCTGCAGCGCAACCAGCAGCACCACGCCGATGAGGATGGCGAAGGACGTCATCACCGGCGAAATGAACAGCGAGACCACGAGATACCCGACAAGGAGCAGCGTGGCCTGGGTGAGCATCAGCAGCGAGAAGGCCGCCACCTGCACGCGGTCGACGTCGCCGTTCAGCGCATGGTCGAGGTCGGAGCCGCGCATTCGCGTGAAGACGCCCCAGCGCGCCTTGCCGATGCTCACGAACAGGTTCATGCGCACGCGGTTGACGAAGTCGTAGAGCAGTCGCGCCATATAGACCGATTTGAAGCGGTTGAACGTCGCCTGCAGCGCGACCAGCGCGACGAGCAGGAAGAGCACCGTCGCCAGCGATAGCGTTCCGCCGGGCGCCAGCCAATGCAAAGCGTCCGGCACCCTCACCGCATAATCCTCGTCGGGCTTGCCGATCAGGCGCAGCAGCGGGACGAGCAGCAGGATCGAGATGCCTTCCGTCAGGCTGCCCAGGATCAGGAAGGCCAGCGCCGTCGCCGTGCGCCGACCGCCGACATGCGCCATCATGGCGCCCAAGCCGGTGATATCCCGCAACAGCGACAGGCGGAGCTTGGAGGACCAGCCCATTGCGAGGTTCACCTCGTCCCGCGTGTCAGGTCGGCCTCGATCGCGGCGACCGCTTCGTCGATCCGCGCGAGCCCGGCAGGCACTTCGAGGCGGCTGACGCCGGTCCGCCCGGCGATCCGCGCGCATTGGCTGAGATGCCTGGCGGCGAGATCGGCGGGCAGCGCCTGCCGGCCAAACCGCGTGACGTAGGAGAACTTGATGATCGCCGGCAGTGCGTCGGCGCCGGTCAGCGGCGAGATCGCCGCCCGCCCACCACGCTCGAGCATATAGATGCGCGAAACCGGCACCGCCTCGGCGGCAAATCCGCCCCGCAGCCGATGCTGCGCCTTGTCGATCTGCGGATGCACCTGCGGGCGCACCTCCGCCTGTTCGAGGCGGATGGCGTCGGCCGCGTCAGCGGCGAGCTTCAGCTGCGGAAATCCGGGCAGGATCATCGGCCGCTCCGGATCGGACAAATCGAGCGCCACGACGTCGTCGGTAAGCAGCCGGTGGCCGGCGCGGATCATCGCTCCCGCCGCCGTCGACTTGCCGGCGCCCTTGTCGCCCATGAAGACCACGCTCCTGCCATTGACGGCGATGGCGCTGGCATGCATCACGAGCAGTCCGCGCCCATGCAGGACGAGCGCCATCACCGGTCCGAGCAGCGGGAAGGCGAGCAGCGGATCGTCGATCCCCGGTGCCGGGTCGACATCGATCCGGTTGGCGTCGCTGATCATGAACGTTCCGACCGCCTGCCAGGAAAGATACTGGCGCGCCGCTTCGAATCGGAACGCCGTGGCGCCCTGCGATGCGCCGTCGGGAAAGTCGACCGGCCCGACGGCGATCTCCAGATCCGGAGCCGTCGGAGTCGTCGGCTCCAGTTCCGGCAAGACCACCTCCGAACTGACGACCAGCCCATAGGTCTTGTAGAAATGGCGGACGCGTCTGCTCGTCGCCGTCGTTTGCGGCTCGGGCTCAGCAAGCGAGGCCATGGGGAGATTCATGCGGGGCCTCCTTCGACTTGCCGCAACCACAGCGACAGCGAAACCGAACGCCAGACATGCTGGACATCGGGCAGCGTAGCCCGTTCGGGCTGGCGCAGCATGCGCTCATAAACCGCGTTCACTTCAGGCAGGTTGACATAGGCCGCGATCCGCTCGCTGTCCGATGTCAGCAGCCTGTCCAAAAGCTCACGGTGGTTGCCGAGCATGCCTTTGACCAGGTTGGCGGTGAAATCGATCTTGTCGCGCCGCCATTGCACATCAGGCGGCAGAACGCCTTGCATGGCCCGGCGCAGCACATGGCGGCCGAAACCGTCCTTGAGCTTCTCCTCGCCGGGCAGCGCCAGGCAGAATTCGACCAGCGGCTTGTCCCAGAACGGATAGCGCGGCTCGACGCCGAAATTGGCGGCGGCCTTGTCGAGCACTTCGAAGGCATGCGGCACCAGCCCGGTGGACAGCAGCCAGCGATGCGTCAGCGCCTCGCTGGCGCTGACGGCGGCGGGCATGTAGCCGCTGCGATGGAAACGCTCGGCAAGATCAGTGCGCCGGGCGAGATCCGGATTGACCAGGCCCGCCCAGGCCGCGCGCGGCCCCCGCGCCGGCCTGTGCCGTAATTTGCCGGCAAGGCGTTTGGCGATCGCCCTCATCCTGGCGATCCGCCAGGCCGGCCCGTAGATGGTGAGGAACTTGAAATAGAGGGAGAGCATGCCCTCGCCATAGGTGTTGGCTGCGCTGTGCAATTCGCGCCACAACTCGATCCACCTGCCGGCATTGGCGAGTTCGTGAAGGTGGCCATGGCCCTGCGAGACGACCTCGTCGCCGCCATGCCCGTCGAGAAGCACTTTGACGCCAGTTGCGCCCGCGGTGCGGTAAAGGTCACGCGTCAGCGACAGGCCAGGCGCCAGGAACGTGCCTTCCTGCTCCTCCAGGATACGTTCGAACTCGGCAAAGGGCGCGTAATTGCCGACGGCAATCAGCGTGGGGTCGAGCGGACTGCCGTCGAGCACCGCGTCGATGAACGGCTTCTCGTCCATCGATGAGCCCTTGTCGAACACCAGCGAGAAGGTCTTCAGCTTCGGGTTTCGCTTCGCAGCCGCCCGCATGCCCGCGATACAGGCGATCGAGGACGAGTCGAGGCCGCCGCTCAGCATGGCTCCGACCGCCCGCGTACCGCGCATGCGGTTTTCGACCGATTGCGCGAAGAGATGCCTGAATTCTTCGGCCGCGTCTGCACGCGGCGGTCGCTGCGACGGTTCGATCTGCCAGTAGCGCCGCAGCACCACCTGGCGGTCGGCGACCGTCACGCTGTGCCGCGCCGGCAGGCGGAAGATCTCGGCATAGGGCGTGGCCTGCGGGTCGTCCGGCAGGCCGGCGAGGAAGCCGGAGATCTGGTGCTCGCTAAGTCGCCTGCCGACGCCGTCCAGCGCCAGGATCGGCCCGATCTCCGAGGCGAAGGCGAACCGCCTGCCGGTCGAATGATAGTAGAAAGGTTTGACCCCGAAATGGTCGCGCGCGCAAAACAGCGCCTGGCGCTCGTCGTCCCATAGCGCGAACGCGAAATCGCCCTGCAGATAGGCCGGGCAGGCCTCGCCCCATTTCAGGTAGGCCCGCATGATGAGCACCGCGTCGGCGATCGACCGGTCGCGCAGGCCAAGCCTCGCCAGGAGCTCATCGCGGTTGTCGAGCCGGCAGTCGGCGGTTATGGCGAGCCTGCCGCCAGCCATGGTCAACGGGCCGGGGCCGTCCTCGCCTGTCGTGTCGAGCCAGGCGTGGCCGAGCGCGACGCTGCCGTCCGTCCACCACGAGCTTCCGTCGCGGGCGCGATGGCGCATGCGCGAAAGCATCTGCTGGATATCGCCGGCCGATGCGGGGCGGCCATGGTCGACGTGAACGATTCCGGCGACGCCGCTCATCGCTCACGACCCATGATCGACTAGATGGGCAAACCCTTTGATCGAGCCGCCAAGCACGATGTGGCTGCCGCTCATCAGCCAGGCATGCGCCTTGAGCTCACTGCCTGTCCCCTTTTCGATGCCGATGCTGATCTTCGAGGCGTTGCCCTGGCGGGCCAGCAGATATTGTCCGGCCAGCGCCTGGGTCAGGCAAGTGGCGCCCGGCACCAGCCGTGCCGCCGCGGCGACGCCCCATGCGACCCGCCGCAACTCGGCAATGCTGGCGTCGCGTCTCGCGTCCAGCCGCGTGATCGTGCCCCGGACACGGTTGTAGGACGAAAGCGTCAGCGCGACCCGCACGAGGCCTACCACCATCAGGCAGCGCGCCAGCAACAGCATCTCCTGGCCGCTCAGCGAGCGGAGCCTAGACCAGTTCCTCACCGTGGAGCCTCGCAAGCCCTGCTTCGCCCAACCCCTTGAGCAAGCCCTCGACATCGGCCTTGCAGCGCTCCGCGTCGACATTGTAGCGCGCAAGCACGGCGCTGCGGATATCGAGGATCGACCGGGGCTCCTGGATCTGTTCCCAGATGAAGGCGCCGACGCCGTTCAGGCTGTAATATACGTTAGATTTGAGGTGGAGCAGCGCCAGCCCGGCGCCGAATTCGCAAGCCACCGCCTCGCTGGTCGCGACCACGCGGTCATGGTCCGATGGGTTCCAGTGCATCCTAAAACCTCGTTGCTGGCCCGCCCGCGCCTTTGGGCTTCTGCCGCAGATCAGTTGCCTGCGATCCTTGGCAGGAAGCCGGGGGACGAAGCCCCCCGGCTCACCTTTTGAAGAGCATCCGGAGCCCCAACTTAGACACTCGGATGCGCCTGTAAGCTTTACGAGAAAGTCAGCTCGCCGACCGGCGTGTGCGCGGGAAAGCTCGCGTCGAGCGCCGTTGAGCCAGCACCGCCCTGCGTGATCGTTTCGATAGAACCATGAACCGTCAGGCTGGGGGTTTCGTACTCATGCTTTTCAACATTCTGTTCCATTGTATTCTCCAATTAAGGACTGGAAGCGGCTGCAGAATGCCGCCAGCATATTGCTATGCTGCAATGCGATTGCTGCATGGCACCATTCATGAGTCAAGCCTGATTTACCAGGCATTAATCAATTCTCGGTTGCGTCCGCTTTCCTTGGGGATCAAGCCGTAGGCATCGCCACCGGAAGCCTCGACCACCGTGGAATTCAACCGCAGGTGTTTGGCGCAGAAATAAGTAATTGATTTATTTATTATAATTTCTCCAACGAGAAATCCGTCGCGGAAATCCTGTTAAATCGCCGCGGGAAAACCGCCGCTTTCGTCCCGCCGGCTTACCTCAGGGTTGTCTTCAAAAGTGATTGAGCGCGTGACAATTCGGAACGCTATGGTTGCATGCATGAAGCGGGCTTTAATGCGCCCTGAGCGCTCGCAGCAAATTTCCCAGTGCGTTTCTTCGCAGTTGCGGTATAAGCCCCTTGGGCGGCGTTTTGCGGAGAATGACATCAGGCATGGCGGTGCGGGATGGCTCCTATGAAAGGCTGCGCGACGCCGGCTGTGCCGATGAAGTCGCCTTTGTGCAGGCCTGCCTGAGGCTGTTTTTCGCGCCGGGCGCCAACCGCAACGATGGTCGGGCACATATGCCGCCGCCGACGATCTCGGCTGCCTATGTCGCCGACATCGCGAGGCTGAACAAGGTCGCCGTCTTCCTGCTCAAGGCGTGCGCGCGCGCGCCCAACGGCGCGATGCCTCCCGATCTGCCTGGCTGGCTCGATGGTTACCGTCGGCGCACGATGTCGATGAATGCCGCCTGCATCGGGGACTCCATCGCCATTGCTCGCGTGCTGCGCGATAGCCGTGTCGATTTCGTCTTTCTCAAGGGACCGCTCCAGCAGCATCTGCTCTACGGCGATCACTTCATGAAGCCGTCCGGCGATGTCGACATACTGGTTTCGCCGGCCAGTTTCGCCAAGGCACGCCAGGCCTTGCGCACGATCGGCTACGAGGTTGCCGGCAAGTCGCGTTCGGTCTGGTGGGTCCGCTTTCTCGGCGAGCAGCACATGGTTCGTGAAGCCGGCGCGAGGGCATCGACGGTCGACCTGCATCACCGGCTGCAGCAGCCTGGTTCGCCGAGCCCACGCGACATCGACGGCTTCCTGCGCCGCAAGCGTGAGGTCGAGGTGGCCGGCGCCGCCATGCCGATCATCTCGGCGGCCGACACCTTGCTCTTGTCTTCGATCAGCGTTGCCAAGGCCTTCTTCAATCGCGAGCCTTGCGCCGGCTATGTCTGTGATGTCAGGGCCAGCGCCAGCCGGCTGAGCGAAGCCGAGCAGCAAATGGTGCTCGACCACGCCGCCGGGCAGGGCCTGGCGGATACCCTGCTTCTGGGATTGCGCGCCGCCGATGTGCTGCTTGGCGCCGGGGGTGGCCTGCTCTCTGATCGCTCTGCCCGCATCCTGGCGCGCATCGATAACGCCGATCTCTTTCACATGGTGATGGCGCCTTGGCTTGCGTCGCTGCGCTGGCCACAGCGCCGCCATGTGCTTTGGGAACTGTGCGGTCGCGAGCCTGTCCGATACCTGGCCGAAGCCGGCTGGGCGGCATCCGCCGATCTCAGCCGGCGCATCTTCGAGCGCCCGGCCACTGTCGAGCCGGCGCGGGGGGAAATGATCAAGATCGTGGGCGGGGCGGCCAATCATGCAAGCGAAAGGTAAGCCAATGCCCGTGAAGACGCCTGCAACGAGCCCCATGGCGACCTTGGAGGTCTGCGTCATCATTGCGGCGCGTAATGCGGCGCGCACGATCCCCGTCGCCATCGCGTCGGCGTTGCGCGAGAACGAAGTCGCCGAAGTCGTCGTGGTTGACGACGCCTCCACCGACAACACCAGTGACGTGGCCCGTGCCGCCGACGACGGCAGCGGCCGCCTGGCCGTCATCCGCCTCGACGTCAACCGTGGTCCTTCCGCCGCGCGTAACGTCGCCATCCAGGCCTCCAGGTCACCGTACATCAGCATTCTCGACGCCGACGATTTCTTCCTGGAAGGCCGCTTTCGACGGCTTTTCGCCAGCGACGACTGGGATTTCGTCGCCGACAACATCATGCTGATCCGCGACGATCCCACAACCGATCCCGCGAAGGTCGCCGCGCCGCCCTTCGCCGCAGATCCTGAATTTCTCGATTTCGAGCGCTTCATCGATGGCAACATCTCGCGCCGCCGCGTCCTGCGCGGCGAGCTCGGTTTCCTCAAGCCGGTCATCAGCCGGGCTTTCCTCGAGCGGCATGGGCTGGTTTACGATGAAAACCTGCGTCTCGGCGAAGACTACGAGCTCTATGCGCGCGCCGTCGCCCGCGGAGCGCGGTTCAAGGTCATCAAGTCCTGCGGCTATGGCGCGATCGTCCGCGCCGATTCGCTGAGCGGCCGCCACAGGACGCAGGATTTGAAGCGTCTTGCCGACGCCGACCTGGCGCTGCTTCAGATCGACAACCTTTCCGAACGCTCGAAGCAAGCGTTGCGGCGCCACGAGCGCCATATCCGTGACAAATACCGGTTGCGCAACTTCCTCGACGTGAAAGCCGAGCGCGGCCTGGCATCGGCCGCGGCTTACGCCTTCGCGAGCCAGGCGAACCTGATCCCGATCGTTCGCGGCGTCGCCACCGACAAGCTGGACGCGCTGTTCCGGCGTATCGGGATTGCCGCGAGGCACAACGTGCCGCCGATGCGCTTCCTGATGGCGGCAACCAGCACCGCGCACGAGTGATCCCGCGTCGTCGTGGAAGACGCTGACCCTCAAAAAATCCGCATTCGCGAAACTATGATGTTGCCTAGTGGCTACGGGAATGGCACTCTATGCTGCAATGCAGCAATTTCGAAAGGCCGGCAGGATGGCTTCGATTTTTGGCTTCAGGTCTCGGAATCCGGTTCGCGACCGGGAGACCGACCTCCAGCGTTTCGACCGGCTGGCGAAGCTGTTCGACCAGATCGCGGCCGAGATCGAGACGGAGAAAGCGGGTCTGGAGAACCGGTACAGCTCGACAGCCGCCAACGCGGCTTTTCTGGTCGAGGCGATGGAGAATGGCTCGGCCTCGACCAGCAAGGGATCGGATGTCAGCGCGATGACCAATTCGATCCTCAACTGCGAGCGGCGCATCGCGGAACTGGCTCGCCAGAAAGGCCTGATGAAGCAGTTGCGTCATTCGCTCGACGCGATTGTCGGGGACGGTCCGGGCCGGTCTGCCCGGCAGACCGTTGCATGAGGCTGAGTGCGCCCTCGGGCGCCATCATCGGTACGAGACATTAGAGGAGTTCAAAAGGGCGGAGGACCAAAAGCGGCTCGCTCGCGCGGCCGGGGTAACTTTGGGTTGGGCGGACAACACAAGGTGAGTTTGTTATGAATGCTGATTCCAGAACCTCCACGATGGCGTGCGGGTCGTCGCAGGCGCCCGGGAATGTATCGACCAGCCTGCTCGGCGCTGTCGGCGCCCTGGTTGCGGCCGCCGCGGCCCTTGCGACGAGCCTGCACCCAGCGCACGCGCAATCGGCACAACAAGACCTGCAAAGCGCGCCGTCCTTCGTCGACAATTTCTCGAACTTCGACCGTTCCCGCTGGTTCGTCTCGGACGGCTGGAGCAACGGCGCCCATCAGAACTGCACGTGGTCGAAGGACCTCGTGCGGCTTTCCGACGGCGTGCTTTCGCTGGGCTTCGAGAAGCGCAAGCTGAAGGACCGCGAGTTCGCCTGCGCCGAGATCCAGACCAAGCAGCGTTACGGCTACGGGGTTTATGAGGCGCGCATGAAGACCGGCACCGGCTCCGGCCTCAACGCCGCCTTCTTCTCCTATATCGGCCCGCAGGACAAACAGCCCTGGGACGAGATCGATTTCGAGGTCCTCACCAAGGATCCTTCGAAGGTGCAGGTCAACAGCTACATCCAGGGCAAGCCGAAGAACGGCAAGCTGGTCGACGTCGAGGGCGGCGCCGACAAGGGCTTCAACGACTATGGCTTCGTCTGGGAGAAGGACCGGCTGCGCTGGTACGTCAACGGAAAGCTCGTCCACGAAGTGACCAACCCCGACGAGTTGCCGACGCATTCGCAAAAGATATTCTTCAGCCTCTGGGGCAGCGACAAGCTGACAAACTGGATGGGCGCCTTCGTCGATCCCGGCAGCAAGGTGACCATGGAGGTCAAACGCGTGGCGTTCACGGCCTTGGGCCAGCCATGCCAGTTCCCGGAATCGCTGGCATGCAGCATAAGTAACAGCAACTAGGCCGTTAGGCCTGGGGACATCTGAACCGGCCGGGCCGCTCTTGGGGCCCGGCCTCTGACAGGAATAGAACCAAAATGAATTTGACGGTGTTTGGGATTGGCTATGTCGGTCTCGTCCAGGCCGCGGTCCTTGCCGAGGTCGGCCACGAGGTGATGTGCGTCGATATCGACGAGAAGAAGGTGGAGCGGCTCAACCAGGGCCTGATCCCGATTTTCGAACCGGGCCTGGAGGCTCTCGTCAAGGAGAACCACGCGGCCGGCCGCATCCGCTTTACCACGGACGCGGCGGCGGCGGTTCGGCATGGGCGGATCCAGATGATCGCGGTCGGCACGCCGCCCGGCGAGGATGGTTCTGCGGATTTGAAATATGTGCTTGCCGTCGCCGAGACCATCGGTCGCGAGATGGACAGCGCCAAGATCGTCGTCGGCAAGTCGACCGTGCCGGTTGGCACCTGCGAGAAAGTGAAGGCCAGGATCGCGGAAACGCTGAAGAAGCGTGGCCGCGAGGATCTGAGCTTCGACGTCGCCTCGAATCCCGAATTCCTCAAGGAGGGCTCGGCGGTCGCCGACTGCATGAAGCCGGACCGCATCATCGTCGGCACGTCCAGCGAGGACACCGAGATGGTGATGCGCGAGCTCTATGCGCCGTTCAATCGAAACCACGAAAAGATGATCGTAATGGACGTGCGCAGCGCCGAATTCACCAAATACGCCGCCAACTGCATGCTGGCGACCAAGATCAGCTTCATGAACGAGATGGCCAATCTCGCCGAGCAGTTGGGCGCCGACATCGAGGAGGTGCGCAAGGGCATCGGCTCGGATCCGCGCATCGGCTACCACTTCATCTATCCCGGCCTCGGCTATGGCGGCTCGTGCTTCCCGAAGGACGTGCGCGCGCTGATCAAGACCGCCGAGGGGGTCAAGTTCGACGCCAAGCTGCTGCGCGCGGTCGAGGAGCGCAACAACGCGCAGAAGTCGATCCTGTTCGACAAGGTCAACCACTATTTCAAGGGCGCGCTGAAGGGCAAGACCTTCGCCGTCTGGGGGCTGGCCTTCAAGCCCAACACCGACGACATGCGCGAGGCGCCGGCGCGCACGCTGATGGAGGCGCTGTGGGCGGCCGGCGCCAAGGTGCAGGCCTACGATCCCGAGGCGATGCAGGAGTGCCAGGCGATCTATGGCCTGCGCGACGATCTCTTGCTCTGCGGCACCAAGGAAGCGGCGCTGCGCGGCGCCGACGCGCTTTTGATCTGCACCGAATGGAAGAGTTTTCGCGCGCCGTCCTTCGATGCGCTGAAGGATGCGCTGACCACGCCGGTCATCTTCGACGGCCGCAATCTCTACGACCCCAAGGTCATCGCGCGCTACGGCATCGAATATTTCTCAATCGGCAGGATGGCGGCATGACGATGGCAGGCTACCTCGGCAAGAGCCGCCGGCGCGAACGGCAACTGGGCCGACAATGACCGTGAATTTAGAGGAAAGGGTTTCGATCTGATGGTGCTCGACGTTCGTTCCGAACAAATCGCCAACGAGCATTTCGATCTCGTCGTCATCGGTTCCGGCTTCGGATCGTCCTTCTTCCTGCACGAGTTCCTGAAGCGGCGCAAAGCCCGCGTGCTGGTGCTCGAATGGGGCCGCCACAACACGCATGAGTGGCAGCTCAGCCAGAACGCCAACACCGACATCGACGATGAGAGCACCTACAAGACCGACAATGCCGACAAGCCGTGGAATTACACGATCGGCCTTGGCGGCGGCACCAATTGCTGGTTCGCGCAGACGCCGCGTTTCCATCCCAACGACTTCAGACTGAAGAGCACCTATGGCGTCGGCAACGACTGGCCGATCAGCTATGACGATCTCGAGCCGTTCTATGGGGATGCCGAGGAGGTCATGTCGATCTCAGGCGATCCGGACATGGCGCGGATGCTGCCGCGCTCGCGGCCGTTTCCGCAGCCGCCGCACCGCATGTCGACGCCCGACCGCATGATGAAGGCGGCGCAACCGGATCAGCATTTCGTCATGCCGACCGCCCGGGCGCGCGTGGCGACCTCGCAGCGCGCCTCGTGCTGCGCCAATCTCAGATGCTGGCTGTGTCCGGCGGACGCCAAGTTCACGGTCAACAATGGCCTGATGCACGTCTTCCAGCATCCGGACGTCTCGGTCTGCCTCGGGGCCGAGGTGCGGCGTTTCGACCATGCCGGCGCCGCGATCCGTTCCGTCACCTTCGTCCAAAACGGCAAGGAATATTCGGTAAGCGGCGACCTCTTCGTCCTCGGCGCCAACGCCATACAGAGCCCGGCGATCATGCTGCGATCCGGACTTGGCGGAGAGTTCGTCGGGTTGGGGCTACACGAATCCTATGGCTGGAATTACGAGGCCTATCTCGGCGGTGTCGACAATTTCGACGGCTCGACCATCACCACCGGCCTGAATTTCGGCCTTTATGACGGGCCGCATCGGGCCGAGCACGCGGCGGCGCTCGTCTATTTCGAGAACCGCTGGCAGCACGGAATGCGCGCCGAGAAGGGCAAGCTGCGGCAGGTGCTGCCGCTGGTCATCGTGACCGAAAACCTGCTCGATCCGGAAAACCGCGTCGTGCTCGATGCGGAGGACAACGCCTTCGTGGCCTTCAAGGGCGCCTCGGATTACGCAATCAAGGGCATGGAGAAAGCGCTGGAAGGACTGCCGGAACTGCTGAAGCCGCTTCCGGTCGAGCAGATTTTCGACCGCGGCATAAGGCCGACCGAATCGCATGTGCAGGGCACGCTGCGCATGGGCACGGGTCCAGCCGACTCAGTGGTCGACCGCGACATGATCCACCACCGGCTCAGGAACCTCGTGGTCGTCGGCACCAGCACCTATCCGAGCTGTTCGTGCGCCAATCCAAGCCTGACCGCGGCCGCCTTGTCCTTGCGGGCGGCCGGCAGGCTGGCGGCGTGAGGGAGGGCAAGATGAAGGTCACGCGCCGCACCGCGCTCGCAATCGTCGCCGGCGGGATCGCCTCCACCGGTATCGCGGCCGCTGCCGTCTCGTCCTTCACGGACGAGGACCTGGTTCGCGTCACGCTGGAGAAGTATCTCGGCCCGCTCAACATGCGCATCGAGCATCTGCAGCAATTCGTGCTCGAATTCCACAACCGCAATCCCTGGATTTTCCCGGGCGGCAAGGTAGCGGACGTGGTGACGCTGGCGGAAACGGTGAAGCTCGGCAAGGCGCGCGAGCTGCTGCCTCAGGACAAGCGGCGCGACCTCCGCCGTTTCGACCGCTGGGTCGTCGCCGAGTTCCACATGCTGACGGATTATGCCTGGCGCAGCTCGCCCGACGATCCGATCCGCTTCACCGGCTGGCATCCATGCACGAACCCGTTCGCCAATCTGGAGCAGCAGAATGCGTAAGTCAGGCGAAACCGAAGACACTGTGATCTCACAAATGGCTGCATCGAGGAAACCGACGGTCACCGTCATCGTCCCCACCTTCAACCGCGAGAAGTTCCTGCCCGAAGCCATAGACAGCCTGCTGCGGCAGACGGTGGCGCCGGATCAGATCCTGATCGTGGACGACGGCTCGACCGACAACACCGGCACGGTGGCGTCCTCTTTCCCCGCGCCGGTCGAATATTACCGCAAGGAGAATGGCGGTAAGTCCACTGCGCTGAACTTCGCCCTGAAGCACTGCACGGGAGATCTCGTCTGGATTTTCGATGACGATGATGTCGCGCACCCGACGGCGCTGGAACGGTTTCTCGCCGCTTTCGAGCGGGAGCCGGAAGCCGATTTCGCATTCGGCGAATATGCCCGCTTCCAGCGCTCGGCCCAGATCGGAGAGGGTGATTACCAGATCGTCGCCTTCGGCCATGTCAGCCAGGACAACTTCTTCCCGTCGCATCTGGAGTATTGCCACGTCCACCAGCCGGGTCTCCTGGTGCGCCGCAAATGCTACGACGAGGTTGGCGGCTTTAACGAAACCCTGGTCCGGTCACAGGACTATGAAATGATGCTGAGGCTGGCGCGCCGGTTCAAGGCGGTCAGGGTCGACGGTCTCATGTTCTTCCAGCGCCAGCACGACATGGTTCGCGGCAGCACCAAGGTGGTCATTTCCTACACCGATCGGATCAAAGCCTGGGGCTCATACGACAGGGTGATCATGGAAGAGGTCTACAAGTCGGTCGATCTCCATGAATATCTCGACCGCTCGGAGCAGGCCTTGCCGAAGACGGCCGACCTCGAGATGCAGGCATTGCTGCAGCGTTCGAGCATCATGGCGAGGAAGGGCCTGTGGCACCACGCGGCCGCGGATATCCGCCGCTACGCCCAGCTTGCCGAGCGAGCCGGGAAGACATCGCTCAGCGACAAGGAACGCGCCATCGTGCGGCGCACCTTCGAAGCCTATGACACTGGCCTGGCCACCGCCCCCGCCGACGAGTTCGTCTCGGCGGTGAAGGGATGGAAACCGGGAGCCCTGAAGACCGATATCGTCAGGGAATACATGCATTCCTTCCCGCATTTCCTCGCTCGCGATTTGAAGGCGGGAAAACTCGTCCCTGCATCGAAGCTCTTGCGGGAGTACTCGACGCTGTCTCTCCCAGGCTCGCTCAGTCGCCTCTGCAGGGCAATGACGTCGAAGCTTCCATTGCTGCGCGGCGCAAGCTGACGGCCTGCAATTGAGCAGGATCGCCGGACAATGCTGGACCGGATCAGGAGCCCAATAATGAAAGTGCTTTTTGCAAGTGGCAACGGCTATATTCCCGAGTTCACCGGCGGCGTGCAATCCAACACCCATCATCTGGTCGAGCAGCTCGTCGAGCACGGCCATCAGGCTTCGGTCCTCGCCTCGTTGTTCGGCGACGGTATGTTCGGCTTCAAGGCGCGCGCCAAGATGAAGCTGCTGCGGCAGCCCGCGGTCGTCGACAATTTTCCCGGCTATCCGGTGATGCGCGCATGGTTCCCCTGGGAGGCGGCCGGCTTCGCCGTCGAGAAGACGCGACCCGACGTCGCCGTCGTCCAGTGCCACAAGTCGGTCCTGCTCGGAAAGGCGCTTCAGGCCGAGGGCGTGCCGCTGGTCGTCTATCTTCACAACGTGGAATTCCATGAGCTCGCCGGCGATCCGCGCGAACTCGGTTCGGCTTTGTACATCGCCAATTCGGAATTCACCGCGCGCACCTACAGGGAAAAATTCGGCATCGAGTCCATCGTGCTTCCGCCGACCATCAACGAAGCCCTCTATTGCACGCGCACCACCGGCGAATTCGTCACCATGATCAATCCTTACGAGGAAAAGGGTTTCGATCTGGCGGTGAAGATTGCGGCCGCCTGCCCGGAGATCCCGTTCCTGTTCGTCGAAAGCTGGAAGCTGGACGACGACCATCGCGCCCGCGTCGAGAACACCATCGCGCCGCTTTCGAACGTCAGGCTGGAGAACCGCACCAACGACATGAAGACGGTTTATGGCCGCACCAAAATCCTGCTTGCCCCGAGCAAATGGGAGGAGGCCTGGGGGCGCGTTGCGTCCGAGGCGCATTGCAGCGGCATTCCTGTGGTCGGCTCGCGGCGCGGCGGTCTGCCCGAGGCCATCGGCCCCGGCGGCGTGGTGCTCGACTACGACGCTCCGCTCGCCGACTGGGCTTCGGCTGTCAAGCGACTGTGGAGCGACCGCCAGGAATACGAACGGCTGTCGGCGGCGGCTCTGACCTTCTCCAAACGCCCGGAGCTCGATCCCTCGCGGCAGCTGGTTGTGTTTCTCGACCTTCTCGAAAGGGCAGTCCGGCAGGGCGTCCGGCGCGCCGCGTGATTTTCCTTGAGCAAGCGCTCTATGCCGGGCGCTTCACCCGGTTCTTCAGCGCTTCGTAGCCGCGCTCGCCAAGCAGCGCCCGTGCCGTCGCCTTGACGGCCTGCTTTCGCCCATCGAGCAAATTGGTCTGCCTTAGCCGCGCCGGAAGGTTGCGCGCCGCCTGTTGCAGCGCCGGCAGCGACAGCGGGTCGGGCAGGCTCACAATGTTGGTTTCGACGCACAGCACCGGCTTGCCGGAGAGCTTGGCGATCTTCTGCGCCTGCTCGTGTTCGCTCTCGATGAACAGGATGGCGTCCGACTTGCGGTAGAACTCGGCCTTGAAGCTGCCATGGGCGCCGAGCCGCTGCCGTTCGGCCTTGTTCGGCAGGTCCAGCATGACGAGATGGTCGTATCTGATGTTTTGGCCGGCGAGCCATGCCTCGGTCAGCTTGCGGTATTTTTCCAGGCGGCTCGTCACCAGCCAGCCGATCTTGCGGGTCGGCGCGAGCAGCGGCCGCGCCCCGGCGAGGAATTTCTCATAGGCCGGTCCGTCGTCGTTTTCCTCCTCGGTCGGGTCGAGGCAAAGCACGCCGTCAATGTCGACGCAGCACTGCTCGAGGAACATGTGGTGCATGAAATTCCACTGGAACATTCTAGGATGCGGCACGGCCTCGAAGACCATGTCGGTTTCCTCATGCTGCAGCGACAGCCCGAAGACGGCGGCGAAGATGAAATCCCCTTCGATGCCGCTGGCGGCGATTTTCTCGCGCGCGTCGCGCATCGCGGTGCCGCCGATGATGCTGTCGTCGATCACCAGGATCTTGCGCATCTCGTGGGCCTGCCGGTCGAGGCCCGCCCAGCGCTTCGTGATCCCGGACGTATAGATCCTGCCGCCCAGAAAACTGTCGAGATCGGTCATCGGGATGTTCGCGATCAGGCTGACCATGGTGCCGGCGAGGATGCCGCTTCTCGGCACGCCGACAACCAGGTCGATGTCGCGCGGCAACCGGTGCAGGTTGCGCACGATCGCGTCGTTCATGTCTGAAATCGATCGGTAGTTCATGCGGTTATTCCTGTCCTGAAGTCAGCGTGTGGCGCGAGCTCATTTCGCCTCGCTGGGCGCCGCGAGGAACCCCCGTGCCGGGATAAGCCGCAATGCCTCGCGAAGCGCTTCGCGGCCGGCGCTGAAGGCAAGCGCGGCAAGAATGGTGGCGGCATAGGAGAGCGCCGCGCCCGCGGCCAGAGCCACGACGGGCGGCGCCTGCAGCATCGGCTTGGCGAGCCAGATCAGGCCGAATGCCAGATGCGCGCCAAGTACGAAAGGCAATGCCGCATGTAACACATGGCTGGCCCTGAGCGGTCCGGTCTTTCCGACATAGAGCCACAGGAAAGGCGTGCGCAGATATTCGCTGATCGCGTAGGCGACCGCGACGCCGAGCGCGCCATAGGGAAGGCCGATGGCGAAGGCCAGGACCGAGGTTATGGCGGTGACGATGCCCCAGCGCATGAAGTCGCCTGAACGGCCCTGGCTAACGAAAAGCCATCCCGCCGGATTGTTGAGCGGCTGCAGCAATCCGGCAAAACCCAGCGCCAGGAAGATCGGAGCGCTTCCCCGCCATTGCTCGCCGAGCACGAAGGGAATGAGCGTATCGGACATGGCGGCGGCGAAGGCGACACCCGGAAGCGCCACCAGGAGGATCAGCGGCATGACGCGCAGATAGGCGCTGCGGTAGCGGTCCGGCTCGTCCTTCAGCCGCGACAGCGCCGGAACCATCACCTTCGACAGCGGGTTGGTAATCTGGCTGAGCGGGAACAGCAGCAGCTTGTAGGCGCGGTCATAGAGGCCGAGCTGGGTCTCGCCCCAGTATTTACCGATCAGCACATTGTCGAGGTTGCGGGCGAAGAAATTGGCGAAGTTGAAGCCGGTGATGCCGGCGCCGAAATTGATCAGCGCGCCGATGCCGTCTACTTTGCGCGGCAGGCTGGGGCGCCAGCGCGAAAAATACCAGTAGCACAGCGTCGGCAGCACGGCGCTTGCCAGCGTGCCGGCGAAAAGCGCCCAGTAGGAGCGATCGACGAGGGTCCAGGCAATAGAGACCGCGACGCCCACCACGGCGCTGGCGATGTCGATCATGGCTAGTCGCGTGAACTCCATGCGACGCGTCAGCAGGGCCACGTGCTGCGCCCCCAAGCCATAGGCCAGGATCTGCAGGCCGAAGGCAGCGACGAGGCCGGTCACGCGCGGCTCGCCATAGAAGGCGGCGACCAGTGGCGCCGAGCCCGCAAGCAGGCAGGCCAGTACCGCGCTCACCGCGACATTGACCCAGAACAGGTAGTTGATCTCCTCGTTGCGGATGCCGGTCTTCTGGATCGTCGCCTGGGTCAGGCCGAAATCCTGGAACAGGGCGATGAAGGCTAGAACCGGCGCGGACATTGCGACGACGCCGAAATCCTGCGGCGACAGAAGCCGCGACAGAACGATGACCGAGATGATCTGCGTCGCCACCCGCACGCCTTGCGCCATCGCGGTGACGACCGCGCCGCGTCCGACGGATTTGCGCAGGGAGCCCTCAGGCGGATCGAATGCACTGGTTTCCAAATTCAGGATTCCTGATCTTGCGACCGGTCCGACATCGTCGCGACCGGCGCCCGCCGCCATGCGTAAGCTACCGCAAGATGTTTTTGCAGTGCAACAAGAAATGTGGGGATGTTTCCTACGCCGCACCAAAATTGTTGCGATGCAGCAAAAGCTGTACTAGCATCCCCGATGGGTGGGCCCAACAGCGGGCGAGTTTCATGCTGCATGTCTTGTACCTTGTGCATGACGTATCCGACCCGGCGGTTCGCCGGAGGGTTCAGATGCTCAAGGCGGGCGGTGCCAGGGTCACCCTGGCGGGCTTCCGCCGCACCACCGGTCCGGTCGCCGAGATCGAGGGTATCGAGCCTGTCGATCTTGGCGCGACGCGCGACGGCCGATTCGCGCAGCGCCTCGGCGCGGTCGCCAGGGCAGCCGTGTCGATCGGCGCGAAGCTGGGCGCCATGCCCAGGCCCGAGCTCATCATCGCGCGCAACCTTGAAATGCTGGCGCTGGCCCGACGCGCCAATGGCGCGTTCGGCGCGAGCGTGCCGATCGTCTATGAATGCCTCGATATCCATCGCCTCGTGCTGCGTGACGATTTTGTCGGCAGGACGCTGCGCGGCGCCGAGCGCCATCTCGCCCGCGACGTGAAGCTTCTGGTGACGAGTTCTCCCGCCTTCATCGCCAATTATTTCGAGCCGTTCGGGCAGATCGGCGCGCCCGTCGAGCTGATCGAGAACAAATATTTCGAGACCGCGCCGGTTGTCGCTGCGCATTTCGAGGATGGCCCGGCGCCGCCGCCCTGGCGAATCGGCTGGTTCGGCGCGCTGCGCTGCCGTCGCTCACTCGAACTGCTGGCCGATTTCACCCGCCGGCAGGCAGGGCGCTTCGAAGTCGTCCTCAGAGGCCGTCCCGCGCTGTCCGAATTTGCGGACTTTCATGGTTACGTAGCGGCCGAGCCCTGGCTTTCATTCCAAGGGCCCTACCGCAATCCAGAGGACATGGCGGCGATCTACCGCGAGGTGCATTTTTCCTGGGCGATCGATTTCTTCGAAGCCGGCCAGAATTCCGAATGGCTGCTTCCCAACCGTCTCTACGAAGGCTGCCGCTTCGGCGCAGTGCCGATCTCGATGGCGGACACCGAAACGGGCAGGTTCCTGAAACAGCAGGACATCGGCGTGCGCCTGTCCGAAGCCTCGCCCGAAGGGATCGAGGCGATGCTGAGCGGGATGGACCAGGACAGATATCGCGGCCTGAAGTCGCGGGTGTTGGCGCGCAACCCCAGGACCTGGAGCTACGACCGCAGCGATTGCGCGGCCTTCGTCGACAAGCTGCGCGGCCTCGCCTCGGGGTCTTCAACTTTCGCGATGGAGGCGGCGGCGTGATGGCGCGGCAGGACGAGCAAGAAACGATGAAGCGGACCAACGCATCGATCCTCATCGTCATTCCCTGCCTCAACGAGGCGGCCCATATGGGCGGCCTGCTCGACCAGTTGCGGCCAGCGGCGGCACGGCTCGGCGGCCGCATCGTCGTCGCCGACGGCGGCAGCACCGACGGCACGCAAGCCATCGTCGAAAAGATCGTGGCGAAGGATCCTCGGGTCATCCTGCTCGCCAATCCGAAGCGTCTGCAGAGCGCCGCGATCAATCTTGCGGTGGCGGCCCTTGGCGATGGCGCCGACTACCTTATCCGCATCGACGCGCATGGCGGCTATCCGGACGATTTCTGCGACCAGCTGGTCCAGGAAGCGCTTGCCACTGGCGCCGATTCGGTCGTGGTTTCCATGCTGACCGCCGGCACAGGCGCCGTGCAGAAGGCTGTCGCCGCGGCGCAGAATTCCAAGCTCGGCACCGGCGGCTCGAAGCACCGGCACATGTCCGCGGGCGAATGGGTCGACCACGGCCACCACGCGCTGATGCGCGTCGCCGCCTTCAAGCATGTTGGCGGCTACGACGAGAGCTTCAGCCACAACGAGGACGCCGAACTCGACTACCGGCTGCGCGAGGCTGGCCACCGCATCTGGATGAGCGGCAGGACGCACATGATCTACTATCCGCGCTCGACGCTGAAGGGGCTCTATTTTCAGTATGTCGGTTATGGCCGCGGCCGCGCCAGGAACGTCCTGAAGCACCGCATGGTGCCGAAGCTGCGGCAGATGATCCCGCTCTTGGTGGCGCCCGTGGTGCTGCTGGCCCTGCTCTCCTTCGTCCACTGGCTAGCTGCCGTGCCCTTCCTGCTTTGGGCCGCCGTGTGCCTCGGTTACGGCCTGGTGACGGCGATCCGCCAGCACAATGCCAGCATCTGTCTGGCCGGCGTCTCGGCGATGGTCATGCACTTTGGCTGGTCCGTCGGCTTCTGGCAGCAGATCCTGACGTCCCGCTCGCGGCGCGAGGTGGCGTGATGGCCGGCCGCTCGATCGACATCTGCATCTGCACCTTCCGCCGGCCGGAACTGGCCGACACGCTGCGCTCCGTTGCCGCGCTGGAGAAGCCGGCGGGATCGGAGGTCGGCATCGTCATCGCCGACAATGACGATGAGCCAAGCGCCCAGAAGCTCGTGAAGGCGCTTGCCGGGGAATTGAAGCTGCCGGTCCGTTATCGCCACGCGCCGGCGCGCAACATCTCGATCGCCCGCAACGCCTGCCTGGACGCCAGCGTGGCGGATTTCGTCGCCTTCATCGATGATGACGAGACGGCGTCGCCCGGCTGGCTGGTCGAATTGATGGCGACGGCCGACGCCACGGGCGCCGCGGCGGTGCTCGGACCGGTGCGGGCGCATTATCGTCAGGACGCGCCGGGCTGGATGCAGAAGGGCGACTTCCATTCGACCCTGCCGGTCTGGGTGCGCGGCGAGATCCGCACAGGCTACACCTGCAACGTGCTGCTGAGGATGACCGATGCGAGCCTGCGCGGCCGTCGCTTCAGCCTTGCTCGCGGCCAGACCGGCGGCGAGGACACTGAGTTCTTCGATGCCATGGTCAAGGCCGGTGGCCGCATCGCCTTTGCGCCGCAGGCCTTTGTCGACGAGATCGTGCCGCGCGCCAGGGCGGCGTTCGACTGGCTGCGCCGCCGTCGCTTCCGCTTCGGCCAGACGCATGGTCACCTGATCGGCCGCGGCACCGGCGGCATGCGCCGCGCCGGCCAGGTCGGGCTGGCTTCGGCCAAGGCCGCCTATTGTTTTGGGATGGCCATTCTGACCGCGATCAGCCCGGTGCGGCGGAACCGCAGCGTGTTGCGCGGCATTATGCATGTCGGTGTCGTCAGCGGCTTGGTCGGCCTCCGCGAAATCCGCCAGTACGGCCTCACTTCGCCAGAACAAGGGAACAAGCGTGCAGCCTGACGTCAGCTTCGTCATTGCCGCCTACAACGCGCAGGCCACTCTCGACCGCGCCATCGCCGGCGCGATCGCGCAACGCGGCGTGACCGTCGAAATCATCGTCGTCGACGACCGGTCTCGCGACGGCACTTTGGACGTGGCGCGCGCCTATCCGGAAGATATCGTCAAGGTGGTGGCGCTGCCCGCGAACCGCGGCCCCGGGGGCGCCAGGAACGCCGGGCTCGACCGCGCGCGCGGCCGCTGGGTGGCGGTGCTTGATTCCGACGACGCCGTGCATCCCGGCCGCATGGCGGCGATGATCGCGCGGGCGGAAGCGGCCGGCGCCGAGATCGCCGTCGACAATGTACAGGTCGTGCGCGAGGACGGCACGCCCGACGACACGATGTTCCCTGCCGGTTATCTGGAGGCTTTGCGCGAAATCTCGCTTGCCGACTACATCGGCGGCAATCTGGTCTTCGAATCGCGCTTCAATCTCGGCTATCTCAAGCCGGTCTTCCTGCGGCGGTTCCTCGATGAGAACCGGCTGCGCTATGACGAGAAGCTGCGCATCGGCGAGGACTACATCCTGCTGGCCAGCGCGCTCGCGAGCGGCGGCCGTTGCGTGGTCGAGCCCACCGTCGGCTATGTCTACCACATCCGCGCCGGCTCGATCTCACGCGTGCTCGAATTGCATCACGTCGAGGCGATGGCCAGGGCCGACGCCGCGTTCGCGGCGGCATATTCCATGGACGGTGGAGCCCAGGCGGCCTTCGCGAGACGCGGCCGCAGCTTGCGCAAGGCGGCTTCGTTCCTGTCACTCGTTCAGCACATCAAGGCGCGTGCGCCGCTCAAGGCGATAGGCACGGCGTTCAGGGATCCGGCCGCGGTCCGGCACATGTCGATGCCGATCGCGGCCCGGCTCAAAAGGGTTGCGGCACAGTTTGCCGTGGGGACGGGGAGATGAAGCATGCGGGCGATTTTTCATAGCCGGCGATAGGTAGAAGTCGTTTCTCTCAGAAGGAATATCAGATGCAGAAAGTCAGGAAGGCAGTCATCCCGGTGGCGGGACTTGGAACGCGGTTCCTGCCGGCGACCAAGTCGATGCCGAAGGAAATGCTGCCCGTCGTCGACAAGCCTGTCGTGCAATATGCCGTCGACGAGGCATTCGAGGCCGGCATCGAGCACATCGTCTTCGTCACCGGCCGCAACAAGGCGGTCATCGAGGACTATTTCGACCTGCACCCCGAGCTGATCGGCACGCTGGAGCAGACGGGCAAGAAGGCGCAGCTTGAATCGTTGGAAAACCTGCTGCCCGTCGCCGGCGCCACCTCCTTCATCCGTCAGCAGTCGCCGCAGGGCCTCGGCCACGCCGTATGGTGCGCGCGCGACGTTATCGGCAACGAGCCATTCGCGCTGCTGCTTCCCGACATGGTATCCTTCGGCGCGCGCGGCTGCCTTGCCGAGACGGTCGATCTTTATCAGCGGACCGGCGGCAACGTCATCGCCGTCGAGCGCTGCGAACCGGCGGAAACCAGCAAATACGGCATTGTCGGCCGCGGCGATGAGGTCGGCTCCGGCTTCAAGGTCACGGCGATGGTCGAAAAGCCCGCGCCCGCCAACGCGCCGTCGAACTTCTACATCAACGGCCGCTATGTCCTTCAGCCGGAGATCTTCGCCCTGCTCGGCAACCAGCAGCGCGGCGCCGGCAACGAAATCCAGCTTACCGACGCCATGGTGCGTCTGGCTCAGAGCCAGCCCTTCTACGCCCAGCCTTTCGGCGGCCGCATGTTCGACTGCGGTTCCAAGGAAGGCTTCATCGAGGCCACCATCGCCTTCGCCCTGGCGCGCGACGACATGAAAGGCCCTGTGTTCGAGATGCTGCAGCAATTTCTCCGGTCGCATGAGCGCCGGGAAGTAGCCGCATAATGCCCATGTTTCGGGTGCATATGCGAACTCGCGATGGCGCGACAGCCACTCAAGCGCCCGGGCCTGCAGGCCCGGCGCATCCTGGCAATGACGCGCGGTCTTTTCTGGTCACGACGCCGATCTACCAAGGCCGATAGCGCCTGCAACCTGGAATTGGACCGAAGATGAACTATGCCAACTTCCCTGTCGACAAGAGGATACCGTTGCCCAGCGCCGACCCGGAAAAGGGTGAAGACTTCATCGATGTCGAGCGCCTTGTCGGCATGGCCGCCCGGCAGGCCAAGGTGGTGGCGGTCTGCGCCATCATCGGCCTGTTGCTGGGGGTGATCTATCTGCAGACCACGCCCAAGCAATACACGTCGTTCGCCAGCGTCCTGATCGACGAGGGCCTGAACAAGGTTGTCGACGACATTTCGGCCGCGTCGCAAACCATGCAGACCGACGCCTCGCTCCTCAGCCAGATCGAGATACTCTCCTCCGCGCGCCTTGCGTCGGTGGTGGTCGACAAATTGAAGCTCGACCAGAACGACGCCTTCATGAACCCGCCGCAGTCGGCCCTGGCCAAGGGCATCGGCTTCCTGCGCGGAATGGTCGGCTATTTCCGCGGCAGCTCGGCGGATCAGATTCCCGGCATGGAGAATGTCGACGAAGCAACGCGCGAAGCCATGATGAAGACGGCGCGGCATGACTATGCGGTGCTGAAGCTGCAGAGCGAGGTGATGGCGCAGCGCAACGGCCGCAGCTATGTGATATCCATCGGCTACCAGGCGCCCGATCCTGGGCTGGCCACGGCCATCACCAAGGCCTATGCCGACGCCTATCTGGCCGACCAGCTCAATGCCAGCTTCGACGCCACCGAACGCGCGGCCCTGTGGCTGCAGGGCAGGCTCACTGAATTGCGCGAAAGCTCCCAGCAGGCAGCGATGGCGGTCGAAAAATTCAGGGCCGAACATGGATTGGCCGCCAACAGCGACGGCCAGCTGATGAGCGACAAGCAGCTCTCCGACCTCAACGCCCAACTGATCGTGGCACAGGCCGATACGGCGCGTGCCAGCGCGCGTTACCAGCAGTACAAGGCGATCGTCGACAGCGGCTCCGAGAGCGCCTTCAACGACTCCGCGATCGGTGCCGACCAGCCGAGCAGCTCGGTCATCATCGCGCTCAAGACCCGCTATCTGGCGGTCGCCAAGCGCCTGCAGGACGTCGAGACGAATTTCGGCAAGGATCACCCGCAGGCGGTGGCTCTTGCCAAGGAAAGGGCCGATGTCTCGGCGCAGATCTTCGGCCAGTTGAAGCAGCTCACCGAAAGCTACCGCAACGACTTCGAAGTGGCGCAGGCACGCGAGACCGCGCTGCGCGACAAGATTTCCACCGCCGCCGGCAAAAGCTCGATCGACAACCAGTCGCAGGTGAAGCTGAAGGAGCTCGATCAGCAGGCGCAGGCGCTGACCACGCTCTACCAGACCTTCCTCAGCCGCTATGAGGAGGCCTCGCAGCAGCAGTCCTTCCCGGTCGGCAAGGTGCGCATCATTTCCGACGCGTCGATGCCGCTCGCGGCCTCCAGTCCGCGTACGATGCGCGTACTGGCGCTGTCGCTGGTGCTCGGCCTGATGCTTGGCGCAGGCTTCGGGGGGCTCAACGAGTTCAACGAGCGCTTCTTCAGGACCGGAGAGGACATCCGCGACCGGGTCCACCTGAAGTTCCTCGGCTATCTGCCGACGATCGGCGGCGGCAAGGCCAAGGAAACCAAGGCCGACGACATGCCGGTCGACGGCAAGGTGGCCAGCCTCTCCGCGGCCGAGAGACGGGCGCGCATGCGCGTCAGCATCGACGCCCCGGCGTCGATGTTCGCAGAGACCCTGCGCAACGCCAAGATCGCCTTCGACGTCGTGATGGAGGACCGCGGCAGTCGGGTGATCGGCGTCATCTCGGTGTTGCCTGGAGAAGGCAAATCGACGGTGGCGGCGAACCTAGCCGGACTGCTCGCGGCGAACGGCGCAAGGACCTTGTTGATCGACGGCGACCTGCGCAATCCGGGCCTGAGCCGCGGCCTTGGCATGGAGACCGAACAGGGTCTGATGGAGGCGGTCGTCAACGGCCAGACCTGGCAGTCGGTCGGCAAGGTCGACCGCCAGACCAAGCTCGCGATCATTCCAGCCGTGCTGCGCGGCCAGTTCTCGCATACCAGCGAGCTGCTTGGCTCGGCCGGCATGCGGCGATTCATCGACAACGCCAAGGAGACGTTTGAATACATCATCGTCGACCTGCCGCCGCTCGGGCCGGTCGTCGACGCCAAGGCTTTCGCGCCGCTGGTCGACGGCTTCGTGCTTGTGACCGAATGGGGCCGCACGCCACGCAACATGGTCCGCTCGATGCTGGAATCGGAGCCCTATATCGCCAACAAGGTCATCGGCGCCGTGCTCAACAAGGTCGATCTGAAGAAGCTGGCGAAATACGGCTCGCTCGGCGGCTCGGAAAGGTTCTTCGATCGCTACTCCGCCTACTATCTGGAGAAGTCTGAATCGCGCCCCAAGCAGGCCGCTTGACGCGGTGCTCGCTAGCTAATCTCGAGACGATAGCAGCCGGCCGTATCTGCCGACGATCCTGAGCGCGGTCAACCGCCCCGTTTGAAAGGCGCCGGTGTCGATGTCGAGTCGGCGCCCCGCAAGCTTCGGAACGTCGACGATCGTGTGCCCGTGAACCACCCAGCGGTCGAGACGGTGCGCAGCCTGGAAGAACTCCTCGCGGATGTTGAGGAGATCGCCCTCGTCCTGTGCCTCGAGCGCGATGCCGGGTCGGATGCCGGCATGCACGAAGACGAAGTCGTCCGAGCAGATCATCGCCGGCAGCGTGCGCAGGAAGTCGACATGGCTGGCGGGAATGGCCTCGCGGATGCGCGCGTCCGCCTGCTCTCCCGAACCGTAGACGATGGCCAACCGGTCAGGGTCGACGCCGTAGGAGAACAAGGTCTCGCGTCCGCCATAGCCGAGCCAGGTCTCACGCGAGAGGTGACCGTCCAGATAGAGGAGCAGGGCCACCTCGTGGTTTCCCGCGAGGCAGACGCGTTGGAAGCCGCTCGGCGGCGGCGCCATCAGATGTTCCACGACGCGCCGCGAGTGCGGGCCGCGGTCGATGTAGTCGCCCAGCATGATGATGATCTTGCGGCCGCTGAACCGACGCGCGTCGAGCTGTATCTTCTGTTCCAGCGCGCGCAGTTCTTCGTGGCAGCCATGCACGTCGCCGACCGCGTAGACGACCGTGTCGCGCATATCCATGACGAGGCGCTCGCGCGGCGCGGGTCGAGGGTGTCTCGATCGTTGGAACAGGTTCACGGATTGAGGCTCGATCTTTGCACTGGTTTGCGCCTCGATATCATGTCGGATGCAAACAATTCCACACCTGCGCGCCTTTGCGCTTTACACGCAATTGCTCCGGCAGGTGAAACGCGATCGGCAGTCGCGTCGTCAGGCGGCCTTCAACCTGTAGCGGAATAGCGTGTGGTCCAAGAGCAGCCGGATGCGCGGCTCGGCCTCAGCCGCGATCAGCCAGCTCACCGCGATCATGGCGGCCCCGACAACGGGAACGGCGGCCAGATAAGGCACGCCGGCGCGAGTGAGGACGCCGAGCGTCGCCGCCCCGACGACATCATGGATGAGATAGAGCGGATAGGTCATCAGCCCGATCCGTCGCCAGCCACGCCAGGAAAGGTCGAGTTGCAGCGACCACGCCATCAGCGCCACTGCCGCCAGGAAGATGATGATCGGCGCCGCATAAGGCATGGGGGCTTCGACCTTGATGCTGTGCACCTCGACGGAGCTCGCGATCTGCAGCGCGCCGCCGAACAGGAACAGGGCTGTGAAGGCGAGGCGCGGCATGGTCGTCGCCTTGAAGCGCATCAGCCAGATCAGCACGCCGACGGCGAAGAACGCGCCGTGATGCACAAGCGTCAGCTGCAGCCAGCGGGTCTCGCCCAGATCGGTCCAGCCGAAAGCGAAATAGAGGCACCAGAACAGCGTGCTGGCGAGTCCGATGACGATGGCGACGGTCTCCATCAGGTCGAAGCGGCCGAGCCGCAGCATGACCCAGACGATGGTATAGAACGCGATCTCGATGCCGAGCGTCCAGTAGACACTGTCAACCCACGGTTCGAAGGGCACGAACAGCCCCGTGCGGACAAGCCGGATCACGGCGTCCGTCGGCCAGGAAAATCCCACCATGAGCAGCACGATCGCGGAGATCGGCGCGCAGATCCAAACCGCGGGCACCAGCCGGCGGAAGCGCGCCTCGAAGAACTTCAGCGGCGTCGAGTTCTCGGCGCTGAAGGCGATGACGAAGCCGCTGATGACGAAGAACACCTGCACGCCGACCCAGCCGGAACCGGCAAAGGCCATTTCGGGGTGTGGCGGGATGCCGCCTGTGGCGCGCGCCGAAACGCCTTTGGGGAAAGCCCACACCCAGAAGCCGTAGTGATGGAGCATCACCATGACGGCAGCCAGGAAACGCAGGATGTCAATGCCGCCGAATGTCGTCTTGTGCTGAGCCATGCCGTGCCTTCGGTATGGCCCCCCAAGCGGGTTTTAAGCCCTGTTGCTGCATTGCACAACAGGCGATTGCACTGCGGTAGGATTTCGTTTTCCGACCCGTGATCGCCGCAACCTATACCCCGATGCCGCGACCGTTCAGCGCCGCGGTGATCTCGTCGAGGATCAAGGGGTCGTCGATGGTTGCAGGCATCACCCATTCCTCGTTGTCGGCGATCTTCTGCATCGTGCCGCGCAGGATCTTTCCGGAACGGGTCTTGGGAAGCCGCTTGATCGTCACCACGGTCTTGAAGGCGGCAACCGGACCGATCCGCTCGCGCACCAGCCCTACGACCTCGCTTTCGATTGCGCCGCTGTCGCGCGACACGCCGGCATTGAGCACCACGAAACCGAGCGGGACCTGGCCCTTCATGGCATCGGCGATGCCGATGACGGCGCATTCGGCGACATCGGGGTGGGCGGCCAGCACTTCTTCCATGGCGCCGGTCGACAGACGGTGCCCGGCGACGTTGATGATGTCGTCGGTGCGGGCCATGACATAGAGATAGCCGTCTTCGTCCATCATCCCGGCGTCGGCCGTCTTGTAGAAGCCGGGGAATTCCTCGAGGTAAGCCTGGCGGAAGCGGGCGTCGGCGTTCCAAAGCGTCGGCAGGCACCCGGCGGGCAGCGGCAGCTTGACCACGACATTGCCGAGCGTGCCGCGCGGCAGCTCGTGGCCGGCATCGTCCAGGATGCGGATGTCGTAGCCCGGCATCGGCACGCCGGGCGAGCCGTATTTCACCGGCAGCAGCCCGAGCCCGGCCGGATTGATGGTCATCGGCGAGCCGGTCTCGGTCTGCCACCAATGGTCGATCACCGGCCGGTCGAGCTTCTGCTCAGCCCATTTGATCGTCTCGGGGTCGGCGCGCTCGCCGGCGAGGAATAGCGTGCGAAAACGCGACAGATCGTATTTCGGCACGAACTCGCCCCTGGGGTCCTGCCCCTTTATGGCGCGGAACGCGGTCGGCGCGGTGAACAGCGCCACCACGCCATGCTGCGAGATCACCCGCCAGTAGGTGCCGGCGTCCGGTGTGCCGATCGGCTTGCCCTCGAACAGCACGCTGGTGCAGCCGTGCAAAAGCGGCCCGTAGACGATGTAGGAATGGCCGACCACCCAGCCGACGTCGGAAGCCGCCCAGAACACTTCGCCCGGCTTGACGCCGAACTCATTGTCCATGGTCCATTTCAGCGCGACCATATGGCCGCCATTGTCGCGCACGATGCCCTTCGGCTGGCCGGTCGTGCCGGAGGTGTAGATGATGTAGAGCGGGTCGGTGGCCAGAACCGGCACGCAATCGACATTGGCGCCGGCGGCGCGCTCACGGGCGACCGCATCGCCATAGTCGATATCGTAATTGTCCTTCATCTCGCAGCGCAGTTGCTCGCGCTGCAGGATGACACAGGCGTCGGGCTTGTGCTTCGACATCTCGATCGCCTTGTCGAGCAGCGGCTTGTAGGCGACGATGCGTCCGGGCTCGAGGCCGCAGGAAGCGCTGAGGATCAGCTTCGGCTTGGCGTCGTCGATACGGGTGGCGAGCTCATGCGAGGCGAAGCCTCCGAACACAACCGAATGCACGGCGCCGATGCGGGCGCAGGCCAGCATGGCGATCGCCGCCTCCGCCACCATCGGCATGTAGATGATGACGCGGTCACCCTTGCCGACGCCGCGATGCCTCATCACCGAGGCCAGCGCGACCACCTCGCGCTTCAGTTCGGCATAGGTGAATTTCCGGATCGTTCCGGTGATCGCGCTGTCATGGATCAGCGCCAGCTGGTCGGCGCGGCCGCCCGCGACATGGCGGTCGATGGCGTTATGGCAGGTGTTGCAGGTAGCGCCGGTGAACCAGCGGCCATAGACGCCCTCTGCCGGATCGAAGATCTTTTCGGCGGGCGTATACCAGTCGATCGCCTTCGCCGCATCGGCCCAGAACCCTATGGGGTCGCGTTTCCAGCCCTCATAGACTTCACGGTAGCGCGAGGCCATAGACATTCCTCCCAGTACATTTTGCGGTCTGGGAATAGCCTAAGTCGCTTTTATAGGCCATGTCTTCCTGCGCTTTCGTCGATATCGCGGGCAAACGTCCTGGTCCGGCGCCTCCTCTGACGCCGGTGTCGCTGTCCGCGATACAGGTCGGCTTAAAGCGGCAGGGCCGCCAACATCAGCCCGACGCCGCCGGCAATCAGGATAGCCGCGGCAAGCGCCTTCCGATGTCGCTCGAACGCTGTCGGAGCCCGTTCCCAATTGTAACGCATACAGATCACTCCCCAAAGCCCGGCGGACTCATAGCTTACTTAAGGGAAGGAAGGCAACCCCGGCCTGGGAGGGCCGTGCCGGTCGAAGGCGCGAAGTCTCCAGACGGTGGACAGTGTTGCGCCGCCGCGCTAATTGCTCTCGATCGAAGGGAGCGGGCGGATGGCTGAAATCGGCTCTGAAACGGTGCTGCGCATGGCGGACGACGCGTCGGTGCAGCATGTCGGCGATGGCGCCGTCGTGCTGTTGGCGCGCAGCGGCCAGCTTTACACCTGCAACGACACGAGCGAGGCTTTTCTCGACAAGGTCGACGGCGCGCGCAGCCTCGACCAGATCGTCGACCTGCTGTCGGACGAATTTGAAGTCGACAGGGCAACCCTCGAACAGGATATGGCCGAATTGGCCGCCGAACTGGTGACGGAAGGCATCCTCGCCGACACGAGCGCCTGATGGCCGACGGACCCCTTCTACGCGTCCTGTTCCGTGCTCATTTGTGGCTCAGCGCGCGGTTGCTGCCGGTGCTGGTCGGCCGTCGCGATTTCGAAAGCGTATTGAAACTGGCGCCGCTGCAGTCGCCAGCGCCCTATCGGGCCTTGCCCTGGACCTACATCGTTCACCGCGTCAACCGAACGGTGCGGCGGCCCTGGTTCATGCGCGACCGCAGATGCCTTCGCGAGGGTCTGCTCGGCTTCCGCTTTCTGCGGATGGCCGGTCTTGATCCGGAGCTGCGTTTTGGCGTCGATGCCAAATCGATGCACGAGTCCCGCCTGTCGGCGCATTGCTGGGTCTGCCTCGACGGCAAGCCGGTGGTCAGCGACAGCCAGCCCGGCATGGTGGAGATCTACCGCCACCCTGCCAGGACGAAGGCGCCAGCCGCTTGAGCGACCAGATTTTCCGCTACGACCTCAACGGCCAGGTCCTGGGCATCACCGCCGCGCGTGCCGATCTGTGGCCGAGCTTCGATCTGATGCTCGGCGCCCTGCGGGTCGACGAGCCTGTCCAGCCCGGCTTTCGCGTCGACATCGTCGAAACGCTCGATCTGCGGGAGAACCCCGAAGGAAAGCTGGCTTTCGACGGGGAAGTGCCGCTGGATGGCCATTGCCGCATGATCGATGCCGGAAGCGTCTTCCATCTCGTCTTTCCGGGCCAGCAGACCGCGTCGATCCACGATGGCGAGGGCCGGGCTGAGATACGTCTTCATCCGGACTGCAAGATCAAGTGGACCTTGCTGATGATGGTGCTGGATGCGGCGCTCGATGCGGACGGCCAGCATATGCTGCACATGGCGGGGCTCACCTTGCCTGGAACCGATGGCCTGGTGCTCATTCATGCGCCAAGCGGCACGGGCAAGTCGACCACATCGTTGGCGCTTGGGTCGCGCGGTTTCGGCCTCTGCTCGGACGACGTCATGATCCTCAATGCAAACGGCCAGGGCATCACCGCCTGGGGCATGCCGCGCAAGGTGAAGGTTCACCGCAACACGGCGGCGATGCTGCCCTTCGTCGCGCCCTTCCTGGGCGGAACATGGGACGCCGAGGGCGAGCAATCCGTTTCGCTGGACCACCTCGGCGAAATCATTCGTGTCGAGGATGCGCGCGCCAGACCCGTCGTGGCGCTCTTGCATCTTGCGCGCTCGGCGGATACCGGCACCCGGCTGCTGCCGATGGCCAGAACCGATGCGATGGTGGCTTTGGCCACCGACAATGTAAGGACCGGTATGACCGGCCTGCTGTCGTTGCAGAAGAGGCGCATGGCCATGATCGCGACGCTGGTGAAGGCTGTGCCGACCTTCACGTTGGAAGTCGGCTCGAGCCCGGCGGATGCCGCCGCGCTGATCCAGGCTGCGCTGCAAGGCTGAAGCACGGTCAATCCTTTGCGCCGAAACGCCGGATGTCGAAGGATCGCTCCTGCCGGCCTTGCTGAGGCTTCGACTGCCATCGCAACACCAGCCGGGACAGCCTGTTGTAAGCCAGGTGGACGACGCGCGCGTCAGCGCAGTCGAACACGACGAGCCCCCATCGCCGCTTTGCCGCTTCGCCGGTCGGCGGTCCCCGGGTGCAAATGGGCTGAGCCAGCCGCACCGGCTTTCCATCGATCAGGACGCTGACCGGAACGCTCGACCCGACGATCCGGCAAAGCCTGGCGACATAGTCGGCTGACGATTGCCTGCCCACGATCAACGGGCCGGCCTCGATGCGCGCCCAGGCATACGCCCCATCCGCCTGGGGTGATCCGGCAACCCTGCCGCTGCAGAATTCCGGCGCAACATCCGCCGCGAGCACCGCCATTGCATCGGCCAAGGCTCGGTTCGCCGTCGCGGCCGAATGCCAATCCGCTGCTGCAAAATGAACCTGCGCGAGGACATCACCTTCATCCAAGCCGGACGTCATCTTGTGCAAAGTCACGCCGCCGTGGGCTTCATGCATCTGGTCGATAACCAGCCGGTGAATCGGATGGGGCCCGCGATAATGCGGCAGCAGCGCGGGATGCAGGTTGAGGCCGCCCTTTGGAAACAGCTCAAGCACGGTTTGCGGGACCAGCTTGCCGAAACCGAAACAGATCAGAAGGTCGGCGCCGAGCGAGTCGAGCTCCTGCGCGAGCGTATCCCAGTCGTAAGGCGGACTGAATTCGATCAGCCGCGGCATGGCGTGGGCCGGGTGAGCCAACAATGCAAACCGTCGCCGCAGGCGACGGCGGAACACGCTGAAGCTGCGACGTTTTCCGGCACGCGGGCCCGGCACGATCACGGCGGCGACGCTGTGACCGCGATCGGCCCAACGCGCGAGCATGGGCGCGGTGACGGAAGAAACTTCGGTGACGAACACGGCCGAGAGCGGCTTCTCCATGCCGGGCTCAGGCTGGATAGGGTCGCGGCCGGGCCAACCGCTGCACCCAGCGGAAGGCGTCACGGCTGAGGCGCGAGCGCAGCTTTTCGCGCGAATTGACCCGAAGCAGCATATTGCCGGTGATCAGCCATTTCGCGAGCCGTATCGAGAGGTCCGGCTTGATGCGGTCGGCAAGCTCGATCGCGCGCGGCGCGCCGAACAGGCGTCCGGTGACGTTGAGGACCGTGGCCAGCTCAAGCTCGATGCCGGTCATCCGGGCGGCTTCGAGCAGCCGTGCTTCCTCTTGGGGCGATTTCAGCGCCCGAACGCCTTGCAGCACGTCGACGCAGAGCTGCAGCCGGTGGAATTTATGGCCGCCGGCGGCGTGGACGATGGCGATCGTCAGCAGCGCGGCCGGCGTATCGGTTTCGCCTTTGTCGATCGCCTGCAGCTCCCCAAACCCGAGCGAAAGGCGGCGCCGCATGCCGGTGTCATGCACAAGATTACCGTGCAACTCGATCAAAAGGCTGGAGTTGTCTTTCTCCAGCCATTTGAATTCCTGCAATTCGTGCGACTCGGCCTCGTCGCTGCCGAGTTCGAAGCCGCATTCGCCGATGGTCTTGTTGGCCTCCTCGACGCTGGCGGGATCGACGAGAATGTCGATGTCGGTGAAGGGACGGTCGGCAACCTGGCTATAAAGCTTGCGCGCGAACACCGGCCCTTTGACGATCCGGGCCGGCACGCCTTTTGCCGCAAGCGCTTTCATGATGCGGTCTCCGTGATACTGCAACAGCATCGACTGGCCGGTCGCCATCGTCGCTTCGTCGCGCAGCTCCGATAATTTCCGCTGCAGGGCTGCGTCCTGGGGCAGCCGGGCGTCGCCGATTTCCCGGAGCTTGCGCAGCATGATCGGCAACACGCCATGGAACTCGGCGTTGGCGAGCAGCGCCAGCAGGGTTTTGGCCGCAAGGCCATTGCCAATGGCGGCCGGCGCCTCGGGATCGGCGAAGGCCAGCAGCAGTTTTTCATCGGCAGGCGCAAGAGAAGGCAGCATCAATCCGGGTGGCGTTCGAACGACAAGAACGAGGCAAACTTACAGAAAAGCAGGCTGGAAGCCAGTGTGCGGCGGCAGAGCCGGCTTATGAGTTTGACTTTCCACACGGATCGTCCATTCTCTGGATTTGACCCGGAGGGTATTGGAAATGACGAAGAAGAAATATGAGGCGCCTTTGCTGCGAAAGGCTGGAAAGCTATCCAGCGTGGTGGCTGTGACGTCAAAGACGCTTTGAGGCATTTGCGGCTCTAGAGCGTTTCACCGTTTCACGGAAACGGCGAACCGCTCTATCTCTTTGTTTTTACGGAATTCCGGACGGAAAACCGCTCACACTTTTCCTGGAATTGCTTCGGTTCGGCTGAAGCCGCTTAAATCCCCCAGCGCAGCGCCGGAGTGCACACCGGAGCATCCCACAGCGCCGTCATGTCGTCGTCGAGCACGGTCAGCGTGATCGAGCATCCAGCCATGTCGAGCGAGGTCACATAGGACCCGACGAGCGAGCGGACCACCGTTACGCCACTCTTCTCGAACATCCTGCGGGCGCTGTTGTACATCAGATAGAGCTCCATCGACGGCGTGCCGCCGAAGCCGTTTACGAACAGCAGCGCCGGCCCTTTGGCGCGATCGCCGAGGTCGCCGGCAATCGCGGCGCAGACCTCCTCGGCGATGGCGTCGGCGCTCTTCAGCACGTCGCGGCGCCGCCCGGGCTCGCCATGGATGCCGACGCCGAATTCCATCTCGCCGTCGCCGATCTCGAAGGTCGGCTTGCCAGCGGCGGGTACCGTGCCGCTGGTCAGCGCCACCCCCATGGAGCGCGTCGCGGCGTTGACGCGGTCGCCCAGCGCCTTGAGCGCGGGCAGCGGCATGCCTTGCTCGGCGGCGGCGCCGACGATCTTTTCCACCACCAGCGTCCCAGCGACGCCGCGCCGTCCGGTCGTGTAGGACGAGTTTTCGACCGCGACGTCGTCATTGGTCACCACCTGCAGCACGCCATCCGCCATCTCTGCCGCCATGTCGAAATTCATCACATCGCCTTCGTAGTTCTTGACGATGAACAGGCAGCCAGCGCCGGTGTCGACAGCCTGGACGGCGGCCAGCATCTGGTCGGGCGTCGGCGAGGTGAAGACCTGGCCGGGGCAGGCGGCGTCCAGCATGCCGTGGCCGACAAAGCCGCCATGCAGCGGCTCGTGGCCGGAGCCGCCGCCCGAGATCAGCGCCACCTTGCCGGGTTTCAATTCCCTGCGGCGGATGAATTTGTGGTCGTCGCCAAGCACCAGGATGTCGGCATGGGCCGCGGCGAAGCCGTCGAGGCTCTCGGTCAGGATCGTGTCCACGGCGTTGATGAATTTCTTCATGGCGTCCTCCCAAACAGCCCGGCAACAACAGGTCAGCCGCTGCCCTTGCCGGCGATGCTGGTTATTTTCTGGATGAATTCGTTGATCGCCCGATCCAGGGCGGCGTTTTGCTTGTCGTCGCCGAAATCCGGCACGATGAGCGAGACGTGGCGTGTCCTGCGCGGCCCGGAGGCCGCGGGCACCTTTCCGGGATGCGCCTGGTGATAGGCGGCCATGAACTGGTCGCGCTCGGCCTGGCTGAAATGGCAGACGGAAAAAATGGATGGCAGATGCTTTGACGGGATCGGGATCGAATAGGCCGGGCTGGAAATCTGCGTCACGAAGCTGCGGTGCTTGCCGAGCGCATCGGCCAGGCGCTGGCGCATGCCGGACGGACGCTGGTCGATGACCTGAGACAGGATCATCTTGTAGGCTCGGATCGCCTCTTCCGAGCCCGCTTCCGGGATATTCTCGGTCCGGCCCATGCCGCGCCTACACCGCAACGTCCGCAATGGCCGCCTTGGCCATGGCGAGTTGCGCGGGGGCGACTGACAGGTCGCGCAGGCCGGCCTCGAGCAGCGCCGGGATCGCCGCCGGGTCGCCGCCGGCATCGCCACAGAGGCTGACCGGAATTCCTTTCTCCCGTCCGAAGGTGGCGACCGCAGCGATCAGCCGCAGCACCGCCGGGTGACGGACGGAGTTGAGATGCGCCACGGCTGCATTGTCCCGCGCGGCCGCCATCACATATTGCGTCAGGTCGTTGGAGCCGATCGAGAAGAAGGCGACATCGGCGAAGACTTCCGGCGCCAGCGCGACGGAGGGCACCTCGACCATGATGCCGAGCGGCGGAAGCTTGTGCGCCACGCCCCGAGCGGCAAGCGCGGCCTGCTCCTGCGCGAACAGCGCGGCGGCTTGGCTGTACTCGTCAGGCGTGGCGATCATCGGGAACATCACCTTCAGATTGCCGTGTATGGCGGCGCGCAGCAATGCCCGAATCTGCACAAGAAAGATGTCGCGCCGCTTGAGCGAAAGCCTTATGCCGCGCAGGCCGAGGAACGGGTTGGTCTCCTCGATCGTGAAACCCGGCACCGGCTTGTCGCCACCGGCATCGACGGTGCGGATGGTTACCGGCTTGCCGCCGGCCCATTCCAGCACCTTGCGGTAGGCCCGGTACTGCGTCTCCTCGTCCGGCAGCGTCTTGCCGAAAAGGAATTCCGTGCGCATCAGGCCGACGCCGTCACAGGTTGCGATATCGATGTCGTCGACTTCGGAAGGGTCGGCAATGTTGACCTGGACGCGCACGGCGGTGCCGGCCCTGGTCGCCGCCGGCTCCGTCAGGAATGTCCGCGCCGCGCTTTGGCGCCCGGCAAAGGAGGAGGCGGATTGTCGGAAGGCTTCCACCTCGGCCGCAGACGGCGAGAAAATGATCCCGCCGTGTTCGGCATCGAGCAGCGCGCCGCCCGCGGGCGGCCCGACCGAGGCGCCGAGGCCGACGACCATCGGCACGCCGCGCGAGCGCGCCAGCATCGCGACGTGGCTGGCCGTGCTGCCTTGCTTGAGCGCGATGCCGCCACCTTCGCTCCAATCGGTTTCGAGAAAGCGCGTCGGCGCGATATCCTCGCCAAACAGGATCGCGCCCGGGGCCGACGCGACCTCGCCGTCCTCGCTCAGCGCCCGCAGCACCTGATCGCGAATGTCGCGCAGGTCGGCGGCGCGGGCGCGGAAATAGTCCTGGTCCGACGCTTCGTAGCCGGCGATTTCGCTGTCCAGCGCCGCCCGCCAGGCGGCATCGGCCGCTTGCCCGGAGCAGATAGACGCGAAGGCCGGACCGCTCAACGCATCGTCCTCCAGCATTGCGATGTGGAATTCGAGAATGCCGGCGGCTTCGCCATCGGCGGTTTCGATGAGCGCCGCCAACCGGCCGACGGCCTTGCCGATCGCTCCCTCCAGCGCCGCTTTTTCTTCCATCATGCTTGCCTTGGCTTTGTAGCTGGCGGGAGACCGGTCGAGGTCGAACACCGGCCCTTCGGCGTAGCCGGGAGAGGCGGGAATGCCTTTAATCCGCATGGCTCGCATCCCTTGCGGGGGGAAAACGTGCGGATCCGTCTCAAGCGGACCGGGCATGATCCGCGCCCTCGTCGAAGTCGCGCTGCACCAGACCGACCAGCGCCTCGACCGCTTTGGTTGCGCCGTCGCCCCTGGCGCGGATGTGCAGCAGCGTTCCCTTCGGCGCCTTGGCCGCCATCACCTTGACGATGCTCTTGGCGTCGAACCAGGGGCCGTTGGCCGCCACCGCCACCTCCACTTCCGCCCCGAACGTCTTGGCGAGCTTGGTGAACTTCACCGAAGGGCGCGCGTGCAGGCCCACCGCGTGGGTGATCAGGACCGTTGCTTCGGCGGATGCGGACATTCAGTCGGTTCCCGTTCGTTCACGACGGCGACAGTTCGTGCGCCGTCGCCACCACTTCCTTGAGCGAGGCGCCGCCGGAGGATTCGGTTGCCGCCATCACCGCACCTTCGACGATCGGCGCGTTGCAGACGACGATCTTCTGCGAGCGCGGCTCGCCGATCATCTCGACCGCCATCTCCGAATTGGTCTCGGCGCCGCCGAGATCGACCAGGATGGCGACGCCCGCTTCGGACCAGGCCTTGTCGATCGCGCCCATGATCGCCTCGACGCTGGTGCCGAGCCCGCCATGGCCGTTTCCGCCGCACCATGCAAGCGGCACTTCGTCGCCCACCATCTGGCGCACCATGTCGGCCGTGCCCTCGGCAACCAGGGGGGAATGCGACACGATGACGATACCGACATTGCTCATCAATTGCCCTCTATCGCTTCCGCGACCGCGCGTACCAGAAGCGCGGTCGAGCGCGCCCCGGCGTCCATATGCCCGATCGAGCGCTCTCCCAGGAAGGAAGCGCGCCCACGCAGGGCCTTCATCGGCACCGTGGCATCCGCAGCCTTGTCGGCGGCATCGGCGATTTCGCCGGCGTTCTTGCCTTGCGCCAGCGCCTCATACACCGGCTGCAGGACGTCGAGCATGGTTTTTTGTCCGGGCTGCGATTTGCCGCGCGCCGCGACCGCCTCGATCGCCTTGCCCAGCGCCGCGGCCAACCGGTCCCGATCGGGTGCTGCCGGCAGGTCCTTGCCGAGCGCCATGAACAACGTGCCGAACAGCGGCCCGGAGGCGCCGCCCACGGTCATCACCAGCTTGGTGCCTACCGCCTTCAGCGCCTCGGGCAGCGGTTTCTCCGCGAAGGCCCCGGCCTCGGCGCGCACGGCCTCGAAGCCGCGCTTCATGTTCAGCCCGTGGTCGCCGTCGCCGATCGCCTGGTCGAGCGCGGTCAACTCCTCGGCGTGGGCCGCGATCGTATCGGCTGCCGCCGCGATCAATCGGGAGAAATCGGGTTCTGCCATCCTCTTTCCTTCATGCCGGGGCGAACAGTGCCGCCACGGCGGCGAAGACCTCGGCGACCGCGAAGGCCCCGGGATCTGCTGTGTCGAGCTGGCTGCCGATATAGGCGGAACGGCCGGCCTTGGCCTTGCGCATGGCCGCGGTTTCCTCGGCGCCTTGCCGGGCTGCTTTTGCCGCTGCTTCCACTCCGGTCGCGTCGAGGGCTTTCAGCGCCGGCTCCAGCGCATCGACCATGGTGCGGTCGCCGACCTTGGCGCCGCCGTAGAAGGTCATCCGGTCGAGCCCGGCCAGCAGGGCCTTGCTGAGCGATGCATCGCTCCCGAGCGACTGCGAAGCGGCGGTGAAGAAAATCGACAGCAGCACGCCGCTCGACCCGCCCATCGAGGTGCCCAGCGTATCGCCGATCGCGGCAGCGGTTGCCGCCTTGTCGGCAAGCGGCAGCGTATCGATGCTCTCGAGGATGCTGCGAGCCCCGGTTGCCACGGTGGAACCGGTGTCGCCATCGCCTGCCTTGGCGTCGAGCAGATTGAGGGGCTCTTCTAGCGAGATCAGCTTTTGGCAAACCGCCTTGATCAGCCGCTCCGCGGCCGCATCGCGGCTGGCGGTCTTTGTGGCTGCGCCGAGAGCAGGCTTGGCCATCGCCACGACGGCCGGTGCGCTAACCGGCTTTGCCGGCGGCCAGGCATGCGGACCGACCGGCGCCAGCAGCGCCGCTTGGCGTCCCGCATCCAGCCTGATCAGCGACAGCGAGAAGCCGTTCATGTTGAGTGCGGTCATCAAGTGCCCAGGCCCGATCGTCAGCGCCGCCGCCTTTGCCAGCGACGAAGTCAGCACGGCATTGGCGATCAGCGACATTTCGAGCGGCGGCACCGAGCCGAGATTGTTGATCAGCAGGGCGTAACGGCTGTGCGGATCGAGCCGCGCCGCGAGGCGCTCCGCCATGATGGCGACCAGCGCGGTAGCGTTCTGCAGCGCGATGCGCTCGACGCCCGGCTCGCCATGGATGCCGAGACCCAACTCGCCGTCGTCGGCGCCGAAGCGATCCTCATGCGCCTGCCCGGGAATCGAGCAGGAGGAGAGCGAGATGCCGAGCGAAACGATATCCTTGGCCGCCGCGCGGGCCGCCGCGGCAACCGATGCCAGGTCATGCCCGGATTCCGATAGATGCCCGGCGATCTTGTGCACGAAAAGCGTGCCGGCGACGCCACGCGGCTGCGCGATATCCGGCAGGGCGATGTCGTCGGCGACAATGACCATCTCGACCGCTAGACCTTCGGCGCGCGCCTTCTCGGCGGCCAGCCCGAAATTGAGGCGGTCGCCGGTATAGTTCTTGACGACCAGCAGGCAGCCGGCGGGGCCTGTGGTGGCGCGGATCGCCGCCAGCACCGCCTCGACGCTGGGCGAAGCGAATATCTCGCCGGAGACCGCGGCGGTCAGCATGCCGGCGCCGACGAAGCCGGCATGCGAGGGTTCATGCCCGGCGCCGCCGCCCGAAACCACGGCCACCTTCGTCATGTCCCAGTCGGCGCGCAGCACGACCTTGATCTCGGGATAGCCGTCGAGGCGGGCGAGCGCGCCCGATCCCGCCGTGGCGAGGAAGCCGTCGAGCGCTTCGGTGACGATCGTGTCCTTGCGGTTGAAAAAGTGCTTCATGGATTTCGTCCAGTCCGTATGTGCGGTCGTCAATCGGTTGTGCGAATATAGGGGGCGTCGCGCCTACATCAGCCTTTGCCCGTCCGAGCCGAAATAAAGCGGCGCGATGTAGCGGATCGTCACCTTGTCCCCCTTTGCGAGCGGCGTGTCGGGATCGGTCAGCGTCACCAGCTTCTTCGCCCCCACCGTCACGTGCAGGTGGTTCTGGTCGCCGAGATGCTCGACCCAGTCGACGACGCCGTCGGCATGCCCGTTCGTTGCCTTCTCGATCGCCAGATGCTCGGTGCGGGCGCCGATCGTGGCCGTTCCTTTCGGCGCGCCGCCATCGGGCAGCAGCCCGGCCGGCAGGAGATTGATCGCCGGCTGGCCGAGGCGGGCCGCGACATGAAGGTTTGCCGGCTCGGAATAGATCGCGCGCGGCGTGCCGATCTGAACGAGAACTCCGTCGGCGAGGATGCCGATTCGGTCGGCCATGGTCATCGCCTCGATCTGATCGTGCGTGACATAGAGCATGGTAGCGCCAAGCTCGGACTGGATGCGCTTCAATTCCAGCCGCAGATCGGCGCGCAGCTTGGCGTCTAGCGAGGAGAGCGGCTCGTCCATCAGGTAGATCGCCGGCTTGCGCACCAGCGCGCGGCCGATGGCGACCCGCTGCATCTCGCCGCCCGACAGTTTTGTCGAACGGTTGTCGAGCTTGTGATCGATGCGCACCATGCGCGCTACGTCCTCGACGCGGCGGCGTACAGCCTCCTCCGGAAACCGCCGCGCCGGCGAGCGCAGCGGGAAGGCGAGGTTGTCGAACACCGACAGATGCGGATAGAGCGAATATTGCTGGAAGACGAAGGCGGTGTCGCGCTCAGCCGGCGACAGGGTCGTCGCGTCATGGCCGCCGATATGGATCGTGCCGCTGTCCGGCCGCTCCAGCCCGGCGATAAGCCTCAGCGTCGTCGTCTTGCCCGCGCCGGTCGGGCCGAGCAGCACGACGAACTCGCCGTCCTTTATCACGAGGTCGAGATCGTTGATCGCGACGGTCTCGCCGAAGCTCTTTGTCACACCCTGGACACGGACGTCAGCCATGGCGCGCCTCCGCTGCCTGATCATGCATGGCGGTCCTGACCGCGCGTCCAGTGCCCTTCTCGAACAGCGACAGCCGCGCGCTGCTCAGCGTCAGCCCGACCTGTTCGCCTGGGCTGAGATGGATGCCTGCCGGCACCCGCGCCTTGATGATGCCGTCGGCCGTCTCGACGGCGACGATCTGCGTGGTGCCGAGATATTCGGTGCCGTAGACCGCGCCGCGCAGCTTCGAGCCATCGTCGAATCGGATGTGCTCGGGCCGGATGCCGAGCGCCATGTCGGCCGGGGCGATATCCTCGCGCACCTCCGGCACCGACACCTTGGCGCCTTGCACGACGACCTCCTTCGCGCCCCTGGCAAGCCCGCCGCCGAAGCGCAAGAAATTCATCGGCGGCGAGCCGATGAAATCGGCGACGAACATGGTAGCGGGCCGGTCGTAGATTTCGCGCGGGCTTCCGAACTGTTCGATGACGCCGTGGTTCATCACCGCGATCTTGTCGGCCATCGACATGGCCTCCATCTGGTCGTGCGTGACATAGACCGTGGTGGCGTGGATGCGGTTATGCAGCTCACGCAGCTCATGCACCATCAGATCGCGGAATTCCGTATCAAGGGTTCCCAGCGGCTCGTCCATGAGGAAACACTTCGGCCGCCTCACGATGGCACGGCCGAGCGCGACGCGCTGGCGGTCGCCGCCCGCAAGTCCCGAGACGGATTTGTCGAGCAGGTGATCGATGCGCAAGAGCTTCGCGGTCTCCTCGACTCTGGCGCGGATTTCGGACGAAGCCATGCCCTGCGCCAGGAGCGGGAAGCCGATGTTCTTGCGCACATTCATATGCGGATAGAGCGCGAACAGCTGGAAGACGAAGGCGATGTCGCGCTCGCGCGCCCGGCGCATGGTGACGTCCTCGCCGCCGAGCAGGATTTTGCCGCCGGTCGGCAGCTCGAGGCCGGCGATCATGCGAAGCGTCGTGGTCTTGCCGCAGCCGGACGGACCAAGCATGACGAAGAACTCGCCGTCCTCGACGACGAAATTGGAATCCTGCACGGCGACGAATGCGCCGAAGGCCTTCCTCAGGTTTTGAACGCGGATCTCGGCCATCTCTACACCGGGAATTTCGAGACGATGATGAACATGACCGTGCCGGCAAGCATGGTGATGAAGGAATAGGTGTAGAGCGACAGCGCGAAGGGCTGGAACAGCATCAGGAACCCCAGCGCGATGATCGCGGTCGCGATGTTTTCCATCAGGCCGCGCCTGGCCCAGCGCGGCCAACGCGATTTGCGCTTCACGGATTGGATCGTGTTCATTTGCGCACCGCGCCGAAGGTGATGCCGCGCAAGAGCTGCTTGCGGAGCAGGATGGTGAAGACGAGGATCGGCACCAGGAAGATGGTCGTGCCCGCCGCCACCGCAGGCCAGTCCTGGCCGCCCTCGCCGATGATGGTCGGGATGAAGGGCGGAGCGGTCTGCGCGGTGCCGGAGGTGAGCAGCGCCGCGAACGCATATTCGTTCCAGGCGAAGATCAGACAGAAGATGGCGGTCGCGGCGATGCCGGTCGTGGCCTGCGGCAGCACGGTGCGCCAGAAGGCCTGCAGCCGCGTATAGCCGTCGATCATCGCGGCCTCCTCATACTCGCGCGGTATCTCGTCGATGAAGCCCTTGAGCAGCCAGACCGCCAGCGAGACGTTGACCGCGGTGTAGAGCAGGATCATGCCGAGCGCGGTATCGGAGAGGCCGAGCTCGCGATACATCAGGTAGATCGGGATCGCCACCGCGATCGGCGGCATGAAGCGCGTCGACAGGATGAAGAACAGAAGGTCGTCGGCCAGAGGCACCTTGAAGCGCGAGAAGCCATAGGCCGAGAGCGTGCCGAGGAACACTGCGCAGAAGGTCGAGCCGAAGGCGATGATCAGCGAGTTGACGAAGCGCGGCAGGAAGTTCGACGGCCCGGCAATCACCATGTTGCGCTTGCGCACGGTCTCGTCGCAGAAGCCGGTCGCCGGCCCGAGCGCGTTGATGTATTCCGGCGTCTGCCTCGTGCGGGTGGTGAAGAGGTTGCAATAGCCCTCGATGCTCGGCTGGAAGACGATCTTCGGCGGATAGGCGATCGAGTCCGGCGGCGTCTTGAAGCTGGTGGCGAAGATCCACAGCAGCGGCACGATCGAGATCAGCGCGTAGGCGACGATGATCGTGCCGGCGATCAGCTTTGCGTTCGACGAGGGCGCGACGACGGAATGGGCGGTGGTCAGGCTCATCTCTGCTTCACCTTGTTGAGCGCCTTGACGTAGATGTTGGCCAGGCCGAACACGGCGACGAACAGGATGATGGCGAAGGCCGAGGAATAGCCGGTGCGCCAGCTCTCGAAGGCCTGCCGCTTCAGCGTGATCGAGGCGACCTCGGTGGTCGAGCCCGGCCCGCCGCCGGTCAAGAGATTGACCATGTCGAACATCTTGAAGTTCTCGATGCCGCGGAACAGCACCGCCAGCATGATGAAGGGCAGCGCCATCGGCAGCGTGATCGACCAGAACTGCCGCCAGTTGGAGGCGCGGTCGACCTCTGCCGCTTCATAGATGTATTCGGGGATGGAGCGCAGGCCGGCGAGGCAGATCAGCATCACGTAAGGCGTCCACATCCAGGTGTCGACGATGATGATCGCCCATGGCGCCAGCTCGACATTGGACAGCATTTGCACATTCGTCGGCGGAATGCCGGTGACGAACGATACGACATAGGAAAACAGCCCGATCTGCGGTTCGTAGAGGAAGCGCCAGAAATTGCCGACCACGGCCGGCGACAGCATCATTGGCACCAGGATGATGGTGGTCCAGAAGGCGTGGCCGCGGAACTTGCGGTCGATCAGCCAGGCCAGCGTGAAGCCGATCACCGTCTGCAGCACTATCGTCCAGAATACGAAATGCGCCGTGGTCTGCATGGCGATCCAGATGTCCTGGTCGCCGAGGATGCGCTGGTAGTTTGCGAGCCCCAGATTCTTCACCACCTCGTTGGGGCGGTTGGCGCGGTAATTGGTGAAGGAGAGGTAGATCGCCCAGAACAGCGGGAAGATGTTGATGGCCAACAGCAAAAGGATCGTCGGCGAGATGAACAGCCAGGCGAGCCCCTTGTCGCTGATGCCCCGGATCTTCCTAGCCAACGGTTCCGGCGTCGCCCGGGCAGCGTTGTCCGCAGTCCGATCAAGCATGGTCAATCCTGCTTCGGTCACGGTCGGTCTCGATGATGGAATTTATCTGAACTGCGTCCCGTGCCAAGGGCGGCACGGGACGCTGCGGTTGGGCTCGGGAGGAGCGTTACATCTTGCCATCGTCCTGGAAGGTCTGCGTCCAGTCCTTGACCAGACTGTCGAGCGCTTCCTGCGCGGTACCCTTGTCGGCCACCACATAGTCATGAACCCGCTTCTGCATCGCCTGCAAAAGCGTGGCGTAGCTCGGCTCGGCCCAGAAATCCTTCACGATCGCCATCGATTCCAGGAAGGTCGAGGCATAAGGCTGGCTGGAAGGGAACTTGGGGTCGTTCACCACCGCGTTGAGACAGGAGTAGCCGCCCAGCGCCCACCATTTGGCCTGGACGTCCTTGTTGGCGAACCACTTGATGTATTTCAGCGCCGATTCCTGCTTGTCGGAATAGGAGACCACGGAAATGCCCTGGCCGCCGAGCTGGGCGAAATGCCCCTTCGGACCGGCGGGGTTGGCGAAAAAGCCGATCTTGTCGCCGCCTACTTTCTCGTCCTTATAGAGACCGGGCCAAGTGAAGGCGAAGTTCATATGCAGGGCAACCTGGCCCGATTTGAAGGCGTCGGCCGATTCGCCCATGTAGACGTTCGACGACCCGGGAGGCGTGCAGCAATCATATAGCTTCTTGTAGAATTCGAGGCCCTTGGCCGCGTCCGCCGAATTGACGAAGCCCTGCATTTCGTAGGGCTTCTTTGGATTCTGATAATCGAAGCCGTAGTCGTAGAGGACGTTGGTGACGCCCATGGTGATGCCTTCCGAGCCGCGCTCGGTGTAGATCGAGGCGCCATAGACCGTCTTGCCGTCGATCTGCCGCTTCTGGAAGAATTCGGCGATCTGCATCAGCTGGTCATAGGTCTTGGGTGGCCCAAGTTCCCAGCCATATTTTTCCTTGAATTCCTTCTGCAGCTCGGGCCGCGAGAACCAGTCCTTGCGATAGGTCCAGCCGACGACGTCGCCCATGGCCGGCAGCGCCCAGTAGTTCGGCGTGTTCTTCGGCCATTCGGAATAGCCGACCACGGTCGCCGGCACGAAGTCGTCCATGCTGATCTTCTCCTTGTCGAAGAAGTCGTTCAGCTTGACGTAATGGCCGTTCTCGGCCGCGCCGCCGATCCACTGGCTGTCGCCGATGATCAGGTCGCAGAGCTTGCCGTGCGAGTTGAGCTCGTTGAGGAAACGGTCGGCGTAGTTGGTCCACGGCACGAACTCGAACTTCATGCCGATGCCGGTTTGCTTGGTGAAGTCCTTGGACAGTTCCACGAGCGCGTTGGCCGGATCCCAGGCCGCCCAGCACAGCGTCAGGTCTTCCGCATGCGCGACGTTCGAGACGGCTGTCGACGCAAAGATCGCCGAGGCCAGTCCCAACGCCAGTTTCAAGGTCGATTTCATGCCTTACCTCCCATTTGCGAAACGCGTCCGGATGACGGTTTCAAGAGCCCCTCAACCCTCGCTCCTCTGAGGGCCTGAACATCACGCGCTCAGCGCAGCCGATGTTTAGTAATTTGTTTAGTGATGCAATTTTTACTAAACAAGGCAAGCGAATTCGTCGCTGCGCCGCAGCATGGCTAAACGGGCGATTGAAATCGTTGGGAAATGATCGGACGGCTGCGCCCGCCGCTGTCAGCCGGTCTGCCCGACCGTCCTCGTGCTCACGGTCACTGGCCGGATCGGCGGCGCAGGTGGCAGCAGCTCGCGTATGTCGGCGAAGGGGAAGACGGGCTCGAAGCGGAAGGCTTCGGCCAGCGCGCCACGCACGCCGTTGCATTGGCCGGCGCGAAACTCGTTCTGGGTGCGCGCGGCATCGACGAAGCGCTCCGGATCCTGCGAGCGATGCGCGCGGATCGCCTTCGCCTTCAGCTCGAAACGGCCCGAAATGTCGACATAGTGCGTCGGCGAAAAGCCGGTGCCACCCAGCGTGTCGGCATGCAGCACCGGGACGGCGAAGGAGGCCGCGATACGCACGCCGTCCGAGAGCGCGCGGTGATCGCCGTGATAGTCGTTCGGCGCATGGGTGATCGTCAGATCGGGCCCGACCTCGCCGATCAGCCCCTTCAACGCCGCGACTAGTGCGGCGTCGGCGACCAGCATGCCGTCGGGAAAGTCGAGGAAGCGCGGCTCGACGCCGAGCAGGCCGGCCGCCTCGGCCGCTTCCTCGCGCCGTATCCTGGCAAGCGCCGCCGGGTCGCCCTTGCCGCCCTTGGCACCATCCGTGGCGATCGCAAAAGTCAGTTTTGCGCCTTGCGCGGCATAGGCGGCCAGCGTACCGAGCATGAATATCTCGATGTCGTCGGGATGTGCCCCCAGCGCCAGTATCTTCACGTCTCTCTCCCGGAAATGGTATGCCGAACGGAATCCTGCTCGCCCTGATCGCCTACGCAAGCTATTCGTTCAGCGACGCCGTCATCAAGAGCCTGGGCGGGCAGTTCACCGTCTTCGAGATCGGCTTCTTCTCGACCTTGTTTGCCGGCTGTTTTCTGTTCTTCACCAAGCCCTCGAACGAACGCTGGCGCGATTTCTGGCGCACCGGAAGGCCGTGGGCGGTGCAGGCGCGCGCCCTGTCGGGCATCGCGTCGGGCGTGCTCAGCGTCTTTGCCTTCACCACCATTCCGCTGGCGGAAGTCTACGCGCTGATCTTCCTGGCCCCGTTGCTGGTCACCATCCTGTCGACGGTCATCCTGAAGGAGAGGGTCGGTCCCTGGCGGTGGCTGGCCGTTGTCGCCGGCTTTGCCGGCGTCATGCTGGTGGTGCGGCCGGGCTTTCGCGAATTGCATCTTGGCCATCTCGCCGCCTTTGCCAATGCCTTCCTCGCCGCCATCAGCGTCATCTTGATGCGCTCGCTGGCGCAGCAGGAAAAGCGCACCACGATCCTGGGCGCGCTGGTCGGCTATGGACTGGTCTTCAACGGGGTCGGTGCGGCCGCCACGTCGTTCTCGCTCCCTGGTCTCGGCCAACTGGTCTGGCTGATGCTGGCGGGCCTCTTCACCGCCGGCGGGCAATTGCTGCAGTTGCTCGCGGTCAAATACGCGCCCGCGAACCGCATCGCGCCGACGCATTACTCGCAAATCGTCTGGGCGGTCATCCTCGGCGCGCTTTTCTTCAAGGAATATCCCGACTGGCTGTCATTGGTCGGCCTGGCGGTGGTCGGCGCGTCCGGGCTGCTGACGATGGTGCGCGAGGAGGTAAGGCTCGGCACCGTGCGCTGGAACCCGTTTTCACGTACGAGGCTTTGAGCGCGCACCGGCCTCGCAAGTTGCATGGCGACCGCGACCGCTGATATGCGGGCGGCATGACGACGAAACCTCTGCCGGAGCTTCCGGTCACTGCCGTGCTGCCGGCACTCGGCGAAGCGCTCGCTGCGCGCAACAACGCCGTGCTGGTGGCGCCGCCCGGCGCCGGCAAGACCACTCTGGTGCCGCTGGCGCTGCTCGACGCGCCCTGGCTCGGGCAGGGCAGGATCGTGCTGCTCGAGCCGCGCCGGCTCGCGGCGCGCGCAGCCGCCCGCCGCATGGCCGAACTGCTCGGCGAGGAGCCGGGCGGCACGGTGGGCTACGCCATGCGCATGGAGAACCGCACTTCGGCGCGGACAAGAATCCTGGTCGTCACTGAGGGCGTGCTATCGCGCATGATCCTCGACGACCCGGAACTGCCCGGAGTCTCGGCGGTGATCTTCGACGAATTCCACGAGCGTTCGCTGGACGGTGATTTCGGCCTGGCGCTGGCGCTCGACGTGCAAGGGGCGCTGCGACCCGACCTGCGCCTGCTGGTCATGTCGGCGACGCTCGACGGCGCCCGCGTATCGAGGCTTCTGGCGCAGGCGCCGGTGATCGAAAGCGAGGGCCGCGCCTTCCCGGTCGAGATTCGCTACGACGAACGGCCGGCCGGCACGGCGATCGAGGACGCCATGGCCAAGGCCGTGCGCGCCGCCTTGGCTGGCGAGCAGGGCAGCCTGCTCGCCTTCCTGCCCGGGCAGCGCGAGATCGAGCGCACCGCCGAGCGGCTTCAGGGCAATGTCGCCGCCGACACCGATATCGTTCCGCTCTACGGCCAGCTCGACAACCGGGCGCAGGACCAGGCGATAAAGCCGGCGCCGGCCGGCCGTCGCAAGGTGGTGCTGGCGACCTCGATCGCCGAGACCTCTATCACCATCGATGGCGTGCGCGTCGTCATCGATTCCGGCTTGTCCCGGCTGCCGCGCTACGAACCGGCGAGCGGCCTGACCAGGCTTGAGACGGTGCGCGTCAGCAAGGCTTCGGCCGACCAGCGCGCCGGCCGCGCCGGTCGCACCCAGCCAGGTGTGGCGGTGCGCCTGTGGCGGGCCGAGCAGACCGCGTCTCTTCCCGCCTTCACGCCGCCGGAGATCCTCGAGGCCGATCTGTCCGGCCTGCTGCTCGACTGCGCCGCTTTCGGTGTCGCCGATCCGTCGAGCCTGTCTTTCCTCGATCCGCCGCCGGCCCCTGCGCTCAACGAGGCGAGGGCTCTGTTGCGCGCGTTGCATGCCATCGATGAGGCAGGGCGGCTTACGGAAGCAGGCGCCGCCATGCGCAAGCTGGCGCTGCCGGTCCGCCTGGCGCATATGGTGGCCGAGGCCGCGAGCAGGGGCCACGGACTGGAGGCAGCGACGCTTGCGATGCTGCTTACCGAGCGCGGGCTGGGCGGCGACAGCGCCGACCTGGAGCGGCGGTTGATCCGTTTTCGCGGCGAGAAATCTCCACGCGCCAATGCCGCCAGGCAGCTCGCCGAGCGTTTGGCCAGGCAGGCCGGCGGCGGGCAGGGCGGCGAGGCGGCCTCCGCTGGCTCGCTCCTCATCCATGCCTGGCCGGACCGCGTCGCAAGGGCACGCGGCGAGCGCGGCCGCTTCGTGCTCGCCAACGGGTCGGGCGCCATGGTCGATGCCGCCGATCCGCTCGCCAATGAAACCTGGCTGGTCGTCGCCGACCTGCAGGGTAAGGCGCAGAACGCCCGCATCACCGCCGCCGCTCCGGTCGGCGAGGCCGAGATACGCGCTTCCCTCGCCGATCGCATCGAGACCAGGCGCGTGACGAGCTTCGACCGCGAGCGACGCGCCGTGCGCGTGCGCGAGACCGCCAGGCTAGGCGCCATCACGTTGTCCGAGCGCATGTTGCCCGCGCCGTCCGGCGCCGATGCCGACCGGGCCATCCTCGATGCCTTGCGTGAGCACGGCCTGTCGCTGCTCGACTGGGGCAAGGAGGCAGAGGCGCTGCGCCAGCGGCTCGGCTGGCTCAATCGCGGCCTGGGCGCGCCCTGGCCGGGTGTCTCGGACGCGGCCCTTCTGGACCGCCTCGACGATTGGCTGCTGCCGTTCCTCGCCGGCGATGCCTCCTTCGCGGCCATCAAGCCGGCGACGCTGTCATCGGCGCTGATGGCGCTGGTCCCTCACGACCTGCAACGCAAGGTCGACGTGCTGGCGCCGACCCATTTCGACGCGCCGTCCGGCAGTCACGTGCCGATCCGCTATGACGGCGAATGGCCGGTGCTGGCGATCCGCGTTCAGGAGCTGTTCGGCTTCGACCGGCACCCGACGATCGCCAATGGCGCTGTGCCGCTGACGCTCGAACTGCTGTCACCGGCGCACCGGCCGATCCAGACGACGCGCGACCTGCCCGGCTTCTGGCGCGGCTCCTGGGCCGACGTGCGCGCCGACATGCGCGGCCGCTACCCCAAGCATGTCTGGCCGGAGAATCCGCTGCTGGCGGCCGCCACCAGCCGCGCCAAACCGCGCGGGACCTAATGCATGTCGCCCAAAAGTGCGAAGCGGTTTTCGGGAGAACGACATGCATCAGGCAAAGGTGCATGTCGCCCAAAAGTGCGCGGCGGTTTTGGGTGAACGACATGCAACAGGCAAAGGTGCATGTCGCCCAAAAGTGCGAAGCGGTTTTTGGGAGAACGACATGCATCAGGCAAAGACGATGCTCTATCGTTTCCCTTCCCGTGGCTGTAATTCTTGGCGATGATCAACATCCTGCGCGCGCCCGATTCTCAGCCAAGCCAGCGGTTGCGGCTCAACACGCTGGTCCGCCTGCGCTGGCTGGCCATCGTCGGCCAGAGCCTGACCGTGCTTGTCGTCGCCTACGGGCTGAAATTCCCGCTGCCGGTTTCGATATGCTTCGCGCTCATCGCCTTGTCGGCCTGGATGAACCTGTGGCTCACCTTCCGCTATCCGGCCGCGCATCGGCTCACCCCGCTCTCGGCCTTCGCCATCCTGACCTTCGACGGCCTGCAGCTCAGCGGATTGCTCTACATGACCGGCGGCCTCACCAACCCTTTCTCGGTGCTGCTTTCCGTGCCCGTGGTCATCTCGGCGGCGTCCTTGCCGCTGCGCATGACCGCCGTTCTCGGCGCCCTGGTCATGCTGTCGGCATCGCTGCTGGTGTTCTTCCACCTGCCTCTGCCCTGGTATGAGGGCTCGCCTTTGCCGATGCCTTTCATCTATGTCGCCGGCATGTGGATGGCTGTGTTCGCCTCGATCGCCTTCACGGCCATCTATGCCTTCCGCGTCGCGGCGGAAGCGCGCCTGCTCGCCAACGCTTTGGCCGCCACCGAACTGGTGCTGCAGCGCGAGCAGCATCTGTCGGCGCTGGACGGGCTGGCGGCGGCAGCCGCGCACGAACTAGGCACGCCCTTGGCCACCATTACCGTCGTTGCCAAGGAAATGGAAAAGGCGCTCGGCAAGGACCCGAAATATGGCGAGGACGTGAAGCTCCTGCGCTCGCAGAGCGAGCGCTGCCGCGAGATCCTGAAACGGCTGACCAGCCTTTCGTCGGAAGGCGAGGCGCATCTGTCGCGCATGCCGCTCACCTCGCTGGTCGAGGAGGTGACGGCGCCGCATCGCGATTTCGGCATCTCGATCCGACTGCGGCCCGGCGAGCGCATCGGCCCCGAGCCGGTCGGCCAGCGCAGCCCTGGCGTCATCTACGGGCTCGGCAATCTGGTCGAGAACGCCGTCGATTTCGCCCGCAAATCGGTCACCGTCAGCTGGAGCTGGGACAATGAGGAGGTCGTCTTCTCGATCACCGATGACGGCCCGGGCTTTCCGGCCGAGATCATCGACCGCATCGGCGAACCCTATATGTCGACGCGCCAGGGCACGGAGGCCGGCGGCGGCCTGGGGCTCGGGCTGTTCATCGCCAAGACCTTGCTGGAACGGTCGGGCGCCACCATCGATTTCCGCAATTCGAGCGGCATCGGCGAAGGCGCGGTGGTGCAGGTTGTCTGGCCGCGCGGGGTCTTTCTCAACCAGGATCAGGCTTCGGCCAACATCTTCGACAACGCCTAGACGATGCCCGCTGTGAAGCGGATGCGCCCGGCGCCTTGGCCGTAGCCTTCGCTACGGAATAGCGAAAACGCTGAACGAGGCCCTGCATTGCTGCATGGCAGCTCTGTTGCCGGCTCTAAAAATTGGACATTGCCGTCGCGGAATTGTATCTGCGTAAAAATAACGCATGTCGCCCAAAAATGTGCATCGGCTGGGAAAACGGCATGCATGGAGCAAAACTTGAGCACGTCGCCTGAATCCATTTCGATGTGGGCGCTTTAAGGCAGCAGGAACCCTGAAAGAAATGAGCGCAGACGAATCCACTGGCGCAATGGTCGAGGGCGAGGATACCTCGCTGTTGATCGTCGATGACGACAAGCCGTTCCTTACCCGGCTTGCCCGCGCCATGGAGATCCGGGGCTTCACGGTCGAGACGGCCGAGAGCGTGGAAGAGGCGGTCGCCAAGGCGCGCGCTCATCCACCGGCCTATGCGGTGGTCGACATGCGGCTCGGTGACGGCAACGGCCTCGATGTCGTGGCGGTCATCCGCGAAAAGCGCGACGACGCCCGCGCCATCATCCTGACCGGCTACGGCAACATCGCCACCGCGGTGACGGCGGTGAAGCTCGGCGCCGTGGACTACCTTTCCAAGCCGGCCGATGCCGACGACGTCTTCGCCGCGCTCACCCGCACTTCCGGCGAACGCGCGGCGCCCCCGGAAAACCCGATGTCGGCCGACCGCGTGCGCTGGGAGCACATCCAGCGCGTCTACGAGATGTGCGACCGCAACGTGTCCGAGACGGCGCGCCGCCTCAACATGCACCGCCGCACGCTGCAGCGCATACTGGCCAAACGCGCGCCGCGCTGACCGGCGTCGCCATCCTCGAATCTTCGCCGCCTCGCCTCGCGCCTTGCTTCGCCCGTGGATGACGAAGGGCCTGGCGCTTGAACCAGTTTTCGAGGCATGCGCTGCCTTGTAGCCTTGCATCGCCACTCACGCTGCGCATCATGGGACGACAGGTTCGCGGCCGACAGGGCTAGATCAGGGAGAGACCATGCAAGACAAGCGGCCAAAATCGATCCTGCGCGAATTCCTCGACAGCGAGGCCGCCGGCGGCATAATCCTGATGGCCGCCGCCGCGCTCGCGCTGATCGTCGCCAACTCGCCTCTGGCCGAAACCTATTTCGCGATCCTCCACGCCTATCTCGGACCGCTCAGCGTTTCGCACTGGATCAATGACGGGCTGATGGCGGTGTTCTTCCTGCTGGTCGGGCTGGAGATCAAGCGCGAGATGCTGGACGGGCAGCTCTCGACCTGGCCGCGGCGCGTTTTGCCGGGCATCGCTGCCGCCGGCGGCATGGCGGTGCCGGCGCTGGTTTATGTCTTGATCAATCGTGACAATCAGGCAGCACTTTCCGGCTGGGCGATCCCGACCGCGACCGACATCGCCTTCGCGCTGGGCGTGCTCTCGCTGCTCGGCAGCCGCGTGCCGGCCTCGCTGAAAGTCTTTCTCACCGCCCTGGCGATCATCGACGACCTCGGCGCCGTCGTCATCATTGCGCTTTTCTACACCAGCGGCCTGTCGCTTGCTTATCTGGGCGCCGCCTTCGCGGTCATTGCGCTGCTCGTCCTGCTCAACCGCATGCGGGTGATGAACCTCCTGCCCTATCTCGTGCTCGGCGCAATCCTGTGGGTGCTGGTGCTGAAGTCGGGCGTGCATGCAACGCTCGCCGGCGTGGCGCTGGCGCTGACCATTCCGCTGGAGCGGTCTCCCGGCATCGGCCACGACACGGAGCATTCGCCGCTGCACCGGTTGGAACACGGCCTGCACGGGCTCGTGCCCTTCTTCGTCATCCCGATCTTCGGATTCGCCAATGCCGGCGTCTCGCTAGGCGGCCTGAGCGTTGCTGCCCTGGTCGAGCCGCTGACGCTCGGCGTCGCCGCCGGCTTGGTGCTGGGCAAGCTGGTCGGCGTCTTCGGCTCCTCGGCGCTCGCCATCCGGCTCGGCCTCGCCGACCTGCCGGCCAATGCCGGCTGGCTGCACATGCTGGGCATTTCGCTGCTATGCGGCATCGGCTTCACCATGAGCCTGTTCATCGGCCTGCTCGCCTTCGCGAGCGCCCCGGCGCTCCAGGATGCCGTGAAGGTCGGCATCCTGGCCGGATCGCTGATAGCCGCCCTGCTGGGCGCCACCGTGCTGCTCACGGCGCCGGCTGCCGGCGGCACGGAAGAGGAAGTGCAGTAAGCCACGCCGCGCCGCCATTTCCTCACCCCCGCGAAGGCGGGGGAGAGGTGGCCCGGCGAAGCCGGGACGGAGCGGGGGGCGACCTCCGTGAAGCCAAAGCCGATGCAGATCAAAGCGCAAGACCGATACGAAGCCCTAGAGTCAGCTTAGCTTCCCAACGCCGCGCTGGCTCCTCTCCGACCGGCTACGCCGGCCACCTCTTCCCACTTGGTGGGGCGAGGAACCAGCGCTACTCGCTCTCGCCATCCAGCGCAGGCACTGCGACGCCGGCAAGCTCGGCGGCCAGCAGCCGGGCGGCGCCTGCGCGGGCAATCCGCAGCATCAGCGCCTTGCGCGTCGCCGCTGCCATGCGGTGCTCCGGCGCATCGCGCATGATCTCCGCGCCGTAGCCGTCGGAAAGGATGAAGCCGCATTCCTCGGGAAATATCTCCTGTGGAACGCCGGGATGGGTGGCGAAGAAGAAGCGGTCGGAATGCAGCCGGTAGTCCGGCCATTTGCGGTCGACGCGAAAATCCTCGATCGAGGATTTGATCTCGATGATCCAGATATCGCCCTGCCTGGTCAGCGCGACGAGATCGGCGCGCCGGCCGGTGGCCAGGGACAATTCAGGCAGCACATGCGCGCCCATTTGGGAGAGCAGCCGCTGCACGCCACGCCGCACCAGCAAGGCGCGCTCCGACTGGCGGCCGTCGATGAGGGGATTGAGGGGAATCGGGGAAACGATAGGCATGCCTGGCACCATGCCAGATTTTGTTCACGGTTTGAACCCGTTCCGAAGAGGATGATCTGGTTGACAAACCCAAAGCGGAATAGGAATGTGTTCCTCGCCAGGCCGGCACCCCCTTATTCAGCCCAACCATTGGCGAGTCTTATGCGTGCTGATAGGATGCGCTCTATGGACAAGAAAGTACTGCAGTATGGACGCGGAGCGGTGCTTGGCGGTTTCCTGGGCCATACCCTGTACATGGTTTTCCAAGGCGACACCCTCCGCAGCATTCTAGAAAGTGCCGCAATATATGCCGTTATCGGGGTGGGAGTAGTTCTGATTATCGAACTCGGTTTGAAGCGATGGACCGATCCACAGCCGTAAGGAATGGCTACGGCTTGTCTTCGGCCCGCTTGCGCCGTGCCAGTTCCTTTATCTGCTCATTGGTGAGCTTTGGCGCATGAGAAACCTTGCCCAATGCTGAATCATAGGCCTCGTCGGAGTCGTCGGTTTTCAACCTACGCGCCGCTTCCCGAAATTTTTCAACCTGGGTCAAACGTGAAGCGCTCTTGTCGCTGCGATTGGACGTTGAATCTTTAGCGGCCATTTTCCAGCTACCGTGCCATTGAGTTCCAAGGGAGATAAGCTTTTCGGGTCCATCCCCCCTCTGTCGAAAGATGGTGGCCGAGGCTACTTCGCTTCTAGCAGGTGGTGTTAAAATGTGTTGGCCGCCCGGGTTTAAGGCCAGTCCAGCTCGCCTCACACTTTCATGGGATGGAGTAGTGCAGTAAATCGTGTGCGAAATTTCGTATATCACTTTGGTTTGTCAACAATAGAATGCCTGGGGCGCGCGATTATCTGATTGACAAACCACGAGCGCGACAGGGGTGTGGTCCTGGAGTTCAATTGCGTATTGACGGCAATCACTACTTGCCTCCCTATGGCCGCTTCGGATGCGTCCGAAGCCGCGCCCGCACAGTTGGTAACGGACTACGAGATCATCTCGACCAGCGATCACTGAGCCTAGTCCATACCCCTTACCCAATTTAGGAAGTTTATGGAGTTTACCGAGTTTAGGTCAGTTTACCAACTGTACCTTGAATGTTCTATAGGACGTCACGGGCAAGGATGCCGCCTTCATCCCGTGGACCGGGACATGGCTGGTAAATTAGGCGCTAAAGCTTCGCCATCGCTTCCTGAGCGGCCTCGATAAGGCGACCAAGTTCGTCTGGACGCATTGAGGAGGGTGGCCGGTCTTGGGTCCAGCCTACAACCTATAGATTCGAATCACCTAACGTAACAAAACCGCAGCGATTCCTAATGTAGGTGGCGCTTCCGTACCCGCTTTTCACAGACCAAAACGCGAACGGCATTCATCCGCTGGTTTGGGGCTGGGTCGCGTTAGTGCCGCGCTTGTGATTTGGCTTCTAAGGCCTAGCCAACGCAATCTGCATCGTGAGTTGCGGCAGGGGCGGCAATATGGCTGGCACTGGTCGGATCATCCGGGTATTTTTGATTATGGTAGCTGTCGGTTTCGTTAACCGTTTACCCTATGCCTGGTATTGGAATCTGGCGATTATGATGGCCTTCGTCATCGTCTCGCTTGGGATTGTTCTAGCAATAGAATTTGCGCTGGCTACGCGCAATAAGTGAGGGCTGAAACGCGAACGGGAATTGAACCCATTACGTCGGTTTTGCAGACCGATGCGTCACCGTCCCGCCCTCAGACCATGGCGCCTCTATGCCTAGTCAATCAGGGCGTAGCCAACCTCGCTTGAATGAAATTCAGTCCTTGCTAATCTTGCCATTTGATCTCAGTCTCGGCCCAAAACCGCCCATCGGCTGGATTTTGGCATGGAGGATTTGCCATGACCCGCGATCAGATGCTCGTCCATCTCCGCTGCGCCGACGCCGTCGCGCGGGAGGCGGCGGCGCATGGGCACCATCCGTTCGGTTGCGTGCTGGTTGGCCCGGACGATCGCGTGCTGATGCGGCAGGGCAATCTCGACACGGTGCGCCATGCCGAGACCGAATTGGCTCGCCGCGCCGCGGCGGCCTATGAGCCTCAGTTCCTGTGGCAATGCACGCTGGTCTCGACCGGCGAGCCCTGCGCGATGTGCGCCGGCACGATGTATTGGGCCAATATCGGTCGGCTGGTCTACGGCTATGAGGAGATCGATCTCCTGGCGCTCACCGGGGATCACGCGGAGAACCCGACGATGAACCTCGCCTCGCGCACCGTCTTCGCAGCCGGCCAGAAGAAGATCGAGGTGTTCGGCCCGTTCCCCGAAATCGCGGATGAGTTGCTCGCCCCGCACCGCGATTTCTGGAAGCGCTGAGATTCGAAGCGGAGGTAGTCGATTACACCGATTCAGACCAGTGACGGTGGGCTGGAGGTCTGAATGGGAATTGAACCCATTACGTCGGTTTTGCAGACCGATGCGTCACCGTCCCGCCCTCAGACCTTGCTGCTCTTATGCCTATTCAGGATGCATCTGTCACGGACATATTCGCGGGGCTCTTGGCAGCATCCAATGTCGGTGAACGTCTCAGTCATCAGCCAATTCTTTCCTGGCTCTTTGCCACTCTTCCCAGCAGTTTTCCGGATCGATGTCGAGGTAGCCCCGTGACTCATCGATTTGTCGCGCAACATCGCGAGGAACCGCGACGGACGGACAGCCATCGCGGACCTGGATCACCTCTTGTTCAGTCAACGGGCTTCCTTTTGCTCTCTCACGGTTGAGCAAGGTCGCTACAAGACTGGGCATGGGATAGATAATGAGATCGTTACTTTCGCTCATGGGACGCCCCACCTCAACGGCCACAGCGCTGCAGTTCTGACGCCTGTTGCTGAGCAGTCTACACTATGCGTGCACCACCGCGCTGTCTTTGTCCGCCGCGCCCGCCATGTCGTCCAGGATCGGGCAGTCGGGCCGGTCGTCGCCGTGGCAGGCATGGATCAGCTTCTGCAACGTCGAGCGCATCGACTGCAATTCGCGCACCTTCTCCTCGATCGCCCTGACATGGGCGGCGGCGATCTCGCGCACGTCGTGGCTGGCGCGGCCGCGATCCTGATAGAGCGCCATCAGTTGCCTGCAATCGTCGATTGAGAAACCGAGATTGCGGGCGCGACGCAGAAAGGTGAGCCGGTGGATATCGTCGCCGGAGTAGTCGCGATAGCCGTTGCCGGCCCGTGCCGGACGGATCAGGCCGATCTCTTCGTAGTAGCGGATGGTCTTGGCCGGCAGACCGGAACGCTCGGCGGCATCTCCGACATTCATGGCGCTCTCCTTGCACACCTCGCGGCTCGCTCGGCCGCCCCATTGATTTTGCTTCACAATCCCGTGAGGCCTGTTGCGGAAATGCCGCAGTTCGGCACTTACCGGTGCGTAACGCCTTGCATATAGGCAGTGCGCGCTTGGCAAGCAAAAGAAATGCCAGCATGAATGATGGCAAGAAAGCGGCCGACTCGTGCCGCTGCCATAGAGACGGGGCGTCGAACCTTTTCATGCGCTTGAAGTCGTTTGCAATCCTCGCCGCCCTTGCGCTGTCGACCGCTGTCAGCGGGTGCAGCACCATTGGCGGGCAGATCTTCACCAACAACTATGGCGCGATGACCGATGCCGGCTATCAGCTGCCGCGCATCCCGATCGAGAAGGTGCCCGCGAAATACCATCGCCAGGAAGTTCGGTATGACTCTTCGGAGAAGCCGGGCACCATCATCGTCGACACCCAGAACAAGTTCCTCTACTTCATCGAGGGCGATGGCATGGCGATGCGTTACGGCATCGGCGTCGGCCGCGAGGGTTTCGAGTGGCACGGCACCGCCCACATCGCGCTGAAGCGCGAGTGGCCGACATGGACCCCGCCGGCCGCCATGATCAAGCGTCAGCCCGAGCTCGCCAAGTTCGCCAGCGGCATGGAGCCGGGTCTGAAGAACCCGCTCGGCGCGCGCGCCATGTATCTCTTCAACAAGGGCGGCGACATGGGCTATCGCCTGCATGGCAGCCCGGAATGGTTCTCGATCGGCAAGGCGATGTCGTCGGGCTGCATCCGGCTGATGAACCAGGATATTATCGACCTCTACGACCGCACTTCGGTCGGCGCCAAAGTCATCGTGATGTAGGGCAAAAAGTTTCGCAGGCGGACCGTCTAGGCAACAACAAGACGTCCTGAAAACAGAAAACCGGGCTGTTGGGGCCCGGTTTTTTGTTTTTTTGCAATACGTGCTTGGTCTGCCTGGTCGCTGGCAGCGGAAAGCTTCAGGCAACCTGCTCGACCTGCTGCACTTCCGGAACGAAGTGGCGGAGCAGGTTCTGGATGCCGTGCTTCAGCGTCGCCGTCGATGACGGGCAGCCCGCGCAGGCGCCCTTCATATGCAGGAACACCGTGCCATTCTCGAAGCCGCGGAAGGTGATGTCGCCGCCGTCCTGGGCAACGGCCGGGCGCACGCGCGTGTCGAGCAGCTCCTTGATGGTCAGCACCAGCTCTTCATCGGCCTTGTCGTAGAACTCGGCTCCGTCGCCGGCTTCGCTCGCCGGGGCGGCCGCAGCCATTACCGGCGCGCCGGACATGAAGTGTTCCATGATGGCACCGAGGATGGCCGGCTTCAGGTGCTGCCAGTCGGGGCCGTCCTTGGTCACGGTGATGAAGTCGTAGCCGAAGAAAACGCCGGTGACGCCGGGAATCTCGAACAGGCGGCCAGCCAGTGGCGAGGCCTCGGCCGCTGCCTCGGCGTTGCGGAAATCGGCGGTGCCTTCGCGCAGCACTTCCTTGCCGGGAAGAAACTTCAACGTCGCCGGGTTCGGCGTCGATTCGGTCTGGATGAACATGGGTATCTCCAGGCCCTTCCTGGGCCGATAGTTTGGAATAATTCTAAATAGGGTCTATCGGCTGGACATTCAAGCGAAACGCATCGCCTGAACGGCTGGCTGGCGGAATGTTTTTGCCCTGGCGGGAGGTGCCGACCGAGGCGGTCCTCATCCTCCAACTTCGACGGTCAATTGTCCACTTGTCTGCAGGATATTGACCTCTGCTCCATCATCCGTTCGTCTGAATTCGAGATCGGCGCTGCCCTTGCCGACACGCAGCCCGCGAAGTTCGATATGGTTCACAAAACCGGGCATCCGGGGTCGCACGATCCTCAGCTTGTTCGCGAAGCCGTCTGGCTCCAGGCCAAGGCAGACCGTCAGCAGAAAGGGCGCGGCTCCGGCTGCCCAGGCCTGCGGGTGACACGCCACCGGATAATGCACCGGCGCCTGGAAATCCGCTCGCGGAAACCCTGCCATCGCTTCAGGCAGCCTCTGATTGCGAAAATGCATCGCAGCCTCGGCGATCCCCGTGAAAATGCGCAATGCGGCGTCGTCCTCGCCATAGGCGCGGCAGCCTGCTGCCACCAGCGCATTGTCGTGCGGCCAGACAGTCCCGAGATGGTAGCCGACAGGATTGTAGCGCCGCTCCGAGGTGGCAAGCGTGCGCACGCCCCAGCCATTGAACATGTCGTCCCGCATCAGTCGCGCCACCGACCGCCGGCCCTTGTCGCGGTCCGCGATACCGCACCACAGCGCATGTCCGGGATTCGACGAAACGACCGCGACCTGCCGGCCCCCGGCCTCCAGCGCGAGAGCGAAAATGCCCTGATCCTCGTGCCAGAAGTCGCGGTTGAAGCGCTTTCGAAGCCTTTCGGCCTCCTGGCGAAGCTGTCTTGCCCGATCAGCTTCGCCATTGCGCTCATAAAGGTCGGCAATGGCCTGTTTGGCGGCAAAGACATAGCCCTGAACCTCGACCAGGGCGATCGGCGGCCTGGCGAGGTCGCCATTGGCTCTCACGATAGCATCACCCGAGTCCTTCCATCCCTGATTGATAAGGCCATCGACCGAACTGCTGCGGTACTTGAGATAGCCTTCGCTGTGGTCGTCGCCAGCCTTGGCGATCCAGGCCAGTGCCTTCTCCACCGGCGCCTGCAATTCGCGGAACAGCTCCAGATTGCCGGTCCAGGCGGCATGGCGGCCGAGAAGCAACAGGAAGAGCGGGGTGGCGTCCACCGTGCCGTAGAACCTGGCATGAGGGACGTCGCCGGTCCGCGCGAGCTCGCCGACGCGCAGTTCATGCAGGATCTTGCCGGGCTGCTCCTCCCGCCATCGATCCGTCTGGCGTCCCTGATAACTGGCGAGGAGGCGGAGCGTCTGGGCGGCAATCTCTGGTTGGAAGGCCAGCATTTCCAGCGCGACGATCAGGCTGTCGCGGCCGAACAGGGCAACGTACCAGGGCACGCCGGCGGCAAAGTATTGACGGTTGCCCAATTCCGAGCGCAGCATCGCGACATCGCGCAGCGACCTGTCCATGATGCTGTTGAGCAGAAGGCTGTCACTGCAGAGCCTCGTATGCTGCTCCAGCCATTCTTCGGAGTTCGCCTGGAGTTTGCCAGGGACGCAGTTGAGCGTGGCCGCCGGACGTCGGTTCGGTTGCCCGGCCTCAGCATCTTCCGACTGTTCCTGCAACGCGATGGTCACCTCGATGGTTCGCGCGGCTCCTGCCGGCACGTCGATCTGGAATTCGGCCGTCGTCTTGTTGGTGGCGTCAGGCCGGGGCGAGAATGAGATCGTCGCCGTCCTGCGGAGCCTGTCGGCCCCATGATAGGCGAAATGCAGCCTGCCATCGCGCCAGGCTGCCCGTTCGGCCCTGCCGAGACTTTGCTGCACCAGGCCGCGGACGTTGAAGATGTCCTCGAAGCCGGCACCGAACTGGAAGGTCAGCGCAAAGTCGTGCGCCTCATGTCCCAGGTTCTGAATGGTCAAGACTTCACTGACCCGTGTCTGTCCTGCATCCAGGATGCGCTCCCAGCGAATGCCGAGTTCGTCCTTGGGGATCAATCGACCCTTGTTGGAGTGCAGGTCTGGATTGGTCAGTTCGAAGAGCGCCGCATATCCTTTCTGGGCGGTCGAGGCCAGGACAATCGGCGGCAGGCCGGCCAAGGTCATCTGGTAGCCCCCGAGAAACCGGCAGTCGTGAAAATAGAGCCCGAAGCCATGCCCGTCGTTGACGGGTATCTGTGCATCGGCGGCGATGACGTAATACAGATCCAGGCTCTTCACGGTGATCGCGCCGGCAATGCTGTCGACCATGGCCGGATGGCCCTTGGCCAGCACGCGATGCTTGCGCTCCTGCTGCGCATGAGGTGTCTGCCGGGCCTTTTCCTGGACCCTTGCCGATTGCGAGCGGAGTTGTGCCGACGATCCGGCCGCCCCCTTTCTCGTCCTCGATTGTCCGCTTCCGGCTGCCCGCCGCTTTGCCTTGGCCATAGGCCCTCCACTGGAATGTCGCGCGTCACCATTCCAAATGGCGCTCGGCAATCAACGGCCAAGTGTAGCGCTACTTCTCGTTTGGCTTGGCTCGGGCTGGGCGAACAGTTCAGAGCGCCCGCCGGATGTCCCTCATCTCAGGCGAGGCTGTCGATCTCTTCGTCCGACAGGTTCTGCGGCACCACCGTGACGGGAATGGGAAAGGCGGCGCCTTTGCCCGCTACCGCGCCGACCAGCGGTCCTGGCCCTTCCTTGCCGGCGCCGGCCGCCAGCACCAGGATGGCGATATCCTGGTCTTCTTCGATCAGCTTGTGGATCTCTTCGGTCGGCTTGCCTTCGCGCACCACCAGCTCCGGCTCGATGCCGACCTTCTGGCGCACCTTGTTGGCATAGGTGTCGAGCGCCGCGCGCGCCGTGGCGGTAGCTTCCTCGCGCATGATTTTCTCGACCCCCAGCCAGTGCTGGAAATCGTCGGGCTCTATGACATAGAGCAGCACAAGCACGCCATTGGTGCTCTGCGCCCGCTTCGAGGCATAGGCGACGGCGCGCTCGCATTCGGGCGTGTCGTCGATGATCGCCAGGAATTTACGGCGATGGCCGGCTTCGCGGCTGAGGCGTTTGGAGACCATGTCTATCTGCTCGGTATGGTTTCGGCCGCAATCTGCCACCGCCATGAACCGGCGGCAAGCCGCCGGCCAATGCGGCAATGGTCCTATGAGACCGGATCGCCGGTCAGTCCTGCAGCAGGCCGACGATGTCGCGCACGGTCTTCATCGTGCCCTCTGCGATCGCACGCGCCCGCTCGCCGCCGTCCTTGAGCACGGCGTCGACATAGGCGCGGTCGCCCTCGATGCGGCGCATCTCGGAGGCGATCGGCGCCAGCTTCTCCACGGCAAGGTCGGCAAGCGCCGGCTTGAACACGGAAAACTGCTGGCCGCCATATTCCTTCAGCACGTCCTCTTTCGAGATCTCCGCGAGGCCGGCATAGATGCCGACCAGGTTTTCCGCTTCGGGGCGGCTTTCCAGCCCGTCCACCTCGCTCGGCAAGGCCTCCGGATCGGTCTTGGCCTTGCGGATCTTCTTCGAGATGGTGTCGGCGTCGTCCGTCAGGTTGATGCGCGACAGGTCGGAAGGATCCGACTTCGACATCTTCTTGGAACCGTCACGCAGGCTCATGATGCGCGCCGCCGGGCCGCCGATCACCGGCTCGGTGATCGGGAAATAGCCGTTCACCGTCTCCTCGCCTATCCTCATCTCGATGCCGACGCCGAGCGCGGCGATCTTGTCGGAGAAGTCGTTGTTGAACTTCTGGGCGATATCGCGGGTTAGCTCCAGATGCTGCTTCTGGTCCTCGCCCACCGGCACGTGGGTGGCGCGGTAGAGCAGGATGTCGGCCGCCATCAGGCTGGGATAGGCAAGCAGGCCGAGGGAGGCATTCTCGCGGTCCTTGCCGGCTTTGTCCTTGAACTGCGTCATGCGGTACATCCAGCCGATGCGCGCCACGCAATTGAATATCCAGGCAAGCTCGGCGTGCTGAATGACCCGCGACTGATTGAAGACGATGTGCTTCTTGGCATCGATGCCGGAGGCCAGGAACGCCGCGGTGATCGACCGCGTCTGGTCGCCGAGGTCCTTGTGGACGAGCTGCGCCGTCAGCGAATGCAGGTCGACGACGCAGTAGATGCAGTCGGACTGTTCCTGGAGGGCGACGAATTTCTTGATGGCGCCGAGATAGTTGCCGAGGTGCAGATTGCCGGTCGGCTGGACGCCCGAAAATACGAGTGGCTTGAATGCGGACATGAGTTCCTCATTGGCTTGTGGAGGGCCGTTTCGCACGCGGCGAAAGTCTTTCGACGGCGCGCTTATGTACCAACGCAACGGCGGGAGCAAGTGGAGACGATAGCGGGATGTCGTCCGATTATTCGTCGAGATCGGGTTTCGGCGCAGCCGCGTTATTGCCCGTGCCGCGCTTGACGTTTCTGCGGATCATGCCGAAATCGGCGCCGCCGGTGCCGAAAGCCGCGATGAAGTAGAGCACGGCACCCCCGGCGACCAGGGCAAGCACGGTCGTTGCCTTGACGGCCAGCGGTGACCCGGGCCCGATCTGCGTGGCAAAGTGGCGCTCGGCGAAATAAAGCGCGGTCGCCATGATCACCGCCGACAGCACCAGCCTGGGGATGCGCTTCAGCAAGGGAATGTCGCGCCCCCAATGTCCGCGCCGGATCAGCATGGCAAGCAGCATCAGCGCGTTGACCCAGCCGGCGACGGCCGAAGCGACCGCGATGCCGGGCGCGCCCAGCGACGGGAACAGGGTCAGCGCAATGGCGACGTTGACGCCGACCGAAATGGCCGCGAAGATCATCGGCGTGCGCGTGTCCTCGCGCGCGAAATATCCCGGCGTGAAGGCCTTGATGAGCACGAAGGCCGGCAGGCCGAGGCCGAAGATCGCCAGGATCGAGGCGACGATCGGCGTCGAGTGGTTGGCTGCAAATGCGCCACGCTCGTAGACGAGCCGCACGATCGGTTCCGACATTACCCAAAGCGCCGCGGCCGCCGGCAGCGTCATGAACAGTGTGAACTCGACCGAACGGTTCTGCAGGTTGGCGGCCTCGGTCAGGTTGCCCGATTTCAGCGCCCGCGACAGCTCCGGCAACAGCACGATGGCCACCGCCACGCCGACGACGCCGAGCGGTAGCTGGTAGATGCGGTCGGCATAGGCCAGCGATGACACCGCGCTGTTCTGCGCCGAGGCGATCGCCGTGCCGATCAGCTGGTTGATCTGGGTGATGCCGCCGGTGATCGCCGCCGGCAGCGCCAGGACCAGGAGCCGCTTGACGTTGGGCGTCAGATGCGGCCGGCGGAAGCCGATCGAGATACCGGCATTGCGCACCGCGATCCAGACGATCGCAAGCTGCACGATGCCCGCCGCCAGCACGCCCCAGGACAGACCGAAGCCGACGTCATGCGCGTCGAGCCCGTGATACCAGGCATAGGCGAGCACGCTGATCAGTATGATGTTGAGGAAGGCCGGCGCGATCGCCGCCGCGAAATAGCGGCGCAGCGAGTTCAGCATGCCGGCCATCATTGCGCCGAGCGACATGCAGATCAGGTACGGAAACATGATCGTCGCAAGCGTGACGGTCGTCTCGAACTTGCCCGGAATGTCGGCAAAGCCCGGCGCCACCAGGTAGCGCACGATCAGCGGCATCGCCAGTTCCATGGCGATGGTCAGCGCCAGAAGCGCTGAGAAAAGGACGCCGAACACCTCTTCCGAGAAGCGCTTGGCCCCCTCGTTGCCATGCTGCTCGATCTCCTTGGCGAACAGAGGCACGAAAGCGGCGTTGAAGGCGCCTTCGGCGAACAGCCTGCGGAAGGTGTTGGGAAACTGGAAGGCGGCGTTGAAGGCATCGGCAACCGGCCCGGTGCCCAGCGCCGCCGCCATCAGCATCTCGCGGCCGAAACCCAGCGCGCGGCTCATCAGCGTGCCGGAAGCGACGGTGGCGAATTTCTTGACGAGGCTCATGCTGGGAACGACTGCCGGGGAAATTGCGTCAATTGGATGGTCACTCAGCCGCTGCCTTGGCCTTGCCGCTGCGCTCGGGCGAATTGCCTTCCAGCGTATCGATCAGCCGCTTGTGGATGGTGGCGGTGCGCGTCGGGCTGTCGATCTTCTGGCCGGTAAGGTCGGTGACGTAGAACGTGTCGATGACCTTTTCGCCGAAGGTCGTGATATGAGCCGAGGCGATGTCGAGCGACAGGTCGGAAAGCGATCCGGTGATCTCGGACAGCAGGCCAGGCCGGTCCAGCCCCTCGACCTCGATGACCGAAAAACGGTTCGATAGCGTGTTGCGGATCTCGGCGCGCGGCTGAATGCGGAAAGCCTTGGCGCCACGCTTAGGCTTGGTGCGTTTTTCGATCATCTCGGGCAGCCAGCTCTTCCCGGAAAGCACGTCCTCGATCAGCCGGCCGACGCGTTGGCCGCGGCGGCGCTCGTCCTCGTCGAGGTCGAATTCCCTGGAGATCAGGATGGTGTCGAGCGCGCGTCCGTCCGAAGTGGTGAAGATCTGGGCGTCGACGATGTTGCCGCCGGCCGCCGCGCAGGCGCCCGCAATGATCGAAAGCAGGCGCGGATGGTCGGGCGCCAGCACGGTGATCTCGGTCACCGCTTCGAACTCATGCGTCTTGACCATGGTGGCGAGCTTCTTGCCCGCCGCATCTGCCTCGCGGACGAATTCGGCATGACGGAGCTGGTCGTTGAGGTCGACCGTCAGCAGGTAATTCTCGTAGTGCTGCGCGACGTAACGCTTGCGCTCCTTGGCCGGCCAGGCGGCGAGCGCCTCGGCCAGCCGTTCACGCGCGGCCGCCGTACGCTCGGCGCGCGAAACTTCCGAGAATCCGCCGGTCAGCAGCAGTTCGGTTTCGTAGTAGAGCGTGCGCAGCAACTGCCCCTTCCAGCCGTTCCACACACCCGGCCCGACGCCCCTGATGTCGCAGACGGTAAGGACCAGGAGCAGCTTGAGCCGCTCGACCGATTGCACGATCGAGGCGAAATCCTCGATAGTCTTGCGGTCGTTGAGGTCGCGCGTCTGCGCCGTCATCGACATCACCAGGTGGTTCTCTACCAGCCAGGCGACCGTCTCGGTGTCGGCCGCCGACATCCCCATATGCGGACAGATGCGCCGTGCAATCCTGGCCCCGGCCTCCGAATGGTCTTCCGGCCGGCCCTTGGCGATGTCATGCAAAAGCACGGCGACATAAAGCGCCTCGCGGCTCTTTTTGAGCCCCGGCATGAGCGAATGCGCCAGCGGGTGAATCTTTTCGCCGTCGCCGCGCTCGATCTCGGCCAGCACGCCGATGCAGCGGATCAGGTGCTCGTCCACGGTGTAGTGGTGGTACATCGAGAACTGCATCATGGCGACGATCTTGCCGAAGTCGGGGATCAGCCTGCCGAGCAACCCTGCCTCGTTCATGCGCCTGAGATTGAGCTCGGCGTTGCGGTCCGAGGTCAATATGTCGAGGAACAGCCGGTTGGCTTCCTCGTCGCGCCGGAGCGATTTGTTGACCAGGCCCAGCGAGCGGGTCAGCAGTTTGAGCGCATCGGGATGGAACTCCAGCCCATGCTTGTCGGCGAACCAGAACAACCTCAGCAGGTTGACCGGGTCGCGTTCGAACACGCCGTCGTCGGCGATGTTGATGCGGTGATTGTCGACGATGAAATCGGAGGTGCCGGCAAGCTTTCGCTTGCGCCGTTGGAAGGTGAGAAAGATGCGGTTGAAGCCCGGCACATGCTTGGCCTGCTCTTCCTCGAGCGCCGCGCAGAAGATGCGGGTGAGGTCGCCGACATCCTTGGCGACGAGGAAATAGTGCTTCATGAAGCGCTCGACGGCCGACAGGCCGGGATGCGTCGTATAGCCCAAACGTTCGGCGATCTCGCGCTGGATGTCGAAATGCAGCCGCTCCTCCGCCTTTCCGGTAAGGAAATGCATGTGGCAGCGCACCGCCCACAGGAAATCCTCGGCCTTCTGGAACTCGCGATATTCGGCCTCGGTGAAGACGCCCTTGTCGACCAGTTCATGGCCGGTGCGGACGCGATAGAAATATTTGCCGATCCAGAACAGTGTCTGCAGGTCGCGCAGGCCGCCCTTGCCGTCCTTGACGTTGGGCTCGACCAGATAGCGGCTTTCGCCTGCCTTTGCATGTCGCTCGTCGCGCTCGGCAAGCTTGGCCTGCACATATTCCGGCCCGGTCGTGCGCACCACCTCATGGTCGAAACGAGTGAGCAGCTCGTCAAAGAGCTTGCTTTCGCCCCACAGGAAACGCGCCTCGAGGATCGAAGTGCGGATGGTGATGTCGCTGCGCGACAGCCTGAGGCAGTCCTCGATGTTGCGGGTCGCGTGGCCGACCTTCAGCCCCATGTCCCACAGCATGTAGAGCATGTATTCGACGATCTGCTCACCCCACGGCGTCTGCTTGTAGGGCAGCAGGAACAGAAGGTCGATGTCGGAGCCCGGCGCCAGTGTGCCGCGGCCGTAGCCCCCTACCGCCACGACCGCCATGCGCTCGGCCACGGACCTGTTCTTGACGCGGTAGACATGGGCGGCGGCGAAATCATAGAGAGCCCGGATCAGCTCATCCATCAGATACGAGAGCCGCTCGGCACAGGCATTGCCGCCGCCATCGACCCTGAGCATGGCCTCGGCGACCTTGCGCCCTTCCATCATCCTGCCCTTGAGCAGCTGCAGCACGGCCGCGCGAACAGCCGGTCCGGAGCCATCGCCGGCGTTCGCCGCCGTCAGCGCGGTCAGGTCGCGGCGCAGCGCGTCGCCATCGATGATTTCGTCGAGTTTCAGGGAGATCTTTGTCATTCGGCGGCGTCTATAGCGCGTTTTGTCCGCGCTGTGTATGGGGCCGGCGAACGCGCTTCCCGCGATAATCGAACGGCACGATCTTCCACCGCCGCAACCGGCACAAATCGGCAAATTGCAGCGACAGCCGCCGCAACTCACGGCGGATCTTTTCGTATGGGGATGCCCTTGGCCTTTGGCGGACGTCCCTGGACGCAAGCCGCGCCAGGCGGTCCTGTTTGAGCAGGCTCGGGAATTTGACCATTTCCCACCCGAGGAATTGCTCCTGCGCGCAAAGCGCCGGCCACAGCTGGTAGATCACCCTGCCGGGCGAGGTCTCGAGCTTCGGGTTGAACAGCACATGGTCGACGGGGATGCAGATTTCCTGCGTCGCCTCCAGAAGGGCGCCGGCGGCCTTCTTCGACACGATGTAGCCGGCGCTGCCCATATGCAGGTCGTGTAGCCTGCTTGCCGAGAAGCCATGGCAGGCAGCGACCCGCTTTACTCCAACGATCGTTCTGTGCAGGAACGTTTCGAGCTTGACGATATCGGCGTCTGCCGGAATCCATCCGCGATCCACCAGCAGCGCGCCGGATTTCTCCGAAAGCATCACGTCGTCCTCGAAGATCGCGACATAAGCATCGTCGCCCGAAGCGATGGTGGACCAGCAGGCCCTGTGACTGAGCAGGCAAGCGATCTCGCCGTCCGTCAGCCGCGTCTGCGAGACCGGCCTCTTGCGCACCGGCATTGAACCGAGGTCCGGGAGGGCCTGCGCGTCGACTGCGGCTACACGCTCGAAAGCCACGCCGGCTCGCTCGAATTCGGCTGTCACATGCGCCAGCCTGTCGGTGGATCGGTCGAGATTTATGACGAGGCATTTCATCGGGTGGGGTTCGCTGAACTCAAACGGCGGCGTGCATAGCATGGCGGCCGTGTTTGGCGCGCGCTTATTTTGGGAAGAATGCTTCCAGTCTGAACTCGGCGCGGCGCAACAGACGAAAAAGCGCAGGGATGCCCCTTGACCTTCCAGTTGCTGGAAGGACTACCTCCGCCTCAATTCGAGAATTTGGAAGCATTGCTGATGACCCATTCCGACCACAACCATCATCACTCGCATGGCGCATCCTGCTGCTCGTCGAAGGGTGCGGCACCCGCCGCCGAAGCGGTGATTCGCGATCCTGTCTGCGGCATGACGGTCGATCCGGCGGCCGGCAAGCCGGCCGCCGAGCATGCCGGCCGGACATTTCATTTCTGCAGCGAGCGCTGCCGCACGAAATTCCAGGCCGAACCGAAGGCATATCTTACAGCCACCGATCCCGTCTGCGGCATGAGCGTCGACCGGGCGAGCGCCAAGCACTTTCTGCGCCATGAAGGACAGGGCTTTTATTTCTGCTCCGCCGCTTGCCAAGGCAAGTTCGAGGCGGAGCCGGCAAAATACCGCGCCGGCCGGCCCGAGCCGCAGCCGATGCCGAAGGGCACGCAATACACCTGCCCGATGCATCCCGAGATCGTCCGCGACAAGCCCGGCTCCTGTCCGATCTGCGGCATGGCGCTGGAGCCGATGGGCGTGCCGACAGGCGACGAAGGCCCAAATCCCGAGCTCGTCGATTTCACGCGCCGGTTCTGGATCAGCGCCGTGCTCTCCGTGCCCCTGCTGGTCTTCGCCATGGCGCCGATGCTGGGTCTCAGCTTCGACAATCTCATCGACGGCCGGACGAAGACGTGGGTGGAACTGGCGCTGGCGAGCCCTGTGGTGCTGTGGGCGGCGTTTCCGTTCTTCCATCGCGGCTGGGATTCGATCCTCAGCCGCAGCCCCAATATGTGGACGCTGATCTCGCTGGGCGTCGGCGCCGCCTATCTCTACAGCGTGGTCGCCGTCCTTTTCCCGGGCATCTTCCCGCATCAGTTTCGCGGCCATGACGGCGCCGTGCCGGTCTATTTCGAGGCCGCCTCCGTCATCGTCGCGCTGGTCTTCCTCGGCCAGGTGCTGGAACTCAGGGCCCGCGAACGCACTGGCTCTGCCATTCGCGCGCTGCTCGACCTTTCCCCGAAGACGGCGCGGCTGATCGGCGCCGACGGCTCCGAGAAGGACGTGCCGCTCGACAGCGTCCAGGCCGGCGACCGGCTGCGCATCCGTCCGGGCGACGCCGTTCCCGTCGACGGCATCGTGCTGGAAGGTCGCTCGGCGATCGACGAATCGATGATCACGGGCGAGCCGCTGCCGGTCGAGAAGACCGAAGGCGACGCGCTTACCGGTGGCACGCTTAACAAGAACGGCTCGCTGGTGATGCGCGCCGAGAAGGTCGGCGCCGAGACCACCTTGTCGCGCATCGTCGAGATGGTCGCCAAGGCGCAGCGGTCGCGCGCGCCGATCCAGGGGCTGGCCGACCGCGTGTCCTTCTATTTCGTTCCGGCGGTCGTGCTGGTCGCCGTCGTCGCCTTCCTCGCCTGGGCGTTCCTCGGTCCCGAGCCGAGCCTGATCTTCGCCATCGTCTCGGCAGTGTCGGTGCTGATCATCGCCTGTCCCTGCGCGCTCGGCCTCGCGACGCCGATGTCGATCATGACGGCGACCGGTCGCGGCGCGCATGCCGGCGTTCTGATCAAGGAAGCGGCGGCGCTGGAGCGGTTCGCCTCGGTCGACACGCTGATCGTCGACAAGACCGGCACGCTGACGGAGGGTAAGCCGCGGCTGACCGATGTCGTGGCGGTTCAAGGCATCGAAGAGAGCGAGCTTCTGGGCCTCGCCGCCGCCCTCGAAAAGGGCTCGGAACATCCGCTGGCCGAGGCTATCGTCGAGGGCGCGACCGGACGCGGCGTCAAGCTCGCCGATGCCGGAGACTTCGAGGCGAAAACAGGCAAGGGCGTTACCGGCAGCGTGTCCGGCAAGAAGGTGGCGCTGGGCAATGCGGCGATGATGGCCGATCTCGGCGTCGGCATAGCAGCCATTTCCACCACCGCGGAGACGCTGCAGGCCGAGGGCAAGACGGCAATGTTCGTCGCCGTCGGCGGCAGGCTCGCCGGCCTCGTCGCCGTTGCCGATCCAGTCAAGGCAACGACCGCCGAAGCGATCAAGGCCCTGCACGACAAGGGTCTGCGCATCATCATGGCGACCGGCGACAACGAGCGCACGGCAAAGGCGATCGCCGCCAAGCTCGGCATCGACGAGGTCCGAGCCGGCCTTCTGCCGGATGAGAAGGGCGCGCTGGTCGAGCAGTTGCGCGCGAGTGGCGCCGGCGTTGCAATGGCCGGCGACGGTGTCAACGACGCGCCGGCGCTGGCTGGCGCCGATGTAGGCATCGCCATGGGCACCGGCGCCGATGTCGCGGTCGAAAGCGCCGGCATCACGTTGGTCAAGGGCGACCTCAACGGCATCGTCAGGGCCCGCACGCTGGCCCAGGCGACGATCCGCAACATCCGCCAGAACCTGTTCTTCGCCTTCCTTTACAACGTGCTCGGCGTGCCGGTCGCGGCCGGCGCGCTCTATCCGCTCACCGGCACGCTTCTGTCGCCGATGATAGCGGCGGCGGCGATGAGCCTGTCGTCGGTTTCCGTCATTGGTAACGCCTTGCGGCTGAGAACATTGAAACTCTGAGCAAAGCCCCCAGATACGAAATCCAAGCAGAAGGAGACCTGAATGACCTTGGCCAAGAAAATCGTGCTGCTGCTGATGGCGGCCGGAATGCTGCTCGCCGTCTTCCTGGAAAGCGTGCCGGCGCAATCGGAAGAGATGAAGCACGACATGTCCAAAATGGCGATGGGCGTCCAGAGCCCGGCCACCGTCGGCTATGAGGCGGCTATGAAGAAGATGCACAAGGACATGGCGATCAGATACACCGGCAACGCCGATGTTGATTTCGTCCGCGGCATGATCCCGCATCATCGGGGCGCCATCGACATGGCCAAGGTCGTGATCGCCCACGGCAAGGATCCGGAGATCCGCAAGCTCGCCGAAGGCGTCGTGACGGCGCAGGAAGCCGAGATCGAGCAGATGCAGGACTGGCTCGCCAGGCACCCGGTGAAGTGATTCCCGCGCGCCGGAGTCTGGACGCGGGCGAACACTTCAGTCTGGATTTCCGGCCAGGGCTGTGCTGCGATCCGGCTTCAAGCGGAGCAGGCCATGCCTTCCACGATCAGAACCACCACCTTGCCGTCCGGCGAAACCATTCCAGTGCTCGGTCAGGGCACTTGGAAGATGGGCGAGGATGGTCGCCGCCGTGCCGATGAGGTGGCGGCGCTGAAGCTTGGGCTCGATCTCGGCATCACGCTGATCGACACCGCCGAAATGTATGCCGGCGGCGGCGCCGAGGAAGTGGTTGCCGAAGCCATTGCCGGGCGTCGCGACGAGACCTTCCTGGTTTCGAAGGTTCTGCCCTCCAACGCCTCCCGCGCCGGCGTGAAGCGCGCCTGCGAGAACAGCCTGAAGCGGCTCGCCACCGACCGCATCGATCTCTATCTGCTGCATTGGCCGGGCAGCGTGCCGCTGGTCGAGACCGTGGAGGCCTTCGAGGCGCTGAAGGCCGAAGGCAAGATCCGCCATTGGGGCGTCAGCAATTTCGACACCGACGAGATGGAGGATCTGGTCAGTTTGCCGTCTGGTGGTAACGTCCAGACCAACCAGGTGCTTTACAATCTGTCGCGTCGCGGCCCGGAATTCGATCTTGCGCCCTGGATGAATGCGCGCGGCATCCCGTTGATGGCCTATTCGCCGGTCGAGCAGGGCGCACTGGCCCACAATGCACGGATTGAGGCGGTTGCCGCGCGCCACAACGCAACGGCCGCTCAGATCGCGCTCGCCTGGGCGATGGCGCGGCCGGGCGTCATCGCCATTCCGAAGGCTGGCCGGCAGGAGCATGTCCGCCAGAACGCCGCCGCGCTGGGCATCATCCTGACGGCGGAGGATTTCGCCGAGCTCGACCGCGCCTTCCCGCCGCCGACGCGCAAACGCGGCCTGGAAATGATCTAATCGCCCGGCGCAATCCCTAACCGCCCACGAGCCCTCCGCAGCGCGCGCGAAAAAACGCCGGTATCGTCGGACGCGCGGGCAAGCGTGAGCGCGCCCTGGATGGCCGCGACGGCTTCCTCGGCGAGGTCCAAGGCCTCGGCGGGCGCATGTCCGCCTCGCGCCAGCGCATCGGCAAGATGCGTGACCCAGCGGCCGAAATAGTTCCTGATCTGGCTGGCGAACAGGTCGCGGGCTTCATCCAGCGCGAAGGCGCCGATCAGGCAAACCCGGCGACCCGAACGGAAATAGATGTCCGTCGCCGCGAGCATCGTTTCGATCCCTGCCAACGGTTCGGAGCTGTCGCGCAAGGGCGCAAAGACATTGTCCTCGAACCAGTCGTCGATATGGGCAATGACAGCCCTCGCCATCTCCTCCTTGCCGCCGGGAAAGAAGTGGTAAAGGCTCCCCTTGCCCAGACCCGTCGCCTCGCCGATCAAGGCCAGGCTGGCGCCTTCATAGCCATGCTCGCGGAAAACCTCGGCGACGATCCCCAGCAACTGGTCGCGATCTGGTGCGATCCGCCGCATGCGCGCTTAACCCTCTTGCTTGAGCACGGCCTTTTCCGAACCGAAGGTCTGCGAAGCAAAACCGCCGCACACCTTTCGGGATGATGTTCTACAGCCCCAGCTCCGAAAGGCCGGGATAGTCGTCAGGGCGGCGGCCGAGCGGCCAGTGATACTTCCGCTCGCGCTCCGTGATCGGCAGGTCGTTGATGCTGGCCACGCGCCGGCGCATCAGCCCGGCTTCGTCGAACTCCCAGTTCTCGTTGCCGTAGGAGCGGAACCAGTGGCCGCTATCGTCATGCCATTCATAGGCGAAGCGCACAGCGATGCGGTTGTCGTTGCAGGTCCAGACCTCCTTGATCAGGCGATAGTCCAGCTCGCGCGCCCATTTACGCTTGAGGAAGCCGACGATCTCGCCGCGGCCGGAGACGAATTCGGCCCGGTTCCGCCAGATGCTGTCCTCGGTATAGGCGAGCGCAACCCGTTCCGGGTCGCGGCTGTTCCAGGCGTCCTCGGCAAGGCGCGCCTTTTGCGCCGCAGTCTCGGCCGTGAATGGCGGCAATGGCGGACGGCTCATGAAAACCTCCTGTCGCTTTCGATGATCGATAAGCGACATTGTACCGATTGGTACAGTGAGTCAACGGCCAAATGGCCGCTATTGCTTTGTCGCCAGCCCCTTCAACCGGTAGAGCGCCTCCAGCGCCTCGCGCGGCGTCATCTCGTCGGGATTGATGGTGCCAAGCGCCTCGCCCAGCGCATCGCTGTTGGCGGGCTTCGGCGCTTCGCGCTTCATCGCCACTGAAAACAGGGGCAAATCGTCGACCAGCCGGTTGGTCTTGCCCGAAACCTCGCCTTCTTCCAGCTGATGCAGCACCTCCTTGGCGCGGGCGACGACGGCTTCGGGCAGGCCGGCGAGCCTGGCCACCTGCACGCCGTAGGAGCGGTCGGCAGCGCCCTTGCCGACCTCGTGCAGGAAGACGACATCGCCTTCCCATTCCTTGACCCGCATGGTGACGTTGTGAAGCCGAGGCAATTTCCCCGCCAGAGCCGTCATCTCGTGGAAATGCGTGGCGAAGATTGCCCGGCAGCGGTTCTTCTCGTGCAGATACTCCACCGCCGCCCAGGCGATCGAGAGTCCGTCGAAGGTCGCGGTGCCACGGCCGATTTCGTCGAGGATGACAAGCGCCCGCTCGCCCGCCTGGTTGAGGATGGCCGCGGTCTCGACCATCTCGACCATGAAGGTCGAGCGGCCGCGGGCGAGGTCGTCCGAGGCGCCGACGCGCGAGAACAGGCGGTCGACGACGCCGATATGAGCGCTTTGCGCCGGCACGAAGGAGCCGATCTGGGCGAGAATGGCGATCAGGGCGTTTTGCCTGAGGAAAGTCGATTTGCCGCCCATGTTGGGGCCGGTGAGCAGCCAGATCGCGCCAGTCTTGGCGCCGCCTTCGGGTGACAGGTCGCAATCATTGGCGACGAACGGGCCATCGCCGGACCGTCTGAGCGCCTGTTCGACGACCGGGTGGCGCCCGCCGGCGATGTCGAAGGCGAGGCTGGAATCCACCAGCGGCCGGCACCAGGCTTCGCTTTCGGAAAGCAATGCCAGCGCCGATGAAACATCCAGAACCGAAAGCGCGTCGGCGCCGGCGCGGATCCGTTCGGCCTCGCCCACCACTTCCGCCGTCAACCGGTCGAAAGCGGCGAGCTCGATGCCGAGCGCCTTGTCGGCGGCGTTGGCGATCTTCGATTCCAGCTCGGCCAGTTCGGTCGTGGTGAAGCGCATGGCGTTGGCCATGGTCTGGCGATGGATGAAGCGCGCCTTGGCGGCGTCGCTGCCGGTCATGATCGAGTGGTGGTTGGCGGTCACCTCGATGTAATAGCCGAGCACATTGTTGTGCCGGATCTTCAGCGAGCGGATGCCAGTCTCCTCGATCAGCGAGCGCTCCAGCCCGGCGATCACTTTCCGGGATTCGTCGCGCAGCGCCCGCATCTCGTCGAGCTCGGCGTGATAGCCGGCGCGCACGAAGCCGCCGTCGCGCTTGATCAGCGGCAACTCGTCGTCGAGCGCGTCGCTGAGATGGCGGGCAAGCGCCTCGGGCAGGGCCTTGATCGCGGCAAGCGCCGCGGTGAGTTCGGCGGGGAGGGCGGCCGCCGCGAACAGCTCGGCGATCGCGCCGGCCGCCTCGAAGCCGGCACGCAGAGCGCCGAGATCACGCGGCCCGCCACGGTTGAGCGCCAGCCTGGAAAGCGCCCTCGGCATGTCGGCGACGCCTTTCAGGCTCGTCCGTAGGCCTTGGCAAAGTCGCGTTTCGGAGCGGAAGAAGGAGACCGAATCCAATCGTGCCGCGATTGCCGCCGGGTCGGTCAGCGGCGCCATCAGCCGATCGGCCAGCAATCGCGCGCCGCCTCCCGTCACGGTGCGGTCGATCGCCTTGAACAGCGAGCCGTCGCGGCTGCCGGACAGCGTGCGCAGCAGTTCCAGATTGGCGCGCGTCGCCGGATCGATGAACAGCGTCGAGCCTTGTTCCTCGCGCTCGGGCCGCGACAGCGGCGGCCGCTCGGCCTTTTGCGTCTTTTCGACGTAAGCGATGGCGCCGGAGATCGCCGACAGCTCGGCACGCGAGAACGTGCCGAAACTGTCCGGCGTCGCGACATCGAAGAAGCGCGCGATACGGCTTGTGGCCGAAGCCGAATCGAACAGCGAAGGCGGCTGCGGGTTGGCGACCCGGCCCAGCACGTCGAACACTGGCCTGAGTTCCGGATCGTGGAACACCGGCTCCGCGACGATCAGCTCCCGCGGGTCGACGCGGAAGATGTCGGCTAGCAGCCGCTCGGCGCTCGTCTCGGCGACGCGGAACGCCCCGGTCGAGATGTCGATCCAGGCCAGGGCATAGCCGGCCTGGCTGGCCGCGCCGCCTTTCACGCGGCCGAGCGCCATGAGGAAACTCGATTCCGAGGGCGCGAGCAGCTTGTCCTCGGTGATGGTGCCCGGCGTTACCAGCCGCACCACGTCTCGCCGCACCACCGATTTGGAGCCGCGTTTCTTGGCTTCGGCCGGGTCCTCGATCTGTTCGCAGACGGCAACGCGAAAGCCCTGTGCGATCAGCTTCTGCAGATAGTCGTCCGCCGCATGCACCGGCACGCCGCACATCGGTATGTCATGCCCCTGATGCTTGCCCCGCTTGGTCAGAACGATGCCCAGCGCCTGGCTTGCCTTCTCCGCGTCGTCAAAGAACAGCTCGTAGAAATCGCCCATGCGGTAGAACAAGAGCGAATCCGGATTCGCCGCCTTGATCTCGATGAATTGCTCCATCATCGGCGTTACTCCGCCCGTGGCGGGCGCAGGCGTCGTCGTCTCCTGGGCGTCGGTATCTGTCGGCATATGCATGTTCATGCCCGAACGCTAGCAGATGTGGCAGCCCGGTTTAATGCCGGGGGTGCGAAAAGCAGGGGAAGACTGGCGCCGGTCCGCCGGGACGGCCCGGCGCTCTATGGCCCCCGAGGGGAAAGTGGGCGAGGACTTTGGTGGATCAGGACAGGCAGGAGACTTTCGACGACATGGTCGGCCCGGCCGGCTCGACCGCCGAGCGCCTCTGGCTGCTGGCGACGCGGCGCGCCCACCGAACCGCGAACAAGCTCAGGGTTTCGGCTCGCAAGCGACTGGAACTCATGTCTTTCCTGTCGGGGCTTCTGCGCCGCAAGGGCAGCAGCGCTCCCCTGCTGGAGAAATGGCCGTTCTGCGGCCCGGAGGGCTTGTGCGCTGGGCCACCGTGCGGGAAATTGCCGCGCTCGTCAGCGAACCCGGACCGCGCCTGACCGCTTGGCCGTTTACAGCGCTGCCGTGTAGCCTTAATCCGAAGACGCAAAAAAACACGCGCCCGCCTCAAGGGCGCGCCAAGGCGAGGAAATCAAAAGCATCATGGCCAGGAAAACAGAAAGCAGCGGCCCCTCCGTCAGTCCCGAGGAGGCGTTGGAATTCCACGCCATGGGACGGCCCGGGAAGCTGGAGATCGTAGCCACCAAGCCGATGGCGACGCAACGCGACCTGAGTCTCGCCTATTCGCCTGGCGTCGCCGTTCCGGTGCGCGCCATCGCCGAGGATCCGAGCCGCGCCTTCGACTATACGACGCGCGGCAACATGGTTGCCGTCATCTCAAACGGCACCGCAATCCTCGGCCTCGGCAATCTAGGCGCCCTGGCCTCCAAGCCGGTGATGGAAGGCAAGGCGGTGCTGTTCAAGCGTTTCGCCGATGTCGATTCGATCGACCTTGAAGTCGATACCGAGGATGCCGACGAGTTCATCAATTGCGTGCGCTTCCTCGGCCCTTCCTTCGGCGGCATCAATCTCGAGGACATCAAGGCGCCGGAGTGCTTCATCATCGAGCAGCGGCTGCGCGAGCTGATGGACATTCCGGTCTTCCATGACGACCAGCACGGCACCGCCATCATCTCGGCCGCCGGCCTGATCAATGCCCTGGAAATCACCGGCCGCGACATGAAGACCACGAAGATGGTCTGCAATGGCGCGGGCGCGGCCGGCATCGCCTGCATCGAACTTATGAAGGCGATGGGCTTTGCGCCGGAAAACATCACCCTGTGCGACACCAAGGGCGTCGTCTTCCAGGGCCGCACCGAAGGCATGAACCAGTGGAAATCGGCGCACGCGGTCAAGACCGAGGCGCGCAGCCTCGCCGACGCGCTGGACGGCGCCGACGTCTTCCTCGGCCTGTCCGCCAAGGGGGCGCTCACCACCGCCATGGTGCAGTCGATGGCGAAGAACCCGATCATCTTCGCGATGGCCAATCCAGATCCGGAAATCACGCCCGAGGAAGTCGCCGAGATCCGTACCGACGCCATCATGGCCACCGGCCGTTCGGACTACCCCAACCAGGTCAACAATGTGCTGGGCTTCCCCTACATCTTCCGTGGCGCTCTGGATGTGCGCGCCACCACCATCAACGACCAGATGAAGATCGCCGCCGCCCGCGCTTTGGCCGAGCTGGCGCGCCAGGACGTGCCGGACGACGTCGCCGCCGCCTATCAGGGCAACCGGCCGAAATTCGGCCCCAACTACATCATCCCGGTGCCGTTCGATCCGCGCCTGATCTCGGCGATTCCGCTGGCGGTGGCGAAAGCCGCGATGGAGTCGGGCGTCGCCCGCAAGCCGATCCTCGATCTAGACCGATACGCGCAGGAACTTTCCGCCCGCCGCGATCCGATCGCCTCCACCCTGCAGCGCATCTATGATCGCGTGCGCCGCCAGCCCAAGCGCATCGTCTTCGCCGAGGGCGAGGAAGAACAGGTGATGCGCGCGGCCGTCTCCTATGTGAACCAGAAGCTCGGCACGGCAATCCTCCTCGGGCGCGACGATGTCATAAAGGACAATGCCCGCAACGCCGGCATCGACTTGAACAAGCCGGGCCTCGAAATCATCAATGCCAGGCTTTCTCGCCGAAACGGCATCTATACAGACTATCTCTATGAGCGCATGCAGCGGAAAGGCTTTCTGTTCCGCGACTGCCAGCGCCTGATCAACAACGACCGCAACCATTTCGCCGCCTGCATGGTGGCGCTGGGCGACGCCGACGGCATCGTCACCGGCGTCACCCGCAACTATTCCACCGCGCTCGACGACGTGCGCCGCATTATCGACGCCAAGCCCGGCCACCGCGTCATCGGCGTGTCGATAGTGCTCGCGCGCGGCCGCACCGTGCTGGTCGCCGACACCGCCGTGCACGACATGCCGAACGCCGAACAGATCGCCGACATCGCCGAGGAAGCGGCCGGCTTTGCCCGCCGCATGGGTTATGAGCCGAGAATCGCGATGCTGGCCTATTCCACCTTCGGCCATCCGCAGGGCGAACGTTCCGAGCGTGTGCAGGAAGCGGTGCGCATCCTCGACAAGCGCCGCGTCGATTTCGAGTATGACGGCGAGATGGCGGCCGACGTGGCGCTGAACCCGCGTGCCATGGCGCAGTATCCGTTCATCCGGCTGACCGGCCCGGCCAATGTGCTGGTCATGCCCGCTTTCCACTCGGCCTCGATCTCGACCAAGATGCTGCAGGAACTCGGCGGCTCGACCGTCATCGGCCCGCTGCTGGTGGGCCTCAACAAGCCGGTCCAGATCGTCTCGCTCAACGCAAAGGATTCCGACATCGTCAACATGGCGGCCATCGCGGCCTATAGCGCGGGGAACTGAGGCGCTAATCGCGCGACCGCATGATTGGCTAAGCCAAATGTAGAAGGCCCGCGGCGATGCCGCGGGCCTTCTCTCTGATTGGTAGGGCTCGATCAGAAGTTGCGCTGGAAGCGGACGATGCCACCCCAACTGTCTTTCTTGTCGGCCTTGGTGAAGTTGCCGAACGGAGTGCCGTCGTTGAAATGACCGAAATGATAATAGTCCACTTCGGGCGTGATCGTGAACCCGGGAACGATGTTGTAGGCGACGTTGGCCGCCAGCGCGTAGTTTTTGTCCTGGTCGCCTGAAACCTGAAGGTTGAAAGAGGCCTTGTCGGTGAACTTGTAGGTGCCACCGGCCCAGAATGCCCAATGGCCACCCCACGGCTTGTAGAAGCCGCGGCCATGAGCATCGATCGTGTTACCCGCGTCGTCCAGCAGGTTCTTGTCGGTGCCATACCCGAACATGCCGAACAGCGACAGTTCCTTGGTCACGTTGACGTCAAGGCGAACCTTCCCGGCCACTTCCTCGTAGTTGCTGTCATAGGCAACGACGCCGGTGATAGCGCCCCAGTCCTGCTTGTATTTCAAACCGCCGACGACATGGGGAACATAGCTGTCGATCGTGCCGGTCGAGCCTGAACCTTCTTCGAGCGAAACCACGCCCGAGAAACCGCTGCCGGCGTCGAAATAGTAGCTGATGACGTTCGTGTCCTTGATGCCGTAGGGAATCAGGGTGTCCTGCACGACATTGCCGGCATAACCGATGAACTGGTCGTAGGGCGTCTCATCCTTACCGATACGCAGTCCGCCGAGCTGGATCCAGGCAAAATGCAGGTCAAATGCCTTGTTGGCAGCGGGATTGTACGTGACGGCACCGTCCGAGGTCACGAGGTTCTTGTCACCGAAATTCATGCGCATTTCGGTGTAGGTCTTCAACGTGCCGAGTTCGGTTTCCTGGCCAGTCCAGGTCTTCAGCGTAAAGCGGGTGTTCTTCATCCACGTGTGCTGGACATCGCCGTCCCGGACGTCCAGGGTCTTTGCGCCATCGAACGTGCCGATATCGCCGAAGCCGGCGTCATAGCGGATATAGCCGCCGATGCGCAGGCAGGTCTCGGTGCCGGGAATGTAAAAGTAACCCGCGCCGTACACGTCGCAGATCTTGACGTATTCGGCCGGTTCCGGCTCGGCGACGGTCACCGCGTCGGCGGCGCGGGCGCCCGAAACCGCGATCAGGGCCGCGGCGGAGCCGAGAAGAAGGCTCTTGATGTTCATTTTCTTGAATCTCCAGTCAAAGGTTCAAGACAGGCCTGACACGCCGTTCGGCTTCTGCCACCCCCGTCCCCATCGTCGAAAAAGCGCGCGCACCGGCGCCGCTTCTTCACCTTGGAGATGACCTAATCGATGGTAACGCACAACAGAGATTGCGCCGTAAAAGCTGACTTTTGAATCTTATGAAGTCCTTGTTGCCCAAATATCACGTCATATATTTGTAATATTGGCACATATTGCACAATCAATACAACTGAAACGGCAAGGAGTTTGAAGAATGTGCCAATTGTGCCGATTATTACAGATTTGCGACAGATCGTTGTCCGGCTAATTATTTTCGCCGAGGGGGCCGCTGGCTGGCTCAGGGCAAGTTGCGGGCAGCCTCTACCACGTCATCGACCATGTCTTCCCTCAGCATCTCGATGGGGATGCGGCCGTTCAGTTCGGGCGAAGGTCTGCTCAGCCAGAACCAGGCGAGCCTCGGACTGGTGATCGCCGACAGCACATCGCTGATTCCCGGAACCGGCCTGCCGTCGACGAATTGGGCCAATGGAAACACGTGCTTGCGGCCGCCCTTGCGCAGCGCGACCACCTCGCCACGCCTTTGCCAGCGATGCAGCGTGGAGCGCGGGATGCGCAGCCTCTCCTCCAGATAGGTCGAACCGGCGACCTCCCCTGCCCAATCCTCGATCAGCATAGACTGAAGATCGGCCGCGCGATCCGCGATATTTTGAAGCCTGCCCGCTGGCGGCATGCGCGCGGGAGCCTGATCGGACACCGCCGGACCTCCGCTTGCGAATCTGTCCGGCAACTTGCGGAAGAATTCGGAGACTAGAGCTGCCCAATCGCTCTTGAAGGCATCGATTGCATGGCGCTGCGCCGACGGCAGAAAGGTCAGGGCGGCTGCCACGCTGCCGGCGAGCTCACTGGCTGAGACCAGGGCTTGAGGGTCCAGCAGGACACCTTGCTGCATCAATGTCTGCTGCACGGCTGCGGTCACGAGACCTGCCAGGGTCTCTTGCGAAATCCCCTCGAGCGGGGTCTGAAGACTGGTCATGCGTTCGTCTTGTGGCCAGGGCTCCTCCCCAAGCGCCGGCGGTTGCTGAAATTCTATCGCGGAAAGCACAAATTGTGGCGGCAAAGGACGCCGCGGCTCGGCAGGTTGCTGACTTGCATCTTCACGCCCCTAGTTTGGCGTGCCGAAATCTCAGTCGCGGAACGCCCTATTTTGCGTGTAGAATCGCTCTGTGACAGGGACACGACAAGGAGGCCGGTTTTCGAGCCTGGCCGCGATGACGCAGCGGTACGGCGCCCTTATGCAATTTGCCTGGCTGGATGGTTTAGAGAAGCCCGGCCTGCTCCGCTTCGCGGCGCAGATTCTGGCGCGGGCGCGGACCGATCTGCTGGATCACCAGCCCGGCCGCCAGCGAGCCGAGGTCGCCGCAGTCCTTGAGGCTGCGTCCGGTCGTGTAGCCGTAAAGGAAACCGGCGGCATAGAGATCGCCGGCGCCGGTCGTGTCGACCAGTTCCTTGATCCTCGTCGCCTGTATGGAGACGGTTTCGTCGCCGCGTACGATGACCGAGCCTTTTTCAGAGCGGGTGACGGCGGCGATCTTGCAATCCTTGCGGATCGCGGCCAGCGCCTCCTCGAAGGAAGAGGTCTGGTACAGCGATTTGATCTCGTGGCTGTTGGCAAAGACGATGTCGACGGTGCCCGAACGCATCAGCTCGAGGAACTCGTCGCGGTAGCGGTCGACGCAAAAGGAATCCGAAAGCGTCATCGACACTTCGCGGCCCGCCGCATGCGCCAGCTTCGCGGTCTGGCGGATCGCCTCCTTGGCGCGAGGCGGATCCCACAGATAACCCTCGAAATAGGTTACCTTGGCGCCGGTGGCCTTGTCGGCCTCGACGTCCTCGGGGCCGAGTTCGACGCAGGCGCCGAGATAGGTGTTCATCGAACGCTCGCCATCCGGCGTGACGAAGATCATCGAGCGCGCCGTCGGCGGCTCGCCTTCCAAGGGGCCGGTGTCGAAAGCCACGCCCTGGGCCTGGATGTCGTGCGTGTAGATTGCGCCCAGCGCGTCGTTCGACACCTTGCCGAAGAAGGCGGCGCGTCCGCCAAGGCTGGCGACACCCGCCGCCGTGTTGCCGGCGCTGCCGCCCGAGGCCTCGATGGCGGGTCCCATGCGGCTGTAGAGTAACTCGGCGCGCCTGGCGTCGATGAGATTCATCGCGCCCTTGATGATGCCGTTGGTCTCGAGAAACGCCTCGTCGCATTGCGCGATAATGTCGACAATGGCATTGCCGATGCAAAGCACGTCATATTCCGGCATCAATATCTCCGCCAAGAACCCGCCCGGCTATCTGGCATGCCGGCCGCGCGCGGGTCTAGCGACTCGGCACTGTTTTGCCTACCCCGAAAATCGTCATAGTCTTCTGCGGCGACGACCTCCGCTCAGTTTGTCCGCCGGCTGCGGCAGCGTTCGCGTCGAACTGGCCCACAACAGTCGCGACCCTGACCGCTAAGGTTTGATCCTGGTCGAAACATTTCCCCGGCATCGCGGCTAGAAGCAGATCGATCCGGCAACGGGCTGAAGGGCGCGAACCACGAATGTCCGAAAAGACCGAAATGTCCACCGACCTCGCGCTGCTTGGCGTGCTGGCCTTGCTGTGGGGCGCCTCCTACACCTTCATCAAGATCGGCGTCGAAACGATCCCGCCCGTGACCTTCATCGCCGCCCGCACCTTGATCGCCGGGGCCATTCTCCTCGCCATCATCCGCTGGCGCGGCCTCGCCATGCCTGCCGACACGGCGACATGGCGCCGCTTCGCCTTCCAGGCCTGCCTCAACAGCGTCGTGCCGTTCACGCTGATCGCCGCCGCCGAGCGCTCGGTCGATGCCGGGCTTGCCACCATCCTCAACTCGACGTCGCCGATCTTCACCTTCCTGCTGACCGCCTTGGTCACACGCCATGAGCCCGTCACCGCGCGCAAGCTCGTCGGCGTCGGCGCCGGCATCGTCGGCATCTGCCTGATCATCGGCACGCAGGCGCTTGGCGGACTCGGCCATCAGCTGTGGGCGCAGCTTGCGATCGTCATTGCGACGGTCTCCTATGCCGGTGCGGCGATCTTCGGCCGCGGCTTCAAGGGCCTCGATCCGATGATCCCCGCCGCGGGTTCGATGCTTTGCGGCGCGGTGATGCTCGTGCCGCTCAGCTTGGTCGCCGACCGGCCATGGACGCTTGCGCCGTCAGGCGCATCGGTCCTGGCCCTGCTCGGGCTGTCGATCTTTTCGACGGCGCTGGCCTTCGTCATCTATTTCCGCCTGATCCACACGCTGGGCTCGGTCGGCACCACCTCCCAGGCTTATCTGCGCGTACCGATCGGCGTCGGCATCGGCGCCGTCTTCCTCGGCGAGAGCCTGGGGCCGGCGGCTTGGGCCGGCATGGGGTTCGTCGTCGCCGGCGTCGCGGCCATGACCATTCCCGCCCGGCGGACAAGGCTTGCGCAATAGTGCATGTCGCCCAAAAGCGTGACGCGGTTTTGGGACCAACGACATGCACCATGAAAAACGCATGTCGCCCAAAAGTGTGACGCGGTCTTGAGATAGACGATACGCGTCGAGACAGAACCCAAAGCGCGTCGACGCGACGTGCTTTGGTTGCGCCAGGGGTCGAGCCGGCCTATCTGCGAAGCGACGTTTCTCGAGAGGCCCGGACCTGCCGTGATCCTAGACGCCGCCCGTGCTGCCGCCAGCCGGCTGTTTTCGCCTGAATTCCGCTCCGTCTTCCTGAAAACGCTGGGGTTGACGCTGCTCGCCCTGGTCGCGCTCTGGCTCGGCCTGGAGACCCTTCTGGAATGGTTGGCCTGGCCATGGCTGCAGACCCTGCTGCCGGGCCTGCCGTCATGGGCCGGATGGCTGGGCGGCATCATCGCCGGCATCATTCTGGCGATAGGAATGGCCTTGCTCATCGCGCCGGTGACAGCGATCGTCGCCGGTCTCTTCCTCGACGATGTCGCCGAAGTGGTCGAGCGTACCGACTATGCCAACGATCCGCCCGGCCGCGCCGTGCCGGCGTTGCATTCGCTTGTGCTGGCCATCAGATTCTTCGGCGTGGTCGTCCTCGGCAACATCGTCGCGCTGCTCTTGCTTCTGGTGCCGGGCATCAACATTGCCGCCTTCTTCATCGTCAACGGCTATCTGCTTGGCCGGGAATTCTTCGAATTCGCCGCCATGCGTTTTCGCCCCGAAGCCGAGGCAAAGGCGCTGCGCCGCAAATATGCCGGCACGGTGTTCCTGGCCGGACTGGTCATCGCCCTGTTCCTCGCCGTGCCGCTGCTCAATCTTCTGACACCGCTTTTCGCGGCCGCGATGATGGTGCATCTGCACAAGGCGGTTTCGGCGGGGGAGGCGGCTTAGAGCAACTCCAGGAAAAGTGTGGAGCGGTTTTCGTCCGGAATTTCGTCAAAACAGTCTAGCCCTGGTCGGCGTCGTCTCCGCCGAACAACGCCTGCAGCTTGCCGAACGGCATCGCCGCCTGGGTGAAGCCGAAAGTGCCGTCCTGCTGGATCTCGCGCGCCGCCGTCTCCAGCATGCCGTAGGCGAAGTTGGCCAGCCACGGTCCGAGTGAGATGCGCTTGACGCCGGCCAGGGCAAGATCGGCGATGGTGAAGCCGGGGCGGGCCATGACGTTGACCGGCCGGCTCACCGACGAGCAGATCGTGCGCACCATTTCGACGTCGCCGATGCCCGGCGCGTAAAGCACGTCGGCGCCGGCCTTCTCGAAGGCTTGCAGCCGCTTGATGGTATCGTCGAGGTCGGTCTTGCCCCACAGGAAATTCTCGGCCCGCGCGGTAAAGACGAAATCGTGCTTGAGCGCCCGGGCCGCCTCCACGGCGGCCGCCACGCGTTCGGTCGCCAGTGAGAAATCGTAGATCGGATTGGCGGGGTCCCCCGTGTGGTCCTCGATCGAGCAGCCGGCGAGGCCAGCGGCTTCCGCCGCGAAGATGGTTTCGGCGGCCTGCTCGGGGCTGTCCCCCTTGCCGCGTTCGAGATCGGCTGAAACCGGCAGGTCGGTCGCGGCGGTCACCTCGCGGCAATGATGGATCATGGCATCGAAAGTCACGGCGCCGTCCGGCAGGCCGCGCGAGAAGGCGAAGCCGGCGCTGGTCGTGGCCAGCGCCTTGAAACCGAACGAAGCCAGGAGCTTGGTCGTGCCGATGTCCCAGGGGTTGGGCATGACGAAGGTCGAGGCGTGCAGATCACGAAAAATCTTGCCCTTGTCCATGGCGGGTCCTCAATCGGGATCGGGGTTGTGCGCTAGAATCTATCGCGCGGGCCGTGGCCGGGCAAATGAATGCGTTTCGTTCAGAAGCGTTTCTCGTTCTCTGCTGACAATTTCTCGAAGGCGTCGGAATTCCTGACATAGCGCGACTTGGCCCTGTCCCAACGATAGGTGACGGAAATGTCGTGAGAGGAGGCCTTCGGCGGCGCCTCGCCGCAGCTTTGTTTGCTCGGCACCGTCGCGTCAATCACGGTGGCCCGGATGGACGCAAAGGGCTTGTGGTCACCAAGGCTCCGGAAAGCCAGGTTTTGCGTACGCCGGTAGGCGCAGTAGTTTTCATCGAACGTATAGATCGCATCGATCAGTTGGAACCGGTCCTTGCGGATCATGATCAGCACCGTGCCGGCATAGCCCTGGTTGGAATTGAAATGCGTGCTCGTGGTGACAACCGCATCCTCGCCGTCGGCGATCGAAACCTTGCCGGGCTCGCGAAAGGAGGTGATCCTGTCGACGGCGACATTGACGGCATCGAGCAGCCTCGGCTTGCCTGTCAGGTCGTAGAGCGCCAGCACGGCAAACCCTTCGGCGCTATCCTGCGACTGGCCGAGATCGTAGAGCATCGCCAACCGGTCCTTGCCGCCTGTCTTGACGGCGAGCACGGCGGCGCTTGACAGGTTGATCGTTTCGGGCGGCGATCCGCCGTTGTCGCCACCGAGGATATCGCGCACCTCGATCGGCGCACTGCCTTCATAGAGGCCGTTGGCGCTTGCCTTCAGGTCGGGGATGACCATCCTCGCGAGATCGAAATAGGTGACGTCCCGGTGCCCTGGAACGGTATTGTTCAGCTCCGGAAAACTGACGGCCTGGGCCGACGCGGCCGTCCACATGAGAGGCAGCAGCAGAAAGGCAAGCGTGAGACGGGACAAAATGGAAATCATCGAAAGCACCCCCGGGAAGCCCAGGCTAGCATGGAGTGCTGAAGCGTAAAGCCGGATCAGTGGATCGGCACGAGGCTGGCAAGTTCGCGCATGTCGTCAAAAAGGATGCCGCCGGCCGCCGCCAGGCCTTCGCGATCGGAGAATGGATCGGCGTGGTAGGAGAACACCCGCATGCCTGCCGCAATGCCTGCCTCGGTCCCCGCTACGCTGTCCTCGATGACGACGCAGTCTGTTGACGCAAATCCCATCGTCTTCGCCGCATGCAGGAAGAGGTCCGGGAACGGCTTGCCGCGTCCGACCATGGTCGAGGAGAACAACGCGTGCTCGAACAAAGGCAAAAGCCTGGTTTGGCCGAGCGTGATGTGCATCTTTGAGACGCGCGCCGAGGAGGCGACGCAATAGGCGATGCCGGCGGCGCGGACTGCCTCGACGAACTCCCGCACATGCGGGATCGCCTCGACACCATTCGAGAAAAGATCCGGCAGACCGGCATTCCAGCGTTCGACGAAATCGGCGCCAAGCCTGACCGCAGTCGCCTCTTCGACCTCTTTCTGCACCGAGACCATACTGCGGCCGGAAAAATGCCTGCGGCAATATTCGAAACTGGTTGTAAAGCCGGCGGCTGTCAGCCACTCGGCGAGGCGCCGGTTGGCGAGGTTCTCGGTATCGACCAGGACCCCGTCGCAGTCGAAAATGACCAGCTTTGGGACTTTCATCAAGCGGTGCCGGTCGACCCGAAACCGCCGCCCCCGCGCGCCGTACCGCCGGCCAGCGCTCTTTCCTCGACCGAAACCTGGGTCGCGGCGGCAAAGACGATCTGGGCGATGCGCAAGCCGCGCGTCACCGCGAAATCCTCATCGCCGAGATTGACCAGCAGCACCTTCACCTCGCCGCGATAGTCGCTATCGACCGTGCCGGGTGAGTTGAGGACGGTCAGGCCATGCTTGAAGGCAAGGCCCGAGCGGGGGCGAACCTGGCCTTCCATGCCTTCCGGGATTTCCAGGACGAGCCCGGTCGGCACCAGGGCCCGCTTTCCCGGCAAGATGAGCAAGGGCCGGTCCTCCGGCACCGCGGCGCGCAAATCCATGCCGGCCGCGCCAGCGCTCTCATAGGCCGGCAGGGGCAGGCCTTCGCCATGCGGAAGCCTGACGAAACCGACGGTGGGGCCGATAACGGATGAAGGATGGACAGCCGTGCGCATGAGCCCACTCCTATCGGCACGAATTCCGATTCGGTCAACTCGGGATCGGGGCATATCAACGGCTTTCTTTCGGGCATTGCTATGGCCGCGGGGTTTGCTCAGCGCAGTTCCACCGGCACCACCGTCGTCTCCTTGATCTCCTCCATGACGAAGGAGGCCGACACGTCCGATAGCGGCACCTTGGCGATCAGCCGCTGGTAGAGGCGGTCATAAGCCTTGACGTCGGCGACACGGGCTCTCAGCACATAATCGAGATCGCCCGACATCCGATAGACACCGGTGATCTCGGCGAAGCCGGTCACCGCCGTGCGGAATTTCTGCAGCCAGTCCGGATCATGATTCGACGTGCGCACCAGGATGAACACCGAAAGGCCGAGCCCAAGTTTCTCTGCATCGACCAGCGCCACCCGGCCGGTGATGACACCGTCCTCTTCCAGGCGCTTGACGCGGCGCCAGCAGGCGTTGCGCGACAGCGCCACCCGCTCCGACAACTGGTCGACCGAGAGCGTGCCGTCGCGCTGCAACTCGGCAAGCAATCTTCGATCAATCTCATCGATTTCTGGGGGCATATTGGGATGAATGTCCCACAAAACAGGCAAAAGCAAGAACGATTTGGGATCGATGAACCGATGTTGTGTGGCACGATGCCAGCAATCGGTGCTTATTTGCAGGAGGGACCACCATGACGACACGGTTTTCGGCGCTCTTCACCGCTCATCCGGCCAAGGTGGGCGAGACCTATTTCGGCCATATGGCCTTTGCCGCCTGGTTCTGCTCGCGTCTGTCCATGGCCGCGGGCGCCGCGCTCGTTCACGCTTTCTTGCCATTTCTGTTCGAAACTACGGCGAGCCGAATCGTTCGAGAGCTCTATGAGCGCACGCACAATCGAGGCTCGCAGGCGGTCAAGCAGCCTCAGGCTCTGATGGATCGCGCCTAGGGATGGTGGAAAGCGATGTGCCGGTGGGCGGCCTATCTTGGTGAAGCGGTCTTCCTCGAAGACATCATCACCGCGCCCTGCCATTCGCTGATCGCGCAGAGCCACCGCGCCCAGGAAGCCAAGTCGCCGACAAATGGCGATGGCTTCGGCCTCGCCTGGTATGGCGACCGGCCCGAACCCGGGCTTTATCGTGACATCCTGCCGGCCTGGTCGGACCCCAACCTGAAAAGCCTCTGCCGGCAGATCAAGTCGGGGCTGTTCCTCGCCCATGTGCGCGCTTCGACCGGCGGCGCCACCAGCCGCATGAACTGCCATCCCTTCATTTCCGGCCGCTGGTCGTTCATGCATAACGGCCAGATCGGCGGCTTCGAAAAGATCCGCCGCGCGCTGGAGAACTCGCTTTCCGACCAAGTCTTCGACCAGCGCGAGGGCACGACCGATTCCGAACTTTTCTTCCTCCTGATGATCGACGAGGGCCTGGCGGCCGATCCGCAGGGCGCGCTTTCGCGGGCGACAGGCCGCGTCATCGGGGCCTCTCGCCGCGCCGGCATGGAGCCGTCCCTGAAACTGACGGCGGCCTTTTCAGACGGCGAGGTGCTATATGCCGTGCGCTACGCTACCGACAGCCATGCGCCGACGCTCTATACCGGCGCCTTCGCCAGGGGCGGCGGTCGCTGCATCGTTTCGGAGCCTTTTGATCGCGAGGGCGGTGACTGGCAGGCAATCCCGCCGTCGAGCTTCGTCACCATGACGAGGGACGGCGCAGCCATCCGGCCGTTCGCGCCCGCGGCCGCGGTCCAGCTGGCAATGGTCGGCTGAGCAGATCTGGACCGAGCCGTTCGCTTATCGCGCGAAGCGCTCCAGTCCGTATGGCGCCAGCAGCGTATCGCGCTCGCCGTCGAGGATCTCCCGGGTGGCGAACAGGCCCACCGCCGGGGCCAGCGTGATGCCTGAATGCATGACAGCGATGTAGAGGCCGCCGATGCCATCGGCGCGGCTGATGATCGGAAAACCGTCGGCGGGGGTGGGGCGGTAGCCGACGGTGTGGAAATCGAGCTCCAGCCGGTCGGCGCCACGCAATGCCGCCTTGGTGACCGCGAACAATTCCCGCGCGGTGGCTTGCGGGTTCCCGCCCGGGTCACCGCCGGCGAAATCCGATCCGGCGATGATGCGGCCCTCGGCTGTCTGGCGCATGTGCAGTTTTTCCGCGTGCACCAGCCCGTTGAGCAATTTCCTGTAGGGCCTGGAGTGCACGATGAGGCCGGGCGGCGTGTCGAGCGGCAGCCTGACGCCGGCCGTCGCGGCGATCGCCGAGGCCCCGGTGCCCGCCGCAACGACCACCTCGTCAGCGCCGATGGTTTCGCCCGAAACAACCACGCCGGTCACCTTGCCATTCGATAGCGCCAGCCTTTCCACCGCGCCGACCGTCACCCGCGCGCCGCCCTGTTCAGCATGGGTGAGCAGCGCCTTGGCGGTTGCTACCGGCTCGGCAACGCCTTCGTCGGCGACGTAGACGGCGAAACCGGGAGGATCGACGAGGTTGGGCTCGATCTGCGCGGCCTGCTGACGGTCGACCCGCTCGATGCCGTAGCCCCAGAACGAGTGCTGGGCGGCATAGGCTTCGAGCCTGTCCGGAGGAAGGTCGAAGCACAGGCCGCCGCACCAGGCCAGCGGTAGTCCGGGCACGTCATTGGCCAGCCTTTTCCATTCGGCCATGGCGCGCATGCGCAGCCGGAAATAGATCTCGGGATTGCCCCAACTGGCATTGATCCAGGCAAAGGAATTGGGCGTGGCGACACCGCCGGCGCCGCTTTCGGAAACGACAGTCACCCGCGCGCCGGCTCGCGTCAGATGCCAGGCGATTGAGGCGCCGATGATGCCGGCGCCGATGACGACCACTTGTTTCGTCACACTGTTCTCCATCCTCTTCCCGACGAACCTTCACCTGCCATTTGCAGGAGTCTTTGCCAATATAAACCTGAGCGCTTGACATCAATACGTACGTACGTATTACATCCGCCATGGCTAGACAATCGCTCCGCGAACGGCTCCTCGATGCCGGCTTCCAGACGATCTGGAGTTCCGGCTACACTGCGGCCGGGGTGCGCGACATCGTTGCCGCGGCTGGCGCCCGGCCGGGGTCGTTCACCAACCATTTCGCTTCCAAGGAAGACTTCGCCGGCGAGGTGTTGGAACGCTACTTCGACTACGTCAGTGGGCTGGTTGAAAACGCGCTGGCGCACGACGGCACGCCGCCCATCGGAAGGTTGCGCCGCTATCTCGATGTCATCACCTCGAAGCTCGAGGCCCCTGACTGGGCGCGCGGCTGCATGATCGGCAATCTCAGCCTGGAAACGGCCGTCCATAGCGAGCCGCTCCGGCTCAGGCTGGTCGACATTTTCGAGCGCTGGCGCCAGCCCTTTGCGGCATGCATTGCAGAAGGGCAGGCGGCGGGCGAGATCACGAAAGCCTTCGATGCGGACGACCTGGCGGATTTCATGCTGTCCTCCTGGCAGGGTGCGATGCTGCGCATGAAGGTAGAGCGCAGCCCCGAACCGCTCGAACGGTTCAAGAAAATCATCTTCAGCACTGTGTTCGCAAGGGAGTGTGTCCGATGAATACGACGACCCATGGGCAGCAACTGCGGCGGGGCGAGGTTGCCGTGCTTGATTCAACGATGTCCTATCTGGAGGCTGGATCGGATGGGCCTGCCGTTCTGTTCCTGCACGGCAATCCCACGTCCTCCTACATATGGCGCAACATCATTCCACATGTCGCGCCGCTCGGTCGCTGCATTGCGCCCGACCTGATCGGCTATGGCCAGTCGGGCAAGCCGGACATCGGGTATCGCTTCTTCGATCAGGTCCGCTATCTGGATGCCTTCGTCGAGGCGCTCGACATAGACGATCTGGTGATCGTGGCGCAGGACTGGGGCACGGCGCTGGCCTTTCACTTCGCGGCGCGGCGGCCACGGCGTGTTATCGGCCTTGCCTTCATGGAATTCATCCGGCCCTTCGAGCGCTGGGAGGATTTCCATCAGCGTCCGCAGGCGCGCGAGCTTTTCAAGGCGTTGCGCACGCCGGGCGTCGGTGAAAAGCTGGTGCTTGAGGACAATGTCTTCGTTGAGAAAATCCTGCCTGCATCGGTCCTGCGCAGGATGAGCGACGAGGAGATGGACGCTTACCGGTCGCCGTTTCCGACTTCGCTGTCGCGCAAGCCGGTGCTGCGCCTGCCCAGGGACTTGCCGATCGAGGGTCAGCCGGCGGATGTCGCGACGATCAGCGCGCACGACCATCGCGCGCTCAGGCTGTCGACCTACCCAAAGCTGCTTTTTGCCGGCGATCCAGGCGCATTGATTTCAGCGCAGCAGGCGAAGGAATTCGCGTCGACGCTGGCGAACTGCCATTTCGTCGATCTGGGGCCGGGCGCCCATTATCTGCAGGAAGACCACCCGGATGCGATCGGCAAGGCCATAGCCGACTGGTTGCCGCCGATCGTGGAGGCGGAACGCGCGGCCTAGCCGGGTTGAGCCGCGGCGGCGGGAGCGAGGCGTGCCTGCCGCTGTCGACAGGTCGCCGCCACGCTGGTAGAAGCGCCGCCTGTCACACGGAACGCCTTAAAAGAAATGCCCGAAACAATATCTGAGGAGGTCGCGCGCCGCCGTACCTTCGCCATCATCGCCCACCCCGACGCCGGCAAGACCACGCTGACCGAAAAGCTGCTTCTGTTCGGCGGCGCGATCCAGCTTGCCGGCGAGGTCAAGGCCAAGAAGGACCGTATCCAGACGCGGTCCGACTGGATGAAGATCGAGCGCGAGCGCGGAATATCGGTCGTCACCTCGGTGATGACCTTCGAATATGACGGCAACGTCTTCAACCTGCTCGACACGCCCGGCCACGAGGATTTTGCCGACGACACCTACCGAACGCTCTCCGCGGTCGACTCGGCCGTCATGGTCATCGACGCCGCCAAGGGCATCGAGCCGCGCACGCTGAAACTGTTCGAGGTCTGCCGGCTGCGAGACATCCCGATCATTACCTTCGTCAACAAGATGGATCGCGAAAGCCGCGACCCGTTCGAGATCCTCGACGAGATCGAGCAGAAGCTTGCGCTGGACACCGCGCCTGTCACCTGGCCGATCGGCCGCGGCAAGACGTTTTCGGGCACATACCATCTGGCTTTGAACGCGGTGCGCCGGAGCGACGACGAGAAGGAGCGCGTGCCGGTCAATGGTCCGGATTCCAACCGCGTGGCCGGGCTCCTGCCGGAAAACGAGCGCAACGACTTCATCGAGGAGCTTGAGCTGGCGCGTGAAGCGTGCCGGCCTCTCGACATCGAGGCCTTCCGCGAAGGCCACCTGACGCCCGTCTATTTCGGCTCGGCGCTGCGCAACTACGGCGTGCGCGACCTGATCGAGGCGCTCGGCGCCTACGGACCGCCGCCGCGCGCCCAGGAGGCCGATACGCGCACGGTCGAGGCGACGGAGGAGAAGATGACCTCCTTCGTCTTCAAGATCCAGGCCAACATGGACCCCAACCACCGCGACCGCATCGCCTTCGTCCGCGTCTGCTCCGGCAAGCTGGAGCGCGGCATGAAGGCCAAGCTGGTGCGCACCGGCAAGCCGATGTCGCTCTCGGCGCCGCAGTTCTTCTTCGCCCGCACCCGCGTCACCGCCGACGAGGCCTTTGCCGGCGACGTCGTCGGCATCCCAAACCACGGCACGCTGCGCATCGGCGACACGCTGACCGAGGGCGAGGAGATACTGTTCCGCGGCGTGCCGAACTTCGCCCCGGAAATCTTGCGCCGTGTGCGCCTCGGTGACGCCATGAAGGCCAAGAAATTGAAGGAAGCGCTGCACCAGATGGCCGAGGAAGGCGTCGTGCAACTGTTCTCGCCGGAGGACGGCTCGCCGGCCATCGTCGGCGTCGTCGGCGCGCTGCAACTCGACGTGCTCAAGGAGCGGCTCAACTTCGAGTATACGCTGCCCGTGGATTTCGAGATGTCGCGCTTCTCGGTCTGCCGGTGGATCTCGGCGGACGACAAGGCCGAGGTCCAGCGCTTCATCGAATTGCATCGCGGCGACATAGCCCGTGACCTCGACAACGATCCGGTCTTCCTCGCCCAGCACGCCTTTTCGCTGAACTACGAGGCCGAGCGCTGGAAGGCGATCCGCTTCGCCGCGGTCAAGGATTACCAGGTCCGCGACAAGGCGGCTTGATTCTGGTGAATGGTGAATAGCGAGTAGTAACACTCGGTCGGGAAGAGCGAGCACTAATCCTCGCAATTCACCACTAGCTCGCTATTCTCAGCCTCTGGCGGCTTCCTCTATCTTGGCGATGTCGATCTTGCCCATCTGCATCATCGCCGACATGACGCGACCGGCCTTGGCCCGGTCCGGATCCTGAAGCAGGCGCGGCAGTTGCTCCGGCACGACTTGCCACGACACGCCGAACTTGTCTTTCAGCCAACTGCACTGGCCGGGCTCGCCGCCTTCCGTGAGCTTCTCCCAGAAATAGTCGACCTCTTCCTGCGTCTTGCAATCGATCGACTGCGACATCGCTTCGTTGAATTTGAAGTACGGACCGCCATTGAGCGCCTGGAACGGCACGCCGTCGAGCTCGAACGTGGTCAGCAGCACTTTGCCCTCATCGGCATGGCCCTCGGGCCAGCGCATGACGCTCAGCACCCTCGAATTCTTGAATATCGAGACATAGTGGTTCATCGCCTCTTCGGCCTGACCGTCGAACCACAGGCATGTGGTGATCTTTTGCACGTTGCGCTCCTCGGATTTGTTCGGATTGGCTCAATCTTCAACGGCCGGCCGGCGATCTGATGCCGTTTCCGTACCGTCTGCCTCAAGGACGGATCGGCGAGGCCCGATCCGACAGCAAGTTGAAACTTTCCTGGGAATTCTGGCGCAGCTCAAAATTGTGGCAAGGCTGGACCGTGGCCGCTATAACGCTGCCGACTAGAATTTGAGCGCCGCCCCGACGCGCATCGGCGCGGCCAGCCAGCAAGGACAGTTCAATGCCTGCCTATCGTTCCCGCACCACCACCCATGGCCGCAACATGGCCGGCGCCCGCGGCTTGTGGCGCGCCACGGGCATGAAGGACTCGGATTTCGGCAAGCCGATCATCGCGGTGGTCAATTCCTTCACCCAGTTCGTGCCGGGCCATGTGCATCTGAAGGACCTTGGCCAGCTCGTCGCGCGCGAGATCGAGAAGGCCGGCGGCGTCGCCAAGGAGTTTAACACCATCGCCGTCGATGACGGCATCGCCATGGGTCACGACGGCATGCTCTATTCGCTGCCGTCGCGCGAGCTGATCGCCGATTCCGTCGAATACATGGTCAACGCGCATTGCGCCGACGCCATGGTCTGCATTTCCAATTGCGACAAGATCACCCCCGGCATGCTGATGGCCAGCCTGCGTCTCAACATCCCGACCGTCTTCGTCTCCGGCGGACCGATGGAGGCCGGCAAGGTGGTGCTGGCCGGCAAGGCGCAGGCGCTCGACCTTGTCGACGCCATGGTCGCGGCCGCCGACGACAGGATCTCCGACGAGGACGTGAAGGTCATCGAGCGCTCGGCCTGCCCGACCTGCGGTTCGTGCTCGGGCATGTTTACCGCCAATTCGATGAACTGCCTGACCGAGGCGCTGGGCCTGTCGCTTCCCGGAAACGGCTCGACGCTCGCCACCCATGCGGACCGCAAGCGCCTGTTCGTCGAGGCCGGCCATCTCGCCGTCGATCTCGCACAGCGCTACTACGAGCAGGACGACGAGAGCGCATTGCCGCGCAGCATCGCCTCCAAGGGCGCCTTCGAGAACGCCATGGCGCTCGACATCGCCATGGGCGGCTCGACCAACACGGTGCTGCACATCCTTGCCGCCGCGCATGAAGGCGAGGTCGACTTCACCATGGAAGACATCGACCGGCTGTCGCGCAAGGTGCCGGTGCTCTGCAAGGTGGCGCCGGCCAAGTCGGACGTGCACATGGAAGACGTCCATCGCGCCGGCGGGATCATGGCCATCCTTGGCCAGCTCGACCGGGCAGGCCTGATCAATCGCGATCTGCCGACGGTGCACACCGCCACGCTCGGCGAGGCGCTCGACCATTGGGACATCGCCCGCACCTCTGCCGAAAATGTCCGCCACTTCTTCCGGGCCGCACCCGGCGGCGTGCCGACGCAGGTCGCCTTCAGCCAGGACCGACGCTGGGACGAGCTCGACCTCGACCGTGAAAAGGGTGTCATCCGCTCGGCCAAGACGCCGTTCTCGAAGGATGGCGGCCTTGCCGTGCTGAAGGGCAACCTGGCGCTCGACGGTTGCATCGTGAAGACCGCGGGCGTCGACGAGTCGATCCTGAAATTCACCGGCCCCGCCCGCGTCTTCGAAAGTCAGGACGCATCCGTCAAGGCGATCCTCGGCAACGAGATCAAGGCCGGCGACGTCGTCGTCATCCGGTACGAGGGACCGCGCGGCGGGCCGGGCATGCAGGAAATGCTGTACCCGACCAGCTATCTGAAATCGAAGGGCCTCGGCAAAGCCTGCGCGCTGGTCACGGACGGCCGCTTCTCCGGCGGCACGTCGGGCCTGTCGATCGGCCACGTCTCTCCGGAAGCCGCCGAGGGCGGAGTGATCGGGCTGGTCCAGGAGGGCGACACGATCGAGATCGACATTCCCAATCGCACCATCCGGCTCGCCATCAGCGATGCCGAGCTCGAGGCGCGCCGCAAGGCGATGGTGGCCAAGGGCGCCGATGCCTGGAAGCCGGAGGAAAAGCGCAAGCGCAAGGTGACGACGGCGCTTCGCGCCTACGCCGCCTTCGCCACCAGTGCCGACAAGGGCGCGGTCAGGAAAGTGCCGGAATAGGGCTGGTTCCCCTTCTCTCACAGGGAGGAAGGTGGAAGGTGCCTCACGGCATCAGCTGATATTCATAAAGCCTCTGGTAAAGGCCACCCTGCTTGAGCAGGGTCTTGTGCGGGCCGCTTTCCCGCACCTTGCCTTTCTCCAGCACCACGATGGTGTCTGCCTGATGCACGGTGGACAGTCGGTGCGCGATCACGATCGTCGTGCGCCCGACGGTCAGCTGCTGCAGCGCGTCGCGGAACAGCGCTTCCGATTCGGCGTCGAGCGCGCTGGTCGCCTCGTCGAGCAGCAGGATCTCGGCATTGCGCAGCATGGCGCGCGCGATCGAGATGCGCTGGCGCTGGCCGCCGGACAAAAGCGAACCGTTCTCGCCCACCTCCGTCTCATAACCCTTGGTCATGGCGCTGATGAACTCATGCGCGTTGGCGGCCTTGGCGGCGGCGATCACCTCGTCGTCGGTCGCGTTCTCGCGGCCGAGGCGGATATTATGCATGATCGTGCCGGCGAACAGGAACGTGTCCTGGCTGACATAGGCGATTTTCCTCCTGAGGGAATCAAGCGTCGCGAAGGAAATGTCCTGGCCGTCGAACATCACCTTGCCGGTCTGCGGGTCGTACATGCGCATGATCAGGTTCAGGATCGTCGACTTGCCGCTGCCCGACGGTCCGACCAGCGCCGTCATCTTGCCGGCCTCGAGCGTCAGGTCGAAACCCTCGAACACTGGCGGGCTTTCCGGATAGGCGAAGCGGACATTGTCGAAGCGGATCTCGCCCGGGCCTGGCAGCAGCGGAGTGGCGCCGGGTTTCTCGGCCAGCGTCAGAGGCCGGTCGGCGAGCTGGAACATCATGCGCACGCCGACGATGCCCGTCTCGAGCGAGATGCGCACCCGGGCCAACCGCTTTGCCGGCTCATAAGCCAGCAGCAGCGAGGCGATGAACGCCATGATGTTGCCCGGCATCTGCCCGCCCTGCAGGACGAGGAATCCGCTGATAAAGACCGCGCCGGCGATTGCCAGGCCGGCAATGGTTTCCATCACCGGGCTGGTGGCCGCTTCCAGCGTGGCGATATTGTTGGCGCGGTTCTCGACGTCGGAGACGGCCTTGTACATGCGTTTGCGCATGGCGCCTTCAAGGTTGAAGGATTTGACGACGCGTACGCCGATCGCCGTCTCCTGCATGACGTGAACGATCTGCCCAAGCGAGCGGAACTCCATGGCGGCGATGTTGCGGACGCGCTTGAGGATGCGGTTGACGCCGTAGATCGCCACCGGCCCGACGACGAAACAGATCAGCGACAGCGCCGGCTGCTGCCAGATCATGACGCCGACCAGGACGACAAGCGTCACCAGGTCGCGCACATAGGACGTCACGACAAGATCGAGCACGCTGCGCGCCGCCTGCGCGTTGTTGGTCATGCGGGCGATCAGGTCGGACGACGAGGTCGAATGGTAGAACTCGATGCCTTGCGCCAGGATGCGGTCATAGATCTTGCGTTGCCGGTCGGCGATGATTGCGTTGCCGACGCGACTCATGAAGTAGGCCTGGACGAAGGTGGCAAAACCCTTGACCAGGAAAATCCCCGCGACACCCGCCGCGATCAGGTTGACGCGATCGAGCCTCTTGAAGACAACGAATTCGTTGGTGATCTCGCGCAGGATCCAGGCGCTGGCGCCGGTCATGGCGGCCACGACGAGCATCGACCCTATGGCGGCGGCATAGCCGAATTTATGCTCATGGAAGGACTCCCTCACCAGCCTTGCGATGAGGCGCTGGTTTTCCGTCGAGCGGAAGAAGCGAAACAACGGCTGATCCTGTTTCTGAAAGAGTTCCGGATTCGCCACGAGGGCGCGAGGCGGCTTATAGAGCGAGTTGCGGCACGATGGAACCTTTCGGCCGCCGGGCAAAGAAAAGGCTGCGCGAGACTGTCTTTTCGGCCACGATGATTGCCGATTCTCGGAAAGGGTGGCGACAGATGGATTTCGACCTCATCGTACGCGGAGGCACCTTGCCGGACGGCAGGGTTGCCGACATCGGCATTGCCGGCGAGACCATCCGGGCAATCGAGCCGACTTTGCCGGGCTCCTCGCCGACCGAGATCGACGCCCGCGGCAATCTCGTCTCTCCGCCCTTCGTCGATCCGCACTTCCACATGGACGCCACGCTCTCTTACGGCATCCCGCGCATCAATGCGTCAGGCACGCTGCTCGAGGGCATAGCCCTGTGGGGTGAACTGAAGCCGCTTCTGACGCATGAGGCTGTGCGCGAGCGCGCGCTCGCCTATTGTGACTGGGCCGTGTCCATGGGTCTGCTCGCCATCCGCAGCCATGTCGATGTCTGTGACGACCGGCTGCTCGCGGTGGAAGCCCTGCTCGACGTCCAGAAAGCCGTCGCGCCGTATATCGACCTGCAACTCGTAGCCTTTCCGCAAGACGGCCTCTATCGCTCGCCGACAGCGCTGAAGAACACCGTTCGCGCGCTGGACATGGGCGTCGACATCGTCGGCGGCATCCCGCATTTCGAGCGCACCATGGCCGATGGCACCCGCTCGGTGACGGAGCTTTGCGAGATCGCTGCGAAACGCGGCCTGATGGTGGACATGCACTGCGACGAAACCGACGATCCGCTGTCGCGCCATATCGAGCAACTTGCCTATGAAACGCAGCGCCTCGGCCTGCAGGGCAGGGTGGCCGGGTCGCATCTCACCTCCATGCATTCCATGGACAATTACTATGTCTCCAAGCTCCTGCCGTTGATCGCCGAGGCCGGCGTCTCGGCAATTCCCAATCCGCTGATCAACATCATGCTGCAGGGGCGGCACGACACTTTCCCCAAGCGCCGGGGCCTCACCCGGGTGAAGGAGATGCTGGCGCTCGGCATTCGCGTCGGCTGGGGCCAGGATTGCGTGCTCGATCCCTGGTATTCTCTGGGCACGGCCGACATGCTCGACGTCGCCTTCATGGGCCTGCATGTCGCGCAGATGTCGAGCCCGGCCGACATGGCGCGCTGCTTCGATATGGTGACCAACGTCAACGCAGCCATCATGGGTCTCGACCATCTGGGCCTCGCCGTCGGCAAGCGGGCCAGCCTCGTCGTGCTGGACGCCGGCAATGTGATCGAAGCCGTCCGCCTGCGCCCTGAGCGCCTCTGCGTCATCGCCAGGGGCAAGGTCGTGGCGGAGCGGACCAGGCAGGATACACGGTTGTCGATCGCCGGACGGCCGGCGCAGGTAAACAGGCGGCACAAGGCCGGTTAGTCGATTTCCACGACTGGTCTTACGGATTTCCCCGGATTTCCCTCGTCAAACCGGCTGCTTGGGGCTAGGGAGCCGGCATGGCAAAGTCCCTTGCGCGCAATTTCACAATCAGGAACATGTTGCTCGCCGGCATCCTCTTGATGCTGGCCGGCGACTTCATGTTCGCGCTGAATGACGCAATGGGCAAATGGCTGGTCGCCAGCTTTTCCGTCGGCCAGGTTGTGCTGATCCGCTCGATCGGCGCCTTCATCGTACTGGGGCCGATGATCGCCAACCAGGGCGCGGGCAAGCTGTTCCAGATGGAAAGACCGGTGCTGCAGCTCTTGCGCGTTGTGGCGACGACGCTCGACACCGGGCTCTTCTATGCCGCTGTCGTCCACCTGCCGCTCGCCGACGTGATGAGTTTCTACATGGCCGGACCTATCTATGTCGCGGCGCTCTCCCACCTCTTGCTCGGCGAGAAGGTCGGCTGGCGCCGCTGGCTGGCGATCCTGGTCGGCTTCTGCGGCGTGCTGATCATCCTGAAGCCGTCCTCGGCGGCCTTCTCGCTGTCTTCGACCTACGCCTTGATCGGCAGCGTCGCCTTCGGCTTTGCCATCATCCTCGGCCGGCGTTTGCGTGGAACGAGCGATACGACGCTTGTCACCTGGCAGACCATCGGCACGCTGATTGTCGGCGGCGTCCTGGCCATCGGCGCCTGGCGCACGCCCTCGGCGCTCGATTTCGGCGCGATGCTTCTGCTCGGCGTCGTTTCCTGCGCGGCCCATCTGATGATCACCCGGGCACTGAAGCTCGCGCCGGCCTCGACGCTGGCGCCGCTGCATTACAGCCTGCTTCTGTGGGCCATCGTCTTTGGTCTGGTTTTCTTCGGCGACATGCCGAGTCCGCGCATCCTGGCCGGCTCGGCGATCGTCGTGGTCGCCGGCATCTTCATCTTTCACCGCCAGAAGGTTGTGGATACCGTCGTGCCGCCCGAGAACGTGCCGAAGGGCGTCAATTAGAGCAATTCCAGGAAGCGGGAATGGTCAGGCCCGCCGGATTCGGGGGAGCTTTCCTTGAAACGCTGAAATGCTCCAGGTGCAATCTGCTCGCGGGATTTTCCCAATCGGCACCATCGCGCTGCTCATCTGGTACCGCAAGAAGTCCGACGAACCAGGCTCGTTGAACGAGATCCGGACGGTTTTCAGATAGGAGCGCTGAATGGAATCGGTCCGGGGCCGGGCGATTTCAACTCGGTTCCAATGGGCATCATGTTCTAATCCAGGCGCACAGCAGCCAGATGCCGCGAGAATTCCTTTGTCTCCATCAACGCCTTGCAGCGGGCGAAGCGATTATCGGCATAGGCGCGGAAATCGTCGGCCGGATTGGCGTTGGCAAGCTGGATCAGGCCCCAGAGCGTCCATAACAGGTCGCACATCGCCTTGTAGATGACGACGCGGCCGCGCTCGTCCGGCCGCGCTTCGCCGCTGAAATAAGCGCGCATCATCTCCTCGTCCTGTCCCACGTCGAACTGGCCCTCCACCGAAAGGTCGCCGAGATCCCACAGCGGATCGTTCATCCCGGAATATTCCCAGTCGACGATCCACATCCGATCGCCCGTATCGAGGAAATTCTCGCATAGCGGATCGCAATGGCAGGCGGCGAGCGGGATGGGGTGCGCGGCAAGCGCCGCGCGCACAGCGCCTGCCTCGCGCACCACGTCGTAATAACCGGCGGGCAGCGCCACATCCTTGGTCGATAGAACCTTGAGATAGTCGTCGATCATCGCGAACAGTTCGAAGCGAAAGGGAAAGACCGCGCCCGACGCATGCAACCTGCGGAAAGCTTCGCCCGCCCGGGCCGGGCTGCCCTGGCGCGTTTTGAACTTCTGCGGCGACATCGTCTCGGCGCCGGCGATGAAATGCGTAACCATCAGGCCGGATGCCGGATCGGCATAGAGCACCTCTGGGCTGACGCCGGCTTTAGCCGCCTCGCGCGCCGCGACCGTCTCGTTGGCGCGGTTGATGTATTCCTCGGTGCCTTTTCCAGGAATGCGCAGGCAGACCCCGCCAGCCCTGTAGACCATGTTGGTGAGACCACCGAGCCGCTCCAGCGGCCCCTTGTAACCGGCCAGCGCTGGAATGGCGGCCAGCGCCAACCGCAAATCGTCGTCGGTCATGTCCGTGCCCCCGTTCACGTCATTGTCGTGGCTCTGACGGTTCCACAGTTTTTGCTGCTTGGCTATCATCGGTCGAAAGAGAGTCGGGGAGCGGCAATGGCGGACGGCAAGCACAACAGCGCGCTGGGCGCCGCTTATGCGGCGAAGCGGCCGGAGGAAGTGGCCGCGATCTATGACCGCTGGTCCGAGACCTATGACGCCGACATGTCGGTTGCCGGCTACCGCCATCCGACGATCTGCCTGGCGCTGCTTGCCCGGCACCTGCCGCGCGGCGCCGAGCCGCTGCTCGACGCCGGCGCCGGCACCGGCCTGATCGGAGAATGGCTGGCCATCACCGGCTATCCGAGGGTCGAGGCGCTGGACATCTCGCAAGGCATGCTGGACAAGGCCGCCGCCAAGGGCGTCTACACGGCGCTGCATCGCCTGGCGATGGGCGACAGCCTGCCTTTCGCCGACGGCGCCTATGCCGGGGTCATTTCGGCGGGCGTCTTCACCTCCGGCCATGTCGGAGTCGAGGGCCTGGACGAACTGATCCGCATCTGCCGCCCGGGCGGCATCATCGTACTTACGGTCAAGAACACGCTGTGGGATGCTGGTTTTGCGGAGCGCATCGCCGGGCTGGAAGCGCGTGGCGCGATAAGCCGTCTCGAAGAGACGAGGCCTTACGCCTCGATGCCGGGCGAAACCGATACCGTGCCGAGCAGGGGCCTTGTGTTGCGTGTCAACTGATCTGCTGCGGGCCGATCAGGCTTTTATCTTGGTGCCGGCCGGGTCGTACATCGCCTCGATATGGATATTTGCCGGCGTGCGGTCCATCGCCACCACCAGCTCGTAGTGGCCCGAGGCGAGGAAATCGTCGCCGACTCCGCCGGCATTGCGCACATAGCCGTAGCCGATGTTCTTCTCTACCGTATAGCCATAGCCGCCGCTGGTGAGGTAGCCGACCGGCTCGCCATTGCGCAGGATCGTCTCGCGCCCGACCAGCACGATCTCCGGGTCGTCCACCGTGAAGCCGGCAAGGCGTTTGGCGGGCGGCTTGCCGGCTGCTTTTTCGAGCGCCCTGCGCCCGACGAAGTCGGTGTTCTTGCGCAGCTTCACCGCCCAGCCGAGTCCCGCCTCCAGCGGTGTGTCGTTCGGCGTGATGTCGGAGCCCCAGGCGCGGTAGCCTTTCTCCAATCGCAGCGATTCGAGCGCCCGGTAGCCAATCGGGCGAATGCCATGCGCCTTGCCCGCCGCCATCAGCGCGTCGAAAACCTCGCCGGTGGCGGCGATCGGCACATGCAGTTCCCAGCCGAGTTCGCCGACATAGGTGACCCGCAGCGCCTTCACGGTGTGGCCGGCGATCGCGATCTCGCGCGCATGGCCGAAAGGAAAGGCGGCGTTCGAGACGTCGGTGTCCGTCACGGCGGCCAGCACGTCGCGGGCGCGAGGTCCCATCAGCGACAGCGTGCCGAAATCCTCCGTGACGTCCTTCAGCGTGGAGTCGAGGCCCGAGCCGATATGGTCGCTTATCCAGGACAGATCATGCGTGCGGAAGCCGGTGCCGGTGACGATGTAGAACCGGTCCTCGCCGAGCCGCGACACGGTGAGGTCGGCCTCGATGCCGCCGCGCGTGTTGAGAAGCTGCGTGTAGGTCAGCCGTCCGACCGGCTTGTTGACGTCGTTGGCGCAGATCCAGTCGAGCGCCTTCAGCGCGTCGGCGCCGGTCATCTCGTATTTGGCGAACGAGGACTGGTCGAATATGCCCACCTTCTCGCGCACATGCCGATGCTCGTCGCCGACCGGGCCGAACCAGTTCTGGCGGCCCATCGAATAGACGTCCTCGGCGGCTGCGCCGGCCGGCGCGAACCAGTTCGGCCGCTCCCAGCCGAGCTTGGAGCCGAACACGGCGCGGTGCGTCTTCAGCCGCTCATAGAGCGGCGAGACGATGCGCGGGCGCCCGCTCAGATATTCCTCGTGCGGAAAGCCGATCGTGTAGTGTTTGCCATAGGCTTCCAGCGTGCGGTCGCGGACCCATTCGCGGTCGTGATGCAGGCTGGAGAAGCGCCTGATGTCGACCACCCACAGGTCGAGCGGCGCCTCGCCGTCGACCACCCATTGCGCCAGCACCCAGCCGGCGCCGCCGCCCGACGCGATGCCGAAGGCGTTGAAGCCGGCGCCGACGAACATGTTGGCGCATTCCGGCGCCACGCCGAGGATGAAATTTCCGTCCGGCGTGAAGCTCTCCGGCCCGTTGATCATCTGCTTGACGCCGACATGGCCAAGCGCAGGAACGCGCGCGATCGCCTGGGCCATATGCTGTTCGAAATGATCGTAATCGTCGTCGAACAGCCGGAACTCCCAGTCGTTGGGAACGTCGCCGCCGGGAAGCCCGGTTGCCCAGGCCTGCGGGTTTGGCTCATAGCCGCCCATCACCAGCCCGCCGACCTCTTCCTTGAAATAGGTGCGGCGGTCGGGGTCGCGGATCGTCGGCGCGTCGGTCGCAAGGCCGTCGATCCTTTCGGTGATGATGTACTGATGCTTGACCGGCTGCAGCGGCACATTGATGCCGGCCAACGCTCCGACCTGCCTTGCCCACTGTCCGGCGCAGTTCACCACCTTGTCGCAGGCGATGTCGCCCTTTGAAGTCTTTACCGCCGTGATGCGGCCGTCCTTCATCGCAAAGCCGGTGACGCGCACGTCCTCGAACAGTTTCGCGCCATGCATGCGCGCGCCCTTGGCGAGCGACTGGGCGATGTCCGAGGGGCTTGCCTGCCCGTCGGTCGGCAGCCACGAGGCGCCGACCAGATCGCCGGTTTCCATCAGCGGCCACATGCGCTTCACTTCCGCCGGCGACAGAAGCTGCATGTCCATGCCGAAGCTCTTCGCCGTCGTCGCCAGCCGCTTGAATTCGGTCCAGCGGTCGGCGTTCGTCGCCAGCCGCAAACAGCCGGTCATCTTCCACCCCGTGGCGAGCCCGGTCTCGGCCTCAAGTCCCTTGTAGAGCTCGACGGAATACTTGAGCACGCGCGTGATGGAGGCCGACGAGCGCAATTGCCCGACAAGCCCGGCGGCGTGCCAGGTCGAGCCCGAAGTCAGCTTGCCCTGCTCGAGCAGCACCACGTCGGCCTTGTGGTCGCGCGCCAGATGGTAGGCCGTGGAGCAGCCGATGATGCCGCCCCCGATGACGACGATCCCGGCATGGCTGGGCAAGTTCATGATTTTGTTCCGTATTTCGTCCGGTAGTTCTCAAGCGCCGTATCGAGGCGGACGAGGTTTTCCTCGGTATAGGCGACATAGTCGATGCCAGGCGCGTCGAGATAAAGCTCGGAGACCATGCTCCACATCGCCTCGCGCAGCAGCGACGCGCACTGCATGGCGGCGTGCGAGCGGCGGATCTCGCCATCGGGCTCCTTCATGAAGTAGGCGGTGAGGAAGGCAAAGGATTCGTCGTCGCTCATGCCGGCGTTCGAGGCGGCGCCCGCAAGATCGAACATCGCGGTGTTGAAGCCGGCATATTCGAAGTCGATCAGCCACAGCCTCTTGCCGTCGTCGAGGATATTGGCCGGCAAAAGATCGTTATGGCCGAAGACGATCGGCAGCAGCTTTTGCGCCCGCTCGAGCTCGTCGGCCAGGGACAGGTAGCGCGGCAGCTCGCTTTTCTTGCGGCTGCCGCCTTCGTCCAGCGTACGCGCATAGTCGCGTATGACGTGGAACACCCAGAACATGAAGCCGGCGCCGGAGACATGGTTCGGCATCTCGCGATGGAACGAGCGTAGCAGTCCTGCGACACGGCCAAGATTGGCCCGCACGTCCTCGGCAAGGAAGGTCCTGGCGCCGAGGAATTCCGTCACCATGATGCCGGGCTCGGCATAATGCACGGCCGGCGCGAAGCCCGCCGCATGCGCCGCGCGCGCCGTCATCACCTCGCGCTCGCGAAAGACATGGTGGAACGGGAAGTCCTGGCCGAAGCGCACCACGTGCCGACCGGCGGCGTCCGTGACGACAAAGTTGGCGTTGCTGAGGCCGCCCGGCAGCGGCTCGATCTCGATGCCGCCGCTCCAGCACGGCAAGGCGCGGATACGGTCTTCGGCACTCACGGCGTCGCTCCGGTCCCGACCGGCTCTTCTGAAAACAACGATGATAGAAAGTAAAAAAGCCTCGTCGGTGCGAGACGCCAGGATCGGTATCCCGCACCGCACCGACGAGCCCCTTGGCCAGGTTTAGGATCCCGGCATCCGCCCCCGCGGATTCGATCAAAGCTCAAGTCTGGCTGTTCCCAGACGATCTGGTCATTAGGTTGCGGCTCTGCCATCACCTTCCCGCAGCAGCTCCGAGCCTGACATTCTTTCATTTTCATGCCGGCATGGCAGAGCTGTCAATCAAAAGCTGTGACTTTTTTTGGGTGTTCTGCCCGAAACTACTGCGCAACTCCTTTCAAAGCGTCGCCAAAGCCTTAAATTCGGTCAAGAATCCCGGATATCCAAATGGTCCATTCGAAACGGCATGGCGAAATCCTGCGGCTCCTTGGCGAGGAGGGCACGATTACCATAGCCAGCCTTGCCGAACGTCTCGGCGTCTCGCCGGAAACGGTGCGGCGCGACGTCAAGCCGCTCGTCGATGACGGATCGGTGCTGAAGATGCATGGCGCCGTCGGCCTCTCCTCGATGGTTGGCGAGGCGCCGTTCGAGCGGCGCATGCGCGAGAATGCCGAAGCTAAGCGCCTGATCGCCAGGATGGTTGCGGCGACGATCCGCGATGGCGAGGCGATCATGCTCGACACCGGCACGACCACATCCTTCCTCGCGCGCGAGCTGCTGGGGCACCGCCGGCTGACGGTGGTCACCAATTCCTCCGATATTGCCCGTACCCTGGCCACGGCGAACGGCAACAAGGTCTATATGGCCGGCGGCGAGTTGCGCAGCGATTCAGGCGCGGCTTTCGGCATCTCGGCAATCGAGTTCGTCAGTCGCTTTTCGGTCGATCACGCCGTGATCTCGATCGGCGCGGTCGATGCCGCCGCTGGGCTGACCGACTATGAGCTGGAGGAGGCGGAGTTCGCCCGCATGGTGCTATCGCGCGGCCAGCGCTCGCTCATCGTCACCGACCACACCAAATTCGGCCGCCGGGGGCTGGTCAGGGTCTGCGGCTTCGACGGCTTTTCCGAGCTAGCCACCGACCGGCCGCCGCCGCCCGACATAGCCGCCGCGCTGAGCCAGGGCGGGGCGCGCTTGTCCATTGCGACGGCCTGAGCCCACTCAGGAACAGCAGCCAGCTAGCCGAACACCAGCGACTGGTGCGCCGCAACCCCGGCCATCGCGCCGCCGGACACCGCGAAGGCGATGTTGTGCATCATCCGCGCGGCGTCTCCGGCCGCGAAGACGCCGGACACCGATGTCTGCTGCTTGTCGTCCACGACGATCGCGCGGCCGAAGGGGCCTTCGTTGAAGGCGCAGCCGAGCTGCTCGGCCAGCGGACTTGCCATCACGTTCCGCGGCGCGGTGAACAGCGCCCGCACTCGAGCGTTGCGATTGCCCTCGAGCCTGACGGCCAGGCCGCCTGAGCCGTCGTCCAGCACTTCGCTCACCTTGTTCGGCTCGAAGCGGATATTGCGCTTCTCCAGGGCCCGCGCCTGGTCGGCGTCCGGTTCCAACAGGCCATCGGCGAACAGCGTGACGTCGCCCCAGTCGGAAATCAGCTCGGCCTGGTGCAGCGACATCGGTCCGGTCGCCAGCACGCCGAGCGGCCCGCCGGCCACCTCGTAGCCGTGGCAGTATGGGCAATGCAGCACCGTCTTGCCCCAATGCGCGGCCAATCCCGGCACGTCCGGCAGGATGTCCCGCACACCGGTGGCAAGCACCAGCCGCGTCGCTCCGAAACGCTTGCCATTCTCCATCTCTACCTCGAAGCCGGTGCCGGCAGTGGCGGCCCGCTCGGCGCGGCCGTCGACCGTGGTGACGGTCGGATAGGCAAGCAGCTGTGCCTTGGCCTCGTCGAGAATGTCCGATGGCGAACGCCCGTCCTGGCCGAAGAAGCCATGCGAGTACCCGGCGAAGCGGTTCCGCGGCTGCCCGGCATCGATCACCAGCACGTTACGTCGACCCCGAGCCACGTACAGGGCGGCCGACAGGCCGGCAAAGCTGCCGCCGACGACGATCACATCATAACGCATGGCTGGATACTCCAATCAGGTCGTAACGGCGGCGGAAATCGGCCGTCAGGTCGGCCAGCGTGATATGGCTGAGCTTCTCGGCGAGCAGCCTCTCCGCCTCGAGGCGAAAATCATCGAGCGCCGCGATCACCGCCTGTTCGACCAGGCATCCAGGGCTTTCCGGCTCGGTGCTGAACGGCAAAAGCGTCTCGCCGAGCGCGGCGCTGATTTCGGCGAGCGAAATCCTGTCCGGCGCGCGGCCGAGCTGCCAGCCGCCTCCATGGCCGCGCGAGGAGGTGACGATTCCGGCCTCGCGCAACCCGGCGATGGTGCGGCGCACCACCACCGGGTTGGTATGGATGAAGCCGGCAAGCTGCTCGGAGGTCAGTGCCCGGTCGCGCGCGTCGGCCATATGGACAAGGATATGCAGGGTCGAGGATAGCCGGCTGTTGCGCTTCATGTAACTTAGATAGTTACAAATAGTGTCGATGTCAAACTCCGGCGGATCGCCATGCCGATCAGCTGGATGTCAGGCCGGGAAAATCATCCGGAAACAGGCGCCGCCGGGGTTGCCGTCGAGCACCTCGACCTTGCCACCATGCAACTGCATCAGGTCGCGGACCAGGTTGAGGCCGAGGCCGGCGCCGTGATCCTGAGGATGCAAACGATAGAATGGCTCGAAGATCCGCTCGCGCTCGGACGTCGGCACGCCGTCGCCTTCGTCCAGCACCTCGATCACCGCGGGCGGACGTACGCTGATTGCGATCCGGCCCGCCTTGCCGCCATGGTCGATGGCATTCTGGACAAGGTTTGTCACTGCGCGTTCGATCGCGGTGCGGTCGCCGCGTATGATGAGCTTTTCCTTGGCCGGCTCGAACGACATCTCGTAGCCGGCTGCGAAAGCCATCGGCGCCAGGTCGACCACGACGTTGCGTGCAAGAGTGACCAGGTCTACCGGCCCGAATTGCTCGGCCTGGCGGTCGAGCCGCTGCAGGTCGAGCAACTGATCCGCAAGTGTCGACAGTCGCGCGGCATCCTGCAGCAGCCTGGCGCGTTCCGGCGTTGCCGGCAAAGACGCAAGCCGCGTGTTGAGGATGGCGACGGGCGTTCTCAGCTCATGCGCGGCATCGGTCAGGAAGCGCTTGTGCCGCGCGTAGCCGGCATCCAGGCGCCATAAGGCCGCGTTGACCGCATCGACCAGCGGCGTGACCTCCTTCGGTACGCCGTCCAGCGGCAGTTGCACGCCACGCTTGTCGATGTCGATCTGGCCGGCCGCGGCGGCCGCGCGCCCGAGGCTGGAAAGCGCGCCGCGCACCACCCAGGGAGTGACGAATAGCGTTGCGAGCGCCATCAGCCCGGCAAGCGGCAAAATCCCTTGCAGGAAGAGTCCCGGCGCCTGCCCAAGAACGTGCGGCAGAGAGAGCCCGCCCTTGGTGCCGCTCATGATCTGGACGTTGCCAGCCGCCGTGTCTGTCCAGCGTATCTTGCCGCCCGGCGGGGCGGTCTCCCCCATCGCAAGGTCGATGCGAGCGTCGCTGATATTATCCAGCAGTCCGACGAAAGGTTGGAATTTTGCCGGCACAGAACCCTCCTGAAGCCGGTGCCCTTCCTTGTCTCGGATGATGAACCAGAGATCCGAAACATCCGAACGCAACCTGGTCAGATCGGGGTTTTCCTTCAGCACCAGCGCTCCGCTGGCGTTGCGCGTCACCGCATCCGCCAAAACGTCCATTGTGCCGTTTTCATAGTCGTGTGGAATGATGCCGGTGGCGAGCATTGCGCCGATTATGCCTGCGATGATCAGCGTCAGCATCACGCATTGCAGGATGGCGATGCGCAGCACCAGGCTCCATTTCAGAGAACGTGGGCGGCGAAAGCTCATGTGGTCTCGCGCAGCAGATAGCCGACGCCGCGTATGCCGTTGATGACGACCCCGCTATCGGCTTCCGTCAGCTTGCGGCGCAGCCGCGACACGTGGGTGTCGAGCGTGTTGGACTGGATCTCGTCGTCCAGCCCGAACACGGCCTCCATCAGGGCCTCGCGCTGCACCATGCGGCCAGTGCGCCGTATCAGCGCTTCCAGCACCAGTAATTCGCGGCGCGGCAGCGCGAGCGGCTCGCCGCGGATCGAAGCTTCGCGATGGCCGACATCGAGCGAAAGATGGCCGGCGCGGATCGTTTGCGACTCGATCGCCGCCGGGCGTCTCAGCAATGCCCTGAGCCGCGCCAGCAACTCCTCGAAGGCGAAGGGCTTGGCCAGATAGTCGTCGGCGCCCATGTCCAGCCCGTCGACCTTGTCGGCCGTGTCGCTTCTGGCCGTCAGCATCAGCACCGGCGTCGTGTTCCTTGCAGCGCGAAGCTGAGGCACCAGCGTCAGCCCGTCGCCGTCCGGCAACTGCCGGTCGAGCAGGATCGCGTCATAACCGTCGACGGCGACGAAACCCTCAGCTTCCAGCAGCGAACCGGCATGGTCGACCACCATGTCATGCCGCTTCAGCGCCGCTCGCAGCGCCGAAACCATTTCCGGCTCGTCCTCGACCAGCAGGATACGCATTGAAACCTCCGACGTCCTTTTGGCCGCCGCCTATCGCGCCAGCATTGCGCAAACATGGCGCCAGCTCTCGCGGTCGACGGTGAGCCCTTTCTTTCGCGAAGCCCCGCCATGCGCAATGTCCATGCAATCCGCTGCCGGCAAACAGCGCCTCGGCGAATGCCGGGCAACCGAATCGCCCGTCTAAGAAATGAGGTTAACATGCCTGCAAGTGATGCTTTGTCCGTCCTGATGGCCTGGACGCTGGCGCCGTTCCGCATGGGTTCGGTCACGCCGTCCAGTCCGAGCCTCGCGGCGCTGATCACGCGCGAAATCGGCGCCGACACAGGTCCGGTGCTGGAGCTCGGGCCCGGCACCGGCCCCTTCACGCGTGCCCTGTTGCAGCGCGGCGTCCGCGAGAACGACCTGACGCTGGTCGAGTCCGATCCGGATTTCGCCGCGCTTCTTGCGCGCCGCTTTCCGTCGGCACGAATCGTCGAGATGGATGCGGTCGGCCTGCGCCATTTGCCGTTGTTCGATGGCCCCGTCGTCGGCGCGGCGATCAGCGGGTTGCCGTTTCGTCTGATTACGCCGCGCAAATCATCTGCGATCCTGGAAGGCGTCTTTTCATGCCTTCGGCCGGGTGCGGCACTCTACCAGTTTACCTTTGGCCGCCGGTGCCCTTTCGACCAGACCGTCCTCGACAGGCTTGACCTTGAAGCGGTCCGCATCGGCGGCACCTTCCGCAACTTTCCGCCAGCGACGGTCTATCGCGTTTCCAGGATCAGGAGCCTCAGCACCTATGACTGGCGCTTCGCATGAGCGATCTCCTGTCCACGGTGCTGGAACTGGGCCTGATCGGCGCCGCCTGTCTGGCTTTTACCGAAAAGATCCTGCCGGTGCCGCCGTCGCATGTCCTGCTGCTCTTTCTCGGCATGACCAGGGCGCCCGATCTTGCGACGCTTGCCGCCCTGCTGGCGGTGACGACGTTGGCTTCGACGGCCGGTTGCCTGCTCTGGTTTGCTCTGGGCGCCCGGCTCGGGCCGGGGCGCACCGATGCCCTGGTAGGACGCTTCGGCCCCTACGTCTTCCTGCGCCGCGAAACCTATCTGCGCTTCTCCAGCGCCTACCGTCGCGACCACATGCGCGCGTCGCTGCTGGCGCAGTTCGTGCCTGCGGTGCGGAACTATCTGCCGATCGCCGCCGGAGCGTTGCACCTGCCGGCTCTGCCTTTTGTTTTGGCCACACTGCTTGGCGCGATGCTGTGGAACGCCGGCTTCCTCCTTGCCGGCTATGCGCTGCGCGACGGCGTCCACGATCTGCCCACCGTGGCGTTTCGTATCATGGCCCTCGTGCTAGCGCTGGAAGTCGGGTTCCTCATAGCGCTGCGCTCCCGCTGGCGCCGCGTCGGATCGGCAAAAAACTAGACACCGCCCAGCGCAAACAAGGTGCTACGCCCGGCTTTCTTTCCCGTGCGCGCCGGTGTTTAGTCCGGCCATGGCTTTCACGATCCGCCAGTTGCAGTTCTTCGTCGCCGTCGCGGAACAAGGTACCGTCTCGGGCGCCGCGCAGAACCTCTCCATCTCGCAGTCCTCCGTCACCGAGGCGATCAAGGAATTGGAGAGCGATTTGGGCGTCGAACTCTTCGAGCGCCATCCGCGTGGGTTGAACATCACCCATAAAGGCCACCAGTTCCTGCGCCACGCCACGAAGATCCTGGCCGACGTCTCGGATGCGCGCCGCTCGTTCTCCAGCGAGCAGGCCGCCGCCGGCGGAAGGCTTCAGCTCGGCGTCACCTCGCTGGTCGCCGGCTATGTGCTGTCCGACCTGCTTGCCCGCTACCGCCGCGCCTATCCCGGCGTCGAGGTCTCGGCCATCGAGGACAATGGTGACTATCTCGAGCACCTTCTGGTCGGCGGCAAGCTCGACATCGCCGTCATGGTGACGTCCAACCTGCGCGACCGCACCGCCCTGCAGTCCGAAATCCTGGAGGTCTCGGCCTACCGGCTGTGGGTCCCGCTCAGCCACAGGCTCGCCAGCGCCGACATCATCTCGATCGGCGATATCGCGTCCGAGCCGCTGATCATGCTCACGGTGGACGAGATCGAGGAGAATACCGGCAAGCTGCTCTCGGCGATCGGCGCCCGCCCGCATGTCGCCTTCCGCACGCGTTCCGTGGAAGCCGTGCGCAGCCTTGTCGCCACCGGCGCCGGCGTGGCGCTGCTGCCAGACCTCGTCTACCGGCCCTGGTCGCTGGAAGGCGACCGCATTGAATCGCGCGACGTTTCCGGCTCGCTGCCGGTGGTCCAGGTCGGCACGGTATGGCGCCGCGGATCCGGCCTGCCGCAGGCCGCGCGCGATTTCATCGGCCTTGCGCAGTCGCAGCGGATGGTTCGCCGCTAGAGAATTCCAGGAAAGCCGCGCAGCGATCGGGCCAGGCGTCCTGGCTGTCCTTCTCCTGGTAGCGAAGTGTCTAGGCGGGCGGTCCAGTGCGGCGCGACGTCGGCAATGTCCATATCTTTCATACTTGACCTCGCGTCGGCTTGAACCCCTAGAGTGCTTGCGAGGATCGATGAGAGCAACAGAAAGCGAGGCCCGCCATGTCGCAATCCGCGCTGCCAAACGCACGGCAAGCCGCTCTCTGGAACGACGCCAGCGGGAAGGCCTGGGTTGCGCTGCAGCCGCTCATCGACGGGGTATTGGCGCCGTTCGAGAGCCTGGTGGTCGATTCCGGCTATCCCGGAGAGGGTGGTAACGTGCTGGATATCGGCTGCGGCGCGGGCGCCACGACTCTGGCGATGGCGCGCCGCGTCGGCAGCGGCGGCCGCTGTGTCGGGCTCGACATCTCGCGGCCGCTGGTCGCCCTGGCGCGCAAGCGGATGGAAGAGGTGGCGAATGCAAGCTTTGAAGTGGGCGATGCCCAGACATATGCGTTCGAAACTGGGCGCTTCGACGCGGTTGTTTCGCGCTTTGGTGTCATGTTCTTCGATGATCCCGTGGCCGCGTTCGCCAACATAAGGCAGGCTGCAAGGCCCGGCGGCAGACTCGCCTTCGTCGCTTGGCGCGGGCCGGGCGAGAATGATTTCATGACGACCGCTGCGCGAACGGCTGCGCCTTTCCTGCCGCCCGCACCCGCGCCAGACCCCGATGCGCCGGGGCAATTTGCCTTTGCGGATGGCGCAAGGGTGAAGCGGATCCTGGAAGCGAGCGGCTGGTCGTCGATCAAGGTCGAAAAGGCGGACGTCCTGTGTCGAATAGCCGAGCGCGACCTGATGACATATGTCACCCGGCTAGGGCCTCTCGGCGCCGCGCTGCGCGAGCTGGACCAAGCCACGGCCGAAAAGATCACCAAGGCTTTGCCTGCCGCATTCGCGCCTTTCGTGCAGGATGGCGAGGGCCGCTTCAATGCCGCCTGCTGGTTGGCGACGGCAACTGCTTGATGATCGCTTGGATATCGGATAAACCGATATCGGCTTTCTGATAAATGAATTTGCGAAACCGGATTTTTCACAGCACCTTTCGCCCAGGGAACAAAGCCGCGCCCTGAGAGCGCTGCCCCTAGCAATGGGAGATCGACGATGAATGCATTCCTGAAGTCGTGCACGGCGCTGACTGTCGCGCTGACTTTTTCCGCTCAGGCCATGGCCCAGGTCAAGGAGCTCGGCAAGGGCGAGGGCCAGGTCAACATCGTTGCCTGGCCTGGCTACATCGAGCGCGGCGAGACCGACAAGAATTACGACTGGGTGACGGCTTTCGAGAAGGAAAGCGGCTGCAAGGTCAACGTCAAGACCGCCAACACCTCGGACGAGATGGTCTCGCTGATGAACGAGGGCGGTTTCGATCTGGTCACCGCTTCGGGCGATGCATCGCTGCGCCTCGTCGCCGGCAAGCGCGTTCAGCCGATCAACACCGATCTCATTCCGAGCTGGAAGACTGTCGACGACCGCCTGAAGGACGCGCCCTGGTTCACCGTCGACAAGGTGCATTACGGCGTTCCCTACCAGTGGGGCCCGAACATCCTGATGTACAACACCGAAGTCTTTAAGGAAGCGCCCAAGAGCTGGAACGTCGTCTTCGAGGAAATGAAGCTGCCCGACGGCAAGTCGAACAAGGGCCGCGTCCAGGCCTATGACGGCCCGATTCATATCGCCGACGCCGCCAATTATCTGATGTTCCACAAGCCGGAACTCGGCATCAAGGACCCTTATGAGCTGAACGAGGACCAGTATAAGGCGGCGCTCGCTCTCCTGCGCACCCAGCGCACGCTGGTCGGCCGCTACTGGCATGATGCCGCGATCCAGGTCGACGACTTCCAGAACGAGGGCGTGGTCGCTTCCGGCTCCTGGCCGTATCAGGTCAACACGCTGATCGCCGCCAAGAAGCCGGTCGCCTCGACCGTGCCGGAAGAAGGCGTCACCGGCTGGGCCGACACCACCATGATGGAGGCCGATGCCGCCCATCCGAACTGCGCCTATATGTGGCTCGAGCATTCCTTGTCGCCGAAGGTCCAGGGCGACGTGTCGGCCTGGTTCGGCTCGCTGCCGGTGGTGCCCGCCGCCTGCAAGGGCAACGAATTGCTCGGCGAGGAAGGCTGCAAGACCAACGGCTACGACAATTTCGACAAGATCAAGTTCTGGAAGACGCCGGTATCGAAATGCGCCAGCCAGAACGACCAGTGCGTGCCCTACTACCGCTGGGTGTCGGACTATATCGGCGTCATCGGCGGGCGGTGATCCCGCTCAACCTCCCCTTTGTGGGGATGGGCGATGCGTAGGGTCGGGGTGGGGGTTTCCCCCACCCGCGACTTGCCGCGGCCTGCCACGAGAGAGGCAGCGCGTCGCACGAATTCGTGCTCCTTTGATCTCAGCAACCGAATGACAGGGCCATGACGTCTGCCGTTTCCTTCAATCAAGTCTCGCGCCATTTCGGCAGCGTGCGCGCCGTCGACGCGGTGGATCTTGAGATCGTGCCCGGCGAATTCTTCGCCATGCTGGGGCCATCCGGGTCCGGCAAGACGACGTGCTTGCGGCTGATTGCCGGCTTCGAGCAGCCGACGGCGGGCTCGATCTCCATCTTCGGCGAGCGCGCCGAAGGCGTTCCGCCCTATCGCCGCAACGTCAACACCGTCTTCCAGGACTATGCGCTGTTCCCGCATCTGAACGTGCTCGACAATGTCGCCTACGGCCTGATGGTCAAGGGCGTCGGCAAGGCCGAGCGGCTGAAGGCGGCGGAGGAAGCGCTGTCGCTGGTGCGCCTGCCGGGCTATGGCGCACGTCGCCCCGGCCAGCTTTCCGGCGGCCAGCGCCAGCGCGTCGCGCTCGCCCGCGCGCTAGTCAACCAGCCCAAGGTGCTGCTCCTGGACGAGCCGCTCGGCGCGCTCGACCTCAAGCTGCGCGAGAACATGCAGGAGGAACTGAAATCGCTGCAGAAGGCGCTCGGCATCACGTTCGTCTTCGTCACCCACGACCAGGGCGAGGCCCTTTCCATGGCCGACCGCGTCGCTGTCTTCAACGACGGCAGGATCATGCAGGTCGGCACGCCGGAAGACATCTACCAGCGGCCGAACACGCGCTTCGTCGCCGATTTCGTCGGCTCGTCCAACGTGCTGCCGCCGGATTTCGTGCAGCGCTTTTCCGGCCAGCATCGCTGGGGAAGCCTTCGCCCGGAATCCATCCGCGTATCGAGCGCGGCCAGCGGCGACGGCGTCGCAGCGCGCCTTATCGGCACCAACTATCTCGGCGCCACGACCAGGCTGGCGCTCGATGCCGACGGGTTGAGGCTGCATGCGGTGGTGCCGGCGGGCATGGCACTTCCGGCGGAAGGCGAGGCGGTGATGCTGACCTTCAACCGCGAAAGCCTGCATCTGATGGACGAGCCGGCATGAGCCTCGATGCCGCCATCTCGCGCGCGCCCGCCCCGGCGATCCTGCCGGGCAGCGGCGGCCTGCGCGGCGCCTTCTCCGATCTCTTCTGGCGCCGGCCGAAATTCCTGCTCGCCCTGATGCTTTTGCCGCCGCTTCTGTGGCTGGGCATCGTCTATATCGGCTCGCTGATTGCGTTGCTCCTGCAGAGCTTCTTCTCGATCGACGAGTTCTCCGGCCTCATCAATCGCCAGTTCACGCTGAAGACCTATGGCGACCTGTTCCAGCCCGCCAATCTCGACATCATCCTGCGCACGGTGACGATGGCCGCGCTCGTCACTTTTGCTTCCGCAGTCATTGCCTTCCCCATCGCCTATTACGCGGCGCGCTATGCGCGCGGCCGCTGGAAGGCGCTGTTCTATCTCGGCGTCATGTTGCCGCTTTGGTCGAGCTACCTGGTCAAGATCTATGCCTGGAAGCTGATCCTCGCCAAGGAGGGCATCCTCACCTGGTTGCTCGCCAAGCTGAACCTACTGTGGCTGCTCGACGCCTGGCTGTCGTTGCCCATCGTGGGCGGCAATTCGCTCTCAGTCTCCTTCACCGGCACCTTCATCGTCTTCGTCTACGTCTGGCTGCCCTTCATGATCTTGCCGGTGCAGGCTGCGCTCGAGCGTGTGCCCGGCAACCTCGTCGAGGCCTCGTCCGATCTCGGCGCCTCGCCCGGGCAAACCTTCCGCAATGTGCTGTTCCCGCTGGCGCTGCCCGGCATCGTCGCCGGCTCGATCTTCACCTTCTCGCTGACATTGGGCGACTACATCATCCCGCAGATCATCGGCACCTCGCGCCTCTTCATCGGCCAGGCCGTCTATTCGCAGCAGGGCACCGCCGGCAACATTCCCTTGGCCGCCGCTTTCACCGTCGTGCCCATCGTCATCATGGGCTTCTACCTCTGGGGCGCCAAGCGCATGGGGGCTTTCGATGCGCTCTGATCGCGGCCAATCCGCTCCGCTCGGCCTGAAGATCGCCGCCGCCTGCGGCCTGCTCTTCCTGCACCTGCCGATCCTCCTGATCTTCGTCTACGCCTTCACGACGGAGGAAAAGAGCTTCGTCTGGCCGCCGCCGGGGCTGACCACGCAGTGGTTCGCCGTAACCTGGAACCGGCCCGACGTTTGGGAAGCGCTGTCCCTGTCTGTCCGCGTCGCCGCCATCTCGACGGCGATCGCGCTGGTGCTGGGCACGCTCTGCGCCGCCGCCGTCTCGCGGACGCGCTTCTTCGGCCGTGAGACGATCTCGCTGCTGGTCATCCTGCCGATCGCGCTGCCGGGCATCATCACCGGCATCGCGCTGCGCTCCGCCTTCGCGCTCGCCGACATCCCGTTCTCCTTCTGGACGATCGTGCTCGGCCACGCCACCTTCTGCGTGGTCGTCGTCTACAACAACGCCGTCGCGCGCTTCCGACGCACTTCCGGCTCGATGATCGAAGCCTCGATGGACCTCGGCGCCGACGGCTTCCAGACCTTCCGGCATGTCGTGCTGCCGAACATCGCCACCGCATTGCTCGCCGGGGGCATGCTCGCCTTCGCGCTGTCCTTCGACGAGGTCATCGTCACCACCTTCACTGCCGGCCAGCAGCAGACCGTGCCGATCTGGATGCTGGAAGAGTTGATCCGCCCGCGCCAGCGACCGGTCACCAATGTCGTGGCCATGGTCGTCGTGCTGGTGACGCTGCTGCCGATCCTCTTTGCCTATTACCTGACCCGTGACGGCGACCAGATCGCCGGTTCGGGCAAATAACCGGATTGCCTAGGGAGTGACGTCCATGGACACCCAGATGCTCATCGGCTCGAGATTCGAGATGGGCACCGAAACCGAGGAGCCGATCCTCAATCCGAAGACCGGCGCGACGATTCTCAACCTGCCGGAAGCAAGTCCGGCGCAGATCGACGCCGCGGTGGCGGCCGCTGAAAGAGCCTTCGCCGGTTGGTCGCGCACCACGCCGGCGCAACGCTCCGGCTATCTGCTCAAGATCGCGGACCGCATCGAGGCCGAAGCGAAGGAGTTTGCCGCGCTCGAGGCGTTGAACTGCGGCAAGCCGATCAACGCCGTGCTCAATGACGAGATCCCGGCGATCGTCGACTGCTACCGCTTCTTCGCCGGTGCGGTCCGCTCGATGCCCGGCCAGGTGGCCGGCGAATATATTGCCGGCCACACCTCGATGGTGCGGCGCGATCCGGTCGGCATCGTCGCTTCCATCGCGCCGTGGAACTATCCGCTGATGATGATGGCATGGAAACTGGCGCCGGCGATCGGCGGCGGCAACACCGTCGTCTTCAAGCCGTCCGAGCAGACGCCGCTGACGTCGCTGAAGCTGGCCAGAATCCTCGCCGAAATCCTCCCCGAGGGCGTCGTCAACGTCGTGCTCGGCCGCGGTGACAGCGTCGGCAACACGCTTATCAACCATCCCAAGATCAACATGATCTCGATCACAGGCGATGTCGCCACCGGAAAGAAAGTGCTGCAGGCGGCCGCCAAGTCGGTCAAGCGCACGCATCTCGAGCTTGGCGGCAAGGCGCCGGTTATCGTCTTCGACGACGCCGATCTCGGCGCCGTGGTGGCCGGCCTGCGCGCCTTCGGCTACTACAATGCCGGCCAGGACTGCACCGCCGCCTGCCGCATCTATGCCGGCAAGAAAATCTACGAGAAGCTGGTCGCAGACCTCTCTTCCGCCGTCTCGACCATCAGATACAACCAGCCGGACGACACCGAGAACGAGATCGGACCGCTGATCTCGCGCCGCCAGCGCGACCGTGTCTCGAGCTTCGTCGAGCGCGCTTCGGAACTGAAGCACATCGAGATCACAACCGGCGGCAAGCCGGGCGAGGGCTCCGGCTTCTATTACCAGCCGACGGTCGTCGCTGGCGCACTGCAGGAGGACGAGATCGTGCGCCGCGAAGTGTTCGGCCCGGTCGTCTCGGTCACCCGCTTCTCGGACGTCAACGAAGCGGTGAACTGGGCGAACGACAGCGACTACGGCCTAGCATCGTCGGTGTGGACGAGGGACGTCTCCCGCGCCATGGCGACCGCCGCCCGCCTGCAATATGGCTGCACCTGGATCAACACCCACTTCATGCTGACCAACGAGATGCCGCATGGCGGATTGAAGCAGTCCGGCTACGGCAAGGACATGTCGCTCTATGCGCTGGAGGACTACACCGCCGTTCGCCACGTGATGGTGGCGCACGGGTAATCGGGCTCCCCTTCTTCCCTTGTGAAAGAAGGTGGGTCGGCGCGCAGCGCCGAGATGGATGAGAGGTGTTCCGGCTTGACGCCAAGTCACCCCTCACCCTGATTGCCAACCCGTTTGCGAAAGGCAAATCGGGGCAATCCGACCTCCCCCCACAAGGGGAGAGGTCGAGGTGCTATTCCACGATCCGGAAGATCTGCCACTGGCTGGTGCCCGATACGACATAGGGCTCCAGTTCCTTGCCCCACTTGGCATGGGCCTCGATCTTGGCGATCTTGGCAAAGAATGCTTCCAGCTGCGCCAGGCTCTCGACCTCGTGATGGGACTCGATCGTCGCTTCTCGTGCGCCGATCGAACCGGTCATGAGGCGGAAATTCAGGTCAGCGAGCCCGACCTGAGAGCCGATCTCGCGCTCCCATTTTCGCATCAGCTCGAGCGCTGTCTGCTTGTGACCGAACTTGGCGTCGATCTGCCATCTGGCGCTGAACATGTTCGTTCTCCTCCCTCATTTTCCGGTTGCGCTTGACCTTATTCGTCCCAGGCCTGCACGACGGTCTGCCTTGCGATGCGGCCGTTCTTGAGCTCCAGCACCGCCGCGGCGAACACCTTGGTACCGTCCGGATAGCTGCAGGCTTGGGTGAAGGCGAGGCTGTCGCCATTGGCGATCGTGGTGTCGACCTTGTGGGTCATCGCCCGGCTGCAGATGTCGTCCCAGAAGGTGCTGATCGCCGCGCGGCCGCGGATCTCGCGCGGCTTGCTCGGCGGATTGTTGCGGTCGATCACCCGCACCACCGCATCGTCATTGTAGAAGCTCGACAGGAGCTTGCCGTCACGCCCTTCGATCGCTTTCTTGATCGCGGCGCCGTCCACTGTCTGTGTCTTGGTCAGCATGTCATCCTCCATATGCCCGTCTTCGTGAGGGCGGTTGACGAGGGAAGCGCTGCCCGGCGCTCTTCGCCGGGCAGGAATTTCGTTTACTGCGACTTGGCCTTGACGGCGGCGAACAGGTCGTCGGTCTGCTTCTTGAAGGTGGCGAGATCGACCTGGCTGCCGTTGAGCATCGTCGACCAGTGGCGCACGATCGCGGCCATCGCCACGGCCTCCTTGATCTCTTCGTCGCTCGCGCCGTTGGCCTTGGCGGCAAGCGTGTGGAAATAGATGCAGTATTGGCAGGGAATCTGCGAGGCCACCGCCAGCCCCATAAGTTCCTTGGTCTTGCCGTTGAGGGCGGTGTTGGGGTTGAGCTGGACGCCTTTGATCTCAGCCCAGGCGCCGGCAACGGCGACGTCCGGCAGCGTCTTGAACATGTCGGGCACCGAGCCGAGCGTGGCCTGAATATCCTTGTAGGCGGCGGTGGCCGAGGCGTCTTCGGCATGCGCCGCGGTGACGGCCAGCAATGCGCCCGCCGCAAATGCCAGCAATCCGATCTTGCGTTTGAGTTTGATCATTTTCATCCTCCGTTTCGCAGGGCCCTTCCGGCGATGTCGCCCGGCCTGCATGGGAGAATTGATACCGCTTGCGGAAGGCCCGGCGCTTCGCCCGAAAGCGCCATGGCTCTCATGGCCCATCCGGGCCAGCATGCCTTGCCGAAAAAGCCGCCGCCGCCGCCCGTGACGGCAGGTCGAGCTTGAGCAGTATGTTGGCGACGTGGCGCTTGACCGTGTGCTCGCTGAGGTCGAGCTCGGCGGCGATAGCGGCGTTGCTCTTCCCGTCCGCAATCAGATTCACCACTTCGCTTTCCCGCGCTGTCAGCGAGGCCGGCTCGGCGGCCTTTGTCCGCGGCCGGCAGGCCGGTTCCAGATGTTGCTCCGACGTCGCCTGAACCACGGAAATGGGTTTATCCAGCTCGTCGAGGCTGATGCGGCCGGCGTCGACGAAATGCAGGCCGGAACCGATTGCGAGGTCGGCGACCAGCCGCGAGGCGAGGATGTCGCCGCGACCGGCATGCGCGGCGAGATGCATCGTCACCCGCGCCGTCAGCCCGACCGGCTGGCCGCGCATTTCGATCTCGCCGACATGCGCGCCTTGCGCGCTCGCCACGCCGATCTGCTGCGCCGCCTCGCGCAGCGCCGCGGCGCAGCGAATGGCGCGCGCCGGCCCATCGAAGCGCGCCATCATCAATTCGCCATGCGTGCCGGCCGCGCGTCCGCCGTGGCGCCCGACCAAGAGCCGCCAGGTTTCCTGGAAGCGTAGAGTGCGCTCGCTCCACATGCGGTCGCCGAGCTTGGCCGTGTCGTAGATGCGCGTTACCAGCAGCGCCGCCAGCACGCGCTCGGTGTCGGCCACGGCGGGCTCGCCGGTCAGGCATTCCTCGATCAGGTCGGCCACGCGATCGACATCGCCGGTCCAGATCGGGTGATCGCGCCCGGGTACCTCGACAAGGCGCGCGTGTGGGATACTCTTGGCCAGGAAGCGGCTGGCATCAGGATCGACGCGGGCGTCGTTGCGGCGATGGATAAGCAGTGTCGGTGCGCTGATCGTCGCCAGGATGCCGCGCACGTCGATCCCGGCATTCATACGGGCAAGGGCGGCAGCCGCCGTCGGGCTGGCCGAAAGCCGCTCGAACCGGGCCCACCATTGGGCAAAATGCGCGTCGTCCACGCGGCCGGGCGCGAAATTGGGCAAGGTGGCGCCGGTGCCCCAGGACGTCTCCGCCGTCTCGATGAACGCTTCCAGCCGTTCCGGTGGCATCACCCATTTGTGGAAATGCGCAAAGCCGCCGTAGAGCACCAGCGCGCGCGTCCGCTCCGGATAGGTGGCGGCAAACAGCATCGCCATCGGCGCGCCCTCCGAGGCGCCGAGGATCGCCGCGCGGCCGCTGCCGGCGGCGTCCATGACCGCGCGCACATCGTCCATGCGGGTTTCCAGGCTGGGCAGGTGACGGGTGTCGACGCGATCGGAAAGCCCGGTGCCGCGCTTGTCGAACAGGATCAGCCGGGAGAAGGCCGAAAGCCTTTTCAAAAGGCGACTATAGCCTTCATCCTCCCACTGAAGATCAAGGTTGGAGATGAAGCCCGGCACGAAGACGAGATCGAACGCGCCCTGGCCGACCACCTGATAGGCGATCCGGAAATCCCCGCTGCGCGCGTATCTGGTCTCGATCGGCCTCACGAGTTCTTCCGCCCGGCCTGACGATTTCTGATCGTCAAACATAGCAGAGCCGTGCCGATCACGGCAGCTTAAACTTTAGCAAAGTGGAATATAGGCGCCTAGAGCTGGGTCATTTTCAGGTCAATTCGACCTGACATGTAAATCCGCCAGGAAATCAAAGGGATAGAGCATGATGTCGCCTGAGACCCGCTTCACGCCTTAGGTCCCATGCTCTGATCGCCGCGGCTATTTCTGCGAAGCGGCGATGTCTGCCGGAAAGGCCTTGAGCCCAAGCTTCGTGTCGGCCTCGGCGGGGCTAATCGGCCTCTTGATCTTTGCCGAGGCGGCGATCACGAGGTCGTCGAAATCCTCCGGGTCGCCGTCCAGCATTTCGAACAACTGCCGCCGCATCCTCGGCTCCCAGAACTTGTTGATGTGCTCGGCAACGCCGGCGATCCCTTCTTCGCGCGGCTTCGAATGGAAGAAGGTGGCGATCTGGTTAGCCATGCGCACCAGCTTTTCCCTGGTGCTGGCGATGTGGTCTTCGTCATGCGACATGCTTGGCAACTCCGCAGGCCACCCGGTCAGGGTGAGTGAAAATATCGAATTCGTCGCCGCGCACCAGCGCCACCAGCGTCATGCCGGCGGCATCGGCCGTGCGGATGGCCAGCGCGGTCGGCGCCGAAACCGCGATGATGACCGAAGCGCCGATCGCGGCCGTCTTCTGCACCATCTCCACCGACACGCGCGAGGTCACGACGACGGCGCCGCCAGGGCCGTCGATGCCGGCCTTGGCCAGCGCGCCGGCAAGCTTGTCCAACGCGTTGTGGCGGCCGACATCCTCGCGCGCCATCACAATGCCCTTGCCGGGAAAATAGAAGCCGGCGGCATGCACAGCACCGGTCTCCGCGTGCAGCGGCTGCAGCTTCGACAGCAGCCGGACGGCGCTGGTGATGTCCTCCGCCTTTAGCGTAAGCCGTGACGCACCAACGGCGTCGACCGAACGCATCGCTTCCTCGATGGATTCGATGCCGCACAGCCCGCAGCCGACCGGCCCGGCCAGCCTGCGCCGTCGCGCCTGGAAGCGAGTGTTGGCCTGGTCTTTCAGCCGGATCTGGATGTCGATGCCGGCGCCGAGATCCTCGACCTCGATCGCCTCGATCTCGTCTGGGTCGGCGATGATGCCTTCGGTCAGCGAGAAACCGAGGGCGAAATCCTCGAGATCGGCGGGACTGGCCATCATCACCGCATGCGTGGTGCCGGCAAAGGAGAACGCCACCGGCGTCTCTTCCGGCACCATGCGGTTCGCGGTCGCGGTGCCGCCGGCGCGATGCGCCAGCCGCGATATCTGCGTCGTGGCTTTGCGGCGCACGGCCAAGAACTACTCCGCCGCCTGCAGCGGAGCGATGCGACGGCTCTGCTTGGCCTGCTCATTATAGTCTTTCTGCCAGTCGGTCGGGCCGTTGGAAGGCGCTACCTGCACGGCGGTGACCTTGTATTCCGGACAATTGGTCGCCCAGTCCGAGAAGTCGGTGGTGATCACGTTGGCCTGCGTGTCCGGGTGGTGGAAGGTCGTGTAGACGACACCCGGCGAGACGCGGTCGGTAATCAGCGCGCGCAGCGTGGTTTCGCCCGACCGGCTCGCCAGCCGCACCCAGTCGCCCTCGCGCACGCCACGAACTTCGGCGTCGTGAGGATGGATCTCCAGCCGGTCCTCAGCGTGCCACATCGAATTCTCGGTGCGCCTGGTCTGCGCGCCGACATTGTATTGCGACAGGATACGGCCGGTGGTGAGCAGCAGCGGATAGCGCGGACCGGTCCGCTCGTCGGTCGCCACATATTCGGTGCGGATGAACTTGCCCTTGCCGCGCACGAAGCCATCGACATGCATGATCGGCGTGCCGAGCGGCGCCTTCTCGTTGCAGGGCCACTGCACCGAGCCGACGCGGTCGAGCAGCTCGAAAGACACGCCGGCGAAGCTCGGCGTGGTCTTGGCGATCTCGTCCATGATCTGCGAGGGGTGGGTATAATTCCAGTCCAGCCCTATTGCCCGGGCGAGCTCCTGCGTCGCTTCCCAGTCCGCGTAGCGGGCCTTCGGCTCGATGACCTTGCGCACCATGTTGATGCGGCGCTCGGCATTGGTGAAGGTGCCGTCCTTCTCGAGGAAGGTCGAGCCCGGCAGGAAGACATGCGCGTAGTTGGCCGTCTCGTTCAGGAAGAGGTCGTGCACGACAACGCATTCCATCGCGGCTAGGCCGCCGGCGACATGCTTGGTGTCGGGATCGGACTGAAGGATGTCCTCGCCCTGGATGTAGATGCCCTTGAACGACCCGTCGACCGCGGCGTCCAGCATGTTGGGGATGCGCAGGCCCGGCTCATCGTCGAGCTTCACGCCCCAAAGGCTCTCATAAATGTCGCGCACGGCTTCGCCCGAGATGTGGCGGTAGCCCGGCAGCTCATGCGGGAAGGAGCCCATGTCGCAAGAGCCCTGCACATTGTTCTGGCCGCGCAACGGGTTCACGCCGACCCCCGGACGGCCGATATTGCCGGTGGCCATGGCGAGGTTGGCGATTGCCATCACCGTGGTCGAGCCCTGGCTGTGCTCGGTGACGCCGAGGCCGTAATAGATCGCGCCATTGCCGCCCTTGGCGTAAAGGCGCGCGGCGCCCCGGATGACTTCCGGGTCGACGCCGGACAGCTTGCCGACGGTTTCGGGACTGTTTTCCGGCAGGGCGACGAAGGACGCCCAGTCCTGGAACTCGGCCCAGTCGCAACGCTCGCGGATGAAGGCCTCGTTGAACAGGCCCTCGGTCACGATGACATGCGCCAGCGCCGTCAGCACCGCAACATTGGTGCCGGGCTTCAAGGGCAGGTGATAGTCGGCCTCGATATGCGCCGACTTGACCATTTCGGTGCGGCGCGGATCGATCACGATCAGCCTTGCGCCCTGGCGCAGCCGCTTCTTCAGCCGCGAGGCGAACACCGGATGCGCAGAAGCGGGATTGGCGCCGATGATGACGGCGACATCGGTAAATTCGACCGAGTCGAAATCCTGCGTGCCGGCCGAGGTGCCGTAGGTCTGGCCGAGACCGTAGCCGGTCGGCGAATGGCAGACGCGCGCGCAGGTGTCCACATTGTTGTTGCGGAAGCCCTGACGCACGAGCTTCTGGACGAGATAGGTCTCCTCATTCGTGCAGCGCGAGGAAGTGATGCCGCCGATCGCGGTGCGTCCATACTGGTACTGTATGCGGCGGAATTCCTTCGCCGTGTGGGCGATCGCCTCTTCCCAGCTCACTTCGCGCCACGGATCGGAGATCTTCTCGCGGATCATAGGCGACAGGATGCGGTCCTTGTGCGTGGCATAGCCGTAAGCGAAGCGGCCCTTGACGCAGGAATGGCCGTGGTTCGCCTTGCCCTCCTTGTAGGGCATCATGCGGATGACTTCGTCATCCTTCACTTCGGCCTTGAACGAGCAGCCAACGCCACAATAAGCGCAGGTGGTGACGGCCGAGCGCTCCGGCATGCCCTTTGCCAGCACGGACTTCTCGCGCAGTGCGTCGGTCGGGCAGGCCTGCACGCATGCGCCGCAGGAGACGCATTCGGAAGCGATGAAGTCCTCATGCATGCCGGCGACCATGCGCGACTCGAAGCCGCGGCCCTCGATGGTCAGCGCAAAGGTGCCTTGCACCTCTTCGCAGGCCCGCACGCAGCGCGAGCAGACGATGCACTGCGCCGGGTCATAGGTGAAATAGGGGTTGGACTCGTCGCGGGCGATGTAGTCGACCGCCAGCGAGCCGTGGCCGGGCGCCACGCCGCCTTCTTCCTTGACGTGGTTGCGGCCTTCGGTACCGTAGCGGTTCTCGGAGAGACCGACCGATTTCGCCACCGCGTCGAACTCGCTGGCGCCGGTGCCGGCCTTCTCATTCCAGCCGGTCGGATGGTCCGAGACATAGAGCTCCATGACGCCGCGGCGGATGGCGTCGAGCCGGTCCGACTGCGTGCGCACCACCATGCCTTCGCCGACCGGCGTCGTGCAGGAGGCCGGCGTGCCGCCGCGCCCTTCGATCTCGACCAGGCAGACGCGGCAGGAACCGAAGGAGTCCAGCATGTCGGTGGCGCAGAGCTTCGGGATCTCGACGCCGCCTTCCATCGCCGCGCGCATGATCGAAGTGCCTTCCGGCACGGTGATGCTTTGCCCGTCGACGGTCAGTGTGACCTGCTTCGTCGCCTTCGACTCCGGCGTTCCGTAGTCGATCTCTTCGATAAGTGTCGGGAAGTCGGCCTTGATGTTCATCTGCCAGCTCCTATTCGGCCGCCACGCGCGCCGGCGCGGGCTTGAAATCCTCGGGGAAATGCGTGATCGAGCTCATCACCGGATAGGGCGTGAAGCCGCCCAGCGCGCAGAGCGATCCGAACTTCATCGTGTTGCAGAGGTCGGTGACCAAAGCGAGGTTCTTCTCCGCCTCGATCCCGGCCGCGACCTTGTCCAGGACCTCCACGCCGCGCGTCGAGCCGATGCGGCAGGGCGTGCATTTGCCGCAGCTTTCGATGGCGCAGAACTCCATGGCGAAGCGCGCCTGCTTCAGCATGTCGGCCGTGTCGTCGAACACGGTGATGCCGGCATGGCCGATCAGGCCGTCGCGCTTGGCGAATTCCTCATAGTCGAAGGGCGTGTCGAACAGCGCGCGCGGGAAATAGGCGCCGAGCGGCCCACCGACCTGCACCGCCTTGACCGGTCGTCCGGAAGCCGTGCCGCCGCCGATGTCGTCGACGATTTCGCCCAGCGTCAGGCCGAAGGCCGTCTCGAACAGGCCGCCATTGCGAACGTTGCCGGCAATCTGGATCGGGATCGTGCCGCGCGAGCGGCCCATGCCGAAATCCTTGTAGTAGGCGGCGCCTTTGTCCATGATGATCGGCACCGAGGCCAGGCTGATCACATTGTTGATCACGGTCGGCTTGCCGAACAGGCCCTGGATCGCCGGCAGCGGCGGCTTGGCGCGCACGACGCCGCGCTTGCCTTCGAGGCTGTTCAGGAGCGAGGTTTCCTCGCCGCAGACATAGGCGCCGGCGCCGACCCGGATCTCCATGTCGAAGGCGTTGGGCGAACCGAGCACGCTGAGGCCGAGCACACCTGCCTTGCGGGCGATCGCGACTGCCTTGTTCATCGTCGCCACCGCATGCGGATATTCCGAGCGGATATAGACGAAACCCTTGGTGGCGCCGGTGGCGATGCCGGCGATCGCCATGCCCTCGATGAGCACGAACGGATCGCCTTCCATGATCATGCGGTCGGCGAAGGTGGCGCTGTCGCCCTCGTCGGCATTGCAGACGATGTATTTCTGCGTGCCCGCCGTATCCAGCACCGTCTTCCACTTGATGCCGGTCGGAAAGCCTGCGCCGCCGCGGCCGCGCAGGCCGGACTCGGTCACCTGCTTGACGACATCGGCCGGCGCCATTGCGACCGCGTTCTGCAGGCCGCGCAAACCGCCCAGCGACTTGTAGGCGTCGAGCGACAGCGGGTCGTTGATGCCGCAGCGCGCGAAGGTCAGCCGGGTCTGCTTGGCCAGAAAGGGAATCTTGTCCGGGGCACCCAGCCATCGCTTATGGTGACCGCCATTGAGGAAGCCGCCATCGAACAGGCTCTTAACATCGGAGGGCTTCACCGGCCCGTAGGCAACACGGCCATTGTCGGTCGCCACCTCTACCATGGGCTCGAGGAAATAGGCGCCGCGCGAGCCGTTGCGCACGATCTTGGCCTCGACGCCGCGTTCCTTGAGCTCGGCTTCGATCGCCCTGGCAACCTTATCGGCGCCGAGCGCGATGGCGCCTGAATCGCAGGGGACATAGATGCGCGGGATCATGAACGCACCTCCGCGACGATCTCTTCGATCTTCTCGTCATCGAGCCGGCCGATGACTTCGCCGTCAAGCATGGCCGATGGCGAGCAGGCGCAAAGCCCGAGGCAGTAGACCGGCTCCAGTGTAACCGATCCGTCGCGCGTGGTCTCGTGGAAATCGATGCCGAGCAACCGCTTGACCTTGGCGGCGACGGCGTCCGAACCCATCGACTGGCAGGCTTCGGCCTGACAGAGCTTCAGCACGTGGCGGCCGGCCGGCCTGGCGCGGAAATCGTGATAGAAGGTGACGACGCCATGCACCTCGGCCCGGGAAAGGTTCAGCCCATCGGCGATCACCGGCAGCGCGTCCTTCGGAACGTGTCCGAACTCTTCCTGTATGCTGTGCAGGATCGGCAGCAGCGGGCCTTCAAGGCCCTTCATCTCGTCAATGATCGCCGCCGTGCGCGACGCGATCTCGGTACTTGCGGCCTGCATGGTCACGCAGCGCCCTCCCTGGTCGTGGCGACCCAGTCTATGTCACCCCGGGGTACAGATCGGTTTCCGGGGAACGACATAGATAGGGCGCAATATCGCTAAGTCCTTACGAAATCAGAGGAAACCTCCGAAATCAATAAAGCGCTTTCGTTGCTTGATAGAAATTCTCTATCAATCTCGGGCAGCTAGCAGTGTCTAGCCTAGCGGTGGGCGCGGAAATCGTCCGCCAGCGCCATAGCCTCGTCCAGAAGCGCCTGCACCAGCGGCGTGTGCGGCTCGCGCGGCGCCGCCACGAGCCCGACCGTGTGGCTGGCGTCCGGCTCGACGATCGGGATCGCCCGGATAGGCTCGGAGAAACCGAAAGTCTCCGCAAGGTTGAGCGGCATGATCGATGACCATTTGCCGGTCCTGATATGCGAGAACAGCACGATCATCGAGTTTGATTCCAGCGTCGGCCGCACCTGCACCCCGGCTTCCGCCAGATGCTGGTCGATGATGCGCCGGTTCTGCATGTCCGGCGTCAGCAGGCAGAGCGGCAGGCGGCTGATCTCGGCCCACGTCACCTTGTCGCGGTCGGAATAGGGGTTCCCGACCGCCGTGATCAACTGGTAGCGCTCGTCATAGAGCGGCACGCTGGTGACACGCCCGAGCGGCTCGTTGTCGAGATAGGTGATGCCGGCATCGACGTCGAAATTGCCGAGCAGCGACAGGACCTCGATCGAGGTGCGCGACAGCACCGAGAAGGTGACGCCCGGATGCTTTTCGCGAAACGGCGTCGTCAGCCGCGCCACCATGGCAAGCGCTGTCGGGATGGCCGCGATGCGGATGCGGCCGGCGAGGCCGTGGCGCGCCGCGCGCATCTCCTCGCGCATCGTCCTCGTGTCGCCGACGATGCGGCGCGCCCAGCCCAGCACCTGCTTGCCTTCCGGCGTCAGGCCCTGGAAGCGGGAGCCGCGCAGCACCAGCATGACGCCGAGCTGTTCCTCGAGCTGCTTGATGCCGGCCGACAGCGTCGGCTGGGTGACGCCGCACACCTCCGCGGCCCGGCCGAAATGCTCCTCCTTGGCCAATGCGATGAAGAATTCCAGTTTGTCGATCATGCCATCCAACCCGGCCGGTTGCCCAAGGTCGGGGAAATCGCCTCGCTTCGCAAGACGCATGCGCAATCGGTCTCGTCCACATTTTTGAGCCGGCTATCTGTTTTCCCGCGCCGCGCATGGCGCTATGTGGGATATGTGGAGGCAAGGAGGGACAAGATGCTGGGCTGGTTTCGCAAGCTGTTGCCGCGCGAGGATCGCTTCTTCGACCTGTTCGAGCGGCATTCGCGCACCGTGGTCGGCGGCGCCGAGGCCCTAGAGCAACTGCTTCAAGGCAAGGACATCGACCGCTGGTGCCAGAAGATCGTCGACCTCGAACACGAAGCGGACGGCATCACCGCCGAGGTCCTGCTTGCCGTCAGGCGATCCTTCATCACCCCCTTCGACCGCGGCGACATCAAGGACCTGATCCAGTCGATGGATGACGCCATCGACATGATGCACAAGACGGTCAAGACGGTGAAACTGTTCGAAGTCACAGAGTTCGACCCGCTGATGCGGGAAATGGGGGGCGTCATCGTACAGGCTGCCCGGCTGGTCGCCGAGGCGATCCCGCTGCTCGGCAAGGTCGGCGCCAACGCGGCGCGCCTCAATGCGATCGCCGAAGAGGTGATGCGCGTCGAGGGTCGCGCCGACGACCTGCACGAGCAGGGCCTCAAGGATCTGTTCAGGCATCATGGCCGCAGCGACCCGATGGCTTATCTGATCGGCTCGGAGATCTATGGCCAATTGGAGAAGGTGGTCGACCGCTTCGAGGATGTCGCCAACGAGATCAGCGGCATCGTGATCGAGAACGTTTAGGCGATGGACGCCACGATCGCTTTTCCGCTTCTGATCGGCCTCGTTGCCGTGGCCCTGTTCTTCGATTTCCTCAACGGCCTGCACGATGCCGCCAATTCGATCGCGACCATCGTCTCCACTCGTGTGCTCAGGCCGCATTACGCGGTGCTTTGGGCGGCTTTCTTCAATTTCATCGCGTTCCTGTTCTTCGGCCTGCATGTCGCCGAGACGGTGGGGAAGGGCATTGTGGACGCCAGCATCGTCACACCGGCGGTGATCTTCTCGGCGCTTGTCGGCGCTATCGTCTGGAACATCGTCACCTGGGTCGCCGGGATTCCGTCCAGCAGCTCGCATGCGCTGATCGGCGGGCTGGTCGGCGCCGGCGTCGCCAAGGCCGGAACCGGCGCCATCGTCTGGTCAGGGCTCGGCAAGACGGTCGCGGCCATCGTGCTCTCGCCGGCGACCGGATTCGTGCTGGCGCTCGTCCTCGTTCTCATCGTCTCCTGGCTGTTCGTGCGCCAGACCCCGTTCGCCGTCGACAACACGTTTCGCGTGCTGCAGTTCTTTTCCGCCTCGCTCTATTCGCTGGGACATGGCGGCAACGACGCGCAGAAAACCATGGGCATCATCGCCGTGCTGCTCTATTCGCAAGGTATGCTCGGCCAGAGCTTCTACGTGCCGTTGTGGGTGGTCCTCACGTGCCAGTCGGCTCTGGCGCTGGGCACGCTGCTTGGCGGCTGGCGCATCGTGCATACCATGGGATCGAAGATCACGCGTCTGAACCCCATGCAGGGTTTTTGCGCCGAGACCGGGGGCGCGATCACGCTTTTCGCCGCAACCTGGCTCGGTGTCCCGGTCTCGACGACGCACACCATCACGGGCGCGATCATCGGTGTAGGCGCCGCCCGCCGCGTCTCCGCCGTGCGCTGGGGCATTGCCGGCAACATCGTCGTTGCCTGGGTAGTCACCTTGCCGGCGACTGCGGCAATCGCGGCGCTGACCTATTTCGCGACGCGGCTGGCCGCATGAAGCGGCCTGGGTCGCCGCTGTCCCGTTACTCGCCTGCAAGGTTCAGGATATTACCGTCGGGATCCTTGAACCAGGCGACCTTCATGCCTTGGCCCACATGGATGTCGCCCTCGAGTGAAAGGCCGGGCATGTCGTAGTGCTCGAAAGTGACGCCCTTCGACTTCAACGATTTGACGATTGCACCGATGCGGTCGCCGACCGCCCAGGTTACGGCAGTAGCCTTGTTGGTGCCTGCAAATTGCGAGTGGTAGACGTTGATCAACGTATCGCCGCTTTTATAGACGATGAGCTCGCCGCCCATGTCTTGCACCTGGCTGAGGCCGAGCATTCCTTCATAGAAGGCCCTGGCCTTCCCCAGGTCCTTCACCGCGAGATTGGCAGTGGCGTTGCTGTTAGCGAGCATGAGTTTCTCCTTTCTCTGCCGGTTACGTCGTTTTGGCCGCGCGCTGGAAACCGGCAAAACAGGGCTGGCCGTCAACCCGCGACCGCAGCCGCCTGGTGCTATGTGTCATTCTGAAAGACGAACGACGGCCGCGAAACCCGACATCCCACGCAAGTTTTTCCAGGAATGACGCAGCCCATGTCGTTCCGAAGCTTGGTTCTGCCGGGGAACTGCATTATCTGACCCCGCAAACGCGTGGGAAAAAGCTTATGTCCATCACCAAGGAATCCGTCCTCGAGCGCCTGAAGACGGTGAACGGGCCGGACTTTACCGGCAACATCGTCGATCTCGGCATGGTCTCGGAAATCTTCATCGCCGATTCCAAGGTGTTCTTCTCCATTACCGTTCCCGCCGCGCGTGCCCAGGAACTGGAGCCCTTGCGAGCCGCGGCCGAGCGCGCGGTGAAAGCCGTCCCCGGCGTCGCCGGCGCCATCGTCGCGCTCACGGCCGAGAAGAAAGGCGGCGGCATGGAAGCGCCGGTTACGCCGCGCCCGGCGGCCCCTCGGCCCGCCGCCCCGCCACCGGCGCCGCAGCGTCCCGCGCCGCATGCGCCCGCATCCCAGAGCCATGGCAAGCGCGGCGTGCCAGGTATCGACGCCATCATCGCGGTCGCTTCCGGCAAGGGCGGCGTCGGCAAATCGACCACCGCGGTCAACCTGGCGCTTGGCCTTGCCGCCAATGGGCTTAAGGTTGGCGTGCTCGACGCCGACATCTACGGGCCGTCGATGCCGCGCCTGCTCAACATTCACGGGCGGCCCCAGACGGTCGACGGCAAGATCCTGAAGCCGATGCAGAATTATGGCCTCAAGGTGATGTCCATGGGCTTCCTCGTCGACGAGGAGACGCCGATGATCTGGCGCGGTCCGATGGTGATGTCGGCGCTGACGCAGATGCTTCGCGAGGTCGAATGGGGCTCGCTCGACGTGCTGGTGGTCGACATGCCGCCCGGCACCGGCGACGCCCAGCTCACAATGGCCCAGCAGGTGCCGCTCGCGGGCGCCGTCATCGTCTCGACGCCGCAGGACCTGGCGCTGATCGACGCGCGAAAAGGCCTCAACATGTTCAAGAAGGTCGATGTGCCGCTGCTCGGCATCGTCGAGAACATGAGCTACTTCCTCGCGCCCGACACCGGCAAGCGCTATGATATTTTCGGCCATGGCGGCGCGCGCCGCGAGGCCGAAAGACTCGGTGTCACCTTCCTCGGCGAGGTGCCGCTGGAAATGGGCATCCGCGAAAGCTCCGATGCCGGCGCGCCGGTCGTTGCCTCGAAGCCGGACGGCGCCGAGGCGAAGATCTATCGCGACATAGCGTTGAAGGTCTGGGGTCGGGTCCAAGAGGAACGCGGCGCGGCCGAAGCCGCCGTGCCGAGCATCGTGTTCGAATAGCCCTCGAAGGGAGGTCAGGCGCCGACCTTCTCCCCGAACGTCGAGAAGAACTGCCCCGCGAGCTTCTTCGATGTCGACTCGATCAGCCGGCTGCCGAGCTGCGCGATCTTGCCGCCGACCTCGGCCTTGGCGGCGTATTTGAGCACCGTCGCATCCGGCCCGTCGGCGGTCAGCGTGACGTCGGCGCCGCCCTTGGCGAAGCCGGCAATCCCGCCCTTGCCTTCGCCCTGGATGGTGTAGGAATGCGGCGGCTTGAGATTCTTCAGCGTTACCGCGCCGTTGAAGGTCGCCTTGATCGGCCCGATCTTCAGCACCACGGTGGCCGCCATCTCGGTGTCCGAGCTCTTTTCCAGGCTCTGGCAGCCGGGAATCGCCGCTTTCAGGATGTTCGGGTCGTTGAGGGCTTCCCATACTTTCTCGACGGGTGCGGCGATCCGCTCCTCGCCTTCGATCACCAAAGCCATCAAGACCTCCCGATTGCTGTTGTCGGTTGGTCGTAGCGCGCGGCCCGCGACAAGTCTATCGCACCAAAGTCCGGGTCCCGGCAGCGCGTGCCTCTTGCTTGCGCTCGCGCGTTGTCCTATCGATTTGTCATACAAATACGGAGACCACCATGGCAGGCGCCCCCACCAGGAAAAAGAAATTTCGCTCGCAGGAGTGGTTCGACAACCCCGACAATCCGGGCATGACCGCGCTCTATCTGGAACGGTACCTGAACTATGGGCTGACGCGCGCCGAGCTGATGTCGGGCAAGCCGCTAATCGGCATAGCGCAGACCGGTTCCGACCTCTCGCCCTGCAACCGCCATCACCTCGAACTCGCCAAGCGTGTGCGCGAGGGCATCGTCTCTATGGGCGGCATCCCGTTCGAATTCCCTTGCCATCCGATCCAGGAAACCGGCAAGCGCCCCACCGCCGCGCTCGACCGAAACCTAGCGTATCTCAGCCTCGTCGAGGTGCTCTATGGCTACCCGCTCGACGGCGTCGTGCTCACCATCGGCTGCGACAAGACAACGCCGGCTCTGCTTATGGCGGCGGCCACCGTCAATATTCCGGCCATCGCGCTGTCGGTCGGCCCCATGCTGAACGGCTGGCACAAGGGCAAGCGCACCGGCTCCGGCACCATCGTGTGGGAATCCCGGCAAAGGCTCTCGGCCGGCGAGATCAACTATGACGAGTTCATGGATATCGTCGCCTCGTCGGCGCCCTCGACCGGCTATTGCAACACCATGGGCACCGCCACCACGATGAATTCGCTCGCCGAGGCGCTCGGCATGCAGCTGCCGGGCTCCGCTGCCATCCCCGCGCCCTACCGCGAGCGCGGCCAGATCGCCTACGAGACGGGCAAGCGCATCGTCGACATGGTGCATGAGGACCTGAAGCCATCCGACATCATGACGCGCGAGGCCTTCGAGAACGCCATTGTCGTCAACTCGGCCATCGGCGGCTCGACCAACGCGCCGATCCACCTCAACGCGATCGCACGTCATCTCGGCGTGGCGCTCGACAATGACGACTGGCAGAAGATCGGACTGAACATCCCGCTTCTCGTCAACCTCCAGCCGACGGGCGAGTATCTCGGCGAGGACTATCACCACGCCGGCGGCGTGCCGGCCGTCGTCGCCGAACTGATGAAGGGCGGCCTGCTGCCGCATCCCAACGCCATCACCGCCAACGGCAAGACGATGGGCGACAATTGCAGGGACGCCGTCAACGAGAACCCGCAGGTGATCAGCAGCGTCGCCAAGCCGCTCAAGGCCAATGCCGGCTTTATCAATCTCAAGGGCAACCTGTTCGATTCCGCCATTATGAAGACCAGCGGCATCTCGACCGAATTCCGCCAGCGCTACCTCTCCAACCCGAACGATCCCGAGGCTTTCGAAGGCAACGCCATGGTCTTCGACGGACCGGAGGATTATCACGCCCGCATCGACGATCCGGCGCAGGGCATAGACGAACACACGATCCTGTTCATGCGGGGCGCGGGTCCCGTCGGTTATCCGGGCGGTGCCGAGGTGGTCAACATGCAGCCGCCGGCCTATCTCATCAAGAAGGGCATCCATGCGCTGGCCTGCATCGGCGACGGCCGCCAGTCCGGCACGTCCGGCTCGCCGTCGATCCTCAACGCCTCGCCGGAAGCCGCGGTCGGCGGCGGTCTTGCGCTGCTCAAGACCGGCGACCGCGTGCGAATCGACCTCAAGAAAGGCACGGCCAACATCCTTGTCAGTGACGAGGAGATCGCCAAGCGGCGCGCCGCGCTGCAGGCCGATGGCGGCTATCACTATCCGAAGCACCAGACGCCTTGGCAGGAGATCCAGCGCGGCATGGTCGACCAGTTCTCGGCCGGCATGGTGCTGAAGCCGGCGGTGAAATACCAGGATGTCGCGCACACAAGCGGCGTGCCGCGCGACAATCACTGAACCTGTCTTTGGCTAAATCGAAGGGGCGGCTTGCCGATGGCAGGCCGCCCCTTTCTGTTGCCCTTGTTTCATCTCGATGAAGCCCACAGATATGCTCGATCCAGACGGCTTGCGTAGGGGATAATACCATTTTGGCGAGACGGCGTTCTTCCCTCGGCTTTCTTGGCATGTTCGGCCGTTCGAGCGACTTGCGCCAGTTGGACGACGCATTGCGCGCGGCCGACCTGCACCCGGCTTTGGTGCCGGAGGGCGTGAAACTCACCATCGTCAACCTGATGAATGACCGCTGGCCGGACGAGCCGCCGGCGGATGCCTATGCATCGGTGGCGCAACTGTGCGGCTATTGCGTCGCCGGGCCATCCGTGTTCGAGCAGGCCAACGGCCGTGAGCCGACCGTCGCGGTCGAGCGCCGTATCGAGCGGGCACTGGAGGCCGGCGACAGTTTCGACGCGCAGATCGTGCTGATGACGCTGCACGCCAAGCTGATCAACGCCGAGGTCGTCGAGCGCTACGAACTCAGCGTGGAATAGGGTCAGCCGCCCATGCCGCTGCGCGGCAGCTTGATCATGTCGCCGAAACGGGCCCGTAATTTGTCGTCGAGCAGGCGCGAGACATGGCGCGGGAAGCGTTCGGCAAGCACGCGCTTCTTCTCCGCGATTGCCCGCGACAGGATGTCGGGCCGGCCCTTTTCATTCCATTCCTTGGGCGAGAACCGGTCGCCGACCGCCGGATAGAAATACTCGGTCTGCATCAGCTTCAATGTCTGATCGTTGCCGAGATAGTGCCCCGGGCCCTTCATGCAGACCTCGGCGATGGTGTCGATCGACAGCGCCTCGTCGGTCACCTCGATGCCGCGCACGCAACGCAGGCAGTGACCCAGCATGTCGTTGTCGATGATCAGGCTTTCGAGGCAAAAGCCGAGCAGCGACGCATGCATGCCGGCCGATTCATAGACCAGGTTGAGGCCGGACAAACCCGCCATGACATTGGTGATGCCTTTTTCGTAGCCGGCCTGGATGTCGGGCAGCTTGGAGTCCGTCATGCCGGCCGCCGATCCGCCGGGCAGGTCGTAATATTGCGCCATCTGCGCGCAGGCCGCGGTCAGCACCGCCTGTTCGGCCGAGCCGCCCGACATGGCGCCGGTCCTAAGGTCGGAGACGAAAGGCCAGGTGCCGAAGATCGCCGGATGTCCGGGCTTGATGGCATTGACATAGACCAGGCCCATCAGCACTTCCGCCACCGCCTGCACGACGGCGCCGGCTATCGCCGCGGGCGCGGTTGCGCCGGCCTGGCCGGCCGACAGAAGCAGGATCGGAATGCCGCCTTCGACGCAAGCTTCCAGCACACCGCAGGCGTCCTCAGCGAATTTCATCGGCGGCACGACGAAGCAGTTCGAGTTGGACACGAACGGCCGCGCCCTGAAATTCGCCTCGCCGCCGGCGATCGCGTAGAGCATCTCCAGCGCCGGCTTGACGTTCTCGCGCACGGTGAACGACGTGCCGACATGCTTGGACGTTCCCATCACGCAGGCATAGAGCGTGTTGAAATCCATATCGAGGGGGTCGGGAATGTCGCGCGGCACCATGGTGCGCTGGAAGAAATGGATGTTGTCCAGCCCATCGACGAGACGCGCGGCGTCATAGAGATCCTGCAGCAGCGATTCGCGATATTCGCGCTTCTCGACATCGACCAGATGCACCGCCGCACCCGCCGTGCCGAAATGCACGCGTTTGCCCTGGATCAGCATGTCGTGCTTCGGATCTTGGCCGTAGAGAGTGAAGTTGCGCGCCGCTCGTCTGATCGTGTCCAGCACCAGCGCGCGGGGCAGCCGGATGCGGCCGTCATCGCCATAGACGCCACCGACCCGCGTCAGCGCCTCGATGCAGGACGGGATGGCATTGGCGAAGCCGACCGTCTCCAGCAGCGTCAGCACGGCTTCGTGGATGCGCTCCTGGTCGTTCTGGCTCAACGGGCCGTAACTGCCGCCTTCAAGTCCCGCCCGTACGGGTCGGATGTCGTCGGCCAAGGGCGCCGCCCGCATCGCGCGGCGCGCTTCGCGTCCGCCGGAACGCCGCGAACGCTGATCCGAGGCCGCTTCCTGCTTCTCGAGAACCACCGACATGGATGCACTCCACTTTTGTCTTAGCGCGAGGCGGAGCGCGGTGGTTGGTCCACCATCGGCCTGCCTCGTCCCCTTCGGCCCCCGACTATGCCGCCGACATTGGTACAGCATATGGGCCAACCAACCCCGTCGAATATGCCAGAATTCTAAAGCGACAAGTCAGCGCAAACAAAAAGAGCCGGCGTGGCGCCGGCTCTATCTGGAAGTCTGTGGCGATCAGGCGGCCGCGGGCCTGCGGCCGGCGGCGGTGGCTAGTTCGCGGATGCCTGGCTCGATATGCTGCAGCGAGATCGAAGAGATGCCCAAGCGCATGAAACGAGAGGGCTTTTCGCTGCGGTCGAAGAAGCGGTCGCCGGGCTCGATGATGACGCTGCGCGAGGCTGCAGCTTCCGCCAGTCCACGTGAATCGGTGCCGCGCGGCCCCTCCAGCCAGAGCGATGTGCCGCCCGCCGAATCGGTCGAGCGCCATTCTGGCAGGAAAGCGGAAATCGCATGGACCAGACGCTTGCGCCGTTCGTCGAAAGCGGCGGAGAGCCGGCGCACCAGCGCTTCGTGGTGGCCGAGCGACAGGAACAGCGCGACGGCGCGCTGGTTGTTCGCCGGCGGATGCCTGAGCATGAAGCGGCGCAACGCGCGGAGCTCGGCGATCAGCCCGGCCGAGGCCACGATGTAGCCAAGCCTGAGGCCCGGAGCCAGCGTCTTCGACATCGAGCCGACGTAGATGACGCGGCCCGAGCGGTCGAGACTCTTCAGTGCCTGTTGCGGCGCCTCGTCGAGCAACTGGCTGTCGTAGCCGTCCTCGATGATGATCTGGTTGTTGCGGTTGGCGCGCGCCAGAAGGTCCTGCCGCCGCTCCGCCGACAATGGCACCATGGTGGGGCAGTGGTGGCTCGGCGTGACGAAGACGAAGCCGGAATCGCTTGGGATCGACGAGGTCACGATGCCCGACTGGTCGACCGGAACCGGCTGGATATCGGCGCCGGCCAGCCGGAAGATCGAGCGGGCGTCGGGATAGCCGGGATCCTCCATCGCGACCTTCGAGCCCTTGGTCATCAAGAGCGACGCCAGCATATAGAGAGCGTTCTGCGCGCCCAGCGTCACGATGATCTCGTCGGGATTGGCGAAGATGCCGCGCCGCGGCAGCAGCCTGGCCTGGATCTGCTCGATCAGCAGCGGGTCGTCGCGATCCACCATGTCGGAAGCCCAGTTACGGATCTCGAGCACGGCCAGCGCCATGCGGTTGCACTCGCGCCATTCGGCGGTCGGGAACAGCGCCGGGTCGAACTGGCCGTAGACGAATGGGTAGGAAGACTTGATCCAGTTGTCGTGCTTGGCCGGCGGCGGCATGTCGCTCGCGGCGATCTGCCGGCGCGCTTTCCAGTCGATCTCGTTCTGCTGGTCCGGAGCTTTCTGGTGCGGCTTGGCGGGGGTGGCCAGCACGTCCGGATTGACGAAATGGCCCCGCCGCTCGCGCGCCACCAGGAAACCCTGGTCGACCAGCTGCTGGAAGGCGAGCACCACCGTACCACGGGCAACTCCAAGTTTTTCCGCAAGAATCCGGCAAGAGGGCAGCGGCATCGAGGCGGCGATCTGCCGGTCAAGAATGGCCGCGACGATCGCCTGGCGGATCTGCGCCTGGAGGGTTTGGCCGGATTCAGCCGAAATCCGGAACAGGCCGGACCATATGGCCGTGTCATTGCGCTGTGGCATGGGAAATCTTCCTCGGACGGCCAGCTGATTTCACTTGGCTGGACCAGTGGAGTGTATGGGTGGCATAAGGGGTTGCGCCAATCAATTTTTCTGATCGCTGGGATTTATGCCAGTGATCTATCGGTCCGGGTAAGCGGTCCATCCACCGGTCGGCAAGAACAATGCTGCATTGCATCATGAAAGCGTGATGCACTGCGGCGATGCCGCGCTTGAATGAAATGGAATTAGGCTCAATAGATTGACGCGCCGACACGCGCCGGAAACATCCGGCCAGTTAAGATAAATCAAAAAACTCGCCAGGAGCCCGCCAGTGGACCAGTCATCTTTCGACAAGCAACTTGCCGCCCTGCGTGATCAGCGCGCGACGGCAAAGGGCACGATGCGCGAAGCCTTCGCCGCCGATCCCAAGCGCTTCGAGAGGTTTTCCGCCACTGACGGCGATCTCCTTCTCGACTGGTCGAAATGCGCGGTCGACGCGAATACGATGGCGATGCTCGAGAAGCTCGCCGATGCCGCCGATCTCGCGGGACGCCGCGCCGCCATGTTCGAAGGCAAGAAGATCAACATCACCGAGAACCGCGCCGTTCTGCACACCGCGTTGCGCAACCTGACCGGCAGGAGCGTCGTCGTCGACGGCCAGGACACCAAGGCCGATGTGATTGCCGTGCTCGACGCCATGGGCGCCTTCGCCGACGCCATCCGTTCCGGCACGGCGGCCGGCGCCACCGGCAAGAAGATCACCGACATCGTCAACATCGGCATCGGCGGTTCGGACCTCGGCCCGGCGATGGTGACGCTGGCGCTCGCGCCCTACCATGACGGGCCGCGCGCGCACTACGTCTCCAATGTCGACGGCGCGCATATCCATGACACGCTGAAGGGTCTGTCGGCGGAGACGACCCTGTTCATCATCGCGTCGAAGACCTTCACGACCGTCGAGACGATGACGAATGCCGAGACGGCGCGCCGATGGGTGGAAAAGGCGCTGGGAAAGGAAGCGATCGGTAAGCATTTCGCCGCCGTCTCGACCGCGCTCGACCTCGTGGCGAAGTTCGGCATCGAGCAGGACCGCGTCTTCGGCTTCTGGGATTGGGTCGGCGGCCGCTATTCGGTCTGGAGCGCCATCGGCCTGCCGGTGATGATTTCCATCGGTCCGCGCAATTTCCGCGCCTTCCTTGACGGCGCGCATGAGATGGACGAGCATTTCCGCTCGGCACCCATGCAGGAGAACCTGCCGGTGCTGTTGGGGCTGATCGGCTGGTGGCACCGGGTCGTTTGCAAATATCCGGCCCGCGCCGTCATTCCCTACGACCAGCGCCTGTCGCGCCTGCCGGCCTATCTGCAGCAGCTCGACATGGAATCGAACGGCAAGAGCGTCACTCTGGACGGCACCGCGGTTACCACGCCGACCGGCCCGCTGGTCTGGGGCGAACCCGGCACCAACGGCCAGCATGCCTTCTTCCAGCTCCTGCACCAGGGCACCGACTTCATCCCGGTCGAATTCCTCGCCGCCGCCATTGGCCATGAGCCCGAACTCAAGCACCAGCACGATCTTCTGCTCGCCAACTGCCTGGCGCAGTCGGAAGCCTTCATGAAGGGCCGCACGCTGGATGAGGCGCGCACGCAGATGCTGGCCAAGGGCATGAAACCGGCTGATGTCGATCGCATCGCGCCGCATCGCGTCTTCTCAGGCAACCGACCCTCGCTCACCATCCTCTACCGAAAGCTCGATCCGCGCACGTTGGGCCGGGTCATCGCGCTTTACGAGCATCGCGTTTTCGTCGAGGGCACGCTCTTCAACATCAATTCCTTCGACCAATGGGGCGTCGAACTCGGCAAGGAACTGGCCACGGGGCTGCTGCCTGTCGTCGAGGGCAAGGAGACTGCCGCAAGACGCGACGCCTCGACTGCCGGACTGGTGGCTCATATCCACCAATTGCGCGGCAAGGAGTAAAAGGGTTGGCGGATATCAAGGGAATACTGTTCGACAAGGACGGCACGCTCGTCGACTTCAACGCGACCTGGCTCGGTGTCGCTGACTTCATGGCGATGGATGCCGCCGAAGGCGATCGCTGGAAAGCTGATCGCCTGCTCGCCGCCGCGGGTTTCGACTTCGTCAGCAAGCGCTTCAAGCCCGATTCGATCTTCGCCTCGGGCTCGAACATGGATGTCGTCGAACTCTGGTTTCCGCGCCTGTCGGACGAAGACCAGATGCATGCCGTTTCGCGCTTCAACGAGATCACCTCGGCGCAGGGCTCGGCCATGGCGGTCGCGCTGCCGGGCGTCGTCGACTCGCTGCGCGCGCTGCACCAGCGATCCTATCGCATGGGCGTCGCCACCAATGATTCGACCAGCGGCGCCGAAAAGACGCTTGCCACGCTCGGCATCGCGCAGCTCTTCGATGCCGCCTTCGGCTATGACGCCGTGGCCAATTCCAAGCCGGCGCCCGACACTGTTGTCGCCTTTTGCGATTTGACAGGGTTGAAGCCCGGCGAGATCGCCATGGTCGGCGACAACCGCCATGACCTCGAAATGGCGCGGGCCGGCGGCTGCGGGCTGGCGGTGGGCGTGCTCTCCGGCACCGGCACACGCGACTCGCTGGCGCCGATGGCGGACGTCGTTCTGGATTCCGTCGCCGACCTGCCGGATTTCCTCGCCGCCCGGGTGAGCGCGGCGACGGGCTAACCTGGTTCCGCCACAAGCGCGAAGACGGCGCTCGGCTTCGGCTCGCCGCCGCCGTTGCCGCCGACATCCGGCACCTGATATTCGCCGAGCAAGCATAGCCGTGGCCTGGGCAGCCAGGCGCGGCCGGGGTCGCCGACCAGAACGTCGATGCCGGCGGCCAGGCAGCGGTCGAGGAACGGCATCATCCGCTGCCCTACGTCCTGCGCGTAGAAGACGTCCCCGGCGAGCACCAGGTCGACCGCCGGCGGCGCACCATCGGTGACATCCTCACTGCGTATCCGGATGGCGACGCCATTGGCTTGCGCATTGAGGCGCAGCGCCACGGCGCCGTTGGTGTCAATTTCCGCCGCGATCACCGCGCGCGCCCCGGCTTTTGCCGCCGCGATGCCGACCAGCCCCGAGCCGGCGCCGAGGTCGAGCACGCGCTTGCCGGCGACGATCGACGGACGGTCGAGGATGTGGCGGGCCAGCGCCGCGCCGCCCGCCCAGACATAGGCCCAGTAGGGTGGCTGCGGCTCCGCCCGGCCCTCGTCACCGTCGTCCGGTTCGAGCAGCCGCCGCAGGCCGCTGCCGGGATGCGCCTGATAGAGCCGGACCTCCGGCACTGATGTCACCGGCGCCAGCCGCATGTTCGCCTTGATGAATTCCGCCGGCTCGGGTGCGTTCGCCCGCTCTCGCCTCAGGCCGTCCGTGGGATCCCTCAAGCCTGGTTCCGCAACGCGCGACGCAGGATCTTGCCGACCGGTGTCTTCGGCAGTTCGGTGCGGAACTCGATGTGTTTCGGGCGCTTGTAGCCGGTCAGGTTCTCGCGGCAGTAAGCCATCAGCGCCTCGACGGTGAGCGCCGGATCCTTCTTGACCACGAACAATTTAGGCACTTCGCCCGAATGCTCGTCGGGCACTCCGATCGCCGCCACTTCCAGCACGCCGGGGTGATGCGCCACCACTTCTTCCAGTTCGTTGGGATAGACGTTGAAGCCGGAGACCAGGATCATGTCCTTCTTGCGGTCGACGATCTTGGTGTAGCCGCGTTCGTCCATGAAGCCCATGTCGCCGGATTTGAAGAAACCGTCCCTGGTCATGACCTTGGCGGTCTCGTCGGGCCGGTTCCAGTAGCCGGCCATCACTTGCGGGCCGCGGATGCAGATCTCGCCCACCTCGCCGAGCGGCACGTCGTTGCCGTCATCGTCGCGGATGGAGATTTCCGTGGAAGGCAGCGGCAGGCCGATCGTACCGGTGAAGTCGCCGGAGCTGAACTTGTTGGCGGTCGCCACCGGCGAGGTTTCGGAGAGCCCATAGCCTTCGCTCACAGGGCAGCCGGTCAGTGCCTTCCAGCGTTCGGCAACGCCCTTCTGGACCGCCATGCCGCCGCCCAGCGTCAGGATCAGCGGCTTGAAGTCCAGCTTGCGGAAGTCCTCATTGTTGAGCAGCGCGTTGAAAAGCGTATTGAGGCCCGGGAAGATGTGCATCGGGTATTTCGCCAGTTCCTTGACGAAGCCCGGAATGTCGCGCGGGTTGGGGATCAGCACGTTCTGTGCACCCTGCTGCATGCCCATCAGCGCGTTCACCGTCAGGGCGAAGATATGATAGAGCGGCAACGCGCAGATGAAGTTGGGGTGCGCCGGTTTCGGCTTGACGGTGTAAGCGTCCTCCACCCACAGCGAATTCTGCGCAACGTTCGAAAGCACGTTGCGATGCAGCAGCACGGCGCCCTTCGAGACGCCCGTGGTGCCGCCCGTATATTGCAGGAACGCGATGTCGTCGCCAGAGACCGCAGGCGGCTTGAAGGCGATGGTCGCGCCGGTCTTGAGCACGGCATTGAATTTGACGTGTCCGGGCAGCGACCATGCCGGAACCATCTTCTTCACCCGCCGCACGACGAGGTTGACGATGGCGCCCTTGAGGCCGCCCAGCATGTCGCCCATGGCGGCGACGATGACATGCTTCACCGTCGTTCTGGCGATCACCGCCTGCAGCGTGCCGGCGAAGTTCTCGAGGATGACGATCGCCTGCGCGCCTGAATCATTGAGCTGGTGTTCCAGTTCGCGCGGCGTATAGAGCGGGTTGACGTTCACCACGGTGTAGCCGGCGCGCAGGACGGCCATCATCGCCACCGGATATTGCAGCACGTTCGGCATCATCAGGGCCACGCGCGCGCCCTTCTCCAGGCCTCTTGCCTGCAGGTAGGCACCGAATGCAGCCGACAGCCGCTCGAGCTCGGCGTAGGTGATAGACTTGCCCATGCACACGAAGGCCGGCTGTGCGCCGAATTGCTTGCAGGCGCCGACAAGAAACTCGCCGATGGACTTGTAGGGCAGGGCGCCGATCTCCGCCGGCATGTTCTTCGGATAGCTTTTCAGCCACGGCTTTTCCGGCAGGCCGGCGGTAAGCTCGGTGATCGCCTTCGGCAGGCCCCTCGAGGCGGACTTGGCGGCGGCCGGCTTCCCGGCCGCTGTCTTTCCGGTTGCCGGCCCGGTTGCCGGCTTGCCCGCCTTCGCGGTGGCCGCCTTGGCCTTTGTCGTGGCGGGTTTGGCGGCCGGCCTCGCCGCCGGCTGGGGGTGCGCTGCTTTAGCGGTCGACTTGGCCTTCGGCGAGGCGGCAGACCCGGCAGCCTTGGGTGCATCTGTTGGGGCGGCGGCCTTGGCCTTTGCTGTCGTCTTGCCTGCTTTTGCCACCTGTCTCTCCCTGTCGGCTTCGATCTGGGGCGCCGGCCTCCTGACAAAGCGTCCTCCACATCGGTCGCGGATTTCCGGGAAATCCGGCCATCGTCTATGTATTGTGTCTATCGGCGACCGTGCAAGTCTTGCCCCGGCGACAGGGCGGGGAAAGATTTGCCGCTGGACTCCGATACTCCAATCACCATCGCGTCGTGCCTCGGCGGGAAGGCGGACCTCCGACCGTCAGGCCGCCCCGGGTCGTTTCCGAAGGCGGAGGATCAATAAAAAAATGCAGTTGTTAACAATGTCGTGAGCGGAAAAGATTGCTCGTTTTTTCTATCGCTGGGGCACAATCCGGATTCTTTTCCTGCTTCCCGTGGGGTACGCACGCTAGGTGTTCCAAAGGCCAACAAACGGTGCTTATATGCGCGCTTCGCGAGCCTGATAGAGGGGCTTGAGAGAAAATCAGGGAGTGCTCAATGAAAAAGACAATGACTTTTGCAGCCGCGTTGCTGGCTGCAAGCGTCCTCAGCGGCATGGCCAGTGCCAAGACGCTCGTCTATTGCTCGGAAGCGTCGCCGGCCAATTTCGATCCGGGTACGACGACTGGCGGTAACGACTTCGACGCGTCTTCGCGCACCGTCTATTCGCGACTGGTCGAATTCAAGCATGGCGGCACCGAGATCGAGCCGGGCCTCGCCGACAAATGGGAAATTTCCGACGACGGTCTGGTCTATACTTTCCATCTGCATCCGGGGGTGAAGTTCCAGACCACCGACTATTTCAAGCCGACGCGCGACCTCAACGCCGATGACGTCGTCTTCTCCTTCGATCGCCAGTTCAACAAGCAGAATCCCTGGAACGGCGACAAGTATCTGCCGAACCTCACCTGGGACTATTACACCGGCATGGACATGCCGAAATATGTCGCCAAGTGGGAGAAGGTCGACGACCTAACCGTGAAGCTGACGCTGACCGAGCCGAACGCGCCGATGCTGGCCAATCTGGGCATGGACTTCGCCTCGATCGTGTCGAAGGAATATGCCGACCAGCTGCAGAAGGACGGCAAGATGGCCGACTTCTCGACCAAGCCGATCGGCACGGGCCCGTTCCAGTTCGTCGACTATCAGCTGGATTCGGTTATCCGTTACGCAGCCAACCCCGACTATTTCAAGGGCAAGGAGAAGATCGATGACCTCGTCTTCGCCATCACGCCTGACGCGACCGCTCGTATCCAGAAGGTGCTGGCCGGCGAATGCGACATCGCGCCCTATCCGAACCCGGCCGACATCGCCACCATCAAGGCCAACAAGGATGTGACCCTGATGGATCAGGCCGGCCTGAACATCGGCTATATGAGCTACAACACCACCATCCCGCCGCTCGACAAGCCCGAGGTGCGTCACGCGCTCAACCAGGCGATCGACCGGGAAGCCCTGATCAAGTCGCTGTTCCAGGACGCTGGCGCAACGCCCGCCGAGAACCTCATCCCGCCGACCATGTGGTCGTGGGACAAGGATGTGAAGACCGATGCCTACAACCCGGACGAGGCCAAGAAGGTGCTCGAGGCTGCCGGGCTGAAGGAAATCCAGCTCTGGGCTTCCGATCGCGTTCGTCCCTACAACCCGAACTTCCAGCGTGCCGCCGAACTGATCCAGGCGGATTGGGCCAAGGTCGGCGTCAAGGCAACCATCGTCAACTATGAGTGGACGAAGTACCGCGAGGAAGGCAAGAAGAAGGACCGTCCCGGCGCTTTCCAGATCGGCTGGACCGGCGACAATGGCGATCCGGACAACTTCTTCGCCACTCTCTTCGCCTGCTCCGCCATCGGCGTCTCGAACTATTCGAGCTGGTGCGACAAGGATTTCGAGGACCTGATCCAGAAGGCCAAGAAGACCAGCGACCAGGCTGAGCGCACGAAGCTCTATCAGCAGGCGCAGGTGATCTTCGCGAAGGAAGCCCCTGCTTTCCTCCTGGCGCACAGCCAGGTCTACTCGGTGGTTCGCAACAATGTCACCGGCTACAAGATGGATCCTCTCGGCATTCACCGCTTCGACGGCGTTGACAAGGCCGAATAATATTGCGAACGGGGCGGCGCAACTAGGCGCCGCCCCATTCCATATTGACGATGCTCCGATATCTTCTCAATAAAATTGCCCTCCTGATCCCGACCCTGGTCGGGATCACCATCTGTGCCTTCGCCTTCGTCCGGCTGTTGCCCGGCGATCCGATCCTCGCAATGGCCGGCGAGCATGGCGTCGCCCCGGCCCGCTACGAAGAGCTCAAGCAACAGTTCGGCTACAATCTGCCGATCTGGGAGCAGTATGCGCGCTATGTCGGCGAGGTCGCCACCGGCGATTTCGGCGTCTCCATTTCGTCCAAGCGCCCGGTCCTCGAGGAATTCAAGACGCTCTTCCCGGCGACGCTGGAACTGTCCTTCTTCGCCATGATCTTCGCCATGGTGATCGGCATTCCCGCCGGCATCTTCGCCGCCGTCAAGCGCGGCTCTTGGTTCGATCAATCGCTGATGGGCACCGCGCTTGTCGGCTATTCGATGCCGATTTTCTGGTGGGGCCTGCTGCTCATCATCTTCTTCTCCGGCTATCTCGGCTGGACGCCGGTCTCGGGCCGTATCGGCCTGCAATTCTTCTTCAAGCCGATCACCGGCTTCATGACCGTCGACAGCCTCCTCTATGGCAAGTGGGACGCATTCCGATCGGCGCTCAGCCATCTCGTCCTTCCGGCGATCGTGCTCGGCACCATTCCGCTGGCGGTAATCGCGCGCCAGACCCGTTCGGCCATGCTGGAGGTGCTGGGCGAGGACTATGTCCGCACAGCGCGCGCCAAGGGCCTGTCGTCCGCCCGCGTCGTTGGAGTGCATGCACTTCGCAACGCGCTGATCCCGGTCGTCACCACCATCGGCCTGCAGGTCGGCACGCTGCTCGCAGGCGCCATCCTCACCGAAACCATCTTCGCCTGGCCGGGCATCGGCAAGTGGATGGTCGATTCCATTTTCAAGCGCGACTATGTCGTCGTGCAGTCAGGCCTGCTCTTGATCGCTCTCATCGTCATGGCGGTGAACCTCATCGTCGATGTGCTCTACGCCGTCATCAACCCGCGCATCAGGGCGGCGTAGATGAGCCAGTCGACAGAAATCGCCCCGATGGCCGCCGGCAGCCCGGACCGGCTCACCGGCCTCAAGACCTTCTGGCACTATTTCTCGGTGAACCGCGGCGCCGTGATCGGCCTGTTCGTCTTCATCCTCCTGGTGCTGGCCGCGCTCTTCGCGCCCCTGCTCGCGCCCTACGCGCCGGATGTCCAGGACAAGACCGCTTTTCTGCGGCCCCCGGCATGGCAGGAAGGCGGCTCGACGCAATATCTGCTCGGCACCGATCCCGTCGGCCGAGATATCCTCTCGCGCCTGCTCTACGGCGCGCGCTTCTCGCTGCTGATCGGCGCGGTCGTCGTTACGCTGGCGCTCACCGGCGGCATCACGCTCGGCCTGCTCGCCGGATATTTCCGCGGCTGGGTCGATGTCGCGATCATGCGCGTCATGGACCTGATCCTGGCCTTTCCGTCGCTGCTGCTGGCCCTGGTTCTGGTCACCATCCTTGGCCCTGGCTTGTTCAACGCCATGCTGGCGATCGCGCTGGTCTTGCAGCCGCATTTCGCCCGCCTGGTTCGCGCGGCCGTCATGGCCGAGAAGAGCCGTGAATATGTCGTGGCGGCGAAGGTCGCGGGCGCCGGCCATATCAGGCTGATGCTTGCCACCATTCTGCCGAACTGCCTGGCGCCGCTGATCGTCCAGGGCACGCTGTCCTTCTCCAACGCCATCCTGGAGGCCGCAGCGCTCGGCTTCCTCGGCCTCGGCGCGCAGCCGCCGACACCGGAATGGGGCACCATGCTCGCCTCGGCGCGCGAGTTCATCCTGCGCGCCTGGTGGGTGGTGACTTTCCCGGGCCTTGCCATCCTCATCACCGTGCTTGCCATCAACCTGGTCGGCGACGGCTTGCGCGATGCGCTCGATCCCAAGCTCAGGAGGTCGTGATGGCGCTGCTCGACATCCAGAACCTCGTCGTCGAATTCCAGACCGCGTCGGGACCGTTCCGCGCCGTCGACGGCGTCTCGCTCCACGTCGACGAGCGCGAGGTGCTGGCCATCGTCGGCGAATCCGGCTCGGGCAAGTCGGTGTCGATGCTTGCCGTGATGGGTTTGCTGCCGTGGACGGCCACCGTCACCGCTGACCGCATGACCTTCAACGGCCGCGATCTCCTCAAGATGAGCCCGGGGGATCGTCGCAAGATCATCGGCAAGGACATCGCCATGATCTTCCAGGAGCCGATCGCCAGCCTCAATCCCTGCTTCACCGTCGGCTTCCAGATCGAGGAAGTGCTGCGCTTTCACATGGGCATGGACAAGGCCCAGCGCCGTGCGCGCGCGATCGAGCTTTTCAAGCAGGTGGGCATTCCCGATCCCGCCGATCGGCTCAATTCCTTCCCGCACCAGATGTCGGGCGGCCAGTGCCAGCGCGTCATGATCGCCATGGCGATCGCCTGCAACCCGAAGCTGCTGATCGCCGATGAGCCGACCACCGCGCTCGACGTCACCATCCAGAAGCAGATCCTCGATCTGCTGGTCTCGCTGCAGGCCAAATACGGCATGGGCCTGATCATGATCACCCACAATATGGGCGTGGTGGCCGAGACCGCCGACCGCGTCATCGTCCAGTACAAGGGTCGCAAGATGGAAGAGGCCGACGTGCTGTCGCTCTTTGAATTGCCGAAGAGCAACTACACGCGCGCTCTGCTCTCCGCGCTGCCGGAAAATGCCGTCGGCGACCGCCTGCCGACCGTGTCCGACATGCTGTTCGAGCCCGCGCCACAGGAAGCCAGGGTGACCGGAGCGGGCGCATGACCAAGGTCGTCGAAGGCAAGGACATCAAGCGGGACTACCATGTCGGCGGCGGCCTGTTCCGCGGCGCGCGCACCGTGCATGCGGTCAAGGGCGTCTCCTTCAGCGTCGACAAGGGCAAGACGCTTGCGATCGTCGGCGAGAGCGGCTGCGGCAAGTCCACGCTCGCCCGCATCATCACGCTGATTGACCCGGCGACGTCTGGCGAGCTGTTCATCGACGGCAACAAGGTCGACATCGCCAGGGACGGCCTGTCGAAAGAGATGCGCCGCAAGGTGCAGATCGTTTTCCAGAACCCCTATGGCTCGCTCAATCCGCGCCAGAAGATCGGCGATGTTCTCGGGGAGCCGCTGCTCATCAACACCGACAAGTCGGCCGAGGAACGGCGCGAACTGGCGATGAAGATGCTGAAGAAGGTCGGGTTGGGACCGGAGCATTACAACCGCTACCCGCACATGTTCTCGGGCGGCCAGCGCCAGCGCATCGCCATCGCCCGCGCGCTGATGCTGAACCCGAGCCTGCTGGTGCTGGACGAGCCGGTTTCGGCGCTCGACCTCTCAGTGCAGGCGCAGGTGCTGAACCTGCTGGCCGACCTGCAGGACGAGTTCCAACTGACCTACGTCTTCATCAGCCACGACCTGTCGGTGGTGCGCTACATCGCCGACGACGTGATGGTCATGTATTTCGGCGAAGCGGTCGAATACGGCCCGCGCGACGAGGTGTTCTCCAACCCTCAACACGCCTACACCAAGACGCTCTTCGCCGCGACGCCGCGCGCCGACGTGGCCTCGATCAAGGCGAGGCTGGCGAAGAAGAAGGCGGCCTGACGCAAGGCGTCAGGCACCGATCCATCACGACAACTTCGCGATAATCGCCCGCAGGGCTTCGCCGAATTTGTGCACTTCTTCCATCGTGTTGTAGTGCACCAACGAGGCGCGGATCGCGCCGCTGTCCATCGACAGGTTCAGCCGCTTCATCAGGCGCGGCGCATACATATGGCCGTCGCGGATGCCGATCTGCATGGCGGCCATCTCCTCGACGATCCGTTGCGGCGACAGCTTGCCGATGTTGAAGCAGAAGGTCGGCACGCGCTCGTCGATGCGCGCCTCGTCGGCAACGCCGTAGATGGTGGCGCCGCAATCCTTCAACACCTTCATCATCTCGCGCGCCAGCATCAACTCGTAACCACGGATGGCGCCCATACCGGCGACGATGTTGTCGCGGCGCGAGCGATTGTTCTCGGGCAGGAAGTTCCGGCCGATCGATTCAAGATATTGGACGGCCGCATCCATGCCCGAGACATTCTCGTAGATGAAGGTGCCGGCCTCGACCTTGTAGGGCGGCTCGTCGGGAATGAAATCCTCGCGGAAGGTGGGCAACCGCTTCAGCGTGTCGAAGCGGCCCCACAGGAAGCCCATATGCGGTGAGAAATTCTTGTAGCCGGAGCAGACGAGATAGTCGCAGTCCCAGGCTTGCACATCCATCAGCCCGTGCGGTCCGTAGTGCACGCAGTCGAGGAACACTTCGGCGCCGGCGGCATGCGCGATTTTCGCCACAGAGGCCACATCGACGATCGAGCCGATCGAATGCGCCGTCACCGTGCAGGCGACGAGCCGGGTGCGTTCCGAGACGAGCGGCTTGAGGTCGTCGACATGCAGGTTGCCGTCCTCGCGCATGCGCCACCATTTGAACTTGGCACCGGAGGATTCCAGCGCCAGCCAGGTGGCGATGTTGGCGTCGTGATCCATGTCGGTGACGATGATCTCGTCGCGCTCCTGAAGCATCTGGCCGATGCCGAGGCTGACCAGCCGGATAAACGAGGTCGCGTTCATGCCGAAGCAGATTTCGGACGGGCTGTAGGCGTTGATGAGGAGCGCAACGCTTGTCCGCGCCCGCGCGACCGACTGGTCGACGGTGACGCTGCGGCCATAGCGGCCGCCGCGCTGCACATTGTGCGAAACCAAGTGGTTGGTCACGGCATCCAGCACGCTTTGCGGGATCTGCGCGCCCGCGGCATTGTCCATGAATATGAAATCGCCGGCCTGCTTGAGCGCCGGGAACATGTCCCGGATTTTTCCGACGGGAAATGCGGCGGCGTTCATGCGGTCGGTCTGATGTCTGTTCACGGGGGTACGCTCCAGGGGGGAATTTGGACGGATCGATTGGTCAGGTCAGCGCGTCTTCTCGGTCTGGAAGCGGCGCTCCAGCAGGCTGACGAGGCGGACCATCGGCCAGAGGAAGATGAGATAGACCAGCGCCGCCCCGATCAGCGGCGAGGGGTTTGCGTAGAGCGACTGCGCATTGGTCGCCTCCTTCAAAAGTTCAGGCAGCGCCACGGTCGAGGCCAGCGAAGTGTCCTTGAACATCGAGACGCAGTTGCTGGTCATCGGCGGGATGACCACGCGGATCGCCTGAGGCAGCACCACCTTGCGCAAGGTCAGCATGAAAGGCAGGCCGAGCGCTTGCGCCGCCTCGAACTGGCCCTTCGGAATGCTTTCTATGCCGGAGCGGAACACTTCGGCAGAGTAGGCCGACATGATGATGGCGAATGCCGTCACGGCGGACGCCCAGGACGACAGGCGGATGCCGAGGAAAGGCAGCGCGTAATAGATCAGGATCAGCACCACCAGCACGGGCAGGGCGCGGAAGATGTCGGTATAGCCGATGGCAAGCCAGCGCAGCGGCTTCGGCCCATAGAGCCGCACCAGGCTGATCACAAGTCCGACAATTATGCCGATGACGATGCTCATCAGCCCGAGCAGCAGTGTGTTGAGGAAGCCGCGCAGCAGCGCCGGCAGGCTCGACGCAATGACCTCGGGGTTGAAGAAGGTGTCGATCAGCGACATGTGAGCGTTCCCGAACCGTTTGCGTCTTGCGACGCCAGAGCCAAGCCGGTTTACCGGGATCGGCGAAGCCTACCAGAGAGGGCCCCCGGGCAGGTCTTGTGTGAAACGGGACGTGCCGGCCTTGCGAGCCGGCACGTCGCCTTTGTCCGTCGCCGCTCAGGCCTTGGGCATCGGCATTTCCTTGACGGTCGAGGAGTCGGCCGGGGCATCGGTGCCGAACCACTTCTTGTGGATGGCGGCCAGCGTGCCGTCCTTCTTCATCGCTGTCAGCGCGTCGTTCAGCTTGCCGAGCAGCGGATGGTCCTTGCTCATCATCAGCCCGTACTGCTCGCCCGTCTTGATGCGCTGCTTGACGACGAGGTCCTTCATCTTCTGGAAGGAATACTGCATGCCCGGGATGTCGCTGACGGCGGCGTCGACGCGGCCCGCGCTGAGGTCGAGCAAGAGGTTCTGCTGCGTGTCGTAGCCCTTCACGTCGCTGAAGCCGTCGGCCGCCTGGTGGTTCTTGACCCAGGTCTCGCCGGTGGAACCGGACAGCACGCCGACGATTTTGCCCTTGAGGTCGGCCTCGGTGTTGATCGCGCTGTCGGTCTTGGTGGCGATGCCCATGTCGGAATCATAGTAGGGCTGGGTGAACGACAGCGTTTTCAGTCGCTCCGGCGTGATGGTGATCGAGGAGATCGCGACATCGATGCGATTGGAGCTGACAGCCGCAAACAGGGCCTGGAAGCCAAGATCGGCGATATCGGTGGTCATGCCGATGCGCTTGGCCGCTTCGTTGATGATATCCACCTCGAAGCCCTCGAAGGTGCCGCTCTCGTTCTTGTATTCGAAGGGTGGATTGGTCGGGTAGGCGCCGACATTGAGAACGTCGGCGGCATAAGCGGTGGCGGGGCCGGCGGCGATACCGATGGCCGCGGCCAGAACAAGCAGGTTGCGACGCGTAAAGCTCATTTGGTTTCCCTCTGGGTCTTCCCTCTGGTTGTCGATCGGGCGGGGCTTGCCCCGCACGGTTTCTTGCCGCCCCGCCTCCCAGCGGGGCGTCAATTCATGGCGGCGACCATGCGCTCCAGCGCGGTCGCGATCTGGTCGCGGTCACGGCACACACACATGCGCAGGAATGCTGCCGCCGAATTTCCAAACAGGTGACCGGGCGCCAGCCCGACCCGTGCGGTCTCCAGGATACTGGCGCAGACCTGCCGCGCATCGCTTTCGCCTTCCATGGCGAAGAAGGCATACATGCCGCCGCGCGGTTTGGTCGGCAGGATGATGCCGGGGATTTGCGCCAGCCTGTCATAGGCGAGGTCGAGGCCAGTCCTGATCCGCTGCCTGATTTCCTCCACCAGCGGCTCGCCCTGGCGGATTGCGGCAACGGCGCCCGCCTGGATCGGTGCTGCTGTGCCGCTGTTGACATATTGCGTCATCGCGCCAAGCTGATCGGCAACGCCTGAAGGATGCGTCAGCCAGCCGATACGCCAGCCGGTCATCGCCCAGGCTTTCGAGAAGCTGTTGACCGACAGCACCCGGTCGCCGTCCTCGGCGATCTGCAGGATCGAAGGCGCGACGTCGCCGTCGAAATAGAGCCGGCCATAGACCTCGTCTGAGATGATCCAGATGCCGGTGCGCCGGCTGAAATCAAGCAGCGCCCGCATCTCCTCGCGCGACGCGGTCCAGCCGGTCGGGTTGGACGGCGTCGACAGGAAGATGGCGCGGGTGCGCGCGTCGCAGGTTGCGAAAAGCCGGTCGAGATCGAGCTGCCAGTCGCCCTTGAAGTCGAGCGAGAACGGCCGCGGCTCGCCGCCGATCAGATGGATGGCATTGTGGATGTTGGGCCATTGCGGCGCGACATAGACAACGTTGGTGCCGGTATCGACCAGCAGTTCCAACGCCAGATAAAGCGCCTGCATGCCGCCCGGCGTCACCGTGGTGCGCGCGATAGGGATGGAGCGGCCGTGGATGCGCGTCTGGTACTCCGACAGCGCCTCGTTGAGCGGGCCGTGCCCGCGCATGTTGGGAACGTAGAAGGTCAGGCCCTCGTCGAAAGCGGCCTTTGCCGCGTCGCGGATGAAGGCCGGCGTCACCATGTCGCCCTCGCCGTACCACAGCGCGATCACATCGCCGAGTTCCCGGGCGCGGACCGCCAGGTTTGCGATGTTTTCGGTGTGCAAGTCGCGAATTTGCGCCCGCACGCCATCGAACGCATAGCGCGCGCTGGACGACGACTGGGGCAACACAAACGACAAGGACGGAACCCTCCCACCCGGAGCCCATGATGGACTGCCAGATCTCTCGGCACGGCAGCCGCAATCGACTTGGATGCTATCCAAAGTGCCGGGCTTTTCAAGGCAAAAGTTTTAAGCTTAAAAAATTCAGACGGCCCGTTGCTCCGCCGATACGCCTTTTGGCCTCTATTCCAGTTCCTCGCGCGCGGCGGCGCAGTTCGCTGCTGCGCCGGCGCCAAGGAACATCGTGTCGCTGGCCAGCACGAAGAAGCTCGCGCCGATGGCTGCCCATCGGCCGACATTTTGCGGGCTGGCGCAGAATATGCCGGCGGTCCTGCCATGGGCGAGCGTCGCGGCGATGATGCTCTTGATTGCCGCATCGAGCCTGTCCGCGCCCTTTGGCCCGACTGCGTCGATCGACACCGAGAGATCGCCTGGGCCGACGAAAACCAGGTCGATTCCGTCGACGGCCGCGATCGCCTCGATATTGGCCAGCCCTTGGGCGGTCTCGACCTGGACGGCCACGACGATCCGATCATTGGCGGCGGCAAGATATTCGGGAATGCGATAGCCGTAGCCGGCGGCCCGGCCGGGGCCGACGCCGCGATCGCCCATCGGCGGATAGCGCGAGGCCTTGACGGCCATCGTGGCCTGGGCGGCTGTCGAGACGCGAGGAACGAGCACGCCTTGCGCGCCGCTGTCCAGCGCCGACTGGATGGCTTCCGGCGCGTGTCCGGGAACGCGCACCATCGCCGGCACGCGATGCACGTCGGCGGCGCGCACCATGGCCTCGATCATGTCGCGCGAGATCTGCGCGTGTTCCCAGTCGATGCACAGGAAATCGAGACCGGAGGATGCCATCACTTCCACGGCGACCGGATGGGGAATTGCGACGAAGGACCCGATGAGGTTCGTCTTGCCGACGCATTTCTGGCGGAACTCGCTCATACCGATCCCCTGTTCGTGCTCCCAATGCATATCCGCAAACGACAGCGAGGCGAAGCTATTTCAGGCTTGAAATATTTTTGCCGGGGCCTAGCGTATCGGGCCTACTTACGCCCAAGGCTTCCGGACATGATCAAGGCACATCCCCTGCACGGCCCGAACAGATTGAAGCTCGGCGTCTTTTCCACGAACGCCGATGGCGGGCTTGCGATCACCGATGTGCCGGAGCGCTGGACGGCGAGTTGGCAGGACAATCTGACGGCGGCGCAGATCGCCGACCGCGCGGGCCTTGAATTCATGCTGCCGATCGCAAGATGGCGCGGTTTCGGCGGCCGCAACAAGGTGCGCGAATTCTCCTTCGAGACCTTCACCTGGGCCGCCGCCCTTGCCGCCGCCACCGACCGGATCGGCCTGTTCATGACCGTGCATGTGCCGCTGGTGCATCCGCTCTACGCCGCCAAGGCGCTTGCGACGGTCGACCATGTCAGCCAGGGCAGGGCGGGGCTCAACATCGTCTGCGGCTGGAACCCGAAGGAATTCGGCATGTTCGGCACGCCGCTGGTCGAGAAGGGCTATGACCAGGCCGCCGAGTGGATCGAGATCCTCGAACGTCTCTATGCCTCGAGCGAGCCGCTCGATTATGAGGGTACCTATTATCGGCTGAAGGAGGCAGTAAGCCGGCCGGCCAGCCTGCAGGTGCCGCGCCCGGTGACTATGAATGCCGCCTTCGGCGGTCCGGGCCGCGATTTCGCTGCTGCACGATGCGACTACCTGTTCACGACCTTTTCCGAGATGAGCGATGCCGGCAAGCATGTCGCCGACATCGGCGAGCGGGCCGCCAGGATAGGCCGCGACGTCGGCGTCTACACCGTGGCGCATGTGGTCTGCCGTCCGACCATGGAAGAAGCGCAGTCCTATTACACGCGCTACGCCGTCGCGATGGCCGATCACGAAGCGGTCGATGCCCACATGGCGGGCAAGAAGGAATTCTCCCAGTCGCACGACCCGCATGCCTATGACCGCTATCGCCAGCGTTTCGCGGGCGGCGCCGGCACCTATCCGCTGGTTGGCACACCGGAGACGATTGCCGCCGAAATGGCGGAAATTGCCGGGCATGGCTATCAGGGCATCGCGCTGTCCTTCGTCAACTACACGCAGGAACTGCCCTATTTCTGCGACCACGTGCTGCCGCTGCTCAGGCAGGCGGGGCTTCGCCAGTAGCTACTCCGGTATCACCGCGGTCGCCTGGATCTCCACCTTGGCGCGGTCCTCGACCAGCGCCACAACCTGCATGGCCGCCATCGCTGGAAAATGCCGGCCGATCACGTCGCGATAGGCCTCGCCGATGCCTTTGAGGTTGCCGACATATTCGGCCTTGTCGGTGAAATACCAGGTCATCGAGGTGATGTGCCGCGGCTCCCCGCCGGCTTCCGCCAGCACGGCGACGATGTTTGCGAGCGTCTGGCGCACTTGGCTCACGAAGTCGTCGGTCTCGAACTTGCATTCGGCATTCCAGCCGACCTGGCCGCCGACGAACACCATGCGGCCGCGCGCCGCGACGCCGTTGGCATAGCCGACCGGTTTGGCCCAGCCCTCCGGCTGCAGGATCGTGTGCATGTCTAGCCTCCCCAAATCAGATAGCGCCAGCAATAATGCCGTTCGAAAAATTCACAGGCCCGGCCGGCAACTCAAGCCGCTCCCATCACCTGCCTGGCGATCACCACTTTCTGCACGTCCGAGGCGCCCTCGTAGATGCGCAGCGCCCGGATCTCGCGATATAGGCTCTCGACGATGTGGCCCTTGCGCACGCCGTCGCCGCCGTGCAGTTGCACCGCCTTGTCGATCACTTCCTGCGCCTTGTCGGTGGCGAAGAGCTTCGCCATCGCCGCCTCGCGGGTGACGCGGGCAGCTCCCATGTCCTTGGTCCAGGCCGCGCGATAGATCAGCAGCGCGGCGGCATCGACATCCAGCGCCATGTCGGCGATGTGGCCCTGCACCATCTGCAACTCCGCCATCGGCGCCCCGAACAGTTTGCGTTCGGCGGCCCGCCTGACGCTCTCGTCCAGCGCGCGGCGCGCGAAGCCGAGCGCGGCCGCGCCTACAGTCGAGCGGAAGACGTCGAGCACCGACATGGCGATGCGGAAACCATCGCCTGGCTTGCCGATCATGGCGGAAGCCGGAACGCGGACATTATCGAAGGAGAGCCGCGCCAGAGGGTGAGGGGCGATGACCTCGAGACGCTCGGCGATGCCAAGACCACTCGTCTCGGCCGGCACTATGAAGGCGGAAATGCCCTTGGCGCCCGGCGCCTCGCCGGTGCGCGCGAAGACGACATAGAGGTCGGCGATGCCGCCGTTGGAGATCCAGGTCTTTTCGCCGGAAAGCAGGTAGTCGCCGCCGTCGCGGACTGCCGTCATCTCCATATTGGCGACGTCCGACCCCGAGCGTGGCTCCGACAGCGCAAAGGCGGAGATCGCCCGGCCTGCCCGCGTCTTGTCCAGCCAGCGTTGCTGCTCCGGCGTGCCGAACAGCGATATCGCGCCGGTGCCCAGCCCCTGCATGGCGAAGGCGAAATCGGCGAGCCCGTCATGGCGCGCGAGCGTCTCGCGCGTGATGCAGAGCGCGCGGACGTCGAGCGGTGCGGGGGCGGTCGGGTCGAGCGCCGTCGGCCTCAGCCAGCCGTCGCGGCCAAGCATTGCCACGAGTTGGCGGCAGGCGGCGTCGACGTCATGGTGGTCGACGGGTAGATTTGTCGCGCACCAGACGTCGAGTTTTTCGGCGAGCCCGCGATGGCGATCTTCGAAGAAGGGCCAGTTGAGGAAGGAGCGGTCTGGCATCAATTCCCCTCGAACACCGGCTTTTCCTTGGCCACGAACGCGTTGTACGCCCGCTCGAAATCGCCGGTCTGCATGCAGATCGCCTGCGCCTGCGCTTCCGCCTCGATCGCCTGGTCGAGGCCCATCGACCATTCCTGGTTGAGCTGCGTCTTGGTGATGCCATGCGCGAAGGTGGGCCCGGAAACGATACGCGCCGCCATGTCGAGCGCATCGGCCTCGAGCGCCGCCGGCTCCACCAGGCGGTTGTAGAAACCCCAGCGCTCGCCCTCAGTCGCGCTCATGGTGCGGCCGGTATAGAGCAGCTCGGCGGCGCGGCCCTGGCCGATGATGCGCGGCAGGATCGCGCAGGCGCCCATGTCGCAGCCGGCAAGGCCCACGCGGGTGAACAGGAAGGCCGTCTTTGCCTCCGGCGTCGCGATGCGGATGTCGGAGGCCATGGCGATGATGGCGCCGGCGCCGACGGCCACGCCGTCGACGGCGGAGATAATAGGCTTGCCGCAGTTCAGCATCGCCTTGACGAAGTCGCCCGTCATGCGCGTGAAGGCGAGCAGCTGCTTCATGTCCATCTTGACCAGCGGTCCGATGATGTCGTGGACATCGCCGCCCGAGCAGAAATTGCCGCCATTGGGCAGGAACACCACGGCGTCGACGTCGTCGGCATAGACTAGATCGCGAAACGTATCGCGCAGCTCGGCATAGCTGTCGAAGGTCAGCGGGTTCTTGCGATCGGGGCGGTCGAGCCGGATTTTCGCCACCTTGCCTTCGACCTGCCAGAGGAAGTGCTTGGGTTTGAGCTTCGCCATGGCGCTCATTCGCGTCCCTCCCAATTGCTGCGGAACGATTTCAGCATGCCGGCCAGCCGCCGCGCCTCATCGTCGCTGACATTGCCGAGCAGCTCTCCGACCCAATTCTCATGCGCGGCGGCGATCGCGGCGAAAGACTTCGTGCCGTCCTCGGTCAGCCGCACCATCGAGGTGCGGCGGTCGCCATTGCGCCGCGCCCGCGTCACCAGCCCTTCGGAAACCAGCCGGTCGACAATGCCCGTGACATTGCCGTTCGATACCAAAAGGAAACGCGACAGGTCGCTCATCAGCATGCCTTCCGGCACGCGGTAAAGCGCCGCCATCACGTCGAAGCGCGGCAGCGTCGTGTCGAACTCCTTCTTCAGCCGCTCGCGCAGCTCGGCCTCGATGGTGCGCGACGCGCGCAGCAGGCGTATCCACAGCCGCAGCCTGTCCTTGCCCGGACCGGCGGAAGTCGGTCCCGCTACCATGTCTCGCCTCCGGAAATAGAGATCGTCTGTCCGGTGATCGATCGCGCTGCATCGCTGCACAGCCACAGCACGGCGTCCGCGACTTCCTCGGGCTGGATGAATCGCCCTTGCGGATTTGTTGCCGACAGGGTCTTTCGCGCTTCCTCCGCCGAACGTCCCGTTTTCTCGGCGATGCGCCGGATGGACTCCTCCAGCATGTCGGTCTCGACGAAGCCCGGGCAGACGGCGTTGACGGTGACGCCGGATTTGGCGGTCTCGGCGGCCAGTGCCCGCATCAGCCCGACGACGCCATGCTTGGCCGCGACGTAAGGCGCGACATAGGCGTAGCCCTTCAGGCCGGCGGTGGAGGCCACGAACACCATGCGTCCAGCCTTCCGCTCCATCATGCCGGCCAGTGCCGGTTTCACGGTCAGGAGGGCGCCGGTGAGGTTGATGTCGAGCGTTAGCTGCCAGTCCGCTAAAGAGGTCTTGTGCGCCGGCGCGCTGCCTGCCATGCCGGCATTGGCAACGACGATGTCGAACGGTCCGCGCGCGGCTTCCGCCTTCTGGTAAACGGCCGCCATGTCGCCCTCGTTCGTGACGTCGGCGGCGAGTCCAAAGATGCGGTCATTCTCCTTGGCGACTTCGGCCAGCGCGGCCTCGCGCCGCCCGCAGATGGTGACGGCAACCCCGGCCTCTGCCAGCGCCAGCGCGATGGCCTTGCCGACGCCGGAACCGCCGCCGGTGACCAGCGCGTGCCTGCCGGTGATTTCGCGCGCGATGTTCATACTTTGAGCCCCGCCGCTGCTTCGCGTTCGGCCAGCCGGTAGATCTGGTCGCGTCCGGGTAGATAGGGATCGGGCCATTTGACGCCGCGATCGCCGAGCGTCACTGCCGCGTGCAGCGTCCAGTAGGGGTCGGCAAGATGCGGCCTTGCCAGCGCCACCAGGTCGGCGCGGCCGGCCATCAGGATCGAGTTGGCGTGATCGGGCTCGTAGATGTTGCCGACCGCCATCGTCGCGATGCCGACCTCGTTGCGGATGCGGTCGGAAAACGGCGTCTGGAACATTCGGCCATAGACCGGCCTGGCGGCGATCGAGGTCTGGCCCGCGGATACGTCGCAAAGGTCGATGCCGGCTTCGTGCAGCAGCCTGGCGATCTCGACCGCGTCGGAGGGCGTGACGCCCTCGATTCCCACCCAGTCATTGGCCGAGATGCGCATCGAGATTGGCTTTTCCGCCGGCCACACCGCGCGCACCGCGTGGAAGATTTCGAGCGGATAGCGCATGCGGTTTTCCAGCGAACCGCCATAATCGTCGGTACGGCGGTTGGTCAGCGGCGTGATGAAGGCCGACAGCAGGTAGCCATGCGCGGCGTGGATCTCCAGCATGTCGAAGCCGCAGCGCTTCGCCATCTCGGCTGAGGCGACGAACTGATCGCGCACCATGTCCATGTCGGCGCGGTCCATCGCCTTCGGCATCTGGTTCTTCGGCGACCATGGCACGGCCGAAGGGGCCATCACTGGCCAATTGCCGGAGGTGAGCGGCACGTCGGTTCCTTCCCAGCCGACGCGGGTTGAGCCCTTGGCCCCGGAATGGCCGATCTGGGCGCAGATCTTGGCTTCGGTCTCGGTATGGACGAAATCGACCAGACGCTTCCATGCGACCTCATGCTCGGGCTTGTAGAAGCCCGGGCATCCGGGCGTGATGCGGCCTTCCGGGCTGACGCAGGTCATCTCGATATAGACAAGCCCGGCGCCACCCTTGGCGCGCTCGGCATAGTGAGCAAAATGCCAGTCGGTCGGGCAGCCGTCGACCGCCTTGTACTGCGCCATCGGTGAGACGACGATGCGGTTGGTGAGCGTCATGTCGCGCAGCCTGAACGGCGCGAACATCGGCGCGCGGCGTAAGCTGTTGCCGCCGGCGCCGGCCTTGCGCTGGAACCATTCCTCGGCGTTCCCCAGCCATTCGGCGTCGCGCAGGCGAAGGTTCTCGTGACTGATGCGCTGCGAGCGGGTGAGCAGCGAATAGTTGAACTGAACTGGATCCAAACCGAGATATCGTTCGACTTCCTCGAACCATTCGAGCGAATTGCGCGCCGCCGATTGCAGCTTCAGCACCTCGGTGCGCCGTGCATCCTCATATTTGCGGAAAGCCGCTTCGAGGTCGGGCTCGGACTCGACATAGTCGGCAAGCGCCACCGCGCTCTCCAGCGCCAGCTTGGTGCCCGAGCCGATGGAAAAATGCGCCGAGGCCGCAGCGTCGCCCATCAGCGCCAGGTTCTTGTACGACCAGCGCTCGCACAGCACGCGCGGGAAGTTGATCCAGGCCGAACCTCTGATGTGGTTGGCGTTGGTCATCAGCTGATGGCCGCCGAGATGCTTTGCAAAGATGCGTTCGCAGGTCGCGATCGATTCCTGCTGCGTCATCTGGCCGAAGCCAAAGGCATTCCAGGTCTGCTCGCTGCATTCGACGATGAAGGTCGCGGTCTCGCTGTCGAACTGGTAGGCGTGCGCCCACACCCAGCCATGCTCAGTCTTCTCGAAGATGAAGGTGAAGGCGTCGTCGAATTTCTGTCTCGTCCCGAGCCACACGAACTTGCATTTGCGGGTATCGATGTCCGGCTTGAAGACATCGGCGAAGACGGCGCGCGACTTCGAGTTCAACCCGTCTGCGGCAACCACCAGGTCATGCGTCTCCATGAAGGGTCTGGGATCGGAAATCTCGGTCTCGAACATCATCTTGATGCCGAGCTCGCGGGCACGTCGCTGCAGGAGGATCAGGAGCCGCTTGCGGCCGATGCCGCAGAAGCCGTGGCCGGACGACACCGTGCGCACGCCGTCATGGATGACGGCGATGTCGTCCCAATAGGCGAAATGCTTCTTGATCCAGACGGCGCTGACCGGGTCGTTTTTGGTCAGGTTCTCCAGCGTCTCCGCCGACAGCACAACGCCCCAGCCGAACGTGTCGTCCGGGCGGTTACGCTCATAGACTGTCACTTCATGCGCGGCGTCGCGCAGCTTCAGCGAGATGGCAAAGTAGAGCCCGGCCGGCCCGCCGCCGAGAACCGCAACCTTCATGTCTTGCGATCTCCTCTAGGGCAATTCCAGGAAAAGTGCATAGCGGTCTTCCGTCCGGAATTGCGTGAAGCGCTTTAAAGGTCTCCGGGGCCGCCGAATGGACCAGCGGCTCCGACTGTCAGTATCACGCCCGCGACAAATTATTTCAAGCTTAAAGTTTTATAATTGAACGATGGCCGCGCGCGATCTTTATCGACTCATTTGGCCGGATCCTTCGGACTCCACAGCACCGTCTCGGCGCCCTTTTCATAGGCCATGCCATCCGGGTAGCTGATCGCCTCCAGCTGCAGTCCCCACGGCGCCTGGAAATAGAGGATGGTCTGGCCCGCGGCAGGGCCTTCCTTCACCGGCAGCGGTCCCATCCGGGTCTTCACGCCCTTGCCCTCGAGATAGCTCTTCGCGGCGGCGACGTCGTCGACATAGAAGGCGATGTGGAAGCCGCCGATGTCGCTGTTCTTCGGCGTCAGGTCCTTCTGGTCGGGCGCGGTGTATTTGAACAATTCGATGTTCGATCCATAGCCACAGCGCACCAGGGTGATCTCCTGGATCACCGCCTTGGGATCGACACCGAGCAGGTCCTGCATGAAGGTACCCTTATCGTCGGCAAATGGCCCGAAGGACATCGCCTTCTTGCAGCCGACGACATTGGTGAAGAAGTCGACGGCCTGCTTCATGTCCGGCACGGTTATGCCGGTGTGGTCGTGACCGCGCATGCCGGGGATCGCATCCGCCGAGGCGGCTCCCATTGCGCCGAACAAGGAGGCCGCGAGGATCGCCGCCTGGATTGCGTATTTCATGTCACCCTCCGTTGGCGGGCTGACTGTTCTTGCGCACATCCGAGGCCCGCTGGTCGGCGTGCGGATATTAAGAACTCACGTCATGCCGAGGCCTTGGGCTGCAGCCAGTCCGGATCGATCTCCGGCAGCGGGATGGCGGCGAGCAGGTCGCGCGTGTAGGTTTCCTTCGGGTTGTCGAACAGCGCGTCGGTGGCGCTGGCCTCGACGATCCTGCCTTCGCGCATGACGATGACCTGCTGGCAGAGCCGCCGGATCACCGAAAGGTCGTGGCTGATGAAGGCGACCGTCAGTCCCATCACGGCGGCGAGCTTTTCCAGCAGCGTCAGGATCTGCGCCTGCGTCGAGACGTCGAGGCCGGAGACGATCTCGTCGGCCAGCACGAATTTCGGCGACAGCGCGAGCGCCCGCGCGATGCCCACGCGCTGGCGTTGCCCGCCGGAAAGCTCGTGGCGGTAACGGCTGGTGAAGCTCTGCGGCAGGCCGACGCGCTGCAAGGCTTCCGCGACGCGCTCCTTCAGCCTGTCGCCAAGCCCGTTCTGCCTCAAGGGGGCTGCGATGATGTTGAAGATCGTATGCCGCGGATTGAGCGACGACATCGGGTCCTGGAAGATCATCTGCAGGTCGCGGCGCAGCGGCCTCAGCTCGGCTTCCGATAGGTGGCTGATGTCGCGCCCCTCCAAGCTTATCGAGCCGGCGCTCGGCTCGATAAGGCGCACCAGCGCGCGGCCGAGCGTCGACTTGCCCGAGCCGGACTCGCCGACGATGCCGGTGACCGATCCTTTGGGGAGGTCGAAGTCCAGCCCTTTGAGGATTTCGGCCAGCGGCGCGCGGCCGATCAGCGGCTTGCGCGTCATGTCGGGCAGCGCAACCTTCAGCCCGCGCACCGAAAACAGCGGCTCAGCCATGGCCCGGCCTCCAGTCCTTGTCGGCCGCCGCGATCTCCGTAGCCAGTCCGGCGAGCACACTTTCGTCCACCGGCTTCAGCGAGGCGTAAGGATCGGTGTAGCGCGGCGTCGCCGCGATCAGCGCCCGCGTGTAGGCGTGCTGCGGCGCCGCGAAGAGGGCCGCGGTTTCGGCCTCTTCCACCACCTTGCCGGCATAGAGCACCGACACTTTCTGGCTGATCTTGGCGACGACGCCGAGATCGTGGGTCACGAACAGGATCGCAGTGCCGTGCTCGCGCTGCAATTGCGCGATCAGCCGCAGGATCTGCTTCTGCACCGTCACGTCCAGCGCCGTCGTCGGCTCGTCGGCGACGATCAGCCTCGGCTCCGCCGCGAAGGCCGCCGCGATCAGCACGCGCTGACGCATGCCGCCGGAGAGCTCATGCGGATAGCTTTTCAGCACGCGCTCCGGGTCGCGGATCTGTACCTCGTCGAGCAATTGCCGGATCCGCTGGTCGGCCCTCTCGCCGCTCCAGCCGAGGATGCGTACCAGCCGGTCGGTCATCTGCGCGCCGATGCGGCGCGACGGGTTGAGCGCGGTTAGCGGATCCTGCGGGATCAGCGCCGTGCGCGCGCCGATCAGATTGCGCCGCGCCCTGGCATCGAGCCGGCCCAGGTCCTCGCCCTCGATCAGCATCTCGCCTTCGACGACGCGCACGCTTTTCGGGAGTACGCCGAGCACCGCCTTGCCGATCATCGTCTTGCCGGCGCCGCTCTCGCCGACCAGCGCGCGCACCTCGCCGGGCTGGACGATGAGCGACACCGAGCGCAGCACGCGCTGGCCGTTGGGCAGCACGGCGCTCAAGCGGCGGATGTCGAGGCACGCACTCATCGCAGCACCGGATCGAAGCGCGCCTTTAGCGCCTCGCCGAACTGGCTGAAGGAAAGCACTGTCAGGATCAGCGTGATCAGCGGGAACACCAGCACCCACCACGCCTGATGGATCGACAGCCTTCCCTCGGCGATGATGCTGCCCCAGGTCGGATCATCGGTCGAGATCGACAGGTTGACGAAGGACAGGATCGCTTCGACGATCACGGCAATGCCCATTTCGAGCGACAGCAGCGCCACCACCGACGGCAGCACATTGGGCAGCACTTCGCGCAGCATGATGCCGATGCGGCCATAGCCGGCAATGCGCGCGCTCTCGACATAATCCATGCGCGCCTGGCTCATCGCCTCGGCGCGGATCACCCGGCAGAAACGCGTCCAGTCGATGATCGCGATGGCGAGAATGACGGAGCTCAGGCCCGTGCCCAGCACCGCGACAAGCAGGATGGCGAACAGCACCGGCGGGAACGCCATCCAGACGTCGACGACGCGCGAGATGATGCGGTCGGCCCAGCCGCCGAAATAGCCGGCGATCAGCCCCAGCGCCGAGCCGAGAAGGCAGGCCGACGTCGCGGCGGCGAACGCGACGATGAAGGCGATGCGGCCGCCGAAGATCAGCCGCGACAACAGATCACGACCCAGGCTGTCGGTGCCCAGCCAATAACCGGGTTCGGCGCCGTCCAGCCAGAAGGGCGGCAGGCGCTCCAGCATCAGGTCCTGCGCCAGCGGGTCTTGCGGCGCGATCAACGGTGCGAAGATGGCGGCCAGAAACGCCAGCAGAAGCCAGCCGCCGGCCAGCCACAACCGTGGGCTCACGCCGCGTCGGGCGATGCGCGCCTCATCCATGGCGCAGCCTCGGATTGAGCAGCGCATACATCATGTCGACGGCAAGGTTGATGAGCACGAAGAGCAGCGCGAAGACCAGAACGATGCCCTGGATCAGCGGCAGGTCGCGGTTGATGACGGCGTCGATCGCCATGTTGCCGAGGCCCTCATAGGAAAACAGCCGCTCGACGATCACGGTGCCGCCGATGAGGAATGTGAACTGCACGCCGACCAGCGTCAGCGTCGGCAGCGCCGCGTTCTTCAGGGCTTCGCGCAGGATCACCTGGGTTTCGGAAAAGCCTTTCACCCGCGCGAGCACGACATAGTCGAGGTCCAGCACTTCCTTCAGCGACTGTTTGAGCAATTGGGCGATGATCGCCGCCAGCGGCAGTGCCAGGGCGACGGCCGGCATCAGCATGTGCTTCAGCAAATCCCAGGTCAGGTCGAAGCGCAGCCTGAGGATGCTCTCGACCAGGTAGAACTGGGTGACGAAAGGCAGGTCCAACTGCGGCGACACCCGGCCGGAAATGTCGAAGACAGGCACCAGCACGCCGAACAGAAGGATCAGCACAAGACCCCACAGGAAATCGGGGATGGAGAGCGTCGCGCCGCTGGCAATGTCGATGCCGGCTTCGACCGCCGTGCCGCGCGAGCGAGCGCCGAGGATCGCGGCAGTCGCGCCGATCGCGATCGCCATCAGCAATGCTACGGTTGCAAGCTCCAGCGTCGCCGGCAGCCGGTTGAAGACCAGGCCGAGCACGTCCTGACGCAGGGAGATCGATGTGCCGAAATCGCCGTGCAGCACGCCGCCGAGCCAGATGAAGAATTGCTGCACGATTCCCTTGTCGAGCCCGTAGAGCGCGCGCAGCCGCGCAATGTCGTCATCGCTGGCGCCGGGCGGCAACATCATGGCGATCGGGTCGCCGGGCGCCACGCGGATGACGACGAAGACGACGATGGCGACGCCAAACAGCGTCACCAGCATCGTCAACAGACGAACGAGGAATCTCTGCAGCACCATGCGCCGATATGTCCGGATGAGAATGCGCGCCGTCTTGCGGGCGGCGCGCGGGCAATCCGGCTATCAGGCCGCCGGGGTCATCAGCGCCGGCAGCAGCGCGCCGGAAATATGCTGTACGACATTGACCTTCTTCGAGTGCACGATCGGCTGCGCGTACTGGATCAGCGGCAGCACATAGGCCTGCTCGGCGATGTATTTGTCGACCGCCTTCCAGCCGGCGATGCGCTTGGCCTCGTCCTTCTCGCCCCAAAGCGGACCGATCTTGGCGTCGAGATCGTCCGTCTTCCAGGACGAGTGCGGCGACGGTCCGAACATGGCGAAGCCCGTCGAGGTGGTCGGGTCGCCAATGGAATTGCCCCAGTTGTAGAAGGCGGCCGGCGCCAGCTTGTGTGCGGCGCGCAGCTCGTAGTGCTTGGCGATTTCGTAGACCTCGATCTCGGCCTCGATGCCGACCTTGCGCCACATGCCGACGATCGCCTGCACCATCTCGTAGTCCTTGGGCTTGAAACCCTTGGTCGTCTGGATGGTGAACTTGGCGGGCTTCTTGGTCGAATAGCCGGAAGCAGCCAGCAGTTCCTTGGCCTTGTCCGGATTGTGCTCGACCTTGATCGACGGATCGAAGGCCGCATATTCCGGCGTCTCCAGCGTCGCGATCGGCAGGCCGTAGCCGCGCAGCAGGCGCTTGACCAGGAGTTCCTTGTCCACCGCCATGACGGCCGCCTGCCGGACATTCTTGTCGAGCATGGCGTCCTTGTTGTTGAAGAAGATCATGCCGATGTCGGAGACGTTCTTGATCGAGCCGGCCAGCCCGCTCTTCTTGATGAGGCGGTCATATTCCTCGTAGGGGATTTCGAGCGTCACCTGCGAGGAGCCGGATTCGATCTCGGCGACGCGGCTCGCCGCGTCGGTGACGAACTTGATCGTCACATTCTCAAAAGCGGGTTTCGTGCCCCAGTAATGCGGATTGGCCTTCAGCCGCAGGAAGGCATTGCGCTCGAACTTGTCGACCATATACGGCCCGGTGCCGATCGGCGCCTTTTCGAAGCCTTCGGCGCCGACCTTCTCGTAATAGGCCTTCGGCAGGATGTAGCCGGTCAGGAAAGACATCCACTTGAAATAGACAGGGTCGAACTGCACGACGTCGCCGGTGATCTTGTTGCCGTCGATCTTGAAATTGTTGACGTTCTTCCAGACGAACTGGATCGGGTTGCCGGTCTTCTCGTCGCCGGCGCGCTGCAGCGACCACACCACGTCTTCCGCGGTGAACGGCGAACCGTCATGCCATTTCACGCCGTCGCGCACCGTCATCGTCACCTTGGTGCGATCGTCGTTCCAGCCCCATTCGGTGAGCAGTCCAGGCGTGAAGGAAAGGTCCGGCTTCTGCCCGATGATCTGGTCGAACACCGACTGATAGAGGCCCTGGATGGTCGGGTTGACGGCCGACGGCCCGGTTGTCGGATCCCATGAGGGCAGGTTGACGTTGTAGGCGATGGTGAGTTCGTCCGCGGCCTTTGCCGCCCTCGGCAGTCCAAGCGTTGCCGCGCCGATCGCCGCCGCGCCATAGCCAAGCAAGTCACGTCTGTTGATGGTCATGGTCGTTCCCCTTGTTGGTTGTCATTTGTCCGCGCGGCGTTTTCGTTCGGTGGTGGGCAACCGCGCCTTGTCCATCCCGGAACTCTATCTCTTTGTCGAAGCATGATCTCTCTCCGAAAACCGGTTCCCGCTTTTCGGGATCATGCTCTAGTTCCCTCCCAGCTGCTGGGCGAGCATGAAGCCGGAGCCCGCGCCCGTCCCTGCGCCGGGCCATGTCGCGGCGCCCGTCAGGTAGAGGTTGGCGACCGGCGTGTTCCAGCGCGCGAAACCGCGCGCCGGACGGAAGAGGAAGTTCTGCGCCAGATGATGGCTGCCGCAGATCTGGTCGCCGCCGACGAGGTTCGGGTTCTCGCGCTCGAGGTCGAGTGGCGAGAACACGGCTCGGCCGAGGATCTTCTTGCGCAGGCCCGGCGCGTAGCTCTCGATAATGTCTAGCACGCGCTCGGCATATGCGTCCTTGATCGCATTCCAGTGGGCGGGTGCGATTGTGCCGGCCGCGTCGCCGAGGATCTCCGCCGGCAGCATGCGCACCTGCACCCACAGCACATGCTTGCCTTGCGGCGCGCGCGAAGGGTCGACGGCCGTCGGCTGGCCGACCACGAGCACCGGCTGGTCGGGTAGCAGGCCGGCGATCGCTTGCTGGTAGACGCGCGACATGGCGTCGAGCGACGGCGCCAGATGCACATAGGCGAACTGGCGAAGCTCCGCGCCGGCGCTCCAGTCCGGCAGGTCGTCCATCGCCAGATGGATCATCATCGTGCCCGGCGCGTGGCGGAACGTCTTCATCGCCGTGTCGAAGCCGGCGTCGCCCGAGCCGTTGGGCAGCAGCTTGCCCGGCAGCGCTTTCGGCGCGACACCGGCAATGACAGCCTTTTTCGCGAGATGAGTTTCGCCGGAGGCAAGCCTAACCCCGGTTGCCTTGCCGCCGGAAACCATGATCTCGGCGATTTCCGCGTTGGTGGTGATCTTGCCGCCGGCCGCTTTCACCATGCCGGCCAGCGCCCGGACGATGGTGTCGGCGCCGCCTTTGCCCAGCACCATGCCGAAACTCTGGTTGGCCATCGATTCCAGGTAGGGGAACACAGCACCCCCGGCGATGTCGGGCGCGAAGTCGAGATGCATGCCCCAGGCCGCGAGCGTCGTGCGCACATGCGGCGTCTCGAAATTCTCCTCCAGCCACGCGCGCGGCGACGACAGCAGCAACCGGGCCGTATCGAGGGCGCCGGCCAGGCCCTTCTTGCGCCACAGGTTCCAGCCCGTGCCGGCCAGCGCCCTAGCGCCCATCGGCGAGCCCAGCAGGCGGAACAGATGCTCGGCCTCGCCTGGAAAGGCGTCGACCAGGCGGCGCCATGCGGCGTCGTCAGCCACCGAGAAGGCGGCCAGCCGCGACGCCGTCTTTTCGAGGTCGTTGCTGACGCCGAACCATTTCCGGTCGGGAAAGGCGCTGGCGAAACAATCGGCCACGGGCGCGAATTCCAGCCCGTGGATTTTCAATTCATTTGCATATTTCCGGTGGAAGGCCGAGCCGGCGAAGAGGCTCAAATTCATCGCGCCGAAATCGTGTCGGAAACCGGGAAGCGTGTATTCGGCGGTCCGCACCGCGCCGCCGATTGCCTCGCTGCGCTCGAAAGCCGCTATTTTCCAGCCTTTGAGCGCCAGATGCGCGGCGCATGCCAGACTATTGTGGCCCGCCCCGACAAAGATGGCGTCGAACTCGCTCACGCCTCGCCCCAAAATGCTTTATGCTTAAAGATAATTGCAGATGCATATGTTTTCGTCTAGTAGGTATATTAAGGGCCGCAACGAGCCTTGATGATCACCGACAAGAGGGAACGAAAGACCATGGACACGCAGAAACTCCTCGGCGAGGTCGCCGGCCAGCTGCTCTCGGGCGCCATCAAGGTGGTCGACCTGTCGGCCCCGCTCGGGCCCGACACGCCCTTGATCAAGCTGCCGCCGGAGCTTGCCGTCGACACACCGAAGGTCGAGATCCACTCGATCTCCAAATACGACAAGAACGGCCCGTGGTGGGCCTGGAACTGGCTGAAGCTCGGCGAGCATTCGGGCACGCATTTCGACGCGCCGCAGCATTGGATCACCGGCAAGGATTATCCGGACGGCGCCACCGACACCATCCCCGCACAGAATTTCGTCGGCCCGGTCAACGTCATCGACTGCTCGAAGGAAGCTGCCGCCGACCACGATTTCCTGCTCACCGTCGACCATATCAAGGCCTGGGAGGCCAAGCATGGCGCCATCAATCCGGGCGAATGGGTGGTGATGCGCACCGACTGGTACAAGCGCAACGGCTCGGAAGCCGAGTTCCTCAACGCCAACGAGACCGGCCCGCACACGCCCGGCCCGACGGCGGAAGCCATCCAGTTCCTTATCAGCAAGGATATCAAGGGCTGGGGCTCGGAGACGATCGGCACCGACGCCGGCAAGGCCGGCGGCATGGAGCCGCCGTTCCCGGCCCACACGCTGATGCACAAGGCCAACCGCTACGGCCTCGCCAGCCTGTGCAATCTCGACCAGCTGCCGCCGAAAGGCGCGATCCTGATCGCCGCTCCCCTCAAGATCGAACACGGCACCGGCAGCCCGATCCGCGCTCTGGCGCTGGTGCCTCGGGGTTAAAGCCAAGGCCACGACGGTGACCGCCCCCGATCACATCATCGTCGGCAGCGGCATCAACGCCCTGGTCTGCGCGGCGATGCTTGGCGCCAAGGGTGCCAGGGTGCTTGTGCTCGAGCGCAACGACCGCATCGGCGGCTGCATGCGCACCGAGGAGATCACGGCGCCGGGCTTCGTCCATGACGTGATGGCAACGACCTTCGTGCTGTTCATCACGTCGCCGGCCTTTGCCGCGCTCGGCAAGGACCTTGCGCGGCACGGGCTGGAATTTTGCCACACCGCCACGCCGACAGGCGTGCTCACGCCCGACGGCCGCAATGCCGTCGTCACCACCGACCGCGCCGCAAACATCGCGGCGCTGAACCGGATCGCTTCCGGCGACGGCGACCGCCATGGCGGCGATGTCGGCGGTATCGAGCGCGATGCGGGGCTGCTCTTCGGCCTGCTTGGCGGCGCGCTCTGGTCCTATCCGACGACGAAGCTTGTCGCCGGCGAGGCCTGGCGGCGCGGCCCGCGCGAACTTGCAGCCTTCATGGGCGAGGCGCTGGTGCCCGCGCGCGGCTGGCTGGAAACGACTTACACATCCGATGTCGTCCGCGCGCTCTGGGCGCCCTGGGTGCTGCACGCCGGGCTTGGACCGGAAGATGCCTTCTCCGGCCAGATCGCCAAGGTCATCGCCTTCGCGCTGGAGGCGGCCGGCGCGCCGATCGTCAAGGGCGGCGCCAGGAACCTGCTTGCCGCCTTCGAGGCGCTGATCAAGGAACGTGGCGGCGAGATCCGCGTCAACGCCGACGTCGCCTCGATCGTCCGGAGCGGCGGCCGCGCCTCCGGCGTGCGGCTCGCCTCCGGCGAGACCTTGAGCGCCGCCAAGAGCGTCATCTGCTCGGTAACGCCGACGCAACTTTATGGCCGTCTGCTCGGCAACGATGCCCCACAGCGCGATGTCGAGGCGACGCGCGTTTATCGCTACGGCAAGGGCAACTTCCAGATCCATTATGCGCTGGACAAGCCGCCGGCCTGGCGCGGCGAGGGCCTCGACAAGGTGGCGCTGCTGCATCTGACGCCGGGGCTCGATGGCGTGTCGAAAGCCTGCAACGAGGCGGTGCGCGGCCTGCTGCCCGAGGTGCCGACGGTCTGCGTCGGCCAGCCGCATGCGCTCGACCCGTCGCGCTGCCCCGAGGGCAAGGCGATCCTCTGGCTGCAACTGCCCGAGGCGCCGCGCCACATCAAAGGCGATGCCGCGGGCAAGCTCGAAGCGCCCGCCGACGGCCGCTGGACCGATGCGTTGCGCGAAGCCTATGCCGACCGCGTCGAGGAGATCCTTGGCCATCACATCGATGGTTTCCGCGGGACCGTGATCGCGCGCCGCGCCTATTCGCCTGCCGATCTGGAAGCGATGAACGTCAATCTGGTCGGAGGCGATCCCTATGGCGGCTCGTCCACCGTTGACCAGTCCTTCCTGTGGCGGCCGTTCAAGGCGAGCCGCAACCACGAGACCGGCATCAAGGGCCTCTATCATATCGGCGCCTCGACCCATCCGGGCGCGGGCCTCGGCGGCGGCTCAGGCTTCCTTTTGGCGGGGCGGCTCTGATGGAACAGAAGCTCGCGGAAAAGCGCCAGCGCATCTCGACCCTCGGCCAGATCGGCCTGCAGCAATTCGCGCCCTATCTGATGAACCGGATCATGGGCCGCTACAACGCCACCTTGCGCGACGACTTCCGCAAGCAGGGCCTGACAATTCCGCAGGTGCGCACGCTGGCCGTGCTCTCGGTCACCGACGGCGTCACCGTCAACGATCTCTCGGTCTATACGGTGATCGAGCAGTCGACCTTGAGCCGCACGCTCGACACGCTTGAAGGCCAAGGCCTCGTGCGGCGAGAGCAGGGCGTCACCGACAGCCGCTTCCGCCATGTGTTCCTCACCGATGACGGACGCGCGCTCTTCACCCGCGCCTGGCCGGCCATGCATGACGCTTTCGAGGCGATGTTCGACGGTGTCGACGACGCCGAATACGCGGCGCTCATCGCGACGCTGCAGAAAATGCTGAACAATATCCGCAAGCACGAGATCTAGTGCATGTCGCCCAAAAGTGCATCCCGGTTTTGGGGAAACGACATGCATAAACAAAGACTTTAGATGTACGCGCCGCCGCTTGGCGGCAACGGAAGGAGGCAGAGATGGCCGAACGGTCTTTTGCCAAGGAAGTCGAAAAGCTGAGGCTAGGGGACGGCGAGGAGTTCGCCGGCGAGGGCATCCTCGCCATCACCAAGGCGCTGCTTCAATGCGGCGTCGGCTATGTCGGCGGCTACCAGGGCGCGCCGATCAGCCATCTCATGGACGTGCTTGCCGACGCGCAGGACATTCTGGGCGAACTCGGCGTGCATTTCGAGGCGAGCGCTTCAGAGGCGACCGCCACCGCCATGCTTGCCGCTTCGGTGCACTATCCCATCCGGGGCGCGGCCACCTTCAAGTCGACCGTCGGCACCAACGTTGCTTCGGATGCTCTAGCCAATCTGGCGTCGGGTGGCGTCACCGGCGGCGCGCTGATCATCGTCGGCGAGGATTATGGCGAGGGCTCTTCCATCATGCAGGAGCGCAGCCACGCCTTCGCCATGAAGAGCCAGGTCTGGCTGCTCGACCCGCGCCCGAACCTGCCCTCGATCGTCAAGGCGGTGGAGGATGGCTTCGAGCTGTCTGAAGTCTCGAACACGCCGGTGATGCTGCAGGTGCGCATCCGCTGCTGCCACGTCCACGGCCACTTCATCGCCAAGGACAACAAGCGCCCGCCTATGTCGGTTGCCGACGCTCTCTCGGCGCCGCGCCGCGACACCGGCCGCATCGTGCTTCCGCCCGCTTCCTTCCTGCATGAGAAGGAGAAGGTCGCCAAGCGCTGGCCGGCGGCGGTGGATTTCATCAAGAGCCGCAAGATCAACGAGATGTTCGGGCCGGATCACGGCTCCGTCGGCATTGTCATGCAGGGCGGCATGTATAATTCCGTCATCCGGGCGCTGCAGCGGCTTGGCCTTGCCGACACCTATGGCGACACCGACGTGCCGCTTTATGTGCTCAATGCCGTCTATCCGCTGGTCGACGACGAGTTCCTGTCCTTTTGCGAAGGCAAGCAGGCGGTGCTGGTCGTCGAGGAAGGCCAGCCCAACTACATCGAACAGGCCTTTGCCGCGATGCTGCACAAGGCAGGCCGCGGCACCAAGCTGGTCGGCAAGGAACATCTGCCGATGGCCGGCGAATACACCGGCCAGGTCATGCTCGACGGCATCGGCTCCTTCCTCCGCGCCAACGCTCCGCATCTGCTGCCCGGCGAGGTCCGCGCCCCGAACAAGCTTGGCGAGGGCGTCGATACGGCCGACCTCATCAATGTCGTTCCCGGACGTCCGCCGGGCTTTTGTGTCGGCTGCCCGGAGCGACCGATCTTCGCCGCGACCAAGCTGGTCGAGGAGGAGTTCGGCAAGCACCACATCGCCTCCGATATCGGCTGCCATCTGTTTTCGATCATGCCGCCCTTTGAGCTGGGCGCAACCACCATGGGCTACGGGCTGGGGCCAGCCTCGGCTTCCGCCTTCAATTCGCCGGAAGCAAAACGCCGCTCGATCTCCTTCGTCGGCGATGGCGGCTTCTGGCATAACGGCCTGACCTCCTCGATCGGCAACGCCGTCTTCAACAAGAATGACGGCGTCATCGTCATCGTCGACAATTTCTACTCGGCCGCCACCGGCGGCCAGGACATCCTGTCGTCGCGCGCCAACAACCGCACCAAGTCCACAAAACATCCGATCGACGAAGCGGTGAAGGGCATGGGCGTCAAATGGCTGCGCCACATCGACCGCACTTATGATGTCGGCAAGATGCGAGCCGCATTGCGCGACGCGTTGACGACCGAGGAGAAGGGGCCGAAGGTCATCGTCGCCTCGTCCGAATGCATGCTGAACCGCCAGCGCCGCGAGAAGCCGCAGGTCGACAAGGCGATCAAGGGCGGCGAGCGCGTGGTGAAGCCGAAATTCGGCGTCGACGAGGATATCTGCACCGGCGACCATGCCTGCATGCGGCTTTCCGGCTGCCCGTCGCTGTCGGTCAAGTCGCTCGACGATCCGCTGCGCGACGATCCTGTCGCCGCGATCGACCAGAACTGTGTCGGCTGCGGCAATTGCGGCGAGGTGGCGGATGCCGCCGTGCTTTGTCCGTCCTTCTACCGGGCGGACGTCGTCCACAATCCCGGCCGCTGGGACCGTTTCCTGGAAAGCGCGCGCCGCGCCGTCATCGGCTTGTTGCAGCGCCGTCGCGAGAGCCGCCGCCTGATGTTCGCCGATGCTTGACCAGGCCCCACCCTTGCACCCGAAAGCGGGCGCCAATGATGATGAGCGCGTGATAAAGCTTGCCGTGCTCGCAGTCGGCGGCCAGGGCGGCGGCGTGCTGGCCGACTGGATCACCGACGTCGCCGAGCGCAACGGCTACATCGCGCAGTCAACGTCGGTGGCCGGCGTCGCCCAACGCACGGGCGCGACGATCTATTACATAGAGATGGCCCGCGACACCGGCCGGCTGCCGGTCTTCGCGCTGTCGCCCTCGCAGGGCGACGTCGACATCCTGATCGCCGCCGAGCTTATGGAAGCTGGCCGCGCCATCATCCGCGGTTTCGTCACGCCCGAGCGCACGACGCTGATCGCGTCCTCGCACCGCATCGCCGCCGTCTCGGAAAAGATCGAGCCGGGGGATGGCCGCGCCTCGTCGGGCAAGGTGCATGCAACGGCTGAGGTTGCCGCGAAGCGCTTCATCGCCTTCGACATGGAGAAGATCGCCGCCGAGAACGGCACGATGATCTCGGCCAGCCTGCTCGGCGCGCTGGCAGGTTCGGACGCGCTGCCGTTCACGCGGGAAAGCTACGAACAGTCGATCGGCGCCGGCGGTCGCGGCGTGAAAGCCAGTCTCGCCGCCTTCGGCGCTGCTTATGATCGCGCGCGCGGCATCGCGGCCGCTCCGGCGAACGAGAAGGCAGTTGCGAAACCTGCCGCGCGGGAAGCCACGTCAACTGCGAAGGTCAGCGGACCGGAAACACTGGTGAAGGGCTGGCAGGAACTCGCCGCCCGCGTCGCGCGGCTGCCGGAACCGCTGCGCGACATGGCCGGACGCGGCCTGAGGAAGGTAGTGGACTATCAGGACATCGCCTATGGCCGCGAATATCTCGACCGGCTGGACAGAGCGATTGCGGTGGATGATGCGGCGCGCGGCTATGCGCTGTCGATCGCGGCGGCGAAACATCTCGCCAACGCCATGTGCTATGACGACATGATCCGCGTCGCCGACCTCAAGACGCGTTCGACCCGCGACCGGCGGGTGCGCAAGGAGGTCGGCGTCAAGGAAGGCTCCGTCCTGCAGGTCACCGAGTACTTCCATCCGCGCATCGAGGAGTTTTGCGGCACGCTGCCGTCAGGACTTGGCAGCTACATCGAGAGCCGCCCGAACCTCGCCGCCTTCCTCGACCGCCGCATCAATCGTGGGCGCCGCATCCGCACCGACAGCTTCACCGGCTTCGCCATGCTATGGTGTATAGGCGGCCTTCGCCGCTGGCGCCGCCGCCTGTTGCGCCACAAGGTCGAGGCCGGGCATCTTGAGCGCTGGTACAGCCTGGCGCTCGGCTATGCGCGCGGGGACTATGCGCTTGCCACCGAAATCCTGAACTGCCGCAGGCTGATCAAAGGCTACAGCGACACCCATGCCCGCGCCCAGTCGAAATTCGACCGTGTGCTGTCGGCGCTGCCCATGCTCAAGAGCCGTGAAGACGCAGCCGATTGGATCCGCCGCCTGCGCGAGGCGGCGCTGAAGGACGAGAAGGGCGACATGCTTGACGGCGCGCTGAAGACGGTGGCGACGCTGGGCGAAAGCCCGACCTGATAGGCGTCGAGCTGGCGGCGCGGCCTACTCGGTCGCTTCCCGTCCCGAGACCTGCTCGACGACGATCCGGAAAAAGACGTGCGGGATGCTATCTGATGTCGGAGGCGTGACAGGCTTGAGCGCGCCGGGCTCCCACCAGTCGGTATGCTTGCTTAGCACCGACCAGGCATGGTCGCGCTGAACCTTATGGCCGACCCGGTCCGGCAGTTCCTCATAGCGGCCGTCGACGATCACACTTCTCCATCCACGGCCCTGGGTGTGTTCATCGACCTGGGCGCACACCAGGGGATTGGCCCGCATCCAATCGATCTTCTTGCCCTCAAGCGAGAATGCATAGAGATGACTGTCGGCGTAAGCGTAGTTGAAGCATACGACGTAAGGTCGTCCGTCCTTCACGCATGCCAGATGGCCGGTGCGGTTCGCCGCCAGCAATTTCGTGCATTCCAAGGTAGAGAGCGTGCGGATCATCATCGCTATGATCTCCTGTTTTCAGCTGGCTTTCGGCCTTAACAATCCGTCAGTCCTTTCTCGCCAGTCGTCAACCCTAATGCGGGACGCCCCCTTGCTCGTTGATATGGATCAATTTGATGTCGGGCGGCCTGGGCTGGCCATTGCAACGGCGCGGCTTTTGAAGGCAAGCCGTCAGGCACTGAGTACCCAATCACCAAGTGCCGGAAACGTCGAACGGATCCAACGAGAATGTGATCGGTCTCGCCCGACGGATTTGCGCGTGTCTTCCGTTCAACGGCGGTAGGGATGAATGACGGAGACAGCGCATGTTCACCAAAAACTTTCTGCCCATCGCTTTGGCTGCCGGCACATTGATGTTGTCCGGCGCAGGCTCGGAGGCCATGCCGATGGCCAAGCCGAGCGCCTCGCCGCTGCCGGTCGAGACCATCGGCTGGCGCTGCGGCCCCGGCTGGCACATGAACCATTGGGGAAGATGCGTGCCGAACGGCCGGGTGATCATCCGCCCGATGCATCTGCGCCATTGGCACCCCGGCTTCTGGTATCACGGCCGCTGGCATCACGGTTTCTGGAGCTGATGATCGCTTCCGAGAGCGAAGAGAGCGCCCGCCCCGGAAACGGCGCGGGCGCTCTTTCACCTATGCGATGAGATCGCGCATCGGCTTCAGCGCGGCCGATTCCGGAAAGACCTTGTCGCCGAGCAATGCGGCGGAGAGCCCGAACTGATCAGCCAGCAGCCCCTTCAGCACCGCCCGCACATCACTGGTCGGTGCCAGATCACGCTGTTCGTAAAGTTGGGCCGGCTTCAGTCCGGGCCAGTCGGCGATGACGCGGCCGCCTTTGATCGCGCCGCCGGCCAGCAGCACCACGGTGCCGGTGCCGTGGTCTGTGCCGACCGTGCCGTTGATGCGCGCCGTGCGGCCGAATTCGGTGATAGCGACGACCGTCGTGTCTTTCCAGCGCGAGCCGAGCCCTTTCTCGAATTCCTCGAAGGCGCCGTCGAGGCCGCCGAGGAGATTGGCCAGCCGTCCGGTGGCGCCGCCTTCGTTGACATGCGTGTCCCAGCCGTCGAAGGCAAGCGCCGCGATGCGCGGCCCGTCGTCGGCCGCCATCAGCCTCGCCGCGCCTTGCGCCGACTGCCGCATGCCGGCGGCATTGTCGAGGCCGCCTTTCGGTTTCATCGTCTTGCCATCAAGCACGTCTCCCATTGCCATCCGGTCGGCGTCGAGGCCTTTCCGCAGCGCCGCCGCCAGCACCGGGTCGCGATGATCGTAGAGGTCGAGCACACGCTCGACCAAGGCATCGCCGGGCGTCGGCAGGGCTTGCGGGGCCCAGCCGAGCACCGGCGCGGCGCCGCGGATCACCAGCGGCGTCGATGGTCCGACCGCGAGGCCGCCGGCCTTGGCGATCCTGTCGCCGGCCGGCAGGCTGGCCAGCGCCCGGTTGAGCCAGCCGGTGGTTGCGTTGCCGGGGCCGGGCAGGCCACTCTCCAGCACGTCCTGTCCGTCGAAATGCGAGCGGTCGCGGTAGCCGGTCGCGGCCGCGTGCACCACCGTTGCCTGGCCCGCCCTGAACAGGCGCGCGAAGACCGGCATCGCCGGATTGACGGCGAAGAAACCGTCGAGCGGCAATGCCGGGTTGGCGCCTGAGAGCGAAAGCGCGATGTCGCCATGCAGGCCGGCATATTCCGGGTCGCCGACCGGCCCGACCGTCGACAGCCCGTCCAGCGCGCCGCGCAGCACGATGACGATCAGGCGCGGATCGCGATTGCCGGCGGCCCGCGCGAATCGCGGCAGATAGGCCCAGGCAAACAGCGCGCCGCCGCTCATCAGCACCGCGCGGCGGGACAGGTTCGGGGTTTCGCAAAGAAGGCTCATGACCGCATCTCCCGTTAACTCACCGGCGCTGGAACTCTGGCGCCATCAACAGCAGCGCCAGGCCCTGCTGCCTGGACTCCGCGCGCGAAATCGCCTGGCGTGTCTCGGCCGACACGGACGTGCCGATCAGCGACGCCAGCATCTCGTCGGGGTTGCCGATGTCTTGCGCCTGCCGGGCTGCCTGCCAGGCGATATCCAGCCGGGTCTTGAGGCCCTCGGGGGAGGTCCATGCATCCGTCTGATCGGAGAAGCCGTTCGGCCCGGGCGGCTGCCAGAGCGGTTCGCCAAGCGCCCTCAGCCAGCGGAGCGACCTTTGTGGTTCGTTGCCTCCGGTGGAACCGATCGCGCGCCGCAGCGCCACGACATAGTCCAGTGGAGAACGAAGCTTCGCCAGCGGCGTCGACCAGGCTTCCGGCATGTCGATAAGCGCCACGGCCATCGCCAGCAGATCGCCATCGGTCTTCGTGAAGACGGCGGCCAGGCGAGCGATCGCTGCCGGTGGCGGATCGTCCGAGATGAAATGACGGGCGAGCTTGGTGGCGATGTGCCGCGCGGTGGCCGGGTGGCGGGCAATGTCGTTGAGCGCCGCTTCGGCCTGGCCCATGCCGCCGCCTGGATAGGTTTTGCCAAGCAGCGTCGCTTCGCCCGGTTGGTGGGTGTTGGCGTTGAAGACGAACGCGCCCGGTTCCCCGAGCCGCCCGTTGCGGCCTGCCATTGTCCAGCCGGTCAGCATGCCGGCGAAGCTGGTGACGTCGGCCTGGCTGTAGCCGCTGCCGACGCCCAGCGTGTGCAATTCCAGTATCTCGCGGGCGAGGTTTTCGTTGAGGCCGCGACCGCGCCGCTTGCCGGCGCGGGAGTCCGGGCCGATCGACTGCTGGTTGTCGAGATAGAAAAGCATCGCGGGATGATGCTCGACCGCCAGCAGCATGTCGGCGAAGCGTCCGAGCGCGAAGGGGCGGATCGCCTCGCGCTCGAAGGCGCCGGCGCTTGCCCGCACGACCGGCGCCTTGGCGGCGGAGACGCAGAAATGGTTCGACCAAAAGCCGACCAGCCGCTCGACCAGACCGGCATCGGCATTGAGCGCCTTGTCGAAGCGGGCTTGTGCTTCGCCGCGATAGATATCGGCCTCCACCCGCGGCACGGCCGGCTTGCTGCCTGTCCCGCCTGAGCCGCCCGGCTCTTCAACGGCGGTCGGCGGGATGGTGGGTGCCGTCTTCAGATTCCTTGCCGCCTTGCGTTCCGCTGCCGCGGTCATGCTGGCCTGGATCGAAGCGGTGCTGTCCAGCAGCCCGGCATTCCTCGGATCGTCCGGAGAAATGAGCGCGATGTCCTGCTGCTTGAGCTCGGCCTTGAGGTAACCGCGCGGGTCGGCGGCGATCTTGCCGCGCTCGTCGCCGGGTCTTGCGCCCAGGCCGAAGCGGTTGAGCGCGACCAGGACAGGGTCCGGCGGCGTTGCATTTGAAGCGGTTAAGGCCAATCAAGCCTCCATCTCACCGGTCGGCGCTCGCCGCGTCGACCGGAATTGCTCCGGTCATCGGATGCCTCATTGATGCCGGCCGCAGCACAGGCATCGCGAGGCGGTTCTTACCAGCGGCGCCAGTGGTGCCAGTGGTGGTACGGATGCCAGGCCGGGCCGATATAGACGCGCGGTCCACCCCAGTAGTAATAGCCAGGATAGATCACGCGACGGTTGGGCACGCAGCGGCCCCAGTAGTTGGGATGCCAACCAGGGCCGCAACCCCAGGCGACATGCTCGACGAGCGCGGGCGCCGGCGCGACCGGTGCGATGGGCATCGCCGAGGCGGCGCTTGCGGCGGCCGTCCCGCCGATGGCGAGCGCGGCCGCGATCGAATATTTCATCAGACTGTTCATGGGATACTCCCGAAAGCTTGACGTTTAAGAGAACCTGCCCGCCGCCAGAGGCGGTCACAGGCTTGTCCCTGCTTCCCTTGAACGGGCGTGGCCGCGCTTTCCGTCGCCTCTCACGGCGTTTTTTTTGCGGGCGGCTGCTTGCCGGCACGCCGAAGCAAGGCGTCGGCTAGCAGCTGGCGATCTTGCGGTGAACCCGACGCGGCGAACTCGATTATGCTTTGCTCCAGCCGGGTGCGCACGGTGACGTCGGCATTGCGCGCACGGGCCAGGGCGGCCGCAAGCGCGTTCGTGTCGAGGGTCGGTTGCTGCAGGAGGTTGGCAGCCTCCCGCCGCGCGGCCTGTCCATCGAGGATCACGTCACGGGATTGGCGGCGCACCTCGCGCAGCGCCTGGCGGAAGATCTTGCGGTCGGCCGCAGGCAGTCGACCACCCGCCGATTCCAGCGAAAGGCCGGGATTGGATTTGCCGATCAGCCAGCCGGCTCCGCCGGCCAACGCTCCGATCAGAAAGACATTCAGCACCAGGGATGCCGCTACGAGACGGGGGTTCATAGATCCTCCTCGACCTGGTCGGCGTCGGGGCCGGCATCGCCGAACGACGTCGCATTGGCGTCCATCACATAGTGGTCCGCGGCAGGGTCCGGCGTGACCACGGTGATCAGCGCCAGCCCTGCCACGGCGCCGGCCAGGCCGACACCTGCAAGCCCGAAGCCCAGCCACCAGAACCGCCGCCGCCGCTTTTGCCTGACCGAGGTAACGGCCCCGGAGACAATCGCGCCATAAAGTGTCGGGCTGGGTGCTTTGACCCGATGCCGGTCAAGCATGGTGTCGAGCCTGCTGGCGTGCGCCAGGATAGCGCGGCCCTCGTCGGTCTCGGCAAACAGTATCGCGGCGGCCTGCTCGGCAGCCGGCCAGCGATGCAATGCGCCGCCATAGGCATCCGCCAGCGCGGCAAAGCGCTCGGCATCCATCGGTCCTTCAAACGGGTTCTCAGCCATTTCTTTCCCCCTTCCGCCGGTTTGACGTGGCCCCCCACGTTCTTGTCCGCAAAGCCGGCGACTCCTGCGCGGCCTCAGTCATCGCCATCGCCTCGGACGAGCATGGCCTGCAAGGAGCGACGACCCCGCGCGAGCAGGCTTTCCAGCGCATCGACGCTGATCTGCATGGCGCCGGCGGCCTCGATGTTGGACAGCTCCTGATAATAGACCAGCACGATCGCCTCGCGCTGGCGCGGCGCGATGCGCTGCAGCGCCTGGTTGACCCTGCGCTCTTCGTCGCCTGGCGTTGCATCGGGAAGCAGCGCTTCATCGGCGACCTCCGGCAGTTCGTCCGTCGTCCATTCGCGCCGGCGCCGCAGCCGGTCGTAGCAAACGTTGAGCGCGACCCGGTGGATCCAGGTGTCGAAACGCGCCTGTCCCTGGCGCCAGCCCGAGGCGTGGCGCCAGATGCGCACGAAGGTCTCCTGGGCGACGTCCTCGGCCTCCGCGGCATCGCCGAGCATGCGCGCGGCCAGGGCAAGGATGCGCGGCAGCTTGCGCGCCACCATCGTCTGCACGGCGGCGGGGTCGCCGGCGCCGATGCGCCGTACCAGTTCTTCGTCCGGATCGGCGCCCATCAAACGGGGCGCTCGAGACTGTCATTGTGCGCCATAACCTCTCGGTCATTGCTCCTGATTGGGAGCGGTTTTGTGGCCGGGCCTCTCGTCGGCGTCGAGCACGCCGTCGCCATTCTTGTCGAGCTTGGCGAAGCGCTTGGCGAGGAAGGCGTCGAGCTCGCCCCTGTCGACGAAGCCGTCCTTGTTGGTATCCATGCGCGCGAAGGACTTGGCCGGGTCGCCCTTGGCCTTGCGCGCGGTCTGGAAAGCGGTCCACTCGGCGAGGCTGACCTTGCCGTCATTGTCCGTATCCGCCCGCATGAACGCCTTTTCCCTGCGCGCTTCGAACTTCTCCAGCGTCAGGCCGGACTTGGCCGTAGCTGAAGTGCCCGGCGTCTGGGCCGGCGCGGGGGCAGGGGTAGGCGGCGTCGTCGTCTGGGCGACCGCGGCCGCGGTCTGCAAACCAAGGGCAACGACGATTATAGTGGCGCGGATCATGCTCTCGTCTCCGGTTGACGCGGCCATTGGCGGCCACGCTTCAGCCGTTAAACGCGGCGACGAGCGAAATCCGTCGGTCCTTTTGGACAGGACAGCAAATCCATCGGATCCGGCCGCGCCGGACCGCTTCCGAACAGAAGCGACGACTATCTCTGGTTGTCGACCACCACCAGCTGGTCCGGCTTGAAGCCGGCATGCTGCGGGGTCCAGACGTCGCCTTCGCGGTTGAACCAGTGGCACAGATACATGCCGGAGGCCGCACCATCGCTGACGGTCATTTCCGGGCCTCCGGATTTCAGCCTGACGACGTCTCCGGTCTTGAAACTATTGGGCATTTCGACCTCCCATGCTGACAGAGGGAGTTTCCCACCAAAGGCGATTCCCGACAATGGCCGAGCTGCGCCGATGACATGGTACAGGCTAGGAAGGCGTGAAAATTGATGCAACTTGCATGACACGCCGTGCAGCACTCCATGCGTGGTCGGATCGTGTCGAGGGCGTGAGGCCGAAGCGGGCGGTCCGATCGCTCCTTGTGTTCAATCGGTGTAGCGCTGCGGAGCCGGCGGCCGCGCCCGATTGGCGTGTCTTCTCAGGCGGAGGTCGGTCATGGACCGTTTATCGGGCCACCGTGCTTTTGCCTTCGTAACCGCTGCCGACAGATTGTCCGCTTCAACCCTTCTGATCTCGGTTGGACGCGGGCTGTTGCCGCCTGCTCCGAAATTGACGTGATAGACCGTCCATCTCCTCGGCACGGGCACGCGGATGGAAGCCCGGCTCGCTTTTTGTGGTTAGGACTTTGATGTCCGCAAGCCGGGCATGCGCCGACCGATGGGCGGGGGGCTTGGGGTTATCAGCCGGCGCGATCGCGAGACTGTCTGATTTGCCCGCTAACCCACAATCGACCGAGGTCCGTCCGGCCGGACGCATTGGTCCGAACGGGCCAAAGATATAGCCCCTTATTCCGTTGGGGCAGGTTGTCTGCGCCGGTGAACTTTTGCCGCCTGCCTCATTGCCTATGGCTGACCCATGGGCGGACCCCCTCAAACGAGCGGCCCCCGCAACAATTGGTTCTCGTGGAGAAATTTGGTGCCGCTTGCGTGACTCGAACACGCGACCCCATCATTACGAATGATGTGCTCTACCAACTGAGCTAAAGCGGCCCGGGAAGCGTCAGGCTTCCAGAATGGGCTGGGTGATAGACGCAACCGCTCCCTAATTCAAGATGGGCAGCGGTGAATTCCGGCCTTGTCGGCGGCAATTCCGATCTACGGTTACCGCGCGACGGGCGCAGGCGTTGCCTGCGGCGGCGTACTGGCCGACCGTCCTTTGCGCCTGGCTGGCCGGCGCGGCCGCGCTGGCGGTGACGAAAAATGTTGATTTTCCAGCAAAAAATGCCGAAATGGCGTTGGATACGCCGGCAAGGCAGCCGCTCGCCCGTTGATCGATTGGCCGCCTGCGGCTAACGATCAGGGAACTGTGAGCGAACGCGCAGAGGGAGCTCGCTTGGACCCCATCGAGAAAGCTATCCGCAATGCCTTCGAGAAGGGCAATGCCGAGGACCGGGTGTTCCGCGAGAGGGTCTATCGATCCGCCTTTGCGGCGCTGGACCGTGTCTTGCAGGCCAATCCGAACATCACGGTCGAGGCCGCCATCGGCCGCCGCAAGGCGGTGCAGGCCAAGATCGCCGAGATCGAATCCGAATTCCTGCCGGCCATCCCCGATGTGACGCTGCCGCCCGAAAACGTCGCGCCGGCCGGCAATGCCGCGCCGGGGCCCCGCGTCGACTATCCGGCCGCGTCGACCGCGCCATCGGTCGACGCGCCGCGGCCACCGTCGCAGACCGCGCCGTCGCCCTCCATCACGGTCGACGGCCCGGTGCAGTCCGATGCTTCGGACCGGCCGCGCTCGCGCGTGCTGCCGCGCGTGCCCGACATCATGCCGGACGAAACGGCGCTTCCCGACGCGCCGTCGCTGGATGATTCGCCGGGCGCTCCCGTCGGTAATGGCGCCCAGGTCGCGCCCGATCGCGACGAGCGGAGAATCAGGGGCCGGCGGCTGCCGCTGACCGCGATCTTCGTCGTCGCGACGCTGCTAGCCGCCCTTGGCATAGGCGGCTATTTCGCGAGCCAGACCGGGGTCTTCAAGACGGCCGCGCAGCTCGACACCGGTCCGCCGGAACCGACGCCGACCCTTGACAGCGAGGATTCGTCGCAGCCGGGCGATACAGGCTCGCCCCAGAAGCCGGGCGAGGCGGATCAGTCGAAGAACTGGATCACCATCTTCTCGCCCGCCGACCCGACCCATGTCAGCACGCCCTCCGACGCCGGCGCCGACGCGATGAAGGACGATACCGGCCAGTTCCTGCGCATCCGCTCCGGCGCCTCGGGCTCAGCCATAGCCTTCGATGTCGGGCAGGGCGTGCTGGAGAAGCTTGCCGGCAAGCATGCCATGTTCGACATCATCGCCCGCTCGGAAGAGGGCAAGGAGACGCAGATTTCGGTCGACTGCAATTTCGGCGATCTCGGCGATTGCGGCCGCAAGCGCTACGCGGTCGGTCACGAACGCAACGAATATCTGTTCGACCTGCAGTTTGCCGACAAGCACCCAGGCGCCGCCGGCACCATCGCCGTCAACTCCGACTTCGACCAGAAGGGCAAGTCCGTCGACATCTACGAGATACGCGTTTCGATCGCGCAGTGATCGCGTGTACTTATCGACGGGCGCGACGCACGCCACCCGTTGCTTCGCGCCAACCGCCCCTCGGGGGAGTATCACGTGGCGGCTGCTCCCGACCGCCCCTTGATGGGGAAGGTCGCGCCGCGGGCGCGGCTGGGGTGAAGCGCCGACGTCAAACCTGTTATCAATCCAGCAGCGCCTGTAGCGTCTCAATGCGGTCGGCTTCGGCGGCCGGCTTGTCCCATCGCAGCCGCGAGATGCGTGGAAAGCGCATCGCCACGCCCGATTTGTGGCGTGTCGAGCGGTTGAGGCCTTCGAACGCCACCTCCAGCACCAGGCCGTTCCGGCGGTCGGCACGCACCGAGCGCACCGGCCCGAAGCGCTCGATCGTGTTGTCGCGGACATATTTGTCGATCTCTCTCAGCTCCTCGTCGGTGAAGCCGAAATAGGCCTTGCCGACAGGCACCAGCTCTTCCGATCCCTCGGGACCGGACCAGACGCCGAAAGTGTAGTCGGAATAGAAGCTGGAGCGCTTGCCGTGGCCGCGCTGCGCATACATCAGAACCGCATCGATGGTGTGCGGGTCGCGCTTCCACTTGAACCACGGGCCTTTTGGCCGGCCTGCAAGATAGGGCGAATCCCAGCGCTTCAGCATCACCCCTTCGATGATCGGATGCGGCGGCGCCTGGCGCAGCCGCTCCAGCGCCTCCCAATCGGGAAACTCGACCAAGGGCGAGAGGTCGAAGCGGCCGGGGTCGAGGGTTTTGACGAAAGCCTCGAGCCGTTCGCGGCGCCGGGCAAAGGGCAGCGCGCGCAAATCCTCGCCGTCGATCTGCAGCGCGTCGTAGCAACGCATGAAGGCCGGATATTGCTGCTGGATTTTCGGCGACACGCTCTTGCGGTTCAGCCGTTGCTGCAGGTCGGAAAAGGTGCCGGTCGCTTCGCGCGGGTCGCCGACCAGCAGCTCGCCGTCGAGCGCGGCTTCGAAATTCATGGCCGCGGCAAGGTCCGGAAAGGCGCCGGACACATCGTCGCCGGTGCGCGAATAGAGCCTGCGCACGCCGCTTTCGCACACGGCCTGCACACGGATGCCGTCCCACTTCCACTCCGCCGCATAGGCGGTGTGTTCGAGTTTCTCGAGGTCGCCGTCGTCGACGGCGTTGGAGAGCATGACCGGCCGGAACAGCGCGAGCGCCGCGCTTATAGGCTTCTCCGCTCGCCCTTCCAGCCAGGCGAACAACTCGGTGTAAGGCGGCGTCAGCCCGTGCCAGAGCTCCTCGATCTCGGCGACGTCGACCTTGCCGAGATCGGCCAGAGCCTGCTTGGCGAGCCGCGCCGACACACCGATGCGCAAGCCGCCGGTCACCAGCTTGATCATCGCGAAGCGCGCCGAGATGCCGGCGCTGTCCAACAGCCGCGCCAGCACTTTCGGCCCGTCGGAGCGGCTCGCCGCCTGCAGCTTGCCGACCACTTCGGCAAGCGTCGGCGCGTGGTTCGGGATATGCCCCGCCGGTTGCGGCCAGACCAGCGATACGGTCTCGGCGAGGTCGCCGACATAGTCGTAGGAATAGCCGAACAGCACGGGGTCCATGCGCTCGACCACCAGCGCGCGCAGCATCGCCGGCTTCACTGCAGCGATGTTGAGGTCCCCGGTGATCGCCGCCAGCGCCAGCCCGCGATCTGGGTCCTCGACACTGCGGAAATAGTCGGTGAGCAGCGTCAGCTTGCCGTTGCGCGACGGCGTCAGCACGAGACGGTCGAGGAGCTCTGCGAAGCGGTTCACGTCAATCGCCCTCGTCCTCGTACCCGACCAGGTGCAGCGGCTTCGCCGCGATGCCTTCGAGCTCGCACCAGCGCACCAGCGCCTCCTCGCGGCCATGCGTGACCCAGATTTCCTCCGCGCCTGTCTCCTTGATCGTGAGGATCAGCTCATCCCAATCGGCATGGTCGGAAATGATCAGCGGCAGCTCGACGCCGCCCTGCTTGGCGCGTTGGCGGATTCGCATCCAGCCTGACGCGAAGCAGGAGATCGGGTCCGGAAAACGCCGCGCCCAGCGGTCGGCGAACGCCGAAGGCGGTCCGACGACGATCGCGCCGGCGAAATCGGCCTTGCCGCCCCTTTCGACCGTGGCCGGCTCCAGCCGGCCGAGATCGATCCCCTGGCCCTGATAATATTCGCTGAGCTTGGCCAGCGCGCCGTGAATGAAGATCGGCCTGTCATAGCCGGCATCGCGCAGCAGGCGCATCACGCGCTGTGCCTTGCCCAGCGCATAGGCGCCGATCAGGTGCGAGCGTTCGGGAAATTGCGCCGCCGATTTGAGCACGCGGGCGATCTCCTCATGGTCGGGCGGATGGCGAAACACCGGCAGTCCGAAGGTCGCCTCGGTGATGAAGACATCGCACCGTATCGGCTCGAACGGCAGGCAGGTGGCGTCCTTCTGCCGCTTGTAGTCACCCGAAGCGACAATGCGCATGCCCCGGTGCTCGACGCAGATCTGCGCCGAGCCCAGAACATGCCCCGCCGGATGAAAGGTGACGGCGACGCCGTTGACGTCGAGCGTTTCGCCAAGGACTGCCGGCTGCGTCGTTCCGGCAAAATCCTCGCCATAGCGCAGCCCCATGATGTCGAGCGTCTCTTGCGTGGCGAGCACCGAGCGGTGGCCGGAGCGCGCGTGGTCCGAATGACCGTGCGTGATCAGCGCCCGCTCGACGGGGCGTACCGGGTCGATGAAGAAATCGCCGGGCGGGCAATAGAGGCCCTCCGGCCGGGATTTGAGCAGTTCGCTGGCGCGCATGCCTGGAAGATAGTGGCTAAATTCTGCGCGGGAAGCCCGTTGCAAGAGACTGCTGACTCATCCTAAAGCCATCCGCGCCGTGCTGCTCGACGCGCCCTGCTCGTCCACCGGCACGGTGCGCCGAGGCTCAGCATCGCAGGTGGGATTCTTCACGAATGAAACCGCTCCAGGCCTCGTCGGGCGATTTGAATGCCGATCGTCGCGCCGATTTCGCCGAGATGCTGCTTGCCTCGGGCGAGCCTGCGCAGGCGGCGGAACTTCTGCTCGGCGCGTTGGAACTCGCGCCGCAATGGGCCGCCGGCTGGTTTCGCCTTGGCGAGATGCATGAGGCGGCAGGCCTGCTCGACCAGGCGGCGCAGGCCTGGGCCATGGCGCTGAAGCTGGAGCCCGCCGACCGTCTTGGCGCCGCGCTCAAGCTTCAACTGATCGGCAAGGCGCCCGCCGTCACGGCGCCGCCCAGCGCCTTTGTCGAGACCTTGTTCGATCATTACGCCGACACTTTCGAGGAGTCGCTTGTCGGGAAGCTGGGCTACCGGCTGCCGGACTTCCTCGGCCAGGCTATCCGCAAGGCGAGGTCCGACCGATTCCGGCTGGCCCTCGACCTCGGCTGTGGCACCGGCCTGATGGGCGAAAGGCTGCGCCCGTTCGTCGACCGGCTGGAGGGCTACGACATCTCGGCCGGCATGCTGAGGAAGGCAAAGGCCAAGGGCATCTATGACCTGCTTTCAAAGGCCGACCTTCAGCGTTTTTGCCACTCCGGCCTGGGAGCCGACCTCGTGGTCGCGGCCGACGTGTTCATCTATGTCGGGGCGCTCGAGGGAATCGTCGGCGCGGTTGCGGACATGCTTGCCGATGGCGGCATCTTCGCGTTCTCGGTCGAGACGCTTGCCGGCGGCGGTGATTTCACCCTGCGCCCATCGCGGCGCTATGCCCACTCCGAAGCCTATGCGCGACGCGTCCTTTCCGCCAACGGGTTTGCCGTCCTGTCGCTGGAAAGCATGGTCATCCGCCACGATCGGCGTGACCCGGTCGAAGGCCTTGCCATCGTGGCCGGCTTCCAGGCTAGAGCTGCCTCAAAGAAGAATTCGGCGACCGGTTGAGCCCGCGCTTGCTGCGAAAAAGCCTGAATGGCATGGTCGAGGTCGCGCGGGGCGGGTATCGAGTCTTTGTTCGTGCAATTTCGGGCGACATGCCGCTATGCACTTTTCCGGAATTGCTCCAAGGAGGGATCCATGCGCTGGACCATGGTTGCATTGGCGTCTTGCCTGACGGTCGCCGGCTGTGTCGGCGGCACGTCGATGGCCGAGCGACAGGACGAGGATATTCAATCCTCCTTGCAATATGACGAAGTGCCTTGCGATCAGTTGCTGGCGCAGCGCAATCAACTGGCGCAGCAGAACAACCTCCCAGTCACGGCCAAGCCCAGCTTCTCCAATCCGGCGATGGGCTTCGGCCCGTTCACGCCGGATATGCGCTCCAAGGCATCGCGCGACAGCAACAAGGCGAGCGGTGAGATCGACGCCATGAACCGCTCGATCGAGCGCCGCGATTGCGGCAAGCCGAAGAAGAAGGAAACCTTCGGACTGCCTGGCTCGAAACCGTCCTAATGCCCGAAAGTGCGCAGCGGTTTTGCGAAAACGACAGCGCGCCGCCAGAAATCAGTAGCCTGCCTCGCGATCGACCAGATTGTCGAGCTTTTCGCCGCGCTCGAAGGCATCCATCTGGCGAAGCATGATCGGCGCCAGGTGGGCCGGGTCCGACGTCGCCGCCGCGTGTGGCGTGATGAAGACTCTCGGATGGCTCCACAGGGGGCTCGTCTTCGGCAGCGGCTCGACCTCGAACACGTCGAGGCTGGCTTCTTTCAGCGTGCCGTCGTCCAGCGCGCGCAGGATATCGGCATCCTTCTGCAGCCGGCCGCGACCGGCATTGATCAGCACGGCGCCGCCGAGGCCGTTGCGGCGGCGCAGTTCCTTCAGCACGCCGTAGTTGATGATGCCTTGCGTGTGCGGCGTCAGCGGCAAGAGCACGACCAGGATATCGGTGGCATTGAGGAAGGGGATCAGCCCCGCTTCGCCGGCATAGGTCGAAACGCCTTTCATCGGCCGCTCGCTGCGCGACCAGCCGTTCACGGCAAAGCCGAGCGACAAAAGCACGGATGCCGCCGCGCGGCCGAGATGGCCGAGGCCCATGATGCCGACCGAAATGTCGCCGGCCGGGCGCTGCAGCGGCTCGTGCCAGATCTTCTTCGGCTGCTGCGCGCGATAGAGCATGCCGTGGCGATGGTGATCGAGCACCCGCCAGGCGACATATTCGGTCATGTACTGGGTGAGATTGTCGGCGACGACCCTGACGATCGGCACGGCTGGCAGGCCGGGATCGGCGAAGATATGGTCGACGCCCGCGCCGACCGAGAAGATGGCTCGCAGGTTGGGCAGCCGTGACAGCAGGTTCGGCTTGTGCTTCCACACCACCGCGTAGGCAATCGAGGGATCGTTGGCGCCGGCCGGCTCCAGCACCACCTCGCGCTCGGCCGCCAGCAACTGGTGCCAGCGCTGTGGATGAAAGGCCGTGACGGCAAGCAGGATTTTGCCCTTTTCCATCTGCGGATATGTCTTCCCTGTTTTGTCGGTCCTGGATTTGAGGAAAAGTGTGTAGCGGTTTTCCGTCCGGAGTTGCGCGAAATGGCTATTCGCTGACCACGCCAGTCGGCGCCGTCTCGATCTTGAAGGCCGCCGCCATCAACGCCCGCGTGTAGTCCGTCTGCGGGCTGCCGAAAATCTGCTCGGAAGGACCCGCTTCGACGACCTTCCCATTGCGCATGACTATGACGTCATTGGCAAGGGCGCGCACGACCTTGAGGTCGTGGCTGATGAAGAGAAAGGCGAGATTGTGCTTGGCCTGCAGGTTGCGCAGGAGATCGACCACTTGCGCCTGCACGCTCATGTCGAGCGCCGAGGTCGGCTCGTCGAGCATGACGAAGCGAGGATTGAGCACCATGGCGCGCGCGATCGCGATGCGCTGGCGCTGGCCGCCGGAAAATTCATGCGGGTAGCGGTAGCGCGTCTCGGGATCGAGCCCGACCTCGTTCAGCACTTGGACGACCTTGTCGTCACGCTCGTCGGGCGAGAGTTTGGGCTCGTGAATGCGCAGTCCTTCCTCGATGATCTCGGCGACGGACATGCGCGGGCTCAACGATCCGAACGGATCCTGGAAGACGATCTGCAATTCGCGCCTCAGCGGCCGCATGGCGCTGAAGGAAAGCTGGTCGATGTCGCGGCCGTTGAAATTGATCGCCCCCGTCGACGAGATCATCCGGGCCAGCGCCAGGCCCAGCGTCGTCTTGCCCGAGCCGGACTCGCCGACGACGCCGAGCGTCTGGCCGGCGCGCACGGTGACGTCGATGCCGTCGACGGCTTTCACATTGTCGACGGTACGGCGGAAGAAGCCGCGCTTGATCGGGAACCAGACCTTGATGTCCTTGCCGGTCATCACCGCCTTTGCGTCCGCGTTCGCCGCCGGCGGCCTGCCCTTCGGCTCGGCGGCCAGCAGATGCTTGGTATAGGGGTGCTGCGGATTGGCGAAGATCTCCTTGGTCGGGCCGGTTTCGACGATCTTGCCCTTGGTCATCACGCAAACCCGGTCGGCGATCTTCCTGACGATGCCGAGGTCATGCGTGATGAACAGCATCGACATGCCCTTGCGGCTTTTCAAGTCCGCGAGCAGTTGGAGGATCTGCGCCTGCACGGTGACGTCGAGCGCCGTCGTCGGCTCGTCGGCGATCAGAAGCTCCGGCTCGTTGGCCAAGGCCATGGCGATCATGACGCGCTGGCGCTGGCCGCCGGAGAGTTGGTGCGGGTAGGCGTCGAGCCGTTTCTCCGGGTCGCGGATGCCGACTTCGTTGAGCAACTCCAGCACGCGCGCCCTGGCCTGCCGGTCGCCGAGGCCCTGATGCAGCTTCAGCACCTCGATGACCTGCTGCTCGACCGTATGCAGCGGGTTGAGCGAGGTCATCGGCTCCTGGAAGATCATGGTGATCTTGTTGCCGCGCACGCCGCGCAAGGCTTTTTCTCCGGCTGCCAGCAGGTCGGCACCCTGGAACAGGATCTTGCCCGACGGATGGCTGGCCATGGGGTAAGGCAACAGCTTCAGCACCGACAGCGCCGAGACCGACTTGCCGGAACCGGATTCGCCGACCAGCGCCACGGTCTCGCCCTTGCCGATATCGAAGGACACGTGATCGACCGCCATCGACGATTTGCCGCCTTGCCCGAAGGCAACGCTCAAGTCGCGGACGGAAAGCAGGGCTTCGGTCATTGGAACGTCTTGCGCGGATCGAAGGCGTCGCGCGCCGCCTCGCCGATGAACACCAGCAGCGACAGCATCAGCGACACGGTGACGAAGCCGGAAATGCCGAGCCACGGCGCGTTGAGATTGCTTTGCGCCTGTTTCATGAGTTCGCCCAGCGAAGGCGAACCTGGCGGCAGGCCAAAGCCGAGATAATCGAGCGAAGTGAGCGTCGAGATCGCGCCGCTCGTCAAGAACGGCAGGAAGGTCAGGGTTGCCACCATAGCGTTGGGCAGGAGGTGGCGGAACATGATGGTCAGATTGGGCACGCCAAGCGCCCGCGCCGCGTTGACATACTCGAAGTTGCGCGCGCGCAGGAACTCGGCGCGCACCACGCCGACCAGCGCCACCCAAGAAAAGACCAGCATAAGGCCGAGCAGGATGAAGAAGCCCGGCGGCAGGATGGCCGAGATGATGAGCAGCAGATAGAGCACCGGGATCGCCGACCAAATCTCGATCACGCGCTGGAACAGAAGGTCGGTCCAGCCGCCGAAATAGCCTTGCACCGCGCCCGCTGCGACGCCGATCAACGAGGAGCCCGCGGTCAGGATCAGGCCGAACAGAACCGAGATGCGGAAGCCGTAGATGAGCCGGGCCAGCACGTCGCGCGCCTGGTCGTCCGTGCCCAGCCAGTTCCAGTTGCCGACGATGCAATCCGGATCGGCGGCCTTCTGCGGATACTGGCTGCAGCGCTTCTCCGCATCATATTCCCAAGAAGGTTTGGCCGGGGCGGCTTCGGGGATGGCGTTGTTGACCGTGCGGTAGGAATAGCGGACCGGCGGCCAGATCATCCAGCCATTGGCATTGATTTCGTCGCGGATGACCGGGTCGCGGTAGTCGGTCACGGCATAGAAACCGCCGAACTTCTCTTCCGGGTAGGCGACCAGCACCGGGAACAGGATCTCGCCCTTGTAGGAGACGATGATCGGCTTATCGTTGGCTATCCATTCCGAAAACAGCGACAGCACGAACAGGACCAGGAAGATCCACAGCGACCAGTAGCCGCGCCGGTTGGCCTTGAAATTCTGCCATCGACGGCGGTTGAGTGGCGACAGCCACGGCCGCCTGGTGCGTTTCGGCGGGCTTCCCGCGGCGGCCTCTGACATCAGACGTCTCTCCGCTCGAAATCGATACGCGGATCGACCCAGGTGTACATCAGATCGGACAGCAATCCGACGAGCAGGCCCAGCAGCGAGAAGATGTAGAGATTGGCGAACACGACGGGGTAATCGCGTTGCAGGACGGATTTGAAGCCGAGCAGCCCGAGGCCGTCGAGCGAGAAGATGTTCTCGATCAGCAGTGAGCCGGTGAAGAAAGCCGAGATGAAGGCGCCGGGAAAGCCGGCGATGACGATCAGCATGGCGTTGCGGAAGACATGGCCGTAGAGCACCCTGTGCTCGGACAGGCCCTTGGCGCGCGCCGTGACCACATATTGCTTGCGGATCTCCTCGAGGAAGGAATTCTTGGTGAGCAGCGTCGTCGTGGCGAAGGCGGACAGGACCAGCGCCGTCAGCGGCAGCGTCATGTGCCAGAAATAGTCGACGATCCTGGCCGGCCAGGACAGTTGGTCCCAATTGTCGGAAACGATGCCGCGCAGCGGGAACCAGTCCCAGAAGGAGCCGCCGGCGAACAGCACCATCAAGAGGATGCCGAACAGGAAGCTCGGAATGGCGTAGCCGACGATGACGACGCCGCTGGTCCACATGTCGAACGCCGAGCCGTCCTTGACCGCCTTGCGGATGCCGAGAGGTATCGAGATCAGGTAGGAGAGGATCGTGATCCAGATCCCGAGCGAGATCGACACCGGCATCTTCTCTAGTATCAGGTTGAGCACCGAGATGTCGCGGAAATAGCTGTCGCCGAAATCGAAGCGCAGGTAATTCCACAGCATCATGCCGAAGCGCTCCAGCGGCGGCTTGTCGAAGCCGAACTGCTTCTCGAGCTTCTTGATGAATTCAGGGTCCAGCCCTTGCGCGCCGCGGTATTTCGAGCCGACATCGCCCGCCGCGTCGAAATTGGCCCCGGCGACATCGCCGCCGCCGCTGCCGAGGCGATCATTGCCTCCCTGGTTGTTGAGGCTTGCGATGACCTGCTCCACAGGTCCGCCTGGCGCGAACTGGATCACGGCGAAAGAGATTGCCATGATGCCGAACAGCGTCGGGATCATCAGCAGGACGCGGCGCAGGATATAGGCGCCCATCAGGCGGCCGATCCCGCGTGAATGATCATGTCAGGCTTTGCCAATCTTTGCCGCCTTGCCCTTGTCGACCCACCAGAGCGTTTCGACCGGAAAGCCGAAATCGGGTTTCTGCTCGGGGAAGCCGAACATGTCCCAAAAGGCGCTTCGGTGATTCGCCAGGTACCAACTTGGAATCCAATCGCGCCGCGCGCGCAAGACCCGGTCGAGCGCGCGCATCGCAACCGTCAGGGTTTCGCGATCCTTGGCGGCGCCGACGGCATCGATCAGCGCGTCGATGGCCGGGCTCGCTATGCCTGGCAGGTTCCTAGAGCCCGCAATGCCGGCGCTGCGCGAGTGGAAGAAAATCTCGAGATCGTCGCGGGTCGGCGTGGCGCCGAAACTGAAAGCAGCCGAGAGCAGATCGAAATCGTATGTCGATTGCCTGAGCTGGTATTGCGCTGAATCGACGAGCCGGATCGAGGCGTCGATGCCGATCGCCTTCATGTTGTCGACCCAGGGCGAATAGATCTGGACGAAGATGTCGTCATCGGCGAGGATCTCGGCTGACAGCCGCCCGCCCTTGTCGTTGACGACGAAATCGCCCGAACGTTTCCAGCCCGCGTCGCCGAGAAGCTTGGCCGCCTTGCCGAGCAACTGGCGGTCCCGTCCCGAGCCGTTCGACACCGCCTGGGTCACGGCCTCGCCAAAGGCTTCGGGCGGAATCTGATCGCGCAACGGTTCCAGCAAGGCCAGTTCCTGCGGCGAGGGTTTTCCCTCGGCGCGATAATCCGACTTTTCGAAGCAGGACTGCGAGCGCTCGTAGGAGCCGTAGAAGAAATTGCGCCGCGTCCATTCGAAATCGAAGCAGAGCGCGATCGCCTGCCGCACGCGGGGGTCGCGGAACTGCTCGCGCCTCTGGTTGACGGCGGTGGCCTGCATGGAAGGCACTTTCTCAGCGGGGAACTCGCGCTTCACCACCCTGCCGTCCTTCACGGCCGGAAAATCATACCCTGTTGCCCAGATGCGCGAGACGAATTCCTCCTTGTAGAGGATCTCGCCCTTCTTGAAGGCCTCGAACGAGGCGTTGCGGTTCTGGTAGAACTCGATGCGGATACGCTGGAAATTGTTCTGGCCGCGATTGACCGCAAGGTCGTTTCCCCAATAGTCCGCAACCCGCTCATATTCGATCCAGGCGCCGGCCGACCAGCGGCCGACCTTATAGGCGCCCGAGCCGAGCGGCGGGTTGAGCTGCGAGGAATCGAACGGATTGGCGCTGAAGAAGGCCTTGGACAGGATCGGATACTGTACGACGTTGAGGATGGTGCGCGCCGTCTGCTTGCCGGTGAATTTGAGCTGCAGCGTGTGCGTATCCACCGCGATCGCGTCCTCGAGCTGCGCGAGCGGCAGCGAATAGTCCGGATGGCCCTTGTCCTTCAGCAGCTTGAAGGTGAAGGCCGCGTCCTCGGCCGTCAGCGGCGAGCCGTCATGAAAGCGCGCCTGCGGGCGCAGTGCAAAGGTGAAGCCGTTGCGGTCGTTGGAAAGCGTGACGCCTTCGGCGATCAGTCCGTAGACGGCGTCGGGCTCGTCCAGCGCCCTTGCCATCAACTGGTCGAAGCACAGCTCCATGCGCTGAGGAGCGGAGCCTTTCGGCACGAAGGCGTTCATCGTATCGAAGGTGAGCGGGCTCTGGTTGGCGCCCCAGTTGGGCGGCAGGAAATTGAAAGAGCCGCCTTGCGGCGCGTTGACATCGACATAGTCGAAATGCGTGAAATCCGGCTTGTATCTGAGATCGCCGAAAGCCGACAGGCCGTGCAGTTTGACGCCCGTGGCGGTGTCCGCGAAAGCCCTGCCGGGCAACAGCGCGGCGGCCGTCGCCGCGGCGCCGAGCGCCAGGAAGTCGCGGCGCGGAAGCACAGACCGCCGCCCCATCAGTTGCCGCTCTTGTATTTGGCGGCCAGCGCCTTTTCCTTGTCGGTGTCGATCCACCATGAATCGATGTCGGCGCCGCGGTAGCTGGGCTGCTTGTCCGGAATGCCGAACTTGTTCCAATAGGCCAACCACACCACCGCGCGATAGAATTGCGGCACCACATAGTAGTTCCACAAAAGCACCCGATCGAGCGCACGGGTGGTGGCGACGAGGTCCTCGCGGTCGGTGGCGAAGATGATGCGGTCGACCAGCGCGTCGACCACCGGATCCTTGATGCCCGAATAGTTGCGCGATCCCGGCGTGTCCGCCGCTTTCGAGCTCCAGAAGTCGCGCTGCTCGTTGCCCGGCGATTCCGACTGCTGGAGCAGGCTGGTGATGACGTCATAGTCGAAATTGTTGACGCGGTTGATGTACTGGGTCTGGTCGATGATGCGCAGACTGGCGTCCACGCCGATCTTGCGCAGGTTGGCGATCCAGTTGCCGGTCAGCACCTGGTCGGTTTCGTTCCAGCCGACGATCTCGAACTTGAACGGCTGGCCGGTCTTGGCATTGACCATCTTGCCGCCCTTGATCACCCAGCCTGCCTGGGCGAACAGGTCGACGGCCTGTTTCAGATATTTCCGTTCCGCCTGCGGCGAGTCATAGACCGGCAGCTTGAATTCCTGCGTGAAAAGCTCCGGCGGCAGCTTGTCGCGGTATTTTTCGAGGATTTCCAGCTCCTTGCCCTGCGGCAGGCCGCTCGATGCCAGCTCGGTGTTCTGGAAGTAGCTGGCGGTGCGGGTGTTGTAGTTGAAGAACAGCGTGCGGTTCATCGTCTGGAAATCGTATGGATAAGTCAGCGCCTCACGCACCCGCCGATCCTGGAACAGCGGCCGCCGCTGGTTGAGCATGAAGGCCTGCATCGGCTCCGGCGAAGTGGTCTTGAACTCCTTTTTGGTGACGTCGCCGGCCTTGATTGCCGGAAAATCATAGAACGTCGCCCATTTCTTCGAGCTGTTTTCCGGCTTGATGTCGTCGAGCCCGCCCTTGGTGAAGGCCTGCCACGCGGCGTTGTCGTCCAGCATGTAGGTGAAGCGCTGGGTGTCGAAATTCTCGCGCCCGATCTTCACCGGCAGCTTGGCGCCCCAATAGTCGGGCACGCGCTGCCAGACGATTTCCGAACCCGGCTTGAAGCTGGAGATCTTGTAGGCGGCCGAACCCAGCGGCGGCTCCTGCGTCGGCTTGGTGATATCGCGCTTCTTGCCGTTGGCGCCGGTTCCTTCCCACCAATGCTTCGGCAGCACGACGAGGTCGCCGAGGATCTTGGGCAGTTCGCGGTTGCCCTTCTGGTTGAAATGGAACTCGACCTCGCGGTCCGAGACCGCTACCGCTTCGGTCACATTCTCGAAATAGCGGCTGTACATCGGGCTGTTGGCCTTCAGCACCTGGAACGACCAGATCACGTCTTCGGCGGTGATCGGCTGGCCGTCATGCCATTTGGCGCGCGGGTCGAGCCGGTAGGTCGCCGAGGAATAGTCGGACGGATACTTGTAGGCGTCGGCAATCAGGGGATGGCTGACGCTGCCTTCGTCCGTCGCCTGCTCCATCAGCGTGTCGTAGAGTAGTCCACCGCCGAAGGGCTGCAGGCCCGCGGCCGGCGACCCTTGCACGATGTAGGGGTTGAAGCTGTCGAACGTGCCCTGGACGACGGAATTGTATGTGCCGCCCTTCGGCGCGTCCGGGTTGACGTAATCGTAGTGCGGGAAATTCTCGCCATATTTCGAAGGCCCGATCAGCGAGGACGTCGTGTGCCAGTCATCGGCGAGACCGGCCTGGAGGCTGGCGGCGAAGGCGATCGCAAACGCCGATGCGAAAAGCGTGCGGAAGCGGCCAACCTTCATGGGGTCTCCTTCGTCGCGAAATTCAATCACCGCAATCTAGATCATCTGACGCCGGTGAAAACCGCAAGGGCCGCCTTTGTTGCCGTCCTTACAGCTTTCCTAACAGAAAAGCCGGGACGAACCCGGCTTTTCCAAGGAAGTCTCTATGACAAATTATTATTGAGCGGGCGCGGCGGGCTTGGCCGGAGCGGCTCCCTCGGCCGGCTTGGCGGCGCCGTCCGCCGGCTTGGCGGCGTCGGCGGGCTTGGAAGCATCGGCGGCGGCCCCGGGCGCCGGCAGCGGCTTCGGATTATCCGACAGCGTGCGAAGATAGGCGATGACGTCGGCGCGGTCTTCATCCTTCGGCAGGCCGGCGAAGCCCATCGCCGTGCCCTTCACGAACTTCTTTGGCGAGGTGAGGAAGTGGTTCAGGTTGTCGTACGTCCAATGTTCCTGGCCGCCCTTGGAGAAATCCTTCATGCCGCTCGAATAGGCAAAACCGGCATGCTCGGCGACGGGACGGTCGACGATGTCCCAGAGATCAGGACCGACCTTGTTCGGACCGCCCTTCTCACCCGAGTGGCAAGCCTGGCATTTCTTGAAGATGGCGGCGCCCGCTTCCGCCTTGGCGGTGGCGAGCAGCTCGGCGATCGGCTTGGCTGCGGCCGCGGGAGCGGCCGCACCGCCCTCGGTCTGCTCCTGAGCTTCGATGGCGAAGCCGGGCTTTTCGGGTGCCGGCGAGGCGAACAGGCCGTCCGAGACGAGACCTATCGAAAAGATGACGAAGCAGGTTCCCAGAAATCCGCCGAGCAGCTTGTTGACTTCGTTGGAATCCATACGCCCCTTGCTCCCTTTTCCGGCGGACCGTCCCGTCCACTCCGTCCGTCGGTATCGCGAACTGCCTCGAAAGGCCAGTCAAATCGGGCGGAAACTAGGTCTTTTGCTCTGGCGTTGCAACACCTATAAGGGCGCGTCCAGTGAGACCTTTTGCCACTTTTCCATCCGCATTTTTCGACCGCCCGGAAATCTGATGTCAACCCTGATCCTTATCCCCGCCCGCATGGCCTCGACGCGCTTGCCGGGCAAGCCGCTGGCCGACATCGCGGGCGCGCCGATGATCGTCCATGTCGCGCGCCGCGCCGCCGAGGCCGGGCTCGGCCGCGTCGTGGTGGCGACCGATACGCCAACCGTTGCGGAGGCCGTGCGGGCGCATGGCTTCGAGGCGGTCATGACCCGTGTGGATCATGAATCGGGCTCCGACCGCATCTTCGAGGCGCTGACGGCGCTCGATCCCGAAGAACGAGTGGAAACGATCGTCAACGTCCAGGGCGACCTGCCGACCATCGATCCCGGGATCATCGGCGCGTCGCTGCGGCCGTTCGAGGACAGATCGGTCGACATCGCCACGCTCGGCGTCGAGATCGTGCGCGACGAGGAGAAGACCAATCCGAACGTGGTCAAGATCGTCGGCTCGCCGCTGTCGTCGACGCGGCTTAAAGCGCTCTACTTCACCCGCGCCACCGCGCCCTGGGGCGAGGGGCCGCTCTACCACCACATAGGCCTCTATGCCTATCGCCGCGCGGCGCTCGAGCGCTTCGTGGCGCTGAAGCCATCGCCGCTGGAGCGCCGCGAACGGCTCGAGCAGCTGCGCGCGCTGGAAGCCGGCATGCGCATCGACGCCGAGATCGTCAATTCGCTGCCGCTGGGCGTCGACACGCCCGACGACCTCGAACGGGCACGAAAGATCCTTTCAAACTGAGAAATCCGCATGGCCGAGAAGACGAACAGAATCTCTTTCCAGGGCGAACCCGGCGCCAATTCCGACACGGCCTGCCGCAACATGTTCCCGTCGATGGAACCTTTGCCTTGCCCGACCTTCGAGGACGCGTTCAACGCGGTCGAGACCGGCAAGGCGGAGCTCGCCATGATCCCGATCGAGAACACGATCGCCGGGCGCGTCGCCGATATCCATCACCTCCTCCCTGAATCGAGGCTGCATATCGTCGGCGAATATTTCCTGCCGATCCACTTCCAGCTCATGGTGCTGCCCGGCGTGAAGCGCGAGGAGATCAAGACCGTCCATAGCCATATCCACGCGCTCGGCCAGTGCCGCAAATACATTCGCAAGAACGGCTGGAAGCCGGTGATCGCCGGCGACACGGCCGGTTCGGCGAAGATGGTGTCGCAGGTCAAGGACCGCACCATGGCCTCGCTGGCTCCGGCTTTGGCCGCGGAACTCTATGGGCTCGACATCATCGAGAAGAATGTCGAGGACACGGACTCCAACGTCACCCGCTTCGTCGTGCTGACCAAGAGCAAGCAGTGGGTGGAGCGCCCCACGCCGGACGCCAAGATGATGACGACCTTCATCTTCCGTGTCCGCAACGTGCCGGCCGCGCTCTACAAGGCCATGGGCGGCTTCGCCACCAACGGCATCAACATGACCAAGCTCGAGAGCTACCAGCTCGGCGCCTTCACCGCGACGCTGTTTTACGCCGACATCGAAGGCCATCCGGACGACCCGCTGGTCAAGCTGGCATTGGACGAGCTGCGCTTCTTCTCACGCGAGGTGCGCATCCTCGGCGTCTACCCGGCAAGCGCCTCGCGCGAGCAATGGAAGGTTGCGGATTAGCCGGCGCAATTCAGATCAGGCCGGCCTGACCTGAATTTTCAGCCGAAGCCCAGCGGCACGTAGTCGATCTCCATGAACTTCTCGACCTCGGGCACCCAGCGGTCGCGCACGAAGGCGACGTGGTCGGGATGCTCGTTGTAGCGCGTGTAGGCGGCCTGGTCGGCGAACTCCATCGAGAAGCCGAACTGGTAGTCGTTCTTCGGGCTCACCTGCCGCAACTGCTCGAAATGCGTGACGCCCTTGATGCCGGTGAGGATTTTCTTCGCGTCGTGCAGGAACCGCTTTGTCTCCAGGGACTGCAGCGGATGCTTCAACGTGAACACGACGGTATGACGGATCATTCTTCTGCTCCTATTCGCTGTCGACCCAGGCGCGGATGAGGTGATGGGCGATCGCCCCTTTCGGCGGTGTGATCAAACCGCCGGCATGCTGCCTGTCCAGCATCGAGCGCACCTCGTCGCGAAGAAACCAGCGGCAGTCCTCCAACTCGTTGAGGTCGGCCTGGATATCCTCGTTGAGCGGCTCGCCGAAGCAGCCGATCATCAGTGAATACGGGAACGGCCAGGGCTGGCTGGCGTGATAGACGACGCGGCCGAGCCGGATACCGGCCTCTTCCAGCGTCTCGCGCCGCACCGCCGCCTCGATCGTCTCGCCGGGCTCGATGAAGCCGGCAAGGGCCGAGTACATGCCCGGCGCGAAATGCCGGCCGCGCCCCAGCAGGCATTTCTCCCGCGTCGCCGTCAGCATGATCGCCACCGGATCGGTACGCGGGAAATGGTCGGTGCCGCAGGCCGGGCAGTGGCGCCTGTAGCCGCCGGCGCGCATCTCCGATCGGTTGCCGCATTTCGAGCAGAAGGCGTGGCTGGCGTGCCAGGCGAGCAGCGCCGCCCCTTGCGCCAGCGCGCCGGCGGCCGCCTCGTCGATCAGCCCTTGCATATAGACGGAACGATAGTCGATCGCCTTGATCGGCGCTGGGAGATTCTCCGGCTCGATGCCCGCGGGCACGGCCAGCACCGGGCCGGCGTCGGAGAAGCCGAGCAGCACGCCACCATCGAGCGAGACATCGAAAGCGTCGCTCTCGGCCACGTCGAACCAGGGGTCGAACTTGCCGTCGTCGGGTTTGAGGTAGAGCCGGCCGGCATGCATCAGCATCAGTCGCGCGGTCGGGTCGGCCAGCGCCTTTTCGACTGCGTCGTCGGCGCGGTTCTCGGACTGCCGATCGATCCGGTTGCCGGCGAAACCGACGAATTGGCTCGGCTCGCGCAGGGGCGCGTCAAACAGGCGAAAGCTCATGGGGACTCGGTGGCTTGGGAGACTCGAAGGTGCTGGATGGACACTGGTCAGCTTATAACGCTGCCTTCATCGTTTCGGCAAACCGCCTGATGTCGGAGCGCTGGTAGGGTTCGCGCATGCCGTGCCCCCAGACCGGCCCCGGCCAGCCGGAATCGCCCTCGGAGCGGGCGACGACATGGACATGCAACTGCCGCACGATGTTGCCCAGCGCGCCGGTGTTGATCTTGGTGCAGCCGGTCACCCGCTTCAGCGCCTGCGCCACCATGTTTGTCTCGAAGGTGAGCATCGCCTGGTCGAGCGGCGTCATGTCGTGAAGCTCCTCGATGCCCGGCCGCTGCGGCACCAGGACCAGCCACGGCCAGCGGCGGTCGTTCATCAGCCTGAGTTCGCAGAGGCCGAGCCACATGAGCTGCTCGCTGTCGGCTTCCAGCCGGGCATCCAGCGTAAATCCGGCCGTCAGGCCAGGCTGCATCGGCGTTTCCCTCGCTTTGTGTATTATGTTCCAAACCGGTGAACGCTAGAGCGGCGGCAAGGTGGCTGCAAGCGATTCATTGGCCGCTGTCATCGATTTGAAGGTCTGCCGCCGGCGGAATATTCGGGTGGCTCTTGGCGATGCTGTGCCTCGGCCCTTGCATTTCGCCGCTGGATTGCCGATATGGAGCGCGGGAGGTTGGTGGTGGACGATCCACTCGCCAACCGGGTCAGGTCCGGAAGGAAGCAGCCCTAACGAGCCCGGAACGGGTCATTGTTCCAGCCTCCCGCCTCTTCGCCTTTCTCCCGCGACATTGACGGCGCCAAGCCGTGCGGGTGAGATTATGCGGGGGAATCGGCCGCCCTCCGTCGCGGTCCTGGGAGCTTTTGACGGCGAATGAGCGAAGCCGGGAATTTGGGGACCGAAAAGGCTGGCGCCTATCGCGTCCTGGCGCGCAAATATCGCCCTTCGAATTTCTCCGAGCTGATCGGCCAGGAGCCGATGGTCCGCACGCTGACCAATGCGTTTGCCACCGGCCGCATCGCCCAGGCCTGGATGCTGACTGGCGTGCGCGGTGTCGGCAAGACGACGACCGCGCGTATCCTGGCGCGGGCGCTCAATTACAAGACCGCGACCGTCGACCAGCCCTCCGTCGACCTTTCGATCCCCGGAGAGCATTGCCAGGCGATCATGGAAGGCCGCCATGTCGACGTCATCGAGATGGACGCCGCCTCGCACACAGGCATTGACGACATCAGGGATATCATCGACCGGGTGCGCTACGCGCCGGTCTCGGGCCGCTACAAGGTCTACATCATCGACGAAGTGCACATGCTCTCCACGCAGGCCTTCAACGGCCTTTTGAAGACCCTGGAAGAGCCGCCGCCGCACGTCAAATTCATCTTCGCCACCACCGAGATCCGCAAGGTGCCGATCACCGTCCTGTCGCGCTGCCAGCGCTTCGACCTGAGGCGCATCGATGCCGGTGCGCTGGTCGGACATCTGTCCTCGATCGCTGCCAAGGAAGGCATTTCCGTCGACGACGAGGCCCTGGCAATGATCGCGCGGGCCGCCGAGGGCTCGGCGCGCGATTCGCTTTCCATCCTCGACCAGGCAATCGCCCATGGCAGCGGCGCCGTCAGCGCCGACGCGGTGCGCGCCATGCTGGGCCTCGCCGATCGCGCCCGCATCATCGATTTGTTCGAGCATGTCATGAGAGGCGACGTTGCGTCGGCCTTGGCCGAGTTCCGCGCGCAGTATGACACGGGCGCCGATCCGGCCGCCGTGCTCACCGATCTTGCCGAGTTCAACCACCTCGTCACCCGGCTGCGCTTCGTGCCGACGGCCGCCGACGATGCGTCGCTTTCCGAGGACGAGCGCCGGCGCGGCGCCGAATTCGCCCGCACGCTCTCGGTGCGCGTGCTGTCGCGGACCTGGCAGATGCTGCTCAAGGGCATTCCCGAGGTGCAGTCCTCAAATCGGCCGGTCAGTGCCGGCGAAATGGTGCTGATCAGGCTGGCGCATGCCGCCGACCTGCCGACCCTGGACGAGGCGCTGAAGTCGCTGGAGGGTGCGGGGCCGCTGCCGAACGGCGCGCCGCGCGTCAATGGCGCCCCCGCAAATCCGGGCAACGGCGGCGGCGCAAGTGCCGTCGCGCAGACCCGGATGCCCACCTCAAATGGCGGCGCGCAGACCATGCGTCTGGTCGATGCGCAGCCCGTTCCGGAGGCCTACGTTGCGGCGCCCACGCCGGTCGCCGAGGTGCCTGTCGTTCCGGTCAAGTCGTTGGCCGACATTGTCGCGCTTGCCGACGCCAATCGTGACATGGCCTTCAAGGTGCTGCTGAAGCGTTGCGTGCGGCCGGTGCGCATCGAGCCCGGCCGTCTCGACGTGACCCTGACCGACGACGCGCCGAAGATGCTGCTCAACGACCTGACGACCAAGCTGCGCGCCTGGACCGGCCGCAACTGGCTGGTGTCGCTTTCGAAGGAAGAGGGCGGCCAGACATTGGCCGAGATGGAGACGACGAAGCGCGAGAACGCCTTCTCCGACGCCAAGAGCGACCCGACGGTCGCCGCCATCCTCGCCCGCTTCCCCGGCGCCAGGATCATCGACGTGCGCATTCCGGACACGCCGGACGTGGAAGAGGCCGAGGCCGAAGTGCCTGTGGAGCCCGCCGCGGATGACGACGAGATTTGAAGCAACAAAAGGACATTTGAGATGAAAGATCTTCTCGGCCTGATGGGCAAGGCGAAGGAAATGCAGGCCAAGTTCCAGGCCATGCAGGAAGAGGTCGCCACGCTCGAGGCGACCGGCCAGGCTGGTGGCGGTCTGGTCAGCGTCACGCTCACCGGCAAGTTCGAGATGAAGGCGCTGAAGATCGATCCGTCGCTGATCAAGGCGGACGAAGCCGAGATCCTCGAGGACCTCATCCTGGCCGCCTACAATGACGCCAAAAATAAGGTGGAGCAGGTCATGCAGGAGAAGACCAAGGCGTTGACGGCGGGCTTGCCGATTCCACCTGGAATGAAATTGCCGTTCTGAGCGGCGTCCGCCAGTTAATTGATTATGAACGGAAATTGAGCCCGAGCCCCGATATTAACCATTTGCCGGCGTTGCTCACGGGCTCATTTCGCGACTTTCATAAAGTTTTACCCAAGTCGAGAATTTGCTAACCCTCTAGCCATCTTTTTGCCTGAAAGAGTCTCATTCTTGCCACATCTCGGGGCGGGCTGGCATCTTGGACATGAGGCTTTTTTGGTGATCGCGACGCGATGGAAGACGCCGCTGCTGCTTATCGGCATCGTCACTTCCCCCTTGCTGCTGGCCGGCTGCAGCCAGACCACTTCATCCCATGGCATGTCGGTGTCGGGCCTGACCGATGCGCTGACGCCGAGCTTCCTGACGCGTTCCTCAAGCCATTCGCTCAAGGACAAGGAGTGCCTTCAAAGGGCGATGTTCTTCGAGTCGAACCGGTCGAGCCGCGACGGCATGATCGCTGTCGGCACGGTCGTGATGAACCGTCTGCGTTCGGGCCAGCATGGCAACACCATCTGCGAGGTCGTCGGCGAGAAGGGCCAGTTCGCGCCCGGCGTGCTGACGCGGCCGATGAATTCCAAGGCGCTGCCCGATGTCGAGGAAGCCGCCGAAGCGGTGCTGCGCGGCGAGCGCAAGGCCAAGCTCAAGAACACGATGTATTTCCATACAGCGGGCCTGCGTTTCCCCTACAAGAACATGCATTACACGATGGTGGCCGGCGGCAACGCCTTCTACGAGAAGCGAGGCCGCAACTGGCAGCCGCTGCCGGACGAGCCGATGGTCGCCATGGCTTCCGACAAGCAGCAGAAGGTCGACCCCGCCGCGCCCGTGCTGATGGCTTCCGCCGAACCGGTGGTCAAGACGATCGTGCGGCCGGATCCGGCCAAGCAGGCCGCGATGACGGAACCGGCGCTTCCGGCCAAGGCGGCTATCGTTCCGGCCGAAGAGACCTATGTGACGGCCGCCGCGGCGCCGTCGCAGAAATCCGGCCGCCTCGCGCAGAAGCAGCTCGCGCAGAAGCAGATGGTGGTGGCGATGCAGGAGCCGATGGCCGAACCGGACGCCTCGCGTTTCGGGGGTGCGCTCAAGGGCCGCTATATCACCTCGGTGCCCAGTGCGCCGCAGGAGGCGGCGATGGGCTTCCAGTCGACGCCTGAGAACACCGACGCCATCGGCGCGATGATCGTCAGCCAGGATCGGCCGCTGGAAACCAACTGACCCTGATCGCATTCAACGCGGGGCTCGTGATGGCAGCATGGCGGGCCCTGTTTCGTCGCGACAGTTCCAAACCGCTCGGAAAAATCCTAGATCAAGGCGATGTCGAAGAGAATCGCCGGTCCGGAAATCGAACGCCTGATCCAACTCCTGGCCAAGGTGCCCGGGCTTGGGCCGCGCTCGGCCAGGCGCGCCGCGCTCCATCTCATCAAGAAGAAGGAACAGCTGCTCGAGCCTTTGGCCGCCGCCATGGGCGAGGCGGTCGACAAGGTTCGCATCTGCTCGACCTGCGGCAATGTCGACACGTCCGACCCTTGCATGATCTGCACCGATGCGCGCCGTGACGCCGGCACGCTGATCGTCGTCGAGGATGTCTCGGACCTCTGGGCGCTGGAGCGGGCGGCCGCCATGAACGTGCGCTACCATGTGCTCGGCGGCACGCTGTCGCCGCTCGACGGTATAGGTCCCGACCAGCTCAACATCCGTTCGCTGGTCGACCGCGTCGCCGGCGGCGAGGTGAAGGAAGTCATCCTTGCGGTCAACGCCACCGTCGAGGGACAGACGACCGCGCATTATTTGACGGATCAGTTGTCGGGCTTTGATGTGAAGGTGACGCGGCTGGCGCATGGCGTGCCGGTCGGCGGCGAACTCGACTATCTCGACGAAGGCACGCTGGCCGCGGCACTTCGCTCGAGGACGGCGTTTTGAGGGGAATTGGGAGGATGCGCGCCATGACCGAGAGGCATCCTTCGAAGATTGTGCCGGGCATTCCGGGCACGAGAGGACGCGGCTTTTGTGTGCCTGCTCTCGCATTCCTGCTGGTCGCGATGATCGGACTTTATTCTTCCCCGACCCGCGCCGCTCCCATCGACGACCAGTTCCAGGCTTGGCTCCAAACCGACCTCTGGCCTGAAGCCAAGTCCAAGGGCATTTCGAAAAAAACCTTCGATGCAGCCTTCATCGGCGTGAAGCCCAACCTGAAACTGCCGGACCTCGTCATGCCCGGCGAGAAACCGACGACGCCTGAGAAACAGCACCAGGCCGAGTTCGGTCCTCCAGCCAATTATTTCGCAGAAAAGATCGTTCGGGCCGTGACCTCGGGCGCAAGGACGCGCGAGAGCGCCAACGCCAGGACGCTCGGTTTGATCGAGAAACGCTATGGCGTGCCGGGCGAGATCGTGCTGGCGATCTGGGGTCGCGAGACCGGCTTCGGCGCGGCCAAGATGCCATACGATGCCTTCGAGGTGCTGGGCACCGACGCCTTCATGTCGACCAAGAAGGATTTCTTTCGCACCGAGGTGCTGGCGGCTCTGGAGATCGTCGAACGCGGGCTGGCGCCGGTCAATGCGATGAAATCATCCTGGGCCGGCGCGCTCGGCCAGCCGCAATTCATGCCGACCTCCTTCCTCAAGCACGCCGTCGACTTCGACGGCGACGGTCGGCCCGACATCTGGAATTCCACCCCCGACGTGCTCGCCTCGATCGCCAACTACCTCGTCCACTATGGCTGGGTGAGGGGGCGCGGCTGGGGTGTCGAGGTGACGGTGCCGGCAAATGTCTCCTGCTCGCTCGAGGGACCCGACCAGGGCAAGAAGATCTCCGACTGGGTGGCGATGGGCATCAGGCGCGTCGACAACAGGGCGTTTGCGGCAAGCGAATTGAAGGCCGAAGGTCTCCTTCTGATGCCGGCCGGGCGCAGCGGACCGGCCTTCATCGTCACGCCGAACTTCTATGTGATCAAGCAATACAACAACAGCGACCTCTACGGCCTGTTCATCGGCCATGCCGCCGACCGCATCGCCAAGGGCGACGCCACCTTCGCCGGGACCTGGGGCGCGGTCGGCGATCTCCATCGCTCCGACATAGCCGCCTTGCAGCGCGCGCTGGAGGCCAAGGGCTACGATGTCGGCAGCGCCGATGGCCTGCCCGGCTTCAAGACCCGCCGCTCGATCGGCATCTGGCAGGCCAAGAACGGCAGGCCCGCCACCTGCTTTCCCGATGCCGGCCTCGTCGCGGCACTGAAATAGCTCCGAATTTTAGCAGATTTTTCCGGATACGCCGCGACGGTCGATCAGCCTGTGCGTCGACGGACCTCGGACGATCCTGGACCAATATGCCGTCGTGCAAATGCTCGTTGCCGGGTCGAGTGCTCCCCGTTATGGTGTTGACCAACTGGACAAAAACCGTCCGGGGGCCGCCATCCGGTCCGGCAGGAAAATGCCTCAGCCTTGAGCCGGGAACTCGGGGTCAACAAAACAGGGAACGATCACCATGATGCTGGAAAAGTTTGCTCTTCGCTCTCGCGCCTTGCTTGCGGGCGCCGCGTTGTCCGCGCTGCTCGTCGCGCCCGCTTTCGCGGTCACGCCCGCCGATACCTTGGTCGAGGGCTTTGCCATCGACGATATCATTTCGATGGATCCGGGCGAGGCGTTCGAACTGTCGACCGCCGAAGTCACCGGCAACACCTATGATCTCCTGGTCCGTCTCGACCTCAGCGATACCTCGAAGGTCAAGCCCGACCTCGCCGAGAGCTGGAGCGTTTCCGATGACGGCCTGACCTACACCTTCAAGCTCAAGCCGGGCATGAAGTTCGCCTCCGGCAATCCGATCACCGCGGCCGATGTCGCCTATTCCTTCGAGCGCGCCATCAAGCTCGACAAGAGCCCGGCCTTCATTATCAACCAGTTCGGTATCAGCGGCGACAATGTCACCCAGAAGGCCAAGGCAGTCGATGACACCACCTTCCAGTTCGTCGTCGACAAGCCCTATGCGCCGAGCTTCGTGCTGAACTGCCTCTCCGCCACGGTCGCTTCCGTTGTCGACAGCAAGCTGGTCAAGGAACATGTCGCCGCCGTCACGCCGAGCGCCGACTACAAATGGGACAACGACTTCGGCAACGCCTGGCTGAAGACGGGCTATGCCGGCTCCGGGCCTTATAAACTGCGCGAATGGCGCGCCAATGAAGCGGTCGTGCTGGAGCGCAACGACAATTACAATGGCGAGAAGGCAAAGCTTGCCCGCGTCATCTACCGCAACATGAAGGAAAGCTCCGCGCAGCGCCTGGCGCTGGAAGCCGGCGACATCGACGTTGCCCGCAACCTGGAGCCCAACGATCTCGACGCCATCGCCAAGAACGCCGATCTCACCACCACCAGCGCGCCGAAGGGCACGGTCTATTACATCAGCCTCAACCAGAAGAACCCGAATCTCGCCAAGCCCGAGGTGCGGCAGGCCTTCAAATATCTGGTCGACTACGATGCGCTGAGCACGACCATCCTCAAGGGCATCGGCGAGATCCACCAGTCCTTCCTGCCGAAAGGCGACCTTGGCGCGATCGACGACAATCCCTTCAAGCTCGACGTCGCCAAGGCCAAGGAACTGCTTGCCAAGGCAGGGCTGCCCAATGGTTTCAAGGTGACAATGGACGTTCGCACCGGCCAGCCGACCACCGGCATGGCGGAATCGATCCAGCAGACGCTCGGCCAGGCCGGGATCCAGTTGGAGATCATTCCGGGTGATGGTAAGCAAACGCTGACCAAATACCGCGCCCGCAACCATGACATCTATATCGGCAACTGGGGCCAGGATTATTTCGATCCGAATTCCAACGCCCAGACCTTCGCCTCCAATCCGGACAATTCCGACGCCGCCAAGATCAAGACATTGGCCTGGCGCAATGCCTGGGACATTCCGGACCTGACCAAGGAGACCGAGGCGGCGTTGCTGGAGAAGGATTCGGGCAAGCGCGCCGACATGTACAAGGACCTGCAGCAGAAGATCCTCGACACCAGCCCCTTCGTCATCATCCACCAGCAGCTGGAAGTGGCGGGCTTGCGTAAGAACCTCAAGGGCTTCGCGCTCGGCCCGAGCTTCGACACCAACTTCGTCGGTCCGGTGTCCAAGGAATAGTGTCTTCGGACGCCTCGCGTGAGCGTAGCTGAAAACCAGGTGGTGGCGGGGCGCGGCAGCGCCCGCGCCTTCGCCGTTCTGTCGTCTCTCGGCCGCTTCCTGGTCATTGCGGTGACGACCTATCTCGGTCTCCTCGCGGTGACCTTCTTCATCGGCCGCGTCATTCCGATCGATCCGGTTCTTGCCGTTCTGGGCGACAGGGCTCCCACCGCCGTCGTCGAGCGCACGCGCCGCGAAATGGGCCTCGACCTGCCGTGGATCGAGCAGTTCTACCTCTATGTCAAAGCAGCGCTGAGGGGCGATTTCGGCACCTCGGTGCTGACCACCAATCCGGTGATGTCGGATATCCGCCGCGTCTTCCCGGCGACCATCGAGCTTGCGACGCTGGGCACGCTGATGGGCGCCATCATCGGCGTGCCGCTCGGCGTACTGGCCGCGGTCAAGCGCGGCAGCCTGATCGACCAGATCGCCCGCGTCGTTGGCCTTATCGGCTATTCCGTGCCGATTTTCTGGCTTGGCCTGCTCGGGCTGGTGCTGTTCTACGCCAAGCTGCAATGGATCGCTTTCCCGGCGCGACTCGACGTCGTCTACGAATACACCTTCACGCCGATAACCGGCTTTTACCTGCTCGATGCCGCGATCCAGGGGCAGTGGGACGTCTTCCACGACGCATGGCGTCATATCGTCCTGCCGGCCGCGCTGCTCGGGTATCTGTCGCTCGCCTATATCAGCCGCATGACCCGCTCCTTCATGCTGAACGAGCTGGCGCAGGAATACATCGTCGCGGCGCGCGCGAAGGGCCTGTCGGAGACGCGCATCATCTGGGGCCACGCGCTGCGCAACGCCGCCGTGCCGATGGTGACAGTGATCGCGCTTTCCTATGCCAACCTGCTCGAAGGCTCGGTGCTGACCGAGACGGTCTTCTCCTGGCCGGGCATCGGCCTCTACATCACCAATTCGCTGCAGAATGCCGACATGAACGCCGTGCTTGGCGGCACCATCGCCATCGGCTCGGTCTTCATCGCCATCAACCTTCTGTCCGACCTGCTCTACCGGCTGCTCGATCCGAGGACGAAGGTTGGATGAGCGCTGAAATCATCCAATCCCGCCGCGAATGGCTGCTGAGCGACCGGCCGGCATCGCGCCTGCAGGCAAGGCTGGGCCGCGCCTATGTCGCCTGGCGGCGCTTCTCCGCCAATCGGCTGGCGCTGGTCGGCATGCTGATCATCATCGCGCTCTTGGTGGTCGCGGCTTTTGCCGATGTGCTGGCGCCCTATTCGCCGACCATTGGCGATCTGAAGAACGCTCGCCTGCTGCCGCCGGGCGCCGCGCACTGGTTCGGCACAGACGACCTCGGCCGCGACATCTATTCGCGCATCGTCTATGGCGCGCGCTGGACGCTTTACGTGGTGATCCTCGTCGCCGTCATCGCCGCCCCCATCGGCCTCCTGGTCGGCACTGTCGCCGGTTATGCCGGCGGCTGGACCGACACGATCCTGATGCGCATCACCGATATCTTCCTCGCCTTTCCGAAGCTGGTGCTGGCGCTCGCCTTCGTCGCGGCGCTCGGGCCCGGAATCGAGAACGCCGTCCTGGCGATAGCCATCACCTCCTGGCCGCCCTATGCCCGCATCGCGCGCGCCGAGACGCTCACGGTGCGCAACTCCGATTACATCAAGGCCGTGCAACTGATGGGCGCCTCGCCCTTCCGCATTGTGCTGCGCCACATCATGCCGCTCTGCATCTCCTCGCTGATCATCCGCGTCACGCTCGACATGGCGGGCATCATCCTGACCGCCGCGGGTCTCGGCTTCCTCGGCCTCGGGGCGCAGCCGCCTTTGCCTGAATGGGGCGCGATGATTGCGTCCGGCCGCCGCTTCATCCTCGATCAGTGGTGGGTTGCCGCCGCCCCGGGCGCGGCCATCCTCATCGTCAGCCTCGGCTTCAACTTGCTGGGCGACGGCCTGCGCGACGCGCTCGATCCCCGGAGTGGTGACCAATGAGTGGTGACCAATGAGTGGCGACACGCTTCTCGACGTCGACGACCTGCGCGTCACCTTCCCGACGCGCACCGGTCTGGTAAAGGCCGTGCGCGGCGTCTCCTTCTCGCTCGGTCGCGAGCGCCTGGGCATTGTCGGTGAGAGCGGTTCCGGCAAATCGCAGACCGGCCGCGCAATCATGGGCCTCACGCCGCCGCAGGCCGAGGTTTCGGCGAAGAAGCTCGCCTTCGACGGCATCGACCTGCTGTCCATATCGCTGCGCGAGCGCCGCGCGCTGCGCGGAAACCGCATCGCCATGATCCTGCAGGATCCGAAATATTCGCTCGACCCGGTGATGACCATCGGCCGCCAGATCGTCGAGACGCTGCGCACGCACGAAAAAGTCTCCAAGGCCGAGGCGCGCGAGCGCGCGCTGGCCATGCTGCAGGCGGTGCAGATCCGCGATCCGGCCCGCGTCTTCGACCTTTACCCGCACGAGGTCTCGGGCGGCATGGGCCAGCGCGCCATGATCGCCATGATGCTGGTCACCGGACCCGAACTGATGATCGCCGATGAGCCGACCTCGGCGCTCGACGTCACCGTGCAGCTCGACGTGCTCAAGATTCTAGACAAGCTCGTCTCCGAGCGCGGCATGGGCCTCATCTTCATCTCGCACGACCTGCGCCTGGTCTCCTCCTTCTGCGACCGCGTCGTCGTCATGTATGCCGGCAAGGTGGTCGAGCAGATCAAAGCGTCCGAACTGCGTGACGCCCAACATCCCTACACGCGCGGCCTGCTCAACTGCATGCCGAGGATCGGCTTCGAGCGCCATCCGCTGCCTGTCCTCGACCGCAAGCCGGAGTGGGCTGCATGACGGCCGCCATTACCCTCGAAGGGCTTGAGGTGGTCTTCGACCGTTTTCGCGCGCTGAAGGGCGTCAGCCTCGAAGTGCGGGAGGGCGAATCCTACGGGCTGGTCGGCGAGAGCGGTTCCGGAAAGTCGACGCTTCTGAGGGCCATCACTGGCCTGGCGCCTGTCGCTTCCGGCAAGATCACCGTCAACGGCAAGACCTTGGGCAAGACGCGCGACAAGGCCTTTTACCGCGAGGTGCAGATGGTGTTCCAGGACCCGTACGGCTCGCTGCATCCGCGCCAGACGGTCGACCGCCTGCTGCAGGAGCCCCTCGCGATCCACGGCATAGCCGACGGCGAGAAGCGCATCCAGCGCGCGCTTGATGAGGTCGGTCTCGGCAACGGTTTCCGCTTCCGCTATGCGCACCAGCTCTCTGGCGGCCAGCGCCAGCGCGTGGCGATTGCCCGCGCGCTGATCCTCGAACCTTCGGTCCTGCTGCTCGACGAGCCGACCTCGGCGCTCGACGCCTCGGTGCAGGCGGAGGTGCTCAACCTGCTGGAAGAGGTCCGGCGCCGCCGCAAGCTGACCTTCCTGATGGTCAGCCACGACCTCGCCATCGTCACCCATATGTGCGAGCGGCTGATGGTGATGCAGAACGGCGAGGCGGTGGAAACGCTGACCGCAAGCCAGCTGATCGGTCACCGCGTGAGCGAGGACTATACGCGCAATCTGCTCAGGGCGAGCGAAGGGTTCGTGCGGACAGCGTGACTTCGTCCGGAGGGGGCTATTTTATGGGCGAGTGGAAATTCTCAGATCCGCCCAATGTCGCGGTATTCGTGGACAAAGGCATCTTCCGCCGGGATGATTGGATCGCATATGTGTCGCATGATGACGAAGACGGTAGTTGGCAATTCCATAACAGCGCTCCGGGGCCTGTCGCTGATGACGACATAATGCTCGTCGGCCTGCAGGAAGTGGTTGAGCGAGATGAGAGCATTGTCGAACTAGCCGATTTGCCCGAGGGTTGGCACGCTTGGCGCAACTCGAAATCGTCGCCTTGGCAGCGTGCAAAATCGCCGCCCGTGGCTTTCAATGACAACGATGATCCGGCAGGAAGTTAAGTAGGGCTTTCTATCGGTTCGCCGGCATCGACAACCGGGAACTCCCGCCCATCCTTCGGCTCCTTGATCCTGAACCACGTCACATAAAGCGCCGGCAGGAACAGTAGCGTGATCGCCGTTCCCGCGATGATGCCGCCCATCATGGCGTAGGCCATAGGCCCCCAGAATACTTCGCGCGCGATCGGGATCAACGCCAGGCTGGCGGCGGCCGCTGTCAGCGCGATCGGCCGCATGCGATGCTCGGTCGCTTCGATCACCGCCGCCCAGCGGTCCTTGCCTTCCTTGACCAGATCCTCGATCTGCACGATCAGGATGACGGAATTGCGGATCAAGATGCCGATCAGCGCGAGCACGCCGAGGATGGCGACGAAACCGAGCGGCGCGCCGCTGGGCACCAGGGCCGCCACCACGCCGATCAGGCCGAGCGGCGCCACCGCCACCACCAGGAACAGGCGCTGGAAGCTCTGCAACTGCACCATCAGGATCGTCGCCATGGTGAACAGCATCAAGGGCACCACGGCCGCGATCGGCCCCTGGCTCTTGGCGCTTTGCTCGACGGTGCCGGCGGTCTCCACCGAATAGCCGGCCGGCAGCTTGGCGATGAAGGCATCGACCGACGGCTTCAGCTCATCGACGACAGTTGCCGGCAGCACGTCGCCGATCAGCCCGGCGCGCACGGTGATCGTTGGCGTCCGGTTGCGCCGCCACACGGTCGGCTGCTCCAGATCGTAGCGGAAGTTGGCCACGGCGGCGAGAGGGATCGATTCGCCGTTGCCGGTCGGCAATTGCATGTTCTGCAAGGTCTCGATCGAGCCGCGCTCGGCCTCGCGCGAACGCGCGACGACATTGATGAGATAGGTCGCGTCGCGCACCTGCGTGATCGTTGAGCCGCCAACCGTGCTGTTCAGCGCGCTGGCGATGTCGGACGAGGTGATGCCGAGCTGGCGCGCCTTGTCCTGCAGCACGTCGACCCGCAGCACGCGCTGCGGCTCGTTCCAGTCGAAGGTGGGCGCCGCCAGCTTGGGATTGGCCGAGATCACCCCGGCGAACTGCTGCGCGAGTTCCCTCACCGTCTGTATATCGGGACCGCCGACGCGGTACTGCACTGGCCGGCCGACCGGCGGGCCAAGCTCCAGCAATTTGACGAAAGCGTCTGTGCCGACGAACTCCTCGCGCAGCAGCTTCTCCAGCGCAGGCTTCAGCCGGTCGCGCGCCTCGAGGCTCTTGGTGACGATGACGGTCTGGCCGAAATAGGGATTGGCGGGCTGTACGTCATAAGCCAGAACGAAGCGCACGGCGCCCTGGCCGATATAGGAGGAGAAGCGCTCAATGTCGGGATTGCCGACGAGCGCCCGCTGCTCGAAGCGCTCCATCTGGTCGCGCGTCTCCGTGATCGAGGAGTTCTGCGGCAGGTTCCAGTCAACGATCAGCTCCGGCCGGTCGGACGGCGGGAAGAACTGCTGCTGCACGAGGCCGAAGCCGGCGACCGAGGCGGCGAACAGCAGCACTGTCGCGATGATTGTCAGCCAATGGCGACGAACGGAGAACACGAGCACGCGCCTGAACAGCAACGTGAAGCGTCCGGGCTGGTCGTGATGCTTGGCTTTCATCGTCGCCGGCAGGATGGTGACCCCAAGCAGCGGCGCGAACAGCACCGCCACGACCCATGACACGAGCAGCGATACCGCGATGACGACGAAGAGCGTGAAGGTGTATTCGCCGGCGGCGCTCGAATTGAGCCCGATCGGAATGAAGCCGGCGACCGTCACCAGCGTTCCGGTGAGCATCGGGAAAGCGGTCGAGGTATAGACATAGGTCGCCGCCTTGCGAAGATTGTCGCCGACCTCCAGCCGCGCCACCATCATCTCGACCGCGATCATCGCGTCGTCGACCAGAAGGCCGAGCGCGATGATCAGCGCGCCGAGCGAAATGCGCTGCAGCGATATGCCGAGATACTCCATGGCGGTGAAGGTGATGGCCAGCACCAGCGGAATCGACAGCGCGACGACGAAGCCGGCGCGCATGCCGAGGCTGATGAAGGAGACGGCGAGCACGATGGCGACCGCCTCGAACAGCGCCCGCGTGAAGCCCGATACCGCCTCCTCGACGATGACCGGCTGGTCAGCGACCAGATGCACGCCGACGCCGACCGGCAGGTCGGCCAGCACCTTGTTCATCTCCTCATGCAGCGCCTCGCCGAATTTGAGCAGGTTGGCGTTGGGTTTCATGCCGACGGCCAAACCGATCGCATCCTGGCCGTTGAAGCGGAACAGCGCCGTCGGCGGATCGACATAGCCGCGTCGGATCGTCGCCACGTCGCTGAGCCGGAAGAAGCGGTCGTTGACGCGTAGGTTGATGGCGCGCAGGCTTTCCTCGGACGCGAACTGGCCGCCGACGCGCACGCTGATGCGCTCGGGACCGGACTGGATGACGCCAGACGGGGTGATCGCGTTCTGCGCCTGCAGGCTGGCCACGATTTGCTGCTGGTTGAGGCCGAGCGCCGCGATCTGGCGGGTCGAGAATTCGAGATAGATCGCCTCGTCCTGCGCACCGACCAGATCGACCTTGCCGGCATTCGGCACGGTCAGGATCTTGGTGCGGACGTCCTCGACATAGTCGCGCAATTGGCGCGGCGTCAGCCCGTCGGCGGTGAAAGCATAGATGTTGCCGTAGACGTCGCCGAAGCGGTCGTTGAAGAACGGTCCCTGCACGCCCTGCGGGAATTGCGCCTTGATGTCGTTGACCATGTTGCGCACCTGAAGCCAGTTCGGCACGACGTCGCGCGCCTTGGTGGTGTCCTTCAGGTTGACGAAGATGACGGTTTGGCCGGCGGTGGTGATCGATTTGGTGTAGTCGAGGCTGTCGAGCTCCTCGAGCTTCTTCTCGATGCGGTCGGTCACCTGCTGCACCGTCTCCTTGACCGAGGCGCCGGGCCAATTGGCCTGGATGATCATGGTCTTGATGGTGAAGGCGGGGTCTTCCTCGCGGCCGAGATTGAGATAGGAGAAGATGCCAGCCACCACGAAGACCAGCATGAAATACCAGACAAGCGAACGGTGGCTGAGCGCCCAGTCGGAGAGATTGAAGCCCTTCATCAGATCCCGCCCTCCGGCACCTTGACCTTCTGGCCTTCGCTCAGGCTGTGGACTCCTGCGGTGACGACGCGCATGCCGGCCTCCAGCCCGTCGGCCACCGTGAAGCTGTTGCTGCTCTTGGACACGATCTTGATCTCGCGCATGCTCACGCTGGAGGATTGCGGATCGACGACCCAGACTTTGTCGGACCCGTCCTTCTTGAGCAGCGCCGACATCGGCAGTTCGATCGTGGGGCTGACCTTGGTCACGCGCGTCGCCGTGATCGTCGAGCCGAGCCGGAACGCCGTTGGCGGATTGACCAGCGTGAGCTTGACGCGCCGTGTGCGGGTAGCGCCTTCCGATTGCGGCGCGACCTCGCGCAGCCTGGCCTCGGTCTTGATGGTCGGCAGCGATTGCAGGGTGATCTCGAACGGCGTGCCGGCGGTCAGGTCGCCGGTCAACTGGTCGGGAATGTCGACCACGGCCTCGCGAGGATCGGTGCGCGCCACGGTGACGACGGTCTGCCCGGCGGAAACGGTTTGGCCCACCTCGGCGCCTGTAGCGGTGACGACGCCGTCGAAGTCCGAGAACAGGCGGGCGTAGCCGAGTTGCTCCTGCGACTTGGCCAAAGCGGCATTGGCGCGCTCGACGCCTGCTTCCGCTGCCTGCCGCGCCTGCTTCGCGGCATCGAATGTGGCTTGCGAGGTGTTGGCCGACGCAAGCAGCTGGCGCTGGCGTTCCTCGCTTGCGGCGGCGTTGGCGAATTGAGCCTGCGCATTCGACAGATCCGCTTTCGATGCCTGGACGGCAAGCTCCAGCGCTGTCGGGTCGAGCGCGGCGATCGTCGTGCCCTTGGTGACGAGGTCGCCGACCTTGACGTCGCGGGAGACGACGCGGCCGAGCAGGCGGAATGCAAGGTCGGCGCTGTATTGCGGCTCGACCGAGCCGGCGAACCCGAAGGTCTCGACCGTCTTCGGCTGGACTACCATCGACAGAACCGGCCGGATGACCTCCGGTGGCTTCTCCTGCGAACGCGAGCAGGCGGCAAGCGCTGCAAGGATAAGCAGGGCTGCGATGCGCGGCAGCAGGTTCATTGCTTTGCTTCCGCCACTTCGATCGTCTGTCCGGGGCTGAGCAATTGTCCGCCGGCGGTGACGACGCTCTGGCCTTCCTGCAAGCCCTTGGCGACGACGACCACGCCGGAATCAAAGGCGAGCACCTCGACCGGCGTCTCCTTCACCGCCTTGCTCGTCGGATCGACGATCCATACGGCTGGCTGGCCGCGGGTCGATGTCAGCGCCTGCCATGGCAACAGGATTGCTTTCACCGACCGGGCGCTGACCGTGCCGATGACGGCGGCCCCCAATGGCATGCCGACCGGCGTGTCGGGGATGCCGACCTTCACCCGGATCGATCCCGTCGCGGTATCGACCGCCGGCGAGATCTCACGCACTTCGCCCGCGGCCCGCACCTGCGGGTCCGAAAGCAGCGTGATCGTCACCGCGGGCGAGGGCGCGTTCTGCGCAACCAGCGTTTCATGAACGTTGAACACGGCGTCGCGATCGCCGTCCTCGGCGATCGTGAATACCGTCTGCGCCGCCTGCACCACCTGTCCGGCCTCGACCTGACGCGCCGTGATGACGCCGGCGGCCCCCGCCTTGAGCTCGGTGTAGGAGAGGTTTTCCTTGGCATTGGCCAACGCGCTTTGCGCGGCGTCGACGCTGCCCTGCGCCACTTTGAGTGTCTGGTTGGCGCTGTCGAAGTCGCGCCTGGTCGTGAAACCCTGCGAGAGCAGTGTCTTCTGCCGTTGGTAGGTGGCTGCGGCCTGGGTCAACTGCGCCTGCGCTGCATCGAGATCGGCCTGAACCGAGCGCAGATCCGAACTCCTGCTCCTGCGGGTCGATGCGGGCAAGCACCATGCCCCGTTCGACATGCTGGCCGACATCGACCAGTCGCTCGGCGACGCGGCCGCCGACGCGGAAGGAGAGATTGTTGAGCGTGCGCGCGGCGATCACGCCGGTCAGCGAGGTCCGTGGCGCATAATCGGCGAGCGCGACCGTCTGCGTGGTCACCATCACCGGCAGCTTCCTTTCCGCCGACTGCTTCTGGCAGCCGGTTGCCGAAAGCGCCGCGCCGGCACAGGCGATCGACAACAAGGTTCTTGGACGAAGAAAAAGGCGTAGCAGCGAAGACGGCAAGGCCGACGATGTCGCGTTCGTGCTCATGGTTTCCCTCAGTCCGTGGGAGCGGGTCCCGATGGGGTTACACGCCGCGGATGACACGAGATTAATCGATCGGCGGGAAAAGAAAACTATCTCCAGAGGGCATTTCGGCGGGCTGGTTAGGATCGCCTCTTTCTGCCTGACGCAATTCCTCACGGAAAGCCGCGCCGCATCATTGCTGGAATTGCTGCCAGGCAGGCCCAATCGACTGGCCATGGTGCCGACTTGAGGAAAACATGAAATAAGGACAGAAGGGTTCGACAAAACGAAACGGGCTTTCGCCCGATGAGGGATGAAATGAAGAATTCAGCTATTTCGGAACGCAAGAACCATTCGATCTCGCGTGGTGTCGGCATGACGACGCAGATCTATGCCGACCGCGCCGAGAATTCGGAAATCTGGGATGTCGAAGGACGCCGCTATATCGACTTCTCGTCCGGCATCGCCGTGGTCAACACTGGCCACCGCCATCCGAAGGTGATCGAGGCGGTCAAGGCGCAGCTCGACCGCTTCACCCACACTTGTCACCAGGTCGTGCCTTATGAGAGCTACGTGCATCTCGCCGAGCGTCTCAATGGCATGCTGCCCGGCAAGTTCGACAAGAAGACCATCTTCGTAACCACTGGCGCGGAGGCGGTCGAAAACGCCATCAAGATCGCCCGCAACGCCACCGGCCGCCAGGCGGTGATCGCCTTTTCCGGCGGCTTCCATGGCCGCACCTTCATGGGCATGGCGCTGACCGGCAAGGTCGTGCCATACAAGGTCGGCTTCGGCGCGATGCCGGCCGACGTCTTCCACGCCCCGTTCCCGGTCGCGCTGCACGGCGTTTCGGTCGCGGATTCTCTCGCCGCTCTCGACAAGCTGTTCAAGGCCGACGTCGATCCGAATCGCGTCGCCGCCATCATCGTCGAGCCGGTGCAGGGCGAGGGCGGCTTCTATGAAGCGCCGCGCGACTTCATGGCCGCGCTGCGCAAGATCTGCGACCAGCACGGCATCCTGCTCGTCGCCGACGAGGTGCAGACCGGCTTTGCCCGCACCGGCAAGATGTTCGCCATGGATCATCACGACGTGGCGCCCGATCTCACCACAATGGCCAAGAGCCTCGCCGGCGGCTTCCCGCTGGCGGCCGTCACCGGCCGCGCCGAGATCATGGACGCGCCCGGCCCCGGCGGCCTCGGCGGCACCTATGGCGGCAGCCCTATCGGCGTCGCCGCGGCGCATGCGGTGCTCGACGTGATCGACGAGGAAAAGCTCTGCGACCGCGCCAATGCGCTGGGCGCCAGGCTGAAGCAGCGGCTGGACTCGATCCGCGACGACGTGCCGGAGATTGTCGACATCCGCGGCCCCGGCTTCATGAACGCCGTCGAGTTCAACGACGTGAAGAAGGGCCTGCCGTCGGCCGAGTTCGCCAATGCGGTCAGGCTGAAGGCGCTGGACAAGGGCCTCATCCTGCTCACCTGCGGCGTATACGGCAATGTCATCCGCTTCCTGTCGCCGATCACCATCCAGGACGGCGTCATGACCGAGGCGCTGGATATTCTGGAGACCTCGATCCGCGAGGCGCGGGTGGCTTAAGGGCGCGCCTTGCATTCCTCCTGACGGCTTAGTCGAAGCGGTTGATGTGCCGTCAGGAGCTAGGATTCTGTAGCCAGACTGGAATATCCGTCTTGGCGTGCAGAACCCGCCAGACATCGATATGGTCGGTCTGTTCGAAATAGAAAATCAGATATGGATAGCGCTTGAATTGCACGCTGCGCAGACTTGGTAGTCCAATTTCATAGCCAAATCTCAGAGAGCCCGATCCCGGATGGCGGGCTATCAGTTGAAGGGCGCTTTCGAGGTCGTCCACGTAGCCCAGCGCCACGTGTGAACCAGCTTCTCGCGCATAATAATCAACAGCGTCCTCGATATCGCGCAGAGCACGGGTTCGAGGAATAATTGGCTTGGTGGCCACTAACTTATTGGCGCTGGGCTCGTTTCCTCAGCGCTGCGAAATAGTCGTCGTCAACAGCAGCAGCGGCCGGCGATGACGCACCCTCGAGGAGCAGGCGGCGAAGAAGCTGACGGTCCTGATCGCGGCGGATCAATTCACGCACATACTCGCTGCTTGTGCCATAGCCGCGATCCGTCACCTGCTGATCGACGAAATGCTTCAAGCTGTCGGGCAGTGAGATATTCATCGTGCTCATTCAGCCATTTTAAGGCTCATGGCAAAAATTGGCAATCTCTATGCGGTGGCCCTGGCCGATTCCATACCCTGGAACGCCGCAAGCGCCGCCTTCAGCGCGTCCGGCCCGCCTGCCACCGTCTGCGGCGTCGGCGAGAAGCCGGCGCCGAGCATCTTGCGGCCGAGCATGTGGTCGGCCGGCCGGTTGACGGATTCGATGCCGAGCAGCCGGTTGCCGGCATAATGGTAGATCGAGAACTTGTTCTCGGCCGGCTCGCCCAGCACGACATGGTGATCGCCGCCCTGCGTCAGCCCCACCATCTGCAGCTTCATGTCGCCGATGTCCGACCAGAACCAAGGCACAGCCGAGAACGGTTCGGCGTGGCCGAGGATGGTGCGCGCGGCAAGCCGCGCCTGGTCGGTGGCGTTCTGCACCGATTCCAGCCGCACGTTGCCGCCGGTGAACCAGTGCCGGTAGGAAGCGGCGTCGCCGACGGCGAGGATTTCGGGGATCGAGCTCCGCATATGCTGGTCGACGCGGATGCCGTTGGCGACCGCGATGCCGGCGGCCTCTGCCAACTCGACATTGGGCACCACGCCGATGCCGATGATCACCATCTGCGCCGGCAGGCGCTCACCGCCTGTCGTGATCGCGGCCGAGACATGGCCGCTTTCACCTTCCAGGCGGGCAACTGTGGTGCCGGTCAGGATGCGCACGCCGGTCGCCTCCAGCCGCTGGCGCACGTGCGCGGCGATTGTCGGCGCCACGGCCCGGCCGAGCAGCCGGTCGACGGCCTCGACGACGGTGACGTTACGGCCCGCGGCCCTCAATGTCGCCGCGATCTCGAGGCCGATGAAGCCGCCGCCGAGAATGACCACGTCCTCGGTTTGCGTGCTGAGCTCGCGGATCGTCCGCGCGTCGGCCAGCGAGCGCAGCGAGACCACGCCGGTGAGGCCGGCGCCGTCGAGTTTGAGCAGGCGTGGCCGCGAGCCGGTCGCAAGGATCAGCCGGTCGAAGGCGAGCTTTCCGCCGCCTGCGACATTCAACCGACCCCCGCTGGCATCGATAGCGTCGATGCGCAGGCCCGGCCGATAGTCGATAGTGTTGCCGGTGTAGAAGGCCTCGCCGCGCAGGGGCTGCGGCTTGGCCTCGGCGTCCTTGATGAAGGTCTTTGACAGCGGCGGCTTGTGATAGGGCAGTTCCTTCTCGTCGCCGACCAGGATGACAGGCCCTTCATAGCCCTCCTCGCGCAGACTGGCAGCGGCCTGCACGCCGGCATGGCCCGCACCGACAATCACAACCCCGTTCGTCATCGCAAACCCTTCTGCCAGCAAATATAGGCTCTTGCGCCAAGTGGCGATTGTCCGCGGACGCCGCAAGAGCCCACGTTCGGGTCGCATCGGGAACGGCTGCCTGTCAATCGAACCATCGGCGATTTCGCGGCAGGTGTCGGGCTTTAAAGTTGATAGTTCCAGTTTAGAATAGTTCTAAAGTATTGTTTCAATTGATTTTTTCTTCCTCGCCAGTTGACTTCCGGTCTCGTGGCCGCTTTATGGAAGGCCGCGCGCAAAGCGCAGTCCCTTTGATGTCTGGGCCTTGAACCCTTTCGATTGGAGGCAATTGGGTGTTTTTCTATCGCGAACCGCGCATCGGCGCGGCCACCAATTTTGCCGGCATGCTCATGCCTCGGCGCGCATGCGCACATGCGCCTTTTGCTGAATTTCCCTGGAACTGGAGAAAGATCATGACGGCACGTACTGGCGGCAGGCTGGCTGCGATCTGCGCCACGGTTGCGCTGACGGCGGCGGTGTTCGTGTTGCCGGCGAAAGCCGAGACCGACGCGAAGGCGGTGATCAAGACCTATGCCGACATCGCGCTGGCCAAATACGAGGATTCGCTGACCACCGCTGAGGCGCTGGACAAGGCGGTCGACGCGCTCGTCGCCAGCCCCTCCGCCGATACGTTGAAAGCCGCCCGCGAAGCCTGGAAGGCGGCGCGCGTTCCGTATCAGCAGACCGAGGTCTATCGCTTCGGCAACAAGATCGTCGACGACTGGGAAGGGCGCGTGAATTCCTGGCCGCAGGATGAGGGCCTGATCGACTATGTCGCCAAGAGCTACGGCACCGAGTCGGACGAAAACGCGCTCTACACAGCCAACGTCATCGCCAACAAGGAGATCGAGATCAACGGCAAGAAGGTCGACGCCTCGAAGCTGACGCCGGAATTCCTGTCCGGCACGCTGCAGGAGGCTGGCGGCGTCGAAGCCAATGTCGCGACTGGCTACCATGCCATCGAATTCCTGCTCTGGGGCCAGGACCTGCACGGCACCGGTCCCGGCGCCGGCGAGCGCCCCTACACGGACTACGACCTCAAGAACTGCAGCAACGGCAATTGCGACCGTCGCGCCGAATATCTGAAGTCGGCCAGCGATCTTCTGGTGTCCGACCTCCGCGAGATGGTCGACAATTGGAAGGAAGACGGCGCGGCGCGCAAGAACCTGATCGACGGCGATGCCAATGCCGCCATCTCCACCATCTTCACCGGCATGGGCTCGCTCTCCTATGGCGAGCTCGCCGGAGAGCGGATGAAGCTCGGCCTTTTGCTGCACGACCCGGAAGAGGAGCATGACTGCTTCTCCGATAACACCTACAACTCGCACCTTTACGACGCGATCGGCATCCGCGCCGCCTATCATGCCAGCTACACCCGGCTCGACGGCTCCGTGGTTTCGGGTCCGTCGGTGTCCGACATGGTGAAGGCCGCCGATCCGGCGATCGACAAGGAACTGTCGGGCAAGCTCGACGCCACCCTGGCCAAGATGGAGGCCATCAAGGCGCGCGCGCTTGCCGGCGAGGCCTACGACCAGCAGATCGCGGAAGGCAACACCGAGGGCAACGCCACCGTGCAGGCGGCGATCGATGCTTTGCTCGACCAGACCAAGTCGATCGAACGCGCCGTCGGCTCGCTCAAGCTGAACCAGATCGCCTTCGAGGGCTCCGACAGCCTCGACGCTCCCGACAAGGTGTTCAAGTAAGCTTTAGACGTACCCATCAAGCCAAGCGGCGCCGGACCGGCGCCGCCAGCCAGAGCAAGTCAATGCTGATCTGCCATTGCAACATCATAACCGAGAAGGAGATCGAGCAGACGATCGTCGGTCTGCTGGATGAGGATTCCTGGCAGTTGATCGTGCCAGCGAAGGTCTATCACGCGATGCGCAAGCGCGGCCGCTGTTGCGGCTGTTTCCCAAATGTGGTGGAAACGATCATTCGGGTCACCGAGAACTACCATGCCCGCACAGAGGTGGGCGGCGTGGATATCGTTTCACACCTGGATCGCGTGCGAGGCTTGCGCGGCCAATACGGGAGCAGAACCCATGAAAGGCGAACCGCAGATCATCGAGCGGCTTAACGAAGCCCTGTTCCTGGAGCTTGGGGCCGTCAACCAGTACTGGGTGCATTATCGTCTGCTCGAGGATTGGGGCTACACCAAGCTCGCAAAGAAGGAGAGGGCGGAATCGATCGAGGAAATGCACCACGCCGACAGGCTGATCGCGCGCATCATCTTCCTCGAGGGACATCCGAACCTGCAGTCCGTCGCGCCGCTGCGCATCGGCCAGAACGTCAAGGAAGTGCTCGAATCCGATCTGGCCGGCGAATATGACGCACGCACCGCCTACAAGCGCTCGCGCGAGATCTGCCACGAGGCCGGCGATTACGTTTCGATGAAGCTGTTCGAGGACCTTTTGACCGACGAGGAAGGACATATCGATTTCCTTGAAACGCAGCTCGATCTGCTGGCCTCGATCGGCGAGGAGAAGTACGGCCTGCTCAACGCCGACTCGGCCAACGAGGCGGAGTAAGGACATGCGGGAATGCGGCGCCCCGTAGGTTTTTCGGGCCGCTCGCGGCCGGCCGCAATTGACGGCCCGCCACTTCGGAAGATCCCGCGGTACCGGATTGGTCGCGGGGCATCGCTTTTGCTTGCGATCATGCTTTCCGCATCCGCCTTGGCCGTCGAGCCGGCAGCTCTACCGGCCAGCCGCACCGATCTGACGCCGAATGATCAGGCGCGGGTTCTGGCAGTCACCAAGCCGACCACAGATTTTACCAGGCCCGAGCCGTTTGAGCTGATGCAGGGCGGCGCCGGCACCTCGCTCAAGGACGTCAACCGCGACGCGTTCTCGCAATCCTCCGCCAACATCACCTTCGAGGAAGAAGCGACCTTCAAGCTTGGCAACGCGCTTTTCCGCAAGAACTGGGTGTCGTCGCCGTCCTCGACCCAGGCCTCGGACGGGCTCGGCCCGCTGTTCAACGAGCGCGCCTGCCAGAACTGCCATCTGAAGGATGGCCGCGGCCGCCCGCCGGAAGGCGCAGGCTCGACCTCGATGTTGCTCCGGCTTGCGCGCGACGCCGCCAGCGCGGAGGAAGAAGCCGAACTCGCCGACCACAAGGTGCTGAACTTTCCCGATCCGGTCTATGGCACGCAATTGCAGGATCTCGCGGTCCCCGGCCTCAAGGGCGAGGGCCGCATGCGTGTCGATTACACGCAAGAGAACGTGGCGCTCGGCGACGGCACCGTCGTTTCGCTGCGCAAGCCAAGCTACTCCGTCGACAATCTCGGCTGCGGACCGCTCGATCGCCGCACCACGCTGTCGCCGCGCCTGACTCCGCCGATGATCGGGCTCGGCCTGATCGAGCAGATCGCGCCAGTCGATATCCTCGCCCACGCCGATCCGGACGATCGCAACAGTGACGGCATTTCGGGCAGGCCGAATATCGTGCGCGACGAGTTGAGCGGCGAGGTGACCTTGGGCCGCTTCGGCTGGAAGGCCCAGGCAGCGTCGATTCGACAGCAGGCGGCCGACGCCTTCGCCGGCGATATCGGCATCTCGACGCCTGAAATGCCGAAGCATTGGGGCGATTGCACGCAAGCACAGAAGGATTGCCTTGCCATGCCGAACGGCGTGCAAGAACGCCTCGGCACCGCCGAGGCGCCGCCTCCGGTGATGGACCTCGTCACCTTCTATTCCCAGAACCTAGCCGTGCCGGCGCGCCGCGACATCGGCAACCCCGACATCCTTGCCGGCAAGAAGCAGTTCTACGAAATGGGCTGCATTGCCTGCCATACGCCGAAATTCGTCACCTTGCGCGGCACGCCCGACAAGGCGCAGTCCTTCCAACTGATCTGGCCCTATTCTGACTTCCTCCTGCACGACATGGGCGAGGGACTTGCCGACGGGCAGCGTGTGGGCGAAGCGAGCGGCAGCGAATGGCGCACCCCGCCGCTCTGGGGTATCGGGCTCACCGCGGCGGTCAACGGCAATGCCTTCTATCTGCATGACGGCCGCGCCCGCACGCTTGCCGAGGCGATCCTATGGCATGGGGGCGAGGGCCAGAAGGCGCGCGACCGCTTTGCCGGCGCCGCCACGGCCGATCGTGACGCGCTTATCAAGTTCCTGGAGTCGCTCTGATGTCGAAACGCGTCGCTCTGATGTCGAAACGTCTTGCCCTTGCCCTTCCGCTTTTTCTGGCCGCCACCTTGCCCGCATCAGCCGCGGTCAAGGCCTCCGATGTCATCGGCCGCGCGATCGACGGTTTCGTCCGCCCGGCCTATGCCAGCCTCGGCGAGCATGCGGCGGGTCTGACCAAGGCGGTGCGCCAGCTTTGCGAAACGCCATCCGAAAAGAATCTCGAAGCGGCGCGCTCGGCGTTCTCAGGCACCGTGGAGGCTTGGTCTGTAGCCGAGATCATCGCCTTCGGACCGATCAAGGAGAATAACCGGCTGGAACGGATGCTCTATTGGCCGGACCGCAAGAGCATTGGCCTGAGGCAAGTGCAGGCCACCCTCGCATCCAGGGATCCGTCAGCCGCCGATCCGACGCAACTGGCGCAAAAAAGCGTCGCCATGCAGGGCCTCGGCGCGCTCGAATATGTTCTTTACGGCGACGGCGCCGAAACCCTTGCCGGGAAGGATGATCCTTATCGCTGCGCTTATGGCGCGGCGGTCGCCGGCAACATCGAAACGATGGCCGGCGAGGTGCTTGATGCCTGGCAAAAGCCCGACGGCTTCGCGTCGCTCTGGGCCAATCCGGGGCCGAAGAACCCGCTCTACCGCGACGGCAACGAGGCGGTGACGGAACTCGTCGGCGTCTTCATAAACGAGCTGGAAATGATCCGCGACGTGCGGCTCAAGGGCTTTCTCGGCACAAGGCCTGATGCCGACAAGCCGAAGCAGGCGATCTACTGGCGCTCGCGGAACACAACGGCTTCGCTGGCCGCAAACCTTTCGGGTGTCGACCAGCTGTTCGAGGTTTCGAAGCTTGGCGACGCGCTTCCCGCCGATGCGCGATGGATGGCCGAGTCCATCCACATCCAGATCGCCAATGGCGTGGCGACCGCACAATCCGTCGACGGCCCGATCGACAAGGCGCTCGCCGATCCGGCGCTCCGCGACAAGCTCGAGCATTTCGCGCTGATAACCTCCAGCCTCTCGACCTTGATCGGCACGAGGATGACCGCCGAGTTCGGCCTGACCGCCGGCTTTTCGTCGCTGGACGGGGACTGAGCATGACCCCAAAAAGTTGCAGACTTTTTGGACAAGGTCACGCACCGAGGGAGATCGTCCCATGAGAACCGCCCTCATCGACCGCCGCGATTTCCTGCGCGCCGCGGGCGCCGGCTTTGCCGTCGCCATGGCGCCGCGTGCCTGGGCCGACACGCTTGCGGCGGACGCCGTCTTCGCCACGGCTTTCGTCAAGCGCGACGGCAGCTTCGGCGCCGCGGTGCTTTCCGAGGCCGGAAAAATCCTGCACATGATCGATCTGCCCGATCGCGGCCATGACGTCGCTTTCGATCCGGTGTCGAAGCGCTCGGTCGTCTTTGCCCGGCAGCCTGGCACCTTCGCGGTGGTCTTCGACCATTCCGGCAGCGACAAGCCGTTGACCATCGCCAGCATCGCCGGCCGGCATTTCTTCGGCCACGGCGTGTTCTCGCCCGATGGCGCCTTGCTCTATGCGACCGAGAACGACTTCGACAATGCGGCGGGTGTCGTGGGTGTCTATGACGCGAAGGCAAAGTTCAGTCGCGTCGGCGAGTTCCCGACCTATGGCATGGGTCCGCACGAGCTGCTCCTGCTCGGCGATGGCCGCACTTTGGTCATCGCCAATGGCGGTATCGAAACCCATCCCGACTATGGCCGCGCCGAGCTCAACATCGCGACGATGAAGCCCTCCTATACGCTGGTCGACCGCCTCACCGGCGACCTGATCGAGAAGCACGAATTGCCTCCGGCGCTGCATCAGCTCTCGATCCGCCATATGGACCGCGACCAGGCGGACACCGTCTGGTTCGGGTGCCAGTATCGCGGGCCGGCGACCGACAGCCCGGCGCTCGTCGGACGCGCCGCGCGCGGCAAGCAGCTCGAACTCCTGGAGATGCCGCGAGATGTGCTCTCCGGCTTGCGCAACTACATCGGCTCGGTCGCCGTCAATGTCGCGACAGGCACCGTCGCCGTCACCTCGCCGGAAGGCAATTCGATGGCCGTTCTCGACGCCGCCAGCGGGCGCGTGGTCGCGGCCAGGCCGCTGGTGGAGGTCTGCGGCCTTGCGCCTGACGGCGCCGGCTTCCTGGCTACGACCGGTGACGGTAAGATCGTCGGCGGCGCCGGCGCGATCCGTTCCGAGCCGGACTATGTCTGGGACAACCACGTGCTGCGCATCGCGGCCTCGGCCTGACAACAAGGTGCAGGTGTTGCGGTGAAGCTAAGCCGCTTAACATTTCTCCGCTCTGGGCCTTGCGGCGGCGTTCTATGCCGGGCAGAGGGAATTGTGTCTCGATCCAGTTCTTCAATCAGCCCACCGCCCGCATGATGCTGCCCGTATGAAGTCGCTCGTATGAAGTTGCTCGCCATCGACTGCGCTGCCAATCTCTGCGCCGCTTGCGTCTATGACGCGGACGCGGGCAAGGAGCTTGGCCGCGAGGTCCGTGATCTTGGCAAAGGCCATGCCGAGCATCTTATGGCTGTCATCGAGACGGCCCTGCGTGCCGGCGGGATCGGCTACCCCGGCCTTGACGCCGTTGCCGTCTCGATCGGCCCCGGCTCGTTCACCGGCCTGCGCGTCGGTGTCTCGACCGCCCGCGGTCTGGCGCTGGCGCTGAAAATTCCGGCAATCGGTGTGACGACGCTGGAAGCCCTGGCGGCTGAGGGAGCAAATGCCTTTCCCGGGCGCGCGGTGCTCGCGGCGCTCGACGCCGGCCGCGAGGAAATCCATGTGGCGCTCTACGATAAAGCGTTAGTTGAAGCTTACAGACCTTCGGCGGCCACGCTTTGCGAGGCGACGGCCATGGCCATCGGCGCCGAGGCGGTCCTTGTCGGCACCGCCGCGCCGCGAATTGCCGAGGCGGCCGGTCGTGCCTTCGATGCCGGTCCGGTTGCGGCCACCGCCGACATTTCGACCTATGCCAGGCTGGCTTCAGCCAAGGGGCCGGGCGAGAAGCCGAAGCCGCTCTATCTGCGTGGTGCCGACGCCAAGCCGCAGGCGGGTTTCATTCTTCCAAGACAAAATCACAAGGGCCAGAACGAAGACCAAGATCCTAAAAAGCAGGAGCCGGTTCCTGGGAAGGTTCATGGTCCTGAAGGAAACGACGCCTGATGCGCATACCTTTCTTTCAGCCGCGCCGCAGGGACTATGCCCTGGAACCGTTGACGGAGGGCGACTCCGCGGCGGTCGCGGCGCTGCATCGCGAGGATTTCGTGAGGCCCTGGACCGACGGCGAATTCGCCGCGCTCCTCGAACAGGAGACGGTGTTCGGCTATGCGGCGCGCGAAACCGGCCAGGGCGCCAAGCCTCCGGTTGGCTTCGTGCTGGCGCGGCTCGCGGCCGGCGAGGGTGAAATCCTGACCGTGGCTGTCGCCCGCTCGCATCGCCGCCAGGGCCTCGGCTGGCAGTTGATGGACGCGGTGCTGCGCGAACTTCATGCGCAGCGCGCCGAGGCGCTCTTCCTGGAGGTCGACGAGACCAATGCGCCGGCGATCGGGCTTTACCGCAGGCTCGGCTTCCAGCAGGTCGGTCATCGGCCGAACTATTATCGCTCGACCGAGCACGGTCCGACCGGCGCGCTTGTCATGCGCCGCGATCTTCGCTAGCCAGACGCCGGTTGGGGCCGGAGCGAATGACCAAGAAATTACGGATTTTCCTGGCGCTCGGCTACGTCGTCGTCTGTTCCCTGGTGCTGGTGCCGCTGCAGATGCTGTCGATGAAGACCGGGCTCTGGCCTGAAACCTTCATCCTGAAGATCTGGCATAGAATGGTCCTTCGGGCGCTTGGGTTTCGGGTGCATGTGAAGGGCGCGCTGACCGAGCAACGCCCCCTGCTGGTGGCGGCCAACCACATTTCCTGGACCGATATCATGGCGCTTGGCTCCTTTGCCGATGTGAAGTTCATCGCCAGGGCCGACATGGAGGGCTGGCCGCTGATCGGCATGTTGTCCAAGCTGCAGCGCACCGTCTTCATCGAGCGCGAGCGCAAGCGCACCTCCGGCGACCAGGCAAGCGAGATCGCCAGGCGCATGGCCAACGGCGATGCCATGGTGCTGTTCGCCGAGGGCACGACGGGCGACGGCAATCTCGTGCTGCCATTCAAGAGCACCCTGTTCGGCGCTGCATCTATGGCGATTTCGGAGGGCGCGACGGAGCAGGTCTTCATCCAGCCCGTCGCGATCGCCTATACGCGGTTGCACGGCATGCCGATGGGCCGCCGTCACCGCCCGATGGTCTCCTGGATCGGCGACCAGGATTTGATGCCGCATCTCAAGGGCCTGCTTGCCGAGGGTGCGATCGATGCCGAGGTGCATTTCGGCGAGCCGGTGCCGTTTTCCAAGGGCTCGAACCGCAAGGAAACGGCAAAGCTCATGGAAGCCAAGGTGCGCGAGTTGATGCAGGCCGTCCTTGCCGAACCGGCCAAAAGCCGGTGAGCCTGAGGCTGCGCGGCGCGATTCGGCCAGAATCGTCTGTTTTTTGTCACGAAAAGGCGATAGAAGCCCGCCGATGGAATTGAACACGATTGAGAGCCAAGGCATCGGCGCTGCCGCCGACCACTCGACCGGCACTGGCAGCACGGCGAAGAAGGTCTTCGTCAAGACCTATGGCTGCCAGATGAATGTCTACGATTCTCAGCGCATGACCGATGCGCTGGCCGCTGACGGCTACGTCGCCACCGACACCGTCGAGGACGCCGATCTGGTGCTGCTGAACACCTGCCACATCCGTGAAAAGGCAGCGGAAAAGGTCTATTCCGAACTTGGCCGCATTCGCGACATGAAGGCCGAACGCGCCGAAGCGGGCCGCGAACTTTTGATCGGCGTCGCCGGCTGCGTGGCGCAAGCCGAAGGCGCCGAGATCATCCGCCGCGCGCCGGCGGTCGATCTGGTCATCGGCCCGCAGACCTACCACCGGCTGCCCGACGTGCTGGCAAGGGTGCGTGGCGGCGAGAAGATCGTCGTGACCGAATACGCCATCGAGGACAAGTTCGAGCATCTGCCACAGCCGAAGCGCGCCGAGCTTGCCAGGCGCGGCGTGACCGCTTTCCTGACTGTGCAGGAAGGCTGCGACAAGTTCTGCACCTTCTGCGTGGTGCCCTATACGCGCGGCTCCGAAGTCTCGCGTCCGGTGGCGCAGATCGTTGCCGAGGCCGAGCGCCTGGCCGATGCCGGCGTGCGCGAGGTGACGCTGCTCGGCCAGAACGTCAACGCCTGGCATGGAGTTGGCGAGAATGGCGAGGAATGGGGTCTCGGGCGCCTGCTGTTTCGGCTGGCGGAAATCCCGGGCCTGGCGAGGCTGCGCTACACCACAAGCCATCCGCGCGACATGGACGACGAACTGATCGCCGCGCATCGCGACCTGCCCGCCTTGATGCCGTATCTGCATCTGCCGGTGCAGTCCGGCTCCGACCGCATCCTCAGGGCTATGAACCGGCGCCATACGGCGCGCGACTATCTGGCGCTCATCGGCCGCATCCGTTCCGCACGAACCGACATCGCCATGTCCGGCGACTTCATCGTCGGCTTTCCTGGCGAGACGGAAGCGGATTTCGAAGCGACGCTGAGGCTGGTGCGCGAGGTGGGTTACGCCTCGGCCTTCACCTTCAAATATTCGCCGCGTCCCGGCACCCCAGGCGCCGAGATGGACGGTCACCTCGCCGAGGCGGTGAAGGACGAGCGGCTGCAGCGCCTGCAGGCGCTGATCAATGAGCAGCAACGGGATTTCATCGCCAGCCTCGTCGGCCGGACCATCAGCACGCTGATCGAGAAGCCCGGCCGCCGCCCTGGCCAGATTGTCGGCCGCTCGCCATGGCTGAACCCGGTTATTCTTGACGACAAGGCCGGTGGAATCGGTGACATTATCGATGTGCGAATCACGAAGACGGGCCCCAACAGCCTGTTCGCCGAGTTGGCCTAGCCAAAAGCCTCGGCAGATGAGGAGAGACGGTTGAGCGCTGCCGAACTGAAGAATCCGCCCCAGAACCAGGCTTCCGGGGCTTCCGACATGGCGCACATCGTACTGACCTTCGACAACAACAAGCTTGCCAGCGCCCTTTACGGTCAGTTCGACGAGAATTTGGCGCGCCTCGAGCAGAAGCTAGGCGTGGATATCCGCTCGCGCGGCAACCAGCTTGCGATCAAGGGCTCGGCTTCCGCCGCCGAACAGGCGCGCCGCGCGCTGGATACGCTCTACGGCATCCTGCAGAAGGGGGTCGACATCGGCCAGTCGGATGTTGACGGCGCCGTTCGCATGGCAATCGCCGCCGACGACCAACTGACGCTGCCCACCATGGAGCGCAAGGGCAAGGTGTCGGCCGCCCAGATATCGACGCGCAAGAAGACGATCTACGCCCGCTCGCTGACCCAGGACGCCTATATGCGGGCGCTCGAGCGTTCGGAAATGGTCTTCGGCATCGGCCCGGCCGGCACCGGCAAGACCTATCTCGCCGTGGCGCACGCGGCCATGCTGCTCGAACGCGGCATGGTCGAGCGCATCGTGTTGTCGCGCCCGGCTGTCGAGGCGGGCGAGCGGCTGGGCTTCCTGCCCGGCGACATGAAAGAGAAGGTCGATCCCTATCTGCGGCCCCTCTATGACGCGCTTTACGACATGATGCCGGCCGACAAGGTCGAGCGCGCGATCGCGGCCGAGGTCATCGAGATCGCGCCGCTCGCCTTCATGCGCGGCCGCACGCTGGCGCATGCGGCGGTGATCCTCGACGAGGCGCAGAACACCACGCCGATGCAGATGAAGATGTTCCTGACCCGTCTCGGCGAGAACTCGCGCATGATCGTCACCGGCGATCCGACGCAGATCGACCTGCCGCCGAACACCAAGTCTGGCCTGGTCGAGGCGCTGCGCATCCTCGACGGCGTCTCCGGCATCGTCACCGTCCGCTTCAACGAAGGCGACGTGGTGCGCCACCCGCTGGTCGCCGAGATCGTCAAGGCCTATGACCGCGACGGCAAGCTGGCGCGAGGGCTCGGCGCCGAAAGCTGATCAAGGCTGCATGGCTGAAGACACCAGATCTCCTACCGGAATCCCGGTCGATATCGATATCTTCGTCGAAGCGGGCGCTTGGCCCGCGGAAGTCGAGTTGGCGCGTCTCGTCGATCGCGCCGTCGCAGCCGCCTTTGCCGAAACCGGCGTCAGCGGCGCCTCCGAGCTCAGCGTCGTCTTTTCCGACGATGCCCATATCCGGACGCTCAACGCCGAATGGCGCGCCAAGGACAAACCCACCAACGTCTTGTCGTTTCCGGCTTTTCCGTTTCCGAAAAGCGGTCCGTTGCCGCCAATGCTGGGCGACATCGTGCTGGCTTCCGAGACGGTGTCGCGCGAGGCCGCACTGGAAGACAAGCCGCTTGCGAACCATATCACCCATCTCGTCATCCATGGCCTCCTGCATCTTCTGGGCCATGATCACGAGACCGACGCCGAGGCCGAGGAGATGGAAGCGATCGAGCGCGCCGCGCTTGCGAGGCTTGCCATTCCCGATCCCTACGCGTAACAAAAAAGCTCAATTGACCCGATGGCGATGAACGACACACCAGAAACTGCCGCCCGTCCGGACGCCGGCAGTGCTGCCAAGCCTTCCGAAAAGACGGAAGAGGGCTCCAGTCCGAGTATTCCCACCGGCAGCGCGGCCGCGGAGCCGACGCATGCCGGTCCTTCCCTCTTCGACCGTGTGCTGGGCCTGTTCCGGCACCGCAACGGCACCAGCCTGCGCGAGGAGATCGCCGGCGCGCTTGCCGAGACGGCGACCGATGCCGGCGCCTTCTCGCCCGGCGAACGCGCCATGCTCAACAACATCCTGCGCCTGCGCGAAGTACGGGTCGAGGACGTCATGGTGCCACGCGCCGACATCGAGGCCGTCGAGATCAACACCACGCTTGGCGACCTGCTCGGCCTTTTCGAGCAATCCGGCCATTCGCGCATGCCGGTCTATTCCGAGACGCTCGACGATCCGCGCGGCATGGTCCACATCCGCGACGTTCTCGCCCACATCACCAAGGTCGCCCGTGTCAAGAAGGGCCGCACCAGAGCGAAGGCGCCGGTAACGACGGCGCTCGATCTTGCGCAGGTCGATCTCGCGCGCACCATCGGCGATCTCAATCTGATCCGCGAAGTGCTGTTCGTGCCGCCCTCCATGCTTGCCTCCGACCTGATGGGGCGCATGCAGACGACGCGCACGCAGATGGCGCTGGTCATCGACGAATATGGCGGCACCGACGGCCTCGCCTCGCTGGAGGACATCGTCGAGATGGTGGTCGGCGACATCGAGGACGAGCATGACGACGACGAACCGATGATCACTCAGACGGGCGACGGCGTGTTCGTGGTCGACGGCAAGGCTGAGATCGACGAGGTCGCCAAGATGATCGGTGAGGACTTCGCCGCCGGCGAGCACGGCGAATATGTCGACACCATCGGCGGCATGATCTTCAACACGCTAGGCCGCGTCCCGGCCAGGGGCGAAGTCGTGCAGGCCATTCCAGGCTTCGAGTTCCATGTGCTCGATGCCGACCCGCGCCGCGTCAAGCGCGTGCGCATCGTGCAGAGTCAGAAGGGCGAGCGTCAGCGCCGCCGCGCCGCGCGCGCCGAGCAGGCCTGACATCCCGGCATGCCATCCGGCGATCCGTTCAGGCACGCGGTTCTGGGCTCCGGCGTCTTCTACCGGGATCCGCGCGCGGCTATGGCCTTTCTGCAGGCGGCCTTCGGTTTCGAGCCGAGCATGCTGGTGAGCGATGCCGACGGGCGGCTTGTCCATGCCGAAATGCGCTTCGGCGACGGCTATATCGTCGTTGATTCCGAATGGGCCGATCATGTCTCCAGTCCCGCCTCCGTCGGCGGCAGGAACACACAGTCCGTCTATGTCCGTCTGCAGCAGGATCTTGATGTTCATTGTGAAAAGGCGCGTGCGGCGGGCGCGGTAATTCTCGAGGAGCCGGCGGATCATTTCTACGGCGAGCGGCAATATCGCGCCCGCGATCCCGAAGGTCATGTCTGGACTTTCACCCGGACCGTCCGCGTCGTGCCGAAGGACGAAGCCGAGCAATTGAGCGGCCTGCGGATCGACGGCTGGCATAGGTAGCACCATCGTGTATCAGCCCGCGCTTATCCGGGTTTGGAACGCCGGGCGGGGCCTGTTAAACCTCTAGCTCCCTGATTCGCGCGACTTGGGAAGCTGAATGCAGCGCTTTGCCGGCCGGATAATTCTGCTGTGGGGGTGGCGGCGGGCGCTGGTGGCCTTTGCCGCCGGGGCGCTGGCGGTGCTTGCCCAGGCGCCTTACGATTTCTTCGCGGTCTGCTTCGTTTCGTTCCCGGTCCTGGTCTGGCTGCTCGACGGTGCCACCGGCGAGGCATCCGACGGCTGGTTCAGGCGCCTGAGGCCGGCTTTCGCCACGGGCTGGTGGTTCGGTTTCGGCTATTTCCTGGCCGGCCTCTGGTGGATCGGCCAAGCGTTGCTGGTCGAGGCCGACAGCTTCGCCTGGGCCTTGCCTTTTGCCGTCGTCGGCATCCCACTCGCGCTGGCCTTCTTCTATGGCTTTGCCGCCGTGGTGGCGCGGCTGTTCTGGAGCAGCGATATCGGCCGTATCGCCGCCCTTGCCTTCGGTTTTGGCCTCGCCGAATGGTTGCGCGACTTCCTCTTCACCGGCTTTCCCTGGAATGCCGTCGGCTACGCGGCGATGCCGGTGCCGCTTCTGATGCAGAGCGTGTCGGTGACCGGCATGGTCGGCATGAACGCGCTCGCCGTTTTCCTGTTTTCGCTGCCCGCGCTGGTTGCGGCGCGCCGGCATCTGAGGCTGGGCCTTGCCCTGTTCGTCATCCTCGTCGCCGCCCATGTCGGCTTCGGCTATTTCAGGCTCGCCACCCCGGCCGAGCCGGCGACACGCTCCCTTGACGTCCGCATCGTCCAGCCCGCGGTCGATCTCGGCGAAAAGTGGGACGCCTCGGTGCGCGACCGCATCTTCGCAACTTTGCTGGGGATATCGGGGAAGGCGCCCGAAGAAGGTCATGCTAAGCCCCAGCTCATCCTGTGGCCGGAGACATCGGTGCCGTTCCTCTTCACCGAGCGTCCGGACGCGCTGACGGCGCTGGGCGACATGCTGGCCGACGGCCAGATGCTGATCGCCGGTGTCGTGCGCGAGGAGGGCGGATCGGCGAATGCCGGCAGCCGCTATTACAATTCCGTGGTGGCGGTCGACGACAAGGGCGAGATCGTCGATGCCGTCGACAAGGTGCATCTGGTTCCCTTCGGAGAGTATCTGCCCTTCGCCGATCTTTTCGAACGCTTCGGCATTGGCCAACTCGTTGCCGGACCGATGAATTTCTCCGCCGGCAACGAGCGGCATCCGATCAGCGTGCCGGGCGGCCTGCGCGCCGCCCCTTTCATCTGCTACGAGGTGATCTTTCCCGATCTCGTCGCCGCCGACGCAGCGTCGTCTGACGTAATCGTGAACGTCACCAACGACGCCTGGTTTGGCGACACGCCGGGCCCATACCAGCATTTCCGGCAGGCCCAGATCCGTGCGGTGGAGAATGGGCTGCCTCTGTTGCGCGCGGCTAACAATGGCATCTCCGCGATCGTCGATTCGCGCGGCCGAATCGTGGATGCGCTTGCCGTGAACGCGCGCGGCGCCATCGACGCCCACGTGCCGGTTTCCGGACGGTCCCTGCTCTCCCCCCAACAGCGGCGCATTAACGGATTGCTGATCATGTTGCTGTTTGCGCTGATTGCCTTCACGTTGAATGTAAGGCAGCGGCTACGGGTGAATTGACAGTCGGCACATTAGAAACTCATACTGTAACGCCTAAAATTTTCTTGAAGTCGGTTGGAGGGTTCTGTTGGGGCAGGTGGCTCCGGCTTCATATGGGCGGAACAAAATAGAAAAAGCCGGAAAAATTCGGCGAGGAAAAAATGACAGAAGAAAATAAGAAGAAGCCGAATCCGATCGATATCCACGTCGGGAGTCGCATCCGGCTGCGTCGCAATATGCTTGGAATGAGCCAGGAAAAGCTGGGTGAAAACCTCGGCATAACGTTTCAGCAGATCCAGAAGTACGAAAAGGGCACGAACAGGGTTGGCGCCAGTCGTCTGCAGGCGATCGCCTCCATCCTGAGCGTTCCCGTCGCCTTCTTCTTCGAGGATGCCCCAGGTGAGGAGGCCGGCGGTGCCAACCGGGGATTTGCCGAAGACTCCTCGATGGCATTCGCCATCGAATTCTGCGGCAGCCCTGAAGGGCTTCAACTCAACCGCGCCTTCGTCAAGATCGGCGACGTCAAGGTGCGCCGTCGGATCATCGATCTGGTGAAGGCGCTCGCCGCCGACGACACCGATTGACTGTCTCGTGTCACCGGCGGTACCGCTCCGCCGGTGGCATAGCCGGCCTTGCCTACATTCATGCCAGATCCGTCGCGCCGCTTGACGAGCAGCGCCCGGCACCGCTAACACGTGGCGCGCCAAAATCGGCAGCCTGCCGATCTTTTCAAGAGGGGACACCCGTGACGCGGCAGAATTATCTCTTCACCTCGGAATCCGTCTCCGAGGGTCATCCCGACAAAGTCTGTGACCGTATCTCCGACGAGATCGTCGATCTCGTCTATCGCGAGGCCAAGAAGACGGGCATGGATCCGTGGAAGGTTCGCGTCGCCTGCGAAACGCTGGCCACCACGAACCGCGTCGTCATCGCCGGCGAGGTCCGCGTCCCCGATACGCTTCTCAAGAAGGACAAGGCAGGCACCATCCTGAAGGATGCGTCCGGTCATCCCGTGGTCAACCCGACCAAATTCAAGTCGGTTGCCCGCAAGGCGATCCGCGAGATCGGCTACGAGCAGGCCGGCTTCCACTGGAAGAACGTGAAGATCGAGGTGCTGCTGCACGGCCAGTCGCCCGACATCGGCCAGGGTGTCGACAATGCCTCCGACCGTCAGGGCGAGGAAGGTGCCGGCGACCAGGGCATCATGTTCGGTTACGCTTGCCGGGAGACGCCGGACCTGATGCCGGCGCCGATCTATTACAGCCACAAGATTCTCGAATTGCTCGCCGCCGCGCGCCATGAAGGCAAGGGCGAGGCCGGCAAGCTCGGACCGGATGCCAAGAGCCAGGTCACCGTGCGCTATGTCGACGGCAAGGCGGCTGAAGTCACGCAGATCGTGCTCTCCACCCAGCACCTCGACGCGAGCTGGGACTCCAAGAAGGTTCGCGAGGTCGTCGAGCCCTATATCCGCGAGGCGCTTGGCGACCTGAAGATCGCCGAGGACTGCAATTGGTATATCAACCCGACCGGCAAGTTCGTCATCGGCGGGCCAGACGGCGATGCCGGTCTCACCGGCCGCAAGATCATCGTCGACACCTATGGCGGCGCGGCGCCGCACGGCGGCGGCGCCTTCTCGGGCAAGGACACCACCAAGGTCGATCGCTCGGCCGCCTATGCAGCGCGCTACCTTGCCAAGAATGTGGTGGCCGCCAAGCTTGCCGACCGCTGCACCATCCAGCTTTCCTACGCCATCGGCGTCGCCCAGCCCCTGTCGATCTATGTCGACCTGCATGGCACCGGGAAGGTGGACGAGTCGAAGCTCGAGGACGCGCTGCGCAAGGTAATGGACCTTTCGCCATCGGGCATCCGCAGGCATCTCGACCTTAACAAGCCGATCTACGCAAAAACCTCGTCCTACGGCCATTTCGGCCGCAAGGCCGGTCGCGACGGGTCCTTCTCATGGGAGAAGACCGATCTCGCCAAGGCGCTCAAGGACGCCGTCGCCGCCTGACGTCAACGGATGCAAAGCACAGACCGAGCCGGGCGACCGAAGGCTTCTTCGGCCGTCGGCACGGCAAGACGATACGCCCGCAGCAGGCAATTGCCCTTGATAGCGGCCTGCGCGAGTACCGGATAGACCTGACGGCGGAAGCGCCCGCGGATCTGACGGGCCTGTTCAAGGCGGAGGTTTTGGCGCTCCAGCTTGAGATCGGTTTCGGCGGTGGCGAGCATCTCCTGCATCGCGCCACCGAATCGCCGGCAATCGGCTTCATCGGCGTCGAGCCTTTCGTCAACGGCATGGCCAAGATGATGACGGCGCTCGGCAAGGCGCCGCTCGGCAATCTGAGGGTCTATGACGACGACGCCACGCGCCTGCTCGACTGGCTGCCGTCGGCCTCGCTCGACGGTGTAGACCTGCTTTATCCGGATCCGTGGCCGAAGAAGAAGCACTGGAAGCGGCGCTTCGTCAGCGCCGCCAATCTCGGCCGCTTTGCCCGCGTGCTGAAACCGGGCGGCAAGTTCCGTTTCGCCTCCGACATCGACAGCTACGTGAACTGGACGCTGCTTGCCTGCCGAGATCACGGCACTTTCACATGGCAGGCTGAAGACGCCGCCGGTTGGCACCGGCCTTACGAAGGCTGGCCCGGTACACGCTACGAGGCCAAGGCCATCCGCGAGGGAAGGCGGCCTGCCTATCTGACCTTCATCCGGAAATAGCGGGGCGATCCCCGGGCTCGATCACTGGCTGAAAACCCGCGCACTCTCCAATCAGGAGAAGGGCTTTACGGCCGTTCTCGTTGTCCACGAAGCCGGCCGGGTGGTTGGATATTATGGTTTTGGCCCCGACGGCCGTCGTGCCATCGATCTTGCCGCGATCGTCCCGCACGGGACAACCGCCCGACCGGGTGCCGTGCTTGGCCCTCGGCCAGCTTGCGACCGACATCGGTTGGGCTGGGCGCGGCATCGGCACGGGTTTGGTAAGGCATGCCGTTCGGCGATGCATTCAGACGGCGGAACGGATCGGAGGGCGCGCGTTGATGGTCAATTCCATCGATGCAGAGGCGGCGCGGTTCTGGTACCGCCACGGGTTTCTCCCGACGCGGGACTATCCGCTCATCCTATTCCGCTCGCTGGCGGCAATTGCAGCGTCGCTCACTGAGACCCAGAAATAACGCACGAAGTGTCAGCGGGTAGCGCTTCCGTTATGAGGCTGGAAGCGGCCGATCGTGTCTAAAGCCGCCGGATTGATGCCGGCTCCCGGCCGCGGCGGTGCGGCTTGCGGCCACGCTCGACGGCACGCGCCGCGGCCGCCGCGCCGCCGAATGTGTTGAAGAAGTCACCGATGATGAAAAGCAATCCACGGTCCATATGATCAACGGCGCGCCACACGCGCGTCCTTCTCTTTTGCCTTGCGACATAGGTGGTTGCTTGTGCCGCTGTCCACAAGGCGGCCTGCCGCATGGCGGCCATGCGCGGCCCGCAACCTCGCCGTCTCGGCATGAACTTCGCCCCGGACCGCCTGCAGGCTTGAAACGCAACCCGGGATCGTCTATATGAGCCTCAAATTCTTGGTCGGTATGACGAAGAGTGGGTCCACCCGGTCCCGCTCTTTTTTGTTACCTGCCGGCCGGAAACGAAGAAGCGACAGGGATCTGATGACTGCAGCGGCAAGCGAGGCCGACGACCGTATCATCCGCGAAAGCGGCATCGATGCGCGTATTGCGCTGATCGTGCAACCGGTGCTCAAGGCTATAGGCTTCCGTCTCGTGCGCGTGCAACTGACGGGCCAGAACGGGCTGACGCTGCAGATCATGGCCGAACGCGAGGACGGCACCATGACCGTCGAGGATTGCGAAGAGGTCAGCCGCGCGGTGTCGCCGGCGCTCGATGTCGAGGATCCGATCGAAAAGGCGTATCATCTCGAAGTGTCGTCGCCCGGCATCGACCGGCCGCTGGTGCGCAAGTCGGATTTCACCGCCTGGACCGGCCATCTGGTCAAGCTGGAGACGTCGGTCCTCGTCAGCGACCGCAAGCGCTTCAAGGGCAAGATCGCCGAGGCTGACGCCGACGGCATCCTGATCGAGCGCGACAAGGCGGCCTATGGCGAGGAGCCGACGGTGCGCGTGCCTTACGACGCCATCGCCGAAGCCCGGCTGGTGCTGACCGACGATCTTATCCGCGATGCCCTGTCGAAGGACAACCGGGCTCGCAAGGAAGCCAGGAAGCGCCGCGGCGAAGCGGAAGACGCCGCCGGCGAGGAAAATGAAACCGAACAGGAAAGTTGATTGAGTAGCCGGGCGGCATGCCCGGCGCGAAATCGGGAGAAAGACGATGGTTGTAAGCGCCAACAGGCTTGAACTGCTGCAGATCGCCGACGCGGTCGCGCGTGAAAAGTCGATCGACAAGTCGATCGTCATCGCCGCGATGGCCGACGCGATCCAGAAGGCGGCGCGCTCTCGTTACGGCCAGGAGACCAACATCCGCGCCGACATCAACCCGAACACCGGCGAGATGAAGCTGCAGCGGCTGATGGAAGTGGTCGAGAAGGTCGATGACTACGCGACGCAGATCGCGCTTTCCACCGCACGCGAGCGCAACCCGGACGCACAGCTTGGCGACTTCATCGCCGAGCAGCTGCCGCCGATGGATTTCGGCCGCATCGCCGCGCAGTCGGCCAAGCAGGTCATCGTGCAGAAGGTGCGTGAGGCCGAGCGCGACCGCCAGTATGACGAATACAAGGACCGTATCGGCGAGATCGTCAACGGCACCGTCAAGCGCGTCGAATACGGCAACGTCATCGTCGATCTCGGCCGCGGCGAGGCGATCATCCGCCGCGACGAGCTGATCCCGCGCGAGAACTACAAGTATGGCGACCGCGTCCGCGCCTATGTCTATGACGTGCGCCGCGAGCAGCGTGGCCCGCAGATCTTCCTCTCGCGCACGCATCCGCAATTCATGGCCAAGCTGTTCACCATGGAAGTGCCGGAAATCTACGACGGCATCATCGAGATCAAGTCGGTCGCCCGCGATCCGGGCTCGCGCGCCAAGATCGCCGTCATCTCGCGCGACTCCTCGATCGATCCGGTCGGCGCCTGCGTCGGCATGCGCGGCAGCCGCGTCCAGGCGGTGGTCGGCGAATTGCAGGGCGAGAAGATCGACATCATTCCGTGGTCGCCCTCGGCCGCTTCCTTCATCGTCAACGCGCTGCAGCCGGCCGAAGTGGCCAAAGTGGTGCTCGATGAGGACGCCGAGCGCATCGAAGTGGTGGTGCCGGACGACCAGCTCTCGCTGGCCATCGGCCGCCGCGGCCAGAATGTGCGCCTTGCCTCGCAGCTGACCGGCTGGGACATCGACATCCTCACCGAGCAGGAGGAGAGCGAGCGTCGCCAGAAGGAATTCGTCGAGCGTTCGGCGCTGTTCATGGAGGCCCTCGACGTCGATGAGATGGTCGGCCAGGTGCTCGCCTCCGAAGGCTTCACCAGCGTCGAGGAAGTCGCCTATGTCGACTCGGGCGAAATCGCCTCGATCGACGGCTTCGATGAGGACACAGCTTCGGAAATCCAGACCCGCGCCCGCGAATATCTGGAGAAGATCGAAGCCGAGCATGACGAAAAGCGCAAGGCGCTGGGCGTCAAGGACGAGTTGCGCGAGATCCCGGGCATCACCACCGCCATGATGGTGACGCTTGGCGAGGACGGCGTGAAGACGATCGAGGATTTCGCCGGTTATGCGGCGGACGATCTGATCGGCTGGAAAGAGCGCAAGGACGGCGAGACCAAGGTCTATCCGGGCGTGCTCGCCAGTCACGGCGTCTCGCGCGCCGAGGCCGAACAGATGGTGCTCGCCGCTCGCAGGCTGGCCGGATGGATCACCGAGGAAGAGCTCGCCGCCGAGCAGGCAGCGCCTGGCGAAACCGTTGGTGCGTGAGGTGACCACCAATCGCACAGACCGTGGACGAGATGAACGATCGCACTTGCATCGTTACGCGCAGGCAGGCCGAAGCGGATAAACTGATCCGCTTCGTCGTCGGCCCGGATTCGGCCGTCGTTCCCGACATTAAAAGGAATCTGCCCGGCCGTGGTTGCTGGGTCACCGCCGATCGCCTACATATCGAGAAGGCGGCGGCGAAGAACCTGTTCGCCCGCGCCTTCAAGGCTCAGGTGACCGTTCCATCCGATCTCGGCGGTATGGTCGACGGGCTGCTTTCCAGATCCGCTCTGGGTATGCTTGGCCTTGCCCGTAAGGCCGGCGCGGTCGTTCTTGGCGCCGCCAAGGTCGAGGGCGCGGTGCGCGACGGGCAGGCGCTGCTCGTGCTGCATGCGACCGAGGCTTCGGACGACGGTGTCCGCAAGATCAGTCAGGCGCGGCGGGCTACCGTCCATCTCGGCGGCCCCGCCATTCTTGCCTACAAACTTTTCTCCGAGGCCGAGTTGAGCTTGGCATTGGGGGGTACAAATGTGATACATGCTGCCGTTCTCGCGCAGGACGCGGGACTGGCGGTTGAGAAGCGCGTTGTGGCGCTCGACCGATATCGGGGCGGTACCCCGAACGATCTGGCAATGCTTGCGGCCGTTGCTGACGAAGATGATGCCGCAGAGGATATGGAATGAGCGATACGAAATCGGGCGACGACAAGACGTTGAGCGTTACGCCGAAGAAGACCTTGACGCTGAAGCGTCCTGGCATCGAGCAGGGCACCGTGCGCCAGAATTTCTCGCATGGCCGCACCAAGTCGGTCGTGGTCGAGACCAAGAAGCGCAAGTTCTCGCTGCCCGGCGACAAGCCGGAGCCGGTGTCGCCATCTGTCTTCACGCCGAAGCCCGTCGCCGCTGCTCCTGCTCCCGCCGCGCCTGTCGTGCAGGAAGCGCCCAAGGCGCCGCCCCCGCCGCCGGAGCGTTCGGGCATGGTGCTGAACGAGCTGTCGCGCGGCGAGATGGAAGCGCGTCGCAGGGCGCTGGAAGGCTCCAAGGCCCGCGAGGCCGAGGATCGCCTGCGTGCTCAGGAAGATGCCAAGCGCCGCGCCGAGGACGAGGAACGCCGCAAGCGCGAGCGTGACGAATCCGCGCGCCGTCAGGCCGAGGAGGAAGCTCGCCTGCAGGCCGAGGCCGAGTCGCGGCGCCGTGCCGAGGAAGAGGCTCGCCGTCGCGCGCCGCTGGCCGCCGAGGTCGCCTCGTCGGATGACGAGGAAGATGTCAAGCCGCGGCGTGCCGGTAGTTCCGGTGCTGCTGCCAGTGCGCCGGTGCGCCGTCTCGCCACGCCGGAAGTGGCACGGCCGGCCAAGCCGACCAAGGGCGAGGAAGATCGCCGCCGCGGCAAGCTGACGCTGAACTCGGCGCTGTCGGATGACGACGCGCGCGCTCGCTCGCTGTCGTCGATGCGCCGCCGCCAGGAAAAATTCAAACGCGCGATGCATAATGAGCCGCGCGAGAAAGTCATGCGCGAAGTGATCCTGCCCGAAACCATCACCATCCAGGAACTCGCGCAGCGCATGTCCGAGCGCGCCGTGGACGTGGTCAAGTACTTCATGAAGCAAGGCCAGATCCTGAAGCCGGGTGACGTCATCGACGCCGACACGGCCGAACTGGTGGCTTCCGAATTCGGCCACACGGTCCGCCGCGTCGCCGAGTCCGACATCGAGGAAGGCCTGTTCAACATCGCCGACCGTCCGGAAGACCTGGTGTCGCGTCCGCCGGTCGTGACGATCATGGGCCATGTCGACCACGGCAAGACCTCGCTGCTGGACGCGATCCGCAACGCCAATGTCGTATCCGGCGAGGCCGGCGGCATCACCCAGCACATCGGCGCTTACCAGATCGAGAAGAACGGTCACAAGATCACCTTCATCGACACGCCCGGCCACGCCGCCTTCACGGCCATGCGCGCCCGCGGCGCGCAGGTCACCGACATCGCGGTGCTGGTGGTGGCGGCCGACGACAGCGTGATGCCGCAGACGATCGAATCGATCAACCATGCCAAGGCGGCCGGCGTGCCGATCATCGTGGCCATCAACAAGATCGACAAGCGCGACGCCGACCCGCAGAAGGTGCGGACCGAACTGCTGCGCCACGAAGTGTTCGTGGAATCGATGGGCGGCGAGGTGCTGGACGTCGAGGTTTCGGCGACCAAGGGCACCAATCTCGACAAGCTGCTCGAGGCGATCCTGCTGCAGGCCGAAGTCCTCGACCTCAAGGCCAATCCCGACCGTACGGCGGAAGGCGCGGTCATCGAGGCGCAGTTGGACAAGGGCCGTGGCCCCGTCGCCACCGTTCTGGTGCAGACCGGCACGCTGATGCCGGGCGACATCATTGTCGCCGGCAACGAATGGGGCCGGGTCCGCGCGCTCGTCAACGATCGCGGCGAACATGTGCAGGAAGCGCCGCCGGCGATGCCGGTCGAGGTGCTGGGCCTCCAGGGCACGCCGCAGGCGGGCGACCGCTTCGCCGTCGTCAACAACGAGGCCCGCGCCCGCGAGATCACCGAGTACCGCCAGCGCCTGGCGCGCGACAAGGCAGTGGCCAAGCATGCCGGCCAGCGCGGCTCGCTCGAGCAGATGATGTCGCAGTTGCAGGCGAGCGGGCTGAAGGAATTCCCGCTGGTCATCAAGGGCGACGTGCAGGGTTCCATCGAGGCGATCAACGCCGCTCTCGAAAAGCTCGGCAACGACGAAGTCAGGGTGCGGATCGTCCATTCGGGCGCCGGGGGCATCACCGAAAGCGATGTCTCGCTGGCCGAGACGTCGGGTGCCGCGATCATCGGCTTCAACGTGCGCGCCAATGCCCAGGCGCGGACCGCCGCGGCCGCGGCCGGCATAGAGATCCGCTACTACTCGATCATCTACAACCTCGTCGACGACGTGAAGGCCGCTCTTTCGGGCATGCTTTCGCCGGAGCGGCGCGAGACCTTCATCGGCAACGCCGAGATACTCGAGATCTTCGACATCACGAAGGTCGGCAAGATCGCCGGTTGCCGCGTGACCGAAGGCAAGGTCGAGCGTGGCGCGGGCGTGCGCCTGATCCGCGACAACGTCGTCGTCCACGAGGGCACGCTGAAGACGCTCAAACGCTTCAAGGACGAGGTTTCGGAAGTGCCGGGCGGCCAGGAATGCGGCATGGCCTTCCAGAACTACGAAGACATGCGCGTCGGCGACGTCATCGAGTGCTTCCGCGTCGAGATGGTGAGCAGGACGCTCTAATTCGGGTACTTACCGAAGACAGACGGGTGGCGGCCGCAAGGCCGCCGCCTAAATTCCTTTGTGCATGCGAGACGTTGCATGCTCGACATGTGGCGTGGTCCCATCCCGCGCCTCACGATTTCAGGACCGAGGAAATGCCCCGTTCGACAACATCAGGCCCCTCCCAGCGCATGCTGCGCGTCGGTGAGCAGGTGCGCCATGCCCTTTCCGAGACGCTGCAGCGTGGCGAGATCATCGATCCGGTGATCGAAAACAGCGTGGTATCGGTCTCGGAAGTGCGTATGTCGCCCGACCTCAAGATCGCCACCGCGTTCGTTTCGCCGCTCGGCGCGGGCGACACAGGCGCCGTGGTCGAGGCGCTCAACAAGCATGCGAAGTTCATCCGCGGCCGTGTTTCGGGCGCGCTGAGGCAGATGAAGTACATGCCGGAATTCCGTTTCCGGCTCGATACCTCCTTCGACAATTTCGCCAAGATCAACGAACTGCTGAAGTCGCCCGAAGTCGCGCGCGATCTCGGTGACCACAAGGACGAGGAATAGTGGCGCGTCGCGGTAAGAAGAAAGGCCGGCCGGTTTCCGGCTGGGTGGTGTTGGACAAGCCGGTCGGCATGGGCTCGACCGAGGCCGTCTCCAAGATCAAATGGCTGTTCCAGGCCGAGAAGGCCGGCCATGCCGGCACGCTCGATCCGCTGGCCTCCGGCATGCTGCCGATCGCGCTTGGCGAAGCGACCAAGACCGTTCCTTACGTGCAGGACGGCGCCAAAATCTACCGCTTCACGGTGGCCTGGGGCGAGGAGCGCTCGACAGATGACCTCGAAGGCCCGGTGACCAACAGCTCCGGCCGTCGCCCGGCGGAGGCCGAGGTGAGGGCGCTCTTGCCGAAATATACCGGCATCATCATGCAGACGCCGCCGCAATTCTCGGCCATCAAGATCGCCGGCGAGCGCGCCTATGACCTCGCCCGTGAAGGCGAGACCGTCGAAATACCGGCGCGCGAGATCGAGATCGGCCGCCTCGACATCGTCGAGCACGGCGCCGACAGGACGGTTTTCGAGGTCGAATGCGGCAAGGGCACCTATGTGCGCTCGCTGGCCCGCGACATGGGCCGCGATCTCGGCTGCTTCGGCCATATCGCAGAATTGCGTCGCGTCGAGGTCGAGCCGTTCACGCCGGACGATTTCGTCACAATAGCCGAACTGGAAGCGGCCCGTTTTGGCGGCAAGACGCAAGCAAGCCCGGACGATGCCGAGGCCCCGGTCGATGAGGTTCCGGTCGATTTCGGCGCCATCGATGCGCTGCTGGTCGAAACGGCGGCGGCGCTCGATTGCCTGCCGCAGGTCGCGGTCAGCGACGATGCGGCGACTAAGATCCGTCTCGGCAATCCCGTCATCATTCGCGGTCGCGACGCGCCGGTCGAGGCCGAGGAGGCCTGCGCCACAGCACGCGGCAAGCTCGTGGCTATCGGCGCTATCGAGCAGGGCATGTTCAAGCCCAAGCGGGTCTTTGTCGGCTGAAATCGGTACAAGCGTTCGAGATTGACGCGGTTTCGGACGGAACGACCGCTGCGCGCCTTCCCTCGATTTGCTGCACGGTATGACGTTCCGTTCGCTCGTCCTCCGGATATAACTCTTTGTTGGAGCATGATCTTTTCCGAGAGCCGGTTCCCACTTTTCGTGATCATGCTCTAATCTCGGCTGAGCGCGGAGGCCCAGGGATTTCATGGCAAAGGATGATACAGGCAAGAAGCGGGCGCCGCAGATAACGCGCCGGCCGCCTGTCGGGGCCTCGCCGGGCACGCTTATAGCCGATCCGGCGGCGCGGCGCAGCGAGCTTCGGCTGACATTGATCTCGCCTCAGAAATACCAAACCATCGACAACGCCTCGATCGACGATCTCAACACCCACTGCGAGAAATGGCCTGTCGTCTGGCTGGATTGCACGGGGCTTGCCAACATCCCTCTGATCGAGGAGATCGGCCGCGTCTTCAACCTGCACCCTCTGGCGCTGGAGGATGTCGTCAACACCGGCCAGCGGCCCAAGGTGGATTTCTTCGAGGACCATGCCTTCGTCGTCATGCGCATGATCGACGATATCACCTCGCATCGCTACGAGCAGATCGCGCTGTTCTTCGGCGGCAATTTCGTCGTGACTTTCCAGGAACGCGAGGGCGATCCATTCGATCCGGTACGCAGGCGCATTGCGGCCTCACTGCCCAACCGGCTGCGTTCTCGCGCCGCCGACTATCTCGCCTACGCGCTCATCGATGCCATCGTCGACAGCTATTTCCCACCGGTCGAGGCGGCGAGCGAGATGGTCGACGGCATTGAGGACGAGATGCTGAACAGGCCGCACAAGCAACAGATGCGGCAGCTGCATGAACTGAGGCGCGACGCCAGCGTGCTCAAGGGCGTGCTGTGGCCGATGCGCGACGCGCTTGCGACGCTGATCCGCAACGAAGTGCCCTTCGTGAAGGCCGAGACCAAGATCTTCTTCAACGACACGCTCGACCATTCGCTGCGGCTGATCGAACTGGTCGAGAACCAGCGCGACATGCTGACCGGCCTGATCGAGATGCATCTGTCGCTGACCCAGGCCCACACCAACGACGTCATTTCCTATCTGACGATCGTCTCGGTGATCTTCATGCCGCTGACCTTCCTGGTCGGCGTCTGGGGCATGAATTTCGATCCGGAAAGCTCGCCTTGGAACATGCCCGAGCTCAAGGCCTATTACGGTTATCCGGCCTCGCTTGTGTTCATGGCGCTGGTCGCCGTCGGTCTGATTGCGTTCTTCAAATGGAAGAAGTGGCTGTAGCCATTGAATTCTCCCTTTTGGCTACCGGACCCTGCGACAAGCCGGCTTTACGATTGGGCTGGCGTTTTTTGCGGAATTGCCCTATATGCGCCGCAGCTTCGCGCCCTGACGCGTCGCTTGCACTGGCCCCTGCTGGACGACATCCCGGCTGTGGGCGTCCCGTTTCCTCCAACAGATAAGGAAAAGCACGATGTCGATTACTGCCGAGCGCAAGAAGGAACTGATGACCGAATTCGCGACCGCGAAAGGCGATACCGGGTCTCCGGAAGTCCAGGTTGCCATTCTTTCCGAGCGTATCAAGAACCTGACCGAGCACTTCAAGGACCACAAGAAGGACAACCATTCCCGCCGTGGCCTGCTTGCTCTCGTTTCCCAGCGCCGCAGCCTGCTTGACTATCTCAAGCGCAAGGATGACGGGCGCTATCAGACGCTGATCGACAAGCTCGGTCTTCGTCGCTGACGAATTGACCGGCGGGCTCTCCAAGGGGGGCCCGCCGGTCGCGCATTGGCGCATCGGATGGTCCGGTGCCTCGATGCTGGAAAAAGGAAATTCCCCTCCGCGCCTGGCGCGTTCCGGAAACATCGTTTTCGGCGTCATGCGCAGTGTCGGCCGATCAGTCGGCCAACCGGGTTCCGGACTGCAGAGGGCTATCCGGAACCGCCCATGGACGGTCATGGGGCAGGATTGCAGGATGCTCGCTCGGCTTGTGAGCCGGATTTATCGAGCTTCCCGTTGTCTTGCCCGTGGCTGCCCGAAGGAAGCTAGGGAAGGGAGAACCCGCGACCGTTAAGGACGGCGCGGCCCTTTCCGCATATGAAGGACAAGATATGTTCAATCAACACAAAGTGGAAATCGAATGGGGCGGCCGTCCGCTCATCCTGGAGACCGGCAAGATCGCGCGCCAGGCTGACGGCGCCGTGTTGGCCACCTATGGCGAGACCGTGGTCCTGGCCACCGTCGTCTCGATGAAGGAGCCGAAGCCCGGACTCGATTTCTTCCCGCTTACCGTCAACTACCAGGAAAAGACCTATGCCGCCGGCAAGATCCCGGGCGGCTACTTCAAGCGCGAAGGCCGTCCGAGCGAAAAGGAAACGCTGGTTTCCCGCCTCATCGACCGCCCGATCCGTCCGCTTTTCGCCGACGGCTACAAGAATGACACCCAGATCGTCGTTACTGTCGTCCAGCATGATCTCGAGAACGATCCGGACATCCTGTCGATCGTCGCCACCTCCGCCGCGCTCACGCTTTCGGGTGTGCCCTTCATGGGCCCGATCGGCGGTGCCCGCGTCGGCTACATCAACGGCGAATATGTGCTCAATCCGCATATAGACGAGATGCAGGAATCCAAGCTCGACCTCGTCGTCGCCGGCACCGCCGACGCCGTGCTGATGGTCGAATCCGAGGCCAAGGAACTCTCCGAGGACCTGATGCTTGGCGCCGTGATGTTCGGTCACAAGAGCCTCCAGCCGGTGATCGACGCGATCATCAAGCTGGCCGAGGTCGCCGCCAAGGAGCCGCGCGACTTCACCGCGCCGGATCATTCCGAGCTCGAAGGCGAGATGCTGAAGATCGTCGGCAACGAGCTTCGTGAAGCCTACAAGATCACTGAAAAGCAGTCGCGCTATGCCGCGGTCGACGCGGTCAAGGCGAAGGTCAAGGCCGCTTTCGCTCCTGCCGAGGGCGAGGAAGCCAAGTATACTTCCGAGCAGATTGGCACGGTCTTCAAGGAACTCCAGGCCAAGGTCGTGCGCTGGAACATCCTCGACACCGGCTCGCGCATCGACGGCCGCGACCTCAAGACCGTGCGCAAGATCGTCTCCGAGGTCGGCGTCCTGCCGCGCACCCATGGTTCGGCGTTGTTCACCCGCGGCGAGACCCAGGCGCTGGTGGTTGCCACGCTCGGCACCGGCGAGGACGAGCAATATGTCGATTCGCTGACCGGCATGTACAAGGAGAAGTTCCTTCTTCATTACAACTTCCCACCCTACTCGGTCGGCGAGACCGGCCGCATGGGCTCGCCCGGCCGCCGCGAAATCGGCCACGGCAAGCTTGCTTGGCGCGCGATCCATCCGATGCTGCCTTCGGCGGAGCAGTTCCCCTACACGCTGCGTATCGTGTCTGAGATCACCGAATCCAACGGCTCGTCCTCGATGGCGACCGTCTGCGGCACTTCGCTGGCGTTGATGGATGCCGGCGTGCCGCTGGCAAAGCCGGTCGCCGGCATCGCCATGGGCCTGATCAAGGAAGGCGAGCGCTTCGCGGTGCTCTCCGACATCCTGGGCGACGAGGACCATCTCGGCGACATGGACTTCAAGGTCGCCGGCACCGCCAACGGCGTCACCTCGCTGCAGATGGACATCAAGATCGAGGGCATCACCGAGGAGATCATGAAGATCGCACTGGACCAGGCCAGAGATGGCCGCCAGCATATCCTCGGCGAAATGGCCCATGCCCTGACCGGCGCCCGCCCCGAACTCGGTGAGTTCGCGCCGCGCATCGAGGTCATGCATATCCCGACTGAGAAGATCCGCGACGTCATCGGTTCCGGCGGCAAGGTGATCCGCGAGATCGTCGAGAAGACCGGCGCCAAGATCAACATCGAGGACGACGGCACGGTCAAGATCGCTTCGGCGAACGCCAAGGAGATCGAGGCGGCGAAGAAGTGGATCCACACCATCGTCGCCGAGCCGGAAGTCGGCGAGATCTACGAGGGCACCGTCGTCAAGACGGCCGACTTCGGCGCCTTCGTCAACTTCTTCGGCCCGCGCGACGGTCTCGTCCACATCTCGCAACTCGCCAGCGAACGCGTCGCCAAGACCTCCGATGTCGTCAAGGAAGGCGACAAGGTTTGGGTCAAGCTGATGGGCTTCGACGAACGCGGCAAGGTTCGCCTGTCGATGAAGGTCGTTGACCAGGCGACCGGCAAGGAAATCGTCCAGGAAAAGAAGAAGGCCGAGGGCGAGGAAGACGCCGCCTGATCGTCCTGATCGAATAAATCAAGACGGGCGCGTCGCAAGTCGCGCCCGTTTCTATTTCAGGGCCATGGGGACCCGTCCGCAATTGCATCGGAACGAAAGGTTCCAAGGAGCAGGTGAATGGCCGCGGAACCGCTCAAGACGCTGTTCTACCCGTTCGAGGCCGGGGCGCTGCCCCTGCCGGGAAAGGGTGCCCGCGTTCTGTTCCTCGGTGCCGAACCCGGCTTCCGTATGCCGGCAGTCTTCGATGCGACGCTGCATCTGGTACAGGGTTTCAGGCCACATTTTCGCGCCTTGCAGGCGTCTGGCTATGCGGTCACGCCGCGGGCGCAAGGCCAGGACTACGACATCGCCTTCGTGCTTGCCGGCCGGCATCGCGGGCAAAACGAGTTGCGCATCGCCGAAGCCATCGAGCGCGTCGCGCCGGGCGCGCTTGTCGTCGTCGCCGGTAGCAAGGACGACGGCGTTGACAGCCTGCGCAAGCGGATCAACGCGCTGGCTCCCCTCGAAGGCCATCTGCCGAAGCATCACGGCATTGCTTTCTGGTTCCGTAGGAACGGCGCGGAGGCGGCCGTGACTCTGCGCGCGGCCAACCTCGATCTTGTCATCGAGGGCGGCTTCAAAACCGCGCCTGGCATGTTCTCCTTCGATCGGATCGATGCCGGTTCGAAACTGCTCGTTGCGAGCCTGCCTGACGATCTAAAGGGCAATGTTGCCGACTTCTGCGCCGGTTGGGGCTATCTGGCAGAGGACGTTCTGCGGCGCTCGCAGGGCCTCACCGCGCTCGATCTCTACGAAGCGGATTTCGAGACCCTGGAGGCGGCCAGGGTCAACGTCCGTGGCGGCGCCATCGAGCCGCGCTTCTTCTGGATCGATCTGCTGACCGAGGCGGTCGAGCGGCGCTACGACGCGATCGTCATGAACCCGCCTTTCCACAACGGCCGGGCCGCCGATCCGGGTATCGGCGCAGGCATGATCCGCGCCGCATCAAGGTCGATGAAACCGGGCGGCCGCCTGTATATGGTCGCCAACCGCCAGCTTCCTTACGAACAGGTGCTGTCGGCGGCCTTTGCCAACCATGCCGAGATTGCCCGCGACGGCATGTTCAAGGTGTTTTGGGCGCGCCGTTGAAAGCAATTCCAGCAAAAGTGTGAAGCGGTTTTCCGTCCGGAATTGCGGCAGGGGAAAGCAATTCCAGCAAAAGTGTGAAGCGGTTTTCCGTCCGGAATTGCGCCGGGAAAGGCGAGTTGCCTACTGCACGCTGACGATGCGGGCGTGCTCGTGCGTGCCGAAGACGGGCCGCGCTTCGCCGAGCTCAACCTCGAGCGGCGCCGGCCGGCCGAACAGATAGCCCTGGACCACCTCGCAACCAGCGGCCCTGAGCAGTGTTGCCTGGTTCTCGGTCTCCACACCCTCGGCGATGATGCCGACGCCAAGCGCCCGCGACAGGCCGACAATGGTCGAGACGATCGCGCCGGAACTGGAGTCGGTGTCGATGCGGCTGACGAAGGAGCGGTCGATCTTCAGCTTGCCGAAGGGGAAGTCGATCAGGTAGCTCAGATTGGAATAGCCGGTGCCAAAATCGTCCACGGCCACCGAAATTCCCATCTCGGCAAGCTGCTCCAGGATCGTCGCGGCGCGGTCGCGATCCTGCATCATCGCCGTCTCGGTGACCTCGAGCTCCAGCCGCGAAGGCTTGATGCCGGTCGATTCCACCACCTCCCGGACGATCCCGACGAAATCCTTGGTCATGAACTGGACCGGCGAGATGTTGACGGCGACGAAGCAGTCCTGCGGCAGGTAACGGGCGTCGCTGCAGGCCTTGCGCAGCACCCATTCGCCGATCGGATTGATCATGCCGGTTTCCTCGGCGATCGGAATGAACTCCATCGGCGGGATCATGCCGCGCTCCGGATGCTTCCAACGGATCAGCGCCTCATAACCGACAACGCGGCCGCTCGGCAGGTCGAACTGCGGCTGATAGTGGAGGCTGAAGTCGCCACGGTCGAAGGCGATCTTCAGCTCGGCCTCTATCCATTGCCGATAGTCCGCCACGCGGCCCATGTCGGAATGGAAGGCACACCAGTTGCCGACACCGCTGGCGCGCGCGTTCTGCAGGGCCAGGTTCGAGCGGCGCAGGATCAGAACCGGGTCGACGCCGTCCTTCGGCATCGCCACGATACCGACCGACAAACTGACCGACTGCAGATGGCTCTGCAACTGATAGGGCTCCATCATCTCGCTGATGAGTTTTTCAATCAGCCGCTCCATCGAACCCCTTATGTCGCGGTCCGGCAGAAGCACCGCGAACTCGCCGGCGCCGATGCGGCCGATAACCGCGTTCTTCGGCATGTTCTCCTTCAGCCTGGCGGTGAAGGCGCGGATCAGTTCGTCGCCCTGGCTGTAGCCGATGGCGTCGTTGATCTGCTTGAAGCGGTCGATATCGATGTCGATCAGGAACACCGGCTCGCCGGTCCGGATCGTCCCGGAGGCGGCCTCGGCTATCTTGCTGACCATGGCCTGGCGTGAAAGCAAGCCGGTCACCTTGTCGAAATGGGTTTCCTTGAAGACATAGGCCGCCGATTCATCGACACCCGCGAAGAACGACAGCGCGGCGCCACCAGCGGCAAGCGCGCAGAGCGCGGCGATGACGCCTGCCATCGTTTCGGCCGGCATGCCGGCCATGCCGTCGCCGAAGCCGAACCTCAAGCCCCATAGACCAAGGATGAAACTGCCCATGCCGGAGCTGGCGATGGTGATCAGCCGGAACAACGGCGTACGTCTGGGATTGCTGACTGCGGGCATGCATGGTCCCCGGATTACGGGACCTTATAGCGGACATCTCCTTAAAATGAGTTTCCGCCAAAGAATCCAATTTTAACCGGAACAACTACTGCCGCGGCCGCAAGCTATTCGCGCGTGCCGTCGTTCTGCTTCAATTCCTCCAGTGCCGGCATCGAAACGATGTGGTAGCCGGAATCCACATAATGGATCTCGCCGGTGACGCCTGAAGACAGATCGGAGAGCAGGTAAAGCGCCGAGCCGCCGACTTCGTCGATGGTGACGGTGCGCCGCAACGGCGAATTGCGCTGCTGGTAGGAGAACATGTGGCGGGCATCGGACACACCGGAGCCGGCCAGCGTCCGCACCGGTCCGGCCGAGATGCCGTTCACCCTGATGCCGCGGGGACCGTAATCATTGGCAAGGTAGCGCACGCTAGCCTCAAGCCCGGCCTTGGCGACGCCCATGACATTGTAGTTCGGCATAACCCGGACCGAGCCGGCATAGGTGAGCGTGATCATCGAGCCGCCATTGCCCATCAGCGCGGCGGCGTTGCGCGCCACCTCGGTGAAGGAGTAGCAGGAGATCACCATGGTGCGCACGAAATTGTCGCGGCTGGTGTCGGCGTAGAGGCCCTTGAGCTCGTTCTTGTCGGAAAAGCCGATGGCGTGCACGACGAAATCCAGCCCGCCCCAGGCCCTGTCGAGGGTCTCGAAGGTCGCGGTGACCGAGGCGCTGTCCTCAACGTCACAGGGCACGATCAAGGAGGCCCCTACCTTCTCGGCAAGCGGCTTGACCCGCCGCCCGAACGCGTCGCCCTGGTAGGTGAAAGCCAGCTCCGCCCCATGTTCCGATAGCTTTTTGGCGATGCCCCAGGCGATCGAATGGTCGTTGGCGACGCCCATGACAAGCCCGCGCTTGCCCTTCATCAACCCGTCCATGAATGGCAATCCTTATGCGGAATAGCGCTGGAAAACCAGCGTTGCGTTGGTGCCGCCGAAGCCGAAGGAGTTGGACAGGACGGTGTCGATCCTGGCGTTGTCGATGCGCTTGCGCACGATCGGCATGCCCTCGAATTCTGGATCGAGCGCCTCGATATGGGCGCTCTCGCCGATGAAGCCGCCCTGCATCATCAGGATCGAATAGATCGATTCCTGAACGCCAGCCGCGCCCAGCGAATGGCCGGTCAGCGACTTGGTCGAGGTGATGTAAGGCATCTTGTCGCCGAACACCTCGCGGATGGCGCCCATTTCCCTGGAATCGCCGACCGGCGTCGATGTGCCGTGGGTGTTGATGTAGTCGACCGGCGACGATACGGTCGCAAGCGCCTGGCGCATGCAGCGCACGGCGCCTTCGCCGGAAGGGGCCACCATGTCGTAGCCGTCGGACGTCGCGCCGTAGCCGACGATCTCGGCATAGATCTTGGCGCCGCGCGCCTTGGCGTGTTCCAACTCCTCCAGCACCAGCACGCCGGCGCCGCCGGCGATGACGAAACCGTCGCGGTTGACGTCATAGGCGCGCGAAGCGGTCGATGCATTGTCGTTGAACTTCGACGACATCGCGCCCATGGCGTCGAAAAGGTCCGACATCGTCCAGTCGAGGTCCTCATGGCCGCCGGCAAACATCATGTCCTGCTTGCCCCACTGGATCAGCTCATAGGCGTTGCCGATGCAATGCGCCGAGGTCGAGCAGGCGGACGAGATCGAATAGTTGACGCCATGGATCTTGAACCATGTGGCGAGGGTTGCCGATGCCGTCGACGACATCGCCTTCGGCACAGCGAAAGGACCGATGCGCTTGGGACTGTTGTTCTTGATCGTGGTTTCGGCCGCTTCGACGATCGTCCGGGTCGAAGGACCGCCGGATCCCATCACGATGCCGGTCCGCTCATTGGTGATGTCGCTTTCGCCCAAGCCGGCATCGGCGATCGCCTGGTCCATGGCGACATGGTTCCAGGCCGCGCCTTGGCTCAGGAAACGCATGGCGCGGCGGTCGATCATCGGTGTGGGATCGAGCGTCGGCGCGCCCCAGACCTGGCAGCGGAAGCCGTGTTCGGCGAAGGAATTGGAAAAGCTGATGCCCGATTTGGCATCGTAAAGCGAGCTCTGCACTTCATTGGCATTGTTGCCGATCGACGACACAATGCCGAGCCCTGTCACTACGACCCGTCTCATTCGCAACTCCTTCCGGCGTATTCGGGCGTAAAACCTAGCCGGTTTTCGCCTGTCATCATACGCAAATAAACTGACGTGGCGCCCATTGGGTACACGGGCGCCGTGGCGAAAAACGGTCAGGCGGCCGACTGCTTGGACAGACCGACCTTCAGATCCGTGGCCGCGTATATGGGTTCGCCATCCGCCTTGAGCCAGCCATCGGCTATGCCCAGCACCAGGCGGCCGCGCATCACGCGCTTGAAGTCGACGCCGTACTCGACCTTCTTCACCGACGGTGTCACCATGCCCTTGAACTTCACCTCGCCGGTCGAAAGCGCCATGCCCTTGCCCGGTTCGCCGAGCCAGCCGAGGTAGAAGCCGGTCAACTGCCACATGGCGTCGAGACCGAGGCAGCCCGGCATGATCGGATTGCCGATGAAGTGGCAGGCGAAGAACCACAGATCCGGCTTGATGTCGAATTCAGCGCGGATGAAGCCCTTGTCGAAAGCGCCTCCGGTTTCGCTGATCTCGGTGATGCGGTCGAACATCAGCATCGGCGGGTAGGGCAACTGGGCGTTACCCGGCCCGAACAGGTCGCCGCGGGCGCAGGCAAGCAGTTCCTCGTAATCGTAGCTGGACTTTTGACCCGCCATCAAATTTTGTCCCCGTGTTCCTCGCGGGCGGCAGGGCGCCCTTCGGTGGTTTCCTAACACACTCTGTTTGCGGCCGGAAACCGGCGTTTGCGCTTAACCCGTGCGCCTGCCCGGGTCAATGCGCGCTATTGATCGCATTCGGACTACAGAATATATGTCGGCAGATGTCCGGTCTTGGCTTTTGACGTCTTTTTGCCAATCCGGAACTGTTGATGCGCTGGGCAACAAGCTTCGAAGCGAAGAGATGGATTCGGGCTACCGGAAGGAAAATGTGGCTGTGGACAAGCGGGTTCGCGAAGCCGGCCTGAGGCCGACGCGCCAGCGCATAGCTCTGGCCGACCTGCTTTTCGCCAAGGGCGACCGCCACCTGTCCGCCGAGGAATTGCACGAAGAGGCGATTGCCGCCGGCGTGCCGGTTTCGCTGGCGACGGTCTACAACGCGCTCCACCAATTCACCCAGGCCGGCCTGCTGCGCATCCTGGCGGTCGAAGGCGCGAAAACCTATTTCGACACCAACACGTCCGACCATCACCACTTCTACGTCGAGGGCGAGAACCGCATTTTCGATATTGAAAGCGGCCCGGTAACGGTCTCCAACCTGCCAGTGCCCCCCGAGGGCATGGAGATCGCGAATGTCGACATCGTGGTGAGGCTGCGCCCCAAGCGCCGCGACTGATCCGCTGGCGATGCGCCCGGTCGACCTGGCCGTCCGGCTGGAATGGGTCACCGCTGCCGCGGCGGCCATCATTTTCTACATGATGTCGGGCGTCTCGTGGTGGCTGTTCGCGCTGCTCATCCTGACCCCCGATCTGTCGATGCTCGGCTACCTAGCCGGGCCGCGCGCAGGCGCAATCGCCTACAACGCCCTGCACATCCTGATCTTGCCGCTGGTTCTTGCGCTCGCCGGCAAGCTCTTCGATAATTCAACGGTGACGGCGATAGCGCTGATCTGGATCGCGCACATCGCCATCGACCGCGCCCTTGGTTATGGGCTGAAATTGTCCACAGGTTTTCAGGATACTCATCTCGGGCGCATCGGGCGCCGTGGAGATGCTTCCGTCAGGCTCAGTTCTTGACTTTCTCGCCGGGATAGGCGCCCCAGACCTGCGACTGTGCCATCCAGCCGGTGTGTCCGTCGAAGGTCATTTCGCACCATTGGCCGTCGCATTTCTTGATCGAGCCGATTACGCCGGGCTCGATTATTGCGACGACACCGGCATCCTTGTCCGGCTCGTCGAGCAGGTTGATTTGACCACCCTTGCCGCGCTGCCAGGGCGCGACGATCGCGGTGCGGCGGCCGGAAAGCAGCGACTGGTTGATCCAGCCTTCCGACCCATCGGCATCGCGCACGCGGCGCCAAGTGTCGAATTCCTGGATGACTTCCATCGGCAGCCCGGCCTTCAGATACATCCAGTTGACGGAATAATTGGCGCCAGGGCCGACGCGCGAATTGACGCGGGCCGGTTTCAGGCTGACGAAGCGCGGCAGCGGCAGGCCGCTTGGGCCAAGCGTAATGGTTTGCGCCGGCGCGGCCGCGCTTTGCGCGAATGCCTGTGGCGCGCAGAGGAGGGTGCCAAGGATGGCCGCGCTGATGGCCAGGCGAAGCGACGCGAAACCAGACACTTTCATTCCTTTCGGCGCCGGTCCGTCGGATAAGCGCCCCTTTTTCTTTGTCTTCGACGGCACCGCTTGTTACAGGAGTGGGCTGATGCCGCGACTGGTTACAAGTTTCGCCTGTCTTGGTTAAAGAGGTCTCAACGAGATCGGTTTCGAGAGCATGATCCCGAAAAGTGGGAACCGGTTTTCGGAAAAGATCATACTCCAAAAAAGGGTAGGGTCAGGATGACGATCAAACGAAACGTAATCCTGATCTAGGAAGCTTCGGGGATAAAATGGCAGGCAAAAAACGGCCCCTCGTAGTGATCACGCGCAAGCTGCCCGACCCGGTGGAAACCCGCATGCGCGAGTTGTTCGACGCGCGGCTGAATGTCGAGGACCGGCCGATGACGCAGCCGGAGCTGGTCGCGGCGGTCAAGGAAGCCGACGTGCTGGTTCCCACCATCACTGATCACATCGACGCGGCGCTGATCGCCCAGGCCGGCGAAAACCTCAAGCTGATCGCCAATTTCGGCAACGGCGTCGACAAGATCGATGTCGCGGCCGCCGCCAAGAAAGGCATCACCGTCACCAACACGCCGAACGTGCTCACCGAAGACACCGCCGACATGACCATGGCGCTGATGCTAGCCGTGCCGCGTCGACTTGCCGAAGGCGCCAATGTGCTTACAAGCGACAAGAAATGGGCCGGCTGGTCGCCGACCTGGATGCTTGGCCGGCGCATCTGGGGCAAGCGTCTCGGCATCGTCGGCATGGGCCGAATCGGCACGGCGGTCGCCAGGCGCGCCAAGGCCTTCGGCCTGTCGATCCACTACCACAACAGGCACCGTGTGCTGCCGGCGGTCGAAGAGGAACTGGAGGCGACCTACTGGGAAAGCCTCGACCAGATGCTGGCCCGCATGGACATCATCTCGGTCAATTGTCCCTCGACGCCGGCGACGTTCCACCTGCTGTCCGGCCGCCGGCTGGCGCTGATGCAGCCTTCGGCTTACCTCGTCAACACGGCGCGCGGCGACATCATCGACGAGGAAGCCCTTGTCAAGCTCATCCATGACGGCAAGATCGCCGGCGCCGGTCTCGACGTCTATGAGCACGAGCCGGCGCTGAACAACAAGCTCCTGAAGCTTGCCGCCAAGGGCAAGGTGGTGCTTTTGCCGCATATGGGCTCGGCCACGCTCGAGGGCCGCATCGACATGGGCGAGAAGGTGATCATCAACATCCGCGCCTTCTTCGACGGCCACCGCCCGCCGGACCGCGTCCTGCCGCTGAGGACCTGAAGGCTTATGCGGCCACGGTGATCGCACCGTCCGCGGCGACGGTCAGCGCTTCTCCACGGTAGGCATCGAACTCGCCGCGGTCGAGCCGCACCGCAACCGGCGTTTCCCAGCCCATTTCGCGGGCGACGATCAGGCCGAGCAGAAGGATGGCGTCCGGCTCATGCAGCACCAGGGCTGCCGGCGCGCGCCCGTTATGGACGAGCTCCATCAGAACGGCAGAGGCCGACGACGAGCCGATCGTGCCCGGCAGGAACAGCACCCGGCCCGAAATCACTTCGCCATGTTGCGGATGGCGCACATCGGCGATGCGCCCGGTCCCGGGATCGACGCCGCCCCAGAAGCTGATCGGCGCCGACAGCACCAGCGCCTCGCCTTCGCCGGGCTTGCCCGGCACCAGGATCTCGGTTGCCGCGCTCATGCGGCAATATCCGAGAAGACAGGCTTGCCGAGAACCGCGCTTTCGACGCAATCGGCAAGCGAGGCGTAGAGCACCGCGTAGCCGGTGTTGCCTGGCGCGTAATGCGCGAACTTGCCCGAATTGGTCATCAGCACGCCGTTGCCCAGGTCCGGCATGATCGGCGTGACCACCACGCATGTGTCGGCGACGATGACGACGCCGCTTGCTTCGAGCCTGCTTCGCCGGCCCTCCTGCTCCAGCAGGGCAAGCGCGTGGCGGCCGGTGCAGGCATAGATAGGCACGGCAAGCCGCCGCCCGGCGATCAGCCGCTCCAGGCTGCCGAATTCGGCGGGCGACAGATGCGGGCTGCCGATCGCCACCGCATCGATCGTCTTGGCCGCCGCCGCGGTGGACAAGCCCGCGCGCGCCTTCGCCGCCATCTGAGGCGTCACGCGGATCACGGCCTCCGGTTCCGGCCCGGCCAGGATCGTTTCGACGTCAGGCGCCTCGGGCGTCACGCCGGCAATGTGGAACAGGCCTACCGCGCCGGAAGATGCGGCCGCCGCGCCGAAGGCTTTCAGCGCGTCCTCGCCGGGATGGCTGCCCACGCCTCTGACGACGCCGATCGCATTACCCACCTCGCGGCCATAGAGGCTGCCCAGGACAGGCCAGGCGACCTCCGAGGCTAGAAAGGAGGGCGACAGGTCCGAGACATCGAAAACGAGCCGTGCGCGGCGATTATCGGGACGGTGCAGGCCGTAATCCGGCGCGCGGCCGGTAAGCGCGCAGGCAATGTCGAGGAAATCGCCATAGCGGTTGGTGCGCGCGCCAAGCACCGAATTGCAGAAGACGACCGCATTGGACTCGCCCCAGGCCACGTCGCTGCCGAGCGCGGGCCTGTGCCCGGCCTGATAGGGCGCGCAGGTCCAGCTCTGTTCGCAGCCGAGCTTGCGATAGGCCTCCATCATCCGCCGCGCCATGCCGCGCCGCGGCTCCGCGAGACGAATGCGCGAACAACCCATAAGGTCGAGCGCTCCGACATTGAGCGTCGAGCGCACCGCCACCTTCGCGCTGCCTTCGACCAGCCTCTCCGCGAACAATGTGCCGGAATCGCCGTGATAGAGCGCCCCGTCGATATGCGCGGAAGCGATCGGGATGAGCCGAGGCGCGCCGAGCAGCCGGGCGCTTTCGGCGACGATACGCATCGCCATTCCGGCGCCATCCTGGCCGGCGGCGATCGCCTGTTCCTGCGGGCTGAGGGAGAGACTCACGACAGCACCTTTTGCATGGTGATGGAGGTCGGCCTGTCATAGCCCGCATGCGCCGTGCGCTCAGTCTCGCGAAAGCCGAGCCGGATGAAGGCTGCATGGTTCGACGTCAGTTCGATACGGGTCTGGAGCTCGATCCTATCCTTGACGCGTTCGCGGGCAAGATCCTCGACCGCCCGCATCAGCCGGGCCCCGATCCCCTGGCCTTGGAGCTGTGGCTCGACCGCGAGTTTACCGATATAGAAGTCCCGCTCCCGCTCCAGCGCGAAGACGCAGCCGACGATGCGGCCGTTCTCGACAGCTATAAAGCCGGCCTCCCGTTTCGCCTTCTCGCCAAGGCCGTCGGCCGTCAAGAGATGCGCCGACGACGGCGGATCGATGACCCCGTCCATATAGGCAAAGGCCCGACGGACCAGCGCGAGCAAGTCATCCCAGCGGTCGAAATCGGCGGCAAGCCGAACTATGGAGGGGCCGACGCTCTGGTCCATGCGCTCAGACGGCCTTGTAGCGGATAGTATCAAAGCGGGCCGTGAGCCCATCGTAGAGCAGCAGCCGCCCGATCAGGGGCTCGCCGATGCCGGTGATCAGCTTGATCGCTTCCATCGCCTCCAGCGCGCCGATGACCCCGGTCAGCGCGCCGACGATGCCCGCGATTGCGCAGGACGGTACCAGCCCTTCGGGAGGCGCTTCTGGGAACAGGTCGCGATAGCTCGGATTGCGCTTGCCCTCGGCGTCTGCCTCGAATGGCTTCAGCACCGTCACCGAGCCGTCGAAGCGGCCAACGGCGGCTGTGACGAGGGGTTTCTCCTCGTTGGCGCAGGCATCGGCGGCCGCGTAGCGCGTTTCGAAATTATCGGAACCGTCGACGACGATATCGTAGCGGGCGACAAGGGCAGGGGCATTCTCCGCCGTCAGCCTCAGGCGATGAGATTCCACCGTGACGTTGGGGTTGATGCGTATGATCGCTTCACGTGCGCTGTCGGTCTTGGCCATGCCGATCGTGTCGCTGCCGTGGATCACCTGCCGCTGCAGGTTGGACAACGAGACCGTGTCGTCGTCGACGATGCCGAGCGTGCCAATCCCGGCCGCGGCGAGATATTCGAGCACCGGCGCGCCGAGCCCGCCGGCGCCGATCACCAGCACCCGCGCCCGTTTGAGCTTCTGCTGGCCCGGCCCGCCGATCTCAGGAAGCACGATGTGGCGGGCATAGCGTTCGAGCTCTTCGTCGGTAAGGGCGGCATCGGTCATAGCCGGATCATATCGTGAGCGGAAAATCTTGTCATGCACGGGCAAAGCGAAGCTTTGTCCCGCCGGGCAAAGCCAGGCTTTGTCCCGCCAAGCAAAGCGAAGCTTTGTCCCGCAGTCCAAGCACCCGCCAGGTTGGTCAGCCGGTCGGACCGACGCTGCCGTGATCGACCGTCAGGAACTGCGCTCGGCCCTCGAGGCTGGAAAACAACGCGGCATCCGTGCCCGTCATGAAGGCCTGGCAATTCAGCTCCTCGAGGATGGAGAACAACGCCGCACGCCGGCCCGCATCGAGATGCGCGGCGATCTCGTCCAGCAGGAGGATCGGCGTCAGGCCCGACATCTCGCCGGTCAGCCTTGCATGCGACAGCACGATGCCTACCAGCAGCGCCTTCTGCTCGCCGGTCGAGCATAGATCGGCCGGCATCGACTTCGGCCGGTGCCGCACGATCAGGTCCGAGCGGTGCGGGCCGTCAAGCGTTCGGCCCGCCGCGCGGTCGCGCTCGCGGCCATTGGCAAGTACGGCGCGATAGCGTTCCTCGACGTCCACCGCCGGTGCGTCGCCGAGCGCGCTTTCCAGGTCGCCCGCGAGGCTGATGTCGGCTTGGGGAAACGGCCCGCTGCCAGGCAGCCTGTCGATCATGGCGGCGAGCAGGCGCACCAGCTCGGCCCGCGCCGCGGCGATCGCCACTCCGGTCTCCGCCATCTGAGTCTCGATCGCGTCGAACCAGGCGCCGTCACGGGAGCCATCGGTAAGCAACCGGTTACGGCCGCGCATCGCCTTCTCATAATCGAGCGCGCGCTGGCCATGGCCGGGGTCGATTGCCAGCACCAGCCGGTCGAGGAAGCGGCGGCGGTCCGCCGCCGGCCCGGGGAACAGTCCATCCATCGCCGGCGTCAGCCAGACGACCCGCAGCCATTCCAGCATATCCTCCGCCGATCGTGCGGGCGCTCCGTTTATCCGCACTCGCCTGCCGCTTTCGCCGGCTGTGTCGCCGCCCGAAACGCCAGTGCCGATCTCGACCTGGCCCTCCGGTCCCTCAACGCGCGCATGCAAGGCAAAGCCGCCATCGCCGCCTTCGCGCGCCACATCCGCATAGGGCGCGCGGCGCAAGCCCCTGCCTGGCGTCAGGAATGAGATTGCTTCCAGCAGATTGGTCTTGCCCGCGCCGTTGTCGCCCGAAAGCACCACCGCGCCGGGGGCGAACTCAAGCGACAACGCCGCGTAATTGCGGAAGTTGGTAAGTACTAGCTTACTTATATAGCTTTGCTGCCGAAGCTGTTTCGCATCCGCGGTCACGGCGACATATATGCCTGTCCCGGACCTAGACCCGCATCGGCATCAGCACGTAGAGCGCGGTTTCGTCGGCCATGTCATGGATCAGCGTCGGGGAGCCGGCATCGGCCAGCATGAACTTGGCTTCCGAACCCGTGAGCTGGGCGGCGACGTCGAGCAGGTATTTGGCGTTGAAGCCGATCTCGATCGGGTCCGACGAATAGTCTGCCGCCAGTTCCTCGGTGGCACTGCCCGAATCCGGATTGTTGACGGCCAAAGTGACCTGGCCGTCATTGATCGACAGCTTCACGGCTCGGCCGCGTTCGGAGGAAATGGTCGAAACGCGGTCGACGGCGGCGGCAAAGCTCTGGCGATCGATGATCAGCTTCTTGTCGTTGCCGGTAGGGATGACGCGCTGGTAGTCGGGGAAGGTGCCGTCGATCAGTTTCGAGGTCAACACCACGCTGCCGATGGTGAAGCGGATCTTGGTGTCCGACAGTTCGGTGGTCACCGGGACGTCGGGGTTGTCGATCAGCTTCTGCAACTCGCTAACCGTCTTGCGCGGAATGATGATGCCGGGCATGCCTTCCGAGCCGGCAGGCGCGTCGATCTCGGCGCGCGCCAGGCGATGCCCGTCTGTAGCCACCGAACGGAGCTTCAGCTTGCCGCCGACTTCAACGGCATGCAGGTAGATGCCATTGAGATAGTAGCGCGTTTCCTCCGTCGAGATGGCGAACTGGGTCTTGTCTATCAGTCCCTTGAGCGCTGCCGATTCCAGCCGGAAGATATGCGAGAACGAGCCGGCCGAAAGCTCCGGGAAGTCGGATTGCGGCAGGCACTGCAGGCGGAAACTCGACCGGCCGGAGGTGACGGTCATAGCGTTGCCGTCCTCGTCCGTCTTCAGCATCACTTCGGCGCCGTCGGAAAGCTTGCGCACGATGTCGTAGAGCAGATGCGCCGGCACCGTCGTCGCGCCGCCGCGCTCGACCTTGGCGGGCGTGGCCTCTGTCACCTCGAGATCGAGGTCGGTAGCCTTCATCTCAAGGCTCGCGCCCTCGGCGCTGAGCAACACGTTGGACAGGATCGGTATGGTGTTGCGCCGCTCGACCACGCGATGGACGTGGTTGAGGGACTTGAGGAGATTTGACCGTTCCAGGATAACACGCATGACGAAACAGGCTCGCTTCAATGAATGAACGGGTCACCGGCGGCCGGCACCCCGCGAAAGCCCTGAAAGGCTTTCAGAATCTCTGTAAGCTGACAGTAAAAAGCCTGCGAACGCAAGCCCGCGGCACCGGTTCCGGCCGGCTGCGCGGGCTTTCTGGGGATAAAGCCGGCGACACGCGTCGCCGGCCATTTTTGCACCGCCTCAAGCCTGGTCGTTGATCAGCCTTCTGAGCAGTTCGAGCTCCTGCGCAAGCGTGTTGTCGGCGCCCGAAAGATCCTCGATCTTGCGCACGGCATGAAGCACTGTCGTGTGGTCGCGGCCGCCGAAACGCCGCCCGATCTCCGGCAATGAGCGCGGCGTCATGACTTTCGACAGATACATGGCGACTTGCCGCGGCTTGACGATGGTGCGCGTGCGCCGGTTCGACAGAAGCTCGGTCTTTGACACGTTATAGTGGCGCGCCACGATGCGCTGGATGTCCTCGATGCGCACCCGCTTCGGCTCGCCCGAGCGGTAGATGTGGCCGAGGATCTCGTCAATGCGGTCTATCGTGATCTGGGGTTCGAAGGACTGGCGGAACAAGAGCTGGTTGAAGGCGCCTTCAAGCTCGCGTCCACTGCCGGTCACAGTGCGGGCGACATGCTCCAGGATCTCGTCCGAAATGTCCAGCGAGGTGTCATCGGACCCGGCCGTGGCGCGGCGCAGCTTCAGCATGCCCAGCCGCATGGCGAAATCCGGGGCCGACATTTCCAGCGCCACGCCTCCATTGAGGCGCGAACGCACGCGCGGCTCCAGCGATTCCAGTTCCGACGGCGGCCGGTCGGCCGCGACCACCACCTGCTTGGCGCTGTCGAGCAGCATGTTGATCAGGTGGCAGAACTCATGCTGGATCGATTTGCCCTGCAGGAACTGCATGTCGTCGATGATCAGGAGATCGATGTCGCGCAGTTGCTCCTTCAACGTCAGCGCGTTGTTGTCGCGGATCGCGGTGGCGAAGCGCCACATGAAATACTCCGCCGTCAGATAAACGACGCGCGACTTGGGATTATGCCGCAGCGACTCCGCCGCGATCGCCTGCAACAGGTGCGTCTTGCCGAGCCCCACTGTCGCATGCAGGAAAAGCGGGTTGAAACGCACCGCACTCGACTGCGATTCCGCCACGGCCCTGGCCGCGGCGAAGGCCACCCTGTTCGACGGTCCCTCGATGAAGGAGGCGAACGTGTAGCGCGGGTCGAGCGGCGACCCCAGCACATTGTGCCGGAACTCCGGTTCCGCGGACGCGCCCTGGCGGGGCGTCGGCACCCGCTGTTCCACTCGTCCGGCGCTCGCGGTGCCGTTGGCGAGCGCGGTATGCGTCTGCTTTGTCATCTTGCGCGCCGGCGCGATTTCCGGCTCGACATGGTTGCGCCCCTGGCGCGTTGCGGTGCGCACGACGATCTCGATCTTGAGGACGTCGGAATCCTCATGCCGCCACAGCTCCGCGATAAGCTCGAGATAGTGGCCGTTGATCCAGGATCGCAGGAAGGCCGTCGGCACCGAGATGCGGACAATGCCGCGGGAGGCCTCGGCGACCTTCATACGTCCAAACCAGCTCGAATAAACCTCGGCCCCGAGGCGCGCCTTCAACTGGGTCTTGACCCGCTCGAACTTCTGTTCCGCGTCGCTGGATGCCGCCACGTCGTCTCCCCCGACAAGAGTTGCTGAAAATGGGAGGTCGCCCACCATCTCCCTTTCAATGCCGCTTTGCATGATCAAAGTTCCTTGCCTTCTCGTACCCATTTCCCGCCGGGGATGCGCCTCCTGCATCCTTGGCCCGGCGACCTCATTTGCTGCGCTCACCGCCGCCGCCGGCAATGGTTGTCGCAGCTCGCGCAAAGGACCAGCCGCCGGCTCCGCACGCCGGCCTTCAACAAAGACAAGGCAATACTTCTCCCTCCGGCGAAAACGCCGGTGAGACATCGACTGCCATGTACAATTACGCCAGTCCCCTACCCGCACCGAAGAGACAAACCAAGCCTCACGCGGAATTGCTCCACGTCATGAATTCCGCCATTTTCTGCTGGCCGATTCAGGCTGGGTCAGGGGCTAGAGCCCATCCCTTCGATGGATGGGACATTACCGAAATCGCTGTGGATAGGGCAAGGCCACATCTAACGGTTTTTTAACGAATCTGGTCGCCGGACGGGGCTTGAAATCAGGTGCGGCGAGGGCACTTTTTGACAAAGCCATTGTGATTCAAACCCTTTTCCGGAGAATATGAAAAAGGCCGCCCGAAACGAAATATTCTGAAATAATTCTCTTGACAGCAACTTCTCCCCCGCTGCCGGACCTTGAGTTGAACAAGCTGTGGATGACCGGCTGCAAGCCTTTGAAAAAAATAATGATTTTTTGCCAGTCAAATCTGGGCAGGCACCAGGGGAAGGGCTTGCCGGCATCGGCGGCGCTGACTATGCCGGCAAAACATTACTGGCATGGGAATCGCGTCCCAAGCGTTGCTTGCGAGCCAATTTTTTAAGTACTTGCCGGCAAACGAAAAAACCCGGCCTCTGCGGCCGGGTTCAACATCGATCGGTTAAGGATTATTTCGGTCAGGCCGACAGCGTCTTGACCCGCTGGGCCAGCCGCGAAACCTTGCGGGAAGCCGTGTTCTTGTGGACGACGCCCTTGGTGGCGGCGCGCATCAGTTCCGGCTCAGCAGCCTTGAAGGCTGCCACCGCCGCCGCCTTGTCACCGGCGGCCAGCGCCTCTTCGACCTGGCGGACATAGGTGCGGACGCGCGAGCGGCGGTTCTTGTTGACCGCAGCGCGGCGGGCGATCTTGCGCGTAGCCTTTTTGGCCGAGGAAGTGTTGGCCATGATGCCTCTCTTCTGATCTGGTGAGCGCCAGCGATGTCGCAGGGCGCAAAAAAACAAACGGGCAGCCACGGGGCCGCCTCGGTTGGTGGGGCTTATAGTTCAGCTTTTCCGGCTCGTCAACGCCGCTTCGCGGTCTTTTTGGGCCTCGATGCTGTCCTGCAAAATCGCGGCCACCTGGGCGAAGACCTTAGCGGTTCGTGAAATTGGGCTTTCGCTTTTCGACGAAGGCGGCCATGCCTTCTTTCTGGTCGTCGAGCGCAAACAGCGAATGGAACAGGCGGCGCTCGAAGCGCAGCCCCTCGGCCAGCGTCGTCTCGTAGGCGCGGTTGACGGCCTCCTTGGTCATCATGACCGAAGGCATTGAGAATTCGGCGATCTTCGTCGCCGCCTTCAGCGCTTCGCCGAGCAACTCCGCGACGGGGACCACCCGCGACACCAGTCCGCAACGCTCGGCCTCGGCCGCATCCATCATGCGCCCTGTCAGGCACATATCCATCGCCTTGGACTTGCCGACGAAGCGGGTGAGCCGCTGGAATCCGCCCATGCCCGGCATGACGCCGAGCGTGATTTCTGGCTGGCCGAACTTGGCGTTGTCGCCGGCGATGATGAAGTCGCACATCATGGCCAGTTCGCAGCCGCCGCCGAGCGCATAGCCCGCGACCGCCGCGACGATGGGCTTGCGCGTTCGCGTGAATTCTTCCCAGCCGACGAAAAAATCCTGCGTGTAGGCGTCGGCGAAGGACATCGCCTGCATTTCCTTGATGTCGGCTCCGGCGGCGAACGCCTTTTCCGAGCCCGTGAGAACCATGGCGCCGATCCCCGCATCGGCGTTGAATGCGCCAGCCGCCGCCACCACCTCCGCGAGAACCTGCGAATTCAGCGCATTGAGCGCCTTGGGCCGGTTCAGCGTGATCAGTCCGACCCTGCCGCGCGTCTCGACGAGAATGGTTTCATAAGCCATGGCTTCGCTTCCTCCGGCGGCACTGGGATGATCGGTACCCGTTCCTAGCTTACCGCTGACAGGTCCGGCAATAGAAGGTCGAGCGGCCGCTTTGCACGATGCGCTCGATGTGGCCCCGGCAGCCCGGCTTCGGGCATGGCTCCCCCTCGCGATCGTAGACCGCGAAGGAATGCTGGAAATAGCCAAGCGATCCGTCGGCCTGGACATAGTCGCGAAGCGAGGAGCCTCCGGCGGCGATCGCGTCGGCGATGACCGAGCGGATCGCCTCGGCAAGGCGCTCGCTTTGTTCCTTCGCTTTCTTGGCCGACCCGGCAATGGTGCCGGCTTCGCGCAGCGGCGAGAGGCCGGCGCGCCACAAGGCTTCCGCCACATATATGTTGCCAAGCCCGGCGATCAGCCTCTGATCGAGCAGCGCCGCCTTGAGCGGCGATCTGCGTCCGTCGAGCAGCGACGCGAGCAGCGCCCCGTCAAGCGCGTTGCCGGTCGGCTCCACGCCCAGCCCGGCCAGCATCGGATGCGTGTCCGGCGCGCCTTCGGCAAACAGCATGAAGCCGAAGCGGCGCGGGTCGTTGAAGATGACGCGCGAACGCTCGCCCCTCGGCGAGACGACGTCGAACACGACATGGTCATGCGCCGCGATCTTCGAACGCTGGTGATGGAAGGAGCCGGGGGTGCCGCCGCTCCCGTCGGATTCGACCCGGAACGACCCCGACATGCCGAGATGGCAGATCAGCGTCGGGCCGTTCTCGACATGCATGGTCAGATATTTGGCGCGTCGGCCAAGCGCCGTCACGGTCTTGCCGGTCAGCCGCTGCGAAAAGCGTTCGGGAAAAGGGAAGCGGAGGTCGGGCCTGCGCGCCTCGACCTTGACGAGCCGCGCCCCTTCGAGCACGGGCTGCAGTCCGCGCCGGACGGTTTCGACTTCAGGCAGTTCAGGCATGGTCGCCTATCGTCGCTAGGAAGGAGGTCCCGTGGCGGCCGGCTGCGAGGCCAAGGTGATCCGCGACGGTCTCGCCGATATCGGCGAAGGTAGGTCTCAGGCCGATGTCGCCCCCCTTCAGGCCCGGCCCGACGCCGATCACCGGAACACGCTCGCGCGTATGGTCGGTGCCGCGCCAGGTCGGGTCGTTGCCGTGATCGGCGGTGAGGATCAGGAGGTCGCCCGGCCGGGCGCGCGACAGCGCCTCCGGCAGCCGGCGATCGAAGGCTTCTAGCGCGGCCGCATAGCCGGCGACGTCGCGCCGGTGCCCGAATTCGGTGTCGAAATCGACGAAATTGGCGAAGACCAGGTCGCCCTCGCCGGCATCGTCCATCGCGCCGAGCGCCGTGTCGAACATCGCCATGTTGCCGCCCGCCTTGCGCACCTCCGAGATACCGCGATGGGCGAAGATGTCACCGATCTTGCCCACGGCGATGACCTTGCTGCCGCGGCCGGTCAGCCGGTCGAGCAGTGTCTCCTCCGGCGGCGGCACGGCATAGTCGCGGCGGTTGTGGGTGCGCTGGAACGTAGCCGGTGTCTCGCCCACGAAAGGACGCGCGATCACCCGTCCGATCTTCAGGGGGTCGACCAGCCGGCGCACCGTCAGGCAAAGCGCATAAAGCCTGTCGAGGCCGAAATGCGTCTCATGCGCGGCGATCTGCAACACGGAATCGACCGATGTGTAGCAGATTGGTTTGCCAGTTCGGATATGCTCTTCGCCGAGCCGTTCGATGATCTCGGTTCCGGGCGCATGGCAATTGCCGAGGATGCCCGGCAACTTGCCTTCGCCGATGATCGCTTCGGTCAGCTCAGCCGGAAAGGCCGGCACGGTGTCGGGAAAATAACCCCAGTCGAAGCGCACGGGCAGGCCGGCGATCTCCCAGTGACCGGAGGGTGTATCCTTGCCGCTCGATACTTCCTGGGCGGCTCCGTGGAAGGACGAGGCAAGCAACGGCGGATTGATGTCGAGCGCAAGCCCGGTCGCCGTCCGTGCCGCCCTGCCAAGCCCGAGCGACATCATGTTGGGCACGGCGAGCGGACCTTTGCGCAGGCCTTGCCGATCGGCGCGACCTTCTCCACAGGCCTGGAAAATATGTCCGAACGTGTCGGCGCCGGCATCGCCGTAGCGTTCGGCATCGGCCGCGCCGCCGATGCCGAAAGAATCGAGAACGAACAGGAAAGCGCGCGCCATTGGTATCATTGTTGTCAGTCCTGGTCGCCAGACATAAGGTTCCCCGGCGGTGTTGGCAAATCGGAAACCAAACCGCAACCGCTTCGCGCCATAGTTGCGACGAGGCACGGATGCGGCGGGAGCAGGGCGAGCATGGCGAGGCGCGGCAAAACCGCGGCAAGGCAGGTCGTGAAAATATGCGCGGCCGCGCTCGTGGCGTTAGGCGCCGCTTCCTGGCCGGCATGCGCCGACTGGCGTGACGACATCGGCACGTTCCGCATTGGCATTGTCGCCGAGCCGGGTGGCGGCAACACCGTCTCCGGGCTTTCACGCCTGACGGACGCCTATGCCGATGCGCTGGGCATGAGGGTCGAGTTCGTCGTTGCGCGCGACTACGCCGCGCTGATCGAGGCGCAGGCGAGTGGGCGCGTGCAATACGCGATCTATTCGGCTCTCGCCTATGCCACGGCCTCCGAGCGCTGCGGCTGTGTCGAACCGCTGGTGGCTCCGGTCGATGCCGACGGCGCCGTCGGCATCCGCTCCGTCCTGGTGACGCGCGACGGCAGGCTGCCGGGTCTTGCCGCCATCGCTTCACATCGGATCGCGATCGCGCCGGCCGACAATGTCGGCGGCGCGTTGCTGCCGCTGGCGGCCCTTTCCGCCCAAGGCGTCAAGATTGCGCAGGATTCGCCGTTCCTGGCACGCGCTGCTTCGGCCACCGGCGCGGAGACGATGTTGAGCGGCGGCGAGGTGGACGGCCTGTTCGGCTGGGAGCCGGCCGACGCCGACGGCCAACCCGCCCGTTCCCGCGGCACGGTCGCGCGGCTGGAGGCCGCGGGCATCCCCGAGGCGTCGCTCCGGCTGTTGTGGACGTCGGGCTTGCTGCGCTACGGCCCGCACGCGGTGCGCAGCGATCTCGATCCGGAGGCAAAACGGCGGCTGACGGTCTTCCTGACCAATGTCAAATCACAGACGCCCGATGTCTACGACCTGCTCGAGCGGGCGCATTCCGGCGGCTTTGCGCCGGCTGCGCAGAAGGATTATGCGATGGCTCTGGCGATCGTGCGGCGGGAAACGGCCGCAAAAGAATAGCCTGTCAGCAGTCGCTGCAGGGAATCGTCGGGCTCCGGCGAGGCCGCAGGTAGTAGGTTTCGCTCATCGATATGTTGTTGAAGGCCGAGGTCAGCCCGAGCGTCTGCGAATTGTTGGCGGACCAGGTGATGATCGGTTTGTAGCCAAGGTCGCTTTCCACCCTCACCAGGAAGGTGTTGCGGATACTCAGCGTCGAGGGAACCGTGGTGATGGTGTCTTTTGCCGCGTCGACGCTGTAGGTGGTGCCCACGAGCTTGCGCGACCAAGCGACCTGCACCCTCGGCGACGCCTCGTCCGTTATCTGTATGCCCGTGATGATGATCGTCGGCAAAGAACGGTTGTAAGGCTGCAGCGTCGATGTGCCGATCTTCATCATCGCGTCGAGATCGGCCTTCATGACCGTCTGCTGTTGAGTTACGAGGTCGGCAACCATGCTGCCGATGCGGCTGACCTTCTTGCTGGTCTCGATGGCCTGCGAGGCCTCCATCGTGATGAAATACATGATGAGGAGCACCGGCACGATGAACGCGAACTCGATCGCCGCGATTCCGCGGCGATCGCGGCGGAACCGCCCCGCCGTTGCCGAGATCCATCGCAGTGCCCCCGCACTATGCATATCGTCCTCCACGCCGCGGCTTGGCCGTCGAGCAGTCTCAATTGTCGTTGAACGGTTCGTTCTGCCAGGTCACGGACGCGAAATGCAGCGTGTTGCCGTTCTTCAGATTGGCCATCGACTTGGCCATGAAGTCGGTCATCACCGGCCATTTGTAGAATACCCGCAGCATGTTGATGGACTCCGCCAGTCCCGGAGAGACGGTAGGGGTCGTCGAGGTCGTGCCTTGCGTCAGCACGATATCCCCATCCACGATCTTGAAGCCTGCCGTGGCAGCGTCGGCGAAACTCGAATATTCGCGCAGATCGACCAGCAGTGGAGCATTCGGTCCGGTATCGGTGCAGTTGTTGGAAACCATGATCTGCAGTTGATTGCAGATCAGTTGCTTGATGGAGGCTTCGGTGACGTTCGTCTTCTGCAACTGCCCGGTTCGCAACTGACGGGCCACGTCATCGGTGGCATTGGCCATTACCTCCTGGCCGGCGAAGGAGATGCAGCTCTCCAGGATAGCGAACACGAGCAGCGCGAACGGTATGGCCAGCATCGCGAATTCCATAGCCGTGCTGCCGCGTCTGTCGCTGAAGAAACCGGGGCCGGATTTGGCGCGCGCCTCGCCGTCCATTCCGTTGCCGGATGTGCCACCCTTGCTCATTTAAGTTCCTGCCGATCCCTTAGCGGTACCGGCGGCAAGGTTAGCGAAAACCCATTGAGGTCCGGTTTGGATGATCGTTAAATTCGCCGGGCAAGCTTTAAGCTGTCTTTAAGGCCAGCATGGGAGCCCCAGGTTGGAGTTCAGTGCGCGGCGCTTATTTCGGATTCGGAAGCCTTCTCGGCCTCGGTCTTGTAAGCACTCTCGCAATAGGGAGTGCAGGACATGGTCTGGACTTCGGCGCGCCTGTAGATTCGCACCGAGGAAGCAGCCTGTCGCACGACGGTCACCTGTTCATCGATGATAGGGCTGCCGTCCGAGTCGAGCACGACCAGATTGGTGACACCGAAACCCTTGCCGGTGAGGACGATGGTCGAGGCGTCTTGCACGGAGGCGTCGGCGATCGCAGGATTGCCGATGACAACAGTGTCGGCCGCGCGTGCCAATTTGACGATCTTCGCCTGGTTCATGGTGACTTCGATGCCCGCGCCGGCCCTGGCCGGGATGACAAAGGCAGCAACTGCCAGCAACGCGGCGACTGGAAACAGCGATCTCGACAACGTCATTGAAGCGCTCCGGGCGGGCAGATTCTTCAACGGAACATGAACGAGATTGGTGAACCAACGGTTAAACCGTGCCGGATGTCCATATAGAACGGTCTGCCCCAGGCTTCGCGCACCGATTGTAATCGCTGTTTAGTAATATTGCGGGAGCCGCTGGTTTCCTGGGCCCACACATGGCCGACGGCGCTTAGCCCACGGTTAACCACGCAGCGGGTTCGCTACGGGAAAGGAATCGGTAAGGCTGTTTATTAAGCCGATCGAAACGGCTTTTCCCTAGATTCGCGACATCCGATCAACCGCCAGAGAAGTTGACGGAAGTGCTGTAACACGTGGAGTAGGAGCTCTCGAATGTCTAATCTCATTGCACGTTTCGTGAAGGACGAATCCGGCGCGACCGCCATCGAATACGGTCTGATCGCCGCTCTCATCGCGCTCGCCATCATGATCGGAGCTGGCGCGCTCGGCACCTCGCTGAACGCCAAGTTCCAGAACATTGCCAACACGCTCAACGGCGCCGGCGGCTGAAAGCTGACGAGCCGGGCGATAAAATCGCGCGTTCGAATGAAGGGGCCGCCTAGGGCGGCCCTTTTCTTGTTCAGCAGACGATTTGAACGTCCAGCCTCACCGATCGTTAATCCAGCGCGCCTACGATGCCGCTGAGAAATCTGGCCCGGGGGCACGCCGCATCCATGCTTGAAGCCGTGATCTTCGTCATCTTTCCTTTCTGCATGCTCTTTGCGGCGATCTCCGACACATTGTCGATGACGATCGCCAACCGCGTTCCCGTGCTGCTGGTGGCGACATTCGGGCTTGTCGCGCCACTCACCGGCATGGACTGGGCGACCTATGGCTGGCACTTTGCGGCCGGCGCCCTGGTGCTGGTGACGACATTCGGCTTCTTTGCGCTTGGCGGCATGGGCGGCGGCGACGCCAAGCTTCTGGCCGCGACGGCTCTTTGGATGGGCCTCAACATCAACCTGGTCGGCTATCTGGTGACGTCATCCGTCATCGGCGGCCTGCTGACCGTCGCAATCCTCGCTTACCGGAAATCGCCGCTGGCCATGTATACCGGCCACAGCCGCTTCCTGCGCAACTTCGCCGACGAAAGCGTGGGCATACCCTATGGCGTCGCGCTTGGCGCGGGAGGGCTGATCACCTTTCCGGATTCGCCGCTGATGGTCTGGGCGCTGCATAGGCTCGCGGCGTAGGCTTGGCGAACATCGAGGCCGGCGATCCCCGGGCGGCATAGCCGGCTTTGCTAGATGCCCAGGCGGCGTTAGCCGCCTTTGTTAGACGCCGAGGCGGCCCGCGCCGCCTTTTTTGTTAACGCCGGGCCGTTAGATCTAATTTGAGTAAACCTTAAATTAATCACGATCGTAAGCATTGCATTAACCTTGTTTTGACGATTGCACCTGCAAAGTCCGGCCTGGCGAGGTGGTTTGCCACGAGGCGAAGGGTTTCGGACGAATGCCAGCATCCCGATTGATTATTCTGGGCGTGGCTGCGGTCGCGGCGGGTGGCGCGGGCTATGTCGCGAAGAACATGGTCACCACGCCGCCGCCCCAGGTCATTGTCGACGCGCCAAGGCAGCCGGCGATCGCACTGCAGGACGTGCTGGTGCTTTCGGGCGACGTGGCGATGGGCAGCCAGCTCGGCAAGAACATCAGTTGGGAACAGTGGCCTGCCGACGGCGTCAATGCCAATTTCATCACGCGCGCCGCCGAACCTGACGCGATCGAGAAGCTCAAGGGCTCCGTGGCGCGCGTCGCGATGTACACCGGCGAGCCGCTGCGCCGCTCCAAGCTCGTGGGCGAGGGGCAGAGCTTCATGTCGTCGATCCTGCCTTCCGGTATGCGCGCCGTCGCCACGGCGATATCGGCCGACACATCCGCCGGCGGCTTCATCCTGCCCAACGACTTCGTCGACGTCATCATGACCCGGCGCGCCGACACCGGCAATGGCGGCAGCGGTTTCAATACCGCGACGATTCTCAAGAACATCCGCGTGCTGGCCATCGACCAGACCATCCAGGAAGACGAGGAAGGCAAGAAGACCAGGGTCGGCCAGACAGCGACGCTGGAGCTGACGCCTCAGCAGGCTGAGATCATCACAGTGGCGCAGCAGATGGCAGACCGCCTGACGCTCGCGCTGCGTCCGATCACCGATATCCACGAAAAGAATACGGACGAAGCCGACTACCTGGTCAGCGGCAATGGCCGCCGCGGGACGGTGCGTCTGATCAAGTCGGGCGAAGTCTCCGAGGTGGGAGCAAGAAAATGAGCCTCAACGGTAAACTGCTGCCCTTCCTGTCCGCCGCGGCGATCGGCCTGCTCCTGATCGGCAACGCCGCCTCGGGGCTGGTCGAAGCAAAGGCCGCGAGCGCCAGCGTATCGGCCTCCGTCGCCACGCAGCGCGTCAAGCTCGGCCTCAACAAGTCGGTGGTCATCGATCTGCCGAACGACGCCTACGACATCCTCGTCGCCAATCCCGCGGTTGCAGATGCCGTGACCCGCACGGCGCGTCGCATCTACCTGTTCGGCAAGGCGGTGGGCGAAACCAACATCTTTGTCTTCGGACCCAATGGCGAGCAGATCGTCAGCCTGGACCTGGCCGTCGAGCGCGACGTTGCCGGGCTGGAGGACTATCTGAAGCGCTTCATCCCATCGTCGCAGATCAAGGTAGAACTCCTCAACGACAACGTTGTCCTCACCGGCACGGTCGACACGCCTCTCGATGCCAAGCGAGCCGTCGACCTGGCGACCATCTTCGTATCCGGTGGTGAAGCGACGACGGGTCAGTATTCGCAGACCGCCGCCGGCGGCTCGGTCAACGGCGGTGTCGACATCAACAACCCCGACCAGCAGCGCCGGGTCTCGAAAATTGTCAACCTCCTGCAGATCATCGGCGACGACCAGGTGACGCTCAAGGTGACCGTCGCGGAAGTGAGCCGCTCGGTGATGAAGCAACTCGGCGTCAATATGGTTGGCAACGGGGGAAGCAACGGGATCAGTTACGGCGCGATCAGCGACAATTTCATGGGCTTGGGTAAACAGCTGTCGAATTCGGGCGCGACCATCGGCAGCTCGTCACTGACAGCTTACATCAATGCCATGGAGCAGTCGGGGGTCATGAAGACATTGGCCGAACCGACCCTGACCGCCGTCTCCGGCGAGAAGGCCACATTTAAGGTTGGCGGCGAGTACAATATGGTGAGCGGTGTCACGGCCAATGTGTCCACCGACAATCAGACCGGCCTAAAGAACTATACGATGGACAAGATCGAGTACGGTATCGGTCTGGAATTCCAGCCGGTGGTTCTCTCGCCGGGTCGCATCAGCCTGAAAGTCAGGACAGCCGTCTCTGAGCCGACCACCGAGGAATCCGTATCGCTTTCCTCCGGCGTGACGAGCCCCGGCACCAACATCCTGTCGTTGCGTAAGCGCCTTGCGGATACGACGGTCGAATTGCCCTCCGGCGGCTCGATGATGATCGCTGGCCTGGTCCGCGACGACGTGAGGCAAGCTGTCGCTGGACTGCCTGGTCTCTCCAAGATCCCTGTCCTCGGCACGCTCTTCCGAAGCAAGGACTTTGTGCGCAACGAGAGTGAACTCGTCATCATCATCACGCCCTATTTGACACGGCCGGTGGCGCGCAACGATCTCGCCAAGCCGGATGACAATTTCAATCCTGCGAGCGACGGCGCCGGCATGTTCCTCGGCCGCGTCAACCGCGTCTACGGCACAATGCAGACAGACAAGCCCGCCGGCCGTTACCACGGCGTCGTCGGCTTCATCTACAAATGAGTGGGAATGCGGATATGTCCAAGTCAGCATCGAAGGTCGTGACGATCCGGGCGGTATCCGGCATCGCAAGAGTCCGTCGCTCGGCGCTCCCGGCCCTGGCGGTCGCGCTTGCTGCGTCGCTCGCCGGATGCGCCAACCGCGACAGCATCACTGTCGGATCGATCCCGGATGATTACCGCACGACCCATCCGATCGTCATCGCCGAGAAGAACCAGAAGATCGACCTGCCCGTCGGCGCCGGCGACCGCGGCATGACCGGCGCGCAGCGCGACGCGCTGCTCGGCTTTCTCGACGGATACGACAGGAGCGCCGCCCCGGCGCTGACGATCGCGATGCCTGCCGGCTCCGCGAACGAGGCTGCCGCCCGCGCTGCCGGCCGCGATTTCGCCCGGCTCGCCATGGCGGCGGGCGTCAAGCGCGACCGTATCGCCATGACATCCTACCAGTCGGCTGTGCCGGAGGCGTCCGCGCCGGTGCGCGTCTCCTTCGTCGCGGTGAGAGCCCAGACCGACAAATGCGGACGCTGGCCCGCCGACCTCCTGGAGACGTCGGAGAACAAGCACTATGCCGACTTCGGCTGCTCCTACCAGAACAATCTTGCGGCGCAGGTGGACAATCCCAACGATCTCATCGGTCCGCGCAAGCAGTCCGAGATCGATGCAGAAAATCGGGGCGCGGTGATCGACAAGTATCGCGCACGGGGAATCTCGGACGAGTTCCTTGGCAACTCGGAAGTGACTTACTGAGCGGCCGGACGACGAAGAGAGCAGTCACGGAAAGAGCATGACGATGAGCAATCTTGCCTACGACACGCCCTCGGAAACCGGCGACCTTTCGCAGCAGGACATCGCCGCCATGCAGGCGCTGCGTCCGGTGCCGCGCATTTCGATCCAGGCTTTCTGCGAGACCGAAGGCGTCGCCAGCCCCGTGGGGCGCGCAGGCGAGGATCGCCGCATGGCCAAGGCGCATCTCAAGGTCCACATGGGAGGCATCCCGACCGCGATCGAGTTCTATCAGTCCGCGCCGACGCCGAACCTGATCCTGCTGGAATCGCGCAGCGAACCGAAGCAACTGCTGGAGCAACTCGGTCAGCTCTCGGAATACTGCGATCCGTCCTCGAAGGTCGTGGTCATCGGCCACTACAACGATGTCGGGCTCTATCGCGAGCTGATCCGTTCGGGCATTTCGGAATATGTGATCGCGCCGGTCTCGATGACCGATATCGTCAGCGTCGTGTCGTCGATCTTCGTCGATCCGGAAGCGGAACCCATCGGCCGGTCGATCGCCTTCATCGGCGCCAAGGGCGGCGTCGGCTCCTCGACCATGGCCCACAACGTCGCCTGGGCGATGTCGTCGCTGTTCAAATCCGAAGTCGTCATCGCCGATCTCGATCTCGCCTTCGGCACCGCCAACATCGACTTCGACCAGGACCCGGCCCAGGGCATCGCCGAGGCCGTGTTTTCGCCTGAGCGGGTCGATGAGGTCTATCTCGATCGATTGCTGGCCCAATGCGCCGAACATCTGTCGCTGCTAGCGGCTCCCTCCACGCTGGAACGCGTCTATGATTTCGACGCCGAGGCGTTCACCCAGATCATCGAGGTGGCGCAGCGCAGCGCGCCCCTGGTGGTCCTCGATGTCCCTCACATCTGGAGCGGATGGACGAAGAGCACGCTGATCAAGGCCGACGAGATCGTCATCACGGCCACGCCCGAGCTCGCAAACCTTCGCAACACCAAGAACATGGTTGACATGCTGAAGCGGCTGCGTCCGAACGATCCGCCGCCAAAGCTGATCATCAACCAGGCTGGCGTGCCGAAACGGCCCGAGATCGCGGCTTCCGATTTCGCCGAGCCGCTCGGTATCACGCCGATGGCGGTGATCAACTTCGAGCCGCTCCTGTTCGGCAACGCCGCCAACAACGGCCGCATGCTGAGCGAGATGGACGCCAAGAGCCCGGTCGTCGCCACCATCAACGAGATTGCGCATGTGCTGACCGGACGCAGCGAAATCAAGGCAAAGAAGAAGGCAGGCCTGGGGTCGATCCTCGGCAAGCTCTCGCGCAACAAGAAATGACGCTGATTGAGCGGCATCGGGTAGTCGATCATGTTTGGTAAAAGAGGTAAGGACGACGGCAACCGGGTGACACCCGAATTCCGCCCGCCGGCATCCGCTCCCGCCGCTCCCGCTTCAGCGGGGACGATGACGGTCGAGCGGCCGGCTGCGCCGGCATCCAACGCGCCGGCCGCGCAGCCGGCTCGCCGTCCGGTCGAGGCTCCGCCGATGGCGCCCGAGCCGCCAAGAAAGGTCCAGCGAGAGCGCTCGGAGACCTACTACGACACCAAGAGCCAGGTCTTCTCCGCCCTCATCGATACGATCGACCTGTCGCAGCTCGCCAAGCTCGATCCAGAGAGCGCACGCGAGGAAATCCGCGATATCGTCAACGACATCATCGCGATCAAGAACTTCGCGATGTCGATCTCCGAGCAGGAGGAACTGCTCGAAGATATCTGCAACGACGTTTTGGGCTATGGACCGCTGGAGCCGCTGCTTGCCCGCGACGACATAGCCGACATCATGGTCAACGGCTCCAAGAACGTCTACATCGAAGTCAACGGAAAAGTCGAACAGACCGGCGTCCGCTTCCGTGACAACCAGCAATTGCTCAACATCTGCCAGCGCATCGTCAGTCAGGTCGGCCGCCGCGTCGATGAATCGAGCCCGATCTGCGACGCGCGCCTTCCCGACGGTTCGCGCGTCAACGTCATCGCGCCCCCGCTGTCCATCGACGGCACCGCGCTCACCATCCGCAAGTTCAAGAAGGACAAGCTGACGCTGGACCAGCTGGTCAAGTTCGGCGCCATCTCGCCGCAAGGCGCGGAAATCCTGAAGATCATAGGGCGCGTCCGCTGCAATGTCGTCATCTCGGGCGGCACCGGCTCGGGCAAGACGACGCTGCTCAACTGCCTGACCAACTATATCGACCGTGATGAGCGGGTCATCACCTGCGAGGACTCGGCGGAACTGCAACTGCAGCAACCGCATGTGGTCCGTCTCGAAACCCGGCCGCCCAATCTCGAGGGCGAGGGCGAGGTCACCATGCGCGACCTGGTCAAGAACTGCCTGCGCATGCGGCCCGAGCGCATCATCGTCGGCGAAGTGCGCGGACCGGAAGTGTTCGATCTGCTGCAGGCGATGAACACCGGCCACGACGGCTCCATGGGAACGATCCACTCGAACAGCCCGCGCGAATGCCTCAACCGTATCGAATCGATGATCGCGATGGGCGGCTATTCGCTGCCGCAGCGGACGGTGCGCGAGATCGTCGTCGGCTCGGTCGACGTGATCATCCAGGCGGCCCGCCTGCGCGACGGTTCGCGCCGCATCACCCACATCACCGAGGTGGTCGGCATGGAAGGCGACGTTATCATCACCCAGGATCTCGTCCTCTATAACATCAAGGGCGAGGACGCGAGCGGCCGGCTGGTCGGCGAGCATGTGTCGACAGGCATCGGCCGCCCGCATTTCTGGGACCGCGCCCGTTACTACGGCGAGGAGCAGCGCCTCGCCAATGCGCTCGAGGCGATGGAGAAACGCGCTGACTGATGCATCTGGAGGCCTGAAGCAATTCCAGGAAAAGTGCGCAGCGGTTCGCCGTGAGGAATTGCGGCCAAACGAGGAGACAGGTCGGTTCGCGGTTTATCTGAAACGGCGAAATACCTTGGGGTTCGCGGTCGATGTTCGGAATTGACACCACCGTATTGGCGTTCGTCGTGCTTGCCGGCTTCAGCGCCGGCGCGCTGGCCTATGCTTTCCTGTTTACGCGCATCGACAACGAGAAGCAGGCCGGCAAGCGGCTTCAGACCATCAAGACGGCCGAAACCGACCGGTCGGTGGTGAAAGCCACGCGCGACCGCGCCGCGGAAGCGGTCAAGCGGCGCAAAGGTCTTCAGGACTCTCTCAAGCAGCTCGACGAAAAACAGAAGACCAACGATCGCAACGTCAAGAAACCGCCCCTGAAGGTTCAGATCCGCCAGGCCGGCATGCAGGTTCCGATCGAGCGTTTCTATATCTATTCCGCGGTCTGCGGGATCATCCTGACGGCCTTTCTCTTTTTCCTCGGCGCGCCTCTGTGGGCTTTGCCAGGCGCCCTGTTGGCGGGCGGTCTCGGCCTGCCGCGCTGGTTCGTGTCGTTTCGCCGCACACGCCGCGTCAAGGCCTTCCTGGAAGAGTTCCCGAACGCGCTCGACATCATCGTGCGCGCGGTCAAGTCCGGTCTGCCGCTCAACGACGCGATCCGCTTGATCGCCAACGAATTGCCCGAACCGGTCCGTTCTGAATTCCGCCGCATCGTCGATTCCCAGCAGATGGGCATGTCGGTGCCCGACGCCGCCATGCGCATGACCGAGACCATGCCATGCAGCGAGGCCGGCTTCTTCGGCATCGTCATCCAGATCCAGTCGCAGGCCGGCGGCAACCTGTCCGAGGCGCTGGGCAACCTTTCGCGCGTCCTGCGCGACCGCAAGAAGATGAAAGCCAAGGTCCAGGCGCTTTCGATGGAAGCCAAGGCATCCGCCGTCATCATCGGCGCGTTGCCCTTCGTCGTCGCCTTCCTCGTCTACCTGTCGAGTCCGAACTACATCATGCCGCTGTTCACCACCAATATCGGCAACCTGATCCTCGGCTGCGCGGGTGTGTGGATGTCGATCGGTATCCTGGTGATGCGCAAGATGATGAACTTCGAAGTGTAGGGGGACGAATCAGGTGACAGAGCAGGTCGTCAAAACACTTACCGACCCTTCCTTCCTGATCGCGATGCTGGTCGGTATCGCCGTGTTCGCGACCGCCTTCACGCTCATGCCGGCGTTCGGCAGCACGTCGCTCAAGTCCCGCATGAAGAGCGTGGCGCTCGAACGCGACAAGTTGCGCGCCGAGCAGCGGGCGCGGCTGGCCAGCGAGGCCGACCGCCGTCGCAAGGGCCTGCGCGAGGAACAGTCCATCGGCATGCGCAACATCGTCGATCGCCTCAATCTTCGGCGCGCGCTCGTCGATGAAGGCACGATCCAGAAGCTCAAGGTGGCGGGCTTCCGTGGCCAGAACCCGATGACGCGTTTCCTCTTCTTCCGCCTCGTCCTGCCATTCGTCGGGTTTGCCTTGGCGGCCATCTATCTCTTCGTGCTGGGTGGGCTGCCGCAGCAGCCGCCTTTCATCAGGCTGTTCGTCTGTGTCGTTGTCGCCTATGGCGGCTTCTACACGCCGATCCTCTACGTCAACAACCGCGCGACCAAGCGCAAGCAGTCGATCCAGTTGGCGTGGCCGGACGCGCTCGATCTTATGCTGATCTGCGTTGAATCCGGCATGTCGGTGGAAGCGGCTTTGCGCAGGGTTGCCGACGAAATCGGCACGCAGTCGGTGGCGCTTGCCGAGGAATTCGTGCTCACCAATGCCGAGCTGTCCTATCTCCAGGATCGCAAGGTCGCCTATGAGAACCTGGCAAGCCGCACCGGCCTGGAATCGGTGAAGTCGGTAACACAGGCCCTGGTCCAGGCCGAACGCTACGGCACGCCGGTGGCGCACGCGCTGCGCGTGCTCGCCTCGGAGAGCCGCGACATGCGCATGAACGCCGCCGAGAAGAAGGCCGCCGCACTTCCGCCGAAGCTCACCGTGCCGATGATCCTGTTCTTCCTGCCGGTCCTGTTCGCCATCATCCTGGGTCCGGCCGGCATTCAGGTCAGCCAGCGCGGCATCTTCGGCGACCAGCACAGCTCCTCGAGCCAGTAGGCGGGCTGTTCTCATAAATCAAAGAGCCGCGCGGGGTTCGCGCGGCTTTTCATTGTCGAAGCGGTCGGCGCTTGGCGGCGCTGTCAGTTGGTGGCGACTTTCGGCTTGCCTTTGCTCTTGTCCTGGTCCTTCAACTGGCTCCAGGCGTTCTGCTGGGCAAGCATCTGGCGCAGATAGGCGATATTGGCCTGCGCCTGCTCGGGCGACAATTCCTGCGAGGCGATCTTCTCGGCTTCGTCGAAGCGGCCTTGCAGGCCGACGACCAGCGCGAGGTTCTGCCGCACCCGGCTGTCGGCGCCGGGCTGCTGCGCAGCCGAGCGCATGTAGGTTTCCGCGGTGCGCAGATCGCCTTCGAGCACATAGGACATGCCGAGATTGGACAGTACCGAAGGTTCGTTCGGCTTGAGCTCCAGCGCCTTGCGGTAATTCTGCCGAGCTTCGTCCTTCTGCCCCATCTGGTCGAGAATGGCGGCTTCCGCCGATACCAGCCTCCAGTCCGGATATTCCGGCGTTTGCGCGCGGCGCACGGCGTCGAGCGCCGGCTCGAACTGACCGTTGGCAGCGAGCGCCTTGCCGTAGGCGGCAAGCACGTCGCGATCCTTGGGGTAGGCGATCGCCAGCTTGCGCATCACCGCCAGCGACTGGTCGGCATCGCCGTCCATCTGCAGCGCCGCCGCGAAGTTCATCGCCAGGCGCCTGTCGTTCGGATTGCGCGCGTAGGATTCGCCAAGCCTGGATGTGGCCGTGTGCAGTTCGCCGGCCGACATCGTTTCCAGCGGCCTGCTGTCGGAACGCGAGATGGAACCGGTGGTCAATTGGCTGGTGCTGCCGCAACCCGCCACGCCGGCTGCAAGAGCCGCCATGAGCGCCGTGCTGATCAGATGCTTGGCTCTGAGGTTCAACGCTTTTATCGGCATCGGCGCCCGGTCTCCATTCCTGTGCGGCCATTGGCTGGCCGTCTTCCCTCCCGCAGAAATATTCTGTTAACCCTAACGGATCGTTAAGAAGCCGACTCGTCGCGTTCGGCCGGAGATCATCGCATGCCTGTCGAACTCGTCGAACAAAGGCCGGAAGCCGCCTTGCCTGTCTATCTGGTGGCAAAGGAAACGCTTGAAGCCGCGGCGCTGCCGCCGTCCGCCCTCGCCTGGGCCAGGGCCAACGGTTTTTCCGGCGAGGCCGGGCGCACGCTGGTCCTGCCGGGTGAGGGCGGTCGCCTTGCCGGCGCGCTGTTCGGCACGGGCGAAGGCGAAAGCGCGCTTGCTCTCGGCGCGCTCGCAAGGGCGCTGCCGGAAGGCGAATGGTATTTCGCGTCGGACTTGCGCCAACCCGGTCTGGCTGCGCTTGCGCTCGTCCTCGGCGGCTATGTCTTCACGCGTTATGGCAAGAAGCCAGGCAAGGCGTTGCGCTTTGCACTTCCCGAAGGCGCGAATGGCGCTCATGTCCGTCGCATCGCCGATAGCGTGTTCCTGGCACGCGACCTTGTCAACACGCCGACCAGCGATCTCGGCCCGGCCGAGTTGGAGGAAGCCGCCCGGAAACTCGCGGCCGACCACGCAGCCGATATCTCCGTGATCCATGGCGATGACCTCCTGGCGCGCAATTTCCCGATGATCCACGCCGTTGGCCGTGCCTCAACCGGAGCGCCGCGGCTGATCGACATGACATGGGGATCGAGCGCTGCGCCGAAGGTGACGCTGATCGGTAAGGGCGTCTGCTTCGACACCGGCGGCCTCGACATCAAGCCGTCATCGGGCATGCTTCTGATGAAGAAGGACATGGGCGGCGCGGCCAATGTGCTGGGCCTCGCTTCCATGATCATGGCGGCGAAGCTGAATGTCCGGGTGCGGGTGCTGATCCCCGCCGTCGAGAATTCGATCGCGGGCAATGCCTTCCGGCCAGGCGACGTGCTGCGCAGCCGCAAGGGCATCACCGTCGAGATCGGCAACACGGACGCCGAAGGGCGGCTGGTCCTGGCCGATGCGCTGGCGCTGGCTGATGAAGAGCAACCCGAATTGCTTGTCGACATGGCGACGCTCACCGGTGCGGCCCGTGTCGCGCTCGGCCCCGATCTGCCGCCTTTCTACACCGCCGACGAGGTGCTCGCCGCCGACCTCGCCGCCGCGTCAGTAGCGGTCGAGGATCCGCTGTGGCGCATGCCGCTGTGGCGCCCCTATGATGGGAAGCTTTCCTCCAAGGTTGCCGACATCAACAACGTCACCACGGACGGTTTTGCGGGATCGATCACCGCGGCGCTTTTTCTCAAGCGCTTCGTCGAGAAGACGGAGCGTTGGGCGCATTTCGACATCTTCGCCTGGAATCCGGCCGATCGCCCCCATGGCCTGACCGGGGGCGAGGCGCAGGGTATTCGCGCGCTGGAGCGGGTGATTACGCAGCGATTTGTCTAGGGCAATTCCAGCAGAAGTGCTTGGCGATGCTCCGTCCGGAACTGCGTAAAAACAGAGACTTAGAGCGGTTCCGCGATCCCGGGAGACGCTGAACCGCTCCACGCCGGAAGATCGAGGCGGCGCAAAAAAGCCGTCACTGAAACGGAACCGAAACAATTTGCCGGCATGCTGGGGCGATGTCGATCTCGATGCGCCCGAGTCAGGCCTTGCGACTGTGGCAGCAGGTGATGCTGGCCCAGGTGCGCGAAGGCGCGCCGGATCTCACCATGCGCCAGACGGCGATCCTGTTCACCATCTATCTCGATCCGCCGCCGCACACGGTGCGCGGGCTGGCCGCCAGGCTCAACGTCACCAAGCCGGTCATCACCCGCGCCCTCGACACGATGGGTGCGCTGAAGCTGGTCTCGCGCCACCGCGACGAGCTCGACAAGCGCAACGTGCTGATCCGGCGCACGGTGGAAGGCGCGCTCTTTGTCGAACGCTTCGGCGATGGTATCGTTGCCAGGGCGCAAGAGCTGCCCATCTGACCTCGTCGCCGCCATCCGACCCCATCGCAGATTGACTGGATTATCGATTTGACCGCCAGGGATGCTCGCCTTCATGCCTTCCGCTCCGACCTTGCCGATGCGAGGCTGAAAGGTGAGGTCGCCGCCGACCGCTTCGTCACCGGCCGCCCGGCGCGTATCACGGCGTCGGTCGCCGACCTGCGCAAGGCGCCGCGCCCCGACGCGGGCGTGAACACGCAGGCGCTGCTTGGCGACGACGTGCTCGTCTTCGAGGATGCCGAAGGCTGGGCCTGGCTGCAGACCGAGCGCGACGGCTATGTCGGCTATGTGGCGGACAATCTCATTGGCGCGCGCGAACAGGCGCCCACGCACGTCGTTTCGGTGCCGCGCACGTTCCTCTATCCCGGACCGGATCTGCGCTTTCCGATAAGCGGACAGTTGTCGATGGGCTCGACCGTGACGGTGACCGGCGCGGCCGAAACGCGCGGCACGCATTATGCGTTGTTGCCCTCCGGCCAGGCGATCATCGCCGGCCATTTGCGGCCGACCGCCGAACTGGCCGGGGACTACGTCACCGTCGCCGAAAGCTTCCTGGGCACGCCCTATCTGTGGGGCGGGGTCTCCGGCTTCGGCATCGACTGCTCCGGCCTCGTCCAGCTTGCGATGCGCATGACGGGCAGGCACGTGCTGCGCGACTCCGACATGCAGGCCGCGTCGATCGGCACGCCGATAGAGCTGGGTCCCGACTATTCAGGACTCCGGCGCGGCGACCTCGTCTTCTGGAAGGGCCATGTCGCGATCATGACCAACGAGAAAGACATGATCCACGCCAACGGCCACACCATGCTGGTCTCGCGCGAGGGGCTGAAGGAAGCGGTCGACCGCATCGGCTATCTTTATGGCGGCCCGACGGGGTTCAGAAGGCCCTGATCTTTCCTTCTCGCCGTAAACGGGGCGAGGAGCGATGATCCCTTTTTGTTCCGATTTTCCTTGGCGATCGCGTGCCGCCGCGCTACCTCTTGCGGGTGACCGAGCAGCCGCGCCTTGCCGAACAGAATGCCGCCGTCCTGCTGCCCGAGCCATTCGTCAAATGGTTCGGCGAAAAGGGCTGGTCGCCGCGCGCCCATCAGCTCGAGCTGCTGGCGAAGGCTCAAGGCGGACAATCGGTGCTGCTGATCGCGCCGACCGGCGCCGGCAAGACCCTGGCCGGCTTCCTGCCGTCGCTGACCGAGCTTGCCGATCGTCCCAAGCGCAAGCCGGGCCAGGCGCATCGCGGCATCCACACGCTCTACATCTCGCCGCTTAAAGCGCTGGCCGTCGACATCGAGCGAAATCTCGGCAAGCCGGTCGAGGAGATCGGTCTGCCGGTCACCATAGAGACCCGAACCGGCGACACGCCCTCGCACAAGCGCCAGCGGCAGAAACTCGCGCCGCCCGATATCCTGCTCACCACGCCCGAGCAACTCGCGTTGCTGATAGCCTCGAACGACGCCAGGCGCTTCTTCGAGGACCTTCGCTATGTCGTGCTCGACGAATTGCACTCGCTGGTCACCTCCAAGCGCGGACATCTGCTGGCGCTCGGCCTGGCGAGGTTGCGGGCCTTTGTGCCCGGCCTGCAAACGATAGGCCTCTCAGCCACCGTGGCCGAGCCCGACGAATTGCGGCGCTGGCTGGTCAGCCAGGCTTCTCCCGGTGCCATGTCCGAACTCATCGTCGTCACGGGTGGCGCCAAGCCCGAAATATCAATCCTCGACTCGGAAGAGCGGGTGCCTTGGGCCGGACATTCGGCCCGCTACGCTACGCCCGAGATCTATCGCGAGATCAAGCGGCACAAGACCACGCTGCTGTTCGTCAACACGCGCAGCCAGGCCGAGCTGCTGTTCCAGGAGCTATGGCGCGTCAATGAGGATACCTTGCCGATCGCGCTCCATCACGGATCGCTGGATGTCGCCCAGCGCCGCCGCGTCGAGAAGGCCATGGGTGAGAATGCGTTGCGCGCCATCGTCGCTACCTCCACGCTCGACCTCGGCATAGACTGGGGCGACGTCGATCTGGTCGTACATGTCGGCGCGCCGAAAGGCGCCAGCCGCCTGGCGCAGCGCATCGGCCGCGCCAACCACCGCATGGACGAGCCGTCGAAGGCGATCCTGATCCCGGCCAATCGCTTCGAGGTTCTGGAATGCCGCGCCGCGCTGGATGCCAACTATCTCGGCGCCCAGGATACGCCGCCGCTTGTCAATGGCGGGCTGGATGTCTTGGCGCAGCACGTGCTGGGCTGCGCCTGCGGCGCGCCATTCCATGCCGATGCGTTGTTCGATGAAGTGAGGACTGCGGCACCCTACGCCAGCCTGGACAGGCCGACATTCGACCGGGTCATCGACTTCGTCGCGACCGGAGGCTACGCGCTGAAAAATTACGAGCGCTATGCCCGCATCCGGCAGACCAGGGAGGGTTTGTGGCGCGTATCCCATCCCCGCGTCGCCCAGCAGTACAGGCTGAATGTCGGCACCATCATCGAAGTGCCCGCGCTCAACGTTCGCTACGTCCAGGCCGGGAGCAGGGGGGCAGCCTCGCGCGGCGGCAGGGTGCTGGGAAAGATCGAGGAAGCATTTCTGGAGACTTTGACCCATGGCGACACCTTCATGTTCGCAGGCAAGATCCTGCGCTTCGAAGGCATTCGCGAGAACGAGTGTTTCGTCTCGAACGCACCGGGCAGTGACGCGAAGGTGCCCTATTATGGCGGCGGCAAATTCCCGCTTTCGACCTATCTCGCCGAGCAGGTTCGCGCCATGCTCGACGACCCGCAGCGCTGGAAGAAGCTTCCCGAGCAGGTCGCGGATTGGCTGCGGTTCCAGGCAGACAAATCCGTTCTGCCGAAACGCGACGACCTTTTGATCGAAACCTTTCCACGCGGCAACCGCTACTACCTCGTCGCCTATCCGTTCGAAGGCAGGTTGGCGCATCAGACGCTCGGCATGCTGCTCACGCGACGGCTGGACCGGGCGGGCGCGAAGCCGGTCGGTTTCGTGGCCACGGACTATGCGCTGGCCATCTGGTCGCTGGCCGACATGGGCCGGATGTTCAAGAACGGGAAACCGTCGCTGGCCACGCTGTTTGATCAGGACATGCTGGGCGATGATCTGGAAGCCTGGTTTGCCGACAGCTGGCTTCTCAAGCGCACCTTCCGCAACTGCGCGCTGATCTCCGGACTGATCGAAAAGCGCCATCCGGGCAAGGAGAAAAGCGGCCGCCAGGTCACCGTCTCGACCGACCTGATCTATGACGTGCTGCGCACCCATGAACCCGACCATATCCTGCTGCAGGCCACGCGCACGGACGCGGCGACCGGCTTGCTGGATGTCAGTAGACTTGCCGAGATGCTATCGCGCATTAGCGGTCGAATCATGCATAAGAACCTCGAGCAGATATCGCCGCTTGCCGTGCCGATCATGCTTGAAATCGGCAAGATGCCGGTGAATGGCGAGGCGGACGAGGCGCTGTTGATGGACGCCGCCACCCTCGTCGAAGAGGCCATGGGGCCTGAGATGACCAACTGAAAGAGAGGGCTGAGAGGGGATGAATTTTTCGCTGACGCGCGCAACGCTGATCGCCGAGGCCGACCTTGTCGGCATCGCCGGCGAACGCGCAGTCTGCGACCGGCGCGGCGTTCTCTATTTCCCCGACCTGCGCCTGCTAGCGGTCTCCGACCTGCATCTTGAGAAAGGCTCGTCCTTCGCCAGGCGCGGCGCGCTGATCCCGCCTTACGACACTGGCGCCACCTTGCTTCAGCTGCAGGCGGTCATCGCCGACTACCAGCCACGCATCGTCGTCAGCCTCGGCGACTCTTTCCATGACGGCGGCGGCGCTGACCGCATGCATTCGAGCTTCCGCGAGCGGCTGGAGGCGATGATGGCCGGCCGCGACTGGTTCTGGGTAGCCGGCAACCACGACCCGGAAGCGCCGGCAGACCTGCCGGGCGAGACGGTCAAGGAACTCGCCATCGGCTCGCTGATCTTCCGCCACGAGCCGTCGAAAGTCCGCGTCGAGGGCGAGATCGCCGGCCATCTCCACCCTTGCGCGCGCATCGTCCAGCGCGGCCGCTCGGTCAGGCGGCGCTGCTTCGCCGGCGATGGCGGCCGCATGATCATGCCGGCCTTCGGCGCCTATACCGGCTCGCTCAACGTGCTCGACCGCGCCTATGCCGGCCTGTTCCGGCTGGAAACGCTCGTTGCCTATATGCTCGGCGCCCAGCGGATTTTCGCTATCTCCCGCCCAATGCTGCGGCCGGGGTGAGGACTACTCTCGCCCGTAATAGAGCGTCACCGTGTGCTTCGCTTCGGCGAAGAACAGCCAGCGCTCGACCAGTATGCCGGTGAGTTGTGCGATGGCTGCAAGCACGGATGCGATCGTGCCCAGCGGCCATGGCACAAAGAACACGGTCACCAGCAGGACAGCGGGCACAGCGAAAGCCAGCGCCTGCGTGACCCGCCGAAGCTTCGCGCTGTGCTTGCGCGCGATGCGGAACCCCATTTCCTTCAGCAGGTAGTTCTCCTCGGTATGCGGCCATTCGATCGATCGCACGGTGCCGCCGGCGAAGCCTGTCGCCGTGTTGGCGGTGGTGGGGATTTTAAGGTGGTCGTTGTGCCGCCAGGTCGCGAGCTTCCAGCCCCAGCCGACCAGCGTGGCAAATAGAGCCCATATGAGCATCGCCGTTGAACCCAGCTTGAACGCCTGGAGCAAGGCGTTGGCGAGAACGCTTCCGGTCATCGCTGCGAAGATAAGATAAGCCGGCAAAGTATAGCGGCTGTGCCATTGCGCGATCGGCTTCAGCGAGGCATAGATCATCCCGGTCGTACAGACCGTGACCACGGCACCGGCTGCCGCCATCAGCCCGGCGACCGTCGCCCAGCCGCCGCTCTTGCCGAGAAACACCCAGCCAATGGCGAAGAGGCAGGCCGGAATGAAGGTCGCGACCGACGCCACGCCCTCGCGTGACAGCCACGAGCTGCGCCATTGCGAAAAGGCGCGCCAGGCCCGCTCGGGCCGGCCGAGATGGCCGGTCGAGGAGAGCAGGCCGGCGGCGATCAGGCCCAGAGCCAACGACATGCCGATGAGGCCGAGCCAGAAATCGGCCGGGATCGCTCCAAACCCGCCGAGCAGGCCGAGCAGCGCCAAAAGGCCGTAACCGGCCCCGGTGGCGGTGGTGAAGAATACGACCGAGAAAGCGGGATGCATGGTTGCGCGAAGCTAGTTCGAAAGCATGCGGTCGATCCAGCCGAGGAAACCGCCCTCGGCTTTGATCGGCTCAAGTGCAGGAGCGTTCACCTTGGCGGCACGTTCGCTGCGCGCGCGCGGCGGCAGATATCTGTTGGTCGGCTTGTAGCCGAGCTCCGGCATCAGCGCCACGCCGCCACGCTCCTCGACAAGCTGCGAGATCGCCGAGGCCGGATCGCCGAGATCGCCGAAATGCCGGGCGCTGGTCGGACAGGCGGCGACGCATGCCGGGATGCGGTCGTCCTCGGCCAGATTGTCGTTGTAAATGCGGTCGACGCAGAGCGTGCATTTCTTCATCACGCCCACATCGGTATCGAACTCGCGCGCGCCATACGGACAGGCCCAGCTGCACAGCTTGCAGCCGATGCATTTATCCTCGTCGACCAGCACGATGCCATCCGAGGCGCGCTTGTAGGAGGCGCCGGTCGGGCAGACGGTGACGCAGGCCGGCTGCTCGCAATGCAGGCACGAGCGCGGGAAGTTCACCGTGCGGCCGCCCAACTCCGTCGTGTGCTCGTAACTATGCACCCGGTTGAACCAGACGCCGTCGACATGCCCGCCATAAGGGTCGATGTCGGTCAGCGGCGCCATATGGCCGCCGGTGTTCCATTCCTTGCAGGCGGTGACGCAGGCCTGGCAGCCGACACAGGTGTCGAGGTCGATGACGAGGCCGAGCTTTTTCTCGGTCCGGGGGGAAGGCAGGTCATTCGGCGGCTTCCCTCTTCATGCGGAACGCAGCGCCGAAGCGAAGCACATCCGGCGAAAGCTCGAAATGCGGCGGGCGTTCGAAACGCTCGAATTGCGGTTCGGTGAAGCCGGCTTCCTCAGCCGCGCATTTGACGATCCGCACGCGAAGGTCGAACCACGCCGCCTGTCCCGTGACCGGGTCCGAATTCGAATAGCGTTTGCCATTGGCGTCCGCGGCTGTCCGGTCGCCGATGACGTGGTTTAGCAGGAAGCCGCGGTTGCTCTCCGCCGCGTCGTCCTTCAGGCCCCAGCTGCCGCGCCGCTTGCCGATCGCGTTCCAGGTCCATACCGTATCCGGGTTAACGCCGTCGATCAGCTTGATCTGGCCCTTCACCCGGCCGGCGACGCTTTCGATCCACACCCAGTCGTCGTCCGCAAGGCCACGCCTGCCAGCCGTCTGGCGGTGGACGAACAGCCGGTTCTGGCTGGTGATCTGCCGCAGCCAGGCATTCTGCGAGCCCCAGGAATGGTACATATGCATCGGCCGCTGCGTCAGCGCATGCAGCGGATATTCTTCGAGATCGACGGTGGCCTCCTCGAAGGGCGCATACCAGAAGGGCAGCGGGTCCATATAGGCCTCGATGCGGCCCCGCTCCGCATCGGGCGGCTGCGTCTTGCCATGGCCGCGCGCGGCGAGGCGAAATCGCTGCATCGGTTCGGAATAAAGCTGGAAGACGATCGGCTCGGCCTTTGGGACAAAACCCATCTCGACGGCGAAGTCGAGATAAGCGCGGTTGCCCATCTTGTAGTAGCGCTGGTCGTCGGCGAATTCGTGGTGCCAGAAGCCGCCATTGTCGATGTAGCGCTGCAATTGGTCGGGGTTGGCGTCGCCTTTGCCGATCGATCCGCCGTCCTTACCACGCCAGCCAGCTAAAGGGCCGATGCCGGGCGTGCGCTGATGGTTGACGATGTAATCGGCATAGTCCCGGTACTTCGCCGAGCCGTCCTCGTCGACGAAGCCGGGCAGACCGAGCCGTGCGCCGAGCTCGATCAGCACCGACTGGAACGGCCGCACGTCGCGGTCCGGCTGCACCACCGGATGGCGTATGGCGTCGGCGGCCCCGTCGGCATGGCTGATCGGCCTGTCGAGCAGGCTGATGCAGTCGTGCCGCTCGAGATAGGTAGTGTCGGGCAGCACCAAGTCCGCGAAGGGCACGGTCTCGGAATAATAGGCGTCGGAGTAGATGATGAACGGGATCCTGTAGGCGCCCGCCTCGTCCTTGTCGGTCAGCATGGCAATCGTCTCGACCGTGTTCATCGACGAGTTCCAGGCCATGTTCGACATATACATCATCAGCGTGTCGATCGGATAAGGGTCGCCGGCCCAGGCATTGCGGATGACCGAGTGCATCAGCCCATGCGCAGCGAGCGGCGCCTCCCAGGAATAGGCCTTGTCGATGCGGGTGGGCTTGCCGGCCTCGTCGACGAGAAGATCTTCCGGCCCGCAGACGAAGCCGAGCGGCATGCCGTCGAGCGGCGTCGCCGGCTGGGCGTCTTTTCCGCATGGCTTCGGCCCAGGCGGCGCCGAGCGCGGATAAGGCGGCTTGAAGCGGAAACCGCCCGGAACGTCCACCGTTCCCAGCAGCACCTGCAGCAGGTGGATGGCTCGGCAGGTATGAAAGCCGTTGGAATGGGCCGAGATGCCGCGCATGGCGTGCATGGATACCGGCCGGCCTTTGATCGTCTCGTGCCGGCGGCCGGCCCAGTCGGTCCAGGCGACCGGCAGTTCGATCGTCTGTTCGAAGGCGACATGCGCCAGTTCCGCGGCGATCCGGCGAATAGTGTCAGCGCAAAGGCCGCAGCGCTCCGCCACGGCGTCGGGCGAGTAGGCCTCGTCGAGATAGCGCTCCGCAATGAGCTGGAACACAGGCACGCAGCGCTGCCCGCCTACGTCATAGCTGCCGGTCAGCGCCGGCTTTGCCGCGGGGTCGGCCGCGTTGACCGGCCGCTTCGCCACCCTGTCCCACGCAAGCGGATTGCCTTCCGCGTCGCGAACGAACAACCCGTCATCGGCGCGCCCCGGCTCCTGCACGACCAGCACGGGCGCGTTGGTGTAGCGCAGCAGATAGTCGAGATCGACGCGGCCTGCCTTGAGCAATTCATGGACAAGAGCCAGCACGAACAGGCCGTCCGTGCCGGGCCGGATGCCGATCCAGTCGTCGGCGATGGCGTTGTAGCCGGTACGGCAGGGATTGATCGAAACCACCTTGGCGCCGCGCGCCTTGAGCTTGCCGAGGCCGATCTTGATCGGGTTGGAATCATGGTCCTCGGCGACGCCGAACAGCATGAAGTACCGGGTGTTGTCCCAGTCCGGCTCGCCGAACTCCCAGAACGAGCCGCCGATCGTGTAGAGCCCGCCGGCTGCCATGTTGACCGAGCAGAAGCCGCCATGCGCGGCGAAGTTGGGCGTGCCGAATTTCGACGCCCACCAGCCGGTCAGCGATTGCGACTGGTCGCGTCCGGTGAAGAAGGCGAGTTTTCTCGGGTCGGCGCGGCGGATCGCCGACAGCCGATCGGTGGCGATGGTCAGCGCTTCGTCCCACTCTATCTCGCGGAACTCGCCCGAGCCGCGCGGCCCCGTCCTCAGCAGTGGTTTCCTCAGCCGCGCCGGGCTGTAATGCTGCATGATGCCGGAGCTGCCCTTGCCGCAGATTACGCCGCGGTTTACCGGATGGTCCTTGTTGCCGTTGATGTAGCGGACCTTGCCGTCCTTGATGTGGACGTCGATGCCGCAGCGGCAGGCGCACATGTAGCAGGTGGTCTTGGCGACACGATCGGAGACGCTTGGCGAGGTCTCGACGCCGTCGCCCTCATTTGGTGCGTGGGTGTCGGCCAGCGGCCGCTGGGAGGCTGCGGAATTGGCGCCGCGCGGCGCGGCTTTGCTCATGATCCGCGAGCGCTCTTGCCGTTCGTCGTCTTGGCCTTTGTCTTGGGTCCGGGGCCGCGCATGTAGTGGAGCTCAGGGTGGTAGCGCTCGCCGGCGAACTGCCGTTTCAACCGTCGGCTCCAATGCGCGAACAGGGATTTGAAGCGCCCCATCATTTCCAACTCTTGGCGCAGAACGGCCAATTTTTTCCAATCTCGAGCAAAAACTTAGAACAAAGCAATTGATGCGTCTAACAAGCAGCTCTTGTAATTCCAATCGATTTTGCTTCTTAGTAGTCCATGACCCTCGATCAGTTGCGCATCTTCGTCGCCGTCGCCGAGCACGGCCACATGACCAAGGCCGCCGAGCGACTGGGCATCTCGCAGTCCGCGGCGTCCGCCGCCATCCGCGCGCTCGAAAGCCAGCATGGGGTGCGCCTGTTCAATCGGGTCGGCCGCAACATCGAATTGGCCCAGACCGGCCACCGCTTCCTGCCGGAGGCGAAGGCGGTTCTGGATCGCGCCGCGGCCGCGCGCGGCGTGCTGGAGGATGTCTCGCAGACCATCGCCGGCAGCCTGTCGATCGCGGCCAGCCAGACCATCGCCAGCTACTGGCTGCCGCGCCGCCTGGCGTCCTTCCACGAAGCCTATCCGGCCGTGAAGCTGAGCGTGACGATCGGCAACACCAGGCAGGTCGAGACCAATGTGCTGGACGGCCGAGCCGATTTCGGCTTGGTCGAGGGCCGCACTGAGTCCGACATCCTGCGCCGCGCCACTGTCGATGAGGACCGCATGATGCTGGTCGTGGCGCGTTCGCATCCCGAGACACCGATGACGCGAGCCGGAAACCTCGATATCAGGGCGCTGCGCTGGATCATCCGGGAGGGCGGGTCGGGCACGCGGGAGGCGCTGGAGGATTTCGCGCACGGCCAGGGGGTTCCGCCGGCGGAGCTGCAGATATTCCTCGTCCTGCCCAGCAACGAGGCCGTTCGCCAGGCGGTGGAGGCCGGCGCTGGGGCCACGATCATCTCGGAGCTCGTCGTCGCGCGCTCCCTGGCGGAGGGCAGCCTCAGGGCGGTGCCGGTCGAATTGCCGAAGCGCGACTTCGCCATGATCACACACCGTGACCGGCAGGCGAGCCTCGCCCAGATGGCGCTGAAGGCGCATCTCACCGGGAAGGTGGAAACGCCGGCAAGCGCGGAATAATCAGGCGTATTTGCGCTGCGCGTCGAGCGCCAGCCCAAGGCCGACCGAGCCGAACATGTCGCCTTCGATGACGCAGGCCTGCGGCACCAGCGACAGGATTTGTTGCCTCGCCAGGGGGATCGCGGTCGAACCGCCGGTGAGGAACACGGCGGTGATGGCCGAGGCGACAATGCCGGCGTCGGCGATCGTCTGTCTCACCGTCGCGGCCACGCGCTCGATGTCGCCGCTGATCGTCTCCTCGAGACCGGCGCGCGTGATCTCGGATGAGAAATGCGCGCCGGGCAGCGACACCTTCACCTCGGCCGAGGGCTGGTCGGTCAGCGCGATCTTGGCCCTTTCGACAAGCCCCGCCATCGCATGGCCATAGCGATGCTCGACGACATGGATGAACCGGTCGACGAGGTCGGCGCGTTCGGCCTCGTAGCGGATCTGTCGCAGGTCGTTCATCGCCCTGGCGGTGTAGACGAGGTTGATGCGCTGCCAGGTCGCCAGGTCGATGAAATAAGCCGCCGGCAGGTTGCGCTTGTGGTCCTTGGTTCGCGTCAGATAGCCGAGCTCTGGCATGACATGGGTGATGCTGAGCAACCGGTCGAAATCGGTGCCGCCGATATGGATGCCGCGGTTGGCCAGGATATCCGCCTTGCGGTCGGTCGAGCGCGCGCGCTCCGGCGAAACCCGCACGATCGAGAAGTCGGAGGTGCCGCCGCCCATGTCGACGATCAGCGCCAACTCCTCGCGGGCGACCTTCTGCTCGTAATCGAGCGCTGCCGCGATGGGCTCGAACTGGAAGGCGACGTGCCTGAAGCCCTGCGCGCGGGCGGCCTTTTCCAATTCGCCCTGCGCCTTCGAGTCGGCGGCCGTGTCGTCGTCGACGAATTGCACGGGCCTGCCGAGCACCACGTTCTCGACCGGACCGCCCGCGTCGTCTTCCAGGCGCTTCTTGAGATGATCGATGAACAGGCCGATGATGTCGATGAAGCCGATCTGACGTGCCTTGATGCGCGTCTTCTCATTGGCGAGCGAGCTGCCGAGAACGCTCTTCAGCGAGCGCATCAGACGGCCTTCGATGCTGTCGGTGTAGTCGCTGATCGCGCGCCGGCCGAAATAGGTGTGGCCGTCCTCGAAATTGAAGAACACGGCGCTCGGCAAGGTCGGTTGCTCGCCTTCCAGCGCCACCAGTCGCGCCCGGCCGTTGCGGATCACGCCCACGGTGGAATTGGACGTGCCGAAATCGATGCCGCCGAATGCCGATCGCATCGCAGCCTCCTGTCGTTGTTCGATAGCGGCAGGCCAACGCATTGCGCGCCGACGTCCGGAAGGCCGGACCGCTCTATCGAAATTGAATGTATTGCTTGTCCCTAGGGCTGGGAGGCGGCGGTTTATCGCATCATCGCCAGGAGGGAAACCCCTTTCATCTTCAATCCTTGCGGAAGATGAGCCGGCCCAGCCAGCCGGTCAGCATGGCCAGCGATATGGCGAACACGCCATAGAGGAAGGAATATTCATGCGCGACGCGGAAGATCGACTGCTCGAAGCCGGACTTGCGTATTTCGAGCTGGGCCGAGCTCTCCTTGATGAACAGGCCGCTCTTGAACAGGAACGCGCGCGCCTTGTGCGTGCCGACCGGAACATTGGGCGCCAGGCGCACCGTGGCGCGAAATAGGTTCTGCGACAGGAACTGGACGCCGCCCACATTCTCGCTGTAAAGGCCGGTCGCCGCCTTGCGGTCGCGAAGCGCGGCGGTGAACTCCTCGATGGTGGCCGGGTTGTCGGTCTCGTCGGCGGGTTTCATGTAGAGGTTCTGTGCGCCGAGCGAGAGCTGCTTGTATTTGGCGGGCTCGGCGATGTCCTGCAGCGGTCGTGTCGTCGCGACGGAATACGAGACCGGCACGTTCTCGAACGTCTCAGAGTCCAGGTTGATCCAGACGCCGAGCACGCGGTCCTTGCGCCGCACGACAACAGGACGTGGCGGTCCTTCGAGCACGACGATCACGTCGTAGCGCCCCTGGCGCGCGACCAGCGGATCCGCATTCTCCAGCGATCCGAAGATGGTGAGGTCGGCGCCCGAGAAACCGGCCGTGATCGAAATAGCGTCGGTCGACAGGCCGATCTGGATGCTTTCGGCCGGCGGCGTCTGCGCCGTCGCCGGGGAAAGGGCTAGGAGCATCGACAACGTGACGGCGGCTGCAAATGCTCTCAATCCCGCCATCAGTTGAGGCCCGCGGCGGAAAGCGAATAGAGGTTGGGTGGCGTCACGAAGAGATCGGCGGCAAGGCGGATGGCCACGGCCAGCACCAGCATCGCAAGCAGCGCCCGCAACTGTTCGCCGCGCAGCCTCTGGCCGGCCTTGGCGCCATATTGCGCGCCGGCGACGCCGCCGGCCATAAGCAGGAAGGCCAGGATGACGTCGACCGTCTGGTTGGTCGTTGCATGCACCAGGGTGGTGTAGGCGGAGGTGAAGATGATCTGGAACAGCGAGGTGCCGATAACGACATTGGTCGGCACCTTGAGCAGATAAATGAGTGCCGGAACCATGATGAAGCCGCCGCCGACGCCCATGATCGACGACAGGAAGCCGATCGCGGCGCCCAGGCCAAGCACCGGAATGACGCTGACGAACAGCTTCGAGGCGCGGAAGCGCATCTTGAACGGCAGTCGGTGGATCCAGTTGTGCTGCCCGGATTTCTTGAGCACCGGCGCCGCGCCGCTGCGGCTGGCGCGCAGCGCGTTGACGCTTTCCACCAGCATCAGCCCGCCCACCGTGCCGAGCAGCACGACATAGAGCAGCGAGATGAAGAGGTCGAGCTGGCCGAGGCGGCGCAACAGCGCGAAGACGAATATGCCGGCCGTCGAGCCGACGATGCCGCCGACCAGAAGGACGCCGCCCAGCTTGAAGTCGAGCGTGCCGCGCTTGAAATGCGAGAGCGCGCCGGAGAAAGAGGAGGCGATGACCTGGTTGGCGCCGGTGGCAACCGCGATCGCCGGCGGGATGTTGTAGAAGATAAGAAGCGGCGTGATCAGGAACCCGCCGCCGACCCCGAACATGCCCGACAGGAAGCCCACCGCCGCGCCCATCGCCAGCAGGACGAAGACGTTGACGGAAATTTCCGCGATCGGGAGATAGATGCCCACCCGTCTGTCTCGATCAGTTTGCTTGTCGGCGCATTGTGCCGTCCCGGACAATAAAGCACCGAAAAGCCAATTTTTTCTTGCACCGGCGCGGCGGCGGGATCAAACCCCGCCGCCGCGCCGAAACAAAAACCATCTCAATCAGTTAACAGGCAAATGTGTGGCAAGGCGTCGCGTATGCGACACGCCTGCTGTTATTTCTTCGCAAGCAGCGCCTTGACGAGTGGCGCGTCGATCTCCCCGGTCGGGCTCATCTTGTTATCGGTCTGGAAGGCCATGATGGCGTTCTTGGTCTTGCCGCCTATCACGCCGTCCGCGTTGCCCGCGTCATAGCCGTTCTTGTTGAGGATCAGCTGGATGTTCTTTACCGCCTTCGTCATGTCGATGCCGGCGGTCGTTTGCGGCGCGCTGTCCTGCCAGGATTCCGGGATGTCGGCCGAGTTGGCGGCGGCATTGAGCGGCTTGGCCTTCCACAGTTCAGTGGCGGCGCGCGCCCGCTCGAGCTGCTCGGGGCGCAGCGCATTGGCGATCTCGTCGCGCTTGGCGGCGGCGTCCTTGTCGCCGGTCTTGGCAACGAGAGCGAACCATTTGTAGGACTCCTCGAGGTTCTGCTTCATGCCGACGCCCTTGGCGGCCAGGATACCGAGGTTGAACTGGCTGTCCTTGACGCCAAGGTCGGCGGCTTCCTGGAACCAGTGCGCGGCCGATTCATTGTCGGTCACGCCGTCCGCCGCCATGGCGAACAGCACCGCCAGATTGTGCATGGCGCTGGCGTTGCCCTGTTCGGCGGCGAGCTGGTAGTAGGTCTTTGCCTTCTTGATGTCGCGCGCGACGCCGATGCCCTTTTCGTAGAAATTTCCGATCCGGTATTCGGCCGGCGCGAAGCCGAGCTCTGCCGACTGCTCATACCATTTTGCGGCGGCCTTCATGTCTTCCTTCACGCCGCGCGATTCCGCGTAGCGCGAGCCGATCTCGAACAACGCCTTGGCGTCGCCGCCGGCGGCCGCCTCGTGCAGCGCCATCGGACCAATTTCGGAAGGGATGTCGAATTTCGCCGCGGCCGTCTGGCCTGCCGCCGAGGGCACGGCACCTGTCGTGTCGGCGGAGGTGGCAGCTGGCATGCTGGCCGGGGCTCCGTCGGCTGCCGGACTGGCCGCCGCCTGTTCCTTGGCCATAGGCTGCGTGTCGCTATCAGCTTCTGTCGCGGTGGCGGCCGCGGGCACGGACGGCGTTGCCGAAGCCACCGGCGCGGGCTCGGCCGGCATGGCGTGGGTATTGTCGGAACTTGATAGGGTAGAAGTGGCCGTCGCCGTTTCCTGGGCGGGCTCGGCCTGCCTGACGGGACGGGTCGGCGCGCTTTCAACCTTTGCCGTGCCCGTGTCGGCCTTGGGCGTGTCGACCTTCGGTGCGGCGGTGGCATCGAGCGAAGCCGTGTCGACCGTCTGCGTGGAGATGATCGAGGCGGGCTGGTTGGTCGCCGTTTCGACCGGGTCGGACAAGAACGCCTTGCCCAGTTGCAAGCCGGCCAGCGCCATCATGATCGCGGCGGCGGCCATCAGGATCGGCTTGCGCCGCGCCTTGAGCAGGTCGCCTATCCTCAGCGCCTTCACCGGGCCGGTCATGGTCGATTGCCGCTTCAGCGTGTCGGCTTCCGCGGCCGCCGCCTGTGCCGCGCGGCGGGCGGCGGCGATGAAATCGGACTTGGCGGCATCGCTCTCGGGGCGTCGAGCCTGCTGGCCGCCGCGCTCGTCGCGCACCCGCTTCATGATGGCGTTGAGGTCCGGCGCTCCGGAGCCGGGTTCCAGTGGCCTGTTGGCGGCCTTGGGGTCGAGCGGCTCGTCGATGTCGACCCTCGGCACGTCACCGACCGGCGTAGAGCCGGCAAGCGGTTGCGTGTCCGCATCCTTCTTGCCCCTGAACGCGCGCGCCAGGCCGCTGAACATCGATTTCCTGCGGCCGGCCGCCTCGTTCTTGTCGCCGATCACATCCGGCCCGAGCGCCGCCATGGCCGCCGCCGCGGCGGCTTCCGCGGGCGTGCGCGGGGCATCTGGTTCATCGCGCATGATCGCCGCGGCGCGGTCTTCCAGGCTGGCCATGTCTCCCATGAGCGGCAGCGGCTGGTCGATGTCCATCGAGGGCGCGTCCCGCACAGCAATCATGCCGCCGCGGTCGCCACGCCTGGCTGCGGGTTGCGGATCGACCAGTTCGCTGACCGCTTCGCTGGTCTCGCTTGATTCCAGCGAGCCCAGCCGGTCGACGATCTTGAGCAACGTGTCGTGGATCGCCTCGAATGTCCGCGAGTTGCGCTCGTCGGAGCGACGGGTGAGCGCTTCGAGCGTCTTCAGGTCCTGGGCGAGGCCGGCAACAGCGGTCGCGTTGGTCTGGGCCGTGCTTGACGCCGAGTCGGCAAGCGATCTGACAGCGCTCTCGGCCGCCTCGCGCGCCACGGTCAGGATGGAATCACGCGTGCCCGCCAGCGACTTCTCGATCTCGTTGAGACGTGGGCTGATGTCCTCGAATTCAGGCAGCGGTACGCCGGGCTTGGAAAGATGCGCCGACAGGCCTGCGACCTGCGCCTCCAGGCTGCGGATCAGAGCCGGATCGATGCCTTCGACCTGTCGCGCGGATGATTCCAGCCGGCTGGAGATATCGTCGAGCCGGCTTTCCAGTCCGCGGATGGCCATGTCGTTGGCGGGGTCCGACGTACGTGTTTCGATGCGCTTGGCCAAAGCGGTGAAGCGGGCGTCGATCGCCTCCATGATGCCGGCGCTGTCGTCCTGGCGGATGCGCTGGTCGAGCCTGTCGGCGACTTCGTCCAGTCGCCGCTCGAGATCGCGGAACAGCATATTGCCCTGTTCCATCGCATCGCCTTGGCGACGCTCAAGCAGCATGGACAGCGCGTCGAAACGCTGCTCCAGGCCCTGGAAGATATGGTCGACGTCGGGCATGGCCGGCGCGCGGTCCATCTTTTCGGTGATCAAGGCGATCTGCTTGCCCAGCCGTTCCATGGCCTGCTCGGGCAGGTCGACCCTGCCGGCCAACTGGTCCACGCGGCTGGTGAGAAGGTTCAGATGATCGACCACCTCGGCGCCGGGCCGCGACTGCGCGACCTCTTCAATCTGCTGGGCCAGCGAGGCGATGCGCTTCTCGATCCGGCCGAAGGTCTCGGGGTCGAAGGAATTGGCCTGCGCGGCCACGGTCGAGGCGACGATGGCGCGCGAAATCTCGTCCAGCCGCTCGTCGATCATGGCGAGCGTTTCGCCGCCGCGCGCGGTGTGCTGGCCGGCGAAGCGGTCGACCGCGCTGGCGAGCGTGCGAACCTTTTCTTCCAGGGAGCGCAGAGAAAGCGATTCCGGCAGGTTGTTGACTGCGCTGCTGATCTGTTCGAGCCGCTCGGTCAGCACCGAAAGGTTCGGGCCTTCCGCGCGCTTGCGCTGGTCTGCGTCTACGCGGTCCTCGAAGGCGCTCCAGCGGCGGTCGAAATCGTCCCAGCGGCGGTCGACCTTCTGGAGGCTTTCCTCACGCGCCAGCGTGTCGAGAGCACCCTTTACCTGTTCCAGTTCCAGTCGCAGCAGGTTGACGCTGCGGTCGTCGCTTTTTTCGGCGAGCGTCTGTATGGCGCTCGAGAGCCGCTCGAATTCGAGGCCGAGCTCGGCGCTGCTCTTGTCCGGCAGGCCGTTGGCGCCGCGCTGGCTGTTGGCCTGCAAGGCAAGATCGATGTCCTGGCGAAACGCCTCGAATTCACGCTGCAGGCCGGCGGTCATCTGGTGGCGCAGTTCCTCGCGCAGCCCGCGCAGTTCGAGGGCAATCTTGCCGACCATGGCGACGCTGTCTTCCTGACCACGCACCCGGTCGATGTCGCGCGCGATCGCCTGATAGTTCTGGCCGTAGGCAGGCGCGGCGGGAGCCGGGTCTTGCGGCCGCTGTGCGCCGGGATTCTGCGGCGCACGGTCCAGTGGCCTTTGCGCGGAATAGGAATCCTCATACCAACGGGGCTGGCCGTAAGGCTGCGTGCTCGGATAGCGCGGCTCGACCGGCGACCGCCGCGGGTCGGGGCGATCGGGCATGTCGGCGCGCGTCCGGTCCAGCCGCTGCTCCAGCGTTTCGAGCGAGCGGTTCAGTTCTTCGAGCGACGTGTGCGGCCGGCGCTGCCTGCCGGCGTTGAGTGTATCGAGATAGGACCGCTTGCTGTTCATCGATGCGCCCGTGTTCAGAATGGCCGGCCAAGGCCGGTTTCCCAGTAGCCTGCCGGGGACGAAGCGAACCGAGCGGTTTTGCCGCGGAGGAAGATTGGCTTCCCGGGTTTTCACCCGCGCTTCGAAAACCGTGAATAATTCGCTACAGGATAACCACGGGTGACCGACACGCGCACATTTCGCCCAACGTGGTAAACAAGGCGTTAACCAAGCTTAAGAAGTCTCGCATAAATCGTGAGCCGCACGACAAGCTGGGTAATCCGGGTGCGGCATAAAGGTCGGATTCGACAACGCCCTTGCGTCACCCCGCGGCTGTCGGTATAGGATTGACGTAAACGTAAAAGGCGCGAAGCCGTGTCTCTTGCGATTGACTTGTTGCAACCACGATTGGAAGCACGCCCCCGCTTCCATCCAGGCGACGCTTGGTCCGCGACCGCGGCGCCACCAGGGGAAAGCCAGTGACCATGAAACTTGTTTCGCCCGGCGAAGCCGCGGCCAATACCAATGACATTCCGGCCGAGGCCGGCGAGGAATTCGTTCGCATCGGCGAGATGGCCAAGAAATACGGCGTGACATTGCGCACGCTGCGTTTCTATGAAGACAAGGGCCTTCTCAATCCGCATCGCGATGGCTCGACCCGCCTCTATACGCGCCGCGACAAGGCCCGGTTGAAGCTGATCCTGCTCGGTCGCAAGGTCGGATTCTCGCTTCGCGACGTCAAGCAGATGATGGATCTCTACGATCCGACCGGCACCAACACCAAGCAGCTGCGGCTGGCCCTCGACAAGTCGGAAAAGCAGCTGGCCCGCCTGCAGAAGCAGCGCGCGCTGATCGACGACGCCATCGGCGAATTGAGCAACTCGATGTCCGTCGTACGCCAGATGCTCATCGAGCGCACCGCGGCGCCGCAGGCCAGCGCTGCCGGTTGAACGCTCGCGTTCAGCAGCGACAATCCCGCAAATGAAGAGCCGCGCGGCCATGGCCGCGCGGCTTTTCTGTCGCCACGATGCCGGAAGGCTCACAATTTTTTTGCTGCGACGAAGTTGACGTTTACGCAAACGTCAATATTTGCTATCGGGGCATCGAGTTTGACCCGGCCTGCTGTCCAGTACGTGGACAGGCAACCGGTGGGCCGCGACTATACAGGCCGGGACCATATAAGGGTGGAGGAAGGCATGACGATCTACAGGGCGCCGATCCAGGACACGCTGTTCGTGCTCAACGACGTGCTGGGCTATCGCCGCTATTCGAACCTTCCGGGCTTCTCGGACGCGACGCCAGACGTTGTCGAGGCGATCCTCGCCGAGGGCGCCAAGCTCGCCGAGAACGTCATGCACCCGCTGAACCGCGTCGGCGACATGGAAGGCTGCGTGCGCCATGACGATGGTTCGGTGACGACGCCCAACGGCTTCAAGGACGCTTTCGATCAATATTGCGCGGGCGGCTGGATGGGGCTGGCCGCACCGGCCGAGTTCGGCGGCCAGGGCCTGCCCTACACGGTGCACACCGCGGTCTCCGAATACATGGTCTCCGCCAACATGGCGCTGATGATGTATCCCGGCCTGACGCAGGGGGCGATCGCGGCGATCGTCACCCACGGCACGGACGAGCAGAAGGCGACGTGGCTGCCGAAGCTCATCGAGGGCGTCTGGACCGGCACCATGAATCTCACCGAGCCGCATTGCGGCACCGACCTCGGCCTGCTGCGCACCAAGGCCGTTCCCAACGGCGACGGCACCTACAAGATCTCCGGCCAGAAGATCTTCATCTCCGCAGGCGAGCACGACATGTCGGACAACATCGTCCACCTGGTGCTGGCCCGCGCCGAGGGCGCGCCGGAAGGCGTGAAGGGCATCTCGCTGTTCATCGTGCCGAAGTTCAAGCTCGATGCCTCGGGCAATCCCGGTGAGCGAAACACGCTCGCCTGTGGCTCGCTCGAGGAAAAGATGGGCATCCACGGCAACTCGACCTGCGTCATGAACTATGACGAGGCCGAGGGCACGCTGCTCGGCGAATTGAATGGCGGCCTGAAGGCCATGTTCACCATGATGAACGAGGCCCGCCTCGGCGTCGGCCTGCAGGGGCTTTCGATCTCCGAGATCGCCTACCAGAACGCGGTTTCATACGCCAAGGACCGACTGCAGGGTCGCTCCCTGTCGGGCGCCAAGGCGCCGGACAAGAAGGCTGATCCGATTATCGTCCATCCCGATATCCGCCGCTCGCTGATGACCATGAAGGCCTTTAACGAGGGCGGCCGGGCGCTGGCGTTATGGACGGCGATCAAGTCCGACGTCGCGCATCGTTCTGGCGACGACAAGGACCGTCAGGCGGCCGACGACTACACCGGCCTGATGACGCCGGTGGTCAAGGGCGTGCTCAGCGACAGGGGTTTCGATCACGCGGTGATGGCGCAGCAGGTGTTCGGCGGCCACGGTTATATCGAAGAGCATGGCATGAGCCAGTTCGTGCGCGACGCCCGCATCGCCATGATCTATGAGGGCGCCAACGGCATCCAGGCGCTCGACCTCGTCGGCCGCAAGCTGGCGCAGAACGGCGGCCGCGCGGTGCAGGCCTTCTTCAAGGAGGTCGGTGAATTCTGCGAGGAAAACCGCGCTGACGAGAAGATGGCGCTCTTTACCAAGGCGCTGAAGAAGGGCCTCAACGACCTTCAGGCGGCCACCATGTGGCTGGTGCAGAACGCGATGGCCAAGCCTGACAATGCAGGTGCCGCCTCGACCGACTACATGCATCTCTTCGGCCTCGTGGCGCTGGGCTACATGTGGGCGCAGATGGCGAAATCGGCGCAGGCCAAGCTCGCGGAGGGCGCCAATGGCGCTGGCGTGTTCTACGACACCAAGCTGGTGACCGCGCGCTTCTTCATGGAGCGCATCATGCCGGAGACGGCGACGCGTCTTGCCCGCATTTCCAGTGGGGCGGACACGCTGATGGCGCTGCCGGCGGAAGCGTTCTAGGTTTGGCGGACCGGCCCCGGGCCGATCCTCACATTTGTCGGAACGCGGAGGAAATCGTGGCGACAAATCCAGCCGAAATTCTTGGCCTGCCCAAGCCCGCCTGGGCGGCGGACGAGGTCGGAATGCTCTACGACATGGCATCCCGCTTCATGTCGGAAGAGATCGCGCCGCGCTATGACGAGTTCGAGAAGAACGAGATGTTCGACCGCGAGAGCTGGCTTAAGGCCGGCGCTGCCGGTCTGCTCTGCGCCTCCATGCCGGAGAAATATGGCGGTTCGGGCGGCACCTTCGCGCATGAGAGCGCCATCATCGAGGCGATCGGCCATGTCGGGGTCGACGGCTTCGGCATCGGGCTCCACAACTCGATCGTCGCGCCCTACATCCTGCATTACGGCTCGGAGGAGCAGAAGGAGAAATGGCTGCCCAAGCTTGCGACCGGGGAGCTGATCGGCGCCATTGCCATGACCGAGCCCGGCGCCGGCTCCGACCTGCAGGGCGTTAAGACCCGCGCCGAAAAGGACGGCAACCATTACAAGATCAGCGGCTCGAAAACCTTCATCACCAATGGCCAGCTCGCCAATCTGATCATCGTCGTCACCAAGACCGATCCGGACAAGGGCGCCAAGGGCACCTCGCTGATCGTCGTCGAGACCGATCAGGTCGAAGGCTTTGAGCGCGGCCGCAACCTCGACAAGATCGGGCTCAAGTCGAACGACACGTCCGAGCTGTTCTTCAACGAAGTGCGTGTGCCGACCTCGAACCTGCTCGGCCACGAGGAGGGCAAGGGCTTCGTCCAGCTGATGCAGCAATTGCCGCAGGAGCGACTGCAGATCGGCACCGGGGCCATCGCGATGATCGAGCGGGCGCTGGCGCTCACCATCGACTACGTCAAGGAACGCAAGGCCTTCGGCAAGGCGGTCATCGATTTCCAGAACACCCAGTTCAAGCTGGCCGAATTGAAGACCGAGGCCACGATCGGCCGCGTCTTCTACAATGACTGCGTCGCACGCCATATCGGCGGCGGCCTCGATCCCGTGACTGCCTCGATGGCCAAGTACTGGCTCAGCGACCTGCAGGGAAAAGTCGTCGACGAATGCCTTCAATTGCATGGCGGCTATGGCTACATGAATGAATATCCGATCGCCCGCATGTACCGCGACGCCCGCGTTCAGCGCATCTACGGCGGCACCAACGAAATCATGAAATTGCTGATCGGGCGCTCTCTGTGAGCGCCGCTGTTGGCAAAGCCAGGGAGCACGAAAATGACTGAGGCTTACGTCTATGATGCCGTGCGCACGCCGCGCGGCAGGGGCAAGAAGGATGGCTCGCTGCATGAGGTGCCGGCGGTGCGGCTAGCGGCCAGGACCCTGGAAGCCCTGCGCGACCGCAACGGGCTCGACACGGGCACTGTCGATGACATCATCTTCGGCTGTGTCGACCCGGTCGGCGAGGCGGGGGCTGTCATTCCGCGCGCCGCTGCCTTCGAGGCCGGCTACGCGACCTCGGCGCCGGGCATGCAGATATCGCGCTTCTGCGCCTCGGGTCTCGACGCCATCAACTTCGGCGCAGCCAAAATCGTCCAGGGGGCGGACGAGATCGTCATTGCCGGCGGCGTCGAATCCATGTCGCGCGTTGGCATGGGCATGTCCGGCGGCGCCTGGTTCATGGACCCCTCCGTTGGCCTGCCCGGCTGGTTCGTGCCGCAAGGCATCTCCGCCGACCTGATCGCCACCAAATACGGCTTTTCCCGCGACGACGTCGACGCCTATGCCGTCGAGAGCCAGAAGCGCGCCGCCAAGGCCTGGGCCGACGGCCGCTTCAAGAATTCGGTGATCCCGATCAAGGACCAGAACGGCCTGTTGATCCTCGACCATGACGAGCACATGCGGCCGACGACCGACATGCAGTCGCTGGCCTCGCTCAATCCGTCCTTCGTCATGCCCGGCGAAATGGGTGGATTCGACGCGGTCGCCGTGCAGAAGCATCCGGAAGTGGAGGAGGTCAACCACGTCCACCACGCCGGCAATTCCTCCGGCATCGTCGACGGCGCCGCCGCCGTGCTGCTCGGTTCCAGGAAGGCCGGCAAGGCGATGGGGCTCAAGCCGCGCGCACGCATCCGCGCCTTCGCCAATATCGGCTCGGAGCCGGTGCTGATGCTGACCGGACCCGTCGACGTCACCGAGAAGCTCTTGAAGCGAGCGAAGATGAAGCTGTCGGACATCGACCTGTTCGAGCTCAACGAAGCCTTTGCTTCCGTCGTGCTGCGCTACATGCAGGCCTTCGACATTCCGCACGACAGGATCAACGTCAACGGCGGGGCGATCGCCATGGGCCATCCGCTCGGCGCCACGGGCGCCATGATCCTGGGCACGGTGCTGGACGAGCTGGAGCGCCGCGACCTAAACACCGCGCTGGTCACGCTCTGCATCGGCGCCGGCATGGGCACCGCCACCATCATCGAACGCGTCTGAGGGAGAAGACCATGAGCTACACCAATTTCACCCTCGACCTGGACGCCGACGGCATCGCACTGATCACCTGGAACATGCCGGACCGCTCGATGAACGTCTTCACCGAGGAGGTGATGCGCGAACTGAACGCCATCGTCGATAAGGTTGCCGGCGACGTCGCCATCAAGGGTGCTGTCATCACCTCCGGCAAGGACAGCTTCTCCGGCGGCGCCGACATCGCCATGCTGCAGAAGATGCTGGCCACCTTCGCCGCGGATAAGGAGAAGGATCTCGAGAAGGCGACCAAGGCGCTGTTCGAGAATGCCGGCTACATGACCGGCCTGTTCCGCAAGATCGAGACTTGCGGCAAGCCGTTTGTTTCGGCGATCAATGGCACCTGCATGGGGGGCGCCTTCGAGATGTCGCTTGCCTGCCATGGCCGTGTCGCCGCCGACAGCGACAAGGTGAGGATGGCGCTTCCCGAGGTGAAGATCGGCATCTTCCCGGGCGCCGGCGGCACCCAGCGCGTGCCGCGGCTGACCGATCAGCAGCAGGCGCTGCAGATGCTGACCTCCGGCCAGAACCTGACGCCGCAAAAGGCGAAAGCCATGGGCCTGATCCATGAGATCGCCGAGCTTTCGAAGCTTGTCGAGACAGCCAAGGCGATGATCAAGAACGGCCTGAAGCCGGTGGCGCCGTGGGACGAGAAGGGTTTCAAGCTGCCGGGCGGTCCGATTTATTCGGCGGCAGGCGCCAATCTCTGGCCGCCGGCGATCGCCATCCTGCGCCGCGAAACCTACGGCAACTATCCGGCCGCTGCCGCGATCCTGAAATGCGTCTATGAAGGCCTGCTGGTGCCGTTCGATACCGCGCTCAGGATCGAGCAGCGCTATTTCACCGAGATCATGCAGTCGAAGGAGGCGGCGGCGATGATCCGCTCGCTGTTCCTGTCGCTGCAGGAATTGAACAAGGGCGCGCGCCGCCCCGCCGGCGTGCCGGACACCAAGTTCAAGAAGATCGGCATCCTCGGCGCCGGCTTCATGGGCGCGGGTATTGCCTATGTCACCGCGCGCGCCGGGATTCCGGTGGTGCTGCTCGACCGCGACCTGCCGTCGGCCGAGAAGGGCAAGGCGCATTCCGACAGCCTGATGGCTGACCAGGTCAAGAAAGGGCGTGCCAAGCCGGAAGACAAGGACAAGCTTCTGTCGCTTATCACGCCGACGGCCGACTATGGCGACCTTGCCGGCTGCGACCTAGTCGTCGAGGCTGTCTTCGAGGATTCGAACGTCAAGAAGGAAGCCACCGAAAAGGCGGAAGCGGTGCTGAAGTCGTCGGCGATCTTCGCGTCCAACACGTCCACGATCCCGATCACCGCGCTGGCGAAGAACTCGGCGCGGCCGAAGAACTTCATTGGCATCCATTTCTTCTCGCCGGTCGACAAGATGATGCTGGTCGAGATCATCCTCGGCAAGAAGACCAGCGACAAGGCCCTGGCCGTCGCCTTCGATTTCGTGCGTGCCATCAAGAAGACGCCGATCGTGGTCAACGACACGCGCGGTTTCTACGTCAACCGTTGCGTGCTGCGCTACATGTCCGAAGCCTACAAGATGCTGATCGAGGGGGTGCCTGCGCCGATGATCGAAAATGCCGCCAAGGCCGCCGGCATGCCGGTCGGACCGCTGGCGCTGACCGACGAGACGGCCGTTGACCTTGCCCAGAAGATCATGAAGCAGACCATCAGGGATCTTGGCGAGAAGGCCGTTGATCCGAGCCAGATGGCGCTGATCAACACCATGGTCGACGCGCACGGCCGCTTCGGCCGCAAGAACGGCAAGGGTTTCTACGATTATCCGGCAAAGCCCGCGAAAAAGAAGTTGTGGCCGGGGCTGAAGGACCTCTATCCGCAGCTGAAACCCGAGAAGGTCGACTATGAGGAGCTCAAGCAGCGCCTGCTGGTCACCATCGCGCTGGAAGCGGCGCGCGTGATGGAAGAGGGCATCGTCACCGATCCGCGCGAAGCGGATGTCGGCTCGATCCTGGCCTTCGGCTTCGCGCCCTTCACCGGCGGCGCGCTGTCTTATATCGACGGCATCGGCGCCAAGCGTTTCGTCAAGATCGCCAAGGGCCTGCAGAAGAAGTATGGCGCCGAGTTCAAGGCGCCGAAGCTTCTGCTCGACATGGCCGAGAAGGGCGAGACCTTCTACCAGCGCTTCGACCCCTACCAGAAGGGCGAGGCCAGACAGGCGGCCTGACGAGCCAGCATGTATGTCTGGGCGCGAATGGCCCCCACCATGGCCACGGCGTGGAGCCGTGGCCCTTACCGGGTCGGTGAGGAAGCGGCGCGAACAGGCCAAAGCGACCTGATCAGGCAGCGAGGCGCTTCAAAAGCGGCTTATCTGTTGGTCGGTGTGAAGGAAGGTCCGGACGCCACATTTCGGTGAGCAATTCTTCCTGGCCTTCTATGCCGCCGTGGATTTCGGTGGCGCCGGTGGACAAGGGCGTAACTGCGCGCTAGACAGGACTGAGGCATTTTTTCCTGTTTTCAAAGGAGCGCGCGCGTGCTGTCACACGACCGCGTATGGGCCGCAATCGACGCTCTCGCCGAGCGTTATTCGCTGTCGGCTTCCGGCCTTGCCCGGCGCGCAGGCCTTGATTCGACGGCCTTCAACAAGTCGAAGCGCCTGTCGTCCGACGGCCGGCCGCGCTGGCCGTCGACCGAATCGCTGGCCAAGATCATCGAGGCTACCGGCGCGTCGCTCGAGGAATTCACCGGACTGATCGAAGGGCGCTCCGGCGCGTCGGCGGCGAATAAGCGCAGCGCCGTACCGTTGCTCGGCTTCGCCCAGGCCGGCGCGGGCGGTTTCTTCGACGATGCCGGCTATCCGGCGGGGCAGGGCTGGGATCTGGTCGAGCTTCCGGCGCGCGCGACCGAGACGTCCTACGCGCTGCAGGTGCAAGGCGATTCCATGCTTCCGCTCTACCGCAATGGCGATGTGCTGATCGTCGAACCCGGCGCGCCGACCCGCAAGGGCGACCGTGTCGTGGTCAAGACAACCGCCGGGGAGGTGATGGCCAAGGTGCTCGACCGGCAAACCGTGAAATCGGTCGTGCTGGTTTCGCTTAATCCCGCCCACCCGGACAGGGACATTCCGGCGCGCGATATCGAATGGGTGGCGCGCATCGTCTGGGCGAGCCAGTAGGTCCGGGCTGGTGCGGCTTGTTCCAACAGCCCTCGCGGCTCTGGCGATTCCGCTCATGGCGGCGCTCGTCGTTGCCGGCGGACACACGGTCAAGAGCCATGAGAGCGTCATCACGGTCGATCGGATCGATCCCATCGCCGGTGCGCTTCCCACCGTCGGCGGGGACGCGCTTTCCGCTTCTGACGCGCCGCAAGAGCCGATGACCTCGGCCATTTCCGCGCCCGCCGCTCCGCAGCCACCGAACCCCGCTCTTCACTCGAGGGCCATCGATCCCGAAACGGTGGCGCCCCCGGCACTGTCGGACCAGGAGCTCGAACGGGTGGAACCGCGCGCGCCGCTCAGCGATCTGGCGCTGGCCGGGCCGCCCAAGCCGCCCAAAACGAAGATGCCAGGCGACTGGAACGGCACGAAATTGTTCCAGCCGGTCGCCGTCGCCGCCGGGCTGATCGAGGGGAAGGGCTACGCCGTTGCCGTTTCCGGCGTGGACGTCGTCAAGGCGGATGAAACCTGCAGCGAGGACGGCAGGAGCTGGGCCTGTGGTGCGCGCGCCAGGACAGCCTTTCGCGCCTTCCTGCGCGGTCGGGCGGTCGCGTGCGCGGTGCCACCGGAGGGCGGCCGCGACACTATTTCCGCCGAATGCCATATCGGCAACCAGGACATCGGCCAGTGGCTGGTCGAGAACGGCTGGGCGCGTGCCGCGCAAGGCGGTCCCTACGTCGAGGCCGAGAACAAGGCCCGCACCGCAAGAAAAGGTATTTTCGGGCCGGCGCCGAAGCTTGACGGCCTGCCGGCGCTGCCGGCCGCAGAGGAACCGGCGCCCGCCGCGCCGGATTCGATCCTGCCGGCCGATGGCGGCGACGTTACGCCGCCAGCTGACCAGCCAGCGCCCGGTCAATGAGCGCGCGTGTCTCGGCGATGCCGTAAAGCGCCGCGAACGAGCCGAAGCGCGGCCCGCGTTCCTGGCCGATCAGCACCTGGTAGATCATCTGGAAGAAGGCCACCGACACGCCGGGTCCGCCTTCCGGGCTCTGCTTGGAATGGTCCTGATAGCGCTCGATCTTGCGCGCCACGTTGAGCGCGGCGTTCTGGATCGCCTCGCTGTCGGCGCCTTGCGGCAGCCTGCCAAGCGCCTCGGAAAGCTTCGCCAGCGCATCGCGCTCCACCTCATCAGCGGCACGGTAGACCTTGGCCGGCTTCACGAAGTCGTCGAAGTAGCGAATCGCGTAGCCGGTCAGCCGGTCGAGCTCCGGGTGCGTTGCGGGCGTCACGCCCGGCGCATGGCGCGAGATGAAGCCCCAAAGCACCGCCTTGTCATGCGCGTTGGAGGCGCTCACCAGGTTGAGCAGCAGCGCGAAGGGCACTGGCAGGTCGATGGCCGGCGGATTGCCGTCATGCATGTGCCAGACAGGATTGCCTAGCCGCTCCTTCCAATCCTGCCGCGGATAGGCGCCCAGGAAAGTGTAATACTCGTCCACGGCCTTCGGGATGACGTCGAAGTAGAGTTTCTTCGCCTGTCGTGGCCGCTGGTACATATAGAGGCCAAGGCTCTCCGTCGGCGCGTAGGTCAGCCATTCGTCGATGGTCAGGCCATTGCCCTTCGATTTCGATATCTTCTGGCCTTCTTCGTCGAGGAACAGCTCGTAGACGAAATGCTCCGGCGCGCGTCCGCCGAGGATGTTGCAGATGCGGTCGTAGATCGCAGCGTTGGTCTGGTGGTCCTTGCCGAACATCTCGAAGTCGACGCCGAGCGCAGCCCAGCGCATGCCGAAGTCCGGCTTCCACTGCAGCTTCACATGGCCGCCCGTTACCGGCAGCGTCGTCTCGGTGCCTTCGTCGTCGAAGGTGATTGTGCCGGCCTTGGCGTGTACATTTATCATCGGCACGTAGAGCACGCGGCCGCTCTTGGGCGAGATAGGCAGGAACGGGCTGTAGGTCGCCTGGCGCTCCGGCCCAAGCGTCGGCAGCATCACGCTCATGATCTCGTCGTAGCGTTCGGCGGCGCGCAGCAGCACTTCGTCGAACCTGCCGGCCTTGTAGTATCTGGTCGCGCTGGCGAACTCATAGTCGAAGCCGAACGTGTCCAGGAAGCGGCACAGCATCGCGTTGTTGTGGTCGGCGAAGCTCGCATAGTCGCCGCCGAACGGATTGGGCACAGCCGTCAGCGGCATATGCAGATAGGGCTCGAGCGCGGCGCGGTCCGGCACGTTGTCCGGGATCTTGCGCATGCCGTCCATGTCGTCGGAGAAGCACAGAAGCTTGGTCTTGACTTTGTCCCCCGTCAGCACCCGGAAGGCATGCCGCACCATGGTCGTGCGCGCCACTTCGCCGAATGTGCCGATATGCGGCAGGCCGGAGGGACCGTAGCCGGTCTCGAACAGGACGGTCTCGGGAAAGTCCTTACCTTTGTATCGCGTGATGATCTTCTTGGCTTCCTCGAACGGCCAGGCCTTGCTCTCTGCCGCCGCGGAAAGCATCTCGGGATTGAGATCGATGATGTTTGATCCCGTCATGTCGAAGTTCCAGTCATGGCCGTCTGCGCGGCGGATAAGATTTGTCGACCGGTCTGTAGGCGCGCGAGACCGGAGCGTCAACGATTTGCGGTGGTTTTCCTTGCGGCGCCACAATGGCGCTCCTACGTTGGAGCGCGATCATACGGTGCATGTCGCCCCCAAGTGCCCCGTGCCTTGGTGGCAACGAGATGCACGGCCCTGGAGTTTTGAATGCCTCCATTGACGCCGCACGAAGCCCTCATCCACCTGATGGTCATCACATCGGCCTCCGATCGCGACATGACCGATGTCGAGCTGGCCCGGATCGGCGACGTCGTCCGATCCTGGCCGGTGTTCGTCGACTTCAACCAGGATCGGCTGGTTGCGGTGGCCCAAGCCTGTCAGAAGGCGCTGCACGAGAAAGACGGCTTGGAAGGCGTACTCGATCGTGTCACCGCGGCGCTGCCGGAGCGGTTGCGGGACACGGCTTACGCCGCCGCCTTCGAGGTCGCCGCGGTCGATCTCGAAATGCGCATGGAGGAAGTCAGGGTGCTGCAGCTCATCCGTCTCAAGCTCGATCTCGACACGCTGACGGTTGCCGCGATCGCGCGTGCCGCGAAAGCCCGCCTGCGCACGCTCACCTGAAGGCGCATCGCGTCGCCGCGCCTGCCGGACGCCTTAGAAGAAGCTTACGGGGAAATAGCGCAGGTAGAATTCGGCGAAGGTGCCCTTGATCGAGATTTCCTGCAGGGCGTAATCGAAGGCGGCGGCAAGCGCGGTGTCGGTCTTGCGGGTGGCGATCGCCATGCCCGAGCCCAGATATTCAGGCGCCAGGTACGGACCGCCGGCGAACCGGCAGCAGCCGGCGGCGTCCGAGCCGGCCAACCAGAAGGCGAAGCGCATGCCGTCGCCGAAAGCGGCGTCGATCTTGCCGGCCTTGAGGTCGACGTAGAGGCCTTCCGGCGTGTCGAAGGTCACCACCTGCACTGTGGCGAAGTAGTCGCGCAGCATCTTCTCATGCGCCGAGCCGGCGACGACGCCGACCCGCTTGCTGCGCAGCTTGTCGAGAATTGGCTCGGCGAAAGCCTTCGCCTTCGGCATGATGAAGCGCGCCGGGAACTGCATATAGGATCGCGAAAACGCGTACTTCTCGCGGCTTTGCGGCGTCGCGGCGATGCCGGCGATGATCGCCTCGCCCTCGCCTTTCTGGAGGGCGTCCTCCAACTCGTTCCACGGCAGGGCCTGGACCTGGCATTTCTCGACAACGCCCAATTCCGCGCAGATTGCCCGCGCCAGATCGATGTGGAAACCCGAGAGGCGGCCCGAACCGTCGAGGAAGTTGAAGGGCGGAAAATCGGTGGTGGTGAGGAATCTGAGCCGCGGCAGCGCGGTGAGGTCGGGTTTCGGCAGCCGCTCCTTGGCATCCCACAGCACCGGCACCTGCGGCTCCGCGCCTTGAGTCGCGCCGGCAAAGGGCAGTGTACCGGCAAGTGCGGACATCAGGGCCAGAAATATCCACCGCAAGGTCACGATCTGGCTCCGCGCACATCCCCGATCGGAGGCTTTTGGTATGAAAATGATGCAGGCACAACGGTTTTTGATTTCACGCGGCTAAATTAAGCGTATCATTCCCAGCGTTGCAAATGACCCCGTGCGCCGGAAGGGGGAAGCTACCGGCGTTGTGGGGAAGGTTGCGGCTTGGGGTTGATGGCGAAGGGGTGTTCGGCCATCTACCCTGGGTAAGGAAAAAGCAGAAGCAACATGGGGTAGATGTTGCGATGGGCCTGTTCGACAGAACTTTGGAATACATAGACCAGTTGCAGAATGCTGGCACCGCGGCGGCGGTTTGCGAGAGGCTTCTGGGCGTCACTTCGAATTTCGGCCTGACGGCGCTGATGGCGGGAACCGTGCCGCAGCCCGGCACGCCGCGTGGCCAGCAGAAACAGCACGTGCTGCTTTGCGATTGGCCTGGCGATTGGCTTGAGCGCTATGTCGCGCGCAACTATGTGGACCACGATCCGGTCGTCAGCCACATGAAGCAACTACAGGCGCCGTTCCAATGGCGGGATGCCTCCAAGAGCGCCTTGATCGACAAGGGCAGCGACGAAGTCATGGGTGACGCGCGCGAGTTCAAGTTGCGCGACGGCCTGGCGCTTCCGCTGGTCACGCTCGACGGCCAGATCGTCATGGTATCGCTGGGCGGCGAGACCGTTGAACTGTCGGATGCCGAATTCGGAATGGTGTCGCTGGCGTCGACCTATGCGATCGGTCGCGCCATGCAACTGCATACCAAGGCCGAAAGGGTCGTTGATCACATAGAATTGACGGCGCGTGAGCGGGAATGCTTGCAATGGGCGGCCGTTGGCAAGTCCGAATGGGAGATATCTCAAATTTTAGGCATCTCGGAACACACTTCGGAGAAACATCTTCTTAACGCCAAGAGCAAACTGGGTGCTGCGAACCGGGTTCAGGCTGTCGCAGAGGCGATTAGACGTGGCTATATTAGCTAGGTCGGCCGTGCCGACCTAGAAATTCTTGCCTGCGCATTCGCGCATATTTCAAGGGACATCACGGCCGTATCTTCCTCTCACGCCTAGGAGACGGCTAATGCTCTTTGCCCTTACCACTCAAGAATTGATGGAACGCCCCGACCTTTGGGAGGCCGTCCACCGCCTGCGCTACAAGGTCTTCGTAGAGGAAATGGGATGGACCGATCTCGATCGTCCTGACCAGCTCGAGATCGACCAGTTCGACCATGACGAGGCAGAGCACCATCTGGTCATTCGCAACGGTGAACTGGCCGGTTACCAGCGCATGCTGCCCACCACCCGGCCGCATCTTCTGACGGACGTGCTGTCGGACCTCTGCGAGGGTCCGTCCCCCTCGGGTCCAAACGTCTGGGAACTGACCCGCTACGCGGTCGCTCCGGGTTTTCGTGACGGCAAGCGCGGCGTCTCGACCGTCGGCACGGAACTGATCGCCGGCTTCGTCGAATGGGGCCTCAACCGCTCCGTCAACCAGGTCATCATCGAGTTCGAGCCGATGTGGGTGCTGCGGGCGCTGCAACTGCACTTCCTGGCGAGGCCGCTCGGCTACCAGCGCACCTATGGCAACCAGCAGGTCGTGGCCACGCTGCTCACCTTCACCGAGCACACGCTCGATGTCGTGCGGGCTCGCCGCAATCACTACCTGCCGGTGCTGAACCGGGGCTATCCGGGTCAGCTCGGCCTTAGGCAGGCTTCGTGATGGAGGCGGTCATGAGTTTCCATCCCGAACCGGAACTGCGCGGCCACACGCTGGTCGTCACCGTGTCCTCGCATGACGGCCGGCCGGTGCTCGACAGGCACGCTTATGCGAGTCTCGCCAGGACCTTGCACGAAGCGGCAGTCGACGACGAGGTCCGCGTCGTCATGCTGCGCGGCCTTGCCGGGTGCTTCTGCCTCGGCGGCGACTTCTCGGAGTTTCTCGACGCCACCAAGCACCGAGAGCTGATCGCCGCCGTCACCGACATGTTCCGCATGCTGGCGACCTTCCCCAAGCCGGTCCTTGCCTGTGTCGACGGCGATGCCGTAGGCGTCGGCTGCACCATCCTGTTCCATTGCGATATGGTGATCGCATCCAGGGGCAGCACCTTCAGGGTGCCTTTCGTCGATTTCGGCCTGGTGCCGGACGCGGCGACCAGCATTCTGGCGCCCCAGAAGCTCGGCTATGCCGGAGCCTTCCGCTTCTTCTGCCTGGGTGACACACTCGGCGTGGAGGACGCAAGGGCGCTCGGTCTCGTCGGCGAGGTCGTGACGGAAGGAAGCGCCGAGGAAGCAACGCTGGCGAGGGCGAAACATCTCGCCAAGAAGCCGGTGGCGGCACTGCTGCAGACGCGGAGCCTTCTCAAGGGCGATACGGACGTTTTGTGCGATCGTATCGATCACGAGATCACGCTGTTCCAGCAGGCGCTCCAGGATGACACCACGCTGAAGCGGCTGCAGCGGATCGCTCGCCTGGCCGCTTGAACTGTCACGACAATCTCAGCGCCGCGCCTGCCGGAAGGCCCGCGGCGCTGTAACCAGCGGCCTTGATGCATGCCGCCGCCCCAACCCGTCTCGGGCCTGAGGGCATGCTTCTTGGGCGACATGCATCAATCTTTCAGGAATTTGGGCCCTTCGCCGATGATGTTCTTGTCGGGCTTGCCGACGGCATCTGGATTGCGGCCCTCATAGGGCAGCGACAGCAGGATACGCTGGATAACCGCAAGCCGGGCGCGGCGCTTGTCGTTGGCGCGCACGATGATCCAGGGCGAGAACGCCTTGTGTGTGCGCTTGACCATCAGGTCGCGAGCCTTGGTGTAGTCGTCCCATTTGTTGACGGCCGCGATGTCGATCGGCGAGAATTTCCAGCTCTTCAGCGGCGACCAGCGGCGGTCATGGAACCGCTCGAGCTGAGTCTCGCGGCCGATGTCCAGCCAGAACTTGAAGAAATGAATGCCTTCGTTGCAGATCATCCGCTCGAAATGCGGCGTCTCGTCGAGGAATTTCTCATGCTGCTCGGGCGTGCAGAACCCCATGACGGGCTCGACACCGGCGCGGTTGTACCAGGAGCGGTCGAAGGTGACGAATTCGCCCGAAGTCGGGAAATGGGCGACATAGCGCTGGTAGTACCATTGCCCGGCCTCCGTCGACGTCGGCCTGGGCAACGCCACGTTGCGGGCCGTGCGCGGGTTCATGTACTGCCGCAGCACGAAGATCGTGCCGCCCTTGCCGGCCGCGTCGCGCCCTTCGAAAAGCGCCATCACCCGCCCGCCGGTGGTCTGCAGCCAGGCCTGCGCCTTGACCAGTTCGATCTGCAGCCGCTCGAGCTCCTTTTCGTAATCCTGGTCTTGCATCTTCTTGTCGTAGGGATAGCCGCCGGTGGTCAGCTTTTTGTCCTCGATCCAGTCCGGAAGCACCGGGTTGTCGATATCGAACTCGCGCTCCTTGCCGCCGATCTTGATCTTGATTGGTGCCGGTGCCGGCACTGCTTCAGCGGTTTCCGGGGCTTTTTTCATCCAGACGAACCTTTCCAGTTTGGGGACTCATGCTATGGGAGCCAGTGCGGCGTGCCCATCCGGGCACAAAGGCGCTGTAGCATTTTGATTTTGCGCATGAACCTTCGCGAAAATCGATCCCGATTTTCAGGGCCGCATGCGCCAGGCCAGTCAAGCAGCGAGCCGCTGACCGGTCGACGGGATGCGGGGTAGCACGGGCCTATGGCAGAGACGGGCGCGGGGCAAGACAGCAGAGGGCAGGCCGTAGCGGCCCGGCTTTGGCGCAACCGTCGGCTGCTGGCCGCGGGCATCGCCGCGATTATTGCCGTCTACGCTTTCGCCGGCGCCTCCGTTTATGTGCCGCTGCTGGCCCTGGTCGTGCTGGCGATCGCGGCGATGCTGCCTGCCGATGCCGAGCGCCAGTCAGCCGCCGCGTCCGCCGCGATCGAGGCCAGCGGGCTGCAGCAACTGTCCGGAGAGTACCTGGCGGCTGCTGTCGCCGATCCGCTGATCATCTTCGACCATTCCGCCGCCATCGTTCACGCCAACGCCGCCGCTTTCGCGGCCTTCGGGGGCCTCGCGCCGGGCATGTCACTGGCCTTGAAGTTTCGCGCGCCGGAAATGCAGGCGTTGCTGGACAGCATTCTGTCGGGGCAGGTCGCCGCCAATGCCGTCGACTACACCGAGAAGCTGCCGGTGGAACGGACTTACCGGGTCAGCGCGTCCACGGTCGGCCATGCCACCTGCCTCTATGTGTTGGTGTTCAAGGATCAAAGCGAGACGCGGCGCATCGATCGCATGCGGGCCGACTTCATCGCCAATGCCAGCCATGAGTTGCGTACGCCGCTCGCCTCGATCGCCGGCTTCATCGAGACGCTGCGCGGGCCCGCCCGCAACGATCCGGCGGCGCGCGACCAGTTCCTGCAGATCATGCAGAACCAGACCGGCCGCATGGCCCGCCTGATCGACGATCTGCTCTCGCTCTCGCGACTGGAAATGAAACCCTATCTGAGACCGGGCACGGAGGTCGATCTTCGCCAGACGATCGACAGCGTCATCGATTCGCTAGGGCCGCTGGCCGGCGAGAACGGCCTGGTGATCGAGCGGGAGTTCGCCAACGGGCGGCTTGTCGTTCCCGGCGACCGCGACGAGCTGTTCCAGGTCTTCGAGAATCTCCTGGAGAACGCCTGCAAGTATGGCCAGTCAGGCGGACGTGTAACCGTATCGATTGTCGGCACGGAGGACAGCCAGCAGCCGGGGTTCGACGTCACGATCAGGGACTACGGCCCGGGCATCGCCGAAGAACACATCCCGCGCATAACCGAACGCTTCTACCGCGTCGACGTCGAAAACAGCCGCACGCAGAAGGGCACCGGACTTGGCCTTTCGATCGTCAAGCATATATTGACCCGTCATAACGCAAGATTGTCGATCAAGTCGGAAGTCGGGAAGGGCGCGGCGTTCACGGTTCATTTGCCGGCTCGCTGATCCGTGTATTGTCGCCAACCGAGATTTTCTTCTTTCTGTCACGCGGTTCGCGTATCAGCGGCGGATTGAGGGAACGCATAAGCCGGCACAAACCGGGAAGGCATCCAAATGCAGTCCGTCCACACTGTCAGTGCCTATGATGAGGAACTGAAATTCCTGTCGAAGCGCATTGCCGCGATGGGCGGTCATGCCGAGCGCATGGTCGAGCAGGCCATCGCGGCCCTGGTCAATGTCGACCATGGCCTTGCCCAAAAGGTCATCCAGGATGACCTTGTGCTCGACGAAGCGCAGCGTGAGATCGACGACAAGGCCATCATCATCATTGCCAGGCGCCAGCCGATGGCGACGGATCTCCGCGAGATCGTCGGCGCGATCCGGATCTCGGCCGATATCGAACGTGTCGGCGATCTCGGCAAGAACGTTGCCAAGCGTGTGGCGTCGGTCGGCGGACGCCAGCCGAACAGCCTTTTCCGTGGTCTGGAGGCGCTTGCCAACCTGGCGTTGACGCAGCTCAAGGAAGTGCTCGACGTCTACGCATCGCGCTCGGTCGAGATGATCGGCTTCGTGCGCGACAGGGATGACCAGATCGACGCCATGTACACCTCGCTGTTCCGCGAGCTTTTGACCTACATGATGGAAGATCCGCGCAACATCACGCCCTGCACGCACCTTCTGTTCTGCGCCAAGAACATCGAACGCATCGGCGACCATGCGACCAACATCGCCGAGACCATCTACTATATCGTCACCGGCGACCAGATGCCCCCCGAGCGGCCGAAGGGAGACAAGACCGATAAGGTCGTGCTTCCCGGCATCGTATCGGCCAAGTGAAGTCAGGCCCTCTCGAAGGGCTCTCCGATTTTAGGCTCAGCTCGCCTGGATCGGGCTGCTCGAGTCCGATCGTAAACTGTTGCTGAGGGTGTAGGCGCAGTCCACCTGCATGACCTGGCGATCGAGGATGCCGAGCATCCGCACCAGCTGCTCATGATCGAGCAATTGGGCGATGCCCTGTTCATCGTGCCCGCACCGCGCAACGGATCGTCGGCCGCGTCGCCTCAGGTTTTCTGCTGGTTCAGCTTGGAGCCGCCATCGCCGTCTTCCTTGTCCATTTCCTTGACGATATCCTTGAAGGTCCGGAAGAAGCGTTCCATGTAACCCATGGTCTTGTTGAAATCCTCTTCGCTGGGCAGCTTCGATTCCAGCCGGGCGGAGAGCGAATTCTCGAGCTTGGCGACACGCGCGTCGAGCGCCTTGACCGAATTGTCCAGCCGGTCGATCTCGTCCTGATAGGCGGCTCGCTCGTCCGCCGCCATCTTGCAGACAAGCTGGCCTGAGCGTTCCTCGCAGATAGACATGGCCCCGGTCCTAGTGTCCATGCGGACATAACCGTTGGCCGACTTCTCCAGGCGGAAGTGATCGGTCTCCTCGGAATAGGCGGAGACGGCAACCAGCGAGCAGAGCGCCGCCGGGATCAGGATGTGGTGAAGACGCATATTGTCCTCCATGAGCGACTGAAGGCGGGCTATCACAGGTTTGCGCCGGAAATGGGGAAGAGTCGAGCTCGAGCCTTCCCCGTGCCTTCAGTTCGGACTATAGCGCGACAATGTCTCAGATTATCTACAAGATCGCGCCCGAGGCGCTGTGGCGCGAATCGGAGAAGGATGGACGCTTCACCGGAGCGCCGATCGATGTCGCCGACGGCTTCATCCATTTCTCGACCGCCGCGCAGGTGCGCGAGACAGCGGCCAGGCATTTCGCGGCCCAGACGGGCCTGCTGCTCATCGCCATTGACGGGAACAAGCTGGGCGACGCGCTGAAATATGAGGTATCGCGCGGCGGCGCGCTGTTTCCCCATCTCTACGCCCCGCTTGCTCTCGATGCCGTTGTCTGGGTGAAGCCGCTGCCGCTCGGCGCCGGCGGCCACGAATTCCCTGCGCTGGAGGGCGAATGAGCGTGCTCGACCGGATCGGCCAGAAGCTGCTTTTCTCCTTCGATCCGGAAACCGCGCATGGCATGTCGATCGCCGCGCTGCGCTGCGGACTGCCGGTTGGCGCGACGGCGCCGCGCGACGCGCGGCTCAAGACCAGTCTCTGTGGCCTCGATTTCCCTAACCCGCTCGGCATGGCCGCCGGCTACGACAAGAACGCCGAAGTGCCGGACGCGCTGCTTGGGCTCGGCTTCGGCTTTGCCGAGGTCGGCACCATCACGCCGCTGCCGCAACCGGGCAACCCGAAGCCGCGCATCTTCCGGCTGACGGCGGATGAGGCAGTGATCAACCGGCTGGGCTTCAACAATGAAGGTCACGCGGCCGCCGAAAAGCGGCTTGCCGCGCGCAAGGGGCGCCCAGGTATCGTTGGCGTCAACATCGGCGCCAACAAGGACAGCGCCGACCGCATCGCCGACTATGAGCGCGGTGTTGCCCGTTTCGCGCCCTATGCGAATTATCTGACAGTCAACATCTCCTCGCCCAACACGCCGGGCCTGCGCAACATGCAGGCGCGCGAGCAACTCGGGGAGTTGCTGTCACGAGTGATAGCCGCGCGTGCGGCGGCCCCCGTGCAGCCGCCCGTCTTCCTCAAGATCGCGCCGGACCTTGTCGAAGCCGAGTTGGAGGACATCGCCGCCGAGGTCGCCGAGAAGAAGATCGACGGCGTCATCGTCTCCAACACGACGCTATCGCGGACCGGATTGCGAAGCGGCGGACTGGCGAATGAAACCGGCGGTCTCTCGGGGAAACCGTTGTTCGAGCGTTCGACCGCGGTTCTTGCCCGCATGCGCAAGCTGCTCGGCCCTCGGATGGCCATCATCGGTGTCGGCGGTGTCGTTTCCACTGAAGCCGCATTGGAGAAGATCCGCGCCGGCGCCGATCTGGTCCAGCTCTACACCGGCATGATATATGCCGGACCCACGCTACCCGGGCGCATCGTCGCCGGCATGGCGCGGTTCGCGGAGCAGGAAAGGCTGACGTCTCTGCGCGCGCTACGCGACAGCAGTGTTGATCAATGGTGCGGCAAATCTCTTCCAGGATGTTAGGGTTGTTTGGCCGGGTTCGCCTCTCTCGCCAAAACCTGCAGCCGATAGATATTCAGCAAATCGACCATGTTGTCGATTGACAGTGGCCATCCATTTGGCAGGCTTTTCTCAGAGTATCTCGGTGGAGAACCCGGCTCACCTCTCAATTTCAAGCTGTAGCCAATCGATTTGCCATGGCGAGCGTTCCGCACATAAAATTCATGAATGTCTCGCCAGGCAATCTTCCTCGGAACCTTGAGGCCACCATGCAGTTCGAGGCCATAACTGTCGAGCCGTAAGACGTATGGACGAAATATCTCTATAATGTAGACAAGGGCGAAAATTCCAAAGGATATTACAAAGAACCATCCTTGGATGACCGAGTCAGGATGATTCTGAGGTCGACAAATTACAAAAAATCCCACGCAAATTACGCCAACGCAAACAGCCAGATTCAAGAGTCCTTTGGCTCGCGATCCTCGGATTATCCGCGGTTCAAGCGCGATGAGTTCCTGGCCCATTGGTATTCCAAAAATCCCGTTCAACGGTTCCTTAGCAGCCAAGACTATCCAACTGCTAGGGCGTATCGAACGCTGTCCGCACCCTGAGCCTGAGCATGGCAAGCAAGCTCAATCCCCGCACCAGCAGGAAGACATGCAGCGACGCCCACAGGCCGTTGTTGCCAAAGGCCGGCGCCAAGGTGATGAGCGCGGCGCTGAAGGCCAGGAACGACAAAAGCATCATGTTGCGCATATCGCGCGACCAGGTGGCGCCGATGAAGACGCCGTCCATTTGGAAGGCCAGCACGCCGCTCAGCGCCGTGAAGGCCGCCCAGGGCAGATAGGTATCGGCGACCGCGCGGACTTCCTGGGACGTCGTCACCAGCGCCACCAGGCCAGCGCCGGCCGTCAGCAGGATGAGTGTGGCGATGCCGGCAAGCCCAAAGCCCCAGATCAGGGTAAGCCGGACGGCTCGCCGGAACGGAGCGGGCGCATGCGCGCCGATGGCGCGGCCTGCAAGCTGCTCGGCGGCGGTGGCGAAACCGTCGAGGAAATAGCCGGCGATGAGGAAGAAGTTCATCAGTACGGCATTGGCGGCAAGTGTCACCGTGCCGAACTGTGCGCCCTGCCGGGTGAACAGCGCGAAGGCGCCAAGCAGCGCGAAGGAGCGGATCATGATGTCGCGGTTGAGCGACAGCATGCGCCGGTAGGCGGGCAGGTCGAGGATGCGGCGACGCGACGGCCGCTCCAGCTTGCCGAAACGGCTGAGCAAGATGGCAAGGCCAAGCAGCATGGCCAGGAATTCGCCCGTGACCGTCGCCCAGGCCACGCCGGCGACGCCCCAGCCGAGTTCCAGGCCGAGCAGGAAGCAGAGCACGATGTTGATGCCGTTGAGCACGGCCTGCAGCATCAGCCCGAGCCCGCCCTCGCCGCGCCCCAGCACGTAGCCCAGTATGGCGTAGTTGATGAGCGAGAAGGGCGCCGACAGCAGCCTGATGCGGATATAAACCGACATCGCCGCGCTGACGCGCGGTTCGGCGCCCATGAACCATTGGCCGGCCACGGCAAAGAGCGGGGAAAGGGCTGCGAGTATGACCCCTGCGACAACCGCGATCAGCACGGCGCGCCAAAGCACCGCCTGTTCCTCCAACGGATCGTCACGCCCGAAGGCCTGGGCGACGAGGCCGGTGGTGCCGGAGCGCAGGAAGTTGAAGGTGGTGAAGACGACGTCGAAGACCAATGATCCCGCCGCCAGGCCGCCAAGCAGGGCCGCGTCGCCGAACTGGCCGACCACCGCGGTGCCGACGATGCCGAGCAGCGGCGTCGTCAGATAGGCAAGCGTCATCGGCACGGCGATCGCCAGCACCGAGCGGTTGGTGACGGCGAAGGCTCTGCCGCTGGTCTGGGTCGCATCCAAGGGGATTGGTGCCTGGCTGATTGCCGCTTGATCGGAGACCCGATGTGCCCCAGTTTGCGCGCGTCGCGCAACCTCCGTCCACCCGCCAACCGAACATCAAGGTTGGTGCAGACCGCTCCAATCCATGTCGCTGCAGATCGTCCATCACCCCGACTACGATGCCGGCTTCGCCGCCAACCATCGCTTTCCGATGAGCAAGTATCCGCTGCTGATGGAGGCCTTGCGCATGCGCGGGTTGGCTGCGAAAGGGACGCTTTCGATGCCGGAGCCGGCGCCGGCGGCCTTGCTGAAAGTCGCGCATGCGGCGGACTATGTCGACCAGGTGATCGCCTGCCGGGTGCCCGAACGAATAGAGCGCGAGATTGGCTTTCCGGTCGACCCGCGCGTATCGCTGAGGGCACAACTCGCCACAGGCGGGACGATGCTGGCGGCACGGTTGGCGCTGAGATACGGCCTTGCTTGCAACGCCGCCGGCGGCAGCCACCATGCACGGCGCGCGCAAGGCGCCGGCTTCTGCACCTTCAACGATGTCGCGGTCGCCTCGCTGGCGTTGCTGGCAGAAGGCGCGGTCGAAAACGTGCTGATAGTCGATCTCGACGTGCATCAGGGCGACGGCACGGCGGACATTCTGAAGGATGAATCGCGCGCCTTCACCTTTTCCATGCATGGCGAGCGCAACTACCCGGTGCGCAAGATCGCTTCCGACCTCGACGTGGCCCTGCCGGACGGTACCGGCGACGACGCCTATCTCGAGCGGCTTGCCGCGATCCTGCCGGAGCTATCCCGGCAAAGGCGCTGGGACATCGTCTTTTACAACGCCGGCGTGGATGTCCACGCCGAAGACAGGCTCGGTCGGCTGGCGCTGACCGACGAAGGTTTGCGCGCCCGCGAAGACATGGTCATCGGCCATTTCCGCAACCGCGGCGTGCCGCTGTGCGGCGTTATCGGAGGCGGCTATTCGAACGACGTGCCGGCGCTTGCCGCGCGGCACGCCGCTCTTTTCGAGGCGGCGGCAGCCTTTGCCTGACTCTCGCCGGGCTACTTCCTGTAGCTTGCGATCCTGAGGAGGATGAAGGCCGGCACGACGATCGCGGCGCCGAGCAGGATATAGCCCAGGAAACGGTCGACGGCGTGGAAGCCGAGGTTCCACAGGTCGATGAAGAACTGGCGGATGCCATACAGCACGTCCATCGGGCTCCAGCCGAAGGCGTGCATGACGAGGCCGACCAGGAAGGAGACCACGAGCAACTTCACGAGCACCCTGAGTGGCGTATCGCCAAGGAAGCGTGTCAGTGCGGACAAGGCCGTTCTCCGGTTTGAGCTGCCCCGATTCGGCGGCACGGTATCAGAGATACGCACTCGATAGTCCGCCATCAAGCAGCCAGAGGGCGATGCAGCTTTGCCGATTGATTGAGGCCCTGCCATCATGGTAACGAGGCGGCTGCGCGGGTATGATGTAATGGTAGCCTGTCAGCTTCCCAAGCTGAACGCGCGGGTTCGATTCCCGCTACCCGCTCCACCTGCGAGCTGAAGGGCTCGGCCCGACTGTCAGGAAGACACGCGCTACGCGCATGTCAGTGCCGACGCAGCGGCGCGATCTCGCTGGTCACGGAGCAGCTTGCCGCGCTCAAAGGCAGCGGCTCGACGCACGCAGGGTCACTAGGTCTCGAAGCGCCAATCCTTTGGACTATGCCTATCCATTTGACAATAAATCGGTATTCGCCGGAACTAAATCCGCCTGACTGGCGTTTGGGGTCGCTTGAGGCGCACAGGATGACAAACGGAGCAATACTGGTCGTTGAAGACGAGACAATGATATTGCTCGACCTCGAGTCGGCGCTTGAGGAGGCGGGCTTCGAGGTGGTGTCGGCCAACAGCGGAACGGCCGCCTTGGCAGTCTTCGACGCAGATCCGGACAAGTTCAAGGCGCTGCTGTCGGATATAAGGCTCGGGCCGGGTGCATCAGGTTGGGACGTGGCTCGTCACATTCGCCAGGTCAATTCCACGATCCCGGTTGTGTATATAAGCGGCGACAGCGCCGGTCAGTGGGGTGCCGAGGGTGTGCCCAACAGCATCATGATAAGCAAGCCGTTCTTCATGCCCCAGATCGTCACCGCCTTATCGACGCTGATGAATGACCAGCCGCCAAATCCAGACCAGCCAAACCCAGACTAGGACGCGACCGCAAGTTCCGGCTGAAGCCGGAAAATCAGCAGAACCTGAGCTCTCCGATCGCGTGTCACGACTAGGCTCTTCCGATACGACTTTGGCCGGCGGCAGCCGATACTTACACTCGCACACTGTTCATGCGCAGGTGTGATCTGTCAGGCGGAAGATGTCAGATGCCCCTACAGCCGTGGTCAAGAGGCCACCGTGAGGTTGCGGGGCTTCAGTTGCTGTCGCTGGACCGTTCCGCGCCATTGCATCATGTAGAGCAATCGCCGGGACTGGCACTGCCGCGGCACTCAACCGGCCAACCGACCCATGCCTTCACCCTTTCGCAGGGAGCGGGCTGTCAGTTAATTCCGGTGAAGTAGATGGAAATGCCGGCGCCGATCGAAGCAAGGCCGATAATGAAGGCCATGAATGCTTTGAATCCGTTGCCGCCGTTATCAGTTCTGTCCATGGAAATCCCCGCAATTGCGATGCGAATTTGAACGCACGACACGGCAAAAAGGTTGCGTGTAATCGACACCTCGATCATTGCGTACCCGCTCCACCCGGAGTCCGAGCCGAGCTCGCAAACGTGCAAACGGTGCGAGTCTTGCACCATCGGTTCAAGCCGGCGACACAGCTTCATCCCATTGCTGTCGTCCAGGTAACGGATCGACGCAACATTGGGTCTCGCACTGCCGTGCAAGACCCAACTTCGTATCATCGGTGGTAGAGGATTCGATTACAGCCAGACGCCGACCCACACGCGCTCGCGCCAGCAGCGGCGGTGCCAACGGCCATGGCGCCAGACGCGGCGGCAGACCCTTCTCCAAACGCGCCGGCGGTGACGCCGGCGGCGCCAGCGCCAATGTCCATGGTGACGGTGGTGCGATATCAGGTCCACCTCGGCCGGATCGTCGCTTTCAAAGACGGCATTGTCCGGCTTGTCGAGTTCGTCCAGTATTCCGTTGCCGCCGGGAATACCGGCAACGGCCTTGCTGGGGCCGGCCAGGCTCGCAAGTGCCGCCGCCCCTGCAACGCCAAGCATTCCGGTCAAAAACAACCGACGTTCCATCAAAAACCTCCCGAGCTGTTGAACATCGGCAGCTCTTCCCTCACCCGCAACGGGCTCCAGCGAACGACCGATCGGTTTGAACGTACAAATGGCTTTCTCGTTCCATCACCCAACTTCGCGCAAAATGAAGTCATGCAGCATTTTCGCGGCGGGCGAGAGCGCGCGGTTCTTGACGGTGATAAGGCTGTATGGCCGGACCTCGATATCGAACTCGGTCTGGACCACGTCTATGGCGCCGGCCAACCCATCGGCCCCCTGGATGAACCTGGCGACCTGGATCGAGACCGGCGCGATGGCGTCGGACTGCGCCACCATCACCAACGTGAGCAGCAGCGACGAGGTGTTGAGGATACGGTCGGGCAGCGGAATGTCGCGGTTCAAGAAGTTGCTTTCCATCGCCTGACGAAGCGGCGAACCGCCGGACTGGAACACCCAGTCATAACCCGCCGTGTCCTCCAGCCGCACCATCTTGCCGCTTGCCAGCGGATGGCCGCGGCGCACGATGAGACAGGCCTTCTCGACGCCGATGACGCGAGATTCGAAGAGGCGCGGGTTAAGGTCGTCCGGGATGCGCGCGATGATGAAGTCGTGGCGCGACGCAATCAGCTCGCGGGCCAGCACGTTCGAGGTCTCGACCTGCATGGTGATCTCGATGCGCGGATAGATACGGCGGATTTCGCGGATCGCCGGCACGGCCAATTCGATGGCCGGGGCCGTCACCGCGCCGAGGAAAACCGAGCCGCCCTTGCCGGACTTGAGCTCGGAAATCTCGCGATCGGCCTCCCGCATCTCGAGCAGGATCGTGCGAGCGCGGCGAGCGAGCGCCTTGCCATAAGAGGTAAGCGCCACCCCGCGTGGCAGCCGCTCGCACAACCTGACATCGAGCACTGCCTCCATCTCGGCGATCATGCGCGAGGCGGCGGGCTGCGAGATATTCATCACCTGAGCTGCCGCGCTCACTCGTCCGTGATCGTCCAGCGCGGCGATCATGCGCATGTGACGGAGGCTCAGGCCACTGCGCAGAAGCGTGTCGCCATCTCCTTGCGATTCCTCGTAACTACTTGAAGTTGCAACGGGATTTATCGATTCTGCCATGATTCCGAGCCTCCGAGCCGGGTTTCTGTCAACCTTCTAATCCATATCAGTTTCGATATAGCAATCACCAGAGATCGCATTTGACAGTTATGTCAAAGCGCCACACCCTTCGCGCGTTCCGGGGCGTGAAGGTCGGTAGCGACAAAAATCGTATCGATTTAACCAGCGTCCCGGGGCCGATTGGGAGGATACCGGAGATCGATAATGCCGACAGTGGCGCGCCAGCGCACCTGCTCGACTGCGCGGCCCGCGAAGCCCCGAGGTGTCGCGTCCATCAACCAGGGAGAGTAATCGTGAAGATCATCAAGACACTGGCCGCCATCGCGGCCCTTGGCGTCGCCGCCATGACTTATTCGGCGCATGCCGCCGACAAGGGTCTCATCGGCGTGCTGATGCCGACCAAAACCTCGCAGCGCTGGATCAACGACGGCGACGCCGTCAAGTCCCAGCTCGAGAAGCTCGGCTACACGGTCGACCTGCAATATGCGCAGGACGATATCCCAAACCAGCTCAGCCAGCTGGAAAATGAAATCACCAAGGGCCCGAAGGCGCTGATCATCGCCTCGATCGACGGCACCACCATGGCCGACGCGCTGCAGAAGGCCAACGATGCCGGCGTGGTCGTCGTCGCCTATGACCGCCTGATCAAGAAGACCAAGAATGTCGACTACTACACCACTTTCGACAATTTCGGCGTCGGCGTGATCCAGGCGAATTCCCTGGTCAAGGGCCTCAAGGAGCGCTTCCCGAACACCAAGCCTTGGAACGTCGAACTGTTCGGCGGCTCGCCGGACGACAACAACGCCTTCTTCTTCTACAACGGCGCCATGTCGATCCTGCAGCCGCTGATCGACAACGGCTCGATCAAGATCAAATCCGGCCAGATGGGCATGGACAAGGTCGGTACGCTGCGCTGGCTAGCCGCCACCGCCCAGGCCCGCATGGACAACCTGCTCTCGGCCAACTACTCGGACGGCAGCCGCGTCGACGGCGTTCTGTCGCCTTATGACGGCCTGTCGCGCGGCATCACCGCCTCGCTGCGCGCCGTGGGTTACGGCACGGACGCCCAGCCCTGGCCGATCGTGACCGGCCAGGACGCCGAGACCGCCTCGGTCAAGCTGATCATCTCGGGTGAGCAGTATTCGACCGTGTTCAAGGATACCCGCGACCTCGCCAAGGCGACCGTCGAACTGGTCGACAAGGTGCTCTCGGGCGGCAAGCCCGATGGCCTCGACACCAAGACCTACAACAACGATGTCAAGGTCGTGCCCGCGATCCTGCTGACGCCGCATGAGGTCGACAAGTCGAACTACCAGAAGCTGGTCGTCGACTCCGGCTACATCAAGGCTGAAGACCTGAAGTAATACGGTCCCCAACGAAGGGGTCCCGCGCAACGCGGGGCCCCTTTTCGTTCACCAGCGACCCCGGTATTGTTTTTGCCGGCTTCCGCAGCGCGATGCGCCGTCATGGCGCGAAAGGCGCCGCGGCATGTTGATTTCGCGCATGGCATTTTCCGTTGACGGAAAGCCTGCGCCAGGGAGCAGAACCTGATGGCCTCAACGATTTTGGAGATGCGCGACATCACCAAGACGTTTCCCGGCGTGAAGGCGTTGTCCAACGTCAACCTCAGCGTCGAGGAAGGCGAGATCCACGCCATCGTCGGCGAGAACGGCGCCGGCAAGTCGACGCTGATGAAGGTGCTGTCGGGCGTCTATCCCTCCGGCACCTATGACGGCCAGATCATCTTCCGCGGCCAGGAATGCCATTTCAAAGGTATTCACGACAGCGAGCGTATCGGCATCGTCATCATCCACCAGGAGCTTGCTTTGGTGCCGATGCTGTCGATCGCGGAAAACATCTTCCTGGGCAACGAGCACGCCACCTTTGGCGTCATCGACTGGGATGCCAACGAGGCACGCACTGCCGCCCTGCTCAAGAAAGTCGGGCTCAAGGAAGACCCCAAGACGCTGATCACCAATATCGGCGTAGGCAAGCAGCAGCTTGTCGAGATCGCCAAGGCGCTCAGCAAGGAAGTGAAGCTCCTGATCCTCGACGAGCCGACGGCCTCGCTCAGCGAAAAGGACAGTCAGGCGCTGCTCGACCTCCTGCTTGAGTTCAAGCGCCAGGGCATGACCTCGATCCTGATTTCGCACAAGCTCAATGAGGTGAACCGCGTAGCAGACAAGGTCACGGTGATCCGCGATGGCCGGACCATCGAGACCTTGCCGAGGAAGGATATCAGCGAGGATCGCATAATCACCTCGATGGTCGGCCGTCCGCTGGACGACCGCTACCCGCCGCGCGAGCCGCAAATCGGCGACGTCGTTTTCGAAGTGAGAAACTGGTCGGTCTACCATCCGATCCATGCCGAGCGGCAGGTGATCAAGAACATCGATCTCAATGTGCGCAAGGGCGAGGTGGTCGGCATCGCCGGGCTGATGGGCGCCGGCCGCACCGAATTCGCGATGAGCCTGTTCGGCCGCTCCTACGGCCGGCACATCACCGGCGATGTTTTGCTCGAAGGCAGGTCGATCGACCTCTCATCGGTGAGCAAGGCCGTGGAGAACCGCATCGCCTACGTCACCGAAGACCGCAAGACCTACGGCCTCAACCTCATCGACCACATCAAGCACAATGTGACCTTGGCCAACCTGGGCGGCGTCTCCAGCCGCGGCGTCATCGACGACATGCGCGAGATGAGCGTGGCCAACGACTACCGCAAGAAGACCAATATCCGCGCCTCCAGCGTCTACCAGCTGACCGGAAACCTGTCGGGCGGCAACCAGCAGAAGGTGGTGCTGTCGAAGTGGCTGTTCGCCGATCCGGAAGTTCTGATCCTGGACGAGCCGACCCGCGGCATCGACGTCGGCGCCAAGTACGAAATCTATACGATCATCGCGCGCCTCGCCGCCGAAGGTAAGGCGATCATCGTCATATCGTCGGAAATGCCTGAGCTGCTCGGCATCTCCGACCGCATCTACGTGATGAACGAAGGGCGTATCGTAGGCGAAATGGCGGCAAGCGACGCGAGCCAGGAAAAAATCATGCGCGCCATCGTTCGGGGAGAAGGAAAAGCATCATGAGCACGGAAAGCGCTCCCGCGCCGCAGAGCGGCGTCGCCGAGGACGTCAAGCAGGGACAGCGCGTCGCCGTCTCGGCATTGGCGACGAACCTGCGCGAATATGGCCTGATCATCGCGCTGATCGTCATCATGCTGTTCTTCCAGTACACGACGTCGGGAACGCTGTTCAAACCGGTCAACCTCTCCAACCTGGTGCAGCAGAACTCGTTCATCATCGTGATGGCGCTCGGCATGCTCTTGGTGATCGTCGCCGGCTATATCGACCTCAGCGTGGGATCGGTCGCCGGCTTCATCGGCGCGCTGGCGGCGATGATGATGGTCATCTGGCCACTCGGGATATTCTCGAATCCGCTGGTGGTCTCGATCGTCTGCCTGATCGTGGGAGCGCTGATCGGCGCCGCGCAAGGCTACTGGATCGCCTATCATAAGATACCGAGCTTCATCGTGACGCTCGCCGGCATGCTGATCTTCCGCGGCATCTGCCAGGCGCTGCTTGGCGGCGGCTCCTCGGTCGGCCCGCTCCCGGACAGCTTCAAGGCGCTGAGCTCCGGCTTCATCCCGGACGTGATCGGCCCGCTGACGCTGATTCCGCCGACGGTGAACGCCGCCGGCAAGACTATCATAGGCAGCGGGCTTACGCTGCACATGACGACGGTCGTGCTCGGCGTGATTGCCGTACTCGCCTACGCCTATTTCGGGCTGAGGACCCGGCGCAGGCGCGAACGGCATGGCTATGAGGCCGAGCCTTTCCTGTTGTTCGTCATCAAGACGCTGGTCGGCAGCGCGCTGGCGCTGTTCCTGGTCTTCCAGTTCGCGAGCTACAGGGGCTTGCCGGTCGTGCTCCTGGTGATGGGCGTGCTGATCTCGCTGTTCGTGTTCGTGACCAAGCGCATGACCATCGGCCGCCGCATCTACGCCATGGGCGGCAACGCCAAGGCCGCGCAGCTATCGGGCATCAACACCGAAAGACTGACGCTGCTCGTCTTCGTCAACATGGGCGTGCTGTCGGCGCTTGGCGGCCTGATCATCGCGGCGCGTCTCGGTCAGGCCGTGCCCGCGGCGGGTCTGGGCAGCGAGCTCGACGTGATCGCGGCAGTCTTCATCGGCGGCGCCTCGGCGATGGGCGGCGTCGGCCAGGTGATAGGCGCCGTGGTCGGCGGCTTCATCATGGGCGTGATGAACAACGGCATGTCGATCATGGGCGTCAATGTGGACTGGCAACAGGTGGTCAAGGGCCTTGTGCTGCTCGGCGCCGTCATCTTCGACGTCTACAACAAGAACAAGGCCTAGTGCATGTTGCCCAAAAGTGCCTGGCGGTTTTGGGGAAACGACATGCATCAAGACAACGGCCAAGGCCGGAAGCGGATTTAAGGAGGCATACGGGTTCTAGATCGCGGAGCTGCCGGCAGACCCGTCGGCGCAAGAAGTCCAGGCAAGGACCAGACTCGCGAGCGCAATCCGGACGAAGAATTTCAACCGTGGCTTGGATTTCTCCACGCCGCGCTGGTCGAGGTTTGCTTGCGAGGCGGCCTCGACCAGTCAAGATGAGAGAGGGTTCAACATGCTGATCTCCCAGATCCTCGACGACGCCGAGACCATCCGCGTCGTCGCCCGCAACGGTGGCGGCAAGACCAAGGTCATCAACGGCGCGCGCAGCGTCTATTCGCTGGCAATGGAGGCCGCGCGGACAGGCACCGGGCTCGAAGCGCTGATCGAGCGCAAGGGCTATGGCGAGACGGTCGACCTCGATGCCGCCTACAAGAGGGGCAGGCTGGTGTCGCCCATCAACCATCCCGATCCGGCGCATCTGCATCTCACCGGCACCGGTCTCACGCATCTCGGCTCCGCGGCGACGCGCGATTCCATGCATAAGAAGCTCAGCGAGGGCGGCGAGGAGGAACTCACCGATTCCATGAAGATGTTCCGCATGGGCCTCGAAGGCGGCAAGCCCGCCAAGGGCGAGGTCGGGGTGCAGCCCGAATGGTTCTACAAGGGCAACGGCACGATGGCAGTGGCGCCGGGCGCGCCGCTGGTGTCGCCGGCCTTCGCGCAGGATGGCGGCGAGGAGCCCGAGATCGCCGGCATCTACGTCATTGGCGACGACGGCGCGCCGTTCCGTGTCGGCTTCACGCTGTCCAACGAATTTTCCGACCATGTGACCGAGCGGGTGAACTATCTGTTCCTCGCCCATTCCAAGTTGCGCAACGCCTCGTTCGGACCTGAAATCCTGATCGGCGACCTTCCTGCCGATGTCAGGGGCTCATCACGCATCTGGCGCGACGGCAAGCTGCTTTGGGAAAAGCCGTTCCTGTCCGGCGAAGCGAACATGTCGCACACCATCGCCAATCTCGAACACCACCACTTCAAATATTCGGCCTTCCGCCAGCCGGGCGACGTGCATGTGCATATGTTCGGCACCGCTACATTGTCCTTCGCCGACGGCATCAGGACCGAAGCCGGCGACGTGTTCGAGATCGAGGCCAAGGATTTCGGCTTGCCGTTGCGCAACCCGCTGGAGATCGAAAAGCCGGTGAAGGTGACGGTGAAGGCGCTCTAGAACGGACAGGGCTGGATGGACCGAAAGCGGATCGGCTTTGCGTTGATGGGCCTTGGCCTTGCCTTCGTCTTTATGTCCTCCACCGCCTATGGCGCAGCCAAATGCAGTCCGGTCTCCTACCGCCAAGCCCGATCGGCGATGACGAGCCGGCTTATGGCCACCGGTTATTCCAAACCGCAAGTGGGCTTCCTGATGCGCAACACGGATCGCATGACATCGGCGCTGCAGGCCAGCGGGCTCAACGACAAGGCCAAGGCTTGCGGCATCGACTCCGCGCGAGCTTACGTCCTCGCATGCCTCGACAAGCAACTGTTCCCTTTGCAGTCCGGCACAAGCGCCTCGCTAGACGACGAGAGCCAAACAAGGGGATTTTGGGGCAGAAAGCGCCTGACCGTACGCGAACTGCTGTTCATCGGCGAGTTCTATGGCTGTCTTGGCGCTGCGAAAGCATATCTATTTCGCGGCTAACGCCAGCGAGGCTGAGCTGTCGCAATCACCGCGCCGTACGGAAATGCTTGGAGAGCTTCAAGCCCTGCGCCTGATAGTTCGAGCCGAGATCGGTGCCGTAAAGCGCCTGTGGGCGCTTCAGCATATGCTCGTAGACGAGGCGGCCGACGATCTGGCCGTGATCAAGGATGAAGGGCACTTCGTGGCTGCGCACTTCGAGCACGGCGCGGCTGCCGCTGCCGCCGGCTGCGGAGTGACCGAATCCCGGATCGAAGAAGCCGGCATAATGGACGCGGAACTCGCCGACCATCGGGTCGAAGGGCGTCATCTCGGCGGCATAGAGCGGCGGCACATGCACGGCCTCGCGGCTGACCAGAATGTAGAACTCGTCCGGGTCGAGCACCAACTCGCCGGCGCCGCTCTTGTAGATCGGCTCCCAGAAATCGACGACATCCTGCGCGGCGCGCTTGTCGACGTCGACCAGGCCGGTGTGGTGCTTGCCGCGATAACCGACAAGCCCGTCCTTGTCGCCGTCGAGGTCGATGGAAAGCGCGATGCCGCCGCCGGAAATGTTGGGCGGCTCGGTGGCGACCAGCATCTCGGCGCGGTGAAGATCGCGTAGCTCGTTCTCCGAGAGCACCGCATTGCCGATGCGGAAACGGATCTGCGACAGGCGCGAGCCGGCGCGCACCACGATCGGGAAGGTGCGAGGGCTGACTTCGAGGTAGAGGGGACCGTGATAGCCGGCGGCGATCTTGTCGAACTCATGGCCGCGGTCGGTCATCACCCGCGTGAAAATATCGAGACGGCCGGTGGAGCTCTTAGGGTTGGCCGAGGCGGAAACCCCGGCGGGCAGCGCCAAGCTTTCAAGCAGCGGCACGATATAGACGCAGCCGGTTTCCAGCACCGCGCCCCCGGCGAGGTCGATCTCGTGCAGCTTCAGCCGCTCGAGCTTGTCGGCGACCAGATGATCGGGCCCCGGCAGGAAGGAAGCGCGCACGCGATAGGCCCTGTCGCCGAGCCTGAGATCGAGGCTGGCCGGCTGGATCTGGTCGGCGTCCGGCGCGCGCGGCGACTTCAGCGCTTTCGCCTTGAACAGCGCCGCGATCTCCTGATCCGGAAGAATGCCTGTCTGCCGCAAAGGCTGGCTCCATCGAGGCCGGTCTCTTTGTGGCAGGTTCTTGCCGCAAAACCGCTGGACACTTTTGCGGAACCTGCCTGGTACAAACCTCTTAATGAAGCCGGCAATTGACGCAAGCGCCGCGCGGGTCTAAAGGGTCGTTATCCCGTGGTGATTTGGCCGGTCGGCTTGCAGCCACGTTAAACAAGTCGCTAAAGGACCGTCGAGCCGCAAGGCTATATGGACCGGTTGCGACTTCGCGGCCGGTTTTTTTGTGTCTGGAAGCAGGGCTATGAGCATCAAGAAGCGCAACTGGAAACCTCAGACGGCACTCGTGCACAGCGGAACGCTGCGTTCCCAATTTGGCGAGACGGCCGAGGCGATGTACCTCACGCAGGGCTATGTCTACGAGACGGCGCAGGCCGCGGAGGCCCGCTTCAAGGGCGAGGAGCCCGGCTTCATCTATTCGCGCTACGCCAATCCGACCGTCGACATGTTCGAAAAGCGCATGTGCGCGCTGGAGGGCGCCGAGGATGCCCGCGCCACGGCCTCCGGCATGGCCGCCGTTTCCGCCGCATTGCTCTGCAGCGTCAAGGCCGGCGACCATATCGTCGCCGCGCGCGCCCTGTTCGGCTCCTGCCGGTGGATTGTCGAGACGCTGGCGCCGCGCTACGGCATCCAGGCGACGCTGGTGGACGGGCGAGACATTGCAAACTGGGAGAGGGCGGTCAGGCCGAACACCAAGCTGTTCTTCCTGGAAAGCCCGACCAACCCGACGCTGGAGGTGGTCGACATCGCCGCGGTCGCCAGGCTCGCCAATTCGATCGGGGCGCGCGTGATCGTCGACAACGTCTTCGCCACGCCGCTGCAACAGAAGCCCTTGCAACTCGGCGCCCATATCGTCGTCTATTCGGCAACCAAGCACATAGACGGCCAGGGCCGCTGCCTCGGCGGCGTCATCCTCTCCGACAAGAAATGGATCGACGAGAACCTGCACGACTATTTCCGCCACACCGGGCCGAGCCTGTCGCCCTTCAATGCCTGGACGATGTTGAAGGGCCTGGAAACGCTGCCGCTGCGCGTGCGCCAGCAGACCGAGAGCGCCGGCAAGATCGCCGATTTGCTGGCCGGCAGGCCGGAGATCGCCCGCGTCATCTATCCTGGCCGCGCCGACCACCCGCAGGCCGATATCGTCAAGAAGCAGATGTCCGGGGGCTCGACGCTGATCTGCCTCGAGGTGAAGGGCGGCAAGCAGGCGGCATTCGCCTTCCAGAACGCGCTCGATATCGTGCTGATCTCAAACAATCTCGGCGACGCCAAGAGCCTGATCACCCATCCGGCGACGACGACGCACAAGAACCTGAGCGACGAGGCGCGGGCAGAGCTTGGCATCGGGCCCGGCACGCTCAGGCTCTCCGTCGGCCTTGAGGACACGGACGATCTGCTGGAGGACGTCGAACAGGCGCTGAAGGCGGCGAGATAGCGGACGCCACAAGGAAGGGACAGCGTGGGTGCCGTTCAGGCGCCTTCTTCCAGCTCGGTCATCGCCTTGGTGCGGATGGTCATGGCATTGCCGCGCCAATCGACCGCGCCTCCCAGCCATCCCCGCACCCAGATGGCGGGCAGCATGACGTCGCGCACGATCATCGCGGTCACGCTGAGCGGCGACAGATACCAGCCTTTTGCCCAGGCGAGCAGGCATTCCGGCAGATAGGCGACGACCAGCACGCAGAGCGCCGCCGTGGGCAGGCTGACACCGGCGCTCGCCGCCGCGACCAGGCCAAGCAGCAGCGGCAATGCCGCGCCGGTCAGGATCTCCGGTGCGAAGAACAGCGGGAAGGTGACGCGGCGCAGCCTTGCCCAGCGCGCCTGGCGCGACCAGATCTCACCGAGCCGGCGCTGGCCGAGCGGCTGCTCGAACGGCGAGGCGACGAGATTGACCTTGAGACCGAGTCCGTTGACCAGCTTGGTCGCCGCCGCATCCTCGGCGATCTCGGCGGCCAAGGCATGGATGCCGCCATTGGCATCCAGCATCGGCTTGTTCCACAACATGCTCTTGCCCTGGGCGAAACCGAGGCCGAGGGCCTCGCCGGCATACTGCCAGCGCGCCTGCAGCGTGTTGAGGAAGGCACATTCGACCTCGGCCCAGAAACCGTCCGGCCGAGAGCCGATCGGCGTCGAGCAGACGAGGCCGGTATCCGGGCGCCATGCCGCCATCATCTGCTGGACGTAGTTCGCCGGCATCAGCACGTTGGAATCGGCGAGGATCGCCCAATCGTAGCGCGCCGCCTGCCATCCCTTGACGCAATTGTTGAGCTTGGGATTGGCGCTGATGCGATCGTCGCCGACCAGAAGCCGCGCCGGAACCTTGGGGTTGAGCGCGATCGCCGTATCGATGAGCTTCGCCACCGGGTCTTCGGCATGCGCAACGCAAAAGATCAGTTCATAGCGCGGCCAATCGAGCGAGAAGGCGCGCCGCAGCGTCTCTTCCGTGAACGGCTCGACGCCGCGCGACGGCACGATGATCGAAACCGGCGGCCGCAGGCCGGAGGGGGGCGCAACGACACGCCGCTTCTTAAGCCGCGACGAGGCGAGCAGGATGCTGGCGAGATTGGCGAGAAGAAGGGCTGACGAACCCAAGGCGGCTGCGATAGTCAGTTCCATTGAGATATGGTCACTCCCGGCAGAGAGTTTCACCGTTTCGGCGAAACGGCGAACCACTCTATCTCTTTGTTTTCACGCAATTGCGGACGGAAAACCGTTTACACTTTTCCTGGATGCTCTGGGCCGAACGCGGCCGTTTGATCAGTCGACGGAGCGCCCGAGTCGCCCGGCATGGCCTGTGCACACCAACATTGTCGTGTGTCACTTAAATGACATTGTTTTTCGGCACGTGCGGCAAAGGCTGGCGGTATGACCGGCGCCTCGCGTGATAACAGCGAAGCGCCGCGCATATTCCACGCGGCGGCAACCGGAGTAGCCCATGTATCGCGCAGTGACGCGCAACATCGAAGTGCTGGTCAGGCCGTTCTATCTGGAGGATAGAGTCCGACCCCTCCGAGAACCGCTACGTCTGGGGCTATCAGGTGACGATCGACAACCGCTCCGACGAGTTCGTCCAGCTTTTGTCGCGCTACTGGCACATTACCGACGGCCAGGGCCGTGTCGAGGAGGTGCGCGGCGCCGGCGTCGTCGGCGACCAGCCGGAGCTCAACCCCGGGGATAGCTATCAATACACATCAGGCTGCCCGCTCTCGACATCCTCGGGCATCATGGTCGGCCATTACACGATGCGCAACGGCCGCGGCGAGACCTTCGATATCGCCATTCCAGCCTTCTCGCTCGACATGCCGGGGACAAGGCGGACGGTGAATTAAGAACTCGAGTTCCTCGAATTAAGAACTCGAGTTCCTCTCCCCCTCAAAGCGGGGGAGAGGAAGGGGACCTTCTCAATTCACGAACTCGGCCGGGTCGAAGTCGTATTGCGTCGAGCAGAACTCGCAGGCGACATGGATGCCACCCTCCTCTGTCGACTCCTTGATCTCCTCGGCCGAAAAGCCCTCGAGGATGCCGCGGATCTTCTCGCGCGAGCAGGAGCACCGGTCGTCGACCGGCACGCCGCGGAAGACGCGCACGCCGTGCTCGTGGAAGAGCCGGTAAAGCAGCCGCTCGGCGCCCACAGTCGGATCGATCAGTTCCGTCTGCTCGATCGTGCCGAGCAGCGCCAGCAATTCCTGCCAGGAATTGTCGGCCGGCTGGTCGGTCACCTCGCGGTCGTCGCCGTCACCCCCAGAAATATCGGGAATGCGCATGCGCTCCGGCGCCTGCGGCAGGAACTGCGCCAGGATGCCGCCGGCCCGCCATTGCTCACGCGCTCCGCCTGGACCTGGCGTGACCAGCTTGGCGACCGACATCCTGATATCCGTCGGGATCTGCTCCGATTGGCGGAAATAGGTGCGAGCGGCATCCTCCAGGGAAGTGCCGTCGAGCTGGACGATGCCCTGATAGCGCTGCGTGTGTGCGCCCTGGTCGATGGTCAAGGCCAGCACACCGTTGCCGAGCAGCGCCTGCTGCGAGGTCTCGCTGGCGTCGATCAGGGCCTGCAGCCGGTCGGCATCGAAGCGCGCATAGGCGCGCAATGCATGCGGTGTCGTGAAATCAGCCACCAGCATGTCGACCGGGCCATCGGTGCGGGTCTGCAGGATGAACTTGCCTTCGAACTTCAGCGAGGTGCCGAGCAGGACGGTGAGCACGCAGGCTTCCGCCAGCAGGCGGGCGACGGGCTCGGGATAATTGTGGCGGCTCAAAATAGCGTCGAGCATCGTCCCGAGCTGCACGGTGCGGCCGCGCACATCGAGCGGCGCTACCTCGTAAGGCACGACATGATCGTCGCCGGCGAAGCCGAATTCACCGAGTTGGGGTTTATGCTCAGCCAAGGTCTGGGTTTCCAACATGACAAAACTCCGGGGCGCAGCCATGCAACCCGATGAGCCGCATGCGTCCAAGCGCGTTCAATTTACGTGATGGCCCGCAAATAGGCATCACATATCCCCGGATCAAGTCGACACTCCCCGGTACCAGTCGGCGCCAGTCGTGTCGGATCAAGCGCCCAGGCACCAGGCCAGCACAGCCTTCTGGGCGTGCAGCCGGTTCTCGGCCTCGTCGAAGACCACCGAATGCGGCCCGTCGATTACTTCGTCGGTGACTTCCTCGCCGCGATGCGCCGGCAGGCAGTGCATAAACAAGGCGTCGGACTTGGCCTTGGCCATAAGCGCAGCGTTGACCTGATAGGGCAGGAAGACGTTGTGACCGCGGGCGCGGTGCTCCTGGCCCATAGAGACCCAGCTGTCGGTGACCACGCAATCGGCCTGGTCGACCGCTTCCTCAGCGGAACGCGCGAACCTGACCTTCCCGCCATTGGCCTTCGACCAGTCGACATATTTCTCGAAGGGCTCGCTGCCCTCCGGCACCGCGACATTGACGTTGAAACGGAACCGCGCCGAGGCTTCCAGGAGCGAGTGCAGCACATTGTTGCCGTCGCCGGTCCAGGCAAAGGTCTTGCCGGCCACCGGGCCGCGATGCTCCTCGAAGGTCATGATGTCGGCCATGATCTGGCAGGGATGCGTGTCGTCGGTCAGCCCGTTGATGACAGGAACCGTTGCATTCTCCGTCAGCTCGATCAGCCGGTCATGCGAGGTGGTGCGGATCATGATGGCGTCGACATAGCGCGACAGCACTTTTGCCGTGTCGGCGATGGTTTCGGAACGTCCGAGCTGCATCTCGGTGCCGGTCAGCACGACCGTCTCGCCGCCGAGCTGGCGCATCCCGACATCGAAGGACACGCGGGTGCGCGTCGACGGCTTGTCGAAGATCATGGCCAGCACCTTGCCATCGAGCGGTTTGGAACGCTCGCCGGCCTTGAGCCTGGTCTTTCGCGCCATCGCGTCGTCCAGCATGATGCGCAGGTCGCCCGCGGAAACGGCGGACAGGTCGGTGAAGTGGCGGACACTCATCGGCAGGTTTCCAGAAACTATTTCGCGGCTTCGGCCGCTATCGCGTCGGTCAGGCCCTTGGCGCCGCTACGGATGCGCTTCAGCGCCTCGCCGATCTCCTCGTCGGTGACGGTGAGCGGCGGCAGGAGACGGATGACGTTGTCGCCCGCCGGCACGGCAAGCAGGTGCTGGTCGCGAAACGCCATGTTCACCTTGGTGTTCGGCATGGCGCATTTCAGGCCGAGCATCAGGCCGATACCCCTTATGTCTTCAATGACATCGGGAAACTCGTCCGCGACGGCCGCAAGGCCCTGTTTCAACAACAGCGCCTTGTGCTGCACGTCTTCGAGGAAGCCGTCGGCCAGCACCACGTCGAGCACGGCATTGCCGACCGCCATCGCAAGCGGATTGCCGCCGAATGTGGTGCCGTGCACGCCGGCGGTCATGCCGGTCGCCGCCTCATCCGTGGCGAGGCAAGCGCCCATCGGGAAGCCACCGCCGATGCCCTTGGCGATCGCCATCAGGTCGGGCGTGACGCCGGCCCATTCGTGCGCGAACAGCTTACCGGTGCGGCCGATGCCGCACTGGACCTCGTCGAAGATCAAAAGCAGGCCGTGCTGGTCGCAAAGCTGCCGCAGGCGCTTGAGCGATTGCGTTGGCACCGGGCGGATGCCTCCCTCGCCCTGCACCGGCTCGATCAGGATCGCCGCGGTCTCAGGCGTGATCGCCTTTTCGGCGGCGTCGATGTCATCGAAGGCCACTTGGTCGAAACCCTCGACCTTGGGCCCGAAGCCTTCGAGATATTTGTACTGGCCGCCGGCGGCGATCGTCGCCAGCGTGCGGCCATGGAAGGCGCCCTCGAAGGTGATGATGCGGAAACGCTCGGGATGGCCCTTGACGAAATGATATCGCCTGGCCGTCTTGATCGCGCATTCCAGCGCCTCGGCGCCGGAATTGGTGAAGAACACCTTGTCGGCAAAGGTCGCCTCGACCAGCCGCTCGCCCAGCCGGCGCTGTTCCGGGATCTCATAGAGGTTGGAGACATGCCAGAGCTTGGCTGCCTGCTCGGTGAGCGCCGCGACAAGATGCGGATGGCTGTGGCCGAGTGAGTTCACCGCTATGCCGCCCGCGAAGTCGAGATATCGCTCGCCCCTGTCGGTGACCAGCCAGGTCCCCTCACCACGGTCAAAAGCCAGGGGTGCGCGAGCAAAGGTCTCGAAAAGCGCCGAACCGCTCATTATATGCGTCTCCGGAACCGGAAATCAAAAAAGCCGCCAATGCGGCGGCCTTTGCGGCTTATCATGTTTTTCGGCCATGAAGTCAACGAAAACGTCACGCAGAAGCGCGTGGCATGCCTCCGACGCCACGCCGGCTCATGAGCAGCACCGGCAAGTTGGGGAAAACCGAAAAAACCGAATCGTGTTGCCCTGGGGACTCTTGTCACCGAGTCAGCGCATAAGGTATTTGTAGTCGAGAAATAACTAGATTTCGTGCGGCGGATCTAAATCACCCGATATATGTGGTGTCGTTTGCCCGGCGAGAGCCGGGTCGGGAACGGATTCTGACTACCGCACGCCTCAGCAGGAGCGCGGCCCCATGAATTGGACTGATGAGCGGGTAGAACTTCTCAGAAAATTGTGGTCGGAGGGCCTGAGCGCCAGCCAGATCGCCGCTCAGCTTGGCGGAGTGAGCCGCAATGCCGTCATCGGCAAGGTCCATCGCCTGAAGCTGTCAGGCCGCGGCCGCGCAACAGCTGCCCCGGCGCGACAGAAGAAGGTGACGCAAGGCGCCTCGATGCAGAAGTCGGTGACCCGCGCCGCAACAACCGCGCGTCACGTGACCACCACCATCGGCGCCACCGCGCTGCAGGTGCAGTTCGACGCCGAGCCGGTGGCGCGCCACTATATCCGCCCGGTCGAGAACGTGGTGGTGCCGATCTCACGGCATCTGCAACTCGTCGAGCTGACCGAACGCACCTGCAAATGGCCGAACGGCGATCCGCTCTCGGAAGACTTCAGCTTCTGCGGCAACGATGCCGCCGAGACCGGGCCTTACTGCAAGTATCACGCCCGCGTCGCGTTCCAACCGGCCGCGGAGCGGCGCAGGGCAAGGTAAGGCGCATTTTGAGTAGTAAGGCAGTAAGGGAATAGGTTAGAGACTGCGCCTGAGAGCGCTGCTTTTTCGCTATTCCTCACTTACTGCCTTAATCCTTTATTCAGAGCCATCCGTTCTTCTTGAACCGCCAGTACAGAAACCCGCAGGTCAGCGCGATCACCGTGAACCGGGCCTCAAACAGCGCCTTGTCCTCGACCGCCTCGACCTCGACCTAGATCGGTTCCAGCACCGACGATGAAATCAAGGATGGCGTAAAGGACGAAATGCTCGCCCCTGGCGAACGGATGCGGACAGCATTCCCGATACTGGCGCAGGAGCAGCGCACAGCGATTTTCCGTCCGGAATTGCGCAGACAACGTCCGGGCCGCCCCGGGAAAAACGCGCCGACGGCCTTTGCCGCTTGAAAACGCGCCGCGCCGCCGCATAATCATTCCGATCCCCGCAAGAAGCAGAAAATCCGGTGGGATCGGGGGAGGGACATTTGCCGTTGGGCCACACTTTCGTCATTGCCGACGATCATCCGCTTTTTCGCGGTGCCCTCAAGGAGGCGCTGGCCGGCATCGGCGACGTCGCCGCGATCCACGAGGCCGGGGATTTCGATAGCGCCAAGGCGCTGGTGCTGGCCAATGAGGATGTCGATATGGTGCTGCTCGACTTGTCGATGCCTGGCGCCAGCGGGCTCTCGGGCCTGATCTCGCTGCGCGGCATCAATCCGGCGGTGCCGCTGGTGGTGGTGTCGGCGCATGACGATCCCGTCACTATCCGCCGCGCGCTCGATCTTGGCGCGTCCGGCTTCATCTCCAAATCGGCCAGCATGGAGGAAATCCGCGCCGCCGTGCAGGCCGTGCTTGCCGGCGATATCGCGGCGCCCCCCGATATCGAGCTCGGCGTCGAGCGCGACCCGGAAATCTCCGACCTGATCAAGCGCCTGCAGGCTTTGACGCCGCAGCAGACACGCGTGCTCGGCATGCTGGCGGAGGGCCTGCTCAACAAGCAGATAGCCTATGAGCTCGGCGTCTCCGAGGCGACCATCAAGGCGCATGTTTCGGCCATACTGCAGAAGCTCGGCGTCGACAGCCGCACTCAGGCGGTGATCCAGCTCTCCAAGATCGGCAATGACCCGCTGCAGCCGGTTGGCTGAGCTGCCCCTGCCACTATTCCGCCGCCGGCGCCAGCGGTCTGACCCTTGCCATCATCGAGCGCAGCACCGCGGGCTTCAGCGGCTTGTTTATGACCGGAACGTCGAGCCGGCTTGCCGCCGCGCGAACTTCGGTGGAGCGGTCTGCGGTGACCAGCACGCAGGGCAGGTCCTGTCCGTAGGCGGCGCGCAACGCGCCAATCGCGTCGAGCCCGGTGCCGCCGTCGAGATGATAGTCGGCCAGCACAAGGTCCGGCTTTGGCGCGCCTGGCCTCGGAAGATCGCCTGATCCCGAAGCCGTCTCGACATGACAGCCCCAGCCTTCCAGCAGCAGCCGCATTCCGTCGAGGATGCGCGCGTCATTGTCGATGCAGAGCACGTTGAGCCCGGCGAGCGACGAGGCGGCGCGGGCCGGCGCCTTGCCGGTCTCGCGCGGCGGCGCCGCGACCTCCGCGACCGGCAGGATGACGGAAAAGCGCGTGCCCTTGCCCGGGTTGGAATAGATGCGAATCTCAAGCCTCAGAACCCGGGCTATGCGGTCGACGATGGAGAGGCCGAGGCCTAGGCCCTCCGCCTCGCGGGCGCCTTCGTCCAGGCGGGTGAATTCATGGAAGACGGTGTTGAGCTTGTCGCCGGCGATGCCGATGCCGGTGTCGATCACCTGGATCTCCGCCAGCTCGCCGCGCCGTCGCACACCCACCAGGACGCGACCCTTGCGCGTGTATTTGATGGCGTTCGACACCAGGTTCTGGATCAGGCGGCGCAGCAGGTTGCGATCGGTCATGACGCCGAGCGAGGACGGTATGATCTTGAACTCGAGCTTCTTTTCGGCGGCCAAAGGGCGGAAATCATTGCCGATCTGGCTGAGCAGTCCCCCGAGGCTGAAGGCGGTGTCTTCCGGCTTCATTGCGCCGGCGTCGAGCCGCGAGATGTCGAGGACCGCGCCGAGGATGGTTTCGACCGATTCCAGCGAGGACTCGATGTTGACGGCCGCCTTGCCGGCCGGTCCTTTGCCGGCTTTCTCGATCAGTGACGAGCAATAGAGCCGGGCGGCGTTGAGCGGCTGCAGGATGTCGTGGCCGGCGGCGGCGAGGAAGCGCGTCTTGCCGAGGTTCGCCTCCTCGGCCAGCATCTGCGCCTGCGCCAGTTCCTCGTTGACGCGGGTGAGCTCGATCGTCCGGGTCTTGACCCGCTGCTCCAGTGATTCATTGGCCCGCTTCAGTGCCAGGTCCTGCTCGACGCGGCCGGAAATGTCGGCATAGGTGGCGACGATGCCGCCGTCCGGCATCGGGTTGGAGCGCAGTTCCAGGATGCGTCCGCTGGTCTTCAGCTCCATCTGCCATGGCCCGGCGAAGCTGGTCAGCCGGTTCAGCATGGTCACCCGCTGGTCGGCCGGAATATCGCCGCGGTCGGCCAGATGACGCAGGATCCGGTCGAGCGACACGCCGACCTGGCCCATCTCGTCCGGCAGGTCGAACAACGCCCTGTATTGCCGGTTCCAGCAAATCAGCCGGAAATCGCGATCGAAGACGGTGATGCCTTGTTCCATCTGGTCGAGCGCGATCTGGAGCAGGTCGCGATTATGCTGCAGCGCCTCGGTGGCGTCGTCGAGCAGCCTGAAGGCATCTTTTGAATCCCGGTCGTTGCGGCGGAAGAGCAGCGAGAGGATGAGCCGCGCCGAGGACGAGCCGACGGCGCTTGCAAGCAATTGCTCAGAGAAGCGGATGACATCCATGCTCGCCTGCTCCTTGCCGTGGAGCGAAACATTCGCGTTCTTCTCGAAGGACTGGAAGGAGCGCTCCGTGCGTTCGACACCGAGATAGCGCGAAATCGTGTCCTTGAGGTCGTTGACGGTGACGGCGGTGCGAAAGCGGCGCAGGCTGGGCATGGGGCTCGCCTCGCGTGGCACGAAGATTGCCGCCTGGATGCGCTCCAGGGGGACGGACGCGCGCGACAGCGATCCCAGCACGAAGAACAGGGCATTGACCGACAGGCTCCACAGCACGCCGTGGTTCAGCGGCTCGCCGACCGTGCCGAACAGCGCTTGCGGCCTCAGCGCCTCGAAGCCGAACAGGCCATAAACGACGATGTCGGAGTCGGGACCGGCGAGCGAGGGCAGCAGAAGCGTGTAGCCCCAGACGGCGATGCCGGCGATCATGCCGAGCGCGGCGCCCCGGCCGTTGGCGCGGCGCCAGATCAGGCCGCCAATCAGAGCCGGCGCGAATTGCGCGATGGCTGCGAACGACATCAGCCCGATCGAGGAAAGCCGCGCGCTGTTGGTGCTCTCGCGGTAGTAGAGGAACGCTATGAACAGCAGGATGAAGATGGACGCGCGGCGCACGTTGAGGATCAGCGTCGACCAGTCCTCGTTCTCCGAAGTGCTGGTCTTGAGCACGCGGCGCACGAACAGCGGAATGATGAGATCGTTGGAAATCATGATCGACAGCGCAACGCTCTCGACGATCACCATGGCGGTCGCCGCCGACAGGCCGCCGACGAAAGCGGTCATGGCGAGCACGTCATGGCCGCCGAGCAGCGGCAGCGACAGCACATAGAGGTCGCTGCTGGTCTTGGCGCCGACCAGCGACAGGCCGGCAAAGGCGATCGGCAGCACGAAGAGGTTGATCGTCACGAGGTAGAGCGGAAACAGCCAGGTCGCCGTGCGCAGTTCCGCCTCGCTGCGGTTCTCGACGATGGTTACGAAGAATTGCCGCGGCAGCATAAGAATGGCAAAGCCGCTCAAGCCGGTCAGCACCAGCCAGGTGGCGAGGGAGGTGTTGTAGCTCATCGCCTGGCGCACCTGGCTGTTGGCGGCGAGCTTGGCGAACATGTCGGCGGGGCCGCCGAAGATCAGGAACAACACCATCAGGCCGATGGCGAGAAAGGCGGCGAGCTTCACTACGGTCTCGACCGCCACCGCCAGAACCAGCCCGTCCTGATGTTCCGTGGCGTCGGCGTGGCGGGTGCCGAACAGCACCGCGAAGAGCGCCAGAAGCATCGCAACCACCAGCGAGATATCGCTGACGAATGGATCGAAAGAGGGCGGCGAGCCGGTATAGTGTTCGATCATCAGGCTTACCGAGCCCGAGATCGCCTTGAGCTGCAGCGCGATATAGGGCACGGCGCCGATCGTGGCGATCAACGTCGCGATCGCCGCAACGGTGAAGCTCTTGCCGTAGCGGGCGCCGAGGAAGTCGGCGATCGAGGTGATTTTCTCGCTCTTCGCCAGTCGGACCAGGCGGTTGAGCAGCGGGAAGCCGAACACGAAAACCAGCACCGGACCGGTGTAGATGCCGAGGAATTCGAGGCCGCGCTCGGACGAAAGGCCGACCGAGCCAAAGAAGGTCCAGGAGGTGCAGTAGATGGCCAGGCTGAGCGCGTAGATAAACGGCCGCGCCCGCCCAAGCCCGGTGGTGGCGGCGGCACGCCGGTCGCCGACGCTGGCAATGGCGAAAAGCAGCGTCACATAGGCGATCGCAATGATGACGACGAACCAGCCTTGCACGGCCCGTGCTTCCTCCCTGGCCGGTCTCCCATCCGGCCCGCCCAGGCAATTCCAGGAAAACTACCAGATGGGGTTTGCGTCCGGAATTGCGTGAGCACAACTACGCAAATCGGTCGAGCATCCCGATAGGGCGCTCGCCCGATTTGACGCAATCACAGCTCGGTCCTCAAGTCCATCGCGGCTTTCGGCGCATATACTGATGACGATGCGTAACATAAACCGGTGCCTTCGCTGTTTTTCCGGTTTTGCAGCCGGGGGTTTTTGTTATTGTGGACGCGGGGTCGATGCCCACGGATATTGGTGCGGCGGCAGCTCGGCCCGCTACGGCAGGAGGGACGAATGCTGAAAGAATTCCAGGAATTCATTTCCAAGGGCAACGTTATGGACCTTGCCGTAGGCGTCATCATCGGCGCTGCCTTCGGCAAGATCGTCACCTCGCTGGTCGACGATATCATCATGCCGTTCATCGGCGCGCTCGGAGGCGTCGATTTCTCCAACTACTTCATAGGCTTGTCGCATAACGTGACGGCCACCAACCTGGTGGATGCCCGTAAACAGGGCGCGGTATTCGCCTATGGCAGCTTCATCACCCAGGTCATCAATTTTCTGATCATGGCCTTCATCATCTTCCTGATGGTCAAGGCGGTGAACAACTTGCGCAAGCGGCTGGAGCGCGAGAAGCCCGCCGCCGCAGCGGCCCCGCCGCCGGCCGACGTGCAGCTCCTGACCGAGATCCGCGATCTTCTCGCCAAGAAATAACGCAGCCGCAAGCATTCTGGACCAAAACCCCGGCCGCTTGCGGCCGGGGTTTTCTGTTTCCCTATCTGCTATGAGCGCTGCCGGGACAGGAACGGATTTGCCATGACCTTGATCGATACCCTGCGCGCGGAAGCGCGCGCCGCGCCGGAAAGCGGCATCGTCGCCGTCATCAACCACGGCCGCTTGCGCGAAGGCCTGATCCCGCTCTGGGCCGGAGAAGGCGATCTGCCGACGCCATCCTTCATCAGCGATGCCGCCGCCAGAGGATTGGCCGATGGCGAGACTTTCTACACGTGGCAGAAGGGCATTCCCCCGCTCAGGCAGGCGCTCGCCCGCTACTATGCCAGGCATTTCGGCAAGACCTTCGCGGAGGAAGAGTTCATCGTCACCGCATCCGGCATGCATGCGATCCAGCTGGCCATCGATGCCATCGCGGGAAGCGGCGACGAGGTGATCTACCTATCGCCGGCCTGGCCGAATTTCGCCGCGGCTGCCGGCGTGGCGGGCGCCGTGCCGGTGCCGGTCACGCTCGACGAGTCCGGCAATGGCTGGTCCTGCGATGTCGAAAAGATCGCCTCCGCTGTCACGCCGCGCACCAAACTGTTGTTCATCAACACGCCGTCCAACCCGACCGGTTGGACCGCCGATAGGCAGACGCTCCAAGCAATCCTCGATCTTGCCCGCGCAAAGGGCCTTTGGATCATCGCCGACGAGATCTATTCGCTGTTCCACTATGGCCATGGCCGCGCGCCGTCCTTCCTCGACGTCGCCACGCCCGAAGACCGCATCCTCTTCGTCAACAGCTTTTCCAAGAACTGGGCAATGACCGGCTGGCGCGTGGGCTGGATCAAGGCGCACCCGTCCCTGCAGCAGGTGTTCGAGAACCTGATCCAGTACTCGACCTCGGGCGTCGCCCAGTTCATGCAGCGCGGCGCTGTCGCCGCCCTCGATGAAGGCGACGGCTTCATCGCCGAACAGGTGGAGCGCGCGCGGGCCGCGCGCGATCTCGTCTGCGGCATCCTGGGCGAAACCGGTAAGGCGCGGTTCACCGTGCCGCAGGGTGCTTTCTATCTGTTCTTCAGGATCGACGGCATCACCGATTCCCGGTCCGCCGCCTTCGACATCGTCGACAACGCCAATGTCGGCCTGGCGCCCGGCACCGCCTTCGGCCCCGGCGGCGAAGCCTTCCTCAGGCTTTGCTTCCACCGCCGCCTCGATCAGCTCGAGGAAGCGGCGCATCGCCTGGCGAAATGGATGAAGACGATGTGAGCGAGGCGGCTTCAGCCACCTGACTTCGGCACCAGCAGTGGAATGATGCGATCGGTCTTGGCGACGGCGGGTCGGCCGGAGCCGGCATAGGGGATGCCCAGCGCATCCCAGGTCTCGACCAGTGCGTCCTGCAATTCGGCGATCAGCGCGTCGGAGTGGAACGGCGTCGGCGTGATGCGCAGCCGCTCGGTGCCGCGCGGCACCGTGGGATAGTTGATCGGCTGGATGTAGATGCCGTGCACGCCGAGCAGCCGGTCGCTGGCCATCTTGCAAAGCTCGGGATCGCCGACCAGCACCGGCACGATGTGGGTGGCCGATTCCATCACCGGCAGCCCGGCCGCGGCAAGCACCTGCTTGGTGCGCGCCGCCTGGCGCTGCTGCGCGTCGCGTTCGGCCTGCGAGCGCTTCAGGTGACGGATCGAGGCGGTGGTGGCGGCCGCGATCGCCGGCGGCAGCGCCGTGGTGAAGATGAAGCCCGGCGCGTAGGAGCGCACCGCGTCGATCACGGCACTGGTGCCGGTGATGTAGCCGCCCAGCGTCCCGAACGCCTTGGCCAGCGTCCCCTGGATGATGTCGATGCGGTCGGCCAGGCCTTCGCGCTCGGTGATGCCGCCGCCGCGCGGCCCGTACATGCCCACCGCATGCACCTCGTCGATATAGGTCATGGCGTTGTAGCGCTCGGCGAGCTCGACGATCTGCCTGATCGGCGCGATGTCGCCGTCCATCGAATAGACGCTCTCGAACACGATCAGCTTGGCGCGCTCGCGGCCCGCCGCCTGCAACAGGCTCTCCAGATGCGCGACATCGTTGTGGCGGAAGATCTTCTTTTCCGCGCCCGACCGGCGCACGCCCTCGATCATGGAGGCATGGTTCAGTTCGTCGGAGAGCACCAGGCAGTTGGGCAGCAGCCGGGCAATGGTCGAGATCGAGGCCTCGTTGGAGACGAAGCCGGAGGTGAAGACCAGCCCGGCTTCCTTGTCATGCAGGTCGGCGAGTTCCTGCTCGAGCTCGACCAGCGGGTTGGAGGTGCCGGAAATGTTGCGGGTGCCGCCGGCGCCCGAGCCCATCTTGCCGGCCGCGGTCTGGAAGGCGGCGATCACATCCTCGTTCTGGCCCATGCCGAGATAGTCGTTGGAGCACCATACGGTGATCTCCTGGGCGCGGCCGTTGGAACGCCAGATGGCGCGCGGGAACTTGCCCACAATGCGCTCGAGATCGGCGAAGACGCGGTAGCGTCGCTCAGCGTGCAGCTGGTCGATCGCATCCTCGAAAAACCGCTGGTAATTCATGTCGACTTTCCAATTTTGCGGCGGATCATAGTCACTGCCCCATGCCTCGTCCACCGGACCAAACCGGTCAAAATGCCACGCCCTTGCCCTGTTCCTAACGATCCCGGATCGTGGCCTATTCCCGGCTGTTTGAAGCAGTTCTGTTTCAGTACGATGCCTCTGACGGGAGGAACTGTTACGGGATTAACATTGGAAGGGTAATGTTTGTCGCCCAGAAGTGCGCAGCGGTTTTGGGCGACATGCATCGGACAATACAGGCTTGCGGCGGGGTTTCCAGCGCGGGGGCTGTTGAGACAGTTTCCGATAAATCTTGATCAGCGAGGTAGATGATGACGGTTTTGGTGACGGGCGGTGCCGGCTATATCGGCAGCCACATGGTCTGGGAGCTGCTGGACGCCGGCGAGGGCGTCGTGGTGCTCGACCGGCTTTCCACCGGTTTCGAATGGGCGGTGGCCCCCGAAGCGAAACTCGTCGTCGGCGATGTGGCCGACCGCGACCTGGTCGCCCGGATAATCCGAGAAAACAAGGTCGACGCCATCATCCACTTCGCCGGCTCGATCGTGGTGCCGGAATCGGTTTCCGACCCGCTCGGCTACTATGAGAACAACACCTGCAAGACCCGCACGCTGATCGAAACCGCCGTGCGCGAGGGCGTGCCGCATTTCATTTTCTCTTCCACCGCCGCCGTCTATGGCGGCGCCGGGCTGGAGCCGGTGCGCGAGGATGCCCGCCTGGCCCCGGAATCGCCCTACGGCCTTTCCAAGCTGATGAGCGAATGGATGCTGCGCGACGCAGGCCTCGCTCACGACATCCGCTATACGGCGCTGCGCTATTTCAATGTTGCCGGCGCCGATCCCAAGGGCCGCACCGGTCAGTCGACGCCCGGCGCGACGCATCTCATCAAGGTCGCCTGCGAGACCGCGCTCGGCAAGCGCCCGTTCATGCAGGTCTTCGGCACCGATTATCCGACGCCGGACGGCACTTGCATGCGCGATTACATCCATGTCAGCGATCTGGCCGCCGCGCACCGGCTGGCGCTCCAGCGGCTGCGTGGTGGCGGCGCGAGCCTCGTCGCCAATTGCGGCTACAGCCATGGCTATTCCGTGCTCCAAGTAATCGATAGCGTGCGCCGCGCCTTCGGCCATGATTTCGACGTGCGCATGGGCGACCGCCGGCCGGGCGATGCCGCCGCCGTGGTCGCCAATTCCGAGCTTGCCCGCAAGGAGTTAGGCTGGACGCCGCAACGCGACGATCTGGACCTGATCGTCAACGACGCGCTGGCCTGGGAGCGCATCCTGACGGGCAAGAACTCCGTGAGAAGCTGACCTATTGGGCCAAGGGCTCGTGCGGCCTCCGCAGACGCGTTAAGGGATAGCCGGAGCGGTACGCAGAAGCGCGCCGCCCGATACGATCCTTGAGGGCGGCATGAAGGTCCTGGTTCTAGGCGCCGGCGCGGTTGGCACGGCGGCCGCGTATTATCTGGCAAAGGATGGTCACGAGGTTACGGTGATCGAGCGCCATGAGGCTGCTGCGCGCGGCACCAGCCAGTCGAATGCCGGTCTGGTGTCGCCCGGGGATGCCACCGCATGGGCTTCGCCCGCCGCCCTGAAAACCTTCCTGCGAGCGCTCTGGAACCACGACCTCGGCATCAAGGTCAGGCTGCGCCTCGATCCGTATTTCTATGCCTGGAGCCTGCGTTTCCTGCGCGAATGCACCGTGGCGCGGCTGCGCGCTAACACGCAGGTCAAGCTCAGGCTCGCGCTCTATTCGCGCGACTGCATCAATCAACTCTCCGAGGAGACCGGCATCCATTACGACGAGCGCAAGAAGGGCATCCTCTATTTCTTTCGCTCGCAAAAGAGCCTCGACACCGGCACCGACAATTATCGCTATCTCGGCGAGCAAGGCCTGCCGATCGAGGTCGTCGACCGCCAGCGCCTGATCGAGCTGGAGCCTGGCCTTGCCGGGGTCAAGGAGAAGATCGCCGGCGGCATCTATTCGCCGATCGACCAGACCGGCGATTCAAAGCAATTCGTAGACCAGCTCGCCGCCTTTGGGGCCGAGAAGCTCGGCGTCAAATTCCTGTTCGGCACGACGATCCAGGGTCTCGACATCGAAGGCGATCGGGTGCGTGCCGTCATGACATCGTCGGGGCCGGTGGCGGGGGATGCCGTCGTCATATCGATGGGGCCTGAAAGCGGTCTCCTCGGCCGCCGCTACGGCGTCGATCTGCCGGTCTATCCGGTGAAGGGCTATACGGCGACGATTCCCTTGGAGGACGAGAGCAAGGGGCCTACCATGGGTGGCGCCGATGAGGACCGGCTGATCGGCTATTCGAGGCTGGGCAATCGCCTGCGCATGTCCTCGACAGCCGAGTTCACCGGTTTCGACCGCAGCTTCAAGCCGGCCGATTTCAGGACCATCCTGGAAACCGGCAAGGATCTTTTCCCTGGCGCCTTCGACGAGAAGAAGGCCGTGCTGTGGGCAGGTCTGCGGCCGATGATGCCGAGTTCAGTGCCGGTCTTCGGCCAGGCGAAATACCGCAATCTCTATCTCGACACCGGCCATGGCCATCTTGGCTGGACCATGGCCTGCGGCTCCGGCAAATTCCTGACCGACCTTGTTGCCGGCCGCAAGCCTGAGATCGATCCGCTGGGCCTGCTTTACGGGATGGCGCGCTGACGCGAGCGGCTTAGAGTTTCACGGCCTGCTGCCAGGCCAACGCGTATTCGCCCCAAGCGGGCTCGGCTGAAGGTTCCGTTCGTTCGCCTTTGCTCATGATATTAGCGCCATCCGATGCAAGCAGCGCCGCGCCGATGCTGGTTCCGGTGGAGGTCTCCGACGCTACGACAGGCCTTCCCGTTGCCGCCGCCAGCATGCGGATGAAAAGCGGGTTCTGCGCGAATGGTCCCTCGACGGTCGTCAACCCGTCACCCCCGATCAAATCCAGACAGGTCGCGGTCGCCAGCGCTAGGTAGAACGAGATGGCGGCGAAGCGCTGGCCGGGGCTTAACGTTTCGGCGTTGAGCCATTGCGCGGCGCGGCTCGGGAACGGTCCGGAGCCCTGTTGGGTGGAAGGCAACAGCAAGACCTGGCGCCCCAGCACGGCCACAACATCGCCTTCGCTCCATTCCTGTGGCCGGCCCTCGGTCAGCAGCGAGAACTCGCGTCCGCCCATGAACCGCGCCGACGGCACCGGATCGCCGAGCGCATTGACATTGACCAGCGTGTCGCGCGCCGGGTCGAGCTCGACCTTCCGGCCGCCCACCGCCATCGACACCACCCACGTGCCGGTCGAGACGACTGAGAAGGGCGGTCGATCGGACAACAGGTGCGGCAGCAGCGAGGCGTTGGAATCGTGCAGCCCGCAGAAAGCCGGGGTTTGCGGATCCAGCCCCGTCCGTCGCGCCAGCTCCGGCAGGATAGGTCCGAGCCGGTCCTTTGCCGGCCGCACCGGCGCCATCAGCCGGCGCCAGCCCATCTTGTCGACCAGCGAGGAATAGTCGGGCGCCCAGGGATTCCACAGATCGGTATGGCAGCCGAGCGACGTCACCTCGTTGGCGGCCACGCCGGTCAGCCGCAGCGCCCAGTATTGCGGATACATCAGCATCGCGGCGGCCTTGGCGAAGTCAGCTGGAAAGCGCTTCTGCAGCCAGAAGAACTGCGCGCCGAGATTGAGGCCGATCGGCAGCCGAGGCGTGCCGGTCTCGGCAAAGGGCGGACGCACGGCGTCATAGTCGGCTGCAAGCTGGTCGGGGCCGTCGAATTCGTAATCGAGCACCGGCAGCGCCAGTTCACCCGAGCCATAGACCAGCGCGCCGGTCGCGCCATGCGTGGTGATCGAGATCGCATCGATCCGCCGTTCGCGGTTGAGGTCGGTAAGGCTGTCAAGGATGAACGTCCACAGCGCCTCGACATCGTGATGCGGGTAGGGTGCCTGCCGCAACGGCTCGTTCGCCTTGCGGCGCAGCGCAATCTCGCTCAGCGTGCCGAGATCGACCAGCGCCACCTTGGCGTTGGTCTTGCCGATATCGATGACGGCGATTGTACGAGGGACCCTCATTCCATATGGAACATCGTTTCCAGCGGCACCGCCACCGGCTCGTTGTCGGACCTGGTCTCCATGACGTCGGCCATATGCGCCCACCAGCGCTGCATCACGCGGTGCTTCGGCAGATCGGCCATGCCATGATCGTCACGCCGCCACAGCACGCCGAACAGGATGCTGGTCTCCTCGTCGAGATGGATCGAATAGTCGGAGACGCCGGCCTCTTTCAGCAGCGAGACCAGCTCAGGCCAGATCTCGTCATGGCGGCGCTTGTACTCGGCCTTCATGCCGGAATTGAGCTTCATCTTGAAGGCGTATTTCTCCATCAGGCGAAGCGCCCTTCGCGCAGCCGCCGCCAGACGATCGGCAGCGCGATGACGATGATCAGCAATAGGCCGATGAAGATCGACATGACGATGCCCGGCACGTTGAGCAGGCCGAGGCCGAACGTCACCAGTCCCATGATGAAGGCAGCGAGCACGACGCCGAGGATCGAGCCGGCGCCGCCCAGGATCGACACACCCCCCAGCACCACCATGGTGATGGCCTCCAGCTCATAGCCCTGCGCGATCGATGGCCGCGTCGAGCCGAGCCGCGAGGTGATGAGCACCGAGGCAATGCCCGACATCAGCCCGGTCAGGCAGAACAGGATGAACTTGATGCGGGCAACGCGCACGCCGGAGAACTGGCAGGCGACCGGATTGTTGCCGATGGCGAAGACGCGCCGGCCGAAGCTCGTGCGGTGCAGCACGAACCAGTAGATCAGCGCCGCGACGAGGAACAGCGCCAGCTCGAACGAGAACACCCACCAGACGTAACCCTGGCCGAAGAAGGCGAAGCTTTGCGGATAGCCTTTGTAGGCCTGGTCGCCGAGGATGATGAAGGCGATGCCGCGGAACAGGCTCATCGTGCCGATTGTGACGACGATCGAAGGCAGGCCGAGGCGGGTGACGAGCAGCCCGTTGAAGGCGCCGCAGCCGAACCCTACCGCAATACCGATCAGAACCAGCACCGGCGTGCCGGCGCCGGCCTGCACCGCCATGCCCATCATCGTCGAGGCTAAAGCCACGATCGCCGCGACCGACAGATCGATCTCGCCCGAGATGATCAGCAGCGCCATCGCAAGCGCGATCAGGCCTTTTTCCGTAAAGTTGAAGGTCAGGTCCGACAGCGACCACGGATCGAGGAAATAGGGCGAAGCGAAACTGTTCACCGCGAAGATGAGGACCGCGATGACGACCAGCAGCGCTTCCCAGGAGAAGATCGCCGAGGAAAGCGGCTTGTCGAGCCGGTCGGGGATGCGGCGCAGGGCAGGGGTGTCGGTCATGCCGCTTCCGCCTTTCTCAGGATGATACGGCCCTGCCGGCGCTCGCCGCGCGCATTGAGCACCACGGCCAGGATGATGGCGCTGCCCGAGATCGCCATCTGCCAGAAGGGCGAGATGTTGATGACCGGCAGCGCGTTGGAGATGATGCCGAGGAACAGCGCGCCCAGCACCGCGCCGCCGACCGAGCCGATGCCGCCGGCGATCGAGATGCCGCCGATGACGCAGGCGGCTATGATGTTGAGCTCATAGCCGTTGGCGACCTCGACCGAGGCGATCACGTAGCGCGAAATCCACAGATAGCCGGCGAGCCCGCCGATCATGCCGGAAATGCAGAAGACGATGAATTTGGTGCGGCCGACGTCGATGCCGGCATAGACCGAGGCGGTCGGGTTGACGCCGATGGCGTGGATCGAACGGCCGATCTGCGTTCGCGTCATCACCAGGAAGAACAGCGCGATCACGATGATGGCGATCCAGGACAGCACCGGCAGGCCGAGGAACGCGGCGCGCTGGAAGTTGATGAAGTCGGGGCTCATCTGGTCGGCATTGACCCATGCGCCGCCGGAAACGACGAAGGTGGCGCCGCGATAGATGGTCAGCGTGCCGAGCGTCACCACGATCGAGGGAATGTTCAACCGCCAGACCAGGAAGCCGTTGATGGCGCCGAGCATCAGGCCGACGGCGAGCGCGATGACGATCAGCGCCGGGATCGGGATCCCCGGGTGCGCGGCGTTGAGCATCGCCACCACCATTCCGGTGAAGCACAGGTTGGACGCCATCGACAGATCGATCGAACGCGTCAGGATCACCACCATCTGTCCCAGCGCCAGGATCATCAGGATCGAGGTGTCGTTGAACACCTGGCGCAGATTGGCGGGGTCGGCGAAGCCGGGAAAGCGTGTCGAGATCAGGCCGATCAGCACCAAGATGCCGGCGAGCAGCCAGATTTCGCGGTATTTGAGGAAGCTCTTCATGCCGCGATTCCCGCCGCCGTTCGAACCAGCGTCTCGGCGTCTAGGCCTTCGTTGTCATAGGTCGCCGCGACGCGGCCTTCGCGCATGACCACGACGCGGTCCGACATGCCGAGGATTTCCGGCAGCTCCGACGACACCATGATAACCGAAAGCCCTTGCTCGACCAGTTCGGCCATGAAGCCGTGCACGGCCGCCTTGGAGCCGATGTCGATGCCCTTGGTCGGTTCGTCGAGGATGATCACCTTCGGTGTCGTGGCCAGCCATTTGGCGATGACCACTTTCTGCTGATTGCCGCCGGAAAGCGTGCCGACGTCCTGGCTGAGCGAGGACGCGCGCAGGTCGAGCCGCTCGGTGTAGGAGCGGGCGAGCGAGAATTCTTCCGCCAGCCTCAGCACGCCGGATTTCGAGGTGCGCGCAAGCGACGGCAGCGACACATTCTGGAAGATCGGCATGCCGATCACCACGCCCTGCTTGCCGCGTTCTTCCGGCACATAGACGATGCCGGCCTCGATCGAATCGGCCGCCGATCTCGGCGCGATCGTCCGGCCGTCGAGCGAGATGGCGCCTCGGCTGGTGCGCGTGATGCCGGCGATCGCCTGCATGACCTCGCTGCGGCCCGCCCCGACCAGGCCATAGAAGCCGAGGATCTCGCCCTTGCGCAATTCGAAGCCGATGTCGTCGAATTCGGTAGGATGCGACAGGCCGGAGACGGAAAGCACGGGCGCGCCGATCTTCGGGTCGCGCCGCGGGAAGATATGGTCGACGTTACGGCCGACCATCATGCGCACGATCTCGTTCTGACCGGTGTCCTTGAGCAGCCCTTCGCCGACCATTTCGCCGTCGCGGAAGACGGTGTAGCGGTCGGCGATGCGGTATATCTCGTCGAACTTGTGGCTGATGAAGAGCACCGCCTTGCCTTCGCTCTTCAGGAATTCGATCAAGAGGAAAAGCTCCTCGATCTCCTTCATCGAAAGCGCCGCTGTCGGCTCGTCCATGATGACGATGCGCGCGTCGATCGACATCGCGCGCGCCACCGCCACCAGATGCTTGTTGGCGATGCCGAGGTCCTTCAGCCTTGCGTCGGCGTCGATATGGCCGGCGCGCATTGTCTCCAGCACCTCGCGGGCATCTTTGCGCATGGTGCGCCAGTCTATGGTGCCGAAACGGGTGCGCGGCGCATGGCCAAGGAAGATGTTCTCGGCGACCGAGAGATCGTCGAACAGCACGGTTTCCTGGTGGATGGCGGTGATGCCGTGGCCGAACGCGGCATGCGCGCTGGGCAGCGCCGTGGCCACGCCGTCGATGCCGATCTCGCCGGAATCGGGCTGGTAGATGCCGGTCATGATCTTGACCAGCGTCGACTTGCCGGCGCCGTTCTCGCCGATCAGCGCCGTCACCTGTCCAGGGTAAAGCGAGAGGCTGACATTGTGCAGGGCGCGGACGCCCGGGAAACTCTTGGAAATGCTTGAAAGCGTCAGGCGGGGAGAGGCGCTTTGCGAAGAGCCAGAGGGCTCGGGCCGCTCAATTCCCGCTTTGCGCTGGGCTGTCGTGTCCATATCCGTATCAGGCCCTGAGAAGGTCCGTTTGAAGATGCGGCGGGACAATTGTCCCGCCGCATGAGCTTGGAGTCGACCAGGATCAGTAGATCTTGGAGAACTTCTCGATGTTGGTCTTGTCGAACTGGAAGGGCGGAGCCATCGCGGCCGAGTTGGTGTCGTCGAGCGTCACCTTGCCCACGCGGCCGATCGACAGCGTGGCGCCGGGCTTGGCCTCTTCCTTCTTCACGGCGAGGTCATGAGCGAGGTAGATCGCCGAGTAGCCAAGGTCGATCGGGTTCCACAGCGCGACCGCCTGGCTGGCGCCGTTGTCGATGAACTTCTTGAACTCCGACGGCAGCGCGAGCCCGGTGACATTGACCTTGCCGATCAGGTTCTCGTCGGTGACGACCTGCGCGGCGGCAACGACGCCGACGGTGGTCGGCGCGATGATCGCCTTGAGGTTCGGATAGGACTTCAACAGGCCCTTGGCCTCGTCCGTGCTCTTGGCCGAGTCGTCATCGCCATAGACGGTGGCGACCAGCTTGATCTTCGGGAACTTCTCCGGCAGCACCTTCTTGGCCGCTTCGATCCAGGCGTTCTGGTTGGTCGCCGTCGAGGACGCCGAGAGGATCGCGACGTCGCCGCCTTCCGGCAGGTAGTCGGCGGCAAGCTTGATGATGGTCTCGCCGATCAGCCCGGTGTCGGACGGGTTGAGGTGGAGCTGGCGGCCTTCCTTGGCGACGCCGGAATCCCACGAAATCACCGTGATGCCACGCTCCATCGCCTTCTTCAGCACCGGCACAAGCGCATCGGCGTCGTTGGCCGAAACGGCGATGGCGTTGACCTTTTGCGCGATGAGCGAATTGATCACCTCGATCTGCGCTTCGGCGGTAGCCTTGGTCGGGCCGGTATAGATGACGTCGACATCGCCCAGCTCCTTGGCCGCTTCCTCGGCGCCCTTGTTGGCGGCGTCGAAGAAGCCGTTGCCGAGCGACTTCACCACCAGCGCGATCTTGACGTTCTCGGCATAGGCGGCATTCACGAACATGGCGGCGGAAAAGGCCGCCGTGACCAGCAGTTTCTTCAATAAGCTCATCGAACATCCTCCCTTGAGCGTTGCATTCCATCGCCGCCGCGGGCGTGAGTTCCCTCAGGCCTGCAGTGAAGATTCTTCCTTGTCGCTTGACTGTTTGCGGGCGACGATCAGCGCCACGCCCGCGTCTTCCAGCATCTTGGCCTCGCGGTCCTCGATGCCCTCGTCGGTGATCACGGTCGCGATGCGCGACAGCCCGCACAGGATCAGGCTGGAGCGCATGCGGAATTTCGAGGAATCGACCAGCACCACCAGTTCGTCGGCCTGGTCGATCAATTTCTGCTCCGCCTGGATCAGCAGCGGGTCGCCTTCCATCAGCCCGAGCGGCCCCAGCCCCTGCGCGCCCATGAACATGCGGCGCGCATAGAAGTTGCGCGTCACGTCGTTGTCGAAGGGCGACAGGATGATGTTCTGCTCGCGGTAGATCGTGCCGCCCGACAGCATCACCGTGTTCTTGGAGTGCTTGAGCAGATGCTCGGCGATCGGGAAGGAATTGGTGAAGATCGGCATGCGGCGGCCGGTCAGGAAATGCACCATCTGGAAGGTGGTGGTGCCGCCATTGATGATGATCGGCTCACCATCCGTGCAAAGGTTCACCGCTTCGCGCGCGATTACCCGCTTCTGCGCGGCGTTCAGAGTCTCGTTGACGGAGAAGGGGCGGCCGGCAAGGCCGATGAACTGCGGCGGCGAGATCGCCTCGGCGCCGCCGCGCACCCGGCGCAGGCGCTTCTGGACATGCAGCGCCGCGATATCGCGCCGGATCGTCGCCTCGGAGGAATCGGTCAGCTCGACCATCTCCTGCACCGTCACCACAGGCTTTTCCTGGACGGCGGACAGAATGATCCTGTGGCGCTCTTTCTCGTGCATGGTTCCTCCCTGCCAAAGCATCAGGCCTTAGAAAACGCGCAGTGTCAATCATTTCCGATCATATATTTTCATTGTGCAGTGCAATATGATTGATATTGACCGTTTGTGATTGACAAGCGCGGCGCTTGCGTAGACATTCCCGGGCGAGAAATGAGGGGCGCGGCGTTCGCGCTCCAAGGGAGGATATCCATGCTCGACAAGCGCTCCGGCTCGCGCCTCGCCAATCTGTGGGACGATGCGAAAGCCGAAGGGATGAGCGGTCCCGAGCTCCTGGTCTATCGCTCGAACACACTCGGATCCGACAAGCGCGTCACCAATTATGGCGGCGGCAACACCTCGTCCAAGGTCTGGCAGAAGGACCCGCTGACCGGCGAGGAGGTGGAAGTGCTGTGGGTCAAGGGGTCGGGCGGCGACAGCGCTTCGATCAAGCTTGACGGCTTCGCTACCCTCTACATGGACAAGCTGCGCGCGCTCAAAGGTCTTTATCGCGGCGTCGAGCATGAGGACGAGATGGTGGAGTATCTGCCCCACTGCACCTTCAACCTCAATCCGCGCGCGGCCTCGATCGACACGCCGCTGCACGCCTATGTGCCGAAGGCCTGCGTCGATCACATGCATCCCGATGCCATCATCGCGATCGCCGCCGCCAAGGATTCAAAGGCGATCACCAAGGAAATCTTCGGCGACGCGATCGGCTGGCTGCCGTGGAAGCGGCCTGGCTTCGAGCTTGGCCTTTGGCTGGAGAAATTCTGCATCGACAACCCCGCGGCCAAGGGCGTCGTGCTGGAAAGCCACGGCCTGTTCACCTGGGGCGACACGCCCAAGGAATGCTACGGGACCACCATCTCGGTGATCAACCAGGCGATCGACTGGTTCGAGCGCCGGTCGGAAGGCGTGGCTATCTTCGGCGGCGAGGCGGTGAAGGCGCTCGACGCCCCCGCGCGCCGCGCCATCGCGGCCAGATTGATGCCGAGGATCCGCGGCCTGATTTCCGAAAAGAGCCACAAGCTCGGGCATTTCGACGACCAGCCGGCCGTGCTCGAATTCGTCAATTCGAGGGATTTGCGTCCGCTGGCGGCGCTCGGCACGTCCTGCCCCGACCACTTCCTGCGCACCAAGATCCGGCCGCTGGTGATCGAGTTCGATCCGGCAAAGCCCGATATCGACGCCGTCATCGCAAGGCTGGCCGACGACATTGCCGAATACCGCGTCGGCTACCAGGCTTATTACGACGCCTGCAAGCATTCGGATTCGCCCGCCATCCGCGACCCTAATGCCGTGGTCTATCTGATGCCCGGCGTCGGCATGTTCACCTTCGCCGGCGACAAGGCGACGGCGCGCATCTCCGGCGAGTTCTATGTCAACGCCATCAACGTCATGCGTGGCGCCTCGACGGTCTCGTCCTATGTCGGCCTGCCGGCCCAGGAAGCCTTCGACATCGAATACTGGCAGCTCGAGGAAGCAAAGCTTCAGCGCCTGCCGAAGCCGAAGGCGCTGGCCGGGCAGATCGCGTTGGTCACCGGCGGTGCCGGCGGCATCGGCCGCGCCACCGCGAACCGGCTGCTGCGCGAAGGTGCCTGCGTGGTGCTGGCCGACATCGACGAGGCGGCTTTGGCCAGTGCCAATGACGAACTGTCGAAGGCATTCGGAAAAGACTTCGTCCGTCCGTTGCGGATCGATGTGACATCGGAGGACCAGGTTGTCGCCGGTTTCGCCGAAACCTCGGTCGAGTTCGGCGGGGTCGACATCCTGGTCTCCAATGCCGGCCTGGCGTCGTCGGCGCCGATCGAGGAAACGACCCTATCGTTGTGGAACCGGAACATGGATATCCTGTCCACAGGCTATTTCCTGGTTTCGCGCGAGGCCTTCCGGCTGTTCCGTACCCAGAAGATCGGCGGCAATGTCGTCTTCGTCGCCTCCAAGAACGGGCTCGCGGCTTCGCCGAACGCTTCGGCCTATTGCACGGCCAAGGCGGCCGAGATTCATCTCGCCCGCTGCCTGGCTCTTGAAGGGGCGGAGGCGCAGATCAGGGTCAACGTCGTCAATCCGGACGCCGTGCTGCGCGGCTCGAAGATCTGGACCGGCGAGTGGAAGGAACAGCGCGCCGCCGCCTACAAGATGTCTACCGACGACCTGGAGGAGCACTATCGCTCGCGCTCGATGCTGAAGCGCTCGGTCTTCCCGGAGGATATCGCCGAAGCGATCTACTTCTTCGCCTCCGACATGTCCGCGAAGTCGACCGGCAACATCGTCAACGTCGACGCTGGCAACGCGCAAAGCTTTACGCGCTAGGCGCACGTCCCTTCTCCCTTTTACGGAGAGAAGGTGCCCGAAGGGCAGTTGAGGGGCCGGGCGCCAGCCAACGAGTTCTGGGAGGAATTGCATGTCCGAAACGATTATCCGCGCCGATCTCGTCGCCAGCCATAACGCCGCGCGCAAAGCAGACCTCGAGCGCGACTACGCCTCGCTTGGCGAGCGCCTCGACCGGCGCGGCATCGCCATCGACGCCATCCGCGACAAGGTCGAGAAATTCGCTGTGGCGATCCCCTCCTGGGGCGTCGGCACCGGCGGCACCCGCTTTGCCCGTTTTCCAGGCCCGGGCGAACCGCGCGACATCTTCGACAAGATCGAGGACTGCGCCGTCATCAGCCAGCTGACGCGCGCCACACCCACCGTTTCGCTTCACATTCCATGGGACAAGGCCGATCCGAACCGGTTGAAGCAGGCGGCCTCGCGCTTCGGCCTCGGCTTCGACGCGATGAATTCCAACACCTTCTCCGATGCCAGGGATCAGAAGCTCTCCTACAAATTCGGCTCGCTGTCGCATGCCGATGCCGGCACGCGCCGGCAGGCGGTCGAGCACAATCTCGAATGCATCGAGATCGGCAAGACGCTAGGGTCGAAGGCGCTGACGGTATGGATCGGCGACGGCTCGAACTTCCCCGGCCAGGTGAATTTCGCAAAAGCCTTCGATCGCTATCTCGAGGCCATGCGCGAGATCTATGCCGGCCTGCCGGACGACTGGCGGCTGTTCACCGAGCACAAGATGTATGAGCCGGCCTTCTATTCGACCGTCGTGCAGGACTGGGGCACCAACTACATCATCGCCAAAGAGCTCGGCGACAAGGCCTTCTGCCTGGTCGACCTCGGCCATCACGCGCCCAACGTCAACATCGAGATGATCGTGTCGCGGCTGATCCAGTTCGGCAAGCTCGGCGGCTTCCACTTCAACGATTCCAAATATGGCGACGACGACCTCGACGCCGGCTCGATCGATCCCTACCGGCTGTTCCTCGTCTTCAATGAACTGGTCGATGCCGAACTGTCCGGGGCCAAGGACTTCCATCCGGCGCACATGCTCGACCAAAGCCACAACGTCACCGATCCGATCGAAAGCCTGATGCTGTCGGCGGTCGAGGTGCAGCGCGCTTACGCGCAGGCCCTGCTGGTCGACCGGAAGGCGCTCGAAGGCTTCCAGGAGGCCAATGATGCGCTGATGGCGACGCAGACGCTTAAAGCCGCCTACCGCACCGATGTCGAGCCGATCCTTGCCATGGCGCGGCTGAGGACCGGCGGCGCCGTCGATCCCATCGCGGCCTATCGCGAGGCCGGCTACCGGGCGAAGGTCGCGGCGGAACGGCCGGCGGTTGCCGGCGGTGGTGGCGGCATCGTTTGACAGGCAGATATCCGATTTGATCTGGTCCAGCGCCATTGGCGGTGGACAGGTCCGCCGGCAGGGTCTTTCCTAGGCGTACCAACGCCAGGAGCACCGCCATGCCCTTGACCCGTCGCACGCTGATCGGCGTCGCCGTTTCGCTCGCAGTTACCCTCACACCGTCGACCATAGCCTTCGCCGCCTCACCGGCTCCCGCCAAGGGTGAACATGGCATGGTGGTGACGGCCCAGCACCTCGCCACGGAGGTCGGCGTCGATGTGCTGAAGAAGGGCGGCAATGCCGTCGATGCTGCTGTCGCGGTCGGCTACGCGCTGGCCGTCGTCTATCCCAATGCCGGCAATATCGGCGGCGGTGGTTTCATGACCGTGCGCATGAAGGACGGCCGCACGACCTTTATCGATTTCCGCGAGCGCGCGCCGCTTGCCGCGACGAAAACCATGTATCTCGACAAGGACGGCAATCCGATGAAGGGCGCCAGCCTCGATGGCTATCTGGCGGTCGGCGTGCCGGGCTCGGTCGCCGGCTTCGAGATGGCTCGCATGAAATACGGCACTCTGTCCAGGCAGGATCTGATGGCGCCGGCAATCGCTTATGCCAAGGATGGCTTCGTGCTCAACCAGGGCGACGCGGCATCCCTTGCCGGCGCTGCCGCGCGTCTGGCGAAGGATCCGGCGGCCGCCGCCATCTTCCTGAAAAAAGACGGCAAGCCCTATGGTGTTGGCGAGAAACTCATTCAGTCGGACCTTGCCGCCTCGCTTTCGGCGATCTCGAAAAACGGCGCGGACGCCTTCTACAAGGGCGCCATAGCGGATGAGATCGTCAAGGCGAGCGGCGCCAAGGGCGGCATCCTCGCCAAGGGCGATTTCGAGCAATATGCCGTGCGCGAGCTGAAGCCCGTGACCTGCTCCTATAGGGGTTACGAGATAATCTCCTCGCCGCCGCCGAGCTCGGGCGGCGTCATCATCTGCGAAATCCTCAACGTGCTGGAAGGCTATCCGCTATCCTATCTCGGCGCGGGATCCGCCGATACCGTCCACGTCATGGTCGAGGCGATGCGCCATGCCTATGTCGACCGCAACTCGGCGCTGGGTGACCCGGATTTCGTGGACAACCCGGTCTCGAAACTGCTCGACAAGAATTATGCGAAAGACATCCGCGACAAGATCGACCCGTTCCGCGCGGGCGTCTCGAAGGACATGATGCCGAAAGGCTTCGGCGAGTCGAAGGAAACCACCCACTATTCGATCATCGACAATGACGGCAACGCCGTCGCGGTCACCTACACGCTGAACGGCTCCTTCGGCGCCGGCGTCGTCGCCGAAGGCACCGGCATCCTGCTCAACAACGAGATGGACGATTTCACCCAGAAGCCCGGCGTGCCCAACCTCTACGGGCTGGTCCAGGGCGAAGCGAACGCCATCCAGCCGAGGAAGACTCCGTTATCCTCGATGAGCCCCACGATCGTGACCAGGAATGGCCAGCCATTCATGGTGATCGGCAGTCCGGGCGGATCGCGCATCATCACCATCACGCTTGAGGCGATCGTCAACGTCATCGACCATGGCATGGACATCCAGCAGGCGATCGACGCGCCTCGCATTCATCATCAATGGCTGCCGGATACCGTCTACGTCGAGCCGTTCGGGCTTTCGCCGGACACGGAGAGGCTCCTTGCAGGCATGGGCTATCATCTCGATCTGAGCGACCAGACCTGGGGCCAGGCCGCGGGCATCCTGGTCGGCGGCAAGAGCCTCGGCGAGATCGATAAAGGCGGCGGCGCGCGCTACAACGGCGCCATCGACAGCCGCGCGGCAGCCGGCGAAGCGCTCGGATATTGATGGATTACACGACCAGCGTGATGGTCGAAGCGATCAGCATCACGGCGGCGATGCCGACGAACAGCGCATAGATGCGCGGCCGGTCGAGCAGCAGCGCATTGCCCGAGATCCAGGCCGAGGTGGCGCCGCCCAGCGCGAAAAGGAAGCCGTTGCGGTGGCCGAAGGACATGGAGGCGGCCATCAGGCCACCGATGATCAGCGCGCCGAAGACGATGATGACGGCGACCGCGTATTTCTCAAAATCATTGCCGCCGCCCATCACCGGCCCCATCGCATTGAGATTGGGCAGGTCGTCCGGGTCGAAAGGGTTGGCCGAGCCGTATTCGTCTTGACCGAGGGATTCGCGCATCATTCGTTCTCCGCTGAGCGGCAACAAACCATCAACGCTTGCCAAGCGCAACCGCCAAGGCCGCCGCGATGATGTGTTAGCGGCCCGGCTGGTGCCAACGAGCCACGCTTTTACGGGCAAGACCGAACGATTGGAGCAATTCCAGGAAAAGTGTGAAGGGGTTTTCCGGTCGGAATTGCGTCAAAACAAGGAGATAGAGCCTCGCGTGGTCGGTCCGCTGCGTTGATCTATCTGGAAAAATCGCTGCGCACGATGCCGTGCCGCTGCAGCTTGTCGTAGAAGGTCTTGCGCGGAATGCCGAGCGCCTCGATGGTGCGGCGGACGTCTCCGTCGTTGCGACCAAGTGTCTCGCGGATGATCTCGGCTTCGTAACGATCGATCCGTTCCGGCAAGGGCATCCGGGTCTCGATCTCCGTTGCCAGGGAAGACGCGGCGGCAGCGTCGTCCAGCCCGAGCACGAAGCGTTCGGCGAAATGGGCGAGTTCGCGCACATTGCCCGGCCAGTCATGTTCCCTCAGATGGCGTTGGACCGCGGCCGAGGTCGCCGGCACGGCGCGCCGGAAGCGGGCGGAGGCGCGATCGGCGAAGTAACCAAACAACAGCGGCACGTCGTCTCGCCGCTCGCGCAGCGGCGGGATCGAAAGCGTCACCACATTGAGCCGGTAGTAGAGATCCTCGCGGAAAGCGCCGCGCTGGGCGGAATCACCGAGGTCGACCTTGGCGGCGGCAACCACACGCAAGTCGACCGGCCGGATTTCATTGGTGCCAAGCGGCGTCACCTCGCGCATTTCGAGCACGCGCAGCATCTGCACTTGCGTTGCGGCTGGCATGCTTTCGATCTCGTCGAGGAAAAGGGTCCCGCCGCTCGAATGCTCGATGCGGCCGACGCGTTTCTTCTGCGCGCCGGTGAAGGCGCCGGCTTCGTGGCCGAACAATTCGCTTTCGATGACCGTCTCCGGCAGCGTTCCGCAATTAAGCGCCACGAAATTACCCTTGGCGCGACGGCTCCAGCGGTGCAGCAGGCCAGCCACCACCTCCTTGCCGGAACCGGTCTCGCCGGTCACCAGCACGTCGACGTCGGTGTCGGCGATCTGCCTCAACGTCCGGCGCAGCCGCTCCATGGCCGGCGTCTGGCCGATGAGCGGCAATCCCTCCCGCGCCTGCTCGGCCGCCTCGCGCAAGGCGCGGTTCTCCATCACCAGCCGGCGCTTCTCCGCCGCTCGCGCGACACTCTGCGCCAGCCGCTCAGCGGCGAAAGGCTTGGTGATGAAGTCGTAGGCGCCGTCCTTGATCGCCTTGACGGCCATGGCGATGTCGCCATGCCCGGTGACCAGGATGACGGGGATATCAGGGTCGAGCCGTAGCACGCGATCGAAAAGCTGCAGCCCGTCGATCTCCGGCATGCGGATGTCCGACACGACGACGCCGGCGTAATTCCTGTCGAGCGCGGCCAGCGCTTCCCTTGCCGCCGGGTAGGCTGACACCGTGAAGCCGGCAAGTTCCAGCGTCTGCCTGGTCGCTTTGAGCAGATCGCTGTCGTCGTCGATCAGGATGACCGGCGCTGGATCGTACTTGGTCATGCGGCGCTGGCCTTCAAAAGATGGATGGTGAAGCGTGTTCCCTGGTCGCTGCTTGCCACTTCGATCCGGCCGCCATAGTCGGCGACGATGTCCTTGGAGATGACGAGGCCGAGGCCCAGCCCCTTTTCCTTGGAGGTGTTGAAGGGCGTGAACAGCGACTTCAGGATCGGGGGCGGGATGCCCGGGCCGTTGTCGGAAACGGTCAGCGCCACGCCCTCGCCGGTTTCGGCGGCGCTGACTTCGACCCGCGCGCCGTCTCGGCCTTCAAGCGCCTCCAGCGCGTTCTGGAACAGGTTGATCAGCACCTGCTCCAGCCGCAGCCGGTTGCCCGTCACTTTCAGCGCTGATGGCGGCAGCGTGATCGCCAGGGCATCCAGCCGGCCGGCGAAGCGGCTTCTGAGCAAGACGACGGCGCCCTCGATCACGCTGCGCAATTCGACGGGCTCGGCCGCGGTCCTCCCCTTGCGGGCAAAAGCCTTGAGCTCCTCGGTGATTGCGCCGATGCGCTCGGTCAGCGCGGCGATGGCGCCGAGGTTTTCTTCGGCCGGGGCGCTCTGCTTGCGTTCGAGGAACACGCGCGCATTGTCGGCATAGGCGCGGATCGTGGCTACCGGCTGGTTAATTTCATGGGCGACGCCGGCGGCAACCTGGCCAAGGGTGGCAAGCCGGTTGGCCTGCACCAGCTCCTGCTGCATCACCTGCAGCTTCGCCTCTGTGCTGCGATGGTCGGCGATCTCGGCCTGCAGCCGGTCGCGCGCCAGGCTCAGGTCCCGGGTGCGCTCGACGACCCGCCGCTCGAGCTCTGCACGCGCGGCCTGTTCGGCGGCAATCCGCATCTGCCCGGATTGCCGGCGCCACAACAGATAGGCGGCAAAGGCAATGAGCGGCACGAGGACACCGAGCGCCAGAAGCCGCATTTCGCGCTGCGCCGCCGCGACCGGCGCTTCGGCTGGCACTAGATAGTCGAGCCGCCACGGTGTCGACGGCACGGCGGTCGAAAGCCGCAGATATTCCGCATCGCTGCCGCCGGGCGTGATGGCATGGACAAGCGCGACATCGGGGTTGAGCGGTTGCGGTTTGGTAATCGGCAAGGGCACCAGCGGCGCATTGCCGAATTGCTGGCTGGCGCGGATCTCGGCCGTGACCGGAGCGGCCAGCGGCGCGACCGTCATGAAGCGCCAGGAGGGCACGCTGGTGATCAGCACCACCCCATGCGCGTCGCTGACATAGGCCGGCCGGTTCGCTTCGTGCCAGTCCGCCTCGAGCTGGTCGAACTCCATCTTGACCACGACGACGCCCAGCGGCCCCGAAGCGCCGTCGACGCGGCGCGAGATGTAGAGACCCGGACGTTTGCTGACATTGCCGAGCGCGAAATATTCGGCCGTGCCTGTTTCCATCGCGCCGGAGAAATAGGCGCGAAAACCATAGTCGTTGCCGACGAAGCTCACGGGTTCGCGCCAGTTGCTGGAGGCGATCGCCATGCCGTCCGTGCCGGTAACATAGAGCACCGAGGCCTTGGTGCCGGACACCAGCCCTTCGAGTTTGCGGTTGAGCACGTCGATCGAGGCAGGGCTGCGCTCGCTCAGCGCGTCATGCACCTGTTGGTCTTCCGACAGGAGCAGCGGCAGCGCGCGCGGATTTTCCAGCACCGCGCGCAACAGCGCGACCTTGAGGTTGGCGTCGGTGCGCCCTTGCGCGGCTAAAGCCTCGATCTCGGTCGAACGGCCATAAACGCCGGCGCCGTAAAGCGCTGCCGCGATGATCGCCAGCGCCACCGCCGCGAACAGCAGCCAGGCGCGCCGCGCCTGCCCGGCGAGCAGTTCGGGCGTCGAGGCGAGGGTAGCGGCAGGGCGTTGCAGCATGCCGCATCTGTGCATGATTTCGCACAAAGTGCAATTCGATCTATGCGGATAACCGCACGAAAGCTCTCAAACGCACCTATGTTCGGTTCAAAAAAGCCTGAAAAATCAGCGTTCGGAGAGACCCGACATCATCTGGCACGCGCGTTGCAAATACTTTCGCAGCAGCCGCGAGGCTGTGGAGGTCAATAGCCCCAGGGAGGTCGAGCTCGTTCGATCGGGGCTGAACGGAGGATGTTATGCAGACAGCAATCGCCGCCGCCGAACCGCGCGGCAAGCTTCCCTTTTACCGGCATCTCTATGTGCAGGTCCTGGTGGCGATCGCCGCCGGCATCCTGCTTGGACATTTCTATCCCGACCTGGGCGCCTCGCTGAAGCCGCTGGGCGACGCCTTCATCAAGCTGGTCAAGATGGTCATCGCGCCGGTGATCTTTCTGACGGTGGCGACCGGCATCGCGGGTGTCTCCGACCTGCACAAGGTCGGCCGCGTCGCCGGCAAGGCGATGATCTATTTCCTCGTCTTCTCGACATTGGCTCTCGTCGTCGGCCTTGTCGTGTCCAACGTCATCCAGCCCGGCGCCGGCATGCATATCAACCCGGCCACGCTCGACCCCTCGAAGGTCGCGACCTTCGCCGAGAAGGCGCATGACACTTCGATCGTCGGCTTCCTGATGAACATCATCCCCGACACCATCACCGGCGCTTTCGCGCAGGGCGATATCCTGCAGGTGTTGTTCTTCTCGGTGCTGTTCGGCATCGCGCTGGCGCTGGTCGGCGAGCGTGGTCGCCCCGTGGTCGATTTCCTGCAGGCGCTGACCTCGCCGGTCTTCCGCCTCGTCGCCATCCTGATGAAGGCAGCACCCATCGGCGCCTTCGGCGCCATGGCCTTCACCGTCGGCAAATACGGCATCGGTTCGATCGCGAACCTCGCCATGCTGATCGGGACTTTCTATCTGACATCGCTGCTTTTCGTGCTCGTCGTTCTGGGCACTGTCGCATGGTACAACGGCTTCTCCATCCTCGCGCTGATCCGCTACATCAAGGAAGAGCTGCTCCTGGTGCTCGGTACCTCGTCGTCCGAGGCGGCGCTTCCCGGCCTGATGGCCAAGATGGAGCGCGCCGGCTGCAACCGTTCGGTGGTCGGCCTGGTCATCCCGACCGGCTATTCCTTCAACCTCGACGGCACCAACATCTACATGACGCTGGCGGCTCTGTTCATCGCCCAGGCGACCGACACGCCGCTCACCTTCGGCGACCAGATCCTGCTCTTGCTGGTCGCCATGCTGAGTTCGAAAGGTGCCGCGGGCATCACCGGCGCCGGCTTCATCACCTTGGCCGCCACGCTGTCGGTGGTGCCTTCTGTGCCGGTTGCCGGCATGGCCCTGATCCTCGGCGTCGACCGCTTCATGTCGGAATGCCGCGCGCTCACTAACTTCGTCGGCAACGCGGTCGCAACCATCGTCGTGGCGCGCTGGGAAGGCGAGCTCGACCAGACCAAATTTGCCGCCGCCATGGCCGGCCAGTTGCCGGAAGAGGCGGACCTCGCGCTATCAGGTGGTTTGCAGCCGGCCTGATCCGCGCATCCTCCCGATGCCGAACAGGTCGCGGCTCTGCCGCGGCCTGTTCTTTTTGCCGGTCGCCGCATAGGCTGCGCGAGCCGGATTCTCGGCGAAATATTCAGCCGAGAGGGCGGTCGATGAGCAGTGCATTTCCCGAAATCTACGTGGTCCGCCATGGCGAGACCGAATGGAGCGCGTCGGGCAGGCACACCGGACGTACCGATATCCCTCTGACCGCCAAGGGTGAGGAGGCCGCGCGCGGCGTGGCCGATCGGCTCAAGGGCCTGACGTTCCAGGCGGTCTGGTCGAGCCCCTCGCGGCGTGCCTTCGACACCTGCCGGCTCGCCGGCTTCGGCGAGGGCGCGGTCAAGAGGCCGGAGCTGCAGGAATGGGATTACGGCGCTTACGAAGGCGTGACGACGAAGGAGATCCTGTCGAAGCGCCCTGGCTGGCAGTTGTTTCGCGACGGTTGCCCGAACGGCGAGACGGCGGCCGATGTCGGCGCCCGGGCGGACGCCGTCATAGCCGGGCTGCGCGCGGTTGCCGGCAATGTGCTCATCTTCTCCAGCTCGCATTTCCTGCGTGTCTTCGCGGCGCGCTGGGTCGGTCTGCCGCCGGAAGGCGGCGAGCATTTCGTACTCGATACCGCCAGCCTCAGCATGCTCGGCTACGAGCACGACTTGACGGAGCCGGTCATCCGGCGGTGGAACCAGAAATAGCGATCGCCGGAAGCTAGCCGCCGCCCAACATCGTCAGTTCCTCCGCCGACAGATGCCGCGCCTTGCCTTTGGCAAGCTCGCCAAGCTGAAGACCGCCGATCGCTACCCTGACCAGCCTCAGCACCTCGATGTCGAAAGCGCCGAGCAGCCTGCGGATCTGCCGGTTGCGCCCCTCTTCGAGCATGATCTCCAGCCAGGCGGTCCGCCCGCCGCTGCGCAGCAGCCCGACCGAGCTTGCGGTGAGCAATTCGCCGTCGACGACAGAACCTTGACGAAAGCGCTCCAGCATCGCCTCGTCGGGCGTAGCGTCGATCTGAACGTGATAGGTCTTGGCGACATGCGAGGCCGGATCGAGCAGGCTGTTCGCCCAGCGCGTGTCATTGGTCATCAGCAACAGACCCTCGCTTGCCTTGTCGAGCCGGCCGACCGGCGACACGAAAGGCAGATCGAGCCCTTGCAGGCAATCATAGACCGTGCCGCGGCCTTCGGGGTCCTCCCGCGTGGTGACCAGTCCGCGCGGCTTGTTGAGCATGAGATAAACCCTGCGCTCGGCCGCCACGCGCTCGCCATCGACGGTGATGCGGTCGCGATCGGGATCGATGCGCAGCAAGGCATCGCGCACCGTCCTGCCGCCGACCTGCACTCGCCCCTCGGCGACGAGACGCTCGGCCTGCGTGCGCGAGCAGAAACCGAGCTTGGAGAGCGCTCGGGCAAGGCTGACCTTTGGGGTTGCGGATCGTCGGTCGGGTTGGCGTGCCACGGTCTCTGTCTTCGAACTTGCCCGGAACGCCGCAACCGATGCCACGCTTGGCGAGAGGGGCGCAAGCGGTTCCATTGTTGTGCGGTTCGGGTCGTCAATTCATTCCGGTGGCGCGCTCAATCGCCGGTAGGAGACGCCGTCGAATGTGGCCGTCACGAAGCTCTTGACCGACATCTTGCGCTTTCGCCCGTCGCTGCAGGCATAGATCGGCCAGCCGGCTTCGCTGCACTCGCTGGCCGTGCAGATGCGGGCCACGCAATTTCCCGTGGTCAGTCGAAAGCCACCCTTGCCGGCAAAGCCCTGCAGCAGGCTGCCATCCGCCGCGCGCCAGGTCCGTTGCTGGAATTCGGGTCGCAGCAGCCGAGGCTCGAGCGGCGCCGCCAGGCCGAACCGGGTCGCGTCGCCCGAGTATTGGAGCCGATAGCGCGCCATGCCGCTCGAGTAGGCGGTGATCAGATCGGATTCACCCGAATAGGCCGCGGCCAGGTCGGGTCGGTCGAAAAGATGGGACGCACGCATGTCAGCCTCCGACGGCCTCGTCAGGGCAGCGAGGGCGACAAGCGCAAGGCAGAGGCGCGGCATCTCTTTTTCCAGCCATCCCCATCCGGCGTGCCGGATTGCCCGGCTGCCTGCGCCTACAATCTTTCCAATCGGATTTTCGCGCAAGCCGCTCTATTGGCCGGCGATGGCGGCCTCGCTTGGTCAGCCGTTGGCCGGCGGCAGCTCGAACAAGGTGGCGCCGTTCTTACGCCCCCGGTCGATATAGCCGATCGCGCGGAACCATCTCGCGACGTCAGGCCCCTCGAGCCAGCTGAGCGAATGGATCGGAAGGTTGCCGGCAAGCGCCTGGACATGGCGAATGTGCCGCTTGCAGAAGCGTACCGTGGCTGCGATGAAGAAATCCTCGCGCGCGGCGAACAGCGTGTCGGCGGCATCCGCCTGCTCATGCCAGGCGATGATCGCGACGGTCCTATCGCCCTGCACGAGAGCATGGGCCCGCCCTTCCTTCAGGTTCATCATCAGATTGTCGTAGGCGCTTTTGCTGTCCTTTCCGGCCGCTGCGTATTCGTCCGACACTCGCTTGGACAGGCTGCGGAAAACGTCCTCCAGGTCTCCGACCGTTGCCGTGCGTGCTCTCATTTCTCCTCCTGACAGCCCAAGGGCAGTTTGCCCTAGCACCGGAGGACGACCAAGAAAGGAGAATCTACAATCGACGAGTATGCGGAAACTCATTCCGGGCCAGGCGGCCCGGGCCCTGACAACATTCGCATATGAGCGTTGTCTTGAGATTGCATTTGCGTCGTCGGAGCCTCGTACCTCCGGACCTGTGAGGCCCCGCATCACTCCTGAAGGGGGCCATGATCGATCCTATTGAAACCATGCACGGGCGGCCTCGGTCCCGGAGCGATGAAACGTAGTGCTCCAGAAGGCGAACGGCCCGTAGAAGTCTACTCCTCAGCGACGACGCCTGGTCGCGCGGCGCGACGGTCGATAACCTGCGCTCGCCGCTCGACCAGTTTGTTGGAGTGGCGGCAGGAAGCGCATCGTTGAATTCGTCGCCGGCCTGCCATAAAAGGCACAAGCTCTTTGAAGGGCCTGTTACTGCAGCGTTAGGGGTATGCATTGACGTCGAGCAGGCCGATCCTGGTCACCGGCGCGGCCGGGTTCATAGGTTTTCACGTCTGCCACAGGCTGCTCGCCGAAGGCCGGCAGGTTGTCGGCCTCGACTCCATGAACGAGTATTACGATGTCACGCTGAAGCAGGCGCGGCTCGAGCGATTGAAAGGGTTTCCGAACTTTCGGTTCGAGCATGTCGATCTCACCGAGCGCGACCGTATCTCGGCGCTCTTTGCGGCGGTAGCGCCGGAAACCGTCGTCAATCTGGCCGCGCAGGCGGGCGTCCGCTATTCGCTGGTCAATCCGCATGCCTATGCGGAAAGCAATCTCAACGGCTTCCTCAACGTCCTGGAAGGATGCCGGCAGGCCTCGGTCGGCCATCTCGTCTACGCATCGTCGAGCTCGATCTATGGCGGCAGCACCCGCATGCCGTTCTCGGTGCACGATTCCGCCGACCATCCCCTCAGCCTCTATGCCGCAACCAAGAAGGCAAACGAGCTGATGGCCCACACCTACAGCCATCTGTTCGGGCTGCCGACCACAGGCTTGCGCTTCTTCACTGTCTACGGCCCGTGGGGACGGCCCGACATGGCCTTGTTCATCTTCACCAGGGCCATTCTCGCCGGCCAGCCGATCGACGTTTTCAACCACGGTAAAATGCAACGGGATTTCACCTACGTCGACGACATCGTCGAGGGGGTGGTCCGCGTCATGCAGCATCCCGCGAAACCCAACCCCGATTGGACAAGCGCCGACCCGGATCCCGCGACGAGCAATGCTCCGTTCAGGATACACAACATCGGCGACAGCTCGCCTGTCCAACTGAGCCGGCTTATCGACGTGCTGGAGGACGCCCTTGGGCGCAAGGCAATCCGCAACCTCATGCCACTTCAGCCGGGCGACGTTCTGTCAACCTTCGCCGACGTGACCTCGCTCGAGGAGGTGATAGGCTTCAGGCCCGGGATTTCGATCGAGGTCGGGGTTCCGCGCTTCGTGGAATGGTATCGGGATTTCTACCAGGTCTGATTGAACGCCTCGCGCACGACATGCAAGGGGTACAAACGCGTCGCCTGGCTCCCCGTTTCAGCGAGGCGCGCCTTGCCTGTTGATCCAGAGCGCAATCAGTGTGCAGGCGGCGCCCGAAAGCAGATAGGCGCCGGCGGCCACGAGGCCGAAATTGCCGGCCAGAAGCAGCGCGGCGAGCGGCGCGAACCCGGCGCCGAACATCCAGGCCATATCCGATGTCACGGCCGAGCCGGTGTAGCGATGCCGGCGTGAGAAGCTCGACGCCACGACGCCCGAGGATTGCCCGAAGCTCAGGCCGAGCAGGATGAAGCCCAGCACCATGAACACCGCCTCGCCGACGGTGCCGCCGTTGAGAAGCTGCGGGGCAAAGCCGCTGAAGACGGCGATGGCGATGGCGGATCCGCCGAGCAGGGCGCGGCGCCCGACCCGGTCGGCCAGCGGACCCGATGCCACGATTGCCGCGATGCCGAACAGCGCGCTCACCGCCTCGATCACCAGGAAGCGCTCCGGGCCCTCATTGGTGAACAGGAAAACCCAGGACAACGGGAACACCGTCACCATGTGGAAAAGGGCGAAGCTCGCCAGCGGCGCAAAGGCGCCGACCACGATGTTGCCGCCTTCCGTCCTCACCATGTCCCTGATGCGGGTCGGCTGCAGGTCACCGCTGTCGTAGAGTCTCGAGAATTCGGGCGTCACAACGATGCGCAGTCTAGCGAACAGCGCCACGACGTTGATGGCGAATGCGACGAAGAAGGGGTAGCGCCAGCCCCAGCTGAAAAAGTCGTCGGCCGAGAGGTTGGCGACAAAGAAGGCAAACAGCGAGCTTGCCACGATGAGGCCGATCGGCGCGCCGAGTTGCGGGATCATCGCATAGATGCCGCGCCGGTTGTGGGGCGCGTTCAGCGCAAGAAGCGAAGGCAGTCCGTCCCATGTGCCGCCGAGCGCCAGTCCCTGGAGGAACCGGGTAAGACCCAGCAGCCAGGCGGCGACCACGCCGACATCTTGATAAGAGGGCAGGAACGCCATGGCGACGGTCGAGGTGCCGAGCAGGAACAGCGCTATCGTCAGCTTGACGCCGCGACCATAGGCGCGGTCGATCGCCATGAACAGCACGGTGCCGAAAGGGCGCGCGACAAAGGCCAGGGCGAAGATGGCGAAGGAATAGAGCGTTCCGGCCAGCGGATCGTGCGTCGGAAACACAAGCTTGGGGAACACGATCACGGAAGCGATGGCATAGACGAAGAAATCGAAGAATTCCGACGTCCGGCCGATGATCACGCCGACCGCTATATCGCCGGCGCTGACCTGGCCGTGATGAGAGCCGATCAGCCCGCTGTCAGTTTCGGCAGTCGAAGTTTCAGCCATTGTGTCTCTGTCACCACCGAAAATGTGTGAGGCGTCCGGCGCGCGAGCGTCAGGGCCTTATTGTGCAGCGCACACTTTGCCGAAACGGGCAAAAACTGGGCATTGGACAAATTGTCCAATGTCGCCAGGGGTCCGCCGGGCGTAGCCCTCCAAATTGATACCGCAGTGCAACATGCGCGATGTGTTGCGACGAGTCATCGAGGGCGCCGTTTGATGAAACGATTTGGAGCCTTGCTTCTGCTTCCCCTGGCCGTTCTGCTGACCGGCTGCGACTTCGTCGTGCTGGCGCCAGCAGGCGATGTCGCGGCGCAGCAGCGCGACCTGCTCGTGGTTTCGACCCTGTTGATGCTGCTCATCATCGTGCCCGTCATGGCGCTGACGGTCTTTTTCGCCTGGCGCTACCGTCAGGCCAACACGGCCGCGGCCTATATGCCGGACTGGGACCATTCGACCAAGCTGGAACTGGTGATATGGGCCGCACCCCTCCTCATCATCATCTGTTTGGGAGCGCTGACCTGGCTCGGCACGCATCTTCTCGACCCCTACCGGCGCATCGACCGGATCGAGCCCGGCCAGCCGGTCACGCAGAGCCACAAGCCGCTCAGGGTCGAGGTCGTCGCGCTCGACTGGAAATGGCTCTTCATCTATCCGGACTACGGCATCGCCTCCGTCAACGAACTGGCGGCGCCGGTCAACCAGCCGATCGACTTCCGCATCACCTCGTCCACGGTGATGAATTCCTTCTACATCCCCGCCCTTGCCGGCCAGATCTACGCCATGCCCGGCATGGAGACGAAGCTGCATGCGGTCATTAATCGTCCGGGCACCTATACGGGTTTCTCCGCCAACTACAGCGGCGCCGGTTTCTCCGGCATGCACTTTGCTTTCCACGGCCTCTCCGACCAGGCCTTCGGCGAGTGGGTGGCGCAGGCCAAGGGCGCGCCGGCCACGCTCAGCCGCGACAGCTATCTCCAGCTCGAACGTCCGAGCGAGAACGAACCGGTCCGCCACTATGCCTCCGTCGATCCCGACCTCTACGGCGCCATCCTCAACCTGTGCGTCGAACCCGGCAAGATGTGCATGAACGAGATGATGTCGATCGACGCCAAGGGCGGCCTGGGGCTGGCTGGCGTCCGCAACACCTTGCCGCTGCAATATGACAAGCTTGCCCGGCGCGGCGCCGTGTTCGGCAACGATCCGTCCTACGTCGCAAGCATATGCACGGCCGAGGAAGCGGCCGCCGCCTCGCGCGCGGCGCGTGATGCGGATGCGAAATACTGGCCGCTGCGCGATCTTTCCCCGCTGCGCGGGGCGGGATTGCTCAGCCCCGTGACAGGCAGCCGCAGCGCCGACGCCGGGGCGCCGTCGCCCGGCCTGCCGCGCTTTGAATTGTGAGGGATGGCTGATGCCTGAGACGCTGACCAAATTCATCTTCGGCCGCCTCACTTTGGAGTCGCTGCCGCTGCACGAGCCGATCGTCGTGGGCACCTTCATCGCGGTGGCGCTCGGCGGCCTCGCGCTTTTCGGCGCCATCACCTATTTCCGGCTCTGGGGCTATCTGTGGCGCGAGTGGTTCACCAGCGTCGACCACAAGAAGATCGGCATCATGTACATGGTGCTCGGCCTCGTCATGCTGCTGCGCGGCTTTTCCGACGCCATCATGATGCGTCTGCAGCAGGCCATCGCCTTCAACGGCTCCGAGGGCTATCTCAACGCCCATCATTACGACCAGATCTTCACCGCCCATGGCGTGATCATGATCTTCTTCGTGGCGATGCCCTTCGTCACCGGATTGATGAACTTCGTCGTGCCGCTGCAGATCGGCGCGCGTGACGTGTCGTTTCCCTTCCTCAACAATTTCAGCTTCTGGATGACGGTCGGAGGCGCCGTCCTGGTCATGGCCTCGCTGTTCGTGGGCGAATTCGCCCGCACCGGCTGGCTGGCCTATCCGCCGCTCTCCGGCATCGGCTACAGTCCCGATGTCGGCGTCGATTACTACATCTGGGCGTTGCAGGTGGCCGGCGTCGGCACGACGCTGTCCGGCATCAATCTGATATCCACCATCGTCAAGATGCGCGCTCCAGGCATGACGATGATGCGCATGCCCGTCTTCACCTGGACCTCGCTCTGCACCAACGTGCTGATCGTGGCGTCCTTCCCGGTGCTGACGGCGGTGCTCACGCTGCTCGCGCTCGACCGCTATGTCGGCACCAACTTCTTCACCAACGACTTCGGCGGCAACCCGATGATGTATGTGAACCTCATCTGGATATGGGGCCACCCCGAGGTCTACATCCTCATCCTGCCGCTGTTCGGCGTCTTCTCCGAGGTTACCTCCACCTTCTCCGGCAAGCGACTGTTCGGTTACACCTCGATGGTCTACGCCACGGTCGTCATCACCATCCTGTCCTATCTGGTGTGGCTGCACCACTTCTTCACCATGGGCTCTGGCGCCAGCGTCAATTCCTTCTTCGGTATCACCACGATGATCATCTCGATCCCGACCGGAGCGAAGATGTTCAACTGGCTTTTCACCATGTATCGCGGCCGTATCCGCTTCGAGTTGCCGATGATGTGGACGGTGGCCTTCATGCTCACCTTCGTCGTCGGCGGCATGACCGGCGTGCTGCTTGCCGTGCCGCCGGCCGACTTCGTGCTGCACAACAGCCTGTTCCTGATCGCGCATTTCCACAACGTCATCATCGGGGGCGTGCTGTTCGGCCTGTTCGCCGGCATCGCCTACTGGTGGCCCAAGGCCTTCGGCTTCAAGCTCGATCCCTTCTGGGGCAAGGTCTCGTTCTGGTGCTGGGTGGTCGGCTTCTGGTTCGCCTTCATGCCGCTCTACATCCTCGGCCTGATGGGCGTGACGCGCCGCATGCGCGTCTTCGACGATCCCTCGCTGCAGATATGGTTCGTGATCGCCGCCTTCGGCGCGGTGCTGATCGCCTGCGGCATCGCCGCCTTCCTGGTCCAGATCTTCGTGTCCATCCGCAAGCGCGCGGAACTGGTCGACGTCACCGGCGATCCTTGGGACGGACGCACGCTCGAGTGGTCGACCTCCTCGCCGCCGCCGGCCTACAACTTCGCCTTCACGCCGGTCATCCGCGACAACGATGCCTGGTGGGACATGAAGAAGGCCGGTTACAAGCGCCCGCTCTCCGGCTTCAAGCCGATCCACATGCCGAGCAACACCGGCACCGGCGTCGTCCTTGCGGTGTTCAGCGTCGCGCTCGGCTTCGGGCTGATCTGGTACATGTGGTGGCTGGCGGCTCTGAGCTTCGTCTGCCTGGTCGCTGCCGCGATCGGCCACACCTTCAACTATCAACGCGACTTCGACATTCCGGCGGCCGAGGTCACGCAAACGGAAGAGGCGAGGACGACGCTCCTCGCCGCCCGGGAGGCTAGGGCTTGAGCATGGCATCGACGGCAATTACGGCCGGCGCCGAACCGGTCTTCCACCTTGAAGAGGAGCATGTGCACGCCGAAGGCGGCAGCACTATGCTTGGCTTCTGGCTCTATCTGATGAGCGACTGCCTGATCTTCGCCATGCTGTTCGCGGCCTATGGCGTGCTCGGCGGCAACTACGCGGCCGGTCCGGCGCCGAAGGACCTGTTCGACCTCGGCCTGGTGGCGGTCAACACCACCATGCTGCTCTTGTCCTCGATCACCTACGGCTTTGCCATGCTGACCATGGACAAGGGCCGCGTCGCGGCGACGCAAGCCTGGCTTGCCGTGACGATGCTGTTCGGCCTGGCGTTCCTGTCCATCGAGCTCTACGAATTCGCGCATATGATCCATGAGGGCGCGACGCCGCAGCGCAGCGCCTTCCTGTCGTCCTTCTTCACGCTGGTCGGCACGCACGGCCTGCACGTCACCTTCGGCATCGTGTGGATGGTGACGCTGATGGTGCAGGTAGCCAGGCACGGCCTCATCGAGGCCAATCGCCGCCGGCTGATGTGCCTTTCGATGTTCTGGCACTTCCTCGACGTCGTCTGGATCGGCGTCTTCACCTTCGTCTATCTGATGGGGATGCTCAGATGAGCGCTGATGATCATGCCGGCCACGACCACACGCATGGCGGCGCCGCGCACGGGTCGCTGAAGGGTTACCTGACCGGCTTCGTCCTGTCGGTGATCCTCACCGCGATTCCGTTCTGGATGGTCATGACCGGCGCCCTGGACAACAAGCAGGCCACCGCCATCATCATCATGGCTTTCGCGGTGGTGCAGATCGTGGTGCACATGGTCTTCTTCCTGCACATGAACCCCGCCTCGGAAGGCGGATGGTCGATGCTGGCGCTCATCTTCACGGTGATCCTCGTCGTCATCGTGCTCAGCGGCTCGCTCTGGGTGATGTACCACCTCAACGCCAACATGATGCCTGGCCTCCACGAAATGCGGGAGATGCCATGAGCCCCCTTTCGGGCATGGGCGTGTCGGGCGCGGGGAAGGCCAAATTCCGGACTGAAGAGATGATCGGTGGGGCGAGCGCAGACCTCCGCGCCGCGCAGCCAAGGGGCTCCGTGTCGCGCTTCCTGTTGGCGCTTTTGGGGGTTCTCGGCGTTCTGGTGTTTCTCGGGCTCGGCATCTGGCAACTGGAAAGGCGGGTCTGGAAGCTCGATCTGATCGCCCGCGTCGATCAGCGCATCCATGCTGCCGTCGTCGATGCGCCCGCCCCCAAGGACTGGAGTGGCTTGAACGCCGCTGATTACGAATATCGCCATGTGCGGTTGAACGGGCGCTTTGAAGGCCATGCCAACACGCTGGTGCAGGCGGTGACCGACCTTGGCGGCGGCTATTGGGTGCTGACGCCGATGCGCACCGACAGCGGTTTCGTGGTGCTCGTCAATCGCGGCTTCATCCCGCAGGAGCGCAAGGCGGAGTTCGAGCGGGAAAGCGGCGGTTCCACCGCGTCGGAAACGGTCGAGGGGCTGCTGCGGGTCAGCGAGCCCGGCGGCGGTTTCCTGCGCAGCAACGATCCGGCGGCCAATCGCTGGTATTCGCGGGACGTCGTGGCAATCGCCAAGGCGCGCGGCCTGACCGACGTAGCGCCCTATTTCGTCGATGCCGGAGCCTCGGGCGCGGAAAGCTGGCCGCGCGGCGGACTCACCGTCGTCAACTTCCGCAACAGTCATCTTGTCTATGCCCTGACTTGGTTTGCCCTGGCAGCGATGCTGGCAATCGCCCTTGCCAGGCCGATCTTCGCCAGCCGTCAGGAGCGGGGCGCCGCCAGATGAACGTCCCGCCCTCGCGGCTCCATCAGGGCAAACCGATGCTGGCGGCTTCAATTGGCGGCCGGGGCATTGCCTCGAATTCCGACGTGACAAACAGGAAGAACCTGCTCCTGCTCGTCCAGTTACGCTGGCTGGCGGTGGCGGGGCAGGTGCTGACCATCCTGGTGACGCAATATTGGTTTGCCATCCCGTTACCCATGCCGGAGATGGCCGGCGTTGTGCTTTTCCTGGTTGGGCTGAACGGCTTCAGCCTGCTGGCCCTGCGCGGCAATCGCCGCATCTCCAACGCGCACCTGTTCGTCGCGCTGATCTTCGACATGGCGGCGTTGACCACGCAACTCTACCTGAGCGGCGGCGCCTCGAACCCCTTCGTGTCGCTCTATCTCCTGCAGATCACGCTCGGCGCCGCGCTGCTGGCGCCGTGGTCGACCTGGATCCTGGTGGTGGCGGGCTCGGCCTGCTTCGTCTTCCTCATCTTCGTTTTCCAGCCGATCGCCGTTCCGCACCAAGGCGGCAGCGACCTTCTCGCCCTGCATCTGCGCGGCATGTTCATCTGCTTCGTGCTGGCGGCCGGACTGATCGTGATCTTCATGACGCGCATCAACCGCAACCTGCGCGAGCGCGATGCCTATCTCGCCGCCCTCCGCCAGCGTTCAGCCGAAGAGGACCATATCGTGCGCATGGGCTTGCTGGCCTCGGGCGCCGCGCATGAACTTGGCACACCGCTATCGACCATATCGGTCATCCTGTCCGACTGGCGTCAAATGCGCGGCGTCAAACGCAACCGCGAGCTTTCCGGTGACGTGGCCGAGATGCAGGCGCAGGTCGAGCGCTGCAAAAGCATAGTCACCGGCATCCTGATGTCCTCCGGCCAGGCGCGAGGCGAGGGCACGATCCGCACCACGATCCGCCACTTCCTCGACGATCTCGTCCAGGAGTGGCGTGTCAGCCGTCAGCCCTTCAAGCTGGATTACAGCAACGGTTTCGAGCCGGATGTGCAGATCGTTTCCGACACGGCGCTGAGACAAGTGATCTTCAACGTTCTCGACAATGCGCAGGAAGCATCGCACGATTGGGTGGGTATCACTGCCGAGCGCCAGGATGAGAAGGTGGTGCTGTCCATCAGGGATCGCGGACCGGGTTTCGACGAGGATATTCTGGTTACGCTCGGCCAACCCTATATGTCGAGCAAGGGGCGACCGGGCGGTGGCCTGGGCCTCTTCCTGGTGTTCAATGTGGTGCGCATGCTCGGAGGCGACGTTTTGGCGCGCAACATGGCCGATGGCGCCTGTGTTACCCTTTCGCTGCCGCTGGCGGCGCTGACCGATGGAGGCGATCATGAAGTCTGATCGATCCCTGTTCGTCGTCGAGGACGACGCGACATTCGCGCGAACGCTCAAACGCTCCTTCGAGAAGCGCGAGTATGACGTCGTAGTCTGCCACGACCGCGAGGCGCTGCTCGCGGCGCTGGAAACCGCCGTTCCGGCATATGCCGTCGTCGACCTCAAGCTCGGAGCGGGATCGGGTCTCGAATGCGTCAAGCTTTTGAGCGCCCGCGACTCGTCGATGCGGATCGTCGTGTTGACCGGATTTGCGAGCATCGCCACGGCGGTCGAGGCTATGAAGCTCGGCGCGTGCCACTACCTGGCCAAGCCCGCCAACACCGACGATATCGAAGCCGCCTTCGGTCGCGCCGAGGGCGACGTTTCGGTGCCGCTCACCAGCCGCCCCACCTCGATCAAGAACCTCGAATGGGAGCGCATCCACGAAACGCTGGTCGAGACAGGCTTCAACATCTCCGAAGCCGCGCGGCGGCTAGGCCTGCACAGGCGCACGCTCGCCCGCAAGCTCGAGAAGCGCGTGGTGCAATAGCCGGGGGTCAAGGCAACCGTAGAACCGGAAAGAGCGCGTGGCGCCTCCGCCTATGCCTGCGATCGCAACGTCTTCGGCCGGTCGATCGGCGCCAATCAGGGCGTCCAGTTTCCGATCGCGAGGGCCTATGCCAACATGCGCGCGGCCGAGTTGATGGTCCGGGAGGCGACGCGCCTCTACGAGGCCGGCCTCGACTGCGGCGCCGAAGCCAACATGGCCAAGATGCTGGCCGCCGATGCCTCGAACGAGGCCGCCAACGCGTGCATCCAGACGCATGGCGGTTTCGGCTTCGCCGAGGAATACGATGTCGAGCGCAAGTTCCGCGAAACCCGGCTCTATCAGGTGGCGCCCATCTCGACCAACCTCATCCTGTCCTACCTCTCCGAGCATGTGCTCGGAATGCCACGATCCTATTGATACGCATGGCCAGTGGACGCGGTGTCGCGGCAGACAGCTAGTCCTCGGACCGGGTGGAGAACGGGTGCAAAAGCTATGCACGCGTTTTCTCGAGTAGAAAAATGAGAAATTCCAGATGGCGCAACTATTTCGCCGGGGCGGTGGTGCGTGTGCGCGCTTTCTTGCCGCCGCGAATGAAGTGCGCCACGACATAGAATTGCCGGCGGCGCGCTTCGGTGCCAGTCTCGAACACGTGGCGCACCGGCGCTCAACCTTGCGGCTGCCGGGGTCTGCGCCTGACGAGCAGGACGGGTGATTAACCATATTGGTGACGCCGAGGTCTTCCCATGGAGACTTCAGGCAGGCGCGCAGCGTTTAGACCTCGGATAGGTTTTGCCGGTATTGGTCTGGAAAAGGAGCCGGAAAGTCATGACCGGAATCTGGCATTCACTCCTCGCCAACCTTGCCCTGGTCTCCATCCTGGTCGTGGCCTGGGACCTTGTGGCGGATTTCACCGGGCGCCTGCCGCGACGGATACAGTCGCTGCTTCTCGGCCTGGTGATGTGCATGGGCTCCATCATTTCCATGGCGACTGCGCTCTCCGTCTCCGGCTTCGTCATTGACCTGCGCGCCGCCTTTATTGGCGCGGCCGCGTTCTTCGGCGGATGGCCGGCAATGCTCATCGCCACCACCGGCTCTATCGCCTATCGGCTTTATCTCGGCGGTCAGGGTGCAGCCGTTGGCGTCATGAGCATCCTGATCACCGCGGTCGTCGGCCTGGCCTGGCATCACATCGTTGCGGTCCGGTCGCGCACCATGTTCGACATACTCGGCCTCGGCGTGTCGGTTGCGCTCGCTGGGCTCCTCACGCTTGCGGTCATCCCGCCGCAAGTCGTTGCCGGTCTGGTGCAGCAAAGCACGCTTCCATCACTGGTGTTCCGGTTCATCAGCACTTTCATCATCAGCGTGCTGCTGGACCGGCAGCAGCGGCGGCGCGATCTCGCCGTGTCCAACATGATCTACCGCGCCATGGTTCGCGAGTTGCCGGATTGCCTCAACGTGAAGGATGTCGACGGCCGCTTCGTCGTTGCAAACCCCGCCACCGCCGAAATGATGCGCGCCGCCTCGGCCGAGGACCTTATCGGCAAGACGGATTTCGATTTCTATCCGAAGGATGTGGCCGAGCGCTTCAGGCTGGATGAAGTAGGTCCACTGGAAACGGGGCAGACACTGCGCTTAGATCAGCCCGCGCTTTTCCTGGATGGTAGCAAGGGCTGGCTTTACACGTTGAAGGCTCCCTTCCGCGACGAGACCGGCAAGATCGTCGGCGTCATCACCTACAATCGCGACATCACCGAGCAGAAGAAGAACGCCCAACTCAAGAACGAATTCATCTCCACGGTCAGCCACGAACTGCGCACGCCGTTGACCTCCATCCGCGGATCGCTCGGCCTGATTGCGGCGGGCGTCGCGGGTGAATTGCCGCCCAAGGCCGCCAACCTCGTCAACATCGCCCACAACAACAGCGAGAGGCTGGTCCTTCTCATCAACGACATCCTCGACATGGAGAAGATCGAGTCGGGCGTCATCAGCTTCAAGATCAAGCAGATGCCTGTGCGCCCGGTGCTGGAGCAGGCCATCGCCGCCAGTACCAACTACATGGCCGAGAGCAGGATACGCATCGTCCTGGTCGACGATGCCCCTCGCGCCGAGGCCAACATCGACCCGGACCGGCTGCACCAGGTGATGGCGAATCTTCTGTCGAACGCGATCAAGTTCTCCGATCACGGCGGCACCGTGATGGTGAAGCTGCAGCGCCGCGACGGCGACATGCTGCGCATCTCCGTGATCGACCAGGGTGCAGGCATTCCCGAAGCGTTTCGGGGTCGCATTTTCGGCAAATTCGAGCAGGCCGATGCGTCTAGCACCCGCAAGAAGGGAGGCACCGGTCTGGGCTTGAGCATCGTCAAGGCGATTGTCGAGAAGCTGGGTGGCGCCGTTTCCTTCGAGACCGAGGAAGGCAAGGGAACCTCGTTTCACGTCGACCTTGCCGAAGCGCCCAGGCAGGCCGAGAAGCCTGTCTTGGTCGAGCGCCGGGCGCGCAGGCGCGATGGCCGCCTGCGTGTCTTGATTTGCGAGGACGAGGCCGACATCGCCGCGGTGATCGCCGCGCTTCTCGATGCGGAAGGCTTTTCCAGCGACGTCGCCCCCGACATCGACACCGCAAAGGCGCTTCTGGGCTCCCGAGATTACGTGGCGCTGACGCTAGACATCAAGCTGGCGGGGGAATCAGGCATCAAGCTCTTCCACGACATCAGGGCATCGGTGAATTCCGACATTGCGGTCATCGTCATCTCCGCCGTCGCAGACGAGGCCAAGCGCTCGCTGAACGGCACCGCCGTCGGCATCGTCGATTGGCTGGAGAAACCGGTGGATTCGAAACGGCTTCACGCCGCTCTTGCCAAGATCGTCGGCCGCAGGGTCGAGCCGAAGCCGCGGATCCTGCATGTCGAGGACGACGAAGGTGTGCTTGCGGTGATGTCGGAGGGGTTGGGTTCAGGCGTCTCGATCACCTCGGCGAGAACGCTCAAGGAAGCGCGGCAGGCGATCGCGAACCATCGCTTCGACCTAGTCATCCTGGACATCGCGCTCCCCGACGGATCGGGATTGGACTTGCTCGCTGATCTGCCGCTCGAAACCAGGGTCATCGTATTTTCCGCGGCGGAGCTGGACGACAAGCTGGGCGATCGCGTGCAGGCGATCATGACCAAGACCAAGGCGTCGGAGATCGATGTCGCAAAGCTGGTCAGGAACATGCTGGTTTCGAACCGCGACGCATCCGCGCAAGCCAGGGAGTGAGCCCTATGCCGGCAAGAATCCTTTATGTCGACGACGAGGACGACATTCGTGAAATTGCTCAGATGTCGCTTGAGCTCGAGCCGGAATTCGAAGTGCGGTCCTGCTCTTCGGGCGCGGCGGCGCTGGTCGATGCAGCGGCATGGCAACCAGACCTCATCCTGCTCGACGTGATGATGCCGGACATGGACGGGCCGGAGACCTTGAAGCGCCTGGCTGATTCGCAGCCGACGGCGACCATACCCGTGGTGTTCATCACGGCGCGCACCCAGACGCATGAGGTCGAACGCTATCTCGCCATGGGAGCGGTGGGCGTCATCGCAAAACCCTTCGACCCGCTGGCGCTTGCCGGCGACGTGAAGAGGCTGCTTGCGTCGCGTGCCGGCGACCCGGCGGCCTAGCCGCGAGGACGCCCGCGGCGGCGAAGCCTGTCGGCAAGCCTCGGCCTTGTGTTTACGCCTCCTATACCATGCGCCGATATTCATCTACTGATTGTATCTAAATGCGGCCGTCGCGAATCGGTCTGTCTATGATCGGGCGGCATGGGTCGGCGCGGCGTGGGCTGCGCGGGCCCGGTTTCATGGACCGCGTTGGCGGATGTCGGTTCATGGGCTGGCTACTCCGGGGGGCAACGAGGCGTAAACCGGAGCCGGACTGGTGGATGGAGAGAAGGCGAGAGTTCTGATCTGCGACGACGACCCCTTGTTGCTCGAGCTGATGGAATTCAGGCTGCGGGCGAAGGGATACGAGGTCATCAAGGCCGTCGACGGCGCGGAGGCGCTCGAGAAGGCGCAGCGGGACGCCCCCGACGTCATCGTGCTCGACGCGATGATGCCTAAGATCGACGGCCTGGAGGTGCTGGCGCGCATCAAGGGCGATCCGGCTTTGTCTGACACCCCGGTCGTCATGCTGACTGCCCGCAAGGGCCAGAAGGACATTGTCTCGGCCTTGGACAAGGGGGCCGACGACTATCTGGTGAAGCCATTCATTCCCGAGGAACTGCTGGCCAGGCTCGCGCGGCTGATCGCTCGCAAGGGCGGGAAGCGCTGATGCGGCGTGGCCGGCGCTTGAGCCTTGCCGCATGCCTGATCCTGGCTGTCGCCGCCGCGCCGCACGCGGCGCTGGCGCAGACGGCCGACGAGCTCTACGCCTCGGCCGTGAAGGCGAGGCAGGCCCGACATTTCGACGAGGCTGCCGACCTGCTCAAGCGCGCGCTGGCGCTCAAGCCCGACAATGCCGACGCTCTTGTGCAGCTCGGCTTCGCTGAGCTTGGCCGCAATGATCTGGCGGCGGCGCGCGATGCCTTTTCCAAGGCGCTTTCCGTTGCCCCGACCTACCGGGATGCCTCTTTCGGCATGGCCGAAGTCGAGTTCCGCTCCGGCAATCTTGACGCAGCACTACCGCTTGCCGAAACAGTCGCCAAGGCCGATCCCGGCAATGCCGACGCCGCGGCGCTGATCGAGAACATCCGCAAGGCGCAGCAGGCTGCCGCCAGCAAGCCCAAGCCGGCTGGCGCGGCTCCGGCGGCGGTGAAGAAACCGCATCGCCGGCCCGATCCTGTCCCCGGCCTGATGGAAGAGGGCAGGCGTATGCGCCAGGCGGGCAAGCTGCCCGAGGCGGAGGCGGTCTATCGCCAAGCCCTGAAGCTGTCGCCGGGAAACACCGACATCCTGGTCGCGCTTGGCCTCGTCGTCGGCTCCAGCCAGCGCTTCGACGAAGCCGGGCATCTCTTCGATCGGGCACTGGCCATCAAGCCCGGCCTTATCGATGCCAGGCTGGGCAAGGTGCGCCTGGCGATCTGGCAGGGCGACACACCGCGTGCCCGTGCGCTGATCGACGAGGTGCTGGCCAGCGCGCCGGACAATGTCGAGGTGCTCGACCTCGATGGCAGGATCGCCCTGCTCGAGGGCGACCATGCGCGGGCGGGGCAGTCGTTCCAGCGCGCGTTGGCGCTTGAGCCGAAGAATGCCGAGGCGCTGGTGGGTATCGGCGATGCGCGCCGCGCCGAGGGCGACGACGAGGCCGCACGGCAGGCCTACAGCCAGGCGCTCGCCCTCGAGCCGGGCTCCGCCGACATCGAGCAGAGGCTGGCGGTGCCGCCGCCGCGCAAATGGCGGCTCGATATGGGCAGCGAGGTGAGCGATCTCACCAATGGGCTCGGCGACTGGACCGACAGTTCGGCCGGTCTTGCCTATCGGCTGTCGCCGCGCACGACCATTTCCGGCCACGCTCGGCTGGCGACCCGTTTCGGCTACACAGATGTCCAGATCGAGGGCCGCATCGACCAGGCCTTCACGCCGGCCTTCTCCGCCTATGCGCTCGCCGCGGCGACGCCGGATGCCGACTTCCTGGCGCGCTATTCGATTGGCGCCGGCGCGTCCTGGCAGGTCGTAGCGCCGGCAAAGGCGTTCGGCCCGCTCTCGTTCAACATCGATGCCCGATACGACGATTTCGCCGACACCAGCGTCACCAGTATCCAACCCTGGGTGCAGGGTTATATCCTCGACGGCCGGCTGGGGCTCTCGGCTCGCTGGGTGCATGCGCAGGACGATATCGGCACCCGCGCCGACGGCTATGTGCTTCGCGCCGACCTTGCGGTGACGCCTCGCCTCAACGTCTTCGCCGGCTATGCCGACGCCCCCGAGATCGATGACGGCGCATTGATCCCGACGCGCAGCGTGTTCGGCGGCATTTCCTTCGACGTCAGCGATACGCTGACGCTGCATGCCAGTGCCGCGCACGAACAACGCCCGACCTTCGACCGCAACATATTCGGCCTCGGCCTGACGGCGCGGTTCTGACTATGTGGTATATCTGGGACCTCTCGATACTGCTCAGCGCCCTTTCCCTGGTGATCATGCTATTGCTGACCGCGCGACGCTTGCTGCAGGAGCGCCGGGATAGGGCGACGGCCGAGCAACGGCGCCAGGTTCTGACCGCGCTGATCGCTTTCACCGAGAACCGCGATCGCGAGGCCCTGAAGGCGGTGGTGCTCGCCGTGCCGGCCGGCGTGGCGATCGACGCCGGCTTCGAGTTCATCGCGTTGCTGCGGGGCGAGGAAAGGGACGACGTGCTCGTCGCCTTCAACGAATGCGGCCTACCGGCCCGTGTTGCCAGGCAGTTGCAGAAAGGTAACGTCGCCGCACGCATCCACGCGGCCGAGATGCTGGCGGCGCTGGGTTCGGACGATGCGTCGGCAAGCCTGCTTTTGGCGCTTGCCCAGGACCGTTCGCGCGAAGTCAGGATCGCGGCGGCGATCGCGCTGTGCGATCTGGGCAGCCTTCCCCTGCTCGGCACCGCGCTGGACTTTATCGGCGTGGCGGGGCAGCGCTCGCGGCGCCTGATCGAGCTGTTCAGACGCTTTCCACGCTCGCGCTTCAACGAGCTTGCTGTCCATGCATCGCGAGCGGACGCCCCGCCCTTCATCAGGGCGGCCGCGATCGACGCGCTTGCCCACGCTGGTGGCTTCGGCTTTGCCGATTTCTTCGCCGGTCTCGCCGGCGATGCCTCGCCGGAGGTTGCCGCCGCCGCGTTGCGGGCGCTCGGCCTCACGGGGCACGCCCAGGCGCCGGCCATCCTGACCCGCGCAATGGAGAATGACGACTGGGACGTGCGCGCCGCCTCCGCCGAGTCCGCGGGCCGTCTCGGCCTGCCAGAGCTCGCGGCACCACTGTCCGCGCTGATGGACGACGACGTCTGGATCGTGCGTTACGCCGCAGCCAACGCACTGCGCTCCTTCGGCCAGCCGGGAGAGCGGCTGCTGCGCCAGATCGCCTCCGCGGAGGTTTCGCGCCGCCAGCGCACCGCCTCGCTGATCCTCGCCGAGGGGCCGGCCGCATGATCGCCGACTGGAGCCACGAGGTCGTTCTTGCCGCCACCATCCTGTCCTGGTTCATCATCGGGGCGGGGCTGGCGCAGACGACGATCTACCTCCTGCAGCTCGTCTTTGCCGGCTACGCGCTGTCCAAGCGCCCGCCGGTGGCGCGCTCGGCGCTGCTGTGGCAGCGCTATGGCGACGTTGCGCCGCCGATCGCTTTGCTGGTGCCCGCCTATAACGAGGCGTTGAACGTCGTCGAGAGCGTGCACTCGATGCTGGCGCTCGAATATCCGAATTTCGAGGTAGTCGTCGTCAATGACGGCTCGAAGGACGACACGCTGCAGCGGCTGATCGACGCCTTCAAGCTGGTGAAGTTCCACCGCCCCTATGAGGAGGCGCTGGCGCACCAGCCGATCCGCGGCCTCTATTCCTCACCGATGACCGAACGGCTGTTCGTGGTCGACAAGGAAAATGGCGGCAAGGCCGACGCCCAGAACGCCGGCATCAATGTCTGCCGCGCGCCGCTCTTCTGCGTCATCGACGGAGACTCCATCCTGGAGCCGGACGCGCTGATGCGCGCCGCGCAGCCCTTTATCGACGACCCCGAGCGCACCATCGCCGTGGGCGGCACGATCCGCATCGCCAACGGCTCGCGGATCGAGGCGGGCAGGGTACGCGAGATCCATTTGCCACGCCGCCTGCTGCCCTTGTTCCAGGTGGTGGAATATCTCCGGGCTTTCCTGATGGCGCGGCTCGCCTGGAGCAGCATCAACACGCTGATGCTCGTGTCCGGCGCCTTCGGCATGTTCCGCCGCGCCGAAGCGGTTGCCGTGGGCGGCTTCACCAAGGGCTCGATGGGCGAGGACCTCGACATCGTCATCAAGCTGCACCGCTATATGCGCGACAAGAAGCGCAAATACCGCATCCAGTTCATCCCCGAGCCGGTGTGCTGGACCGAGGCGCCGGAAACGCTGAGCGTGCTCGCTCGCCAGCGCTCGCGCTGGCAGCGCGGCACGCTCGAATGCTTCTTCCGCTACCGCTCGATGCTGTTCAACCCGCGCTACGGCCGCGTCGGCTTCCTCGGCTTCGGCCACATCCTGGTTGTCGATGTGCTGGGGCCGGTAACGGAGGTGCTGGGCTATATCCTGATCCCGGCCTTCTGGCTGCTCGGCATCCTTTCTGCCGAATATCTTTTGGCCTTCACCGCGCTCATCTTCACCTACGGCGTCTGCGTCAGCGTCTGCTCGCTGATCCTCGAGGAGGCCGAGCTGCAGCGCTTCCCTCGCGCCAGGGACCTTGCCGTGCTGGCGGCGGCCGCGGTGATCGAGAATTTCGGCTACCGCCAGCTGAACAATTTCTGGCGCGTCAAGGGCTGGTGGCAATTCTTGCGCGGCAACCAGGGCTGGGGCGAGATGACCAGGACCGGCCTTGGCGGCGCGGGTAAGAAGTGAGCCCGACTGGCGTCGTCACGCCAGCGTGCGCTCGATCTCCTCGATCAAGGCGTCGAGCGCCGCGCGGACAGCTCCGCCATCCGCCTGCTCGACGAACAGCGTCTCCAGCGCTGACGCCCGCGCGCTGATCTCCGCAAAGCCGAACGTCCCCGCCGCTCCAGCGAGCGAATGCGCGATCTTGATCAGGGAATCGCTGTCGGGAAGCGGGCCGCCTTGAGAAGCGATGGTTCTCAATTCATCCAGCTGACCGGCACATCGGATCAGGAAGCGTTGCCGCAACGGGGCGAAGGGATCGTTTACGATGGGGCGCTCCAGCATGGGTGTAGCCGTATTTAAGCAGAAAGCGCCACGGGTTGAAACGGCTGCTCAGCCGCGGCTTGTTCGGCTTCGTTGCAGCCAGCCATTCAGCCCGTTCGGCCATGCGATGACGAAGACCGCGAGCAGCAGCCCGAGGCCGATGTTGCGATAGTCGGACAATTCCCGCATGCCCTCGTCGGCCAGCATCAGCACGGCGGCGCCGAGCAGGGGGCCCCATATCGAGCCGAGGCCGCCGATGACGATCATCGCGATCAGGAAGAGCAGCGTCGAGAAGGAAAACACCGTCGGGCCGACGACACGGAAGTGGACGGCGTAGAAGCCGCCGGCGATGCCGGTGAAGAAGGCTGAGACCGCGAAGATCCAGAGCTGGTATTTGAAACGGCTGATGCCGCGCGACATGGCGTAGCCGGGATTGTCGCGCAACGCCCGGAAGGCAAGTCCGAGCGGTCCCCGGATCACCACGATCGAGATCGTCACCGCGACCGCCAGCAGGGCAAGTCCGACGTAATAGTGGGCGATATACCATTTCGACGGGAACAGCGCGCGCAGGCCGATATCGCCGAACTGGCCGATGCCGCGCACGCCGCCGAACAGCGGCATGCAGCCGCCGGTGGTGGTGAAGCAGTCCGTGTCGTTGACGATGAGCACATACATGACCTGCGCGATCGCCAGCGTCAGCAGTGCCACGTAGGGGCCGCGCAAGCGCAGGCAGGCGAGGCCGATCAGGATGCCCATGGCGACCGTGACGACGCCGGCCATCGGGATGGCGGCGAGCATGGGCACCTTCCAGTAGAAACCCAGCATCGCAGTGGCGTAGGCGCCGGTCGCGAACAGCGCCATCTGCGCCAGCGAGAAGATGCCGCCTATGCCGAGCACGAGGTTCCACTGCACCACCACGATCGCCCAGATGAAGAACAGCGTCGACTGGGTGATGACGTAGCGCCCGGGCATGGCGAGCGGCAGCGCCGCGGCGAGAGCCAGGCAGACAATGCCGATCAGGATGTCACGGCGGATCGATGTCATAGGCGTACCACCTGCTGTTTGCCGAACAGGCCGTAGGGCCGCCAGATGAGCACGAGGATGACGAGAAGCAGCAAGGTGGCGAAGCTCCAGCGCACGCCCAGCACATATTGGGTGGCAGCCTCGAGCAGGCCGAGCGCGATCGCCGCGATCACGGCGCCGTAGACATTGCCGAGCCCCGCGACCACGCAGACGATGAAGGCCTTAAGCATCGGGTCGGCGCCCATCACCGGCGTCAGCGTTGCGATCGAGCTGATCATGATGCCGGAAACCGCGGCGAGCGCGCCGGAGAGCGCCAGCACCTGCGCATAGACCCGACCCACCCTGACGCCCATGAGCTGCGCCGCCTCGCGGTTCATCGATGTGGCGCGGATGGCGCGCCCCGTGCTGGTGCGCTGCAGGAGTATGGCGACCGCCGCCATCAGCACGATGGCGACGCCGAGGATGAAGACGTTCTGCAGCGGTATGTGCACGTTGCCGATAACGACCTGGCCGTCCACCGCGAGCGGCTGCGGGATCGGATAGGGTCCAAAACCCTTCAGCATCAGGTTCTCGATGACGCTGCCGATGCCGATCGTGGCGATGAAGATGTTGGTCTCGAAATTCTCGGCCCTGAGCAGCGGCAGCGCCGCGCTGAAATAGATCAGCAGCCCGACCAGCGCGCAGACGAAGGCTGCGGCGAGAAGCGCCAGCGCCGGATTGAGGCCGGCATGGACGATGGCCGCGTAGCAGATATAACCGCCGAGCGTCAGGATGGCGCCATGCGCCATGTTGAGCATGTTGAGCGAGCCGTAGACCAGCGAGAGGCCGATGGTGGCGACCGCGTACATGGCGCCGAGCGTCAGGCCGGAAGCGACGATCTGGATCAGGACGTCCATCGCTCACACTCCGAGATAGGTTTCGACGATTTCCGGGCGCGCCATAAGTTCAGCGCCCAGGCCCGACCAGGCGATGCGGCCATTGTCGAGCAGGTGGATCATGTCGGCATGCTCGGCGATCCGCTCGGCATTCTCCTCGACGAGAAGGATGGTGCGGCCCTCGCGTCTGAGGTTGAAGATCACCTCGTAGATCTGCTCGATGACGATCGGGGCAAGGCCCAGCGAAGGCTCGTCCAGCATCAGCACCTCGCCGCCCGCCATCAGGCCGCGGCCGATGCCGCACATGCGCCGCTCGCCGCCCGAAAGCGTGCCGGCGGTCTGGTTGCGGCGCTCCTTCAGCTTGGGCAGCAGCGTGAAGACGAAGTCGAGCCGTTCGGCGGCGCCGCCGCTGTTGGCATAGGCGCCCATCAAAAGGTTCTCGTGCACGGTCATCGCCGGAAAGAGCAGGTCGCCCTGCGGAACCTGGATGACGCCGCGTTCGACGATCTGGTCGGGGCGCAGGCGGTCGATGCGCGAGCCGTCGAGGCGGATCTCGCCGGACGTCACCGGGACAAGTCCGGAAATCGCCTTGAGCAGGGTGCTCTTGCCATGGCCGTTGGGGCCGACAATGGCGGTGAGTTCGCCCTTCCTTGCAGACAATCGGATGGCGTCGAGCACGATGCGGCCGGCATAGCCGGCGCTGGCGTCGACAATCTCGAGCGCCGCCTCAGTCATGGGAGTTTTCCATGAAGGAGCGCAGCCGCTCGGAGGCGCCCTGGCCGAGATAGACATCGACGACGGTGCGGTCGTCGAGCAGCTTTGTCGGCAGGCCTTCGAAGATCTTTTCGCCGTGATGCATGATCATGATGCGATCGGACAGGCGCACCAGGAAGCGCATCACATGCTCGATGAGGATGATGGTGACGCCCGCCGCCTTGATGGCGCGCACGGCGTCCATCACGCGGTCGACCTCGCGCGCGGTGAGGCCGCCGACGGGCTCGTCCATCAAAAGCAGTTTCGGCTTCGTCGCCATGGCGCTCGCCATCATCAATAGCTTGCGGTCGAGCACCGGCAGCTTGCCGGTGACCTTCTCGGCGCGGTCGGCTATGCCCAGCATCTCGAGCGCGGCATCGGCGGCCTCATGCGCTGCCCGGCCGGCGCGAATCGTCGGCACGACCCGGTTGCTGCGGCCGAAATAAGCGCCCACCAGTACGTTCTCGCGCGCGGTCATGCTGTCGAAACCGGCGTTGAGCTGGAAGGTGCGGGCAACGCCGGCATGGCAGATCTGCTCGGGTGCATGCCCGGTTATGTCCTGCCCGTCGAGCACGATTGCGCCTTTGGTGGCCGGGTTCAGCCCCGAGATTACCTCGAACAGCGTCGTCTTGCCGGCGCCGTTCGGTCCGCCGATGCCGAGGATTTCTCCGGCCCCGACATCGAAGGACAGGTCGCGCACCGCCGCGAGCGCCCCGAAGGACTTGCCGACATGCCTGCACGACAGCAACGGCGTCGTCGCGGCGTCTTGCGTCATCCGGCTAAGCCTTGATCCACGGCGGCATCATGAACTTGGTCGTGCCGTACGGCGCCGGCGCGATCAGGCCCGGTCCCTTTGTATAGTCCTGGATCTGCAGGAACTGATGCGGCATGCCGAGCGATGAATCGTTGACCTGGGTCGGATAAGTGTAGGCCGCGTTCTCGAGCGGCATGAAACGGGTCGTGCCGGTGACGCCGCGCCATATCATCGCGCTCATGCGGGCTGCAACCTTGCGGTTCTGCTCGTTGTTGCCGGGTTCGCCCGTGCCGCCGGCAAGTGCGGCCGCGGTCGCCCACACATAGGCGCCGTCATAGGGCTGGGCGCCGGAATTGTGGCCGGCGTTCGGGCCGAACTTTTCCTTGTAGCGCTTCTCGAAGGCGGTGCCGATCTCGTCCTGCAGCGCGCCGACGACGGTCGCGTAGATGATGCCGTTGGCCGCCTGCTTGGCGATGTCGCGGAAGGCCGGGATCGACGGGCCGTATTGCATATAGACCAGGCTCGGCGTCGGGTTCGACGCGAACTGCAATGCGAACTGGCCGAGATCGGCGGGCAGGAAGTGGGTGATGCAGATCACCGCCGGCGGATCCTGGCGAATCTTGGCCAGCGTCGGACCCCATTCGGAGGCCGGCACGCTGACGGTCTCGAACAGGCTGATGTCCCAGCCGTAGCTCTTGGCCTGCTCCTTGACGGCGTTGGCGATGTTGGAGGCATAGACGCCGGCCGACAGAATGACCGCCATCTTGTTGTTCTTGCGCTTCCACTCGCCGTTCTCCTCCAGTCCCTGCAGGAATTTCAGGAAGCCGGGGCCGTACCAGTACTCTGCGGGGTCACCCTGGAAGGAGCCCCAGTAGCGGTCCGGGTTGGATTTCACCAGATTGTTGTGGCCGATCGTGGTGTCGTAGTGGACGTAGATGATGCCGTTGTCCGCGGCGACCTCCTGGATCGCGGCGCCTGAGCCGATGTTGTAGCCGTTGAGGATCGAGTGAACGGCGTGCCGGTCGACCAGGCGCTGCGCCGCCTGCACGTTGGTGGCGTCGCCCATCTGGGCGGTGTCTTCGAAATATGGCTCAACCGGCCGGCCGAGGATGCCGCCCAGCGCGTTGATCTCCTCGCAGGCAAGCGTCAGGCCGTTCTTGAATTCGATGCCATCGGGCGCGGCGAAGTCGGTGGTAGGGCCGCACTGGCCGACCGGGATCGGATCGCCTTCGGCGCGAGCCTCGTTGTTCATCGAAAGCAGCATGGCCGGCATGCCGGTCAGCGTCGCCGCGGTGGCGAGGCCGCCCTTGATCAGGAAGTTGCGGCGCGAGCCGGCAATGACGTTCGGCGTGGTGAGTTTCGAACTGCGCTTCATCTCGATTCCCCTTTTAAGTTTTTTGTCAGTTTATGTTTTTGACCAGTTCGGCCGCCTGGTCGATGATCGCCGTCTGATGCGGCTGCGCCGACATTCCACCCCATTGTCCCATCAACTGGTCCCACGGGTCCTCGACGCCCGTACGGTGTCCGCAAAGCTCCTCGATCACGGCAAGGCCGCAATAGGGCACGTACATTTCGGAGTAGCCGCCCTCATGCGTCATCACCAGGCGGCCGCCGCAAAGCTCGCGCGCCGCGTCGAGCAGCATGCGCGCCAGCCTGCGGTAGCCGCTGGAATTCATCAGCATGCGTCCCATCGGATCGACGCCGGAAGCGTCGAAGCCCGAGGGCACGACGATCAGCTCCGGCTTGAAACGCATCAGCGCCGGGATCACCACGCGCTCGAACGCCGCGGCATAGGCGCCAGGGCCTGATCCCGGCGGCAACGGGACGTTGATGTTGAAGCCCTTGCCCTTGCCCTCGCCATTCTCGGCGATCGCGCCGGAATTGGCGGGGAACAGGTTGTCCTGGTGCAGCGAGATCGAAAGCACGCTCGGATCGTCGTAGAAGATCGACTGCGTGCCGTTGCCGTGATGCACGTCCCAGTCGACGGTGGCGATGCGGGTGAGGCCATGCAATTTCTGCGCATGCCGGATGGCGATCGCGGCGTTCGAGAACAGGCAGAAGCCCATGCCGATATCGGCGGTAGCGTGATGGCCTGGCGGGCGGATCAGCGCGTAGGCGTTGTCCACCTGGCCCGTGATGACGGCTTCCATTGCCTTGATGGCGCCGCCCGCCGCCAGGAGGGCGATCTCGTAGCTGCCGGCGCCGAGCGGCGTCAGCGTGCTGGCGTCGCCATAGCCGCGGTCGCTGATCTCCCTGATCCTGGCGATATGTGCCGGTGTGTGAACCCTGGACAGTTCCTCGACGCTGGCGCGTCGCGGCTTGATGGTGACCAGATGGTCGAGGATGCCGCTCACTTCCAGGAGGTTGCGCAGGCGGCGCTTGGTCTCGGGATTCTCGGCATGGGTGCCGGGCTGAACCGTCAGGCTCGGTGGGAAGACCTGGTTCCAGTTCCAGGTGTTGTGCCAAAGATAAAGTTCGTGGAAAACGAAACCCGTCGCCATGCGGCTCCCACCCAGCATATTTCGGCCGGATGATGGCCCGCTACATTAGCGCTGTCCCGACACCTTCGGGTAACGGGTGGTTTTTTTGAACCCACCCGTTCGGGTGGTCATCCTGCCAACTGGCGCTCCGTGGCGGCGTCGAGCCCGATTTCCTTCAGCTTGAGGACTGCTTCCGTCCGGCTTGAGACGCCGAGTTTACCGAAGATGTTCTTCAAGTGCCACTTCACCGTGTCGGGCGCCATCGACAGCGTCTCGGCCAGCTGGCGGTTGGTGTAGGCGCGCAGAAGCAGGGCGGCAACATCGGTTTCCTTGCTGCTCAGCATTTGCTTGCGCGATGTCGCGGCGATTGCAATCGGGCGCGTCCGTTCGGGTGCGGTCTTGCCCAGCTCGCGCAAAAGCGTGTCGACAAAGGTGGCCGTGCTGGAATTGCGCGACCAGGCCGGAATTCGCGCCCGGGCGAATTCGAGGACCTCGCGCATCGGCAGTCCCTCGTCGATCAGCGAGCGCATGGCGTTCTGCGGCAGCGCAAGGGTGACGACATCCACCGCCGCGGCCAGGGCCAGCAGCGTTTCGCCCGCGCTGTGCGCGGCGATCGCGACAAGGGCCCGCACCTGCATGAAGCCGCGCAGGCGACCGTCGCGACGCATGCGTTCTGCGATCCGGTCTAGCACCGCGATGGCCCTTGCCGGATGACCCTCGGCGATCAGCACGCGCGCGGCGCCGATGTGAGCATATTCGTCGAGCGGATGGATCGGCGCGGGCCGGCTTTCGGCCGAAGGCTCGATGCCGCGCGAGCGCAGCGCCAGCCGGGCGGCACGGACATCGCCGCGCGACAGAAGCAGCCGCACACGCTCGTTCAGCGCCGCGGCAGTCAGCCGGCGGTAGCGCTTCTCGATGCCCAGCCGTTCGGCGCGCTCGAGGAAGACGATCGCCTCGTCGTGCCGCCCATGCGCGGCGGAGAGCCGCGCCAGATGCAGCTTGCAGGCCATCTCGTGCACGACGAGCCCGCACTCCTCGATGATCTGCCGGTGCTGGTGCAGGATGCGCTCGGCGCCTTGCAGGTCGTTCCATTCATAGGCGAGCTCGACATGGAAGATCGCCGTCATCGCTTCCGTGTAGGAACCGGAGCCCAGGCGCTCGCGGGCCAATCGGCAGGCGCGGTCGAGCAATTGGTGCGCCTCGGCGAGGTTGCCGGCGGAGATCTCGACCAGCCCCAGCAGGAGGTCGCAATAGACGATGCCGAACACGGAATTGGCGGCGGCATGGTGATCGCGCGCCGCGAGGCTGCGCAGGCGCGCGGCGTCCAGTTCGCCAAGCGAATAGTGGCTGAAGGCGCAGATGTTGGCGAGCGTGCCGCGTGCGAAAGGCTCGCTCTCTGGAAACTCCGCCAGCCAGCGCGAGGCGACGCGCGTCGCGGTGCGGGAACGGTCGGTGGCGCTGATGACGCCGGCCGTCAGCGTCTGCAATTCGGCCTTGAGCGAACGGGTGGTCGCGCGGTCGATCTCGTCCCGCTCGGAAAGCTGCCCGATAAGGGTCTTGGCCTGTTTTAGGATACGAACCGCCTGGCGCGGCCGGCTCATATGGAACTGCGCCCAGACGCGCGCCAGCAGCAGGCGAGGGCGAGCGGCGATCAGCTCGGGGGGAAGCTGGTTCAGCCACTCCGTAAGCCTCGGGATGTGGCCCTGCATGATGAGCGGCATCGCGCATTCCTCGACCAGGCGCGCGGCGTGGTCGGCATCGCCGCTGGCAAGCGCGTGGTCGACGGCGTCCGAGATATGGCCTCGAGCCGCAAGCCAGGCGGCGGCCGAGCGGTGCAGGTCCCTGCGTGCTTCCGGCTCCCAGGCATCAAGCCTGTTGCGGAGGAATTCGGAGAACAGGTGGTGGTAGCGGAACCATTGGCCGGAGGAATCGAGCGCGATCAGGAAGAGGTTCGAGTGCTCGATGGTCGCCAGCGCGGCGGCGCAGTCCTGTCCCGGACAAACGGCCTCGACGAGGCCCAGGCAGAAGCGGTCGAGGATGGAGGTCCTCAGCAGGAAATCCTGGATATGGGGCGCCTGCCGGGCCAGCACGTCGTGGGTCAGGAACATCGCCACGTCGCGCTGGCTGCCGGAAAATTCGGCGATGAAGGCTTCTCTCGACCCCTCATGCGCCAATGCCAGCGCGGCAAGCTGCAGGCCGGCCGGCCAGCCTTCGGTCTTGTGGTGAAGCGCCACGACGGCCGAGACTGCGAGGTCGAGGCCGCAGACATTGGCAAGGTAGTCCTCGGTCTCCTCGAGCGAGAAGCGCAAGTCGCTGTCGCCGAGACTGACGACATGCCCCTTCATCTTCATATGGGCGAGCTCGAGCGGCAGCTCGCCTCGGGTCGCGAGCACGATGCGCAAGGCCGGCGGCGCATAGGCGACCAGCATGTTGATGCAGGCGGCGACCTCGCTGGAGACGATCAGATGGGCATCGTCGAGGACGAGGTAGATCGGCGCGGCGCGCCGCGACAGCTGGTTGATGATGGCGGTAAGGATGGAATCGACCGGCGTCACCGGGCTCGAGTCGATCAGCGATTCCGCGTTGCCGGCAATGTCGGGGTCGACGCGGTGGAAGGCGCCGGCGAGGTATCTGAGGAAGCGGGCGAGATCATTGTCGAGCCGGTCGATCGACAGCCACGCGACCTGGGCGATGCCGGCGGAGATGCCGGCCGCCCATTGCGAGAGCAGGGTCGATTTGCCGAAGCCGGCGGGCGACGTCACCACCGTCAGCTTGCCCGCGGTCGCGGCATCCAGGGTGCGCAGCAACCGTGCCCTCCGGACCAGGGCATCGCGCAGGTGGGGCGGCTGGAGCTTCGTCTCTATCAGCATCTGGTTCTCGACTGCTGCGGCGGCGCATTAGTAAACGCGCAGTGGAGCTCGGAGGCAATGGTCGGGCTGGGAGCAGGCCGATGATCGCGAGCCGGTCCGTCGCGGCGAATCCGTTCCATCGTTGCGATGCCGATGCCCTTGCGGTAGTCTGAAGCGGATTGGACGATACGCATGCCTCCTGTCGTTAGTGCAAGGGTTCGATCCTGCCTGGGCGGATTGTGAACTCTTTAACAGACCTCCGCGCCGCAAGCTGCGTTCTTGTGGCCGACTGGTCATAGCGGTTAGGGATTTTGCCATGCTGCGACGCTGCGCGCTGATTGCAGCCTTGATCCTCGTGGGCCTCACGACGGTGCAGGCGCTCGCCGATCGACGGGTTGCGCTTGTCATCGGCAATTCCGAATACCGCGAGATTCCCGCCCTCAAGAATCCTGACAAGGATGCGGAGGACGTTTCGAACACGTTGCGGCTGGCCGGGTTCGACGTGTTCGTCGCCAAGGATCTAACCAAGCTCCAGTTCGAGAAGGAGTTCCGCAATTATCTCGCGGCGGCGGACGGCGCCGACCTGGCGGTGGTCTACTATTCCGGCCACGGCTTTCAGATCGGCGGCGAGAATTTCCTGATCCCGGTCGACGCCTCGCTCAAGGATGCAGCAGACATCGAGGTCCAGGCGGTCAAGCTCGACGACGTCCTGCAGCAGTTGCGCGCCAAATCGAAGATCCAGGTGGTCATCCTCGACGCCTGTCGCAACAACCCGTTCCCGCGCAAGGATTACTGGTTGCGCGACCAGTTGATCGCGGCCGGCGGCACCGGCCTTGCCCAGGTGAAAAGTTCGCTGAACACGCTGATCGCCTTCGCCACCGAGCCGGGCGCGGTCGCCTATGACGGCTCGGGCGATCTCAGCCCGTTTTCATCAGCCTTCTCCCGCCGCGCGCTGGCGCCGAACCAGGAGATACGCTCGGTCATGGCGGCCGTGCGCCGCGACGTGGTCGAGGCCACCAAAGGCGCGCAGGTTCCTTGGGAGAATTCCTCGCTGATCGACGAGGTGGTGCTGATGCGCCGCGCCAGCCGGCCGGCTTTGCCGCCGGTACTGGAAAAGACCGTTCCATCGGGCGTCGGACCGGTCGCGCTCGACCTGCCGGTGCCGGTCGATGTCGACGGTGGCGCCGTAACCATCAGCATCGAGAGACCGCCGGCGCTCGGGCGCCTGATCCTCGACGGCAAGCCGGTCGCGACGGGCGAGCCGATAGAGGGCAAGGATCTGCCGCGACTTCAGATGGATGTGCCGAAGGGCGCTGACGCCGGGGACCAGGTCGATATGCTGGCCTATGCCACGCATGACGAATGGGGCGGCGGATCACAGGGCATACTGGTTTTCAGGGTCAAGAACGGCGAGGCCGCTGCGGGCAAGCAACTCGTGGCATCGCTCGAGACCGAGCAGAAGCAGGAGGTGGTGGAGCGCGGCATCCACATCGCCGGCGCCGCAGAGGCGATCGAGAACCGCGACGTCCAGATTCCCGTCGGTGTCGGCCCCGTGCCGCTCAAGCTGGATTTCCCGACCAACGATCCGGCCGTAAGTGTGAAGCTTGCGAGCTATCCGACAACCGGGACGCTGTCCCTGCCGGATCGGACCCTGTCACCGCAATCGAGCCTGATGGCCGATGAAGTCGATAAACTGCGCTACGAACCTCAGATAGGCGCGGTCAAGCCGTTGATCGTCGGCGTCGAAATCAGAGCCGACAACACACCATCAAAGCCGGCGACGATGAAGCTGTCGCCCAGCGTCGATCCGTGCGACGAGAAGGCAGGCGAACCTCTGGACCTGCAGGGCGTCGTTCCCGGCCTGTTGCCGAACGAGATTGGCGCCGACGCGGTGGAGGCCTGCCAGGCGGCGGTGAAGGCCTATCCCGATGTCGCCCGCTTCCAATACGAGCTCGGGCGCGCTCTGCTTGCTGCCGGCAAGGTCGACGAGGCCAAGAAGGCTATCCAGAAGGCTGCCGATCAGGGACATGTCCGCGCTGTGTTCGAGCTGGGCTACATCGCTTCGTCCGGTATAGGAGCAGCCGTGGACCCCGCGAGGGCGAATGGCTTCTATGCGAAGGCATCCGACAAGGGTGATCCCTATGGAATGACCGCCTGGGGACGCGCCCTGTTCAACGGTCTGGGCGTTCAGCGCGATACCGGCAAGGGCTTGGATCTGCTGCTCAAGGCAGCAGCCATGGGCCATACTTATGCCATGAACGATCTCGCCGCGATCTTTACCGAGGGCCGCAATGGCGTGCCTGCCGACCCCGCTCGTGCCGTCGCTTTTCTCAAGGCGGGCGTAGAGCGCCAGGACATGTATTCGATGAACATTCTCGGCCGCAATTATCTAAGCGGACGCGGCGTCGGGAAGGATCCGAAGCAGGCGCAGGAGTTGTTCCAGAAGGCGATGGATCTCGGCCAGCCTTATGCGCCCGGCAGCCTGGCGCGCATGTACAGGGATGGCGACGGCGTGGACCGGAACCTTGCTGAGGCGCAGAGGCTGTTCGAACTGGCTACGGACCGCGGCGACTATTCGGCGGCATACGATCGTGCAGCCATCGAAATGCAGAAGGGCGACAAATCCGATCAGGCCATCGCCGTTCGCTTTCTGGCGTTTGCCGCTGGGCTTGACCTCCGCAACGAGTTGCCGGCCGCGCGCACCGCGCTGGCGCAGTTCGGCGCGAAGCCGAAGTCGGCTGCTTTGAAGCAACTGCGCTCCGAACTCAAATCGAAAATCCCGACGGGCGGCTCTGTCGACGACCAATTGGTCAAGACCGCCAGAGCCGTCTGGGAGCAAGCCAATCCGCGTCGGGACCTTTTCTGATCAACAAGGAGGCAATGGTGGGCAGGGCAATGAAGCAGGCGTTGATCGCAGCATTTCTATCCATCGCGGTTGCTGGATGTACGACCATCGCGCCTGGGATTGGGCCAGCGCCGACAACGAAACATCGTACCAAGCACGTTCGCGTGACGACGAAGCCGCAGGTGGTCAAGCAGAAGAAGGTGACTGCCAAGAAGGTGATCAAGCCGGTCGCCGACCAAGCCAAGCCCGTGATCACGCCGCTGGGTGGCGGCGGCGGCGCTGGCGGCGGCGGTGGCGGCGGGTGGTGACAAGGCCTCGAGGGGCAGTAGTTTTCCGGTTTGCGGTTAACCCTCTTTTCCAACGGGTTGCAACTGCTCGCCAAGCAGGGGCGGGTGCTCTATGCTCCCGCCACGTGCCGGAATCGAAATCGGGTTGTCCTTGTGGGGGGCGTTCCATGTTCGAAGTCGTTGCATTCTGGCAAAAGCTGCGCGCCAAGGCCATGGCTCTTGGCGTTATCCTTGCCGCGCTGCTTGGCCTACTGGTCTTCGGATCGCAGACTGCTGGCGCAGCGCCCAACTGGACGCTCGATCCGTCCGCCTCGGTGCTCACCTACCAGTCGGTCAAGAAGAACACGATCGTCGAGACCAACAAGATCAGGAACATCACCGGCACCCTGAGTTCGGCAGGTGACGCCAAGATCAGCTTCGACCTCAATTCCGTCGACACCGGCGTCGACTTGCGCAATGTGCGCATGCGCTTCCTGTTCTTCGAGACGTTCACCTATCCGACCGCGGAGGTGACGGCGAAGGTGGACCCGGCGGCGTTCGCCGACCTGCCGACCAAGCGCCGGGTAAAGACGACATTGCCGTTCCACCTCAGCCTGCATGGCGTCAGCAAGGATTTGGAGGCGAGCGTCGTCGTCACCATGATCAGCGACACCCAGGTCTCCGTCGCCTCGGAAGCGCCTGTCGCGGTCCATGTCGAGGATTTCGGGCTCTTGCCCAACATCGACAAACTGCAGCAGGCCGCCAACGTGACCAACATCGTGCCGACCGCCTCGGTTTCCTTTGATTTCGTTTTCAACGCCGATGGCGGCAAGCCGGCCGCCGTGCAGACGGTTGCCGCTTCGACCACCGAGTTGGGTCCTGTCACCACCGATGCGGCGAAGGCCAATTTCAGCGATGAGGAGTGCCTCAACAGGTTTGCGGTGTTGTCGCGTACCGGCGCCATATATTTCAGATCGGCGAGCGCGAAGCTGGATGCCAAAAGCAGACCGTTGCTGGCGGAGGTCGAAGGGGTCGTAGGCAAATGCCCGAGCCTGAAGATCGAGGTTGCCGGCTATACCGATTCGGACGGTTCGCCCGACGCAAACAAGCAATTGTCGGAACGGCGCGCCAAGGCGGTGGCCGATGCTTTGGTCGCCGACGGCGTCCCGCTCAAGCAGATCAGTTCCGCCGGCTATGGCGAGGACAAGCCGGTCGCCGCCAACGATACACCCAAGAACAAGGCGCTCAACCGGCGGATCGAATTCTCCGCAACCAAGCTTGCCAACTGAGGTGGCGGTGAGGTCCGCTCCGATAGCCTTTTGCGGTGGCTTGCTTCGCGCCGCGGGGCTGGCCGCGTTGGCTATGCTCTTGACGATGGCTGCCGCCAGCGCCGAGCGGCGGGTCGCGTTGGTGCTCGGTAACTCGCAATATCAGCATGCGGCTCCCCTCGCCAATCCGGCCCGCGATGGGCAGGCCATGGCCGAGCGGCTCAAGGACCTCGGCTTCGAGGTGGTCTCCGGCTTCGACCTCACCAAGCAGCAGACGCAGGCCACGGTCGCGCAGTTCGCCAAGCAGGTTCGCGGCGCCGACATCGCGCTCTTCTTCTATGCCGGTCACGGCCTGCAGGTCTCCGGCAAGAACTATCTGCTGCCCGTCGATGCCGCGCTCGAGGACGAGACCTCGCTCGATTTCGAGGCCGTCTCTGTCGATTTCGTCCTGCGCCAGATGTCGCGCGAGACCAGCATAAGGCTGGTGTTCCTCGATGCATGCCGTGACAATCCGCTTGCCGACGTGTTGGCGAAGAGTGCGGGCATAAAAGGCGCAAGCAGCGGTCTTGCCGAAATCCCGATCGAGAATGGCGGCGCCGGCACGCTGGTCGCTTTTGCCGCCAGCCCGAACCACCTTGCCTATGACGGATCCGGCGACCACTCGCCTTTCACCACGGCGCTGCTCCAGCACATCGGCGAATCCAACGTCTCCGTCACCGAAGCCATGAACAGGGTGACCAGCGACGTCTTCAAGGCGACCGCCGGCAAGCAGCGTCCTTGGATCAATGTCTCGCTGACCACCGAGGTCGTGCTGCACAAGGTCGATCTCAACGCGCCGCTGATCGTCGGCGAAGCAAGCGCGCCGCAGGCCGAAGCAGCCTCTGAGACGCGCAACACCGGCGCGGCGTCCAGCCAGAGCGACGACCAGCTTGCGCTCAATGCGCTGCGCCAGAAGATCCCGAAGCTGGCGACGGACGGGCCGATCTTCTTCGATCGTCCGGTCAAGTTCGGCGACCCGGCGATCGACGGCAAGAGCATAGCCCAATTGATCAAGGAGGAACCGCTTTTCAGTCCGGTCGAAGGCCTCGACAAGTCGGTTTGGCAAGGCAAGCACTGCGACGGCTGCCATGAATGGAACGAGACCCGCCTCTGCGACCAGGCGAAGAACTTCGCCGCCAACGACGTCTCTGTCCTGCGCCTGCAGCATCCGCTCGGCACCCGCTTCAAGGTCGCTTTGGCCAGATGGGCGCAAGGCGGCTGCAAATGATTGTCAGGGGGAAGCTCTAATACGCGTCTACCGATTGCCGCTGCGCCTCCATCTCCACCATCTGGATGCCCATTTCGACGAAGGCGGAAAGCACGCCGAAGCGGTCCGCGGTCGAGACGCGGGCCAGCCCCGCCAGGATTCCGGCGTTGACGGCGTGAGCGGCGGGAAATCCGGTCGATAGCATGTCGAAGGCGGGGTCGCGCCATGCCGCGGACAGGGCGATCCACCCGGCCGGCGTCGCCGGAGATGGATCGACGGTGTCTCTCAGGGCCGCCCGATGATGCGGGTTGCCGGGCTCGCCCACCCAGTCGTTGACGAGCGCCAGCAATTCCAGATCCCTTTCCGCAAGGAGTTCGGCGAGATTGCTCAGGCATTCATGTCCCCACCAGACCGCGGCGCGCTCGGGCAAGAGATAGGCGCAGAACGTGACCGCCTCCTCGGGCACACGCCCGGCGAGCAGGGCGCGGCAGAATTCCAGCGGCGGCTGGAAGGCGGCCGGCGATTTCATGTCCCGGGCGATCGCGGGACAGGCAAGAAACAAATCCCTTGCCGTTCTGTATCCGAGTTCATTGGCCATGGCCGCCACACCCCGAGCACCGGCAGAACAACACTCAAGCCCTCGGCTGAATGCCGGTCAAGCTCCAACCTTTAACAGGCGGCGTCCATCGCCGACGTGCGCTTGTTCACAGACAATCGTTTCGAGATTTGATATAGTTCACCCAGCGAAAACCCGCTCGAACATCGAACAGGAGTGACGGTCATGCGGTGGGGCAGCTCAGCCTTAGTATTGGCGGCCGTGCTTTTTTCAACGCACGCTTACGCCGATCCGCTTCAGAAATCGGAAGACATTGTGAAGTTCTTCGCCGCGCAGGGGAATCTTGGCGCCTCACGAGGCATCTGCGTCGGCACCGAGGAAGAGTGCAAGAGCAAGGCCGACAAAAGCGGCTCGTCTCAGAAAACCGGCCTCGACATGATGATTAATTTTGGGCTGGATTCCGCGCAGCTCGACCAGACCGCGCGCGCGGAGCTGGGCGAGTTCGCCAAGGCGCTGAAGGACAACCGGTTGAGCACGTTCAGCTTCGTCGTCGAGGGCCACACCGACGCGACCGGCACGGATAGCTACAATCAGGACCTGTCGCAGCGGAGGGCGCAGTCGGTGGCCGCCTTCCTGGAGGCGAACGGCGTTGAATCGGCGCGGCTCGAGGCGATCGGCCTGGGCAAGTCGCACCCGCGCGTCGCCAATCCCTACGATCCGGTCAACCGCCGGGTGGAAATGCGGATCAGAACCGAATAGGTCGCCAACGGGTCCGAAACCAACCGGCCCGCCAAGGAACTCGAACCTTTGGTGAAGCGCGGTTCTAGCCGGGCTCGAGCGTATCCTGGATCGAACCTATCAGCGCGGTGATCGCCTGCTTGTACTTTTCGAACTCCGGCGAGGTCTGCCGGACATCGGTCATGGTTGTCGTCGGCTGGCCCTGATCGGTTGCCGCGCGGGGCGCTTTCTGCCCCATCTTCCGCTCGGCCCAGTCTACGACATAACTGGCGGTCTTGCCGGTGAGGAACGGGTTGGCCTGGATGACAGCCGACCCGAGCACGTCGCTCAGTTGCATCGAGCCAGGCGCCGCCAGAACCTGCGCCGCGCCTTCCATGCCGAGGAAATGGCAAAGATAGAGCCGCCCGGCGGTGATCTGGTGGCCGCGCGCGCGCAGATAAGCCTCGCCCTCGCGCGCCAGGTTGCGCACCATTTCGCGCGACAGTGTCGCGTCGTAGCGAAGTGCAAGCAGGTCGGCGGTCGACAGCGAGCGCGCGAGGTCGGGCCGATAGGTATTCATCATCCGGATCCAGGTCTTGGTGATGAACTGGCCGGCGCCCGTCGCCGAGGACAGCGGATTCTTGGCGCTGGCGCTGCCGCCGCTTTCGACATGGACGATCCGGTCGGTCAGCGTCTCGACCGCGGTGTCGCCAGAGCCGCCGGAAGTGACGGAAACGGCGGTGGCGACCGTGGTGACTGTGCCGAGTGGATCGATCGCCTCGCCGTTCTGGTAAAGCTCGAAATGCAGATGCGGGCCGGTCGAAAGCCCCGTGGTGCCGATATAGCCGATGACGTCGCCGGCCTTCACCTTCGTGCCGACGCCGCTGGCCATGGCGAATCTTTGCATGTGCGCATAACGGGTTTCGCGGCCATTGGCATGTGTGATCTTCACCAGGTTGCCGTAGCTGCCGCCATCGCCCTGGAACGAGATTTCGCCGTCGAAGGCCGCCATGATCGGCGTGCCGACCGGAGCCGCCCAGTCGACGCCCTTGTGGATGCGGACCGTGCCGAGAATCGGATGCATGCGCGGGCCGAAGGTCGACGTCATCACCCCGGCTACCGGCGTGACCATGCCGTTGGTGACGGCCAGCGAGCGGACCTGATCGTCGCCGGTCACACAGGCATACTGTCCGTCGCTCTGCTGGAAGACAAAACAGTCGAGACTCTTGGCCGTACCCTGGACGCCGACATAAAGCACCCGCCCGGAGATCTGGCCCTGGCCGCGCGGCGTCTGCGAATAGATCAGCACCAGGCGCTGGTCCTCGCTTGCGAAAGCGTCGAGGTCCTGCCCTCGGGACAGGTACATGATCGCCTCGCCGATGACGCTGGTCGGCACCTTGTTGCGCGCCGCCGTCGAATAGATCGCGTCGAGCAGGCGGTACTGGCGCTTCGGCCCGCCCTGGTCCGAGGCGCCGGAATAATTGAACAGGTCCTCGCGGACCCAGGGATCGACGCCGGACACGAAAGCGCCGGCCGAATTGCGTGTCAGCGTGCCGACATAGACGTTCCTCGCGTAGATCGAGACCTGCATCAGCGACATGGTCGTCGTCTCGCGGTTCGGGCGGAACCCACGCATGGCCACCACGAAGCCGGACTCCAGCCCGTCGCGGTTGAACAGCGCCTTCAGTGCCTCGCCGGCAAGCTTGGCGTCGTCGGCCGAGAAATGCGCGTCGAGCGCCACGCTGTCCAGGCTGCGGTCGTTGAGGATCTTTACGAAGGTGTCCTCGGTCGCCTCGAAGCGCTGATATTCGCTGGTGACGGTCGCGACGGTCGTGTTGTTCTCGATCGCTGTCTTCTTGAAGGCGGGTAGTGCCGCCTCCCCCTGGTCGATGGTCTCGCCCCAGCCCGCCTCTGGGTTGTCCGCGTCGACAGCCTTCGGCGGTGTACCGGCGCTGCTCTCGTCCGGCGTCGCCTGCAGTTCGTTCTCCAGGTCGCCATGCGGATCGACCTGCTGATCGCCCTGCGCCGCGGTCGGAGCGGGCGGGACAGGTTGCTGGTCGTCGGGCGCCACTGCCGAAGGTTTCGGAGCCGCCTGCCGCTGCGCCTGGAAGAAGGCGAAATCCTCCTGCGTCGACGGGATCGTCGTCATGAACTTCTCGCTGGCGCTCAGCATCACGTCCGAGAGGATTTCGATCTGCGGCGAAGCCCCCGAACTGTCGAGCTCGGCAGGACGCGCGACGGTCTTGCCCTTCGTCGCGGTGTCGGCATCGGGCGCCAGCGTGATCCACATCGGGTCGCCAGCGAGATCGATGATCGCCGGCACATAGACCGAGGCGTCCAGCGGCACGTCTTGCATGCCCTCGACCGGATGCAACTCTTCGTCCTCGTCGCCGAACGACCAATAGTCCTTGGTGAGGTAGAAGCCGGTTGCCAAAGCGACGACGGCGAGCGTGGCAAGGCCGGCAAGAGCCCGGCGCCACAGCTTGCGCCGGCGCTCGGCCAGGCGCGCCTGCTTCTTCTTCCTGAAGCTCGTGTCGATCGAGTGCGTCACGGGTTGTTTCCGGTCAGGAAATAGGTCCAGCGCACCTGCTCCTGCGTATCGACCTCGACGAACCGCGCCGCGATGTGGCCGCGCTGCCAGCACTCGTCGATGCCGCGGATCGAGAAGCGCTTCCGGTCGATGCACATCTCGGTCGATCCGTTGAGGATCGCATGGCCGAAGACATCGGTCGCGTAGAGGTAGATGTAGCGGTTGGTCAGTTCCTCGCGGATGACGTTGACGCACTGGTTGGCGCCGATCGTCCACCAGCCGTCCGTCTGGTCGGCATTGTCGACCTTCTGTCCGACCGCGAGATTGACGACGTCGAGCGTCTGGTTGCAGACGGTGAACTCGGCATGCGCCTTGCCAGGCGACAGGATCGAGAGCAGCGCCGCGCCGAGCAAAGCGCCAAGCGTCAGGCGGCCCGGCAACAGGACACGAAACCGGCTACGCTGCTTGCGTGGCGAGGACTGATGCTGGGAACGCGAGCGGCGAAGATCCATCGGCGTTCATGCTATCCGCCAAGCCGGAAATAGGTGGCCGTCGCGGAGAACTGCGATCCGTCAGCCCCGATCTCCTCCAGGATCCTGGGCAGAAGCTCGGATGCCGGCGTCGGCCTGGAGAACATCGCGGCCTGGAGGTCCTTGGGCCCGGTGATCACCAGCATGATCTGCGGCACCGCCTTGCCGGCCGCCTTGTCCGCCGCGGCAAGCCCGATCGGAATGTTGAAGGTCACCTTGTCGGGTCGCGGCACCATGCGGTCGTCGAGGTTGAAGGCGACGCCCTTGTGATCGATCAGCATGATGTTCGACACGAGCCCACCGCCCGTATACAGCGCGCCGCTGACAGGCGAGCCGTCCGGGACCGATGTCCGGTCCAGCACAAGCTGCGGTTTCGCCGCCGAACTCCGGTCGAGGAAGCGAAGGAAAGTGGGCACTCCGCACTGCGACAGGGTGATGAGGCGCACGCTGATGTCCGGCTCGATATGAAATCTGGCCTGGAAATCGTTGAGCAATTGCTCGAAGGGCTGCACCGTCGTTGCGTATCCCTCGATTGCCGGGGAAGCGCCGGGTCTCGATGTCACGTTCGCGTAAAAACAGCTCCCGCCGCTGAAGTCGCGTACCCAGGAGCGCTGCTGGTTCCACTTGGCCGTATCGTCTTCCGGTGATGGAAGCGCAGGCTTCGGCACGTTGATGGCGACATCTGTGTCGGGCTGCTTGGGCGCCGGCACCTGCTGCGCCGGCTGGGTTGGCGCGGTCGGCGTTTCCGGAAGACTGGCTTTCGGGGTCTGTATCTTTGGCTCGGCCGGCGGCGTGGTCGGTTGCGCCGCTGCCTGGCTTTCAGAAGCCGGTGGTGGCGGAGCCTTCGGCTTGGGCAGCTTGGAAAGCATGTCCACGAGGTCTTTTGCGCTGGGCGCGGCCGGCGGAGGATTAGCATCCTGCGCCGGCTGGTTCTTGGCCGTCTGGGTCGGCTCCGGCGTCTTGACCGCCGGCCCGGTTGCGGGCTGTGCCGGCTTCTGGCTTTCCACGACCGTTGGCGCGGGAGCAGGCGTGGGCGTCGGCGATGGCTGCGCCGGCGGTTGCGCGGGTTTGGTCTCGACCGGGGGGATAGGCGCCGGGCTGTTGGCCTCGCTCTGTGGCTGGGTGGTAGCCGGGACTGGCTTGCCGGCAGGCGTCTCGACCTTCGCACCGGGTTGCGCGGGGGGCTTCGCCGTCTCGATCGTGGCGGCGCTGTCAGGCTTTGGTGATTCCGATCGGGCGGGCGGCGTCTGCGGCTGGGGTTTCGATGCCTCCGGTTGCGATGCCTCGGTCGCCGGCTTGGATGCTTCCGCGACCGGCTTCGGCGTCAATGGCTTGGATGTTTCCGGCACGGGGGGAGGTGCCAGCACACCACTGAAATAAAGGCCCGCGGCCGCCAGGACCGCGAGGGCCCCGACACCCCCGGCCATGGCGGGCATGCGTGAGGCTTTCTTTGGCGCAGCCGGCGCGGGTGCGCTGGCCGGAGCCGCGGACCGCGCGGGCCGCGGCTCCGACAGATATGCGGGGCGCACATGCTCGACGAAGCGCGGTTCGTTGGCAGGCCCCGGCGGCTGGGGCTTCGAGCCCGGCGGCGCCGTCCAGCCGGCGCGCGGCAGGCTGGGGCGTTCGTGCGCGCCGAACCGGATCGGCGGCGGCAATGTCGCCTCGAGGTCCTCGCCGCGCGTCGCCCGAGCGATCTCGGCCATGCTGGCCGGCCGGTCACGCGGATCCGGCTGCAGCATGGCCGAGAGCAGTTCCTGGAAATCGGGATCGATACCCGACAGGTCCGGCACGGTCCGGCGCTTCTCGATAACTTCATATTGAGAGCCGCTCATGTCGAGCGGCTTTCCGCGCAGCGCCGCGGCCAGCACCAGGCCGAGGCTGTAGATATCGGATTGCTCGCTGACTTCGCCGCCATAGAGGCCGAGCTGCTCCGGCGACACGTAATTGTATTTGCCGGCGAATTTGCCACCGATCAGCGTCTCGCCGCCGGTCGCCGAGCGCGCGATGCCGAAATCGATGATCTTGGCGCGTTCGACCCGACCTCCGGGCAGAATGATGTTGTCCGGCGAGAGGTCGCGGTGCACCGCGCCCGCCTGGTGCACGGCGCTCAATCCGGAGGTGAGGCGATGGCAAAGCCGGCGCACATCTTCCCCCGGCATCGGCCCGCGCCGCATGATGTCGAAAAGCGACTCGCCGTCCACGAACTCCATCGCAAGATAGGGCCGGCCGATCACGGGATCGATTGTGAAGACGTGGTAGCGCACCACCGCGTCATGCGACAGGTGGTTGAGGATCGACGCCTCCTTGCGGAAGAGCGACAGAATCGTCTGGTCGCGGGCGAATTCGGGCAGCACGATCTTGATCGCCACGTGGTCGCCGGTTTGGATGTTGTGGCCGCGGTAGACTTCGCCCATGCCGCCGGAGGCGATCCTCTCGTCGAGCTCGTAGATGCCGCTGAGCTGCGTGCCGACACCTGCATAGGTGACGTCCGTTGACAGCCGTGTCTTGTCGTCGTCGCTCACCTAGCCAGGCCCTCCACCGCGGACCGATCCGGTTGGAGCGCGCCGCTGCGCCCGCCGCCGATCTTCACGAGTACGATGGTCACATTATCGGTTCCGCCACGCGCCAGCACCGTGTCCAGAAGGGTCTGGCATGCCGCCCGCGGCGTGGCGGATCCGGCCGCGGCCTCGATCTCGGCGTCGCTGACATGCGCCGTCAGTCCGTCGGTGCCCAGGACGAAAACATCGCCCGGCATCAACTCGCCCTGCTGGAAATCGATCTCGAGCTCGTCGCTGACGCCGACCGCATGCGTGATCACATTGCGGCGCGGCCAGGTGCGTGCTTCCTCAGCGCTGATCATGCCGCGGTCGAGCAGTTCCTGCACCTCGGTGTGGTCCTTGGAAACCTGGAAGATCGAGCCGTTGCGCACGAGGTAGATGCGGCTGTCGCCGGCCCACAGGCAGGCGAACCGCCCATCCATGGCAAGCAGGGCCGCGAAAGTGGACCCGATGGTGATGCCGCGCGAGCGCGATATGTCGCGGATCTCGGCATTGGCGCGGCTCAGCCGGTCCTCGAAGCGGGCGCGCAGGTCCGGCGCGGAGCTCGCGATGCCGATCGTCGCCAGGTGATCGACGATGCTGGCCGAGGCGACCTCACCGGCTTCGTGCCCGCCCATCCCGTCGGCCACCACCCAGAGCCCGGTTTGCGGCTCGATGAGGTAGTTGTCTTCGTTGTGGTCGCGCACGCAGCCCTTGTGGCTTACGCCAAAGCTCTCGATGGGAAGGGCGACAGTGCTCAATTTGCCACCAAGCGCTTCTGGAGCGTCCTCTGTGACCAGCCTTGGGCCGCGTGCCCAGGCCACTTTGCCATAAGCGTGTACATTAGAGTACCGAAATGAAGGCTGGAGCCGGCCATCTCAAAACGCCTTCGGACAGCTGAAGCCCGATAAGGCTGGCAGGATAAGTGGGTTGGCCCCTGAGCCGGCTTGGATCGTGTAGGCGACATCGCGTCCGCCGATCACGAAGCGGGCTTGGGTGTTGGCGCCGTCGCCGGTGATGGTCGCCTTGTCGAACAGCCGCTTCAACGCCCACGGTCCTTCGAATTTGAGCGCGGACTCGCGACCGGGCATTTCCGGCACGAGGCTGAGGCTGGCCGATCCGGAAGCGGCACCGCTTGGCCATGTCACCGTGCTCGGCGCGTTGCCGGCCTGCGCGCTCTGGACTGTCTGCCCGTCCACGTTGAGCACCGCGCTGTCGGCTTCGCTGTTGAGCGAAGTGGGCGTGAAGGTGATCGACACCAAGGGCGTCGATCCGCCCGACGGGAAGAAGGCGGCCCGGATTTCGGCCGCCGCCTGGAATGCCTTCAAGGTCGATTTTGCAAGGTCCTTGCTGGAACGCGCATTCTGCTTCCAGGTCCATTCCTGGCCGGTCATGTCGATCAGCGGCGCAAGGTTCTGCGCGAAGAAGCGGTCCATAAGGCCGCCCGGCGCGAACAATTTGGCGAAATCAGCCATCGAGATGTCATCGGCGCTGTCGCCGGTGAAGGGATAGCGGCCGTTGACCGCCTCCTCGCAGGCGCGCGTCACCGTCTGGTCGAGGGTCTGGTTGAGATTGGCGACCGAAGTCTCGGCGACATTGCCTTCGAACTCGTCCGCCGCCGCGTTGACCATTCGCGCCAGCGGCTTGGGCAGGCGCGAGACATTGGCACGCAGGGTCGCGATCTGCAGCCGCAGATTGGCGTTGACGCGCTCCGTCTGCGAAGGGACATCGGCCGCGAGCTTCAAGCTCTGGAAAATGTCGTGGAAATTCTGCGTCAGCGCATCGAGCGGCCGGCGGCCGGCGGCGCCGCTGGCCAGCGCCTGGAACGAGCGGAACTGTGCCTCGACGCTCGCGCCGGCATTCTGCGCCGCGGCCGATTTTGCGCCAGCGCGGCTTTGCGACTTGCCCCCGGCGATCTGCAGGCCGATGCGTGCGAGGCCCTTGGCCATGCTGGCGGGGTCCTGCTGCGCCGTGCCGGCATCGCCCTCGGCGGCGCTGTCCCTCGTCAACGCGGTTTCTTCGGCGATCGCGGTGAAGAGCTGGTCGAGAGGCGAGTCCGGCGCGGCGACGGCGGACAGCGCCAGATATTGCGGCTTGTCCTTCAGCATTGCCTTGAACTTCAGCTGGTCGAGCACGCCGTTCCAGGCGGCGGCGAACTCCTTGCCGTAGCGGTCGATCAGCTCGGGACCGAGCTTGGGCAGGTCCTGGTCGATGCCGCCCTGTTCGCCGCCGCCGCCGAGCACCCATTGGTCGTCGACGAGCATCTGCGCGATGCGCGAGAGCTGCGGCAGAAAGAAGCGATTGAATCCGGCGCGCGTGTAAAGGCCGGGCACGTGAAGATCGGCAAGTTCACTGCCGTCCACCCGTTCGAACAGCAGCTGCGCTTCCGGGCCGGCCTTCGCGGCGACGGAGAAATCCTGCAGCCTTGCAGCGTAAACCGCCGACCTTATCTGCGCCGAGGCGCGGTCGGCGAGGCTCATACGGCCGAGCGAGCGCTGCGCGGCCTCGACCAGCGGCTGGTTCAGCTCGAAGGTTGGATCATAGGCGTCGTCGAGCGCAAGCATGGCGCGCAGATGCCTTTCAAGCTGTGCCCGGCCCTCGCGGTTGTTCTCGCCGGGGTAGCGGTTCTCCTCCCAGTCCTGCCTCATCCAGGAGACGATCAGCTCGTCGTCGACCTTCGGCGCCTTGCCGCCCAGCATCAGGTAGATCTTGAGCGGTTCGTAGAGCGCAATCGGATCCGCCATCCTGGCCTGGATCGTCCGCTCGGCCTGCACCAGCAGCCGGGAGCGGAAGGTCCGCTCCAGCGCCTGCCGGTAGGTGGCCTTGGAGGCAGACAACAGCCTTTCCCGCTGGCTGAGGCCGAAGGTTTCCTCGATCGGCTTTCCCTGATCGCCATTTTCGAACCCGGCCGGCAGGTTACGCAACTGGTCGAGCGGGCCGATGACGTTTTCGAGGTCGACATCGGCCACCGTCGTGCTTTTGAGCAGCGTGTCTGCGCTGTCGCGATAATGCGCCATGGCTTGTCTTGTGGAGGCGATCAGCGCCTTGTTGGCGAAGAAGCTGAGCCCAAGCGCGCCGAGCGCCGCAAATGCCGCCAGCGCGATCGCGGCGAGGCTCCCGAATCTGGCAAGCCTGGAGCGCCGTTCGACCGCCCTGTCGAAAGACACCCAGCCCGATTCCGGAAAGATCACATACGTCAGCAGATCGTGCAGGAAGAAGCTCTTGCCGGCGCCGGAAAGATGCGGCTGTGAAGTGTTGCCGAAACTGCGGCCGATCGCGCCCAGCAGCTGGTCGAAGGGCGTGCCTTCCTGTGTGCCCGACGAGAAATACAGCCCGCGCAGGCTGACATTGACCTGTGACCGCGAGGTATCGAACAGGCCCCCGATGAACTGCGTTATACGGTTCTTCAGCGCGCCGAACTGCGCCGGGAAGCCGAACAGCGCGATCCGCGCCACCGGATCGGTCTCTTCCTGCAGGCGGTCGGCGACTTCTTCGGCGAGCCGCTTTGCCAGTTCTTCGAAGGCTCCGGGCGCCTCTCCGGCCATGTTCCTGCTGCGGTCGGCGGTCTGGAATGTCGCGCCCCACACCTTGCGCCGGCGCGCCTCGTCGAAATTGCCGAAATAGTCCATGAAACCGGAGATGAGATCGGCCTTGGTGAACAGCAGATAGACCGGGAACTGGATCTTCAGCGTCTCGTGCAATTCGCGCAGACGGCTCCTGATTTCGCTGACATGCGCGTCGAGCTGCCGGTCGTCGAAGCCGATCAGGTCGGCAAGGCTGATGGCGAGGATCACGCCGTTGATCGGCTGCCTGGTGCGGTGTTTCTTGAGCAATCCCAGGAAGGCGAGCCAACTGGCCTTGTCGCGCTCGCGGTCCGATTCCTGCGTCGTGTAACGGCCGGCCGTATCGATCAGCACCGCCTCGTCTGTGAACCACCAGTCGCAGGACCTTGTGCCGCCGACACCGGCCACCGGCTGTGCGCTGCCGGAGCCGGCAAGCGGAAATTTCAGTCCGGAATTGACCAGCGCCGTGGTCTTGCCGGCGCCCGGCGGTCCGATGATGATGTACCAGGGGATGTCATAGAGGAAATTGCGCTTGCCGCTCGTCCGCTTCAGCGTCGCGATCGCCTCTCCCATGCGGGCTTCGAGCACTTGTGAATCGTCGTTGCGTTCATCGCTGCGCATGATGGCCGTTTCGAGCGCCTTTTGCGCCTTGCGCCTTTGCCACAAGCGGACGCCGTAGAAGAGGGCAAGCGCCGCAATGCTGAGCCCGATGATCGTGGCCCTCAGCCACACGGGCGCCAGCGGGCGCGTATCGGCGAAGCGGATCAGCGGTCCCGCGTACCAGACCGCCGCCGAGAAACCGGCCAGCGCAGCCAAGCTGAAGATCCGCAGCGTCCAGCGCATCAGTCGCCGTTCTCCGCCGCGTTGCTTTTCAAGGTTTCCTGTTTCGGGATCATGACGTCGACGCGGCGGTTCTTGGCGCGGCCGTCCGCCGTGCCATTGTCGGCGATGGGCTCGTCCTCGCCCTTGCCGTCGGCACTGAGCCGCGACGGGTCCTTCAATTGCTTGGCCACCATCGCCTGGACGGCTTTGGCGCGGGCGACGGAAAGATCGAAATTCGATTTGAACTGGCTCGACTTCTTCGGCTTCACATTGTCGGTGTGGCCGACGATCCGGATCGGTCCGGGTTCGGCATCGAGCGCCGATGCGATGTCGGCCGCGATCGGCTCGAATTGCGGCTTCAGCTCCGCTTGGCCGGACGCGAACAGAAGCTGGTTGCTGATCTCGACGACGATGAATTCGCCCCTCTCACCGACGCTCAATCCGCCGCCGGTGATCTCATTGGCCAGTTTGGCGCGGATCCGGTCGATCTGAGCGGTGTCCGGGACGACGAGCGGCGGCGGGCTGGCCTGCGCCGGTTCGGCCGGCGCCGCCACGCTGGCGCGCTCGATGGTGACGGGCGTCGACGGGTTGAGCGCCAGCAACTCGCCGGCGGTCGCGTCGCCTTCGTCGGTGATGAGCACCCGCAGTCCGAAGAAGGCAGCTGTCACCAGCGTCGCCGCGGCGGCCGCGACCGCCCACAGCGGCAGCCGCGCCCTTGGCCTCGGCAACGCTGCCGCCATGCCTTGCCAGCGCGGCGAGATGTCGTCGCCGGCGCGCGGCTTGAAGTAGCGCAGCGTGTCGTAGACGTCGCGCCGGACGCGTTCGAGCGTGTTTCTTTCCTTGGCCAGCCCCCGATACTGGCCCTCGAAACCCAGCGACAGGCAGGCATGCATCATTTCGAGCAGGTCGTAATGCGCTTCCGGCCTGGTGAGGACGTTGTTCAACGCTTCGTAGAAACCGGCGCCCGTCGGTTGGGTCTTGAAGAACCGCGCCAGCAGGCTGTGCTGAAGCCAGCTGTCCTTGCTCGGCCACGGCAGATTGCCGACGAGGTCATCGGCGGTTTCGCAAAGGGCGAACTTGGCGATCCGCGCGTCTTCCTCGCCAATGCCGGCTTTCGCGAGTGCACGGTCGAAGGCCTCTATCGTTTCGGCCATATGCTCCGCCAGGGGCGCCGCCTGACGCTCCACCGGCATCAGCCGCAATTGGCCGAGAAGCAGCAGCAGCGGCGCCGCGGCGGAAAGGATCGGATTGGCCGCGGCGTATCTCACGCCGCCGACGGCGTCGAGGAGGGCATCCTGCTGCAGCCCCGGCGCGGCATTCGCGGCCGCTCCCGGAGTTGGCCCTTGGAAGAGCATGGTTCCGGACGACCAGCCGGTGGGCATGTTCCGGCCGCCGGCCGGGTCGAACACTGTCGCTTCGCGGGGAGGCGATGGAGCAGGCTGGATGCCCTCCGGATCGGGCCTCTCAGGAGGCGAAGGCGGTTTCTGCTTCGGCCGCGGCGCGCGGATGACGGTCTTGTCCGCCGCCCGTGGGGGATCGTCCTTCGAGCTCATCGGCGCCGACCCGCTGTCGCGGCTCGACGATCATGCGCTTGCCCTGGGAAATGCCTTTCAGGCTGAGCCTCGGCGGCGGGCCGCATGGAAAGGCTCATCTCGCCGAAACATGACATTGCTGCACACGCCCCAAGCCTCGCCGCCTTGCCCGCCGGGCTAGCGTCCTTGTGCATTCTAGTCGCCCGCATACCCAATTGAAACGGGGCCACCGATTGAATTTGGCAAGCAAGATGCTCGAAGAGGCGGCTTCTTCTATGAGACCCGTCACATACGGCGGACGTGGTCCGTGCCCCTGCGGCTATTTCTGCTTGTCGGCCTTGGCATAGGCTTCGGCGAAATAGGCGAGGAAGACATCCAGCATGCCATTCTCGTGCTTGTCCTCCATCGTCCGCCATGTCGCGACGAGCGCATCCCAGGCCTGGCTCTTCCTGGACGAGAAGGACGCCGGCGGGATTTTCCTGGCGATGGCTTCTGGCGACAAATCGTCGAGCAGACGCGACAGCGCTGCCTGCATGGCGGCGTAAGTCGCGATCTCATGCGCCTTCAGGTCGCGGAACGCATCCTCGACGCTGCGCCTAGCATCGAGATAGCCGGCCCGGCGCCTGGCGAACATGATCTCCAAGATGTCCTCGGTACCCGGCACGAATTTCAGCGGGTTGTTGTCCTGGGCGCCGATCATCGTGCGGTGCGCGGTCTTGGCGAGCACCTTGGCCGCCGCGCGCGCCTTGAGCAGCAGGGACAACTGTTCGACGGTGGTCCTGAGCACCGCGCCGATCTCGGCCGCGACCTCGTGCGGGTCGCGCGCCCGCAGCAAGTCGGGCGCGATGCCCGCCGCCTTGGCGATTTCTCGCAGCATCGCGTCCGCTTCGGCGGGCCGATTAGCCGGAGTTGCCGGGCCGGGCTGCAAGGCCGAGGAGGTCGAGGCGGGCACTGCACCGATCTGGCGCCGCTCCGGCGGATTGAAGAATGAGCCGTGGCCGGGGTCCAGGGGGCGGCCAGTCGAGGGCGGCAGCTCGCGCTGCGTCGACCCGGTCCAGGTCTGCGGATGTCCGGTGGCGGCCCGTTCGTCTTCGATCGATACGCCGACGACATAACGGCCGATCAGCAGCCGGTCGCCCTGGGCCAACCGATGCGGTCCGGCCATGCGCTGGTTGGAACCGTTTACGAAAGTACCGTTGCGCGAGACGTCGTAGAGCCAGAACGAACCGGCCTGGTAGCGGACCTCGCAATGCCGACCCGAGATGAACTTGTCCGGATCGGACAGCGTCCAGTCGCAATTCTCGCGGCCGATCTCGAAGCTGCGGTCGCGGGCGGCAAAGCTGTCGGTGGTGCCGGCCGGCAGCTTGTCGACATTGCTGATCTGGAGAGAGATGAACATCCGGAAGTGTCGCCGACCTTGGTCAACAAATGCTTGTCTTTCGCGCAATTCCGGGCGGAGAGCCGCGAGGCGCTTTCCCGGAATTGCTTCGGTATTGTAGCAGCTTGCCGGCTGAGCGGGAGAGGAGCGTTTCACACCGGCGAGCCGGCGCGCTTTAGCCATGGCTGTTATTTGGCCTCACTCAAACATGTGCTAGGCTACCCCCGGTACGGCGCGGTGAATTCGAAAGCTCCCGAACGTGATCTAGTTAATAGAGCGGGGGTTTCAAACCATCAAACTGGCGGCCGCGTCGAGGAGGGGCACGACCCATGCCGAACGAACGGGCCACGGTTGTACAGACGCCGGCTGGCGCCGACCTGACCTTTACCCATCTCATCGGTCGCGATGAGATCAGCCGTTGCTTCGCCTATACGGTCGGTTTCGTGTCGAAGAGCCGTGACGTCGACCCACTGAAGATGCTGGGCGGCGCCGTTTCGGTCGAGGGCGAATCCGATCCGAAGCGCTGGTTCAGCGGGCTCGTGTCGGATTTCAAGCTCACCCGCATCGAGGACCGGCTGGCTTTCTACGAGGCGACCGTCAGGCCATGGCTCTGGTTCCTGGGCAACACCACCGATTGCCGTATCTTCCAGAACATGACGGCGGTGGAGATTGTCGAAAAGATCTTTTCGAAATACGGCATCGCAAAATTCGAGAAGCGGCTGCAGGGGTCCTACCCCCAGCGCGAATATTGCGTCCAGTACGACGAGAGCGATCTCGATTTCGTGCAGCGGCTGCTCGAGCACGAGGGCATCTTTTATTTCTTCGAGCATGACGAGGGCAAGCACACGCTCATACTCTGCGACGCGATGAGCAAGCTGAAGCCCGCCCCCGGTTACGAGAAGGTGCTCTACAATTTCGAGGGCCACGCCTCGCGGCGCGATGTCGAGTACATCACCGAATGGATCCCCGGCAGCGCGGTGCGGCCGGGCGCCTATGCCCACACCGACTATGATTTCGAAAAGCCCGGCGCCGACCTGATGGCGAAGTCCTCGCAACCCTTCGGCCACAAGGAGGCTTCGGGCGAAAACTATCGCCAGCCCGGCGCGCATCTCGATGTCGGGCGGGGCGACAAGATCGCGGGCATCCGCCGCGAGGAACTCCAGGCCGTGCACCAGCACAGCACGGCGGTGGGCACGGTGCGCGGCCTTTTCTCCGGCTGCAAGTTCACGCTGGAGAGCTTTCCGCGCGACGACCAGAACCAGGACTATCTGGTCGTCAGCGCCGAATACCGGCTGTTCGATCCGGGCTACCGGACCCAGAACGAGGCCCATAGCGAGAATTTCAAGGTAGTGCTTGGCGTCGCGCCCACCAAATTGCCCTACCGCCCGCCGCGCATCACGCCGCGGCCGATCATGCGCGGCCCGCAGACGGCGACCGTCGTCGGCCCTTCCGGCGAGGAGATATTCACCGACAAATATGCGCGCGTGAAGGTACAGTTCCATTGGGACCGGCTCGGCAAGAAGGACCAGAACTCCTCCTGCTTCGTGCGCGTCTCGCAGACCTGGGCCGGCAGCAACTGGGGCTTCATCCAGATACCGCGTATCGGCCAGGAGGTCATCGTCGACTTCATAGAGGGCGATCCCGACCTGCCGATCATCACCGGCCGCGTCTACAACGCGTCGCAGATGCCGCCCTATGGGCTGCCGGCCAACGCCACGCAATCCGGCTGGAAGTCGAATTCCTCGAAGGGCGGCGGCGGCTACAACGAGCTGATGTTCGAGGACAAGGCGGGCTCCGAGCTGGTCAATTTCCAGGCCCAGAAGGACCACCACCTGCTGATCAAGCACGATCGCAACAAGACGGTCCAGCACGACCAGTCAGACCGCATCGACCACGACGCCAAGCACTCAGTCGGCCACAACCTCGATGAGGACGTCGGCAACAACAAGACGGTCAAGGTCGGCGTCGACCAGACGACGAATATCGGGTCGAACGACACCGAGACGGTCGGCGCCAATCGTTCGCTGACGGTGATGGCAAACGAGACGATCCACGTCGTCGCCAATTCGACCGAGAATATCGACGCCAACCATTCGCAGACGGTGGGCCTCAACCAGACGGTGACGGTGGGCGTGGCGCGCGTCGATACCGTAGGGGCTGCCGAAGCGAGGACCGTGGGCGCCACGCAGACGAACACGATCGGAGCGACGCGATCGGTCAGTGTGGGAATCAGTCAAAGCCACGACATTGGAGCCGGCGACAGTTGGACTATCGGCGCGGCGCAGTCCGTAACTGTCGGCGCGGACCAAAGTTTCTCGATCGGCGGGGCGCAGTCTTCCCAGATAGGCAAGGCGAGGACCGCCGCGATCGGCGCGGACGATGCGACCGATGTCGGTGGAGCCCACGCGCTCAAGGTCGGTAAAGGCAGCGGCATCCAGATCGCGGAAGACAGCACGATCAAGGTCGGCAAAAAGCTTATGATCGATGCGACCGACGAAATCACGTTGGTATGCGGCGACGCCTCGATCAACATGAAGAAGGACGGAACGATTTCCATCAAGGGAAAAGATATCCGCATCCAAGGTAGCGGCGATGTCCAGGTGAAGGCCGACGGCGATGTCAAAATCAAGGGTAGCAATGTCTTCAACAACTGAAACCGCCAGCAGCGAGCACGGATCGATCGAACGCATCGACGGCGTCGTCATAGGGTTGCTGATCGGCTTCGACGACGGCGTGCCGCTGGTGGTGTTCGTGGGCAATCCCAGCGAGACGGCGCTCAAGGCACGCAGCTTGCAAAGCCTCGACTCTTCGGCCGTGGGCGAGGAAGTGGCGCTGCTTTTCGAAGGCGGCGATCCGCGCCGGCCGCTTGTTGTCGGGCGCATTGTCGATCCGGTGCGCGCGCGTGAGCAAGTGCAGGTGGTTCGGGACGGCGAAACGATGACGCTGACTGCCAAGGAGCGTCTGGAATTGCGCTGTGGCTCTGCCTCGATCATCCTTGAGAAGGACGGTCGCATCTCGATCCGGGGCAGTCAGTTGAGCAGCCAGGCAAGCGGCGTGAACCGCGTCCGGGGTGCGGCGGTTCACATAAACTGAGACGTCATGCAGCGGATTGCGACAATCCCGTCGATCATCGAGCAGCATGTCGAGGATGCCGCGTTTTTGTGGCATCGTCGCGCGCGGGAGATCGACGGTCCCGTCATGGGCGCCTTCGATATCGGCCGTATCGATCAGCGGCTCGATGCCAATCTCGACGGGCTGTTTGCGGCGGGGCAAGCCGCATGGGACCTCGCGGCATCACGTTTCGCGGACTACCAGGAGCCTCCCGAACTGTTTCTGCTGGGTGCGTTGGCATTCGAATGGCAATCCGCATCCGCCATCAAATTTGCCGTTGAGAGCGCGGGGCAACTTGGGAAGCGGGGGTTGTCGGCGCTGTCCGGCGCCGTCGCGCGCAGCGCGCCGGACAAGCTGAAGCCGTTCGTCGCGCGCTGGCTGGATTCCTCGGTTGCGCTGGAACGTGCGTTGGGCATAAGCGCGCTTCATCATCACAAGGTCAATCCGGGACCCAGGCTTAGGGAACTGCTGATAGACGGCGACGCCGAGGTTCGCCGAAGGGCGCTGAAACTCACGGGCGCGTTGCGACGCCGTGACGGAATCGTCGAGGTAACGGCATGCCTTGCGGCGCACATCGCGGAGGAACAGCTCGAAGCGGGATTGGCAGCCAGCCTGTTAGGCGAGTCGCGGCTGGCGCAGCCCGTGCTTGACAAGATCATGGTCAGTCATCCGGCGCTTGCGGGACCTGCGATGGAGGTCCGGTTGCTCATCACGCCGCCCTCTGCCGCCCGCTCCTGGTGGCAGCAATTCGTGGCCCCTGCCGAGACGCGCGAAGCGGCGGTCGCGGCTAGCGGATTGCTGGGCGACACGACGATCATGCCTTGGCTGATCGAGAAGATGCAGTTGCCGGAACTGTCCCACGCGGCTGGACTGGCATTGCGCGACCTGATCGAGATCGACTTCAACGACACCGACGTCTTCGTCACGGACCCGGCCAAGCTGGGGCCGGGCTTCGAAGCTGTCGAAGCGACGCCGCTGCCTTCCGCATCGCAGGTCGAAGCTTGGTGGGACAACGGCAAAGGCCCGACGAGGTTCGACCGGTTCCAATCGATGCGTCGGCTCAAAATGGATGCCATGAGGCAGGCCTTTGCCAACCCGGAAGCAACACTGGCCAACTGGCGGCGCTCGCGTCCGATCCCCGCCTGGATGTGAGGTACACGCGCCGCAAAGGCGTAGTCGGTGTTCACCGTCTCGCGGGAATGGCGAGCCTTTTCAAGCGATTCCGGCCGGGAGGGGGCATTCACGCTTTTCCGGCAAGTAGGCTACCTGCTGGCGACCGCGCTCACCAGGGCCGCGGCGCGCATTCCGGCTTCCGATGCAGCTTCGCACATTGCGACCTGGCCGGGGGCATAAGCCCTGGCGAAGCTGTCGGCGGCAATGAGCAGCGTGAGCGCGCCGGCGCCGGCGCCGATCTCGCCCATCGTCATCGCGGGATAGGCCATCGGAAAGGTCTCGCGGCGCGTGCGGTAGAAGCGTGGGCGCCCGATCAGCCCTTCCCAGGCGCTATACCGTTCGCCGTTGTCGTTGCTGACGATGAATTTGATATCGGGTTCGGTCGGACCTTTGCCCTCGATCGCGGCGCGGCAGGCCGCCACCAACGCCCTGCCTTGGCTATGGTTCTGAGACAGCACGGAGTTGTCCTCCAGCGCAACGCCGACGCCGTGAATGGCGCATTGGGCGGGCTGGGCGCGAGCCGGTGAGCGGCGCAGGCACACCACGGCGGCGCCTTCTCCCGGCACAAGACCTTGCGCGTTGTCCTCGGCCTTCAGGCGGTTGGCCGCCATGAGACGGGCGATATCCTTGTCGTTGACCAGGCTATCGACGCCGCCCAGCAGGACCTGCTCAACTCCGGGCGTTGCAAGCAGATCCGCTGCCCGATCCAGCAGTCCGATGCAGGCCGCCGCGCCTCCGTCGACGGCGCGCGAGGTGGGATGAAAATTTTCGCCCAGCCTGTCTTGCAGCCCTGCGAGGAAATCGCTGCCCGGCGTCTCCGAGAAAGCCGGATGTTCGCGGAACGCCTCCGGCATTACCAACAGCAGGGCGCTGGCGCCCGCCGTGGCGCCGCCTTTCTCCAGAGCTTCGCCCACGGCGCGCGCCGCCATGTTGGTGAGCCACGCGTTTTCAGTGAGGCGAAGGGAATAGTGCGAAGGAATGCGGGAAACGGTCTGGTCCTCGCCGAACGGGTCGCTAAGGGTCCGCCGTTCGAACGCGGACAGGCTGGCCCGAATAGCCGCGAGCGTCTGGCGCGCATCGAGGCCGGCCGGCGTCACGGCGCCGCCACCCACCACATAGATCGGAGCCTTCAGCCCAGCCATGTGTCCCTGCCGGCTATCGTTCCGTCATCGCCGCGCGGGCTGAGATAGGCCTTGCGCTTGCGTCGCGCCAGGAGGAAGGCCGGCGTGACATGGCCAAATACGATCTCCCGGAGCAGGGGCGCGTTGCGTCTGGTCACCATGGACAAGCGAGACCGCAACGTGACGCGACGCAAGTCCGGTTCGATGATGACTGTGTCGGGGCGGAAGGGACGATTTTCCACGCGATCGTCGAAAAGAAGGCGTATCGGCGCTACGACACGCGGCAGGCGGAAGTTCCAGCGACCGTCCGCAGTCATGCCCACGATGCTGACCTCCTCGCCCTCGTTCAACTGCCGCAGTTGCTGATCGGCGGGCGCACAGAGGTTGTAGCGCGTATCGAAATCCTTTGGCGGGAGAGGCCATTGGTTGTCGATCCAGGCTTGATCATATGTTCCCGCCAGCGGCAATCTTGGATGCCAGCCGCGGCCGATCACTCCAAACCCTGCCGGGCGCGGCTTGTCTGACGGGCTTTGGAAAGGCTCGTTCGCATAGGTGATGTTGGGTGCTTGTGTCTTCACGGCCTCATCCATGGAACGGGCATGATGGAAGCCGACGCCAAGCGGATTGCGCAGGTCGGTCCTGCCATTGTCGTCGGTGCCACCATAGGCGCGCTCGTAAACGATCGGCATTCTGCTGAAGGGATATGGCTGGCTATAGCTGCCCGCGTCGTAAAGGCGATCGCCGGTCACGTTCAGCACCTTGCGGATGGCCGCGAGTTTCAATCCAACCTGCATTTCAGCGACGCGGCCCCCGCGCGGTGCATGCGCCTGACCGTTCACGATCACGTCGACCCCGGGCTTGGTCGAAGCGATCTCTCCCTCATAGCGCGTCGACGAGCAGGCGGGATCGCCGAACGACATGTCGCCGAAGTGCACCGGCAGTTGCTCCACGGCCGGCTGAAGTTGCGAGGCGCTCTCCGGCATCTCGAAGCTTGCCGAGAAAACAGCCAGGAAAACCTCGTTGCCGTCGGCATCCGCCTGGACGAGCGTGTTGGCGACGAACGGCGTGTGATTTTCGATCCAGACCGCAAACATGTGGTCAGCACCAATTGCCGTTTTCGTCCTGGCCGATCGGCCAATAAGGCATGCAGGCGACGAGCTTGACCAACTCCTGCTCGCCGGCGTTGATAAGCCATTGCAGCAGGAAAATTTCGGCCGCGACGCCGGCACCCTCGCCGGCAGCGGCGTTGGCCGCGACGCATTTCAACCAATAGCGGCGTATCACCCAGACCACATTCGGGCTGGATGCGGCTCCTGCTATTCGATCATTGAACGCCTTCTCCAGGGCCTTCTCGCGGCTGCCCTGAAGCTCGTCTTCGGTGGAAACGATATCGGCCCACCATTCGGCCGCGATGTCGTAGGCTTCCGTCAGTTCCGCCACATACTCGACGAACAATGTTCCGTGCGCCGGGCTCGCTTCGTCGCGATTTTGCACCGTGCGGATGTCCGATGGCGGCGCTACGTCACGAGGCTGCGCGAGCAAGCGCCTGATACCGAGTTCAGGACTGTAACGCGTGATCAGTCCCATTATGCGACCTCGTCTTCAAGATTCATGGCCATCGGCACGAAACACAAGCCATCGATGATTGGTTGAAGCTGCGGCGCAAAATGCCGGACGTTGATGATCAGGATTTCGATGGGCCATTCGAAGCTCCGGCTCTTGCCGACGCTGTCGATCCCCCACTTTTCCTCGGGCTCCTCGCCTTCAAGGCGTTGCGCATCGTTCCAGTCGACGATCTCGAGATAATGCTTGCGGAAGATCGCCAACACCCGCGGGTGCCCCGCTATTCCGGTCGGCCAGCGCTTCCAGACGACCTGCCCTTCATTGGCGATCAGGTCATCCCACCAATCCTCCAGTTTGGGCTGGAGGGCGAGCAGTTCGTCGATGTAGCTGTCTCTGATTTCCTCGATGCTGCGCATCACTTGTCACCTAAATCGCCACGGGGACATCGTCGATGAAGTTCTTGGCATAGCTTGCGGCTGGGGAACCTTGCGACGTTGAGCATCTGCCGCAATGGGGCTTGACCGACTGCGGCGTGGAAAAATGAGCCAGGAACGCGTCCGGTGATTTTTGCATATTACAACCGCCCATCTCCCACGCTACGCAGAGTGGCGGTTGATGGTCATGGACCATCTCCTGTTTCATCTCGCCTGAAGGAGGGGTTGGAACCAGCTTTGAATAACGACCCCGTCTCGTCTTTTTGCATTGCCAGCAAGCCTTGCCGTTGACCTTGGCCGCCTGCTCGTCGTTACGTGGCGGGCGGTGTGCGACCCGGTCATATTTCTTAGCACACTTCGTCGTCTTCTGATCCTTGGTCAACGTGGCCAGGAACTTGTTAAACGCTGCCGGGTTGATGCAGTTGGGCGGTGGGTCGCTGGCGGTATTCTGGTCCATCATATCGCCATGCCGGTCGACACCTTTGCCTTCGGCTTTTACCGTGAACGACCAAAGCTTGAAGACGCCTTTCCCCTTGATCTTGTGGGTTATGACTCCTGCGCCGAGGCCTTGGGTAGCCGGTTCGTTACCGGTGCTGGTCGAGATTTCCGAGGCATTTTCGATGGCTGTCGGCTCGCCATCGATCTTGACGCTCTTGGTGCCCTTGGTCAGGTCGGACGACGACAACATGTTGACATAGGGTACCGGAACCGGGCCCGCCGGCGGGGAGGGGGGCGAGAGGCAGACGTCGCCGGGCGCTATGCCTTGGCCGTTGCTGCCCTTGTGAAAGAAGCCCATCTTCTCGGCGTAGACGCTAAGGCCCATGATCAGAACTCCTGGGGTACGGCGCGCGCCGCGCGCATCGCCGGCAGGGCGTTGTCCGCAAGGTCGTGAATGTCGGTGAAGGCGAGTTCACGCACCTCCCAGTCATCCGTCCAGAACACGATGCGATTTATCGTCGAAAATTCCCTTGGCGGCTCCAGCGCCCTCAGGCGCGCCGCGATATGCTGCTGGTCCCACAATTCCTTCACGGTCAGCTTGGCGATGTTGGCCATGCCTTCGAACCAGGGATCCGCTGTCTCGGGCATCGCGCCGATACCTACAACGGCGAACGGATAGCGGCGGCCCACCTTGTCCTGGCTCATGCGCCAGGCTCCGGCGCATGGTTGTTCGCCGAAAATCGCCCCCTGGACGACGAACCGCCAGATCCGGTCGTCGACTTCCTCGTCTTCGTCAGGTCGCGCGCGCAATTCCATCGACATCCACCGGTCCCAGCGGTCGATGAATATCCGCGGCAGGTTCGCGGCGACGAAATCGCCCGTCGCCGGAATCTTGCCGAAAAAGCCGGTGATCAGATCTGCGGCGGACATGTGAACTTCTTGAACATCTCTAACGTGTAGGGGTTTTCGACGCTGGCCGCCTTGAGCTCGAAATCGGCCCACATCCCCTTCGTGCCGAGGCGCAGGCTGTAGACGTCGGTTAGCTTGGTCGCGTTGAAGCGGCCGCCGCGCAGCATTCTCAGCCACGCCCAGCTGCCGGTTTCGTTGAGCATCACCTCGGGCGAGCCGTCGACCGGCTGGAAGGCGAGCGAGATCACGCCGGTGCCGTCCTTGCCCGGCCATGTCATCGGCTGCGGCCTCGTCGCGTTGTTGTAGTATTCCATGGTTTGGCCATCGAGGTTGAGGGTAATGCGAGCCACGTTGGGCGACAGGTCCTTCGGTTCCAGCGTGAAATTCATCACCGGGCCGGTGCCGCCCGGGAAAAGATCGTCGCGGATATGCCGCGCCTGCTCGAAGGCCGCCAGCGCCGCCGGGTCGAGACCGAAATCGGCGCGCCATTTCCACGGCTCGCTGGCGGTGTCGACATAGTTGATCAGATGGTCGTTGGTGAAGGCGTCGATCAGCCCGGTCGGCCCGAACAGGCGCTGGAAGTCGCGCACGTTGACATCGACCGCGCTGTCCGGGCTGAACGGATAGCGATTGTTGAGCGCGGCCTGGCAGAAGGGCAGGATGTCGGCGCGCCAGATCGCGTTTAGCTCGTTGGTGACGGCCTTCTGCGACAGGCCGCTCGTGTCGCCGGCAATGCCGCCCAGCCAGTCGTTGATCGGCGAAGGGAGGATCTGCGCCTGCCTGGCCACCGCGCCCGTCAGTTCGGCAAGCCCGCCCTGCTTCTTGATGGCGTCCTGCGGATTGGGGTTGGCGGTCACCGTCTGCAGCACGTTCGACAGCGCCGTCAGCGCCACGACGGCGGCATCGAGCGCCGGGGGCTGTCCGTCGACCTGCGCGATCGTGCCCTTGAGCGGCTTGAAATGCTCGGCCACCAGGCTGCCGGTCATGTCCACCTGGTTGGCGGAGCCGGCGCGCGGAAGCAGCTTTGCGCCTGTCGTCACCACCTTGCCGAGCTTGCCCAGTTTGCTCAAGAGCTTCGAGCCGGTCTTGGCGGCGCCGCCGCTCTTGTCGTCGGCTGCAGCATCGTCGGAGCGGGTGAGGTCGGTCTCCTGCACGACCGCGGTCAGCAAGCGCTTCAGGGCGGAGTCGGCGCTGGACAGATCCTTGAGGTTTTCGCTGGCGACGTTGAGGTCAGTCAGCGGCGCAAGCCGCATGTCGCGCAGGAAACTGTCCCACTGCGCGATATAGTCGTCATAGTAGAGCTTAAGCATATCTTCCGACAGCGCCGAGACCGACGTCTCCGAGTTCTCCGAGCAGCCGCCCGCGAACACGGCGCGGTCGAGCGCTGCCTGACCGGCGACGTCCTCCACCCGGTCGAGTATCGCGTCATGGAAGCCCGCATAGGTGTAGGGCCCCGGAACGCCGACGCGCAGCGTCTTGTCGGAACGGCGCGCAAACACCTTGGCGCCGTTCGGCCCGGCGAAGTTCGCCGGCACCCATTCCTTGGCGGCGGCCACTTCAGGGTCGGCCAGAAGCTGCTTGTAGGCGCGCTCCGGCAGCGAGATCGTGCACACCGTCTTCAGCGCCGCGGCGACCAGCTCCTTGTCCGGCGCGATGTAGCTGTCGTCGACCGCCATGCGGCGGATCGCGGCGAGTTGGTGCTCTTCGGCGTCGGCGGTTGGGAAGGGCGGGGCCGGCGCGAATTGCGGCAGGCTGTTCACCCACCAGTTCTGGACGAAGTCGGTGTCCATCTGCGACAGGCCGGTCATCATGCGGTAGGTCTTCAGCGCACCGAGCATGAAGTCCGGATCGCGGATCTGCCGCCACATCGTCGCTTCCAGCAGCGCGACCATATGCGGCTCCAGCACGTTGCGCAGCGCATGCTCGTAGGTGTCGGTCTGCGCGCGCACCAGCTCGGCAGAGGCGGTCGGGCCGAGCAGGTTGTGGATCGCGTTCGGCGGCACGGTCCGCGCCGTCGCCACGGCATCCATCGCCGCCAGCGCGCCGTCCATGGTCGGCTGCTCGACCGAAGCCGGCATGGCGGCGACATCCGTTAGCGGCTGCTGCAGCGCCTCGAACTGGCCGGCCTGTTCGGTGATCGCGTTGCGGTTGTCGAGATAGGACCAGGTGAACAGTCCGCCCGCGAGCAGGGCGGCCAGCGCGCAGCCGGCGGCGGCCCCGCGCCAGATCCAGGCGCGGCGGCGCTGCGCCAGCGGATCGAACGTGCCGAGGCCGGCCTCCTTGAAGATCACTTCGGTGAGCAGGTTCCTGAGGAAGAAGCTTCGCTTCTCGACGCGGGCAGCCGGCATGGCGCGGCGCGACGGCAATCCGAAGGATGAGGAAAGGGCGGCGGTCAGCCGGTCGATCGGCGCGCCTTCCTGGGTTGCGGAGGTCAGATAGAGGCCGCGCAGCCAGGCAGCCTCTTCGTAGCGGCTTTCGCCGAACATCGCCTCGACCAGCACCTGGATCGGCTCGGAGAGGCTGGCGAGCTGCGCCGGGAAACCGAAAATCTCGGCGCGCTGGCCGAGCTTGTCCTCGTCCTCCAGCCGCGGCACGAGCCGACGCTCCAGCTCGGTCGCAAGCCTGGCGAGTTCCGTCTGGATCGTGCCGGCGTTGACGCGGGCGTCGAGCGGGAAAGTCGTTCCCCATACCTGCTCGCGCGCCGTGGTCGACAGGCCGCCGAAGAACGCCTCGAAGCCCTTGATCAGGTCGGCCTTGGTCAGCATCAGGTAGACGGGCAAGCGGATCTCGAGCCGATCGTTGAGCTCCGCCAGCCGGCGGCGGATCTTTCTGCCATGCGCCTTGATCGCCTCGTCGCCTTCCGACAGCGCGTCGATCGACAGCGCGACGATGACGCCGTTGAGCGCGCGCCGGCCCCGGTGCTTCTTCAGGAGGTCGAGGAAACCAAGCCATTCCGCCGCGTCGACATCCGGCTGGCTCTCCTGCTGGACGTAGCGGCCGGCGGTGTCGATCAGAACCGCGTTCTCGGAGAAGAACCAGTCGCAATTGCGCGTGCCGCCGACGCCCTGCAGATCGTCGGTGAGATCGATCGGGAAATTGAGCCCGGATTGGCGCAGTGCTGTCGTCTTGCCGGTGGCCGGCGGCCCGACGATCACATACCAGGGCATCTCGCGCAGGAATTTCCGGCCGCCGAGCTTGCGGCGTTTCAGCTCGGCCATCACCTCGCCGAACTTGGCGCCTACCGCCGCGACGCTCTCCTCGCCGGGCGTAAGCTGCTTCTCGGCCACCGGGGCCGCGATCTCGGCCACGAACATGCGGTTGGCGCGGATCGCGCGGCGTTGCGCGATGATCAGCCAGATCAGCCACAGGATGATCAGCCCGGCGATGATGGCGATGCGCACATTGTCGGATTCAAAGGGCGCGTAGGGGCCGACCTGGACGATCGGGCCGAACACCCAGATCAGCAGCGAAAGCAGCGCGATGCCGATCAGCGTCCACAGGAAACGCGAGGTGATGACGGCCCAGAGGAAGCGCAGGATGAACATCTCAGAGCCTTTTCTCGACCAGGACCTCGACGCGCCGGTTGAGCGCGCGGCCCTCGCGCGTCGAGTTGTCCGCCACCGGATCGGTTTCGGCACGGCCCTCGGAAGAGATGCTCTCCGCCGGCACGCCGGCCTGCACCAGAAGCTTGGCTATGGTTTCGGCGCGCGCTTCCGACAGGCGCTGGTTGCTGGCAAGCGGATTGGATTTCTGCAGGCGCACATTGTCGGTGTGGCCGACGACGGTGATCTTTCCGATCAGTTCCTTGTTATCGAGGATCACCTTGGCGATCGACGCGATCAGCGGCTCGTAGCCTTCGGTCAGCGTCGGCCGCGACGACTGGAACAGCTCAGGATTGGAGGATTGGATGATCAGCTTGGCCAGCGAGACGCTCTCGGTGCCGCTGAGCGCTGTCTTGAGGTCGTCCGGCGCGGCGGCCTTGAACTCGGGCAGCAGCGCGAAATCGACCGGCTGCGGCGCTTCGGGCGCGGGGGCATCCTGCTTTGGCGGGGCGCGGGTGACGTCGCCGCGCGAGGCCGGCGGCAAGGTGCGCACCAGCGCGGAGAGTTCGACCGCCTGGCTGCTCAGGCCCATCGAAAGGCCGACATAGGCAGCGGCGGCGATGACGATCGCGGCAAGCGCCATCACCCAGATCGGCACGATGAAGCGCTGCGGCTCGTCCGATGCGATCACGCCTTTCCAGTTCGGCGACAGCGGTGCGTCCTCGGCGTCCGCATTGCGCAGGAAGCGCGCCGCCGCAACGCGTACGGCGTTGAGCGACCGGTCGCCGGCGCGGCCGGGTACGCGGTACTTGCCGCGGAAGCCGAGCGCCAAGCAGTAATATTGCAGCTCCAGCATTTCACGGTCGCGGTTGGGATGCCGCTCCAGTTCGTCGAGCCGGGTGAAGAACTGGGTGCCGGCGTCGACGTCGCCGCGCAGCATGACCACAAGCGGCTGGCGCGGCCAGGCGCTGGCGCCGCCCCACGGCGTGTTGAGCGCGAGATCGTCGAGCAGCGCCGCCACCGCCCATGCGGCCTGATCGGCGCGCTCCAGCGATGAGCCCGCGGCTACCGCGGCGTCGCGCGCCCGCACCAGCTCCTCGAGCAGGCGCGTGCGCATCACCTCCGGGTTCTCCGGCGCCAGCGCGCTTTCGAGTTCTGGGGCGAATTCGAGCAGTGGCGCGAAGATGTTGATGAGCGTGTTGGGATGGGCGCGCGCCCGCTTGACCGGCGCTCCAGGCGCCAGCGGCGCCATCGGCCGGGGCGCGGCACCGGTCAGCCGGATGCGGGTGCGCTCGCGATCCTCCGACAGTCCGAAAGGATCATCCCGGCTCATGGCCTCACCTGTTCACCGAATAGCAGTCGACCTGCGGCTCGCTCGGCAGTACGCCGGAAACGCCTATGACGAAGCCAGGCGCGTCGAGCAGCGAGGCCCAATGCTCGCTCTTCTGATCGAGCTCCAGACACAGCCGGTCGCCGTCATAAGGGATCTCGCGCGGCTGCGAATGAAGCGGTTTCAGCGGAATGCCGGGCAGGCGTGACTTCCACAAGCCCTCGAACTGATCCGCCGAGCCGACCGTCGCCTGATTGACGAAAATCTTGCGCAGCGCGTCTTCCGAAAGCTCGGAGCCGACGCGGATGACGATGCGGCTGGCGACCAAGAGCTTCGGGTTGTCGATGCGCACCTTCCAGACATTGGTCGCGTGCCGCATGACCGGCAGCGCGCGCGACTTCGGCTCGATGTGGCGCAGGCTGAGGATGAGCGAACGCAAGGCGTCGGCCAGCGCCATATAGGCGGGGCCGGGCGCCATGTGGTCGTAGGCCGGCAATTCGCCGAGCCGTCGCGAGCTCGAACCATAAGTGGCCATCTCGCCGGCGAGGCCCGCCAGCTCGAGATAGAGCTCGGCCGGATGGAAGACGTCCTGCGCCAGCATATGCGCAAGGCGCGGCCGCGCGGCATTGGCGAGGTGCAGCATCAACAGGTCCTCGACGCTGCGGCCGGCTCCGCCCATCACCATCTTGCCATGCGCCTCGGCGATCTGGTCGAGGCCGGTGACGACCTCCTGCAGCAACTGCCGGTACAAGTGCACGGCGCCCGTGATCAGCGTCGGCGGCAGGAAAGTCGGGTCGAGCGAGACGCCGCCGTCGGCGCGCACGCCCCTGATGTCGGCAACCGGCAGGGCGGTGTAGCCGCCGACCGATTTGCCGGGCGCCAGCAGCACCGCTTGCGGCCGGGCGACTTCGATCTCTTCCGGATCGGCGCCGCCCTGCACGGCGTCGCGCACCGGGACGATCTTGCCGTGGTAGCGCGCGCCCGTCGATGCGGCATGAGCCGGATCGAACCCGACGCCGCCGGGCGGCTCGAGCGGCAGCGCGACCAGCACCGGCCCTGCGCCGGTATCGGCCGTGACGGGCAACGGCTTGGGCGCATCCATCAGCTCCGGGATGGAGAAGGGCGTGCCGTCCGGGAAGATGCCCCGGGCGGACACGATCGACACCTGGCCGGCATCAAGCAGCGACTGGTCGAGCGTCAGCTGCTGGAAGCCGAATGTGTGGAGCTGGCCAGCCTGCAAGGCGCCGCGCACCATCCCCTCGAAGAACCGGTCCTGCTGCTGGAAATGCTGGGTCCTGAGGAACAGGCCCTCCGACCACAGCACCCTGTTTGCATCGCTCATGCCGTTGCTCTCTGCACTGCCTTGTTGCCGCGTTGCTAAGCGGAGATGCCGCCCTTGCCGAGGCTGACATTGATGGTGAATTTCGACCCCGGCGAAACCGACTTGGTCGTGCGCCAGTTGCGTCCGCCGGGTTCGCGGATCAGCGCGACGAAGCCGAGCGCCGTCGCGTTCGGTTCGACCGTGATGGTCTTTGCCGCCGTCTTGCCAGGCGCGACCGAGATCGAGTCCATGCCGATCAGATCCGCTCCGAGCGCCGCGCTGGCGCCTCCCTGCAACGCGAAATAATCGGCCGAATTGAACTTGCCGGTGCTGGCAAGCCGCATCACCAGAACCGTCACCGGCCGGTCGCCGCCGCCCGGTCCCGGATTCATGCCGGCGCCGCCGGTCACGTTGACCGAGATGACCGATGGTTTCGGCGGGCCGCTCTGGCAAGCCGCAAGCAGCCCCGTGGCGCCGATGGCAACGATGAATTCGCGTCTGTCGATCATGTCCCTACTCCTCTTCATATGCGTCCCTGAAGTCTGCGCCGATCTCGCCCAGGAAGCTCGATTCCGCGCTCTGGGCGATGTCGCGATGGCGTTTCTGGTAAAGCTCCCACAATTTGGCATTGCGTCCGCCGGACAGCAGGTTGCCGATCGCGGAATTGGACTTGAGCTCTTCCTCGATGGCGGCCGGGTCGAAACGGTCGATCATGCGTCTGAGCGCCGCCTGGACGCCCCGCCATGCGCGCACGTGATGCTGCGCCAAGTCCTTGACCGCGTCGCCGATCGCCGCCTCGCCGGAGAGGAAGCCCGGGCTGCGTTCCGCGATGATGGTGACGATGACATCCTCGACCGTCGGCAGGAACTTGAGCGGGTTGACTTCGGAGGCGCCGACCATGGTCTGTGCGACGCGCGCGCTGCCCTTCTCCTCGGCGCGTTTGCGCAAGAGCTGTATCAGTCCATCCAGCATCAGCCTGTATTCGCGCCCGAACTTTTCCATTTCGGCAATCGGATCGCGCCCGGGGAAATCGGCCTCCTCGACGCCCATGCCGCGCAGGAACGCCGCGCGCAGCGCCATGTCACTCGGCGCCGGTGACGTCGGACGCGATGGCCTCGGTGCTGGAGCAGGGCGAGCCGGCGGAGCAGGCGGTTCGGGCGCCCGCGCTGGTATCTCCCAAGGACGCGCGGCCTTCGACTTCTCGGCGGGCCGCCGCTCGCGACTGGCTGGATCGGCGGCGGCGGTGCCGGCAGCGGGCGTCGCGGCTGGCCCGAAACTGAAATCGTCGAAGCCTGACGATCTCAGTGCAGGCCCGGGCGTATCGTTGCGCGACGGCATCTCGCCGAAGCCGAACGGGTCCGACCGGCCGGCGGCCGGCTCTTCGCCCGAGGCCGGCGTCGCCACCGGGTCGAGGCTGAACGGGTCGTCGAAGGCGGGCGAGCTGCGCTGGCTCGACGCGCGGTCATAGGCTCCGGGCAAAGGCTGTTCGAAAGGGTCGGGCAGCCCTGCCGGGCGTGGCCGCTGCGGCTCCTCCTCGACCTTGGCTGAGAAGAAATCGTCACCGCCGATGCTAGGGGGCGTGCGCGGCCGCGGCGGCGACCACGCCGGCGCGGCGTTGGCAAGCGGCGCCTGGCCGATCGATGTCTGGCCGGCGCTGGGCTGGACCTCGACATGGAGCACATAGTCGCCCAAGCGCAGCCGCATGCCGCTCTGCAGCTGCGTCGACCGGCCGGCACCGAGCGGGCGGTCGGAATCGTCGATGAACAACCCGCTGCTGGACGTATCTGTGACGTAGTAGCCGTCGCGGCCGCCGGTGATCTTGCAGTGCGCCCGCGACACGAACATGTCCGGATCGTCGATCTGCCAACCGGCATCGGCGCTCCGGCCGATCACCAGTTCGCCCTCGTCCAACCGGGTCTGCCTTACCACTTGCGAACGCGGGCCTTGTTCGAGCGTCAGCAGCAGGCTCATGCGGCTGCCTCCGCCATTTCGGGCCGCCAGCCGACGACGGTGCGCAGCCTGAGGTCGTCGGCGTCCCCCTTTTCTGCGGGACGTGAAAGCCATGAAGTTCGGCCGAGCTGGATGGTTCCCATCTTCGGCGCAGGCACGGCATCGCGCGCGAGCACGATCCTGAGATCGACGTCGAGCGCTTCACCCATCATGTCGCGCACCGCCTTCTTGAACAGGGCAAGGCGCCGTTCTCCAGGCAGGAACGACCTGAAGTCGTCGAGGCTGAGCGGACCGATGCGCAATTCGATCCGGCTTTGGCGGCTGAAGACGCGCGGCCCGATTGTCGCGCCGCTGCCGAGCGACGCATAGGCCTTGCCGACTTGGCTCTGCAGCGCCTTCGGAATGGTGATCCAGGCTGCGACGAACTCCTTGATCTGCACCGGCACCTTGAAAGCGGTGGCGAGAAACAGCGTCAGCCGCTCCGCGCCGTCGACCTGGTTGGCCAATGATCCTGCCTGGCGCAGCCGAACCGCGTCTAGCTCGGGGTCCTGGGTGCCGGGAAGGCCGATGCCTGCCATGGCCTCCAGCATGCCGCGGACGCGTCCGCCGACCGAACGTTCGACCTGCACAGCCGGATGCGCGTCCGCCCATGCGCGGTAGTAGAGCGCGATCATGCGGTGCTGCAGGATGTTGACGAAATCGACGAAGGTCGTGTCGCTGGTCTGCTCGGCGTCGGCGCCCGTGAACCAGCGCTGCGACAGCCGGTCGAGCACCCAGCGCGTCAGATGCAGCGGCATCGGCCCTTCCGGTCCGAGCAGGCCGAGATTGGCTACGGTCACCCGCGCCGGAGCCTTGTCGCCGGCGTCCTGGAATTTGACCACGTCACGCGCCGAGAAGCTCAGGCGCACATGCTGGCCTATCCTTGCCGGCTCACGGTCCGCCGTCCCGGAGTGCCCGAACAGCCCGCGCCGCTGCTCCAGGCGGCGCAGCAGCTCGAAAAAGTCGTACCCTTCCGACAATGCCGCGGCTTCGTTCGGGGCCGGTTGCGTTAGATCAGGTAGCGATTGCCGGGCGTCATCGGCCATGGCACATCCTCCTGCTTCTGCAGCAGCCGCGTACGCGTCCGCACGAAACCATTTATCCCGGCATGGCGGGCAAAGAGCCGCGCCAGCAGGGCTGAAAGCAAAAGCGTGCTCTGGCCCGCCAGCACCGACTGGTCGACATGCAGCGTCACCTCCGTGCCGCGCCCGAAGCACATCGGCCCGTCGATCTGGAGCCGCTCGATCACCGGGCGCGAGTCGATGCGGGTGATCGAATGCACGTTGCGGGCAAGGCTAGGATCGCCGCGATCGGCGTAGAGGTCGAGCAGGGCATGCAGCGGATCGACGCCGCGGCCTTCCTTGGCGAGGCTCAGGAAATTGAGCGATAGCTGCGCCACGAGCCGCCAGGCGAGGTTGTCGGCGCGCGATTCGCCTTCGGCGCCCGCCGGCAGCGCTGCCGGGATCGCCGGCCGCGGCGGCCGCAGCGCGCCGAGCAGCCGCACCGCTTCCACCGGGTCGGCGGTCTCCAGCGTCAGCGTCGGCGTGTCGTCGAGGATCGGCAGGTCGCGGTTGGTGCAGAGCGCCATGATGTCCAGGCGCTTGAGCGGCCGGTTCGCCGGGTTGCCGGCCGGGCGCGAGATCGCGATAAAGACATCGTCGCCAGTGTAGGAGGTGCGGGTCAGGCCGTCGCGCCGCTCGTCCTCCGTCGCCCGGCGCGGGCGCCGCTCCGTCGAATAGACCCAGCCGCTGCCGCGGTTCTGCCCGAGGCTGAACAGTTCGGGAATGATCGCCTCGCTCCCTTCCGCCTCAGCGTCTTCAACCCGGGTGACCCGGAATATCTCGAAGTCGCGCGCCCGCGTGCGGTCGGCATGCAGCACCTGGCGCGTCCGGCGCGGATCGATTTCGATGACGTTGCACTCGCGTTCGAACAGATTGATGATCGGCGTCGCGAACAGCTCGAAATCGGCCGCCGTCACATCGGCGAGCTCCGGCACCGGACGCCGGAACAGGAAAATGATCTCCATTCCCCCATCGCATTTGCGCACCACGGGTTGCAGGCCGGCGACCCGCACATAGTGGAAGCGCTCGGGGATCATGAAATATTCGCGCAGCAGCCGGTATCCCTCGAAGGTCGGGCGGGTGCGCGGCATCAGCGCTTCGTCGTCATGGATCCCGATCATTTCGGGCTCGGGCAGCGCGGTCAGCGCGTTGGTCTTGCCTTCCGCCCGCGCGCCGACGGCCGAGCAGGCGCCGAAGATCGCGTCGAAGATGAGCGGCGCCTTGGTGCGACCGGCGAAATAGAGATCGAGACGGTCGAGCGACAATTCGCTGAGCTTGCCCTTTCCGGTGCGGGCCAGTGTGATGCGGAAAGCCGCTTCGGCGCGCACGCCGCCGATCGGCGCGACGCCGGCGGCCGCCAGCGCGCTGCGGTCCTGGAAATAGCTGACCGAGGTGATCGCGATCGGCCACAGCGTGACCTCCTGCGCGGTGGTGAAGGTCGAGCGGGTCGAGAGTCCCGGATGCAGGCCCGAGACCAGCCGTGTGCCGCGCGGGACAGCGTGGCCGGCGATCATCGACTGAACCTGCTGGCCTGGCTTCAGCACGGCCATCGCCGTCGCCGGCGCAGGCGTCACCAGGTCCGGATAGAGCACGTCGAGCACGGCGCGCGAAAAGCGCGAGCGCTCCGCGTCGACCTTGAGCCGCGTGCGCGCCGCGAGAAACGCCACGCCGTCGAGCAGTCGTTCGACATAGGGGTCCGGGCAGGGGACGGTGTCGAGGGAAAGGTTGCGGGCGACCGCCGGATGCATGTCGGCGAATTCCGCGGCCAGCGCCCGGATATGGGTCAGTTCCTCTTCGTAATACTCCACGAAGACCCGATCCATCTCAGGTCTCCCGGAATTCGGTTCGCGCCAGGCCGTTGTCGAGATTGATCGTGGTGCGCAGCCGCATGCGTTCCGGCGTCGGCGTCATGATCAGCACCGCGTCGATCTCGATCTTGAGGCCGACACTTTTGTCGCCGAGCGTGACATTGACGGTCGTGGCGCTCTCCTTGAGACGCGGCTCGAAGGTAGCGAGCACCGCGCGGATTTCGCGGGCCAGCGTATCGCGGTCGAAATCCCGCGACGAGCGGCCCGAAAAGGACGGCACGCCGTAGTTGACGACGCTGCGGCGCACTTCCGGGAAGTCGGCGAGCGACGGCAGTTCGTCCAAGGGCTGTTCTTGCTCGGCATCGGAAAGCATCGGTACGGATTCGAAGCGCTCGGTGTTGAACAAAGCCTCGATGTCGCGCCGCACGGCTTCCCGAAGCACGCGCGCCGAAACCACCACGCCGCGGCTTTCGATTTCGGTGCGATGCTCGGTCTGGAAGACAAGCCGATGCAGGCGTCGTTTCTGCTCGGGCGTAAGTTCGGCGTCGATATCGATGGCGCGCGCGCTGCCTGCCAGAAGAGCCTCGACGCGCTCGGCGCCGAGTTCTTCTTCCAGCAGACGGCGCAGCCCGTCGATCTCCGACGTCAGCCCTGGCAGGTCGTTGACGAGGCGGTCCCAGAGGGAGGGCTGGACCGCCTCGCTTTTTGCCCGGGAGCTGCCGGCAAACTGCGCTTTCGTGCCAGGCCGCTTGGCCTCACTTGCCGACATAGACGTCCATTTCGATCTCGTCGTCCTTGTCGTAGACGAACTTGATCTTCTTGTAGGCGAAGCTGACTTCTTCCTCGATCAGGTCCGCCTCGTCGCGAGCCTGCCGCATGTCGTACTCCATGATCGAGGCGTCGGTGAGCGTCACCACCAGATAATCGCTGGTCTCGCCGTCAATGGTGCGGCGTGCCGAGAAAACCACTTCGTCGAGCGCCTTGTTTTCGAACAGCGCCTTCTTCAGGTAGGGCGAGGACTTGTCGTAATGCTTGAAGAATTTGATCATTCCCATCGATACGCGGCCGCGCCGCGACAGCGAATTGGGATCGTAGGGCGCGATCATCTTGTAATCGACGCCATGGATCTCGATTTCGTCTTCGTGGCCGTCGCGCTTGCTCGGGCCCTTGATGTCGGGGACTTTCAGGAAACCGTCGATCTTCATCGAAGGCGCATCGGTTCTGTCTGGCATTGTCTTTCTCCACCGCTTTCAAACGAAATAAGATGACTTTGCTTGGCGATTTCAGCCCTTCACCGACGGCAGTTCCGACACCAGACGGAGCGAGGCGTTGATGCCTTCCAACTGGTAGTGGGGACGCAGGTAGAATCGGGCATTGTAGTAACCGGGCCGGCCCTCGACGCTGTCGACTTGCACCTCGGCCGCTGCAAGCGGGCGCTTGGCGCGCGCCTTGTCGTCGGCGAAGGCAGGGTTGGCCAGCACGTATCGGTTGATCCATTCGGTCAACCAGATCTCCATGTCGGTGCGTTCCTTGAACGAGCCGATCTTGTCGCGGGCGATCGCCTTGAGGTAATGCGCGAAGCGCGACACCGGGAAGAGGTAGGGCAGGTTGGCGGAGAGCCGCTCGTTGGACTGCGCGTCCGGGTCGACCAGGCGCCCGGCGCGGGTTTCGTCGTCCTGCAGCGAATGCGCTCCGATAAAGGCCGCGAGATCGGTGTTCTTGCGGTGCAGGATCGGCATAAGGCCGAGCTTTGCCAGTTCCGCCTCGCGCCGGTCGTCGATAGCGACCTCGGTCGGGCATTTCATCGCGATCGAGCCGTCGTCGGTCGGGAAGGCGTGCACCGGCAGGTTGAGCACCGTGCCGCCATTCTCGACGCCGCGGATCTGCGTTCCCCAGCCATAGAGCTTGTGGCTGCGGTTGATGTTGACGCCCATCGGGAAGGCGGCATTCATCCAGACATATTTGTTGTGATCGCCGCCCACCTCTTCCTCGAAGGTGAAGCCCTTCACCGGAACGGTTTCCGAGCCGTAGGGCAGGCGCGCCAGCACCCGCGGCATGGTCAGGCCGATATAGCGGGCGTCCTCGCTCTCGCGCAGCGACTGCCAGGACGCATAGGCCGGGTTGTTCACGATCATCTGCAGGTCCTGCGGGTTCGGCAGTTCCTGCCAGCTGTCCATGCGGAACAGGCGCGGCGAGGCGGCCGCGATGAACGGCGTGTGCGCAGACGCGCAGACGCCCGAGATGTTGCGCAGCAGGCCGACGTCGCGCGGGTGGTTTGAGAATTCGTAGGCGCCGATGATGCAGCCGATCGGCTCGCCACCCAGCATCGAATACTCGTCCGTGTAGACCTTCTTGAAGATCGGGCTCTGGTCCCACATCTGGCCTTCATAGTCTTCGAGCGTGTCGGCCAGCTGCTCCTTGGAGATGTTCATCACCCGGATCTTCAGCTTCGTATCGGTCTCGGTGTTGTTGATCAGGTACCAGAGGCCGCGCCAGGTGCCTTCCATCTCACGCACTTCCGGCGCGTGCAGGATCTCGTTGACCTGCGTCGTCAGCATCTTGTCGATGCCGGCGATCAGCGACTTGATAGACTTGATCGCGTTGGAGGAGATGGTCGTGGTCTCGGAGCGCGATTGCGCGGCCAAAGCCAGGTTGCGTACCAGTTGCTGCAGCTTCTCGCTGTCGTCTTTCTTGACCTTGAAATCCTTTTCAAGAAGGCCGCTGAATTCGCCGAGATCGATGGCTTCCGCCTCGGCGGTGGCGGCTGCGGTCTTTTGCTGTTCGGCCATGACTTACTCCTCGCCCTTGCCGTCATCCATCGCCTGGCTGGCGATCTTGCTCAGCAGCGGCTCGTTGTTCAGAAGCTGCGCGATGCGTTTTTCGGCGTCGACGCGGCCGTCCATGAAGCCCAGCAGCTCTTCGAGCTGGCGGCGCATCTTGAGGATCTCGGCCAGTTGCGGGACCTGCTCGGCGATCTTGTCCGGCGCGAAGTCGCCCATCTTGGAGAAGGTGAGGTCGATCGCGAGTTCTTCGTCTCGCTCCTGGCCCTCGGCCTGCGGCAGGGTGTTCTTCACCCTGGCCTTCACGCGCGGTCCCATCGCTTCCATGAATTTCGGGAAGCGGTTGGCGTCGGTTTCGACGAAGTTGCGGTCGAGGACCGACTTCGACGCTTCCTTGGTCTGCGAAGCGCCGGCAAGGTCGGCCATCACGGCCATCACGAACGGCAGTTCGATCGTCGTCGGGCTGCCGTAGGTTTCGACGTCGTAGGCGATCTGCACGCGCGGCGCGCGGTTTCTTTCGATGACCTTCGCTTTGCTCTCTGCTGGCATGCTTGTTACCTTTCATCCTTCTGGGCCGGCTTCTTGGGATCTGGGACACCGGCAAGCAGCCGGAACTCCTTCAGCCCCGACGGGGCGAGATCTTCCATCAGTTCCACGAAATCCATGTGCACCATCCGGCGCACGCGCCGGGCTAGATGCGGAATGGGGCTGGACGGTTCGGTCCGGTCGTAGAAGGCGATGACGAGGTCGAGGCACTTGACGACTTCGTCGCGCGAGTTGATCCGGTCCGGAAGACCGGCGCTCGCGTCCGCTAGGCTTGCCACACTTGCCATCGTCTCGGCTCCATGACCGTTTCGGGCGGGCATTGATGGTTCCGCTGCCTGCGGAGCAGGCTTCGCGGCGCCGTTCCCTGTCGCGCCGGCGCTGGAATTGCGCTCCAGCGTCGTCAGCAAACGTTGCAGGAACTTCCTCAATTCCGGGACGGTGGCGCCATTGCCTTCGATGCGGGCGTTGAGCGCGGTGTCCACTGCGTCGAGAGCTGCGATCGCGGCGCGCGCGTCGGCCAGCAACGACGCCATCGCGTCCGCCGCTTGATCCATCTGGGCCGCGCAGCCGGTGCGCACCCGGTTCAACAATTGGTTGTGGGCGCTCGTCAGGGCCGCCTTTTCGGCGGTCCCGAGGCCGGAGGCTGCTTCCTGGAGCATGACGCGCTCGTCGAGCGCCGCCTGCTCCAGGTCCCGGCCGCTGATCGGCCCGATCGCGCGCGGGGAGAAGAAGACCGCCTGCCTGAGGTTCGCCAGCAGGCCTTCCTGGCTGTTTTGCAGGTCGAGCAGCGCATTGATGCGGCGCAAGGCGGCTTCGCGCGGCGCGCCACTGCGCAGCGACGGGTGCATCGTGTCCCAGTACTGTTCGAATGTCCTGGCGATGAGCGTCAGGCCCTGGGCGAGGCCAGCCAGCCCTTCCTCATTGGCCAAGGCCCGCGCAACAATGACCAGCACGCGCAGGTCCCGGCCGCGGGCGCGTAACTCTGCAGCTCTTTCCAGGACCGCCGTCCAATCAACCGGACTGGCTTGCGAGGTGGGTTTGCTGTTGCCGTCATGGACAACCTTGACCTGAGGTTCGGTCAAGCGCTCCAGTTCATGAAAGGCCGGGTCGTTGCGCAAATCCTCTCCCGACGGATTCTCACCGTTCAGAGGATTCAGCCAGAGTGCGAGATCAATCACACAAACCCCCAGCCAGCGGCCCTGAGATCCTATGTGACGTTACGTTATCACCGGCCTCACGCGACGACAATTGAGCACCTGCGCAAAAACTAACGGAAGCTGAACGCAGCCGTTTTCTTCGACGAAACCAATTGCGCGATTGTCGGACCCGGTATGTGAAATGGCTCGCATAGTCCGGACGGCAATCCATGTTTGCTGCCAAGAGTTTGCAGGGCTTGTGTAACCGGGCGGTGCCGCCCGGATAGGTTTAAGGGGCCTTATCCTTCACGCCGCTTTGTAAAGCAGCCGCTTATATGGCAGGGTACGGTCGGCAGATTGCGGGATGAGGTTCGATGGAACAGCGCCGGTCATCGCAGAGCTTCAAGCGTAAGGAGTTGGTCGCCAAGCTCAACGCCACGGGGGTGCGAGCCTTCAAGGCCGCGGCCGACACGGCCAAGCTGCGCGGCAATCCCTATGTCGAACTGGCCCATTTCATCCAGCAGCTGGTTCTGTCCGAGCGCTCCGATGTGCAGATGATCGTCGCCGACGCCGGACTGGACGTCAGCCGGCTGACGGCCGACATGACCCGCGCCATCGACAAGCTGCCCTACGGCGCCACGTCGGTGGAGGAATTCTCCGACCACATTTTCCACGCCATCCAGGAGGGCTGGAACCTGGCGACGCTGGAGTTCGGCGTCGAAGAGGTGCGCAGCGCCCATATCCTGCTTGCCTGCCTGAAGACGCCGGCATTGGAAGGCTTGGTGTCCAAGATCAGCCCAGAGTTCGACAAGATCGACGCGGATGGTGTCATCTCCCGCTTCGCCGATGTCACCGAGGGGTCGCTTGAAGCCGGCTCACCTGCCGTGGCTCCCGCCGCAGAAACACCGATGAAGCGCGGCCCGGGCGGGGATTCGGCTTTGGCCAAATACGCCACCGATCTCACCCAGCGCGCCCGCGACGGCAAGATCGATCCGGTCGTCGGCCGTGATCCCGAAATAAGGCAGATCGTCGACATCCTGATGCGGCGCCGGCAAAACAATCCGATCCTGACCGGCGAGGCGGGCGTCGGCAAGACGGCTGCCGTCGAGGGCTTTGCCCTGCGCATCGCCCAGGGCGACGTGCCGCCGACGTTGCAGAATGTCAGCGTGCGGATGCTCGATGTCGGGCTGATGCAGGCGGGCGCCAGCGTCAAGGGCGAGTTCGAAAAGCGGCTGAAGGCGGTGATCGACGAGGTCCAGGCTTCCGAGGTGCCGATCATCCTGTTCATCGACGAGGCGCATACGCTGATCGGCGCTGGCGGCGCGGCCGGAACCGGCGATGCGGCCAATCTCCTGAAGCCGGCGCTGGCCCGCGGCGAGCTTCGCACCATCGCCGCCACCACCTGGGCGGAGTACAAGCAGCATATCGAGAAGGACCCGGCGCTGACCCGCCGCTTCCAGGTCGTCAAGATCGACGAGCCCCCGGAAGCCGTGGCCGTGCTGATGCTGCGCGGCGTCGCCGGTGTCCTGGAGCAGCACCACAAGGTGCAGATCCTGGACGAGGCGATCGAGGCAGCGGTTTCGCTTTCGCACCGCTACATCCCGGCCAGGCAATTGCCGGACAAGGCCGTCAGCCTGCTCGACACGGCCTGCGCCCGCGTCGCGGTCTCGCAGCATGCGACGCCGGCCGAGGTCGAGGATATACTGCGCCGCCGTCAGGCGCTCGAGGTCGAGAGCGGCATCATCGGCCGCGAGGCGGCGATCGGCATCGACGTGGCCGATCGTCAGACCCGTGTCGACGCCGGACTGGCGGAAACCGAGGCAAGCCTGGCTGCTGCCCAGGCGCGCTGGGACCGGGAAAAGGCTTTGGTCACCGAAATCCTCGACCTGCGCGCGAAATTGCGCGGCGACGGCGTGCCGCTCGACGAGACAGCGAGCGAGGAGCCTGCTGCCGGGACCGAGAATGCGGAGGGCGCGGCAAAGGCCCCCGAGAACAAGACCGGCGAGAACAAGACAAGCGAGAGCAAGACTGGCGGCGGCAAGGCCACCGAGGCCAAGAAGACCAAAGGCTCGAGAACCAAGGCGGCCAAGGCCGCGAGGGCTGAAACGGCTTCCGCCGAGCCGGCCGATGAAGCCGTCGCCGACCTGGCGCGGCTGCGCGAGTTGATGGCCGAGCTTGCCGCCGCGCAAGGCGAGACGCCGCTCATCCTGCCGTCGGTCGACCGCAATGCCGTGGCGGCCGTTGTTCAGGATTGGACCGGTATCCCGACCGGGCGCATGCTCTCTAGCCAGACCGAGAAGGCGCTGAAGCTCGCCGTCACGCTGTCCGAGCGTGTGGTCGGCCAGGACCATGCGATGGAGATGATCGCCAGGCGCGTGCAGACCAGCCGCGCCGGCCTCGGCGCGCCGGAAAAGCCGGTCGGCGTGTTCCTGCTTTGCGGCCCCTCCGGCGTCGGCAAGACCGAGACCGCGCTGGCGCTGGCCGAGACGCTTTACGGCGGCGAGCAGAACCTTATCTCGATCAACATGTCGGAATTCCAGGAAGCGCACACCGTCTCGACGCTGAAGGGCGCGCCGCCCGGCTATGTCGGCTACGGCAAGGGCGGCATCCTGACCGAGGCCGTGCGCAGGAAACCCTACTCGGTGATCCTGCTCGACGAGGTCGAGAAGGCGCATCCCGATGTCCACGAGATCTTCTTCCAGGTCTTCGACAAGGGCATGATGGACGACAGCGAAGGCCGTCGCATCGACTTCAAGAACACGCTGATCCTGCTTACCTCGAATGTCGGCTCCGACGTCATCATGGACCGCACCAGGAACGGCACGGTGCGGACCGGCATCGACGATCTCGACACCGCGCTGCGCCCCCCGCTGCTGAAGGTCTTCCCTGCAGCCTTCCTCGGCCGGGTCGTGACCATCCCCTATTATCCGCTGTCGGATGCGATGATCGAGGCGATCACCAGGCATCAGTTCGGCAAGATCGCGCGCCGGCTAAGGGCGACCAACGACGCCGAGCTGGTGATCGGCGAGGGCGTCATGGATCTGGTGAAGGCGCGTTGCACCGAGATCGAGTCCGGCGGGCGCATGATCGACGCCATCCTCACCAATACGCTGCTGCCGGAACTCAGCCGCGGCGTGCTCAACCGCTCGCTCGAGGGCAAGAAGATGACGAAGGTGATCGTCGGTGCCTCGTCGGAAGGATTCACCTACTCTTTCGAATAGGACCCGCGGCGGCTCGAGGCTCGACGGCACCGGCATGATGTGAAGTCCGTCCGCTTTTGATCACTCCGGCGCGATCTACCCGGCGGGCGGTGGTTTGACGGATTCGACCGCCCTCGCGCCCGAGGCCGGCCCGCCGCGCAGCGCCACGTAGATTGCAGGGATGACCAGCACCGTCAGCAGCGTCGAGGAGGCGAGGCCGAACAGCAACGAGATGGCCAGCCCCTGGAAGATCGGATCGGTCAGGATCACCGCCGCGCCGATCATGGCGGCAAGCGCGGTGAGCAGGATCGGCTTGAAGCGGATCGCGCCGGCCTCGAGCAGTATGTCGACCAGCGGCCGTCCGGTACCGCCGGAGTGGCGAATGAAATCGACCAGCAGGATCGAGTTGCGCACGATGATGCCGGCCAGCGCGATGAAGCCGATCATCGAGGTCGCGGTGAAAGGCGCGGCGAAAGCCCAATGGCCGAGCATGATGCCGATCAGCGTCAGCGGGATCGGGGTCAGGATCACCAGGGGCAGCCGGAAGGAACCGAACTGCGCGACCACCAGGATGTAGATCCCGAGGATGGCTACCATGAAGGCGGCGCCCATGTCGCGGAACGTCACCCAGGTCACTTCCCATTCGCCGTCCCACAGGAGCGTCGGCTTGGATTCGTCGTCCGGCTGGCCATGCAGCGCGATCTCTGGCTTCGGCACGGTCCCCCAATCCGCCTTGGCGATGGCGTCGTCCACGGCGAGCATGCCGTAGACGGGCGCCTCGAAAGCGCCGGCCAACTCCGCCATAACCATCTCTGCGGGGCGGCCGTTGTGCCGGAAGATCGGGTATGAGGCGGGTTCGCTTGCGACGTGCACTACATCGCCGAGCTCCACCACGTCGCGGGCGCCCGGCAAGGCATTGGCCGGCACCGGCGTCGCCAGCGCGCGCTGGTCGATGACGCCGTCGCCCTTCGAAAGGGCGATGCGGATCGGAATCGGATAGCGTCCGCCGCCACGGTGCGAATAGCCAACCGTCGTGCCGCCATAGAGGTAGCTGAGCGTGTCGTAGACGTCCGACTGCTCGACTTTGTAATATTCGAGATTGTCCTGGTCGATCGACAGTCTTTGTCTCTGCGGCTGGTTGTGGAAGCTGTCGTCGACGTCGACGATGAAGGGGACGCTCGCGAAGGTTTCGCGCACCTTGGCCGCGACGGCGCGGCGGGTCTCGGCGTCGGGCCCGTAGATTTCGGCGAGCAGCGTGCCGAGCACCGGCGGTCCGGGCGGGGGCTCGACCACCTTGATGACAGTGCCCGCCGGCATGGCCATGCCCTTCAGGCGCTCGCGTATGTCGAGCGCGATCGCATGGCTGGCGCGGCTACGCTCGCCCTTCGGCACCAGGTTCACCGTCACGTCGCCCTGTTCGGGGCCGGAGCGCAGATAATAATGGCGCACCAGTCCGTTGAAGTTGAAGGGCGCGGCGGTGCCGGCATAGGTCTGGAAGGAGACGACCTCGGGTACGCCAGACAGGCGGTCGACCGCTGCCTGCAACACCCGGTTCGTGTCCTCGACCGACGAGCCCTTGGGCAGGTCAGCGACCACCTGCAACTCGGTCTTGTTGTCGAAAGGAAGCAGCTTCACCGTCACATGCTTGGTATAGATCAGCGCCATGGACGATAGCGTCGCGACGCCGACGACGAGCAGGAACATCCACGCGCGACGGCGCGACTTCAGGATCGGCCGGGCGACCGCGACATAGGCGCGGCCGAGCGCTCCTATATGTCCGGCGCCATGGCCGCCCTGCCCACCCGCCTCATGCCGGCGGCCAAGCTTCATCATCAGCCAGGGCGTCAGCATCACAGCCACGAAGAAGGAGAACAGCATCGCGGCCGAGGCATTGGCCGGGATCGGGCTCATATATGGCCCCATCATGCCCGAGACGAAAAGCATCGGCAAAAGGGCGGCGACGACGGTCAGCGTGGCGACGATGGTCGGGTTTCCGACCTCCGCGACGGCGTCGATGGCGGCGGCGCTGCGCGAGCGCCCGTCGTCCATGGCCCAGTGGCGGGCAATGTTCTCGATGACGACGATGGCGTCGTCGACCAGGATGCCGATTGAGAAGATCAGCGCGAACAGGCTGACGCGGTTGAGCGTATAGCCCATGACGCGGGAGGCAAAGAGCGTGAGCAGGATCGTCGTCGGGATGACGACCGCCACCACCAGCGCCTCGCGCCAGCCTATGGCGACGGCGACCAGCACGACGATGGAGATCGTCGCCAGGCCAAGGTGGAAGAGCAGCTCGTTCGCCTTCTCGTTGGCGGTCTCGCCATAGTCGCGGGTCACGGTCATCCCGACGTCCTTGGGGAAGATCTGTCCGCGCGTCTGCTCCAGCCGCTTGCCGATGGCATCGGCGATGAGGACGGCGTTGGTGCCGGGCCGCTTGGCTATGGCGAGCGAGACGGCGGGAGCGCGCTGCAGCCCGTTGGCGGTCTTGACGACGTCCGTGACGCGGTTTTCAGCCGGCGACGTCGCCAGCACGATGCTCGCCACGTCTCGCACATAGACCGGCCGGCCGTCGCGGGCGGTCAGCAGCAGATTGCCGATGTCGGAGAGCCCTTGCAGCGTCTGGCCGGCGACCAGCACCCGCTGCTTGCCCTGCTCGCGCACCGTGCCGAGCTGAAATGAGCGGTTGGCGCCTGAAATCTTGGCGGTCAGCTGCTGCAGCGTGATGCCGTACAGCGACAGTTTCTCCGGATCGGGTTCGACCTGGATTTCCTCCGGCTGCTCGCCGACGATATAGGTCAGGCCGATATCGGGGAGTTTCGCCACCTCGACCTGAAGCTCGCGTGCCAGCCGGGTCAGGTCGGCCGAGGAATAGCGACTGGCGGCCTCCGGCGTCGGCGTCAGCGTCACCACCACGATGGCCACGTCGTCGATACCACGTCCGACGATCAGCGGCTCCGGAATGCCCACCGGGATGCGATCCATGTTGGCGCGCACCTTGTCGTGCACGCGCAGCACCGCCGCATCCGAGCTCGTGCCCACCTTGAAGCGGGCCGTTACTAGGGCACCGTCGTCCTCGGTCTGAGAGTAGACATGCTCGACGCCATCGATGCTCTTGATGATGGTCTCCAATGGCTCGGTGACCAGCTTGACGGCATCCTCGGCCTTGAGCCCGTTGGCCTGGACGTGGATGTCCACCATCGGCACGGAGATTTGGGGCTCTTCCTCACGCGGCAGCGTCACCAGCGCCACCAAGCCAAGCGCGAGCGCGGCCAGCAGGAAGAGCGGCGTCAACGGCGAGCCGATGAAGGAGCGGGTGAGCCCGCCGGCAATGCCAAGCTTCATGGCAGGACGACCTTGTCGCCGTCCGCGAGGCCCGTCAGCACCTCGATGCGCGCCTGGCCGGCGTCGTCGAACCGCTCGCCGAGCACCACGGCCACGTCGAGCGGGCCGTTCGCCGTTTCGACCGCGACGTAGTCGACGCCGTGGATGGTGCGCACCGCTTCAGGCGGAACGCCCAGCATGGCACGCTTGCCCACCGGAATGGACACCAGCGTGCGCTCGTTGACGAAATAGGTGCCGATATCGGCCACCTCGACATCGGCGATGACCCGGCCGTTCTCGATCTCCGGATAGACCTTGGCGATGCGCCCCTCGCGGGCCTTGACGAAGCCGGCATTCGACCCGGTGCCGCGTTCGCCGATGTCGACGGCGGCGCCTTCCGCGATCTCCGCGGCATGGCGTTCCGGCAGCGACAGACGAAGATAATACTGGCCGGAAGCGACGCGTGCGATCGTCTCGCCGGCCATGATGACGGAGCCGGCGGTGACCGGAACGGTCAGCACCCGCCCGGCGGCGGGCGCCAGCGTCTGTCCCTCGGTAGCGCTCTGTTCGATGACGGCCTTGTCCGCGACCGCCGCCGCGAGCTGGTTGGTCGTGACATCGAGCTGCAGCCGCGCGGCGTCGACCCGGCTCTGCGCGGCCACGCCCTTGGTCAGCAGGTCCTGCGCGCGCTGCATGTCCGTGCGGGCATTGTCCAGCTGCGAGTTGAGCGCCGCGATCTTGGCGTCTGCGGCGCGAAGCTGGAGGGCGATCTTGTCGTCGACCACGATGGCGATCAGATCACCCTGGCGCACCTCCTGGCCCTCGGAGACGCGGACCTCGCTGATGGTTCCCGAAATGCGGGCGCGCGCCGGCACCACCGTGCGGCTTTCGACCTGGCCGTAGACCGCTTTCATTTCGGTGACGGTAGTGGGTCTCACCGTGAATTCCGCGGCTTTCGCGTTCGATACCGCAAGGCATGCGGTGCCGATCAGGAGGATGTTGGCGATGGCCGATCGTGTGGTTCGCATTGCGCTTCTTCCGGTCGGTTGAAATGTTCCAGGAGGCGCGGCAAACGCCTCCTGGTTCGTGGTGGTGGGTTCCGAAGGGCGCGCCGCTACTTGAACGCGACGCCCGCCTTGCAGCCGAGTTTCTTGAACACCATCGCCGCCGGGCAGAAACCGGTGATCGAGGCCTGGACCATGTTGAGTCCGGCAAAGGCGGTCAGCAGCAGCCAATAGGGCGAATAGTAGGTGCCGAGCGCGAGTGAGATCAGCACAACGGACCCGGCGAACATCAGCACGGCTTTGTCGATGGTCATTTCATGTCTCCTTGGAAGTGAGCCGCCTATTCGACCGGCTCGATATGGATCGCCTTGAGCTTCTTGATGCCGAGCACGTCGAGCGCCAATCCCTCATAGAAGGTCTCGCTCTTTCCCTGCCGGACCTTGTGCAGGAAGTATTTCTCGAAGCCGACCTTGGCCGCGTGTACCCACTTGCCCTGCGAGGACCAGTTGACGTTGCGGGGAGGAATCTGAGGCTGCGCCACGAAGGCGATGCCCTCGTCGCCGAAGTCGGCAAGGCAGACCGCGTTCCACGTCGCCACAGCTCGCGGTTCCTCGCCGCGCAGCAGAGCGCTGATGTTCTCCGCCGCCGCCGTGACCATCGATTCGATCATGAACCCGGTCTTCGGCACACCGACGGGAAGCGGGGTCTTGCCAACCGGTGGGATGGCCACGCAGACGCCAATAGCGAAGACGTTCGGATGAGCCTGGTTGCGCTGATACTTGTCGATCGTGACAAAGCCGCGCGGATTGACCAGGCCCTCGACGCCGGCGACCGCCGCCACGCCGCGGAAGGCTGGCAGCATCATCGAGAAGGCGAAAGGAAGGTCGTGCCTGGCCTTGGTCGTTCCATCCTCGTTGACTTCCTCGACATGCATCATATCGGCCTCGACCGAGGTCACCTTGGCATTGGTGACCCACTTGATGTGCCGTTCGCGCATGGCGCTCTCGAGCAGGCCCTTGGTGTCGCCGACCCCATCGAGTCCGAGATGGCCGATATAGGGCTCCGGAGTCACGAAGGTCATCGGCACACGGTCGCGCACCTTGGCCTTGCGCAAGGCCGTGTCGAGGATGAAGGCGAATTCATAGGCCGGGCCGTAGCAGGACGCGCCTTGCACCGCGCCCACGATTACCGGGCCGGGCTTTCGGACCAGTTCGTCAAACCGCGCGCGCGTCGCGACGGCATGGTCGATATGACAGATGGACTGTGTATGGCCGGCAGGCCCGAGCCCCGGCACCTCGTCGAAGGCAAGGTCGGGGCCGGTCGCGATGATCAGATAGTCGTAGTCGACGAAGGAGCCGTCATTGAGCTCGATCCGGTTTTCCTTTGGATGCACCTTCCTAGCGCCTTCGGGACGAAGGGCGATACCGCGCCGCTTGAAGGTATCCGCCAGGTCGACGGTGACGTCGCCGCGCTCCCGCCAGCCGACGGCCACCCAGGGGTTGGAAGGGACAAAGGAATAGGTCGTGCCGAGCGTCACGACGCTCAGTTGGTCGTCGTGGCGTAGCTTGTCGCGCATTTCGTACGCCATGATGGTGCCGCCGAGGCCTGCTCCGAGGACGACAATGTGTGACATGATGAATCCTCCCGCTATTTTTGATCTCTCGTTGCAGACTGCGCGGGAAAGCCGCGCTCTGCATTGATCAGGCTCAATTTCCACACGGGCCGGCTTGATTGTAGGATAGAGGTTTCGATGGAGCCCGCATGGCAAGCTTGCATCTAACATTCAAAGATTATAAATTCAAGAGTATGAATGTAAAGGATATGATCCCTGCCTCCGGAGAGGCTGTCGAACTGCTTCGGAGCCTCTCCCACCCGCAGCGGTTGCTCGTGCTGTGCGCACTCGGCAACGAGGAGCGCTCCGTGGCTGAGCTGCGAGAACTCCTGGACATCGATCAGGTGCCGATGTCGCAACAGCTCATGCGACTGAGGGCTGACGGGCTGGTCGAGGCTCGCCGCGAGGGGACAACGGTTCACTACCGGATAACCCGTCCGGAGGTGCTCATCGTCATCGAGGCGCTGCATTCCGCCTTCTGCTCGATTTAACCTGGTTGATTGACCACGGCATCTTCCGCCATCAGGGATGGCTTGCTGCCTTGCCCCGGCTTTGATCAAGGTCAAAGCGATGCAGCTCCATCCGGGGTTACGTGTCTCGAAACAGCAATGAAATGATCGGTGGCGCCGCGGCGCTCGGCGATCCGGCGTTGGAGAGAAACATGATCCTGAATAACGGCACTCTTGTCGCGGTTACCGACGGCAAGAGCTTGCGGCTGTTTCACAACAAGGGACACGAACCTCATCTCGAGCTGATCGAAGCAGAGCATTCCGTCCTTGAAGTGGCTCACGCCGGATCTGGCGGCAGGCATCGCAGTTCAGCCGCCAATCCGGACGACTCCCGGCTGGGAGAAGACGACTTTGCTGCATCGATCGCGAACTACCTGAACCAGCAGGCCCGCGAGAAAGCCTGCGAGCACGTATTGGTGATCGCCGATCCGCGCACGCTTGGCGAGATGAGAAGGCACTATCAGCCGGCATTGAGCGCCAAGCTCGTCGGCGAGATCGCCAAGGACTTCGTCAAGCATTCCGTGATGTCGATCAAGAGTGCCATAGAAGCCGTCTGACGAGGGCTCCGCTCGATTGGATGCGAATGGTTCCCTCCAGGTTGAGCGCCATGCCTGGAGGGGAGGTATTGGTCACGTCGAAGGTCACCTTGCCGGCCGGCACGACCTTCTTGTCGAGCTGAATCTTCATCATCGCCATGCTCATGTTCGCCGGCATGCCCATCCCCATCTTGGCATCGGCGTTCATGTCGCCGTTCCTGTCCCACAATTTGACGTTGATGATGGAACCCCCGAACGCCGGGGCCGCAACCGTCAGCGTTTCAACGCCAGTCCTATTCTCAGAAACTGCATTCGAAATGCTCCGTCCATCATCCGGCGACCACGGCTGGCGGCTGCTTTAAAACATGATCGGTCGCAAGCGCCGTCTAGCAAGCGGTGCTGACAGGACGCCGACGGCGGCCGGCGGTCCGGACGCGCGATTACTGGCGCGAACCCCAAGACAATTGATTTGACGCAAAACGTCGGACGCGACTCCGCCCTAGCATCCGGCGGATCGTTTGGACGGGATCGCGATGCTGCAGACAAATACGCAATTCAACCCCCGGGCCATGGGGCGGGTAAGACGAACCGTCCTCCCCTTTGTGTCCGCCAACAAATGGCTTGTCGCCGCGCTATTGATCGCGGTGGCCGTAACGGCATGGCTCCTTGCCCGTTGGCTCATCGGCCCCGCGGTGGTTGTTTATCCGGTGGTGCGTGGCGACCTGGTGAAAACGGTTGTCGCCAGCGGCCATGTGGAATCCCCGTATCGTGTGAACATCGCAAGCCAGATCACCGGCACCGTGCGGGATGTCCTCGTCACCGAAGGCCAGACCGTCAAGCAGGGCCAGCCGCTTGTCGAGCTCGAACCCAGTGAGCTGAATGCGGCGACGATCGCCGCCGAGGGCGCGGTGGCGGAAGCCGAAGCCCGGGTTCGTCAGATGCGGGAGCTTACATTGCCGGCGGCCGAGCAGGCGCGGAAGCAGGCCGAAGCCAGTCTTGTCGACGCGCGCGCCGCCTACCAGCGTGCCGAGAATCTGTTCAGGTCCGGGTTCGGCACCAAGCAAACCCTGGACGAAGCCACCAAGAACTTCGACATCGCGCAAACGCAGGTTCGTACGGCCGAATTGCAGGTATACTCGTCGCGGCCCGGCGGCAGCGACTATGTGATGGCTGAGACCGCGCTCAATCAAGCCAAGGCCAATCTCGCCACAGCCAAGGCGCGCCTCGACTACGCCACGATCAGATCGCCGCGCGATGGAGTTCTCATCACGCGTAGCGTCGAACGTGGAACCGTGGTGCAGCCGGGGATGGCGCTGCTCGTTCTAGCGCCGAGCGGGAGCATAGAGCTGGTGCTGCAGATCGACGAGAAGAACCTTGGACTGGTTGAATTGGGGCAGTCTGCGCGGGCTTCCGCCGATGCCTATCCCGACAAGCTTTTCGACGCCACGCTAACCTATATCAATCCCTCCGTGGACATCACCCGCGCCTCGGTCGAGGTGAAGCTCACGGTCGCGGACCCGCCGCCCTATCTGCGCCAGGACATGACGACCTCGGTCGACATCGCGGTGGCCCGCAGGCCGTCGACCCTGATCGTTCCCGGTCGTGTCGTCCACGAATCCACTTCCGGGGCGCCTTGGGTTCTGGTCTACCGGGATGGCCGTGCCCGCGAGCAGCCGGTCCAGCTGGGCTTGCGCGCGGCCGACCAGGTCGAGATCCTGAGTGGCCTGGCGCAGGGCGAGCTCGTCGTGCCGGTCGCGGCGGGGGTGAGGGCGGGCCAACGCATCCGCCCGGTAAATTCATGAGACGCTGGCTGACATTTGCCTGGATCGCCGCCCTGCGCTTCCTGGGCGAGGGGCGTATGCAGACGGGATTCATCCTGGGCGGCATAGCCATCGGCGTGGGCGTGATCGTCTTCATGTCGGCGTTGCTCGCCAGCGTCCAGGCGAACTTCACCAACAGGGTTCTCACCTCGCAGCCGCAGATTCAGCTCAAGCCCCCGGACGAGGTGGCGCGCCCGTTGCGGCAGCTGGACGGGGTGGTCGAGGCGGCCATCGTGCAGCGGCCCACGCAGCGGATACTGTCGCTCGACCAGTGGCAGACGATCCTCTCCAGCATGCGGGCCCGATCCGACATCGTCGTCGCGACGCCTTCCGTATCGGGTTCGGCGCTCGCCGTGCGCGGCGACGCCAGCCGCAGCATAGGCATTCTCGGCATAGAGCCCGACGACTATTTCCGTATCGTCCGCTTGCCTGACTACATCATCGCGGGCGAGCCTAGCCCGGGGACCGACGACATTCTCGTCGGCATCGACCTCGCCAATGATCTCGGCGCCACGGTCGGCGACAAGCTTAACGTCACGACGGGGACAGGGGGGAGCCGCATCCTCACCATCCGCGGAATTTTCGACCTCGGCAACAGGGGAGCCAACGAGCGCAACGCCTACGTCCAGTTGCGGACCGCGCAGAGCCTGCTGAACCTGATCGGCGGCGTCACGGAAATCGACCTTACGGTCGACGACGTCTACGCGGCAGAAACGATCGCCCAGGATATCGGCGCCGTCTTGCCGGTGAAAGCCGAGAGTTGGATTGTCACCAACGCCCAGTTCTTCACGGCCATCTGGGCGCAAACCCTCTCCAGCCTGCTCATTCGCGTCTTCGTCGGACTCTCGGTGGCGTTTGGCATCGCCGCGGTCCTGATCGTTTCGGTGCTTCAGCGCTCCAAGGACATAGGCATCCTGCGAGCCATGGGCAGCTCGCGCGGCAAGATCCTGAGGATATTCCTCATCCAGGGCGGCGTCCTGGGCTTTCTCGGGTCGCTTCTCGGAAGCCTGTTGGGGGGCATCGCGCTGTTTGCATGGCACAACCTCGCGCGCCAGGCCAACGGGACCGAGCTCTTCCCGCTGGTTATCGAGCCCAGCCTGTTCGTGTTTTCGGCGCTGCTGGCCACGGTCACCGGAGTGGTGGCAGGGATGGTTCCGGCTCTTCGCGCCGCCAGGCTTGATCCGGTGGAGGCGATCCGTGGCTGAGCTTCTCGTCCTCGATGGGATCCGCAAGTCCTATAACGTCGGCACCCCGGTCGAGACCGAGATACTGCACGGCATCGACCTGGTAATGAAGGCGGGTGAATTCGTCGCGCTGATGGGGCCGTCGGGCTGCGGCAAGAGCACGCTCCTCAACATCATCGGTCTGCTCGATCGCCCCACGTCTGGCCGCTTGTTCATCGACGGCAAGGACACGACGTCGCTCGACGAAGCGGCGCTGACCAGGCTGCGTGGGCACTCGATAGGCTTCGTGTTCCAGTATCATCACCTCATCTCGGCTTTCACGGCCCGAGAGAATGTCGTCATGCCGATGCTCGTCGACCGCGGCCGGCCGGATATTGCAATGGAAGAGCGGGCCGACGAGCTGCTGGATCAGGTTGGCCTCGTCAAGTGGCGCGATACCCGCGCGCTGAACATGTCGGGCGGCCAGCAGCAGCGCATCGCGGTGGCGCGCGCGCTGGCCATGAATCCGCTCCTGGTTCTGGCGGACGAGCCAACCGGGAACCTGGACACGGCTTCGGCCCAGGGGGTGTTCGAATTGATGCGCCGCTTCAACATAGAGCGAGACACGACCTTCCTGATCGTCACTCACAACCACAATCTCGCCGCCCAGTGCGATCGCGTCATCGAGCTGGTCGACGGCCGGCTGACCGGCGACCGGCGCAATCCGGCCATCAACGGTGTCGCCCAATCGCGTTGATTTTCGCGGCCGCCTTCTAGTTTCGCTGGCCGTCCGGCCGCGAAACGGATTCGCTGACGGGCTGGCCAAGGTGGATCGATTGAGGCGGCAGTGCGCCCGAAGTCGAGAAGGGTTCCGCTGGCGAAACCTTGGCGCCGTCAGGCTCCGCGCCATCCGGCAATTGCTGCACGACCATTTCCTGCTCCCATACGGCAAGGACGCTTCGCCGGGTCGCCTCGGCGACGATGCAGTAGCCTCTGGGATCCAGGATCGAAAGCACGGCGTGATCGTCGCCGCGCGCCAGGCGGAAGGCTCGGTCGATCACGTCCAGGCAAGTGGCGAGGTGCTGCGGATCGGGCAGGCGCGTGTCGCGGAGCATGTCGGCGAGCCGGAAGGCCACAAGGCCCCGTTCGCTGATCGCTGTCCCTTCGCGAGCCAATTCGAAGAAGACGCTGACGACGGGCAGCATGCTTCTGATCGAGGCATAGATCGCCATCGCCTCTTGCGGGCCGCAGGCGGCGAGATGCGGCGCATCGGGCGGACCCGGTTCCGCTGACGGACCAAGTCCCAGCGAATGCGCGATCTCATGTTCCAGCCATTGCCGGACCGCCGGTGGAGCGGTTCGGATCTGTTCGGGGCTCAAAGTGATGCCGACCATTTCTAGCGTCTCCCGTTGATTGCCGTCGCCATCAGAACAGCAAGGGGGGCGCCGCAACCTTGATCCGCATCAAGTCCGACAGGCGACCCTCCAGCCAATCCAAGGATGACTTGGATGTTCAGATCACAAGAGGGTGAAATGCGAGCCAAGGAAGACGAGGACCTGACCGGTGATCAAGGGAATCCGCAACTGCGGACCGTTCTCTCCTATATCTTGCACCGGTTGCCCGCGCACGTATGGGTGCGCCTTCAGCACATCCCTCCAGATGGATGGAAAGTCGGATTCCTTGCTTCTTTCGGCGTTGCAGGTGTCAACAAGCCTCGCGACGGCTTTTTTCATGGAAGTGGCGTTACCTTAAGTCCCTGATTTCGTGACATATGAACGATCTCGGGACGAAGAAATTGATTTTGGTCAATGCATCGAAAAGAGTCGCTCACAAGGGCACCCACGCATTTCCTGCCTTACGGTAGCGATGCTTCACTGCGGCCCATGCGACACGATGGGCGATCTCCTCCCGCCTCTCGCCGCGGTCGACATATTCGTCCCAGGCGTTGTTGAACGCGGACCGGTAGATTTCTCTCGCATGCAGGGGGAGATGTTCGCGGATTGGTAGGGGCAGGTCCTCGATTGACGCGTATGGCAAGACTGCATCTCCAGAATCCCAACCGAGACGAATTGCCGATCCTCATAAGGACGGCGATTCCAGAATAAGCTTGGCGAAGGGATGTTCCTTGATTTCGCTCAAGGAGGCACCGGTGCCGCAACCCGCCGCGCGCTTCCGGGCGACATGCATCAGCCGGGCAGGAACATCATGATCGACGCTGCGGCCATGACTGCCGTTGCTGTCCAGCCCAGAATGACGATCGGCCGTCCGGACGTAAAAGGACCCATGACGGAGCGGCTTGAAGCCAGCAATATGACCACCACCATCAGTGGCACCGCGACAACTCCGTTTATGACGGCGCTCCAGAACAGCGCCTTCATCGGGCTGATGGGAAGGTACTGTATGACCAGCGCCGCGAGGATGCTCACGGCGATGACGCCGTAGAAGCCGCGCGCATCGCTTGCCTTGAGTTCGAGGCCCTCCTGCCATCCCATGGCCTCCGCCAGCGCGTATGCCGCCGAGCCCGCCAGGACGGGCACGCCGATCAGTCCGACGCCCATGATCCCGGTCGCGAAAAGCACGAAGGCGAAATCGCCCGCCAGCGGCTGCAGCGCGCTGGCGGCCTGCGCCGCGGTTTCGATGTTCGTGACACCAGCGACATGGAGCGTCACCGCGGTTGCCAGGATGATGAAGTAGGACGTCACATCCGAATAGAACATCCCGCTCCAGGTGTCCCACCGCAACCGCCGCAGTTCCGCTCCCGACCTGGTGGGGTCCTCGATAAGGGGAGCATCACCTTTCATTTCCTCGACCTCTTCGGATGCCTGCCAGAAAAAGAGATAGGGGCTGATCGTGGTGCCGAAGATCGCCACCGCCATGATGGCGGTGTCGGAATTGAGCGCAAGTTTGGGCCATACGGTGCGAAGTGCCACCTCGCTCCACGGCACGTGGACCGTGAACAGCACGGCGGCGTAGGCAAGCAGCGAAAGCGTCAGCCATTTGAGGAAATTTACATAGCGATGATAGGGAACGAGCACCTGCAGGACCAATGTGCCCAAGCTGAAGAACAGTGTGGCCAGATGCCTGTTCATGCCGGTGACAAGTTCCGCGACCTCGCCCATGGCCGCTATGTCGGCGGCGATGTTCAGCGTGTTGGCTACCAGGAGCAGGACGACGACGGATTTGAGTACGCCAGGCGGAAAGAATGCCCTTATGTTCGCGGCAAGCCCCTTGCCCGTGACACGGCCGATGCGCCCGCACATCGACTGGAGCGCCGCCATGAGCGGAAAGCAAAGCGGCATCGTCCAAAGCATGTTGAGGCCGAAATGCGCGCCTGCCTGCGAGTAGGTTGCGATACCGCTCGGGTCGTCGTCGGCCACGCCGGTGATCAGACCCGGACCGACGCGAGCGAGAGGATGTTCTCTCAGGCGGCCGATCAAACCCCGCAATCCGGAGGAGACGGAGACTTCGTTGGTGTTCTTGTCGACGATGTTCATGGCCGTGGGTCTTCAGTCACAGCCTGGGGGCTACATTGTCAGGCGCGGGTAGATTCGCGCCGCGATCGCGGTCATCATCGCGGCGATGGCGGCAAGCACGATGAAGTCGACGCCAAGGCCGTACCTGCTTTCGCCTCGCGCAAAGGATTTCGACAGCCGGTTGGTCTCGATCAGAAGATCGGATTTGTGTGGCGGAGAAGTGTCCATAGGTCACTCGCATGCAGTCTTCGCTTGGTAGGCTCTACAAACAGGGCGCTCCTTGATTTCGCTCAAAGTCTGGATGGCGCTGCGCGGATAGGCTGCGCAGAAGTTCCAGCCCTGCGAGGTTGATGATGGTCCGTTTCGGTGTCCCATCTGCCTCCATGCGAAAGGCGAACCGATCAACGCACATTGGCACGCCTGGTGATCTAAGCTGAAACAGCAAGTTTTCGCCGGAGACATTGATGGACAAGAAGCACGGTTTCAACATCGGATATTTCATTCTCGCGCTGGTTCTGGTCAGTCTGTTCCAGCTCTGGCTCGGTTGGCGTGACGTCGCGCAGCTCTCTTACAGCGATGTCATGAGGCTGGTCGGCGAGAACAAGATCGCCTCGGTGACGCTGACGGAAACGACCATCCAGGGCCAGTTCAAGGAGCCACAGGACGGCAAGAGCCTTTTCGTCGCCGCGCGCGTTGATCCGACCTCAGCCGAAGCCTTCGAGAAGGCAGGCGTGAAGGTGTCGGGCGGCAGCGACAGCAACTGGCTCACCAGCATCCTTTCGTGGATCCTGCCGGCGTTGCTTTTCTTCGGGCTCTGGATGTTCCTTTTCCGCGGCTTCGCCGAACGACAGGGAATGGGCGGCCTGATCAACATCGGCAAGTCCAAGGCCAAGGTCTATGTGGAGAGGCAGACCGGCGTCACCTTCGGCGACGTCGCCGGCGTCGACGAGGCCAAGCTCGAGCTGCAGGAGATCGTCTCGTTCCTCAGGGACAAGGACAAATATGGGCGCCTTGGCGCGCGCATTCCCAAGGGTATTCTGCTGGTCGGGCCACCCGGGACCGGCAAGACGCTGATGGCGCGCGCGGTGGCCGGCGAGGCGGGCGTGCCCTTCTTCTCGATCTCCGGTTCCGAGTTCGTCGAGATGTTCGTCGGTGTGGGCGCCGCGCGTGTCCGTGATCTGTTCGAGCAGGCAAGACAGGCCGCGCCATGCATCATCTTCATTGACGAACTGGACGCGCTAGGACGAGCGCGCAGCCCCTTCGCGGGCTACGGCGGCGCCGACGAGAAGGAACAGACGCTCAACCAGCTCCTGTCGGAGCTGGACGGCTTCGATCCTCGCGTCGGCATTGTGCTTCTTGCCGCCACCAACCGGCCGGAAATCCTTGATCCGGCGCTCACCCGCGCCGGTCGCTTCGATCGGCAGGTGGTGATCGACAGGCCTGACCGGAAGGGACGCGTGGCTATCCTCAAGGTCCATGTCCGCAGCGTCGCGGTGGCGCCGGGCGTGGATATCGATGAAGTGGCGGCGATCACGCCCGGGTTCACGGGCGCCGACCTTGCCAATCTCGTCAATGAAGCCGCGATCTTTGCCACCCGGCGCAATGCCGACAAGGTGACGATGGATGATTTCACCAATGCGGTGGAGCGCATCGTGGCCGGTTCCGAACGCAAGAGCAGGCTGCTCAATCCGGACGAGCGCGAGAGGGTTGCCTACCATGAGATGGGGCATGCGCTTACCGCGGCCGCGCTCCTCAAGACAGACCCCGTGCACAAGGTGTCGATCATCCCACGGTCGATCGGCGCGCTCGGCTACACCATGCAGCGTCCGACCGACGATCGCTTTCTGATCACCGAAAGCGAGCTGAAGGAGCGGATGGTCGCGCTGCTGGCGGGCAGGGCCGCGGAGGATATCGTCTATGGCGAGGTCTCGACCGGCGCGGCCGATGATCTCGCCAAGGCAACGGATGTGGCGCGCCAGAGCGTTACTCGCTTCGGCATGAGTTCCGCCGTGGGGCAGGCCGTGCTCGAGGAGCAAAAGCAGCAATGGCTGGGAGACGGATCGCTGCGCCAGCGCGATTATTCGGAGGCCACCGCGCGGGAGGTCGATATTGCCGTCCGCCAGATGCTGGACGAAGCCTTCGCCACGGCGCAGGAACTGCTCAGGTCCCGGATGGATGACCTAAAGGCGGGGGCCAGCCTGCTGCTCGAACGCGAAACGATCACACCGGACGACTTTCCGCCGCTGCGGCGGGCGGCCTTGGTTGCTCCTCCCGCCAAGAAGGCTGCCGCGGTGCCGGCGTGACAAGCAGCAGGCCCCGCGCGGCCCGCGACGACGCCTGCTGCGAATCCGATCGGTATTTGACGGCGATCAACGCCACCGCGCCACGCACGGGCCATACTTGCAGCGTTGCAAGAAATATCCCCTGAAACAGCGAGGTGGAAAATGAGTGACGGCATCCTGAAGCAGGACATCATCGATGAGCTGGACTTCGAACCCAGCATCGATGCCGCCCATATCGGCGTGGCTGTGGACAGCGGCGTCGTGACGCTGACCGGCCATGTCCCGACCTACGCTCAGAAGCTCAAGGTCGAAGACGTGGTGCGAGACCTCAAGGGCGTGAAAGCTATCGCCCAGGAAATGGAAGTGCGTCCCTTCGGCACCCACAGGACCGCCGATGACGAGATCGCCAAGCGCGCGGTCCACACGATCGCCTGGAACACGTCCATTCCAGACGGAGCGGTGCAGATCCGCGTGCAGGATGGTTGGGTCAAGCTCACCGGCAAGGTCGAATGGCAATATCAGAAGACCGCGGCGGAAGATGCCGTGCGTCACCTCGCCGGCGTCATCGGCGTTACCAGCCAGATCGAGATCAAGCCGCGACCGTCGACCGACGACATCAAGCAGCGCATCGAGAACGCGTTGAAGCGCAATGCGGAGATCGAGGCGCAGGAGATCAAGGTCGATGTCCTGGACAACGGCGCGGTCAGGCTCGAAGGCCGGGTGCATGCCTGGTCGGAACGGAGGGCAGCCGAGCGCGCGGCCTGGTCGGCCGCGGGCGTGAAGACGGTCGAAGACCGGATCACCATCGGCTGACAACCGGGCGGGCGAAAAGCGCCTGCCACCCGTCGACGTCAAGGTGTCGGTGCCCGCGAGCAGCACCGGCACCTTTTTAATTCGACGAGGCGATCGTATCGATACCCGGCATGCCATTAGCCCGGCAGGTTGACTTCGTTTCTTGAGGCTTTGTCTTATCTTTGTCTTGTCGTTTGTTCATTCTCCACACGACGGCCCGTTGGAGCAGGAGGACGGCAATGCCCACGCGCCAAGACCGGTTCGTGCATGAAGAGAATGTTTGCCGTTTCGAGAAATGTCTGGAAGCGAAGACTGATCTGGACAAGCGCTCAGTCCTGAGGAAGCTTTTTGTAGAAGAATGGAAGCAACTGGAGCATCTGCTGGAAGCACCTCGTTGCAAGCAGCCCGCGCAAACCGGCCTTGCCGAAAGCATGTGACCCGACATGACAGTGTCAGTTTGACATCAGCCGATTTAGCCAGACCTCGTCCAGCAACGAGCGGGTAACGCCGCCGAACACCCACTCCCTCAATCGGCTGTGCCCGTAGGCACCCGACACGACGAGCTCGGCGTTCACCGAGGCGAAGAAGTCGACCAGACAATTGTTCTCGTCATCGTCCGCCTTGATGATTTCGGTGCGCGCCTTGATACCGTGACCCGCCAGGAAGCTCGCCGCGTCGTCGACGCTGTCCTTGACCCACTCGTCGGGATTGCGGTCGACCGCCGCGACGATAACTTCGGTGGCCAGGGCCATGAACGGCACGGCGTCCGCCACCGCGCGCCTGGCTTCGCGTGTGTCCTTCCAGGCCACCACCACCTTGCGAGCCGGCAAATTTGCGGCGCCATCAGCCGCGACCAGGACCGGCCGGCCCGCGCGCAACACCAGCGATCCTGGATCGACCGCGCGGTAGGAATCGCCGAAAGATGCGCCTTTCGCTGCGCCGGTGACGATGATGTCGGCCATGCGAGCCCGCCTTGCCAGGGCATGATCCGGGTTTTCGACCTCCCCATACCAGCCGGTCTTGACCGCTCCTCCCGCAAGAGAGCCGAACTCGCCTTTCAGGTCGTGGAGGCGCCGTCGGATTTCATCCCGCGACTGTTCCCATATCTCGGCGGCGATGGCCGCGCCCTCGGGCGCCATCGTCACCGGCAATGGAGCGTCCGCGGCGCAGAATCCGATCAGACGGGCGTCGAAGCGCTTGGCGAGGTCCACCCCGATGCGCGTGAGCGGTTCGATCGGACCGTCAATACTGAGGTTCAGGAGGATTGACTTGTAGCTCATCGCACACGCTTCCGGTTTGATCGTTCTCGATGAGCTGAACCTATTTTGGCGGAGCGCGCATGCCTTGATGTGGATCAAACTCGCTTCACGGCATGCGGGATTGGAAATGGACAACTTCGCCATCGACCACGAAGGCGCCGTTCCCGATGTGATGGATGGTTTTCGGCCTCGGCTGTCCCGGATCGATCCAGGCCTTGACGACTTCCAGCACGAACAGATTATATCTGTTGACCAGTCGCGTATCGACCACGCGGCATTCGAGGTTGGCGAAGCACTCGGCCACCAGCGGCGCCGATACCTGTTCGGCGGGAAGCGGCGTAAACCATGCGGTTGCGAACTTGTCGGTGTCCCGGCCGGAGCAGTTGCCGACCTTCACGACCTTCTCCGCAAGCTCGACGGCGGGGATTGCGATCACGCATTCCCTCGTTTGGCGCAAGGCGAAGAACGAGAGGTCATTGCTAGATACGACGCATGCGATCGTCGGCGGGGCGAATTCCACCATCATATGCCAGGACATCGTCATGACGTTCGAGCGCCCTTGCCTGGATCGCGTCGAAAGCAGGACGACCGGACCGGGTTCGATGAGCCGGTAGACTTCGGCAAGCGGCAGTTCCTTCATATCAGTCTCTCGGTTCGCATCTGCAACAGGCTTGTTCCCGAAGACTTGTCGCTGGCATAGCCGTCATCCGCCTTGATCAGGGTCAAAGCCGGGACGCCTCTCTGAATGGCGGTCTAGCCGGATTGATCATGATCAATGCCAGCTCGCCCCGGACCTGCAATGTTCAAAAAACGAAAGGATGAACAAGGGGCCTATCCATGTCCACCGAAGACATCCTCCTGTGGGGTGCAGTGCTCTGCCTCGCCTTCATCGCGGGAGCCGCGATCTATTTCGATCTGGCATCGTTCAGAAGAAGCAAGCGCTTGTCCGCCGATCACGACTTGGGACCCTCACGACCCCACCAGCCGAAACCAAGAAGTTGAACGAGAGCGAAGGGAAAGACACCATGATCTGGAATTCGGAAGAGTTTCGTGCGCCCGAGCTGCCCCCTTTCGCACAAACCGGCCAGAAGCTCATGCGGGCGACCGCCGCGATGCAGGCCTATTCGATCCGCGCGTTGCTGCGCTATCAGATTGAAAGCCTATCGTTCCTCAAGCGAAGGTTCGAGGACGACCTGAAGCTTCTTGAAAAGCTGACGGCCGGCGACGAATTCGTCGACGCGTTCGACGTGTTCTCGAACTTCGTCCAGAAAGCTACGTCCGACTACGCAAATGAAGCCGGCAAGTTCGCCTCCATCGGCGCCAGACTTGCCTCGGAGACAGCCGGTCAAGTCCGCAAGGAGGCGGAGACGACGATCGACGACATGGCCGCGGCGACGCTTGCCCCCTGAAATGTCGCCGCCAAGGAAAAGCAGGCTGAAACCAGCCCCCGGTAGGGCCGCCGTCTTGAATGTTCATGACAAGGCTGGGCGGGCGGGGACATTGCAGAAGTCCGGCCCCGGCGAAGTCGCGGGCGCGGTCGGTTTCCCCACGCCGGCGCTGCCGGATGAGGGAACCGCAAGTGTCTATCGCGATGTCGACAGGCTGTCGCATGCATGGTTTGCGGCCTTCACGGCGGGCATTTCGCCGATCAGCCTCCTGCAGGCCTGGCAGGATTGGCTGCTGCACCTGTCCGCATCACCGGGCAAGCAGGCAGAGGTCTCCGCCAAGGCGGTCGAGAAGGTTGCGAGGCTGAGTGATTTCCTTTTTCGCTGCGCGTTCGCAACGGGAACCGCCACGCCGACGATCACGCCCCTGCCGCAGGACAGGAGGTTCCAGCACCATGCCTGGCAGACATTCCCATTCAACGCCGTTCAGCAAGCCTTCCTGCTTTCGCAGCAATGGTGGCATAACGCGACCACCGGACTTCCGGGAGTCACCAGAAGGCATGAGCGCCTCGTCGAATTCTACAGCCGACAGATCCTGGATACCGTCTCGCCCTCCAATTTCCCGGCGCTCAACCCGGAGGTCATAGACAGGACCTTTCGGAAGAATGGCGCCAATTTCGTCAACGGCGCCAACAACCTGGTTGACGACCTGCTTCGTCTGGCCGACGGCAAGCCTCCGGCTGGCGCTGAGAACTACCGGCCGGGTATCGAGGTCGCCGCCACGCCGGGCGAGGTGATCCTCCAGAATGAACTGATCGAGCTGATCCGCTACGCGCCGATGACGGACGTTGTGAAGGAGGAGCCGATCCTCATCGTTCCCGCCTGGATCATGAAATATTACATCCTCGATCTCTCGCCGCGGAACTCGCTGGTCCGCTATCTTGTCCAGAGCGGCTACACGGTGTTCTGCATCTCCTGGCGCAATCCTGGCAGCGATCAGGCCGGGGTGTCGCTGGACGACTATCGCCGGCTCGGCGTGATGGCGGCCATGGATGCGATCGAGGAGGCGACGGGAAGCGGCCGGATTCACGCAGTGGGGTATTGCCTTGGCGGGACGCTTCTGTCGATAGCCGCGTCGGCAATGGCCCGTGACGGCGACGAGCGGCTCGCCAGCCTGTCGCTGTTCGCGGCGCAGGTCGATTTCGAGGAGCCGGGCGAGCTCGGCTTGTTCGTGGATGAGAGCCAGATCACGCTGCTCGAGGACGTGATGTGGGTCGAAGGCACCCTCGATCAGCGCCGCATGGCTGGCGCTTTCCAGATGCTTCGTTCGCAGGATCTGGTCTGGTCACGCATCGTGCGCGAATATCTTCTCGGCGAGCGCGCTCCGATGACCGACCTCATGGCTTGGAATTCCGATTCGACCCGCATGCCGTCCCGCATGCAGTCGCAATATCTGCGGCAGCTCTATTTGGACAATGACCTGGTCGAGGGGCGCTTTTGCGTGGAGGAGAGACCTGTTCATCTGGAGGACATTCGAGCGCCGGTGTTCGCGGTCGGCACCGAGACGGATCACGTCGCGCCATGGCGTTCGGTATTCAAGCTGACCTATCTCTTCGATACCGACATCGACTTCGTCCTGACCAGCGGCGGGCACAATGCCGGCATCGTTTCCGAGCCCGGCCACCCGGGCCGCTCCTTCCGGCGGCTCAGCTGCCGCCACGCGGATATCCGTCCGAGCGCCGATGAATGGGTGAGGAACGCGACCGTGACATATGGTTCCTGGTGGCCGGCGTGGGTTGAATGGCTGGCGCACCATTCCGGCCGCGAGGTCGCGGCCGACCGGTTTGGCGCTCCGGGCGGCCTTAAGGCGATCCGCGCGGCGCCCGGCACCTATGTTTTCCAGCGATAAGCGTCTTCGGCAATTTGAGCCAGGTCAAGGTCCTGGCTCGTTCGTCACGTATTTTGGTGGACCATGGAACGTCGAACAGCATTCGTGATCCTGCCATTTGCGGCCGCCATCGCTTTCGCGTTGCCCGCTTGGGCCGGCGATGGCTCGCGGATTGCCTATGGCAAGAGGCTGGTCGAAGCGAACTGCGCGCGTTGCCATGCCGTAGGTCGCACTGGCGCAAGCACCCACCCGGACGCTCCGCCGTTTCGTTCCCTGGAACGCCGCTATCCAATCGAAGACCTGCAGGAGGCCTTGGCTGAGGGAATATCCACCGGCCATCCGGATATGCCGGAATTCGTGGCCGCTCCTGACCAGATCGACGCGATCATTGCCTACATCGGAAGCCTCGATCGATGATGGCGGCTCAACGACCGGCTCGGCGTCGAGGCAAGGGTGGATCCGTCCCTGGCACGGTAGCTATCGACGTGAATGGTTATGGCGGAGAGAAGAGGAGCTGCTGGAATGAAGCGCGGAATCGGAAATGAAGACGCCGAGGCCCCTGAACTTGCAATTCCCGTCGCGAAAGTCTGTTTCATAATCGCCAAGGCGCACGGATTCGACGTCAAGGTTGCCGTTACTGAACCGGACACGGGATCCAATCCCACGGACGATAATGAAATTGCGGTGCTTCAGGACCATGAGGACGACCCCGTGCGCGAAGAACTCGGGGCGCTGATCTCGGAGCTCTCGGCCGATGAGCAGGTCGACCTCGTGGCGTTGACCTGGCTCGGCAGGGATGACGGCCAGGCGGTCGATTGGGATGAAGTTCGCCAGCAGGCCACTTATGCCCACAACACGCGCACGGCCGACTATCTCTGCGGCAATCCGCTGTTGGGCGACCACCTTGCGGCCGGACTGGATGCCCTTGGCCTGTCATGCCCGGATTGAACCGAAGTTGACGCATATCAAGGTAGGACGCTTTCGGCCGTGCTGACCTACCCGCCTCTGATGGAGTCCGAGGATGATCTACACGACGGTACTGGTCCAGCTCGATATCGATGCGCCGGCAACGCCACGCGTGGTTTTCGCGCAGCAGATCGCAAGAATGTTCGAGGCCGATCTGATCGCGGTGGCGGCCGCCCAGCCTTCCACTTTGGTTTCGCCCAGCGAATCGTCTCCCGCCGTGGCCGAGGTGCTGCGCCAGCGAACCCTTGAGATCGAGGATCGTATCGGAAAGCTCAAGGAGGAATTCCTCGCCGTAGCCGGCGACGACCCGCGCGCATCCTGGCGCGCGGAACTTGACGATCCTACGCGCGCCGTGGCGCTCCACGCGCGGGCCGCCGATCTGGTCATCACCGGAGCGCCGGCCGCGGCCGCCGCCGGTGACTTTCAGAGAACCGTGGATCCGGGCGCGTTGGTGCTGTCGGTGGGCAGGCCGGTTCTGTTTGCAGCAGACGATCTCGCCGTCTTCAAAGGCGAGAGGATCATGGTCGCCTGGAAGGATTGTCGTGAGTCGCGGCGTGCAGTGGTCGACGCGATGCCTTTCCTGCGCAATGCCGAGGAGGTGACCGTCTTCAACGCGGCCGAGGACGGAAAACTCGTCGCGCGGGATAGCGCGGCCGATGTGGTGCGATTCCTGATGAAGCATGGTGTGAAGGCCCGATCCCGGTTGCTCGAAGCCGATGAGGGCTCGGCGGGCGACTCGATCATCGTCGAGGCCGAACGTGTCGGAGCCGATCTCGTCGTGGCGGGTGGCTATGGTCACAGCAGGTTCCGCGAATGGGCGTTCGGGGGCGCGACGCGATCCTTGCTCAAGTCAGGCTCGTTCCACAGGCTGCTGTCGAACTGAATAGCCATGTCGGTCCCGCCAGGTAGGCGCAACTTGAAGGAGACAAGCCTATGCAGCTGTCAGCATCACTGTTCCTGCCGACCTATCCGGACCCGCCGGGACCGAAGATCGCCTCTAACGCGGTGGCGGTGGCCAGCTACCTCGGCGCTACGCTGGACGTTGCGGTCATCAACGTCGACATTCCGGATGTTTCGAACGCGTTGTCCGGCTTGCTGCTCGATCTCCCCGAAAAGATCCGCGAGGTCAAGGCGGCCAGCAGGAATCGCGGCAAGGCCCAGCTGGAAAAGGCCGCGGCCGAGGCCGCGCGATGCAAAGTCACCATGACCAGTCAGGAGCTGAAGGCGCAGCCCGCCTTGATCGGGGAAGCCGCCGCCACGGAAGGACGTTATTTTGATCTCTGCATGGTTGGATGGTCGCGCGATACCGAGTCCGTGCGCATGACCGCGGAGGAGGTCGTGTTCGGCTCCGGCCGGCCGACCCTGATCCTTCCGGGCGACGAGGATGTCGGCACGCTTGATCATGTGGTGATCGCCTGGGACGGCAGCCGCGTGGCCGCAAGAGCCGTGGCCGACGCCAGGCCATTTCTGGAACGGGCATCGGCAATCTCGATCATCACCGTGACGGACGAGAAGGTTCTGCCGCGCGAGGATATCGGCGATCGCCTTGCGCATGGCCTCGCGGCGCGAGGTCTGCGGGCCAAGGCGGAGTCGATTCACGCCGGCGACAACGAAATCGGCGCCGCGCTCGAGGACCATGCCATAAGGATCAATGGCAGCCTCCTCGTCATGGGAGGGTGGGGCCATTCTCGTATCCGGGACTTCGTACTCGGTGGAGCAACCGAGGGAATACTATCGGATCTGCGCTTGCCGGTGTTGATGTCGCATTGAAGCTTGTCGCCCAGAGGTACGCAACCGACCTGGAACAACGACATGCATCAGGACCAAAAGCGCGTCGCCTGGAACTGTCTCGGCACGACGCGCTTCAGAGACTACGCTTCAGAGACTACATCGGCATCTCCGGCTCGAGCGCGCGCTCCTTCGCCGGTTCCGGGATCTCGGTCATGGTCGCTTCGGTCAGCAGGAGCACGCTGGCGACGGAGACGGCGTTCTCCAGCGCGATGCGCACGACCTTGGTCGGGTCGATGATGCCGGCCTCGACCAGGTCGACATATTCCTTGCGGCCGGCATCGAAGCCGAAGTTTCCCTTGCCTTCGATCATCTTGGCGATGACCACGCCGCCATCGACGGCCGAATTCTCGGCGATCTGGCGCACGGGCATTTCGAGCGCGCGCCTGAGGATCTGGACGCCGGTGCGCTCATCGCCTTCGCATCGCGCTTCCTCCTCTGTCACCGCGCCGATGCAGCGCAACAAGGCAAGTCCGCCGCCGGGCACCACGCCTTCCGCGACCGCAGCCTTAGTGGCGCTGATGGCGTCGTCTAGCGCCTCCTTCCTGGACTTCATCTCGGCTTCGGTCGGCGCCCCCACCTTGATGACGGCCACGCCGCCGGCGAGCTTGGCGAGCCGTTCCTGGAGCTTCTCACGATCATAATCGCTGGTCGTATCGCTGATCTCCCGCCGGATCTGCTCGACGCGCCCCTTGATCGCCTTCTGGTCGCCGGTGCCACCGATGATCGTGGTGTTGTCCTTGTCGACGACCACGCGCTTGGCGCGCCCCAATTGAGCCATCGCCACGTTCTCGAGCTTGAGACCGATGTCCTCCGAGATGACCTGCCCGCCCGTCAGGACGGCAATGTCCTGCAGCATGGCCTTGCGTCGGTCGCCGAAGCCCGGCGCCTTCACCGCGCAGTTCTTGAACGTGCCGCGGATCTGGTTGACGATGAGCGTGGCCAGCGCCTCGCCCTCGACGTCCTCCGCGATCACAAGCAGGGGCGAACCGGATTTCGCCACGGCCTCGAGCAGCTTGATGAGGTCGTTGAGCGAGGAGATCTTCTTCTCGACGATGAGCACGAGCGCGTCTTCGAGCACCGCCTCCATCTTTTCGGTGTCGGTCACGAAATAAGGGGAAAGGAAGCCGCGATCGAATTGCATGCCTTCGACCACGTCGAGGACCGTTTCGGTGGTCTTCGATTCCTCGACCGTGATCACGCCTTCGCCGCCGACCTTTTCCATGGCCTCGCCGATCAGTTCACCGATGAGCGGATCGTTGTGGGCGGAGATCGTTGCCACCTGTTCCTTCTCGCGCCTGGTCGAGACCGGCCGCGATATCTGTTTGAGCGTTTCGACCGCCCGCTTCGTCGCTCGGTCGAGGCCGCGCTTGATGTCGATCGCGCTCGCGCCGGCGACCACGTTGCGCACGCCGTCGGCGAACATCGCGTGGGCGAGTATGGTCGAAGTGCTCGTTCCGTCGCCGACCATGTCGCCCGTCTTCTCGGCCGCCTGCCTCAGCATGCGCGCGCCGAGATTTTCTTCCGGATCCTTCAGGTCGAATTCCTTGGCGATCGTCACCCCGTCGTTGCAGACGATAGGCGCGCCCCATTTCCTCTCTATCAGAACCGACTTCGAACGCGGGCCGAGCGTCACCCGCACGGCGTCGGCAAGTTGGGTCGCGCCGCGCAGGATCTTTTCGCGCGCCGCCGAACGGAACAATACCTGTTTATGGGCCATGGTGGTCTCCAAGACTATCCGATCGAATCCCATAGCTGCGTTGTCGCCGACCGGCCTTGATGCGCGTCAATTGTGCATCCTGGTGGCGGGGCCGATCAGGAGCCGCACTTCCACGACAAGCCGTCTGGAACGTCTCTAGGGCCGGTTGGACGCCGAGCTTTCTTCCTCTGCGGTCTTTCCGTCGTTGCCGAGGGTCGGCGTCAGCCAGCGGACGAAGCCAAGGCCGAGAAGCGCCAGCACCGTGAAGCCCGCGCCCGCCAGGAAGGTCATCCTCGGTCCGAAAAGATCCCAGAGCGTGCCTGCCATCAGGCTGGCGGCGAGCAGCGCAAGTCCACTCGACAGATTGAACATGCCGAAGGCGGTGCCTCGCAGTTCCGTCGGGGCCGTATCGGCGACGAGCGTTGCCAGCAGGCCTTGCGTGAGCCCCAGATGCAGGCCCCACAGGCCCACGCCAAGCGCTGCGCCCACCAGATTTCCAGGGAACGCCAGCACGATGTCCGAAGCAATCAGGACCAGGAAGCCGAGAATGAGCATCGTCAGGCGATTGATGCGATCCGACAGCGCGCCGGCCGGATAGGCCGAGAGCGAATAGACCACGTTCATAACCACCAGCACCAACGGCGCGAACACGATCGGCAGACCCAGGCCCTGCGCGCGCAGTATGAGAAACGCTTCGCTGAACCTGGCCAAGGTGAACACGGTGGCCACGCAGACGACCAGCCAGAAGGACGAACCCTGGCGCTTGAGCTCCGGCAGGCTCAAGGGAGCGCGCACTTCGCGCAGGCCCGTGGGCCGGGCCGGCTCCCGGACGGCAACAATAAGCAACACCACCGCCAGAAGGCCGGGAACAACCGCGGCCCAGAACACGGTCCGAAACTGATTGGCGGTCAGCCACATGAGGCCGATCGCAAGGAGCGGCCCGACAAACGCGCCAACCGTGTCCAGCGCCAGTCGAAGGCCGAAACTCGCGCCGCGCGCGCCGGCGGGAGCGATGTCCGCAACCAGCGCATCGCGCGGAGCATCGCGAATCCCCTTGCCCACACGGTCGATAAAGCGAGCCGCCACAAGCCAGCCGATCGAGGAAGCCAGCGGGAATACCGGCTTGGTGAGAGCGGCGAGACCGTAACCGATGACCGCCAGCAGCTTGCGTCTTTCCAGCCAATCCGACAGCGCGCCCGAAAACACCTTGGTGATGGCGGCCGTCGCCTCGGCAATGCCTTCGATGGTGCCGACCGTCACCATCGATGCTCCCATGACGGTGACGAGATAGACCGGCAGCAAGGCGTGGATCATCTCCGATGAGACATCCATCAGCAGGGAGACGAAGCCCAACGCCCAGATTCCCGCGGGGATGATTCCAAGGCGGGTGCGGGTGGTTTCCACAGTCTCGAACTGCTTCATGACTCCCTTCGGCGAGTCGACATTGGGCACGGTTCAAATAGCGAACTCAAGGTGCGCGCAGTGTCCCCCGCGACCAGCTATGCCTCCTTGGCCGGGGCTTCCAACCAGGTACCGCGCTCTCCCCTGACGATTTCCAGGGCATCGTCGAGCTTGCCGATCAAGGCAGGCTTGCCCGTTGCTTCGGCGAACTCGACCGCCGCTCCGACCTTCGGCCCCATGGATCCGGCAGGAAAATTACGTCCGGATATCTCTGTCGTGGCAACGCGCCGGAGCGCGCGGGCCTGCGGCGTGCCATAGTCGGCATAAACAGCATCGACGTCCGTCAGCATGAGCAGCATATCGGCCTTCAACTGGCGCGCGAGAAGCGAGCTTGCCAGATCCTTGTCGATCACGGCCTCGACACCGCAAAGGCTGCCGTCGGTTCCCTCCACGACAGGGACGCCGCCGCCGCCCGTGCAAATGACGATAACGTCCCTTTCGGTGAGGAACGAGATCACGGATGCCTCCAGGATCTCCAGCGGCCTGGGGGAAGGCACCACCCGGCGCCACTTGTCGCCATCGGGCGCGATCTGCCAGCCGCGCTCCGCGGCAAGCCGGCGGGCGGTTGCTTCGTCGTAGACCGGGCCTATCGGCTTCGTCGGCCGCGCGAAGGCCGGATCGCGCGGGTCCACCTTCACCTGCGTCAGCAAGGTTGCAAACAACCTGTTTCGGAGGAGGTTGCCGAGTTCCTGCTCGATCACATAGCCGATCATGCCGGCGCTCTCGGCGCCGAGCACGTCCAATGGAAATGCACCGCCATCCGATGTCGCCGCCGCCTGCAGCGCGAGCAGGCCCACCTGTGGGCCGTTGCCATGCGTGATGACGATCGAATGCCCTTCGCCGACAAGGTCGGCCAGCACGGATGCGGCGCGCGCAACGTTGGCGCGCTGGTTTTCGGCGGTCATCGGTTCTCCACGACGCAGGAGCGCGTTTCCGCCGAGGGCAACGACGATCAGCATCTCAGTTGCCGATAGTGGCGACGAGCAGCGCCTTGATCGTATGCATGCGGTTTTCGGCCTGGTCGAAAACGATCGAGGCGCCCGACTCGAACACCTGATCCGTGACCTCCATGCAGTCGATCCCGAATTCGCGCGCGACATAGGCGCCGACCTCGGTCTCGGCGTTATGGAACGCCGGCAGGCAATGCATGAATTTCACGTGCGGATTGCCGCTGGCCGACATCACCTCGCTCGTCACCCGATAGGGCGTCAGGAGACGGATGCGCTCGGGCCAGGCCGACTTGTCCTCGCCCATTGAGAGCCACACGTCCGTGTAGATGAAGTCGGCGCCTTCGACGCAGCTCTTCACGTCCTCGTCCAGCCTGAAGCGGCTGCCGCTGCGCTCCGCCAAGGTTCTCACATGGGCGCAGAACTCGTCGTCCGGCCAAAGCTGCTTGGGGGAAGCTATACGCATGTCGATGCCGACCTTGGCTGCGCCCACGGCCAGCGATTGCGCGACATTGTCCCGGCCCTCGCCGACGAAGGCGACCGTCATGTCGGACAAATGCTTATGCGTGAATTCGCGCATGGTCATGAAATCGGCGAGGATCTGCGTCGGATGCGCCTCGTCGGTCAGGCCGTTGTAGACAGGCACGCCGGCATGCGTGGCAAGCAATTCGGCCTGATGCTGCGCGAAGCCGCGATATTCGATCGCGTCATACATGCGGCCGAGCACGCGCGCGGTGTCCTTCATGGACTCCTTGTGCCCGATATGGCTGCCGCTGGGACCGAAATAGGTGACATGGGCGCCCTGATCGTAGGCGGCTACCTCGAACCCGGTCCGCGTACGGGTCGAGTCCTTCTCGAAGATGAGGGCGATGTTCTTGCGAACCAGGCGCGGTATCTCGTGCCCGGCCTGCTTGGCGGCCTTCAGATCGGCCGCCAGCTTCAGGAGGAAACGAATCTCGTCGGCTGAGAGATCGTCCAGCGAGAGCACCGAACGTCCATGAAGGTTGATCGACATGTTGGGGTCCTTTTCAGAGCGGGTCTCGGGCGATGGGGCAGGTCATGCAATGGCCGCCGCCGCGCCCGCGGCTGAGCTCGGCGCCCTCGACGGTGATCACCTCGATACCCGCGCGGCGCAGCAGCGTGTTGGTGTAGACATTGCGGTCGTAGCCGATGACGACGCCCGGCTCGACCGCGACGACGTTGTTGCCGTCGTCCCACTGCTCGCGCTCGGCCTCGTAGCGGTCGCCGCCCGTGGCGATGATCCGCAGCGACTTCAGCCCGAGGGCCTCCGCCACGACCGTGATGAATGGCTCTTTTTCTTCCCTGACCTCGACCGACGCATCGCCGTCTCCGGGCCGGATCGAGAAGGTGCGCAGCCTTTCGACCACGGGCGGATACATCGTGGCGAGGTCCCGGTCGCAGAAGGTGAAGACGGTGTCCAGATGCATGAAGGAGCGGTCCCGCGGCATCAGAGCCGCGATCACGCGTGTGGCTTCTCCGGCGGCGAACAGGCTGCGGGCAAGATCACCGACCGCCTGCGGCGTGGTGCGCTCGCCCATGCCGACGAGAACGACGCCCCCGCCGACGGGCATGACGTCGCCGCCTTCGAGGCTGACGCCTGTTCCTGCCTGGGGCGAAACGAACGGGATGCCGCTGTCGCGGAACCTCGGGTGGAAGCGGTAGACGGCCTCGACGTTGGCCGCCTCCGGCCGCCTGGCGGGCCAATACATCGGGTTGGCCGACACGGCGCGGTAGATCCAGCAGGAGCTGTCGCGGGTGAACAGCTGGTTGGGCAGCGGAGGCAGCACGAAGTCCTGTGGCGCGAGCGTCCTTCCGGTCAGTCCCTTGGGCTCGAACGGGAGTTCGGCGCGGGCTACGCCGCCGACGAGACAGGTTGCCAGCAGGCCGGCCGACATCTCGTTCAGCCAGGCACGCATCTCGTCGACCATGTCGAGGCCGACCACGCCGGCATGCACCCGGCGGTCGAGAAGCCAGTCGCGAGCCTTGCCGAGGGCCATCGTCTCGGCAAGCAGTTCGCCGAACGAATGCACCACCACGCCCCGCTCGCGTAATGCGTCGACGAATACGTCGTGCTCCTGGCGCGCCCGCTTCACCCACAACACGTCGTCGAACAGCAGCGCCCTGCAGTTGTCCGGTGTCAGCCTGCGCAGGCTGAGATCCGGCCTGTGGACCATGACCTCGCGCAGGCGACCGACTTCCGAATGCACTCCAAGATCAGTCATCGGATAGCCTCTCAAAGTGCGCTGACGGCGCCGGTCCACATCTCGTAGACGGCAAGGATTGCGACCCCGACGAGGGCGACCGCGATGACGGCTTCCACCGGGTGGAAGACACGCTGGTTAGCCTCGCGGCGGGCCCAGACGTAGAAGATGATGCCAGGGGCATAGAGGATCGCGCACATGAACAGGTACGCGGGCCCCGCCGCATAGACGAGCCACAGCCCATAGATCGTGGCCAGCGCGCCGGCCAGGAGCGGTCCGGCACGCCCCTCGCCGCCCTGGTAGCTTTCTCCGGTCAATGCCAGTTTCGCGGCGAAGGCTCCGGAGAAGATGTAGGGCACGAGGATGGCGGTCGAAGCGATGTAGAAGAGCGCCTGGTACGTGCTGTGGGCAAAAAGCGTGATCACCAGGAAGGCCTGAACCAGCAGGTTGGTGATGAGCAGCGACGCCGAAGGGACGCCGCGTTCGCTTTCCCGGCCGAAGAATTTCGGCATGGTTCCGTCTTTTCCGGCGACATGCGGAACTTCCGCCGCAAGCAGCGTCCAGCTCAGGAAGGCGCCGACGACCGAGACGACGAGCGCGAGATTGATGAGCATGGCGCCCCAGGGCCCGACAACCGCCTCAAGCACGCCCGCCATCGACGGGTTCTTCAAGGCGGCGAGTTCGGGCTGGCTCAGGATGCCGAGCGAAAGCAGCGATACCAGCGCGTAGAGCGCCAGGCAGGTGAAGAAGCCGAGCACCGTCGCGGTCGCGATATCCTTGCGGCGCTCCGCCCTGGCGGAGAAGACACTGGCGCCTTCGATGCCGATGAAGACCCACAGCGTCACCAGCATCGTGCTCTTGACCTGGGCGGCGATGGTGCCGAGCGAGGCGTTGCCGAGCCCGGTGAAGTCGAGTGACCACACATTGAGCTTGAAGGCGACGGCGACGATCCCTACGAACAGGATGACAGGCGCAATCTTGGCCACGGTCACGACGGTGTTGACGATCGCGGCCTGACGGATGCCCGCGAGGATCAGAAAGTGGATGAGCCACAGCAGGACCGATGCGCCGAGCACCGCCTGCCACGTATTGCCGTCACCGAAGGCTGGGAAGAAGTAGGACAACGCGCTGAAAACGATCACGGCGTAGGAGACATTGCCGACCCATGCGCTGATCCAATAGCCCCAGGCGCTGTTGAAGCCTACGAACGGACCGAAGCCGGCCTTGGCATAGGCGTAGGGGCCATTGTCCAGCTCGGGCCTGCGCACCGCCAGCGACTGGTAGACGAACACCAGCGCAAGCATGCCGACCGCGGTTATGGTCCAGCCGATCAGGATGGCAAGCGGACCGGCGCCGGCCGCCATGTTCTGGGGCAAGCTGAAGACGCCCGAGCCCACCATGGAGCCGATCACGAGCGCGGTCAGCGATCCCAGCCGGAGCTTTGTCGACACCGGGGTCGCGGCTTTTTCCCGGATAGGGACATTGATGTCTGTCGTGGCCATGAGGCCCTCCCACTTTGGAACTATGGGAGCAGTTCAACAGGAAAGAGGAACGGGCGGCTTTGATACCGGTCAAATCCGGATCCTCATGCTGGCCGCTAGGCTGTGACGACCCCCTATCCGAGCAGCATGGCGCCGTAGCCAGCGGCGGCTGCGGTCAAAGTCATGCCGGCGAGGGGCAACCAGTACCTCGCCGGACCCGCGAACACAGCCAGGGACAGGCGCCCGGTCGCGTTGGCCATCAGCGCCGTCAGCACCGCCTGTCCCACTATCTCCCTCGACATCGAACGGTTGACCAGCCTTAGGGCGCTGAGCACCGAAGCATCGACATCAAACGCGCCCGCGATCGCGGAGCTCATCAGCAGGCCTTGTTCCTTGAATTGGAGGGCCAAGGCGGCGCTCGCCGTCGAGGCCACTGCGAACAGGAGCGCAAAGATCAGCAACGGCACCAGTTCGAACGGGTTGCGCGCGGCGCCAGGGCTCTCCGGCCTTCGCCCGTGGATTGCCAATGCGATTGCTCCACAGATGCCGAATGCCAGCGCCGCGGCGAGCGCCGGTAAGGCGATGAACGCGCTCACGGCCGGCGCCAGCATCAGGACCACCAGGCAGACGCGCAGGATCGAAGTCATCGCGGCGAGCGAAGCAGCGCCGGCGAAGGACAAGGAATTGTCCGACGCATTGGCGGTGCGGGCCAGCGACAGGGTGACGGCGGTCGACGAGACCACGGCGCCGGCCAGCGCGCTCACAATCAGACCGCGGGCGTTTCCGAGGACGCGCGTCGCCACATAGCCAGCGAAGGAAATCGAGGCCATCAGCACCGTCAGCAGCCAGATCTCCCGCGGGTTGAAGCCTCCCCATGGGTCAAATGTGCGGTTCGGCAGCAAGGGCAGGATTATGGCGGTCATCACCGCCAGGACCAATGCCGAGCGAAGCTCGATCCAGGTCAGGCGTTTTAGGAGCCCATGCAGGATTTCACGGCTGGCGAGCAGCGCCGCCAGCGCCGCGCCACCCGCGGCGGCAACACGAAAATCGCCGGCCACGCAAAGCGCGCCAAGGGCGAAGACAGTCAGGCCCGCGATAACGGTCGTCACACTGAAATCCTCGTCGTGCGCGGCCTCGCGTGCCTTGTACCAGGCTAAGATGCCGGCGAAGGCAAGGAAGCCCGCGACCAACACCGAAATCGCGTTGAGCGCTTCGGCCAAGGCCGTGACAAGCCCGCCGAGAAGTCCCGCGATGCCGAATGTGCGAATGCCGGCTGTTCGGCTGCGGTCAGGCGCGTCGCGCTCTCTCCAGCCACGTTCCAGTCCGACGAGCAGGCCTATCGCCAGGGCGACTCCGAGCTGGGCGATGAGCGTGTCCATGGCGGAACCTCAGCTTGGCGGCATAGGTGAGAACCGCATTGACGAGTGGTCGGCTTGGCGCGGGCTCTGCTCCCTGCCATGGTAAGGCTAGAGTAATTCCAGGAAAAGTGTGAGCGGTTTTCCGTCCGCAATTGCGTAAAAACAAAGAGATAGAACGGTTTGCCGTTTCCAGGAAATGGTGAAGCGCTTTAGCCTCTTCGATGCTTCTCGGCGGCCCGAGACTTCCGTGTTGGAGATCCTGTAGAACACGTGCGAAAGATGTTCCAGATCCGCGAAGTTGGCCGGCTGAGCGCACCCGTCTCCCACCAGTCGGCGCGCTTGCTCAGCACGTGCCATGCATGGTCACGCTGCGTCTCGTGTCCGGTCGGCTTTCGAACGACATCAGGCTCTAGCTGCCGGCCTCGGGGCGCGATTTTCTCGCGGTGTGCGCACCGGAGCGCCTCCTTTCGTCAGCATTCACTCGGGCGAGGGCCATGATGTCCAGGACCTCGCTGTCGGAGAGCTGCGGGAAGTTGCCATAGTAATAGCTGAGCGCCCGGAACCGGGCAGGCTGGCTGAGGCAGATCATCAAATCCGCTTCTTGCGCAAGTTCGTTCGCGGTGTCTGTCGGCGCCACGGGAAGCGCGACAACGATCTTCCGCGGTGAACGCCGCTTCAACGCGCGAATGGCGACCTTCATCGTCGTTCCGGTCGCCGCCCCGTCGTCGACGACGATCACGGTTTTGCCGGCCACCGCCAGGGGCAGGTCTTTGCCGCGATATGCCGCCCGTCGCCGTTCCAGTTCGGGGCGCTCCTGTGCGATCAGAACACGAAGCGCGCCGTCATCGAGAGCGTATGCCTCCACGATCTCGCGATTGAGAACGACGTCCGGCGGGTCGCCGTCCACGATGGCCGCCACGGCCAGTTCGGGATTGCCGGGTGCTCCGACCTTGCGGACGATCATCAGATCCAGCGGCGCTTCGAGGGCCTTGGCCACCTCGGCGGCCACGGGAACGCCACCTCGCGGCAAGGCCAGTACAATCGGGTCCTTCAACTGAAGCGGCTTCAGGGCTGCCCCAAGCTTCTGTCCGGCCTCCTGGCGATCGCGAAACATCGGTCATCCCTCCGGCCAGAGTTGGCGCAGTGACTTCTTCATCGAGTTTCGGACCTGGACGATCTCGCCGTGGGAAATGTGCCGATCAAGCAGCTTGAACACCGCCGCGATCGCCTTGTCGGTGTCGATCTCCTGCTCGTAGCCAAAGCTGTCGCGGACGCGGATGACGAAGTCGTGCTTCGTCCGTTCCCAAGCCGGCTTGGCCGGGCTCCATCCTTCAAAATAGATGCCTCTGATGAGTGTCGGCAACTGGGCCGACAGGTCGGCCATCTCCTCCGGCGAGAGCCAGTCGCGCAAGGTGTGCAGTACCGCCTTTAACAAGCGGAATGCGCTCTGCTCGTTCCAGTCCAGATCCCTGGCAAGCTCGTTCACCCATTGCCGCGCCTGGTCGGCGGCATGCGTGATGGAAGTGTGCGAAACAGGGTGTGCCATCCTCGTCATCCTTCGGCTGTTTTCATTCTCCGACGCTGGAAATCGCTGTGCATTGCTCCGGATCAAAAAATTTACGCCCTGGATTTCAGCCGCCCGCTTTGTTCACCAGCAGTGGAATGATGCGATCGGTCTTGGCGACGGCGGGTCGGCCGGAGCCGGCATAGGGGATGCCCAGCGCATCCCAGGTCTCGACCAGTGCGTCCTGCAATTCGGCGATCAGCGCGTCGGAGTGGAACGGCGTCGGCGTGATGCGCAGCCGCTCGGTGCCGCGCGGCACCGTGGGATAGTTGATCGGCTGGATGTAGATGCCGTGCACGCCGAGCAGCCGGTCGCTGGCCATCTTGCAAAGCTCGGGATCGCCGACCAGCACCGGCACGATGTGGGTGGCCGATTCCATCACCGGCAGCCCGGCCGCGGCAAGCACCTGCTTGGTGCGCGCCGCCTGGCGCTGCTGCGCGTCGCGTTCGGCCTGCGAGCGCTTCAGGTGACGGATCGAGGCGGTGGTGGCGGCCGCGATCGCCGGCGGCAGCGCCGTGGTGAAGATGAAGCCCGGCGCGTAGGAGCGCACCGCGTCGATCACGGCACTGGTGCCGGTGATGTAGCCGCCCAGCGTCCCGAACGCCTTGGCCAGCGTCCCCTGGATGATGTCGATGCGGTCGGCCAGGCCTTCGCGCTCGGTGATGCCGCCGCCGCGCGGCCCGTACATGCCCACCGCATGCACCTCGTCGATATAGGTCATGGCGTTGTAGCGCTCGGCGAGCTCGGCGATCTGCCTGATCGGCGCGATGTCGCCGTCCATCGAATAGACGCTCTCGAACACGATCAGCTTGGCGCGCTCGCGGCCCGCCGCCTGCAACAGGCTCTCCAGATGCGCGACATCGTTGTGGCGGAAGATCTTCTTTTCCGCGCCCGACCGGCGCACGCCCTCGATCATCGAGGCATGGTTCAGTTCGTCGGAAAGCACCAGGCAGTTGGGCAGCAGCCGGGCAATGGTCGAGATCGAGGCCTCGTTGGAGACGAAGCCGGAGGTGAAGACCAGCCCGGCTTCCTTGTCATGCAGGTCGGCGAGTTCCTGCTCGAGCTCGACCAGCGGGTTGGAGGTGCCGGAAATGTTGCGGGTGCCGCCGGCGCCCGAGCCCATCTTGCCGGCCGCGGTCTGGAAGGCGGCGATCACATCCTCGTTCTGGCCCATGCCGAGATAGTCGTTGGAGCACCATACGGTGATCTCCTGGGCGCGGCCGTTGGAACGCCAGATGGCGCGCGGGAACTTGCCCACGATGCGCTCGAGATCGGCGAAGACGCGGTAGCGTCGCTCAGCGTGCAGCTGGTCGATCGCATCCTCGAAAAACCGCTGGTAATTCATGTCGAGCTCCTGTGCAACAAATCCATATCCGCGGTAGTGCGTGGACCAACGCAAGTTGCACTTTATGAGGCTTGCGAACGCCTCACTTTGAGCTATGTCAATTTGCTGAGCCCGACCCGCCGGGCTTGCGTTTCACGAGAAAAATCGCTGACGGCGATATTTGGAGTACTGCCGCGATATTTGGAGTACAAATGATAAGATACAGCGAGCATTGAAGGTGGCAGGTCGTGGACAGGTTCATTGCAAGGGCTAATATTGCCCATTTCGAAGACCTGCTCGCCAGGGAAACCGAGCCGGAGAAACGTCGGGTGATCGAGGCGCTGCTTGCGCGTGAAAGGCAGAAGCTCGAAATTGCGGAGCAACAATCCAACGCATCCGGGAAACCTTCGTATCCATTGAAACCCGACGATTCATCAAGCTAGATCGAACAAGGCCTGGTAGAGCGGATAAGGTATCTCAGTGCACCGCTCGGTGCACTGAGAAACAATTTCCCACGCCGCTAGGCAGCCTTGACGGTGATCTTCTTCTCGGCCTTCTGGGCTTCGGCCGTCTTGGGCAGCTTCACGGTCAGAATACCCTTGGTGAATGAGGCATCGATCTTGTCGACATCCACACCCTCGGGCAACTGGAACGAGCGCTGGAAGGATCCATAGCGGCGCTCGGACAGGTAGTAGTCCTTATCCTTTTCCTCTTTTTCTTCCTTCTTCTCGCCCTTGATCGTCAGCACGCTGTTGGCGAGCCTGATCTCGACGTTCTTTTCATCGATGCCCGGAAGTTCGGCCGTAATTTCATACGCATCGGCCTTTTCCACCAGGTCCATCGCCGGCGCCACGGACCATTCACCGCGCAACTTCGACCGTACATCCCTGCCAAAGAGCGAACGGGTGGAAGGAAGATGGAAATCAAAGGGATGGAAATCATCGAACAGCCGGTCGACTTCGCGTCGCAGGCTCTCGAAAGGTCCCACCCAGTTGTCCGATCGGGCGGGAGCGTTCTTCTCGGTCTTCACGGGTAGTTTGGTAGCAACTTCAGCCATGGTTCTTCTCCATCAGATGGATTGAGGAATAAGCTCCGCTGTCTTCACTCTTTCACCTGGTTTTCCGGCACGCGTCGGAGACAAGCCAGCGAATCCGCTCGGCAGGCTTCTCGCTGACTGGGCCATCTGCTTGGCGGTTTCCGCATCTGCACGGTCGATCGCCTCCGCATCGCCATTCATGCTCAACCTGTCGAGATCGGTATCAAAGCACCGGAGTGCGCGGCCGTTGTTGATCCGCGTCAAAGCGCGACGAGAATCTTCGATCACATTGGGCGAATGTGGAATCCGATCGAAAGCGCGCCCTCCGGTCGCAGTCTCGAACTAGCCGTCATCGACGCCGATGGCGTGCATGCGCTCGTGTTCCCATGTGAGAAGGCGCCGGCGGGTTGGAAGAACGCTGTGACAGGCGCGAGAGTCGATATACGCCCGACCCACTGGCGTGCCTGGAACACGGAGACAGGGCAGCGGGACTTTTGGCGACATCCAAGCTAAGATCTGTCGCGCGTGAGTGCGTTGCGGTCCCCAGGGGGACGACAAAACAAGCCTTACCGCGCTTGAGATCGTCTGGCGCGACCGGCTTCAGCCCTTCGGGTCGGCGATCAAGGCCATTCGCACCAGATGCGAGAGGCTGCCGGCCCCCATCTTGCTCATGACATTGGCGCGATGGATTTCAACAGTTCGCGGACTGATCCCAAGATCATAGGCAATCGTCTTGTTCGGCAGCCCGGAAACGAGGCCATCGAGCACTTGGCGCTCTCGCTCCGACAGCGTGGCCAGATTCTTCCGGATCTCGGTCGATTGCGGGTGCGCCGCAACGGGCTCGCCGCGATTGTCCAGGGCGGAACGAATCGCATCGATGAGCACCTGATCGTCGAAAGGTTTTTCGATGAAATCGGCGGCGCCCTCCTTCATCGCCTGGACAGCCAATGCGACATCGGCGTGCCCGGTCATCACAATCACGGGCACGGCAAGGCCACGAGCCTTCAGCTGCCGCAGGAACTCGATCCCATCTATGCCGGGCATACGTACGTCGGTGACGACGCAGCCGTCGACCTCCTTCGGTTCTGTCGCCAGGAACGCGGTTGCCGATTCGTACAGACGCACGGCGAAATCGGCCGTCGCGAGAAGGAATCCCAGCGACTTGCGGACGTCGACATCGTCGTCGACGATATGAACAACGTCATTGGCCAATTGCGACCTCTTCCTCTTCAACCGAGCGCAACGTGAACCGAAACGCGGTCCCTCCGCCCGGCATCGCTTCCGCCCAAATATGGCCGCCGTGAGACTCGACGATCGTGCGACAGATCGACAGGCCGACGCCCATTCCATGCTTCTTTGTAGTGACAAAAGGCTGAAAGAGTTGGTCTGCAACTTCGGGTGCAAGTCCCGGACCGGTGTCGATCACACCAACTTCGGTCATGCCATCGTGCCGCGCCTTGGTCACGACACGCAATTCCCGGCGGGGGGCGCCCTGCATGGCTTCTACGGCATTTCTCATCAGATTGAGCAATACCTGCTCGATCTGAATTCTGTCGGTCAAAACAAGCACCGCCGCCGGATCGAGATCATAATCGACCCGCACATCCACTTCCCTTGCGCCGACCAGAGCAAGCGATGAGGCGTCGTCGATGAGCGTTGGCAGGCGTTCGACCTGACGCTCGCTCTCGCCCCTGGCGACAAAATCCCTGAGGCGACGGATCACATCGCCGGCGCGCAAAGCCTGTTCGGCAGCCTTTTCCACGGCTTCCCGCAACATTGCGGCGTTCTCATCCTTGCTCTTTTCGAGCAGTCGGCGGCTGCCCTTGAGATAGTTCGTGATCGCCGTCAGAGGCTGGTTTATCTCATGGGCCAATGTCGAGGCCATTTCGCCGAGCGCGGTGAAACGTGCCATGTGCAGGAGCTCCTGCTGCTGTTCCTGCATCCTGGCTTCCGTTGTGTGGCGCTCCGTCAGGTCGCGACAGAAGCCTGTGAAGAAGCGGCCGGTCCCGGGATGCATCTCGCCGACCGCGAGTTCCATCGGAAAGGTCGATCCGTCCTTGCGCATCCCGGTCACCGTGCGGCCGAGACCGATAATGCGACGCTCCCCCGTTGTCAGGTAACGCTGCATGTATGCGTCGTGCTCTTCCCGGTATGGAGAGGGCATCAACATCTTGACGTTTCGTCCGAGAACCTCGCCGGCCTTGTAGCCAAACAAGATCTCCGCCGCCGTGCTGAAGGACTGGATGTTGGCGCCTTCGTCGATGACAATCATGGCATCGGGCACTGTCGCCAGGATCGAACGCAGATGATCCTCGCGCAGCCGCAGCGCGGCATTGGCAAAGGAAAGATCGCTGACGTCGGTACCCTGAATGAAAATTGCGGTAATCCGGCCGTCACTGGCCCTTATAGGCTGGTAGACGAAGTCCAGGATACGTTCCTCCGGAAGGCCGGTTTCGTCGTTGCGCAGGACGATTTTGGCATTTCGGCCGACGTAAGGTTCGCCGGTTTCGCTGACGCGATCGAGCAATTCGAAGAACCCCTGACCCTCGAGCTCGGGCAAGGCCTCGCGGAACGGCTTGCCGATGACCTGCCGCTGGCTGATCAAACTTTGAAACGCGGCATTGGTCAGCTGAAAGATGTGGCCCGGCTCGCTGAGCAAGGTTATGAAACCCGGAGCCTGGTCGAACATCAGGGCGAGAAGCTCGTGTTCCGGCAAGCTATCGACGACCGGCGATGCCGCGGCTTCTGGCCTCCCTTGCTCCATCTTGCTCACAAGCGGTCTCCGGATCGGGCAACTGCGGCGGCCGCCGAATTAGCACTCATTTTCGCCCGCCAACCGGCCGCGCCGTCATTACGATTTTGATCTGCATCAAGGCGCCAAACGCCCGCACAATGCAAGTGACGAGGCATTCCGCGTTAAGAGCGAGGTGATTGCATGTCCTATAAAACGATGATCGTCAATCTGGCCATTGATGCAAACCCCGCCCCGATCTTGAAGCTGGCAGCGGAACTGGCGCAGCGTTTCGATGCGCACCTCATAGGGCTTGCCGCCGCCGATGTTCCGCCTTTGGTGTCCACGGGAGAGGGTCTGGTCTACGAAGGCGAGGTTATGCAGGTCGAGCGCGCCGAGATCGAGAAGCGACTTGCCGAATTGCGCGACACCTTCGAGAAGCTCGTCCCGGACTCCGTCAGCAGCGAATGGACGCAGTACATTTGCGGACCGACCCGCGCTCTCGGGCTGGCCGCCCGTTCAGCCGATCTCATCGTGACAGCCGATGGCGGGGAGGACGTCTTCCGCGCCGTAGATGTCGGAGGCCTGGTGCTCGGCGCGGGCCGGCCGGTTCTGGTCGCGGCGAGCGATGCCGAGCACCTCCTGGGGAAGACCGTCCTTGTCGCCTGGAAGGACAGCCGGGAAGCGCGAAGGGCCTTGTCTGATTCCTTGCCGTTTTTGGCCATGGCCAACGACGTGGTCATCGTCACGATGCAAACCGAGGCCGGAGACGATGTGCGAAACAGCCTTGCCGACGTCGCGGTCTTTCTGGAGCAACATGGCGTCACGGCGCGGACCGAGGTGATCGCCGGCAATGCGGATGGTGGGAAACTGGCGGCGTTTGCGCGCTCAATCCACGCCGATCTGATCGTCTCCGGGGCCTATGGACATAGCCGGCTGCGGGAATGGGCCTTCGGCGGGGTGACACGCACGCTCATCGGCGAGAGCGGCATCAATCGCCTCCTGTCGAACTGATGGGCCGGCCATGGTGAGCGGTGGAGCCGATCCTGCGGAACGGGCGACGGTCCGGCCCACCGAGCTCCCGCCGATCGGCCGCGCGCCCGATGTCGCAAAGCAAGCCTACTGGTCGCTTGAAACGGATCAACTGGTCGGGCAGCTGGAGACCTCCACCTCGGGACTCCTGAGCGTGGATGCAGCCGCTCGGCTTGCCAAATTCGGACCAAACGCGCTGACGCCGCGGTCGAGCCGGTCGGGATTGGCTGTATTCGCGCGCCAGTTCCGCAACCCGCTGGTCCTCATCCTGGTCTTTGCCGCTGCCGTTTCGGCGTTCGTCGGCGAGGGTCGTGAAGCCGTGATCATTGGCGTGATCGTGCTTGCCAGTTGTATCCTCAGCTTCACCCAGGAATATGGCGCCTCTCGCGCCATGGAGACGCTGCAGCGGCGGATTCTCCCGCAAGGCCACGGTGCTTCGGGACAGCTTCGAACGGAGTGTCGATGTCGAGGCCATCGTTCCTGGCGACATCATCTGCCTGTCGGCGGGAAATCTCATTCCCGTCGATGGCGTCATCCTTGAGTCGCGGGATTTCAACGTCAGCGAATCCGTGCTGACCGGCGAGACCTTTCCCGTTGTGAAATCCGTCGGCCGCTCTGCGCCCGAAGCCGGGATCGCGCAGCGCACAAATGCTGTCTTCACCGGCACCTCGGTTCGCAGCGGAACGGCGAAGGTGCTCGCCGTCGCCACTGGAGCGCGGACCGAGTTCGCGTCGATCGCCGAGGCCTTGCAGCGACGGATCCCGGAAACCGAGTTCGCCCGGGGCATCAGAATGTTCGGATATCTGATGACCGAGATCATGCTTGCGATAGTCATCATTGTGTTCTTCGCCAACGTGATGCTCGACAGGCCGCGGATCGAATCCCTCTTGTTTTCGCTTGCACTCGCTGTCGGCCTGACGCCTGAACTGCTTCCGGCAATCATCAGCGTCACCCTGGCCAGAGGTGCGCGGATGATGGCCGCCAGCGGCGTGATCGTGCGTCGCCTCGACGCGATCGAAAACCTCGGCAGCATGGACCTGCTCTGCACCGACAAGACAGGAACGCTGACGGAGGGCGTCATTCACCTCGACGGAACGTTCGATGCCGGGGGCGCCGCTTCGAAGGACGTCCTGCTTTGGGCACGATTGAACGCGACTTTGCAAACGGGCCTGAAGAATCCCCTGGATGAGGCAATTGCAGGTGCTCCGCCTGGCGAGGAGGATTTGTCCCGCTTCAGCAAGATCGACGAGATTCCCTACGATTTCGTCCGTAAGCGGTTGTCCGTCGCGGTGCAGGACAGCGCGCGCGAACAGATACTCATCACCAAGGGCGCCGTCCAGAACATCGTCGAGGCATGTGGCTTCGTGCAAGGCCCGCACGGCTCGACACCCCTCGGCGCCGCGGAACGCCAGGCGATCGACGAGAAATTCCGGGGCTGGAGCGCGCAAGGGTATCGCGTTCTGGGCTTGGCGACCCGGAGATTCCAGAACAAGGCGGGCTTCAGCCGCGACGACGAAACCGGAATGGAATTCGCGGGATTCCTGCTCTTTCTCGATCCCCCAAAGGAGGGCGTACGGAAAACACTGTCGGCGCTGGCCGACCGCGGCATCGGCGTGAAGGTCATTTCCGGCGACAACCGCTATGTCGCCGCGCATCTGGCAGAGGCTGTGGGACTCCGGTCCGACAGGATCATGACCGGCGAGGATCTGTCCAAATTGACGAAGAATGGGTTGCTGGCCAGTGTGCGCCACACCGATCTCTTCGTGGAAATCGATCCGAACCAGAAAGAGCGGATTGTCGAGGCGCTGCGCCGGAACGGCCATGTCGTCGGCTATCTTGGCGACGGCATCAACGATGCGCCGGCGCTTCACGAAGCCGACATCGGCATCTCGGTCGATACCGCTGTTGATGTCGCTCGCGAGGCCGCGGACATCATCTTGCTGAAGCGCGACCTGGATGTGCTGGTGCGGGGCGTCGACGACGGCCGAAAGACGTTCGCCAACACGATGAAATACATCTCCATCACCACCAGCGCCAATTTCGGCAACATGATCAGCATGGCCGCCGCCTCGCTCTACCTGCCGTTCCTGCCGCTGCTGGCCAAGCAGATTCTGCTGAATAACTTCTTGTCCGACATTCCGTCGCTTGCGATCGCGGGCGACAGGGTTGATGCCGACCAGTTACGCAGACCGCGCCACTGGGACATTCATTTCATAAGACGTTTCATGGTGAGTTTCGGATTGGTAAGCTCCGCGTTCGACTTCGCCACCTTCGCGTTCCTTCTGTTGGTTGCGCATGCTGCGGAGGCCGAGTTTCAGACGGCCTGGTTTGTTGAATCGGTGTTGACCCAGTTGGCCATCCTTTTCATCGTGCGTACCCATGTGAGGCCGTGGAACAGCCGTCCCAGCCGCTTGCTTGCTGGGCTCGCCCTCTGTGTCGGTGTTATTGCTGTTGCTCTTCCCTACGCCCCGTTCGCCAGTTGGTTCGGCTTTGTGCCGCTGCCGGGGCTGGTGCTTGCCGGGCTTCTCGCGATTACCGCGCTATACGTGCTTGTGTCGGAGGTCACGAAGAGCTGGCTGTTCGCCCATGGCAGCCGAGGCAAGCGCAGACGAAAGGCGATTGGCCCGCATCTGGACCGAGCCACAACCAGCCCCGGCCGAACCGCGGGCTAAGGGATGTAGCTCGATGACCGCCCGTGAGCGCCACGCGCGCCGGTCTCCAAGTGGAGGCGTGCGCTTCTTGCGTGGCGGCGGATCAAGGTCGACCGCCGAAAAGTCACCCTCCGACCGCGGCCTTGGTGACGTTCACGCCGAGGTCGTAGACCAGCTGCCCGCCATAATAGCCTGTCACGGTGACCAGCGCCGCGCCGGCTATTTCAATGGCGGGAATGGCGGGTGTCAGCGTGCCCAGCTCTCGATTCCGCAACCACAGCACAAGCCGGAGCAGGCCCCAGCCCAGAAAGCTAAAGGCGCTGATCTCGCCCAGGCCCTCATGGATTTCCGCTATCTCGCTGCTGAAGCCGGCGGCTTCCGCATGATCGAGGGCCATGCCGCCGAAGTACCACGTGCAGACGGCAAACAGCCCTGCGCCGACTGCGGCAAACGTGGAAATCGTCCCCACGCCCGAGCGTGTCGTCACGGCGTTGCGGTTGGTGAGCGCGGCAAGGTCTATGATCACGAGCACGTACATGAGCACGATAGGGAAATGTACGAGCATGGGGTGGATATGCTGAATTTCGGGCATTGCGAATATTCTCCAGGACGATTGGGGCTGATGGTCGTTGGCCGCTCGGTCGGCCGTCAGTCGTCGCTGTCGCCGATTTCCTCGTCTTCGCGGCCACTGCGGGCGCCGGATACAGTCTTGCCGTCGCCGCATTCGTCGTCGCCTATACCCTTGACTGACTTGGGACCGGTGGCGCTCATCACGGGGATGGCATTGAGGTCGATTGTCGCCGAGGAAGCGGCGGGTGCGGTTGCGCAGGATCCATGGTCGGATTCCGCGGCGGCGGGTATGACAAAGGCCGTCAGACCTCCGAGGGCGACAAGCAAGACAGGAAAGTTGCGCATGGTTTCGTATCCTTCTGCGAGCACCCGTCATCGGGCGCGACGGCTCTTGATAGAGGTGTGCGCCTTGCCGTCGGCTGACGTTGATTGACAGCGGTTTGACAGCTTCCGCATGCAACAGCTCTTTTCCATGAAAACCGTGTCGATGAGCCTGGCAGCTCTGGGCGTGGCCGCACTCGTGCTGGCCGCGCCATTGGCCGTCAGGGCGCAGGATGACGACGATGACCACGACCGGGCGCGCGACCTTTACGAGCGCGGCGAAATCGAGGGCCTCGCCGATATCATGGCCGTTGTCCGCGCCAAGGCTCCCGGTGAGATTGTCGCGGTCGACCTCATTCGCGCCGGAGGCAAGTGGATCTATCGGTTCCAGGTAGTCGCTGCCGACGGCAGGCGCCGGATCGTTGACGTCGACGCGGGCGCGGGCGGTGTTTTGAGCGGCGAAAGCGACCACAAATGAAGATACTCGTGGCGGAAGACGAACCCCGTATCGCGGCCGACATCGCGGCGGTCTTGAAGGCCTCGGGCATGGCCGTCGATATCGTGGACAACGGTGAAGCGGCCTGGTTCGCAGGCGATGTCGAGAACTACGACGCGGCGATTCTCGACCTTGGATTGCCGAAGCTCGACGGCCTTACCGTGCTGAAGCGCTGGCGCGCCAATGGTCGCCGCTTTCCCGTCCTCATCCTGACGGCGAGAGGGCTGTGGACCGAGCGCGTGGAAGGCATCAACGCCGGCGCCGATGACTATCTACCCAAGCCCTTTGAAATGGAGGAACTGCTGGCGCGACTGCGAGCCATCCTGCGCCGCTCGAGCGGGCAGGCCGCTCCGGTGTTGCAATCAGGTCCCTTGCTTCTCGACACGCGCCAGATGCGCATCTCGCTTCGCGGCGTTCCGGTAGCGCTTTCGCCGCTGGAGTATAGGCTTCTGGCGTTCCTAATGCATCATGCCGGCCGTGTGGTCTCATCGACTGAACTTTCCGAGCATCTGTACAGCTCCGACAATGAACGCGATCCGAACACGATCGAAGTCATCGTCGCGCGCCTGCGGCGGAAACTCGGCAGCGATGTCATCGAGACCCGGCGCGGTTTCGGCTACCTCGTGCCAGACGGGCCTGGTTGATGCGCAATTCGATCCGTTTCAGGCTCTGGTCGGCCGCGGCAATATCGATCCTCATTGCCCTTGCCATCGCTGGTGTCGGTCTCCGTTATCTGTTTGAACTGAACGTCGAGCGGCGTGTTGTCAGTGAGCTGACGGACGATCTTAACGAATTGATCGCAGCGACGAGCTTCACGGCCGATGGTCGTCTGGTGGTGGCGTCTACGCTCGCCGACCAACGCTTCTCCAGTCCGTTGTCCGGCCATTACTGGCAAGTGGAGGATGTGGCCACGCACAGCCTTGTTCGATCGCGTTCCCTGTGGGATGCAACGCTGACCCTGCCCAAGCAGGCCGCCAGTGGTGAGCTGCGGAAGGAAGAACTCAAGGGTCCGGGCGGCGAGCTGACCGTAGCCGTCATACGCACGATCACTGATGCCGACGGGAGGGCATTTCGCGCCGTGGTGGCGGAAGACCACCGCAATGTGGAAGTTTCGGTCGGCGAGTATGTTCGTGACCTTGCGCCCGCGCTCATTGTGCTGGCGTCCGCCCTGATGGGAGCTTTCTTCATCCAGATCACCGTCGGTCTGGCCCCGTTGGAGAGCCTGAGAGTTGCCCTCAAGAACGTGATCGCGCTGCGGACGGCGCGACTTGACGTGGCCGCGCCGAGCGAGGTGCAGCCCCTCGCCAACGAGATCAACCGACTTCTCGATGCCCAGGAGAAAGCGCTTTCTCGCGCGCGCTCGCGCGCCACCGACCTTGCGCACGGCCTCAAGACGCCGCTCCAGGTTCTGTCGGCCGACATCCGGACTTTGCGCAAGAAGGGCGAAAGCGAGCTTGCCGACGAAATCGAGAAAAGCGCGAGCGCCATTCGCCGCCACGTCGAGCGGGAGCTGGCACGGGCTCGTCTGGCGCCCGGCGTTTCCGGCGACGCCGCGTGTCTTGTCCGGGACGTGGCGAGCGGCGTCGTTGCCGTCGTCAAACGCACGCCAAGGGGCAGGCAGCTCTCATTCGTGATCGATGCCGCCGAGGATTTCATCGCGCCGGTCGATGAAGGCGACCTGTCCGAGATTCTCGGCAATCTGGTGGAAAACGCGACGCGTTTCGCGAAATCCGTGGTTCATGTGAGCGCATCCGCGAGCGCCGGCGAAGTGATCATCAAGGTCGTCGACGACGGGCCGGGCATTCCCGAAGCCGCCCGGGACGCCGCCTTGCTGCGCGGCGTTCAGCTCGACAGCAAGGGCGGCGGTAGCGGCCTTGGCCTGGCGATCGTTTCGGACATCGTTGAAGCCTATGGCGGCCGTATCGAAATGGCCAATGCTCATTCCGGTCTGGCGGTCACTATCCACCTGCCGCGTCATTGTTGAGCGGCGGTCAAGCAAATCCGGGGAAGTAATCGACCTTGATCCTGGAACGCCTGACGCCCATTGCCAAGAGCGTCTTGCGCACTGCCTTGACCATGCTCTGCGGCCCGGAGACGTAGAAGGTGCGTTCGAGATAGTCGGGCATTGTGAGGCGCACCAGGCGGGCGTCGATATAGCCGGGATACTGGCCGCGCACCGCGCCTTTGGCGACGGCATGGAATATCCTTACGCCCAGCTTGCGCCGCGCTGCGTCGAGCACGTCGCGATAAGCGATGTCGTCTTGCCTCTCTGTGCCGTAGAGGACAACAACAGGCCGCGCTTCGTCGCGGTCGATGAGATATTGCAGCATCGAACGGAATGGCGTGATGCCGATGCCGCCGGCCAGGAAGGCGATCTTGGTCTTAGGGTCGGATGGGAGCGTGAAATCGCCGGCCAGTTGCGACGCGTGGATCGTGGCGCCGGGTCTCATGCCGCCCAACGCCCGCTTGAAGGCGCTCGACTGCGGATAGAACTTGACGCCCAGCCGCACCGATTGTTCGGTAGGTGATGAAGCGACTGTGAAGTAGCGCCGGTTGCCGCGATTGTCGGAACGATCGAGCCCAAGCGTCCATTCAAGGTATTGGCCCGCCTGAAAGGCGAGCTTCCGCTGCGACCTGAAGATGAAGTCGTAGCTGTCGACGGCGGTTTGCTCGATGCGTTCCAAAGTCAACACGAACCGGCCCTTCGGGCTCACGGCGTAGGCGAAGAGGTTACCCGCCAAGAGAGCGAGTTCGGGCGTGAAGTAGAACGAGCCGATATGGATGTTGGGTGCGAACAGGAAGCCGACGATGCCGGCAAACGCGATACGCGGCCAGCGTGTCGTGGGCGCCGTCAGTGGCTCGGTCAGCATCACGAAGGCGAAGAACAGCAGCGGTGACGAGCTGAAAGTCTCCGTGAGCGCGGCGCCATATTGAGACGGGTCGGTGGTGGCCAGTATCGTCGCCAGCGCCGCCCCAAGGAACGTGGCGACAAGATCGAGCCGGCGCAGCTTGCGTACCACCAGAGCGCCGCCCACAAGCACCAGGGGGAGCAGCCAGATGCTGCCGCCCACCCACCATGTGGCGGGACGGTCGAGCAGGAGCGCCGTCAAGGCAACGCCCAAAGCGGCCGGATTGAACAGGTGCTTCCTGCCGACGGCCAGGATATATTTCGACGAGATCGCCCACACCGAGGCGAATGCCACGGCGCCTATGGCCTTGGCGTCGGTCACGGCAACCGGATCGAGGATGAGCGCCAGGATCATCGCGGTGATGTGGACCGACTCGCCATTGGCCGGAACCTCGAAGATGCGTGCAAAAACCCTGTTGGTGATCCAGCAGGTGGCCAGCACCAGGGCGGTCGTAAAGGCGAGCTCCATCGGGTCATGCGGTACAAGCTTCAGGAAGCCCAGGACGAAGGCGGCACCAAGCAGCGCCACCAGATAGTAGAGCACCAGCCGGTACATGGTGATGTGGTCGAGAAGCCGGTCGATGGTCTTGATCATGGCTGGCAGAAGGCTCCAAAACCGCTTGTCGGCGTGGCACGGCGGTTGCTGTCGATAAGATATCCCTCGAGCCCCGGTGTCTGCTCGATGAAGAGGATGCCGTCCCTGCCCATCGCAAAGGCGGCGGTGGCGAAGCGGTCGGCCTCGAGCACATCGGGGCCGATGACGGTCAGGCTGACGATGTCGCTGATGGGGTCATGAGGCGCGCGAGGATTGTAGATGTGCTGTCCGCGCGCATATGTACCGGACGTGGCGACGCCATGCCCGCGCGGATAGATCACCTTGACGATCTCATTTGCCTGGAAGGGATTGCGGATGCCGACGCTCCAGTCCTGGCCGGACACATTCCTGCCGGAGGATTGGATGTCGCCGCCGGCCTCGATGAAGAAGTCGCTGACGTTCGCCCGGCGGACGATCTCGGCAGCGTTGCGGATGGCCCAGCCCTTTACGATTCCGGAGGGGTCGAGCGCGCCGTCGGGCTTGTGGATGTCGAAATACCCGTCGGTTTCCCTCCTGGTCTGCTCCGCGATCCTGATCACGTCCATCATCTGGCCGCTCCAGTCGCGGACCGGAATGTCGCCCCGGTTTATGGCCGAGATCTCGCTGTCCTGACGGTAAGTGCTGAAACGCCGGTCGACCTCGTCGAAATAGTCGAAGACCCTCCCGACGAGGTCGCCTGCCGAGTGGCCGAGGTCGACGGTGATGGGCATGCCCATCATTATTCTCGTCTCGCGCATGCGATTATGACGACGCCTTCTTCAGGGCGCCGCCCAGCGACTGGATGAAAGCCCTGCTGGTCAGCGTGGCGCCCGAGATGATGTCGACATCGGCGCTTTGCGCGCTGATCGCCTCGTCGCGCAGCATGGGCAACGCCTGCCGGTTGATGCTGATGGAGGTGCGGCGGTCATTGGGGTATTTCAGGACCTTGAGCGCCGTCAGGCGGCCTCCCTGGACGAGCGCCTGGATCTGGATGATGCCGTAATAGGCGTCGGCCGCAGGGCCGGTGTAGACCCCGTCGGCATAGCCCTGGGCAGCGGGCTTCATGGCTGCATGGATCACGCGCGCGGTTGGTTGGGGATAGGCCGGTCGCGGCTGTGGGATCGGAATATAGACGGCAGGTGTCGCCGCGAACGTCGGCTCAACCGGCGTGGGCGCGCTCGCAATCGCCGGCGCGGGATCATGCTTCGGCGGAAGCGCCGGCTTCGCGGCCTGCGGCGGACTGACGCTGTCCGGCTCCGGCTTCGGAGCCGTTGCGATCGATGCCGTGGTGTCCGCTTTCACGTCGACCGGCCTCCGTGGGGCAGGCTCCCCCTGCGCATCCTGGGGAACTATGCGCTGCGATTTCGCTGGCGCTATGATCGGATCGGCCGACGCCGATGAGGCGGCCGGCGGGACAAATGGCTGGTAAGTGCCCTGCGTCGCGGCATTGGCGGCGCCATCCATGTCGACGAGGTCGTTGGCGGGCGGCGTGCCTGCCTGATCCCAGACATAGGCGCCCGATGAGGCGATAACGAAAAGCGATAAGGCGATCTGTTTCATAAGCATTGCATCCCGGCTTCAAGGCGCGCAGCGGCCGGACCGCTGCATGCCTTCTCGCAGCAATATCTCATGAGTTAGCTGACAGCTGGCTGTCAGCGCCTTGGCCGGCAAAAAGTGTCGCACCGGCAATCCATGCAGCCATTTGACTTGGATCAGGGCATTTGCTCCGATCATGACGCAATGAAGCAGCATTCCCGCGCTTGCCAGCCGCCCAGCCTGGCAATGTTTGCCGACCGAGGAGTGTGCCGACATGAATTTTCTCGAATACCTGATTGGAACGGATGCTCGAACCGCCTTGATGGGGCGCATGATGCAGAAAATGGGCGTCGACAGGCAGCTGAAAGTCGTGGCGGATCACATCGCTGTCACCAATCGCGCCGTCGATCGGTGCCGGTCTTGCGGCCATCAGGATGAATGCGCGGCCTGGCTCGACGAAAATCAGCACGTGGATCACCCGCCGGCCTATTGCCGCAACGACGATCTGATCGCACGTCTGCAATCCATCCGTTGATTGGACGCCAACCCGGAGCCTGATCCGGCCAGGCCGGACGAGAATAGGCGATTTCGCCCTCGCAATATTCGACGGTTCTGGAAGCGTTTGACGACGGCCCGCGCAGGTGGGACGGTTTATAGGTTGGGTGCGAGGCAGGCAGTTTGGACAATCCGCATTTTCTGGAGGCATTTCTTCTTTTCGCCGCGCCGGGGCCGACCAACGCTCTTCTGGCGGCGGGCGCAGCCAAGCGAGAGAACGCCATCACGCTCCTTGTCGCGCAGGCATGCGGATACGGGGTCGCGGCGGCCGTCTGGCTTTTGCTGCGTTCCCTGGTGCCGCCCGCCGCTATCCAGGCGGTTCAACTGGTTGCCGCCGCATGGCTGGTGATACTCGGCTATCGCCTGATAGCCGTCAAACGCGCCGACGCCGCTGAAAGCGGCGGCACGATCTCCATCCTCGCAACCACCGCCCTCAATCCGAAGGCGTTTATCTATTGTGTGGCCATCGTGCCGATGGACATCGAGGCGGCCGCGTTGGGCGGCGCCTGGATCGCGCTGCTCGCGGTCACGGCAATTACCGGGGCGATGTGGCTGCTGCTGGGCGGGCGGCTGTGTGGCGGCAAGAGGATGGCAGACACAATCGCCGGCGCGGCGCTCATTGCCTTTGCGCTGCTGTTGGTTCGACCCTTGATACCCTTGTCCGGGATTTGAGAGGTCCGGGACCAGCAGAGCGCGCCGGAAGCGCGACGCTCTTCAAGAGACAAGCACGACCGACAACGGCCCGGCGCAGAAGAGCTTGTCCGTGACCTTCTTGACCCCGGCAACGTTCTCGGCGGCAACGAGCGCGGCTTTTCGCTGACGTTCGTCGAAGATGACGCCGCTCAGTTCGACTTCTCCCTTGTCAACGGCGACGCCGATAAGGTCGCCGCCGCTCCAGGACTGCCCCTGCAGCTCGGCAACGATGTTCGCGCGTATGACCTCGTCATCGGCGGTCGCCGCGCCTGATTTGGGCAGGATCCTGAGCAGGGCGCGCAACAGATCCGAGCGGGTTATGATTCCTACCATTTTACCGTGGTCAAGAATTGGCACGTTCTTGATGTCGTGGCGGGTCATCAACTCGACGATCTCGGCAAGGGATGCGCCAGGCGGCGCCGACACGACGTGCGTCGTCATGACGTCGCCGATCCGGCGGCCGCTTGTGCGCACATATTCATCGGCGATCTTGCCGGGACCGGTCAGGAACTCGAGCCAGCGCGGACGAACACGCTGTGTGCCAAATTCCTTGCGGCGGAGGAAGTCTCCCTCGCTGATGATGCCGACCATGGCGCCGTCGCGCGTGACCGGCAGACAGCTGATCCGCCTGGTCAGCATCAGGTCTGCCGCGTCGGTGACCGAGGCCGAAGCATCGATCGAGATCGCCGGCGTCGTCATGATGTCCTGGGCCTGCATCAATACGTTCTGCTCCTCGTCAGGTTTTCTGGGCGCCGGCGACGACGACGCCTCGATCCATATCAGTCTGGTCGCCCGCCTTCGTCGTTTTGCGCGTCAGGTTCGATCAGTATCCGTTCGGCGGCTCCATCGAGATCATCGTACTGGCCGCTGCGCAAGGCCCACAGAAAGCCGGACAAGCCGAGCGCCCCCAGGAACAGGGCTACGGGAATGAGGTAGACGAGCGTGGTCATGGATGGGCCGCGCTGACGACGTCGGTGTGGCGCCTTGCCGGAGCCGCTTCAGGTGCCGCATTCGCCGTCGACTGAAGCCGCATCGCATTTGCGATCACGATCAGCGAGGACGCGCTCATCGCGATCGCCGCGAGGAGCGGCGTCACATGTCCGAGGATGGCGATCGGCACCGCGACCGCGTTGTAGACGATCGCGATCGCGATGTTCTGGCGGATGAGCCGGCCTGCCTGGCGCGAGACATCCAGGGCAAGCGGCACCGCCAACAAGCTCTCGCGCAGGAAGACGAAGTCGGCGGCCTTGCGGCCGATGTCGGCCGCGGTCGCCGGAGCCATCGAGACATGCGCGGCCGCGAGCGCCGGCGTGTCGTTGAGACCATCGCCCACCATCAGCACCTTGTGACCGGCGCGGGTCAGCATCTCGATCCTCTCGACCTTTCCCGAGGGCAGCAAGGCCGGCACGAAATCCTCTATGCCCACAGCCCCCGCCGCCTCGCCGCAGGCTCTCGCGGTGTCGCCGGAGAGCATCTCGACCGCGATGCCCGCGTCCTTCAATCGTTCCACCGCCGCCTTCGCGTCGGCCCGCGTGACATCCTCGAAGGCGAAGCATGCAACGATCCTGCCGTTTTTCGCCAGAACTGTGCCGCCAATGCCATCGGAGGGTCCCTCACCACCTGTACGGGCCTTCCATCCGGCCCAGCCGCGCCGGCCAAGGCGCCAGGTGTCGCCACCTGCGGAGGCCTCGATGCCGAAGCCGGGCTCCTCCTGCACGCGGTCGAACTTGGTTCGGGCACGGGCGCCGCCATAGATCGCCAGCGCCTTTGAAAACGGATGCCGGGAATGGGCCGCCATATCGGCCGCGATCGCCAGCATGTCCGGCTCGATCGAAGCGGCGTTGACCAGCCGGGGCTGCCCCAGGGTGAGTGTTCCGGTCTTGTCGAGAACGGCCGCGTCGACCGCAGCGAGACGTTCCATGGCTGAACCGTCCTTGACCATGACGCCGGCCTCGAACAGGCGCCGGGCCGCTACCACCTGCACGATCGGAACCGCAAGGCCGAGCGCGCACGGGCAGGTGATGATGAGCACGGCGATGGCGATAGTCATGGCGCGGTGCCAGTCGCCGGACGCAGCCATCCAGCCGAGGAATGTAGCGAAGGCCGCCAGATGGACCACGGGCGCGTAGAGCGCCGATACCCTGTCGGCGATCCGCCTGTAGCGTGAGCGGCCTCCCTCGGCGGCTTCCATCAGCCGGACCATTTCCGCCAGGAAGGAATCCTTGGCGGCGGCGGTTGCCTGCATCGTCAGCGGGCCCGTCAGGTTCAGCGTGCCGGCCTGGACATGCGTGCCGGCGCTCACGGCCTTTGGCGCGCTCTCGCCGGAGACGATCGAGCAATCGAGATCGGAATTCCCGCCCACGATATCGCCGTCGACCGGTATCCGCTCTCCAGCCGCGATGAGAAGGCACATCCCCGGGGCGAGTTCGGTGACGGGCACGTATTCGCGTATCCCATCGTCCCGCAGCACGACGGAGCCTCGTGCGGCAAGCCGGGACAGGCCATTGACCGCGGTTCGCGCCCGTTCCCGCATCACGTGATCCAGCGTGCGTCCGATCAGCAGGAAGAAGAGCAGCGATACCGAGGCGTCGAAATAGGCATGCTCACCGTGGTTGATGGTCTCGTAAAGGCTCATCGCGTAGGCAAGCGAAACCCCCACCGCGATCGGCACATCCATGTTCATGCGGCCATGGCGCAACGCGTTCGCCGCGGAGCGAAAGAAGATTCCGCCGGCGAAGGCGAGCGCCGGAATGGCGATCAGAGCGGATAGCCAATGAAACAGATCGCGTGTCGCGCCTTCCGCGCCGGACCAGACCGATACCGAGAGCAGCATGATGTTGCCGGCCGCGAAGCCCGCCACGGCGACGGCGCGGATCAGCTCCGAAAGCGTCGTGTCCTTCTCATGGATTTCCGGGTCGAACAGGTGCGCCTGGTAGCCGAGCCGGCCAAGCACGGCGAAGAACGGCGGGACGTTGTCTCCGTGCCAGCGGATCGACACACGCTTCGTCGACAGGTTGACGCGGGCGGACGCAACGTTCTCCACCGTACCAAGCGCGGTCTCGATCGCCTGGATGCAAGCCCCGCAATGAACCGTCGGCACCGACAGGTCGGTCTGGTGAATGTCGCCGCCCAGCGAGCGGCTGGCCAGCCTTATCTCCTCGCTCGACGGCGACGCGGCCGCCTCGGCGGCGACCTCCAGCGCCATTTCCGCCCCTGGCGCGCAACAGCTCATTGCAGGGCTCCATTGGAGATCATGACGCGGCGAACATCGCGAAACGGTGACGTCAGCCCGGCATCCGCGTCGATCTCCACGATCCAGACGCCGTTCCTGGGCGTGTGCCGAACAGCAAACGCGTCCGTATCCCACGAAGCGCCGCCAGGCACCGCGGCAAGAGTCAGGGCTTCGTCCTCGGCGTCGTAGGCCGGGTGGCGGAACACGATCCTGACACCGCGCAGCGGCACCGGCTTGCCCAGCCTGTCGACAAGGCTGTAGCGGACCTCGCCGGAAGCGACCGTCAGCTTGCCTGTCCAGCCCAGCGCCGCCTGTGCCCTTCCTTTCCTCGCTTCCTCGTTGAACTGCTGGCTGGCGACATAGGTGTTCTCGACGACGAGGCCGGTCCAGCTCTTCTCGGCAAGCGTGGCCATGGTGACGTTGACCCCGATCACCACCGCGAAGAACGCGAGAATGGAGATCAGCATATGCTTGCCGGTGAACTCGCGCGGCTTCCGCATTTCGGCATTCATCTGCTGTTCTCCGGGGCATTGAAAGTGGCGGTGTATTCGGCGCTCTCGGAACTTGCTTCGTCGTTGATGCGGAATTCGAAGCTCTGGGCCGGCTTGCTGATCTGGTCGGCCGGTTGCCTGACGAAGATCCTCAGCGTCTTCAGACGGTCGGGTTCGACCGGAATGGAGAACGAGCGACTTGGGGGCTGGTCGATGCCGACGATGCTCATCTCGCCGCCCTCGAGGCCCTGCAGCGTGACCTCGATGGCTCTCGGCTCGGGTATCATGTTGAGCAGCTTGACCGTGTAGCCGTTCCGGATGGAGCCGTCCGAGAGCGTCACGAACTGCGGATTGCGATCGTGCAGGACATTCAGTTCCAGCCGTTCGCGCGTCAGCAGCGAATAGACGAGCACAAGGCCGATTGCCGACCATACGCCGAGATAGATATAGGTGCGCAGCCGGAAAATCTTGCGAAGGTGGAAATGCGCCAAACCGTCGGCGAAACTGCCGCTTGGCGTTCTTACCAGCGCCGGATTGACCGGGCCGGTGCCCCCGGATGTGGCCAGCGCCATGTTGGCGTTGTAATCGGCAAGCGTCGCATAGGAAATCAGCCCGCGTTCCCGGCCAAGCTTGTCCATGACGCCGTCGCAGGCGTCGATGCACAGCGCGCAGGTTATGCATTCCAACTGCTGGCCGTCGCGGATGTCGATGCCCATGGGACAGACGGCGACACAGGCGTTGCAGTCGACGCAATCGCCGACCGATTGTCCCGCGGCCGAGGCCTTCTTGGCGTGGCGCGAACGCGGCTCGCCGCGCCAGTCGTTATACGTCACCGTAAGCGAATTCTCGTCGAGCATGGCCGCCTGGATGCGCGGCCACGGGCACATATAGGTGCAGACCTGTTCGCGCATCAGTCCGCCGAACACGTAGGTGGTGCCGGTGAGCACCGCGATCGTGACATAGGCGACGGGCGCCGCCGTTCCGGTGACGACTTCGCCGATCAGCTTCGGCGCATCGGCGAAGTAGAAGATCCAGGCGCCGCCCGTGGCAACAGCGATGACGAGCCAGACAGCGTGCTTCGTTATGCGCAGAAAAAGCTTGCGCGCGGTCCATGGGGCGGCGTCCAGCTTCATGCGGGCATTGCGATCGCCTTCGATCGCCCGCTCCACGACAAGGAACAGGTCGACCCAGACGGTCTGCGGGCAGGTATAGCCGCACCAAGCCCGCCCGACCGTTGACGTGATCAGGAAAAGACCGACGCCCGCCATCATGAGAAGGCCGGCGATGTAGTAGAATTCCTGCGGCCAGATCTCGATGAAGAAGAAGTAGAACCGGCGGTTCGCCATATCGATGAGAACGGCTTGGTCGGGGGCGAAGGGGCCCCGATCCCAGCGCAGCCAGGGGGTCAGGTAATAGATACCGAGCGTGATCGCCATCACCACCCACTTGAACTGGCGGAAACGGCCGGAGGCCCGCTTCGGAAAGATCTTCTTGCGCGCCGCATAAAGCGGCTGTCGCGTCCTTGCGGAGTTGACCGCTTCGGCCTCAAGCCGTTCCACCTGCGACTGATCCAGCACTACGATCTCCAATCGCGGCGAAAAGGCGCCGCCTGTCTTTCATCAATTTCGCAATCGCTGGCAGGCGTCGCGTTGATGCAGGTCAAATCGAGCCGTCAAAAACAAGTCGAGGCCCGGCTGCGCCGGGCCTCGTCGCTTAACGGCTGAGGGCTGAGAATAGGCCCCGCTCCTATTCTCCGCCGCCAAGCGAATGGACATAGACAGCCAGTTCCTTGACCGTCGTCTCGCCGAGGCGACCGCCCCAGGCGGGCATCACTCCGTTCTTCGGGGCCCGCACCTGGGAAGCAATCGCGGCTTCGCCGGAACCGTGGAGCCAGATCGCATCCGTCAGATTGGGTGCTCCGAGATCCCGGTTGCCCTTCGCGTTCTCGCCATGGCAGGCGGCGCAATTGTCCGCGAAGACCTTTGCGCCGGGCTCGATCAGGCTTTTGTCCCGTACCGGCCCGGAAAGGCTGGCCACGAAAGCGCTGACCTGAGCGATCTGCTCGGGCTTGAGCACATCGGCAAAGGCAGTCATCTCCGACTGACGCGTGTCGGGGTCCGCGGCGAAGCGGATGCCGTGTGTGATCGTCTGCTGGATCTGCTCCGCCTTCCCGCCCCAAAGCCAGTCGTCATCGTTGAGGTTCGGAAAACCTGTGGACCCTTGCGCGCCCGAGCCGTGGCACTGCACGCAGTTCACCTTGAATGCCGCGCCGCCGGCCGCGACGGCGAATTCGCGCAACGTGTCGTCAGCCGCGATTTCCGAAACGGTCTTGGACTGTATCGCCGCGACATATTTGGCCTTGGCGGCTTCAGCCGCGGCCATTTCGTTCTTGACCTCATTGCGGCTGGAGAAGCCCAGAACGCCCTTGGTGGCGGAACTCAGCATCGGCCAGGCGGGATAGGCAATCGTATAGGCGAGCGCCCAGGCGATGGTGATGTAGAAGGTGATCACCCACCAGCGCGGCAGGGGGTTGTTGAGCTCCTTGATACCGTCCCAGTCATGGCCGGTCGTCGTGACGCCCGAGATTTCGTCGATATGCTCGCTGCTCATGATCAATCGTCCTGGAGAGGAATTTTGGCGGCGTGGTCGGCATGCTCCTTGCCGCCCGGACGCAGCGCGAAGGCAATGCAGCCGACAAAGAACAAAGCCATGGCGAGCAGGCCCCAGCTGTCGGCGAACTCCCGCATCAAGTTGTATTCCATCGGTCAGCTCTCCTCAGCGGTAACCAGCTGCTTCGTCGTAGTTCTTGAAATCGACCAGCGTGCCGAGCATCTGCAGATAGGCAACCAGGGCATCCATTTCGGTGACTTGCTGCGGATTGCCGTCGAAATCGCCGACCTTGGCCTTGGGGTAGCGCTTTTCCAGGCCGGACGTGTCGGCATTGGGATCGGCCTGCGCCAGCAGGTCGGCGTTCGCGTTGGCGATCATGTCGTCGGAATAGGGTACCCCGACGCGTCTGTTCGCTGTCAGATGCGTCGAGAAATCCTTCACCTCGATGGGCGTGTCCTTCAAGAACGCATAGTTCGGCATGATCGATTCCGGCACCACGGAACGCGGGTCGGTAAGATGCTGCACGTGCCACGCGTTCGAATAGCGATCGCCGACGCGCGCGAGGTCGGGGCCGGTTCGTTTTGATCCCCACTGGAACGGATGGTCGTACATCGACTCCGCCGCCAGGCTGTAATGCCCGTAGCGCTCCACCTCATCGCGGAACGGCCTGATCATCTGGCTGTGGCAGAGGTAGCATCCCTCGCGCACATAGATGTTGCGTCCGGCGAGCTCCAGCGGAGTGTAGGGGCGCATGCCGTCAACCTTCTCGATCGTGTTGTCGAGATAAAAGAGCGGCGCGATCTCGACGATACCGCCGACGGTCACGACCAGCAGGAATCCGATCAGGAGAAGCGTCGCGTTCTTCTCGATCAGAGCGTGTTTGTCTATCAGACCCATGTCTGGCTCCTATTCGGCAGGCTGGAGGGCGGGCGTGGAACCCGGCAAGGGCTGTTCTTCGCGCTGGTAGCCGCGGATGGTCATGGTGACATTCCAGGCCATGACCAGCATGCCGGCGAGATACATGGCGCCGCCCGCGGCGCGCATGAGGTAGTAGGGATGCATCGCGGCGACCGTCTCGGCGAAGGAGTAGACGAGGAAACCCTGCTCATCGTACTCGCGCCACATGAGCCCCTGCATGATGCCCGAGACCCACATGACCGCGGCGTAGACGACGATGCCGAGCGTCGCCAGCCAGAAGTGCCAGGTGACGAGCCGCATCGAATAGAGCCGCTCACGGTTCCAGAGCTTGGGGACCATGTAGTAGATTGCGCCGAAGGTGATCATGCCGACCCAGCCCAGCGCGCCCGAATGGACGTGGCCGATTGTCCAGTCCGTATAGTGCGAGAGCGAATTGACCGTCTTGATCGACATCATCGGTCCTTCGAAGGTCGACATGCCGTAGAAGGCGATAGCCGCCACCATCATGCGGATGATCGGATCGGTGCGGATCTTGTCCCAGGCGCCGGAAAGCGTCATCAGGCCGTTGATCATGCCGCCCCATGAAGGCATCCACAGCATGATCGAGAACACCATGCCGAGCGTCTGCGCCCAGTCGGGCAGGGCGGTGTAGTGGAGGTGATGCGGCCCGGCCCAGATGTAGAGGAAGATCAGCGCCCAGAAGTGGATGATCGACAGCCGGTAGGAATAGACCGGGCGGTTCGCCTGCTTGGGCACGAAGTAATACATCATGCCGAGGAAGCCTGCCGTGAGGAAGAAGCCCACGGCATTGTGCCCGTACCACCACTGCGTCAGCGCGTCCTGGACGCCCGAGAAAGCCGAGTAGCTCTTCGAGCCGAGGAACGAGGCCGGCATCGACAGGTTGTTGACCACATGCAGCATCGCGATGGTTATGATGAAGGACAGGTAGAACCAGTTGGCGACGTAGATATGCGGTTCCTTGCGCTTCAGGATGGTGCCGAGGAACAGGATCAGGTAGGCGACCCAGACGATCGTCAGCCAGATGTCGACGTACCATTCCGGCTCGGCATATTCCCGGCTTTCGGTGATACCGAGCAGATAGCCGGTCGCGGCCATGACGATGAAAAGCTGGTAGCCCCAGAAGACGAACCAGGCGAGATTGCCGCCAAACAGTCGGGCCCGGCAGGTGCGCTGGACAACGTAAAGCGACGTGCAGAGCAGCGCGTTGCCCCCGAAGGCGAAGACGACACCCGAGGTGTGCACCGGACGCAGACGGCCGAAATTGAACCAAGGCTGGATGTTGAGTTGAGGATATGCAAGTTGCAGCGCGATGATCAGGCCGACCAGCATGCCGACGACGCCCCAGAACACCGTTGCGATGGCTCCGTAGCGGATTGGGCCATCCATGTAAGCGGAGGGGTCGATCGGCGCCGCGGGCTTGAGATCCGTGTTGCGCAGTAGGACTGCGGTGAAGCCAGCCACGGCGAAGAACAAAACCCACATGTGCTGGCGAAAAGGTTCGTCCACGCCCAAACCGGCGGCTACGAGGGCGCCAAAGGCAAATAGGCTTAGAAGGACGATCTCCGTGCCAAATTTCATCGCAAGTCCCCGATCTCGTCTCGAAAGTTCCAGCGGAAACGTCCGCTCTCGGCACCTTTTCGAGATTTCCCGTTTCCGGGCTTTGATCCAGGTCAAACGCGAAACGCTTTTGTTTTGGAGAAGGCCGGCCGCCAAAAACCCGGCTCCAGCAGCGCCGACTGGAGAACGATGCCGAAAGGCGTGAGGCGGTTTGGGACGACGTTCTGCTCGAGCCGGGCGACGCTTGCAAAGGATGCGGCCGCCTTTCAGTCGCCGCAGCGTTCCTCCAGCTGAGCCATGCTTGCAAGGCTGATATGCCGCTTGTTTACAATATGGATTGCGCCATCCGATCGCAGCCTGGAGAATTCCCGGCTCACCGTCTCGATGGTCAGCCCGAGAAAATCGGCGATATCGGCGCGTGTCAGCGGCAGGTCGAAGCTTCGCGGGTTTGCTGGATGATGAGCGGGCCCCATGTTTCTGGCGACCATGAGAAGGAAACTTGCGACCTTCTCGGACGCGGTCTTGCGCCCAAGCGCCGCCATCCAGTCGCGTGCCTCGTCAAGCTCGCTCAGCGCGTGTTTCAGAAGCAGGCGTCCGAGCTCCGGCGCCTCGCCGGTCATTCGATCGACGATCGCCCTTGGAAACGAGCACAATCTGACATTCGTCAGGGCTTCGGCTCTGATCTGCCTTTTTGCCTCGTACGGCCTGCCCAGGAAGTCGGGCGCGAAGTGGAACCCGACAATCTGCTGACGGCCGTCCGGAAGGTTTCTCGTGAGCTTGACCACGCCGGACAACAGGTTCGAATAGGTTCCGCCGTCGGGCAGTTCCGTTCCCGCCGCAATCTCGTGCCTGGACGAGGCCTTGGCCAATTCGGCAAGTTGGCGGGAGTTGAGCGCGCCGCATAGGTTGCCCTGCCGCGCTTCGCAGGATTTGCAAATTGCGGGAACCTCGACTTGCTGAGCATCCTGTCCTGCGGCCATGCCATGCCCGTTATCAAATGGGTCGGCAATCTGCGCCGGCTGCGGTGTGAGCCGCCTTGATCAAGATCAAGGTTTTGCCGGCGTCGTTCAGGCACTTTGGCAGCCATGACCGCTCTCGCCGCCACCATCCATCCCCCGCGCCCCGCTTCGACCGTGGGGCTTGGCGACAATGTGCCGCGTTACACGAGCTATCCGACAGCGCCGCATTTTCATCCTGGCGTCGATGCGGTGACGGTTCGCGGGTGGATGGATGCGCTCGAAGGCGACGACGAGATATCGCTGTATCTCCATATCCCCTATTGCGACCGGTTGTGCTGGTTCTGCGCGTGCCATACCAAGCAGACACGTCACTATGAGCCCGTGGCAACCTTTCTGCGCTCACTCCACAAGGAGATCGAAACGGTCGGCGGCCTATTGAATGGGCGTGGCAGGGTGCGCGCCGTCCATTTCGGTGGCGGTTCCCCGACGATGCTGAAGCCCAACGACATACTGATGCTTGGACAGGTGTTGCGGGATCGGTTCAATTTCCTCGACGATGCGAGCCTCAGCGTCGAGATCGACCCGAACGACATGGATGAGGGGCGGCTCGATGCCTTCGCCGCGATCGGCATGACGCGGGCAAGCCTCGGTGTCCAGGATTTCGATCCCAAGGTGCAGAAGGCGATCAATCGTGAGCAAAGCTTCGCGCTGACCAAGAGCATTGTCGATGCGGTGCGGGCGCGGGGCGTTACTTCCGTCAACCTGGATCTGCTCTACGGCCTGCCCCACCAGACCAGCGAAAGCGTCGCGGCGACCGTCACACAGGCATTGACGTTGACGCCGGACAGGCTTGCCCTTTTCGGTTACGCGCATGTGCCATGGTTCAAGAAACATCAGACGATGATCGATGAAGCCTGGCTGCCCGACTCCGCCGCGCGTCTCGCGCAGTCGCAGCTTGCCGCGCAACTGATTGTCGATGCCGGCTATGAAGCGCTGGGCTTGGACCATTTCGCCAAGCCGCAGGACTCGCTGGCGGTTGCCGCCCGTGCCGGCAAGATCCGCCGCAACTTCCAGGGCTACACCGAGGACCAGTGCGAAACCCTGATCGGGCTCGGCCCCTCGTCGATAAGCCGGTACCGCGAGGGCCATGCACAAAACATCGTTGCGACGGGCGAATTCCAGAAGGCCGTGAATTCAGGAGAGCTGGCGATAGCACGCGGCATCGAATTCAGCGTCGAGGATCAGGCGCGCGGCTGGGTCATCGAGCGCCTGATGTGCAGCTTCGCCTTTTCAGCGGTAGAGCTTGTCGAACGCTTCGGAAATGTCGGCCAGAGGCTGCTTTGCGAAGCGAGCCGGCTGGCCATCAGCGAAGCAGGCCAGCTTCTGCGGTTGGAAGGCGAGAATTTCGTCGTGCCGGCCCCGAGCCGCCCGCTTGTCCGGGCGGTAGCGGCAAAATTCGACAAATATCTCAGCAATGGTACCGGCAGGCATTCGGTAGCGGTTTGAGACGGCCTTGGGCAGGTCAAAAATGCTCGCCCACCCTGAACGGGCCGACACGGGTACCAGCCGCGATCAGATAGGCGGTCGACCAGCCTATCAGCAGAAAGCCGTTGATGCCTTCCAGGGCCGCCAGCACGCGCCAGTCATGGGCCGGCACCACGTCTCCATAACCGACCGTCGAAAAGGTGATGGTCGAAAAGTAAAGCGCGGTCTCGAAATCGTTGAAGATTCCGAGCAGCCGGTAGATCCCGCCCCATAGCCAGACCTCCGCCGTCATGACCGCGAAGAGTCCCATGACCACGCTGATCATGGCCAGGATCCGGCTGCGCCGCCCGTGCATGCGAAACAGCGCCCCAAGGCGTGCCGTCACGTGAGTGATCGCGATAAGGCCGAAAGTATGGATCACGACCGTCAGGCTTATGACGATCGTTCCGATGCAAAGATTGAGGATCATCGGGTGAAATTAGGGGCTCCGATGGGCATAGTCCATGCGTAGAATCAAAGCGCATATGCCGTAAATTCAACCGCGCCTGCGGGAATCTATTCGCCGGCCGCGTTAGAGTCGGGCTGAATCATCGGACTCCGGGGGCTGGACCGAGGCGAAAGAACATGGCGAGCTTCAGGCTCGTTGCTATCCTTTCCGCCCGCTCGACAAACACCGCCGCGACCTCGGGGGTGAAGAGCTCGGACGCCGTCTCGCCGAAAAGAGCCAGCCAGATCCCGAAGTCTGCTTCGGTCACATCCTTGAGCCTCAGATGAGCCGGCACCGGTCGGCCATGATAGTCGCCGCTTTTCAATATGACGGAGCACCAGAAGTCCGTCATCTTCTCCAGGTGAGGCTCCCAGTCACCAACGATCTCCCGGGCAAAGATAGGCCCAAGCCTCTCATCCTTTCTCACCCTTGAATAGAACTCGCGAACCAGTAGTCCTATCGAGGCCCGGTCCACGCCGGGGAGTACCAAAGGCTGTTCAGCGACAGGGCGCACTCGGTCGAGCAGTACCGGTTTCGAAGTCATCCAAGTTCCTTAGTCGAGCGGTCAGGTGAGGCCCAGTCGGCGAAGCGCGGCCTGCAGGAATCCAGCGTGATCATGGACAAGCCGGAAACCCAGATTGTCGGGCGGCGTTCCGACCGCGCAACCGCCGCTTTTGCCATCACGGATGAAGTTCGACATGTAGGTGCGGTGGAAGCCCTCCACAACATGCACGCCGCAATTGCTGATCGAACTGGCAACGGCACCGTCCGACATCGTCGCATGCACATAGCAGGTCGATGTCCATTCCCAAACATTGCCGGCTACATCCGCAACGCCCTTTGAATTGGCTCCAAATGCTCCAAGAGGCCGGGGTTCAGGTTCCGGTTTGCGGGCGAGCGCCGCCTCGTTGCGATATTGGGTGAGCCATCGCCGCGCCGGGTCAGACGGATCGCCGGCGCCCCCTTCGATATCGGCCCGAAATCGCTCGCCCGCGGCATAGGCCCATTCCACGTCGGTCGGCAGCCGCCACGCTTCACCTGTCTTCTCGGACACCCAGTTCGCATAGGCCTGTGCATCAATGAAGCTGACGCCCGTCGCCGGAACGTTGCCGGCAAGGCGCGAGTCGGCGGGTTTGCAGGCGCCGTCCAGCACGCAACGGTCATAGTCTGATGCGGTCACCTGGAACTTCATGATCTCCAAGGGGGTTTCGACGGTTTCCTTCGCTACCGGCGCCGGCACGGGATGGTTGTTCCTGAGGAATTCGCCCGGCTGCGGGTGGTCGAAGGAGCCGGGCGCCAAAGTAACCATTTCGGTCAACACGCCTGGACCCCGCGGTTGCGGGGACATGCCGTCGATCGCGTGGCTGACGCCCAGCCCGATGAGGGCGGCAGCCGCGGCGGTTCCAAATGCGACGACGGGATCAAAGGGCATATCCAAACTCCGCCTACCGGTGCAATCCGCCGGCGCTGCCGGCGCATTGGGGGGCGATCGGCCTTTCTTCCTATGAGGCGATCGCCTTGGGCGCTTCGACCTGCGTCATCAGATCGTCGTCCCAGCTTCCATCGACCGTGAAGTGCGCCGTGGCACCGAGCTCGACCGCCTCGATCAGATTGTGGTTGACGTAGGCGTAGACCCCGGGCTGCCGGAAGGTGTAGAGCGCCGCGCCCGCCGAACCGCCACGAATGAACCAGGTTTCCATGTCCTTGGCTGGCGGGTTCGCGAACTTGCCGGCTTCCCACACAAAGTCGCCGTGGCCGCCGATCAGGTGCGGACGGGTGTCGCGATTGGCCTGGGAATGGACGATCAGCACCGTTTCCCCGACCTTGGCCTTCATGGCGTTCTCGCCGGTCAGCGATCCGGCCCTGCCGTTGAAGACGACATGCGTCGGGATCAGGCCGCGCATCACCTTCACGGTGTCGTCGTAGTTGTCGCCGGCCGAGTCGTACTTCTTGAATTTGCCCTGCTCGTCACGCGGGATGTAGAAGTCGTTCTCGCCGATATAGTAGATGCGGTCGTAACGGACAGGCTTGCCCTTTTCGTCCTTCAGGCCGTCGCGCGGCAGCACCATCACCGCCCCGCTCATTCCCGATACGACATGCCATGGGATCATCGCCCCGCCGGGCGCGCAATGGTAGACGAATGTGCCGGGTCGGGTCGCCTTGAAGCGCAGCGTCACCTGCTCTCCGGGATTGATCAGCGTCAGCGCGCCGCCACCTAGCCCGCCGGTCGCGGCGTGGAAGTCGATGTTGTGGGCGAGCGTATTGGTATCGGGGTTGATCAGCGTAAGCTCGAGATAGTCGCCCTCATGCACGACCATGAGCGGGCCGGGAATGGAGCCGTTATAGGTCATGGCGTTGAGCTGCGTGCCGTCGGCGTCGATGACCGTCGGCTTCTCCTCGATCTTCATGGTGAACTCGACAACCTTGGGGCCGCCCTTGGCCACCTGGTCGTGCGCGTGCACGAAAGGCGGTGCCACAAGGGTCACTTTCTCGCGCGGCAGTCCGGCCACGTCGTTGACGGCCGCCATTGCCGGCATCGAGCCGACAGTGGCAACAGCGGCGGCGGTGAGAACAGAGCCAAGCAAAGCTTCCCGTCTCGTAAGCATTTTGTCATCTCCTCGACTTCAACATTTTCGATGGAGCCAGGATAGTGATTTGGCGCGGCGCGTCTTTGCGTTTGCGCAAATCTGGAACAAGCGAAGTTTTGACTTGATATCTTCGTCGAAGATTGCCGTTGCAATGACGTTTCCTGGCGGGGAGCCAAACGGCAAAATGAAAACGGCCGGGTCGGACCTCTCTTCAGGTCCCGCCCGGCCAGTCCCCTCCGGCTCGCCATTGCCGGAAGCAGGTCTCTTAGGTTGTCGGATCAGTTCTTGGTCGCTTCGGTGAACAGTCCGGCAAAGACAGTCTTTGCCTTGCCGATCTGCTTGACGGCTTCCGCCGCTTCCAGGTTGACCGGCTTTCCGACGACGATCAACGCCACCATCCCCATGCCATAGTGGGGAGCGCACTTCACGCCGTAGACACCTTCCTTGGTGAGGGTGACTGTGATCTCCTCGCTCGGCTTGCCCTTGAACGGCTCGGCGCCGTCAGGGAGCATTCCATTGATGATCTCGGCATTGTGGGTCTTGTCAGTCGGCACGAACTTGATCGTGTCCCCTGGCGCGGCCCGGACGAAGTCCGGCTGGAATACCATCGAACCCTTCTCACCCTTGTTCAGCATCTGGATGATATGTTCCTCGGCGTTTGCGGCGCCGGTGATTGAGAGCAACGCGATTGCTGCGGCAATGAGGGGCAGTTTCATCGGAGAATTCCTTTCTTGTTTCACTACGGCGTCAACCGTTGCGCACTTGTAGATCGTCGGAAGACCTGACGATTTGCGCTCGCTCAAACTGCTGCGATGAAAAATGATTGCGCGAAGCCGGTATCATGGTCAGTTTGGGTTCATGCAGCGCTGTTGCGCGCTTGCCGGCGTGGCCGCGTGAGCATTCCGCCAAACAGCACGGCGTAGCCGACGAAGGCGATAATCCACAGCCCCGCCGAGATGTGCAGGAGAATCGGAGCGTCTGGAGCCAGCGCCGCCGCTACGCGCAGGATGGCTGCGATGACGATCGCGACGAAGATCACACGTGTTCCGGCGCTTGCCGCCAGCTCGCGGCCTGTGTGGCCGAGGGTGGCGCGTGTCATCACGGCAAGCGTCATGCAGGCCACCGCTCCGACGGCGAATGCGTGAATGCCTGCTGCCGCCGGAACCGCACCCGGTGCGAGCACGGTCAATCCGGCAAGCAACAGGCCGAGCGGCACAAAGGCGAAGGCAACATGCAGGATCAGCACCAGCGGATCGGCCAGCGTCCGATCGCCCGCCCAGCGCGCAAGCCGAACAACATTGAAGACCGCTCCCCCGATCAGAAGCGCGCCGGTCGCGGTATAGGCGGGAAAGAAGGTCCAGGCGGCGAGGCCGATGGCGGACAGCGCGATGGTTCCGATATCGAATTTGCCAAATGATGCTGGGATCCGGCCGGGGTTCTCGCGAACCAGCCAGTTGCGGGTGAAGCTCGGGATTATCCGCCCGCCTACGATCATGATGAGGATGACGACCGCTCCAAGGCCCAGGCGCCGGCTCATGTCGGAGACTCCCTGGTAATGCGCTTCAACATGAAACATGACGTTTGCAGCAAAAAGGGTCGCGACTGGCAGCAGCACCTTGAGGTTCCGCCAGTTCCGCCCGGCGATGATTTCCGTTGCGGCGGCCGCCACCACCGCGAGAAGAAAGCAGCAGTCTATGACCATGCTCAGCAGCCAGCCCGTTTCCGCGGAAAGGAACACGGCGATGCGGCCCGCGACCCACAGCAGCACGAGCACCAGCAGACGAAAATCCTGAACTGGAAGTCGTCCCGTCCAGTTCGGAATTGCGGTCAGCAGGAAGCCGGTCACGACTGCGGGCAGGTAACCGAACAGCAATTCGTGAATATGCCAGTCGACGGGCAGGAAGGTGCTCGAGGTCTCAAGCTTGCCGTAATAGAAAGGCAGCCACAAAAGGACCGCTGTAGCGGCTTGCAGCGAACCCAGCAGAAAGAAAGGCCGGAATCCGTAGGAGAGAATTGCTGGATAAGCGCTCGGCCGCGTCCGTGGAATCGCCATGAGATGCCTCATTGAGAAGCAGGCAAGGCGCCTGCTGGACGCTTCTATCCCGCGACGGAAGGGTGGAATTTGCCGCAGCGCAAATAACAGAGTGATTGCCGGGCCCTATCGAGGGGGCGGCTTCACTTGTCGGCGGGCGGTCGTCCGTGACACAGTCTGGCAGGCTTTGGCGCGTTGCGCTGATGAAGTTGGGGAGGAAGGCAGTTGGCAAGCCTTGATCGATCACTGATCGCCGGACTGTCCGTTTTCGAGGGGATCGCTTCCGCGGACCTCGATCGCATAGTCGGACAGGCAAGGTCCATTCGAATCGCCAAGGATCAGCCCGTGTTCGAGCAGGAGCAGGAGGCCCACTCGTTCTTCCTGTTGCTCGACGGCCATGTGCGTGTGGTGAAATCGACTCCGGATGGGCATGAGGTGACCGTGCGCTACATAAGCCCGGGCGAGATGATGGGGATCGCCAGCGCGCTGGGCCGGACGACCTATCCGGCAAATGCGGTCGCTGCCGTCGATTGCGTGGCGCTTGCCTGGCCGAGCCAGCTCTGGCCCACATTCGCGGCGAGTTTCCCGAGCTTCAGCGCCAACACTTACAAGGTTGTCGGATCCAGGCTTCAGGATGCCCACACGCGCGTCATCGAGATGTCCACCGAGCAGGTGGAGCAACGCGTCGCGCATGCGTTGCTCAAGCTGATCAAGCAGTCGGGGAAAAAGACCGAGGAAGGAATCATGATCGACTTCCCGATCTCACGTCAGGACGTCGCCGAAATGACGGGCACCACGCTTCATACTGTCAGCCGGCTGTTGTCCGCCTGGGAAGACCGGGGGCTCGTGAAGAGCGGACGACAGAGGGTGGTCGTGGTCGAGCCCCATCGCCTCCTTGTTATCGCAGAGGGTCGCCCGACAAAGAGTTAATCCGCTCAGCCGGCGCCGATGGCCGCCTCTAGATCGCGGCGGAGCTGGTCCTCGTCCAGGTCATGCTCGCGTGCCGCGTCGGAAACAGTGTGAAAGGAAGCGATCGGGCAGCCGACGCACAGCATTCCGCGCTCAAGAACGACACGAATTGCCGCCGGTGTCTCGCGCATGATCCCATCCATCGTCGCATCGTCGTTCAATTTGCGTTTCATCTTGCTTGTCCGCATTGTGCAGCCAACTATCCTGCCTGGCATTTCCAGTGGGCTCGTTGCTCCGAAGCAAAGACGGCGCTGTCTTGTCTTGGGAGACGCAGTTCTTGAGATACTGTTGGAGCGGCTTTGCCCGCCCGGGTATTTTGCGATGGATCAAAGCCGGGCGGCCGTTCGCCGGATAGATCGATGGCTCCCGGTTTTGACACGGCCCGGTCATCAGCCGGTGGCAGCGTCGATGCATCGAGCGTCAGCCGGAACGGCTTAACCAGCGAAGGAATCGGAAATGACCGAGCGTCCCAGCACCAATCGCTTGTCCGCGCAGGAACTGCGCGACATTGATGCCTATTGGCGTGCCGCAAATTACTTGACCATCGGGCAGATCTACCTGCTCGACAATCCGCTGCTTCGCGAGCCTCTCCGGCTGGAACATGTCAAGCCAAGGCTGCTCGGACATTGGGAACCTCGCCGGGTCTCTCCTTTATCTATGCGCATCTCAACCGCGCCATCAGGCAGCGCGATGCCAATGTCATCTATGTCTGCGGTCCCGGCCATGGTGGGCCAGCGATGGTGGCAAACACCTATCTCGAGGGCACCTACAGCGAGACCAATCCGGACATTGCGTTGGGCGAGGTCGGAATGAAGAAGCTCTTCCGCCAGTTCTCGTTTCCGGGCGGCATCCCAAGCCATGCGGCGCCCGACGTACCCGGCTCGATTCACGAAGGCGGTGAGCTTGGCTACGCGCTCTCGCACGCCTACGGAGCGGCCTTCGATAACCCGGATCTTGTCGTCGCTTGCGTCGTTGGCGACGGCGAGGCGGAGACCGGGCCGCTCGCCACGTCCTGGCATTCCAACAAGTTCCTCAACCCGGCGCTTGACGGCGCGGTGCTGCCGATCCTCCATCTCAACGGGTACAAGATCGCCAATCCCACCATTTTGAGCCGCATCCCCGCGGAAGAGTTGCGCGCGCTGTTCATCGGCTATGGCTACGAGCCGCTGTTCGTCGAGGGTGACGATCCGGCCTTGATGCATGAGCGGATGGCGGTCGTGCTCGACGATGCGCTCGATCGCATCAAGGCTATACAAGACACAGCTCGCAGCGGCGCGAAGACCGCGCACCCGCGGCCGAAATGGCCGATGATCGTGCTGCGAAGCCCGAAGGGCTGGACCGGTCCCAAGGAAGTCGACGGGCTGAAGACCGAGGGATTCTGGCGCGCCCACCAGGTTCCGCTCTCCGGCCTGGCGGATAACCCACAGCATCTGAGGATGCTTGAGGAGTGGATGAGAAGCTACCGGCCCGAGGAGCTTTTCGATGCCGCCGGCGCGCCTGTGGCCCCGATCCGCGCCACCGCGCCGGACGGTGACAGGCGCATGAGCGCCAATCCGCATGCCAATGGCGGCCTGCTGCGCCGGTCTCTCGAATTGCCTGGTCTGGACCGGCACGCCGTCCCGGTCGAGCGGCCCGGCTGCGTCAAGGCGGAGTCGACCCGTGTCATGGGCGGTTTCCTGCGCGACGTCATCACGTTGAACCGAGCCGCACGGAACTTCCGCATCGTCGGGCCCGACGAGACGGCCTCGAACCGGTGGCAGGACGTCTTCGAGGTGACGGAGCGCGTCTGGATGGAAGAGATCCTTCCCGAGGACGTCCACCTGGCGCGGGAAGGCAGGGTTATGGAAATCCTATCGGAGCATACGTGCCAGGGTTGGCTGGAAGGCTACCTGCTGACGGGGCGCCATGGCTTCTTCTCCTGCTACGAGGCCTTCACGCATATCGTCGATTCGATGTTCAACCAGCATGCGAAATGGCTGGACGCCTGCCGCAAGCTCGCCTGGCGGCGGCCAATCGCTTCGCTGAACTATCTGTTGTCCAGCCATGTCTGGCAGCAGGAGCACAACGGTTTCAGCCATCAGGATCCAGGCTTCATCGACGTGGCGCTGAACAAGAAGGCGGATGTCGTGCGCGTCTATCTGCCGGCGGACGCCAACAGCCTGCTTTGCGTGACCGACCATGTGCTTAAGACATGGAACCGCATCAACGTCATCGTCGCCGGCAAGGCCAATTCCTGGCAGTGGCTGACCATCGACGAGGCGAAGGTCCACTGCGGCGCCGGCATCGGCATATGGGAATGGGCATCGACCGACGGCGGCGCCGAGCCTGATGTGGTGATGGCCTGCGCCGGCGACGTGCCGACGCTCGAGACGCTTGCCGCCGTTCAAATCCTGAGACTCCACATTCCCGACCTTAAGGTCCGTGTCGTCAACATCGTCGACCTGATGGCACTGCAGCCGAAGGAACATCATCCGCACGGGCTGTCGGATCGCGAGTTCGATGCGTTGTTCACCAGGGACAAGCCCGTCATCTTCGCCTATCACGGCTATCCGTGGACCATCCACCGCTTGACCTACCGGAGGACCAATCACGACAACATCCACGTGCGCGGCTACAATGAGGAAGGGACCACGACGACCCCCTTCGACATGACCGTGCTCAACGGGCTCGACCGCTATCATCTGGTGCTCGGCGTGCTTGACCGGATTCCCGAGCCGGCCGGCGCGCACGTCCAGCTGAAACAGGCCATGGAAGGCAAGCTGATCGAGCATGCAGCCTATATCCGCGAGCACGGCCAGGATATGCCCGAGATACTCGGTTGGCAGTGGGAGCGGTAGCCGATGACGAAGCGCCGTGCCGGAAGGATCGTGTCCGCCAGGGCTGGGACCAGTCGGCCATGACCGATGCAATCCTGGTCCTCAATGGCGGTTCGTCAAGCCTGAAGTTCGCCGCCTTCCATGGGCACGACGAACTTCATCTGCTGGTGCGTGGCAGCGTTTCGTCGATCGGCGAGCGGCCCCGGCTCCACGTCGCGCCCACGGCAACCACACCGCCGTTCGACAGGAGCCTTGGCGGACAATCGATCTCCATAGGCAAGGCGTTCGAGGCCGTTATCTCCTACCTGGGGGACCGCGGCGTCTTGAACCGGGTGCGCCGGGTCGGGCATCGCATAGTTCATGGCGGTCGGGAGTTTACCAGCGCAACGTTGCTCGACGAACGCACGCTCGAGGCCTTGCGCAGGCTAGAGCCGCTTGCCCCGATTCATCAGGCGATCAACCTGGAGCTCGTCGGCCTGGCCGCCCGCCTTTTGCCCGGCGCCACCCAGGTGGGCTGCTTCGATACGGCCTTTCACGCGACACGGCCCGAGCTCGCAAGACTGTATGGCCTGCCGCGCGAGCTGTCGGAGCAAGGTATCGTGTCCTACGGGTTCCACGGCCTCTCCTACAGCCATATCGCCAGCGAGCTCCACAACCGCTACGGCGCCGCCGCTGGTGGCCGGACGATCGTTGCCCATCTCGGCAGCGGAGCGAGCCTGTGCGCGATGAAGGCGGGAGTCAGCCACGCAACCACCATGGGCTTCTCGACGCTTGACGGCCTCGTCATGAGCACGCGTTGCGGAGCGATCGATCCCGGCATCGTCCTTCACCTTCTGCAAGACCGGAAGCTGTCGGTCGATGAACTTGCCGACCTGCTTTACGAGCGCTCCGGTCTGCTGGGGATATCAGGCATATCCGGGAGCATGCAGACGCTGCTTGCGTCGAAGGATCCGGCGGCGATACGCGCGGTCGATCTTTTCGTCTACCGTGTCGGGCGAGAGATCGGATCGCTTGCCGCGGCGATAGGCGGGCTCGATACGCTCGTGTTCACCGCGGGCATCGGCGAGCATGCGCCTGTGATCCGGCAGAGCATCTGCGAGGCCGCGGGATGGCTGGGCGTCGCGCTCGACAAGGGGTTGAACACGAGCGGCGAGGAGTTGGTCAGCGCTCCAAATTCCCTGGTCGACGTGCTTGTCATTCCCGCTGACGAGGAACGTGCGGTGGCCGCCGAGCTGCTCGACTTCGCTGCAAAGATTAAATGATATCGCCCGCAAGTGTGAGGCACTTGCGGGCGATATCATCAGAACAAGGCGACACGCCTTAACCCGGCAACTTGGCGCGGAGCTTTCGACGAACCAGGACGAGCGTCGGGTCGTCGGGATACGTCGTGACGATGAAGCCCATTTCGCGCTCGAGTTCGATTGCCGCGCGGTTCTCGCGGCTCTCGATCGACTCGATCGTCTCGATGCCATGATCGTCGGCGTAGCGCGCTATATAGCCGAGCAATTCCCAGCTGACGCCCAGATGCTTTCGATCCGCACGGATGCAGATGGCGACTTCGCCACGGCGGTCGGCCGGGTCGGCGGCGAGGGTCGCCACCGCGATCAGCATCCCGTCGGTCGAGAAGGCAAGAAAATTATGGACGTGCGGATCGTCGGAGCGGGTCATAGCCACCAGCCGCTCATGCGAAACTTCCTTCACGGCCCCGAGGAAGCGGAAGCGCAAGTCCTCCGGCGTCACATGGGTGAAAAATTCGGCCACGGTCGGCTCATCCTCGGGGCGTGCGCGACGCACTTCGAAGCGAAATCCGGTGTGGGTGGTAAGCGTGCTCTTGGTCATTGTCGTCCCTTCAAGGATTGACGAGCGGAGGACCGTGCCTCTCACTCTCCCATTGCCAGCAGCGTGTCGCGCTTCAGGATCTCGATGCTGCGCAGGCTGAGAAGGCGAATCATGCCCTTCTCCTTCAAGCGGGTGAAGACCCGCGACACGGTTTCGATAGTGAGGCCGAGATAGTCGCCGATGTCGTTCCGCGACATCGGCAGTTCCACCTGCCGCAACCCGCCCTGACGCTCCGACATTTCGACGAGGAACGCCGCGACGCGCTCGATGGCATTCTGGCGGCCGAGCACAAGGAGATGCTCCTGCGCCCGGGTCAGGCCCTTGAGTGCGAGAGGCAGGATCTGGCGGGACATGTCCGTACCAGATGGAGCGCGAAAGACGCGGACGCCGGTAGCGTTGATCGCCTCGGCGAAGAAGTGGTGCGTGGCATCGGCCTCGAAACCGAAGGTCTCGCCCGCCAGATGGAATGCGCTTATCTGCCGGCGGCCATCGGCGAGCAGACGGTAGATGCGGACCGCTCCGAATTCGACCTGGTAAAGGGCGCCAGCCTTCTCGCCCTGGGCGTAGATTTCGGCGCCAGCCGAGAAGAAGCTGACCGGCGTTGCTGGCCCGTCGAAGACGGGCGCGTGGCTCTGGTGAGGGAGATACGACGGCAGTTCGATCTTGGCGGCTGCTTGAGCGTACATGGCGGTGTTCCCTGTGAATTCCTGACGACAGCAATCGCGCAAAACCGGCCATGCCGAAATTCGGTTATCTCCCTAGGGGAAACTACTTAGAGCGACCGAAATCAGCCGAACGGGGCGGCCGCGGCGAGGGAGCCTCCTGGTCCAAGCGCCTCCTGGTCCAAGCCATGCGATTGACCCCGATCAAGGCCGACATGATCCGGCCCGGCAATCATCTGGCCGGAATCAATCAGGGAATCCTGGCCATGACCTCCGACATGATTGAAATCTGGGCTGGGATACTGAGTCTCGCCTATCTTGCCGCCGCGAGCCTTTGTCTCGAGCTGTTTCATGCGCTGAAGCATGTTCCGGTGAGCCATGGTCACGCACGGCTGTTCCAGGTCAAGGTCAGCCGCCCGCGACAGGAACGAGGGCCAGTCAGGCGCATTTCCATTCCCGTTGTGGAATGAAAGCGGGTCTGTTTGCGTCCGAGAACGGGGAACGTGATGAAAGCAATGGTGCTGGAAAAGCCCGGTACGCTCTTGAACCTCATTGACCGTCCCGATCCTCTGCCGGGAACGGGTGAGATCAGGCTCAAGGTGGAAGCATGCGCGGTATGCCGTACCGATCTGCACGTCGTCGATGGTGACTTGCCACGGCCGAAGCTGCCGCTCGTGCCAGGTCACGAAATCGTCGGCATCGTCGATCTTGTCGGCGAAGGCGTGTCACGGTCCCGACTTGGGCACAGGGTAGGCGTCCCATGGCTGGGGCACACTTGCGGACATTGTCCCTATTGCAGCGCCGGCGCCGAAAACCTGTGCGACGAGCCGCTTTTCACCGGCTATACGCGCGACGGCGGCTTCGCCAGTCATGTCGTTGCCGATGAGCGTTTCGCCTTCGAGCTCGATGCCGACGCGGATCCGGTGTCGTTGGCGCCGCTCCTGTGCGCGGGTCTGATCGGCTGGCGTTGCCTCAAGAAGGCCGGCGATGGCCGCAGACTGGGCATCTATGGCTTCGGCGCCGCCGCGCATATCATCACCCAGGTCGCGATCTGGCAGGGTCGTGAAATCTATGCGTTCACGCGGCGCGGTGACATTCAGGCGCAGGAATTCGCGCGCTCATTGGGCGCCGCCTGGGCAGGGGCATCCGACGAATTGCCCCCGGCCGAGCTTGATGCCGCGATCATATTCGCACCCGTCGGCGAGCTGGTGCCGGCGGCGTTGCGGGCTGTCCGCAAGGGCGGGCGGGTGGTCTGCGGCGGCATCCACATGAGCGACATTCCATCGATGCCTTACAAGCTTCTCTGGCAAGAAAGGGAATTGGTGTCGGTCGCGAACCTCACCCGTCGTGACGCGGAGGAGTTCTTTCCGATAGCAAGGCGCGCCCAGGTGCGCACGCACACAAAACTGTATCCGCTGGAGCAGGCAAACCAGGCCCTGGATGATCTGCGCACGGGCAGGCTGACTGGCGCCGCCGTCCTCAAACCGTGACGGTGCCGGGGCAATTTCGGGAAAAGTGTGTAACGGTCGGGCTCGACGGTTTCGCCGTAGCCCTCCGCCCGGAGTGCACCAAGGCAGAGAGAGACCGGTTGCAGTCCCGTGGAACGGTGAAACGCTCTAAACCGCGCGTTCGCCCAGCCGCCGCATCTGCTTTAGCCAGTTCGCCCGCCTGGTGTCGCTGGCTGTGTCGACCATACCGAACAATGTTTCCCGCACCGGCCTGATGCCGACAAAATTGAGGATGCCGCGCCGCACGCCGGCAATCCCGTGGCTGAAGAACCATATCCGGTAAACGGCGGCGGGCATTCCCATTGTCACGACAAGGCGGGCGGAGCGGCCGCGCAGCAAGGATTTGGCGAACCCCTTGCCTTTGGCCGGATAGGCGAACGCCGTACCGGGCCGCATCACCTGCTCCAGGAAGGCTTTGAGCATGGCCGGCACGGTGCCCAGCCAAAGCGGGAAGACAAAGACGAAATGCTCCGCCCAGACGACTGCCTCGGCCGCTTCCCCGAGGCTGCTTGGAATCTCCCCATGCTCGAACTCCTGCATTGTCCGAAGCATCGGAAAGTCCAGCAAGGCCAGGTCGATCTTGCACACGCTATGGCCCGCCCGCTCCGCCGCTTCGGCATATGCCGAGGCCAAGGCCCGGCAGAGGCGGTCCGGAGACGGATCGGGATGGCCGATGAGAATGAGGACGCGGCGTGGCATGGCTCCCTCTGTCTACCTGCGGGCTGGCCAGCTACGGTTGCTCGACCCTGGCCACCTGGTAGGTGTGCATGGTCCCGTTGCGCTTGATCGAGACATACTCGCCGGTGACGAACCGCTCCTCGCCGAGATGAAAGCCGATCTCGTCGTCACGATCGCCCTCGGCGTAGTCGAAGTACCACTGGCCGCCCGGCTTGCGCCGCAAGCGCCCGACCAAATCCTCCTCGCCGGTGCGGAAACGCCGAACACGGCAGACGCCCTTGTGCGATTTCCACTCCTCCGCGTCCAGCCGTCCTTCATCGGTGAGCGGCGCCAGCACGTCATAGCCTTCCTCGCGGTCACCCTCCGGATGGCCTTTTTCGCGCGCCAGAAGCAGGCGGATGGTCCTGAATTTAGGGGTAAGGTCGTGCAAGCTGGTCATGGAAAACTCCTTTCACCCCTTCCTACCGCGGCGATCGGACGGGACCTTGATCAAGGTCAAACGGGTTCTGGTTCGGCGGGAGGCTCAACTGGCTGCTGTCGGCACATGGCCGCGAACCCAGCCGATGATCTGGCTGGCGCTCATCGCCCCTGAGATGCGCGCGATTTCCCGCTGGTGGTGAAACAGGATCATGGTTGGAATGCCGCGGATGCCCAACCTCGCCGCGACGGTCTGCTCCTTGTCGGAATTGAGCTTGAGCAGCCGAATATGAGGCTCGAGCGCCTTGGCGGCCGCTTCATAGGCCGGCGCCATCATCTTGCAGGGACCGCACCAGGGAGCCCAGACGTCGACGAGCACGGGCAGGCTGCCGCGGCCGATCTGACGGTCGAAGTTCGCAGCGTCGATGTCCTGGGGGATCCTGAAAACAGTCGTACGCCACACTTTCCGCATTGCGCTTCGGCACCGTTTCGGTTCGGCGGCAGGCGGTTGACCACGCCGCATTTGGTGCAAACCACCAGTTTCGCTTGCGTCATGATCTTTCAATCCTCCCGGTTTGACTGTGTTCGGGACACCCGTCGCCAAGGGCCCGCAGTGCGTTGAGGATAACGGCGACGTCTATACCCTCCTGAAGCACTGCTCCCGCCACCGGGGTTATATGTCCCATGGCGGCCGCGATCATCGCCGCGCCCGAGAGCGCCGGCGCCGCGAGATGATGCCGATGCCACTCCACCAGGCGCCCAGCCCGCCCGCCAGACCGGGAACGGCCACGCTCAGCAACGCCCGCCGCACCAAGGTTTCGTTCATGGCGGCCGTCAAAGTTCGTCGATCATCTCCCGCAGCAGCAGCTGGACGTCCTTCGCCGTCGCGGCAAGCTGCGGGTTGTCGATGGCTCCCATCGACGCCACAGGATCGACAGCCGCGACCTCGACCTGTCCGGGAGCGGTCTCGGTCACAACCACGTTGCAAGGCAGCATGGCGCCGATCTTGTCCTCGGTCTGCAGCGCGCGCCATGCGAAATGCGGATTGCAGGCGCCGAGGATCATGTATGGCTTGAAGTCGACGCCGAGCTTGACCTTCATCGTGTGCTGGACATCGATCCTGGTCAGGATGCCGAAGCCCTTGCCGGCAAGTTTCTTGGTGACGTGTTCGATCGCCGCGGCGAACGGCATGTCGAGGTTTTTGCTGAAATAATAGCTCATCGGATTCTCCTTCGAGGGCGATCTCCGCCAGCAGGACTGTGTCGCTGTAGCTAGTCCCAAGGCCCGGATGACGCTTTGATCCAGCGCAATGAATGCCCGCCGCCTTCGGTGAATGTGGCGGCAAGGAGTCTTCCAGAATGACAATTCGAAATCTTGAATACGCGATCTCGCCGAAATCCATCGTTGTCGTCGGCGCGACAGAGCGCGTTGGTTCGGTCGGTCGCGTTGTCTTCGGCAACATCGTCGGCGGCGGCTTCGAGGGAGAGATCTGGCCGGTCAATCCCAAATATTCCGAGGTGGCCGGGCGCCCCTGCTACGGCAGGGTTACAGATCTGCCGGGCGTTCCCGACCTGGCCGTGATCGTGACCCCTCCCGACACCGTTCCCGACATCGTGCGGGAACTCGGCGAGAAGGGCACAAGAGCTGCCGTCGTCATCACCGCAGGGCTCAATCACCGGAACGGTCTGCGCCAGGCGATGCTCGATGCGGCCAGGCCTTCGCTCATGCGCATCATTGGACCGAACACGGTAGGGCTGATGGTCCCCCCGGCGAAGCTCAACGCCAGTTTCGCCCATATGGCGGCGAGGCCCGGGAACATTGCGCTAATCTCGCAATCCGGCGCGATAGCCACGTCGCTGATCGACTGGGCGGCCCAGAACAATGTCGGCTTTTCCCGGATCATCTCCCTCGGCGACATGGCGGACGTCGACGTCGGCGACTGCCTCGACATGCTGGCGGGCGATTTTCACACGCGTGCCATCGTGATGTATCTCGAAACCATACCCAATCCGCGCAAGTTCATGTCTGCCGCGCGGGCGGCGGCGCGCCTCAAGCCGGTCATCGTGATCAAGCCCGGCCGGCACGAACAGGCGGCCAAGGCGGCGGCGACGCACACCGGTGCGCTTTCGGGCGCGGACAGGGTGGTGGACGCCGCCTTGCGCAGGGCGGGGGTGCTGCGTGTGGATGATCTCGCCGAGCTGCTCGATGCCGCCGAGACGGTCGCGCGCCACGCTCCCCTCGAGCGGGCACGGCTCGGCATCGTCACCAACGGCGGCGGGGCCGGTGTTCTTGCCGTCGACAAGCTCGTCGACCGTGGCGGCGAGTTGGCTGAACTTGCGCCTTCCACGATCGAGCGGCTCGACCGCGTGCTGCCCGCGACCTGGTCGCATGCAAATCCGGTTGACATCGTCGGCGACGCCGCGCCGGAGCGCTACGGGGTGGCGCTCGAAGCCCTGGCGGCGGATCCGGGAACGGACGTCATCCTGGTCATGAACTGCCCCACCGGGCTCGGTTCTTCGCCGGACGCGGCCAGGAAGGTCGCCGAGCTTGGCGACGAGGGCGAGATCGGCGGGAAGCCGCTTCTCGCGTGCTGGCTCGGCGAGCATACCGCGCGCGAGGGCCGGCGTGTGCTGACGGAAGCAGGCATTGCCAGCTTCGAGACGCCGGAAGACGCGGCGATCGCGGCGTCATATCTCAGCGAGTGGTCGCGGGCCCAGCGGGCGCTCCTGCGGACGCCCTCAAGCCAGGGTGGCGACAAGGCTGACGGCAAGGCATCGGCGCAAGCCATCTTCCGGAAGGTGGCCGCCGAAGGGCGGCGCATGCTGACGGAGCCGGAAGCAAAAGCGACGATAGCCGCCTACGGGATTTCCGTGCCGCGAACTATTGTCGCCCGTTCCGCCGCCGAAGTGGCGCGGGCGGCCGGCGAGCTTCTCGAAAGCTCGGAAGCCGTGGTCGTCAAGCTGCTGTCGAAGGTGGTCTCGCACAAGTCGGATGTCGGCGGTGTGGTCCTCGACATTGCGACCGCCGAGCAGGCCGCGGAGGCAGCCCGGTCGATCGAGACACGTCTGCGTACGCGGTCGCCGGAGGTGAAGGCGGACGGCTACAGCGTGCAAGCCATGGTGGTGCGCAAGCATGCGCAGGAGCTCATCTTGGGCATGAACCTGGATCCGATGTTCGGCCCGGTCATTCTGTTTGGCGCAGGCGGCACGGCGGTCGAGGTCATGAACGACACCGCGATCGCCCTGCCGCCGCTCGACGACGTGCTGGCGGGAGACGCGATCGACGAGACCAGGATAGGCCGGCTGCTTGCCGGCTACCGCGATCGCAAGCCGGCCGACCGTAGCGCGATCATCGCCGCGCTGAACGGCCTGTCGCAAATGATCGTCGACTTTCCTTGCCTGGTCTCCCTCGACATCAATCCGTTGCTGGCCGACGCCGAAGGCGTCATCGCGCTCGATGCCCGCATCGAAATCGACCCGCGACGGGTGGATGAACCGGCGCCGAACCCTGCGCTTGCCATAAGACCCTATCCGTCGGGATGGAGCCGCGATTTCCTGTCGGACGGCATGACCTTTCACATCCGGCCGATCATGCCGGCGGACGTGGCGCTCTATCCCGCGTTCCTGGCAAGGATCTCCCCTGACGACCTGAGATTCCGGTTCCTGTCGCTGCGGAAGAACTTCCCGGACCAGATGCTGAAGCGGCTGACGCAGATCGACTACGATCGCGACATCGCCTTTGTCGCGCTTGAAAAGGACACGGGAGCGCTGGCGGGAATTGGCCGGATTTCCTGCGACCCCGATCACAGAACCGGCGAATATGCGCTGCTTGTGCGGTCGGACCTGCAGGGCCATGGCCTGGGATGGGATCTGCTGAACCAGGTCGTCGACTATGCGAGGGCTGAACGTATCAGCCGCATTGAGGGCATAATCCTCAACGAAAACAGAAAGATGCTAACAATGTGCCGGGAGTTCGGGTTCTCGATAGCCCACCACCCCAGCGAGGCGGGCCTGTCCATGGCGACCCTTGAGATCAGCTAGCGCCGGTCGCCTTTATCCCCCCGCCTTCCTGAGGCTGACCGCGAATGATGCGGTGTCCCCCAAAGAGGCCAGCATCTCGGCTGTGATCTCGGCCACCTTGCGGTCCGCCTCGATCTTGCGCCAGCTCAAGGCGCCGGCATCGCGCTGCAATTGCCTCGACAGGATGTCGACCGTCGCATCGGAGGGACCGCCCTTGCGTTCGCTGACCCGGCGCCAAAGCACCGACGGATCTGCCGCCAGCCAAAATCCCGCAAATGGGACGTTTGCTCCGCTCGCCGCTCGCTCGATCCTGTCGCGATCCTCAGGCTTGTCGAAGACGGCGTCGGCGACGACGGAGCCGCCCTCGGCAAGGATCAATTCCGACAGCCAGGCGAGTTGGCGATAGACGCGCTCCGATACGCCGGGCCGGTAGGCCTTGTCGGGCAGCCTCGTTTCGGCCGCCACGCCATGCATGGCCTTGCGGATGCGGTCGCTCTCGATGATCCGGGCGCCCGGCGGCGGGCCGATCCGGGGGGCGAGCGCCTCGGCCACCGTCGTCTTGCCCGTACCGCTCAAACCGCCGATTGCGATGAGCCGGGGCGGCGTTTCGGTCAGCAGCGCTTGCGCGAGCTGGAGATAGGACCGCGCTTCGGCGATCAGCTTCGCGGAGTCCCGGCTGCCTTCCTCGACCTGCGTCGCGGTCACGTGGGCGCGCACCGCAGCCCGCACCGCCATGAAGAAAGGCAGGAGAATGAAGCCGTCTTCGTCATCGGCGTCGTCGAGATAGCGATTCATCACCAGATTGGCGAATTGCGGGAAACCGCGATGCCAAAGATCCATCAGCAGGAATGCGAGATCATAAAGGACATCGACGGTGGCGATCTGATCATTGAACTCGATGCAATCGAACAGGCGAGGCTCGCCCTCGAAAACGCAGATGTTGCGCAGATGCAGGTCGCCGTGGCACAGGCGGACCCGGCCTGCCGCCTCGCGCCGGTCAAGCAGGCTGGCATGGCGGGCGAGGGCGGCGCGAAACGCCGCGGCGAGTGTTTCGATTTCCTTTCCGTCGAACACATGGCTCGTCGCGAATCCGGCCGCATTGATCTCAAGAACACCGCCGATATTCGCCGACCCGCTGGCGGCGTGGATCACTTCGGCGCCGCGGTGGTATTGCGCGATCATGCGCGCCACGCCCGTCATCAGCGCGGGTGTCAACGTTCCCGCGGCGGCCATGCGGTCGAGAAGCTTGGACTGATCGAAGCGGACCATCTCGATTGCAGCGTCGACCAGTTCCCCCGACCCGTCCATGACAAGCCGATCTCCCGAGCGCGTGATGCGGTGAACATCGAGATAGAGGCCGGGCGCCGTCCTGGAGTTCAACCCCACTTCCCTCTCGCACGCGGCGAGCCGCAACGCTGGCGTCGAAAAATCGACATAGGGCAGCTTGACCGCCCGCTTCATCTTGAACGCGCGTCCCCCGACAAGGAAGATCCGGGAAATGTGCGTTTCGATCGTCTCGACGGGGCCTGCCTCGCCATAGCTGGCGGGATCCTTCAACATCTCGACCGCGACATCCTGATTCTCGGCGATCATTGCGTCTTCCCTTGGCTTTGGTTGCATCATTGCTCCCGCCTCGCCGCTGAAGTCGCGCCGGACTTGCTAGCGCTGAAGCGTCTGGAGGTAACCGGTGAGGTTTTGGATGCGTTCCGTGGTCACGGCCTGCCCACCATAGGGGCCATAACGCTTCACGTCCTCAGGCAGGAACTGATTGCCCCAGACAGGCATGTCGCGTTCGCCATGCGCCGGGACAAGACCGCGGCCGTCGATCGTGGCATACACTCGCCAGTACGGAAACTCGCCGCCATTTCGCTTCGTCAGCGTCGTCAGATCGGAGGGGCGCTTGCGCAGTTCATCGCCCAACGGCCCGTCGCCCTTGCCGTCCACGCCGTGGCAGACCGCGCAGGAGTTAAGATATTCCTGTTGTCCATTGCTCATCTGCTGCGCAGCCGCGGTGTTCAGCGTCAGCGCGAAAAGACACATCGTCGTCCAGAATCTCATGGATCCGCCTCCAGCTATCCATGTCAGGCTAAGCCGCGCGAAGGGCGCGTACGTTGACAGGGATCAATCCTGAGAGGGGATCAATTTGATTCAGCGCAAGGAAGGGTGCCGGCTGGCTCGCTACGACTGCGTCCTCTGTTAAGCTTTCTCGAACAAGGAGCGGCCGCCATGCCATTCAAGACATTGCTCACGGTTACCGGGCCCGATCACGGAGACGGTGATCTGAGGCTCGCCGCAGGTCTGTGCGAGGAAATCGAGGCGCATCTCTCCGTGCTGGTCGTGGTCGTCGCTGCGCCTCCATCAGGCGGAGAATACGCGGCGGTCGTTTCGCCGGCCTGGCTCGCCGAACGCGAGGCCGAAATGCAAGTCCTGGAGAAGCGCAACTCGGCGGTATCCAGGATGCTGTCGGAAAGCCCCGTATCGGCAGACCTCAGCAGCGATTACCCGGAGCAGTCCTGGGCCGATGAAATTATCGGCCGGCGCGCCCGCTACGCCGATTTGACCATTATCGGGCCGGAAATGCTCGCGAGCCACCTGCTTAAGGAAAAGGTCGTTGCCGGCGCGCTTTTCTCATCCGGGAAGCCGATATTGCTGGTTCCCGAGGGAGCGCGCGCGACGCTGAAGCCGAAACGCGTCCTTGTCGCCTGGGACGCCAGCCTGGAAGCCTCGCGTGCCGTGCGGGAGGCGCTCGACATACTGTCGTCCGCCGATGAGGTCCGTATTGCCATGATCGACCCGATCGATGACGAACGGCACCACGGCGCGGAACCTGGAGCGGATGTAGCGGCCTATCTCTCTCGACATGGCGTGAAGGTCGCGGTGGATCGCCTGCCGAGCTCGGGCCATTCCGTCGCCGGCGTTCTACGCCAGCATGCGGTCGACACCGGTGCCGAGCTCATGGTTATGGGGGCTTACGGTCATTCCAGGCTGCGCGAACGGATTTTCGGCGGCGTGACCAAGTCCATGATCGAGGACGCGGGGCTGGCGGTTCTTATGGCGCGCTGAAAGGCGCGCATTCGCCGAAAGACCAGATTGAACCAGCATGCCTGGCTTGCCAGAGTTACCTCGATGGCGCCGATACCGCGGCTGTATCTGACAACATAAGCGCTTGCGCGATTGCGAAATCTGGACGGTATTGACGGCAATCAACGCCACCGCTGCCGCACGGGCCAAACCTGCAACGTTGCGACATTTCTGTCCTGCACTGGTGAGATGACCATGCGTTTGTTTGCCTTGAGAGAAACCAACCGGCTGGGCGGGCATGTCGCGAAGGCCCTGGATGTCGATCTCGACCCCCATGAGGAGCGCGATTTCGAGGATGGCGAGCACAAGGCGAGGCCCCTCGTAAGCGTGCGCGGCGAGGATGTTTACATCCTGCATAGCCTCGCAGGCGAACAGGGTGTCTCGGCCAATGATAAGCTGCTTAAGCTTCTCTTTTTCATCGCCACATGTCGGGAGAACGGCGCGGCGCGCGTAACTGCAATCGCCCCTTATCTTTCCTACGCGCGCAAGGATCGGCAGACCAAGGCCCGAGACCCCGTGAACACGCGCTATGTCGCGCAGCTGTTCGAAGCGGTGGGCACCGATTGCCTTGTGACGCTCGACGTCCATAATTTCGCGGCGTTTCAAAACGCTTTCCGTTGCCGAACGCTTCATCTCGATGCCGGAGGCCTGTTCGGGCCCGTTCTTGGCGAACTGGCCGGCGCTGACCCCATTGTGGTGTTTTCTCCTGATGGCGGCGGCGTAAAGCGTGCGCAGTTGCTGAAGGAAAGATGCGAGGCGACAATCGGCAACGAAATCGGATTCGGCTTCATGGAGAAGCGTCGAAGCCGAGGCGTCGTATCGGGCGATCTTTTTGCAGGCGAGGTGGATGGAAGGGTCGTCTTTCTCATCGACGATATGATCAGCACCGGAGGTACGATGATCCGCGCCGCCCATGCCTGCCGGGAACGCGGCGCCAAGGACGTTCACGCCATAGCCACCCACGGTCTGTTCAGCAAAGGAGCGGAAGCCCTGTTCACCGAGCCCGCCATCGGCCGCGTCGTGGTCACCGACAGCGTGGCATCGGTATCGAGAGTGGCGCCCGGACGCGCGGCAAAGCTGCAGATCCTGTCAACCGCGCCGCTGATCGCGGAGGCGATCAAGCGTTTGCATGCGAATGGCTCGATTTCCCAACTGGCTGGAATGGAGAACTGAGCTCTTCCTTCGCGGCGGCGATATAGGAGAGCGCCATGCGCGGCCACTTGCCGGGTTCACGCACGACCCGGTCGAGCAGATGCGCCAGGCAAAGCCGTGCCCGAAGCAACATCCGGAATGCACCGTAAAAAGCCAGGACTTCATCATCGGGCCGTCCGCCCAGGCGTGCTTCGAGCAGATCAAGCAGGGCCGGGCGAACCCAGCCTGCTCCCAGCATCGCACATTCGAGGCCGAGATAGTTGATCTCGTCATAGGGATCGACGATGCGCAGTGACCGATCGAATTCGAGGCAGTCTATGACCTGCGTCGGGGTGCCGATGTACACGTGCTCGGGCCGCAGGTCGCCATGCCCTTCGACAATGCGGCCCGCCTCGATGCGAGCCTTGATGTTCGGGATCAACTGCGCAAAGCGTGCGTCGGCGGCTTCAAGCACGGGCAGGGCGGCATCCGAGACGCCGAGCGTCGGCTGACCCAGGATGGCTCGATTGACTGTGTGCTCTCTGACGAGGCTTTCCAGATAGAGACTGCCGTCTTCGATCTCCGGCGGGGCGAGGGAATAGAAGCCGACCATCAATTCGCCTGCCTTGCGGATGTCCACCTCGGTCACGAGGCCTTCACGAAGCCTGACATCCAGCAAGTCGGCCTCGGGTAGCCGTTTCATTTCGACCAGCCAGTCGACGGCGCGTCCTCGCCCCGAAAGGGCGAGGTGGCCGGCCTGGGTGCATCGCAGCGGGATGACGGCGTAGTAGGTGTCGGCCGCGAGCCGCCTGTTCAGTCGCAGTTCCTCCTCGCAGAAGAACCGGCGCCTGGCGAGCGTGCCGAAATCGAGAAAGGGGTATCGCACCGGCTTTTTCAGCTTGTAAACGCGGTCGTCGGTCAGGAAGACCCAGGACATGTGCGTTTCCCGGGCCGCAACAGAGGATGTGGCATGAGGATACGAGCCTGGATCGCTCAAGAAGCGGACCTTTGCCGCCAGATCGGTCATCGATAATCACCCCTGCATCGCTCGCGCGCAACATATCGAACAAGCCTGCCAAAAGGCGCGGCGCGCCTTGATGCGTATCAATGAACCCGGCGCTCGTTCGCGCGTAAATTGCTTTGTCCATCCGACGAGGTACTTCAGGATGACCGTTCAGGCCGGCATTCAGACCGTTCCCGCGATGAAGATCGCTTCCCAAGGCCCGCCGGCCATCAACTTGCTGATTGCAGGCCGGCTGCGTGATTACGCCGATCTCTTGACCCGCCAAGGCGAGGATGGATTTCGCGCCAGAGCCTTCGAAAGCGCAGCCGAGGTGATCTCGGCGCTCGGCCGGCCGATCGACGAGATTCTCTCACAAGAGGGCCGCGAGGGATTGATGGCGCTTCCTGCGATTGGAACGGGTATAGCCGGCGCGATCGCGGAAATGGTCACCACGGGGCGCTGGTCGCAAATGGACAGGCTGCGGGGAGACCTTGCGCCGGAGGTTCTGTTCCGCAGCATTCCAGGCATCGGCGCGAAGCTGGCTGATCGCCTTGCCAAGGAAGGCCAGCTCGAGAGCCTGGAGGAACTCGAACACGCCGTTCGGTTCGGCAAGGTTGCGGTGAAAGGCATCGGGCCGCGACGTCGGCGGATGATCGCCGCAGCCATTGCGGAACGCCTCGGACGGCCGGTCTTCGTTCCCGGGACCACGGCTGTTCGCCCGCCTGTCGACATGCTTCTGCAGGTGGACCGGATGTACCGTGAGCGCGCCGCCGCGGGAGAACTGCGCAAGATTGCGCCGAAACGCCTCAATCCCACGGGGGAAGCCTGGCTGCCCATCCTGCACGCCCGCCATGGCGAATGGCATTTTACCGCTTTGTTTTCAAACACCCAACTCGCGCACCAACTCGACAAGACATCCGACTGGGTCGTCATCATCTATCACAAGGACGGCCAGCCCGATGGACGGTCTACCGTGGTCACAGCGACACGCGGGCCCGCGCTCGGGCAGCGCGTCGTCCGAGGACGGGAAGGCATCGAGGGCGAAAAGGAAGTGCCGGACTAGCTCGCCGATCTCGAAACTTTCGGTAGTGATGACGGGCTGTTCGATGCGGTGGTTTGATCCAACTCAAGGCGCTTCCGGGTGTCTGGCTGTTGGGTGGCGATGAGAATGCTTGCTGAAACAGCCAAAGCCGCGGGAGTGAGTGATGAGCTACAAGGATATTCTGGTCTTTCTCGATGGTTCCACCGACAACAACGCGCGAATGGGCTTTGCCCTGTCGCTGGCTCAGGATTACGGCGCAAGGCTGACGGGTGTCGACGTCGATGCGGCCGCGGCCTTCGACGGCGAGTGGGCGGAGCGTGCGAAATCGCTCGTAGAGACGTTTCATGCCAGCGCCGATGGCGCAGGCGTGCAGGTGCGCTTCAAGATCGCGGATCGGGCTACGACGGGATGGAAGGATTTCTATGCGCGCTATGCGGATTTGGTGATCGCGACGCAGCCCAACCCGGAAGCCTCGGGTAGAGTCCTCGCCGGGGTGCCGGAGCAGGTCCTGATGTCCGCGGGGGTACCGATGATCATGTTGCCTCAGGGCTGGAAGCCCCGGCCTGTCGGCAAGGAGGTCGTGATGGCGTGGTCGCCCAGCGCACAGGCCACGCGCGTGGTGCACGATGCCCTGCCGATCCTTGCCCGCGCGCGGAAAGTGACGGTGTTCGCGTTCGATCCACCGGCCGACAGGGAAGACGCGGACGTCGAGATGCTTGGCGAGCATCTGCTCGCCCATGGCATCAAGGTCGACATCGACAAGTGGTCTAATGCCGGCGACCTGACGCCAATCGAGGCGCTGTTTGCCTCTCCTGCGCTCGAAGAAGCGGATTTGATCGTGGCCGGGGCATACAGTCATTCGCGATTCCGCGAGGCAGTATTCGGCGGCATGACAAAATCCCTGCTCCAGCAGTTCTCGTTGCCGGTGTTCGTGTCACACTGAACCTGTTCGGGCTGGTCTCACCTGGAGCAATTCCAAGGATCGAGTTCCCGAAGCTTTGCGCGCTGATGATCGAGGTCGCGCCGCGATCATCGGATGAATACTGCGGGCACTTGCTGTCCAGCACGATCAGATGCAGCGGATGACGACAGCCCCCAGTCCCGGAAAAACGCAAGGCGTGGCAGGCGTCTCGGCAATCGCGGAAAGCCTGCGTGGCCTCGGCGAGACGGAAGCGCGTGCCAGGCTTATCGCCAAGGGTCCGAACGAGTTGCCCAGAACCGGACGGCGCACGCCGCTCAGGATCGCAATCGAGGTCCTTCTGGGGGCCGATGCTTGCCCTTCAGCTTCGCGGAGGCGTGGTCTATCTGCTTCTGGGCAATCGGGAGGAGGCGCTGATCCTGCTTGCCTTTGCGACAATGTCGATCGGCATCACGATAATACAAGAGACACGCGCGGAGCGTGTCCTCGAAGCGCTGCACTCACAAGTCCCCGAGCGCTCGTCATCCGCAACGGCGAGCGCAGGCGCACCCCCGGGCGCGAGGTCGTGCGGGGGATGTTGTCGTGTTCGCGGAGGGTGACCGGGTGCCGGCCGATGCCACTCTTCTCCATAGCCAGGACCTTCAGATCCACGAATCTCTGCTTACTGGCGAATCCGTGCCGGTACGAAAGATTGCCGCCGACAGCGCCCTCCGAAGTCCTGGCGGATCGCACATCTCCATCTTCGACTAACGTAGACGCGCCCGAAGCCGACGCACCGCCGCCCACTCGCTACCGTGTTGGTTGAAGCCGCGTTCGCATGCGGCTATCCGCACGCCTTACCTCAGCGCCCCTTCTTCGACGTGCGGATCAGGGCTTCTGGCTCGACCCCGAGCGCGTCCGCAATGCCGCCGAGAACCGTGACACTGGTCGATACACTAGCGCGTTCAATCGCTCCAATGTAGCGCGCGCTCAGCCCTGATCGCTCGGCCAATTCCTCTTGCGTTAGATGTCGGCTGCTTCTTGCCCGCCGTAAATTCCGTTTTCGGCCGTCAAGCTGCTGCTCGGCTTTGAAGGCGCCAACAACTCGACCACGACAACCGACGAGAGCAATTCCGCCAACACGATGACCATGAACGGCGGCGACTCGAATGCAAAAATCAGCACAGCTCAGGCCAAATACGGTTCGTCGTCCTGTCTTTTCGACGGCTCAGGCGATGAGGTCTATTGTCAGCAGACCTCACCGAGGCCCAATGACTTCGATTTCGGCTCTGGCCCATTCTGCTTCGAGGCCGGGTGCGGTTTGCCACATCGGGCGCGACCGTGGGTTCTATCGGAGGCCAATGGGGTGCCGCCTCGCCGTCCTGGTTCTTCTATTTGACCGGCGGCAATCTTCGTTTCCGCTATGCCACCAGCGCCGGCAACACCGACGTACAGTCAGCATGGGCGCCGGCGCCAAATCGTTGGTATCATGTCTGCGCGGACAAGGACTCCAGTAACAAGGTTCGAACTTATATCAATGGGGTGATGCAGGCTTCGGCAACGATCGCAACGGCCATGCAAAATCATTCTGGGAGCGGTTCCCGCAGGGGTCTCGGTCTGATCCCCGACTTTCCAGGCTTCGCCGGTTTGAACGGCTATCTGGACGAGGTGCGGGTGATCAAGGGCTACACCCCCTGCGGCAGCGATGCCGGCTTCACTCCGCCGATCGCGGCCTTCTCAAGGTCATCCGTTTAGCTGGAAAGCGCTTGGCTCGTTGTTTGGGGCTGGCGTCGGACTTCGAAGACCAGCGTCACTGCGATCGAGACCGTGGCTACCAGGGCGGCACCAGCAGCAGGATGGAAGCCGGCCCAAAAGGAGACGAGTATGACCGGAAAGTGCGTGGCATAGAGCGGATAGGATAGTGCGCCCGCCCAAGTGGCCCATTGTGTGCGCGGCAAGCAGAGGGACGCCCGAACGATGAAGGGGCAGGCGACCAATGCTACGATCTCCCATGCGGTATTGGTCGAGGCAAAGCTGAGCAGGATCGCTAGGGCGCCCACCGCTACAACGGGATGTTGTCCGAGCGGCGCATCGCCGTGCCGGCGGAATATCCAGATGCCGACGAGGTAGCAGGTCAGCTCGCGCGGGATCAGCCAAAGGTTCGCCACGATATCGGCCCCCCAATACATCTGCCGTTCAGCGCTGACGGCGGCAAGAAGGCCGCACAGCCCCATGAGCGTGAGAAGCCGAGCATTGGCCAATCTCGCGAAGATCCAGCCATGAAGAGCATTGGCGATGATTTCCACAAACAACGACCACGCCGGGACGTTCAAGGCGAACGCATATGGACCGCCGGACGGCAGAAATAACAGGATCAGCAGGTAGGCCGTCGTCATTGGAATAGACAGGCCACGGACGGCAGCCGTCAAGACGAAACCAATCGTCGAGCCGACGGCAAGCGGAAGGAACAGCCGGCGATATCGTAGCCCGATGAAGCCCAGGGTCGTAAGCCCGTCCCGCAAGCGATCCTCATAGGTCCTAGTCATGACGAAGCCGGACACGATGAAGAATAGGTCGACGGCCACCGAATAACCAATGGGAACGGGCGGGAGGTTGTAGGTCGATACCAAATGGAAGGTGGCCACGGCTAAAGCCGCGACTCCGCGTAGAGCATCTAATCCGTAGAGCCTTCCCCCGCCCATGTGCAGCGGCCTCTTCGGTCTAAGACTGGATCCGGCAGATCGTCTCGCAAGCGATCCCGTTGCCATCGCCGTCCAAGGTCTTGCCCCATGCGCAATTGTGGAGATGCCAGACCGCGTCCTCGCATGAAAGCATTTGTTGGCACTTCAAAACCGCTTCACAAGAGCGTTGTATCGCTCCCGACGGCACCGGCGGAAGGTGCGGCGTCGACAACCTTTGCCAGGCGAAGGCACCGGCGAGAACCGCAAACAGTGCAGCCAACCTTAGCTTCGTTCGTGGTGACATATGCCCGACCCTCGTCCCCAGTTGAAAGGTTAGAGGTCTAGAGGCCGCTAAGGCAAGTGTCCCCAAGGGTTAGTTCCAAGAGACTTTTACAAGGCCTGGAAAGTTCTCTGCCTGTTCGAGGTTCGTAATCAGAGCAATCCGGTATGCGCTCTTGTTAGCCAAGGCGTCCCAGACGAAGATCGCGGCGATAGTGGCGACGATCACAAGGATCGGTCGCATGGAACTCTCCCTCAAAAGCTCCTCGTAGCGCAGGCATTATGCTCCTGTCGGAGGCTTTACACAAGAAATCGCTAATATTCAGTCGGCGACGGCGTGGACGATCGCGAAGCCGATGCCCATTGCGAGACCGGCGGCGAGGCTTTCAGCCAGGCGCAGGGCCAAAGGCGCCATAGCGAGCCCGGAAACGCTCTGGCGGGGCGCTCAGGGTGCAGCGATGTCATCGAATGCCCGTTCCATTCCGAGCAACACAGATCCAAATCGGGAATCTGTGAATCCCCTCAAGCCTTCGTCCGTTTCGGCGCGACATGGCTGGTCACGAGCCGCACTGCGCTGCGCTTGACCGTGATGCCGAGATCCCGACCGCCGACTGTCACCGTATCCTCATCCACGCGGATGACTTCCCCGGTCAGCTCGATTTTCTGGCCGCTACTGATGCCTGGCGTTTTGTCGACGATCGAATGTGGTTGGCTATAGGTAGGGATCAGCACGCTCACCCTGTCCTCTGTGACGCGCTTGCGCACGGTTGCCGTGATCGCCACGGTGTCGCCAACTTTGATGCCGCCACTCGCCATTCCATGATTCTGGCGCGATCAGCGGCTTCGGCAAGCTTGCGCTAATATTTGCTTGAAAAGCCTCGATAACACGTGAGGCGCATGCTGCATACATGTGGGAGATGATCCTCAGCGCGCCATTTCTCTGACTTCTGGAGCTAATAGCGGTTCTGGACGACGACGGCCTGCATCCGCTCATTTTTCCGTGTGAAAGGACGATGAACGGTTGGAAGCACGCCGTCACGGGCATGTGGCTAGATGTTCACCCCACCCACCGGCGCCACTGGATTGAAGATTCGCTTGGGTAGGACTAAATTCCTGCGTGGTGCGGCGACCTCGATTGCATGAGGATCGCCAATGTCGAACAAATACCCCTTCTCCGAATGCACGCTTGGCGGCAAGCTGGCGGCCGGCACCGGCCTATCGGTCGACTGCCTGACGTGCAGGCGGAGGGCGGCGCTCGACGTCGCTGAACTGGTCAAGCGGTTCGGGCCGGATCAGCGCTGCCTGCACTGGTATCTGCTTAGGATCATCTATTGCCACGAGTGCCGCGGCGCCGGCCGGGACGATCGGAACCTGCAGTTCACCAACCATGCAGTGACACCCGAGCAGCGCAACGGCTGGACACCCTGTCCTTGAAGAGAGCTGTCTGGCTTCAGGGGAAGTGTGGAAAGTCGCCGGGCAAAGGTCGGGGGTAGATGGGTAGTCCCGGACCGCGTTAACCATGAACCTCGGCGCGGCCGATGGCAATTGCATAGACGGCTATGTACGCCCGTGGAACGTCATGTAAATCTCCCGACATGAGTATCCGCTAATGCGATTCACCCTGATGCGCTATTGCTATCCGCTGACGATCACCGACTTTGCCAGCCGCTATCTCATCGCCTGCGAGGCGCTGTCGACCACAAGTTGTCGGTCTGGTGGCTGCGCTTGGGCATCGACATCGAGCGCATCAAGCCGGGCTGCCCGCAGCTGAACGGGCGCCATGAGCGTATGCACCTCACCCTGAAGAAGGAGACCACCAAACCGGCTGGCGCCAATTTCCTTCAGCAGCAGGTCAGGTTCGACGACTTCATCGACGAGTTCAATTCAGAACGCCCGCATCAGGCGCTCGGCATGGACTGTCCCGCCGAGCGCTATCGACCTTCGACGCGTTCCTATGCCGGCTTGCCCGATCTCGACTATCCGTTTCACGACAAGGCCGTCACCGTCACCACATGCGGCCGCATCTGCTACAATTACAGGAAGATCAACCTCAGCATTGTCTTTGCCGGCCAGACCGTTGGCATCAAACAGGTCCAGGACCACATCTGGCTGACCAGCTTCATGGACTATGATTTGGGATATTCGACGATGACACATGCAGGCTCGAACCACTCCAAAACCCCTTCAGGCCAAAAAGTGTTACCCATGTCTCCGGCATAAACCGTAACCTATGTGTCCGGAACGGACCAAAAGGCAATGGTGCCCAGAGGCGGATTCGAACCACCGACACGCGGATTTTCAGTCCGCTGCTCTACCAACTGAGCTATCTGGGCCTCTGTGCCGGCTAACGGGACCGTTCGCCGGGCTTCAAGAGCGTCAGTCGGCGCCCCTTGAAAGCGCGTGGGTTATAGCACGGGAATCCGGCCTGTCCAGAGCAATTCCAGGAAAAGTGCGTGGCGGTTTTCCGCTGCGGAATTGCGTGAAAACAAGCGCTTGAGGGGTGATTTCGCCGAGGCGGAACAATCGTGATGAAACGGCGGCGTGCCGCCCTCGCTCAACCCTCGTCCCTGGGCGCCGGGCCCGGCTTCGGGTTGTCCTCGTCTTCCTTGTCGTCGCGATCCGGAATGACATAAGCGCCCTTCAGCCAGCGATTGAGGTCGATGTCCTTGCAGCGCGCGGAGCAGAACGGATAGTGCTCGCGTGAGGAAGGCTTCCCGCATTCGGGGCAGGGTCGCTTCGGCCTCAACGGCGTCACCTTGTCGTCCAGGCTCATGAGCGCGCGGTGTGCCAGTTCTGATGCGTCTTGAAACCCTCGCCTGAAAGCAGCGCGACACTTTCATAAAGCGGCAGGCCGACCACGTTGGTGTAGGAGCCGACCAGCTTGACGACGAAGGAGCCGGCCAGGCCCTGCACTGCGTAGCCGCCGGCCTTGCCACGCCATTCGCCGGAGGCGACATAGGCGTCGATCTCCTCGCGCGGCAGCCGCTTGAAGCGCACCCTGGTCTCCACCAGCCGCTGGCGCAGCTTGCCGCCCGGCGTGATCAGACAGATGCCGGAATAGACCCGGTGCGAGCGGCCGGAAAGCAGGCCGAGGCAATTGATGGCGTCGTCGATCGTCTCGGCCTTGGGCAGGATACGCCGCCCGACCGCCACCACCGTGTCGGCGGCGAGGATGAAGGCGGGCGCATAGTCCTCCTCGCTCTTCAGCGAGGCCAGCGCCTTCTCGGCCTTGTCCTTGCAGAGGCGCTTGGCCAGCGAGCGCGGATGCTCTGCGCGCAGCGGCGTCTCGTCGACGTCGGCGGGCAGCACCCGGTCCGGCTCGATGCCGGCCTGCTGCAAGAGTTCGATGCGGCGCGGCGAACCCGAGGCAAGCACCAGCTTCTGCGGAATGCTCATCGCGCTTCGCGCCGGGCTGTTACTTGAAACGATAGGTGATGCGGCCCTTGGTCAGGTCGTAAGGGGTCATCTCGACCAGGACCTTGTCGCCGGTCAGCACGCGGATACGGTTCTTGCGCATGCGGCCGGCCGTATGGGCGATGATTTCGTGTTCGTTTTCGAGTTTCACGCGGAACATCGCATTGGGCAGCAGTTCGGTGACCACACCTGGAAACTCGAGGACTTCTTCCTTCGGCATTCGATACCTTTGCTTGGATGGGCGTTCCGGCGCCTAGAGCATGATGCCGAAAAGTGTGAAGCGGCTTTCGGACGACATCATGCACTACTCTTGATCTGGGGCCGGATTCAAACTTCAGATCGAATAGACCCGAAGTCATCCGACTCCAACCGGAATTTGCGCGGAACCTATATGATAATCGGCCGCTTGTGAACATCCCTAATCCGAGGTGCTTTCAGCCTCCGGCGCCGCAAAACGCCTGTCGATGCGCCGTTTCAGCCGCTCGCGCACGTCGCGATACGCGGCCATGATGTGCTCGCGCGTGCCGCCGGTGTCGGTCGGGTCGGGCATAGGCCAGTATTCGACCTCGACGGCCAGCGATCGGGTGAGCTCGAGGGCCGCATGATGCGCTTCCGGCGCCAGCGTGACGATCAGGTCGAAATAATCGTCTTCCAGTTCCTCCAGCGTCCTGGGCTGACGCGCGCCGAGCGACAGGCCCTCCTCGGCAAGCACTGCGTCGACGAACGGATCGCGCTCGCCGGCGCGCACGCCGGCCGAAGCGACGAAGGTGGTGGCGGGGAGTATGCGGCGCGCCAACTGTTCCGCGATAGGCGAGCGCACGGCGTTCATGCCGCACAGGAACAGGATCGAATGGGGCAGGGCGGCCGGCACTAGAGGATGATCCCGAACCGGAGGTCAGCGCACGCAAGAAGCGGTAGCCGGTTTCCGGATAACATCGTGCCCCAACAAAGAGTCGCATCAGGGTGGCGATTCAACGAAACGTCATCCCGATCTAACCTCGCCAGTGCAGCACGCAGACCAGTGTGAACAGCCGGCGCGCCGTGTCGAAGTCGATCTCGATCTTGCCGGCGAGCCTGTCCATCAGCGTCTGCGAGCCCTCATTGTGCAGGCCGCGCCGGCCCATGTCGATCGCCTCGATATGGCTGGGCGTCGAGGAGCGGATGGCCTCGTAGTAGCTCTCGCAGATCAGGTAGTAATCCTTGACGATGCGCCTCAGTGGCGTCAGCGACAATATGTGGGTAACCACTGCGGCGCCATTCTCGCGGCTGACGGCAAAGACCAGGCGCTGCTCGGCCAGCGAGAGCTTCAATCTGTAAGGGCCGCCGCCCTCGTCGCCGACCGGCCGGAAACGGTTCTCCTCAATGAGATCGAAGATCGCCACGGCCCGCTCGTGTTCGACGTCGGGCGTCGAACGTCCGATCGTTTCGTCGAGCTCGACGTCGATCAGCCTGTCGCGGGTTTGGTCGCGGCCGGGCATCGCTACATGTTCAGCCTGATCGAGACGGAGCGGGCATGCGCATCGAGCCCTTCCGCCTTGGCGAGCGCGATCGCGGCGGGTGCCAGCGCCTTGAGCTGCTCCGGCCCGAGCTTGAGGATCGAGGTGCGCTTGACGAAGTCAAGCACCGACAGGCCCGACGAGAAACGCGCCGAGCGTGCCGTCGGCAAGACGTGGTTGGAGCCGCCGACATAGTCGCCGATGACTTCCGGCGTATGCCGGCCGATAAAGACGGCACCGGCGTTGCGCATCCTTGAAAGGAACGCCTCGGCGTCATTGAAAGCGAGTTCGACATGCTCCGCCGCGATCCTGTCGACCAGCGGCAGCGAAGCGTCGAGCGTCGGCACCAGGATGACCGCGCCGAAATCGCGCCAGCTTGCGGCCGCCGTCTCGCCGCGCGGCAGGACCTTGAGCTGGCGTGCCACCGCCTGCTCGACCGCCCGGCCAAACTCTGCGTTGTCGGTGATCAGGATCGATTGCGCCGACGTGTCGTGCTCGGCCTGTGCCAAAAGGTCTGCCGCGATCCAGTCCGGGTCGTTGTCGGCGTCGGCCACGACCAGCACTTCCGACGGTCCGGCGATCATGTCGATGCCGACAGTACCGAACACCTGGCGCTTGGCCGCCGCGACATAGGCGTTGCCGGGACCGACGATCTTGGCGACGGGTCTGATCGTCTCGGTGCCGTAGGCGAGCGCCGCAACGGCCTGCGCGCCGCCGACGCGGTAGATCTCCGAAACACCGGCTAGGTCGGCAGCGACCAGCACCAGAGGGTTGATGACGCCGCCGGTGGCCGGCACGACGATGACGATGCGCTCGACGCCGGCGACCTTGGCCGGCACGGCATTCATCAGCACCGAGCTCGGGTAGCTCGCCGTGCCGCCCGGCACATAAAGGCCGACGGCTTCGATCGCCGTCCAGCGCGAGCCGAGCTCGACGCCGGCGGCGTCCTTATAGCGGTCGTCCTTCGGCTTCTGCCGCTCGTGATGCGAACGGATACGCTCGCGCGCGAATTCGAGCGCCTCGACGGTTGCCGGATCGGCCGCTTCATAGGCCTTGGCGATGTCGCTCTTCGAGACGGCGATGCCAAGCGCGCCGAGATCGGCCTTGTCGAATTTCAGCGTGTAGTCGATCAGCGCCATGTCGCCATCTGCGCGCACGCGCGCAATGATGTCGCGTACCACGGCCTCGACATCGGCGGAGACCTCGCGCTTGGTGGTGAGGAAGGCCGAAAAGCGCCGTTCGAAATCGGCGTCCTGCTGTTGAAGCGTTATGGCCATCGCGCTTAGCCTCTGTGCACAGGTCGCGAGGTGGCTTCCCAGGAGCCGCCGACATCGGCAAGCCTGGCCTCGATGCATTCGACATCGAGCATGATGGTGCCGCCGCCCGAAAACACCAGCTCGACGATACCGGCGGGCTTGCTGATGGGGATGAAGCTGATCGCCAGCAGCGACAGCACTTCGGCCGGCTTGTCGCGCGCGATGCCGCTGGTCTTGACGCCGAGCACGCGGTCGAAATGCAGAACGCTCTGCCGCCGTTCGTTGTGCTGGCGGAACAGACCGGACTTCGCTTCCCACGCGAACCGGTTCATGGTCAGCACGAAGCGCTTGGCCGCCGGCAGGTACTCCAGGTCGGAGACCTTCATGACGGCGTCCTGGACATGCGCCGAAACGATGCTCAGATCCTGATCGTCGAGCGCGATGAGCTTGAGAGCTGCCATGCCAAATACGCACCTGAACGTTGATAATTCAACGTCCTGTTAGGCGGTCTTTCCGCTCGGCGCAACCGCTGGGAAGAATGCTGCGACGCGTCAGCCCGAAATCCGCTCGATCACCGCGCCGCAGCCGGAGAGTTTCTCCTCCAGCCGCTCGAAGCCACGGTCGAGGTGGTAGACGCGGTTGACGGTCGTCTCGCCATCGGCGGCAAGGCCGGCGATCACCAGCGACACCGAGGCGCGCAGGTCGGTCGCCATGACCGGCGCGCCCTTCAGCCGGGTGACGCCCTCGACGATCGCCGTCTGGCCGGAAAGGGTTATGTGGGCGCCGAGCCGGGCGAGCTCCTGCACATGCATGAAGCGGTTCTCGAAGATTGTCTCCGTGATGCGCGACTTGCCCTTGGCCATCGTCATCAGCCCCATGAACTGCGCCTGCAGGTCGGTGGGAAAGGCCGGGAAGGGGGCTGTGGTCACATCGACCGGCGCAATGCCGGCGCCGTTGCGCTTGACGCGGATGCCCTCATTGGTCGGCGTGATCTCGGCGCCGGTCTCGACCAGCACGTCGAGCGCCGTCTGCAGCAGGTCGGGCCGGGCGCCTTCGAGCATCACGTCGCCGCCGGTCATGGCGACAGCCATCGCATAGGTACCGGTCTCTATGCGGTCGGGGATGACGCGAACCCGGGCGCCCGAGAGCGCCTCGACGCCGTGGATGGTGATGGTCGGGGTGCCGGCGCCATGGATCTTGGCGCCCATGGCTATCAGGCATTCGGCGAGATTGACGATTTCGGGCTCGCGCGCGGCGTTTTCCAGCACTGTCTCGCCCTTGGCGAGCGAGGCCGCCATCATCAGCACATGGGTGGCGCCGACCGACACTTTCGGGAACACGTAGCGATTGCCGACCAGGCGGCCGTTCTTCGTCTTGGCGATGACATAGCCGTTGTCGACATCGAGTTCGGCGCCCAGAACCTGCAGGCCCTCGAGGAAAAGGTCGACCGGGCGCGTGCCGATGGCGCAGCCGCCGGGCAGCGACACCTTGGCCTCGCCCATGCGGGCAAGCAGCGGCCCGATCACCCAGAAGGAGGCCCGCATCTTCGACACCAGCTCGTAAGGCGCGGTGGTGTCGACAATGTTGCGGGCGGAGAAATTGATGGTGCGCGAATAGCCTTTCTGCTGGCTCTCCCGGCGCCCGTTGACCGAATAGTCGACGCCGTGATTGCCGAGGATCCGGATCAGTTGCTCGACATCGGCCAGATGCGGGACGTTTTCGAGCGTCAGCGTGTCGTCGGTGAGCAGCGAGGCGATCATCAGCGGCAGCGCCGCGTTCTTGGCGCCCGAGATCGGAATGGTACCGGCAAGCTCATTGCCGCCGATAATTCTGATGCGATCCATAAGAAAACGTCCCCTCGGCCAGAACAGGCCGCTACAATCGGTTGATGCGCCGGCTTAGACCATTGGCCGGCTTGGTTCAAGAAATACGATTTCCTTGAAACCGGGCCGACTGTGGCCAGGCAGTATGGCTGATTTGGTCAGTCCTTGTGCATTTTTCCAGCAGCCGGCAGCCCTTCCGGCCGATCGTCAGGATCGCGGGCGGGTTGCTTGCCAACCTCCCCGGCGCGCCGCGAACGCGCCTGCGCCTTGCGCTTCTGCAGGTTGGCGCGCAGCGCTTCCGCCAGCCGGTGCTTGCGCTCGCCGTCGCCTTTTTTCGGTGGATTTGCCTTTTCGTTCATCTTCCATCCCTGACCGACGGATCAGCCGGCTGCGATTCCGCATGGCTACCATTTTAGCGTGGCCATGTCATGAAAGGGCTGAGAGCCGGTCCCCTGCTGTGGATCGGCAACGCCGGCCGCCTCAAACAAACAGCATGAGACGTGGCAAGAATCGCATGCGACGCTTTGGGTTTTTCTTGGCCTTGCGCTTGCCGGTTCGATATGGCAGAAGCGCCGCCATCGCAGGCTGCGGTAGCTCAGTGGTAGAGCACTCCCTTGGTAAGGGAGAGGTCGAGAGTTCAATCCTCTCTCGCAGCACCAGCCTATCCCTTTGATCGGGAACAACTATCTGACTTTCTTAGTCTTTTTGCCGCCTGTCTGGTACACAGAGGTGGTACACATGAGCTTGAGAATGCCCGGACCTTGGCGACATCCGAAGACTGGCGTCTACTACCTTCGACAACGCGCGCCTTCCGATTTCAAAAATATTGCATTGGACGGAAAGGTGGCAATTCCCGTTGGCGGCCTCGTCAGAACAATTAAAGCGGGAAAAACTGTCAAGGTAAGTCTCGATACGAAAGACCCCGCAGAGGCCAAGAAGCGCCACCGGGAGGCCGATGGGGCGCTGCACGAATATTGGCAACGGTTCAGGGAAGGACCGCAGCCGCTATCCACCAAACAGGTCCAGGCCCTTGCCGGTATCCTCTACACTCGCCTAGTCGACATGATGGACAGCGAGCCCGGGGAGGAAGGCATCTGGAAAGAGGTCCTGCGGCTGAACAAGGGCAAGGAGGAGGGCGGCGAGCTTGACCGCTGGTTCGGACCGACAGTGGATGAACTGTTCGTCGAGCAGGGAGTCAACACCGATCCCTTTAGCCGGACTCGCGTCGTTCATGCTGCCTATAAGGCAATCCAGCTAGGGGCTGAGACCAATCTCAGAAAGGCCGAAGGCGACTATTCACCCGACGATGAGGCTCGGAAGCGCTTTCCCAAATGGGAGGCCGAGGGAGGCAAGGCGAAGTTGGCGCCACGGGCGGCAGGGGAGTTCGACCTGTTCGCCCTGCTTGACCACAAGTTCGCGACGCAGAGCCTCAAGGAGAAGACCAAGAGCGACTATGCACGAGACCTCGCAAAATTCGTCAAGAGCAGCGGGCATCGGAACGCTCGGGATGTGACGAATGAGGACGTTCGCAAGTGGCGGGATGAGTTGATCGCCGCAGGGCTGTCGCCGTCGAAGGTCAACGGCAAGGCCCTTGCCGCTTTGAGCGCCGTCCTCACCCATGCTGTAAGGGAGTTCGGACTGTCGACCAACGTTGCCAGCGACATTCGAGACCGCAGGGATGGCCCGGCACCCGGCAAGAAGGGCTACGACATGGAGGAGGCCAAGGCCATCCTCGGAGCCACGTTCCAAGGCACCGCAAAGAGTATCTCGGCACCCCACAAGCGCGCCCTCTTTTGGGTGCCGTGGATTTGCGCCTATTCCGGGTTGCGGGTGACGGAAATCACCCAGCTTCGCGGCGTGGATGTCAGGGTGGACGGTGACACACCCTATTTTCTCATCACGCCGGAGGCGGGTTCCACGAAGAGCGGCATGGCCTGGATGACTGCCGTTCATCCGCACCTTGTGGAGTTAGGCTTGTTGGAGATGTTCAAGGAAGTGGGCGATGGTCCTGCGTTCTATGTTCCCTATCCCGATGAAACCGATCTCACCAAGCTGACAGGCAAGCCCCGATCGCAGGAAGCAGGGGTTCGGGTCGGGAATTGGATCACTGAGGAACTTGGCATCCCTGCGCCGGGCGGCAAGCCGAACCATGCGTGGCGGCACCTGTTCACAACGCTTTCGCGCAAACATGACATGGATAAGCAGCATCGTGACTTCATGCTTGGCAGTAGCGCCGAGGATGCGCGCGAAGGGTACGGCAATTGGCCACCCAGTGCCCTTGCGAGGGAGATCGGGAAACTGCCGCGCTTCGATGTGAAGGAGACGACCTGGAGGCCATCGAATGAAGCCGTCCCGGCCCAAGCTCCGCGCACGGTCCAGAAGGTGACGAAGAGAGGTAAACAACAACGTGCCTAACGCACCAAAGCCTCGTTTATGCAGTGTAGAACCTCTTTTCCTGCTATATACGCCCGCTTTATCTCATCGTAGTTAGTGGTGTTTGGGGCTACTCCCTGATGCACAAATGCATGCCGCCACGTAATAATATTACCGTAGGAGGATTTAATGCTAGTCCCGCCGGTTGAGAGTGATATATTTTCTTTAATGGTCAGCTTCTTACTGAATTTTTCAACATACTTATCACCAAACATCTTGATATGCTCGTTCTTCAACGAATCGATTTTAATTCTGCCGTTGAGTTGATCGAACTTTGCCCTAGCAAATTTGCCTAAAACTACGTGCTTTTTATCGGAAAACTCATAAATTATATCCTTTATAGCCAGCTCATAGACTGTTACAGCAGATATTAAGACAAAACCAAGGTATCTACTCTGGATAAACGGATCAGCAATCCCGGCCATCATTGGATCGAGATGATTCAGGTAGTCTTCTACAAGAGCAAAACGCGCAGTGTATGGCATCAGTCGACAAGATATTGTTTCGCTAGTTTAAGACGTTCTTTAACTGTGACGGCATCGCTGGTGTTGAAGTAGATTGCTGTCTGGTAATCTTTATCCGCCAGGAGTTGTTGGTATCTTGCCGCAAGATCATTTTTTATCTTAGAGCGATGCCTAATAAGAACGCTCAAAATGGAATCCATGGCCGCAAGATTTATTGGCCCCCGAATATGGAATGGCTTCTTTGGAAGAGTTTCTGCGACCTTTTTTGCCACAGCCGCAAAGCCTTCCACAAAGGACATCGTGGCAGCGTCGTCGCCCTTTCGATGAGAGCGCATTTGGACGTTCAGAAACTCCTTCATCGGCTTTTCATATGAGCTCCCCCTTTCCTCCATAGCGAATATTCTCAGGATCATTTCGACGTCGCGCTGGTGGCGCTCCAGGGCCTTCTTATCGATGAGCGTCCGCCAATGAGGGTTCTTGTTGAGCGCCTGCAGAACATCGACAATGCCGCCTGCGAACACGCAGTTTCTGATCTCCTGGGGTCGGAGCGGAGTTCCCCCGGTATTTAACCTCTCGAAGATATGATACATGCTTGTCGTTTGCCCGACCGGTGTGAGTTGCTTGATGTTCACCGCTCGGAGTATCGAGCCTCGCAGGCGTCGCTGATCTACGTTTGACAAATCTTCGTATCGTTTGTTGTAGTAAGGGCTATCTGTTGCCAAACCAGAAAGCCTGAAAACTTGTCGCCTTCCTTGCAGGTTTTCAAATCCAAAGTACCCTTCGAAAAAGAAAACGATACTGAGTATCCTTTGCTGGCCATCAATGACTAGGTTTTTGTTTTCACTATCAATGTAAAAAAACACCTGAGGGACCGGAAGACCAAGCAGAAATGACTCAATAAGTAGGGACGACTGCTTTATGTTCCAAACAAAGTTTCTCTGAAATGTGGGTATAGTTATCTCTTTGTTTGTCCACATCTCATGGATTACGCTCAGTGTGAGGTCCGATGGATAAGTGGCGATGTCATATGCCACATGGGAGGGCTCTTCTTCGTCCTCCTCTGTCTCGACTTCGAGGTCGTCATCTATATCGGGTTGGTTGGCCATTGGTGCCCGTTTGGTTGGAGCTGTTCAGCTCTTCTTAAAGAACGGCGAGCAGATAGTCGACCTGCTATCCTAGAGTCTTCACAGCTAGTCTAGCCGCCTCGCCAGGAACAACGAATGTTGGAGTCCGACAAGCAAGCTGACTACCACCGTGGCTCCGGTTGATAGGCCATTTTTGAGATCACTTTCGTCGCGTCGCCGCGCCGTCCGTACTTTCCTATCAGGCCTTTCTCGTCCTCATCAGAGACCGAACTAACGCGGTAGAGGTTCCACATCTTGTCTTTCGTTGGGGAGAGACGGTAGGTTCTGCCGTTGGTGCGGCAATACCAATGAGGAGATTTCTGGAGCTGCGTCCATTTGCAATCTGCACCTGACAGCAGCCGTTGCTCGCGAGCCATTCGGTCCTCTTCAAGCAATCTCTGACGTCGTTCCTCGTGCTCGACCCTAAGTCGCTCCTCTTCTTGCTCTACGTGGTCTCTGAGTAGGCCGATGATGGCCGGCAGCTCTGTGCCCTCTGTCCTTTCCTTCTCGTAGAGCGCGAGACAGCCTGGGCGAAGCTCCTCTTTCGGGTACGAGAAATACTCCTCGTCCTCGAACGCCCTCAGGCGCTGGCTGACATCTGTCGTCGTAACCTGCGGCCCCGGCATCTCGTTGATAAAATCGCGCAGAGCCTCGACTGGTATCCAACAACCCAAGGCAGATTTGAGCAGGACCTCGCGTTGCCCGTCCCACTTCCTCCAGATCGAATTGCCTCGGTCGACGCGCCTCACGATCTCTTGAGCCAATCTGATCAGCGAATAGGGATCCCGGATGTGGCGCAGGGACGGGCTCTTCACGTAGGCGAAGAGCAGCTCCTTAACGTCCGAAATGCGTTCGTCTTCTCTCATCGGATCATCCTCCTCAGGCGCAATCCTCCGATTATGGCCCTGCCGTGGCATTGATTTGAACAGCCCGCTCACCAAGGCTCTTCTCGTGTACCGCAGGAGCATCGGCAGCAAGCCGGGCGACATCCTGCTCACAGGACAGGTCAGCCGCCTGAGCCGTTTGTCGGACAAGGACTGGGACCAGCTCAAGCGCGAGATCGAGGACGGGAATCGTGGCGCTGGACCTTTCGCTCTCCCACATGATGCTGAAGACCTAAGACGCCTTGACCGGGCGCGTGTTCGACGCCATCAAGGGATGCTGCTCGACATGCTCGCCGCAATCGCCGGCAAGCATTATGACGACCGTCGCCGCAGACAGGCTCAAGGGGTCGCCAAAGCGAAGGCCGAGGGGCGCATGAAGGGACGTCCGGAGGACACACGGCGCAATGAGGCTATCAGGCTATCATGGACATGCTGAAGCGGGCGGCAGAGTTGGAATACCACCGTGAAGGCAACAAACTGCTCCCGTTCGACGCTCGCTAAGCTGGCGCAGCCTGTAGCGCCAAAGCCAGATATTGCGGAGAGAGTCGATGCCTGACCGCTTGACCTCCGCGCAGCGGAGCGCCCACATGGCGCGCATCAAGCGTGCCGATACCAAGCCGGAGATGATTGTGCGCCGGCTTTTGCATAGCCTCGGCTACCGCTATCGGCTGCAATGGAAAGCTGCTCCCGGCCGACCCGACGTTGCTTTCCCTGCCCGACGCTCGATCATCTTCGTGCACGGTTGCTTCTGGCACCAGCACGATGGTTGCAAGCTTGCCCACGTGCCGGCAACGAGGCGCCCGTTCTGGGAGGCGAAGTTCGACCGCAATCGGACCCGCGACGCTCGAAACCTAGAACTAGCCAGTGCCCAGGGCTGGCAAAGTCTCGTGGTTTGGGAGTGTGAAACACTGGACCAGGCAGAGCTGGCCGAGCGCCTCAAGGCCTTTGTGGGGCCGGTGAGACATGAGCGGGAACTGGCATCGAGATTGGATCTTGGCCCTTCAGCCCGAAGCAGCTAATCTGGTAGCCTCGGCCGCCCCTCCGGCGCGATTCGATACACGGGAGCTTATGTTGCGCGCGATCGACCTCTATGCAGGGATTGGTGGCTGGAGCTTGGGCCTCCGGTTGGCGGGCGTTGATGTTGTCGCGTCGTATGAGTGGTGGCCGACGGCCGTAGAAACTCACAACGGCAATCTCGGCAGCACCCTGGAACCTGTAGATGTGAGGGCGTTGCGTCTCCAAGACCTCCCGAAAGACATAGACCTCGTGGTGGGCAGCCCTCCCTGCACTGAGTTCTCATACTCGAACCGAGGTGGAGGTGGGAACCTGGATGAGGGGCTGAAGGATGTGGTCAAGTTCCTCGAAATCGTCGAGCACCTGAAGCCGCGTTACTGGGCTCTGGAGAACGTCCCACGCGTGGCGCAGGTGTTGTTGCATGGGTTCTCGGAGCCCGCGCACCCTCTCTACCGCTTTCGTCGACTCAAGCCACAGATCAAGGTTGTCGATTTCTCTGACTATGGCGCGCCCCAGTCGCGGCGGCGATGCATTGCGGGCACCTTTCCATTTGAGTTGGTAGAGGCTTACCGGACGAGGCTTGCACAACGCACGCTTGGGGATGTGGTCCGGTCGCTGAGTGCCAAATCCAAGATCATGGACCCCGTGTGGGGCTGTACACTTCGTTCGGCCCAGGTGACTGAACGGGAGACGGAAGCGCCACTGAATGCTGAGGAACTCCGCATGAACCGGGAGGCCAAAATCTACCATCCGGTGTACAACAACATGGCATTCCCGGATGAGCTTGACGCCCCGGCCCGTACGGTTACGGCCACCTGCACACGAGTCTCACGCGAAAGTATTGTGATAGAACCCACGCCGGGAGCCTTCCGCCGCCTGAGCATCCGCGAGCGCGCTTGCCTACAGGGCTTCCCGATCACGTATCAGTTCTACGCCCGATCCTTCTCGGACAAGGCGAAGATGGTCGGCAATGCGATTCCGCCAACCTTCACGTACCTGTTGGCGCAGGCGGCGCTCGGTGTGCTGCCCGAGGATTTCCAGTCATTTGAGCTAGCTGGCGCCTCATTGTCCTTGCCGGCGAGGGCCGCGCCAGTGACCCCACCCACCACAGAGGGGCGCACTTATCCGATCGGCCGCAGTTTCCGCGCCGCGATCCCGGGCCTGAGGTTCAAGAGCGGGATGCGGTTCGAGCTCGCTAACGCAAGAGGAGGCCAAACCGCGTGGCGAGTGCGGTTCTTCTTCGGGCCATCGGTCAACGTTCGTGAGATTGAGCTGGACGATGAGCTTCTCCGGGAACTCCAAGGGTCACCGTTCATCCAGCGAGTGCAGATGACGACAGGCGCGCTGTTCGCCGAGACCGAGCAACGCCTGCTCACGACTGCCCCGGAAGCACTTCAGCTAGCATGGAGCCACAGGGCGGGGGGCCTTCGCCCCTTCGACGTGGCCGATCTGTTGGGCGAACTAGCGTCGACCGTGCAAGCCTATCTCGCGGGTGCTTCTAAGGACTTACAGCACGCCGCTATCGGCTATGTGTTAGAGGCCGCCGCCGAGGGCGAGATCGGCGACAGCATCCCCGGCTCGCGCAAGCTGGCTGACAATGCATTGCCGATCCTCAGCGGAATGCTGGTCGGGGCTTGGTTCAATTCCCTGGCGTGGCATGGCCAGCGCAGAGCCGTTGCTTAGCTACAGGGAGACCGAGTTGAACAGGGAGGTGAAGGTGCCGAAGGGCACCCGAACCTCGCGCCACTCGCCGGTCCCAACGTCTATCGGTATGTGACGTGCCATCTCTGCCACATCTACTACGGCCAGCAGCGGACTTGTGGATTTGAGGTCCCAAAGATGGAACGTGTGGTTCGGACTGTCGATCGCCTGCTCCCACTCTTTGCTTGTGATGTACAAGGAACCGGCGGTTCCTACGGTGCTCGTCTTCACCTCAATGGACAACGGCGCGGGGTCATCGGCGGCTTTCACTGACAGCACGTCATACCCATCCTGGTTGCTATCGAGGGCGACCCACCTTGGTGGAGCTCCGGTCCGCGCTTCTTCATGAGCAAGTGTGAGCCGTTCGCCGCGCCGACCAATCGCGAGCAAGCGGTCATCGCGGTAGCCCCGCGCCATGGACGCAAGTAGGTCCCAAAATTCAACGACATCATCCGCTACGCCTGTTGCAACCTCAGCCTCCACGAGAACCTGGGCGATTCCGGGACCGGCGAAGGCAAGTACGCGCGACCGTCCGTAGGTGGCGTTCTGGAGCCAGTCCGGCGCCACAATGTCTGCGTAGTCTAGGACGACTTGGCGGAGTGCCAAGCGGTAGTCCCCCTGGTTGCAAGCTCGTTGGCCAGCCGGCGTGGGACGAAGTATTCCATCGCCGTCTACCTCAAGCCAGTTTAGCGTCTGCGACAGGGACAATGCCTCGGCCGATGGCATACCACCAACTCTCTTTAGGCCAGACAATAGCCCGGAGGCGGTCAACGCGTTCCGATGAAGTAGCCGCAAGAGGTCAAGCGCAGATAACGCAAGACCAGGCGTCAGCGAAGTCATCTGCGGTCCTCGCCCAGATCGCGAGCTAATGACCTGACGTCCTCAAGCTGGAGCCCGGTCACGTATTCCTCGGGGTCCTCCGCGTCGGCGTCCGTCGGGTCAATGGGAATTGGATCCGGAGCGAGCGAAGAGTCTTCAAGCGCCGCAGCCATTTGGCCGATCTTAAAGCCCAATCGCGCTCTCACGGTTTCATCAACGGTGTCCTGGCACTCCACGATCTCGATGATCGTCTTCTGATCAGGAGGCAGCCCAAAGCGGTGGATACGGTCTTCGGACTGAAGGTAGTGAGCGGCGTTGAACGTTCGATCGAGATAGATGGCATGATGACAGACTCGATGCAGGCTCACGCCTTCGCTCGCTGCGGCCGGATTGGCCACCATCACTCGCACGTTGTCGTCATCGTGGAACGCCTTGATCTTACCTTCGCGCGTGTCGTTGTCCTCTTCGCTCCCAGCATCGACTCCTCCGTGGATGAAGACCGCGCCAAGATCGGCGAGCCGGGAACTCATGTACTCAACGTTGCGAACGAAGGAGGACCAGATGAGGACTTTGTGGCCCTCGCGTGAGAGCCTGCGGGCGCGCCGAAGCACATACTCGAGCTTGGGCCCTTCGCCCTCGGCCAACACCGCCGCGAGGAGATGGCTGTGAGCGAAACCGATCTGGGACGCGAGCAGAGAAGGATTGGAGACGAACTGCAGGAGGCGAGCGACGGACCGTCCTAGCGATCGAAATGCCTGACGTCCTTGGCTATCGAGGAGTGCCGAAGCCTCCCTGGCGACCTCCAGGCGCATGAGTTTGTAGAGCTCACCCTGAACGGGCGCGAGCGGAAGCTGAACCAACGTCCGCGTCACCGGCGGCAGATCGAGCTCGGCCTTGTTGGTGCGGACGTAGATAGGCCGCATCAGATCGACAACGGTATCGTCACGTGCAGCTACCTCCGGGTAGAGGAACCTGAACTGCGGGAGCAGGTCACCAACCGCTTGAGGCATTGGGGTACCACTCAAAATCAGTTTGCCGACCGGCAAGTGGGACAGCCCTAGCGTTGCCCTGGCACTGGCCGCGCCGACCCCTGCCTTGATGCGGTGGCTCTCGTCGAGGAAGACAAACGTCCGGTGTTGGGCGATGTGTTGTGCAACGATGTCTGGAAGTCGTGTTAGCTGCTGATACGTCAGGAGTGTGAAGCGGGGGTCCTCTAGCAGCGCGGCGCGTATGCGATCACGACCTCCTCTCAGGCGGACGAAAGATGCGTTGAGTCCGGGCAGGCATTCGTTGATCTGCTCGTCCCAGGCGGCGAACGCATTCTTGGGTGCGACCACCATGAGCCGATCCCCCGGTTCGGCGCGATGCACGAAATAGGCTAACGCTTCGGTGGTCTTGCCCGCGCCGGGAACGGAGAAGGTAGCAGCGGCGGGGAGGGCGGCAATGCGCCCCACATTGCGAAGCTGGTATCGTGATAGGACGCGAACGAAGCCGGCCGCATCTAAGGATTTTGTGAGCGTGGCAGCTTCGACGGGCTCAGCCTCGGGCGCATTCCGGTACAACTCCACGGCCCGGCGAGATGCCTGCAGCAACTGTGCGGCAGCCTCGCTTACCCAGAGGCCCTCGTTCGGTCGCAGCCCATGGGCCCGCAAGACTTGAAGGAACTGATCCCGAGCCCCGGCGAATGACCACCACGGTAGCGAAAGACTCGAAGCGTCCTCCTGCACAGCGTCCTGACTGGCGTCGAACACTACGCGCTTGAGCAAGGCCACCCACGGAGCCCTTGCCTCCGCGGCTGTCCAGGAGAGATGAGCGCGCCCGTCTCGGCGGCGATAGTCAAGCCTTAACATGCTCTGCCAGGAATGCTCTGATCTGGGCGATGCGCTTGTCGATCTGATCTAACTGGTTGCTCACGCCGCCGAGCTTAGACTCAGGCCGCAGGCCATCTTTGACAGCCGCCGTGAGGGCAGTGTTTGCCTTCGCGCAGCAGTCGAGCAGGTAACCAGCTTTCCTAACGTCTTTCTTGAGCTGGCGCTCCGATTCCAGCACGTCGGCGATGATCTCTCTAGCGCGAGGGGCCTGCTTCGCGTCCTGGAGGACGGAAGCCAGGGCCGCATCTCGGGCTGCTGGCGCGCTGGGCCGGCCATCCCCGAACAACTCGTCGAGCCCATCCTTTGGCGTATCCAGGTCGACTGCGAACTCCGCCGAGAGCCGGTCGCCCACCTTGTCTAGGTTCGCCGCGAGCTCCGGAATGGCTAGATAGAGTCGTCCGACGGACGAGGGATCGTCTATGAGGGCGAAGACGGCTTCCTTGAACATTTCCTGCCGCGCAACCCCCGACAGCTTGACGCGATTCTGAACCAGGCGACGGAAAGTGTGTTCTTGACCGGACGACACCTCTGACCACATGTCCGCCTTTCCACGCGAGCGCAGGTATTCTTCGGCGTAGTCGCGCATGTCGAAGAGCTCCTGGAGCTCCGTGTCCTTCATCTTGTAGAGGAGGCAGAGATCGGCGGGCGTGGCGCCATGCTCCATCTTGGCGCGCATCATGTTGGCTTGTGCATCCCACGGGTAGTCTGCCCTGATGTCCTTCTCGATCTGAAGGAGCGCCTCCAGGCGGTCGATGTCCTTCTCTGTGGCGTGCGGCAGCACCGCGACGTCGATGTATTCGTAGTGCGAGTATTTCGAGGCTTCTTCGCCAGCGAGTAGCTGGCGCCAAACAGATAGGCGCCGATTGCCGTTGACGACGAAGCCGTCCTGATCGAGCAGAAGGGCACCCGCCTGTCTGTTCGAGGCGTCTGCGAAGTACTTGTCCAAGTCCGACTGCCTGCCGAGTTGTAGCAGAAGTTCATGCTGGGCCTCTTGGGCGTCCCACATCTCCGGGTCGCCGGTGAAAAGGTCTCGCCGAAGGTCTGGATGCCTTGCGAGATGCTCGACCTGAAGCGAAGCAGTCCGGCCGTTGCCCAATCGGTACTTAGGCAACTCGATGGGCACCCTTATCCGAGGGATGTCCTGCAGACCGCCTTGAAACGCAACTTGGACCGTCGGCAGACCCGATGCTTTGAGCCTGGCGTGGAACTCCTCGATCCTGGCTGGCTTAGGCCATCCGAACCGCGAGCTCTTGGCGGTGTCAGGAAGGGTGATTTCGGACATGGCTACTCCAGTGATATGAGCAAGGTCGGCACGTAATACGCCTTGCGGAAGATTTCGAGCTCACGCTCAAGCCGGGCAGCTTGTGCGATGTTGTCACCGATTTGCAGTGCCAGCGGCTGAGACGGCAGGACAATAACAGCAGCATTGATCGAGTTGTCGAGATAGAGCGTCTGCAGCTTGATCAGATCGGCGTACATGCGCGCCATGTTACCCGTTTGCAGACAAAGACCGATGCCCTCTTTCATGGAAGTGATGGTCATGTCTGAGTCCCGAGATACCGGAATCTCAGCGGACCAACCCTGGCCCTTCAGACCGGTTATGAATTGGTCGCGGATGCGGGGTGCGGCGCCGCGACAGGGTACTACGTCAATTTCGGCGATGACTCGTTGGATTTCAACTTGGACGGCCTTAGGGACCCGCTCTGCGCCAGCACAGTGGCTACTTATCGAGGCGTGCATAGATCGACCTTTGACAGGGGGCGATCGCGGTTAAGCCACGAGGCCCCCGGTTGTGGATGTGGCGCCGCCGATGGTTGCACGACCTCGCCCGATTGCGGCAAGAAGGTCACAAGACACTACAATACTTTTGTGGGAAATGCCTGCGTTCTGCGAGACAAGCAGAAGACGCCCCATTTCAAGTTGCCACCCATGCCGACTTGAAACCTAAGCAGAACCGTTACATCGTGCAATAGGTCGAGTTCCGCAGGTAAGCAGAAACTCCTGAGTAGTGGCTGTCGGTCGCGCTGCTGCGCTGGATCAGCTAGGCGACAGATTCTGCGCGACCCTGTCCTGGTCTTCCATCAACTTGCGAGCGTCGAGCTTCGAGGGCCGACCCCGGCACAGCTGAAGTTTGCTTTGCGCTCACGCCCTGCGAAATCCCGTCGGCATGTTCAGCCAGCGCCACTTCCTTGGTCTGTTCCAGCACGCACTCATGTCGGCGCCGCACGGTGAAGGGCGGGAATGACCTTGCCTAATCCCGCTGCTTGTAATCGCGGCGAAACAGTTCCGCGACCGACCAGGCGGAACGACGCAAATATTCGGCGGAAAAATTTGCCTGGGCGGATCGGATAAGCATTAACCGCGAAGTCCCCCCGTACCCCTTCGACGCTAGGCCACGCCGGAACTCAAGTTGACGACCGTAATGGGATAGTCGGCTTTGCGGACCTTCGTCGTTGCTCTCGTAGCCATGGTCGCAGACGCCACGAAATAGAATCGATCGCCGGCCATCCTTGCCAACTTGTCTAGTGTTTGTCTCATTCTCTTGTCGATGACCCCGTCGGGTCTGGCAGAGGTAGTTATCTCCGCCGAAATGAGCGCGACCCCTCCTGCGCATCCGAGCAGGTCAGGCTCTGTCGACGTTCCCGTGGATGCGGGATGCCAAGTCCATTGGTTTACACGGTCATAGACGGGTTGCGCTTTCAACCAATCGAGGGCGCGGATGATGAGGAACTCGTGCTGTAACTGATTGAGCAGTTCGTAGCTTTGAGAACGAAACTGCTGCAGAAGCCTCATCTGTTGTTCAAGGTCTGCTATCTCGCTTGAAAGCAGTTCTCGCGCACGTGCGACAAACGTGGATGCTCGCCACTCCAAATCCGCTCGAAGCTGCCCAATATCGTTGATGACCGCCATCGACCTAGCCTCCGGACGCTTAGGTAGGCGTCTTTGGAGCGACCTGTCCAGATGGGCAGGGTCCAGCGGACGTTCGTCCAGGCACCTCGATACATGTCCAAAGAAATGGGTGTTGACTTTTGGACGAGATTGACTCACAAGCCTAAACTCTATTGGACATCGGAGGCTTGGTATGCAGATCGGGTACGCGAGAACGTCGACGGAAGAACAGGTGGCAGGGTTGGAGGCGCAGGTACGCGACCTCCGGGCGGCCGGTTGCGAGGAGGTCTACTCGGAGCAGGTGTCGGCGCTTGGCGACCGGACGGAGCTGCAGTGCGCCCTCGGCTTCCTGCGCAAGGGCGACACGCTGGTGATCACCAAGATCGACCGGTTGGCGCGCAACACGCGGACGCTCGGCGAGATCGTCGATGACCTGCATCGGCGCGGCATCGGGTTGAAGGTACTGCAGTTCGGCAAGGAGACGCTCGACACGACCGGAGCCTATGGACGGCTGATGCTGAACATGTTCGCGGCCTTCGCGGAGTTCGAGCGTGACCTGATGAAGGAGCGCCAGAAGGAAGGTATCGCCAAGGCCAAGGCGGAGCAGAAATACAAGGGTCGCAAGCCCACCGCGCGAGCGAAGGCGAGTGAGGCCGTGACAATGTTTCGCGAGAAAAAGACGGTCTCCGAGATCGCCAAATCTCTTGGCATCGGCAGGGGTTCGGTCTATCGGGCGCTGGAGGCCGCCGGCCTCAAGGAAGTTGCCGGCGAGCTTGACCCACAGGCGGCCGTACCGGCCCCGTAGAGATTCGTTTGACGTTATCGCGAGCCCAGGGCTCCTGTGCGGCCTCGTGCCTGCCGTTGGGCGTCTATGGGTCTGCCAGAGCGGGGTGGCCATATTGACGATCGGAAGTATTTGAATGGACCAGATCACGCCGGCTGCGGTCGGCCAAGACGACGAAGAACAAGAACGGGACCGGCCCTTCAACGCCTATCGCTTCGCCGCATCGGAGGACGCCAAGACCATCGTGCGGGAAGCCATAGGTCTGCTGCTGACCTGTGAAGCTCATTTCGGGCTCAAGAAGAACAAGCGGCGCGCCAAGGATCAGGAAACCTTCGATCTCACCGTCGACGCTGTGCTGTCCGACTTGATGCACCATCATCTCACCGAATATCCGCTGGGCGTCTATGTCACCCGCTCCAATCGTGTGCTGGGCACAAAGAGCCGGTATCGCCCACGGGCCTACAGCAAGATGTTTCGCCACATCCTCGACCTGATGGTGAAGCCAGAGATGGCCTACATCGAACAGGACATCGCCGCGCCGGTCCAGGGTGTCTCGCGGTCGACCGTGATCCGGGCCGGTTCCCGGCTCCTCGATCGGATCGAAGAGCATGGCGTTCAGATTGGCGATCTCGGTGAGCATCCGCATGGCGAGACGGTCATCCTGAAGCGCACTAAGGACCTTAACGACTACTGGGATGAAGGTGGCCTGGCGGAGTACGACGACGATGCCGTTACCGAACGTTACCGTTCAGTGATCGCGGACATCAACGATTGGCTTGCCGCTGCCGACCTTAGGGTCGATCTAACCGGCATTCCGTGGCCGCATACATCATTCGACATCGCCGCACGACGCTTGCGCCGCATCTTCACGCAGGGACGCTTCACCAGCGGGGGCCGGCTGTTTGGAGGCTTCTGGCAAGAGCTTCGCAAGCACGAGCGACGTCAAGGGCTCTACATCGGCGGAGAGAAGGCCGTGGAGCTCGACTATGGCCAGGTTGGTCCGCGCATCCTTTACGGCATGGCCGGCCAGCAGCCACCCTCCAGCGACCTCTACGCCATGCCCGGCTATTACCAGCAGCGCGCCGGCGTCAAGCGCGTGATGAGCGCTATGATCTTCGCCTCGGACACGCTGGATAGGTTCCCGAAGGAAACCAAGAAGCTATTTCGACGGAACGACAAGATCGGTGAGGTGGTCAGCGAGATCGAAAGGCGACATCCGCTGATCAGGGATCACTTCTACCGTGGTCTCGGGCACGATGCCCAGTTCACCGAAAGCCAGATCATGATCGAGGTACTGCTGACGCTCAAGAACCGAGACATCGTCGCGCTGCCAATCCATGACGCGGTGATGGTCCCTGCCTCTGCTGTCTCCGTTGCCAGGGAAATCATGCTCAATACCTTCCATCGACATGTTCATGTGGAAGGCACTGTAACGATGGAAGGCTGATGGGATGACTCTAAGGAGGGATGATCTCTTGGTCTCTTCTCTCCCTGATCTGCTCAGGTAAAGCCTTGCCTATCCCCCAAGGGGAAACCCACTGCTCACCATAGAGGGACTCGAGATTGACCACGAACTGGACGCGGAAGCGTGAACGAAAGGCAGACGTGAAGTCTCGAGCCGCCGAGCCGAGCCAGATGTTCTCGCGCTGCCGGGTGATCGGTTGCGACAGACCCGCTCGTGCGGGCACGGACGATGGCCTGGACACGCGATTTTGTAGGCAGCACGCTGATCACTACTCGCGCCACGGCAGCCCGTACAAACGCTCCTACACGGCTATGGAACTCGCGCCACACCGAAAGGCAGCTTTCGCTTGGTTGGAGGCGAAAGCCGATGACCAATGGGTGCGCAACGCAATCGACAGAGTCGAGACCCTTTACCGAACCGCGGGGCCTCATGTGGAGGCATTCCGGCTGCGCGGCCTATCACCCGAGGCGCGAGCTAGGGCCGCTTGGGCGCGGCTCCGCAAGGCGAAGATCGACCCCCGGCGCGTGGTAGCTGCATGGCTCGCCGTCGAGATGGCCATCGAGGCTGACCCGCAAGCCGAAACCAAGGCTGAGTTCAAGCGGGTCCAGGCTGCGAAGCTCGTCCACAAAATGGCTTCAGGGACGCACAAGAAATGGATGAGCGGCGCGGCCGGCACGAACGAACTGCACGTCTACCCTCGGCCCCGTGGCCGCATCCTACGGCATCTTGGGAGTGACATTGAGCAGGCGGTCGAACTGATCTCGGTCAAGCAGACTTAGCTTGCCCGTGTTCGCCCGACCTGGGATTTAGGTAGTAGTACAACGCCTGCAGTGTGATCGGCTCCTCGCGCCTCTTCCTTTTAAACCACTGGACGATGGGTGCGTAAGATGCGCCCCATAGGTCGTAAGCGTATCGCCTGGAGCAGGATGGGGGAGCTTGTGATGGATCGAAACATAGATGCAGATATCGGAACAATTCTGTTCCCGTCAGACACCAACTCGCCACATCGTCTTCTGCGAGAGGCGGGGCACAAAGAAGGGCTCTGACCCGCACATGCCCCTCGGTGACGCCATTCCTGGCCAAATTTTTATCAGCTCCCTCCTTCATCAGCGGGATAAGTCGCTGAGCTACAGAGGAAATCCTATCGTCTGCAAATACTCCCGCCCATCGGAGTGCGTCACACAGGTTCTCTTGATTCTGGATTGACTTGTTGAACTGCGCAGTTTTGCTCTTCACCTCGCAAAGGATCAAGTCAATTTGGTCGGTGCCGATACCAAGAAACTCCGGACTGGCCACTCCTCGTGCCGCCTGGTCGTGAAGGTGGTGGCGCACCGCGAAGCAATCAATTTCACCCTTGTTTTGCCCGCCTTTCTTCTCAGCATGCAGAATGAGGCCTGTAGTGAAATATCCACTCAGGCGCAGGTACAAGGTAGCAAGCGCCACGTTCAGTTCGTCTGCCCTGATCACTCTAGCCTCCACCTGAATGGCTCGCAGACTTGATCCAAGTTCGTATAACAAGGCCACGGCAGCGCGGGCCACAAGAGGTTTCGATCAGCAGTATAGATGGCCTTGACCGGCTAAAGCCATCAGCGAGGCCGCGATAGGCTGAATAGCAACCAAGGCCGAGTCCCGCCAAGTTCGTAAGCTACTGAGCGGTCTACAGCTGTACGAAAATTGGCAGGAAAGCAACCTCATTTCCACCGTCAACCATTCGACTTCTGTGCGAACAGTTTGCCGCCTAGAGCGAAAGGAAATGGCAATCCAAAAGGCCTCCAAAAGAATCTTGTCCGGCGTCATCAGGTATTACAGAAATACCGAATAGCCACGGATACATCAGTTCAACAATCAAAAAATGTTCGCCCTTGCTAATTTAGCACGTTTGGCACATGATCTCATGCGCCTCAAACCCAAGGAGGGATCTATGGCCGGCGAAACCATTAAGGTCAAACCTGATGAAGTGAAGGTGGAATCGAGTGGCAAGGTGGTAATAAGTAACAAGACTCTTGCCGAGAAAATTAAAACCATGGGCGCCAAACGTGGGGAAGCCCATCCCGAGTGGGTGAACATCAACTTCGGCTGCGGCGCAGTTTGACTTAGATTAACGTAGGCGGCGGGACGGGCAACGGAGCAGGCAGATGTCAAGCCAGGAAGGTTTTGAGCTGTCGATCGAAAAAGCTACCCGCTATCTGTCCCCCCGCTATCTCCGCCTCGTTATTTTGCCCACTGAGAAGTGCAATTTCCGTTGCGTGTATTGCTACGAAGACTTCTCGGTCGGCCGAATGTCGTCGGAAGTTTCGATGGGGATCGCGGCTCTAGTCGAGAGCCGGGCCGGCCAATTGGACCGCTTAGATGTTGACTGGTTCGGCGGAGAGCCGCTTGTGGCTAGAGACATTGTCTTCGATCTCGGAACCAAGTTGAAAAGAATCTGTTTAACCAACTCAATTGAAATTCGCGGAACCATCACAACCAATGGCTACCTTCTGACCGTGCCGGTAGCTACATCACTTACCGGTATAGGAATCGATAGCTTTCAGGTTTCTTTGGACGGTACTAGTCAACTACACGACAGGCGGCGAGTTAGGGCGGACGGAGTCCCGACATTTGAGACTATAGAAAAAAACATTTCCAAACTATTAGAGTCAGAGTTAAAGTTCAAGCTGTTGCTACGCATCCATTTCGATAGGACGACTATCGACGATGTTGCAATGTTGCTGTCGACAAAGGTAAAAGAATGGACGTTGGACGATAGAATCGGGGTTTTGTTCAAGCATATTGAGAATTTGTCTCCTGATAAGAATGCTCATGTTGAGCAGATGAGCTTTGCACAACGCAGAGAGACGATTTCGTTTTTGTCTTCACTCATAAATAAGCCGCCAGCGGCGAAGCAAGATACTTATGTTTGCTACGCAGCTCAACCCAACGCTTTCGTGATCCGAGCTGACGGCCGGGTCGGCAAGTGCACCGTTGCAATGTCTGACGACAGAAACACCATCGGATGTATCTCGCCGGACGGAAAGCTCAACCTTGATGTTCAGAAGGTGCAGCCATGGCTGGCTGGATGGCAGGCAGCCGACCCCGCGAAGCTCGCATGTCCATATTCAAGCTTTCCAAAGCAGCCGGGGAGCAAGTTTCAATAGGTGTCTTTTGGAATGAAATCGAACTCATCTGGCTCCCAGGTCTTACCTAAGCGCATAACGTCTTTTAGGCCGGCTTCATAGACCTGGTCACTTGTATTGGAAAGCATAGCCGACGAAATGATGTGGATGTGTCGTTGCACCCATGCGGCATCGACCCCAAGGGGCAGCGATTGCCTCAGCCCGTTCTTCGTGCTTGATCGGATAATGTGTATCAATAACTCGGCGACAGTAGTTGTCTTAATACCAAACGAGATATGAACTGAAGGGGTTTCAATCGCTTCTACATGATGTAACGTTCCCCTCGGAATATAGAGGATATCCCCCCTCGAGAGACAGTATTCGGCCGTAGGCGCGAACGAGGCAATGGGGTACAAGTCCGAGTCATCGACCGGCAATGGCGTAATTCGTTCGCCTAGTTTCCATCGCTTCGATCCATGGATTTGTAAGGCGACCACATCAACCGAATCAAAATGCGGTGGGAACGAAGATCCTTTTGTATGCGTCATCAACAACGTCCCGGACCCACGATGACCCAACGAACGTTCGAGGTATCGGACGATCTCAGCCGTGCCATCATGGTCTTGGTCAAAATTCTTAGTCAGAACCGCAAACCCCGCCTCTAGTGCCGCGGCGACCGCATAGGGATTTGAATCGATGTTGCCGTCCAGGGTGCTCCAAGGCATCCGCCTGCCCTGGCCGATTAACTCAGTACGGTTGAGCAGTGATACGCTTCTAGCAAATGGCGCGACCATGGAACTATGACTGAATGCGTCGTCGAGGCAATTGGCAAAGAAGCCTGCCTTAAACATCGGGGCTGCATCCCAACTTGCGTCGAGCAGTAAGCGCAGCGCACCTTCATTGGGCACCCAACTAGCTACCATAAGCTTGTCCCCTTATGAATTGACCACAAGACCAAGTTCTATCAGTCCGCTAAGCGCGGACTCTATTCCGACAAGTTCCGTCTTGCCGTGCTCGTTGGCGGCGCCACTGTCCGGCTTTTTCGACGAGATTAGATTAGTCGTTGGCAGCGGCTTCCCTAGCTCAACCAACAACATTCCAAAATAACGCTCGGAAACGGCGTCCCCAATTCGATTGCTGACGAGAAACGCGTCCGTCAGCAGGTCATAAAGGAAATAATGATTCGCAGGGCAGCTCCTGCGCATTATAAACTCCGTAGCCTGAACGGCGTGTACCGGTCTGCTTTCAAATTGACGCCTTAAAAGTGATACGAGAGAATATCCATCTGCCAATCCCAAATATTCGTAAAAGCATTTATAGCCGAGAAGCATGAGGCGTACCTCATCAGAGCAAGATACGAGGGAATCATTTATTATATCAAGAGCGGAAGATGCGTCTGAACGATAAGTTAAACACTGTATGTATGCCTCTAGGACACAATTTTGCATCATTGAGAGTACGTACCGAGGCAATAGGTCGATGAAACGGGAAATTGCTGTAACGCTGCACTTTGGTACGATGGCGGACAGGCGTTCTGTGGCCCACATGGCGTGGGCCTGGGTTATTTCTTCTGGGGTGAGCCTCGGAAACAGTTGCTCCATCTGACGCCGAAGCTTGAGCAAACGGCGGTTGAAGGAATGCCGCTTCGATTCCGCCAAATCCAAACGGGCCAAATTTATCCACTGCTGCAGAATAAATGTATCAGGAAATGGAACATGGCGTCGATTGCTGAGGCGAATTGCGGTGGAGCACCAATGGCGTGCGAGGTCAGGCCGACCTAGCCTGTAGAGCAATAGAGTGCCTTCATTGAAAAGTGTCAAAGCCGGCGTCAGGGAACGGGCGCTAGCAATACCGTTTAGTCGGACGTTGGTCGCGCTAGCTATCCACTCTGGAGCCCATGTGGTAACTAGCTTTCGCGGCATATCCTCACGTACTGTTAGGAACCTCATGGATGTTCGACAGCCTCGCTCTTTAGAGAGAATATGCGGCAACTGGCTGCTTCGCAATCTGGAACAGTTCAGAGTGGACTGGAGCGGGTCAACGTCGCAAGTTCTCAACGGCCTTAAGTTCTATGGTGAGTTGGCTTTGCTCGTTGGGGCGAACTCTGGTTCGTTCTCGACCGGCTACTTGAGGCAACTCAGGTCAAAAGTTGTCGATTGGTTTCGAGCAAACCCTCCAGATACCGGTAAGTTATTTACCACAGCGAAGGAATTTCCCCAGTTATTCCCATTTCTGGGCGGCCTGTGGCAAATGTTACGCCAGTGTGGTATAAATGACGAAAGGTTGCAAAGAGTAGTCGTTGAGTGTTTTGGTATATCAAGCCTCCGGTATTTCGAGAGGCATGCGGCACTCGATATCGCCGTGAACAATATTGCATTGCACCTTGATCTTGAAGGGTTATATAATCAAAGCGATATTATAGGAAGGACATTGGTTTTCAGAAATGAGGACAAAGAAATAAGCGATACAGGAAAGTATTACATTTGCCACGACATATTCTATTTGACCGATTGGGGTAGTAGGGCGATTAGTGAGGCGATAGATGTTAAGCGCGTTGTGGATGAATTGGAAGAGTGGTATGGGATAGCTTTGGATCGGGGAAATATTGACTTGGCGGCCGAACTTTTCTTGTCGTTGTCCATGCTCGGCCAGCGGCCCAGTGCGCGGAGGTTTATTCGGTCATCCAAGATGCATATCGACGAAAGCGGCTTACCAAGCCCCCCTGCGGGGCAAGGCGGGGGATTCATTAGAGGTGGCGAAAGCGACGAACGGATCATCTTCTTTCGCTACTATCACACCGTGCTCGTATGTTTGATGGCTCTCTCCGCTGCTTATCCGCGTCCTCCGCGTGGAAGACGGTAGAGCGCAGATGCAGTTGGAAGTGCTTGAGCCAGCTCTCCGATCGACGAATTGGTTCCGGAGTAGTTAATCGTGGCCTACAGAGACGATTATGTGTTCGGTGCAGAGTTCCCACAGCGCAGGCTCTACGCACGAGTGGCGCGGGCCGAGCAGATAGGCCACGGACCGTACGCTCGCCATTCGTATGAATTTGATGCTGTAGACGTAGAGGTCTCGTCTGGCGGCCGCTTTGAATCGTTGCTTGATTCTGATGACCTACGTCATTTTGCACTTGTTCGGGTAGTGACGACCGAGGGACTATTCAATCGGACTTTCGGCACAGTACCGCAACCCGGATATTGGTTTGCCCTTGATATCGGACCCAAGGATGGGGGTCCGATGGCCTTTCACGCTCAACTTACCGGGACCGGTTATAGCGTGATGTCGCGGGGCACCTTGCAATCGGCAACCTTCCTTTTTGCCGACGAGGACCTTGGCGGCGGGCCGGATGGTGGTCCAGATGGTGATGGTGGCGGTAGGGGCGGTGGCCTGCTTTCGGACGCACTGCGGGTAACCGAAGGTCAGGCACCGGTTGCAGTGAAGATCGAGGGCTTTGAGGCTATTCAATCAGACGCGGCCAAGAAAAGGGAAAAGAGAACAATCAAAGTCGGTCCGAGGTCATTGGGTGCTGCTGCAAGTGTCGATATTGACGCGGCGAAAGCCTTGGCCAACGAATGCGAGTTTCCCCAAGGGGCGCTGACGCAAGCCGGCGACATCCAGACCGTTCTTGCGTCAAAGGCTACTCCCCACGCGATCAGCATCAACGACGTCGGTCAAGCAAGTTTTGCAACTCTGCTAGACCACAAACAGAGACTTTTGGTGCATTTCGATGCTGGATGGCCCGTCGTTTTTAACGGGAAGACCGCTCCGAAGAGCCCACCGACCCTCAGCCCAGGCACCCCAGTTATCGTTTCTCACTGGGATTTCGATCATATTTCTGGCTTCTTCCGTTTCCCCCAACTGGGACAGGCGCCATGGATTGCTCCGGTGCAGCGCCTCGGACCTGGGGCCAGGAAGATTGCGGCTGCCCTCGCGGGCCGAAAATTGCTTATGGGCTGGTCTGGGTCGAGCGTCGCCTTGCCGTGGGGCAAACTCCTCAAATGCACTGGCCTGCCCAAAATGGTCAACCATAGTGGACTTGCGCTGATAGTGGTGCTGGGCTCGGGAAAGATGGCGTTGTTGGCAGGCGACGCGAACTACGATTCAATCAATCTGCCAGATGCCAGCTTTAGCTATCTGGCGGTGACCCATCATGGAGCGCTCTTTGAGGGCAGCGTTCCAACGCCTACCGCGAGCGGCGCCCTTGGTATAATCTCGGTTGGTCGCGGTAACGTCTATGGGCATCCAAAGGCGGCGTCGATTGCCAAGCATACTCGAGCCCAGTGGCTAATAGATCGTACCGCCGGGACACGAAAGAAGCGTCGTGGGAATAGAACGCTCGGGCCGTGACCGGTCAATTGGCGCCGAGGGCGCTCTAAGCCTTGATCTGAGGACACAAGGGTGGTACACGCGACTTCTATATGGCGGAAATTGATAAAACAAAATCAGATAGTTAACGGCAAGCCTGGCGAGTTCAATCCTCTCTCGCAGCACCAGCCTATCCCATTGAAATCGCTGAAGTGCTTGACATACAAGGCCTCCTGTCCATTCTGATGTTACAAATCTTGTAACAAAGGTGGGTTCAGGGGCGTGGCGGGACGAGTTCGAAATCTCCTCAATCGAGACGGTCGTTATTTCGCTCGGCTTGTGATCCCAAAAGACCTCCGGCCGTTCATGGACGGCAAGACCGAACGCAGGAAGGCGCTAGGGCCAGACTATAGGGCGGCTCTGAAAGCTCTTCCAGGCGCCATTGCACTTCTGCAGCATGAGATCGCACTTGCGGAGCGTCGCGCAGCGGAATCGGGAGCTCGGCCAGTGACGGTTGGGCGCTATCCGCTTGCCCCCGACCAGATTGCCTTACGCAACTATCAAGCCCAGCTGGCCTTTGACGAGGAATTGCGAAACACCGACCATCGATACGCGTCTTTCGGTTATGTTGACTATGGCCGGGCCGCGAGCCTCCGCGAGGGCATTGCCGGACGTTTAGCCGACTCGGAACTCGCGGGACGCCGGCAAGAAGCGTTTGCCGTCATAGTCGATCTTCAGAAGCGTCGGCGCCGACACCGGATCGCCTGATATCGGCACAGCGAATGCGGCCTGCGTCTGCACGTTGACCCCCGCAAGGGCGCCCGGTCCGAATTCGGCGCGGAGCACTGTGGTGGTGCCGTGCGGCAGAAACGTCATGCCCCGAACGAAGCCGCGCAGAACGTCAACAAAGCGAACGTCTTGCCCGGGTAGTCGCCCGTCATGTCCGAAGTGCAGCTTCCAGTGAAAATCCTAGACGGGCAGCGTCTCGGGATCATGGTGCGGCAGGCGCCGCAGCTTCGGCGATATCGAGAAGGTGACCTCGATGAAATCGTCGAGGTCGGTGTCGCCCGACACGTCGCTCAGGCCACAGACGTAGTGGGTCTTCAGCGTGCGCAGGCGCCGAACTGTCGAGCACCATCTCGGACTGAGGACAGAGCACATCCCAGCTCATGTCGAATAGCCACAGCGGGCGGCGTGAAGGAAGAGGTCGATTGCTTCAGGCTCGGCGATTGCGCGGTCGCGCGCAAAGGCCAGCGGATTGACACGATAGAGCGAGTGGTCGTCGGCGCTCCTGATCAGCGTCTTGAATTTCGAGATGACACGCGGGCTCCAGGCGCGCGCCTGCTCCACCTTGGTCATCTTGCTTTCGAGAAGACGATCGTCGACTTCCGTCACGCCGAATCCTCACCCTTGCCTCGCGACAGCCTACTAAAAAACCAGCGCGATGCGAATGGATGCCCTCGAAATCGCCTGCCGAGACAGCGGGGATGCTTGTCCTTCCGCTCGTTTACCGTGCGATGGACGGCCGCGTTCGCCATCCAATTGCTGGTCGCGGGTTGCCAGGGAAGGCCGCTAGCCGCCCATCCAAGGCACATCGATCGCCCTGAGCGCTACAACGATGCCCAGAGCCACTAGCGCAACGCCCATACCACCTTCGACGCGGCGGCCGCGAGGCAGCAGCTTCTCGACGAAGACGGCCAGCGTCAGCAGCAGCATCCAGGCGATGCTCATGATGCCGGTCGCAACCAGCACGGCAAACAGCGCCCAGCAGCAGCCAAAGCAATAGAGGCCGTGGCGCAGCCCCATCATGAGCGCGCCAACACGCCCGTCGCGCCAATGCTGCGCAACGAACGCGAGCGGCGAGCGGCAACGGCTGAGGCAGATGTGCTTGAGGGCCGTGAATTGGTAGAGCCCGGCGATGCCAAGCGTGGCGCCGAGCGCGAGCGGTGCCCATTTCGAACGCTGGGGTGGATCGAGGCTCGTTGCAAGGTCGCTACCGAGCTGGACCAGGACATATACGGCAACGCCCGCCGCCGCCCAGATGAGCAGATAGCCCGCGACGAAGGTCCACGTTGGGATGGCCACGTGCTGTTCGCGCCTCGCCTGCGCCGCCGCGAACATAAAGATCATCGGCGCCGCAGCTGGCAACATCATCGCCGCCATCATCACCGTCCACACGGCGAGAAAAGCGGCAGCGCCCTCCACTGACCAGCCGTCGGCTGCAATTCCGGCCATCGCCATGCCGGCCATGCCTTCCATACCCTCCACACCGCCGCGCACGGCAATGCCCATGGGCATATCCATGCTGAACGTCTGGTAAAGGGTAAGCGCCCACGCCGCTGCTGTCAGCCCTACGAGCGATGCGAGTAGACCGAGCGGGATGCCCCGCAGATTCCGGGTGAACCGCCGCGATTTCCTGAGGAACGCGTCAGCCATCGTCATGCCCTAGTCCGGGCCGCTCCAGTCGAACGGAATGTGCTTGCTCGAGCGGGCGGTGCCTGTCCAGTCGAGGCCAAAGCCTTTGGTGCTCACCTCGACGGAACGCCCCCAGGTGGCAACCTGGCCCGGGCCAACCTCGGAACCCGGCGGGTTGATCGTCTGCACCCGCTTGCCGGGTGGCGTGGTGGGTCCGGAAAGCGCTTCCGCGTGTCCGACGACGAGGCCAGGAATATCGACCCGCCAAGTGGCCAGATCACCCGCCACCTCAAAAGTGATCGGCACGAACTCCATGCCACGCATCTCGCCGACATTGGCGGCAAAGCCTGCCGGCCAGCCGCCGGCCAGGCCACCGAAGATCGTCTGCAGGGCTTCGCGCTGTCGTTCGTTCGCCTTCTCGTCGAGATACATGCCCATCACGGCCTTTGCCTCGCCAGCCCAAAGATTGCCTTCAAATTCGCCGAGCGCCACCAGTGTCAGGCCGTCGAGCTTGACGTCGCCATACTGACCCTCGCGCACATGCCAGGCGAGCACACCTTGGCAATGATTGCCCGTCGGCCGCTGTGCGAACTCGCAGGGGCAGGGGATGTCGCAGCTGCAGATGTCGAACCAGTCGCCTGCGAGCCGCCATTGAGGCACTGCATTCATGGCTCGTCCTCCCGAAAAAATCGAGGATCAGATCATACGTCGATGGCAGGCCGCACTCCAGCAGTTTGTGCGTCGATCTCTGATTTTGATGGACTGGCTCTTCACGTTAGTGGTCGAGCGGTCCACACCTGCAGCTGCGCCACTTCAGGTCCCGATGTTGGCCACAACCGTTCCCGAGATAGGATCGGTCACGCCGAGGTCGCCGCCGAGATCCTCAAGCATGTCGCGCATCGTATCCAGAAGGCCAATCATCTGCGGCCGGGCCGCCGCAAGGCTATCCATGTCGTTCCATTCGCCGACGATGCAGAAGGTTCGGTCGCCAGTCCTGATGAGCGCACCCTTCCGGAACCCCCCGACGTCGAGCTTTGCCTTGTTGTGCGCGTCGATGAACGCCTGTTCCTTGCCGGGCTTGGTGCAGAATCGAACGACGTTGTAAGCAGTCATGTCTTCCTCCAATCAAATACTATTGCCTGAAGAACCTTACGGACGTGCCTCGAGAACCATGTTGAACGGCGTCTCCGTGGCGCGACGGAAGCGCTTGAAGCCGCCGCCGGTCACCACCTTGCGCAGCCTCGCCTCGCCGGCCTGGGCGCCGAGCCCGAGTCCGACTTCCTGGGAGAGCGATGCGGGCGTGCAGATGAAGGTGGAGGCGGCGTAGTAGATGCGGCCAACCGGGTTGAGGTTCGCCGAAAGCTGGTCGTGCGCGAAAGGCTCGACAATCATCCAGGTGCCATCCGGCTTCAGCGCCGTGTGCACATGTTTGGCCGCGCCTTTCGGATCGCCCATATCGTGCAGGCAGTCGAAGAAGGCCACGAGATCGTAGGTGCCGGGAAAATCCTTGGCCGACGCCACATCGAAGCGCGTGTTGCCAGCGACGCCTGCCTCCTTGGCAGCGGCGCGCGCCCGTTCGATGGACGGTGCGTGATAGTCAAAGCCAACGAAGCGGGAGTTTGGAAACGCTTTGGCCATCAGCACGGTCGAGGTGCCGTGGCCACATCCGACATCAGCGACATCTATGCCCCGCTCCAGCTTCTCGACTATACCGTCGAGCGCCGGCAACCAGGAACCGATCAGGTTGGCGTTGTAGCCCGGCCGGAAGAAGCGTTCGGTGCCGCGGAACAGGCAGGCGCTATGATCGTGCCAGCCCAGCCCCTTGCCGGAGCGGAAGGCCAGCCGCACCTTCTCCTCGTCGAGCCACAGCGCCTGCACGACCTCGAAGGCTCCGGCCATGAAGGCGGGGCTGTCCTCATTGACGAAGACCTGTTCCTGCTCAGGGCTGAGGTAGAATTTGTCGGCGGCCTCGTCATATTCGACATAGCCGGCGGGTGCCTGGGCCGATAGCCATTCGCGCACAAGTCGTTCCTGCGTGCCGGTCTTTTTGGCAAGCTGTCCGGCGGTCATTTTGCCGCCCTCGCTCATGGCCGCGAACAAGCCGAGCCTATCGCCCAGCAGAACCGCGGCTCCTGTGGTGATGGCGCCGAGATCGCCGACCATCTTTCCAAGCAGCGCCTCAAGCTTTTCTTGATCGGGTTGCGTCCCCTTATTGCGTTCCAGCATCGGCTTTCTCCTCCAGCTCGACCCCAAACACTTGCCATGGGCGACAAGCCAATTCCTTTCCGGAGAAGGCCTCGCCATGACATTCTGTTGTTCGATCCGCAGTAACTGACCGTTACAGGTTCACAGCAACGTGACCGCCTATGGGAATTCGCAGTGAGAGCAGGACTTCAAACCGCCGAGATACGAGCACGAGCGCCCTAGCTCAGGAACCTCCAGCTGGCGTGGCCTTTTCTGCCAGTGAACTGGACAACGCAGATTTCAAAACATGGCGGTTGTCGAAGTCCGCCAGCTTCGGATATGCGATCGTAGGAGCGTATGCGAGGCCGAGGACGCGGTCGCGATAACGATCGAGCCACATCTGGCGCTCGGCATCGCTGATGCGCGCCGGCGCGTGGACAAGGAAAGGCTCGATCACCGCGAAGCCGACGAAGTAGAGAATCCCGTGGTTGATCGGGAAAAGGATTGAATCGATCGGGCCGTTCAGTCCTCGGTTCGAATAGATCGGCGGCGGGCCGCCGATTGTGACGGAGCACATCGCGCGCTTTCCGGCGAATACGCCGCGATCATACCATTTGCCGCCGCCGTAGATGCGCCCGCCCGATGCGAAGACCCGATCAACCCAGCCCTTGAGAATCGCCGGCAGCCCGAACCACCAGAGCGGAAACTGGAGGATCAGGGCATCGCACCAGAAGAGTTTGTCCATCTCCGCTTGGATGTCCGAAGCAAATCCGTCGTGAACGGCAGCATTCGCTTCTTCGGCCTGCTGGCGATAGTAGCTTGCGTCGCGCACGGTCGTGAAGTTGCGCCGATCTGATACCGGATTAAAACCCATCGCATAAAGGTCCGAGACGACGACCTGGTGTCCCGTCGCAGAGAGCGCTAGCTCAGCCGAGCGGGTTAGAGCGCCGTTGAAGCTGCTGGGCTCAGGGTGAGCGTGAACTATGAAGATGCGCATCGTGCTCCCCCACCCCTCGGGATGCTCATCTACCAGACGCCGAAAGGGTTCGCTCGGCAATCTGGTCGAGCGAGAAGACGCCGGCGCCGCGTGTCAGCACCAGGAGCAGCAACGAGGCCCAGAGCAGATGCTCGGCCCAGTTCTCCGGATAGACGAAGATCTGGATGACGGAGACGACGCCAAGCAGCATCAGGGCCGCAAGGCGCGAGAACAGTCCGAAGAAGATCAGCACCGAGCCTGTGATTTCGGCGGTCGTCGCCAGCGGCGCAGCGATCGACGGGTCGATGAACGGCAGGTTGTATTCGTTGGCGAACAGCTGCAGCGTCACGGGCCAGGATGCAAGCTTGCTCTGGGCCGATTGCCAGAAGACATGTGCCACCGCCACGCGGGCGGCAAGTTGGACCAGCGACAATGGAATGTGCTCGGGCAGCTTGATGATGCGCCTGTAGAGGCCGACAAGGCCGGCCGGACTTGTCGAGGAATGATCTGATACTGCGGTCATGACTGTCTCCATGAGTTTGAGTGGGCGGTCGCGGCGGCTCGCACATTGGTGACGAGCCCGTCGCCGAAAAGGAGCACGAGCGCGGATACGAGATCGAAGCCAGGATCCAGCGCCAGGGCACGGCCAGCGGCTTGTTCAAGGCCGAGGCCATGCTTCAGGGAGTGCAGGAAGGCGAAGTTCGCACGATCGAGCTGGATAAGCCGGATGTTATCTCCCGCTCGCCACAGCGCCACGCGTTCTGCTCGTCTTGCCCAGGAGCTATGCCTGTCGGCGGCATCATGCTGATGTGCCGTCCATACGGAAAGAATCGACCAATGCGATACGATCAGCCTGAGCGACGGCTGCACCGAAATGTCGGGAGAAGTGCCCAGATCGATATTGTCATAGTCTCCAAGGCTGCGGGGTGGCAACGAAGCCGCATCGAGCGCCTCGGCTATGGCCCATTCGAGCCGCGCCGTTTCTGCAACGATCGGCATGTCGGACAGCGTGTCGATCGACTTGAGGAAGCGCGGGAAGCCGGCGCCATAGCGCGCCAGTCGCGATTCCCCCGGGGGATGGCGTCGAATGAACTCGCTCGCTGCGTAGCGGAAGAAACGTTCGTCGACCAGACGAACCGTGACCGGAAACACCGCCATCAGCACGGCGGTAAGGGAACTGCGGGTATTGTTCTGGTAGATGCGGAGGCGGGCCAATGGATCGGCCTTGCCGGCGGTCAGCGCTTTCGCGGCGATCGTTGGTTCCATGGCCAACACGGCGCGCGCCATTGTGGTCTGCAGGTGCTCAAGCGGCAGCATGGTATATCTCCTCAAGTGAGGGCGCCTGCGAGGAAACGGACGGTCTCTCGGATCTGGCAGCTGCAAACGCTGCAAGAACCGGCATGCTGGTTTTCGTTTCGTATTCGACAGGAAGGCAGATTGGCTTCGCCCGGGCTTTGGTAGTCTGCTCGCGTCGGGCGGCTTGCCTGCGGTTGAACATGATCGAAGCGGTCAGCATGTCGGCCCACATCGCTTCACCAAGCAGCACATCGAGAACCGGAACGTCGGTGTCCCACTCAATCAATGTCGGGCGCGGCCCGAGCCGGTCTATGGCATGTTGGTAGAGCGCCCAGACCACTGGCGGCACGCGCGAGCCGTGATCGTCGATCAGCACGGTGTCGGTCCCGACCTGGTTGGTCGCATGGCCGGCGAGGTGGATTTCACCGATAGCCTCCGCAGGCAGCGCGTCGATGAAAGCCTTGGCGTCATATTGCAGATTGTGCGCGGAAACATGGACGTTGTTGACGTCGAGCAGCAGGCCGCAGCCGGTCCGCGCCACCAGCGCCGCAAGGAACTCGGCCTCGTTCATCGAGGAGCCCGCGAATGCCAGGTAGGCAGACAGGTTCTCGATCAGCACGCGCCGCTTCAGCGTGTCCTGCAGCGTCTCGACATTGCGGGCAACGATCGCCAGCGCCTCATCGTCGTAGCGCAGCGGTAAGAGGTCGTTGAGATAGGCGCCGTCGGCGATGCTCCAGGCGAGATGCTCAGAAACGAGATCGGGCTGGAAGCGCTCACAGACCTTGCGCAGTCGCTCAAGGTGGTCGCGATCCAGGCCTTGAGCGCTGCCGAGCGACAGGCCGACGCCATGCACGGATAGTGGGTAGGTCTGGCGCAGCCTTTCCAAGGCTTCGACACCGGCCCCGTCACCCATATAGTTCTCGGCGTGGACCTCGAGCCAGCCCGCGGAGGGACGCCGTGTCAGCATCTCCGCGATGTGAGGCGAGCGAAGACCGATGCCCGCCGATGCGGGGATTGCGAGAGTTGAAAACATGCCGGACATCGGTCTCCTCCATTTTGGTCTGTTGGCTCGAGATGGAAGGTTGGTCAGGCCTTCGGCTTGTCGCTGCCGCCGGTGATCTTGGCGCAGCTGCCTGCGGGCACGTAGAGCCAGGAATCCGGCTGGTTGTCGGCGGTGGACGTGCCTGCGCAGGAATGCGTCGCGGTCTGGCAGTCGTTCTGGCCGGCCTTGACGACGCCGTAGCACTTCTCGAAGGCGAAGCCGGGCTTGGCGGCCGGGCCGCTATGTGCCGCTGTCGCGGCTAGCGTGGTGGCAGCCGCGAGGGCCGATCCGATGAGGGTCTTGGTGTTGATCACAGGCTTGTCTCCTGGTTGGCGTTTCGAGAGAAAGACCGGCCTCGAGGCCCGTCTGCAGATCAGTCTCTCCGATCGTGATGCCGAGCTGAAATGCTGTCTCGGCATGGAATTGATACGCGGTCACTATGTTCTGGACAGCGGTGCGAAAAAGGCCCTCCGGCCGGGGAACCGGAGGGCCTGGCGCCTGCATTTGGGAGTATGCGAAGCAGGCGCGGCTAGGCGGGAGGGAAGCGCCTAGATGTATTGGGTTCGGCAGTCAGACCGGGCGCTCGTCGGCGCACGAAAGATCGGCCACCAGCCAGTTTTCGACGCATTGCCGTCCCCTGTCGCGAATGTCAGTCAGCTCGCCCCAGTCGATCCAGGGTCTCAAAAGCAGCGGAGCTGCAGCTCGATATTGCTTGTCGAAGATCGTGTGAACCGCGGCGCATCCGATAGCACAATGGGTAGAGGCGACCCTGCGATCCGGACACCGTGCCACAAATATCGACGGCTTGCCGGTGACCACCACACGATGGCTGGCTCGGGCTGATGCCCGGGGCGGCACTTGTGAGATGTCGCCGTCGCCCCAATAGAGATCGCCGTCGATTTCGACGGCCGGACATAGGAACGGAACGGTGGCTGCCGCCACGATCGCGGCGACCGACAACTGCTCGCCCGAGAATATCTTCAAAGTGTCGCTGCGGGCGTTGACGGCCAGGACGCCCAGTTTCACCGGGCAGTCTTCGCCACGGATCTGCTCGAGGTCGATCGACTGTTCCAGCATCGATCGCAGCAGGCTCGTTCTGTCGATGGCAAACACCGAGGCATGGCTGACGCGCCGCCAGAAATTGGCGAGCGCCGTCCGCGCGCCGCGCCTGCCACCGACGCTCAGTCCATAGGCAAAGACCGCCGCTTGCATCGCCGCGAAGCCCGACGCGGTAACGCCGCTCACGTTGCAGTTCGGCTGGTCCAGCAGCCGGTCGAGCACACCCCAGACGAAAGCAGCATGCGCGTCGTTTGCCAGCACGATGTCGATCGTCTGGTCTTCGACATCGAGATGCGCCGCTGGCGCGGCTGCTGCGACTGTTCTCACTGCGGACTGAGCAAGCATGATCTGGTCTCCATCCCCAAGGTCGCCGGCGAGGGCGATTGGAGAGAGACTGCCGCATCTTCTTGTTCAGCCGAAATGCCAAGGTGGCATGAAGTCCATAGGCAGATTGCATTGGCTGCCCGTCATCACGCACCGCACTCTTCTTCCGGTTCAAGTCGGCGCCGCGCCGGAGCCACACCTGGAAAGGAGATTGAAACATGAGGAGACAACTTACCTGTGTGACCGCGCTTACCGCTGTTCTTGGCGCGAGCCCAGTTTCAGCCAACCCGTTCACCGACCTCGCTGCATTGCCGACGTTCTACACGGACGCCACGATGAAGACGATGAAACCGATGGCTGGGTTCAAGAAAGCCTGGTTCGCCCTGTCGAAGCATGACCGGGTTAAGATGACGAAGGCATGCAACGACCCGGCGATGCGCAAGCCCCATGCAGAATTCTGCGCCAATGTCCTCGCTATGGGCGCAGCCAACTAGTGACTGTGCCGGATAGCATCTGTGGATGCAGAACCTGCATAGTCTTCATACGCAGATGGCATTGGCGAGTTGGCGGGTGATCGCGGCAAGGTTCATACCAGCAAGGAGGAAGCCAGTAGTTCTGAATTGCTGTCAAACCAATCAAACGGTTGTCGATAGGACGACTACCTAACCAGAGAAGGACTTGAACATGAATCTCAAAGCTATCTGCCTCGGCGCTTTTGCCCTTTCCGTTGTTGGTGGCGTGGCCTTCGCCGGCGCCCTCGACGAACCCTCCAACATGCAGCCCTTCTTCACGGATTCCGGCATGCAGACGATGAAGTCGAGCGCCGACTTCGAAACCGCCTGGAAAGCGACGCCGAAGAACACGCAGGACGCGATGATGAAGGAATGCAACGACGCCGCCATGAGCAAGCCGCACGCACAGTTCTGCGCCCAGCTTTTTGCCCTGGGTCATCACAGCTGATAATCCCAGGGGCGTTACCCATAAGCTGGCAGTTGGATGGCGGGCCTAGGCCCGCCATCGTCGCATGACGAAACGGTATCGACTTTATAGCCCCCGCGCATTGGCATGACGCGGCACATTGCGGCAGTCTTCGAGCATGCAAATGCATCTATGCAGCTAAGGGACGATACGCATGGACATCCATCACATCCGCTACTTCCTGGCCGTTTGCGAGACCCGGAATTTCACGCGCGCTGGGGAAAGATGCAACGTTACCCAGCCGGCGCTGTCGCGTGCCATCCAGCAGCTCGAGGACGAGGTCGGCGGCCTGCTGTTTCGCCGTGAGCGGAACCTGACCCACCTCACGGACCTGGGCGCTTTGCTCCGCCCCAGATTTCAGCAAATCCTCGACGAGGTGACCGGCGTTCGCCAGGAGGCATCGAGGTTTTTGTGCCTCGAGAACGCAAATCTCAAGGTTGGGGTGATGTGCACCATCGGTCCGCGGCGATTTACCGGTCTGTTGACGGATTTCAACAGGCGCCAGCAAGGCATCCAGCTGCAGCTTGTCGAGGGCGTGCCGGCATCCCTGTCGCAGTTGCTGGAGGCGGGAGAAATCGATGTCGCCATCATGGCGTCCAGCAACAGTTTCCCGGAACGATTCGATGCCACGCCCCTCTATCGCGAGCGGTTCGTCCTCGCATTTCCCAATGGCCATCGGCTGGCCCGCAACGACAATGTCGCCATCTCGGAGCTCGACGGCGAAAACTACCTCCGGCGCCTGAATTGCGAGTATCGCGATTATCTGGCCGGCCTCTGCAACGAGCGCGGCGTGAAGCTCAGGATCTCCTACGCCAGCGAGCGCGAAGACTGGATTCAGAACATGGTCTCTGGCGGGCTGGGCATCTGCTTCATCCCTGAATTCAGCGCCGTTATCCCGGGCTTGCAGATCAGGCCCGTTATCGATCCGGAGGTTTGGCGGGAGGTATCGCTTGTCGTTGTGGCCGGCCGCCGGTTCTCGCCGGCAACATCAACCTTCGTCAACAGCGTCAAGGCGCATAGCTGGCCGGAAAGCGGCATCGATCTTTCGGTAAGGAAAACGGCCGCGTAGCAAGTCGAAGAAAAGAATCGGCGCCATGATTTATGTCGTGGCGCGAACTCCCGCGCCTGTATGATGATCCACGATAGTTTTCAGGTATCGATTTAAGAGCCAGTCAGCATTTCTCTTTCGACGAGGGTCCGGTCACTCTCATGGTCATGCCCCGCCTCACGCGATTGGGCACCGACAAAGGAGAAATACGAGATGGCTACCAAGAAACTCAACCTCGCGTTCGTGCTGGGCATGCTGTCAGCGACCGCAGCGTTTTCCGCGGCCCCGGCTTTCGCAGGCGACTGCCCCGCCGGCCAGACCGCCACCACCGATATCCAGGAACATCCCAGCAAGCCGGTCGGCGTCACCGACACCGTGCTTTCGGCAATCGATTTGAGCAGCAAGGGCGAAGCTTGGAAAGGCAACATGCTGCGCCTTCGCAAGCTCGTCGTTCAGCCCGGCGGCGTCGTGCCGTGGCATGAGCACAATGTCCGCCCGGCCAACATTCTGGTCGTCGAGGGCTCGATCACCGAATATCGCAGCACCTGCAAGGTCGGCATCGAACATCCGGCCGGCGACGTGACGGCCGAGTTCGGCCAGCTCGCCCACTGGTGGAAGAACAACGGCAAGGTTCCGGCCGTGCTCTATTCGGCCGACGTGCTGCCCCCGGCGATGCACGAAGACCACATGATGTGAGCCGCCCCGAGCGGTGAAGCGATCCCGACATCGGAAGCCAAAGGCCCTCCTCGGGCGATTGCCCGAGGACGTGGCGACGGAGCCTGTCATGACGACGAGTGAACGGACGGAACCAACAGAGGTTCGCATTTTTGCAGCCGACAGCTGGCGCTTCGGCCTGATCGCGCTGATTGCGTTCCTGACGCTAGTCGACCTGTTTGCCACTCAGGCGATCCTTCCGACGCTGGTGGTGAAATTTGGCGTCAGCCGCGCCACCATGGGCTTCGCCGTCAACGCCAGCACCTTCGGCATGGCGGTGGCTGGTATCGCCGTCGCGCTTTTTGGGCGCCGCATTGATCGCCGCAACGGCATCTGGATCAGTCTGGCAATCCTGGCGATCCCGACGACGCTGCTGTCGCAGACGGATAACATCGTTGTTTTTGCCTTGCTGCGCGTGGCGCAGGGCCTCTGCATGTCGACAGCCTTCACGCTGACGATGGCCTATCTGGCCGAGCATTTTTCCGCAAGGCAGACGACGAGCGCGCTTGCGGCCTATGTGACGGGAAATGTTGCCAGCAACTTTTTCGGCCGGTTGATGTCGGCGGCGGTCGCAGACACGTTCGGCATCTCCACCAACTTCCTGACCTTTGCCGCGCTTAATCTGCTCGGCGCCGCTCTTGTCTGGTTCACGCTGCAAAAGACCTCGGCAATGATGCGCGCCGACCTGGACGGCCAACCTGCCCGTGCCGCCTGGAAGGCCCCCTTGCGGAACGTCGAGCTGCGCGCCTGTTTCGCGATCGGCTTCCTGATCCTCTTCGTCTTCATCGGAACGTTCACCTACGTGAATTTTCAGCTCGTCGCGGCGCCGCTTTCGCTCACGCCGATGGCAATTGGCGCGGTCTATTTCGTCTTCCTGCCATCGATGCTGACCACCCCGCTCGCCGGCCGAGTCGCAGCGAGCCTTGGCCCCAAGGGAGGGATCGGGGCGACGCTTGCGCTGGCGATCGTCGGCTTGCTTCTGCTGCTTGTGCCAAATCTTCCGATCGTTCTCGCCGGGATGGCGCTCGTTGCCATCGGCACCTTCCTGGCTCAGGCGATCGCCACGGGACATGTCAGCCGGACTGCGTCGCGCGATCGCGCCGCTGCGAGCGGCGTCTATCTCGCGTCCTACTACGCGGGCGGGCTCGCCGGCGGCTTCCTCATCGGACAGATCTACGACGGTGTCGGCTGGACCGCATGCGTGGCCGTCCTTGCCGCGGTTCTCGCCGGTGCGATCGCGATCGCGCGCGTGCTGCGAACGCCAAAGGGCTGAGACTGAAATCGAAAACTAGCTATCCAACCAAGGAGACCGACATGACCAACCAACTCAAAATTCTGCTTGCAACCGCCGCCATGCTCGTGGCGATTGCCCTCCCGGCCGCCGCTTCTGACGGCGTCGTCACGGTCAAGAGCGACTATTCCGTCGCCGAAACCGTCGCCCGCATCAAGAAGGATGTGCTCAAGAAAGGCATCAAGTTCTTCGGCGTCATCGACCAGGCTCAGCTTGGCAAGAACGCCGGCAACGACGTCAGGCCGTCGCGGCTCGTCATGTTCGGCAATCCGGCGCTCGGCACGACGTTCATCACGTCGAATCCCGAGGCAGGGCTCGACTGGCCTGTGCGCGTGCTGGTCTACCAGACCGCCGACGGTTCGGTTTACGCCGCCTACAGCGATTTCGACTGGATCGCCAAGCGGCATGGCATCACGGATCGCCCCGCACAGTTCAAGATGGCGACCGAGGTCATTCAGTCGGTGACTTCAACCGTCAAGAAGAACTGACGGATGGGCACGTGGGTCGCTATCAAGTAGGCATACGACGATGCTGCCCGGCAAACCTACTCGGCGGCGGACAGCGCCTTCACCCGTTCGCCGAACCATTTCTTCTGCGTGGCTTCGCGCACCAATGCGCCGACCGCGGGCGAATGCCTGCGGCCGCGCACAGTGACGAGATTGACCTCACGCCAGAATTCCGGCTCCGTGATCGGCAGGGAGACCACGCCAGGGTGCTTGACGGTGTGCTCGGGCATGAAGCCGAAGCCAAGCCCCGCGGCGATCATCGCCAATGTCCAGTCGTCGCGATCGCTCCAGTAAACCGGGCTGACCGTAACGCCCTGCTCGGCAAGGATGGCATCCGCGTAGCCCGCAAACTCGCAGTTGTTGCGGTGGATGTAGCTTTCGTTGCTCATGTCCTTCACCCGCACAACGCGCTGGTTGGCAAGGCGATGTGCCAGGTGGACAGCCATCACCATCTGTTCCTGGAACAGCGGCAGGGAGTGCACTTCTTCATCGGGGACGCATGAGGGCAACGCGTAGATGGCGGCCTCGAGTTGCCCCTCGAGCAGCCTTTTCCTGAGGCTAACCGCGTCCGCATCGCAAAGATGCAACTCGACGCCGGGATGGTGCTCGCGCACAGCCGCGATGAGCTCGATGATCTCGTCCGGAGCGATGGTGCTCATGATGCCGACCTTGAGCGGCATCTTCTTCAGGCTCACATATTGCTCGGCAATCTGCTTTGCTTGGCGAGAGTTCTCGAAGACGCCTTCGAGATACGTCTCGACCATGCGGCCGAGTTCGGTGAGGTGAGTGAAACGCCGCTCACGATGGAAAAGCGGCCCGCCGAATTCATCTTCCAAGAGCTTGATGGCGCGCGACAGCGCCGGCTGCGTGACATTGCACTGCTCGGCTGCCCTGGTGAAATTTAACTCCTTGGCGACGGCCAAGAAGTATCGGACTTGGCTGATCTCCACTGCACGCTCCCCTCACTGGACGCGCATACGGCACGGCCCGCGTTGCCGCTCAATCTTACTAGCTGCCGTTACGTCAAACAACCCGACCGGTCGATCGACGTCCTGGGCCTGGAGCCAACGATCTGACCGTCAGCTATCGAATCCATGTCTCAACGGCATTTCCGCAGCTTGCGGCGGTTCACCATACTAATCCTCAGATCCAGAGCCGGCCCGCGCCGTGGCTCGCAGCCGCGCAATCAGAAGGACAAGACGATGCTCAAAGGCAAGACAGCGCTCATCACCGGTTCGACCAGCGGCATCGGGCAAGGCATTGCCGAAGCCCTCGCGGCCAAGGGCTGCAACATCGTTCTGAACGGCTTTGGCGACGCAGCCGAGATCGAACGGCTGCGGGCAAAGCTCGCGGCCGATCACCAAGTCACCGTTCGATACGACAGTGCCGACATGAGCAAGGGCGACGCAATCACCTCGATGATGGACAAGGCCATCGCCGAATTCGGCGCCGTCGACATACTGGTCAACAATGCCGGCATTCAGCATGTCGCGCCGATCGATGACTTCCCGGTCGAGAAATGGGAAGCGGTCGTGGCGATCGATCTCATCTCTTCGTTCTATACTATCCGGCGCGCGTTGCAGGCGATGAAGGCGCGCAAATGGGGTCGCATCATCAATGTGGCCTCCGCGCACGCGCTTGTGGCTTCTCCCTACAAGTCCGCCTATGTCGCGGCCAAGCACGGCGTCGCCGGCCTGACCAAGACCGTCGCGCTGGAGGTCGCCGAACAAGGCATCACGGTCAACGCCGTTTGCCCGGGCTACGTGCTCACGCCGCTTGTCGAGAAGCAGATACCCGATACGGCTAGGGCCCGCGGGATCACAGAGCAGCAGGTGATCAAGGATGTCCTGCTGGCCGCGCAGCCCACCAAACAGTTCGTCACCGTCGAGCAAGTAGCTGCGCTGTGTCTCTTCCTGGCGTCGGACGAGGCGGCCTCGATCACCGGCGCCGTGATGCCGATCGAAGGCGGTTGGACCGCTCACTAGACCTGCTCGAGGAGCGAAGGCCATGAACAAGATCACGCAAAACCTATCCGCCCCGCAAGCAGAACCGGCGACGGGACACCAGAGCGACGTCAAACGTCAGACGGTCCTTGTCCTTCAAGGCGGCGGCGCGCTCGGCGCCTATCAGGCCGGGGTCTATCAGGCGCTGGTCGAGGGCGGCATCGAACCGGATTGGGTCATAGGCACGTCCATCGGTGCCATCAACGCAGCGCTGATTGCTGGAAACCAGCCCGGCGATCGTCTGTCCAGGCTTCAGGAGTTCTGGGATGGCGTCAGCCGGAGCAGTCCATTCGACGAGTTTTTCCGGATGATGGTTCCGAGCAACGTCTTCGCCAATATGGGCACGGTGATGCGTGGCATCCCGGGATTCTTCGAACCGAACCCAAGCGCCATGTTTGGAGTGAACCGCGAGGTCGGTGTCGAGAATGCTTCCTACTACACCACGGATCCGCTCAAACGGACGCTGAACAATCTGGTCGACTTTGACTACCTCAACGGTCGCCATACTCGGCTGACGGTCGGTGCGGTTAACGTCAACACCAGCGAGCTCAAATACTTCGATACGCGCGAGATGATCCTGTCGGCGGCGCATATCATGGCGTCAGGCGCCTTGCCGCCGGCGTTTCCGGCGGTCTGCATCGACGGCGAGCCCTATTGGGACGGCGGCATCTATTCAAACACGCCGATTGAGGTGGTGCTCGATGCGCGACCCAGGCGAGACGCGCTGATCTTTGCCGTCAACATGTGGCAGCCCCGCGCCACCGAGCCGAAATCGATCTGGCAGGTCATGGGGCGGCAGAAGGACCTCCAATACGCCAGCCGCGGCCGGAGCCACGTTGCACGGCAGGAGCAACTGCATCGGTTGCGGCATGTCGTGCGCGAAATGGGAAGGCTCGTGCCCGAGGAGCTTCGCGAGGATCCGATGTTCAAGGAACTCGCCTCCTATGGCTGCCAGTCGGTCATGCACCTCGTCCGGCTGCTCTCTCCACGACTGGACGGCGAGGACCATACCAAGGACATCGACTTCACCCGCTCGGGCATCCGCACCCGCTGGCAGGCAGGATACGAGCATGGGCAGCGCGTTCTCACCGACAAGCCCTGGCAATGCGAGGTCGACATGCTGCAGGGCATCGTGATCCACGAATCCCAAGAGTGATGAGCCTCGCCGAGATACGGAGACCACCGATGCAGATCATCACCCCCGGCATGCGGTTGATTCCGGAAGCCGTGCTCGCCAACGACGCAGCACTCTTCCGCACGATCCAGGAGACCCCTTCGCACGCGGGCAAGTCACTCCATCGCGTGGTCATTGTGGGCGGCGGCGCGGGCGGCCTGGAACTGGCGACACGCCTCGGCCGCAAGTTCGGCAAGCGGCGGCTTTCCGTCACGCTTGTCGACCGAAGCCGCACCCATATCTGGAAGCCGCTTCTGCATGAGGTGGCATCCGGCGCCTTGAGCGCGTCGCACGATGCTGTTGAATACATCGCCCATGCCAGCCGCCACGGCTACCGCTATCGCATTGGCGAGGTCGTCGGCATCGATCGTGCCAAGCGCCAGGTCTTCGTGGCACCCAGCTTCGACGATGACGGTCGCCAGGTCATCCCGCCGCGTGTCCTGGGCTACGACACGCTGGTCATGGCCGTCGGCAGCGTCAGCAATGATTTCGGCACACCTGGAGCGGCTCGTCATGCGATCGCACTCGACACCGCGGAGCAGGCGGCCCGGTTCAACAAGCGCATGATCGACGCATGCCTGCGCGCCAATGCGCAGTACGAGCAGCTTTCACCCGGTCAGCTTCATTGCGTCATCGTCGGTGCCGGCGCCACCGGCGTCGAACTGGCGGCCGAGCTGCACAAATCGATGCGGGAAATCGCCTCGCACAATCTCGACAACATCGATTTCGAACGGCTGATCCGCATCACGATCGTCGAAGCAGGGCCGCGGATCCTGCCTGCGCTGCCTGAGCAGATGGCGAGCGCCACGGCACGGTTGCTGATCAAGCTGGGTGTCCAGATACGATGCGGGATCAGGGTCACCGAAGTGACCGACGACGGTATCCGGCTGGGAGACAAGCTCTTCGTGCCCGCTGAATTGGTCGTCTGGGCGGCCGGAATCAAGGCGCCGGAATTTCTGAAGAGCCTTGATGGTCTTGAAACCGACCGCATCAATCGCCTGATCGTCGACGAAACCTTGCGGACCGTCGGAGATGACAACGTGTTCGCCATTGGCGACTGCGCTCACTGCATACTGCCGGGCGAGGAAACCGCCTTGCCGCCGCGGGCCCAGACGGCCCATCAGCAGGCAGATCACATGGCCAAGGTGATTGCAGCACGTCTCGCAGGGCATGCCGCGCCGGTGTATCGCTACCGCGATTATGGATCACTGGTCTCGCTGGCGGACTACGGTGCGTTTGGCAGTCTGATCGGAGGACTGAGGATCGAAGGTCTCGTTGCGAGGCTCGTCTATCGCTCGCTGCACAAGATGCATCTCAAGGCGGTGCACGGACTGGCGAAGACAACGCTTACTTCGATCGGCGAGATGATCGTCAGGCGCGCCAGACCGCGGATCAAGCTTCACTGAGGTCGGCGGAGGCGGTGCGATGGAAAGGTATGATGTCGTGATCCTGGGCGGCGGCAATGCCGGCATGGGCGTCACGGTCGCGACGCGCGCCGCCGGACTCTCCGTCGCCATGATCGAGGCTCGCGATCTCGGCGGCACATGCCCCAATCGCGGATGCACGCCGAAGAAGGTGCTGGTTGCGGCGGCTCACGCGCTTGAAGAGATCGGAAGGGCCGGCAGTCATGCAATCAAGATCGACCCGCCGGCGCTCGATTGGCGAGCCTTGATCGAGCGGGAAAAAGACATCATCAGGGACATTCCATCCCGGCTGTCCGGATTGATGGCCAAGCGGGGCGTCGATGTCATCCAAGGCGAGGCCGCATTCGTCGCCAGCAATGCTGTCCGCGTCGGCACCCGAGAGATCGAGGCCAGAAACATCGTCATCGCCACCGGCTCGAAGCCGCGCCCACTGCCGATCCCGGGGGCGGAATTCCTGACCACATCCGACGATGTTCTAAGCGATCCCGTGCTGCCTCGTGCCGTCGTGTTCATTGGCGGCGGCGTTATCGCCTTCGAACTTGGTCACGTCTATGCGCGCGCGGGCGTCAAGGTCACCATCCTCGAGGCACTGCCGCAGCTTCTCGGTGGCTTCGACGAGGATGCCGCTACTCAAATCCATGCCGAGAGCGAGCGGCTGGGGATCGGCATCCATACCAAGGCCTGGGTCAAGAAGATCGAAGCGGCCGACGGGCGACTGCGGGTGAGCTTCGCGAAGGATGGCGTGGAATTCAGTGTTGCCGCTGATCGGGCCGTCAATTGCGCGGGACGCGTCGCCAATGTCGAGGGCCTCGATCTTGGGGCGGGTGTCATCGTGCATCGCGAAGGCCGCATCGAGATCGACGAGCATCTGCGCTCGCGTTCCAATCCAGACGTCTATGTCTGCGGCGATGCGGTATGGAGCTCTCCGCAGCTTTCGCCGGTTGCGACTTATGAAGGCGGGATCGTCGGCCGCAACATCGTCGATGGCCCGAAGCATCGGCCCGACTACAGTTACATACCTGCGTCGCTCTACAGCATACCGGCGGTGGCGGCCGTCGGTTTGACCGAGGCCCAGGCGAGGGAACGTGGTTTCACCGTCAACGTCCACCTGAACGACATGCACGGCTGGCTCTCCACCAGGACTTACGCGGAGCCGGTGGCGTGGTCGAAGATCATAGTCGAGGAAACGACAGGCAGGATCCTCGGAGCCCATCTGGTTGGCCATGCCGGCGAAGAACTGATCCACATCTTTGCGCTCGCGATGAAGCACGGCATCACGGCACCAGAGTTGTCTGAAATGGTCTGCGCTTTCCCGACTTTTGCAGCGGATATCAGGAACATGGTGTAACGCGTCGGCTCGGCCCGGCGAAATACGACATAGACCTGGCATGTATCGATGCACGCAGGGCATCAAAACCATGCAGGAAAAACATGGCGATTGCCGTGGGGCCACGGTGGTAGGCTATGCTGAACGCGTGAAAGTGCAGACATGGCCGCCGACGACCAGACAATGACATTCGAGCAGTCCGTCCAGGCAGCCATCGAACTTGATGCGCCCCTTAATGAACGGCTGGCCGTGATTGCCACGGCGGTTCGCCGTCTGAACCCGGAATTCGCCGACGCCGTAGAGCGACTTGTGGACCGCCTCGAGAAGCAGGGTGCCGGCACAATGGCGCCAGCTGCGGGCGAAGCCATGCCTGGTTTCCTGCTGCCTGATGATGAGGGCAGGCTCGTCAGCCTTGCCGAAATCCTGGCAAAAGGGCCGGCCGTCATCACCTTTCAGCGTGGTCACTGGTGTCCTTACTGCCGCTTGAACGCCATCGGCATTGTCGAGGTGCACCACGAGATCGCGGAATTGGGGGGACAGGTGGTTGCGATCATGCCGGAGCGGCGCAAATTCGCGAAGGCAATGAAGGCTCTGGTCGGCGCACAATTCCCGTTTCTGATCGACATGGACAATGGATATGCGTTGTCGCTCAATCTCGCGATCTGGGTCGGCGCTGAAATGGAGCGGCTCATGGGCTTGGGGCTCGACATCCCTAACTATCAGGGCAACAGCGGCTGGTTTATGCCAATTCCAGCCACGTTCATCGTCGGAACGGATGGGATCATCAAGGATCGTTTCGTCGATCCGGACTACCGTCGTCGCATGGACATCGACGACCTGATCGCGGCGCTCAGGCGGGCTCGCTGACGCCGAAGGTCGACCAGTCCGCCGCCCTCAGCAGATTGAGCAGCGTTGTCGCGACAGGCGAGCGATGCCTGCCGGCCACAGCATAAACCGAAACGATCCTCGAGACATCCAGGTCGCGAAGTTTGAGCCGGCGTGTGGTCGGGGACCGCGGCGCCGTAAGCGTGACAAAACCCACTCCGGCATTGGCCTCAAGCAGTGCGAGCAGATCCTGGTCCGTCTCGACTTCATGCGCGGTCCGGGGCGTATATCCCTTGGCGGAAAGGCAGCGCGCCAGTTCCTCGCTCGTCTCCCAATCGATCCGACTGAGCACAGGTTCGGCGGCAAGCTGCGCCAGCGCGACATCCGCCTCGTTTCGCCGGGCGAGCGGGTGATCCGAATTTACGGCGAGCTCGATTCCTTCCTGGAACAGCGGCCATGTGTCCAGACGATCCCAAGCCTGGCCGAGCGGGCCGGCAATCGCCAGCTCTGCTTCACCGGCTTTCAGCGCCTCTATCACGGCTGCCGGCGAGCCGCGGTGGATCTTGAGATGCACACCCGGGTAGGCTCGAAAGAGCTCGGTGAACGGCGAAACCAAAAGCGCAATGTTGATGCTGTTGGAAATGGTGACGTTGAGCGGTGCAACGTCGCTGCTTTGCACGGCCTTGGCCAATGACTTGGCGGAAGTGGCCGCATCATAGCACTGTTGCAGCAAGGGCAGCATGCGGCGCCCGAGTTCCGTGAGATGCGAATGCTGACGCTCGCGCCTCAGGAGCTCCCCACCCAATTCGTCTTCAAGCGTTTTGATGGCGCGCGTAAGGGCCGGCTGGGTGACGTTGCACTCCTCGGCCGCTCTCGTGAAATTCAACGTGTTCGACAGGGCCAGAAAGTATCGGACCTGCTGCATCTCCATGAAATCTCGCCCCCCTCAGCGAATGGTTTATCAGCGATGTCGCATATTGCGAGACTAACCCAACTGATCGCATTGAGCAAAGTGGCCCGCATTGCGGACCAGGTGTGATACCGCTGTGCGGCGGCACCGACTTATTGCGACGAACCGAGTGATTTGCTCAACCAGTCGGCAAATCCTCTGGCCCGCTTGCTCGGCTGGCGCCCGGCCGGGAACAAGGCATGGATGGGTATGGTCGGCAGCGCAAAATCCGGCAGCAGCCGACACAGGCGACCGTCCTCCAGTTCGGCGTTAAACATCCATCCCGAACCGAATGCTACGCCAAGCCCAGCCACAACACATGCTGTAACCCCGGCCGAGCTCGAGACCCTGATGCGAGGACTTTCGGGCAACACAAAGCGGAGCTGCGGATCGATCAGATCCTGAAAAGTAGCGCCGGAACTGTCGGAGGGCCCGAAGATCACCTGGTGCTTGGCCAGATCGGCAGGGCTGCTCGGCTGGCCGTGTCGGGCGATGTAGTCCGGCGCGGCAACGAGCAACCGAGGTGTCTGCCCGACTTTGCGGGCCATCATGCTGGAGTTGTCGAGCAGGCCAAGCCGTATCGCGACATCGGCGCCTTCCTCAGCGAGACTGCGCCGGCGATCGTCCATCATCAACTCGACGGAGAGATTGGGATGCTCCGCAAGAAGGCTGGGCAGGCGAGGAATGAGTGCGCGCACTGCGAAGGTGACCGACAGCTCGACGCGCAGAACCCCGCGCAATTCCTCATTGCCAGCGGCTGTGTCAGCAGCCGCCCCGAGATCTGCCAGCAGCGGCCGTATCTGGTCGAGGTAGACCTGTCCCGCCTCGGTCAGTGCGACCTTGCGACTGGTGCGGAAGAGAAGACGGGCGCCGATGCGCGCCTCCAAATCGTTGAGAATGCGTGACACCGATGGCTGCGACAGCCCGATTTCCCGCGCGACCTGGGAGAGGTTTCCGCGCTCGGCCACCCGCACGAAAACCTCAAGTTCCTGTAGTCGATCGGCCATTCGTTTTCTGGATGCTTGCTATGCTTTCTGGCAAGCTACCCCTCTTTCTGGAAATAGGCGAGGACATTCCGCCGCAAGCCATGCGGCCAACATTTGGAGTGTCTCATGTCTCTTCAGGAAAAGCTCGACGCCTTCAAAGCCGATTTTGAAGGCAAGGCCCCCAAGCAAGCGGTCGAGATAATGCATCGCGCGACGACTGAACTCATTGCGTCAGGTCAGGCCGCCCAGGCCCTGAAGGCAGGCGACGTTGCCCCGGCGTTCACGTTGTCGGAGGCTGATGGCGGTTCTGTCGCATCCGGTGATCTGCTTGCACACGGGCCGCTGGTGCTCAGCTTCTATCGCGGCGTCTGGTGCCCCTATTGCAACATCGAACTCGGCGCCTTGCAGGAAGCCTGGCCGGCCATCCAGGCCATGGGTGCGCAACTGGTCTCCATCTCGCCGCAGTCGCTTGCGAACGGCCGCAAGGCCAAGCGCGACAAGAAGATAGATTTTCCGATGCTGAGCGACCCCCACGGCAAGGTCGCCGATGCTTTCGGCCTGCGGTTTCGCCTGCCGGATGACTTGATCGAGCTGTATCGAACCTTCGGCGTTGATCTGCCAACGATCAACGAGGACCCGTCCTGGAAACTGCCGATGCCGGCTCGCTTCGTGGTCGGACAGGACGGCATCATCGCCCATGCCGAAGTCAGTCCGGACTACACACGCAGACCGGACCCGGCCGACCTTTTGCCGGTGCTCAGGCAACTGCAGGGCTCCATTGCGGCGTGAACCGATGGACATGGACCACCTGCCAGTCACCAACCTTATCACAGCCAGCGCATGCCGGCGCTGGCTGATGCTGATCGTCATTTCGATCGGCTCCTTCCTGCCAATGACGACATGGTTCTCTGCAACGGCCATCGCTCCGCAACTGACTGAGTTGTGGAACATTTCTCCGGCGCAGGGCGCATGGCTAACCGGCGCCGTGCAGATCGGCTTTGCCATCGGCGCATTGGCCTCCAGCATGGTCGGCCTTCCGGATGTGTTCTCACTTCGCAAGCTGATCGGCGTCAGTGCCTTTGCTGCGGCGGCCGCCAACCTCTGCCTGTTGTTCGCACCCTCGGTCGGCTTGCTGATGGTCGCCCGCTTTGTTACCGGCTTGGCGCTCGCCGGCGTATATCCACCAGCAGTGAAACTGATGTCGACCTGGTTCAGTCGCGGGCGGGGAACGGCGCTCGGCGTCCTCCTCGCAGCGCTGACGCTCGGTTCCGCATTTCCTCATCTGGTGTCCGCACGAGCCGCCGAATTGGCGTGGCAGGACGTCATCGTCACGACCTCCTTTGCTGCATTTGTGGGTGGAATATTGATCTTTTGGCTAGGCGGGGAAGGGCCTCATCCTTTCGCGAGATCGGCATTCGACCCTCGCCATATCAAGACGCTGGTGCGCAATCGCGCGCTGATGCTCGCCAATCTCGGCTATCTCGGTCACATGTGGGAGCTCTACGCCATGTGGGGCTGGATTTTGGCTTACATCAGGGCAGGCAGTCCCGGTCTGGGTATTGTTGGCCCGGGGGCTGACTCCCTGCTGGCGTTCTTCATTGTGGCGTCGGGTGGCATCGGCTCAATTGCCGGCGGCATTGTGGCGGATCGCATCGGCCGCACTGCTGCAGCGGCTGCGATGATGGCGATGTCGGGCCTCTGCGCACTGACCATAGGCTTGACCTTCGCCGGTCCGCTCTGGTTGTTCACCGTCGTCGCCATCCTCTGGGGAGCGACCGTCATCGGGGATTCTGCGCAGTTCTCAGCCATGGCAACCGAATTGAGCGATCAACGCTACGTGGGCACGGCGCTTTCCCTGCAACTAAGCGTCGGCATCGCACTCACTTTTTGCTCCATCCATCTGGTGTCATTCATGGCGGAGACGGTAGGTTGGCGCTGGAGCTTCCTGGTCCTGGCGCCTGGCCCACTGCTTGGTGTTGTCGCAATGGTAGCGCTTCGGCGGATGCCGGCCGCGCAGTTAATAGCGCATGGGCTGATGTAGAGGTCCGGCTCTGTTTTTTCGGCTCATTTTGCTGGTCGTCACAACGTTACAAACAATACAGTAAGTTATTGGCCTATATAATATATTTCAGAGTTCAGTCCTCTTCTCGCGGCACCAGTTTCCCGAAACGCCTAATTGGGCCTATACGGGGATTGCGCCGGCTCAGCTTGAAGAATCACACAGGGGTGTCGTCCTTCCTCGACGTGCGGTTGGTCGATTGCGGGTCAGTTTGTGGTAGCGGTCTCTCGGGACCTCCATTACTGCGACATGGTCAAGGTTAGCATATCGCGCCCGATAGTAGCCCTCTTCCTCAACTTCCGCGAAAGTGCATGGGAAAACGTTAAAAGTCGCAGCTTCCAATTCGAAGAAAGTGGCGGCGCTTCCGTCGTCTAGAAAATTCCACTCATCCTGTCCATTTTTGTACGTCACACGAACATATGAGACCATCCGCATGGCTTCTTCCTCGCCGATCTCTGCGATGATGATCTCGCATTCGGTTTTCACTTTTTCAGGGACCTTGGCCGTTTCCCAATCATCGAAAGCTCGATACAGTTCTGGGCGATAATATTGTGGCATCGCCACCACGTCATCCCCAACCAACTCGACGGATTGGATATAATTCGGATTAACTGCAACGATCTTGTTATTGAGGGTCAGGAAATGAATCCAATTTCTATTTTTATTTAGAGAACGAGAATTATGAAGTAATTTGAGTTGACCCAAAATAAGGGCACGGGCGCACTCATTGATTGGATATTTACGTGTTCCGACGGTCGTTTTTATCTTGAAAGTACCATAACGAATGTTTTCGCCACAGTTTGGTGAATAACTATTGAGTTCATGGCCAGTGCGTTTTTTATGGCCAAACAGCTGGTCCGTTGTGCATTTTAAAGCCATGCAAAGATCCTTCGTCTGCTCAGTGCTCAAGGGTTCCTTTCCTGTCTCCCATCGGGAGACGATCTTGGGGGTCGTTCTCATATCCATCGCCAGAGCTTTTTGGGTGGCTCCCAGCCGAGTCCGAAGCTCGCGCAGACAGATGGCGACGTGCATCCGATTCGACAGTTGGACGGCCGTCATCGCATATATCTCCTTCTCAGCTCACTTCTCGTGTCTGAAAAATTCAGTGAACGGACCCCTGAGCCGGGTCACGACCATGTCGGTTTCGGACTGCATGTCCAGGATGCGCTCGAGAAGGTTGTCGGTGGCGGTGCGCAATCGTTGACGTCGTACCTGACGGCCGGCCGCTGCAGAATGGAGGCGCGGGATTGGCAGAGTGATCAAGCTCGTCGCGCTGAGACGTCCGCGACATATAGGACTGCAAAGGTTGCGCTTCTTGGGCATTCGCAAAGTTTCGCTGTTTCCCTTCAAATTCGGAATAGCCTATTCCCCGTCGTTTGCCGCCGATTTCCCTCCCAGGACGGCTATGCAGCTGATTAAGAGGGTCGACGTGGGCACGACGCGGCCGCACTTGGAGGTCAGCATCCAATGGCAGCCGCGCCCTGCAGACGGGGAGGGGACTGTGCTAAACCTCAACCAGGAATTGGCAGGGTCGGCGGCAAAGCTGGCTGCGCTCTAGGCCCTTCGCCGCTTGGAAACCGGCCGCAAAAGGTCCGCTCCGTCTCTCGTTCCGTCATTGAAAACCTAAGGGACTTCCATAGCCAGGAATTCGCGCTGGTCCCGATCTTTTTTTGCCAACCGGCGTTCGTCGCACAAGCGGTCAAAGACCCGCTGGAGCCTGTCCAGATCAGCGCGTCAATAGACACCGCTCGGCCAAATCGCAGAAAGCCCATCGCTTACGCCTATTAGCTGCGACGGGCTTTTTCGTTTCGAAATGAGCGGAAACATTCTGCTTTTGGAGCAGCCCTAATATTGCTCCAGTTTTTAGGATTATGCCTGCTCACCGACCTCGTCCCATTTCAGGGAAGTAGGCGACGGTCCGGCCTTCCGATAGGACCGACGTCACCAAGGCGACCGGCAAGCAATTGTCGCAGGAGGCAGGAAGATCGCGAGCTCTTCCTCGCTCAAGCCCTCGCGAATGTGGCGCTGCTCTTCGTCATCGAGTTCGCCTACGAAGGCCGTCAGTTGAGCGGATCGTCACTCAACTGGCCGACGCTTTCCAAGGTTCACTCACGGGCAGCTGCACGGCCATTAGTCGTTCTATTCGAGGAGTAGGCGCCGACCGTGCGGATGATGGCGTCATCGTTTGGAAAGATGCCGTGGTAAAGTAGCTGTTCGTTCGGGCGCCGTTTAAGAGCGCACTCGCGAGGGGCGAGACCGAATAGTCTTAACGGATGTTAGTCCACCCGAAGAACTGCGATCCAACCATGGCAGGTCCGCAACATGGATGAATGGGGAGTCGGTGCGTGTCCGCCGTAGCCGGCAATTTTCGCATCGGCCCTCCAATCACTTCCGGTCCAAGCTCATTTCCACCAAGCGACGAATCGCCTCCGATCGAGTAGGCAAGTCCGGTTGTTTGCGACGCCATTCGTCAATCCGGGCTAGCAAGTCGCCCGACAGGCGCAACTCGAAACGCTCATTCTTCACTTCCGATGGGTTCGGTGTATTTGACAATCTCAATATCCGTAATGTACGGTATGTACGTAGGTGGTCACTACCCGCAGCCGAACGACGTGCCTTCAACACGCCGCCCGGCCTGACCACATCCCAAGCTGACTGGAGCTCGGATCATGGCTGATTCCGACAATACCACGAGTTTGCCTTTCGTCATCGGCCAGCAAGGCCGCAAGCGCAACGCGCCGGCAGGGGCAGAAATGGACCCCGCTTTGAGCCTCTGGGGCCGGTGGCATCAAGCTCGATACGTCTCATTGCTATTGTGTCGGGTTCAACAGCGTTTGGAGGCCCGAATAATGGCCAATACCGGAATTCAGGTATTGACCTCTGATAAGTCCGTGTCTCGGCGCATGCAGGGGGCCACGCCAGGACCGAGGACGGAATATGAGGTAGCTTGCGAGGCCGAAGTATTTGCCATGACGGAGGAACTAAGATTTCAGGATTCTATCCCCGGCGTCGCAGCTCTGTCGCTTGCTGGGATCATCGCGAAGCTGGAAATGATAGTGGGCGCCGACCGGGAAATCGGCGACCCGACGGATTTCCCGTGGCCACACATCGCGTCCGTATTGCGCGACCTGAAGGCACTTGCGGGCGATCTGCCTGCCTATCGGTCAGCCCGCGCTAATACGCGTGCGGACGTGGCGCTGCATTGGAAGGGGGCCGCGAAGCTCGTTGCCGCTTTGGAATTGGAAGAGGCCCCGGGGAGCAGCAAACAGTCTGCGCGCGTGATCTAAGCTTGAAGTGCGTAGGAGCCGACTTCATCGCCGGCAAGCTGAGCGTGGTCAGGCTGACCAAGTGCTTCGCTTCGACGCAAAACTGGAGCCGACAAATGATGTGCTACCAAACTCGACAACTGATTAGCTCCCCACACCTCTGCAGGGAAGCGCGGAGAGACGGTGTGGCGGCCGAACTGAAATCCGCAGTTCATAGCTCCGGTGTTGTAGCTCAGTTTGTGACATGCGACAGCCGCAGGCCGGCTTCGTCCGGGGCCTCGGCCATGCCTTCCTCCGCGAAGCGGAACATGTCCTCGAAATCCAGCTCATGTTCGAAGACGACGCCGCCGACGCTGATCGCAAGCGCGTCCTTTTCGCCTTTCGGTGCGAAGTAGATTTCGCCGACCGCGCCGCGAACGCGCTCGCCGATGTCCTTGGCGTCCTGTTCGCTCGCGCCCGGAAGGAAGACACCGAACATCGAGGTTCCGATCCGGCCGATCAGATCGTCCTTTCGCACCGACGATCGGATGGCCGATGCGATCAGCCGCAGGGCCTCGTCGCCCCATTCGAGACCGAACCGCAGATTGATCGTAGCCAAATGCTGCGGATGGACGACCAGAAAGGCGCCGGAGCGCGGACCTGCCGGTCTGGCCGCCCTCCTGTCGACCATCGATGTGAACACTTTGCCGTTCAGGCAGCCGGTCAGTTGGTCATAGGTGCCGGATTTGGTGAGCTCCTGCCGGTAGCGGCGGATTTCGATCTGCTGCCGGCCAAGCAGCGCGAACAGCGGCAGGCCGATGGCGATCGGCACGGCGATTGCCGTAACGGCCCCGCGGGCGAACGGCGTCAAGCTGTCGCTGAACATGAGCAGGTAGTTCAACCCGAGCGAAAGGCCGACGCAGCCGGCGGTGCCAAGCACGGCCAGCCAGAAAACCTGCTTCCATGTCCGAAACGGCGCGGTCGGCGTTCTCGTGGTCACGAGCCAATCTCCTGTTCGACGCATCGTCCTACAGGAGGTCCGTTACGATTTCGGTGTCAGGCAAGCCTACAATTTTATGCAAAGTCGGCTTCTTCTCCATGGTAAGCGGTATATCCGGCCCACGCATGTGGCCGCGGCTTGCGCGCTTGAAGCAGTCCACGGTTCTAGAATCGCTGGATCGCTCTTACCATTCTGCTTTCACGCAATTCCATGACGGAACCGGTGACGGGCTTCCAGCGATTGCGCTATTGCGGCGGGCCGAAAATGCCCATCCTGGCGTCTCTCGCCACAGCTTCGGCCTTGCCGTAGATGCCGGTCCGAGCAGCCGTGGCCCAGCCGTTCGAAACCAGCCAGGCGCCGACATCCTGCTTGCCGAGCGTGCATGGCGCGGCGATGGCGAAGCGGTCTGCGTCCGGCGGCAGCAGGCATTTGAGCGCCCGGCCGCGCAGCCAGGCGTTGAAGGCGGCTCGCGCGCGCTGGCCGCAGGGCCACCGCGTCTCGCCGAACCTGCAGGTCTGGTTGGGATCTATGTCCACCGTCCCGCTGATAGCCACCGTGCGCCCCATGGCTTCGAAGACCGTCGAGGAGGTCGCAACCGGCTGGAAGAGCAGCGTCTCGCGCCAATCCCGCGGCATCGGCGTCTTCGGGCGCGGTGCGAGCCCGAGTTCGCCGAGCGGGGCACGCGGCTCGATGCGCTCGATCCCGGATGGGTCCAGAGGCGGCGGCGCGATCAGATGCTCGGCGATCCTGCGCGCCGGCTCGCCCGGCCGCGTGTTACGAGGCGAAGGCTGGGAGGTCGGTCCAAGGTCGACGGCGTTGCGAACCGGCTTGAGCGAAGACGGGTCGGGCGGCAGCCGGCGCCCGCCCTCGGCGATCAGCAGTATGCCTGCAATCAGCCCGAGGCGGCCGAGCGTGCACGCCACCAACGGCCGGCCGGCGGGGTTCGCCAGGCTCACGCTCGGGCCTCCGCGGGATCGCGACGGCTGTTACTGTCCGCGTCCAGCCAGTTAGCTCCTGTCGGCACGGCGCCATCCCCGTTGAACCGGGTCATACATTAGACATGAGCGACATTCCTTGAAAAGCAAGGCGTTGCGTTAAGCCTCAGGCAACCAATGCGGCCTAGGATCGGCCATCGGATGTCGAGGGGATGACATGACGCGCAAGCCGATCCTGCTTTTTGCCTTTCCGGCCCTGATGCTGCTTCTGCTGGCGGCGGAGCGAATGGCGGCGCTACTTCTCGGCTTGTACCCGGCGAGCCCTGCCGTGTGGCATGCCTGGCTCGAGCTGCGCCCGTTCTCGACCATGTTCTGGCAGCAGGCGCACCTCTATCTCGGCGGGTCGATGGCCCTCGATGCAGCCGTCATCGTCTTTGCGGCAGGCGCCTGCTGGATGATCTGCCAGGCAAAAAAATCCGCGGGGTTTTTCCTCGCCAATCATGCCGCGCTGATCTTTGCCGGCAAGATGATGGCGCTGAGCAGCAGTGCGGAAACGGCGAGCATCATTGCCGCCTTCACCATACCGAACGGCTTGCACTTCTCGTTTATGCTCGATTTCAGCATTGAGAATTGCGTTGTGCTGTGCCTCGGTCTCGCGGCCTGCACCTATTGCCACGTCGCTTTCCTGCGAGAGGCAAAGCTGCGCGCCGAAGCCCGCGCGGTCCGCATGCTCTCGCTGCAGCGCGATCTGTAGCCGTCGGCTCAGGCGGCAGCGACAGCTCGCGCTCAGTTGATCTTCTTGTAATAGACCTTGCCGTCGGGCTGCTGGATGCGCTGATAGGACGGGTTCGGGCCGGGAGGCGCAGCCTTCCTGTTGAACGAGCGCCGCGCGTCGGCTGAGTCGGCGCCGCTGTCGTCGGCCGCGGATGCGTCAGCCACCCTGATATTGTCGAGCACTGTCGGCTCGCGCGCGCCAGGCGCCTGCTCGCTGGCCGCGACGGGTTGGCCTTGCTCCAGCTTGGCGATATCGCCGTTGATGCGGCCGAAATTCGCCTGCAACTGGCGGTCGAGCGTCTCGAACCGGCTCTGGAACCCGTTGTTGACGGTGTCGATTCGGGCGCCGATCCGCTGCTCGAACTGGCCAAGCTGCTCCAGCCGGGCCTCCACGGTCTTGAGGTCATTGACGCCCCGATAGAGATATACCGCGGCCGTCACGTTGACGAAGGTGACAAGCACCGCGCCGACAGCGAGGACGCTGATCATCTTGGCCCGGCTGGGTGTTCCCGGCGCGGCTTCCTTGTGGCCGAGTTCGATTGCCGGGACGTCCGGCTCGCTGATCATCGTCATTCAACCACCACCTTTGCGCCCACCGCGACGCGCTTGAAGAGATCGATCACATCGGTGTTCGTCAGCCGGAAGCATCCGGACGTGCCGTCGAACCCGACACCCTTTGGGTCGTTCGTGCCATGGATGCGATAGAGAGTGTCGCGCCCGTCGCGTGAAAGATAAAGCGCCCTCGCGCCGAGCGGATTGTAGGGACCGGCCGGCACCATCGCCGGCAGCTCCGGCTGGCGTGCGCGCATTTCCTTGGGCGGACGCCATTCCGGCCACTCGGTCTTGGAGGCGACCTTGACCGTTCCGGTCCAGCCGAAGCCGTCGCGGCCGACGCTGATCTGGTAGCGCAGCGCCTGGCCCTGGCCCGTCACCAGATAGAGCGCCTTCTCGTTCTTGCGGATCACGATCGTGCCCGGCTGCTCGCCGGTCTGGAAGGCCACCGCCTTCCGCAGGCTGGGGCCCATGGCGGGTAGCGGCGGCAGGCTCGATCGGGCCATTGCCACATCGCAAGCCGATGCCAGCGCGATGCCGACCAGGCCGGCAGCCGCAAGACGCCTGGCTATGCGAAGCACTTGCTTTGCCGCAATTCCGGACGGAAAACCGCTTCGCACTTTTCCTGGAATTGCTCTAGCGCTGGGCATTGTCCAGCCGCTCCTTGAACATGCGTTTCAGTTCCTTGTTGAAGCGCGCGCGTCCGTCAACCTCGGAAGGCAGGATCGCGCGGTTCAGCGCATCGGCCAAAAGCGCGTTGTCGAGCGCCAGCGACTTGATGTGCGGCGCCTTGAAGATCTTCTCCAGCTCGCTGCGCGAGAAGTGGTTCCCGAACCATTTGCGCTTGTGCTTGTTGGCCACCAGCGTGATGCTGACCTTGTTGCCCCGCAATTCGCGGATCTTCTTGTAGAGCCGCTTGCCTTGTCTCAGCGAAGCGACGTTGAGCTCGAAGACGATGAAGATCTCGTCGCTCGTTCGCAGTACAGAGTCATGCCACGGCGTCTCGATGTTGGGCAGGTCGATGACGATGTCGTCGAAGCGGTAGGCGATGAGGTCAAGCAGCCTGAACACGAAGTCGGAACCGTGCGGCTCGAACGGCAGTTGCGGCCGCTCGAAGGAGTAGAGCGTCAGGCCGGACGGCCGCGACAGCTTGATGACGTCCATCAATTCGACATCGAGCCGGTCCGGCTGGCCGATAATGCCGGAAAGGTCGAACTGGTTGAACTGGTTGAGATAGGCGCCGCAATTGGCGCTCTGGAAATCGAGGTCGACGAGGCAGGTGGCGGCCGCCCGCTCGGCCGACTTCGAGGCGAGGTGCTCCGCCGCCGAGATCGCAAGCGTGGTGGCGCCGGCGCCGCCGCTGGCCGCGATGAAGGTGATGATGCGGCTCTTGGTGCCCTGGCTGCCGGTGTCGTGGAAGGTGACGGCGTTGAGCAGTTCCTTGGCGTCGAGCGGCTTGTGCAGCCAGTCGGACGCGTTCATGCGCACCAGCACGCGCGTCTGCTCGGAGGTGAGCTCGTCGGAGATCGCGATCAGCGGCACCGAAGCCCAGGCCGCGCGCGCGTCGATGATCGCCGGATCGGCGAGCAGTTCACCCTTGCCGAGATCGAGGATAATGATTCCGGGTCGGCTGTCGGCGGGCGGCCCCTTCAGGAATTCCGCCGCGTCCGAGACCTTGACGTCGTAGATCGCCAGCGCGTCGAGGCGCGTGGTCACATCGCGCTTGAAATTCGCATCGCCGGAAAACAGCGCCACCTGCTTTCGCTTGGTCGGGAGAACTCTGGTGTCGATGGCGTTCATGGTGAGGTACTCTTCAAATCTTCGCCCGTTACAGTACTCAGCATGGAAGGCATGGCCATGTCATCGAGCCCGAGCAGTCCGCCCAGGAAGAAGAAGTGGTAGTTTACATTCTGCAGGCTGATGGTGATCGTCGGCACAGCGCCGCCTAGGCGCGTCTGATAGCCCAGGCCTGAGGCTGTATAGTGAATTAGGACGTTCGCGGGTGTCAGGAAGGGGTAAAAGTGGCACATGCCCGGCCGCTGGTTCGCCGCAAGCGCGGGGCAGGTGCCCGTGCCGGTCGCATCCCCCTGAAAGATCCGGTTAAAATTCGCCGCTGTCCAAGTGCCGGCCACACAGTTTGCCCCGGTGCAACTGCAGGTAGAAGTTGCGCCATCGCAAGTATAGTCGTAAGAACCGGCTACGACCGGCGCTCCTGGCATCGTGGTTGCGCCCGCTGTCGAGATCTGCGGAGCGACCGGGTCGGATATAGAAGCCAACCGTGCGCCTGCCTGCACCGCTTTGGTCGCCGCATTCCATTGATAGAGTGCGTAGCCGTAGTCGACGAAACCGAGGGTGAGAGTAAGCAGCAGCGTCATCGCGATCGCCATCTCGACCATGGTCGTTCCATCTTCTGATTCCGTGAAGCGCCTCAGCATCATCAAAATCGGATCAACCGCTCCTGATGTGCGCCTGCGATCGTTATGGAGCTAAGGCCGACGAGCGATAGCATGCCCAGGTCCTGATAGTGGAAACTGGTGGACGCCGTTACCACGCAAACTTGCGAGGTGGTCGAGAGATAGAGAACCGTGCCGGTGCCGGGATCGATCGCGTTCTGGCAGGTGCTGCTGTCTATAGTTACGTCGGCCGCTCGCCAGCCGTCGACACGCGGCGTATCCGTGGCCGTCCAACTCGTCTTGCCGAATACGGCAATACTCGCCGCCACGTTAGCGCAGTTGATCGTGAGTCCGGCATCGGTGTAGAGTTGACCGTTGCAGCGTGCGGCGAATCGAGCCGCGTCACTGAGACCGGCTTCTACGAGCAGTTTGTCGTGGAGAAACCTCCCAAATTCGAATACGCCGGCCGACAACAACACCATCAGTGGAACGATCAGTGCCATCTCGACCAAAACCGTGCCCTGCCGCTCTAGCCAAAACCGCCTTAGGCGATGTGACAACATGCTCCCCATCTGTCGTCACCGATAGAGCTGCGCTTCATCGCGCAGGAAGTTGTCGAGCGTCCCTTGTCCGCCCCGGCCGGTGATGTCGACCAGTTCGACGAACACGGAGCCGCCCGCATTGGCTCCCGACACGGGCTCGGTCATGAAGAAGCTGGCGAATGCCTCCACAGGAAGATTGGTGCTGTTGCCGTTAAGGTTGTTCCCGGCCGCCTGCAGCGCGTTGCAATTCAAAATGGCGCCGTATAGCAATCTGCGGTCGACGGTGGTTACAGGCGGCTGGCACGAACTCGGCGGCGTGCCCACCTCCCCGCCTGTCGAGGGGTGTCCAACCAAATTGTTGGCGATCTCGTATCTGTAAACTTGGTATCGGGTCGGCTTGGTGCTGTTCCATGATGAAGGGTAGCTCGTTGACCCGAAATTGGTGCTCCAGTAGCCGGACAGGTTCCAATTTCCGTCTCCCATTCGGCCGCCCATATACGGCGTGGTGGCGTCGCGCGGCAGCCCCATGTTGCCCGTCGCGTTGAAAGTCAGTTGATTGTAGGACGGGCACTGGTTGCTATTCCCGTTCCCATTGCCGTTGCCATTCCCATTGCCGCCGGTGGACGCGCCCTTACGCACATTCGTGGCCGGGCCATACTCGGCGCTGTTGAACGCATTGCCGCTGGCGCTGATGCCGAAGCGGACATTGAATGCATCCTGAATAGGCCCGTTATTCTGGCCGGTCTTGGTGCTGACCCCTTGCGCTGAGTAGCAGCCTTGGGGCCGCGAAGTTGCTATCGTCTGCGCCAGCGCCTGAGCGCCATTTCCAACGCCGTCTGGCGGCGCCAGAAAGCCGAAATTACCTGGCCCATAAGCTGCATTGTTTCCCACCAGCCTAAGTTCGATCAGCCGTCGATGCACTGCCGGATCAACAACCGCCTGTTCGAGGGTTACGCCGCCCGCGCTGTTGGTACCATTCACCATCTCATACGGGTTGCACATGAAGACCGGGGTATAGTTGCAGACCCCGGACGTGAAACCCGCAACCGAAACTGCTCCGAAACGGATGTGATCGTCGGTGGCATTTCCAGAAAGGAAGGAGACAGGGAAGATGGTCGAGAACGTCTCCGGTTGAGCCTCCACCATGATGAACCGGGTGACGGAAGCCGATGCGGCATAGTTCGCCGATGTAATCAGCGAGGCATCACTTGCAGGGATGCTGGATAGGAAACACCAGGATATTTGTCCCCGAGAGCGACAGGCCGAATAGTTCGCGTCGACGGTAGTTGTACCGGTTCCGGGCAAGGTTACGATGCCCGCATCCGAAAATGTCGTGTCGTTCGAAAGCAGATTTGAGAGCGCATTCTCGGCTCGGGTCCATGCATCCGATCTGCCGTTCAACTCGGCTGCAGCGGCAAGTGCCAGGGCGTCCGTGGCCTTTTGCATGTCGTTGTGGAGATTGTTGACGCGGCTCATGTCGATGGTAAGCGCCGAAAAGCCGATGATGGCCGGCAGCATGATGCTGAGCAAAATCAGCGCTATACCTCTCTGATCGTGCCAGAACGCGCGAATAATTCGCAACATGGCCCTGCCCCTTAGGCTTTCGTGCCGGGCTCCTCGCATGCCCGACACGCCGCATCCTTCTCTTTAGTTCGCTCCGGTGGTCGCGCTCGCTGGCCCGGCATTGACTGTCATGTTCGTCGCCGGCGCGGTTGTGCTCGGCGGGAGCTTGTATTTCTGCACGACGCCGACGGAGCGCGCCCCGTCGCCTTCGATCTTCGTGTTGTTGGAAGCCGGATTGTATGGGTCGACCGTCTGCAGCAGTTGATTGGCCTTCTGCGAGTCGCCCGCAGCCAGCGTCACCGTGTCGTAATTGTTCAGATAGTCGGCCGCGCAGCCTGCGAGCAGGCTGGTGCCGAGAAGGAGGAGCAGGAGCTTACTTCTTGACATAGAGCAGCTTGTCCTTCGATTTCACATCCAGCATGTGGCCATAAGGGCCGGTGACACCGTCGCCATGCTCATATTTCCGGATCATGTCCTTGTTGACCTCAAGCTGGCCGAGCAGCATGAGCTCCGGATCGTTGGCGGGCTTCGTCTTGTCGAAGGGCGTCGCCAGTTCCTCGCCGGGCTTCACCGGCCGCACCAGATGCGGCGTGACGATGACGACCAACTCGGTCTCCTTCTTCTGCGTGCTCGAATTCCGGAACAGCGCGCCGACAATTGGCACCTGGCCGAGCCATGGCACCTGATTCTGCAGTCGCGTGTTCTTGCTTTGGAGCAGTCCGCCAACCGCGAAGCTCTGGCCGTCGCGCAGGTCGACCACGGTCTGCAGCTTGCGGCTGGTGAAGATGGGATCACCCGCGGGCGTGAAGTCGGTTACATCGCTGACTTCCGGCGCCAGCTTCATGTGGATCTTCCCGTCGTCCAGAACCACCGGCGTGAAGTTCAGGGCCACGCCGAACTGCTTATAGTCGATTTGGACCTGACCCAACGCTCCGACGGTGCGGATAGGAACTTCGCCGCCAGCGTTGAAGCTGGCAGTCTCGCCGGAAACCGTTGTCAGGTTAGGTTCCGCAAGAGTGCGGACCACTCCCTTCGCCTCAAGTGCCTCAATGTACAAGTCAAGCTTGATGTTGCTGTCTATGACACGGGTGAGCAAGGCTCCGAACGGCGAAGAATTGGAAAGCAGGTCGCTCAGCAGGGCGCCTGATCCCAGCACCGTGCCAGTCTTATCTACCGCAGCGATGCCCGTCCCAACTTTGGTAGTGCCATCGCTATTCGTGCTCTTGATGGACACGCCAAGATCGCGGCCGGCATTGCGACTTGCCTCGAGGATGCGAACTGACAGATTGACCTGCTGACTGTCATCGATCGTGACGGCATTGATGATGGCGTCAGGGCCATATTGCTGAGTCACCTCGACGATCTGCGCCAGCGTCGCGGCATCCTTGACATGGCCGCTCAGCCTAACCTTGCCGTTGATAGAGCCGATCTCGATGCGGGCCTTTGGCGCAACCTGGCGGATCGCGGCCGCCATGTCGCCGACATCCTGGCCGACCTCGATCTGGATGGCGCCCAGCGAGCGCTTGTCGTCGGAGAAGAGGTTTACGGTCGTGGTGCCGACCGCTTTCCCGATGATGTAGAGCGTCTTGTCGGTCATCGGCTGCGCGTCGGCGATCTTCTCGTCGCCAACCACGATGTCGCCCAGCGTCGCGTTGACTGTGATCGTCGTTGATTGAGAAACGGGTACGAACACGCGGTGCAGCGATGGGTTCGATACGTCGATGAAGCGGTCAGCCCCCATGGCCGAATGGTCTGAAATCGCCGTCAACGCCACAACGGATAGCGCGGCCGCCGCAATCCTTACCCAAAACCGCTGCATCCCGTAGTCTCCCCTCTTGCCGCCAAATGGCCGCCCTCGTCTTGCCGCTCGCTTTTTAGCGCTGTCGCGGCACGTCATAGGTTTCCAGCTTCACGCCACGGAAGACACCCACCGTCGCGCGTGCCGGCGGTTCCGGTTGCACATACTTCACGGCTTCCTTGACGATCTCTGATGGTTGCGCCGCGGCCACCACCGGTGCAGGCTTGGCTTTGCTGAGTTCGTCAATCTGACTCCCGACCCGCTCGACTGCCTGGGCCAATCCATCGATCTTTTCATCAGCGCGCTTTCTGTCTGCGGCGGCGGCTGCGTCGGCAGCCTTCTGTCTGTCGAGTTCCGCCTGCCGTTTGGCGACATCTTGGGGCGTGTCGCCGGTCAGGTCCGACAGTGTGATGCGTTCGGTGGTCTCGCCCTTGTTAGCTGCGGCTTGTCGGAGCGCCAGAGACAACTGGCCAGCGCCCGCGGCAAGCGTCAGCTTCTGCGCATCCTTGGTGCTGACCTCCACAGTCACGGCTTTCACCACGGTCGGGTTGTCCTTGCTTTCGTCCGCAACCTGATCGACTGCGAGAACCTTCACGCTCTGCAACAACACGTCAACGAAGCTCTTGTCCGCTCCCTCGGCGTCGTGCTGGGTTCGTGTCAGCAATATATCGACGCGGTCCCCGGGAAAAACGAAGCCCGCCACGCCGAGCACGTCGTTGACCCTTATGGAAACCGCTTTCATGCCTTCGGTCAGCACCGCTGAAAGCGTTGCTCGCTGACCAGGACCGGTGATCTTGGTGGCAAGTATGGGCTCGTTGGGGCCGATCGCTTGTAACGCCTGTTTAGCGCCGTCGCCAGCAAGCAGGTCCTTGGTGGTTTTGAATGAACCTGCAGGAACGGCGCCCGCGGGCCACGGTATTTCACGCAACTTTTCCGTACTCAGGGTGTCGCCGAACTTGAGCGGTACAGCCGCGACCACCACTGTTTCGCGCGGAACGTCCCCGGTTCGCGCCATGGCGCTGCGCTGATTGGCAAGCCAGATATTAGCAAGCACAACCGCCAGTATGCCGAACACTCCGGCAAGCACAATCATTATAAGTGTGTTGGCGCGCATACCCCGAGCCCCTATCCATGATGCGAGCGTTTTGCCCGCTGCTTCAGGCCCGGGTCGTTCGACCCGGGCCTGAATTCAAGAATCAAGTCGCCGCAGCGCAGGTCGTGTGGCCGGTAGCGCCGTGACCGTTAAGCGAGGCGCAGAGACCGGTGAACTGTCCGCCGACCCAACCGCCGATAGCGATGATCACCAGGATCGACGCCGCAGCGATGATGCCGATCAGAATCGAGTACTCGACCATAGCAGCGCCGTTATCGTCGTCGCGGAACTGCCGGGCCATCGTCATGAGCTTCTTCATGCCAATTTCTCCCTTTGGAGGTTTGAACCCGACGAGACAGAGCTAAGGATGAACCCCATACCCAAGCATCCCCCGTCACGTTCAATCCTAGGTCGTGCGGAAAAGCAGTGTCAAACGGATTAACGGAGCTTTAACCTTGCAATACCTGAATCGAAAGAATTTAATTTTGGACAAGATCTTGATTCGGCTCGCTTTTCAAACTGTCTTAACCATTTGTTCACAATTCGGCCACTGCTCCGCCTTTGGGTGCACCTAATTAGGTACTGTGCATATACGTTTATATCGAACGGGTTAGATTCGCTATTGGACGATGCTGCGACGTAAGTCCTAAGACTTTAGTCTGCAGACCATATCCGAGCTAAATAAAAGGATTTCCGGCAGATCGATTTTTTAACTATGTTGCAAGTAATACACGATTGCAGTCACTTCGCTGCTTGTGCCCCTCGTGGTTAACGCTTAGTTTCGAGCATGGGGATTTGGCAGGGGGCTAGAGCGGCATGTTGGGTCGCTTCATCAAAGGACCGAATGAGCAGCGGGTGCCGCAGACGGTCTCCGGGCCAGGGACACCAAATGGGCCTGTGTCTGCTCCGGCAATCGAAACGGAAGAACAAAGTGACGATTTCCTCTCGCTCAAGGTCGATCTCCACCGCCACCTTATCGACCGCTTCAATCTGACCGCGCTCGAAAACGCTTCGAAGGACGAGATACTCAACGAGATCCGCCCGATCGTGCGCGAGTTCGTGCGCGGTAGAAGTGTGCCGTTGAATTCGCGCGAGCTCGATCAACTGGCCAGCGATACCGCTGACGAAATGCTGGGGCTTGGGCCAATCGAGCCGCTGCTCAAGGACGATTCGATCGCAGACATCCTGATCAACACTCACAACCACGTCTTTATAGAGCGTCGCGGCGTGCTCGAGGAAACCTCGATCCGATTCCGCGACGAGGCGCATCTGCTGCGGGTCGTCAATAAGATCGTCTCCAATATCGGCAGGCGGGTCGACGAATCGGCGCCGATGGTCGATGCCCGCCTGGACGACGGCTCGCGCGTCAACATTGCTGTGCGGCCGATCTCTGTCGATGGTCCATTGGTGTCGATCCGCAAATTCTCCAGACGCCCCTATTCACTAGAGAGGCTGGTCGCCTTCAATTCGATCCGCCCGCCAATGGTGGACCTCTTGCGCATCGCTGTGCAGTCTCGCAAGTCGATCCTGGTCTCGGGCGGCACCGGCAGCGGCAAGACTACCTTGCTCAACGCGCTGTCGAGCTACATCCCTGCCAGGGAACGTCTGATCACCATCGAGGACGCGGCGGAACTGCAACTGCAGCAGCCGCATGTCGGCCGACTGGAAACGCGTCCGCCCAATGTCGAGGGCAAGGGCGAGGTTCGTCAGCGTGAACTTGTCAAAAACGCGCTGCGCATGCGTCCAGACCGCATCATCGTCGGCGAAGTGCGCGGCGAGGAGGCCTTCGACATGCTCCAAGCCATGAACACCGGCCATGAAGGCTCGATGACAACCATTCACGCCAACACGCCGCGTGATGCGCTTTCGCGACTGGAGCAGATGGTCGGTATGGCGGGCATGCCGATGACCCACGAGTCAATTAGGGCACAGATAGCCTCGGCCATCGACATCATCGTGCAGACGCAGCGCCTTTCCGATGGCGGTCGGCGGGTCATTTCGATATCGGAGCTCACCGGCATGGAAGGCAACGTAGTGCAGTTGCAGGAACTCTATCACTTTGTTCGCCGCGATGTCGCGGCGGACGGCCAGATCGTCGGCGAATTTCGCGCCACCGGCATTCGACCGCGTTTTGCCCAGGAGGCAGCAACCCTTGGCCTGCATTTTGGCAAGGATGCATTCAACCCTCAGGTAGCGCTCTGATGCTAACAGGGCAGGCGTTGCTCTATCTTATCTACGTTTTGGCTGCGGCTGCGGTGATCCTGGCGGCCGAGTCGCTATATGTATCCTACGCCGGTCGACGCACCAGGGCTGGCACGATCAACCGGAGGCTCAAGCGTCTCGCTGAGGAAGCGCCGGCGGCAGAGACCCTGCAGGGTCTGTTGCGAGAGCGCGGCTTGACGGACAAAGGCGACTTTATCTTTCGCATAATCGGGTTGAACCGGCTTTATACCCAGTCCGGCATCACTGGCAGTCCTATCGCCTTTGCCGGTATGTTCGCGCTGGCCGGCCTTGTTCTGGCGCTTGCGTCCTCACTGCTTCTCGATTTCTCCATCACTTTCGCCCTGCTCATTTTTCTTCTTGTCGCGGTAGGTCTGCCGTTGCTCGTGCTTCGGCGTTCCCGCAACAAGCGCATTCAAAAATTTGCCAGGCAATTACCTGACGCGCTTGACATGATCGTTCGTTCTTTGCGTGCCGGCCACCCGGCATCGGTGGCAATTGGCCTCGTTGCACGAGAGATGCCCGATCCGCTCGGGACAGAATTCGGCATCGTTTCAGATGAGATTACGTTTGGCCTCAGTCTCGAAAACGCGGTCCGCAAACTGTCGCAACGCGTCGGTTTCGAAGGTCTGAACCTGCTTTCGATCTCGTTGTCCATTCAATCCAAGACCGGCGGCAATCTCACTGAGATACTCGACAACCTGGCTAAGGTGCTGCGCGAGCGGCAAAAGCTCAGGATGAAGATAAGGGCGCTTTCGGCCGAAGGCCGGCTTTCGGCCTGGATAATTTCACTGTTCCCGATCGTCATGTTCTTGATTCTCCAGGTACTCGCACCGGCTTACTACGGGACGATCTGGCACAACCCAGTCGTCTTCCCTGTGTTTGTGGTTTTCGGAGTCTGGGCCCTCCTCGGGGACTACATCATGTACCGAATGGTCAATTTCGACTTTTGACGGGAGCAAGCCATCAGCCTGTCTTCAAATATACAGGATTTAAGCTTCCTGATCTCCATCGCAGTCTTTATGGCCGCGGTGGCGCTTTTCCTGGTCGGTGCGCTGATTCTTTCGCCGGCCTTGCAGACACGAAGGCTGGTCACGCGAAGCCTGATGGCCGAGGGGATTACTGATCGTAGGTCACTTGCCGGACAAGAGGAACTCGCCAGGATTTCCGCCCAACGGCCTATCGAGGCCTATTTTCGCGCCGTTGAGAAGGAGCGGCGCGAGCCGAACGCGCTCGAGGCCAAGTTGTTTCGTGCTGGCTTCTACCAGTCAAGCGCGCCTCTGATCTATACGCTGGCGCGAATCTGCGCCGTCGGCGTCGGGTTCCTTCTGATCTATACAGTCCTGTCTCGGATAATCCCCCCGCAGGTGCCCGGTTTCATTTCACTGTCGGCTGCTGCTCTCTTCGGCCTCGCCTGCATGGTTATTCCGAGCGTCATGCTTGACCGGTTTGAGAATGCTCAGAAGCAGATCTATCAGCGTGGGTTTCCCGATTTCATGGACATGATGATCACCTGCGCTGATGCCGGCATGAGTCTGGAGGCTGCGGTCGAGCGTGTCAGCAACGAACTGGCGGGTACGCACAAATGGCTAGGCATTCAACTGGCCATCATGAATCTGCAACTGCGCGCCGGCAAACCGCTGCGGGACGCATTGCGCGAACTTGCCGATCGCATCGGACTTGAGGAGGCCAAGGCGTTGGCGGTGCTGTTTCGACAGTCTGAAGAGCTCGGCACAAGCCTAACCGGGGCACTGCGTGTCTACAGCGACGAAATGCGCAGCCAGAGAATCCTCAGGGCGGAAGAGCGCGCCAATTCACTGCCGGTCAAAATGATGGTGCCATTGGGGTTGTGCATCTTCCCTGTGGTGCTGATGATCATCATGCTGCCGGTGATCATTCGCATGAGAGGCATTTTCTTCTAAGTCGCCATATGATTATCTTCTAAAACAGAGTCTGGGACTCGGGACACACAATGACACGGCCAAAGCGCCTCGCATTCGCGGCCAGCCTCCTGCTGATCTTCCTTGCAGGTTGCCAGACGAATGACACCACGGGTGGTGTCGTTCGCGCCAACGAGCCAGCCAAAGGCGATTATACCGCCTTTGGTGACACCTTCGACGGGCTGAAGACGATCAGCGATGTGGACTATTATGCTTCAGACCAGGCGGTTGCCGAAGCTAAGACCCAGTTTCGTTCCGAGAATTATGGCAATGCAGGCGCCCTGTTCTACAAGGCCACTCGGTTGGCGCCCAATGATGGGGTCGCCTGGCTGGGCCTTGCCGCTTCTTGCGACCGCATCCGGCGCTTCGACCTTGCAGACCTCGCCTACGGACGCGCATATCGCCTGCTCGGCGCAACGCCAGAGTACTACAACAATCTCGGCTACTCCTATTTGCTGCGCGGCAAGCTGCAGAATGCACGGACCAATTTCCTCAAGGCCTATGAGCTAGCACCCAACGATCCGACGGTGGCTAACAATCTGAAGCTGCTATCGTCTAGCGTGCAGAATACTGAGCGGTCATGAGCATACTCGTCGCCGTCTCTCTCTTGCTCAAGGCGCTGGCCGTTCCGCTGCTTGGTAAGGTCGCGTGGGTCGATTTCACTACGCAGAAAATATCCAACCGTGACGTACTCTTGCTGCTGTGCCTCGCACTTGCATCACTGCAACTATTATCGCTTCAGTCGGGATCGTGGTGGAGCATGGGTTCAAGTGCGGTTGCCGGATTGTTGCTGTTCGTCGTCTTCTTCCCGTTCTGGGCTTTGCGCAAGGTCGGTGCCGGCGACGTCAAGCTGATGGCGGTCGTGCCACTCGTGATCGGGAGCGGTGATCTGACCGTATTTTCGCTGCTCCTGCTCGTATTCGCTGTAGTCATGGCGGTGGTTGTGAAAAACCCTTTCCTCCTGCCCGAAGGCGCTTTTCGCTTCTATGTCGAGCATTTGGATCGCAAGCGCGTTGTGCCGTTTGGTGTGGTGATTTCGATGGCGTCGATCTGCACGATAGCGTTTCAGATTTACGCAATTTTGACGCCGCGCCCTGGTCCAGCGATCTGAAAATCGCCGTTGCGGATCCTAACTAACCTGCTAGCGAAGTCCTCCTCGATGACGCCGAAAGTGGAAACTGAAGTTCGCAGAAATCCGGCAATTTGGCGCAGCAATCAACCATTCTTCGTGGTATTTATTTTCTATGTGTTGGCGGTCTTTGTAGCCGCAGTGCATTGGCACATTGTGCTCGACCCCGAACTTTACGGCATGCTGTTCGTTTTGTTTGGAATTGCCATTTCGACCGGTGTGCTTGTTGTGATGTCGGTCGGCGTCATGTTGCAGAAGCCGGAGCGTCTGTTTCCCGCTCTCGTCGACAGTTTCCATGCAAACGACTTCCCTGATCGGCTCGCGGTCGGCCTGCCGGTCGCGCTTGCGTTGCCTATCTTCTTCTCGCTTTTCACCAGTGTGAAAAACGGTCTCAGTAAGATGGTGCCCTTCTATGCCGATCCGATGTTGATCACCATCGATCGAAAAATCCATGGCGGCATGGATGCTTGGAAGACATTGCACCCGCTATTGGGGAATGGACCGGCTATATTCATATTGAATTTTGCTTACAATAGCTGGTTTGCCGTAATGTTCATCGTGCTGTTCTGCGTGGCTTTCTCGACAGGAACCGAGAGAGCCAGGGCACAGTATCTGGTGGCGTTCTTGCTTGTATGGGGAGTGTTGGGAAACCTAACTGCAACATTGTTCGCGTCGGTGGGACCGGTCTTCGTTAGTTCGTTCTATAGTGACGCCACCTTCGCGCCTTTAGTGGACTACCTCCAGGCGATTAACGTGCACTATCCCGTCTGGGCGCTCAGGACGCAGACGATGCTGCTGGCCAATGCAACTTCGATCGGCCCGAAGGTGGGTAGTGGGATATCGGCATTTCCCTCAATTCACGTAGCTGTGGCAACGCTAAATGCCATTTATTTTTGGCGTTTCGGCGGTTTCCTGAGATGGGCTGGGATCGCCTTTTTAGTCATGATTCAGCTGGGGTCCGTTCACCTTGCTTGGCATTACGGAGTCGATGGCTATGCTTCGCTATTGGCAACGGCAATCCTATGGATCTTCGCTGGCTGGTTTTGCCGGGGTCAGTTGAGATGGATGCGGTGACGTTTCGTATCGTATCATCGGTTATCAGTTGGATTGTTGGCGGAGCCTAGGGGCTGGTTAAGCCTCGTTCGGAGGGAAAGTTGCTCACGGAAGATTTTCTTGGTCGGATTGCCATTGTAATTGTCATGACGGTGTTAGTGATATTTAGTGGGGCGCCTCTATTGGATCATTTCAATCAGGAGATCTCCGCAAGCGCTCTAGCCGTCACCACCCAAGTCGCTTCAACAGCTTTTCTCGCGTTGCAGCTGGTTATGACGGTTGGCCGCATCCCTCCAAAAGGAACGGCGAAGGGGATCGAGCCGAGGCTTACGTCGATAGCTGGCGCGTTCCTGATATTGGCGGGACTGTTTCTAACGCCGCCGATGGAGAACGAAACCATCCAGCTGATAGCTCTCTGCTTGGTCTTTATAGGTACGGTTTGTTCGATCTTCTGCCTTTATTGGCTCGGTCGTTCGTTCTCGATCATGGCAACGGCGCGTCGCCTAGTCACGACTGGACCGTACTCATTTGTCCGCCATCCGCTGTACAGTTGCGAAGCCGTCTTCGTTTCTGGGATGATCCTGTCGCACTTTTCGGCTTTGATGATTGCGCTCGGCTTACTGCAGTTCTCATTGCAATATCGCCGCGCCAGAAATGAAGAAGCGATCCTGCGGCAGACTTTCCCCGAGTATGACGAGTATGCCCGGCGAGTGCCGATGCTCATACCGCGGTTCTTTCCTGCACGCCAAGCGGCCACTTCTCGAGATAGCTGATCTGCGGCTAAAACCCCGCCGTTTGCTTTTCCACCAGCTTCAGCTGGCCCTTTTCCACCTTGAAGAAGGGCATCGACCTTTGGCTGGAGCCGTCTGCGCGGAAGCGGAAAAGGCCGGTCGAACCTCGGAAGCCGGTCGTGTTCTCCAGCACCTTCTTGTTGAAGCCGTCGGGGCCGGCCGAGCTCGCTATGCCCGCGCTCAGCGCTATCATGTCGTAGGCATAGGCCACATTGACGTCCGGCTGGTAGTTGTAGGTCGCCTTGAAGCGGTCGGCGATCGGGCCGGTCTCGCTCTCGTCGAGCGTCGCGATGTAGGCGCCCTCGTAGAGCGGATCCATCGGGCGCTCGAGCCAGCGGTCGGTGCCGATCAGCGTCACGGCCTTGCCCGGAATGCCTTTCGCCTTCAGCGCGGCGAGCACCGCGGTCGGGGTGCCGTCGCCGCAGGCGACGACCACGGCATCCGGTGCCTCCACCAGCGAGCTCATGTCGGAGACAACCTTTGCGCCCCCGTCCCTCGCCGAATAGGGCAGCGTCACCGCAAGTGTGGCGCCGTAGATGCTGAGTGCGTTGGCGACCCGGGATTCGATGGCGCCCGAGTCCGCGCCCGCCGGCACCATCAGCACGAACTTCCTGGCGCCCTTGCCGGCGATCGCCGCCGCGCCCGCCGCGGCGCTGTCGGCTTCGCTCAGCCGCACGGAATAGACGCCGGCGCCGCCGGCGAAATTGTCGGCCAGCGCCAGCACCGGAGGCCGCTTCGTGCCGGAGAGCTTGGCAAGATGCTGCGCGGCCGCAAGCTCGGACGGCCCGATGACGACCTTCGCCGTGCCCGACGTGATCGCCTTCACCGCGAGGTCCTTGGCGTAGCCGCTGTCGCCGCGCGTGTCCTGGATGGTCAGCGTCAGAAGCTTGTCGCCGAGATCGGCCATCGCCAGCCGCGCGCCGTCATACATCTTCCTGCCGTTCTCGCCCGTGCTCCCCGGGGCGGAAAGCGGCAGCAGCATTGTCACCTTGGTAGACCCGGTGCCGAACGTCAGGTTGGCCTTGGCGGCCGCGGCCGAGGTCGGGCCGCCCGAGGTCGCGCTGCCCAAGGTCTGACTGCTTGCCTGCGGGGAGGGGGCCGCGCCACCCGCCTGGTCGGCCGGGGTTGCTATCGCCGACGGATCGAGCACGTCCGAGGCGCCGCTCTTGGACTGGCAGCCAGACGCTGCAGCCGCGACGATAATGGCCAGGGCCAGTGTTCGCGAACGCGCGCGTCGGAGATAGGCCTGGCGCGTCATGCCGGCCCGCGCGGCAGCTGGCGCCGTGGCCGCGCAGGCGTCCGCTTCCACCCCGGCTTGCGTCGTCATCACTGCAAACGGTCGGTGCTATGCACGCCCGTCAGCTCAATGCATGTACTCGACCATGCGGTCGTGGAAGCACTCGCATTTGTTGAGCGTGTCTTCGTCCTTGTAGTTTGTCTTGAGGTAGCCATAGGCCATGCCGCAGGCGACCTTGGCTTCCGAAGCCCAGACGAAGGCGGGGCGCGACGAATTGATCCATTCCGGGCTGTTGGCGACAGCGACCGATTCATTCATCAGCTTCACCACATGGTCCTTGAGCTCGACCATGTTGTCGGTCAGCACCAGGTCCGAAGTGCCCACGGTGCGGCAGTAATTAACCGCCGGCTCGCCGATGATGTCGGCGGCGAAGCCCGCCGATCCGGCCAGCAGAAGCACCGTGGCCGACGCCAACAATCTTGCGGAATGTTTCATATAAGCCCCTCTTCGAATTGCGAATTCACGGTTCTCTAATGCATAGCACAAGCATGCAGCCTTGCGCTACGCTGCCGAAAAGTCTGCGTCGTCCAAACCACCACACCGTCAAGTCACGGTTTCTGTATGGGCCGGCTGATTGTGATCGTAAAGGATGCTGATTACGGAGCCGCTTGCGACTCCCGTCAACGAGGCCACCTCGACCATGTTTCCGCCAGCCGCTGTACCATTGTTGTCAACCATCACGTGAGCCGCGCCGCCCGAGAAGGTAACATCGATCGAGGCGCCTGCCTGCGAATCGGTGGTCGGCGCGCCGGCACCCAGCGATTTGAGGAGATCAGAAAGGTCAATAACGTCCTGGCCGGGTGTGTAGTCCGCGATTACATCGGCAATGTGGACCGAAAGCTTGGATGGATCGATCACAAACGTGTCGTTGCCGGCACCGCCGGTCAAATGGTTTAGCCCCGAGCCGCCGACCAGCAGGTCATTGCCGGCGCCACCGATGAGAGTGTCGTCGCCGGAACCGCCATAGAGCTTGTCATTTCCGTCCATGCCAGTCAGCGTATCGTTGCCTTGTCCGCCAGCCAGGATGGTGTCGTGACCATTGATGCCGGTGAGTGTGTCGTTGCCGTCCTGGCCCATCACCGTCGTCTTGGTCGCGGTCGCGGTCAGCGAGTCGACGCCACTGGTGCCTTCCAGCGAGGAACTCGTCGGATAGAGGTGCGCGGTTAGGCTGCCGGCCGCCGTGTCGCCGTCGCCATCAGTTCCGGTCACCGGGATCTTGATATCGAACGGATCCACGGCGTTGGCGGTCGAGAAGCTGGCCGAGCCGAGCTTGAAGGTTCCCGACGACGCGCCATAGATCTCGACTGCGCTGAACGGATCAGAATTTGCCGCGACAGTGAAGGTGTCTCCTTGTGCCATCCCATGCAGCGTGAAAGAGCCGTCGGCATTTGCCGTCACCGTCGGCGCGGCTCCGCCTGATCCGTTCACGACAGTAACCGTGATACCGGTGGCTGTGGTTTCCCCCGAAGCGTCGCCGATGAAGACCGAGTCATTGTCGGCATTCACTGCCCGGATCGTAAGGTCCACCGTGCCTCCAACAACCTTGGTTAGCCCCTGAGTGAAGCTCGCGACTTCATAGTGGTCGGTGTAGCTGGTGCCGGCCACTGTGCCGCTGGTCGATGCATTGGTCACGAAGTCGAAGCGGATCGCCTCACCGTTCGTGATGCTCTGGCCAGAACCGACACCGAAGTTGCCGGTGCTGGTGTTGACATTGTTCGAACCATTCGCCGTCACCAGCAGATCATTCGGAGTATCGGGACTCGTCAGCGTGGTGAACGCGTTGACCTGATTGTTGCCGCCCGTCGCCACGGCCCCCTGCGTCGTGAACTCGGCTCCATTGAAGATCGTCCCGTTCAACGTGAAGGACCACGTGTCGGTTGCCGGGTCGAGCGTAGCGGTAAAGCCAAGATCAGAGCCGTTTGCAACCGATGTGAGTCCTTGCACCGTGTGGCCGTCTGGCGTGATGTGGTAGAAGAGTTGCTCGCCATTCAGGAAGACACTCGCACCATTGGCGTCAGTGACTGGAGCACCTTCGGTTACTTTGAACACGACATTGCCGACTCCGTCGGCACCGGCGCCTGGGGCAAAATTGAGATGCTCCGTCAAGGTGGTGTGCAGCGAGTCGGGCAGATTTATTCCGTCGCCGATGAACGGGCGTGGGACATCGTCCAAGACTGTCAGATTGACAGCGCCGGAGACATGATCGCCGCTGGTGTCGGTTGCCACCACCTGCAGTCCATTGATGGTTATATTTCCGGAGCCGGCAGTATGCTGCAGCTGGTCAGTCAGCGTCGCGGTGACCACAGGGGTCAAAGTGCTGTTCGGGCCGGCGCTGGTGTTCGACAGCGCCAGATAGATGGACGCTCCAAGATTAGTGGCGCCTTGCATCAGCGTGCCGACCAGTTGGCCGCCGACGAGCGACCAGCTGATTGAATATCCTGCGGCAAGACCGGAGACGGTTGGTGCCACCCAGTTCGGATCCCCTGTTGGGTTTGCGAATGCGACGCTGATCGCTTCGCCAGTGGCAGTGAAGGTGATGCCGCTGCTGGCCTGCGCAGTCTCCCCTCGGCTGCTTGGATCGGTGCCAGTCACGACGCCCGCTTGCAAGTCAGCAGGGGCCGCAAGGTCGAGCGTTGTATCGAGCGCTGCCTCATTCAGCGTCAGTGATGCAGTACCGCCGCCTGTCGGAACGGTATTGGTGTTGATGTTGACGGTGACCGTCGCCGTAGAGGTGTCGCCGTCGCCGTCCTTGATGGTGTAGGTAAAGGTGTCGGCTCCGACGTAGACGCCGGTCGGCGTGTAGGTGAACGTTCCGTCGTTGTTGTAGACGACCGTCCCGTGAGCCCCGTTCGTGGTCGTTATCACGCCGGGCGTTGTTGTCGCCACGCCATCGGCACCGAAGACGTCGTTGCTCAGCAGACCAGTAAGGGTCGTCGGACCGGTGATGGGCGAGGCCAAGGTGTCATTATGCGCCGTCGGCACGTCGTCGACGATGTTGATGACCAGGTTGCCGGCGGGCGCGCTGTCACCGTCGGTGTCGGTGACGAGGACCGCGAAGGAGGTGCTGGTGTTGTCGCCCGATGTATTGGTGGTGAGCGTATAGGCGTAGCTGATGGTGCCGGCGCCGGTGGTGGCGTCATAGACATAGCTTGCCGTCAGTGAGCCGGTGGCGTCGGTGAAGGTCTGCGGCACGCCGCTCAGCACATGGCCACCGAGCGAGACGACGGAGATGCCGTCGGGCGAGGTGAAGCCGATGGTGCCGGACGTGGTCTCGGAGGTGTTGGAGTTGTTGTTTGGATTGCCGTCGGCGATCTCGCCGGAGCCGGCCGGCAGTCCGCCATGCGGCGGCAGGCCCGCTTCATAGACGGTGGTCGAGGCGAGACCAGGGGCCGGGATGCTGTCGCTCGGCGTGGAGTCGCCGATCGAGATGGTCAGCGTGGTGTGCGACAGGTCGCCGTCGCCGTCCTTGATGGTGTAGGTGAAGACGTCGTCATGGCCGCCCTGGGTGCCGGCGTCGCGCACATAGGAGTAGGAGCCGTCTGCATTGAGCGTCAGCTTGCCGTAGGTGCCCTGGATGACCGTGCCGAGGGTCGCGGCGCTGTCGAGGTTGGCATTGGTGTTGCCGGCGGCGACGCCGGCGACGGTTGCGCCATCGGCGCCGAGCACGTCGACGCCGGTGACCGGCGAGGTGGTGCCGACTGCCGTCAGCACGTTGCCGGTCTCGGCGCTGAACTGGTTGGCGGCGACGCTGTCGGTATCGGCATGCGCCGTCGGCACGTCGTCGACGATGTTGATGACCAGGTTGCCGGCGGGCGCGCTGTCACCGTCGGTGTCGGTGACGAGGACCGCGAAGGAGGTGCTGGTGTTGTCGCCCGATGTATTGGTGGTGAGCGTATAGGCGTAGCTGATGGTGCCGGCGCCGGTGGTGGCGTCATAGACATAGCTTGCCGTCAGTGAGCCGGTGGCGTCGGTGAAGGTCTGCGGCACGCCGCTCAGCACATGGCCACCGAGCGAGACGACGGAGATGCCGTCGGGCGAGGTGAAGCCGATGGTGCCGGACGTGGTCTCGGAGGTGTTGGAGTTGTTGTTTGGATTGCCGTCGGCGATCTCGCCGGAGCCGGCCGGCAGTCCGCCATGCGGCGGCAGGCCCGCTTCATAGACGGTGGTCGAGGCGAGACCAGGGGCCGGGATGCTGTCGCTCGGCGTGGAGTCGCCGATCGAGATGGTCAGCGTGGTGTGCGACAGGTCGCCGTCGCCGTCCTTGATGGTGTAGGTGAAGACGTCGTCATGGCCGCCCTGGGTGCCGGCGTCGCGCACATAGGAGTAGGAGCCGTCTGCATTGAGCGTCAGCTTGCCGTAGGTGCCCTGGATGACCGTGCCGAGGGTCGCGGCGCTGTCGAGGTTGGCATTGGTGTTGCCGGCGGCGACGCCGGCGACGGTTGCGCCATCGGCGCCGAGCACGTCGACGCCGGTGACCGGCGAGGTGGTGCCGACTGCCGTCAGCACGTTGCCGGTCTCGGCGCTGAACTGGTTGGCGGCGACGCTGTCGGTATCGGCATGCGCCGTCGGCACGTCGTCGACGATGTTGATGACCAGGTTGCCGGCGGGCGCGCTGTCACCGTCGGTGTCGGTGACGAGGACCGCGAAGGAGGTGCTGGTGTTGTCGCCCGATGTATTGGTGGTGAGCGTATAGGCGTAGCTGATGGTGCCGGCGCCGGTGGTGGCGTCATAGACATAGCTTGCCGTCAGTGAGCCGGTGGCGTCGGTGAAGGTCTGCGGCACGCCGCTCAGCACATGGCCACCGAGCGAGACGACGGAGATGCCGTCGGGCGAGGTGAAGCCGATGGTACCGGACGTGGTCTCGGAGGTGTTGGAGTTGTTGTTTGGATTGCCGTCGGCGATCTCGCCGGAGCCGGCCGGCAGTCCGCCATGCGGCGGCAGGCCCGCTTCATAGACGGTGGTCGAGGCGAGACCAGGGGCCGGGATGCTGTCGCTCGGCGTGGAGTCGCCGATCGAGATGGTCAGCGTGGTGTGCGACAGGTCGCCGTCGCCGTCCTTGATGGTGTAGGTGAAGACGTCGTCATGGCCGCCCTGGGTGCCGGCGTCGCGCACATAGGAGTAGGAGCCGTCTGCATTGAGCGTCAGCTTGCCGTAGGTGCCCTGGATGACCGTGCCGAGGGTCGCGGCGCTGTCGAGGTTGGCATTGGTGTTGCCGGCGGCGACGCCGGCGACGGTTGCGCCATCGGCGCCGAGCACGTCGACGCCGGTGACCGGCGAGGTGGTGCCGACTGCCGTCAGCACGTTGCCGGTCTCGGCGCTGAACTGGTTGGCGGCGACGCTGTCGGTATCGGCATGCGCCGTCGGCACGTCGTCGACGATGTTGATGACCAGGTTGCCGGCGGGCGCGCTGTCACCGTCGGTGTCGGTGACGAGGACCGCGAAGGAGGTGCTGGTGTTGTCGCCCGATGTATTGGTGGTGAGCGTATAGGCGTAGCTGATGGTGCCGGCGCCGGTGGTGGCGTCATAGACATAGCTTGCCGTCAGTGAGCCGGTGGCGTCGGTGAAGGTCTGCGGCACGCCGCTCAGCACATGGCCACCGAGCGAGACGACGGAGATGCCGTCGGGCGAGGTGAAGCCGATGGTGCCGGACGTGGTCTCGGAGGTGTTGGAGTTGTTGTTTGGATTGCCGTCGGCGATCTCGCCGGAGCCGGCCGGCAGTCCGCCATGCGGCGGCAGGCCCGCTTCATAGACGGTGGTCGAGGCGAGACCAGGGGCCGGGATGCTGTCGCTCGGCGTGGAGTCGCCGATCGAGATGGTCAGCGTGGTGTGCGACAGGTCGCCGTCGCCGTCCTTGATGGTGTAGGTGAAGACGTCGTCATGGCCGCCCTGGGTGCCGGCGTCGCGCACATAGGAGTAGGAGCCGTCTGCATTGAGCGTCAGCTTGCCGTAGGTGCCCTGGATGACCGTGCCGAGGGTCGCGGCGCTGTCGAGGTTGGCATTGGTGTTGCCGGCGGCGACGCCGGCGACGGTTGCGCCATCGGCGCCGAGCACGTCGACGCCGGTGACCGGCGAGGTGGTGCCGACTGCCGTCAGCACGTTGCCGGTCTCGGCGCTGAACTGGTTGGCGGCGACGCTGTCGGTATCGGCATGCGCCGTCGGCACGTCGTCGACGATGTTGATGACCAGGTTGCCGGCGGGCGCGCTGTCACCGTCGGTGTCGGTGACGAGGACCGCGAAGGAGGTGCTGGTGTTGTCGCCCGATGTATTGGTGGTGAGCGTATAGGCGTAGCTGATGGTGCCGGCGCCGGTGGTGGCGTCATAGACATAGCTTGCCGTCAGTGAGCCGGTGGCGTCGGTGAAGGTCTGCGGCACGCCGCTCAGCACATGGCCACCGAGCGAGACGACGGAGATGCCGTCGGGCGAGGTGAAGCCGATGGTGCCGGACGTGGTCTCGGAGGTGTTGGAGTTGTTGTTTGGATTGCCGTCGGCGATCTCGCCGGAGCCGGCCGGCAGTCCGCCATGCGGCGGCAGGCCCGCTTCATAGACGGTGGTCGAGGCGAGACCAGGGGCCGGGATGCTGTCGCTCGGCGTGGAGTCGCCGATCGAGATGGTCAGCGTGGTGTGCGACAGGTCGCCGTCGCCGTCCTTGATGGTGTAGGTGAAGACGTCGTCATGGCCGCCCTGGGTGCCGGCGTCGCGCACATAGGAGTAGGAGCCGTCTGCATTGAGCGTCAGCTTGCCGTAGGTGCCCTGGATGACCGTGCCGAGGGTCGCGGCGCTGTCGAGGTTGGCATTGGTGTTGCCGGCGGCGACGCCGGCGACGGTTGCGCCATCGGCGCCGAGCACGTCGACGCCGGTGACCGGCGAGGTGGTGCCGACTGCCGTCAGCACGTTGCCGGTCTCGGCGCTGAACTGGTTGGCGGCGACGCTGTCGGTATCGGCATGCGCCGTCGGCACGTCGTCGACGATGTTGATGACCAGGTTGCCGGCGGGCGCGCTGTCACCGTCGGTGTCGGTGACGAGGACCGCGAAGGAGGTGCTGGTGTTGTCGCCCGATGTATTGGTGGTGAGCGTATAGGCGTAGCTGATGGTGCCGGCGCCGGTGGTGGCGTCATAGACATAGCTTGCCGTCAGTGAGCCGGTGGCGTCGGTGAAGGTCTGCGGCACGCCGCTCAGCACATGGCCACCGAGCGAGACGACGGAGATGCCGTCGGGCGAGGTGAAGCCGATGGTGCCGGACGTGGTCTCGGAGGTGTTGGAGTTGTTGTTTGGATTGCCGTCGGCGATCTCGCCGGAGCCGGCCGGCAGTCCGCCATGCGGCGGCAGGCCCGCTTCATAGACGGTGGTCGAGGCGAGACCAGGGGCCGGGATGCTGTCGCTCGGCGTGGAGTCGCCGATCGAGATGGTCAGCGTGGTGTGCGACAGGTCGCCGTCGCCGTCCTTGATGGTGTAGGTGAAGACGTCGTCATGGCCGCCCTGGGTGCCGGCGTCGCGCACATAGGAGTAGGAGCCGTCTGCATTGAGCGTCAGCTTGCCGTAGGTGCCCTGGATGACCGTGCCGAGGGTCGCGGCGCTGTCGAGGTTGGCATTGGTGTTGCCGGCGGCGACGCCGGCGACGGTTGCGCCATCGGCGCCGAGCACGTCGACGCCGGTGACCGGCGAGGTGGTGCCGACTGCCGTCAGCACGTTGCCGGTCTCGGCGCTGAACTGGTTGGCGGCGACGCTGTCGGTATCGGCATGCGCCGTCGGCACGTCGTCGACGATCTGGACCGAGAGCGTTCCGGGAAGCGAGACATCGCCGTTGCCGTCAGTAACGGTCACCGTGATATTGTCGAAGATTGAATCGGTGCCCGGGTTGGGCTGGTGCGCGGCGTGCTGCAGCGTGTAGGTATAGCTCACTTGGCCGGTGGCGGAGTCGTAGCCGTCGATGGTCAGCGTGTTGCCGAGCGGTGTCGCGATGTTGATCGGCGTCGACGCGCTGTTGGCAAGGGCTGCGCCCGAGATTACCACGCCGTTGATCGTCACCGAGCCGACGCCGTCGGGCGAGTTGATGGTGAACGTCCCGGTGTTGATCTCGGACTGGTCGGTGTTGGGGGCAGGATTTTGCGCCTCGCCGGAACCTTCCGACCCTGAGCTTGCCGGCAGGCCTTTCTCGTTGACGGTGGTGTCGCCGCCATCGACGGAAGGCGTCAGGTCGATGATCGTAGGAATGGAATTCTCGCGCACCAGGCCCGGGAACAGCTCGCGGTGTTCCGGCTGGCCGAATGCCAGGTCCGTCGGCGGCAGCAGGGCGGTGAGGCCGAAGCCGTCGCCGATGCCGCCGGCGGGATGTTCGAAATTGCCGCCCGCGCTGCCCGGCGAGCCATTGCCGCCGGCCGAGATCGAGCCGTCGGCGCCGAAGGCGACATCGACATGGCTTGCCTCGAGCGCGGCGATCAGGGCGACGCGCGGCACCTCGACGTCGCCGAGGATGAAGGTCGGCACGTTGAGCGCGCCGTCCTTGATGACGATCTCGGATCCGTCGGGCTGCACCAGCACGAGGTTGTGCCCGTCGACCTTGATGTTGTCGATGGAGACATTGGCCGGGAGCTTCACGACGTTGCCGGCTTCGGCGTGATATTCATGCGGAACGTTGGAGGCCGCGGTGTTTGCCGCCGGTGCGTTTCCCTTGGCGGCATTGGAGGCCGGGGCGTTGGAAGCGGGGGCGTTCGCGTCGGCCGGCGGCTGGTTTGCGGCCGGGGCATTGGTCGCGCCCTGGGCCGGCGCGCCGCTGCCGACATCGACCGGCACCGGTTCGCTCGCCGTGGTCGCCTGTGCGACCTGCACACCTGCCGGGATATGATCTTCACCGGCGCTCGCGTGCTCGTCCCAGGAATTTGAAACGGCGTCGAATTCGATATTGGTCGTCATAGCTCAAGCCCCTTCGGTATTTCCCGGAAAGAGACATGTGAGGCCTGGACTTTGCAACAGAGCCTCAATCCATTTAATATATTGGGATATGTAGCGAATTGCATTTTTTGCACTTGGTAAATCGCGATGATATATTGGGATATGCCTCTTATTGAGAGGTGCGCGGCAGTCAGCGGAACGCCGCACCAGCTTGGTAAACAGAAGTATAAATTTGAATAAAATTTGATGGAAAATAGAATAGGGTGATTCGCGGAAATTTACCCAAATTCCTTTCCTTTAATTTGAGACAAGATTGGTAGCGTCCACAGTCAAAGGTGGGCGTTATGAAAATACAAAGAGCAGCCCCGGGGATGACGGGGATCAGGCTTCTTTTGCTGGCGATCGGGCTCGCCGTTCAGGCAAATCCATCCTCGGCCAGCATGGATTTGGGGACGGATCCAGCATTGCAAGGGGTGCTTGCGCCGGCGAGCCTCGGCGGCGTTTCATTGACCCGGCCGCAGCCGTGGCGGCCAGCAACTGCATACCGCTTAGCGAATCTTTCGCCTGGCTACGCGCCGGCGGCGTCCGACGCGGATGGGACGCTTTCCAAAGCCAAGGCCGATCCCGGCGTTGACCCCATCCAGACCGCCGCGATCATTCCCGGCGTCTTCGGCTCGGTCGCGCTGTCGATGCGCAACTTCCCGGTCTCGGCGCACTGGGCTCCGGTCTATAAGGCGATCGTCGATTGCAAGGCCGGCAGCCCCTGCGATCGCAAGAACGCGGCTTTCGGCGAGATCATCGACATTGCAAGCAGGAAGGCTTTCCGCGAGAAGCTGTCCTTCATCAACAGCAGCATCAATCGGCTGATCGCCTACAAGTCGGATATGGCCGTCTATGGCGTGATGGACCATTGGGCTACGCCCTCTGAAGTGCTCGAACATCGCGCCGGCGATTGTGAGGACTACGCAATACTGAAGATGGCGGCGCTGCTGCGCGCCGGGATTCCCGCGCAAAGCATGTCGCTTGTGGTGCTTCAGGATCGCCGTCGCAAGTTCTTCCACGCCGTCGTGTCGGTGAGCACCGGAAGCGGCAATTTCATCCTCGACAGCCTCAGCAATCTCGTCCTGGCCGATACCCAGCTGCCCGACTATGTTCCGCTCTATTCCTTCAGCACGGATCGCGCCTGGATCCATGGGTCGAAGACCGGCGCGCAGGTCGCGGATATTGCCGGCGGCTTTGCGACGATCGCGCCCGGCGAAGGGGTGCCGGAAGCATCGGCCGCTTTGAATCCGAGACCGTAGCTGGTCCGTTTCGAGCCTTCGTTGAAGGGGCAGCACTCCGTCAGGTCGCACTGTCCGGCGCCGAGCGAGCAGCCGAGCTGCCAGGCACTTCAGCCGTTGAAGACGAATGCCATCAGCAGTTCCGGCTCGGCGACGGGCGCGCGCACGGCGCTGAGCTGGCCACGATAGCGCCGTTCGCCGGCGCCGATGACGAACCCGCTGGTGACGGGCGTTTCGCCATTGGCGTCGAGCCTGGCGAAGACGTCGGTGACGTTGAGGTCGAGCGCCAGCTTCAAGTCCTGCCGTCCATCCTCGCCGGGCGCGCTCGGCAATTGGCGCCTGACCAGTTGCTGGAAGGGCGCGTTGAAGGCCAGGATCTTCTTTGATGACGACAGCGCGAAGGCGGGCGACGGACAAGCGACCAGGATCGCATTGATCGTGCGGATCGATGCGAGCTTGCGCAATTCCATGCTTTCCTCGGCCAGGCCGCGCATGCAGGCCACCCGGATCGCCGAGGTGAGATTGCCCTGATCGGGATGATGTTCGGCAATCTCCTCGACCAGCATGCCGATCGTGCATTTGCGGCTTTCCGCCATCTGCTTCAGCGACACCCAGAAGGCGCGTTCCAGGCGGATGCCGCGACGCACGCCGCCGCGTGCCACGACGCGGAATTCCGGGCCGAAATCCTCGGCCGCGAGCGCCGGCAGCAGCTTTTCGCGGGACGCGGCTGGGCGGATGGCGCTATCGCTCACTCATCGCCTCCTGACGCGCCTTGTTGATCGGCTTCAAGAGATAGTTGAGTATCGTCTTGCGTCCGGTCTTGATGTCGACCGAGCAGATCATGCCGGGGATGATCGAATAGGTCTTGCCGTTCCTCATCAGGGTCGACTTCTCGGTGGCGACGCGCACCTGGTAGTATGGTTCGCCGGTCTTCTGGTCGACGAGGCTGTCGGCGGTGATGTTGGAGACCTTGCCCTCGATGCCGCCGAAGATCGAGAAGTCGTAGGCCGTGACCTTGATCAGCGCGTCCTGGTTAGGCTGGATGAAGGCTACGTCGCGCGGCGATACCCGGGCCTCGACCAGCAGCGTCTCTGATGTCGGCACGATGCCCGCCACGACCGCTCCCGGCTGCACGAAGGCGCCGATCGTATTGACGTCGAGCGTGTTGACGATGCCGTCGACCGGCGAGCGTATATCGGTGCGCGCGACCTTGTCGGTGGCGCCCCGGATGGTTTCGTCAACCACGGACAGGTCGGCGAGCGCTTGCGTCAGGTCGCTCAACGCTTCCTGCTGCAACTGCAGGCCGAGTTCGTTCACCTGAAGCTGTGCCTCGGTGATTGCCGACCGGGTCTTCTTGATCGTCTCTCCGGCGAGAGTAAGCTGTCCGTGCAGGTCGGTCTGCTCGCGCTCGACGCGGAGCTGCTCGGTCCTGGCCATCAGGCCTTTCTTGACCATCGGTTCCACCAGCGCCGCTTCCTGGTCGGTCACGGCCAGGCTCTTGGACAGGCGGTCGGAATTGGCGACCGCCTCGTCCAGTTCCTTCTCCCGCTGATCGAGGCGCGATTTGAGAACCGACAGCTTGACCTCGAAATTGTCGCGGCGCGCCACGAGCAGCTTCTGCTCGTTGTCGCAGATTTCCGGCGCGACCTTCTGGATTTCCGCGGGGCAGGGGAACGCCCCTTCGACATTGCCGCTCTGCTCGAACTGCAGCCGCGCGATGCGTGCCTGCAGGGCTCGCGCCTTGGCCTTTTCTTCGCCGAGGCTGGACGTGTTGCCCGAATTGTCGAGCCGGATGATGAGGTCGTTCTTCTTGACGATCTGGCCGATCTGGACGGCGATCTCCTGCACGACGCCGGGTTCGCTGGCCTGGATCACCTGCGTCTTCGAGGCGGGTATCACCTTGCCGTCGCCGCGCGCGATTTCGTCCACCTCGGCGAACGATGCCCAGGCCGTGAAACACACGAAAAGGGCGCCGATGATGTAGACGGACGCCGAGGCGAAAAGAGGTGGTCGGTCTTCCTTTGCAAGCATGTTCACATTCCGGTCAGGCACTGCTCTTCTGCAGCGCCTGGATGACCTGTTCCTTGGGCCCGTCGGCGACGACGCGGCCTTGCTCGATGACGATGAGGCGGTCGGCAAGTTCCAGCATGCTGTAGCGATGGGTCGATACGATCAGCGTCGTGCCGCGGTCGAACGCCACCTTGAGCTGCTTGATCAACTGCCGCTCGGAAGCGAGGTCCATCGAGCCCGACGGCTCGTCCAGGAAAACGATCTTAGGCTTGGTCAGAAGCAGTCGGGCGATCGCCACGGCCTGCCTTTGGCCCCCCGAGAGATTGGTGCCCCGCTCGCCGACATTCATGTCGTAGCCGCGCGGGTGCCGCGATACGAAGTCGTCGACGCCCGCGGCTTTCGCGGCATCGATGATCTCCTCGTCGGTCGCTTCCGGCGCCGCCATCAGGAGGTTTTCCTTGATGGTTCCCGAAAACAGGTCGCCGGCCTGCGCGACGATGCCGACCGCGGCACGAACCTCCGAAGGATGGTATTGGCGGATGTCGATGCCGTCGAGCAGCAGTTCTCCCGACGTCGGCAGGTAAAGCCTGCCAATCAGCCGGCCCATCGTGGTCTTGCCGGAACCGATGCGGCCGATGATGCCGACCCGCTCGCCGGGTCTGACCGCGATGTTGAGCCCGCTCAGGACCTCGTTTTCCGTGCCGGGATAGGCGAAGCCGACATTCTTGAAGACCAGCGCGCCGCTGCGGATCGGCCGGTTGACGAAACCGACCGTGTCGGGGCGATCCTCCGGCTGTGCCATGATCGTGTTGATGATCCTGAGCGACAGCATGGCCTGCCGGAACCGCGCGAGCGTGATGGCGATCTGGCCCAGCGGCGCCACGGCGCGGCCGGCAAGCATGACGGTGCCGATGATGGCGCCAGTCGAGACCTGGCCTTCCGAGAATGCGTAGGCGCCGGCCACGACCAGCGCGACCGTCACGAATTGCTGGATGGCGCCGGTGATGTTGCCGGCCGCTGCAGAGAGCTCCTTGATCTTCTCCGACGTGTTGGCCGCGTTTTTCGAGTGCTCGCCCCATTTGCGCAGCAGGTAGGCCTCGGCGCGCAGCGACTTGATCGTCTCCAGCGTCGAAATGGATTCGACCAGCAGGGCCTGGCGCTGCGACGCCTCGTTCATCGAGGCCGCCACCCGCTTGCCGATCCGCCGCTGCGTTATCAGCCCGACAATGACGGAGATGATGAAGGCCAGCGCCGGTATGATGACGAGCCAGCCGCCGATGGCGTAGATCACAGCCAGGAAGACGAAGACGAAGAGCGTGTCGATGAACACGCTGATGGTATTCGAGGTGAAGAATTCGCGCACGAATTCGTACTGCGTGACACGGTTTGCATATTCGCCGGTCGACCCCGGCCGCGCCGACAGCGAGGAATTCAGCACTTTCTCGAACAGCAAATAGGAGATCCTGAGATCCGCCTTGCGTCCGGCATAGTCGATCAGTGAGGCCCTGGCCGTCTTGAGAAGCAGGTCGAACAGGATGGCCGCGCCGATGCCCAGCGCCAGCACCCACAGCGTGGAGATCGCCTTGTTCGGCAGGATGCGGTCGTAGACATTCATAGTGAAGATCGGCGAGGCGATCGCCAGCAGGTTGATGAAGACCGCCGACAGCACGACCTTGGAGTAGGTTCGCCAGAAGGCCCCCATGGTGCCGGTCAGCCAGTGGCGTCTTTCTATCCGCGCGGCGGTGCCGACCGTCATCTCCTCGGCGGTATTGGCGTAGGTGATCGAAAAGGATGTGCCGCCGCTGATATAGCTTTCGGAAAGTTCCGCCCTGTCGATCGTGGTGCGGCCGTTTTCCTGGGGCGCCGTCAGATATTGTCCGCCTTCGATTTCCGCCAGGATGGCGATCGGCAATTGGCTGACGCGGAAGACGATGGCCGGAAGATCGAAGCGGCCGCGCAGGAAATCGCGATGGCTGAAATCCTGGACCTCGAGGCCGATGCGCTCGGCCAGGTGGCGGATTTCATCCGGCTCGATGCGCGTCTCCGAGATCGGCACACCGGCAAAGAGCACGGTTTCCGCGCTCGGCCTGCCGAGATAGGCCGCAACGGCGCAGAAGCAGGCTTTGAAGGCCTCCTTGGGCGACAGGATATTGGGTTGCTGGTTCACGATCTGCCCCGAAGGACCTGAGATCGACGCTTACATCTACTACTTCTTCCTGACCGGCGCGAGTATGTCGAACGGCAGGTCGTTCTTCTGCTCCGACGGAGTCCGCGCATAGGTTTCGGTGTCAGCCGTCGCGGGCACGCCGAACTCGGTCTGCGCGTACGCGGTGGCCTGCTTTGGCGGCTGTATGTTCAGCGTCTTCAGCAATTCCCCGGTTGCGGCAAGCAGCCGGTATTGCGCAAACAGCGACGCGTAGGAAGAGGTGTCGGCCAGCGTTGCGGTGTTGAAGCGCGTGTTCTGCGCATCGAGCACATCGAGCAGCGAACGCTGTCCGACCTTGAATTGCTCGCGATAGGAAGCCACGAGCTTTTCATTGGTGGCTGCCTGCTGTCGCAGCGTCTTTGCGAGCTCCGCCTGGCGGAACCGGCGGTCCCACGAGGTGCGGACGGCTTCCTCGATTTCGCGCAGCACCTGATGCATCGCAAGGCGCTGCTCGCTGGTGCGGCGGATTTGTTCCTGCTCATTGGCCTTGTCGATGCCGCCGCGATAGAGGTTCCAGCGCAACACCACCCGAGCCTGCAGGTCGCTCGTGTCACCATTGTCCCCATCTATGTCGTACCCGCCCCGGGCAACACCCTCGGCGGTGATCGTCGGGCCGTATTTCGCCCGCGCCGCGTCGACCAGGGAAGCCGCGGCGTCGATATCGCTGTTGGCCATATGGACGCGCGGATTGTTCTGTCTGGCGAGCCCGATCGCATCGTCCAGCGACCGCGGCAGGGCGGCCGAGACGTCGGCCGGCCGCGACGGGCTGATCAGGGGCTTACCGACATTCTTGAAGAAGCGGATCTTGGCCGCCTCGAGTTCTTCGGTTGCCTCCTGCATCCGCGCCTTGGCGGCAAAGAGGCGTTCCTCGGCCTGCTGCCGGTCGGCGTCGTTGAGCGCGCCGCCCGCGATGCCTTGCTTGATGTCGCCGAGAATTGACTGGTGGAAACCAAGGTTCTTCTTGGCCTCGGCCACGATCGAAGCCTGCAACATGTATTCCAGATAGTCCTGGACGACCGCAAGCCCGATGAACTCGGACCGCTCCAGAACCCGGAAGGAAGCTCCATCGACCCGCGAGGCCTGGCGTTCCAGTTCCGCCCGCCGTGCGCCGCTGTCATAAAGCGTCTGCGAAACCGTAAGATCGGCCTCGTTCGGATAGAGAGCTTTGTGATCCTCGTTGAGCGCGCGCCTTGTGTCGTTGTCCAGGCGGCGAACGCCTGTCGATGCTTCCAGATCGACGCTGGGAAGATAAAGGCCCTTTGCCTGGCGCAGCTCGAATTCAATCGCTTCGCGGTTTTCGATCGCCTGTCCAATCTCTGGATTGGATTCCACAGCGACGGCAACGGCTTCTTTGAGCGTGAGTGCGCCGGCACCACCACAAGCCAGCATCGACACCGTGACGGCAAGCGCTATGCGCCAGCCGACGGTCACTTTACCCGTCCTGGTCATTTCTACCCCGTGACTATCCCCGCGCCATTATTTTTTTGTCGGCGCTTATTGCCCAAGCCTGCCACCGGAGCTTGCGGCCACTATCTATCAGATTTTTCGGGGATGTGAGTGCATAATGGATTAGACACCTCTGAAAAGTGCGATTCCTGGCATTAGCGCAAAAACCTGTAGCAAAAATGGCACAGAAGCCCGGCGTGGCGGCAAGGCCTTTTCAGGTTAGGGCGGATCGCAATGGTTAATGACCTGGAAGAAGTGACGAATCGTGCGGTTGCTACGCACGAGCTCCTGGGAAATCTGCTGCGGCTTTGCAAAGCATGCGCAAGAAATCGCCATGTAGGTCTGGTCTTGTTGGCAAACGGCGGTCGTTCCCTGTATTGCGAGCCGGAGCAAAAAGCCGTGGATTTTCTTGTATGACCAATGTTGCCCTGACCGGACTTGCGCGTGATCTCGCCCGTCGCGCGGCCGAAGGGCGCCCCGTGCGCATTGGCGTCATCGGCTCCGGCGAGATGGGCACCGACCTGGTGACCCAAGGCATGCTGATGCCGGGCATTTCGATCGCGGCCATTTCCACCCGTCGTCCGCACACCGCCCGCGAGGCGATCCGCATCGCCTATGGTGACGAGGCGATGGCGGCCGAGGCCGAAACCGCCTCTAGGGTCACCCAGGCGATCGAGGGCGGCAGGATTGCCATCACCTCGAACGAGATGCTGGTCACCAACCCGCTCGTCGACGTCGTCATCGACGCCACCGGCAAGCCAGGCGTCGCCGCTGATTTCGACCTGATGGCCATGGAGCACGGCAAGCATCTGGTGATGATGAACGTAGAGGCCGACGTGACCATCGGCTGCTACCTGAAACGGCAGGCCGACCGGCTCGGTGTCGTCTACTCGGTCGGGGCCGGCGACGAGCCGTCAAGCTGCATGGAACTGGTCGAATTCGCCTCGGCGCTTGGGCTAGCCATCGTCGCGGCTGGCAAGGGCAAGAACAATCCGCTCAACCACGACGCCGTTCCGGACGACTATCGGGAGGAGGCGGCCCGCCGCAACATGAACCCGCGCATGCTGGTCGAATTCGTCGACGGCTCGAAAACCATGGTCGAGATGTGTGCCATCGCCAACGCCACCGGCCTGGTCCCCGATGTTCCGGGCATGCACGGACCCAGGGCGGATCGTGATCAATTGGCCAAGGTACTGATCCCGAAGGAGGATGGCGGCCTCCTGTCGAGGAAAGGCGTCGTCGACTACACGGTCGGCAAGGGCGTGGCCCCGGGAGTTTTCGTCATCGTCGAGGCTATGCATCCGCGCGTCGTCGAGCGGATGGACGACCTCCATGTCGGCCGCGGCCCGTATTACGGCTTGTTCCGGCCCTATCACCTGACCTCGCTGGAGGTGCCGCTGACCGCCGCCCGCATCATGCTCCACGGCAAGCCCGACATGGTGCCGCTGCCAAGGCCGGTGGCGGAAGTCTGTGCGGTCGCCAAGCGCGACCTTGCCGCGGGGGAGACCTTCGATGCGATCGGCGAGACCTGTTACCGCTCGTGGACCACGACGATTTCCGATGCGCGCGCCAGTCGTGCCGTCCCGGTCGGACTGCTCGAGGGCGGCAAGGTGCTGAAGCCGGTCAGGAAGGGTGAGCTTTTGACCGAGGACAATGCCGCGCCGGACAGGACGACGCGGCTGTACGCCCTGCGCAAGCTGCAGGACGAAATGCTCTACGGGGCGGCTCTTACTTCCCCAGTTCTATCGACCTCAGCCGGGCCGCTTCCACGGCTTCGGTAACGAGCTTCGTCAGCCGGTCCCCGCCCATCAGCACGGCAAGCGCGGCTGCGGTGGTGCCGTTGGGGCTTGTCACCTGCTGGCGCAGCACGCCGGGCTCCTCGTCGCTTTCGGCGGCGAGCGAAGCAGCGCCGAAGACCGTCTGCATGGCCAGCAGCTTGGCGGTTTCGCCCGGCAGGCCGGCATTCTCGGCCGCGACCGTCAAAGCCTCGATGAAATGGAAGACATAGGCCGGGCCGGAGCCGGAGACGGCGGTCACGGCGTCCATCAGGCCCTCGTCGTCGATCGTCGTCACCACGCCGCTTGCCGAAAGCAGTTCGGTGACGAAGCGCCGGACGTCGTCGGAAACCAACGGGTTTGAGAACACCACCATCATGCCCTTGCCGATCGCGGCCGGCGTGTTCGGCATGCAGCGGATGATCGGCGCGAGCTCGCCCAGGATTTCCTCGAAGGTGGCGACCGGCGTGCCGGCGGCGATGCTGAGAAAGCTGGTCCTGCCATCGCCGAAGCGTTTGTAGTGCGCCGTCACCTCGCGGATCACCTGCGGTTTTACCGCAATGACGACGAGATCAGGCACGGCATCGGCCGGAATGGCTGCGGCGTCGGCGGAGACGCGGCAGCCGAGATGTTCTGCGCGCCGGCGGAGCTCCGCTTTGGGCTCGATCACGAACACCGCTTGCGGCTCGAGCCTCGCGGACTTCAGCCAGCCCGAGAGCATGGCGTAACCCATATTGCCGCAGCCGGCGAGAACGAGCCTGATCGTCATGAAAATCTCCATACCACGGTTCTCCTTAGACGCTTGCGCGGCCACGGAAAAGCCCAGCGCGAGGGAGATCGATCGTCCAGGGCTGAGTGCAATTCCAGGAAAAGTGCGAACGATTCTCCGGCCTGAATTGCGTCAAGACAAAGAGATGGAGCGGTTCGCTGTTTGCGGGGTGAGACACCCTAGCGGGAAAGGCGAACCGGGATAGGTCGCAGCGAGACTTGCCTGAGGCCAAGGACGCCGAGCACGAAGAACAGCCAGACGGGATCGCCGCGGTGGAAGAAGAAGCTTTCCAGGAAAGCATTCAGCGCCGTGAACAGCACCACCATCATGAAGAAGTCGCCGAGGAAGATGTTTTCCTTGCGGAGCGGGATGCGCATGTAGTCGCGCAAGGGGGCGATCAGGAAGGTGTATACGGCGACGCAGAGCGCCGGGATGCCCATCAGCACGGCGATGTCGAGATAACCGTCATGGCCATGGACGATGGTGCGTATATCCCATGGCCGGTCGAAGGGCTGGTCCTGGTTGAGCAGCAGCGGCGTCCCCCAGAAGCTTTCATAGCCGTAGCCGGTCCACGGCCTCTTCGCCAGCATCTCGCCGGCGAACTCCCAAAGCGTCGTGCGTCCCGTATAGGTCAGGTTCGGAAAATAGATCGCCGCCAGATCCTTCGCCGGCGCGATGAAGACGATGCCGAGTGTGCCCACGGCTGTAGCGACGATCGCCAGCGCGAACAGGATCGGCGTGCCGAGCCGCATTCCGACGAGGCTGGGCAGCACGACGATCATGATCGAGAACGGCACCAGCCCGGCGGTCGTCTTGGAGCCGGTGTGCAGCATGAACACCATCGCGGCACAGAAAATGCCGGCGCCCCACCAGCGCTGGCCGCGCCGGAACAGAAAGAGCCCGGCGAAGCTGAAACAGGCCATCACCGGACCGGCGATGTTCTTGTGGGTGAAGACGCCGCGCCACAGGCCCGCATGCTCCGGTTCCTGCGAGTCGGCCGTGTGCAGCGCCTCGTGCGGAAAGACGATCAGCCCGACATAGGAAAGGCCGATCACCACGACGGCGGTGAAAATGATCACGCGGGCGAAGGAATCGGCGTCGCGCGGCAGCACCAGGATCGTCGCCATGGTGATGATGCCGATCATGGTGAAGGAGGCTGCGCGCATCGCCGCCGGCGGGTCGGAGGCGAGCACCACCGACAGGAAGAAGAAGCCCAGCATCAGCGCCCAGGAGGGGCTCACCAGCGAGCGCACAACACGCGGATCGGCGAAGGCAAGCAGCGCGAAGATCGAGACGGCGCCAAGTGAGCCGAAGCCGAGCTGGTTGACGATGTCGCCGCCGTCGCCGGTCAATTCCGCGCCGGCCGGCTGGAACGGGCGGAAGGAGACGATGATGACGGTGAATAAAAGCGCGGCGATGGCCGTCGCCACACCTTGACTGGTGAAGGCGGCGCCGAGCGGCGCGCGCTCAATTCTTCTCAGGCTGCCGGTACTGCTCATTGGCATATCCGAATTCGGCAAGCAGCCGGCCGAGCGCGACATAGACCGGATAAAGGCCTGTCGTCAGCGAGCCGGTGCGCGCCAACCGGACGGCGCCGCGCAGCGGCGAAGCGGCAAGCAGCGCCAGGCTCTTTAGGAGAACCTTAGGGCCGGCAAGCGGCGTGCCGGCCCGCTTCTTCTTTTCGACCAGTGTCGAGATCACGCCATTGCGCAGGCTGCGGGCACGGATCCAGTCGGCTTCGACGCGCCTGGCCGGCACGGCTTCGTTGACCTTTGCCTCGGCGCACCAGCCGAGCACGAAGCCTTTCTGCGCCGAACGGCTGAGGAAATCGGAATCGCCGCCGCCCATGAAGTTGAACCTGAGGTCGAGGAAGGGCGGCCCCATGGCTGTCAGCACGTTGCGGCCGACCAGAAGGTTGCCGGATGAGAAAAGCGTCGGCACGCGGCTCGTTTCACGATAGGGCGGCGCAAAGACGGGGTGCTCGGACCATCTGGCATGGCTCGGATCGGCGAAGACCGGCACTTGCGGGCCGCCAACGATATCGGCCTGTAGCGTCTCGGCCGTCTTGCACATGCGCTCCAGCCAGTCGGGCTCGGCGATCTCGTCATCGTCGATGACCAGCAGGTGCCTGAAGTTGGGAAATTGCAGGATCGCCGTCTGCCAGCCGGCATTGTAGGCGCTGCAATTGCCGCGTTCATGCGCGATGACGACCAGGCCCTGCATTTCGTCCCGCTCGAACAGCGGTAGCACCGCCTTGGCGCCCTCGCGCGCTTCGTCCTCGTTTTCCATGACGATCACGGCGAAACGCCTCTCGGTTCGCTGGGCCTTGAGCGAAGCGAGCGTTTCCAGCACCTGCTTCGGCCGCTTGAAGGTCGGCAGCGTCACCACAACCTCGACGGTCTCGGCGGCAAGACCCGGCGACCGTCCCGCGATCGATACAGAAGCGTCGGACGGCAGAGGGATCATTCCGTTTCCAGCAGCGTGGTTTGAGCCTCGATAGCATCGCGGTGATAACGTTTCGTTAATCACCTTCCCGCCCTGCTTCCGGAAAAGCCGGGTCGTTGGCCTTTGACAGTGCCATTTAATCAACGCTTCACCGCGCTTTGCTACCGGCTGCAACCATGGATAGTGAGATGCATCTGCTGTTCGCCACATCGATCGTGCCTGATGGCGCTCTCGCTTCGGGCTACGAGATTGCCAACGCCGCGATCATCGACGCGCTGCGGCGCGCCGGCGTGCGCGTGACGGTGATCGGTTTCATCTGGCCGGGCAAGGTCCCATCCGACCCGCAAAACACCATCGTGCTCGGCGCCGTCGAAGTTCGCACCGAAAGCGCCTCGCCGCTGCAAAAGCTTGCCTGGTTGGGCAGGGCGGTGCTCTCCGGCCTTACTTTCTCCTCGGTCAAGCTGCGCGTCGTTTCCGACGGTGAAGTCCGCGCCGCCATCGAACGCGCCGGTCCCTTCGACGGCTATGTCCTGAATTCGGTGCAGTTCGCCGGCGCCTTTGAGCAGGTTCTGGCTGGCCCGCCGTCGATCTTCGTTGCGCACAATGTCGAGCATCGTTCCGCCGAGGAAAACGCGGCCGCGGCCGGCAGCACGCTTCAGCGCTGGATGTTCCGCCGCGAGGCCAGGCTGCTGAAGGTCATGGAGGAACGCCTCTGCGGCGCCGCGCGCTTTGTTTTCACGCTGGCCGAGGAAGATCGCGCCGCGCTTGGCGTCGCTTCCGGCAGACGCTCGGAGGTGCTGCCGCTGGTGACCCGCGCGCAGGCGCCGACGGCCAAGGCGCCGCGCCACATCGATTGCGACGCCGCGCTGATCGGCACCTGGACCTGGCAGCCCAACCGCATCGGCCTCGACTGGTTCCTGACCAAGGTGGTGCCGCATCTGCAGCCGGATTTCCGCATCAGGATCGCGGGCAACATGCCTTCCGGCGTCAGTTCACCGCATCCCGGCGTCTCCTTCGTCGGCAGGGTTCCGGATGCCCAGGCCTTCGTGCGCGGTGGCGCTGTCGTCCCCTTGATCAGCACCGCCGGCAGCGGCGTGCAACTGAAGACCATCGAGACCTTCGAGCTCGGCCTGCCGTCCGTCGCCACCAGCCGTTCGCTGCGCGGCATCGGCTATCGTCCCGACAATTGCGTGGTGACCGACGATCCGATCGCTTTCGCGGCCGCCCTCCAGGCTGCGGCCGCCAATGTCCGCGACTTGGACGGCAGCGCCTTCCATCGCCGCCAGCTCAAGGCGCTCGACGCCGCGATCGGGCTTGGCCTGGAGAGGCTCGGCATCGTCAGGGAGGAGGTCGCCGCATGAACATGCACACCGTGCGCGCCGCCTTCGGCTTCGATACGCTCAAGACCATTTTGGGCATTCCGGTTCTGGCGATACGCTGGGACGAGGCCATTGCCTTGCTCACAAGGCTGATCGACGAGCGTCGCTTCACCAAGGTGAGCTTCCTCAATGCCCACAATGCCAACCTTGCCTGCACCGACCCGGTCTTTGCCGAGGCGCTGGAGAACTTCCTCATCCTCCCGGACGGCGTGGGCGTCGACATGGCGGCGAAGCTGCTTTACGGCGAGCCTTTCCCCAGCAACCTCAACGGCACCGATTTCATTCCGGCCTTCCTGCAGGCTTCGTCGCACCCGCTGACGGTGGCGCTTCTCGGCACGACGCGCGCCAGTGCCGAGGCAGCATGCGCGAAGCTTTCGAAGCTCGCCATGCAGCACAATTTCGTCGTCATCCATGACGGCTTCTTCTCCGACGCCGAGGAGCCGGCGATCCTCGATCGCATCGCCAGGCTGCGCCCGGATGTGCTGCTCGTCGCCATGGGCGTGCCGCGCCAGGAACTGTGGATCGAACGCCATATCGACAGCCGCCATTGCACGCTCCCGGTCGCCGTTGGCGCGCTGCTCGATTTCATGAGCGGCTCGGTGCCGCGCGCGCCGCTGTGGCTGCGCCGGTCGCGGCTCGAATGGCTGTTCCGCTTGTGGATCGAGCCCGGCCGCCTGTGGCGCCGCTACATCGTCGGCAATCCGGTCTTCCTGTGGCGCGTCGCCAGACAGAAGCTCTCGCTCGGGCCGCGGCGCCCGGCGGAGGCGCGCCGATGAACAGCCGCTTCGTGCCGGATACCTCCGCGGCTGTCGAACCGCTGCCGCGCGCGCCTTCGGCCGCGATCGTCACGGCGAGCTACGCGCCCGATTTCGAGCGCTGCCGGCTCTTGTGCGAGACCGTCGACCGCCATGTCACCGGCGCGGCGCATCACTACATCCTCACAGAGCATCGCGACGTCTCACTCTTTCGCCGGTTGGAAGGTAGCCATCGCAGCGTCGTCGACGAGCGGGATCTGCTGCCGCGCTGGCTGCATGTCCTCGACGACCCGCTGAGCGGCTTCCGCCGCCGCGTCTGGCTGAGCTTGAGGACACAGCCGTTGCGTGGCTGGCATGTGCAGCAGCTGCGCCGTATCGCCATCGCCGGCCACGCCGCGGAAGATGTGCTGGTCTTCTGCGATTCCGACGTTGCCTTCCTGAAACCGTTCGATGCCGGCGCCTTGTGGCGCGACGGCAAGGTGCGGCTGTTCCGGCGCGACAGCGTGCTGTCGAACGATGGGCATGACGAGCATCGCATCTGGTCGCGCAATGCCGGCGCAGCACTTGGCATCGATCCCGCCGATCAATCGAGCCACGACTACATCTCGACACTGATTGCCTGGCGCCGCGAGACGGTCAACGCGATGTGCCGGCGCATCGAGAAGGTGCATGGCCGCGACTGGGTCAGCGTCGTCGGTTCGGCGCGGCAGTTCTCCGAGTGCATGATCTATGGCCGCTATGTCAATGACCTGCTTCAAGGCGCCGGTCATTTCCACGGTTCGGAGGAGCTGTGCCGCGTCCACTGGAACGGCGAGCCGCTTTCGGACGAGGAATTCCGCCGGTTCGTCGACACCATGGCGCCGGAACAGGTGGCGATCGGCATGCAGTCCTTCATCGGCACCGATATCGGCCGCATCCGCCGCCTGATCGGGCTTGTTTAGCTGCGAAGGATACAGATCAGGCCGCGTCGAAAACAGTGGCTTCCGAGAACCGGAGCGGAGCGTACTTTTCGTACTGAGTATCGGAAGCACAGGAAGCCGCTGTTTGCAGGCCGGCCTCACCTCAATCAGATCGCCTTCGCCGGCCGGCGCATGGCCGAGTAAGTCAGCAGCATCGAGGCGAGATAAAGCAGCAGGAAGACGGTGTTGAGCGACAGGACCAGATTGGCCGTGTCGGGGATGGTCGTCAGCACATAGGTGAGCAGCACCGCCTTCAACCCGGCGAGCAGGCCGAGATTGATCGCGCGCACCGCCGTCTGGCCTCGTGCGAATAGAAGCTCGGCCTGGTATTCGACGAGGTTGCGCAGGCCGGGCACGCAGACCGCCAGCGCCACCAGGGGAGCCGCCTCGGCGACATTCCTGCCAAGCGCGTTCGGGAAGAAGTGCAGCACGATGCCGAGCGCCGCCAGCGAGAGCGTCGAGACCAGAAACACGCCGCCTTCGATCCCTCCCTTGACCGCCAGCCGCGACAGAAGCTCCGGCGCCCTCATCATGCGCTGCACCAGCATCATCGAGAAGGTGCGGATCGGGATCGCGGTGAGATCGACCAACCGCATGATGATCGCGTATATGCCGGCCAGATGCGGTCCTCCGATCGACAGCACCAGCAGCTTGTCGAACTCCATCTGCAGGTAGAACAGCACCTCGGAGCCGGCGACGTAGACGGAATCGAGAAGCCGCCGGAAATAAAGCTCGCTCCGCAGCCTCAGCCGCTGGCGCGGATAGAAGAAGGCGAAGGCGACGATGAGCGAGGAGGCGTTGGCGCCGATATAGAACAGCGACCAGACACCGATGCTGTGTTGAGCGACAAGCATGAAGAGCACCGCGCCGACTGCCCGCAGCGCAGTGGTCAGGATCGCGAGCACCGCCGCGCGTCCGAATTTGCCGAGACCGTTGTTGACGATCAGCACCACCTCGACCGGTCGCCACAGCAGCGCCTCGGCGAAGACCACCGCGGCGAAGGCCGGCAGCGGCACGGAGCCGGAAAAGAAGATCAGGTAGACGACGTAGGACGCGGCGGCGAGGAACGGCAGCGAGAACAGGCCGAGAAGCAGGAAACCGGCGGTGAAGGTGCCGATCAGATTGGGTCGGATCGTGGCGGTACGGTAGAGCGCCGAGATGAAGCCGAAGGCGAGGATGCGCGACAGCATGATGCCGGCGGCCGAGGCGGTCGCGAACATACCGAACTCGGCGATCGAAAGCGTATTGGCCAAGGCCACGAAATAGGCGAGCGAAAACACCAACCGACCGCCGGCGCCGCTGATTGCCGAGAAATAGTCGAACACCAGTTTTCGGCGGGTGGCCACGAAGTGGCCGATCCGCGCGAAGCTCCGCCTTTGCGGCATGTCGCTGGCCTGGGTCATATCCGGGGCGATAGATAGGCCGGAAAGTTTAACGCGGCGTTCTGGCGCCCGCTCCGACGGCGCCGAAAGGCCGCGAACAAGGCGAGAAACCAGGTCCGGCGGAGCGCAAAATTAACCTTTTGTTTCCTATGCCTGTTTAGCGTGGCTTAACGATTGGCCGATCCGCAGCGCGCAAGCCGCCATAGAGCAAGTTCCAGGACAATGGTCGACAGGGATAACCGTGATGACTGGAGGCGCGAGCGTTCCCTGCTCGCGCTCGGCCAGGCCATGCGCGGCGAAGACAACACCGTTTCCATCGGCGGCCGGGCCCACTCCTCCTGGCGCGAGGACGCAGCCGCGCGCCATCGTGCCACGCGTTCCGAGCGCGAAGGAAAGTTGAGTCCGCGGCCCGCCGAGACAGGCGGATTTGGCGACGATCAGCCGCAACCAGATTCGAATCCAGCCGAGACCGCGGATGGCCAGGCTCCGGGAACTTGGCCGCCTTCGCCAGAGCAGGGTTATGAGGCCTATTCGGAAGTCCACCGGCCGGAGGCCGCTCGCGAACCTCGTCATGCCAGCCGGTCACCCGCCGGCGCCGATTCCGAGGAGTGGAAACCGCTGATCGACCCGATGCAGGTCGTTCACGGCATCACGCGATCCAAGACGCTGATCCTGTCGACAACCATCCTGGGGGCCTTTCTCGGTGTCGCCGTCGCACTGTCGACGCCGAAGAAATATGAAGCCACCACCGACGTCATCGTCGACCCGCGCGACCTCAAGCTCACCGACCGCGACCTGACGCAGAACGTGGTCGCTTCGGATGCGACGCTCGCCATTGTCGAGAACCAGGTTCGCATCCTGACCTCCGGCACCGTTCTCAACAAGGTCGTCACCGATCTCAACCTCACCAACGATCCGGAGTTCAACGGCCAGGGCAAGGGCGGCCTCGGTCTGATGTCGACGCTGCGCTCGATCCTGTCGCGACAGGACGCTGGCACGGCTGACGAAGCGCGCAAGCGCGCGCTGGCGGTCGGCAATCTTTACGAGAGCCTCGACGTCGAGCGCGGCGGCAAGACCTTTGTGGTCTCTGTCAGCGCCACCACCCAGAACCCCGAGAAATCAGCCCTGATCGCCAACACCATGGTCAAGGCCTTCAAGCAAATCTCCAGCGACATCCAGTCGAGCACGGCGGGCCGCGCCAATGACGAGCTCACCGCCAGGCTCGACGAATTGCGCAAGGGCGTCCAGACGGCCGAGCGCGCCGTCGAGGATTTCAGGGCGACGCACGACCTCGTCGACGCGCAGGGACACCTCATCAGCGACGACCAGATGCTGAAGCTCAACGAACAGCTTTCGGTCGCCCGCGCCCGCACGCTCGAGCTCAACGCCCGCGCCGCCTCGGCGCGCTCGCTGAACGTCAATTCGGTCCTCAGCGGCACCTTGCCCGAGGAAATCAACTCCAACATGATGAGCGAGCTGCGCTCGCAATATGCGGCGCTGAAGCAGGAGGCCGACCGCGCCCAGGTCAAGCTCGGGCCGCGCCATCCGGAGATCGAGGCGCTCAACGCCCAGCTCGCCGGCGCGCGCGAGCGCATCAGCGCCGAGCTGCAGCGCATCGCATCCTCGCTGCAGGTCGACCTGAAGCGCTCTGTCCAGCTCGAGCAGGATCTTTCCTCGCGTCTGGCCCAGGCCAAGGTGCAGAGCGGCGACGTCAACAACAACCTGGTCTCGCTGCGCGAGCTTGAGCGCGAAGCCGCAGCCAAGCGTACCGTCTACGAGCAGTTCCTGCTGCGCGCCAAGGAAACCAGCGAGCAGAAGGACATCAACACTGCCAACATCAGCGTTATCTCGGATGCCTATGCGCCGCTGCAGGCCAAGGGACCGTCGCGCGCGGTGATGGCGCTGGCCGGCCTTTTCGCGGGCCTGTTCGCCGGCATCGGGCTCGGCGGGCTGCGCGGCATCCTCGCCAGCCTCCGCGAGACAGCCGATAGCCGCTCGCGCCGCAGGATCGAAGACCGTCCTTCTGCGCTCGAGACCAGCCGGCCCGGGCCGACGGCGCCACCTCCGACGCCGGTTCCGCCCGTCGCTCCGCCACCTCCGGCCTTCACGCGGCCACCGGCTCCGTCCCCGGCTTTCACGCCATCGCCGGCTGCTTCGTTCACACCGACGACTGTTCCGAGTCCGGCGGCCGGGCCGGCCCCGGCCCAACCTGTCACGCCACCGACGGAACCGGCCAACGATGCCGTGCGTCCCGGGCTTTTCGGCTCGCTTGCCTCGGCGGTTCGTTATTTCGTGCGGCGCGAGCCCGCCGAGACGGTGGATTCTTGACTCCGTTCCGCCCGAAAGCGCCTGGCGCGCGCCTGCGCTGGACGAACGCCACCCGCGGGCTCGAATCTCGGCGCGGGAGAGTTTCCAGCCGCTATACGAGCAGGGCTATTCCTATGCCTACCGACCCGACCATGGACGGGCCGATGCCCACAAGGATCAGTATTCGGTATCGCCTGCCTCCTACGATGCGCGGCCGTCGGCCAGTAGCGAGCCCAGCCAGCCGGCAGCCGACCAGCAGGGGGAGATCGACGAAATCCGGGCCAGAGTGCGCGAATTCCGCGAGGCGGTGCGCGAGCTGACCGAAAGCCGTACGCGCCGCCGCTATTTCTGAAACGCCCGCATTTCTCGACTGTCCTTGTTTCTTAGCTGCTCGACCTCCGATAAAAGCGACCGGTTTCGGGTTTACGGCATACGACGACGCTTTGACGGGATTGCCTTGTCGAATTTTCGTGAAAATGCCGCGCGGCATCTTGGCCCCCGCACTGCCTTTGGCGGATCGAGATGTCGGATTGAGGCATGGGGCGTGCATAGATGCGGCCTCAAAACGGAGAGTTCGTGATGACGGAAGTGATCGACGGAAAGCGTGTCGCCGAGGATGTGGTTTCGAAGGTCAAGGCGCTGACGTCGGAGCTTTCGGCCAAGGGCTCCGCCAAGCCTGGTCTGGCTGTAGTCATTGTCGGCGAGGATCCGGCAAGCCAGGTCTATGTCGCCTCAAAATCGCGCACCGCCAAGGAATGCGGCTTCCATTCGCTCCAGCACACGCTTCCGGCCGACACCAGCGAGGAGCAGTTGCTGAAGATCATCGGCGACCTCAACGCGGATAAGTCGATCCACGGCATCCTCGTGCAACTGCCGCTTCCCGGCCATATCGACGCCGGCAAGGTCATCCAGACGATCGCTCCGGAAAAGGATGTAGACGGCTTCCACTTCATCAATGTCGGCAAGCTCGGGACCGGCGAGCTCGAGACGGCCTTCGTGCCCTGCACGCCGGCGGGCTCCATGCTGTTGATAGAGCGGGTGCGCGGCAAGGACCTTTCCGGTCTTAACGCCGTCGTCGTCGGCCGCTCCAACATCGTAGGCAAGCCGATGGCCAATCTGCTGCTGGCCGCCAACTGCACGGTCACCATCGCGCATAGCCGCACCAAGGACCTGCCGACGCTTGCCCGCACCGCCGATATCCTGGTCGCCGCCGTCGGTCGTCCGGAAATGGTCAAGGGCGATTGGGTGAAGCCCGGCGCCACCGTCATCGACGTCGGCATCAACCGCATCCCGGCGCCCGAGAAGGGCGAAGGCAAGAGCCGCCTGGTCGGCGACGTCGCCTATGCCGAGGCGGCCAAGGTCGCCGGCGCCATCACGCCGGTGCCCGGCGGCGTCGGGCCGATGACCATTGCCATGCTGATGGCTAACACTGTAGCTTCCGCCTACCTCGCGGCCGGGCTGAAGCGGCCGTCCTTCTGATTCTGAGAAAGCCTTTGCGGTGCCGAACCTGACTGCTTCCGTCGAGCGGCCGATCACGAACGATCCCGTTCAGGGCGGCCGTCAGTTCGGCTTCCTGCTGGTCGACAAGTTCTCGATGTTCTCGCTTGCGGCTGCCATCGACTGCTTCCGCTCGGCCAACCGCCTGCTCGGCCGCGATTTCTATGGCTGGACGACGATCTCGGCCGATGGCGACGCGGTCATGGCCTCGAACGGCCTGCCGTTGAAGATCGACTATTCCGTCGCCGACATGCCGCCGGTCGATATTCTGTTCGTCTCGGTCGGTCTCACCACCGAATTTCCCGGCAAGAGCAAGGTGCTGGCGGCTCTGCGCAGCTGGGGCCGGCGCGGCAACGCGCTGGGCGCGCTGTCGGTCGGTTCCTATCTGCTGGCCGAGGCCGGACAGCTCGACGGCTATCGCTGCACCATCCATTGGGAGAACCGCGCCGGCTTCATGGAACGCTTCCCCGACATCAACTGCACCGGCAATGTCTTCGAGATCGACCGCAAGCGCTACACCTGCGCCGGCGGCACCACCTCGATCGACCTGATGCTGGAGATCGTGCGCGGCGATTTCGGCTCCAACCTCGCCAATGGCGTCGCCAACCAGTTCCAGCACGAGCGTATCCGCTCGGCCGGCGACCGCCAGCGCGTCGGCCCCGAGCGCGACCTAACCGGCAAGTCGGAGAAGCTGCGGCGCATCGTCGAATTGATGGCCGATCATCTCGACGAGCCGCTGTCGGCGGTGCAACTCGCCAAGTCGGCCGGCCTTTCGGTGCGCCAGGTCGAGCGCCTGTTCCTGCGCCATCTCAGCGTGACGCCCGGCCGCTATTACATGCGGCTGAGGCTGGAGCGGGCGCGCGAATTGCTGCGTCAGACCAACATGCCGATCCTCGACGTGGCGATCGCCACCGGCTTCACGTCGCATTCCTATTTCGCGCAGAGCTACAGGCTGCAGTTCGGCCGTCCGCCGTCGGAAGAGCGGCGCACCACCTACTGACCGCCGAGGGAGGACGTCGCCGGTTAGGCTACGGGGCTGCTGGCGCCTCAAATTTTCCCGGCCCAACGTTGCTCTCCGGCAACGAAGCACAGCCATTGCCGACGCCGCCGAAGAAGCATGCGCGAGGAAGGCGCTATCGGGGATCGTCGAAACCGAAGGCTTTGTCCCGGCGCAGTCGCCGGAGGCTTGACCCGTCAGCTTTTGCGGCTTGTCTCGGCAGGCCTCCTAAAATAGCTTTCCCGGCGCGTACGGGGGATCAATCAGGAGACATTCATGGCCGGACTGATACGGAGCGTCGCCGCGGCGGCCTTGCTTTTGTCGATGACCAGTTTCGGCCTTGCCGCCAACAAGGTCATAATCATTCTGGATGCGTCGGGCTCGATGTGGGCCCAGATCGACGGCAAGCCGAAACTGGAGATCGCGCGTGAATCGCTGCGGACGGTTCTGCAGTCGGTTCCGGCCGATGACGAGATCGGCTTCATGGCCTACGGCCATCGCACAAAGGGCAGCTGCGATGACATCGAGCTGATCGTGCCGCCGCAAGCCGGTTCCGCCAGCGCCATCTCGGCGGCGGCCGACAGCATGAAATTTCTGGGCAAGACGCCGCTCACGGCAGCCGTCAAGCAGGCCGCCGAAGCGCTGAAATACACCGAGGAAAAGGCAACGGTCGTGCTGATCACCGACGGGCTGGAAACCTGCGGCGGCGATCCTTGCGCGCTCGGCAAGGAGCTGAAGGAAAGCGGCGTCGATTTCACCGCCGATGTCGTCGGCTTCGGCCTGACCGCCGACGAAGGCAAGCAGATCGCCTGCCTCGCCGAGAACACCGGCGGCAAATACATCCAGGCCTCCGACCAGAAGGCGCTGCAGGAGGCTCTGGTTGAGACCGTCGCGGCTCCCGCGCCGGCGCCTGAGCCCGCTCCGGCACCTGCGCCAGCACCCGAACCCGCCAAGCCTGAATTTAACTTCATGCCGAGCGTGGTCATGGCCGAGGGAGGTCCCGAGATCTCCGACAACAGCAATGCGTGGGAAATCTACAAGGCCAACGCGGACGGCTCGCGCGGCGACCAGGTCATGACCGAGTATGGCGAGCTGAAAACCAATCTCGAACCGGGCGACTATATCGTCGTCGGCCGCGACGACGAGGCAAGAAGCGAGCAGAAGATCAAGATCGAGGCAGGTCAGGTTTACAAGCCGCTGTTCACGCTCAACGGCGGTACGCTGGTTATCCATCCGCATGCGAGCCAGGGCTCGGAGATCAGCGGCGAGGCCCGCGTCGACTTCGCCTATCCTGGCGGCAGCACCACCCATTACGGTGACGCCAAGGCCACCGTGCCTGCGGGCGAGCAAAAGGTGACGGTGCAGATCGGCGCCGGCGCGGTAACCGAGACCATCCAGCTTGCTGCCGGACAGACGGTCGAGAAGGAAGTTGTCGTCGGCGTCGGCCACGCCGTCCTCAACGCCTTCTACACGGCAGGCGGGGACAAGGCCGATAATTCCGGCATTAGCTTCGAAATCGTCAAGGCGAAGAAGAAGATCGACGGCTCTCGCGAGAGCATCGAGCATTCCTATGGTCCCGACAGCAAGTTCTGGCTGCCGCCGGACGACTATGTCGCGCTCACGACCCTCGATCTTGCCGTCGCTGAGCAGCCCTTCACCATCAAGGCCGGCGACAACCAGGACATCAAGGTCGCGCTCGACGCTGGCGTGCTGGCGATGTCGGCGCCCGGCGCTTACTCGATCGAGGTGCTGTCGTCGAAGAAGGATATCCAAGGCAAGCGCAAGTCGCTCGGCCTAAGCTATGGCGACAGCTGGCAGCAGACGATTCCCGCCGGCGACTATGTAGTCGTGCGTCACGCCCCCGATCAGGGTCAAGACAAGGAAATGCCGGTGACGATCAAGGCGGGTGAGCGGAGCGAGATCACCATTCAGTAGGCGTTACTGCCAGTCGGTCAAAAAAGGGCGGCATCGGGCCGCCCCTTTTTTTGAGAGCTGTTGGAAAATATGTCAGGCGATGCCGAACGCCGCCGCCCCATGATCGGCGCGGCCGACCAACTGACGGAAACCAGCGAACAGCTCGCGGCCGAAGCCGAACTCGTTGCCGATGAGATCGGCGTCAGCCGTACGGCGCAGCGCGAACTCGGTACCGGGCACCAGCACTTCCAGCGTGCCGGCGTCGGCGTCGAGCCGGATGACATCGCCGTCATGGATCCTGGCGATCGGTCCGTCCTCGACCGCTTCCGGTGTCACGTGGATCGCTGCCGGCACCTTGCCGGAAGCGCCCGACATGCGCCCGTCGGTTACCAGCGCCACGCGCTGGCCGCGGTCCTGAAGGATGCCGAGCACCGTGGTCAGCTTGTGCAGTTCCGGCATGCCGTTGGCCTTCGGTCCCTGGAAACGGACGACGGCGATGAAATCGCCGGTCAGCGTGCCGGCCTTGAAGGCGTCATTCAGTGCCTGCTGGCTGTCGAACACTTTCGCTGGCGCCTCGATGACGCGCCGCTCCGGCTTCACGGCGGAAGTCTTGATCACGGCGTGGCCGAGATTGCCGCCGAGCACTTTCAGGCCGCCCGTCGGCTGGAACGCTTTCTTGAACGGCGCCAGGACCTTCTCGTCGCCGCTCTGCGAAGGCGCCGCCTCGCGCACCACGCCGCCATCATCGCCAAGCCTGGCCTCGACCGCGTAGGGCCGCAGGCCTTCGCCCCACACCGTCTGCACGTCCTCGTGCAGGAGGCCTTCGTCGAGCAATTCGCGGATCAGGAAGCCAAGCCCGCCGGCGGCATGGAAATGGTTCACGTCGGCAAGCCCGTTCGGATAGACGCGCGCGAGCAGCGGCACGGCCTCGGACAGGTCGGAAATGTCCTGCCAGGTCAGCGCGATGCCGGCGGCGGCGGCCATCGCGATCAGGTGGATCGTGTGGTTGGTCGAGCCGCCGGTGGCGTGCAGGCCGACGACGCCGTTGACGATCGAGCGCTCGTCGATCATGCGCCCGACCGGCGTATAGGCATTGCCGAGCGCGGTGATCGCCAGAGCGCGCTTGGCTGCTTCCCTGGTCAGCGCATCGCGCAGCGGTGTGCCTGGATTGACGAAGGAGGCGCCCGGCGTGTGCAGGCCCATTATCTCCATCAGCATCTGGTTGGAATTGGCGGTGCCGTAGAAGGTGCAGGTGCCCGGCCCGTGATAGGATTTCGATTCCGCCTCCAGCAACTCCGCGCGGCCAACCTTGCCTTCGGCATAGAGCTGGCGAATCTTGGCCTTCTCGTCATTCGCAAGGCCGGTCGTCATCGGCCCGGCCGGGATGAAGACGGCCGGCAGATGCCCGAAGGTGAGCGCGGCGATAACCAGCCCGGGCACGATCTTGTCGCAGACGCCAAGGAAGACGGCGGCGTCGAACATGTTATGCGACAGGCCGATTGCCGCCGCCATCGCGATCACGTCGCGCGAGAACAGCGACAGTTCCATGCCGGGCTGGCCTTGCGTGACGCCATCGCACATCGCCGGCACACCGCCGGCCACCTGGGCGATGCCGCCGGCCTCGCGCGCCGCTTCCTTGATCAGCGCCGGAAACGTCTCGAAGGGCTGATGCGCCGACAGCATGTCGTTGTAGGAGGTGATGATGCCGAGGTTTGGTACCCGGTCGCCGCCAAGCGCGATCTTCTCCGACGGGCTGCACACGGCAAAGCCGTGGGCCAGATTGCCGCAACCCAGCACCGCGCGGTTGGCGGTCCGGCTCGACGCTCCCGCAATGCGGCCGAGATAGGCATCGCGGCCGGCTTTCGAACGTTGGCGGATGCGTTCCGTGATGGCTTCGATATCGCGTCTGGCTGTCATGGTCCGTCCTTTCGAGCCCGGCGACGTTCCTCCCTCTGTCACCCGGCTGGCCTCATGTGAAATCAGGGTGCCCAGAACACCTCTATCGGTCGCGGCGCCGCCTCGATCACTCTGCGGATGGGCTTCTTTGCGCCAGGCCCCATCGCGCCGTCGAATGCGGTGCGCTTGTCCTCGCCTTCGATGTGGAGCGCGACGAATCCGGCGCTGATGATGCGCGCCATCGACAGCGTCAGCCGCGGCTCGCCGCCGCTCGCCGCGTGCACTGGCAGAACGATCCGCCGCGAGGCAGGGTCGAGCAATTCCTCGAGGTTGCCGGCATCGGGAAAGAACGAGGCCGTATGGCCGTCGCCGCCCATGCCCAGGATCACCACGTCGAGCGGCCACGGGAGCGACCGCAGCGCTTCGCTGTCCGCCGCCGCTGCGTCCTCGATGCTTGCCGCTTCATGGTAGAGCGGCACGAAGCGGGCCGCCGCCGCGTTGTTTTGCAAAAGGTTTGCCGCCACCAGTCCGGCATTCGAACGCGGCGAGGAGGGCGGCACGAAGCGCTCGTCGACCAGCGTGACGGTGACCTTGTCCCAGGCGATCGGCGTGGTCGACAGCGCGGCGAACAGTTTCGCTGGCGTGGTGCCGCCGGACACGGCGAGCAGCGCCGTGCCGCGTTTCGCGACGGCGCCGGTCAGCCGGCCGGCGATCTCACCGGCAAGCGTCGTCGCCAGGTCCTGGCGGTCGGCAAAGCCGTTCCAGCCGTAGCGGGCCTCGGTCAATTGCTCTCGTGCCATGTCCGTCCGTCACGTTCGATGAGAGCGATCGAGGCCGACGGCCCCCAGGTTCCGGCCGTATAGCCCTGCGCGTCCTGCCTGGCGCTTTCCCAGGCGTTCTGGATCGGGTCGATCCATTTCCATGCCGCCTCGACTTCGTCGCGGCGCATGAACAGCGTCTGGTTGCCTCGCACCACATCCATGATCAGCCGTTCATAGGCGTCCGGCGCCCGCCCGTCGAAAGATTGCGCGAAGCTCATGTCGAGAGAGATCTGGCGCAGCCGCATGCCGCCCGGTCCCGGATCCTTGATCATGATGTACTGCTTGACGCCTTCGTCGGGCTGCAGCCGGATCACCAGCTGGTTGGCGAAGATCGGTCCGGCGCTGTCGCCGAAGATCGAATAGGGGATCGGCTTGAACTCGATGACGATTTCCGAGACGCGGGTGGCGAGCCGCTTGCCGGTTCTGAGATAGAAGGGGACACCGGCCCAGCGCCAGTTGCCGATCTCGGCCTTGATGGCGACGAAAGTCTCGGTGTTGCTGTCCTTGCCGAGCTCCTCGACATAGCCCTTGACTGCCCCGCCAGCCGAGGCGCCGGCGCGATACTGGCCGCGCACCGTCTGTTTCGGCGCTTCGTTGCCGTTGATACGCTTCAGCGCCCGCAGCACCTTGAGCTTCTCGTCGCGCACGGCGTCGGCGTCCATCGAGGATGGCGTTTCCATGGCGACGAGGCAAAGCAGCTGCAGCATATGGTTCTGCACCATGTCGCGCAGCGCGCCGGCCTTGTCGTAATAGGTGACGCGGTCTTCGAGGCCGACTGTCTCGGCGACGGTGATCTGCACATGGTCGATATGCGCCGAATTCCACAACGGCTCATAGAGCGCGTTGGCAAAGCGCAGCGCCATCAGGTTCTGCACCGTTTCCTTGCCGAGATAGTGGTCGATGCGGAAGATTTGGCTTTCGTTGAAAACGTCGCCGACCGTGTCGTTGAGCGCGCGCGCCGAGGCAAGATCGCGTCCGATCGGCTTTTCCAGCACGATGCGCGAATTCGGCGTGATCAGCTTGTGCTCCCTGAGCTTGTGCGAGATATCGCCGAACAGCGCCGGCGCCACCGCGAGGTAGAAGGCGCGGATGCGGTCGCTGTCGCCGATTGCCTTCTTTAGCTTGTCGAAGCCTGTACCCGTGGTCGCGTCCGCCGAAACGTAAGATAGGCGGGCGAGGAACGTATCGAGTTCCTTCTGGTCGATATCGGCCGGTTTGACATGGTCCGAAATTGCCTGCTTGGCGAAGGTCTGGAATTCGGCGTCGCTCATCTTGGCGCGCGACGTACCGATGATGCGCGTCGGCTCGGAGAACTGATGGTCGCGCTGCCGATGATAGAGCGACGGCAGGAGCTTGCGTTCCGACAAGTCGCCGGTGCCGCCGAAAATGATGAAGTCGAAGGGATCGACAGGGATTATCTGGCTGGTCATGGTCAGTCCGATTTGATGCCGGATACCGGGAGCGGGGCTGGTATATTCTAATCGATTTAAATTTTCCAGTGCCATGGTGTCACAGGCAGGACAAGTCGCCTGCTGTTGCGTCGGTCCACATGCCTCCCCGACACTCGGACTACCGGCAGGCTCGTCGGCAAGCCCTGGCTGCCGCAACGCGTTCGCGGTCGCACCATAGAACGCGAATATGACGAAAGCCAATGCATGTCACACGAAAGTGCGCCGCGGTTCTGGGACGCCGGCATGCAACAGGATAAAGACTTAATGCGCGTCGCCAGTATCGGTTTCAGCGCGACGCGCCTTGGGGAAACATTGCCGGCGGTCGGCCTCGTCGCGATCCCTGCCGCATCGGCAGACAAGATGAAGGCCGCAGACAGGACCACGAGAAAATCCAAATGAGCGGGAAAGCCATGCGTCTGGAAAACAAGGTCGCTATCATCACCGGTGCAGCGTCGGGCTTTGGCGAAGGCATGGCGAAACGCTTTGCCGAAGAAGGGGCTCGCGTTGTTGTCGCCGATCTCAACGCCAAGGGCGCCGAGCGGGTGGCCGAGGAGATCGGCGGCAACGCGATCTGGACCCAGACCGACGTGTCCCTGCGTTCCGAATTCGACGAGATGATCTATGCCGCCAAGGGAGCCTTCGGCCGCATCGACATCATGGTCAACAATGCGGGCTTCACCCACCGCAACGGCGATATGCTGGGCGTGGACGAGGAAACATTCGATCTGATAACCGCCGTTAACATGAAGGCGATCTATCACGCGGCCCTTGCCGTCGTGCCGATCATGGACCGGCAAGGCGGCGGCGTCATCCTCACCACGGCCTCGACGGCCGGGCTTCGGCCGCGGCCGGGCCTGACTTGGTACAATGCCTCCAAGGGCTGGGCGATCACCGCCACCAAGTCGATGGCCGTCGAACTGGCGCCGAAGAATATCCGCGTCAACTGCCTGTGCCCGGTCGCCGGCGAGACGGGCATGCTGGAGAAATTCATGGGCGCCGACACGCCTGAAATGCGCGAGAAATTCCGCGCCTCGATCCCGCTCGGCCGGCTCTCGACCCCGCTCGACATCGCCAACGCGGCGCTGTGGCTGGCTTCGGACGAAGCAGCCTTCATCACCGGCGTGGCGCTGGAGGTCGACGGCGGGCGCTGTATCTGAGCGGTTTGACTTCAAGGTCTCTCGAAAGGATAACGGATTTGAGGTGGGGGAACCGGGCGTGGTTGAGATCAGTCTGCGCGAAATTCGCGACGATCTGGGTTGGCGGTTACGCCGCTATCGAGCGGAACGCGCGCGTGCGCGAAGTACGGCGACCTTCATCGGCATAACCGGCAGTTCCGGCAAATCGACCGCAACCAGCCTGCTTGGGCATATCCTTGCCAGTCAGGGCACGGTCTATACTCAGGTTCTGGCCAACACGTTCAAGGCGCTTGTTCGCACGCTTTACAAGCGAATGAAACGCGCGGGCAAGGTCGACTATGTCGTCTTCGAAGCCGGCGCTTTTGAACCTGGCTCGATAAAGCCCATGGCGCGGATGCTGAAACCGGACGTGGCGGTCGTCACCATGGTCAGGCTGGAACATTTCTCCAAGTTCCGAACGCTGGAAGCTGTCGCCCAGGAGAAGAAAGCGCTGGTCGAAGCGCTATCCCCGGGCGGGCTCGCGATCCTGAACGCCGACGACCCGCATGTGCTCGCCATGGCGGCCGACGCAAGGTGTCGTGTCGTGACCTTCGGCCAGGCGGAGACCGCGAACTATCGGGTAACCGGGATACACGCCGCTTATCCGGATCTCCTCGGCTTCTCACTTCGCTGGCCGGGAGGAGTGATGGACCTGCAAACACCGTTCCCAGGCGAGCAGTTCTGGCTGCCGGCCGCCGCCGCCATTGTCGCGGCGTTGGAGCTTGGTGTCCCACCAGACAAGATCGTGGCAAGGACCGCATCCTTCGAACCTCTCGCCAACCGCTGCCAGGTGCTGACGACCGATGGCGGGCCGCAGTTCATCGTTGATACCGCCAAGGCGCCGTGGCATTCGCTGTCGCTTGCCTTCGACATGCTGGCAAAATCAAGATCAACGCGGAAGCGGATCGTGCTTGGCCAACTGTCGGACTTTCCCGGTTCGAACGCAAAATATGCGCGCGCCTATGGGAGTGCGCGCGAAGTTGCCGACCAGGTGATCTATGTCGGTGAACATGCCCATCGCTCGAAGGCCAGCCAGGCCGATCGCGACAGTGGCAGGTTCGTCGAATTGCGCACGCCGAAAGAGGTCTCCAATCACCTCAAGCGCACCGCGGAGCCTGGGGAACTAATCCTTCTCAAGAGTTCTTCCAGCCTTCACCTGGAGCGCTTGGCGCTGGCCTGGAAACATGATGTCAAGTGCTGGATTCCCGCTTGCGGGAAGAAGGAAGGTTGCCAGGATTGCGGCCTTTTCGAAGTGCCGTTCGAAGAGCATACGGATTTTGTCAAGAAACGCAGGCACGATCGCAGACTGCAGCGGCTGCGCCGGCTGTTCCTGCGCCAGACGGCATGAAGGCTTTGCTGGTCGGATCGACCGGCCTTACACGCCGGTCTTGACGTAGCTTTTGTAGACCCAGCCGTGCTTGCCGTTGTAGACGATCTCGCACCATTGCTTGCAATTCACCACCTGCACTGATGCCTTGGCCGGAACCGTCGTGATCACGGATGCACCCTTCTTCGGCCCGGAGCGCATGGTGACAGGCCTCAAAATGCGTCCGTTGGCGGCCGCGCCGACTTTCTGAGGTTTCGGCTTGGCGTTGTCCGTCCCTGCCGGGTCGGCGTCGGGAACCTGCGGCTTGGCTTCGGGAATGGCGGCGGTTTGGGCGCCATCCATCTTGTCGCCCGGTGTCTTCGCGTCCGCCGGCGTTTCGCCCGCAGGCGCGGCGACCTGGGACAGCGCGTCTGAAGCGTCGCTCTCGGCAGCGGGCTCGGCGAAGGCCGTATCGGCTGGCTGCGCGGCGCTGGGCTCCGCGGCCTGCTCGGATGGAGCCGATTGGTCTCCGACCTTGTCCGGCAGGGGCTTGGAATCGGACGCCGTCCAGCGCGGGCTGCTCGACGCCAGCGCCGGGATGCTGGCTTCCTGAGCCGCCGTCGCAAGCGAGACCGCGTCGGCCTTGCGGGCGGCCCGCGGTGCCGTCGCCACGCTGACCGGCGCCGCTGCTGGCGCGATCTTCGTGGTCTTCACCGAATTTGTTGGAACGCTCCTCTCGGCACTGGCCGCGGCCACTTGCCGGCCGCTGCCCGGAATGGACAGCCATAGCGCCACCGCGGCCACGCCGAGCAGCGCGGCGGTGCCCACCGCCGCAATGACCAGATGCGCGTTCGACTGCACCTTCTGCCAGAAGGACGGCCGTACGTCATATCCGAACTGCATTGTAAAGCGCTGCCGTTCCGGCGTGCCGAAACTGAAGGGCTCGTTCACTCAAACCACCTCCAACTAGCGGGCCGACGTTCTTTCGATCTTTGCCGATAGGCCTGGCATCGATCGGCATCGGTCCCGAAATCACTGCGGACAGGTCCGCGAAAGTCCCCGGATTGCCGCCCAGAATGGCATCCTTCGCTGGTGATTATGGCATGAGTGAGCCATTTTGCGAAATTCCGCGCGCCCGTTAAGGCTTCCGCAACCTGCCGCGCGCAAGCCACCTGCTTCGGATCGATGGTTGCGGCAGGCTGCGAGCCTTCAGATCCTGTCGCGAAGCGCGAACCAGCTGAGCGCCAGAAACAACAGCGGCGCACGAAAGCGGCGGCCGCCCGGGAAGGGCGGGATCTTCAGGTCCTCGATCAGTTTCAGGCGGTTGCGATTGCCGGTCACGGTCTCGGCATAGAGCTTGCCGAAGAAGTTCGACAGCATGACGCCGTGGCCGGAATAGCCACCTATCGAGATCACATTCGGCATCACTTCGCGCACAAACGGCTTTCTCGGCACAGTGATGCCGACATAGCCGCCCCATCCATGCGTGATTTCGACGTCCTTCAGGTCGGGGTAGAGTTCGGCGATCTGCTTGCGGATGTGGATATGGATGTCCTTCGGATCATTGACGGCATAGACCTCGCGACCGCCGAACAGCAGCCGGCCGTCTTTCGATTTGCGGAAATAGCGCACCACGAAGCGGGAATCGTCGACGGACTCGCCGCCCGGCAGGACTTTGGAAGTAGCGCCGAGCGGTGCGGTCGCGCCGATGAAAGAGCCGATCGGCATGATATGCGACGCGCTCACCGGCTCGAGCTTGCCGCCATAGGCATTGACAGCGATCAGGCATTTGTCGGCTGTGATCGTGCCATTGCGCGTCGTGACCTTCACCTTGCCGCGGCCTGAAACGATCCCGGTGGACGGCGTCCGCTCGAAGAGATGCGCGCCGGCTTCCGTCGCGACTCTCGCTGTGCCGATCACCAGCTTCAGCGGGTGGATGTGCCCGGTGCCGATGTCGCGGGTTCCCCCGAAGTAGCGTGTCGAGCCCAACCGTTCCGCTGTTTCCGCCACGTCCATGAAGCTGACATGCGGATAGCCGAAGCGGCCGGCCATGATCTCGGCGTGGCGCTTGTAGTCGTCGACGTAACGCTTCTTGTGCGCCACCGAAAGCTGGCCCGGCATATAGTCGATGTCGATCGCGTTGGTGGCGGCGAAGTCGAACAGATGCGCCTTTGCCTCCTCGGCCATGTCGAACAGCGCCCTGGCGCGGGTAAGGCCATATTCGGCCTCCAACTCCTCGGCCCAGGCGCGCTGGCCGGTGCCGAGCTGGCCGCCATTGCGCCCCGATGCTCCGTCTCCGAAGCGATAGGACTCGATCAGCACCACATTCGCGCCGGCCTTTGCCAGATGCGTTGCCGCCGACAGGCCGGTAAAGCCGCCGCCGACGATTACAACGTCGCACTGGCGATCGCCGTCAAGCGAGGGATATTCGGGACGCGGCCCAACTGTGTCCTCGTACCAGGACCGCCCAGGCGAAATCGGAGATTGGTATGGCATTATCGATCAGACGTTCAGCAACAAATACTCCCGCTCCCACGGGCTGATCACTTCCATGAATGTCTCGAACTCGGCCCGCTTGATCGCCGCGTAGGTGGCGGCGAACGACTTGCCGAGGAGAGTGCAGAGTTCCTCGTCGGCCTCGAAAAGATCGACCGCTTCCAGCAGGCTGCGGGGCAGGTCGATCTCGTCGGCATTGGCCGTGGTCAGCACCGGCGGTTCGGCTTTGATCTTCCCCGTCATACCGATCAAGCCGCACGCAAGCGACCCCGCCAGCGCAAGATAGGGGTTGGCGTCCGAGGAGGGGATGCGGTTTTCGACGCGTCTCGCCGCCGGGTCCGAGCGCGGCACACGGAACGCGGTGGTGCGGTTGTCATAGCCCCATTTGTTGTTGACCGGAGCCGAGGCCTGCTGCGTCAGGCGGCGGTAGGAATTGACGTAAGGCGCGAACATCACCAGCGCGTTCGGCACATGCTTCTGCATGCCGCCTATGAAGTGGAAGAAAGCGTCGGTCTCGGAGCCGTCCTCGGCCGAGAAGATGTTCTTGCCGGTCTTCTTGTCGACCACGGATTGGTGGATGTGCATGGCCGAGCCCGGCTGTCCCTGGATCGGCTTGGCCATGAAGGTGGCGTAGATCTCGTGCTTCAGTGCCGCCTCGCGGATGGTGCGCTTGAACATGAACACCTGGTCGGCGAGCTCGATCGGGTTGCCGTGGCGCAGGTTGATCTCGAGCTGGCCGGCGCCTTCCTCATGGATCAGCGTGTCGATCTCCAGGCCCTGCCTTTCGGAGAAATGGTAAATGTCGTCGATCAACTCGTCGAACTCGTTGACGCCGGCGATCGAATAGCCGGCGCCGCCGCCGATCGGCCGGCCTGAGCGCCCGACCGGCGGCGTCAGCGGATAGTCTGGATCGGGGTTCTTGCGCACCAGATAGAATTCGATTTCCGGCGCCACGACCGGCTTCAGCCCGCGCTCGTCATAAGCGGCGAGCACCCGCTTCAAGACGTTGCGCGGCGTGAACTCGACAGAACGGCCGTCCTGGTGCACGAGATCGCAGATCACCGCCGCCGTCGGATCTTCTTCCCAAGGTACGACGGTGAGCGTGGACAAGTCCGGGAGCAGCTTCAGGTCGCCGTCATCCTCCGGATAGTGGAAGCCGTTGCCGTCTTCCGGATAGCCGCCTGAGATCGTCGTCATGAACACGGCCGAAGGCAGCGCCAGCGACGTGTTGGAGGTGAATTTCTTCGACGGCATCATCTTGCCGCGGGCGACGCCCGCCTGGTCAGGCGTGATGCATTCGATGTCCTCGATGCCGCGCCATTCGAGCCAGGCGCTGGCTTCCTTCCAGTTCTTCACACCGCGTTCATTCTTCAGGAAGGCAGGCGTGCGGGCGCGTCCCCCCCGGCTTGACGGACGGACTTCCTTTTTTTCAGGCGGCATCATTCACCAGATTGTGTTTGCGGATTTCGAAGTATAGCCGGGCGCCATGGGGGAAGGGAAGGGGAGGCGCCGGATGGTTGGCCTGTCCATATCCTAGGGGCACGGGGCCTACGGCCGTTGACTGTCGGTCGCGTCGAGCCAGCGCAACAGCGCCGCCGCATAGAATTTGCGCCAGCCGCGTTGTGGCGTCGACAGGAACCAGGACTGGCGTAGGTCCCAGGTGTCGCCGGCCAGGTCGCGCAGCCTGGTGTTGATGATCCCTTTTCCCGACAATGGATAGACGGAGAACTCGGAGAAGAAGATTTCGCCATCAATCTCGTAGAAGTCGCACCGCATGTGGTCGAACGGCGCCGTCAGTCGTTCCGCGATCTCGCGCATCTTCGGGAACGATGGCGGCAGATCGATCTTTACCCATTGGCTGCCGCTCCCCGGCGGCACCGGTGCATGGTTCCCATCACGATCGAAATGACTTTTCAGCTCGCTGCCCTGTCCGTCGCGTCTTGCGGCGTAGACATAAGCCGTCTTTCCGTTCGATACGTGGAACTTGTACTCTAGCGGAACCGGCACCTCGTCCTGAATGAGCATCTCCTCGACGAAGATGAGCCGCCTCGCGCCTTTGTAGGCCCACTCGCCGAATTTCCTGCCGTAGCGACGGCGCATCCACCGCGCTGTTCGCCTCGAAAGCTTCGCCATGTCCATGTCGCCGTTGCGGATCATCATGTTCCAACGGCAGCCATGATTGGCTTTCACCACGACATTGCCGGCCAGCAGCGCCGGCGGTATTCGTGTCGCGTCGCGCCCGCTCCACAGAACTTTCGCTGTCTTGAGTTCCGGGCATGTCGACAGGGCATATTCCTTCGCCGCAAGCTTGTCGCATGCCGTCGCGTAAAGAGGATTGTGATCGAAGATCTTGCGCCACAGGAACTTGTCGACATACGAAGTCGGTCGCGCTGGATCGGGAAAGACGCCGCTGTGATCGTAGGTTCTTTTCCAGATCAATGGATGGCGAAGGAGGCACCAGGCCGTTGTCGCGGCCAGGATCGCGCGATCGGCCGTGGTCGTCGCCATCAGCCTTCACTTGCGCGCATGGCGGCGGCGTCGGGCCGGAAGCGGACAAACACATCGCGTGTCATGTTGCGCGACACGCGGGTGCGACCGACGACCTCAAGCCTCGGATCAAGTGTCTCTTCCGCCCGCTCGGACCACAAGCGGGCCAGCGAGTACGGTTCCCACAGAACGAGCTGGAGGTCGGGCGGAGCCGTATCCGCGATGCGCGACACGACGCCTGTCTTGGGCGAAACCATGCTGGCGACATAGACTACCTGCGCGCCGCGATAGTCGTAGTCGCGCCCGTCGCGGAATTCGGCGTGGCAGCGCGTGTAGCCAAGCTTGGCGGCGACAATGTTCGCTGTCTCGACCGCTTCCGGCACGATGTCCAGGCCGATTATCTCGGGAACCGTCGTCTGATCGTGGATGCGAAGCATGGTGAACGGTCGGCCGCCGCAGCCGACCATCACCGCGCGCCTGCATCGGCTGAAATCGACGTGTTCGAAGACCTCGTCGAGGCGTTTATAGGCGTCTTTCGAGGACATGACGCCGATCGTTGTTTTTTCCGCGGCTATCTGTCCGAAAGAAGTCGGCTGCTTCACATCCAGCATCTGCCTGATCTCAGCGGCGTCCTGCGCATGGACCATTTCGATGAAGGCGCGCGTGAGCATCGGCCGGTAGGAGAACAGCTCCGGATGGTTGTCAAGCAGCGCTTCGCCCGCTTCATGGCCCATGGCGAGGCCGATATCGCGAATGCCGTTTATCAGCTCGGTCGGCGTGCGCTGACGGGCGCCCGCGACGAAACGCTCCAACTCGCCTTTCCACGAATCCAGCATGCACCCCCGCGCTTTGCCGATCTCTTGCTAGCAGTGACCGGTGAACGCGTCTACACCACGAGTTAGCGAGGAGGATGACGTCGCTATGTCCGCTCTGACCACAATAGGCTTCGATGCCGACGACACGCTATGGCAGAACGAGCAGTTCTTCCGCATGACCGAGAAGCGCTTTGCCGCCCTGTTGGCCGGGCATGGCGACCATGAGCAGATCGCGGCAAGGCTTCTCGAGGCGGAGCGGCGCAATCTCGCCTTCTACGGATTCGGTATCAAGGGCTTTACCCTGTCGATGATCGAGACAGCCATCGCGATCACCGACGGTGACGTGCCTGGTTCGGTCATCGGCGAAATCCTGGCTGCGGGCCGAGAGATGCTCAGCCATCCCATCGAGCCGCTGCCGCATGCGCGCGAGACGGTCGAAAAGCTGGCCGGCTCCTACCGTCTGGTGTTGATCACGAAGGGCGACCTCTTCGACCAGGAGCGCAAGCTCGCGCAGTCGGGAATGGGCGATCTCTTCGATGCCGTCGAGATCGTGAGCGACAAGAGCGCCGCCACCTATGCCCGTATTTTCAGCCGCCACGGCGACGGGCCGCGCAAGAGCATGATGGTCGGCAATTCGCTGAAATCGGACGTGGTTCCGGCCATCGACGCGGGCGGTTGGGGCATCCATGTCCCGCATGAATTGACCTGGGCGGTCGAGCACGCCGAGGCGCCGGTCGCGGCGCCGCGTTTTCGCCAGATTGCCGACCTCGGCGAGTTGCCGAGCCTTGTCGAGGCTATCGCAAAGGCCGGCTGAGCGCCGTCCAGCCTAACTGCGGCCGATCAGTCGATCGACCACCGGTTGCAGTCTCTCGGGCGTGATCGGCTTGGCCACCACCGCATCGACCAAGCTCGACAGGCCGAGGCTTTCAGGTGTGCCATTCCTGGTTGAGAGCAGGATGACCGCGGGTAGCGGTTTGCCCGAGGCGCGCCGCAGGGCATCGATTGACGCCATAAGTCGGTCGCAATCCTTGTTGTCCGGTCCGCCATCGAGAATGACGGCGCAGGGCATATGCCCGGCCAGCGTCTTCTCGGCCGCCTCGGGCGGCTCCGAGATCGGCCTCAATCCCGATTTCTCGACGATCTTCGACACCACGACCCGGTTGATCGACGATTTGCCCACGACGAGCACCTTGGAAAAATCCGCCGCCATCGCGCCGGAGCGGACCGCCGGGCTCGGGTGTTTTCCGGAATCGCTGCGATCGGCGGGACACATTGGCGCAGGCACTCCGGTTCAATGCAGGGTTGAAACCTGAGGCAGAATTGGTTGAGATCGCGGCCGGTGTCAAGCTGAAATGGTCGGAATGGAATATATAGCAAGAAATTCCGGAATTCAGCGCAAGTCGTGTCTCTCCCTGATGCAGGCAAATTGAAAAATACGATAGTCTCCCGAGCGTATAGCGCGCGGGAGACATTCGCCGAGACTGTTGACGCTGCGTCAGGTATGGCTCTGGTGGGTAACGATGACCGGGATCAAAAGGTCGCCCCAGTTGCCGTCGCCGCCATGGTGCCTGGCCGAGCGCACCAGCTCCACCGAAACACCGGCCTCGACCGCCTTCATGACCGACTGATTGAGCCTGTGCAGGTCGTTGGCAAGCATGCGGATCGTCGCCTGCTGGTCCACACTCATCGCGCTCGATTGCTCTTCTGCCCTTTCCTTGACGCGGCTTATCGATGCCATTGGTCTTCTCCTTGATCAATGCCCTGCGGGCGTTTCCTCTGGTTGTTATCCGTTACTCGGCCGCCGGCCTGAACTGCGCGTGCTCGGTCGATTCATGCATGGCCGTGGTCGAAGACTGGCCGCCGGTGATCGCCATCGACACGGCGTCGAAATAGCCGGTGCCGACCTCGCGCTGATGCTTGGTCGCGGTGTAGCCGTTGGCTTCCGCCGCGAACTCGGCCTGCTGCAGTTCCGAATAGGCCGCCATCTGGCGGTCCTTGTAGCCGCGAGCCAGTTCGAACATGCCGAAGTTCAGCTGGTGGAAACCGGCGAGCGTGATGAACTGGAACTTGTAGCCCATCGCGCCGAGCTCCTTCTGGAACTTCGCGATCGTCGCGTCGTCGAGATTCTTCTTCCAGTTGAACGAGGGCGAGCAATTGTAGGCGAGCAGCTTGCCCGGGTGATGTTTGTGCACGCCCTCCGCGAACTTCCTGGCCTGCGCCAGGTCCGGCTTCGAGGTTTCGCACCAGATCAGGTCGGCATGCGGCGCATAGGCAATGGCGCGCGCGATGCAGGGCTCGATGCCGTTGCGCACATTGTAGAAGCCCTCCACCGTGCGGCCTGCCTCATAGTCGACAAAAGGCCGGTCGCGCTCGTCGATATCGGAGGTGAGCAGCTTCGCCGCTTCCGCGTCCGTGCGCGCCACGACCAGCGTCGGCGTGCCCATCACGTCGGCCGCCAGGCGCGCCGCGTTGAGGTTGCGGATATGCGCAGCGGTGGGGATCAGCACCTTGCCGCCGAGATGGCCGCACTTCTTCTCCGAAGCCAGCTGGTCCTCATAGTGGACGCCCGCGGCACCGGCCTCGATGAAGGCCTTCATGATCTCGAAGGCGTTGAGCGGGCCGCCGAAACCGGCTTCCGCGTCGGCGACAATCGGCGCGAACCAGGTGTCGACCGAAAGCCCGTTGCCCTCGGATGTCTCGATCTGGTCGGCGCGCTGCAAGGTGCGGTTGATGCGCTTGACGAGCTCCGGCGCCGCGTTGGCCGGATAGAGCGACTGGTCCGGATACATGGCCGAGGCGGTGTTGGCGTCGGCGGCCACCTGCCAGCCCGAGAGATAGATCGCCTTCAGCCCGGCGCGAACCTGCTGCATGGCCTGGTTGCCGGACATCGCGCCGAGCGCGTTGACGAAATCCTCCTCGTGGATGAGCTTCCACAGCCGGTTCGCGCCCATCTCGGCCAGCGTCTGGCGAATTTGCACGGAACCGCGCAGCCGCTTCACATCCTCGGGCGAGTAAGGGCGCTCGATGCCGTCGAAACGGCCTTCCGGCGCGGAGGGGACGAGGTTGTAAAAATCGGTCATTGGTAACTCCGGATCGTTTGATACTGCCTCAGCGCTGCGTCTCAAGGGTATATCTCGCGACGTCTGCGTATGACTTCATTTACATTGCAGTGCGAAACGCATCTAGAAAAAGCGCAGTCTTGGCCGAAAAATAAAGGAAAAGCTGTGTTGCCATTGACAGCTCGGCTCTGTAAATTTGTCATGATTGTAAAAGCGGCGTAGCGGGCGCCGCGTCCGATATCTATGTAAATTCTTGTCAAGGATGGCAGGGATGGCCGACCAGAAGATCTTTGCAGGGCCGCGGCTGCGCCGGCTGCGCAACGCCAGAGGCTTGACTCAGACGGCAATGGCCGAGGGATTGGGCATCTCGCCCTCCTATCTCAACCTGATCGAGCGCAACCAGCGGCCGCTGACGGTGCAGCTCATTCTCAAGCTTGCTTCCGCCTACAAGGTCGACCCGCATGAACTGCAGGGAGAGACAAAAGGCTCGATCGCGGCCTTGCGCGAAGCGTTCAGCGATCCGCTTCTTGCCGGCGAACTGCCGGGCGATCAGGAACTGATAGACCTCGCCGAGACGGCGCCGAATGCCTCGGGGGCGATGGTGAAACTCTATCGCGCCTATCGCGAGCAGGCCGAGCGTCTTTCCGATCTCAACCAGCTACTGGCAAGGGAGGGGAGGGCAACGGCTCTGTCCGGCAAGCGCCTGCCTGCCGATGAAGTCCACGAAGTGTTCGAGCGCCGGCCGAACCATTTTGCATCGCTGGAAGAGGAGGCGGAGGCTTTCACGTCGGTGCTCGAGCCGGGCGATGATCTGTTCGGCGCGCTGAAGGCCTGGCTGAGGCGCGAGCACGGCATCGTCGTCAAGGTGCTGTCGGTCGCCACCATGCCCAACTGGCGCCGCCGCTACGACCGCCATTCACAGCGCCTGTTCCTGTCCGAGCGGCTGTCGCCTTTCGACCAGTTGCGCGAGGTCGCCATGGAAGCGAGCCTGATGCGCATGTCGGTGGCCGTCGCGGGCGAGATTCAGGCGTTGAAGCTCGACACCGACGAGGCGCGCCGGCTCGCCCGCTTCGAACTCGGCCGCTATGCCGCGCACGCGCTGATGATGCCCTATCAGGCTTTCCATGCCGCCGCCCTGCGCGCCCGTTACGACATCGATGTCCTTCGTTCCCGCTTCGGCGTCTCTTTCGAACAGGCGGCCAACCGTCTGACCATGCTGCAGCGGCAAGGCGCGTCCGGCGTGCCCTTCTTCATGCTGGAGCTCGACAACGCGGGTAACCGCTTCCGCAAGGCCGGCAGCCAGGGCTATCCGCAGAGCCGCTTCGGTGGCGGCTGTCCCAAGCTTCCCGTTCATGCGGCCTTCTCGCAGCCAGGTCAGATCCTGGTCGAGGCGGTTGAAATGCCCGACGGCGCCGAGTTCCTCTGCATTGCCCGCACGCTGGAAGGCCCGCAGGGCGCCTTCTCAGAGCGGCCGCGTCGCACCGCGCTGCTGCTCGGCTGCGACATCGGCTTTCGCGACGAGATCGTCTATGGCGCGGCGCTGCCGGCCGGCGCCGCCGGCAAGTCCGGGCAAGGCTTCGCCACGCCGGTGGGCCCCGCCTGCCGGCTATGCGAGCGCGCCGGCTGCCTGGCGCGCGCCGAGCCGCCGGTGACGCGCCCACTCGGCCTCGACGAGATGGTGACGGGTCTCAGTGCCTTCGATTTTCAGCGATGACATGTCGCCTGAGCAGGCATCGGTGTGGGTCTGGCTGCGTCAACGTAAACCGCAGCGAGGTTGTCCTACAGTTGAGCGAATGCTGGATCACGCACGGCTTTCTACTTTGCGCTACGCGATTGAGATACAGTCCCGTCGTTTGAGACACAGAATCCCTGTTGTCCTTGGTGCATCGTGTCGAACGCAACTCGCTGACCGCCGTGTCCATGACCGATACCGCCTCGCCCCCCGCCACCCTGCCAGTCGTCTCGCCGCGCGAGGAGCGGGTCGGCATGCTCCTGGTCTTCCTCTCGGCGCTCATGTGGAGCTTCGGCGGCACCATCGCCCGTTTCATCCATGTCGGCGACAGCTGGACCGTGGTGTTCTGGCGCTCGCTCTGGGCCGTGGCCTTTCTCATCGCGTTCATGCTCTGGCGCGACGGTTGGCGCGGCACCCTTAAACTCTTTCGGCATATGGGCCTGCCCGGCCTGGGCGTCGCCTTCTGCTTCGCCACGGCGTCGACCAGCTTCGTGGTGGCGCTTGCTTACACCACGGTCGCCAACATCCTCCTGATGCAGGCGGGCGTGCCGCTGCTTGCGGCGCTCCTTGCCTGGCTCCTCTTTCGCGAAAAGGTCGGCCTAGCCACCTGGGTCGCGATCGCCGCGGTCATCACCGGCGTCGCCATCATGGTCTCCGAATCCCTGGACGGCGCCGTCTCGCCGATCGGCGACGGCCTGGCGCTGCTGATCGCGGTGATGTTCTCGCTGGCGACCGTGATAACCCGGCGCTTTGCCCATGTACGCATGGTGCCGGCCAATTGCCTTGCGGCGCTGCTCGCCGGCGCCTTCGCCGCATCCCAGGCATCGGCGTTCGCGGTCTCGGGATGGGATATGGGTTTCCTTTTCGCCTTCGGCGTCATCAATCTGGGCGTCGGCCTCGCGTTCTTTGCCATGGGTGCCCGGCTGGTGCCGGCGGCGATCGCGGCGCTGCTTGGCACTTTCGAGCCGATCCTTGGACCGATCTGGGTCTGGCTCGTCCATTCCGAGGTGCCGTCGGTGCGTACCATCATAGGCGGCGCGGTGGTGGTCACGGCGCTGCTCGTCCATATCGGCCTGGAGTTCAAGCGTCAGAGGCGACCGACGCGCCCCGGCGTCACAGGCCTTCCGTCACCCAATTGACTAATGCATGTGGCCCAGAAGTGTGCAGCGGTTCTGGGACAACGACATGCATCAAGACAAAGCATGTCGCCCAGAAGTGTGCAGCGGTTGTGGGACAACGACATGCATCAAGAAAGACAAAGTCCTAAAGCGCGTCGCCTGAATCCGTTTCGGCGCCATACGCTTTAGAACGATAGTCAGCCTTCCCCATTGACAACGCAGTTGCCGGGCGGGCAGGCTGCGAACACGGCAACAACAAGACAGGCGTATCTTGCCAAGTGTCTCCGCCGGCCCGCTCGGGACCGGAAAGCATCGTCATAGCTCTCGATACGCCGCGGTGGATACCGCTGACGCCGCCCGGGTGTCCGGCCGGGGAGGTTGGAACGTCTCGAACCTTGATGCCGTGATCGAGCCTGGCGTGGACGGTTCACGCTTGTCGCTCTCCGGAAAGCTCAATAGTCTGAAACCAACGCCGCCCCGCCATGTCGCGACGAGCCGGCGAGGGAACACTCACCAAAGGAGAACATCATGATCCGCAAAGCTCTATGGCTTTCGGCGACATCGGCATTTCTGACACTGTTCACACTAAGCGGCCATGCCGAGGACCGCGTCGTCAATGTCTACAACTGGTCGGACTATATCGACAGCTCGATCATCGACGACTTCACCAAGAAGACCGGCATCAAGGTGGTCTACGACACCTTCGATTCCAACGAGATCCTGGAGACCAAGCTGCTTGCCGGCGGCAGCGGCTATGACGTCGTCGTGCCGAGCGCCAACTTCCTGTCGCGCCAGATCCAGGCCGGCGTGTTCCAGAAGCTCGACAAGTCGAAGCTGCCCAACATTTCCAACATGTGGGACGTCATTACCGAGCGCACCGCCAAGTACGATCCGGGCAACGAATATTCGGTCAACTACATGTGGGGCACCGTCGGCCTCGGCTATAACGTCAAGAAGGTGCAGGCGGCGCTCGGCACCGACAAGATCGACAGCTGGGACGTGTTCTTCAACCCGGAAAGCCTGGCCAAGCTGAAGGATTGCGGCGTCTATGTGCTGGATTCGCCGGCCGACATCATTCCGGCGGCGCTGAAATATCTCGGCCTCGACCCGAACAGCACATCGCCCGACGACATCGCCAAGGCCGAGGAAGCGCTGCTCAAGGTCAGGCCCTATATCCGCAAGTTCCACTCGTCGGAATACATCAATGCTCTGGCCAACGGCGATATCTGCCTGGCGGTCGGCTGGTCGGGTGACGTCTTCCAGGCGCGCAATCGCGCCCAGGAAGCCAAGCAGGGCGTCGAGATCGGCTATTCGGTGCCGAAGGAAGGCGCCCAGATGTGGTTCGATCAGATGGCAATCCCGGCCGATGCGCCACATGTCGCCGAGGCGCTCGAGTTCATCAACTACATGATGACGCCGGAGGTCATCGCCAAATCGTCGAACTACGTGCTCTACGCCAACGGCAACAAGGCTTCGCAGCAATTCGTCGACAAGACCTTGCTGGAAGACACGTCGGTCTATCCGGACGAAGAGACGACCAAGAAGCTTTATACCGTCCTGCCATACGATCCCAAGACACAGCGTATCATCACGCGCACCTGGACCAAGATCGTCACCGGCCAGTAAGCATCGAGACACGACCCCGGCAGACAACTGCCGGGGTCGCTTTCTTTTTGGGGAAATTCAAGAAAGTAACGGAGTGGGGATCATGAAGTCGCTTGGCAGCATCCGCAGGGATTTCGCGCCATGGAATGACCCGAACGCCAAGCCATACATCCAGTTCGACAAGGTCACGAAAAAGTTCGGCGACTTCACAGCCGTCAACAATCTGTCGCTCACCATCTTCGAGCGCGAGTTCTTCGCGCTGCTGGGCGCGTCCGGTTGCGGCAAGTCAACCCTTCTCAGGATGCTCGCCGGCTTCGAGGAACCGTCGGCCGGCCGCATCCTTCTCGACGGGCAGGACCTGCGCGGCATTCCGCCCTACAAGCGGCCGGTCAACATGATGTTCCAGTCCTACGCGCTGTTTCCGCATATGACGGTGGAGAAGAACATCGCCTTCGGCCTCAAACAGGAAGGCATGCCGGCACCCGACATCGAAAAACGCGTCGCCGAGATGCTGAAGCTGGTCAAGCTCGAGCAGTTCGCCAAGCGCAAGCCGCATCAGCTCTCGGGCGGGCAGCGCCAGCGCGTGGCGCTGGCGCGCTCGGTCGCCAAGCGGCCCAAGGTCCTGCTGCTCGACGAGCCGCTCGGCGCGCTCGACAAGAAGCTGCGCGAAGAGACGCAGTTCGAACTGATGGACCTGCAGCAGGAACTCGGCCTCACCTTCGTTGTCGTCACCCACGACCAGGAAGAGGCCATGACCATGGCTGACCGCATCGCCATCATGGACAAGGGCGAGGTGATGCAGGTCGCCACGCCCGCCGAGATCTACGAGTTGCCGACGTCGCGCTTCGTGGCGCATTTCGTCGGCAATGTGAACATGTTCGAGGGCAAGGTTGCCGAGCGTACGGCAAGCACCACGCGTATCACCGGCGCGACGGGAGCACAGATCTTCGTCGACAATGGCGGCAGCGCCGCTGCCGGTTCCGATATCGTCTTCGCGATCCGGCCGGAGAAGATCAAGGTTTCCTCGAAGAAGCCGGCCGATGCCGTCAACGCGCTGGAAGGCGAGGTCTATGACGTCGCCTATCTCGGCGACATGACCGTCTATCACATCAAGCTCGACGACGGTCAGATCGTACGGGCGAGCGCGTTGAACGCCTCGCGCGTCACCGAGGATCCGCTGACCTGGAACGACCGCGCCTGGGTTTCCTTCCGGCCCGACGCCGGCGTCGTGCTGGCAAGGTAGGAGGCGGACATGACCAATATCGCAGCTACCGCCGCTCCATCATCCATTCCCGCCGCCGGGCTGCCGGCGCGGCTGGCGAAGGGCTTCGTCAACCGCCTCGTCATCATCATTCCCTATCTCTGGCTGCTGTTCTTCTTCCTTGTTCCCTTCATCATCGTCTTCAAGATTTCGCTGTCACAGACGGCGATCTCGATGCCGCCCTATACGCCCGTTCTCGATTTCAAGGACGGCATTTCGGGATTTTTCGCCGGCGTCCGCGAGCTCAATTTCGACAACTACACCTGGCTCACCCAGGACGCGCTCTATTTCAACGCCTATGTGACGAGCCTGATCATCGCGGGAATTTCGACGATACTTACCCTGATCGTCGGCTATCCGATAGCCTATGGCATGGCTCGGGCGCCGGCCACGATCCGCCCGACCCTGCTGATGCTGGTGATCCTGCCCTTCTGGACGTCCTTCCTGATCCGAGTCTATGCTTGGATCGGCATCCTCAAGCCCGAGGGGCTGCTCAATCAGGTCCTGCTCGCCACCGGCCTGATCAGCCAGCCGCTGGTGATCCTCAACACTTACACCGCGATCTTCATCGGTATCGTCTATTCCTACCTGCCTTTCATGGTCCTGCCGCTTTATTCGTCGCTGGAGAAGATGGATTATTCGCTGATCGAGGCCGCGCAGGACCTCGGCTGTCCGCCGACCGGCGCCTTCTGGAAGATCACCTTCCCGCTGTCGCTGCCCGGTGTCGTCGCCGGCTGTCTGCTGGTGTTCATCCCGGCCGTCGGCGAGTTCGTCATCCCCGATCTTCTCGGCGGCTCGCAGACGCTGATGATCGGCAAGACGCTCTGGAACGAATTCTTCTCCAATCGCGACTGGCCGGTCTCGTCGGCGGTGGCGGTCATTCTGCTTCTGGTGCTGACCGTCCCGATCATGTTCTTCCAGCAGGCGCAGGCAAAGGCACAGGAGCAGGGCAGATGAACTCGACCTGGAGCCGCTTCAACATCACCTCGATCGTGCTGGGCTTTGCCTTCCTCTATTTGCCGATCGTGCTTTTGATCGTTTTCTCCTTCAACGAGTCCAAGCTCGTCACCGTCTGGGGCGGCTTCTCAACCAAATGGTACGTGTCGCTGTTCCACAACCAGGGCCTGATGGACGCCACCTGGGTGACGGCGCGCGTCGGCGTCATCTCGGCAACGGTGGCGACCGTGCTCGGCACGCTCGCCGCCATTACGCTCACGCGCTACACGCGCTTCAAGGGGCGGGTGCTCTTCTCGGGCATGGTCTTCGCGCCGCTGGTCATGCCGGAGGTCATCACGGGCCTCTCGCTGCTCCTGCTTTTCGTCGCCGTCGGGCTCGACCGCGGTTTCTTCACGGTGACGCTCGCGCATATCACCTTCACCATGTGCTTCGTCGCCGTCGTCGTGCAGTCGCGGCTGGTCACGTTCGACCGCTCGCTGGAGGAGGCGGCGATGGATCTAGGCGCGCCGCCGGTGAAGACCTTCTTCCAGATCACCTTGCCGGTCATCCTGCCGGCGATCATCTCCGGCTGGATGCTCGCCTTCACGCTCTCGCTCGACGATCTGGTCATCGCGAGCTTCACCTCAGGCCCCGGCGCCACCACTCTGCCGATGAAGATCTACAGCCAGGTACGCCTCGGCGTGACACCCGAAATCAACGCTGCCTGCACCATCCTCATCGCGGTGGTGGCGATCGGCGTTATCATCGCCTCGATCGCCAACAAGCGCCGCGAGATCCAGCGTCAGCTCGACGAACAGGCAGCGCAACGCGGTTGAGTGAGGGGGCGGGAGCGCACGGCGGCCCGCTCTGTCTCTTTTCTTGACGCAACGCCGGACGAAGGGCCACGGCGAAGTCGCCGAGGCCGACACTTTGCCGGAATTGCCTACTGGCCTGAAACGCCGGGAGCGATCGGCGATATGAACGGGGCGCTCCAGTTGCCGCCGACGAAGAACAGCGATTGGTTCGGCGGAGGGGGAGCCGGACTGGCCGCCTGACCGTTGGCCTGCTGGGGTTGCTGCGCCGGCTGTCCGCTCGGCACGACGCCGCCCGAGAGCGCCAGGCCGCGTCCGACATAGGAGGCGATGCCTGACAGCCAGATCTTGTATTTCTGCGCATTGATCTCGGCCTTGTCGAGGCGCGCCACGCCCTTGGAGATGCTTGCCTTGATCTCGGCGCCGTTGATCGGCAGCGATCCGCCGGCGACATCGTCGAGCGCGAAGAAGCCGCCTTGCTGGTTGCGCTTGAGGAAGGCGGGCAGGTCGAGCCCGTTGAGCGTGCCCGGCCCGAAGGTAGCCGAAAACGACCCGTCTGCATTCTCGAAGATCGAGTTCCAGGCTTTGCCAGGCCCCTTGAGGATGACCGACACCGTCCCGGTGCCGGCCGGCGTCAGCCGCGTCATTCCCGCCGCCGTCGCGAAGGCCCCGGTATCCACGTCCGACGCCAGGAGCCGCATTTCGACCTGCGTTCCTTCCGGCTTGCGGTCGAAGCGCAGGCTGCTCTGGACGGTGCCGCCGAAGGCGGACGCGTCCGATATGTCGAAGACGGCGAGACCATTCTTGACCTGCGCGGTTGCCGCGACATCGGCGAGCTGCACCGGCCCCGCCGTGGCATGCGCCGCCGACAGCCTGAGGTCGAGATTTATGCGGTCGGCGAAGCTGGTGTCTATGTCCCCCGGGCCGGCCTCGCCGGTAGGCGCGACGGGCGTGAAAGCCGACAGGAAAGACCTGAGATCCAGCGTATCGAAGGCAAGCGTGCCGGCGATCACCGGGCGCCCCTCGGCAAAGGAGAAATCCAGCGCTCCCATGCCCGGATTGTTGTTGAGCGTGACGGTCGTGTTCTCGAACTTCGCGCGCCCCGCCGAGGCGTTCACCTTGCTGGTGACCGAGACCGCGCCGAGCGCGGCACCAGGCGCGATGCCTGCCTGCGACCATTCCAGCACCCGCCGCAGCGATGGGGCGGCGAACTTTACCTGGCCGTCCAGATAGGCATTGTCCGATATCGAGGCTGTTCCGTCGAAGGAGAATGTCGCGGGCGCAGCCTTGAAGGAGAGAGTCACCGGCGCCGCCCCCCCGGCAAACAGCACCAGCGGCCTCGCCGAGGAAAAATCGAGCTGCACGCTTTCGCCGCGCCAGATCCCGGCCGCGGTAAGCGATGCTTCGCTGTTCATCGCTTCCCAGTTCACCTGGCCGCTGAGGCTGCTCAGGATTTCGGTGTCCTTGCCGTCAGCCGTCGTCACTACGCGGCCGTCGCGGAACTCGACGGTGCCGAACGGATCGGAAGGCAATCTGCCGAGATCCGGCTTCTGCGGGTTGGCGCTTACCACGCCGCGCGCGGTATCGATCGAGCGCGTGATGCGCCCCCCGGTCGGAAGTGGCGGCATATAGAAGCCGCTCGCCGTGCGCTGCACCCTGATCGTCGGACGCACCAGCCTCGCGGTCGAGAATGCGACGTCGCCCCGCAGCGCGGCCATGGCAGAGAGATTGACTTCCACGCGGTCGGCCTCGACCACCGGCGGGTCGTCGGTTTCGGTCCATTGCGACAGGGTCACGTCGCTGAGGATGGCTCGGAACTTCGGCCAGACCTCGATGCGCGGAGAGCCGTCGATCGTGACCCTGAAGCCGCTCCAGGCACTCAGTTCCCAGGCGATGCGGTCGCGCACGATGCGGGTCGAGGCAATCAGCGGCAGCGCCGCGACCGCAAGCGCGATGACGAGCACGGCAACGCCGATCGCCCACACCCCGCGCCGGATCACAGATGATGGCATTTCGTCCCGTATGCTCTCATTGCCGACAAATCGCTCGACGGGTGTAACCGAGCGCCGACGCTTTTCAAGTCTTTATGGCCTTGCGATGGCATTTGCGCGCCGCTCGCCAGAAGCCGCCGAACAAAATCTTGCTCTGCTGCGCTGCAATATGCATAAGCGCACAGTACGATCCCGGTCCACGGTTGCGCGCCGTTTTTGGGACGATGGCATATGCGACGTTGAGCTAACTGGCTCGAACGCAACGCGCTTTGGGAGGAGCGATCATGGCCGCCGACAAACCTTTGTGGAGCCCAACGCAGGAGCGGATCGACGCGGCTCCCTTGACCGCGTTCAGGAAGGAAGCGGAAGCAAAGGCCGGGCTGTCGTTCGCCGGCTATGCCGGGCTTCACCGCTGGTCGACCGAGGATCGTGAGGCTTTCTGGAGCCTGGTCTGGGATTTTTGCGGTCTTATCGGCGACAGGGGCCAGCGGACCCTCGTCGACGGAGAGCGGATGCCGGGCGCCAGCTTCTTCCCCGACGCCAGGCTCAATTTCGCCGAGAATCTCTTGAAGAAGACCGGCGCCGGGGAGGCCATCGTCTTTCGCGGCGAGGACAAGGTCGAGCGCCGGCTGTCCTGGAACGAACTCCATGCGCTGACCTCGCGCCTGCAGCAGCTCTTCCTGTCGCTCGGCGTCAAGGCCGGCGACCGCATCGCCGCAATGATGCCGAACATGCCCGACACCATCGCCGCGATGCTGGCGGCAAGCTCGATCGGGGCGGTCTGGTCGTCATGTTCTCCCGATTTTGGCGAGCAGGGCGTGCTCGACCGTTTCGGTCAGATCGAGCCGGTCGTCTTCATCGCGCCGGACGGCTATTGGTACAACGGCAAGGCGATCGAGGTGGCGGACAAGGTACGCGCCGTAGCCGAGAAGCTCGCGAGCGTGCGCAAGGTGCTGATCGTCGATTATCTCGGCACCTCGGCGGACGTTGCCGCCACCATCGACAAGGCGGCAGCGCTCGAGGAAGCGCTCTCGCCCTTTGCCGCCAGGACAGTCAGCTTCGAGCGATTGCCCTTCGCGCACCCGCTCTACATCCTGTTCTCCTCAGGCACGACCGGCGTCCCGAAATGCATCGTCCATTCGGCCGGGGGCACGCTGATCCAGCACGTGAAGGAGCACCGGCTGCATGCCGGCCTGCTCGACGGCGATCGCCTGTTCTATTTCACCACCTGCGGCTGGATGATGTGGAACTGGCTGGTTTCGGGCCTCGCCTCGGGCGCGACGCTTTTGCTTTATGACGGCTCGCCCTTCTATCCCGACGGCAACGTGCTTTTCGATTTCGCCGACGCCGAGAAGATGACCTATTTCGGCACCTCGGCCAAGTTCATCGATTCCGTCCGCAAGGCCGGGCTGAAGCCGATCGCCAGCCACGATCTGTCGAGCGTGCGCACCATCTCCTCGACCGGCTCGCCGCTGTCGCCGGAGGATTTCCGCTTCGTCTATGACGGCGTCAAGAAGGACGTGCATCTGGCCTCGATCTCCGGCGGCACCGACATCGTGTCCTGCTTCGTGCTCGGCGTGCCGACCGAGCCGGTCTGGACCGGCGAAATCCAGGGGCCCGGCCTCGGCCTGGCGGTCGACGTCTGGGACGATGACGGCAAGCCGATCCGGCAGGAGAAGGGCGAGCTCGTCTGCACGAAGGCCTTTCCGTCGATGCCGGTCGGCTTCTGGAACGACCCCGAGGGCAAGAAATATCACGCGGCCTATTTCGAGCGTTTCGACAATGTCTGGTGCCATGGCGACTTCGCCGAATGGACGGGTCATGGCGGCATGATCATCCACGGCCGTTCGGATGCGACGCTCAATCCGGGCGGCGTACGGATCGGCACGGCCGAGATCTACAATCAGGTCGAGCAGATGCCGGAGATCCTCGAGGCGCTCTGCATCGGCCAGGATTTCGACAATGACGTGCGCGTCGTGCTGTTCGTGCGCCTGGCCGCCGGCGTGGCGCTGGACGACGAACTGGAAAAGCGCATCCGCGCCAGGATCCGCGCCGGCGCCAGCCCCCGCCATGTGCCGGCCAGGATCGTCGCCGTTGCCGACATTCCGCGCACCAAGTCCGGCAAGATCACCGAGCTAGCGGTACGCGACGTTGTCCACGGCCGCGCCGTCAAGAATAAGGAAGCGCTGGCCAATCCCGAGGCGCTTGAGCTGTTTCGCGACCTGTCGGAACTGGCGGGCTGACGACACGACGTGGTTAACGAAATCTCTCCGGCGAATTTACCTAGATTTTACGGGTGGTACACATTCGTAAATTTTTTCCAAGCCCGGTAAGGACTTGTTAAGGGCCGGCCCCGATAGTCGCGTGTAACTTGAGAAATCCCGTTCCTCGTCCCCTGAGGTTCAGCTCAAGCCCCCGTTGTGACAGCATCCCATTTTTCAAGGCGTCCCCCAGGACGCCTTTTTCTTGGGCTGACCCTGTTCCAAGGCGATTTTATTCGGCGAGCACGCGGGTTGAAGGGAAGGCGACCTCGACGAGGGTTCCTTCACCAGGCGTCGAGGTGATCGCGAAACGGGCGCGGTTCGCTTCGACCATGGCCTTGGTGAGAGGCAGGCCGAGGCCGGTGCCGTCGCCGCGCCCACGTTTGAGCGCATTGATCTGCTTGAACGGCTTCAGCGCCTGCTCGATCTCGGCCGGGGACATGCCGATACCGGTGTCGCGCACCCGCATGACGACATCGCCCGAGGCTTCGTAAGCGGTCGAGACGATCACCTGGCCGCCGGCCTGCGTGTAGCGGATGGCATTGGACAAGATGTTGAGCGCGATCTGGCGCACGCTTCTCAAATCCGCCACCACCTCGGGCAGCCGCGAGGCAAAGCTGGAGCGGATGATGACACGTTCGCGATTGGCCTGTGGCTGCATCATTGCGACCGTTTCGGCCAGCGTGTCGTTGAGCGAAACCGCCTCGTAGTCCATCTCCTGCTGGCCGGCCTCGATCTTGGAGATGTCGAGCAGGTCGTTGACGAGGTCGAGCACGTGGTTGCCGGATCGGTTGATGTCGCGCAGGTAGTCGCGATAGCGATCGTTGGCGATCGGACCGAATTTCTCGTCCACCATCAGTTCGGAAAAGCCGATGATGGCGTTGAGCGGCGTGCGGATCTCGTGGCTGATGCGGGCCAGGAAATCCGTCTTCTGCGAGGAGGCGCGCTCGGCCACGGCGCGTGCCTGCGTCAGATCTTCCTCCGCCCGCTTCCATTGCGTGATGTCACGCACCACGGCGCAGAAGCCGCTGTCGTTAGGCAGTCGGCCAATGGTCATGAACAGCGGGATGAAGCGTCCCTGCGCCTCGCGCCCTATGACCTCGCGGCCGTCATTGAGCACGCTCGCCACGCCAGGCTCCGAAAGCCCCGCGAGATAGTCGCGCGCCGCGCGCTGGCTTTCGATCGCGAACAGCGAGGCAAAGGGCTTGCCCGCGACCTCGTCGCTATCGAAACCGAACAGCGCTTCCGCCGGACGGCTGATCGAGCGGATGTTGCCGTCGCGACCGATCAGCACGACGCCGTCTGTGGCGGTGTCGATGATGGTGCGCATCTCGGCGATGCGCGACTTCAACTCCGGCACGTCCGGTTGCGGCGACTGCTCGTCATTTGCAGCGGTGAAATGCCCCGCATTATCCTCGCCGGAGCGCCGCACCACCAGCATCAGCGCCTTGCCGTCACGCCACGGCACGGAACGCAGCAGCGCGTCGATCGGAAATTCCTGGCCATGGCGTGTCTTGAGCTTCAAGGAGTGGTCGCTTCCGTCCGTCGCGGCATCCTCGGCGTAAGGATCGGCAAAGAGCGCGTCCAGGCCTCCCGCATCCGCGAGGTCGTCCAGCGCGTCGTAGCCGGTGAGTTCCAGAAAGGATTCGTTGGCGTAATGCAGCACGTCGCCCGAATGGATGAGCAGCGGGACCGGCAGCCTGGCGAGGATCGACGTATCGGGCGCCTTGGCTTCCTCTCCTGTCGAGAAAGCGGAGGGCACAAAGCCGGAGAGCTTGAGCGGCGGCACGTCGAGGCGCGGCCGCGCCGGCGCTGCCGTCTCGGGTTCTTCCGCGGCCGTGGCGGCGTCGGCCCCGGCCCAGTCCTCGCTGTCCTGCGCATCACGGAAATCGTCGGCGGTCATGCTGTCGTCGTCCGCCGCCGCATTGCGAGCAGGCTTTTCGGCGACTGACCGCCGGTGTTGCGGGTCGGCATGCCCGGCAACCTGTCCGGCGCGTTCCGACTGCTCGTCCCTGGAAACGGGTTCGACGCCGGCGGGTTTGTCGCCATCTGCGTAGTCGAGCAGCGAGCCGGAAACGGCCGGCGTGCCGGCCCGGCCGCTGTCGACCGTCCCGGCGTCACCGATGCCATCGAGCCGCGCCAGGTCTTCCTGGTCCTCCGCTTCGGTCTGAGCTTCAGCGGTCTCCCCGTCGTCCTTCACGTCGGCGGGTTCCGGGGCATGCCGCATGGACGGCAGGTTCGCTTCCCGCGCCGCGCTTTCGTGCTCCGCTGCGTCAAGCGGGAGCGGCTGGCTTGCCCCGGCTTTCGTTTTCCCGGCAGGTTCTTTCGCCGTCGCCGCGTCCTTGCCGGCACCGGCCGAGTGGGGTTGCTTGTCGGCTTCGGGAGCGCTCGGCTCGGCAGGGGTGGAACTGTCCCTGCGCAGCCGTTCGCCGATCTCGCGGAAGGCGCTGCGCTCGAGGATGGACAGACCCCTCTGATTTGCCGGGCTGTCGCTGGCGGCCTGCTTGTCGTTGGCCGGCTGGCGATGCTCGGCCAGCCTTATGACCTTGTCGGCGAAACGCCGCTCCGGTTTCGGCACGATGGTAAGTGCCGGCACTTCGCCCTGAAACGGATCTTCAGGTCTCGGCGGCTTCGGCGACGTCTGCTCCGCGGCTGGCTGATCGGTCGAAGGCTCCGCCGTGGCTGGGGCGCTCCCCGCAGGCGCGGCATTCGGCACTAGGGCCATGCCGAGCGCTTCTGGATCGACCACGGCGTCGGCGCTGCGCGCCACGCCGAAGCCGCGAAAACCCTCGAAGGCGCGGCTGCGGCCATAGACGGGCAGGGCCGCCAGATCGACCGGGATCTTCAGTTCGGTTCCAGCCACGGGCCACAGCACGGAGCGGCCGGACCAGGTGTCGCGCCGTTCGAGCAGGCCGGCGATTTCGCCCGAGGCGTCGAGGCCGAAAGTGGTGGCGACGTCCTTGAATCGGCGGCCGATAACGTCGGCGGCAGGCTGGCCGACGATACCGGCGAATTCCGGCGAAAGCGCGCTGAACCTGCCTTCGGCGTCGGTGCGCCAGACGAAGCGCAACGGCGGCGCGGAGCGGTCGATGTCACGGGGCGGGGCGGGTTGCGCCGGCATGGCGGTTCCGCGTTCGCCGACATCTTGCCGCCGGTCTTCCGCCATCGAGGCGCCTTCCGGCTCATTCTTTGCTTTCGCTATCGGTTGAGCGTGCCCGGTGTCGTCTCCGGCATTGAAGTACCAATGGTCATGCTGGCCGGCCTCGGGGGCGCTGGCCTTGTGACTGGTCGGAGTGGACTGGTGATCGGTCGCGGCCCGGTCCCTCGCCTCGGGCTCCGTGCCCGCTTTGGGAGTCTCCGAGACAGCCTTGGCCTCTTCTGCGGCCGTCACAAGCGGCCTGTTGTCCTGGAAAGGCTCCGCCCCGAGGGTCAGGCTTTCACCCGACAGCGTGGCGGCGACCGTCTCTGGTGCCGCAAGCTGTTGGTCGTCGGGCTGATCGTCCTGGTCACTGTCCGTGCCCTCGAGTTGGTCTTCGTCGATCACAACCAGCAGATGCCGCGTGTCGGTCAGACGCGCGAAGCCGGCCGGATAGGAAGTATCGGCGCCAGGCACCAGGCGCTTCACGACACGGTCGCCGCTGCTTGCCACATCCGCAACCAGCGCGGCCAGTGTTCCCCGGTCGATGCCGAGTGCAGCGAAGCCGGCCGACGCCGCCTCGACATCGCCTTGCGCGTCGACGAACGCGATGAAATGCCCGGCCTCGGTGAACCCGCCGATAGCGCGGCTGGCGATCTCGGCGGCGCTGCGTGAACTGGCTTGCGCCGCCGGCACCACCAGCATGATCGCCTTCTCGCCATCCGGCATCGTCACGGCGCTCGCCAGCAAGCCCAGGGCGCGGCTGACCATGCCCGTGGCCAACCTCACCGTGATGACGCGGTCGTTGCCGATATCGGGAAACCCGCTGGTCGCCATGATCTGCCGCCGGGCGACCAGCGGCAGCCGCGCGGAGGCGCCTATGATTGCCTCGATATCCGGATAGCCGAACACCGCCGCCCCCGGACCGTTCGCCCAGATCACCTGTTCGAGGTCGGCCGACAAGATGGCCAAGGCGTCGCCGGCGGCGAAGCGCTGGCGGACCGCGTCGAGCACCGCGACATCGAGGAAGGAGTAGTTTTCAGGCGGCATGCGCTGGCCAACCCTCCGGAGCAGGCATTTTCAGTTAATGCTTTGTTAATAAAAGCCTGTGGGCTCGAGGTCCACAAGCCCAGGCTTGCATCGGTCGAAATCTCTAGGCTCTTGGTTAACGCACCCGAGGCTGACGTACGGGAAGATTTTTATGGTGCGGTGCAACAAAAATATTGCAATGCACAAAATATCCTTTATATTGTGACCATACATGAACGAGACGGCTTTCTGTCAAAGCCGCTATTCCGAAAAGGTTGGAAAATGTCCAAGACCGCCGCTAAGACCGCTGCCGAGACCATCGAAAACATTGAATTCCCCAGCTTCGACGCTTCCAAGGCCACCGATCAGATCCGCGCCTTCGCCGAGAAGGGCGTCGAGCAGTCGAAAGAGGCCTACGCCAAGCTGAAGACCGGTGCCGAGGAGACCCAGAAGGTTCTGGAGTCGACCTACGAGACTGCCAGGGCCGTCTCCAACGACGTTTCGCGCAAGGCGATCGCCGCGCTGCGCACCAATGCCGAAGCAGGCTTCTCGCATCTCGAAGCCCTGGTCGGTGCCAAGACGCTTTCGGAAGTCGTCGAACTGCAGACGGCCTTCCTGCGCAAGGGTGCCGAAATGGCCGTCGAGCAAGCCAAGGAGTTCCAGGCCGTTGCCACCAAGGCGGTCGAGGACGTATCGAAGCCGGTCAAGAGCGCCTTTGAGAAGGCGATGAAGGACGCCAAGGCTGCCTAATTTTCGTGCACATCCCTGCGATGCATCAAAACGTCGCATTTGGTAAGACAAATGGTCATGCCATAGGTTTGAGCAATCAAATACCCGGGAATGGAACCTCCTCCCTCCGTTTCCGGGGTGACCAGCCAGCACCTCCTCCCGCTGGCTCGGAACAGGAAAAGGCCGGCACCTCCTCCCGCCGGCCTTTTCTTTTGCCTTATTGAAGGTGGATGAGGAAACCCGTCCTTTCGCTATCAAAGCCCTTGAATTAGAATCCGATAGCCCGTATTGGACGCATCGCCGAACGACAGAGCGGATCACGGAAAAAGAGTTTCCCCGATCCATATCAGGTACGCGTGCCGTTGTAGCTCAGCTGGTTAGAGCGCCGGATTGTGGATCCGGAGGTCGCTGGTTCGATCCCAGCCAACGGTACCATCGACTTCCCCGCTAAGTCATTGAATTTACTGGAGAAATCTACGTCGAGTGCCTCTGCGTTTGCGCCGATCTGGGCTTTTGTGATACTTATTGTGATACCAATTGTGATACAAACGGTGTCCGGGAGCCATGGGACGGCGACGCGAAGAGCACGATCCAGATCGCTTTCTGCATCTGCGAGGGAATCGATTCCATTACTATCGACGCGTCCCAAGGGAACTAGCAGGGCTCGATGATCGCGGTGAATTTGTACGCCGTGCGTTGGACACGGCAGACCGGCAAAAAGCGCGCACCGCCCGCGATCTCCACGAGGCCGCCGACAACGCGTTGTGGTCGTCGCTCATGCTGGGGGAAAACCCGGACGCTGCACGCCTTCGCTACAAGCGCGCCATCAAGCGCGCGGAGGCGTTGGGCTTCGTCTATAGACCACTCGCCGACATGCTCGTCGCCGAGCCGCTGGACGCCATTGTGCAGCGGGTTGAGGCCACGATTGGCAAGCCTGACCGATCACCCGTCGTTGAGGCCGTCATCGGCACAGTCTCCCGTCCTGACGACAAGATATCGGAAGCGTTGAAGCTTTACTTCAACGAGATCGTGCGTGACGAACTCCGCACCAAGAGCGCTGATCAAAAGAAGCGGTGGAAGGCGAAGCGCCAAATGAGCGTTGATGTGTTCGTCGCACTCGTCGGGGATAAGCCTATGGGAGAAATCACTCGCGACGACGCGCGTGCGGTGCACAAATATTGGTTGGATCGAATTGCGCCCGCAAAGGGGAAGGCAGACCGCTCGGCCTCGACCGGCAACCGGAATATGGGGAATCTGCGAACCCTATACGCGGATTACTATCGCCACCTCGGTTCTCCCGAGCAGAAGAATCCGTTTGCCGATCTCTCCTTCAGCGATAAGTCGAAACGCAGTCGGCCGCCTTTCCCGACCGATTGGATTCGCGACAAGATCTTCGCGCCGGGCGCGCTCGCGGCGCTCAATGACCAAGCGCGAGGCATAGTGCTCGCCTTCGCGGAGACGGGGGCAAGACCGAGCGAACTTGCTAACCTGCACGCTGGCGTCATCCATCTCGACCACGCAGTGCCTCACATCTCGGTCGAGCCACGAGATGATCCTGACGATCCGCGCGAAATCAAAACGGCCTCGTCCGTGCGAAAGATCCCTCTGGTCGGTGTGGCGCTCGAGGTGTTCAAAAAACACCCTAATGGCTTCCCGCGATACAAGGATCGCGAGGCCTCCCTCTCAGCCTTGCTCAACAAGCACTTCGCGAAGCACAACCTGTTCCCAACCGACAAACATACGGTCTATTCGCTGCGCCATTCGTTCGAAGATCGCATGAAGAACGGCAGGCTGGACGAGGAACTCCGCCGCATGCTGATGGGCCACACGATCGATCGCCCGAAATATGGCGAGGGTGGCGATATGAAGATGTGGCAGGAAGAACTCATGAAGATCGTGTTGCCGTTCGACCCCGCGATTGTCTGACACGTTGGTGAACCGCGGCGAGCCTTTCTTCCTTCCGTCGGTGCTCCTCCAGAGCACGCTCCAGATAGTCATACAGTGGAAGCAGTGACTCGCCCTTGTTGCCCCAGGCGACAATTATCTCGGCAACGCGGTCGAGAGCGCGCTCGATGCGTTCTGCTGTGATTGCAACGGGCCCGCGTCGCTTCACAGCTTGTTCTTTCTGTACAGCCACGAACTCCACATAACGTCTGCCTAGGGGCCCTTTGATCAGGAATGGAAGGCCTGCCTTTGGCCCGTGCGGCAAACGGCGGAACTGGCGTGCAATTGGGCGCATCAGGCTGTGACGCGGTAGGGGAGACCCTTTCAATGGAAGGCGAGAGCGGTGGTCGAAAATGCGCCCGATCGACCGTGGCGGATCGTTGGAGCCTTCACGCAGCCCTTAACTCCGAACGTCTCCGTGTCGTCGACATGAGCCCAGGCGTGCACGGATGCCATTACACAGAATGACAAATGCAGAACGACAATTCGCAGACTTCATCCGGACCACCGCGGACGTGGATGACGTGCTCCCCTGAAATGTCCTCGGTTTGAGGTTAGCCTGTTTCTCGGATGAGGTGCTCCCCGTCTTTGGATCGCCCCGGGCCGGAACTTCCGGGGTGTCTGGCTCAGGTAGCGGAAGCCGCCGATGAGCCTTTCATGAGCGAAATCGGCGGCTTGTTGCCGATCGCGCTGTGGGGTCGGACGGTATTGTAGTCCTTACGCCATTCCTCCATTTTCAAGCGGGCGTCGTCGAGCGTCAGGAACCAGTGGGCGTTGAGGCATTCGCTGCGGAACTTGCCGTTGAAGGATTCGGTAGAGGCGTTATCCGTCGGCTTGCCCGGTCGGGAGAAGTCCAACTCGACACCTTTCTGATAGGCCCACAGGTCAAGGTCGCGGGAGATGAACTCAGAGCCCTGGTCGACCCGGATGGTCTTCGGATAGCCCACTGATCGGCAGGCCCGCTCAAGGGTCGCCACGACATCTTCCCCGATAACTGAACCTCGGATCGACCGCTGGTGAGAAGCGCGAGAAGGTGTCGACGACGGTCAGCACGCGGATCTTGCGGCCGGTCGCCAGTTGGACGTGAACGAAGTCCATGGCCCAGACCTGGTTGCCGTGCGTCGCATCGGTGCGATCCTCCCGCAGCTTTGCCTTCACCCGTCGCCTCGGCGTCTTGTTGCGGATTTGCAGGCCCAGTTCCTTGCAGAGGCGATAGATTCGCTTGGGGTTCACGGCCATCCCTCCCGGCGCAGCAGTACATGGACGCGCCGGTAGCCGTAGCGCACCCGCGTCGTCGTAATCTCCTTAATCCTGGCTTTCAAGGCAGCCTGATCGCCGCGCTTCGACTTGTAGTGGTAGAGCGACGTGTCGGTCAGGAACGTCGCACATGCTCGGCGGATCGACACTTACCAGTCCGCCCGAACCTCATCCACGAGCCGCCGGCGGCGAACAGGCTTCAGAGCTTTTTTGACAGGACATCCTGCAGCATGGCCTTGTCGAGCGTCAGGTCGGCGACGATCTTCTTCAGCCGATTGTTCTCGTCCTTGAGCTGACGCATGCGCTTGACCTCCGACGGCGTCAGCCCGCCATAGCGCTTCTTCCAATTGTAGAACGTCGCGTCCGCGATGCCGGCCTTGCGACATACCTCCGCGACCGGCCTTCCTTCATCCGCCTGGCGCAAAATGAACGCGATCTGCGCCTCGGAAAACTCTGACCTCTTCATGGAATTCTCCCTCTCCCGTCATCGGGATCATAATTGGAAAATCCCAGCTCAGAACGGTCCGAAAAACCGGAGGCACGTCACAACCTCTTCGTCGACGAGGAAGGCGAGGGCCACAGCCTCATCTGTCTCGCCCCAGCAGCCGCAACGGCGAGTGAAGCGGCAAACGCCTCGCCCGGCAATCGCGCCGGGCGAGACTTCTCTAGGTCTGATCGGACCTTCGGGCAAATCGTAGGCCGGCACCGCCGCCGTTCTCCGCGAGGAATTCTATACCTGCTGCCTCGAACGCACGGCGGATCGCAGCAAGATTGTTTCGGTGCGGAATACGAATACTCCTCTCGAAGTCTACTATCGTAGTCCTCGAAATAGCCGATGCCTCGGCCAGGTCGCCCTGACTCCATCCGAGCATTGCTCTTGCAGCACGACACTGCTGAACAGAAATTGCTTCTCTCTCAAAATCGTTCTTTTTGGTTGACATAGGTCAAAAAAGCCGCTTTTAGTATGCCACCCTACGGAAGTCATTGACGCGGCCTGGCGAAATAGCTCGCCCGGCCCCGTTGCACGACGTCGTTGATAGCTCAGAATCTTCACTGATTCTGACAATAGCCACGACTTGACCTTTCGTCACGAGTGAGAAAGGGCGCTGCGAGTGAATGGAAACCAGCCTGCTTCACAGACCACATCAGTCGTTGACAACCAGCCTGCAGTGGATCCAGTCGTGGCTCTTTCTCTTGCCTGGGTTCATGCGCACGTTGCGATGCTGGCCTCGTGTGTGCGGCAGGAGCAGGCGGAAGGAGAGTTTTTGGAGAGCGGCGAGCTCTCGTCTACCGGCAACATCGGGCGCGAGGAGGGGGGTGCCGCTGACCTCGGCTGTCTCGCCGCGCGGTCAGCAGAGGAGGGTGACGCTGAAAAGGCCGACGCCTTGTTGGCTGAGATTGCGGCGACGCCTGCTCAATCCTTGGCGGGCGTGGTCGCCAAGCTCGCGGTCGTCCTTCGGGAGGCGACTGACAACACCGACCTTTGCGAATTTCCGCTGCCGCACGTCCGCTCGGCTTTGGCCGATCTGCAGCGTCTCACGCACGACGCGATAAACGACCAGCCAGCCGGCTGGCCCGCAGGCGATCAGTCGATCGGCTCACTGTTCGAGCAGCCAGCATCATCGTTCGCTGCCTGGCGCGCCTTCGAGGCGTGGAGCCAGGGCGATGATGAGGCCTATCGCGCCTGGACAAACACATTCAAGACACTGCAAGGCGCAAACCAGTAGGCATCACAAAAATCTCCACTTGATCGCTCAGCGCCGAGATCTGTCCTCGTCCATTCGTCAATGACGGAATCCAAGGATTTCGCTCAGCGTCGCGTCCTCCTATCAAATCCTTGAGAAGGGAAGGATGCGGATGAAGCCGGATACATCGCAGTGGCGTGACCCACAGGCATATGCGTTCGTCAAAGGCGCCGCCGCCGATGAGATCGCCTGGGAGTTCCTTCGACGCAATCCCCAGTATCAGCAGGACTTCGTTGCCTCCCGCTCGCCCAAGGCGATGCGCGCATTGCGTAAGCGCTGGGGTTTGCAGTTTCGCCGCCAGGCCTGACCAATCTGCGGTCGAGCAGCCCGTCTATTGGGCGCCTCAGATCGACCCTGGGGTCGTGAACCTGGTCGAGGTTCCCTCGGATTTGCGAGTGCGAGAGGGCAGCACCTCCGACGTCCCGCTGGCCGCGGGCCGGCATGACGAGGTCGGCTTCCACATACGCTTTTTGCCGGGCGGCACGCAACTAGCGCTTCTCGGCGACGCGAAGCCAGGCGAACCGCTTGCCGCCATCATCCCGCTCGACGACATGGCACACGACCGGCTCCAAGCAATTGAGCGGTTCATCCGCTCGCTTCATAGACTGCACCTTCCCGACGCCCGCTTGACCGCGGCCCGGCGCCGGCGCCTTGGCCACATGCTGCAATGCCTCGATGGCCGGGAGGAGCAGGCATCTCACTTTGAAGTCGCGACCGCCTTGTTCGGCCGGCGGCTGGTCAGCGCCGCCGACTGGCACGATTCGGTTTTTCGCTACCAGACGCATCGCCTCGTGCGCGACGGCCTGAAGATGGTCGAGCGCGGCTATCGCCAATTGCTGCGTGCGCGACGTCGCCATCTCTGAAAGGGTTCCATCCGCCTGGTTACCACCCTCTGCGCAGTTTGCAATTCCAGGCCCACCTTCGATCCCGAACGGCGGCTTTGCGCCCCATGTCAGACAGGGGGTTAAAGTCGTCAATTCCTAATAGCGGACATCGAGGAATCTCGGGCTGTTCGCCTCTGCCGTAGGAACGCCTAGCATTGCATTACATGACCGCGCAGGCGTCGGGATTTGACTCGCGGACAGCGCGGGGTAAATATATTAGCATCTTCAAATATTAGCCGGTGGGGCGATGTCAGGAGGAAGAAGCGGCAAAACTCCATCGTCTAGCGGCGCCGTCGTTGACTACGACCTGATTATTGTCGGCGGTGGCTTGGCGGGCTCTTCACTCGCCATCGCCCTTGCGGGCCACGGCCTCAGGATCCTCATCGTCGAGCACCAAAAAGAGTTCAGGGACCGAATCCGCGGCGAGGTGTTGATGCCCTGGGGAAGTCTCGAGGCGAAGCGCTTGGGTATCTATGATCTGCTTCTTGAGAGCTGCGCCGTTGAGGCAGCATACTTTTCAAGTTTCACAAATGGCTCGGCGCCCGCAGTGCGTGATCTGCTTGCGACGACTCCGGCTGCCACTTGCTGCGTGACATTTCCACATGCCGAGATGCAAGCTGTCCTCCTGAAACGTGCCGAAACGCTCGGGACTGAGGTAAGGCGCGGGAACGCGGTCTCGGGAGTGACACTTGGAGATCTGCCACAGCTTCGTATCGGAGGCGACACCAGAGAGTTCTCTGCACGCCTCATCGTTCTAGCGGACGGACGGGATTCACGGCTGCGGTCGCATCTCGGCTTCGAGGTATTGCACGACCCTGAGCAACTGGTCACGGCGGGCATGGTTCTGGAGGGCGACATTAATTGCTCGGAGTTCCTCGCCCGCGAGGCGAGGTCGACGGCGAACACTGTCAATCTCTTCTACGATCCCGCGGGCGGGCGAATGGTAATCGCCATGCGCATCGCGCCCAGACGCAACCGAATTTATCTCATCTATCACAAAGATGTTCTGCCGAAGCGGCTGTCCGGCCGCCATTCGGTCGATGAGATGATACGGCAGCTGAAGGCGGTCGGCGCTCCCGGCCATTGGTTCGATAGGGCACAACAGGTTGGTCCGTTCGCCAGCTTCGACGGGTCGCACCGTTGGGTCGAGGCCCCATACCGAGATGGCGTTGTTCTGGTTGGCGACTCAGCGGCCGCCACTGACCCAGCCTGGGGCAGAGGCTTGTCGAGGACACTTCGGGATGTGCGACTGCTGAGGGACCGATTGCTGGAGAGCTCCGATTGGAGATCGGCAGCGGAGACCTATGCCACGGACCATAACGACTTCTACGGGCGGATGCGGCGACTGGAGGCCATGCAGACGGCCTTGCTGTTCGATCGTGGAGATGCTGCCGATAAGCGACGTAACCACGCATTTGCGCTGTTTGCCCACGATCCGACGCGCGTTCCGGACGCGCTAGGGCTGGGGCCGGAGGCGCCGTCGGACGACCAGGCGCGTGCTCGCTATTTCGGGGAAATATGAAATCGTCGGCGGAGACGCCAAATAGGAAGCGACCGATCGCTGGCGCCGCGTTCTCTCACACAAACCAACGGAGGGTGACGTGAGGCAGTTCGACTTCTTTTACTTCTTGGGCAGCGGCTATGCCTATCTTTCGGTGATGCGCATTGGTGCGATGGCAAGGCAGGCGGGTATTGCCGTGCGGTGGCGGCCTTTCAATGTCCGGACCGTCATGGCCGAAAACAACATAGCGCTGCGTACCCAGGTTGCGAAGGTCTCCTACATGTGGCGCGACGTGGCGCGGCGGGCGGCGACCCATGAGGTGCCCTTCGTCAAGGCACCGATCTGGCCGACGGATGCCGATCTTCTCGCCAACCGTGTTGCTATGGTAGCGGCGGAGGGCGGCTGGTGCGAAGCCTACACGCTGGCGAGCTTCAAGGCCTGGTATCTGGAAGGAATGGCCCTGGGCGATCGCGCCCATCTCGAGCATGTGTTGCCGCCGCTCGGAAAGGACGTGGACGCTGTGGTCGCCGCGGCCAACGCGCCTTCCGCTCATCAGCGACTCAAGGCCGAGACCGATGCGGCGCGCGGCTACGGCATCTTCGGCTCTCCGGCCTTCGTTGTGGAGGGCGAGACCTTCTGGGGTGACGACAGGCTTGAGGAGGCCTTTGCCTGGGCCGAGGGCCGACATAGGCTGCAGCAGGCGGAGTGACACGGATGTCCACTCGATGTTGGCTCGCCGCGATTTCATTCGCGCAGTGTGATGCTACTCAGATTTGGGGGCGGTCATGGACCGGAAGCTCGCTGCCATTCTTGCTGCGGACGTCGTCGGCTACTCCAAAGGCAGGTCTACCGGCGCTGGCTGGTGTCGAGCCGCTGGCAGACGCTGCCGTTACATGTTCATCGGTACGAAGAAGCATCGAACATCCCGTTTGGGACCGTGGCCATGCAAGCCGCCAGGGTTGAAGCAGGCCCAGTACTGACTATCGTAACTCGGCATGGCGCGACCCCTTGGCACGAAGAATTTGCGGTCGACGACGTAACCTTCCTTAGTTTCCACAACGCGTGTCTCGTCGAGTGGGGAGCAGTCATGTTCGTTGCAACACCACGCGCCCGAGTAGGGATCACGGAACTTGTGACGGGATATCCAGCTGTCGTGCCCCGAGGCTGCAGTGGGACATACTAGAATGGCTGAGAACATGACCCCCAGCAGTCGGCTGCGCATTTGTCGAAGCGAAGCCGGTCTGCTATCAACCCGCGAGCAGTTAACGAGGCCCTTGCCAGCATAGCGCTCCTCAAAATGAACCGCCCACACTTTCATCGCCAAGCGAAGGGAGGATGGTGGTAACGGCAGCATTGTTTGATCTCAAGATGTGGACTACGCCAGAGCCTACGGGAGCCACCGTTAGGCGAGCGTTTGTTGGTTCCATTGGCCTAGCGCCGGGATTATCCCCGTAAGTTTTCGCGTGAATGAAGGGGGCCAATCGTGTACTCCTGGCTCCACGACATTGCAGGCTTAGTGGAGCAAATGGGCCGGGAACCGCGCACCTTGCATCTTGAAACCCTTGGTGGTTTCCGACTGCGAGACGCGGCATCTGGCAATGAGGTCACGGTCGTCGGTCGAAAGGCCCAGGCCCTTCTGACTTTTCTTGCACTCCATAATGGTCAACGCCTACCACGCGAACGCATTGCCGCCCTTCTTTGGGGTGACATGGACGACCCACATGCCCGCGGCAATCTTCGACTGTGTTTGCATGGCTTGCGCCGAAACCTTGGCGATTTCGCCGACATTTTGCACGCCGATCGGAACGAACTGAGGCTGGATGCAACCAGAATAAGTGTCGATGTCGTCGCCATTCGCCGGGGGCACGAAGGCCACAACCCCGCCGACTGGGACCAATCGCTTTCCCGCTATCGAGGGCCGTTTCTTGATGGTCTGACTACGGATAGCAGCGAGTTCGATGACTGGGTTAGGGAAACGCGGGAGCACTTTCTTGGCGCCGCAATCGATCTCCATAATCGTCTCCTACGTCTAGAAACAGGAGAGGCCCGCATCCGAAGGGCACGGCAGCTTCTCGATCTGGACCGCCTGAGCGAAAACTCCCACGCGGCCCTTATCCAGACTCTCGCTGCGCACGGTGAGCGGGAAGCCGCCCTCCGCCAATACCAGCTGTGTCGCGATTTGTTGAAGTCTGAATTGGACGTTGAACCCTCGGAAGATCTCAATCGGCTGATAGATTCCATTGGTGACAATGGAAACTTGCCAGCGTGCTGGCTCGTCGGTCGATCTTTGCTTGAGATGTCAGCGAACTTCCCAGCGACGGAATGGAATATCAATCCAGACACAGCCATCGCGGTGATGCCGTTCGAAAGTTTTGCTAAAGAGGACGCGACTGCGATCTTTGCGAACGTCCTCGCTGATCAGCTGATTTCCGCGCTGTCACGCTGCCGGGAACTGTATGTCGTCGCCCGCGTTCTGAGCGCTGCATATATTGGCGGCTCCACACGAAATGATACGATCGCTCGTGAGCTGGGCGTGCGCTACCTCCTGACCGGCAGCGTCCACGCGAATGCTCACACGTTCCTGATAATTGCGCAATTAGTCGACACGGTCTCGCGGACGTGCATCTGGTCAGAAAAGTTTTCTTGCTATCAAGCCGGAACAATTGCGCCATATAACGAGACCGTCCGAAGCATCACGACGTGCGTCGATACGCAGATCAAACTGGCGGCTTGGCGCGGTAAAAGATCGGACAAGCAAGAGCATATCGAGCCGACCGAACTCGCCAGGCGAGCAGTTGGACGTTTGTACGATATGACTTCACAAGGAAATGCGGACGCGGAGAAACTCGTCGAGCGCGCCCTGTTCGAAGATCCTGACTGCGCCATGGCTCACAGGGTTCGCGGCACTGTCTTCGTTTCGCGTCTCGCCGCAAACGAAATTCCCCATGACGCGATCTCGGTCGAAAAGGCATTGAATCTTTGCCGATACGCAATTGAGCTTGCGCCATATGACGAGTGCGCTCACTGGACAATGGCGTTTGCGTTGGCGGAGGCCGGTCGGCTGGAGGAGGCCCTGTACGCGTGCGATGCTGGAATGTCGCTTAACCCCAACAATTCACTGCTCTTGGGCGACAAAGGGGACTATCTCGGTGCGCTCGGGCGAACGAAGGAGGCTATCGAGACATGCAGTCTCGCCCTTCAGCTCGACCCGCGCTACCCGGTCAGCTATTGGTGGGAGAACAGCATCGCAAGCGCCCGATTCCTCAGAGGAGAGCATGCGGAAGCACTAAGCGTTGCCAAAGCTGTAGCATTGAAGAAGCCAACTCACGTGCGTGCGGGCATCGTCTGGGCTGCATCCGCAGCAGCTTCCCGAAATGCGAAGGAAGCCAAGCAGGCTGTTCAACATCTAGCTGCGGTCGCACCCGATCTGAGTCTGAGCAATGTGATGCCTGACTACACGCTCGCGCTTTGTGAACCCAAGGACGCCCACAAACTAATGGACTGCCTAGCGCTTGCCGGACTGAAGGGATGACCGATGACGGCCCAACCCAGAATTGTCACTCGATCTGCTTCAGGTTCCATACTGTCATGGTGAGGCGATTCGAACGCCCGACGCCAACCTTGGCAAGAACGGTACGCCCAGGCTGCTGCGCGAAAGAGCAAGTGAAGATGGTTGCACTGCCCAGCAATCATTTCAACTTGCGATGCCAAATCGCGCAGATCAGCCGCCCAACCAAGCGGTCTTTTCTGCGTCCGCAAGTTCTGATGGTTGCGTCCTCCCGCAACCGGTCGCTGCCCGTCTCCGCCTGGTCGCGCAATTTCGTCGAAGTGGTCGTGAAACCCATTTTACACTGGTCGTCAGGCGACTTTGCCGACCGAAATTGATAACTCGAAGCCGATTTATCTCCCGCTGGGCGAACGACAGCTTTGCGCCTCATCTCAGACGTACGGGCTGGCATCACTCTCGCCCGGAAGCAGACTGGCGCGACGACGCTAAACTCCGATACGCGGCTGCGGCCGCCCCGCATTAAACCGAGTGTCCTTCGATAAGGAAATTTCGCCCTCTGGTCGCGAAATAAAAAAATACAATCTCTACAGGTGAACTAGACTTATGCTTGATGGGCGGCCTGCGCGCGGCTGGCGCCACTGGTAGGAAATTCATTTGCCTCATTGAGCAGGATCGACAACCAAGCGGTCTTTTCTGCGTCCACAAGTTCTAATGGTTGCGTCCTCCCGCAACCTGTCGCTGCATGACTCGAAGCCGATTTATCTCCCGCTGAGCGAACGACAGCAGGCCAAGCTCGCGGCTCTCAGTCGCGCGTTAAGACCATTTCGGCGCTCCCCCAAAGCAGACCTGGGAACGCCGAGCCAGGTTAAGATCTCGATTAGTGTCGGCCCTAGCCTACCCATGCGTTTACACGCTCGTAGTCGGCTTCGGCTTAAGGAAAAATACTCAAGTCACATGCGGAAGGGTTCGGTCGCCTCGCTCATCCGAGAGAGCGAACCGCAACGCGCTGTCTAACTTCTCCTTGGAATAGGGTTTGCCGATAATAGCCGATCCTCTCGCGAAGTCTGACGCACCCTCACCATATCCGGTGGCGCACACAATTGGGATGCCCCGAAGCCTTAGAGCGTCGGCAACGCGGTCGCTTCGCTCTCCACGTATATTCAAATCCAGAACAGCCGCGTCGATTTCTTGGGTCTCGATCATCGCGATCGCGCCGTCGATGGTGGTGGCGGGCCCAACAACAGTGATCCCGAGTTCAATCAAAAAATCCTCGGCCAACATGGCGATTAGGGATTCGTCCTCGACGATGAGCACGCGTCGGCCTGACAACGTTGTCATTGGGGGAAACTCCCCTCTGCCAAGGGCGCATCGATTCTGCAGACGAGGCCCTGAGGTTGGAAATCCATCGCGACCTCCGCCTCGAGATCGGCGGCTAAGCCCCGCTCAAGGAGGCGGGAGCCAAAGCCTCGCCTGGCCGGAGATGAAACTGTGGGGCCACCTAGCTCGCTCCAGACTAGCTTAAGCCTTGGCTTGGGTTCGGCAATGTGAAACCACTCGACGGAGATTTTGCCGGCCTCGTTGGAAAGGGCGCCGTATTTTACAGCGTTGGTCAGCAATTCATGGAAGGCAAGTGCTAGCGAAAGAGCTTGGTTGGGTTGCAATAGAATTGCAGGTCCAGTTGTCGAAACACGGTTGGAGAACGCACCGCGAATCTGAAGGCTGTTGCAAACCAATTGGTCCAACGATGCATGTTCCCAATTGGTCTGCGTAAGGATGTTGTGCGCTGCCGAAAGGGCCATAAGACGGCCTTCGAACGCGGCATGAGCATCAGTGGCACTCGTTCCCCTGAACGTCTGATGAGCTATACCCTGGACGACCGCCAGAGTGTTCTTCACACGATGGTTGAGCTCAGCCATCAGCAGCTCTCTTTGTGTGACGTCCACATTTACCCCGATCAACCCGCGAAAGACACCACTAGGGGAGAAGTGAGGACAAGCAGTTGTGAGTAGAACGCGATACTCCCCTTTGCAATTTCTGTAGCGACCCTGAACCGTGACGCCCGATTGTGTTGCCAATGCTTGCGTCATGCGAGCCCCGATATCGGCTGCATCGTCGGGATGAATGGTTGGGTGCCAATTGAACGTCGGGATATCCTCCGTCTCGACGCCCCAGAACTCCCTAAGCATGATGTTCAGATTTGTGCATTTGCCCAAAGCGTCGCAGGTCCAGATCATCACCGGAGCATGTTCCGACATAAGGCGAAACTGTTGCTCGGATCCTCGCAATTCTTCTTCGGCGACTCTTCGGGCCTCTTCTGCCCGCGTCCGCTCGAGATAAAACCCGATCTGTCTGGCAATTGTCGTAGCGAGATCGATCTCGTGGCTGACAAACGAATGCCTGTGTTCGTAGTAGGTCATGAATTTTCCCACCACTTCGCCTTGGACTGTCAATGGAATGAACGCCAAGCCAATGATGCCTTCATCGGCAATAATTTCTTTAACGGCGGGAGCTTCATCCGTTTCAGCAATGTGCGAAACAAAGATGGCATCAGGGTTGCGTTCGCCCACAACCCAAGGCGAGTGCCCCTCAAGCGCCTTTCTGTACCGTTCGGACAAGCCGCGCCACGCTACGAAGCGCATGATGCCTGCATCATCGAACAGCAACATGGAAGCGCGATGGCACCCTAGACCGTCACGAATGGCATCCAGACCGGCTTCAAAAGCTTCGTGGCTCGTCTTTGCCCGGTACAGTCGATCTGTCAGCAAGTAAAGCGCGCTGAGTTCGTCCAATCTGTCTGTGAGTTTCTCGCTGCCCCCGCTCAATTGCACCGCCGACCCTCCCTTTGGCGAATGGTTATTAGCAACGACGCATAGAACGCTGATAGGTCATTTTCGTTCCGATCGCATAACTCGGCAGTTGCGCCGTCGGCGCGCTGGCAGTCGCCGACAAAGCGGTGATAGCGATCCCAGGCTACGAAGGTGCACTGGACTGGCCTCGATGCGGCAAGGAACTTGTTCAGTGCTTCGGCCGATCGCCGGCCGCACGCTACGGGTATTCGAAGCCCCTGGCGTCGTTGCAATATTGCTTGCTCTCAGGCGCGTCGATGCCATTGAAGCGGATCCGCTGACCGTGGACCTCGATCGTGTCGCCGTCGATGACCGATGCGACGCTGGCGATGGATACCGGCTTCGGCTTGATGATGTTCTGCAGGTCGATTTCCGGCAGGGCCCGCTGTTGTGAATGACGAATTGCGTGACCACGGCGGAGACCGCGGCGCCCGTCACAAGCACGAGACGAAGCGGCACGCCGGTCCATCGGCTAGCGCGTAAGCGTCTCCCGTCAGTGCGGCGCCTCCACTGGTCTGAGCGACTGTCGAAAGGGACCTGTCAGTTCCGCGGCTGCCTAGAATGACTATTTTGCCAAAGAGCGCATTCTAACCTGACATTGCGGCCAGATCGTAATGCCAACCGGCACATTAGCATGTACTAAATCTCTATTGTCGGTTAGGCTACAGGTCAATCTTGCCCGGGAGGAGTAGCCTCAAGGAGGATACAATGATCGAGCGGGGACGCATTTGGGTGCTACTGGCTTCGTGCGCCCTTTGGCTTCTGGCGCTGCCGGCGCAAGCGAGCAGCTTGGCTGATCTGGTCAAGAATGGCGACGTGGCAGCGGTGGCCGCCGCCTTGGACAAGGGCGTCGATGTCAACGAAATCGATGGCGTCACAGCGCTCTATATTGCCTGCGAAGCCGGGAATGTGGAGCTGGCAGAACTTCTGATCAAGCATGGGGCGGACGTTGCCCTGCCCGTCACTTGGCAAAGAACGCCGCTCTACGCCGCCAACAAGGGCGGGCATGCTGGCATCGTCAAGCTGCTGCTCGACAATGGAGCCGATCCAAATCAGGTAGCGAAAGCGCAGACGCCGCTACACGTGGCTGCCGAAAATGGCTGCCTCCAGTGCGTCATCCATCTTGTAGAGGCCGGAGCGGATGTTAACGCGCTGACGTCGAATGGAAGTCCCCCCATACATCTGGCCAAGATCGGGGGCCACGAGGACGTAGCCGCGTATTTGCGCAGCCATGGCGCCGCACAACCGGCGATAGCGCCGATTTCACCCCGCCTTGCATCGGCAAACGTCCAAGCGGGCAAGGACATTTTCGACAGCACCTGCGTGGCCTGTCATCTTTCCCCAAGCGTCAGGGTGCCCAAAAAGGTCAACCTTTGGGGCATCGTCGGGCGGCGGAAAGGTGCACAAAGCGATGTCCTGTATTCGTCGGCTCTGAAAGATGCTGAAGGCAATTGGACCTTTGAGGATCTCAATCTCTTCATCTCAAATCCCGCGCTCACTCTGCCCGGCACGGACATGTCTTTCCAGGGTTTGAAGGACGAGAACAAGCGGGCAGACCTCATTGCCTACCTGCGGACCTTGAGTGATGCACCGCTTCCGCTTCCTTGATCACTCCCGCGGGCCCGAATGAAGGTGACTTGTAACGGCGATGCCCCAGGCAGCCTTTCAGCTGTGATTTAACTTGTTTCCAAAGCGCTCGTTGCGCGTTGCGCATTCCTCAGGGAAAGCCGGCCTCTCTGAAGCCCGAGGTAAACCGTTCGAGGTCGACTTGGTCGGCGAACGGGAGACCTGAAATCAGCCGGCACGTCAGGTCGCTTTTCCTTGTCAAGGCTTCTTCGACTTCAGCTCGCGCCTTCTCCATCTCACCCAAATGTGCGTATGAAGCTGCGAGGAAGGCATGAATGAAGAAGTGGTCGCCGGCCTTCTGATACGAAGCGACGGCTTCCGAGTACCTTCCAAGCAGGAACAGGGAACTGCCCTTCACCTCCCAGAACCATATCGGGGGTAGCGGGTCGCGCAGCAGCGCACTTTCGAGCACTTGGAGCGCCGTCTCAGCCCGGCCACCGTAGTTGAGCCAGCTTGCATAATCGCCTGCTATGTTCACGTCCAGCGGGTTCAGCGAGCGTGCTTGCTCGAAATGGGTTCCCGCATCCCCATGCTGGCGCATATGCGTAAGCACCAGCCCCATGCTCTGGTGACAGACACCGTCGCTCCTGTCGAGAGAGAGCGCCATTTGAGCCGAGTTCCAGGCCTTCTGCAGCGTCCGCGGATCATTGTCGTACCAGAATCTGCCCACAAGGGCCTGTGCGAGGAAGGCATGGCCTTGAGCGAATGTCGGATCGAGCTCGACGCACCGGACGAATAGGGTCTCTGACTTGTCCATTTCATATCGATGAAAGTACGCGCGACCCTGCAGGTAGTAGTCGTACGCATCCCAATCGGCCGGACGCTTTCGTCTGGACCGGCTCGCCGTGTCTGCCTCCGCCTGGCCTTCGACCATCGAGGCGATCAGAGCCGCAACTTCGTCCTGCAATGCAAAGATGTCGTTGAGAGCCCGGTCGTACCGTTGGGCCCATAGGTGCATGCCGGAGGGGGCATCAATCAATTGCGTCGTGATCCGGATGCGATCACCGATCTTTCGTATGCTGCCTTCGACGAGATAGCGAACTCCGAGTTTGCGATGGACTTCGCCAATGTCCAATGCCCGATGGCGAAACTGAAAAGATGAGTTTCGGGCGATAACGAGGAGAGATCGAAACCTCGCCAATTCCGTGATTATATCCTCGGTTATGCCGTCGCTGAGATACTGCTGGTCCTGGTCACCGCCCGGATTGGCAAAAGGCAGCACCGCGATCGATGGCTTGCCGGACGACGGCATTAGTTTGGAGGATGTGCTGGCCAGCGGCTCGACAGTCCCGTTGAAGCGGTAGCCGACGCGAGGCACCGTGGCGATCCACTCACCGCCGCCGTTGTCATTAAGCCCCAGAACCTTTCTCAGTGTAGCTATCTGGACGGTAAGGTTGCCTTCCTCAACCGCAGTGCCCGGCCAGGCAGCGTCCATCAGTTCGGCCTTGGTCATGATCTCGCCGGGCCGCGCCGTAAGCGCAGCAAGCAGCGTCAGCCCGCGATGACCAACAGCAATCGGTATCTCCCCCTTAAGGAGCGTCCCAATGCCCGGATCGAGTACGAACGGGCCGAAGGCTATGCGGGTCCCTTGCATGCGGCGCATATTAGCTGTTTGCAAATTTTTCGGAACGGTTTAGGCGCCGAGTAATGCGCGGGTCGGCAACGACTACAAGACTAAAGCTAACACACGTGCAAGGCGAACGTAGGATTGTCGGCTGGCCGTTCCCACTTAGCCTGATCCGTGGTACTTTTAAGTGTGTCGTAGCCTGATCATCAGGGTAGAACCGTATGGCTGCCTCTCGGGCAATCGCGTCAGCGATTGAGACTTGCTACGACGCCGCCTTCGATTTTGGGCGGTGGCCGGAAGCGCTTCAAAACCTTGCAGATGCTCTCGGCGCTACGAGTTGTGTCATTCGAGCCTGTGATGACACCCACCCTTTCCGGAGCGACCAGCGCAAGCGGACCACCCCGACGCCGGATTCGAGGGAACATGCTGAATTTTCGGCTCTTTGGCTGAAGAACATCGAAGGTGCTCCCGATCCCCGTTGCGAGAGATTGAGGCTGCTGGCGAAACCCGCAACCTGCTTCACCGTCGAGGATGAACTCACCACCTCCGAGGAGAGAAGGCACCTTGCTTACTATCAGGAAATAGCGCGCCCGGGGAACCGCGAGTGGTGGGCAGCGGTCTACTTTTTGGTCAATAAACGCAAGTGGTTCCTGTCGATGTTCCGCGATGCCCGCAGCGGGGCCTTTGAATTGTCCGAAGCCGAGCATTTCCTGCGCGTGGTGCCTGACCTGAACCGGATTATCAGCCTAGCGGAGAAGATCTGGGATATTTCGCTCGCCCCCACTCTCGCCGTTCTTGACCAATTCAATTTTGGCGCGGCGCTGCTTGATCATCGTGGCTGCCTGACGCGTTGCAACTCGCATGCGGATGCTTTGTTCGGCTCCGGCCTTCTGGCCCGTCACCGCCGCATCCACGCAGCCGATCGCGAGAGCGACACCCGGCTGCAGCGGATGATAGGAGCTGCTGTATCAGGCGCACTGGACGGGGCGTTTGTGGTCGAGCCTGAAGTCATCGCCCGCGACGGATCGTTCTGGCTTCTTGCCGAGATCGTGCCGATGACTTCATTCGTGCGCGATCTATTCAATGGCGGCGACCTTCTGCTGTGCTTCACCGACCTAGTTGGGGAACGGTCGCCATCGGCACGGTTACTTGGACAGACATTTCAGCTCACGGCAGCCGAAGCGCGGCTAGCCTCCAGCCTGACGGCCGGCGACGGGATCGATGCGGCGAGCGATCGATTGGCCATTGGCCGTGAAACCGCGCGAACTCAGTTGCGAGCAATCCTTGCCAAGACAGGAACTCATCGCCAGGCCGAACTCACGGCGCTTTTAGCTCGCTTGCCCTCCAGACACTGAGTTACGCCCTCACCCGATCAGGTGAAGCGCGCGGCCACATCCCGATTCACACTTCCCCCTCGCATCGCCGGAATCGCGCCAGTGACGCCAGGGGACAGTGCAGGATGGCAAAAACGTTTGACCGGAAAATTTACTGGGCCCGTCGAGTGAGGCGGCCTCTGAAATTGTGCTCCCCGGCGCTGATGCTGCTTGTCAGCGGTTTATGCTCCCCATCGGCGGAGGCGGCAGAACCGGGAGCGCTAGGCGTCGATCTCGAACTGGTCCTCGCAGTCGACGTCTCACCATCAATGAGCCCCTCCGAGCAGCGGGTTCAGCGGAACGGTTACGTCAACGCTTTCCGGCACCCGGACTTGATCAAGGCCATATTGTCAGGCCCACGCGGTGTGATCGCGGTTTCGTATCTCGAATGGGCCGGGCCCAACTCCCGGCGCATCGTCCTGCCCTGGACAATCGTCGGCAGCTATGGCGACGCAAGACGGTTCGCTGATGCACTGGCGACTGAACCGATCAGCGCGCAGCCTGGCACTTCCATTTCGGGCGCTCTTCTGGCGGCGGGCGATCTGTTTGCGCAGAGCCGGATTGCAGCTGCACGCCGGGTGATCGATATATCGGGCGATGGGCCCAACAATGCCGGTCTGCCGGTCGCGCCGATCCGGGACGGTCTGACCGCCTCCGGCGTTACCATTAATGGGCTTCCACTGTCCTTGGCGCATGGTGGCTCCAACGGCTTTCAGTCCTTTGGCGCACAATATCTGAATCTTTACTTCGAGCGTTGCGTCATTGGCGGATCCGATGCATTCGTGATCGGCATTGATGATCTTGCTTTGTTCGAGATAGCAGTACGCCGAAAGCTCCTCCTTGAGATTGCGGGTATGCCCTCCCGGCCTAAGCTCGCGTCTTATAATCCGGCAGCCGGCCCTGCATTCGACTGCTCCATGATCGGAACTGCCGCGCGGTAGCGCGACAGCCGCCATGTTCCCAGATAGTTAAGGATGCCCGGCATCCTGGGTCGACCGATAGTCGCCACCCTGGCTGATAAAGGCTGCCACATAAAAGGGGCGGCCTCGCTTCCCCGGGGGCAGCGTTCGAAGTGAGAAGAAGGTTCCGTGGTGGAGATCGTGTTCAGCGCGATCGACAGGGCGACTTCCAGGATGGACGGTGCGTAATCCGCGGAATCTGCGAGGAGTCCTAAAGACAGGCGGCCAACAGCCATCAGCCGCCTGTAGAAGCAACTCAGGCCCGCGGCATTCGTGTTTCCGCCTCAGGGACCTCATTGGTGTTTTGCCCAGCCGCGATCCGCCATCCGGCAGATGATTTGACGGTCACCAGCGAAAGAATTCCTTGACGCGGCGCCCCGATCGCTCCCGACGGGTCCAGATGCCCCGTCATCCGCCACCGGACGTGGACCAGCGCAACATCGGGACCGAGGAATTTAAGCGAGGCGATGTCCCACACAAGAACACTGTTTTTAAGGAACGTCGCATGTGTATGGGCGTGCGCGGCCTGAATCGCATTGCGCCCGCGCCACCACATTCCAACTACATTTACAAACTCAGCATCGTCCGCAAACAGCGTTCCGAACGCCTGCATATCGTGGCGGTTCCAGGCGGCATCGAAACCGTTCACCAATTGGGTGACGGCGACACGATCGGCGTCGATTGGGGAGATATCTAGATTTGAAGACATGAGTTTATTCCTTTAATAGGCGGCGGCGCATACCCAGCTCGCCTCGCGAGTTGGCTTCACGATCGGTGGATGGGTCTTTCAGGCAGCTCGGTCGGCAAAGATTGCAGCGATGAGCATGACTTCACCCGCAAAACTTGCACAAAGCCGAACAATATGAAGCGTCCACCATTTGTCCCGAATGTCGGCCCAATCGTTGGGAAGCGCGGCCGCTGACCAGTGCATTATCTGCGCGTTGATCGGCTGATTTCCGAATCGCGTGACAAGGCCCGCGATTGCGATGGCGGCAAGCGCCGTCAGATAGAGGCCCAGTACAGCCGGCCGGTTCCGGCTTAGAGCCGCAAGAGCTGCCGTCGCAAGCAAACATGCCAGGCCAAGGGCCGGGAGCAAAAGGTTCAGGCCACGGATGGCCCCTTGCTGCATCTCAACGAAAGTGGACGCACTCAGAACGGCTGGATTATAACCGCGCCAGACGCCGAACACGGTCCCCATCACTAAAGAGATCAGAAGGATTGCGGTAAGTTGCAGGCCGGAAGTCATGAGGTCGGAAGACATTGTAAGCTCCTGGTGAATGCGCGGCTTGCGCCGCGAGCGATATTGATGCACTGTTACTGCATTCAATACATCTCTGGTGCATCCAAATGAGTACTGATGTCAAGCCTCGTCGCAAATACGAGTCCGTGGCACGCCATCGCCAGGCTGAGCAAACCCGTTCGGCGGTCCTCGATGCGGCCTGGAAGTTGTTTGGGCAGAATGGCTGGGAACGAACCACCATCGCAGCAATTGCCCGTGAAGCAGCTGTCTCGAAGGAGACCATTTATGCTGTGTGGGGCGCCAAGACCGCCATCCTGGCCGACCTTGCAAAGCGAGCGGTACGAGGCGCGGCTCCTGAAACTCCACTTCTGGACCAGGATGCGCCAAGGGCGGCGATGGAGGGAGCAACGGCGGCGGTCAAGATCGAGCGGTTCGCGGCGACCATCACCGAGATCCTGGGCCGCATCGCACCGATAGTGGACGTCGCACGAGCCGCTGCCGAAATAGACGAGGACTCGGCCGTGCTTTACAGGTCCCTCCACGAAGGCCGGCGCCGCAATCTCAATGTCTTTGCGACTTCGCTCGCGTCCGATCTGCGAGCCGGCATATCGGTTTCCGACGCTAACGAGGAGCTTTGGCGGCTCGCAAGCCCGGAACTGTACCTGCTGCTCATAAGGGTCGGCGGGATGACAGCGGATTCCTATGCGGCATGGCTGGCCAAGAGCATCAAGGCATTGCTCCTTGACCCACGTTAGGCCGTGAACTCATAAATGCGGAATTACCGAGCTGACGGATTAGCGATCGTTGGTGGCAATATCAATCTCTTCCCGCGTGAGCCAATTTGGTTCGAACAGCCTTCCGGCGGTTTGCCAACCATGGTTAGTTTCAATATTAATTGATGGACACTGCGAGGCTACCGGGTCGAGTAAGTCGACGCATATGATTCCCATTAGTTTTCCAATTACTCGCCGTTGAAGTTCAAATTCATGCAAGGTGGCTTGCAGTTCAAGGATGAGTTGATTGAGCAAAGGAACGGCACGGATAGACATGCAAACGATGTTTTTTGTAGACGTCTGGTCCATAGCTCGCCCCTAAGTCATGAAGGCACGTTGCCACAAAGCCCTCCAGAAACTAGCAGCGCATCGTCCGCTTCGGAGTCGTTGCCCGACTGGCGGCTTTCATATTGCGGCGGAATCTGATTCAGGCTTCGCATGAGCCGATATGACCTGACCGACTTCGAGTGGAGCGTGATCGAGCCGCTTCTCCCCAACAAACCGCGTGGCGTGCCGCGCGTCGATGACCGCCGCGTGCTGAACGGCATCTTCTGGGTGCTGCGATCCGGTGCGCCATGGCGCGACCTGCCAGAGCGCTATGGCCCGCGCACGACCAGCCACAATAGCTTTGTGCGCTGTCGAAAGGCGGGCGTGTGGGCCGCATGATGGTTGCCATCACCGCAGCATACGACAGCAATATTCAAATGATCGACACCACATCAATCCGGGCGCACCAACAGGCTGCGACAGCAAAAAGGGGGGTCGAGATCACTGTCTCGGTCGATCACGCGGCGGGCTTACCACGAAAATACATGCCGTCGTCGATGCACAAGGGCTTCCGATCCGCCTCGGCTTGACCGCTGGCCAGGCGCATGTTGGTCAGATCGCCAACGAATTGCACAGGCGCAGCTTGCGCGATCGATAGGCGTCAGCCTTCATCAACTCCAGAAATACGAAAATGCAAGGAACCGCGTGAGTGCATCCATGATCCATGAGATTGGCAAGTCGCTGGGCGTCCCTGTCAGCCGCTTTTCAAAGGCCTCCCGGGGAATGATGAGAGTGGCGGAGAGGCTGCACATCTGCCGGTCGATGTGTGCATTGACTTCATTGCAACCAAAGAAGGTCGGCACCTGATCGAGCGGATGGTCGGCTGAACGCTAGGTGCCGTGGGTGAGGGCCCGCGTGTCCGCCCTGATCGCCGCGATCGGGGAAGAACTGAGCGCCCCCAATTGCGATGAAGAGCAATGAGGGCGAACTCGAGGCGCAAAGCGGACGGAGCCAAGCTTGTTCTAACCCGTGTCCCAAACCCACCGTCAAGCAGGCCCAATGCTGGCGCGGCTCGGCGCAGACCTGGATAGATAACATTGCCGACTTACCCAAGTATGACGGAGATGTCCCCGAGTAACCATGCAACTTATGGCAGCGAGCCTCCGAGCGGGGTAGTCTGTGGCACGGGCTTTAGGGAGGGGAAATGTTTGACCCGACCCTGACCGACGCCGACTGATCGGCATCTATCGGCTATCAGATCATGAAGCCATCGGAACAAGCGACAGCTTTCGGGAAATCGGCGGGACGTTCGGAACGACCGCTAAGGCGGGATGAGGTCGGCGCGCTGACGCAGTGAGCCAACCCGCAGGCCGAAGAAGCCGCCCTTGCCATCCTCCGGTCTCGAATAGACCGAAGTTCCCGCATTCCGGGCAGAACGCCAGAACGCGACGGTTTCCGCTCGCGGCAGTTTTCACGTATGTCTTTGGTTTGCCCGACAGAATTTTGAACTTTCGATCAACTACGGAACAGTCACCCGAAACGCCGAACCGGATAGAGTTTGGCAATCCGTGCAGTGACAGATCTCGACCTGGTCGGCATCCACCTCAGCCTCATAGGTGAGGTAGCCACACAGACAATGACCATCGGCTTTCATTGTCACTCCACTATCTGCAAGCGCTGCCGGCTATCCTAGACAACAACCATCCGATGCCTCGCTTGGTAACCCTGAGCCTGCCGCCAGGGATAGGCATTGGCAAGTTCCGGGCCGTCGGCAGTTGCACTGGTTGCCCTTCGGAGGCCGCGGGACTAACGACGAATTTCCATCACGAAGATCGCTGCAATCACGACCGTGATGCCGATGCCTTGAAGGAACGAGACACTCTCGCCTAGCACAGCTATGGCGAAAAGGACGCCAAGGACCGGCTCCAGGTTGCTGATCATTGCGGCGCGCGCCGCGCCGACGTAGGCCATGCCTGAGATAAACGCGAGCGTTCCTACCGTGGAGGCGATGGCCACGCCGACAAATCCGATCCAGGCGAGCATCGTCGTGGGAAAGGCCATGGTCCCAAAGAGCGCAAAGATCACCGTGAGAGTGGCTGCCGCGGACAACATCATGTAGAAGCCGATCGACATCGCCTTTGCTTCTGCCGTGGCGCGCGAGCCGCAAACAACGATGATGGCCGTCACCGCCATTGCTAACACGGCAAGGGCCAGCCCAGTACCGCTCAACTTTTCGAAGGATAGGCCGATCGCCAGGTAAAGCCCCAACAGCGCGGCGACGAGCGCGCCGATGGAAATAATGGTCAGTTTCTCCTGACCGAGCACCACAACGATGAACCCGACAAGCACTGGATGAATGAAGTATATCAGGATCACAAGGCTGACCGGCAGATAGTTCACTGCCCCCAGATAGCCGTAGAGCATTGCGGCATAGGCCACACCCATACCTAAGGCGATCTGCATCGGCCGGCGCGGAATTGCCAAAGGCTGGCGCGACACCAGCACCAGCACGAACGTGATCAGGACTGAAAAGATGCTTCGACCGGTGATAACGCTAAGCGTATTGCTACCGCCTTCATAAGCGAGCTTGGCGAGGCTTGGAACAATGGCGATCGCGATTGTGGAGAGGACGACCAGCCCGACGCCCAGCGCCCTTTTTCTGACGTCGATCTCAACTATGCCAGCATCGGCCATCAACCGCCCCGCCGCCCTCGAAGCCGCTATCTTATCTTACGGCAGAAGCATCAGCCATCGTTACCGTATACCGCTGACCTGCGGCCCCCCTGAACCAGTTCGCTGTCGCGTTCCTTACACACCGGTCTTTGCCTCGTAGGGAATGATGCAGTCCTTCGAGACACTCTGCTGATGTTGTTTGCCCGCTAGTTTCGCCCGCAACGACCTTTCACTCCAAGCTGGTCCGCAGCTTCACAATGATGTTTCCGAGGATCGCCGCAAGCACCAATGCGCCGCCCGCGAACGTTTCCATCGCCGGCATCTCGTTAAAAAACAACCAGACCCAGAGCGGGGCCATCGGCATTTCCGCCGAACTGAGCAGAGTGGCTTGAGCGGCCGGCAAGCGTCGTGCGCCCATCGCGTAAATGCCTAAGGCAAAACCCTGAGTGATGATCCCAAAGAGGCCGAGCAGCATCACTTTGTCGAGGGGAACAGTGAGCGGTTTAGCGAAAAAGAACGCCAAGAAGGCTGCGACGAGGCCAGCCAGAGCCACTGGTTCCAGCAGGGGCGTCTCGCGATATCGGCGCATAATCACAGTCATCATCGCGATCGCGAAGGCCACGTAAACCATCGCGAGATCGCCTTTCAGATGCCCGCCACCCGCAGCGAGTGTGCCGCTCACGGTCACGACGACCCCAGCGGTAGCGACGAAAGCGCTGACGATCGTACTGATGCCAGGACTCTCCCGAAACCAGACCCAGGCAAGGATCGCTGCCATAAAAGGAACTGTCGCATAGATGACGCAGCCATTCGCTATTGTGGTGTTCTGCATCGAATAGATGGAGGAGAAAAGGCCGGTGGCTATGAGTGTCGTCGTGGCGACGCCGGCTGGTGCCATAGTCCGTCGCCAGTCAAACGACCATCGCCTCCGCTCGATCATGGCGATAGCAACGACTGACGGGCCGCCAAAGATGCAACGCCAAAAAACGACGTTCCATAGGTCGACGTCAGGCAACATCCGAACAAACAAGCCCATGGTGCTCCAGGCGACCGCAGAGGTGAGAACTAACAGGACGCCTAGCCCTGCATCGCGGCGGCTACCCGCACTGACATCCACCGTATCCATCAAGGACATCCCCAGTCGGACGTGCGAGTGACCGGTTCACCGCAATCATGCGGCGCAGTTACGAGGAGAACAAGGAGAGCCTAATATAACGAAGGTCGGAGTGGCAATCGCAACGACACACAGACGTTCTGCCTGGTACCGGCGCCATTCCGGCTGCGTAGCAACTAAACCGTTGATCAGCAGGGTACTCTGGCGGATTAAGTCTCACGCACCAGTCAACGCGCCATAGACGAGCGCACGCAGCTCTTTACGCACAGGGATTGCGCTCGAAGGCAGCAGTTGCGTAAAGAGAATGACGACCATTGTCGTCCACCGGGCTCACCCAGAAGAAGGTGCCTGCCGCGCCACCCCAGCCATAGTCCCCCGCCTGCGCCGAAATTTGTGCCTTGCCCAACAAACTGAACCCGACACCATCGAACTGGGTCTCGGCCCAAACCTCGGTCGCCATCGCCGCAAGATCGCCTGGCAGGTGATTACACGCCGCCAACCTCAATGTGCGGGGGCTGAGGATGCGCTCGCCGTTGAACTCACCTCCGCCGCGAAGCATCTCGGCGAACCGCCAATAATCGTCAATGGTTCCCACAAGTCCGCCGCCACCACAGAACGTATCGACCTTGCCTTGCCGCCATGCCGAAACCTCTGGCTTCTCGTTCAAGGCCATGCCGCCCGCAGTGACCTCATACATCGGGGGAAAGCGGCTAATCCCGGAGTCCGACACGGAGAAGCCGGAGTCGGTCATGCCGAGGGGCTCGAAGATCCGCGTCGAAAAGAACTTGTCGAGCGTCATGCCGGCAACCACTTCCACGATGCGGCCGATGGCATCGGAGCCAGCGCTGTATTGCCATCGGGTACCCGGTTCCCATTCCAGCGGCAGTTCGGCGATCCTGCGCACCATCTTGTCGAGTCCACCATAGGCCTTGGCGAGGCCGAGCACTTCCTTGGCATAAGCCTCACCGAGCAGGCGAGGTCCTGTAAACAGGCTCAGACCCGATGTGTGGGTTAGCAGATGGTGGATCGTCATTTTCGTTTTGACGGGCACCGTTTGATCGAGCGAAATAGCAACCGGCATCAGGCGTCGCATATCCTTGAATTCCGGCAGATAGGCTTCTACTGGATCGTCGAGATGCACCCGGGCTTCTTCGTACAACATCAACAGAGCAACTGCGGTTACAGGCTTGGCCATTGACCAGATGCGAGCGATGAGGTCGCGTTGCCAAGGCTTCTTGGCTTCGATGTCGGCGTATCCAGCAGAGTCGAAATAAGCGAGTTCGCCATGCCGCGCGACGAGCACCGAACCCCCAGGCCAGCGCCCGGTGTCGGCATAGCGATGCATCCACCCCTTCAGTCGGGCCAGCCGTGACTTGTCGAAGCCGAGGTCAGCGGGATCACGAACTGGGTCTTGCATCATCGCGCAGATGTCCTGTCGCTAACTAATGCCGCCAGGCGATCCTGCACGCTGCCCGCTTTGTTGCCAATAGGTGTCTGTATGTTTGGATACGGGCTCGTCGGCGGACGGCCTCTTACCTGAGGACGTTTTGCGAGGGATCTGTCCGGCGGAGCCACCAGACGACCCAACGCAAGTCCGGTGTCTTGTATAACTGAAGCGAACGTCAGCTTCTTGGCGCCGCTGCTCGAAAGCCGACAGTCAGCTTGCGTGAAGAGTTTCGGGCGCCGGCAGGCGTACGAAAGTCCCCGAGGAAGGAACCCGCGGGCCACAGGCGATGGCTATGGGGATTTCGATTTTCGGCTGATGTCGGCGATGGCGCGACCGCCGTCGGGAAGCGCCGGGATGAATGCAGACAGACCGCTTCGTTGCGCCTCCGCGCGGTGTTGTCGGGACGGCCGGCGGCTGGGCGCGGCTCTGTCGGCGTCGATGATCACCCTGGACACGCGTGGATCCGGTGCCGGAGGCCGATAGCCTGCGGCTGAATGCTGGATGATACCATGCTGGGTCATGGGGCGGTCTCCCGGTTCGTCGTCCGTGCGCCCGGCGGTCCGCGCGGCTGTCTCCATCGTTCGAAGGTCTCGATGATGATCATGCGGCCGCCGCAGCAGGGGCACGGCGGGCGGAAGTCGTCCGGTTCGTCTGTGGTGTCGTCATCAGACGGTGCGGCGACGTTCAGGAGTTCGCGAGCAAGTGCGAGGCTGGCCTTGCGAGCGGAGCCGGCAAGCAGGCCGCAATGCCGGATGCGGTGGAATCCCTTTGGCAACACGTGGAGCAGGAAGCGGCGGATGAACTCGTCGGTCGCGAGCGTCATGAGCTGCTGCCGGTCGGCGCCTTCGCGACGATAGTCCTTGTAGCGGAAGGTGACGCCGCTCTCGTCGAAGGCGATCAGGCGGCTGTTCGAGATCGCGACCCGGTGCGTGTAGCGCGACAGATAGGCGAGCACCGCCTCCGGGCCGGCGAAGGGCGCCTTGGCGTAGATCACCCAGCGCTTCTTCCGGACCGGCGACAGGTGGCGCAGGAATGCCCGCCGTTCCGCGAGATGAGCAATTGCGCCGAAGAAGGCGAGCCGGCCAGCGTCGTGTAGCGCGACCAACCGGTGGAGGAACAGGCGGCGGAACAGCTTGCCGAGCACGCGCACCGGCAGCAGGAAGGCCGGCCGCGACGATATCCACCGGCTTCCGTCCGGCGAGATGCCGCCACCCGGCACGATCATATGCACGTGCGGATGGTGCGTCATCGCCGAGCCCCAGGTGTGAAGGACGGCGGTGATGCCGATGCGCGCGCCGAGATGCTTCGGATCAGCGGCGATCGTCAGCATCGTCTCCGACGCTGCCTTGAACAGCAGGTCGTAGACGAGCGCCTTGTTATGGAAGGCGATGTCGGCGACCTCGGCGGGCAGCGTGAAGACGACGTGGAAGTAGCCGACCGGCAGCAGGTCGGCCTCACGCTCGGCAAGCCATGTCCGCGCCGTGGCACCCTGGCACTTCGGACAGTGCCGGTTGCGGCAGGAGTTGTAGGCGATGCGCCACTGGCCGCAGTCCTCGCAGGCCTCGACGTGACCGCCAAGGGCCGCGGTGCGGCAGTGCTCGATCGCCGACATGACCTTGAGCTGCTGCAGTGTCAGATGCCCTGCATGGGCGGCCCGGTAGGCGAGCCCGGCAGCGCGGAAGATGTCGGCGACCTCGATCGAGGCGCGCACGCTCAGCCGTCGGGTGAGATCTCTTCCGGCTTGAAGAGGCCGAGCTTGTCGAGCGGGCTCGTGACGGTGCGCACCGTGCGGGTCGCAACCTTGGTGTAGAAGGCAGTGCTATTTAGCTTGGCGTGCCCGAGCAGGACCTGGATGATCCGGATGTCGGTGCCGTCCTCCAGCAGGTGGGTGGCGAAGCTGTGACGCAGCGTGTGCGGCCCGACCCGCTTGGCGATGTCGGCGGCCTGTGCTGCCTCGACGACCACGCGATAGAGCTGGCGGGTGCTGATGGGCTTCATCGCATGCTGCCCCGGAAACAGCCAGCCGTCGCGATGCATCACCCCCTGCTGGCGTCCGACCTTCCACCACTGGCGCAGCAACAAGAGCAGGTCTTGCGACAGCATGGCATTGCGATACCGCCCGCCCTTGCCGCGTTCGACACGCAGCAGCATCCGCTCGCTGTCGACGTCGGCGACCTTCAGCATCGACACCTCCGCCACGCGCAGGCCTGCGCCATAGGCGACCGACAGCGCGGCCTGGTGCTTCAAGCAGATGGTGGCGTTGAGGAGCCGGGCGACCTCGTCGCGGCTCAAGACCACCGGCAGCTTGCGCGGGTGCGCCAGCCGGACGAGCTTGCGCGCCAGATCGGGACGATCGACCGTATGCGTGAAGAAGAAGCGCAGCGCCGACACGATGCTGTTTATCGTCGGCACGGGAACGCCGTCCTCCTGCTGCTCGATCTGGAACCGGCGCAGGTCGTCGGTGGTCGCTGTGTCTGGTGAACGCCCGAGGAACGTCGCCAGGCGTCCGATGTCGCGGAGATAGTTGCGCTGCGTCTCGCGTGAGAAGCGCCGCATGTTCATGTCGTCGATCAGCCGCTGACGAAGTGGACTGATAGGTGCATCAAGAACAGGATAGGGCATGGTCAGGCTCCTTGTTGAAGAAGCCCGTGATGCTCTGCCGCTGCCGAACCACCCTCAATGCGAGCGCGACGACCGGTTCTTGATCTCTACCTCAACTGCTCGCGCCTCCCGCGCAGCGGGTTCGTTCTCCGGCCCCGAGGCTGTCATTCCCAATGCGCCTCATGTCGGACGCGGCCTGCAGCTTTGTGTCTCAAGCGGCGCGGCTGCAAAGAAAGAGCAGAGCATGCCCAGTGTAAGATTACCGCTCTCGGCTGGCGGTCCAGGCGCATCCATATGGGCTGTCGCTATCCACCCATCAGCGGCCACTTTGACCCCAGTGCACTACATCTAAAGGCTAGTCCACTACGTACAGGTACGTCTACTGTCGTTAACTCTTCCTCGATTTGACTGTTGACGCAAGCTACAGTGGAGTTAATAATCTCCTAATATGAGGGGTAGCGCCAAATAATCTCCCTACCGGCAACAACGAGTTAGGGCGCTATTGGGGGAAGCCGCGCGGCTGGTGAAGCCGTCGTAGCCATCGCAGTATGATCGGCGCGGGACAGCGAATCGCCTTGTCAGCCATTCGCTCGTTGTCGCTCGGTTGTGTATTGTCGCATGGCATTTTGATCGTTTCTTCTCCCCGGAAGTGGGCGCCGATCGTATCGGCATAGTGTGGTCTGCCGATTGCGGACGGCAAATGTGCAGGCGCTGGGCGCGCCGGCCTGGGGAGATTAACAATGGCAACTCAGCAGATCGCCGACGCAGGCGGCACCACTGTTTCCTTCTCCAACACACCGCAGGCCAAGGACGACGCATTCTACTTCTCCGAAGATTCGACTGGCGTCTTGATCCTCAATGTCCTGGCGAACGACCTGGGTGGGGCCGCGAAGCTACTCTACTCCATCGACAATTCAATCAGCGCGTCGACAGCCACCAAAACGCCGGCGCCGTCGGATCTGCTTATCCGCGACACCACATATTCCAGCACCAATGACGGCGCCGGGCTTGCCGGAACCACCGATACAAGCTTGCTCGGAGCGCGGATCTGGATAGCCAGCGATGGGACGATTCACTACAATACCGCCGATATCAACACACTGTTGCAGTCGCTTGCGCAGGGCCAGATTCTTACTGACAAGCTGACTTACGCCATTCAACTCGGCAACGGCACGCTGAGCTGGGCCACGACCACCGTTCAGTTCACCGGCACCAACGACGCGCCGCAGATCACCTCGGCCGCGCTTGTCGGCGCCGTCACCGAGGATGCCCATACACCCACCGAGACCGCCACCGGCACCATCGCCTTCGGCGACGTCGACCTCACCGACGTGCATCTGGTCTCGGCGGTGTTCAAGGGCACCGACTATAGCGGCCAGCTCGGTTCGCTCGCCGCGGTCAAGACGACCGACACCACCGGCACCGGCACCGGCGGCCAGATCGCCTGGACGTTCACCGCCGCGGATTCGGCTCTCGACAAGCTCGCGGCCGGCCAGGTCGTGCACGAAACCTATACGGTCACGCTCGACGACCAGCATGGCGGTGTTGTCACGCGCGATGTCGTCGTCACCATCGTCGGCACCAACGACGCGCCGGTGATTGGCGCGGCCACGCTTGTCGGCGCCGTCACCGAGGATGCCCATACACCCACCGAGACCGCTACCGGTACCATCGCCTTCGGCGACGTCGACCTCACCGACGTGCATCTGGTCTCGGCGGTGTTCAAGGGCACCGACTATAGCGGCCAGCTCGGTTCGCTCGCCGCGGTGAAGACGACCGACACCACCGGGACGGGCGCCGGCGGCCAGATCACCTGGACGTTCGCCGCCGCGGATTCGGCTCTCGACAAGCTCGCGGCCGGCCAGGTCGTGCACGAAACCTATACGGTCACGCTGGACGACCAGCATGGCGGTGTCATCACCCGCGATGTCGTCGTCACCATCGTCGGCACCAACGACGCGCCGGTGATTGGCGCGGCCACGCTTGTCGGCGCCGTCACCGAGGATGCCCATACCCCCACCGAGACCGCTACCGGTACCATCGCCTTCGGCGACGTCGACCTTACCGACGTGCATCTGGTCTCGGCAGTGTTCAAGGGCACCGACTATAGCGACCAGCTCGGTTCGCTCGCCGCGGTGAAGACGACCGACACAACCGGGACCGGCACCGGCGGCCTGATCAGTTGGACCTTCACCGCCGCGGATTCGGCCCTCGACAAGCTCGCGGCCGGCCAGGTCGTGCACGAGACCTATACGGTCAGGCTGGACGACCAGCATGGCGGTGTCATCACCCGCGATGTCGTCGTCACCATCGTCGGCACCAACGACGCGCCGGTGATTGGCGCGGCCACGCTTGTCGGCGCCGTCACCGAGGATGCCCATACCCCCACCGAGACCGCCACCGGCACCATCGCCTTCGGCGACGTCGACCTCACCGACGTGCATCTGGTCTCGGCAGTGTTCAAGGGCACCGACTATAGCGGCCAGCTCGGTTCGCTCGCCGCGGTGAAGACGACCGACACAACCGGGACCGGCACCGGCGGCCTGATCACTTGGACCTTCACCGCCGCGGATTCGGCCCTCGACAAGCTCGCGGCCGGCCAGGTCGTGCACGAAACCTATACGGTCACGCTGGACGACCAGCATGGCGGTGTCATCACCCGCGATGTCGTCATCACCATCACCGGCACCAACGACGCGCCGGTGATCACCTCGGCCGCCCAGTCGGGCAATGTCTCGGAGGGCGACGACCTTCCGGCCTCGGCGCAGAAGGCGACCGGCCAGGTCACCTTCAGCGACGTCGACACCTCCGACACGCATACGCTGTCGGTGAGCGTGGCCGCCGCGCACGGCACGGCCAGCGTCGATGCCGACGGCACCTGGCATTATACGGTCAATGACAGCGGCGCGGTCGACGCGCTCGCCGCCGGCGAGCATCTGTCGGACAGCTTCACGGTTCAGGTCGACGACCACAATGGCGGCCTTGCCACCCAGGTGGTGTCGATCGACATCACCGGCACCAACGACGCGCCGGTGATCACCTCGGCCGCCCAGTCGGGCAATGTCTCGGAGGGCGACGACCTTCCGGCCTCGGCGCAGAAGGCGACCGGCCAGGTCACCTTCAGCGACGTCGACACCTCCGACACGCATACGCTGTCGGTGAGCGTGGCCGCCGCGCACGGCACGGCCAGCGTCGATGCCGACGGCACCTGGCATTATACGGTCAATGACAGCGGCGCGGTCGACGCGCTCGCCGCCGGCGAGCATCTGTCGGACAGCTTCACGGTTCAGGTCGACGACCACAATGGCGGCCTTGCCACCCAGGTGGTGTCGATCGACATCACCGGCACCAACGACGCGCCGGTGATCACCTCGGCCGCCCAGTCGGGCAATGTCTCGGAGGGCGACGACCTTCCGGCCTCGGCGCAGAAGGCGACCGGCCAGGTCACCTTCAGCGACGTCGACACCTCCGACACGCATACGCTGTCGGTGAGCGTGGCCGCCGCGCACGGCACGGCCAGCGTCGATGCCGACGGCACCTGGCATTATACGGTCAATGACAGCGGCGCGGTCGACGCGCTCGCCGCCGGCGAGCATCTGTCGGACAGCTTCACGGTTCAGGTCGACGACCACAATGGCGGCCTTGCCACCCAGGTGGTGTCGATCGACATCACCGGCACCAACGACGCGCCGGTGATCACCTCGGCCGCCCAGTCGGGCAATGTCTCGGAGGGCGACGACCTTCCGGCCTCGGCGCAGAAGGCGACCGGCCAGGTCACCTTCAGCGACGTCGACACCTCCGACACGCATACGCTGTCGGTGAGCGTGGCCGCCGCGCACGGCACGGCCAGCGTCGATGCCGACGGCACCTGGCATTATACGGTCAATGACAGCGGCGCGGTCGACGCGCTCGCCGCCGGCGAGCATCTGTCGGACAGCTTCACGGTTCAGGTCGACGACCACAATGGCGGCCTTGCCACCCAGGTGGTGTCGATCGACATCACCGGCACCAACGACGCGCCGGTGATCACCTCGGCCGCCCAGTCGGGCAATGTCTCGGAGGGCGACGACCTTCCGGCCTCGGCGCAGAAGGCGACCGGCCAGGTCACCTTCAGCGACGTCGACACCTCCGACACGCATACGCTGTCGGTGAGCGTGGCCGCCGCGCACGGCACGGCCAGCGTCGATGCCGACGGCACCTGGCATTATACGGTCAATGACAGCGGCGCGGTCGACGCGCTCGCCGCCGGCGAGCATCTGTCGGACAGCTTCACGGTTCAGGTCGACGACCACAATGGCGGCCTTGCCACCCAGGTGGTGTCGATCGACATCACCGGCACCAACGACGCGCCGGTGATCACCTCGGCCGCCCAGTCGGGCAATGTCTCGGAGGGCGACGACCTTCCGGCCTCGGCGCAGAAGGCGACCGGCCAGGTCACCTTCAGCGACGTCGACACCTCCGACACGCATACGCTGTCGGTGAGCGTGGCCGCCGCGCACGGCACGGCCAGCGTCGATGCCGACGGCACCTGGCATTATACGGTCAATGACAGCGGCGCGGTCGACGCGCTCGCCGCCGGCGAGCATCTGTCGGACAGCTTCACGGTTCAGGTCGACGACCACAATGGCGGCCTTGCCACCCAGGTGGTGTCGATCGACATCACCGGCACCAACGACGCGCCGGTGATCACCTCGGCCGCCCAGTCGGGCAATGTCTCGGAGGGCGACGACCTTCCGGCCTCGGCGCAGAAGGCGACCGGCCAGGTCACCTTCAGCGACGTCGACACCTCCGACACGCATACGCTGTCGGTGAGCGTGGCCGCCGCGCACGGCACGGCCAGCGTCGATGCCGACGGCACCTGGCATTATACGGTCAATGACAGCGGCGCGGTCGACGCGCTCGCCGCCGGCGAGCATCTGTCGGACAGCTTCACGGTTCAGGTCGACGACCACAATGGCGGCCTTGCCACCCAGGTGGTGTCGATCGACATCACCGGCACCAACGACGCGCCGGTGATCACCTCGGCCGCCCAGTCGGGCAATGTCTCGGAGGGCGACGACCTTCCGGCCTCGGCGCAGAAGGCGACCGGCCAGGTCACCTTCAGCGACGTCGACACCTCCGACACGCATACGCTGTCGGTGAGCGTGGCCGCCGCGCACGGCACGGCCAGCGTCGATGCCGACGGCACCTGGCATTATACGGTCAATGACAGCGGCGCGGTCGACGCGCTCGCCGCCGGCGAGCATCTGTCGGACAGCTTCACGGTTCAGGTCGACGACCACAATGGCGGCCTTGCCACCCAGGTGGTGTCGATCGACATCACCGGCACCAACGACGCGCCGGTGATTGGCGCGGCCACGCTTGTCGGCGCCGTCACCGAGGATGCCCATACCCCCACCGAGACCGCCACCGGCACCATCGCCTTCGGCGACGTCGACCTTACCGACGTGCATCTGGTCTCGGCAGTGTTCAAGGGCACCGACTATAGCGGCCAGCTCGGTTCGCTCGCCGCGGTGAAGACGACCGACACAACCGGGACCGGCACCGGCGGCCTGATCACTTGGACCTTCACCGCCGCGGATTCGGCCCTCGACAAGCTCGCGGCCGGCCAGGTCGTGCACGAAACCTATACGGTCACGCTGGACGACCAGCATGGCGGTGTCATCACCCGCGATGTCGTCGTCACCATCGTCGGCACCAATGACAACCCGACGATGAGTGCGACCGCGACCGGATCGGTGACGGAAGACACTCCGGCCGGTGCGACCGAGACGGCCTCGGGCACGGTCAGCTTCGCGGATGTCGACCTGACCGACACTCACACAGTGAACGCCAGCTTCGTGTCGTCGACCAATGCGGGCGGCGTTCAGCTCGGCTCGCTCACCGCAGCCAAGACGCTGGATACGTCCGGCGGCACCGGCGGGACCGGGACCTGGAACTACAGCGTCAACAACTCGGCCATCCAGTTCCTGGCGGCGGGTCAGACAATCCAGGAGACCTATCAGGTCACGGTGGCCGACAATCATGGCGGTTCGACCAGCCAGAACGTCGTCGTCACCATCACCGGCACCAACGACAACCCGACGATGAGTGCGACCGCGACCGGATCGGTGACGGAAGACACTCCGGCCGGTGCGACCGAGACGGCCTCGGGCACGGTCAGCTTCGCGGATGTCGACCTGACCGACACTCACACAGTGAACGCCAGCTTCGTGTCGTCGACCAATGCGGGCGGCGTTCAGCTCGGCTCGCTCACCGCAGCCAAGACGCTGGATACGTCCGGCGGCACCGGCGGGACCGGGACCTGGAACTACAGCGTCAACAACTCGGCCATCCAGTTCCTGGCGGCGGGTCAGACAATCCAGGAGACCTATCAGGTCACGGTGGCCGACAATCATGGCGGTTCGACCAGCCAGAACGTCGTCGTCACCATCACCGGCACCAATGACAACCCGACGATGAGTGCGACCGCGACCGGCTCGGTGACGGAAGACACCCCGGCGGGTGCCACCGAGACCGCCTCGGGCACGGTCAGCTTCGCCGATGTCGATCTGACCGATACCCACACGGTGAGCGCGAGCTTCGTGTCGTCGACCAATGCGGGCGGCCTTCAGCTCGGCTCGCTCACCGCAGCCAAGACGTTGGACACCTCCGGCGGCACCGGCGGGACCGGAACCTGGAACTACAGCGTCAACAACTCGGCCATCCAGTTCTTGGCGGCGGGTCAGACGATCCAGGAAACCTACCACGTCACGGTGGCCGATAATCATGGGGGCTCGACCAGTCAGAACGTCGTCGTGACCATCACCGGCACCAATGACGCACCGGTCATTGACCTGAACAGTGGCACTGCAGGAACGTCGACGAGTATCAACTACACGGTCGGATCCGCCGCTACAGCCATTGCGCCCTCTGGCACGGTCACGGACATCGACTCCGCCGATTTCAACGCCGGATCGCTCACCGTCGCATTCACCGCCAACGGCACGTCGGCCGACCAACTGACCATTCAGAACCAGGGGACTGGCGTCGGTCAGATAGGCGTGAGCGGTAGCAATGTAACCTACCAGGGTACGACGATTGGAGCCTTTTCCGGCGGCACGAACGGGTCGAACCTGGTCATCACGTTCAATGCCAACGCCACGCAAGCCGCGGTCGCGGCGCTGGCCGACCATATCCTTTACTCCAACGGGACCAGCCCGACCGCGACCAAGACCGTGACATACACGCTGGTGGATGGTGACGGAACGGTCAACGGTGGCACGGACACCGGGACTGCCACGGCTACGATCAATGTGACGGGTGGCAGCCTAGCGCCGGTTGTCGACCTGAATGGACCGGGTTCGGGAAACGATACGACAGCTAGCTATCCGTCGCAAACCTCGCCACTATCGATCGCCACCTCGGCAACAATTACCGATGCGGATTCGACGACGCTGACATCATTGACTGCGACGTTGACCAACCGGCCCGATGATGGAGTTGGCAATCCGAAGGAGTTGTTATCCTTAACGTCGACCGCAAGCACTGCCGCGACTGCTGCCGGGCTGACGGTAAACTACGACGCGTCTACAGGAATTCTTTCAATCACCGGATCAGCAACAGTCGCCACCTACCAGACTATTCTTCGAGGACTGCAATACGCAGACACGAAGACAGGCGCACATGACCAAACACCGCGCGTGATCAACGTCATCGTCAGCGATGGCGCGAATACCAGCATCTCGCACTCCATAACTGTGAGCGTGGCAAAGCCTGCTGGCACCGCCGGCGAGCCGATCAATCTCGCGCTCTCGGATCCATCGCATGAAGGCGCGCTTGTCACTGTCTCTGTGAGAGACATGCCCTCCGGCTGGAGCATCGATGGCGCGACGCAGAATGCCGACGGATCCTGGACAGTTCAGACCACTGCCGTCGACAAGCTGACGGTCACGACTCCAACCGATTACGCTGGCGCGGCTGTACTCGACATTCAGATGAGCTGGGCCAACGGCGACGGCACGACGGGCAACATGTCAATCGCCGACAACGTCGAGGCCTATGCTCCGGGATCGCCGATCTTCGCTTGGTCGGGCGATGATGTGCTTACCGGCTCCAGCGGGCACGATCTGTTCGTCTTCTCGCAGCCGATCGGCAACGATACGGTGTACAGCTTCGACGCGGCCGCCGACCAAATCGACCTGATCGGCTACAACGGGCTGGCAAGCTTTGGCGACCTGCAGACGCATATCGCCGACGATGCTCATGGCAACGCGGTGATCACACTCGCCGACGGGCAGTCGATCACGCTGGAAGGCGTGCATTCCTCAGCGCTTGGTGCCGGCAATCTCGTCTTCGACCAAACGCCGGTGGTCAACAATCCTGGCACCATGACACTCGGTGACGGCGCCTTGCTGCCGCTGAGCGGCACCGTCAACAACAGCGGCCTTATCTCCCTGAACTCGACCGGCGACGAGACCCTGCTGCAGGTCATCCAGCACGGCGTGACCCTCGAGGGCGGCGGGCAGGTTGTCCTGTCCGACAGCGCGGCAAATATCATCTCCGGCACCGGTCCGGACGTCAACCTGGTCAACATCGACAATACGATCTCGGGCGCCGGCCAGCTGGGCGATGGGATGCTCGGCCTCGACAACAGGGGCACCATCATCGCCTCGGGCACCGATGCCTTGGTCATCGATACCGGCGGCAGCGTCGTCATCAACTCCGGCACGCTGGCAGCGACCGGTTCGGGTGGCCTGGTCGTCGCCGGCGGGGTTGCGAATTCCGGCATGATCGAGGCCAATGGCGGTAATGTCGTCATCCACGGCCAAGTCACCGGCGACGGCGATGCCTCGATCGGCAACCTCTCGAAGCTGGAATTCGGCGCAGCCTCGTCGACGGACGTCACCTTCGCACAGAATGCGGCCGGCACGCTGGAGCTCGATGACTCGTTCGACTACAGCGGACGGATCAGCGGCATCACCAACGACGACAAGCTGGACCTTAACGACATCCTGTTCGGTGTCGGAACGACGGTCGCCTATCAGGCGAGCCAGGATGGCAGCGGCGGCACGTTGACCGTCTCGGACGGCGCGCACAATGCCACGCTGCACCTACTCGGCACCTACGATGCGAACGGCTTCAAGCTCGCCGATGACGGCCAGGGGCACGCCGTCGTGACCTACAACCCGGCGGAGTTCACGCTGACCGGCGTCGGCGGTGGAACGAGCGAGTTCGCGGTGTGATGGATAGAGGGTGAGCTCGCACCACGCGCGGCTCACCCGGTTTCTGCGCCGGTCGGGCGTTTAGCTTACGAATTAAGGTTTACAGCAGGTTTACGGGTGAGCGGCGTGGTCGACTGAAGGATCGGGAGTAGTATCAGTGCCGGGCACGCAGTTTGGACAGGGGGCGGTTCTCCGCTGGGCATTTTGAGTCTCGACAGCAAATCCAAGATTGTCAGGGAAGCGCTTCGCGCCTGCCGCCGCTATTTCCTGTTTGCGGCGGTGTTCAGCCTGGCGATCAACCTGCTCTACCTCGCATCGCCGCTTTACATGCTGCAGATCTACGACCGGGTGGTCACCAGCGGCAGCGAGACCACGTTGGTGATGCTCACCCTCGTGCTGCTGGCTGCCTTCCTGGCGCTGGCCGGCCTCGACCTCGTGCGCGCCGCGATCCTGACGCGCGCCAGCGCGCGGCTCGATCGGCTGCTTTCGGCCAAGATCCTGGCGGCTTCCGTCGAGATCCCGTCGCAGGGGGCTTCGCAAAGCCAGCCGATCCGCGATTTCGATACCTTCCGCCAGGTGATCACCGGCAGCGGCATCCACGCCCTGTTCGACCTGCCCTGGTCGCCCATCTATATCGGGGTCATCTTCCTTCTGCACCCGTGGCTGGGTTTCTTCGCGCTTGGCTCGTCGCTGATCCTCATCGCCATGGCGGTGTTCAACGAGTATATGGTCAGGGTGCCACTGAAGCAGGCCAACGACCTCGCCACCGCCAACTACAATTTCACCGAAATGAGCCTGAGGAATGCGGAAGTCATCCGCGCCATGGGCATGATCGACGGCCTCGTCCGCCGCTGGGGGCGCGACCGCGGCATGGCACTCCGCCGGCAGGGACAGGCCAGCGACCGCGCGGCGCTGATGTCCGGAATTATCCGCTTCCTGCGCCTCACCATGCAGTCGCTGATCCTCGGCCTGGGCGCCTATCTGGTCATCGATCGGCAGATCACCGGCGGCTCGATGTTCGCGGCAAGCCTGCTTCTGGGCAGGGGCCTGCAGCCGGTCGAGCAGATCGTCGGGCTCTGGCGCAGCCTCATCCTGGCGCGGGCCGCGCTCGGAAGGGTCGAGAAGCTGCTTGACGGCGGCGCCCAAGGGGAACGTGCGTTCAACCTGCCCAAGCCCGCCGGCCAGATCGCCGTGGAACAGCTCACCTTCGCCATTCCGAACTTGCAGAAGGTGCTGTTGCGCGATGTTTCGTTCAAGCTCGAGGCAGGCGAGGCCCTCGGCATCGTCGGTCCCTCCGGAGCTGGCAAGTCGACGCTCGCCCGTCACCTCGCCGGCATCATGCAGCCGAGCCGCGGCACGGTCAGGCTAGATGGCGCTGACATGACGCAATGGGGCAAGGAGGCGCTCGGCGACCATATCGGCTATCTGCCGCAGGACATCGAGCTGTTTTCCGACACGGTGGCCGCCAATATCGGCCGCTTCAAAACCGATGTCGATCGTGAGGTGATCGAGGCCGCCCGGCTCGCCGGCGTGCATGAGATGATCATCCGCCTGCCGCAGGGCTACGAGACGCAGATCGGCGAGGGCGGCGCGGTGCTGTCGGGCGGTTACCGCCAGCGCATCGCGCTTGCGCGTGCCGTCTTCGGCACGCCGAACCTCATCGTGCTCGATGAGCCGAGCTCCAATCTCGACTCCGATGGCGATCGTGCGCTCGCCGAATGCGCACTGGAACTCAAGCGCCGCGGCAGCACCGTGATCATCGTCTCGCACAGGCCATCGACCCTGGCCAATGTCGACAAGATCCTGCTCCTCAGGGACGGTGGAGTCGAGGCCTTCGGCATGCGCAACGAGATTTTCGCGCTGCTCAACCAGCGCGCCGCCCCGATTGCGGTGGCAACCCAATGACCGATGTCGCCGCCACATATCGCGCCCTATCCGGCGCCCAGGACGCGGGCGCCGACGCGGACTCGATCCGCGGTCCGGTCTGGGTCGGTTTGCTCATCATCGTTGCATTCTTCGGCGTGTTCGGCGGCTGGGCGGCGATCGCGCCGCTCAACGGCGCCGTGCTCGCCGACGCGATGGTGAAGGTCGAGGGCAACCGCAAGAGCGTCCAGCACTTCGACGGCGGCACCGTGAAGGAGATACGCGTGAAGGACGGCGACACCGTCAAGGCTGGCGATGTGCTGGTCGTGCTCGACGACACGCGTGCCCGTTCGGAGTTCAACCTCTACTCCCAGCAATATGCGCTGCTGCGCGCAACGGATGCGCGCATCCGCGCCGAGCTCGATGGGCGCGCGGCGGTCGCCTTCCCGAAGGATATTTCTGCCGAGCACCAGGGCTATCTACAGGACGCGATGGCCAACCAGATCGCCGACCTTGAGAGCCAGCGCGCCTCGATGGCAGGTGCTACGAAGATCTTGCAAAAGCGTATCGCCGAGCTCGAAGAGCAGATCGAGGGCAAGGAGGCGCGCGTAGAATCCTATCGCGCACAACTCAAGTCGACCGTGGACGAGAAGGCGGGTCTGAACAAGCTTTTGAAGGCCGGCTTGACGACGCGCACGCGCATCCTGGAACTCGACCGCTCCGCCTCCGACTTGCAGGGCCTCATCGACCAGGCGCTCGGTGAGATTGCCGGTAACCGTCAGAGCAAGGCCGAGCTCGAAAGCCAGATCGCGCAGCTCACCAACGAGCGTCGCGCAAAACTGTCGGCCATGTTGATCGACACGCAGTCGAACCTTGCCGATCTGGTGCCAAAGATGTTTGCCGCGCAGGCCACCGTCGACCGCGCCGAAGTGCGTGCGCCCTATGACGGCCAAGTGATGGACTTGACAGTCTTCTCGACCGGCGCGGTCGTCACCCCCGGCCAGACCATCCTCGACATTGTTCCGACCGGGAATTCGCTGATCGTGCAAGCCCAGGTTCGGGTCGAGGACATATCCAGCCTCCGCGCCGACATGACGGCCGAAATCCGCTTTACCTCCTACAAGCAGCGCACGACGCCGGTCATCCACGGCCGTGTCACCCACATCTCGGCGGACCGTGTGACCGACGCCAAGACCGGCTTTCCCTATTATGTCGCCGACATAGCGGTGGATCAGCAGGAACTCGCCGGCGCGCCGCAGATCCAGCTCTATCCAGGCATGCCGGCCTCGGTAATGATCGTGACCGAGGAACGCACCGCGCTGGATTACATTCTGGGACCGCTGACGACGTCCTTGCACACCGCGTTCCGGCAAAAGTAGACATACTACTAAGACCGCGTACAGTGTTGCTCCTTGCCGATGCGAAGGTCCGCTTCTGTCAGGGTTCTACTGAAAGCAGACCATCCGCTCCCCTGGCCGCATGGCCGGGCTGCTCATGGCCAAGATGCAGCGCCGGCCGGGCAAGGTGATCGCGATCTGCCATAGTCAGATCTACCGCGTGCATCGCGACCGCGTGCGCGGCTTCTTCGATTGCCTGATCGAGGAGGGCCGGGACTTCGAGCCGGTCGCGGCCCTTTTCGGCTTTGACGATGGCGATCGTAATGCCGAGCAGTTGCACGAGGCGTTGAAGCGGTGGCCGGACCTTGCCGGCCTCTACAATGCCGGCGGCGCCAACACCGCACTGAACAAGGTGCTGCGCAAGCACGGCAGAGGCCGCGATATCTTCTTCGTCGGCCATGAACTCACCGAGCGCAGCACCAAGGCCTTGCGCGAGGGCACGATGGATGTCGTGCTCGACCAGGCGCCAGAAGCGCAGGCGCGCCGCGCCATTGACCTGGTGCTCGCCGCGCTCAACCTGCATGACCTGCCTGTGGAAAATCCCCCGATCCGTTTCATCACCTTCACCGCCGAGAACCTTTGATCTGATTTGATCAAGGAACAAGCGGCGCCCGCCAGGGCTCGGTGTTATCTCCTCGCGAAACGGGAGGATCATCGGTGGCGAGACGGGTGACGGCCTACGATTTGCAGAGCTCCAAAGGCAGCAGAAAGTGGCTGCAGCTCCATGTCGACACGCCGGCCGAGGCTGCCGCCGCGGTCGCCTGCGGCATCGTCATCCTCTCCTGCGAGCCCGATCACAATCTGGAAGCCATCCGACGGGCGGCGCCTTACGCGTTCCTCTCCGTCGGCATGCCGCATGGGGCGGTCGCCTCGCCTGAGGAGGCGGTGCGGCTGGGCTTCGCTATGATGAAGCGCGGCGCCGATGCGGTCTATTCATCACACTCGCCGCGCTTCATCGAGGCCATGGCTGCGGAAGGGATTCCCGTCACGGGCCACGTCGGCCTGGTGCCTAACCGCGCCACCTGGACGAATTTCCGCGCCATCGGCCGCACCGCCGAGGAAGCGCTCAACGTACTGCGAGCAGCGAAGGACCTCGAGAATGCGGGCGCCGCTTGCATCGAGGTCGAGGTCGTGCCGGTGCGACTCGCCGATCACATCACCCGCTCCACCCCGCTGATCACCATGGGCATGGGCTGCGGCGACGCTTGCGACACGCAGTATCTGTTCTCCTGCGATGTGCTGGGGACGCACGCCGGCCACTATCCGCGTCATGCCAAGCGCTATGCCGATTTCGTCACGCTGGAAGCCGAGCTGCAGGAAAAGCGCATCAGTGCCTTCCGTGCCTTCGGCCGCGATGTCGCCGAAGGCAGCTATCCCGAAGCGAAGCACCAGGTGGACATGGACGATGCCGCCTACGACCGCTTCCTCACCCTCTCTCAGTCTCTGTGAGGCTACCATGGACGACCTGCAATACGGGACGCGCAACAAGCGAGGTGACTGGGCTCCGAACGAACCGGCCGGCACCGCGCCGCTCTTCGTCTTTCCGCCGCGTCCGCTCGCGGTACTGAAATGGCTGCCGAGCTATTTCCTGCCCTACAATCTGCTCTTCGCGCTCACGGCCGTCGCCTGGTGGCGCTTCGTGCTGCCCGACGTCGAAGTGATGAAGACGCTCGCTGTCGGCTGGATTCTGCGCCTCTTCCTCGTCAACTGCGCGGCGCTGCTCGTCTTCTTCGGCGCCTTCGAGCTTCGACTCTACATTCTGAGAGCCCAGGGTACCCGATTCAAATACAACGGAAAATGGCCGTCGGAGCAGAAGAGCAAGGCCTTCTTCTTTGAGAACCAGAACATCGACAACATGCTGCGGACCTTCGGCAGCGGCATGCCGATCTGGACTGCGGTCGAGGTGGCGATCCTCTACGCTTACGCCAATGGCTACGTGCCGTGGCTGACCTTCGCAGAGCATCCGGTCTACCTTTTCTGCCTGGCGCTGGTGGTGCCGATCATCCACGAGACGCATTTCTTCCTGCTGCACCGTGCGATCCATTGGGGCCCCCTCTACAAATGGGTGCATTCGGTGCACCACAATTCGGTCAACCCGTCCCCCTGGTCGTCGCTGTCGATGCACCCGGTGGAACAGCTCGGCTATCTCGGCGTCGCTTTCTGGCACCTGATCATCCCGTCGAACCCGCTCCTGGCGCTCTACCAGCTCCATTATGCCGGCTTCGGCGCCATTCCCGGTCATGTCGGATTCGACAAGATCGAGCTTACCGAAGGCGCCGGCGTCGATAGCCACGCCTATATCCATTATCTCCACCACAGATATTTCGAGGTGAACTACGGCGACGGCTTGATTCCGTTCGACCGCTGGTTTGGCACCTTCCACGACGGCAGCAAGGAAGGCGAGGCCCGCATGCAGGCCCGCTACGAGAAGAAGAAGGCACGCGCCAACGCGGAGGCCATCAAATGACATCTGCACACACAGCCGCGTGCGGGGCTCCGGGCGGCTGTGAAGGCTATTCGGAGCTGCGCCGCGATCGAATTTGACGGATGGGAAAAAAATGACCAATTGGATCAGGGCATGCGGCCTCGATGACATCGAACAGGAGGGTGCCCGACGTTTCGACCATGAGGGCCGGACCTACGCCGTCTTCCGCTCGCCCGACGACGAGGTGTTCTGCACTGACGGCCTGTGCACGCATGAGGCCGTCCATATCGCCGATGGGCTAGTCATGGATTACGAGGTCGAATGCCCGAAACATGCTGGCGCCTTCGACTACCGCACCGGCGCGGCCACGCGCCCGCCGCCCTGCATAAATCTGCGAACCTATCCTGCGAGGGTGGAAGGCGGCTCCGTCCTGGTTGCAATGCCGATAGCAGCTGTCTGAAGACTGTCGCGGACAGAGCGACCTGAGCCTGACTGCCTTAGGTCAGGTCACTGATAGGCAAGCGGCGTGCCTCCCCTTCTTCTGGCTGCTTATACCTCAAAGCTGCCGACCAGCTTACGGCCCCGATGCTGCCGCTCCGATTGCGCCTTATCTCGCGGTTCCGGCGACCAAGTTGGCTGTCGCCGTGGCGCCATTAGCCGCCGATAGGGGGCATTCCTGCCGAAAGCGGCCGCTCCGGTCAGCCGCCATACGCGGCGGCCTTAGGTGCCACCCTCGCCTTCATTCCTCGATGAAAGCGGAACCAATTGTCGAGGAGAAAATCCTCTTGCGAGTGATTGCCGGAATTAAGAAGGAGCTTATCATGGGAAGCACGTAGGACAAGGTTAAAGGCAATGCAAACGTGGCCGCTGGAAAGGCACCCTAGGCTGTAGGCAAGAAACAGTCGTATTCGCAGCATCAGCCCGTCCTGCGCCCTATCATAGGAATGAGGGCACCGAGCCTGGTTCTCGACCCGGCGTTGCGCTCACAGCCTGACCGAAACGATTGGCCTGTGGCAAAAGGCTCCGGGACGCGCGGCATTACAAGCCAGGAGATAGAGTGCAACTGCTTGAAGAGACAGATACAGTCAGAGTGGTCTTCAACAATCTTTCCGTTCATTCGATCGATACACGATCAGGTATCGCCCCCAGTTCGATCAGCCTGCGATCTTTAGCCTTAAGGGAGGCACCAAGTTATTCACGATGTGCCAAGCGATGTCGGGCCGCCTTGGCCCTGTTTCCGCAACCGTCCATCGAGCACCAGCGCCGCGGCTTTGAGCGGCTCTCGTTGATGAAGAAACCGCCGCAATTGTCGGCGTCGCAACGCCGGATGTCGTTCCCCGGCGGAAACAACAAAAGCATGGCGGCTGCAGCAGCCGATCGGCGCAGCGGCAGGTGAATGGCCTCGGCGTCTGAGGCGGAAGAGAGATTTAGGATCTGGCCAAGGCCAGCCGAGCCGCCCGCCTGCGCAATTGCCGCCTGCATATCGCGCAAGGCCGCGTTTTTTGCTGTTAGGGTGCTGACGAGATTTGTCGCCGAGCGCGTGAGCCATGATTTGAGGCCGGCGCGCAGTGTTAGCACTTGAACATGCACATCACCGGCGAGGCCTTCATGGTTTCCCGCCAACCGCCTGAGAGAGCGCGCTTCTGCTTCCGACAGCAGCCGGGCGGGAATGCAAAAGGCTAGCAGGTCCTCATAACTCGCAATGAAGTCGACCTCGTTCCCATCACGCCGGTGCACAGTGTTAGCAAGGTCGAGCGCGGGCGCGCCGCCAAGCATGCGCATTGAGCCGAGCGGCGAGACGTAGGTCCGGAGTAATTCAGTTGATTTCATCCCGTCAGTATGTAACCCCTTAACAGGTTACTCAAGAGTGTGGGGAGCATCAATGGAGAAGGCTCTGGTGACGCTGCTGGCGTGGCTTGCGGTTCCTGTCCTGGCGCACGCGGATGACGATGTGCTCTACCGCTCGAGCGTGATCGTCACCGGCGATCGCGAGGAGACGCGAGTTCCCGCCATTCAGCAAGGCTTCGACCTTGCGGCGCAAAAGCTGACCGGCGATCCCGACATCGGGCAGAACCCGCTCTTTGCTTCGCTGGCGATCGGGTCGCGTGCGATGGTCTGGTCCTACACTTATCACGACCGTATGTTCGGCATTCCAATTCATGACGAGCAAGGCACGCGCGATCGCCCTTTCGATCTGACCTTCCAATTTGACCGGAAGCGGATGAACGATGCGATGGCGGCGATGGGCGAAAAGCCGTGGCTGGGCGCGCGCCCGAGGCTGGCGATCGTCCTCAAAGTCACCGATATGGCGCGCAGCTATCTGCTGGTAGCCGATGGCACCCACGGCTCTGACCTGCGCTCAAGCTTTCAAGATGCTTCAGCGCGCTTCGCGATACCTATCGTCTTCGCCAGGCAGACCGATCTGTCAGCGATCGCGCCGGAAAGGATCGATACGATATCTCAAGAGGCGTTGGCCGACCTGAAAGCCAAACTTGGGGCTGACGCGATCCTGGTCGGTCAACTCGACTGGGAGACCAGCGAGCACGGCTGGCATGCGATTTGGCGCCTGCCATTGAGCGATCACAACCCGAGCTGGGAAATAGCGGGCGTAAACTTCGATGCTGCCTTCCGCAACGCCGTCGGCGGCGCGGCTAAGCGTTTGCGATCGACAAAATAGGTCATTACCGCAAGTTGCGGGCTGAATCTGTACAGTCGGCTGCTTCGGAGTTTTACCGCAAGCGTCCAGGCATGAGCATCCTGCGGTAGCCGCCGTTGGAGCCCGCGGGCGTCAAGAGAACCCAAATGTCGCTGAGCGAGCGATCAAAAATTGCGATGCCATGTCGGATTTGAAGGCGGTCATCCGTCTTCAATAAGACGCCACTGGTCTAACTTGCATCTGATACGAAAGGAACGATCTATGACCAGGAAGATTTTTGTGAGCTTGCCGGTGACCGACGTGGGGGCATCGAGGGCTTTTTATGAATCTCTCGGGTTTAAGAACAATCCCAAATTTACCGGCGAGACAACTGCCGGCATGGTATGGAGCGATGAAATCAACTTCATGCTGCTCAGCCGTGACACATGGCAAACGATGACCACACGTCCAATCCCGCCATCAACGTCCAGCGAGGTGATGTTGGCGTTGTGTCTCGACAGTCGCGAAGCCGTCGATGCGATGGCCGCTGCGGCTGCCGCAAACGGCGGCACAGCCGACATCAATCCAGTCGAAGATCATGGGTTCATGTACACCCGCGATCTGGCTGATCCGGATGGCCATGCCTTAGGCGCGATGTGGATGGACGCCTCTGCAACGCCTTCGGTCATGATGGAACAGGCGACGGCCTAGCCGGCGGGCTAGGCCCAACCTTTCCCGCTGGCGCGACGCCAGGGCTTCACGACCCGAACATACTGCCCCGCGGTGGGCCATGGATGTCGCGGCGAAGACGACCCCGCTAGAAACGCGAGCGTGAAACCGCGTGGGTCTTCGCTCATCCTTGAGCGCCGTCAGCATCCGTCACCCGTTTGGTTTAGGTGAGTCTCAATTTGGCTTGTTAATCGAAGTGACTGCGAGGTTCGTGAGTTTGTTGTTGGTGGCCTTCTCTTGGTCAAGGATCTCGCTAAGCAGCTTGTGCGCCTCGTCATGCCCAAGGTCCTTTGCCCACTCTCTTAGAGAGCCGTACCGAGATATTTCATAGTGTTCGACTGCCTGGCAGGCAGCTAGCAGTCCAGCGTCGAGTGCCGTTCCTGATGCTTCTTCCATAAGCCCGTCGGCTTCTTTGATGATGCCCTCAATCGCATCGCACTTTTCGCCAGAGGCCTTTTTGCCGATCGACCTGAACACTTTGTCAAGCTTCTCAATTTGGCCTTTGGTTTCCTCGAGATGGTCCTCAGCGGCCTTCTTCAGCTTCGCATCCTTGGCTGCCTTGGCCACCTTCGGTAGCGCCTTGGTGATCGCATTCTCTGCAAAATACATGTCTCGAAGTGTGTGCTCGAAAATATCGGCCAAAGTCTTCATCGTGTATCTCCCTAAGGCAATGGACTGCGGGAGAAAGGGTGGGAGAAGCGAATTGTTCCGCAGCCCTTCATGCCGATTTGGCCCACGAGCAATCGTGGATTGGGGTTCAGGTGGCCGATAGTGCCAAGAAACGAAGTCCCCTGGGGTGTCGTTCGGGCTCCACAATTCACGCCTCAGTCAGCGACCGGTATCGCCAATTCATCTCAAAACAGTCCGTTCGATTTCTGGCTCCAGGTTTTCGGCCTCAACCCAGATACCCCGAGAGAGACGTATCAACGATGAGTGCCAGGCACTCTCTCGTGCAGTCGTCGACGACGGCCAGGATGCGGAAGCGGCGCCCGTCGGCGGGCTGGTCCGATACCAAGTCGAGCGACCAGCGCTCGTCGGGCCGCAGCGGCACCAGCATCGGCGCCCTGGTCCCGATCGCCTGCTTGCGGCCGCCACGGCGTCGTTTCGCTCCCCGTGATCCATGGCCTCGAGTTAGCCCATGGCGCCTCTGCCAGCGGGCGAGATCGCGGTCGGGGGGCCCAGCAAGCGCGGATCGAGGACGCCGATGCGGTCAGGGTCACGATCAGTTGATCGCATGAATGGGCATTGCTGCGGCGGCCAAGGAACGACTAGTGTGCCTGTTGCCTGTCAATCGGACCAAAGGGGCCGGAGGTTGCTGGCGGCACGGCCGCCCAGTCTTCCCAGCCGTTGGCAAGCTGTCTTAGACGAGAGACAGGGGAGGTGGTCATGGCACAAATCCATGCAAAAGGTGCGTCCGCGCTGCTGCGGGGCCTGACCGGGCTGCTGCCCGAAATTGAGGCGCTCTACAAGGACATCCACGCCCATCCCGAACTGTCGATGCAGGAGACGCGCACCGCGGGCATTGCGGCCGACAGGCTGAAGAAATCCGGTTACGAGGTGACCACCGGGGTGGGCAAGACGGGTGTGGTGGGACTGCTTCGCAATGGCGAGGGGCCGACGGTCATGCTTCGCGCTGACATGGATGCATTGCCGATCGCCGAGAGCACAGGTCTGCCGTACGCCAGCAAGGTCACGGCAACGGACGCTGAAGGAAACACCGTTCCGGTAGGGCATATGTGCGGCCACGACATGCATGTCGCCTGGCTGGTGGGTGCCGCGACGCTTCTGTCGCAGGCGCGTGATGCCTGGAATGGCACGTTGATGGTCGTCTTCCAGCCGGGGGAGGAAACCGCGCAGGGAGCCCAGGCCATGATTGACGACGGCCTCCTGAAGCGGTTCCCGATGCCTGACGTCGTGCTCGGCCAGCATGTCATGGTCGGTCCTGCAGGGACCGTAGCTGGCAGCGCGGGACCGATCACTTCGGCGGCCGACAGCCTGCAAATCCGGCTGTTCGGACGAGGCGCGCATGGCTCGATGCCTCAAGCCAGCGTCGATCCTGTGGTCATGGCGGCATCCGCCGTACTGCGGCTCCAGACGATCGTGTCCCGTGAGGTGGCCGCAACCGACGCCGCGGTGATCACGGTCGGCGTGCTGCAGGCCGGCACGAAGGAGAATGTCATCCCCGACGACGCCGTCATCAAGCTCAACGTGCGCACATTCGACGCGAGCGTGCGCAAGCACGTCCTTGCCGTGATCGAGCGGATCGTCAACGCCGAGGCCGAAGCCTCCGGCGCTCCGCGTAAGCCGGAGATCACACCGCTCTACCGTTACCCGCTCAACGTGAACGACGAAACCGCCAGTAACCACATCGCCGAGGCGTTCCGCGGCTACTTTTCGCCCGAGCGGGTAAAGCACACCGGACCAGCCCCGGCGAGCGAGGACTTCGGCTGCTTCGGGACTGCATGGCAGGTGCCGTCGGTGTTCTGGTTCGTGGGCGGCAACGACCCCAAGGTCTATGCCAAGGCCAAGGCGCAGGGCAGGTTGAACGAATTGCCGGTCAATCACAGCCCGAAATTCGCACCGGTCCTGCATCCCACGCTGGAAACAGGCATCGAGGCGCTGGTCGTCGGCGCACTGGCATGGCTCGGCGCGAAGGGGAACTGAGTCCTTGAATCGAGTCCGTCTGCGGAGCCTCGGCCACGTTGTTGTGATTGTCCGGCCGATCGGCCGTCTGAGGGCGCCTCAGGATCTTCCGAAAGCCATTTCTGCGTGGCGCTGATGCATTAAGCTTGAGCGGCGGGCCCGTTATGATCACCATTCAAACCTTAGTGCATATTCTCGACCTGGGCGGGACCTTCGTTTTTGCTATCAGCGGGGCCGTTGCCGCGATCAATCGTCGGCTCGACATTTTTGGCATCCTCGTTCTGTCTTTCGTGACGGGAAATCTCGGCGGGATCGCCCGCGACGTGCTGATCGGTGCCGTTCCTCCGGCCGCATTGATCGATGGCCGGTATCTGCTGGTTTCAGTTGTGGCCGGTGTCGTCAGCTTCTTCTGGTATGCGGGCGTCGACAGGCTACGTAGTCCCGTACTGCTGTTCGATGCGGTGGGTCTTTCGTTCTTCGCGGTCGCCGGTGCGCAAAAGGCGATCGAGTTAGGACTGAGCCCGGTGATGGCGGCGCTTTTGGGTATGTTGACCGGAATAGGCGGCGGCATGACGCGGGACGTCCCTTCTCGTGGAAATCCCACAGGTGCTGCGTTCTGATCTCTATGCCGTCGCAGCTCTGGCCGGCGCCGCGATCGTCGTCGGCGGCGACATGATCGGTGTCTCCTACGGCATCTCGGCTCTGACTGGAGGTGTTTTGTGCTTTTGTCTCCGCTTCATGGCCATCAGATACGGCTGGCGCCTGCCGGTCGCGCATCTCTCTGCTCGCGGCCGGGCCGCTGCAGATGCTTCCGACGATGATGAGCCGCATTGAACTTGGTGAAAGGGCCTACGGACAAGCCGCCGATCATTCGCCACTGGCCAGAGCGGCAGGAATCCCGCAACGGCGCAGGTGGCGTTCGCGTAGCCCGTCGAAAAGCCATTTTCAGTGGCGGCAACAAAGTCACCTCGCAAGCAACTTCTTCCCGATGGCAGACAGTCCGATTTCGGCCCCAAAGCTGCGGGCGAATGTTGCTGCCGCCGATCCACTACGAACCAGCGCACGGGTCTTCTAAACGCGGCGGCACGACTGCTCCCTGACGTTAAGCACTGCCTGTGAAGAATGTCGGCTGCTCGACCGATTGGACCCATCACTGCGACACCATCGAGACCGACAATGACAGCTGGCAATTCAAGATCTGCGACAACGATCACGCCACCTGACCTGACCTAGTCTCGTCTCGGCAATCCCGGCCAGATCCGCCAAGTCCCATGCCCCCGCTTTATGCCCGCCGCGCCTATGGCCCGATCGCCACATGAAGCCGCAACAGTGCGCAGAGTCGCTTCTGCAACCCGGACAATGACCGCGCTATTGGCCGCGCGCGACGAGGAGCAGATTGTCGATCGTGACGCCGATCAAATGGCGCGTGCTTCTCGTCGACCACTCCGAGATCAAATCCCAGCCCGCCCAGAATTTTGACTTCGTTCGTTGTGGGTGTTTTTTGACGCAAGTCTCCAGGAGCAACCCCCGCGACGTGAGCCGTCTCGTGCGAGAAGCTCGTGGCCCTCTGGCCTTTGGACATAAGGACGATCTCGCCCGGCCCGAGGGAATTCCGCATCGGCAACAATGAGATTTGGCGGGAGGACGGGATCCGCGGAACCATCTGGCTGGTTCCACGTTGTCGGGCTTGCGGTGGATTTTACCCTGCCACCGCACGGGGCTTCGTTAATCTAGTATCCGCAATTTCACAAAACCGCTGGCTTGGGAGTGGCACTGTGAGTGTGCAGGCATCAAGAGCGCAACTCGACCGTCGTCAAATTCTCAATGCATTGAAAGCCTTCAGGCGCGGTGATTTTTCCGTTCGGATAGACAACGTCTACGACGGTTTGGATTCGGATATCGCCGATGCCTTCAACCAGATCGTCGAACTCAATGATCAGGTGACCCGTGAGTTTGAACGGCTCAGCCGGGTCGTTGGCAAGGATGGCAGGATTGGCGAGCGTGGGCACGTTCGCAATGCCACCGGAAGTTGGGAGTCGAGTGTCAGGTCCGTAAACGACCTTATCGAGGACATGGTGCAACCGACCGCCGAAGTGGCTCGCGTCATCGGTGCTGTGGCGAAAGGTGATCTTTCCCAAACAATGATGGTCGAGATTGACGGGCGACCTCTGCGCGGCGAGTTCCTGCGTATCGGCAAGATCGTCAACACGATGGTGGGGCAACTGGCGTCTTTTGCCTCCGAGGTCACGCGAGTCGCGCGCGAGGTGGGGACGGAAGGTAAGCTCGGCGGGCAGGCGCGGGTGAAGGGCGTGGCTGGCACCTGGAAGGATTTGACCGACAACGTCAACGCCATGGCCACCAATCTCACGGGCCAGGTGCGCAACATCGCTGAAGTCACCACAGCTGTCGCCTCAGGGGATCTATCCAAGAAGATCACGGTCGATGTGAAAGGCGAGATCCTCGAGCTCAAGAACACCATCAACACGATGGTCGATCAGCTGAATTCATTTGCTTCGGAAGTGACGCGCGTCGCGCGTGAGGTCGGCACTGAAGGCAAGCTTGGCGGCCAGGCACGTGTCGAGGGCGTTGGCGGCACATGGAAAGATCTAACCGACAATGTGAACTCAATGGCGGAAAATCTGACCGGCCAGGTCCGCAACATCGCGGAGGTGACCACGGCAGTGGCGTTGGGTGACCTGTCGAAGAAGATCACCGTCGACGTGAAGGGCGAGATCCTTGAGCTGAAGAACACCATCAACACGATGGTAGATCAGCTGAACTCGTTCGCTTCAGAGGTCACCCGCGTGGCGCGCGAAGTTGGGACCGAGGGCAAGCTTGGGGGGCAGGCACAAGTTCGCGGCGTAGCCGGCACATGGAAGGACCTCACCGACAACGTCAATTCAATGGCCGAGAATCTGACCGGGCAAGTTCGCAACATCGCCGAGGTCACAACAGCGGTTGCCTCTGGCGATCTGTCAAAAAAGATCACGGTCGCCGTGCAGGGGGAAATCCTTGAACTCAAAGATACCATCAACACGATGGTCGACCAGTTGAATTCTTTTGCTTCGGAAGTCACACGCGTGGCGCGCGAGGTGGGGACGGAAGGCAAGCTCGGCGGTCAAGCCGAGGTGAGGGGAGTAGGCGGCACTTGGAAGGACCTTACCGACAACGTCAATCTTATGGCGGCCAATCTCACCGGCCAGGTTCGCAACATCGCTGAGGTGACAACGGCCGTCGCCCGGGGCGACCTTTCCAAAAAGATCACCGTCGACGTCAAAGGCGAAATCCTGGAGCTCAAGGATACCGTCAACACGATGGTTGACCAGTTAAACTCCTTCGCCTCCGAGGTCACGCGCGTCGCCCGTGAAGTCGGTTCGGAAGGCAAGCTTGGCGGCCAGGCCCATGTCGAAGGCGTCGGCGGAACATGGAAAGATTTGACCGACAACGTCAACGCCATGGCCGGCAATCTGACCGTGCAGTTGCGTGACGTGTCGAAAGTGGCAACCGCGATCGCCACCGGCGACCTTACCCAGAAGATTACGGTCGATGCCTTGGGAGAGATTCTGCAGATCAAGGACGTCATCAACACGATGGTTGATCAGCTGAATTCCTTTGCCTCGGAAGTGACGCGCGTGGCGCGCGAGGTCGGATCTGATGGCAAGCTCGGCGGCCAGGCCCAGGTCCGAGGTGTGGCGGGCACGTGGAAAGACCTGACCGATAACGTGAATGCGATGGCCGCCAATCTGACTGGCCAAGTGCGCAACATCGCGGAAGTAACCACCGCAGTGGCGCTGGGCGACCTTTCGAAGAAAATAACGGTCGACGTGAAGGGCGAAATCCTTGAACTCAAGTCGACCATCAACACCATGGTCGACCAGCTGAACTCCTTCGCGGGCGAGGTGACGCGCGTGGCGCGCGAAGTCGGCACCGAGGGCAAGCTGGGAGGCCAGGCCCAGGTGCGAGGTGTCGCCGGCACCTGGAAGGATTTGACCGACAACGTGAACTCTATGGCCGAGAATCTTACCGGTCAGGTTCGCAACATTGCCGAGGTGACGACTGCGGTCGCGCGCGGCGATCTCTCGAAGAAAATCACGGTCGACGTAAAGGGCGAAATCCTTGAGCTCAAGTCGACCATCAACACCATGGTCGACCAATTGAACTCCTTCGCCGGCGAGGTCACGCGTGTGGCGCGCGAGGTGGGCACGGAGGGCAAGCTTGGAGGTCAGGCCGAGGTGCGAGGTGTCGCCGGCACCTGGAAGGATCTGACCGACAACGTCAACCTGATGGCGACAAACCTCACCAACCAGGTGCGCGGCATCGCCGATGTGGTGACTGCCGTCGCTCAGGGCAATCTCAAGCGCAAGCTCACGGTGGACGCCAAAGGTGAAATCGCGTCGCTCGCGGACACCATCAACGGGATGATCGAGACCCTCGCTACCTTTGCCGACCAGGTCACCAACGTTGCGCGCGAAGTCGGCATCGAGGGCAAGCTGGGAGGCCAGGCACGCGTGCCGGGCGCAGCCGGTCTTTGGCGCGACCTTACGGATAACGTCAATCAATTGGCGGCCAATCTGACCACTCAGGTCCGCGCAATCGCCGAGGTCTCCACGGCGGTGACGAAGGGCGACCTGACGCGCTCGATCAGCGTCGAGGCTTCCGGAGAGGTCGCTGCATTGAAGGACAATATCAACGAGATGATCCGCAACCTTAAGGATCAGACGTTGAAAAACGCGGAGCAGGATTGGCTGAAGACCAATCTCGCTCGCTTCTCGCGAATGCTGCAAGGCGAGCGCGATCTAGCCACCGTGTCACGTCTAATCATGTCTGAGCTCGCTCCCCTCGTGAACGCTCAATATGGCGTGTTTTATGTGACCAACCGCGATGAGGAGGAATCCTATCTGGAACTCGCGGCGTCCTATGGCGCCGAGAGCAAGGCGGCCATCAAGCAACGGCTTGATCTTCGGGAAGGCCTCGTCGGCCAAAGTGCCGCCGACAAGCGTGCCATCATGCTTGACAATGTCCCGCCAGATTTCCTGCGTGTGACGTCCGGCCTTGGAAGCGCCTCGCCAGCGAATGTCATTATTCTCCCGGCTTTGTTTGAAGATGAAGTCAAGGCGGTCATCGAGCTCGCATCCTTCAGCGAGTTCCGCGACACGCACCAGTCATTTCTCAATCAGCTGATGGAATCCGTCGGCATCGTCCTCAACACCATAGCGGCAACGATGCGAACTGAAGGCCTGCTCAAGCAGTCGCAATTGCTGACGTCCGAGTTGCAGGCCCGCCAGACCGAACTGACCAAGAAGCAGGAGGAGCTGCACGCCACAAACGAGGAGCTGCAGGAGAAGGCTCAGCTTCTGGAGAACGAAAAGAAGCAGGTCGAAAACAAGAACCTCGAGATTGAAATGGCGCGTCGGGCGTTGGAGGAGAAAGCCGAGCAGTTGGCGCTCACTTCCAAATACAAGTCCGAGTTCCTTGCCAATATGAGCCATGAACTCAGAACCCCGCTGAATTCGTTGCTCATCCTGTCGAACCTGCTCGCTACGAACCAGCAAGGCAATCTAAACGACAAGCAGGTCGAGTTTGCGCGTACTATCAATTCGGCGGGGACCGACCTTCTCAGCCTTATCAACGACATCCTCGATTTGTCGAAGATCGAGTCTGGCACCGTCTCGATCGACATCAACGATATGCCCATTGCGCATCTGCGCCAACATATGGAGCGAACGTTTCGTCAGCTGGCGGCGGACAAAGGGCTTGGCTTTGCAATCGATGTCGATCCGGCTCTTCCGGAGACTGTACGCACCGACGAAAAGCGCCTGCAGCAAATCGTTCTCAATCTGCTTTCGAATGCCTTCAAGTTTACGTCCGAGGGCCAGGTCAGCCTAAAATTCCTTCTCGAAAAGACCGGGCGCGGTAATGGCGCAAAACAGCCGGTTAGAGCACTTGCCATTGCCGTGACAGACACCGGGATCGGCATCCCGCAGGACAAGCAGAAGCTGATCTTCGAGGCGTTTCAGCAAGCCGACGGCACGACCAGCCGCAAATATGGAGGAACCGGTCTCGGCCTCTCGATCAGCCGCGAGATTGCGCGTCTGCTTGGCGGCGAGTTGCGGGTTGAAAGTGTCCCTGGAAAGGGGTCGACATTTACGCTCATCATCCCAATGGACGGTCCAAGCGTTTCCGCGCTGGCCCAGCCGGAATTACTTCCAGCCACCGAGGCAATTGCCACGATGGCAACTCCGAGCGGTCTGCCGTCGGCGGAATTGTTGGACGATCGCGATGCCATCTCGGCGGAAGACCGGGTCGTCCTGATTGTCGAGGACGATCCGACCTTCGCCGGTCTCCTGCTTGGCCTGGCGCGATCTGCTGGACTGAAGGGCGTATTGTCGACCGCGGGTTCCGGGACCTTGGCTTTGGCACGTAAGCTCGTTCCCGATGCGATTACGCTGGATCTGGGTCTTGCCGACATCGACGGATGGGTTCTGTTCGACTTGCTGCGCCACGATCCGAAGACGACAGGCATCCCGGTTCACGTGATTTCCGGCGCGGAAGACCTCGAAGACCTGTCTCGCAAAGGCGCAGCGAGCGTCTCCACAAAGCCCGTATCGTCCGATGAGCTGATGACGGTGTTCGAGGGAATTCATTCCAGGAAGCTACGGGTCCAGCGAAGGGTCCTCGTGGTCAATTCCGATTCCGAACGGCGCCTTTCCCTGGTCGAGACGATCAGAGACGGGGTCACCTCGGTCACTGCCATTAGTCGCGCAACTGCCGCCGACGATATTGAGCTCGCTTCATTTGATGCCGTCATCGTCGGTCTTGGAAGGTCCGCCAAGGACAATGCGCAGGCCCTCGACGAGCTTACGAAACAGTTTTCCGAGGGTCTGCCGCCGCTTCTGTTCTTTGCCCCCCACTCCGACGCGATTGAACAGGTGTTGGCGCTTAACCCAGCTTGGAACGATGTCCCGCGAGCCGAGAATTTTGCTCAACTGGCCTTACACATCTCTGCGACCCTTCCTGGAGGATTGCGGGAAGGCAGCGGGGCAGGGGAGGGGCACGCCGACGACAAATCCAGTATTGCCGGCGCAAAAGTCCTGATCGTCGACGACGATATCCGGAACATCTATTCACTCACAAGCGTCCTGGAGACTTACGACATCGAGGTCCTCCACGCCGAACGTGGACGCGATGGCATTGCCCTGCTGGAACAGAACCCCGACGTCGACGCCGCCTTGATCGACATCATGATGCCGGAGATGGACGGCTATGAGACGATGAGGAGGATACGCAGCACACCGGCCATCGCTCACATCCCGCTGATCTCGGTGACGGCCAAGGCAATGAAAGGCGATAGGCAGAAGTGCCTGGAGGCCGGTGCCTCCGACTACATTGCCAAGCCTGTTGATCTCGACTTGTTGCTGGCACTCCTGCGCGTTTGGATCGGTCGCTCTCGGACCAGGACGGTGGCGCACCAAAATCTGCTCGTATCAATAAACTGACGGGTGCCCGGTGCAAAAGTCGTCGCGGATTCGTTCGAAGAAACTTGAGATCGTGCAGTTGGCGGCTCCCCCGTCGAAGGCGCGGATTCTTGCCGTCGATGACGACGAGAGGAATCTGCTGGCCATTGATGAAGTTCTCACGCCAATTGCGGAAGTGGTTACGGTGCAATCCGGCGAGGAGGCGCTGCGCCGCCTGCTAAAGGAGGATTTCGCCGTTATCTTGCTGGATGTGCTGATGCCAGGTCTCGACGGGTACGAGACAGCCGCTTTGATCCGCCAGCGCGAACAGTCCAAACGGACACCACTCATTTTCCTCACGGCCATCAATAAGGAAGACGCCCATATGCTGCGCGGATACGACGCCGGCGCAGTTGACTATGTGTTCAAGCCTTTCGACCCGGTCATGCTGCGATCCAAAGTGGCAGTATTCGTCGAGCTGCACGAAAAGACGATCGAGATCCAGCGCAAGGCGACCGCCGAGCAGGCGTTATTGGCAAAGGCCTTGCAGGCGGAAAGGCAAAAGCTTGAGGCAGAGCGGTCGCTGCGAATTGCCGAGGAGCGGCAGGAAGCCATTCTTGGGTCCTTGCCTGTATGCTTTCACGCCAGGGCCGCCGAGCCGCCATTTGCCGCCCGCTTTGTGACCAAAGGCGTCGAACGCCTGACGGGGTTTCCTCCGGAACGGCTGACTTCCGATCCCCGGTTTGGCCTGAGCCGGGTGCATCCGGACGATCTTCCCAAGGTAGCAGAAGCATTGCTGGCGGCGAAGGCAAAGGGTTCCTATACGTGCGAGTTCCGTTGGCTGTGCGCCGATGGCAAATACCGCATCTTCCTTGACCAGGGCATCCTGTCGAAAGGTGGCGACGGACGCCGGCCGGAAATCCTGGGCACACTGCTTGACGTGACGGAGCGGCGTGCGCTTGAGGACCAGCTTCTTCAATCACAGCGCCTCGACGCAGTCGGAAGACTAACGGGTGGACTGGCACATGATTTCAACAATCTACTTGCGTCGGTCCTGAGTGGACTGGGTTTGCTCGAACGCCATGTAGCCCTCGACGAGCGCGCAAAAAAGGTCATTGAATTAACTCGCCATTCCGCGAGACAGGGCGTCGACCTTGTCACCAGGATGCTCGCCTTTTCGCGGCGCCAGAATCTGAAGCCGGCGGCGGTTAGCTTGACCGCGCTGGAAGATACGATGAACGGCCTGGTGGCACCCGTACTGGGTGGCTTGATCCGCTTTGAATGGATGGTCGACAACTCCGTTTGGCCCGCCCATGTGGACGTCGGCCAATTGGAACTGGCGTTGATGAACCTTGTATTCAATGCGCGCGACGCCATGCCGACCGGCGGAACAATAGTCGTCAGCGCACAGAACAGGAGCATTGCGGCAGCATCCGCAGATCTGGAGCCCGGAGATTATGTTGTCATCACCGTCAAGGACACAGGCGGGGGCATCCCGCAGGAAATCCTGACCAAGGTCGTCGAACCCTTCTTCACCACAAAGCCGGTCGGGAAGGGCACCGGATTGGGTCTCAGCACCGTGTACGGTTTCATGAAGCAGTCGGGTGGAGCGCTGCGCATCGACAGCATCGTTGGTCGCGGTACCTCGATGGAACTTTGGCTCCCCCGTTCAGCGCAGGAGCCACAAGCCAACGCAACGGACCCGGATCGTGACCAAACTCCTATCGAAACTGGAGGGAAAGCTCTTCCCTCCCTTCTGCTGATCGATGACAGTAGCGGTTTGCGGCAGCTAACTGCCGAATCATTGCGGCAACACGGCTTTGCAGTAACCTGTGCCGCCGGGGGTGCCGAAGCGCTGGCAATCATTGAGCGCGCGCCGCATGACTTCGATGTCATTGTCACCGATTTCGCAATGCCCCTCGTCTCTGGGGTGGAGGTCATTCGCTTCGCGCGCAATTTGCGCTCCGACTGGCCGGCGGTGATAATTACTGGCTATGCCGACGCCGACGCGCTTTCCAACCGTCCACCGGATGTGCCGTTGGTGAACAAGCCTTTCCGCGAGAGAGATCTCATAGAAAGCATTCTCCGTGTCCGACGCTGATACGGGCGCTTTGGCGTAGGTTATAAGACGTTCGTGCGCGACCGGGGCAGGCGGCAGGGGTGGCTATGTCGGCGCAAGGCTCATACAAGCGGGCGGCGACGTCAGCGTCGTCGCTCGCGGCGCGCAACTTGCAGCGACGCTGCGGGATGGTCTCCGGATACGGAGCATCGCCGGCGATCTGTTTTTACCCGATGTGTCTGTCAACGCCGAGCCGGCCGATAGCGTCGAAACTCTCAGCCGCCATGGGCCGGAAGCCACAGTGGCTGGCGGTGCCAACTGCATATCTGGCTTCATAGGCCAACCAGGTGAAATTGGCGCCGCCAAGACCGTCCTTTTCGCCATCCATCCGGTGGCTGGCCGACTTCCCGGCCACATGAACGTGCTGCTCGCCTAGGCAAAGGTGCCGTATGACGTCGTGCTCGAAATGGTCGAGTTCAACCACGACTTTCCAAGCACGGACGTGGTAATTGTTTAAGGTTTTCGGGAGGCTCTATATTCCGACTCCCATGGCAGCGCATCGAAATCAGGCTTGTATCCAGCTTCTGTGTACAGATCCCGTGTCATATAGCTCCCCTTGGGGCCATTCATCACGCAGATAAATGGTGGGAGCCCTGGGCATCGATAAAGGCCGGTGAGGGGCGTAGTGGAATTCTCCATGTCGGCAGTATTTGCACGCGTCCGCTTGTCGTCTTCATCTGTTCTGATGAACCGGCCCAATCCCCTGTGCCGCAGTCTGGCTGGTGGTAGCCGTGTTTTGTCCATAACCTGTTTTTTGGGTAGGCCAACAACAACCGCAGCCGCTGTTCTCAAGTCACTGCCGCTTTATGGTGGAAATATCCCCGCGGGCAACGCGTTAGCGAACTCTGGCGTGTGCCCGCCAGCAAAACGCGTCCGCATTTGGGGGAGTGTGCAAGGGCAAATTGACTGAAACGCCTGAATTATTGCGTTATGCTGGGTCGGGCGGCCCGGCTCGAAAGCGGGGGAGCCCACGAGCCGGGTCTGACCGGCGGGGGCACGGACTAGATACGGGGCCGCCGGCTGACCCTATTATATCAGTGTTTGCTAAACCGAATGCCATCCGAATGAAGGACGCCGGAGCTGACATGATGCGGAGCGACTACAAGTTTACGTTTGTCTCTCTCCGGCAAGAGAGATCATATCGATAGCATCATCTACATTGTCGGACTGGTGTCGTAGTCTTAGCTGCCTTGAGTTTTTACGGTTTGAGACGTTAGGGCGAGGCCAACACTCGGCTTGCCCCCTAAGCTGGTTGCCCGCGGCACGTTACCGAAAAGCGTGTGACATCTGATCGGTGAGTGGCTTCACAAGGTAGGACCAGACGCTTCGCAGGCCCGTGCTTATGTGAACCTCGGCTGGCATGCCTGGCCTCAGCCCCCTTGCGTCCGTGAGGCAATCGGTCCTGTCTTGAACGCTGATGCGGGCCGAGAAATAGGAGAGTTGGTGCTGCTGATCCTTGATCTGGTCTGCAGAAATCCACTTCACATTGCCACGGCATGCCGGTGTGGTGCTGGCATCGAACGCCGGAAAACGTATAGAGACTGATTGTCCGGACCGAATGTCGTCTATCCGCGATGGGGGAACGTGAGCGTCAACGACAAGGTTGTCCGCGTCGGGGACAATGGTCATCAGCAGCTCCCCCGGAGCGATCACGCCGCCAATGGTATGGACAGTGGATTGCTGTATCGTGCCCGATTGGGGCGCGCGGATCTCGGTTTTGGTCAACTCGTCCTGCGCCACAATCTTGCGCTCATCGAGTTCGGTTCGACTGGCCTCTGTTTCACGCAACTCTTTGGTTACTTCGCTGCGTCTTTGTTCGTCGAGTTGCAGGACCTGCAATTCGGTCTCCGTGATCTTTACCTGCGCTTCTGCAACGGCTGCCGCCAGCCGCCCAGACTCTCCTTTGGCCCTTGTCGCATCTAGCCTGACGTTGCTCAGCCTCTCTTTCGAGACCAGTTTCTTGGAATAGAGGGTATCCACATCGGTAAGATCGCGGCCGAGCAAGGCGGCCAATTCGTCCATCGCGGCCTGCTGGGCCTTTAGGCCTTCGAGCTGACGTTCAATCTGCTCGGTCTGACTTCGAAGAAGCGTCTTCTCACCAGTCAATTCGGATGTGCGCGTTTCAAGCAAAGTGCGCTCGCCATCGACCAACGCCACCACATCCGGATTGCCCATGTCCGCCTGTAGACCGCTCGGAATCGGCATTTTCGACAGCCCCTGACGTTCGGCGTCCAGTCGAGCAAGCCGCACCGTCACGCGGTTCAAATCCTCGCTGATAATCTTGAGATTTGCCCGAGCCAGCGTGTCGTCCAGCCGCACCAACACGTCGCCTGCTCGCACATGATCACCGTCTTGCGCATAAATCCCGCTGATGGTGCCACCCGTCGGATGCTGCACCTTTTTGGTGTCGCCTTCGACGACCACGGTTGCTGGAGCGACTACGGCACCTGCTATCTTGGTCAAACCGAGCCACAAACCACCGCCGAAGACCAACAGGCAAGTCACTGTCAACCCCAGCGCCAGGCTGGGTCCGAGGTTGCCAGGTGGTGTTGACCCCTTGTTGCCAGCCGAGCGCGGGCCGGCATCAAATAGGATGGAGGATGGGAGGAGACCTACCACGCGAGGAAGCACTTCACGCATGCCCGCTCACACCTTGCATGGGCATAACCGGGGACGGACGGTTCGTTGAGGAAGGAGGTTGTCGCACTATGCTCGCCAACACCTCTTCGCGAGAGCCGAACGTGCGCACCGTACCGTTTGCCAGCACCAGAATTTGATCAATGTTCGTGAGAGCGGACGGACGATGCGCAACTACGATGACGATGCCCCCACGCTTTCGCACCGCCAGAATTGCGCCGGCAAGCGCGGCGTCGCCTTCGACATCCAGGTTTGAGTTCGGCTCATCTAGAATGACAAGGAACGGATCGCCATAAAGTGCCCTGGCCAGACCAATTAATTGCCTTTGACCAGCCGACAAGGCTCTGCCTCCAACGCCGATGCGCGTTTGGAAACCGTTCGGCAAATTCATGATCAATGAATACACGCCCGCGGCCTTGGCGGCGGCTAGCACACCCTTGGGGTCGCTCTTGCCGCCAAATCTCGAAATGTTGTCAGCGACCGTTCCGTCAAAAAGTTCAACGTCCTGCGGAAGATAACCGATGTGGGATCCAAGCGAGCGCGGGTTCCATTGATCGAGCGAGGCCCCGTCCAGCCGGACTTTGCCACAAAGCGGATTCCAGGCTCCAACCAACGCCCGTACTAGTGTTGTCTTGCCTGAGCCGCTTGGGCCGACAATGGCCATGCCTGCACCGCTGGTCAGGCGAAAGCTTACGTCGACCACGGTTGGCTTTGGCATACCGGGCGGAGCAACTGTCAGGCTCTCGACGGTCAGTTGTGTGTGCGGTGGTGGCAATTCCATCGGTTCGATCGGATTTTCGAACGCCTTGAACGTGGCATCGAGCTGGAAATAGCTATGTCGGATCGACAGGAAACCTTTCCAGTTTGCGATTGCCGCATCCACCGGAGCGAGCGCGCGGCCAAGCAATATCGATGATGCGATGATAATCCCGGGGGATGCTTCGCCGTCGATCACAAGGTAGGCGCCAAGCCCCAGTGCACAGGATTGCAGCGCCATCCTCAGCGCCTTCGACATTGAAGCAGTCCCGCCAATGATGTCGGACAGCCGCTCCTGATTTGTCAGGTAGCCATGAACGACGTCGCTCCAGCGGTGCCCCAGCCTGGGCGAGAGGCCCATCGCATAAACGACCTCGGCGTTGCGGCGTCCCAATTCGGCAAGAGCGCGTTGCGAGATCATCGCTTCCGACGTCAGTCTGGCCGGCCTGCGGCCGAAAATCTCCGCGACCGCAGTTATTGCGATAACCGCAATAGCGCCAACTGTCGCCAGCACGCCAAGGGCCGGGTGAAGTAAATAGATAATCAACAGATAAAAAGGAATCCAAGGCGCATCGAAGATGACCGTCGGCCCGGATCCTGCGAGGAAGCCGCGCAGGTTATCAAGATCTCGCAATGGATCTAGTCGATCTGTTTCCCGGCCAGCTTTAAGAGGCAAGAGAAGCGAAAGGGCGAATGCCCTTTGGTGGAGGTTCTTGTAGAGCCGGCTGGCAATGCGGGCCAACAGGCGGAGTCGAACGAGATCAAGCAGTCCATAGGCCGCGTAAAGCCCTAGCATCCCAGCAGTCAACGCGACCAGCGTCGGCACACTCTGTGACGGCAGCACCCGGTCATAGATCTGCAGCATATAGAGCGACCCGGTCAGTGCCAGGAGGTTCGTCACCGCAGAAAAAAGCCCGATCCCAAACAAGCCCGGTGCGCAGTCCGACAACGCGCTACGCAAAAGAGAAGACGATTCGTTCTTGGTCTTCATAGCCTCTTGCTCTTCACGCGGAAGCGTCGCGTGGCTCTCCTGGCTTTGGCCAATATCTGAAATCCCTGCGTTCGGAACGCTCCCGTATCGGGTCAACTTCCCGCGGAAAACCCAAATATGAGACGGAGCTAAGGTATTCGAACTTTAGTCAAAATGAAGCAAAATCGTGGCGGAGCTTGCGTTTGCCGCCAGGCAACTCGGTGAAATTCGGGGATAACGCAACGGAAGTGACCCGAACCACACGTCTGATATTCTGGGCCCATTGCTCTGAAAACGCGGCGTTTTTCTTGCAAGCACGTTTCTCGCTAACGCCGCGGCAATCAATTATTTTGTCCGATGAAATCGGTTCGTGAGTAATTCCTAAATTATCTAGAAGGTCCGCCGGGCACGTTGCGCATTGCAAGCGTAGTTCTGCTGCACAATGGCGGTGGCACCAAACTCTACGCGGCTTGAAAAGCGTGGGCTGGGAAGCGGCACGTCAATCGGATCACTGGAGCTGGTGTCTGCTCCCTTGGGATGGATAGCTAGGGGTAGCGTAGCGGTGCAAGACTATCAGGGCCAGGCGACGTCTGCCGAAAGGGCAGCGCACAAAGTCTAGGCGCCGAGGCTCAATCGGCTGCAAAGCTCGCTGCACGACGGCCTCCAAGGCGAGCCACCGAACCCAGGATGATCATCGTGCTCCGAGAACGTGGCACGGCGCTTGCGAACAAGCCTTGGGAGAAACCTCAGCAATCGGCGCGCGCCAAAGCAAGGCGATCGTGCGTCATCGCTCCGCTTTTTTCATATCAGCTGCTCGGCACTTCCTCGCCCTTGGGCTGGCGCGATACGGCAGCCCGAACAGACCGCAAGTCATCGTTCAGCCAGGGATGCGGACCCGTCTGTCGCTGAACAGACTGGCCCTTTGACGGTTGTAGTTTGACCTTTCTAGGTTGCTAGCCGGTGCGCCTGGGGGCCACATCGTCCCGTCATTCGAACGGACGAGGACAAGCGTTGGGCCCCCCCGTAGCTTTGTCATGACCGAGCGCATTCTCGCAAAGATAGCGGCCATGAGAAAATACTTTGGTTCCAGCGATGTCACGGTGCTGGTGGACCGCAATGTTTGTGGAGCGGAAAGATGAAGCCGCACTTGGTCTGCGTCGGCGGCGAAGATCACGCGCTAAGAGTTCCGTTCTTCATGGAACTGCGTGACAGAGGCTTCCAGATCACGGCCGTTTCAACTTGCGACGGAGCCTCGTTTCTGAGGCGCGGGATCCCCCATAGGCGCTACGGGTTCGACCGCTTCAGCAGTGGCAGCGGGAAAGCGGGCGCGATCAGGAACCTTCGCGGATTACTCGAGGAGCTGCATCCCGACATCGTGCAGAGCTTCGATACGAAGCCTAATTTCTTGACCCCATTTGCAACACGAGGGCGGGTGCCTGTTGTCCGTACCATCAACGGACTAGGCTGGACATTCTCGTCGCTTGCGCCGCGCGCTTTGATGCTGCGACCTATTTTCGCCGGTCTGCAGTGGCTGGCGTCCTATTGGACGGCCGCGACGGTCTTCCAGAACCGTGATGACCAAGCGTTCTTTCAACGCTACCGGCTTCTCGGACATGGCAGCAACTGCCTGATTCCTGGTTCCGGCATAGACATAGGCGCCTTCGCGACTGCCCGGCATCTTGGCGAACCAGCCGCGCGGATGCGTCAGGAATTCGGGCTTCAATCGGCGGAAGTCGTCATGTTTGTCGGACGGTTGACTCTGCAGAAAGGTATCCCGACCCTGCTTAAGGCTGTCCCGAAAGTCCTGGCCAAAAGACCGAATGCGCGCTTCGTACTGGTTGGACCTTGGCAATCTGAAGGGCCGTTCGCCGTCCCAGAATCAGAAATTCTGAAGCTTGGTGCCAAGGTCGTCGTGCTGGGCAAACGCCAAGACATTCCCGCCCTTCTGGGTATGGCTGACGTGTTTGCTTTTCCAACCGAATACCGCGAGGGAGTGCCGCGCGTATTGCTGGAGGCCGGACTTGCCGGGCTGCCCATCGTGGCTTCAAGGATGCCGGGCTGCACCGATGTCGTCCAAGACGGTTGGAACGGCTATCTGGTTGCGCCCCGTGACCCGGATGCACTGGCCGGTCGCATTGTAGACCTGCTCGCGGACCGTCAACGGGCGGTAAACATGGGCGGGCGATCCGTCGACCTTATCAAGCAACGCTTCGCCCTGTCTGGGGTAGTCGATCAATATTGCGAGCTCTACAGGAGCGTCCTTGCGGCTAAATCGAAGGGCGGTCTCGCGCATTCAACCTTGGCGCAACACGCCGCGAATCGCCGATTGGGAGAGTCGCGCCGATGATGAGGGATGCTTTGCTCGCTGCGGGCGTTGCCTTGTCATTCGCATCGCAGATCTACGTGCCGGGGCTGCCATTTGGCTATGGCGAGTTGTTTCTTGGCCTTTGGATGCTGCTCTCGCTCTGCCGGATACTGGCGGGCGGCTCCATAGAGGTGACTCCTGCCTTCGCAAAGCTGGCCAAGTTCTGGTTGCTTCTATCCCTGACCTTGGCGGTCGGGACCATAGTCGGGTACTTCACCTCGGTACTTTATCTGACGGGACTGGCCCACGATACGATGGCCTATGTGCTGCTGGCGAGTGTCACCTGCCTCGCTGCACTGGAGCCAGACGCGGGGGCCCGCTTGCGGCGCAGCGCCTGGTGGGCGATCGCCATCGCCACAGGCGCTTTCCTGGTACAGCTTGGACTTGCATGGGATTGGATCCATCAGTCCGGGGTCGAGCCATGGTATTGGGACCGCTTGCGCGGCTGGTCGGAAAATCCCAATCAACTCGCGCTTTATTGCGCAGTCTTCGGTCCTTTGGCACTACATCTGGCGGCGACCACCAACAACCGGTGGGCTCAGCTCTTGGCGCTCTCCAGCCTTGTCCCGATCTTTTATGTCGGACGGCTGACCAAAAGCGATACCTATCTCTACACCACTATTCTGAGCGGTCTCGTGTTTCTTGGACTGCGGCTAAGGGCGTGGTTCGCTTCGGGTTCTGGCAAAGTCAGCCTGCCTCGCGAGATTGCACTCTTGGTGGTCATCGGGGCCGTTCCGCTGGCGATCGCGGCGGCACCCTACGCCGTTGCGGAGGAGAGCAACGTCGCAGAGTTCGCCAAGAGCCTCACCAAGGATGGAGGTGACGAGGCAACTGCAGAGACATTCGACCTGCGGGTTTTCCTGTGGTCCCAGGCGATCGAGACGGGATTGCAATCCTGGTCGCTTGGCCTTGGTCCGGGTCCACACCTTGAGCGGCCGCCGGTCGCTGACAAACAGTTCCTCGAGCGACCATTCGAAGCCCATAACACAATACTGGATCTCTATCTTCAAGGAGGGCTGGTGGCGGTTTTGGCTCTGGCTTGGATTGTGGGGTCGGCCGCGATGTCCGTTTGGCGCAGCCGCCTCGATGCACTGTCGGTGCTGCTTGCCTCGGTGGTCGTCTTCAGCTTGCCACATCTGATCATCCGCCATCCCATCGTTTGGTTCGCGCTCACGTTCTGCCTTGTGGCAGGAACGCTTCCCGAGGTTCGGCCACGGCCTCGGTATTCGGGGATTAGCTGATGTGCGGGATTACTGGAATTCTGCTCTCGCCAGAGCAGTTCGATGCGAAGTTGCTCGAGGAGATCGGGCCCATGACGAGTTCACTTCGGCACCGGGGGCCCGACGGCCAGGGCCTCTGGATGGATCGCGATGCCGGAATCGCCTTTGGCCACCGGCGACTTGCTATCGTGGACTTGTCGAGTACCGGTCAGCAGCCAATGCGCTCCGCTAGCGGTCGCTACATGATCAGCTTCAATGGCGAAATCTACAACTTTCGCCAGCTGCGAGACGAGCTCGAAAGTGCGGGCTGTCAGTTTCGTGGCACAGGCGACACTGAAGTCCTGCTCTGCGCGGTGGAGTTGTGGGGTCTGGAAGCTGCCCTGAACCGCTTTGCAGGGATGTTCGCCTTCGCATTGTGGGATCTGAAAACCCGAACTCTTCACCTCGCTCGGGACCGCATGGGCAAGAAGCCGCTTTACGTGGCGTTGGCGGGAGGTGCCCTGGTGTTCGCCTCGGAGCTCAAGGCGCTCAGGCGCTTCCCGCCTTTCGTCGCCGAACTCAATCTCGAAGCCGCCGTGTCCATGCTGTCGAAAGGCTGGGTTCCCGATCAGGCATGCATTTGGCGTAATGCGTTCAAACTGCCCCCCGGCTCGGTCCTTTCAGTAAAATCTTCAGACCTAGCGGAGTCGAGCAACGCGGATTCACTAGCCGAGCGAGTCAGTCATTGGTGGTCGCTGGCCGACATCGCGAAAACCGGCCGTACGCACCAGCTAGTCGGCAGCGACGATGATCTCACTGATCAGCTTGACGATCTGCTGCGGCTTGCGGTCCGCGAGCGGATGATCGCCGATGTGCCGCTAGGCGGTTTTCTGTCGGGGGGGGTCGACAGCAGTGCCGTTGTGGCTCTGATGCAGGTGCAATCCCGAACGCCAGTGCGTACCTTCACGATCGCTTTCGGGGAGGGCGGTTTTGACGAGTCTGGCTATGCCGCCGAAGTGGCGCGGCATTTAGGGACCGATCACACGCAGCTTCGTCTTTCTCCGGAAGCCGCGCGCGAGGTCATTCCGGAACTGCCGCGGATCTGGGATGAGCCGTTCGCCGACGAATCCCAGATGCCGAGCCTGTTGGTTGCCCGTCTCGCCAGCCAGCATGTTACGGTAGCGCTGTCGGGCGACGGCGGCGACGAGTGCTTCGCCGGCTATGGCCGCCACTTCATGGCGGAGTGGTTGACGCGCCAGCAAAGCCTACCTTTGGTTGTGCGGCAAACCATGGCTACGGGGCTTAGCCTGTTGGCCCGAGGGGCGCGCGAGGATATACTGCGCCGGCTTCCTCTCGGACCGATCATGCGCCACATGCTGCGCAGTGATCGTCTCAACCGCATGTCCGGCCTGATCGGAGCAAGGCACGAGGACGATTTGTACCAGCGGTTGGTTAGGTCGCCGACGGCCAGCCTCACTCATGGGCAGCCGCGACCAATGTGTGAGATACCGAAACTCGATGGCCTTTTGTCGCGGCTTCTCTACGACGACATGGCCAGTTATCTACCCGGTGACATATTGGTAAAGCTCGATCGCTCCACCATGGCCTATGGCCTGGAAGGACGTTCTCCCCTGCTTGATCATCGGGTGGTCGAATACGCTTGGCGCCTCCCATCCCGCGCAAAGGTGCGCGACGGCAAGGGCAAGTGGATCCTTCGCAATCTGCTGCGTCGTTATCTTCCGGACCGGCTGATCGAGCGGCCGAAGCAAGGTTTCGACGTACCGATATCGATCTGGCTGAGAGGACCGTTGCGCAATTGGGCTACCGATCTTCTCGCCGACATCCGGCATGAGGGCGATGAGGTGCTGGACAGCGCCAAGGTCGACAGATGCTGGCGCGATCACATGTCGGGGCAGGATCGCTCGCGCGAATTGTGGTCGGCTTTGATGTTTCAGGCCTGGCGCAATGAGTCCAGGAAAACGCCTTATGCGGCTTCCCCGCGCGAACTCGACATGGCAGGAGTATGAAAATGGCAAGTTCCGCCGTCAGCCGGATCAAGGTCCCGCAAGCCGTTGCCTCGCCTGTCCCCGCGGTCGTGGAAGCCGGCGAGCGAATGCGGCCTCGGCGCGAATACGAACCATCAACTCCCACGCACGAGCTGCTGGCAGTTCTGGCAAGAAGAAAATGGCTCATCCTTGCCTTGGCGATCGTCGGCGGAATACTCGCTGCAATGGTGGGGCTTGCTCGGCCGGTGCTGTTCGAGGCGACCAGCCAGCTTATCATCGATGCGCCGGCACGAATTTCCGTTGCCCCCGGCAATGCCTCCGCGCAAGACGTCATCGATTCCAGCATTGATGATCACATCACCATGCTCTCCTCGCAGGGCCATATGCGCCGCGTCGCAGCTGCGCTGCACGCCCTCGAAGGTGTCGCGCCTGGACGCGGTTCGTCGGACACGCCGGCTCCCGGATCGGCCGCGAAAACCCCATCCATACAGTCTTTTGCAGCAGGCATTATCGAGCGGCTCTGGCCGCAAAACGAGCAAGCGGCGGCCGACCCCGACCTCAAGCAACTTCGCAATAGAATAAGGATCGGGCAGGAGCTGCGCTCGCGGATAATTTCAGTCGCTTTCGCGGACGAGGATCCAGCGCGAGCTGCACTGGTGGCAAATACATTCGCCCAGGTCTACATCGACGAACTTGCAAGAAAGAGACTGGCGGACGACAAGCAGGATCTCAACGCAGTGGTCGCCAGTCTGCCGGGGGTACAAAGCGACCTGTCTGCGGCGATTGCTCGGCTGGAGAAGTATCGGTTGGGCCCCGGTGCCGTAGATCAAGGCTCAGCCGATAACGCAGCCCGTGAACGAGCTGATCTCAGCCAGCAAATCTCCATGTCGAGGGCTGATCTCGCAGCGATGGAATCGCGACTTCAGCACATCAAGGACCTTCGCAAGCAAGGCGCGCCAGTTGCCTCGCTGGCCGAAGCCTTGGGGGCGCCGGAGCTGGTTGACCTTGCGGCGCGCCAGGCTACTACCCCTGGCGACAAAGATCTCGCCGCCGCGATCGAGAAAGCAATCCAGCATGGCATTGCCAAAGTCGAGGCGGAGGTGAGCACCTACCGGGCGCAGGTCAGCTCGCTCGAAAATCGCCAAACTGTTCTGGATGCGGTCGGAGAAGATACCGCTAGCCGGCTTTCGGGATTGCGAGCGCTTGAACCGCAGGTAACGCTGCTTACCCAGAGATACAATGAACTCTTGAGCCGCCAGCAGGAGCTGACGAGACGTGTCGCGGCTCCTTCGGCAGGCGTCTCGATCCTTTCGCCGGCTTGGCCGCCGACAAAGCCTCAGACGCTGCCGCCGATATTCCTTGTCCCCCCCGGAATGATCGCATTTGCCATCCTTGCCGCCGTCCTGGTGCTGATCCGCAACAGATCCAATCGCACTTTGCGGGGAGAAGCCGAGACCGAGGCTGCGTTGAGTGTTCCATGTGTCGGAATGGTTCCGGAACCTGGCAAGATCGCGATGAAGAAATTGCGAGAACTGGTCTTGGATGAGCCCAACTCGGCCTACAGCCGTGCCGTGACGTCTCTGCTGATCAGGGCCGCGCCAAATCAAGCCAGGACCAATTCGTCACAGACCATCCTTGTTGCCTCCAGCCTGCGCTATGAGGGTGCGAATGAGCTTGCCTGGAGCTTGGCACTGGCCGCCACGCGATTGGGCGGTCCCGTTCTTCTGATCGATCTTGAGCGCTCGCATCATCAGCTCACGCAAGAGTTCATCCGTCACGGGGGGGGGACGAAAGCTTATCTGTCGTTCGGCGATTTTATCGGCACTCGTTGCAGTCTGCAGGATGCAGTCGTAAGCGTCCCTGGCGCCGGCGTCGACCTGATGACTGTTGCGCCAGGTGACGATCTGCTTGGCCTGTTAGCTCGCGTCGACAGCCTTGAATGCAGGGATGAACTGCGGGCCCAGTACAGCTTGGTGGTCATCAACGGGCCCTCCGGCCTTGCGGGACCGGAAGCAAGCCTTCTGACGAGTTGGGCCGACTCGATACTTTTCGCGGTCCGTTGGAACAAGACTCCCCGGCATATTGCCCGAGGCGTTTTGGAACTTCTTCGCAAGGATGGTGTCGTTTCGGTTGCCATAGGATGCGTGCTCACTCGGGTCAATCTCAAGCGACACGCCAAATACCGCTTCGGCGATAGCGCGGATCTCCTGGTTGCGCGGATACCGTGAAATTGGCCACGATTGGCCGCTAAGTGCAAGCCGATCGCGAGTGAGCGAGCTCGCAGTCGGACCAACACCCGTTGTTCAAAGGAACGTGCGAGACCGCTCGATCGAAGTGTCGGGACGCGATCTCAAGAGACGCAGTACTGTTTCAGCGGGAAGCTTGGCGCGTGGTGCAGACGCTGTTAGCCGACAGATTTAGCCCGGTTTGAGTTCAGCCGAGTGCAATGCGATTTTGCGGCTTGATATCGGCATATCGCCCATTGCGCGGCATTGTTGGCGAGCAGGCTAACCGTCTCGTCCGGTGATGCCGGGCAAGGGATTTGGAGCCATACCGGAGGTGATTGCCCGTGCCTCGGACGACAGCATGATCGGTATACCATCACGTACGGGGTAGGCCAGTCCAGCGCTCGCCGAAATGAGTTCGTCGTTATCCGCATTCCAGGCCAGCGAACCCTTGCTGATCGGGCACACCAGCAACTGCACAAGGGCGAAGTTTAAAGGAAGCTTTGTCATCTTCTCGTCTCCGTCTTTCTTGGCCATAGGCCACTCAGTTCCGATCGGGACGCCACTTCCCTTCGATCGGCTTTGCTAGATCGGCAGCTGCTTTCGGCAAAAAAGAGAAGTCACATTGAGTCGCTTGGCGCTCGCCAGATCGGAGCTCCCGAGGACCTCACCGCTTTCGCCGATCAGCCTTTGGCACCGCGACCACCTCGCGGTGAACACGGGCATTCCCACTACATTCAGCCATTGGCGCTGTCCTCGTCTGCTTGAATGAAATCGCGACTATAGTTTTGCCTTGCGCGAGCGATGTTTCGGATCCGCCGATGCGTGTGCCGATCATGAGAATTTGGCGGGAGCTCATTGGTGGCAATCCGGCGGTGCCACATCCTCCAGTCCGCTTTCGGGGTACTCTTGCCAGTCAATGCGGGTTACGAAGTCATAAACCGGCCCCCCGGGTAGGCCCCAGTTGCTTGACCATACCACCTGTGAACCGTCCGGCGATGGAGAGGCATGGGTCTCGTTCCAGTAATCAAAAGGAGCGTTCCTCGTTTGTGCGATGCGTCTTACCTCTCCGCTGCCGTCAATGCGTAGCGCAATGATTTCTCGCGCGTACGGTGCCCAAGCCGGACGTGCAGACACTTCATCCGGATCGCCAGAATAGCTAAGGAAGACCCAACCTGGTCTGCCCAGGGACCTGAGCGAGGCGTGTTGCGCTTCGCCGTATCTCATCAGCGAGGTGACCTTCCCGTCTGCGAGTCTCCGCTTGATGACCTGGAATTTGTCAGGGTCTGACTTGCTGATCCCGACGTAGACTTCGCAACCATCAGCATCGACCGTCATATCGCCGTGACCGGGCCTGTGATGCTCGGTCCACTTCTGAAGCAAGGTCCCGTCAACGGAAAAGATAAATGTTTGTTCGATATCGCCTTTTTGAATGCACAGGATATTGAGACCTAAGGGCGAGATCGAGCACGCCCCGTTGGTTCCCGGTATTTGGGCCAGATCGATGTCTGGAAACTTCCGTCGCTGCCGGAGGTCGAATGCAAAGACCGCCATTCTTCCATCAGGTCGAACCGCACGTACCGCAATGCGATTTCCGTCACGACTCGGATTGCCTTTATACGGTCCGAACTCAAGAACGCTGCTGTCGGCGGCGACAAACAGCAGCTGCTTGTGGTTTGTGCGGGGGCTCCACGTGAAGATTTCCTGTCCACCAACGCAGATCATCAGGTCGGGATCGCGAGGGTGCCATTCGCATTCGGCCGACTGAGCACGGCGAAATAGCGGTACGTAGGTTTGTCCGTCGAGGAAGCACAAGCCGCCGCAACCGTTGCTGATGACAAGAAGGCTTTGATCCGCATTCCACGCCTGAGCGCTGGAATAGCGGTGGCTACAATAACTCCGACAGGCGATGTCAGCGCCAAGGACGCCGGGTTTCGTGATTAATGTAAAATTCGTGCCGAATGCCGGATCCACGGCAGCATGGAGGTATCCAGGCAGGTCCATCGCTATCGGCGCCACGAACCCGGCGGATATCTCTCGCGGACTTGAAGCGCCGTTCACATCTGCAGAGATGGCGCTAACAGATAGTAGGACTCCGACCATGCCGAAAAAGTGACGCGGTTTCATGTGCCCTAAACTCGCGGTTCGCTTCTGGTGAGCCCGATGCTGGCCTTACTTCGTTGTCGCTTGTAATTTGCCGTACTTGAATTCAATGCCTGGCTTCCTCGGGCAAGAATTCTGCATGCTCTCGATCGTATCTTTTGCTATCGTTTCGAGCGCCGCTCTGCGCGCATTCGTGTCCGAGCTTTCGATAAGCATCGTGGGCACGCCATACGATCCCAAAAGCTCTCCGACCAGGTTCACCTGCTCTATCTGGTCGAGGCTGGTCTGGAGATCGACTTCGAGGAGCTTTTGAACGATTCCCAGGTGTCGCTGCCGTTCCCTAAGACGAGACTCCAGAAGATCTTTCGGCGCATGCAGTCTGATGAGGAGATTAGGTTTGGGTATAAAATCAAGCGCACGCGCAATTCGCTCGTGGTCTTTAATCCCGCTAAACATGATCAGTGAGCAGATGAATTGAACCATTCCCTGGTCAAAAACCGAGATTGTTTCATTCGAACTGAGAGCTTCATTCCAAACCTTGATCAGGAGCTCGAAATGCCAGTTAAGGCGTGTTGCCCATAGATCGTTTTTTGGTGGAAGCAGCTTGAAAATTTCGGTCGTCAGCGGATTTTGCCCGACCCATTTTGAGTGCAAGCCACAGGCCAGCTTCAAGGCGGCTCTTCTAACTGGATGTCGCCGCTCGCCGATCTGCAGTACGACCGGGTACCCGCGGCCGCGCAGAACTGGCATAAGATCGGACGTCAAAGTCGTCTTGCCAGCTCCTGAGGGCCCGAATACTTCCAGAATCATCTTTCAATCCAAGTAGATCGTGCTTCGCTACAGAGCCTTATCGCCCGGCTCCGATCGCACCCGTTCCTTTAGCATCCAACCCACGCCTGGAAGAATTCCCAGGCGGGAGTGGATATAGGCCGCTTGAGCAATGCTCCAGAAAACCAGCATCGCACTTGTGCTTATGGCTGCCCCCACCACTCCATCCAAAGCTATCCCCGCTATGCATCCTAAAATATTGACGATAGCCGAGACAGCCATGAGAGTGGCGGCCGCGCGTTCATGTCCTGCCATGGTCAGCAACTGCTGCTGCGGTCCGGCCGCGACGGTGATCAACTGCCCCACTACGAGAATTCGGGCCAGCTCCACGCCGGATGCAAAACCGCTGCCAAGCAAGTGAAATATCGTCTCGGTGAACATGAGCAAAGGGACCGCTAATGCAAGCCCGCCAGCGCAAGACAGAATGGTGGCTTTGGCGAAAACAGTTTGAAGCCGCGCAAGGTCGTTGCGCGCGGACAGACGCGCGATCGTCGGTGCGAAGGCGCTGCTCACGGCAACGCGCGGCAGTGCGATGAGCATTGCCATGTTCGCGGCCGCCGAGAAAATGCCGGCATCCTTCACATATCCGTTCCATCCGAGCAACATTACCGCCGTGCGGTTCATCAGCGTGTCGATGAAGACCATGATCACGATCGGGAGCAGGGAAGGCCACCAATCCTGGAATGCATAGACCGGCCCTGCGCAGTTCAGGTCAGTTGGCCAGTGACGCCAACTCGCCAAACCCGTGATGCCTGCCGCAACGGCTGAAGCAATCAACAGCATCCACATGACGTCCACTGCGTTCAAATGCCATGACGTCAGAAACGCTGCCATGCAAAGAAGTGTCAGCACCAGTCCGTCGCGCACGATGCGCTCAGGAAGCAGGGCAGATATCAACGCTTCGAAGGCGCGGACAAGACCTCCGCCTGCAAGATAGACGGTCACCAGGGGAAGCGTGGCCATGCCTATCATCAGACTGCTGGCAAGTTCCGGACTGAGTTCGTGCGCCTCTTGCGTGATAATCAGTATACCGATGATTGCAATCACTATCGCCGCGGCGACAGAGGCCTTGGCGCCCAAGACGATGAAACCCAACGCCATCGGGAATTGCTTGGTGGTTAGGTAGGTCGGCACGAACCGCATGACCGCCACATGAAAGCCGAGCGTCGAGCCGTACGACAATAGCGCGATCCAGGCGAAGACATAGGCGTAGATGCCGTAGCTTGCCGGGCCGACCATCCGCGCAATGGCAATTTGAGTGACGAAGGTCAGCGCGGCGCCGCACATGTAAATGAGGAATGCCCAAAGGCTCGCGTGAGAGAGCCGTTGGGTCAACCCGTGCGTGTCGCCCGTCCCTTTTGCAGTCGGGTCAACGCTGCTTTCGGCGGAACCTCCCCTGGGGCTCGCCCGATCGAACTCCGCGTCTTCGGCAGGACCGAAAATGGAGATCCCGGACGAGCTGGGGGCTCCGAGAGGGGACGCGGCCAGCGCTTTGGTAGGTATGCTTCCGGGTCGCCCTTGCATTCTCTTCCCGTTCTTTTCCCGCAAAGGCTTGCAGCAGCACGATTTTCGCAGCGACCTTCACGGCAGCACGGTATCGATGCGGTATCGCAAGTCTTCATCCGTTCGGGGGATGCGCCAGACAGAGTCATCTGGAACTTTGACGCTGCAATGGACGCGTCGATCAGATCGGACACATCAGCATGGCTTCGACGCGTGTCGCAATACCAATGCCGCGATCCCCACGGGCCGAGCAATTGCTCACAAGGGACCGGTTTGCAGCCACGTGGGGACAAGGCGCTTCGGCGTTGGCAGACCCATTCGGCACCGAAGCCCTACCGCAAAAAAAGGCAGCGCCTCAATGAACGTATTGGACAGAAATTCGCAATTGCGCCTGCGCGACAAGCTGAACGGGAGCCGGCCGATGAGCGCGGATCTCAAATCGGGTCATCCTGCCGAAGCAAGCATTGCCAAGCCGGTCAATTTTGATGCCGATGTAGCCGCCTATGAACTCACAACCAAGCCGCGATATCAAAATCTGAGCTTTGCCGAACGATATCTGGCCGGATATGCCGGCGACCTGAAACTGTCTACCTTTGCATCCTACGTCATCGCACGACGGGAGCAGAACTGCATCGCCAAAGCGCTTGAGGCCTGTTCTCCGCCACCGGCCCAGGTGCTCGACATCCCATGCGGAACCGGAAAGCTGGCTGATGTGCTCAGCCAACACGACTGCCAAGTCATAGCAGCCGACATTTCGCTGGAAATGATGGCGTTGGCAAAAACCGCCTATGAAGGTCGACCTGGATTCCAGGGCTTCATCCGATGCGATGTAACCCAGCTTCCGATGGCCGACGAAAGCTTTGACACGGTGATTTGCCTTCGGCTTATCCATCTCATTCCGCCGCATCTCAGGCGCAAGATCATCAAGGAGCTGGCTCGGGTTACCGGCCGTCGTCTCATCGTCTCCTACGGGATGGCTTCGCGATTCCAGAGAATAAGGCTAAGGCTGCGCAGGATGATCACCGGCAAAGTGTCTGCACCGCATCCGGTGGATTTCAACGTTGCTCAGGAAGATTTCTCCGAGGCTGGCCTCAAGCTGGTTCGCTCGTTCAGCATCCTGCCCCTGCTGTCGTGCGAGCAGGTGTTCGTCCTCGAGAAGATAACGCGCTAGAGCATCCGATTGGTGCGGTCAATTCGGGAGCTGGGTATGAGATCCATTGGCAAGGTCGGCGCCTCGCGGATGACATCACTCGACCTGCTTCGCTTGATGGCGGCACTCGCGGTGATGCTCTATCATTATCTGTTCCGGGGCGCGATAGCCGGAAATCTCGATGTCAGCTACCCTGCCGCGGCACCTTACGCCATCTACGGCAATCTCGGCGTCAATCTCTTCTTTCTGATCAGCGGGTTCGTTATAGCCTGGTCCGCTGAAGGCCGAACCTGGCAAGAATTCGCTGTCGCGCGCTTCGCCCGGCTTTATCCGGGATTTCTCGTCTGCATGACGGTGACGTTTATCTTTCTGGTGGTGGCCAAGGACCAGCGGCTGCCTGCTGACGCGACGACCTATGTCGCCAATCTTACCATGTTCGCACGCGTGTTTGGTCGGCAATCCATGGACGGCGTCTACTGGTCGATCATGGTGGAAATCCTGTTCTATGGCTGGGTTGCGATGCTGATGCTGGCCGGTGCCTTTCAGCGCTGGAAATTGCCGATCGTTGCCGTCTGGCTAGCCATCTCGGCCGTCAACGAACTCTGGATTGGAAACCCGGCGATGCGCATTTTCTTCATCACGGATTATGCGCCCTTCTTCGCCGGCGGGATAGTGGCCGAAGACATGGTTGCCAGGGGGCGCTCCCCGACAGCGTTGTTGCTTTTGGCTGTCGCGTTGCTGCTATCTTACAAGACCATGGTGCTGCCCCAGACCTGGATGCAAGAGCACTACGGCGTCTCCCTTTCGCGCGCTGGTCTCATTATCGCCAACACGGCAATATACGGAGTTTTCGCCGCTGCAGTATTTTTCGGGAACGTCATCAAACCTTCCAATTACATAGCGATGATTGGGGGTATCACTTACCCTCTTTACCTTTTGCATCAGTATATAGGTTATATTTCATTGAACGCCTTGGCCCCGCATGTTGGTAAAAACGCCGCGTTTTTCGTCGTCTCGGGTGGGGTTCTGTTTGCTGCTTTTCTCGTCTGCCGCTTCATTGAAACGCCGGTGCGCAAGCCGCTCGTGCGCGCCCTGATCTCTTGGGTAAATCGACTTTCGCCCACCGCGCGGCAGATAGCACCGAACTCGCATACACTGACGTCATGATCCAGGCTTTCGGGGAAGCCTGCCCGGACCGTCACGGTGCGCCCGGCCGGAACCGGCAAACAGCTCAGATGTGTGAATTTCGGGGCATAACGCGCCGATACTGCTTCACCTGCACAGGCACCCGTCAGACTCTCGCGCGACGACACCGCCGGATGATCAAGAAATCTCTCACGGTCTGACCGTTTGTGATTTGGCGCTAATTTAGCCGTCAAATAGGTAAGCTGCAGGGGCTCTGTAGAATCAGCTGAAGGAAAAGCGCATGGCCACTCTCCACTACACGTCTGGCGGATCGGGCGCCGACATTGCCACAGCCGGATTCAACTTGGCTGATGTCTCGTCTGTGGACCAGCTCAATGCGCTGCCGGCCGGTATGAAGGGATTGGTCTGGCTCGGCGAGACCAACGGAGCGACTGCATCCTTTGTCCAGAAGGTGACGCCCTTCATCGGCAACCCGAAGGTGTTTGGCTTCTTCCTCGTTGATGAGCCGGACCCCACCGGCAAATGGGGCACCTACGCCAGCGCCGAAAATCTGAAGGCCGAATCGGACTGGATCCACTCCCATCTGCCGGGCGCCAAGACCTACATCACAATGATGAGTCTGGGCACCTCGGCGAACCCAGATTTTTCGAACACATACAACCCCGCCAACACGCATATCGATTATTTCGGAGTGGATGCCTATCCGGTGCGCACTGGAGGTGAGGTCGACTATAGCATGATCGACCGATATGTCGCCGCCGCCAAGGCTGCGGGTATCCCCGTCAGCCAGATGATCCCGGGCTACCAGGCGTTTGGCGGCGGCAATTATAACACCGACACAGGTGGGAAGTACGTCGTTCCCACCGCGGCGCAGGAGCAGACGATCATAGACCATTTCGCCAAGCTGGTACCATCGCCAGCTTTTGATTACGCCTACGCCTGGGGCTCTCAGCAGGGCGACACCGCGCTTGGTCAATCAGCGGAGCTCAAAGCCTTTTTCCTTCAGCATAACAAAAGCGTGGACAATCAGACCCCACCCAGCGATGTGCCCACATCCACGACCACGCCGCCAATTACTTCCGATCCCTCGACAATCGCTCCATCCAGCGTGACCCCGTCCAGCCATCACGTATTCAACGGCACGGGCAGTGCGGATGTATTTCATGGCACCACCGGCGCGGATACGATGATTGGCTACGGCTACAACGACATCTATTACGTGAACAACCCCGGCGACAAGGTGGTCGAGCTAGCGGGTAGTGGCCACGATACGGTGCTTGCATCAGTCACATATGCGCTCTCGGCTGGATCGTCGATTGAGTATCTCGCAACGACCAACCCGTCAGGTACCGCGGCAATCAACCTGACGGGAAACGGGTTCTCCCAGACCATAACTGGCAATGCCGGCAATAATGTCATTGACGGCGGTGGGGGAAACGATGTCTTACGGGGAGGAGCAGGTAACGATGTCTTCGTCTTCGATACTGTCCTTAAGCCCGGTGATGTCACCAAGGTGGCTGATTTCAGTGTGCTTCACGACAAAATCCAGCTCGACCACAAGGTGTTTGGGGGGCTTCACCCGGGTGCTCTCGAAGCGGGGCAGTTCCAGCTAGGCGCCGGTGCACATGACAGCACCGATCACATTATCTACAACAGCTCGACCGGAGCCCTCTCGTTCGACAGCGATGGCATCGGCGGCGCACACCAGATCCAGTTTGCCGCCCTTTCCCATCATCTGCATTTGACGGCGTCGTCGTTTACGGTGGTCTGAGCGTCTGACACTTTTCAGGTTCCCCGCGACTCTAGCGTCGTGCTGATCCCCAATGCTGCTCAATGAGGCTCGTCTTCGTCGACGAGCCTCAAATTCTGGTGCGAGGAACAAGCCCACGACCGTGCGAGAGCAAGGTTTCCTGAGTGCACCGGTGATGAGCGCGCCGACTGGGAGGCATCCACGCTCCGGCTCAAGGCTTCACGGCAGCACCGATATACGTCCCAAAAGAGCAACCAATTCCGCCTGGCGTCTCGTTTCTGTCTTGGCGAACAGCGACGCTAGCTGGGTGCGAATCGTGGTCCGACTGAGCCTGCTGCGCTCAGCGATCTCCAAGGGTGCATCCCCGCTCGCCAAACGCAACGCCAAGTGCGTCTCGGCTCCCGTGAGCCCAAACATTTTGCGCAGAGTTTCCGGATTCGGCCCTGTCCGAGGTTGGCGGTCGAGAAGCGCTATCAGGATCGATCCATCTGGAGTGACAACGCCTTCTTCACTCATGATGATTGGCCGGTCGCCAGCGTTGCGGATGACGATCCACGAAAGCGATCCGGCAGCAAAATGAGCTGGTACTCCAGCTATCACGCTCCTCAGGGCCGCCGTCAAATCGTTGTGGGAATCAATTGAATCCTCGCAGGCCCTCAGGATGGTTTCGGCGGCCGCGTTCCATTCCACCACCCTTTTTGCCTCACTCAGCACAAGCCACCCACAGCCCATGCGCTCGAGCATGCCGGTCAGGGAACCAAGGCATGGCCGCACATATTCGCTCCCTGTGATTGGCCTAACCGTCGCGCAAGGGGCGCTTCGAGCGGAGCTGGTCCTTGCTCTCGCGCTAAAACCAATCGCTGCCATGCCGGGCGAGGCGAACGATCCGATATCACTGTGGCCGTGGTTCAGATCCATGGATTATCCATCCTCTTTCTCTATTCGCTAACGCGCCTAAGGATCGCTAGCCGGCTTCATAAGGCCCTGATTTCGTGAGATCTGAAAGCGAGCAAACGGACTAGCCGCACACTCTCCGGTCTAACCTCGACGGATTAGGCCGAAAGGTGTACCTAGGTGCAAGGAAGTTGCCGAGGAGGTCCAATCCTGTCGCCAACTCACTTGGCGTCGACGGCTGTGGTGGTCGCTACGCTGTTGTTTGAGGTAGGTGTCTCCCGAGCGGGTGGCGCAGACCTGGCCTTCCTCGAATTTATTCCTGCGATTGTTGTGATCGCCTTCCTGGAAAACCGTGGGATGGCGGCGGGATCGACTTTGTTGATGGCGGCCGTCGGCCTGGGCTCCCGGATAATTATGGGCCGCCAGCCTCTCGCCGACGAGTTTGCACGCGCCATTTTGCTCGTCCTTTCCGGTGGCATGATTACATTGCTTTTTGATCGGTCGAGGCGGCGTTTGCGAGCTGCACTGGACGTTAAACTCTCTGCGGTCGAAGCTGCAGAGGCGCGTTACCGGCAGGCTTTTGAAAGAGCCGCACTCGGATTTGCCACCGCGAACGACCGAGGAGAATTGCTAGGGGTGAACAAACGCCTTAGCGTTATTCTCGGTTACCCCGAAGACGATCTCGTCGGCAGACGCATAGATGAGCTTGTCCACCAGGACGATCGAACGCTGCTGGAGAACTCATTCTCCGCATTGAAGTCCGAAGCGCCGTGGTTCGGCTCGGAGATTCGCCTGATCAGACAGGACGGCAGCACACTTTGGGCATGGTTGACGCTCTCACCTGCATCGGACAGGGTCCCGTTGGACAGCCTTTTTGCGGTGATTGATGACATAACCGAGAGAAAAGCCGCGGAGGAAGCGCTTACGGCCCAAAACGAGTGGCTGGACCTTGCATTGTCAGCCGGAAGACTTGGCACCTGGCGCATAGAATACGACCATAACGTGATAGCAGGCTCACGCCAGTTCTGGGATATTCTCGGCTTATCCCCAGCCGCGTCCCGACCATTGTCCGATCTGTCATCTATCGTCCACCCTGCCGACTGGGACAAGCTGGTGTCACCTCCAGGCAAGGGCTCGCCGGACGCCAATTACGATGTTGAAGTTCGTCTCAAGCGGCCGGGCGGTCAGGTACGCTGGATCGCTCTGCGGGGGCGCGAGGAAGATCAAGGGGGCCGCAGCCAGCGCATCGGGGTCGCCGCTGATCTGACTGAGCGTCGCCAAACCACGCTACTGCGGGCTGCAGTAAGACGGCAAGAAAAACTCATGCTGGAGCAGCGCCACCGGTTCAGCAATCTGTTCCCCGTCATCACCGCGATAGTGAAAATGCTCGATCCGCCTGACGGCAACCTCAACAAATTTAAGGAAACGCTGGTCGAGCGAATTCGCGCGCTTGAGGCCACGCATCTGCTGCTCACGCGCAGCCCCGATGGATCATCGACCATTCGCGATCTGGTCGTCCAGGAACTGAGGCCGTTCTCGCAAGCTGGCAAGACGATTATCTCCGGGAGCGATATTAAGATTTCAGGCGGAGCTGCGGAGAGTCTGGCCATGATCATTCACGAACTCGCCACCAATTCGATCAAACATGGCGTGCTGCGCGACGCCGAGGGCAAGCTGGAGGTAAGTTGGGCTTTCGAGGCGGACGACACGGGCCACGACATTGTTTTTGACTGGATAGAAACTGGCCGCCGCCGCGCGGCTCCAATCACACGCCAAGGCTTCGGATCGATGGTTCTTGGGGTCGAAGGCACGCCCCTTGTCGGTCATTCCTCCAAGTTCGAAGTCAGGGAGGACGGATTCCGATATTCGCTTCGACTGTCGCCAAAGGAAGTTGGCGCTTAGACTGCCCCGAGCCAAGTCTTTATCAGAACAGCTGCTTCGGTCCGGTTTCGCACTCCCAGTTCGCGCATGATCGCCGCCACGTGAATCTTCGTCGTAGCCTCTGCGATATCGAGATCTCGCGCGATCTCCTTGTTGGAATATCCCTCCGCCATCAGCCGCAGCACATCCTTTTGCCGCGATGTGAGTCTTTCAAGAGCCCCAGCACCCGCGCTGCTGCCATAACGGTTCTCAAGGGGTTGCTGGTGACTGCCCAAATGCCGCGACAAGAGCGCCGGCACATAGATGCGGCCCGAAAGAATCTCCTTTACAGCCAGCACGACTTCCTCGTCACTCTGCGATTTCACGATGTAGCCGTGCAGGCCGACATTGAGAGCTGTCAATATTTCGGACCGTGAATCGTTCCCGGATACGATGGCAAAGCGCGTGTTCGGATACGCCACCAGGACATCGCCCAGCACCTCCTGAGTGAAAAGGCCAGGCATGTTCAGGTCGAGCATTGCGAGGCTGACGCACTCCTGCTCGGCGAGGAGGCTAACAACCGCGTCAAAACACGTGGCCTCCAATATCTCGGCATCGTCGATGCCAGCGCTCAGCGCCAGCCGTAGCCCGCGCCGATACAGTCCGTGATCATCGGCAATGACAATCTTGTACATATTACCCCAACGCACACACAAACCGCGCATTGGGGGTTCCGACGGCCATCATTCCCAGTGGTATCGAACGCCATAAAGCCCGGTAGCAAGATACCACCTACGGTTGATCCATCCCCAACGATGCGCATCCGCAGGTTTGATTATGCACCTCTAATGCGTCCGCCGGCAAGAACAAATGCTAATCTTGTGTTAACCATGCTGTGGTCAGGCCATCGGGCCAGTCCACATTGACGGTGGCGGGCCACACCGAAATAGCCGCCTACCTTTCCCGTCACAGCTCTGCCGGTCTAGGTGGGTGGGAAGCTGCTCGAGCGGCAGCTCTCCTTGCCTCATCTGCCGCGTCAGCAGCCGTCCGAACTCAGCGCCCATGGCAAGCCACCGGTGAAAGGACGTAACAAGATTCACGGCGCAAAGCGATGTGCAAGAAATCAAATCACACCGGGTCGGGCGGTGCCGCCTGCTTGATGGCTACGACAATGAAATTTTCTGCAAATCGCGCCGGAATCCGAAGCGCCCTGCTCAACGTCTCGGCCGGCTCGACCAAAACCTCGCAAACCCTGGGTGCGAAGTGGCCAGGTCGAGGAAGGAAACCATATGGGATGATTTTCTCAACCAGGAAACCCGCGTCAGCAAGGAGCTCTTTCATTTGCTCAAGGCTAAAAGTGTTATGTGTCGTGTGGCCGGATATCGCGTTTAAGAGCCTTGAGGCCATACCAGCAGGCGACGTCGCATTAAGATGAATATTGCAGACGATCCGGCCACCCGCAACAAGATGCAGTCGTATCGCAAGCAACGCGTCGCGTCTCAGGCTGTCTTCAGCATTTAGGAAGAAGCGAAAGGCCGAGACGACATGGAACCTCTCTTTGAGCGGTTTCCTGGTGATGTCAACGAGGAGGTGACGCACGTTCTGGCATGGCGCCGCGCAGGCGAGCATGGGTTCTGAAACATCCACCCCAACGACCATGCCAAAGAATCTCGCGGCCACACTTGTGATCCGTCCAGTTCCGCAGGCAAAATCAAGGCAATTACGGTCCGCCCCACCGATTGAGCGAAATATCTCCTCAACTATGGGCCTCTCAACTCTTTCCCAAAGTGCGGCACAATAGCCAGATTGAAAGGTCTGGATGTACTTGGCGCCGTAGCCTTGTTCAGCATGGCTCAAACGATAATCAGGTGAGAGCACATCGCCTGTACGCAAATGGGCTGGGGCGAATTGCTTCGGCATGCGGGCCCTCAGGTGGAATTTGTTCCAGGCGAATGTTAGTCGCTCGATCTTTGTGTCCGCATCGTTTGAACATACGACGCTTTGGGAAAGGGACCGAATTCCGATGTGATGACTCTGCCGGAACGGCCACTCCGATGAGCAGATTGGTCCAACCAAGTGCGACCGCACCAGAACGGCCCGAGGCAAAGGCAATTTCGAGGCGAGCACGTCTGCCTGGGGCTTACAATCATCTAAATGAATGTTGGCATGGGTCGCACTTGGCCTAGGCTCTGCGGGAAGCCGACGCGCTATCAGGGGACGGTCGCTGCATGATCATCGAGCTATTCGGGCCGCCTGGCGCGGGCAAGACCACCCTTCTTCGCCACCTCTGTCGTGGCATGGCTGAGCGAGACGTTTGCGTTAAGACCGTGAACGGCTACCGGCTAATCGAATACGCATCATCCCTGCAAGACGTTCCCGAAACGCGCCATGGAATTGGCAGGATTGGTCGGAAGATAGCGACTTGTGGTCCCATCCTGATGTCAACCCTGCCCAAGGACTGTGTCGCGGCGCGCCTGTTGGAGACGATTCCGCTGAAAAGCCGCACATGGTCGTGGCGAATGAAGATTGACGTCGTTCTGCTTTGCCAGTCCTGGCAAAAGGCGCAGGAGTCCGAAGGCTGCTTTGTCTTTGAAGAAGGCCTCATCCAGGCTTTGTCTGCGATGATGGTGTTCGCTCGTACTCCCAGCATCGAAGCGATACGCGAGAGCCTTTCGTTCTTGCCCAAACCGGATCTCTTGGTTCAACTGGATGCGCCGCAAGAAACTCTGCGCCGCCGTCTGGAGGACCGCTATGCGCAACAACCAATGCTCGAGGTGCTGTTGTTCGAGCTCGGTGTAGAACGGGGACTGAGACAGGCGGACATAGCAAGAAATATCGGTGAGTGCTTGCGCCGGGACGGCTGGCCTCTTCTACAAATAAACGGCGACGACCCTCACAATTTTGAAAAGGTCATCAAGCGGGTATTCGGAGAACGTATCAAAGAGACCGCTGTTGGATAATCCAGAGCATGTTCAGCTGAATTTGCCGGCAACTGCCCCACATTGCAAATGATCAGATCGCCATTCGAACGCACGACGACAGACCTCCAGCTCAGTCCTAGTTTCCCGCAATGAAGTCGAAGACCAAAAGCCGCGATGAGGCTGGTCGCTCGGCATGTCTGGTCATTGACCGTATCGGTCAGTAGTGCGGGAGGATTGTATGAAAGCGGTTATACAATGCGGTGGGATGGGCACCAGGCTTCGGCCGTTCACCTCGGTTCTGCCGAAACCGCTAATGCCAATCGGCGCTCGTCCAGTGCTTGAGCTGCTGCTCAAATGGCTACGGCGCAACGGCATCGAAAACGTCTATGTGACAACGGGCTACCTTGGACACCTGATCCGCAGCGTCTGCGGCGACGGCTCCCAGTGGAACATCAAGATCCGCTATACGCAGGAGATGGAACCACTGGGAACGATCGGCCCGCTATCCCTGATCAGGGACGAGTTGGATGAACCGTTCCTTGTTCTCAACGGCGACGTGCTTACAGACTTGAGCCTCAGCCGGTTCGTGGCGACGCACAAAGCTCACAACGATTTGGTTACCATCGCAACTGCCTCGCGCATCACCAAGATGGATTTCGGAGTCATCGACGAAGTCAATGACACAGTTCAGGTGTTTCGCGAGAAGCCTGCGCTCTCACATCTGGTGAGCATGGGAATATACTGCATGAATCCGGGCGTTCTGCAGTTCATTCCGTCGGGCATTCCATTCGGGTTCGACGATCTCATGCTGCAAATGCTGCAGAGCGGCAAGGTCGTGCACATTTACAAGCACGAAGGTCTGTGGCTCGACATTGGCCGCGTCGAGGATTTCCAGACGGCGCAGGCGACCTCCTGGGAGGAGCAGTCGGCGTCTATCGAGGTCGCGGCTGCGTGAATCCGATCAAAGCCACGCAAGTTCAGCGGAGGTTGTGATGCTTTTGGTTAGTGAGCCCGTGTTGGGCGTGCCCGAAAAGGCCGCTTTGTCGAAAGTGATCGACAGCGGCTGGCTAACCATGGGCGAGCGAGTGAGGGCCTTTGAAGAGGCATTCGCCGCGATGCACGGCGCTGATGATTGCGTCGCCGTCAACTCGTGCACCGCAGCCCTGCACCTCATCCTGCACGCGCTTGGCATCGGTCCGGGCGACGAGGTCCTTGTTCCTTCGTTGACTTTCGTGGCGACAGTGAATGCCGTCCTCTATGTCGGCGCCACGCCAGTCTTCGTGGATATAGAGTCGGAAGACGTCCCTCTCATGTCGGTCGCGGACGCAAAAGCACGATGCACGCCTCGCACCAGGGCTGTCATCCTGGTCCACTTTGCAGGCTATCTGGCCGATAGGGAAGATTGGCAGGCATTCGCAAGCGTGCACGGCCTCTACATCGTGGAGGATGCCGCACATGCCCCCGGCCTGAAGGAAGTTGGGACCTTCGGCGCTGGAGCCGCATTCAGCTTCTACGGCAACAAGAACATGACCACTGCCGAAGGGGGTGCGGTCATCTCCCGGGATACGGATCTGCTCGAGAAGATCCGCCAAGCCCGCGGCCATGGCATGACCACTGGAACCCACCAGAGGCTGAACAGCCGTACGCCGCAATACGATGTCACCATGTTGGGATTCAATTACCGCATGGACGAAATGCGGGCGGCGCTTGGGCTCGTTCAATTGCGCAATCTGCAGGAATGGAACGACGTCAGGCGCATTCTCGTTGCGCTCTACCGTCGTCTTATCGGCACGCGATGCCCCGACATTTCGATGCCGTTTAGCGAGCCTCGCACCTCGGCATACCACATCATGCCAATTCTCTTGCCGCGCTATATCAACAGGCAAGATGTGATCGACGGACTGCGTGCCCAAGGCATACAGACCACCATCCATTATTCCCCCGTGCATCAGATGACGCTCTACAGGGAACGCTGCCCTGGGGTCCGCCTGCCGTGCACCGAGGATTTCGCAGAACGTGAACTCACCATTCCTCTGCATCCCCAAATCACGTCACCGGTCGTGGAAGCCGTAGTGGATGCCTTGGCCTCGACCCTCGCCAGGAGTACCCGCAAGGGGGCTGCTGCATGAACGCGTTCGATCTGCCCATCCATCGGCCCACCATGAGATCGGCACATCACGGATTGGGCCGGCGCGCCATGGATATCATTGCTGCAGTTGCGGGCCTGATCGTGTTGTCGCCGCTGATGCTGCTCATCGCGATGGCGCTGCTGCTCGAAGGCGGTCGGCCGGTTATTTTCGTGCAGTCACGCATAGGCGTCGGCGGCCGGCCTTTTCGAATGTACAAGTTCAGAAAGTTCTATCCGCGATGCGGCGCGGGAGGCCTTGCGCTTACCCTTGCAAACGATGAACGCATGACCAGGGTTGGCAGATTCCTCGCTTCCAGCAAAATGGATGAGCTGCCGCAGTTGTGGAATGTCCTGAAAGGCGACATGGCCCTGGTCGGCCCCCGTCCGGAGAGCTTGTCATTCGCCGATTGCTTCAGGGACGGCTACGAAGCCGTCCTGCGATACAAGCCAGGCTTGTTCGGTCCTGCTCAGATCATGTACCGCCGTGAGGCACTCTTCTATCCGCGAGATGTCGAGCCGATCACTTTCTACAAAGAGGTCCTGTTCCCGGCCAAAGCCCGGATAGACCTTTCATACTATGCGAGTCGGACCCTCGCATCGGATGCGGCACTAATCGTTCGAGGCGTTTTCATCGTCCTTGGCATGGCTGTGGAGCGTCCAAGCGATACGTGAGCTTTCCCGGTGGGTCGCCGGTGTTGGCTTCGGAATCTGGGTTTTTCAGGGATTGGCTGATCATGACCTACAAAGGTAAGAGAGTCCTGGTTACCGGGGCGGACGGATTCATCGGATCGCACTTGACTGAATCCCTGGTTCGCGGTGGTGCCGATGTGACGGCATTGGCTCTTTACAATTCATTCGACAGCCACGGGTGGCTGGATGATCTCCCCGATGACATCCGAAACCAGCTCAAGCTTGTTCGCGGCGATGTTCGCGACAGCGCTTTCCTGAACCGGATCGTCCGCGGCCAAGCCGTCGTGTTTCATCTCGCCGCATTGATCGCCATCCCGTATTCTTACGCGGCCGCCCAGTCCTATGTTGAGACCAACATCATGGGGACCGTGAACGTCCTGGAAGCGGCTCGCCAGTGGGACACCGAGCGGGTGGTGCACACCTCCACAAGCGAGGTGTACGGCTCGGCGTTGACCATGCCGATCAGTGAATCCCATCCCCTCCAGGGACAGTCCCCCTATTCGGCTTCGAAGATCGGAGCCGATATGATGGCGCAGTCCTACGCGCGCTCGTTCGACGTTCCAGTAGTGCTGCTTCGTCCATTCAACGCGTTCGGGCCGCGACAAAGCGAGCGTGCAATCATTCCGACCCTCGTCAGGCAAGCAATCGATGCAAATTGCCCGGCCATTATGGTGGGCGACACGAGTCCGATCCGTGATCTGACCTTTGTCGAAGACACCGCCGCGGCCTTTCTCAGCGCCGGCTCGGCCGAGCTTGAATTCGGTCATGCCTACAATGCCGGAAGCCAACGTGCCGTGACCATTTCGGACGTGCTGGATCTGGTCCTGGAATTGAGCGGGTCCAACAAGCCGGTCCGTCGCGACGAGCGCCGGCTGCGTCCGCAAAATTCCGAGGTCCGTGCCCTGCTGGCGGATTCGTCCCGGCTTGAGCGCGCAACCGGATGGAGGGCGCAAACGGACTTGCGCGAGGGCCTGAAACGAACCATCGCGTGGTGGCGGGCACGCCTCAGCCAGGGACTGGTGCGTCATGAGATGGGCTATATGACGTGAGGCGGGCCATGCTTTCCCCCGCATTGGTGCCAGCTTGCATTGCCGGTCCCTGGCCTGCGAACCGCCGGCGGTTAAAAAGGTCACGATTCGACCGAGTTTCTGCTGTGCTCGAGCACGGATTCGCGCTTGGTCACCAAGGACAGCGACGATCGGGCCGTCCTCGGCCACGGCGGCGCTTGCGGCAGCGTATTGGCCAATCCCGCTTCGACACTTCATGGGCGCGTTGCCAGCCAGCGAAGCGACATGGCGACGGCCTTGGCTCCCGTTGCACTGACGCCAAGCCTGAATACCTCGTTTTTTCGGATGGCTTACGGGTGATCCGGTCGAGTAACGCAGACGCGCCAGGCGGCGCGATCAGTGAAATCGTCGCCGATCCCGATCAAAGCGAAGGCCAAATAGGAGCTTGTTGCCATGACCAGCCTTAGCCGGTTCTCCGTTGTGGTTCTCACGCTGTTTGGCACCATGGCGTTGCCAGCGGCAGCCGAGACCTCGATCGTCTATCGGATTTCGCCCGGCGACACGATCGAAATCGGGATAGCGTCTCTTAGTGACCGGACGCAACGCGCGGTCGTCCAGGTGGATGGGACGATCGTGTTACCGGATGTCGGCGCGGTCTCGGTCGGGGGGCTCACCGGACCGGAATTGCAGAGCCGCATGCAAACGATCCTCCCCACCAAGATCTTCCACATCCGCATGCCCGACGGCCGCGAACAGATGGCGGTGGTAAGGCCAAGCGACGTAACGGCAATCATTGCCGAATATCGGCCGATCTATGTGACCGGCGACGTGCTCACCCCGGGACAGCAGCCCTATCGTCCGCTGATGACCGTGCGACAGGCGATCGCTGTCGCAGGCGGCTTCAGCCTGTTGCGGGCGCGCAGCAACCAGGCTGGCCCTGACCCCACGGATCTGCGACGAGACTACGAAATGATCTGGGGCGAGTACACGAGGGACTACCTCCACAGCGCGCGACTACGTGCGGAGTTGGACAAGGAGGAAAGCTTTGACACGCAGCCGCCGCAAGGATCGCCTCTTTCCCCAGCACTCGCAGCGGGGATAGCAAAGGCCGAAGCGGAAGCGCTGAAGCTTTCCTTGGAGAATTTTCAACAAGAACAGGGTTTCGTGGAAAAGGGTGCAAAGGATGCTGCGGCGCAGATCGAAACGCTGAGCAAGCGCGCGCAGGACGAAGCGGACGGGGTCAAGGCTGATGAAGACGACTTGGCGCAGGTTACCAAAGCGTTCAAGGCTGGAAACCTGACCAACAACAGGCTTGCCGATGTCCGTCGCGCCGTCCTGCTTTCGTCCAGTCGGGCGCTGGAAACATCGGTAGAGCTGATGAGGACACAGCGTCAGCAGGAAGACTTTGCCAGACAGCTCGAGCGCAACGAGAGCCAAAGGCGCATCGGTTTGCTGAATGAATTGCGGGACACGGAGGTCCGCCTGGCCGATATCGGTGCGAGGCTCCGTGCCGCGAGCCAGAAATTGCAGCCCTTGGGCGCGAACGCCGCGCCTCTGTCGATTGCCGGCGAAACTGTTCGAGCTCAGATGACAATTGTTCGAAACGTCGACGGGCAATGGCGCAAACAGGCCTCCGACGAGGACGCCGAGGTAGGGCCGGGAGATACGATTGAGGTCAGGTTCAGCAACGAACTGGAAAGCGCGGCGGCACAATAGCGACCCCGCTGACGAGAACTGAGGCAACTCTTGAACGAAGATATCGACGTCGCAGGCGCCTATAGCAAAGGCAGCACCATCTTCATGGGAATGGAGATGCTGGTTGCCTCCGGTGCGCTTGTGCCGCGACCGGAGACCGAGTTGCTGGGCTCGGCCGCGGTCGACGTTTTGCGCCGAATGAAGCTCACGGCGCCGCGGGTCATTGATATGTGCTGTGGCGCCGGCAATCTCGCTTGTGGCATCGCCAATACGATTCCGACGGCGCAGGTCTGGGCAAGCGACCTTACCGACAAATGTGTCGAGGTGGCGCGCTGCAACGTCGCCCACCACGGATTAGCCAAACGAGTGTCTGTCGTGCAGGGCGACTTGTTCGAGCCCCTGGCGACATCGATATCCCCAGGCTCGATTGACGTCGTCGTTTGCAACCCGCCCTATATCTCGGAGAAACGGCTTGAGAGCGACCGCTCGTATCTGGTCGCTCTCGAGCCGCGTGAGGCCTTTGCGGCCGGGCCTTATGGCATCGCCATCCACATGCGAGTGGTTAAAGATGCCCTTCGATATCTGCGACCTGGCGGCGCGCTCCTATTGGAGGTAGGCCTTGGCCAGGATCGACAGGTCACAAGCCTCTTCGAGCGCAGCAGGAGCTATGAGGGAATCCGCGGAGTCAGCAACCCCGTCGGCGAGCCGCGTGTCGTGCTAGGCCATGCGAAGACGCAGCCTTAGATTACAGCGCAAAGCCGGTCTTGCCTTGCTGCGTGTTGTGGCACCTCAACGGCGAACGCTGAAAACATTCATTCTTTATAGATCCTAACCAGCTGATCCTTTCTTGCGGGCGATGAACTGCGCTATTCCGTGAATGGAATCGAGGTTCTCTGGCACGAGTTCGCTGTCTTCTACAATGATGCCAAAGGTCTCTTCAATGAAGCCGATAACCTCCAGCACTCCGGTGGAGTCGACGATGCCCTGGTCGAGCAGTGAGGCCGTGGCGCTGAGCGACTTTACATCTGCAATGTAGAAGTTCGAGGCCAGGAAATTGCGGATTTGCCTGGTGTACACCTCACCCGCCGGCGCCAAAATCGTATCCATAATCGCTCTCCGATGAAACTAGATCCGCTGCCCGCAGTCGAATAGCTAGGACAGGGCAACTTTCCTGAGTTTTCCTGTATCGGTCCTCGGCAGACTGGGCACGACGACGATGGACTTCGGGACCATGAAGTTCTCCAGCCGTTTCTGGCATTCCATCTGAAGCTGTCGTTCGCCAACAAACCGGCCTTGCTCCATGACGACGAAAGCTTTGATAGCCTGGCCGAGCAGCTCATCGGGGACACCCACGACAGCAGCTTCCTTGACGCCTGGAATATTCACCAGCACGTTTTCAACTTCCTTCGGCGCAACCTTCTCCCCACGTGATTTTATGATCTCGTCGCCGCGGCCAACGAAGTAGAGGTAGCCTTCGTCATCCATTCGGCAGTAATCGCCCGTGTAAAGCACCTGTTCGCCAGGTATGGGGCCAGGCTTGAGCCTCATTGCGGTCGCTTCCGGCTTGCCCCAATAGCCCTTCATCACGGTTGCGCCGCGGATGACAAGCTGTCCGACAGTTCCCGGCTCGACCCGCTCATCGCTGTCGTCGACTATCCACATCTCAGTGTTGGGGATCGGTATCCCCACACTGAGAGGCTTTCGCTCGAGATCTTCGGGCGGCAGATAGGTGCACCGTTTACACTCGGTAAGTCCGTACATCGAATAAATTCGGGCCCTGGTGAACAGCTGTCTGAGCACTCCAATGTGCTTGAGGGTCAATGCGGCGGCTGTGTTGGTGACATAGCGGATGCTTGAGAAGTCGTGCTCTGTCAGCGATCTGAGCTCCGCCAGCGAGGCGAAGATAGTGGGCACCCCGGGGAACCCGGTGATCTTCTCGTCCTTGATGATCTGAAGGATCTGCGCCGGAAAGGCGAAGGAGCGTTCCAGGACCAGCCTGGCGCCAGTGCGGAACGCCATCAGCATCTGATAAAGGCCATAGTCGAAGGCCAGAGGCAGCACGTTGAGGATGACATCGTCTTCGCAAAGCTCCAGATAGCAGGCTATCGAGGTACATGCGGCTGTCATGTTGCGGTGCGTTAGCATCACCCCCTTGGGTTCGCCTGTAGACCCAGAGGTATAGATGATGGCCGCAAGATCGATATCGATTGACTTGCGTGCCGGCGGGTCTTGTCGTCGCTCGGCCGCCGATTGCCAGGCCGCTGAATACGGCAGCCGGCTGAGCTCGTCCTCCTCGATCGGTCCCGACACGATTACGGTTCGAAGAGAGGGGCATTTGTGAACTGGTGCGTCGAACACCGAGCGCAGATGCCGGTCGGTGATCAGTGCCGCCGGTCGGCAATCATTGAGCAGGTACTCGAGCTTGCCGCTTTTGGTGAGGGGGTTGACGACACAAGCGACGGCGTTTGCTTTGAGAACCGCCCAAAAGCTGATGACCGTCTCAACCGTGTTGTCGGCGAAAATCATCACGCGGTCGCCGCGCTGTACGCCTGCCCCCACCAGAAACCGCGCGATCCCATTCGATCGCTCGTCGATTTCGGCATAGGTGAAGCGTTGCTTGTTGCAGACCAACGCCACCTTGTCGCCGAGCCGGCTCGCCGACCTCATCAGATAGTCATGCAGGAGCGGTACAGCATCGTGGATCATGCCGGCACCCTTTCCATCATCTCATGGTCGATGTCGACGCTCAGATCCCGATCCACAGTGCCGGCAGGCCGGGCCGCGACAAACTGCTGATGAAGAAGCTGCGTCGACAGCACTCCCACCAAAGCCATGTTGTCTGAGTTCGACATATCGCCGTCGCCGGTTTTGGCTTGGCACTTTCTGACCAGGCAGGTCACCGACTGAGGGTCGAAGACGCCGGCTGCACGCAATGCCGTGTCGGACAATGCATCGCGAATGTAGCTCGGCGCCTCGCCAGCGAAGAAACTCAGCGCGTTTGGTGCCCGGTAGGGCTGTTTCTTTCGGGCGACGACCTCAGGCGGCAGGATGGGCGCCGCCACCCGCTTCAGCACATGCTTCTCGTCGAGGCCTCGCAATTTGTATGCATCCGGGAGCTTGTTCGCCAAAGCCACCAAGTTGTCATCCAGGAACGGGAAGCGGCCCTCGACGGAATGAGCCATCAGCATCCTGTCGCCCTGTGAAGACAGCAGATAGCCCGACATCAAAGTTTGCACTTCCAGGTACTGATCCTGGGCGAGGGGAGTCCAGCCGGAAAATTCTGCCGGCAGTGTTGAGAGCAGTTCAGCCACGGCGTCGCGGCGCTCCAATGCGGCGGACATATCCAAACAGAAAAGCCGCTTGACAGCGCTCGTCGTGCGCCAGCGTGTGTCGTGGGCGAAGCCAGGGGCGTCATGGAACGCAATGTTTCGACCGAAGAATTGCCGGGCCAGCGCCTGCTGATGGACCGGGGAGCGCGAGAGATAGGGGTAAAGCCGTTCGAGCAGTCGGGCGCGCCTGGTCGAGGCTGGCTGGCGTCCCCAGAAGCGGCGTACCTTGCCTTCGCGGAACAGGTCGTAGCCGGCAAACATCTCGTCGGCGCCTTCCCCGGTCAGAACCACCTTGACGCCGTGGTCGCGCACCATCCTTGACAGCAGAAAGAGCGGGGCCGGGGCGGTTCTAAGGATTGGTCGCTCAATGTGGTGGATCACCTCAGGAAAGACCGCGGCGATGTCGCTGCGCGATACGACGATTTCGTGGTGCTCGCTTTTCGTACGAGCGGCTACCAAGCGCTGGAAATAGGTCTCGTCGTATTCGGCATCGGCGAAACGCAGCGAGAAAGTCTGGAAGCGCCCGCCGGCGAAGCGACTTCCGAGCCCCGCGACAAGGGAACTGTCGAGCCCACCCGATAGATAGCAGCCGACCGGCACGTCGGCCTGCACCATTCGCAAGGCCGTCGCGCCTTCGAGCGCCGCCTTCACTTGCTCAGCCGCGTCGTCCAAGGAGCCGCTGAACCCGTCCTCGCCCTGATCACCGATTGTCGGAAATCGCGGTTGCCAGAAGGCCTGTTCGTGCGCCACTCCCTTCTCATAAACGCGGACGTGTCCAGGCCGGACTTCGCGTATGCCCTGGAAGACGTGCTGTGGAGCAACAGCTGCCCATAGGGTGAAGGTCTGATCAAGCCCTACCGGATCGAAGGCGCGCGGTATGTCGGCTTCGGCCGCGAAGATCGCTTTGACCTCACTGGCGAAGAAGAGGCGGCCGCCATGCTCGCAAAAATGCAACGGGCAAATGCCGTAGCGATCGCGCGATAACACCAACCGGCCAGAAACTGAGTTCCAGATTGCCAACGCCCATTGGCCGTTCAGGCGTTCGAATGCTGCTTGCCCCCATTCCTGATAGGCATGCAGGACAACTTCCGTATCGCAACGGGTATGAAACCGATGACCCAAAGCGATAAGCCTGTCCCGCAATTCGAGGTAGTTGAAGATCTCGCCATTGAAAACTATCCAGGTCAGGCCATCCGCGTCGGCAAGGGGCTGCTGCCCGTGCTGAAGATCGACCACCGACAGGCGGGTATGCGCCAGCCCAACGCGTCGGTCGCGATATAGCCCACGTTCGTCAGGACCGCGATGTGCGACCGCGCCAGCCATGCGCAGCAACGCTTCGCGGGAAGGCGGCTTCGCCATGGCATTCAGCGCGAGTATTCCGGCTATCCCGCACATCGGCTCAGTCCACATCCATAGGCACGGATGGCAGCGGGCGAGAGTGTAGATACCGTGCGCCGCGGCGTTTGGCTTCGATGTCCCTGAAGACCTTTTCGACCTGGCTGCCGGTGAGGCCTGCGGCCGCGGCGACTTCGTCAACGCCTATTCCATGATTGATGCCATAGAGGCACAGATCCGTCAGTTGATAGGGCAGGGCAAAGTAGAATTCCTCCTGACTTTGGGCCAGCGAGAATGTGTCGGTGGTTGGGGGCCTTCGGCGGATTTCCTCGTCCACTTCGAGATATTCAGCCAGCTGATAGACCTGGGTTTTGTAGAGGTGGACGATTGGCAGGAAGTCGGCGATGCCGTCCCCCTGTTTGACAAAAAAACCCTGGTCATATTCGAGCCGGTTGGGGGTTCCGGCCACCGCGTAACCGAGACGGTCCGCATGATAATACTCTGTCATCTTGCGAATGCGCTGCTTGTAGTTGGTCGCCGCAACAATCTGTAGATAAGCTGCGAGCGGTAGTCGCACTGTGTTGGTCTTGCCGTCCGGGTCCTGAACTGTGAGACGGGTGATGTTGAGGCCCTGACTCTCCAGGATCGAGGTCAACACCAACTTGCATTTCCAACCTTCGCCATAGTCAGGAACGACGGAGCGGATAGCCTCAATCTGTCGTCTATACGCGCCTATGGCATCGAGTGCCGGAGCGATGTCTTCAATCAAGGTGGCAATGCCGAGCTGGTCCGCTATCACGCGTCCCAGCCTCAGGGAGTCTCCGGAGGAGTCTCGCTCCGGCATGAATATCCCGAGCACCTTGTCCTTCCCGAATGCACGTACGCACAAGGACGCGACAACGGAACTATCTATGCCGCCAGACAATCCTACAACCACGCCGCGCCGCCGGAGCGTGACCAGAACCTGCTCGCGTATCGACGATATGATGCGGTCCGCCTCCTTGGCGGGGTCCAATTCCAATGCTTGCCTGTTGAATGTCGAAATCACGCTGCTTGGGCCCCCAGTTGCGTAGATTCGGCTGGCGTATAAGTCTCCAGAACGGCTTTTTCGATCAGCGGTCTGTTGATCGCGACATGAGGCTCCGCGACCAGATCGATGTGGCTGCCGACGATCGGGACAACCTGAAGGTCGCTGAAGACCCGATCCCAACCAATGGCGAGCGACATGCCCGGACGGGCACAGCGAAACAGCGTGCCATGGATGGCAAGTGCCGCCTTGGGTTCCTCCAGCCAGCGGAAAAACGCTTGAGCCCTCAACACTTCCTGCAGCTCGAGCTTGATGCGGAAGCACGCCCCATTGAACTGACCATCGGTATAGCGGTCGATCGCTTTCGCGAGGCCGGCTTCATGGCCGATCCTTACCATGATTTTCGCCAGGGCGCGGCATGCGACGCGATGAAATGAGATGCGGTTCGAGCGAAGCCGGCGCATCGTGCGGGCGACCGTATCCCAGAGGCGGCTTCGCTCCCCCTCGAGGCTGGTGTCGAGAATGCCCACGAACTTTACGGACCGGCCAGCCTCAAGCAGACGCACGGCGACTTCCATGGCAACCGCTCCGCCGAGCGAGTGGCCAAGAAGCCGAACATTTCCCGAGGGCTGGACGCGATTGATCTGTTGGACCGCAGCATCCGCCATGCTTGCCAGATCACGCTGCCCCTTGAGGATCATTGCGAGACCTGGGTAGCGAACCGGCACTACCTTGGCAGTGGCCCGCATCGCCGATGCGAAGGCGGCAAGGCTTGGGCCGTAGCCAACCGATCCGGGAAACAGGAAAAGCAGCGGCGGATCATGATCCGCGGCGGCTTTGCCAGAAGAAGTCGTTTGCGCCGCGACAACCGCCGTCACCATCTCGTCCGCGGTCATCCCAACCGTGAAGCTCTCAAGGCCCAGCTCCTGGCCGACCAGCGTCTCGATTTCCATGACGCAGTGCAGCAGCTTGAGCGAGTCCCCTCCAGCTTCATCCCATCGCCCTGCGGCTGCTTGTGTGTTGAGAACCTTGTGCCATGCCTTTTGCACCACCTGGTGTACTTTGAGGTTGCTTGTCGAACTTGGTGGATCGGCGACTATGATCGGCTTCTTGGCCAGATGATCGATCTTCCCGAGTTTCGCTGTGTCGACTTTTCCACCGCTAACAAGCGGGATGTGGTCCACCCGGTGTAGACGCAGTGGCCGCAATGCTGACGGCAATGCGTTTGCAATCAGCCGACGAAGGTCGTCGATGAACTCTGGGCCAGCAGCATTGTTCGGAATTGCAAACGCGATAAGTTCGTTGGCCTCCGTCACCACCGCTACCGCGTCCTGAACGCATGAGGCCGATCGCATCACCCTCTCGAGTTCGGCCGGCTCAATGCGTCGGCCGTTGATCTTTATCTGGCGACCTTTTCGGCCAATGATTCTGAGCAGGCCGTCGCCGCCCAATTGCACGAGATCGCCGGTCGCAAAAATCCGCTCATCTGGGGTGGCCGGATCTACTTCGGCAGGAACTAACGCGCCATTCTCCCAGTGCCCGAGGAGCACGTAAGGGCTCTTTACGACGAGCTCGCCCGTCATGCCGGCGGGGGCAGCACGGCCCTCCTCGTCCATGATCGCAAAGGATAATCCCGGTAGGAGGCGCCCAACCGGCACATTCGCCTCGTCGCCTGGCGGTTCAGGGGGCAAAAACCACTGTGATCCGGTCGTTTCTGTCGACGAATAGCCGATCTGAACAAGGCAATCCGTTGAAACCGCTTTTCGCACAAGCGCAATATCGCCCCACAATATCTTTTCGCCACCGATTCGGACTACTCGGAGCGAGGTGAACATTTCAGGGGGAGCGCCAGCCAGGAGCGTGCGGAGCAAAGCGGGCACCATGTACGTGATGGTCGTGCCATGGATCCTGGCGCGAACGCCGCGCAAGCCGATTGCTTCCAAGTCGGCGAGCTGCAAAGTGGCGCCTGTGAGGACGGCTGCCAGGATTTCGCGACAGCCGGCAATCGTGGCCGCACCTGTCAAGGGAAGAAAGACATCCTCTGAATTGATGTGACATGCATCGACATATTGTTGGACACGCCAAAGCAGGGCGCGTTGGCTGTTGACTATGCCCTTGGGTCGCCCCGTGCTGCCTGACGTATAGAGAATAATCGCCGGCTGATCGACCGAGGGCGACGGAAGGGGGGGGGCTGAAAGGCTATCGTCCGGGAGCAAGCATGCCGCCATATCGAGCCATTCGACATCGGCAGGCAGGTCATCAGGCCTGTCGCCCGGGCCCAACATCGCGAAGAGGCGGGCTGCTGACACAATTTCCATGATCCGGGCGTCCGGATTCCTTGCGTTAAGCGGCACCGAAATCCGCCCGGCGGTGATCGTTGCCAGCATGGCGACAATGTTCCAGGCCGGATTTGGCTGGCAGATACCCACCGTTCTGCCTTCGGGCACAACCGTGGCTATCCGGCGGGACACGTTTTGGACTGCCGCGCCGAGAGCCGAATATGAGAGTTCATCGACGCCATCACGGATTGCGATTTTATCGGGATGTCGCCTCACGACGCTCTCCAGGTGAGTGCCGATCCCAATACCCGCAAACCCGACCGGCAATGGCAGATAGGGGCGCAGGACAGGCCCTTCACGATCGAGTGCGTAGGCAGGCACTTCAGTCCACCCCGAGGCCCCCAACGCAAGAGGGGCCTCATCAAGGTGCTGATCCGCCGCGGTTGCTTTCAAGTACGCCGGGAGCATGGCCTGCCTGAACTAGAGGTAATGTTCGGTTATGGAACGGCATGGCGGAACTTTCATCGATCATTCTGATGATGCGCCCTGGGATGAATAGACGCGAAGTGAACACGCTCGCTGGATTAGGCGGACTGTAATTTCGGGGACATTCGATGGAACCAAGCAGGCCCGTTTTGATCACTGGAGCAGCCGGGTTCATCGGCTTTCACCTTTGCCGAAGGCTGCTTTGCGACGGCTGGAAAGTCGTCGGGCTCGATTCCATGAATGACTATTATGACGTCAACCTCAAACGAGCCCGGCTCGACAGGTTGCAAGAATATCCGCATTTCCAATTCCAGCATGTCGATCTCGCCGATTGGCACCGCGTTTTGGCGCTTTTCGGCTCCTGCGACCCAGAAATCGTCGTCAATCTCGCGGCTCAGGCCGGCGTCCGCTATTCGCTGACCAATCCTCACGCCTATGGGGAAAGCAATCTCAGAGGGTTCCTCAATGTCCTTGAGGGATGCCGTCACGCTTCGGTTCGCCACCTGGTGTATGCGTCCTCGAGTTCGATCTATGGTGGCAGCACCCGGATGCCGTTTTGTGAGAGAGATTCCGCTGACCATCCGTTGAGCTTGTACGCCGCCAGCAAGAAAGCCAATGAACTGATGGCTCATACCTACAGCCATCTCCTTGGACTCCCGACGACGGGGCTGCGGTTCTTCACGGTTTACGGGCCATGGGGCCGGCCCGATATGGCGTTGTTCATCTTCACCAAGGCCATACTTGCCGGTGAGCCGATCGACGTTTTCAACCACGGCAACATGCAACGTGATTTCACCTATATCGATGACATCGTCGAGGGCGTGGTGCGTGTGATGGAGCAGCCCGCAAGAGCCAATTCGGAATGGAGCAGTGCCGCGCCTGACCCTGCCAGTAGCAACGCGCCCTTCAGAATTCACAACATAGGCGGCAGCTCCCCGGTTGAGCTCAATCGATTAATCCAAGTTCTGGAGGATGCTCTAGGCAGAAAGGCCAACCGCAACCACATGCCCCTTCAACCCGGTGACGTGGTGGCTACCTACGCTGATGTCAGCTCCCTAGAGAAGGCAACCGGGTTCAGACCTACGATCCCGGTTGAAATTGGAGTCCCGCGTTTCGTCCAATGGTATCGGGACTTCTACCAAACCTGATGGGGGTGCCTGCCGAAGAACGGAAGCAGCCACAGCTAGGAGCAGGCTCGCCTGTTGTAGGACCTCAGCGTCGTTATGAACCCGATGCCCTGCACGCATAACACAGTTTTCACAGCCCGTGCGCCATCGAGGTTCGGGATCGGCGCTGTAGATGATAGTGAATTATCTGCTGTTAGTTCACGCGTCGAGACTATTGTCGAGCAGCGCCGTTCCCATGCAACGGGCAATTGGCGATCCTAGACCCCAAAAAGCGGCCCGACAGCTCCTTCGTTGGGGTACGACTCGTGAACCATCGGGCCTAACCGACCTGGGCAAGGTCGGCTGACCTCAAAGTACCACCGTCGCCTAATTTATCGCCGTTCAAACAGACGATGTCGACACGAAACGATCTCTGCCGCCTCCTTCCATCGTCATAATCTACCGATCGAGAGCCCGACCAACCAGATGCTTGTGGCGTTCAAAAATTCGCAGTTTTTCCGGATATCCAAGGCGCAATGTTGCGCCGCAAGCAGGACATTCGAAGGCGGCGATGACCTTGAACCATGAGCCTTTCCGAACAATCGGATGGTGGCACCGTGGGCATTCAAAGCTGAGCTTCTCATCGTTTAGATACTGAGGGATTGGCACTGCAATCGCACCGTTCAATTTCCCAGCCCAGCTGCGAGCAAAGGGCGCCCCGCTTGGCGTCTTGGTTAACGAGGTCTATTCTACCCGTGGCTCCAATGATCCGGCGGGCCAATTGTTTCACGCCATGGACCAATGCTAGGCGGCATCGGACCTCGGTCTGGAACAAGTGCATCGAAAGGCGATCGGCTGATGGAACCCGTATTGCCTCTCAGTCGCCAGGCTATGGGGCCACTGGGTGCGAAGACCCTCCTGCTCACCGCGCCGGCATGGGTCACGTCACCTGCGACAGTCAATTCCCGTGGCCGAGAGGTCTAAGTGTCACGCCCTCGCAGCAAACGCACAATTTCCTCGGGAGAGACGGGCCTGCTGAAATGGTGGCCCTGGATCTCATCGCAATTGTTGCTGCGGAGGAACTCTACCTGCTCCTCTGTCTCGACCCCTTCCGCCACAACACGCATACCGAGCTTTTGACCGAGTGATATGATGGCGCTCGCCACAGCCCGATCCTCTGGGTTGCGGGCAACGTCCTTGATAAAGGATTTATCGATCTTGAGTCGGCCAACTGGGAAGGTTTTGAGGGCACTGAGACTTGAGTAGCCCGTCCCGAAATCGTCGATCGAAATCCGGACACCTAGGGCCCGAAGTTCATTCATCGTCGAAACTGTGAGCTCAATGTCCTGCATGATAAGGCTCTCAGTAACTTCCAGTTCCAGGGAGTCACCCCCCATCTGGCTTTCGCCAAGCGCGTGGACCACACGTTCAACCAGGTTCCTTTCCCTGAACTGACGGGCAGAGACGTTCACGCAAACGCTGATCGGCGGCAATCCTGCGTCCCGCCACGCCTTGTTCTGTCGGCAAGCCTCATGGAGGACCCAATCGCCAATCGGCACGATAAGCCCTGTCTCTTCAGCCGTGGGGATGAAGCTCACTGGGAGCATTGCGCCGAGTGTCGGGTGAGTCCAGCGGATCAACGCCTCGACTGCGAACACGCGTCCGCTGCGCAGATCCACCTGCGGCTGGTAGAGCAGCACGAACTCGGAGCGAGCCAGGGCATTCCTCAGTTCCTCTTGCAAGAGGAAGCGCTCGTGCGCTCTGGTGTTGAATTCAGGTGCGTAGAACTGAAAATTATCGCGCCCCACTTGTTTTGCCCGATACATCGCCGCGTCCGCATTGGCTATGAGGGTCTCCGGGACCGTCCCATCTTTAGGATAGTTTGCGATGCCGATACTCGCTGTCGTCCTTACCCAACGGTTGCCCAACTGAATCGGCTCGGCTATTGCCGTGCGCGCTTCCTGGAGGGTTTCTGCGATAAGATCGACGTTCTTGGGCTGGTCGAACAGGACAAGCACAAACTCGTCGCCGCCAAGCCGAACGACGGTATCAGTCGATTTCACGCAAGCCACCATTCGCTCGGCCAGGGTCTGGAGTAGCCTGTCACCGGCATTGTGACCCAGCGTGTCGTTGATGAGCTTGAAATTATCCAGATCAATGAAGACCACTGTAACCCATCGATCATATCTTTGGGCATGCAGGATCGCCTGCGACAGCCGGTCCCCGAGCAGCGCTCGGTTGGGAAGGCCCGTCAGTACATCGTGGTTGGCCATGAAGTGGATCTGGTCTTCAGCCACTTTCCTTTCAATCGCGATTCCGGCGATGCGAGTGGTGAAGTCGATCAGGCGCGTTTCAGCTTCGGCGGGTGAGCGTGCCGTCATGGAATACATTGCAAAGACGCCCAGAACTGCGCCTTGATGGGAGATGATGGGGGTCGACCAGCAAGAGCGATATCCGTAGCCCATTGCCAGATCGCGATATTCCTCCCACAGCGGGTCAAGCGCAACATCTGTCACGATCACTGGCTCGCGTCGAAACACAGCAGTGCCGCAGGAGCCGACCTTGGGTCCGATGGCGACCCCATCAATGGCCTTGATATAGCCTTTTGCCAAGCTGGGAGCAGCGCCATGACGCAAGTGCTTGCCGTCCTTGTCGAGAAGCAACACAGAGCCGAATATCCCGGTGAGTTGGGATTCCATCAGAAGCACCAGGCGGCCAAGCACCTCCTCGAGCGGCACTCCCGTTGCAATCATCTCGAGGATCTGGGCCTGTCCATCCCGCAACAGGTCCGCCTTCTTGCGCCCGGTGATGTCATGGGCGATGCCAACCACACCCAGGATCTCATTTTGCTCGTTGCGCAGCGGCACCTTGGTCGAGGAGAGCCATTTGCCCGCGCCTGAGGCATCAACGACGAATTCTTCCTTGTCGAAAACCGGTTGACCGGTTTGCAGGAGATGCAGTTCCATCGCCCGAAACTTGCTCGCCAGGTCGGGGGCATGAAGATCGAAATCGGTCAACCCGATCATATCGCTGGTCTTCGCCCGGCCACTGTCGGTCGCGAGCGCCCGGTTGACCACAATGAAGCGGCTTTGCGCGTCCTTGACCCAAAGATAGTCCGGGACCCAATCGATCAACGTCTGAAGGGATATCCGTTCATCGGCAATCTGACGCGTTGCCGCCAGCTCCGTGACGTCCTCATGGGTTGAAATCCAACCCCCGCCCGCCATCGGCTGGTGACAAACCTGTATTATGCGGCCGTTGGGTAGTGTGGCAGTCCACGTTCGCGGTCCCGTATCCGAATTGACCGACCGGGCCAAAGCAAGATAGGCATCGACGGACATCGCGCAGGTGCCGGCAGCGATGCGATGCGCTACAATTTCCCCGAGCGGCATACCGGTAAGCAAGTGGTCAGGAGAGAGCCGGTAGATCTCGCAGTATCGGCGGTTCGATAGTATCAGCCGCTCTTCGCCATCAAACAAGCAGATGCCTTGTGAAATGTTATCGATGACCGTTGAAAAGCGCTGCACTTGGGCTTCGAGATGTTCGATCTCCACCTCAAGATCGACGCCGTGCACACTGAAGGAACTTCTCGCCAACTTAGCCAGCGATGCAATTTCTTGCGCTTCCGAATCCCTTGCGGCTTCCCAGGGCAATTTCTTCAAAAGGCAGGACCTTCGGTCTGTTGGCGAGCACGAGACCGGCTCAAGGCTAGCCTCGAAACGTTATCGAAAGCTCACCGCCCTCATGTAAATGCCCCAGAATGGGTCCCGTCAGACAGCGGGTTGTCATTCACGCAAACTACTCTTTGACGGTCAGCCGCTGCGCGTCTGTGGCTGTCTGTTGAGGAGTGGCCCGTTCGAACCGTTGGCGCTATCCGCTATTGATCTGGAGGAGCCGTTCCGGAATTTCCCGCTCCGGTAGCCGAGCATGCTCGAATGAACCTCGAGGGGTCAGGCCGTCCGAGAGTTCCGCACCGTCCTAAGTACCGCTCCTTCAAACGAACGATCAGCGCCGCGTCAAGCGGGCGTATTATCGTCGCTAAAAGTCCAGGCCCGGTATTCTCATCGGAGGGCAAGCGCGATGTGCGGTATCGTAGGGATCGTCGGCCGGCAGGAAGTCGCGCCGCTTATTGTCGATGTGCTGAGGCGGCTTGAGTATCGCGGCTACGACTCTGCCGGTGTTGCCACCATCGAGAAGGGCGAACTTGGCCGACGCCGCGCCGAAGGCAAGCTCGTCAACCTCGAACGCCGGCTGAAGGACGAGCCGCTCGGCGGCACGATCGGCATCGGCCACACGCGTTGGGCGACGCATGGCGTGCCCAACGAGACCAACGCGCATCCGCATTTTTCCGATGGCGTTGCCATCGTCCATAACGGCATCATCGAGAATTTTGCCGAGCTGCGCGACGAACTGATCCGCGATGGCTACAGCTTCTCCTCGCAGACCGACACCGAGGTCGTCGCCCATCTGGTGGCGCGCGAACTCGCAAGGGGGCTGAAGCCGGTGGAAGCCGCGCATGCGTCGCTAAAGCGCCTCTCGGGCGCCTTCGCCCTGGCGATCGTGTTCAAGGGGGACGAAGACCTCATCGTCGGCGCCCGCAACGGCCCGCCGCTCGCGATTGGACATGGGCGCGATAAAATGTTCCTCGGCTCGGACGCCATCGCGCTGGCGCCCTTCACCAACTCGATCACCTATCTCGAGGACGGCGACTGGGCGGTGGTGCGCCACAACAGCGTCACCATCTACGACATCGACGGCAAAAAGGTCGACCGCAAGCGCCAGCAGTCGCTGTCGACCAGCTTCATGGTCGACAAGGGCAACCGCCGGCATTTCATGGAAAAAGAGATCCACGAGCAGCCGGAGGTGATCTCGCACACGCTGGCGCATTACGTGGATTTCGTCTCGGGCGTGTCGAAGCCGCTCGACCTGCCGTTCGACTTCGCCAGGATCGGCCGGCTGGCGCTCTCGGCCTGCGGAACCGCCTATCTCGCCGGGCTGATCTCGAAATACTGGTTCGAGCGCTATGCCCGTCTGCCGGTCGATATCGATGTCGCCTCCGAGTTCCGCTATCGCGAGATGCCGCTGTCGGCGAACGACGCGGCCTTCTTCATCTCACAGTCGGGCGAGACCGCCGATACGCTGGCCTCACTGCGCTATTGCCGCCAGGCCGGCATGAAGATCGGCGCCGTCGTCAATGTGCGTGAATCGACCATGGCGCGCGAATCCGATGTCGTGCTGCCGACGTTGGCCGGGCCGGAGATCGGTGTCGCTTCGACCAAGGCTTTTACCTGCCAGCTCTCCGTCCTGGCCGCGCTTGCCGTCCGCGCGGGCGTGGCGCGCGGCACGATTTCGCGCGAGCAGGAGAAGCAGCTCGTGCGCGAGCTTTCGGAGGCGCCGCGCTTCGCCACCCAGGTGCTGAAACTGGACGGGCAGATCGAGCGCATCTCGCGCGAGCTCTCGCGCTACAAGGACGTGCTCTATCTTGGCCGCGACACGAATTTCCCGCTGGCCATGGAAGGCGCGCTGAAACTGAAGGAAATCTCCTACATCCATGCCGAAGGCTATGCCGCCGGCGAGCTGAAGCACGGGCCCATCGCGCTGATCGACGAGAACATGCCGGTGATCGTGATCGCGCCGCATGACCGTATCTTCGAAAAGACCGTCTCGAACATGCAGGAAGTGGCGGCGCGCGGCGGAAAGATCATCCTGATCACCGACAAGAAGGGCGCGGCGCAGGCCGGCATCAAGACGATGGAGACGATCATCCTGCCCGAGGTGCCGGAGATCATCGCGCCGATCATCTACGCGCTGCCGATCCAGATGCTGGCCTATTTCACAGCGGTTTTCATGGGCACCGACGTCGACCAGCCGCGCAACCTGGCGAAATCGGTGACGGTGGAGTAGCGCAGAACACCGCACTGGGAGTGGCCATTCCTGCTTACTGAACAGCCTGCGACGCGGCGATCAGCTTAGCCAAGGCATGCTGCGGTCTTCAAATCTTACGATTGCAGGCCTTGTCCAGACCCTAGCAGTCACGTCTAGGGTGCATAGCGAAGGCCAGATCGGTGCGTTGTAGAATGCGTCATGCCAGAGTGCCGGCAGACTTGCCGGAACTACGAGTTGGCGTCGCCGCTTGGAGTAAGAAGCACCATCCAGTCCGCCGCCAGGAGTTTTATATATTTCGGTCCGAGCGCTCGGGGCACTCGGAAACAATTCGGCCAATCCAACGAGTTGCTCAAGAAGAAGGGACCTGTCCATTGTCGAACCCGGACAGGAAGGTCGTGCCATACGCGCCGCAATGAAGCGCTCCATGGAAGCGCTGATCCATCGTGCCCTTTGGGGGCGGTCTATGCGGCAGCCGAAGCGCGCGAACAGCTCGGGGCGTCTATCTCCTCGCGGGCGGCACCAACAAGCCCTACCGCTGCAAGGTGGCGATGACGGTGCGTGTTACGTCCCCGCGCGAAACCGTTGCAGTATTGTACCGCACCACTCCGCCGCTACCGGCCGGATAGCCACCGGCCGAGCGCAACCGCGGCGACAACGGAAAGCGAGAACAAGGCGCCGACTATCCAGATGCGCCGCGAGTGCGGAACTGACGGCACCGGAGGCAGTGCTGACGGCTTCGGCACCAGCACGACGGGCGCCGGCATGCCAGTATGGGCAGTTTTGCCTGCGAGAGGTTTGTTCATATACCTGCCCCACTCGCCCTATAACAGACAAGAGCCGGTCTGCGTTCTTGATGCGCGTCAAAACGTCGGGCGCAGAACTCTCTCGGTGTTGCGGCGGCAAACCTTCGCGGACGCCCGCGCTGATGGGCGCGGTTTCGGTGAACGCAGCCGCGGCACTGCAGTCGACATAAGGACGAGCGAGAACAGTCGGCTGTGCTTCCCGAAGGCGGAACGGACGCAGATCGGGCCCAATGCGGGCACGTCACTGGTATTGATCTCGATGTTTTCCGGATCACCTCGGATGGCAACGGCGGTAAGCGGACTGAGTCGCTGCTGTGAGGGAGAACAGGGGTACGCTTAACCCCCCACGGGTGCCGCGGTTTTCATGGCGGGCGCGATCACCCGCAACGATCGCGGCCGAATTCGGTATTGCAACGGCGGTATCGCCTCAACTGTCTCGCCGTCCAGCGCAATGCGCAGGTGTCGTCGGCGCGATCTGATCTCCAGTGTTTGAACCCTGAATAGCTCGACATCTCGGACTGGGTCGATCAACCCCAGCACAGCCTTGAACGGCAGCAGCGCGAGCCCCAGCCAGGACTGAGGCTTCACGACGTAGACGCACAGCTCACCGGACGTAAGATTGCCGCGGTGGCCGAGCGCGCGCAGATCGTAGAAATTGTTGCCAACGAACACGCAAAGCGCCTTTTGGCTTCGCTCGTTACCGATCGAAATCCTCACCCTCTTCCACGATGAAGCCTTGAGCGTGCGGACGAGCGCCGGACCGAGCGCGGCAAGCTTTCCCACCCCCAGCCGCTTCTGTTCAACGCTCCGTTCGGCGACAAGAAACGGATAAATGCCGATCGATGAGTTGTTAAGGAAGACCATGCCGTTCACCTCCGCAACGTCGATCTGCTCCACATGGCCCGCGGCGATTGTGTCCATGGCCGCGCCCAGATCGTTCGACAAACCGAGATCCCGGGCGAAATGATTGAGGGTGCCGAGTGGCAGAACGCCCAGCACGACTTCCGTTCCCGCGACCGCTGATGCGGCGGAACCAATGGTGCCATCACCGCCGCCGATCACGAGCGTCTTACGTTTGTCGCCGGGTGATTTCGCCATGGCAAAGCTATGGGCCATCTCCGCGATCTGGCTCCCGCCCGCCATTCGCACCTCGGCTTCCAATCCGCGCGTCTGAAGCCCGTTTCGAACGAATGCTTGGACATCGTAGTCGGCGCGCTGGATAGTGCCGGCGCTTGCATTGAGGAGGACCAGGACAGTCATGTGCGCCACTTGCGAAGGAGTGAAACCTGGTATCGTTTGCCCGTCTCATGAGGTCCGTTCGCGTCGGGCTCCGCCTGCGATACCGTGAAGAGGGGGAAGCGATTACCCAGTTGTTCTTCGACAACGGACCCGATCCAGAGTTCCGTCAGATGGCCGTTTCGAAGATCAATGTCGGTCGCCCAAACGCGAAGCACGAAGCGCGAACTGACCTCGCCCGTGTCGCCGCGCGGATGGACGAGCGTGAGGCTCGGCAAGCGCCCCCGCTCCATATATGGAATGAGCCCGCATCGTTTTGCCATGTAGCGAATGGCCTTTTCCGTTCGGCGCCGCAGCTAACAGTGAGACAATCAGGCAGCGACCGAACATTTTTTTCCCCACTTACGGCAACTCACTAGATGGAGGAGCCACCAGTTCGTCAAGCCGCTCGCTTCGGGGAGAGCCAGCTTGAGCACTGGCTAGCTGCTGTGCAGAGCCGACGCCGAAAGGGGGCGGAAATGAATCTCAACGAGGCGATCGCTCACCCTTTCCTCGATGAAGAAGGGCGGGCTGCTCACTATGGATATGACCTCGCCCAGTAAACGTCGCACCCGGCTGCGTCCGGCAAGTTGGCTTGCCAATCAATCCAGTTCATCCAGCTAATCTGCCAGATAGCCCTAGGTTGCGGAGCCGGACTGATTGACCGGACTTTTGACCTAAGCCAGCAAACCTCCAGGATTCCCCAGCGTAAGCTTGTCATTGTGCAGTGCAACAACGATGTGGTGGACAAGGCATTGTGCTCCGCTTCCGCCATTCCGGCGGTCCAGGAATATCGATTTGCGCAACATCTCAGACACGATTGCTCGTCTTGCCGCCATGCGAGGACGGACGGGGCTTTTCCCACAACAAGACCACGATACTTTGTCCGATTTGGCGGCCTTCGGATCCAATCCCGGTGCCTTGCGGGCGCGTTTTTATGAGGGTGAGAATCTGCCGCACGGAGCCCCATTGGTGGTTGTACTCCATGGTTGCACGCAGACCGCGGCTGGCTACGATTACGGATCAGGCTGGTCGCGGCTCGCAGCCGAGGAAGGATTTGCGGTGTTGTTCCCGGAGCAGCAGCGCGTCAACAATCCCAATCTCTGCTTCAACTGGTTCGTGCCCGAGGACATCGCCCGCGATCGAGGAGAGGTGCTCTCTATCCGCCAGATGATCGAAGCCATGGTAATAAAACATGGCCTGGACCGACGGCGCATCTTTATCACCGGTCTTTCCGCCGGCGGCGCTATGGCTGCGGCGATGTTGGCGACATACCCGGAGGTATTCGCCGGCGGAGCAATCATGGCAGGCCTTGCGTATGGCAGCGCGTCCACGATCCCGGAAGCCTTCGATCGTATGCGTGGCCATGGAGGCCCCTCCTCATCGGACCTGCAACGGCACCTGGCGGGAGCTTCGCTTCATCAAGGACCATGGCCGAAGATTTCAGTCTGGCAGGGCAGCGCCGACAATACGGTCGCACCCTCCAACGCGGAGGCGATCATAGCGCAGTGGCAAGAGGTTCACGGAGTGAGGGGCAACTCAGCTCGAAAAGAAACAGTCGATGGACAGATGCGGCAGGTATGGTGCGACGCCGATGGCAACGAGGTGATGGAGAAATACATTATTGCCGGCATGGGCCATGGCACGCCGCTGCAGGCGAGCGGTGGCGACGGCCTAGGCAGGGCGGGGCCGTTTATGCTGGATGTCGGAATCTCCTCGACACGCCACGTCTCCCGCTTCTGGGGGCTGACCGAATCGGGCACGCATCGCACGGCGAAAGCCCAGCCAGTCGAAGGCGCCGCGTTGCAACCGTTTGCGCCGAAGGAGAAGCTACGGCCTGTCCGTACCGATCCCGGTCCGGAAGCTGTCGCCGCAAGCAGCCCGAAGGAAGGGATTGCCAAGGCAATCGAGGATGCACTGCGTGCGGCAGGATTGATGCGCTAGCAAGAGCGGGCGAGGTGTCGCCCGCCGCCACGTCATTCCTTGCGGTTGGATGCGGGCTCCTCTCCGTCGACGCTGTTGTCGTTCACCCGCAGAGCGTTGCCTGCAACCTTACGCGACTTTTCGCTTGAGCGCGGCCTTGGCAGCAGATGAGAATTGGTCGAGCTTGTCCGCGCTGTTGTCAAATTCTGATCCCGTAGTGCGACATGTCCAGCTAGCACGCTTTTCTTTTCGCCGCGCAACCTTCTGACGCGAAGCACGTTAGAAGCCGGCTTAATCGCTTAGGATGGGGAGTGCGATGGACAGGATCGGCAACGGCGGTAATGGCTTTGAGGCGTTCATGATTTTCATGATCGGCCTCGCCGCGATCGGCGCCAGCATATCCATCTACGTCACCGGCCTCTAGGACGCCCCGATCTAAACCGTCGCTCGGGTGGGGCGGAAATTGGTCGACTTCAGAAAGCTTACATGCCCAGTCTGCCAGGGCGGCGGCAAGGTATTCGCCTGCAGACGCTGGAAAGCTACGGGCGGAACCTGCTGCCCATCCGGCACCCACCAGAAAGGCTGCCCGGTGTGCACAATCAGGTGCACCTCTTGCGAAGGAACTGGCATCAGAAGGTCGGCGCCGGCAGATTAAGCCGCTGTGAGATGTTGCCGCGCGGGTTCTTACTCGCCGCTGGTTCTACAACGCCGGTTTGCCTCTCGCACCCTGGCGCTTCTCTGTGGCTTGCCGCATGCTGGCGAGATCAAAGAGAGTGGACGCAAGAGACCAACATGGCCCAGATGATCCGATTCGCGATCTTTGCGGTTTCGGCCGCTGCCGCTGGCTTGGCCTTTTTCGCCTTGCATTCTTTCTGGACGTGGACCGCGCCGCTCCTAATCCTCTTCGCCGGCTCCATACTTGCCGAATACGCCTTCAACCGGCTGGCCTCGACCGGAGAAAAGCAGAGGGATCTGGAAGATCGCGTGCGCAATCCACCGACGTAAGCCAACCTAGAACGATCGTGAACTTAGGTTTGCTCGTCCCCTTCGCCCCAATGGCGCCAATGGGTAGGGGAAACATCGACAAGCATTCCAGTGAGCGCGTGCTTCCAGCCCTCAAGCGTTTTCTCGCAGGGGAACACGAGCGGATGCATGCCCTCCTCGTCCAGAACGGCGAGCTCCAGCATCCGGAAAAAGGGCACGGTTAGGATACTCTCCCACATTGAGCGATTATACGCCCAGTTAATGCGCCGGCTTTGATTTTCGTCAGTTTCTAGGCGCGTGCTCTATGCCGCCTGCCGACGATCCTGATACGCCCGCGCTAGCGCCATGCATTGCAGGGCCATCTTGCGGGACAGGCCCGGCTGCTTCTCGACCCACGGCCCGAAATGCCCGTGTGGTAGCGTTAACTTTATGTGCATGAGCCAGCACCCGACCCTGACCTTGAGCTGGGTCGACCAGCGGCCGCTGGGCAGCGTTACAGCGTCGTTGTCGGCCGGCTCGGGCTCCGGTTTGCGACATCAGCGCAAGATACGCCCTGTGAAACGCCTGCTGCCTGTCCAGGGGCAGTTTTTGAGAACTGGCGGACGGTCATGCCGCACCGAAGCCCAGGACCGCAGTATGGCGCTTCTCGCCCCCCGTTGACCGAGGCGCCCGTACTGCCAATCGTTGGGCAGACGATAGATGCCGACGCCCTCGACCTCGATCTCAGTCATGCCGCGCCTCGTGAATCAACGCGCGGATGATGCATAAGTCGGGACTATTAGCAAGGGTGCGGATTGGCAGTCCAGTGGCCTGTGGTCTCGATTACTTCAGCGACATCACTACAGCCCCGTGACCCGGATTGCTCCTGTTGTGGGCGTCAGCATCGGCTTGAGCTTCAGCCCGCGTTGAGCGATTTGGGCCTACCCAGCCGCCACTTATCCCGTCGCCCGGACAATCCCCGCAGTTTGCGTAGTAAGGTTGCGAGCCAGCAACATCCTGTGTGCCATCACCCCCGCCGCCGGGCTCATAGCCTGTACCGTGCTTCCAAGTGTGGGCCATACTGTGTTCGTCAAATGGGTCCACCTTCTTCTCGATTTCGGGCACACCACCAGGCATGGACGTTCTCCCAGGTTTGAGCGATCGGGAAATCCCGACTGAGAAGCATACCACTGAGTTGCATTAGCGATTTGTGAAGTGCTTCACGTGGCTAACCGCCTATAAACGGCAGCAGCTCAGGCTCGCAAAGCGACTACTCCCACGTCGTCCTTATGGATATGTGCCTACTATTTCGGCGAGAGCATATATTTACCCGAGCCGAAGTACCCCGGTTAGGCCCGGCGCTTGCTGGCCGACCCCGTCAGCGATGCTGGGCCGCTCCTCGACCTCCGTCGCTGACTGCGGATGTACCAGCGGCGACGGGAGGTCCTGGACCCTAAGGGCATGGCGTCCAGCCCTTCCGCTGCTCCGGGGTAATCGCGTGATTTGTGAACTGCGATCATCGCGGCCGGCGCCGCGGCACTCGTGGCAATAGATGGTCTTGAGCAGATCCCAATGTAGGCAGTGCTGATCGGGCAGGAGAGGTTCGGCAAGTTAACGCCGTATGTCATTGTGAATGGCGCCGGCCTGTAAAAAGCGTACAATCCACCCGTCGTCCGATCTATAAGGCTACGGACGCTTGAAAGAGTCGATCACGCTTTCGCCCCGCTCGAACGAGGGAAATGCGATGCATCGGACTTTGTGGGGTATTGCCGACCCTGAACAACTGGCTGCATTGGCTCTGCTGCTTGAAGAGTACGCGAAAGAGATGGGCATCTCTGGCGACCAGCAAGAACGCGACCGTCTGGCCGAGTGCATCCTGGTGCTCTTCAACAAAGGCTTTGCGCCTGACGAAATCAGGCGACGCCTCGATCCAGTCAAGCCTCACCCGCGCAACCCTGAATGACGATCTGACGACCCTGGTCGAGGTAACGCCCGTCGCTCGCAACCAAGCAGAAGTCCACGCGTTCATGCTCGTCGAGCAACTCGAGAGTGTTATGAGCAAATTGTCTACGAGCAGTGATCCGACATCCGATATCTGTCCTTACGATGTCGATCTTTTCGCCGAAAAGTACGGCCTCACAAAACGCGCCGCAGCGGTGATCCTGCACTCGAATGGACCCTCGCGTCAGAAGTGCGACAATGCGGCCATAGCGTTCGTGCAAGCGTTGAAAATGCGCGAGTTGAGGGGCAAGTCCCGCGAGTTGAGGGGCAAGCCCCCCGCCTCAAGCATCAGAGCTTAGAGGACACAAAAGCCCACCTCCAACTCGGGAGATATTGGCGACGGGCTCCTGCGATTTCTATGCGGCTACACCCCTGAGGGATCGACCACCTGAAGCTACAATCCGTAGCAGCGTCGTTGGTTGCAGACGAATTGACTTACATTAGAACTAGCTTGACGAAGGCGTTCGCTGCCCCAGAATCCTCCCATGGCGAAGGGCGGCATCAAGGTCGGCGACGAGGTGGCGATCACGGCAACCGTGCGCAAGCGCGTGTCGGAGGACCGGGTGAGCGTGCTGATCCCGTCATACGACCAGCCGCATTCGATCGTCGACACGACGCCTCATATCAGCAGCGGACAGACGATCGAGCTGAGGGGCGAGGTCACGCGGGTGGATGACGGCACGGTGATGGTCGGCGGCACGGATCTCGGGATTGCGGTCAAAGCGAATACCGTGCGGCTGGTGACGAGTCACGGACCGCCGACCCGCCGACCTAAGCCGACGGGTCATCCTCCCTCAAACTTAGTTGTGCGCCCCTTTCCCCGCATGGTCCGCCCGAACCCAGCAAGCCCCGCACCAGGCTTTCCTAATGGAGTTTCAGGTAAAGGGTGTAGCTGGGCGGCAACAGATAGAGGGACCCACTGTGGACGAACGCGATGCCGTTTACGATATGTGTGAGCGGCCCAGAGGTAGCCTTGAGAGTGAAACAAGCTCTTCCTCATCCTCGATGCCGGCCATGAAGTTGGCGAGGATGCGGGACGCCAGAGCCTCACATTGATCGGCAGTCTGGCCGTCAATTTTCAACCTGTCGAACACCCTGGCGAGAAGGTTCAGATCCGCCGGCAGTAAAACCCCGGCTTCGTGTGCTTTTTGACGCATCGGCATTGCGGCACTCCCTCAATCCTCACGATAATCCTTCAGCGAGGCATGACGTAACGTCTCCTCGCCCTTGAGGAACTTCACCCGTCCGACGAGCCCCGGCCGAAGCCATTCGGCCTTCTGCTTTGCCAATCCCTTGGGAGGCGGAGCACCAACTTTGCCCTGCACGCGATCCCAGAGGGCCTGCCGTTTGTCGGCTTTGAAGGTCACGAAGGCGCCGCCCATATAGCGGCCCTTGTCGGCCATCAGCACCATGGCCGGCTTACCCGCTTCGCGCTGCACGCCGATGATGTCCATCTCCTTCTCGACATAGCATTTGATCTTCCGCCAGTTCATGGTCGCGCCGGACCGGTAGACGCTGTCGAGGCGCTTCGAGACGATGCCTTCCAGGTTGGCTTCGCAAGCGAGGTGGTAAACGGCGTCGCCGGTGCCCGGCAAAGCCTCGGAGACCTGAATATGCCCACCGGCCGGGATAAGCGCATGCAGCACCTCCCTGCGGTCCTGGAGGGGCATATCACGCAGGTCGTGGCCGTTTAGGTACAGGAGATCGAAGGCGACTAGGTACAAATCTTGCGGCCGGCGCGTGAAGGCTGAGCGCAAAGAATGGAAGTCGGACAGGCCCTTTTCGTTGAGGACGATCATCTCGCCCTCGATGATGAAGCTGTCGGCCTTGAGGCCTTCGGCTTCCTTGGCGATCGGCTTGTACTTCGCGGACCAGTCTATGCCTGACTTTGTGAAAAGACGAATGTCGTCGTCGTCCTTGATGAGCTGCGTTCTGTAGCCATCGAATTTCATCTCATGGCTCCAGCCAGCGCCCTTCGGCGGCTGGTCGACCAGCTCGGGCTCCATAGGTTGGATGAACTTCAGGCGCACAGGCGCGTTACTCATGCACTCGCTACTCCAGGACCGGACTCAAGCCGTTTGAGGTCGTCCAGTTCCTCGCATTTTAGCGAAAGTTGATGGAAGAACGGGTATGGCGCAAGGCCACACTGTAGGACCGCCAATTGTAGGAAAGTATGCCGGCGGGGATCTCGCTGACGAGCGGCGGCATTTCTACACCTGCCCGACCTGCGGCAAGCCGGTAGATATGCGGGACCTGAGGCAGGTGATGCTTCATGAGACGCTTGGCCACGGCCAGAGGCGAACCGTGTCAAAAGCGGCAAGGCACCGCCGCCGATCCTGAGTGGACCGCTTATCTGCCTTTCACCATTCATTCACGATATTAGCGCAGTCTAACACAAGGTCATGCTTATACAGCGTACATGCTATGACCGAGCACGCTCAAACGAGCTGCACGGCAGTGACCGTGAACCTTCGATCTTAGCAGCGCTAGCACCCTTCGGCCCTTAACGATCTCACCATGCGAACGACAACCGGATCGTATGGCACTTTTTCATCCCGATTATAGTTGATCGTAAACAGCGCGGCACGGTCGGCGCATACTTGGATGGCGCGGACATACCTGATCTGGCCGCCTCTGATCCCCGAATAGCTGGCCCATGTCGGCGTAAGGCGTCTATACGTCAACCTCCAACCGTCTCTTTCGTCCTGCCTCATGCGATGCTCGATTTCGGCTTCAAAGCTGGCTTTGCCTAGCCGAGCGCCCCACACGGCCAGGAACGCCTGCTTTTCGCCTTCGAAAGCCGCACCCTGGTCCGAACGCTGCGATAGCGCAAAGCCGGGTGGAACGTCGAATATGAAGCCAAATTCCTTGACCCCGAAATGCTGCCACGGCCGCGCCTGAACCAAGGCGGTGGAGCACAGAATGCAAACGAAAGCCAAAATCATTCGACGCATCAGCGTTACTCGTCCAAAACGGCTGAGAGCCTCGGCTCTATTTCTTTAAAGCCTCTGGCTGATCGAACGTTCCATTAGCAACCGCTCGACGAGCCCGGTTGCAGCGCCAGACTCGCCTTATGACGAAGGACAACATGAAGGTCGGTGATACAGTCGCCATTAAGGCAGCGCAGTCTGCACAGCCGACATCAATCCAGTCGAAGATCATGGGTTTATGTATTACCGCGATCTGGCTGATACGGAGGACCATGCCATAGGCGCGATGTGGATGGACGCCTCTGCAATGTCTTCGGTCGACCAGGCGAAAATACACAGTCGCCCCGAGAAATCGTAGGCGTATGCCGCCGAGCACTTAAATGTTTGCGTCCCATCCGGCAACCAACAGACCCTGACGCAATTGCTCGCGGTCTTCGGCCCGTTCCATCCGGCATTCATTGACGATCTGCGCGATCGTGAGATCCGGTACCAACGCGTGACCGTGCCTGACGCAAGCGAGTGCTTTGTCGCCGTCGCCCGTAGCGGCGTAGCACACCGCAAGTCGAGCCCATTGCCAGGCGCTCTTGCGAGGAAGGCATGCGAAAGACGCGGCAGCATCCCGGTAACGCCCGGCGATCAGCAAGGCCTCGCCGCGGTCGTAATAATACCAGGGCGGATGAATTGGGTTGAGCTGAACTGCCTTGTCGAGCAGGTCCAGTCCGGCCTTGGCATCACCGCGCAGTGCCCGAAGATAGCCGGTCTGGGCAAGCGTATCGGCGTCGTAGGGATTGAGATCAAGCGCGCGAGTGAAATGCTCCTCGACCGAGTCGTATTCGTCACGCCCGCGATAAAGCAGCGTAAGCGCCAACATGCGGTGGCAGCGCGCTTCGTCGGGGCTGAGGGCGATTGCATGCAACGCCCGGTCGCGCGCCTGGTCAAGCACTCCTCGTGGCGCATCGCCGTAGCCACCGATGATCACATCAGCAAGTGCGAGATAAGCGTGGGCGAGCCCTGCAGTTGGATCGAGTTCGATTGCTTTGACAAAATGGTCCCGTGCCGCTTCGTTGACACCCGCTCCATAGCTGCGGAGCAGTTCCTTACCACGAAGGAAGTGGAGATAAGCATCGACGTTGGCGGTTGGCGGCGCCACCGATCCCCGACGCATGACAGCATTTTCTATGTTGGCGACCAGTGCGGTGGCGATCCTTTGCGCGACCAACGTCTGGAACGCAAAGATTTCACCCTTGGTGAAGCTGAAGCTCTGCCCCCAGGCGCGCCGGCCCGACGTCGTCTCGGAAAGCTCTATGCGGGCGGTATAGTCGGCGCCTCCGCCCTCGACGTAGCCCTCGGCGATATAATCGACCCCTAGACCCTGGGCGGTGGCGCGAAGCTCTGCGCCAGAATTTTGCGCCAATGCGAAAGCGGAATACCGCGCCAACACCGCAACAGTCTTGAAACACGATAGGGCATTGGTGATCTCTTCGACTGCACCGTCGAACAGCGCCTTGCCAACGGTGTCGGCGGCATCGACCCGCAACGGCAGCACGGCCACCATCGGCTCCGCTCTCAAAGCCTCCGCGCATGGCGTCGCAACATTCCCGGTCTCGGGCACCTGGAGCAGGTAGCCGCGGCGAGGCACCGTTCTGATCAGGACCTGTGCTTCATCGCCGATCGATTTGCGAGCGTCGCGGACCGACTGGGTGAGCGAATCCTCGGAGACGACAATCCCCCGCCATACGGCCTCCAGCAATTCTACCTTGCTAAGTACCCGACCGGGATTTCGTGCGAGGTAGGTCAGCAACTCCAAGGTCTTGGGTCGTATCGGCACGATCTCGCCATTGCGCCGGAGAGTGCCCCGCTCAATGTCGAGAACCGCGCTGCCAATCTGTAGCGCCAAGTCCTTGCCCCATAGACGCGCCTGATTGCGCTGCCATCATCGGAGCGGCATCATGGTAGAAAATCAAGCTGGAAACAGTCTCCAGGTTGAAAAGAAGCTGCGAAAGCGCAGTTGCGGCCTTGAACGCTTGAGGGCGGGAGCGCCTGGCTTGCCAATGGACGCTGTCGTCTCGAGGTAGGTCAACATCTCGTTGCTCTCGCCCAGACAGGAGCCCGCGAATCCCGTGGAAAGGAAGCGTAGCAGTTCCTCTCTTGCCAGTTCGGCGGATGGGAACGGTGCTTCTGCCTTGATGTACATAACCAATCTCCGACGGTGTGATTATTGCACCCCTGGGCTGTTGGAATAAGGATGGTCTATCGCGGCCTTCTTGTCCTGAACGGTTGCTGATTTTTTGCTGAAAGTCCGACCGCTTTGATTGCAGTCAGTTGGAATGGCCCAGAGCTTCGGATCCTCCGCTCCAATTGCCGTAGATGTCTTGCCTTCGGCAGACAACAAAAGTCATCGGAACGGAGCACCGACTTATAAGCCCTCGATGGGCAGCGTCATCTCCACGTCCATTTGGGCCTCATCGACCACTGTGAAAGTCATGGAGCTGGTAAAGCGAATCCTGATCACTTGTAGAATGCGATGCCTTGCAGGGGGGTGGGGCCACCAGCAAAACTAAGAAACAACCCCATGCAAAAGACTGCAGATGCATTCCCTCGATGCGGTGCGTGAGGTCGGCAAACCCGAAGCGCCGAAAGGAACAAGACGCGTTCGAACAGCAGAAACACCGCCGGCTCAATCCAAGGTTCTCTAAGGTGTGCCCTTTTCGAACCGGGTCGAGTCTGGTTCGATAAATGCCCTTTGACTAGTCAAAGCGAACCGTTTATTAGTGAACCAGTCAAACCGAACCGGGGCGCACATCATGACATTCGTTCGAGCCTACCTCAGAGCTTCGACAAGGGAGCAGGATGCAGGACGAGCACGGGGTGACCTTGAAGCGTTCTGCCGAGAGCGAGGACTGACTATCGCTGCAACCTACGAGGAGAACGAGAGCGGGGATTCGCTGCGCAGGCCAGAGCTATTCCGGCTGCTCAGGGACAGCAGGCCCGGCGACATCCTGCTCACCGAACAGGTCGACCGCCTGAGCCGCCTCTCGGACAAGGACTGGGACCAGCTCAAGCGCGAGATTAAGGACCGAGAGGTCAAGGTCGTGGCGCTGGACTTGCCGACCTCGCACATGATGCTGAAGACTGAGGATGCCCTCACCGGGCGGATGGTTGACGCGATAAACGGAATGCTGCTCGACATGCTCGCCGCCATCGCCCGCAAGGACTACGACGACCGTCGTCGCAGGCAAGCTCAAGGAATCGCAACGGCGAAGGCCGAGGGGCGCATGAGGGGCCGGCCCGAGGACACTGAACGCAACGACGCCATCATAGCCATGCTTCGGAAGGGACAGAGTTGGAACATCATCCTGAGGGCGACAAACTGCTCACGCTCGACACTCGCAAAGCTCGCCAAGCGCCTCGCATGAACTGGCCGCGAAGACCTACAACGAGCCGCGGAGCAGCTGGCTCGCTAGAGGTGGCCGCCGGGCCCAGCCGACTTGGGGCCTTTTTTCGGGGCAAGCCGATTATGCTTTCGTCGGACCACGCTCATCGTCAGCGGGGGCCTCGGCTCGGCTGGGGTGTTGCCTGGCACCACGTTTTAAACCCTGCGCAGCTTTGATCACGGCCTTGCGGCTGTTGCCGTGTTTTAAGATCAACTCCCAGACCAGGTCCGCAGCCAAACCATTCTCCGAAGCGAAACCTTCGACCTGATGGTCGTGAATAGCATCATGCCAGGCGTTATAGCCGCCCATTTGGTCTCCGCTTTAGGCGCCGCGCGGCAAAGGTATGCGCTGTTGCTAATATAAAGAAAATGCGCGGGCGCGGGCTGATCGGAGACCGATCTTCGGCAGAGAGGGGGTGGGTCGGGTGGGAAGCGACCGCGGCACCGGCTACGCAGGATGTTCATTCGCCGTCATCTTGGTCGTCGTTTCCATCGTCAGGCTGACGGTTCTGCTCCTCAACGTACGCTTGGCAGCCTTCGTTGAAGGATCGGCTATCGGCGTCGCAATCGCGCTCGTCGGTGATGTCGTTCCTTTGCGCCCAATTGTACCCAGCTTGTTGTCCCGAGCAGTTATAAGTGCAATCGTAGCCGTAGAACGTCTCTTGCGCCTTTGCCGGAGCGTCCAGTGAGCCAGCCAGCGTGACGACCCCTGCGGCCACAAGAATTCGGATGTTCATAGGATACTCCTACCAGGTTGGGCACCCGATTATGCTGCGACCTTGGCGAAGATGAGGCTGTCGATGGGTGGGTCGCCGCGGATGAGCGATTCTAGGAAAGAGGGACTGCCAACATGCAGAAGGCATCGCACGACAACCGCCTCGCTTGGTGGAAACTGCCTGCCGTGTGCGACCACTGCTTATTGCGGTGAGGCTTTGATCGCAACTTCGATAGGGCGAATTGGCCAAAACACGTCCGACCGACGAAGACAGTGTGGCGCCTGGCTCAGGGCGCTGACTTCCGGCTCCAGCGGGCTGCGCCAAGCGGGAAAGCGTAAGTCGCTGAACATTTGCTTGCGCTAATATTAAAGTGCCGTAACGTCACCTCCCAGCATCTTGGGGATGCGCAACCGTGGGGAAGTACGATGAGAGTGGTTATAGTTTGTTCGGCACTCATGATCGCTGCAACTGGCGTCGCCGTTGCCAAGGAGAAGAAGGCGGGGGTCAGTGATGCTACGGCCCTATGCTCTACCAAACATTCGAGCAAGAAACCGAAGGTACAGCTTGACTGCAACTTGACCGGAACAGCTAAATTGCCAGACGGAACCAAGCTGGAAAAGCCGCGCCTCGGGTATGACACCAACCCCTGGATTATACCAACCGGCCTTTAAAGCCAGTGGACCTAGCGATCGGCTTACATTGCGGGCGGCCTTCCCTAGACGTGGCGCGTAGGAGCAAGCATGATTAGCGTTATCCGTATCGCTATTGTCGATGATCATCAGCTGTTTCGCGAAGGCGTGACGCGCAGCCTGTTGGAGATCGGAGGCTTCGAGATCGTCGGCGAAGGCGCGACAGCGCAAGATGCCGAACGCATCGCGAGATCGACGAAATGCTCTGACCTTGCTTCCATCGCTCCCAAAGCTCGGCCTTCTGCGCTGACGTAAACCAGATCCGTGACGTCACCATGCAACACCTCCTCATCCTCTCAGATTAAGAGTGTTGCGGCGACCTATTGAACCCACCACCTCTCAAAAGCTGACATTGCCGAGGTGCAGGCGCATGAGCTGATCTCGCTACTCGGCTATGATTGGGCGTCCTTGGCGCGAGAGGCAAAAGCAATAAGGGACAGTTTTAAGCCCCCCGAGAATGCGTCCTCGTAGCTTCTTCAAATTCAGGCGCAACGTTCACGCGCGGCAGCGCCTCTGCGGATAGATTGTCGCTACACCCCCGCTCAAGCTCGGTGGAGAGCTGCACAAGATCGGTCATGCCGCAACCGAACAAGATGAACACGCGGAGGGCTATCCGCTCTCGTTCTTCCTCGTCGACAATCTCGAATTTGGAGCAATGGTCCGAAATGGCCTTCGCCAGAATCGATAGCTGATCGGGATCTGCCAGACCGTAAGTCGACATGCTTGCCTCGTATTCGGGGCGAAAGCATGGTGTCCGCTTCCAAGCGTCCGCGTGCCTCTTTCCGGTACGGACGACCTGAAAATCATATGCGTGAAATGTGCCGGTTACGAGTCAATTTGACAGGACTGAAGTCCGATACCTTAAGGGAAAGAAAAACCCGTCGACCAGAAGCCGACGGGCTATCTTCCCTCAAACTTAGTTGTGCGTCCCTTTCCCCGGATGGTCCGCCCGAACCCAGGAAGCCCCGCACGACGCATTCCTAATGCAGTCCTGGCTGGAGGGCTGTAGCCCCCGGGCAACAGCAAGGGCGATTCACAAGACTGTATCGACCGCAAGCTGGCTCGGCGATGGCGCCGAGTTTCGGCCCGCGAAGGCGTGAATGATGTGAGGTTGCCTTTCGCAAGCGTGGTGACGTTGACTGGACGAACGCGGAACAATTTCCGCGCATCGCCGTTGGGGTGCCCTTACGGGGTATTCCACGATGCTTCTCGCCTTGGACGATGCGATCTCGACCGCTGTCTTGGCTGGCAGCGGCGAAGACGCGGAAATCTTCGGTGTGATCGATCTCACGAGCAAAGTCGAAACTCGGATCGGCCCCATCAGCTTGGGGCGCGCCATCCAGTTCGTGGCCAACGCGTCGGTGCTGGGCTACGATGTTCGTGGCGCGATGATTTTGTATGGGTTGCCAGGAACGCCGAGCCTGAGGAAGTGGGACTGCGACCGCTTGTGGGCGCAATATGGTGGCGCCTTGCTCCAAGCATAAGTCCCCGCCTCAGATTCATTCGCCCTGATAGTGGCCGGCCTCGTCGCGGCTTCGTGCTGATGGCCAGCGCTGGTAATCAACCGGGCCGCTGAGCAACCGCCGCGACCTTGGTCGTTCGCCTCGCCATCAACTGCACACCGCCATAGAACCGACCACGAGCAGTTGTCGCAGGTAGCGATTACCAGCCTTGGAGATGCTGCCAAGCCTCGCCTTGCCTCCGCTCGAATTCTGTTTTGGAACGAGCCAGATCCAGGCCGATAGACAGCGTCCCGACTTGAACGCATTCGGATCGGCGATGGTCGCGGGTCGGAAAGGGCATACGGGAGCTAATGCACGAAGCCGGTTGAAACCGCCCGATCAGGAAAACCCACTGGGGCCGTGCACTTCGAGTGCGAGCTTACGATCGGGACCTGAGCCGCGCGTATGGCATGGTAGCCAGCGGCACTGGAAAGGCCGCACCTACAGGTCGGATACATGGCCGCACCAACCAGCGACTGCAAAAGCCTCAAAAATCCCTTGCCATCTGAGAGCCGTCCATACAGGGCCCCTGACAGGACCCTCGCAGTGTGTCGTCGTATGCGCTTGGCACCTGATCGGCAGACGCATTGATATGGGGCAAGCCATTGTAGGCTGACGCCCAGGCGAACCAATCCGCTTTGTCTCTGAGCCCATCGGCGCCGCCATTGCCTCCCGCCCTCATTTCACGGAGCGCACCAACGACCTCTCGAACGGGCTGATCTGGCCGAAGGACGGCTGAAGCCTCGACCGCCTATGCCGCAATGGCGCGTCGCGCGTTTCTTCCCCTGGGCGAAGCCCATTCCTCGCGGAACCAAGAAACGCGCGCCTGCACCATCCTCCGCTTCGCTGCGGTCGCAAGCGATGCGGCGGCGATAGCCTCCGGCCCTTCGATCGCCATCGAGGTCGCATGGTGCGGGCTCGAGAAACGAAGAAAACGGAGACTGAAAATGGCTACCATCGGCACCTTCAAGAAGACCAACGCGAACGAGTTCACCGGCGAGATCGTCACCCTCAGCGTCCAGGCCAAGGGCGTGCGCATTGTCCCCGATACCCGGGCCAGCGGCGAGAATGCTCCAAGCCACCGGGTGGTGGTCGGCAAGGCCGAGATCGGTGCCGCCTGGTCCAAGCGCTCCAATGAGGGCCGCGACTATCTCGGGCTCAAGCTGGACGATCCGAGCTTCACCGCTCCGATCTACGCCAACCTCTTCGCCGACGAGGAAGGCGAGGGCCACAGCCTCATCTGGTCCCGCCCCAGCCGCCGCAACGGCGAGTGAAGCGGCAAACGCCTCGCCCGGTATCGGGCGAGGCGTCTTCTCCGGTGACCGCGCAGGTTGTTCGCCCGCCGGTGGCATTAACCGGGTCATCTCTTATAGGACGCCTTGCCTGAGGCGGGAGGCGCGACAACTGTCGATCGCGGCTGTCGCCAATTGCTGCGCGCGCCGGCGCAAATCCTGAAGGCCGATAGCAGTGCGAAATAGCGCCCCTCAATTGCGCACCTGATCACGGCGCCCTTGCTCCTCCATCCTGGCCATCGATCGCCGTTCAATCGCGACGGCCGCAAGGAGACACCCCATGAACGCCGATGCCGCGTCATTGCCGCCGCGCTACCTGCGCACTTCGGAAGCAGCGCATTTTCTCAGCCTCTCGGCGCGTACGCTGGAAAAACACCGCACCTACGGCACCGGGCCCGCCTATCGCAAACTCGGCGGCCGCGTCGTCTACGCTGTCGACGATCTCCAGGCCTGGGTCCAGCGCGGCGCGATGACATCGACGTCCGATCCGCATGGCTCGGTGAAGCCCGCCAAGCCGCAAGCTTCCCGCCTGATCGCCTATGCCGGGCGTGAGCGGCGCTGAAACCCGGATTCTCCCCTTTGTCTGCACGCACACGCCAACCGTCGGAGCGCGGACAGCTTGATCTGTTCCACGCGCTGCCCGGTGTCGTCGCGCCACGCGATGCGCAGGACCTCATGGCCTATCCCTTCTTTTCCCTCGCCAAATCCAGGCGCATCGCGCCGATCGACTTTCGCGCCGGCGATGTCGCGATCCGTGTCGAAGCGATACCAGACCACGGCATGGCGACGATCTGGGATGCCGATATCCTGATCTGGGCCGCAAGCCAGATCGTCAACGCGCGGGATGCCGGATTGCGCACGTCGCGCCTGATGGCTGCCACGCCGTACGAAATCCTTACCTTCGTCGGCCGCGGTGTCTCGAAGCGAGACTACCTGCGCCTCAAGGCGGCGCTCGATCGCCTGCAGTCGACAAGCGTCGTCACCTCCATTCGCCAGCCTGCGGAAGGCCGGCGCCATCGCTTCTCGTGGATCAATGAATGGCAGGAGCGTTTCGATCGAGACGGTCGCCCGCTCGGCGTCGAACTGATCCTGCCCGATTGGTTCTATCGCGCCGTCATGAATGACGCGCTGATCCTGACAATAGACCGGGCCTATTTCGGACTGACGGGCGGGCTGGATCGGTGGCTCTACCGGCTGGTGCGCAAGCATGCCGGGCGCCAGCGCGCTGGCTGGCGTTTCGACATCCGGCACCTGCATCAGAAGTCCGGCAGCCTCTCGCCGCTCAAGCGCTTCGCCTTCGAGCTGCGCGACATCGTGCGCCGCCAGCCTTTGCCGGGATATCTGCTGTTCACGGAGGTCGAAGCCACCGGCCGTGTGTTGCTCGCTTTCGAGCCGACGCCCGCTCCGGTTGACAGGATCGTGCCATCGGGAACCCGAGCTATCGTGCCATCGGGAACCGCATCCTCGTGCTTTCGGGAACCGCGATCGGCCTTAAGGAACGGGTCGGCAACGGTGAATCGCGCTCCTAACTTAGAGTCTAACTCTCAATCAAACATCTTTGCGCGCAGGTCGCGGACTGGCGGTGAGCAGCAGAAGCGGCAGTGTGTTGTCCGGCGCGCGGGAGACGACACATGATGTCGTCCACCCAATCGACGCCGCGTGGCGACCTCACGACGGTCGAACTGATCTGGACCGAGAAGCGGGTCGAGCATCGCATCCGCTTCGGACTTGCCGCCCATGAGACGATCATCGACAAGCGGCGCCGCGTCGTCGGATTTGCGCCGGGCAGTGTCTTTGCGTTCGTGCGCTGGGCGGCGAATGATTTTGGCACTGTCGTTTCGCGCATCGACATCGTGCGCGCGGTCTTGGCCGCTGAGGCCTATCAGACGCTGCCTTATATCCGGCCAGGCGGCGAGATCCTGCTCAAGATCGCAGGCTGGGACAAAGTAGAGCGGGTACTCCAACTGATCGATGCGATCGAGGCGAACGGCCTCGATCCGGCCGAAGCCGCACCGGACTATTGGCGTCAGACCCACAACCGCCTCATTGCCGGGGGAACGCCGCGTGCCTATTCGCTCGAGCAGCACCGGGCCTTCCTGTTGCGCAAGCGAGCAACGTCATGAGCCGCGCCGCTTGCATGGCCGCCGCATTTGCGGCCGTCGTCGCGACCGTCGCTCCGGCTGTCGTGGAGATGCCGCCGCTGCTGCTGTGGAACGCATCGGCCAGCGCGCCGCTTGGGCTCTATGCGATCAGGAAAATGGCCGTTCCAACGGCTGGCGCGCTCGCTGTCATCGAACCGCCGGAGACGGTCGCTCTCTTCGCCGCCACACGTGGCTACCTTCCGCTCCGCGTGCCGATGCTGAAACACATCGAGGGCCTTCCTGGGCAGCAAGTCTGCCGCCTCGGTCGCGTCATAACGGTGAACGGGCTCGCGGTGGGTGCTGCACTGGAGCGTGACCGCAAGGCGCGCGCCCTGCCTGACTGGCAGGGCTGCCGCATCATCGCCGCCGCCGAAATCTTCGTCATGAACCGGACGGTCGCGGACAGTCTCGACGGCCGCTATTTCGGCCCGTTCCCGGCGAGTTCGATCGTCGGCCGCGCGATGCCGCTTTGGACCGACGAGAAGGGCGATGGCCGCTACACCTGGCTCGCTCCGGCGAACTGAAATTCAGCCCAGCCAACAAGAGAAGGAGATAATCCATGGCCGAGATCGGCGTCTTTCACAAAACTGAATCTGGTTACTCCGGGCGCATTCGAACGCTGCTCGTCGATGCCGAGCTGATGCTCGTGCCGACCAAGACATCGGACGGCAAGGCGCCGGATTTTCGCATCCACATCGGCGACGGCAGCGGCCCCGAGGTCGGCGCGGCCTGGAAGGAAACCGGACAGACGGCTGGCGACTATCTGTCGTGCCGATTGGAAGATCCGCTTTTCGGCCGGCGCTTTCGTGCCGGTCTCTTCCGATCCGACGACGGCTCATGGTCGCTGCGCTGGATCCGGCCGAAACCGCGGCCGGAGCGTCCATGATGAGCGGACCATCGGTGCCGAAATCTACGCACGAACGCCGCTCCGTCGGTTGGCTCTCCGGTCGGCGAGAAGCACTTGGCCTTGTCGGTGGCATGCTGATCTTCTGTCACGCAATGACGGGGGCCGTCGCGCAATCCGCGCCGGCCTCGACCGGATCCGCGGATGATCCTTATGCCGCGCCTATTGCCGAGGCGTCGCAACGCTTCCGCGTTCCCGAACGCTGGATACGGGCAATCATGCACCTCGAAAGCGCCCGCGACCCGCGTGCCGTTTCGCGAAAGGGGGCGGTGGGCTTGATGCAGATCATGCCCGAAACCTGGGCTGAGCTGCGCCTTCGCCACCAACTCGGCCGCGATCCCTATGATCCGCGCGACAACATCCTTGCAGGCACCGCCTATCTTCGCCAATTGTATGATCGATACGGTTCACCGGGCTTTCTGGCTGCCTACAATGCGGGGCCAGGGCGTTACGAAGCCTCCCTCAAGGGCCGTCCGCTGCCGGCTGAGACCCGCGCCTATGTTGCGACGCTTCGCCCTTTCTGGAGCGGCGGTGATGCATCCGGCGCGCTCACCGCCAGTCATGCCAAGGCCGTCAGTTGGACGGCCGCGCCACTGTTCGTAATGCCGTCCGGGTCCATCGCCGCTTCCGCTCTTCCGTCCGGCGTAGCCCCTTCCGTCGAGGCCTCGTTGTCACCGTTGGGTCGCAAGCTTTTCGCGGCCAGTTCGCAGCCGCGCCAGCTGTTCACCGGGTCCGACGTCCGGACATCGCAGCGATGACGAAGTCTCCCTCAGGTCGCGCGCCGACGCCTATTCTGATGCCGCAGTCTATGAGGCGCGCAGAGCACAAGGCGACAACCGAGGCATGGCAAGATAAAAGCGCGCACATTGCGCGGCGGTCGGTTGGTTGTTTTTGCTTGGCTTTTGGCCGCTTTCCGCACATTGCAGCGATTGTAGACAATGTGCTGCGAACACGCAAAGCTCTGGATTCGCTGACCTTTTGGCAGTGTGTGGGCGTGTGCCGTGTCCGATGAGCGCGAGTTCCGCATCCGCCCGGGCCGCATACGCTCGACACGATCCCAATCGTCGCGGCCCTTCATCGCCCAGGTGCTCGCGGCAGCTCAGAAGGCTGGCGGCGGCGTGTCGCGAGCCGGAGGGATCGGGTCAGGCAAGCGCTCGCAGTTCGGGCGCGGCAGGGCAGCGAGCGTGCAGGCCAACCGTTTGCTTACCGGCCGCTCCCGCGTCGTCATGATCAAGACCCGCGTGGTTCGACATTCGAAGCGTGCCGCGCCGCTGGCGATCCACCTCAACTATCTGCGGCGCGAAGGCGTCACACGCGACGACGCGAAAGCCCGCATGTTCGGACCGCAAGTCGATGAGGCGTCGCCCCTGGACTTCGTCGCGCGCTGCAAGGACGACCGGCATCATTTCCGCTTCATCGTCTCGCCCGAGGACGCCGTCGAGATGGCCGACCTGAGAACCTTCACCCGTGATCTCATGGACCGCATGCAGAAGGATCTCGGCACGACGCTCGACTGGATCGCGGTCGATCACTGGAACACCGACAACCCGCATGTCCACGTCATCCTGCGCGGCCGGGCCGACGACGGACAGGACCTGGTGATCTCGCGCGACTATATCAGCCGTGGCATGCGCGATCGCGCCAGCGACTTCGTCACGCGGGAGCTCGGCCCACGCTCCGATCTCGAAATCCGCCGGCACGTCGAGCGTCAGGTCGAGGCTGAGCGATGGACCGGGCTCGACCGCCAGTTGCTCCGGGACGCGCGCGACAACGGTGTCATCGATCTCGCGCCGCATGCCGATCGCCAGCCTGATGAATTCATCGTGCTCAAAGTGGGGCGGCTGCGCAGACTGGAAACGCTCGGCCTTGCCGAGCAACTCGGTCCTGGCCAATGGATTGTCAGCGACAGAGCCGAGGCAACGCTGCGCGAGATGGGCGAGCGCGGGGATATCATCAAACGGATGCATCGCGCATTCTCGGTCCGCGATATCGAACGCACGAGCGCCAGCTATGTGCTGGCCGCGGAGAACGTGGAACAGCCGGTTATCGGCCGCCTGATCGAGCGCGGACTGGATGACGAACTCAAGGGCACCGCCTATGCCGTCATCGATGGCATCGACGGGCGTTGCCACCACGTCCGGCTCGCCGATCTCGAGGCGGCGGGCGACGGCGCGCCGGGCTCGATTGTCGAACTGCGCAAATTCGAGGACGCCCAGGGACGCCGGCGGCTGGCACTTGCCGTGCGGTCCGATCTCGACATTCACCGACAGGTCGTTGCGGAAGGGGCAACCTGGCTTGATCGCCAGGCGCTCGCCCGTCCCGCGGCGGCACTTTCGGATGGCGGCTTCGGGGCCGAGGTGCGCCAGGCCCTTGAGCGGCGCGCCGAGCACCTGGTCGGACTGGGGCTGGCGGAGCGACAGCCCAGCGGGACCGTCTTTGCCGGCAACCTGATCGGTACGCTGCGACAACGCGAACTCGGCGCGCTGGGAAGCAGGCTCGCAGCTGAAACCGGCCAGCCACTCAACCGTGCCGGTAAGGGCGAATTCGTGTCCGGCACCTACAGGCAGCGCTTTGCCCTTGCATCTGGCCGTTTCGCGATGATCGATGACGGCCTCGGCTTCCAGCTCGTACCCTGGACGCCTTCGTTGGAAAGGCATCTCGGCCAGCATGTCAGCGGCAGCACTCGCGGCGACGGCGGTGTCGATTGGAGCTTTGGCCGCAAGCGCGGTCTAGGTCTCTAGCAGCTGAAGGAACGGATACTGCCGCGTCCGCCACGAGAATCCTGTGGGAGCCGATTCTCACGATCGTTCTGAACGTGGTGGCGCCCGGCGAAAGGACCGAAGCTGCGGCAAGATATTCCGAAACATAGCGATCCGGTCGGTACCGAGAAGAGGCAGTCTTGGCCGCGCAGATGATGCGGATATGGGATGTGCGGTCGGCTAATCCTGAATTCCTGTCCGGCCGCCCTTTGTGCTTTATCAGCGTGTCTCGACCAGGAGTGTCGCGCGCCTGATTATCGCCGATCTGACCGACTCGACGAGCTGCGCGGGAAAGTGACGCGGCAACGAAGAAATCACAACCTCGGTCCGCGTCTCGGCATTCGCGGAGATGTCTTCGAAAATCCTGCGCATCAGGGAGGTCCCCACGCCGGCAAGGTCGGCGGTCTGGATGAAGTGGCGGGGCATAATGTCATGTACGGAATAGTGCCGGCTCTTGCCCGCAGACATCGCCAACCTGAATTTCTTGCGAGGGATCTGTCCGGCATCGAGGCTGGGCTGCGCGGTCAGCACGTCATAGAGGGGCGTCATCCGAAACCGCCCGCCGGGCCCGAGGAAAATACTGAAGTTCTTGGCGTGGCCGTCGGTCGCGCCAATGAGCCAGAACATTATGCAAGCGCGCAAAAACAGCGCTATGTCGTCTTCGGGTCTGTCACTGCCCTTGAGGAGCTCGATAATCGACGGCATGCCGGGACCGCCCTCTGACTGGTACTTGCGTGTTGGCGGGACCGACAGTGCTTGACACATATCCTCCTGGGGGAGGCGGATGAGGCGGCCGTCCCTGGCCCACAACCGGTCGAACCGCTCGACGATCAGCGTACGGCGCTCCCCGAAGTCGGCGATCTCGGTCCTGGCGGCGGGAACGCCGAACGCGTCGATCAGCTTGAGGCACAGATATTCGTTCTCAACGCTGTTGGAGAGATCGATGCCATTCGGCAACCTGCCGATCTGCGGTTTCAGGATGTGGGTGGTCGCCGCCGTGCCGACCGGCTTGTACCAGCGTCCGTCCTTGCGCAGCAGCGCCGTCTTTTCCTGGGCGCCGGCGATCGAAATGCGGAAATCCTCATCCTCGCCGAGGCCAAGTGGAGCGAAAGCGAGGTTCGCGATTATCCCGGCAATATCCTTTCTGCTGACCGGCTTGCCTTCGCTGCTGCCAGGAGTGCCGGGATCGACGCCATCAGGCAGGAATTGCAAAGCGCCGACGCAGTCATGGCCGAGGGCGGCAAGCATGCTGTAGGCGTCGGTGCCATCGGCGCCGACGCGTTCGGCGACACGCTTTCGGATGGCGTCATTGTCGGGAAGCAGGTTGTCGAAGACATTGACCACAGGCGCGCCGATATAGCGGTCCTCCCGCAAGGGGAGCGAAAGCGAGACAGGGAAGGTGCCGTGCCAGTCCAGCCATTCTCGGGCATATTGAAAGTCCACGGCGCCGGTGGATTGCTGGCGCAGCACGCCCACCAGCCTGCCGTTCACAAAGACATTGAGCGGCGCGTGAGCCGGTCGCCGCGCCATCAGAACAGGTCCGCGATCTCGGTGGCGCTGCTTTTGCTGCGCGGGCGAACGACGAGCTCAAGGTCGAGGGCCGCGAGTGCGGCCATCAACGTACTGAGCTGCACTGCCGGTTCGCCGGCTTCAAGGCGAGACACGGTGGCCTGACGCAGGTGGATCTGGCTGCCAAGAGTCTCTTGCGTGAGGTTGGCCTGCCTGCGGGCGCGACGCAGGATGGCGCCGAGTTGCTTTTCGTTACGAGCGATCTGGTCGGTCATGGTAGCCTCCAGAGTTCATATACGCGATCGCGTATTTATTGTCAATATACCCGAATGCGTATAAATATCTAGTATACGCAAATGCGTATGAAAGCCATATATACGCGATCGCGTATGATGCCTGCTAACCAGATTCTGAATCCAGGGCCTCAGCATTGCCCGGCTTGTGACGGCGCTCTCACTCGTGCCCCGCGCTATTGGATTGCCGATCCCCTGTCTTCCTTGCCGACAGCGCGACACGACGCGATTGGAGCAAGCCGGCTGTTGAATCTCGCATCAATCTTGCCGACCTCTCGGCACGAGGAGAGACCAATGTCGGGAACGAAAGTCCTTTGGGGTCAGATTCTCGTCGTCTTCCTGGTCGTGCTCCTCACGATCTGGGGGGCGACGCAGTGGTCAGCGTGGCAACTGGGCTATCAGGAGCGGCTGGGGGCGCCGTGGTTCGTCATCGGCGGCATGCCGATCTATTACCCGCCCACCATCTTCTGGTGGTGGTATTTCTACGATGCTTATGCGCCTGGCGTCTTTGCGCGCGGCGGCCTCATTGCCGCCTCGGGCGGCTTCATGGCGATCGCCGTGGCGATCGGCATGTCGCTCTGGCGTGCCCGCGAGGCGACGAAGGTCGAGACCTACGGCTCCGCCCGCTGGGCTGAAGGGCGCGAGGTGCAGGCGGCGGGTCTGCTCGCCTCGGACGGCGTCGTGCTGGGGCGGTACGGGACTCACTACCTGCGCCACGATGGACCCGAGCATGTGCTTTGCTTTGCCCCGACGCGTTCGGGAAAAGGTGTTGGTCTTGTCGTGCCGTCGCTGCTCACCTGGCCTGGCTCGGCCATCGTCCACGACATCAAGGGCGAGAACTGGCGGCTCACCGCCGGCTTCCGCGCCCGCCACGGCCGGGTGCTGCTGTTTGATCCGACCAATTCAAGATCGGACGCTTACAACCCTCTGCTCGAGGTTCGCCGCGGTGAACGGGAAGTCCGCGACGTGCAAAACATCGCCGACATTCTTGTCGACCCGGAAGGCTCGCTCGAGCGGCGCAATCATTGGGAAAAGACGAGCCACGCCCTTCTGGTCGGCGCGATCCTGCATGTGCTCTATGCAGAACCGGACAAGACCCTGGCCGGCGTCGCGGCATTCCTGTCCGATCCAAAGCGCCCGTTCGAATCGACCTTGGCAGCCATGATGACGACAGCGCATCTGGGGCAGGGCGGGCCTCATCCCGTCATCGCCAGCGCCGCGCGGGAACTGCTGAACAAGTCAGACAACGAACGCTCCGGCGTGCTCTCGACCGCGATGTCCTTCCTTGGGCTCTACCGCGATCCGGTCGTGGCCGAGGTAACCCGCGCCCGCGGCTGGCGCATCTCCGACCTGGTCGACGACCCTCGTCCGGCGACGCTCTTTCTCGTCGTTCCGCCCTCCGACATCAGTCGCACCAAGCCGCTGATCCGCCTCATCCTCAACCAGATCGGCCGCCGTCTGACGGAGGATTTGCAGGCGAGGGCTGATCGCCATCGACTGCTTCTGATGCTGGACGAGTTTCCTGCGCTCGGACGGCTCGACTTCTTCGAATCCGCGCTCGCCTTCATGGCCGGCTATGGACTCAAGAGCTTCCTGATCGCGCAGTCTCTCAATCAGATCGAGAAGGCATACGGACCGAACAATTCCATTCTGGACAACTGCCATGTGCGCGTCAGCTTCGCGACCAATGACGAGCGCACCGCCAGACGTGTCTCCGACGCCCTTGGCACGGCAACCGAGCTTAAGGCGATGAAGAATTATGCCGGTCACCGGCTCTCGCCATGGCTCGGTCATCTCATGGTTTCACGCTCGGAAACGGCGCGGCCATTGCTGACGCCCGGCGAAATCATGCAATTGGCGGCTGGCGACGAGATCGTCATGCTGGCGGGCACGCCGCCGATCCGGGCGAAGAAGGCGCGTTATTTTGAAGACCCGCGCTTTCGAGAGCGCATTCTGCCGCCTCCCGCGCCCAAGGCGCGAGCCGAGCCGAAGCCCGACGATTGGACGCAACTTCCGTTGCCGCCCCCGCCACTGGGGAGGGCAGCCGCGACCGCCGTGTCGAACACCCAGCAGGAATCGACCGACTCCGGGTTGCGGCGACAGCCCGAACTCGATCCGCCGGCCGAGGCGGAGCCGCCGCTCGTCAATGAATTCGAGATCGACGCGCCCGACGAGGCCGATGATCTCGCGGCGAGCAGCAGCCGGATGGCTGGCCTCCTGCGGGGCATAGCGAGACAAGTCGCCCTCGATCCGGACGACGGCATGGAGCTGTGACGGTCGTGAAGACAGCCAAGAAAAAGGTGCAGATCTCCGTCTATCTCGATCCCGCGGTGATGGCGGCGCTGCTTGACTATGCCGCCCGGCGCGATCGCTCGCAGTCGCTCATCGCTGAAGCGGCGATCGCCTCCTTTCTGTCTCCAGACGCCGACGCGCAAAGAGAGGCGGCCATCTCCAGGCGTCTCGACCGGATCGACCGCCGGATCGCGCGGCTCGAGCGCGATGTCGGCATCTCGATCGAAACGCTGGCGGTGTTCATCCGCTTCTGGCTCGCGACCACGCCTGCCTTGCCGGAACCGATGGCCCAGGCGGCGCGCGCCAAGGCAAGCGAGCGCTACGAGGCTTTCGTCGCCGCGCTAGGCAGGCGCCTGGCCAAGGGACCAGCCTTGCGGCAGGAAATCCCCGAAGACGTCGCGCCGCACAGCGATGCGGAACGACAGTGATCCCAGGGGCATGTCGCCGGACAGGGCCCCCGTCCGAGCTCGCGCCACGCCCTCTCTGCCGACGCAGCCAGCTTCTTTTGTTTATGCTGGTCAGTTGGCGGCTCCGCACAACTGCGACGTCGTCAATCCTGGCGGCACGTTTTCCGTGGGGCCAAATCCGTATCTCGCCATGATGGTGGCGATCGTGCCGTTCGACATCACCTTCGCCAGACCGTGATTGTAGAGGTCGCGCAGGTCGCCATCGTCCTTCCTGAACGCGATGGCGATGTAGCTGATCGACTTCTCGTCCGTCGTGAACGGGCTGGCGCGCTCCAGATCGGGGCTCTTGTTGCCGGCCAGCAGCCCGATCACCGTCGGGGAAGAAAAGACCGCGGCATCGATGCGCCCGGCGCGCAGCGCCGCGATGTTGGTCTCGATGTCGGGAAACTGCAGGATGCGGTCCTCCGGCACGCCCTCCGTGATGGCGTTCTTGATGACATTGCTGCCGCGGCCGCCGCCCATGATCGTGTCGGATTTCCTGGCAAGATCCGCATAGCTGTGGATCGCCTTGGGGTTGCCGGCAAGCACGATCGCCGCGTCGTCCGATCTCAGGTCGGGAGCGCCGAAGGCGACCTGCTGGCATCGCTCCGGGGTTATGGACAGGCCGGATGCGACGGCATCGAAACGCCCGGCCATCAGGCCCGGGATCAGGGCGCCGAACTCGGTGACCTCGAAGTCGACCTGCTTGACGCCGAGATCTGCGAAGGCAGCTCTCAGCAGATCCGGATGCCACCCGAGCAACTCGCCGGTTCCCTCCTTCTTGTAGCCCCATGGCGAGCGGTTATGGATGCCGATGACGATCCGCCCTTCCTTCAAGACGCGTTCCTTTGTCGTCTCCGCCGCGGCCGGCAGAACGGATCCAACAAGCGCGGCATAAGCGATGCAGGCCAGGCCAATGGCGGTCGATCGGGCTCGAAATTTCATCCGTGCGGTCCTCCCGTGAGATTGAGTTGCGCGCAGGCGTTCCACCTGAGCCGCTCAACGTTACGTTTGAAGACGGCAGGTCGTCAATATAGATGTACAAAATATAGACAAAATATTGCGCGTGCGATTTCGATGTTTCGCGACTTGCGGCACAAGGAGACACACCGTACGGAAATTGCGATTGGGTCGACGGGCTTCCCGAAAATCCTGCTTCGGGCGCCTTTCGCGATGGCCGTCGTGCAATACCCGGTCGGTCAGACCGGCAAGACTTCCGAGCGCTTGACCTGGCCGAGCGCGAAGCTGCTTTCGATCGAAGCGATGTTGTCCAGCCGCGTCAGCTTGTCCTTGATGAACCGCTCATAGGCCTCGAGGTCGCGCACCACGATGCGCATCAGGTAATCCCGCTGGCCTGTCATCAGATAGCAGTCGACAACTTCCGGCCAGCGCAGCACCGCCTGGGAGAAGCGGTCGAGATCGTCCTCGCGTTGCCTTTCAAGCTTGATCGACGCGAAGGCGCTGATCGGCAAGCCGAGCTTCTTCTGGTCGAGGACCACGGTGTAACCTTTGATGACGCCGGCGCTCTCCAGGAGCCTCACGCGCCGGGCGCAAGGTGAAGGCGAAAGACCGACGGCTTCAGCGAGGTCGTTCGTCGTCGCCTTGGCGTTCTTCTGCAGCGCCGCAATGATCTTCAGGTCGATGGCATCAAGCGCCGGACTTGGCACATTTCACTCCTCTGGAAGGAACTGTTGGCTGGATCAGCCAATATCATCGATCCGTTTGCGCAAGAATAGTCACTTTCGGGAAGCCGATGCCGCTATCGTCGAGACGCGATTTCACGGGAGCTGACGATGAAGATCCTTTCCGAGCTTGAGCGCAAGGTTCTGTGGCTGGCTGTCTGGATGATCCACCATGCCAATCATGTTCGCGGGTCGGAGGACGGCCTCAAGATCGGCGGGCACCAGGCCTCGTCGGCCTCCGCCTCGACCTTGATGACGGCGCTCTACTTCCAGATCCTGAGGCCTGAAGACCGCGTTGCCGTCAAGCCGCATGCCAGCCCGGTCTTTCATGCCATCCAGTATCTGTTCGGCAGGCAGACGCTCGAGCAGCTGCAGAATTTTCGCGGCTATCGCGGCGCGCAGTCCTATCCCTCCCGGACCAAGGATATCGACGATGTCGATTTCTCGACCGGGTCGGTGGGACTGGGCGTGGCGCAGACCCTGTTCTCCTCCCTGGTCCAGGACTATGTCAGGGCGAAAGGCTGGAACGCGGATCGGCCGGAGGGTCGGATGGTCGCCCTTCTCGGCGACGCCGAGATGGACGAAGGCAATATCTTCGAGGCGCTTCTCGAAGGCTGGAAGCACGGCCTGCGCAACACATGGTGGGTCGTCGACTACAACAGGCAGAGCCTCGATGCGGTGGTGCGCGAAGGCCTGTGGCAGCGCTTCGAGTCCATCTTTCGCAACTTCGGCTGGGACGTGGTCATCCTGAAGCATGGCACATTGCAACAGGCGGCCTTCCAGGAGGAAGGCGGCGAAATACTGCGGGCCTGGATCGATGCATGCCCCAATCAGCTCTATTCAGCCCTGACCTTCCAGGGCGGCGCTGCGTGGCGCCGGCGGCTTCTGGACGACCTCGGTGACCAGGGACCGGTCACCCGCCTGATCGAGAAGCGCAGCGACGAAGATCTCGCCGCCTTGATGGCAAACCTCGGCGGTCACGATCTGGCGACCATCGTCGATGCGTTCGAAGAAGCGCGCGGTCATGATCGCCCGACCTGTTTCATCGCCTATACGATCAAGGGCTTCGGTTTGCCGCTCGCCGGCCACAAAGACAATCACGCCGGATTGATGACGCCGGCGCAGGTCGAGGCGCTGCGCCAGGCCATGGGTGTCCGCGAGGGGCGTGAATGGGACATGTTCGAGGGCCTCGCATATGATGAGGCCGCGATCCGCGACTACCTCACATCGTCGCCTTTCGCCGCGGCAGCCCCGCGTCGCCACAAAGCCCCTGCCGTTCCGGTGCCAGCGCGGATTGCCTGCAACACGCAGGCAGCCATGTCGACACAACAGGGTTTAGGCCTTTTGATGCATGAAATCGCCAAGTCAGACAGTGATTTTGCCAAGCGTGTCGTCACCACGTCTCCGGACGTGACTGTCTCGACCAATCTCGGCGCCTGGGTAAACAGGCGGGGCCTGTTCGCGCGCGGCGACCAGGCGGACGTCTTTCGTGAAGAACGCATTCCCTCCACATTCAACTGGACGTTTGCGCCGTCCGGACAGCATTTCGAATTGGGTATCTCGGAGATGAACCTCTTCACGATGCTGTCGGCGCTGGGGCTGTCGCACTCCATTCACGGGGAGCGGCTGCTTCCGGTCGGGACGCTCTACGACCCTTTCATCGAGCGTGGTCTCGATGCGCTCAACTATGCCTGCTATCAGGACGCGCGCTTCATCCTGGCGGCCACGCCCTCAGGCGTGACGCTGGCGCCCGAGGGCGGAGCGCATCAATCGATCGCCACGCCGCTGATCGGCATGGCGCAGGACGGACTGGCGGCATTTGAACCGGCCTATGTCGACGAGCTGGCAATCATCCTGCGCTGGGCATTCGACTACATCCAGCGCACCGGTGAGGCCGAGCCCGACGACAACAGCTGGTTGCGCGATCAGACTGGAGGTTCGGTCTACCTCAGGCTCTCGACGCGGCCGATCGAGCAGCCGGCGCGCCAGATCCAGGATCCGCTGGCGCGCGACATCGTCGATGGCGCCTATTGGTTGCGCAAGCCCGGGCCGAATGCCGCGGTGGTGATCGCCTATTCGGGAGCTGTCGCGCCGGAGGCGGTGCAGTCCTTGGGGTTGATGGCGGGTGACCGGCGCGATGTCGGGCTTCTGGCCGTGACCTCGGCCGATCGGCTGCATGCCGGCTGGTCCGCGGCCGCGCGGGCGCGCCAGTATGGCGATCCACGCGCCACCAGCCATGTCGAGCGCCTGTTGGCTGGTCTGCCCACCTCATGCGCCATCGTCACGGTGCTGGACGGGCATCCCGCGACGCTCGCCTGGCTGGGTTCGGTCCATGGTCATCGCACGCGCGCCCTCGGCGTCGAGCATTTCGGCCAGACCGGCACGGTCGCGGATCTCTACCGTCATTACGGGATCGATGCGCAGGGTATCATGGCCGCGGTGCAATCGGTGTCGGCCGGCCGGCCGCTCAAGCACCTTGGCGCCGTCGCCTGATGGCCAGGCGGGACTGCCCACCGGTCGGCTCGTTCGACAACAAGCCGTCAATACCTGAATTCCTTCAGGGCGGCCGTCAATCGTCCGCGTCATCTTCCCGCCCGGCGAGGAAAGCGTGGCGGGTAATAAAATGGCGTCGAGCGGAGATTTCGTCAGTCGTGAAGCGCCAAGGTCGTCGGTGGGAAAGGCCACGGCGATCGCGCATCACGGCGAACTCATTCAGGGCGTCTTCAAGGACGCTGGCGGGCGCCTCCACCGCGGGCTTGTAACGCTGCCGATTGCCGCGTTGAAATCTGAGGCGCACTTTGCCAGGAGCAACGGCGACGCCGTCGTCGTTCAGCCCGATCACAAGGTCAAGGCGTCGGCGGCCGCGCGGCTCACGCTTGATTTCTTGAATGTCACCGGCGGTGGCGAACTGACGCTGCACAGCGCCATCCCCGTCGGACACGGCTACGGGTCGTCGACGGCCGACGTCGTTGCTTCCATTCGCGCGGTCGCCGCGACCCTCAACGTCGAGCTGCGGCCCGCCAGCATCGGGCGACTTGCCGTTGCCGCCGAGCGCGCCAGCGATGCGATCGCCTTCGACGATCATGCGGTGCTGTTCGCGCAACGCGAGGGCAGGGTGATCGAGAATTTCGCAGGCTCCCTGCCGCCGCTACTCCTGGTCGGGTTCAAGGCAAATGGCGGCGCTCCGGTCGACACATTGCAACTTGCGCCCGCACGCTACGACAGCGCCGAGATCCAGGAATTCGGCGTGCTTCGGGCACTGGTGGCACGGGCCGTTCGCCTTCAGGATTCCTATCTTCTCGGACGCGCTGCCTCGGCGAGTGCCATGATCAGTCAACGGCATTTACCAAAGCAGGGTTTTGACGAGGTCGGCGAAATCGCCAGGCGAGCAGGGGCTTGCGGCGTGCAGGTCGCCCACAGCGGCTCGTTGTTTGGGCTGATCTTCGATCTTTTCACGCCAAACCTGAAACGGCGGGCGGCCCTGGTTGCGCAGCAAATAAGACGTGCCGGCTTCAAGGATGTCGAAGTCCATCTGGTCAATGCGGAGGGATGGACGTGGTGACCATCGACGCGGACTATTTCAGGGACCTTGAGACCCCGCGCATTGCGCGCCTGGGACCGAATCTCGTGGCGGCGGCTTTTCCGCTGATGAAGCTGATGCCGGCCCGCTACATTCTGGATCGAGCAGCGTCGGATGGCGAGCTGAAGGCAGGCTCCCATATTGTCGAGACGACGTCGGGCACGTTCGGCATGGCGGTCGCGCTCCTGGCGGCGGCGCGTGACTATCGCCTTACGCTCGTCACCGCTTCAACGCTGATCGATGCCAGATACAAAGCCCGCCTGCAGCGCATCGGCGCCACGGTCATCGCCCTTGACGATCCGCGTGGCGACGGCAATCAGCCTGGCCGACTGGAGCGTCTCCAGAAAATCCTGGCCAAGGAGCCGGACGGCTTCTGGACCCGCCAATACGACAGTCCGGGCAACTGGCTCGCCTATGCGCGGCTCGCCGAACTTTTCATCCGGACAGTTGGCAGGATTGACTGCCTGGTCGGCTGCGTCGGTACCGGCGGCTCGCTATGCGGCACCGCGTCCTTTTTGCGAACGGTCTTTCCGCATCTGACGGTGTTCGCCGTCGATACCCATCGCAGCGTCCTGTTCGGACAGCCCGTCGGCAAACGCATGCTGCGGGGCTTGGGCAACAGCGTACTTCCTAAGAATGTCAGGCATGAGCTTGTCGACGAGATCCATTGGGTCGGCGCCTACCCGGCTTACATGAGCGCGCATCGTTTGCTACGCGAGCACGGCATCTTCATGGGGCCAACCAGCGGCGCCGCCGCCCTGGTCGCGCAATGGGTTGCAACGACCCTTCCGGATGCGCAAGTGGCGGTCATCATGCCTGACGAAGGCCATCGCCATGCCGAGACTGTCTACAATGATGATTGGCTCACGGCCCTGCCTGGCTGGCCCTGCAAGGAACTGTCCGAGCCGAGGACGCTGACCACCATTGCACCGGCGGCGGAGACGCAGTGGACGCGCTTTCTTTGGCTGCGCCGTAGTCTCGATGATGTGCTGAAAACGCAGGCGGCAAGCGAAGTTCCGCCGGCTATTGGCGCGGCGGAAAATCTATGAAGCCAGATCCAGCCCGCTGTCGTCGAGCCAGCGCCAGGCGTCGTCCGTCGTACGGAAGATCCGATCGTGCTCGTTCGATCCGGCGGACCGATCGAGGTCCTTGAGACCGCTGGCTGTCACGACGGCCACGACGCGGTCCGTCGCTGCGATGACACCTTGGTCCTTCAATGTCGCTATCGCTATCAACGGAGTGACCGACGCCAGTTCGGCAAAGATCCCTTCGTCCCGCGCAAGGCGTTCCTGCATCGCGATCAGGCCGTGATTGCTGACGGGGACGGCGTGCCCGCCGGATTCGCGCAGCGCCTTCAGCGCCTGAAAGGTGCTTCGCGGCGTCCCGATCGATACGGCAAGGCTGTCGAAAAGCATTTTGCGTTCACTCAACGCATCGGCGCCGCTGGCCAGAGCGTCCGACAGCGAACCATGCACCTCGGCTGCGACGAGACGAGGCATACGCGTGATCGATCCTTGCGCGAACAGCTCGCAAAAGCCGGCCCATACGCCAGACAGGGCATCGCCGTAGCAGACCGGCAGGACGCACCAGTCTGGTGCCGTGCCATCCGATTGCTCGACGATCTCATAGGCAATCGTCTTGTAGCCCTCGATGCCGAGCGGATGGCTGCCGACGACCGGACCGTGATAGGGCGAGGCGATGAACCAGTCGTAGCGGGCCGCAGCCTGTTCAAGCAGTGACCATCGGTCCATTTTGCTGACCAAGGGCAGGACCGTCGCGCCATATTTTCGGATCTGCGCCAGCATCGCGCCGGCCGACCCCGCGAAAGTGGTGACGACGCATTTCAACCCCGCTCGGGCGGCGTAGGCGGCCAGCGAAGCGCCGGCGTTTCCCGATGAGGCAGTCGCGACGATTTTCGCGCCACGTGCGCGCGCCACGCTGACCGCGATCGTCGAGAAGCGGTCCTTGTGCGACCAGGTCGGGTTTCGGCCTTCGTCCTTGATTGCCAGGTCCGGCACCCCGAGAAACGCCCCGATCCGAGGGGCGGCGAGCAACGGCGTCAGGCCCTCGCCAAGGCTCACGGCCTCCTCGGCTCCGCAAGGCAGCATATGCGCAAAACGCCATAGCGAGGACGAACCTTTAGCGCCGGCCAGGGGGTCGGGCTGCGGGACCGCGTAGACCGGCCGAAGGTTCGCCGGCGCGGTGCCTTGGCAGCGCGCGCATCCCCTGGAGTCGATAGTGACGTCCGCAGGGGCGGAAGCGCCGCATCGGATGCAGACGAACTCCAGGACACGATTTGCGTCCACGCCAGGTTGCTTCTGCTCACCTGAGATATGCGCGGAAGTGTCGTGTGTGAGGTCGCGAAACGGCCGGCTCGCCATGGCTATTCCTTATCCAGGAAACGATGAATTCGCTTGTTGTTTCAACAGCCCGCAGCACGGCTGTCAATGCGGAATGTGCACTATAGTGTGTCGCACCATAGTGCGCGTCGTAGCATCCGTTGCTTGATGAAACTTCGCGGCGTTTTTGGTCTGAACGTGCAGCGGCTCCGGAGAGAAAGAAAACTCTCTCAGGAGCAGTTGTCTTTCGTTTCGGGCCGCACGCGCGCCTATATAAGCAGCGTCGAGGCCGGGCGTCGCAACGCCACGCTGGATACAGTCGAAATTTTGGCCAAGGCGTTGAATGTCGAGCCGCAAGAGTTGGTCTCGGCAAGCCCGGCAAATAAGCGAGCTATTCGGGTAACGAAACCGGCCGCTTCAAAGTCGACCGACTGACGCCAGACTTCCACATTGCAATGCTGGATTGATTTTCACTTATCTCTTCGTTGTGACACGGGATTGACTCCTTCAGTGTACATTCGACGCGTGTCCTATTGAAGATTGTGTCTAGACAGCCATAGGTTGTTCCGCGGGGTAGGGCCTGACTTTGGTTGAGGTCTGCCAAATGGAAAACGAAACGGTTGTCGACCTTTTTGCGACGATCACAAGGATCGATACTGCGCGGTCGGCCGATGCAATCCTTCAGGAGTTCCGCTCAGCCATGGAGCGCTATGGATTGCGCAATTTCCTGATCACCGGACTGCCTGTGCCGCACGGCACGGACTGGCAGCGTGAAATTCTTGCTGATGGCTGGTCTCCTGAATGGCATCGTCGCTATGTCACCGAGGAATATTTTCTGCACGATCCCTGTGTCGCCCAATGTCGGCGCTCGCCGGAGCCTTTCCGATGGGGCGAGCTGCCGGCCGCAAGGCTGTTCCCACGTGCGAAGCTGGTCATGGACGAGGCGGCCGAGTTCGGGATGAAAGAAGGCATCTGCGTCCCAATTCATGTCCCATTGGCCGGTCCAGGCGTCGTCACGATGGCGAGTGACCGGATGGAAGTTCCGGCAGGTGCCATGCCCCTTATCGAGACGCTTTGCGTGCATACCTTTCGAAGCCTCTCTGGGCTGGGCACACCGAGCGTTGGCGATGAGCCCACGCCCTTGACGGCGCGCGAGCGCGAGCTTCTGGAGTGGAGCGCGCAAGGCAAATCCACCGATGACATCGCTTGTATCCTCGGCCTTACCAGGAACACGGTTGAAAGCCATCAGCGCAACATTCGAGCAAAGCTCGACGCGATCAATGTCGCGCACGCCATCGTCAAGGCGCTGCGACGGCAGGAAATCCAGATTTAGCAATACCTGAATACCGTCATACGTACGGCAAGTTCGTTTTCTTACGACCCTCCGCCTGGAGGCGTCATGGTTCGTATACACCTGGTCACTTGGGATAACAGGAAGCACTACAGGAAAGTTCTGGAGCGCTACTTTCGGATACGGTACGACATTTACGTCAAGCAGAGGCGTTGGCGCGCCGTCGCAAGGCCCATCAACATCGAGATCGACGCCTTCGACCACGAGCATACGCTTTATGTTCTGGCGCTTGACACCAACGGCAAGATCGTAGGCGGCTCCCGTCTCGTGCCGACGCTGGAGCCGCATCTCATGAGCGAGGTCTTCCCCGGTCTCGCCGGCGGCACGCCTCCGAGAGCAGCTGAAATCTTCGAATGGACGCGTTTCTTCGTCGTTCCATCGCTTCGCACGCAAGGCGCTCCGTCGCCGATCGCAGGCTTCGTTCTTTGCGGTCTGCTCGAGACCGCTCAGCGTCTGGCGATCCGACAGATCAGTGTGGTGTGCGAGACATTCTGGCCAAAACGGCTGCGCGCGCTAGGCTGGACGCTGACCGAGCTCGGTGACGTTCTCGAACATCCCGACGGCGATATCATAGCATTGCTGATTGACGTCACGCCCGAGGCTGTTGAACAGACGCGCCGCGCGTACGGCATCACCGGCGTCATACTTGCGGACAATATCTAGCTGCCTCAAGCCGCCTGCAGGATCACGGGCTTGGTCGCGTCGGATGCTCCGGGCACGGCTCTGCCGCTCGAAAGTATACTCGCTAGTGTATTTTACATGATAGCCGGCTGGCCTCAATGATCAGCGCAAGCTGGAACGATGTCGAGCAGATCCAGAATATCCGGGCGGGCAGGCTGAATCCTCAAGGCTAACTTCAACGATGGTTCGGCATAGCTCCTCTTGTCTTCTTCGCTTCTCTAATGGCAAGGCCGCAACAGGTTTCCTCGGCTACCTCGGGCCGACTGCGGCCTCTAGAAGGCGTTACTCGAACCGCGCAATTCCGCAGTAGGAGACTAACGATCCGGCTTTGGTTGTGGCGATTGCAGAGTACGAACGAGGTCTCTGCGGGCAAGCCGCTTCCGGTCGACTTGCCCGTCATGTGCCTCGTTTTACTGGCTGGGATTGTCTGCCCTGTCGACGTAAGTGATGGCAAACGGGCCTTCGCCATGGAGCTGCACGATGGTGCGGCTCGTCGCCCAGGCATAGTGGTTCATATGAGCGGGTGCCATGCCGAAGCCGCCCCGCGTGAGATGGATGCCTTTGGCCTTGTCCAACTTGTCGCCCATGCCAATGTGAAAATCTCCAGAGATGACCGTCACGTACTCCGAGGAAGGGTGATTGTGCGCCGGGATTGCATAGCTCTTGGGCATGTCCAGACGGAGTACGAAAATACCAGGCTTTGAGGGATCGCCCGCCAGGACGGCCATCTTGGCGCCGGCCGGAAGGAACGACGGCGCGGGTCCCCATTTGATGGCATTGGTATTCACCGGCATCGGCATATCGTCCGCCATTACAGGGCTTGAGCCCACCAGCAATAGAAGCATTGCGGCGATGGATTTAAGCATCTTGGTTCTCCTTGGTTTCCCTGGCGCGCAGGGTCTGTTGAATCGACGAATTTTGTGGGACCCGCTGGAAGCAGGTGGTTGCTGTGTTGAATTCAGCTGCTAGTCCCGGCTTCACAGCGCTTTGCGGTGACGAGCCAGGAACTGGAACTCATCATCACGCCTTGCGGGCGCACGAACTGGCGAAGTTCATTGCTCAGCGCTTGGACGATCTCGTCATGCCGACGGGTGGCCTCGTCGCCGGCCTCGCGAACCACCTCGCCCGCCGGCCCGATCGCAAGCTGGAAAGCGACAGCCTCTTCGAGATCGCGTCCAACCATCACGTCCGCATCGACCCGCTCGAAGCCGATCTCGCAATAACCTGCAAGCTCCAACTGCTTGGTAACGACCTCGGGATCGGCCATTGAGAACGGACCTGGCCCACATGTTGCAGCGTATTGCCTCACCGGGGGCAAATAACGCAGGACGACCTCTTTGGAGAGCGTGAGCCAGGGATTGTCGGTCCGCCCGCGCCAGACGATCATCGTCATGGTGCCGCCAGGCCGCAACGCCCACTTCATGTTGCGAAGCCCTGCGACGGGGTTCTCGAAGAACTGCGTTCCAAACCTGGAGAAACACAGGTCGTATTTCGGCATGAATGCGCACGTCTCTACGTCAGCTGCGAGGAAGCTGACATTCGTCAGCCCGGCCGCCTTAGCATCTGCACGAGCAGTCTCGAGGAACAGGTTGCAGCAATCCATCCCAAGCACGTTGCCGTCCGGGCCAACTAGGCGCGCCAGCTCCAGCGACGTCTCACCCCATCCGCATCCGACATCCAATACCCTGTCGCCCTTTTGCAGCTGCAGCGCGGGGAAGACTTTGGCGCTGTGCTCACCCAACCCTCCAGCAAGGATATGCCGCCACGCGGTGAATTTTGGCGCTAAAACCGTGTTCCAGAAATCGACATACTGGCTGCTATACGCTGCTGGGATTTCAGCACTCATTTCGAAGCTCCGTTTTGCGAGGCGCCGCGACAATTCGGCTCCTGGGCGGGTTCGCCCGGATGAAAGGACGCCCCTGGCGGCTGTTTTGGTGGCAGGTGTATAGAAGGCTCGGGGGCTATTGCGAATGATCGCTTCGCCGAAACAACTGACCGATCGTCCAATCAGGAAGTATCGCAAATGGATCCGCTTTCGGATGTTCTGAGGTCGTTCAGGCTCACGGGCGGCGTGTTCCTAGACTCGCGTTTTACTGCCCCATGGTGCGTCGTGACTCGCCTTTCCGCCGAAGACTGCGGCCAGTACATGACCAACCCGTCCCTGATGATCGCCTATCACTTCGTTGTCCAAGGACGGGTCCTGATCACCGTCGAGGGCGAACCAGCTATGGAGGTGCGCGCCGGCGAAATTGTGCTTTTGCCTCGCAATGACCTGCACGTGCTGGGCAGCGACGCTTCGCTGCCTCCTACCAACGCGCGCAGTCTGATCCAGCCATCGGAAAATGGCGCGCTTGACCGCATATCGCATGGCGGCGGAGGAGAATTGACGCACATCTTTTGCGGCTTCTTGGGCAGCCAGGACCTATACAATCCGGTAATCGCCACATTGCCGAGAATTCTGAAGCTCGAGGTCCGGGAGGGGATGTCGCGCGAGTGGATCGACGCCTCCGTGAAGTTCGCCGCCGGCGAATTGATGCGCGGCAGGTTTGCTTCGTCCGACGTGATGTCGCGTCTATCCGAACTTCTGTTCGTTGAGGCAGTTCGACATTATTGCGCGAACGAAGCCGACCCTGGCACGGGCCTGCTAAAGGGTTTTCAGGATGCACGTATCGGTCGCGCGCTTGCGCTGATGCATCGCAACATAAGCGCGCCTTGGTCGGCTGAAACGCTTGCACGCGAAGTCTCTATGTCGCGCAGCGCATTCGCGGAGCGCTTCACCAGGCTGATGGGATTGCCACCAATCCGCTATCTTGCCTTGTGGCGGCTCCAGACAGCAAAGTCGGCGCTGCGTGAGGGCCGCACGACGATCGGCCAGTTGGCTTATTCCGTAGGCTACGAGTCGGAGGAAGCATTCAGCCGTGCATTCAAGCGAGAATTCGGCCTGCCGCCGGCGCGGTGGCGGGACCAACAATCTGCACCTTCGGCTTGAAAAACCTGCATGGCGAGGCAAGTGGGAAGAGGGCGGGCAAGCCGCGATTGCTGTTACAGCCGCTTCAGATCCGGTCGGCAGTCAACTGCGACTCCCACCCGACCTCTCCAGGCAAGTCCCCGCCGTCGTCGTCATGCCGACCGGCACCGGCAAGACTGAGACCATACTCGAGCTCAATGCCCCATTAGCGATTCGATTGACTGCCAGTGGTCGTGCCAATAGACGCCCTGCGCGAGCAGATAGCCGGCAATTTCGAGACCTTCGGCGTCCTCAGGCAACAGCGATGCCTAGAGCCTCTGCGGCCTTCCCGCTCGCAGCTTTCCATATTCCAGCGCGTCCGGCGGAGGTCGATGAAATCGTCGACAGCGCCAATCTCGTCCTATCCGAACGATGCTAGCAACCGGCCGACAGCGCAGCATCGGACGGCCCGCGAGTTCTGCTTCGGCCTCTTTGAGAACGACTACTCTTGCCATCACAGTCTTATGGCGACGCAGTTCGGCGCCATCGGACCAATCGAATGAATCGTATTGCTAAACGCATCCACTTTTCACGGGTCACGGGTTGCAGAGCGGGCAATGCCCGGGATCGGCATAGAGGCGTGCATCAAGCCGAGGCTTGTTCTCACGATGCCCGCAGGTCAGGCAGCCGAAAACCCGGTGGCGGACCATGATACTTGGGGAGCCACAATCTTCGCACGGCAAACCGGCCTCGACGTCAACCTGGCCGTAACCCGGCATCGCGCAGGCCGGGCATAGCGACGCAACCCGCTCGGCAAAGGCTGCCGCCAGTCGGCCAATCGATCCCATCCGTGTCGGGTTCATGTGAGCACGCATATCGGTTTGCACGAGCGCGCGCCCGTCACGCGAAAGCGCTGCGCATTTTGATATCGACAGTGCCAGATCGGCCTTCTTGCGCAGGCCCTTATAGATAGGGCCGGCTTTGACACCAGGTTCGGCAGCCTTCACGATTACGGCATGTTCGGGGAACCTGATACGGTGAAGAAAGACGACTATGTCATCGATCGTTTGCGCATGGGCATGGCAATAGACCGGGGCATCCTCGACCAGATATTCAGATATGACAATGCCCCTAGCGTCGTCAACGAGCGCCATGAGTTCGATACCGCCTGTTGCGAAGGGAATTTGGGGGTGGGGGCCATAGCTGCCTTCGCTGGCGATCCCGATCGGCAATCCGGTCGCCGCCATGCCGAGCCTGGCCTTGGCGAATGCCGCCTCACGAATGGTTCCGGCACGCGGGATATCGCCGGCAAACGTTCCGAGGACGTCGGTGTCCAAATTCGGCGCTACCCCGAGGATGAGGCCAAGCCGTTCGAGCAGGGCCGGCGCGATCACCGCCTCCTTGCCATGCATGGTCGCAAGCACGGCGCGGTGGCCGGCATAGGGTGAGGGACGACTGAGGTCAGAGATGCCTCGCGCCGTGTCGCTAATGTTCAAAAATAGCCCTCCCGCTTCGAGCGTTCGAGTGATCCTGCGTCACCGATGCGGCCGCGACGCTCGGAGGAATGCGCGGTCAGGGTCTCCGCCACAACGTCGGTGATCGTCAGCGCATGTGAAGGCTCTGCCGCCGTGACGGGCCAGCATCCGAGCGTCCGGAAGCGAACCGTTTCGGGCTGCGCTTCTTCGCCGTTTCTCCAACGCATGCGCGAGGGATCATCAACCACGATGCGCATCCCGTCGCGCAGGACCACGGGGCGCTCGCGGGCCAGATAAAGTGGAACAAGTTCAATTTCGCGAAGCAGGATGTAGATCCACACATCCCGCTCGGTCCAATTGGAGAGCGGGAAGGCGCGAATTGTTTGCCCGGCGCAAAGCCTCCAATTGAAGCAACGCCATAGTTCCGGGCGCTGCGAACGTGGCTCCCAACCATGGCTGGCGCTGCGCACTGAGACGATCCGCTCTTTGGCGCGGCTCGCCTCCTCGTCGCGTCGCGCGCCGCCGAAGACAACATCAAACCCAGCCGCCGTCAGAGCCTGAGTTAGAGCCCCGGTTCGCATCGTCGTTGTGTAATAATCGAGATGATCGAACGGATTGATCCCCTGTGCACGACCCTGTTCATTCGCGTGAACCAGCAATCGAAAACGGTGCTTGGTCGCGAAACTGTCGCGGAAGGCCAAGACATCAGCGAATTCCCATGTCGAGTCGATGTGTAGAAGCGGCAGCGGAGGTGGAGCCGGGTAAAACGCACGCAGCACGATGTGGGCAAGGACCGTTGAATCCTTCCCACCTGAAAAAAGCAGGACGGGATTGCGGGCTTCGGCCACGCCCTCGCGCAGGATGTGGATCGCTTCTGCTTCGAGTGCCGCGAGATGGGCGGGAAGAGGTCTCACGCTCTCACCGGCTGCCGTTGCGTCGCCTGCTCCCAGCGTCCGCCGCCGGTGTACCGCCAGGCCATGCGGCCCTCGCCGTCCATAGCGAAGAGATACAGCCAACGATTGTCGAACAGGGCGCGGACATTAGCATGACGTTCCAGGATACCAGCGATCGCCTCGCGAGGAGCCTCGATCAAGATGGAAAGGCGCAGCGGTTCATGCATTAGCCGCTCGCCGTCGTGAACGGACTGCCATGGCAGCCCCGTCCGCAGAACGCCACCATTGCCTTCGACCACGCCGATGCCGCCGGTGACGTTGTGCAGCAACTTGTTGCCAGATCCGAAAACGTCGGGTGCCACGGTCGATCCATAGTATTGCAAGCTGATCCAGCTGGCGACGACGACCGGCGCGGTGAGGATCAGTTCAAGCACGCCATAACCCTCGTCCCGCCGCCAATCATAGTCGTGGAGGAAGGCTCGTCCTGCCAGGTCGCGCCCGGCAGTACGCGAGCGGGGCGCCGCGACGAAAGCCTGGCAGCCAGCGAGCGCCCATTCCGGGCGAAGCTCCGCCCAGTCCCTGGCGCGGCGCGCAATGTCCGCCTCGCCCGCGGCCCGGGGAAGGCGCAGCGCGCGCTCCGCGCGCGCCAGGCTTCCTGCCACTGCCAGCCAGTGGTTGGCCCGTTCCAGGTCCGGGGCATGGTCCAAGGTCGGATGATCCGCGGCATAGATCGTGACCTTGTCGGTGGTGGTGTCGTGCAGCGCGCCGAGGAATAAGGTATCGTGCGGAATGGCGATGCCGCGGGCGGCAAGACCTGTGCGCAAATCGGCGTCGTTAAGCAGCGAGGCGAGCAGCCGGGCGTTCACCTCGCCTGAGTATCCGCCGCAGGCGCCACAATTCAGCGCGCTGGCGTTTGGATTGTTGACTACGTTTGCGCCGTGTCCGGCAAGAAGGACGAGCCGCGCGAAACCATTGGTAAGCGACATCGCCTTCAGCACGCCCTCCGCCATCGACAGCCGGGTGTCGAGGTGGAGCATTTCGGCCGGGCGCGGCGCCGGGTCGTCCGGCGCCGGCGAGCGTGCCAGCCCCAAGCCGTCGCGCAGGAGCTTGCCGATATAGAGAGGCCCGGCGGCCTCGACGAAGGCGAACGAGGAGATAGCCGCCAGCTTGAAGCGACCCCAGGCGCGTTTCGCACGTGCCCTGATCCGCGCCGCCTGATCCGCCTTCTCGGCTGCCGGCGTTGGCTCTCCCGTGCAGGTGAAGACAGCCGGCTTCAACAGCACGGGCAGCCGCGCCTCAATCACGTCGGAGGCGAAGCGGCGATGGCCGATGCCCATGCCGAAGAAGCCAGCAAAGCCAGATGTCTGGATGCGGGGATCAAGGCTTTCGAGCGCTCGGCGAAAAACTTCCGACCGCACGTCGATGCAGAAGGCCACCTGGAGGGCAGGGCGAGCGTGCTTCCGCAAAGCGGTGTGCGGGCCGGCTAGCAGGTCCTGGAGGCGCCGCTGGGCGGCGCGCTCGGCCGCCTCCTGGAGGATGGCATCCACAATGTCCCCAGGCGTGGCAGAAATGGGCTCGGCGTAGGCTGCAACCGTCGCTCGCCACTGTGAGGTCAAGGCGGCCCCATATTGCCGCAGGATCGCAGCATCCCAGACGGCGCGGATGGCGAGAAGCTCGGCGAGTGCGGCATCAACCGAGCCGCCCAGCTCCGCCTGCCAGAGCCGATGGCGCGCGACCTGGCTCCAGCCGCCAAGACCGGTCAGGAGCCGGTGGAAGTAGCTTTCCAGCGCAGCTTCGCTAAGGCCGAGTCGCCCTGCGGCCCTGACCAGCGCCTCTGGCGCGGTAGAGGGCTCCTCCGCTACGCTCCGCGCGAAGCCTGTCAGGCCTGCGATCTCCGGCGTCAGGTCATGGGTCGCGACATTGCGCCAAGCCGCAAAAGCGCCGCCCGCCTGCGCGCCGGCCCAGAGAGCCTGACCTTGATCGAAATAGGCCGAGGCCCAGTGTCCGATTCGATCGTTGACGATAGTCGGCCAGTCGATCGACGTCACATCGCGCGCGAGTTCCGCAACGGTCGGTAACGCGCGCGGGGATGGAGTTTGGGCCTTGGCGGCCCGCTTGAGGTCAGCGACCGTCTTCGGTCCAGCTCCTGCGGGGGCGGCCTCGAGGGCGGCCTCCAGATCCGCGTCTGAAATCTCGCCCGACCGCATTTTCCCGGCATACCAGGCCCGCGGCATCGTCAATGCGGCGCCGGCGGTCCGTTGCAGGCGCGCCGAAGCCGTCGCGAGTGGCTCGCCCGTCTGGCCCAGGAACGGGTTGACAGCGACGCTCGAGGCGAGCGGCCAGAGGGGAGGAATGGCGCGCATTGCGCGATTTGCCACCTCGAAGATCTCTACGGGAGGTAGGAACGGCGCTTTCATAGGGGTCACCTGCATCGGCGTTGTCCTTGGTCTTGCCGGGTCACAACGCCTTGCGCACGGCCCAGCCGCCCAGCATGCGATCGATTATTGCGTTGACGTAGAGTCCGTTGGAAAGGTGTACCCGCAGGCCTTCAGCGGCTGGGTGCGAGGCCCATAGTGGGAGAAGCGCCTGCGCCAGTGCGACAAGGCCAAAGCTCAGCACAGCCAGCGCCATCAGGGTCCACTCAAGCCGGCCAGGCGCCGGCGTCGCCGGCAAGACGCCTGCCGTCAGCCATTCGGCCCCTGTCTGGAGCGTAAAGTAGCCGACCGCGGCGGCGCAGGCGTAGAGTGCGGTCCTGCGCGTCAGTGGCCGTGGTGCGGTATCGGCGAACCCCTGGGCCAGGAGATAGGCGACACCGAAGATCAGAATGGCGCCGAGCGCAAACGCCTGAGGCGATTTGTGTTCGAACCCGAAGGCGACACCGAACGCCGTGCCAATGACGGCATAGATCGCTATCGCGATCAGGAAGGCACGGCGCACCGCAGACCCGCCCGGCACGGCGACAGGCCCCGGCCGCCGTATCGCGGCAACCTGCTCCACCGCCCCGCCGGAGGCTAGAAAGGCATGCGCCTTGTAGAGCGAGTGGGCGACGATGTGGAGTAACGCCAGCGGGAACAGCGCCAGGCCGCACTGCAAAATCATGAAACCCATCTGAGCCACCGTCGACCAGGCCAGCGAGGTCTTGACCGCAGGTTGCGTCAGCATGACCAGAGCGCCGAAAAGCGCCGTGAAGCCACCGAGGATCGCGAGTCCGGCGAGCACGCCAGGTGCGGTCAACATCACGTCGGCAAACCGGATCAGCAGGAAGCCGCCCGCATTGATCACCCCGGCATGGAGCAGGGCGGAGACTGGCGTCGGCGCCTCCATGACCTCAGTGAGCCAGCCATGCGTCGGGAACTGAGCCGACTTTAGCACCGCGGCAAGCGCCAGCAGCGCCGCTGCCGTTACAGAGAGCGTGGATCTCTGGCCGTCCACGGCGCGCGCATTGATCGTGGCGATGTCGGCCGTGCCGAAATGGAGCGCCAGCGCGACGCAAGCAAGAATGAGGCAGCCGGCGCCAAAGGTGGAGAAGAGCCGCTTCTTGCGCGCAGCGCGCTGGGCCGCCACGCGCTCGGGATAGAAGAGAAGGAGGCGATGGAGGGCGAGGCTGGTCGCGATCCATGCGGCAACGAGTTGAATGAGATTGCCACCCTGAACAAGAAGGAGGACGGATGCCAGAGCCGCGCACAACAAGCCCGTGAAGGCCCCCTGCCGCGCCTCTCCGTCCAGATACGTGCGCGCATAGCGCACCACAATCCAGCCGACGAAGGCGACAAGGAGCATCATCGTGGCGCTGACCGCGTCGAGTCTCACGGACAGTCCGAAGCCGCTCCCTCCGATAAGCGGGCTGTCCCCGGCTCCGTGCAGGACCAGGACGACGAGCGAGGCGATTGCGATCAGCAGCGCGCCTAGCGCGGCGAGCTCCGCGAGCGTCGGGACGAGAGCGGGACGACGACCGTTGCGAGCGAGCCCGAACACGGCGGCACCCAGCAGCAGGAGAGGCGCGGAAAGCGGAAGCAAGTATGGTGACAAGGCAATCCCCTTGGATCGATGATCGTCGGGGTCGGATATCAAAGGGCGTGATCGGACAAAAATTCATTGTTAGACAAAAATCGTTCGCTAAAATCGAACGGTATGACACCGCTTAACTACAACCACCTGCGCTACTTCTGGGCCGTCGCGCATGACGGCAACCTGACACGCACGGCCGAGCGCCTGAACCTGACGCAGTCCGCGCTATCGGTGCAGATACGCAAGCTCGAGCAACGCCTCGGCCACCCGCTTTTCGAACGTCGGGGACGGCAATTGCACCTGACGGAAGCGGGACAGATCGTTCTCGACCATGCCGATGCGATCTTCGCGACCGGCGACGAGCTCTTGGGCACGCTACGTCAATCGGGTGTCGTGAGGCAGGCGCTTCGCGTCGGCTCGCTCGCCACACTGTCGCGCAACTTCCAGATGGAGTTCCTCAGGCCGGTTCTTGGCCGCGCCGATATCGATCTCATTTTACGCTCTGGCAGCGCAGGTGAACTGTTGCGCGCGCTGGAGGCGCTCAGTCTCGACGTCGTCCTGCTCAATCAGGCGCCGGCAGCCGACGCCCTCACGCCGCTCGTCACACATCGCCTGGCCGAGCGTTCCGTCAGCCTGGTGGGCACACCGGACCGCCTGGCCGACGATGAAAACCTGGCCGATCGATTGCGCAGGCACCCGATCATCCTGCCGACACTGGAGAGCAGCGTGCGCGCCGGTTTCGACGCTCTCGCCGATCGCCTCGGGGTCAGGCCGCAGATCGTGGCCGAAGTCGAGGACATGGCCATGATGCGCCTGCTCGCGCGCGAGGATATAGGGCTTGCCGTTCTTCCGCCGATCGTGGTCAAGGACGAGATCGCTGGCGGCGTCCTGGTCGCCGGCGATCCGCTGCCAGGCATCGTGGAGACGTTTCATGCAGTCACCAGGGCTCGGCGATTTCCCAATCCGTTGGTGCGGCTGCTGCTTGAGCGGACGAGCGCGCGCGGCGCAGAGGAAACCGAATAGCCGCGCTTATCACCGATGAAACATCGGCGACGCGCCCCAGGGGCAGTAAGTGATCGGTCCTCGCCTGGGGCGACTAAGGACTGCGGCGGGCGTGCGGATCACTGTAGAGCGCGATTTGGGCCGAGCCCCGGCTGTAATCCAAGTCGCCCCGCTTTTCGTAAAAATTGCCCGGCATCATCCATACAGGAGTGGCGTCGGGACGCAGCAACAAGCTGTGCTCGGCTGCCAAAACTGAAGCTCTTAGAATTTCGTGCGGCTAGGAGCTTTGGCGGCACGTGTCGGCGCAAATACCGACCCGCGCTCTATGGCATTTGTACTTACGTTCCTGTCAGAACGCCGGAACGTTCCCTTCTCTAGCTTGCAGCCTCGCAATCGCAAAGATGTGAAGCTCGCCTTGATCCTCAGTTTAGCCACTCGACCCTGGGGGGCGACCGGTGATTTGCGACCAGACGGCACTGGTGACCGGGCCTGATGTTCCTGACAGCCTCACAGCGGTGATTTCCAGCGGGCAGGAAAGCAGCTTGGTGGAGAGGTCAATCACCGCACCGTCCTTGATCCGCTGTATGGCAAGCGATTCCGGCACCCAGGCCACTGCAATTCCGACGGTCGCCATCTCAAGCGCGGCAAGGGTCAATGCGGTCTCGGCTATTGGGATCAGTCTTGTCTCGTCCCCCAACCGCGGGAGGATCAGTCGGCCCATAATACTGCCAAAGAACACGTCGCTCGGATAGGCGATGTAGGGCAGCTCATCTTGTGCAATTCCAACAGGCAATTCGCTCAGCGCACGCGCATCCAAGACAGGGATCAATCGGTCGAAGCCTATTGTTGCCGATTCGACATATCCGGCGCTGATGGGGTGATCCTCTCCGGGCACGCGATAGATAATTGCAATATCGGCCTGACGCGACAACAACAGGCCGACGCATTCGTCGAGGTTGGCCGAACGTAAGCGAACATGAATGGTCTCGTTGTGAAGCCGCAACTGCTTGAGAATATGCGGCGTCATTGCAGTGGTGAGCGAGTGCTGGCTTGCAAGGACGACCCTGTTGGAGGCAGTTCGCGCATCAAGCTTGAGATCCAGCACAAGCTGGCGAAGTTCCACCGCAAGCCTTTGGATTTGGTCGCGCTTGTCGGCCATTGTCGGGCGCAGTTGCACTGGCTTGCGCGTCCGGTCGAACAATTCGGTTCCGACATGATCCTCGATATTCTGGATCCTTCGAGAGAAGGCCGATTGTGTCAGGAACCGCCGCTCCGCCGCCTCGTGGAAGGAACCGGTTTCGGCCACGGCCAGCAGATCCTCGAGCCATTCAAGGCGCATACCACCTCCCTTAGATGCAATCTTTGCATCTTACGTGGAGAATTTCGAATTTGCACGCGGGCTTTTTGTCATGCGAGTGTCGCATTATTCAAGTTCCGAAGGTCGTTGACATGAATCTTGCTCGTTTCCCGCGCGTCTTCCTGGCGCATCTGCCGACCCCACTCGAAAAGCTTGATCGGCTGAGCCGGGAGCTTGGCGGGCCCGAACTGTGGATCAAGCGCGATGACTGCACGGGCCTGTCGACGGGCGGCAACAAGACCCGCAAGCTTGAATTCCTGATGGCTGAAGCGCAGGCCATGGGGGCCGACATGGTCATGACGCAGGGCGCCACTCAGTCAAATCACGCCCGACAGACTGCGGCGTTCGCGGCAAAGCTTGGCATGGGCTGTCACATCCTTCTCGAGGACCGTACCGGATCGAATGACGAAAACTACAACAGCAACGGCAATGTGTTGCTTGACCATCTGCATGGAGCCACCACGTCGAAGCGCGTCGGCGGGTCCGACATGCAGGCCGAGATGGAGGCGCTGGCAGAGCAACTGCGCGGCGAGGGGCGAAAAGTATACGTTATTCCGGGTGGCGGCTCCAATCCGACCGGTGCGCTCGGTTATGTGAACTGCGCCTTCGAGTTGCTGATGCAAGCAAATGACCGAGGTCTGGTCGTCGACCATATCCTTACTGCTACCGGCAGTGCGGGCACCCAGGCGGGTTTGGTCACCGGGCTGAAGGCGATCAATGCAAACATACCACTGACCGGCATCGGGGTGCGCGCACCCAAGCAAAAGCAGGAAGAGAGTGTCTACCATCTGGCCCTGAAGACTGCCGAAAAGCTCGGATGCCCTGGCGTCGTGACGCGGGCCGATGTGGTCGCCGACAGCGACTTTGTCGGTCAGGGCTATGGTATCCCCCGAGAGGACACACTGGAGGCGATACGAATGTTCGCCCAGTTGGAAGGCATTCTTCTCGATCCAGTCTATTCCGGCAAAGGCGCTGCCGGTCTGATCGACTACTGCCGCAAGGGCAGGTTCAAGAAGGGTGAGCGGGTGGTCTTCCTGCATACCGGCGGATCGGCCGCGCTCTTCGGCTACAACGCGGTGTTTGCGGACGATCAGACCAGGCTGGCGGCGGAGTAGCCATGGCGCGTCCTCGGTTTTCAGGCAACTTCACACAGCAGCTTCCAATCCCGGAAAAAGCGATTGCGGCGGCCATTGAGGTGATGCGCTCCGGCCGGTTGCACCGCTACAACGTCGCGCCGGGAGAAGAGAGCGAGGCCATGGCCTTGGAGCGGGAGTATGCTGCCTGGCAGGGCTCACCCTTTTGCCTAGCCGTTGCGTCGGGCGGCCAGGCGATGCAGATCGCGCTGCGCGCGGCTGGTGTTCAACCTGGCGAAACCGTCCTGACGAATGCCTTCACGCTTGCACCTGTGCCGGGCGCCATAGCCGCGGTCGGCGCTAGTTCGGTATTGGTCGAGATCGACGATGACCTGGTCCTTGATCTCGGGGATCTTCGTCGCAAAGCAATGCGTTCGGGCGCGCGCTATCTGCTTTTGTCACACATGCGCGGCCATATGTGCGACATGGAGGCTCTAACGGCTCTTGCTACCGAATACGGCCTCACGCTGATCGAGGACTGCGCTCATACGATGGGTGCGCTCTGGAACGGACGCCGCTCCGGCTCTTTCGGTCTCGCAGGCTGTTTCAGCACGCAGACTTACAAGCACCTGAATTCAGGCGAGGGAGGGCTGCTGACCTCCAGCGATGCCGAGTTCATGGCCCGCGCCACAATCCTCTCGGGCTCCTACATGCTCTACGAACGCCATGGCGCGGGACCTGGCGCCGAAGCCTACGCTGAGGCGCGGCTCGACACACCAAATATGTCGGCGCGCATGGACAATCTGCGGGCAGCTCTGCTGCGCCCGCAACTGCGCCACATCGAGGAGGCGATTATCGCCTGGAACGAACGCCATGATCTGGTGGCCGACAAGTTGGCCGCAAGCCCCGCGATCCGCATTCCGCGCCGTCCCGCAGCCGAGCGTTATGTAGGTTCATCGATCCAGTTCCTCATCCCCGGCATCTCGGCCCAGACCGCGCACGACTTCATAAAGCGCCTCGCCGACGTCGGGGTCGAGGTGAAGTGGTTTGGTGCCAAAGCGCCGGTCGGCTTTACCTCGGATCATCATAGCTGGCGCTACGCGGGCGCCCAAGATCTACCGCGCACAGACGCAATCCTGGCAGGGCTTTTCGATATGCGGCTGCCGCTGACCTTCAGCCTCAATGATTGTTCGCTGATTGCCGATCACATCCTCGATGCCGTTGCAGCCGTCTCGGCAAAGGTCGAGGCATGATGCGTCGCGTCGGCATCCTAGGTGGAATGGGGCCGGAGGCGACGATCCTGGTCATGCAAAAGGTTCTGCAAGCGGTTCGGGCCGCCGACGATAGTGATCACGTGCCTCTGATCGTCGACCAGAACACGCAAGTGCCTTCACGCATTCGTCACCTTGTGGAGCGCACCGGCGCCGACCCCGCGCCCGTCCTTGCGGACATGGCGCGTCGCTTGGTCTTCGGCGGCGCAGAGGCTTTGGCGATGCCGTGCAACACCGCGCATTATTATGCGCCAGCAATCCGTGCCGCTGTCGCCGTGCCGTTCCTCGACATGATCGAGCTGGCTTGCGACCGCGCGGGATCGCTGGCCGGTCCGGGCGCCCGCATAGGCATCCTTGCTTCACCGGCTGTGCGCAAGGTTGGATTGTTCGAACAACAGCTGGCCGCGCGTGGCCTGACAGCGGTCTATGCCGATGACGGGCCGGCTTTGCTTGCCGCGATCCGCCGCATCAAGGCCGAGGGTCCGAATGAAGCGGTGCGCGAAACGCTTCGTGCCGCTTCAGCCGGCCTGATGGCGCTGGACTGCAATGTGCAGATGATCGCATGCACCGAATTCTCGCTGATCGCCGATGCAGTGGCTGATGGCGCGATCGCCTTCGACACGCTCGACTGTCTGGTTGAGGAGATTGTCGCCTTTGCTGCCAAAGACCCGAAAACGGCCGGGGCGACGACATCCGAACGCTTACAAAACAAGAGCTAAACGCCAAACGATGCCAACAATGGAGGAAAGACAATGACATCGAACTTGAGAAAGACGGCCCTACTTGCGGCGACCGCCATTATGTTATCTTCGGGTATCGTTCAGGCGGAGAGCTTGACGATTGCCACGTTCAGCGATCCGACACCCATGAATGCGGCACGTGCACAGCACGAGTTCGAGAAGGCCACCGGATGGACGATCGACTGGCGCGTCTTTGATTCGGGAACAGATGTGATCGCGGCGATGGCGTCGGGTGATGTCAAGGTGGCCGAACTCGGTTCGTCGCCGCTGGCTATTGCGGCCACGCAGGGCGTCGATCTGAAGATGTTCATGATCTCCTATGCGATCGGCGATTCGGAGAGCCTGATTGCACGCAACGGATCAGGTATCGACAAGCTTGCCGACATCAAGGGCAAGCGCGTGGCGGTTCCGGTCGGGTCAACCGCGCATTTCTCCCTGATGGGCGCGATTGCCCATGCTGGAATGCAACCCAGCGACCTGACCGTGATGACAATGAAACCTGATCAGATCGCGGCCGCTTGGGGCCAGGGTACGATCGATGCAGCCTTCATATGGCCGCCGGCGCAGACGGAGATTCTCAAGACCGGCAAGAGGATCGTCTCTGCGAAAGACACGGCTGCCTGGGGCTATCCGACCTTCAACGCCTGGACTGTAAATTCAGAATTCCTTGCGTCCCACGAGAAGGAAGTCGTGGCGTTCGCCAAGGCGATGAACGCGGCGAATATGGCTTATCTCAAAGATCCCGCCGCCTGGACGCCAGCAAACGAACAGGTGAAGCAGATTGCCAGCGTGACCGGGGCAACGGCCGACCAGATCCCGGAGATTCTGAAAGGCTACACCTTTATACCTCTGCAGGAACAAGTGACGGACAAGTGGCTTGGCGGCGCGGCAAAATCGATCAAGGCCACTGCCGAATTTCTCAAGGCCGCTGGTCGGATAGACACTGTTGCGGACGATTATTCCAAGTTCGTGACCAGCACGATCGCGCAAGAAGCGCTGAAGTGATTGGACTGTCCTGCCTGGCCATGAGCCGGGCAGGACAGAGCGCTGCCTTGGGAGGAGCCATGCGCCTGAACATCGATGAGGTCTCTGTGGTCTATCCCGCATCCGACGGGCGGCCGCCGGTTTCGGCGCTAAGCAAGATCGACCTGGAGATCGGAGACAAGGAATTCATCGTTGCCCTGGGCGCTTCAGGCTGCGGCAAGTCGACGTTGCTCAACCTTATCGCGGGATTTCTCTCTCCGACATCGGGGCAACTTACCCTTGACGATATGCCGGTATGTGGTCCTGGTGCCGACCGTGCGGTTGTATTCCAGAAACATGCGCTCCTGCCGTGGCTAAATGTGCTCGACAATGTGGCCTTCGGTCTTCGCATTCAGGGCGTTGGCGCTGCGGCGCGCAATGAGACGGCCAACCGGTTCGTCAAGCTTCTCGGGCTGGACGGATTCCAGAAATCCCCCGTCTATAAGCTGTCGGGCGGCATGCAGCAGCGCGTCGGCATCGCACGCGCGCTCACCTGCAACCCTAAAATACTGTTGATGGACGAGCCGTTGGGCGCGCTTGACGCCCTGACGCGCGAGAAGGCGCAGGAGCTGATCCTGAACATCTGGAACGACACTGCCAAGTCGGTATTCTTTATCACCCATAGCGTCGAAGAGGCGCTGTTCATGGGAACAAAGCTTATCGTGATGTCACCCCGGCCGGGGCGCATCACCCACAGGTTCGATCTGCCTTTCTCGCGGCAAGTCCTGGCTGGCGCTGCCGCTCGGGCGGTCAAGGCCTCGTCCGACTTCATTCGACTACGCGAACAGGTTTTGGAAATCATCTTCGCCGATGAGGAGGCGGTGGCGACATGAATGAGCACAGGCCCCCCCGTGCGGCGCAGGCACCTGGTATCACAGGGCGCCTTTCTCGAGCGCGCCCAACCAAGCCAGGAGAAATCTACGGCGTTCCGGGGCAGGGCAACACGCTCTGGCTCTCGGCCCTATCCATAGCTTTCTTCTTCTTTGTCTGGTGGCTGGTAACCGAGATGGGCTGGGTCAAGCCGCTTTTCGTGCCCTCGCCAGTCTCGATTGTCAAAAAATTCCTGGAGATCTGGAATGGCGGGTTCACCGGCACGCCGTTCGTCGACCATGTGGTGATCTCCACGGCAAGGGTGTTCGGCGCGTTCCTGCTTGCCTGCGCAATTGGCCTGCCACTTGGCCTGGCGATGGGCATGAGCCCGGTTGTGCGCGGCATCTTCGACCCGCCGATCGAATTCTACCGGCCGATACCGCCGCTGGCATACCTGCCCTTGATGATTATCTGGTTTGGCATCGGCGAGACCTCCAAGGTGCTGCTGATTTTCCTGTCGGTCTTCGCACCGGTCGTGCTCGGAGCCCGTTCTGGAGTGCGCTCCGCGGCAATCGAGCAGATCCATGCGGCCTATTCCTTCGGAGCGACGCGCTGGCAAGTGATGCGGCACGTCATCCTGCCATCGGCCTTGCCCGAGATCCTTACGGCAATGCGGATTGGCATTGGCTTCGGCTGGACCACGCTTGTCGCCGCAGAGATGGTGGCTGCCACTAAGGGCCTTGGTTACATGGTTCTGTCTGCAAGCCAATTCCTGCAGACACCCGTTGTGATCCTCGGCATCTTCATCATAGCCATCATTGCTTTCGCATTCGACCTTCTCATGCGCTTCCTCGAACGACGGCTCGTTCCCTGGAAGGGCAGGATGTAACCGGAAAGCTCAAGCCGCATGAAATACCTCAAGAAAGCGCCGCGCGGGGTCGAGAGCGATCATCCCGACGTACACGCCGTGGTCCAGCAGATGCTGTCCGAGATCGAGATCAAAGGCGAAGGCGCAGCGCGTCGCTACGCCGGTGAACTCGATAAGTGGCACGGCGATATCGTCGTTTCGAAGGAGCAGATAAGTAAGGCCGCGGCCCTGGTGCCGGATCAGATCAAGGCCGACATCAGGTTCGCCCATGAAAATGTGCGCCGCTTCGCAGAGGCGCAACGAGCCACGGCAACAGACTTCGCGGTTGAGATCCTGCCCGGCCTCACAGCGGGACAGAGACAGATCCCTGTCTCGGCAGCAGGGTGCTATGTCCCTGGCGGACGTTACAGTCACGTGGCGAGCGCAATCATGACCATCACCACGGCGAAAGTCGCAGGGGTGTCGCATATCGCAGCATGTTCGCCGCCCCGGCCGGACGTCGGCATCCCGCCTGCCATTCTTTACACGATGGACCTGTGCGGCGCCGATATCATCTTGAATATAGGCGGCGTCCAAGGCGTGGCCGCCATCGCCAACGGTCTGTTTGGTGCAAGGAAGGCCGATATCATCGTGGGACCTGGCAACCAGTATGTCGCCGAGGCCAAGCGCATTCTGTTCGGCAAGGTCGGGATCGACATGATAGCTGGCCCGACCGACAGCATGGTGATCGCCGACGAAACAGCGGACGCTGAATTGGTCGCCGCCGATCTGGTCGGCCAAGCCGAGCACGGCTGGAATTCGCCGGTGTGGCTTGTAACCTCGCATGCTGGCCTTGCAAGAAAGGTTATGTCGCTGGTGCCGGAACTGATCGCAACGCTGCCCAAGCCAAATTGCGACAGCGCCCGCGCTGCGTGGGAGGATTTTGGCGAGATAATCCTGTGCGTTGACGCCGAGGAGATGGCGAGCGTTGCCGATGACTACGCGCCAGAGCATCTGCATGTCCAGGCCCGCGATCTTGATTGGTGGCTTAAACGCCTGCGAGCCTATGGATCGCTGTTTCTCGGAGAAGAAACGACCGTCGCTTTCGGTGACAAGACATCCGGCCCCAATCATGTCCTGCCCACTTCAAGGGCGGCTCGCTATACCGGCGGGCTGTCGGTGCACAAGTTCATGAAAACCGTGACATGGCAGCGTGCCACGAGAGCGGCGGCACGGCCGCTGGCCGAGGCGACCGCGCGCATATCGCGCCTCGAGGGGATGGAGGGCCATGCCAGGACCGCCGATATCCGGCTCGCAAAGTTCTTCCCGGTGAGAGCCGCAAACTGAGCACAGCGAATATCATTCCCGAGCCGATCGACACGATCAGAAGAAGTTGGGGGAGGGGTTGCAGAGGCTTTCGTTCCGACGAAGGGGCAATGGACCGACACTGGTCCTTTTGCACGGATTTCTCAGCGGCAGCGCAATCTGGTTTGGGCAGTTGCGCGCCTTCGCCGCCATGCGCGATGTCGTCTGTCCCGACCTGGCAGGCTTCGGCGCCAGCGAGGCGCTGAGTGCGCCCGACACCATCGAAGGTCACGCGCGAATGGTATTTGAGTTACTAGACAGCCAGGGTTTTGCCGAGTTCGACCTTCTTGGTCATTCCATGGGCGGAATGGTCGCGCAGGAAATGGCAAGGCTCGCGCCCGAGCGCGTACGCAGCCTGATCCTGTATGGCACGGGCCCGCAAGGCGTGCTGCCGGGTCGCTTCGAAACCATCGGCCAATCGCGTGAACGTTTCCTGCGAGCAGGGGTGGCTGACACGGCGGCTCAAATCGCGGCCACTTGGTTTCGCCAAGGCGAGCGGGCACAAGGTTATGCTCTGTGCAGGTCGCTCGGTCGCAAGGTCGGCATGCAGGCTGCGCTGGCTAGCCTGACAGCCTGGGAAGGTTGGGACGGACGCGCCGCGTTAAGCACAATGCGCGCAAGGACGCTCATCATCTGGGGCAGCCATGACCGATCTTACGAATGGTCGCAACCCGAAACGCTATGGCGTGTCATTCCGGGTGCGGACCTGGCGGTCGTGCCAGGGGCGGCGCACAACGTGCACTTGGAAAAGCCACGCTTTTTCAACGCGCTCGTTGCCGATTTTCTATCGTCCTTCCCTTCCAAGTCAGCATAGACGTTGCTGACTGATCTAGGTGAATTCTGAAAAGGCACTGGCCGCGAACCCGCAAGGCCGACCGCGCGCAAATCGCCCCTCGAAGGGATCGAAGGTCATGCCAGGAGCTCGGATATCCGGCTCGAAGAATTTTAGGCGCGTTGATCGGCAACAGGTTACGGCATGGCCTTTTGTGTGCCGTCTGCTGCAGCTTTTGCAAGGGGCGGACGATCCCATGGTTTGGCTGCTGAAGCTTGAGCAGGCCTGCGGCGGTTCTCGCAAACTACTCCCGGCGAGAGCCTGTCTCGGCTGCCGCTCTTATCTGCCTTGAGGCCTTTGCCAGGTGTCGACGGAAGGCCCCCGGGCGGTGGCCAAATCTCTGGGTAAAAGCTTCATAGAAGCGAGACAGAGAGCCGAAGCCGGACTCGAAAGCAACGTTTGCGACCGGCATATCGGTCGCGATAAGCAGCGACTGTGCGGTGTCGAGTCGCTGGCGGACGATCGACTGATTGATCGTCAGGCCGACTGCGCGCTTGTAGATCGTCATTGCGTAATTGGGATGAAGGTCGACTGCTCGGGCAACGTGTTCGACGGTAATCTCCTCGAGCGCATGCTCGCTGATAAACCGGGCCATGCGCTCGACATGCAATATCCTTGCGGCCTCGCCATGGCCGGCAGCGCTGATGGCAATCCCTGAGTCTCGAAGATCTCGCCACCCCTCTCTGTCAAGCCGCCTCACACGCGCAGTCAACTCGTCGCGCACGATTTGCTCCAGCGCCTTGTCTTCCGACAGCAACTCGTCGCGCCAGCGCCTGAAGATGTCACGATCGTAGTCGCGTATGTCGAGCGCTTCGATCATAGCGCCCCTGAAAACAGCATCACGCAAAGTGCTGAGGCTTGGAAGGCCAAGAAACACCGACATCGGTACGTAAAGGCATACAAAACGCGTTGGCTCGTCGATGTCCACGACCTGGTGAGGAATCATTCCCCAAAACAGTACGAGACGGCCAGCAGACACTGTCAGTTCGCGCCCGTCGAACCAGTAAGTCATGCGGCCGCCGAGGACGAAGTTCAGCTCGATCTGGCTGTGCATATGGGGACCGGGCATTCGCATCACCCGATCGCTTGAACCAGCACAGAACCGGTGATCGCCGAACACAACGAGAGGATGTGCCGGGTCCAGCTCGGGATGTACCGGGACACTTTCGTCCTGAGAAAATCGCATCGATAAGCCCGGATGAATCTTAGGAAACCGGAAGAATGCCTGCGAATGTCGGTAGAACCTTACGGCATTCACGGTCAGATTCAAGCCGTTCACGCTCCTTGACCGTAAGGCAGCGTGAAGATGGTGGCACCTCGGGAGGGCGCCACTTCCAGGGAGGAACAACATGAAGAATTTCAGATGGCAGGCCGGGCTGTTGCTCGGCTTTGCAATTACGTGTGCGCCGGCCTTGGCGGGCGAGGTCGTAATCAATTCCGACCAATCCGACCCGGCGCCGAAGAAGGCAATGGAGCAGCTCATTGCCGACTTCGAGAAGGCAAACCCCGGCATAACCGTCAAATGGAACAATTTTGACCACGAAGGCTACAAGGCCGCGATCCGTAACTTCCTGACTGCCGACCCGCCGGATGTCGCCGCCTGGTATGCAGGCAACCGAATGGCCCCCTTCGTCAAGAGTGGTCTTTTCGAAGATGTGACCGACGTCTGGAAAGCCAACGGTCTCGACGACCAGTTGAAGTCGGCTGCCTCGGCAATGACCATCGATGGTAAAAAATGGGGCGTACCCTACACTTACTATCAATGGGGAATTTACTACAGGAAGGACGTTTTTTCAAAAGAAGGGATAACTCCGCCCAAGACATGGGAAGAATTGATTGCGGCGAGCGCGAAGCTGAAGGCCGACGGCATCACGCCCTTCGCAATCGGCACCAAGGCGCTGTGGCCAACGGCCGGCTGGTTCGACTATCTCGATCTACGCGTCAATGGCTATGAATTCCATATGGATCTCACGGCGGGAAAAGTGCCCTATACTGACCCGAAGGTGAAAGCGGTGTTCGCCAAGTGGGCAGAGTTGGTAAAGCCCGGGTATTTCCTGGAAAACCATGCGGCGCTTGACTGGCAGGATGCCATCCCGCAATTCGTGCAGGGCAAGGCGGCGATGTACCTGATGGGGAATTTCGCGGTTGCCCCCATGAAGGCCGGAGGCTTGAAGGAAGATCAGATAGGCTTCCTGCAATTTCCTGAAATCACAGCCGGTCTTCCGAAGGCTGAAGACGCTCCGACCGACACTTTCCACATTCCATCGGGCGCCAAGAACAAGGATGACGCGAGGAAGTTCCTGGCCTTCCTCGCTTCGCCAGAGGCCCAAACGAAAATGAACGACGTTCTCGGGCAGCTTCCGGTCAACAACAAGTCGGCCAAGCCTGGCGATCATTTCCTTGAGGCAGGCTTCACCATGCTGGCGGGCGCCCATGGCTTGGCCCAGTTCTACGATCGCGATGCGCCGGCTGAAATGGCCAAGGTCGGCATGGAAGGCTTCCAGGAGTTCATGGTCAAGCCCGACAGCATCGACAAGGTCCTCGATCGTCTAGAGAAGGCGCGGCAAAAAATCTACAAGTAAACGCCCGATCGAATGGAGCCGGGTTTCTATTTTCTGACCCGGCTCCTCATTTCAACCTTGGCCGTCATGGTGAGCGCTGTGCGCGTATATCAAAACCCAGCCGCTGGGTTCTGGAAAAGCCGTCAGCAACAATTGGCGCCATGGCTTTTCCTGGCCCCCGGCTTGCTGTTTTTCGCGCTTTACGTGATAGTTCCCGTCTTCCGGTCCATCTGGATAAGCTTCTACGACTGGGATGGGCTCTCGACGCCGACCTGGATCGGCCTTTCGAATTATCGCGAATTGGCCAGCGACGACGCTTTCTATACGTCGTTGAAGAACAACATCTTGTGGCTTGTGCTTTATCTTCTGGCGGTGCCTGCCGGCCTCTGCGTCGCGCTGTTCCTTAATCAGACAGTGACCGGCATTCGCCTCTATAAGTCTCTCTTCTTTTTTCCGTTCGTCATCAGTCAGGTCGTCGTCGGCCTGATCTTCACCTGGTTCTATGCCCCGAACTTTGGTCTCTTTTCGAAGCTGGTCGAACAGCTTACCGGAGAGCGCGTGGCCATCCTGGCCGACGAACGCTTCGTCACTTTCGGCATTATCGCCGCCGGCCTTTGGCCGCAGATCGCCTATTGCATGATCCTGTACCTGACCGGCCTGAACAACATTAATCCAGAGCAGGTCGAGGCTGCGCGGATGGACGGCGCCAAGGGCTGGTCGATGCTTTGGAACATCGTCATCCCTCAACTAAGGCCGGCTACCTTTATTGCCGTCGTGGTCACGGTCATTGGCGCGCTTCGATCGTTCGATCTGGTTTCGATCATGACGGACGGCGGGCCGTACGGATCAAGCCGCGTCCTTTCTTTCTATATGTATGAGGAGGCGCTGTCGGAATACGGCTACCGGATGGGCTATGGCGCCGCCATAGCGGTTGTTCTTTTCGCCATCATGATGCTGTTCATCACTTTCTTTATTGTGCGCATGCTGCGGCAGGAAGGGAGCGCGTGATGTTTCCGACACCTGTCCAGAAGGCTCAGCCATGGGTTCGCGCAGGCTACCAAGCCGGTCTGCCGCTGGCTTTGACCATCTGGCTGCTTCCGTTGATCGGGGTGGCCGTGACTTCGGTACGCCCGGCCGGCGATCTCGCGGCGGGCAACTATTTCGGAGTGCCGTCGGGTTTTGCAGGAGTAGAGAACTATACAGCCGTCTTTCGCGATTCGCCGATCGGCTGGTACATACTCAACTCGTTCAAGGTGACTATCCCTACGGTTATTGGCGCGGTCGCACTATCCTGCCTGACCGGTTTCGCGCTCGCGGTCTACAAGTTCCGGGCTAATTTGCTGATCTTCTTCTTGTTTGTGGCCGGCAACTTCATTCCGTTCCAGATACTTATGGTGCCGGTCCGTGACATGACACTCAAGATCGGGCTTTACGACACCACGCTGGGTTTGGTGCTGTTTCACGTCGCCTTCCAGACTGGCTTTTGTACGCTGTTCATGCGCAATTTCATCAAGGCCCTGCCATTCGCTTTGATCGAATCAGCGCGCGTCGAGGGCGTGTCGGAATGGAAGATTTTCCGATACATCGTGCTGCCGCTGACGCGCCCGGCGATTGCCGCCCTCGCGGTGCTGATCTTCACGTTTGTGTGGAACGACTATTTCTGGGCGACAGTGCTGGTGCAAGGTCAGAACGCGATGCCCGTAACCGCCGGCCTCTATTCCCTAAACGGCCAATGGGTCGCCGCCTGGCATCTGGTGTCGGCGGGCTCGATCGTCGCGGCACTGCCGCCTGTAACCATGTTCTTTCTCATGCAGCGGCATTTCATTGCCGGGCTCACCCTTGGGGCGACCAAGGGATGAGCCGCCTGGTCGCCCTCGGCAACGAACACCTGCAGCTTGCCCTCGCGCTGCCGGGCGAGGGTATGCCCGAGATTCTGTATTTTGGCCCGCAGGCGGCCGCCGACGATATCGCCGCTCCTGCCGAGCGCGCCAGCCGTATCAACGGCATGGATCGTTCGGTGCCGAGCGCCGTGATGTTGCCCGTCTGCGGGCTTGGGTTCTTCGGCTGGCCGGCGCTGGCTGGGCATCGCGACGGTCGTGATTTCCTGATCCACTTTGAAGGCTGGCAGGTCGAGCAGGAAGAAATGGACACGGTGCTGCGCGGCCTTGACCCAATCGCCGGTCTCGCCATCGTAATCGAGTTTACGATCCACCATTGCGGCGTCTTCGCCAGTGCTGTCACGCTGACCAATGTTGGGGCCAGCGCCTACACGCTCGACCGCTGCATGTCAGCAAGCATGTTGGTGAGCGAAGGCCCTGCCGTACTGACGAGCCTTGGTGGTATGTGGGGCCGGGAGTTTCGCCTTTCATCCGAGCCACTCGGCCGCGGCATGTGGGTGCAAGAGAGCAGACGTGGCCGCACGTCCCATGATCGTCACCCAGGCCTCTTCGTGACCGTTGAGGGCATCGCCTATGGCATTCATGTTGGCGCCAGCGGCAACCACCAACTCACTGTCGATCCTCTCGAAGATGGCCGCCGCCTCATCCACGCCGGTGAGCTTTTCGAACCGGGCGAAATTCGGCTGGAACCCGGGCAGGCCTATCACAGCCCTCGTGCCTACCTAACCGCGTCGCGCGACGGGATCGCGGGGGCGGCCGCAAGGCTGCGCGCCGTGGTCGATGAATCGGTGCTCCACTGGCCGGGGGCCCACATGCGAGCTCGCCCTGTGACGCTCAATACCTGGGAAGGCACTTATTTCAATCACCGACTGGACATACTGAAGGCGCAGGCCGAAGCCGCGGCAAGGCTCGGTATCGAACGCTTCGTGCTCGACGACGGATGGTTCGGCAGGCGCGACGACGATACCTCCTCGCTAGGCGACTGGAGGGTCGACCCGAGGAAGTATCCAGCGGGCCTGGCCCCGCTCATCGATCACGTCACCGGGCTTGGCATGGAATTCGGCCTCTGGTTCGAACCCGAGATGGTCAATCCCGATTCCGACCTCTATCGCGCCCATCCAGACTGGGCGCTCAAGGTCGCTGGCAGGCCGCAACCGACCTCGCGCAACCAACAGGTGCTCGACCTCACGCGGCCTGAGGTCAGCGACTACCTGTTCAAGCATATCGATGAGATACTGTCGTCATACCCGATATCCTACATAAAGTGGGACATGAACAGAGATCTCACCAACCCTGGTGGGGCCGATGCAAGAGCCGTTACGGCAAGACAGGTGCGGGCGGTACACGCGTTGATGGACCGCGTGCGGAAGCATCATCCCGCGGTCGAGATCGAGAGCTGTGCCTCGGGCGGGGGCCGCGCCAACTACGGTGTGCTGGAGCGCACCCACCGCATCTGGACCTCCGATTGTACCGACGCGCTGGAGCGCCTGGAAATCCAGCGCGGCGCCATGCACTTTTTCCCGCCGTCGATCCTGGGTGCGCATGTGTCGGCCTCGCCCAACCACCAGACAGGACGCCGCCATTCACTATCCTTTCGCGCAGTGGTCGCGCTTGCCTTTCACCTTGGCATCGAACTCGATCCCCTGGCACTGACGCACGACGAGCGTAGCGAGTTGTCGGGTTGGATCGCACTTCACAAGAAGCTGCGTCCGTTGCTGCATGCGTCCGGCGCTGCATTCTCTGAATATCCCATAGACGGGCGCCATGTCTGGGGTGCGGCGGACGCGAACCGAATTGTTGTTTTTGTTGCGCAAGGGCCGGCAATGCTTGCAGAGCAGCCTCCGCCGCTGCGCGCCTCCGCCCCACGCGCCCTCGCCGGGCGCTGGCGCATCGCAGCAGCGCATCCACCCATGCCCGGCTTCATACGGATTTCTGCCAGCCAACAGGCGCTGCTTGATGGCAACGGCGATTTCAGCCTGGAGACGCTGCGCCGCGTGGGCCTGACGCTTCCTATGCTACGCCCCGAAAGCGGGGTCATTCTCGAAATCGAACCCGTCGGAGGAGCTTGAGCCATGGCCGGCGTGACACTCAATGCAGTCACGAAGCAGTTCGGTAGTGTTGCCGTCGTCAAAGGCGTCGATCTCGATGTCGCCGACGGGGAGTTCTGCGTCTTCGTCGGCCCCTCCGGATGCGGAAAGTCAACATTGCTTCGCATGATCGCCGGGCTTGAGGAAATCTCCTCCGGCACGCTGCGCATCGACGGCGCCGACATGACTTTGATCGGGCCCTCCGACCGCGGCGTGGCGATGGTCTTCCAGTCATACGCGCTCTATCCGCACATGACAGTGGCAGAAAATATCGGTTTCGGCCTACGCATGACCGGACATGCCAAGACCGACATAGAGAAGCGTATCGCACGCGCTGCCGCCATGCTGCAGCTCCAGCCGTTGCTGCATCGCAGGCCGTCTCAGCTTTCGGGCGGCCAGCGCCAGCGTGTCGCGATCGGCCGCGCCATCGTGCGCGACCCCAAAGTGTTCCTGTTCGACGAACCTTTGTCCAACCTCGACGCCGCCCTGCGTGTGCAGATGCGTACCGAGATCACCAAGCTGCATCAGGACCTCGGCGTAACCATGATTTATGTCACTCACGATCAGGTCGAGGCGATGACAATGGCGGACAAGATCGTCGTTCTTAACGCCGGCCGTATCGAGCAAGCTGGGTCGCCGCTGGAACTCTACCACCGGCCACGCAACATGTTCGTTGCCGGTTTCATAGGCTCGCCGAAGATGAATTTTCTCAAAACCACAGCGCAGCCGGCGGGGCCGGGACAGCTTGCCGTGGACCTTCCTGGAGGCTGCACGGTGACGCTCGCTGTCCCCAACACGATTTCGGTAAGGCGCCAGCGCGTCACGCTCGGCATCCGACCCGAGCACTTGAAGATCGGCGAGCCGCAGGCAGCCGGCCTCGACGGCAAGGTCCGTCTTGCCGAATACCTCGGTTCGGAAACCATGTTCTATCTCGCGCTCGCCGATGGGAGCGAGCTATCGGTCAAAGCCGACGGATTAAGCACGGCCAGGCTCGGCTCGTCGATTAAGGTCGGGGTCCCGGCGCTCGCTTGCCACCTCTTCGACGAGGAAGGCGAGGCGATCGTCAACGGCGACCTGACGCACTGATGCTCGGCGTCTGCTACTATCCCGAGCACTGGCCCGAAGCCTGGTGGGCCAAAGACGCGCGCCGCATGCGCGAACTCGGCATATCCTACGTCCGGCTCGGCGAATTTGCCTGGTCGAGGCTCGAACCGCGGCGCGGCGTCTACAATTTCGCGTGGCTCGAACGGGCTATGAATACGCTTTGCGATGCTGGCCTCAAGATCGTTCTCGGCACGCCCACCGCAACGCCGCCAAAATGGCTTATGGACGAATTTCCCGAAATTGCTCCCGTCGACGAGGAGGGGCGATCGCGCGGCTTCGGCTCGCGCCGCCATTATACCTTTTCCTCTCAGGTCTGGTGGCGCGAAAGTCGCACGATTGTCGAAGCTTTGGCGACCCATTTCGGCGAGCATCCAGGCTTGGTCGGATGGCAGACCGACAATGAGTATGGTTGCCATGATACCGTGCTTTCGTGGGGCCCACAGGATCTGAAGGCGTTTCGCGAGTGGCTGCGCCAGCGCTACCAGACGCCCGACCAGCTCAACGATGCCTGGGGCAACGTCTTCTGGTCGATGGAGGTCCAAAGCTTCGAGGAAGTGTCGTTGCCAGTCATGGCGGTAACCGAGACCAATCCGGCCGCGAGAATGGACTTTTGGCGCTTCAAATCTCAGGAGGTTGCCGCCTACGACCGGATGCAGTGCGAGATCATCCGACGACTATCGCCTGGACGGTGGATCACGCATAACTTCATGGGCTTCTTCAACGAATTCGACCACTGGGAGCTTGGCAATCACCTCGACCTTGCCTCCTGGGATTCCTATCCCATAGGCTTCATCGAGCGCTTTCCCTTTTCAGAAGTTGAGCGCGGACGGTGGGCGGAGACGTCGCATCCTGACGTCGCGCCATTCCATCACGATCTCTACCGTGGCGTAGGCAACGGTCGGTTCTGGGTGATGGAGCAACAGCCTGGCCCCGTCAATTGGGCGCCGTGGAACCCTGTGCCGAAGCCGGGCATGGTACGCTTGTGGACCTGGGAGGCCTTTGCTCATGGCGCGGAGGTTGTCAGCTACTTCCGCTGGCGACAGGCACCGTTCGGCCAGGAGCAGAACCATGCCGGCCTTAACCGTGCGGGTCTCCAGGAACTGTCCCAAGGCGGGCTGGAGGCCGAAAATGTCGCGAAGGAGCTGAGTGCTCTAGGCGCTTTAGGATCCAACGTCCAAGCCCAAGTTGCCATCGTCTATGACTACCAGGCTTCTTGGCTCACCCGAATTCAGCCGCAAGGCAAGGATTTCTGTTATCATGAACTGGTCTTTCGCTGGTACGAAGCCGCTCGCAAGCTGAGCCTGGATATTGACTTTGTAGCGCCCGGCTCTCCTCTGGATGGTTATCGGATCATTCTTGTGCCGTCGCTGCCCATCGTTTCGGATGCTGCCGCCGAAGCATTCCGGAAAGCCTCGGGTATACTGGTTTTCGGGCCGCGGACCGGCTCGCGCACAAGAAATTTTGCTATCCCTGAGAACCTTGCTCCTGGACCCCTGGCGGAATTGACCGGCGTGCGCGTCATCGAGTCCTCGTCCTTGCGACCAAATGTAATGCAGCGCGTCTCGGGGGCAGTGAATGGCAATGCGATTCGCTGGCGGGACCACGTCGAGGCTCGAGGCGAGATCATGGCTCGATTTGATGACGACCTTCCGGCGCTTGTTCGTAATGGCAGATCATACTTCCTGGCATGTTGGCCGGACGCCGAGCTCACGCAATCTGTCTTCGCAAGGCTCACTAAAGCCGCGACTGTCGCAACGCGACAATTGCCCGACCATGTTCGTCTCAGACATCGGGGCGGACTCACGTTTGCGTTCAATTATGGCGGTGAGGGATGGGCCTGCCCTGAGGGGGTCGAGATTGTGCTCGGGGACGCTTGGGTATCAAGCCAGCAATTGGCCATCTGGCGGAGCCCCCCTTCAGGCGAAAGCTGAGGCTGCGAGAACACTGTTTGGGTCGAAGCGGGGCGATTGTCGCGCGGCGCGACCGTCATCTGGCTGGAGGAAACTCCAACTTGCTAACGTCATAGCCCAGGGTTCGAGCCTTCCTTACCATGATCGATAGCTTGTGTCTGGTTGGGGGCCGGCGCGCGTATATCCAAAGATTCTTAAGCTGTGGGTCGGCGCTGATGAACCAGCTGTTATCTGGCGAGATGTACAAGACCCAATAGTTGAACGTTATAAAGAGGGGGTATCGCACGCGAAGCTTGGCGCGCGTGGTGTCGGCGTCCAAGAGGCGGCCCTTGCCTCTAACCGTCTTGAGTTTGCCGGACGGTGTCCCGGCGTGGCAGCCGTCGAGGACCTCGATCTCTTCCGGGCTTTTGCCTGCGCGATAGGTTGTAAAACCAGCAACACAGCCGTCGGTAATGAACATCGGTCTACGAGCAATCTCCAGCCATGTGCCTCTATAGTGGTCGACCGGGACCTTCGCGACATTAGGCTCGGCGGCCAGCGGGACGGGCCCGAGCATGCCCAAGATCGAGATGCAGAACGCTGCCAAACGCATTTTCATTGTAGCCTCTGGTTCTAGAACTCCCGAGGTGGATTACGTGGCGACCTGCTTCTTGGATCGCTCAGAAACCTGAAAATTGTCCGGGCATGCATGGTATCTGTGGTGACAGCGATGGTCGCAAGATGAGTGGAGCAATCTGGAGTCCACTGCTAGCCAATGTGGCTGCTCAGCGCCTAAACTTGGCTGACGGCCGATAGCGCCACCTGAGCCCATCCTTTAAAACCGGCCTCGTTCAAATACCAAAGGAGGTGATGCTGTGATTGTGGCACATGTCGATTTCAAAGTGGCGGAAGCCGACCGAGAGAAGGTGCTTGAAGTCCTGCTGGATCAGGTTCCGGCTGTTCGTTCAATGCCGGGGTGCAATAGGTTCGTTCCATTCCAAGACACTACTCGAGACGGTGGCATTGGCGTGATGCACGAATGGACGGATCGCCCGGCTTTCGATGCGTATCTGGCTTCCGCGTCCTTCCAGGAAAGTGGCAAAGTCATCCGTCCCCTGATGCTTGTGCCTCCAGTCAGCAAACGATTCGAAGTCGTCGAGATCGAGACAAGGGAATGAGTCGTGCTTCCCGATGCTTACTGCTTCCACCGAGAATTCGAGGCGGTCGAATCGAAAACCTTCAGACTGGAGCGCCACTATATCCTTTACGCCATCAGCGGCACCCTCCGTCTTGAAGCCGATGGGAAACGTTGGACGCTTCCTCCTGCGCGAGCGGCATTCATTCCGGCAGGCAAGGAGGTGGTGGTTTCGATTCTGACAAAGATCACCTCTGCCTCTGCTCTTTTCGCCGTGGAATTTTATCCGACGTTCCCTGACAGGCTAGGTGTCTTCGAGATGACGCCCCTGTGCAAGGAACTCATTCGGGAATGCCTTCAGTGGGGACCGGAAGCCGGGCGCCTTGATGAGTATGCACTGACAATGTTCAAAACACTCGCCAGCGTCGTAGCTCGTCTTGCTCATGAGCCTAGCCGCTGCTTCCTCCCTCTTCCCAAGAGTCAGGGTCTCATGCTGGCGCTGCGCTTGACGGAGACCTCTTTGACCAGCGATCCGAGCTTCAAGCACATTGCCGTCGAGTGCGGGCAATCCCCTCGCTCCCTGGCACGACGTTTCTCGGAGGAACTTGGGATGACGTGGCGAGATGTAGTCAAGCGCATGCGTATCATTCGCGCGGTCGAGGAATTGGCCACGACTAATGCGTCGATTACCGAGATCGCATTTGCCTGTGGCTACAATTCTCTCTCCGCTTTCAATGCGTCGTTTCGCGAATTGATGGATCAGACGCCGAAGGATTATCGGATCAGCATCCGGTAGAATATCCGCAATGGTCCAACCTACTCGCAACGCATGGCTGTAAGCTGTCTGGTAAATCTTGCGTTGAACCGTATCGGCTGCGACCCCCAAATCATCTGAGACTTACGCTAGTCGACGCTGCGCTCGTGACCATATTTGCTCAACGCCTGCGGTCTATTGGCTGACGACCTGATGACGAGTCCAGATTCTTTTGGATTGCAACGGCCGCTCGCTCGCCTCCCATGGCGAACCTTGCGGCTGTCTGCAGTTGCTTTGTCTTTTGCCCCCACGTTCAAAAATCAATCTGCAAGAATTCAACATCTACAGGCGTTCGAGGAACGCGCGCGCTTGTTGTAAGATGGCTCGTCTGCGGTCTTGCGACATACGGTCTAGAGTCCGATAGGGCATCGTCATGCGGGGGTTTCGTTCGAGGAACGCTCTCTTTTGGATCAGAAAGTTCCAGTACAAGAAGTTGAACGGGCAGGCGCCCGGACCGATCTTTATCTTTGGGCTATAGGGACATGTGTCGCAATAGTTGGACATGGTGTTGATATAGGCGCCGGAGGCAGCGTAGGGTTTTGATGCCAGCAAGCCACCGTCGGCGTAAAGGACCATGCCGTGGGTGTTGGGAAGTTCGACCCAGTCGAAAGCGTCTGCGTAAACGGCAAGATACCATTCCTCCAGCTCGGCGGGACGGATGCCAGTCAGCAGCGCGAAGTTGCCGGTGACCATCAGGCGCTGAATGTGATGCGCGTAGGCGTTGCGCCAAGTGTCGGCGATTGTGCTGGCCATACAGTTCATTTGGGTTTCACCTGACCAGTAGAACCAGGGCAGGGGCCGATCGGCTGCGAGGGCGTTGGTGGTGGCAAAGTGCGGCATCTCAAGCCAGTAGATGCCGCGAACATATTCCCTCCAACCGAGGATCTGCCGGACGAAGCCCTCCACGGCGTTTATCGGGGCGTGGCCGTGACGAAATGCGTCTTCCGCCGCCTGGCAGACTTCGCGTGGCAGCAGCAGGCCGATGTTTAGATAAGGCGAAAGCAAAGCGTGAAACAGGAACGGTTCATGAAGCGCCATCGCATCCTGATAGTCACCGAAAAATGGCAGTGCTTTCAAAACGAAATGGTCCAGAGCCGAGAGCGCCTCTCGTCGGGTGACTGCCCAAGAGAAACCTTCCAGACCGCCAAAATGATCGCCAAAGCGCGCACGGACCAACTCAAGGACGTCGCGCGTTATTGGGTCCGGCGCTGAGCCGAAGCGCTCCGGCGGCTTGATGGTGTGCGACAAGCGCTGGCGATTGGCCGCATCGAAGTTCCAGCGGCCTCCGCATGGATTTTCGCCGTCCATCAAAATGCCCGTCCGGCGCCGCATTTCGCGATAAAAGAACTCCATGCGATAGGTCTTTCGATCGCGCGCCCAGAGACCAAAATCGGCTAATGAGCACAAGAAGCGATCATCCGTGCGAATTTCGACGGAAAGGTGCAGCTGCTCAGGCCACAAATCCATCATGGCCCGCACGCGCCATTCGCCAGGCTCGGTGACGACGACACGTTCTGGACGATGACGCGCAACCGCGCGTGTCAGTTCGCCTGTGAACGAGCCGCGATTTTCGGCGTCGTCAAGGCGAGAATAGTCGACAACGAAATTGCGCTCGCGCAATTCCTCAGCGAAATGCCGCATGGCAGAAAGAATGAAAGCGATCTTCTGTTTGTGATGGCGAACGTATGTCGTCTCTTGCGCCACCTCGGCCATGACGACGACATCGCTTTCGGGGTCGAAACCTCGAAGCGACGAGACATCATGGCTGAGTTGGTCGCCGAGGATCAGAACTAACGTTTTGACCCTTTTTAGCTTCATGCGCGGGCTCGATATGCCTGCGTGTCGCATTGGCAGGACACGGACGTTCTGGTCATCACAACGCGCCACCTACAATTGTTGGGGGTGGGCTCTTCGAGAGCGCAGACGGTTGGGGCTTTCGGCCGTTACCACGCCAGCATGCCTCGCGCGCATTGGCCGACTTCGGAAGTTGCGCAACCGATTCGGCCCAGAGAGCGTCTATCCGATCGATCTCAGCTTCGCTGAACTCGGCCGTGCGTTCCCAGTAGCGGCCATCCTCTACGAAGTAGCCAAGATTGGTCTCACGCGATTGCGCGAGCGATGCGGCATCGAAATCAATCCGCCCTGCGAAGGCCGCGCGAAGTGCATCGATACGTCGAGCATTCAGGCGGGCGAGAACCTCAGGCTTGACGCGGGGGAAAACCAGCCGGCTTTCGGGCAGGCTGGAAAGATTGAGGCAAATGGCACCTCCACGCAAAGCCTTTACAAAGAGCCGTCCCGACTTTGCTTCGAGGCTCCGCAATGTGATGTCCCGCCGAAGCGGGTCTGCTGTGCCCTTGCCGTAAAAATGCGTGTGGCCCGTCTTGGGGTAGATCATATCGCAGCCGAGAAAAGCCATGACGTCGGGCTTCAGCGCGTGAAGTGCCCAATAGGCCGCGGTGAATGCCATGGTTCCGCCGGCATAGACGAAACCGCCGAATGCATTTTGCGCAGGCACGAATTCGTCCGACTTCACGATCGAGGTGAAAGGCGATTGCGCCGTAGGCAGACGATCGTCGGGAAAATCGTCGGGATAGATGAGGTAGTCCCAGTCCGTGCGGATAGCCCAGGCGTTGTTTATGGCCACAATGAATCTGAACGGTGAGCGCTCCCATGAACGACTGGCAACCGCATCGGGCGCGCTTCCGAGTATCAGAACAATCCTGGGCGCCTGGCCGGCAGTGTGCATTTTTCACCAGCGACGTTGTCGTTGCGTTGCGTGTACGTTCTTACGCAAGATATTCGCGTTTGGATCTTCGAGCTTGACGCCCACCCGCGCCCAAATTGACGCAGACATTCCTAATGCGGGCTCGTCGATCCGGGTACTCCAATTGAGCAAGATAACGAGACCCTGAGCCGCGGAGGCCGAAGCTCGGGAGCGCCTGGCCGTGGGCCCTTCCGGTGTGGCTGTTTCACCAAGACGGCTGTCGGCCCTACACCGCGCACTTGGAAACGGCAGCGCCACGAAGGCGCGGCGAAATGCGGACCAAGGCTTGCGGCGTCAAGCATTCTCGCCCTTATCCGCCTTCTTCGCACGCGTTCTCGTTTTGCGTGGCGCCCGTCAGGCGGCCCGAAGCTCCGCCTCTCCGGCCTTGGCGCCGGTGATATGGGCGACGATGTCGTTGCCGTCGGTATCCTGCTTGCGCAGGTTGGCGACGATCCTGCCGCGGCGGAAGACGACGATGCGGTCGACCAGGTCGAACACCTGGCGCATGTTGTGGCTGACCAGGATCAGCGGCTCGCCGTTCTCCTTCAGCGTGCGGATGATGTTCTCGACCTGCGCCGTCTCCTGGACGCCGAGCGCCGCGGTGGGTTCGTCCATGATGATCAGCTTGGAGGCGAATGTCGCGGTCCGTGCGATCGCCACGCACTGGCGCTGGCCGCCCGACATGTGGCGGATGGTGCTGGAAAGGTTGGGTATCTTCACCGCCGTGCGGACGAGTGCCGCCTCGGTCGCCTTGCGCATCGCCTTGCGGTCGAGGATCGAGAAGGGACCGAGGTTGAACAGCACCTTCTCGCGGCCGAGGAACAGGTTCGACGGAACGTCGAGGTCGTCGGCCAAAGCGAGGTTCTGGAACACTGTCTCGATACCCGCCTCGCGCGCCTCGATCGGGCCGGAGAAATTGACCTCCTTGCCGTCGAACCAGATCTTGCCGCCGGTGCGCTGCTCGACGCCGGTGATCTGGCGCACGAAGGTCGACTTGCCGGCGCCGTTGTCGCCCATGATGGCGACATGCTCGCCCTTGCGGAGCTCGAAATTCGCCTCCTGCAGCGCGTGCACGCCGCCATAATGCTTGGTGAGGTTTTCGGTCTTCAGAACGATGTCGGACATGGTCAAGCTCCTATCGCGCGGCGGCGCTGGCGCCATTGATCGAGAACGACCGCGCCGACGATGATGACGCCCTTCACCATCTCCTGATAGTAGGCGTCGAGGCGCAGGAAGGTGAAGCCGGAAATGATGACGCCGAAGATCAGCGAGCCGATCACGGTGCCGATGATCGAGCCCCGGCCGCCCGACAGCGAGACGCCGCCGATGACCGCCATGGCGATGGCGTCGAGCTCGTACATGACGCCCATGCCGGCCTGCGCGGTGAGGTTCTTGGAAGACAGCACCACCGCGGCGATAGCCGCCAGGATGCCGGCGATGGCATAGACCAGCACCTTATGGTTGGCGATCTTGATGCCGGACATGCGCGCGGCATCCTCGTTGGAACCGATGGCGTAGCAGTGCTTGCCGTATTTCGTGTAGGTCAGGATGAGCTGGAACAGGATCGCCAGCGATATGAAGATGACGACGGGCATCAGGCCCTTGCCGATAGCCGCGAAGCTGTCCGTCGGGAAGGAGATCGGCTGGCCCTTCGACCACCATTTGGCGATGCCGCGCGCGGTGACCATCATGCCGAGCGTGGCGATGAAGGGTGGGATGCGGGTGTAGGCGATCAGAAGCCCGTTGATCAGGCCGGCGAAAAGGCCGCAGCCGATGGCGACCAGCAGCGGCACGATGACCGGCAGGTCGGTCCAGCCCTGTGCCAAAAACATCGCCTTGGGATTGGGATTGCCGTTGACGGTCGCGACCTGCGCGAAACTCATGGCGATCATGGCGGTGGCGCCGACGATCGAGCCCGAGGAGAGGTCAATGCCGCCGCAGATGATGACCTGGGTGACGCCAATGGCGATGATGCCGACGATCGATACCTGAAGGATGATGATCTGCAGGCGCTGCTCGTTGAAGAGCCCGGAAACGTTCTCGCGGGTGTTGAACAGGAAGCTGTCGCCGAGGAACAGCCGGCCGATCAGCTCGAAGCCGGCGACAAGGATGACAAGGGCCAGGAACACGTTGAACTCGGCCGGCCAGGGGCGCTTCCTGGCGTCATAGCTCAGCCCGCCAATGCCATGCGATGTCTGTGACACGTCTTTTTCCTCCGTCGGGGCGCAGCTGTCCGGCCTCCCGCGCGGGCAAGAGGAAGGGCGGAGCGGCGCGCTTGTTCCGATTGGACGCGCCGCCCCGTATCGAGGCGCCTCAGTTCTTCTTCAAGAACTTGTCGATGTTCGCCGGCGTCACGAGCTGGAACGGGATGTAGACCTTCTTATCCACCTTCTCGCCCTTGGCGAGCTTCAACGCCGCGTCGAGCGCGCCGGCGCCCTGGCCGGCGGCGTCCTGGAATACCGTTGCGTCGAGATCGCCGGCCTGCATGGCAACCAGCGCGTCCTGGGTGGCGTCGACGCCGCCGACCACGACCGACTTCATATCGATATTGGCGGCCTTCATCGCCTGGATGGCGCCGATGGCGCTTTCGTCGTTGTTGGCGATCACGCCGTCGAACGGTTTGCCGGACGACAGCCAGTTGGTCATCAGGTTCTGCGCCTCGTCACGCTTCCAGTTCGAGGTCTGCTTGTCGATGATCTTGATGAAGTTGCAGTCCGGCGTGGCGATGACCTCCTCGATATCCTTGGTGCGTTGCACGGCGGCCTGGTTGGAAAGCTCGCCCATGATCACATAGACATTGGCTTCCTTCTTGCCGGCTTCCTTGAGAAGGCGGCAGACTTCCTTGGTCTCGAGCGTGCCGGAATCGGCCTCGTTCGAAGCGACGAAGGCCTGGTTGTCCGGCAGCTTGTCGACATTGACCGGTTCGCGGTTGACATAGACCAGCGGGATCTTGGCCGCGGCGGCCGCGTCCGACATCGCCTGCGTGGCCGAGGTATCGACCGGATTGACGATGATGGCATCGACGCCCGAGGCGGCGAAGTTCTTGATTTGGTCGAGCTGCTTGGCCACGTCGTTCTGCGCGTCCTCGACCTGAAGCTCGACACCGCTCATGCCCTTGGCCTGCGCGATCATGCCGTTGCGCAGGACGGTCAGGAAGTTGTCGTCGAAAAGAGCCATCGAGACGCCGATCTTGGCGGCGAAGGCGGATGAGCACATCAGCGCCGAAAGCGCGACGCCCAAAAGCAGTTTCTTCATTTTGTTTCTCCTCCACTCGGTGTCCGGCTGCACCCGTTTGAACCGGAATCCCCGGTTTGCCCGGGGAATCTCTTCGTATGTGCTTTCGGGTGGCTCTTCCTTCGCGCGATGCAACGCCTGCCCACATCCGTTGGCCACACCTCGAACCCTCCTCCACCGTTCCTGGCTCACCATAATGGATGCCACGTCCTGCCGCGCAATGAACTGCTAGCCGACGGGGTTCGAGTTTCGGGATGGCTGGTCCGACTCTCTGCCCGCGCAATCCGGGGACCGGTTGCAAACAGCAATCATAAGGGTAATTCTCCTAATTGCCGCATGTTTGCAACCGGAAACGCTGCGCTGAGACACATCTTTGTCACATAAATTGCAACCGCTTGCAATACGATAACTGGATAGCTAAGGTCATGGGCGCAATGTCATGCACCAGGACGAGCATGAACGAGAGAGGGAGTGTTCGATGGACTACGGGATGAGGCGGGCACCTCGAGTTCCTTTCGCGGTCTCCAACATCTGCTTCGGCACGTCACCTCTCGGAAGTATGCCCGACACCTACGGCTACAGCGTGGACGACGGCCGAGCGCGAACGACCATAAAGGCGATCCTTGAACTGGATCACTGCTTTATTGACACGTCTCGCAACTATGGTTTGGGCCGCAGCGAGCAGCGTTTGGGGTCGGTCTTCCGCGAGCTGGGGGGACTTCCGCACCACTGCGTGCTCGCGACAAAAATCGACCGCGATTTCGAAAGCAACCGTCTGGACCCAGCAAGGGTTCGGCGCTCCGTGGAAGAGAGCCTCGAGGCATTGGGATTGGATCGGCTTCAGGTCCTTCACCTCCACGACCCCGAGCATTGCGCCGATCTCAGCGACATCACGAAGGAAGGTGGCGCGCTTGACGAGCTTTTCCGCCTCAAGGAGGAGGGCCTCGCCGATGCTGTCGGGCTGGCTATGGGTGATCTGTCGCTTATGACAGAACTCATTCGCGACTGGGACTTCGACGCGCTGGTAAACCACAATCGCTTCACGCTCTTGAACCGCCAGGCCGATAACATGTTCAACGATGCGCATGAGCGCGGCATCGCCATCTTCAACGCTGCCCCTTATGCGGGCGGTATGCTCGCAAAGGGGTCGGCGAATAGCAAACGCATCACCTACCAGGATGTGACAGATGACCAGATGGCGTCGGTACGTGCGATCGAGGAGATTTGCAGGCGTTATGACGTTCCTCTCGGTGCCGCCGCTCTCCAATTCTCAATGCGCGATGTGAGGATAACCTCAACAATTGTTGGTGTGTCGATGCCCGCGCGTGTCACCCAAACGGTGAACTGGGCAGAGTGGCCAATTCCGGAAGAGGCGTGGGAGGAACTCCTGTGCCTGCCTTTCAGCACGGAGGATCCCGAGGCTAATCGAACCTACAGCATTTGTTGAACATCCGATGCCAAGGCAGGGAGCCCGGGCAAGGGCGCAAACACTTATTCGGCATCTCAGCCTTTCGGAAGGGATGCATTGCGCTCTATTCGCCAGCGGCAGACGCGAGCGTCCCTTGGCAACGAGAAGCATCCGCCGGGCCCATGCCGCCAACGCGGACCGAAATGCGCGGCTCTATCGCAACTCCAATCGCCACGAGAGCCGGAACCAGGAGCCGAGCCTTGCGGACAGTTCGGAAAAATCGGAGGCTGACGCACGGAGTCGGCGGGTGCCGCAACGAAGAACTGTGCTGCGATTGAGGGCACAAGACAGGGATCAGCCCCAAATGCGGGTCACTTTGAAAGAAGTCGCGGATAGGGCTGGGGTCTCTCGGTCTGCGGTCTCCCGCGCATTCACCGAGGGCGCATCGATTTCGGACAAGACGCTCAAGAAGGTTCTGCGCGCTGCTGAGGAATTAGGATATCAGACCAACATCCTGGCAAGTAGCCTCACCACACGTCGCACAAAGCTCGTCGGACTGATTGCGGACAACATTCGTAATCCTCTTTTTCTCACCGTGATTGATCTTTTTACCCGAATGATCCAGGAAAAAGGTTTTCGACCACTGCTTGTCAATCTTGGGGGTGAAACAGATCCAGACGCATCGGTGAAGCTTCTGAAGCAATATTCAGTTGACGGCGTTATTGTTGCCTCGTCGACCCTGCCTACGAATTTCGCGCTTGCTTTTCGCGCCGCCGGGCTCCCGGTCGTTCATTGCTTTGGACGTTATTCCGGAGAGTCGCGTACTCACGTTGTTGGAGTTGACAATGTGTATTGCGGCACATTGGCGGCACAAACTCTTCTGAAGCAGGGATATCGAAAAATTGGCTTTCTCGGAGGGCCAAGCGACTCGACGTCAACTCAGGACCGTCTGCAGGGATTTAAGGACTTTCTGGCCCTGAACAAACTGTCAGTCGATGTCAACTTCGCCCAAAGCTACAGTTACGACGCCGGATATAAGGCTATGCGGTCAAGAATAGATCGAGGTAGTCTGCCCGATGCGCTGTTCTGCGGCGACGACGTGATAGCGGTGGGGGCGATGGACGCTGTCGCTGAGGCAGGGCTCAAAATACCTGATGACATAGGCATCATCGGTTTCAATGACATGGAAATGTCGGGCTGGCGATGCATAGATCTGACAACCATCAGGCAGCCGGTACAGAATATCATAGCAGCGTCGGTTGATCTGATCATTTCACTCATCCATTCCCCCGACTCAACGCCTGAAACACGACTGCTGCCGTGCGAGGTGGTACAGCGGTCGACGCTCAGGCGCCTGGCGGCAGAGGTAGCGCACGACGATAGCCAGACGGCACTTGGTCCGAACGATCCCGAAAGGGGAGATGGCGCGGGCCGGAAAAGAATCCGGGCGCAGGTCAATCGGAGCGGCCAGTCCTCTGACTAGTCGAAGCCCAGAGGCCATTTAGACATCCCGAATGGGCAAAGGGAATTTTGGAGGTTGTCTGATCCTTGGGAAGGTAAACTGGCGAAGGCTGGCATCAATTGCCCGTGCCGTCCCGCCGATCATGACCCATCTGGGAGGATCGGATAATCCCAGCGACAGCAGGCGCAGGTTTGTCGTTGACGCGATACTAAACAAGGCAGCCCGATTTTTCCTACGCGCCCCTGGTCGCAGGCGCGGAGCCGCGGCGGGAATCCGATCGACACCGCATCTACAAAACGGAACACCGCATCTCCAAAACTGAAGGGACTATCATGCGTTACGGCTTTATCGGCCTTGGGAATCTCGGCGGTCACCTCGCGGCCAGTTTACTTGGCGCGGGCTTCAAGGTCGCGGTCCACGACAAGAACCCCGCGGCGGCAGAACGGCTCATCGGGTTAGGTGCTGACCGTGCTGACGGCCCCGAGGCGCTTGCGGCGGACTGTGATGCCGTCCTTACCTGTCTGCCATCGCCGAAAGTTTCCGAACTTGTCCTTGGACGGATGCTCACCACTATGCGACCCGGTTCGACCTGGATTGAAATGTCGACACTTGGCCGCGACGAGATACTTCGCCTCGCCAACATCGCCGCCGAAAGGGGCGTCAGAACCATGGAACTGCCAGTGACAGGCGGCGTCCATCTCGCGGCCCAGGGCAAGATCACCATGCTAGCCGGCGGCGACGCCGACCTTTTCGATCTGCATCGCCCCGCGCTCGAGGCCATGGGCGACAAGATTTTCCACATGGGTCCCCTTGGCAGCGCCTCGTTGATCAAGGTCATCACCAATATGCTGGCCTTCATCCATCTCGTTGCCGACGGCGAAGCCCTGATGCTGGCCAAGCGCGGCGGACTGGACCTTGGTCAGGCTTGGGCGGCGATCAAGGCCAGCTCCGGCACCAGCTTCGTTCATGAAACCGAAGGTCAACTCATCCTGAACGGAAGTTATGACATCGCCTTCACCATGGACCTCGCGCTCAAGGATCTAGGATTCGCCATGAATTTCGGCCGCGAGTTTGACGTCCCGCTTGACTTGGCCGGGCTCACCAACCAGACCTTCATCAGAGGACGGGCCGCCTATGGCGGCGAAGCGCAGTCAACCCAGATCGTCAAGCTGCTGGAAGACGTGACAGGCACTGAGCTGAGGGCGCCAGGCTTTCCCGCCCGGCTCGAATAAACTGCCAACGTCGGCTCGAAAGTCGGCCTACGAGCTTTCATCACGCAAGATGGATGAGCCTCGCCATGCAGGCCGCGCGAGCGAGCGGCCGCCGTCTTTTTTCAAGCCGATCAGGAGCCGGAGGATCTCCGGTCTTGGCCGAAGAGTTCGCGAATTATCAGCCGCGAAGCATTCATGACGGGATCCTCAGTCTCGCGAAGGATAGCGATGCGGTCAAATCGCTGCGGGTCCGCGCCCACTGCTTCCCGGAGTGCGACGCCGAAGGCAATCCTGAGTTCAGTTCCGATGTTGAATTTGCAGATGTTCGTCACTGACGCCAGGGACGCACGCTGCGCGCGCGGCACGCCGGAGCCACCGTGGATTACAAGTGGCAAAGACGTTACCGCCTCGATTGCTGCCAAGCGCTGCTCGTCAATTGGCGCGGCTGCGGCGCGCTCGAGATGCACGTTGCCAATGGAGATTGCCATGGCGTCGACACCCGTCGCCTTCGCGAACGTGGCGGCTTCATCGGGGTCTGTGCCGGCAGAAGCATCGCCCCCCGCATATCCGACAAAGCCGATCTCCCCTTCACAGGAAATACCGGCGCGATGCGCCAGTTCAACGACTGCGGCAGTCTCGTCGATGTTCTGCTGCAGGGACTTGCGCGAGCCATCGAACATCACCGAGGTGAAGCCCGCCTCGATCGCCTGGCGGCACTCCTCAAGGCAATTGCCATGATCCAAGTGCACCACCACTGGAACGGACGCGCTCTCAGCCAGATATCTCAACATCGCCCCGAGCACGGGCAACGGCGTGTGTTTGCGGCAGCCGGGACCGGCCTGCAGAATGACTGGTGCACCCTCGGCCTCGGCAGCCATGGCATAGGCGCGCATATCCTCCCAGCCGAGGCAGACCAGACCGGCGACGGCATATCCACCCCTCAATGCTGGCTGCAGAACATCGGCTAGCGTGGCCAGCGTCATTTGAACTTGGCCACCATATCCATGATGCCTGGAATGGTGCGGAGCTGGGAGGCGTGCGTCGGCTGAAAATATTGCGTCAGGCTCCGCTGGGTGAGCCCGCCAAGAATGGTGAAATAGTACATCTCATAGCCCGGCAGTGCGCAACAGGGGTGGTAGCCCTTGTCGATGAGCACTGTCGAACCGTTGACGATGTGATAGGCTTCGCCAGGTTCGCCATCGACGCGCTGCATCATCTGCAGCCCCGACCCATAATTGGGGCGAAAGCGGAAATTGTATGTCTCATCGTGACGCGACTCGTGCGGCGGGCGGTCCGTGTCGTGCTTGTGGGATGGAAAACCCGACCAGCCTCCGGCACCGACCGTAAACAGCTCCGATACCAAAAGCCGCCCGACCCTGTCGTTGTACTTGGTCCCTAAGATGTGCTTGATCTTGCGGTGCGTCTTTGTCTGGTCAGAGCCGTACTGGACTATGTCTAGCTCGTTGGCGCGCACGGCAAACGGTTTCAGGATCTCGTCGAACCGTGCCCCGGCGACGAACACTTCCGCCGCGTTGGAGCGGCAGGTAAACTGTGCCTCTGTATCCGTTGGAACGTAGACGCCCTCAGGTTCTCCATCCCATACGTCGATGACACGATTGCCGATGTCGTCGAAACGATCACCTTCAACATCGACCGCGACGGTTCCCGTGGCCGGCACAATAAAGGTCTCGTAGCCGGCGACGCGATAACGGAAGCTCTCTCCGTGTCTCAACTTCACGATGTTGAAGTAGTTAAGGGGCACCGTCGGATCGTTCGCATCCACTATCGGCTGACTATTGTTGTCGTAAGGGGCGATATGCACTGCCACCGTCCTTTCTAAAGGCAGCCCTCGGCGACTGCCGAACCATCAGGTCGTCGATTTCGGCCGGTGTGGGCATGGCTGGCGCGCAGCCGATTCGCGCGACCACGAGAGCCGCTGCCGCCGCACCGCGCAGAGAAGCTGCTTCGGCATCGTGCCCGGCAGCAAGTGCTGCAACAAAGCCACCCAGAAAGCTGTCGCCGGCGCCGGTCGGCTTGATGGCGGCTGCCGCATATGTGCCGGTGTAAATTTCGCGGCCACCGGTGAACGTGACCGCACCCTTCTCGCCCATCTTGTACACCACGATCGCGGCACTTTCGGAAGCAAGCTGGCGAGCCTTGCGCAGCCCCCGGTCATAGTCGCCTGCCATGAAGCCGAACTCGACGTCATTGCCAACGATGATGTCGCAAGTTTCCCCGGCCTGTCGGAAGAGCTCGGACGCGACCTCATCGGATGGCCAACTGTAAGGACGGTAATCGATGTCGAAGATCAGCGGCAAACCCGCTGAGCGGGCAAGCGCGAAGGCGCGAAGGGCAGCGCTGCGAGACGGCTCGGCTGCCAAAACAGTGCCCGTCGCGATGAGACCTGAGTAAGCGGAATAGTTCACCGCTTCCACGTCGGCCAAGGCCATTTCAAAGTCAGCCGCACCGTTGCGATAGATCACCGACTGGTGGCCTTCGAGGCGGCTTTCGACAAGTGCCAGTGAATTTCGTGCCTCGCCTCCCACGAAACGCACATGACTGCGGTCGACACCGTAGCGGTCCAGTTCGTTTACGCAAAACCGGCCCACCGCATCATCCGCAACACAAGTCAGCAGCGCTGCATCTGCGCCCTGGCGCCTGAGCGCGACTGCGATGTTGGCCGAGGACCCTCCGAGGCAGGCATAAAAGCGGTTGGCTTGCTCGGTCCGTGTTCCTGGCGGATCGGCGTAAAGATCCATTCCCGCCCGGCCGATGACCATGAAACTATTGCCGCACAGTCGGGTCAGATCCTGCATCAGACGCCCTTTCGCTGACGCGCACGCGCAGATTCGATTTCCCTGTGAGCCTTGATCACGCTCGGGCTCTGCGACACTTCTGGCGTGCCGACTTCCCACCAGCTATGCCCTTCGGCCGTCCATCCCTCGTGGGGATCGACTTTCATGACGATCACGGAAGTCTGCAAGCGACGTTTTGCACGTAAAAATGCATCAGCGAGCTGGGACGGGCTTTCGACGGTTTCTGCAACCGCTCCCAACGCACAGGCGTGAGCAGCGAAATCGACGCCGAAGGGGTTTTGCACTGTCGGGCAATCTGCGATGAGGTTGTTGAAGCTTTCGTTGCCGGTGTTGTTCTGCAGCTTGTTGATGACGGCAAACCCGCCATTGTCGAGGACCACGACGATCAGCTTCTTTCCGGTCAAGGCAGCCGAGTAGATATCGGAGTTCATCAGGAGATAGGAGCCGTCGCCGACCAGCACGATGGTGTCCTTTTCCGGTTCGACCTCACATTGGGCGATACGCGCTCCCCAGCCTCCTGCAATTTCATAGCCCATGCAGGAGAAACCGAACTCCACGTCAACGGTCCCGACCCCGAGCGTTCTCCAGTTGGCTGTGACCTCGGCGGGAAGCCCGCCGGCGGCGGCGATGACCCGGTCGCGCGGGTCACAAACAGAGTTGATAACCCCGATCGCCTGCGCATAGGAGTTGGGGCCATTGCCTGCGGCTGTGTTGCGCTCAACATAGCCATCCCATTTGGCTCGCTCCGCCTGCGCCTGCCCAATCCAACTCTCTGGCGCGCGGTATTCCAACAGTCGCACGTCAAGGGCAGCAAGTCCAAGCCTGGCGTCGCCCACGACGGGCAACGCAAGGTGTTTGCCGGCATCGTGCCTGGCGGCGTTCAGCGCGATCAGTTTCGCATCATGTGCGAACGCCGTCCAAGAGCCGGTGGTGAAGTCCTGCAGGCGAGTTCCGACCGCCAATATCACATCGGCCTGTGCTGCGATGGCGTTGGCGCTGTTTGAACCGGTGACGCCAATTGGACCGATATTCAAGGGGTTGGTGGCCAGCATGTTGGCTCGGCCGGCAATGGTCTCGACGATGGGGATCCGGCGCGCCTGGGCAAGCGCGATCAACTCCGCGCCTGCGCGCGAATATTGCACGCCTCCGCCCGCGATAATCAGTGGGCGCTGCGAGCACGCCAGCAGCCTGGCGGCAGCGTCGATCTCGGCCTGATCTGGCGATTGCCTGCGAATGCGGTGAACACGTCTTTCGAAGAAACCGTAGGGATAATCATATGCCCAGCCTTGCACGTCCTGCGGCAAGCCGATGAAGGCGGGTCCGCAGTCGGCCGGATCGAGCATTGTTGCCAAAGCGGCCGGCAATGACTGGATTACCTGCGCGGGATGCGTGATGCGGTCCCAGTAGCGCGTCACCGCCTTGAAGGCATCATTCACTCCCAGAGTTGGATTGCCGAAATGTTCAAGCTGCTGCAGCACCGGATCGGGTAGGCGGGTGATGAAGGCATCGCCGCACAGCATCAAAAGCGGCAACCGGTTGGCATGTGCAAGGGCCGCTGCCGTAAGCAGATTGGCGGTGCCCGGGCCGGCCGAAGCCGTGCAGAACATAAACCGTTGACGAAGGTAGTATTTGGCATAGGCCGCCGCTGCGAAGCCCATGCTTTGTTCATTCTGGCCGCGGTAAAGCGGAAGGCTATCGCGCACGCCGTAGAGCGCTTCGCCGAGACAGGGCACATTCCCGTGGCCGAAAATCCCGAAGCCGCCTCCACACAGGCGCGTTTCGACCCCGTCGATCTCGATAAACTGGCTGCAGAGGTACCGGATGATCGCCTGCGCGGTGGTCAAGCGGATGGTGTTGTCGCCGCCTGCCATTACTCTCTCCCCGAATGGAAATCTGCGTTGCGCCGTGAACATTCATATTGCGAAACGACCCCCGTAACGATACAAGTTTTGCAATCGGTTGCAAACTGTTTTTCGAGGCCGACATGGCTGGGTCAGAATCATGGATTTGGTTGCTCGCGAGGTCGGCATGAACATAAGGATTGGCAATGCCCCCTGTTCATGGGGCGTCGAATTTGCCGACGATCCTCGCAATCCACCTTGGCAGAGCGTTCTAAATCAATGCGCGCAGGCCGGATACAAAGGCATCGAACTTGGTCCGGTGGGCTTCATGCCGGAGAACCCGGCTGTGCTGGCAGCCTCGCTTGCCGAGCATGGCCTTACCCTGATTGGCGGTGTTCTGTTTCGACCGTTCCACGATCCCCGGTGTTGGGAAGACGTGCTGGACGGTGCGCACCGCACCTGCAAGGCCCTGGTTGCCCACGGCGCGCAACATCTGGTGCTGATTGATTCGATCTCGCCGCGCCGCGCACCAACTGCTGGACGCCCAAGCGAGGCCGAGCAGATGGAGAAGAGCGAATGGACGGCGTTCCGCGACCGGCTGGCGACGGTGGCCCGAATCGGCTCGGACGACTACGGGTTGACGGTAGCCATCCATGCCCATGCAGGAGGTTTCATCGACTTTGAACCTGAGCTCGAGCGGCTCCTGGATGAGGTCGATGATCAGATTCTGAAGATCTGCTTCGATACCGGCCACCACGCTTATGCAGGGTTTGACCCGGTTGGGTTCATGCGCCGCCATATCGCACGCATAAGCTATGTGCACTTCAAGGATATCGATCCTGTCGTCAAGGCGCGGGTCGTGGCTGACCGTATCGACTTCTACGAAGCCTGCGGCCAGGGGATATTCTGCAATCTCGGAAAGGGTGAGGTCGGTTTCCCGGCCGTTCGGCAGGTTCTGGTTGATGCCGGATACCAAGGTTGGTGCACTGTCGAACAGGACTGTGATCCGACATTGGACGTGCGTCCAATCGATGATGCTCGTGCAAACCGCGAATACCTAGAAGCCATCGGGTTCAACTGAGGAGCAACAGGATGACGAAGCTCAACTGGGGCCTGATCGGAGGCGGCGAAGGCAGTCAGATCGGTCCTGCCCACCGGCTCGGGGCTGCCGTGGATGGTGATTTCGCCTTTGTGGCGGGAGCATTGGATCATCGCCCCGAGGCCGGGCGCGTCTTCGGGCAAAAGCTAGGGTTAAGCGCGGAGCGGGCATACGGAAACTGGCGTGAGATGCTGGAGGGCGAGATGCACCGACCTGATCGGGTCGACCTCGTGACCATCGCCACGCCAAACGCGACGCATTTCGAAATTGCCAAGGCTTATCTTGAGGCCGGCTTCAGCGTTCTTTGCGAAAAGCCGATGACGATGACCGTCGAAGAAGGCGAAGAGATCGTGCGACTGGTGAAGTCGGCCGGGAGCATCTTCGCGGTGAACTATGGTTACACAGGCTATCCGCTCGTTAGACATATGCGTGCCATGGTAAAACGCGGCGACCTCGGGCGCGTTCGTTTGGTGTTCGTGGAATTCGCTCATGGCCACCACGCGGACGCCGATGATGCCGACAATCCCCGGATCCGCTGGCGTTATGACCCGGCGCAGATTGGAGTCTCGGCACAGTTTGCCGATTGCGGCATTCACGGGCTGCACATGGCGAGTTTTGTCACTGGCCAGGAGGTGACGATGCTCTCGGCCGACCTCGTTTCTTGTATCCCCTCGCGGGTGCTGGAGGATGACGCCATGGTCAACTTCCGCATGGACGGCGGAGCCGTCGGCCGGTTGTGGACCTCCTCGATCGCCCTTGGCCGCATGCACGGCCTTGCCATTCAGGTATTCGGGGAGAAAGGGGGACTTCGTTGGGCCCAGGAGCAGCCGAACCAACTTTTTTGGACGCCGCTTCATGGCAGGCTTCAGGTGATAGAACGAGGCGAGGGTGGATTGTCTCCGGAGGCCGATCGCGCATCACGCGTAACCATTGGACACGCCGAAGGCATGCCTTTGGCGTTTGCCAACATCTACAAGGATCTGGCGGAGACGTTGCGCGCTCGCAAAGAGGGCCGTCCTGCCGATTCTGCTGCTGAGCACTACCCCAACGCAAGCGATGGCTTGCGCTCCATGTCGGCCATCTATGCGGTTGCCGAATCGGGAAAGTCAGAAGGCCGGTGGGTTGACGCGCGTCCCCCGATGTATCGCCCAAAGAGGGCATGAGAATGGGCGCGCCTGCGGTTTTGGTTGTAGAAGACGAGCCAATGATTTTGGTTGAACTCGAGTCAGCCGTCGAGGAAGCCGGCTTCGAAATTGTCGGTCTTAGGAACGGTGAGGAGGCTATCGCTGTGTTTGACGCGTCCCCTGACCGGTTCAAGGCACTTCTCACGGATATCCGCCTCGGACCGGGCCTGACTGGTTGGCATGTGGCTCGCCATCTGCGCAACTCGAATCCGTCGATTCCGGTCGTGTATATAAGCGGTGACAGCGCAGGCCAGTGGGGCGCCGAGGGTGTACCCAACAGCGTCATGATCAGCAAGCCCTTCTTCATACCCCAAATCGTCACCGCGTTGTCTAGCTTGATGAACGCCCAGTCGACCACTGCGACAGACCCACAACCTTGACTCTTGGACATCAGTCGCGAAAGGGCCTCTCGATTGAGTCCTGGCCGCTCCGCTGAAAGTCCGGCTTGCCATCGAGTGGCAGAGTAGGATCGGCTCTTGGCTATTTGGCAGGCCGGGCTTGGCGCCTGAAGATCACACCCCTTGGCTGCTTGAAGTAGCCATCTTACCGCGTGCGCAGTCCGTCCGAGAAACTGCTATTCATCGAGTGTTGGTTACCGCGGATCTTGTCGAACATTTCCGCAGCTTTAGACGCAATGAGCGCCTTGATCGCCGCTTCCGCCTGCAATTTCCTGATCGACATCTCGCTCTGTCGCCGCTTCGGACCGTCTTCCGTCGGGCCCTTTGCGTTCTTGGCTCGTCAAAGGTGATCTAGCCTCGCCTGGCGTGGTCACGACGAGGATGAATTACTAACATCTTTGTCATCTCGCTGACCTTCCCGTGCACCGTTCGCAACTGCCCGATCAGCGGAAAAAGCGTGGACCGCGCAAGCGACGGGATGAGACAGTGATCATCGTCCTCGACCAACGCGATCAGCATACCGACGCCGGCATGCCCTGTCGCGTCACGATGCCGAACACCGCCAAGTGACTGCGCAAGGCGTCTACCGGCATTGTCCGCTGCCGGATCAACACCTCGCGGACCCGATGCAGCATCAGCACCCTCGTAGCCAAGGACGGAAAGCTCGCGAGACGTCGATCGTCAGGGTATATTGTCATCGCGCCTGATTGCGCGGTAGTCAGCGTTATGATGCTTCGATATCGGTTGATGGACTCATGAAGCCGCTGGTCCTGATCGCCTCGAAGGACCCGGATTTTTTCCTGGTCTTCGGGCACATACTTTCAGTAGCCGGCTTCGAAACACAGCTGACCACGGGTGATCGGGACATCGCACGTGCCATCGCGGCGACAACCCCACTTGCCATGATCATGGACTGCAATCCAGGCGACCGTGCAATCGTCAAGCAGTGCGGCTGGTTGAAGTCCACCGCCGCAACCAAGGCGACGCCTCTCGCGGCCCTTGTTGCCCCGCGCTCCGGCAAGCTGCATCTTGATTTGATCAAGGCCGGAGTCGACGAGATATTTTCGCGGCCGTTCGCCCCCGAACAGCTTCTGGCCTGGCTACACGGCAAAGCGGGCCATGCGAAGCTATCGCGCGAAACGGATTCGGGTGAGTTGGTCCAGGGCGATTTCCGGCTGGAGCGACAGACCCACCGGACATTCTTCAAGCAAAAAGAAATCGTGATGCCGCCGATAGAGTTCAAGCTTTTGCGCAGCCTTTTGGCGCAACCTGGCAAGGTCTTCAGTCGCGAGGAACTGGTCGCGACGGCATGGCCTGAGCACGCCGCTGCAACCGATGTGCGAGGCGTCGACGTCCATATAGCCAGGCTGCGCAAAAGGCTTCGAGCTTCGGTAGGCAGCGATGTGATCCGGACGGTTCGCTCGGCTGGCTACGCGTTCGCGCCCGAGTGGTGACCTGCGCGGCGATTGCGGCGGTTGGCGCCCGCCCGCGCCGCTTGCCGGGTCGACACGCGTCTGCTCTCAATGGCTCATGATGGTGTCCAGGAACAGCCGGGCGCGCGGGTGGGCGGCCGCTGAGAAAAAGGCTTTGCAAGAGGCATGCTCGACAATGCGGCCTTCGTCCATGAAAACGATCTCATCGGCGACTTCGCGAGCAAAACCCATTTCATGTGTCACGCAGACCATGGTCACGCCAGTTCTTGCGAGCGCAATCATGACCTCGAGCACTTCCTTGACCATTTCCGGGTCGAGTGCCGAGGTGGGTTCGTCGAACAGCATGATGCGGGGGTTGAGGCAAAGCGCACGCGCGATCGCCACCCTTTGCTGTTGACCGCCCGAGAGCTGGGCCGGGTAGGCTTGCGCCTTTTCGGGGATGCGCACCGCCGTCAGATGCTGCATGGCGATCTCTTCGGCCTCACGTGCCGGTTTCAGAAGAACCCGGCGCAGCGCCAGCGTGCAGTTGGCAAGCACGGTGAGGTGCGGAAACAAGTTGAAACTTTGGAACACCATGCCTGTCTGCCGGCGCGCCATAGCCGTATCCCTGGCATTTTTTCCCACCGTTATCCCGTCGAGCTCTATCGTTCCCTTCTGGAACGGCTCGAGACCGTTGATGCACCGGATCAGCGTCGATTTGCCCGAACCGGAAGGCCCGCAAATGACAACGCGTGCGCCTGCGCGAATCGTCAGATCGATGTCTTTCAGGACATGCAGGGCGCCGAACCGCTTGTTGAGGCCATCCACCCGGACATAAGGGGTGGTTTGAACGTTTGAGACAGGGTGGGGAGCCTGGGCGAGCATCAGCGCCGTCCAGATGCAAGCAGGCGCTGCTCGATGCGCTTTACGCCGTAGGCAACGATCAGCGCCAAGGCGAGAAACAGGATGCCGGCGACGGTCAGCGGCTCTGCGTATCGATAGGTCTCTGAAGCGATATCGAAGGCGCGTCCGAGCATTTCGGGTACGGCCAGGATCGCCAGATAGGGCGTCGCCTTGAGGATCGAAACCAGATAGTTGCCCAACGGTGCTGCGACGTTGCGCAACATCTGTGGCGCGATGACGAAAACGAGGGTGTCGCGGCGGCTTAGCGACAAGGACCTGGCTGCTTCCTGCTGGCCCTTCGGGATCGCGTCGATGCCCGCTTTGAACACCTCCGCAAGGTAACCGCTGTAATACAGGCTCAATCCCATGATGCCGACCGTCATGGCGCCGAGCCTTATCCCGTAGAACGGCATGACGAAGTACAGGAAATAAAGCCAGGCCAGAACCGGCGTGGAGCGGATGAAATCGATCAGGAACCGGACCGCGAGGCCAGGCGCGCCACCCCCGCGGCGGATCATTTCGAAAGTGAAACCAAGTGCTGAAGCACCAAGGCAACTCAACACCGTTGCGAGCAGGGTCGCCCTGATCGCCCCGATAATGGTCGGGATGGTAGAGAGTGCGAAATAGAGGTTAAATCCCACGCTGAGCTCCTTTATGGGGATTGACCCGCGCCTCCAGCCAGCGGCCGGCGAGTGCGATCGGATAACAGACGGCGAAGAAGGCCAGCAGCAGCGCCGAATAGATCGCGACCGGGTCATACTCGGTCTGCGAGATTTCCTTGGCCCGGAAAGTCATGTCCGTCAGCGTGACCAGCGAGACGAGGGAAGTCGCCTTGACGAGCTGGATAAGGTTGTTGACGAAGGTCGGGCTCATGGCGACCAGCGCCTGCGGCAGCTCGATCAGGACCAGGATCGCCGGGCGGGTGAGGCCGAGCGCCATGCCAGCCTCACGTTGGCCGGCGGGAAGAGACTGCAGCCCGGCGCGCACGGCCTGGCTGGCATAACCGCCCGTGTTGAGACCGAGCACCAACGCACTGACGGTCAGCGCCGATAGCGTGACGCCCATCACCGGCAGCACGTAGTAAAAGACGAACAGCAGGACGACGACCGCGGAGCTGCGCCAGAATTCAATGACGGCGGTAACCAGAAAGCGGGTCCAGCCGGTGGTCACAAACTGCGCGACGCCGAAGACAAGCGCGAAGGGAACCGCAAAGACCAGGCCATAGGCCGTGACTTTTAGGGTGATACCCAACCCCTGCAGGATGCCCAGCCATATGTCGAAAATGCTCAAGAGGCGCCACCCCCCATTGCCGCCTCGCAGGACGGCGGTGCCGGCATCGTCCCGGCGCGCCTGGGAACGCCGGCTCTGCATTGAAAAATCGCGTCCTCCGGATCGGACCTCATGGCAATCCTCCGCGCCGTAAAATGACGATCGCCCGTGCGGGCGCGCGACCGATACTTTCTCATAAGCCTGGCGGGACTCGCGTGTCAATAAACATGTATAAAATATTGCGTGTGTCCATATATGCGAAACATGGTGAGGCAGCAGGCCTTCGGGGCCGCCGTGAGCCGGTGAATGCACGCTACGCTACGATGGCGCCTGAAAACCATTGAACCGGACGTCTCCAAGGCTCTTTTGATCGTCCCCGACCGGGCGCTGTTCGACGCGTTGCCGGCCGAGACGGTGACAGGATGGCTATCTCACACAACGATACCGAAGGACGCGCGCGCAGCTCACGTATGCTACGCACCGCGCTCGGCCCCGCCATCGCCCGGTTTCTCGACGATCCCGCGATCGTCGAGGTCATGCTCAATCCGGATGGCCGCATCTGGGTAGACCGGCTTTCGGACGGTTTGGCCGATACAGGGGAAATGCTTGCCCCGGCCGCTGGCGAACGCATTGTGCGTCTGGTCGCCCATCATGTCGGCGCCGAGGTCCATTCCCGTTCCCCGCGCGTGTCGGCCGAGTTGCCGCAGACCGGCGAGCGTTTCGAAGGCTTGCTGCCGCCCGTGGTGGCCGCGCCGGCTTTCGCGATCCGCAAGCCCGCCGTCGCCGTGTTCACGCTCGATGACTATGTCGCGGCAGGCACGATGTCGGCTGGCCAGGCGGCGATCCTGCGTGCCGCGGTTGCCGGCCGCGCGAACATCCTCGTCGCCGGCGGCACCTCGACGGGCAAGACGACCCTCACCAACGCGCTGCTTGCCGAAGTGGCGAAAGGGATGGATCGGGTCGTCATCATCGAGGACACCCGTGAACTGCAGTGCGCCGCGCCCAACCTTGTCGCAATGCGCACCAAGGATGGCGTCGCCACGCTGTCCGACCTGGTTCGCTCGTCCTTGCGCCTGCGGCCCGATCGCATCCCCATCGGCGAGGTGCGCGGCGCTGAGGCGCTGGACCTCCTGAAGGCATGGGGGACAGGCCATCCCGGTGGCATCGGCACCCTTCATGCCGGCTCCGGCATCGGCGCGCTGCGCCGCCTTGAGCAACTGATCCAGGAAGCCGTCGTCACCGTCCCGCGTGCGCTGATCGCCGACACGATCGGCCTTGTCGCCGTGCTTGTCGGACGAGGCGCGGCGCGACGGCTTGTCGAGCTGGTGAGGGTCGAGGGCCTCGGCGCCGACGGCGATTATCGCATTGCTGACGCCACGTCGATCAACACAGGAGAAGCTTCATGATCCGCCTGATTTCGCGTTGCCGCGCCAGCCGGGCCGCGGCAAGCGTCGCCATTGCCTTCAATCTCATGGTCGCCCCGCCCGCCCATGCGTCGGGCTCCTCGATGCCGTGGGAACAGCCGCTCGAAAAGATCCTGCAGTCGGTCGAGGGACCGGTCTCCAAGATCATCGCCGTCATCATCATCATCGTTACCGGCCTGACGCTGGCCTTCGGCGACAGTTCGGGCGGCTTCCGGCGGCTGATCCAGATCGTGTTTGGCCTTTCGATCGCCTTTGCAGCGTCCAGCTTCTTCCTGTCGTTCTTCTCGTTCGGCGGTGGAGCGCTGATCTGATGACAACCGCTCTCGAACAGCTCGACGCGGTGCCGGGTTGGACGGTACCCGTCCACCGGGCGCTGACCGAGCAGATCCTGCTTGGCGGCGCGCCTCGCGCGATCGCGATCCTGAATGGCACGCTGGCGGGTGCCGTCGGCCTTGGGCTGCGGCTGTGGCTGGCCGGCCTCATCATCTGGGCAATCGGGCATCTCACGGCCGTATGGGCCGCCAGGCGCGATCCGCTGTTCTTCGAGGTCGGGCGCCGACACCTGCGGCTCCCCGGACATCTTCAGATTTGAGGCCGCCATGATGAGCCTTGCCGAATACCGCCGCACCGCTGCTCGCCTCGCTGACTACCTGCCCTGGGCCGCACTCGTCGCGCCGGGCGTCGTGCTCAACAAGGACGGCAGTTTTCAGCGCACCGCGCGATTTCGCGGGCCCGATCTCGACTCCGCCGTCGCGGCAGAACTCGTTGCCGTGGCGTCGCGCGTCAACAACGCCCTTCGTCGCCTCGGCTCGGGCTGGAGCGTCTTCGTCGAAGCGCAGCGGCACGAAGCGGGTTCTTATCCCGAGAGCCAGTTCCCCGATGCGGCCTCCGCCCTGCTCGATGCCGAGCGCAGAGCCGACTTCGACGAGGCGGGCGTTCATTTCGTGTCGAGCTACTTTCTCACATTCCTCTTCCTGCCGCCGCCCGAGGACGCCAGGCGCGCCGAGGGATGGCTTTACGAGGGTCGCGACAAGTCGGGCGTGGATCCGCACGAGATCGTGCGCGTTTTTATCGATCGGACAGAGCGCGTGCTGTCCCTGCTCGACGGGTTCATGCCGGAGTGCCACTGGCTCGACGATGGCGGAACGCTCACCTACCTGCATTCGACGATCTCGACAAAACGCCATCAGGTGCGCGTCCCCGAGACGCCGATCTATCTCGATGCGCTGCTGGCCGACCAGCCGCTCGCCGGCGGGCTGGAACCGCGGCTTGGCGACAAGCATCTTCGCGTGCTCTCGATTGTCGGCTTTCCCACCGCCACGACACCCGGCCTGCTGGACGACCTCAATCGGCTGGCCTTCCCCTATCGCTGGTCGACCCGCGCGATCCTGCTCGACAAGGTCGATGCCGTCCGTCTGTTGACCAGGATAAGGCGGCAATGGTTCGCCAAGCGCAAGAGCATCGCCGCGATCCTGAAGGAGGTGATGACCAACGAAGCCTCAGCCCTCCTCGACACAGACGCCGCCAACAAGGCGGCCGACGCCGACACCGCCTTGCAGGAGCTCGGCGCCGACATGGCGGGCATGGCCTATGTCAGCGCGACCGTGTCCATCTGGGATTGCGACCCGCGCGTGGCCGACGAGAAATTGCGGCTCGTTGAAAAGGTCATCCAGGGCCGCGATTTCACGGTGATTGCCGAGACCGTCAACGCCGTCGATGCCTGGCTCGGCTCGTTGCCCGGACACGCCTATGCCAACGTCCGTCAGCCTCCCATCTCAACGCTCAATCTCGCCCACATGATCCCTATGTCCGCCGTGTGGGCTGGGCCGGAACGGGACGAGCATCTGGCCGGTCCTCCGTTGCTTTACGGCAAGACCGAAGGCTCGACCCCGTTCCGGTTGGTCCTTCATGTCGGCGATGTCGGTCACACGCTGGTCGTCGGCCCCACCGGCGCCGGCAAGTCGGTGCTGCTGGCGCTGATGGCGCTGCAATTTTGCCGCTACCGCAACGCTCAGATCTTCGCCTTCGATTTCGGCGGCTCGATCCGCGCGGCGGCGCTCGCCATGGGAGGCGACTGGCACGATCTCGGCGGGCAGCTCACGCAAGGCATGGACGCCTCCGTGTCGCTGCAGCCGCTCGCCCGCGTTCATGACACGCATGAGCGCGCCTGGGCGGCTGATTGGATCGTCGCGATCCTGACGCGCGAGGGCATACAGATCACCCCGGACGCAAAGGAGCATATCTGGGCGGCGCTGAGCTCGCTTGCCTCGGCCCCCGTCGAGGAGCGCACCATCACCGGGCTCAGCGTGCTCTTGCAAGCCAATGACCTGAAGCAGGCATTGCGCCCGTACTGTGTCGGAGGCCCTCATGGAAGGTTGCTCGACGCCGAGGCCGAACACCTCGGCCGGGCATTCGTGCAGGCCTTCGAGATCGAAGGACTGGTGGGAACGCAAGCCGCGCCGGCCGTCCTGTCCTACCTTTTCCATCGCATCGGCGACCGGCTCGACGGGCGTCCGACGCTGCTCATCATCGACGAAGGCTGGCTTGCCCTCGACGACGAGGGGTTTTCCGGACAGTTGCGCGAGTGGCTGAAGACGCTGCGCAAGAAGAACGCCAGCGTCGTCTTCGCCACCCAGTCGCTTGCCGATATCGACAAGTCGGCCATTGCGCCGGCGATCATCGAAAGTTGTCCAACGCGGCTTTTGTTGCCGAACGAGCGCGCGATCGAGCCGCAGATTACCGCCATCTATCGGCGCTTCGGCCTGAACGACCGCCAGATCGAGATCCTGGCGCGAGCGACACCAAAGCGCGATTACTACTGCCAGTCACGCCGCGGCAACCGTCTCTTCGAGCTCGGCCTGTCCGAGGTCGGGCTGGCACTTTGCGCCGCGTCCTCCAAGAGCGATCAGGCCCTGATCGGCAGCATCATCGCCGGGCACGGCCGCGACGGCTTCCTGGCGGCCTGGCTGCGTGCCCGCGACGTCGGCTGGGCCGCCGACCTCCTTCCCAACCTTACCGTCCCTGAACCTGGAAAGGATCCCCAATCATGACTGTTCGTCAACGCCGCCCGCGCGCCCTCCTTCTGGTCGTGGCGATGCTCGCCGCGCCGGTCGCCATCTCGCCGATGATGACGGCCCCAGCCCATGCCTTCATCGTGTTTGATCCATCGAACTATTCCCAGAATGTTCTGACGGCCGCGCGTTCGCTGCAGCAGATCACAAACCAGATCACCTCGCTTCAGAACCAGGCCCAGATGCTGATCAACCAGGCGCGCAACCTGGCGAGCTTGCCTTTGTCCTCGCTGCAGCAACTGCAACAATCGGTGCAACGCACGCAGCAGCTTCTCGGCCAAGCACAAAACATCGCATTCGACGTCCAGCAGGTCGACAAGGCCTTTCAGCAGCAATACGGCAGCGTCTCGCTCTCTGCATCCGACCAGCAGCTCGTCACGGACGCGCGTTCGCGCTGGCAAAACACGGTGGGCGGTCTTCAGGATGCCATGCGCGTCCAGGCGGGTGTCGTCGCAAACATCGAAAGCGGTCGCGCTCAGATGTCGGCGCTGGTCGGCGCCAGCCAGTCGGCGACCGGTGCGCTGCAGGCGGCGCAAGCTGGCAATCAGCTCCTTGCGCTCCAGGGCCAGCAGCTCGCCGACCTGACCGCCGTCGTCGCCGCCAACGGTCGCGCCCAGGCTCTGAATGAGGCCGAGCGAGCCGCCGCTGTCGATCAGGGCCGCGAGCAACGCCGTCGCTTCCTGACGCCCGGCTCTGGCTACCAGGCCGGCTCGGTTCACATGTTCAACCGCTGAGATTGATGACCATGGACGGCAAAACCCCCGCTCTCACCGTGGCGGCGATCCTTGTTGCGGCCGCCGCCGTGGCGGCCGCGCTCGGTGTGGGCCGGAAGCAGGACAATCCGGCGGGCGAGGGCGCGCCCACAGCAGCGAGAATGATGCCAGACACGCTTCGCGACGGTCTGCGCCGCTGCCAGTCCCTCGGGGAGGCTGCCTTGCGCGACGATGGATGTGCGCGGCTGTGGGCCGACCAGCGCGATCGCTTCCTCGGTCTCAAGGGGCCATCGGTGCCTTCGACAGGCGCGCCGGACGCTTCGCAGTCGCCAGACGCCGCCATGCGTCGGAGCCGATAGACATGGGCAATACCGGAGTCATCGATCAGTTCCTTGCCACCTTCACCCGCTACATCGACAGCGGCTTCGGCCTGCTCGGCGGCGAGGTCGCCTTCGTCGCCACCACCCTGATCGTCATCGACGTGACGCTTGCCGCGCTCTTCTGGAGCTGGGGCGCCGATGACGACATTCTTGCGCGGCTCGTCAAGAAGACGATCTTCGTCGGGGTCTTCGCCTATCTGATCTCCAACTGGAACGGTCTCGCCCAGATCGTCTTCGAGAGTTTCTCCGGTCTCGGTCTCAAGGCGAGTGGAACCGGTTTCTCGGCACAGGACCTGCTGCACCCCGGCAAGGTGGCGCAAACGGGCCTCGACGCGGGTCGACCACTGCTTGAGGCGATCTCCGGTTTGATGGGCTACGTCTCCTTCTTTGAAAACTTCATCCAGATCGCCTGCCTACTCTTTGCCTGGGCGCTCGTCCTGCTCGCCTTCTTCATCTTGTCCGTGCAGCTCTTTGTGACGCTGATCGAGTTCAAGCTGGCGACGCTGGCCGGCTTCGTGCTGATCCCCTTCGGCCTCTTCGGCAAGACCGCCTTCATGGCCGAACGCGTGCTCGGCAACGTCATCTCGTCGGGCATCAAGGTTCTGGTGCTTGCCGTCGTCATCGGCATTGGATCGACGCTCTTCGGCGAATTCACCCAAGGCTTCGGTGGCGAGAGCCCCACCATCGACCAGGCCATGGCGATCGTGCTTGCGGCGCTGTCTCTGCTTGGCCTCGGCATCTTCGGCCCCGGCATTGCCAACGGCCTTGTCGCCGGTGGACCACAGCTTGGCGCCGGTGCGGCCGTCGGCACCGGCCTTGCCGCGGGCGGCATGGCGGTTGCAGGCTTTGGCGCGGCCGGCCTGGCGGCGCGAGGTGGGACGGCAGCATTCTCGGGCGCAATGTCGGCCGCGCGTGGAGCTACGTCACTCGCTGGCGGCGCCTCGACCGCCTATATGCTTGGCGCCGCCGGCCAGGCTGGCGCGGCAGGCATCGCCCCTGGCCTTGCCGGCATTGCGCGCGCCGGCGCCTCGGCAGCAGCCTCACCCCTCAAGCGGGCCGCCGCAAACACTGGTCAATCGCTCAAGTCAAGCTTCGCCGCCGGCGCCAGCTCGGCTGCTGAAATCACCGGCGGGTCTTCGACCATGGGAACGATCGGCGGCGCCGCGGTGTCAGCCGTGGCGCCTGCGCCCGGCACGGGCAAGCCATCCGGCACGCAAGGACAGCCCGAATGGGCCAGACGCCTGCAGCGCTCTCAGCGCCTCGCCCACGGCGCCCAGACCGCCGCCCACGCGGTGCGCGCAGGCGACAGCCATGGCGGCGGCGCTTCGATTTCTCTTTCTGAAGGCGAATGACCATGAACATGTTCAGGCGGCCCGCCGTCCACTACGGCAAGGCACCCCGACCGGAAACGCCCTATCAAAAGGCGCAGCAGATCTGGGACGAACGCATCGGTTCTGCTCGCGTGCAGGCACGCAACTGGCGTGTCATGGCGTTCGGGTCGCTCCTCCTGTCCGCGGGCCTCGCCGTTTCACTGGTCTGGCAGTTGGGCCGCGGTAGCGTCGTGCCCTGGGTCGTGCAGGTCGATACGCTGGGCGAGGCTCAGGCGATCGCGCCCGCGACCGCCGACTACAAGCCGACCGATCCTCAGATAGCGTGGCATCTTGCCCGCTTCATCGAACAGGTGCGCTCCGTTCCCGCCGACCCGATCATCCTGCGCCAGTACTGGCTGCGCGCCTATGATTGGACCACCGACCGGGGTGCTGCGGCGCTCAACGAGTACGCTCGCGCCAGCGACCCCTTCTCCAGGGTCGGCAAGCAGCAGGTCGCGGTCGAGATTTCCTCGGTCATCCGGGCCTCGCCAAACTCCTTTCGGGTCGCCTGGGTCGAGCGTCACTATGAAAACGGCCAGCTTTCCGCCACCGAGCGCTGGACCGCTATCCTGACGATCGTGACGCAGATGCCAGGCGACGCCGAACGTCTTCGCGCCAATCCACTCGGCATCTACGTCAACGCCATCGACTGGTCGCGGGAGATGAGCCAATGAACCTGGCATTGCGCCGTTCGATCACACCTGCTTTCCATGGATACGCAATCGCGGCCGTCCTGTTTTCGGGGGCCATTCTCGCCGGCTGCGCGACGCCTGAGAAGCCGCCCCGGATTGCTTACGACTCCCACGTTCCGCCATTGCCGGCGGTCCCGGTTGCCGCGACCGACCAACAGCCCAAACCGCTGCACGTTCCGCCGGCTTGGACTCCGGCACGCGGCGGCGACCAGGCCAACAACCCGACCGCCCAGGTCGAAAACGCCAATGCGGCCGCGCGTGTCCAGCCGCGGCGCGAGGGCTATTACAATGCCATCCAGATTTATCCGTGGAGCGAAGGGGCGCTCTACCAGGTCTATGCCTCGCCAGGCCAAATCACGGATATCGCGCTCGAGCCGGGCGAGAGCTTGACCGGCACGGGGCCCATCGCCGCCGGCGACACGGCACGCTGGATCATCGGCGACACGGAAAGCGGATCAGGGGCTGGCCGCCGTGTTCATGTGCTGGTGAAGCCTTCGCGCGCGGACATCACCACCAATCTCGTCGTCACCACCGACCGCCGGAGCTACATGATCGAGTTGCGGGCAGACGGGAAGTCTTACATGCCGGCCGTTGCATGGGCATATCCATCCAAGCCCGCCGAGCAACGGACTGGTCCGGCAACGCCGATGATCCCGGCCCTCGCGGCGCGCAATTACCGCTATGGCCTCAAAGGGAACACGCCGCCCTGGAAGCCCGTCGCCGTCTACGACGACGGCAGGCGCGTCTATGTCGAGTTTCCGCGCGGGATCGTGCAGGGCGAGATGCCGCCGATCTTCATCATCGGCCCGGACGGCGAGGCCCAGATCGCCAACGGCCGGGTCTACCAGAACGTGCTGATCATGGACCGCCTGTTTGGGTCCGCCGAACTGCGCCTTGGCAGCGGCAAGCGGCAGCAGATTGTTCGGATCGACCGCGTCGATGGGGCAAGAACGCGTCGACTGCCGTGGATGCCAGACTTTGCCGCGGCGCCGAAAATCAAGAATCCACCGGGCCAGAGGGAAGGGCGGGAGTAATGAGCGATACAGAAACCGCAGCTCAGCATATGAGGCTTCGCGCGGATCCGCCGCGCGTCACCCGCCTGTCTCGCAGGGTACTTGCCGGGATCGGCTTCGTTGCGTCGCTCGGCGTCGGCGGCGCGCTGATATACGCCCTCCAGACTCGCGATCCAGGCGGGCGCGGCGAAGAGCTCTATTCGACCTCCAACCGGCAGCCCGCCGATGGCCTCGCGAGCCTGCCGCGCGACTATACCGGCCCGATCCTTGGCCCGCCGCTGCCTGGCGACCTCGGCCGGCCTGTGCTTGATGCCCAGAACAAGGGTAAGCCTGTCGTGTCTCCAACCATCGCAACCCCCGCCGTCGACGAGGCCGAGCAGCGTCGGCTGGCCGAGGAGGAGGCGGCCCGGACGTCGCGCGTCTTTTTCCAGACGGCAGTGGTGGGCGCAGCCACGCGCGATGCAAACGGCAACATCGCAACCACCAACTCAACCGGTCCGGATCTTGGCGGACAGACACCGCAGGATCGCCAGCTTGCCTTCCTGCAGGCGGCGGCCGACCGACAGATCGTGGCGCCCGACCGCGTCATGCCGCCGGCATCGCCATATGTTCTTCAGGCTGGTGCCGTCATTCCTGCGGCGCTGATAACTGGAATCCGCTCCGACCTGCCCGGCCAGATCACCGCGCAGGTGACCGAGAACGTCTACGACAGTCCAACAGGCCGGGCGCTCCTGGTCCCGCAAGGGACGCGCATCATCGGCCAATACGATAGCGGGGTTGGTTTCGGGCAGCGTCGCGTTCTGCTCGTCTGGACCCGGTTGATCTTCCCCAATGGCCGCTCGATTGTTTTGGAGCGGCAGCCTGGCGCGGACGCAGCGGGCTATGCGGGCCTCGAGGACGGTGTCGACTTCCATTGGCGCGAACTGTTCAAGGCAGCCGCTCTGTCCACCATACTCAGCGTGGGGGCTGAGGCTGGCTCGTCGGGCGAAGAGAGCGACATCGTGCGCGCTTTGCGCAGCGGCGCCTCCGACAGCGTCAGCCAGGTTGGCCAGCAGATCGTCCAACGCCAGCTCCAGATAGCGCCGACGCTCACCATCAGGCCGGGGTTTGCCGTTCGAGTGATCGTCACCCGCGACCTCGTGCTCGAACCTTATGGAGGATGAAATGGCCAAGCTGAAACTCGGGCCGATCGCCGACGACAAGCCGGTGAAAATCACGATCGAGCTACCGGCGCCACTGCATCGCGACCTGGTTAAATACGCAGAGATCCTTGGACGCGATGCCGGCAAGCCGCCGGCAGATCCCATGCGTCTGATTGTATTAATGCTTGAGCGCTTCATGGCAACCGATCGCGGCTTCGTGATGGCGAAAAGGACGACGAGGGCCTAGCTGCGTTCTCGTTTCGTCGGGGTCCGGCGCGCTGCGGGACTACGACGCGTCCTGGAAGCGTATCCACCTTCGGACGTTTCCTGCCTGGCGTGGGAGGGCCTTTGGGCCGCCCTGGGCGCAAAGGGCCTTGACATCGACTATTGGCTGGGGATGCACGGCTCGCCGTTGCCGTCGAACTCGTGCGGAGGGCTGAGGCGAATGAGTTCGACAAGGTGAAAGTTCATGCTGATGCGGACACCGATGCGTTGCCTGACTGTCTCGAGGCAGTCGACATGGCTGATCTCAAGGCAAAGTTGTACGGCAACGTGAACCGACACACATCCGCGCCGCTGACACGCGGAATTCCTCATGGCGTCTCGCCGGCAAGTGGCCTCGGGTGACCGGCGCTGTCATTCGGCAAAATCCCTAGAAGCAAAGACGACTGAAATGGCGCAGCCTATCAAGGCAAGGGAAGATATCGTTCGACAGGGCTCGATAGTCCGGTCACGGCAAAAACTGGGAGCGACTGAGCGAGGTGGCAGACTTTGATCTCAACCTGCGAGACTCGCCTTACCCGGATTTGACGCCAGCAGCTGGCCAATTATCGGATTTCATTCCTCGCGAAATTCTGCAGCGAACGATGGTCTCGGCCCTGCTCGCCGACCCCAGCTGCAACGGAAATGGATGCGTCCGCCGGCCTGCAGGGGTGCCTGACCGGCTCGATCGCCATGTCATCGGCCAGCTTCTCTTGAAGTTTTTGAGCCGAAACGGGGCCTGACATCGGCGCGGCGTGTGGGCGCTCATAGTCTATCGGCCTGTCCATCAGCAGGTTCATCGCCTCGCGCATATGCCTTTTCAGATCGGAGATAGCGTCGTAGTGCGGCTTGAACGGCGTCAACGAGAGCTGGGCCCTGTCCAATGCGGCTCCCAGGCTGAAGATGTGTCGCTCGATCAACGCGAGTTGGCCTTCGGAAATGTCATCGTGGCGTCGGCGACGGGGCATGGATTTCGTTCTCCCAGGTTGTAGAACGAAATGAGAACAAATTCCTTGCCCGTCAAGCCGGTTTGTGGAATCTTTTCGGCATGAGTGACGAACCGACAGTCGCCGGAGAGATGATGCCGCAGCGCCCGCGAGGACCGCTTGGCCATGCGTGCGAGCGATGTGGCAAGGATGCCGGCTGGGGCTTTGCCCGGCCCAAACAAGCCTCGCACTGGTTCTGCTACGAGCACCGAGGCGAAGGGGAGGGCTTCCTGTGATCAACCATCCGCGCCGCCTTGGCTCCTATGCCGACCGTGATGTCGACTGCCAGGAAGCGATGGAGCCAGGCTTCCAGGCCATAGTGGATTGCATGGTCGAGGCCGGTTGGCTGCGCGCAGAGGTCTTGCGAGCGCTTCGCCGGCTGATCGCGGCGGACAGCATGGCGCTAAAGGAAACCGCCAGGCTGGAAACGGATCTGGCGATCGCCAGGGCAATGATCAGGGCCGGGAAGAATTTCTGACAAGCCTATGCGGATTTGCGTGCCGTTTTCGCCTTGGTGCCCCCCTTGATCCCTTCCTTCTCCAGGCTTTTCTTCAGCACTGAGGCCAGATCGACGACATTCTCTTTGGGCTGAGGCACCGGTTTTGGCGGCTTCTTTCCTTTCCGCTTCGCGTCGATCATGGCGATCAACGCGTCCTCATAGGTATCCTCAAACTTCGAGGGGTCGAACTTCGTGACCTTCTTGTCGATCAGCAATCCAGCGATCTCGAGCAAATCCTCGTCGTACTTTGGAGACTTTAAGTCGCCGAATACGCTGCTTTCGGAAATCATCTCATTGCGCGTCCGGAGCTCTGTCAGCAACATCCCCTTGCCGAACGGCTGTATGATGACTTCACGGCCTCTCTGATAGAGAACGACACATGAGCGCGCTGCGACCCTCTTCTTAGCCATGGCTTCACGAAGCACATTGAAAGCCTCAACCGCGGCACCATCGGCAGGAATGACGTAGTAAGGCTTTTCGAGATACCGAGTGTCGATGTCGTCGATGGCGACGAAGCCGTCGACATCGAGCGTATGTTGCGATGTCAGCTGCAGCTTCTTGATATCATCCGGCTCGATCTCGAGGAACTCGTCCTTCTCGGCCTCGTATCCTTTGATCTGATCTTCTGGAGGAACAACGTCGCCGGTCTGCTCGTCGACATAGGCGCTCGTCACGGGAAGACCGTCTTGGCGATTAAGAATCTTGAAGTGGACTTTGCCGGCTTCGGTGGTCGCCCCTACGAGCTTTACGCCGCAGGTGACCGATCCAACCTTGAGGAACCCTTTCCAAGCAGCGCGCGGTACGGCCATCGCCAAAATCCTGTCGCCATGAATACGATCGATAGGAACAGCTATGGCCGGGGCCTTGTTCCATATGGCTGCAGATGGCCGGCATTTTGAACCTTGGGGCTGCACGGACGTTCATGGCTGGCGTGGGAGAACGGACGACAAGATGACCAGGCCTATCGAAAGCTGGCGTGACACTTACAGCCCAGCCGAACTTGCACAAAAGTACGGTCTCACGATTGATCAGGCGCGCGTGGTGATCAGCTCCAACGGCCCTTCGCGACACGGCTGCGAGATGGGCGCGCAAGCATTCGGGCTTGCCCTGAAGATGCGGAACGGACGCGCACCATCCCGGCTCCCGTCTAGTCTTCCCAGAAATCCTTGAGCATCGCGTGGCGAAGCTGCTCTTGGCCTTTCAGGAACCGCACCTTGCCCGACAGCCCGGGCTGCAGCCACTCCGCCTTTTGCTTTTTGAGGCCCTTTGGCGGAGGCGCACCGACCTTGCCCTGCACGCGGTCCCATAACGCCTGGCGCTTCTCCGCCTTGAAGGTGACGAAGGCGCCGCCCATGTAGCGGCCCTTGTCGGCCATCAGCACCATCGCCGGCTTGCCGCGTTCGCGCTGCACGCCGATGATGTCCATGTCCTTTTCCTCAAAGCATTTGATCTTGCGCCAGGTAGTCGTCGGCCCACTGCGATAGACGCTGTCGAGGCGCTTCGAAACGATGCCCTCCAGGTTCGCCTCGCAGGCGAGATGATAGACCGCGTCGCCGGTGCCCGGCAGCGCTTCCGAAAACTGGATGCGCCCGCCGGCCGGGATCATAGCCTGCAGGATCTCTCTCCGGTCCTTCAGCGCCATGTCGCGGAGGTCATGACCATTGAGATGCAGAAGATCGAAGGCCACCAGGTAGAGATCCTGCGGCCGGCGTGTGATGACCGAGCGCAGCGCATGGAAGTCCGAGAGGCCCTTCTCGTTGGTGACGATCATCTCCCCTTCGATGATGAAGCTGTCAGCCTTCAGCTTGCCGGCCTCGGCGGCGATCGGCTTGTATTTCGCCGTCCAGTCGATGCCGCTCTTGGTATAGAGGCGGATGCCGTCTGCATCCTTGATCAATTGCGTGCGATAGCCGTCGAACTTGATTTCATGCGACCAGCCCTCGCCGGGGGGCGGGGCATCGACGAGCTCGGGCTCCATCGGCCTGACGAAGTTGAGCCTCACGCCGTCCCTACGCATACACACATCCCCAAACGGCGATTCAATAGCACAGCCGTCCCTAGGTTCCGTTAGCAGCGACTAAAGAGAAGGGGAACTTCGCTGCGATGCCAGTGTTCTAACCCGACAGTCACGACGAAGAGCTATGGCAGACGACAAGAGCAACAGACACTTCCGCGAGCGCGTGTCGGCAGACGGGGATTATGAGGTGCGCTATTTCGCCAAACAGGACCGCGCCGTCGTATGAAGTTCGGGAGCGGATCGACACCCTCGGGAACGACCGCAAGACGCTGCAGCGCGAAGCCAGAAAGTTACGTGGTTGAGCAAGCTTTCCGATCTGGGACCGAGTTTCCTGCGCCCGGATGGCGAGCACTTAACTCAAGTCAGTTGCCATGAGCGGCCATAAGCTAGAGATGGATAGTTAGAGAGATGTCTGGATACCTGACACCAGCACTTTGCCGCGCCGCCCGAGGGCTACTGAACTGGACCTCCGTTCGGTTGGCTTCCAGGGCTGGCATGAGTGAGGGCGTGGTGCGCGAATTCGAGAGCGGGAGACGCATCCCCGGACCGAGCAACGTCGAATCAATTCGAAGGACGCTCAAAGCCGAAGGTGTCGTTTTCTCTGCCGATGGCGTCCGGTTGAGAGGCGCCCGGGCTGCCACACAGCTCTCTCTTGCCGATGGCGAAGCCGGTATAATCGCCAATAGCGAAATGTAAGGATTATGCCTGCCGACAAGCCAAGAAGACTACCAAGCACCGACGCCAATCATTGCTATTGCCGTACTCATGTATTTGGTGGATCCCAGTATAAGTAGGGCCGTCACAACTGGGAAAGAAGAACCCGCCGATCAGGCAAGGCCAACGGACCGTTGCCAAACTTCGTGCACGCCGGTGAACCCCACTTAGAGAGCGGCGTCCTCGTAGTTTCTTGCTGACGGGCGGCGCTCGTAATCCACCGGGGCACTCAGCAAGATTCGAGCCTCACCGCGCCCGATATCCCTGCCTAGCTTAAAGGCGGCACACACCGCACCGAGAGTGATCAGAAATCTAAGCATTTGCTCGTTCTCCGGTTTTCGCAAGTGTGGGAACCGCCGGAGCTAAGGTTGGTTCCCGTTCGGATTGCCAAACGTCAGAACTGATAGGCAGCATCCAATCATGCCGCCAACCGAACGGAACGGACGCTTTGCGCAACACCCCGCGCCCAACAGCACAGTGACGTGCCTCCGGTTTTTCGGACCGTTCTGAGGTGGAATTTTCCAATTATGATCCCGATGACGGGAGAAGGAGAGTTCCATGAAGAAGTCGAAGTTCTCGGAGGCGCAGATCGCGTTCATTTTGCGCCAGGCGGATGAAGGAACGCCTGTCGCGGAGGTATGTCGCAAGGCCGGCATCTCGGACGCGACGTTCTACAATTGGAAGAAGCGCTATGGCGGTTTGACGCCGTCGGAGGTCAAGCGCATGCGCCAGCTCGAGGACGAGAACAACCGGCTGAAGAAGATCGTCGCCGACCTGACGCTCGACAAGGCAATGTTGCAGGACGTTCTGTCAAAAAAGCTCTGAAGCCTGTTCGCCGCCGGCGGCTTGTCGATGAGGTCCGGGCGGACTGGAAGGTTTCGATCCGCCGGGCATGTGCGACGTTCCTGATCGACACGTCGCTCTATCACTACAAGTCGAAGCGCGGCGACCAGGCTGCCTTGAAAGCCAGGATCAAGGAGATCACGGCGACGCGGGTGCGCTACGGCTACCGGCGCGTCCATGTATTGCTGCGCCGGGAGGGATGGCCCGTGAACGCCAAGCGAATCTATCGCCTCTATAAGGAGTTAGGCCTGCAGATCCGCAACAAGACGCCGCGGCGACGGGTGAAGGCGAAGCTGCGCGAGGATCGGACAGAGGCCGTGCACTCCAACGATGTCTGGGCCATGGATTTCGTTCACGACCAATTGGCGACCGGCCGCAAGATCCGCGTGCTGACCGTCGTCGACACCTTCTCGCGCTTCTCGCCCGCGGTCGATCCGCGGTTCAGCTACCGGGGAGAAGATGTTGTAGCCACACTGGAGCGGGCCTGCCGCTCAGTCGGCTATCCGAGGACGATCCGGGTCGACCAGGGATCGGAGTTCATCTCCCGTGATCTCGACTTGTGGGCCTATCAGCGCGGCGTCGAGCTGGACTTCTCGCGGCCGGGCAAGCCAACCGACAACGCCTTCATCGAGTCGTTCAACGGCAAGTTCCGCGGCGAATGTCTCAACGCCCACTGGTTCCTGACGCTTGACGACGCCCGCTTGAAAATGGAGGAATGGCGTAAGGACTACAATACCGTCCGACCCACAGCGCGATCGGCAACAAGCCGCCGATTTCGCTCATGAAAGGCTCATCGGCGGCTTCCGCTACCTGAGCCAGACACCCCGGAAGTTCCGGCCCGGGGCGATCCAAAGACGGGGAGCACCTCATTCCAAGTCGTCCGAAACGAGTAGAGGCGCTCGGACGAGTGGGAGCGAATATCACGCTTTCGCCCGGTACCGGTGAGGCAGGGATGGAGCATGGTGTGGCGGACTCCGAACAGCTTCAAATGTTGTCGCAGGTCGTGAGCGACCATTGCCGCCAGCACGGAATCCGCAGCGAGACGGACCGCGAGCAGGTTGCAATTCGGGTGCTGGATCTTTTTCGTCAGGGGCTCCGCGATCTGGCCCAAATATCTGACCAGCTTGAGCGGGTGCGGTGAACCGAACCCGGCTCGGCTGGTAGTTCCGAGCTGCAAATCCCGTGTCGCGTCGATAAATAGCTCGGGTTAGCAGCCTCATGCCGGGCGCCGGCGGCTTCTGCACTGTGTCGAAGGACAGCCGCTCGACCGACACTATCACCACGGACAGCGCCTCGGCTTCATCCACCCGCGGCCCGCAACACCTCCTCGTTCATCAGCACGCGCGGCGGGACGGAGAGGTTACACAATGTCAGGGCTCGCTCAGTCCTTTTTCAGTAGGACTTTCGCTTCGCGAACCAGAGAATTCCAGTCGGTGCCCAGAAGCATGACAAGCTCCACCGCCTGAGCCTCGGTGACGCCCGTCTCGCGGACCAGCTTCATGATGGTGCGTCGGTCGGAGTTACTGTTCGATCTGACATCCAAAGGAGCCTCCTGCCTCGCGGATGAATGGTCGATGCGGGAGCGCCTGCTTAGCTGGATGTGCCCGTATCGGATGCGCCCGTATCGGCGGCTTCTACGCTGTCGTTTGAGTGGCGGATCACCTCTCAGGGCCTGGCCGTCATTTCAGGCTCTACTTTCCTTCGTTGTCGGCGGTAACCTTCGAATTTGATCTCATGGCTCCATTCGGAGCCGGAGGCTTTGCCGGCCAATGTAGTCGAGCACAATCAGAAACCGGTAGCCCCACGCGCAAATCCTCGGTCAGGTCGACGACGAAGACCGGCGTGACCAAGCACATGAACGGCGGCACGATCATATTGGCGGCTTTTCGCGATCCCATCTCAGTTCGGTCGGCCAGGCGATTGGCCTAGGCGATGGTGCAGGAAAGATGCGAATGTCATGTCGTCTGCAGCTCGGGATTGGCAGTCGACGAGGCTGAACACTGGCCAAATAGTGGCCGGAGTAAACTCACGGAGTTGCCGCCATTGAGATGTGCCTGACAACCGGAAATTGCGTTGGCTTCGCGCCTGTCCAAAAGGGGAAAAATCCTAGATGAAAAAGACCTATGAAAAGCCGGTTCTCACCAAGCGGGAGCGTTTGGGATCGATCCTCGCGCAGGTCGCGTCAGTCTCGAACACGTGAGAGTTCGTCGCGGTTAAAGGCCCGTCGGCTCCGGCCGGCGGGCTTTTTTGCGTATCAGTCCATGACGCTCGGCGCCGGTGGCTTTTGCACTGGATCGAAGGACAGCCGCTCGACCGCGGCGATGATCGCTGCAGTGCTTCGGTCTCGTCGTACCGACGGGCCGTTCCGCGACAAACCCCCGCCGTGGAATGACCATAACCTATCTTCGAAAGCTCAAAGGGGAACCATCGAAAATGTTATCCGTTTAGCTGCTTACAAAAAAAGGCGGCCTGCGTGAGTCAAGACGACGCTTCACCAATATCATCTGGCGTGGAGGGCCTCGACTATGTCTTGCGCGGAGGGTACGCGAAATTCAGGTCTCATCTTGTCGAGGGCAGGCCTGGTTCAGGTAAGACCACACTCGGCCTGCAGTTTCTGATCGAAGGGGCGTCGAAGGGTGAGAGATGCCTTTATATAACGCTATCCGAGAGCAAGCGTGAGCTGCACTCGGTCTCGGAACGACATGGATTTTCTCTTGACGGTATCGAGATACTCGAACTGGTTCCGCCGGAACTTAGCCTCGATCCAACACAACTTCAGACGCTTGTTCATTCATCCGACCTGGAACTCGGTGAAACCGTGCAGACGGCCCTCTCTGAAATCGAGCGCCTGAAGCCAGATCGCGTGGTGTTCGATTCCCTGTCTGAAATTCGTCTCTTGTCACAGGGTTCTCTACGCTATCGACGGCAGGTTCTGGCTTTGAAGAGCTTTTTCTTGCTTAACAATGCAACCGTGCTGCTGCTTGACGACCTGACTGCGGAACATGACGATCTCAATCTGCATTCTATCAGTCATGGTGTCATTCGGATGGAACAGCTTTCGCCTATCTATGGCGGAGAGCGGCGGCGGCTGCGCATTATAAAAATGCGCGGCGTTCAAATTCGCGGTGGCTTCCACGACTTCGTCATTCGCCCGGGCGGCGTGACCGTATTTCCTCGCTTGGTTGCATCCGAACATGAGATGGCGGAGCATGGAACTCCGGCTACGGGCAACGGTTCAGTCGATACGCTCGTTGGGGGCGGCCTGGACCGCGGCACTAGCACTCTTCTGATGGGGCCTTCGGGTGTTGGCAAGTCGACGATAGCGTGCAGCTATTGTCACGCAGCTCTCAGGCGCGGCGAACATGTGCTGGTGCTTTTGTTCGATGAGACCAAGCGGATTTTCCTGGCTCGTGCGTCAGGTTTAGGCATGGATCTGGGGTTGTTCGCCGACAACGGCAGCTTGCTCCTGGAACAGATAGATCCGGCGGAATTGTCGCCAGGTGAATTATCGTCGCGTGTTCGGTCGGCTGTCGAGCACTCAAATGCTAGGATCGTCGTTATCGACAGCCTGACCGGATACCTTAATGCGATGTCAGAGGAACAGCACCTTGTGCTGCAGATGCATGAGATCCTGACATATCTCAATCACAAGGGTGTTGTGACGATCCTGCTATTGGCCAATCACGGGCTGATCGGGCAAATGTCCGCCCCTGTCGACATGACCTATCTCTGCGATTCCATAATGCTGTTGCGGTTCTTTGAAAGCGGCGGGCACCTTCGCCGGGCAATTTCCGTAGTCAAGAAGCGTGTCGGGCCGCATGAGAACACTATTCGTGAGTTCAGGATCGGTGCGGCGGGTTTGTCTGTCGGTGAGCCATTGGAGGAATTCAGGGGGATCCTGACGGGTGTGCCCACCTACGAGGGCAAGCAAGGCAATCTGCTGCCAGACAAGGCATCGTGATGCCTTCGGTGAGCGGGGTGCTTGTATTGGCGCCGGTCGGGCGCGATGCGAAGGTGGCCTCGGCCATTCTCGCGGAGAACCAGATCAAGTCCCACATCTGCGCCACGCTAGATGAAGCAGTTTCCCTGCTGGACCAATCTCAGTGCCTGGTGGTCGCCGAGGAAGCCTTGATCAGCTCAGATCGATATCAGTTCGCATCCTGGCTCAAACATCAGCCGCCGTGGTCGGACTTTCCGATCGTATTGCTGACGATGCGGGGAACAGAGATCGACGAACGCCTGGCCTTCCTGGACCGCTATCTTATTGTCCTCGAGCGGCCTTTCCTTGCGTCGAGCCTTGCGAGTTCGGTGCGCTCGGCGCTACGTGCCCGCGCCCGTCAGCTTGAGGTCAAATCATATATCGAACAAAAGCAAGAGGTCGCAGACAGGCAAAAACTTTTAATCAGGGAACTCCATCATCGCGTCAAAAACACGCTGGCAAATGTCAGAGCGATGATGGGGGCGACCGCCAAATCGAGCGGTAGTGTGGATGATTTCGTGCGCGACTTCTCCGCCAGGATCGTGTCCCTCGCCGACACGCACTCAATGCTCACTGATGACTATTGGCAAATGGCTTCCTTGCGCGAATTGCTCGAGTCGGAATTGCGCCACTACGATACGAATGACAACTCGCGAGTGGTGCTCGAAGGGCCAAGTGTCGCGCTAGTCGCCGATATTGCGATCCCAATCGGAATGGCCTTTCATGAACTTGCGTCCAACTCATCCAAATATGGCGCCTTGTCCAGCCCCCATGGCCGTCTCGAAGTCAAGTGGTCCGTGAGCAATTCGCAGGCCGAACGACGCCTCAATTTGGATTGGCTTGAAAGTGGCGGGCCGGCGGTGGAGCAACCGGCACGTCGCGGCTTTGGTACGACATTGCTGGAGAAAGTAGTTGCTGTGCAGTGCCAAGCCGAGGTCCACCTGAACTATCAACCTGAGGGTGTGCGGTTTGCAATGGCCTTGCCGCTGCGCGACACGAGGCTAGTTCCAGCCTACTGACTTCAGGGCGTAGCGCTCCGCTTCAGCGGTGGCCTATATGCACCATCGCTGATACTGATGGGCTTTCCTCATACCGTAGGCCTAAAATGACATCGGATACAGAGAAGCCCGAGGCGGTCGAGCAGTTACTGGATACGCCCGAACTCGCCACCGCGCTCGAGAGCGAACAATTCAAGAAGTTCCTCGACCAGGTGCCAATTGCAATCGCAGTTTCAGATCTGATCGAAACGGAGCGGGTCGTATATGCCAATCCGGAGTTCGAAAAACTCTCCGGCCTGAAAGCAATCAGTTTGGCACGGAACAACTGGGCAGCGCTTGCCGGGACAGGAATGCGTGAGCAGAAGGACAAGGCGCTAGCCGAGTGCGTTGTCAGCGAAACCGATTTCGTGGGAACTTTCCGCCTGGAGCGTGCCGTCGACGGCCCGGCAGTCGTCGATGCCTACTCGAATTTGATAGTGGACGATGAAGGCAAGGCTTGTTTCCGGCTGGTCGCCTTGGTGGATGTATCCTTCCACGGTGAAGAGGCGGCCTCGGTCGAGGAGCGTGTTCGCGAAAAGGATACATTGCTACGGGAACTGCAGCATCGGGTAAAAAACAATCTCCAGATGATCACCGCACTCATCCGTCTGGAGACCCGTAATGCGGCGGAGCCCGATCAGAAGCGGTTCGAGAGGTTGGCCGGGCGTGTTGACGCTCTTGCATTACTCTACCAGGCGCTGTCGAACGACGAGCACAACGATGAGGTCGATCTCGGTATATACCTCAGCCAGATAGCATCTGCGGTAATGGCTTCGCATGCGGTCGAGGGTATACGCTTGGACATGAAAGTGGATACTTACCCCGTCTCGATCAACGTTGCGATGCCGACTGGATTGGTCGTGAACGAACTGCTGACGAATGCGCTGAAACACGGCTTCAAAGGACGAGAGGGCGGCACGATCACGCTTCACAGTGTTGTCGATGGCGACGGATGCCGCATTACTATCGCCGATGACGGAATTGGCTTGCCGGAGGGCGGGACATGGCCGAAGCCCGGTAAGCTCGGGGCGCTGATCGCGCGCTCGTTGACCGAGAACGCCAAAGCGCATTTCGAGGTCAAATCCGGCGCCGGCGAAGGGACGAAAGTCACCATAGTCTTCAAGCGCTCGGCGGCAGCGAGTTGACGAGTTTTGCGCTTCCGACCTCAATCCCCACCAAGGGCCCAACCGTGGCAGCGTCAAGGTCATCATACATCGATGACACCGTTCGTAAGGCTTCCAGAATGCCGTTTGATTGCGTCGGTAGCGGTCCGGCTGTTGCCAATTTACGGCGATAGCTCTCGTTCTTCGCAATCGACTCGGTAATAATTGCGGCAGAGCGAAAGGTCGAATGGGTTCCTGCCAACTCATTCGTGACAAGATCAAGGGACGGAATGAAGACGCGGCTGTTCCGGCACGGCACGGAGCAACTCACGGAATACTTGACAGGTCAATTCCGCTGACCGACGAATGTCGAAATGGGCCCGCGCCCGCGTAATGCTCTTAGCCGACATCGACTCCAGGCGGCGCCTGTTGTCAATTAGCGCAATGGCGGCTTGAGCGACACCTTCCCAGTCGCCGGGATACTCAGAAACGATACCTGGCCATTCCTGTGTCCCGATCAAAATTCCCGTCTCGCCGGTTTCAATGATCTCGGGCACCCCCCCAACACCGATTGCAACCACAGGGACGCCCGTGGCCATGGCCTCGAGGACCGCAAGAGGCATTGCGTCGGCACGTGATGTGTGCAGCATCAGGTCGAACGAGGGGTAGACCTGGTTGGGCTCTCGCCAAAGCCCTGCCATGTGAAGTCGTGAACCGATTCCGGCGCGCTCGGATGCTCTGGCCAATTCGATTTCCATGGCGCCGGTGCCAACCATGGCGAAATGCACGTCCGGTCGGCGCTGCAATATGAACTCCGCCGCTTTGACGAACTTGTCGGGGCCCTTCTCCCAGGCAAGACGGCCAACGAATCCGACCAGGAAGTCGTTGGGACTGATGTTAATCGCTTGTCGAAACTTCGCCCGGTCGGCTGATGCCGGATGGAAGGTTTCAAGATCGACGCCGTTAGGCACCAGGCTGACGCAGTCGGGAGTCAGGCCGACGGCCATAGCCTGTGACCATGCTTCTCGGCATACCACGATTGTGTGGCTGCCGGTGTTGCGGGCAACGCTGATTTCCTGCGGTTGCAGGCTCATGCCGTGCAGGGTGGCCACCGTTGGGATGTCCGTCAGTTTGCCGGCGACCGCAGCGCATGTGTGCGCGTTCATGAGGTGGGCGTGCAAGAGACTGACCCCTGTCTGGCGCACCAGTGTGCAGATCATCTCAATCGTTCGCCAGGGCGGGTCGTCACGCAGGGGCGCAATGTAGACGTCATGTCCCCGGCTCCGGGCGGCCTTCGTGTAGGCGCTCTCGAAAGGGCATAACAGGGATACTTTGAACTCGTCGGCCGGGAGACAGGCAATTAGATTGCGGACGTAGTTTTCCATCCCGCCAACGATGGCGTTTCCCAAGACCTGCATGACGTGAATCCGGTCCTTGGATTCCGGAACGACATGGGGCGCTAAACTCACAGATTTGCCTTTCCGGGTATGCCGTTCAGTCGAAGCCACTGCGCGGCAGTGCCGCTCAGGATCTGTTCTCGATCAGGAACGGAAACCTCCAACAGATCCAACAACTCGACAATTTCAGCGATCGCCGAACGGATGTGACTGCCTTCGCAGGGAAGAAATCGGTCGCTGCCAAATTGGATCGAACGAGGCCCGATGACATCTATCGCCTTCCTGAAAACCTCCTCACGATATATCGGAGGGGGGCCGAAGGAGGTGTCGAAACGGAATTGGCTTTCAACCGGATCGACCCCTTGGATACGATCGATTACCCCGACCGCGTTCGCTTCATCGCACCAAGGCCAGCCCAGATGCGCCAGTGTTACGCGAAGGCCGGGATGATCCCTGACGGCTTCGTAGAATGTTGGGCGGCAATACCGCCCCGATCGCCCGTCGATGAAGATGCCGCTGTGGAACAGTATGGGAAGGCCCAGTCGCGCGGCGATCTCGTACACCCGATGGGCGCAATCGTCGTAGGGGTACCATCCAGTCGGCACCATCTTGAGCGCGCGAATACCCGGCAGCTCGGCCGCCCGCTCGAGGTCGTCAGGCGCTTCTCGATGGAGCGGGTTGACGACGGCAAAGCCAACCAGACGGTCGGTATGAGCCTTGAGTAGGTCGGACAGGTAGCGGTTGCCGTCGCGCAGCGAGGCGGGGTCGTCCAACGAGTAGGGGCTGGTAAGGAAGGGCGCGAGTAGGAAGGCGACATCCACCCCGGCGTCATCGAGTGTTCTCAAAACTCCGGCGGTTGTTTCCTTGCCGGAGGTATGAAGGTGGGCGTCTATGATCATGAGTTTTGCTCCGTCTGGCGACAACTTGCGTGATCGCGTCGCGTTCCCGAAAATCGTCGGCAAGCGCCCTTCCGCCTCGGGCCGATCACGCCGTCCGTTGTGATGCGGCCGATTGTCGAGTGCGGTTCGCTCGATACATGCGTCCAAAAGGGCGGACCGGGAAAGCCAGTTCGGGAATGAGATGGGGTTCCATGGACGCCTGAGCCACCAGCCGTGGGGCCGAGGGGAGCGGACACTCGGTTCGACGCTAAATCGTCGAGGGCCGGTGTTACGCGACAAAACTCTGCGCAGCCTCGCCAACCAACTCGCTTTGAACGACAAATGGCGACAAGGCGAATTGATTGGCAGCAGCACAACGCAATGCGAACCTACCGCGTTGGCCGTCGATGATGAGATCAAGCGCTGCGTTGGCGACGTCAATCAGCGACGAGCGGCAATCGTATTGCAACTGCAATTCACTGTTGTCGGGATAGTGGCAAACGAGGCTGCATGCCGCCGGCGCGACAGCAATAAGAGCCCATGCGCCATCATTGCGAATGGAGAGCTGCGAGCGGTTTGGTGGGGCCGCGCAGGCTGGAAGCCGGCGAAAGGCACAGCACTCCTCGAGGGCGGAAATCAATCGACCGAATCCTACCAGGAGCAGAGGGCGCGTTTTGTCGGGAGGCGCTTGATCGCGGATCCACCAACCCGGTCGATCGAGTACGGGATGGTCGATCAGTCCTTTGCTGGCGAGTGCTTTGATTGCATGCGCCAGCGCAGTCGCGCGCGGGATGCCGCCTCGGACGTCGAAGGCGCCGCTTTCATAAAAGCCGTCCCGCGCCGTCAGCAGGCTGTTCCAGTCGATTGCTCCGAAAAGCGACCATGCCGTAACGGCCCGCACGGCCACGCCACGCTTTGCGGCTGCCTCGGCAGCATTCCAGCCTTCGACCAGCCAGCGCATTTGCTCATCGCGTGTCGACCCGTTGTGCAGTTCGGTTACTGCGATCGGCAAATGATATCGCTCCCAAACCTCGTCGATGCGTGGACCCAGACCAACGCCGGAGCAGGTTTCGGAGCGAACCGCTGCGATATCGACATACGCGTCGATGCCGTTCCCGCCGACAAATTCGTCAGGATGTCGACCGATTTCCTCATCGAGCATTCGATCGCTAGTCAGGTAGTAGTCTAGCCCAATGACATCGGGTATTGAGGGACGCGCGGCAAGCCTCATCAGGACCTGTGGATCGATATCTGCCTCGATCAGGCGGCGGTGCATCGGATGCCGATCGTCGACCCGCCCCCCCAGAAGGTCCAGCGAGAGCCAGCGCCGTTCGTTTTCGTACTCGGCCTGATACGCAAGACGCGGACTGCAAAACACTCGCCCGACATCCTCCGTCTGGACCAACTTCGCCTCGGGTACATGGCGCCGTATTGCATCCATGGCGCGCGCTGTGGCGAGGCATTGAGCGGCGACAAGTTGAAAGCAGGTTCTTTCGTCATGTCCGTGAGGCTGCCACAGACCATAAAGGCCGCTCATCCGAGCGGTCGTCAGAGGTTCGTTGATCGGCGTGTAGAGGTCGACCCACGGATAGCGCCGGGCAAAGGCCTCGGCAAATCGGGAAAATTCATCCTGAAAGTCCGGTGCGAGCACATGGGTCCATGACGGACCGCTGCCGTGGTGAAGAAGACCGGCAATCGGTTTGATTCCCAACGCCCTCAGACGCGCAAGGCGCACATCCGCCCAGCTCCAGTCGTAACAGCCAGCTGCGGTCTCCACCATCTCCCACAAGATCGGGTATCGCAGCGTTCGTATACCCAGGCCCGCGATGAGATCGAGGTCCTCGATGCGTTGAAGATGGCCGGTTTCGAAGAGCTCATCGCGGACCACGTCTCCGACCCGGACGTGGCTGCATTCCACCCCGCCCCACATTTCCAACGAAGGTTTCATTCCGCGGCCTCGGCCGCCGTGGACGGCTGTTGCAACTGCCGTTGGATTCGGCCGAAAGTGGCAAGCGCCTGACCAACGACCTGGTCCATATTGTAGTAGCGGTATGTCGCCAGCCGCCCAACGAACCACACATCCGGTATCGCGGCGGCCAGCGCCTGATATCTCTTGTAGAGCGCTTCGTTTTCCGCTCGCGGCACCGGGTAATACGGGTCGCCGATATCGGTCGGGAACTCGTAGGTCAGGCTGGTCTTCGGACTTTTCTGTCCGGTCAGATGTTTGTACTCGGTGATGCGCGTATAAGGCTCTGCCTGGGGGTAATTCACTACGGCGACGGGCTGGAACTGTTCGCGATCCAGTGTGACATGCTCGAACCGCAGCGAGCGATAGGGAAGCGACCCCAACGAGCAATCGAAGTATTCGTCGACCGGTCCCGTATAGATCATCCGGCGGAACGGAATTGATGACCGCACGTCGCGATAGTCCGTCTGCAGCATGATCTTGATATTGCGATGGGCGAGCATACGGTGGAACATGCGGGTATAGCCACCGGCCGGCATCTGTTGGAAAGTGTCGCCGAAATATCGGTCGTCCCGATTTGTGCGGGTCGGCACCCGGGCAGTCACCGACTTGCTCAGCTGGGAAGGGTCCACGCCCCATTGTTTGGTGGTGTAACCGCGAAAGAACTTCTCATAGAGTTCTCTGCCGATGGTGCTGACGACAACATCCTCTGCCGTCCGCACCTCATCTACTGACTCACGGCGCGATGCGAAGAAGTCCTGGAGTCCCTCGGACGTCAGCTGGAGATCGTAAAGCCTGTTGATCGTATCGAGGTTGATGGGGATTGGCAGCAACTGTCCGTCCACATGCGACAGGACACGATGCTCGTACGGCCGCCAAGCAGTAAACTGGGAGAGATAATCGACGATCGGTTGGGCATTGGTGTGGAAAATATGTGGCCCGTACTGATGAACGAGGATGCCCGCCTCATCGTAGCAATCATAGGCATTGCCGCCGACATGGGCACGCTTGTCGACAAGCAGCACGGTCTCGTTTCGTTGCGAAGCGATGCGCTCGGCAAGCACGCTGCCGGCAAAGCCGGCGCCGACAATCATCCAGTCGAACATGGTCATGCGCTCCGCCGGAAAGGAACGACGTTCTTGCGCGAGAGCGCCTGCTGGATATGCCCGGCCATTGCAACCCAGGTTTTTTCCCAGGACATGTCGATCAGATAGGCATCGACCTGTGGCAGAAGCGAATGGCGAGGGCGTGCCAGCATCGATCTTATTTTCGGTACGGCATCCTCTGCGTCGATGATTTCGACCAGGCCTTGCGCGCCATAGCTACGGACCACGTCGACGATGGCGGTCGAAACGAGTGGCACTCCGGCTGCGAGAAATTCCGGAGTTTTGGTGGGGCTGATATAGCGGGTGGCAGCGTTCAGCGCGAACGGCATCCATCCGGCATCCCAATGTCTCAGATAATTGGGAAGATCCGCATACGCCTTGCCGCCAAGCCAATGGAGGTTTGCCGACTTGGGGAGGGTGGCGGGATCAATCTTGACCACCGGCCCCAGCATCACGAAATGGACATCAGGCATGCTGTTTGCGACGTGCGCCACCAGATCGGGATCAAGCCGCTCGTCGATTACTCCGAAATATCCCAGACGTGGATGGGGGATCTGCGCCTGATCCGCTGGGTCCGCGCCCGGGGCCCTGGCCTTATGAAAATGCGTGAAGTCGATGCTGCTCGGGAACGGAAAAATCGACTTGTGCAAGCTACGCTTGGCTTCGTACAGGCTTTGGCCGCCAGTGAACACGACATCCGCTCGGCCCAACAGCCGCTTTTCCATCTCGATGAGTTCTGCGGGAGCGTTTTTGAACGCCGAGAGTTCATCCATGCAGTCATAGACACAGACGTCGCAGGTAAGATGGCTGCTGAACCGCAGAGACATCGGAGTGTAATACCAAAGAGTTAGCATTTGATGCGGCGCTGACGCTACGACGACATCCACGAGGTGCTGTTGCATTGCCGCTGCTTCGACGTCGCCTGTTCGTGTCGGTAGAACGGGAGTAACCACAGTAATGGAAGGCGCGACGATGTCGGACCGCATTGTTGCCTGGGCAACGTCTTCGAAGACGGGCTCCTCGAAATAGATCACCCTGTGGGATTTGGAGGCCAGGGTGAGAATGTGCTGGGGTCTTTGAAAGACAAAATTCCACCTCAGATGGCTGAAACACATCAAAAGATCTCGGTTTGTAGTGTTTTTCATTTCTGTCGGCGAGTTAAGCATCGTCAATCACCTTCCGTATTGCACATGTTGAACATCTCGACGTGGCGCTACAACAAATGTTAAGACCACCGTTGAGATGTGATCGCTAGCTAATGGCCTAACTTGGCTAAGCGGCACTCGTTCCCCGACGATCCGGATTCATTGAATTGCTGGACCGGTCGGAATTTGAGACTGTGGGGGTGTCTCTAAGAGATGGAGTTGCGGGCTGATTGACATTGGCAGAGATTTGGCAAGCCAAGGACAATTCGGGGCGGCCTGCAGCCGCCACGTGACAGGGGGGCGATGTCGATCGACTTCGAAACGGATGTCTTTCCGCTTTTTTCGCCGGCCGTCGTCGACGACGTGAAAGATCCATGCCCAGTGTTTGACGGCAGGCTCTGGCACCTGTTCGGTTCCGCAGGCACCACCACCAGCGAATCTTGGAGCATCTTTCACGCTACGGCGGCCGACATCTATGGCCCTTGGATTGAACATCAGCCAATTGCGCTGCCGGTTTCCGGGTCGGGCGTGGCCGCGCCCGGTGTGATTTTCGAAGACGGCGTCTTTCACATGTTCATCCAAACGGATTTCATGAAGTCCGGCGGGCGCTGTGAGCATGCCGTGTCCGACGATGGCTTCCGTTGGAATGTCTTAGGTCCAGCGATAGTGGCCTTGCCCGGAACCGGGGAGGACGGGATATACGATCCCCATCCAGCCCTCGTCAGGGGCAAGCGCTATATCGTTTACTCGGGAATGCCGCCCTTCGTCACGGTACCGCAGCCCGACGTCTATTTGGCACGCAGCCAGTCAAACTCATGGTTCGGACCATGGAAACGGGTCGGCAAAATCTTGGAACACAACGACGTGCCTCACCACAATGCGCGCCAAGACCCCGATTACGAATGGGGCATCGAAGGCGCTCAATTGGTGGAGTTGCCGGACAGCCGCATCCTTCTCAACGCAACGTGCTTTCTCCCCGAAGGTCCGAGGGGGAGCCGGCAGCGTGTATTCTTCGCCGTCGCCGATCACATCGAAGGTCCCTACATCACGGTCGGTCCAGTTCTGGATCCGGGAGAACCAGGCGAAAACGGGCACTCGACCGTCGTTCTCGAAGGCAGCCAGTTGACTCTCTTTTATCAGTGCCGGCGAGCCATGACGGGTCACCGATGGCGTTACGGAATTGCAAAGTGCGACCTGGCCAAACAAGGTTTCGCGAAGGTAGCCTAAACGGCTGCGGCGCATCGTCAAACCACTGGCGGGTGTCCTCCAAACATGAACGTCCAAGCTGGCTGGCGCACGCCGGACCAGCGAGTTCCGTAGGCGAGTTGAAACTGTTCCGTCGCTTAACGTTCCAGAGAACCACCTGATGTTGGCGCCGGCCCGCCGGCACGCCGGACGCGGGTTTGTGCCGTCTTGCTGCTGCCAGCGGTCTTCTCACCGGCCGTGGGCTGCTCACCACACTTTGCTGATGCGCCAGAGTCGTTATTCACAGGCGCTCTAGTGGTTCGGTTCGACCGGCCCCTAAGCCATTATGTCGTATAGGGATCCTCTCTGACGCTGCCGATCTTATCGCGCACGCTTTTCTCCGCTTGCGACGCCGCCGATCTCGCAACATCGGAAACTGCGTCGATAAGTGAGGCCGGATCGGAGGCGATGCCTTGCTTGTCGGCCTCATCTTTCACAGCCTGATAGGTTTGCGCCGCGACATCCTTGACCCCCTCGACGCCTTGGTTGAGCAGTTCGTTGACCTTGCCGCGCACTGCATCACTCGTGTCGCCAAGTTGTTCGTCCTCGAAGTCCGTTCGAGGCAGCATCGCGCCGATAGCGGTGCCAAAAGCCAGCCCCAGCGCAGCCAGAACCAGCGGCTCCTGCCGCAGAATTTCGGATGCGGCCGTTGCTGCCTTGCTCGCGATCTCGCCTGCACTGCCACCGTAGTTCATTGCCGTATCCGTGACATTGCGCGCGGCGTCCGACATGCCTGTTCTAGCGCCCTCGACGGCATCGCCAACCACAGACTTCGCTTTGTCCATCATTCCTGACAGAGTCTCTGAGACCTCCAGGCCGGAGCCATTGCTGGTTTGGGCGTCGATTTCTGTATCGTCGTACACAGTTCCCGGTCGCGCATTCTGCCAGGGCGCTGCAGCGCTTTTGACGACAGTTGGCTGAGCCGAAAACTGCCCCGCCATTAACCAGGTCAGCCCGACGCCCACCAAAGCGACGGGAAGGGGATTTGCACCAACTTGCGAACGAAGCGTCGCCAGCATCGAACTGCTGTCACCGCTGGTGAACAGTCCTGAGAATTCGTCAATGAGCTGGCCAGGCGTCATCTTGGCGCGAATGGATTCGGCCGTGCTTGAAACCTTTGCGCGTGCGAGTTCGGCCTCGTGCTCGAGTTCGGCGGATGTTTTGTCGGTCATTTGACTTGGTCCTTAATCACATTTGCATCGCGCTTTAGCTGCCCTGCCGTGCGATCCGGCGCCAGCTCGGAGGGTTTCATGGTTGACGAGCCTGCTCTCAACAAAATCAGGCCCAGGATCGCGACCAGCACCCCGACGAGCAGGGACGACCAACCCGGCCCCAAAGGCGTTTTCGCCAGTGCTATGACGAGCGCTTGTAGAAGAACCAGCAACGCAGCCAACAAACATATAGCCCCGCCGAGAACCTCGATCGCGCCCGAGCCGGCTTTTTCGGCCTTCTCGGAAAGCTCCGCTCGCAGCAGGCGGCTTTCGGTCTGCACCAGCGTAGCTACCTGCTGTGAAAGATCGCTGATGAGGGTCATCAAACTACGGTCGTCGGAGCCAACACTCATGGCGCTGCCCTCTTTTCGGATGAGCCATCCGACGCAAGATCGGGTGGCGACGTAGGCGCGTCGGGCGAAGAGCTTTTGATGAACCGCCCAAGTGCCAGACCTGCTACGACTGCCCCGCCGATCAACGCCGCAGGATTGCTGGCACCGAACGCGCGGACTTCCGTCAAAACCTCCTCGAAAGGTTTATCCTTAAGTGACACGGAAATGCGTTCGAGACCACCTGCAGCCTCCAGCGCAAATTTCGACGCTGCGCGCTGATCATTGTTTCCCAAGTGCTCGCTCGCGGCGCGCACCGCACCCCCGAACGCGGCAATTGCCCCGGTCAACGTGTTCTGAGCAAGCTGGGCCTGGCCCAAAAGAGCATCCTTGCCTTCCGCGGCCACATCCTGAGCCTTCCGAGCCAGGTCTTCTTTTGCTTCGTTCAGACTGTCCGCAGCCTTTGTGCTGACTTTGCTCATCTGATTTGCGACCTGTTGTTGCGCCTCAGAAAAATCGGATACCGCGCCGGCTTCGGGCTTCATGTCTCTCTCCTTGCAAGCTGGTCAGTGAAAACCAAGGAACGAAAGGACCGCGAGTACGACCACGACCAGTCCGATCAGGTAAATGACAGAGTTCATGTTTGCGTTCCTCCTACAGCGGCAACTTGCCTTGACGGCAAACGTTCCAAACCGGATTAGACATTTCTTTCAAACTGCCTTCTGTCCGATCCGGGTAGCGAAGCGCTGGCAATGACAAACAAAGCAACGGCTTTGCAGAGGCGCCAGGGGCAAGTTCACAGCCTGTGCTCGAGATCAGTCGGCATGATCTCATACCTCGCGTTAGTTGAATGGCTCGGTATGCAAGGTCGACCCCGGACGGCTTTTGTGAATTGCGATCAGACGGGACCTCCGGGGTCGATCGATGTTTGACTTCGGTTGCTGTGGAGCAAAACGATGCCCTCGTCAGATATTGAGAATGACGATCAGGCTTCCGGTCCTTCGAAACGCCTGTCCTGCAACTCGCTAACCCCGACACCATATCCGACAACTCAGAAAGTCTCCGGAGCCGGTCTTGCAAATCGCCGAGCATTCGAAGGACGCCGAAGGGCAAGCGCTGACTCGCACTGCAACTCGAGGCTTGGTGATGGGGTTGCGGCGAGCTGGCCAAAGACGTCCAGGACCGAGCAACACAATAACGACCTGAAGTGAGCGTGGAGCCGACAATGCAAATTTTGGACACAGAAGTGCGGCGCGGCGGCGAGACACGACAGTGGCCTTCCACGGAGAGGGTGGAGAATTGGTGGCCGTCACCTTAGCTGACGGAATGGATATGGATGACCGCACATTGGTCGAGAAAGCCCGTGCGACCCTTTACAGGTTGCGCGTTTTGGGGACGTACGTGATGACCCACCTGATGCGTTGTACAATGGGCCAACGGCGCCCTGGCAATAGACGCTCGAACACCAGGACAAATGAGAAATCCGAACGGTCTCGGGAGTCTCACTCTATAACCTGGAACTCGTCGCGGAAGAATGCCGTCGCTCGGCAAGGATTTATGGGAAGATGCCTTGTCACGAGGGGAGGCACCCCTAGGATGGGCGGTTCGCGCTCGAGACCTGGCCGGTGAAATCTAGCAAACGTCAATTTCGAAGACCTGCAGATTGGGACCGCACCTGACGAGTGAGCGCCTTGGCTAAAGACACGTAGACAAGCGACCTGCAAGAAGCGAGATGTGCTGTTTCGCTTCTTGCTTAAAGCTCCCCCCGACCTGACGACCGCCGTGGCGCACCGCCCCTGCGCCTGGCCAAGCCCGGATAGTCACCGGGCCCGATCGCTATTCACTCGATTTCGATCACCCGCCGCGTGGGCTTCCGTTTGGCCGGCGTTGCACGTCGACGCGGTGGATCTGCCGCCGGTGCGCTCGCCTGTTGCTGCAATCTCAGTTCACGCAACCTGGCCGTTTTGGCCTGCCGTTTCTGGCGCTCGATATCTATAAGCCGGCGGGATTCTTCCGCAGCCCTTTCGATCCTCTCCTTGTCGATTCGACGTTGCATGGGGGCAAACTCCCTGTTGTAAAAGTTTGCGATTAATGACCCGGAGAGGCATCTGTTCCGAACTAAATAATTGACGAATGCCATCATTTGGAATTGAAATTCCTTGGCGAGGACGCCTCGGGCCGTCGACCGAATCTAGGCCGAAACGCCGACGTTCCAGTCGGCTCGCTGCTACTCTTTGAGCTAGGTCTTCTCGTCCATACCCGAGGCTGTTGAAAGGAAGAATTGCTCGATCTGCCGTATCAGCGCTTTCGGGACTTTGCCCGCCGCGGCATCAGCGTCGTCCTGCGCGGGCAACCCGATAACTAGCACTTGCAGAACCACGTCTCGCGGCCTGATGTGATCTTGGGAGCGCCGGCGATTCAGGCTTTCGGCCGTTACCACGCCAGCATGCCTCGCGCGCATTGGCCGACTTCGGAAGTTGCGCAACCGATTCGGCCCAGAGAGCGTCTATCCGATCGATCTCAGCTTCGCTGAACTCGGCCGTGCGTTCCCAGTAGCGGCCATCCTCTACTAAGTAGCCAAGATGGGTCTCACGCGATTGCGCGAGCGATGCGGCATCGAAATCAATCCGCCCTGCGAACGCCGCGCGAAGTGCATCGATACGTCGAGCGTTCAGGCGGGCGAGAACCTCAGGCCTGACGCGGGGGAAAACCAGCCGGCTTTCGGGCAGGCTGGAAAGATTGAGGCAAATGGCATGAACTTCGGCCCCGCCGACTTGGAGATCGGCGGGGCGGAAGGTTGTTTAGAGGGGGGTGGAGCGACGAACGCTATCGCGTTCGGCTTCGATGTCTCCAAACGGTTCGGCGCTTGGGTCGAAACCTTTCCACCCGCCGCTCTCGTAAGCGATGCGCCGTTCATCGAGGTTCACTGAGCGTTCTCCGCGCAGGATGCGTTCAGCTTCGCCAGAGATCCGATCGTCGACTTTCGCAGTCACCAAGGTGCCGCCGCGACGCACGCTCTCCGCATACACATGCGCGTCCCTTTCGGGAACGCCGGACTCGGTCAGCGCGCCGACAATGCCACCGGCGGCTCCGCCGACCACCGCGCCGCCAACTGCCCCAACCGCCGTGGCCGCAAGCCAGCCCGCTGCCACCACGGGTCCAACGCCAGGTATGGCCATAATGCCCAAGCCAGCGAGAAGGCCGCCGGCACCACCGACGACCGCTCCCAAGCCCGCGCCGGTCGCTGCGTCTTCGCCCGTTTCCGAGGCGGTATCCGCCCGATACCAATTGCCGGAATTGTTCGCCACGATGCTGATATCATCGCGTGGGACACCAATCGCTTCCAGTTCCCCGACAGCGTCGGAGGCGTCCTGATAATCATCGAAAAGTCCGGTGACGGTTGTCATTTTCATCTCCAATTCTTTTGGGTTCGGTTACTGCGCACCGGCAACCACGTTGCCCTGGAAGTCCAGAGCGACGGCCGTCTGCTTGCCGTCCTTGTCAGCGGTGCCGCGCCATATGCCTTTGTCGTCCTTCGTCAAAGCGCTGACGTTCGAGAAGCCGGCGTCCTCAATCCGGCTTTTGGCTTGCGCTTCCGTGAAGCTGTTGGCCCCTGGCACCGGTGCGGATGCATTGGACTGATCGTTGCTCGCTGCAGGAGCAGTACTGGTTGGGGCGGAGCTGTCAGTCTTGGTGGAAGCGATCTTCTCGATCATCTCCTGGTGCATCTTGAGCGTTGGCAGCGTCTGCTGGGCAAACGTCTTAAGTTCGGCGTTGTCGCCGTCGGCCGCATAGTCCTGGAACAGCTTGACGGCGTCTGCGTGAGCCTCTTGCTGCATCTTCACGTAGGACTGGTCGACCGACCCATTCGCGCTCGTCAAAGCCTCCAGATCGCTCTTGTGTTTTGCGTCCGTCTCTTTCGGGACCTGCAGCTTTTGCGCGCCGGCGATCGTCTGCAGCTTGGCGTTGGCTGCGCCGTGGTCGTCGATCATCTTCTGGGCAAACTCATTGACCGCTTCGTCCTGGGCTTTGCCTTGGACAGCCTTGCTGGATTCGACCTCGAAGATGCCGCCCGCCGCGGCCTTGTTGACGAAGTCCTGCGCGGTCTCGGCGCTCATTGCGGGGTAACTAGAGCCAAACGCTACGGAGGCCCACAGCGCTGCGGATATCAAACGGATTTTCATGGTTCAGATCCTCGCAAGCAACAAATCGTGCTAGCGGCTAACAAGAGCCCGCACTCTTTGTTCCGTCGCCAAACGGATTTGGTGATCTCGCACGGAGATCAACTATTGCTCTCGCCGGCACGACCGATGGACACGGAACCTATCCGCGCAAGTTTATCCAGGCGGGTGCATGGTCACTCGGCTTTTCCCAGCTTCGGGTTTCGACATCAACGCCGGCATCTTGAACTTGCTCGGCCAGCGCCGGACTTGCGAGCAAGTGATCCATGCGCAACCCGGAGCTTCGGTCGTAGCCTCCGCGGTACGAGAAATTCCAGTAAGTGTAGATACCCTTGCCGGGGTGGATCCGTCGCACCGCGTCCACCCAGCCCAGGGACAGTATGTTCGCATAGGCTGTCCTGCTTTCCGGGAAGAAGACTGCGTCACCCGACCAACGACGAGGGACTACGGCGTCAACCTCGGCCGGGACGACATTGTAGTCACCACATAGCACCGCGCGCTCGTCCAACAGTGACTTGCTGTAGGTCGATAGGCGCTCTAACCAGCGGAGCTTGTAGTCGAACTTGGGGCCGGGCGCCGGGTTTCCGTTGGGCAGGTAGATGCAGCCGATCACCAGATCGCCGACCGCCGCCTCCAAGTATCGGCTATGCGTATCGTCGGGGTCGCCGGGCAGCCCGCGGCGGCGCTCGACCGGATCCCTCCCGCGCGCCAGAATCGCCACGCCGTTGTAGGATTTCTGGCCGTGCCAGATTGCACCGAAGCCAGCGTCTCGGATCGCGTCGATAGGAAATTTGTCATCGGAAGTTTTCAACTCCTGCAGGCACACCACGTCGTAGTTGGTCTGGCCGAGCCATTTCAAAAGCACCGGCAGGCGGCCGTTGACACCATTGACGTTGAAAGTCGCAATGCGCGTCACCTTGGTCTCCCTGATTGTCTCCAGAACAAACGCGGAGTGAGGACGCCGGGTTCAATTGCTCCGGAACTGTTATGCAGCCTGCTTGTTCAATTTCGATGGCTCGCTCATGGAGGTTGATATGAACAGCAACGATCAATCGAGGCTGACGAAAAGGCAGACGCGACAGCCGCGCGAAGACAAAGGCCAGGAAAAGCGAGAGGCAGCCGCGAAGACGCCCGGCAAGACCAACGACTGGGATCGCGATATAGTGCACGGCGACGGAGACAGCCTTGGCATCGAACCTGGATCGAAATAGCCGGGCGATCTCTGCGACGGTCCCCGACTTCGTGGCGAGGGGACTTCGTCGGCGCCGACATGGCGCGAAAGTTCCCGCAGATGGGCTTCACGCGAAGCGACGTTACACAAACTACATGGGACGGTCGCAAATGCCGGCATGGATCACCAACATCTCGCACGCGGAACCGACGACTGTGAGAAGGGATGAGCGGCGCGATTTTCTACGACCGAGGGATGGGTGCCGGGAGAATAAGAGCTACGCGACTGCCTCAGAAATGGTGTCGGAAGATAGCGTGTTCGATGAAATCGCCGAATACGACTACGACCTGCTCGATTGCAGGCCTCCTGATCGACAAGAAAGTGACCAAGTTCGATCCCTCGAAGTTGGAGGACACTTATGGGGATACCGATCGCCATGATCGACGCCAAGCGCAAGGGCAAGAAGCCGCCGATGCCGGTGCCAAGGCCCAAGGAAAATGTGTCGTCGATCTGGTGTCGGTTCTCAAGAAGAGTCTTGCCAACGAAGGCATCAAACCTACGTCGAAAAAGCCGGCACGCAAATCAGCTTAGCCTCACAGAGAGCCGAAGGCCTGCTGATCGTTGGATGTGTAGTGAAGTATCCGCAAATGTCGGCGGTGCTTCTAGCGGGCGTGAAGTTGGGTGGCGAACGCCGACATCATCACCAGAGGAGTTGCTCACGTCGGCGCGGTGCCCGCAGCAGAACCAGTGCAGGAAGGTGCCTTCGGCGTTGGTAAAACTGCCGCCGATTCCCGGAAGCAATCTTCACGCTCCACACTTGCCCGGATGCCTAGCGGTCGTCGGGACAGTTCTGCGGGGCGGCCCGGTTCGCCCTCATAACGCGCTACAGCTGCGTATGGAGCCTGCCCGCCAACCAGTCGGTGATCTTCTCGCTAAGCGGGCGTGCCTGCCACTCCGCCAAGGTGATCTGTCTCGACCGCTTGAGATCCTCATTGAACAGGTCGATTTGCGTCTTCGCAAAGTCTCTCCCGTAGACATTCAAGGAGGCTTCATCGTTCAGCCGAAGGGATCGCTCGTCAAGATTGGTGGAACCGAAGCTCGCCCAAACGTCATCGACGATCAGCAATTTAGGATGGTACATGGTCGGCTGGAACTCATAGATGCGCACGCCGGCCTCGAGCAACTGACCCCAGAAATTGCGCGAAGCTTTTCGTACGACTGGCACATCAGTCAGCGAATTGGGTACGATGACATCGACGGCCACGCCTCTCTTTCTGGCGTCAAGTATTTGCTGCAGCGCGATATCGTCCGGCACGAAATAGGCCATCCCGATCCGCAGGTGATCCTTGGCTGCGGCAATAGCGGCAAGCATCATCAACTCCATGTCATTGGAGCCGTTCGGCTGTGAGGAAAGAACAAGCTGAGCACTGAGCTGCCCCGCGCCCTCGAGATGAGGATAAAACCTCTCCCCCTGTAAGCTCTCACCCGCCGTTTCCAGCCAGTTTTCGCCGAAAGCCGCCTGAAACGCGCTCACTGAAGGCCCTTCGATCCGATAGTGGGTATCCCTCCACTCGTTTGGATTGCGAGCGTCTCCCAGCCAGTTGTCCGCGATGCCCACCCCACCGGTAAATGCAACTCGTCCATCCACGATGAGCAGCTTGCGGTGCGTCCGATTGTTTACGCGATCGAGCGTGTACCAATAGATCGGCCGATACTCCTGAAACCGGACCCCGGCACCGGTCATGATGTGGATCAGGTCTGCGTCGAAAGGCAGGCTGCCAAGCCAGTCGACCAGCACTCGAACTTCCACGCCTTGGCGGGCCTTTGCCGCCAGCGCATTGGCGAACTCGTTGCCGACAGATCCAGACCAATAGATATAGGTTTCCATATTGATGCTGGATTGGGCCGAGGTAATTGCCTGGAGCATGGCCGGGAAAATTTCGTCGCCGTTGACCAAGGTTTGCACAGCGTTTTGCCCGAACATCTGACCCTGCGAATAGTTGCTCATGCTGCGCACGAATTGTGGGTCTGCCGCGTCGAACCGGTGCGGAACGATTGAGCGAATGGCACTTGGCTCCGCAGTGAGATTCAGCGCGGCCAGAGTGACCAGGACGGCCGCAATGGCGACGGCGGTGTATGGGAGCACGTCGACCCAACGGCCAACCTGGCGTTTGGCCAAAACTGTCTTGCTGTCGGCCCATAGCGTTCTAAAGTCCGGGGACGTCACGTTAGCCTGCTGCCCGTTCTGGGGAATGTACAAACCCAAAATGTGCGACCCTCGTGCAGGTTCCCGGCCGACAGCCCGTTTGCACCCTCATCCGATCCACCCCCCGACAGGCCGGGAGCCGTGCATCCCTTTGCGCCATTGCCGGGCGACTGAGAGCGGGCACTATTTCTCGCTTCGATCGGCTGGCGTGTTTAGGCACCCGATTTGATGCCGAAGGGCGGAGAGCACCGCACTATGGTCGCGATCTAAACCGTTTGGTACAACTTCATCAAAATGCACAAGACGTTGAAGATGACGCCGGCAATGCTCAGCGTGCGCCGTAGTCGCCTGTGTGTACGGGGATCAGACGCCCAGCCTTGAAGGGACCATAACTGGCGGAGAAATGTTCCGCGACTGTATCCGGTCGTTCAGCACGGTCCTCGCCCACAGCAGGTGGACGCGGCCGCCCCTATCCCGCACCAAGGCGAACGCCTCCGGCCGTCTTTGAAAGGTTGCAACAGCTGCGCCGGACGGATCAAGCACGCGGTAGACGTCCCCGGCGCAATCGACCTCATAGCGCTCCTTCATGGCCGGAACCGCTCGGTATGCCAGATGACCTTGCCATCGACCTTCATCGGCTTGTGGATGACCAGCTTCTTCGGCAGGTGCTCGAGGTGCAGTTCGAGGAGCGTCAGCTTGATATCTGGCTTGCAACGGCTGCAGTCGAACTTCAGCTTGAACGGGTCGGCGCCGCCTCCATACACAGGTCGGCCGAGCGGCAGTAGCGCACGTTGCCGCAGCCGCACTCGACCTTGAGGAGCATGTTGTGCCGGGTCGCCTTGCCCAGCGTATCGATCTTCTCGTGCGCCATGAGAACGAAATGAGAACAAATTCATTGCCCGTCAAGCCGGTTTGTGGAATCTTTTCGCCATGAGCGAGCCTGCTCGAACCGCGAGGAGGCCAAGCGTGCGCTGCGGCGCTTTGAACCCGGCCGATGGCATGCGGCCGGTATCCGA